>NZ_CP034550.1 GCF_009498035.1 Saccharothrix syringae
GGGACCGGCCACGGAGCAGTCACCGAGGGGAGGGGAGCGCGGAGGTGTCCGACCACCAGACCGATCTGGGTCTCGTGTGGGAGCAGGTCGTGCAGGAGTTGGCCGCCAGCACGCTGTCCCCCCAGCAACGCGCGTGGATGCGCGTGACCAGGCCGATCGGGCTGCTCGACGGCACCGCGCTGCTGGCCGCGCCGAGCGACTTCGCCAAGGAGGCGATCGAGCGCGCCCTGCGCGAGCCCATCACCGCCGCCCTGTCCCGCCGCCTCGGCCGGGCCGTGTCGCTGGCGGTGAAGGTCGACTCGCCGGAGCCGGTGACCGCCCCGATCCCCGTGCACGCGCCCACCCCCGTGCACACCACCCCCGTGCACGCGCCGACGTCCGTGCACACCCCGACCCACGTGCCGCCGCACCCCCACCTGGCGGGCCCCCCGGTGCCCGGCCCCGTGCCGCCCGTCGTGCCCGGTCCGGTGCCGCTGCCCGTCGTGCCCAACGGCGCGCCGCTGCTCGGCGACCGGCAGGAGGGCGAGCCCGACGGCGAGCAGGAGGGCGAGGGCGACGAGGTCGACGAGCAGGCCGAGGCGCTGGCCGCCGTCACCGAGATCTGGCCCACGTTCGGCGGCGGCCAGCCGCACCAGCCGCCGAGCGGCACGCCGTTCACCAGGCCCGCGAACCCCGCGTCCTCGCAGACCCGGCTGAACGAGAAGTACAACTTCGACACCTTCGTCATCGGCGCGTCCAACCGCTTCGCCCACGCGGCGGCGGTGGCCGTGGCCGAGGCACCCGCCCGCGCGTACAACCCGCTGTTCATCTGGGGCGAGTCGGGACTGGGCAAGACGCACCTGCTGCACGCCGTCGGGCACTACGCGCAGCGGCTGTTCCCCGGCATGCGCGTGCGGTACGTGTCGACGGAGGAGTTCACCAACGACTTCATCAACTCCCTGCGCGACGACCGCAAGGTCGCCTTCCAGCGCCGCTACCGGGACATCGACGTGCTCCTCGTCGACGACATCCAGTTCCTGGAGGGCAAGGAAGGCACGCAGGAGGAGTTCTTCCACACGTTCAACACGCTGCACAACTCCAACAAGCAGATCGTGGTGTCCTCCGACCGGCCGCCCAAGCGGCTGGAGACGCTGGAGGACCGGCTGCGCACCCGGTTCGAGTGGGGCCTGATCACCGACATCCAGCCGCCCGAGTTGGAGACCCGCATCGCGATCCTGCGGAAGAAGGCGGCCCAGGACCGGCTCGCCGCGCCCGCCGAGGTGCTGGAGTTCATCGCCGCCCGGATCGAGCGGAACATCCGCGAGCTGGAGGGCGCGCTGATCCGGGTGACCGCGTTCGCCTCCCTCAACCGGCAGCCGGTGGACGTGCAGCTGGCCGAGATAGTGCTGCGCGACCTGATCCCGGACTCCCACGCGCCGGAGATCACCGCGCCGACGATCATGGCGGTCACCGCCGAGTTCTTCGGCGTGACCATCGACGACCTGTGCGGGCCGGGCAAGACGAAGGTGCTGGCCCAGGCCCGGCAGATCTCCATGTACCTGTGCCGCGAGCTGACCGACCTGTCGCTGCCGAAGATCGGCCAGACGTTCGGCGGCCGCGACCACACCACGGTCATGCACGCCGACAAGAAGATCCGCAAGGAGATGGCCGAGCGGCGGCGCGTGTACGAGCAGGTGCAGGAGCTGACCTCGCGGATCAAGCAGCGGGCGCGCCACACCCCCTGACGCCGCCGGTCCGGCCTTCCCCACGGCCGGTGCCCCTCCGCTCCGTCGTCCTTCTCGCCGGTACCGGCTGACCGGTTGTCCGTCGCGCCCGGACCGATCCCGGAGCACCCGGCCGGGCCTCGGGCTGCCCACCTCGGGACGACCCGGCCTCGGGCCTCGTCGAGGCCCGCGCCCACCTGAGCCGCCTTCCGGCTGCCCGAGACCGCCCAAGACACCCCGGACACCCCGGGACGCCTCGGACGCCCGCCTTCGGGCCCGGCCGCGGCCGCCCCGAGGCGAGCCCCTGAGCCGTCCGAGCCCGGCCGCCCGAGCCCGCTCCGGCCCGTCCCGACCCGTCCCGCACCCGGGTGCGGCACCCGGGTGCCGCGCCCCGGGGGAAACCCCCGCCGCACCCGGGTGAACGCCGCCCCGCACCCGGGTGGCCGGCACCGCCCGCCGACCCCCTGCGGACCCACCGCCGCCCCGCCGCCGGCACCCGGGTGCGACCCCCTCCCCACCGCCCCCGCACCCGGGGCAACCGCCCCTCCAGGCCCCCTCCGAGCCCCCTCCAGGCCACACCACCCGATCGGGCGCGGAAATAAAGGCGGTACACCCCCTCAAGTCCATCCGCCCAGGTCGGCACCCAGGGACGAACCGGCCGACAAGGCGTGAACCAGCGGGTTCGGGTTGTCCACAGGTCTGCTCACGTGGACCAACGGGGGAGATCCGCGCCACGATCACCCTGTGCAGCACCCGGGGAGAACTCGACCCACACCCGGGGATTACCCCGGGGACAACTCGGCCTCCCTGTGGACCGAACGGCCGAGCGCCGTAGTTCTCCCCGGGTGCGCCGACCTGTCCCCGGGTGACACCCCGTGTCCATCCACACCTCCAAGCGGGCGACGAGCAGCCAGAACGCACGTTGTCCACACAATCCACAGCCCTTACTGCTGTTGCGGTTGTCTTCCCTTGAAGAAGTGAACAAACCAAAAACAGGCCCCGGGGACACCGCTCCGCCCCGGGGGCGGACCCGAGGTGACGAAGCCCGCCCCGACGCTCTACGGTGGAGCCTCCGCACCGAAGGGTCGGACCGGTCCGGCACCGACCCGCGACGGGACGCGGCTCCCCTACCCCCACCGCAACGCGTGCTGTTGCCGCTCATGCCGACTTGAGGAAGGACGCCTCATGAAGATCCGCGTCGAGCGCGACGGCCTGGCCGACGCCGTCGCCTGGGTCGCCCGCAGCCTGCCGTCTAGGCCGCCCGTCCCGGTGCTCGGCGGCGTCCTGCTCGACGCCGGGGCGGAGGACGGCTCGGGTGAGGCGCTGACGGTCTCGGGGTTCGACTACGAGGTGTCCGCCCAGTGCGGCGTGCCGGCCACCATCGCCGACGGCGGCAAGGCGCTCGTGTCCGGCCGGCTGCTGGCCGACATCACCAAGGCGCTACCGAACCACCCGGTGGAGATCGCGGTCGACGGCGCGCGCATGACGATCTCGTGCGGCAGCGCCCGGTTCTCGCTGCCGACCATGCCGGTGGAGGACTACCCCCAGCTGCCGACCATGCCGCAGCTCGCGGGTGAGCTGCCGGGCGAGGTGTTCGGCGAGGCGGTCGCCCAGGTCGCGGTCGCGGCGGGCAAGGACGACACGCTGCCGATGCTCACCGGCGTCCGCCTGGAGATCGGCGAGGGCAAGCTGACCCTGGTCGCCACCGACCGCTTCCGGCTGGCCATGCGCGAGTTCGCGTGGGAGCCGAACGCGGGCCTGGGCGAGGTGTCCGTGCTGGTGCCGGCCAAGACCCTGAACGACTCGGCCAAGACCCTCGGCGCGTCCGGCGCGAAGGTGGAGCTGTCGCTGGGCAACGACGGCCTGCTCGGCCTGTCCGGCGCCAACCGCCGCACGACCACGCGCCTGCTCGACGCCGACTTCCCCAAGTACCGCCAGCTGCTGCCCACCGAGCACTCGGCGGCCGCGGTCATCGAGGTCGACGCGCTGGTGCAGGCGATCAAGCGCGTGTCGCTGGTCGCCGAGCGCGGCACCCAGGTGCGGCTGGAGTTCGTGGACACGGGCCTGCGCCTGTCGGCCGGCGGCGACGACGAGGGCAGCGCCGAGGAGGAGCTGCCGGTCGAGTACACCGGCGACTCGGTGACCATCGCGTTCAACCCCACCTACCTGCTGGAGGGCCTCCAGGCGGTGCGCACCCCGCGGGCGCACTTGTCCTTCACCACACCCAGCCGACCCGCGCTCCTGAAGCCGGTGGACGAAGATGGGAACGTGGCGCCGGGCTACCTCTACCTGCTGATGCCCGTGCGCCTGCCCGGCTGATCATCGAACAGACGTAGGGGAGACAACGACCGTGCAGCTCGGACTCGTCGGCCTCGGCAAGATGGGCTTCAACATGCGCGAGCGGATCCGCCGCGCCGGGCACGAGGTCGTGGGCTACGACCGCAACCCCGAAGTCACCGACGCCGACTCGCTCGCCGACATGGTGGGCAGGCTCAGCGCACCGCGCGTGGTGTGGGTCATGGTGCCCGCCGGGGACATCACCCGGCAGACCATCACCGAACTGGGTGAACTGCTGGAGCCCGGTGACCTGGTCATCGACGGCGGCAACTCGCGGTTCACCGACGACAGCAGGAACGCGCGGGCGCTCAACGACAAGGGCGTGCGCTACCTGGACTGCGGCGTGTCCGGCGGCGTGTGGGGCCTGGAGAACGGCTACGGCCTGATGGTCGGCGGCGAGCCCGAGGACGTCGAGCGCGCCATGCCGATCTTCGACGCGCTGCGCCCGGACGGGCCGCGCGAGCAGGGCTTCGCGCACGCGGGCCCGGTCGGCGCGGGCCACTTCGCGAAGATGGTGCACAACGGCATCGAGTACGGCCTGATGCAGGCGTACGCGGAGGGCTTCGAGCTGCTGGAGGCGTCCGACCTGGTCACGGACGTGCCGGCCACGATCAAGGCGTGGCAGCGCGGCACGGTGGTGCGCTCGTGGCTGCTGGACCTGCTGGTCCGCGCGCTGGAGTCCGACCCGGAGCTGGACGACCTGCGCGGCCACGTCGAGGACTCCGGCGAGGGCCGGTGGACGGTGGAGGAGGCGATCAACCACGCGGTGCCCGCGCCGGTGATCTCGGCCGCGCTGTTCGCCCGGTTCGCCTCGCGCCAGGAGGACTCGCCCGCGATGCGGGCCGTGGCGGCGCTGCGCAACCAGTTCGGCGGCCACGCCGTGGTGTCGGCGGGTCCCTCCTCCGGTTCCGGTTCGACGCAGAGCTGACCCGTTGTACGTCCGGCACCTGCAGGTCACCGACTTCAGGTCGTGGGAGCACGCGGACCTGGCGTTCGAGCCGGGCGTGAGCGTGCTGGTCGGGCGCAACGGCCAGGGCAAGACGAACCTGGTCGAGGCGCTGGGTTACGTGGCCACCCTGGGCTCGCACCGGGTGGCCACGGACGCGCCGCTGGTCCGGCACGGCGCGCCCCGCGCGGTGGTGCGCGCCGCGGTGGTCAACGACGGGCGCGAGCTGCTGGTCGAGCTGGAGATCACGCCGGGCCGGGCGAACCGGGCGCGGGTCAACCGCGGCCCGGTGCCGCGGCCGCGCGACGTGCTGGGCATCCTGCGCACGGTGCTGTTCGCGCCGGAGGACCTGGCGCTGGTGCGCGGCGACCCCGGTGAGCGGCGCAGGTTCCTCGACGAGTTGCTCACCACCCGGGCTCCTCGTTATGCCGGTGTGCGCGGCGACTACGAACGGGTGCTCAAGCAGCGGGGCGCGCTGCTCAAGAGCATGCGCTCGGCGCGCGGCGCGGACAGCGGGACCCTGGACGTGTGGGACGGCCACCTGGCCCGGCACGGCGCGGAGCTGCTGGCCGCGCGGCTGGACCTGGTGGCCGACGTCGCGCCGCACGTGGCGACCGCGTACGCCGAGGTGGCGCCGGAGTCGCGGCCCGCGCGGGTGGCGTACCGGTCGAGCCTGGGCGAGGCGTTCCCCGGCACGCACGACCGCGAGGTGCTGGAGGACGCCCTGCTGGCCGAGCTGCACCGGGTGCGGTCGCAGGAGGTGGAGCGGGGCGTGTGCCTGGTCGGGCCGCACCGCGACGACCTGGAGCTGCACCTGGGCGAGCTGCCCGCGAAGGGCTACGCGAGCCACGGCGAGTCGTGGTCGTTCGCGCTGGCGCTGCGGCTGGGCGGGTACGAGCTGCTGCGCGCCGAGGGCGCCGAGCCGGTGCTGGTGCTCGACGACGTGTTCGCCGAGCTCGACCGCGGCCGCCGGCGGCAGCTCGCGAAGGTGGCCGCGGCCGCCGAGCAGGTGCTGATCACCGCGGCGGTCGCGGAGGACGTGCCCGACGAGCTGGAGGGCCTGCGGTTCGACGTCGGCCACGGGGAGGTGCGTCGTGTCTGACGATGTCACCCGAATGGGTGTGGGACGGTACACATCTGGGGACAAACCTGTGGATGGTGTGGATAACTCAGGGGGCGAACCGGACGTATCCACACCCCAGGTCCCTCAAGAGGGTGGTCCGAGGGGTGCCGACCTGGCCCGCGCCGCGCTGGAGGCCGCCCGCGCGTCGGCCAAGCAGCGCGGGGTCCGCGGCCGGGGCCGCACCACCGGTGGCGGTGCCGTCGCCCGCCGCCGTCGCCGCTGGTCCGGCCCCGGTCCCGACGACCGCGACCCGCAGCCGCTGGGCAGGCTGGCGTCCCGGCTCGCCTCCGACCGCGGCTGGGTCGAGCGGTTGGCCGGCGGCCAGGTGTTCGGCCGGTGGCCGCAGCTGGTGGGGGAGGACGTCGCCGAGCACGCCCGGCCGGTGGCGTTCGACGACGGCGAGCTGACCGTCCAGGCCGACTCCACCGCGTGGGCCACCCAGCTGCGGCTGCTCCAGCGCGAGCTGCTCAAGCGCATCGCCGCCGGGGTCGGGGACGGCGTGGTGAAGAGGCTGAAGGTGCAGGGCCCGGCGGCGCCGAACTGGCGGTTCGGCCCCAGGCACGTTCCTGGGCGCGGACCACGTGACACCTACGGGTGAGCCCCGCTGGGGCCGCAGCGGCGATCCTGTGGCGCGGTGAGCGCTCACCAGCCGATTTTCACCCCGCTGCCCGCCGTCGGCACCCGGCGGCGTTGACTTCAGGCTCTCTGTGAGCGAGCCAGGGGTGTCCTCGACGCGTTTTTGTCGGTCCTGCCCGGTAGAATCAAGGGGTAGCGCAAGCGCTGCGTTCGCCCGGCGACGGTCTTAGTCGCTTTGAAGTCTTGAGGAGACACCAGGCCCGTGGCAGCCAAGAATGAGTACAGCGCGTCCTCGATCACCGTCCTTGAGGGCTTGGAAGCGGTCCGCAAGCGCCCCGGCATGTACATCGGGTCGACCGGCGAGCGCGGTCTGCACCACCTCATCTGGGAGGTCGTGGACAACTCGGTCGACGAGGCGATGGCGGGCTTCGCCGGCGTGGTCGACGTGACCCTGCTGGCCAACGGCGGCGTCCGGGTGATCGACGACGGTCGCGGCATCCCGGTCGACGTCCACCCGGTGGAGAAGCGGCCGACCCTGGAGGTCGTGCTGACCAAGCTCCACGCGGGCGGCAAGTTCGACAGCGACTCCTACGCGGTGTCCGGCGGTCTGCACGGCGTCGGCATCTCGGTGGTCAACGCGCTGTCCACGGCCGTCGACGTCGAGGTCAAGCGCGACGGTTTCACGTGGAACCAGCGGTTCGAGAACACCAAGCCGGCCTTCGAGCTGGTCAAGGGCGAGCCGACCGAGGAGACCGGCACCTCGATCACCTACTGGGCCGACCCGGACATCTTCGAGACCACCGAGTACAACATCGAGACGATCTCCCGCCGCCTCCAGGAGATGGCCTTCCTCAACAAGGGCCTGACCATCATCCTGCGCGACGAGCGCGTGCCGGAGACCGACGAGGAGGCCGACGCCGAGGGCCACGTGGCGGTCGTGCGCGAGCGCACCTTCCACTACCCGGGCGGCCTGGAGGACTTCGTCCGCCACCTCAACCACACCCGCGAGGCCGTCCACCAGAAGGTCGTCTCGTTCGAGGCCAAGGGCCAGGACCTCGAGGTCGAGGTCGCGATGCAGTGGAACACCGGCTACACGCCGTCGGTCTACACGTTCGCGAACACGATCAACACCCACGAGGGCGGCACCCACGAGGAGGGCTTCCGCGCCGCGCTGACCCGCGTGGTCAACGAGTACGCGCGCGAGAAGAAGCTGCTCAAGGAGAAGGACGCCAACCTCACCGGCGACGACATCCGCGAGGGCCTGGCCGCGATCATCTCGGTCAAGCTCAAGGAGCCCCAGTTCGAGGGCCAGACCAAGACCAAGCTGGGCAACAGCGAGGCCAAGTCGTTCGTGCAGAAGTCCACCAACGAGCACCTGGCCGACTGGTTCGAGCGCCACCCCAACGAGGCCAAGACCATCGTCACCAAGGCGGTGTCCTCGGCGCAGGCGCGCATCGCCGCCCGCAAGGCGCGCGAGCTGGTCCGCCGCAAGGGCGCCCTCGACATCGGCGGCCTGCCCGGCAAGCTCAAGGACTGCCGCTCCACCGACCCGGAGCGCTGCGAGATCTACGTCGTGGAGGGCGACTCCGCGGGCGGCTCGGCCAAGGAGGGCCGCGACTCGGAGTTCCAGGCGATCCTGCCCATCCGCGGCAAGATCATCAACGTGGAGAAGGCGCGCATCGACCGCGTGCTCAAGAACAACGAGGTCCAGTCGCTGATCACCGCCCTGGGCACCGGCATCCACGAGGACTTCGACCTGTCGAAGCTGCGCTACCACAAGATCGTGCTGATGGCCGACGCCGACGTCGACGGCCAGCACATCCGCACCCTGCTGCTCACCCTGCTGTTCCGCTTCATGCGGCCGCTGATCGAGCACGGCCACGTCTACCTGGCGCAGCCGCCCCTCTACAAGATCAAGTGGCAGCGGCAGGAGCCGGAGTACGCCTACTCCGACCGCGAGCGCGACGGCCTGATCGAGCAGGGCCTCGCCGCCGGCAAGAAGATCGGCAAGGACGACAACATCCAGCGCTACAAGGGCCTCGGCGAGATGAACGCCGAGGAGCTGTGGGAGACCACGATGGACCCGGCGAACCGGGTGCTGATCCAGGTGACCATGGACGACGCCGCCGCGGCCGACGAGCTGTTCAGCGTGCTGATGGGCGAGGACGTCGAAGCCCGCCGCTCGTTCATCACCCGCAACGCCAAGGGCGTCCGGTTCCTCGACGTCTGATCCCCCCTCCCCGGCTTGTGAAGGAAGAGCAACTGTGAGCGAGACGACGCTGCCCCCGGCCGGGCCCCCGACTGGCGGGGACCGCACCGAGCCGCGCGACATCCAGCAGGAGATGCAGAACTCGTACATCGACTACGCCATGAGCGTGATCGTCGGACGAGCGCTGCCCGACGTGCGCGACGGCCTCAAGCCCGTGCACGTGCGCGTGCTGTACTCGATGTTCGACTCGGGCTTCCGCCCGGACCGCAGCTACAACAAGTGCGCCCGCGTGGTCGGCGACGTGATGGGCAACTACCACCCGCACGGCGACTCGGCGATCTACGACGCGCTGGTCCGCCTGGCCCAGCCGTGGGCCATGCGCTACCCGCTGATCGACGGCCAGGGCAACTTCGGCTCGCAGGGCAACGACCCGGCGGCCGCGATGCGCTACACCGAGTGCCGGCTCACGCCGCTGGCCATGCAGATGCTGGCCGACATCGAGGAAGACACCGTCGACTTCCGCGACAACTACGACGGTCGCATCCAGGAGCCGACGGTGCTGCCGTCGCGCGTGCCGAACCTGCTGATCAACGGCAGCTCCGGCATCGCGGTCGGCATGGCGACCAACATCCCGCCGCACAACCTGCGGGAGGTCGCCGACGGCGTGGTCTGGGCGCTGGACAACCCCGACGCCTCCGACGAGGAGACGCTGGAGGCGATGATCGAGCGGGTCAAGGGACCCGACTTCCCGACCTACGGCCAGATCCTGGGCAACTCCGGCATCGAGGACGCCTACCGCACCGGCCGCGGCTCGGTGAAGATGCGCGCGGTCGTCGAGATCGACGAGGACGCCAAGGGCCGCACGATCCTGGTGGTCAGCGAGCTGCCCTACCAGGTCAACCCGGACAACCTGGTGGAGAACATCGCCACCCTGGTCCGCGACGGCAAGCTCACCGGCATCGCCAACATCGCCGACGAGTCCAACCGCCGCTCGGGCATGCGCATCGTGATCACGCTCAAGCGCGACGCGGTGGCCAAGGTGGTGCTGAACAACCTCTACAAGCACACCCAGCTGCAGTACTCGTTCGGCGTGAACATGCTGGCCCTGGTCGACGGCGTGCCCCGCACGCTGCGGCTGGACCAGATGATCCGCCACTACGTGAAGCACCAGATCGAGGTCATCGTCCGGCGCACCCGCTTCCGACTGCGCAAGGCCGAGGAGCGGGCCCACGTCCTGCGCGGCCTGGTCAAGGCGCTCGACCAGCTCGACGAGGTCATCGCGCTGATCCGCCGGTCGCCCACGCCCGAGGTGGCGCGCACCGGCCTGATGGACCTGCTGGACGTCGACGAGGTCCAGGCCAACGCGATCCTGGAGATGCAGCTGCGCCGCCTGGCGGCCCTGGAGCGGCAGAAGATCATCGACCAGCTCGCCGAGATCGAGCTGGAGATCGCCGACCTCAAGGACATCCTCGACCGGCCCGAGCGGCAGCGCGCCATCGTGCGCGAGGAGCTGCTGGCGATCGTGGAGAAGCACGGCGACGACCGGCGCACCAAGATCGTGCCGTTCGACGGCGACGTGTCGATGGAAGACCTGATCGCGGTCGAGGACGTCGTCGTCACGATCACCCGCACCGGGTACGCGAAGCGCACCAAGACCGACCTGTACCGCTCGCAGAAGCGCGGCGGCAAGGGCGTGCAGGGCGCGCAGCTCAAGCAGGACGACATCGTGCAGCACTTCTTCGTGTGCTCCACGCACGACTGGATCCTGTTCTTCACCAACAAGGGCCGGGTGTACCGGGCCAAGGCGTACGAGCTGCCCGAGGCCAACCGCAACGCGCGCGGCCAGCACGTGGCCAACCTCCTGGCGTTCCAGCCGGAGGAGGAGATCGCCCAGGTCATCGAGATCAAGAACTACCAGGTGGCCCCCTACCTGGTGCTCGCCACCAAGAAGGGCCTGGTCAAGAAGTCGAAGCTGTCGGACTTCGACTCCAACCGGGCGGGCGGCCTGATCGGCATCAACCTGCGCGACGACGACGAGCTGGTCGGCGCGGTGATGTGCTCGGCCGACGACGACCTGCTGCTGGTCTCGGCCGACGGCCAGTCGATCCGGTTCCACGCCAGCGACGAGGCGCTGCGCCCGATGGGGCGCGCCACCTCGGGCGTGCTGGGCATGCGCTTCAACAGCGGTGACGAGCTGCTGTCGATGGGTGTCGTCCAGGAGGGGCGGTTTGTTTTGGTGGCCACCGACGGTGGGTACGCCAAGCGCACGCCGATCGAGGACTACCCGGTCCAGGGTCGCGGTGGCAAGGGTGTGCTCACCATCCAGCACGACCGCAGGCGTGGGAGGCTTGTCGGGGCGCTCATCGTCGACGTCGACGACGAGCTCTACGCGATCACCTCCTCGGGCGGGGTCATCAGGACCAGCGCCAAGGAGGTGCGCAAGGCGGGTCGTCAGACGAAGGGCGTGCGGTTGATGAACCTCGGCGAAGGGACCACCCTGATCGCGGTGGCGCGCAACGCCGACGAGCCCACCGACGTCACCACTGGTGACGACGGGGACCAGGCCGACCCCGCCAACTAGCGCGCGAACGAGAGGTTGAGGACTGCTCGTGACTCCACCCGAGAAGCCAGAGGACAAGACCGCGGTGATCACCCGCCCAGGTGGGGGGTCGACACCGGCGGACGTCGCCGAGGAGAAGCCGGCGGCCGACGCCTCGGGGGCGTCCGAGCAGCCCGCCCCGGTCGGGGAGAAGGCCGGGGGACCGGTCGGGGAGAAGGAGGACCACCACACCGCCGCGCCGCCGCCCTGGCAGCGGGGTGCCGGCGAGAGCCACTACGGCGAGGCCCAGCAGGTCGGGCCGGCCGACCTGGTGGCGGGCGGTGACGACCAGCCGACCGTCGCGGTCCAGGCGCCGGTGGGCCCGGGCGGGCCCGCGTACCCGGCGACCGACCCGGACACGGTGTCCGTGGCCCGGCCGACGCCGCCCGGCGCGGCCGCGCCGCGCACCCAGGTCAACCTCGGCGGTGCCGGCGGCAGGCCGCAGGCGCCCGCGGCGTCGGCGCGCCGCCCGGGGCGCGGCCCGCGGCGGGCGAGCCTCCAGGTCAAGCGGGTCGACCCGTGGTCGGTGCTCAAGCTCGCGCTGGTGCTGAGCGTGGCGCTGTTCTTCGTGTGGCTGGTCGCGGTCGGCGTGCTGTACGGCGTGCTGAACGGCATGGGCGTGTGGGACAAGATCAACAACACCGCCAACGACCTGCTCCAGGGCAACGAGCCCAGCGGCGACCCGCTGATCAGCGCCGGGCGCGTGTTCGGCGTGGCGGCGATCGTGGGCGCGGTGAACATCGTGCTGCTCACCGCCCTGGCCACGGTCGGCTCGTTCGTCTACAACGTGTCGGCCGACCTGGCCGGTGGACTGGAGGTCACCCTCTCCGAGCGGGAGTGACACCCCCGTTTTGGAGCCGCGGCGGGCCGTGCGGTAAGGTTCTCGTCGTTGCTCCAAGGGCCTATAGCTCAGACGGTTAGAGCGCTTCACTGATAATGAAGAGGTCGGAGGTTCAAGTCCTCCTAGGCCCACCCGAGGTTTCACAGGCATGCAGAGGGGAATCGCCGTGAAGAAGATCATCGCGCTCGTTGCGGTTGCCGGTGCGGTTCTGTTCTTCGTCAAGCGCAACCGTTCGGCCAAGGCCGACGCGGACCTGTGGCGCGAGGCGACCGCTCCCACCAACTGACCGCGAGGGCGGTTGATCTGCCGCCCCTCGTGAGGGGGACGTAGCTCAATTGGCAGAGCACCGCCTTTGCAAGGCGGGGGTTAGGGGTTCGATTCCCCTCGTCTCCACGCTCCACGGCTCGTACCCTGGAAAGGGTGCGGGCCGTTCGCGTTTTTCCGGCTCGGGTGTTGTGGGCGTTGTGGGCGTTGTGTTGGGGTCGGTCGGTCTGCCGGCTTGGTTGGCTGGCTTGGTTGGCTGGCTCGGCTTGCTTGTCGGCTTGGTTGGTCTGTGCGTTCGCCGGTCGGGTCGGCCTGCGGGGTGAGGCTGGTCCGCGGGTCGGTTGGCCCGCGGGGTCAGAGGGTGAGGGCCCGCACCCAATGCCGCTGGGTGCGGGCCCTCGTCTTGGCCTCTGCCCTTATGCGTTCGCGCCCACCAGAGGTGCCTGTTCCTGCTTCCTGCGGCCGGCGATCACGTTGTCCACGGCCCAGGAGCCGGGGCCGGTGAACGCCAGCAGCAGGAACACCCACGAGTACACGGCGGCCAGCTCGCCCTTGTTCTGGATGGGCAGGAGCCCGGCGGGCTGGTGCACGGTGAAGTACGCGTAGGCCATGGCGCCGGAAGCGATCAGCGCTGCGATCCGGGTGCCGAGGCCGATGACGATCAGCGCGCCACCGACGAGTTCGATCAGACCGGCCGGGCCGGACGGCCAGTCGGTGATCGACACGGCACCCTTGGACCCCAGCACGCCGAACAGCTTCTGCGCACCGTGGCACATGAACAGCACGCCGACGACGATCCGGAAGACGGCGATGGCGTGGTCGCGACCGCGGTCAAGAAGAACGTTCATGCGAACTCAGTCCTTCACAGCAGGGGCGGCCGGCAGGGTAAGGACACGCTAACCAATATGACGTTGCGTGCCTAGGTGGTCACCCTGTCGATTCCATGAGGACACGTCTGGTTGACTGGCGGCCCTATGAAGCGACTGCTGCTCACCGCCCTGCCGTCCCTGCTGCTCCTCGGCGCGGTCGCCGCGTGCAGCGGGGAGGAGCCCTTGGCGGCCACTCCTCCCTCTTCTGCCCCTCCGGTCTCTCCGGTGGCCACGACCACTTCGGCCGGGCCGCCGCCGGTGCCGGAGCCCGTTGTCGACGGGCAGTGCCCCTACCTGGAGTCTTCAGTGGTCCAGGAGGCGAACGGGCAGTTGGTGCGGAAGGTCCGGCTCTCCGACGACCAGCCCCGGCCGGCGTGCTTCTTCTACGCGAACGCCACGGATGTGCAGCTCAGCGTGTGGGTGTTCTCGGGGGAGCCGCGGACGGCCAAGGCGGTGGTCGACCGGGCTGCGCCGGTGGCCGATTCCAACCCCGCCACGGAGCCTGCCGGGTGGGAGGGCGGGTCGTTGGTGGGGGACGAGGGGGCCGTGTACGCGGTGGCCAAGGGGGGGAGTGCGGTGGTCGTGACCAGCAATCAGCGGCAGACGATCAAGGCTCGCCAGATCGTCAAGGAGGTCGTGGCCAACCTGGGCCTGTAGCGCGGGGCTTGGGCCGGCCTGGGTCTGGTTCGGGTCGGGTCGAGGACGCGTGCACACGTCGGTCTTGGCGGAGCCTCATCCCGGTGTTCTGACTACGGCTTTGCGTCTCAACCTTCGGTCACGTCTCAACCGCCGGCGCCGGTGTATGCCCGTTGTGTGCCGGTTCATGCCCAGTTCAAGGCTTTCGTCCGGCTCGATTTGACATGGGGCCCTTACGAGCACCGGAGGCAGGCCGCAGCCGACAGGCACGGCGGGGAAAAGCGTCCCGCCGAGCCTGCCGGCTCCGACCAGCCTATGGCACTCGAACCCATGTCAAATCGGGCCTCGTCGGCCCCCACCGGCCCCAGCCCCCTCCTGGCGAGTCATGCGCCCAGCCCGCGCGAGTCATGCGTTGGGTCCGGGCGTGTCATGCGTCCAAACCGCGCGAGTCGAACCTTCAGATCCGTCGTGTCGAACGTTCCGGACCCCCGAGTTCTACGTTCAGCACCGGCGTGTCCTCCACTCCGGCACCGCGAGTCCTCCGGTCCGGCACGGCGTGTCCTCCAGTCCGGCACGGCGTGCCATGCGTTCAGGACCGGCGTGTCGTGCGGTCAAGTCGGGCGTGTCATGCGTTCAGGTCCCGCGAGTTCTGCGCTCAAGCGGGTGACTTCCGGCCGGCCCGGGGTGTTTTCGGGCATGGCCTTGCGCCCGCCTGCGGGGCGGGCGGGCGCAAGGGCTGCCGGGTCGGCTGGGGTCGGTCAGCTGCGGCTGTGGTCTACCTGGCCGTTGCGCGCCGCGTGCGGGCGGGCGGATTCGGGGGTGCTCGTGGTGGTGTCGGGCGTGGGCTCCACGACCTCCTCCTCCAGGTGCACCTCCTGCGGGCGCTTGGTCAGGGCGAGGTAACCCGCCACCGCGGCGGCGGCGAACACGCCCAGCACCCACGGCCAGCGGCGCCGCTTGGGCGCGTTGGCCCTGGCCAGGTCCTTGCGCGCCTGCTTGGCGGCCTTGCGCACGTCCTTCGCGCGCACCTTGGCCTCCTTGCGGGCCCGCTCCGTGGCCTTGGCGAGGTCCTTGCGGACGACCTTGGCCCGCTTGGCGAGCTGCTTGCGGCTGCGGCGGGTCGACTTCTCGACCTCCTCCGCCTTCTCCACCAGCAGCCCGGCCTTGTCGGCGACCACACCGCGGACGTAGTCCCTGGTCAGGCCGCGCTCGGCGAGCTTGCCCTCCGCGCGCTCCGCGAGCTGGACCGCGGCGCCCGTGCCGGCGTGACCGGCGCGGACCGCACCGCGGCGCACGGCGCGCACCGCCTTGCCGACCGACTCCCCGGCTCGCTCCCCTGCCCGGGTCATGGTGTCCACCTCATCCATATCGCGCTCCAGAAGCCGTCGGTCAGTTCCGATCGAGGCAATACCCATCCTGCCCCTTCCCCAACCGCGGCGCCCGGTGATGGCACGATGGTGTGCGTGGCTGAAAGCAACGAATCGTTCGTCGGGACCAAGGTGACGGCGACCCTGCACACCTCGCAGGGCGACATCCGCATCAACCTCTTCCCCGACCACGCCCCCAAGACGGTGGCCAACTTCGTCGGTCTGGCGGAAGGCACCAGGGCCTACACCGAGCCGAACGCCAAGGGCGAGCCCTCGGGCCCGTTCTACGACGGTGCGATCTTCCACCGGGTGATCTCCGGTTTCATGCTCCAGGGCGGCGACCCGACCGGCACCGGCCGCGGTGGGCCGGGCTACAAGTTCGCCGACGAGTTCCACCCCGAGCTCCAGTTCAACAAGCCGTACCTGCTGGCCATGGCCAACGCCGGGCCCAACACCAACGGCTCGCAGTTCTTCATCACGGTCGCCCCGACCACCTGGCTGAACTTCAAGCACACGATCTTCGGCGAGGTGGCGGACCAGGAGTCGCGCAACGTCGTGGACGCCATCGGCAACGCGCCGACCGGCTCCGGTGACCGCCCGGTCACCGACGTGGTCATCCAGAAGGTCTCGATCGAGCGGGGTTGAGTGGCCGACTCGCCGAGCTACCCGCCGCCCGGTGACCCGATCGGGGCGCAGCCAGGCCCACAGACCTGCGTGCGCCACCCCGACCGGGTCACCGGCCTGCGGTGCACCCGCTGCGACCGCCCGGCGTGCCCGGACTGCCTGCGCGAGGCGGCCGTCGGCTCCCAGTGCGTCGACTGCGTCGACCAGGGCAGGCGCACGGTGCGCCGGGCCCGCACGGTCGCCGGTGCGGAGTCCGCCGACCGCCGACCGGTCGTCACGTGGGCCCTGATCGCCCTCAACGTGGCGATGTTCCTGCTCACCGCGGTGCAGGCGGGCAGCCTGGGGCAGAACCAGTTCTCGCCGGTGTTCTACGACCTGGTGCTGTGGCCCGTGCGGGTCGTGGTGCTCGACGAGTGGTGGCGGATGCTGGGTTCCGGGTTCCTGCACTACGGGCCCGCGCACCTGGCGTTGAACATGCTCGCGCTGTACGTGCTGGGCCGGCAGCTGGAACCGGTGTTCGGCAAGCTCCGGTTCGCCGCCGTGTACCTGCTGTCGCTGCTCGGCGGCAGCGTCGCGGTGTACCTGTTCGGCGCGCTCGACTCGGGTGTGGCCGGCGCCTCGGGCGCGGTCTACGGCCTGATGGGCGCGCTGCTGGTGGGCGCGCTGGGCCGCCGGATCACCGCGGCCGGGCCGGTGGTGGGCGTGATCGGCCTGAACCTGGTGCTCAGCTTCACCCTGACGAACATCTCGCTGCTCGGGCACCTGGGCGGGCTGGCGATCGGCGCGGCGGTGACCGCGGGCCTGCTGTTCGCGCCCGCGCGGAACCGGAACGCCTACCAGGCCGCCGCCGTGGTCGGCGCGTTCCTGCTGCTCGTGGCGCTGGCGCTGGTGCGGACCGCGCAACTGGTGTGACCCGCCCCGCGCTCCGGCCGCGTCGGGTCAGGGGCGCAGGGCGTGCAGCACGTCGGCCACGTCGCGCGGGTCGGTGCCCAGGTCGAGCTGGGTGAGCACGAACAGCTGCTCGTCCTCGCCGCGGTGCCAGTCCAGCTCCAGCGTGGCGGTCTCGCGGCCCAGCCGGCGGGTGTGCACCAGCCGCACCTTCACCTCGTGCCAGGGCAGGTGCCGCGCCCCGGTGGGCGTGCGCACGGTGACGCCGGAGTCGTCCACGAGCAGCCGGGGGCGGACGAACGTGCCGTGGGTGCCCAGGGCGAGCAGCAGCAGCGTGGCCAGCCCCAGCAGCAGCCGGGTGGTCGCCTCGGAGCTGAGCACCGTGACCAGCAGCGACACCGCGGCCAGCCCCCAGGCGACGCCCACCAGGACCGGTTTCGGGGACCAGGAACGAGGAGGGTTCACGCCTTCGAGTCTCCCGTACTTGTGGACAACTGGAGCCTCCCGACCGGGGCTTGTGCAAATTGGCGCAAAGTTGTCCACAGGAGTTGTCCCCATTGGGGATGACTTACAACGCTGTGCTTCGGTGACCGGCGGGTGAACCCGGTGAACGAACGGGTAACGCGGAACGGCCCGGACGTGGTGCACGTCCGGGCCGTCGGCCACGATGCGTGGTGCCGGTCAGCGCCACTTCATGGTCATCAGCAGGCCGATGATCATCAGGGCGAAACCGATGCCGAAGTTCCAGGACCCGAGGTCCATCATCACGGGCACCCGTTCGCCCGCGATGTAGTTGACCACCAGCCACGCCAGCCCCAACAGCATCATGCCGAGCATCACGGCGACGTAGACGGGGTGCGACGGCCCCGCTGCCTTGACCTTCACCGGGGTGCGGCGATCGGCAGGCGCCGTGTAGACGGCCTTCTTGCGGACCTTGGACTTGGGCATGACGTCCTCGCCTGACGGGTGGGTAGGTCTCAGTGGCGCGGGTTCACGTCCACTGCTGGATGAACACGTTAACGTAACCAAGCAGGCCGCTAAAGCGCCGTGTAGTCCTGGAACGTTCGGCTTGGGAGGTCATCCGGTGAGCTACGACCCGCCTCCGCCGCGAGGCGGCCCGTCGGGCCGTTCGCCCCGACCCGGACCGCACCCGCCCCAGGGACCTGTCGAACCGCCCCGCGGACCCGACGAACCGCCCCGGTCCGGCTCCCGGCCGCCGACCCCGCCGGGTGGTGCCGGCGGGCCCGGCGCCGCGCCGCGGAGCGCCGACCGGCCCCCGACGCCACCGGGCGGACTGCCCCGGCACCCCACGCCACCAGGCGGTTTCCTCCCACCGGCCACGCCGTCGGGCGGTTTCCGGCGCCCGGCCACACCTCCGAGTGGGTTCGACCGGCCCGGTGCGCCGGCCGGAACGCCGGGCGGAACGCCGGGCGGGGGGTTCGACCGGCCCGGTGGTCCGGGCGGGTTCGGCGGGGTCGGTGCGCGCCCCGCCACGCCGCCCGGCGGGTTCGACCGGCCGGGACCGGTGGGGGGTGGACCGGAGCGGCCCTCGCCCGTGCCGCGCGGCCACGACCGGCCGGATTACACCCGGATGGGCGAGTCGCGGGCGGAGTGGGCGGGGGAGGGGCGGCCGGTGCCGTCGCACCGCGTGGAGGGGCCTGGGGGGACGAGTGTGCCCGGGGTGCCGGGTGCGTCCGGTGAACCGCCGCGCGCCGAGCAGCCTTCCGGGCGCCGGGCGCTGCGGGAGGACGTGGAGCCCGGTGGGCGCCGTCGCGCGCCCGAGGGGCCTCGGTCCCCGGCCGGTGCCCCGGTCCCGGCGGGGCAGCTCCCCACGGGGCAGCCGCGACCTGACCTCGCGGCCCGTCCCGGTGGGCCGTTGCCCGGTGGCGGGCGTCCCCGCCCGGCACCGGACCCCGACGCCACGCGCTACGCCCCACCGGGCCGGCCGGACGCCGACACCACCTACACCAACGCCTTCTCCGGCAGCCTCCCGCCGCCGCCCGGCGCCCGCCCGCATGCACCACCGCCCCCGCCGCGGCGCCCGCGTCCCGTGGACCCGCCGACCGAGGTCATCCCGACCGTCGAGGACGACCCCCACGACGAGTACGACGAGTACGACGACCCGGACCACGACGCCGACGACGCCGCCGACGAGCGCCCCGGCCCGCCCCCGGACACCACCGCCCGCAAGGCCGTCCGGGCGGTCGGCGAGGCGCTGATCACCATGGGCCTGGTCATCCTGCTGTTCGTGGTCTACGAGGTCTACGTCACCGACCTGATCTCCGCGGGCAAGCAGGACGACGCCACCGAAGCCCTCGACCAGGAGTGGAACGCCAACACCGTCGAGCCGTCCGACCCGCAGCGGCAGGCCAGGTACGACCTGCTCGACGGGCAGGCGTTCGCCAAGATGTACATCCCGGTCTTCGGGCCGGACTACAAGTTCTCCATCGTCGAGGGCACCACCGACAAGGACCTGGAGATCGGCCCCGGCCACTACAAGGGCACGGCGCTGCCCGGCGACCCGGGCAACTTCTCCGTGGCCGGCCACCGGGTCGGCAAGGGCGCCCCGTTCAACGACCTGGACCTGCTCGGCTCGTGCGACGCGATCGTGGTCGAGACGCAGACCCAGTGGTTCGTCTACCGGGTGCTGCCCATGGCCGACGAGCTGGGCGGCTGGGCGGAGAAGCAGGCCAACCCCCAGTGCGCGAAGGTCTCGCCGCTGGGCGCGCCCTACGACAAGACCGTCGGCCAGGAGGTCGTGCTGCCCACCCAGGGCGAGGTGATCGACCCGGTGCCCCACCACGAGGGCGAGGTGCCCGCGGCGCAGCAGGTGTCGCTGATGACGCTGACCACCTGCCACCCGCGGTTCTCGGACAAGCAGCGGCTCATCGTGCACGCGGTGCTCGCCGACAGCTACGCCAAGGCGCCCGGCTTCGTGCCCGACGCGATGAAGGAGAGCTGATGTACGGCTGGATCTGGCGCCACCTGCCCGGCCCGCTGCCGGTGCGGGTGCTGGAGGTGCTGGTGCTGGTGGCCGGGGTGGTGGCGCTGCTGATGTTCGTGGTGTTCCCGTGGGCCGAGCCGAAGCTGCCGTTCAACAACGTCACGACGCCCCAGTGACCGGTCGGCCCCCCGGCGCGCCGGGGGGCCGACCCCGTCAGTCGCGGCAGAGGCCGGTCATCTCGTCGCGCCCCACGACCTTGATCCGCTGGCGACCGCGGGCCGCGCCCAGGGCCAGCTCGTGCGCGTCCAGCCTGAGCCATCCCTCGTTCGTGGTGAACGGCACGGCGCGCTGCTCCAGGAACCGCACCACGGCCTCGGGCGCGGGCGCCTGGGCGGCCGGCAGCAGCGGCGCGTCGGCGAGCAGGCTGGTCACCGTCTCCAGCGCGTCGCCCTTGGTGTGGCCGATGAGCCCGACCGGGCCGCGCTTGACCCACCCGGTGACGTAGACGCCGGTCATGTGCTGGTCGTCCAGGTCGAGCACCCGGCCCGCCTGGTGCGGCACGGTGCCGGTGGCGTGGTCGAACGGCAGGTCCGCCAGGTGCGAGGACAGGTAGCCCACCGCCCGGTACACGGCCTGCACGGGCCAGTCGGTGTACTCGCCGGTGCCGCGCACGCCGCCCTCACCGTCCAGCTCCATCCGCTCGGTGCGCAGCCCGGTCACCGAGCCGGTGCCCAGCACCTCGACCGGCGCCTGGAGGAAGTGCAGGTGCAGGCGCCGCGGCCGGTCGCCGACGTCGCGGATGGCCCACTCCTGGAGCGTCCGCACCACCATCTCGACCTGCTTGTTCGACCGGATCAGCGCCACGCTCGCGGCGTCGAAGTCGATGCCCTCCGGGTGCACGACCACCTCGACGTTGGGCGAGTGGTCGAGCTCGCGCAGCTCCAGGGGGGTGAACTTGGCCTGGGCCGGGCCGCGGCGGCCGAACACGTGCACGTCGGTCACCGGGCTGGCCGCCAGGCCCTGGTGGACGTTGTCGGGGATCTCGGTGGTCAGCAGCTCGTCGGCGGTCTTGGCCAGCACGCGGGCCACGTCAAGTGCGACGTTGCCCACGCCGAGCACGGCCACCTGGCGGGCCCGCAGGGGCCAGGTGCGCGGCACGTCGGGGTGCCCGTCGTACCAGGAGACGAAGTCGGCCGCGCCGTAGGAGCCGTCGAGGTCGATGCCGGGGACGTCCAGGTCGCGGTCGCGGTCGGCGCCGGTGGCGAACACCACGGCGTCGTAGAAGTGCCGCAGGTCCTCCAGCTTGAGGTCGACGCCGTACTCGACGTTGCCGAAGAACCGCACGGCCGGGTGGTCCAGCACGCGCTGGAGCGCGGTGACGATGCCCTTGATGCGGGGGTGGTCCGGGGCGACGCCGTACCTGATCAGGCCGTACGGGGCGGGCAACCGCTCGAACAGGTCGACGCCCACCTCGGCGTCGGACTTGACCAGGGTGTCGGCGGCGTAGATGCCGGCGGGGCCGGCGCCGACGACGGCGACGCGCAGAGGACGACTCATGCCCTCCAGGTTAGGTTAGGCTAAAATAACTTCTGGCGAGAGGTTCGTCACGGCTACGCTGGTCCCATGCGCGTGCTCGTGGTCGACAACTACGACAGCTTCGTCTACAACCTCGTGCAGTACCTGGCCCAGCTCGGCGTGGAGTGCGTCGTGCGGCGCAACGACGCCGTGGAGCCGGCCGAGGTCGCCGAGTTCGGTGGCGTGCTGGTCAGCCCAGGTCCGAGCACGCCCGACAAGGCGGGCCGGAGCATGGACGTCATCCGCCGCTGCGCGGACTCCGGCGTCCCCGTGCTCGGCGTGTGCCTGGGCCACCAGGCCATCGGCGCGGTGTGGGGCGGCACCGTCGACCTCGCCCCCGAGCTGCTGCACGGCAAGACCAGCGTGGTCCACCACGACGGGGTGGGCGTGCTGGCGGGCGTGCCCAGCCCCTTCACCGCCACCCGGTACCACTCGCTGACCGTGCTGCCGGAGACCGTGCCGGCCGAGTTCGAGGTCACCGGCCGCACCGAGTCCGGCGTGGTGATGGCCATGCGCCACCGCGAGCTGCCGGTGGAGGGCGTCCAGTTCCACCCCGAGTCCGTGCTCACCGAGGGCGGCCACCGGATGCTCGCCAACTGGCTGCGGGTGTGCGGGCACGAGGTGCCCGAGGCGACCGTCGCGCACCTGGAGAACGGCATGCGCCAACTCGCCGCGGCCGCCGGCCAGATCTGAGAGGAGAAGAGGCCCCTCCCGGGTGAATTCACCCGGAAGGGGCCTCTTCGCGTGCCGGGGGCTACCTGGTCGTCGTCGTGGTCGGCCCGCCGATGCCGAACTCCGCCTTCATCACGTTGATCCGGGCGTTCTTGCCGGTCGGCGTGTTCGGCGCGATCTCCTGGCCGATGATCTTGTCCCGCTGGGAGACGTCCGTGGTCGGCTCGGTGTCCACGACCACCAGCTCGTTGCCGCTCCACCCGGCCTGGTTGAGCTTGCTGCGCGCCTGGTTCTCGGTCAGCCCGCGCAGGTCGGGCATGAGGAACTGGTTGTTCTTCGACACGCTCAGGGTGACCAGGGTGCCCTTCTCGACCCGACCCGGCGCGGGGTTCTGGGCCACCACCTGGTTCTCGTCCTCGGCGCTGTCGACCTCCTTGACCTGCACCTTGAACCCGCTGCCCTCCAGCGTCTCGCGGGCGTTGCCCGCGGTCTGCCCGGTGACGTCCGGCAGCTGCACCGTGTCCGGCGCCCGGCCCAGCTTCACCGTGATCGTGCCGCCCTTGGGCGCCTTGGTGCCCGCCGGCGGGTTCTGCTCGACCACCCGGCCGACCCGGGAGTCGTCCTCCACCTCGACGGTGTCGGGCGACTGCTGGAACGTCCAGCCCTCGGCCTCCAGCTTCTTCTGCGCGTCCTGCGGGCTCAGGCCGTCGACGCTGGGCACCGAGAGCTGCTCGGGGTTGCCGCCCACCAGGACCTTGACCGCCGCGCCCTTCTGCACCGACTGGTCCGCCGGCGGGTCCGTGGCCACGACCTTGCCGATCTGCTCCGCCGTGCACGCGGGCTGGCTGCCCGGCTGGCAGGGGACCGTGACGACGGTCGGGGACAGGTTCGCGTCGCGCAGCGCCGAATCGGCCGCGCCCGGCGTCATGCCCACCACCGAGGGCACCTTGACCTGCTGCGGCTGCCCCCCGGTGCCCGGGTTCTCGTCGTCACCCAGCAGGGTGGTGGTGATCCAGGTGGCCAGCCCCAGCACGGCGATGCACAGCAGGACGACCAGGGCGATCATGATCGCCTTCTTGCGCCGGGCGCGCCGCTCCTCCTCTTCCTCGGCGAGCGGGTCGTACTCGGACGCGTCCTGGCGCGCCGCCTGCGACCGGTGCCGGCCGCCACCGCCGCCGGGCACGACCTCGGTGCGCGGCGCCTGGTTCAGCATCGCGGTCCGGTCCTCGGCGGTCATCACCGCGGGCGCGGACGGGCGCTGCCCGGACAGCACGCGCACCAGGTCCGCGCGCAGCTCGGCGGCCGACTGGTAGCGGTTGGCCGGGTTCTTGGCCATCGCCTTGAGCACGATCGCGTCGAGCTGCGGGGTCACCTTCGGGTTCAGCGCCGACGGCGACTTCGGCTCCTCCCGCACGTGCTGGTAGGCCACGGCCACCGGCGAGTCGCCGGTGAACGGCGGCTCGCCGGTCAGCAGCTCGAACAGCACGCAGCCCGACGCGTACACATCCGACCGGGCGTCCACGGCTTCGCCGCGCGCCTGCTCCGGCGACAGGTACTGCGCCGTGCCGATCACCGCCGCGGTCTGGGTCACCGCCGCCTGGCCGTCGTGCACCGCGCGCGCGATGCCGAAGTCCATCACCTTCACCGCGCCGGAGCGGGTGATCATCACGTTCGCGGGCTTGACGTCGCGGTGCACGATGCCGTGCCGGTGGCTGAAGTCCAGCGCCGCCGAGACGTCGGCCATGATCTCCATGGCCCGCTTGCCGGTCAGCGGCCCCTGCGTCTTGACCATGTCGCGCAGCGTGCGACCGTCGACGAACTCCATCACGATGTAGGGCAGCGGGCCGTACTCGGTCTGCGTCTCACCGGTGTCGTAGACCGCGACGATGGCCGGGTGGTTCAGCGCCGCCGAGTTCTGGGCCTCCCGCCGGAACCGCTCCTGGAACTGGGCGTCGCGGGCGAGGTCGGCGCGCAGCACCTTGATGGCCACGTCGCGGCCGAGCCGGACGTCCCGGCCCTTGTGCACCTCCGACATACCGCCGTAGCCGAGGGTTTCACCCAGTTCGTAGCGGTTGGAGAGCAGTCGCGGAGTGCTCATCAGTGCTTCGTCCCGCTCCTCGTCAACGGTCTCACCATCAAGCCTTGCCTTCGTACCGCTGCGTGCTCACCCCGGCACACACGTCACCATCACCCGTGAGCCGATCGCAACCTCGCCGGTCGGCCGGACGTCCGACACCGAGCACCGCCCCTCGTCCCGCGGCGCGCCCCCGTCGACGGAGTGCACCTCGGGCACCAGGCGCTCGGCGGACAGCTCCCGCGCGACCTCGCCGACCGGCCGGCCGACGTAGTCCGACTTCGCGACCACCACCGTCGATCCGTCGGGGAGCCGATCGGTGGCGGCGTCGAGCCGGCGCGTGGTCGTGGTGTCGGTGCCCTGGCTCGCTCCCCCGGACACCTGCTCACCGCGCAACGCCCAGCGCAGGAAGAGCACGCCGAGCACCAGCAGCGCGACCACCAGCACAGCGACCATAACCCACAACACGGCCCGGTTGCGCCCCGGTGGTGCCGCGCCGGGTGGCAACGGACCGAAAGCGCCCGTGTGCGGACTGTTCACCCCCGGTGGGACCGGTTGGACCCCCGGGAGGGACCCCGGGGTGACCACCGGCATGCCCGGGTGGGTGTGCTGGGGCGGCAGCGGCGGCGGCGCCATCGGCGCGGCGCCCACGGCCATCGCGAGCCCCGACGGCGCGGGCAGCGGCTGGCCGGCCCGCACCGCGCCCACCGCCGCGGCGAACTCGCCGCCGTTGCGGTAGCGCTGCCGCGGGTCCTTGACCAGGGTCGCCTCGATCAGCGCGCGCGGGCCCGGCGGCACGTCCGGCGGCAGCGGCGGCGCGATGTCGCGGATGTGCATCATCGCCACCGTCACCGCGTTCTCCGACAGGAACGGCCGGTGCCCGGTCAGGCACTCGTAACCGCACACGGCCAGCGCGTACACGTCCGAGGCGGGCTCGGCGGCGTGGCCCAGGGCCTGCTCGGGCGCGATGTAGTGGGCGGTGCCCATCACCATGCCGCTGTTGGTCACCGGCGCCGCGTCGGCCGCCTTGGCGATGCCGAAGTCGGTGACCTTCACCTTGCCCTCGGGCGTCACCAGGATGTTGCCCGGCTTCACGTCCCGGTGCACCAGGCCCCGCTCGTGCGCGGCCTGCAGCGCGTTGCCCGCCTGCTCCAGCAGGTCGAGCGTGCGGTCGGCGCCCAGCCTGCCGCGGGCGATGATCGCCGCCAGCGGCTCGCCCTCGACCAGCTCCATCACCAGGTAGGCGGTGTCCTCCGGGCCGTCCGGGATCGACGCGGTCTCGCCGTAGTCGTGCACCGCGGCGATGCCCGGGTGGTTGAGCGACGCGGTCGTGCGCGCCTCGGTGCGGAACCGCTCCAGGAACTGCGGGTCGCCGCTCAGCTCGGCCTTCAGCACCTTCACCGCGACCCGGCGGTCGAGCCGGGTGTCGTCGGCCTCCCAGACCTCGCCCATGCCGCCGACGGCGATCCGCCTGCCCAGGCGGTACCGCTGGGCGAGCAACTGGCCGGAGGTCAGCATCAGCGTCCCCCGAGGTAGGCGCCGATGACCGCGCGGCCGATCGGCGCGGCCACCCGGCCACCGGTGGCGAGCTGGCCCGCCTGGCCGCCGTTCTCCACGATCACCGCGATCGCGATCTGCGGCTCCTCGGCGGGCGCGAACGCCACGTACCAGGCGTGCGGCCTGGTCTTGCTCACGTCCACGCCGTGCTCGGCGGTGCCGGTCTTGGACGCGATGGTCACGCCGTTGAGCTTGCCGCCGCCGGAGGTGTTCTTCTCCGACTCGACCATCATGTCGCGCAGCGCACGGGCGTGCTCCGGCTCCATGGCCTCGTCGACCTCGTCCGGCTCGGTCTCGCTGATCGCCTGGAGGTCGGGCGCGAGGATCTTCTGCACCAGGTGCGGCTGCATCCGCACGCCGCCGTTGGCGATGGTCGCGGCCAGCACCGCGTTGGCCATCGGCGTCACCCGGACGTCCTTCTGGCCGATGCCCGTCTGGTACAGCGACGGCTTGTCCTCGATCGGGCCGATCGTGGACGGCACCACCGACAGCGGGATGGCCAGGTCCTGCTCGCCGATGCCGAACTTGGCCGCCTGGTCGCGCAGCTTGTCCGCGCCCAGCTCGTTGGCCAGCACCGCGAACGCCGTGTTGCACGACTTGGCCAGCGCCTCCTGGAGGGTGGCCGTGGTGCCGTTGCCGCAGATGGTGTCGTTGAAGTTGGGCAGCTGGGTGTTCGTGCCCGGCAGGGTGATCGACGGCCGGCCGTCGACCTCGCTGTCCTTGGTCTTGCCCTCGGCCAGCGCCGCCGCGGCCACCACCAGCTTGAACGTCGAACCGGGCGGGTAGATCTGGTGCACCGCGCGGTTGAGCATCGGCTCGGACTCGTCGGTGGTGAGCGCCTGCCAGGACTCCTCCTGCGCGTCACCGTCGTGGGTGGCGAGCAGGTTCGGGTCGTAGGAGGGGGTGCTGGCCATGGCCAGCACCTCGCCGGTCTGCGGCCGGATGGCCACCACCGTGCCGGTCAGGCCCTGGCTCGCCAGCTGGTCGTAGGCCACCTGCTGGAGCTTGGCGTCGACGGTCAGCTGGACGCTGCCGCCCTTGGGGTCGCGGCCGGTGATCATGTCCGACACGCGGCGCGCGAACAGCCGGTCGTCCGAGCCGTTGAGCAGGTCGTCCTCGGCGCGCTCCAGGCCGCCCGCGCCGTAGATGAACGAGAAGTACCCGGTGACCGGCGCGAAGACCGGGCCGTTGGCGTAGGTGCGCAGGTACTCCAGCCGGTCGTCGGTCTTCTGCACCGCGGCCAGCGGGGTGCCGTCGGCGGCGATGATCTGGCCGCGCTCGCGCGAGTACTGGTCCAGCACCACCCGCTGGTTGAGCGGGTTCTTGCGGTAGTCGTCGGCCTTGATGACCTGCACGTACGTGGCGTTGCCCAGCAGCAGCAGGATCATCGCCATCATCGCCATGCCGACCCGGCGGAGCGGTGTGTTCATCGGGGACGCTCCACCATCACAGTGAACTGGTCGGCGATCGCCGGCTGCTGCTGCCGCGGCTTCGGCGTGCTCTTGGGCGCGCGCGCCGCGTTGGAGATGCGCAGCAGCAGCGCGACCAGGATGTAGTTGGCCAGCAGCGACGAACCGCCCTTGGACAGGAACGGCGCGGTGATGCCGGTCATCGGGATCAGCTTGGTCACGCCGCCGACGACGATGAAGATCTGGAACGCCACCGCGAACGCCAGGCCGCCGCCGAGCAGCTTGCCGAACGTGTCGCGCACGGCCAGCGCGTTGCGCAGGCCGCGCAGCGCGAACACGGTGTAGAGCAGCAGCACCGCGGACAGGCCGACGAAGCCCAGCTCCTCGCCGATGACGGCGGTGATGAAGTCGGTGTTGGCCTCGGGGATCTCGTCCGGCCGCCCGCCGCCCAGGCCCGCGCCGAACAGGCCGCCGGTGCCCAGGCCGAACAGCGACTGGAGGATCTGGTGGCCCGCGCCGTAGGGGTCGACGAACGGGTCCAGCCAGTTCTGCACGCGGACCTGCACGTGGCCGAAGATCCGCCAGGCCAGCACCGCGGCGCCGGAGAACAGCACCACGCCCACCACGACCCACGCGGCGCGCTCGGTCGCCACGTACAGCAGCACCAGCACGATGCCGAAGAACAGCAGCGACGAGCCCAGGTCCTTCTGCAGCACCATGATCGACACCACCACGGCCCACGCGGCCAGCAGCGGGCCCAGGTCGCGGGCGCGCGGCAGGTCCAGGCCGATCACCCGGCGGCCGGCGATGGTGAACAGGTCGCGCTTGGAGACCAGGAACGCGGCGAAGAACACCATCAGCAGGATCTTGGCGAACTCACCCGGCTGGATGGAGAACGCGCCGAAGCTCAGCCAGATCTTCGCGCCGTTGATCTCGGGCGCGATGAAGCTCGGCAGCACACCGGGCAGCAGCAGCGCCACCAGGCCGGCGAAGCCGAAGGTGTAGCCGTAGCGGGCCAGCGTCCGGTGGTCGGAGAGCACCTTGAGCACCGTGCAGAACAGCACGACCGCGATGGCCGTCCACAGCACCTGCTTGGACGCGGCCGGGTCCCACGTCTCGCCGTTCGGCATCTTCACGTCGGCCATGGCCAGGTCGATCCGGTGGATCATGACCAGGCCCAGGCCGTTGAGCAGCGCCACGCACGGCAGGATCACCGGGTCCGCGTAGGGCGCCCACCGGCGCACCGCCAGGTGCGCGACGGTCAGCAGCCCCAGGTAGGCCAGGCCCAACCACACGATCCGCATGGTCAGCTCTTTTTCCTGGTTGGCCTCGACCAGGATGAGCGCGCCCGTCACCAGCACGGCGGCGAAGGCGAGCATGAAGAGTTCGGTGCCCCGTCTCGTGGGCGGACTCAGACCGGGCGACGTGCTGGTCGCCGCCGAGTTGTTCGCCGCGAGAGGTGTGCCCTCCGCGCCGGGGACCGGCGAACCCATCGACTACTGACCCTTTCGGCAATCCGTGCCCGGCTTCGGCACGGGCGTGGTGAGGGGCGTGCCCTCGGTGGTGGTGGTCGGCGGCGGCTGCGCCTGGCCGGCCGACGGGTCCGCGGACGTGGTCGTCGTCGCCGCGGTGCCCGTGTTCCCCGGCGACGGTGCCGGGGTGGTGGTCGTCGCCGTCGCGGTGCCCTCCGGCGGGCAGAGCTGGAGCGTGTGCTCGGTGCGCAGCATCCGGATCGTCTCCCGCGCGCCCTCCAGGCCGTCCACGTCGGTGATGCCGTTGCGCACCACGTCGCGGGCGGAGACCTTCAGGTCGTCGACGGTGATCGGCTCGCACGCGTACGCGCCCGGCGGGCAGGAGCCCTCCTCCAGCCGGTGCAGGTCGAAGCCGAGGACGCTGCCGGTGACGCCGCGGAACACCGAGATCTCGTTGTTCTGGCCCACGCCGACGTAGTACTGCCGCAGCACGTACCAGCGGGTGGCCAGGCCGGCCGCCACGAGCATGAGCAGCAGGAACACCACCAGGGCGAGCGCCTTCAGCTTCGCGCCGCGCGCCCTGGCGGGCGGGGGCGGCGGCTGCTGCGGCGGCTCCACCCGCTGGGGCGCGGGCCTGGGCCCGGTGATGGAACTCGCCCGCGAGGCGGGCGAGTCGGGGGGTGGCGGGTCCTCGCTGCCGTCGCCGGCGGCGCCGCCCACTATCGGCGCGTCGTCCCCGAAGTCGACGTCGACCACGTCGGCGACGACGACCGTCACGTTGTCGGGGCCGCCGCCCTTGAGCGCCAGCTCGATCATCCGGTCCGCGCACGCCTGCGGGTCCGGGATGCGGATGGCCTCATCCAGCGTCTCCATGCTGACCACGCCGGACAGGCCGTCCGAGCACAGCAGGTAGCGGTCGCCCGGCCGGGCCTCCCGCACCATCAGCCTCGGCTCCACCTCGTGGCCGGTCAGCGCGCGCAGCAGCAGCGACCGCTGCGGGTGCGTGGCCGCCTCCTCCTCGGTGATCCGGCCCTCGTCGATCAGCGACTGCACGAACGTGTCGTCGTGCGTGATCTGCGTGAACACCCCGTTGCGCAGCATGTACGCGCGGGAGTCGCCGATGTGCACCATGCCCAGCCGCGTGCCCGCGAACAGCACGGCGGTGAGCGTGGTGCCCATGCCGTCCAGGTCGGGGTCGCTCTGCACCAGCTCGGAGATCGCGCCGTTGCCGGCGATCACCGCGTCCCGCAGCTGGCCGAGCAGGTCGTCGCCCGGCTCGTCGTCGTCGAGCGGGGCCAGGGCCGCGATGACGACCTTGCTGGCGACCTCGCCCGCGGCGTGGCCGCCCATGCCGTCGGCGAGCGCGAGCAGGCGCGGACCGGCGTACACGGAGTCCTGGTTGTTGGAGCGCACCAGGCCCCGGTCGCTGCGGGCGGCGTATCGGAGGACGAGGGTCATGAGCGCAGCTCGATCACGGTTTTGCCGATTCGGATCGGGGAGCCGAGCGGAACCCGCAGCGGGGTCGTGACTTTCGCCCGGTCCAGGTAGGTGCCGTTCGTGGAGCCCAGGTCCTCCACGAACCAGTCGGTGCCGCGCAGCGACAACCGCGCGTGCCGGGTCGACGCGAAATCGTCGTCCAGCACGAGCGTGGAGTCGTCGGCGCGGCCGATCAGGATCGGCCTGCCGTCCAGCGAGATCCGGGTGCCCGCCAGCGCGCCGTGCGTGACGACGAGCTGCCGGGCGGCCTTCGCACCGCCCTTGGGGGCCTTCTTCTCACCCCGGCCGAACTTCGGCGTGGGCACGCGCAACCCCGACGCCGCGTACAGGTCGGAGCGGACCACTCGAAGCGCAGCCAACACGAACAACCAGAGCAGGATGAGGAAACCCGCTCTGGTCAGCTGCATCACCAGCTCTGGCACCGGTTGTAACCGCTCCTGACTTGAGTGCCGTCACGCCACGCCGGACCCGCCTGCCCGGTCCGGCCGAACTCCACGCCGAACCCGGCACGCCGGATCGACGCCGATCCCGCGCCGGTCGACGCCCCCGGCGCCGGGTCGACGCCACCGGGCGCCGCTCGACGACGGTCCGGCGCCGGTCGGCGCTCGTCCCGCGTCGGTCGACGCGCCCCGCTCGACCGATCAGCCCTGGGTGCGGAAGACCAGTGACGAGTGGCCGATGCGGACGACGTCGCCCTCCGCGAGCTGCCAAGTCTGCACTGGCGTGCCGTTCACCGTGGTGCCGTTTGTCGAACCGAGATCAGCGAGCATGGCACTGTGCCCGTCCCAGGTGATCTCCAGGTGCCTCCTGGAGACCCCGGTGTCGGGGAGCCGGAAGTCGGCCTCCTGGCCGCGGCCGACCACGTTGCCGCCCTGCTTGAGGTTGTAGGTGCGGTTCGAGCCGTCGTCCAGGTGCAGCGTGGCGTTCAGCTGGCGGGGACCGGCCTGGACCGCCGGCGGGGCGTAGCCCTGGTCGTAGCCGGGCTGCTGGCCGTAGCCCTGCTGCCCGTAGCCCTGGTCGTAGCCCTGCTGCTGGCCGTACCCCTGGTCGTAGCCCTGCTGGCCGTAACCCTGCTGGCCGTAGCCCTGGTCGTAGCCCTGCTGGCCGTACCCCTGGTCGTAACCGCCGGGGGCGGGCTGCTGGCCGTACCCCTGGTCGTACCCGGGCTGCTGCCCGTAGCCCTGGTCGTAGCCGGCGGGCGCGGGCTGCTGGCCGTAGCCCTGGTCGTAGCCCTGCTGGCCGTACCCCTGGTCGTAACCGCCGGGGGCGGGCTGCTGGCCGTAACCCTGCTGCTGGTCGTAGCCGTGCTGCTGGCCGTAGCCGCCCTGCGCGTAGGGGTCGTAGCCGGGCTGGCCCTGTCCTTGTCCGTAGCCGGGAGGCTGGCTCATGGATCCGTCTCCTGCAGTGCGAGGTGGTGCTGACCGTCGGCTGGCAACTTTCACGTCGGGGTCGACGGACGAGCTGGTTCGGAACTGTCCGGTGTGCAGCGCGTCGGAGCGCTCCAGGGAGACTACGACGTCACCATAGGTATCCCATCCGCTCTCTTCGAGGTGCTCCCGGATGGAGTCCCCCAGAAGCTGGGTGATGCGTAGTTCATCCTGGCCGTCCCCGGCAAGCCGATCGTGGTCCTGCGGACCCAGCAGGACCTTGAAGTGGTTCGGCGCGAGCAGCCTGCCACCCGCCAACTCGCGGATGTTGCCCTCCGCCTCCCGCTGCAGTGCCTGGGCCACTTCCTGCGGGACGACGTTGCCGCCGAACACACGTGCGAAGGTGTTGCCCACGATGCCTTCGAGACGGCGCTCGAAGCGCTGTACGAGGCCCACGGCAACCCTCCGACTCGGTCGACTTCTCCCTCCGATCGTATCCGGGGTGACGTGCCGGTACACGGGGCGATTGGTAAGTCGGCGCGAAGGCGTGCTAGTGTTCCTCCCGTCGCTCCGGGCGAGTGGCGGAATGGCAGACGCGCACGGTTCAGGTCCGTGTGTCCGAAAGGACGTGGGGGTTCAACTCCCCCCTCGCCCACCAGTAGCACCGGGGCCCCGAAATGTCGGGGCCCCGGTGCTTTTTTGCGCCCCTTTTCCCCTTCCGGGTCGTTGATCTGGATCTTTCCGCGCGGGGCGCCCCCGTCCGGTCCCGCCGGGGCACCGGTGCGGCGGATCGTGCCTGGTGTCAGCTATTCGGACGCGTCCGTTCGTGTTCCGGACGACGGTGGAGGGCTTGCGTCGCCGGTACGTGTGTGAGCGGTGTGATTAGCGTTACTCCGCTTCGGGGTGGCGCAGCGCGGCCGATGGGCGGCCGGCGTGCCGACCGGACCCGGGGTGCCGGCGGCGCGCGGCTCGGCCGGTCGGCGGTGCCGGGTGGGGGCGGGTCGGGGTACTGATGGGCCGCCGGTGGCGGGTGCCCGCGGGAAGGTGCTGATGGCGGTGGAGTTCCGGGTCCTGGGCCGGGTCGGGGCCCTGGTCGGCGGCGAGCCGGTGGACGTCGGGCACGCGCGGCAGCAGTGCGTGCTGGCGGCGCTGCTGGTGGAGGCCAACCGGCCGGTCACCGCCGAGCGGCTGGTGGCGCGGGTCTGGGCCGACCGACCGCCGCACCGGGCCAGGCAGGTGCTGAGCAGCTACGTGTCCCGGCTGCGGCGGGCCGGAGTGGAGATCCGGCGGCGCGCGGGCGGGTACGTGCTGGTCGTCGAGCCCGAGCGGGTGGACCTGCACCTGTTCCGGCGACTGGTGGAACGGGCCCGCGCCGAGGGCGACGAGCGGGCTTCGGAGTTGCTGGAGCGGGCTTCGGGGTTGTGGCGCGGCGAGGCGTTCGAGGGGCTGGGCACGCCCTGGGCGGTCGCGGTGCGCGAGGCGCTGGCGCGCGAGCGGTCCGCGGCCGACGCGGCCCGGGTCGAGGTGGCCCTGCGGCTGGGCCGGCACGAGGAGGTGCTCCCCGGGCTGGTGGCGCGGGTCGCGGCGGACCCGCTGGACGAGCGGCTGGTGGGGCGGCTGGTGCTCGCGCTGGACCGCTCGGGGCGGCGCGCCGAGGCGCTGGCGGCCTACGAGCGGTTGCGGGAGCGGCTGGCCGAGGAGCTGGGCACCGATCCCGGGGTCGAGCTGCGGGAGCTGCACGAGCGGGTCCGCGGCGGCGGGTCGGTCGGCGCGGGCCCGGTGCCCCGGCAGCTGCCCGCGCCGCCCAGGGCGTTCACCGGGCGCGTCGAGGAGCTGGCCCGGCTGGACGCGGCGGTGGGTGCCGCCGCCGGCGGCGCGGTGGTGATCTCGGCCATCGGCGGTGCCGGCGGCGTGGGCAAGACCTGGTTGGCGCTGCACTGGGCCCACCGGCGGGCGGACCGCTTCCCGGACGGGCAGCTGTTCGTCGACCTGCGCGGGTTCAGCCCGGAGGGTGAACCCATGCCGCCCGCCACGGCGGTGCGGGGGTTCCTGGACGCGCTGGGCGTGGACCCCGGCCGGGTGCCCTACGACGTGCGCGCGCAGGAGGCGCTGTTCCGGGAGCTGGTGGCGGGCAGGCGGATGCTGGTGGTGCTGGACAACGCCGCCGACGCCGACCAGGTCCGGCCGCTGCTGCCGGGGAGCGGCACGTGCGCGGTGGTGGTGACCAGCCGGGTGCGGATGACCGGGCTGGGCGGGAGCGGGTCGGTCGGGCACCTGCCGCTGGACGTGCTGTCCGACCGGGAGGCCCGCGCGCTGCTGGCCGCCCGGCTGGGCGCGGCGCGGGTGGACGCCGAGCCCGCCGCGGTGGGTGAGCTGATCGGGTTCTGCGGCGGGTTCCCGCTGGCGCTGGGCATCGTGGCCGGTCGCGTGGACACTTACCCGGGGTTCCCGCTGTCCGCGTTCGTCCGGGAGCTGCGGGAGGCCGGGCTCGACGCGCTGGACGACTCCGACCCGGCGGCGAGCCTGCCCGCGGTGCTGTCCTGGTCCTGCGCGGCGCTGGAGGCGGCGCAGGCGACCGCGTTCGCCCTGCTGGGGATCGCGCCGGGGCCGGACGTCGGGCCGGCGGCGGCCGCGGAGCTGCTGGGCGTGCCGGTGGAGCGGGCCCGGGAGCTGCTGGCGGGGCTGGAGAACGCCTCGCTGGTGACCTCCGACGCGCGGGGCCGGTACCGGATGCACGACCTGATCAGGCGGTACGCGGTGGAGCGGGCCGGGTCGCTCCCCGCAGGCGGGCGGGACGCCGCGGTGCGGCGGGTGGTGGACTTCTACCGGCACACGGCGCACGCGGCCGACCGGCTGCTGTACCCGCACCGGCAGGCGGTGGACGTGGACGCGCCGGCGGGCCGGGTGGAGGAGCTGGGCGACACCGCGGCGGCGCTGCGGTGGTTCGAGGCCGAGCACGCCTGCCTGCTGGCCGCCCAGCAGGTCGCCTCGGGGCGGGGGTGGCGGCGGGCCGCGTGGCACCTGGCCTGGGCGCTGACGACGTTCCACTACCGGCGGGGGCACCGGCGGGAGGAGCTGGAGAGCTGGCACGTCGGCCTGGCCGCCGCACCCGGCGCGGTCGAGGAGGGGCTCGCCCACCGGCACCTGGGGCGGGCGTACGCCGAGGTGGGGCGGTACGAGGAGGCGATCGGGCACCAGGGGCGGGCGCTGGGGCTGGCGGCCGGCGACCTGCCCAACCAGTCGCTGGTGCACCACGCGATGGCCTGGACCTGGGCCCGGCGCGGGGACGACCGCAAGGCGCTGGAGCACGTCACCGAGGCGCTGCGCATCTCGCGGGAGCTGGACGACCCGGTCCGGGAGGCGGACGCGCTCAACGCCGTGGGGTGGTACCGGGCGCGGCTCGGCGAGCACGGGCGGGCCCGCGAGCACTGCCGGGCCGCGCTGGACCTCTACCGCGCCCACCGGGACCGGGAGGGCGAGGCGGCCGTCCTGGACAGCCTCGGGTACGTGGAGCGCGAGGCCGGGCGCTGGGGCGACGCGGTCGTGCACCACGAGCGGGCCCTCGACCTGAACCGGGAGCTGGGCAACACCTACGAGATGGCCGGCGCCCTGGACTGCATCGGCCGGTGCCGCGCCGGCCTGGGCGAGGTCGACCGCGCTCGCACCGCCTGGCGGGAGGCGCTGGAGATGTACCGCGAGCAGGGGCGCGACGAGGACGTCGAACGCGTGCGCGCCTCGCTGGCCTCCCTCTGACCCCGACGTGCCACGCCCTCAAGACCCGCGAGTCGAACCTCCAGCCCCCTCGTGTCGAACGCCCGCGACCCCCGAGTTCGACATTCGCCGACCCCTGCGCCGCGAGTAGGGGTGGTGCGGGTGGGGCTGGTGCGGTTGGCTGGTGTGAGCTGGGTCACCCGGGCTGGCGGTGCGGGACCGCCTGGTGGGGTGGTCGGTCGTTTTGGCGCGGCGAGCGGTCGGTGAAGTGCGGGGCGATGCGGGTTTCACCCCCTCGGCGCCGGGTACTCCAGGCGTCGCACGCACACTCTGAGCATGACTTTCCAGGTCCGCGGCGCCTCGGGGTCACCCGGACGGCAGCACCGCCGGACCGAAGTCGCCCGCGCCGCCGTCGACCGGTCACCGATCGGTCGACGCCGCCGATCGCAGGAGCCCGGCGGAGCCGCGAGCGGGGCAGGGGTCACCTGGTACGCCTTATCCAGAGCACGAGTCGAAACGCGGCGGACCACCCGCCGTGGTTGCCGAGGAGGCCCTGGCGTGAGCAGCACCCCAGCACGGATCGCGGACACCGACAACACCAGGGCGCTGTCGGCCACCGCGATCCCCGTTCCCGAACTGCCCGGTTCCGCCGAGGAGCTGGCCGCCGCCGCGGCGGTGCGCCTCGGCTGGCACGGCGTGGTGCTGCCCGAGATGGTCCTGATGGGGCGTCGCGTGATCGTCGTCGCCGAGCTGCTGGCCGACGCGCACGCCGAGCGCGTGTGCCTGGGCGCCGGTCCCGAGTCGGACCGGGCCACCGTGTCCACCTGGGTGTGGCCGGAGATGGACGGGCGGGTGCCGCCGGCGGCGGTCCGGATCGTGGGCGTGCTGGCGGTGGCCCGGCACTGGCGGACCGCGCTGGCCTCGGCGGTGCCGTTCGCGCGGTTCGGCAACGCGGCGGTCGTGCTGCCGTCCTCGGTGGCCTTCACGCACGACTACCTGGCGAACTGCCTGGCGCGGGTGCGTCGGTACGGCGTCTCGGTCCTGCTCGCCGACGAGGAGCGGGAGCTGAGCACCGACGTGGCCGGGCGCAACGAGACGGTGCCGGTCGAGGACACCGCGACCACCCGATGGGTGAACGAGCTGGTCTACGAGCGGGTGCTGGCCACCGCGTCCTGATCTAGCGTCTCCACCATGCGGGTAGCCATCGCGGGTGGGCACGGGAAGATCGCGTTGCGGGTGCAGCGGCTGCTGGCCGCGCGGGGGGACGGCGCCACGGCGCTGGTGCGCGACCCCGGGCACTTCGCCGACGTGCGGGACGCGGGTGGTGACCCCGTCCTCTGCGACCTGGAGGCGGCCGACGCCGCCTCGGTCGCGCGACACCTGGGGGGCGCGGACGCCGTGCTGTTCGCGGCGGGCGCCGGGCCCGGCAGCGGGATCGCCCGCAAGGACACCGTCGACCGGGGCGCCGCGGTGCTGGTGGCGGCCGCGGCGGAGGCCGCCGGGGTGCGGCGGTTCGTGCAGATCAGCAGCGGGAACGTCGGTGGCACCACCGGTGACGAGGTGTTCGACGCCTACCTGCGCGCCAAGGGCGAGGCGGAGGACGACCTGCGGGAACGCGACCTGGACTGGACGATCCTGCGGCCGGGGCGGCTGACCGACGACGAGCCGACCGGGTTGGTCGAGGTGTCCGAGCGGCGCCTGCGCGGGTCGGTGCCGCGCGGTGACGTGGCGGCGGTCGTGGTGGCGCTGCTCGACCGGCCGGGCACGGTGCGGCGCACCTACGAGCTGATCTCCGGGGACGTGCCGGTGGCCGACGCGTTCGGGCCCAGCACGCGGTCCAGGTAGGCGTTGGTGAACTTGCCGGTCGGGTCCAGGCGGGCGCGCAGCCGGCGGAAGTCGTCGAGGTGCGGGTAGTCGCCGCGCAGGTCCTCGGCGGTGCGGGTGTGCATCTTGCCCCAGTGGGGGCGCCCGCCCGCGGCCCGCGCGATTCGCTCGAAGGTGTCGAAGTACTCCCGGTACGGCATGCCCAGGTACTGGTGGACGGCGACGTAGGCGGTGTCGCGGCCCTGCGCGGTGGACAGCCAGATGTCGTCGGCCCGGGCCACCCGGACCTCGATCGGGACGATGACGCCGTGGGCGAGCCGCGGGATCGCGGTGCGCAGCTCGCGCAGCACGTCGTGCAGGGCGGCGCGGGGGACGGCGTACTCGGTCTCCACGAAGCGGACCCGGCGCGGGGTGACGAAGACGCGGTGCGAGACGTCCCGGTAGACGCGCTCGGAGACCAGCGAGCCGCAGAGCCGGTTCAGCGACCTCGTGGTGGCCGGCACGGCCCGCGCCAGGCGGCAGACCAGGCCGAAGGCGCCGTTCTCCACGACCTCGTACTCGTAGAACCGGCGGGCCGCGGAGAGCGGGGCGGGCGGCTCGTCGACGCGGTTGTTGCGCTTGAGGATGACCCGGTCGCCGTGCGGGAACCAGTGGAACTCGACGTGGTCCTCGGTGGCGGTGAGGTGGTCGAACCCGTCGAGCACCGCGTCCAGGCGGGCCGGGGACTCCCTGGCGTGCAGCACGAACGCGGGCACGCACCGCAGCGTCACGGTGCTGATCACGCCGAGCGCGCCCAGGCCCACGCGGGCGGCGTGGAACAGGTCGGGGTCCTGCTCGGCGGAGCAGCGGGCGGTGGTGCCGTCCGCGAGGACCAGCTCCAGGGCGGCGACCTGCGTGGCCAGGCCGCCCAGCGCCGCGCCGGTGCCGTGGGTGCCGGTGGAGATGGCGCCGGCGACGGTCTGGGCGTCGATGTCGCCGAGGTTGGCCAGGGCCAGGCCGAGCACGTCGAGCAGGGCGTTCAACTGGCGCAGCGTGGTGCCGGCGCGCACCGTGACCAGGGTGCCGGACACGTCGGCGATGCCGGTCCAGCCCACCAGGTCCAGGGCCGTGCCCGGCGCGACGGCGATGTCGTTGAACGAGTGCCCGCTGCCGCGCGGGCGCACGCTGGAGGCGGTCGCGACCACCTCGGCCAGCTCGTCGGCGCTCGTCGGCCGCTCGACCCGGTGCGGGGTCGCGGACGCGGTGCGCGCCCAGTTGGTCCACGGGGTGCCCAAGGCCCACCTCCGGGGAAGACGGTAGGTGAAACGCTTTCACCTTTCAAGTACGGTGAGCCCATGCGCACGCGCCTCGACACCGCGACGAAGGAGCACGACCCGCCGTTCGCGATCGTCGACCTCGACGCCTTCGACGGCAACGCGGACGACCTCGTGCGCCGCGCGGGCGGCCTGCCGATCCGGGTGGCCAGCAAGTCCGTGCGGGTGCGCGCGCTGCTGGAGCGCGTGCTCGACCGGCCCGGCTACGCGGGCGTGATGTGCTACTCGCTGGCCGAGGCGCTGTGGCTGTCGGACCACGACCTGTCCGACGACCTGCTGGTGGCCTACCCGACCGTCGACCACGGCGCGCTGCGGCGGCTGGCCGCCGACGAGCGGGCGCGCGGGCGGGTGACGATCGTGGTCGACTCGGTCGAGCACCTGGACGTGGTGCGGGCCGCCCTGGGCGCCCACCACCCGCCGATCCGGGTGTGCCTGGAGCTGGACGTGTCGTGGCGACCGGCGCCCGGCCTGCACGTCGGGCCGCGGCGGTCGCCGGTGCACACCGCCCGGGACGCCGGCGAGCTGGCCGCGGCGATCGCGCGCCGGCCGGGGTTCCGGCTGGTCGGGGTGATGGCGTACGAGGGGCAGATCGCCGGGCTGGGCGACCGCCCGCCGGGGCGGCCGGTGCGCGGCGCGGTGCTGCGGTGGGTGCAGCGCCGCTCGGCCGCCGAGCTGGTGGAGCGCCGCGGTGCCGCGGTGGCGGCGGTGCGGCGGGTGGCCGAGCTGGAGTTCGTCAACGGCGGCGGCACGGGCAGCCTGGAGGTCACCGGCGCCGACCCGGCGGTGACCGAGCTGGCGGCCGGGTCCGGGCTGGTCGGGCCGACCCTGTTCGACGGGTACCGGGGGTTCCGGCCGCGGCCCGCGGTGCTGTTCGCGCTGCCCGTGGTGCGCCGCCCGGCGCGCGGGGTGGCCACCCTGTTCGCGGGCGGCTACGTCGCGTCCGGCACGGGCACCCCCGACCGGCTGCCCAGCCCGTACCTGCCGGTGGGGCTGAAGCTGCTGCCGCTGGAGGGGGCGGGCGAGGTGCAGACCCCGGTGGTGGGCCGGGCGGCCGACTCGCTGCGCCCGGGCGACCGCGTGTGGCTGCGGCACGCCAAGGCCGGCGAGCCGGCCGAGCGGTTCACGCACTACCACCTGGTGCGCGGTGACGCGGTCGAGCGGACCGTGCCCACCTACCGGGGCGAGGGGCAGTGCTTCGGCTGACGGGGCGTTCGGCTGACCGGGTGTCCGGCTAGCCCGGCATCCTGGTCGACAGGTAGCCCCGGACCAGGGCCTTGGCCTCGTCCAGGATCCTCGGGTCGCCCGCGGCGTCCCGGCGGAAGGCGAGGTTGAGCACGCCGTCCGCCGCCTCGACCGCGATGGAGATCGGCAGCTGGATCTCCTCGAACGGGATGGCGAACTTCGCCGAGATCATCTCCGCGATGCGGTCGGAGATGACCGTGTTGTTGTCCCGCCGGTCGTCCAGCAGCCGCATGTCGACCACGTCGCCGAAGTGCAGCTTGGAGAAGGCGGGCACCTCGCGGTGCATCTGGACGTACACGTCGAAGATCGAGTCGACGGCGTCCCACCAGTGCTCCAGCGTGGTGGAGGTGAACCGGCCGTCCACGGTCTGGATGAACTTCTCCAGGTTGCGCAGGGTCAGCGCCTGCACGACGGCCCGCTTGTCCGGGAAGAACTGGTAGAGCGAACCGACCGCCACGCCCGCGCGCTCGGCGATCAGCGTTGTTGTCACCCCGTCGTAGCCGACCTCCTCGATGAGCTGGGCGCAGGCTTCGAGCATCCGCTCGACGCGCTTGGCGCTGCGCTGCTGCACCGGTTGGCGGCGCAGTGGGGTCGAACTGGTCACGGCGACTCCTGCTGGAATGGGCTGCGGGTCTCCCATAGTGCCCGCTTGCGGGCCTCCGCACTTCACTTCACGGCGCAACACGCCTACGATCCGAACCTCTTTCACGTTTGCGAGGTGCGCATGACCCTCCCGGGTGACTTCCTCTGGGGCGTGTCGACCTCCGCCTTCCAGATCGAGGGCGCGTTCACCGCCGCGGGCAGGCAGCCGTCGGTCTGGGACGCGTTCCCGGCGTTCGGGGGGCAGGACGCCTCGGTGGCCTGCGACCACTACCACCGCTACCGCGAGGACGTCGCGCTGATGCGCGCGCTGGGCGTCAACGCCTACCGGTTCTCCGTGTCCTGGCCCCGCGTGCTGGCCGGTGACCTGGGGTTCTACGACCGGTTGGTGGACGAGCTGCTCGACGCGGGCATCGCGCCGGTCGCCACGCTGTACCACTGGGACACGCCGGTGTCGGTCGAGGAGGGCGGCGGGTGGCTCGACCGCGCCACCGCGCACCGGTTCGCCGAGTACGCGGCGGTCGTCGCGCGGCGGCTGGCCGACCGGGTGGCGCTGTGGATCCCGGTCAACGAACCGGCGATGGTCACCCTGCTCGGGTACGCGACCGGGCAGCACGCGCCGGGCAAGGCGCTGCTGTTCGACGCCCTGCCGGCCGCCCACCACCTCAACCTGGCCCACGGCCTGGCCGTGGGAGCGCTGCGCGCCGCGGGGGCGCGCGCCGTGGGCACGGCCAACAACCACACGCCCGCGTGGCCCGCCTCGCCCGAGGACGCCGGGGCCGCCGCCGCGTACTCCGACCTGCACAACTGGCTGTTCGCCGACCCGCTGCTGGCCGGCCGCTACCCCGACTGGCTGGCGGACCGCCTGCCGGTCCGGGACGGCGACCTGGCGACCACCGCCGCGCCGCTCGACTTCTACGGGGTGAACTACTACAACCCCACCCGGCTGCGCGCGCCGTCGCCGGGCAACCCGCTGCCGTTCGAGCTGGTGGAGATCACCGAGCACCCGAGGACCGGGTTCGGCTGGCCGGTCGTGCCCTCGGGGCTGACCGAGGTGGTCGCTTCATTGCGAAATCGCTTTGTCGACATGCCGCCCGTGTACGTGACCGAGAGCGGGTGCAGCTACGAGCACTCCCCGGCCGACACCGCCCGCATCGAGTACCTGGACGCGCACGTCACGGCCGCGCTGGAGGCGGGCGTGCGCGGGTACTTCGTCTGGTCGCTGCTGGACAACTTCGAGTGGGACTCCGGCTACTCGCAGCGGTTCGGCCTGGTGCACGTGGACTACGAGACGCAGGCCCGCACCCCGCGCGCGTCCTTCCACTGGTACCGCGATCGGATCGGGCGGTGACCGCGGAGGCGCTGGCCGAGCCGGTCGCCCCGGTCCGCCGGTCGTGGATGGGCTTGCTGTTCCTGGCCAACCTCGGGCTGTGGCTCGGGATCTACGCGCCGATCCAGGTGCTGCTGCCGCGCCAGGCCGAACTGCTCGACGCCGGTGCCAAGGAGGCGGTGTTCGGGCTGGTCACCGGGGTGGGCGCGGTGGTGGCGCTGCTGGCGAACCCGCTGGCCGGGCTGGCCTCGGACCGCACCACGTCCCGGTTCGGCAGGCGGCACCCGTGGACGCTGGCGGGCGCCCTGCTCGGCGCGCTCGGCCTCGCGGTGCTCGCCTCGGCGACCACGGTCGCGGCCGTGGTGACCGGGTGGTGCCTGGTGCAGGCCGGGCTGAACGGGATGCTCGCGTCGCTGACCTCCGCCGTACCCGACCGGGTGCCCGTGCGGCAGCGGGCCAAGGTCGGCGGGCTGGTGGGCGTGTCCCAGATGCTCGGCACGGTGCTGGGCGCGGTCGTGGTGACCGTGCTGGTCACCGGCCTGCCCGCGGGCTACCTGGCGTGCGCGGCCGCGGTGGTGGCGGGCGCGCTGGTGTTCGTGCTGGCCACCCCGGACGCGAGGCTGCGCCGCGCCGACCGGCCGGCGCTGCGGTGGCGCGAGCTGTGGGTGTCGCCGCGCGCCCACCCGGACTTCGCGTGGGCGTGGGCCGCGCACTTCATGGTCAACCTGGGCAACGCGCTCGGCACGCTCTACCTGCTGTACTTCCTGGACGACGAGGTGGGCCACCCGGCACCCGAGGACGGCCTGCTGGTGCTGATGCTGCTCTACGGCGTGGCGCTGGTCGCGGGCGCGGCCTGGTTCGGCGCCCGGTCGGACCGCACCGGCCGCCGCAAGCCGTACGTGCCGGTCTCGACCGGGCTGATGGCGGGGGCGGCGCTGCTGCTGGTCGCCTGGCCGACGTGGCCGGCGGCCCTGGTGGCCGCCCCGCTGCTCGGCCTCGGCTTCGGCGGGTACTGGGCGGTCGCCCTGGCGCTGCTCACCCAGGTGCTGCCGGCCGCGTCCGACCGGGCCAAGGACCTGGGCGTGGTCAACATCGCCAACTCGCTGCCGCAGGTCGTGGCGCCCCTGCTGGCCACCGCCGCCCTCGGCGCGCTGGGCGGCTACCGGGGGCTGTTCGCGGCCTCGGCGGTCGCCACGCTGTGCGCGGCCGCGCTGGTGAGCCGGGTCCGCTCGGTGCGCTGACTCCCGCGGGATCGATTCGGTTGCATCCCCCGGCGCGCGGAGCGCCGAAGCGCACGACGGGCCGGTCGAGCGGACCCCGGGTGATCGGTTGCGGTGGTGGGCCGTTGCGGCGCGGGGGCCCGGACGTCGACCGGATCGGCACGTTCACCGCATCGGGTGAAAAGTGGAACCGGCCCCCGTGCCCGCGCGGGAGGAGCGGACACAGGGGCCGGACGTGGTGCCCGCGGACCAGTGCCGGTCGGGGAGGGAAGGTGTGCACAACACCGGCCCGCGGATGTCTGGATTCGGTTGTGGAGTTCGGCTGGCCGGCGGTCCGTTCGTCGCGGTCGGGGGTTCGCACGTCCCGGACCGCCGGCCAGTAGGCGGGTGCTCGACCTCGTCGCGTCGGGGGAACGACAGGTCGGGGCCGCCCGTCAGTGGGCTCGGGCCACCACCCCGCGGCGCGACCGGGTGACAGGAGGGGTCACCGGCGCCGAGCGGAGGTGCCGAGCCGGGCGCGGGGCCAAACCGCCCGCGACCAGGTGCTCGTACGCGGCGCGCCACACCGAGCAGGGGCTCTTCTGCTGCCGCCACCGGCCGGAGCACTCGGGGCAGTTGCCCTTCTGGTCCGGTTCGTGCGCGGCGAGCAGGGCCCGCCACCCCTCGGTCAGCCGGGGGAGCTCGGAGCGGGCCACCGACAGGAGGGACGGGGCGTCGGCCTCGTTGGCCAGCTCGGTGAGCAGGTCCAGCCGTTCCCACACCGCGTTGCGAAGAACTTGTCCGAGGATCTCGTCCACCGAAACGTCACCGTCACCTTTCCGCCTGCTCGGCGGCCTCACGTAGCGCGGCCCTGAGCTGTACGAGTTGGTCGGCCGACAGCACCGCCGTCTCGCCCGGCGGACCGACCAGGACCACGCGGCCCCGGTCGACCAGCACGGTGAGGCAGCGCTCCCGGTCGACCACGTCACTGCAGCGAACCCGCCACCAGTGGCGCTGCCCGGTCGTGCCGCGCCATCCGGAGCCGTGGTCGGACAGCCCCTGGACGGACACCGGAGCAAGGGGCGGAACCGGCGCGGCGGTGGCGGGCGCGTGCCCACCGGTGGTGGACCTCGTTCGCTCGACCAGCTCCACGACGTTTCCTCTCCGTGCTCACTCGCTTACCGGAACCCAGATTGCGATGATTCAACCCGGATCGGGACGTCACAGCGCTGGCCGGTGGCCCATCCACGGTAAGCGGTCAGTGGAGTTCGGCAGGGCCGATCAGCCTCGCCGATCGGTACTTCTCGCAGTTGGGGGAGTCCCCTACTCTGCCGTTGACGCCCAAGGGACTGTGAGGGGGCGCAATTGAACACCATCGGTTCGCAGAGCTCTCCTGTTACACCAGACGTCTGGGACCAGCAGGAGATGCGGGACGCGCTGGCCAGGCGCGAGATCAGCACGGTCTACCGGCTGCTCCGCCGGCACGGCGTGTCGCAGCGCCAGATCGCGGCGCTGACGGGCCAGTCGCAGTCCGAGGTCTCGGAGATCCTCAAGGGACGCCAGGTCATGGCCTACGACGTCCTCGCGCGGATCGCCCAGGGCCTGGGTGTCCCGAGGGGGTACATGGGCCTCGCCTACGACGAGGCCACGGCAGTGCGGGTGGCCGCCACGGCGGAGGCACCCCATTCTGAGGAGGACGAGTCGGTGAAGCGAAGGAAGTTCCTCGCGCACGCCGCCGCCATCACCGTGGGCGCGGCCGTGTTCGGCACGGACTCCGGGTCTTGGGCTTCGTCGCCCGCGCAGACACCGGCGCCCGGCCGCATCGGCATGACCGACGTCCGACAGGTCGAAGCCGCCACGCGAGCGCTCCGCACGCTCGACTACCAGTACGGCGGCGGCTCGTGCCGCGACGCCGTGGTCGCCCAGCTGTCGTGGGGGCAGCAGATGCTGGGCGCCAACGCCACCGACCTGGTCCGGGAACGCCTGTACGTCGCACTGGCCGACCTGCACAACCTCGCCGGCTGGACCTCGTTCGACACGGGCCTGTACGACTCGGCCCGCAACCACTTCGGGCAGGCGCTCGGCCTGGCCAAGCAGGGCAAGAAGGAAGAGCTGGTCGCCAACATCCTCTACCGGATGGGCCGCGTCTACCTGCACCAGAACGCGCCGGACGACGCGCTGAAGGTGTTCCATCTCGGCCAGCTGGCCGCGCAGAACTCCGGTTCGGAACTGGCCGTCGGCATCCTGTGCGCGAACGAGGCGTGGGCCTACGCGAAGATGGGCTCCGACGACCAGACGCTCAAGCTGCTCGGCCGGGCGCGCGACGAGTTCGCCCGCGCCAACATCGCCGAGGCGCCCGCGTGGGCCAAGTTCTTCGACGCCAACGACCTGTCCGCCATGATCGGCACCGTCCACACCGAGCTGGCCCAGATGGTCGACGCCAAGTACACGCGGACCGCCATCCCCGCGCTGACCAAGGCGATCAACGGCTACGGCGAGGACATGAGCCGCAGCCGGTCGTTCAACCTCACCTCGCTGTCGATCAACCACCTGCTCGACGGCGACATCGACCACGGCGCCCGCCTCGGCCGGCAGGCCATCGAGCTGTCCGAGGGCCTCAAGTCCGTGCGCACCAAGGACCGGATGAAGCCGCTCCTGCGCGAGGCCGAGAAGCGCCGCAACAACCCCGATGCCCGCGAGCTCGCCGAACGCGTCGCCCGGTTCACCGGCAGCGACAGCGCCGCCTGACCCGCGCGGCGCGCCCCTGGACGGCCGGTTCACCCGCGCCGCGCTGACCTCCGTGCTCCAGCGGCTGTGCGACCGGCTCGGGTTCGCGCACCGCGACGCGCGGCTGGTCAAGTTCACCAGCAACGCCGTGTTCGACCTGCCCGGCGACCGGGTCGTGGTGCGGATCGTCGGCTCGATGAACCTGCGCCACCGCGCGCACAAGGCGGTCGAGGTCGCGCGGTGGCTCGCGGCCCACGACGTGCCCGCCGTGCGCCTGGTCGAGGGGGTCGACCAGCCGCTGGCCGTCGGCGAGCACCTGGCCACCGTCTGGCACACGGTGCCCGCCACGGGCCGCCCGGTCGACGGCCGCGACCTGGGGCGGCTGCTGCGCACGCTGCACTCGCTGCCCGAACCCGGCTTCGAGCTGCCCGCGTGGGCGCCGCTGGACGACGTGCGCAGGCGGATCGCCGACGCCGAGGAGCTGGCCGACGACGACCGCCGGTTCCTGGAGGAGCGGGCCGCCGAGCTGGCCGAGCGGCTGGCCGACCTGCGCACGGCGCTCCCACCGGGCGTGGTGCACGGCGACGCGCACCTGGGCAACCTCATCCCCGGCCCGTCCGGACCGGTGATCTGCGACTTCGACTCCACCGGCATCGGGCCGCGCGAGTGGGACCTGAGCACCCTGCCCATCGGCGTCGCCCGGTTCGGTCACCCGGCCGAGTGGCACCGGCAACTGGCCGACGAGTACGGGTTCGACGTGGTCACCTGGCCGGGTTTCACGTTGTTGCGGCAGGTCAGGGAGCTGAAGCTGACCACCAGCGTGCTGCCGATCATGCGCAGCCACCCCGACGTGGGGCCGGAGCTGAAGGCCAGGCTGAGAACACTGAGGGTGGGTGACACCACCACTCGGTGGACCCCATACCGTTGAACGCGGGGGCGTGGGAGAACGAACCGGTAACGCTCGGGCTCCACGCCACGACCAACGCAACGACGGGATGGCGCGACGGGGGGCGGCGAGGTGCACGTGGTCGGGGACCTGCTCGGGGTGAAGCGCCGGCGCACCAGGCGGGCGCTGCGCGCGGCCCGCATGATCGACGAGGTCGTCGACACCCAGCTGCCGCTGCTCGCCGCGTTCGACGAGCAGCGCCGCCGCCGCTCGGCCGACTACCTGGCCGAACTGGTCAAGCTCGCGCAGGACTACCGCTGCTTCGCCAACGGCTGGATCGACGCCGCGGAACTCGACCGGCGCGGCCGGCGGGCCGTGACCGAGCTGACCAGGCTGCGCACCTCGTCGCGGTCGGCTTAGCGCGGTTCGCCGGGCCGGTGGGGCGCGTGCGGCTCGTCGCACCACGCCGACCGCTCACCGACGCCAGGCCCCCGCCGCCCACGCCTGCTCGACGTACCGCCGGAAGTCCTTGGCCGGCCGGCCCGTGACGCGCTCGACGGTGTCGGTCGCGGTGGAGGCGCCGTAGGCGTCCCAGGCGGCGATCTGGGCCTCGGCCACCTCGGCGGGGATCACCGCGCGGTAGTCGTCCGGCGTGCCCCGGTAGGTGATGGGGGTGTTCGTCCTCTCGCTGATCAGGGCCAGCGCCGCCGGGAACGACAGGACTTCCGGGCCGGTCAGCTCGTAGGTGCGGCCGTGGTGGCCCTCCTCGGTCAGCGCCCGCACGGCCACCGCCGCGATGTCGTCGGCGTCCACGAAGCCCAGCTCCCGGTCGCCGAAGGGCATCACCAGCTCGCCGGCCAGGACCGGGTCGCGGAAGAAGCCCTCGTCGAAGTTCTGGTTGAACCAGTCCGGCCGCAGGACGGTCCAGGTCGCCGTCGAGCCCTTGACCAGGGCTTCCGCTGCGAGCAGGCGTTCGTCGCGCATTTCCTCGATCGCCCGGCTGGAGAGCAGCACGAGCCTGCGGACGCCGCGCTCGACGGCCCGGGTGACGAAGTCCGGGTCGATCGGCAGCTCGTGCGGTGCCATCAGGTAGGCGCTCCCGACGCCGTCCAGGGCCGGGGGCCAGGTCGTCGGGTCGGTCCAGTCGAAGCGCACGTCGCCGCCGTGCCGGGCCGCGCGACGCACCGGGTGGCCGGCCGCGGTGAGCTGGTCGGCCACCCGGCGGCCCGTGCTGCCGGTGGCGCCCAGGACGAGGATCGGTTGGTTCGCCATGGCCCGACTGAACCACCGGGGACCGACATTTTTGCGTTGTGGCTGGTGGGGACGGGCGGTATCGCTGAGCGGTGATCGCCGAGAGCGCGGTGTTGAAGCTGGGGTCCACCATTGCCGGGCACGCGGCGAAGGCGTGGTTGCAGCGGCGGAAGACCCGGTTCGAGCGCGGTGCGTCGCTGGCCGAGCTGGCGCAGGTCGAGCTGAAGGGGCCGTTGCGGCAGCGGAAGCTGTCGAACCTGGTCGAGCGGATCGGGAACCAGGTGGCGGAGCAGGTGGCGCCGGTGATCGAGCAGCGGTTCGGGGACGTGCCGGAGCACGAGGCGGAGGCGGCCGTGCTGGCCGTGGTCGACGTGCTGGAGGGGGTGGACCTGTCGGACCGCGGGTTGCTGGCGGCCGATGCCGACGCGGAGGTGCTGGCCCGGCAGGTGCGGCGGCAGTTCCCGGGGCGGGCGGGGGCGTTGTCGGAGCGGGCCGCGTTGGTGCACGAGCTGGCGTTGGACCAGGCTTGTCGGCACCTGGTGCAGGTGGTGCGGTACCTGCCGTCGTTCCAGCCGACCGCGCTGGCCGAGGTGCTGGGGCGGTTGACCGCGCAGGCGGACCAACTGGACCAGTTGCTGGCCCGTACGCCGGTGACCAGCCTTTACGCGCCTGCGGGCACGGATCGGGACGAGGAGTTCCGGGCCGAGTACCTGCGCCACGTGGCCAACGTGCTCGACCGGCTGGAACTGCTCGGGTTGCCGGGGGACGAGCAGCCGAGGCTGGCCCTGACCGTCGCGTACCTGAGCCTGAGCGTGTCGGGTGGGGGTAGGCGGACCCGCCCGCACCCGATGCGGTGGCTGGACCGGCAACCGGGTCGGGAGGCCGAGGGCGTGCCGGTCGAGGCGGCGATCGGTGAGCGGACGAGGGTCCTGCTGCGCGGTGAGGCCGGGTCGGGCAAGACCACCCTGCTCAACTGGCTCGCGGTCAGGGCGGCGCGGGGGGAGTTGAGCGGGCCGCTGGCCGAGTGGAACGGCCGCGTCCCGTTCGTCGTCCGGCTGCGCAGCCATGCCGAGGGCGACCTGCCGATGCCGGAGCGCTTCCCCGGTGATTGCGCCGCCCCGATCGCCGACCTGGCCCCGGCGGGGTGGGTGCACCGGCTGCTGCGAGCCGGTGAGGCGATGTTGCTGGTCGACGGTGTGGACGAGGTGCCCGCCGCGCGTCGTCGAGCGGTGAAGGTCTGGTTGCGCGAACTGCTCCAGGCGTTCCCGGACGTGCGGGTGGTGGTGACTTCCCGCACTGCGGCGGCGGACAGCCGTTGGCTGGCGGACGACGGCTTTTCGGCGGTGACCCTGGAACCGATGAACTCGGCCAACATCTCGGTGTTCGTCGAGCGCTGGCACGAGGCGGCGGAGCTGCCCGGGAGCTCGGCGGAAAGGCGGATGCGGAGTCAGTTGGAGAGGCCGCACCTCCGTGAGTTGGCCGGTAGTCCACTGCTGTGCGCGATGCTGTGCGCGCTGAACCTGTCGCACCGCTCCGAGTTGCCGCGCAACCGCATGGATTTGTACGCCAAGGCGTTGGCGATGCTGTTGCACCTGCGTGACGCCGAACGCGGGATCGCCGGTTTGCTGAGCGACACCGAGAAGCGTGTGCTGCTGCGCGACCTGGCCTGGCGGCTGACGTTGGCGAACAAGGTGGAGTTCCCGGCTCCGGAGGTGTTGGAGCACATCGCGCGCAAACTGCCCGCGATGCCGGACGTCGACGCCGAGGCGGAGGTCCTGTTCAAGCACCTGCTCGAACGGAGCGGGGTGCTGCGCGAACCGGTGCCCGGTCGGATCGACTTCGTCCACCGGACCTTCCTGGAGTACCTGGCGGCGGACGAGGCGATCCAGCAGCACCACATCGGCACTCTCGTCGCCCATGCCCACCTGGACACGTGGTGGGAAACCGTGGTGATGGCCTGCGGGCACGCCACCGCGAAGCAGGCGAGCGAACTGCTGACCGGTGTCCTGAACCGCGCTGAAGAGGAGCCGAGCGGTGCTCGTCACCTCAGGCTGTTGGCCGCGGCCTGCCTGGAAACGGTGAAGGACATCAGTCCTGAAGTGCGCGCCCGCATCGACGCGATGGTCGGGGCGAAGCTCGTGCCGCCGCGCAGCTTGCGGGAGACGCAATCGCTTGCGTCCATCGGTCACCGGGTGCTCCGCTACCTGCCCACCAGCCTTGACGGCCTGTCCGAGGCCCAGGCGGCGGCAACCGTCCGTGCGGCTGCCCTGACCGCCACGACCGAAGCGCTACCGCTCCTCGGGAGGTACGCGCAGGACTCCCGCGAAAAGGTGCAGCAGGAGTTGTGGAAGGCGTGGCACTACTTCGACCCCGAGCTTTTCTCGGAAGAAGTCCTGGCCGACTCGCCGCTGCACAACGGCCGGCTTCGGATCGATTCGACGCGCTTCCTGGAGCATGTGCACAGGGTTCGCTCGTTGTCTTCGCTCGAAGTGTTCCTACCTGCTTACCGGCCAGTTCGCGACCTGAACTTCACGAGCGGTGTTCCCCGTCTGACCGCGCTGAAGTTCTGGTCTGCATCCGTGATCGACTTGGCGTCGTTGGGCGTTCATGCGGAACTCGTCAGGCTGGAGGTGTCGCATGCTTCAGGATTCGATGGGATGAGTGCGCTCGGTGAATTGCCGCTGAGGTTGTTGTCGCTGGGTTCGCTGGCTGGGCAAACGGACCTGGCTCCGATTGGAGAGATGGCGACTCTTCGGACGCTTCACCTGGAAAAAGCTACTGTCGAAGGAATTCGGTCTCTAGGGGAAATGTCGCACATCGGCTGGGCGAGCCTGTTCAACTGTGACATCTCACCCGATTCGGTGGTGAGAGCGTTTCCGTTGGCACGCGGTCTGAACTGCGTGCATGGCGCTCCACTCGACCTGGCCCGCTTCGTGGAACTGCCTCTGGAGTTCCTGATCCTCCAGAACGTGGAGATCGAAGACCTTTCGGCGGTGACCCGCATGGCCGGACTGCGCGAGTTGTCGTTGTGGAGGGTCAATTTCGACCGCGACTTGACGCCCCTGCGCGACACGAACCTCAAGAAGTTGACGCTGCCGCTTGGTGAGGAATTCCTAGGGCTGGGCGCGCTGTCCCCATCATTGAAGATCAGCTACTGGGGCTAGGCCACCGGCGCCCGTGACAGCACAACCGCCAGCCCGAACGCCACCCCCATGATCGCCAGCTCCACCGCCGCCCACCCCACGAGCGCCGTCGGCTTGTGCTGGGCGATGTGCGGCAGCATGCGCCACCGGATGTTCGCCCCCAGCACCGCCAACCCCGCCGCGCACACCACCTTCCCCAGCAGCACCAACCCGTACGACGTGGTGAACAGCGACCCCGGCAGGGTGACGACCGGGTTCAGGGCCAGCTCCAGGATTCCGTTGAACAACCCGGTCACCGACACCAGCACCAGCGACACCGTCGCCAGCTTGGAGAACTTCGGCAGCGCCTCGGCCAGCAGCCCGCGCCGGTGGGCGACCAGCGCCACCAGCACCGCCAGCCCGCCGGTCCACGCGGCCGCGCCGAGCACGTGCAGCTCCATCGAGATCATGGAGTAGTCGTGGTACTTCCAGTTCGACGCGTGACCGGTCACCGGCAGCGGCAGCAGGCCGAACATCGAGATCAGGATGCGCAGCTCCGCGGGCACGCTCTCGCCCCGCCGCACGGCCAGCACGCCGATCCACAGGGAGACCAGCGCGCACGCGGCGCTGAACAGCAGGCCCTGGCCGGCACCGACCCGCCGCACGTAGTCCACCACCATGGGCATGGTCAGGTCGGCGTCCGGCCTCGTCTCGTAGGCCCTGATCACGATCGACAGCAGCGCGGTGAACGCCCACACCGCCGCCCCGACCACGGCGGCCGGCCTGGCGACCCGCAGCACCGGTTCGGTGATGGCCGGGCGGTCGAAGCCCAGCAGCTTCGGCAGCAGGGAGCAGCCGACCACGAACGTCGCGGCCAGGTCCAGCAGCACCCGCACGACCGGGTGGCCGAACCGGACCACCGCCCCCGGGTCGGTGACCCCGACCACCTCGGGGGTGGTCGACAGGCCCAGGCCCAGCAGCACGCCGACGACGCCGCCCGCGAGCAGCCCGCCAACGACCCAGTACCTGTTGGAGGGGGTGGTGGTCCGGTTCACCGTCATCGGGACGAGGGCTCCCCGCCGCCGCGCAGGGCGAAGAACACGCCGCCCGCGAGGAGCACCACCGCGCCCGCGATCCACACCCAGATGGGCACGCCGCCCCCGCCGTCCTCCCCGGCCGCGTCCTCGGCGGCCGTCGCCGCGGCGGGTGCCGGGGTGCCGTCACCCGCCTCGGTCAGGGTGAACTTGAGCGAGCCGGTGACGGGGTGGCCGTCCGCCGACAGGACCCGGTAGCCGACCGTGTACTCGGCCGCCGGGCCCAGGGGGCGCACCGGGAAGGTGACGCTGTTGTCCCGGACCGTCGGCTCGCCGTCCGCCTCCCAGCGCGTGCCCTCGGGCCCGGTGACGGTGACCGTGTTGAACTTCTCCCCGGCCTGCACCGGCTGGTCGAAGGTCAAGGTGACCGCGGTCGGGCCCTGCGCCAACGACGACCCGTCCTTCGGGTCGCTGCTGATGAGCACGTTGTGCGCCAGCGCGGGCGCGGCGGTGCCGAGCAGCACCGCGCCCGCGACCAGGCCGGTCAGCAGCAGCGAGGCGACGCGCCTCATGCCGTCGGCCTGCCCGCGCGGCGGGACCGCAGCACGGCGCCCGCGCCGAGGCCCAGGCCGAGCGCGCCGACCGCCAGGCCCGCGCCGCCCAGCCAGCGGGCGGTGTCGTCGGTGGCCGACGCCGAGGCGTGGTCGTCGTCCGCCGACGCCGCGGTCGTGGCCGAGACGCCGTGGTCGTCGTCACCGCTCGCGGCGACCAGCTTCAGCACCGGCGCGGGGTGCTCCGGCTCGTCGGCGCCCTCGGCGGGCGGCGCGGCGTTCCAGTCCACGACCTCGCCGCTGTCGTAGGTCTGCTTGGTCGGCAGGAGGAGCTGGTCGGTGTTGTCCGGCAGCGGGCCGACGGACAGGTCGAACTCGTTGAACTGGCCGGGCTCGATGCGGGTGCCCGGCTCGGCGGTCCAGGTCACGGTCTGCACCGCCTCGGTGATCTGGCGGCCGTGCGCCTCGATCGGGGTGGCCAGCTTCTGCTTGACCGCCTCGGCCTTCCAGCCGGGCACGGGCCTGGTGCTGACCGAGGCCAGCGGGTACTCGGCGGGCAGGGTCACCTCCAGCTTCACCGTGCCCGCGTCGGGGCGCTCGTTGGGCACCCGCAGCGTGACCTTGGTGTAGCCGCCCTTGGCGGCCGGGCCCGGGGTGGACGCCGTGACGTGCGCGGCCGCGACGCCCGCGGTGCCCAGCGCGAACAGGACGGCGGTGGCCAGCGCCGCGCCGGCCTTGGCGAGCGTGCGCACGCCGGAACGATTCGTCGACATGAAATTGTGCTCCTGAGATGACCAGAGGTGTCGGGGGACTCGGGTGATCAGGAGGACGGGGGCCCGCGGCGGCCGTGCACGCGCCGCAGCAGCACCGGGACCAGCCGGTTCGCCACTCGGGCCGGAATCGGCGCGCGCGGCACGTCGACCGCCGGCAGCGGGCTGGGCGGCACCGGCAGCAGCCGGGCCGCGGCCGTGGCCAGCGCGTGCAGCACGGCGTCGGCGCGGGCCAGCAGCAGGCCGGTGAGCAGCGCGGCGACCGCGTGCGCGCCCGCCATGCCGGCCGGGCTGAAGCCGAGGCCGGGGCCGTCGGCGGTGTGGTGGCCCAGGTCGAGCAGCGCGTGCTGGGCGAGCTGGGCGGCGCCCAGGGTGGCCGGGACCGCCCACGGGCGGCGGCCGCGCTCGGCGAGCGCGGTGCCCGCGAACGCGATCAGCAGGGTCAGCGGCAGCGCGGGCGCGAACTCGGTGACGTGGCCACCGGCGGCGCCGTGCGCGGTGGTGCTGAGCGCGGCGGACGTGACGGCGAGCAGCGCTGCCCGCGCGAAGCGGGGCGAGGCCGGCCGTCTGGTCACACCCGAGAGCCTAGGAGGTCGGGGGCACCGACGTGAGCACCCACCCGTCGGGTCTTGGCGGACCGCCGGTCCGCCCACCCGGTGGGAGCGGTCGAGCCGGTGCCGTCCCGCGCGTCGGGTGGGCCGTGGCCGGGGTGCGGCTCACACACCCAGGCGCTTGAGCAGTTCGGCCTCCAGGCCGTCGAGGTCGGCCGAGACGGCGCGGTGCGCCGCCTTGCGCCGCGCGGCCGGCATCCGCTCCGCCGCGCGCACGGCCGCCAGCAGCTGACCGAGCCGCTTCTCCGTGACCTCCACGTACGCCCGCTCGGTCTCGCGCAACTGCTCCAACGCCTCGCCGAAGCCGACGATGCGGGCGTGCAGCCCCGCCCCGCGCCCCGAGTACCTGCTCAGCTGGTCGACCGGCACGCCGAGCCGCCCCGCGCGGTAGTGGTCGTAGCGGTCGCTGACCAGCGCGGCGGCGCGCGCGGCCATCGGCGCGACCACCGGGATCAGCGCCGGCGCCAGCACCTTGGCCACGCCGACGAGGTTCTTCGCCCTGCTCGGGGTGAACCCCTTGCCCTTCGCGCGAGCCATGGCCGCACCTCCTCAACCGCAAACCCTAGGGCCGCCGGGGCAAAAGATCGACTCCGGTCCGCCAGGTTGCCGGTACGGGAACGCAAGCGGCGGCTTACCCTGCAACAGTGACTTCCCAGGTGCAACTCGACGCCGGCGTGGTCACTCGTTGCCGGCGGCGGGTGCACCTCGAACACGATCCCGGCATGCGCGAGGTGCCCAGGCTGCCCCCGGACCCCACCGGTCAGCAGCGCAAGGCCGACGCCACCGAGCACCGGCGGGCCGTGGTCACGGCGCTGGGCCGGTTCGTCGGGTCGGACCTGATGGAGATCCCGCAGGACGTCCCGTCGGCCGACCGGGAGCGGGTGACCGCCGCCGCCATGGCGGCCGGGGTGCCGTTCATCTGGGGCGCGGCCCTGCCGCGCGACCCGCTGGGCGGCCGGCGCGGCGGCATCGACCTGCTGGTCCGGGACACCACCGGGTACGTGCCGATCCTGGTGGTCCGGCACAAGGTCAGCGACCCGGGCCAGGGCGCGCGCACGTCGCCGCTGGCCCACCCGCTGCCCGGCGGCGCCCGCGTCGACCCGCTGCGCAAGGTGCGCCCGCAGCCGCGCGACCAGCTCCGGCTCGCCCACGCCCAGCGCCAGCTCCAGGCCGCCGGGTACGCGGTGCGCGGGCGGGCGACCGGCGGCGTGATCGGGATGGACGCCGACGTGGTCGTGTGGCACGACCTGGAGGCCCCGAACTGGCCGAACGGCCGCACCGCGCTGTCGGAGTACGACTCGCGGTTCTCCGACCGGCTGGCCGTGGCGGCGGCCGCGGCCAACGGCGCCGAGCCGCTGGCCCGGCCGACGCGGATCGTGGAGTGCCGCAGCTGCCCGTGGTGGCCGGTGTGCGAGGAGGACCTGCGCGACGCGCGGGACGTCAGCCTGGTGGTGCGCGGCGAGGACGCCGTGGCGCTGCGCAAGGTCGGCGTCACCACGGTCGACGAGCTGGCGCGGCTCGACCCGGCCGAGCAGGTGACGCCGCTGGTCGGGATGCTGCACGAGGACGCGGTCATCCTGGCCCGCGCCTGGCTGCGCGACCTGGCCGTGGTGCGGCGGGTGTCGAAGATGGACGTGCCGCGCGCCGACGTCGAGGTCGACGTGGACATGGAGAGCTTCGGCGACCTCGGCGCCTACATGTGGGGCTGCCTGCTCAGCGGCGCGGACGTGGGCGAGGAGCCGGGCTACCGGGCGTTCGCCACCTGGGAGGCGCTGCCCTGCGACGACGAGGCCCGCTCGTTCGCCGAGTTCTGGGGCTGGCTGACCGGCGTCCGCCTGCGCGCCCGCGCCCGCGGCCTGACCTTCCGCGCCTACTGCTACAACGAGCTGGCCGAGAACCGCTGGCTGCTCGGGTCGGCCGCGCGGTTCAAGGGGCGACCCGGCATCCCGACCGTCGGCCAGGTGAAGGAGTTCATCAACTCCGACGCGTGGATCGACCTGTTCGGCATCGTCCAGGACCAGTTCCTGTGCGCGCACGGCAAGGGCCTGAAGACGATCGCCCCGGTGGCGGGCTTCACCTGGCGCGACCCGGAGGCGGGCGGCGAGAACTCGATGCGCTGGTACCGCGACGCGGTGGGCATGGACGGCCGGCCGCCGAACCCGGCCCAGCGCGACCGCCTGCTGGTCTACAACGAGGACGACGTCCGGGCCACCCACGCCCTGCGGGAGTGGATGACCTCGGACGCCATGGACGACCTGCCCTTCGCCGGCGACCTGTGACCGCGAGTCGAACCTCCGGACCCCGCGAGTCGAACCTCCGGACCCGCCGAGTTCAACGCCCAGGTCCCCCGAGTTCGACGTTCACGCGGCCGGGAGGCCGGTCGAGCGGGACCTGAACGTGGAACTCAGGGGTCGTGAGCGTTCGACACGAGGGGGCTGGAGGTTCGACTCGCGCGGGGGTGGGTTAGCGCGGGGCCATGCGGAGGGCGCCGTCCATGCGGATCACCTCGCCGTTCAGGTAGTCGTGCTCCACGATCGAGACGGCCAGCTGCGCGAACTCCTCGGGGAGCGCCAGGCGCTTCGGGAACGGCACGCCCGCGGCCAGGCCGGCGCGGAACTCCTCCGACACCGTCGCCAGCATCGGGGTGTCCACGATGCCCGGCGCGATGGTCATCACCCGCACGCCCACCGACGACAGGTCGCGCGCCGCCGGCAGCGTCATCCCGGCCACCGCCGCCTTGGACGCCGCGTACGCGACCTGCCCGATCTGCCCGTCGAACGCCGCCACCGACGCGGTGTTGACCACGACGCCGCGCTGCCCGTGCTCCAGCGGCTCGGTCTTGCCGATCGCCGCCGCCGCGAGGCGCAGTACGTTGAACGTCCCGACCAGGTTGACGTCGATGACCTTGCGGTACAGGTCCAGCGGGTGCGGGCCCGACTTGCCCACGGTCCGCGCCGACGGCCCGATGCCCGCGCAGTTCACCACCACCCGCAGCGGCGCGCCACCACCGGCGGCCGTGTCCACGGCGGCCTGGACGTCCTCTTCCGACGTCACGTCCGCCGCCAGGTAGGTCACGCCGTCGACCGCCGGCGCCCCCTCGACCGCCAGGTCGAGCGCGTACACGGCCGCACCGCGCGCGGCCAGCGCCCGTGCCGTCGCCGCGCCCAACCCGGACGCGCCACCCGTGACGATCGCCGCGATACCCGAGATCTCCATGCCATCCTCCCCGTCCACCGGACCGGGAAGGAGGTTAACGGTCGTTCATCGGCTGCCGCTCGGAGAGGTGCAGCAGGGCCACCAGCGGCACGGCGGCCAGCAGCGCCAACCCCACGAACAGCAGTGCGATCAGGACGAGTTCCATGAACAAGACACTGCTCCGTTCCCGGCGGATCGCGCGTCCGCCGCGAGAGGTGTTCGCGCGTACCCCCAGGGGACTACCCACCTCACTCTCCGCATACAACTCGCGTTTGATCCGCGGCCAACTTCAGCCGGCACCGTGACCTGCATGTTCGTCCGGCGGATCGCGGTCGTGGGAACGGGTTACGTGGGCCTGACGACGGGGGCGTGCCTGGCCTCCCTCGGGCATCGGGTCGAGTGCGCCGACGTGGACGCGCTGAAGGTCAACCGGCTGCGCGCCGGTCAGGTCGACATCCTCGAACCGGGCCTGGCGGAGCTGGTCGCGCGGGGCCGGGCCACGGGCGGGCTGACCTTCGTCGAGGGCGCCCGCGGCGCCGTGGCCGACGCCGAGGTGGTGTTCCTCTGCCTGCCCACGCCCATGGGCGCGGGCGGCGCGGCGGACCTCGGCGCGGTGGAGGCGGTGGCCCGGGAGATCCGCGACGTGCTGCCGCGCGACGCGGTCGTCGTGTGCAAGTCCACCGTCCCGGTCGGCACCTCGGTCCGGCTGGCCGCGCTGCTCGGCCGCGAGGACGTGGCCGTGGTGTCCAACCCGGAGTTCCTGCGCGAGGGCAGCGCGGTCCACGACTTCCTGCACCCCGACCGCGTCGTGGTCGGCTCGGACTCGCCGCGGGCCGCCGAGCGCGTCGCCGCCCTGTTCGCCGGGCTCGGCGCGCCCACCGTGCTGATGGACGCGGCCAGCGCCGAGATGGTCAAGTACGCGGCCAACTGCTTCCTGGCCATGAAGCTGTCCTACGTCAACGCGGTCGCCGAGCTGTGCGAGCTGGTCGGCGCGGACGTCACCTCGGTCACCGAGGGCATGGGCCACGACCGGCGCATCGGCCAGGCGTTCCTCAAGCCGGGTCCGGGCTGGGGCGGCTCGTGCCTGCCCAAGGACGCCCACGCCATGCTGCGCGTCGCGGACGCGGTCGGCGTCGACTTCCCGCTGCTCAGGGCCACCGTCGAGACCAACGCGCGGCAGCAGCGGCGGGTGGTGGACAAGGTCCGCCGGGCGGTCGGCGCGCTGGCCGGCGCGCGGATCGGCGTGCTGGGCCTGGTGTTCAAGGCGGGCACGAACGACCTGCGCGACTCGCCGGCGCTGGCCGTCGCCGAGCTGCTGGCGCTGGAGGGCGCCGAGCTGGTCGCGCACGACCCGCAGGTCGACCGGCCGCTGCCGGGGATGACCGTGGTGGACGACCCGTACGCGGCGGTGCGCGGCGCGGACGCCGTGGTGCTGCTCACCGAGTGGCCCGAGTTCCGCGCCCTGGACTGGGCGCGGGTCGCGGCCCTGATGGCCGGGTCGACCGTGCTGGACACCCGCAACCACCTGGACCCGGACGCCCTGCTCAGGGCGGGTCTGGTGCTCGACGGGACGGGGCGCGTGCACCGCGTCACGGCATGAGGGTCCATCGACTTCAGTAGATCTTCAGCACACACCTCCTTAGCAGGGGTAACAAAACCGGTCACCTGGACGTACTTTTGCGGGATGTTCACCACCCGCCCCGAACTCGTCGGCACGCACGGCATGGTCGCGTCCACGCACTGGCTCGCCTCCGGCGCGGGCATGGCCGTCCTGGAGGACGGTGGCAACGCCTTCGACGCCGCGGTCGCCGTCGGCTTCGTGCTCCAGGTGGTGGAACCGCACCTCAACGGGCCCGGCGGCGAGGTGCCCGTGGTGTTCGCCGCGGCCGGCGAGAGCGCGCCGCGCGTGCTGTGCGGCCAGGGCGTGGCGCCCGCCGGCGCGACCGCCGCCCACTACCGCGACCTCGGCCTGGACCTCGTGCCCGGCAGCGGCCTGCTCGCCGCCACCGTGCCCGGCGCGTGGGACGGCTGGCTGACGCTGCTGCGCGACTACGGCACCAAGTCGCTGCGCGACGTGCTGGGGTACGCCATCGGCTACGCCCGCGACGGGTTCCCGCTGCTGGAGCGCGCGTCGTTCACCATCGGCACGGTCGCCGACCTGTTCCGCGAGCACTGGACGACCTCCGCGCAGCTGTGGCTGCCCGGCGGCAGGCCGCCCGCGGCCGGGACCCGGTTCCGCAACCCGGTGCTGGCCGACACCTGGGAGTGGCTGCTGGCCGCCGCCGAGGCCGCCGGGTCGGACCGGGACGCCCAGATCGAGGCCGCGCGGCGGGCGTGGTCGCAGGGGTTCGTCGCGGCGCAGGTGGACGAGTTCTGCCGCAAGACCTGGCGGGACGACTCGGGCGCCGACCACGCCGGGGTGCTCACCGGCGAGGACATGGCGTCGTGGGAGGCGTCCTACGAGGACCCGGTGTCGGTGGACCTCGGCCCGTGGACCGTGGTCAAGCCGGGCGCGTGGACGCAGGGACCGGTGCTGCTGCAGCAGTTGCTGCTGCTGGAGGGCTTCGCGGACCGCCTGGCCTACGCCGACGGCGGGCCCACGGCGGAGACCGTGCACCTGGCCGTGGAGTGCGCCAAGCTCGCGTTCGCCGACCGGGAGGCGTGGTACGGCGACGGCGGCGAGGTGCCGCTGGACGCGCTGCTGTCCCGGGCGTACGCGGACGCGCGGCGGGCCCTGGTCACCGAGCACGCCTCGCTCGACCTGCGCCCCGGCTCGCCGCTGGGCGCCGACCCGCTGCTCCCGGCGCACGTCCGGCGCGGCCCGGTGCGGTCGGACGACGAGCCGGGCGGCGCGCTCGGCGAGCCCACCGTGGCCCGCACCGGCTCGGTCAAGGGCGACACCGTCCACGTGGACGTGGTCGACCGCTGGGGCAACATCGTCTCGGCCACCCCGTCCGGCGGCTGGCTCCAGTCGTCGCCGACCATCCCGTCGCTCGGCTTCTGCCTGGGCAGCCGGGCGCAGATGTTCTGGCTGGACGAGGGGCTGCCGAACTCGCTGGCGCCGGGCAGGCGGCCCCGGATCACGCTGTCCCCGACGCTCGCCCTGCGCGACGGGCTGCCCGCGATGGCGTTCGGCACGCCCGGCGGCGACCAGCAGGACCAGTGGCAGCTCGGGTTCTGGCTCGCGCACACCGTCGGCGGGATGGACCTCCAGGCGGCCATCGACTCGCCGATGTGGCACACCAACGCGTTCCCCAGCTCGTTCTACCCGCGCTCGTGGACGCCCGGCGAGGTCGTGGTGGAGTCGCGGTTCACCGGGGCGGACGAGCTGCGCGAGCGCGGGCACCGGGTGGTGGACGCGGGGCCGTGGGCGCTGGGGCGGATGTCGGCGGTGGCCCGGGACGCGCGCGACGGGCTGCTGCGGGCGGCGGCCAACCCGCGCGGCGCCCAGGGGTACGCGGTCGGGCGGTGACCGGATCGCGCGGCCGGGTGACGGGGCCGGTGGCCGGGACGAGGCGGTGGGGCGGGAGGCGGTGAGGCCGGTGGCCCGGCCGAGGCGGTGAGGCCGGTGGCCCGGCCCCGCGGCCCGGACGAGGCGGTGAGGACGGTGGCCGGACGAGGCGGTGAGCCCCGCGGCCCGGACCGGGCGGCGCGGCCGGGGACCGGCAAGAGGTCGGAACGGCCCCGGCCCGAGGGGGAGGGGGCCGGGACCGTTCCGGCTCGGGGTCGGCTCGTCAGGAGCCGAGGCGCAGGTCCAGGTCGACCGGCAGGTCGCGCCTGACCTGCTCTTCCAGCTGCGGGGCGACCCGGCGCTGGAGGTGCCTGCCCAGGCCCTCCAGGCTGAGGTCGCGCGGCTTGAGCGCCTCCACGCGCTGGGCCAGCTCGTTGGTGTCCACGTCCACCAGGTCGCCGACGCGCGCCAGTTGGCCGGGCTCCGCCTCGACGTCCGGCCGCGCCTCCGCGCCGACCTCGGCCGCGTGCGCGGTGCCGCCCAGGCCGAGCGCTGCGACGGTGCTGCCCAGGCCGAGCGTGACACCCGCGATGGTCTTCCTGAGGTTCATGGGCGGGAAAGTTTCGCAAGTGGGGGCACCGCTTCAAGCTCCGCAATCCGGACGGGTGGATTTGTTCACCTGATCCAGTGGCCCCGCGAGCCCCCGCGTACGTCGCCCGACGTACCCGCGGCAGCCGCCCGCGGACCGACGCCGACCGGCCCCCGCCTCCCGTACCGTCGCCCCGTGGGGTGGTTGACGTGGGTCTGGTTCGCGGCGACGTTCGCGCCGCTGCTCTGGCGCGGGCGCTTCCCCGTGGCCGTGGTCGCCGTCACCGGGGTCTCCACCTGGCTGTACTACGTCACCGGCCACTGGGGCCCGCTGATCGCCGCCCCGGCCGCCGCCGTGGTGTCGCTCGCGCGGGTGCGCGGCACCGAGCGGCGCGCCCGCCAGGTGGAGGAGGAGCGGCTGCGCATCGCGCGCGAGGTGCACGACGTGGTCGCCCACAGCCTGGCCATGATCAACGTGCAGGCCGGGGTGGCCGCGCACGTCGCCGACCGCCGCCCGGAGGAGGCCGTCAAGGCGCTGCGGGCCATCAAGGAGGCCAGCGGCCGGGCGCTGGACGACCTGCGCGCCACCCTGGGCGTCCTGCGCACCGGCGAGGGCACCGCCCCGGTGCCCGGCCTGGCCCGGCTCGACGAGCTGGTCCGCTCCGTCCCGGGGACCGTGGTGCGCGGTGAGCCCGGCGAGCTGCCCGCGCCGGTCGACGCGGCCGCCTACCGGGTGGTGCAGGAGTCGCTGACCAACGCGGTGCGCTACGCGCCGGGCGCCACCGCCGTGGTGGTCGAGTTCCGGCGCGCGGAGCGGTCCCTGGAGCTGACCGTCACCGACGACGGCGCCGGCGGCGACCGCCCCGCCCAGGGCTCGGGCGCGGGCATCCGGGGCATGCGGGAACGGGTCGAGGCGCTGGGTGGCACGCTGGAGGCAGGTCCGACGGCCACCGGCTTCGCCGTGCGGGCCGTCCTGCCGGTGGGGGGTCCGCGGTGATCAGGGTGGTGCTGGCCGACGACCAGGCGCTGGTGCGGGCGGGGTTCCGCCTGCTGCTGGAGACCGAGGACGGCTTCGAGGTGGTCGGCGAGGCGGGCGACGGCGCGGAGGCCGTGCGCGTGGCCCGCGAGCGGCGGCCGGACGTGGTGGTCATGGACGTCCGCATGCCCGGCACCGACGGGCTGGTCGCCACCCGGCAGGTCTGCGCCGAGCTGCCCGGCGTGCGCGTCCTGGTGCTGACCACCTTCAACGCGGACGAGTACGTGTTCGAGGCGCTGCGCGCCGGCGCGTCCGGCTTCCTGCTCAAGGACACCGACCCGGTGGAGCTGCTGCACGCCCTGCGCGTGGTCGCGCGGGGGGAGGCGCTGCTCGCGCCGAGCGTCACCCGGAGGCTGATCGAGGAGTTCGCCGCCCGCCCGGAGCACCGCCGGCCCGACCCGCGGGCCCTGCGCGAGCTGACCGCCCGGGAGCGCGAGGTCCTGGCCCTCGTCGCGGCGGGGATGTCGAACGACGAGATCGCCGACCACCTGGTGATCAGCCCGGCCACCGCGCGGACCCACGTCAGCCGCGTGATGACGAAACTGGCCGCTCGCGATCGCGCGCAACTCGTGGTGCTCGCCTATGAATCGGGATTGGTGTCCCCGCGCCGGGGGTGAATATTACTGGTTCCGCCCCCGCGTAATGGCCCCGAACATAAGTCCACGGAATTGCGAAACAATTACCCACAGTGACGAAAAACGGCTACCCGCCGCATTTCGTGTGCGGCGGGTGACGTTAACGGGGGATGAACTAGGCGATCGCGCCGGGCGGCAGCTTGAGGCTGAACGGCAGCGTGGTCACCACGGCGAGGTCCGACGCCGTCTTGCGCATGAGCGTCGGCGCGTTGCGGGTGCCGGGCTCGGGCAGGTCGAGCAGCCGGTCCACGGCCTCGACCAGCGGACCCTCGTAGATCCACACGGCCTGGGAGCTCCGGTTGGTCTCCCGGACGGCCGGCAGCCTGCCCGCGCGGGCCTCGGTCTCCGACCAGAACAGGATGGAGTCGATGAACCCCTTGCGCTGCTTGAACGCCATGATGCGGTCGAGCTGGCCGTCCTCGTCCCGGAGGTGGAGGAACTGGAACCCGCTTTCGCGAAGCTCGATGACCTTGCTGAGAGCGAGATCCATGACGCACCTACCTCTTGTTCCGAGGTCCCCTAGCAGGCACAGGTTCGGACAACTTGTTGAAAATGATCGTACGGCAACCCGACAATCCGCCATAGGGACTAGACCGGTGGGGCGGTCTCAATACGGTCACCCGCACCGGAGTTTTGGTTGTGGCTCGCAGGAAGGTAACGGTCGCCGCGAAATATGCGCGGTCGCGAGGTGACGAGGGTCACAACACTGCTCGGGCCACTGGTCCGCTCCTCCCGCCGGTAGATCCACTCCTCCCCGCTGAAGACGCGGGGCACCAGCCGGGGGTTGCACCGATGCCGCCCCCTGAACCCGCCGGTGCCGCCAACCCACGAACGAGTGACCGGGTCGCCAACTACCCTGCTGGCGTGAGCAGCGAGCGGATCAAGGGCCTCCCCGTCCTGCACGAGTCGTTCCTGCCCCGCGAGCACGCCCTCTACCGGCCCCGGCACGGCGACCGCCAGCGCCCCGCGCTCGTCGCGGCCCTCGTCTTCTTCTGCGCGCCGCTGCTCCTGCTCGGCGTCGGCGTCCGCCCGGCCGAGTTCGAGAACCGCGAGCTGGCCCCGTTCCCCTCGGTCACCGACGGCTGGGCCTTCTTCACCGGCCTCGGCGCCTGGGCCGACGACCACGTCCCGCTGCGGGACGCGGCGGTGGCCGCGGCCGACGGCGTCAGCCGCGGCGTGTTCGGCGAGCCGCTGCCGCGGCCGGAGCACGGGCGGGAGGTCGCCGGGCCCATCCAGGTCCCGCCGCCCAAGGACCCCTCGCTGGACCGGCCCGAGCCCACCGCCTACGTCGACGTCATCGAGGGCAAGGGCGACTGGCTCTACCTGGGCTTCGACGTCAAGGGCGCCTGCGAGCCGGCCCTGCCGCCCGACGAGGTGTTCGCCCGGCTGGCCCGGCTGCGCCGGGCGGTCGAGACCTCCGGGCGGCGGTTCGTGCTGCTCGTCGCGCCCAACAAGAGCACCGCGGTGCCGGAGAACCTGCCCGCCCGCTACTTCGGCCGGGCGTGCGCGGACCGGGCCCGCGACCAGTTCTGGAGCCGGCTGGTCGGGCGCACCGGCGCGCTGGACGTGCGGTCCGCCCTCCGGCAGGCCGCGGCGGAGTCCGGCGGGCCGCTCTACACCGACCTGGACACGCACTGGAACCACCAGGGCGGCGTGGTGGCCGCCCGCGCCGTCGCCGAGGCGGTGCGGCCCGGCGTCACCCGCGACTGGGAGGTCAACCCCACCACCAGGGTCAGGCTGCCCGCCGACCTGCCGCTGCTGCTCGGCCGCAAGGGCGAGGTGGAGGTGCAGCAGTACGAGATCGAGCCGGACGGGCAGCACGGGCGCACCGAGCTGCTCCGGGGCGACCCGTACACGCCCCAGCGCGTCACCCGCCCCGCCATCCCCGGCGTGGTGGACGAGAAGGTGGGCCTGCTCGGCGACTCCTTCGCCTTCTACGTGGCGCAGTACCTCGTCGCGGGCTTCGCCGACATCACCCTCCAGCACGGCGACGCGGTCAACGCCGACCCGCACGCGGTCGCGCGGATGCTCGCCGAGCAGGACGTGGTGGTGTTCGAGGCCGCCGAGCGCAACCTGGTCGGCGGCATCAACCCGCTGCTCCAGCCGCAGGTCCTCGACGTCATCGAGGGCGAGCTGGCGAAGAGCCCCCGCTAGCGCCCGCGGCCAGCGCCCGCGCCCAGGACCGCGCCGGGTGCAGGTCCAGCGGCCGGACCGGGCCGTCCGGCCGGCCGCGCCGCAGCAGCACCTGCTGCACCAGCGACGACGGCACCTCCCGGCCCGCCACCCGCAGCCAGAACACGTGGTCCTCCAACCCGTCCAGCAGCGGGTCCTCCACCCACCCGCCGAACGAGTCCACCACCGACCGCCGCACCAGGTAGCCCGAGCCCAGGTAGGGCAGCCGGCGCAACCGGCGCCCCTCCGCGGGCAGGGCGCCCACCAGGCCCTCCACCGGGTCGCCGACCGGGCAGTGCGCCACGTCCGCGTCCGCCGCCAGCAGCCTCTCCAGCAGGCGCCGGGACGCGCGCAGCCCGGCGTCCAGGACCAGCAGCCACTTCGCGGTCGACCGCTCCAGCAGGCCGTTGCGCGCCACCCCGCGCCCCAGCGGCATCTCGTGCTCCAGCACGGCGGTGGCCCGGCTGCGCGAGGGCAGCGGCGAGCCGTCCGCGCACAGCAGCACCCGGCCGGGCCGGACCGTGCCGTTGAGCAGGTCGAGCACCAGCTCGTCCGGGTCCGGCTCGCCGGGCCGGTGCACCACCAGCGCGTCCACGTCCCCGTCCACGCCCCACCCGCCGCCCGGGTCCACCGGGGGCAGGTCGTGCCAGCGGCGGCCGGACGCCCGCTGGGCGAACGTGGTCCGCTCCACGGCCAGCGCCGCGGCGGTCGCCTCCAGCCCGCCGACCTCGTGGTCGGCCGCCGGGGCGCCCGCGAACCTCGGGTCCCACGAGGGGGTGTCCACCGCCAGCGGGCGCTCCACCGCCTCGGCCTGCGGCACGGGCAGGTCGGGCAGCGGCGCGGGCACCGACCCGCCCGCCAGCGCGGCCGCCGCGACCTCGACCAGGGTGCGCGCCGAGGCGAGCAGGTCCAGGCCGTTGCGCACGAAGTCGTAGCCGGCCAGCCGCAGGTCGCGCTCCCGCGCCGGGTCCGCGACCAGGCCCGCGGCCACCGCGCCCAGCGACGCCGTGCGCGCCACCACCAGGTGCTCGCCCGGCACCAGCGGCTCGACGTCGGTCGACGGCTCGGTGAGCACCACGCAGCCGTTGGTCAGCGCCTCCAGCACCCGCACCCACTCCAGCGCCCGGGACCGCTCGCGGTGCAGGTTGACCAGCACCCGGGAGTCGGCCAGGTGCCGGAACTTCGCCTCGCCGGGCAGGAAGTCGACCCGCTCGTCGACCATCGGCTCGTGCGGCGGGGTCAGCAGCCGCACCCGCAGGTCCTCCAGGTCCGGCGCGTACGAGTCGAGCAGCACCGACCGGCGGCGCTCGGCCGTGCCCAGGTAGGTCACGTCGACGTGCCGCTCGGAGTCCGGGTCACCGCCCCAGCGGTCCCACAGGGGCGTGTAGCCGAGCTGGAAGCGCTCCACCGCGAACCCGCGGCGGCGCAGCTCGGCGGTCGAGTCGTCGTTGATGTCCACCGCGCCCGCCAGCGAGCCGAGCAGGCCCGCGGTGCGCTCGAAGGTCATCGTGCCGGGGTGCTCCACGCAGAACGCGACGGTCCGGGCGCGCTGCTCCGCCGACGGCCGGTCGGCCACCGGCGTGACGTAGAAGTACTCGTGCGGCACCACCACGTACGCGGTGTCGTCGGCGGGCTCGGGGAACCGGCCGACCGCCGTGCGGGCCCGGCCGCCCGCCCGGCGCACCGCGTCGGCGACGACCTCGAACAGCTCCTCCATGAACGCCGACCCGCCCGCGGCGGAGACCAGGCACAGGTCGGGGGTCACCGCGCCCGGCCCCGGCGCCGCACGGCGCGCAGCGGCGCGGTCACCCGCCAGCTGACCGTCGCCCGGGTCGCGGCCAGCTCGCGGGCCAGGTGCGCGGCCTGCGCCTCGGCGGCGGCGACCCGGTCGTTGTCGCCGGCCGCGGAGGTCGGCGCGGCCGCGACGGGGGTCGGGGTGGCGCCCGCCAGGGCCAGCTCGGCGTCGAGCAGCCGCAGCCGGAGCCGGTCGCGCTCGGCGCGGGTGCGGGACACCTCCGCGCGCAGCGCGTCCCGCTCGGTGCGGGCGCTCGCCAGCTCGGCGCGCAGCGCCGCGTCCTGGGCCTCCTGCTCGTCGGCGTCGAGCACCCGGCCCTCGAACTCCGCCACCCGCGCGGCGAGCCGGTCGCGGTCGGCCAGCAGCGCCCGGCCGTTCTCGTCGGCCTCGCGCAGCTGCGCCAGCAGCTTCTCCCGCTCCGCGACGAAGACGACCCGCTCCGCGCGGAGCCTGGTCAGCTCGGCGCGCACCGGGCCGGGCAGGTCGCTGAGGTCCTCGTCGGTCATGCCGTCGTCCCTTGGGTCGCGATGGTGGAGAGCACTTCGGAGTACTCGTCGGCGTAGCCGGTGGGGTCCAGCCAGTCCCGCAGCCGCGCGAAGGCGGCCTCGGCCACCTCGCGCCTGCGGTCCCGGGGCGTCTCCAGGGCGCGCAGCAGCGCCACGGTCAGCGCGTCCACGTCGTTCGGCTCGAACAGCCAGCCGGTGGCGCCGTCGTCGATCATCTCGCGGGCGCCGAACACGTCGCTGGCCAGCACCGGCAGGCCGCAGCACACGGCCTCCAGGATCGAGCGCGGCAGCGACTCGACGTCCGAGCTGTTGACGAACAGGTCCGCGGCGTGGAACCAGGGCGTCGGGTCGCGCTGGATCGGCACCAGCCGCACGGCGTCGGCCAGGTCGCCCCGCTCGACCAGCTCGTCCAGCGCCAGGCCGTAGGGCGTGGGGTGCTGGCCGACCACGGCGAGCCGCAGGTCCGGGAACAGCCGCCGGATGCGCCCGACCGCCGCGATCAGCGCCGCCTGGCCCTTGCGCGGCTCCACCACGCCCACGTTGAGCAGCAGCAGCGCGTCCTGCGGCACGCCCAGCTCCGCGCGCGCCTCGCGCCGCCGGTGCTCGCTGATCCGGCCGCCGAAGCGGACCATCGGCGTGCCGTAGCGGATGGTGCGGCAGCGGTGCGGCCGCGAGCGGGGCGCGAACATCTCGCGGGTGGCGTCGGCGACGAACAGCAGCCGGTCCACCTCGCCCAGGCTGTGCTCCCACCGCTGCTTCACGGCGGGCGCGAGCCCGGCCGGGCCCCAGTTCAGGAACGAGAAGTCGGCCAGCTCGAAGCTCTCGTGCACCACCCACGCGGTGGGCAGGCCCGCGCGCTTGGCCGCGTCCGCCGCGCCGAACGCGCCGAGCGTGTTCACCAGCGCCACGCCCGCGCCGGACGCCTTGGCCAGCAGCGCCAGCTCGCCCACGTGCCCCTCGTAGGAGGCGATGTCGGAGGTCCGGTAGTGCGAGGTCAGGTGCACCGGCACGCCGAGCGCGGCGCAGTCGTCGCGCAGCGGGCCGTCGATCGGGGTCACCACGGTCGCCGACCAGTCGTGCTTGTCCACCAGGCCGGTCAGCAGCTCCTGGAGCCACAGCTGGCCGCCGCCGATGGCCAGGCTGTGCGTGAACACCAGCACGTGCCGGGGGTCGGTGCGCGGTTCGACGCGCGCCAGCATCCGCCCGGTCTGCTCGACCAGCCGCCGCGCGAGCAGGTCGTCCGACGCGCCGCCCGCCGGGTTGCGCACGGTGGCGAAGCGCACCGGGGCGGACCACTCGCCGACCCCGGCGGTGGACATCCGCACCCGCACCGACACCCGCCGGTCCGCGCCGGGCGGCAGGTCCACCGGCACCCTGGCCTCGAACCCGCTGACCCCGGCCTCGGGGAAGTCGGGGTAGGCGGCGGCCACGTCCGGGCGCGGCAGCCGGGTGCGGGCCCGCGTCACCGGGCTGCCCTCGACGTAGACCTCCACCAGGCTCGGCGCCCGGCTGTCGAGCAGGCCCCAGCCGCTGACCAGCACCAGGTCGCCGGTCACGGTCGCGTCCGCGGCGGGGCTGTCCAGGTCCGCCAGCCACAGCGGGCCCTCGCCGTCGGCGGCGCCCACCTCCACCACCGCGGTGGTCAGCAGCGCGCCGCCCGGGCCGCGCACGGTCACCGGCTGCAGGCCGCTCGGCACCGCCGACGTGGTGGCCGCGACCCACCCCGAGGCGCCCTCCGGCGCGCCCGGGAAGTCGGCCTCGCGCACCGCGGCGGGCCGGTCCGCGACGTGCACCACCAGCTCGCCCGCCGAACCCACGCCGGTGGCCCAGCCGCGCAGCTCGAACCAGTGGCCGACCGGGCGGTCGGGCAGCTCGACGAACGCCGTCACCGGTGCACCTTCAGCACCGCGTCCGCGTCCTTGGCCAGCACGAGCACGTCCTGGTGCTGGTCCCACGCCGCCTCGCGGTAGCCGACCAGCCGCAGCCCCGGCGCCTCCAGCGCCTTGTCCGCGGCCCAGCCCGGGCTGCTCAGGGAGATGCCGTAGCCGTCCTGGCCCGGGTAGTCGCCGTAGCCGAACCCGGCCGCGTAGTAGGTGGCCAGCACGCGGTTGAGCACCTGCTCGGTCAGGCCGTAGGTGCGCTCGGCGACGTTCTGCATCCGCCACGCCACGCGCCGGCCGTGCGTGGTGACCACGGCGATGCCGCCCGGCCGCAGGGCGCGGGCGAAGTACCGCAGCACCGGCCCCCACTGCGGCGCGTCGAGGTGGGTGAGCACCGAGCCGCACCACACCAGGTCGACCTCGCGCACCTGCTCGATCTCGTCCACGTCGACCGAGGCGGCCAGCGGCACGGCGGCGTAGGCCGCCACGCACCGGGCGACCGCGGCGGGGTCGAGGTCGCAGGCCACCAGCTCGGCCTCCGGGAACGCGGCGCGCAAGGTCCGCAGCACCCGGCCGTAGCCGCAGCCGAAGTCCAGCACCCGGGCGGGCGCCGGCCGGCTCGCGCCGTGCAGCGCGTCCAGCACGGCGCGCAACGCGTCGCGCCCGACCCCGAAGTAGTGCTCGTCGTTGCCGCCGTACATCGAGTCGTGCTCGACGATCTCCCGGTCGACCCCCGCCATGACCCCGTCGACCAGCGCGGTCAGCTCGTCGCCCCGCAGGCTCATCCCGATCCCTTCAGCTCCCGGCGACCGCTTCGTCCAGTCGGGTCCGCCACGCCGCCCTCAAGTAGTCCTGCTCGCGGCGCAGCCCGGCGCCCGAGGTCGTGCCGCTGATCCGCACGGCCTGGAAGCGGGCCTCCCGCTCGGCCGCCCGGTCCACGTAGGCCGGCGCGTGGCCAAGCAGCACGCCGAGCCAGCCCGCCAGGTCGCGCACGGTGGTGCGCTCACCCGCGCCGCGCCAGCCGTCGCGGGCGAGCCGGTCGGCGGCCAGCAGCAGGCCGCGCTCCTCCACCTCGACCGCGGTCACCCCCTCCACCCGCCACTCCAGGTCGATCGCGCGCAGCCCGGCCGCGGTGACCACGACGTTGTGCGGCACCAGGTCCCAGTGGTCCGCGACCGGCCCGTCGCCGCCGCGCAGCAGGCCGCGCCAGCCGTGCAGCAGCTCCTCCAGCCGCCACGGCTCGTCGGCCAGCACCGACAGCAGCGGCACGCCCTCCAGCACCGGCTCCTCGTAGCCGCGCACGGACACCCCGTCCGGGCGCTGCGCCACCAGCGGGCCGCGCCGGACGCGGTCGCCGACCACCTCGGCGCGCGTGCACCAGCGGGCGGCGCGCTCGGTGTTGAAGTAGACGCCGAGCCGGTCCGCGGGCCACAGCTCCGGCGCGGCCCCGTCGACGTCGGCCACCACCAGGAAGCTGTTCCACGCCTGGTCCGCGAGCCCCGCGGTGATCAGCTCGTCCCACAACCGCGCCTCGTCCACCGGCCGCGGCTCGTCGTGGCCCCAGTCGGGGCTGGGGAAGCTCGGGATGCCGCGCGCCAGCTGCGGGTGCCGCTCGACCAGGTCGTCGGTCAGCACCGCGCGGGTGATCTTGTAGTCGGGGAAGCAGCCGAGCACGTGCCGGACGCCGTAGCCGGACCGCGCGAGCAGCCGCTCCAGCGGCCGGCGGGCGAACGTGCGCGCCGGCGCGCCGTCGGGGTAGCCCTGCACCCCGTCCCACCGCTTGCCGCTGTGGTCCTCGTGGCCGCCGGCCAGGTACTTCACCCCGAGCCGGTTCTCGATCGCGAGCACCAGCGCCCCACCCGGCCGCAGCCGGCGGCGCAACCCCCGCAGGAACTCCTCGTACGGCTCGTCGGAGGCGCTGCCCGCGCCGACGTACTCCAGCACGCCGACCACCAGCACCAGGTCGTAGGCGGGCTCGTCCGGCACGTCGTCGAGCAGGCCGACGAACACCCGCACGCCCGGCAGGTCGGCGGTGCGCCGCGCGGCGACCCGGGCCCGGGCGGCGACCGGCTCCACCGCGTCGACCGCGGCGACGCGCTCGCCCAGGTGCCGGGTGATCGCGCCGCACCCGGCGCCGACCTCCAGCACGACCGCGTCGGCGGGCAGGTCGAGGGCGCGCAGCGCGTTCGCGCGCCCCCGGTCCAGGTGGTAGCGCTCGGCCCAGGTGCGGCCGGCGAGGTGGAGCTCGTCGCTGAGCGAGCCGAGGTCGCCCGCCTCCGCGACGATCGCGCCGACCAGCCGCTCGGCGCCGTCGAGGTAGTCGACGCCCGGGGCGTCGCCGAGGAGCAGGCACCCGTCCTCGGCGGTGAGCTCCAGCTCCCGCAGGGGTGTGGTCATCAAGCCGCGGGGAAGGTCTTGAGCACCAGGTGCACCTGCCGCTGGTAGCTGCCGCTCAGCCCGGCCTCGCCCGTCATCGGGTACTGGTCCACGTTGACGCGCACCAGGTTCTTGCCCGAGGCCCAGATGCCCCGGTACAGCGCCAGGTCCGGCTCGACCTTCTTCTCGAACACCAGCTGCGGCGGCATGTCCGGCAGCGGGTCCTTGATGAAGACCAGGCCGCCCCGGGTCTCCTGGTAGAGCTTCAGGTCCTGCACCGCCTTCTGCGCCGCGGCCTCGTCGGCCATCGGCACCACCACGATGGAGAACCGGTCGGGCGTCGGGCCGAACTCGTCGGCCTGCTTGTTGCCCGCCTTCCAGGCCACCTTGGTCGCGCCGCCCGCGGCGAGCAGGTCCGCCTCGCCCTGCTCCATGACCTGCTCGGTCACCACCTCGCTCATGTCGAGCACCTCGGCGCGCTGGTTGTCCTTGCCGCCGGGCTCGGGCACCTGCTCCAGCAGGATCTCGAACGGGTCGGTCGGCTTCGGCTTCTCGGTGGTCGTGGTCGTGCTCGCCGCGGTCGACGTGCCCCCGGTCCCGCCGTTGGCGTTCGGGTCCTCGCCACCGCCCCGCGTGAAGTACCAGACGCCGAAGCCGATGCCCGCGAGGACGACGACGACCACGAGGATCGCCAGGACCCGCTTGCCCGCGCCCGAGGGCTTGTCCTCGAACACCTCCGGGCCCTGGGCGATCCAGCTCGGGTTCTGCTCGCCGGCGAAGTCGGTCGAACCCCACGGCGGCGCGCCACCGCCCTGCCACGGTGGCGGCGGCGGGGGTGCGACGGGGCGGACGTACTGGGTGCGCTCGGAGTCCGGGTTGCCGCCGGCCTGCCGGGCGTTGACGACCTGCGTGGCGTCCTGGTTGGGGACCTGCTGCCCGACGGACGGGTTCGACACGACCTGCGTGGCGTCCGTGTTCGGCGGCGGCTGCTGCTGGGCGTTGGGGTTCACCGCTTCCCAGCGGAGCGGCGGCGCGAACGGGCTGCCCTGCTGTGCCGGCGGCGGGAACTGGGGTTGCACCTGCGGGACCTGCGGTGCCGCGGTCGACAGCACGTTGTCGCGCTGCTGCCGGTACTCGTCGGCGGAGATGCGCCCCTCGGCGAGGGCCGTGTCGAGCTCTCGCAGCTCGTCTTGCCAGGACATCGTCCGGGTCCCTTCACGTTTGCTGAGCGGACACCATTGTTGCTTAGGGGCGGGGCGCCTCGTCAGGCCGCTCCGCCGGGGGGTCACCCGAGTTCCGGCACCCGGTAGAGCACACCGCCGGCCAGCACCAGGACGACGCCGTCCTGCGTACCGGGCTTCGCGACGGCGACCCAGCCCGCCCGGCCCGTCGCCCGGGTGAACTGCATGATGTCGCCGCGCGGCACGCCGACCGCACCGCCGCCGACGACCTCGCCCGCCTGGTCCACCACGAGCACGCAGTCGGCGGCCCGGCCGTCCACCACGGCCCAGCCGGAGATCTGCGCGTCGCCGACCACCGGGCCCGCCTCGACCGCGCCGGTCGTCAGACCGCCACCATAGGCGGGCAGGTCGAGCTGCTTCGCCGAGGCCAGGTCGACCCGGGAGCCGAGCTCCGGACCGCCGCAACCGAGGGTGAAGTCGTCGGTGAACGGGTAGACGCCCATCGAGCGCAGCACCGGCAGCACCGCGGGGTTGGCCATCATCCGGGACATCTGCCCGGTCGCCTCGACCCGCATCGCCACGGCGAGCACGGGCTGCGTGGGGTACTTCTCGCGCACCGCCATCGCCTGGCCGTTGCCGACCGCGAAGGTGGCCAGGCCGACCACCACGACCAGCGGCACGGCGCGGGCCGTCAGCTGCCGCGGACCGCGGGAGAGCAGCAGCACGAGCACGGCCGCCGCGCCGACCAGGGCGACCATCGCGTAGCGGGGGCTCAGCCCGTCCGCCGCGCCGTAGTGGCCGCGGCTCAGCCCGATCATCACGGCGACCAGCAGCGCCAGCAGCGCCACGCCGAACCAGCCCGCCTGCGGCACCCGGTCGGCCAGCACCCGGCGTTCCCGGACCGCGCCGGCGAACAGCACCACGACCAGGCCGACGGTCGCCGCACCCGCGACGAACGCGAGGTCGAGGTCCTTGGCCGACCAGATCTGGCCGAGCATCGCCAGGCCCGAGCCGAGGTAGGTGTCCGCGCCCAGCAGCATCGGGGCGGGGAAGCCCGGCGGGCGCGCCGGGAGCAGCCACAGCACGAACGTCACCGCGCCCAGGCCGATCGGCAGCAGCACCCGCCACAGGGCGTCCCGGCGCAGCCACGCCACCGCGGCCAGCGCGATCCACACCGGGAACGCGGCACCGTGGCCCATGCTGCCGATCACCGCGAAGAGCACCGCGGGCACGGTCAGGCCGCGGTGGGCGAAGGCGAGGGCAACCACGGCCGGGACGATGCCCAGCAGCCAGTGCATGCCGCTCATCCCGATGCCGAAGTACTCCGTCGCGGTGGAGGAGAACAGCAGCGCGGACAGGCCCAGCGCCGCGGCGCCGCGCTGCACCGCGGTGAGCGACCGGGGGAGCATCGTGACCATCGCGGCGAACATCACGGCGACCAGGCCGACCGAGGCGAAGCCCAGGCCGTGGTTCGTCCCGCCGAAGAAGGTGCCGTTCACCCAGAACACGAGGCCGACCAGGACCGCGGGGTGGTCGTTGTGCAGGACGAACAGCTCGGCCGGCTTCAGCGCGCCCTCCGGGGTGGAGATGCGGGCCAGGATGCCCCAGAAGTCGGCGAAGTTGAGCCGCGGTGAGCGGTACGCCTCGGCGAGGGCCAGCAGGAACGGGATCGCGGCGGCGCCCCACAGCAGCAGGGGCCCGATCGGCGGGCGACGGCGTTCCGGGCGCGCGGCCACCACGGGCTCGACCTGCTGGGTCACCTCTGCGCTCACCTGATCACCATGTCCTCGTGTGCCTGGCGGCCATAAGGTACCGGCCGCTGTCGACATGACGTTCGGAAATGACGGATCGTTACACGCGGGGGACGCTGCTCACACGTGGTCCTTCGGGGTATGCCGGGTCACCGGCCCGGTCCTGGCGTGACAAAACGCGGATCGCCGGTCCGGCGCGCGGTGCCCCGGGCCCCGGCAGGTGGCACCGACCGCCCTCGGGCACCCCCGCTGCCCCGGTCCCGGCGCGGCGCCCACCCCGGGACGGAGCGCCGTCCGCCTGCGGAAACGCGGTGGATCGCCCACCTAGGATGTGGGAGCGCTCCCCACACGGCGCGGTGTGGGCGTCCCCTGCCCACCCCCGAGGAGCCACGCATGCCCCACGGTCCCCTCGACCACCGCTACCGCGGCGAGCACCCCGTCCGCACGCTCCTCTACCTCTACCGCGAGGACCGGTTCCGGCTCGCCCTCGGCGCCGCCGCCTTCTTCGTCAAGCACAGCCCCACCTGGCTGACCCCGGTCGTCACCGCGCACGTGGTGGACGTGGTGGTGGAGCACCGCCCGGTGGCCGGCATCTGGGTCGGCTCGGGCCTGCTGCTGCTCGTGCTGGCCCTCAACTACCCGTTCGCCATCCTCTACACGCGCTGGTGGTACGGCAGCGCCCGCCGGCTGGGGATGCGGATGCGGTACGCGCTCAGCCGCCGCATGCAGCAGTTGTCGATCGGGTTCCACGCGCGGGTCAGCGCGGGGGTGCTGCAGACCAAGGTGATCCGCGACGTGGAGGGCATCGAGACCTCCACCCAGCAGGTCGGCGACCAGGGGCTGGCCGCGCTGGCCACGCTCGGCGGCGCGCTGGCGGTGATCTCGTTCGGCGCGCCCGCGTTCCTGCCGGTGTTCCTGCTGGTGGTGCCCGCCGCGTCGGTGCTGGTGATGTGGCTGCGGGGCCGGCTGCGCGCGTACAACGAGTCGTTCCGGCAGGAGGTCGAGCGGCTGTCCTCGCGGGTCGGGGAGATGACCACGCTCATCCCGATCACCCGCGCGCACGGCCTGGAGCGCACCGCCCTCACCCGCATGGACGGCACGCTGCGCCAGGTCTTCCACGCGGGCATGCGCCTCGACGGCCTGAACGTCCGGTTCGGCGCCCTGGCCTGGATCCTGCTCAACGCCCTGGGCGTCGGCTGCCTGGCGGGCGCGGCGCTGGCCGCCTACCGCGGTTGGCTCGCCGTCACCCCCGGTGACGTGGTCATGCTCAGCGCCTACTTCGCCTCGCTGACCGGCGCGGTCACCACGCTGATGAGCCTGACCCCGCTGATCAGCAGGGGCCTGGAGTCCGTGCGGTCGCTCGGCGAGGTGCTGGAGGCGCCCGACGTCGAGCACAACGAGGGCAAGGCGCGGGTGGACGCGGTGCGGGGGCACGTGCGGTTCGAGGGCGTCGGCTACTCCTACCCGGGCTCGCCGCGCGGCTCCGTGACCGACTTCACCCTCGACGTCCGGCCCGGCGAGACGGTCGCCCTGGTCGGCGCGTCCGGCGCGGGCAAGTCCACGGCGCTGAACCTGGTCATCGGCTTCCTGCGGCCGACCGAGGGCCGCATCCTGCTCGACGGCGCCGACCTGGAGGACCTGGACCTGCGCAGCTACCGCCGGTTCCTGTCGGTGGTGCCGCAGGAGTCGGTGCTGTTCGAGGGCACGATCCGGGACAACGTCACCTACGGGCTGGAGGACGTGTCCGAGGACGCGCTGCGCCGGGCCCTCGCCGACGCCAACGCGCTGGAGTTCGTCGACCGGCTGCCGGGCGGCCTGGACACCGTGGTCGGCGACCGCGGCGCGCGCCTGTCCGGCGGGCAGAAGCAGCGGCTGGCCATCGCCCGCGCCCTGGTCCGCGACCCGCGGGTGCTCGTGCTGGACGAGGCGACCTCCGCGCTGGACAACCGGTCCGAGGCCCTGGTGCAGGAGGCGCTGGCCCGGCTGGTGCGCGGGCGGACCGTGTTCGTGGTGGCGCACCGGCTGTCCACGATCCGCAACGCCGACCGCATCGTGGTGATGGAGGACGGGCGGATCGCGGAGGTCGGCTCGCACGACGAGCTGCTGCGCTCGGGCGGGCTCTACGCCGCCCAGGCCCGGTCCGCCTGAACCGGGCCGCGTGAACCGGGCCGAACCGGTCAGCCCTTCTTGGTGAGCAGGGTGGGGCCGACGATCCGGCGCGCGATGCGGCGCCACTTGCTGCGCTGCACGGCCGGCTTGGCGGCGGACGCGGCCGTCGCCGCGGACGTGGTGGGTGCCGCGGGGGTGGCGGCGGGCGCGGGAACGGCCCCGGGCGCGGTGGGCGCGGAGGCGGGCACGGAGGTGGGCACGGAGGTGGGCACGGCGCCGGCGGGCACGAAGCCGGGCGCGACGGCCTGCTGCCCCGGGGCGGCCGGCGAACCGGGTGCCGGGGGAGCGACGGGAATGGGTGCGGTGGGCGCGGCCGGTGCGACCACCCCGGGCGCGGCCTGCGCGGGCGCCGTCGGCAGCTGACCGGCGATCCCCGGCGCGACCGGCGGGACGACCACGGGCTCCAGCTTGGTGGTGAGAGCCGTGACGGGGGTCAGGTCGGTCGCGGTCATCGGCTCGGCGGTCGGCCACGCGGGCTCGGCGACGGCCCGGATGCGGATGGTGGGGGTGTCGTTGCTTCGCTGGGGCTGGGTGGGCACCTGGCTGGACGTCACGGCCCGATCTTGCCAAAACACGCTTCGTCACCCTTCACTCGGGGAATCGGCGGGCGATCAGCAGAAGATCAGCCCGCACGGTCTGCGAGTCGTCGTCGTGGGGGTCGTGGTGGTCGGCCGCCGCGAGGTGGTGGTGGTCGTCGTCGTGGTCGGCCGGGTGGTGGTCGGCCGGGTCGTGGTGGTCGCGGTGGTGGTCGTCGCCGAGGTCGTTGTGGTGCTCGTCACCGAAGTGGTCGAGGACGACGGCGCCGTCGTGGAAGAGGACGTCGTGGTGGTAGTCGAGGTTGCGGTGCCCTCCGGGGCGGCGGTGCCCGCGACGCCGGCGGTGCGGCCGGGCTGCTCGCTGCCCCTCACCACCACGATGTGCCCCACGTCGGACCGCTCCGGTCCGGGGGACGGCGGGTCGACCACCGCGGTGAAGCCGACCAGGGCGGCCAGTGCCGAGCCGATCAGCGCACCCAGGGCGAGCCGCCCCGGACCACGCAACTCGGTGAGCATCCACCACGACTACCCGGCATCACCCGAGCGGGTCAAATTCGACACGGCCACTGGCACCGGCCCGACACTTCGGGTATCAGGCCGGTACCAGGGGTCCGGGCGCTCAGGCCAGGGTGGCCGTCAGCGTGATCTCGGTGCCCGCCAGCGCCTTGCTGACCGGGCAGTTCTGCTTGGCGTTCTCGGCGGCCGCGGCGAAGCCCTCGGCGTCCAGGCCCGGCACGTCGGCGGTGACGGTCAGGTGGATGCCGGTGATGCCGGTGCCCGGCTGGAACGTCACCTCGGCGGAGGTGTCGACCGTCCGCGGCGGGGTGCCCGCCTGCGCGAGGCCGTGGGAGAGCGCCATCGAGTAGCAGGACGAGTGCGCGGCCGCGATCAGCTCCTCCGGGCTGGTCTTGCCGTTGGCCTGCTCGGCGCGGGAGGGCCAGCTCACGTCGTAGGTGCCGATGCCCGACGACTCCAGCGCGACGCTGCCGCTGCCCTCCAGCAGGTTGCCTTCCCAGTGCGTGGTCGCCTTGCGGGTGGTGGCCATGTTCGAAACTCCGTCTTCGAGGAGGAACCCAACGCCCGCCAACCTAGTGGGGATCACCGGGGCGCGCCGCAGGGCGTGATCGAAAACGTGCGAAGGGCCCCGGTGCGAACACCGGGGCCCTTCGAAGAGCGGATGACGAGACTCGAACTCGCGACCCTCACCTTGGCAAGGTGATGCGCTACCAACTGCGCTACATCCGCCTGACACGAAGAACTATAGACCATCCCTCAAACGGGTTTCGAACCGGGGGGTGCCACCCCGGGCGCGGGGCCCGCGAGCAGGCGGTCCACCTCGACCAACCGCTCCTGCGGCCACCGCCACTCCCACAGCGGCCGGACCCGCGCGACGACCTCCGCGGGCAGCCACGGCGCGACCTCGTCGCGCAGCTCCCACTCGTCGAACACGTGCTCGTAGAAGCTGACCACCGAGGCGTCGGACAGGAACCGCTCGGGCTGCCGGAAGCACCAGTGCGCGAACGAGTAGGCCCGCCGCAGCACGTCGTGCTCGCCGTCGCGGTGCGCCTCCAGGGCGAGCTGCCACAGCTCCGCCAGGAACACGTGGCACGACCAGGACTCGCGCTCGACCACGGCACTCAGCTCGGGGACGAGGGCGGAAGCCCTTGCGCGCCAGTCGACCACGCGGCAGGAGGTTACCCGGCGCGGGGACCGGCGCCGCCCGGTCGCCCACCACCTGACGCCCACCCGTGACCGGCTCGTCACCGACCGCGAGGCCCGCGGCGCTGCGCGGGGCGGACCCGCGGCGTGCTCCGGACGGCCCACACCACCCGGGGGGTCTTCGGTATCGGGTCGCTATCGGTTCGGGCGGCCCGGAGCCGGTTGTGGCATCTTGACCTGCGGACCACTGGGCGGGCGGGAGGTGCCGGGCGGGATGGCCGGAGATGCCGATTTCGACCGGGAGCTGCTGGCCAGGGTCCGCGCCGGCGACGACGCCGCGTTCGGCGAGCTGTTCACCCAGCACGCCGACGCCGTCCGCCGGTTCGCCCTCCGGCACGTGCGCGAGCACGCCGAGGCCGACGACCTGACCGCGGAGGCGTTCTTCCGCGTGCTCCAGGCGATCCGCCGGGGCACCGGCCCGACCGACCACGTCCGGACCTACCTGCTGACCGTCGCGCGCCGGGTGGCGTGGGAGTGGAGCGGGCGGCGGCGGGACGTGCCGGTGGAGGACGAGGAGCTGAGCAGGCGCGTCGAGCCGTTCCCGGACGTTACCGCGAGCCGGCCGGAGCACGCGCTGATCTCCCGCGCGTTCACCAGCCTGCCCGAGCGGTGGCGCACGGTGCTGTGGCAGGTCGAGGTGGAGGGCGCGCGGCCGGCGGCGGTGGCGCCGAGCTTCGGCCTGAGCCCCAACGCGATGGCGGCGCTGGCCCGCCGGGCCCGGGAGGGCCTGCGCGCGGCCTACCTGCAGGCGCACCTGGCCGAGGACACCGGGCCGCGGGCGTGCAGCTCGGTGGTGGCCAAGCTGGGCACCTACGTGGCGGGCGGGGTGCAGGGCGCGGAGCACCGGCGCATCCGCAAGCACCTGCAGACGTGCTCGTCGTGCAACGCGCTGCACGCGGAGCTGACCGAGGTGTGCTCGACGCTGCGGGCCCACGCGGCGTCGGTGGCCGTGCCGGTCGCGGTGACCGCGCTGGTCGCGCCCGCGGTGGTGGGCAAGGCGGCGCTGCTGACCGGGCGGGTGAAGCTGGTGCTCGCCGCGGCCGCGTCGGCCGCCGCGGTGGGGCTGTTCGGGGTGCTGGCGGGCACGTTCACCGGCGCGCCCGGCCCCGCGCTGCTCCAGCCGGGCCCGGACGGCGCGCCCGGCGGGAACGTGCTGGCGCTGTGCACCCCCGAGGTGACCGCCACCGGCACGGCCACCAGCGAGCCGTCGCCGGTGGCCGCGCAGCGGGTCGTGCACACCAGGACCGCCGGGCGGTCGGCCGGGCCGACGCCCCCGGCGCCGACGACGACCGGCCGGGCCGCCGCGGCCGACACCGCGGTGCCCGCCGACCCGCCGGCGGCCGGGACCGCCGAGACCGCCGCCGAGCCGCGGTCGATGGTGCTGACCTCGGCCGACGTCACCGACGCGTCGACCACGACCACCACCACCGGGCCGGGGTCGACGAAGCCCGAGCCGACGAAGCCGGAGTCGACCGACCCGACGGGGACCGACCCGACCTCGGCCGAACCGCCCCGGCAGGCCGCGTCCGGGACCACCGGGCCGGAACCCACCGGACCGGCTCCCACCGGCGCGGACCCCACCGGGACGATCAAGGCGCCGACCACCACGACCGCCGCGCTCGACCCGGCGTAACCGCACCTTTCACCCGCGAGGTGCAAGACTTTGCCGGTAGCGTTGAGCCACGCTCGGTGACCGGTCGAGAGACCTTGAGGGAGACGGTGATGACGCGGCTGGTGCGCGGCGCGGACGGCCGGATGTGGACGGTGCGCAGCCAGGTGCAGTGGCGCAACCCGGCGGCCGACGCCGACTTCGAGCACGACGTGAGCGGCGGCTCCGGTCCGGGCGTGCTGATGCTGGCCATCGTGATCGTGATGGCCGCGGTGCTGGTGGCCTGGACGCCGGAGGACGTCGTGGTGCCGGCGTGGCTGGTCGTGGCGCTGGTGCTGGTGTTCCTGTTCTTCCCGGTGCGCTGGGTGATCCGGCGGCCGTGGCTGGTGGCGGCCGAGTCGAAGAAGACCGAGGAGCTGCCGCCGGAGCGGTGGGTCGGCACCGTGCGCGGGTTCCTGACCGTGCGGGACGAGGTGCGCAACGTGGCCCGCAAGATCGAGATGTACTCGCTGCCGGACCTCGACGGGCCGCTCCAGCCGGTCGACTGATCGCCGCCCGCGGACAACAGCCGGTCGACTGATCGCCGCCCGGCGGGGAACACTGGGCGGGTGCCCGAACTGCCCGAGGTCGAAGCCCTCGCCCACCACCTGCGCGAGCACGCCGTGGGGCGGCGCGTGCACCGGGTCGACATCGCCTCGCCCCAGGTGCTCAAGACCTTCACCCCGCCGTGGACCGACCTCCAGGGCCGCGAGGTGACCGGTGCCGGCCGGTTCGGCAAGCACCTGGACCTCGACTGCGACGGCCTGCACCTGGTGGTGCACCTGGCGCGCGCCGGGTGGCTGCGCTGGTCGGGGACCACGGCCGCCGCACCGCCCAGGCCCGGCCGGGGGCCGCTGGCGCTGCGCGTGCACCTCGGGCCGCCGGGGGAGGGGCCCGGCTTCGACCTGACCGAGGCGGGCACCAAGAAGGGCCTGGCCGCCTGGGTGGTGCGCGACCCGGCGGAGGTGCCGGGGATCGCGCGGCTCGGCCCCGACGCGCTGTCGGTGACCCGGGCGCGGCTGGAGGACCTGTTCGCCGGCCGGTCCGAGCGGCTGAAGACCGCGCTGACCGACCAGGCCCTGCTCGCGGGCATCGGCAACGCCTACTCGGACGAGGTCATGCACGTGGCCCGGCTGTCGCCGTACGCGACCGCGGGCAGGCTGCCCGCGGAGGCGCTGGACCGGCTGCACGAGGCGATCACCACCGTGCTGACCGACGCGGTGGCGCGGTCGGTGGGGCAGTCGGCGGCGACGCTGAAGGGCGAGAAGCGGTCGGGCCTGCGGGTGCACGGGCGGACCGGGCTGCCGTGCCCGGTGTGCGGGGACGCGGTGCGCGAGGTCTCCTTCGCCGACCGGGCCTTCCAGTACTGCGCCACGTGCCAGACCGGGGGCAGGCCGCTGGCCGACCGGCGCCTGTCCCGGCTGCTCAAGTAAGTCACACGACCGGGTGGGTTTGCGCCCGTCGCGGTCCACGCCGCCCCTTCCGGGAACTCCTCCAGGTGTCCGCCGACCACATGGAGGAGTCGTGAACAAGCGCATCGCCGCCGCGCTGACCGGTGCCGCCCTGAGCGTGACGACCCTGGCCGGGGTCGCCCTGGCCGCCCCCGCCGAGGAACCGAAGCAGCAGCCCTCGGACGAGACCCGCGACGTGATCTGCCGGGTGCTGGAGGAGCTGGACGGCCTGGAGGGCGTCGACCTGAAGGACATCCTCAAGGACCTCAAGTGCGACGAGGACGACCCGACCGAGACCTCGACCACGACGTCGGTGGCCCTGGGCGCGGCCGCCGAGCGCTACCGGCCGCAGAACCCCAACCACTACCTCGACATCCCGAAGCCGAACGACTACCTGGACGTCCCCAAGCCGAACGACTACCTGGACGTCCCGAAGCCCAACGACTACCTCGACATCTGAGGGGCCGGGGGCGCGGCCCGGCACCCGGGTCGCGCCCACTGCGCGTGATGTTGGCCGCCGGTCCTCACTCGATCGGGTAAACGTGCTGCCACGGTTGCCGCCAATTCACCGGTTGTGCACCCCAACGGCCTCCGATCCCCTTGCCTCCCGGCCCCGCACGGCACAGCATGGACACCGTGCGTGACCTCCTGACCGAGCGGGCCGTGCTCGGGCTCATCGCGACCCTGGCCGTCCTGGGCCTGTTCGTGATGCTCTGCCGCGCCCGCAGGGTGAGCACGTCGGTCGAGGACGCCGTGATGGACATGCTGCACCGCATGTCCAAGGCGTCGGCCGACCTGCGCGAGGGCCTGACCGAGGACGCCGCCAACAAGGCGACCCCCCACCTGCGGGAGATGCTGCGCTGCGTCGCGGTCGGCATCACCGACCACGAGGGGACCCTGCTGTCCTGGGACGGCGAGGCGGGCGACCACTACGAGTTCCTGCGCGCCTACATCGAGCGGGCCATCGGCGAGGGGCACAAGGAGCACGTCGAGCACCGCAAGCTGGACTGCGAGCTGCCCGGCCCGTGCCTGCTGCACACCGCGGTGATCGTGCCGCTGGAGGTCGAGCACGACGTGGCGGGCACGCTGATCGTGGTCAGCGGCGTGGCGAACAAGCGGCAGATCCGGATGGCCGAGGAGACCGCGCGGTTCGTCTCCACCCAGCTGGAGCTGGAGGTGCTGCAGAAGTCCCGGCAGGCGCTGGCGCAGGCCGAGGTGAAGGCGCTGCGCGCGCAGATCTCGCCGCACTTCGTCTACAACGCGCTGAACACGATCTCCTCGCTGATCCGCACGGACCCCAAGCACGCGCGGGAGCTGCTCCAGGAGTTCGCCGAGTTCACCCGCTACTCCTTCCGCACCGACGGGTTCTTCACCACCCTCGCCGACGAGCTGACCAACATCCACCGCTACCTGACCATCGAGCAGGCGCGGTACGGGTCGCGGCTCAACGTCCGGCTCAAGATCGCGCCCGAGGTGCTGCAGGTCGTGCTGCCGTTCCTGGTGCTCCAGCCGCTGGTGGAGAACGCCGTCCGGCACGGCCTGGCCAAGAAGCCCGGCGGCGGCCTGCTCACCATCATCGCCGAGGACAACGGCGCGGAGGCGCTGATCTCGGTCGAGGACGACGGCGTCGGCATGGACCCCGACCGGCTGTTCGAGGACCTGAAGGACGCCCACCAGACCGGTGCGCACGTGGGCCTGGGCAACATCAACCACCGCATGCGGGCGGTCTTCGGCGACGACTACGCGCTGGTCGTGGAGACCGCGCCCGAGGCGGGCATGAAGATCATCCTGAAGATCCCGAAGTACCGGCCGGGCGTGCAGACCAACCTGCCGCTGGTGCCGCCGAAGCTGGAGGACACCGCCGAGCAGGCCGCGATCCGCGCCTAGCGGGTCCGGCCGGTCGGGCCGCCCGGCCGGTCAGGCGGCGGCCACCGCCAGCACCGCGACCACCATCACGGCGCACACCGACCACGTGACCCACATCCAGTAGACGTGCATGGTGCTCGGGCCGTCCGCGTTCTGGCGGCCCCGGTCGTCCCACCACTCGACGTAGCGTTCGAGCCACCGGATCGGGTTGAACGTCACCGGCCGATGTTAGCCCCGCGGCGCCGACTTCAGGGCGCGCGCGGGTCGGTGCGCCCCCCGCGCCGGGGCCGGCACGTAAGGTCGGGGGCATGAGCGTGACGGACAAGATCGCGGCCCGGCTGCCCAAGATCGTCAGCGAGCGGACCGAGCGCGGCCCCGTGGTCGCCGCCGTCCGCCTGCACGGGGTCATCACCCCGACCCCCACGCCGATGGCCCGCAACACCATCAGCATGCAGACCGTCGAGACCGCGCTGACCCGCGCGTTCGACCACGACCGCCTGGTCGCGGTCGCCCTGCTGGTCAACTCGCCGGGCGGCGCGCCCACCCAGTCGGCGCTGGTCGCCGAGCGCGTCCGCGAGCTCGCGGCCAAGAAGAAGGTGCCGGTGCTGGCCTTCTGCGAGGACCTGGCGGCCTCGGGCGGCTACTGGCTGGCGTGCGCGGGCGACGAGATCTACGCCCACGGCACGTCGCTGGTCGGCTCGATCGGCGTGGTCAGCGCCGGGTTCGGCCTCAACGGCCTGATCGAGCGCTACGGCGTCGAGCGCCGCGTCTACACCGCGGGCGAGAACAAGGTCCGCCTCGACCCGTTCCGGCCGGAGAAGGCCGAGGACGTCGAGTGGCTCAAGGGCCTCCAGGCGCAGCTGCACGACCAGTTCACCGACTGGGTGAAACTGCGGCGCGGCGACAAGCTGCGGGCGAGCGACGACGAGCTGTTCAACGGCGAGGTGTGGACCGGTGCCCGCGCGCTCGAACTCGGCCTGGTGGACGGGATCGGGACGCTGCGCGGCGTCGTCGCGCAGCGCTACCCGGACGCCGAGATCGCCGTCGCCGAGCCCCGCCGCCCCCTCCTGGCACGCCTCGGCCTCGCCGGCGCAACCACCCGATCGGGCGATCTGCTGCTGGAGGGGCTGGCCGCCCTGGAGGAGCGGGCGCGCTGGTCGCGATTCGGGTTGTGAGGTCACGGGCGCGGCGCGGTCCGGTGACCGGCGTAGACAGCGACCCGCTCGATCGGCAAGATGCGCGGCACAGTGAGTACTTCGAAGAACCCCAGTGACAACGCCGGCCTCCTCGTTCTCGCGGTGGACGACGAGGCACCGGGCCTGAGCGAGATCAAGTACCTGCTCGAGAGCAGCCCGCACATCAGGCGCGTGATCACCGCCTTCGACGCGGCCGAGGCGCTGCGCATCCTGCGCGGCGACTACGACAACGAGGTGAAGGAGCGCGCGGACTCCGGGGTGCCGCCGGTGGACGCGGTCTTCGCCGACATCAACATGCCCGGCCTGAGCGGCACGGACCTCGCGCGCGTGCTCGGCGCGTTCCGCGCACCGCCGGCGCTGGTGTTCGTCACCGGCGTCGAGCACTCGGAGGCCGTGGTGGCCTTCGAGGTCGGCGCGCTGGACTTCGTGACCAAGCCGATCAACGAGGACCGGGTCAACAAGGCGATCTCGCGCGTGGTGGAGCGCGTCGCCTCGACCCCGGTGGCCGCGCCCGAGCCCGTCACCGCCGAACCGCAGGACGACGAGGTGATCCCGGTCGAGCTGGGCGGCACGATCAAGCTGGTGCCCAGGGCCACCGTCCGCTACGTCGAGGCCCAGGGCGACTACGCCCGCCTGCACACCAGCGACGGCGCGAGCCACCTGGTGCGCATCCCCCTGGCGCAGCTGGAGGAGCGCTGGGAGAACGCCGGGTTCGTGCGCATCCACCGCTCCTACCTGGTGGCGCTGCCGCTGGTGACCGAGCTGCGGATGACGTCGAACGGGTACGCGGTGGTGATCGGCTCCGGCGAGGGCGCGAAGGAGCTGCCGGTGAGCCGGCGGCACACGCGGGACCTGAAGGAGCGGATCGTGCGTCCCCCCAAGAGCAGTTGGGGATGACCAAGAACTCCGGCCCCCCGGGGCAACCCGACCAGCCGCAGCCGGCGGGGCGCGACGTCCCGCTGTCCGCGCCGATGCGCAAGCGCCGCAGGCGCGTGGTGCTGGCCGACCCGCGCGGCCGCGGGCGGGTGCTGCGCACGATCATCGAGCTGGAGGAGCAGACCAGCGTCGGCGAGAAGCTGATCCGCGACCTGATCCGGCAGCAGATGCGCACCGCGCTGGTGCTGGGCGGCGGCACGCTGCTGCTGCTCGCGCTGATGCCCGCGGCGTTCTACGCGTTCCCGGTGCTGGCGGACGTGCAGGTGGTGGGCGTGCACCTGCCGTGGCTGCTGATGGCCCTGCTGCCGTTCCCGCTGTGCTACGCGGTGGGGTACGCGTACCGGAGGGTGGCCGAGCGGCACGAGCAGGACTTCGTGAACTCGGTGGACAGGTGATCCCGAACGTGTGGAGCCTGGGTCTGGTCGTCGTGGTCGCGGTGCTGACGTTCCTGCTCGGCTACGTCGGCTCGCGCCGCGCCAACACCACGCCGGACTTCCTGGTGGCCCGGCGGGCCGTCCCGGCCACCCGCAACGCCGCCGCGATCTCCGGCGAGTACCTGTCCGCGGCCTCGTTCCTGGGCGTCGCGGGGCTGGTGCTCAAGGACGGCATCGACGCGCTGTGGTACCCGATCGGCTTCACCGCCGGGTACCTGGCGATGATGCTGTTCGTCGCCGCGCCGCTGCGGCGGTCGGGCGCCTACACCCTGCCGGACTTCGCCGAGGCGCGGCTGGGCTCGTCGAACCTGCGCCGGTTCTGCACGTTCTTCGTGATCTGCATCGGCGTGCTGTACCTGGTGCCGCAGCTCCAGTCGGCCGGGCTGACGCTGAACACGATCACCGGCCTGCCCGCGTGGCTCGGCGGCGCGCTGGTGACCGCGATCGTGGTGGTCAACGTCCTCGGCGGCGGCATGCGGGCGATCACGCTGGTGCAGGCGTTCCAGTACTGGGGCAAGCTGTTCGCCATCGCCGCGCCCACGTTCGTGCTGTTCACGCTGTTCCTGACCGGGCCGGGCAGCGGCGCCCAGGCGGTCGACGACTCGGGCGTGCTGCGGTTCCACGACGACGTCGCGGTCACCACGGTCGACCCGGTGCGGGTGCAGGTCGAGCACGCGGTGCGGCTGTCCGCGACCGGCGAGGTCAACGGCGCGCCCGCCGACGGCGAGGTGTACTGGCCGGCCGGCGTGCACTCGGTCGGCGCGGAGACCGAGCTGCGGTTCACCGAGGGCTCGCCGGTGCCGGTGGTGCTGGGCTCGCCCACCGACAACGCCCGGTGGCTGCGGCCGCAGACCGAGGGCCTGAAGGGCCTGTTCGAGACCTACTCGCTGATCTTCGCGACGTTCCTGGGGACGATGGGCCTGCCGCACGTGCTGGTGCGGTTCTACACCAACCCCGACGGCCGGGCGGCGCGGCGGACCGCGCTGCACGTGCTGTACCTGCTGGGGCTGTTCTACCTGTTCCCGACCGTGCTCGGGGTGATCGCGCGCCAGTACCTGCCGCAGCTGCTGGTGACCGGCAAGACGGACGCGGCGGTGCTGCTGCTGCCGACCACCATGCAGCCCAACCTGCTGGGCCAGCTGCTGGGCGCGGTGGTGGCGGCCGGCGCGTTCGCGGCGTTCCTGTCCACGTCCTCGGGGCTGGTGGTGTCGGTCGCCGGGGTGGTGTCGACGGACATCCTGCCGGGGAAGGTGCGGGACTTCCGCTGGGCGACCGTGCTGACCGGCGCGGTGGCGATCGGCCTGGCGCTGCTGCTGCCGCGCTCGGACGCGTCGCTGACGGTGGCGATGTCGTTCGCGCTGGCCGCGTCGACGTTCTGCCCGCTGCTGCTGCTGGGCATCTGGTGGCGCGGGCTGACCTGGGTGGGCGCCATGGCGGGCATGGTCGTCGGCGGCGGGCTGGTGCTCGGGTCCCTGGTGGTGACGGTGGTCAGCTCCTACACCGGGGGGTGGGCGCCGTCGGTGTTCTCGCAGCCGGCGCTGCTGACCGTGCCGGTGGCGTTCCTGGCCATGGTCATGATCAGCAAGCTGACCGCGCGGCGCACCCCCGAGGACGTCAACCAGATCCTGCTGCGCTTCCACGCGCCCGACCCCCTGGGCTTCATGCGCGACCGCGACGTGCAGCGCTTCGGCACCACCGAGGAGAAGCTCCGCCTGGAGGAGGGCAAGCACCGGGGCCACCCGGCCCCCTGACCCCGCGAGTCCTCCACTCCGACACCGCGAGTCCTCCACCCCGACACCGCGAGTCGAACCTCCGGGCCCGTCGTGTCGAACCCTCGGGCCCGTCGTGTCGAACGTTCGCGACCCCCGAGTTCGACGTTCGGGAACCCCGAGTTCCGCGTTCCGGCCGCTCCCCGCACCCCCGTTCGGCGAGTAGCTTGTGAAGTGCGTCACCGGCACCCCGCTCTCCGACCGGGCCGTGGACGCCCCTCAGGGGCGGTAGCAGGGAGTTGTTGTAGATCTCGAACGGGTGAAGAAACACCCACCGATCCGGTTACCGGTGATTTCGATCACCCGAGTGGCAGTTCGTCTCAGCATCCCTACCGCTCATCGCATCACTCGACTGTTGAGCGCAAGTCCACGCCTGGGGTCTTTCAGGCGTGACCCACGTCTCCCTACGGTGCACGGCGAACCAGGAACGGACCAGGAGGCTTACGTGCCGTTCACACCGTCGTCAAGCACGCGAGGAGGGGACCGTGAGCACCTCTGAGCAGCACACCCCCACCGAGACCCAGCACGAGCACAACTGGGTCGAGGTGCAGGAAAGCCCTGAATTCCGCCAACTCCGCCGGCGGTTGCGCAACTTCGTGTTCCCGATGGCCGGCCTCTTCCTGGCCTGGTACCTGCTCTACGTGCTCCTCGCCGACTACGCCCACGACTTCATGTCGCAGAAGGTCGTCGGCAACATCAACGTGGGCCTGATCCTCGGCCTGCTCCAGTTCGTGTCGACGTTCGCCATCACCACGCTCTACGTGCGGCACGCCAACAAGAACCTCGACCCCACGGCCGAGAAGATCCGCGAAGAGCTGGAAGGGGGTCGTCGGTGAACAACAACGCCCTGCTGAACATCGGCATCTTCGCCGTTTTCGTCGTCGCCACCCTGGTCGTCGTCATCCGCGCGAGCCGCAACACCAAGACCGCGGCCGACTACCTGGCCGCCGGCCGCGCGTTCACCGGTCCCCAGAACGGCGTGGCGATCGCGGGCGACTACCTGTCCGCCGCGTCCTTCCTGGGCATCGCGGGCGCGATCGCGCTCAACGGCTACGACGGCTTCCTGTACTCCATCGGCTTCCTGGTCGCGTGGCTGGTCGCCCTGCTGCTGGTCGCGGAGCTGCTGCGCAACACCGGCAAGTACACGATGGGCGACGTCCTGAGCTTCCGCATGCGCCAGCGCCCCGTGCGCGCCGCGGCGGCGACGTCGACCATGGCCGTGTCCTTCTTCTACCTGCTGGCGCAGATGGCGGGCGCGGGCGGCCTGGTCGCCCTGCTGCTGGGCATCACCGGCAAGCTCGGCCAGGCGGTCGTGATCGCCATCGTCGGCGCGCTGATGATCGCCTACGTCCTCATCGGCGGCATGAAGGGCACCACCTGGGTGCAGATCATCAAGGCGGTGCTGCTGATCATCGGCGCCGGCGTGATGACCCTGTGGGTGCTCGGCAAGTTCGGCCTGAACCTGTCCAGCCTGCTCGGCGCGGCCGTGGACAACGCGCCGAAGGCCGGCGAGCGGCTGCTCGGCCCGGGCCTGCAGTACGGCGCGACCGGCACGTCGAAGCTGGACTTCCTGTCGCTGGCCCTCGCGCTGGTGCTCGGCACGGCCGGCCTGCCGCACATCCTGATGCGCTTCTACACCGTGCCGACCGCCAAGGAGGCCCGCCGCTCGGTGGTCTGGGCGATCTGGCTGATCGGCCTGTTCTACCTGTTCACGCTGGTCCTGGGCTACGGCGCGGCGGCGCTGGTCGGCCCCGAGAAGATCAACGCGGCGCCCGGCAAGGCGAACTCGGCGGCTCCGCTGCTCGCCGAGGCACTGGGCGGGCCGCTGCTGCTGGGCCTGATCGCGGCGGTCGCGTTCGCCACGATCCTCGCCGTGGTGGCGGGCCTGACGATCACGGCGTCGGCGTCGTTCGCGCACGACATCTACGCCAACATCATCAAGAAGGGCGCGGCGGAGGACAAGGACGCCGAGGTCAAGGTCGCGCGGCGCACGGCGATCGTGATCGGCATCGTGTCGATCCTCGGCGGCATCGCGGCCAACGGCCAGAACATCGCGTTCCTGGTGGCCCTGGCGTTCGCGGTGGCGGCGTCGGCGAACCTGCCGACCATCCTCTACTCGCTGTTCTGGAAGCGGTTCAACACCTCCGGCGCCCTGTGGAGCATCTACGGCGGCCTCACGGTGACGATCACGCTGATCGTGCTGTCGCCCGCGGTCTCGGGCAAGCCGTCGTCGATGTTCCCGAACGCCGACTTCGACCTGTTCCCGCTGGCCAACCCGGGCATCGTGTCGATCCCGGTGGCGTTCGCGCTCGGCTACCTCGGCACGGTGCTGTCGAAGGAGCACGACCGCGACAAGTACGCCGAGATGGAGGTGCGGGCGCTCACCGGCGTCGGCGCCGAGAAGGCCGTCTCGCACTGATCCGCGCCAGGACCGCGCCGGCCGCCGCCCCCGTTCGTGGGATCGGCGGCCGGCGTGCTCTTAACCCCGTTTTATTACGTCCGTGGCAGCATGTTCCCCGTGACCGTTCCCAGCGTTGAAGTGTCCGAGGTGCCCGCGCGGCTCCCGGACGGCAAGGTGCTCCTCGACGTGCGCGAGCCCGACGAGTGGGCCGCGGGCCACGCCCCCGGTGCCCTGCACATCCCGATGAGCGAGCTGGCGGGCCGGCTCGGCGAGCTGCCCGCGGACGCCGACCTGTACGTCGTGTGCCGGGCGGGCGGCAGGTCCGCGCGGGTGGTGCAGTACCTGAACGCCAACGGCTGGGACGCCACCAACGTCGACGGCGGCATGCAGGTGTGGGCCGCGCAGGGCCGGCCGCTGGTCGCCGAGGTCGACGGCGCGGAGCCCGAGGTCATCTGACGTGGCGCTGAGGCCCCTGCGCGTGGACTGGGTGGCCACCCCGCCGCCCGGCGCCTACCCGCACCGCCGGCTGGGCGCCCCGCCCAGGCCCTACGCGGGTCCGCCGTCCTACCCGGTCCCGCCGCGCTGGGGCTTCCCGCTGCTGGCGTGGCGGTGGCCCACGTCGCTGGCGACCGCCGACGAGCGGCCCGCCGACGCGGTCGACCACGTCCAGCGGCTGTCCCGCACCGCCTCGCACGCGCTCGGCCTGGCCGCGCTCACCGCGCTGTGGGCGGCCGGCAGCGAGATCTGGCGCTACGTCCTGCTGCTGCTCAGCCGCTACGGCGCGCTCTCGGCGACGACGGTCGGCGTGTCGGACGCCATGGTCGTGTCCTCCGCCGTGGTCGCGCTGGTGGCGGGCGTCATGGCCCTGGTGTTCACGCTGCTGTGGCTGCGCCGGGCGCGCAACGCCGCCGCGTCGGCCGCGGGGTACGCCCCGTCGCGCTCGGACACCGAGGTGCTGGTCGGCCTGGTGGTGCCCGGGGTGAACCTGGTGGTGCCCGGCTCGGTGCTGGCCGAGCTGGAGCACGCGGCCCTGCGCCAACCGGTCACCGCCCGCCCCCGGCCGTCCCGGCTGCTGCGCTGGTGGTGGGGCCTGTGGGTGGGCACCGGCCTGGTCACCGCGTTCACCGCGGCCTGGTCGTTCCGGTCGAGCGTGCAGGCCATGGCGGACGGCGTGGTGCTGCACGCGGTCGCCGACCTGCTGGCCGCCGCCACGGCCGTCGTGACCGCCGTCGTGGTCCGCCGCGTCACCACGCTCCTGCTGCCGGTGGACCCGGCCGCGATCCGCCGGATGCGCGTGGTCGACGTCAAGGACGCCCCGCCCCCCGTGCTGCGCCCGACCCGCCCCTCCGGCTCCCCCCGCTGACCACCACCCGGCGTGTCCTGCGCCCAAGCCGCGCGTGTCATGCGCCCAGGACCGGCGTGTCCTGCGTCCAGGACCCCCGAGTTCGACGTCCGGCACGTCCGCGACCACTCCCGACGCCGTTCGCCGCCGGTCTGTTCAGCTCCCGTACTCCCCTCCGTCGAAAACGTCTGCCACCGTGGTCCCATGCGGGTACTCGCGGTGGCCCTGGTCCTGTCCCTGCTGGTGGCGGGGGTGGCGAACGCGCACCCCGGGAGGAAGGGGTTCGACCTCCAGGCGCACCGGGGTGGCATCGGCCTGACCGTCGAGGCCACGCTCGCCGCGTTCGCCAGGGCCCTCGAACTCGGCGTCACGACCCTCGAACTCGACGTGCAGATCACCGCGGACGGCCGCGAGGTGGTCACCCACGACCGCCGGACCAACCCGGCCAAGTGCCGCGACACCGCGCCCGCCACGCCCGGCGACCCGGACTTCCCCTACGTGGGCAAGTACGTCAAAGACCTGACGTTCGCGCAGGTCCGCACCCTGGACTGCGGTTCGCAGCGCCTGCCCCAGTACCCCGACCAGGAGCTGTCGCCGGGCGCGCGGATGCCGACGCTGGCCGAGGTGTTCGCGCTGGCCCGCCGCTACCGCGCGCACGGGGTGAAGTTCAACGTCGAGACGAAGGTCGAGGCCGCCGCGCCGCACGAGACCGCGCCGCGCGAGCAGTTCGTCGACGTCACCTACCGCGAGATCCGCAGGTCGGGCTTCTTCCACAACGTCACCGTCCAGTCCTTCGACTGGGGCACCCTGATGCTGTGGCGGGAGAAGGACCGCCGCGTCCCGCTGGTCGCCCTGACCCAGCCGGAGTTCCTGCGCCCGGGCTCGCCGTGGACGGGCGGCCTGGACCTGGCCGACTTCGGCGGCAGCGTGGTGCGGGCGGTGAAGAGCTTCGGCGCGTCCGCGCTGTCCCCGGTGCACGGCAACCCGCAGGGCGGCGGCGTCGGCGACCCCGGCTACGTCCCGTTCACCACGAAGGCCCTGGTCGACGAGGCCCACGCGCACGGCTTGAAGGTCATCCCCTGGACGGTCGACGACAAGGCCACCATGAACAAGCTGATCGACGACGGCGTGGACGGCCTCATCACCGACTACCCGGACCGGCTGCGCGAGGTCCTGGCCGAGCGCGGGTTCGAGCTGCCCAGGGCGTACCGGGCGCGCTGAGCGCCCGGTCATCGGCCGCCGGCGGACTACCCGTCGGTCAGGGGCAGTTCGTGCAGGCCGCGCATGACGAACTCCGCGCGCCGCCGGGGTTCGGCGGCCAGCCGCGCGCCCGGCAGCTTCCTGGTCAGCGCCGACAGGGCCGCCTGCACCTCGATCCGCGCCAGCGGCGCGCCCAGGCAGTAGTGGATGCCCGCGCCGAACCCCAGGTGCGGGTTGGGGTTGCGGCCGACGTCCAGCGCGTCGGGCGAGGCGAACACCCGCGGGTCGCGCGCCGCCGCGCCGAGCAGCGCGGCGATCTTGCGGCCCGGCTCCACCGCGTACCCGGCGATCTCCACGGGCTCGGTGGCGGTGCGCTCGAAGAGCTGGAGCGGCGAGTCGTAGCGGATGAGCTCCTCCACGGCCGTGGGCAGCAGCGCCGGCGAGCCGACCAGCCGCCGCCACTGGTCGGGGTGCTTCATCAGGGCGAGCACGCCGTTGCCGATGACGTTGACGGTGGCCTCGTGCCCGGCCATCAGCAGCAGCACCGCGGTGGCCACCAGCTCGTCCTCGGTGAGCTTCGCGCCGTCGGCGTCGGTGACCGCCACCAGGTCCGACACCAGGTCGTCACCGGGGGAGGCGCGGCGCAGCGCGACGAGGTCGCGCAGGTAGGCGATGAACTCGGCGGCGGCGCGCTCGGCGGCCGACCGCTTGTCCTCGGGCAGGCCGTACTCGTACATCTTCACGATCGCGTTGGACCACGGCTGGAGCAGCGGGCGGTCCGGCGCGGGCACGCCCAGCAGCTCCGCGATCACCTCGACCGGCAGCGGCGCGGCCACGTGGGACAGCAGGTCGGCCGAGCCCTCCGACCGGACCTTGGCCACCAGCTCGTCGACCAGCCGGTCGGCCAGCTCCGCGACCCACGGCCGCAGGCGCTCCACGTGCCCGCGGCCGAACGCGGCGGCCACCAGCCGGCGCAGCCGGGTGTGCGTGGGCGGCTCGTTCTCCAGCAGCGAGTTGCGGTGCAGCAGGTTGAACGCGGTGAACCGCTCGACCGGCAGGGCGTCCGACCAGATCCGGCCGAGGGAGCGGTGCCGCAGCACCGCCGACGCCGCCGCGTGCGACACGGCCAGCGCGATGCCCATGCCCTCGTGCCAGTGCACCTCGCCTTCCGCGCGCAGGGCGGCGAAGTCGGGGTACGGGTCGGCGATGAAGGCGGGGTCGTGCTGGTCGAACGACGTCACGGTCACGGACGGTAGGTCTTGAGCCTGCCTCGCGTCCATCCGAGTGTGCTTGTTCCGGCAAACATTCAGGGAGCTGTGACATGACGTAGTCGGGTTGACCGGGGAGTTGCGCCACCAGGAGCATTGCCCGTCGTGCCGCCCGACATCGTCGCCCACCGGGGCGCCTCCACCCGCCGCCCCGAGCACACCCTGGCCGCCTACGAGCTGGCCCTGGACCAGGGCGCCGACGGCCTGGAGTGCGACGTGCGGCTGACCCGCGACGGCCACCTGGTCTGCGTCCACGACCGCAGGATCAACCGGACGAGTGACGGCGTGGGCGTGCTCAGCACGATGACGCTCGCGCAGCTCCGCGGGCACGACTTCGGTTCCTGGCACGGCGGCGAGCCCGCCGGGGTGCTCACCCTGGAGGAGCTGCTGGGCCTGGCCCACGACCGCGGCGCGCGCCTGTTCGTCGAGACCAAGCACCCCGTGCGGTACGGGGCGCAGGTCGAGCGCGTGCTGGCCGCCGTGCTCGGCCGGTACCGGGTCGAGGCGGTGATGATGTCGTTCTCCGTGCTGGCCGTGCACCGCTTCAAGAAGCTCAAGCCGGACGTGCCCACCGTGCTGCTCTACGACCGGCTGTGGCCGAGGAACCTGCCCCGGTTCGCCGACTACGCAGGTCCCGGTGTTCACCTGCTCAGGCGTCACCCGGACCGGGGACGCGATACCTACGTGTGGACCGTCGACGACCCCGCGGACGTGGCGTTGTGCCGTGAGCGGGGTGTTCGCTTCCTCGCCACCAACAACCCGGGCGAGACGCGCCGGCTGCTTGCGGCTAACTTGACGCCCGACCAGCCCTGACCACGAGGAGGCGGCGGTGGCCAAGCGGACGGCCGTGAAGAACAAGCCGGCGGACGGGATCAACCCCCGCCAGCCGTGCCCGTGCGGTTCGGGCAAGCGCTACAAGGCGTGCCACGGCGGCGCCGGCGGCGCGGCGGACGTGATCGTCGCCCGCCCGTTCGAGGGCCTGGCCGCCGAGGCCGAGCTGATCGCGCTGCGCGAGTTCGTGCCCTCGGCCACGGCGCGGCTGCCGCTCAAGGACGGCGGGCGCGAGATCACCCTGGCCACCGTGCTGCCGATGGCCGCGGCCGGCCTGGTCCGCGCCGACGGCACCGCGTTCGTCGGCCTCCAGGTGCAGGTCCGCTCCGGCGACCTGAGCCGCGACCTGGCGCGCGCCGTGCAGTGGGCGCTGACCGCCGAGACCGGCGAGGCGCTGGCCGTCGTCGGCCCCGACAACGGGGAGAACCCCGGCCGGCTCCAGGACCTGCTCGACCCGGACGCGACGCTGAGCCCCGAGCTGCACGCCGACTTCGCGTGGTGGCTGCCGCCGGAGAACGAGCCCACCGGCGACGTCGCGCTGTCCCTGGAGCGGGCCAACGCCGCCATCCTGCCCACCGAGCGCGTGGACGCGCCGGGCGTGCGGGCCGCCTACTGGGTCGACGCGGGCGACAAGGCGCACCTGCGCTGGGTCCGCCCGGAACCGGAGGAGGCGCTGCTCGCGGCGCTGGCCCGGCTGTCCGTGCGCGGCGAGCTGGACCTGGGCGAGGGCTCCCGGTACGCGGGCTCGTTCCGCGCCCACGGCCTGCTCGTGCCGGTGTGGGACCTGGACCGCGAGCTGCACTCCAGCGAGTGGGCGCCGGGCGCCGAGGCGCTGGGCAAGCGCCTGGCGGACGCCCTGGCCGGCCTGGACGGCGAGCCGCTCACCGAGGCCGAGCGGCGGGCCCGGGACGGCCTGCGCGGCCGGCAGATCACCCTGCGCTGACGGGCTCTGTCCACAGGCACCCCCCAACCTGTCCACAGGTACCTGTGGACAACCAGGAGGCCGCGTGATCCTGCGGATCAGCAGCAGGGACGACTGGGCGCGCGACCGCGAGGCCGGCGCGATCCCGCTCGACCCGGACGGGTTCGTGCACTGCTCGGACCCCGGCACGGTGCACCTGCCCGCGAACCGGCTGTACGCGGGCAGGCACGACCTCGTGCTGCTGGTGGTCGACCCGGGCGGCCTGCCGGTGCTGTGGGAACCGGGCGAGGCGGGCGAGGCCGGCCCGTGGTTCCCGCACGTCTACGGGCCGATCCCGGCCGACCAGGTGGTGGCCGTGCACGAGTTCGCCCCGGACGCCGACGGCGCGTTCCGGCCGCTGCCCGTGCTGTGACCCGAACCCGGGCAAACGACGCCGGCGCCCCGCCACCGCGAACGGTGGCGGGGCGCCGGGGCGTGCTGTCCTAGAGGGCGCCGCCCGCGGCGCGCGGGGCGGTCGGGTCGGTCCCCTCGGCCACGGCCTCGCGGGCCAGGAATGCCTCCACGTGGAACAGGTTGCCCTCGGCCCGGTCCACGACGGTGAGCAGCGTGCTCATCGACGCGACCTCCTCGACCTGCTCCTTGAGGAACCACTGGAGGAACTGCTCGCCGAGGTAGTCGCCCTCGTCGCGGGCGGTCTTGGCGAGCGCCACGACCTGCTCGGTGACCGCCTTCTCCTGCTCCAGCGCCAGCGCGACCGGCTCGCGCGGGGCGGCGAAGTCGTTGCGCACCTCGTCCACGCCCGGAATGGTCACCGGCAGCCCGCTGTCCAGCAGGTACTGCACGATCATCATCGCGTGGTTGCGCTCTTCGAGGGCCTGCTTGTAGAAGTGCGCGGCCAGCCTGGGCAGGTCGTTGCCGTCGTACCACACCGCGATGGCCACGTACTGCTGCGAGGCGGTGAACTCGTTGCGAACCTGCGCCCGCAGCAGGTCGTGGAACTTCGACTCGCGCGCGGAGGAAATCTTCGTCAGGTTGAGGGCCATGGTCGAAGAATAACCCGCGATACGATTCAATGCATTGAAGGCAAGGCTGCGCAAAATTAGGAAAGGGTTGCCGAAGAAAGCTTAGGCAACCCTTTCGGGACTGCTCTCACACGAGTGGCGCGCGGTCGATCGGGCACGACATGCAGCGCGGCCCGCCGCGGCCGGAGCCCAGTTCGGAGCCGCTGATCCGCAGCACCTCCACGCCGGCGTCCTCCAGGCGCGCGTTGGTCTCCACGTTCCGCTCGTAGGCCACGACCAGGCCGGGCGCCACGGCCAGGGTGTTGTTGCCGTCGTCCCACTGCTCGCGCTCGGCGGTCACCGGGTCCAGGCCGGTGTCGATCACGCGCAGCCGCTCGATGCCCATCGCCTCGGCCGCCGCCTCCAGGAACGGCCGCCGGTCGTCCACCACGACCCCGCCGGCGCCGTCGGACCGCACCGGGTAGGCGTCCAGGGTGTCGCGCACCGCCGGGTACATCACCACGGCGTCGCGGTCGACCATCGTGCACACCGTGTCCAGGTGCATGGTCGCCCGCTCCTGCGTGATCGGCACCGCCAGCACGGTGTGCGCCAGGCCGTCGGCCAGCGCGGACCGGGCGAACGACTCGGCGCCCGCGGGCGTGGTGCGCTCGCCGACGCCGATGGCCAGCACGCCCGGCGCGAGCAGCAGCACGTCGCCGCCCTCGACCGGCGCGGAGTGCGCCCCGTAGGCGCGGCCGGTCCGGCGGAACCGCGGGTGGTAGGCGTAGATCAGGTCGGTCAGCGCGGTCTCCCGGTCGCGCGCGGGCAGCGCCAGCGACGTGATCGCCACCCGGTCGCCCACCCACACCGACGAGTCGCGGGTGAACAGCAGGTTGGGCAGCGGGGCCACCGCGAAGTCGTGCGGGTGGTGCATCTTGCGCACCAGCGACGCGCCCTCGGCCGCCGGCAGCTCCTCGAACGTCATGCCGGTCATCAGCGCGGTGGCCAGCGGCTCCGGGCCGATCGAGGCGAGGTGGGAGCGCAGCGCGTCGGCCAGGTCGATGCCCAGCCGCCGCTCGTCGACCGCGCTGTGGATGCCCGCGATCCGCGCCCGGTCGTCGTGCAGGGCGGCGACCAGCAGGTCCGACAGCAGCAGCACCTCCGCGCCGCGCCCGCGCAGCACCTCGGCGAACGCGTCGTGCTCCTCCTGGGCCCGGTCGACCCACGGCACGCCGTCGAACAGCAGCTGGTCGTTGTTGCGCGGGGTCAGCCGCTTCAGCTCGGCGCCGGGGCGGTGCAGCAGCACCGTGCGCAGGGGGCCGACCTCGCTGTCGACCCGGGGTGCCGGGGCGGGGGCGGCGTCGGGGGCCGCGGTCTGGGCGATGTGCGCAGTCACGTCCCCGAGGGTAACCCCGGAGCGGCGGTAACAGCAGCTCGACAGGGCCTGTTGCGACAAACTCGATCGCACTTTGGTCTGAAAGTAGCGATTCGTTGTGCGATTCGACTGGGTGAACACCTGTTTGTTGCGATGTGACATGGACTGGCGGGCGACCGGGGCGACTGCGGGATGATCAGTGCTCTACAGGGGAGGCTCCGTGGCGGAAATCCGCTTACTGGTCGACACGCCCGGCGGTGCGGCGTCGGCGACGAACCTGCTGCTCCAGGAGTTGGTGAGGGGTGCGCGCGTGGACGCGCGGCACGCGCCCGCCGACCTGCCGGAGGGCGCCAAGAGCGGCAGCGGCACGACCATCGCCGAACTCGTCCTCAACGGCACGCTCAGCGCGGCCGCGGCGGGCGCGGTGGCGTCGGTGGTCTCCGCGTTCGTGCAGCGCGGCAGCGCCCGCAAGATCACCGTCAAGTCCGGCGAGGACGAGATCAGCCTGGAGGGCGTGGACGCGGCGTCGCAGAAGGCGCTGCTGGAGGCGTGGCTGCGGGAGCGCGGGGACTAGCCGTGGGCAGGCACGCCCTGCTGGTCGCGACCGGCGAGTACTCCGACGTGCGGCTGAGCCGGCTGCGCGCGCCCGGGCAGGACGTGGAACGGCTCGCCGCCGTGCTGGAGGACCCCGACGTCGGCGGGTTCACCTCCGTCGAGGTGCTGCGGGACCGGCCCGACGACGAGGTCCGGCGCGCGGTGGAGGACCTGCTCGCGCCCCGCGCCCCCGACGACCTGGTGCTGCTGTACTTCTCGTGCCACGGCCTGGTCACCCCCCAGCGGCGCCTGTACTTCGCCGCGGCCAACACCGTGAGCGACCGGCCCGCGGGCACCGCGATCCCGCGGTCGTTCCTCAACGAGCAGTTGGAGGACTGCCGGGCGGCCGGGCGCGTGCTGGTGCTCGACTGCTGCTTCAGCGGCGCGTTCGTCGAGGGCTTCAAGGGCGAGGCCGCGGTCCTGGACGACGTGGGCGAGGGGTACGTGGTGATGACCGCGTCCAACGCCTACGAGTACGCCTTCGAGCAGGACTCGCTGTCGCTGGACGCGCCGGTGGCGTCGCTGTTCACCGACGTGCTGATCGAGGGCCTGGCCGGTGGCGGCGCCGACCTCGACGGCGACGGGTGGGTCGACGTGGCCGAGCTGTTCCGGTACGCGCGGGAGCAGGTGCGGGTCCGCCGGCCCGACCAGACGCCGCAGTTCTTCGCGCACGGGGCGTCCGCGCCGGTGCGGATCGCGCGTGCCGGGGCTCCGTCGAGGCGCGTGCCGCGGCGCGCGGCCTCGTACACGGCCGGTCAGCTGCTGGTGCTGCGCGGGTTCCGGGCGGCGGCCGACCCGGTGTGCCGGACGCTGGGGCCGATGGGGCGGCGGGCCGTGGTGTTCGTCGACGGCCGGCCGGAGGAGATGGCGGATTCGTCGGCCATCGTCGCGGCGTACCGGCCCGACGACCCGCGCGACTCGCTGGGCGCCTCCTACGTGCGGGAGTTGGTGGAGGAGGTGCGGCGGGAGGCCGGTGACGGGGCGGCGTCGGCGGTGGCCGTGGCGCGCGGGGCGCTCGGCGGGCTGGTCGAGGCGATGCGCGAGGGCCACAACCCGGTGCGGTTGATGCGCGGGGTGGAGGCGGCGGCGGCGCGGGCGGTGGAGCTGGTCGGGGCGGCGGCCGTGCCGTTGGGGGAGGAGGACGTGCGCACGCTCGCCACGACCGCTTCCGGCAGCGAGCGGATCGGGGCGGTGGTCGCGACCGTGTCCGGCAGGGTCGGGTGGCGGGGGCCGGTCCTGGTCGAGGAGGGCAGGGGCTTCGGCCTGGAGTTCGAGATCGGTCGTGGGCTGCGGATCGACGCGGGGTACGCGTCCGGCGGGTTCGTCACCGACCCGGTGCGGCGCGAGGTGGTGCTGGACAACCCGGTGGTGCTGCTGCACGCCGGGTACCTGACCGACGACGTGATCAGGGAGATGCCGGACGAGGACCTGCTGGTCGTGTGCGAAGGGCTGTCCCACGAGGCCCTGGTGGCGCTGCTGCGGCCCGGTGGGGAGCGGGCGGTCGCCGCCGTGGTCGTCGACCCCGCCGAGCGCACCCGACTGGCCCGGGTGGTCCTCGACCGGGGCGTGCTGGAGGTGGCGGCGACGACGTCGCGCGGGCGGGCCGGGAAAGCGGTGGTCACCGCGCACGACACGGTGGTGTTCACCGGGTGGCCGTCGGACGAGCACCCGGCCGGCCTGATCCGCGCGGGCGGTGCGGAAGTCGGGGTGGTGGAGCGCGCCGTGCGCGCGGTGCGCGGCGCGGCCACCTCGGGGGTCATCCGGGGCGGCGGGGTGGCGTTGGCCGAGGTCGGCGCGCGGGTGGCGGCCGAGGCGACCGGCACGGAGGAGGAGGTCGCGGGGTGGCGGGCGTTCGCCGCTGCGCTGGCCGAGCCCTCCGCGCGGATCGCGGAGAACGCGGCGCTGGCCGTGGCGGACCTGGACCCGTCCCGGCTCGACTCGGCCGGCACGGCCCGGGTCGTGGTGGCCGCCGCGGCCCGCACCGCGTCCCGCTTCCTGCTGGTCGCCTGACCGCTCAGGCGCTCACCCGACCAGGTGGACGTCCGGGTGGCGCGGTGAGTCGCCGCGGAACAGGCCGGTGGGCCGTCCCTTCAGGTGCAGGTCGAAGTAGGCGGCCAGGTAGTCGCGCTGCGCTTCCAGCGAGCGCCCGGGGTCGATCGTGCCGACGATCGCCTGCTGCTGCTCCGGGGTGAGCACGCCGCCGAGCTGCGGGATGGCGAACTGGAGGTCGGTGAAGCTGTTGTGCCTGCTGCCCTCGAAGAACAGGTCGCGCTTCCAGCCGCGCTGGTTCGGCCAGAAGTCCGCCCACGTCGGGTCGACCGCGCGCTCGCGGTGGGTGTGCGGGACCCGCGCGCCGGTGTCCGAGTCCACGAGTTCGCTGCCCACCAGCAGGAACGGCCGGTCGAGGCCCCGGGTGACCACCTCGCCGGGCTGGTAGTCGGCCTCGTCGGTGGACACGGCCAGCGCGCCGTCGAGGTTGGCGCCGACGTCGATGCGCCGGTCGCGCACCATGGTCTCGCCCGCGGTGAAGCCGCCGTACGAGTGGCCGAACGCGCCGACCCGCGACAGGTCCGCGTGGTCGAACCGGGCCAGCTCGTCGAGGACGAACCGGGTGTCGGCGATCCGCGCCTCGATGGCGGTGCGGCGGTCCTCCGGGTCTTCCACGTCGAGCAGCGGCGGTTCGACCCGCCCGTCGGGGAACTCGACCGCGACCGACTCGTGCGTGTGCGACATCGACACCACCACGTAGCCGCGGCTGGCCAGGTCGTCGGTCACGCCCGCGTGCAGCTCGCGCACCGAGCCGAGGCCCGGCGAGAACAGCAGGACCGGCCACCGCCCGCGGGCCGGAGGCGCGTCGGTCCGGGCGTGCCGGCGGGGCGAGGCCCAGTCCACCGCGCCCGGCGGCGTGCCGAAGAGCGCCGAGGCGAGCTGGTCCACGCCCGCGGCCACGCCGGGTGCCATCCACGGTGCGCGCGGGGCGTGGGAGCGCTCGGCGGGGTAGGCGATGGTGGCCATGACCTCGCGGGGGCGGTCCGGGCGCCACGGGTCGGGCCGGTCGTCGACCAGGTGCAGCTCCGCGGTGCCGACCGCGTACCGGCCGGTCGGTTCGGGCACGGTGATCCGCGCGGCGGCTGCGGTGGTGGCCGGGGTGGCTGGGCCGGCGGTGGCTGGGCCGGCGCTGGTCAGGCCGGCGGTGGCTAGGCCGGCGGTGGCTGAGCTGACCGTGGTCGGGTCCGCGTTGGTCGGGGTGGCGTTGGCCGGGGTGGCGGTGAGGAGTGCGGCCAGCGTGGCGGCGGTTGCGGCGGTGGCCGCGGTCAACACTTTCGTGCGCATCGGCAGATTCCCTCTGTCGGGTGACAACCCCTCGGATGCTGGCCGCCCCCGGCATCAGCGCGCGTCGTCCCCCGGGGTGATCGCCGGTCTTACGGCAACCAGTCGACGCGCCCGCGCAGCAGCGAGTAGCCGACGAACGCGACCACGTCGAGCAGGGTGTGCGCGACGACCAGCACCCACAGCCGGTTGGTCCGCTGCCACACCTTGCCGAACACCAGGCCCATCACCACGTTGCCGACGAACCCGCCGAAGCCCTGGTAGAGGTGGTAAGAGCCGCGCAGCACGGCGCTGGCCAGCAGGGCCGTGCCCTCGCGCCACCCGAGCTGCCGCAACCGCGTGATCAGGTAGCCGACGACCAGCACCTCCTCCGCCCACGCGTTGCCCGCCGCGGACAGGATCAGCACCGCGCCGCGCCACCACGACTCGTCGAGCGTGGACGGCTGCACCGCCAGGTTCAGGCCCAGGTTCCAGGCGACCAGGTAGAACACCACGCCCGGGATGCCGATGACGGCGGCCAGCCCGAGGCTGCCCAGCGCGTCCGGCCCGACGCGGGTGCGGTCGAGCCCGAGGGCCCGCAGCCGCACCCCGCCGCGCCACAGCAGGTACAGGCCGAGCCCGCCCCACGCGGCCAGCTGCACCACGCCCAGCAGCTGCGCGAGCAGGTCGAGCAGGTCGAACCGCGCCTGCGGGACGTTGATCGCGACCTTCTGCTCGTTGAGCGGCACGGGGTTGAGCAGGCTGTCCAGCAGGCGCACCAGGCTGCGCAGCCCGGACAGGCCGAGCGTCATCGCGAAGACGAGCAGCAGCTCGACCTGGTAACCGCGGCGCTCCCGGGCGTCGAGTGGTTCGATCACCCGCGTACGTTAACGGCGCTGCGCCAGGAACGGGCAGCCCATCAGCCGGCGCAGCTCGACGGCCAGCTCCTGCGAGGTGCCGACCGGGCGGGAGAACGCGATCCGCACGTCGTGGTCCTCGTCGGCCATCTCCACCCGCAGCCGCAGGCCGAAGCGGTCCAGGCCCAGCGGGCGCACGTGGCCGCCCCGCAGGTGCTCGGGCAGGTGCTGGGAGAGCAGGCCCACCACGTCCCGGTGCGACAGCTCCAGGTGCCGCAGCCAGTGGTCCTCGTGCGCGGCGAACGGGTCGGGCTCGGCCTGCGCGAACAGCTCCGGGCGCAGCGACGTGGTGCTCTCCGCGTCGGCCACCACCAGCGACGCCGGGACCAGCCTGACCACGCTCACGCCGTGCCCGACGTCCAGCAGGCGCGGGTCCGGGCGCTCGTCGGCCACCTCCAGCGCCGCCTCGCGGGCCTCCCGCCCGTCGAGCGCGCGCAGCCAGCCGGTGAGCCACAGCAGGCCGCGCACGGGCTCCCGCAGCGGCACCGGCGCGTGGTCGGCGACCTCCAGCATCGCGGTCACCTCGGCCGCGCGGAGCGCCCCGACCAGCGGGTGCTCGTCGCGCAGCAGGAGCGTCGCGTCCCCGCGCGGGTGCACGTGGTGCAGCAGCGGCGTCACCCGGCTCTCGGAGCCGTCCGACGGCAACAGGGCCGCGCGCCCACCCCGGGCGGCGATCGTGCGCGCTCGCTCCGCCGGGTGCGGGGCGGGCGGTCGACGCGTCTCGTTCACCGCTCACCTCCCAACTTAGGGCAGCCTAACTTGATGCGGGCGGGGTGGGAAGTCCCACGACCGGTGCGAGTGCACCGGATGGCCGCTCCCCCTGCTTACCCGACCGCCGTAGCCTGGTCACGCCCCGTGCGGAGGTGGCTGCGTGGCCGTGCCCGACAAGCCGTCCACCGAAGGAGCGGCCCTGGACGACCCGTGGACCCGGCACTGCCTGGAGGTGGCCGACCGCCGGGCGTTCGGCTGGGTCGTCCTCGGCGCGCTCGCGTTCGCCCTCCAGTTGGCACTCGTGTTCGTCTTCGAGGTCTCCTCGTCCCTGCCGGCCGTGCTGCTGCTGTTCGCCGCGGCCGCGCTCGGCCTCGTCCTCACCCGGCGGCAGCCGGTGCTCGGCGACCGCGAGTGGGTCCACGTGCGCGTCCACTGGCGCCGCGGGCGGCTCGTCGTGCACGGCACCCGGCAGTTCGTGCTCGACGTCAGCGCCGGCCCGCTGGTCCGCGGCCGCATCAGCCGCCACCGCCGGGCCTGGGTCGTGGTCCCCGACCGGGCGGGCAACACGGTGGTGACGTTCCGCGGCGTGCCCAGGCTGTTTCCCGCGAAGGTGTCACGCGGCTGAGTTTCGCGCGCGGGTCAACAGGCAACCCGGAAGTGGGAAAGTCTGGTTTGCTGGGAGCGGTGGTGGGCGAGGCTTGGGTGCACAAGTGCCTGACCGGGGCGGATCGTCGCGCGGTCGGGTTCATCGGGCTGGCCGGGATCGCCTTCGTCGTGCTGTGGCTGCTCTCCCAGTGGGTCGGGTCCAAGTGGGTGTTCGTGCTCACCCCGCTGTGCGTCGAGTTCGCCGTGCCCGGCCTGCGGCACTTCTGCTCGCGCCGCAGCCTGCGGAAGCTGCTCGCCACCTACCCGCGGCACCCCGTTTCGGTGAACTTCGTGCCCGGGCGGACCAGGGTGGGGCGGCAGGCGTACCTGGAGACCGACGGGTCCGACCGGACGTTCCTGCGGCTGTTCGAGGTGCCCGAGCGGGTGCGTGACAACATCCGCCGCGGGGGCAAGGTGTGGATGGCCGGGCCCGACGCGCGCGGCCGGGCCGTCGTGCTCACCCGCGGCGCGCCGTTCCTGACCCTGGGGCGGGTCGTCATCCGATAAGGGATCTCATCGGCTTTCGCGTGCTCACCGGCTCACGGCTCTCGTGGGTTCACCTGCCGACGGGGATGCCGCTCTGCTCGGCCCAGGCGGCCACGTCCTCCCGGCGCAGCGCGGTCGCCAACAGCTCCGGGAACCGGTCCGGCGTGCACGCGAACGCGGGCGCCCCCAGCTCCGACAACCGCGCCGCCAACTCGTGGTCGTACGACGGCGTACCGCTGTCGGACAACGCGAGCAGCACCACGACCGTCACCCCGCTGCTCACCAGCTCCCGCACCCGGCGCTGCAGCTCGCGCGCCACCCCGCCCTCGTAGAGGTCGCTGATCAGCACCATCACCGTGTCCGTGGGCCGCCGCACCAGCGACTGCCCGTAGGCCACCGCCCGGTTGATGTCGGTGCCCCCGCCCAGCTGCGTGGAGAACAGCAGGTCGACCGGGTCCCGCAGCTGCTCGGTCAGGTCGACCACCTCGGTGTCGAACACGACCAGCCGCGTCTCCACCGACTTCAACGAGGCCAGCGAAGCGCCCAGCACCGCCGAGTAGACCACCGACTCGGCCATCGACCCCGACTGGTCGACCAGCAGCACGACGTCCCGCAGCGAAGCCTGCCTGCTGCGCCGGCTGTTGCCCACCAGGTCCTGCACCACCACGGTCCGCTGCTCCGGCTGGTAGTGCCGCAGGTTCGCCCGGATCGTGCGCCCCCAGTCCACATCGGACAGACGAGGCCGGCTCGTCCGGCGCGAGTGGTCGATCGCCCCCCGGACGGCCGCGAGCAGCCGGTCGGCCAACCGCCGCTCGATGTCCTCGACCACGCGGCGCACCACGGCGCGAGCGGTCTCCCGGGTCCGCGCGGGGATGGCGTTGGACAGCGAGACGAGCGTCCCGACCAGACTCACGTCGGGTTCGACCGCGGACAGCAACTCCGGCTCCAGCAGCAACTGGCGCAACCCCAACCGCTCCACCGCGTCCCGCTGCATGACCTGGACGACCGAGCTGGGGAAGTACGTGCGGATGTCCCCCAGCCACCGGTGCAGCACCGGCGAAGAACCCCCCAACCCGGCACTGCGCTTGCCGCCGGCCTCGGGCGCGTCACCCCCACCCCCGCCGCCGTAGAGGCCGGTCAACGCCGAGTCCCGGCGCCGGTCGTCATCGCCGAGCACCCCGAGATCACCGGCCGCCCCACCGAGCAGCAACCGCCACCGGCGCTGGCGCTCACCTGCGGTATCGTGGCTCACGAGCCCTCCCCAGGGCACCCGATGGCAGACACGATCGGGTGATCATCGGCCGAAAATGTACGAAAACAGCGTTCCCGATCATCGGTTGGAACATGAGGAACGCCGACCACACCCCGCATCACCCATCCACCCCCACCCCGCCCGCGGCTTCGACCATCCCGACCCCGGAACCCACCACCGGCCCCGGACGTGACGCCGCCCCGGGACTCGCAGCCGCCCCAGGGTCTGCTGCCGGCCTGGAACCCGCAGCCTGGCCTGTCGCCGCCGCGCCGGATGCCGCCGGGCCAGGCACAGACACCGGGCCAGGCACAGACACCGGGCCAGGCACAGACACCGGGCCAGGCTCGATCGCCAGGCCGGCGCCGGCCACCAGAGCAGCCCCGGCCACCGGGCCGGCCTCGACTGTCGCTGGACCCGTCGCAGCCGGACCTGCTGCCGTCGGACCTGCCGCAGCCGGACCTGCCGCCGTCGGATCGGCCCCTGTTGCCGCCTGACCGGTTGCTGCCGGACCAGCGCCACTTGCCGCCGGATCGGTTGCCGCGGAGTTGGCTGCTGCCAGGCCGGGCGCCGCTTCGCCCGGCACCCCCGCCGGCACCTCCGCCAGCAACGCCCGCACGTGGGCGACCAGACGCCCCGCCAGCGCCTCGTCCCAGTCACCCGAGCCGGCCGACGACCCGGGTGCCGTGCCCCGGACCCGGTCGCCGAGCATCCGCCGCTCCGCCGCGCTGAACTCGGCCACGGCGCGGCGCAGCAGCGGCAGCGCGGCCTCGAAGTCCGCGCCGGACAGGCCGGTCAGCCACTCGTCGACCACGCCGAAGAGCTTGGGGTCGGCGGTGAGCAGCGCCGCCGACCCGCGCAGGAAGCCGGCTACGAACGACGTGGCGCCTGTTGAAGTCGTTGTGCCGGCTGCGAGTGGCGGGTGCGGCGGCGGGTGTTGGCCCGCCGGCACCGCGGAGCCGACCGAGACGGCGCGGTGCAGGCGGGTGGCCACCGCGTCCGAGTCGAGCACGCCCGCCTCCCACAGCAGGCGGGTGGCGCGGCCGGTGGGGAGGCCGTGGGCGTCGGGCATGGCGACCAGGGCCTGGAGCGCGCGTTGCCACGTGTCGCGGTGCTCGTCGTCGGCTGCGAGGCGGACGGCGTCGTCGGCGCCGTCCACGGCTCTGAGGGCGCGTTCGGCCGTGTCGTCGTCGACGCCTCGGCAGGCCAGGGGGAGGCCCACCGCGCCGCGGGCCAGCAGGCCGTGCAGGGCCACCCGCAGGAGGTCCGGGTCCGTGCCGCGGACCGAGCCGTAGCGGACGGTGGTGGCCAGGTCCGGCAGGGCGGTCAGGAGTTCCAGGGCGTCGGTCGCGGCCGCGGCGCAGCGGTCCAGGGCTCGGCGCGCCGCGGTGACGGCTTCGGGGATCTCGCAGCCCACGGCGCGGCTGAGGGTGTCGGCGGCGTCGACCACGCGGGTCGCTTCGGCGGCGCGGGTGGCGAGGACCCGGCCGGCGGCGGCTTCGACGGTGGTGCCGTGGCGGGCGGCGACGGCCAGGGACACGGCGAACTCCGGGCGCCAGTGCAGCTGCCACGCCTCGGCGAACGTGCCCAGGCTGCGCGTGGTGTCCGGGGTGCCCCACGGGACGTCGAGGACTTCCAGGCGCCGCAGGAGCTTCGAGCGTTCGCGGTCGGTGTCCTTGCGCAGGTCCAGGCGGATCGGCTTGGCGGTGGCGGTGGGGTGCAGGCGCAGCTTCCGCTGCAGGCGCGCCAGGTCCGCGGCCAGGGGGGAGGTGGGGACGTCGTCGCCGACCTCGCCCAGGCGTTCGCCCACCACCAGTCGTTCGTGGACCAGGCGCAGCGGGGTTTCGTCACCGCCGCACAGGACCGCCAGGGCCGCTTCCGTCACCTCGGACAGGCCGGGGGACGGGCGGCCGCGCAGGGCGGCGAGGGTGTCGGCCAGGCGGACCGCCTCGACGGCGCTCGCGGTCGAGGCGGGGAGGTCTTCCTCGCGCAGCACGGCGCAGGCGCGGGCGAACCAGCGCGGTACCGCGTCGCCGCGGTCGGCGCACTCCCACAGGTGCGCGTACCAGCCGGGGGAGTCGATGCCCGCGCCGTAACCGGAGGCGGCGGCCAGGCGGCCGTGGCTCCAGGGGACCCACGTGCCGGAGATCCTGCCGCGGGGCAGGCCCTTGAGGGCGGCGGCGTCCACCGAGGCGGGCGGGAGGGTGCGCAGGGCCGGGACGTGCCAGGCGCCGGCCACCACGGCGATCGGGCCGGGGAAGTCCTTGAGGGCCTGGCGCAGGTTCTGGCGCATGGCGGCCTCCCGGCGCAGCGTCCGGGAGTCGATCTGGTCGGCGAACTCCTCGCGCAGCGCGCCCATCGCCTCCGCCACCGCCTCGGGGAGGTCGGCCGGGTCGGTGTGGTGCTCGACCACGTCCTCCCACCAGCGCTCCGGGTCGTCGAAGCCCGCTGCCTCGGCCAGCACGCCCAGGGGGTCGATGGCCGCGCTGGGGATGGCGTCGGAGGTGATGTCGGGATCGGCGGGAAGGGAGGAGGGGGAAGGGGGAGGAGAGGAGGGGGAGAGGGGAGGAGGGGAGGGAGAGGGGGCGGCGGGGGAAGGCGGGGTGGAGGCCGGCTGGCCCGGAGAAGGCTGGCCCGGAGAAGGCTGGCCCGAGGCCGGCGGGGTGGGGGAGTCGTTCAGGGACGCGGCGGCGGGCAGGTCGAAGAAGCGGACCGGGACGTCGTGCCGGTGTGCCCACGTCATGGCCCGCCACTCGGGGGAGAACTCGGCGAACGGCCAGAACGCCGCCCGCGCGGGCTCCGCCTCGTCGTGCAGCAGCAGCGCGACGGGCGGGACCAGGTGCGGCACGTGCGGCAGCAGGGCGTCGCCCTCCGGCGGCCCCTCGATCAGCACCACCTCCGGCCGCACGGCGTCCAGCGCCGCCGCGACCATGCGCGCCGACCCGGGGCCGTGGTGCCGGATGCCGAGCAGGGTGACCCGCTCGGGCAGGGGTTGTTCGCGCGCCATCAGCCCACCAGGTCCCGGCACGCCCGGTACAGGTCGCGCCACTCGGCGCGCTCCTTGACCACCGCCTCCAGGTACTCCTGCCACGCCGCGGTGTCGGACACGCGGTCCTTCACCACCGCGCCCAGCAGGCCGGACGCCAGTTCGTCGGCGGTGATGCGGCCGTCGCCGAAGTGGCCGGCCAGGGCCATGCCGCTGGTCACCACCGAGATGGCCTCGGCGGTGGACAGGCTGCCGCTGGGGCGCTTCAGCTGCGTTCGACCGTCCGCGGTGGACCCGTTGCGCAGCTCGCGGAAGATGCGCACCACGCGGCGCACCTCCTCCAGCGCGGGCGGCTCGGCGGGCAGCTCCAGCGCGCGGCCGAGCTGCGCCGCGCGCGCGGACACGATCTCCACCTCGGCGTCCTCGGTCGCGGGCGGCGGCAGCACGACCGTGTTGAACCGGCGCGCCAGCGCCGACGACATCTGGTTCACACCCCGGTCGCGGTCGTTGGCCGTGGCGATCACGGTGAACCCGGGCACGGCCTGCACCTGGATGCCCAGCTCCGGCACGGGCAGCGTCTTCTCCGACAGGACGGTGATGAACGAGTCCTGCACCTCGGCGGGCATCCGGGTCAGCTCCTCGACCCGCACCACCGCGCCGGTGCGCATGCCGGTCATCACCGGGCTGGCCACCAGCGCCGCCTCCGACGGGCCCTCGGCGATCAGCCGCGCGTAGTTCCAGCCGTAGCGGACCTGGTCCTCGCCGGTGCCCGCGGTGCCCTGCACGACCAGCGTGGAGTTGCCGCTCACGGCCGCCGCCAGGTGCTCGGACAGCCACGACTTGGCCGTGCCGGGCACGCCGACCAGCAGCAGCGCCCGGTCGGTGACCAGGGTGCCGACCGCGACCTCGACCAGCCGCCGGTCGCCGACGTACTTGGGGGTGATCACGGTGCCGTCCGGCAGGGTGCCGCCGAGCACGTAGGTGACCACGGCCCGGGGCGAGAGCCGCCAGCGCGGCGGCCGGGGCCGGTCGTCGGCGGCGGCCAGGGCGGCCAGCTCGGCGGCGTACTGCTGTTCCGCGGCGGGCCGCAGCACGGTCTCGGTGGTCACTGGTCTTCCTCCCGGGGGTTGAACGCCTCGCGCAGCCGCATGCGCAGGCGCAGGACGTCGAGTTCGACGGTGTGTTCGGGCCACCGCTCGGTGATGCGCGCCCAGTTCGCGCCGAGCACCTCGGCGTCACCCCTGGCCAGCAGCACGGCGGGTGGCCGGCCGGCGCGCCACCTCGGGTCGCGCGTCGCCGCGTAGCGGTCGAGCAGGTCGGCGGTCGCCCGCGGGCCCCACGGCGCGGGCAGCTGCGAGCAGGCGTGGTCGAGCAGGTCGTAGTTCCACTGCCGGGACACCTCGACGACGGTGCGGGCGGCCAGCTCGGCGGGCAGCCCGGCCAGCATCTCCAGCTGCTCCATGCCGGTCAGCGCGCGGGTGGCCGCGACCGCCCACGGCCGGGCGTCGTCGGCGAGCCGCAGGTTCTGCGCCACGCCCCGCAGCAGCGCCGAGGCCCACGGCCCGCGGGCCAGCTCGGCGGCGGCGCCCTCGTCGTCGGTGCGCAGCCGGCCGGTCCAGTGCCGCGGCGGCACGCTCGCCGCCGCGCCGCGGATGCGGCCCGCCACGCCGGTCTCCGAGCCGTCCTTGAGCAGGTCCCTGGCCTCCTCGGGCTCGGGGGCCAGCTCGGTCCACAGCTCGTCGGTCTGCACGTCGAACCCGTCGGCGGTCAGCCACAGGCCGCGGTGCAGGCGCTCGGCGGCGCGGGCGGCGAGGGCCGACCCGGGCAGGGTGCGCAGCAGGCGCAGCGCCTCGTCGTGCACGCCGATCGCGCGGTCGTCCAGGGCGCGTTCGAGCAGCGGTTCGTCGTCCGGGCCGAGGTTGACCTCCAGGGCGGCGACCAGCGCCTGCCGGTCGCCCGCGCGGCGCTGCCCGTCGAACCGGGCGGCCAGGAACTCCCGGGTGCCCGCCGGGTCCTGGGCGCGGGCGCGCCGCAGCGCCTCCAGGCGGGCGGGTCCGGGCAGGTCGAGGGCCGCGTCCAGGTCGACCGCCTCGACGGCCTCGGCGGCGGCCGCCCACGCCCAGGCCGGCCGCAGGGTCGCCAGCCACCGGCCGCGGGCGCCGAGCACGGCGGTGACCGCCGGGCGCAGGCCGGTGTGCGCGGTGCCCAGCGCCAGCAGGGCGGGCAGCTCGCGGTGGTCGGCGACCAGCCGCGCGGCCTTGGCCAGGCCGCACCACTCGGTGAGCAGCACCTGGTCCTCCAGGGCGAGGACCTGCGCCAGCACGTCCCGAGCCGCCGGGTGGACCCGCGCGTCCCCCGACGCGGGCGCCGGTGCCAGCAGCGGCGCGTCCACCACCGGCGGCAGCCGCGCGGCGTGCGCGGCCGGGCCCAGCGCGGCGCACCGGTCGAGCAGTTCGGCGGGCGTGGTGCCGGAGCGGTGCGCGCCGACCAGCGCGGCCTGCACCGCCTCGTCCCACTCGCTGCGCAGGCTCATCCCACGACCTCCGGCGCCCCACCCGGCCGGGCCACCGCGCCCAGGCGCAGCTCGCGGCCGTTCCACAGCCCCCACGCGTCGAACGGCGCGCCGCCGGTCAGCGCGAGCGCCCGTTCCAGGCCGAGGTCGTCGCGCACGGGCACGCCCCGCCCCTCGGCGTCCACCAGCGCCCGGGTGTCCGCGGTGGGCCGCACCGCCGCGCAGCCCAGCGGGTGCAGGCGCTGCCACGGGTCGGCCCGCAGCACGTCCTCCAGGGCGGCCAGCGCGGTCCGCCACGACGCCGGCGCGGGCACCGGCCCGGCGGGCTGCTCCAGCACCTCGCCCACGGCCACGCGGTGGGGCGGCGCGCCCGGGTAGGGGTGCAGCACCCCCTGGACCTGCACCCCGTGCGCCAGCGGCAGCCCCGGGCGCGCCCCTCCCCCCGCGTGCCGCACCGCGACCACCCAGCCGCGGGTGCGCCCCCACACCCACTGCCGCGCGGTGCGCACCAGGCCGTCGTCGGTCTCCAGCGCCAGCAGCGGCACCCAGTGGTCCGACCAGCCGGGGCGGGCGCGGACCTCCTCCTCGGGCACCGGGAACCCGAGCCTGGGGCGCACCACGTCGGCGAACCCCGGCGCCTCGGCCAGCCGCACCAGCAGGTGCAGGCCGCCCAGCCGGTCGGCGGTGTCGTGCGCCCACGCCGGCCCGCCGGCCGCGACGAGGTCGCGCACCTCCTCCACGGCCGAGGCCAGGCCCCTGGCCTGCGCGTCCACCATGCGCGCGCCGATCGCCCGCCACCACGCCGCGTCGCGCGCGGGCAACCCGGCGATGCCCGCCCCCGCCACGTCGGCCAGCCAGTCGGACAGCGCCGCCACGCCCGCCCGCACCGCCTCGCGCCGCGCGAGCGCCGTCTTCTCCCTGGCCCTCGCCCGGCGCGCCCCGGCCTCCGGCGAGTCGTCCGGCGCGGCGGGCGCGGCGCGCTCCCGCCGCCTGGTCAGCCACTGCGCCACCCAGTCGGGCGGCTCGCCCGCCGGCAGCGGTTCGCGCACGTCGCGCAGCTGGAGCGCGATCGCGTGCTTGCAGGGGAACTTCCGCGACGGGCACGAGCACTTCGCCGCCCGGTCGCCGAGGTCGACGCACACCTGGTAGGGGTTCTTGCCGCTGCCCTTGCACAGCCCCCACAGGGCCGTGTCGTCGCGACCCGTCCCCTGCCAGCCGGAGGACCCGGCCAGCCGGGTGGCGGCGCTCGCCACCCCGCTGTCCGGAGCCAGCTCCAGAACCGCTCGTGCGTCCATGCCGGCAGACGTTAGGGCCGACCACCGACAAACGTGGATCAATCCAGGTCAGGACCCCGGCGAGCCCAGGACCAGGCGTACTTCGGGTCCTCGGCGGCCAGCGCCGCCTCGCCCAGCTCCAGCGGCCGGAACGTGTCGACCATGACCGCGGTCTCGTCGAACCGCTCCGCGCCCAGGGACGCCTCCACCGCGCCCGGCTGCGGGCCGTGCGTGCAGCCCGAGGGGTGCAGCGACAGCGAGCCGATGCCGATGCCCGAGCCCTTGCGCGCCTCGTAGTCGCCGCCCACGTAGAACATCAGCTCGTCCGAGTCCACGTTCGCGTGGTTGTAGGGCACCGGGACCGACAGCGGGTGGTAGTCGACCTTGCGCGGCACGAACGAGCACACCACGAAGTTCGGGCCCTCGAAGGTCTGGTGCACGGGCGGCGGCTGGTGCACGCGGCCCGTGATCGGCTCGAAGTCGCGGATGTTGAACGCCCACGGGTACAGGCAGCCGTCCCAGCCGACCACGTCGAACGGGTGGTTGGCGTAGGTGAACCGGGTCAGGCCCGCCCGGTGCCGCACCAGCACGTCCACGTCCTCGCCGTCCACCAGCAGCGGCTCCGCGGGCCCGCGCACGTCGCGCTCGCAGTACGGGGAGTGCTCCAGGAACTGGCCCTTGGCCGACAGGTAGCGCCGGGGCGGGCCGACGTGGCCGGACGCCTCCAGCACGAGGACGTCCATCGGCCCCTCCGGCACCACCCGATAGGTGCAAGAAGTCGGCAACACGACGTAGTCGCCCTCACCCACCGGGAGGGCGCCGTAGATCGTCTCGACCACGCCCTCGCCGGTCCGCACGTACAGCAGCTCGTCGCCCCTGGCGTTGCGGTAGAGCGGGCTGGGCGCGGAGGCGCGGACGAACGCGACGGTGACGTCGGCGTTGCCGAACAGCACGCGCCGACCGGTCACCGCGTCGGTGTCGTCGTCCCAGGTCAGGGCAGGTGTCCGGAAGTGCCGGGGCTTGAGCGGCAGGTTCGGCGCCAGGGTGCCGCGGTCCTCCTCGACGGTCACCGCGTCGACGATCGCCGTGGGCAGGTGGCGGTGGTAGAGCAGCGCCGAGTCGGCCGAGAAGCCCTCCACGCCCATCAGCTCTTCCGCGTAGAGCCCGCCCTCCGGCGTGCGGAACTGCGTGTGGCGCTTTCGGGGGATCTCACCCACCTGGCGGTAGTACGCCATCATCTTCTCCGGGCGTTCGATAGTCGGACATCTTTGTTCATTGACCGGTACGCCACTAGCGTGTCAGCCGTGTCAAGCGCCTTCGAACTCCGTGCGCCCGGTCCACGCGGCACTCCGCCCCTGCTCGCGAGGCTTGTCGACGACGCCGCCCTGTTCCCGCCGGGTAACGCGACCATGCCCGACGCCGTGCGCGGCCACCTCGACGCGCGCGCCGGGGAGTGGGCGGGAGCCGTGGGGCTCTTCCTGTGCCCCGCGTCGCGGCTGGCCGAGCTGATCACCGAGCTGATCAAGGTCAAGCCGGTCAAGCCGATCGCCCTGTCGCTGGTCATCGACACCGGCCTGGGCGGGGTGCCCAAGGCGGTGTCGATCGTCGAGTCCCGCAGCGAGCTGCTGGCGCTGCGGATGGTCGAGATGCCCGCGCCGTCCGACGTGGACGAGGTGTGGCTGGAACGCGTCTCGGAGTTCGTGCCCGAGGACGTCATCCGGGTGGTCGAGCCGCGCCGCGGCGGCGAGGGCTGGCTCGACGGCGTGCGCCGCGTCATCGAGCACGGCAGCTGGCCCAAGCTGCGCTGCGGCGGCCTGAGCCGGGAGAACTTCCCGAGCGTCGACGAGGTCGCCGACTTCCTGGCCGTGGTCAGCGGCGGCGGCGTGGCCTTCAAGGCGACGGCGGGCCTGCACCACGCCGTCCGCCGCACCGACCCGGCGACCGGGTTCACCCACCACGGGTTCCTCAACCTGCTGGTGGCCACCGCGCGGGCCCTGTCGGGCGGTGACGTGCGCGGCGCGCTGGCCAGCACGGACGCCGCGGCGCTCGGCGAGGAGGCCGCGTCGCTGTCCGACCAGGCCGCGCACGCCGTCCGCGGCGTGTTCGCCTCGTACGGGTCGTGCTCGCTGGACGAGCCGATCACCGACCTGGGGGAGCTGGGGCTGCTGTGAGCTGGATCGACGACCCGGCGTTCGCGCCGGACGAGCCGTTCGGGCCCCAGACCCTGCCCTACGGCGTGCTGCCCGGGCACGGCGTCGCGGTGCGCGTGGGCGACCACGCCCTGCCGCTGCGCGGGCTGTCCCTGGGCGAGCGCCTGGCGCCGCTGGTGGCGGGGGAGTCCCTGGACGCCCTGCTGGCCGCCGGGCGGCCCGCGTGGAGCGAGCTGCGGGCCCGGCTGGTGGAGGTCGTGTCGGCCACGTCCGCGCCGCGCGGGGCGGACCTGGTCGGCCTGGCGGGCGCGGTGCTGCCGTTCACCGTCGCCGACTACGTCGACTTCTACTCGTCGCGCCACCACGCGGAGAACGTCGGCCGCATCTTCCGGCCCGACGGCGAGCCGCTGCTGCCGAACTGGACGCACCTGCCCGTCGGCTACCACGGGCGGGCGGGCACGGTCGTCGTCTCCGGCACGCCCGTGGTGCGCCCGCACGGCCAGCGGCGCTCGTCGGCGGGACCGGTGTTCGGGCCCAGCGGGCGGCTCGACATCGAGGCCGAGGTCGGGTTCGTGTGCGGCGGGCCGGTCGCCTCCCGGCTGACCCCGTCGCAGGCCGCCGACCACGTGTTCGGCGTGGTGCTGGTCAACGACTGGTCCGCGCGCGACGTCCAGGCGTGGGAGTACCAGCCGCTCGGGCCGTTCCTGGGCAAGTCGTTCGCGACCTCGGTGTCGGCGTGGATCACGCCGCTGGAGGCGTTCGCGGTGGCCCGGGTCGCGCCGCCGCCGCTGGGCAACGACCTGCTGCCCTACCTGGTCGAGGAGCGCACCTGGGGCCTCGACATCGCCATCGAGGTCGAGTGGAACGGCACCGTGGTGTCCCGGCCGCCGTTCCGCGAGATGTCGTGGACCTTCGCCCAGCAGCTCGCGCACCTGTCGGCCAACGGCGCTACGGTCCGTCCGGGCGACCTGATCGCGTCGGGCACCGTGTCCGGGCCGAACCGCGACGAGCGCGGCTCCTTCCTGGAGCTGAGCTGGGGCGGCAAGGAGCCGGTGCGGCTGGCCGACGGCGCGGAGCGGACGTTCCTGGAGGACGGCGACGAGGTGCGGATCACCGCGACGGCCCCCGGGGAGGGCGGTTCGGTCGTCGGGCTGGCCGAGGTGGTCGGCCGGATCGCACCCGCCGACGGGAGGCAGGACGTTGGTCAGACCTGACCCGCGCGGCCGGCTGCCGGTGCCGGCCTCGAAGGAGAGCTCGCTGACCCTGGAGCGGGGCCTGGCCCTGCTCCAGGCGGTGGCCGACGCCGAGTCGGAGGCGCCGTCGATCAGCGAGCTGGCCGCGGCCATCGGCGCGTCGCGGGCCGCCGTGTACCGGCTGCTGGTGCCGTTGCAGGCCCGCGGCCTGGTGCGGCGCGAGGGCTCGAAGGTGCGGCTGGGGCTGGGCGTGCTGCGGCTGGCGTCCAACGTGCTGCCGCAGCTGCGGCTGGCCGCGCAGCCCGCGCTGCGGACCCTGGCCGAGCACGTGGGCGCGACCGCGCACCTGACCGTGGCCGACGGGACCGAGGCGCAGGCCGTGGCCGTGGTGGAGCCCTCCTGGACGGCGTACCACGTGGCCTACCGGGTGGGGTCGCGGCACCCGGTGCACCGGGGCGCGGCGGGCAAGGCCATCGGGCTGTCGACCGAGGGGCGGCAGTGGGTGCACTCGACCGGGGAGCTCCAGCCGGGTGCGTTCGGGGTGGCGGCGCCGGTGCGCGGGGTGCCCGGGTTGCGGGCCAGCGTGGGTGTGGTGGCCTTGGAGAAGCTGGACGGCGACGTGGTGGGGCCGCAGGTGGTGCGGGCGGCCCAGGAGGTCGCCGACGCGTTGCGGTGAGGCAACTGGAACGCTCGGCGCGGATGAAGGACGAGACGACCGCCCTCCGGCAGCCGCGCCTGTTCACGGTCGCCGAGTACGCCGCGCTCGGAGAGGTCGAGCCCGGTTACTCGGAGCTGTGGGAAGGTCGCCTCCTGGTGGCACCGACCCCCGGTCCGCGCCACGCGCTCGCCCTGGGTGAGCTGTACTTCCGGCTGTGGCACCGGTTGCCGGGCGACCTGGCGGTGCTCCACAACACCGATGTCGACCTCGAACTCGCCGAGCCGGACGAGCCCGGGTTCTCCCGCCGCCCCGACCTGGTGGTCACCACGCGCGAGGCGGCCAGGGGCGAGAGGATGCTCCGGGCGTCCGAGGTGCTGGTCGTGTGCGAGATCGTCTCGCCCGGCTCCAAGCGCACGGACCGGGTCGTCAAGCGCGCCGAGTACGCCGACGCCGGCATCCCGCACTACTGGATCGTCGACCTGGACGAGCCGACCTCGCTGACCCCCTGCCACCTGGCCGGCGACTTCGGGTACCAGGACCCCGGTGACGTGACCGGCACGTTCACCACCGGGGTCCCGTTCCCCGTCACCATCGACCTCGAACAGCTCGGCTGAGGGCCTACCCCAGCACCGCCTACCCCAGCACCGCCTGCCACAGCGCCACCAGCGCGAACGCCGCGAACAGGAAGCCGCTCACCCGCTGCACCAGCCGCGTCGGGATGCGGGACGCCAGCTTGCGCCCCACCAGCACCGCGATCGCCGCCACCGTGGTCAGCGCCAGGAACGCGCCCAAACCCACGAACACCGGCGTGCCGTACCGCGCCGCCAACCCGGCCGTCGCCAGCTGCGAGGCATCGCCCCACTCCGCCGCGAACAGCACGCCGAACGACGTCAGCGCCGCCCGCAGGAAGCTCACCTGCCCCGTCCCGCCCGACGCGGCGTCGGTCTCGTCGTCGCCGCCGGAGAAGCCCTCCTTGAGCAGCAGGAACGCGCCCACGCCGAACAGGGCCGCCACCACGCCCGCGACCACCCGGTCGGGCAGCAGGGTCAGCACGCCGCCGAAGGAGGCGGCCACCGCGCACTGCAGCGCGAACGCCGCGGTGACGCCGGCGAACACCGGCCACGCCCGGTAGCGCGTGGTCAGGACCAGGGTGGCGACCATCGTCTTGTCCGGCAGCTCGGCCAGGAAGATGACCGCGAAAGCGGTCGCCGCCGCCATGAGTTCGGGTGCCACTGGAGTACCTCCGACGTCCGATGAACCCGGACGGAGGCAGCACGACCCCGACCGGGCGTGGTGCACCTGCCCGGCCGGAGGTCTCGTTCGCCCGCTGACAAGAGCGGGTGAGGGACCGGATCCCGGAGGATCAGTCTGTCGATCACCTCGCCCCGACCCGCGCGGGGTCGGGGGAACTACTCCCCTCTGGCACCACCATGGTAGCCGCCGGAGGGGCCGGGCGTCCTGTGACGGTACCCACGCCCCGTCCTGCCTGCTCAGGGCCGGTCCCGAGGACGGGACCTAGGTCCTGGGCCAGGGGGGACCCTCGTACCTGAACCGGGACCCCCGGGAGACCTAGCTTCGTAGCCGTGGACGTCCTAGACCTGGCGCGGTGGCAGTTCGGCATCACCACCGTCTACCACTTCCTGATGGTGCCGCTGACGATCGGCCTGTCGCTGCTCGTCGCCGGGATGCAGACGGCGTGGGTGCGCACGGGCGACCGCAAGTACCTGGCCATGACGAAGTTCTGGGGCAAGCTGCTGCTGATCAACTTCGCCATGGGCGTGGTGACCGGCATCGTGCAGGAGTTCCAGTTCGGCATGACCTGGAGCGCCTACTCGCGGTTCGTCGGCGACGTGTTCGGCGCGCCGCTGGCCATGGAGGGGCTGGTCGCCTTCTTCGTGGAGTCGACCTTCCTGGGCCTGTGGATCTTCGGCTGGGACCGCCTGCCGAAGAAGGTCCACCTCGCCTGCGCCTGGGCGTTCTCGCTGGCCACCATCGCGTCGGCGTACTTCATCCTGGCCGCCAACTCCTGGATGCAGCACCCCGTGGGCGCGGAGCTGGTGGACGGGCGGCCGCGGCTCACCTCGATCTGGGCCGTGCTGGGCAACAACACCGTGCTGGCCGCGTTCCCGCACACGATCTTCGGGGCGTTCGCCGTCGCGGGGTCGTTCCTGGTGGGCATCGCGGCCTGGCACCTGTGGCGGCGGACCGAAGAGGGAGCGGTCTGGCGCGCGTCGGTGAAGCTCGGCACGTGGGTCGGGGTGGCCGCGTTCGCCGGCCTCGCGGTCAGCGGCGACGTCCAGGGCAAGCTGATGTTCGAGCAGCAGCCGATGAAGATGGCCGCGGCCGAGGCGCTGTGCCACACCGAGCAGCCCGCGTCGTTCTCGGTGTTCGCCATCGGCGACGTCCGGCGGCAGGACTGCGAGAGCGTCAAGAGCGTCACGGTGCCCGCGCTGCTGTCGTTCCTGGCGCACAACGACTTCTCCACCGAGGTCAAGGGCATCGAGGACCTGGTGCCGATGTACCAGGAGAAGTACGGGGCCAACTACCCGGAGGACCCGCGGCTCGGCGAGCTGTCGGGCAAGCCGATCGACTACGTGCCGAACCTGCCGGTCACCTACTGGGGCTTCCGGCTGATGATCGGGTTCGGCGCGCTCGCGGCGGGCGCGGGCCTGCTGGTCCTGTGGCTGACGCGCGGTGGCCGGGTGCCGCGCGGGCGGTGGTTCCGCCTGCTCGCGCTCGGCTCGATCGCCACGCCGTTCCTGGCCAACAGCTTCGGCTGGATCTTCACCGAGATGGGCCGGCAGCCGTTCGTGGTGGTGCCCAACCCCAGCGGGGTGGACGGCGTGTGGATGTTCACCGCGCGGGCCGTGTCGTCGTCGACACCGGGGGAGGTGTTGACGTCGCTGATCGCCTTGACGCTCGTGTACGGGGTGCTCGCGTGCGTCGAGGTGTTCCTGGTCCGGCGGTACGTCCGCGCGGGGGTCGCGGGCGTGCTGCCGGCCCCGGGACCGGACGAGACCAAGAGCGACAAGGGCGATGACGTCCTGTCGTTCGCCTACTGAAGCGGGGAGCCGTGGAGACGTTCTGGTTCTGCGTGATCGCCCTGCTGTGGCTGGGCTACCTGTTCCTGGAGGGCTTCGACTTCGGCGTCGGCATGCTGCTGCCCGTGCTCGGGCGCGACGAGGCCGAGCGCCGGGTGCTGATCAACACCATCGGCCCGGTGTGGGACGGCAACGAGGTGTGGCTGCTGGTGGCGGGCGGCGCGACGTTCGCCGCGTTCCCCGACTGGTACGCCTCGCTGTTCAGCTCCGCCTACCTGCCGCTGACGCTGTTCCTGCTCGCCCTGATCGGGCGCGGGGTGGCGTTCGAGTACCGCGGCAAGGTCGACTCGGCGCGCTGGCGGCGGGTGTGGGACACCGTGATCGTGGCCGGTTCGTGGACCGCCGCGCTGGGCGTGGGCCTGATCCTGTCGGCCACCGTGTTCGGCCTGCCGCTGGACGCGGCCGGCGACCGGGTCGGCTCGCCGTTCGCCGCGGTCAGCCCGGAGACGCTGCTCGGTGCGGTGGCCGTGGCCGGGTACGCGCTGGTGCACGGCGCGGTGTTCCTGAGCCTCAAGACCGAGGGGCAGGTGCGGCTGCGCGCCCGCGGGCTGGCGCTGAAGGTCGCCCCGTTCGCCCTGCTGCCGCTGCTGGTGCTGCTGCTGACCGTGCAGCTGCGCTTCGGCAGCGCGTGGACGTGGGCCGCGTCGATCGTGGTCGCGCTGGCCGCCCTGGGCGCCTACGCGCGGCTCGTGCTGGGGCGCGAGGGGCAGGCGTTCGCGCTGATGGGCGTCGCGGTGGCGGCGACCGTGGCGGCGCTGTTCGGCGCGCTGTACCCGAACGTGCTGCCGTCCACCCTGGACCCGGCGTGGTCGCTGACCGTGGCCGGCGCGGCGTCCAGCCCGTACACGCTCACCGTGATGACGTGGGTCGCCGGGTTCGGCACGCCCGCCGTGCTGGTCTACCAGGGGTGGACCTACTGGGTGTTCCGCAGGCGCATCGGCACCCGCCACATCCCGCCGGTGCACGTCCCGGCCGGTCGGGAGCCGTGAACCCCGTGAGCCTCCCCGGCGCCCCTTCCGCCAAGAAGCCGGGGACGGGTCCGCTCGGCGCGCTGCCCACCCTCTCGCGGTCGGCGCGCCGGGCGCTGGCCTGGTGCGCGGCGCTGGCCGTGGCGACCTCCGGTGCCCTGGTCTGGCAGGCCGTGGCGCTGGCCGAGGCCATCGTGGCGGGCGGCTCGCTGTGGGCGCTCGCCGCCGCCGTGGTGCTGCGGGCGCTGCTGGCGTGGGCCACCGAGTCCGTCGCCGCCCGCGCCGCCGCCGGCGCCAAGGAGGAGCTGCGGGCCGCGGTGCTGGACCGCGCGCTGGGGCTGGGGCCGTCGTGGATCACCGCGCGCGGGCCCGCCGGGCTGGCGGTGACCGCGACCAGGGGCCTGGACGCGCTGGACGCCTACTTCACCCGCTACCTGCCCGCCCTGGTCACCACCGCGGTGGTGCCGGTGCTGGTGGGCGGGTGGGTCCTGTGGACCGACCCCACCTCGGCGGTGCTGATCGCGGTGACCCTGCCGCTGATCCCGGTGTTCGCGATCCTGATCGGCAGGTTCACCTCCGCGCGCGTCGCCGCGGCCGCCACGGCGCTGGAGCGGCTGTCCGGCCGGCTGGCCGAGCTGGTGCGGGTGCTGCCGGTGCTCACCGCGTTCGGGCGGGCGGCGGCGCAGGCCGACGCCGTGCGCGAGGTCGGCGAGCGCTACCGGCGGGCCACCATGGGCACGCTGCGGGTGGCGTTCCTGTCGGCGCTGGTGCTGGAGATCGCGGCGTCGCTGTCGGTGGCGCTGATCGCCGTGGGCATCGGGCTGCGGCTCGTGTCGGGCGAGATGACGCTGGTCGTCGGGCTCGTGGTGCTGATCCTGGCGCCCGAGTGCTACCTGCCGCTGCGGGCGGCGGGCGCCGCGCACCACGCGTCCGAGGACGGCGTGGAGGCCGTGCGGCGGGTCTCGGAGATCCCGGTGCCCGCGCCGCGGCCCCCCGCGCGGCGCGTGACCGGCGTGGAGGTGCGCGACCTGCGCGTGCGGCGGCGGGACCGGTTCGCGCCGGACGGGGTGGGCTTCCGGGTCCGGCCGGGCGAGGTGCACCGGCTGGACGCGCCCAGCGGCGCGGGCAAGTCCACGCTGTTCGGGGTGCTGCTCGGGTTCGTGGAGCCCGACGGCGGCTCGGTGTCGGTCGACCGGGACGCCATCGCCTGGGTGCCGCAGCGGCCCGCGTTCGCCGGCCGCACGGTCGCCGACGAGCTGGAGCTGACCACCGGCCGGGTCGACCTGGACGTGCTGGCCTCGGTGGCGGCCGACCACCTGGTGGCGCGGCCGGTCGCCGAGCTGTCGACCGGCGAGCGGCAGCGGGTGGCCGTGGCGCGGGCGCTGACCCGGGTCCGGGACGGCGCGTCCGTGCTGCTGCTGGACGAGCCCACCGCCCACCTCGACCCGGCCACCGCGGCGAAGGTCATGGCCGCGGTCGAGCGGGCCGCGGCCGGTGGCGCCGCGGTCGTGCTGGCCAGGCACCGCGAGGTCGAGGGGGCCGCCGACGCCGGGGCGGCGCGGCCCGTCGAGCGCCTGGCGCGGCGCCCGGCGGTGCCGCGCTCGCCCCGGCCCACCGCCCGGCTGCTGGCCGGTGCCGCCCTGGGCACGGCCGCCGCGCTCAGCGGCGTGGCGCTGACCGCCCTGGCCGCGCACCTGATCGCCAAGGCGGCCACCCAGCCGCCGATCCTGACGCTGTCCGTGCTGGTCGTGGGCGTGCGGACGTTCGCGCTGGCCAAGGGGGTGCTCCGGTACCTGGAGCGGCTGGTCACGCACGACGCCGCGTTCCGGTTCGCCGAGGCGCTGCGGGTCCGGCTGTGGCGGGGCCTGCGGCCGGGGCGGGCCGAGCTGACCGGCCTGGTGGACGACGTGGACGCGGTGCGCGACCTGGTGCCGCGCGTGCTCCAGCCGCCGCTGGTGGCGGCGGGCGCGTCGGCGGCCGCGGTGCTGCTGTTCGCGCTGGTCCAGCCGTGGGCCGGGCTGGCACTGGCGGTGGCGCTGGTGGTCGGCGGGACGCTGGCGCCCGCGGTCGCCGTGCTCACCGAGCGCCGGGCCACGGCCGTGCTGGCGCGCGGGCGGCGGGAGGTGTCCGAGCGGGTGCTGACGCTGCTCACGGCCGCACCGGACCTCATCGCGTTCGGCGCCGACCGGGTGGTGCGCGCCGAGTTGGCCGAGCGCGACGCCGCCCTGGCCCGGCTGGCGCGGCGGCAGGCGCTCGGCGCGGGCGCGGCGACCGGCGTGGTGCACCTGACCACCGGCCTGGCCGCGGCGGTGTGCGTCGGCCTGTCCGGCGGCGTCGACCCGCTGCTGGTGCCGGTGCTCGGGCTGGTGCCCCTGGCGCTGGCCGAGGTGCTGGGCGCGCTGCCCGCCGCCGCGCAGCACCGGGCCGCGCTGCGCGAGGCGTACGGCCGGGTCGTCGACCAGGCCCGCGGCGGCGCGACCCGGGTGCGCACGGCGCCCGGCGTCTCGCTCGACCACGTCACCCTGCGGTGGCCGGGGAGTGCCGAGCCGGTGCTGGACGACGTGACCCTGCGCCTGCCCGCCGGGGCGAGGGTCGCCGTGGTCGGGCCGTCGGGCGCGGGCAAGTCGAGCCTGCTCGCGCTGCTCCTGGGCTTCCTGGAGGCCGAGCGCGGCGAGGTGGCGCGGCCCGCGCGGGTGGCGTGGTGCCCGCAGGAGCCGATGCTGGCGTCCACGACCGTGCGCGAGAACCTGCGGCTGGGCGACCCGCACGCCGACGACGCGCGGCTGCGGTGGGCCCTGGACGTGGCCGGCGTGCCGCTCGACCTGGACACCGCGATCGGGCCGACCCTGCTCTCCGGCGGCGAGGCGCAGCGGGTGGCGCTGGCGCGGGCGCTGCTGCACGACGCGGACCTCGTGCTGCTCGACGAGCCGACCGCGCACCTCGACGAGCCCACCGCGCGGGCGCTGCTGGCGCGGCTGGACGACGTGCTGGCCGACCGCGCGGTCGTGCACGTCACCCACCGGCCCGAGGAGGCCGACCGCGCCGACCTGGTGCTGGAGGTCGACGCCGGTCGGGTGGCGGTGCGCGCCGGGGCCTACCGTTGATCCCCGTGGACCCCGCGCGCGTGCTCGCCGCGTCGACCGAGATCACCTCGGCGGCGCTCGCCGGCGACGACCCCGACGCCGTGCTGCCGCTCGTGGTGCGCAGCGCGGTCGAGCTGGCCGAGGCCGACCTCGGCCTGGCCATGGTCACCGCCGACGACGGCACGATGACCGTGGAGGCGTCCTCCGGCGAGGCGTCCTCCGGGGACGACGACCCGGTGGGCGTGGTGCTGTCCAGCCGCTCCTCGGCGGCGCGCGCGGCCCGGACCGGCGTGCCCGTGGTGGCCGACGACTTCACCACCGACCCGCGCACCGCGCCGTACGTGCCCAAGGCGCTGCGCGGGTACGGGCCGTTCGCGGTGGCGCCGTTCGGGACGCGGGAGCGGCGGATCGGGGCGCTGGCGGTGTACCGGCGCAAGGGCGCGCCGCCGTTCCGGCCGGACACGGTGGACGTGCTCGCCGCGTTCGCCGCGCAGGCTGGCCTGGCCGTGGTGCTGGCCGAGGGCTCCACGGCGCGGCAGCGGGTCGCGGTCTACCAGGAGCGCGAGCGCATCGCGCGCGACCTGCACGACGTGATCATCCAGCGGCTCTACGCGACGGGCGTGCAGCTGGACCTGCTCGACCGGCGGCTCAAGCTGGAGGGCCGCGAGGCGCGGCGGCTGGCCGAGGCGGTGGACCAGCTCGACCAGACCATGGCCGAGGTGCGGGCCACCGTGCGGGCGCTGCGCAGCGCCGACCCCGGCTCGCCCGCCGAGGCCGACCTGAGGCGGTCGGTGCTGGCCGAGGCGCGGACCGCGGGCGAGCTGCTGGGCTTCGAACCGGAGGTGCGCACCGAGGGCGACCTGGTGGACGTGCCCGCCGAGCTGGCCGACCACGCGCGGGCGGCGCTGCGCGAGGCGCTGTCCAACGTGGTGCGGCACTCCGGCGCGCGGCGCGTGGGCATCGCGGTGCGCCGCACCCCCGACCGGCTGGACCTGGAGGTCACCGACGACGGCTGCGGCATCCCGCGCGGGGTGGCCAAGCGCGGGCTGCGGCACCTGGGCGAGCGGGCGCTGGCCGCCGGGGGCGCCTGCGAGATCACCTCGTCGCCGCGCACCGGGACCACGATCCACTGGCACGTGCCGCTGCGCGCCTGAATCCCCCCGAACGGCTGCGGACCGCGCGCCGATCCCCGAGGATGCACCCCACGACTACCAGGGGAGCACGAGTTGGCGGACGACGACGCCGCGGCCATCGCCGCGTTCGGCTACGAGTTGGGCGTGCTCAAGCGGGTGCGCCGCACCGGGTGGTGGCACGCCGGCGTGCGCGACCCCGAGTCGGTGGCCGAGCACACCGCGCGGGTCGCCCAGCTCGCCGCGCTGATCGCGGTCGAGGAGGGCGCCGACCCGGCCCGCGCGTCGCTGCTGGCGCTGTGGCACGACACCCAGGAGACCCGCACCGGGGACCTGCCCCACACGGCCGCCGACTACCTGGTCAAGCCGGACCCGCGGGCCATCACCGCCGACCAGACCGCCGGGCTGCCGCCGCGCGTGCGCGACGCCGTCCGGGACGCGGTGGACGAGTACGAGGCCCGGGAGTCCGCCGAGGCGCGGTGCGCGAGCGACGCGGACAAGCTGGAGATGCTGCTCCAGGCCGTCGAGTACCGGGACGTCGGCGTGCGGCGCGTGGACGAGTGGGTCGAGTCCGCCCGCGGGCGCCTGACCACGGGGACCGCCCGCCGGATCGCGGAGGCGGCGCTGAGCACGTCGACCCTGGCCTGGCGGGACCGCTGAGACCTCGGCGCGGTGGCCGGGGACTCCGGGGCTTCGGCGCGGCGGTCGGGGACTCCGGCGCGGCGGTCGGGGACTCCGGCGCGGCGGTCGGGGACTCCGGGGCTTCGGCGCGGTGGCCGGGGACTTCGGCGCGACCGCCGGAACCTCAGCGCGACCGCCGCGCCACCCAGGCCGCCGCCTGCGTGCGCCGTTCCATGCCGAGCTTCGACAGCACCGCGGTCACGTAGTTCTTCACCGTCTTCTCGGCCAGGAACAGCCGCTCGGCGATCTGCCGGTTGGTCAGCCCCTCGCCGATCAGGTCGAGCACCCGCCGCTCCTGCTCGGTCAGCGCGTCGAGCACGTCGACCTCGGCCGGGCGGCGCAGCCGGTCCAGCACCCGGGCGGTGGTCTGCGGGTCCAGCAGCGACCGTCCCGCCGCCACCTCGCGCACCGCGTTCACCAGGTCCTGGCCCCGCACCTGCTTGAGCAGGTACCCCGACGCGCCCGCCATGATCGCGCCGACCAGCGCCTCCTCGTCGTCGAACGCGGTCAGCACCAGGCACCGGGGGCCGTCGGGCAGCGAGCGCAGCCGGCGGCACAGGTCGACGCCGCCGCCGTCGGGCAGCCGGACGTCCACCACCGCCACGTCGGGCCGGGTCGCCGAGGCGCGCACCAGCGCCTCCCCCACCCCGCCCGCCTCGGCCACCACCGAGATGTCGTCCTCGTCCTCCAGCAGTTCGCGGAGGCCCCTGCGAACCACCTCGTGGTCGTCCACGAGCAACACTCGCACCGGCACGAACCAACCATAGGTCGAATGCCGGTACCCACCGCGCGCGGTCACCAAGACAGTGCAGGAATGTTCGTACGCGCGATCGAGGAAGCCGACCGGATCGTGGTGGGCCGGTTGGTGCTGGAGCTGTGGGGCTCGCACACGGCCGTCGCCCACGGGCACGTCTTCTTCCCCGCCAGCCTGCCGGGTTTCCTGGTGGAGCAGCAGGAGCAGGTGGTCGGCCTGCTCACCTACACCACGGCCGACGGCCACCTGGAGATCGTCACCATCGACGCGTTGCGGCGCGGCCGGGGCGTGGGCAGCTCGCTGGTCGACGCCGCGGTGCGGCGCGCGCGCCAGCTCGGCTGCACGCGCGTCCGCCTCACCACCACCAACGACAACCTGGACGCCCTGCGCTTCTACCAGCGCCGGGGGTTCCGGCTCACCGCGCTGCGGCCCGACGCGGTGCGCGAGTCGCGCCGGCTCAAACCGGAGATCCCCAGCGTCGGCGACTACGGCATCCCCATCACCGACGAGCTCGACCTGGAGCGCTGGGTCGCACCGCGCTAGTTGTCCACAACGGTCCCCAGGTTGTCCACAAGGTTGTCCACAAGGGTCACCGGCGGGGGAGCGGGCTGAACACCTCGTCCCACGCGGCCGCGACCTGGCGCGCGCACGTGGTCGGCGCGACGCCGCCCACACCCGTGCCCAGGCCCGGCATGGCGATGGTGCGCACGGCCTGGCGCACGAACCTGCCGTCCTCCAGCCGCCCGTGCAGCCACAGCCGCAGCACGGCGCGGGCCGCCAGGTAGGGGTGGACGGTGTCACCGGGCAGCAGCTCGCCGGGCCGGCGCATGGTCGGCGCGCTGATCAGCCACTGCGGCTCGGTCTCGCCGGTCGGCACGACCAGCGCCTCGCCCACCGGCAGCTCGCCGCCGTGCAGGGCCAGCACGGCACCGCGCACGTTGTCCTCGACCTGCGGGAACGCCCGCGCGTACACCGCGTCGATCCCCCCGCGCATCCAGCCGAGGGAGTTCGCGGGACTCACCACGGCCTCGGCGACGATGTCGAGCACCGAGCCCCGGTGCACCTCGACGCCCGGCCTGCCCTCGGCCACCGCGAGCCAGGCGAGGGCCAGCGGTTCGTCGACGGCGCACAGCACCAGACGGGGAACTGCTACCGGAGCGTTGATCTCACCCTCCGTATCGGCGGACACGAACACCAGCATTCCAGGAGAACCCGTTGCTGCGGAACGGGGGCGGGCACCCACCGGGCGGGTGATCCTCGCCTCAACCCCGATCACGAACCGTGCTCCTCGTATCGTTGCGGCCGTGCTCGCCTATTTCGGACCGCGGGGAACCTTCACGGAGCAGGCCGCACGCGGCTTCGCCACCCCGCAGCAGGAGCTCGTGCCCTTCGACACCGTGCCCGCCGCCCTGACCGCCACCAGACGGGGTGAGACGGAGGCCGCGTGCGTGCCGGTGGAGAACTCCGTCGAGGGCGCGGTGCCGGCGACCATGGACGCGCTGACCGAGGGGGAGCCGCTGGTCGCGGTGGCCGAGGCGGTGCTGCCGGTGCGGTTCAGCGTGCTGCGGCGGCCCGGCGGCGGCCCGGTGCGCACGGTGGCCAGCCACCCGCACGCGCTGGCGCAGGTGCGCCACTGGCTGGCCGAGCACCTGCCGGACGCCGAGGTGGTCGCCACGACGTCCACGTCCGCCGCGGCGCGCGCCGTGCTGAACGGCGACTTCGACGCGGCGGTGAGCGCCCCGGTGGCGGTGCGGCACTACCCGCTGGAGGTGATGGCCACCGACGTGGCCGACGTGCGCGACGCCAAGACCCGGTTCCTGCTGTTCCGCAGGCCCGGCCCGCTGCCCGAGCCGACCGGCCACGACCGCACCTCCGTGGTCTGCACGGCGGCCGACCGCGTCGGCGCGCTGGCGGACCTGCTGGCCGAGCTGGCGCTGCGCGGCATCAACCTGACCCGCATCGAGTCGCGGCCCACCAAGGACCGGCTCGGCGAGTACCGCTTCTACATCGACCTGGACGGCCACGCCGCCGAGCCCCGGGTGGGCGACGCGCTGGCCGGCCTGCACCGGCACTGCCAGCACATCCGGTTCCTCGGCTCCTACCCGAAGGCCGAGCCGGGCGGCGTGCCCGCGGGCAACGACGCCTTCGTCTCCGCCGCCGGGTGGGTGGCCGACATCAGGGAGGGGAGGGGCGCGTGAAGCTGGTCCTGGTCCGCCACGGCGAGACCTCGTCCAACGTGCGGATGGTCCTGGACTCGAGACCGCCCGGGCCGCCGCTGACCGAGGCGGGCCGGGCGCAGGCCGCCGCCCTGGCCGAGGCGCTGGCCGCCGAGCCCGTGGCCGGCGTCTACGCCAGCACGGCCCTGCGCGCGCGGCAGACCGCCGAGCCCGTCGCCGCCGCGCACGGCCTGGAGGTCGAGGTCGTCGAGGGCGTGCAGGAGATCTTCTGCGGCGACCTGGAGGGCCGGCACGACCGCGCCGCGTTCGAGGAGTTCATCGCGGTGGTGCGGCGGTGGGGCGAGGGCGAGGTGGACGTGCCGGTGCCCGGCGGCGAGACCGCCCGCCAGGTGCTCGACCGCTTCCTGGTCGCGGTCGACCGGGTCGCCGCCCGGCACGCCGACGGCGAGACCGCCGTGCTCGTCAGCCACGGCGGCGCGCTGCGGATGGCCGCGCTGGCGCTGGCGGCCAACGTGCGGCCCGCGCTCGCCGAGGCGGGCCTGCTGCCCAACACCGGCCGCGTCGTGCTGGAGCGGACCCCCGGCGGCTGGCTGTGCACGTCGTGGACCGGCGTGGACGTGGCGGAGGGGTTACCGCGGTGAGGATCCCCGGCTCCACCGCCCTGGTGACGGGCGCCAACCGCGGCATCGGCAGGCACTTCGCCCGCCAGCTGCTCGACCGGGGCGCCGCGAAGGTGTACGCGACCGCGCGCGACCCGGAGGGCGTGGACCTGCCGGGCGCCCACGTGCTCCGGCTGGACGTCACCGACCCGGCGTCGGTGACCGCCGCGGCCCGCGCCGCCGGGGACGTCACCCTGCTGGTCAACAACGCGGGCATCAACACCGGGCAGAACCTGGTCACCGGCGACCTGGCCAAGATCCGCCTGGAGATGGACACCCACTTCTACGGCACGCTGGAGGTGGTCCGCGCCTTCGCCCCCGTGCTGGCCGCCAACGGCGGCGGCGCGATCGTCAACGTGCTGTCGGCGCTGTCGTGGTTCTCCGCGCCGGGCACCAGCGCCTACGCCGCCGCCAAGGCCGCCCAGTGGAGCCTGACCAACGGCATCCGCCTCGAACTGGCCGGCCAGGGCACCCAGGTCACCGCGCTGCACCTGGGCACGGCCGACACGGACATGATCGCGGGCACCGGCCTGGAGCCGCTGAACCAGCCGGGTGACGTGGCGCGCGCCGCCCTCGACGGTGTCGAGGCCGGTGAGCTGGAGGTCGTGGTCGACGACTGGAGCGCGCACGTGAAGGCGTCGCTGGCGGGCGACCCGGCGGCGTTCTACCGGGACCTGGCGGGCTGACCCCGGGACCCGGCTACCCCCAGCCCAGCTCGTGCAGCCTGTCGTCGTCGATGCCGAAGTGGTGGGCGATCTCGTGGACCACGGTGATCGCGACCTCGTCCACCACGTCGTCCTCGTCCTGGCAGATGTCCAGGATCGCCTCGCGGTAGACGGTGATCCGGTCCGGCAGCACCCCGCCGTAGTCCGAGGTGCGCCGGGTCAGCGCGATGCCGTGGTAGAGGCCGAGCAGCCCCGGTTCCTCCGGGTGGCGGTCCTCGACCAGCACGACCACGTTGTCCATCGCCGAGGCGAAGGCGGGCGGGATCAGGTCCAGCGCCTCGGCGACCAGGTCCTCGAACCGCTGACGGGACATCTCCACCGGCACGTGGTCACCTCGATGCGCTCGTCTCGGTCGTGCTCGTGGGCGCGCTCGACGCGCTCTCCGGGTTCGACGACGGCGGCGCGGCCGACGACGACTCGGTGTTGGACGCCGAGTGCAGCGGCGCGCCGGTCGGCTCGTCCTGCCGCACGGTGGTGGTCTGCGGCGGGTTCGACGTGGTCAGCGGCGGCGCGTCCGGGTTGCGCACGCTGCCCTCCCAGGCCACCAGCCCGTCGGTGGGCACGGCGCCCACCTTGCAGTTGGTCAGCCGCGAGCCGGCGGCCCAGCTCTCCGGCGCCCTGGTGTCCCAGGTGACCACGAGGTTGCGCGCCTTGAGGTCGGCCCCGCCGGTGTACTCCTTGGCGATCCGGTCGCACTCGCCGGCCAGCAGCTGGTCCTGCTGCTCGGGCGCCGGGTAGTCGCCCGGCGGCATCGGCACCACGCCGACGATCTCGAACGTGTGCGGCTTGGCGCACTCCACCGGGTCGCCCACCGACCGGGCCTCGGTGATGCCCAGGCACACGCCCGGGTCGTAGACGTCGGACTGGTCCTGGGTGCGGGCGCTGCCGTAGGCCGGCAGCAGGCCGCCCGCCGGGCCCGCGACCTGCAGGCCGCAGCGCAGCGTCCGCTGACCCTCGCCCCACAGCCGCTCGCCCGGGTTGAGCGGGCCGACGGTGTACTTGCCGAACGGGTCGAACCGGCCGCCGAGGAAGTCCATCGACACCTTGGTGCAGTGCTCCTGGCTGACCTGCTGCCACTGCGCGTCGTCGGGGAAGGGCGCCTGCGGGCCGTGCGAGGACGAGATGTCCACCACCCCGGTGACCTCGAACAGGTGCTGGGCGGCGCAGTCGACCTTGGCCACGTCGGCCAGGTCCTGGCGCGTCCAGTTCAGGCAGTCGCCCGCCTGGGCGGTCAGCACCGGGTTGACCTGCGTCGACCCGCCCGACAGGGAACCGCCCGCGCCCACCGGCCACGAGGTGAAGGTGCTGAGCGCCAGCAGGGCGAAGGCGCCCGCGAACGCGCCGAGCATGACGACGTGGTCACCTCGGCGAAACCAGCGAGCGCTCATGGACATCTACTCCATGATGCCTGTGCCGACCGAGGAGCCCACCGGGCGGGTGCCGAGTGTTGCTAATTGGACACTCGTCACCCAAATGGCGGCCGATCTCTGTACCGTCCCCGCCGGGAGTGGCTGATGACTGAGAACGACAACACCGGGAACGCCCCGACGCCGGGGCCGGCCGGAACCGACCGGCCGCAGGCGCCGGGCGGTGGCGCGGCGCCGCCGCCGTACGTGCCCGCGCCGGCACCCGGGGCACCGCAGCAGGTCGGCCGCGGCAAGGTCCGCAGCCAGGAGCCGGGGCGCACCAGGCCGCGCCCGGCCACCGTGGCCGAGCAGCGCGCGCGTGCCCTGGCCATCCAGCAGGAGCGCGACGCCGAGGCGGCCCGCGAGGCCGAGGAGAAGCGGCGCAAGAAGCTGCGCAAGCGCCTGCTCATCGGCGGTGGCGTGGCCGTCGGCGTGGTCGGTGTGGTGGCCATCTGGTACGCCGTGGCCAGCCCCGACGAGGTCGACGCCCAGTGCACCATGGACGGTGTCGTGGTCGACGACGACTACTGCGACGACAACTACGTTCGCAGCCACGGCGGCTACTCCAGCGGCGGCTTCTTCTACATCGGGGGCAACTCCTACCGCTACCACTACGGCGGGCCCAGCACGCCGGTCGGCCAGAAGGTCTCCGGCGGCAGCTACACCCTGCCCAAGGGCGCGAACGTCAGCACGTCCTCGGGCAAGGTGATCCAGCGCGGCGGCTTCGGCGTCTCCGGCGGCAGCAAGAGCGGGAGCAGCTGAGTGCGCCGGGAGACCTCCACCCCCCGACCGAACTGGCAGCGCACCGTCTCCGACCAGGGCCTGGTGTTCGGCGCGCCCGGCAGGAACGCCGACGGCAGCCCCCGGCCGTACTGGGACGAGTCCGCGCACTACGTGTTCGACATGAGCGAGGTCCTGTCCCTGGAGGCGGACGTCGAGCTGCTGCACGGCATGTGCCTGGAGGCCGTCGACAACGTCGTGCTCACCGAGCGCTACCGGGACTTCGGCATCGCCGAGTGGCTGTGGCCCGCGATCGCCGAGTCGTGGAAGCGCCGCGACCCGCACGTCTACGGGCGGTTCGACCTGCGCTACGACGGCGGCGGCCCGGCCAAGCTGCTGGAGTACAACGCCGACACGCCCACCTCCCTGCTGGAGGCGTCGGTGGTCCAGTGGAACTGGAAGACCGACCTGTTCCCCGACGACGACCAGTGGAACTCCGTGCACGAGAAGCTGGTGGAGCGCTGGGCGGAGATCGGCTCCCGGCTGCCGTCCAACGAGGTGCACTTCACCTGGTCCGGCGCGGAGCCCTCGGGCGAGGACCACGTCACCGTGGCCTACCTGCAGGAGACCGCGGCCGAGGCGGGCATGGACACCGTGGGCCTGGCCATCGAGGAGATCGGCTGGGACCCGGTGCTCAACCGGTTCGTCGACCTCGAAGAGGCCCCGATGGGCACGGTGGTGAAGCTCTACCCGTGGGAGTGGGTGGTCGAGGAGGAGTTCGGCCGCCACGCCGTGGCCGGCCTGCCCACCACCCTGTGGCTCGAACCGCTGTGGAAGATGCTGCTGTCGAACAAGGCGCTGCTGGCGGTGCTGTGGGAGATGTACCCCGGCCACCCCAACCTCCTGCCCGCGTTCCTGGACGACCCCGGTCTCCTCACGGAGTACGTGCGCAAGCCGCGGCTGGGTCGGGAGGGCGCCAACATCCAGATCGTCGCCCCCGGCTACGAGACCAGCACCGGCGGGGTCTACGGCAAGGAGGGCTTCGTCTACCAGCTGTTCGACCCGCTGCCCGAGTTCGACGGCTACCGGCCGGCGCTGGGCGCCTGGGTCGTGGGCGACGCCTCGGCGGGCCTGGGCATCCGCGAGACCGTCGGCCTGGTCACCGACGACGGCGCGACGTTCGTGCCGCACCGGGTCGTGGGGTGAGCGCACGCCCGGCCCGACCCACTCCGTCACCGGCTCCTTCACCGGCGGCGCACACCCCCAACCCGCACCCCCTGGAGGATCAGTGATCACCAACCTCGCGTTGGACCCCGGCTTCGGCAGCAGCATCGGCCAGGGCGTCGGCGCCATCGCGCTCTACGCCGTCGTCGGCCTGCTGCTGATGGTCTTCGGCTTCTACGCGATCGACTGGACCACGCCGGGCAAGCTCAGCACCCTGGTGCGCGACGGCCACCCGAACGCGGTCATCGTGACCTCGGCCGGCCTGGTCAGCATGGCCATGATCGTCGTGGTGGCGATCTACAGCTCGGCGGGCAAGCTGGACGAGGGCCTGCTGTCGGCGCTGATCTTCGGCCTGGTCGGCATCGTGGTCCAGGTGCTCGCGGTGCGGCTGCTGGAGTGGGTGACCCGGCTCGACATCGGCGCCCTGATCCAGTCCGACCGGTTCGCCCCGGCCAGCGTCGTGGTCGCCGCCGCGCACGTCGCGCTGGGCCTCGTGGTCGCCGTCGCGATCTCCTGACCGGTGCCGCCGGCCGGACGCCTGCCCGCAGCCGTGGAAAAGCCCTCCCGAATTGGAATATCGGGAGGGCTTTTCGGTACTTTCACGTGCTGGATTCACGGGGGGCGACCCGTTTCGCGGTAACCCCCTCCCGGTGACCGGAACAGGGCTAGGGTCGAACGGTCAACCGCCCCGGGTCGAGCGCCGCACAGGGAGGAAGCCCGTGCCCAACATCCACGTCCTGCGCACGGAACTGGACCGGACGATCAGCGGCCTGCGCGAATCCGTGCGCGACAAAGGCGTGGTCCCGACCGCCCGCCGGGTCGCCGCGGTGGCGGCCGGCCAGGTGGCGTTCCCGATGACCAGGGTCGTGCGGCGCGACGAGCGCTTCGGCTTCCTCGGCGAGGAGCTGCCGTACACCTTCCTCCGCTACAACAACGCGTTCCTCAACGAGCGGGCCGTGGAGATCTCGATCGCCCGCTGGTTCCTGTCCCACCGGCGCGGCCGGGTGCTGGAGGTCGGCAACGTGCTCGCGCACTACGGCTTCCGGGCGCACGCGGTGGTCGACAAGTACGAGGTCGTCCCCGGTGTGCTCAACGCCGACGTCGTCGACTACCGGCCGGCCGAGCCGTTCGACTCGGTCGTGGCGATCTCCACCCTGGAGCACGTGGGCTGGGACGAGAGCCCCCGCGAGCCGGACAAGGTGTTCCGGGCGATCGAGAACGTCAGGAACTGCGCCGCGCCCGAGGGGCGCGTGCTGGTGACCATGCCGATCGGGCACAACCAGGCCCTCGACGCCGGGCTGCGCGACGGCCGGGTGGCGTTCCCGCGCGAGAGCTGGCTGGTGCGCGACAGCCGGCGCAACGAGTGGCGCGAGACCACGGCGGACGAGGCCCTGACCAAGCGGTACGGGCACCCCTACACCGGCGCGAACGGCCTGTACGTCGGCATGGTGCTCTGAGGACGACCCGACGGGCCCGCCGCGCTCACCGCCGGGCGGCGGCGGCTCCGGCCAGCCGGTCCAGGATCTGCAGGGCACTGGCCCGGACGGTGTGGGTCCGGCTCACCCGCAGGTACCAGTCGTGGGTCGACTTGCGCATCGCCTCGCCGGCCGAGACCACGTCCACGATCGCCGCGCCCAGCTCCGCGGGGTCGGTCGTCCGGGCCACCAGCCCGTTGACGCCCGGCTCGACCAGCTCGGTGGACGAGTTGTCGGCGCCCTCCACCAGCACGACCGGCGTGCCGACCGCGCACGACTCGACCACGACCAGGCCGTAGCCCTCCCGCTGCGACGGGTTGACCAGGACCGCCGCCGTGCGGATGCCCTCGTCCAGCTCCTCCTGGTCGACGAAGCCGGGGGTGCGGACGACGTCGCCCAGGCCGAGGCGCTCGACCTCGGCGAGCACGGCGGCGCGGCCGGCGCCGTCGCCGAAGATGGTGGCCTCCAGGTCGGGGACCTGCTTGCGGGCCTCGGCGACGGCCGCCGGGATGGTCTCGACCCGCTTGTCCGCGATGTGCCTGCCGACGAAGACCACGCGCGGGGGCGAGGTGACCGCCGTGTTCGGCTCCACGTCCTCGCGCGGCTCGATCAGGCCGGGGCTGACGACCGGCTCGCCGCGCAGCCCGGCGGCCCTGAGCCGGCCGGCGTGGAGCCGCGAGTGGCACGACGCGGTGGGGCTGAGCTTCACGGCGAGCCACTGGAGCGCGTTGGCCACCCGGCCGACGACCGGGCCGGCGTAGGCGCGCCACTGGTCCGGGCGCCACACCTCCAGCCAGTCGACGTCGATCGCGACGCCCGAGCCCAGCAGCGCGGCGCGCACGGCGGGCACGTTGGTGCTCGGCACGGCGCACACCAGCACCGCGTCGTACCTGTTCCGGTTGGCCAGCAGGTGCCCGGCCAGGCCGCGGGCGTAGCGCAGGGCGGGGCCGAGGGTGCGCACGCCGTTCTCGTCGTAGAGGTCGCGGTCCCGGCTGACCGCGATGACCTCGATGCCCTCGATCACCGGCGGCTCGTCCCACTGCAGGCGGGTCAGGTAGGTGACCTCGTGGCCCTCGGCGACGAACGCCTCGGCGAAGCCCCGGTACAGGCGTTCGCCGCCGCCCTTGGTCCAGGGGAACAGGCAGTCGAAGGCGATGGCGATGCGCACTGGCGCTCCTCTTGATCGCATTTCGGAGTGGTGCTGCCGACTCGCCGGATCGGCGGTCGGGTGGCGGCATTGCACAGACGGGAAACCGTACTCGGCTGTTGTAACGCAAATGAGTCGCGTGGATGTCCGCGACCGGGAGTTGCGCGTTACATTCACGCGAAAGGGTTAAGCTGATTGTCTTTCTGCCCGTTCGGGCAGGGTTTGTCCCGCGCTGTGTTTTCGGTTGGGTGAAAAGTCGTTTCCGCCGGATCTTTCACCGGTGGTCCGATCACCGGCAACCGGTCGTTTCCGCCGGGGTGCACCGGCGGCGCGCCGCGGGCCGCGCGAACACGGCCGCGAGCGGCGTGGACCCGGGTCGGGCCGAGCCGCACCGCCCCGGAAACGGCTGGGTGACGGGTACTACCCTGACCGGTGTGATTGACCTCAAGGCACTGCGCGAGAACCCGGAAGCCGTCCGCGCGTCGCAACGCGCGCGCGGCGAGGACGAAGCCGTGGTCGACGCGCTGCTGTCCGCCGACGAGCGCCGCCGGGCCGCCATCGCCCGCGCCGACGCGCTGCGCGGCGAGCAGAAGGCGTTCGGCAAGCAGGTCGGCCGGGCCAGGGGCGAGGAGCGCGACGCGCTGCTGGCCAAGGGCAAGGAGCTGGCCGCCGAGGTCAAGGCCGCCGAGGTCGAGCAGTCCGCCGCCGAGGCCGAGCTGGCCGAGCTGCACCGCGCCGTGCCGAACGTGGTCCACCCGGACGCCCCGCACGGCGGCGAGGACGACTACGTGGTGGTCAAGCACGTCGGGGAGCCGCGCGCGTTCGACTTCGAGCCGCTGGACCACCTCGACCTGGGCACCCGGCTCGGCGCGATCGACATGGAGCGCGGCGCGAAGGTGTCGGGCTCGCGCTTCTACTTCCTGACCGGCGTCGGCGCGCAGCTGGAGCTGGCGCTGCTGAACCTGGCCGTCGCCCAGGCCACCGCCGCCGGCTTCACGCTGATGACCACGCCGACGCTGGTGCGGCCGGAGATCATGGGCGGCACCGGGTTCCTCGGCGCGCACGCGAGCGAGGTCTACCGCCTGGAGGCCGACGACCTGTACCTGGTCGGCACCTCGGAGGTCCCGCTGGCGGGCTACCACGCCGACGAGATCCTGGACGGCCCGAAGCGCTACGCGGGCTGGTCGTCGTGCTACCGCCGCGAGGCCGGCTCGTACGGCAAGGACACCCGCGGCATCATCCGCGTGCACCAGTTCAACAAGGTCGAGATGTTCTCCTACGTCGCGCCGGAGGACGCCGAGGCCGAGCACGCCCGGCTGCTGGCCTGGGAGGAGGAGATGCTGGCCAAGGTCGAGGTCCCGTACCGGGTCATCGACACCGCGGCCGGCGACCTGGGCAGCAGCGCGGCCCGCAAGTTCGACTGCGAGGCGTGGATCCCGAGCCAGCGGGCGTACCGGGAGCTGACCTCCACCTCGAACTGCACCACCTTCCAGGCGCGCCGGCTCAACATCCGCCACCGCGACGAGAACGGCAGGCCGCAGGTCGCCGCCACGCTCAACGGCACCCTGGCCACCACCCGCTGGCTCGTGGCGATCCTGGAGAACCACCAGCAGGCCGACGGCTCGGTCGTCGTCCCGCGGGCGCTGCGCCCGTTCGTCGGCAGGGACGTCCTCACGCCCGCCTGACGGTCAGGACCAGCTCAGCTCCACCTCGCCCGCCACGTGCCGGCCGATCTCCAGGGCGGAGGTCGCGGCGGGCGAGGGCGCGTTGAGCACGTGCACCTGCCGCGGCGCGGTGTCGATCAGGAAGTCGTCCACCAGCGACCCGTCCGGGCGCATCGCCTGCGCCCGGACCCCCGCCGAGGCGGGCACCAGGTCGTCCTCGGTGACGGCGGGCACCAGCCGGGCCAGGCTCGCCGCGAAGCGCCGCCGCGACAGCGAGCGCAGCACCTCGTCCACGCCGGTCCGGGCGAACCGGCGGGCCAGCCGCCACGTGCCGGGGAACCGGGCCACGTCGAACACGTCGGACGCGGAGAAGTCGCGCCACCGGTAGCCCTCGCGGCGCAGCGCGAGCACCGCGTTCGGGCCCGCGTGCACGCTGCCGTCGAGCATGCGGGTCAGGTGCACGCCCAGGAACGGCAGCGCCGGGTCGGGCACCGGGTAGATCAGCCCGCGCACCAGGTGCCGCCGGTCGTGCCGCAGCTCGTGGTACTCGCCCCGGAACGGCACGATCGCCGCCGACGGCGTGACGCCGGCCAGCCGCGCGATCCGGTCGCTGTGCAGCCCCGCGCAGTTGACCAGCGCGTCCGCCCGCACCACGCCGCCCGGCGTGGCCACCTCGACCCCGCCGCCGGTGCGGGCGCGCCGGATGCCCAGCGCGGGCGAGTGCAGGCGCAGGTCGTGCCCGCTCAGCTCGCGCACCAGGGCCGCGCACACGGCCGGGAAGTCGATGATGCCGGTGCTCTCCACCCGCAGCGCCGCCACCGCCGCGACCTCGGGTTCGTAGGAGCGCGCCTCGTCGGGCCCGATCCGCCGCGCCGGCACGCCGTTGGCCGCCGCCCGCTCGGCCAGCGCCTCCAGGCGGGGCAGCTCGTCGGCCGAGGTGGCGACGACGAGCTTGCCGCACACCTCCACCGGCACGCCGTGCTCGCGCGCGTACGCGACGATCGAGGCGTTGCCGGCCACCGACATGCGCGCCTTCAGCGACCCCGGCTTGTAGTACAGGCCCGCGTGCACCACGTTGCTGTTGTGCCCGGTCTGGTGGGCCGCCCAGTGCGGTTCCTTCTCCAGCACCACCACGTCGTGCCCGCGCCGCGCCAGCTCCCGCGCCGTCGCCAGGCCGACGATCCCACCACCGATCACCACGACTCGTCGCACAGGCGCAGACTCTAACCCGGCGTTCCGGCGGCCGACTCCCGCGGGCGCGACCCGGCCACCCGGCGGTAGACCTCGGCGGTGGCGTCCGCGCTGCGCCGCCAGGTGAAGGTCGCGGCACGCCTGCGCCCGGCCGCCGCCATCGCGGCCCGCGCGCCCGGGTCGCCGACGACCCGGCGGACCGCGGCGGCGATGGCGGCGGGGTCGCGCGGGTCGAAGTACGCCATGTCGTCGCCGCCGACCTCGCGCAGCACCGGGATGTCCGAGCCGACCACCGGGCAGCCGCGCGCCATCGCCTCCAGCACCGGCAGCCCGAAACCCTCGAACAGGGTCGGGAACGCGTACGCGCTCGCCCCGTCGTAGAGGGCGGCCAGCTCCTCGGGGCTCACCCACTCGCGCAGCTCGACGTCACCGCCCAGGTCCAGGCGCTCCACCACCGGCCGCAGCGGGTCGTCGCCGTGGCTGCCGGTGACGACCAGCCTCGGGCGCTCGGCGGCCGGGATGAGCGCCCACGCCTCCAGCAGCCGGTCGAAGTTCTTGTGCGGCATCCGGTTGCCGCCGGTCAGCACGTACGGCCGCCCGGCGGGCGCGGCGGGCGCGGTGTCGACCACCCGGTCGACGCCGTTGTGGACGACGTCGATGTCGGCCGTCGGCCGGCCCAGCAGCTCGTGCACGTCCGCGGCGGTGGCGTGGCTGACGACGACGACCCGGTTCGCCGTCCGCACCGCCGCCCTGGTCAGCACCTGCACGCCGCGCGCCTGGCGCCGCCCGCCGGGCACCCACTCCGGGTGCCGGATCGCCTGGACGTCGTGCACCGTGACCACCGTCGGCAGCAGCCGCACCAGCGGCGCGAAGTTCGTCGGGCAGTGCAGCAGGTCCGCGCCGAGGGACCGGGCCCGCGGCCCGACGGCGAACGCCACCGCCGCCGCCCACGCCGCGCGGTTCTCCCCCGACACGGGCAGCGGCACGACCTCGCCGGGGAACCAGTCCACCGCCCGCCCGGCCAGCTCGCGGTTGCCGATGCCGACGAACCGCAGGTCGTCGTGCGCGGCGAGGGCCTGGAACAGGCCGCGGGCGTAGCTCTCGGTACCGCCCTTGCGACCGGTGTAGTAGACGAGGTCGACCGCGATGCGGAGTGGCACGGCGCTCATCGTAGGGCCGTGCCCCCCGGTCAGCCCGGCCGGTTGCCCACCAGCTCCGGCAGCACGTCGGCCGCGACGCGCTCCAGCACGGCCTCGCTGCCCGCGTACACGCCCTCCGCGCGCGGCCAGTGCGAGATCAGGTCGGTGAAGCCCAGCGCCCGGGCCCGGCCGACGACCTCGCGGAACCGCTCCACGCTGGTCATCGAGTACACCGGGCACGAGTCGGCGTTGAGGTGGAAGTCGACGGTGTGGTGGGCGCGGCCGATCGCGTCCAGCTCGTCCCGGAACCGCCGGGCCATCCGCTCGACGCCCGCCCACCACTCGGCGTCGTCGTCGGTCTCCGGTCCCGTGGTGACCCAGCCGGTGCCGTACCTCGCGGCCACCGCCATCGCCTTCGGCCCGTTCGCGGCCACCACGAACGGCAGCCGGGGCCGCTGCACGCAGCCGGGGTGGCCGCGGGCCTCCCGGGCCTCGTAGTACTCGCCCCGGAAGGTGGTGCGCTCCCGGGTCAGCAGCTGGTCCAGGAGTGTGACGAACTCCTCGAAGCGCCCCTGGCGCGACCGGGGCGCCGTGTCGCCCATCACCTGTGTGTCGTACCCCATGCCGCCGGCCCCGACGCCGAGGGTGAAGCGGCCGTCGGAGATGTCGTCGAGGGCCGTCAGCTCCCGCGCGAACGGCACGGGGTGGCGGAAGTTCGGCGAGGCCACGAGCGTGCCGAGCCTGATCCGCTCGGTCACCGCGGCGGCCGCCGCCAGCAGCGGGACCGCGCCGAACCACGGCCCGTCGACGAGCGACCGCCACCCCACGTGGTCATAGGTCCACGCGTGGTGGAAGCCGTACTCCTCGGCGGCCTTCCACTTGTGTTCAGCCCACCACCAGCGGTGTTCGGGCAGGATCACGATCCCGGTGCGCACGCCGCGACCGTATCCGACGAGGCACGATGGGTGCGTGCAGAGACCTTCGCTCGTGGCATCAGACGTCGACGGCACCCTGTTGGACCCCCTCGGCCGGGTCAGCCCGCGCACCGCCGAGGTGGTCGGCCGCGTGCTGGCCGCGGACGTCCCGTTCGTGCTGGCCACCGGCCGCCCGCCGCGCTGGGTGCCGGAGGTGGCGGACGCGACGGGGCTGACCGGGTACGCGGTCTGCTCCAACGGCGCCGTGCTCTACGACATCGGCGCCGACCGCGTCGTGTCGGCCGAGCTGCTGACCCCCGTGCAGCTGCACGACCTGGCCGCCGTGCTGGACGAGGCGCTGCCCGGCTGCTCGATGGCGTCCGAGCGGGTGGCCGACGGCGTGCGCGACGGCGCGCCGGTCGACGCCGAGTTCATCTCCGACGAGCACTACCTGCACCCGTGGGACGAGGGCGCGCAGCCGCTGCCCGGCCACCAGCGGGCCCAGCTGCTCGGCCTGCCCGCGGTGAAGCTGCTGGTCCGGCACCCGCGCATGACCTCGGAGGAGATGGCGCTGGCGGTCGGGCCGCTGGTCGGCGACCGGGTGGCGATGACGTACTCGACCAACGAGGGCCTGCTGGAGTTCGCCGCGCCCGGTGTGAGCAAGGCCACCGGGCTGGCGGCGGTGGCGGAGCGGCTGGGCGTGCCCGCGTCCGGGGTGCTGGCGTTCGGCGACATGCCCAACGACGTGCCGATGCTCGCGTGGGCCGGGCACGGGGTCGCGATGGGCAACGCCCACCCCGACGCGAAGGCGGCCGCCGCCGAGGTCACCGCGGCCAACGCCGACGACGGTGTGGCGCTCGTCCTGGAGCGCTGGTTCTGAAGCGGTGCCGGTCGGACCGGCGCCTAGGCTGTTCCCACAGGCACCCCACGTTGAGGAGACGTTTTCTCGTGCGCGCACTTGTGACCGGCGGCGCCGGTTTCATCGGCTCCACCCTGGTCGACCGGCTGCTGCGGGACGGCCACGAGGTCCGGGTCGTGGACGACCTGAGCCGCGGCACGCGGACCGCGCCCGCCGACCCGGCCGCCGCCGACCGGTACTCGTTCTCGCGGGTCGACATCACCTCGTCCGAGCTGGTCGACGTGGTCGGCGAGTTCGCCCCCGAGGTGGTGTTCCACCTGGCCGCGCAGATCGACGTGCGGGTCTCGGTGGCCGAGCCGCTGCTGGACGCGACCAAGAACGTGCTGGGCACGGTCAACCTGGCGGAGGCCGCGCGCCGCGCCGGGGCCCGCAAGGTCGTGTTCGCCTCGTCCGGCGGGTCGATCTACGGCACGCCCGACGAGCTGCCGGTGTCGGAGGCCGTGCCGATCAACCCGAAGTCGCCGTACGCGGCGTCCAAGGTCTCCGGCGAGGTCTACCTCAACACCTACCGGCAGCTCTACGGCCTGGAGTGCACGCACCTGGCGCTGGCCAACGTGTACGGGCCGCGGCAGGACCCGCACGGCGAGGCGGGCGTGGTGGCGATCTTCGCCTCCGCGCTGCTGGCCGGCCGCCCCACCAAGGTCTTCGGCGACGGCGGCAACACCCGCGACTACGTCTACGTGGAGGACGTGGTGTCGGCGTTCGTCGCGGCGTCCGGCGAGGCCGGTGGCGGCAAGCGCTACAACATCGGCACGGGCCACCAGGTCTCGGACCGCGAGCTGCACACCCTGGTCGCCAAGGCCGCCGGGGCGGCGGACGCGCCCGAGCACGCGCCGGCCCGGCTGGGCGACCTGCGCGCGTCGGCGCTCGACGCCTCCGCCGCGGCCCGCGACCTGGGCTGGACGCCGCGGGTGGACATCGAGACCGGGGTCCGCAACACCGTGGAGTACTTCCGCACCGCCTGAACGGCGACGGCCCCGTCCCCGGGTCGCCGGGGACGGGGCCGCGCGGGTCCGCCGGCTAGCCCTTCGCCGCGAGGCCCTCGGACTCCGAGACCAGCTCGTACTCCTTGCCGCACGCGGGGCAGCGCAGGTCGTCGTCCAGGCGGGTGGCGCAGCGGCACACCCAGCCCTTCCGCCGCGCCGGGTTGCCCACCGCGAACGCGTGCGCGGGCACGTCGGCGGTGACGACCGAGCCGGCGCCGACGAACGCGTCGTGGCCGATCGTCGTCCCGCACACCACGACCACGCCCGCGCCGAGCGTCGCGCCCTCGCGCACCAGCGTGGGCAGCAGCTGGTCCGCGCCCAGCTTCTGGTGCGCCCGCGGCCGCATGTCGTTGGTGAACACCGCGTTCGGCCCGAGGAACACGTTGTCCTCGCACGTCACGCCGTTGTAGACCAGCACGTTGTTCTTCACCGTGACGTTGTCGCCGAGCACGGCCTCGTTCTCGACGAACGCGCCGTCGCAGATGTTGCAGTCCCGGCCCACGCGGGCGCCCGGGAGCACGTGCGCGAACGCCCAGACGCGGGTGCCCTCGCCCACGGTCTCGCTCTCGCACAGCCCCTTGGGGTGGACGAACACGCCGGTGCTCACCGCACCGCCTCGGCCAGCACCTCGACCACGCGCTCCTGCTGCCCGCGGGTGATGCCCGGGTACATCGGCAGGCTCAGGATCTCGCCCGCCACCCGCTCCGCGTTCGGGAACGAGCCCTCGCCGAGCGCGTCGGACGCGAACGGCGCGGCCAGGTGGATCGGGGTCGGGTAGTGGATCGCGCCGCCCACGCCGTTGTCCTGGAGGTGCTTGAGCACCCGGTCGCGCTCGGCCACCCGCACCACGTACAGGTGCCACACGTGCTCGTTGCCCTCCAGCACCTTCGGCGGCACGACGCCCTCGACGCCCGCCAGCAGCTCGCCGTAGTAGTCGGCGGCGGCCCGGCGCAGCTCGTTCCAGGCGTCCAGGCGGCGCAGCTTCGCCGACAGCACCACGGCCTGGATCGTGTCCAGGCGGCTGTTGAAGCCCAGGTGGCTGTGCACGTACTTCTGCAGCGAGCCGTGCTGGCCCAGCAGCCGCACGGCGGTGGCCAGCTCCTCGTCGTTCGTGGTGACGCCGCCCGCGTCGCCGTACGCGCCGAGGTTCTTGCCGGGGTAGAAGCTGGTGCCCGCGAGGTGGCCGAGCGAGCCGGACACGGCGCCGTTGCGGCGGGCGCCCTGCGACTGCGCGGCGTCCTCGACGAGGAACACGCCCTGCTCGTCGCACGCGGCCTTCAGCTCCTCCACCGGCGCCATCTGGCCGTAGAGGTGCACGGGCAGCACGGCCTTGGTGCGCTCGGTGAACGCCGCCAGCGCCGCCTTGGTGTCGATCAGGTACGTGTCCGGGTCGCAGTCCACGAACACCGGGGTGGCGCCGGTGCGGGCCACGGCCTCGGCGGTGGCGATGAACGAGTTCGTCGGCAGCACGCACTCGTCGCCGGGGCCCACGCCGACCGCGCGCAGGGCCAGCTCCAGGGCGTCGGTGCCGTTCGCCACGCCGACGCAGTGGGCGACACCGCTGTACTCGGCGTACGCGCGCTCGAACTCGCCGACGGCGGGGCCGCCCACGAACGCGGTCCGCTCCAGGACGGCCGCCCAGCCGGCGGCCACCTCCTCGGCGACCTCGGCGTGCTGGTACTTCAGGTCGACGGGCGGGATCGGGGCCGGGTTGGTCATGTGCTCATCCTCGTGAGATCGCTTGGGGACCGCTGGACTGGTCGAGCGCCCGCAGGCGCCGGGCGGGGTTGCCCGCCCACACCTCGAACGGGGGAACGTCGGTGAGCACGACCGCGCCCATGCCGACGAGGGCGCCCGCCCCGACGGAGAGCCCCTCCCGGACCAGCGCGCCGCTGCCCAGGTAGGCGGCCTCGCCCACCGAAACACCGCCGGCCAGGGCGACCCGCGCGGCGAAGGTGACGTGGTCGGCGACCGAGTCGTCGTGCGTGATGGTCACGTGCGGCATGACCACCACGTGCGAGCCGATCACCTGGGGCGCCGTCACCGCGACGAACGCGAGCAGCACCGACCCGGCGCCGACCTCGACGCCGGGCGCGACGCTCGCCAGGGGGTGGACGACCGTGGCGTACCGCTCCGCGGGCAGGCCGAGCCGCGCGGCGACCTGCCGGCGGCCGGCCTGGTTGCGGGCGCTCGCGACGCACAGGACGACCTGGGCGTCGGGGTGGTCGGCCACGGCGTCCGCCGGGCCGAGCACCGGCACGCCGTCCACCAGGTCGCCGTGCCGCGCCGGGTTGTCGTCCAGCATGCCCAGGACGTCCCAGGTCGGCGTGGCGGAGTTGACCGCGGCGACCGCGGCCAGCACCTCCCGCGCCAGCCCGCCCGCGCCGACGAGCAGCAGCGGACGAGCCGTCACCTCGTCCCCCGGAGGGCGTCGACCAGCCCGGACACCACGGTGTCCTGCTCGGCCTCGGTCATCTGGTGGTAGAGCGGCAGGATGATCGAGCGCCGGGTCAGGTGCTCGGTCACCGGCAGGTCCGCCTTCGGCGCGTCGGCGTAGGCGGGCTCCAGGTGCGAGGCCATGATGCCGCGGCGGCCCGACACGCCCCGCGCCTGCAGCGCGGTCAGCACGTCGACGGAGGTGCCGGCGTAGTCGTCCGGCAGCACCACCCAGAACGACTGGTAGTTGGTCGTGCCGTACTCGGGGTCGGCCACGCAGCGCAGGCCGTCCACCTCGCCCAGCAGCTTGTGGTAGCGCCCGGCCAGCTCCCGGCGCCGGGCGATGACGTCCGGCAGCTTGCGCAGCTGGATCAGGCCGACGGCGGCCTGCATGTCGGTCATCCGGAAGTTGAAGCCGACCTCCTCGTACGCCTCCAGCTTCACGCTGCCCTGCGCGTGGCGGTCCGCCGCGGACACGCTCATGCCGTGCTCGCGCAGCTTGCGCAGCCGGGTCGCCCACTCGGCGTCCTCCGCCGTCACCATGCCGCCCTCACCGGTGGTGAGCAGCTTGCGGGGGTGGAACGACCAGGCGGCCAGGGCGGCGCCGGAGCTGACCGGCCGGCCGCGGTAGGTGGAGCCGGCCGCGCACGCGGAGTCGTGCACCAGCGGGATGCCCCGCCGGTCGCACAGCGCCCGCACCGCGTCCACGTCGAACGGCACGCCGCCCTGGTGGACGGCGATGACGGCGGTGGTGCGCGGGGTGATGACCGCGTCGAGCGTCTCCGGCGTCACGTTGCCCGTGGCCGGGTCGACGTCGGCGAACACCGGGGTCGCGCCCACGTACTTCGCCGCGTTGGCGGTGGCGATGAACGAGAACGACGGCACCACGACCTCGTCGCCGGGGCCGACGCCGAGCAGGTGCAGCGCCAGGTGCAGGCCGGTGGTGCAGTTCGACACCGCGATGCCGTGGCCGGCGCCCGCGTACCCCGCGAACGCCTGCTCGAACTCGGCCACCCGCGGGCCCTGGGCCACCCAGCCGGAGCGGACGACCTCGGCCGCGGCCAGGGCCTCCTCCTCGCCGAGGAAGGGCTTGATGACGGGGATCAACGCTGCGTCCTCCACCACTGGACGAGGTCCCGCAGGCCCTCTTCCAGGGAGATCGTGGGCTTCCAGCCGAGGTCGCGCTCGGCGGCGGAGATGTCGGCCAGCCGGCGGGTCACCGAGTTCACCGAGCGGGCCGGGCCGAACTCCAGCGGCAGGGTGGAGCCCATCACCCGCTGGAGGGCCTCGGCCAGCTCCAGCAGCGACGTCTCGGTCGCGGTGGCGATGTTGTAGACGGTGTCGGTGACGTCCGCCTGCGCGGCCAGGATGTTGGCGCGCGCGATGTCGCGCACGTCCACGAAGTCCATGGTCTGCAGGCCGTCGCCCAGGATCAGCGGCGACTGGCCGTCGGCGATGCGCTCCATCCAGCGGATGAGCACCTCGGTGTACTTGCCGTGGGCGTCCATGCGCGGGCCGTAGACGTTGAAGTAGCGCAGCGCCACGTAGTCCAGGTCGTGCATGGCCTTGAAGCTGCGCAGCATGCCCTCGTTGAACGCCTTGGCCGCGCCGTAGAACGTGTCGTTGTTGTACGGGTGGTGGCGCTCGGTGGTCGGGAACTCCTCGGCCAGGCCGTACACCGACGCGGTGGAGGAGGCGACGACCTTCTTCACGCCGGCCTCGACGGACGCCTCGATGATGTTGAAGGTGCCGTCGACCAGCACCTCCAGCGCCACGCGGGGCTCGGCGGCGCAGCGCGTGATGCGCAGCGCGGCGAGGTGGAACACCAGGTCCGCGCCCTCGATCGTCTTCTTCACGAGCGGGATGTCGCGGATGTCACCCTCGACGAGCTTCACCCGTTCGGGGGCCCGCTCCAGGGCCTCGGCGATGTTGTCCACCCGGCCGCGGCTCAGGTCGTCGATCACGACGACCTCGCGCGCGCCGGCGTCCAACAGCTGGTCGACGACGTGCGAGCCGATCGTGCCGGCGCCGCCCGTCACCACGGCCCGCTGGTCGTTCAGGTCCATCAGAGAGTTCCTCCGTTCACGTCCGCGAGCGGCACGAACGTGCCACCCGCGGCAAGGCTGGCCGACGCGGCCTCCAACTGGGCCAGCACGCGCAGGCCGGCGCGCCCGTCGGTGAGCGGCGCCCGCTTCTCCAGGATCGACGCGGCGAACTCCGCCATTACCCCGCGCAGCGCCTCGCCGCCCTGGAGGGCGGGGGCGACCATGTCGCCGATGCGGTACGAGACCCGCAGGCTCTCGTCGTCGGGGCGGTCCACGCCGCGGTCGTACACGGCCAGCGGCTGCGTCGGGTCGAGGTCGTTCCACACGGCCGTGCGGTTGGAGCCGCCGACGATCATCGTGCGGATCTTGGTGGGGGACAGCCAGTTCACGTGGGCGTGCGCGATGGCACCGTTGGACAGCTGCACCGAGAGGTACGCCACACAGGCGCGGCCGACCCGCACCGGGTCCGACCCGTGCGCGGCCACGGCGACCGGCGTCACGCCGGCGGGCAGGATCGAGTCGAGGATGGACAGGTCGTGCGGGGCGAGGTCCCACAGCACGTCGATGTCCGGCTGCACCAGGCCGAGGTTGATCCGCACCGAGTCGATGTACTGGATGTCGCCCAGCTCACCCGCGTGCACCAGCTCGCGCAGCCGCCGCACCACCGGCGTGTAGCAGAACGTGTGGTCGAGCATGAGGGTCAGCCCGCGCTCCTCGGCGAGCTCGACCAGCTTGAGCCCGTCCGCGTAGTTCGCGGCCAGCGGCTTCTCCACCAGCACGTGCTTGCCGGCCTCCAGCGCGGCCTGCGCGACCGGGAGGTGCGTGGCCGCGGGCGTCGCGACCGCGACCGCCTCGACCTCGGGGTCCGCCAGGACCTCGTCCAACGACGACGTCGCCCGCACCGTGCTGTAGCGGCCGAGGACGGCCTTGGCGCGCTCCACGTCGAGGTCGCAGAGGGTCACGAGTCGCAGGTCCGGGGTCGCCTGGATGTTGCGGACCAGGTTCGGCCCCCAGTAACCGGCGCCGATGACGGCCACACCAACCATCGGGATCCTTCCGGGTTGATTCGGATCGGTCAGCACTGCCCCGCCTGCGGCTCGGACTGCCGACCAGGTGCCGGGGGGCGGCTGGGAACTACCCGAGGCAGTGTAGTTGGCCGGGGCTGCAGTACTCTCCGAGCACCTTCACCCGCCTCTGACGTGGTATCTGGAGACCTCTTGTGACCGACTGGTCGGAAGTGTGGCTGATCGTCCCGGTCTACAACGAGGGACAGGTCATCGCGGACGTCGTCCGCCACGCGCGCCAGACGTTCCCGAACATCGTGTGCGTCGACGACGGCAGCAAGGACGACTCCGCCGAGGGCATCCGCGCGGGCGGCGCGCACCTCGTGCAGCACCCGGTCAACCTGGGCCAGGGCGCCGCGATCCAGACGGGCGTCGAGTACGCCCGCCGCCAGCCGGGCGCCGAGTACTTCGTCACCTTCGACGCCGACGGCCAGCACCGCGTCGAGGACGTGCTGTCGATGCTGGAGCGGCTGCGGTCGGAGCCGGTCGACATCGTGGTGGGCACCCGCTTCCACGGCCGCAGCGAGAACATCCCGTGGATCAAGCGGTTCGTGCTCAAGACGGTCGTCATGCTCAGCCGCCGCACCCGCAGGCTGGGCCTGACCGACGCGCACAACGGCCTGCGGGTGTTCAACCGCACCGTGGCCGAGCAGCTGGACATCACCCTCAACGGCATGGGCCACGCGTCGGAGATCGTGGAGATGATCGACCACCGCAAGTGGCGCGTGGTCGAGGAGCCGGTGACCATCCTCTACACCGAGTACTCCATGGCCAAGGGCCAGTCGCTCATCAACGGGGTCAACATCCTGTTCGACACCATGCTCAAGAGCAAGGCGCGATGATCATGCTGATCCAGTACGTCCTCGTCCTGTTCTCGATCGCCCTGCTGGTGCTGTTCCTGCGCAAGCGGGGCACCACGAAGTCCGCGGCCGGGGTGAAGCTCGCCTTCCTGCTGTTCGTCGCGTTCGGCATCTACGCGGTGCTGCGGCCGGGCGACGTGACCGTGGTGGCCGGCTGGCTCGGCGTCGGCCGCGGCACCGACCTGCTGCTGTACGCGCTGGTCGTGGTGTTCACCTTCGCCACGCTCAACGTCTACCTGAGGTTCAAGGAGCTGGAGCTGCGCTACGCCCGGCTCGCCCGGTCCATCGCGCTGCGCAACGCCGAGCCGCCGCACCACGCCGAACCGCACCGCCACCCCGTCCCCTCGACCCCCGAGCAGCCGTGAGCATCCACTTCGTCGTCCCCTACTACCTCGACCCGCGCTTCCTGGTGGAGCTGGTCGACAGCGTGCGCGCGCAGACCAGCGACCGCTGGCGCCTGACGATCGTCGACGACCGGTACCCCGACACCACCGCCGAGGAGTACGTCCGCGGCCTCGGCGACCCGCGCATCGAGTACGTGCGCAACGAGCGGAACCTCGGCGCCACCGGCAACGTGTGCAAGTGCATGACGCTGGGCAAGGAGGAGTACCTGGTCGTCATGGGCGCCGACGACGCGCTGGAGCCCCGGTACGTCGAGGTGGTGCTGGAGGCGTTCCGGCGCCACCCGGACGCCGTCATGGTGCACCCCGGCGTGGTCGTCGTCGACGGGCAGGGCAGGCCGACCGACAGCCTGGCCGACCGGATCAAGCGGATGGCGGCCCGCTCGGCCTGGAAGCACGCCGAGCTGGACGGCCCGGCCGCCGCGACGAGCCTGATGAACGGCAACTGGCTGTACGTGCCGGCGATGGCGTTCCGCAACGACGCCGTGCCGAGGATCAAGCGGCTCGGCGAGTTCGGCTCCATCGCCGACCTGGCCTGGTGCATCGACATGCTCATCGGCGGCGGCACCCTGGCGCTCGACCAGACCCCGGTGTTCCGGTACCGGCGGCACGCGGAGAGCCACTCGTCCCTCGGCGCGAAGAACGTGCAGCGCTTCGACGAGGAGCAGCGCTACTACGCGGCGGCGGCCGAGCAGCTGGAGGAGGCGGGCTGGCACAAGGCCGCGCGCGCGGCGAAGTTCCACCTGCTGTGCCGCGGGCACATCACCAAGTCGGCGCTGGACGCCGCGGTGGCCCGCGACCTGAAGCTGGCGAAGTCCCTGGTCGAACGCGCGGTCCGGCGCGTCTGAACGACCCGCGCGGCACCGGGCGGCCACCCCCGCGGGTGGCCGCCCGTCCGCGTTCAGGGGGTCGGGCGGGGCGTTTCCGCGGGTTCCCCGGCCCGCATGCCCCGCAGGGCCGTGCGCAGCCCCAGCAGGATGACCAGCATCGTCAGCGCCGGGCCGACCGCCTGCGCCAGCGCCGCCACGAACGGCGGGTCGCCCGGCAGCACCACCAGCGCCAGGGTCACCGCCGACCCGAGCGCCCAGCCGAGCGTCACCACGTTGTCCCGCCGCAGCGCCACCAGCGCGGGCTGGGCCGCGAACGCCCCGACCAGCACCACCGTGCTCAGCGCCAGCAGCAGCGTCACCGACGCGTCCGGGTCCACCGGCGCGCCCATGAACGTCCGCAGCACCCACGGCCCGAGCAGCGTGAACAGCACGGCGTACACCGCGCCGAACAGCGCCACCGCGCCGAACAGCAGCCGCATCCGCCGCGCCACGAACCCCCGGTCGCCCCTGGCCACGGCCGCGGTCAGGCTGGGCAGCAGCATCGTCTGGACGGGGAACAGCGCCATCAGCGGGATGCGGGCGACCACGACGGCCTGCCCGAACACCAGCGCCACCGCGCTGTCCAGCGGCAGCCGGGAGTTCACCGCCAGCGGGGCCAGGTTGGGCAGCAGCTGCGCCAGCAGGGTCGCCACGGCGAGCGTCACCAGCGCCCGGCCCACCGGCGGGGGCGCGACCTGCTCGCCGGTGTGCGCCCGCGGCAGCAGGGCCAGGCCCAGCACCGCGGCCACGACGGACGAGCCCAGGTAGGCCAGCCCGAACACCCAGGCGTCCCCGACCCCCAGCGCGACCAGCAGCAGGCACAGCGCGATCCGCACGCCGCCCTCGACGGTCAGCGTCGCGGCGTAGGCGCCGAACCGCTGGGTGCCCGCGAGCACGCCGCGCACCGCGCTCAGCGCGGCGATGATCACCGGGGTGGCCAGGATCTCGGCGAACAGCGCCCAGTCGCCGCCGAGCGTCCGGTCGACGGCGAACGGCGCCAGCAGCAGGAGCACGGCCGTGACCACGGCGACCAGCCCGGCGCCCGATCGGGCGACCCGGCGGATGACGGGCCCGAGGGAGTGGCCGGACGCGGTGGCGGTGCTCATCGCGCGGCTGGCCACCTGCTCCAGGGCGGCGAAGACGCCGGGCCCGATCACGTTCACCAGGAAGTACAGGACGACCGTCAGGTTGGCCTGGTCGGTGGCGAGCGTGTGCCCGGTCAGCGCCACGAACAGGTAGCCGGCCAGGCCGAACACACCGAGCCCGGCGACCATCTGGACGGGTGGGCTGATCAACCGGCGTGCGCTCATCGAGGTGGACACCCGACACACGGTAGGAGGGCGGGTGGGCGGGCCCGGCGACCGGGGTCGGGCACCGGTCAGCGCGACGACGTGCCGGGCCGCTCCTCGCAGTCGATCCGGTACAGCTTGACCGACCCGTCCCGGGCCACCAGCTCGAACGCCGGGTCCGAACCGGGGTCGGCCAGGCCGGGGTAGTCCTTGTTCCGGTTGTCGTGCGGCCAGAACGTGCGGTTGGCCACCAGCAGGTACTCCACGCCCAGCCGGTCGGCGGCGTGGCACACCTCGGGGTCGCGGCCGGCGTCGTCCAGGCTCCGGGCCAGCAGCCGCTGGTCCTCGCTCCAGGGGATGTCGGCGTGCGGGAACAGCGCCCGGCGGCCCACCTCCGCGAGCATCACGGCGCTGCCGTCCCACGGGTTGTTGGCCACCAGGGCGTCCTCGGGGACCCGCTCCTCCAGCTCGGGCAGGAACCCCTTCTCGACGTCGTCGACCAGCGTCGAGCCCGTCGGCACCGGCTCGACCCGGTAGGTGCCCGCCATCCACGCGGAGTTGTGCTCGACGTAGAAGAACCTGGTCAGCGGCGCGAGGACGAGCAGGACGAGCAGGCTCAGCACGAGCGGCGTGCGGACCAGCGCGAGCCGCGAGCCCGCCCGCGGCCGGTCCCCGAGCAGTCCGCCCAGCCGCTCCGCGAGCCGGGTGACGCCGAGGACCGCGAGCGGCACCGCGGCGATGGGGACCATCGCGGCCAGCCGGAACGAGTCGTTGTACCAGTACCCGGTGATGAACTGGGTGTCCGGCCGGTTGATCGCCGCGGTGAGCACGTAGAGGAGGCCGGAGCCGGCGAACGCGGCCACCAGCCAGCGGTTGGTCCGCGTCCGCCACGCCACCACCGCGCCGACCACGACCAGGACGGACAGCGCCCACAGCGCGGGCCGGCCGTTGGTCGCGTTGAGCAGCACCTCGCCGATCGCGCGGGCGGGCGTCTCGAACGGCGGCCAGTAGAAGGTGCGGACGCCCGCGAACGCCGGGGTCGTGGCCACGAAGCGCCACGCGCCCAGGAACACCAGCAGGAACGCGGCGACGCCCAGCGCGCCCCGGAGCGTGCGGCCCTCGCGGTGCCGCCGCACCGCCCACCGCAGCACGCTGGTGGCCATCGCGAACAGCGCGACCACCAGGAAGCTGAACACCGCGTTGGGGTGGGCGAAGCCGCAGGCCACGAGCACGAGCGGGGCCAGGACGAGGGCCCGGCGGCGCCCGATGACGTCCTCCCTGGCCAGCGACACGGCCGCCAGCACCATCGCCACGCCGGCCGGCGCCAGGCTCAGGCCCAGCAGGTTCGGCCACAGCACGCCGAAGCTCATCAGGCCCCAGGGGAACGCGGTGAACGCCACGGCCACCACGCCGGTGACGGCCATCGCGGCGGTGGAGGGGCCGACCACCTGCCGCACCAGCAGCATGCAGCTCAGCGACCACACCAGCATCGCGATGACCGCGGAGGTGAGGTTCGCGGCCACCGCGACCGGCGCGCCGGTGGTCAGCGAGACCAGCGAGGTCACGTCGTGCCAGGCCGCCGGGTAGAACACCGGCTGCGTGGCCGGGTTGCCGAGCGTGCCCATGGTCAGCGAGGAGGCGTCGCCGCTGTCCAGGACGTGGGCGATCGCGCTGTAGTGGAAGATCGCGTCGTAGGTCTGGGAGAGCTGGTCCGGTCGGCCCATGCCGTTGACCATCACGTACCAGCCGATGGCGACGGTGGGCACCAGGCCGAGGGCGGCGGCGATCAGCACCCGGCGGGGGTCGCTGCGGCGCGGCGGCGCGACCCGGTGCAGCGCCAGGGCCGCGATGCCGGCGACCGCCACCACGGCCGCGGTCGCGATCAGCACCACGACGGGGGACCACGGGATGCCGAGCCGGCCCGCCACCACCGCGGTGAAGGCGGTGATGAGGGTGCTGAAGGTCGGGGCCATGCCCCAGGCGGACAGGCCGCGCAGCCCGATGGCGTACGCGAGGGCCGCGCCGGGGCCGACCAGCCACCCCGCGGCGGCGAGCGCGACCGGCACCACCTCGAACCAGCTCATGTCCCTGCTACCCCGCTTCGACCGAGTAAGTGACGGGCGGCTCCACCGGCTGGTCGCGGTGCGACGCGCGTCCGCGCCGCAACGGCCGGACACGTGTGGTGAACCCCGGCGCAGTGTACGGAGCGGACTAGTGACGCCCGCCCGGAGGGCGCGACCCCGAGGGGACTACCCTGATGGGCCGTGAGCTTCGCAGGGTATGACCTGATCGTGGTCGGTTCCGGTTTCTACGGCCTGACCGTCGCCGAGCGCGTCGCCAGCCAGCTGGACAAGCGCGTCCTGGTGATCGAGCGCCGGTCGCACATCGGCGGCAACGCCTACTCGGAGGCCGAGCCGGAGACGGGCATCGAGGTGCACCGCTACGGGGCGCACCTCTTCCACACCTCCAACAAGCGGGTGTGGGACTACGTCAACCAGTTCACCGAGTTCACCGGCTACCAGCACCGCGTGTTCGCCATGCACGGCGGCCAGGCGTACCAGTTCCCGATGGGCCTGGGCCTGATCTCCCAGTTCGTGGGCCGCTACCTCAGCCCCGAGGAGGCCCGGGCGTGGGTGGCGGAGCAGGCCGCCGAGATCGACTCCAAGGACGCGAAGAACCTGGAGGAGAAGGCGATCTCGCTGATCGGCCGCCCGCTCTACGAGGCGTTCGTGCGCGACTACACCGCGAAGCAGTGGCAGACCGACCCGAAGGAGCTGCCCGCGGCGGTCATCAGCCGCCTGCCGGTGCGCTACACCTTCGACAACCGGTACTTCAACGACACCTACGAGGGCCTGCCCGTCGACGGCTACACCGCGTGGCTGGAGAAGATGGCCGACCACCCGAACATCGAGGTGCGGCTGGACACCGACTTCTTCGACGTGCGCGACGAGATCCCGGCCGGCACCCCGATCGTCTACACGGGCCCGGTCGACCGCTACTTCGACTACAGCGAGGGCTGGCTCGGCTGGCGCACGCTGGACTTCGAGCAGGAGGTCCTGCCGGTCGGGGACTTCCAGGGCACCCCGGTGATGAACTACAACGACGCCGACGTGCCCTACACTCGGATCCACGAGTTCCGCCACTTCCACCCGGAACGGGACTACCCCGCGGACCGCACGGTCATCGTCCGCGAGTACTCCCGCTCGGCCGAGAAGGACGACGAGCCCTACTACCCGATCAACACGCCCGAGGACCGCGCGAAGCTGGAGCGCTACCGGCAGCTGGCCAAGCAGGAGGCCGCCGAGCGCAACGTGGTCTTCGGTGGCAGGCTCGGCACGTACAAGTACCTGGACATGCACATGGCCATCGGTTCGGCGTTGACCGTGTTCGAGAACAAGATCGCCCCGCACCTGACCTCCGGTCGGGCGCTGGACGGTTCGCTGGAGGATTGAGTCGGACATGTCGGGCAACTCCCCGCTCGTCGAGCACGAGGCACCGGAGAGGCTGCTGGCCCAGCGCGGGCTGTTCGCGGGTCCGTCGCCGATCGTCTCGGAAGACCTCTACGCGGAGGTCTCCCGGGGCGTCGCCGACCGCGAGCGGCAGCGGCTGGTGCTGCACCCGCACGCCGCGGTGTCGATGAACACGTACTTCGGGCGCTTCCCGGCCACCTACTGGCAGCGGTGGTGCGTCAGCCCCGAGGTCGAGCTGAGCCTGGTGCTCACCGGCTCCGGGCAGGTCTCGGTCGTGGCCTCGGACGCCGAGGGGGAGCCCCGCACCGTCGCGGCGCGGTCCGTCGAGGGCGCCGAGGACGAGCTGGTCCGGCTCACCGCCAAGATCGACAAGTTCACCGACGGCGGCGGCCTGTGGTTCGACGTCTCCACCGGTGACGACCAGCTGGTGGTCGAGCAGGTCCGGTGGACCGTCGCGCCGCCCCGAAAGGTGCGCCCGACCGCGGTCGTCATCTGCACGTTCAACCGCGTCGAGGACTGCCTCAACACGATGGCCGCGCTGGCCTCCGACCGCGAGCCGCTGGACCTCGTCGACGCGATCTACGTCGTCGACCAGGGCAGCGACCCGGTGGAGTCCCGGCCGCGCTTCGCCGAGGTCGCCGCCCAGCTCGGCGACAAGCTGCGCTACGTCCGCCAGCCCAACCTCGGCGGCGCGGGCGGCTTCACCCGCGGCCTCTACGAGGTCACCGAGGTCGACGGCGCCGAGCACGCCAACGTGCTGTTCATGGACGACGACGTGCTGTGCGAGCCGGAGATCGTGGTCCGCACGACCGCGTTCGCCAACCGCACCGCCCAGCCGGTGATCGTCGGCGGCCAGATGCTGTACCTGCTGCACCCCAACCACCTGCACGTGGGCGCCGAGTACGCCAACCTCGACACGCTGGCCCCCGGCCAGGTCGTCGACGGTGCCCTGCACAACGCCGACCTCACCGGGTACGACGAGGAGACCGGCAAGAAGAACACGCAGGACCGCCGGGTGGACGCGGGCTACAACGGCTGGTGGTCGTGCCTGATCCCGTCCGAGATCGTCAAGGCGATCGGCTACCCGCTGCCGATGTTCTTCCAGTGGGACGACATCGAGTACGGCTACCGCGCGCGGGCCCACGGGTTCGCCACGGTCACCCTGCCCGGCGCCGGCGTCTGGCACGCGGACTTCCACTGGAAGGACTGGGACGACTGGCACCGGTACTTCAACCTGCGCAACGCCATGATCACCTCGGCGCTGCACAGCCGGTTCGAGCCCAAGCGCATCTGCCGGTCGATGGCGGCCCAGCTCGCCACCTACCTGGTGGCCATGCAGTACGGCCTGGCCGCCACCCAGCTCAAGGCCATCGAGGACTTCCTCAAGGGCCCGGAGATGCTGCACGACGGCGGCGTGCAGGCGGCCGCCGAGATCCGCAAGCTGCGCGCGGAGTACCCGGAGACGGTGCGCCACCCGGCGTCGGAGGTGCCCGGCATCCCCTCGGGCGACCTGCCGCTGGTCCCGGCGCCGCCCGCGCCGCGGCTGTTCGCGCCGGTGCTGGTCAAGCGGGTCATGTACCAGCTGCTGGGCAAGAACGTGCACGACGTCGGCGCGGTGACCGCCGGTGACGCGGCCTGGTGGCACGTGTCGCTGTTCAACACCGCGGTGGTGACCGACGCGTCCCAGGAGGGCGTGCGGGTCCGCCGCCGCGACCGCGAGCTGGCGATCCGCCTGGGCAGGGAAGGCGCCAGGCTCATCAAGGAGCTGTACAACCGGGCGCCCGAGCTGCAGCGCGAGTACCGCGCCGCGATGGGCGGGCTGACCAGCCGGGACAACTGGCGCCGGCTGTACGACCTGTGACCCCGTGATTCGCGGCGGGGCGGTCCCGGACGGGGCCGCCCCGCTTCCCGTATCGGAGGAAACCACTGTGGACGCGGTGCACCGGATCGTCCTGCCGAGGGACGACGACCCGCTCGACGTCCGGCCGCTGTACCTGGACGAGCCGGAGAACGTGCACTGCCAGGTGGGCTCCCGCCGCCTGCTGACGGTGCCGGAGCACGCCAAGGTGTCGTTCGCGACGTACTTCAACGCCTTCCCGGCGAGCTACTGGAAGCGCTGGACGGTCGTCGACGAGGTCGTGCTGCGCCTCCAGGTGCGCGGTTCCGGCCGGCTCGACGTGTACCGCTCCAAGCCGAGCGGCGACGTCGTGCACCTGGAGGGCGAGTTCGTCCGGGACGCGGCGGAGTGGACGGCGCTGGAGTTCCCGGTGTCGCTCAAGCCGTTCGAGGACGGCGGGCTGATCTGGTTCGACGCGTTCACCCACGAGGCGCCCCTGGAGATCCGGGACGCCGAGTGGGCGGTGCGGCAGCCGCTGCCGCGGAAGAAGGTCGCGGTCGCCATCACCACCATGCGCCCGCACGACGCGGTCGGCGCGCTGCGCGCCCTGGCGGGCGACCCGGCCGTGCTCGACGTGGTGGACAAGGTCTTCGTCGCCGACCAGGGCGCGGTGAAGGTGCGCTCGGTCGAGGGCTTCGCGGCGGCCGCCGCGGGCCTGGGCGACCGGCTGGAGGTCGTCGAGCAGGACAACCTGGGCGGGTCCGGCGGGTTCACCCGGGGCATGTTCGAGGCGATCGAGCACACCGACGCCGACCAGGTCATGCTCATGGACGACGACATCCGGCTGGAGCCGGAGGCGGTGCTGCGGTCCAACGCCTTCGCCAGGGCGGCGGCGTCGCCGGTCATCGTCGGCAGCCACATGCTGAACCTCCAGGCCCGCACCCGCATCCACAGCACCGCCGAGGTCGTGGACCTGGGCTCGTGCTTCTGGCGCGCCGCGCCGGGCGCGGTCACCGACCACGACTTCGCCACGTCGTCGCTGCGCGAGACGCCCGCGCTGCACGCCAGGGTCGACGCCACCTACAACGGCTGGTGGATGTGCCTGATCCCGCGCGAGGTGGTGGAGCGGACCGGCTATCCGCTGCCGCTGTTCATCAAGTGGGACGACGCCGAGTACTCGCTGCGGGCCCTGGAGCGCGGCTTCCCGACGGTGTCGCTGCCGGGTTCGGCGGTGTGGCACATGCCGTGGACCGACAAGAACGACTCGACGGACTGGCAGGCGTACTTCCACACCCGCAACCGCCTGGTGCTGGCCGCCCTGCACAGCCCGTACGACGTGCGGAACACGATCGTCAAGCACGGCCTGAAGCTGTCGCTGCGGCACCTGCTGTCCATGGAGTACTCGACGGTGGCGTTGCAGCAGAAGGCCGTCGAGGACTTCCTGGCGGGCCCCGAGGCGCTGTTCGACTCGCTGCGCACCGCGCTGCCGGAGGTGCGCCGCATCCGCGAGCGCTACAGCGACGCCCGGCGCCTGGAGTCGGCCCGCGAGGTCCCGCCGCCCACGTTCGACCTGGTGCGCGCGGAGGCCCTGCTCCAGCCGTCGCGGGGCAGGGCCGCGATCGCGGTGCGCGCGGCGAAGTCGGTGCTGCACAACCTGCGCCCGCCGCAGCCGGGGACGGCGGACCGCCCCCAGCTCAACGTGCCCGCCCTCAACGCCCGCTGGTTCCTGCTGGGCAACCTGGACAGCGCCACCGTGTCCGCCGCGGACGGCACGGGCGTGGCGTTCTACAAGCGCGACCCCGAGCAGTTCCGGGTGCTGATGGCCAGGGCGGTGCGGAACTACCGCAGGCTGGGCCGGGAGTGGCCGCGGCTGCGCGCCCGGTACCGGGAGGCGCTGCCCGACCTCACCTCCGCCGAGGGGTGGCGCAAGGTGTTCGAGAACGACTGACCGCGGCGGTGGCCGCGCGCTTCACGCGAAGTGCGCGGCCACCACGTGGCTGAAGTTCACCACGAACTCCTTGCCGTCCTCGGTCGGTATCGCCTGGGTGTGCCCGTTGCGCACGACCTGGATCAGGCGTGGCGCGAGGTCGGCGGCGGTCTCCTCGGAGAGCCTGATCGAGATCGGGTTCGGGTTCGCGGCCAGGTGCAGCACCAGGGACCTCTTGCGCGTTTCGGCAACCATGGGCACAGCCCACCGCACGGTCGCTGACCTGGCAAGACGGGTTCGCCGTCAGCGATTCCGCGCGGAGCTGAACCTCACTTGCGGAAGAAGCGCTCCCGCTGCCCCAGCCGCACCAGCCGCAGCCACTCCAGGAACGCCCGCGGGTCCCGCCGCACCCCGATGAAGTACAGCCCGAACCGGAACGCCTCCAGCAGCCCCAGCTTGCGCATCCCCGGCTGCGACAGCAGGTACCCGCGGTTGCGGTAGGTGTAGTACCGCTTGACCTCGTTCTCCGGGTCCTGGGCGTGGAACCGGCCGCCGAGCATCGGCTTGAACTCGTCCGACCCGTCCGGGTGCAGGTAGGCGACCTTCAGCGAGGTGCCGAACGGCAGCCCGCTGCGCACCAGCCGCCGGTGGATCTCCACCTCGTCGCCGCGGAAGAACAGGCGGTAGTCCGGCACGCCGATCACGTCGACCGTGGACGCCTTGAACAGCGCGCCGTTGAACAGCGACGCGATGCCCGGCAGGAAGTCCGCGCCGAGGTCGGACGTGCGCCGCTTCCAGGTCAGGCCCCGCCGCAGCGGGAAGGCCAGCTTGTCCGGCCGCTCGATGTTGGCCACCACGGGCGAGACGGCCGCGAGGCCGCGCCGGGACGCCTCCTCCAGCAGCACCGCGAGCACCGTCTCGTCGGCCGGCCTGCCGTCGTCGTCGGCGAGCCACAGCCAGTCCGCGCCGAGCGCCAGCGCGTGCAGCATGCCCAGCGCGAACCCGCCCGCGCCGCCGAGGTTGCGGTGCGAGGCCAGGTAGGTGGTGGGGATGGGGCACTGCGCGACGAGGTCGTCGACCGGCTGGTCCGGTCCGTTGTCCACGACCACCAGGTGGTCGAGCGGCCGCGTCTGCGAGGCCAGCACCTTCAACGAGTCGGCCAGGAGCTCCCGCCGGTGGCGGGTCACCACGACGCCGACCACCGAGCCCTGGGGCAGTGCCCTCACCATGCCCACCTACTCGCCACCGTTCCCGCTCAGCACCCGCGGCTGACCGATCCGCTCCAGCGTCTCCGGGCTCAGGTGCTCGAACGGGTCACGGCCCTTGTAGGCGGTGACCACCTCGCGCAGCGAGCCGTGCATCTTCACGTGCCCCTCGTCCATCCAGATGGCCGTGTTGCAGAACTCGACCAGGAAGTCGTCGGAGTGGTTCGCGAACACCAGGATGCCCGACCGCTTCACCAGGTCGTTCAGCCGGTCCCTGGCCTTGGCCATGAACGCCGCGTCGACCGCGCCGATGCCCTCGTCGAGCAGCAGGATCTCCGGGTTGATCGAGGTCACCACGCCCAGCGCGAGCCGCACCCGCATGCCGGTCGAGTAGGTGCGCAGCGGCATCGACAGGTAGTCGCCCAGCTCGGTGAACTCGGCGATGTCGTCGACCCGCTTCTCCATCTCCTTGCGGCTCATGCCGAGGAACAGGCCGCGGATCATGATGTTGTCGTACCCGGAGATCTCCGGGTCCATGCCGACGCCGAGGTCGAACACCGGCGCGACCTTGCCCACGATCCGCGAGCTGCCGCGGGTCGGCTCGTAGATGCCCGCGAGCAGGCGCAGCAGCGTGGACTTGCCCGCGCCGTTGTGCCCGACCAGGCCGACCCGGTCACCGTGCCGCAGCGAGATGGTGATGTCGTGCAGGGCCTCGATGATCGGGACGCGGCCCTCCGAGCCGATCTTGCCGCCGACCTTGCCCAGGGCGAGCTTCTTCAGCGACCTCGACTTGGCGTCGAAGATCGGGAAGTCGACCGAGGCGTTCCAGACGTCGATGCTGACCATGATTGTTTCTCGGCCTCACTCAGACCCAGTAGGAGACGCGGGCACGGTAGTTGCGCATGGCGAACAACGCCAGTGTCCACCCGACGACGGTGAACGCGCCCACCACCACCCAGTGGTGCCAGTCCTGGGCGTGGCCCAGCAGCGGCGCGCGCACGATCTCGACGTAGTGGTAGAGCGGGTTCAGCTCGGCGATGAGCACCCGCCAGTCGTTCGTGCTCCCGCCACCCCCGGTGACCTTCTGGAGCACGCCCACGTGCCACACGATCGGCGTCATGAAGAAGACCAGGTTGATGAAGCTGTGGATCACCGGCGGGATGTCGCGGAACCGGGTGCTGATGATGCCGAACAGCAGCGCGATCCACACCGCGTTGGCCACCAGCAGCGCGAACGCCGGGACGACCAGCAGCACCGCCCAGGACAGGCCGGGGTGCTCCAGGTCCCAGCCCGCCATCTTGTACGGCTTGGCCAGCTCCGGGAAGAAGATCACCAGGACGACGACGTAGACCGCCAGGTTGTGCAGGAAGAACAGCACCTGGCGCCACACCATGCGCAGCACGTGCACGGTGACCGGCGACGGCAGGTGCTTGATCAGCCCCTCGTTGGCGATGAAGACCTCGGTGCCCTCGGTGACCACGCCGAGGATGAAGTTCCAGATGACGAACCCGGCCGTGACGTACGGCAGGAACGTCGCGATCTCCTGACCGAACAGCTGCGAGTACAGCAGGCCGAGCGCGAGCGCCGTGGTGCCCATCGAGATGGTGATCCACAGCGGACCGATCACCGAACGGCGGTAGCGCTGCTTGATGTCCTGCCAGCCCAGGTGCGCCCAGAGCTCCCGCTGGTGCCACGCGTCGCGAAGGTCGGCGAACGCCCGCCCGAAGGTGCGGGAGTCGGGGGCCTGGGGTGCCGCTGGTCGGTCGACCGTACTCGTGGGTTGCACGAGTGTTGAGACTACCGGCGACGTGGTGGTGCGGCTGTCGCCGGGCTATCACGGTGAGGTCACCCCTCTCGCACGGGGTGGGGGGCCCCGGTCACCTTCACGATCACCTGTTCGTGGTCATAGGTGTACCCCACGTAGTCAAAAGCGATCCCCGTGCGGGCGACGTACTCCGTCCAGGCTTTGTGCTCGTGGTCCTGCCAACCGGGGAAGTTGAAGTACTCGTCGAACACCACGACGCTGCCGGGCACCAGCCGCGGCCCGACCAGCTCCAGGACGGTCCTGGTCGAGGAGTACAGGTCGCAGTCGACGTGCAGGAACGCCACCGGGCCGGGGTGGGAGCCGAGGAACCCGGGCAGGGTGTCGTCGAACCAGCCGACCACCAGCTCCGCGCCGTCGACCTCGGGCAGGCCGTCCACGTCGAAGGTGCCCGCCGGGAAGCCGTTGCGCCAGTCCTCGGGCAGGCCCTGGAACGAGTCGAAGCCGTAGACGTCCCGGCCGCCGCGCGCGGTGGCGATCAGCTTCAGCGTGCTGCCGGTGTAGACGCCGAACTCCAGCGCCATGCCGTCGGCCTCGACCAGGCCCAGGGCGTGCTCCAGCGTCGCGTGCGGGTGCCCGAAGTGCGGCGCCGTGGGCATGTGGGCGCGCACGAAGCGGGCGCTCTGCAGCGCCGCCTCCTGCTCACCCGCGAACACCAGGTCGCGCCGGGCCCGGATCTCGGACTGGATGGTCGTGTCGACCGCCCGGTCGACCTGGTGCCGCAGGTCGTCGTTCTGCTTGCGCAGCTCGGCGACCTCGCCGCGCAGCCGCTCGATGCGGTCGGCCTGGTCGTCGTGGTACCGGCGGACGACCTCGTCGACCGCGCGGACCAGCTTCCCGCGGACCCGTCTGCGGACCTCACCGAGAAGCGGGTTGTGGCGAACTCGATCCAGCACCGGACGGCTCCTCTCGCGGGTGGGCGCCCGTGCGGCGGGAGGGGGGCCGCCGTGGCCCGGGCGCACGGCCGGAACGCCGTGGAGGAGAACGTTACAAGCAGGCGAAGATCACAAGTACTGGCCCGTGCCCCGCAGGTGCGTGCCCTCCTGCCCGCCGGCCCCGGGCCCGGCCGGCAGCGCCCGGCCCCGCATCTGCTCCAGCTGCACGCGGGCCGCCATCTGCTGGGCGAACAGCGCCGTCTGGATGCCGTGGAACAGGCCCTCCAGCCACCCCACCAGCTGGGCCTGGGCGATCCGCAGCTCCGCGTCCGACGGGGTCCCCTCCTCGGTGAACGGCAGGGAGAGCCGCTCCAGCTCGTCGCGCAGCTCCGGCGCCAGCCCGTCCTCCAGCTCCTCGATCGACCGCTTGTGGATCTCCTTGAGCCGGTTGCGGCTGGCCTCGTCCAGGGGTGCGGCCCGGACCTCCTCCAGCAGCTGCTTGATCATCGTGCCGATCCGCATGACCTTGGCCGGCTGCTCGACCAGGTCGGTCACGTCCTGGCCGCCCTCGCCGTCACCGGCCGGCACCCGCGCGGCGCCCACGGGCGTGCCGTCCGGGCCGACCACGACCACGTGCCGCTCGTTCTCCTGCTCGCTCATGGTCCCCATCCTGGCTCGATCGGGCCCCGCGCGGCGAACCGGGTCACGGATCGGGTGGCAAACCCGCAGCCCCTGCTGTCGGCGCGGCGGACCTCCTCCGTACGGTGTGCGGCATGGCGTTCGACGTCGCACGAGTTCGCGGCCTGTTCCCCGCGCTCGGCGACGGCTGGGTTCATCTGGACGCTCCTGCGGGGATGCAAGTACCCGAACAGGTGGCCACGGCCGTCTCCACCGCGCTGCGCGCACCCGTCTCCGGCCCGGGTGGCATCTTCCCCGCCTCGCAACGCGCCGAGGCCATCGTCGACGCGGCCCGGCGGGCCGTGGCGGACCTGGTGGGCGCCGACCCCGCCGGGGTCGTGCTCGGCCCCAGCTCCGCGGTGCTGCTGCAACGGCTGTCCGACGCGCTGTCGGACGGCTGGTTCCTCGGCGACGAGGTCGTGGTGTCCCGCCTGGACCACCCGGCCAACATCGCGCCGTGGCAGCGGGCCGCCCAGCGCACCGGCAGCGTGGTCCGGTGGGCCGAGGTCGACATCGAGACCTGCGAGCTGCCCGCGTGGCAGTACGACGAGCTGATCACGCCCAGGTGCAAGCTGGTCGCGGTCACCGCCGCGTCCGGCTCCGTGGGCACCCGCCCGGACCTGCGCAAGATCGCCGAGGCCGCCCGCCGCACCGACGCCCTGGTCGTCGTGGACGCCTCCGCGGCCGCGCCGTTCGTGCCGCTGGACATCACGTCGATGGACGCCGACGTGGTGGCGGTGTCGGCGAACAACTGGGGCGGCCCCCCGGTCGGCGCGCTGGTGTTCCGCGACCCGTCCATGCTCGACCTGCTGCCGTCGGTGGCCGTCGAGCCCGGCGCCCGCGGCCCCGAGCGGCTGGAGCTCGGCCCCCACGCCTACCCGCTGCTGGCCGGCCTGGTCGCCTCGGTGGAGTACCTGGCCGGCCTGGACGACGCCGCGATCGGCCCCCGCCGGGAGCGCTTGCTCACATCCCTGGGGTCGGTGAAGGCGTACCAGGCGGGTTTGCTGGCTAATCTCATCAACGAACTGCGATCACTCCGTCACGTCATGGTGATCGGTGACGCGATGCGGCGGGTCCCCGCCCTGGCGTTCACGGTGGCCGGCGTGAAGGCGTCCGACGGCGTCGAGCACCTGTCCGAGCGGGGCGTGTGCGCGTTCGCCGACTCGGGCCAGCACGGCGTGTTCTCGGTGCTGGGGGTGGGCGAGGTCGGCGGTGCGATCCGCGTCGGGCTCGCGCACTACACGAACGCGGTCGAAGTGGACGAGCTCGTGCGGGCGGTCGCCGAGCTGGGGTGAGAGGCGGCGCCGGGGTATGGACGACCTGCTGTCCCGGGAGCTCGCGGACCTGGCCGCGCTGCACCGCCTGGCCCCGCTGATGTCGGAGTACCTGCCGACCACCGCGCACGAGCTGCGGCCCGCCGCGCTGGCCGCCGTGGTCGACGAGGTGCTGCTCGGCTCGCGCACGGTGGTCGTCGAGTGCGGCTGCGGCGCGTCCTCGGTGATCCTGGCGCGCCTGCTGGCCCGCCGCGGCTTCGGCCACCTGCTGTCCATCGAGCACGACGAGCGCACCGCCGCGTTCGTGGCCAGCCAGCTGCGCCGGGAGGGGCTCGGCCACGTGGCCAGGGTCGTCCACGCCCCGCTGGCACCCCACCCGGCGGCCCTGGGCAGCGCGCAGTGGTACCACCCCGGGCTCGTGCACGACGAGGTGTCCGCGTTCGTCGAGCGCTACGGCCTGCTGGACCTGCTGCTGGTGGACGGCCCGCTGCTGGGCGACGCCCGCTACCCGGCGCTGCCCGTGTTCCGCGGCGTGCTGGCGCCGGGGGCGGCGGTGCTGGTGGACGACGCCGAGCGGCCCGGTGAGCAGACCGTGCTGGTGCGGTGGGCGGAGGAGTTCGCCCTGCGGTTCCGCACGACGCCGAGAACGTTCCTGGCCACGGCGACGGCTCTCGACTGAGGCGGGTCGGGGCGCGGGCTTCGCAGGGGTCGCCCACCAGGGGACCCCTGTCTTGAGCTTAGCGCGGGGGACCGACGAGTTCGGCCGACCCCGCGCCCGGCCTCAGACCTCCAGCACCACCTTGCCGAACACGTCACCGCCCTCCAGCGCCCGGTGCGCCTCCCCGGCCTCCCGCACCGGCAGCACCCGGTCCACCACCGGCCGCACCCGCCCGTCCGCCACCATCGGCCACAGCCGCTCCCGCACCTCCGCGACCACGGCCCCCTTCCCGCTCGGCCCGTCCACCGGCCGGAACCGCAACCCGGTCGCGCTGACCGACGCCCGCTTCGCCAGCAGCTTGCCGATGTTCAGCTCGCCCTTCACCCCGCCCTGCATCCCGATGATCACCAGCCGCCCGTCGGGCGCGAGCACGTCCACGTTCCGGTCCAGGTAGGCCGCGCCCATGTTGTCCAGCACCACGTCCGCCCGCCCGACCTCGGCGACGAAGTCCTGGGACCGGTAGTCCACCAGCACGTCCGCCCCCAGCTCGGCGCACCGCGCCAGCCGCTCCGCCGACCCCGCCGTCACCGCGACCCGCGCGCCCAGCGCCTTGGCCACCTGGATGGCGTGCGTGCCGATGCCACCGGCCCCGCCGTGCACCAGGAACGTCTCCCCGGCCGACAGCCGGGCCAGCATCACCACGTTCGACCACACCGTGCACGCGACCTCCGGCAGCGACGCCGCCGCGACCAGGTCCACGCCGCCGGGCACGGGCAGCAGCTGCGGTGCCGGGACGACGACCAGCTCCGCGTACCCGCCACCGGCGAGCAGCGCGCACACCTCGTCGCCGACCTCCCACCCGGTGACCCCGGGCCCGAGCGCGGCGACCGTGCCCGAGCACTCCAGCCCCGGCACGTCCGTGGTGCCCTTCGGCGGTGGGTAGTGCCCCTGCCGCTGGAGCAGGTCGGCCCGGTTGACGGCGGTCGCCGCCACCCGCACCAGCACCTCGCCGGGCCCCGGCTCCGGGTCCGGCACCTCCGCCCACTCCAGCACGTCCGGTCCGCCGGGTTCCCGAATGGTGATCGCGCGCATGCACCCGACGTTAATCCGCTCGCCGGGGCGCCGCGCGGTCACCACCATCGACGGGTGTGAAGCACTGGCCCTTCCACGACCTGGTCCTGCGCACGCCCCGCCTCGAACTGCGCCCCGACGACGACGAGTCCCTGGGCGAGCTGGCCGACCTGGCGGTGCGCGGCATCCACCACCCGGACTGGACGCCGTTCGGCGTCGAGTGGACCGACGCGCCACCGCGCGAGGTGGCGCGCAACGTGCTCCAGTACCACTGGCGCGAGCGCGCGTCCCTGTCGCCGACCCGCTGGACGCTGAACTTCGTGGTCCGGCTGGCCGGCCGGGTGATCGGCGTGCAGGGCCTGGGCGCCGACGACTTCCCGGTGCTGCGCGAGGTGACCAGCGGCTCGTGGCTCGGGCTCGCCCACCAGGGCAGGGGATTCGGCACGGAGATGCGGACGGCCGTGCTGGCGTTCGCCTTCGACCACCTCGGCGCGCTGGCCGCGCGGTCGAGCGCGTTCGACGACAACCTGCCGTCGCTGGCCGTGAGCCGGAAGCTCGGCTACCGCCCGGACGGGACGTTCCCGCACGTCAGACGGGGTGAGCGGGCCGTGCAGACGCGGTTGCTGGTGACGCCGGGGACGTTCCGGCGGCCCGACTGGGAGCTGCGGGTGAGTGGCGTCACAGCCTGCTTGCCCCTGCTCACAGGTCGAGAACCCGCCGAGTGACGGATTGATTTAACCCCCGCCGCTTGTGAGGGTTCGGCATCCGAGGAATTAGGGGTACTCGAATGTCAGCTAGAACCGGGATCCGACGCGCGGCGATCCTCGCGGCGTCCGCTTCCCTCGCACTGGTCGCCGCGCAGCCGGTGGGCGCCGCGCCGAGCGCGCCCGACGGACCGCAGTTGGCGAAGAAGCTCACCAAGGACGTCACCCTGGAAGGGGTCAACCGCCACCTGATCGCCTTCCAGCGCATCGCCGACCGCAACGGCGGGACGCGCGCGGCGGGCACGCCGGGCTACGACGCGAGCGTGGACTACGTGGCCGGCAAGCTGCGCGCCGCCGGGTTCGACGTCACCACGCCGACGTTCAACTACCCGGTGCAGATCACCGACGCGGCCGCGGCGACCGTCGGCGGCACCACCTACGAGGCCATCGCGATGGAGTTCTCGCCGCAGACCCCGGTCGGTGGCGTCACCGGGCCGCTGCGCGCGGTGGCCGAGGACGGCACGCCGGGCTGCGAGGCGTCCGACTTCGCCGGCCAGGACTTCACCGGCGCGGTCGCCCTGATCCGCCGCGGCGCGTGCACGTTCGACCAGAAGCACCGCAACGCCGCCGCCGCGGGCGCGATCGCCGTGATCGTCTACAACAACACCCCCGGCGCGAAGCTGGAGGGCGTGACCCTGGGCCAGCCGGGCGTCGTGCCGACCGGCGGCGTGACCGCCGAGGACGGCGCCGCGCTGGCCGCCCGCGCCGGCCAGTCGGTGACGGTCGACCTGCGCTACCACACCGAGGAGCGCCCCTCGCGCAACGTCATCGCGCAGACCCGCACGGGCCGCAAGGACAACGTCGTGATGGCGGGCTCCCACCTCGACAGCGTCGAGGCCGGCGCGGGCATCAACGACAACGGCAGCGGCTCGGCCGGCCTGCTGGAGACCGCGCTGCAGCTCGGCGGCTCGCCGAAGGTCAACAACGCGGTGCGGTTCGCCTGGTGGGGCGCCGAGGAGCTGGGCCTGGTCGGCTCGGAGAAGTACGTGCAGGGCCTGACGTTCGAGCAGCAGCTCGACATCGCGCTGTACCTGAACTTCGACATGATCGGCTCGCCGAACGCGGCGTACTTCGTCTACGACGGCGACGACTCCGACGCGGTCGGCGCGGGCGCGGGCCCGTACGGCTCGGCGCAGATCGAGCAGGCGTTCGTCGACTACCTCCAGGGCGCCAGGGGCGTGCCGACCGAGGGCACCGACTTCACCGGTCGCTCGGACTACGGCGAGTTCATCCTCAACGGCATCCCGGCCGGCGGCCTGTTCACCGGTGCCGAGGGCGTCAAGACCGAGGCGCAGGCGGCCAAGTGGGGCGGCACGGCGGGGCAGGCGTACGACCCGAACTACCACGGGGCGGGCGACAACCTGGGCAACATCGACCGCAAGGCGCTGGACGTCAACTCCGACGCGCTGGCCTGGGTGACCGCGTCGTACGCGATCAGCACCGAGTCGGTCAACGGCGTCCCGCCGCGCGCGAAGCGGGCCGACGCCCGGTCCGCGGCGAAGCGCTCGGTGCGCGTGGCCGAGCACCACTCGCACGCCGAGGCGCAGTGACGATCCGCTGAACGGCGGGGGTGCGGCCGGGACCGGTCGCACCCCCGCCGCTGCGTCGGTCGGACAAGATCGCATCGTTTCAGGTGAATTCCCCCGGAGCCGGTGTCGCGGTCAGTTAGCGTGCGATCACCATTCGCTTCAGGGGGGACCTGACGATGACTCTCTTGGCGCGCCGTGCCGCGCGCAGATCCTTGGCCTTGGCGGCGGCCTTCGCGCTCACCGCGACCTTCTCCGCCACGGCGCACGCCCGGGAGCCGGACGCCCCGGTCACCGGGATCGCGGAGCCCGCGCCGACGAGCGCGGCCGACGCCCCGCCCGTGGCAGCGCAGCCGGAAGCGCAGCCCGCCGAGCCGTCACCTGCCGAGCCGCCCGCCGATATCCCGCCCGCCGAGGCGCAACCGGTCGAGACCCGCCCCGCCGGGTCCCGGCAGGCCGGCCCACCGGACGTCCCGGTGGTGGTCCCGGCCGCGGAGTTGGCCATCACCGCCACCGTCGGCACCGGCCCGTTCCTGGTGGGGCAGACCATCCCGGTGCGGGTGACCGTCGCCAACACCGGTGGCGCGGACTCCCCGGCCGTGACGGTGGGCCAGTCCAGCGCCGGGACCGGCTCCTCCTTCCACGTGCCGACCGCCGAGTGGGGCGACCTGGCCGCCGGCCCGGGCCCGGGCATGGTCGTGCCCGCCGGGTACGAGCTGGTCGTCACCGTCCACGGCCAGGTCCGGCAGTGGCGCGGCGCCGCCCCGCTGGTCCGGTTCGACCTCCGGGCGGGCGGCCGCACGCTCGACGTCTTCGAGCTGCCGATCCCGCTGGTCGACCCGACCTCCACCACGGACGACGCGGCCGGCCTGGTCTACGGCGACCGCAACGGCAACGGCGCGCCGGACGCGGGCGAGGGGCTCGCCGGCGTCGACGTGCGGCTGGGCGGCGTGGACCCGGCCCCGACCGCGAAGACCGACGCCGAGGGCCGGTTCCGGTTCGCGGACCTGCCCGCCCGGGTCTACCTGCTCTCGGTCGCCAACGCACCGGACGGCTGGGTCGTGCGGCCCCGGGACCGGGAGGTCGAGGTCGACGGCCGGGGCTCGGCGGCGGACCTGGTGCTGCGCGGCGACCGACCGCTGACCGACCACCTGACCGCGACCATGCGGTTCACCGGGGACCTCTACCAGGTGGGCGACCGGGCCGAGGTCCGGGTGACGCTGACCAACACCGGCACCGCGGACCTGACCGGCCTCAAGGCGTACTGCGACCGCAGCGGCGGCGAGGGCCCCGAGCTGCGCGACGTCGACCTGGGCGAGCTGGCCCCGGACGCGGCGGGCGTCACGGTGCCCGCGGGCCAGACCCGCACGTTCGCCTTCAGCGGCGGCGTCTCGGACGAGACCGCCCAGTACGGCGCGGTGACGTACGCCTGCGACTTCGGCCCGGAGGACGAGCCCGAGGACCACCCGGGGGCCAGGGCCGTGGCCAGGGTCCCCGCCCCGCCGGCGGACGTGCGCATCGCCCTGCATCACGACCGCGACGGCGACCAGGCGTTCGACGCCGGCGAGGAACTGCCCGACGTGGTGGTCGGCCTGAAGGACGCCATCAGCGGCGTGCTGGTGGCCAAGGCCCGCAGCGACGCCGAGGGGCGCGTGCTCTTCGAGGACGTGCCCGCCGGCCCGTACGAGGTGCGCGTCTACGGCCCGTGGCGGTTCCGCGACGGGGGAGTGGTCCTGTTCGCCGGCAGCTGCGGGAACTGCCAGGCCGAGCGCTGGATCGCCCTCGTGCCGGGCCCGGACGTGCCGGAGGAGGAGCTGCCGGCACCGGCCCCCTCGGGCGGGGGCAGCCACACCACCACGCCCCTGGCGCGGACCGGCGCGAGCGTGCGCGAGCTGACCGGCCTGGGCGTGCTGGCCCTGGTCGCCGGGTGCGGCGCGCTGGTGGCGGGCCGCAGGCGAACCGCCTGACCGGGCGGCCCCTCCACGCGAGGGGCCGCCCGTTTTTCGTTCGGGGGCGGCTAACCGAGGCGCAGGACGGTTTCCTCGATCTCGGCGTTGCGCGCGTTCGCGTACGAGACCTCCGTGCCGACGATCGCGAAGCCCGCCTTGTGCAGGACCCTGAGCGACCCGGCGTTGTCACTGGCCGCGCGGGCGTACAGGGGCCGGACCGGGACCAGGTCGAGGAGGAGGCCGAGGGCCGCGCTCGCGACGCCCCGCCCCCAGGCGGAGCGGTCGACCCAGTAGGTGACCTCGGTGTCGCCCTCGACGACGAAACTGGAGATGGTGCCGACCAGGCGCCCTTGGTGGGTCACCGCGCGCAGGGTGATGTCGGGCGAGGCCCGCAACTTCGCCATGTGGCGGTCGAACGCCCCGCGGTCGTCGGGGTCCGCGGCGGTGAAGGCGGCCATCCGGACCGACTCGGGATCGCGCATCTGGTCGAACAGCGCGTCGAGGTCGGCGTCGTCGATCGGCCGCAGGGCCACGTCGGCCACCGGTGTTCCCCCCACCTGAGCCCGTCCCCGGGCCCGCGCGGCGAACGTACCAGCGGCCTACGACAATTCCGGCCCGCGTCTCGCGCGAAGGGGGCGCGGCCGGCGCCCACAGACCAGCCGTGCCCCCTCCGACCTGCGGAAGCGGAGGGATTTGAACCCCCGGACGGTTGCCCGTCTCCCGCTTTCAAGGCGGGTGCATTCGGCCGCTCTGCCACGCTTCCCGGTGTGCCCGCAGCAGGCTACCCGTCCACCCCGCGCAGGTGCGCGATGACCCGGTCGAACACCTTCGCCAACACCTCCTGCTCCTCCCGCGACAACAGGTCGATCATGTGCTCCCGCACCCCCTCGACGTGCGTCGGCGCGGAACCCTCCAGCACCGCCATCCCCTTGTCGGTCAGCTCGGCGAACACCCCGCGCCCGTCCTCCGGGCACTCGCGCCGCCGCAGCAGCCCCTCGCGCTCCATCCGCGCCACCTGGTGCGACACCCTGCTCTTCGACGACGCCACGTCGTCCGCCAGCTGCGACATCCGCATCCGCCGCCCGCGGCGCTCGGACAGGCGCACCAGCACCTCGTAGTCGGCCAACGACACCCCGTGCCGCTCCTGCAGCTCGCGGTGCAACCGGTCCCCCAACATCGACGCCCCGACCACGTAGTTGCGCCAGGCGCGCATCTCCCCGTCATCGAGCCAGCGCGGCTCCCGCTCAGTCACCTCCACAGGCTATGCCCGCACATCTCCGTTAACGGACGATCCACGCACATGTCTGGTGCGCTTCAGCTCGGCGGGGCAAACTCCTCCGCCGTAGTGCGCCCTCCTACCGGGGCGCAGCCAGGGAGGACCCCCAGATGACCACGCTCAGACGGACTGCGGCGCTCGCGGTCACCGCCGCCGCGGCCTTCGCGGTCACCGTCGCGCAAAGCCCGGCACAGGCCGACAACAAGCCGTCACGGACGGTGGACGTCCGGTTGATCGGCATCAACGACCTGCACGGCAACATCGAGCCGCCCACGGGTTCCTCCGGCCGGGTGACGCTGTCCGACGGCACGCAGGTGGAGGCCGGTGGCGCCGCGTACAACGCCACCCACATCAAGCAGCTCCGGGCGCAGGTGCGCAACTCGATCGTAGTGGGCCAGGGCGACCTGATCGGCGCCTCGCCGATCGTGTCCGCCCTCTTCCACGACGAGCCGACGATCGAGGTGCTCAACCAGGTCGGCCTGGACACCACGGCGGCCGGCAACCACGAGTTCGACGAGGGCTACCGGGAGCTGCTGCGCGTGCAGCGCGGCGGCTGCCACCCGACCGACGGCTGCCAGTTCCGCGAGGGCTACGACGGCGCCGACTTCCCGATCCTCGGCGCGAACGTCACCCTCGCCAAGAACGACCGGCCCGCGCTGCCGCCGTTCTGGGTGGAGTTCCGCGACGGCGTGCCGATCGGCTTCATCGGCATGCCGCTGAAGGACGTGCCGATCCTGGTCGACCCGAACGGCATCAAGGAGCTGGAGTTCGGCGACGAGGTCGCCGCGGCCAACCGGTACGCGGACCTGCTGAACCGGCTGGGCGTCAAGTCGATCGTGCTGCTGATCCACCAGGGCGACAACACCAGCGGCGGCGGCCCGGACGACTGCCGCACCGTCGCGGGCGGCCCCGGCCGCAGGATCGCCGAGCAGGTCAGCCCGAAGATCGACGCGGTCTTCTCCGGCCACAGCCACCAGCACTACAACTGCACGGTCACCGACCCGGCCGGCAACCCGCGCCCGTTCATCGAGGGCCTGGCGTTCGGCCGCGAGCTGTCCGTGGTCGACCTGAAGATCGACAAGCGCACCCGCGAGGTCGTGCGGAGCGCCACGGTCGCCCGCAACCACGTGGTCACCAAGACCGTCACCCCGGACCCGGCCGTCCAGTCGGTCATCGACCTGGCCAAGGCCAAGTCCGGCCCGATCGCCAACCGCGCCGTCGGCACCATCTCGCAGGACATCCCGCGGGCGCAGAACGCGGCCGGCGAGTCGCCCCTGGGCAACCTGATCGCCGACGGCCAGCTCGACGCCACCCGGGGCAACGGCGCGGTCATCGCGTTCATGAACCCCGGCGGCGTGCGCGCCGACCTGACCTACGCCTCCTCGCCCGCGGGCGAGGGCGACGGCGTGGTGACCTACGGCGAGGCGTTCACCGTGCAGCCGTTCGGCAACATCCTCCAGACGGTCACGCTCACCGGCACCCAGATCAAGCAGGCGCTGGAGCAGCAGTGGCAGGTCGTCAACAACCAGCCGCGGCAGATCGTCCTGCAGCCGTCCCGGGGCTTCACCTACACCTGGTCGGCGTCCGCGCCGATCGGCTCGAAGGTGTCGGCCATGGCCCTGGACGGCACCCCGATCGACCCGAACGCGAACTACCGGGTCACGATCAACAGCTTCCTGCAGGGCGGCGGTGACGGCTTCGGCGCCTTCACCGGCGGCGGGGAGATCACCGGCGGCGGCATCGACCTCGACGCGTTCGGGGCGTACCTGACCGCGAACCCGAACACCGCGCCGCCGGCGCTCGGGCGCATCACCACCACGCCGTGAGGACGGGGGGCCGGTACGCGCGCGCACCGGCCCCCCCACCTGCCGCAACGGGCGGAAATCCACCTGCCGCGACAGGCGGTAATCGCATTTCACCAGTTCAGGGCGTTGCCGGGGGCTTGCGACGGGCGGCGATCACGAGCATCCTCGAAGCAGGACCTGCTGACGGCGGAAAGCCCGAGCCAACCGCCGGGGCACGCCCGGAAGGGGTAGGTGGTGCGGTGCGGACAAGAACCAAGGGTGATGGACCGCGTTCGACCGCGACCTCGCGGGTGGCACGGCCAGGACCGTCCCGATCGCGACCGTGAGCGGTGAGCACGGGGTTTCGGGCGCGTGGCACCACTACTGGTGAGCTCGACGCGCTTGACGCTGTTGACCCGGTTGCCTCAGGGTGTCGTCTCGGGAGTCGGCACCGACCGAGGTCCACGCCGACCCCGTGGTGAACGGTTTCGTCACCTCCACAACTGGAAAACCCGGGTGCGGTGCCCCGACGTCGGGCTCCGCACCCGGGGCTTTGTCGTGCGGGCGCCCTTGAGCCCCCCTTGCCTGGAGGACGCGGTGCAGTTCAACGAGGACGCCGAGCTCGACACGTCACAGGTCAGCGACCAGCGGGGCGTCGGGGGCCGGGTCGCCCTCGGCGGTGGTGGGCTGGGCATCGTCGGCCTGATCATCTACTTCGTGCTCTCCCAGCTCGGCGGCGGCGCCCAGCTGCCCGGCGGGTCGGGCTTCGGCGACGTCGGCCGGGACCAGCAGGTCGACTCCCAGGCCATCGCGGAGAAGTGCAAGACCGGCGCGGACGCCAACCGGGAGACCGACTGCCGGGCGGTCGCGTTCATCAACTCGATCCAGGGCTTCTGGAGCGACCAGTTCGCCCGCTCGGGCCGCACCTACGAGCAGGCCAAGACCAACTTCTTCTCCGGCGGCGTGCAGACCCGCTGCGGCAACGCCACCTCGGCGGTCGGCCCCTTCTACTGCCCCGCCGACGGGCAGGTCTACATCGACCTGACCTTCTACCAGGAGCTGCAGCAGAAGTTCGGCGCGACCGGCGGCCCGTTCGTGGAGGCGTACATCCTGGCCCACGAGTACGGCCACCACGTCCAGAACCTGCTCGGCACCTCCGACCGGGTCGGCCAGGAGTCGGGCCCCACCTCCGGCTCGGTGCGGCTGGAGCTGCAGGCCGACTGCTACGCGGGCGCCTGGGCCAACCACGCGCAGACCGTGCCCACCGGCTCGGGCAAGCCGCTGATCACCGGCGTGACGCGGGACGACGTGAACGCGGCGCTCGACGCGGCGGCGCGCATCGGCGACGACTACATCCAGAGCGAGCTGGGCGGCGGCCGGGTCGACACGACCCAGTTCACCCACGGCTCGTCGGCGCAGCGCCAGAAGTGGTACTCCACCGGCTACGAGTCCGGCGACCCGGCGCGCTGCAACACCTTCGACACCAACAACCTCGGCTGAACCGCGGGACATCACGTCCGGGTGCCGGATCTCCTTTGTGGACGTGATGCCCGCGTTAACCCCTACCGGTCGGGCCCCGTGGCGGGGTAGCTTCCCGAAGTTCGTTCACATCAGCCCTGCGCGGCGACGACTTCGGGGGACGTCGGCTTCCCGCCGCGGGCACTGACCTGATCCAGTGGGGGGACGTACTTGTCCAGCAGTGCTGTCGCGCGCCCGAACGGCGCGAGACGAATCCTGCGCGCGGCCACGGCGGGCCTGTTGGCCGCGGCCGTCGCGATGAGCGGCCCGGTCGCGCACGCCCAGGAGACCGGGGCCCCGGTGGTCGAGACCACCGGGACCACCGCGCCGACCGAGACCACCACCCCGGCGCCGTCGGACGAGCCGACGCCGTCGGGAACCCCTTCGGGGACCGAGACCCCGACCGAAACGCCGACGGGCACGCCGCCGGAGACGCAGGCCCCGGCGGAGGCCCCGGCGGAAACCCCGACCGAGACCGGCACGCCCGAGCAGGCCCCGACCGAGGAGGCCGGGAAGCCCGCCGAGGAGCCGCTGGGCACGCGGGCGCTCCCGCCGACCCACCGCCCGGACCTGGCCGTCACCGCGGCCTTCGACCGCGCCGAGTACACGCTGGACTCGGTCGTCGGCCTGACGGTCACCGTGCGCAACAAGGGCAACGCCGCCGCGCACGACGTCCGCTTCGAGCTCAACAACTTCACCTCGTACGGGCTCAGCGGCGCGGAGCTGACCCGCGTACCCGGCCCCAGCCTCGAAGTGGGCGAGAGCCGGACCTACCACCTGACCGGCCGGCTGGAGTACGCCGGCAGTGACCTGCTCTCCACGTCCGTGAGCGTCGACGTCGGCCCGCAGCGCTCCCCGAGCCTCGACCCGACCCCCGTCGACAATTACGCCTACGCCACGGCACGCCTGCCGAAGCCGGGCACCGTGACCGGCGTCCTCTACCGCGACGCCAACGGCAACGGCCGGTTCGACAACGGCGAGGCGCTGACGAACCGGTCGGTGACCGCCCGCCGCGGCAACGAGTCCGCGGGAGTGGGTGCCTACGCCGACTCGACCGGGCGGTTCACCTTCAGCTACATCTCCCCCGGCACCTACCGGGTCTACGCCGACACCTACCCGAACCAGTGGGTCGTGGCGCCCGCCGCCGCGAGCTTCACCGTGGGCGCGGGCGAGTCCGTCACCCACGACCTGCCGGTGGTCGACCCGGTGTACCCGGTGCTGGAGCCCCTGATCGAGTTCGATCGCGACTCCTACGTCAGCACCGACGCGGTCGGGGTGAAGGTCACCGTCAAGAACACCGGGGCGGCACCGCTGACCAACGTGGTCGGCGTGTGCGACACGAGCGCCGGTCGGATCGTCCCCACCGGCCCCGACTGGGCGCCGCTGGACCCCGACGGCCCGGGCACCACGCTGGTCGCCGGTGAGACCAGGGTGTTCACCCTGACCGAGGCCGTCCCGGCGAGCGCGGTCGAGGCCGGCACCGTCTCCATCTCGTGCAGCTTCGGCAACGCGGGCCGCAGCATCGCCGGCTACCCGGGTTCGTCGGACAGCGCGAAGGTGAACGACCTGTACGGCGCCGTCGAGGGCACCGTGCTGCTCGACTCCGGCAACGGCGCGCCCGCGCCGCTGGTCAACACCGGTGTCGCCGTGATCGACCCGCGCGCCGGGCTGGCCGCGGAGACGGCCGTGACGCGCGACGGCGGCCGGTTCTCCTTCGGGCGGCTCCGGGTGGGCACCTACCGCGTCCTCGTGCTCGGCGCCTACCGGGACCGCGCGACCGGCAACGGCTGGTTCACCGTCGACGTCACCGCAGGCGGTGACGCGCGCGTGGAGTTCGTCGTCGAGCCCGGCCCGCTGGTCACCACCCCGCAGGCGGTCCAGAAGGTGGACGTGGAGGTGGCCTTCGACAAGACCTCCTACGACGTCTCCGACCCGGTGCGGGTGAAGGTCAAGGTCACCAACTCGGGCAACGGCTGGGGCACCCGGGTGTACTTCCAGCCCGACTGGAGCAGCTACCTCGGCGTCCTGAGCTACGACATGGTCCAGTGGGGTCGCCTCTACCCGTACGGGAGCGGCCAACCCGCGCTGGACCTGTGGCCGGGCGAGTCCTACGAGGTCGAGCTGGTCGGCAAGGTGCCGAGCATGCTGCCCCTGGACAACAAGGTCCGGCTCAAGGGCGTCATCTACGGCAACTACAGCCTGAACGGCCACCCGGTCGACCTGGCCGCGGACGTGACCGTCCGGCGTGGCGACATCGCGGTCGTGACCTTCGCCGACGCCAACGGCAACGGCGTGCTCGACGCCGGCGAGGAACTGCCCGGCGCCGACGTCCGCTTCTACGGCGGCGTGCCGAACACCTCGACCAGCACCAGGACCGACGCGACCGGCCGCGGCCGCGGCGAGGACCTGCCGGCCGGCGTCTACGAGGTCTCCGCGTCCCACGACGACTGGGTGCAGGCGTTCGACCACTACGGCAAGCTCCGGGTCGAGGCCGACGCCGAGGCGACCCTGGAAATCCCGATGATTCGGTCGTTCAAGGACTCGCTGGTGGTCGAGGCGGCGTTCGACAAGGCGTCGTACCTGCCGACCGACCGGCCGGGCCTGAACCTGAAGCTGACCAACAACACCGGCCGGGACATCGCCGTCCACGCGTACTGCAACGGCTACGGCTGGGCCCACGGGATCTTCCCGGGCCCCGGCTGGGGCGCGCTGGACGGCGACGGCCTGCCGCTGGCGGCCGGCGCCACCTGGACCGGCACCGTCACCTCGGACATGCCCGAACCGGCGGCCGACTACGGCCAGGTCTCCGCGGACTGCGAGTTCGGCCCGCTGGACGTCACCGCCGGCCGCGTCTGGAGCGGCAGCCCGTTCGTCCGGGCCCGGGCGAAGGTGCTCGGCCTCAAGTGGGACACCACCGGCCGCGTCGAGCTGGCCAACCGGTACCCGCAGGTGGCCGTGCCCAACGTGACGCTGGTGCTGCTCGACCCGGCCACCGGCAAGCCGGTGGCCCGCACCACCACGGGCGCGGACGGCTCGTTCCTCTTCCCGGACCTGCCGGTCGGCGCGTACACGCCGGTCGTCGTGGGCCCGTGGAAGCTGGTGGTCAACCGCTCGGGCCCGCCGTTCGAGGCGGTCCACGGGGCGCGGTACCCGGTCCTGGTCTTCGTCGAGCCGGGGCCGGAGGTCGCGGACCCGGGCCCGGTCGAGCCGACCGAGCCGACCGAGCCGTCGGACCCGGCCGACCCGGGCCAGGGCACCACGGCCCCGGCCACCCCGGCTCCCACCACCACGACGGCGCAGCCGGCCGCCGTGCTGGGCGCGCCGGGCCCCGGCCCGACCCCCGGCCCGACCGGCGGCGCCGAGGTGCTGGCCTCGACGGGCGCGAGCGTGCTGGGCATCGGCCTGCTCGGCCTGCTGGTGCTGGCGGCGGGTGTGGCCACGCGCGTGCGCGGCCGACGCCCGGCCTGATCGACCCCCTCGGGCGGGGCGCGGTGTAGGAAGGACCACACCGCGCTCCGCCCGACGCGGTGTTAACGTCCGCTGATCGGACTAACCGCGACGACGGGGGGATCGGCCGTGACGACGCTGGAGGCGGTCCTCGTCGTCCTCGCGGGGGTGTTCGCGGGCGGCATCAACACGGTGGTCGGCTCCGGCACCCTGGTGACGTTCCCGGTGCTGCTCGCGGTGGGCTACCCGCCCGTGGTGGCCAACGTCTCCAACTGCCTCGGCCTGGTGCCCGGCTCGCTCAGCGGCGCGTACGGCTACCGGCGCGAGCTGGTCGGCCAGGGCCGCCGGATCAAGCGGCTGCTGCCCGCCTCGCTGCTCGGCGGCGTGCTCGGCGCGGTCCTGCTGGTGCTGCTGCCCGAGGACGCGTTCTCCGCGATCGTGCCGGTGCTGATCGCGGTCGCGCTGGTGCTGGTGGTCTTCCAGCCGTGGCTCAACCGCAAGCTCGCCGAGCGCGAGCGCCACGAGCACGGCGGCCTCGCGCTGTGGCTGGGCGTCTTCTTCGCCGGCGTCTACGGCGGGTACTTCGGCGCGGCCCAGGGCGTGCTGGTGATGGGCCTGATGGGCGTGCTGATGGACGAGCACATCCAGCGGATGAACGCCCTGAAGAACCTGTTGACCGGCCTGGTGAACCTCATCGCCGGCGTGCTGTTCATCTTCATCGCGGACGTGGCGTGGCCCGCCGTGCTGCTGCTGGCGCTGGGCTCGGTGGTGGGCGGCCAGATCGGCGCGAAGGTCGGCCGCCGACTCCCACCGACCGCGCTGCGCGCGGTGATCGTGCTGGTGGGAGTCGTGGCCATCGTCCAACTGCTCACCCGGTGAACGAGCGGGCCGCCGCCAGGAACGCGTCGTTCTCGGCCGGTTCGCCGATGGTGACCCGGGCGCCGTCGCCGTCGAACGCCCGCACGACCACCTTGTGCGCCAGGCAGTGCTCGTTGAACGCCCCGGTCCGCCCGGCCAGCGGCAGCCACACGAAGTTCGCCTGCGACTCGGGCACCTCGAACCCGGCGGCCAGCAGCTCCGACCGCACCCGCGCCCGCTCGGCCACCACGCCGCGGCAGCGCTCCAGCAGCTCGTCCTCGGCGTCCAGCGACGCCAGCGCCGCGACCTGCGCCAGCGCGTTCACGCTGAACGGCACGGAGACCTTGCGCAGCGTCTCGGCCACCTGCGGCGAGGCCGCCGCGTAGCCGACGCGCAGCCCGGCCAGCCCGTACGCCTTGGAGAACGTGCGCAGCACGGCCACGTTGTCCCGGCCCGCCGCCCACTGGGCCTTGGCGAACTCCACGCCGTCGGGCACCTCGGGGTCGTCGACGAACTCCCGGTACGCCTCGTCGACGACGACCAGCACGTCCGACGGCACCCGGTCGACGAACCGCCGCACCTCGTCGGCCTTGAGCGCGGTGCCGGTGGGGTTGTTGGGGTTGCACAGGAACACCAGCCGCGTCCGGTCGGTGATCGCGTCGGCCATCGCGTCGACGTCCAGGCCGTGGCCCGCGGTCAGCGGCACCCGGTGCTGCGCGGCCCCGACCACGGCGGTGACGATCGGGTACGCCTCGAACGAGCGCCACGCGAACACCACCTCGTCCGCGTCGGTGCAGGTGGCCTGCACCAGCTGCTGGCACAGGGTCACCGAGCCGCAGCCGACGGCCAGCTGGTCGACGGGCACGTCGAGCTTGTCGCCCAGGCGCGCCACGAGGTCGGTGACGCCGTTGTCGGGGTAGCGGTTCACGGCGGTGGCCGCGTCCGCGATCGCCCGGACCACGCTGGGCAGCGGTCCGGCCGACACCTCGTTGCTGGCCAGCTTGATCGCGCCGGGAACGGTCCTGCCGGGCACGTAGCTGGGCAAGGCGACGAGGTCGGCGCGGGTTCGCACGGTCATCCAGGGACTCCCTTCGGGGTTCTGAGCCGGACGTTAGCCGCTGGTTCCGCCAAACGGGCACACCTGTGGTCTGGTTGCTCACGTTGACTGGCGTTCACCCCCACGTGGAAGGGTTGACCCATGACACCTACCCGCACCGAGACGATCTCCCTCACCGACGGCCGCGAGCTGACGCTGACCGTCGCCGAGCCGGAGAACGCCGTCCGCGGCGGCCTGGTCGTGCTGCACGAGGCGCGCGGGGTGACCGACACCGTGCACGGCCTGGTGGGCGGGCTGGCGGCCGAGGGGTGGCTGGCGGTGGCGCCGCACCTCTACGACGAGGTGTCCGGCGAGGACGCGCCCGCCGTGGTGAGCGGGTTGTCGGGCGAGGCGCTGCTGGCCGACACCGACGTGGCGTTCGTCTGGTTGGAGCAGCGCGGCGTGGGTCGGGACCGCGTCGGCGTGGTCGGGTTCGACCTCGGCGGGACGGTCGCGATGGTGGTTGCGGGAAGCCGAACCATCGGGGCCGCGGTCACCGTCGGTGGCGGCGGGATCGTCGAGCCGCTGGCCGCGGGGCTGCCGGCGCTGGTGGAGGTCGCCGAGGAGCTGACCTGCCCGTGGCTGGGTCTCTACGGGGACGACGACACGATCCCGGTCGGCGATGTGGAGAAGCTGCGCGACGCGGCGGCCGCGGCGCCGGTGGCGACCGACGTGGTCCGGTTCACCGACTCCAGCAACCGCTTCGACACCAACGCGGCGGTCAGCGCGGAGGCTTGGCAGCGGGCCCTGAACTGGTTCGACTCGCACCTGCGCTAAGCCTCTTGTCGGCGGCTTGGAACCGGACGGGCCACCCGGTACATCTAAGGGGAGCGTCCGGAACGCCTGGTTCGGTCGTGGCCGGCTAACGCCCGGAGCGGCTGCGGCGAATCGCAGTGCAGGGGGTAAGTGATGAGCGACGGGTACACGGTTCCTCTGGCCATGGGAGCACCCGCGGTGCAGGTCCCGCCCGGCTTCACGCCGTCCGCGGCGGTGCCGCCGGCCGTGGTGCCGCCGGTCGCGGCGCAGCCGACCGTGGTGCAGCCGACCGTGGTGCAGCCGGCCGTGGTGCCGCCGCCCGCGGTGGCCCAGCCGGCCGTGGCGCCACCCACCGCCGCGGTGCCCGACCCGGGGGGCACGACCGTGACCCTGCCCGCGCCGGTGACGACCGGGGGATCGGCCCCGGTGCCCGCGGAGAGCTTCGCCGAGGCCGCGCAGACGGACCTGGACAAGGCCAACGTCGCGCTGGACGCGGTGGACAAGCAGGCCGTGCAGCTGGACCTGGACCGGCAGGGCGTCGAGGACCTGGTCAAGCTGATCGCGAAGGCGCGCGGCCTGGTGGACAGCGTGTACGCCAAGGCCGTCAGCAACCTCGACGTCGAGCTGAAGTTCGGCAACAACTGGGTGAGCGAGGCGATCAGCCGGCGGCTGCGCGAGGTCGCGGTGGGCGACGAGGCGTCGGCGGTCAACGTGATCGGTGACTTCATGCAGGTGCTGTTCGAGGTCGAGGAGACCGTCCGCAAGGCGGCGCGCAACCTCGAAGAGGCCGACGACGACGCGGCGGACGCCTTCGGGTCCGCCGGGGAGGTCCAGGGCTGATGGGCAACGACAACCACCCCTACCACGGCGGTCAGGACCGGCCCGTCGACCTCGGCCAGCAGGTCGACTGGATGACCTACTCCCACCAGCGGCTGTGGGAGATGATCAACACCGGGGTCGACCTCAAGGCCGCGAGCAACGCCCAGGCCGACTGGATCACGGTGAGCCAGGCCCTGGCCGACGTGCGCGAGCTGCTCGCCAACGCGATCGACCGCTCGTCGCGGGCGTGGGAGGGCGAGACGGCCGACCGGGCGCGCGAGGCGCTGGAGTCGGTCGAGAAGTGGGCGCTCAACACCAGCGAGCACGCCGAGAACGTGGCCAAGTGCATCGGCACCGAGATCGACCACGTGCAGACCGCGCGCGAGCTGATGCCGCCGCCCGCGCCCGCGCCGCCGGTGGTCACCCCGGTCGGCGGGACCGCGGTCGCGCCGGTGCCCGCGCCGGCGCCGGTCGCCACCGCGCCCCGGTCGACGTTCCCGGGCGAGCGGGTCGTGGGCGACCGCCTGGTCGGCGAGCGGGTGGCGGCCGAGTCCGGGTACGACGTGCTGACCCCGGAGCCCACCGCTTCCTCGCGCCGGACCAGCCCGTTCACCGGCATCGACGCCATCGCCGCGCCCGCGGTCGAGTCGGTGGTGGCCGCCGACGCGACGCACCGCCAGGCCGCCGAAGTCATGGCGATGTTCCAGCAGAACTCCTACGCGGTCGACCGCACCGTGCCCTCGTTCAGCCCGCCGACCAACCCGGTCGCGCCGCCACCGCCGCCCGTCGTGGCGCCGCCGGTCGGGACCACCCCGCCGCCGTCGACCGGCGGCGGTGACGGCGGCCCGGTCGTGCTGAACAACGGCGGCGCCACCGGCACCCAGGGCCGGCAGCAGGAGGCGGCCAAGCCGGGCGGTCGCGTCGCCGGCGGCACGGCGCAGTCCGGCCGCGGCGGCTTCGCCGGGCGCGGCACGGGCGGCTTCGGCGGTCGCGGGGGCGTGCCCGCGCCCGTCACCGCGGGCGGCGCCGGTGGTGGCGGCGCCCTGCCGACCGCCCCCGGCCCGATCAGCGGCGCGGTGACCGAGCGCGGCGGGTCCGGGGCCAACCCGGGCAGCGTGACCAGCTCGTTCCAGGCGCCGAAGGCGGTGACGCCGCAGGCGGGCATGATCGGCGCCGCGCCGATCGCCGCACCGCCGCCCGTCGCCGGTGGCGGCGGCAACGAGCGCGACCACAACCGCCCCAACTACCTGGAGGACGACGAGAACGTCTTCGGTGTCGACCGCAAGGCAGCACCACCGGTGATCGGGCTGTGACCGAGCGCTTCTTCAAGCTCAGCGAAGCGGAGTTCTTCCTGCTCTGGGAGGCCGTCCACCGCGGCGCCCACCCGGTGCCGCTCGGCACCAGGCACTTCGGGCACACCCGGGCGGAGCGGGACCGGCTCGTCGAGACCGCGTCCCGCGACCTCGCCGCCCGCGGCCTGGGCACGGTGCACCGGCCCGACGAGGAGCTGTACGGGCTGCTGCGCGGCCTGGCCGAGTTCGAGGTGGGCCTGGAGGTCTTCTTCACCCTCAACGGCGTCCAGGCGCGCGGCCTGGCCACCGCCGCGTGGCACGGCGCGTTCGCGGGCCGGCTCGGCAACCAGGTGCAGGTCACCGGTTTCCGGCCGACCGCGCTCGCCGCCACCGCGGTCAACACCCTGCCGCCCGCGCCGCCCGGCGGCGGCCGGTCGGTCAACGTGCGGTGGGACGACTACCTCGCCGCGGGCCGGGCCGGCGAGGTCGACGGCTCCGAGGGCTTCCTGGACGTCCTGCGCGGCGTCGGCCTGCGCGAGCCGGAGGCCAACACCCTGATGCGCGCGGTGACCACGCGCAGCGGCGGCGGCCAGGTCGGCGTGATCGCCCGCAACCGGGCCGGCTACCTCCACCCGACCGGCGCGGTGGTGTCCTGGCTGGACACCGCCGAGGGCCGCTACCTGGTGCGCCGCGACGGCGGGTGGCTCGTGGTGGCGCCCACCGACCCGCCCCGGCTGATCTCCGCGGTCGAGCAACTGGTGGTCGGCGCCGGCCGGAACTGACCCGGTGTGTGGGTGCCACCTGTGGTTCCGGGCCGTCGGATCGGCTAGGAACTGCAGGTATGACCGAGATGCGTGCCGGCACCGCCGCCGGCGAGGCGGAAGTCCTGTGGCGCCCGGACCCCGACCGGGTCGCGGCGAGCCGGATGGCCGCGTTCCGCTCCTGGGTGGCCGACCGCCGGGGCCTGGAGCTGCCCGACTACGAGTCGCTGTGGCGGTGGTCCACCTCCGACCTGGAGGCGTTCTGGGGCGCCGTGGCCGAGTTCTTCGAGGTGTCGTTCCACGACCGGCCCGACCGCGTGCTGCCCGCCGAGGTGATGCCCGGGGCGACGTGGTTCCCCGGCGCGACGCTCAACTACGCGGAGCACGCCCTGCGCGGCCCTGAGGACGCCGTGGCGGTCGTGTTCCGGCGGGAGGACGGTCTCACCGCGGAGCTGACCCACGGTGAGCTCAGGCGGCGCGTGGCGGCCGTGCGGGCCGGGTTCCGGGAGCTGGGGGTCGGCGTCGGCGACCGGGTGGTGGCCCTGGTGCCGAACTCGCCCGAGGCGCTGATCGCGTTCCTGGCCGCGGCGTCGCTGGGCGCGACCTGGTCGTCGTGCTCGCCGGACTTCGGCGCCAGGGCCGTGGCCGACAGGTTCACCCAGGTCGAGCCCAAGGTCCTGGTGGCGGTGGACGGCTACCGGTACAACGGGCGGGCGTTCGACGTGCGGCCGACCGTGGAGAGGCTGAGGGCGGAGATCCCGTCCCTGACGGCCACGGTCGTGGTCGACTACGTCGGCGGCACCCCGCTGCCCGGGGCGGTCCGGTGGGAGTCCCTGCTGGCCGACCACGAGGGCGCGGAGTTGGAGTTCACCCCGGTGCCGTTCGACCACCCGCTGTGGGTGCTGTACTCGTCGGGGACGACGGGGCTGCCCAAGGGCATCGTCCAGGGGCACGGCGGCATCGTGCTGGAGCACCTGAAGATGCTGGCCCTGCACGGGGACCTGGGCCCGGACGACAGGTTCTTCTGGTTCACCACCACCGGCTGGATGATGTGGAACTTCCTCATCTCGGGCCTGCTGGTCGGCTCGACGGTCGTCCTGTTCGACGGCAGCCCCGCGCACCCGGACCTCGACGTGCTGTGGCGGCTGGCGGAGGAGGAGCGGGTGACGTACTTCGGCACGTCCGCCCCGTACATCCAGTCGTGCCTGAAGGAGGGCCTGACCCCCGCCGCGAGCCACGACCTGGGTGCGTTGCGGGTCGTCGGCTCCACGGGGGCGCCCCTGACCCCCGAGGGCTTCCGCTGGATCGCCGACGCGGTGGGCGAGGACGTCCAGATCGCCTCGGTGTCCGGTGGGACGGACCTGTGCACGGCCTTCGTGGCGGCCGCGCCGGACGTCCCGGTCTGGCTGGGCGAGCTGTCGTGCCGGGCCCTGGGCGCGGCGGTCGAGTCGTACTCGGAGGCGGGGGAGCCGGTGGTCGACGAGGTCGGCGAGCTGGTGATCACCAAGCCGATGCCGTCGATGCCGGTGTTCTTCTGGGGCGACGAGGACGGCGCGAAGCTCCACGACGCCTACTTCTCGACCTTCGAGGGCATCTGGCGCCACGGCGACTGGATCCGGATCACCGACCGCGGTTCGGCGGTCATCTACGGCCGGAGCGACTCGACCCTGAACCGCGGCGGGGTCCGCATGGGCACCAGCGAGTTCTACCGCGTGGTGGAAACCACACCGGGCGTCCTCGACTCACTGGTGATCGACACCTCGGGCGCGGGGCGGACCGACGGCGAGCTCCTGTGCTTCCTGGTCCTGGAGCCGGGGGTGGCGCTGGAGGACGTGGAAGTGACTTTGCGCACGGAACTCAGGGCCAACCTGTCGCCCCGGCACGTGCCCAACAGGTTCATCGTGGTGGAAGAGGTCCCCAGGACCCTCAACGGCAAGAAGTGCGAGGTCCCGGTCAAGAAGATCCTCGGCGGCACCCCGCCCGAGCGGGCGGTGAGCCTGGACGCCCTGCGCAACCCGGCGTCCCTGCGGCCTTTCCTCGACCTGGTGACCCGCCCCTGAACCCCGGGGAACGCCCCCCGCCTGACTGGCACCGTGCCTGACCTGCGGTGATGCGGTTAGGAGGGGGGCGTTTTGCTAACCGGTTGGGGGCATGTGTAATCTATGCGTCGTAGCCGAGGGCTCCGGGAGGCTTCGCCTAGTCTGGTCTATGGCGCCGCACTGCTAATGCGGTTTGGGTTTACCGCCCATCCCGGGTTCAAATCCCGGAGCCTCCGCAACACCCTGCTACAATGGGGTGACAACTGAACACCGATGCGCTCGTAGCTCAACGGATAGAGCATCTGACTACGGATCAGAAGGTTGCAGGTTCGAATCCTGCCGAGCGCGCACTGGTCAGAGGCCCGGTCGAGATCATTCGACCGGGCCTCTGACCGCATTTGTGACCGCAGTTCACTTCTCAGCGGCGTCCTCGAACAGCACGCCCATGCGGTCGACCGCATCCCGCTGCACGCTCTCGATCACTTCGATGTATGTGCCGGTTGTCACACTGATCGAGCTGTGCCGCAAGATCCGCTGCACGGTGGCCGCGTCCACGCCCATGGCGAAGAGGACCGTCGCGGCGGTGTGGCGCATGTCATGCACCCGGATCACGCGGACTCCCGCCTTCCGGCACAGGGCCTCGAACGCCCGGTTGATGTTGCGCGGCTCGATCGGCGTGCCGTGCGGCGTGGTGAACACCAGGCCCGTGTCCCGCCACCTCGGTCCGGCCGCCAGGCGGTCACCGGCCTGGAGCGCCTTGTGCCGCTGCAGCACGGAGACCAGGGGAGCGGGCAGCGGAACCGTGGCCGCCGACGCCTCGGTCTTCACCTCGTCCAAGGTCAGCTTGCCGTCCACCCGGTGCAGGGCCTGGGCGATCGTCACCCTGCCGCCGGCCAGGTCGACGTCCTCCCAGCGCAGCCCCAGCGCCTCACCGCGCCGCAGGCCGATACCGAGCCCTACCGCCCACAGGGCGTACAGGCGGTGATCCTTGGCCGTGGCGAGGAACTGCCTGGCCTCCTTCAGGCTCCAGGCCCGGTGCTGCCGCTTGCCCGAGCCCGGGAGCTTCACCAGCGTGGCGACGTTCCGCGTGAGGATGTCCTCCTCCACCGCGTCCTGGAGCGCGGCCCGCAGCAGTCGCAGCAGGTAGCGGAGGCTCGCCGGAGCCGGGAACGACTTGCAGCACTCCTTTGGCTGCCTGGCGCAACAACGCGGCTTGCGATCCGGCTTCTCCGCCCATTTGGCGTCTTTGCCCTGGGCGCAGCACTGGCACGTCTTGCCCACCGCGTTGAGCCACGCGCGAATGTGCTGGGCGGTCAACTTCTTCTTGCCCAGGCCGGGGACGATGTAGAGCCGGGTAAGCCCTTCGTAGGAGCTGAACGTGGTCCGCCGAACGGACGGCTCCGCGACCTCGTGCAGCCAGTACGCGAAGTAGTCCGCGACCGTCAGCTTGGTCGTGGCGACCGGAATTCCCCGCCGGTTGGCGTCCTGGAGCTCGACCTTCTTGTTGTTGCACTCCTCCCAGGTCTTCCCGTAGACGCTCTTGCGCTTCCACTGCCCGTCAGGCGTGCGGACGAACACCTGCGCCTCGTACCGGCCGTCCTTGCGCTGCTTGATCGTCCCTTCGCCGTTCGCCCTGCGCCCCATCAGGCCGCCTCCTCAAGCAGTGCGCCGAGATATTCGTCCAGGGCTGCCTGAGGTACCCGCCGGCACCGACCGACCTGGACCGAGCGGAGTTCGCCGTCCCAGATCAGCCGGTAGACCGTCCACCGGCTGACCGACAGCACTTCCGCGACCGTCTGGACTGACAAGAGCTGGTTGTTCGACATGCGATCCCCCCGAGTGATCAAGCTGCGAGCTGGGTTGCCGAAAGATCTGGTGAGCCGGTCGCGGCGAGCAGGGCCCGGTCGTACTCGGCTCTCCACGTGACCCGTTGGGCTATGGCGTGCATGAGCAGGTGCGCCCGTGGTGGGACGTTGGGGTCTCCGGGGCGGACCTTGTGCCACACGAGCTGGGCGGTGTCCTGCTCCGGCTTCTCGATGCCCACGGCTTTGAGGGCTTCGAGGACGAAGCGCTTCCGGTCGGCGCGGTGGTCGGCCAGGGTCTTGCCGGACCACTTGCGGGAGACCAGGACGCGGCGGCCGGGCAGGCCGAGGGTGGTTCGGCGGTGCGCGCGGCCCTTGCAGTGACCGGGGGTGGTGCGGGAGTTGGCTCCGCGTGGTTGGACGCCGTAGAGCAGCCACACCGGGCAGCGCTCCGAGCACGGGGTGACCGCCAACTCGTCGGCCAGGCGGTCCGCGTGCCGGCGCTGTCGGTCGGTGCGTTGTTCGACCACCTCACCGATGGACTTGGTGAGGTACTTGGTCAGGTAGCCGATGTGCCGTCCTGCCTCCTGTGAGCCGCCGAGGATGCCCTTGGAGTGCACTTGGCGGCCGAACCGCACCACGTGCGCCGGCTCCTCCACCCTCGCCACCGCCTCAGCCCAGGGCGTAAGCGGCCGGCGGGTGTCGGGGTCGACGAACGCCTCGGCCCGTGCGTCCCACACCGGCAGGTGATCACCGGAGTAGAGGCGCTGGTCGTGCGCAGGCCACCACACCTGGTGGTAGGTGGCCGCGGTGACCAGGCGGATGATCTCGTGCGGGATGGAACCGCGGACTGCGGCGTGCAGGTGCGGCGCCGCCCGTCGCTGGGGTTCGACGGTGGCGAAGTACTGCACGTCCCAGCCGACGACGCGGCGCAGGTTCTGCCACCAGCGGTCGACCAGGGAGGCGAAGTGCACCGCGTCCCGGGCCGCCCGCCGGTAGTCGTAGGTGTTCGGGTCTACCGGGGTGCCGTCGTCGCGCACCTTGCCGTAGGTGTCGAGGGTGAGCGTGACGAACATCGAGGGCCGGAAGCCGCCCGCGTACTCCCGCCCGACCGTGCGCTTCTCCACTCGTCGCCGGGGCAGGTCGGGGGCGTCCTGGCGGCGCTTGGTCGACCGCTTCACCGACCGCTTGTCCGGTGCGTCCGGCGAGGGCAACCGACCCCGTACGCCGAGCTGCCGCAACTCCGCGTCCACCGAGTGGATCTCTTCCCGCAGTTCGTCGGCATGGCCCGCTTCACCGGCCTCGACCGCATCCCGGTATGCCTTGACCAGGTCGACACGGAAGGTCAGCAGCTCCGTCTGGTCCTGGGTGGGCGGGACCGGGGTGAAGTCGGGTTCCTCGGTCAGGTGCCAGCCCTCCCGGCACTGGGCCATCCGCAGCGCCTTGGCCTTGCGCGCGCAGGGCGCACAGGTGCTCTCCACCGTCGACCCGCACGGCACGGCGACATAGCGGACTTCGTAGGTGGTCCGGTCCTCCACCTCCATGGTGAACGGCCGCACGCATACGCCGTGCTGTTCAGCGGCGGCTTTGGCCACGTCCAGCGCCATCGGCTGTCGCATCCGCTCAGCCCGCGTACCGGTGGTCATGCCGCCACCCCCTCGGCACCGCCGGGCATGGTCGGGAACGGCCGCACCTCAGCGGGACGGAAGTAGTCCCGCAGCGCCGCCAGGTCGTTGTCGGTGACGTGGAAGGCCCGCGCCCGGTCCGGCTCCCGCTGCCCGTCCTGCTTCACCCAGGCGACACCGGGCGTGTCCTCCGGGATCTCGTGAGCCGCCGCACCGCGCTGCCGGACACCATCTCCAAGCACCATGTCCACTTGCTGTGGCTCGTCCAGCCGCAGCGCAACCCGCGTGGTGAATAGGTGCCGGAAGCCCACGACCTCCTTGCGCGGGTCCTGCACCAGGCCCACGAGCACGTAGCCGGGTGCACGCCCCTGCGAAGCGATCGTCTGCACCGCCCGTGCCGCCCGCTCCCGAAGCTGCCGGTCCGGCTGGTAGGCGATCACGTCCGCCAGCTCATCCACGATCAGCACCGTCAACGGCTCACCGGTGTCCCTGGCCCACAGCCGGCGAATGCCCCGGTAACGCGAAGCCCGCTCCTTCACCTCCTGGGCGATTTCCTCCAACAGCTCGACCGCGTCAGCGCCGTTGCCGAACACCAGCCGATCGAAGGCGTCGGGGCACTGCCCGAGTTCCATACCGCCCTTGGGATCGATGCCCACCAGGCGCACCAGGCCCGCCCGAACCACCGGGGCGAGCTGCCACACGATCGACCACAACACCGAGCCCTTACCAGCACCGGGCACACCGACCACCAGGAGCTGAGAGCCGAGCAGGCGCAGCCGCCACGGCTTGCCCGTCTCGGTCCGCCCGACAACCACCCGCTTGAGATCCACCTCAACCGAACCCAAGGCGGGCACCGCCACTGGCCGCACGAGCGGATCGGCGTGCACGAAGTCCAGCTCAAGCAGCCGAGGCCGCAGCACCCGCACCCGGCAGGAACGAGCACCGAAGGAGTGAGCAAGGTTGTCGCGCCGCAGCTCCCACGCCTCTGGTGACTGAGCCGGGATCATCCGCACCCGGACCCGATCCCGCCATCCCTCCGACCGCACCCGCCGAAGCCGTGGCCGGTACTCACGCCCACGCTCCCGCTTGGCCAGATCCGACAACCGCATCACCGATCGCCAGCGCGGCACGTACACCGTGGCCCGCCGCCATTCGGTGACCAGCCGGTACCAGCAGTGCCGCAGGAACGACGCCCGATCCAGCCCCGACCAGATGATCAACGCGGCGACCAGCGACAACAGCGCCAGCACCAGCGGCGAGAGGCCGAAGCGCCACCAGCACCAGGCCGCCGACACCGGCACCAGCACAACCACCGGATACCGAACCACGACGAGCACCAGGCGCACAGCCAGCACGACCGCCAGCCACACCAGCGCCACCAGGGCGGCGAGCCACTTCGCCTTGCCCGGCACCAGCACCCACCACGGCACCCGAGGCCGAGCACCCTCGAACGGAGCCAGGTCCACCCACTTGCCGTTGCCGCTATTCATCACGCACGCCCCACAGGGGCGAAAATCAGCGGCAGCCACCCCAGACACGCACAGCAAACAAGCTGATTAGGGGCATAGACGCCGAAACGTCGACATTGACCACAGGGGCGACCATTGCGCAACTTCCACACATTCGGGTTAACCGCACGACTTGACGCACGTCCCCCGACGACAGATACCCTCGACACGACTGGAATCCTTCGTATTCGACGCACGGTTGAGACCGGTCGCGTGAGTCGTCGGGAAACAGACCAAGCCCGCCAAAGCTTCCGGCCTGTTTCCCGCGACTCACGCCCACCAACAACAGCAGGCCGACTCAGTTGCCCGAGTCCACCAGCTCACGCCTCTGTTCGGCCAGGTTCGTGATCAGCTTCTGCGACTCGCCCACGCTCATGGCGTTGCCGAGCAACAGTCGCGCCATCTCCTCGTACGCCTCAGACTCCGCGGGATCGTCGAGGAACAGGCTGAACGGCGTGGTATCGACGTGCACCACTGGCCGAAACTCCGGTGTGCGCGTGAGCGTGAATGGATACTGCCCCTGATAGCCGTACGGCACGTCGCAGCCGATCACCCGCACGCTCACCTTCTCGGAATTGGCGAGCCAGAACAGGTTCATCAACTGTCCCCACACCGCGTCGTGCCCACCGGGCAGGTGTCGCAACGTCAACTCCCGGACCACGAACGTGCACTTCACGCCACTGCGCGGGTGCAGGATGCGCTGACGCACCTTGCGCGCCTTCACGCGCCGCTCGACGTCGTCCGTCGACAACCGATCATCCCAACTCAAGACCTGACGCAAGTAGTCTTCGGACTGCGCAAGGGCAGGAATGGAAACCGGCTCATAGGAGAAGAGTTCCCGCGCCGTCACCTCGTTCGCAAGCACCACCGGCACTTCATCCACACCGCCCACGTCGTGCATCCAGATCAAGCGCCCGTCATCAACCTCCCGATACAAGGACATCACCTTGTTGAAGGTCGCCAGATCGACGCGGTAGATGCCCAAAAGACGAGCAATATTGACTGCATCAGTTCGCCGAACCCCCACCTCCAACTTCGCCAACGACGAGCTTGAAACCCCCGTCACCTGCGACACAGTGCTGAACTTGGTCTTCGACTGACGCCGAGCCGCCCTCAGATGAGCGCCCAGCGTTCTACTCCTCACGGTCGATCCCAACCGTGGATCGTCAACATCAGCCACAACAGATCACCACACCGAATCCGGGCATGGCTCCGCCCCGAGCACGGATGCCACTGCATTGGTTGCTCTCGCCGCACGAGAGTTAGACGACTTCGAACAAATCCTCAAACGTCATAGGAGCCAGCGCCCTCAACGCGCCCGCGATGAAAGCCGGTCCCGGCTGGATAAAACCAGCTCTGACCCGTGTCACGGTCGACCGGTTGAGCCTCATCGCACGCGCAAGCGCGTAGTCCGACTCGAACTTCGCGAGGCTCGCAGCCCTGCCGAACGCCGCAGTCCGGAGCTTGACGGTGTACCCACGCTCCCGCGTCACCCGACACCACCTCCACGGCAGGCAGCGCCGGCACCACAAACGACCTTCCGCTTGTCGCTCATGCGTTGCCCCTGACGGAACCGACACGCGCGTACTCGACCCGCGCCCGCCGATCGAACTCCTCGAAGGCGACAGCACAGGCATGACGAGCCCACAACGGCACTCCAAGATCAGCGGCCAACACCCGCCACGCCTGCGCCACCGCCAAGTAGCCATCAGCCAACCGAAGCACCGTCACCGGCCCGTCCACAGTGGACGCAGCGAACAACGCTTCGACATGCTCCGCGTACGCCAGGTTCCACCGAGCGACCGCCTCACGAGACGGCCGCGCCACCTCAAGCGGCCTTCGGCTCGCCCTGGGGCTTCTCGCCCGCCCGCTTGGGAGCCGCCCCAGCCTGCGGCGACACGAACCCCGCAGCCCGGATCACGAACCCCAAGTACTTGTACCGATCCCCCATCACCCGCGGCTCGACCGTCAGCCCCTCGAACCCCACCGGCCGCACCTCAACCCCAGGCATCACCGACACCGCCTGCGGCGGCACCGGCTGCACGTCCGCCAACAGCGTCACCGTCACCGACGCGTCCCGCTCCTTCTCGGCGGACGGATCGGTCACCACAACCTTCCACTGCCGCTTGCCGGTCACCTCGTCGACCCGCTGTTTGGCCTGCCGACCACGCGCCTTGTCCTCCGCGCTCATGTACTCCATGTCCGGCGCCACCTCACCGACCATCAGCGCCCCCATGGGGAAGACCTGGTCAAACGACGCCTCGAACCGCGTCCCATACGGAACCGCCACGCTAGCCACCTCCGTCACTACGCCAGCCCGCCTATACGAGCTAGACAAGTAGTCAAGGTAGCCAGCTTGGCTAGACAGGTCAAGTAGTCGTCACTCGAACGGGCGAGCTAGTGCTGCATCTCGGAACGTTGACCCGGTAATCGGTCCGGTGGGCTTACGGTCCAGGCTGGTCCTCCCATGTCGAGCGGGAGGTGGTCGTGGGTCGTCGTCCGGAGGTGTTCGTCCGGTCGTTGTCGATGGAGGAGGGCCGGAAGTTGGCCCGGATCGGCAGGACGGCCAAGGATCCGGTGCGGTTGCGTCGGGCGATCGTGGTCCTGATGTCCGCCCAGGGGCAGGCGGTGCCGGACATCACGTCGTTGATGCAGGTCAGCGCCGATTACGTGCGTGATGTGATCCACGCGTTCAACGAGCGGGGGTTCGCGGCGCTGGACCCAAAATGGAGCGGGGGACGCCCGAGGGTGATCGGTGAGGCGATCCGTGAGCGGATCTGCCTGATCGCCCGGACGTCCCCCGCATCCCGGGGCATCACGGCGTTCTCGACCTGGTCGCTGTCCAAGCTGCGCGACCATCTGCTCGACCGCGGCACCGTCGCGGCGATCAGCCGGGAGACCCTGCGCCGCATCCTGCACGCCGGCGGCGTGTCCTGGCAGAGCACCTCCACCTGGAAGGCCTCCACCGACCCGGACTTCCTGGTGAAGATGCACCGAATCCTGGACCTCTACGACCACCCTCCCGATAACGGCCGGGTGATCTGCATCGACGAGTTCGGACCGCTGAACCTGATGCCGCGCAAGGGCAAGGCATGGCGGCCGACCGGGGCGCCGCGCCGATTACGCGCCACCTACAACCGCCACCACGGCGTGATGCACATGCTCGCCGCCCTGGACCTGACCACCGGGAAGATCCACTACCGCATCCGCCGCCGCAAGCGGCACGGCGAGCTTCTGGAGCTGCTCAGAAGCCTGCGGACACGGTGGCCGGGCCAACGCCTCCACCTGGTCATGGACAACTTCTCGCCCCACCGTCACCCCGACGTCCACGCCTGGGCCACCGACAACGACGTCGAGTTGGTGTTCCTGCCCACCTACTCCAGCTGGTTGAACTGGATCGAGGCCGAGTTCACCGCCCTGCGCTACTTCACCCTCAACGGCACCGACCACCACAGCCACGCCGAGCAGAACGCCGCGATCGCGGCCTACATCCGCTGGCGCAACGCCCGAGCCCGACCCAAGACCGGCTTCGCCACCGACTCACCCATCCGCACCTGGACCCATTACCCGACCAAGGCTGCGTGACGCAGCACTAGCTCCCTAGACGAGCTAGACAAGTCTCATACGCTGGGGTCCGTACAGATCCACACGCATATAACGGCGTCATATTCGGCCCGCGAGATGAGGACGGCATGGCACTCGACCCGAACGACCCGCGACCGCCATACGTGCAGGTGGCGAACGCCCTACGGGCAGCCATCCTGACCAAGGTCTTCAAGGCCGGGGACAAGCTTCCCTCCCGCGCCGAACTGGCCAAGAAGTACGACGTAGCCCCGATGACCGTGCAGAGCGCCCTGCGCGAGTTGCGCGACGAGGGCCTGATCGTCTCCAGACAGGGCAGCGGAGTCTTCGTCCGAGAGCGCACCGAACGCCCGGTAGGACTGCGCCCTCACATCGAACGAGCCTTCGAGGCCGACCACGTCACCATCGACTTCTCAGGCTTCTCCGGCGAGACCCTGCACGGCGTCATCCAGGAGCCACTGGACAAGATCCGCATCGGCCGCCTCACCCCCGAGACGATCCACGTCCGCATCCTCGTCCCGGACCCCACCGTCCCGTGGTCGGTCCCCTGCACCGTCGACGACCACGCCGACAGCCCAGCCTTCCGTGACCGCGCTGCCGACATCATGCGCCGCCACACCCTGGCCATCGTCGACAACGTCACTGAGCTGGCCGCCCTGGGCCTGGTCAAGGAAGCCACCGCGGAAGTCCGCGTCCACCGAGCCGCCCCGCTGTTCAAGCTTTACCTGATCAACAACAACGAAGCCTTCTTCGGCTTCTACCCAGTCCGCGAACACGTCCTCACCCTCGACGGCCAACCCCAAGCCATCTACGACCTCATGGGCAAAGACGCGATCCTCTTCCACCACAGCACCACCGACGACGACACCAGCACCGGCAGTCAATACGTCGAGCAGGCCCACACTTGGTTCAATAGTATCTGGGACACCATTGCAACGGGGCGCAAGTAATGAGCAGCGATCGGGAACTCGCAGATGATCTTGAATTTCTGCATTACATTCTAGCTGACACCCGAGTACTTCTATTGGACTTCGACGGTCCAATCTGCTCGATTTTCTCGGGAATGTCTGCTGATTGCATAGCAAGTCGGCTTTCTCGAATGTTGTCCGAAAAGGAGCGCGTCGACCCGCCGCCTCATGTCAAAAATACTAGCGACCCTTTCGAAGTGTTCAAGTATGCATTCACTCTTGGGCAAAGCAGTGCGCGATACGTAGAGGCCGCGCTCCGTGAATACGAAGCAGAAGCCGTTGCAACCAGTAAGCCCACTCCCTTTGCGCACCAACTGCTGAACACTTGGGCCGCAACCGGTCGAAACCTTGTAGTTGTAAGCAACAATTCTTCCGTAGCTATTGAAGCTTATATCAATCTACATGGACTGCAAACCCTCATCGACGACGTTGTTGGTCGCACTTCGCACCGACCAGACGAACTCAAACCCAACCCCTACTTTCTCCGCCTAGCTCTCCAATTGATGCGAGCGAATCCAGGCGAAGCTACCTTTGTGGGCGATTCGATTACTGACACACATGCTGCAAAAGCCGCGAATATGCGCTTCATTGGATACGCCAACAAGCCCGGCAAGTCTGGTCTGTTTGTCAAGGCGAAGGCAGATATCGTAGTGCGAAGTATGAGACTCCTGGTTGAATCGGTCACAAACTCATGCTAAACGCTTCAACGAGATCTTGAAATTCGATCAACATGCACAGTAGAGTAGAATGGAAAGGTTAATTGGCAACTGGTCAACTTGCGGCACCGCCTGGTCACCGTATTGAGCTACGATTCGACGGAACTTACTACTTTGTGTACTCGCTCGACGCGTTCATGTCGCGCGATAGTATTGTTACGCGAGCTTTCTCCGATCACTTCCATGAAGGTCTTGAATATTATGTGACTCCGTTCCAGAGGTGGACAACTCTGCATGTATTCACCGACTTCTTTATCGACCAGATTATTTTTGAGGATTTCGACCGAGCGTCGCGCACTAAATACATTCCTCGCACGGCATGCCGTAATACTTATTGCAGGGCAACTCCAGCATGGCTTCTGGCCGCAGATCTCATGCAAAGCTACGGATTCGATGTGTCGGAGGTCATGTCAGAGTTGGGAAAGTGGGTCGAGGCCGGTGCGCCCTGTTGCCCTACAACATACGAGCAGCAGTCGGGGCCGAATTTTGATGTCTGGGATAGCATCGATTCGAGTGAATATAGCGAACTGCTCCAGCAGTTGACCGAGGAAGTCTTTTTCGTTCTTTTCGCTAATCGCACCTTCCTTCATAAATTCAATGCCCATCTTGTATCGTGGGTTCGCAACTCGGAGCCTGATGAATGGCTTGAGAACAATAACCTGTTTCGAAAAAGCGGCAGAGACGGTGCAACATTGAAGCGGGTTTCGATTCCCGCTTGGGCCAAGCGTGCAGTATTCTTTCGCGACCGGGGCCGTTGTTGTGTGTGTGAACGCGATCTGGGAGGAACTTATAGTCCTGTAAATAGGGCGCAATATGACCATATTGTCCCGCTTGCCGGAGGTGGGCTGAACGACGTCAGCAACCTTCAGCTGCTCTGCGAAAACTGTAACAACAAGAAGCGGGCAAACCGTCACGAGCCGAGTCGTATTTATGAGCGCTGGTTCCCTATCGGAAATCAGTATAAAACTCGTCGAGTGCCTACGCTGGCAGATATCGTACAGACGCTTTAGGAAGTCCCTTTCGTGCGATACCATCGCCATGTGTGCGAAAACTTAAGCGCAACTTAAGAATAGAGTGCAAATTCAGTTGGCGGCGGCGGTGACGATTGCTCGCCGCAATCGAATAAAGCGCGCTTCTGCCGAATTTGGCTCTAGAAAATCAAGGCGCGCCGCCGTCGGCGGCGCGCGGGGCCTGTCGCGCTGGCACCGGGTCCACATCCATCCCGGCTCGCCGGGCTCCCGCTTCGCTCACGCCCGGCGGCCGGGCGGCGCGGGCCGAGCTGTGCGGGGCAGCGCGCCGTCGACGGCGACAAGTTAGCCAAGAGCTTCCGGCGTCCACGGCTTGGACCGATCGCGCGATGGGTCACCGCGGACTTGCTGGGCGCGGCGATCGACGCCCGCCGTCGCTCCGCGCCAGCGGCCAACGGCACATGTGGCCCACTGGAGAAGTCGGGACAGGCCGAGTACCGGGGGAGATGCGGCCTGAGGTCGACCGCAGTCGTGACCGCAACGGGATGCCATCGAGGGCTACTCATGCACCACCTGCACCAACGCCACCCACAGAGGAACGCCTGGTCAGCACACCGACCGGTTCCTACGGATCAGAAGGTTGCAGGTTCGAATCCTGCCGAGCGCGCAAGTCGAGAGGGCCGGTACCGGTTGGTACCGGCCCTCTGCCGTTGTCGGCACCCGTTCCGGCCTGCGTGGGTTGATCGTGTGGGCAAGGTCACCTTTGTTCCTGTGGCGGGTAATTCCGTCCGATCGGGGATTTCGCCGCGGCGCGGGAACTCGCCGGATCGAATCCGGTCGAGCGCGCACCGGTCGGGCCGGCGTGGAATCACCACGCCGGCCCGACCGCATTCACGGTCCCGGAACCGCCGCCTCACGCCCGGAACGTGCGCCGGTAGGCGTCCGGTGGCACGCCGACCGCGCGGTGGAAGTGGCGGCGCAGCGTGGTCGCCGTGCCCATGCCCGCGGCCGCGGCGATGGTGTCGACGCTGTCGTCGGTGTTCTCCAGCAGTTCCTGGGCGCGGCGGATCCGCTGGGCCAGCAGCCACTGCAGCGGGGTGGTGCCGGTCACCGACCGGAAGTGGCGGGCCAGGTGGCGGGAGCTCATGTTCGCCCGCCGGGCCAGGTCCTCCACGGTGAGCGGCCGGTCCAGCCGCCGCATCGCCCAGGGGAGCAGGTCGGCCAGGGGGTGGTCGTCGCGGGCGGGCACCGGGGTGGTGACGAACTGGGCCTGGCCGCCGGCCCGGTGGGGCGGCACGACCAGGCGCCGCGCGACCACGTTGGCGACCGCCGGGCCGTGGTCGCGGCGGACCAGGTGCAGGCACAGGTCCATCGCCGCGGCCTTGCCCGCGGACGTGAGCACGCTGCCGTTGTCGACGTAGAGCACGTCCGGGTCGACCTCCACCCGCGGGTAGCGGGCGGCGAGCTGCCCGGTGTGGGCCCAGTGCGTGGTCGCGCGCAGGCCGTCCAGGAGACCCGCGGCGGCGAGCACGAACGCGCCCGTGCACAGGGAGACCACCCGCGCGCCCGCGTCGTGGGCCGCGCGCACCGCCTCGACCAGGTCGGCAGGCGGGTCCTCGTCGACGTCCGCCAGGGCGGGCACGACCACGGTCGCGGCGCGCGCCAGCCGGTCGAGGCCGCCGTCCGGTTCGAGCAGGAACCGGCCGACCCGGACCGGGCGCGTGCCGCACACCGCGACCTCGTACCAGGGGATCGCCAGGGCGTCCGGCGGCGGGCCGAAGACCTCGCAGGCCAGGGCCAGCTCGAAGTGCAGCATCCCGTCGGTGGCGGCGACCGCGACAGACCTCATGTCGGAAACTGTACGGGTCGTGTCGTTCCGGACACTGGGCGGGAACGCGCCGAGCGGACAGGATTCACCGCGGTGGATCACTTCGAGCACGTGGGAGCGGCTGTGGAGCGGAACGTGGCGGTGTTCGGCGCTTACGGGCACACCGGGCGGTTCGTCGTCGAGGAGTTGCGCGAGCGCGGGTACGCCCCGCTGCCGCTGGGCCGCGACCTGGACAGGCTGCGCGCGCTGGGCCCGCGGGCGCGGCAGGCGTCGGTCGACGACCCCGCCTCGCTCGACCGCGCGCTGGACGGCGCGGCCGCCGTGGTCAACTGCGCCGGGCCCTTCGCCACGACCGCCGCCCCGGTGGTCGAGGCGGCGTTGCGCGCCGGCATCCCCTACGTCGACGTGGCGGCCGAGATCGAGGCCAACGTCGACACGTTCGCGCACTTCGCGGACCGCGCCCGCACCCCGGTCGTCCCGGCGATGGCCTTCTACGGCGGCCTCGGCGACCTGCTGGCCACCGCCGCGACGGGCGACTGGGCGGCGGCGGACGAGGTGCACATCGCCTACGGCCTGAGCAGCTGGCACCCCACCGCCGGCACGCTCGCCGCGGGCGCGGTCTCCCGGGATCGGCGGGCCGGCCGCCGCGTCCGCCACACCGGCGGCCGGCTGGAGTACCACGACGACGCCCTGCCGACCCTGGAGTGGCCCTTCCCCGACCCGCTGGGCCCCCGGGACGTCATCGCCGACTTCGCCATGGCCGACATCGTCACCGTGCCCAGCCACCTGGCCGTCCCGCGGGTGAGCACCTACATGACCACCAAGGCGGCCGCGGACCTGGCCGCCCCCGACGCCCAGCCGCCGACCGCCGTGGACGAGCGCGGCCGCTCCGCGCAGACCTTCGTCGTCGACGTCCTGGTCCGCTCCGGCGGCGCGGAACGCCGCGCGGTCGCCTCCGGCCGGGACATCTACGCCATCAGCGCGCCGCTCGCGGTGGAGGCCGTCGACCGCCTCCTCACCGGGCGGACCAGGACCACCGGCGTCGCCTCGGCGGGCGCGATGTTCGACGCCCCGGACTTCCTGCGCGCCCTGTCCGCGCACCTCTCGGTCGACCTGCCCGCCGGCCGGTAGGGACGCCGGCCGGGATGAGCCCCACCGGCTCGGGCCTCACTGGTTCAGGTACGCCAGCACGGCCCGGACGCGGCGGTTGGTGTTGTCGGACGGGGGCAGGTCCAGCTTGGACAGGATGTTGCCGATGTGCTTCTCCACCGACGGCGGCGCGAGGGTCAGCGCGTCGCAGATCGCCGAGTTGGACAGGCCCTGGGCCATCAGCGCCAGGACCTCGCGCTCGCGCGCGGTCAGCGCGTTCATCCCCCGGTCGCGGGTGTTGCGGGCGAACAGCTGCCGGATCACCTCGGCGTCCATGGCCGTCCCGCCCGCGGCGACCCGGTCGAGCGCGTCGAGGAAGTCGTCCAGGGCGGTCACCCGGTCCTTCAGCAGGTAGCCGATGGCGCCGTTGCCGTCGGCCAGCAGCTCCGCGGCGTAGGTGCGCTCCACGTACTGCGAGAGGATGAGGATCGGCGCCCTCGGCTCGCGAGCCCGGACCGCCAGGGCCGCCTTCAGGCCCTCGTCGCGGAAGTTCGGCGGCAGCCGGACGTCCACTATGGACAGGTCCGGCCCGTGCTCCAGGACGGCCCGCTCGAAGTCCGGTCCGCTGTCCACCGCGGCGACGACGGTGTGGCCGGTGTCGGTCAGCATCCGGATCAGACCGTCGCGCAGCAGCAACAGGTCTTCGGCGATCACGATGCGCATGGGAACTCCGCGGTGACGGTGGTCGGGCCACCCGGTGGGCTGGTGACGTCCATCCTGCCGTCCAGCGCCTCCACCCGGCGTCGCAGGCCGTCCAGGCCGGAGCCCGCCGGGTCGGCGCCGCCCCGGCCGTCGTCCCGCACGGTCACGGCCAGGCCGCCGTCGGCGGTGCGGGCGGCCTCGACCTCGCACGCCGCCGCCCCGGCGTGCTTGACGGCGTTGGCCAGGGCCTCGGCGACCACGAAGTAGGCCGCGGCCTCCACGGCGGGCGGCAGGTCGCCCAGGTCGTCGGCGCGCGCGGTGACGGGGAACGGGGCGTCGGCCGCCAGCGCGGCGACGGCGGCGGCCAGGCCGCGGTCGGCCAGGATCGGCGGGTAGATGCCCCGCACGAGCCTGCGCAGCTCGACCAGGGCGTCGTCCAGCTGGCGGCGGGCGTTGAGGACGTCGGCGCGCGCCGGGTCGTCGGCCAGGCCCGCGGCGCGCAGCCTGCGGTCGGCCAGGGCCAGCGTCATGCCGGCGGCCACGATGCGGGCCTGCGCGCCGTCGTGCAGGTCGCGCTCGATGCGCCGGAGCTCGGCGGCCTGCGCGTCCACCACGCGCAGCCGGGTGGCGCGCAGCTCGACCACCTGGCGGCGCGGGTCGGGGCCGAGGAGCCGGGCGGCGACCGACGCCTGGAGCCGCGACAGCGCGGGGACCAGGCGCAGCGCCAGGGGCGCGGCCGCGAGGCCCAGCGCGCTGAACGCGAACCGGCCGGGGACGGTGTTGAACAGCCAGTGCGCCGCCGGGTGCAGGTGCGGGTTCGGCACGGCCCACAGCCACACCGGCGCCAGCACCGCGCCCAGGTCCACCACCGCGACGACCAGCCCGACCACACCGGTCAGGCCGCCCACCGGGAACGACAGCCCCAGCCACGCCAGGTCGCGCCACGTGGCGGGGTCCCGGGTCAGCGCGCGGCCCCGCCGCCACGGGTGGCCGGCGACGGGCTCGTACGGGTTCGGTACGGCGACGCCCAGCACCCAGCCCGCGCGCAGCCGCTCGAACCGGGCGACCCGCCTGCTGACCCACGTCACCACCAGGAACAGCGGCAGGCCCACGTAGGTGAACGACAGCACGGCGGTGGCCAGCGTGGTGGCCACCGCCCACGCGAAGGCGAGCGGGCCGACCACCACGCCGGCGAACAGGTGCGCCACGGCGCGGCCCATGCGGGGGAACACGGGGGCAACCTAGCCGTTCAGGCCGGCCCGGGACCGGTTCCCGATCACCGCGCGGGCCGGCGCCCACCCGGCCACCACGCCGAGCAGCCCGACGCCCGCCACCAGGGCCAGGTAGCGCAGCGGATCGGCGAACAGCCGCCACCGCCCGTCCAGCGCGACGCTGAACGCGCCGACCACCACCCCGCTGATCGCGCACCCCAGCACCAGGCCGACGACCGCGGTGACCAGCGCCTCCCGGGTGACGAGCGCGCGCACCTGCCGCGGCGTCGCGCCGATCAGCCGCAGCCCGGCGAACTCCCGGCGGCGGGCGCCGACGGCCATGGCGGAGGCGTTGACCACGGCGATCGCGGTGAAACCGAGCGTGATGACGACCATCAGCTCCCACGCCGCCTGCTGGTTGCGCGGGTCGGCCGCGCCGCCGCGCGGGTCGGCCGCGGTCGTCGCCGCCAGCTCGGGCCACGCGCCCAGGTCCGGCGCGCCGCGCAGGTAGAGGGCGCCGACGAGGCCGCGCGGGTCGTGCGCGGAGACCAGGTCGGCGGGCAGCACGAGCTCGCCGAACCCGCGCCAGAGCCCGAACACCGCGACCACGGTCAACGCCACGCGCGTGCCGTCGGCCAGCCAGAGCTCCGGCCGGTCGCCCACCCGCCAGCCCCGCGCCGCGGCGAGCGGCGCGCTCACCGCCACCCCGCCGGCGGCCAGGCCGGCCAGGTCGCCCGCTGTGACGCCGAGGTCCAGCGCCGGTTCGCCGGCCAGCCGCAGGCCCTGCGCCGGGTGGTCCTCGGGCTTGCCGCCCTCGTCGAGGACCACCCTCGTGCCGACGGTCAGCGCCGAGCCGGTGACCCCGGCCGACGCGGCGACCCGGTCGGCGGTGGCCAGGGGCAGGCCCGGCGCGTTCGTGGCGGCCACCCGGACGGTGGCTGGCGCGGCGCGGTCGGCCTGCTGCGCGGCGGTCACCGAGGCCAGCAGGTCGCCGTTGGTGAGCACGGTGGCGTTGACCGCGAACACCAGCGCCAGCGGGACGGCCACCCCGGTGACCCGGCGGCTCTCGGCCCGGGTCACCGCGCCCGCCACCCGGCCCAGCGCCCCCAGCGCCCCGACCGGCCGGGACAGCACGGCCGTCAGCGCGCCCACCAGGACCGGCCCGAGCGCCGCGGCGGCGCACAGCAGCAGCGCGGCCGAGACGAAGCCCATGCCCATGCCCAGGTCGCCGCCCAGCGGTACCAGGACCAGGATGGCCGTCGCGCCCCCGGCGAGCACCGCGGCCGGCACGACCCGCGGCGCGCGGCCGCCGGTGGGCGCGGTCACCGCCTCCCGCAACGCCTGCGTCGGTGCGATCCGCACGGCCCGCCGCGCCGCGACCGCGGTCGCCGCCCAGCAGACGAGCAGCCCGAGCGCGGTGGCGGCGACGAGCACCGCGGGGTGCGCCGCGACGGCGAACCCGGCGGGCACGGCACCGAGGTCGCGGAACCGGCCGGCCACCACGTGGGCCACCACGACGCCCGCGGGCAGCCCCGGCGCCGCCGAGGCGAGCGCGACCAGGGTGGTCTCGGCGAGGAGCAGGCGGTGCAGCGCGCCCGGGGTCGCACCCGCCGTGCGCAGCAGCGCGAGTTCCCGCAGCCGCTGCCCGATCCCCAGCGACACCGTGCCGATCAGCGCGAACACCGCCGCGAACCCGGTGATGCCCAGGACGAAGCCGAAGACGGAGACCGCCCCGGTGAAGTCCGGCACGGCGCCGGGCAGGTCCGCGTGCGCCTTGTCGGCGCCGGCGCGCACGGTCAGCGCCGGGTCGAGCCGCCCGCGCAGCGCCGCCGCCACCCCGGCGGGGTCGGCGCCGGGGGCGAGCCGGACCGCCACGGCCGTCGGCCCGGCCAGCCCGGACAGGTCGGCCACCCGCTCGTCGGCCACGAACACCGCCGACTGCCCCGGCACACCGCCCGCCACGGTCCCGGCGACCCGCAGCTCGCGGGCGCCCGTCCGGCTGGTCAGCCGCACCACGCCGCCGACCGGCAGGCCCAGCGACGCCTCCACCACGACGTCGTCCCGCCCCGGCGCGACGCCGTCGTGCAGCGGGTGCGGCGTGAGGGGCGCCGAGCGCCAGCCGTGGGCCACCACGTTCCCGGGGACCGGCGTGCCGGCCACGTCCAGCGAGACGGGGAAGGCCGCGTCCGGCACGGCCTCGGCCACGCCGGGGGTCGCGGCGACCGCGTCGAGGACCCCGGCGGGCAGCGTCGGCGCGCCGGGCAGGCGCTCGCCCTTGGTCTTCACCTTGACCTCGTCGCCCTTGTCCCGGGTCGTGGTGAGCTCGACCGACCGGGGCGCGGCGACGACGAGGTCGGCTGCGGCGAACCGGCCCGGTCCGGGGGAGGCGGCCAGCGCCGAGTGGAGCAGCAGCCCGCCGCCGGAGAGCAGCGCGAAGGCGAGGAACGCGGTCAGGAGCGTGCCGGCGAACGCGCCGGGCCGGCGCCGCACGCCCGCCAGGGCCAGGGAGGCGGTCACCGGGTCGGCTCCGCCAGCCGGGCCGCGACCCGCGCGGCGGTCGGCGCGACCAGGTCGCCGGCGAGCCGGCCGTCGGCGAGGAACACCACGCGGTCCGCCCACGCCGCCGCGGCCGGGTCGTGCGTCACCATCACCACCGTGGTGGCGGAGTCGTCGACGAACCGGCGCAGCAGCGCCAGCACGCCCCGCCCCGCGGCCAGGTCCAGCGCGCCGGTCGGCTCGTCGCCGAACACCACCTCGGGCCGGCCCGCCAGGGCCCGCGCCAGCGCCACCCGCTGCTGCTGGCCGCCGGACAGCTCGCCGGGCCGCGCGCCCGCGCGGTCGCCCAGCCCGACCCGGGCCGGCACCTCCCGGGCCCACGCCACGTCCGGGCGGGCGCCCGCGAGCCGCTGGGGCAGCAGGACGTTGTCCCACACCGACAGCGCGTCGACCAGGTTGAAGGACTGGAACACGAACCCGACGCGCCGCCGCCGCACCGCGGTGAGCCGCGGCTCGCGCAGCGCGCCGATGTCCCGCCCCGCCAGCACGACCCGGCCGGCGGTGGGCAGGTCCAACCCGGCCGCGCAGTGCAGCAGCGTCGACTTGCCCGACCCGGACGGCCCCATCACGGCCGTGAACGACCCCCTGGCGAAGCCGACCGTGACCCCGTCCAACGCCCGGACGCCGACCTGGCCGGGGTGGACCTTCGTCACCCCGGTCAACGCCACCACGTCCGTTCCCACCCGCGGTTCCAGCACTGTGACCATGCCGGGAACCCTGCCGGGCGGGCGAGTGCGAACCCACCGGGCGGGCTCTGGTCTTCGGGGTATGGCAGGCCCTACCGACCACCGCGGGAGGTCCGCCGTCCGCTGTGGAGCCGGCCGGTCACGCGCCGGTCTCGCGGAACCGCCACAGGTCGTAGAGCAGCACCGAGGTGGCGACCGCCAGGTTCAGCGACTCGGCCGTGCCGACCATCGGGATGGACACCCGCAGGTCGCCGCGCTCGACCACGTCGTCGGCCAGGCCGTCGCCCTCGGTGCCCATCAGCAGGGCCACGCGCTCGGGGTACTCGGTCCGCCAGAGCCGGTGCGGCGCCTTCGCCGACGTGGTCACCACGGCGACCCCGCGCTCGCGCGCCCACGCGAACAGCTCGTCCACATCGGACACCCGCGCCACCGGCACGTTGAAGATGGCGCCCATGCTGGCCTTGATCGCGGCCGGGTCGAACGGGTCCGCCGTCGGGCCCACCAGCAGCACGCCGGCCGCGCCCGTGGCGTCGGCGGTGCGGACGATCGTGCCCAGGTTGCCGGGGTTGGCGACCCGGTCCAGCGCGACGACCGAGGCCCGGCCGGTGCCCGGCGCCACCTCCGCGGCGTCGGCGAGCCGGACGCGCACGATCGCGGCCAGGCCGGTCGGGCGGTCCCGGTCGGACAGGCGGGCGAACAGCTCCCCGGTCACGGTGGTGACCCTGGTGCCCCGCTCCCGCTGCTCGGCCACGAACCGGGCGGTGCCCTCGCGCAGCAGCTCCGGCGCGACGACCAGGTTCTCCACCTCGAACCCGGCCTCGACGGCCTGCCGGACCGGCTGGGTGCCGTGCACCACGGCGGCGCCCTCGCGCTGCCGGTGCTTGCGCTGGTCCAACGCCCGCATCCGCTTCACCACGGGGTTCGTCGCACTCGAGACCACGACGTCCATGCGCGCGCGTCCAGACCTTCCCTCGGCTACCGGTCGCTGGAGTGTAGCCACCGGGGGAGTTACCCCCGACCCGGCGGCCCGCGGTCAGGACACCGTGACCAGCCGGGTCCGCAGCAGCGCCGCGACCAGTGCGCCCGTCTCGGCGACCGGGGTGCCGGAGCGCTCGGCCAGCTCACCGACGGTGAGGCGCCGCTCCCGGACCAGGTGCTCGCACGCCGTCCGGAACCGGCCGGGCACGCCGATCACCTGGCCGAACGCCGTGAACACCACCTGGTCGCCCGCGACCTCCAGCACCGGCGGCAGCACGGTGGCCAGCTCGACGACCGCCGTCGCCGGCGGGTGCTCGTCGCGGGCGGTCCACGGCAGGGAGGCCAGGTCGCGGCCCCCCGCGTGCCGGTGCTCGGCGGCGAAGAAGTCGTCCAGCGACAGTTCCGAGGACTTCTCGGTGAACGCCCGCACCAGCCGTTGCGCCTGGGCGCGCTTCTGCTCGGCGGTGCCCGCGCGGGCCAGGCTCTCCCGCACGTCGGCCTCCGGCAGCAGCTGCGTGACGACCCACCGCAGCCAGTCGACCCCGGTGCGGCGGGTGAACGCGAACGTCAGGTGCAGGCTCGCGCCACCGCCGCCGCGCACGGTGTGCCACCAGCCGCGTGGCACGTGGATCACGTCGCCGGGTTCCAGGACCTTGTCGAACAGCACCTCCTCCGGGCACCGCGCCGGGTCGCTGTCGCCGTACTCGGGCAGCGGGAAGTCCTCCGACGGACCGTGCACCTGCCAGCTCTTGGTGCCCAGCACCTGGACCACGAACGTGTCGACCTCGTCGTAGTGGCTGGTGAACGCCTGGGAGTGCCCGAACGTGACGAACAGGTTGCACGAGGCGGTCTCGCCGACCAGGCGCATCACGTCGTCCGTGGCCCGCCGGATCCCGGGGTGGACGCGGTCGAGCGAGTCGATCAGCAGGCTGGCGCCGTCGCGGACCAGTTCGTCGACCCGTCGCAGGTCCAGCACGCGGTGCCCGCCGCCGGCGGTGGTGGTGTACAGGTGCTCGGGGAGCACCCGGCCGCCGGAGGCCAGCTTGAACTCCGCGGGCTCCACCCACCCCCGGGACAGGACCTCGTTCAGGTCGGCCCAGGAGAAGTGCGCCGCGGGCACCCGCGGGTCGATCCGGCCGAAGACCACCTCCCGGCTGAGCCCGTTCGCCACGAACCCGGCCCCGAACACCGACCCGAGCGCCTTGCCGAGTCCCGACAGCAACACCGACATCCGACTTCGCCTCCCTCGTCCTCCGCCGACCCCGCCGAGCGCTACGCCGCGCCGAGCCGGTCGACAGCCGCCACCTCGGCCGGCGTGAGCGCCAACCCGACGCCGCGCAGGTTCTCCGCGAGCCGCCGCGGCGAGGCGGACTTCGCGACCACCGGCACGCCGTGCGCCCGGTGCCAACCCAGCACGACCTGGTGCGTGTCGCACCCGTGCCGCTCGGCGACCTCCACCAGCACCGGGTCGTCCATGCGGTTCTCGCTGAACGGGCTGTGGGCCTCCAGCACCACCCCGCGCGCGGCGTGCGCCGGCCCGAGCCCCGGCTCGAAGTAGTGCGGCCCGAACGCGGTCTGGTTCACCGCGGGCGCCACCCCGGTCGCCGCGGTCAGCCCGTCCAACTGCCCGACGGTGAAGTTGCAGACCCCGATGGCGCGCACCAGGCCCTCGGCCCGGGCGTCGACGAAGTGCCGCCAGATCGCGGCGGTCCGCCCGGCGTCGGGGGCCGGCCCGTGCAGCAGCCACAGGTCCAGGTGCGCCACGCCGAGCAGGGCGAGGCTGCGCCGCAGGACCCGGCGCTCGGCGCCCGCCGCCTCCTCGGGGAACTTGGTGACCACGAGCAGGTCGCCGCGGGGCACCCCCGAGGCCCGGATGCCCTCCCCGACGGCCTCCTCGTTGGCGTAGGCGGTCGCGGTGTCGACGTGCCGGTAACCCAGCTCCAGCGCGGTCCGCACGGTGCGGACGGCCTCCGCGCCGGTCAGCTGCCAGGTGCCCAGGCCGAGTGCGGGGAAGGTGAACGGCAGGCTCACGGCGCCCGCCCCCCGTCGACCGGCGCGTGCTCGTCGGCACGGGAGAGGAAGACCCCCGCCAGCAGCCAGGCCCCCGACGCGTAGACGCCGGCGCTGGAGACCAGCACGGCCGTGCGGACGTCCCAGACGCCGACCAGCACCGCCGCGCCCGCCGCGCCCGCCGTCGCGGCGATGCCGGTGAACCACCGGCCGACCGCGCCGACCCGGCCCAGCAGCTCGCGGGGCACCGTGCGCTGCCGGTAGGTCACCACGGCGGTGGCGTAGACGACCGAGCTCAGCGCGTACCAGAACCAGCCGACCAGGTAGAACGCGACGCCGGCGCCGGGCGTGGCCAGCGGCAGCAGCAGCACGGGCGCGGACAGCAGCAGCTGGCTGACCACGATGACCCGCACCGGTCCGAAGCGGCGGCGGAGCCGGCCGAACACCAGGCCGCCGACGACGCCCCCGACCGCGGTGACCGAGTACGCCGCGCCGACGCCCCAGGGCGCCACGCGCAGCTCGCGCACCAGGAACAGCACCTCGACCGTGCCCGCCATGGTGGCGAACAGGTTCGACGTGGTGGAGGTGGCCAGCAGCCGGAGCAGCCGCTCGTCGGAGCGCACCGCGGTGAAGCCCGCCGCGAGGTCCCGCGCGATGCCGCGCGGGCCGCGGCGCTCACGGGCGACCGGTGCCCTCGGCCGCACCGGCACCCGGGCCAGCAGCACCGCGGACACCAGGAAGGAGACCGCGTCCACCAGGAGCCCGGCGAACACGTTCAGCGCGCTGACGATCAGCCCGCCGAGGCCGGGGCCGCCCACCGACGACACCGACCGCGCCGTGTTGAGCAGGCCGTTGGCGGAGTCCAGCACCCCGTCCGGCACCACGTCCGGCATGATCGTCTCGGCGCACACCGCGTGCAGGGTGGTGAAGAAGCCCAGCACCGCGGCGACGGCCAGCACCACGCCCAGGTTCAGCAGGTCCAGGGCCCACAGGACCGGGACCGCGGTGATCGTCGCGGCGCAGACCAGGTCGGCCGAGACCAGGACCCGCTTGCGGTCGAGGCGGTCGGCGAGCAGGCCGATGGGCAGCGTGAACAGCAGCATGCACACGTACGCAGCGGCCTCCAGCGCGGCGACCCACGTGTCGCTCGCCTGGAGCACGGTGATCGCGATCAGGGGCAGCGCGACCCCGCTGATCTCGGTGCCGACGCTGCTGATCGTGACCGACCCGACCAGGGGCGGCACGCCGCGGTGGGTCCAGGGCCGCGACCGTCCGGTGATCTCCTGTGCGGTCAACGCGGCGCCCTCAGCGGTGCCCGAAGGACGCGCCCACGGCGGTGAGCAGGTCCCGGCTCGCCTCGTCGCCGACGAGGTCGAAGTACCGCAGGGCGAAGTCCAGGTTGCCGCCGTTGACGAAGTTGGCGGTGATCGAGACGGTCCCGGTGAGGTTGACGACCTCGTGCGCCCAGCCGCTGGGGGTCACCACCACGTCGCCGGGCTCCTGGACGAGCTCGACGGGTTCGGCGCCGCGGTCGTCACCGGCGCACCCGGCGGGGAGCAGGTGCCACTCCTCGGCCCGGCGCCGCGGGTGGAACGCCCACCGCTTCCGACCGGCGCACAGCAGGTTCCACGCGGCGCTGGCCGCGACGTCCACGTGCATCGGCGACCGGGTGCCCGCGGCGCCGATCATGACCCACGCCCAGTCGGGCCGGACGTCCTCGGGCAGCGCGGACAGCCAGTTGTGCCTGCGCACGCCGCGCGGCACCAGCGCCCACAGCCCCGGGTCGAACTCCGAGACGAGCTGGTGGCGCAGGTACAGCCCGCGCGGGTCGGGCGCGGACAGCTCGTCCAGCACCTCCGACAGCCGTGCGGTCACCGTCCGGCCCTCGGCGTCCTCGACCTCGACCGGGCGGTCCTCGCGCTGCCGCAGCGCGGGTTCCTGGAGCGCGGCGAACACCGGCCAGCCCAGGCCGAGGCCGCGGTGGACGACGGGCCGGTCCGCGGTCAGCTCGACGTCCGACCCGGGGGTGCCGGCGGGGTCAGAGGTAGAAGTGGTCGACACGACTGCCACCTTCCTTCTGCCGGTCCCAGTCGTCGCGGTGACCGGCCAGCGCCTCGTCGGCGTGCAGGGCCTCGATGTCCACCCGCGCCCGCAGCGCCTGGGCCAGGTTCCGGCGCTCGGACCGGCACCGCGCCCGCTTGCCCGCGACCTTGGCCCGGACCTCGTCGGGTGAGTCGGTGGCGCGGAACGGGCTCTCCGGCACGGTCACCGTGCACAGCGGCGCCGCCCAGCACGTGCCGCACGAGCTCGCCTGCACGGCGTCGCGGAACATGCGCAGCTGGGCGAGGCCCGCGTCGAGGTCGATGCCCCGGGACGCGTGACCCACCTCGAAGGCGGGTGACTGGTACTCGTACGACGAGTACAGCGTGCCGTCCGAACCCAGCACCAGGTACTCCGTGCCCGGCACCAGTTGCACCCCGAGCAGGTGGCCCAGGTCCGGGCCGCCGTCGCGCCCGGGGCTGTTGAGCGCGCGGTGGAAGCTGCGGTGCAGGAAGCCGCAGCTGAACGCGAACCGGTACCGGCCGGACGCCTCGCGCTCCGCGTGGGGCAGCTCGTGCGCGTCGACGAAGAGGTCCCAGATCCGGTCCTGCGCCGCGAACATCTCCTCGAACTCGGTGTAGGACTCCTCGCCGCCGGGCAGCAGCAGGTCGAAGTCCCACGCCAGCGCCTGCCGCGCGGCGGGCCACTCGGCGAAGAACCGGTACAGGCCCGCCGGGTCGAGGGGGGAGGACAGCACGCAGATGATCGCCACGCGGTTCGCGAAGTACTCGGGCTGCGCGGCGGCGAGCCAGTCGACCCGCTCCCTGACCCGGTCGAGGGTGCCCCGGCCGCGCCGGTCGACGCGGTAGCGGTCGTGGTTGGGGCCGTCCACCGACACGTTGAGGTAGATCCCCTTGGCCACCAGGAACTCGACGATCTCCTCGTTGAGCAGCATCCCGTTGGTGTTGACCTGCACGACCAGGTTGTCCATGGCGGCGCCGGTCCGCGCGATCCGCTCCTCCAGCCTGGTGTAGGCGTCCCGGAGCTGCCGGAAGGCCATCAGCGGCTCGCCGCCGAAGAAGTACACGGCCCGGTGCGCGTCGGCGAGCCGGTCCTCGCCGGTGACGAACAGGTCGATGGCCGCCTCGACGAAGTCGGCCGACGGCGATGCGGTCTGGTGGGGGCGGGTGCCCGGGTAGGCGCCGCCGTAGTAGCAGTAGGTGCACCGGATGTTGCACTGCTCGGTCGGGTTGAGCATGAGCACGCGCACGCGCGGCGGGCCGTCCGCGCGCACCTCCTCGGGCACCGTCGGGAACCGCCAGCCCGGCGCCTCGAACGGCTGGACCAGGGCCTCCAGGGCGGCCAGCCCGGGCTGGTCCGCCGCGGTCCAGGACTCCCGCCGCAGCAGGGCCGCCTGGCCGGCGGTCACCCGGTGGACCCGGCCGGTGGCGGGCGCGTACAGGCTGAACAGGCCGGGTACCCGGGTGCTCTCCCAGGTCTTGTAGATCCAGGTGCGCCCCTCGTGGCGGCGGATCGTCACGTCGTCCTCGCCCACGTTGGAGCCGGAGCGCCCGTCGGCGGACCAGCGGGGCTGTTCGAGCTCTTCGACCAGGCGGACCTGCCACTCGGCCAGCCGCCGGTTCGCGGTCGCGTTCCGGATGTGGACCGGGATGCTCATGCGTCACCTTCCGCTTCGTCCGGTTCTTCCAGCAGTGCGCGCAGGCAGGTCATCAGCACGGTGGCGATGGTGGTGCCGGTGACGCGGTTCGCGTGTTCCTCGTACGTGGCCTCCACGATGTCCACGCCCACCACGCGGCGCGTGCGGCACACGTGCCCGACGGCGGCCAGCAGCTCCCGCAGGCGGTAGCCACCCGGCTCGGGGTGACCGGTGCCGGGGAACTCGGCGGGGTCGATGACGTCGAGGTCGACGGATAGGTGCACCGGCGCCGCACCGGGGTGCGGCGCCGGTTCGAACGCGTACCGCGAGGTGACCTCCGGCGGCACGGGGCCCGCCTCGGCGGGCAGGTAGGCGCGCACGCCGTGGACGTCCGCGCGCGCGATCGCGCCGACCTGGAGCAGGTGGCCGATGAAGTCGGCATGGGTCAGGTCCGCGAAGTCGGGGATGGGCCGCGAGTGGAAGTCGAGGTGCGCGTCGAAGCAGACCAGGTCCAGGGGCCCGTGGACGTCGGCCAGGCCGGTCGCGATCGGACCGGTGACGCTGTGGTCGCCGCCGATGAACACCGGCACGCGGGTGTGGTCGGCCAGCTGCGCCGACAGCTCGCGCAGGGTGCGGTAGTACGCCGCGCGCGGCACCCGCGGGTCGATCGGCACCGACCCGAGGTCGCCGAGGTCGAACACGCGGCGGCCGGTCAGGACACCGCGCCGCGAGACCGGGTCGAGCACACCGCCCAGCCGGCCCGCGCCGTCGACCTCCCAGGGGTGGCTCGGGCTGTGGTGGCGCAGCAGTTCGGGGCCGTGGCGCTGGCCGGGCAGGCCGGGCACGCCGCCGTCGAACGGGACGCCGAGGACCACCGCGTCGGCGGTGAGCCCACCGGTGAGCAGGGCGTCGAGGTCCGCGGCGGGCAGTCCGAGGACGCCCGCGGCGGGGCGGAACGGTGCGGTCGCTTCGGTTGCCGCCATGGTCGGCGCGCCTCCAGCCGTCGGAAGGGGGTCGCGGGCACGGTGGCCGTGCCCGCGACCTTCTGGCATCACCGGATGTGGGTCACTTGCCGTTGAAGATGTCGGCGAAGTTGGCCACGGCCGGGCGGTTGTGGGTCTTGGCCAGGGTGGCCCGCGAACGCTGGGTGATCGGCGCCACGGAGACGGCGACCTCCGGGAACTCGTTGGCCACGACCGACTTGGCGTTGTTCTCCTTGCGCATTTCTCGTCCTTTCGTTCGGGCAGTCGAAAAGCGATCGTGATCGCACACCGCCCGCGCGGCCGCTGCCGGGAATTCGCGCGCGGACGCCCCCCGCCCCGGGCCCGGGGCGGGCAGTTCTTCGGTGGATTCCGCCCGGAGCGCGGTCGCGCGCTACACGGGCTCCCCGCCGCGCAACAGCGGCAGGTCGGCGAAGGCGTAGTCGTACGGTTCGACCTCGACCGCGGACGCGCTCTTGTACTCCTGCAACAGGATGGACCGGTCCTGCCGGGTCCGGTTCATGCTGAGGGAGTGCACGGTGAGGGAGTGCAGGAACAGCACCGAACCGGCCGGCACGGTCACCGGGACGTACTCACCGTCCTCGGGGACGGTGACCGGGCGCGGCTCCAGGGTGCCCTCGACCAGTCGGTCGCGGTGGCTGCCGGGCACGACCAGCGTCGGGCCGGAGTCCGGTGTCATCTCGTCCAGGTACAGGATGGCCGTGACGAGGTCGGTGCTGGTGTGCCGGTCCTCGGAGAAGTCGCAGTGCCAGCCCTCGTGCACCTGCAGACCGGGAACGCGCTGGTGGAGCCACCCCATCAGGAAGTTCACGTCCGGTCCCACCAGGTCGGCGGCGACGCCGAGGATGCGCGGCTCGCGCATCATGTCGAACCAGAAGTCGTTGATGAGCGGCGTGTTGAACACCTTGAACACGCCGTACGGGTTGACCGGGTCGAGGTGCGCGCCCGGCTCGTCCAGGGCGGCGCGCTTGATCACCCGCGGGTGGTCGCTCGTCGGCGTCGCGAGCAGCGGGCGGATCTCCTCCTTGATGTCCGACACCTCGTCGGCGTCGAACATCCGGAGGACGATGAAACCGTCGCGCTCATACGCGGAGAACTGGTCGTCGGAAAGGATTCGGCGCGCCGGGGCGCGCCGCTCGGTGTTCAGCAAAAGCCCCCCAATAAAGAGTACCGCCGTCTCCGCCTGTATTTGTCGAACAGGTGGAAAACATTTTTCGCCGTACCTTCTCCTCGACCGTAGCAGTCGTTCGTGGGGGCTGCAATCAATTCCAGGGGATCGTCGCGCGTTGCCGGCCTCCCGACCGGGCGGCCACGTGCGCATTGACCTGACCGGTGCGCGCATTTGGTGCGGCCGGGCGCGGATCGCGTCCCGCGGGCGGGACGCGGGCATCAGTCGGCGAGCAGTTCCCAGGGCTGGCCGTCGTGGGCGGGGGCCAGCGCCACCACGGTCCGCCCGTGGGCGGTCACCGCCAGGTCGCCCGCCGCGAAGCGGTCGTCGCCGGCGCGGTGCCGCGAGCGCCACCGGTGGGCCGTCGCCGACGCCTCGTCCGCGGGCAGCGGCTCGTCCAGCAGGGCCAGCAGCACCGACCCGCGGGCACCGGTGACCGGGTCCACCGGGACCCACCGGCCCCGCGCGGTCCGGCCGGCCAGGCGCACGGGCGCGACCGGCGCGGTCTCGGCCAGCTGCTCCTCGACCGCCCGCAGCGCGCTCGTGCCCACCTCGAACAGGCTCAGCGGCGAGAGGCGGTCCGGGTGCGGGCGGTGCGCCTCGGGTTCGGGCCCGGGGTCCGGCACCGGGTCGGGGGCGGGCACCCGGTCCGCGACCTCGCGCAGCGCCACCTGCTCCGCGGGCGGCAGGCGCAGCGCGGACGCCGGGTGCTCCGCCTCCTCGGGCGCGCCGACGGCACCGCGCAGCCACTCCACCCCGTCGGCCGGGGCGAACAGGTCGACGGTCACGCCGGTCCCGTCGAGGTAGGCCCACGTCATGACCAGCGGGTGGCGGTGCACGTGCGCCCACGGCAGGAGCCGGTCCAGGCGCTCCCGCGGCAGCCTCGTCGACCGCGGCGGCCGGCCGGAGCGCCCCCTGGCCTCGCCCGCGAGCAGCAGCTCCGGCGCCTGGAACAGCAGGTCCGGCCGCACGCCCCGCTTGGCGAACGACGCGGCGAGCGTCATCGGCAGCGCGTGGAACCCGCTCAGCGCGCCGGTGCCCGCGGTCCACTCGTAGGCGGCCTGGACCGCGGCGGTGAGCATGCCCAGCCCGAACGACTCGCTGACGAACCGCCGGACGTGCGGCGAGCTGGACCGGAACTCGTCCTGGCGCAGCCGCACGGGCCTGCCGGGCGCCACGCCCAGGTAGTTGGCCAGCAGCCGCAGCTCGTTGACCCGCGTGTCGTACCTGACCCTGGCGGGCGCGGCCGGGGCCATCGCGTTGACGTAGACGATCTCGGCGACGTTCACCGGCAGCCGCTGCCGCCCGCTCAGCGGGTGGATCGCCTCGACCCGGGGGTAGCCGTCCACACCGGTCCGGCTGGTCCAGCGGTGCTGGCGAACGCTCACCCAACTCACCGGCGCAGTCTAGGGGCGGCGGTGATGTCAAAGATCCTTGACATGGTGTCAGGTCCGCCGGACACTGGCCATGTCAAGTCCGCTTTACATCAGGGGGACGTCGATGTCGTACGAGGAGACAGGCGTCCGGGTGTACCTGGCGGTCACCCTGGCGACCTACGCCGCCTACGTGGTGGTGCTGCTGGCGCGGGCGCGCGGCGACCTGGCCGCGACGCCGTACGCGGGGCCCATGCTGGCCTGCATCGGGGCCTCGATCGCGCTCTCGATCGTGCTCCGGGTCGTGCTGGGGATCGCCCTGCCCGGCGACCGGCACCGCGCCGACGAGCGCGACCGCGGCATCAACCGGCTGGGCGAGCACGTCGGCGGCCTGGTGCTGGGCACCGGCATGGTCGTGCCGTTCGCGCTGACCCTGGCCGGTGCGCCGCACTTCTGGATCGCCAACGCCATGTACGCCGCGTTCACGCTGTGGGCGATCGTCGTCGCCTCGGTCAAGCTCGTCGCCTACCGGAGGGGGTTCTGAGTGGTCAGGCCCACGAGGATCACCAACTCCATCCGGGCGCTGCGGTTCGCGCACGGGGAGATGACCCAGGCCGAGCTGGCCCGGCGGGTCAACGTCACCCGGCAGACGATCATCGCCATCGAGCAGGGCAGGTACTCGCCCTCGCTGGAGACCGCGTTCCGCATCGCGCGGGTCTTCGGGGTGCAGCTCGGTGACGTCTTCCACTACCCCGGGGAGGACTCGTGAAGGCCATCGTGCAGGACGCCTACGGCGACCCGGGTGACGTGCTGCGATTAGCCGAGGTCGACAAGCCGTCGCCCGGCCGCGGCGAGGTGCTGGTGCGCGTCCGCGCCGCACCGGTGGTCGGCGGCGACTGGCACCTGCTGCGCGGCCTGCCCTACGCCGCCCGGCCGGTCACCGGCCTGCGCCGGCCGCGCAGCCGCGTGCCGGGGCTGGAGGTGGCGGGCGCGGTCGCGGAGGTCGGCCCCGGCGTGACCGCGCTGCGCGTCGGGCAGGAGGTGTTCGGCTGGTGCACCGGCGCGTTCCAGGAGTACGTCGTCGTGCCCGAGCGCCAACTGGCCGCCAAGCCCGTCAACCTGACGCCCGAGCAGGCCGCGGCCGTGCCGATCTCCGGGTTCACCGCCCTGCAGGCGGTCCGCGACCTGGGCCGGGTCGGCGCCGGGACGAGGGTGCTGGTCCACGGCGCCACCGGCTGCGTCGGCAGCTACGCCGTGCAGCTGGCCAAGGCGTTCGGCGCCGAGGTCACGGCGGTGTGCGGCGCGGCGAAGGCCGACCTGGCGCGGCGGCTGGGCGCCGACCACGTGCACGACTACGCCACCGGCGAGCCGCCCGGCGGGTTCGACGTGCTGCTCGACGTCTACGGCAACCCGTCACTGCGCACCTGCCGCCGCCTGGTGCGGCGGGGCGGCACGGTGGTGTTCGTCGGCGGCACGGGCGGCCGCTGGTTCATGGGCACCGACCGCTGGCTGCGCGCGCTGGTGGCCGGGCCCCTCCTGGGTTTCCGGGCCCGGCCGCTGGTGCACAAGGACCGGCACGAGGACCTGGTCTACCTGCGCGTGCTGATCGAGTCCGGCCGGGTGCTGCCCGTGCTGGACCGGACCTACCCGCTGGCCGAGGTCGCCCGCGCGGTGGAGGACGTGCGGCACGGGCGGGTGCGCGGGCAGGTCGTGGTCACGCCGTGAGCTCCGCCAGGATCCCGTCGGTGAACGGGGTCCACGCCCGCACCGCCCAGTCGCCGAACGCCCGGTCGGTCAGCGCCACGCACGCCGCGCCCGCGTCCGGGTCCACCCACAGGAACGTGCCGGTCTGTCCGAAGTGCCCGAACGTGCGCGGTGAGCTGGTGGTGCCCGTCCAGTGCGGGGACTTGTCGGCCCGGACCTCGAACCCGAGGCCCCAGTCGTTGTGCCGCTGCACCCCGTACCCGGGCAGCACCCCGCGCAGCCCCGGGAACACCACCGAGGTCGCCTCCGCCACCAGCCCCTCCGACACCAGCTTCGGCGCCTGGAGCTCGGCGGCGAACCGCACCAGGTCCGACACCGTCGACGTGGCGCCCGCGGCCGGCGAACCGTCCAAAGAGGAGGAGGTCATGCCCAGCGGCGCGAACACGGCCTCCGCGAGGTAGGCGTCGAACGGGATCTCCGTCGCCTCCTGCACGGCGCGCGCGAGCAGCTCGAACCCGGTGTTGGAGTAGATCCGCCTGGTCCCCGGCGCGGCCTGCGCGTCCGCGGAGTCGAACGCCAGCCCCGAGGCGTGCGCGACGAGGTGCCGCAGCGTGGCGGGCCCGGCCGGCTGGTCCCACTCGACCGCGCCCTCCTCCACCGCCACCAGCACCGCGTACGCGGTCAGCAGCTTGGTCACCGACGCCAGGGGGAACCGGTGGTCGACCGGCCCGTGCGCGCCGACCACCCCGCCGTCCGCGCGCACCACGGCGGCCGCCGCGGTCCCCACCGGCCAGGACGACATCACCCGCAAGCTCTCCATGCCGCAGACTCTGCCACGTGTCACCCCGAGAGCTGGTCGTCCTGGGCACCGCGAGCCAGGTGCCCACCCGCACCCGCAACCACAACGGGTACCTGCTGCGCTGGGACGCGGAGGGCTTCCTGTTCGACCCCGGCGAGGGCACCCAGCGCCAGATGCTGCGGGCGGGCGTGGCCGCGGGCGACGTCACCGGGCTGTTCATCACCCACTTCCACGGCGACCACTGCCTGGGCGTGCCCGGGGTGGTGCAGCGCATGTCCCTCGACCGCGTGGCGCACCCCGTGCACGCCCACTACCCGGTCGAGGGCGCCCACTTCTTCGCACGGCTCCGGCACGCCACCTCGTTCCACGACGCGGTCGACGTGCGGGAGCACCCGGTCACCGGGCCGGGCGTGGTCGCGGAGGGCGTGTTCGGCGTGGTGGAGGCCCGCCGCCTCGACCACGTGCTGCCCACCTACGGGTACCGCCTGGTCGAACCGGACGGCCGCACGATGGTCCCCGAGCTGCTGGAGGAGCACGGGATCCGCGGGCCCGCGGTCCGCGCCGTGCGGTCGCCGCTGCTGGAGCGGGTCAGCGTGCCGCGCCGGGGGCAGCGGTTCGCGTTCGTGATGGACACCCGGCTGTGCGACGGGGTGTACGAGCTGGCCGAGGGCGCGGACCTGCTGGTGATCGAGTCGACGTTCCTGCACGCCGACGAGGCGCTGGCGGTCGAGTACGGGCACCTGACCGCCCGGCAGGCCGCGCGGGTGGCGGCCGAGAGCGGGGTGCGCAAGCTCGTGCTCACGCACTTCTCGCAGCGCTACCCGGACCCGTCGGCGTTCCGCGCCGAGGCGGCCGAGGTGTTCGGCGGGGAGGTCGTGGTGGCCGCCGACCTCGACCGGGTGGCGGTGCCGAAGCGGCGGTGAGGACCCCGCGCGGTGCTCGACGACCACCGGCCACAGCCGCACCGTGACGTCGCCCAGCAGGTGCAGCGCGCCGGTGGTGATCGCCACCAGGGCCAGGCCGACCGGCAGGCGCAGCAGCGCGGACCAGTTGCCCGGGTCGGGAAGGGGCATCTCCTCCTCCTGCGGATCGGCTTCCACGGAGCCGGGTGAACGGGGTCCGGGCGGTGTCGACCATTCCTTTCGGCGGAAATGCGGCGGCAAATTCCAGGCCGCTCGGAAGCGGAGTACCTGTGCGCGTTCACCAAACCGGTGCTGCCGGCCGGGTTCCGGCGTCGGACGGGCGCGCCCCGCGGTGCCGCGGCCGCCGCGGTGGGCCGGCGCCTGATCCGCCTGCTGGTCGGCGCGGGCGGGGTCGGGCTGGCGCTCAACCCGGTGGTGGGCGGTGCCCGGACGACCTGCTGGACCGCGGCGGAAGTGGCCGCGAGGCGGTCGGGCGGAGGGGTGAGGCGGTGCGTGCCGGCTTCTCGGTCGACCCGGCCGGGCTGGAGGACCTGGCCAGGCGGTTCCTCGACGTGGGCGACGCGGTGCGCGGCGACGTGGTGTGGCGCTTCGGGGTGGACACCGGGCAGCTCGCCCCGGACCACCCGCTGCGCGCGGCGGTCACCGCCTACCAGGACAGCCTGCGGCGCGCGATGGAGCGGCTGTGCGGCGGTGCCGACCGGGTCGCCGCGGCGCTGTTCGACGTCGCTGCCTACCGCGTCGCGGACCGGGAACTCGCCGCGCGCCTGACCGCGGTCGACACCCACGACGCGGTGGTGCGCCTGCTGGACGGCTGCAACCCCTTCGTCCACGAGCTGCAGCACCTGTGGGAGACGGACCGGGACGACCCGGCCGCCCGGCGGCACACGCTGGAGGTCTACGACCGGGCGACCGCGAACCTCGCGCAGGAGCTGCACAGCTGGGCCGCCGAGCTGGACGCGGTCGCCGCGCGGCCGGACGCCGGGGGAGGGCCGGAGGTCGGGCCGGGGTCCTTCGCCGAGCCGGAAAGCGGGCCGGAATCCGGGTCGGAGCCGGAACCCGGGCCCGAGACCGGCCCCGGGTCCGAAGCGGAACCCCGGACGGAGTCGCGGCCGGAACCCGGGGCGGACGCCCCGCCCGCCGACGCGCGGCTCTCGCCCGGCTTGCGCGTCAACGCGAGGCTCGACGCCCTGGTCCTCCAGGGCGAGCGGCGGGCCTGGATCGCCTGGGACGACGGGCCCGCCGCCTGAACCCGCGCCCCGCGCGTCACCCCCGCGCGGCTCCCTCCCGCCCAGCCGCCTCCCGCCCCACCTCGGCCGCCCACTGGTCGCGCACCACGTCCGCCAACCCCGAGCACCGCGGCACCCAGCCCAGCGCCCGCAACCGCGTCGTGTCCGCCCGCAGCTCCCGCACCTCGCCGGGGTGCGCGGCCCGCCGCACGACCGGCACCTCCCGCCCGCTCACCCGCCCCACCTCGGCCAGCACCCCGGTCACGGACGCGGGCGTCGCGCCGACGTTGAACACCTCGTACCCGGCCCCGCCGCCCCCCACCGCCACCACGAACGCCCGCGCCACGTCCCGCACGTGCACGAAGTCCCGCACCGCCGACCCGTCGCCGAACACCTCCACCGGCGGCAGCCGCCCGGACGCCGCGCCGCACGCCCTGGTGACCACCCGCGTGTCGTCCCGGTCGCCGCCGCCCACCACGTTGAACAGCCGCAGCACCACCGCCGACACCAGGCCCGCCCGCGCGGCCCACGCCAGGGCGTCCTCGGCCGCCGCCTTCGACGCCGCGTACGGGTTGCCCGGCGACCGGGGCGCGTCCTCCGCCACCAGCCCGGTCGGCGGCGCGCCGTACACCCCGGCGGTGGAGGCCAGCACGAACCGCGGCGGCGGGTGCCGGAGCAGGTTCAGCGTGCCGCCCACGTTCACGTCGTAGTACCGCACCGGCTCCTCGAACGACTCGCGCACGCGCGCGAGCCCCGCCAGGTGCACCACCGCGTCCACGTCCGGGACCGGGCCGCAGGTCCGGACATCACCCACCAGTGGGACGGGCACGTGACCGGCGGTCGCCAGCTCCTCGACGACCACCCGACCGACGTACCCCGAGGCTCCGCTCACCAGCACGCGCATGGTCGACATCCCAGCACGCGTCGCCCGGCCGGGGGTCGGGTGATCCGGTGAAAAATTGACCCTAAAGGTGTGGACCGGCGGTACCGATACAACCCGAGTGAGTTACCCGCACCCAGCCATGCGCACGAGCATCGAGGTCGTGCTCGCGGAGCACGCCGTGCACGAGGCCGAGCGGCAGCGCTTCCTGGAGACGGCCGCGGCGATCGTCGCCGCCGCGCCGCCGTCGATCGACGACACGCTGCTCGGGCTCACCCTGCCGTTCCCCGGCCCGAGGGGCGCGCGGGCCTTCCTCAACCGGGTTGACCAGGTACTTCGCGACGCCGCTCGATGATCTCGCGCGCCCGGCGCGCAACCCATCGGCAAGTTTCATCCGGTCGTTGCCCGACCGTGCTGGGCCGATCCCATCGCCTGCCTCTACAGTTCGTGGCACCCGGCGCTCGCCGGCTGTCTCGTCTGCTTCTCATAAAGCGAGTTCTCGGCGATGGATCACGTCTTCCACGCGCTCCAAGCGCGCCTCCGCACCCTGTTCGGCGACCGGCTGGTCGTGCTCGCGGGCGGCACCCGGCTCAGTAGTCGCGTGGGCGAGCTCCACCAGCTGGGGGCCCGCCGCACGCTCGTGCTCTCGACGGACGACCACGCGCCCCTGCACGACTCCGAGGTCGCCCGCTGGGTGCCGCTGGGCATCGCGGGCGGGTTCGTCGCGGTCGAGCAGAACCGCCTGACCAAGCTGCTGACCTCGCCGAACCGGGCGGTCTGCGACGTGCTCGCGGACTTCGACCCGGCCGGCGAGGCGCTGGTGATCAGCACCCCGTACGTGCACACGCCCAGCTTCGCGGGCCGGCCCGTGCTCAACGCCCGCCGCCCCGCGTGGGTGGAGCTGGAGAACAAGACCACCATCGACGCGCTGTGGGACGAGCTGTCCGCGCCCCGCGCGCCCGCCGAGGTGCTGGGCCTGGACTTCGAGGCGCTGTGGGCGGCGACCCTGCGGCTCGACCGGGGCGCGGGCGCGGTGTGGTCCGGCGACGGCCCCGCGATCAACGGCGGCGCGAACTTCGTGCGCCGGGTCCGCGACCGGCAGGAGGCGCGGGAGGCGTTCGACGTGCTCGCCGCCAAGTGCGAGTTCGTCCGGGTGATGCCGTTCCTGGAGGGCATCCCGGTGAGCGTGCACGGGATCGTGTTCCCCGACGGCACCGCGGTGCTGCGACCGGTGGAGATGGTCGTGCCGCGCCGCGCGGGCCAGGCCCGGTTCCTGTACGCGGGCTGCGCGTCGCACTACGACCCGCCCGCCCGCATCCGCGAGCAGATGCGCAACCTGGCCCGCCGGGTCGGCGAGCGGCTGCGCGAGACCGTGGACTACCGGGGCACCTTCACCCTGGACGGCATCGCCACGGCCGACGGCTTCCTGCCCACCGAGATCAACACCCGCTACGGCGGCGCGATGGTGTGCTTCGAGGACGCCCTGCCGCAGCTCCCGCTGGCGCTGGTGCAGGTCGCCCTGGTCGCCGGGCACGACCTGGGCGTGTCGTCCATCGAGTTCGAGGAGCTGCTGGTCTCGGCGGCGGACACCTACCGGCACGGGTCGGTCGGCGCGAACGTGCGCGCCCTTCACCCGACCGAGGTGGTGGAACGCCCGATCGTGTTCACCGAGTGGTCCTGCCGGTGGGCGCACCCCGAGGAGGTGCCGCACGGCGTGCTGCGGCTGCGTCCGTCGCCGCTGGGCGCCCGGCTGGAGCTGGACTTCGTGGCCGAGCAGCTGCCGCCGGGCCGGCCCGTGGTGGCGCTGACCGTGGCCGCGTTCGCGCTGGCGGACCAGGACTGGGGCACGTCGCTGGGCCCGCTGGAGCCGGCCGTGCCGGTCGACGACGACGAGCTGGTCGCCCCGGTGGTCGAGCTGGGCGCCGTCACGGCGTGACCCCCGGCTCGCCGTACGCGGCGAGCCGGGCGTACCGGTAACCCATGAGCTGCACGGTCACCCCGGGCGGCTGGTTCGGCGGGAACCCCCCGTTCTCGTACGCGCGCAACACGTCCGGGTGACCTTGCGCGGTGACGTAGGCCCACACGTCGTCGGTCTCGCCGCCGGCCAGCAGGTGCAGGGCGGTGGTCGCGGCGTCCACCAGCAGCGGGGGGAACGTGCCCGCGAACGCGATGCCGCGGGCGACGTCGGTGACGTGCGGTGGCGCGACCTCGGGCACGGCGACGGCCAGCGCCAGGGCGCACGCCACCTCGGCGCCGCCCAGCGCCTCGAACACCTTCGGGGCGTCCTTGGCCACCGCGTACCGGGTCTGCGTGATCCAGTCGGGGCTGCGCCGGGGCAGCTCGCGGCGCAGCCGGTTCCACCGGCGGCGGGTGCGGCGGCCGCCGTCGGTGAAGCCCGCGCCCGCCAGCGCCAGGCCGGCCAGCAGGAAGATGACGCGGTCGCGCACCGCGCCCGGCACCTTGTAGGACGCGCCCAGCTCCGCCAGGAACGGCGCGGCGTGCGCGCTGGCCTCGGACACGGTGTCGTCGTCGAGCAGCCGCCGCTCCAGGGCGTCGCACGCGGTCAGGTCGCCCTCGGCGGCGCCGCGCAGCATCGCGTCCACCCCGCGCCCGCGCGCCAGGTCGGCCCACGGCACCTTCCCCAGGCCGCGCAACGGGTCCGGGCGTTGCCAGGCGGCGGGCAGCTCCATGCCGCGCAAGCTACGTGATCCCGCCGGGGATCACCCGCCGGCGGTCGGGCGGCGCACCGTACGATCGCGCGGTGCGCGGACCCACCTTCAAGGTCGTCGACCTGTTCTCCGGTGCCGGTGGCATGAGCCTGGGCTTCCAAGCGCACCGGGACTTCACCATCGTCGGCGCCGCCGACGCCCAGATCGGCAAGCCGTCCTCCCGGCTGGGCTCGTTGCGCTGCAACGGGATCTACCGGGACAACATCGGCGTCGACCCGCTCCAGGTCGACCTCGGCCGGCTCGACCCGGCCGTGCTGCGGCAGGTGTGGGGCCTGGAGCGGGGCGAGCTGGACGTGCTGGTGGCGTGCCCGCCGTGCTCGGGCTTCACCCGGATCGCGCCCGCGAACCACCTGCGCGACGACCCGCGCAACTCCCTGGTGGGCCGGGTCGCGGCGTACGTGGCCGAGTTCCGGCCGCGGGTGATGGTGCTGGAGAACGCGCGCGAGCTGGTCAAGGGCAAGCAGCGGCACCACCTGGAGGGGTTGGCCGAGCAGCTGCTGGAGCTGGGCTACGAGGTGGACGCCTCGACGCACATGTTCTCCCGGTTCGGCCTGCCGCAGCTGCGCGAGCGGGCCATGGTGGTGGCGGTCGACGCGGGCGTGCCGCTGCGCACGCTGGAGGACGTGTGGGCCGGCTGGGAGGTCAAGCCCGGCGCGGTGACCGTGCGGCGGGCGATCGGCAGGCTGCCGCACGTGGAGGCGGGCGAGGCGCACCCGGACGACCCGATGCACGTGTCGCCGTCGTTCCGCCGGGACCGGTCGCTGGAGCGGATGCGGGCCATCCCGGCCGACGGCGGGTCGTGGGGCGACCTGGTCGGGTCGGCGGCGGAGCTGCTGCTGAACCCCGCCCAGCGCAAGATCATCACCGAGGGCAAGTGGGGCTCTCACCCGGACGTGTACGGCCGGATGTGGTGGGACGAGCCCGCGCGCACGATCAAGCGGGAGTGCGGCCACGTCGGCAACGGGCGGTACGCCCACCCCGTGCAGCACCGGCTGTGCACGGTGCGGGAGATGGCCCTGCTGCAGGGGTTCCCGCGCAGGTTCCGGTTCGACGTGTCGGTGATCGGCAACGCCTACCGGCACCTCGGCGACGCCGTGCCGCCGCTGATCTCGTTCCAGCTCGCCGCCCTCGTGAAGTGGATGCTGACCGGTCAGGCGCCCACGGCGAAGGACCTCTGCCTGCCCGGGACCTCGTTGCGGGTGGGTGACGTCCGGCCGGTCACGCCGTCCGCACTGGTCGCCTAGGTCACCGTTTGACAACGGTGTGGACTCGAAACGGATCACCGAGGTTTTCCGTCCCCTGTGGACAACTCCGCTGAACTGCGGAAATCAACTTGTCCACAGCCTGTGGACAGACATTTCGCCTTGTTCCGAAACGGACTCCGGGTCTCGGTTCTCGACGCGGTGTCGATCCCTTGGATCATCCACAGTGGAGTCCCGGCGGAGGTTTCCGCACGTCAGTCCCGGTGTAGCGATGTCGGTCTCTTGTGCCTGATCGGGTGACACCCGATCGGATATTGTTCCGCCCGATTCTGTCGATCCGGTGTCGAACCCACGCGGAGGCGTTCCGCCGCGTCCGACAGACCCCGCCGCCTTGCACCCCACATCGGGCTACCTCGCGAGCCTCAAGGAGACACATGGCATCCCGGTTGACTTCGAAGCGCATCGGGACCGCGGTCCTCGGCGCCTCGGTCGTGCTGACGACCGCCGCCCTGCCCGCGCTCGCCGACGCGGTGGAGATCATCCCGATCGAGCGCCACGTCAACGGCAAGGACAACCCCGAGTTCTTCAAGCACCACGAGGAGGGCATCGAGGTCGGCCTGAAGAACCAGGGGCGCGACTGGTTCGACGCCAACCTCATCCCGCTGTACGTGGTCGAGGACGGTGAGAAGACCGTCGTCAAGGCGTACTGCGTGGAGCTGCCGACCGTGCTCAAGGACGGCACGAAGCTGCACGAGGTGCCGTGGGACAAGCACCCCAACCCGAAGACCAAGTTCACCGAGAACGCCGCCAAGGTGAACTGGATCCTGCACCACAGCTACCCGCAGCTGGACGTCTCGGCCCTGTCGACGGCGACCGGCCGGGACATCGAGGAGCGCGAGGCCATCGCCGCCACCCAGGCCGCGATCTGGCACTTCAGCGACGGCGTCGACCTGAAGACCGGCGCCGACGCGACCAAGGACGACCGGGACGAGGTCGACCAGGACGTCCGCGCGGTCTACGACTACCTGACCGGCAGCGAGAACGTCGGCGAGGCCCAGGCGCCCGCGCCGACGCTGAAGATCGAGGCGCCCGAGGTGACCGCGGGCGAGGCCGGCGGCAAGCTGATCGGGCCGTTCAAGATCACCACCACGGCCGCCTCGGTCACCCTGGAGGTGGACGCGCCCGCCGGCGTCACCCTGACCGACAAGGACGGCACCCCGCTGCCCCAGGCCGACGGCGGCTTCCAGGCGCAGGCCCAGACGCAGATCGCCGAGGTCTACGTCAAGGTCGCGGCCGGCACCCCGGCCGGTGAGGTCGAGTTCTCCGTCAAGGCCGACGCCCAGCTCCAGCACGGTCGCCTGTTCGTGTCGGTCTCCTCGGACCAGAAGACCCAGTCGCTGGTGATCGCCAAGCAGACCCAGGTCGCCGTCGAGGCCGACGCCAAGGCCAGCTGGACCGCGAGCACCGTCGTGACCACCACGACCACGCCGGCCGAGACGACCTCCGCCACGCCGACGACCACCACCGAGGCCCCGACGACCACCACCACCAGCGCGGTGGCGTCCTCCGGCGGCAACAACGACGACCTGGCCAGCACCGGTGCGTCGATCTTCGTGCCGCTGCTGGTGGGCCTCGGCCTGCTGGGCGCCGGCGCGGCCGCCCTGCTGGTCGTGCGCCGCAAGCGCACCGCGTAACCGCGACCCCCTGGCGAAGGCCCCCTCGGACGCCCCGAGGGGGCCTTCGCCGTGCCCGGCCCCGGTGGTGCGGTTTGTCCCTGGGGACGGCGGGGCGGTTCGGGTAGCCTGCCTGGTGGAGTGCGAAGGAGCACCATGAACTTCGATGAGATCAAGGGCAAGGCGGCCGAGCTGCTCGAACAGCACCACGAGCAGGTCGACGCCGGGATCGACCGGGTGGCGGGGCTCGTCGCCGACCGGATCGGTCACGAGGAGCAGGTGAAGTCGGTGGCCGAGATGGCCAAGGACATCCTCCCGGGTGGGCAGTGAACACGGCCGAGCAGGCGGCGCCGACCGGTGAGACCCGGTCCCCCGCCGCGCAGATGGTGACCTGGCAGGGCTACGACGTGCCCAGGCTGGAGCAGGTGAGGTTCCTGCTCTCGGAGCGCAAGCTGCGCGCCTCCGGCCGCCTGGTGACCGCGGGCCCGGCCGGGCAGTTCAGCGGTTCCTACGAGGTGTCGGTCGGCGAGACGGGCGCGGTCAAGCGGGTGCTGCTGCGCACCGCCACGCTGTCCGAGGAGCGCCACGTCTCGATCAGCCGCTCGTCCGAGGGCACCTGGCTGGTCGACCACGGCCAGGGCGCGGAGCGGGCCGACTTCGACGGCGCGGTGGACGTGGACGTGCAGTTCGCCGTCCTGTTCAACGCCATCCCGGTGCGCCGGCTCAACCTCCAGCTGGAGGAGGGCGAGCACGAGCTGCCGGTGGTCTACGTGACCCTGCCGGACCTGTCCGTGCAGCTCGTCCGCCAGCGGTACCGCACGGTGTCGATCGGCGACGACCGGTCGGTGGTCTCCTTCACCCACGGCGAGTTCCGGCAGGACATCACGTTCGACCGGACCGGCCTGGTGGTGGACTACCCCCGGATCTCCTACCGGATCTGAGGGCCCCGCACCCCGGGAACCCGCACCCGGACGGCCCCGCACGCGGACGGCGTCACGCCCGGACGGCGATCGCCATCCCCTGCCCGACGCCGACGCAGGCCGCGGCCACGCCGACCCCGCCGCCGCGCGCCCGCAGGTGCCGGCACAGGTCCACCACCACCCGCGGCAGGGAAGCGCCCAGCGGGTGCCCGTAGGCGATCGCGCCGCCGTGCACGTTCACCTTCTCCGGGTCGACCTCCGGCAGGTGGTGCAGCACGGACAGCGCCACCGCCGCGAACGCCTCGTTGACCTCCCACAGGTCGACGTCCCCGACGGGCACCCCCAGCCGCTCCACCAGCTTCCGGATCGCGGCCACCGGCGCCAGGGCGGACAGCTGCGGCTCGGCCGCGGTCACCGCCGAGCCCAGGAACTCGGCCAGCGGCGTGACGCCCAGCGACTCCGCCGCGCCCTCGTCGCCCATCAGCAGCGCCACCGCCCCGTCGCCCGGCGGCGACGCGTTGCCCGCGGTCACCGGCCCGCCCGCGGAGAACGCCGGCCGGAGCCGCGCCAGCCTCTCCGGCGACGCCTCCGGCCGCACGGACTCGTCCCGCCGCACCCGCGACCCGTCCGGCAGCCGCACCGGGAACGCGAACCCGTCGTGCACCCCCGCGTCCCACGCCGCCGACGCGCGCCGGTGCGACCGCAGCGCGAACGCGTCCATCCGCTCCCGGGTGATGCCCAGCGACACCGCGACGTCCTCGGCGGCCCGCCCCAGCGGCACGGTCCAGTCGGCCCTCAGCCGCGGGTTCACCAGCCGCCACCCCTGCGCCGTGGACACCGCCTCCAGCCGGTCGGCGAACGCCCGCTCCGGCCGCGGCACCACGAACGGCGCCCGGGTCATGCCCTCCACGCCGCCGGCGACCAGCAGCGACGCGTCGCCCAGCGCCAGCGCCCGGGCGGCCTGCACGACCGCCTCGCCGCCCGACGCGCACAGCCGGTTGACCGCCACCCCCGGCACGGAGGCCGGCAGCCCGGCCAGCAGGGCCGCCATCCGGCCGACGTCCCGGTTCTCCTCGCCCGCGCCGTTGGTGTTGCCCAGCAGCACGTCGTCCACCCGCGCCGGGTCGAGGCCGGGGTGCCGCCGCAGCAGCTCGGTGATCGGCAGCGCCGCCAGGTCGTCGACCCGCACGCCGGACAGCCCGCCGCGGTAGCGGCCGAACGGGGTGCGGGCGGCGTCGAGGACCAGGGGCCGTGGCATGGGCCCATCGTGGCACCGGTCGCCGTCACCGGCCGATGAAGAAGTGCACGAACGCCGAGGTCGAGCGGGTGTCACCCGAGGTGCCGAACAACCGCACCTCGATCAGGTGAGGCCCGGCGGTGAACCCGGAGGTGTTCAGCGCGAACCGGTACCGCCCGGCCACGCCCGGCCCGGCCCGGTCGGTCGGCAGGGCCGCGACCCGGTCGCCGTCCACCCGCAGGGTGAACCCGGCCAGCCCGGCCAGCGGCACGCCCGGCCGACCGCTCAGCAGCACGTCGAACACCAGCCGCCCGGGCGGCACCGCCGCGCCCTGGGGCACGGCCAGCCCGCCGGCGTCCAGCACCGTCCCGTCGATCCGCGCCAGCTCCGGCTCCACCGGCACGACGGCGTCCGGCCGCGCCGCCGGGCCGGGCGTGCCGGTCAGCTCCAGGTCCACGTGCGTCACCTGCACCCGCAGCCCGGTCAGCAGCGTCACCGCGAGCTTCGGCGAGGCCACCCGCAGCGCCTCGACCGGCAGGTCGGCCACCACCGGGTAGGCCGCGCCCGGCCGCCACGGCGCCCCCGGCACGGCCGCCCGCAGCGGCACCCGCACGCCCGCGACCGACACCTCCAGCGCGGGCGCCCCGGGTGACGCGTCGCTGTGCAGCAGCGCCATCCGCAGCTGCCCGCCGGTCACCCCGGGCAGCGCCGCCCACGACCGGTCCGGCGGCGGCCGGTCCGCCACCGAGACCTCCACCTCGGGGCCGGGCACCAGCGGCGGCGGCGAGGCGGGCGCCGAGTCGAGCGCGACCAGGCTGAACGCGGCGCGCTGCGCGGTCGGCCCGGACACCGACACCAGCGCGGTCGCCTCCGCCCACCGCGGCACGGCCGGGCTGGTCGCCACCAGCCCGCCGTCGAACAGCACCCGCGCCCCGTCGCGCCGCAGCACCAGCTCCCACCGGTGGCTCAGGCCCGGGTCGAGGCGCGGCACCTCGCGCACCGGCTCGGTCGGCGCGCCGTCCGCGGTCTGCACCCGCACCGACGTCGACCCGTTGCCGGTGGCCACCAGCAGCCGCACCGAGCCCGGCGGCAGGCCGTCCCCGCCGCCCACCGACACCGGTCCGGGCACGAGGTCGAGCGCCAGCTCGCCGTCCGAGCCGGGCGCGTCGGTCTCCACCGCGAACCGGCCCAGCTCGTCGCCGTCGCGCGGCACGAACGGGGTGCGCGACCGCAGCGTGGTCGGCGCCGCCGCGCAGTTGCCGGTCAGCACCAGCCGCCTGCCCTCGTCACCGCGGCCGGGCGCGGCCCGCGCGCAGTTCGGCCGGGACGCCGTCCGCCACCGCAGCGGGTCGGGCGCGTCGTCCCGGTCGAACCGGTCGACCAGCGAGTAGCCGTCGACCGCCACGCCGTGCGGGGTGCCGGAGGACTTCGCGGGCGCCGACCGCTGCCCGAACGCGTCCACCGCGTACACCTCGACGTCGTAGGCCCGCTCGTCCTCCAGCCCGTCGAGCTGGACGGCGGTGTCCGTGACCAGCTTCGAGCGGTCGGCGCCCCAGCGCACCTCGTAGCCGGGCGCCTCGCCCCGCCAGCGCAGCTGCAGCCGCCGGGGCCCGGACGTCACGGCCAGGTCCCGCGGCGCCTCGGGCGGCGCGCCCGCGGTCGGCACCAGCACGCCCTCGGCGGCGAACGGCGCGAGCGACGTGGGCGCCGCCGCGGAGGTGGGGGTGGCGCTGCTCGGCTCGCCGACGCCCGCGGTCCGCAGGACCCACACGACACCGCCGAACAGCACCGCACCCGCGGCGATCAGCGCGATCCGGCGACGGTCCATGGCGTCAAGCTAGGTGGCGCGGTGACGGCGGTCACTACGTCGTTGCGGAGCCGAGACCTACAGCGGCCGGATCTGGAACTCGTGCTCGGCCGACCGCACGTCCCGGCGCTGGTCCGCCGGGAGCACCCGGGCGGTGAGCCGGTGCCCGCCGGTGGGCACGCCTGCCGTGTCCAGGGTGAACTCGTGGCGCCCTCCCGCGGCCCCGCCGGCGGGCAGGGCGGCGATCCGCTCGCCGTCCAGCAGCAGCTCCAGGCCCCGCACCGGGGCGATCTCGCGCGCGTCGCGGTCGGTCAGCTCGACGGCCACCCGCGCCAGGTCGCCGTCGCGCTGGAGGGTGATCCCCGGCTGCGGCACCCCGGGCGGGACCTCCGGCAGGTCGACGAGCCGGGGCGGGGGGCGGCGCGCGTCCGGGACGTCGGTGACCACCAGGCGCGAGTCGTACACGAACAGGTCGCCCTCGCCGCGGACCCGCACCGGCAGGGCGCCCTCCGGCGCGGGCAGCGGGAAGTCGGCCACCAGCAGGGAGGTGCGAGGGCCCAGCGGGACCAGCGCCGCGGGCGCGGACCGGGCGCCCAGCTCCGCGGTGACCGGCGCGCCGGGCTCGGCGATCACCACCGCGACCACGCGCGCCGACGTCCCGCCCGCCACCGAGCGGGGGTCCACCTCGCCCAGGGACGTGCCGCGGTTCGTGCCGGGGCTGCGGTCCAGCGGCACCACCCGGGCGGGCTCGGGCTCCGCCGGTGCGCCGCCGGTGCCGAACGAGTCCAGCAGGGTGCCGCCTGCCTCGCGCAGCGCCAGCCGTGGCCGCGCCACCCGCCACGGCACCGCGACCGGTGCGGCGGCCACCACCTCGCCGTCGCGCAGCGCCAGCACCGCGTCCGGCCGGACCCGCAGCTCCCAGCGGTGCCGGACACCCGGCCGGGGCGGGGTGGACGTGCCGGCGACGGGGACCTGGGCCTGCGTGGCGGGCACCCCCGGGCCGATGTCGAAGCGCGCGCCTTGCGGCGTGATGCGCAGCAGGACCGCGCCCGGCGGCACGTGCTCGTCGAGCCGGGGCAGGTCCTGGAACGGCTCGGGCAGCAGCGCGACGACCAGCTCGCCCTGCGCACCCGCCGGGCCGTCGGTGGTCAGCACGACCCGGCCCACCGCGCCGTCGGCGCCGGGTTCGCCCGGGGACATCGGCACGTTCGACTGGAGGTCCACCGACCGGCAGGTGACCTCCACCCGCTCACCGCTGAACGGGCGCAGGCCCAGGCAGTCGTCGTCCAGGACCCGCCAGCGGTGCCCGGTCAGCGCCGCCGGGCCGTCGAACACGTCGACCGGCGGGAACAGCCCCTCCAGCCAGGACTCGTCGAACGCCAGCCGGGGCACGGCGGTCGCGGTGGCCGGCGCGGACCGGGCGCCCAGGGCGCCGACCGCGCGCACCTCCACGGTGACCTCGGCGTTCACGTCGAGGTCGGTCAGCTCGGTCTCGGTGCCCTGGACCAGGCGGGTGCGGTCCTGCCAGCGCACCTCGAAACCGCCGTACCCGATGCCGCCGCCGGCCTCCCAGGACGCGCGCAGGCTGGTGCGGTCCAGGGCGGTCAGCACCAGGTCGGTGGGCGGGCGCGGCTCCCGGGTGTCCGCGACGTAGGCGACCCGCTCGTCGAGGAAGCGCTCGAAGCCGCCGGGCGACGGGGGAGGAGCGGACTCGTTGCGCAGCACCACGACCGCGCCGCCGAGCAGCACCAGGCCGCCGACCAGGGCGAGGAGCCGGCGTCGTGCCACCCCCCGACCCTACGGGGTGCGCGCGAGCGCGGTCGAGCCGTTCAGCGCGACGACGCGGCCGCCGCGGGAGCCGAGGTCGCGCAGCGCGCGCAGGGCACCGGGGGAGGTCAGGTCGACGGTGGTGTCGGTGAGGTCGGGGCGGCGCTCCAGCTCCAGGCGGGCGGCGTGCCCGGCCTCGACGGTCTTGGCCAGGCCGCCGGTCGAGGCGAGCGACCCGCGCGCCGCGCCCAGCCGGCCCAGCGCGTCGTCCACCGCGTCCAGCAGCGCGGCCCGGTTGCCCTCGCACATCGCCAGGACCAGCTCGGGGCGGCTGCCCGCGACGCGCGTGCCGTCGCCGAACGAGCCCGCGGCCAGCGCGAGGGCCAGCGGGCCGCCGTCCGCGCCGACGCTGGCCAGCACGGCGGCGAGCACGTGCGGCAGGTGGGAGATGCGGGCCACCGCGGCGTCGTGCTCGGCGGCGGTGGTGGGCACGACGTGCGCGCCGGCGGCGAGGGCCAGGCCGACGACGTCGGAGAGGACGTCCAGGTCGGTGCCGTCCTCGGCGGTGACCACCCAGGCCGCGTCGCGGAAGAGGTCCGCCCGGCCCGCGTCCCAGCCGGACCTCGACGTGCCGGCCATGGGGTGGCCGCCGACGTAGCGGGCGTGCGGCGCGACCCGCGCGACGAGGTCGGCGACCGGGCCCTTGACGCTGACCACGTCGGTGAGGCGGACGCCCTCGGGGAGGGCGCGCAGCACGTTCTCCACAGCCGGCAGCGGAACGGCCACGACGACGAGCGCGTCCTGTACAACCGCGCGTTCGAGGGCGGCGGCGAGGTCGACGACGTCGTAGCCGTCCCGCGCCGCGGCCCGCGCGTCGTCCTCCGAGGCGGTCGCGCCCCAGGTCACGTGACCCGCCGCCGCTGCCGCGCGCAGCACCGACCCGCCGATCAACCCCAGCCCGACCACGCACACGCTTCGCACGGCGCACATCCTGCCGGCGCCCCGGCGTGCGAGGGATTCCGGAGTTGTCCACAGGTCGGAGATCGGCGCTCGCGGCTTCGCCCGGCCGCCGGCACGGTCGGGGTCATGAACACGACCCCGACCGCACCGCGGTCCTCCGCGACCACCACCGCACCGCGGTCCTCCGCGACCCTGACGGCGCTGCGGTCTGCCGCGACCCCGACCGCACCGCGGTCTGCCGCGACCACCGCCGCACCGCGGTCCGCCGCGACCACCGCCGCCACCACCACCGCACTCGCGCCGCCCGTGCTCCGACCGGCGGCCGCCTCGCGCCGCCACCCGGCTGCTCCCCGCCCGTCGCCGGTCCCCCGGCCTCCCCGGGGCGGCCCGCCCCCCGGCCTACCTCAGGGCGTCGAGCGCGAACGCGGTGTAGACGACCACCCCGTGCTCCATCGCGGCCTCGTCGAAGAGCACCCGGTTGGAGTGGTTGGGCTCGGCCTGCGCCAGCTCGACCCCGCGCGGGCAGGCACCCAGGAACGCGATCGCCCCCGGCACCCGCTGCAGCACGTAGGAGAAGTCCTCGGCCCCCATCAGCGGGTCCTCCATCGGCGCGGCCCAGCGCGGACCCAGCGCCGCCGCCGTGATGTCCACGACGTGCGGACCGACCTCGGCGTCGTTCACCGTGACCGGGTAGCCGGGCACGATCTCCACCTCGGCGGTGCAGCCGTGCGCGGCGGCCACGTGCTCCACGACCTGCCGCAGCTCGCGGTGCACCAGCGCCCTGGTGTCCTCCGACAGCGTCCGGACGGTGCCCTCGACCAGGGCGGTCTCCGGGATGATGTTGGTGGTCGTGCCCGCGGCGATCCGGCCGATGGTGACCACGGCCGGCTGGTGCACGCTGACCCGCCGGGCGACCATCGTCTGCAGCGCGCCGACCATGGCGGCGGCGGGCGGCACCGGGTCCACCGCGTCGTGCGGCATGCCGCCGTGCCCGCCGCGACCGGTGACGGTGACGTGGAAGGTGTCGGCCGAGGCCATCGTGGGGCCGGGGCGGGAGACGACGACGCCGGACTGCAGCGTCGAGGTGATGTGCAGGGCGAACGCCTTCTCCACCGGCGTGCCCGCCGCGTCCAGCACGCCCTCGTCGAGCATGTGCCGGGCGCCGTGCTGGCCCTCCTCGCCCGGCTGGAACATGAACACGACCTGCCCGGCCAGCGCCTCCCGCCGCGACGACAGCAGGCGGGCGGCCGAGGCCAGCATGGCGACGTGCGTGTCGTGGCCGCAGGCGTGCATGGTGCCGTCGACCTCGGAGGAGTAGGCCAGCCCGGTCTCCTCCCGGAGCGGCAGGGCGTCCATGTCGCCGCGCAGCAGCACGGTCGGCCCCGGCCGGGCGCCCCGCAGCACGGCGGTGACCGAGCTGCACGACTCGCCGGTGGTCACCTCCAGCGGCAGGCCGGACAGCGCGTGCCGGATCGCGGCCTGGGTCGCGGGCAGGTCCAAGCCCTGCTCGGGGTGCTTGTGCACCTGCCGGCGCAGCGCCACGGTCCTCGGCTGGAGGGCCCTGGCAGCCTCCACCAGCCCGGTGAACCTGGGCTCGGCGGCGGTCGTCAACGTGTGCGGCAGAGTTGTGCTCATCCCTCGATAGTGGCACCGGAAAGCCCCCGTCGCCCGCGCCCGAGGGCCCCGTGCTACCGAGCGCGTGCCCATGGCCCTACGGTGTGCACATGGCACACCAGGAGCCGGTCAACGGCTTCGCTGTCGCGGTGGTCCGTGAGGACGGCCGCTGGCGGTGCAGCAAGATGGACAGCTCCGCGCTGTCCGAGCTGGATGCGGCGATCACGGAACTGCGCCAACTGCGCTCGACAGGTGCCGTCTTCGGGATGCTGGCGGTGGACGACGAGTTCTTCATCATCCTGCGCCCGGTCCCCGGCGGGGTCGCGCTCCTGCTCTCCGACGCCGCCGCCGCGCTGGACTACGACATCGCCGCCGACGTCCTGGACCTGCTCCGGGTGGACCCGCCCGACGAGGAGGACGACGAGCTGTGGCCGGAGGGCGACCTCGCCGTCCTCGCCGACCTGGGCATGCCGCAGCACGAGCTCCAGGTGATCGTCGACGAGGTCGAGCTGTACCCGGACGAGCAGTTGCAGATGATCGCCCAGCGCTGCGGCTTCGGTGACGAGTTCACCAAGGTCCTGGACACCATCCAGGCGTGACCACCGACGAGCCGTACGAGGCGATGGTCGAGGACGCCCTGGCGGTGGCCGCCGAGGCGCCGAAGACCGGCGACATCCCCATCGGCGCGGTGGTCTACGCCCCGGACGGCACGGAGCTGGCCAGGGCCTGCAACGCGAGGGAGGCCCTGGGCGACCCGACCGCGCACGCCGAGGTGCTGGCCCTCCGAGCCGCCGCGGCCGCCTACAGCGACGGCTGGCGCCTGACCGGCTGCACCCTGGCGGTCACCGTGGAGCCCTGCACCATGTGCGCCGGCGCCCTGGTCCTGGCGAGGGTCGAGCGAGTCGTCTTCGGCGCCTGGGAACCCCGCACGGGCGCCGCGGGCTCCCTGTGGGACGTGGTCCGAGACCGGCGCCTCAACCACCGCCCGGAGGTGGTGGGAGGTGTCCTGGAGGCCCGCTGCGCCGCCCTGATGGAGTCCTTCTTCCACGACCTGTGAGCGCAGGTCAGGAGCTGTGAGGGACCCCCGTTTGGGGCACGGCCGGCGGTCTTGTATTGTTCTCGGCGGTGGCGTGTCCGAGCGGCCGAAGGAGCACGCCTCGAAAGCGTGTGAGGTGAAAGCCTCCGTGGGTTCAAATCCCACCGCCACCGCTGCTCAGAGCCCCGGTTGCCGATCACGGCAACCGGGGCTCTGACGTTGGGGCCCTGATGTTGTGGGCCCTGACGCCGGGCCACCCGCTCGCGCGGAGGCCATCCCGCGCCGATCCGCTCCCGATACGGCAACCCCGGACCACCCCCGCCCGCGCGGAGACCACAACAGCTCGTACCCCTGGTCGGTCAGCTCGTGGGGACCACCCCCGCCTGCACGGGGACCACGCTTCCCGACCCGCACCGATGTTGCCCGCCTACCGCGGTTTAATTCGGCTCACCCCAGTCTCGCAATAGAGGGCCCCGCCCCGAAGCGCCCACCCGGCAAGATCCCCCATCGCCCGAACCGCCAGACCATTCCCCGCACCCGCCGGTCCTCGCCAACCAAATCCCGACCGACCCGGCGAAGCCCTCCTCGATCGCGGCCGACGCCCCGCGATTCCCCTCGAACGAACGCCCCTACTCGCCCCGGCCCCGCCCCGGCCTCACCGCACCCGCCCGCCCACGGGTAACCCGGCCAATGGTGATCTCGGGTTTCGGGAAGAGGCGGATGATCACCTCGTCATCCTTCTCCTTCTTGCACAACACCAGCCAAACCACACCGAACACGAAGAACAGGACCAGCGCGACGACGACCACGAACGCCCACGGACAGGCGCCGACGAGAGCTGTCATGGACAAAGCCTAAAGCGACAGGCCGCCCACGTTTTGGTGTACTAATGGCTCTGACCGCAGATCGCCGCCACCGAACGGCGAAGTATTTTTTGCGGTAAGAGCATTCTCGATCCGCCCGCCGCGCCCGAACAAGGTCATCCGGGGCAATTCGCTCTTCCGGGTTACGACCCATTACCCAAAGTGGCACCGAGCGAACTCCGGGCGACGGGCAAACCCGGAAGATGTGACGTACATCACTTCCGGCTCTCTCCGGGGCGCCGCGGAGCGCCCGGGCATCCGCTGTGGCACGGTTCCGGTGTCACCGGTGGGGCGCAGCGCCGCGGTCGAAGCCGGCACCTCGCCGGCCACGCGCGCAAGGGCCACGAGGCGGCACAGGGGCGTCGATTCGCTCCTCGTCAGGCCCGGCTCGACGCCCCTGTCGCGTGCACCGCGCCCGACCCGGCGCTGGGAGGGCCACCGGCTGGGCGCGCCAAAACTCTACCCCATGCTCGAACACACGTTCGAGTGAAGGGTCAATGGTCAACAGTTAGTGACGGCGTCTACCGTCGTTCACTCGATCCGGGGAAGATGCGCGGACCCCCGCCAACTTCCCGGAGGACCCCTTGAGACCCACCCCGCTCCGCCTGGGCGCGGCGGTCACGGCCGCCTCGGCCGTGACGCTCGCCCTGGCCACGCCGACCCTCGCGGTCCCGAGCCAGGACGCCCTCATCGCCGAGGTCTACGGCGGTGGCGGCAACTCCGGCGCGACGCTGACCCAGGACTTCGTCGAGCTGGCCAACCGCGGCGCCGTCCCGGTGTCGGTCGAGGGCTGGAGCGTCCAGTACCTGCCCGCGAGCGCCAGCGCGAGCAGCCAGTGGCAGGTCACCCCGCTGACCGGGTCGATCGCCCCCGGCGCCCGCTTCCTCGTCGCGCAGGCCAAGGGCTCCGGCGGCACGGTGGAGCTGCCCACCCCGGACGCCACCGGCACCACCGCCATGGGCGGCAGCGGCGGCACGGTCGCGCTCGTCGCCACCACCACCGCGCTGACCTGCAAGACGGCCGCCGACTGCGGTGCCGACGCGCGCATCCGCGACCTGGTCGGCTACGGCACCTCGACCGTCGTCCGCGAGACCACGCCGACGGCCAACCTGAGCAACACCACCTCCGCGGCCCGCCCGGCGCTGACCGACACCGACGACAACTCCGCGGACTTCACCACGGGCGCGCCGACGCCGGTCAACAGCAAGGGCCAGGGCGCCGGCGACCCGGACCCCGACCCGGAGCCCCAGCCGGGGGACAAGCGCATCCGCGACATCCAGGGCACCACCCGCATCTCGCCGCTGGTGGGCCGGCGCGTCGCGGGCGTCCCGGGCGTCGTCACCGCGGTCCGCAACACCGGCGACCGCGGCTTCTGGATCCAGGACACCGCCCCGGACGCCGACCCGCGCACCAGCGAGGGCGTGTTCGTCTACACCGCCAACCTGGCCCCGACCGTGGAGCCGGGTGACGACGTGCTGGTCACCGGCACCGTCGCCGAGTACCGGCCGGCCGGTGACGCCGCGAGCAACTCCCTCCAGACGCTCACCGAGCTGACCGGCGCCACGGTCACCGTGAAGTCCAAGGGCAACGCCCTGCCCGCGCCGGAGGTCCTGTCCGTCCCCGCCGGCTACACCCCCACCGCGGGCGGCGGCAGCATCGAGCAGCTGCCGCTGGAGCCGGCCACCTACTCGCAGGACTACTTCGAGTCCCGCGAGGGCATGTACGTCCAGGCGAACGACGTCCGCGTGGTCGGCCCGACCAACGGCTTCGACGAGACGTTCGTGACGCTGCGCCCCGAGCAGAACCCGACCCCGCGCGGCGGCACCGTCTACCTCGGCTACGACCAGCCGAACAACGGCCGGATCAAGGTCAAGCCGGGCAGCGCGACGCCGCCGAGGAGCAACGTCGGCGACACCTGGCGCGGCGCGACCGTCGGCAACGTCGAGTACACCAACTTCGGCGGCTACACCCTGGCGGCCAAGTCCGTCGGCGAGTACGCCTCCGGCGGCATCCAGCGGGAGCGGACCGACGCGCAGCGCGGCTACGAGCTGTCCGTGGCCACCTACAACGTGGAGAACCTGGCCGCCACCAACGAGCAGGCCAAGTTCGACCGCCTGGCCGCGGCCGTGGTGGACAACCTGGCGAACCCGGACGTGGTCGTGCTGGAGGAGATCCAGGACGACAACGGCACCACCGACGACGGCACGGTGACCGCCGGCGCGACGTTCGCGAAGTTCACCGACGCCATCGCGGCCGCGGGCGGCCTGCGCTACCAGTGGCGGCAGGTCGACCCGGTGGACGGCGAGGACGGCGGCGCGCCCGGCGGCAACATCCGCGTGGCGTTCCTGTTCAACCCGGCGCGCGTGTCCTTCGTGGACCGCGCGGGCGGCGACGCGACCACCCCGGTCCAGGTCGTCAAGCAGCACGGCAGGGCCGCGCTGTCGGTGTCGCCGGGCCGCGTCGCGCCCGCCGACCCGGCGTGGGAGGACAGCCGCAAGCCGCTCGCCGGCGAGTTCAAGTTCCGCGGTCGCACCGTGTTCGTGGTCGCCAACCACTTCAACTCCAAGGGCGGCGACCAGGCCGTGCACGGCCGCTACCAGGAGCCGAACCGCACCTCCGAGGTCCAGCGGGCGAAGCAGGCCGCGCTGCTCAAGGGCTTCGTCGACCAGGTGAAGGCCGTCGACCGGGGCGCCAACGTCGTCCTCGCGGGCGACCTCAACGACTACCAGTTCTCCCCGGTGGTCCGGACCCTCACCGCGGGCGGCCAGGTCGTCGCCCTGATCGACACCCTCCCCGAGGCCGAGCGGTACAGCTACGTGTTCGAGGGCAACTCGCAGACCCTCGACCACCTGCTGATCAGCTCGAACATCACCCGGTACCGCTACGACGTGGTGCACGTCAACGCCGAGTTCGCCGACCAGGCCAGCGACCACGACCCGCAGGTCGTGAAGGTGCGCCCGAGCACCGGCAACGCGAACGTCGACAAGGTGGTCTTCCTGCTGGAGGACGTCCTGGAGTGCCTGCCCAGGACGTGACGCCGACCAGCGGAAAGGCCCCGGGACTCGGTCGAGTCCCGGGGCCTTTCCGTACCGCTGGCGGAGGATACGGGATTTGAACCCGTGAGGGGGTTAACCCAACACGATTTCCAATCGTGCGCACTAGGCCGCTATGCGAATCCTCCGCCGCAGAGGGTACCGGATGGGCGTCTGGCCGGACAAAACGGGTGGTCAGAGAGGTGCGGAGGCGCCCGCCGGGGGAGCCGCGCGGGTCGGGGTCAGCCGGTCCGGACCACGACGTCCACCCAGTAGTTCGTCGCGTTGAACGACGAGTTCGGGAAGCTGCCGGCCAGGCCGTAGGCGAACACCCCGTTCCCGTCCGCCGGGGCGATCAGCGGGCCGCGCACGCGGTCGGCGGTGAAGAAGTTCGGGGTCGCCGAGTACCGCCCGTCGGTGTGGTACGAGGCGATGTAGGTCACGTCGGGGCTCAGCGCGACGGGCGTGGCGAAGTCCGCCTGCTGCCAGCCGCCCGTGGTCTCGCCGGTGAAGTTCGCGGTGGCCAGCAGGGTGCCGGTGTCGGTCCACAGGTGCGCCACGTGCGCGCCGGTGTTGCCCTGCCCCTTGTAGAACCTGATGCCGGTCGCCGCGGCGTTCGGCGCCGCCGCCCGGAACCTCACCCCCACCTGGAGCGGGCGGGCGTCGACGACCACCGGCGTGGTCGGGGCCTCGTCGTCGGCGAACAGGCCGTGCACCACCGGCGGCGGCGTCTCCACGACCACGTCCACCCAGTAGTTCGTGGACCGGTACGCGCGGTCGGGGAACGTGCCCGGGGCGCCGTAGGCGTACACGCCGTTGCCCGCCGGGGCGCCGTCGGCGGGCGCGACCAGGTCGTTGCGCCGGTACTCGACGGCGAAGAAGTTGGTGGTGGCCGAGTACCGCCCGTTGGTGTGGTACGAGGCGATGTAGTTCGCGTCGGGGCTCAGCGCGACGGGCGTGGCGAAGTCGGCCTGCTGCCAGCCGCTGGTGGTCTCGCCGGTGAAGTTCGCGGTGGCGAGCAGGGTGCCGGTGTCGGTCCACAGGTGCGCCACGTGCGCGCCCGTGTTGAGCGGTCCCTTGTAGAACCTGATGCCCCTGGCCACGCCGCCGGCGACCGCGCAGCGGAACCTGGTGCCGACCTGCACGGGGTTGGGGTCGTCGGCGTTGATGATCGCCGGCGTGTGGTCGGTGGGCTTGAACAGGGTCTGCGTGACCGCCTGGGGCGGCACCACCACCGACACGGTGGCCTGGACGGGCGGGGTCCGGCCGTTGGTGACCGAGTAGCGGAACGTCGCCTGCCCGGAGAACCCGGCGGCCGGGGTGAACGTCACCCGCTGCGTGGCGGCCGACCACGTCACGGTGCCGCCGACCGGGGCGGACACCCCGGTGATCGACAGCGGGTAGCCGTTGGGGTCGGTGTCGTTGGCCAGCAGCCCCTCGGCGGGGATCACCAGCGGGGCACCCGCGCGCGCGGTGAAGCCGCTGTCGTTGGTCGCGGTGGGCGGCAGGTCGCCCGCGCCGCCGGCGCGCTCGAAGACGACGTCCACCCAGTAGTTGTTGGACCGGTAGGTGCTGTTGGGGAAGGTGCCGGGGGCGCCGTAGGCGTAGACGCCGTTGCCGCTGGTCGCGGTGCCGGCGGGGGCGGTCACCGCGCCGCCGGTCCGCGCGGTGGTGAAGTAGTTGCGGTCGGCGGAGTAGAAGCCCGCCGTGTGGTACGAGGCGATGTAGGTGGAGCCCGGCGTGATCACCACCGGCTCGTCGAACTCCGCCTGCTGCCAGCCGCTCGCGGTCTCGTCGGTGTAGTCGGCCTTGGCCAGCAGGACGCCGCCGGCCGTCCACAGGTGGCCGACGTGCGCGCCGGTGTCGGCCGGGTTCTTGTAGAACCGCAGGCCGGTCACCGAGCCCGGCGTGTTCACGGTGAACTTCACGCCCAGCTCCAGCGCGTTGGCCTCGTTGCTGCGCAGGGCGAACGGCACGTCGGCGGGGGTGAACAGGCTCACCGAGGCGGCGGGCGTGACGGTGACCCGGACGGCCGCGCCGGGCGACTGGGCGTTGAGGCTGTCGTCGACCGCGCGGGCCAGGACCCGGTAGGACCCGGGTAACCGCGGCCACCACGAGAAGGTCCAGTCGGTGGTGCCGTCGGCGGCCCACCAGGTCCGGCCGCCGTCGGTGGAGACCTCGACGACGCCGACCTGACCGCCGACGTCGCTCGCGGTGCCGCTGATCACCACCTCCTCCTGCTGCACGAAGCTCGCGCCGGCGGCCGGCGAGGTGATGACCGCGACCGGCGCGGTGGTGTCGGTGGACCCGGTGGCGCGGACGAGGTCCGGCTGGAGCGTGGCCGGCTGGACCCCCATGTCGGCGAACAGGTTGACCATCGCCTGCTGCACGTCCTGGTCCTCGGGGATGTCCGGCACCGGGCCGCTGTTGGTGGTGTCGTGCTCGGTGTCCAGGCCGAACGACCAGAAGACCGTGCCCGCGCCGAACACGATCGCCCCGCTGGGCGCCCGGTGCAGGACCATCCGGTGCCGGGCGGTCGCCTGGCCGGTCGCGGTGCCGTAGTCCACCAGGTAGGTGCGGACGTCCACGGTGGTGTCGGAGACCGCGACGCTGCCGGGCGGCCGGAACCGGTTGTCGGGCGCCTCGTCCCACTCGTAGCCGAGCAGGCCGGGGCTCAGGCTCGCGGTCTCGCCGGGTGCCGTCGTGGCGACCTTGGTGTCGCGCCAGAACCGCAGCCGGGAGCGCTCGTGCGGCACCTCGATGACGTCCGCGCGGTGGGAGTCGACCTGGAAGATCGTGCCGGTGAGCGCGTTCTCGGGCCGGCCGCCGTCGGCCGGCGGGGAGAACAGCGTGTCGCGCCAGGTCCCGGTCCACTGCGGGCTGGGGTCGGTCTTCTCGCCGGCCCGGGTCTCCTTGTAGGTCACCAGGGTGCGGGCGGGCGTGCCGTTGAGGTCGGGTTCCCAGCGGGTCCTCCAGTAGACCTCGTTGCCGCTGATGAAGACCAGGTGCACGCCGGCGTCGCGGGCGGCCTCGACGTGGGCGCGCTGGTCGCCCGACCAGTACTCGTCGTGGCCGGTGGACATGAAGACGCGGTGGTCGGTCAGGGCGGCGTTGCCGGGCCCGGTGTCGACGCCGCTGATGTAGGTCACGTCGTAGCCGTTGCGCTCCAGCCACCTGATGGCCGCGTGCTCGGCGCTGAGCACGAAGTCCTGCGGCCCGGCCCAGAGCCCGACGCCGTCGCGGGTGCGGAAGGGCCGGTTGTAGCTGACCTTGTAGGCGCGGCCGTCGGGGCTGGCCGTGGCGTTGCCGCCGTAGAGGTTCGCGCCGCCCCAGCCGTTGTACGCCTGCCAGGTGGTGTCGGAGGTCTGGAAGACGATGTCGTGGCCCACGCCGTCGTCGCGCACCACGAACACGACGTGGCTCGCGCCCGCCACGCCGTCCTGCCGCACCAGCTTCGCCAGGTGGACCCCGGACACCGCGTCGGCGGGCACGTCCCACGAGGTGGTGACGTCCCAGTTGCCCGCGTCGTACAGGCCGATGGCGGGGTCGCCGCCCGGCGGGGGCTGCACCGACGGGCCGTCGCACTGGATCGTGGCGACCTTCCGCGCGCCCAGGCCGCCGTAGTAGCCGAGGCGGTAGATGTCGACGCGGTAGTCGGGCGAGTCGGTGTTGATCTTGAACTCGACGCGCTCGCCCCGGTTGACGCTCATGCTGGTGGTGAAGCCCTCGATGGTGGTCGAGGCGGGCCCGTCGAGGTCCCACTCGCTCCGCGGGCTGCCGGGTCTCCGGTTCTCCGCGGTGATCGCGTTGGTGGACATGTGAGTTCCCCCGTTCTGCCGATCCGATCGCTCCCCTTGTCCGTGTGTGGGACGGCAATCCGGTCTCGTTACGGAAAGTCACGGGAATGCACTCTGATGGATTAACTCGTCCAGGTCGGCCGACGTGATGCATCAGCGTCCAATAGGTTCGGTTAGGCTCACCTAAGGAGGTGCAAGGTGAAGCGTGGTCTCGTGGTCGTCCTGTCCGCACTGCTGCTGGCCGCCTGCGGCAGTGGTGACGGTGGTTCCGAAAGCAGTCAGGGCGCCGCCCGGGGGGCGGTGACGGTCGACACCCGCTTCGGCCCCGTCACCGTCGAGAAGCCGCCCACGCGCGTGGTCGCGCTGGGCTGGTCCGACGCCGAGGCCGCGCTGGCCCTGGGCGTGCAGCCGGTGGGCGCGAGCGACTGGCTCGGGTTCGGCGGCAAGGGCGTCGGCCCGTGGGCGGAGGGCCTGTACCGGCAGGCGCCGCAGCTGCTCGGCACCACCGAGATCGACTACGAGGCGGTCGCCGCGCTCCAGCCCGACCTCATCCTCAACACCAGGTCGGACAACGACGAGAAGAAGCACGAGACGCTGTCCAGGATCGCGCCCACCATCGGCGCGCCCAAGGACGTCATCCCCTACGGCACCACCTGGGAGCAGCAGGTCGAGCTGGTCTCCAAGGCCCTGTTCAAGGAGGACGAGGGCAGGAGGATCATCGGCGACCTGGAGGCGAAGTTCGCCGCCAACAAGAAGTTCGACGGCAAGACCACCGTGGTCGGCGCCTACTTCGACGGCAAGTTCGGCGCGTACGTCTCCGGCGACTCCCGGACCGACTTCATGAAGGCCATCGGCTTCACCCCGCGCCAGGACGTCGAGGCCCTGGCGTCCGGCTCGTTCTACGTCGACATCTCGGCCGAGCGGCTGGACCTGCTGGCCGCCGACCTGACCGTGCTGTTCCCGATCGGCGGCGACGCGACCGCGCTCAAGGCCAACCCGCTGGTGCCGCACAAGGCGCTGGTCCTGGACGACGAGGCCCTGGTCAACGCCTTCTCCAGCGGCTCGTCCCTGGGCACGGCGTACGCGCTCGACCACGCCGTGCCGCTGTTCGGCCAGGCCCTGGGGCTCTAGCAGAATCAGCCGTCGGCGACCCAGCCGTGGGCGTTGACGTGCCCGTAGGCGAAGCCGTAGACGTAGTTGCCGACCTTGGGGCCTTTGACCAGGAACGTCTGGTTCCGGTAGAGCGTGCCCATCCACGGGCCGTCGTTGGGCGCGGTGCGGACGTACAGGTCGGTGGCGCAGACGGTCTCGCGCTCCCCGACGGTGCCGTTCGCGGCCAGGGCGGGTGCGGCGGTCGCGACCAGGGCGACCGCCGCCAGCGCCGTGATCAGCGGGATCTTCACCACGAGTCGTAACCCCCGATGCACTCGACGCGGAGGTAGCCCCAGTCGTTGGGGCCGAAGTCCATGCTCGCCGCCCAGCCGTTGTAGACCGGGTGGGCGCCGGGCGTGTGGCCGATCTTGTTGCCGTAGGTCAGGGTGCGCTTGAAGTCGGCCGGGCCGGACGAGTGGTCGTAGTTGCCGTAGAAGCTCGCCGTCTGGCAGACCACGATGGCGTGTCTGGGCGGTACGGGGTCGGCCGCCGCCGTGCCGGCGGCGAGGAGCAGGGTGGCGCACGCGAGGGTCAGGGCCCGCATGGCGTTCCTCCTTCACCGGGTGTTGACGCTGTCGGTGAAGAGTTTCCCGTGCCCGGTGTGAGGCGTCCAGGGCGGTTGGCTACACTGGCTTCGGACCTCGTGCGGCACACATCTCGCGAACCTCCCCAGGGCCGGAAGGCAGCAAGGATAAGCGGGCTCTGGTGGGTGCACGGGGTCCCCTTTCTTTTCCAGCCCCCTCACGTGCGAGGCCCGGCGGCGGTGTCGGACCCTCCCGGTAAGGTCGCCGACGTGGCGCTCGCCCTCTACCGCAAGTACCGACCGGCCACCTTCGGCGAGGTGGTCGGGCAGGAGCACGTCACCGATCCGCTGCGCACCGCCCTGGGCGCGGGCCGGGTCAACCACGCGTACCTGTTCTCCGGGCCGCGCGGCTGCGGCAAGACCTCCAGCGCCCGCATCCTCGCCCGCTCGCTCAACTGCGTGAACGGGCCGACGCCCGACCCGTGCGGCGAGTGCAACTCGTGCGTCGGCCTGGCGCCCAACGGGCCCGGCAGCGTGGACGTGGTGGAGCTGGACGCGGCCAGCCACGGCGGCGTGGACGACGCCCGCGAGCTGCGCGACAAGGCGTTCTACGCGCCGGCCGAGTCGCGGTACCGGGTGTTCATCATCGACGAGGCCCACATGGTCACCACGCAGGGCTTCAACGCCCTGCTGAAGATCGTGGAGGAGCCGCCCGAGCACCTGATCTTCATCTTCGCCACCACCGAGCCGGACAAGGTGCTGCCCACCATCCGCTCGCGCACCCACCACTACCCCTTCCGGCTGATCCCGCCGCGCGACATGCGGGCGCTGCTGGAGCGCAACTGCGCGGCCGAGGGCGTGCGGGTCGAACCTTCGGTGTTCCCGCTGGTCATCCGGGCGGGCGGCGGGTCCGCGCGCGACACGCAGTCGGTGATGGACCAGCTGCTGTCCGGCGCCGGGCCCGAGGGCGTGCGCTACGAGCGGGCGGTCGCGCTGCTCGGCGTCACCGACGTGGCGCTCATCGACGACGTGGTGGACGGCCTGTCCAACGGCGACGGCGCGGCCGTGTTCGGCACCATCGACCGGCTGGTCGAGGCCGGTCACGACCCGCGGCGCTTCGCCTCGGACCTGCTCGACCGGCTGCGCGACCTGGTGCTGCTGCACGCCGTGCCCGACGCGGCCGACCGCGGCCTGGTCAACGCGCCCGACGACGAGCTGGCCAAGATGGCGGCCCAGCGCGAGGCGACCCGGCCGGCGACGGTCACCCGGTGGGCCGAGGTGCTGCACCAGGGCCTGACCGAGATGCGCGGCTCCACCGCGCCCCGGCTGCTGCTGGAGCTGGTGGCCGCGCGGATGCTGCTGCCCTCGGTGGGCGACGTCGAGTCCGGGCTGCTGCAGCGGGTCGAGCAGCTCGAACGCCACGGCCCGCCCGCCGGTGTGCCCGCCGGGGGCGGGGTGGCCGCCGGTGCCCCGGGCGGAGCCGCGGGTGGGGGAGCCGCGGCCGGTCGGACCTTCCAGCGCCCTTCACAGCGCCCCGCGGACGCCCAGCCCGCCGCGGAACAGCCCGCCGCGGTCCAGCCGCCCGCGCCGCCGGCCGCGCCCCAGGCCGCTCCTGCCGCCCCCGTGGCCGCGCAGGCCGTGGCCGCCCCCGCCGCGCAGGTCGCACCGCCCGAGCGCCCCGCCCCGGAGCCCCCGGTCCCGCAGGCCCAACCCGCCGAGTGGCCCGCCCCGGCCACGCCCACTCCCGCCGCACCCGCCGCACCGCAGCCCGAGCCGCAGGCCGAGCAGGCCGCCCCGGCACCGGCCGGCGGCGGCATCGACGTGGCCGAGGTGCGCAGGCGCTGGTCGGAGCTGCTGGGCGTGGTCCGCGGCACCAGCCGCAGCACCGAGGCGATGCTCACCAACGCCACCGTGGTCGAGGTGGACGGCACCGCGGTCACCCTGGCCCACCCGTCCGCCCCGCTGGCCCGCCGGCTGGCCGAGGCGCGCAACGCCGACGCCATCGCCGGCGCGTTCGCCCAGGTCCTGGGCGGTACGTGGCAGGTCAGGTGCGTGCACGGCGACGCCGCGACCGCCGCCGCCGCGACCCGCCCGGCCCAACCCCGGCAGCAGCGACCCGCGCCGACCCGGCCCAGCCAGGCCCAGCAGCGCCGGCCCGAGCCGACCCGCCAGGCACCGCCCGGCAGACCGGCGCCCGTCGACGACATCCCGCCGCCGCCGGAGCCGCCCGAGCCGGACGACCCCCTGCCGCCGGAACCGGTCGACGAGGAGGAGATGCTGGCCGAGGCCGCCCGGCCGAACGAGGACGGTGAACAGGGCCTCGACCCCGAGGCGGTGGTGCTCAAGCTCCTGGCAGACGAGCTGGGTGCTCGCCCGTTGAAGGGCTGATCGACGCGGCTACGCTGGTGAGCAGCGGCAAACCCGGAAGAGAGGAACCCGCGGTGCAACCCGGTGGGCCCAACATCCAGCAGATCCTCCAGCAGGCGCAGGAGATGCAGCAGAAGCTCGCGGCCACCCAGCAGGAGCTGGCCGAGTCCGAGCTGACCGGTACCGCGGGCGGCGGTCTGGTGACCGCCGTCGTGACCGGCGGCGGTGAGCTCAAGCGCCTGGACATCGACCCGAAGGTGGTCGACCCCGACGACGTGGAGACCCTGTCCGACCTGGTGGTGGCCGCCGTGCGCGACGCCAACCGGGCCGCCCAGGAACTGGCGGCCCAGAAGATGGGCCCGCTGGCCGCCGGCATGGGCGGGATGGACGACCTCGGCGGTCTCGGGAAGCTGTTCGGCTGATGTACGAGGGGCCCGTCCAGGACCTGATCGACGAACTCGGCCGCCTGCCGGGCGTCGGTCCCAAGAGCGCGCAGCGCATCGCCTTCCACCTGCTCGCCGCGGACCCGGCCGACATCGGCCGGCTCCAGGACGCCTTGCAGAAGGTCAAGGACGGCGTGGTGTTCTGCGACGTGTGCGGCAACGTCTCGGCCGAGACGACCTGCCGCATCTGCCGCGACCCGCGCCGCGACGTGACGCTCATCTGCGTGGTGGAGGAGCCGAAGGACGTGCTCGCGGTGGAGCGCACCCGGGAGTTCAAGGGTCGCTACCACGTCCTGGGCGGCGCGCTCGACCCGCTGTCGGGCGTCGGGCCGGACCAGCTGCGCATCAAGCAGCTGCTCACCCGCATCGGCACGGACGTCAACGAGGTCATCATCGCCACCGACCCCAACACCGAGGGCGAGGCCACCGCCACCTACCTGGTGCGGATGCTGCGCGACTTCCCCGGCCTCACCGTCACCCGGCTCGCCTCCGGCCTGCCGATGGGCGGTGACCTGGAGTTCGCCGACGAGCTGACCCTCGGCCGGGCCCTGTCCGGCCGGCGCAGCATGTGAGGCTCGTCGCGGTCGACGGCCCGTCGGGCTCGGGCAAGACGACGTACGCGGCGCGGCTGGCCGGCGAGCTGGGCGCGGGCGGGGCGGCCGTGGTGGTGGTCCCGACCGACCACTTCGCCACCTGGACCGACCCGGTCGCCTGGTGGCCGCGCCTGCTGCACGGGGTCCTGGAGCCCCTGTGGCGGGGCGAGGGCGGCTCCTACCGGCGGATGGACTGGTCGGAGGGCTGGCCCAGGCTGGGCGAGCGGGTCACCGTGCCGGTGCCGGACGTGCTGGTGCTCGAAGGCGTCTCGGCGGCGCGGCGCTGCCTCGCGCCACGCCTGGACGAGGCGGTCTGGGTGGAGCTGCCGGACCCGGCCGAGCGCCTGGCCAGGGCCGTGGCCCGGGACGGCGAGGCGAGCCGCGCCCACCTGGTGCGCTGGCAGGCGTTCGAGCGCGGCTGGTTCGCCGTGGACGGCACGAGGGAGCGCGCCGACCGGGTGGTCCTGGTCGACTGAACCCGCTGGGGCGAACCCCACCCGCCCGCACACCGCCCCGCCCGGCCGCCCAGATCCGTGCTGCCCAGATCCGTGCTGCCCAGATCCGCGCCGCCCTGCCCGCCCTGCCCAGGGCCGGCCCGCATCCCGCCGGCCCGCACCCCGCCGCCCAGGCGCGACCCGCCCAGCCCGCACCACCGCGCGGCGGCTACCCCAGCAGCTCGCGCACGCACCCGGCCTCGGGCGCGCCGACCAGGTCGAACCCCTCCAACGCCGTCCGCCAGTAGGGCACCGCACCACCCCGGTCACCGGCCACCGCCAGCGCGTCACCGGCCAGGTGCGCCGCCCGCGCCCGCACGAACCGCTGCCCCGTGGCCCGGCTCAGCTCCAGCGCCCGCAGCGCCAGGTCCAGCGCCTGCGCCGAGTCACCCTGGTCCAGCCGCACCCGCCCCAGCACGGTCATCACGTCCACCTCGGCCAACCGCAGCCGGTACCGCACGGCGCTGTCCAGGGCCTGGTGCGCCGAGTACCGCGCCTCGTCCAGCCGCCCGGCCGCGCGGTGCGCCAGCGCGAGGCCCCGGCGGGCCGTGCAGATGCCCATCGGGTAGCCGATCTCCTCGGCGATGCGCAGCGCGTCGGTGCTGCGCTCCACCGCCTCGTCCAGCCTGCCCAGCCCGCACAGCGCCTCGCCCAGGGCGTTCTTGCCGTCGCACACCCCCTTGCGGTTGTCCACGCCCTCCGCGATGGCCAGCGCCCGCTCCGCCTCGACCGCCGCCTCGGCGAACCGGCCCCGCATCAGGTGCCCCAGCGCCAGGCCCTCGTGCGAGAAGTGCGCGAACCGCCGCGCGCCCGCCCGCTCGTACAGCTCGCCGCACCGCTCGTAGAGCCGCGCCGCCCGCTCGGGCTCGCCCAGGAACAGGTGCGCCTCGGCCAGCGCCCGGTGGCTGTCGGCCTGCGTCATCCACGCGCCGAGCCGGTTGCCGACGTCCAGGGCGCCCTCGAACGAGGACACCGCCCGGTCGAGCTGCCCCAGCTGCATGTAGACGCCGCCGAGGTTGAGCTGCGCGATGCCCTCCTGCTGGAGCGCCCCGATGGACCGGGTGATCACCAGCGCCCGCTCCAGGTGGTCGGCCGCCAGCTCCAGCTCGCCGACCTCGATGTAGACCGCGCCGAGGTTCGCCAGCACCGCCGCCTCCACCGCGGGCGCGGCGCCGGTGCGCTGCTGGATCGGGATGGCCCGGCGGAAGTGGTCCACGGCCACCCGGTGCTGGCTGATCGCCCAGTACAGGGTGCCCAGCGACGAGAGCATCGCCACCTCGCCGACCGCGTCCTGCGTCGCCTGCGCCACCGCCAGCCCGGCCCTGGCCGTGGCCAGCCACTCCACCGGCAGCCCGGTCGGGTAGAAGTAGCGCCGCAGCGCGTCGGCCAGCTGCCACACGTCCTGGTCGGGGTAGCGGTCGGCCGCGTGCACGACCAGCGCCACCAGGTTGGCCCGCTCGGCGTCGAGCCAGGCCAGCGCCTCGGCCGAGGTGGCGAACAGCCGCGGCGTGACGCCCGTGACGACCCCGGCGCGGGGCAGCCGCAGCAGGGTGCTCTTGAACGCGTCCGTCGCGTTGTCCACCGACCGGATCGACCAGTCCAGCAGCCGCCGCACGGCCTGGTCGCGCTCGGCCGGGTCGTCCTCGAACGCCAGCCGCTCGGCCGCGTAGTCGCGCAGCAGGTCGTGGAACTGGTAGCGGCCGGGCGCGTGGTTGTCGACCAGGTTCGCGGTGGCCAGCCGGTCGAGCCGCCGCCGGGCGTCCTGCGCGGTCAGCCCGCCCAGGGCCGCCGCCACGTCCGGGGTGATGTCGCCCGGCGCCAGGCTGAGCAGCCGGAACAGCGCCGCCAGCTCCGGTTTCAGCGCCGTGTAGGACAGGTCGAACGCCGCGTGCACGGCGGCCCGCTCGTCGCCCTCCACGGCCAGCGCGGCCAGCCGGTTGCCCGCCCGCAGCTCCTCCACGTACGAGGCGATGGTGATCTCCGGCCGGGACAGCAGGTTGGCCGCCGCGATCCGCAGCGCCAGCGGCAGGTGCGCGCACAGGTCGGCCAGCTCCTCGGCGGCCTCGGCCTGCGCGGCCACCACGTCCTCGCCGAGCATCCCGGCCAGCAGCGCCCGCGTCTCGGACCGGTCCAGCACGTCGAGCCGCACGTTCGACGCGGCGTGGCTCACCGCCAGCCCGCGCAGGGTGTCGCGGCTGGTCACCAGCACCGCGCAGCCGGGCGAGCCGGGCAGCAGCGGCCGGATCTGCTCGGCGTTGGCCGCGTTGTCGAGCACCAGCAGCACCTGCTGGTCGGTCAGCTGGGACCGGAACATCGCCTCCTGCTCGTCCTGGTCCAGCGGCACCTGCTCGGGCGGCACGCCCTGGGCCCGCAGGAACCGCGGCAGCACGTCGACCGCGCTCAGCGGCGGCCCGGACGCGTACCCGCGCAGGTTCACGTACAGCTGGCCGTCGGGGAAGAAGTGCCGCAGCTTGTGCGCCGCGTGCACGGCCAGCGCCGTCTTGCCCACGCCCGGCGGCCCGGCCAGCGTGACCACCGGCACGCCCTGCGCGGTGCGCAGCAGCGCCTCGATCAGCTGCACGGCCTGCTCGCGGCCCACGAAGTCGCCGATGTCGGCGGGCAGCTGGGAGGGCACCACCCGGTCGCGCGCGGCGGGGGCCGCCTGCCCGTGCTCCAGCGCCGGCGACCCGCCCAGCACCTGCTGGTGCACCCGCCGCAGCTCGTCGCCGGGGTCGATGCCCAGCTCCTCGGCCAGCAGCCCGCTGACCCGGCGGTAGGCGGTCAGCGCGTCGGCCTGCCGCCCCGACCGGTACAGCGCGACCATCAGCAGCGACCACAGCCGCTCGCGCAGCGGGTGCTCGCCGGTCAGCCGGTACAGCTCGGGCACCAGCTCGGCGTGCCTGCCCAGCTCCAGGTCCACCTCGAACCGGCGCTCCTGGGCGTGCAGCTTGCGCTCGCCCAGCCGCGGCACCTCGTCGCGGTGCAGCACCTCCGACGGCACGTCCACCATCGCCGGGCCCCGCCACAGCGCCAGGGCGGCGGTGAAGATCGCCGACGCGGACTCCAGCCTGCCCGCGGCCCGCTCGCGCTCGCCCTGCTCGACCAGCTGCTCGAAGCGCATCAGGTCGATCGTGCGCTCGTCCACGTCGATCAGGTAGCCGTCGGGCACGGTGCGGATCGGCACCGCGGGACCGAGCACCTGCCGAAGCCTCATCACGTAGGTCTGGAGGGTGCCGCGGGCCCGCGCGGGTGGTTCGGCGCCCCAGATCTGCTCGGCGAGCTCGTCGACCGAGACCCCGGCCCCGGCGCGCAGGAGCAGCGACACCAGCAGCGAGCGCTGCCGCCCCGCCCGGACCACCACCTGCTCGCCGTCGACCAGCACCTGCAGCGGTCCGAGGACGCGGAACTCGACCACTGGGCTCACCGGCGACCTCCCTCCGCGCGCCTGCGGGTTTCTGTTGTCCGTTGTACAGCGTAGGAGAGCGTTTGCCCGATCGGCCGTGGTCGCGTTGGGTCAGCGCACGCCCACCGAATGTATGAGAATGCGGGTCCACGTGGCCGGATCGTGACCTGTGTTACGTCAGAAGGGTTGTGCGCACGGGTTAGGGTCCCTGACCACACCGTGAGATCCCGGATTTCTCCAAGGGGTGCTTTGATGGCTCATTCCCGAACGGCCCGCCGCCGTTGGGCGACCGCGATCGGCCTGACCGGCGTCGCGGCGCTCGCCCTGTCCGCCTGCGCTCAATCCGAGCGGGGGCAGGATTCCGGGTCCGGTCAGACCGGCGGCACGATGGTCTTCGGCGCCGCGGGCGAGCCGAAGAACTTCGACCCGATCTTCAACGACGACGGTGAGAGCTTCCGCCCGATCCGCCAGATGTTCGACACGCTCATCACCTACAAACGCGGCACCGCGGACCTCGCGCCCGGCCTGGCCGAGAAGTGGGAACCGAGCGCCGACGGCAAGTCGTGGACGTTCACACTGCGGAAAAACGTGAAATTCCACGACGGCAGCCCGTTCAACGCCGAGGCCGTCTGCTACAACTTCGACCGCTGGTTCAACATGAAGGGCGCCGCCGCCCAGAGCCAGATGATCTACTACGGCGACGTGTTCGGGGGCTTCGCCGCCAACGAGGGCGACGCCGCCGGTGAGCCGCTCTACCAGTCCTGCGAGGCGAAGGACGAGAGCACCGCCGTCCTCAACCTGACGAAGTACAAGGGCGCGTTCCCGGCCGCCTTCGGCCTGACCTCGTTCTCCATCTCCAGCCCGACGGCGCTCAAGCAGTACGACGCGGACAACGTGCAGCAGTCCGGCGACTCGTTCAGCTACCCGGCCTACGCGACCGAGCACCCGACCGGCACCGGCGCGTTCAAGCTGGAGAAGTTCGACCGGGCCAACAAGACCATCACCCTGGTCCGCAACGAGGACTACTGGGGCGAGAAGGCCAAGCTCGACAAGCTGATCTTCAAGATCATCCCGGACGAGAACGCCCGCAAGCAGGAGCTCAAGGCCGGCACGATCGACGGCTACGACTTCCCGAGCCCGGCGGACTACAACTCGCTCAAGGGCGACGGCTTCAACGTCACCCCGCGCCCGGCGTTCAACATCCTCTACCTGGGCATCAACGAGGCCAACACGCCGGCGCTGAAGGACGTGCGGGTGCGCCAGGCCATCGCCTACGCCGTCAACCGCGAGCAGCTGGTCAAGACCAAGCTCCCCGCCGGCGCCGAGGTGGCCACGCAGTTCCTGCCCAAGACCGTCTCCGGCTACGCCGACGACGTGCAGCAGTACCCGTACGACCTGGCCAAAGCCAAGGAGCTGCTGGCGCAGGCCGGCGCGAGCAACCTGTCGCTGAAGTTCTACGTGCCGACCGAGGTCTCCCGGCCGTACATGCCGAACCCGACCGAGCTGGCGGCCGTCATCGCCGACGACCTCAAGGCCGCGGGCATCACCGTCGAGCTGGTGTCGCGCCCGTGGAACGGCGGCTACAAGGACGACGTGCAGAAGCTCGGCAAGCACGACCTGCACCTGCTCGGCTGGACCGGTGACTACAACGACGCCGGCAACTTCGTGGGCACGTTCTTCGGCCGGGAGAAGAAGGAGTTCGGCTTCACCGACCAGGGCCTGTTCGACGCCCTCGCCGCGGCCGACGCGGTGGTCGACCAGACCGCCCACGCCGACGCCTACAAGCAGGTCAACCGCGACATCATGAGCAAGTACCTGCCCGCGGTGCCCGTGTCCCACTCGCCGCCGGCGATCGTGGTGAGCAGCAAGATCTCCGGCCTGGTGCCGAGCCCGCTCACCGACGAGCGCTTCGACACGGTGAGCAAGGGCTAGATCCGACTGGTTCGGCGGGTGGTGGCGCTCGTGACCCGAGCGCCACCACTTCGCCGTCCAAGGGGTTTCCACCATGCTGCGATTCATAGTCCGTCGCCTGCTCCAGGCGATCCCGACGTTGCTGATCCTCTCCCTGCTGGTGTTCACCTGGCTGCGCTCACTACCCGGCGGACCCGCCGGCGCGCTGCTGGGCGACAAGGCCACCCCGGAGAAGATCGCGGACCTCAACCGGTTGCTGGGGCTCGACCAGCCCGTGTTCATCCAGTACTTCAAGTTCCTCGGCCGCGTGCTCACCGGTGACTTCGGCAGCTCGCTGGTCAGCGGCGAGCCGGTGCTGGCGGAGATCGGCCGGGCGCTGCCCGCGACCGTCGAGCTGTCCCTCGCGGCGCTGCTGTTCGCCGTGGTGCTCGGCATCCCGCTCGGCTACCTCGCCGCGAGCCACCGCGGCCGCTTCCTCGACAACACCACCGTGATCGGCACGCTGGTCGGCGTCGCCGTCCCGGTGTTCTTCCTCGGCATCCTGCTCAAGCAGCTGTTCGCCCAGGACCTCGCGCTGTTCCCCCCGTCGGGCAGGCAGGACGTCACGATCGACCCGACGCACGTCACGAACTTCGCCGTGCTGGACGGCATCCTCACCCAGGAGTGGGATGCCTCGATCGACGCGCTGTGGCACCTGGTGCTCCCGGCGATGGCGCTGGGCACGATCCCGCTCGCGGTCATCGTGCGGATCACCCGGGCGTCCGTGCTCGACGTCCTCAACGAGGACTTCGTCCGCACCGCCAACGCCAAGGGCCTCCAGGGGGCGGTCGTGCGGCGCAGGCACGTGCTGCGCAACGCGATGCTGCCCGTGTCCACCACCATCGGCCTCCAGACCGGCCTGCTGCTCGGCGGCGCCGTGCTCACCGAGCGGGTGTTCGTGTGGGGCGGCCTCGGCTCGCTGCTGGCGCAGGGCATCGAACGCCGCGACTACCCGCGCCTCCAGGCCCTGCTGCTGCTCGCGGCGGTGGTGTACGTGGTGGTCAACCTGCTGGTCGACATCTCCTACGCGATCATCGACCCGAGGGTGCGGACCTCATGACCTCACTGCTGAACCGGAAGAAGCGGCGGGTCGACGACCTGGCGGAGACGGCCGGCACGAGCCTCGCGGCCGACGCGCTCAAGCGCATGGCCCGCAGCCCCGTGGCGATCATCGGCGCGGTGATCGTGGTGCTGTTCGTGGTGCTGTCGGTGGTCGCGCCGTTCATCGCGCCGAAGGACCCCTACCTGCGGTACCCGGAGCTGGTGGACAACCTCCGCGCCGACCACATCCCCGGGCCGACGCCCGGGTTCCTGCTGGGCAGCGACGAGCTGGGCCGCGACTTCTTCAGCCGGCTGCTCGTCGGCTCGCAGCAGTCGCTGATCGTCGGCGTGGGCGCCACCCTGATCGGGCTGGTGCTGGGCATGCTCATCGGCGGCCTGGCCGGCGCGTTCGGCGGCTGGGTGGACAGCTGGCTGATGCGGTTCACCGACATCATGCTGTCCATCCCGAGCCTGCTGCTGGCCATCTCGATCGCCGCGCTGGCCAGCCGCGGCAGCCAGACCACGGTCATCGTCGCGGTGGCGGTGACCACCGTGCCGATCTTCGCCCGGCTGCTGCGCGGCGCGATGCTCGCCCAGCGGCACAGCGACCACGTCGTCGCGGCGACGGCGCTGGGCGTCAAGCGCGGCACGATCGTGCTCCGGCACATGCTGCCCAACTCGCTGGGCCCGGTCATCGTGCAGGCCACGCTGACCCTGGCCACCGCGATCATCGAGGCGGCGTCGCTGTCGTTCCTCGGCCTCGGCGACCCGGACCCGAGCCGCGCCGAGTGGGGCCTGATGCTGGGCAACTCGCAGCGCTGGATCGACGTCCGGCCCGAGCTGGCGTTCTACCCGGCCATCGCGATCATCATCGTGGCGCTGGGCTTCACGCTGCTCGGCGAGTCGCTGCGCGAGGCCCTCGACCCGAAGAACAGGAGGTGAGCCGCGGTGGCGATGCTCGAAGTGCGTGATCTGCGCGTGGTGTTCCAGCGCCGCGGCGCCGAGCCGTTCAGCGCCGTGGACGGCGTCTCCTTCGACGTCGACCCCGGCCAGACCGTGGGGCTGGTCGGCGAGTCCGGCTGCGGCAAGTCCGTGACGTCGCTGGCGATCATGGGCCTGCTGCCCGCGCGCGGCAACAGGGTCACCGGTTCGGTGAAGTTCGAGGGCACCGACCTGCTCACGCTGAGCAACCGGGAGATGCGCGACCGCCGCGGCCGCGACCTGGGCATGGTGTTCCAGGACCCGCTGTCGTCGCTCAACCCGGTGATCCCGATCGGGTTGCAGGTGACCGAGGTGCTGGAGCGGCACCGGGACATGCCGCGCAAGCGGGCCATGGTGGAGGCGGCCGAGCTGCTGGACAAGGTCGGCATCCCCGACCCGCGGCGGCGGCTGTCGGAGTACCCGCACCAGCTCTCCGGCGGGATGCGGCAGCGCGCGCTGATCGCGATCGCGCTGGCGTGCCGGCCCCGGCTGCTCATCGCCGACGAGCCGACCACGGCGCTGGACGTGACCATCCAGGCGCAGATCCTGGCCCTGCTCAAGGAACTGGTCCGGGACACCGGCACGGCGCTGATCATGATCACGCACGACCTGGGCGTGGTGGCCGGCCTGTGCGACGAGGTGAACGTGCTCTACGCCGGCCGCGTGGTGGAGAAGGCCGACCGGCACACGCTGTTCGCCGAGCCGCGGCACCCGTACACCCACGGCCTGCTCGCGTCCATCCCGCGGCTCGACGCGCCGCGCGGCGAGAAGCTGGTGCCCATCAAGGGCTCGGTCGCGGACAACATCCCGTGGGACCACGGGTGCGCGTTCGCGCCGCGCTGCCCCAACGCGCTGCCGGTGTGCCGCGAGGTCACCCCGGCGCTCGACCCGGCGGACCGGCGCGCGCTGCGCTGCCACAACCCGGTGCTGCCGGGTACGCCCGCCGCACAGGAGGTGCCCGCATGACCGCCGCTGTCGAACCGACCACCGCCGACTCGCCCGCGGGCGGGTCCCTGGTGTCGGTCGAGGGGCTGAAGGTCCACTTCCCGATCAAGCGCGGGCTCGTGGTGGACCGCACGGTCGGCCACGTCTACGCCGTGGACGGGGTGGACCTGAGCATCCGGCGCGGCGAGACCTACGGGCTGGTCGGGGAGTCGGGCTGCGGCAAGTCCACCCTCGGGCGGGGCATGCTGCGCCTGGTCGAGCCGACCGCGGGCCGCGTGGTGTTCGACGGCACGGACCTGGTCGAGCTCAAGGGCGAGCAGCTGCGGCGGATGCGCCGCCGGATGCAGATGGTGTTCCAGGACCCCATGTCGTCCCTGGACCCGCGGCAGTCGGTGGAGTCGATCCTGGTCGAGGGCCTGCGCGCGCACGGGCTGGACAAGGGCCGCGAGGCGACCGGCAGGCGCCTGCGCGAGCTGCTGTCCGCGGTCGGCCTGCCGGTGACCTCGCTGCGCAAGTACCCGCACGAGTTCTCGGGCGGCCAGCGGCAGCGCATCGGCATCGCGCGGGCACTGGCCGTGGAGCCGGACCTGATCATCGCCGACGAGCCGGTGTCCGCGCTGGACGTGTCGGTGCAGGCGCAGGTGGTCAACCTGCTGGAGGAGCTGCAGGAGTCCTTCGGCCTGACCTACCTGGTGATCGCGCACGACCTCGCCGTGGTGCGGCACATCTCCGACCGGGTCGGCGTGATGTACCTGGGCGGGCTGGTGGAGGAGGCGACCTCGGACGGCCTGTACGCCGAGCCGCTGCACCCGTACACCAGGGCCCTGCTGTCGGCGATCCCGGTGCCCGACCCGCTGGTGGAGGACCGCCGGGAGCGCATCCTGCTGACCGGCGACCTGCCGTCGCCGGCCAACCCGCCGACCGGCTGCCGGTTCCACACCCGGTGCCCGTGGCGCCAGGCCACCAGGTGCGACACGGAGCGGCCCGCGCTGCGGGAGGTGCTGCCCGGGCACCGGGTGGCGTGCCACTGGGCGGAGGACATCCGCTCGGGCGCGATCCGGCCGCACGAGGTGGAGCCGGTCCTGGTGGAGGAGGACGGCGTCTCGCCGGACGTCCCGCTGATCGGCCCGTCCTCGGTGACCGAGGTGCTCAACCCGTAGGCGGTGAGGGGGCGCCCGGACTCCCGGGCGCCCCCACCCCCCTTTTTTCGGTTGCCCCCGCCGTGGTGCCTCGCCCACGATGGCGCCCGGTCTTCTCCGAGGGGAGCGCGTTCGTGGAGCACACCTACCGGGTCCTGGTGCGCGGTCGGTTCACCGACCTCGACGACGCCGGCCGGGCCCGGCTGCTGGCCGAGGTCGACCGGCACGGCGCGCTCACCAACGGCTTCACCGACGAGGGCGCGCTGACCTACGACAAGGCGCTGGACTTCTTCAGCTTCCGCGTCCAGTTCCGGGCCGAGGTCGGGCCGGACGAGCGCGCGGTGCGCGACCGCGGCCTGGCCCTGGCCGCCGCGGCGGTCGAGCGCTACGGCGTGGACTTCCGCGACCTGCGCGCCTCGGTGACCGACGTGGACCTGATCAAGGTCCGCCGGCCGAGGCGCTGACCCGGGGGCGCCTCCCCCTGTGCGGGCGCCCCCGGGTCAGCGGTCACGCCGACCAGTTCGGCGAGCGGCCGAGCAGGCCCACCAGCCGGTCGGTGATCGGGGCGTCCGCCGGCACGTCCACCGGCATCGCGAACGCCGCGCCGGGCCCCCGCACGTCCGGCGTGCTCGGGTAGCGCAGCGCCATCCGGTGGGCGGCCTCGGCCATGCCCGCGTCCAGGGTGCCGTCCAGGCCCAGCGCCCGGCGCAGGTCCCAGGCGTGCACCAGGTTGTCCACGAAGTGCGCGCCCACCAGGTCCTTGCCCCGGCGCGGGCCGTAGCCCGGGAACTCGGCCGGCCGGTCGAGGAAGCCCTCCTCGCGGAACGCCCTGGTCGCCTCGTCGGCGGCGGCCCGGTAGGCGACGCGCATGTCGTCGCTCGCGGGCTCGCCCGGCGAGGTGCCGCGGGCGGCGGCGGCGAAGGCCAGCGTCCCCTCCACCTGGTGGCGCAGGAGTTCGTAGACGGTCCACCCGGCGCACGGCGTGGCGAGGTCCAGGTGCTCCTCCGCCAGGTCGGCCCAGAGCGCCAGGTTCAGGTCGAGCGCGGTGCGGTTCAGGTCCAGCAGGTCCATCGGGTCCCCCTTCTAAATGTACGAACGATCGTACAATTAGTTTGCCGTCGGTCAAGGGGGTTACCGTGTGGGGCGTGAAGGTCGACGGACGGGTGGAGCGCGGCGAGCAGACGCGGCGGCAGATCCTGCGGCGGGCCGCGGACATCGCGTCGGTCGAGGGCCTGGAGGGCCTGTCGATCGGGCGGCTGGCCACCGAGCTGGAGGTCAGCAAGAGCGGCGTGTTCGCCCACTTCGGCTCCAAGGAGGAGCTGCAGCTGGCGACCGTGCGCGCGGCCGCGGCCATCTTCGTGGCGCGGGTCGTCGACCCGGCGATGGCCGCGCCGGCGGGCCTGGAGCGCCTGGCGCTGCTGCTGGACGGCTGGCTGGCGTACTCGGAGGAGCGCACCTTCCCCGGCGGGTGCTTCTTCTACGCGGTGCAGGCCGAGTTCGACGCGCGGCCCGGCCGGGTGCGCGACCAGCTCGTCGAGCTGGACGCCCGGTGGCACGCCCTGGTCAGGGACACCGCCGCGGACGTGCCCGGGGTGGGCGACCCGGGTCAGCTGGCGTTCGAGCTGGTGGCGTTCCTGGAGCTGGCCAACGCCCAGTCCGTCCTGCACGGCGACCAGCGGGCCTACGACCGGGCGCGCGCGGCCGTCCGGGGGCGGCTGGCGGACTTCCGGCGCTGAGGCGGGCCGCCCCGGGACCGCTGTCGTTCCGGGGGCCGCCCCACCGCGGGACCGCCGCCGGCTGAGCAGCGACTCCAGGACGCCCCGCCCGCAGTCCGCGCGGACCCGGTCGGGTTCCGCCGCGATCAGCGCTCCTGGGCACCCGCCCCGCTCCGCCCCGCGCGGCGCCGGTGCCCGGCCAGGCCCGAAGGCGCGTCGGGCACCACCGGTGCCGGGGGAGGGGACCGGCCCGGGGCCGGGCCGGCGAGCAGCGCGTCGACCAGGCCGTCGAAAACCAGGCCGTCGAAAACCAGGCCGTCGAACCGGTCCGCCCCCCGGCCTCCCGTCAGCTCCCGTCAGTCTCCCGCCGGCCTCGTCAGCGGTGCGCCCGGTTGATCGCCGAGACCAGGGCGCGCAGCGAGGCCGACACCGTGGAGCTGTCGATGCCCACGCCCCACAGCACCCGGTCGCCCACGGCGCACTCCAGGTACGCCGCCGCCCGCGCGTCGTCACCCGACGACATCGCGTGCTCCACGTAGTCGAGGACCCGCACGTCGTACCCGATCGTGGCCAGGGCGTCCACGAACGCGGCAATCGGGCCGTTACCCGTTCCGGTGATCTCCTGGGTCTCGCCGTCGACCACCACGAACGCCCGGATCTGCTCGTGCCCGCTGCCGTCGCCGGAGACCTTCTGCCGCAGCAGCTTCAGCGGGACCGTGCCGTCCAGGTACTCGGCGGAGAACGAGTCCCACATGTCCTTCGGGCCGATCTCGCCGCCGTGGGTGTCGGTGACCTCCTGGATCACCCTGGAGAACTCCACCTGCAGCCGCCGCGGCAGGTTCAGGTGGTGCTCGGTCTTCATCACGTACGCCACGCCGCCCTTGCCGGACTGCGAGTTGACCCGGATGACCGCCTCGTAGGTGCGGCCGACGTCCTTCGGGTCGATCGGCAGGTACGGGACCTCCCACGGGAACTCGTCCACGTGCTGCCCGGCGTCCTTGGCCGCGTCCTCCAGGGCCTCGAAGCCCTTCTTGATCGCGTCCTGGTGCGAGCCGGAGAACGCGGTGAACACCAGGTCGCCGCCGTAGGGGTGCCGCTCGGGCACGGGCAGCTGGTTGCAGTACTCGACCGTGCGGCGGATCTCGTCGATGTCGGAGAAGTCCAGCTGCGGGTCGACGCCCTGGCTGAACATGTTCATGCCCAGCGTCACCAGGCACACGTTGCCGGTCCGCTCGCCGTTGCCGAACAGGCAGCCCTCGATGCGGTCCGCGCCCGCCAGGTAGCCCAGCTCGGCCGCCGCCACGCCGGTGCCGCGGTCGTTGTGCGGGTGCAGCGACAGGATGATCGAGTCGCGCCGGGCCAGGTTGCGCGACATCCACTCGATCGAGTCGGCGTAGACGTTCGGCGTGGCCATCTCGACGGTCGCGGGCAGGTTGATGATCAGCGGCTTGTCCGGCGTCGGCCGGATGACCTCGGACACCGCGTCGCAGACGTCCAGGGCGTAGGACAGCTCGGTGCCGGTGTAGGACTCGGGGGAGTACTCGTACCGGAACTCGGTCTCCGGGTACAGCGCCTCCTGCTCCAGGGCGAACCGCGCCGCGTCGGTGGCGATCTTCTTGACGCCCTCGCGGTCGGCCCGGAACACCACGCGCCGCTGGAGCACGGAGGTCGAGTTGTAGAAGTGGACGATCGCCTTGGCCGCGCCGCGCAGGGACTCGAACGTCCGGGCGATCAGCTCGGGCCGGCACTGGGTCAGCACCTGGACGGTGACGTCCGGCGGGATCGCGCCGTCCTCGATGATCTCGCGGACGAAGTCGTAGTCGGTCTGCGAGGCGGCCGGGAAGCCGACCTCGATCTCCTTGAAGCCCATCCGCACCAGCAGGTCGAACATCTTGCGCTTGCGCGCGGGCGACATGGGGTCGATCAGGGCCTGGTTGCCGTCGCGCAGGTCGACCGCGCACCACAGGGGCGCCTTCTCGACCCGCTTCGAGGGCCAGGTGCGGTCGGGTACGTCGACGACCTCCACCAGCTCGTGAAAGGGCCGGTAGCGGTGGACGGGCATGGACGTGCCGCGCTGCGGGTTCCAGGCGGGCTGCCCCTCGACGGGGCGGGCGGGCGTGCGGATGCGGCTGGTGCCGGAGGTGTACGCGTCGGGGCTGGTCATCGGGATCTCGCTCCTGCTGGCCGGTGGGTGTGAGACGACCGGCGGCAGCGCTCGATCCCGCGACGGGGGGCCGGTCGGTCAGACCCCGTCACGGCGGCGAAGCAGGAGGGCACGCGCCATGCCGACTAGGTTAACCACACGGCGCGGCGAGCTGGAACCACGCGCCCAGATGGTGGAACTTCACCCGAAGGAGTTTCACTAGATCGTGGTGCGGGCAGCCTCTTGACATGTCCAGATGGCGAACCTCAACGCGCAGCGGCAGCTACACCGCTGCCCGAGTGATCCACGGTGTGGGCGCCGTGTTCGCGCTCATCGAGGTTATCTACATCCTGATGAACCTCTTCGGGGCGAACCCGGCCAACGCGCTCTTCAAGTTCATCCAGCAGCTGGCCGAGCCGCTCGCGTTGTTCTTCCCAGGGCTCTTCCAGCTGGGCAACGCGAATCTCGACCTGATCGTCAACTACGGCCTCGCGGCGGTCTTCTGGCTGGTCGTCGCGAACCTGCTCGCCCGCGTCGTCGCGCGCTGACGCCCGAACGTCGACGTCGAGACAACCGACGCGAGCACGCCGGGGTCCCCCGCCGCCCACCCCCTGCGGCGGGGGACCCCGGCGCATCCGCGCGCCTACACTGCCGGGCATGGCCGCGCACCGGACCGAACCAGACCGGCCGGGCGCCCGCCCGCGGGTGGTCGCCGCGGTGGCCGGGGTCCTCGGCTGGGCGGGGGCGCTCGTCGCGGCCGTGCTGGTCGCCGACGTGCTGCTGACCGTCGGGGGCGCCAACCCCGCCAACTCGATCACCACGACCGTCGCGACCTGGGCCGACCGGTTCGCCCTCGGCTTCCGCGACCTGTTCACCCCGGCCGACGCGAAGCTGCGCGTCCTGGTCAACCACGGCCTGGCCGCGCTGTTCTGGCTGGTCGTCCGGTCCCTCGCGCTACGGCTGGTCCGGCTGCTCGGCTGAACCGCCCAGGGAGTCCGGCTGCCCGCCCGGGAAGGCGGGCCGGCCCCACGAGCCCGCGAAGGCGGTCTCGGCCAGCGGCTTGCGCACCCGCGGCCGCCGCTCCCGGGCCGCCAGGTCGGCGGGCAGGTCGTCGGCGGAGCCGAGCAGGCCCACCGCGACCACCACGACCGGCCGCACGTCCTCCGGGATGCCGAAGGACCCGCGCAGCGCCTCCGGCGAGAACCCGCCCACCTGGTGCGTCACCAGGCCGAGGTCGACGGCCTGGAGCACGAGGTTCTGCACGGCCAGCCCCAGCCCGAACTCGGTGTTGGGCAGCGGCCCGCGCTCGTCGGCCGTCGCCACCGCGCCCACCAGCAGCACCGAGGCGCGCCCGGCCCACGTCTGGTTGCCCGGCCGCAGGGCCGCGAAGATTCGCTCGAACGTGTCGTCCCCGCGGTACCCGACGAGGAACCGGGCCGGCTGGGTGTTGCCGTGCGAGGCCGCCCAGCGGGCCGCCTCCAGGAGCACGCGCACGGTCCCCGGCGCCACCTCGGCCACCGGGTCGAACGCGCGCGGGCTCCAGCGCCGCGCGATCAACGGGTTCGGTTCCATCAGATCGCATACTGCCAAGCGGTGATGGCGTACGCACCGAACCACGCGCTGAACACCGACAACCCGGCCAGCACGGCGACCGCGGTGCCCGTCCGCCGCCGCGCCAGCGCCAGCGCCACCGGCACGAGCAGCGTGAACGCCGGCAGCAGCAGCCGCGCCTTGGAGTTCATCAGCCCGTTCGACCCCAGGTCCATGGCCAGCACGCCCGCGCCGTAGAGGACCAGCGGCCACTCCAGCCCGCGCCGCGCGCCCAGCACCACCAGGGCCAGCGCCACCACCAGGAACCACACCGTGGCCAGCTCCAGCACCGACCGCGGCTCGCCCAGGATGAGCAGGGCGAACTTCCACGTCGCCGCCCCGCCGTCGAACCGCGAGTCCCAGCCGCCCCGCTGCACGGCGAACCAGCCGTCCCACCGCCCGGTGCGCACCGCCACGTACCCGAGGTAGCCGGCCAGGCCGGCCGGCGCGAGCAGCGCGCCCGCCCACGGCCGCCACCCGTCGCGCCGCTGCCACACCGCGACCAGCGCCGCCGCGCACACCGCCAGTACCAGCGCCGCCGCCGTCGGCCGCACCAGGCCCGCGCCGGCGCAGCACAGCCCGGCGAGCAGCCACCGCCGCTCCACCACGCCCACCAGCGACCACGCCGCCAGCGCGCAGAACGTCGCCTCCGAGTAGGTCATGGACAGCACCACGGCCATCGGCGAGGCCGCGAACAGCACCACCAGCACCAGCCCGGCGCGCCGCGACCCGCCGAACACCCGCCGCCCCAGCTGCGCCAACCCGTAGGCGCAGACGACACCGCTGAGCAGGCTCACCGCGAACGCCGCGCCCACCGGCTCCACGCCGGGCAGGCCGGCCACCCAGCGCACCAGGGCCGGGTAGCCGGGGAAGAACGCCAGCGGCGTCTCCGCGGACCGCCTGCCGAACGCGTCGACCAGGTGCGCCGGCACGCCCGCGTAGCCGCCCTCGGCGATGCCCAGGAACCACTGCCCGTCCCACGAGGTCAGCGCCCTGGCCACGTCCTCGCCCCACCGGTCGGCCATCAGCTGGAGCACCAGCAGCCCCAGCTCGCGCACCGCGAGGTAGAGCGCGGCGGGGGCGACCGCCAGGGTCACCCGGTGTCTGGCCGCGCGCGCCAGCCGCTCGCGCGCCGACGGCGCGTCCTCCGGCTCCACGTGCACGGCCTCCAGGGTTGCCACGGCGACGAGCGTAGTGGGGGTCACGGTCCCCGCTGTCCACTCCTTGGGCCAGGTAGTCTCCCGAAGAGCTGGGCTTTCGCACCTGGGAGGAGAGGTTCTGTGGCGCTCGTCGTCCAGAAGTACGGCGGTTCCTCGGTGGGAAGCGCCGAGCGGATCAAACGGGTGGCCGAGCGCATCGTCGCGACCCGCAAGGCGGGCAACGACGTCGTCGTCGCGGTGTCCGCGATGGGCGACACGACCGACGAGCTGCTCGACCTCGCGCGCCAGGTGTCCCCGGTGCCGCCCGCCCGGGAGATGGACATGCTGCTCACCGCCGGTGAGCGGATCTCCATGTCGCTGCTGGCGATGGCGATCAGCTCGCTGGGCGCCAAGGCGCGCTCGTACACCGGCTCGCAGGCCGGCGTGATCACCACGTCCGTGCACGGCAAGGCGCGCATCATCGACGTGACGCCCAGCCGCATCCAGGACGCCCTGTCCGAGGGCGCCATCGCGATCGTCGCGGGCTTCCAGGGCGTCAGCCAGGACAGCAAGGAGATCACCACGCTCGGCCGCGGCGGCACCGACACCACCGCGGTGGCGCTGGCGGCCGCCCTGAAGGCCGACGTCTGCGAGATCTACACCGACGTGGACGGCGTGTTCAGCGCCGACCCGCGCATCGTGCCGAACGCCAAGCGGCTGGAGAGCATCACCTACGAGGAGATGCTGGAGATGGCGGCGAGCGGGGCCAAGGTGCTCATGCTGCGCTGCGTCGAGTACGCCCGCCGGTACGGCGTCCCCGTGCACGTCCGATCCTCGTTCAGCAACAAGCCCGGGACCATCGTGTCCGGGTCAGTGGAGGACCTTCCCGTGGAACAGGCGATGATCACCGGCGTCGCGCACGACCGGTCCGAGGCCAAGGTCACCGTGACCGCGGTCCCCGACCACCCCGGCGTGGCCGCCCGCATCTTCCGCGTCGTGGCCGACGCGGAGATCGACATCGACATGGTCGTGCAGAACGTGTCGCAGGCCGTGTCCGGCCGCACCGACGTGACGTTCACCCTGCCGAAGGACGACGGCCCGCGCGCGGTGGCCGCGCTGGAGAAGGCGCGCGACGAGATCGGCCACGACCAGGTGCTCTACGACGAGCACGTGGGCAAGGTGTCGCTGGTCGGCGCGGGCATGCGCTCGCACCCCGGCGTGACCGCCCAGTTCTGCGAGGCCCTGGCCAGCGCCGGGGTGAACATCGAGATCATCTCCACCTCGGAGATCCGCATCTCGGTCATCTGCCGCGACACGCAGCTCGACGACGCCGTGCGGGCCCTGCACGACGCCTTCGAGCTCGGCGGCGACGAGGAGGCAGTGGTGTACGCGGGGAGCGGGCGATGAGCGGCGCGGGCGGGACGTCGGGCCCGGTGCTGGCCCTGGTGGGCGCCACCGGCGCGGTCGGCACCGTGATGATCGACATCATCAACGGCCGGGAGTCCGTGCCGTGGGGCGAGATCCGGCTGGTCGCCTCGCCGCGGTCGGCGGGCAAGAAGATCGTCGTGCGCGGCGAGGAGCTGACCGTCCGGGCGTTGGCGCCCGAGGTGTTCGACGGCGTGGACGTGGCCATGTTCGACGTGCCGGACGCGGTGTCGGCGCAGTGGGCGCCCATCGCGGCCGAGCGCGGCGCGGTGGCGGTGGACAACTCGGCGGCGTTCCGGATGGACCCCGAGGTGCCCCTGGTGGTGCCCGAGGTCAACGCGGACGAGGTGGCCGAGCGGCCCAAGGGCATCATCGCCAACCCGAACTGCACCACGCTGTCGATGATGGCCGCGCTGGGTGCGCTGCACCGCGAGTTCGAGCTGCGCGAGCTGGTCGTGGCCTCGTACCAGGCGGCGTCCGGCGGCGGCCAGGAGGCCATCGACCGGCTGCACGCCGAGACCGCGGCGGTGGCGGGCAAGGGCGTCGGCGTCCGGGCGGGCGACGTGCGCGAGGTGCTGGAGGCCGCGGGCCTGCCGGTGTCCGAGTCGCCGTTCCCCGCGCCGCTGGCGCTGAACGTCGTGCCGTGGGCGGGCTCCCTCAAGGACGACGGGTGGACCAGCGAGGAGCTGAAGGTCCGCAACGAGTCCCGCAAGATCCTGGGCATCCCGGACCTGAAGGTGTCCGCGACCTGCGTGCGCGTGCCCGTGGTGACCACGCACTCGCTGGCCGTGCACGCCACGTTCGCCCGCGAGGTGACCGTGGCGCGGGCGCACGAGATCTTCGCCGCGCAGCCCACCATCGTGCTCGTGGACGACCCGGAGCAGAAGCGGTTCCCGACGCCCGCGGACGTGGTGGGCGAGGACCCCACCTACGTCGGCCGCGTCCGGCAGGCGCTGGACTTCCCGAACACGCTGGACTTCTTCGTGTGCGGCGACAACCTCCGCAAGGGCGCGGCGCTGAACACCTACGAGATCGCCGAGGAGCTGGCGACCCGGCTGTAGTCGCGGGCCGTGCCGCCGACCGCCCCCTGACCTGATCGGGTCGGGGGGCGGTCGCGTTCTGTAGGTTCTCGGCCATGGCTGAGGTGGTGCTCGCGATCGACCTGGGTACGACGGCGACGAAGGTCATCGCGGTCGACCGCCGCGCGGGCGTGGTGGCGTCGGCGGAGCACGGCTACCCGATGCGCACCACGCCGTCCGGCGAGGCGACCCACGACCCGGGTGAGGTGCTGAACGCGGCGCTGACCGGGTTGCGCGAGGTCGCCGCCCTGGGGCACGACGTGCGCGCGCTCGCGCTGACCGGCGCCATGCACACGCTGCTCGGCCTGGACGCCTCCGGCCGCCCGGTGACGCCGTCGCTGAGCTGGGCCGACAACCGCGCCGTCGAGCAGACCGCCCGGCTGCGCGGCACGCCCGAGGGCGCGGCCCTGCACCAGGCCACCGGCACCCCCGTGCACACGATGTCCCCGCTGGTCAAGCTGGCGTGGTTCGCCGAGCAGGGGTTCACCGCCGACCGGTGGTGCGGGCTGAAGGACTTCGTCGCGGCCAGGCTGACCGGTCGGCTGGCCACCGAGCACTCGTCCGGCTCGGCCACCGGCCTGATGGACCTGCGGACCCTGGCCTGGCACCCGGGCGCGCTGGAGTACGCGCGGGTGACCGCGGGCCGGCTGCCCGAGCTGCACGCGCCCACCGACTGGTTCCCGCTGGTCCTGGACGTGCCGGGGGTGGTCCGCGGCACCCCGGTGGTGCTCGGCGGCGGCGACGGCCCGCTGGCCAACCTCGGCGTCGGCGCGGTGGTGCCCGGCGTGGCGGCGGTGTCCCTGGGCACCAGCGGCGCGCTGCGCGTGGTCCGCGACCAGCCGGGCGTGGACGCCCTGGGGCGGGTGTTCTGCTACGCCGTCGCCGACGGCCTGTGGGTGCTCGGCGGCGCGGTGAGCAACGGCGGGGTGGTCGCGCAGTGGGCCGCGGAGGCGTTCGGGGCCGACGTGGGGACGCTGCTGGAGGAGGCCGCGGGCGTGCCGGTGGGCGCGGCGGGCGTGACCGCGCTGCCGTACCTGCTGGGCGAGCGCGCGCCGTGGTGGGACCCGGACGCGTCATCGGCCGTGGTCGGGCTGCGGCGCGAGCACGGGCGCGCCGAGGTGACCCGGGCGCTGGTCGAGGGCGTGGCGCAGCAGTTGGCGCTGGTGCTGGACGCGGTGCGGTCGGTGGCGGGCGTGCACGCGGTGCGGGTGACCGGCGGCGCGTTCCGCAGCGACCTGTGGGCGACCGTGCTGGCCTCGGCGCTGGGGCTGCGCCTGGAGGTCGCCGAGGACAGCGAGGGCTCGGGCGTCGGCGCGGCGCTGCTGGCGTGGCGGGCGCTGGGCGAGTTGCCGTCGCTGACCGCCGCGGCGGACCTGGTCGTGCCGACCAGGGCGGTCGAGCCGGACGCGGCGGCGGTGGAGCACTACGCCCGCGCGCGCCCGGCCGTCGAACGCCTCTACCGCGCGCTGCGGGAGCTGGTCGGGAGCTGATCCACCGCCGGCGCGGCGCGCCGGTCCAGCAGCACCACGGCCAGCGCGATCGCCACCGCGCCCGCGCCCGCCGCGGCGAAGCCCCAGCCCGGGGCGGAGTGGTCGATCACGAAACCGGTCAGCGGCTGCCCCAGCGCCACGCCCAGCGTGAACGCCGACCCCTGCAACCCGATCGCCATGCCCCGCGCGGACGCCGGGGCGTGCCGGGTGATCGCCTCGCCGGTCGCGGTGATCGTGGGCGCGCACAGGAAGTTGGTCGGCACCAGGGCGAGCGCCAGCAGCCACGGCGAGGAGTCGAACAGGCCGATCGGCACGGCCAGCAGCCCCATGCCGCCCATCAGCGCCCACAGCGGCGGCACGCGCGGCAGGCCGCCGTAGACGAAGCCGCCGACCAGCGACGCCACGCACATCACCGCGACCACCGCGCCCGTCCACGCGGTCAGGCCGAGCCCGCGCATGGACGCCACCACCGACACCTCGACCCCGGACAGCACGAACGTGGCGCCGCCCGCGCTGATCAGCACGCCCAGCAGTCGGCCGTCGAGCCACTGCCGGACCGGCACCCGCTCGCGGCTCTCGCCCTCGGAGCGGACCGGCGGGTCGACCGCCCACAGCGCCACGCCGGTGAGCACCATGGCCGCGCCGATGGTCCACATCGCGCCGCGGCTGGTGACCTGGGTGGTCAGCGCCACGCCCAGCGCGGGGCCGGCCATGAAGGCGACCTCGACGGCCATCGAGTCCATCGCCAGCGCGCTGCGCCTGCTCGACTCCGGCACCAGGGCGGTGAGCACCTGCCTGCCCAGCTGCATCACCGGCATGGCGGTGATGCCCGCGAGGAAGCAGCTGACCAGCAGCACCGGGTAGGCCAGCAGCGGCCCGGTGGCCCAGAACACGCCCTCGGTGACCACGGACAGCGCGATCATCGCGCGCAGCCCGCGCCGGTCCACGAGGCGCCCCATCAGCGGCGAGCCGACGGCCATGCCGATGGTGCTGACCGCGCCGACCAGGCCCGCGGCGCCGTAGCCGCGCTCCAGGCCGAGCAGGACGTGCATGGTGACCGTCATGCCCGCCGCCGTCGCGGGTATGCGCGCGACCAGCATGAACAGCATGAGCCCGGGCACGCGCGGGGTCCGCAGGACGGCGAGGTAGTTAGCGACGTTCACGAGTTCATCTTCGCCCGACGGGGCAAGTCTTTAACAGTTCGCTTTCTTGACTGACTCAAGAAAACGTGGTGAACTGGCTGGGCCATGACCCCAGGACCACGTGAACTGCTCAAGGGCGCCGGGCTGCGCGTCACCGCACCCCGGCTCGCGGTGCTCGACTGGCTCGCCGAGCACCCCCACGCGACGGCCGACCAGGTCGCCGAGGGGGTGCGGGCCAGGCTGGGCGCGGTGTCCACGCAGGCCGTCTACGACGTGCTGCACGCGTGCGCCCGGACCGGGTTGTTGCGCCGGATCGAGCCCGCCGGTCACCCGGCGCGCTACGAGACGCGGACCGGCGACAACCACCACCACCTCGTGTGCCGGGCCTGCGGCCGGACCAGGGACGTCGACTGCGTCCACGGTGCCGCGCCCTGCCTGGAACCGTCGTCCACCGGCGGGTTCACCGTGGACGAGGCGGAGGTCCTGTTCTGGGGTCTGTGCCCGGACTGCCAGGGCGCCCCGGGCTGACCGGGACCCCCGGCCGGCGAGGGCGCCGACTGCCGCACCCCACAGAAGGAGCTGGAAGCGTGACCCAAGCGCGTCACACCACGAACAACGCGGGCATCCCGGTCGCGAGCGACGACCACTCGCTGACCCTCGGCGCCAACGGTCCCATCCTGCTGCAGGACCACTACCTGATCGAGAAGAACGCGCAGTTCAACCGCGAGCGCGTGCCGGAGCGGGTCGTGCACGCCAAGGGCGGCGGCGCGTTCGGCCGCTTCGAGACCACCGAGGACGTCAGCCGCTTCACCAAGGCGGCGCTGTTCCAGCCGGGCGTGGCGACCGAGGTGCTGCTGCGCTTCTCCACCGTCGCCGGTGAGCTGGGCTCGCCCGACACCTGGCGCGACCCGCGCGGGTTCGCGCTGAAGTTCTACACCACGCAGGGCAACTACGACCTCGTCGGCAACAACACGCCGGTGTTCTTCTTGCGCGACCCGATCAAGTTCCCCGACTTCATCCGGTCGCAGAAGCGCCGCGCCGACACCGGGCGCCGCGACCACGACATGCAGTGGGACTTCTGGACGCTGCGGCCCGAGACCGCCCACCAGGTGACCTGGCTGATGGGCGACCGGGGCATCCCCCGGACGTGGCGCCACCAGAACGGCTACGGCTCGCACACCTACCTGTGGGAGAACGCGGCCGGTGAGAAGTTCTGGGTCAAGTACCACTTCAAGACCGACCAGGGGATCGAGAACCTGACCTCGGAGGAGGCCGCCAGGATCGCCGGCGAGGACGCCGACGCGCACCGGGCCGACCTGTGGCACGCCATCGAGCGGGGCGAGTTCCCGTCCTGGACGCTGTACGTGCAGGTCATGCCTTACGCGGACGCGGCGACCTACCGGTTCAACCCGTTCGACCTGACCAAGGTGTGGCCGCACGGCGACTACCCGCTGGTCAAGGTCGGCAGGCTGGTGCTCGACCGCAACCCGTCCGACTACTTCGCCGAGATCGAGCAGGCGGCGTTCGAGCCGACCAACCTGGTGCCCGGGATCGGGGCTTCGCCCGACCGGATGCTGGTGGGGCGGATGTTCTCCTACCCGGACGCGCACCGGTACCGCATCGGGGCCAACTACAACGAGCTGCCGGTGAACCGGCCCAAGTCGCCGGTCCACTCGTACTCCAAGGACGGGGCCATGCGGTTCGGCCGCGCTTCCGATCCGGTGTACGCGCCCAACTCCTACGGTGGGCCGCACGCCTCCTCCGAGGCTGCCGGGGAGGTCACCACGACTTACGGGGTCGAGGACGACGTCGTGCGGTCGGCTTACAAGCTGCACGCCGAGGACGACGACTGGGGGCAGGCGGGGACCCTGATCCGGGAGGTCATGGACTCGGGGCAGCGGGAGCGTCTGGTCCGGACCGTCGTCGCCCACCTGTCCAACGGGGTCAGTGGGCCGGTGCTGGAGCGGGCGTTCGAGTACTGGCGCTCCATCGACAAGGAGACCGGCGACAAGATCGCGTCCGCCTTCGCCGGCTGAACTCCGGCGCCTGCTTTTGCTGGGGCTTTCGTCGGGCGGGTTTCCGGCGGGTTTTGTTGAGTGCTCTCGCCGGGTGATCCCCGGCGAGTGAGGTCTGGCGAGTGCCCTGCCAGGGGAGGCCGCCCGGTTCCGCTACCGGGCGGCCTCTTTTTGCTCGTTCCCCCTGGGTGTCGTCCGGCTCGATTTGACATGGGGCCCTTACGAGCACCGGAGGCAGGCCGCAGCCGACAGGCACGGCGGGGAAAAGCGTCCCGCCGAGCCTGCCGGCTCCGACCAGCCTATGGCACTCGAACCCATGTCAAATCGGGCCTCGTCGGCCCCCACCGGCCCCAGCCCCCTCCCGGCGTGTCATGCGTTGGGGTCGGGCGAGTCATGCGTTCAAACCGCGCGAGTCGAACCTTCAGACCCGTCGTGTCGAACGTTCCGGGCCCCCGAGTTCTACGTTCAGCACCGGCGTGTCCTCCACTCGGACACCGCGTGTCCTCCACTCCGGCACCGCGTGTCCTCCAGTCGTGCAGGGGGTCAGGCGGTGTCCGGCACGTCCTGCTGGGCGTTGGCCAGGGCGAGGCCGGTGCGCAGGGAGCCGACTGCTTCGGCCACCGCCTCCCGGAACACGCCGCCCACGCCGAGGATGTTGGCGAAGCCGTGGAACAGGCCGGGGTGGCGGCGCAGGACTACGGGGACTCCCTGTTCGGCCAGTTTTTCCGCGAATGCCTCGCCCTCGTCGCGCAGGGGGTCGAAGCCTGCCGTGGCCACGTAGGTCGGGGGGAGTCCGCTCAGGTCTTCGGCCAGTAGCACCGAGAGGCGGGGGTCGGTGTGCGTGTCCCGTGATGGCGCGTAGTGGTCCATGAACCAGTCCATCTTCTCGTCGGTCAGGAAGAAGCCCTGGCCGAACAGTTCGCGTGAGCGCCTGCGCACCGTCGCGTCCACTGCCGGGTAGAACAGCAGCAGGAAGACCGGCTTGGCGCGGTCCGCGTGCAGGGCCGTCACCGCCGCCAGGTTGCCGCCCGCGCTGTCACCGCCCAGGGCGATCCGCCTCGGGTCGACGTTCAGTTCTTCGGCGTGCTCGGTGGCCCAGGTGAAGGCGTTGCGGGCGTCGTCCACGGCGGCGGGGAACGGGTGCTCGGGGGCCAGTCGGTAATCCACCGCCAGCACTCGCACGCCGGACTCCACGGCCAGGAAGCGGCACAGGTTGTCGTGGCTGTCGAGGTCGCCGCTGACCCAGCCGCCGCCGTGGTAGAAGACCAGCAGGGGGGAGCCCGGGGGGAGGTTCGTCGGCTCGTAGAACCGTGCGCCCACGCCGGCTGCGGACAGGGCTCGCACGGCCACGCCGTCGATGATCGGGCCGCACACCAGCTGGTTGCTGCGGGACAGGGCCAGGCGGTTCTCCGCCGGGGTCGTCGTGCGCCAGTCCTCGCCGCTGAGTTGTTGCAGCCTCAGCAGCAGTTGGGCCTCGGGGTGCAGGCGTTGGCCGTCGACGGTGATCGGGCGGCCGGTGATCAGGCGGCGCAGGGGGGCGGGCAGGCCGAAGGCGAGGCGGAGGGCGCCGGCCAGGACGCCGGAGGGGACCGATTCGGCGAGCTTGGGCATGAGACGCAGGTTACTCGTCGGTAAGGCGGTGTGCGAGGAATTGGACCTCCAGCTAGGTGGAGGTGGCAGGATCGGTTGCCATGACGGTCACCGTGGTGGGCATCGGCGGGTCGCTCCGCCCCAGTTCGCAGTCCGAGCGCGCCCTGCGCATCGCGCTGGAGGGGGCGGCGGAGGCGGGGGCGAAGACCGTCGAGGTCTCCGGGCCGGACCTGGTGCTGCCGTTCTACGACCCCTCGGTGCCCGATCGGCCGGACAACGCCCGTCGGCTCGTCGAGGCGCTGCGCGCGGCCGACGGGGTGGTGCTGGTCTCGCCCGGCTACCACGGCACGGTGTCCGGGCTGGTCAAGAACGCCCTGGACTACGTCGAGGACCTGCGCGAGGACGGCCGGCCCTACCTGGACGGCCGGGCGGTGGGCTGCGTGGCCACGGCCCTGGGCTGGCAGGCGTCGGTGACCACGTTGACCGCGCTGCGGTCGATCGTGCACGCGCTGCGCGGCTGGCCCACGCCGCTGGGCGCGGCGGTGAACTCGCGGGAGGTCGACTTCGACGCCGAGGGCGGCTGCTCGGTGCTCTCGGTGGCCGAACAGCTTCACACGATCGGGCGGCAAGTGACGGAGTTCGCCGTGTCGAGGGCCGGTTGAGCGGGTAGTTCCGGGGTGGCGTGAGCTGCCGCACCACCCGGTGCGGTTCGGCTTCGGCCGGGTGTTGGACTTGATCGAAGGACCAACCACCAGCTCAGAGGAGAACATCACCATGCAGGTGCTCTACACGGCGGAAGCGGTCGCGGTCGGGGACGGGCGCGACGGCGAGGTCCGGTCCTCGGACGGCGTCATCGACGAGCAGCTCGCCACGCCCAAGGAGCTGGGCGGGCCGGGTGGGGACAGGACCAACCCGGAGCAGCTGTTCGCCGCCGGCTACGCGGCGTGCTTCCACAGCGCGCTGCGGCTCTCCGCCCGCCAGTTGGGCGTGCGCGTCGGCGAGACGACGGTCACCGCGAAGGTGGGCCTCGGCCGTGACGACGCGGGCGCGTTCGGGCTGACCGTGGCGCTCGACGTCCACGTCCCGGGCGTCGACCAGGCCACGGCCGACCGGCTGGTCGAGGCGGCGCACCGCGTCTGCCCGTACTCCAACGCCACGCGCGGCAACATCGAGGTGGCCCTCACCGCCACCGTGTGAAGGAGGCGTCAGCACACATGAGCAACAGCCCGATCACCAGCCCGCTGTCCGAGTCCGACAAGGCCGCGGTGGGCACCGTCCTGCAGGCCACCCTGGTGGACCTGGTCGACCTGTCGCTGGTGGCCAAGCAGGCGCACTGGAACGTGGTCGGCAAGAACTTCCGCAGCGTCCACCTCCAGCTCGACGAGCTGGTCACGACGGCGCGGACCTACACCGACGAGGTGGCCGAGCGGGCCGCCGCGCTGGGCATCTCGCCCAACGGCAAGGCCAGGACGGTCGCCGAGGGCTCGGGCGTGCCCGAGTTCCCGGACGGCTGGCTCAAGGAGGCCGACGTGGTCTCCGCGGTCGTCACCGCGCTGGCCAAGCTGGTCGAGCGGCTGCGCGCGCGGATCGACGAGACCGACAAGTCCGACCTGGTCACCCAGGACCTGCTGATCGAGATCACCAAGAACCTGGAGCAGGCCCACTGGATGTGGCAGGCCCAGCAGGCATGACGGCGGGGTGACCCGACCGCCGGTTCGCCCGGCGGTCGGGTCGGCCCGCCTCAGCCCAGCACGCGCCGCACGAACGCGACCTCCGCCGCGGTCTGCCGGATGGTCTCCGCGACCACCAGCGAGCCGTGGCCGGCGTCGTACCGGTACACCTCGTACGCGGCGCCGCGCTCGGCCAGCCGGTCCAGGTAGTTGTCGATCTGCCGGATCGGGCAGCGCGGGTCGTTCTCGCCCGCCAGCACCAGCACGGGCGCGCGCACCGCGTCCACGTAGGTCAGCGGCGAGCACTCGCGGTACCGGTCGGGCAGCTCCTCCGGCGAACCGCCGAACAGCGCCCGGTCGAACGCCCGCAGCGGCTCCATCTCGTCCTCGTACGCGGCCAGGTAGTCGGCCACCGGCACGCCCGCGACGCCCGCCGCCCACAACCCGGGCTGGGTGCCCAGCGCCAGCAGCGTCAGGTAGCCGCCCCACGAGGCGCCGTTGACCACGCACTTCGCCGGGTCGGCGAACCCGGAGGACACGGCCCACCCGTGCACGGCCGCCACGTCCTCCAGCTCGGTCAGGCCCGGCCGGCCCTCGATCGCGTCGCGCCACTTCGAGCCGTAGCCGGTGGAGCCGCGGTAGTTGACGTGCACCACGGCGTACCCGGCGTCCAGCCACACCGCGCGGTAGGCGGAGAACCGGTCCTCGTCGGCCGAGTGCGGGCCGCCGTGCAGGTGGAACACGGTCGGCAGCGGGCCGTCCGGCGCGCCCGCGGGCCGCGCGACCAGGGCGTGCACCTCGCCGACGAACACGTCCTCCAGGTCGATCGAGGCGGGCGCCTCGTGCCCGGGCGGCTTGAGCAGCACGCGCTCGTCGCCGTCGGCGCCCAGCGTCCGCACCACGCCGGGCCGGGCGGCCGAGGACCACGAGTACTCCACCGCGCCGTCCGGGCGCACGCGCGCGCCGCCGACCGTGCCGTGCGGGGTGTCCAGGGCGGTCAGCTCGCCGGTCGCCAGGTCGTAGCGGTGCAGCGTGTTGCGGGCCCGGAAGGTGTGCGCGACCAGCAGCGCCCGCGCGTCGGGGTACCAGTCGGCGCTGATCTCGCCGGGCAGGTCGATGGTGACCTCGGTCTCGCTGTCCGCGGCGACGTCCCAGATCAGCAGCTCCTCCCGGCCGCGCCGCTCGTGGCCGACCAGCAGCCGGTTGTCGCCGCGCACCGGGCTGAACGCGATCGCGTCGAGGCCCTTGCCGGGGCCGTCCCACTTCTCGGCGACCTTTTCACCCGTCGGTGTGACCACGCGCAGCGCGGCGTGCCGGTTGTCGCCGTGCTCGGAGTGCGCGAGCACCACCAGGGTCTCGTCCTTGGACAGCGCGGAGACGCCGCCGTCGTTCTCGTGCGCGTAGATGACCTGGGCGGGCGCGCCGCCGCGGGAGACGTAGACGGTGGTGCCGTCGTCGGTGGAGGTGCCGACGGCGACCACGTCGTGCCCGATCTCCAGGCCCGCCGGGTAGCCCGCGGGCACGCCCTCGACGGCGGGCTTCGCGTCGCCGCCGGGGGCGAACGGCTCGCTGACCCAGGTGCCGAACTCGTCGCCGTCGGTGTCGTTGAACCACCAGATCGCCTCGCCGTCGGGGCTCAGCGCGGCGTGCGAGGTGCCGTTCGGGCGGTCGGTGACCCTGCGGTGGGTGTCGGTGGCCCGGTCCCAGGCGTAGACCTCCCACACGCCGCTCGCGTTCGACAGGTAGAGGTTGCGGTCCGGCGCGTCGTCGGCCCAGCCGGGCAGGCTCACGCGCGGCGCGGTGAAGCGGGCGCGCCAGCGCTGTTCGGCCTCGGCGTCGGGGAACAGCGGGTCGGGGACCTCGGCGGTCGGGTGCGTCGTCACGTACCCGATCCTGCCGGCTTCCGGGCGGTGACCAGGTAGTAGTCCAGCAGTCCCCGGTCGAACGCCCGTCGATAGGCGCGGTCCCACCCGTTCGGGTGGGGGCCGAGTTCGAGCCAGCGGTCCAGCCCGTGCCACACGTGCTCGCCGATGCTCGTCGCGGTCACGTCGGCGAGGCCGGCGGCGCGCAGGTGGGCCAGCACGTCGTCGACCGGGTGGGCCAGGTCCAGGCCCCTGGTGAACGACCTGACCAGCCCGACCAGCTCGGGGACGGCCGCCGCGCCGGTGGCGAAGAAGGTGGTCAGCGCGAACCGGCCGCTGTCGGCCAGGACGCGGGCGCTCTCCCGCGCGAAGCCCGCGACGTCCTCGAAGTGCTGCGCGGCCTCCACCGACAGCAGGCGGTCGAAGGAGGCGTCCGGGAACGGCATGGCGCACGCGGAGCCCGTGGTGAACGCCACGCGCGGGTCGGTGCCGCCGGCGGTGGCGCGGGCCACCTGCTCGGGCTCCAGGTCCAGGCCGCGGACCAGGGAGGGCTCGTGGCGCAGCGCCCGGCGGGCACCCACGCCGTGCCCGCAGCCGACCTCCAGGAGGCGGTCGCCGGGGCGCACGTCCAGGGCGTCGAGGACGACGTCGTAGAGGGCTTCCTGGGTGCCGACGCGCTGCTCGACGGTGAGCCCGCCGGTCAGGTCGACACCCCGCCAGTAGCCGAAGTTGATGAAGCCGCCGGCGAACACGGGCAGGGCGGCCAGGTCCCGCTCGCCGTACATGCGGCGGCGCAGCGCGGTGCGTTCCGCGAGGTCGGTCACGGAGGTGATCGTGCCCTAGCGGTCCAGCTCCTCCTCGAAGATGCGGTCCATCGTGCGCGAGGCGCGGTGCAGGGCGTTGACCACGAGGCCCAGCAGGGCGACGACGAGGCCGACCACGACGCCGGGGGTGGGCGAGGTCAGCAGGGTGACGGCGGTGGCGGAGCCGAGTGCGGCCTGTGACCAGGCGAGCAGGGGGAGCCAGGTGCGGGCGGAGGAGGGACGGGCGGCGGAGGTGGTGCTCATGGGTCTCCTTCGCTTGCGGCGTCCGGTGTTCGGTGTCGTTCGGACGCGTTGCCCGGTCTTCGCGCCGATCTTGTCGTCTGTTACTTAGCGTGAGTTGAATCGTCAACTTTCACCCGGTTGGGTTAACAGAACGTGACGATCTGTCGGTTGGGAGGGGTGGAATCAATTTGGCAACAGCGAGGAGTGATGCGTAACGCCCACGTTCGGCCGAACGAATTCCCGGTCATACGAACCCGCACAGCGGAGGTCTGACGATGGTGGAGAACTCGGTTCGGCAGGGCGGTCGGGTCGCGTGCCTGGACGCCCTGGGTCGTCGGCGAACGCTGGAGGTGTCCCTGACCGAGGACGGCGACGTGTGCATCCACACCCCGCCCGGCGAGTCGGCGAAGCTGGACTGGACGCAGGTCGGTGAACTGCTCCGCAAGCTCGCCGAGTTGCGCCCGCACACCCGCTAGTCCTCGGGGCGGGTCGGTCGGGGGAAGCCCCCCGACCCCGACCGACCCGCGCCCGGCGGTTCGGCACCGCCGGCGCGGAGACGAATCAGGCCCACAGAGGGAGTCCTCTGTGGGCCTGATCTGTGTCGGGGTGACAGGATTTGAACCTGCGACCTCTTCGTCCCGAACGAAGCGCGCTACCAAACTGCGCCACACCCCGGTCCCGCCCGACCCCCGTGGGGCTCGAACGAGGAGAACTCTACCTGATCCCCCCACCCACTCCGAACCGGGTATCCCTTTTCGCGTCGAACCCGTCCTGACCTGCGTCGACGCCCCGAGCCACCAGCGTCAGCAGGCTGGCCTCCGGCGGGCACGCGAAGCGCACCGGCGCGTACGGCGACGTGCCCAGCCCGGCGGAGACGTTCAGCCACGTGCGCGCCCCCCACCGCGACACCCCGCGGGCCCGCGAGCGGTCCAGGTCGCAGTTCGTCACCAGGGCCCCGTAGCCCGGCACGCGCAGCTGGCCGCCGTGGGTGTGGCCGGCCAGGACGAGGTCGTAGCCGTCGCCCGCGAAGGCGTCCAGGACCCTCGGCTCGGGCGAGTGCGTCACCCCCAGGCGCAGGTCGGCCGACGGCGGCTCGCCCGCGATCTCGTCGTACCGGTCGCGCTTGAGGTGGGGGTCGTCCACGCCGGCCGCGAAGATCGTCAGACCCCCCGCCTCGAACGTCCGGCGCACGTGCGTCAGGTCCAGCCAGCCGCGCTCGACCATGGCCGCGCGCAGGTCGCGCCACGGCAGCGGGATGCCGTGGATGCGCTTGGTCTTGGCCGACGGCAGCAGGTACCGCACCGGGTTCTTCGGGCGCGGCGCGTAGTAGTCGTTGCTGCCGAACACGAACACGCCCGGCCGCTCCAGCAGCGGGCCCAGGGCGCGGATCACGGCGGGCACGGCCTGCTGGTGCGCCAGGTTGTCGCCGGTGTTGACCACCAGGTCCGGCGCCAGCTCGGCCAGCGCGGCGACCCACCGCTGCTTGGACCGCTGCCCGGGGAGCATGTGCAGGTCCGACAGGTGCAGCACGCGCAGCGGCGCGGAACCCGGCGGCAGGACCGGCACGGTGGCTTCGCGCAGCGTCCAGTGCCGCCGTTCGATGCCCGCCGCGTAGGCGACGGTGGCGGTGCCGAGGGCGGTGGTGGCGAGGAGGGCCCGGCCGAGCTTGTTCACGTCCCCGAGGGTAGGGGGTTTACCCGTTCGGGGTGTGGCGGGTCGCCCGGTACCGTTCCCGACCATGGCGGAGCTGAAGGCGCGGTTGCAGGCTGACCTGACGGTGGCGATCAAGAACCGGGAGACGGTCCGGGCCGGTGCGCTGCGGATGGCGCTGGCCGCCGTGACGACCGAGGAGGTCGCCGGCAAGACCGCCCGCGAGCTGTCCGACGACGAGGTGCTGAAGGTCATCACCCGCGAGGTGAAGAAGCGCAAGGAGGCCGCGGAGGCGTTCGCGGGCGCCGGGCGCGCCGAGCAGGCCGAGCTGGAGCGCACCGAGTCCGCGGTGCTGGAGGCGTACCTGCCCGCGCAGCTGTCCGACGACGAGCTGGCCTCGCTGGTCGACGGCGTGGTGGCCCGGCTGGCCGACGAGCTGGGCGAGCGGCCCGGGCAGCGGCAGATGGGGCAGGTCATGAAGGCGGTCAACGCCGAGGTGGCCGGGCGCGCCGAGGGCGGCCGGGTGGCCGCGGTCGTGCGGGCGAAGCTGGCCTGAGGACGACGGCGGGCTCCCGCGTCACCTGCCCGGTGGCTCGACCGGGATGGTGATCTGCGGCGGCTCGGTGGGCCGCCCCGGTCCCGGCCGCGGGTCGGGCTCGGGCTGCCCCGGCGGCGGCACGGCCGTGGTGGGCTCGACCGGCTGCGGCGGCGGCACGTAGCCCGTGGACACCAGCAGCGTCACCACGGTGCCGCGCAACGCGCTGCCGCGCGGCGTCTGGCCCACCACGCGCCCCTTGGGCTGCTCGGAGTTCCGGTTCTGCACCGAGACCTGGTACCCGGCCTCCTCCAGCGCCCGCGTGGCGTCGTTGACGTTGCGCCCCACCACGTCCGGGATGCGGATCTCGCTGCCGCCCTTGAGGTAGCGCTCCTCGACCGGCGGCAGGCCGCGCACCGGCAGTCCGGCGTGGACGTCGGTCATCGCGTCGAACCAGGTGCGCGCGGGGATCGTGCCGCCGTAGATGTCGCCGCGCCCGCACAGCCGGGGCGTGCCGTTGACGCAGATCGGGCTCGGGTTGGGGCCGTCGTTGAACGTCTGCACCGCGCCCGCGTAGTCGGGGGTCGCGCCGATGAACGCCGCCGACTTGTACTCCTCGGTGGTGCCGGTCTTGCCCATCATCGGCCGCTTCCAGCCGAACTGCTGCGCCGCCCGGGCCGCGGTGCCCCCGCCCTGGTCGTCCTTCGACATCCCGGTCGCCAGGCCGTTGGCCAGCGGCTCGGCCACGACCTGCTCGCACGGCGCCTCGTTGACCGGCACCTGCTCGCCGTTGCGGTCGAGCACCTTCACGATCGGCGAGGGCGGGCACCACACGCCGCCGCTCATGATGGTGGCGGCCACGTTCGCCAGCTCCAACGTGGACACCGGCGCCGGGCTGAGGGTGAACGAGGCGTTGCCGCCGTTGGACTTGTAGAACTCCGCCTGCGACACCCGCAGCTCGCGGTTCTTCGCCCGCGGGTCCGGTCGCACGCCGGCGAGGTTGGTGGCCATCGTGTCGCGCATCCCCAGCCGCGAGGCCATGTCCACCACCGGGTCCATGCCCAGCTGCTCCTCCAGGATCACGAAGCCGGTGTTGGGCGAGGTCTGCAGCGCCGTCTGCAACGACATCTGCGCCGGGTAGGAGTTGTTCTCGTTGCTCAGGCAGTACCAGCGGGTGTCCGGCTCGCCGGTGGACGGGCAGTTCTTCGCGCCGCCCTTGAACACCCGCGACACGTGGGAGCCGGGCGTGGCGATGGTGTTCTCGATGCCCATGCCCTTCTCCAGGGCCGCGGCCGCGGTGAACACCTTGTAGACCGACCCGGCGCCGAACTTGTTCTCCACCCCGGACGGCAGGTCGAACTGGGTCTGGAACTGGTCGGCCTTGAGCCCGTAGTCGCGGTTGGCCACCAGCGCGACCACCTCGTGCCGCTCCTTGCCCGGCCGCACGATCGCCAGCGTGTTGGCGATGCCGTTGGTGGACTTGGGCAGCTGCGCCTCGGCGGCCTGCTTGGCGTGGCCGGTGACGGTGCGGTCCAACGTGGTCTGCACGGTGTAGCCGCCGGTCTTGAGCTGCTCCAGGCTGAACCCGTTGCGCTCCAGGTAGTTCACCGCGTACGAGCAGAAGAACCCGTTCTCCGGGCCCGCGCCGACGCAGCCGTTGGGCGGCGTGCGCACGGGCGTGGCCAGGCCCAGCGGTTCCCGCTTGGCGGCCTCGGCGGTGTCCCGGGACAGCTTGTCGTTCTCCACCATCTTGTCGATGACCTGGTTGCGCCGCTCCAGCGCCTTGTCCGGGTACACCTCGGGGTTCAACGCGGACGGGCTGTTGACCATGCCCGCGAGCATCGCCGACTGCGCCACGGTCAGCCGGTCCGGCGTGGTGTCGAAGTACGCCCGGGCCGCCGCGGCGATGCCGTAGACGGTCGAGCCGAACGGCACCACGTTCAGGTAGCGCGCGAGGATTTCGTCCTTGCCCAGCTTGGTTTCCAGCTGGATGGAGATCCGCGCTTCACGCGCTTTTCGCGCGATCGTCTGCTCCTGGGCCTTTTGCTGTTCGACCAAGTTGTTCCGCGCCACCACGTGCACGAGGTAGTTCTTCACGTATTGCTGCGTGAGCGTGGAGGCGCCCTGCGTGACCGAGCCGCTGAACTGGTTGGTCAGGCCCGCGCGGATGGTGCCCTTCCAGTCCACGCCCTGGTGCTCGTAGAAGCGGCGGTCCTCGATGGAGACCAGCGCCGCCTTCATGGTGTCCGCGATCTTCTCCGGCGGCACCAGCACCCGGTACTGGTCGTACAGGTAGGCGATCGGCACGCCGTCCTTGTCGGTGACCGTCGTGACCAGGGGCGGGTCGGTGGTGACCAGGTCGGCGGAGATGCTGTCGACCGTGTCGCTGGCCCGGTTCGACACCAGCCCCAGCGAGCCGACGACGGGGAACAGCAGACCCGACAGCAGGACGCCGGCCAGCAGACACAGGCCGAGCAGTTTCAGCACGCCGTTCCTGGCTCGCATGCAGGTCAGCGTACGCGGCACCGAAAGTACCGGTGTGGTCGCGCACAGTTGATTACCCAGGATGAGTACTCGTACTCAAGACAGGTAACAGGTGGGCAACCCAGGGTTGGAGGTGGAACCGGAAGGCTCTACAGTCCGTCACTGTCCAAGACAGCAGTCGATGGCGGGACCACTCGTCGGTGGTCAGCCTACGGCATCCGCGGCAGGGGTGTGGCGGATTTACGAGGTCTGGGCACTGTGTGAACCGAGGTGGGGGATATGCAGCAACAGGGGGATTGGCGGATCAAGGCGTCGTGCCGTGATGAGGAGCCGGACCAGCTCTTCGTGCGCGGCGCCGAGCAGCGCAAGGCCAAGGTGGTGTGCCTCGGGTGTCCCGTGCGCACCGAGTGCCTGGCCGAGGCCCTGGACAACCGGATCGAGTTCGGTGTCTGGGGCGGCATGACGGAGCGTGAGCGACGGGCGCTGCTGCGGCGCCGCCCGGACGTCACGTCCTGGTACGAGCTCCTCGACAGCGCACGTCAGGAGCACACCGAGGAGTCCAAGGTCGGCTGATCGGCCGACGCCCGGTCACCGCGGTCCGGTCACCGGGTGTCACTCGCCCGCGAGCCGCCGGCCGATCTCGTGCAGGCCGTCCAGGTCGTGCACGTCGGCGGGCAGCGCGGGTACCCCGATCAGCGGAACGCCGGGGTGCGCCCGGGTGAACCGCGCGAGCAGTCGCTTCTCGCGATCGGCGACGGCCACGCGGTCCGCGTGCACCCGCAGCACCGCGGCGGCCAGGGGCGCGTCACCCGACCGCTCCAGCCGGTCCGCCGCGGCCAGCGCGCCCGGTGCGGGCAAGGGGGCCAGCACGGGGTGCGTCCGGTTCGCCACCAGACCGGTCAACGGCATGTGCTCGGCGCTCAACCGCTCCACGAAGTAGCTGGCCTCCCGCAGCGCGTCCGGTTCGGCCGCGGCGATCACCAGGAACCCCGTACCGGGTGACCGCAGCAGGTCGTAGGTGGCCTGGGCGCGCTGCCGGAAGCCGCCGAACATGCTGTCGAGCGCCTGCACGAAGGTCGACGCGTCGTGCAGGAGCTGGCCGCCCACGATCGTCGACACGGCCTTGGTGAACAGGCCGAAGCCGGCGCCGACGATCTTGCGGATGCCGCGCCCGCCCGCCCGGGCGGGCGCCGACAGCATCCGGATCAGCTTGCCGTCGAGCACCGCGGACAGCCGCTGCGGCGCGTCCAGGAAGTCCAGCGCCGACCGGCTGGGCGGGGTGTCCACGACGATCAGGTCCCACTCGTCCTGCGCGGCGAGCTGGCCCAGCTTCTCCATCGCCATGTACTCCTGCGTGCCGGAGAACGAGGTGGAGATCGTCTGGTAGAAGGGGTTGGCCAGGATCTGCTCGGCCCGCTCCCGGCCCGCGTGCTGCCACACCATGTCGTCGAACGTGCGGCGCATGTCGAGCATCATCGCGTGCAGGTCGCCCTTGAACTCCCCCTCCACGCGGCGGGGGTTGTTGTCGAGCTCCCGCAGGCCCAGCGACTGGGCCAGCCGGCGGGCCGGGTCGATGGTCAGCACCACCGCCCGCCGCCCCCGCTCGGCGGCGCGCACGGCCAGCGCGGCGGCCGTGGTCGTCTTGCCGACGCCACCCGAGCCGCAGCACACCAGCACCCTGGTCGCCGGGTCGTCCAGCAGCGCGTCCACGTCCAGCCGGTTCACCGGACCCCCTGCCCGACCATCGCCTCGGCCAGCTCGTACAGCGCGGCCACGTCCACCCCGTCGGTCAGCTCCGGCAGCTCCAGGGTCGGCAGGTCCGACTCGGCCAGCTTCTCCTTGGCCCGCTGCTCGGTGCGCACCCGCACGGCGTGCTCCACGGTCTGCTCGACCAGGCCCTCCAGCACGTCCTCGGGCAGCTCCAGCCCGGCGGCGACCAGGCCGGCGCGCACCCGCGCCCCGTCGACCCGGCCCTCCGCGGCGGCGGCCACCGACCGGGCGGGCAGCCGCGGCGGCCGCACCCGGTTGACGAACACCGCGCCCGGCCGCAGGTCGGCGCCGTCCAGCTCGGCCACCGCGTCCAGGGTCTCCCGCACCGGCATCTCCTCCAGCAGCGCGACCAGGTGCACCGCCGTGTCGCCGGAGTGCAGCAGCCGCACCACGCCCTCGCTCTGGCCCTTGATCGGGCCCACCTTGGCCAGGTCGGCCATGGCGCGGGTGACGTCGAGGAAGCGGACCACCCGGCCGGTCGGCGGCGCGTCCAGCACGACCGCGTCGTACTCGTGCCGCCCGGTGCCCGAGGTGCGCCGCACGCACTCCTTGACCTTGCCGGTGAGCAGCACGTCCCGCAGGCCGGGCGCCAGCGTGGTGGCGAACTCGATCGCGCCCGTCCTCTTCAGCGTCCGGCCGGCGAAGCCCAGGTTGTAGAACATGTCCAGGTACTCCAGCAGCGCCGCCTCCGGGTCCACCGCCAGCGCCCGCACCTCGCCGCCGCCGGGCGCGGACGCGATGCGCTCCTCCGCGTAGGGCAGCGGCGGCCGGTCGAACAGCCGGGCGATGCCCTGCCGGTTCTCGACCTCGACCAGCAGCACCCGCCGCCCGCCGGTGGCCAGCGCGAGGGCCAGCGCCGCGGCGACCGTCGTCTTGCCGGTGCCCCCCTTGCCGGTCACCACGTGCAGGCGCGCGCGGGTGAGTTCGTCGGTCCAGCCGTCCACCGGATCAGCCTATGCGCGAGGGGTGGTGACCCGCTGGCCAGAGGGGCGGGCCGACCGGGCCGATTCCACCGGATCAGTCCCACATCGTGATGAAGACCACCGCGATGGCCGTCGCGCCCACCACGCCCCAGGCCACCACCGACGGCAGCACGTAGGCGATCAGCACCGCCACCACCGCGACCGCGGCGAGCCCGATGAGGGCCGCGCGCCGGACGTCACCGCGGCGGGCGCCCTTGCGGTCGCGGGCCTGCGCCATGCCCACGAGCACCATCACCAGCCCGCCCAGCAGGAACGAGCCGGTGGCGACGAGCCGCCACGTTTCCACGTGATCAAGGTAGCGCCTGGTGACGGTGTCGTCACCAGGGCGTCACCGGTGGAAACCGCAATCCTGCGTGGAGGGGGTTCGTAGACTGCGGGGGTGGGGGTGCGCAACGACGTCAGCGGGACCGCTTACGCGCCCGTCGTGCAGGCCGGGCGCATCGACCACGTGACGCTCGTGCTGGTGCGCGACGAGTTCCTGCTGGGGCGGCGGGCCGAGCTGACCATGACCGCGCTGGTGGACCGGTTGCGCCGGGTGCTGGTGCGCAACCTCGCGCTGATCGGGGAGCTGACCCGGAAGCGGGACGAGGCCCGGTTGGCGGCGGCGCGGTCGACGCGGGGGCGGACCGAGGAGCAGTTGCGGCGCGCGGAGGCCGAGCGGGCCCGTGCGGTGGAGATCACGGCCGGGTTGATGGCGAAGCTGGTCGAGGTGCTGGAGCAGGAGCCCGAGGCGGCGGCCGGGTTCGACCCCGGGGACCTGCGGGAGTACGCGGTCGACCCCGACGAGCTGCTGGCCGACCTGAACGCCGGGCTGACCGACGTCGACCACCTGCTGGACGCGCAGTCCCGGGTGCTGACCGGCCTGGTCGGGCCGCCCGCGGTGACCGGTCCGGCGCGGGACGACGACGCCGAGGCCGCCAGGCTGATCGGGATAATGTCGAATGTCGACATCAGCCTCACCCATCGGGTGGCGGCCGTGGGGAAGTTGAAGTCGTTCGGCGCGGGGTACGTCGATGACACCGCGGCCGGGATCAGGTCCCTGCTCTCCGAGGAGGCGGTCGACCACGTCGAGCGCAGGAGCCTCGTCAGGACCCTGACCTCGCTGGCGCCGCGCTTCCGGGCCGAGGCCGAATCCCTCTTCCGCGCGGGGTGGAACGACACCGACCTCGACCCGCTCCAGCGGATGCACTACGCGTCCGCCCTGGTCGGCTCGGGGGCACGCGACCGGGACCGCGCCCTGGACTTCATCCGCTCGGTGGCGATCGGCGGGGTCGAGGACTGCTGGCTGTCCGACCGGCTCGCCGCGGCGCGTCAGTGGGTGAGGGGCGAGCCGGGCGAGCGGGGCGCGGTCCTCGCCGTCCTCGAAGCCCTCCACCGGCGGCCCGACCTGCCGGAAGGCGACCGCGTCAAGGTGGCCGAGCTGATCAGGGAGATCAGGACGGACCCCGATGCCCGGTAGCACACGCGCCCACCCGGGCGCTCCCGCTAGGCTGCCCGCCATGCAGACGTGGGAGTACGCGACCGTCCCGCTGTTGATCCACGCCACCAAGGCGATCCTGGACCAGTGGGGCGCCGACGGCTGGGAGCTGGTCACCGTCCTGCCCAACCCCAGCGGTGAGCAGCACGTCGCCTACCTGAAGCGACCCAGGGCATGAGCCACACCGCGCGGCTGGCCGAGCTGGGCGTCGAGCTGCCGGAGGTGGCGGCCCCGGTCGCCGCGTACGTGCCCGCCGTGCGCAGCGGGCAGTGGGTCTACACGTCCGGCCAGCTGCCGTTCGTGGCGGGCTCGCTCGCGGCCACCGGCAAGGTCGGCGCCGACGTCAGCCCGGAGGAGGCCAAGGCCCACGCGCGCACCTGCGCGCTGAACGCGCTGGCCGCCGTGGACGCCCTGGTCGGGCTGGACTCGGTGGTCCGGGTGGTCAAGCTGGTCGGGTTCGTCGCCTCCGCCGAGGGCTTCACCGGGCAGCCCGCCGTGATCAACGGCGCCTCCGAGCTGCTCGGCGAGGTGTTCGGCGAGGCCGGGCGGCACGCGCGGTCGGCGGTCGGCGTGGCCGAGCTGCCCCTGGGCGCGCCGGTCGAGCTGGAACTCGTCGTCGAGATCGGGGAGTGAGATGTCGGACACGTGCCACGAGCTGCTGCTGCGGCTGGCCGGGCGCCTCCCGGACGACGTGCTGTGGCGGTTCCGCGACTGGGCCGCGACGGACGCGGTCGTGGTGCTGGCCCGCGTCCTGCCGCGCACGCTGCTGCACGACCGCATCGGCCTGACCGACCACGAGCAGCGCCTCCTGGCGGACGCCCTGGTGCCCCACGGGGCCGATCGGGCGCTCCTCAGTTCCGTCAAGGGGCTGGACGAATTGCCCGATCCCGGCTACACCTTCTCCCCGGAATTCCCCGATCGGGTGACGATGGGGGATTCCGCGACCGTGGTGCTCGGAGCGACCCTGCGCGGGCGTCCCGGGGTCGGCGAAGTCCGGTCCGCGTGGCGGCTGGGCGGGGGCGAACCCAGGAGGCTGGTCCTGGTCGCCGCCACGTCCGGGTGCGCCCGGCTGGCCGGTGAGCTCCAGCGCGTGCTGCGGGCGCTCGGCGAGCACGACCCGTGTGTCGAGGTCCTGCCCGCCGGACTGGACCTGCCGCCCTACCACCGGGCGGCGTTGGCGGTCTCGGAGCTGGTGTGCGCCGGCGCCGAGGCCGACGGGCACCTGGTGCCCGTCTAGAGCTCGGCGCTCCCGCGCGGGCCGGAAGGAGAGCAGGCGTGACGAACGACGGCGTGGGACTGCCCGTCCGTTTACACGACCTCTTGTTGGCGTTGGCCGGGCGCGTCGACGACGACGCCCTGACCCAGGCCCGGGAGCTGCTGGCGGTCGCCGAGCTGGACAGAGCCGTGGAGTTCCTGGTCGGCTGCCTGCTGGCCGGGCGCATCCCGGTGTCGCCGGAGGAGCGCCGCGAGGTCGGCGGGCTGCTGGCCGAGGTGCGCTCGGACCCGTCGCTGGCCGACCGGCTGTTCGCCGTGGAGCAGGTGCCCGTGCCGCGCCACCGGTTCACCGCGGAGTCCGACCCGGCCGACGGCCTCGGCGAGGTGCTGGGCAAGACCCTGTCGGCGCTGCCCGACGTGCGCGGCGTGCGCGCGACCTGGCGGTCCAGCCCGGCCGGCGCGACGCCCGGACCGCTGCCGCAGCGGGTCGTCCTGGTGGACGTCGGCCCGGCGGGCTTCGCGCCCGCCACCGCCTACCGGGTCGACACCGTGCTGCGGCGGGCGGGCATCCGCGCCGCGGTCGAGGTGCTGACCGTGGGCACGCCGCTGGGCGAGTACCACGCGGCCGCCACCACCACGGCCCGCGAGGTGTTCTTCCCGTCCGGCTCCACCGTCCCCGAGCCGCCACCGGACGCCACGACCTGGTTCGACGGCGACGTCCGGGACCAGGCACCGGTGGTCGAGCCGGCACCGGTGCCTGCGGACAACCAGACCGGCTCCAAGTTCCGCCGTGCGCGCGTCGAGTCGTACGAGGGCGCCCAGCCGTTCCCGCCGAAGCCGGTCAAGCGCCTGCCGGTGCGCGACCAGGCCGAGGAGGAGCGGCGACCCCCGGTCGCCGAGCCCCCGGCGGTCGAGCCGGTGGTTGTCGAGCCCCCGGTCGGCGCCCCGGTCACCGCCCCGGTCGACGAGCGCCCGGAGCCGGTCGAGGAGCCGGTGATCGCCCTGGCGCCGCTGCCCGACGAGCACCCGCTGTCGCGCTCCGAGGTGACGACCGAGCTGGGCCCGGACGACCTGGCGGCGCTGCAGGCGGCCCTGGCCGACGGGCAGGCGCCCGCGGCGGTGCACCTGCCGCCGACCGTGGACGCCAAGCTCAGCGACCGCGAGCGGGCGCTGCTCCAGCAGCTGCACGAGGAGCTGGCGCAGCGCGAGCAGCAGACGTGGCCCGGGGGACCGGAGTTCGTCAACGGCATGCCCAAGCCGAACAACGGCCGGCAGCCCGGCTGACGCGACCGTTGGCCGGTTGTCCTCAACCGGCCAACGGTCCGCCCGCCTGTTTCGACCGGGGGCGGCTCGCCGCGCCGGCTCTCACGCCGCGCCGGTCCTCACGCCGCGCCGGTCCTCACGCCACGCCCTCCGCCTTGCGACGCGCCAGGTCGAGGACCCGCTGGAGGTGCAGGCCGCGGCGCACGTCCAGCGGGTGCTCCGCGGTGCCGCCGTCGACCATGGCCACGAAGTCGTCCAGCAGGTTGGCGAAGCACTGCAACGCGGTCGTGCCCCGGTCCGCCAGCACCCGGTGACCGTGCTCGCCGTAGACCGAGATCTCGGAGATGCTCGGGTTCAGCGGCAACGACATGGTTATCGTCGCCACGCTCGTCGCACCGCCCTCGTGGCGCAGGACCACCTGCCACAGCCCGCGCTCGGAGACGTCGGCCGCGACCACGTCCGTGATCGGCCCCAGGGCGGCGTCGAGCAGGTCGAACGCGTGCGGGCCCACGTCGTCCAGCGGACCGCGCTCGTGCCGCCACGCCGAGTGCGAGAACGGGCCGCCGAGCAACGCGCCGGTCAGCCAGCGCGCGCTGCCGCCGACCCAGCCGCCGGTCTCGTTCAGCCGGTCGAGCTGTTCCCGGATCTCGGGGGCGAAGCGCCTGGTCAGCACCACGAGCGAGGCGACGCCGTGCCGCGCCACGGCGTCCGCGAGCCGTTCGGCGTCGGCGAGGGTCGAGGCGATCGGCTTCTCCAGCACCAGGTGCTTGCCCCGCTCGGCCGCCTCGATCGCGAGAGGTGCCTGCACCCCCGGCGGCACGGCGAAGGCGACGGCGTCCACCTGCTCGAACAGCTCGTCGGTGGTGGTGGCGACCGCGGCGCCGTAAGCACTGGCCAACTGCGCGGCGGCCTCCGGGCGCCTGGCCCAGACGGCGGTCAGGCGGGTGCCGGGGTGGTCGGCGATGCCGGGCGCGTGCACCTGGTTGGCCCAGGGACCGGCGCCGACGAGTCCTACGCGCAGCTGATCGTCCACGTGATCGATCCTAGTTTCCACCGCGTGGCCCCACCCCTGTCGCGCCGCTGCGCCTCCTGTCGCGCCGCTTCGCCCTTGCCGCGCCGCTCCACCCCCTGTCGCGCCGCCCCGCCCTTGCCGCGCCGGCAGCTCACCGCTCACCCTCGGGCGCCTTCACCCCGCCGCCCCACCTTCAACCCGCGGTTCCCCGTCATGGCTCCCACCACCACGGCTCGCCCAGTTCATCGGCGCGGCCCCCCGGGCCCAGCCACCTCACCGACCCCCGGTGTAAGCCTCCTTGGGCACGAAGATCCGCCCACCGCCGATCCCGCTCGTCCCTCCCCCTTCCCCCTCTCCTCCTCCCCCTCCGCCGAACCGGAGCTCCACCCCTTCTTCGGTGCGCACGACCTCGGGCGCGGTCCCCCACCCGTCGGGAATGGGCACGACGTGGCCGTAGTCCTCGGTCTGCCCCAGCCAAACCTCGTGCTCGGTGCCGCCGATCAACCGGGTCCGCTCCTTGACGTACACGTTCGGGGACCCCTCGTTCGTGTCAACCGTCGTGCTGGAGGGCAGGAAGAGGAGCACGGCGGCGACCGCCGTGAGTCCGGTGCCGAGGATGGCGCCGAAACCGAACAGGAGGACGTTGAGCAGGCAGCCTTTTCGCGTGGTGTCCACGGGGATGATCCTCGCCGTAGGCTCGGGCCGTGCGCGAACTACCCGACGAACTGGTGCTGCCACCGGGGATGGTCCCGGAATCCTTCGACGGACCGCCGGTGGCGCCGCGCGACGCCGCGACCGTGGTCCTGGTGCGCGACGGTGCGGCGGGGGTCGAGGCGTTCCTGCTGCGGCGGGTGGCGGGGATGGCGTTCGCGGGCGGGATGACGGTGTTCCCCGGCGGCGGGGTGGACCCCCGCGACGCGGACACCTCCGTCGCCTGGGCAGGCCCACCACCCGATTGGTGGGCATCGAAGTTCACCTGTACGTCTCACCTCGCCCGAGCCCTGGTGTGCGCGGCGGTCCGCGAGACGTTCGAGGAATCCGGCGTGCTGCTGGCCGGCCCATCACCCGATTCGGTGGTCGCGGACACAGCGGGTTACGCGGACGCACGAGCCGCCCTGGTGGCTCGCGAGCTGTCGCTGGCGCAGTTCCTGGCCTCGGCGGGCCTGGTCCTGCGAGCCGACCTGCTCCGCCCGTGGGGGAACTGGGTGACCCCGGAAGAAGAGCCCCGCCGCTACGACACCCGGTTCTTCGTCGCGGTGCTGCCCGAGGGCCAACGCGCCGACGGCATGACCTCCGAGGCGTCGGGCAGCCAGTGGCAGCGCCCCGTGGACGCCCTGGCCGACTGGAAAGCCGGGAAGCACGCACTGCTGCCACCCACCTGGGTGACACTGGCCGACCTGGCCGACCTGAACTCGGTGGCGGACGTGCTGGCCGCTCCGCGCGAGGTGTCGAAGATCATCCCCAAGCTGGTCCGGGACGGCGGTGTGGTGAGGGTGGTCGTGCCGTGAGCGCCGAGCAGAACCCCCAGTACGGCGTGTTGCGCGAGGTCACGCCTTTCGCGTCGGTCGTGCTGGCGGAAAACCCGGGCGTGATGACCCTGGAGGGGACGAACACCTGGGTGCTGCGCGCCCCCGGCTCGCCCACGTGCGCGATCGTCGACCCAGGCCCCCTGGACCGCGCCCACCTGGACCGGGTGGCCGCCTGCGGCCCAGTGGACGCGGTGCTCCTCACCCACGGTCACCCAGACCACTCGGAAGGGGCGCGCACTTTCGGGGACCTGGTCAACGCCCCCGTACACGCAGTAACCCAATCCCTGGGCACCGCCCCCCTGACCGGCGACGAGGTGATCGAAGCCGGCGGCCTGGAGATCCGAGTCCTGGCCACCCCGGGCCACACCGACGACTCGGTCTCGTTCCAGGTCCACGACGCGATCCTGACCGGCGACACCATCCTGGGCAGGGGCACCACCGTCCTCGACGGCAAACTGGGCGACTACCTGGCAACGCTGAAAACCCTGGCCGCCCTCCCCCGAGGCACCACGGTCCTCCCCGGCCACGGCCCCGAACTCCCCGACGTCGTGGCGGTGGCCCAGGCGTACCTCAAGCACCGCGAGGACAGGTTGGCGCAGGTCCGAGCCGCAGCAGAACGCCTCGGCGGCGCCCCCACCGCGAGGCAGGTGGTCGAACTGGTGTACGCCGACGTAGACCGCTCGCTGTGGCCCGCGGCGGAGTGGTCCGTGCGGGCCCAGCTGGAGTACCTGGGCATCGCCTGACCCCACCCGGACCCCAGCCACCGCGCGACGGCCGTTGGCACCCACCACGCCCGCGGCGGGCATCGGCCCAAAACCGCGGCAGACCGGCGCGGTTGGCGGCCGCAGGTGGTGCTGGTTGTGCTTGCGGCTTGCTCTGGTGGGTGGCCGGCCTGTGCCGGGTGGCGGGCCTGTGGTGGGTGTACGCGGCCCGGGGGATGGGTGGGTGGCTGTTCGGTGAGGGGCGACGCTCTTGGCTGGGCGGTTGGTGGTCAGCCGTTGCGGGGGCGGCTGGTGGGGTGGTGGGTCGTGGTCGGGCGGCTGGGAAGCGGTGTTCGGTGTGGTGGGTGGTTGGTGTGGTGGCGGTAGCGGCGGTGGTGGGTGGAGGTAGGGGGGTGGTTCGCGGCTTCGACATGTCTAACCGAGTGGCGGTGGCGGTGTTTTCGTACATGTTGGGCCGATGATCACCCGATCGTGTGGCCGAGCTCAACACCCCGCCCCGATCAGACCTGCGTGCGCAGGGGGACCACCAGGTACGTCAGCTCGACCCCGTCCTCGCCCGCCGGGGACGTCAGGACCGTGGAGCGGAGGCCGTCCTGGATGCGGAGTTCCACTCGGCGGCCGCTGAAGGCGCGCAGGGCGTCCGCCAGGTACCTGGCCTGGAAGGTCTTGGTCACGCGGTTGCCGTCGATGGTCGCCTTGACCGACTCCTCCGACTCGCCCGCCCGCGGGTCGCTGCCCCTCACCCGCACCTCGCCGTCGTCGACCTGGATGGTCACCGAGCCGTGCGGGCCCGCGTAGGGCACCGCCCGCCGCACGGCGCCCGCCAGGACGTCCGCTTCAACCAACACCGTGCTGTCGATGACCGCCTCCAGCAACTTGCGCGCTCGATCGTCGGGGAAGGGGGCAGCCAGCAGCGCGGTGCTCACGCTGCCGCCTGACCAGGACAGGGCCACGCGGTCGGCGTCGGCGTGCACCGACACCTCCGCGTCGCGGTCGGGGTGCTTGGACGCCTCGGCCAGGACCGCCGCCGGGGCCAGGACGTCAAGCTCCGCTGTCCGCGCCCACGGTAGCGAAGCGAACGCCATTCGATAACGATCCGTCGCCATCAGTTCCAATCGAGATGTCGTCCCGTGCACGCGGACGCCGGTGAACACGGGGAGGGCGTCGTCCTTCGACGCGGCGCCGGCCACCGGGGTGAGGGCGGCGGTCAGGGCTCGTGCGGGCACCGACCCCACCCGCGGGGGCAGGGGTGGCACCCCGGGGTGGGCGGCCAGGTCGAGCAGGGGGAGGGCGAAGCGGGCGGTGGCGGTGCGGACGGCCAGGCGGGAGCCCTCGACGACCAGGCGGACCCGCGGGTCGTCCAGGCCGCGGAGGGTGCCGGCCAGCGGTGCGGCCGGGACCAGGACGGCGCCGTCCGCGTGTACGGTGGCGGGGCGGGTCAGGCGGATGGCGTGCTCGCGGCCGCTGCCCGCCACCTCGACCCCGTGGCGGTCCGCGCGCAGGACGAGGCCGGCCGGCACCGGGGCCCTGGTGGGCAGGAGTCGGGCCGCGTCGGCGGCGGCCGAGGCCAGGTCCGCGGTGGTGGCGGTCACGTCCATGGGGGAGAAGCTAGACCTGATCACCGACAAAAACGGGGGGACGAGGCGCGCCTGTGGACAACTCGCGGAAGGGGGGAGAGCCGAGGGGAACCCCGGATCCGGCGTCGGAGCCGGGGGGCGAGACCGGAACCGAGGGTGGGAGCCGCGGCCCCGCGCAACCGGAACAGGTGGAAGGTGCCTCAGCGGGCCGCGACCAGGTCCACCTCGTCCTGCCGCAACGGCACCCCGGCCGCCACGGTGCCGCGGAACACCCACACCAGCGCCGCGATCACCACGCCCGACACCGCGCCCACCGCGAACGCCGCCCCGGTCCCGTGCGCCTCGACCAGCTGCCCGCTCGCCGACTGCCCGATCGCCAACCCCACGGTCACCGCGGTCACCACCCAGCCGAACGCCTCGGTCGTCGTCCCGGCCGGCGCGACCTGCTCGATCGCCGCCGAGTGCGTGGTGGCCTGGGGCGTGATCAGGGTGCCCGCCGCGAACAGCGCCAACCCCAGCCCGACCAACCCGCTGGGCACCGCGAGCAGCAGCGCGAGCAGCCCGAACCCGCCCAGCAGCACGGGCAGCCTCAGGTGCATCGCCCGGGGGAACGGCTTCATCGCGTACAGCACGCCGAACAGCACCGAGCTGACCGACCACACGCTCAGCAGCAGCCCGCCGACGCCGACGTGGCCGGCCTGCGCCGCCGCCGCGGGGACGGCCACCTCGATGAACCCGATGGTCACGCCGAAGCCCAGCGCGGCCAGCGCGACCGTCCGCATGCCCGGCGACGACAGCGCGCCCAGCAGGCTGCGCCGCACCGGCTCCGGCCGCACGCCGCGCACGGTCGGGTTCAGCGCGAACCACAGCGCGCCGACCGCCATCGACACCGCGCCCAGCACCACGCCGGTGCCCGCCCACGGCGCCGCGACCAGCAGCCCGGCCAGGCCGGGGCCGAGGATGAAGAACACCTCCATGCTGATCGCCTCGTAGGCGTACCCGGCGTGCCGCGCGGGCCCGGCGGGCAGCACGTGCGACCACAGCGCCCGCGACGCCGAGCCCACCATGGGCTCGGTGGTGCCGAGCGCGAACGCCAGCGGCACCAGGGCGGCCGGCGGGGCGCCCGCCTCGACCGCGGTCACGCTCAGCGCCGCGAACACGGCGAACAGCGACACCGTGACCAGCAGCGGGCGCGTCGGCCCGTGCCGGTCCATCAGCCTGCCCTGCACGATCGACCCGACCGCGACGCCCACCAGCGCCGCCGCCGACACCAGGCCCGCCGCGGCGAACGAGCCGGTCTCGCGCTGCACGTAGAGCAGCAGGGCGAGGCCGATCATGGCGACCGGCAGGCGGGCGAGCAGGGACGCGGCCACGGGGCCGCGCATGCCGGGGGTGGTGAGGGCGGTGCGGTAGTCGGAGAGACGGGCAGAGTGGGACATGCGTACCAGTATGCAGGCATTGGTACGCGCGTACCAGTGTTTTGGCGGTGCGGTGCCTCACCCGCGTGAGGGGGCTGGGGTCACGATTCGATGACAACGATGGGATGACCGGGTGAAACCGCGCGGCGAAAGCGACGAACACCGGGTCCTTGAGGGTGAAGGGGCTTGAGCTGCGGTAGGGGTCTCGTGCGATCGTTGACGAAACAGCCGTGTGATCGTTGACGAAACTGCCACTCCGCACCCGTTTCGGCGTACGCCGCAGCGGGTAGCCAAACCTCCTTCCGGCGCCAGAGGGTCGGGGCCTGCGGGCGTCGGAGGTGTGGGATGCGTGGTCTGTCGGGGGATGGGCCGCGCGGCAACAGGGCCGGTGCGCCGCGTCGGGGGCGGCGCCCGGCCCTGTTGGACCGGGTCTAGCGCGCCCGGCGGGCCAGGCGCTCCGGGTCGAGGATCAGCACGCTCTTGCCCTCCAACCGCAGCCAGCCGCGGTGGGCGAAGTCGGCCAGGGCCTTGTTCACCGTCTCGCGCGAGGCGCCCACGAACTGGGCGATCTCCTCCTGCGTCAGGTCGTGGGTGACCCGCAGCAGACCGGCCTCCTGGCTGCCGAAGCGCTGCGCGAGCTGCAACAACGCCTTCGCCACGCGGCCCGGCACATCGGTGAAGATCAGGTCCGCGAGCATGGAGTTCGTCCGCCGCAGCCGCCGCGCCAGGGCGCGCAGCAGCTGCTCGGCGATCTCCGGCCGGTTCGTGATCCACTGCCGCAGCGCGGGGCGGTCCATGCTGACCGCCCGCACCTCCGTCACCGTGGTCGCGGTGGACGTGCGCGGACCCGGGTCGAAGATCGACAGCTCGCCGAACATGTCGGACGGGCCGAAGATCCCCAACAGGTTCTCCCGGCCGTCGGGCGACTTCCGGCCGATCTTCACCTTCCCGGACTGGATGATGTAGAGCCGGTCGCCCGGCTCGCCTTCCGCGAAGATCACGTGGCCGCGCGGGAATTCAACGGACTCCAGCGTCTGCGCCAGTGCCTCCGCTGCAGCCGGTTCAACCCCCTGGAAGATGCCCGCGCGGGCCAGGGTCTCGTCCACCTCGTCCCTCCTGTCGAGACACGGCGGCATGGTCGAGCGCGTTCCGCCTTCTGGCGGAGCAGCGCCTTGCCGCCGATCACTGAGTGCAGTCTAAGGGCTGTGGTCGAGATCGCCTTTCGGCGCGCCGCCACAGCACCCAGGACAGCCCGATGAGGCCCGCCGGGGGTTTGACCCCGAGGGCCTCGCCGGTCCTGCTCCCGCTTAGCGGCGGATGCGCCGCTGCCGCAGGTTCCTGGCACGACCGCCCAGCCTGCGCAGCCGGAACAGTTCCAGCGCGCGGCCGATGCCGTGCCCGTAGAGCGCCCTGACCTCGTCGGGGCGGGCCGACTCCAGGAACTCCTCGACCTCGTCCTCCTGCACCGCCACGTGCCGGAGACGAGCTTCGACGCGCTCCATGAAGAGCGCGAAGAACATGATCACGATCGGAACGGCGATGACGAACCAGGCAGTCATGATGGCTCCGATCCTTGCGCATCCACTCGCGGGTGCATCAAGAGGGGGTCACTCCAGCGTGTCGTCGTGCGGTTCGTACGGGGGACGTCCGTGACTGGGTGCTGGTTGCTCGCCGTTCTGTTCCCCGCGATCGTGAGCGGTCAAACGCCCCCGCGCGGTGAACCGGTACGTCATGTGACTCCGGCAGACGCAGTAGTGTTCGAGCATGGCGAAGAGCGCGGTGAAGCAGCCGGAGACGAGGCTGGGGCTGGTCCGCCGGGCGCGCCGGATGACCCGCGTGCTCGCCCTCGGCTACCCCGACGCGCACTGCGAGCTGAACTTCACCAACCCGCTCGAACTGCTCGTCGCGGTGGTGCTCTCCGCCCAGACCACCGACGTCCGGGTGAACCAGGTCACGCCCGCGCTGTTCCGGCGCTACCGGACCGCGCGGGACTTCGCCTCGGCCGACCGCGCCGAGCTGGAGGAGCTGATCCGCCCCACCGGCTTCTACCGGAACAAGGCGGCCTCCCTGCAGGGCCTGGGCGCCGCGCTGGTGGAGCGGTTCGGCGGCGAGGTGCCCGGCAGGCTGGAGGACCTGGTCACCCTGCCCGGCGTGGGCCGCAAGACCGCGAACGTGGTGCTCGGCGACGCGTTCGGCGTGCCCGGGATCACCGTGGACACCCACTTCGGCCGGCTGACCCGCCGCTGGGGCTGGACCGCCGAGGAGGACCCGGTCAAGGTCGAGCACGCGGTGGGCCCGCTGGTCGAGCGCCGGGAGTGGACGCTGCTGTCGCACCGCACGATCTTCCACGGCCGCCGCGTCTGCCACGCCCGGACACCCGCCTGCGGTGCCTGCCTGCTCGCCCCGCTGTGCCCGTCCTACGGCGTCGGCCAGGTCGACCCGGTCAAGGCGCAGAAGCTGGTCAAGGGCGAGGAGGCGCCGCACCTGATCGAGCTGGCCGAGCGCGTGCGGGCGGGGGAGAAGCTGGCGTGAGCGCCCGAGCGCGGTGGGCAGTCGTCGTCCTGGTGCTGGCGGTGGCGGGCGCCGTCGCGCTGTGGCCGCGCGCGGACGACCCGCCGGCCGCCGAGAGCACGCCGTCCCGACCCGCGCAGGACCTCGGCCTGCTGCGCGAGCGCGCCGCCCTGCCGCCGTGCCCCTCCGGCACCGGCGGGCCGGCGGCGCTGCGCGGCGTCGAGGTGACCTGCCTGGGCGACGGCACCCCGCTCGACCTGGCCGGCGCGCTGCCCGGCCGGGCCCTGGTGAACTTCTGGGCCACCTGGTGCGTTCCCTGTCAGGAAGAGCTCAAGGTGCTCGACGCCTACTCGCGCGAGCCGGGCGCCGTGCCGGTGGTGGCGGTGCTCGTGGGCAGCAAGGAGGGGGACGGTCTGGAGCTGCTGGCCAAGCTGGGCGTCCGCCTGCCCGCGGTGCACGACCCGGCCGACGCGGTGCGCGCGGCGGTCCGGGCGCGCCCCGGGCTGCCGCTCAGCGTCGTGGTGGGCGGGGACGGCGCGCTGACCGAGGTGGCCGACCCGCCCGTGTTCGAGTCGGTGGAGCAGGTGCGCGAGGTGGTCGGGTGACCGCCCCGGTCGAACCGGGCGACGTCCCGGACTGGATGAGCGGCCTGCTCAAGGCCACCGCGGAGATCGACGCCCGCGCCTTCACCCGCATCTCCGCGCCGCCGCCGGGCACCGGCCGCGCGGCCGCGGTGCTGGTGCTGTTCGGCGAGGGCCCGGACGGGCCCGACGTGCTGCTGCTGCGCCGCGCCGACACCCTCGGCTCACACCCCGGCCAGGTCGCCTTCCCCGGCGGCGCGGCCGACCCGACCGACGACGGGCCGGTGGACACCGCGCTGCGCGAGGCGTTCGAGGAGACCGGCGTGCTGCGCGAGGGCGTGCGGCCGCTGGCGACGCTGCCCGAGCTGTACGTGCCGGTGTCCGGTTTCGTGGTCACCCCGGTGCTGGCGCACTGGGCGCGGCCCTCCCCGGTCGCGCCGGTCGACCCGGCCGAGACCGCCGCGGTGGCGCGGGTGCCGGTCGCGCACCTGGCGGACCCGGCCAACCGGTTCCGGGTGCGCCACCAGGCGGGCTACGTCGGGCCCGCGTTCTCCGCGCCGGGCATGCTGGTGTGGGGCTTCACCGCCGGGCTGCTCAGCGGGCTGCTGGCGCTCGGCGGGTGGGAACGGCCGTGGGACACCTCGGACGTGCGTGACCTCGACCTCGCCCTGCGCGCGACGGAGGTGCCGTGAACTGGGTCGACCTGCTCGTGCTCGCGCTCGCCGCGTTCGCCGCGGTCTCCGGCGCCCGACAGGGCATGGTCGTCGCGCTGCCCGCCTTCGTCGGCGTGCTCGTCGGCCTGGTGCTGGGCACCCAGCTCGCCCCGCTGGTGGTCGCCGAGTTCGACAACGTGGTGACCAAGGTGGTCTTCGCGGTCGGCGTGGTGGTGCTGCTGGTGGCCCTGGGCGAGACCCTGGGCGTCTACGTGGGCCGGACCCTCAAGCCGCGGGTCAACTCCAGCCCGCTGCGCGGCGCGGACAACGCGCTGGGCGCGGTCGTGCAGGGCGCCGTGGTGTTCGTGGTGGCGTGGATGATCGCGCTGCCGCTGACCATGGTCGCGGGCATGCCCGGCCTGACCAGGGGCCTGAACCAGTCGGTGATCCTGTCGACGGTCGACGGCGCCATGCCGCAGGCGGCCCGGGACCTGGCCGACGACCTGAGCGACCTGTTCGACGTCTCGGGCTTCCCGGCCGCGGTCAACCCGTTCGACCGCACCCCGCTCAAGGACGTCGAACCGCCCGACCCGGCGCTGGGCGACAACCCGGTCGTGCAGCGGCTTCAGCCCAGCGTGCTCAAGGTGCGCGGGCGGGCGCCGTCGTGCTCGCGGGCCCTGGAGGGCACCGGGTTCGTGATCGCGCCCGAGCGGGTGATGACCAACGCGCACGTCGTCGCGGGCACCACGGAGGTCGCGGTCGAGGTGGGGCGCGGGCAGTTCGACGCGACGGTCGTGCACTACGACGCGCAGACCGACGTCGCCATCCTGGCCGTGCCCGACCTGGACGCCGCGCCGCTGGAGTTCCGCACCGACGAGATCGCCCAGGGCGAGGACGGGATCGTGCTGGGCTACCCGCTGGACGGCCCGTACACCGCGTCCGCGGCGCGGGTGCGCGAGCGGATACCCATGCTGCGCGGGCCGGACATCTACGACGCGGTGACCGTGACGCGGGACGTCTACACGGTGCGGGCGAAGGTGCGCAGCGGCAACTCCGGCGGCCCGCTGGTGGACCCGCAGGGCCGGGTGATGGGCGTGGTGTTCGGCGCGGCCGTGGACGACCAGGAGACCGGGTTCGTGCTGACCGCGAAGGAGGTCGCCGAGGAGGTGGCCGAGGCGCCGACGCTCGTCCGGCGGGCCTCCACCCAGACCTGCGCCAGCTAGCCCCGTGCCGGCTAGCCCCGCGCCGGCTGGACCCGGCCCAGGAAGCCGGTGATCAGCTTCGTCGTGGTGTGCGGCGCCTCCTCGTGCGGGAAGTGCCCGACCTCCGGCAGCACCCGGAACGACGAGCGCGGTCCCACCCAGCGGCCCGAGCCGGCCGCGGTGGACTCCAGCACCACCGGGTCCAGGGCGCCGTGCACCTGGAGCACCGGCACCTCCAGGCGCCGGTCGACGGCCTCGGTGAAGCGGCGGCCGTCGCTGCGCAGCTGCGAGCGCACGGCCCAGCGGTAGTACTCCAGGGCGGAGTGCGCGACCCCCGGCACCAGGGCGGCCGCGCGGTTGCGGCGCACCACCTCGTCGAACTCCGGCGACACCGTCCACTTCGGACCCGACCAGGAGGTGAACAGGGCGCCGACCGCGGCGGCGCCGTCCTTGGTCAGCCTGCGCTCGGGGAGGACCGGCAGCTGGAACCCGAACACGTGCCCGCTGGCCCGGCCCTGGCCGCGCGGGTCGCGGCGGATCGCCCGGCGCAGCGCCAGCGGGTGCGCCGCGGCCAGCGCGGTCACCGAGGCGACCAGGCGCGGGTGCATCGCGCCGACCGTCCACGCCAGCATGCCGCCCCACGCGTGGCCGACCAGGTGCGCCCGCGTCTCGCCGAGGGCCTTGACCAGCCCGGCGACGTCGCCGGCCAGGGTGAACCCGTCGTAGCCGCGCGGCGGCTTGTCCGAGTCGCCGTAGCCGCGCAGGTCCACCGCCACCGCCCGGTACCCGGCCTCGGCGAGCGCGGGCAGCTGGTGCCGCCACGACCACCAGAACTCGGGGAACCCGTGCAGCAGCAGCACCAGCGGCCCGTCGCCCAGCTCCGCCACGTGCAGGCGGATGCCGTTGGCGGACACGTCCCGGTGCGCCCAGGGGCCGGGCACCCGAGCGGTCGACGGGTCGGGCGGCAGGGCCACGGCCTTCAGCGGTCCTCGCCGCGGTTCCGGATGGCCGCCACCGTGTCGCGGGCCGAGTCGATGGTCCGCTGCGGCGCGCGCAGCTTCTTGAGCTTGCGGACGCCGAGCAGCGCGAACAGGACCGCGGTCAGCAGCATCACGCCGAACACGATCAGGAACGCCGACCACCGGGGCAGCCACACGTCCAGCAGTTCCGCGCCGAAGAAGAAGAAGAAGAACGAGCTGAACAGCAGCACCGTCAGCGCGACGATGAAGTAGACGCTGCCCTTCACGCCCTTCCTGATCTCGCCGGCGACCTCGGACTTGGCGAGCTCCACCTCGGCCCTGACCAGGGTGGACAGGTGGGCGGTCGCGTCGCGCACGAGCCCGCCGATGGACGTCTCACCGGCGATCTTCGCCGCGCTCTCCGCGGTCAACGGGATCGACGGGACAGGTGGCAGCCCGCTGCCGTTGGTGTTCTCCCGAGCGCTGGTCACCGCGCCATCGTGCCATGGTCGGCCCGCGCGGGCCGACCGACCGGCGGATCACCCTTCCGTGTCGGCGCGCTGGTGCGCGCGGCTGCGCCGGACCAGCAGCACCGAGGCCAGCAGCGACGCCGTCAGGGACGCCAGCAGCACGGCGGCCTTGGCCTGCTCGGCCGCCGCGCCGTCGAGCGAGAGGTCCGCGATGAGCAGGCTGACGGTGAACCCGACGCCGCCGAGCACCGCGACCGCGACGATGTCGCGCGGCCCGGCGCCGCTGGGCCACACGGCGACCCGGAGCACCACGGCCAGCGCCGACGCCCCGACGATGCCGACCACCTTGCCCACCACCAGGCCGGTCATCACGCCCAGCGCCAGCGGGTCGCGGAACAGGCCGGACAGCGCCTCGCCGTTCACCGGCACGCCCGCGGCGAACAGCGCGAACACCGGCACCGCCACCCCCGCCGACCACGGCTGCAGCCGGTGCTCCAGCCGCAGCGCGGGCGCCTCGCGCTCGTAGTGGTCCCGGCGCACGCGGGTCAGCAGCGCCAGGGCGACGCCGGCGATGGTGGCGTGGACGCCCGCCGCGTGCACCGCGACCCACGTGCCGACCGCGATCGGCACGTACAGCCAGGGCGTGGTGACCCGCCGGTGCTGGAGGTACGCGTACAGGGCCAGCAGCGCCACCGCGGCCACCGCGGCCAGGGCGTTGAAGTGGGCGGTGAACAGCACCGCGATGATCGCGATCGCGCCCAGGTCGTCCACCACGGCCAGGCTGAGCAGGAACACCCGCAGGCTCGCGGGCAGCCCCGACGCGGTCAGCGCCAGCACCCCGAGCGCGAACGCGATGTCCGTGGCCACCGGGATCGCCCACGCCTGCTCGATGCCCGGCTGACCCCGGCCGACCACCAGCGCGATTCCCGCCGGGACCACCATGCCGCCGACGGCCGCGACGACCGGCAGCACCGCGGACCGGACGTTGCCCAGCTCGCCGATCACCAGCTCGCGCTTGAGCTCCAGGCCCGCGACGAAGAAGAAGACCGCCAGCAGGCCGTCCTTGGCCCAGTCGCCGACGCTGAGGTCCAGGTGCAGCGACGCCGGGCCGAGCCGGAGGTCCCGCAGCGCGGTGTACGCGCCGGAGAGCGGCGAGTTGGCCCAGATCAGCGCCAGGGCGGTGGCACCGAGCAGCAGCACGCCGCCGACGGTCTCGGTGCGCAGGTAGCGGGCGAACTCCGCGACGGTCTCGCGCTTGCGGGTCAAGGTGGGCTCCGGGGGTCGTCGGGCACGGCTCGTCCTCGTGCCGACCAGGCTTCCCGGCTCACCGGGAACCACCCTAACGCACCGGACGGGGCGCCTCCCGTCGAGAGGCACCCCGTCCGGCGACGTGCTCAGTCCTCCCCGGAGCCCGACTTCAGGCCGCTGGAGATGAGGTCCATCACGGACGAGTCGGCGAGCGTGGTCACGTCGCCGACCTGCCGGTTCTCCGCCACGTCGCGCAGCAGGCGGCGCATGATCTTGCCCGAGCGGGTCTTCGGCAGCTCCGGCACGACCATGATCTGCCGCGGCTTGGCGATCGGGCCGATCTCCTTGGCCACGTGGTCGCGCAGCGCCTTGATCGCCTCCGCGCCGTCGGAGCCCTCGGCCACGCCGCCGCGCAGGATGACGAACGCCACGATGCCCTGGCCGGTGGTCGGGTCGGTGGCGCCGACCACCGCCGCCTCGGCCACCGTCGGGTGCGAGACCAGCGCGGACTCGACCTCGGTGGTGGAGATGCGGTGCCCGGACACGTTCATCACGTCGTCCACCCGGCCCAGCAGCCAGATGTCGCCGTCCGCGTCGTACTTGGCGCCGTCGCCCGCGAAGTAGAAGCCCTGCTCGCCGAACCGCGACCAGTAGGTGTCGCGGTAGCGCTCCTCGTCGCCCCAGATGCCGCGCAGCATCGACGGCCACGGCTGGTCGAGCACCAGGTAGCCGCCACCGCCCTTGCCGACCTCGTTGCCCTGGTCGTCCACCACCTTGGCCGACACGCCGGGCAGCGGGCGCTGCGCCGAGCCGGGCTTGGTGGAGGTGGCGCCGGGCAGCGGGGAGATCATGATCGCGCCGGTCTCGGTCTGCCACCAGGTGTCGACGACCGGGGTCTTGCCGGCGCCGATGTGCTCCCGGTACCAGATCCACGCCTCGGGGTTGATCGGCTCGCCGACGCTGCCCAGCACGCGCAGGCTCGACAGGTCGTACTTGGCCGGGATGTCCGCGCCCCACTTCATGAAGGTGCGGATCAGCGTCGGCGCGGTGTAGTAGATCGACACGCCGTACTTCTGGATGATCTCCCAGTGCCGGCCCTCGTGCGGGGTGTTCGGCGTGCCCTCGTAGACGACCTGCGTCACCCGGTTCGACAGCGGGCCGTAGACGATGTAGCTGTGCCCGGTCACCCAGCCGATGTCGGCGGTGCACCAGTAGACGTCGGTGTCCGGCTTGAGGTCGAACACGTTGTGGTGGGTGTACGACGCCTGGGTGAGGTAGCCGCCCGACGTGTGCAGGATGCCCTTCGGCTTACCCGTGGTGCCCGAGGTGTAGAGGATGAACAGCGGGTGCTCGGAGTCGAACGCCTCGGGGGTGTGCCGGTCGGACTGGCGGTCGACCACGTCGTGCCACCACACGTCGCGGCCCTCGGTCCAGGCGACCTCGGTGTCGGTGCGCCGGACCACGAGCACGTGCTCGACGGTGGCGGCGTTGGCGACGGCCTCGTCGACGGCGGGCTTGAGCGGGGCCGGGTTGCCGCGCCGGTACTGGCCGTCGGTGGTGATGACCAGCTTGGCCCGCGAGTCCTCGATGCGGGTGCGCAGCGCCTCGGCGGAGAAGCCGCCGAACACCACGCTGTGCAGCGCGCCGACGCGGGCGCAGGCGAGCATGGCGAAGATCGCCTCGGGGACCATCGGCATGTAGATGGCGACCCGGTCCTCGGCGCCGACGCCCAGCTCGGCCAGGGCGTTGGCCGCCTTGGAGACCTCGCGCTGCAGGTCGGCGTAGGTGATGGCGCGGCTGTCGCCGGGCTCGCCCTCCCAGTGGATGGCGACCTGCTCGCCGTGGCCGGACTCCACGTGCCGGTCGACGCAGTTGTAGGCGACGTTGAGCCTGCCGCCGACGAACCACTTCGCGAACGGGGCGTCCGACCAGTCGAGGACCTGCGTCCACGGGGTGTCCCAGGACAGCCGCTCGGCCTGCTTCGCCCAGAACGCCTCGCGGTCGGCGTCGGCCTCCCCGTAGAGCGCGGCGGTCGCATTGGCCTGGGCGGCGAACTCCTCGCTGGGCGGGAACGTCCTGTTCTCCGTCAGCAGGTTGTCCAGCGCGGCTTGCGGCTCTGTCATGGCGGGGCGTACCTCCTGAATCCGTGGGGTGCGCACTGACCGTAGTGCGATTCAGCTCACTGCGCACCCAAAAGGTTCAGACCAATTTCGGCCGAGTTCGAAACGCGTGGGTAACTGTGTAACCCGGCCACCCGCGCCTGACCATGGTGTTCCCGCCGAACGACACCTAAGTTGCGACCAGCGGCACGTCCCGTGAGCCGCGTCACGTCGCGAGGCGGGCCTTCAGCCGCGGCCACTCCTCGGCGGTCATCGAGTACACGACGGTGTCCCGCAGCGTCCCGTCCGGGCGGATCCGGTGCACGCGCAGGACGCCCTCGCGGGTGGCGCCGAGGCGTTCGATGGCGCGCTGCGAGCGCTCGTTGCGCAGGTCGGTGTGCCAGCCGACGCGGTGCGCGCCCAGGTCCTCGAAGGCGCGTCGGAGCAGTAGGAACTTGGCGTTGGTGTTCAGCGCGGTGCGCTGCCAGCGCGTGCCGATCCAGGTGTGGCCGATGTAGAGGCCGCGGTGGGTCGGGTCGATCTCGTAGTAGGAGGTGGTGCCCGCCACCTCGCCCGTGCGCGGGTCGACCTGCGCCCAGGCGAGGCGGGCGGGGTCGGCCAGGGCGCGCTCGACGTAGGTGCGGGTGTCGTCGACGTCCCGGGGTTGGGGCGTGCTCAGCCAGGTCCAGACCTCCGGGTCCTTGCCGGCCTCGTGCAGGCCCTCGGCGTGGTGGGGCGCCAGGGGTTCGAGGCGGACGTGGGCACCGACGAGCACCGGGCGGTCGTACCAGTTCATGCCCCGGACGCTAGTGCGGCGAGTGGCCATCCGTAATGGCCAATTCCAGGGTTGTTCAAAGGGCCACTTACCGGCGGGTAGTGTTCGGTGGCGTGACCGACCCGCTCGCCCCGCTGCTGGACCTGCCCGGTGTGCCCGAGGCCGCCGACGCGGCCCGCGAAGCCGTGTTCCAGGTGCACCGGCACCGCGTCAACCTGCGCGGCTGGGCGACCACCGCGGCCGAGGCGTCCGTGCGGGCCGCCCGCGCGTCGGCGGCCATCGACGGCGGTGCGACGGCGATCCCGTCGGACGGCGCGGTGACCGACCCGGTGCTGGCCGGCTCCCTGCGCGTGGCCGAGGCGCTGGGCGCGGTGTTCCCGACCTGGCGCCGCGCGCCGCTCCAGGCCCTGGCCCGCCTGCACGTGCTGGCCGCCGCCGACCTCGACGCCGACCCCGGCCGACCGCGCCCGGTGCCCGGCGTCACCGAGCGCCTGGACCTGCTGGCCCACCTGGTGACCGGCGGGACCTCGGTGCCCGGCGCCCTGCTGGTGGCCGTCGTGCACGGCGAGCTGATGACGCTGTCGCCGTTCGCCACGGCCAACGGCGTGGTGGCCCGCGCCGCCTCCCGCCTCACCTCGATGGCGACGGGCCTGGACCCGAAGTCGCTCGGCGTCCCCGAGGTGATGTGCCTGCGCCGCGGCAACGACTACACCGCCGCCCTGCACGCCTTCTCCACCGGCGACCCCGACGGCGTCCGCCAGTGGCTCCTCTTCTACTGCGAGGCCCTCGAATCCGGCGCCCGAGAAGCCCGAAGCATCGCCGACGCCGCCACCCCCTGACCCCGCGCCCGACCGGAGGACACGCGGTGCCGGACCGGAGGACACGCGGTGTCTGAGTGGAGGACACGCCGGTGGTTGGTCTTGTAACCGGCGTGTCCTCCAGTCGAGCACCGCGTGTCCTCCAGTGGGACACCGCGAGTCGACCGCTCAGAGGAGTTCTTTGAGGGTGGTGGCGGCTCGGGTGGCCTCGTCGAAGGTGTTGTAGAGCGGGGCGAAGCCGAAGCGGAGCACGTCGGGCGGGCGGTGGTCGCCGATGACCTGACGCTCGGCCAGCCGCTCCACGAGGCGGTCGGCGTCGGGGTGGCGGAGCGAGACCTGGTGCCCGCGCCACTCGTCGGCCGGGGTGATCACCTCGATGCCGGGCAGCCCCTCGACCAGTGACCGGAAGTGCGCGGTCAGCGCCAGGCCCTTGGCCCGCACGTCCCGCAGGTCGACGTGGTCCCAGACCTCCAGCGCCGCCTCCAGGGCGAGCATCGAGATGATGTCCGGCGTGCCGACGCGCGCCCGGGACACGCCGGGGTCCGGCCGGTACTCCGGGTCCATCGCGAACGGCACCTCGTGCCCCGTCCACCCGGTCAGCGGCTGCTCGAACGCGGCCTGCCCGTGCCGGGGCACGTAGATGAACGCCGGCGACCCCGGCCCGCCGTTGAGGAACTTGTACGTGCAGCCCACCGCGAGGTCCACGCCCAGCGCGTCCAGCTCGATCGGCAGCACGCCCGCGCTGTGGCACAGGTCCCACACGACCTTCGCGCCCACCGCGTGCGCCTGCGCGGTCAGCTCCGCCATGTCGAGCAGCCGCCCGGTGCGGTAGTCCACGTGGTTGAGCAGCACCACCGCCGTGGTGTCGCGCAGGTCCAGGTCCTCGGGCGGGGCGGGCCGCAGCGCCAGCCCGGTCAGCTCGGCCACCGACCGCGCCACGTACCCGTCGCTGGGGAACGTGCCGGCGTCGACCACGATCTCGGCCCGGTCGGTGTTGCGCACCGCCGCCATCAGCGCCTTGAACAGGTTCACGCTGGTCGAGTCGGCCACCAGCACCTGCCCGGGCGCGGCGCCGAGCAGCCGCCCGATCCGGTTGCCGATCCGCTCGGGCGCCTCCCACCAGCCCTCGGACCAGCCGCGGATGAGCCGCCTGCCCCACTGCTCCCGGACGACCTCCCGCACCCGCTCGGCCACCACCCTGGGCGGCGCGCCCAGCGAGTTGCCGTCGAGGTAGACGACGTCGTCGTCCAGGTCGAACAGGTCGCGGACGTGCGCCAACGGGTCGTTCACACGTAGCTCCTCGCGGTCCACAGCTCGGGGAAGACGGAACGCCGCGTGCGCTTCTCCAGCCACGCGACCCCGGCCGAACCGCCGGTGCCGGTCTTGGCGCCCATGGAGCGCCGGGTGGCCAGCAGGTGGTCGTAGCGCCAGCGGGCGAACTCCTCGGCGATGTCGGTCAGCGCCTCGCCCAGTTCCAGCAGGTCGCGGGAACCGCCGCGGTAGACCTCCGCCCACACGGCCTCGACCTGCCCGTTCGGCTCGTAGGGCTCGCTGACGTCGCGGTCGAGCACGTCGGCCGGGATCGGCAGGCCCTGCCGGTGGAGGGCGGCGAGCACGTCGTCGTACAGGCTCGGCTCGTCGAGCAGCGCCTCCAGCGCCTCGTGCTGCCGCGGCACGGCCCGGTGCGGCACGAGCATCGACCGCGACTTCTCGCCGAGCAGGAACTCCACCTCGCGGTAGCGGCCGGACTGGAAGCCCGAGCCCTCGCCGAGGGCGTCGCGGAACGAGTTGAACTCCGCCGGGGTCATCCGCGCGATGGGCCGCCACGCCGCGTTGAGCGCCTGCATGTGCAGTTCGCTGCGGCGCAGGGTGCGCACGGCGGCGCGCAGGTCGTCGGCCCGCAGCTCCTTCTGGGCCTGCCGCCACTCGAAGCACAGCAGGCCGAAGTACAGCTCCATGACCTGGGTGATCACCAGGAACGACATCTCGCGCGGGTCGTCGGACCACTGCCGTTGCAGGCCGTGCAGCACCGAGGCGTGCACGTAGTCCTCGTAGGGCGTCGTGCCGCCGAAGTCGAGTTTGGGTGAGACCGGACAAGTCATGACCACATCATCGCCGCGCGTTCGGGTGAGTTGAATGGGCGTCGAACGGTGTTGGCCGGTGAACTTCTTGCGATCGTCAAGTCCGTGCCGCGGTAACTTCGGGATCGTGAGCATCGAGCTGGACCGCGTGGACTGGGCCCTGCTGGGAGCGCTCCAGGAGGACGCGCGCCTGTCCTACAACGAGCTGGCCAGGCGGGTGCACGTCTCGCCGCCGACGGTCGCGCAGCGCGTGCGGCGGTTGGAGAACGCGGGCGTCATCACCGGCTACCGGGCGGCGGTGGACCCGACGGCGGTGGGCCGGCCGGTGATCGCCCTGGTGCGGATGAAGTGCTACGGCCCGCGGTGCATCACGGTGCACCCGGAGCTGCTCGACGACTGCCCCGAGGTGGTGGAGGTGGTGCGGCTGACCGGTGACATCTGCTCGGTGGTCAAGGTGGTGACCACCTCGATCAGCGAGCTGGAGCGGCTGCTGGTGCGGCTGGGCGGCTACGGCGAGACCTCAAGCGCGATGGTGCTGTCGACGCCTATCCCGTGGCGCCCGGTGACAGCAGGCTGAGCGCCTGCCGGACGTGCCCCTGGGTGCTCTCCAGGGCCTCGGCGGCGCGGGCCGCGGGCACGTCGGCCAGCAGGTGCACCAGGGCCACCTTCAGGTCGTCGCCCGAGGCGGCCAGCGCGGTCGAGCACTCGGCCTCGTCGAGCCCGGTGGCCTCGCGCAGGATGCGCAGGGTGCGCCCGCGCAGCTTGGCGTTGGTGGCGCGCATGGACACCATCAGGTTGGAGTAGGTGCGCCCGAGCCGGACCATCACCGCGGTGGAGAACGAGGTCAGCACCAGCTTCTGCGAGCTGCCCGCCTTCATCCGGGTGGAGCCCGCGATCGCCTCGGGACCGGTGTCCAGCGCGACCAGCACGTCCACGTAGGCCGGGGCGGGCGCGGTCGGGTTGTTCGACACCAGGACGGTGCTCGCGCCCAGCAGCCGCGCCTCGGCCAGCGCCGCGATCACGAACGGGGTGCGGCCGGACGCGGTCACGCCGACCACCAGGTCACCGGGCGAGGCGTGCCGCCGGATCTCGGCCGCGCCGCCCGCCGCCTGGTCCTCCACGTCCTCCACCGCGCGCACCAGCGCCTCGTGGCCGCCCGCGTGGTGGGCCAGGAACCAGTCCGGCGGCACGTTGAACGTCGGCACCAGCTCGGCCGCGTCGAGGGTGGCCAGCCGGCCGGACGTGCCCGCGCCCACGTAGTGCACCCGCCCACCCGCGCGCAGCGCCCCCACGGCCAGCTCGACGGCCCGCGCCAGCTCCGGCAGCACGGCGCCCACGGCGTCGGGCACCCGGTGGTCCTCGGTGTTGATCAGGCGCAGCACGTCCAGCGTGGAGACCCGGTCGATGTCGGTGGTCCCGGGGTTGCGGGCCTCGGTCGGGGAGTCCACCCGGACCGCGACGCCGTGCCGCGGCGGCGTCACTTACCCGACTCCCGGCGCCGCCTGCCGTCCGGCCGGGCGCCCAGGCGGTGCCCCGACACCGCGTCGTAGGTGGCCTCCAGGGCCGTCTTGGCGCTGTCCACGTGCAGCTGCGCGACGCCGATGAACAGGCAGTCGATCACGGTGAGCTGCGCGATCCGGCTGGCCATGGCGCCGGAGCGGAACGTGGTCTCGCGCGCGGCCGTGGTCAGCACGTGGTCGGCGACCTCGCTGATCGGCGAGCGCGGGAAGTTGGTCAGCGCCACGGTGGTCGCGCCGTGCTGCCGGGCCACCCGCAGGGACTCCACCGTCTCCGCGGTGGAGCCGGTGTGCGAGATGCCGACCGCGACGTCCTCGGGGGTGAGCACGGCGGCGGAGGTGAGCGAGATGTGGGGGTCGTTCCAGGCGAAGCAGGTACGCCCGATCCGGTGAAGTTTCTGCTGGAGGTCGAACGCGACGAACGCGCTGGCGCCGAACCCGCACACGTCGACCCGCCGCGCGCCCGCGACCGCCTGCACGACCGCCTGCAGGGTCTCCACGTTCAGCTGCTCGGCGGTCTCCTCGACCGCCCTCGCGTCGGCGAACGCGACCTTGCCCACGACCTGCCGCAGGTCGTCGCCCGGCCCGATGTCGCCGCCGAGGTCCCGGTCGGCGCGCGCGGCCGTGCGGGCGGTGTCGGCGGCCAGCGCGATGCGCAGCTCCGGGTAGCCGCCGACGCCGATGGCCTTGCAGAACCGGGTCACCGTCGTCTCGCTGGTGCCCGCGGCCTCGGCGACCTCGGTGATGCTGCGGTGGGCGACGGTCGCCGGGTTGTCCAGCACCACCTTGGCCACCCGCTGCTCGGCGCGGGCCAGGCCCGGCAGCAGCGAGCGGATGGTGACCAGGGGGCTGGTGTCGGCGGTGCTCTCAGAGGACACGTGGGAAACTTACTAACCGCGCGATGAAGGGTCAACGCAGAGTGGGCGTTTGCTGCTCCAACCGTTACCTGGCGTAACTATCGGTCCGCGACTCGCCACCCTGTGGCGTGAAGGCCGTCGGCTTCTCGCTCCGCGTCGAGCAACACACCGTGGTGGTCGGTAATGCGCACGGTGTCGACGTAAACACCACGACCGCCGTAGCCCGTGCCCCGCTCGTACCGCCAGCGATACCGCAGCGCCGCCTCGGTCACCACCTCGACGCGCTCCCACCGCCGCTGCCCGTAACCGGCCAACACCCGGACATCGCGCCAGGAGGTCCCGTCGTTGGTCGCCTCCACGACGACCCGGTCGCCGGGGTCGAGGTCCACGAACGCGGAGAAGGACAGCACCTGCCCGCCGGCGCGGCGCGCGAGGTCGCGGGTGGTGAGCGTGCCGCCGCCGGTCTCGGGCGTCCACGCGGTGCCGTGCCGGGGCTTCACCGCCAGCGCCCGCGCCAGGCCGTCGGCCACCACCCGGCGCGCCGGGTTGATCGAGCCCCAGTCCCGGGTCGGGTGCACGCGGTTGGTCATCAGCACCGCGATCGACCGCGACAGCGGGTCGAGCACCAGCGTGGTGCCGGTGAACCCGGTGTGCCCGGCGGTCCGCGGCGAGGTCAGCGCGCCCATGTACCAGCGCTGGTCCAGCTCGAAGCCCAGGCCGTGGGAGTTGCCGGGGAAGCCCTGGTTGAAGTCGGTGAGCATCAGCTCGACCGTCTCCGGGCGCAGCACGCGCCGGCCCGCGTGGTGGCCGCCGTTGAGGATGGCCTGGCCGAGCACGGCCAGCTCGCGCGCGGTGGAGAACACGCCCGCGTGCCCGGCCACGCCGCCCAGCGACCAGGCGTTCTCGTCGTGCACCACGCCGCGGACCAGGCCCCGGCCCGCCTGGTACTCGGTGGCCGCGATCCGGTCCAGCTTGCTCGCGGGCGGGTTGTAGCCGGTGTCCACCAGGCCCAGCGGCGCGGTGATGTCCCGGCGGACCAGCTCGTCCAGCTTCCGGCCCGACCACCTCTCCGCCAGCAGGCCGAGCGTGATCAGGTTCAGGTCGGAGTACACGTACGCGGTACCCGGCGGGTTGACCGGCCTGGTGTCCATGACGGCCTTGACCCGGGAGGGCACGTCCGGGTACTGCGACCACAGCGGCAGCCACGCCACCAGGCCCGACGTGTGGGTCAGGAGCTGCCGGACGGTGATGCCCTCCTTGCCGTTGACGCCGAACTCGGGCAGGTGGCGGGCGACCGGGTCGTCCAGCTCGAACTTCCCCTGCTCGTGTTGGCGCATCACCACGATCGAGGTGAACAGCTTGGAGATCGAGGCGACGTCGAAGATCGTGTCGCGGGTCATCGGCACCCGCTGGTCCTCGGGCAGCTCGGTGCCCGAGGCGTCGGCGTAGCGGACCGCCCAGCCCACCGGCCGCTCGGTCACCACGGTGCCCTCGTGCGCGTACAGCGTGACCGCGCCCGCGAACAGCGGGTGGCCGCTCGCGTCGGGCTCGGTGTAGCGCGCGACCCGCGCCAGCGCCTCGTCCAGGGGTGCCGGGTCCAGTCCCACGCGCTCGGGGGTACCCGGTTCGAGCAGGTCGTTCGACCAACCCGCGTGCGGCTGGTCGAACCGCGCCTCGCGGCCGTGGGCGTGCGCGGGGGTCACCGCGACCAGGGGTGCGAGCAGGGTGGTCGCGATCAGCAGGGCGGGGACGCGCATCGCTCCTCCATCTACCGGTAGCGCAGGTACGGCCGGCGGGTGCGCTCGAACGCGGCCAGCTCGTCCTGCCAGGCGCCGACCACGTCGTCGGTGCCCGCGCCCGCGTCGACCATGCGGCGCAGCCGGTCCGAGCCGCTGAGCTTGTCGATCCAGTTGTCCGGCCGCCACGCGAACACCCGCGGGTACCGGGCGCGCGCCGTGACGATCATGGCCACGGCGGTGCGGGGCGCGTCGAACCGGTGCGCGTCGGTGAGGTGCAGGGCCACCCCGCCGCACAGCTGGTCGGCGAACTTGTTGAACGTCGGCGTGAAGTAGGTCTCGCGGAACCGCACGCCGGGCAGCCCCAGGGCGTTCAGGTCCTCGGCCCACCGCCAGTCCAGGCCCGGCGCGCCGACGGTCTCGAACGGGCGGGTGGTGCCGCGGCCCTCGGAGAACACCAAGCCCTCGAACAGGCACGTGCCGGGGTAGACCAGCGCGGTGTCGCGCGTGGGCATGTTCGGGCTCGGGGCGACCCACGGCACGCCGGTGTCGAGGTCGTCGCGGCGCCAGCCGGCGGCCTCCACCACCTCCAGGTGCTCGACGCGGGCGCCGTCGTCGGGCAGGAACTCGCCGTTGAACAGCAGCGCCAGCTCGCCGACGGTCATGCCGTGCTGCTGGACCACGGGCTTGCGGCCCACCCCGGTGGCGTGGGCCGGGTCGAGCTGCGGGCCGCGGGCCGTGCCGCCGACCGGGTTGGGGCGGTCGAGCACGACGAACTCGGCGCCGGTGAGGGCGGCGGCGTGCATCGCCGTGTACATGGTCCAGATGTAGGTGTAGAAGCGCGCGCCCACGTCCGCGATGTCGAACGCGACGGTGTCGACGCCCGCCTTGGTGAACATGCCGGCGAGCTTGGCGGCGTTCGCGCCGTACGCGTCGTAGACCGGGATGCCGGTGCGCGGGTCCTGGTAGTCGCCCTCGGAGCCGCCGGCCTGGGCCGTGCCGCGGAAGCCGTGCTCGGGGCCGAACGCGGCGACCGGCGGGCGGCCGGCGGCGACCATCGAGTCGACCACGTGCGTGTGGTCGCGCAGCACGCCGGTCGGGTTGGTGACCACGCCGACCCGGCGGCCGGCGAACCGCTCCCAGCCGCGCTCGGCCAGCCGCTCCGCACCGGTCTCGACCCGTCGCGGGCGGGTCGGCGGCCGGTGGTCCGGCTGCGCCAGGGCGCCGAGCGGGGGCAGGGCGAGGGCACCCGCCGCGAGGAAGCCCCTGCGGTCCACCGCGCTCACCAGCCCAGGCCGTGGCCGAAGGGGTACGGCGTCGGCCCCGGCACGGCCACCGGGAGCCTGCCGCTCGGCCGCACCTCGCCGGTGATCACACGGGCGAGCGATTCCAGGGCCACCGGGTTGTAGGAGTAGGTGGCCAGCCACGTCGGCGCGGCGGTGTGCGCCACGTCGTACGGGTTCTGCACGGCCACCGCGACCACGGGCCTGCCGGTGGCCAGGAGCCGGGCCACCAGGGCCTGCTGCGCGGGCTGGCGGGACAGCCCGTTGGTCAGCACGACCACGAGGTCGGCGTTCCCGGCGGCCCGCGCGGCGGCGCTGATCTGCGCCTCCGCCGGCGCGGACCCGGTGGGCAGCGCGGTGCCGCCCAGCAGCCCGGCCAGGGTGCGGGTCGTCGCGTCACCCCAGCCGGTGACCAGCGGGGCGGTCGGGCGGGAGGCCAGGGGCAGCACGCCCGCGTCGTTGCGCACGGCGGTGGTGGTGCGGTCGGTGATCGCCCGCGCGGCGGCCAGGTGCTCGGCGGCGCCGACGGTGGAGTCCACCCGTTCGGGTGTGGTCGGCACGCGGGAGAACAGGCCGCGCAGGGACTTCATCCGCAGCACCCGCAGCACGCTGCGGTCGATCCGCTGCTCGGTCAGCTCGCCGGAGCGCACCGCGGCGACCACGCGGTCGATCGCCTCGCCCAGGTTCACCGGCATCAGCAGCTGGTCGACGCCCGCCTTCAGGGCCAGCACGGGCACCTCGGCGTCGGGGTGCAGCTGCCGCACGCCCGCCATGTGCAGGGAGTCGGTGATGACCACGCCGTCGTAGCCGAGCTCGCCGCGCAGCAGGTCCAGGACCGGCTTGGACAGCGTGGCCGGCTCGCCCGACGGGTCGATGGCCGGCATCCGGATGTGCGCGGTCATGATCGAGTCGACGCCCGCGGCGATGGCCGCCCGGAACGGCGGCGCGTCCACCGCGCGCCACTGCTCGGCGGTGCGGTCGACCGTGGGCAGGCTGGTGTGGCTGTCCTCGGCGGTGTCGCCGTGGCCGGGGAAGTGCTTGGCGGTGGCGCTGACCGACCGCGGTGACAGCGGGGTCTGCTGGTAGCCGCGCACCTGGGCGGCGGTCAGCTCGGCGGCCAGCGCCGGGTCGCCGGAGTACGAGCGCACGCCGATGACCGGGTTGGCCGGGTTGGAGTTGACGTCCGCGTCGGGCGCGAAGTCCTGGTTGACGCCCATGGCGCGCAGCTCGCGGGCGGAGACGGCGGCGGCGCGCTCGGCGTCCCGCGCGCTGCGGCCGGCGCCGAGGGCCATGTTGCCGGGGAACTGGGTGGCGGGCGGCCCGATGCGGGTGACCAGGCCCGCCTCCTGGTCGGTGGCCACGGTCAGCGGGACGGGGCTCGCGGCCTGCAGGCCGTTGGACAGGTTCGCGACCTGCCGGGGCGTGTCGATGTTGTCGTAGCTGGCGTTGTTGAAGTAGATGACGCCGCCCGGCTGGTACTTCGCCACCACCTCCGCGGGCGTGGCCACGCCGAAGTCGCGCACGTTGCCGGGGTGCGCCTCGTCGGGCGACTGGCCGTGCAGGTAGGTGACGAACAGCTGGCCGACCTTCTGCTCCAGCGTCAGGTCGGCCACCAGGGCGGTGAGCCCGCGGGCCTGGTCGGGGACGGGTGGCGGGCCGACCGGGGCGGTCACGGCGGAGGCCGCGGCCACGACGGCGGCGAAGAGCGGACCGAGCACTGCGGCCTCCCACTGGGAATCATCCACCACTAGTGGCGACAATCGGCAAGTTACCCACGTCACAGGGACGGGTCAACGGGTTGCGCTGCGTGGGCATTGTCCGGGGGCGGGCCGACTGGGTGGCCGTGCGCACGGCCACTCGAAAGGGGGAATCGCTGCACAGACAGACGGTGGGCCCCTCCGTGGAGGGGCCCACCGTCGACAGCGCGGACGTTCGAGTTACCAGGCGTGCAACTCGTGTCGTACCGATCTGGCCTCGGCGTCCGGCGTCCCGGTACGCAGGCCCTAGACGACAAGCCTCCCGCGGCGTGCTGCGCGTGGGTGTCTCGAAGTCCGCGCACGGAGTTCTGTCGGGGTGGGCGAGGCTTCTCCTCCGCTTCGCCCCTGGCCGACCCGAAGTCCGCACCTCATTTGTAATCCGTGTCCGGCGTCACAGCAAGGGCTCGATGGGGTGCACCGGTCAAGCGACGGTGCGTAGCCGTTCACGTTGCCGCGCCAGGGAATCCGCCGCCGGTACCGCTGTCCGGGGCAAGGGCGGGTGAATCAGCTCCGGCGGCGCCTGCGCAGTCCGTACCACGCCACGCCGGCGGCCGTGGCCGCGCCGAGGCCGATGGCCGTCACGGCGACCGCCGTGCCCGAGGGGCGCGGGATGCGGGCCCGCAGCGACACCGGGTCGGAGAAGGTCAGCACGGGCCACCCGCGCCGTTCCGCGACCCTGCGCAGCGCGCGGTCGGGGTTGACCGCGGTGGGGTGGCCGACCGCCTCCAGCAGGGGCAGGTCGCTGATCGAGTCGGAGTAGGCGTAGCAGCGGGTCAGGTCGTAGTCGTGCCGGTCGGCGAGCTGCTTGACCGCGATCGCCTTGTTCTCCCCGGCGCAGTAGAAGCCCACCTCGCCCGAGTAGCGGCCGGCCGAGACGACCATCCGGGTGCCCACGCTGCGCGTCGCGCCGACCATGGCGGAGATGGGCGCGACCAGCTCCTCGCCGGAGGCGGACACCACGACCACGTCGTGGCCCTCGTCCTTGTGCTCCGAGATGAGCTGCGTGGCCTCCTTGTAGACCAGGGGGTCGACGATGTCGTGCAGCGTCTCTTCCACGATCGAGCGAACCTGCTCGACGTCCCAGCCCTCGCAGAGCGCGGTGATGTGCGAGCGCATCCGGTCCATCTGGTCGGCGTCCGCGCCGGCCAGCATGAACACGAACTGGGCGTAGGCGCTCTTGAGCACCGCACGCCTGTTGATGAGGCCCTCTTGGAAGAACGGCCGGCTGAACGCCAGCGTGCTCGACTTGGCGATGACCGTCTTGTCCAGGTCGAAGAACGCGGCGACGCGACTGCCTTCGGTGGCGCGATCGGTCACCGGTCAAGCTTAGGCCGGGTGCCGGAACGGGCTCCCGGAGGTTGTTCGCAGGTTTACGAACTTAGTGTGCGGTCGAACGAAATTTCGGCGTCGCTCTAATGGAAGACACGCGTGACCCTGTCCCGTGGGGATACAGTAGACGGGTCCGGCATGACCGGACGGGTTCAGTCCGACCCCCCGGGACTGAACCATTGGCGACCCCCGTCCCTCCCCCCTGGCGGGGGTCGTCCCATGTCCGGGGTCGGTTACCCGGCCCGGTGCGCGGACCTCTCCCCGCCGTCGCGGCGGTTCGCATCGGTTGTTGAAGTATTTTCGCGTTCATCCCTCCTCGCGGCTCTCGCCCTCCGGGTCGGCCCAGGTCCGCCGAGTTGTCCACATGTTGATCTTGAGCCGTTGTGTCCTTCCTCACCGCTCGGCACCGTGGGTCGTGAAGATCCACGACTCGCCTTCGGGAGGAAGCGATGGGACGACCGGTGGCCCTGGTGGCCGAGGAGGCGCTGGTCGACGAGGTGCTGCACGCGGCAGCGGTCGTCGGCTGCGAGCTGGAGCGGGTGGCCGACGTCGACGCGCTGCGCGGCCGGTGGTCCGGGGCGCCCGCGGTGGTGCTGGACGAGGGCGCGGCGCTCGCGTGCGCCGCCGCGGGGCTGCCGCGCAGGCCCGGTGTGCTGGTGGTCGGCACGGGTCCACCGGGGGAGGCGACCTGGCGGTGCGCCCTGGAGCTGGGCGCGGAGCAGGTCGTGCGGTTGCCCGACGGGCGGGGCGGGCTGCGGGCGGCGCTGGCCGACGCGGTCGAGGGCCCGGTGGACGGCGGCCGGGTGCTGGCGGTGCTGGGCGCGCGGGGCGGTGCGGGCGCCTCCGTGCTGGCGGTCGCGGTCGGCCGGGCCGTGCTGGCCGCGGGCGGCCACGCGCTGCTGGTCGACTGCGACCCGCTCGGCGGCGGCCTGGACCTGACGCTGGGCGCGGAGCGGCAGGAGGGGCTGCGCTGGCCCGCGCTGCGGCTCACCGAGGGCCGGGTGCCCGCGGCGGCGCTCCGCTCGGCGCTGCCGGGCGTGCGCCGCGGTGACGGCAGCCTCACCGTGCTGTCCTGCGGCCGGACCGGGCCGGGGCCCGCCCCCGAGGCCGTGGTGGCGGTGGTCGAGGCGGGCAGGCGCGCGGGCGGGACGGTGGTCTGCGACGTGCCGCGGCAGCTGACCGGCGCCGCGTGCGCGGCCCTGGACCGGGCCGACCTGGCGGTGCTGGTCGTGCCCGCGGACGTGAAGGCGTGCGTGGCCGCCAGGGGGCTGGTCGAGCAGGTGGCGGCCCGGGGCGTGCGGCTGCGCGCCGTGGTGCGCGGCCCGGCACCCGGGGGTCTGTCGGCGGCCGAGGTGGTGGCCGCGGTCGACGTGCCGCTGCTGACGGCCATGCGCCCCGAGCCGCGCCTGGCCGCGGCGCTGGACAGCGGTCGCGTGCCGGGGGCCGGCCGGGGGCCGCTGGCCAAGGCGGCCAGGGAGGTCCTGGAGGTGCTCGGTGCGTGCTGACCAGCAGGCCGCGCGTAATCGCGGGCCGGCGCCCGGCCGTGAGCCCGACACCCCCGAACCCACCGACATCGAACCCACCACCCCCGAAGCCGTCGTTCGCCGCAAACCCGCGGTGGTGCCGCACCCGCTGCACCGCCCACCCCGGGCGTTCCGCACCTTCCGGCCGCACGCGCCACCGGTCGAACAGCCACCGGCGGTGCCGTCGGTACCAACGCTTCCAGTGGTGCCAACGCTCCCGGTGGGGCCATCAGTTCCCGTGGCGCCCCCGGTGCCTTCGGTGCCGCACCCGCGCGGTCCGGTCGAGGACCGGGCCGCGTGGCCCGCGCGGGCGGACGACCTGGTCACCCGGGTGGACCACGTGGTGGTGCGGGCGGATCACCTGCCCGCACCGCGCCGAGGTCCGTCCCGGCCCGCGGGACAACGAGGGACCGATGTCCGGGGAGCCGACCGTGGAGGGGCCGACAGTGGTGGAGGAGCCGACCGTGGAGGAGCCGACCATGACTGACCAGGCGACCCCCTCCCCGACCGCCACCGGTGTGCGTGCCGGCTCCGGCTCCCGGTTCGGCTTCCCGACCGGCTCGCGGCTCGGCTCGCGGCTCGGCCTGCCGACCGGCTCGCGGTCCGACCTCCCGTCCGACTCGCCATCCGGCCTGGTGCCCGATCCGGTGACCGACCTGGTCGAACGAGTCCGCCGACGCCTGGCCAACGGCCCCACCGACCTCACCCCCGCCACCGTGGCGGCGGCCGTGCGCGGTGAGGCGGGCGGCGTGCTGGGCGACGAGGAGGTCCAGCACGCGCTCACCGTCCTGCGCCAGGAGTTCGTCGGCGCGGGCCCGCTGGACCCGCTGCTGCGCGACCCGGGCACGACGGACGTCCTGGTCACCGCGCCCGACCAGGTGTGGGTCGACGGCGCCGAGGGCCTGCGCCGCACCGGTGTCGCGTTCCCCGGCGAACCGGCCGTCCGCCGGTTGGCCCAGCGACTGGCCGTGGCGGCGGGTCGGAGGCTGGACGACGCCGCCCCGTACGTCGACGGCTGGTTGCCGGGCTCGGTCCGGCTGCACGCCGTGCTGCCACCGATCGCGCCGACGACCTGCCTGTCCCTGCGCGTCCTCCGCCCGGCGGCGCACGACCTGGCGACGCTGCGGGACCTGGGCACCTTCGACCACCGGACCGCCGACCTGCTGCGCGCCATCGTGGTGGCCCGCCAGGCGTTCCTGGTGGTCGGCGGGACCGGCTCGGGCAAGACGACGTTGCTCGCCGCGCTGCTCGGCTGCGTACCGCACCACGAACGAGTGGTCTGCGTGGAGGACGCGGGTGAACTCCACCCGGCCCACCCGCAGTTCGTCCGCCTGCTGGCCCGCGGCCCGAACATCGAGGGCGTCGGCGAGATCACCGTGCGGGACCTGGTCCGCCAGGCACTGCGCATGCGCCCGGACCGGATCGTGGTGGGCGAGGTCCGCGGCGCCGAGGTCTGCGACCTGCTGTCCGCCCTCAACACCGGCCACGACGGGGGCGCCGGCACCCTGCACGCCAACTCCCCGGCCGAGGTCCCCGCGCGCCTGGAAGCCCTGGCAGCCCTGGGCGGCCTCGACCGGCACGCGCTGCACAGCCAGCTGACCGCGGCGGTCAAGGTGGTCCTCCACGTGCGCCGCGCGGCCGACGGCACCCGGCACCTGGCGGAGATCGGCGTCCTCCACCGGAAGAACGGAGACCCGGTGGTCGAACCGGCCTGGCGCCGGGACAGCGGGTGGCACGAGGGCGCGGAAACCCTGGCCTCCCTGGTCGGAGGGGCGCCGGTCGGAGGGGCGCCGGTCGGGGAGGTGCCGGTCGGGGAGGTGCCGGTCGAGGAGGCGCTGACCGGAGAGGCGCTGACCGGCAGGTCCCCGACGCGCTGCCCTGCGGTCGACAGCTCTTCGAGCAGCGGAGCGCTGGTCGGTGCACCCTCGACTGGCGGGGCACCAGCCGATGGGCGGCCGGTCCCGGTCGACGGGTTTCCGGCGGGAGCATCGCACCTACCGGCAGGTGCGCCATGAATCCCGTGGCCATGAATCCCTTGACTGCCGCAGACCTCCTGTCCGCCGCGAGCCTCCTGCTCCTGTCCGCGGCGGTCCTGCTCCACCCGTTCCCGGTTGCCCGCCGCCGTTTGGCGCGACTTCGCGCGCGACCGGTGCGCCGCCGGCGGCTGCGCGTCCCGGGCCAACCGGCCGCCGTGGTGGTGGGGGCCGTCGTCGGGGTGCCCGCCGGGGTTGGCGGTGCGATCGCGGGCGCGCTGCTGGCGGCCACCGCCTGGCACGCCTACCGCGAGGCGGTACGACGGCGCGCGGAACTCGCGGCGGCGACAGCGCTCGCCGCGGGCCTGCACGCCTTCGTCGCGGAACTGCGCACGGGCGCCCACCCGGCCAAGGCCGCCGCCGGGGCCGCCGAGGACGCGGAACCACCGGCGACCGACGTCCTGCGGGCCATCGCCGCCGCGTCGGCGCGGGGTGGCGACGTCGAGTCGGCGCTGGCGGGCTTCCCGGACGCCCGTCACCTGGGGCGGGCGTGGCGGTTGGCCGCCGACCACGGCGTGCCGCCGGCCGAGGTGCTGGAGGCGGTGCGCCGGGACCTGGACCGGCGCACCGCGTTCGCCCGGCAGGTCCGGGCGCGCATGGCGGGGCCACGTGCCAGCGCCGCCGTCCTGGCCGGTCTCCCGGTCCTCGGCGCCCTCCTCGGCGAACTGGCCGGCGCGGACCCGCTCGCCGTGCTGACCGGCACCGCGCCGGGCCAGGTGCTCCTGGTGGTCGGCGCGCTCCTCGTCTGCGCCGGCCTGCGCTGGAGCGGTCGGCTGACCAGGCAGGTGATCGCATGACGCCGCTCCTGCTCGCCCTGGCGCTGCTGGTCTTCCCGCCACCGCGGAAGGCCGCGGCGAGGCTCAGGCCGCCCACCGTCCGCACCCGAAAACCCAAGCCGGCCCCACCGGACCCGTTGGCGGCCGCGGCGACCTGGGACCTGCTCGCGGCCGCCCTCCGCGCGGGGCTCCCCGTGGCCAGGGCGGTGCACGCGGTGCGGTCGGGGGTGCCACCGGGACCGGCCGAACGCCTGCGCGAGGTCGGTGACCTCCTCGCCCTGGGCGCGGACCCGGTGACCGCCTGGTCCGGGGCCCTGACCCACCCCGACACCGCGCCGCTGGCCCGGGCCGCCCGCCGCACGGCCCGCTCCGGCGCGGCGCTGGCGGGCGCCGCGGCGGACCTCGCGGCGGAGGTGAGGGCGGAGGTGGCCGACCGCGCCGAGGCCCGTGCGCAGCGGGCGGCGGTGCTCGTGGCGGGACCGCTGGCGCTGTGCTTCCTGCCGGCCTTCCTGTGCCTGGGCGTGCTGCCCGTGGTGCTGGGGTTGCTCAACCGCGTGGGAAAGGGGTGACATCCGTCCACAATGGATCGATTTGGTGAGTGTGCTCAGTGGATGTGCTCAGTGGATGTGCTCAGTGGATGGAGGAGCGAGGTGTTGGACGACAGTGGGACGTCGACAGTGGAGTACGCCATCGTCCTGCTCGCCGCGGCCGGGCTGGCGATGGTGCTGTTCGCGGTGATGTCCAGTGACTGGATCCTCGCCGAGGTCCAGGGAATGGTGCGGCGGGCCTTCACGGTGAACCTGTGAACACCGGCCGCGCGTCACCCCCGGAAGTCGGCCCGATCCGGACCTCGTCGCGGAGGAGGGGGTTCGGCGGGGACCGGGGCACGGCGACCGTCGAGGCGGCGATCGCGGTGTGCGGGTTGGTGTTCGTGCTGGCGGTCGGGATCACAGCCGTGCTGGCGGTGATCGCGCAGCTCCGTTGCACCGACGCGGCTCGTGAGGCCGCGCGGCTCGTTGCGCGCGGGGAGGAGCGGCGGGTTGGGGCTGTGGTGGAGGTGATCGCTCCGACGGGGGCACGGGTGGCGGTTCGGCAGGAGGGGGACGGGGCCTGGGTGGAGGTCACCGCGGTCCGCTTCGGGATGGAACTGAGCGCCAGGGCCTACGCGGTCGTGGAGCCGGAGGTCGAGTGAGGGGAGGGCGCGGCGCGGCTGGTGCGGTTGGGTTGGGTGAGGTTGGGCTGGGTGAGGTTGGGCTGCGCGGTGGACGGGTTGGCCTGAGCGCGGCTGCGTGCCGGGCGGGGTGCCCGGCACGCGGCTGCCCGGCGGGCGGCTGCCCGGACGTGGCTGCGCGCCGGGGCGGGTTGGGCGGGTGCGGCTGGGGCGGGGCGGGGTGGAGCGGTTGGGAGGGCTGAGCGCACGGATGGGCTGAGCGCACGGGTGGGCTGGTTGGCGGGTTGGGTTGGCCGCGCGGGCCGGGCCGGCGGGGCGGAACAGAGCTGTCAGGACCGACAGCTGGGTGGGAGCGCGCTCATGGAGCGGAAGTGGTCGCTGGGCGACGATCGCGGGGCCGCGTCGGTCTTCGCGGTCGCCGTGGCGGGCGTGTGGTTCGGGCTCGCCGCGGTCGGGGTGCGGTTCGGGGAGGAGGTGGTCGTCCGGCACCGGTTGGCCGCGGCCGCTGATCTCGGGGCGTTGGCCGCCGCCGCCCACCTGGTCGACGGGGTTGCGGTCGGGTGCGCGAAGGCGGGGGTGGTCGTCGGGCGGATGGGCGGTCGGCTGGTCCGGTGCGACGTGGCGGGGTGGGAGGTGGTCGTCGAGGTGGAGGGCGGGCCCTCGCTGTTCGGCGCGCCGAGCGCTCGGGCGCGGGCAGGTCCGACCGAAGGGTGAACCCGCTCCCGCGCGACGAGCGGTCGTTCGTCGGCGGTGAGCGGGCCTAGCAGTCCGCAGATTCGCGGCCTCGCCGCCGGCGGGCCACCTCCGCGCCGTTCTGCCGGTCCTCACGGCCGGTTCGCTCGCCGTGCCGAATCGACCAGTTGTCGACTGGCTGTTACCAGAACCCCCGCTGATGTCGTTAGTTCAAGTGGCGGCACCGACGCGGTGTCGAAGAACACCGGACACGGTGTCGCGGCGCGGGGCAACAGGAGGCGAACGGACGATGGAGTGGTCGGATAGCTGGCGCGGGGCCTTCCGCATCGAGCTGCGCGCGGAGGCGGTCAACCTCGCGTGGCACGGGTGGCCGGTGCTGCCGGGCACCTATCCGGCGGGCGACCGGTGGGCCGGGCGCGACGGTGTCGAGGACAGCGGTCCCGTTCCCGTCCACCGCGACTGGCGGGAGCGCGTGGGCACCCGCGCGGACCAGGTCGCCACCTGGTGGGCCGGCCGGTCCTACAGCATCCTGCTCGCCACCGGCCACGGCGTGGACGCCATCGAGGTCGACGCCGAGCTGGGGCGCCGGGCGGCGGTCGCGCTGCGCGCCACCGGCATCCCCGTCCCCATCGTGGCCACGCCGGACGGGCGCTGGACGTTCCTCGTCGCCTCCGGCGGCGGGCTCGTCGCCGACCCGGGCGTCCGCCACCGCGCCGAGGGCGAGTACGTGCCGCTGCCGCCGAGCCCGGCCCAGCACGGCGTCGTGCACTGGCGGGTCAAGCCCCAGATCTGCGCCTGGCAGCTGCCGCACGTGAGCGTCGTGCGGGACGCGCTGCTCAGCGCACCGAGCTACGACCTGGTCGCCGCCGACCGGTCGTGATCGACGTGGCCGGGTTGGGCGTCGGAGGGGGTTACCCCGACCACTCCCAGCACGACGTCCAGCACGGCCACCCCGCCCGCCTTGTCCAGCGGATCGTTGCCGTTCCCGCACTTCGGCGACTGGACGCAGGACGGGCACCCGGCCGGACACGCGCAAGCAGCGATGGCCTCCCTAGTAGCGACCAACCACGGGACGACCGCGTTGAACCCGCGGTCGGCGAACCCGGCACCGCCCGGATGACCGTCGTGCACGAACACCGTCGCCTCCCCGGTGTCCTGGTGCAGGGCGGTCGAGACACCACCGATGTCCCAGCGGTCGCAGGTCGCGAACAGAGGTAGCAGGCCGATCGCCGCGTGTTCGGCGGCGTGCAGTGCGCCGGGGACGCGCGCCGGAGCCAGACCGGCGCCCCCCGGCGCACTGCCCAGCAACTCCGCCGACACGGTGTACCAGACCGCCCGCGTCACCAGCGTGTGCGGCGGCAGGTCCAGCGGCACCGAGTCGACCACCTGGCCGGACGGCAGCTTCCGCAGGTAGCCGACCACCTGCGAGGTCACCTCGACCTCGCCCAGGCACACCGTGACACCCGGGAACCGGCGCTCCTCCAGCACCCGGACCACCGAGATGTCCTTGGTGTCCCGCGCGGTGGTCGACCAGTCCGGCCGCTCGGCGTGCACCAGCGCGATCCCGCTCTCCAGGTCGAGCTGGTCCACCACGTACGACTCGCCCTGGTGCAGGTAGACCGCGCCGGGGTGCACCGTCCAGTGCGCCGAACCCGGGTCCACCGTGCCGAGCATCCGGCCCGAGTCGGCCTCCACCACCACGACCTGCTCGCCGCCGGAGCCGCGGATGTCGACCTCGGCGTGCGGCCGTTCGTGCGACGTCCAGTACCAGCCGTTGGGGCGCCTGCGCAGGACGCGCCGGGCCGCCATGTCCTCCACCACCGCCAGCGCCGCGTCGCCGCCGAGGTCCGCCAGCGAGTCGGGGGTCAGCGGCAGCTCGGCCGCGGCGCAGGCGAGGTGCGGCGCGAGGACGTACGGGTTGGTGGGGTCCAGCACCGTCGCCTCGACCGGCTTGTGCAGCACCGCGGACGGGTTGTGCACCAGGTAGGTGTCCAGCGGGTCGTCGCGGGCCACGAACACCACCAGGGCGTCGCTGTCGCCGGTCCGGCCGGCGCGGCCCGCCTGCTGCCAGAACGAGGCCAGCGTGCCCGGGAACCCCGCCACCACCACGGCGTCCAGGCCGACGATGTCCACGCCCAGTTCCAGCGCGTTCGTGGTGGCCACGCCCAGCAGCTCGCCCGACGACACGGCCCGCTCCAGCGCCCGCCGCTCCTCCGGCAGGTACCCGCCGCGGTAGGCGGCGACCCGCCCGGCCAGCTCCGGGTCGACCTCCGCCAGCAGCCGCCGGGCGCCGATCGCGGTCAGCTCGGCCCCGACCCGGGAGCGGACGAACGCCAGCGACCGCGCGCCCTCCACCACCAGGTCGGCGAGGATGCGCGCGGTCTCCGCGCCCGCCGACCGGCGCACCGGGGCGCCGTTCTCCCCCTCCAGGTCGTCGAGCAGGGGCGGTTCCCAGAGCGCGACCGTGCGGCCGGCGCGCGGCGAGCCGTCCTCGGTGACGGCGGTGACGTCCAGGCCGAGCAGCGCCCGGGCCGACCCCGCCGGGTCGGCGACGGTCGCCGACGCCAGCACGAAGGTCGGGTTCGCGCCGTAGCGGGCGGCCACCCGGCGCAGCCGGCGCAGCAGCAGGGCCACGTGCGAACCGAAAACCCCCCGGTAGGTGTGGCATTCGTCGACCACGACGTACGACAGGCGGCGCAGGAACCTGATCCAGCGGGCGTGGTTCGGCAACACGCCGCGGTGCAGCATGTCGGGGTTGCTGAAGACCCAGTTCGCGTGCGCCCTCACCCAATCGCGTTCCGCGATTGGCGTGTCGCCGTCGAACGACGCGGCGCGCACCCCCGGCAACCCGAAGGAGTCCACCGACCGCAACTGGTCCGCACCGAGCGCTTTGGTCGGCGAGAGGTACAGGGCCGTCGCCTTCGGGTCGGCCGCCAACGCGCTCAGCACCGGCAATTGGTAGGCCAGGGACTTGCCCGACGCGGTGCCCGTCGCCACCACCACGTGCCGGCCGGACCGGGCGTGCTCGGCCACCTCGACCTGGTGCCGCCACGGTTCGACCACGCCCCTCGCCACCAGCGCCGACGTCACCTCTCCCGGCACCCACGAGGGCCACGGCACGGGACGGGCGGGGCGCGGGGGCAGCTCCTCGGCGTGCGTGAGGGGCGATTCACCGGTCGGCACACCGGCGAGGACCCGGTCCAGCAAACGACGTCCCTGGTTCGCCACGGTCGCAGCTTCGCACACCGCGGCGGCGTCGCGGGCGGTCCGCGGATGTCCGCGGGTGGTCCGCGGACGTCGCGGACGCTTCCTGCGTGGATAACGGTGTGTGTACGGATCGACGCGCGGCGTTGCCCTGTTGCGCGCTATGAATAGACTCCGCCGCTATCGCATCCAATGAGGGATGCATCACGTTGTGTCGGGGCTGACAGTCGCGTGAGTGACCCGCCTCACATAGCGGGGTGTGCCGCATTGGGCCAGAAAAACTCACCAGGAGGACGGATGTCCCGGCAATTCCTCGCGGAGGGCTTGGAGCTCTCCGGAGGTGATCGCGGCCTCGTCGCCGTGGTCGCCGTGGTCGCGCTGGCCGCCCTGGCCGTCGGGTACGTGCTGCTCCGGGAGGTGCTGGCCGCGGGCCAGGGCACCTCCAGGATGCAGGACATCGCCAAGGCGGTCCAGGAGGGCGCGGCGGCCTACCTCAACCGGCAGTTCCGGACCCTCGGCATCTTCGTGGTCGTGGTGTTCGTGCTGCTGTTCGCGCTCCCGGCCGAAGACCTCGGGGAGCGCATCGGCAGGTCGCTGTTCTTCGTGGTCGGCGCGGTGTTCTCGGCGATCATCGGCTACCTCGGCATGTGGCTGTCGACCCGCGCCAACGTGCGCGTGGCCGCCGCGGCCAACGAGGCGGGCGGCCGCGAGAAGGCCATGCGCGTCGCGTTCCGCACCGGTGGCGTCGTCGGCATGTTCACCGTCGGCCTCGGCCTGTTCGGCGCGGCGCTGGTCGTGCTGGTCTACGCCGGTCAGGCGCCCAAGGTGCTGGAGGGCTTCGGCTTCGGCGCGGCGCTGCTGGCCATGTTCATGCGCGTCGGCGGCGGCATCTTCACCAAGGCCGCCGACGTCGGCGCCGACCTGGTCGGCAAGGTCGAGCAGAACATCCCCGAGGACGCCCGCGCAACGCCGCGACCATCGCGGACAACGTGGGCGACAACGTCGGCGACTGCGCCGGCATGGCGGCCGACCTGTTCGAGTCCTACGCGGTGACGCTCGTGGCGTCGCTGATCCTGGGCACGGCCGCGTTCGGCGCGCAGGGGCTGCTGTTCCCGCTGATCGTGCCCGCGATCGGCGTGCTGACCGCGGTCATCGGCGTCTACATCACCAGCGCGCGGACCGGCGAGAACGGGCTGACCGCCATCAACCGGTCGTTCTACATCTCCGCGGTCATCTCGGCGGTGCTGTGCACGGTGGCGGCGTTCGTCTTCCTGCCCTCCTCGTTCGGCTCGCTCGACGGCGTGCCGGAGGCGGTGGCCTCCACCAGCGGCAACCCCGCGCTGATCGCGGCGATCGCGGTGATCATCGGCATCGTGCTGGCGGGCGTCATCCTGTGGCTGACCGGCTACTTCACCGGGACCGAGCACAAGCCGGTCAGGGAGGTGGGCCGCACGTCGCTGACGGGTGCGGCGACGGTCATCCTGTCCGGCATCTCGGTCGGGTTCGAGTCCGCCGTCTACACGGCGCTGGTCATCGGTGCGGCGGTCTACGGCGCGTTCCTGCTGTCCGGGTCCGTGGTGGTGGCGCTGTTCGCCGTCGCGCTGGCCGGGTGCGGCCTGCTGACCACGGTGGGCGTCATCGTGGCGATGGACACCTTCGGCCCCGTGTCGGACAACGCGCAGGGCATCGCGGAGATGTCCGGCGACGTGGACGGCGAGGGCGCGCGCATCCTGACCGAGCTGGACGCGGTGGGCAACACCACCAAGGCCATCACCAAGGGCATCGCGATCGCGACGGCGGTGCTCGCGGCCACGGCGCTGTTCGGGTCGTACAAGGACGCGATCTCGCAGGCGCTGGCCGACGTGTCGGTCGGGCTGACCGAGGTGCCGGTGTCGTTCTCCAACCTGGTGTCCGACCCGAACGTGCTGGTCGGCGTCGTCATCGGCGCGGCCGTGGTGTTCATGTTCTCCGGGCTCGCGGTGAACGCGGTGACGCGGGCGGCCGGTGCGATCGTGTTCGAGGTGCGGCGGCAGTTCCGGGACAACCCCGGGATCATGGACGGGTCGGTGAAGCCCGAGTACGGCCGGGTCGTGGACATCTGCACCCGCGACTCGCTGCGCGAGCTGGCCACGCCCGGGTTGCTGGCGGTCATGGCGCCGATCGCGGTCGGGTTCGGGTTGGGCGTCGGGCCGCTGGCCGGGTACCTGGCCGGGGCCATCGCGACCGGCACGCTGATGGCGGTGTTCCTGGCGAACTCCGGTGGTGCCTGGGACAACGCCAAGAAGCTGGTCGAGGACGGGAACCACGGCGGCAAGGGGTCGGACGCGCACGCGGCCACCGTCATCGGTGACACCGTGGGCGACCCGTTCAAGGACACCGCCGGGCCGGCGATCAACCCGCTGATCAAGGTGATGAACCTGGTGTCGGTGCTGATCGCGCCGGCGATCGTGACGTACTCGGTGGGGGCCAGTGCTTCGGCCGGGGTGCGGTACGCGATCGCGGCGGTGGCCGTGGTGGTCATCGTGGCGGCTGTCGTGGTGTCGAAGCGGCGGGGTACGGCCATCGCCGACGCGCCCGCGGAGGCCACCACTTCCGCGTGAGGGGCTGGTCGCTCCTGTTGGGGTGGCCGGCCGCTCCTGTTGGGGTGGCTGGTCGCTCCTGTTGAGGTGGCTGGTCGCTTCTGCGGGGAGTGGCTGGTCAGGGTGGTTTTGGGCGGGGCGTCCCTGGTGGGCGCCCCGCCTCTTTCGGGTTGGTGCGGCAGACTGGGGGTGAGGGGGGTGGTCGGCTGAGAGGTGGGAGCTCCTGATGAGGCTTGTTGCGCTGGTGGCCGCGGTGGTGGTCGTGGCCGGGTGTGGGGCCGGAGGGGGATCCACTTCGACGTCTTCTTCCGCTGCTCCCGCCGCGGATCCGGCGGTGGTTTACATGGACAAGGTGTGCACGGCGGCGTCGGCGTTCGTGACCACGCCGAAGACGCCTCCTCGGTTGGACGCCGACGATCCGGTGAAGTTGAAGGCCGACATGGCTGTGTACATGGGGCAGATGGCCGAGGCTTTCAACCAGACGGCGGCGAAGTTGCGGGAGGTCGGGCCTTCGCCCGTTGCCGGTGGGGATGAGCAGGTGGCGGGGATGGCCGACACGTTCGGGGGGATCGCCAAGAACTTCAGCGATGCCAAGGCGGCGTTGGAGGCGGCTGATGCGAACGACCCGGTGGGCGGGTTGCAGGCGGCTGGTGAGGCGATCACGCGGTTGGACGAGTTCGTGCAGCCCTTGAAGCAGTTGGAGGCTTCGCCGGAGTTGGCCGGGGCGGCTGAGAAGGCGGAGGCTTGTCAGTCGTTGCGGACGTTGACGCCGGTGGAGAGTGCGGGGCCTGCTTCCGGGAGTGTTGCGCCTACGTCGTAGGTGGGTGTGGGTGTGTTGGTGGGTGTTGGGTCCCTGTGTGGTGGGGTAGCCGGGCGTAGTAAGTTGCGCCGTCCGAATTCACCCTTCTGGGGGGTAATGTGAAGACTTTTTTGAAGCACCGTGTGGTGCTTGCCGGTGCGTTGGCGGCTGTGCTGGTGACTGCGGCGTGTAGTGGGTCCGGGTCTTCCGGGGCTTCGGCTGGTGGGTCGTCTTCTGCCGCCACGACCACGACTACGACCACGTCCGCGGCTGCCGACGCCGACCCGGTGGAGTGGGCCGGGGTGTTCTGCGAGGGGATCGGGCCCACGGTCGAGGGCGTGATGAACCTGCTCAAGGTGATGTTCGAGGGTGGGGCCGAGGACCCGGCGCTGCAGAAGCAGGCGTTGCTCGACTACAGCGGGCCGGCCGGGAAGGCGTTGACCGACGCCGGGGCGAAGTTGGAGGACATGGGGGCTCCTTCGGCTGATGCTCAGGCGTTGCACGACGAGTTGGTGAAGTTCTTCACGGACTCCGGGGCTGCGTTGAACGACGTCAGCTCGCAGTTGGCCACGTTGGACCCGGCCGATCCGGAGTTCGCGACGAAGTTGGAGCAGTTGGGTGGGGATCAGGCTGATCCCTCGAAGCTGCAGGAGCAGATCAAGAAGTTGCAGGACGACCCGGTGCTGGGGGAGGCGTTCAAGAAGGCGCCCCAGTGCGTGGCGATGTCGGAGAAGCTGAAGTCGCTGGGCGGGTCGCTGGGCGGCTGACCTCGACGGGCTGCCTGGTCGGGTGGTCAGGTGGTCTTTGGTTGACCGGTGGGGTTGCGTGGGGCCTCGATTTGACATGGGGCCCTTACGAGCGCCGGAGGCAGGCCGCAGCCGGCAGGCACGGCGGGGAAAAGCGTCCCGCCGAGCCTGCCGGCTCCGACCAGCCTATGGCACTCGAACCCATGTCAAATCGGGGCCCGCTGGCCGCTTCCGTCCCAACGTGGTCCGGGCGTGTCATGCGTTGGGCACCGGCGTGTCATGCGTTGGGTCCGGGCGTGTCATGCGTTCAAGCCGCGCGAGTCGAACGTTCAGGCCCGTCGTGTCGAACGTTCCGGGCCCCCGAGTTCTACGTTCAGCACCGGCGTGTCCTCCACTCGGACACCGCGTGTCCTCCAGTCGGACACTGTGAGTCGTCCGGTCGGGCATTCTGTTTCGTCTGGTTGGGCGTCGGGGTGGCGGTGGTGTGGTTGGTGGGGGTGGTGGTGTTGGTGGTTCAATCGTTTGGGCACTGGTCGTGGTCGAACGTGTGTTCTACGCTGGTTGGCCGTGGGGCAACTGTCCTTCTTCTCGGCCGAGGCTCGGCAGCCTTGCGTCGGTGACCTGGCGGGCCTGCTGTGCGGGCCCGGGCAGGCGCTCGGGTTCGCCCGGGGGAGGGCTGCTCGGGTTTCGGTCGCGGTCGACTCGGTCGTTCGGGGGCGGGCGCTGGTCGTGGCCATGGGGGAGCGGGGGGTTGAGGCTCGGGTCGAGGCTGGTGACGAGGGGTGCTTACAGGTCCTCACCGCTTTTCGGACCGATTTGACCGGGTTGGCGGGGCAGTGGCTCGATGGCGGGCAAAAGGTCGTTCCGCCCGATTTCACCCTGGATGGTGGGGTGCTCCGGTTGTGGGCGCTTGCCGCCGGGAGGTGGGTGGAGTCCGGGTACTTCCTGGGGCTCGACGCCGACGCGCCGGGGACGCACGAACCCCTGCGGAAGGCTCTCGCCTCGTCGGGGTTGCCCTCGACGCTCCTGGCCGGGCGGGCTGACGGGCCCGCACTTCGCGTGGTCGGCCGCAGGAGGTTGGAAAGGCTCGCGGAGCTGGTCGGACGGGCTCCGCGGGGGGTTGCCGACCGCACCTGGCCGGCCGCGTAGCGCGTCCTCCTGGCGGAAGATCGGGCACAGTTGTGTCACCCTGTCTCGACCAGGGCTGCCCAGCGGTGACAAAGGACAGTGCACACTGGCGGGTTGGGACACAGTGTTCGAAGAGAGCGGGACGGCGTGGCTGGATCGACACGGGCGAAGAAGACAAACGGGGGAGCTGCGAGCGGTAACCGGCGGTTGGTGATCGTCGAGTCGCCCGCGAAGGCGCGCAAGATCGCGTCCTACCTCGGACGGGACTTCGTCGTGGAGTCGTCCAAGGGGCACATCCGGGACCTCCCCCGGGGTGCGGCCGACGTGCCCGCGAAGTACAAGGGGACGCCCTGGGCCCGGTTGGGCGTGGACGTCGACAACGCGTTCGAACCGCTCTACGTGGTCACGCCGGACAAGAAGGCGACCGTCGCGGAGCTGAAGGAGCTGCTCAAGGACGTCGACGAGCTGTACCTGGCGACGGACGGCGACCGTGAGGGCGAGGCCATCGCCTGGCACCTGCTGGACACCCTCAAGCCCAAGGTCCCGGTCCGCCGGATGGTGTTCCACGAGATCACCGAGCCCGCCATCCTGGCCGCCGCCGCCAACCCGCGCGACCTGGACCAGGACCTGGTCGACGCGCAGGAGACCCGCCGCATCCTGGACCGCCTCTACGGCTACGAGGTCAGCCCCGTGCTGTGGAAGAAGGTCATGCCGAAGCTCTCGGCGGGCCGCGTGCAGTCCGTGGCGACCCGGATCGTGGTCGAGCGGGAGCGCGAGCGGATGAAGTTCGTCACCGCGAGCTACTGGGACGTGTCCGCGGTCATGGACGCCGGTGCGGACGCCTCGCCGCGGACCTTCGGGTCGCGGCTGGTGGCCGTCGACGGGGTGCGGCTCGCCTCCGGGCGCGACTTCGGGTCGGACGGGCGGCTGAAGGCGAGCACCGAGGTCAGGGTGCTGGACGAGGCGCAGGCGCGGGCGATCGCCGAGGGCCTGGTCGACGTGTCGATGGCGGTCTCCTCGGTCGAGGAGAAGCCGTACACGCGCAAGCCGTACGCGCCGTTCATGACCTCGACGTTGCAGCAGGAGGCGGGGCGCAAGCTGCGGTTCTCCGCCGACCGGACCATGCGGACCGCCCAGAAGCTGTACGAGAACGGCTACATCACCTACATGCGCACCGACAGCACGACGCTGTCGGAGACCGCGATCGCGGCGGCGCGGGCCCAGGCGACCGAGCTGTACGGGTCGCAGTACGTGGCGAACGCGCCCCGGCAGTACAACCGCAAGGTCAAGAACGCGCAGGAGGCCCACGAGGCGATCCGGCCGGCGGGCGAGGTGTTCCGCACGCCGGGCCAGGTGGCGCGCGAGCTGGACGCGGACGAGTTCAAGCTCTACGAGCTGATCTGGCAGCGGACGATCGCCTCGCAGATGGCCGACGCGCGGGGCAACACCACGTCGGTGCGGATCACCGGGCGCACGGCGGGCGGCGAGGAGGTCACGTTCGCCTCCTCCGGTCGGACCATCACGTTCGCGGGCTTCCTCAAGGCATACGTCGAGACGGTGGACGCCGAGGCGGGCGGCGAGTCCGACGACGCCGAGTCGCGGCTGCCCCAGCTGGTCAAGGACCAGGTCGTCTCGGCCGCGGAGCTGTCGGCGGACGGGCACTCGACCTCGCCGCCGCCGCGGTTCACCGAGGCTTCGCTGATCAAGACGATGGAGGAGCTGGGGATCGGGCGGCCGTCGACGTACGCCTCGATCATCAGCACCGTCCAGGACCGCGGCTACGTGTGGAAGAAGGGCTCGGCCCTCGTCCCCTCGTGGGTGGCGTTCGCCGTGGTCGGGCTGCTGGAGCAGCACTTCGGGCGGCTGGTCGACTACGACTTCACCGCCGCCCTGGAGGACGAGCTGGACGGCATCGCGGCCGGCCGGCAGGAGCGGACCACCTGGCTGTCCGGCTTCTACTTCGGCGGGAACGTCGGGCCGGAGTCGTCGGTCGGGCGGTCCGGCGGGCTGAAGAAGCTGGTCGGGTCGAGCGTCGAGGAGATCGACGCCCGCGAGGTCAACTCGATCCCGCTGTTCAGCGACGACGAGGGCCGCACGGTCTACGTGCGGGTCGGCCGGTACGGGCCGTACCTGGAGCGGGAGGTCGACGGGGCGTCGCAGCGGGCCAACCTGCCCGACGACCTGCCGCCGGACGAGCTGAGCCCGGAGATCGCGGAGAAGCTGTTCGCGACCCCGCAGGAGGGGCGCTCGCTGGGCGTCGACCCGGTCACCGGGCACGAGATCGTGGCCAAGGAGGGCCGGTTCGGCCCCTACGTGACCGAGGTGCTGCCGGAGCCGCCGGACGGCAAGAAGGCGCCGAAGCCCAGGACCGGGTCGCTGTTCAAGTCGATGGCGCTGGACACGGTGACGCTGGACGACGCGCTCCGGCTGCTGTCGCTGCCGCGGGTGGTGGGCAAGGACCCGGAGACGGGCGCCGAGATCACCGCGCAGAACGGCCGGTACGGGCCCTACCTGAAGAAGGGCACCGACTCGCGGTCGCTGACCAGCGAGGACCAGCTCTTCACGGTCACCCTGGACGAGGCGCTGAAGATCTACTCGGAGCCGAAGAAGCGGGGACGGGCGGCCGCCGCGCCGCCGCTGAAGGAGATGGGCGCCGACCCGGTCTCGGGCAAGCCGATGGTGGTCAAGGAGGGCCGGTTCGGGCCCTACGTGACCGACGGCGAGACCAACGCGTCGCTGCGCAAGACCGACAGCGTGGAGGGCCTGACCGACGAGCGGGCGGCCGAGCTGCTGGCGGAGAAGCGGGCCAAGGGGCCGGCCACCAAGAAGAAGGCGCCGGCGGCCAGGAAGGCACCCGCTCGGAAGAAGGCACCGGCCAAGTCCAAGGGCTAGCCTCGGTGCGGGTGGTGGTGGCGCGTGGACGAGTTCGGGCCGGACGGGACGCAGGCCCCGCCACCACCGCGGTTCTTCGCGGACCCGCTGGCCGGGCTGCCGGCCGGCGACGCGCCCCCGGAGGCCGCGGTGCCGGTGGTGGTGCCGGCACCGGCGGTGGTGGCGCGGGTGCCCGCGGCGGTCTTCGAGCCGGTGCGGCGGCGACCGGCCCGGCGGCAGGCCGCGCCGGTGCGGCCCGCCGCGCCCCCACCCGCCCGGACGGGCCGCGCCGGCCTGGTCGGGTGCCTGTTGGCGCTGCTCGCGGTGGGTGCGCTGCTGTTCAACGTGCTTCGTGAGATCATCGTGGCGGTGGTCGACCTGCTGAGATGATTTCTCTTTGGTCACCCGAACGGCGGATGTGGTCATCCGGCCGAATCGCCCCAGCTACCCTGGTGGCCTGCGACAACGGCGGGGGTGAGCACGATCCAGGACGGCGGCACAGGGGCTTCGACCAGCCACCGGATTCGCAGCGTACTGGCGATCCGGCCGTTTCGCAGGCTTTGGGGCGTCACCTACCTGTGCAGCGTCGGCGACTGGCTGTCACTGCTGGCGTTGACCAGCCTCGTCACGAAGATGCAGGACAGCTACCAGTGGCAGAGCTTCTCGCTCAGCCTGGTGGTGCTGACGCAGCTGCTCCCGGGCATCCTGTTCGCCCCGCTGGGCGGGGTGCTGGCCGACCGGTTCGACCGCCGCAAGGTCATGGTCGTCTGCGACCTGCTGCGCGGCGGCCTGTTCATCTCGATCGCCCTGGTCGGCACGGCCTGGTGGCTGTTCATCGCGAACTTCCTCGTCGGCTGCTGCGCGATGCTGTGGATCCCGTCCAAGGACTCCGCGGTGCCGAACCTGATGCGCCGGCCCGACCAGGTGGAGACGGCCAACCAGCTCGGCCTGGTGATGACCTACGGCGTGTCGGTGATCTCCGCCGCGGGCCTGTACGCGCTGATCGCGGGCATCCCCGGCTACCTGAACGTGCAGAACTCCGACCTGGAGTTCCGCATCGCGACCATCGCGGTCATGGTCAACGGCGCGCTGTACGTGACCGCGGCCCTGCTGGTGGCCACCCGCATCCCGGAGCTGTCCGGGCGGATCGCGGCGGTCAACCGGCGCAAGCGCCGGGACGGCGAGGCGCCGGGCTTCCTCGCGATGATGCGCGACGGCCTGCGGTACGCGGGGCGCACCCCGCTGGTGCGCGGCCTGGTCACCGGCATGGTCGGCGCGTTCGCCGCGGCGGGCGCCGTCATCGGCACCGCCAAGCTGTACTCGCTGTCGCTGCTGGGCGGTGACTCGGCGTTCGCCCTGCTGTTCGTGGCCGTGTTCGCGGGGCTCGCGTCCGGCATGGCCTCCGCGCCCCGGCTGGCCCGCACCCTGCCCTACGACCGGCTGTTCGGCCTGACCATCGTGGTCGCCGGCCTGAGCCTGGTGGTGGTGGCGTTCGCGCCGCACCTGTGGGTGGCGCTGGTCGCGGTGGCGTTCGTCGGCGGTGCGGCGGGCGTGGCCTTCCTGACCGGCCTGAACATCGTCGGCGCGCAGGTCGAGGACGCGATGCGCGGCCGGACCGTGGCGCTGCTGCAGTCGCTGCTGAAGGTCGTGCTGGCCATCACCTCGGCGGCCACGCCGCTGCTGGTGTCGCTGGTGCAGCAGCGGACGGTGACCGTGTTCGGCCACCCGATGCAGGTCGACGGCACCCGGCCGGTGCTGCTGGGCGCGGGCCTGCTCGCCGCGCTGCTCGGCCTGGCCGCCTACCGGCAGATGGACGACCGGCGGGCCGAGCCGATCCTGTCCGACCTGGTCGCGGCGCTGCGCGGGCGGGCGAGGCGCAAGGTCGGCGTGCTGATCGCGGTCGAGGGCGACACCCGGCAGGACACCGCCGCGCAGGCCCGGCGGCTGGCCGAGGTGCTGCGCCGGACCGGCCGCGAGGTGCTGCTGGCCTCGGACCCGGACCTGGACGAGCAGCGGCTGCGCAACCTGCTGTCGACCGCCGACCTGGCCGGCGTGCGGGCGCACGCCCTGGTGGCCGCCGCGGTGCGGGCCGACGTGGTGGAGCGCGAGGTGCGGCCCGCGTTGGACAACGGCGCCGTGGTCGTCATGGAGCGGTACGTCGACAGCCCGCTGGCGCACTTCGGCGCGGCGGGCAGCGTCGAGCCGCGGGAGATCGAGGGCCTGGTCGACTGGGCCACCGGGCGGCTGCGGCCGGACGTGACCGTGCTGCTGGACCGCACGCCGTCCCAGGCGGGCCCGCGCGGCGCGCTCGGGTGGCGGGTGCGGGAGCTGCTGACCGAGATGGCCGCCGCCGACCCCGAGCGGTACGTGGTGGTCGACGCGGACGGCACCGAGGACGAGGTCGCGGTCCGGGTGGAGCTGGCGGTGCTGCCGCTGCTGTCGCAGCGCGCCGGGCGGACGGCGCGGCCGGTGGCCGAGACGTCCTGAGCGCTCGGTACGGTCGCCCGGTGAACCGTGGTGTGTGGGGCGAGGTCGTCGGCCAGCCCGAGGCGGTCGCGGTGCTGTCGGCGGCGGCGGAGGCGGCCTCGTCGATCGTGGCGGGCGGCACGCCCGCGCCGGGCGCGATGACCCACGCGTGGCTGTTCACCGGGCCCCCGGGGTCCGGGCACGTGGACGCGGCGCGCGCGTTCGCGGCGGCGCTGCAGTGCACCGTGGTGGGCGACCGGCCGGGCTGCGGCTCGTGCGCCGGGTGCCACACGGTGCTGGCCGGCACGCACGCCGACGTGCGCGTGGTCGCGCCGGAGGGCCTGTCGATCCCGGTGGCCGAGATGCGGGCGCTGGTCCAGGTCGCCGCGCGGCGGCCCACGGCCGGGCGCTGGCAGGTGGTGATCATCGCCGACGCCGACCGGCTCACCGAGGGCGCGGCGAACGCGCTGCTCAAGGCGGTGGAGGAGCCGCCGGAGCGCACCGTGTTCCTGCTCTGCGCGCCGTCGGACCACCCGGACGACGTGTCGGTGACCATCCGGTCGCGGTGCCGGGTGGTGCCCCTGGGCACGCCCCGGCTCGCGGCCATCGCCTCCGCGCTGGAGGAGGAGGGCATCGCGCCCGACACCGCCGCGTGGGCGGCCTCGGTGAGCGGCGGGCACGTGGCGCGGGCGCGGCGGCTGGCCACCGACGAGTCGGTGCGGGCGCGGCGCGAGGCCGTGCTGCGCATCCCACTGGCCCTGCGCAGGCCCGCGGACGTCTTCACCTGCGCCGACCAGCTCGTCAACGCCGCCGAGGCGGACGCGGTGAGCGCCAACGAGGACCGCGACGCGGCCGAGCGCGAGGCGCTGGAGACGGCCATGGGCGCGGGCGGCACCGGCAAGGGCACCGCGGCGGCGACGCGCGGCGCCAAGGGCGCGCTGAAGGACCTGGAGAAGCGGCAGAAGTCGCGCGCCACCCGGACCCAGCGCGACTCGCTGGACCAGGCCCTGGTCGACCTCGCCGCGTTCTACCGGGACGTGCTGGTCACCGCCTCGGGCGCGGGGGCCGCGCTGAACCACCCGGACCGCGCCGAGGACGCGAGGAGGGCGGCCGGGGCGTGGTCGCCGGAGTCGGTGCTGCGCAGGCTGGAGGCCGTGCTGGGCTGCCGGACCGCGCTGGAGCGCAACGTGAAGCCGCGCATCGCGGTCGAGGCCATGCTCGTCGCGCTCCAGCGGGGCTGAGGTTCCGGGCGGTCGCCGACTACTCCGCCGGGGCGCCGCCCCGGCCGGCCGGGTGGTGCCGGCCCGGCAGCGCGGCCACCAGGACGACGCCGACCAGCAGCATGACCGTCCCGGCCCAGAAGATCGGCACGGTCTTGTACGCGGCGTTGGTGTAGGCGAGCGGCTGCTTCGGCGGCGCGGCCTGGCCGCCGCCCGGGCCCGGCTGGGTGGGCGTCGGCGCGCCGCACACCACGCCGCCGGTCGGGGCGGCCGCGCGCACCACCTGCTCGCCCAGGGACACCTGCGCCAGTGCCGAGGGCAGGTTCGGCAGCCCGAGGGCGTCGGTCGGCAGCAGCTGGAGGTCGAGCAGGCGCGCGGTCGCCCCGAGCATGAACCCCTTCACGGTGGGGCCGCCCTGCTGGAGCGGGCCGTCGAGGACCTGGTCCTTGCGGTTGAGCTGGGCGACCTGGAGGCGCAGGACGCCGATGTCCAGGGCGTCGGCCAGGTCGCCGACCAGCGGCAGGTCCCGGCCCGGCACGACGCCGATGGGCACGTCCAGCTTCGGGTTGGCCGCGTCGAGGGTGCCCAGCTCCCGGCCGCCCTGGCTGACCTTGAGGACGGGTGCGGTGTAGGTGACGCCCGAGGTGGCGGCGTCGCCGGTGGACAGGGCGGTGAGCGTCGGCGGGCTCACCACGTCGACGCGGATCTCCGCCGGGGTGCCCTGGAGCAGGCGGATGCTCGCCACCTGGAGCGCGGAGGTCGACCGGACGGCCTTGTTCGCGCTGCCCGGCAGGTCCACGAGCTCGACCTTGGAGTTGGCGCTGAGGGTGTCCGGGAGGCTGAGCAGCGAGCCCGTGGCGCCGCTGTCGGGGGTGCCGGAGAGCAGGCCGCCGAGCCGGCTGAGCGGACCGCCGAGCTGCTTGAGGGTGTCGATCAGGGACTGCTTGGCCTGCGCGTCGAGCTTGGGCGTCTGCTCGGTGAGCATGCCGGTGAGGTCCTGCGAGCCGGGCAGGGTCGGGATGGCGTTGAGCACGCTCAGGCTCGCCACGGAGGTCCTGGCGTCGGCGAGGGGGCTGACGCACGGGCCCAGCTCCTCGTCCCAGCGGGCGTGCACGCTGCCGTTGAGCAGGCCGACGCGCAGCAGGGTGTCCAGCGGCGTGGCGGGCGGGGTGAGGCCGCCGGTGACGGGGGCGGCGTTGTCCGGCGAGGCGGTCTGGACGAGCGTGCCGGGCGCCTGGGGGGCGCGGCCCTGGACGGCGAACCCGAGCGGCGCCGCCTGGGCGACCGCGCGCTCGTAGCTCAGGAACGCCTCGGTGTTGGCCTGCGCGTTGGCGAGCCCCACCCCGATCTCGGCGGCCGACTGCTTGGGCAGCTGCTCGCCGAAGCCGGGCAGGATCGTGTCGGTCGTCGTCGAACCCGGTGCCAGGCGCACGACCGCGAGGCCCGTGCCCGCGTCGCCGATCGCGTGGGTGACCTGCTCCGGACCCGCCGACGCGGGCGGCTGGCCCGGGTCCCGCGGGCCCGGCACCGGGGTGGTCGGCGGCTGGGCGAGCGCGGGGGAGGCGACGAGCGCGACCAGGAGGGCGGCGGCGGGCAGGGCCAACAGGCGCATGTGGTCGTACCTCCCGTGACGGCGGCGCCCAGGTTCGGAGGCCACTGGCGGGTTAACGACGAGCCCCCCGATCAGGTGACGGTCGGGGTTGGGTTATAGTTGTCGCGTCTCGCCGCCTTAGCTCAGTCGGCCAGAGCGGCTCACTCGTAATGAGCAGGTCGTCGGTTCGATTCCGACAGGCGGCTCGCGAGATGCGAAGGCCCCGGACCCCGGTCCGGGGCCTTCGTCGCGTTCGGCCCCGGGGCGGGCGCGCCGTGCCGTGCCGGGCGGATTCGGGGTGGCCCGGACTCCGCGTGGTTCCCGCTGATCACGGCACCCCGCGGGGGCGGGACCCGTGCCGGTGGTCCGCCGGGACGGGCTGGGTGGTGTCGGAGCGTTGCGCGAGCTGCTCCATCAGGGTGACACTTCCCCCGTCGGCGTCAGGGGTGGGCAACCGTGGCGTTGCCAGCCTGGAGGTGATCGCCAATGGGCACGATGATCCTGTCGACGGTGCTCGCCCTGCCGTTGGCGGTGCTCGCGGCGCGGGTGGGGCGGCGCCGGTGGCGGCGGTGCGCCCGCGGCGAGCTGTTCCGGCACCGCGTGCACGACCCCGGCGCGGGGTCCCTCATCCGGCCCTGAGGGTCAGGCCCCGAGCACCGGCGCGGCCGCCCTGGTCACCACGTCGCCGTAGCGGCGGGCGTACTCGGTCCGGACCTCCTCGGGCGTGCCGACGACGGCGAACGCGTGCAGCACCTCGTCCGGCACGACCGCCTCCATCTCCTCCCACCGCCTGCGCCGCGACAGCCGGTGCAGCTCCTCGTGCAGCTCGCCCCAGCCGTGCAGGTCGAGGACCTTCCGGTAGGCCGGGGTGGAGCCGTAGAAGGCGATCTGCCGCCTGACCTCGGCCACCGACCGGTCGTCGTGGGCGACCAGGGACGGGCCCAGGACCTCGACGGGCGCCGCGCCGCCCGCCTTCGCCCGGCCCCGCGCCAGCGCGGGCAGGGTCACCTCGCGCAGGTACCGCTCGGTGGTGAAGTTGTGGCACAGGAAGCCGTCCGCCACCTCGCCCGCGACCTCGGTCATCAGCTCGCCGACGCCCGCCAGCCACACCGCGGGGGTGCCGAACGGGTTGGGGCCCGGGTCGAAGAACGGCGTCATCAGCGTGTGCGTGTAGAACTCGCCGCGGAACGCCAGGCGGTCGCCGGTGGCCCAGCTCTGCCAGATCGCGCGCACCGCGAGCACGAACTCGCGCATCCGCGCCGCGGGCCGCGACCAGGGCATGCCGAACCGCTTGGTGACGTGCGGCTCGACCTGCGAGCCCAGGCCCAGGTGGAACCGGCCGCCGGAGAGCAGCTGCAGGTCGTTGGCCAGCACGGCGGTGCTCATCGGGTTGCGCGCGAACGCCACCGCGATCGCCGTGCCCAGCTCCAGGTCGACCGCGCCCGCGACGCGGCCCAGCGCGAGGAACGGGTCGTGCCGCGTCTCGGCGACCCAGAACCCGTCGCAGCCGGCGCCCTCGGCGGCGCGTGCCGCGTCGAGCGCGGTCGTCGGGTCGGGGTCGATCTCCAGCCGGTCCACCTTCACCGGGCGAACCTACCGCTCAGCGGTTCGGGCGCAGGGTCCAGACGACGGTCACCTCGCCGGTGGTGACGCCCTCGGCGTTGGTGATGGTCACGTGCACCGGGAACTCCGGCCGGGTGCCCGCGTCCAGCTCCGCCACCACGTCCGCGGCGGCCCTGCCCAGCACCGCCTCGGCGCGCAGCACGCCCAGCGCCAGCTTCTTGTAGGCGATCTCCGACCGCGCGACCAGCGGCGTGGCCCTGCCCAGCTCGGCGGAGAACGCGGCCATCACCACCGCGCCGGACGCGGTCTCGGCCACGCCGAACATGACGGCCGCGTGCGGGCCGCCGACGTGGTTGCGCAGGTCCTCGCGGTCGGGCAGCTCGGCCACCACGCGGTCGGCGGCCACCTCGACGAACTCCACCCCGGTGGTCCTCACCCAGGGCACGGACTGCTTCATGGCATCGGCGACGAACGAGAGGTCAGCGCTCATGAGCGCATATTACCGACCAGTAACCCGATGAGACCCGGCTCACCGGTATTTCGTTTGCCAAGACTCTCGTGGAGGTTCATGCTTGTATCCAGCAACTAGTTGGTTGATGCAAGCAAACGGAGAGTGGGATGGCGGCACCCGTGCGTGACGGAGGCCGGGCCGAGGACCGGACGGTGGCCAACCGCCTGGGCATGGCCCTGGTCCGCATGAACAAGATGCACGCCTGCGTCGCCGCCCAGATGAGCAAGGCGGGCATGGACAAGGCCGCCTTCGTCCTGCTGGCCAGCCTGGAGCAACTCGGCCCCTCGCGGTCGAGCGCCCTGGCCGAGGCGGTGTTCTCCGACCCGTCCACGGTCAGCCGCCAGGTGGCGGGACTGGTCAGGCAGGGCCTGGTCGAGCGGCGGGCCGATCCCGAGGACGGCCGCGCCAGCCTGCTGGCGGTCACGGGGGCGGGCGCCGAGCTGCTGGCCGACCGCCGCCGGCAGCGCAACGAGGCGCTGACCCGCCTGTTCGCGGACTGGTCCCCGGAGGACCAGGACCGGTTCGTCGAGTACTTCGAGCGCTTCGTGGGGGACTACGAGAAGGCGCTCCCGCATTTCATCGCTGAGAGCGGACTGGGGCCGCGCTCAGAAGGGGAGAAGTGAGCATGTCGGACACGACAACCCGAGCGGACGCGACGCCACCCGGCGCCGCCCTGCTCACCCACCGGCAGATCCTGACGATCCTGTCGGGCCTGCTGCTGGGGATGTTCCTGGCCGCGCTGGACCAGATGATCGTGGCCACGGCCATGAAGACCATCGCGGACGAGCTGCACGGCCAGACCCTCCAGGCGTGGGCGACCACCGCCTACCTGATCACCGCGACGATCTCCACGCCGCTGTACGGCAAGCTGTCCGACATCTACGGCCGCAAGCCGATGTACCTGACCGCGATCTCGCTGTTCCTGCTGGGCTCGCTGCTGGCGGGCATCGCCGGCTCGATGTACCAGCTCGCCGCGTTCCGCGCGGTGCAGGGCCTGGGCGCGGGCGGCCTGATGTCGCTGGCGATGGCGATCATGGCGGACATCACCTCGCCGCGCGAGCGCAGCCGCTACATGGGCTACTTCATGGCCGTCTTCGGCGTCTCCAGCGTCGCGGGCCCGGTCGTCGGCGGCCTGTTCGCGGGCCTGGACACGTTCCTGGGCACGGCCGGCTGGCGCTGGGTGTTCCTGGTCAACGTGCCGATCGCGCTGGTCGCGCTGCTCGTGGTGGCGCGGGTGCTCAACATCCCGCACCGCCGGGTCGACCACCGGATCGACTTCCTCGGCGCGGCGCTGCTGACCGTCGGCCTGGTGCCGCTGCTGATCGTGGCCGAGCAGGGCCGCGAGTGGGGCTGGGCCTCGGGCACCTCGATCGCGCTCTACGTCGTGGGCGTGCTCGGCCTGGCCGGGTTCGTGCTCGCCGAGAAGCGCATGGGCGACGAGGCGCTGCTGCCGCTGCGGCTGTTCCGGCGCCAGACCTTCGCGCTGGGCAACGGGATCAACTTCCTGCTGGGCCTGGGCATGTTCGGCGGCATGGTGTCGCTGCCGCTGTACCTGCAGATCGTCAAGGGGTACTCGGCCACCCAGTCCGGCCTGATGATGGTGCCGATGACCATCGGCATCATGACCGCGGCGGGCATCAGCGGCAACATCACCGCCAAGACCGGCCGCTACAAGGTGTTCCCGGTCCTCGGGTTCGCGGTCATGACGGTGATGCTGTTCCTGTTCAGCTTCGTCGACACCGACACCCCGCTCTACCAGCCGCTGGTGCTGATGTTCTTCCTGGGCACCGGCCTGGGCCTGAACATGCAGACCCTGCTGGTGGCCATCCAGAACGACGCCGAGCCGCGGGACATGGGCGTGGCGACCGCCTCGGCCACGTTCTTCCGGCAGATCGGCGGCACGGTCGGCACCGCGGTGTTCCTGTCGATCCTGTTCAGCACGGTCGGCGGCAAGATCGGCGACGCGCTGCGCGCCGCGGCGGGCTCGCCGGACTTCCAGGCGGCGCTGGCCCGGCCGGAGAACCAGGGCTTCGCCACCGCGCTGCAGACCGGCCAGGGCTTCGACCTGGACAACACCGAGTTCCTCAACGGGCTCGACCCGGTGCTGGCCAGGCCGTTCCTGGACGGCTTCTCCGGCTCGATCGACCTGGTGTTCCTGACCGGCTCGATCGTCACCCTGGTCGGCTTCGCCATCGTGTGGTTCCTGCGCGAGGTCCCGCTGTCGGCCCGCTCGGGCCTGGAGCGGGTCAAGGACGCCGAGGCGGCCGAGGAGCCGACCCCGATCGCGATGCACTGACGCCCGTCACGACGCACCGGCGCGGAAGAGGACCCAGGCCCGCCCCCCGACCGGGGAGCGGGCCTGGTCCCGTTCCGACGACTCGCCTCAGTGGTCCTCGCCGCGCGCCACGGCGTCCTTGAGGCGCTGGTAGGAGCGGACGATCTCGGCCTCGGCCTCGGCCCGGCCGACCCAGGTCGCGCCCTCGACGCTCTTGCCCGGCTCCAGGTCCTTGTAGACCTCGAAGAAGTGCTGGATCTCCAGCCGGTAGAACTCGCTCAGGTGGTGGATGTCGCGCAGGTGCTCGGAGCGCGGGTCCTCCGACGGGACGCAGAGCAGCTTGTCGTCGCCGCCCTTCTCGTCGGTCATCCGGAACATGCCGATGGCGCGGGCGCGGATCAGGCACCCGGGGAAGGTCGGCTCCTGGACGAGCACGAGGGCGTCGAGGGGGTCGCCGTCCTCGCCGAGCGTGTCGTCGACGAACCCGTAGTCCGCCGGGTACTGAGTGGCCGTGAACAGGGTCCGGTCGAGCCGGATGCGCCCCGTCTTGTGGTCCATCTCGTACTTGTTGCGGACCCCCTTGGGGATCTCGATGGTGACGTCGAACTCCACTGCGCGGTCCTCGCTCGTTCTCGCCGTTCGTTACGCCACTAGTGTGGACTACGACGTCTCGTCAACCCCCTGCGCGGGGTGTGACGTTGCCCGTACTCGATTGCGGAGGACTCCCGTTGTCCGACGAGCCATCCTGGCCGACCCACGACGGCGACGAGGTGGACCGCGAACCGCCGACGGTGCAGGTCAGACGGCCGGACCCGCCCACGGTGCGGATGCCGGCGCCGCCGCCGCCCAGGCCGGCCGCGCCGGCGCCGGAGCCCGCCGCGGCCCGTCCGCGGCCGCCCGCGGAGCCCGCGAAAGAGATCAAGTCGGAACCTGAACCGAACCCTGAACCGATCACGGAAAGTGAAGAACCGGCCCCGCCGGCCCGCCGCCGCAAGCGCCCGCTGGTGCTCGCCGCCGTGGTGCTGCTCGTGCTCGCGCTCGCGGGCACCGCCGTGGTGGGCGCGCAGCGCGGCTGGTTCGACCGCACGCCCGACGCGACCACGGCCGCGCCGCAGCCGCCCGCCCCGATCTCGCGCGCCGTGCAGGGCGTGGGCACCGGCGGCAAGCAGCCCACCGCCGCCGGCGTGCAGGCCGTGCTGGCCGGTCCGGCGGCCAACGGCCTGCTCGACCCCCTGCGCGGCACGGTGGTCGACCCGGCCTCCGGGCAGGTGCTGTGGCGGCAGGACGAGACCACCCCGGCCACGCCCGCGTCCACGACGAAGGTGCTGGTCGCCGCGGCCGCGCTGCTCACCCTGGACCACACCTCCCAGCTGTCGACCAAGGTCGTGCGCGGCCCGCAGCCCGGCACGGTCGTGCTGGTCGGCGGCGGCGACCCGACGCTGTCGCCGCTGCCCGCCGGCGAGACCGGCTTCTACCCCGGCGCGCCGACCCTGGACGAGCTGGTCGAGCAGGTGCGCGCGCAGGGACCGGTCACCCAGGTCCTCTACGACTCCTCCCGCTACACCGGCCCGGGCACCGCGCCCGGCTGGGCGCCCTCCGACGTGCCCGACGGCTACGTGTCGCCGATCGAGCCGCTGATGCTCACCGGTGGCCGCAGCGACCCGAAGGCCGACGTCAGCCGGCGCAGCGCCACCCCGTCCGCCGACACCGCCGCGCTGCTCGCGCAGCGGTTGGGCGTGGCCTCGCCCGTGGCGCCGGGTGCCGCGCCGGCGGGCGCCCAGGTGCTGGGCGAGGTGAAGTCGGTGCCGGTGGACCAGTTGGTCGAGAACATGATGCAGCTGTCGGACAACGTGCTGGGCGAGGTGCTGTCCCGCGAGGTGGCGATCGCGCGCGGCGCGGAGCCGTCGTTCACGGGCGGGGCGCAGGCCGTGCGGGCCGCGCTCACCGAGCACGGGTTCGACCTCACCGGGGCGGTGTTCGAGGACGGCAGCGGGCTCTCGCCCAGCAACAAGCTGCCCGCGCGGCTGCTGGCCGACATCCTCACCGCCGCGGCGAAGCCCGACGCCTCCGACGAGCGCACCGCGCGGCTGCGGCCGCTGCTGACCGCGCTGCCGGTCGCCGGCGGCAGCGGCACGCTGGCCGGTCGCTACGCCGAGCAGGGCGCCGCCGGGCGCGGCTGGGTCCGGGCCAAGACGGGCACGCTGACCAGCGTGCACTCGCTGGCCGGGGTGGTGCTGGACACCGACGGGCGGCTGCTGGTGTTCGCGTTCATGTCGCTCAGCGGCGACGACATGAAGGCCGTGCGGGGCGCCCTGGACGAGATGGCGGCGGCCCTGCGCACCTGCGGCTGCTAGGTCGGCCGGCGGGCGGCTGCCGGGTCGGTGGTCGGGCGGTGGTCGGGCGGCTGTCAGGTCGGTGGTCGGTCGGTGGTCGGGCGGCTGGCGGTTCGGCGATCGGGCGCCCGTGGGTTCGGCCGTCGGGTCGCGGGAGTGTTGCCCGACCGGGAGGCGCAGGTAGCGTCAACGGGGTGAGCAACCCGGCGACGCAGGACCGCAGCGCCCCCGGCCAGGACGGCGCCCGGAAGGACGGGGCACCGAAGGACAGGGCACCGGTCGACTGGGACCTGGCCGTCACCACCGCGACCAGGCTCCTCCGCCCCGGACCGGTGGTGCCCAGGGCCGAGGCCGACGTGGCCGTGCACCGGCTGCGCGAGCTGGCCGTGGACGCCGAGGTGCACGTGCGCGAGCTGACCGGCCTCGGGCAGGGCCTCCCGCTGCTCCCCGGCGAGGTCGTGGACCGGCCCGGCTGGGTGCGGGCCGCCGTGCGCGGGCTCGCCGCGCTGACCGACGGCGCGCTGCCCCGGCAGTCCGGCGCGTTCAGCGGCGTCGTGGCGGGCACCGCGGGCGTGCAGGCGGGCGTGGTCGTGGCGTTCCTCAGCGGCCGGGTGCTGGGCCAGTACGACCCCTTCTCCGACGGCGGCAGGCTGCTGCTGGTGGCGCCCAACATCGTCGGCGCCCAGCGCTCCCTGGACGTGCCCGGCGAGGAGTTCAGCATGTGGGTGTGCCTGCACGAGGGCACCCACCGGCTCCAGTTCACCGCCGTGCCGTGGCTGGCCGGGCACTTCGCCGGCCTGGTCGGCACCCTGCTCGGCACCATGGACGAGGGCTCGCCGCGCCTGCGCGACCTGCCCAGGCGGCTGCGCGAGGCGGGCGGCGTGGTGGACCTGCTCCAGAGCCCCGCCCAGCGTGAGGTGCTGGACCGGCTGCTCGCCCTGTCCACGCTGCTGGAGGGGCACGCCGACCACGTGATGGACGCCGTGGGCCCGGACGTGGTGCCGTCGGTCCGGGTCATCCGCGAGCGCTTCACCGCCCGCCGCAAGGGCGGCGTGCTGGACCGGGTGCTGCGCACGCTGCTCGGCGTCGAGGCCAAGGTCCGCCAGTACGAGGAGGGCGCGGCGTTCACCGGCCACGTGGTCGACGCGGTCGGCATGGAGCGCTTCAACACCGTCTGGACCGGCCCCGAGACCCTGCCGACCCGCGCCGAGATCGCGGACCCGGCCGCCTGGCTGCGCCGCGTCCAACCGTGAGCGCGCGCCGGTGAACGGGCCGTTGTCGCTGGTCCGCACGGCGGTGCGGCGGTTCCTGCGCGAGCACCGGCCGGAGGCGGTCACCGTGGCGGTGAGCGGCGGCGCGGACTCCCTCGCCCTGGCGGCCGTCACCGCGGGGCTGGTGCCCGCGCGGGCGGTCGTGGTCGACCACGGGCTCCAGGAGGGCTCGGCGGAGGTCGCCGAGGCCGCCGCGCGGACCTGCCGCGAGCTGGGGCTGGCCGCCGAGGTCCGGCGCGTCGACGTCACCGGATCGGGTGGTCCCGAGGCGGCCGCCCGGCGGGCCCGCTACGCGGCGCTCAGACCCGAGGGCGGCCTGGTGCTGCTCGGCCACACCCGCGACGACCAGGCCGAGACGGTGCTGCTGGGCCTGGGGCGCGGGTCGGGGCCCCGCAGCATCGCCGGCATGCGCCCGCTCGACCCGCCGTGGGGCCGCCCGCTGCTGGAGGTCTCCCGGGCCACCACCGCCGCGGCGTGCGCGGAACTGGGCCTGGAGCCCTGGCGGGACCCGCACAACGACGACCCCCGGTACACCAGGGTCAGGCTGCGCAAAGAGGTCCTGCCGCTGCTGGAGGACGTCCTCCAGGGCGGGGTGGCGGACGCCCTGGCCCGCACCGCGGCGCAGCTGCGCGAGGACAACGACGCCCTGGACGAGCTGGCCGAGGCGTTCGACGGCGACTGCTGCGCGGTCGCGGAGGTCGAGCACCTGCCCGCCGCCCTGCGCCGGCGCGTGCTGCGGCGGTGGCTGCTCGCCGAGCGGGTGCCCGAGTTGTCTGATTCGCACCTGCGGCGGGTGGACGCCCTGGTGGGCGAGTGGCGTGGTCAGGGCGGTGTGTGGTTGCCGGGCGGCTTTGTGGCTCGGCGCGCGCATGGCAGGCTGCGAGTGGAACCAGTTCAGTCATGACCAAAGGGGAACCGTCCGTGTACGACGGCGACATCAGTTCCGTGCTCATCACCGAGCAGGAGATCGGCGACAAGGTCACCGAGCTGGCCAACAAGGTCGCTGCTGACTACCCGGCCGACGGCGAGCACGACCTGGTCCTGATCACCGTGCTCAAGGGCGCGGTGATGTTCATGACCGACCTGGCCAGGGCGCTGCCCGTGCCGGTGCAGCTGGAGTTCATGGCGGTCAGCTCCTACGGGTCGTCCACGTCGTCCTCGGGCGTCGTGCGCATCCTCAAGGACCTCGACCGGGACATCGCCGACCGCGACGTGGTCATCGTCGAGGACATCATCGACTCGGGGCTGACCCTGTCGTGGCTGCTCAAGAACCTCGCGTCGCGCAAGCCGCGGTCGCTGGAGGTCTGCACGCTGCTGCGCAAGCCGGACGCGGTCAAGGTCGAGGTGCCGGTGAAGTACGTCGGCTTCGACATCCCCAACGAGTTCGTCGTGGGCTACGGCCTGGACTACGCCGAGCGCTACCGCGACCTGCCGTACATCGGCACGCTGGACCCGAAGATCTACTCGTGACAGCGTCCCACGAGGCCGCGTCAAAGGCGGCCTCGTGGGGGCTGCCTCAGCAGTTCGGCCGGCAGCGGCGCTGCGAGATGGCGTCCAGCAGCACCCCGCGGATGTCGTCCGGCTCCATGGCCTGGTAAGCCTTCCCGCCGGTGGCCTCGGCGATCTGCTTGAGCGCCGCCATGTCGGCGTCACCGCCCAGCCCGACCATCATCATCGGCACCGGTCGCGCCGGGTCGGCCTCCTCGCGCAGCGTGGCGAGCAGGGTCGGCAGGTCGATGCTGGAGATGTCGTCGTTGCTGCCGTCGGTGATCAGGGTGACCGAGTTGATCTTCGACGGGTCGTAGGTCCGCTGCACGTGCCGGAACGCGGCCAGCGCGGTCTCGTTGAGCGACGTGCCGCCGCCGACCAGCGCGGGCAGGTTGTTCGCGCCCTTCTGCAGCTGCACGCGCCGCGGCGCGCCGCCCAGGGGCTCGCCCAGCGGCCCGATCGGCACCAGCTCGATCCAGTCGTTCGGCGGCTTCTTGTCCGTGGAGAACGCCCACAACCCGATCTCCGAGGTGTCGGGCAGCATGCCGAGCGCGGTCAGCGCGGCCTCCTTGGCCGCGTCGACGCGGGTCTGGCCGTCGCCCATCTTCTCGACCATCGAGCCGGACACGTCGAGCACGGCCAGCAGCCGGGTGTCCAGGCTGACCGCGCCCCACGTGCGCAGCAGCTCGGAGACCTCGTCGGGGGACGGCGTCGGCATGGTGACGACGTCGTCGCCGCGCACGCCGTCCTCCTCGGGCGTCCACGGCCGCGGCGCCCTGCCGTCCGGGGTGCGGAAGCCCGCCTCGGCGAATCGCTGGGCGGTCCGGTCGGCGCGCAGCGCCTCCTCGAAGCCCTCGGCCGCCTGCGCGGTGCCGGCCGGCTCGCCGGACCGGCCGACCCGCACCACCGGGAAGTCGAACGAGACCGTGCCCTCCTTGGGGTAGGAGGCGACCACCCGGCGCGAGCCCGCGGTCCGGTTGGCGTTGAGCACGGCCTGCTCGGAGGCGGTGAACACCGGCGCGTCCTCGTTGCCCTGCACGACCTTGCCGAACGCGTCGCGCACGGACGGCAGCGCGTCCCGGCCGACCCGCAGCAGGGCGCCGATCAGCTCGGGCCTGGGCGTGCCGTCGGGGTTGCCGAGCTGCGCGCGGATGACCGCCAGCGTGGCCAGGCCCTCGGTGGACGTGGTCGGGTCGCTCAGCGTCACCGACACCTTGGGGTCGACCACCCGCGCCCAGTTCACCGGGGTGATGGGCCAGCCGAGCGCGCCCAGGGCGTGCTCGGAGCCCGCGATCACCAGCGGCGAGCTGGCCAGCGGCGCGCCGACGTCCAGGCGCGGTGCCTCGGCGCCCAGGTCACCGGACTGCCGCTGGGTCTCCGCCGCCCACATGGACGAGTCCGGGATCCACAGCGCGGGCGGGTTGATCTGGGCGGTGGGCAGCTCCTGGGACACGTCGGCCGCGGCGCGGGCCTCGATCTCCACCTGGACGCACTTGCCGTCGACCACGGGCTGGGTGGCCTGGTAGTCGTCGGCGGCGCCCCGGACGACCTCCTCGACCGCGGGCACGACCGCGACCTTGAGCGGGAGGGTGCCCCGGCAGTCGGGGCCGCTGGTGGCGCGGATCGCCACGACGGCCACGCCGGCCGCGGCGACGACGCCGAGCAGCGCGCCGACGGGCAGGGCGATGCGGCGGAGGCGCCCGGTGGGGGCCTGGTTGCGCGATGGCATGGTGTTGACACCCTCGCTCGGGGTTCACCCTCTCGGGCTGATGTGGAACACGCGGTAGTTGCCGAGGATGGCACGGTCGAGTGACATGACAAACTCTCGTGTTCCAGATCACCCGCCCGGTCCGGCCGTCCTGGCTACCTGCGGGTAGCGCGATACCCGCGGTGAGGGATACGGGCGGGGACCCCGCGCGGTTCACCGCCGGCTGAACCGTTCCCGCCCGCGGTCCGTGTTCGCGGTCACCGGCGGGAACACGGGGCGCCCCCCGCCCGTTGGTCGGGCAGAACACGACGGGTCCCGCACGCGGAGCGCCCCGCCCCCGCGAGGGCGGTAGGCTGGTCGGACGGGCACGCCCGTCCGCGCCCGTCGACAAGTCAGGGAGGGTCGAGGCCGCCCGCCGGCCGTAAGTGCATGGACCGCAAGCGCCTGCTTCGCAACCCGCTGCTGTGGATCGTGGCGGTGTTGGTGCTCTTCTACGTCTTCAACGTGCTCTTCGACGACAACCGGGGCTACACCCCGGTCAAGACGTCCCAGGCACTGCAGCAGATCCGGGACGGCAAGGTCAAGGAAGCCACGATCGAGGACAAGGAGCAGCTGCTCAAGCTCACCTTGGTCGACGGCGCGACCGTCGAGGGCAGCAACCGCGTGCGGGCCCAGTTCCCGGCGAGCTCCACGGACGAGATCTTCACCATCCTGGACCAGGCGAACAACAAGCCGGTCGTCGAGACCAAGGTCACCCAGGACTCGTTCCTGATGCAGATGCTGCTGTACCTGATCCCCCTCGGGCTGCTGCTGCTCCTGCTGATGTGGATGATGAACAACGCCCAGGGTGGCGGCAACCGCGTCCTCAACTTCGGCAAGTCCAAGGCCAAGCAGCTCTCCAAGGACATGCCCAAGACGACGTTCGCCGACGTGGCGGGCGCCGAGGAGGCGGTCGAGGAGCTGTACGAGATCAAGGACTTCCTGCAGAACCCGGGCCGCTACCAGGCCCTGGGCGCGAAGATCCCCAAGGGCGTGCTGCTCTACGGCCCGCCCGGCACCGGCAAGACGCTGCTCGCGCGCGCCGTGGCCGGCGAGGCCGGCGTGCCGTTCTACTCGATCTCCGGCTCCGACTTCGTGGAGATGTTCGTCGGCGTCGGCGCCTCGCGCGTGCGCGACCTGTTCGAGCAGGCCAAGCAGAACGCGCCCTGCATCATCTTCGTCGACGAGATCGACGCGGTCGGCCGCCACCGCGGCGCCGGCCTCGGCGGCGGCCACGACGAGCGCGAGCAGACGCTGAACCAGCTGCTCGTCGAGATGGACGGCTTCGACTCGCGCGGCGGCATCATCCTGATCGCGGCGACCAACCGGCCCGACATCCTGGACCCCGCGCTGCTGCGCCCCGGCCGGTTCGACCGGCAGATCCCGGTGTCCGCGCCCGACCTGAAGGGTCGCAAGCAGATCCTGCGCGTGCACGCCAAGGGCAAGCCGCTGGGCCCGGACGTGGACCTGGACGGCCTGGCCAAGCGCACCGTCGGCTTCTCCGGCGCCGACCTGGCCAACGTGATCAACGAGGCCGCGCTGCTGACCGCCCGCCAGAACGGCACCGTGATCAACGGCGCCGCGCTGGAGGAGTCCGTCGACCGCGTGATCGGCGGTCCGGCCCGCAAGAGCCGGATCATCTCCGAGAAGGAGAAGAAGATCACCGCCTACCACGAGGCCGGGCACGCCCTGGCCGCGTGGGCCATGCCGGACATCGACCCGGTCTACAAGGTCACGATCCTGGCCCGCGGCCGGACGGGTGGGCACACCCTGTCCGTGCCGGAGGAGGACAAGGACCTGATGACCAGGTCGGAGATGATCGCCCGGCTGGTGTTCGCGCTGGGCGGCCGCTCCGCCGAGGAGCTGGTCTTCCACGAGCCCACCACGGGCGCGTCCAACGACATCGAGCAGGCGACCAAGATCGCCCGCGCGATGGTCACCGAGTACGGCATGTCCGCCCGCCTGGGCGCGGTCAAGTACGGCCAGGAGCACGGCGAGCCGTTCCTGGGCCGCACCGCGGGCAAGCAGGCCGACTACTCGCTGGAGGTCGCGCACGAGATCGACGAGGAGGTGCGCGAGCTGATCGAGGCCGCGCACACCGAGGCGTACGAGGTGCTCAACACCTACCGCGACGTGCTCGACTCGCTGACCCTGGAGCTGATGGAGAAGGAGACCCTGCACCAGAAGGACCTGGAGCGGATCTTCGCCAGCGTCGAGAAGCGGCCCCGGATCACCAAGTTCAACCAGTTCGGCACCCGCACCCCGTCGGACAAGCCGCCGGTCAAGACCCCGGCGGAGCTGGCCAAGGAGCGCGGCGAGCCGTGGCCGCCCGCGATCGAGGACGTCCGCGACGCGGAGCCCTCGGCGCCGGACCCCACGCCCGCGCCGCCGGTCAACCCGAACGGGCCCAACGGCAGCAACGGGGCGCCGTACCCGCCGCAGCCGTACCAGCCCTACCCGGGCCAGCAGCCGTACCCGGCCGGTCAGCAGCCGTACCCCGGCCAGGCGTACCAGCCGCCGCAGGCGCCGTCGGCCGTGCCGCCGAACTACGGCGCGCCGCCCGGCTGGACCCCGGCCACCGCACCGGGCGGCGGGGTGGCCCAGCCGCCGTGGCAGCCGCAGCCCGAGCAGCCGCAGGACGCGGAGGCCGGCAAGCGGAACTTCGACACGGACCCGGACAACCGCGCGTGACCGAGATCGACCAGACCGGCCTCTCCGGAAACGGGGAGGCCGGTCTCGCGCGCCGCCCCTTCGACCAGAAGCGCGCCGAGGCCGCGGTGCGGGAACTGCTGCTCGCCTGCGGCGAGGACCCCGAGCGCGAGGGCCTGCGCGACACCCCGGCGCGGGTGGCGCGGGCCTACCGCGAGCTGTTCGCCGGCCTGTTCACCGACCCGGACAGCGTGCTGGCCAAGACCTTCGACGAGTCGCACGAGGAGTTGGTGCTGGTCACCGACATCCCCATGTACTCGTTCTGCGAGCACCACCTGCTGCCGTTCCACGGCGTCGCGCACGTCGGGTACATCCCCAACGAGCACGGCCGGGTGACCGGGCTGTCCAAGCTGGCCCGCCTGGTCGACCTCTACGCCAAGCGGCCGCAGGTGCAGGAGCGGCTGACCTCGCAGATCGCCGACGCGCTGGTCCGGCGGCTCGAACCGCGCGGCGTGATCGTGGTGGTCGAGGCGGAGCACCTGTGCATGGGGATGCGCGGGGTGCGCAAGCCCGGGTCGCGGACCACCACCTCGGCGGTGCGCGGGCTGCTGCGGGACTCGGCGTCGTCCCGGGCGGAGGCGATCGAGCTGATCAGGGGACGGACGCGATGACCGTGTCCAGGCCCGCGCACTGCGTGGTGGTGGGCGTGCTGAACGTCACCCCGGACTCCTTCTCGGACGGCGGCCGCTACCTCGGCCTCGACGACGCCGTGGCGCACGGCGTGGCGCTGCACCGGCAGGGCGCCGACCTGGTGGACGTCGGCGGCGAGTCGACCCGGCCGGGCGCGGAGCGCGTGGCGCCGGACGTCGAGGCCGAGCGGGTCGCGCCGGTGATCCGCGCGCTGGTCGCGCGGGGCGTGCCGGTCAGCGTGGACACCACGCGGGCCCGGGTGGCCGAGGCGGCGCTGGAGGCGGGCGCGTCGATCGTCAACGACGTCTCCGGCGGGCTGGCCGACCCGGACATGATGCGGGTGGTCGCCGCGGCGCGCGTGCCCTACGTGCTGATGCACTGGCGCGGGCACAGCCGGGGGATGGACCGGCTGGCCGTCTACGACGACGTGGTGAAGGACGTGCGGGACGAGCTGTGCCGCCAGGTGGACGCGGCGCTGGCCGCCGGCGTGGCCGAGGACGACGTGATCCTCGACCCCGGCCTGGGCTTCGCCAAGGACGCCGACCACAACTGGCAGCTGCTCAACCGCCTCGACGCGCTGGTCTCGCTCGGGTTCCCGGTGCTGGTGGGCGCGTCCCGCAAGCGCTTCCTGGGCGCGCTGCTGGGCGGCCGGGTCCCCGACGGCCGCGAGGACGCGACCGCGGCGGTCTCGGCGCTGGCGGCGTTCAACGGCGCCTGGGGCGTGCGGGTGCACGACGTGGCGCGGTCGCTGGACGCGGTCGCCGTGGCGCGGGCGTGGAGGGCCGGGCGTGGCTGACCGGATCTCGCTGCGCGGCCTGCGCGTGCGCGGCCACCACGGCGTGTTCGAGCACGAGAAGCGCGACGGCCAGGACTTCCTGGTCGACGTCACCGCCTGGCTGGACCTCTCCCGCGCGGCGGCCACCGACGACCTGCGGGAGACGCTGCACTACGGCGAGCTGGCCGAGCGGGCGGCGGCGATCGTGGCGGGCGGGCCGTACGACCTGATCGAGACGGTGGCCGGGAAGATCGCCGACGAGGTGATGACCGACCTGCGGGTGCGGGCGACCGAGGTGACCGTGCACAAGCCGTCCGCCCCGATCCCGCTGACCTTCGCGGACGTGTCGGTGACCATCCGGCGGACCCGTGACTAGGGCGGTCCTGTCGATCGGGTCGAACCTGGGCGACCGGCTCGGGTACCTGCGGATGGCCGTGGCGGGGTTCGCGGCCGAGCTGGTCGCGGTGTCCCCGGTGTACGAGACGGCGCCGTGGGGCGTGACCGACCAGGACGACTTCCTCAACGCGGTGCTGGTGGTGTCCGGCGACCTCGACGAGTGGGGCTGGCTGCGGCGCGGGCAGGCGCTGGAGGAGGCGTCGGGGCGGGTCCGCGAGCGCCGCTGGGGGCCGCGGACGCTGGACGTGGACGTGGTCACCGTGGACGGGGTGCGCTCGACCGACCCGGCGCTGCTGCTGCCGCACCCCGGTGCGTTCGAGCGGGCGACCGTGCTGGTGCCGTGGCTGGACGTGGAGCCGGACGCGGTGCTGCCCGGGCACGGGCGGGTGGCGGACCTGGTGGCGGGGCTGGACCTCGGTGGCGTGACGCGGCGGGACGACCTGCGGTTGGCGTGACGGCCCGGGTGGCTCGCGCGTGGTGTGGTTCGGTGGTCGGGTGGTCCGGCGGTGTCGCCGGTCCTCGGTGGACCGTCGGCGGAGGACTTCGGGGACGATGGTGGGGTGAGGTTCACCAAGCCCCGTGACCTGTTCGCCGCCGCCCTCGTCGCGGGTCTGCTCGCGCACCTGCTGGTCCGGCTGTCCTACGACACGCTCCCGCCGCTGCCCACCTTCGCCGGGTTCACCCTGCTGGTGATCGCGGCGGTGAACCTGTGGCTCGCGGTGTCCCTGCGGGCCCGCATCCTGCGCAAGCCCGGGTCCCGGCCGGTGGAGCCGCTGACCGCGGCGCGGGCCGTCGCGCTGGCCAAGGCTTCGTCGCTGCTGGGCGCGCTCATGCTGGGCGCGTGGGCCGGGGCGCTGGCCTACGTGCTGCCGGTGCGCGACGAGTTCGAGGCGGCGGGCCACGACACGGTCAGCGCGGTCGTCGGCGTGGTGTGCGCGGCGGCGCTGATCGGTGCCGGGCTGTGGCTGGAGCACTGCTGCAAGACGCCGCACGACCCGCACCGCGACGAGTGAAACCGGACGCGGAGGTCTCGATCGGGTAACTGGCCGGTACGGTAGACGCCATGACCGGGCGAGGCGCGTCGGACGATGACGAGCAGCAGGACCGCGGTCGTGGCGTCGGGCGCCTGCTGCTGGTGGCGGCTTTGGCGCTGGCCCTCGGTGCCGCGGCGGTGCTGGTGCTCAGCGACAACGCCCGCTGGCTGCGCCTGGCCGTGATCGCCGCGCTGTGGGCGGCCCTGGTGGGCGCCTTCCTGGCGGCCCGCTACCGCAGGCAGGTCGCCGACCGCGAGGACGAGGTGGCCGACCTCCAGTCCGTCTACGAGCTGGAGCTGGAGCGCGAGGTCGCCGCCCGGCGCGAGTACGAGCTGGAGGTCGAGGCCGAGACCCGGAAGCGGGTGCAGGAGGAGGCCAAGGACGACCTGGAGGCGCTGCGCGCCGAGCTGCGCGCCCTGCGGGAGAACCTGGAGGCCCTGCTCGGTGGGGAGGTCCTGGTCGAGCGGGTGGCGCTGCGCGCCGAGTCGACCCGGATGCGCGCCCTGTCCGACCAGTCCCGGCTGATGTCGCTGGGCGGTGACCAGCGGATCATCACCGCGGGGACCGCGCTGCCCGCGGCGAAGAAGGGCGAGAAGGCCGCGCCGGAGCGCACCGAGCTGATCGAGCGGGTCAACCACGACACCTCGCGCAAGGACCAGGTCCGGCGGCCCGAGCCCAAGCGCCCCGAACCGGTGCGGCGGGAACCGGCCCAGCCGGTGCGCCGCGAACCCGCCCGGGCCGCGCAGCAGCGCCCGGCCGCTCCCGGCGGGGGGCGGCGGGAGGGTGCGCCGAAGGTCGAGCCGACCGAGCGCGTGGGTCGGGCCGACGTGGGTGGTCGGGCTGACGTCGGTGGTCGGGCTGATGTGGCGGGTCGGGCTGACGTGGCGGGTCGGGCTGACGTGGGTGGTCGGGTCGACGTGGGTGGTCGGGTCGACGTGGGTGGTCGGGCTGATGTGGGTGGTCGGGCCGATGTCGTGGGCCGGGCCGAGGTGGCGGGCCGGCTGAGCCCGCCGGAAGCACCGCGCCCGACCGAGCCGACCCCGCGCACCCCGGAACCGGCCGAGCCCGCCGCCCAGCGGCGCGGCCGGGTGGCCGAGCGCACCGAGATGATCAGCCGGGACGCGGTGGTGCAGCAGGGCGCCGAGCGGCGCCGACCGGACGTGCCCGTGCGGAGGTCGCCGGGTGAGCGCGCGGCAGGTCGCTCGGAGGCCACGGGCGAGCACCGGCCCGTGACGGGGAAGCCGGGCGAACCCGGGCAGGCGCGACCGGCCGACGACCGCGTCGACGAGGCGCGGCGGAGCGGTGGGCGGGTCGACCTGACCGGCGAGCACCGCCCGGTGACGGGTGCCGCGGGGAGGCGGCCGGGCCTGGAGGCGCGCCGCGCCGAGCTGACCGGCAACCACCAGCCGGTGCGCGGGGGCGGTCAGCCGACGCGGGCCGAGATGACGGGCAACCACCAGCCGGTGCGGGGCGGCAAGCAGCCCGTGCGCGCCGAGCTGACCGGCAGCCACCAGCCCGTGCGCCCGGACCAGGCGGCCGGTTCCCGCCCCGGGCCCGCCGGGCGTCCCGACCAGACCGGCAGCCACCGCCCGGTGTCCGGCGGGCGTGCCGAGCAGACCGGCGGCCACCAGCCCGTGCCCACCGAGCCGCCGGGTCGCCGGTCGGTCGAGCGCCGGGACGCCGAGGCGTCGAGCGGTCGTTCGGCGGGCTCCGCGTCGGGCTCGGTCACGGCGCGGGGACGTCGCCGGGCGCCCGAACCCGCCGACCCCGCCGAGTCCGGTGGCCGCCGCCGTGCCGAGGACCGGCAGGACACGTGGGAGGAGATCTCCAAGCCGAGCCGGCGCAGCGCGCCCGCGCCGGAACCGGCCGAACCCGCCGGTGCCCACGCGGACGGCAAGTCGGTCAGCGAACTGCTCGCCGCGTTCGGCGGGGCGGACTCGCCGCGCCGCCGGCGGCGCCGGGGCGAGGACTGACCCGGCCCGGCTCGGCCGACGCCGCTCGGCCTGTTCGGGGCTCGGCCTGACCGGGGCTCGGCCTGACCGGGGCTCGGCCTGACCGGGGCTCGGCCTGACCGGGGCTCGGCCTGACCGGGGCTCGGCCTGACCGACCCGTCCCGCCCCGCTCGCCACCGGCCGCGCCCGCCTGCCCCGCCCCGCTCCACCCGCTACTTGTCGATGTCGCCGACCACCACGGCGAACGACCCCAGCACCGCCGGCAGGTCCGCCACCCGCGTCCCCGGCAGCAGCGCCGACAGCGCCTGGACGTTGTTGAACGAGGGCGTGCGCAGCTTCAACCGCCACGGCGTCTTCTCACCGCGCGACGCCAGGTGCACCCCCGACGTGCCCAGCGGCGCCTCGACCCACGTGTAGACCGACCCCTCGGGCGCCTTGATCGCCTTGGGCAACCGCACGTTCACCGGTCCGCCCGGCAGCCGGTCCAGGCACCGCCGGGCCAGCTCGACCGACTGGCGCACCTCGTCCACCAGGCACCGGACCCGGGCGAGCGCGTCGCCCTCCGACCGCACCACCGGCCGCACGCCCAACCCCTCGTAGCCGGGCAGCGGGTCGTCGCGGCGCAGGTCGAAGTCCACGCCGGAGGCCCGGCCGATCGGGCCGGTCACCCCGAACGCCAGCGCGTCGTCCCCGCTCAGCACCCCCAGGCCGGCCAGGCCCCCGGGCACCTCGCCGGGGTCGACGGCCGCCAGCGCCTCCCGCACCCGGTCCACCCAGCCCGCCGGGACGTCCTCACGCAGGCCGCCGATCCGGTTGAACATGAAGTGGATCCGCCCGCCGGACGCCTCCTCCAGCACGGCCTGCACCGCGTCGCGGTCCCGCGCGCCGGTGAGCGGGGTGAGGAACACCAGGTGCGCCATCACCCGGTTCAGCTCGCACAGCAGCGCGCGCAGCACCTGGGCCCGGGGCGGCACCTCCATCCCGGTCATCCGCTCCACGGCCAGCGCGACGGCCAGCTCGTTGCAGAACGCGGCGAGCCAGTCGTGCCGGTTGGCCAGGGTCAGCACCTGCCGGTAGTCGCGGACCTCGAACAGCTTCTCCGCGCCCCGGTGCAGGTGCCCGACGAGCGGTTCGGCCGCGGTGATGACCTCGTCGTCGCGGACGGTCAGCCGCAGCCGGTACGCGCCGTGCGCCGACGGGTGCAGGGGGCCGAGGTCGACCACCCGGTCGACCCCGAGGTGGCGGGCCCCGGCGCCCACGCCAACGGTGATCTCCACCCGGTCATGCTCGCACGGCGCCTAGTCGCGGGTGACGGCGAACAGGAAGCAGCCGTGCGACGCGCTGCGGACCTGCACCTCCGCCACCCGCGGGTCGTCGAGCCACCCGGCGACGCCGTCGGCCAGCGCCCCCGGCGCGACCACCCCGCCGTCGTGGATGCGGCCGTCCGCCGTGTACGCCCGGAGCAGGCGCTGGTTGCCGCACAGGGCCGCCGGCAGCTCGTCGGTGCCCGCCGGCCCGGCGCACGGCTCGGCGTGCGCGAACACCGGCCCCACCTCCTCGTACGGCCCGCGGCCCGCGCTCGGCGCGTAGCGGAACAGCACGAGCGGCTCACCCGCGCCGGCGCGGCGCAGGCAGCACCGCAGGGGCGTGTCCGGTGCCTCGGCATGCAGCTCGTGGTGCTCGTCGGTGCCGGCCAGCTCGCGGGCGCGGGTCAGGACGTCGGTGGGGATGGCGTGGATCTTCATGTGCCCAGGTTCACTCGTTGGTGGGCGCCTGGCCGGCGGTCTTCGGACCTGGGCACGGACCCGGGCACCCGGACCCGGGCACCCGGGCCTCACCACACCGGGCGGATGCCGCCCTCCGAGCCCTCCAGGTACGCCTCCAGCGCCTCGCGCAGCGCCGCGTGCCGCCCGGCACCGGCGACCGCGGCGAACTCCGCCTCCAGCTCGGCCCACAGCCCGTCGGCGAAGCGCAGGTAGGACCGGCCCTTCCCGGTCAGCTCCAGGACCTGCGCCCGGCCGTCGGTCGGGTGGGCGGTGCGCCGGACGTAGCCCCAGTCGACCAGCTCGGCCACGGTCTTCGTCGCCGCCTGCTTGGTCACGCCCAGGTGGGCGGCCAGCTCGACCGCGGTGCGGCCGGGCCCCTCGGCCAGGAACCGGAACGCGTAGCCGTGCGCCGGGCGCAGCGGTTCCAGGTCCCGCTCGGCCAGCCGCGCGTGGAACCGGTCGGTCATCACGCGGAAGGCGCGGGCGAACAGCATCGACACGGGTTCCACGATCGCCTAGTCTGCAACTAGACAACCAAGTTTACTAGTTTGGAGAGCGATGTTCGAGCGCCACGGCTTCGTGTTCAAGCCCCACGCCTCCCCGTCCCTGGGCAGCGAGCAGATCGCCCTGTGGACGCTGGAGGTGCCCGCCGACGCCCGCGGCGAGCGGCACCAGGTGGACAAGGAGGAGGTGTTCCACGTGCTCTCCGGCCGGGTCACCGTCCACGGCCGCGACGCCGGGCCCGGCGACACCGTGATCGTCCCGCCGCACACCGAGTTCGAGCTGGTCGGCGGCCCGGCCACGGTCCTGGTGGCCACCTCCGTCGGCATCACCGGCCTCATCGGCGACCAGCGGCTGGCCCCGCCCTGGGCGCAGTGACCCGGGGCACCGCCTAGGGCCGCCAGGGCGGCAGCGGCGGCAGCAGGTCGGCCACCGGCACGCCCACCCCGTGCAGGAGCCAGCCGAACGAGCCCAGCCCGCCCTCGGCCCGCAGCTCGGCGATGCGCGACGCCCGCCCGGCCGCCGCCAGCCAGTCGGCGGCCGCCGGGTCCACCGCGCCGACCAGGCCCAGCGCCCCCAGCGCGTCCCGCTGCGACACCAGCACCCAGTCGCCGCCCGCCGCGGCCGCGCACGCGTCCAGCGCCACGTGCGCGGTCAGGTCGCAGCTCCCGTCGAACACCGGCTCCACCCGCCGCCCGCCGCGGTAGGCCGCGAACGTGCCGGACGCGTACCGGCCCGCCGCCCGGTCGGCCCGCAGGTGCCCGTAGTCCACCGCCAGCGCCGCGCCGCGCGCCACCCGCCCGACCGCGTCCGCCCACGCCGCGTCCCGGGGCGCGCCCACCTCGGCCCGCTCCCCGGCGCGCAGCGGCCACCACCGCGCCAGCCACGGGTCGTCCGACGGGCCGGTGACCAGCGGGCACGGGACCGCGTCCAGCCACTCGTGCCCCACCAGCAGCCCGTGCACCGGCGCGGGCAGCTCCCGCGCCCACCGCACCCCCGGCAGCGACCGGGCCGGGCCCACGTCCACCGCGGTCACCACCAGCCGCGCGGCCAGCGACCCCGAAGCGAGCGACCGCACCGACGCGGCCAGCTCGCCGCCGCCCGCGCCCACGTCCACGAAGTCCAGCCGCGCGGGCCGGCCCAGCGCCGCGTCGACCCGGTCCAGCAGCTCCAGCAGCGCTTCCGCCAGCTCGGGGCCCACCAGCGGCGCGGTGCGGAAGTGGTCGGCGGGCACCTCGCCCCGGGTGAAGAACCCCGCCGGCCCGTACAACGCGTCGCGCCACGCGCGTTCCGAGTCCACCATCAGTCAAGTGTCCCTTTAAGGTTGCCCCCCGTGACCACTCCCGCCCGCAAGCGCGTCGAGCAGCGCCGCTGGACCGTGCTCCTCCCGGTCGTCGGGCTGATCGCGCTGGGCGTGTCCGGCCTGGTGCTGCTGGGCCTCGGCACGAGCAGCGTCGGCCTGCTGCCCATCCTGGTCGGCGCGCTGGCCGCGCTGGTCCCGGTCGTCGCGGTGCTCGGCGCCTACCTGTGGGTGGACCGGTGGGAACCGGAGCCGGCGAAGGTGCTGCTGCTGGCCTTCGCCTGGGGCGCGTGCGGCGCGACCATCACCTCGCTGGTGTTCAACCAGACCGCGCACGTGCTCGGCGAGCTGATCAACGGCGACGGCGCCACGTTCGCCGCCGTGGTGGGCGCGCCGGTGGTGGAGGAGGCCGCGAAGGCGGCGTTCATCCTCGCGGTGTTCCTGCGCCGCCGCCAGGAGTTCGACGGCGTGGTGGACGGCATCGTCTACGCCGGCGTCACCGCCGCGGGCTTCGCCTTCACCGAGAACATCTGGTACTTCGCCCGCGTGTTCTCCGACAGCGGGTTCGGCGACCTGAGCAGCGGCGTGGTCGCGCTGTTCGTGCTGCGCGGGGTGCTCTCGCCGTTCGCGCACCCGCTGTTCACCTCGATGACCGGCATCGGCGTGGGCATCGCGGCGATGACCGGCAGGCGCGGGCTGCGCTACGCCGCGCCCCTGCTGGGCTACCTGGCCGCGGTCGGCCTGCACTCGCTGTGGAACTTCTCCACCACGGTGGGCACCGGCTCCACCTTCATCAACCTCTACTTCCTGATCATGGTGCCGATCTTCGCGGGCATGGTCTGGCTGGTCGTCTGGCAGCGCCGCCGGGAGCAGCGGGTCGTCGCCGCCCAGCTGCCGGAGATGGCCGCGCGCCGCTGGATCGCCTCCAGCGAGGTCACCCTGCTGGCCAGCCTCCAGGGCAGGCGCCGGTGGCGGCGCGCGGTCCGCCGCAAGGTCGGCGAGCAGGCGGCCAGGGCCGTCACGGGCTACCAGGTGGCCGCCACGGAGCTGGCGTTCCTGCGGCACCGGATGGCCCAGGGCACCGCGGGCGCCAACGCCGACGAACGTCACGCCAAACTGCTCGAAGCCCTCGTCGCCGCACGTCAGGCGGCCGTGGACGCGCCGGGTGCGCTGAGGGCCGCGGGTGGTGTTCGTCGCAGTTGACGGCAGTGGGCAACGCACCGGATTACGCTCGCGGCCGTCGTCCGGTACCCGCGCAAAGGGACTGGAACGCCGCTTAAGGAGCTACGTCGCATGGACGCGACCCCCCGCCCCGCGCGGCTGGCCGTGGGAGTGATCTCGGCCGGTCGGGTGGGTTCGGTGCTGGGCGCCGCGCTGTCCCGAGCGGGGCACGTCGTGAGCGCCGTCGCCGCCGTGTCGCGCGAGTCGCGGCGCCGCGCCGAGGAACTGCTGCCGGACGCGCCGGTGCTGCCGCCCCCCGAGGTGGCCGCCTCGGCCGACCTGGTGCTGCTCGCCGTGCCCGACGACGAGCTGCCCGGCCTGCTCCGGGGCCTGGTCGCCACCGGCTCGCTGCGCGCCGGCCAGATCGTCGTGCACACCTCCGGCGCGCTGGGCGCCGCGGTGCTCGCGCCGGCCGCCGAGGTGGGCGCGCTGTGCGTGGCGCTGCACCCCGTGATGACCTTCACCGGCCGCGCCGAGGACGTGCAGCGGATGGCCGCGTGCTCGGTCGGCGTCACCGCGGCCGACGGCGACGAGGTCGCCTGGAACGTCGGCGAGGCGCTGGTGGTGGAGATGTCCGCCGAGCCCGTGCGCGTGCCCGAGGCCGCCCGGCCGCTCTACCACGCCGCCCTGGCGCACGGCGCCAACCACCTGATGACGCTGGTCGCCGACTGCGCCGACCTGCTGCGGGAGGCGGGCGTCGGCAACGCCGAGCGCGTCCTGGGCCCCCTGCTCTCCGCCGCGCTGGACAACGCCCTGCGGCACGGCGACCGGGCGCTCACCGGGCCGGTGGCGCGCGGCGACGCCGGCACCGTGGCCAGGCACCTGGCCGTGCTGGCCGACCACGACACCCTGCCCGCCTACCGGGTTCTCGCGCTCCGCACCGCGGCGCGCGCTCAGGCCGCCGGGCTGCTCAAGCCCGGACCGGCGTCCGACGTCCGCACCACCCTCGAGGACTGACCAGGCATGACCAAGCCGCTCACCAAGGACGACTACCAGCCGGGCGACGTCACGGTGCACCACGACCCCCGGCGCCTGAACCGCGTCACGAGGGCGCTGCGGGCCGCGGGCCGCAACGTCGCGCTGGTGCCGACGATGGGCGCCCTGCACGAGGGCCACCGCAAGCTCATCCGCGAGGCCCACGTGCTCCAGAACACCGTGGTCGTCGTCTCCATCTTCGTCAACCCCAAGCAGTTCGGGCCGGGCGAGGACTTCGAGCGCTACCCGCGCACCCTGGAGTCCGATGTGGACATCTGCCGGGAGGAGCGCGTCGGCCTGGTGTTCGCCCCGTCGGTGGAGGACATGTACCCGCCGGGCGGCACGGTCACCGTCGACCCGGGCCCGCTCGGCGACGAGCTGGAGGGCGCGAGCCGACCCGGCCACTTCGCGGGCGTGCTGACCGTGGTGGCCAAGCTGTTCAACATCGTGCAGCCCACCTACGCGGTGTTCGGCGAGAAGGACTACCAGCAGCTCACGCTGATCCACCGGATGGCGCGCGACCTGGACTTCCCGCTGGACGTGGTGGGCGTGCCCACCGTGCGCGAGCACGACGGCCTGGCGCTGTCCTCGCGCAACCGCTACCTGTCCGAGGCGGAGCGGCACGCCGCCACCGCGCTGTCCGCCGCGCTGGTGGCGGGCGCGCACGTCAGCGGGCAGGGCGCGGAGGCCGTGCTGAAGACCGCCCGCGAGACCATCGCCGCCGAGCCCGGCGTGGAGCTGGACTACCTGGAGCTGCGGGCGCCCGACCTCGGGCCGGCCCCGGCCAACGGCGACGCCCGCCTGCTGGTCGCCGCCCGGGTCGGCTCGACCCGACTGATCGACAACGCCGCCGTGCTGCTCGGCACGGGTGACGAGTGAGGGGGACCGCGATGTTCCGCACCATGCTCAAGTCGAAGATCCACCGCGCCACCGTCACGCAGGCCGACCTGCACTACGTCGGCTCGGTCACGGTGGACGAGGACCTGATGGAGGCCGCCGACCTGCTCGCGGGCGAGCAGGTCGCGATCGTGGACGTCACCAACGGCGCGCGCCTGGAGACCTACGTCATCCCGGGCGAGCGCGGCAGCGGCGTGATCGGCATCAACGGCGCGGCCGCGCACCTGGTCAAGCCGGGCGACCTGGTCATCCTGATCGCCTACGGCCAGATGGACGACGCCGAGGCGCGCTCGTACCGGCCGAAGGTGGTCTTCGTCGACGCCGGCAACAAGGTCGTCGAGCTGGGCGCCGACCCCGCGCACGCCCCGGAGGGCTCCGGCCTGCTCAGCGGCGCGGTGACGGTCCCGGCCGAGACCGAGGACGCGGCGGCGCTCGACGCGCTGATCCAGGCCGAGAACTAGGGGGACCGGAGTGCTGCTCGCCGTCGACGTCGGCAACACCAACATCGTGCTGGGCCTGTACGACGGCACCGGGGACAAGGCCGCGCTGGTCCGCGACTGGCGGATGCGCACCGACGCCCGGATGACCGCCGACGAGCTGGCGCTGACCATGCGCGGCCTGCTCGGCGAGTACGCGGACAAGATCACCGGCATCTCGGCGCTGTCCACCGTGCCCGCGGTGCTGCGCGAGCTGCGCGTGATGCTGGGCCGCTACTACTCGTCCGTGCCGAAGGTGCTGGTCGAGCCGGGCGTGCGCACCGGCGTGCCGCTGCTGGTGGACAACCCCAAGGAGGTCGGCTCCGACCGGGTGATCAACACGCTGGCCGCGCACCACCTGCACAGCACCGCGTGCGTGGTGGTGGACTTCGGCACGTCCACGAACCTGGACGTGATCTCGGCCAGGGGCGAGTTCCTGGGCGGCGCGCTGGCGCCGGGCATCGAGATCTCGGTGGACGCGCTGGCCGCGCGCGCCGCGCAGCTGCGCAAGGTGGAGCTGGTGCGGCCCCGGTCGGTGATCGGCAAGAACACCGTGGAGTGCCTGCAGTCCGGCATCGTCTACGGGTTCGTCGGCCAGGTCGACGGCCTGGTGCGGCGGATCGTGGCCGAGCTCCAGTCGAGCGACCCGGGCCCGGTGACGGTCATCGCCACCGGCGGCCTCGCGCCCCTGGTGGTGGGCGAGTCCGCCACCATCCAGGGGCACGTGCCGGACCTGACGCTGCTGGGGCTGCGCCTGGTGTTCGAGCGGAACATGCGCTGAGGCGTCAGGCGGTCGCCCGGAGCGCCCGCACGACGTAGGTGAGCAGGGGCAGGTCGAACTCGCCCCGCGTCTCCGGCCGGGACCGGAGGAACGCGAGCATCCGGGCGTTGACCTCCTCGCGCTCCTCCGCCGGGACCACCAGCAGGTGCGAGTGGGTGTTGAGGGTGGCCACCAGGGACTCGGCGGTGCGCCGGTGGGAGTGCCGGAAGGTCTCCTCCGCCCGGTCGGCGAACAGCCCGTGGTCGGGCAGCCAGTCGAGGTCCAGGTCCCGCGCGCGGGCGCTGGACCCGGACGCCTCCTTGAACTCCGCGACCCACGGCACCGACAGGTCGTCGTCGTTCCACAGGGCGGCCAGCACGCCGCCGGGCCGCAGCACGCGGGCGATCTCCGGCAGGGCGCGCGGCGGGTCGAACCAGTGGAAAGCCTGCCCCACCAGCACGGCGTCCACGCTGCCGTCGGGCAGGGGGATGCGCTCGGCGCTGCCGGGCAGCGCGCGCACCGCGCCGTGCCGGCGCACCAGCTCGGCGAGCATCCCCTCGTCCGGCTCGACCGCGGTGACGTGGTGGCCCTCGGCGACCAGGACGCCGGTCAGCTTGCCGGTGCCGGCGGCCAGGTCCAGCACCTCGCGGCGGCCGGGTCCCAGCGGTGCCAGGGCCCACCGGACCGCGGTGGCGGGGTAGTCGGGTCGGTGTTCGGCGTAGGCCGCGGCGTGCGCTCCGAAGGAGTTCGCCCGCCGGGCGCGCAAGTCGTCTCCCGTCATCGACCCGAGCCTAGCGAGATCCGGTTCGATCGCCCCGGGGGTTCTTCCGTACCCTTGCTCCCCGTGAGCGAACAGCCGGCGACCCCTTCCGCGACCAGCGACGACGACCTCCCCGAGCAGATGCGGGTGCGCCGCGAGAAGCGGGCGCGGCTGCTGGAGCGCGGCGTCGACCCCTACCCGGTCGAAGTGCCCCGCACGCACACGCTGCGCGAGGTGCGCGAGGCCCACCAGGGGCTGGAGCCCGACACGAGGACCGGGGACGTGGTGGGCGTGACCGGCCGGGTCATGTTCATCCGCAACACCGGCAAGCTGTGCTTCGCGACGCTGCGCGAGGGCGACGGCACCGAACTCCAGGCGATGCTGAGCCTGGACGGCGTCGGCGAGACCGCCCTGGCCGAATGGAAGTCCGACGTCGACTTGGGCGACCACGTATTCGTGCGCGGCGAGGTCATCACGTCCCGGCGCGGCGAACTGTCCGTGCTGGCCGGCGAGTGGCGGTTGGCCGCGAAGGCGCTGCGCCCGCTCCCGGTCGCGCACAAGGAACTCGCCGAGGAAACCCGCATTCGGCAGCGCTACGTGGACCTGATCGTGCGCGAGCAGGCCAGGAACACGGTGCGCAACCGGGCCGCCGTGGTCCGGTCCTTGCGGGAGTCGTTCCACCGGCGCGGTTTCGTCGAAGTCGAGACCCCGATGTTGCAGACGTTGCAGGGCGGCGCGACCGCCCGCCCGTTCGTGACGCACTCCAACGCCCTGGACATCGACCTGTTCCTGCGCATCGCGCCGGAGCTGTACCTGAAGCGGTGCGTGGTCGGCGGTATCGAGAAGGTCTTCGAGATCAACCGCAACTTCCGCAACGAGGGCATGGACTCGTCCCATTCGCCGGAGTTCTCCATGTTGGAGTACTACGAGGCGTACGCCACCTACGACACCAACGCGGTGCTGACCCGGGAGCTGGTGCAGGAGGCCGCGCTGGCGGTGGCCGGCTCGCACGTGGTGACGCTGGCCGACGGCGAGGAGTACGACCTCGGCGGCGAGTGGACCACGCTGAGCATGTACGACTCGCTGTCCGCGGCGGCCGGCGAGGAGGTCACGCCCGAGACCTCCGCCGAGGCGCTGCGCAAGCTCGCCGAGAAGTCCGGCCTGGAGCCGGACCCCAAGCTGGGCCACGGCAAGCTGGTCGAGGAGCTGTGGGAGCACCTGGTGGGCCACGGCCTGCACGCGCCGACCTTTGTGCGCGATTTCCCGGTCGAGACCTCCCCGCTCACCCGGCAGCACCGCACCCGTCCGGGTGTGGCCGAAAAGTGGGACCTCTACGTGCGCGGTTTCGAGTTGGCCACGGGATACTCCGAACTGGTGGACCCGGTGGTGGAGCGGGAGCGCTTGGAAGCCCAGGCGCGCCTTGCCGCGACCGGGGACGCCGAGGCCATGCCGGTCGACGAAGACTTTCTGCGATCGCTGGAGTACGGAATGCCACCGAGCGGTGGGGTCGGAATGGGCATCGACCGGCTCCTGATGGCGCTCACCGGTCTCGGTATCCGGGAGACGATCCTGTTCCCCCTCGTGCGCCCGGAATGAGTAACTTCTCGGACTCCGGGCGGCGCATTCCGCTACTTGTGCGCTAACCTGCACTCGCCAATGCTTTAGGTCGCGGTCGGGGAGCACACCGCGCATTCGAGTCCAGGAGGATACGCATGGCGCAGAAGGTCACCGTGACCCTGGTCGATGACCTGGACGGTGGGAAGGCCGAGGAGACGGTCGGTTTCGGTTTGGACGGCGTGTCCTACGAGATCGACCTTTCTGCGGGCAATGCGTCCAGGCTTCGCGACGCCCTCGCCGACTTCGTCGCCAGCGCGCGCAAGGCCGGTGGTCGCAAGCGCGGTCCCGGTCGGCCCGCCGGCGTGAAGGCGGCCCGTCCGGCCTCGGCCGACCGGGAGCAGAACCAGGCCATTCGGGAGTGGGCCCGCAAGCAGGGGATGAAGGTGTCCGACCGCGGGCGCATCCCGGCCGAGGTGCTGGAGGCGTACCACCAGCAGGGCTGACGGCGGCGGGCGCGTGGCGCACGCCACGCAATTACGCCAATCGACGAAGGGGCGCCGGGGATTCCGGCGCCCCTTGGTTGTTTTTTCGGACCGACCGCCCGTGCGGCCGTGAAGATCCATTTGTTGGTCCGTTCCCCGTAGTGGTGATCTTCTCTTCGCAGTCCCTTCGTCTCGATTGGTCGTGGCGCTCGACACGTCCCGTGCGCCGGGGATCACCCGATCGTGTTCGGTTAGGCTTGCCTCACCCGGTCCGGACGGTGAGGAGGAGCACCTTGGGCCTCCGCGCCGCGCGCCTGTCGCTGCTGCTCGGCCTGCTGCTCGCGGTGGTGCTGGCGAGCATCGCCCTCGGCGCCCGGGACATCCCGCCGGACGGGGTGTGGAAGGCGCTGACCGCGCCGACCGGCACCGAGGACGACCTGGTCGTGCGCGGCCTGCGGGTGCCGCGCACCCTGTTCGGCCTGGTGGTCGGCGCGGCCCTGGGCGTCGGCGGCGCGCTGATGCAGGGCCACACCCGCAACCCGCTGGCCGACCCCGGCATCCTCGGCGTCACGCAGGGCGCCTCGTTCGCGGTGGTGCTGTCGATCTCCGCCCTGGGCGTCGCGGACGTCCGCGGGTACGTGTGGTTCGCGTTCGCCGGCGCGCTGGCGGCCGGCGTGGTGGTGTTCCTGCTCGGCTCGGGGCCGTCCGGGCCGACGCCGGTGACCCTGGCGCTGGCGGGCGCGGCGGTGTCCGCGCTGATGAACGGGCTGGTGTCCGCGCTGGTGCTGCTGGACCGGCAGGGCCTGGACGCGTTCCGGTTCTGGCAGCTCGGCGGCATCGCCGGGCGCGAGCCGGTGGTGCTGTGGCAACTGCTGCCGTTCCTGCTGCTGGGGCTGGCGCTGGCCGCGTTCAACGCGACCGGGCTCAACGCCCTGGCGCTGGGCGACGACGTGGCGCGCTCGCTCGGGCACCGCGTGGCGGCGACCCGGGTGGTGGGGCTGGTGGCGATCACGCTGCTGGTGGGCGGCTCGGTGGCGGCGTGCGGGCCGATCGCGTTCGTCGGGCTGGTCGTGCCGCACCTGGCGCGGGCGCTGTCCGGGCCCGACCACCGGTGGCTGCTGCCGTTCGCCGCGGTGCTGGGCGCGGCGGTGCTGCTGGCGGCCGACGTGGTGGGCCGGGTGGTGGCGCGGCCCGGTGAGCTGCCGGTGGGCATCGTGATGGCGCTGGTCGGCGCGCCGGTGTTCATCGCCCTGGTGCGGCGGCGGAAGCCGGTGCGGCTGTGACCGCGGTGCGGGTCGGAGCGGTGTCCGGGCGGCTGCGGTGGCGGCCGCTGGTGCTGGTGGTCGCGGGGGCGGCCCTGCTGGCGCTGGTCGCCGGGGTGGCGGTCGGGCTCGGCGACGTGCCGCTGGGGCTCGGGCAGGTCCTGGACGTGCTGCTCGGCGGCGGGACGCGCGGGCAGCGGTTCGTGGTGCTCGACCTGCGCCTGCCCAGGGTGCTGACCGGGGTGCTCGTCGGCGCCGCGCTCGGGGTGGCGGGCGCGGTGTGCCAGGCGATCGCGCGCAACCCGCTGGCCAGCCCGGACGTGCTGGGCGTGACCTGGGGCGCCGGCGCGGGCGCGGTCACCGTGATCACCTTCGCCGGGTCGTTCGGCGCGGTCGGCGGCGCGGTGGCGGGCGTCGCGGTGCCCGCGGCCGCCCTGGCCGGCGGGCTGCTGGCCGGGCTGCTGGTGCACGGGCTGGCGTGGCGGCGCGGCGTCGAGGGCTTCCGGCTGGTGCTGGTCGGCATCGGCGTGTCCGCGGTGGCGGTCAACCTCACCCAGTACCTGCTGACCGTCGGCGACGTGACCGACGCGGCGCGGGCGGTGGTGTGGCTGACCGGCAGCCTGAACGGGCGCGGCTGGGAGCACGCCGTGCCGGTGGGGCTGGCCCTGGCGGTGCTGCTGCCCGCGGCGCTGTCGGGGACCCGGCTGCTGGGCGCGTTGCAGTTCGACGACGACACCGCGCGCGGCCTGGGCGTGCGGCTCAACGGCGCGCGGGGGGCGTTGCTGCTGCTGGCGGTCGTGCTGGCGGCGGTGGCCACGGCCGCGGCCGGGCCGGTGGCGTTCGTGGCCCTGGCGGCGCCGCAGGTCGCGCTGCGCCTGGCCGGCACGGCCACGCCGCCGCTGCTGGGGTCGGCCGTGGTCGGCGGGCTGCTGGTGGCGGTGTCGGACCTGGTGTCGCGGACCGCGTTCGGCGGGGTCGAGCTGCCGGTCGGCGTGGTGACCGCGGTGCTCGGCGCGCCCTACCTCATGTACCTGCTCGTCCGCACTCGCCGGGAGGCCCGCGCATGACCGCTGGTTCCGCTGTTCGGCTCCGCGCCGAGTCGCTGTCGGTCGGCTACGGCGAGCGGCTGGTGGTGTCCGGGCTCGACCTGGACGTGATGTCCGGTTCGGTGACCGCGGTGATCGGGCCCAACGGGTGCGGCAAGTCCACCCTGCTGCGGGCCCTCGGGCGGCTGCTGCCCGCGCGGTCGGGCGCCGTCCTGCTCGACGGCAGGCGGATCGACCGCACGCCCACCCGCGAGGTGGCCAGGGTGCTGGCGGTGCTGCCCCAGTCGCCGCAGGCGCCCGAGGGGCTGACCGTGGCCGACCTGGTGGCGCGCGGCAGGCACCCGCACCAGTCCTGGTACCGGCAGTGGTCGGCGGAGGACGAGGAGGCGGTGGCCGAGGCGCTGGGCATGACCGGCATGGCGGAGTTCGCCGACCGGGCCGTGGACGAGCTGTCCGGCGGGCAGCGGCAGCGGGCGTGGATCTCGATGGCGCTGGCCCAGGGCACCGACCTGCTGCTGCTCGACGAGCCCACCACCTACCTGGACCTGGCCCACCAGGTCGACGTGCTGGACCTGGTGCAGCGGTTGAACGCCGAGTTCGGGCGGACCGTGGTGATGGTGCTGCACGACCTGAACCTGGCCGCGCGGTACGCGGACCGGCTGGTGGCGATGCGGGCCGGCGAGGTCGTGGTGGCCGGCCGGCCGGACGAGGTGCTGACCGAGGCGAACCTGCTGGAGGTGTTCGGCCTGGAGGCGCGCGTGGTCGTCGACCCGGTCGCGGGCACGCCGCTGGTGGTGCCGATCGGGCACCGGCACCGCTGACGCGGTCGGCCCGGTCTAGCAGACGCGGGGGCAGGTGGCGCAGGCCGCGGCGCCCGGCAGCGCGAAGTGGAAGCAGCAGCTCTCCCGGCGCCGCGTCCAGCCGGTCCCGGTGGCCCGCAGGGTGGAGGCCGAGGTGAACGGCTCCAGCTTCGCCGGCAGCAGCAGCGTCGAGTCCACCACGCCCGCGGTCTCGTCGCCGCACAGCTGGCCCGCGGTCCACGCGGCGGTGTCCAGCGCGTCCGTCGCCGCCGCCCACAGCATCCGGCGGCCCAGCCGGACCGTCGAGCCGAACGCGCCGACGAACGCCGCGGCGTGCGCCGCGAACCGGGCCCGCAGGACCGCGGCCAGGGCGTGCTCGTCGGCGACCACCGTGGCGTCCGGGTGGTCGTTCTCGGGGTCGTCGGGCAGGCACGCGAACTCGTCGGCGAGCAGCGCCACGCCGGTGGTGTGCGGCCGGCCGTCGTCGGCGACCCTGATCGCCAGGTCGGAAGGCCGAAGCGACGGCACCCGCCGGGCGGTGTGGAACAGCACGCCGCCCATCAGGCCGACGACGTTGAGGTACCAGCTCATCACGTACCCGGCCGTGGTGCGGTCGGGCGCCTCGCCGTACTGCTCGCGCAGCCACTCGGCCAGCGCCTTGCGCCACGCGTCGAACCGCTCGGGCTCGTCGGTGAACTCCGCGCAGGTGGTCCACCCCGACCGGTCGGCCGGGAGGCCGAAGCGCACCTCGAAGCCCTCGGTCAGGCCCGCGGCCCTGGTCAGGGAGTCGGCCACGGGCGTCGTCGTGGCGTCGCGCGCGGTCACCCTCGCCGGTACGGTCATGTCCACAGGTCCTCGGGGTCCGGGTCCTACTGGGGTCGTTCAGGCTTGCCTAACCTTACCCAGGTAAACCTAACTTACGCCTTCGTGGTGACGCCGGTCACTTCGGGCACGCCGAACGGTGGAATGTTCGCGCTCAGCGGACACCGTCCGATCCGTGGAATCTCCCAGGCAGATCACGCGTTGGTACCGATGTCAGAGATCCCCGAAGACGACTGCACGCGTGCGGGAACTGAGAGTGTCGGGACTGACGACTACAGTGGTCCCACGGTGCCGCGCTCTCCACGGTCTGCCAGTGGTGAGCCCGAGGACCGCCGGCGCAGCAGTCAGGGAGTGCGAATGTTCGAAAGGTTCACCGACCGCGCGAGGCGGGTGGTTGTCCTGGCCCAGGAAGAGGCCCGGATGCTCAACCACAACTACATCGGCACCGAGCACATCCTCCTGGGGTTGATCCACGAGGGTGAAGGTGTCGCCGCCAAGGCGCTGGAGTCGTTGGGGATCGCGCTGGAGGGCGTCCGCCAGCAGGTCGAGGAGATCATCGGCCAGGGCCAGCAGGCCCCGTCCGGCCACATCCCCTTCACCCCGCGCGCCAAGAAGGTGCTGGAGCTCTCGCTGCGCGAGGCGCTGCAGCTCGGCCACAACTACATCGGTACCGAGCACATCCTGCTGGGCCTCATCCGCGAGGGTGAGGGCGTGGCGGCCCAGGTGCTGGTCAAGCTGGGTGCCGACCTGAACCGCGTGCGCCAGCAGGTGCTGCAGCTGCTGTCGGGCTACTCGGGTGGCAAGGAGCCGGCCGAGTCCGGTGGCCGCGGTGAGGGCACCCCGTCGTCGTCCCTGGTGCTCGACCAGTTCGGGCGCAACCTGACCGCGTCCGCGCGGGAGGGCAAGCTGGACCCGGTGATCGGGCGCACCAAGGAGATCGAGCGGGTCATGCAGGTGCTGTCCCGCCGCACCAAGAACAACCCGGTCCTGATCGGCGAGCCCGGCGTGGGCAAGACCGCCGTCGTCGAGGGCCTGGCGCAGATGGTCGTCAAGGGCGAGGTGCCCGAGACGCTGAAGGACAAGCAGCTCTACACCCTCGACCTCGGGTCGCTGGTGGCGGGCTCGCGCTACCGCGGTGACTTCGAGGAGCGCCTGAAGAAGGTGCTCAAGGAGATCCGCACCCGCGGTGACATCATCCTGTTCATCGACGAGATCCACACCCTCGTGGGTGCGGGTGCCGCCGAGGGCGCGATCGATGCGGCGTCGATCCTCAAGCCGATGCTGGCCCGCGGCGAGCTGCAGACCATCGGCGCGACGACGCTCGACGAGTACCGCAAGTACGTCGAGAAGGACCCCGCGCTGGAGCGCCGCTTCCAGCCGATCCAGGTCGGCGAGCCGTCGCTGGAGCACACCATCGAGATCCTCAAGGGTCTGCGCGACCGGTACGAGGCGCACCACCGCGTCTCGATCACCGACTCCGCGCTGGTGGCCGCGGCGACCCTGGCGGACCGGTACATCAACGACCGGTACCTGCCGGACAAGGCGATCGACCTGATCGACGAGGCGGGCGCGCGGATGCGCATCCGCCGGATGACCGCGCCGCCGGACCTGCGCGAGTTCGACGAGAAGATCGCCGACGTGCGCCGGGACAAGGAGTCCGCGATCGACGCGCAGGACTTCGAGCGGGCGGCGAAGCTGCGCGACCAGGAGAAGCAGCTGCTGGGCCAGAAGGCCGAGCGGGAGAAGCAGTGGAAGGACGGCGACCTCGACGTCGTCGCCGAGGTGGACGACGAGCAGATCGCCGAGGTGCTGGCGAACTGGACCGGCATCCCGGTGTTCAAGCTCACCGAGGAGGAGACCACGCGTCTGCTCCGCATGGAGGACGAGCTGCACAAGCGGATCATCGGCCAGGTCGACGCGGTCAAGGCCGTGTCGCAGGCGATCCGCCGCACCCGCGCCGGCCTGAAGGACCCCAAGCGCCCCTCCGGCTCGTTCATCTTCGCCGGCCCGTCCGGTGTCGGCAAGACCGAGCTGTCCAAGGCGCTGGCGAACTTCCTGTTCGGCGAGGACGACGCGCTCATCCAGATCGACATGGGCGAGTTCCACGACCGGTACACCGCGTCGCGGCTGTTCGGTGCCCCTCCCGGCTACGTCGGCTACGAGGAGGGCGGCCAGCTCACCGAGAAGGTGCGCCGCAAGCCGTTCTCGGTGGTGCTGTTCGACGAGATCGAGAAGGCCCACCAGGAGGTCTACAACACGCTGCTCCAGGTGCTGGAGGACGGCCGCCTGACCGACGGTCAGGGCCGGACGGTGGACTTCAAGAACACCGTCATCATCTTCACCTCGAACCTGGGCACGTCGGACATCTCCAAGGCCGTCGGGCTGGGCTTCACCTCGGGTCAGGACACCGCGTCCAACTACGAGCGCATGAAGAACAAGGTCAACGACGAGCTGAAGAAGCACTTCCGGCCCGAGTTCCTCAACCGCATCGACGACATCATCGTCTTCCACCAGCTCACGCAGGACGAGATCATCAAGATGGTGGACCTGATGATCGCCCGCGTCGAGCAGCAGTTGAAGAACAAGGACATGGCGATCGAGCTCACCGACCGGGCGAAGAAGCTGCTGGCCAAGCGCGGGTTCGACCCCGTGCTGGGCGCGCGGCCGCTGCGCCGGACGATCCAGCGGGAGATCGAGGACCAGCTGTCGGAGAAGATCCTGTTCGGGGAGATCCAGCCCGGCCAGATCATCATCACCGACGTCGAGGGCTGGGACGGCGAGTCCGAGTCGGACGACAAGGCGCACTTCGTCTTCCGCGGCGAGTCCAAGCCGCTGCGGGTGCCGGACGCGCCGCCGGTCGACCTGGCGTCCTCCGGTGGCGACGGCGGGGAGTCGGACGCCGAGTCCGCCTGACCCGCCTCGCCCGGCCGGCCTCCCGGGTCGCCTGACCGCGACCCGGGGTGGCCAGGACGGGGTTTCGAGCACGACCGAGTCGACCAGCGCCCCTCCGGGTCCGTCCCGGAGGGGCGCTGGTCGTTCACCGGGTCCTCAGTGCAGCGTGCCGCCGGTCACCGGCAGGTCGACGGCGGTGTCGAGGCTGGTCCGGATGACCAGTTCCAGCGCCCTGGCCGTGGTCTCCACCGGCAGGCTCGGCGTGTCGTCCGCCACCTGCTCCGGCGCGAAGGGCACGTGCACGAACCCGGCCCGCAACCCCGGGTGCGACGTCGCGACCAGGTGCATCAGCCCGTAGAACACGTGGTTGCACACGAAGGTCCCCGCCGTGTGCGAAACAGCCGCCGGGATGCCCGCCCCGGTCAGCGCGGCGGTGCAGGCTTTGACCGGCAGGCCGGTGAAGTACGCCGCCGGGCCGCCGGGGACGACCGGGACGTCCACCGGCTGGTTGCCCGCGTTGTCGGGGATGCGGGCGTCGTCGAGGTTGACGGCCACGCGCTCCGGGGTGACACCCGCCCGCCCACCGGCCTGGCCGACCGCCACCACCACGTCGTACCGGCGCTCGTCCAGGGCCGCGCGCAGCATCTCCAGCGACTTGTCGAACACGCACGGCAGTCGCAGGGTGGTCAACGCGTACCCGTCCGGCCGCACGGCCAGCGCCGCGTCCCACGACGGGTTGGTGCGCTGCCCGTCGAACGGTTCGAAGCCCGTCAGCAAAACCTCCACTCGGGCAGACTAGATGTCGTGGTCGAAGTCGGTGAACGCCGCTCCAGGCGCAAGGGGACGACGTTCCTGCTGGTGGTGGCCGCGACCGCGTTCGTGCTCGCCGGGTTCACGCGGTTGCTCGGCGTGGACGGCACGCGCCACATGGTGGCCACGACCGCGCTGACGCCCTACTTCACCGCCGCCGGCGTCCTGCTGGGCGCGCTCGCGCTGCTGCTGCGCCGGTGGGCGGTGGGCACCGTGACGCTGCTGCTGGCGATGGTCCTGGTGGCGGCGGTGGCGCCGCGGGCCTTCCCCGACCCGCGGCCGGTGGCCGTGGGGCGCGAGGTGGTGGTCATGTCGTCGAACCTGCTGGTCGGCAGGGCCGACGCGGAGGCCCTGGTGGCGGCGGTGCGCCGGTACCGCGTCGACGTGCTGGCCGTGCAGGAGCTGACGCCCGCGATGGTGCGCGACCTGGACCGGGCCGGGCTGGCGGCGGTGCTGCCCCACCGGCACTTCCTGGCCGAGCCGGGCGGCTCCGGGTCGGGCATCGCGTCCCGCTACCCGCTGGCGCCCCGGGAGCTGACGCCGCCCGGCACGCTGCGGCAGGCGGCGGCCCTGGTGGACCTGCCCGGCGACGACGTCGAGGTGCTGTCCGTGCACCCGCTGCCGCCCGTGGTGCCCGACGGGCCGGAGACCTGGCAGCGGGAGATGGCCGGGCTGCCGGAGCGGGACCTCAACGGGCCGGTGCGGGTGCTCGCCGGCGACTTCAACGCGACCCTGGACCACGTGGCGCTGCGGCGGCTGCTGAACCACGGCTACGTCGACGCGGCCGACCAGGTCGGGGCCGGGCTGGCGCCCACCTGGCCGGCGGGCGCGCTGTGGCCGCCGCCGGTCGCCCTCGACCACGTCCTGGTGGACAACCGGTGCCCGGTGGAGACCTTCGACGTCGTCGACGTGCCCGGGTCGGACCACCGGGCGGTCGTCACCCGGTTCGTCCTGCCAGCTCGGTGAGGGCCCGCGCCGCGCCCATGGCCAGGGACACGCCGCGGCCGTGCCTGATCCCGGGCTCGCGCGGGTTGATCCGGACGAGCCTGCCGGTGGCGGCGGAGGCCAGCTCGGCCTGGCGGCGCACCGCGGGCACGGCCGTGCCGGCGCCGATCTCGACGACGACCAGGTCGCGGGCCGCGCGGCGCCACTCGGCCAGGGCGTCCAGGGCCTGCCGCGAGCGGTGCGGCACCCAGTGCCGGTCGCCGAACATGAGGATGTTCGGCCTGGCCAGGTCGCCGCAGCGGGGGCAGGCAGGCAGGTCGCCGACGGCCCGCATGGTGGCCGGGTCGACGGTGACCCGGACGTCGTCGGCGGGCCAGGTGTCGTCGGTGCACGGCCGGGTGCACTGGAGGTGGTGGATCGAGCCGTGGACCTCGGCCACGTCGGCGAGGCCCGCGCGCTGGAACTGGCCGTCGACGTTCGAGGTGAACACGCGGGCGCCCCAGCGCTTGAGGACGGCGAAGCCCCCGTGCGGCTCGGTGCGCCGGTACAGCTCCAGGCGGTGGCCGTAGAAGCCCCAGGCCAGCGCCGGGTCCCCGGCGAAGTGGACCGGGTCGGCCAGCTCCTCGAAGCGCAGGCCCAGCCGCCGGTAGGGCGGGTAGGCGCGCCAGAAGCCGCTGGTGCCGCGGAAGTCCGGCAGGCCCGAGTCCACGCCCATGCCGGCGCCGGCGCACACCAGCACGGCGCCGGCCTCGCCGATCATGGCCGCGGCCCGGTCCAGGGCCGTGGCCGCCTCCAGGTCGAGGGTGTCAGTCACCCTTGGGCCGGGAGCTGAGCACGACCTCGAACTCCAGCAGGTCGGAGCCGGTGCCCACGGGCTTGGCGCGCTCGCCCGAGTGCGCCTCCCTGCCGCTGCCGCCCAGCCAGTTCCGGAAGTCCTCCTCGGTCTCCCACTGGGTCACCACGAAGTACCGGGTGTCGCCCTTGACCGGCCGGAGCAGCTGGAAGCCGAGGAAGCCGGGTTGGGAGTCGACCGCACCGAGCCGCGCGGCGAACCGCTTCTCCAGCTCCGGGCCGGAGCCGTCGGGGACGTGGATCGCGTTGATCTTCACAACCGCCATGCCGACGACGTTACTGGCCCGAGGGGGGTTCCGTCTCGTGGCGGGCCGCCCGGCCGCCGAGCACGCACCCGAGCACGCACCCGAGCACGCACCCGGTCACGCACCCGGGCGCGTGACCTGGCCCGTGCCGGTGGTCGGTCCTTCAGCGCCGCAGGGAGCCCGGGTACAGGTACTCGTCGGCCGGCACCCCGTCCCCGCGGAACCAGGCCGCGAAGAAGCCGTCCAGGTCCTGCCCCGAGACCCGCTCCACGTGGGCCTCGAACTCCGGCCAGGACGCGTTGCCGCCGCGGTGCCCGGCGATCCAGCCCTTCAGCACCTCGTCGAAGTCCTCGTCGCCGATCTGGCGGCGCAGGGCGTGCAGGGCGAGCTGCCCCTTGTCGTACACGCCGCGGAACTCGTTGCCGCGGCCCATGTCGTAGAGCCTGCGGCCCCAGTACGAGTCGCGGTCGCCGACCCGCTCCAGCTCGCCGAGGTAGCGGGCGTCGAGGTCGCCGCCCTCCTTCGCCTCGTCCCACAGCCACTGGGCGTAGCTGGCGAAGCACTCGTTCAGGCAGATGTCGGCCCAGCTCTCCAGCGACACCGAGTCGCCGAACCACTGGTGCGCGTTCTCGTGCACCACGGTCTCCAGGTCCGCCCACCCGGCGTAGACCGGCCTGGTCTGGGTCTCCAGCGAGAACCCGATCTCGTCGGCCAGGAAGATGCCGCCCGCGGCCTCGAACGGGTACGGGCCGAACTCCTCCGCCAGGAACGCCAGGACCTCCGGCAGCCGCCGCTGGTGGGCGCGGGCGTTCTCGGCGCCGGGCGCGTAGGCGTCGACGACCGGCGTGCCGTCGGGCAGGGTGGAGCGCTCGACCGTCCACCTGTCGATGGCGATGGTGGTCAGGTAGGTGGCCATGGGGTCCCGGGCGACCCAGCGGAACTCGGTCCGGCCGCCGGTGGTGACGGGGTCCCGCTCCAGCAGGCCGTTGGACATCACCGACCAGCCCTCGGGCACGCGCGCGGTCAGCGCGAACGTCGCCTTGTCGCGCGGGGTGTCGTTGGCCGGGAACCAGGTGGTGGCCGAGTGCGGCTCGCCGGCGGCGAACGCGCCGCCGCCCCGGGAGACCTGCCAGCCGCTGCGCCCCAGGGCCCGGTCCTCCACGACGGTCGGCTCGCCGCCGTACCGCACGGTCGTGGTGAACTCCTCGCCGCCGACCAGCGGGGACGGGGGCACGATCACCAGTTCGTGGTCGCCTTCCTGGTGGTGGTCCGCGGCCTGGCCCCGCACGTCCACGCCGGTGACTTGGAGCCGGTAGAGGTCGAGGTTGAACCGGTCGAGGTCGGCGGTGGCCCGGGCGGTGACCGTCGCGACGCCCTCCAGCCGCCGGGTGGCCGGGTCGTACTCGACGTCGACGTCGTAGGCGAGGACGTCGTAGCCGGTGTTGCCGTCCTCCGGGTAGTACGGGTCGCCCGCGCCCGCACCGCCGTCGCGGCCGGCGACCGGCGGCGTGGGCGCGCCCGGCGTCGCGCCGGTGGTCGTCGGGGCCGCCTGTCGCTCGTGCGGCATCTCGGCCACGACGATCCCGGCGACCACCAGCACCAGGGTGAGCACGAGCAGGTACGGGCGCGCCTTGGGGCTGATGGCCATGTCGACATGATGCACGCATGAGCGTGGTCGAGTTCGGGGGATCGGGACCGGGGATCCTGCTGCTGCACGGCCTGATGAGCCGGGCGAGCACCTGGTGGACGGTCGCGCAGTGGCTCCGGCCCTACGGCCGGGTGGTCGCCTACGACGCCCGCGGGCACGGCCGGAACCCGCGGCGCGGGCCGTTCCGCACCGAGGACTTCGTCGCCGACGCGGCGTCGGTGGTCGAGCGGCTGGACCTCGGGCCGGTGGTGGCGATCGGGCACTCCATGGGCGGCCTGCACGCGTGGGGGCTCGCCGCGCTGCGGCCGGACCTGGTGCGCGGCGTCGTGGCGGAGGACGTGGTGCCGGACAACCGGGGCCGGTCGGTCGACGACTGGCGCTGGTACTTCGACGCGTGGCCGGTGCCGTTCCAGTCCCTGGCGCACGTGCGGTCGGTGGTGGACGTGCCGCGGGTGGAGGAGCTGTTCGAGGAGCGCGCCGACGGCTGGCACCTGATCGCCGACCTGGGCGACCTCTACGAGATCGCCGCGGAGTGGGGCGAGCGGGCGTACTGGGACCTCGTGGACGCGATCCGGTGCCCGGTGCTGGTGGTGGAGGCCGGGCGGGGCGTGCTGCCCGCCGGGCAGATGGCCGAGGTCGCCCGCAGGTGCTCGGGGCACCACCTGGTGGTGCCCGAGTCCGGGCACGTGGTGCACGACGAGGCGCCGGAGGTCTACCGGGGCGCGGTGGAGGCGTTCCTGAGCGGGTCGATCGCGCCGGTCTGAGTGTCCACCACGCACACGCGCCGCGCCTCGGCCCGGATCGGCGTGACCGGGTGCAGCCGGGCGAACGCGGCCCTGACCTCGTCGTCCTCGCCGGTGAGCAGGGGGCAGTGGGGCGTCCAGCTGCCGGGCAGGTACTGGGCGGCGGGGTGCTTCACGCGCCCGGCCAGCACGTCGTGCACGGCCGAGTGCACGGCCAGCAGCTCGCCGTCGACCACGGCGCCGAGCTGGAGGGTGCGGTCGGTGGCGGCGAGCGAGTGCAGCCACAGGTCGGGCAGCCAGAGCCGGGACAGGTCCTCGCGCAGCTCGTCGCGCACCCTCGGGCCGATGGTGCTCGCCGCGGCCCAGGTCAGGTGGGGCGGCAGGTCGTGCTCGGCGCCGACCCGGCGGCGCAGCGCGCGGATCGCCCGGTCGGCCTCGTCGTCGAAGAACACCACGAGCAGGTGCACGGTCAGCGCCCCACCGGCGAGTGCTCCACCGGCGAGTGCTCCCCGGGCAGGGCGAACAGGCCGTCGGCGGTCTGCTCGACCAGGCCGTCCACCAGCAGCGAGTGCAGGCACCGGTCCCGCTGGCCCGCGTCCGACCAGACCAGGTCGAGCCTGGACTTGGCGACCGGGCCGGTGGTGCCGCGCAGGACGTCGAGCAGCAGGCCGCGCACCTGGCGGTCGGTGCCCGCGAACTTCTGCACCGCCTTGGCCGGGCCGTCGTAGGCGGGGCGGCCGTTGCGCTGCCAGGCGCAGTCGGCGAACACCGGGCAGTCGGCGCACCGGGGCGCGCGGGCGGTGCACACCAGGGCGCCCAGCTCCATCAGGGCCGCCGAGTACACCGCGGCCCGGTCGTCGGGCAGCAGCACCTCGACGTCGCGCAGGTCCCTGGTCGTCGACGGCGGGCCCGCGTCGCCCGCGCCGTGCACCGCGCGGGCGACCACGCGTCGCACGTTCGTGTCGACCACCGGGCACCGCTTGCCGTAGGCGAAGGCGGCGACCGCGCGGGCGGTGTAGGCGCCGATGCCGGGCAGGGCGAGCAGCGTGTCCACGTCGTCGGGCACCACGTCGCCGTGCTGCCCGGCGATGGCCTGCGCGGCGGCGTGCAGCCGCAGCGCACGCCTGGGGTAGCCGAGCTTGCCCCAGGCGCGCAGCACCTCGCCCTGCGTGGCCGCGGCCATGGCGGAGGGCGTGGGCCAGCGGTCCAGCCACTCGCGCCAGATCGGCTCGACCCGGGCGACCGGGGTCTGCTGGAGCATGATCTCGCTGACCAGCACGCCCCAGGCGGTGCACTCGGGCCGGCGCCAGGGCAGGTCGCGCGCGGTGTCGGCGAACCAGTCGAGGAGGAGGTCGGCGTCCAGGCTCATAACGCCGACCAGTGTTCCACGAACGGGTTAGACGACCTCGGTCAGCTCACCGGTGTGCACGTCGTAGACGAAGCCGCGCACCCGGTCCTTGTGGATCAGGAACGGGCTCTGCCGGACGCGGTTCACCGAGCCGCGCACGCTGTCCTTGACCTCGCGGAACGCCTCCACCGACCAGGTGGGCCGCAGGCCGGTGTCCTGCTCCAGCTCGTCCTTGAACCCGTCCTCGGTGACCAGCTCCAGGCCGCAGTTGGTGTGGTGCACCAGCAGGATCTCCTCGGTGCCCAGCTTGCGCTGGCTGAGCGCGAGGGAGCGGATCGCGTCGTCGGTGACGACGCCGCCCGCGTTGCGCAGCACGTGCGCCTCGCCCTGCTTGAGGCCGAAGATCTCGAACACCCGGATGCGGGAGTCCATGCAGGTCAGGATCGCCACCTTCAGCGACGGCCGCGGCGACGAGCGGTCGCCGGGGACGATGTTGCCGATCTCGGCGTTCCGGCTGAGCAGTTCGTCGATGGCGGTCACCGCGCACCTCCCGTGTGCTGGGGGCCGAGGCCCCGGGGTCGTCCCTGGGATTGGAACGCGGGTCCCGGATGCCGGCAAGCGGATCGGGCGGACATCACGTTCACCGCATCGGGGGACCGACGCCTGCCCGGATATTCCACCTCGTCCGGTTACGTTCGTCCGGTGATCGAGCCAACGGGCCCGCTCCCGCCGTGGGTGTACTGGCGGCGCCGCGCGCTGGCCGTCGGCGCCGCGGCGGTCGCGCTCCTCGGCCTCGTCTGGCTGTCCGCCGCGCTGCTCGGTGACGGTGAGCCCGTCGCACCGCGGGCCGTGACCTCGACCCCGCCCGCGCCGGCGGGCACGCCGGCGGCCACTTCGTCCCCCACCTCGTCCCCGGCGTCCCCCGCGCAGCCCACGCCACCGCCCGGACCGCCGGCGCCGTGCGAGGACGCCCAGCTCGGCGTGGCCGCCGTGATCGACAAGCCGGCGGCCGCGGTGGGCGAGGAGGTGGGCATGGGCATCGCGGTGTCCAACACCGGCCCGTTCCCGTGCACGAAGGACATCGGGCGGCACGTGCGCGAGCTGGTGGTCACCACCGCCGACGGCGGCACCCGGCTGTGGTCGAGCAACGACTGCCACGCCACCGAGGGCTCGGAGGTGCGGGTGCTGCGCCCGGGCGAGCGCTTCCACTACGGCCTGCGCTGGCCGGGCACGACGTCCGAACCGGGGTGCGCGGCCCGGCGGGCGCTGGGGCCGGGCGACTACCTGGTCGTGGCGCGGGTGGCGGGGCGGGAGAGCGACCCCGTGGTGTTCCGGCTGGGGTAGGTCCGGTTCGGGCCAGGTCTGGTTCGGGCCAGGTCTGGTTCGGGCCAGGACCGGTTCCGGTCAGGTCCGGCTCGGGTCAGGTCCGGTTTCGGGCCGGGGCTGGTTCGGGCCCGGCTGGCTCCGGGCAGGTCCGGTTCCGGTCGGGGCCGGTTCCGGCTAGGACCACCCCAGGGCGGGACCGAGCTTCGTGGCGATGTCGGTGAGGATCTGCGCGTAGTCCTCGTGCCCGAAGGTGAAGGGCAGCGCGAAGACGGCCTCGTCGACCTCGCGGAACGCGGCGTGGTCGTACAGGCGCGCGGCGATCTCGTCCGACGTGCCGACGAGGTCGGGCGCGAACAGCAGCCCGGCCGGCCCCTGCGGCGTGGCGGTGCGCGGCAGGCGCGCGGCCGCGTAAGCCTCGTACCTGGCGCGCTGCTCCGGCGTCGCGCCGTCGGTCGGGATGACGACCAGCCCCTGCGAGACCCGGGCCCGCTCGCCGTCCGGGTGGGCCGCCCGGAACGCGGTGACGAGCGACCGCTGGATCTCCGCGAACCCCTCGTCCCGCCCCTCGCTCTTGACCACGCTGCTGAGCAGCAGGTTCATCCGCCGCTCGCCCGCCCACCGGGCCGAGGCGAGGCTGCCCGCGCCGTACCAGGTGCGCCCGCGCAGCCCCGGCGAGTGCGGTTGGACGCGACGGGAGTAGACCTCGATGCCCTCGGTGCCCTCGAAGTCGCTGACGGGCTCGCCCGCCAGGGCGCCCAGCAGGCGCTCGACCCGCCGGTGGCTGAAGTCCTCGACGTCCGCGGTGTCCGGGTAGAGGGCGTTTTTCACCCGTTCGTAGTGAATCGGCTGGCCGACGCTCACCCCCGGGTTCAGCCGACCGCCCGACAGGACGTCGACCGTGGCCAGGTCCTCGGCGAGGCGCAGCGGGTTCTCCCAGCCCAGCGGGGTGACGGCGGTGCCCAGCTCGATGCGTTCGGTGCGCTGCGTGGCCGCGGCCAGGACGGCGACGGGGGAGGAGATGCCGAACTGGAGGTGCCGGTGCCGCAGCCAGGCGCTGTCGAAGCCCAGCCGCTCGCCCAGTTCGATGATGTCCAGCGTCGACTCGTGCCCGCGGCGGGGGTCCTGCTCGTCGAACAGGCCGATGGTGAGGAAGCCGAGCTTGCGCAGGGGCTGGGAGGGGAGCGGCATACCCCGATTGTGGTCGTCGTCCGGGCGTGGTCCACGTGGTGGGACCCCGTCGGGTGACCCCGCGGGGGCCGGCGCTCCCCACGCGCCCGCGAGGAACGACCGGCGGGTTCCGCAAGCCGGGCGAACCGGTCCGCGCGCGGCAGGGGTCCCCCGGCGGGGACCCCCGCGAAGCGATCGGGTGTGCGACGGCCTGTCAGCCGGCCGGTTGGCCACCGGCCCGCTGCCCGGTGGCCGATCGGCGGGCCGGCGCAGGTGGCCGACCGGCCGGATCAGGGCCCGGCCGGATCAGGGCCCGGCCGGATCAGCGACCCACCGGATCAGGGCCCGAACCAGCGCTCCTCCGCCGTCCCGCGAGGGGGCGCGGCGGTCGAGCCGTGCACCAGTTCGGTGGCCAGGGTGACCGAGCGGGGCCGGGAGCGCTCGGCCGAGTCCAGCAGCAGCTTGCCCGCCGCCCGCCCCTTCTCCAGCACCGGCTGCCGCACCGTGGTCAGGCCCGCCTGCTCGGCCTCGCGGATCCCGTCGAACCCGGTGACGGTCAGGTCGTGCGGCACGCGCAGCCCCCGCCGCTCGGCCTCGCCCATCGCGCCGAGCGCCAGGATGTCCGAGGTGCAGATGAGCGCGGTGATCTGCGGGTCGCTGTCCAGCACCTGGGCGGCGGCCGAGGCGCCGGAGGCGATGGTGTGGTCGAAGCGCTCCACCACGGGCACCGCGCTCCAGTCGACGCCCACGGCGGCGAACGCCTGCGCCAGACCGGCCAGGCGCGACCGCTGCACGTGGAAGTGCGCCGACTCCCGCCGCTCGCGCGTCACGAAGCCGTCGTTGCGGTCGCGCGCCAGCCGCATGCACACCACGCCGACCCGGCGGTGCCCCAGCGCGATCAGGTGCTGCGCCAGCGAGTGCATCGCCGCCTGGTCGTCGATGCCCACGCGGTCGACGTTGTCGAGGTCCGGCTGGTCGCACACCACCGTCGGCACGGGGCGCTCCAGCACGGCGGCCAGGTGCGGGTCGTCGTCGGGCACCGAGTAGACGACGAAGCCGTCCACCCCCGCCCGGTGCACCGCGGCCACGTCCTCGCGCTCGGGGTTCGCGGGCACGAGCAGCAGCCCCTGCCCGGCGTCCTCGCACGCGAGCGCCAGGCCCTCCAGGAACCCGATCGCCGCGGGGTCCCGGAACGCGTACGACAGGTTCTCGGTGAGCAGCAGGCCCACCGCACCGGCCTTGCGCGTCCGCAGTGATCGGGCCACCGGGTCGGGCCCCGGGTAGCCGAGTCGTCTCGCTGTCTCCAACACCCGGCGTCGCAGCTCCGGCGAGAGCTGGTCGGGACGGTTGTACGCGTTGGACACCGTTGTCCGGGAAACACCCAGCTCCGCCGCCAGTGAGGCGAGCGTCGCGGGGCGTCGCACATGCATCGACCGCGCCATGAAGTGACCGTAACGGTTCAGAACCAATTACAGAAGTGGGGGTGACGGGCGTCCCTCAAATTTACTGTCTTCGCAGGTAGAACTACGTTACCTCGAAGTACATTGGTCTAAACCAATGCGGGTGCCGCGGACGACTCGCGCACCACCAGCCGCGGTCGGAACACGCGCGTGTAGTTGCCCGCGGGCCGGCGCCGCCGGTCGGGGTCGAGCCGGTGTACCAGCTCGTCCACGGCGGCCGCCGCCATCTCCTCGATCGGCTGCGCCAGGGTGGTCAGCGACGGCGAGCAGTACGACGCCAGCGGGATGTCGTCGAAGCCCACCACGGACAGGTCGCCCGGCACCCGCAGGCCGCGCCGGTGCGCCTCGCGCAGCACGCCGATGGCCATGTGGTCCGACGAGCAGATCACCGCGGTCGGCCGCACCGTGTCCAGCAGCGCGGCCACCGCCGCCGCGCCGCCCTCCGGCCCGAACGGCGCGTGCGCGACGAAGTCCGACGACGCGGGCAGGCCGTCCTCCTCCAGCGCCGCCGCCCACCCGGCGCGCTTGAGCCGCGACGGCAGCGACCGCGCCGGGCCGGACACGAACCCGATCCGCCGGTGCCCCAGCTCCACCAGGTGCCGCGTGGCCGCGTAGCCCGCGTGCTGCTCGTCCACGGTCACGTCCGGCACGTCCAGCGACGGCGTGGCCCCGTTGAGGAACACCATGTGCACGCCGTCGGCCAGCAGCTTCGCGTAGTACGACGGCCGCGGCGCCTGGCCGAGCGGCACCTCGACGTTGGTGATCTCCGGCGACACGAACACCATGCCCTCGACGCCGCGGGCCAGGAGCATCCGCACGTACTCCTCCTCGCCCATCGCGGCCGCGCCGGTGGCGCGCGTGTTGCACAGCAGCGACGAGTAGCCCAGCCGCGCCGCGCGCACCTCCAGCGCCTCGGCGAACGCCGGGAACACCGGGTTCGACAGCTCCGGCACCAGCAGCCCGATCACGCCGGTCCGCTGGAGCGCGCCCAGGCCCCGCGGTGTGTAGGGCATCTCGGCGAGCACGGCGAGCACGCGCTGGCGCGTTTCGTCGTTCACGCCCGCCCGGCGGTTGAGCACCCGGCTGACCGTCGAGATGCTCACCCCGGCTGCCCTGGCGATCTCGGACAGACCGGACACCATGCCTCCTCACGTGGGTTTGTGGGTGACGTGCAGCCTGCCGCCAGCGGCAAATTTTTGCAACGCCGACCCGCGTTTCGCCCGTGCGCGCTGGGCCGTTACGGCTTGGTTACCGTCCTGGCCTTGACCCGGCCCTGGTCGGCGGGATGAAATCCGCGTCAACAATTTCGCAAGTTCTTGCAAGAGCCTTCATCGCGATGAAGGTCCAGCAGGAGGGACGACAGCAACGATGCGACGTACCACCCTCGTGACCGCAGTGGCGGCAGCAAGCGCCCTCGTCCTCACCGCGTGCGGCGGTGGTGGCGGATCGGACGCCGGGGACTCCGGCGAGGTCACCTTCTGGGACACCAGCGGGCCGAACGAGAGCCCGGTGTTCAGCAGGCTCGCGCAGGACTGCGCCACCAAGGGCGGCTACAAGGTCAAGACCGAGACGGTCGCCTTCGACCAGGCCCTCAACAACTACCGGACCGCCGCCCAGGGCGGGCAGGGCCCCGACGTGTTCCGCGCCGAGGTCGCCTGGGTCCCGCAGCTGGCCAAGCTGGGCTACGTCGTCGACCTGACCGGCACGGAGCTGGCCAACGACACCGCCGACTTCCTGGAGACCCCGCTGGGCTCCACCAAGTTCGAGGGCAAGACCTACGGCGTGCCCCAGGTCACCGACTCGCTGGCGCTGTTCTACAACAAGAAGCTGCTGGCCGACGCGGGCGTCGAGCCGCCGAAGACCTGGGACGAGGTCAAGGCCGTCGCGGCCAAGCTGGGCGGCGAGAAGACCATCTTCATCAACAACGACGCGTACTACGCGCTGCCGTTCATCTACGGCGCGGGCGGCGACCTGGTCGACGCCGACGCGAAGAAGATCGTGGTCAACTCCCCCGAGAACGTCGAGGCGCTGGAGACCGCCAAGGGCCTGCTGGACGCCAAGGCCGCGACCACCGCGCTCGACCCGGCCAACTCCTACAACAACATGCAGGCCGCGTTCACCTCCGGCGAGGTCGCCATGGTGGTCAACGGCCCGTGGTCGGTCGCCGACTACCTCAAGGGCACCGCGTTCACCGACGCCGCGAACCTCGGCATCGCGCCCGTCCCCGGCACCACCGCCGGCGAGGGCACCGCGCCGGTCGGCGGCCACGACTACGTCATCCGCCAGGGCACCAAGGCCAAGGACTCCGCGGTCAAGCTCATCGCCTGCCTGAGCAGCGTCGAGTCGCAGGTGACCGTGGCCAAGGAGCTGGGCCTGCTGCCCACCCGCAAGTCGGCCTACGACAACGCCGACGTCAAGGCCAACGCGGTCGTGTCCGCGTTCGAGCCGGTGGTCGCCGCCGCGCACCCGCGCGCCTGGATCCCCGAGGGCGGCCAGCTGTTCGACCCGCTGAAGATCGCCTACGCCGACGTGCTCGCCGGCAAGAAGGACGCCAAGACGGCCCTGGACGAGGTCGCCAAGACCTACAAGGACACCGTCGTCCCGGACTACACCGTCGGCTGACACGCCGCGTGAGGGCTTCCCCGCCGGGGGAGCCCTCACCGGCATGCGAAGGGAGACTTCGGTGCGCAGGTTCCTGGACCGGCACTGGTACGCGTACGCGATGGTGCTGCCGGTCGTGGTGGTCATCGCGGTGCTGGTGCTGTTCCCGCTCGCCCAGGGCGTGTTCTTCACCTTCACCAACATCAACGAGGGCAACATCGCCAACCCGGTCCTGGACCGCCCGGCGACCTACGTCTCCGTTGGCCTGGACAACTACCTGAACATCCTGTCCGGCGACGCCAGCTACGGCGCCTTCTGGGGCACGCTGGTCCGCACGCTGATCTGGACGTTCGGCTGCGTGTTCTTCCACTACACCATCGGCCTGGGCCTGGCGCTGCTGCTCAACCGGCAGGTGCGCGGCCGGGCGGTGTACCGGGTGCTGCTGATCCTGCCGTGGGCGGTGCCCGCGTTCATCAGCGCGTTCGCGTGGAAGTACATGTTCAACGCGCAGTACGGGATCATCAACCAGGCCCTGCGCGCCGTCGGCCTGCCCGACCCGGTGTGGCTCGGCCAGTCCGACTGGGCGCTGGTCGCGGTCATGATCGTCAACATCTGGCTCGGCGTGCCGTTCATGATGGTGGCGCTGCTGGGCGGCCTCCAGTCCATCCCCGGCGACCTCTACGAGGCGGCCGAGGTGGACGGCGCCACGCCGTGGCAGCGGTTCCGGCACGTGACGCTGCCCGGCCTGCAGTCGGTGTCGAGCACCGTGGTGCTGCTGGGCATCATCTGGACGTTCAACATGTTCGCGATCATCTACCTGATCACCGGGCCGAACCCGAACACGCGGATCCTGGTGACCTACGCGTTCGAGCGGTTCTTCTCCGGCGCGTCCCGCGACTTCGCGGTGGCGTCCACCTACGGCGTGCTGATCCTGTCCGTGCTGCTCGTGTTCGCGGGCGTGTACCGGCGCGCGCTGCGCAAGCAAGGCGAGGTGTGGTGATGTCGGTCGAGGCGGCTTCCTTCAAGGCGGTCCAGCCGACCCGGGCGCTCAAGCGCTCGGAGCGGTCCCGGCTCGCCAGCTTCGGGCTGCACGCGGCGCTGGTGACGGCGTCGCTGATCGCGGTGTTCCCGGTGTTCTGGGTGCTGGTGACCTCGTTCAAGCCGGACGCGCGGGCCGTGGAGACCACGCCGAAGCTGGTCAACGAGTCCAGCCTGGACAACTACACCCGCATCCTGTCCGGGGAGAAGGGCGACTTCCTGGCCTGGTTCGGCAACTCCGTGGTGATCGCGCTGCTGACCACGGTGCTGTCGGTGTTCCTGTCGGCCACCACCGGCTACGCGGCCTCGCGGTTCCGGTTCCCGGGCAAGCGGTCGCTGATGCTGTCGTTCCTGGTCGTGCAGATGTTCCCGTTCGCGGTGCTGATCGTGCCGCTCTACAACATCCTGCTCGCGCTGGGGCTCCAGGGCACCTCGTTCGGCCTGGTGCTGGTGTACTGCACCACCGCGGTGCCGTTCTGCACCTACATGCTCAAGGGCTACTTCGACACCATCCCCGGCGACATCGACGAGGCGGGCCGCGTGGACGGCCTGTCGCCGTTCGGCGTCTTCTGGCGGCTGGTGCTGCCGCTGGCCCGGCCGGGCCTGGCGGTGACCGCGTTCTACGCGTTCCTCACCGCCTGGGGCGAGGTGGCGTTCGCCTCGGCGTTCCTGTCCGCGGCCGACGAGTCGAAGACGCTGGCGGTCGGCCTCCAGGTGTTCGTGCAGCAGAACCGGACCGAGTGGGGCCACCTGGCGGCGGCGTCGATCCTGGTCGCCATCCCCGCGATCGTCGTGTTCTACCTGGTGCAGCGGTTCCTGGTGACCGGCCTGTCCTCGGGCGCGGTCAAGGGGTGACCGCGGTGGGGCCGCCGTCCCACCGCACCCGGTGGACCGCCGGCATGGGCATGTCCCGCACGACGGACCAGTCCACGCGGCGGCCGGCGGCGAGCAGCACGCGCGCGGCGAACGTGCCGTGCGTGCCGACCAGGACCACCCCGCCGGGGTGCTCGGCGGCGACCTCGCCGAGTGCCGCGAGGGCGCGCGCGGTGAGCGCTTCGAGGCCCTCGCCGCCGGGCCGCGCCTCGGCGGGGTGGTCCCAGCTGTACCGGTGGTGGCGGGCGTGGTCGGGGGTGGGTTCGAGGCCCGAGTCCCACTCCCGCAGCCCCACCGGGCGTCCACCACGAGCCCGGCGGCCTCGGCGGTCGGCGCGACCGTCCGCACCGCCCGCGGGTACGGGCTGGACACCACGGCGGTCGGTTCGAGGGGCAGCAGGGTGCCGACGAGGGCGCGGGCCTGTGCCATTCCGCGCTCCTGGAGCGGTCGGTGCAGCTCGTCCGGGCCGCCGGGCGTGGGGATGACGGAGCGCGCGTGACGGACGAGCACCAGGTCGGTGGGCATGTCCCCAGCAGTACCAGACCCGGCGCGGCCCCGGTCGGAATTAGACCAATCCACCCGTTCCCGTAAGCGCTTGCAATGCCTAACGTTGCGACAAAGCTTGGTAGTGAAAGGTGCGTCACATGGCTGAGGTCGCCTACGTCAAGGCGTCGCGGGTCTTCTCCGGCAACCCGCCGGTCCGCGCGGTCGACGAGTTGTCCCTGGATGTCGCCGACGGCGAGTTCCTCGTCCTGGTCGGTCCGTCCGGCTCGGGCAAGTCCACCGCGCTGCGCATGCTCGCGGGCCTGGAGGACGTCGACGAGGGCGCGATCCACATCGGCGGCAAGGACGTGACCAACGTCCCGCCGAAGGGCCGCGACATCGCCATGGTGTTCCAGTCCTACGCGCTCTACCCGCACATGACCGTCGCCGAGAACATGGGCTTCGCGCTCAAGCTCCGCGGCGTGAACAAGGCGGAGATCAGGGAGAAGGTCGCCGAGGCGGCCAAGATGCTCGACCTGACCAAGTACCTGGACCGCAAGCCGAAGGCCCTGTCCGGTGGTCAGCGCCAGCGCGTCGCGATGGGCCGCGCGATCGTGCGCGAGCCCTCCGTGTTCCTCATGGACGAGCCGCTGTCCAACCTGGACGCGAAGCTGCGCGTGGAGACCCGCGCGAACATCGCCGCCCTCCAGGCCCGGCTCGGCACCACCACCATCTACGTGACGCACGACCAGGTCGAGGCCATGACCATGGGCCACCGCGTCGCGGTGCTCAAGGACGGCCTGCTCCAGCAGTGCGACACCCCGCGCGCGCTGTACGACAAGCCGGCCAACGCGTTCGTCGCCGGGTTCATGGGCTCGCCCGCGATGAACCTCAAGACCGTGCCGCTGACCTCCGAGGGCGCCAAGCTCGACGGCGTCGTGGTGCCGCTGGAGCGCCGCGCGCTGGACCGGGCCGCGGCCGAGGGCCTGTCCGAGGTGACCTTCGGCGTCCGGCCCGAGTCGCTGGGCCTGGTCAGCTCGTCCGAGCAGGGCGTGGAGCTGGTCGTCGAGCTGGTCGAGGAGCTGGGCGCGGACGCCCTGCTGCACGGCTCGGTGCGCATCAACGGCACCCCGGAGCGGTTCGTGGTCCGCGTGGACGGCCGCACGCCGCCGACCCTGGGCCAGACGGTGAAGATCGCCGTGCGCGACGCCGGCGAGGTCCACCTGTTCCACCCGGAGACCGGGCTGCGCCTGACCGACTGACGTCGGACCCGGAGGGGCCGTCCCGCGCGCGGGACGGCCCCTTCCGCGTGCGGGAACCACCCGGTCGGTGGAGGGACCGGTCGCGGAGCGTTCTAAACTGAACTCGACAACGGTTTCCATTGCCTGTAGGTCCACCTGTCGAGGAGTGCGCTCATGACCGTCCGCAACGCGATGCTCGGGGCGGTGGCCGCCATGACCGCCGTCGCCCTCACGGCCTGTGGTGACCGGGGCGCCCCCGCCGCCGACGACGGCCGGATCAAGGTGGTGGCGTCCACGAACGTGTGGGGCAGCGTGGTCCAGGCCGTCGGCGGCGACGCGGTCGAGGTCACCTCGATCATCGACGACCCGTCCGGCGACCCCCACTCCTACGAGAGCAGGCCCGCCGACGTGGCCGCGGTGCGCGACGCCGACCTGGTGGTCTTCAACGGCGGCGGCTACGACGACTTCTTCGCCACCCTGCTCGGCCCGGAGACCGAGGGCGCGAGGAAGATCGAGGCGTTCCCCCTCTCCGGCAAGGCGGCCGACCACGACCACGCCGAGGAGGAGCCCGCCGGGGAGGAGGGCCACGACCACGACCACGCCGTCAACGAGCACGTCTGGTACGACTTCGGGACCGTCCAGCGGGTCGCCGAGCAGGCCGCCGCCGACCTCGGCGCGATCGCGCCCGACAAGAAGGCGGCCTTCGAGGCCAACGCGAAGGACCTCGGCGCCGGGCTCGACGAGCTGACCGCCAGGATCGAGGGCAGGGGCGCGGGCCGGAAGGTCGTCCAGACCGAGCCGGTCGCCCACTACCTGCTCGACGCCGCGGGCGTGGAGGACGTCACCCCCGAGTCGTTCGCCGACGCCGTCGAGCAGGAGACCGACGTGCCCGCCGCCGCGCTGGCCGAGGTGCTGACCCTGGTCGAGCGGAAGCAGGTCGCCGCCCTGGTCAACAACGCCCAGACCGAGAACGCCGCCACCGGTCAGGTGGTGGAGAAGGCCCGATCGGCCGGTCTTCCCGTCGTCGAGGTGACCGAGACGCTGCCCGAGGGGGCGACCGGCTACCTTGACTGGATGACCAAGCAGGTGGACTCGCTGGCGGGGGCGCTGGGCGCATGACGGCTCAACTCGCCGGCACGCGGGCGGCGGTGGCGCTGCGCGGCGCGCGGCTGGCCTACGGCGACCGCGTGCTGTGGGACGGCCTGGACCTCGACGTGGCGCCCGGCGAGTTCGTCGCCGTGCTCGGGCCCAACGGCTCGGGCAAGACCAGCCTGATCCGGGTGCTGCTCGGCCTCCAGCCGCTGTCCGCGGGCACGGTGCGGGTGGAGGGCGGCAACCGGTGCGTCGGCTACATCCCGCAGCAGCGCGCCGTCGACGCCACGCTCACCGTGCGCGCCCGCGACCTGGTCGGCTTCGGCCTGGACGGCCACGGCTGGGGCGTGGGCCTGCGCGGCAGGCGCGAGCGGCGGGAGAAGGTGGACGCGGCGCTGGCCGCGGTGGGCGCCACCAGGTACGCCGACGAGCCGATCGGCCTGCTCTCCGGCGGCGAGCAGCAGCGGCTGCGGGTGGCGCAGGCGCTGGTCGGCGACCCCGGCGTGCTGCTGTGCGACGAGCCGCTGCTCTCCCTCGACCTCGCCCACCAGCGCGTGGTCAGCGACCTGATCGACGCCCGCAGGCGTGCCGCGGGCACGGCCGTGCTGTTCGTCACCCACGAGATCAACCCGATCCTGCCGCTGGTCGACCGGGTGCTGTACCTGGTCGAGGGCCGGTTCCGGATCGGCCCGCCCGCCGAGGTGATGACCTCGCGGGTGCTCAGCGAGCTGTACCGCACGAACGTCGAGGTGGTCCGCGTGCGCGACCAGATCCACGTGGTCGGCGCGCAGCACGTGTGCGAGGAGGAGCCGCACCACGTGGCGGATGAGGGCTGATGGAGAACTTCTTCGACTGGGGGCTGACCGCCGACCTGCTGGCGTACGGCTTCGTGCGCGACATGCTGCTGGCCGGCGCGGTGCTCGGCCTGGTGGCGGGCGTGCTCGGCCCGCTGGTGGTCAGCAGGCGGATGGCCTTCGCCGTGCACGGCACGAGCGAGCTGGCGTTCACCGGCGGCGCGGCGGCCCTGCTGCTCGGCGTCGGCGTCGGGTACGGCGCGCTGGCCGGGTCGGTGGTCGCCGCGCTGCTGCTGGGCCTGCTCAGCGGGCGCGAGTCCGACCGCGACTCGGTGATCGGCGCGGTCCTGGCGTTCGGGCTGGGGCTGGGCGTGCTGTTCCAGGCCCTCTACAGCGGCCGGGCGGCCAACAAGTTCGGCCTGCTGGTCGGCCAGGTGGTCAGCGTCGGCTCGACCGACCTGTGGCTGCTGGTCGGCTCGTCGGCGGCCGTGCTGGCGGTGCTCGCCCTCATCTACCGCCCGCTGCTGTTCGCCAGCGTCGACCCGGCGGTGGCGCTGGCGCGGGGCGTGCCGCTGCGCGCGCTGGCCGTGGTGTTCGCGGTGCTGGTCGGCGTGGCCACCGCCTTGAGCGTGCAGGTCGTGGGCGCGCTGCTGGTGCTGTCGCTGATGATCACGCCCGCGGCCGCGGCGAGCCGGGTCACCGCGAGCCCGCTGCGGGCCACCGTGCTGGCCGTGGTGTTCGCCGAGGTGTCGGTGCTGGGCGGGATGCTGCTCTCGCTGGCGCCGGGCATGCCGGTGAGCGTGTTCGTGACCGCCGTGTCGTTCCTGATCTACCTCGTCTGCCGGTTCGCGAGCCGCAAGCGGGAGCGCGTCCACTAGGTGGGACGGGGCCGGGGTGGCGCAGGCGCGCCCCCGGGCCCGCGCTTGCCCAGGTCAGCGGTCACGACCGGGCTGACCTGGGTGGCGTAACTTCCCCGTAACGAGCCGTTCCGCGTCGGTGACCCAGACTGTGGCGCATGAGCAGCAGCGCACCGGACCGGCGCCTGCGCGCCGACCGGGCGCGGCAGGCGGCCGACGTGATCCGCCAGCAGGTTGTGCAGCGGGCGTACCCGGACGGCGTGCTGCCCGACGAGCGGTTCCTCGCCGCCGAGTTCTCCGCCTCCCGCAACACCATCCGCGAGGCGCTGGACCTGCTGCGCGAGGAGGGCCTGATCGAGCGCGTGCCCGGCGTCGGCACGGTCGTGGTCACCGAGAAGTACCCCCACGGCCTGGGCCGGCTCATGGGCCTGGCCGAGACGCTGCACGAGCACGGCGAGGTGACCAACGACGTGCGAGCGGCCGGGCCCATCAAGCCGCCGTCGTCGGTGGCGCGGCGCCTGGGGCTCGCAGACGGCGAGCCGGTCGTCTACGTCGAGCGGCTGCGCCGGCTGGGCGGCCTGCCGCTCTCGCTCGACCTGACCTACCTGCCGGTCGACGTCGGCACCCCGCTGCTGGGTGAGGACCTGCGCAACCGCGACATCTTCTCGCTGATCGAGCAGACCTCGGGCCGCCGCCTGGGCACCGCCGAGGTCGCCCTGGAAGCGGTCAACGCCGACCTGCACTCGGCCGCCGTGCTGGAGGTGCCGCGGGGCGCCGCGCTGCTGGTGGTCGAGCGGCTGAGCCGCTTCGCCGACGGCCGCCCGGTGGACCTGGAGTTCATCCGCATGCGCGGCGACCGGCTGACCATGCGGGCCGAGTGCCGGAGGACGCCGTGAACGTCTTCCCGCGCTTCCGCCTGCACGTGGACCTGCGCTTGCAAGCATCAGCGATCTGTCGCTGACCCCCTCCTGACCGACCACATCCCGAACTGACCCCTCGGGCGCTTCAGCCTGCCCGGAAAACCCCGCCCGGAAAACCCCGCCCCGAAACAGGAGCACACCCATGCCCTTGGTCAACCAACGCGTCGACGTCCCGGTGACGATCGACGAATCCCTGTGCATCGAAGGCTGTCGGCTGTGCGTGGACATGTGCCCGCTCGACTCGCTGGCCATCCACCCGGAGACCGGCAAGGCCCACATGCACGTCGACGAGTGCTGGTACTGCGGCCCGTGCGCCGCGCGCTGCCCCACGGGCGCCGTCCACATCAACATGCCCTACCTGCTGCGGTGAAAGGAGATCCGGTGCTGCGCAAGCTGACCGCCGTCACCGTGCTGCTCGCCGCCGCCGGGTGCGGTACGGGCTCCGCCGAGGGCGACGCCGTGCCCGTCGTCGTCGGCTACCAGTCCAAGACCATCAACACCGTCACCGCCGGCACCCTGCTGCGCGCGCAGGGCTACTTCGAGGAACGCCTCGGAGAACTCGGCCGGCGCACCGGCAAGAGGTACGAGGTGACCTGGCAGGACTACGACACCGGCGCGCCCATCACCGCCCAGATGATCGCCGGCAAGATCGACATCGGGTCGATGGGCGACTACCCGCTGCTCATCAACGGCTCGCGCACCCAGGACCAGGGCGACCAGGGCACCCGCATGGTCTCGGTGACCGGCTACAACGCGCGCGGCGCGCTCAACATGGTCGTCGTCCGCCCCGACTCGACCATCAAGACCCTGTCGGAACTCAAGGGGCGCAAGGTCTCCGCCAGCGTCGGCTCGGCCGGCCACGGCACGCTCGTCCGGGCCCTCGGCGGCGTCGGGGTGACCGTGGAGAACCAGCAGCCGCAGGTGGGCGCCTCGGCGTTGCAGGGCGGCGGGGTCGACGCGCTGTCGCAGTTCGTCGCCTGGCCGGGCCAGCTGGTGTTCGCCCGCCAGGCCAAGCTGCTCTACGACGGCGCGGCGCTGGACCACCCGACCCTGCACGGCGTCGTGGTGCGCAAGCCGTTCGCCACCGCGCAGCCCGACGTGCTGCGGGAGTTCCTGCGCGCCCAGCTCGACGCCACGCGGTACCTGCACGAGAACCCCTTGGCGGCGGCCGAGACCGTGGCGCGGGCGACCGGCCTGCCCACCGAGGTCGTGTACCTCTACAACGGACCGAACGGCATCGCCACGTTCGACCTGTCGCTGAAGTCCGTGCTGCGGCAGGCGCTGCGCGACGACGTCCCGTTCCTCAAGTCCATCGGCAACATCGACGGGCTGGACGTGGACGCGTTCATCGACGACGGTCCCCTGAAGACGGTCGTCGAGTCCACCGAGGACACCGCCAACCCCGCGCGGATCACCGGCACCGACACCGCGTGCGGCGTCGAGGTGTCCGACCCGGCCACGGCGGGCGAGGCGTGGTTCGAGGGCGAGGCGGCCCCCCGGCCCGCGGCCACCCCGGAGTGCCTGCTCAAGCTCGTCAGGGCCACCGGCGCGAAGCTGCGCACCGCCTACGTCCCGGACGCGGAGACCGGCACCCGCTGGTTCGCCGAGCACGCGTTCTGGGTGCGGGAGGGCGGGAGGCTGCTGCCGTTCACCACCGAGGCGGCGGCGGAGCGGCACGGCGACGTGCTGACCTTCGCCCAGGCGCTGGACGCGGTGGGGGCGTGATGGCCGGGCGCTGGGTGCTGCGGCCGGCCTCGCTGGCCGCGGGGCTGCTGCTGTGGCAGGTGCTGACCGCCACGGGCGCGCGGGTCTGGCTGCGGTTCGACCAGCTGCCGACCGTGGTGGAGGTCGCGCAGCGGTTCGCGGTCCAGGTGGTGCTGCCCGAGTTCCACCAGGACCTGGCCAGCAGCCTGGGCCGGATCGGCGCCGGGTTCTCGCTGGCGGCGCTGCTGGGCACCGCGCTGGGCGTGGCGGTGGCGCGGTCGCGGCTGCTCAACGACCTGCTCGGGCCGCTGCTGGAGGTGGCGCGGCCCATCCCGGCGATCGCGCTGGTGCCGATCGCGATCCTGCTGTTCCCCACCGACGAGCAGGGCATCGTGTTCATCACCTTCGTCGCCGCCTTCTTCCCGATCCTGGTCAGCACCAGGCACGCCGTGCGGGCGCTGCCGACCATCTGGGAGGACGCGATCCGCACCATGGGCGGCAACCGCCGCCAGGTGCTGACCAGGGTGGTGCTGCCGGGCACGCTGCCCGGCGTGTTCGGCGGCCTGTCGGTCGGCGTGGGCGTGTCGTGGATCTGCGTGATCTCCGCCGAGATGATCTCCGGCCGGTTCGGCGTCGGCTACCGCACCTGGCAGGCGTACACGGTGGTGGACTACCCGGGCGTGGTCGTCGGCATGGTCACCATCGGCCTGCTCGGCTGGCTCACCTCGGCCGCGGTGGAGCTGCTGGGCCGCCGCGCCACCCGCTGGCTGCCGAGGGAGGCGCGGGCGTGAGCGTGGTGATCGAGGGGCTGACCGCGGGCTACGGCCGCACGCCCGTGCTGCGCGACCTGGACCTGGTCGTGGCGCCCGGCGAGCTGCTGGTGGTGGCCGGGCCGTCCGGGTGCGGCAAGTCGACGCTGCTGCGCGCGGTGGCGGGCCTGCTGCCCATCACCGCGGGCCGGGTCCTGGTGGACGGCGAGCCGGTGCGCGGCACGTCCCGGGACCGCGCCGTGGTGTTCCAGGAGGACGGCCTGCTGCCGTGGCGCAACGCCCTGCGCAACGTCGAGCTGCCGCTGGCGCTGGGCGGCGTGGGCCGCCCGGAGCGGCGGGCGCGGGCGCGGGCGTGGCTGGCCCGGGTGGGCCTGGCGGACTTCGAGCGGTACCTGCCGCGCGAGCTGTCCGGCGGCATGCGGCAGCGCGTGCAGCTGGCCCGCACGCTCGCGCAGGGGCCGAAGCTGGTGCTGATGGACGAGCCGTTCGGCGCGCTGGACGCGCAGACCCGGGCGGCGATGCAGGAGTTGGTGGTCGAGGTGCTGCGGGAGACGGGGACGACGACGATCTTCGTGACGCACGACGTGGACGAGGCCGTGCGGCTGGGCGACCGGGTGGTCGTGCTGGGCGCGGGCGAGGTCGACGTGCGGCGCGAGGCGATCCTGGCGGCGGTGATGGGCTGATGACCGCTTTCCAGGCACCGCAGCCCGCGGACCGGGTGGAGCTGTCCTGCGACGTGCTGGTGATCGGCGGCGGCACGGCGGGCTCGATGGCCGCCATCACCGCCGCCGAGCACGGCCGGGACGTGCTGCTGCTGGAGAAGGCGCACGTCCGGCACTCCGGCGCGCTGGCCATGGGCATGGACGGGGTGAACAACGCGGTCATCCCCGGCAAGGCCGCGCCGCGCGACTACGTCGCCGAGATCACCCGCGCCAACGACGGCATCGTCGACCAGCGCACCGTGATGCAGACCGCGACCCGCGGCTTCGCCATGGTGCAGCGGCTGGAGCGGTACGGGGTGAAGTTCGAGAAGGACGAGGCGGGGGAGTACCACGTCCGGCAGGTCCACCGGTCCGGCAGCTACGTGCTGCCGATGCCCGAGGGCAAGGACGTCAAGAAGGTGCTCTACCGGGTGATGCGGGAGCGCCGGATGCGCGAGCGGATCACCATCGAGAACCGGGTCATGCCGGTGCGCGTGCTCGTCTCCGGCGGCCGCGCGGTCGGCGCGGCCGGGTTCAACACCCGCACCGGCGAGTTCGTGGTGGTCTCCGCGGGCGCGGTCGTGCTGGCCACCGGCGCGTGCGGCCGGCTGGGCCTGCCCGCCAGCGGCTACCTCTACGGCACCTACGAGAACCCCACCAACGCCGGCGACGGCTACTCGATGGCCTACCACGCGGGCGCCGAGCTGTCGGGCATCGAGTGCTTCCAGGTCAACCCGCTGATCAAGGACTACAACGGCCCGGCGTGCGCGTACGTCGGCAACCCGTTCGGCGCCTACCAGGTCAACGCCGAGGGGGAGCGGTTCGTCGACTGCGACTACTGGTCCGGGCAGATGATGGCCGAGGTGGCCGCCGAGATCGCCTCCGCGCGCGGCCCGGTCTACCTCAAGACCACGCACCTGCCCGAGGAGTCGGTGGCGGCGCTGGAGACGATCCTGCACACCACCGAGCGGCCCACCCGCGGCACGTTCCACGCCGGCCGCGGCCGGGACTACCGCACCCACGACGTGGAGATGCACATCTCCGAGATCGGCCTGTGCGGCGGCCACTCCGCCAGCGGCGTGTGGGTGGACGAGAACGGCCTGACCACCGTGCCCGGCCTGTACGCGGCGGGCGACCTGGCGTGCGTGCCGCACAACTACATGCTCGGCGCGTTCGTGTTCGGCGACCTGGCGGGCGCGCACGCGTCGACCCACCTCGGCGACCGCGTCCCGCTGCCGGAGGACCAGGTCGGGCAGGCCCACGAGCTGGTCTACCGGCCGCTGCGCAACCCGGACGGGCCGCCGCAGCCGCAGGTCGAGTACAAGCTGCGGCGGCTGGTCAACGACTACGTGGCCCCGCCCAAGAGCGGCACCAGGCTGGAGCTGGCGCTGGAGGCGTTCGTGCGGATGGGGGCCGAGGTCGAGGGCATGGGCGCGCGCACCCCGCACGAGCTGATGCGGTGCGCCGAGGTGACGTTCATCCGGGACTGCGCCGAGCTGGCCGCGCACGCGTCGCTGACCCGGACCGAGAGCCGCTGGGGCCTCTACCACGACCGCGTCGACCTGCCCGGGCGCGACGACGAGTCGTGGTTCCACCACCTCAACGTGCGCAAGGGGGCGGACGGGCGGGCCGAGTTCGTCAAGCGGCCGGTGCACCCGTACCTGGTGCCGGTGGAGGGTTTCACGCCGCCGCCCGGCGAGGTGGAGGTGCTGGCCGGCCGCGAGGTGCGGGTGGCCGGGACCCGGGTCGTCGAGGCGGGGCGGCGGACCGCGGACTCGCCGCGGCTGCTGGAGCTGCTGGCGCTCACCGACACCCGGCCCGAGCTGGCGGTGGTCACGCCGTACCTGCGCGACGACGACCCGGTCGTGCGGCGGGCCGCGGTGGCGCTGCTGACCGAGGTGGTGCCCGCCGGGTTCGAGTTCGCCCTGGTGGAGGCCATGGCGGACGACGACCCGTCGGTGCGCGAGGCGGCGGGCGCGAGCCTGCGCGAGCTGGTGGAGATCGTGCCGCCGGGCGAGGCGCTGCGCGAGGCCCTGGAGCGGTCACCGCACCGCGCCGCGGCGCTGGAGGTGCTGTGGGCGTTGAAGCTGGGCACCGAGGCGACCTACGCGGCCGCGCTGGCCGACCCGGCGCCCGCGGTGCGGGCCGGGGCGGTGCGCGGCCTGGTGGCCGTGCGGGCGGCCGACGCGCTGGCCGCGGGCGCGGACGACCCGGAGCGCGAGCTGCGCGTGCTGACCGCCAGGGGCCTGGGCACCCTGCGCGCGCGACCCGACGTGCTGGTCCGGCTCGCGCACGACCCCGACCCGCTGGTGCGCGCCGCCGCCCTGGAGTCCGGCGCGGGCTTCGCCGAGCTGCGCGGACCGGCCGCCGCGGCGCTGCGCGACCCGGAGTGGCGGGTGCGCGTGGGCGCGGCGTGGGCGGTCGGGGACGCCGACGCGGTGATCGGGCTGCTGGCCGACGGGAACCTCGATGTTAGGAAGGCGGCCGTGCGGGTACTCCACGCCTGGGCCGACAGGCCCGCGGTCGTTGCTGCTCTGGGAAGAGCACTCGGTGACTCGGATGCCGATGTACGGGCGTACGCGCGGCAGGCCCTCCAGGAGGGCGGCTGACCGCGCTCCCCGGCGTGCCCGATTACGCGGAGCGGGTCACCTCGTCCAGCGCGTCCTCCACCGACTGGTCCAGCCGGGGCGCGGGCAGGAGCCGGACCTCGCCGGCCGCCACCCGCACCTGGTTGCGGCCGTTCTCCTTGGCGGCGTAGAGCGCCGCGTCGGCGTAGTGCTGGGCGTCGCTCAGGCACTCGCCGTGCTCGGGCAGCACCGCCACGCCGATGGACGCGGAGATGGCGCGCACCTCCTGGTCGTCCCCGGTCAGCGGCAGGTTGCGGCCGCGCAGGGTCACCGTGTTGCGGTACTTGTCCGTGGTCACCACGGACATCTCGCCGATCGCCTCGCGCACCCGCTCGGCGATGGCGGTGCCCTGCGCCAGGCCGGTGTCGGCGAGGACCACGACGAACTCCTCGCCGCCGTCGCGCCCGGCCACGTCGCCCGGCCGCAGCTTCTCCCGCAGGATGCGGCCCACCTCGGCCAGCACCGCGTTGCCCGCCGGGTGGCCCCAGGTGTCGTTGATCCGCTTGAAGTGGTCCAGGTCGATGGCCAGCACCGTCACCGGCTGGTTGTCGTGCCGGCAGCGCTCGGTGAGCCGGTGGGCGTACTCGGCCAGGCCGTTGGTGTTGAGCAGCCCGGTCCGGTAGTCGGTGTGCGCGTCCTCGGTGAGCCGCGCGTGCAGCTGCTCCTGCTCGCGCAGCAGCCGCTCCAGGTGCGCCCGCCGCTCCGCGGCGCGGTAGAGCAGCGAGTTGACCAGGATCACCGGGAACACCAGCAGCAGCGGGCCCACCCAGTGCGTGGTCATCAGCATGCCGAGCATGGCGCCCGCGCCGAGCGTGGACAGCTCCAGCATGTTGTCCGTCCGCGAGCCCAGGAACTCCTTGATCCGGGTGTGCGGGGTGACGATCTTCAGCGCGACCGCGATGTTCATGCCCTGCGCGCCCCAGTTGACCACCGCGGCGCCGATGAGCACCAGCACCAGGCACAGGTCGGGCACCACGTGGCCGGTGGCGATCAGGGACGCGCCGGACAGGTGCACCACGGCCCCGCCCAGCATGGTGCCGCCGAGGATGCTCGCGGTGGAGAACACGAACCGGTGCGGCTGCCGCCGCGCGATCGGCTGGATGAGGATGCGCATCCAGATCGTGGCCAGCACGGCCAGGGCGCCGGGCAGCGCGATGGCGGCGGCGAACGTCCAGACCGACGTGAGGTCGATGTGCGGGCCCGACGACTCGTCGCGCCGCGACTCCTCGGCCCGGCGCACGATCATCAGGTGCACGGTGATCGCGAACATCACCGCGGCGAACCGCAGCCAGTCCGCGTCGCCCACCGAGTCGACCGAGGTCAGCAGCCAGAGGGCGGCCGCGGCCACGACCGATTCGACGACGAGGAAGTACGTCAGGGCGGCAGGCCGGAGGGACCACAGGTCCCACTTCCCGATCGGGGTCCAGCCGACTGCCCCAGGCGCCTTCCGGTCAGTCAAACTGTTCTTCACCAAGACCCCCTAGCCTCTGCGCGGCTTCGCATCGCGAACGCCGTTCGCAGCCGCACGTCGGTGCTCGGGACGCGCTCCGAGGAGGTGTTCGCCATGCGCAACCGCGACATGTGAAGCCACCTTTCACTCCATCGTCCCGGACCGAGTGTTCACCGTACGTGCCCGCTGTCTAGCGGGCCGCAGCCGAGGGGCCCTTCATGTTTGACAATCGCGATATGTGATGGCTCCGTTTCAGATCGCCACCGCCTCCGGGTCGTGCCGGGAGCGGGCCCGTCGCCAGGCCACGGTCGCCTGCGTCGCGAGCAGCAGGCCGATGCCGCCCGCGCCCGCGATGGTCGCCGTGACCGACCCGATGGAGTGGGCCACGACGCCGGCCAAGGCCATGCCGCCGCCCTGCGACGAGCGCAGCGCCGCCCGGCCGATGCCGTACGCCCGGCCCCGGTACGCGTCGGGCAGGATGCGCATCCACGCCGACCGCGCCGGCGTGTGGTACGCCCCGGCCATACCGGCGATGACCAGCAGCGCGATGGTCCAGGTCAGGTTCGGGTCCAGCGCGAACATGACCAGCGGCGCGAGCGACAGGATCGCCAGCGGGCCGATGAGCCGCTCGCGCTTGGCCGGGTCGCGCACCAGCCGGAACAGCAGCGCGACGCCCAGCACGTTGGCCGCGGGTTCGATGGCCAGGATCAGGCCGACGGCCCAGATCGCGCCCAGGTCCGCCGCCAGCGGCACGGCCAGCCCCTCGGGGACCATGGCGAGCCCGGCGAGCAGGCGCATGCCCATCAGGCTGCGCAGCCGGGGCTCGGTGACCAGGAGCGTGAACGCGCCCCTGGGCCCTTCGGGATCCCGATGCGCGCCCAGCGGGTCGGCCGCGGGCCGGTGCCGCACCGACAGCTGCACCAGGACCGCCACGAGCACGAACGTGACCGCGTTGGCGGCGAGCGCCACCCGCGGGCCCGCGCCGGTCACCAGGAAGCCCGCCGCGGCCAGGCCGGCCATCTGCGCCACGTCCACCGACGTGCCGAACAGCGCCACGCCGTCGTCGTAGCGCTTCTCCGGCAGCACGGTCGGCAGGCTCGCCTCCTGGGCCGCCAGGAACGGCGACGAGATCATCAGCACCAGCACCAGCAGCGCGATCATCAGCCACAGCGGCACGCCGGGCACGGCCATCAGGCCCATCAGCGCGGCCTGGAGCCAGGCGCAGCAGACCATCACCGTGCGCCGGGGGAAGCGGTCGGCGACCCAGCCCAGCAGCGGGCCGGAGACCAGCGGCGGGAACAGGGTCAACGACCAGGTCAGCGCCGTCCAGGCCGGTGACCGGGTGCGCTCGAACACCAGGAGGGACAGCGCCACGGCCGCGAGCTGGTCGCCCACGGTGGACACCGTCGAACCGATCCACATGCCGCGGAACTCGCGGTTGCCCACGAGCGCGCGGACGGTGCCCCCGGATGTCACGGGCGCCCCGGGCCGGTCGGCCCCGCTGAGTGAGTCACGTTACCCCCACCCGAAGTAACAATTCCCTCGGTTAGCACGGTAGAAGCTGCCGGAAGTGCAATCTCTGTCCTACCACAGTGTGTACCCGAACGGAGCAGGTCGGTTACATAAAGTAGTTACAATAGCGAAAAACGGGCGACTTCTTCTTGACAGTTGACCGTTCGTTACCCCCGGTGAGCAATACTCGCCTACCCTGTGTCGGGGTGCGGGCCGATTGGGGCGCCCGCCGCTGGTCCGACCGGGTCAGCGCGTTCTGCCGGTCGCCGGGCCGGTTCGGCGCCGGTCGGCGTGCCAATTGTTCCGGTCCGGGGACGGTGATGATCTTCAGAACTGGTAGTACAGGAACGGGCTGAACGTACCGCTCGCGATCAGGATCGCCGCGTACGCCACGCCCGCCGTCATCAGCGACACCCTGGCCACCGTGGCCGTCCGCGCCCGGGACGCCTCCAGGTAGGGGCCGGTGACCGGCGAGTTCGGCACCACGAGGACGGCCAGCGCGACCAGGAGCAGGGCGACGCGCTGATTGGTCGCGGCCGCCGCCACGGCCTCGGTCGGGCCCCCGAAATCCGGCCACAACAAGTGGCCGGTGATTGTGAACGCCGTACCGAGATCGGGCGACCGGAAGAAGACCCAGCCGATAAGCACCAGCAGCACCGTCAGCGCCCGGCGCGCAATTCGGGCGCCCGTAGCGGCGGGCGCGGATTCCCACCCGAAACGGCGTTCCAGGACCAGCAGGGCGCCGTGGAAGAGGCCCCAAACCAGGAACGTCCAGTTGGCCCCGTGCCAGAAACCGGTGAGCACGAAAACAACCGTCAGGTTGCGGTAGGTGCGCAGCACGCCGCCGCGGTTGCCGCCCAGCGGGATGTAGACGTAGTCGCGGAACCAGCGGGACAGCGACATGTGCCAGCGGCGCCAGAACTCGGTGACGGTGACCGAGGAGTACGGGCGCGCGAAGTTCTCCGGCAGCCGGAAGCCCAGCATCCGGCCCAGGCCGATGGCCATGTCCGAGTAGCCGGAGAAGTCGAAGTAGAGCTGGAGCGTGTAGGCGATCGCGCCCAGCCACGCCACGGCGCTGGTCATCTCGTCGCCCGGGGTGGCGAAGCAGGCGTCGACCACGGGGGCCAGCGAGTCGGCGACGATCACCTTCTTGCACAGGCCCAGCGCGAAGCGGGGGAAGCCCGCGGCGATGTCGTCCAGGCGGTGCGTGCGCTCCTGCGGCAGCTGGTCGGCGATCTCCCGGAACCGCACGATCGGCCCGGCGACCAGCTGCGGGAACATCGCGATGTAGGTGACGAAGGAGACCGGGTCGCGCAGCGCCGGTCGCTCGCCGCGGTAGACGTCCACCACGTAGGAGATGTGGTGGAAGGTGTAGAAGGAGATGCCGATCGGCAGCGCCAGCTCCACCACCGGCAGGTCGGCGCCCACCACCGAGGCGATGTCGTGCAGCTGCTGGGTGGCGAACCCGGCGTACTTCCAGACCAGCAGCACGCCCAGGTCGACCGCGATCGTGCCGACCAGCACCAGCCGCCGGTCACCCGGCGTGCCCGGCTCCAGCCGCCGCCCGGCCAGGTAGTTGACCACCATGCACCCGACCAGCAGCAGCGTCGTGCCGCCCGCGCCGGACACGTAGAACAGCAGGCTTGCCACCGCGACCACGGCGTTGCGCCGGTTCCGGGGTGCCACGAGGACGGCCGCGAGCACGACCGGCAGGAAGAACCACAGGAACAGGGGCGTGGCGAAGGACATCGCCGCAGACTCTAACCGCCGCTCCGGCACCCCGAAGCGAAACCGCCCACCTCGCACCACCCCGAACGCAGAACTCGGGGGTCCGGAAGGTTCGACACGACGGTCCGGAAGGTTCGACTCGCGCGAGTCGAACCTTCACGACCCCCGTGTCGAACGTTCCGGACCGGTGAGTTCTGCGTTCGGGTCAGGCGCGGGTGGCCTGGCGGCGGCGGCGGGCCACTTCGGCCAGCACGACGCCGGCGGCGACCGAGGCGTTCAGGGACTCGACGCCCGCGGCCATGGGGATGGAGACGGTCTGGTCGCACGTCTCGCGCACCAGGCGGGACAGGCCGCGGCCCTCGGAGCCCACCACGACGACCAGCGGGCCGGTCGCCAGGTCGAGGCCGTCGACGTCGACCGTGCCGTCCGCGTCCAGGCCCACGACCATCAGCCCGGCCTCGGCCCACTCCTTGAGCTGGCGGGTCAGGTTGGTGGCGATCGCGATCGGCATCCGCGCCGCCGTGCCCGCGCTGGTCCGCCACGCCACCGCGGTGACGCCCGCCGACCGGCGCTGCGGCAGCACGACCCCGTGCGCCCCGAACGCCGCCGCCGACCGCACCACGGCACCGAGGTTGCGCGGGTCGGTCACGCCGTCCAGCGCCACCAGCAGCGGCGGGACGCCGGACTCGGTGGCGATCTTGAGCAGGTCGCGCGGCTCGGCGTACTCGTACGGCGGCACCTGGAGGCCCAGGCCCTGGTGCATCGCGCCGCCGGTGATCCGGTCCAGCTCGCCGCGCTGCACCTCCAGCACGGAGATGCCGCGCGCCGCCGCCAGTTGCACCGCCTCGGTGACCCGGTCGTCGGCCTCGACGCCCAGCGCCACGTACAGCGCGGTCGCCGGGATCTCCGCCCGCAGGCACTCCACGACGGGGTTGCGCCCGGCCACGATCTCCGGCGCGTTCTCCGCCTGCTTGCGCCGCTGCGAGCGCTGCTGCTCGGCCTTGGCCGCCGCGTTCGCGCGCTTGTGCGCCGGGTGGTTGGGCCGGTCGACGGCCTTCGGCGTCGGGCCCTTGCCGCGCAGGCCCTTGGCCTTCTGCCCGCCCGACCCGACGACCGCGCCCTTCTTGGAGCCGGGGTTGCGCATCGCACCCCGGCGCTTGGAGTTACCCGCCACGAGCTCAGTCGTCCTTCAGAGTCCACATCGGACCGTCGGGGGTGTCCTCGACGGCGATCCCGGCCAGGAGCAGGTGGTCGCGCAGGGCGTCCGCCCGGGCGAAGTCCCGCTCCTTCCGGGCCTGCTGCCGCTCCTCCAGCAGCCGGTCCACCAGCGCGCCCAGGGCCCGCCTGCCCGCGCCGCCACCGGAGGAGGACGCGTCGTGCCACTGCGGCGACAGCGGGTCCAGGCCGAGCAGGTCGGTCATCGCCCGCACCGAACCGGCGGCCGCCCGGGCGCCCGCGTCGTCGCCCGACTCCAGCGCCGTGTTGCCCTCGCGCACCCGCTTGTGCACGGCGGCCAGCGCGCCGGGCGTGCCGATGTCGTCGTCCATCGACGCCACGAACTGCGGGGCCAGCTCGCCGCTGCTCTCCACGGCCCCGGTCCGCTCGACCACGCGCCGCAGGAACGACTCGACCCGCCGGTACGCCGACACGGACTCGTCCAGCGCCTCGGGCGAGTACTCGATGTTCGACCGGTAGTGCGGGCCGACCAGGTAGTAGCGCAGCTCGGGCGCCCGCACCTTCTCCAGCATCACCGGGATGGACACGGTGTTGCCCAGCGACTTCGACATCTTCTCGCCGCTGAGCGTCACCCACGCGTTGTGCATCCAGTAGCGGGCGAACCCGTCGCCGGCCGCGCGCGACTGCGCCTGCTCGTTCTCGTGGTGCGGGAAGATCAGGTCGATGCCGCCGCCGTGGATGTCGAACGTGCCGCCCAGGTACGCGGTCGCCATGGCCGAGCACTCCAGGTGCCAGCCCGGCCGCCCCGCGCCCCACGGCGTCGGCCACGACGGCTCGCCCGGCTTGGCGCCCTTCCACAGGGTGAAGTCGCGCGGGTCGCGCTTGCCGGTCGCCGCGGACTCGCCCTGCGCCACGTCGTCGAGCCTCTGCCCGGACAGCGCGCCGTACCCGGGGAACGAGGTCACCGAGAAGTACACGTCGCCGTCCGCGGCGTACGCGTGGCCCTTCTCGATCAGCCGGTCCATCAGCTCGACCATCTGCGTCACGTGGCCGGTGGCGCGCGGCGAGTACGACGCGGGCAGGCAGCCGAGCGCGTCGTAGGCGTCGTCGAACGCCCGCTCGTGCCGGTAGGCCCACTCCCACCAGGTCGCGTCGTTCTCGGCGGCCTTGGAGAGGATCTTGTCGTCGATGTCGGTGACGTTGCGCACCAGGTGCACGGTCGAGCCGTCGCGGCCCAGCCAGCGGCGCAGCACGTCGAAGTTCAGGCCGCTGCGCACGTGGCCGATGTGCGGGACGCCCTGCACGGTGGCCCCACAGACGTAGATCGACGCCGTTCCGCTGGTCTGCGGGACGAACTCCCGCATCGACCGGGTCGCGGTGTCGAACAGGTGGAGGCTCACACGCGAATGGTACGGGCGACGGCGAGGGGGTATTGAATCGGCCGGTCAAATGTGCTTTCGGAGCACCTGCAGCAACGCGTCCGGCCGGCTGCCCGTCGGCAGCGGCTCCACGATCTCCACCGCGCACCCGATCGCCGCCGCGCCGCCGTCGGCCTCCGGGCTGTCGCCGACCATCAGCGCCTCGCTCGGGTGCACGCCGAGCCGGTCGCAGGCGACGCGGAACAGCTTGGGGTCAGGCTTGACGAAGCCCTCCTCGTAGGAGAGGACGTACTCGTCCACGCGGTGCTCGACGCCGTGCCGGGCGAACACGGCGCGGATGTCCCACGCGATGTTGCTGACCACGGCGGTGGGCAGCTCGGTGCCCAGGGCCTGCGCCGTGTCGGGGTAGGGCTGCCAGAACGCCGGGCTGCACAGGTTGGCGTAGAACGCGGCCGGGTCGGGCGCGCCGGCCCCGGCGAGCACCGCCAGGTGCAGGTCGCGGTGGACGACCGGGTCCAGGTCGCGGCGCTCCCACTGCGCCTCGTCGACGTCGAGGCCCTCGGCCACGCCGACCGGCGCGGTCAGCGCCCGCATCAGCTCGGCGTGCGCGGTCAGGGAGTCGTGCTCCAGGCGGAAGAGGGTGCCGGAGAAGTCGAAGAGGACGGCGCGGATCGTCACACCGTCACGCTACGAGGTCTGGACCTGTCGTGGCGGCGACCGAGAGCAGGCTCACCAGTCGAGACGAGACCGGCTTCGGGAATCCCGGCCACCGGGACGGCCGCCTTCGGGGGCACCGGCGCGGGGGCGGACCGCCGCTAGGCCGCGTTGCCGGTGACCCTCGTCGGCGTGAGGCGGAGCACCACGCGCACCTTCCCCGGCCCGTCCGGCGGGAAGTCGCGGCCGACGTACTTGTGGGCCAGGGCGTCGACCAGCTCGCGGCCGGTGTCCTCGGTGATGGTCACCGTGCCCCGGACCTCCGCGTACACCTCGGGGTCGGCGCTGCTCCAGATGCTCGCGCTGGCCCGCGGGTCGCGGCGCAGGTTCCGCTCCTTCGCCCGGTCCAGCAGGGTGGAGAAGAGCAGGTCGTCCCCGTCGCGGGTGACCCAGACGACCGAGGTCTGCGGGCTGCCGTCGGGGTTGAGGGTGGCCAGCACGGCGTAGTTGCGGCCGTCGACCAGGTCGCGCGTCGCGGGGCTGAGGGTGACCGCCATGTCGATCACCCTAGTCCGCGGGCGCCTCCAGCGGCACCAGCAGCGCGGTCGCCACGGCGGCGATGCCCTCGCCGCGCCCGGTCAGCCCGAGGCCGTCCGTGGTGGTGCCGCTCACCGACACCGGACCGCCCACCGCCTCCGACAGGACCCGCTGCGCCTCGTCGCGGCGCTTGCCGACCTTGGGCGCGTTGCCGATGACCTGCACGGCGGCGTTGCCCACCCGGTAACCCGCCCCGGTCAGCAGCCGCCGCACCTCGGCCAGGAAGTCCACGCCGTGCCGCCCGGACCACCGCGGGTCGCTCGTGCCGAACACCGCGCCGAGGTCGCCCAGCCCGGCGGCCGACAGCAGCGCGTCGCACAGCGCGTGCGCGGCCACGTCGCCGTCCGAGTGGCCGGCGCAGCCGTCCGCGCCGTCCCACCGCAGGCCGACCAGCCAGCACTCGCGGCCGGCCTCGACCTGGTGGACGTCCGTGCCGATGCCCACCCTGGGGATCACGGGGTTCCTCCGGACCCGGCCAGCAGCGCCTCGGCGACCGCCAGGTCGAACTTCGTGGTGACCTTCATCGCGTCCGGGTGGCCGGGCACCGTGACCACCGGCACGCCCAGCCGCTCCACCAGGCCGGCGTCGTCGGTGGCGTGCAGGCCCGACTCGTGCGCCCGCAGCAGCACGCGCGCGTCGAAGCCCTGCGGTGTCTGCACCACGCGCAAAGCCGCCCGATCGGGTGTGGCCACCACCACTCCGGTGGAATCGACCTGCTTGACCGTGTCCGCGACCGGCAGCACCGGGATCACGGCCGGGTGGCCCGCGGCCACCGCGTCGACCACCGCACCCACCACGCTCGGCGGGGTGAACGCCCGAGCGGCGTCGTGGACCAGGACGATCGAGGTGTCGGGTATCTCACGCAGCGCGTGGGTCAGCGCCAGGCGCACCGAGTCGGAGCGCTCCGCACCACCGGCCACCACGTACACCGCCCCGCCGGCCTGGGCCAACGGGGCGGTGACGGTGCTGACTGCGTCCACATCGGACGGGGGTGCGGCGATCACCACGTGCCGCACGCGGCCGGACGCCAGCAGGCCGCGCACCGCGCGCACGAGCAACGGGACGCCGTCGACCGGGACCAGCGCCTTGGGCATGCCGTAGCCCAACCGCTCACCCCGGCCCGCCGCGGGCACGAGCGCGACCACACCCATGTTCGCGGCTTTCCGAGTTGTTCCCTTGAACGATCAGGACGCGGTGGCGAGGACTTCGTCGAGCAGGACCTCGGCCTTGTCCTCGTCGGTGCCCTCGGCCAGCGCCAGTTCGCTGACCAGTATCTGTCGAGCCTTCGCCAGCATCCGCTTCTCACCAGCGGACAGACCGCGATCCTTCTCGCGCCGCCAGAGGTCCCGCACCACCTCGGCCACCTTGTTCACGTCGCCGGAGGCGAGCTTCTCCAGGTTGGCCTTGTACCGCCGGGACCAGTTGGTCGGCTCCTCGGTGTGCGGAGCACGCAAGACCTCGAAGACCTTGTCGAGACCCTCCTGGCCGACGACGTCGCGAACGCCCACGATCTCGGCGTTGTCGGCGGGGACGCGGACCGTGAGGTCGCCCTGGGCAACCTTGAGGACGAGGTACTTCTTCTCCTCGCCCTTGATCACGCGGGTCTCGATCGCTTCGATGAGGGCGGCACCGTGGTGCGGGTAGACGACGGTCTCTCCGACCTTGAAAACCATGTGTCCTCTGCCCCTTTCGCTAACCCCATCCTAACACGCCGAGCAATCCCCTCTTCGGCGTCCGGAGATCGGTTCGCGCTGGTCAGGGCCGCGCGGGGGGTTGACAAATCACCCGGTCGCATGCAACGGGCCAGGTCGATCTTGCTCCACTGTGGACGGGAGATCACCACCGAAGGGGCACCACGTGCCGCCGACCCGGCGCTGCCCCGTTAGGCTCCCCCACTGGTGGTCGCACCGCTCCCTACCGGGTGCGACCCGCCTCGTCAGCAGACCGGGAAGGATGCGAGCAGCCGTGGGTCGCGCACACCAGAAGTCCCCAGCGCCTCGTCGCCTGGCCGTCGCGGCCGCGGTGGCGGCGGGCCTCGGCTTGATCGCCGCAGGTTGCAGCGCGGGTCAGATCACCCAGACCGACCAGCAGGTCGCGGCGGTGAACGGCGCGAGCGGCGGTATCGGCCCCATCGCGGTCCGCGACGCGCAGCTGCTGTTCCCGGTCGAGCACGCCGCGTACGAGCAGGGCGACGACGCCCCGGTGACCGTGCTCATCTCGAACAACGGCACCGAGACCGACAAGCTGCTGGCCGTGACCAGCGACGCCGCCGCGCCCGCCGCGCTCGACGGCGACACGCTGCTGGAGGCGGGCTCCGCGATCCTCGCCGAGGCCGACCAGGACGACCTGGGCGGGCACTCCAGCTCCACCGCCTCGGCCTCGGCCTCGTCGAGCCCGTCCGGCTCGTCGGCGGCGTCCGTGACGAGCACCACGGTGTCCTCTGTCGCGGGTTCCCCCACCACTGGTTCCCCGGTCACGGGTTCCTCCGCGCCCGGCACCACCGCGTCGGGTGCCACCACGACCACGAAGGCCGACAGCAACTCGATCTCCAACAACCCGCCGACGACGCCGACCAAGACGCCCGCCGCGATCCCGCCGAGCGAGCCCGGTCAGGTGAAGATCGTGCTCAAGGGGCTGAAGCAGCAGATCCGGCCCGGCCAGACCATCCGGGTGCGGTTCCTGTTCGAGAAGGCGGGCGAGCTGGTCCTGGACGTGCCGATCGGCGCCTCCCCGGAGCCGCGCCCCGAGGGCGAGTCCTCCGGCGGGCACTGACCCGCGCCCGACCGGTCCGGCGGGCACCGACCCGCCCCGACCGAACGATGACCCGGCCCGGAGCCCGTGAGGCTCCGGGCCGGCTCTGTCGGTGGTCCCGGCTAACCTCCGGCACCGTGGCGAAGACAGCGCGGGTGGCCAGGCCGACGTACCGGTGCGCCGAGTGCGGGCACGAGGTGGCGAAGTGGGTCGGCCGCTGCCCGGAGTGCCAGGCATGGGGCACGGTCGAGGAGCGGGGCGTCTCCCGGGCCGCCCGGGTGGTGGCCGGCGCGCCCAGCGCACCGGCCCGCCCCATCGGGGAGGTCGACGTCGAGTCGGCGCGTGCTCAGCGCACCGGCGTCGACGAGCTGGACCGCGTGCTGGGCGGCGGCCTGGTGCCGGGCGCGGTGGTCCTGCTGGCGGGTGAACCCGGCGTGGGCAAGTCCACCCTCCTGCTGGAGGTCGCCTACCAGTGGGCGGCCAAGGGCGGGCGCCCCTCCCTCTACATCACCGGCGAGGAGTCGGCGGGCCAGGTCCGGCTGCGCGCCGAGCGGACCGGCAACATCCACGGCGCCATGTACCTGGCCGCCGAGAGCGACCTGGGCGCGGTCCTGGGGCAGATCGAGGCCGTCGACCCCGGCGTGCTGATCGTCGACTCCGTGCAGACCATGTCCTCGCCCGAGGTGGACGGCGTCCCCGGCGGCGTCACCCAGGTCCGCTCGGTCACCGCGACGCTGGTCGCCGTGGCCAAGGAGCGCTCGCTGCCGATCGTGCTGGTGGGCCACGTCACCAAGGACGGCTCGGTGGCCGGTCCCCGGGTGCTGGAGCACCTGGTGGACGTGGTGCTCCAGTTCGAGGGCGACCGCCACTCCAGCCTGCGCCTGGTCCGGGGCATCAAGAACCGCTTCGGCGCGGCCGACGAGGTCGGCTGCTTCGAGCTGCGCGACGACGGCATCGTCGGCGTCCCCGACCCGTCCGGGCTGTTCCTCAACCGCCGCGAGCAGGACGTCACCGGGACGGCGGTCACCGTGGTGGTGGAGGGCAAGCGGCCGCTGCTGGGCGAGGTGCAGGCGCTGGTCACGCCCACGAACCTGCCCTCACCCAGGCGGGCGGTCAGCGGGCTCGACTCGGCGCGCGTGGCCATGGCGCTGGCCGTGCTGGAGAAGCGCGGGCGGATGGCCATGCACAACAAGGACGTGTTCACCGCCACGGTCGGCGGCATGCGGCTCACCGAGCCCGCGGTGGACCTCGCGGTGGCACTGGCCGTCGCCTCGGCGGCCACGGACACGCCGCTGCCGCACGACCTGGTGGTGGTCGGCGAGGTCGGCCTGTCGGGCGAGCTGCGCCGCGTCAACGGGGTGGGCCGCAGGCTGACCGAGGCCGCCCGGCTGGGCTACACCAAGGCCCTCGTGCCGCCGGACGCGGGACCGCTGCCGGGTGAGACGCGGGCGCTGGTCGCGCACGACCTGCTGGAAGCGCTCCACCTGTTGAAGCTGCGGAAGTAGGGCACGCGCCACGTCCCGGCGGAGCGCGTCGCGCGCCTCGGGGACAGCGCTTCGCGCGGCCCCGGGGCAGTGGACGCGCCGATCCGCCACCGGAGCCGTGCCGCGGGTCGCAGGGGGACCGCGTCGCGCGCCCCGAAACGGCGAACGCGCCCGGCCCCCTCGGGGACCGGGCGCGTTCGACGCCGCGGAATTACCGCTTTCCGGTGAACTACTTGCCGGCGGCCAGCAGCTGGGCGCAGCGGATCAGGCCCAGGTGGCTGTACGCCTGCGGGTGGTTGCCCAGCGAGCGCTCCGCGATCGGGTCGTACTCCTCGGGCAGCAGCCCGGTCGGCCCGGCCGCGTCGACCATCTGCGCGAACAGCTCCTCGGCCTCGGTGCGGCGACCGGTGAGCAGGTAGGACTCGATCATCCACGCCGCGCACAGGTGGAAGCCGCCCTCGTCGCCGGGCAGGCCGTCGTCGCGCCGGTAGCGGTAGACGGTCGACCCGGAGCGCAGCTCGGCCTCGATCGCGGTGACGGTGGCCTGGAACCGGTCGTCGGTGGGGTCGATCAGGCCGGACAGGCCCACGTGCAGCGACGCCGCGTCGAGGTCGTCGCCGTCGTAGGCGGTGGTGAAGGACTGCGCGTCCTCGCTCCACCCCTGCTTGAGCACGTCACCCGCGATGGTGTCGCGCAGCACCGGCCACGACGGGTCGACCTCCCGGCCGTAGGACTCGGCCAGCTTCACCGCCCGGTCCAGGGTCACCCAGCACATGACCTTCGAGTACACGTGGTGGCGCGGCGCGTGCCGCTCCTCCCAGATGCCGTGGTCGGGCTCGTGCCAGCGGCGGGCGACCGCCTCGGCCATCGCCTGCACCATCCGCCAGTCCTGGTCGGTGAGCGAGCCGCGCGCGGTGGCCAGCTGCGCCACCAGGTCCACCACCGGGCCGAACACGTCGAGCTGGACCTGCTGGTTGGCCAGGTTGCCCACGCGCACCGGCCGCGACCCGGCGTACCCGGGCAGCGTGTCGATGACCGCCTCGGCGCCGAGCATGGTGCCCTGGAGCGTGTAGAGCGGGTGCAGGCGCTCCGGGCCGGGCAGGGTCGCCAGGACCCCGTGCAGCCACTTCAGGAACGCCTCGGCCTCGCCCAGCGAGCCCACCGACACCAGCGCCTGGGCGGTCAGCGCCGCGTCGCGCAGCCAGCAGTACCGGTAGTCCCAGTTGCGGATGCCGCCCAGCTCCTCGGGCAGCGAGGTGGTGGCGGCGGCCATGATGGCGCCGGTGTCGTGGTGCACCAGGCCCTTGAGCGTCAGCGCCGAGCGCAGCACCAGGTCCGGCTCGACCGCGGGCAGCTTGAGCGTGGCGGCCCAGTCCGACCAGAACGCGCCCGCGCGGGCGCGCCGCTCGGGCTCGCCCAGGGTGGCCTCGGACAGGTCGTCGGTGCCGCAGCGCAGCTCCAGCAGGATCGCCGCGCCCTCGCGCGGGCGGACCACGGCGGTGGCGGTCTCCTGCTGGCCGTCGGAGGTGATCTGCCAGTCCACGCCCGGCGAGCGCAGCACCATCGGCTCGGAGGTGCCCACGATGCGCAGGCCCTCGCGCTCGCGCAGCAGCCGCACCGGGACCTGGCCGAACTCCGGCCGCGGCGCGAAGGTGATCACCGCGTTGGTCGAGCCCGAGATGCGCCGCACCAGGTCGGTGCGGTGCGCGGGCGCGTCGTGGTCGAGGTAGTCGGTGACCAGCAGCCGCGACCAGCGGGTCTCCACGATCATGGTGCCCGGCACGTAGCGCTGGCCCAGCGGCAGCGACCCGTGCTCGGGCTTGATGGTGAAGTGGCCCGCGGACGGGCCGCCGAGCAGGTCGGCGAACACCGCCGCCGAGTCCGGCTCGGGGTGGCACAGCCAGTTGACCCGGGCATCGGGCGTCAGCAGCGCCACCGAGCGCTCGTTGGCCAGCATGGTCAGCCGCTCGATCGGCACGGCCTGGTCGCCGTGCAGCCAGGCGCGGCGCTCCTCCAGCAGGAACGCCAGCACGGTGGCCACGTCGAGGGTGTCCTTGACGAAGTACTCGGCCAGCGACTCGCCCTCGCCGACCTTGATGCCCACGTCGGGGCCGGTCAGCCGGGCGAACGCCTTCTCGTCGGTCACGTCGTCGCCGACGAAGATCGCGGCGGTGGCCGAGGCGCGGTGCCGCAGCACGTCCAGGGCGTGGCCCTTGTCCGTCTGCACCACGGCCAGCTCGATCACCGCCTTGCCCTCGGTGACCTGCACGCCGTCCCAGGTGGCCGGGCCGGTGCGCACGGCGTCGAGCACGCGCTCGCCGACGGCGGGGTCGGCGCGGCGGACGTGCACCGCGATGCTCGCGGGCTTGACCTCCAGGCCGACGCCGTCCTTGCCCTCGACGACCTTCTCCAGCTCGTCTTCCAGGCGGCGGTGCAGTGCCCTGGCGTTGTCGTCCAGGGCGTGTACGAACCCGACGTCGAACTCGGAACCGTGCGAACCGACCAGGTGCACCTCGGACGGCAGGCGCGACAGGGTGGCCAGGTCGCGGAGCGCGCGTCCGGAGATCACCGCGGTGGTCGTCTCGTGGAGAGCGGCCAGCGAGCGCAGGGCGCCCACCGACTCGATGCGCGGGCGGGCGTCCTCGGGGTTCGCCACGATCGGAGCCAATGTCCCGTCGTAGTCGCAGGCGACCAGCAGGCGCGGTGTGCGCGCGAGCTGCACGATCGCACGGCGGAGTTCGGCGGGGAGGGCCTCGGCGGTCAACGCCCCTCCTCAATGCTCGGTGGGACAGGTCAGGGTGGTGGTCTGAACTGATTCAGATCGTGGTCTGCGTGCCCAGTGCATCAAGGAACGAACGTGCCCAGCGGTCGACGTCGTGCGTGAGGACTTGGCGTCGCAGCGCGCGCATCCTACGGCGACCTTCGGCCGGATCGAGCGTGAGGGCGGCTTCCAGCGCGTTTTTCACGCCGTCCAAATCGTGGGGGTTGACGAGGAACGCGCTCGTCAACTCGGCCGCCGCGCCCGCGAACTCCGAGAGCACCAGGGCGCCGCCGAGGTCGTAGCGCGTTGCCACGTATTCCTTGCAGACGAGGTTCATGCCGTCGCGCACCGGGGTCACCACCATGACGTCCGCGGCGGACATGAACGCGGTCAGCTCGCGCCGGTCGACCGATTGGTGCAGGTAGTGGACGATCGGGTGGCCGACGGTGGAGAACTCGCCGTTGATCCGGCCGACGATCTGCTCGATCTCGCTGCGCATCTGCTTGTAGTGCTCGACGCGCTCGCGGCTCGGCGTGGCGAGCTGGACCATGGTCACCTCGGTGGGGTCCACGCGCCCGTCGGCGAGCAATTCGTAGAGCGCGCGCAACCGGACGTCGATGCCCTTCGTGTAGTCGAGGCGATCGACACCCAACAAAATCTTCTTCGGGTTCCCGAGGTCTTCCCGAATTTTGCGGGCCTGCTTCTGCACGTCCCTGTCGCGCGCGAGCGCGTCGAGCCCCGCCGAGTCGATGGAGATCGGGAAAGCGCCGACGCGGACCGTGCGGTCGCCGACCTGGACCACGCCGGGCCGGGTGCGCACGCCGACCGCGCCGCGGCTGGGCTCCAGGCCCACCAGGCGCCGGGCCAGCCACAGGAAGTTCTGCGCGCCGCCGGGCCGGTGGAAGCCGACCAGGTCGGCGCCGAGCAGGCCGCGGATGATCTCGGTGCGCCACGGCAGCTGCATGAACAGCTCCACCGGCGGGAACGGGATGTGCAGGAAGAAGCCGATGCGCAGGTCCGGGCGCAGCTCGCGCAGCATCGCGGGCACCAGTTGGAGCTGGTAGTCCTGGACCCACACGGTCGCGCCCTGCGCGGCGACCTTCGCGGTCACGTCGGCGAAGCGCTGGTTCACCCGCACGTAGGCGTTCCACCACCGCCGGTGGAACGCGGGCGGCGCCACCACGTCGTGGTAGAGCGGCCACAGCGTGCCGTTGGAGAAGCCCTCGTAGTAGTCCGCGACCTCGGTGGCGGTCAGCGTCACCGGGTGCAGTTGCAGGCCGTCCTCCTCGAACGCCTCCACCTCGGCGTCCGCGATGCCCGGCCAGCCGACCCACGCGCCGCTGTGGGCCCGCAGGAACGGCTCCAGGGCGCTGACCAGGCCGCCGGGGCTGTGCTTCCAGCGCTGGGTGCCGTCTTCGAGGCGCTCCAGGTCAACCGGGAGGCGGTTGGCCACGACCAGGAACTCCGCGCCGTTCTCGCCAATGCTGCTCACCGGGTAGCGCCTCCTTGGGGATTCGTCTCGCCCACGTCGAGGTTAGTGGGAACGCGCAGGCTGGATGCCCTGTCGTCGGCCCCGTCACACTGTGTTGACTTGACGAAAGCTCATCAGGTGGGCAACGTCACGTGGAAAGCGGGTGATCAGCGCCCCACCTGCGAAGTCGGCCCCTCCGGCCGGTGCTCGCGGCGCGGGTCGCGGAACCCAAAGTTCACCTGGAACGACGCCTCCGGGCGGCCGTCCCGCCGCCGGGGACGGGTCGGGGGAGTGCCCGAAGGGGTGGCCGAGGGGACGGCGTCCCGGTTTTGTGCACGGACCGTGACGGCCGGGTGCCCGGTGGTGAACCGCGACGGGTGGTTCGGGCACCGCGTTACCCGGAGCGGGGCCCGGCGCGCGGCCGCCCGGGGTCCCGATCACCGGGCCCGCCCCGACCGGTGCGCCGCGCCAGGTTGCCGCATATTTACCTCTGTGTTGTGCGCCACCCTCGGACGAGGGACCTCGGTCGAGTGAGTTGATCACTGTGCGCTCAACACTGTTGATAGCGCTGGCCAGCGGTTTTGCGGTTTCCCGCAGCCACCCGGACGGTATCGTCAACCTCCGGACGGACCAATGGCGGGACACCGTGAGCAGACCGTTCGCCGCAGGTAATACCCCCTGCGGGCGCTTACGATGTTCGCGGCCTCCGGGCCGTGCCGGTGTAGCTCAATTGGCAGAGCGCTCGCCTTGTAAGCGAAAGGTTGCGGGTTCAAGTCCCGCCACCGGCTCCACGTCCGGCCTCCCCGCCGCCCGGGGAGGCGCGGAACGCGACCGCGACCCGCGCGGGGCACGGGCCGCGGTCGCGTCGGCGGATTCCCCGAGGCGGTCGTCCGGGGGCGGTCGTCCCGGGTGGACCACTCCGGCGGACCACCCCCGGCGGGTCACCCCGAGTCGGTCACTCGCGGTCGGTGACGACCTGGTAGGCCACGCCGCCCTGGTCCTCGCCGTCGACGAGCTGCACCAGGTTGGTCAGGTACTCGCCCGGCTGCTCGGGGGTGAAGGTCAGCTCCGTGGCGAACCGCTCGCCCGGCTCGACCCGCAGCCCGAGCAGGGCCGACCGCTTCGGGTCGAGCCGGAACGAGGTCTCGCCGACCTGCTTCACGCCCTCGGCCCGGCCGCCGCTCTCGCGCCACCGCTCCAGCAGGCGCGGCCCGAGGTCGATCACCACCTCGCCCGCCACCGGCTTCTCACCGGTCAGCACCAGGTCGGTCTTCACCGGCTGCCCGGTCGCGTTGCCCAGGGTGAACCAGGACCGCACCGGCTCCAGCACGCGACCCCGCACGGTCTGGAAGTTCCGCCACGCGATGTTGTTGTTGTTCTTGGTGTTGAGCGCCGTGTTCGGGCCCTCGGCGAACGTCATCGGGTCGGTCGCCGACACCCACCGCGCCAGCAGGCAGAAGTGGCCGGGCCCCGGGACGTTCACCCACGGCACCTTCACCACCGTTCCGCCCGCGGGCACGCTCACGGCCTGCTCGCCGACGGGCACCCAGTCGCCGCCGGTGGCGTCGTCCCACGTCGTCGAACCGCTCGGCGGCGTGCGGTAGACCTTCAGCGTGCCCAGCGCGGGCCCGACGCCGTACGGGTCGGCGTAGTGCAGCCGCACGTGGACGTAGTTCGTCGCGCCCACCACCGGCTGGATGCCGGCGCAGTCGGCCAGGCCCGGGCACACCTTGATGTCCGGGCTGTTCCACACCGTGCCGTTGGGGTTGGGCTCGGCCCCGGTGTCGGTGGTCTGGTCCCGCACGAACACGTCGGTGCGCTTGCAGTCCCGCAGGAACCGCTGGATCGCCGCGGCCGTGCCCGAACCGTCGGCGGCGGCCTGGGTGAACACGCCGCCGGTGGTGGTGGCGTAGTTCTGCATGATCGGCGTGATCGCGGCGCTGTAGGCCGTCGACGTGGGCACGTAGACCGACGAGATCTTCACGCCGCGCGCCAGGGCCTGGTTGGCCCGGGTCGACGCGTTGGCGACGTCGGCGGCGGTGTGGGCGTCGTCGAACCCGCCCGGCCGCGCGTCGGTCACCAGGACCACGACCTTCGTCGCGTTCGACCGCCACGCGCCGCCGAAGTCGGCGTTCTGCGGCCGCCCGGCCGCCGCGAGGTTGTTCACCACCGTGTTCAGGGCCTCGTCGGAGGCTTCGGGCTCGCCACCGCCACCGGCGGCGGCGAGCACGTTGGTGACGTAGTTGGTCACCTGCGCCGCGTTGCCCGCGGTCAGGGGCGCGTGCACGCCGATGTTGTCCTTGAAGGTCACCAGCCCGAGCCGGTAGTCACCGCCGGACGCGGCGACCACGTCGTTGACGATGCTGGTGATGCCGGTCTTCAGGTTGGCGATCGCACCGCCCATGCTGCCGGTGTCGTCGAGCACGAACGCCACGTCGAGCGGTCCGCACCGGCTCGCCGCCGGCGCCGCGACCGCGGCGGGGGCGGCCTGGACCGCGGTCAGGGCCAAGGCGACGGCCGCCAGCAGGGCGCCGCGTCTGTGAGGGGGACGCATCCAGTCGACCTCTTCCACTAGCGCTGCCGGACGCAGGGGTCCGGGTGCCCGACCACGGTGTGCGGGCACACCAGGCGGATGAGGTGCGACCCGCCCGAGTACGGTCCGAGAAGAGCAACTTCGGGTGGAATTCCTGTCCGGCAAGCGGAGGCCGCGCGTGCCAAGGTGGGGATGTGTCCTACCGACCGGATGAAGCGCGCTACGACGACCGGATGACCTACCGCCGCTGCGGGCGCAGCGGGCTCAGGCTGCCCGCCGTGTCGCTGGGCCTGTGGCACAACTTCGGCGACGACCGGCCGCGCGAGCTGGGTCGGGCGATCGTCCGCCGCGCCTTCGACCTGGGCATCACCCACTTCGACCTGGCCAACAACTACGGCCCGCCCTACGGCAGCGCCGAGGCCAACTTCGGCCGGCTGCTGGCCGGGGACCTGCGCCCGTACCGCGACGAGCTGGTGATCTCCACCAAGGCGGGCTACGACATGTGGCCCGGCCCGTACGGCGAGTGGGGCTCCCGCAAGTACCTGCTGGCCTCGCTCGACCAGTCGCTGGGGCGCCTGGGCCTGGACTACGTCGACATCTTCTACTCGCACCGGTTCGACCCGGACACGCCGCTGGAGGAGACGGTCGGCGCGCTGGTCAGCGCCGTGCGGCAGGGCAAGGCGCTCTACGTGGGCGTCTCCTCGTACTCCGCCGCCAAGACCCGCGAGGCGGCGGAGCTGCTGCGCTCGGCGGGCGTGCCGCTGCTGATCCACCAGCCCTCGTACTCGATGCTCAACCGGTGGGTCGAGCGGGAGCTGCTCGACGCCCTCGGCGGGCTGGGCACGGGCTGCATCGCGTTCTCCCCGCTCGCCCAGGGCATGCTCACCGACAAGTACCTGGACGGCATCCCCGAGGGCTCCCGCGCCACCCAGGGCAAGTCCCTGTCGCCCGACCTGCTCAGCGAGCGGAACCTGGCGCACGTGCGGGCCCTCGCCGCCATCGCGGCGGAGCGCGGGCAGTCCCTGGCGCAGCTGGCCCTGACCTGGGCGCTGCGCGACGAGCGGGTCACCTCGGTGCTGGTCGGCGCGAGCAGCGTGGCGCAGCTGGAGGACAACGTCGCCGCGCTCGACGGGCCGCCGCTCACCGACGACGAGCTGGCGCGCATCGACGAGCACGCGGTGGAGTCCGGCATCGACCTGTGGGCGCAGTCCTCCAACGCGGGGTGACGCCGGCCCGCGCCGGTCGGTGCGGGTCGGTGCCGGACGACGCGGGTCGGTGCCGGTCGGCGCGGGAAGCGCCGGACGACGCCGGCCCGCGCCGGACGCCCGTCAGCGCGGGAGCCGCACCTCGAACGTGGTCGAGCCCGGCCGGCTGTCCAGCACCACGGTCCCGCCGTGCGCCACCACCAGCGAGTGCACCACCGCCAGCCCCAGCCCGCTGCCGCCCCGGTCGCGCGTCCGCGAGTCGTCCACCCGGTAGAACCGGTCGAAGACCCGGGCCTGGTCGGCGGCCGGGATGCCGGGCCCCGAGTCGCCGACCCGCAGCACCGCCCACCGCGGCTCGGCGGCCACCGCCAGCGACACCGCCGTCCCGGGCGGCGTGTGCACCGCGGCGTTGGTGAGCAGGTTGTCCACCACCTGCCGCAGCCGGACCGGGTCGAACGCCAGCCGCACCGGCCCGGTGGGCGCGGTCACCTCCAGCGGGTGCGTCGGGCGGGCCGCGCGGAACGCGTCCGCCGCCTCGCGCGCCAGCGCCACCAGGTCGCCGTCGGCGATCCGCAGCGGTGCCTCCACCTCGCCGGAGTCGAGCCGGGCCAGCAGCAACAGGTCGTCGAGCAGCACGCTCATCCGCGCCGCCTCCGAGCGCAGCTTCTCCAGGTGGGCCTCGCGCTCGCCCGGCGCGTTGGCCGCCGCGTACCGGAACAGGTCCGCGTAGCCCCGGATGGAGGTCAGCGGGGTGCGCAGCTCGTGCGAGGCGTCCGCGATGAACCGCCGCAACCGCTGCTCGGCGGCGGCGCGGGCGGCCAGGGACGTGTCGATGTGCTCCAGCATCGTGTTGAACGCGGTGCGCAGCTCCTCGACCTCGACGCCGCCGTCGTCGCCCTCCGCGCGCACCGGCAGCCGCGCCGAGTCGGTCAGGTCGTGCGAGGTGATGTCGTGCGCGGTGCGCGCCATGTCGCTCAGCGGCTGGAGCCCGCGCCGCAGCACCGCCCGCCCGATCACCACGAACGCCACCAGCGCGAGCAGGAACGTGGCCACCTCCACGAGCACGAGCTGGCGCACCGTGGTGGTGACGTCGTTCATCGACGCCGCGCTGACCAGCACCACGCCGTCGCCGATCGGGCAGCCGCGCAGCCGGTAGGTGCCCTCGCCCTCGACGTACCCGGTCCGGTAGTGCTCCGTGCCGCTCTCGGTGACCTCCAGCGCCACCTCGGTGAACTCGGACAGGTCGCCCGGCAGGTCGGCGGTGCCCTTGGGCCGCGCCTGGCCGTCGCGCACCTCGAACACCACCGAGTACCAGCCGTAGCCGGAGCTCTTGAGGCCGTTGTTGCGCTCGTACTCCTTCTCCAGCGAGGACTGCCGGGCGGCCATCTGGTCGTCGAACCGGTCGTCCAGGTACGACTTCATGCTCTGGACCATCACCGTGCCGACCGCCGCGAACACCGCCAGCGCCAGCACGCCCAGGCCCAGGGCGAGGCGCGTGCCCAGGCCCAGGCGCCGCCACCGCACCCGGCGCGTCACTCAGCCGCCCGCCGCAGCACGTAGCCGACGCCGCGCACGGTGTGGATCAGCGGCTCGCCGCCGAGGTCGAGCTTGCGCCGCAGGTGCGACACGACCAGCTCCACCACGTTGGACCGGCCGCCGAAGTCGTACTCCCACACGTGGTCGAGGATCTGCGCCTTGGTCAGCACGGTCGGCGACCGGCGCATCAGGTACCGCAGCAGCTCGTACTCGGTCGGCGTGAGCGTGACCAGCCGCCCGCCCCGCCGCACCTCGCGGGTGTCCTCGTCCATCACCAGGTCCGCGACCCGGAGCACCGACCGCTTCCAGCTCGGCCCGGTCGACCGCCGCAGCACGGCCCGCAGCCGCGCCATCAGCTCCTCCACCGAGAACGGCTTGACCAGGTAGTCGTCGCCGCCGCGGGTCAGGCCCGCGACCCGGTCGGCGGTGCCGTCGCGGGCGGTCAGGAACACCACCGGCACCATCGCGCCCGCCGACCGCAGCCGGTCGAGCACGGTGAAGCCGTCCAGGTCGGGCAGCATCAGGTCGAGCACCACGATGTCGGGGTGGAACTCGGACGCGGTCCTGAGCGCGGACTCGCCGCTGCCCGCGGTGACGGCCTGCCAGCCCTCGTACCGCGCGACCGTCGCGACCAGGTCGGCGATGTGCGGCTCGTCGTCCACCACGAGCAGTCGAACCGGGTTGCCCTTGTCCACGTGCCCATGGTGCGGCACCGGTGGGCGGCCCGTCGCGGGCCCGTCGGGTCGACAGGGAGTCGACAGGTGGGCAACAGGCCGGGCTCAGCTTCGACCCGCAGGCTCGGTGGCGGACCGACCCCCGAGCGACACCCTTCGCAGAGCCCGAGGAGCCCGCCGTGCCCAGGAACCCGTCTTGGTGACGACCGCCCGACCGCCCGCACCGCCGGCCGCCCGCCCGCGGGTGGTGGCCCGGACCGGCCTGGCCGCCGTGCTGGTCGGGAACGCCGCCGTGGTGCTGGTGCTGTTCGCGCGCGCCGGGTTCTCGGCCAACGCGCTGGTCCTGCTCGGCAGGCTCACCGGCCTGCTCGGCGCGCTGCTGATGGCGTTCCAGCTGCTGCTGGTCGCCCGGCTGCCGTGGCTGGACCGGCGGCTGGGCATGGACCGGCTCACCTCGTGGCACCGGTGGGTCGGCTTTTCGCTGCTGTGGCTGCTGGTGGCGCACGCGGTGTTCACCACGTCCGGCTACGCCGCCCAGTCGTCGCTGCCGCCGGTGGACGAGCTGGTGTCGCTGGCCACCACGGTCGAGGGCGTGCTGCGGGCGGTGGTGGCGCTGGTGCTGCTCGTCGGGGTGGGCGTCGCGTCCGCGCGGGCCGCCCGGCGCCGGCTGGCCTACGAGACCTGGCACTTCGTCCACCTCTACACCTACCTGGCCGTGGTGCTGGCGTTCGCGCACCAGGTGGCGGTCGGCACGACGTTCACCGCGTCGCCGCTCGCCACCGCCTACTGGTGGGCGCTGTGGGGGTGCGCCCTGGGCGCGGTGCTCGTCGGCCGGGTGGCGCTGCCGCTGTGGCGCAACGCCCGGCACCGGCTGCGGGTGGCGGCGGTGGTGCCCGAGTCGGACGACGTGGTGTCGGTCCACGTCACCGGGCGCGACCTGGACCGGCTGCCCGCCCGCGCGGGGCAGTTCTTCCTGTGGCGGTTCCTGACCCGGGACCGGTGGTGGCAGGCCAACCCGTTCTCGCTGTCCGCGGCCCCGGACGGCCGGTCGCTGCGGCTGACCGCCAAGGCCCTCGGCGACGGCAGCGCCTCGCTGAGGTCGCTGCGGGTGGGCACGCGCGTGTTCGCCGAGGGACCCTACGGCGCGTTCACCGCGATGCACCGGACCAGGCCGAACGCGCTGCTGGTGGCCGGCGGCGCCGGCATCACCCCGGTCCGGGCGCTGCTGGAGGAGCTGACCGGGCACGTCGTGCTGGTCTACCGGGTGACCCGGGAGCGGGACGCGGTGCTGCTCGACGAGCTGCGCGGGCTGGCGCACGCGCGGGGGGCCGAGCTGCACGTGGTGACCGGGCCGTCCGCCGCCGAGCCGCTGGGCCCGCGGGCCCTGGGCGCGCTGGTGCCCGACGCGCGGGACCGGGACGTGTTCGTGTGCGGGCCGCCCGGGATGACCGCCGCGGTGCTGCGCAGCGCGCGCGAGCTGGGCGTGCCGGGGCACCAGGTGCACGCCGAGCGCTTCGGCCTGACCGGTTGAGGGGGACCCGGTGAAGAGAGCCGTTCCGGTGCTGCTGCTGACCGTGGCGGGCCTGGTGCCGCTGTGGCGCTTCGAGCCGCACCACGACACCGCGACCGTCGCCGCCGGTGACCAGGAGGTGGAGGGTTCCCTGATTCCCACTCGCTACGGCGACGTGCAGGTGGCCGTGGCGTTCGAGGGTGACCGGATCGTGTCGGTGCGGATGCTGCGGCAGCCCGACAGCGCGCCCACCGAGCGGGCCGTGCCCGTGCTGGTCGAGGAGACGCTGACCGCGCAGAGCGCCGACGTGGACACCGTCTCCGGCGCGACCGCCACCAGCGAGGCGTACGCGGAGTCCCTGCAGGCCGCGATCGACGCGAAGGGGTGACCGGCGTGCGGCGCGTCGAGCACGTCATGGGCTTCCCGGTCTCGGTCGACCAGCGCGACGGCGACCCGGCCGCGGTGGACCGGGCCTTCGCGTGGCTGCGCGAGGTGGACGCCAGGTTCAGCCCGTTCCGGCCCGACAGCGAGGTGTCCAGGTTGGACCGGGGCGAGCTGGACCGGGTGCCCGCGGACCTGGCTCACGTGCTGGAGCTGTGCGCGCACTACGAGGAGGCCACCGGCGGCGCGTTCAGCGCCCGGCGGCCCGGCCTGGACCCGTGCGCGGTGGTCAAGGGCTGGGCCGTGCAGCGGGCGGCCGACCTGCTGGTCGCGGCGGGCGCCACCAGGCTGGTGGTCAACGCGGGCGGCGACGTGGTGGCGGTCGGTGGCCCGTGGCGGGTGGGCGTGCGGCACCCGGGGCGGGCGGACCGGCTCTGCGCGGTGCTGGAGGTCGCCGACCGGGCCGTGGCGACCTCGGGGCGGTACGAGCGGGGTGACCACGTCGTCGACGCCCGCACCGGGGAGCCGGTCACCGACCTGCTGAGCCTGACCGTGGTGGCGCCGACCCTCACCGAGGCGGACGCCACCGCGACGGCGGCGTTCGCGCTGGGGGTGGAGGGGATCGGGTGGGCCGCCGCGCGGCCGGGGTGCGAGGTGTTCGCGGTGGACGCGGAGGGGCGCGTGCACCGCACCCCCGGGCTGCCGCTGGCGGCCTGAGCCTGGCCCGGCCCACCTCGACTCGGCCCCGCCCCGCTCAGCCCGCCCAACCCAGCCCGCCCAACCCAGCCCGCCCAACCCAGCCCGCCCAACCCGGCCCGCCCAACCCGGCCCGCCCAACCCGGCCCGGCGGACTCAGCGCAGCCCTGCCCGGTGCGGCCAGGCGCGGTTCACCCCGGCTCACCCCGGCCCGGTTCGCCCCAGCCGTGACAGGCGCAGTCCCGACAGCAGCAGCCGCAGGCCGTGGTCGAAGTGGGTGTCGTGGTCGGACAGGTCGGCCCGCGCGGCGGCGGTCAGCGGGTAGCGCTCCGCGTCCACCTGGCGGATCGCCGCGGTCGCCTGCTCCTCCAGCGTGAACCCCTGCACGTACGCGTAGACCGCGGTGAGGCCGCGGGCCGCCTCGCGGGGGGAGAAGCCCGCGTCGCACAAAACCCGCAGCGCCAGTTCGGTCGGGCGGCCGAGCGCGTGGGCCAGGTAGGCGCCCGCCAGCACGCGCGCGCCGTCGCGGTGGGACAGCGCCGCGCGGCGCAGGCGGTGGGCCGTGTCGGCCAGCCAGTCCGGCCAGGGCTCGCCCCGCCGCGGCGCCTCCAGGTCCGCCAGGGCGTCGGCGAAGACCCGCGCCGCCACCGCCTCCAGCAGCTCGGCCTTGTTCCGCACGTGCCAGTAGAGCGCGGGCGCCCGCACGTCGAGCCGGTCCGCCAGGCGGCGCAGCGTCAGCCCGTCGAGGCCCGCCTCGTCCAACAGATCGAGCGCCGCGCGCACGATCGCCTCCCTGCCCAACGCCACGTCACGATGCTGCCCGACCGGCGCCCGCCGCGGGAGGAGGGCCGCCGGTGAGCGCTCGCGCGCGTTCTGCTACGGTGCCGCCACGGGTTTTCCCGCTCCACGGGAGGTCAGCCGGGTTCGCGCTCGGGGCGTGCCCCGCCGCCGACCACGTGGAGGGCCGGCCTCGGTCGCACGGATTCGGGAACGTGCGCGCCGAGGCCGGCACACGAAACCTCACGCGTACCGGTGGTGGTCGAAGTCCAGGCCCACCACCGAGCGGCCCAGGTCCGAGCCGAGCTGGGTGAGCAGGTCCACCAGTTCCAGGTTGGCCAGCCAGTCCCGCGGCAGCGCCGCGGTGCCGTGCACCGCGCCCAGGATGTTGCCGGTCAGCGCGGCCGTGGCGTCGCTGCCGCCGGAGTGGTTCGCGGCCGCCCGCAGCGCGTCCACGAACTGCGACCGCTTCGGGTACACCAGCACCGTGTGCACGGCGATCGCCAGCGCCTCCGGCCCGGTCCACCCGCTGCCCAGCCGGTCGACCCGCACCGAGTCGAAGCCCATCTCCCGGTGCTCCTCGGCGAACACCACGGCCCGGTTGAGCGTGTTCGCGGTGTAGGGGTCGCTGCGCAGCACCCGCCCGATGACCTGGTCCACGGCCTCCCGGAACGGCCGCCCGCGCACCGCCAGCAGGTGGATCAGCAGCGCGAACGCCCCGCCGGACACCCAGCCGCCGGTGCCGCCGTGGGTCAGCGCGGCGAACCGGCAGCCCAGGTCGTAGGCGATCTCCGCGCTCGGCGCGAACCCGGCGGGCGCGGTGCGCGTCACGCCGTTGCAGCCGGACGACTCGTTGTGCGGCTCCTCCGGCGTCGGCGGCGCGTCCGCGGCCAGCGCGCGCAGGCAGGTCAGGCCCGGCGACCGGCTGGAGTACAGCCGCTCGTCGGCGACCAGGCCGGTCGCGCCGGGGTCCGGCGCGGCGACCTGCTGGGTCACCAGCCACCGCCGGTAGCTGTCCCAGACCACCCCCACCGGGTCCCACTCGCCGGTGTTGCGGCCGCGCACCCACGCCCGCAGGTAGCCGTCGGCGGTGAACAGCGTCAGCTGCGTGTCGTCCGTCACCAGGGCCGGGCGCGGCGGCTCCAGCACGCCCTCGGGGCCGTGGTCGCGCTGGATGTCGGCCCAGCCCAGGTACTGGACGGGCGCACCCAGCGCGTCGCCGAGCGCACCGCCCAGCAGGCACGCGGCGCCACGGTCGACCACGTTCATCGGCTCGCGCGGCACTCGCCCTCCTGCACTCGCCCGGGACCGGACCGGGACTGTCGGGGCCAAAACCCTAGCCGTCGCGCCGGCGGCCGGTCCCCCCGGCGCGACTTGTTGAGCAAACAACATCTACTCGCAGGTATCCAACAAGCCGTTACTCGTACCTGATCCAGTGACTGCGGCCAGTCACCGAGGGGGGTCGCGGCGTCGTTCGGGCACTCGCACCGACGGGCACGTGCAAGCCGGGGCAACGGAGCGCGGAGGCGGGGGAAGGGCATGACCGACCGGATCAGGACAGGGCTGGAGTTCGGCGTCCTGGGGCCGTTGCAGGTCCTGGCCGACGGCCGGCCGCTCGTGATCGGTCGCAAGGGGATGCGCGGTCTGCTCGCCATGCTGGTGCTGGAGGCCAACCGGGTCGTCCCGATCGACGAGATCGTGGACAGCCTGTGGGACGAGGACCCGCCCGCCACCGCCCGGACCATCGTGCACGGCTACGTGTCGCGGCTGCGCCGGATGCTGGAGGAGGCCGACCCGGCGGGTTCGGCGCGCATCCTGACCACGCCGCCGGGCTACCGGCTGTCGGTCGACCCGTGGCGGCTGGACTTCCACCGGGCCCGGCAGCTCGTGTCGTCCGCGCGGGGCAAGCCGGCGCCGATCCGGGCCCAGCTGCTGCGCGAGTCGCTGGGGCTGTGGCGGGGGCCGGTGCTGGCGGACGTGCCCGGCGAGCCGGTCACCACGGACCTGGAGGAGCTGCGGCTGGCCGCGCTGGAGGAGCGCATCGAGGCCGAGCTGGAGCTGGGGCGGCACCTGGAGCTGGTGGGCGAGCTGCGGCAGCTCGTCAACGAGCACCCGTTCCGGGAGCGCCTGGTCGGGCACATGATGCGGGCGCTGTACCGGTCGGGGCAGCGGGCCGACGCGCTGGACGCCTACCAGCGGTTCCACCGCCGCGTGGTCGACGAGCTGGGCATCGACCCCGGGCCGGGGCTGCGGGTGCTGCACGAGCAGGTGCTGCGCGACGACCCGGCGCTGGACTCGCCCGGACCGCCCGAGGTGGTCACCGTGCCGCCGCGGCCGGGCGTGGTGGTGCCCGCGCAGCTCCCGGCGGCGGCCAGCGGGTTCACCGGCCGCGAGGAGGAGCTGGCCTGGCTGGACCGGCTGTGCGACGCGCGCGACCTGACCACGACGACGATCGCGGTGGTCAACGGCGCGCCGGGGATCGGCAAGAGCGAGCTGGCCGTCACCTGGGGGCACCGGCGCGCCGGGCAGTTCCCCGACGGGCTGCTGTTCGCCCCGCTGCACGGGTTCGCGCCCGACCGCGACCCGGTGGCGCCCGCGGAGGTGCTGGCCCGGTTCCTGCTGGCGCTGGGCGTGCCCGCGGACGGCGTGCCGCGCGACCTGGACGACCGGGTGGGGCTGTACCGGTCGGTGCTGGCCGGGCGGCGGGTGCTGGTCGTGCTCGACGACGCGTGGGACCCCGAGCACGTGCGGCAGCTCCTGCCGCCGGGCGCCGGGTCGGTGGTGCTGGTGACCAGCCGCAAGCGGATGGAGTCGCTGGTGGTCAGCAACGGCGCGCGGATGCTGACGCTGGACGCGCTGTCCGACGAGGAGTCGGTGCGGCTGCTCGACGAGGTGGTCGGCAAGCCGCTGTCGGAGCAGGAGCCGGTGGCCGCGCGGATGCTGGCCGAGCTGTGCGGGAACCTGCCGCTGGCGCTGCGGATCGCCGCGGCCAAGCTGGTGATCAGTCCGGAGTGGACGGTGGAGGCGCTGGTGGCGCAGCTCGCCGACGACGACGCGCGGCTGCGCGCGCTGGACCTGGCCGACACCGGCGTGGGGGTGGCGCGGGCGCTGGCCGTGTCGTACCGGAACCTGCCGCCGGAGCTGGCGGAGACCTTCCGCGCCGCCGGCGTGGTGCCCGGCCGGTGGGTGAGCCCGCACGCCGTGGCCGCGGTGTGCGGCACGGACCTGGGCACCGCCGCCGGGCGGCTGGCGGACCTGGCCGACGCGCACCTGCTGGTCGAGCAGTGGCGGGGCGGGTTCGTGCTGCACGACCTCGTGCGGCTCTACGCGCGCGAGGTGCTGGAGGCGGAGGAGGCCGACCGGGCGCTGCGCCGGCTGGTCGACCACTACCTGGTCGCGTGCGACCACGCGCGGCGGCTCGTCCGGCCGGTGGCCGACGGCCTGGACTTCTCCGGGAACCCGGCCGCGCCCCGGCCCGCCACGTCGGCGCAGGCGCTGTCCTGGTTCGACAAGGAGTGGCCGAACATCATCGCGGTGGTGCACGCGGCGGCCGAGGCGGGGCTGCACCGGCGGGTCTGGCAGCTCGTGCGGCTGGTGCACACCTACTGCGTGACGCGGCTGGTGCGGCGGGAGTGGCAGGCGGTCGCCGAGATCGGGCTGGCCTCGGCCCGGGTGGTCGGCGACCGGTTCGGCGAGGTGCTGGTGCTGCACGCCATGCAGGACATCGACAACCGCACCGGGTCGCTGCGGGGCACGCTGGAGCGGGCCGAGCTGGCCCACGCGATCGCGCTGGAGCTGGGCGAGGCGCGCTACGTGGTGATGACGCTGGACAAGCTGGCGCTGGCGCTGGTCGCGGAGGGGCGGCTGGAGGAGGCGCTGGTGCGGCACCGGGAGGCCGTCGAGATCGCCAGGCGCGACGTCGACCCGATCGGCGAGGCGACCGTGCTCAACAACCTGGCCCAGACCGAGCAGCTGCTGGGGCAGCGGGAGAAGGCGGCGCAGCACCAGTTCCGGGCGGTGGAGCTGTACCACCGGGTCGGTGACGAGCGGGCCTACGCGGTGGCGGTGAACAACCTCGCCGAGCTGTACGCCGAGCTGGGGCTGCTGCCCGAGGCCGAGGAGCACGCCCGGCAGGGCGTCGAGCTGGCCCGCGGCGGGTCGATGCAGTTCGAGGAGGCGTTCGGGCGGCAGGTGCTGGGTCAGGTGCTGGCCGCCCGGGGCGAGCGGGTGGCGGCGCAAGCGGAGCTCGCGGAATCGCTTCGGCTGTTCGTACGCCTGGGGTCGCCGCGGGCGACGTTGGTCCGAACGGCCCTTGAAGCGTTGACCACCGGGATTTAGCCGCCGTTTAGCTGCGGGGCCCGGGGTCGTGGGAACTTTGACGGGCGCTGATCAAGCCAGTGGGGTCGGCGCGCGGGTGGCTCTTGGAGGGGGGAATCCAGGGGGGAAAGCCACCCGGCCCGGTCGGCCGGCGTTCGGGGGAGAGCGCCGGCCGACCGGGACCCGACTCGTCGCGGTTGTTCAGTCCGAGGACAGCGGGAGCAGTTCCGGGCGCTTCGGCGCCAGCCCGTCGCCCATCGACTCGCCCCGCAGCTGGCGGGCGATCCACGGCACCACGTGCTCGCGGGCCCACTTCAGGTCGTGGCGGCGCTGGGTCATCCAGTCCTCGTCCACCGGCGGCGGCCAGGGGGTGTTCCACTCCTCGTCCGGGGAGTGGCCCAGGACCTCCGCGGCGCGCAGCGCCACCCGGCGGTGTCCCTCCGGCGAGAGGTGCAGGCGGTCCTCCGACCAGGCCCGCCGGTCGTGCAGGACGGTCATCGACCAGAGGTCCACGACCCGGCAGTGGTAGCGCTCGGCCACCGACCACAGGTGGCTGTTGTAGACGGCCACCTTGCCGCGCAGGGAGCGCAGGAGCGGGGTGTGCTTGGGGTCGAAGCCGGTGAAGATCAGGACCTCGCAGCCCGCGGCGCGCAGGTCGGCCACGGCGATCTCGTACACCTCGGCCACCGCGTCCGGGTCGCTGCCGGGCACCAGGATGTCGTTGCCGCCGCCGCAGAAGGTGACCAGCCTGGGCTTGAGCGAGACGGCCAGCGGGATCTGCTCGTCGACGATCTCCTGGAGCATCTTGCCCCGGATGGCCAGGTTGGCGTAGCGCAGGCTCGGGTGCTTCAGGGACAGCATCGCGGCCAGCCGGTCCGCCCAGCCCACGTAGCCGCCGGTCGGCGCCGGGTCGTCCAGGCCCTCGGTGAAGCTGTCCCCCAGTGCGACGAAGCTGTCCAGGCGTTCCATGGTCCCTCCCTACGCGCGGCACCCCCGTGACCGCGCCAGTCAGCATGCAACGCCATCGGGCGCCTGCGCCACCGCCGGTTCGCGACGCTGTTACCGATGTGTCACCCGCTGGTGTGAACCCGTGTCGGCAATGGGTGATTCACCGCGTTCGGGACCCGGAGATGTGGTGCACATCGCTCATCCCAACCCCGACAAATCCCGCGAGTCGAACCTCCAGAACCCCCGTGTCGAACCTCCGGGACCCCCGAGTTCGACATTCGGGTGGGGCCGGTGAGAGGGGCGGGGCGGCGCGGCGCGGCGCTGGGCTGCGGCGGGGCTGGGCCGGGGCTGGGCTGGGGTGCGAGGGGCCGGGCAGGGCTGGGCTGCGGCTGGGAGCGAGGGGCCAGGCGGGCCGGGGCTGAGGCTGGGCTGGGGCTGGGCTGGGGCTGGGCTGGGGTGCGAGGGGCCGGGCTGGGCCTGGAAGAGGGAGGAGCGGGAAGGGGTCGGCTGGGAAGGGGACCGAGAGGGGGGAGGGGTGGGCCGGGGCGGGGGAGGGCTGCCGCCGGGAGCCTCCCCCGCCCCGACGTCTCAGCCGCCCGCGGCCAGGGCGGCGGGCTCCCGGTAGGCGGCGCGCAGCCGCTGCTCGGCCGCCGGGGCCGCGCCCAGCGCGTCCAGGCCCAGCAGGGCCGCCCCGACCACCGGCGGCACGTCCACCACGCGCACCCGCGCGGCGGGCGCCCCCGCGACCAGTCGCGCCCGGACCGCGTCGACCACCACGTCACCGGTGCCGGTCAGCACGCCGCCGCCCAGCACCACGTCCACCGGTTCGGCCAGCAGCGCCAGGCGGGACAGCGACACGCGGGCCAGCAGCACGACCTCCTCCACCAGCCGGTCCACCACCGCCCGGGCCACCGGGTCGCCGGCCGCCGCCACCTCGAACAGCAGCGGGCACAGGGCGTTCGGGTCGAAGTCGACCTCGCCGAGGTGCAGCCGCTCCACCGCCTCGGCCAGCGTCGCCGTCCCGTAGTGCGCGGTCACCGCGTCCAGCAGCGCGGTCGGCTCGCCCCGGCCGTCCTCGGCCCGCACGGCCAGCCACAGGGCCTCGGACCCGATGTGCGCGCCGCCGCCCCAGTCGCCGGAGATCCGGCCCAGGGCCGGGAACCGGTGCACCCGCCCGTCCGGGGCCACGGCCACGCAGTTGATGCCCGCGCCGCACACCACGGCCACGCCGATGCCGTCCGCGGTGCCCGCCCGCAGCAGGGCGAACGTGTCGTTGCCGACCACGGTCGTGGTCGACCAGCCGCGCGCCTCGATGGCCGCGCGCAGGTCGTCCTCCTCCTTCGGGAGGTCGGCGCCCGCCAGGTAGGCGGCGGTGTGGGCGGCGATCGGCTCGCCCGCGGGCAGGCCGGCCTGGCGGGCCGCCCGGCGGGCCAGGTCCTCGAAGACCTCCAGGCTGCGCGCCAGGCCCACGTTCTGCGGTGACGCGCCCGGGCCCAGGACCCGGGCCAGTACCCGCCCGTCCAGGTCGACCAGGGCCATCGCGGTCTTGCTGTTCCCCCCGTCCACGGCCAGCACCCGCCGGGTCACCCGCGGCCCCCCGCCCGGGGCAGGTGGGCGGCGTTGGCCGCGACGAGGTCGTCGGCCAGCCGGTCGGCCAACGCGTGCTGCCCGACCAGCGGGTGCGCCAGCAGGGCGTCCGCCACCCGGTCCCGGCCACCGCGCAGCGCCGCGGTCAGGGCCAGGTGCTCGTAGGCGGTCACGTGCGCGATCAGCCCGGACATCGACGGCGGCACCGGCGGCACCGGCAGCGGGTGGGCGCCGGTGGTGTCGACCTCGGCGGGCACCTCGACCACCGCGTCGTCCGGCAGGAACGGGAGCGCGCCGTCGTTGCGGACGTTGACCACGTGGCGCGTCGGGGGCTGCCCGCTGGTCAGGGCGTGCACCAGCTGCACGGCCGCCTCCGAGTAGTACGCGCCGCCGCGCTTGCCGAGCTGCTCGGGCTTGGTGACCACGGCGGGGTCGCGGTAGAGGTCCAGCAGCTCCTTCTCCACGGCCGCCACCACCTCGGCCCGGGGCGGTTCGACCTGCTGCTTCCGCACCACCTCGTCGTGCTCGTAGAAGTACTTGAGGTAGTAGGACGGCACGGCGCCCAGGCGGCGCATCAGCGCCGCCGGCAGGCCGATGTGCCCGGCCAGCGCCTCCGCGTGGTGGGCCAGCAGGTCCGGCAGCCGGTCGACGCCCGCCACCCGGACCCCGGTCTCCCAGGTCAGGTGGTTGAGGCCCACGTGTTCCAGGACCACCTCGTCCGGGGCCGCGCCCAGCAGCGCGGCGGTCCAGCGCTGGAACGTGATGGCCACGTTGCACAGCCCCACGGCCCGGTGGCCCGCCTGGAGCAGGGCGCGGGTGACGATGCCGACCGGGTTGGTGAAGTTGACGATCCAGGTGCCCTCGCCCGCGACCCGCCGGACCCGGTCGGCGATGTCGAGCACCACCGGCACGGTGCGCAGCGCCTTGGCCAGGCCGCCCGCGCCGGTCGTCTCCTGCCCCACGCAGTCGCAGCGCAGCGGGAACGTCTCGTCGGACGCCCGGGCCGCCTGGCCGCCGACCCGCAGCTGGAGCAGCACGGCCGAGGCGCCGTCCGCGCCGCGCTCCAGGTCGGTGGTCGTGGTGACCCTCGCGGGGTGGCCGGCGTGCGCCAGCAGCCGCCGGGCGAACGCGCCCACCACCGCCAGGCGCTCGGCGTCCGGGTCGACCAGGGCTATCTCGTCGACGGCGAGGCTGGTGCGCCGCCCGGCGATGCCGTCGACCAACTCGGGCGTGTACGTGGACCCGCCCCCGACCACGGTGAGCTTCACCCCTTGACTCCAGTGAACGTGACGCCCCGGACGAACGAGCGCTGCGCGAACGCGAACAGCACGATCGCCGGGAGCATGACCAGCAGGGTGACGGCCATGGCCAGGTTCCACTGGACCTGGTGCAGGCTCTTGAACGACGACAGCGCCAGCGACAGCGTCCACTGCTCCGGGACCTCGCTGGTGTAGAGCAGCGGTCCGAAGTAGTCGTTCCACGTGTAGAGGAAGCAGAACAGGGCGGTCGCCGCGATGCCGGGGCGCGCCATCGGCACCACGACCCTCAGCAGGGCCTGGAACTCCGTGCAGCCGTCCACCCTGGCCGCGTCCACGTAGGACTGGGGGATGGTCAGCATGAACTGGCGCAGCAGGAACACCGAGAAGGCGTCGAACAGGAAGTAGGGCACGACCAGCGGCCACAGGGTGCCGGTCAGGCCCAGGCTCGACCAGGCGTCGTACAGCGGCACGGCCACCACCTGCGGCGGCAGCAGCATGGCGCCGACCACCAGCAGGAACGCCGCCTGGCGGCCCCGCCAGCGCAGCTTCGCCAGGGCGTAGGCGGCCGGCACGGACGACAGCAGCATGCCCGCGGTGGCCAGCAGCGAGTACAGCAGGCTGTTGCCCAGGTAGCGCAGCAGGGGCGCGGCCTCGAAGACCTCCAGGAAGTTGCCCCAGTGCCACTCGCGCGGCCACAGGTCCGCGGTGAACGCCTGCGAGTCCGACATGACCGCGGTGAGCAGCACGAACACCACCGGCAGCGCGAACATCAGGCCCAGCGCCAGGCCGGCGCTGTGGACCGCGATCCAGTCCAGGGTGCGGCGGGTGGTCATCCTTCCTCCTGGGGGGTGGCCCTGCGCAGCCGCCGCACGAGCAGCGCCGTGGCGGCGAAGGAGGCGACGAACAGCACGGTCGCCATCGCCGACGCGTAACCCATGTCGAAGTAGCGGAAGCCCTGCGTGTAGAGCCACACCGGGAACGTCAGGGTCGAGTTCTCCGGGAAGCCGATGTTCTTGGTGCTGCCGGTGACGTCGGCCGCGCCGCTGGCGGCCGAGCCGGCCACCACGGCCTGGGTGAACAGCTGGAGGGCCAGCACGATCGAGTTCACCACGCCGAACAGCAGCACCGGCGAGATGGACGGCAGCGTGACGTGCCACCACCGCCGCAGGGCGCCCGCGCCGTCCAGCTCGGCCGCCTCGTGCTGCTCGCGCGGGACGTCCAGGATCGCCGCCAGGATGATGATCATCAGGTCGCCGGACACCCACAGCACCACCGCGGCGATGCCGGGCTTGGCCCACGCCGGGTCGGCGAACCACAGCGGCCCCTCGACGCCGAACCAGCCCAGGAAGGCGTCCACCGGGCCCTCGTTCGGCCGCATGAGCAGGAAGAACACCAGGGTCGCGGCCACCGGCGGGGTGAGCGAGGGCAGGTAGCACAGGGTGCGCACCAGGCCGACGCCCGAGCGCAGCCGGGCGATCACCGAGGCGACGCCGAGGGCGAACGCCACGCGCGCGGACGTCAGCACGACCACGAACCACAGCGTGTTGCGCACCGAGGTCCAGAACAGGTCGTCGCCGAGCATGTAGGCGTAGTTCGCCAGGCCGGCCCACTCGGGCGGGTTGATCAGGTCGTACCTGGTGAACGAGAACCCGACCGTGGCCACCAGCGGGTAGGCGAAGAACAGGGTGAAGCCGAGCGCGGCGGGCGCGGTGAACGCCAGCGCGGTCAGCCGGCGCCGGGTGCGGGACCTCCCCGGTGGCGGGGAGGTCCGCGCGGCCCGCGCGCGGTCGAGCGTGGCCGTCACTTGCCGCTCTTCGCGATCTGCTCGTCGATGCGCCGGTCGACCTCGCGCAGGCCCGCGGTCAGGTCGTCGACCTTCCCGGCCTGCCACGAGGTGGCGAAGTCGCCGACGGCCTTGATGTGCGCGTCGCCGATCGGGGTCACCGGGTTGCCGCGCAGCTTGTCCGAGCGGGCCAGCTCGACGAACGTCCGGAAGTTCTCGTCGACCTCCAGCCGCGGGTCGGCCAGCGCGGCCCTGGTGCTCGGGACGTTCTTGATGGCGTTGGCCAGGTCGACGATGGTGCCGGTGTCGAAGGACAGGTGCTTGATCAGCTCCCAGGCGGCGCCGGGGTTCTTCGCGCCCTTGGGGATGCCCATGATCGAGCCCGCGGTGAACGCGGTGCCGTACAGCTCGGGCCTGCTGGTCGGGAACGGCGCGGTGCCGAAGTCCACCTCCGGCGCCTGGTCGGCCAGGAACGCGGTGCGGTACTCGCCGTCGATCATCATGGCGATCCGGCCCCGGTGGAACGCGTGGTCGGTGGAGAACTCCTGGCCGAGCCCGGCGCGGAACCGCTCCAGGTCGTCGTAGCCGTAGAAGTCGACGAGCTGCTTCTGGAACTCCAGCATCTCCGCCCACGCGGGCGTGGCCAGGGAGGACTTGCCGTCCGGCCCGGTCCACTCCGCGCCGAAGTGCGGCGCCCAGATGGGCGGCCGGTTGGCGTAGAACATCATGGTGGGCAGGAAGCCCGCGACCTCGATCGACCCGTCGGGCGCCCGCTTGGTGGTGCGCTTGGCGAAGTCGAGCAGCTCGGCGGTCGTCCTCGGCGGCGCGGTGATGCCCGCCTCGGCGAGCAGGGCCTTGTTGTAGTACAGCCCGTAGACGTCGCTGAGCAGCGGCATCGCGCACCGGTTGCCCTTGTACTCGCTGTAGGAGCGGACGGCCTCGGTGATCTGGCCCAGGTCGACGCGGTCGCGCTCGATGTAGGGCTTGAGCTCCTGGAAGGAGCCGGACGAGCAGAACTGGCCGATGTTGTCGGTGGTGAAGGACATGGCCACGTCCGGCGGGTTGCCGCCGCGGATGCCCGCGGTGATCTTGTCGTCGTCCTGGCTGCCCTCGTGCCTGATCTCGGCCTTGGGGTACTTGGCCTTGAAGCTCTCCAGGGCCTTGGTGACCTCGGCCAGCTCGCGGCCGGAGTAGTTGCTCCAGACGGTCAGGGTGAAGCTCTCGTCGGCGCCGGGCGCCGCCGCCGGACCGGACGGCCCGGCGTCCCGGCCGGAGCCCGCGGCGCAGGCGGTCAGGGTTACCGCCGCGGCCACGCACAGCGACGCCGCGCGGTGGAGCTTGCGCATGTGCTCTCCTTCGTCAGCAGGGGACGTGAGGCGTTCCGCTAGTCGGGCGGCGGGCCGCCGAAGGGTTCGGTCGTGGCGGCGGGCAGGCCGAACACCTGCTCCCGGGCGACCGACAGCGCGGCGTGCAGGGCGCCGGAGCGCACCGGTTTGCCGGTCACCTGGGCGAGCCGGACGGGGGTGCGGGGCACCACGAGCAGGCGCAGCTCGGCGGCCACGAGGTCGGTGAGCGCGGTGCCGCCCGCGTGCGCGACCTCGCCGGAGAGCAGCACCAGCTCCGGGTCGAGCACGGCGACCACGTTGGCCACGCCGGTGGCGATGCGGCGGGCGAGGTCGACCAGGAACTCGCGGCCCGCGGTGCCCTCGCCCAGGGCCTTGGCCACCGCGGCCCGGCCGGTGCGGGCTGACACGCCGTGCGCGCGGGCGAGCCGGGCGATGGCCGCGCTGCCGAGCAGGTCGCCGTAGCGGCTGCCGGTGCGGTCGGCGCCGGTGTCGGCGTGCGCGCGGTCGGGCACCCGCAGGGCGTCGACCTCGCCCGCGCCGCCGGTGGCGCCGCGCAGCAGCGCGCCGTTGACCACGACCGCGGCGCCGACCGCGTCCGCGGGCCACACCAGCACGAAGTCCTTCACGCCCCGGGCCCGGCCGGCGACCATCTCCTCCAGCGCGACCAGGTTCACGTCGTTCTCGACCGTGACGCCGGTGCCGAGCAGCTCGCGCAGCTCCCGGGGCAGGTCCTTGTCGCCCCAGCCGGGCATGTGCGGCGCGTAGTTCAGCCTGCCGGTGGCGGGGTCGACCGCGCCGGGGCTGCCCACGACCACGTGGTGCAGGGCCTCGGTGGTCAGGCCCGCCTGGGCGGCGGCCTTGGTGACCGCGCCGCGGAACGCCTCCAGCACGCCGGTGCGGGGCATGGGCGCGCGGTGCTCGGTGAGCACGGCGCCGGAGATGTCGGCCACGGCGACGTCGACCGCGTCGGGGGTGAGGTCCACCGCGGCGACGTGGGCGAGCGCGCCGTTGACCGCCCACAGCTGCGCCCGCGGACCCCGCCCGCCGCCGCGCAGGCCGCTGCGCAGCACGGTGCCCTCGCCCTCCAGGCGGGTGAGCAGCTGGGCGGTGGCCGGTTTGGACAGGCCGATGAGGCCCTCCAGCTCCGACCTGGTCAGCGGGCCGTTGCGGAGCAGTGCCTCGATCGCGGCGCGGTCGTTGATCTCGCGCAGCAGCCTCGGGCTCCCGGCTCGCATCGGCGCTCCTGTCTGTTAACTTTCCAGACGATTTCGCCGAACGGTAGTGAGCCGGGTCACCGCCGTCAATGGTCTGGTCCACTGCCGAGACGGGGCCGTTACCCGGGTTAGGTCCCCCTAAGGCACCCTGGAGGCATGACCGACACGCGTCAGGAGTCGCTGGCCGCCCTGCTGGGCGGCCGGGGTGGTGCGGTGGACGCCTCGCTGCCCCCGGCGGCGTTCGTCCTCGGCTGGCTGCTGGGCGGCCGCTCGGTCGAGGCGGGCGCGCTGGCCGCCGTCCTGTGCGGTGTGGTGGTCGGCGTGGTGCGCGTGGTGCGCGGCGCCCGCCCCGGCGCGCTGCTGGTGTCGGTGGCGGTGGTCGTGGCGGCGGCCTACGTGGCCCTGCGCACCGGTCGCCCGGAGGACTTCTTCCTGCTCCAGATCCTGCTCAACGCCGCCTCCGCGCTGGCCTGGGCGGCGTCGATCGTGGTGCGGTGGCCGCTGCTCGGCGTGGTCGTCGGGCTGGTGACCGGGCAGCGGTTCCGCTGGCGGCGCGACCCGGACCTGCTGCGGGCCTACCGGCTCGCGTCGTGGCCCTGGGTCGGCCAGTACGTGCTGCGGGTGCTCGTGTTCGGCGCGCTGTGGCTGGCGGGCCAGGTCGTCCTGCTGGGCGTCATGCGGGTCGCCCTGACCTGGCCCCTCCAGGTGGCCTGCGTCGCGGTGAGCTGGTGGGTGCTGCGCCGCTCGCTGCCCGGCGACCACCCCGGCCTGCGCCACCCCCGCGTGCCCGGCGGGGACTAGGAGAACGCGGCGGCGATGACCCGGCGCGCGGTGGCCGACAGCTCGCCGCCCATGTGCAGGGTGTTCACCGAGTAGACCAGCGTGCGGCTGCCGTCGGGGGTGCCCGCGACGCCGTTGTTGTAGCCCGGCCGGTCACCGGTCTTGCCCCACACCACGAAGCCCGGCGTCAGTTCGATGCGCGAGATGCCCAGGCCGTGCACCGCGCCCGGCAGGTCCGGCACGTCCATCAGCTCGGCCCGCTGCGCCGGGGTCAGGTAGTCCCCGCGCAGCAGGGCGGCCAGCAGCCGGTCGAGGTCGCGGGCGCTGGAGACCACCTCGGCCGCCGCCCACTGGAGCGTCGGGTTGGCCTCGGTCACGTCGACGTGGCCGGTGCCGGTCAGCTCGTAGCCGTGCGCGTGCACGCCCCGGATGCGCGGGTCGGTGCCGGGCAGGTAGGTGTCGCGCAGGCCCAGCGGTCGGATGACCTCGTCGCGCACGGCGTCGCCGTAGGGCCGGCCGGTCGCCGCCTCGATCACCAGCCCGGCCACCAGGTAGCCCATGTTGCCGTACTGCTGCGCGGTGCCGGGGTCGAACTGCGGACCCTGCGCGACGCCCAGCTTCACCACCTCCAGCGGGTCGAAGGTGTCGTAGCGGTGCTCCAGGAACCACGCGGGGTCCTTGTGCGGCAGGCCGTGCCCGGCGATGCCGTGGGTGTGGTCGAGCAGCTGCCGGACGGTGATCGGCTTGGTGAACACGGCCGGGTCGAGCAGGTCGGGCAGGTAGTGCTGGACGGTTTGGTCGAGGTCGAGCCGGCCGGACCCGGCCAGCTTGAGCGCGGCGGCCGCGGTGAACAGCTTGGTGATGCTGCCGACGCGGAACCGGCCGTCCGGGTGCACGGGCTGCCGCGTGCCGATCCGCGCCACGCCGCCGGAACCGCGCCAGCCGCCGGCCGTGCCGGACACGCGGACCAGGGCGCCGCTCGCCTCGTCGTCGGGCAGCGAGGCGACGGCGGCGCGCAGCGCGTCGGGCCTGAGCGGGGGGACGGTCGCGGCGGAGGCGGCCGGGACCAGGGCGGCGGTGAGGGCGGCGACCACGGGGACGAGCAACAGCTTTCTCATGCCGGGAAGCCTGTCGGGCCGGGCCGCGGAGATCATCCGGGTCCGCCCCTGGACTTCACGTCAGGGGAACCCCGGGGGTCACAGGCGGTCCAGTTCCTCCCACAGCGCCGGCGGGACGTCGACCTCGGCCGCGTTCGCCCGCACCTCCTCGGCCGACCGCACGCCCACCAGCACCGACGCCACGGCCGGGTGCCGCCGCGGGAACGCGATGGCGGCCTGCGGCACCGGCACCCCGTGCCGCCCGCACACCCCGGCCACCCGCCGGGCCCGCTCGACCAGCCCGGGCGGTGCCGCGCGGTAGTCGTAGGTGGCGCCGGCGGCGGGCGCGGCGAGCAGCCCGGAGTTGAACACCCCGGCCGCCACCACCGCCACGCCGCGCTCCGCGCACAGCTCCAGCAGCTCGGCGCCCGACCGGTCGAGCAGGGTGTAGCGGCCGGCGAGCAGCACCACGTCCAGGTCGGCCTCGCGGACGAACCGCGCGAGCATCCGCCACTGGTTCATGCCCACGCCGATCGCCCGGACGACGCCCTCGTCGCGCAGCTTCACCAGCGCGGGCACGCCCCGGGTGATCGCCTGCTCCCAGTGGTCGTCCGGGTCGTGCAGGTACACCACGTCCACCCGGTCGAGCCCGAGCCGGTCCAAAGAGGACTCCAGGGACCGGCGGACGCCGTCCGCGCCGAAGTCCCACACCCGCCGGTGGGTGGCGGGCACCGCGAAGCCGTTCGCCAGGTCGTCCCCGCCGCCGTCGAACGGCTCCAGCAGCCGGCCGACCTTGGTGGACACCGCGAATTCCGCGCGCGGCCGGGTGCGCAGGAACCGGCCCAGCCGCCGCTCGGACAGGCCCAGCCCGTAGTGCGGCGCGGTGTCGAAGTAGCGGACGCCCGCGTCCCACGCGGCTCCCAGCGCGCCGGCGGCGTCCTCGTCGGACACCGCGGTGAACAGGTTGCCGATCGGCCCGCCGCCGAAGCCGAGGCGGGACAGCGCGACGCCCCTCACGGCCGCGGGGTTCACGGCCGCGGCCGCAGGCGCAGGGTCCGCATGCCGCCGTCGACGGCCAGGACGGTGCCCGTGGTCGAGCCGGACAGGGGACCGGCCAGGTAGGCGACGGCGCCCGCGACCTCCTCCGCCGACACCAGCCGGCCGTGCGGCTGCCGGGCCTCCAGCGCGGCGCGCTCGTCGGCCGGGTCGTCGGCCGCGTCCAGCAGGCGGCCCACCCACGGGGTGTCCACCGTGCCGGGCGCCACCGCGTTGACCCGGATGCCCTCGCGCACGTGGTCGGCCGCCATGGCCAGGGTCAGCGCGTGCACCGCGCCCTTGCTGGCCGAGTACAGGGCGCGCTGCGGCAGGCCGGCCCAGCCGGCGATGGAGCCGGTGTTCACGATCGCCGCGGCCGGCGACCGGCGCAGGTGCGGCAGCGCGGCGCGGGTGACCCGGGCCATGCCGAGCACGTTCACGTCCAGCACCCGCAGCCACTCGTCGTCCGGGTTGGCCGCCACGTCGCCCTGCGCGCCGATGCCCGCGTTGTTCACCAGCACGTCGAGCCGGCCGAACCGCTCGACGACCTCGGCGACGGCCGCGCGCACCGACCCGTCGTCGGTCACGTCGGCCCGGACGCCGTGCATCGGCGGGTCCACCCGGGGCTCCAGGTCCAGGGCCACCGCCGTGGCGCCGCGCCCGGCCAGCAGCCGGGCGGTCGCCAGGCCGATGCCGGACGCGCCGCCGGTCACCACCGCGACCAGTCCCGCGAACTCGCTCACCGCGCCTCCAGGTTCGTCCACACCGGACCGTCGGGGTAGCGGAAGTCGACCAGGGCCCGGTCGACCATGCGGGCCGAGAAGCCGGGTTCGGTCGGCGCCGCGTACCGCCCGCCGCGCACCACGGCCGGGTCGGTGAAGTGCTCGTGCAGGTGGTCCACCCACTCCAGGGCGCGGCCCTCGGTGGTGCCCGAGACCGCGACGAAGTCGAACATCGCCAGGTGCCGCACCAGCTCGCACAGGCCGACGCCGCCCGCGTGCGGGCACACCGGCACGCCGAACTTGGCCGCCAGCAGCAGGATCGCGACGTTCTCGTTGACCCCGCCGACCCGGCACGCGTCGATCTGCACCACGTCCACCGCGCGGGCCTGGAGGAGCTGCTTGAACACCACCCGGTTCGCCACGTGCTCGCCGGTGGCGACCCGGATCGGGTGCAGGGCGCGCGCGATGGCCTGGTGGGCGAGCACGTCGTCGGGCGAGGTAGGCTCCTCGACCCAGTACGGGTCGAACGGGGCCAGCTCGCGCACCCGCTCGACCGCGGTGGCCACGTCCCAGCGCTGGTTGGCGTCCACCGCGATGCGCACGTCCGGGCCGACGACCTCGCGGGCCAGCCGGAGCCGGCGCACGTCGTCCGCGGGCGAGGCGCCGACCTTGATCTTGATCATGTCGAAGCCGTCGGCCACCGCCCGCCGGGCCAGGTCGGCCAGCTTGTCGTCGGAGTAGCCGAGCCAGCCGGGCGAGGTGGTGTAGGCGGGGTAGCCGTCGGCCTCCAGGCGCGCGGCGCGCCCGGCCCGGCCGGGTTCGGCGCGGCGCAGCAGGTCCAGGGCCTCGTCGGGGGTCAGCGCGTCGGAGAGGTAGCGGAAGTCGACCAGGCCGACCAGCTCCTCCGGGGTCATCCCGGCCAGGAACCGCCACAGCGGCAGGCCCGCGCGCCGGGCCGCCAGGTCCCACGCGGCGTTGACCACCGCGCCCAGCGCCATGTGCGCCACGCCCTTCTCCGGGCCGAGCCAGCGCAGCTGCGAGTCGCCGACCAGGTCGGCGGACAGGGCGGCGAGGTCGCGCGCGGTCGTCGGCGCGGGCCGGCCCACCACGTGCGGCGCGAGCGCCCGGATCGCCGCGACCTGCACGTCGTTGCCCCGGCCGATGGTGAACGCCAGGCCGTGGCCGTCCGGGCCCTCGTCGGTGCGCAGCACCGCGTAGGCGGCCGAGTAGTCGGGGTCGGGGTTCATCGCGTCCGAGCCGTCCAGCTCGCGCGAGGTCGGGAACCGGACGTCCACCACGTCGAGCGCGACGACGCGGGGCATCACGCCTGCCCGAACGTCTGCCGCTGCCGGCCCAGCCCGTCGATCTCCAGCTCCACCACGTCGCCCGCGCGCAGGTAGGGCTTGGGCTCGGGTTGCCCCAGCGCCACGCCGGCGGGCGTGCCGGTGTTGACCAGGTCGCCCGGCCGCAGCACCAGGAACCAGCTCAGGTAGCGGACCAGCTCGGCCACCGGGAAGATCATGTTCTTGGTCGAGGAGTCCTGGCGCGGGACGCCGTTGACGCGCAGCCGCAGGCCGAGCGCCTGGGGGTCCGCGACCTCGTCGGCGGGCACCAGGTACGGGCCGAGCGGGTTGAACGTCTCGCAGTTCTTGCCCTTGTCCCACTGCCCGCCGCGGTCGAGCTGGAACTCCCGCTCGGACACGTCGTGGGAGATCGTGTACCCGGCGACGCAGGCCAGCGCCTCCTCGGCGGACCCCAGGTAGCGCGCGGTGCGGCCGATGACCACGCCCAGCTCGACCTCCCAGTCGGTCCGGGTCGAGCGGCGGGGGATCAGCACCTCGTCGTCGGGTCCCACGATCGTGTCGGGGGCCTTGAGGAACACGACGGGCTCGGCCGGGACCGCGGCGCCGGTCTCCTCGGCGTGGTCCCGGTAGTTCAGGCCGATGCACACGATCTTGCCCACGCCCGCGACGGGCGGGCCGACGCGCACGCCGTCCGCCACGATCGGCTGGAGTTCGCGGTTCGCCAGCGCGGCACGGGCGCGCGCGATGCCGTCATCGGCTAGGAAGTCGCCCGTCACGTCGGCCGTGACCGGGGTCAGGTCGTAGGTGGCGCCGTCGTCGGCGCGGACGGCGGGGCGTTCGGAACCAGCCGGTCCCAGACGCAGCAACTGCACGGCGGACCTCCTTGAGGACGGTCGACACATCGGATGTATAGCGCTTCCGTGTGGGGGTCGTCCAGGGGGTGTCCGGATAGTGGTCCGATGAATCCGGGCCGCTGAGACGCGTGAAGACGTGCGGGGACGTACGAGGAACGTCGAGGACGCGAAAGGATGCGAGAGGACGCGATGAACCACCGCCGCCCGGTGTGGGCACCCGCTGCGACCGCCGCCCTGCTCGTCTCGCTGGTCGCGGGCCAGGCCGCCGCGCCGGGGGCGCCCGCCGCCCTCGGGGCGGGTTCGACACCGGGGGGCGGGGTCGCGGGCCCGATCGCGTCGGTGGTCGGCTCCGGCCGGGCCGGCGCCGGTCCCGCCGCCCTCGGTCCGGTCGTATCCGCCGCGCACCCGGCCGGGGCGCTCCCCCTGCCCCCGAACCACGACCGCACCCGCCCCCGGCGCGGCGACGAACCGCCCGCCGAGCGCGTCGACCCCGCCCTGACCCGCGCCACGGGCCCCGTCACCGCCTTCGTCGAACTCGCCACCACCCCCGCCGCCGAGGCTTACGGCGACCAGAAGGCCCGCGGCGCGGTCGACCCGGCCGCCGCCGCCCGCGCCGCCCGCCGGCGCACCGAGGACGTCGCCGACCGGGTCCTGGCCGCCCTGCGCCACCGGGACGCCGGCACCCGCGAGGTCGCCACCACCGGCAACGCCGTGCCCGGCGTGCTCGTCACCGCCGACGCCGCGCGGCTGCGCGAGCTGGCCGCCCTGCCGGAGGTCCGCGCGATCCGCCGCACCGTGCCCAAGGTCCTCCACAACGCCTCCGCCGCGCAGCTCACCGGGGTGGACCGGGTCTGGCGCGACACCGGCCACCGCGGCGAGGGGATGCGCATCGGCGTCGTTGACACCGGCATCGACTACACGCACGCCGACTTCGGCGGCCCCGGCACCACCGCCGCCCACGACGCGGTCGACCGCACCGCGCCGTGGACGCCGACCGCGAAGGTCGTCGGCGGCCACGACTTCGCCGGTGACGACTACGACGCCAACGACCCGGTCCGCGCCACGCCCGCGCCCGACCCCAACCCGATGGACTGCCAGGGCCACGGCACCCACGTCGCCGGCACGGCCGCCGGCTACGGCACCAACGCCGACGGCACCGCGTTCACCGGCGACTACGGCGCCCTGACGCCGGAGGCGTTGAACGGCATGGGCATCGGTCCCGGCGTCGCCCCGGCGGCCCAGCTGTACGCGCTGAAGATCTTCGGCTGCTCCGGCGCCACCGCGCTGGTCGGCCAGGCCCTGGACTGGTCGCTCGACCCGAACGGCGACGGCGACTTCGGCGACCGCCTCGACGTGGTGAACCTGTCCCTGGGCGGCGACTACGGCGGCCAGGACGACCCGGACAGCCTGTTCGTGCGCAAGGTCGTCGAGCACGGCGTGGTGGTGGTGGCGTCGGCGGGCAACGGCGGCGACTCCTACGACGTCGGCGGCTCGCCCGCGAACACCCCCGAGGCGCTGGCCGTGGCGAACACGCGCGACGCGTTCATGCTCCTCGACGGCGTCGAGGCGGACGGGGCGCGGCGCTCCGGCCAGTACAGCGTCGGCTACCCCGGCTACGACGCGCTGGACCTGGAGCTGCCGGTCGTGCCGGTCGCCGACCAGGCCAACGCCGACGGCTGCGCGCCGATCACCCAGGACCTGACCGACCGGTTCGTGTGGCTGGAGTGGGACGAGGACGACGCGACGCGCGAGTGCGGCTCCGCGCCCCGCACCGACAACGCGCAGGCCGCCGGCGCGCGGGGCGTGCTGCTGCCCGCCGACGGCGACGTGTTCAAGGCGGCCATCGCGGGCAACGCGGGCATCCCCGTCTTCCAGCTCACCGGCACCGACAGCCGGGCCGTGCGCCCCGCGCTGGAGGCGGGCACCCTCCGGGTCCGGATGACCGGTGCCCTGCGCAACGCCGCGCCGACCACCATCCCGGACCTCGCCGACACCGTGACGCCGTCCTCGTCGCGCGGGTCGCGCGGCCCGGTCGCGGCCAAGCCCGACGTGGCCGCGCCCGGCGACACGATCCTGTCCGCGGCGGCCGGCACCGGCACCGGCGCGGTGAGCCTGGGCGGCACGTCGATGGCGGCACCGCACGTGGCGGGCATCGCCGCGCTGGTCCGCCAGGCCCACCCGGACCGGTCGGTCGAGGAGGTCAAGGCCGCGATCGTGAACACCGCGACCCACGACGTGACCGACGGCGACGACCGCACGACCGGCACGCGCGAGGCGCCGATGCGGGTCGGCGCGGGGCGCGTGGACGCGGTGGACGCCGTGGCCGCGGACGTGCTGGCCATGGCGGCCGGCGACGCCGGCGCGGTCGGCATCTCGTTCGGGCCGGTCGGCGTGGCCGGGGAGGAGGAGCTGACCAGGCCGCTGGAGGTGGTCAACAAGTCGGCCGCCTGGCGCACGGCCCGCCTGTCCTACGAGCCCGTGACACAGGTGCCGGGCGCGAGCTTCGAGGTGTGGCCGCCGGTCGTGGTGGTGCCGCCGGGGCAGTCGCGGGCGGTCGACGTGCGGCTGCGGCTGGTGCCGGGGGAGCTGCGCAAGGTCGCCGACCCGACGGTGGAGAAGCTGCAGGCCGGCGTGGCCCGGCAGTTCCTGGCCGAGGCGTCCGGGCTGGTGGTGGTGCGCGCGGGCGGGCCGGCGCTGCGGGTGCCGGTGTACGCGGCGCCGAAGCCGGTGGCGGACGTGGAGGCCGTCCTGGACGGCGGTGTGCTGCGGCTGGGCGGGCGGGCGCTCGACCAGGGGGAGGGCGACGAGGCGTACCGGTCGCTGATGACCGCGTTCGAGCTGCAGGGCACCAGCCCGGAGCTGCCCGCCTGCACCGAGGAGGTGGAGGTCGGGTGCGCGGTGAACGAGTCGGCGCGGGGAGGCGACCTCCGGTACGTCGGGGCCGCGTCGGACGGCACGACCGTGGCGTTCGGCGTGGCCACGTGGCGGGACTGGGTGACGCTCGGGTCGGTGAACTCGCCGTGGATCCGGATCGACACCGATGCCGACGGGGCGCACGACTACGTGGTCGAGGCGGTCAAGCCGACGAACGCGGCGGGTGTGGTCACCTCGGACGTGTGGCTGGCGCGGACCACGCGGGTGGCCGACGGCGCGGTGGTCGACGAGCAGCCGCTCAACGGGCAGTACGGCGACGTCGACACGAACGTGATGGACAGCGACGTGGTGGTGCTGCCGGTGCTGCTGTCGGCGCTGGGGATCGACGCTGGGGCCGGGTCGGCGCGGCTGACCTACACGGCCGGGGTGTCCGGGCTGTACCCGGCGCCCGGTGACCCGGAGGGGTTCGTGGACCACGTCGCCGAGCCGATGTCGTTCGACCCGCTGCACCCGGGGATCGGGTTGCGCGGCGGGTGGTCGTTCACGGCCCGGGTCGGGGACGAGGTGGAGGTGGTCCGCGACCCGGCGTCGGCGGCGGTGGACCGGGCCGGTGGCCTGCTGGTGCTGCACCACCACAACGCGTCCGGTGACCGGGTGCAGGTGGTGGGGTGAGGTTTCGGTGGTGGGTGGTGTGGGTGGTCGGCTGGTGGGGGCGGTGTCCGGCTGGTGGGGGCGGTCGGGTGGTGGGGTGATCGGCATACTCGGGTGAATGGGCTTCGTGGTCGGGCTGGACGGTGGCGGCACGAGCACCCGCGCGGTGGTGCTGGACCTGGCGGGGGAGCGGGTCGGCGCCGGGGTGACCGGGGGTGCGAACCCCAACTCGCACCCGCCGGCGGTGGCCGCGGGGAACGTCCGGGAGGCGCTGGTCGCGGCGTTGGCCGGGGTGGACCCGGCGGCGGTCGAGGCCGGTGTGCTCGGGATGGCCGGGTCCGGCAAGGTGCTGTCCGACCCGGTGGTGGGCGGGTTGTTCGAGGCGGCGTGGCGCGGTGCCGGGCTGCGGTGCCCGCTGCGGGTGGTGACCGACTGCGAGGTGGCGTTCGCCTCGGGATCGGGTTCGCCCGACGGCACGGTGCTGGTGGCCGGGACAGGGTCCGTCGCGGCTCGGGTCGAGAACCACTCGTTGGTGTCGACCGCGGGGGGATACGGGTGGTTGTTGGGTGACGAGGGGTCCGCGTTCTGGTTGGGGCGGGAGGCGGTGCGGGCCGCGCTGGGCGCGTTGGAGCGCGGTGGGGCGGACGAGCTGACGGCGGCGGTGCTGGAGCGGGCCGGGGTTGGGGCCGGGGTTGGCGCCGGGGCGGACCGGGAGCGGTGGCGGCGGTTGATCACCGCGGTCAACGCCGGGCCGCCGGTCGGGCTGGCCCGGTACGCGCCGCTGGTCACCGCGCACGCCGGTGCGCCGTCGGCGGAGCGGATCATCGGTGGGGCGGTGGAGGTGCTGGTCGGGTTGGCCGAGGCAGTCCGGGTGGCGGGGGAGACCACGCCGGTGGTGCTGGTGGGGAGCCTGGTGCGGGCCGAGCCGCTGGGGTCGCGGTTGCGGCGGGAGCTGGGGCGGCGGACCGGGGGGCCGGTGGTGGTGGCCTCGGACGGGGCGGCCGGAGCGGCTTGGTTGGCGGCGGTGGAGGTGCTGGGGGAAGGGGCGCCTCGGCCGGTGTGACCGGGGCGGTCGGTGTGGCCGGGCGGGTGGTCCGGCTGGTGTTGGTGCTGGTCGGCCGGTGCGGGTGGGCTGTTCTCAGGCCAGGTCCGACAGCCACTGCTCGACGCCGGCCACGTGCACGGTGGCCCAGGAGCGGGCCAGTTCGGGTTGGTGCGCGGCCAGGGCGTCGACGATCGCGCGGTGCTCGGCGACGGTGCGCGCCACCGCGCCGGCCTGGGTGATGCCGCGCCAGATGCGGACCCGGACGGTCGGGCCGGCCAGGGTGTCGAGCAGGCGGGCCAGGTAGGCGTTGCCCGAGCAGCGGGCGATGGCGCGGTGGAACTCCAGGTCGTGCTCGACCAGTTCCTCGACCGTGCGGGCGGACTCGGCGGTGTCGCACAGGGCGCGCAGGGCGGTCACCTCGTCCGGGTCGACCCGCTGGGCGGCCATCGCGACCGCGGCCGGTTCGAGGATGCGGCGGACCTGGAGGACTTCGAGCACCGAGTCCTCGCCGCGGTGCAGGTCCAGCACGAACGACAGGGCGCCGAGCAGGTCGTCGGCGCGGAGGCTGGAGACGTAGGTGCCGTCGCCCTGGCGCACGTCCAGGACCCTGACCAGGGACAGCGCCTTGACCGCCTCGCGCAGGGAGTTGCGCGACAGGCCCAGCCGCTCGGCCAGGTCCGCCTCGCGCGGCAGCCGGTCGCCGGGTTTGAGCTCCCCGGAGACGATCATCTCCTTGACGCGCAGGATCGCGTCGTCGGTCACGGCCACGGCGCCCTCGCCTCGTCGGTAGACCTCGGATGTCTGGCGCCAAGTATGGGCCACGAGGATCAAGCGCGTGGGTGGTGTCGGGTCGGCGTCCGGTCGGCGTCCGGTCGGCGTCCGGTCGGTGGGTTTTTACTTGATGTTGGTTTGTTTTGTTATTTTGTAACCAAACGTGACGTCGTACACCTGTTGCGGCCATAATGGTCTGGACCATTTGAGGAGGGACCTTGGACACGGTTGTCGCAGCTCCGCGAGCACTGCTCGGTCGCACCATCACCGGTCCCGCCGGGGTACGGATCAGCGGGGGTCGGATCGTCGAGGTCGTCCAGGGGCCACCGCCCGAGGGCGCCGAGGTGCTGACCGACGGGCTGCTCACCCCGGGCCTGGTGGACGTGCAGGTCAACGGGGCGGTCGGCGTCGACTTCGCCGAGGTCGACCCCGAGGGCATGGCCGCGGTTGCGAGAGCGCTCCCGCAGACCGGGGTGACGCGCTTCCTGCCCACGCTGATCACGGCGCCGGTGCCCGTCGCGGTGCGGCAGGCGCACGCCGTGCTGGCGGCGGCGGCCACGCTGCTCCCGGGGGCCGGTGCCAAGCCGCTCGGGGTGCACCTGGAGGGGCCGTTCCTGTCGCCGAAGCGGGCCGGGGTGCACGACCCGAGCCTGATGGTGGCGCCCGGGCCGGCCGAGCTGGACCTGCTGCTGGGTGACGAGGTGCTGCGCCGTGCCCTGCGCATGGTGACCATGGCGCCCGAGCGGCCCGGGGGCATGGAGGCGGTGCGCCGGCTGGCGGCCGCCGGGGTGCTGGTGGCGGTCGGGCACAGCGACGCCACCGGGGAGCAGACGCGGGAGGCGGCCGAGGCCGGGGCCCGGATGGTCACGCACCTGTTCAACGCCCAGCGGCCGTTGGGGCACCGGGAGCCCGGGGTGCCGGGGGTCGCCCTGGTGGACGACCGGTTCACGCTGGGGTTGATCGCCGATCTGGCGCACGTGGGGCCGGATGTCTGCCGGTTGGTGTTCAACGCGGCCGGGGGGCGGGTCGCGCTGGTCACCGACGCGGTGGCGGCGGCCGGGATGCCGCCCGGGCGGTACCAGTTGGGTGGGGCGGACGTGCTGCTCACGGAGGACGGGGTGCCCCGGTCGCCCGAGGGGACCATCGCGGGGAGTGCGCTGACGTTGGACCGGGCGGTGCGCAACATCGTGTCGGTGGGGGTGGGGGTGGCCGACGCGCTGGCTTCGGCGACGATCATCCCGGCCGACGTCATCGGGGAGCCGACGTTGGGGCGGTTGGAGGTCGGGGCGGTGGCCGATCTCGTCTGGTGGGACGACGAGCTGCGGCCCCGGAAGGTGTGGGTCGACGGTGAGGTGGTGTTCGACAGCACCGAGGTGCTGAAGACCGGCGACGTCGGGTTGGCGGCGGCCGGCCAATAGATCGGTTGTCTGCCTGTTTTCTGCCTGTCGTCCGGCGGTTGTTCGGCGGTTGCCTGACAGCTGTCTGACAGTCGGACTCGGACGAGGAAGGCCCGAGCGGTGCTGAACCCGCTCGGGCCTTTTCGTTCTTGCTTACCCGGCGGGTTGCGAGGGGCCTCGATTTGACATGGGGCCCTTACGAGCACCGGAGGCAGGCCGCAGCCGACAGGCACGGCGGGGAAAAGCGTCCCGCCGAGCCTGCCGGCTCCGACCAGCCTATGGCACTCGAACCCATGTCAAATCGGGGCCCGCCGGCCCCACCGGACCCAGCGTCCTCCGGCGTGTCATGCGTCCAGCACCGGCGTGTCCTCCACTCGGACACCGCGTGTCCTCCAGTCCGACACCGCGTGTCATGCGTTCAAGCCGGGCGTGTCATGCGTTCAAACCGCGCGAGTCGAACCTTCAGGACCCTCGTGTCGAACGTTCCGGCCCCCCGAGTTCTACGTTCAGGGTTGTTGTCAGCGGGTGCGGGTGACCTTGTTCAGGCCCCGGGGGCTGTCCGGGTCGCCGCCCCGGGCCAGGGACAGGCCGTGGGCCAGGCGTTGGACCGGGAGGATTTCCAGGATCGGGGCCACTTCCTCGGCGGTGTCGGCCACGGGGACGCGCAGGGCGGCCGACACCTTGTCCGACACCGAGCCGACGGCCAGCACGTCCGCGCCGCGGCCGTGGACGGCGTCCAGGACCTCGTGCAGGGCGTCGCCGCCCCGGCCGGTGCTGGTGATGGCCAGGACGGCCGTTTCGGCGTCCACCGCCGCCACCGGGCCGTGGAGCAGGTCGGCGCCGCTGTAGGCCCTGGCGGCCAGGTAGGAGGTCTCGGCCAGTTTCAGGGCCGCTTCCAGGGCCGAGGGGAGGGAGTAGCCGCGGCCGGTGGTGAGGACCCGGTCCACGAAGCGGTAGCGCTGGACTGCTTCCGCTACTGCGTCCGCGGACTGGTCGAGGGTTGCCCGTGCCAGGTCGCCCACGTTGGCGACGGTGGAGCCGTTGCCGCCTCGGATGGCGTCCACCAGCAGGTACAGGGCCAGGAGGGTGGCCGAGTAGGTCTTGGTCGCGGCTACCGCCCGCTCCACGCCCGCGCCGATGTCCACCTGGAGTTCCGCGGCGGCGTTGATGGGGGAGTCGGGGGTGTTGGTGACGGCCACGGTCAGGGCGCCTCGGGACCTGGCCGACTCGGTGACCTCCAGCAGGTCGGGTGAGCCGCCGGACTGGGAGACGGTCACCAGGAGGACGTCGCGGAGGTCCGGTTGGGCGCCGTAGAGGGTGGTGGTCGATGGCGACACCAGGCCGGCGGGCAGTTGCAGCAGCACTTCGGTCAGGTACTTCGCGTACAGGGCGGCGTGGTCGCTGGAGCCCCGGGCCGCCAGGAGGACGAACCTCGGCTTCCTGGCGGCGATCGCGCCGGCCACCGAGGCGATGTCGCCGCGCCTGGCGACCAGGTCGGCGAAGACCCCGGGTTGCTGGTCGATCTCGGCCGCCATGTGCCTGCCGGGCTGGTGCTCGCTCATCGGGAACTCCCCTACTCGGTGGCGGCGGCGATGCGCTCTGCCGCGGCGCGCAGGCACACCCGGGAACCGCCGTGGGTGTCGACGCGGGCGGTGGCGCCCAGGTCCGGACCCGGCACGCCCGTCTCGACGTGAACAAGGTCTAGACCAATATTAGCGAGTGTGGTGACCACCTCGCGAGCCCACGCGTGGCGGTGTGCCTCACGTGTCACCACGACGACCGGGCGGCCGGCGGCCCGGTCCGCGATCCCGGCCGCGGAGGTCGGCGGGACCACCGTGGTGCCCGGGATCAGCTCTTCGAGGTACGGGCCCAGGCCCCAGGGGACGTCGCCCACCGCGATCGACGGTTCCACCGCCAGGTCCACCACGACCGGGGGACCCGACAGCCGCAGCTCCCCGCGCACCCCCAGGGCGGCGCGGGCCGCTTTCAGGCCCAGGTCCGGGTCGTGTCCCTCCACGGCGGCGGGCGGGGTGCCCAGGGCCGCGGTGCGCCGGGCCGCCTCCTCCAGCCTCTCCGGCGGCAGTTCGCCCGACTCCACGGCGGCGACGATGGCGTCCACCAGGCGGCGCAGGCCGTCGTCGTCGAGCGGTTCGCCGCCCAGGCACAGGGCGTCCACGCCGGCGGCCAGGGCCCGGACCGAGCCTTGGGCCAGGTCGCCGCCCACGGCCTTCATGTCCAGGCCGTCGGTGATGACCGCGCCGGTGAAGCCCAGGTCCTCCCGCAGCACGCGGATCGCCTCGGGGTTCAGGGTCGCGGGTTCGGGGCCCCACTCGGGCACGACGAGGTGGCCCGTCATCACCGACCGCACGCCCGCCTGCACGGCCGCCCGGAACGGGACCAGCTCGACCCCGGCCAGCTCCGCCGCGGTGCGCGGCAGCACCGGCAGCGCGGCGTGGGAGTCCACGGTGGACGCGCCGTGGCCGGGGAAGTGCTTGGCGCAGGCCGCGACGCCCACCGCCTGCATGCCCTCGACGAACGCGGCCACGTGGGCACCCGCCTCCCGCGGGTCCGAGCCGAACGACCGCACCCCGATCACCGGGTCCTCCAGGGTGAGGACCAGGTCCGCCGACGGGGCCAGGTTCAGGCTCACCCCGCAGGCCGCCAGGCGGGCGGCCATCGACGCGGCCACCTCGCGGGTCAGCCGCAGGTCGCCCGCCGCGCCCAGGGCGTGGTTGCCCGGCACCTCCGAGCCGCGGCCGGCGTCGAGCCTGGTGACGTCGCCGCCCTCCTCGTCGATGCCGATCACCACGTCCGCGCGGGCACCGCGCAGCTGGGCGTTCAGGGCGGTCACCTGGGCGTCGTCCACGACGTTGCGGCCGAACAGCACCACGCCGCCCAGGCCGTCCGCCACCCGCTTCAACAGCCAGTCCGGTGCCTCCGTGCCGTGGAAACCCGGCAGCAGCACACCCGACGCGAGCCGGTGCAACGACATCCGCCCCTACCCCTTCACCGCACCGGCGGTGACGCCGGTGACCATCTTGCGCTGCACGATCAGGAAGAACACCAGCACCGGCAGGGTGAACAGGGCCGACGCCGCCATCGCGCCGCCCCAGTCGGTGCCGAACTGGCTCTGGAAGCTCGACAGCCACACCGGCAGGGTCTGCTTGGCCTGGTCGTTCACCAGCGACAGCGCGTAGAGGAACTCGTTCCACGCGGTGACGAAGGCGAACACCGAGGTGGCCACCAGGCCGGGGCCGAGCAGCGGCAGCGTGACCCGGCGGAACGCGCCCCACCGGCCGCAGCCGTCCACCATCGCGGCCTCCTCCAGCTCCAGCGGGATGCCGTTGACGAAGCCGCGCAGCGTCCAGGCGCAGAACGGCAGCGTCACCGCGAAGTAGACCAGGGTCAGCACGGGCAGCCGGTCGAGCAGGTCGAGGTCGCGCATCATCAGGAAGATCGGGATCAGCAGCGCCTCGAACGGCGCCATCTGCGCGACCAGCATCACCATGACGAAGCCCTTGCGCCCCCGGAACCGCATCCGGGACAGCGCCACCGCCGCCAGCAGGCCCACCACCAGCGCCGCCAGCACCGCGCTCAGCGTCACCAGCAGGCTGTTGGCCAGCGAGTCGAGGAAGCCCGCCTTGTTCCACGCGGTGGCGAAGTTCGCGCCCGTCACCGAGAACGGCACCAGGTCGTAGCCGCTGGTGAGCATGTCGACGCGCGGTTTGAGCGCCGAGGTCACCATCCAGTAGGTCGGGAACGCGAAGAACAGCGCCACGACCAGCGCGACGGCGTTCGCCGCGACCTTCTTGGCCATCACAGCGCACCCTCCTGGGAACCGACCAGCCGGCGCAGGTACTGGAACGTCAGCAGCGCCAGCAGCAGCACCATCACCACGGACACCGCCGCCGCCACGCCGAAGTGGCTCTGCGAGATGCCCTCCAGGTACTGGTAGACGGGCAGCGTGGTGCTGCCGCCGTCCGGGCCGCCCTTGCGCATGGCCCAGATCTGGGCGAACACCTTGAAGTCCCACAGCAGGGACAGGAACGTCACCATCGTCATCAGCGGCCGCAGCTCCGGCCACGTCACGGCGCGGAAGGTCTGCCACGCCGACGCGCCGTCCATGCCCGCCGCCTCGTACTGGTCCTTCGGGATGCCGATGACACCCGCGTACAGGGAGAACGCCAGGAACGGCACGGCCTGCCACACGATCAGCAGCCCGATCACGCCCAGCGTCGACGTGCCGGTGGAGAACCAGGAGAACCCGGCGAAGCCGTCGAACCCGACCTTGACCAGCGTCTTGTTGAGGATGCCGTACTGCTGGTCGAAGATCCACTGGTAGACCGTGGTGGCCGCGACCAGCGGCATCGCCCACGCCAGCAGCATGGCGACCTGGAGCGCGATCCGGACCACGGGGTTGACCTGCCGCATCAGCAGCGCGATCAGCAGCCCGGCGACCACCGACGCGGCCACCACCAGCGCGGTGAACACCACGGTGCGCAGCGCGATGGTCCAGAACCCGGGGTCGCCGAGGATCTGGGCGTAGTTGTCGAAGCCGGTCCACACGACCTGGCCGCGGGTCAGCTCGCGCAGGTTGAGCCTGCGGAAGCTGGTGACCAGCACGGACAGGACGGGCCAGCCGATCAGCCAGAGGATGGCCACCACGGCGGGGGCCAGCAGCAGGTAGGGCAGCACCCGGTCGAAGGCACTGCCCCGACGGCGCGGTGCGCCGTCCGGACGCGCGGCACGCCGCGGTGCCGACGAGGGGGTCGTCGGCACCGCGGCGTCGGTCGTGTCAACGGCCGTCATGCGCTCGTCAGCCGGCCAGCGTCTTCGACAGCGAGGCGTTGGCGTCCGCGGCGGCCTGGTCCAGCGGCTTCGCACCGGTCAGGTACGCGGTCAGCATGTCCTTGAGCGGGTTCTGGCCCGCCTCGACCGCGGCCCACGACGGCGTGGTCGGGGTGACCTTGCCGTTGGGGGCGGACTCGGCCAGCGCCTTGCCGATCGGGTTGGTGGCCAGCTTCGCGGTGTCGGTCGAGGTGCCCGGCACCGAACCGCCCTCGGCCAGCATGTCCTGGTACTTCTTGCCGCTCAGCAGCTTCAGGTACTCCTTGGCCAGGTCGGGGTTCTTGGAGCCCTGCGGGATGGCCAGGTTCGAGCCGCCCAGGAACACCGGGGCGGTCTTGCCCGCGGTCTTCGACGGGATCGGGAAGGCGCCGGTCTTGTCCTTCAGGTCGGGGTTGGCCTTGACCGCGCCCGCCAGCTCCCACGGCAGGCCGATCATCATGCCGACCTTGCCCGTGCCGAAGACCTCCATCTGCTGCGGGGTGGCCTCGTCGGCGTCCTTCGGGGCCTTGGTGCCGGAGGTGTCGACGAGCTTCTTGTAGAACTCGACACCGGCCTTGGCCTGCGGGGTGTCCAGCGCGCCGGCCCAGCCCGAGCCCTGCTGCTTGGCCACGTCGCCGCCCTCGTCCCAGATGAACGACAGCAGCGTGTACCAGGACTGGCCCGGCAGGTAGAGGGCCTGGAACTCCGGGTCGGCGGCGTTGGCGGCCTTCAGCTTCTCGATCGCGGCCACCCACTCGTCGCGGGAGGTCGGCGCCGCCGTGATGCCGGCCGCCTGGAACAGGTCGGTCCGGTAGATGACCGTGCGGTTGGCGGCGTAGAACGGCACGCCGTACTGCTTGCCGTCCCAGGTCAGCGAGTCCTTCAGGCCGCTCAGCCACTGGTCGCCGTTGAGGTCGGAGACGTCGCCGCTGAGGTCGGTCAGCGTCTCCTCAGCCGCGAACTTCGACGTCTGGGTGTTGCCCAGCTCGATGACGTCCGGAGGGTTGTTGCTGGTCAGAGCGGTGGTCAGCTTCTCCTGGATGCCGTTCCACTTCTGGACCTCGTACTTGACCGTGACGCCCGCGTGCGAGTCCTGGAACTCCTTGTTCAGCGCGTCGGTCAGGGTGGTCGGCGCGGAGCCGTCCATCAACCAGACCGTCAGCGTCTTGGGGTCACCGGAGTCGCCGCTGCCGCTGTCGGAGCTCGTGCCACACCCGGCCACGGCCACCGCGACAGCGGTCGCCCCTACGGCCAGTCCTCTCCAGCCCTTCACGTGTGCGCCCTTTCCCCATGCCCGGTCCCGACGACCGGAACGCCCGAAGTGGTGTAGACCAATGCGGCCTAGAGTGTGCCCCGCCACAGGGCATGTCAAGAACGTTGCTGGACCGTTGCAAAGTCATCGGGTCAATTTCCGGGGGCATGTCGGGGGTTCGGGTCCACGATCGGAGGTGGACAGGGCATCCTGTTCCCGGGAGCGCTGTGTGTGACAACACTGGCGAGGTCGAGGAGGAGAGCATGCTGGAGACGAGCCCGGCGGCCGGCGTGGACGCCAGGTCCCGCGCGCAGCGCGAGCCGAAGTACTGGGGACTCAAGCGGCACCTGCTCGACCTGCTGCGCGCGCTGCCACCGGGTTCGCCGATCCCGACCGAGCGGTCGCTGGCCGCCGAGTTCGACGTCTCCCGCACCACGGTCCGCCAGGCGCTCGCCGAGCTGACCGTCGAGGGCCGGCTGCTGCGCGTGCAGGGCAAGGGCACGTTCGCCGCCGAGCCGAAGGTCGCCCAGCGGCTCCAGCTGTCCTCGTACACAGAGGACATGAAGGCCCAGGGCCGGCAGCCGTCGTCGAAGTTGATCGAGGCGTCGGAGATGCCCGCCGAGGCCGAGCTGGCCCGCCTGCTGGGCGTGCGCGCGGGCGCGAAGGTGCTCCGCCTGCACCGCCTGCGCCTGGCCGACGGCGAGCCGATGGCCATCGAGACCACCCACCTGGCCCTGGGCCGCTTCCGCGGCCTGCGCCGCTACCTGGCGCCGGGCGCCTCGCTCTACCAGGTGCTGCGCGAGCGCTTCGGCGTCGAGATGGGCCACGCGGAGGAGACCATCGAGACGGCCCTGGCCTCGCCGGAGGAGGCCGAGCTGCTGGGCGCCGACATCGGCCTGCCCATGCTGCTGCTCTCGCGCCACTCGTTCGACACCGAGGGCAACCCGGTCGAATGGGTGCGCTCGGTCTACCGGGGCGACCGCTACAAGTTCGTCGCCACCCTGAACCGCCCGGCCCACTAGTCCCACCGGGGCGGTCCGCCTTCTGCATCGATATTCATCGGACCTGTACGTCCTTCCACGCGACCCGTCCCGGCCCCCGCCACCCCTCCGCCGGCCGGACCGGGGCGCCGCTCCGGCGTGCCCGCCACCCGCCGACACAATTGTTCACCGATCGAACATTTAGCCAGGCCACCGACTTAACACCCCTCCGCTACCCCCTCCTCCGCGCCGCCCCGCGCCCTCCCTCCGCCAAGATCGTCTCCTCCCCCGCGCCCACCTCCCACTCATCGGAGGACCACCCCGCGCGTGTCCTCCACTCCGACACCGCGTGTCCTCCACCGGGGCACCGCGAGTCCGCCACCGGGGCACCGGTCCGAGATCGTCGCGCCGACGCGGAGGCGGGTTGGTGACGGGCGTCACACGGAGGGGGCTCACCCCGGCGGCGGCTTCCGGCTACACCGGGGATGACCGGAACTCCTCCGGTCTCACCCGCTCGGCCTAACAGCATTCACACGTCCGGGCAGTCGATCACCGAATTCCTTACTTCTGGCAAAACCGCCCGAATCGGTGATCGAATAACTACCTTGAGTGAGAGTTAACTGTCAAACGCTACACAGCGCAGTTGCACTGGCGTGGTCTGTGACACACTTCGCCCTCAGATGGCCCGAGCCGTTACAGGTAACAGGGTCATAACGTCGCTCGAACGGGTGAGTACTGGTCGGTAGCGACCGGGAAGGAGGGGCCATGCGAGAGAGCGGAGCCCCGCGCACCGCGTTCGGAGCCGCCGCCGCGGAGACGGGTCGCGCGACCGGGCAGACCGGGAGTGGCGCGAGCCGGAGAACCGGGAAGAGAAGTGGAGGGGTGGGGCGACCCCTGCCGCCGCCCCACCACCCGTCCCCCTAGAGCCCCCGAGAGCGGTCCCTGCAACCAGGCTCTCGGGTTCCCTGCACCCGAAGATGAGGGAGACGCCTAATGAACCGCACGAGTGCGGTCCGCCTCGCCACGGCAACCCTGCTCGCCGTGGGCTCGGCTACAGCACTAAGCGTACCGGCGATCGCGACGGCCGCCGCCCCCTATGCGGCAAGCCCCGCCGACACGGAGAGCTACCCCGCCGAGTTGCTGCAAGCGGCCCAGCGCGACCTCGGCCTGACCGCCGAACAGGTGACCGCCCGTTTGGCGAGCGACACCCGCGCGGGTGAGGTCGAGTCGGCCGCGAAGGCGGCGGTCGGCCACGCCTACGCCGGTTCGTGGATCAACTCCGCCACGGGCAGGCTGGTCGTCGCGGTGACCGACGCGGCCAAGGCGGACGCGGCCCGCGCCGCGGGCGCCGACGTCCGGCGCGTCGCCTTCTCGCACCAGCAGCTCACCGGGGCCAAGGCGTCGCTCGACGGCATGGCCGCGCCGAAGGCCATCACGAGCTGGCGCGTCGACGAGCAGACCAACTCGGTCGTCGTCGAGGTCAACCGCGCGCAGCGCGACGCGTCCGCCGAGGCGTTCATCGCGCAGGCCAAGTCGGTCAGCCCGTCCGTGCGCGTGGTCGAGGTCGCCGAGTCCCCGACGACCCTGTACGACACCCGCGGCGGCGACGCCTACTACATCGGCTCCAGCCGCTGCTCCATCGGCTTCGCGGTGACCGGCGGCTTCGTGACCGCGGGCCACTGCGGCCGCTCGGGCAACGCGACGACCGGCTACAACCGCGTCTCGCAGGGCACGTTCGCCGGGTCGTCGTTCCCGGGCAACGACTACGCCTGGGTGCGCACGAACTCCAACTGGACCTCGCGGCCGTGGGTGAACCGCTACAACGGCAGCAACGTCACCGTCACCGGCTCCACCTCGGCGGCGGTCGGCGCGGCGATCTGCCGCTCCGGCTCCACCACCGGCTGGCACTGCGGCACCGTCCAGGCCAAGAACTCGACGGTGAACTACCCGCAGGGCACGGTGTCCGGCCTGACCCGCACGAACGCCTGCGCCGAGCCGGGTGACTCGGGCGGCTCGTGGGTGGCGGGCTCCGGCTACAGCCAGGCCCAGGGCGTGACCTCCGGCGGTTCGGGCAACTGCTCCTCCGGCGGCACGACCTACTTCCAGCCGGTCGGCGAGATCCTCAGCGCCTACGGGTTGTCCCTGACCCGCGGCTGACGCGACACCGGGCGCGCGGCCCGAGTCCCCTGCGGGCCGCGCGCCACGCCGAGAACACCCCCGGGCCGGCACCCCCTCCGGCCCGGGGGTGTTCCGCGTTCCCGGGTACCTCTCAGGCGAACTGCACGGACCGCTTGGACAGCCCGTACCAGAAGCCGTCGACGGTCGTGGTGGCCTCCTGCCCGCTGCTCGCGCCGAGCGAGACGAACAGCGGCGCGAAGTGCTCGGTGCGCGGGTGCGCGATCCCGGCCGCCGGCGCCTTGCGCCGGAAGTCCAGCAACGCGTCCACGTCGCCCGCGGCCAGCGCCCGGCCCGCCCAGTCGTCGAACTCGGCCGACCACGACGGCGGCGCGTAGTCCGGGCCGGCGGACATGTCCACGCAGCTCAGGTTGTGGGTCATGAACCCGCTGCCGACGACCAGCACGCCCTGCTCGCGCAGCGGCGCGAGCCCGCGGCCCACGTCGAACAGCTCGCGCGGGTCCAGGCTGGGCAGGGACATCTGCAGCACCGGCACGTCCGCCTCGGGGAACATCTCCTTCAGCGGCACGTACGCGCCGTGGTCCAGCCCCCGCGCCCCGTCGTGCGCGACGGGCCGGTCGAGCAGGGCGGTGACCTCGCGGGCCAGCTCCGGCGCGCCGGGCGCCTCGTAGGTCACCTCGTAGTAGCGCCGGGGGAAGCCCCGGAAGTCGTAGGTGAGCGGCACGGTGCGGGTCGCGCCCAGCGTGAGCGGGTCGTTCTCCCAGTGCGCGGACACCACGAGCACCGACCGGGGGCGCGGCAGCGCCGCGGACCACGACCTCAGCTCGCCGGTCCACCGTTCGTCGTCGGCCAGCGGGGGCGCCCCGTGGCCCAGGTACAGCACGGGCATCACGCCGACGACTGTACGCCTTCTAGTTGAAACTTCAACCAAGAAGCGGCTTCGCGGGGGTCCTCGGCGTCGGTGATCGCGCGCACCACGACCACCCGCTCCGCACCCGCGGCCAGCACCTCCGGCAGCCGTGCCCGGTCGATCCCGCCGATGGCGAACCACGGCCGGCCGGTGCTCCCCGCGGTGGCGCGCACCAGGTCCAGGCCCGGCGCGGGCCGCCCCGGCTTGGTCGGCGTCGGCCAGCACGGCCCGGTGCAGAAGTAGTCCACGCCCGGCTCGACCGCCGCCGCCCGCGCCTGCGCCACGTCGTGCGTCGACCGGCCGATCACCACCCCGTCGCCCACCACGCGGCGGGCCACCGGCACCGGCAGGTCGTCCTGGCCCAGGTGCAGCACGTCGGCGTCCACCGCGAGCGCCACGTCCGCCCGGTCGTTGACCGCGAGCAGCGCGCCGTGCCGGGCGCACGCCTCGGCCAGCACCTCCAGCGCCGCGATCTCCTGCCTGGCCTCCAGGCCCTTGTCGCGCAGCTGGACGATGTCCACGCCGCCCGCCAGCACCGCGTCGGCGAACTCCGCGAGGTCGGGGCGGTCCGGCGTGCAGAGGTAGAGCCGCGCGTCGGCGAGCCGCCGCCTGATCTGCGTTCCGTCGAGTCCTGGCACGGCCGCACGGTAACCGCCGCGCCGCCGCGTGCGCTACGGTGGAGGCGGTCCGCACGGGAGCCCGGAGCACACCGGGCTGAGAGGGAGCGTGGGTTCGCTCCGACCGTCGAACCTGATCCGGGTCATGCCGGCGCAGGGAGCGCGAAGTGCCTTTGACAACGCGGGTGACCGTCCTCGGCGGCGGCGTCATCGGGCTGTCCGTCGCCTGGCGCGCGGCGTGCGCCGGGTTCGCCGTGCAGGTCGTCGACCACGCCTCGCCCCACGGCGGCTCCCGGGTCGCGGGCGGCATGCTCGCCCCCGTCACCGAGGCGTGGCCGGGCGACGAGGAGGTGCTGCGCCTCGGCGTCGAATCGCTGGAGCTGTGGCCGGGGTTCGCCCGCGACCTGGGCGTGGACCTCAGCCCGGTCGGGACGCTCGCCGTGGCGGTCGACCGGGCCGACGCCGAGGTCCTGGACCGGCTGTGCGCGTACCTCGGCACGCTCGGCCGGTCCGCGACCCGGCTCACCGGCCGCGAGCTGCGCGCCCTCGAACCCGGTCTCGGCCAGGTCCGGAGTGGACTGTCCGTGCCGGGCGACGTGGCCGTGGACAACCGCGCCCTGCTCGACGCCCTGCGCGGCGCCGCCGGCGCCGCCGGCGTGCGGTTCACCACCGAACCCGGCGAAGCGGACGTGACCGTCATCGCGGCCGGCGCCTGGAGCCGCGACCTGCACCCCGCGCTGCGCCACGTGATCCGACCCGTCAAGGGCGAGATCCTGCGGCTCGCCGCCCGCCCCGGCGCGCTGCCGCCGCCCCGCCACACCATCCGCGCGCACGTCTCCGGCCGACCCGTCTACCTCGTGCCCCGCCGCGACGGCTTCGTCCTCGGCGCCACCCAGTACGAGGCCGGGTTCGACGGCGACGTCACCGTCGGCGGCGTGCGCGACCTGCTGCGCGACGCCGAGGTCGTCTGGCCCGGCATCGCCGAGTACGCGCTGGTCGAGGCCGCCGCCGGGTTCCGCGCGGGCAGCCCCGACAACGCGCCCGTCATCGGCTGGCTCGAACCCGGCGTGCTCGCCGCCACCGGCCACCACCGCAACGGCCTGCTGCTCGCACCGGTCACGGCGCGGCGCGTGGTCGACCTGCTGCGCGAGGGAGGAACCAGTTGAAGGCCAGGATCAACGGCGTGGAGCGCGAACTGGCCGACGGGACGACCGTCGCCGCCGTGCTGACCATGCTCGACGCCCCGGCCGGCGGGGTCGCGGTCGCCGTCGACGGCGAAGTCGTGCCGCGCGCGACCTGGGGGACCACCGCGGTGCCCGACGGCGCCGTGGTCGAGGTGCTGACCGCCGTGCAGGGAGGCTGACGTGGACGACCCCTTGGTGATCGCGGGCCGCGAGTTCGGCTCGCGCCTGGTCATGGGCACCGGCGGCGCCGCGAACCTCGCCGTGCTCGAACGCGCCCTGGTCGCCTCCGGCACCGAGCTGACCACCGTGGCCATGCGGCGCCTCGACTCCACCGGCGGCGGCGTGCTCGACCTGCTGTCCCGGCTCGGCATCGAGGCACTGCCCAACACGGCGGGCTGCCGCACCGCCGCCGAAGCCGTGCTGACCGCCCGGCTCGCCCGGGAGGCGCTGGGCACCGACTGGGTCAAGCTGGAGGTCGTCGCCGACGACCGCACCCTGCTGCCCGACCCCGTGGAACTCCTCGACGCCGCCGAGCGACTGGTCGACGACGGGTTCACCGTGCTGCCCTACACCAACGACGACCCGGTGCTGGCGCAGCGCCTGGAACAGGCCGGCTGCGCCGCCGTGATGCCGCTCGGCTCCCCCATCGGCACCGGCCTGGGCATCCGCAACCCGCACAACATCGAGCTGATCGTGGCACGCGCGTCGGTGCCGGTGGTGCTCGACGCCGGCGTCGGCACCGCCTCCGACGCCGCGCTCGCCATGGAACTGGGCTGCGCCGCGGTGCTCCTCGCCACCGCCGTGACCAGGGCGCAGGACCCGGAGCGGATGGCGGCGGCGATGCGCGCGGGCGTGGAGGCGGGCAGGCTGGCCCGGCTGGCCGGCCGCATCCCGAAGCGGTTCTGGGCCCACGCCTCCAGCCCCGCCCCGGAGGGCTGAGGGCGGCACGGGCGAGTCCGGCACCGGGGTGATTGCCCGGCACGGCATGATGGTTGCTCCACCGCACGCCTGCCCGAGGAGGACTGTCCCGTGACCGCCGACCAGGTCGAGGACGCCACCGCCCGGCTGTACCTGGCGATCGGCAGGCTCTCCCGGCTGCTGCGCCGCACCGGGTCCCCGGGGTTGGGGCCCGGCGCGGTGTCCGCGCTGGCGACGCTCGCGCGGTGCGGCCCCATGCGGCTGGGCGACCTGGCCGCGAAGGAGGGCGTGGCGCCGCCGACGCTGTCGCGCATCGTGGCGTCCCTGGTGGAGGCCGGGTACGTGCGGCGCGAGCCGGACCCGCAGGACGGGCGCGCGTGGCTGGCCACGCCGACGCCCGAGGGCGAGACCATGGTGTCCGGCGTGCGCTCGGCCCGGGTGCGCGAGCTGCAGCGGCGGATCGAGGAGCTGCCGCCGGAGCACCGCGACGCGCTGGTGGCGGCGTTGCCGGCGCTGGAGGAGCTGGTCGGCGAGGTGGGCTGAGCCGCCGCGTTCCCGGGCTCGCGTCGCGCGGCTCGGCGCCGGACGGGAGGCCCGGCCACGCCGAGCACCTGGCCCGTCCCGGCGAGAACGCCCCGGTGGCCCCCCGCGAGCACCACCCGCGGCGGCTCTAGAAGCGGTAGCGCATCATGCGCCCGACGTCCCTGATGCCGGGCAGCCGCGCCATGACCCTCAGCGGCAGCCGGGCGCCCGGCGGCAGCCGGTCGACGCCCGGCATCTCCACGCTGCGCAGCGCGTCCACGCACCGCAGCCCGGGGTGCCAGGACTCCACCACCGCCGGGTCGTCCAGGCCCCAGTGCAGCGTCGCGCCGGCCCGCCGCACCGCGGGCACCAGCTTCTGCAACCGGATGCCCAGCGACCCGTAGACGTCGAACAGCAGCTCGCCGGAGCCGAAGCGCCCGGTGACGCGCCGCACCAGGCCGCGCGCCTCGTCCTCGGTCAGGTACATGGACAGCCCCTCGAACACGGCCACGACCGGCCGGTCCGCGGGCACCTCCGCCGACCACGCCTCCTCGGTGACCGACGCCGCGACCAGCCGGTAGTCGCCCGGTGGCGGGGCCAGCAGCCGTTCCCGCAGGGCCACGACCTCCGGCAGGTCGACGTCGACCCACCGCACGCCCGGGCCGAACGCGGTGCGCTGCGCCCGCGTGTCCAACCCGCACGCCAGGTGCAGCACGGTCGCCTCGCCGGTGCGGGCCAGGAACTCCGCGGTCCAGTCGTCCAGCAGCCTGGCGCGCAGGGCCACGCCGGCCGCGGTGCGCTCGTCGATGCCGGTGCGGCGGAAGTCGTACTCGATGCGCCCCACGACCTCGACCGCGGCGGTGTCGCCCAGGAGGGGACGTGCCGCGCGGGCGTCGAGCGCCCGCGCGTACAGCGTCGCCAGCATGGTCGCCGGTGCCCCGGTCAGGTCGACCCTCACACCGCCAAGCTAGCCCTCCAACCGCCACAGCGGCGAGACCGGGCCGACGCCGCCGCCCAGCGGGTAGGCCGCGGCCACCGAGCGGACGACGAAGTCCTTGCCGAACCGCACCGCCTCGGGCACCGACTCGCCGCGCGCCAGCCGCGAGCAGATCGCCGACGCCAGCGTGTCGCCGCTGCCGTGGGTGTGCTTCACGTCGTAGCGCGGGCCCAGCAGTTCGGTGAACTCCTCGCCGTCGAACAGCACGTCCAGGCACTCCGGGTCGTGCCACAGGTGCCCGCCCTTGACCAGCACCCACCGCGGGCCCAGGGCGTGCAGCGCCTCGGCGGCCTTGCGCTGGTCGGCGCGGCTGCGCACCTCGATGCCGGTGATCAGCCGCACCTCGTCGAGGTTCGGCGTGACCAGCGTGGCCCGCGGGAACAGCAGCGTGCGCAGCGCGTCCAGGGCCTCGTCGGCGAGGAGCTGGTCGCCGTGCATCGACGCGGCCACCGGGTCCACCACGAACGGGCCGACGTCGACCCGGTCCAGCGCGCCCGCGACGGCCTCGATGATGGCCGCCGAGGCGAGCATGCCGGTCTTGGCCGCGTTCACGCCTATGTCGGAGGCCACCGCCTCGATCTGCGCGGCCACCACCTCCGGCGGGATCTCGGTGAACCCGGTGACGCCCAGCGAGTTCTGCACGGTCACCGCGGTGACCGCGGTCATGCCGTGCACGCCGCACGCGAACAGCGTCCGCAGGTCGGCCTGCAGGCCCGCGCCGCCGCCGGAGTCGGACCCGGCGATGGTGAGGACCCGCGGCGGCGTGCCGGCCATCGTTCGAACCTCCATCAGTCCACTACCGGCAGGTAGACCTTGCCGCCCTGGTCGGCGAACTCGTGCGACTTCTCCGACAGGCCCGCCTCGATGGCCTCCACCGTGGACAGCCCGCGCTCCTCGGCGTACCGGCGGACGTCCTGGGTGATCTTCATCGAGCAGAACTTCGGCCCGCACATCGAGCAGAAGTGCGCCGTCTTCGCGGGCGCGGCGGGCAGCGTCTCGTCGTGGAACGACCGCGCGGTGTCGGGGTCCAGCGACAGGTTGAACTGGTCCTCCCAGCGGAACTCGAACCGGGCCTTCGACAGCGCGTCGTCCCACTCCTGCGCGCCGGGGTGGCCCTTGGCCAGGTCCGCCGAGTGCGCGGCGATCTTGTAGGTGATCACGCCGGTCTTCACGTCGTCCCGGTTGGGCAGGCCCAGGTGCTCCTTGGGCGTGACGTAGCACAGCATCGCCGTGCCCAGCCAGCCGATCTGCGCCGCGCCGATCGCCGAGGTGATGTGGTCGTAGGCGGGCGCGATGTCGGTGGCCAGCGGCCCGAGGGTGTAGAACGGCGCCTCGCCGCACCACTCCTCCTCCAGCCGCACGTTCTCCGCGATCTTGTGCATCGGCACGTGGCCGGGTCCCTCGATCATGACCTGCACGTCGTGGTCGCGCGCGATGTGCGTCAGCTCGCCCAGGGTGCGCAGCTCGGCGAACTGGGCCTCGTCGTTGGCGTCCGCGATCGACCCCGGCCGCAGGCCGTCGCCGAGGGAGAACGTCACGTCGTAGGCGCGCAGGATCTCGCACAGCTCCTCGAAGTGCGTGTAGAGGAAGCTCTCCCGGTGGTGCGCCAGGCACCAGGCGGCCATGATCGAACCGCCGCGCGAGACGATGCCGGTGACGCGCTTCGCGGTCAGCGGCACGTAGCGCAGCAGCACGCCCGCGTGGACGGTCATGTAGTCCACGCCCTGCTCGGCCTGCTCGACGACGGTGTCCCGGTAGACCTCCCACGACAGCGCCGCCGGGTCGCCGTTGACCTTCTCCAGCGCCTGGTAGATCGGCACGGTGCCGACCGGCACGGGCGAGTTGCGCAACAGCCACTCGCGGGTCTCGTGGATGCGCTTGCCGGTGGACAGGTCCATGATCGTGTCCGCGCCCCAGCGCGTCGCCCACACCATCTTCTCCACCTCCTCCTCGATCGAGGAGGTCACCGCGGAGTTGCCGATGTTGGCGTTGATCTTGACCAGGAACTTCTTGCCGATGATCATCGGCTCGGACTCCGGGTGGTTGCGGTTGGCGGGGATCACCGCCCGCCCGCTCGCCACCTCGTCCCGGACGAACTCGGGGCTCATCCCCTCGCGGACCGCGACGAACCGCATCTCCGGCGTGACGACCCCGGCCCTGGCGTACGCCAGCTGGGTCACCGCCCCGTTGACGGGTTCGCGGCCCGCGACCCAGTCCGCACGCAGCCGCGGAAGTCCACTGTGGACGTCGACGGTCGCGTTCTCGTCGGTATACGGACCGGAAGTGTCGTAGAGGTCAACGTGCTCGCCGTTGGTCAGCCCCACCCTGCGGAAGGGGACCCGCACCCCGTCGCCCGCGTCGCGGTGGACCTTGTGCGAGCCGGAGATCGGCCCGGTGGTGACGCTGGGCGCGACCGAGCGGTCGTCGAGTGCCGTCACGACATTTCCTCCCTACGCCGGCATTACCCGGTCAGGTTCAGGCGGTCGGCGGCACCGGGGCCCTCGCGCCCCAGCCGCCCTCTCAGCCCGCTGTGGCGCGAGCTCCCGCGTGTGTTGAGTTGTCCGCCCGACCATAGCCACGGGCCCGCACCGGTGCCAAGGTGCGGATGCCAACGGCCACCGTTTGCGCGTACCTTTTCCCGCGTGGCTGATCACCAGCCGTTCCCGCCCGGCGCGCGGCGCGTGGCGCGCCCCGCCGCGGTCTCGCCGTGCCCGTCGTGCGGCGACCTCGCGGGCCGCGGCTACCCCGGGTGCCGGTTCTGCGCCGAGCTGGTGGACCAGTACTGGCTGCTCGACTGGCAGGAGCTGCTGGCCGCCGAGCAGCTGGCCGAGGGCGGCGCGGGCGAGCGGGAGCTGGCCGAGCTGGTGCTGGCCGACGAGGTGGGCAGGCACCCGTGGACCTGCACGGACTGGGCGATGACGCTGGTGGCGTGCTCCCAGTGCGGCGACGAGCTGGGCACCGGGCCGGTGGACTGCTGGCGGTGCGGCGTGGCCGACGGGCTGCGCTGGTCGTGGGACCACGCCGGGCTGCCCGACGCCATCAGCGCGGGCGAGCACGCGCTGCGCGTCGCCCGCGCGGCCCTGCGCGCCCCGCACCGGCACCGGGAGGCGGTGGCGCGCACCTGGCGGCTGCTGCTGCCGTTCCTGCTGGTGGGGGAGCTGCCGACGGTCGGGCAGGTGCGGCGCGTCCGGGCCGCCGTCCTCGCCGGCGCCTACCCCGAACTGGCCGCCTGCACCAGCCACGTCGAGCTCCTGGCGTTCCCCGAGCTGCCGTGGCGGCGCCCCGAACGCGCGCCGCGCCCCGCGCCCCAGCCGAAGGCCGAGCGCGCCGCGGGACAACCGGCCGCCGACGCCGTGTAGCCGCCGGGCCCCTTCCCGCGGCACCCGCCGGACCGCTCCGGACGCCGCGCCGACCCCGCCTCGCCGTTCCCGGCCACCCGCGGTCGTCCCCCGCGGTCGTCCCCCGCGGTCGTCCCGGGTCGTCAGTCCTCGTCAGTCCTCGTCGTCGTCGTCCGCGAAGGGGTCCTCGGAGGTCGCCGGGTCCCAGGACAGCCCGGGCACGCCCCACCCGTTGGCCTTGAGCATCTTCTTCGACGCCCGCTTGTGGCGCCCCACCAGCCGGTCCAGGTAGATGATCCCGTCGAGGTGGTCGGTCTCGTGCTGGAGGCAGCGGGCGAAGAACCCGGTGCCCTCCACCTCGAACGGCTTGCCCTCGGCGTCGAACCCGGTCACCTTCGCCCACGACGCCCGCCCCGTCGGGTACGACTCGCCCGGCGCGGACAGGCAGCCCTCGAAGTCGTCGTCGGGGTCCGGCATGCCCAGCGGCACCTCGGAGGTCTCCAGGACCGGGTTCACCACCACGCCGCGGAAGCGGTTGCCGTCGTCGTCCGGGCAGTCGTAGACGAACAACCGCAGGTCGAGCCCGATCTGGTTGGCCGCCAGTCCGACACCGTGCGCCGCCGCCATGGTCTCGAACATGTCCTCCACGAGCGTGCGCAACGCGTCGTCGAACACCTCGACCGGGCGGGTCGGGTTGTGGAGCACGGGATCTCCGGCGATCCGGATCGGGTGAACTGCCATGCGGGCAGCCTATCGGCGCGTTGTCCGGACGCGCCGACCGATGAGCCGACCCCGATGACGATCACGTGATGTAATGGCCCCGACGCACGGGAGACGGCTGAGGAGCCAGATGGACGCCGCAGAGGCACTGGCGCCGGCGGAGGGGCCGGACGACGGGTTGAACGACCGGGAGCGGGAGATCCTGGCCTTCGAACGCCAGTGGTGGAAGTACGCGGGTGCCAAGGAACAGGCCATCAGGGAGCTGTTCGACATGTCGGCCACGAGGTACTACCAACTGCTCAACGCGTTGATCGACAAGGAAGAGGCTTTGGCGGCCGACCCGATGCTGATCAAGAGACTGCGCAGGTCCCGGTCCGGCAGGCAGCGCGCCCGCCTGGCGAAGCGGCTGGGTGTCGAGCGCCGATGACGAACCCGGAACAGCCCGCGGGCACCGCCCACCCCGCCCGCGCCGCCGGCTACGTGCTGCTCGGGCTGGCCGCGGTCGCCCTGGTGATCGGCGTGATCAGCCTCTTCGGCGGCGGCTCGGACGACCAGCCGCCCGCCGCGCAGACGACCGCCACGTCCACGCCGGGGTCGGACACCCAGTCCTCCGCCCCGCCGTCGGAGACCACCCCGGCCACCTCCCAGGGCGAGCCGACCACCACCCAGCCGCCCCAGGCGCCCACGACCACCCCCGCGCCCACCGGCGCTCCCACCACCCCGGGCACCCCGGCCGGCCAGGGCACCGCCGACACCCCGCCGCCCCCGGTGGCCCCCAAGCCGCCCGTGCGCGTCTACAACAACGGCACGATCGCCGGCCTGGCCGCCGACGCGTCGAACGACGTGCGCCGCGGCGGCTGGGAGGTCGTCGACACGGCCAACTACTCCCAGGGCACCATCCCCACCACCACGGTCTACTTCCGCCCCGGCACCGACGAGGAAGCCTCGGCCCGCCAACTGGCCCAGTTCCTGAACGCCCGGGTCGAACCCCGCTTCAACGGCATCCAAGCCGCCCACGCCGGCATCATCGTCATCGTCACCAACGACTACAAGGGCCCCTCCGGCAAGGTCTCCTAACCCCGCGTGTCATGCGCTCAGCCCGCGCGAGTCATGCGTTCAAGTCGCGCGAGTCATGCGTTCAAGTCGCGCGAGTCGAACGCTCAGACCCCTCGTGTCGAACCTTCAGGACCCCCGAGTTCGACGTTCGACCCGCTCCGGCCCGTTCCGGTCAGCCGGCGAGCACGGCCCACCCGCCGGCGTCGAGGTGGGCCCGCGCACCCGGCGTCCCGGGCGCGTCGAGCCGCGCCCGCCCGGCCAGCACGCCGCTCGCCCCGGGCACCCGCGCGCCGACCGGCCCGCCGGCGGTCGACAGCACCGCGACCAGGCGTTGCCCCTCCGCCGCCGAGGCGTAGGAGAGGAACTCGTTCGACACGTCCAGCACGCTCGTCCGCGCCGCGTGCAGCCACGGGTGCCGGCGCCGCAGCCCCAGCAGCTCCTGGTGCAGGTGGAACACCGGCAACCCGATCGGTGACAGTTCGGCGGGCGTGGCCGGGAACGGCGGCCTGACCTCGTCGTCACCGCCCGCCCGGTCCTCCTTGACCCCGCGGAAGCCGTGCTCGTCGCCCGCGTAGACCGCCGGGGTGCCGCCGGTGGTGGCCAGCACGACCAGGGCGTGGGCCACGTGCCCGGGGTCGGCCAGGCGGCTCGCGATGCGCGTGACGTCGTGGTTGCCCAGGAACGTGTACGGGACGAAGCGCTCCAGGAAGCCGTCGTGCCGGCGCAGCGCGTGCGCCAGCTCGTGGAAGTTCCGGTCGTTGAGCGAACTCCACACGGCCTTCCACAGCTCGTACTGCGTGACCGCGTCGAGACCGCCCTCGGTGACGAACGCGGTGTAGTCGCCGTGGATGACCTCACCCATCAGGTACGCGTCCGGGTGACGGGCGCGTACGCGCTCGGTGACCTGCGCCCAGAACGTCGTCGGCACGGCGTAGGCGGCGTCGAGGCGCCACCCCGACGCGCCCCGGTCGAGCCAGTGGTTCATCACGTCGACCACGTGGTCGACCACGGCCGGGCACGAGTGGTCGAGCGCCACGAGGTGGTGGTGGCCCTCGAAGTCGTCGTACCCGGGCTCGGTGCCGGGCGTCCACGGGCCGTCGGGCCAGCGCAGGCGGAACCACGGCGCGGTCGCCGCCGAAGGCCCCTGCTCCAGCACCGCCCGGAACGCCGGGTGACCCCGTCCGACGTGGTTGAACACCCCGTCGAGCAGGACGCGCAGGCCACGCGCCGAGGCGGCGGCGACCAGCGCGTCGAAGTCGCCTTCGTCACCCAGTCGGGGGTCGATGCGGTAGTGGTCGGTGGTGTCGTAGCCGTGGGTGCCGGAGGCGAAGACCGGGCCGAGCGCCAGGCCGGACGCGCCCAGCTCCAGGGCGTGGTCCAGCCAGGCGTGCAGGTGCCCCAGGCGGTGGGTGACGGGGGTGTCGCCGGTGCTCCGGGGTTCGGCGCCGGTGAAGCCGAGCGGGTAGACGTGCCACCAGATGGCGTGCCGGACCCAGGCCGGGCCGCTCGTGAACACCCGTTCCGCCGCGTCGCTCTTCACCCGTTCGTATCCTTCCGCTGCTCCGCCCCGCCCACGAATGCCCCGCCCACCCCGCGTGTCCTCCACTGCGGCACCGCGTGTCGTCCACTCGGGCAGGGCGTGTCGTCCACTCCCGTACCCCGAATTCGCCGTTCGGAGCCGGCGGGCGCGGAATTCAGCCGTTGCGGGACTCCGCGTAGGCGGCGAGGGAGGCGAGCTGCACCGGGTCCAGCGACGGCCGCACCGCGGTCCGGGCGGCGGCCAGGTGGGCGCCCGTCACCTCGGTCGCCGACAGCGACTCGCGCATCGCGGTCAACGCGGCCTCCCGGATCAGCGCCGCGCAGTCGGCCGCCGAGTACCCGTCCAGCTCCTCGGCCAGCACCGCCAGGTCCACGTCCCCGGCCAGCGGCGTGTTCCGCGACGACGCCCGCAGGATCTCGGCCCGCGCCCCGGCGTCCGGCGGCGGCACGTACACCAGCCGCTCCAGCCGGCCCGGCCGCAGCAACGCCGGGTCCACCAGCTCGGGCCGGTTGGTGGCACCCAGCACGATCACGTCCCGCAGCGGCTCGACCCCGTCCAACTCGGTCAGCAGCGCCGCGACCACCCGGTCCGACACGCCCGAGTCCGACGACTGCCCGCGCCGCGGCGCCAGCGCGTCCACCTCGTCCAGGAACACCAGCGCCGGCGCCGCCTCGGCCGCCCGCCGGAACAGCTCCCGCACCGCGCGCTCCGACTCGCCGACGAACTTGTCCATCAGCTCGGCGCCCTTGACCGACAGCACGTTCAACCGCCCGCTGCCCGCCAGCGCGCGCACCAGGAACGTCTTCCCGCACCCCGGCGGCCCGTACAGCAGCAGCCCGCGCGGCGGCGCGACCCCGAGACGCGCGAACGAGTCCGGGTACTGCAACGGCCACAGCGCGGCCTCGGTCAACGCCTGCTTGACCTCGACCATGTCACCGACGTCGTCCAGCGTGAGACCGCCGGTCCGCAGGGTGTCCGAAGTGGACATCGAGATCGGGCGGACCGTCTCCAGCGCGCCCACCAGGTCGCCCTGCGCCACCCGGGGCTCCGCGACGTCGCGCTGCCGCAGCACCGCGCGGACCGCCGCCTCCCGGCGCAACGCCACCAGGTCCGCCGCCACGAACCCCGGCGTGCGGTCGGCGACCACCCCGAAGTCCACGTCGGACTCGACCGGCACGTCCCGCAGCAGCACCCGCAGCAGCTCCGTCCGCGTCGCCCGGTCGGGCAGCGGCAGCACCAGCTCGCGGTCCACCAGCTCCGGCGCGCGCAACCGCGGGTCCACGGCCTCGGGGTGCGCGCTCGTGACCACCAGCACGACCCCGTCCGGCCGCCCGCGCAACGCGTCGAGCACCACCGTCGCCACCGGCGGCGGCGTGGCGGCCGGCAGCAGCGCCTCGACGTCGGTCAGCAGCAGCACCGCCGGCGCCTGCGCGCGTGCCGCGGCCAGGGCGTCCGCGAGCCGCTGCGCGGTCGCGTTGGCCTCCAGGACCGCGATGCCCGGCGCCGCGACCTCGACGACCGCCACCTCGGCCGCGTGCGCGACGGCCCGCACGAACGTGGTCTTGCCGACCCCTTCCGGGCCGCTGACCTGCACCGCGAGCCGGGGCGTCGCGCCGAGCCTGGCCAGCAGCTCCGGGTGGCTGAACGTCAGGTCGAGCCATTCGGCGAGCCGCTTGGCGGCGTCCTGCTGCCCCACGAGGTCCGCGACCGGCACGGGCGCCGCGGCCGCCGTGACCGCACCGGCGCCCGCCACGCCGGTGCCCGTCGAGCCTGGACCGGTGCCCGAAATGTTCCCGAAGTCTGAAATACCCTTTATGCCCGAAATTTCACCCGAGCCGGAAATCCCGCCCACCCGGCCCGCGCCGGCTGAACCCGCGCCCGAACCTGCCCCTGCGCCCAGGCCGACCCCAGCCGCCGATCCCGCGCCCGACCCGGCCCCCGCCGAGCCACCCGCCGCACCCGACCCGCCCCGGCCGAACCCGACGCCGGCCGCGTCACCCGTGCTCGCCCCGTCGCGCCACCCCACGACCGTCGACGGCTGCACCGCCACCGGCACCCCCGCGGGGTCGGCGGCGGTGATGGTCAGCAGCTCGTTCGTCCACGTCATCCCGATCGCGTTCGCCAGCTTGCGCCTGGTCGCGCTCAGGTCCGCCCCCGGCGGCGGGGCCAGGTCCTGCGGCAGCAGCGACACCGCGTCGCCCACCGTCAGCACCTTGCCGGTCAGCGCCATGCGCAGGGTCTCGGGCGTGAGCGACGTGCTCGCCAGCCGCGACCCGGCCACCACCACCCGCCGGGCGGCGGCGACCTCCACCGGGGCCACCACGACCTCGCTGCCCTCGACGACGCCGAGGTTCGACAGGGTCACGTCGTCCAGCAGCACCACGCCGGGCGGGCCGTCGCCGGCGGCGGCCAGGGCCGCGCTCACCCGCGCGCCCGTCAGGCGCACCGCGTCCCAGGCCCGCAGGCCCAGCGCGTCCAGCACCTCCGGGTGCAGCCGCACCACGCCGCGGCGGGTGTCGAGGGCCGAGGGCGACAGGCGGGCCGTCAGCGTGATCACGGGGTCGAGCGTAGTGCGGTGGCCTGGGCGGTCGGTGCGGGTGGGCGGGGGAGTGCGGGTGGGCGGGGGAGTGCGGAGGGGCGGGGGAGTGCGGGTGGGCGGAGGGGTGCGGGACGGCGCGGGGGCTGGTCGGCGGTTCCTTCATATCCAACCGAGTCGCCGTAACGCCGTTTCCGTACATCTTCGCCCGATGATCACCCGATCGTGTCAGCGAGAGGACGACGTCCCTGTGATCATAGCCGGTCCTGCCTGCGCAAACCGATCTGCCGCCACCCGCGCCGCTTGCCGTCGCGCGCCTGGCCGTTCGTCTCCGCCTGGGCCGGGTCGAACCGGCGGGGCCTGCGGACCGCCCGCAGCGCCGCGCCCGCCACGCGCCCCCGCAGCGGCTGCCGCAACCCCAGCCGCCGCGCGGCCACGCCGTGCGCCCGCTTGATCGCCCGCCGGTCGGCCGCGGGCACCTCCCACGCCTCCGGGTGCTTGGCCAGCCACCGGTACCGGCGCACCGAGTACGGCAGGTGCCCCAGGTACACGAGCATCGCCGCGATCAGCGCCACCAGCGGGAACGTGATCACCGCCGCCGCCAGCAGCCCCACCAGCACCAGCAGCGGCGCCACGAGCCGCGGCGGGACCTTGATCGTCTTCACGGACAGCGTCGGGATGCGGCTGACCAGCAGCAGCGCGATGGCGACCGTCCACACCGCGACGACGACCTGCCCGGACCACCACCCGCCACGGCCCAGCTGCTCGTCCACGATCAGCGGCAGCAGCAGCAGCAACCCGCCCGCGGGTGCCGGCACGCCGACGAAGAACTCCTTGGTGAACGGCGGCCGCTCGACCTCCAGCAGCGTGTTGAACCGCGCCAGCCGCAGCACCATGCACACCGCGAAGATCAGCGCGACGACCCAGCCCTCGCGCGCCCCGGGGTACTTCCACAGGTAGACCACGAGCGCGGGCGCCACGCCGAACGACACCGCGTCGGCCAGCGAGTCGAGTTCGGCGCCCATCTTGCTGGTCGCGTCGAGCAGCCGGGCGAGCCGCCCGTCCAGCCCGTCGAACACCGCGGCCGCGGCGATGGCCCCGATCGCCGCGCCCCACATCCTGACGCTGGCGAAGTACACCGCGGACAGGCCCGCGCACATGGCGAGCACCGTGATCGCGTTCGGCAGCAGCCTGATGCCCGGTCCGCCGGCCGTCATCGGCTCAACCCCCCGCGGGGAGCTCGGCGAGCACGGTCTCGCCGCCGATTGTCCGCTGGCCCGCCTCGACCAGCACCCGGCTGCCCGCCGGCACGTACAGGTCGACGCGCGAGCCGAACCGGATCAGCCCGTAGGTCTGGCCCGCGGTCACCTTGTCGCCCTCGGCGACGTGGCACACGATGCGGCGCGCCACCAGGCCCGCGATCTGCACGACCACCACGTCGTGCCCGTCGGCCGAGGTCAGCCACACCGCGTTGCGCTCGTTGTCCTCGCTGGCCTTGTCCAGGTCGGCGGAGAGGAACTTGCCCGCCCGGTACGACACGCGGCGCACGAGCCCGGCGACCGGGGTGCGCTGCACGTGCACGTCGAACACCGACAGGAACACGCTGATCCGCGTCATCGGCGCGTCGCCGAGACCCAGCTCGGCGGGCGGCGCGGCCTCGACGACGTGCGACACGGTGCCGTCGGCGGGGGCCACGGCCAGGCCGGGGCGGGTGGGCGTGGTGCGCCCGGGCTCGCGGAAGAACCAGGCCACCCACGCGGTCAGCAGCGCGCCGACGACGCCCGCGCGCTTGGAGTACCTGCGCAGCAGCAGCGTCACGACGGCCGCACCCGCCACGAACGGGCGGCCCGCGGGGTTCATCGGGGGGAGGATCCCCTTGGCGAGCTGGAGGAAGTGGGAGACGGCACCACGGTTCTGGTCGGTCATGGCTCTTCCGTTTTGGGGCGGTTCCGGCCCGCCACACGCTACGCGGCCGAGCGGTTCGGCGTCCCGTCCCCCGGCCGGCCCACCCGTGCGTCCCCCGACGAACGCACGGACCACCGGCCGGGGGCCGCGCCCAGTGTAATGCGCATCACAGCAAATGATCGATGTCCGCCACCCGAGCGACCGCTGTCCCGCGCGGACCGCTACCCGTGCAGCAGCCGCACCACGACCTCGTCGCCCGCGGCCAGCTCCGTCACGTCCTCGGGCACCTCGATCAGGCAGTCGCTGACCGCCAGCGCCGACAGCAGGTGCGACCCGGGCCCGCCCACCGGCGTCACCACGCGCCCGGACGCCGGGTCGTAGGCGCCGCGCCGGAACTGGGTGCGCCCGGCGGGCGAGGAGACCGGCGCGTTCAGCCGCGCCACCGCCGTGGGCCGCTCCACCTGCCGGAATCCCATGGCCGCGCGCAGGGCGGGCCGGACGAACACCTCGAACGACACCTGCGCGCTCACCGGGTTCCCGGGCAGCGTCGCCACCGCCACCCCCCGGTAACGGCCCGCGCCCTGCGGTCCGCCGGGCTGCATGGCGACCTTCGTGAACTCGACCCCGCGCCCGGTGAACGCGTCCTTCACCACTTCGTACGCGCCCGCGCTCACCCCGCCCGAGGTGAGCAGCAGGTCGAATGAGGCGATCCGCGATTCGACCGCGGCGTGGAATTGCGCGACGTCGTCCGGGACGAAGCGCAGCAATTCCGCTTCACCGCCCGCCTCGCGCACCGCCGCGGCCAGCATCACGCCGTTCGACTCGTAGATCTGCCCCGGCGCGAGCGGAACTCCGGGCCCGACCAGTTCCGACCCGGTCGACAGCACCAGCACCCGCGGGCGCCTGCGCACCGGCAGCTCCCCGAACCCCAGCGCGGCGGCCAGCCCGAGCTGCGCCGGCCCGAGCGGCGTGCCCGCGGTCAGCACCGTCGTGCCGGGCGCCACGTCGTCCGCGGCCCGCCGCACGTTCTGGCCGGGCGCCACCGACCGGTCCACGCGCACCGCCGACGTGCCGCCGTCGGTCCACTCCACCTGCACCACCGCGTCCGCGCCCTCGGGCACCGGCGCGCCGGTCATGATGCGGTGCGCGGTGCCCGGCTCCAGCGGCACCAGGTCCGTGCGACCGGCGGGGACGTCCTGCGCCACGGGCAGCTCCACCGGCACCGCGGCCACGTCCGCGGCCCGCACGGCGTACCCGTCCATCGCGGAGTTGTCGAACGGCGGCAGCGCGACCGGCGCCACCAGGTCGCGGGCCAGCACCAGCCCCAGGCAGTCCGCGACGGGCGCCGCCACCACCGGCGTGGCACCCACCAGCCCGGCGACGCGGGCCTTGTGATCAGCGACTCTGGTCAGCGCGTTGGACACGGGCACCATCCTGCCCGGCGCGTGGCAGACTGCCCCGAGCGGCTGAGCGGTCGATCGGGGTGAAGGGGGAGCGGTGCAGGTCCGGACGCGGCACACCCCCACCGCCGGCGTGGCCCGCCTCCTGCTCGCGCCGGGCGAGCCCGCGCTGGTCGAGCGCTCCTCGGTGCTCGCCACCAGCTACGGCACCGGCGTCGACCCGCGCGCGAAGGCGCCCGGCGTCACCGCCGCGCTGTGCACCGCGGGCCCGGAGGGCGGCTGGGTGGACGTCGCGCCCCCGCTGCCCGGCGACCTGCACGTGCTCGAACTCGACGGCAAGGCCGGCTGGTGCGTGTCCCGGACCGCCTGGCTCGCCTCGGCCGCCACCGCCCGCCTCGACCCGGCCGCCCCGCCCGTGCGCGCCCTCCACGGCGGCGACAGCGGCTTCCTCGCCCACGTCCACGGAACCGGTCCAGTGGTGCTGTCCTGCTACGGCACCCTCGACGTCGTCACCCTCGACGCGGGCGAGCTGGTCACCGTCGACGCCGGGCACGTGGTGGCCTTCGCCGACACCCTCCAGTGCCGGTTGCGCGCGGTTTCCCCCGACGCGTCCCAATCCGTTCGGAATGGCGAAGGGCTGCTCCTGGACTTCGCCGGTCCCGGCCTGGTGGTCACCCGCACCCACAGCCCGCGCTCATTGGTCAGTTGGTTGCGGGACAATGGTTTCAGTGCGCGCGCATGACTCCATAAGGAGGTATCGGCGGACCCCCTCGTGCCTCTAGCGTGGCGGTTTGCTCAGGTATTTCTCGAAGGAGGACGTCTTGGCTGTCGGCACGGTCAAGTGGTTCAACTCGGAGAAGGGGTACGGCTTCATCGCCGCCGACGGCGGGCCCGATGTGTTCGTGCACTACTCGGCGATTCAGATGGAGGGTTTCCGCACGCTGGCCGAGGGTGACCGCGTGGAGTTCGAGATCCAGGCGGGCCGCGACGGCCGCAGCCAGGCGTCGGACGTCCGGAAGGCCTCGTGACCTCCGCCCGACCCGCCCCGCGGCGGGTCGGGCGGCTTCCCGCCTTTGCCGGGAACCCCGCGCGAGCGGGAACCCGCGGACGTTAGGCTGCCTCGCGTGTCGGAGGACCTGACTGGGCGACGGCTGGGCCACTACCGGATCGACGGGGTGCTCGGCCGCGGTGGCATGAGCGTGACCTACAAGGCCACGGACGTCCGGCTGGGCCGGAAGGTCGCGCTCAAGGTCATCGGGGAGCACCTGACCGCCGACGCGGAGTTCCGCGAGCGGTTCGTCGACGAGGCCCGCAACACCTCGGCCATCGACCACGCCAACATCGTCCCGCTCTACGACTTCGACGAGGTCGACGGGCTGCTCTACATCGCGATGCGCCTGGTGGACGGCCAGGACCTCGCCGCGCTGATCAAGGACGGCCCGCTGCCGCCCGCGCGCGTCCTCACCCTGCTCGGCCAGGTCGCCGAAGCGCTCGACATGCTGCACGGCAAGGGCCTGGTCCACCTCGACGTGAAGCCCGCCAACGTGCTGGTCACCACCAAGGAAGCCTCGCGCGAGCACGTCTACCTCGCCGACTTCGGCCTGACCAGGCGCGGCGCCACCGGCCACCGCACCCGCACCGGCGACTTCCTCGGCTCGCCCACCTACGCCGCGCCCGAGCACCTGCGCGGCGAACCCCTCGACGGCCGCACCGACCAGTACGCGCTGGCCTGCATGCTGTTCGCCTGCCTGTCCGGGCGGCCCCCGTTCCAGGGCGGCGTGCAGGACGTCATCCAGGGGCACCTCGGCTCGGACATCCCCGCGCTGAGCGGCCTGGTGTCGCTGCCGCCCGCCATCGACGACGTGCTGCGCAAGGGCACCGCCAAGGACCCGGCGCAGCGGTACTCCTCGTGCGTGGAGCTGGTCAACGCGGCGCGCGTGGCGCTGTCCGCCGCACCGCAGACCGCCCCGCCCGGCCGGCGCGCCGACCTCGGGCCGCAGAGCGGCGGCGTGCCCGCGCAGCAGCCCTACCGGACCCCGTACCAGCAGCAGCCCGGGTTCCTCCAGGACCCCGTCCGGCTGCGCCCGCCCGCGCAGGTCGGCGGCGCGGGCGCGTTCACCGACACGGGCAGGTCCCGGCCGGTGTGGTTCGCGCCGGTGGTGGTGGGCGCGATCGCCATCGCGGCGATCATCGTGCTCGTCCTGATCCTCACGCCCAAGGACGAGCCGCCCCGGCAGCCCTCGCGGACCACCGGCCAGTCGATGGGCGTCGGCGGGACCACCGGCCCGTTCACCCAGCCCGGGTCACCCGCCTGACCTGTGCTTCTTGCACTCTCCTCCGTCGAGTGCTAAACACGGTGTTGGCACTCGGGCCCACTGAGTGCCAACACGCAGGCTGGGACGGTGAGGCCGGCTCCTCGCGCAGGGGCGGGTCGTCCGTCGCGGGCACCGAGCCTGGCCGAAGCACCGTGTTCCGCTGCGGGCGCGCGTCCGCAGTGGCCCCATTCGTAATCAGGCGGAGGAACACACCGCAATGGCCAAGATGATCGCGTTCGACGAGGATGCCCGCCGCGGTCTCGAGCGTGGCATGAACACCCTCGCCGACGCCGTCAAGGTGACGCTCGGCCCCAAGGGTCGCAACGTCGTGCTCGAGAAGAAGTGGGGCGCGCCGACCATCACCAACGACGGCGTCTCCATCGCCAAGGAGATCGAGCTCGAGGACCCCTGGGAGAAGATCGGGGCCGAGCTCGTCAAGGAAGTGGCGAAGAAGACCGACGACGTCGCGGGCGACGGCACCACGACCGCCACCGTCCTCGCCCGGGCGCTGGTCCGCGAGGGTCTGCGCAACGTGGCCGCGGGCGCCAACCCGCTGGGCCTCAAGCGCGGCATCGAGCAGGCCGTCGAGGCCGTCATCGAGCAGCTGCACAAGACCGCCAAGGAGGTCGAGACCAAGGAGCAGATCGCCGCCACGGCGTCCATCTCCGCCGGCGACTCGACCATCGGCGAGCTGATCGCCGAGGCCATGGACAAGGTCGGCAAGGAAGGCGTCATCACCGTCGAGGAGAGCAACGCGCTCGGGCTCGAGCTGGAGCTCACCGAGGGCATGCGCTTCGACAAGGGCTACATCTCCGGTTACTTCGTGACCGACCCGGAGCGGCAGGAGGCGGTCCTGGAGGACCCGTACATCCTGCTCTACGGCTCCAAGATCTCCACGGTCAAGGACCTGCTCCCGCTGCTGGAGAAGGTCATGCAGTCCGGCAAGCCGCTGCTGATCATCTCCGAGGACGTCGAGGGCGAGGCCCTGGCCACCCTGGTCGTGAACAAGATCCGCGGCACCTTCAAGTCCGTCGCCGTCAAGGCCCCGGGCTTCGGCGACCGCCGCAAGGCCATCCTCCAGGACATCGCCACCCTGACCGGCGGCCAGGTCATCACCGAGGACGTCGGCCTCAAGCTGGAGAACGCCGACCTGTCGCTGCTGGGCAAGGCCCGCAAGATCGTCGTCACCAAGGACGAGACCACCGTGGTCGAGGGCGCCGGTGACGCCGAGCAGATCCAGGGCCGCGTCAACCAGATCCGCGCCGAGATCGAGAAGTCGGACTCCGACTACGACCGCGAGAAGCTGCAGGAGCGGCTGGCCAAGCTCGCCGGCGGTGTCGCGGTCATCAAGGCCGGCGCCGCCACCGAGGTCGAGCTGAAGGAGCGCAAGCACCGCATCGAGGACGCGGTGCGCAACGCCAAGGCCGCCGTGGAGGAGGGCATCGTCGCCGGTGGCGGCGTGGCCCTGCTGCAGGCCGCCGAGGCCGCGTTCGCGGGCCTGAAGCTGACCGGCGACGAGGCCACCGGTGCCAACATCGTCAAGGTCGCCGTCGAGGCGCCGCTGAAGCAGATCGCCGTCAACGCCGGCCTCGAGGGCGGCGTCGTGGTGGAGAAGGTCAAGGGCCTGCCCGTCGGCCACGGCCTCAACGCCGCCACCGGCGAGTACGAGGACCTGCTCGCGGCCGGCGTGCCGGACCCGACGAAGGTCACCCGCTCGGCGCTGCAGAACGCCGCGTCGATCGCCGCGCTGTTCCTGACCACCGAGGCGGTCGTCGCGGACAAGCCGGAGAAGTCCTCGGGCGCCCCGGCCGTGCCGGACGCCGGCGGCATGGACTTCTGACCTCGACGGTCGCCCGGCCGGTGACCGGCGGTCGGTGATCCCGGTGGGTTCGGGGTTGCCGGGGTCGGTGGTTGGTGGTCGGTCGTCGGTGACCGGTGAGGTGCGGCCGGTGGATACCGGTCGAGCCAAGTCCGGGTCGGTGACGGTCCGGTCGGTTCGGTTGGTTCACACGGTCGTGTGAAGGCATGGAAGGGCCCGGTTCGCTTCTCGCGAACCGGGCCCTTCCGCGTGTATAGGTGGGGTGGAATCGAGGTGGAGGGGGCGGCAAACCCGATCGGGTGATCATGGGGACGAAGATGTACGGAAACGCTGTTACGGCCATCGGTTAGAGATATCGACGCCCGAACCACCCGGCCTGCCCGCCTACTTCGACCACCCGCCCGCACCGCCACCCCGACCGCCTACCCCGACCGCCAGCCCCACCTGCCCGGCCGACCCTCAGCCCCAACTACCCGGCCCGACGACCTGGCCCGACTGCCAGCCCCAACCACCTGCTCCGGCTGTTCCACTCCGACCACCTGCCCCGGCTGCCCACCCCAATTGCCTACCCCGACTGCATGTCCGACTGCCCGCCTGAGCCGGCCCAACCACCCGCCTCGACCGCCTGCCCCTGGCCGCCCACTTCGGCCAACCTGCCCGGCGACCCGCCGTGGCCACTCGCCCGGCCTGCCTCGCCTGGCCTGGATCGCCCGGCCTGCCTCGCTTAGCCTGGATCGGTCGGCCGGCCTGCCTCACCAGCTTGCGACCGGCCGCTGCGACTGGCCGCTGCCGAGACCGGTTGCTGCGACCGGCCGCCATTGCGGCTGGTGGCTGTCGCTGCGATCGGGCCTGCCGCTGCGATCGGTCCGTCCCGCTTGGCCTGGCTCGTCTGGCCCTGGTGGTCCCCGTTCGGCTCCTGTCGGCCGGCCCTCGCGTAGCTGTTGGCCCGTCCGGCTTTCTCGTCCGGCTGGGGATTTTCGGTTGGGTTTTCCGGCCGGTGGTGGCGGTCTTGTCGGCCGCGGGTCGTTTTTTGTGGGCTTGTTGGGTGCGGGTGTGTCAATGGTGGTCCGTGGTCGTTGTGCGACTGGGTGGGCCGCGCTTGCATTTCGGGCCTTCGTCGCTGGATTGGCGGGCAATTCGCGGCGGGTGCTTGGGTGTGTCTTGGCGTTGGGGTTGTCTCGGGGTGAGTGCCCGGTTGTGCGAGGTCATCGGCGGGTTTCTCGGTCGCTGCGCCTGGCCGCGGGCAATTGCGGTGATCGCGGCGCTCTGGTTGTGGTCTTCGGGTTCGCTGTTGCCTTGCCCGGTTTTTGGTGGGTGGCGCGGGATGGTGTGGGATTTTTGCTTCATTCGGGACTGGGGGCGGCGGTGTTGTTGATAGCGTGACGACGGTGGGCTTGGTGCGTTGATCGGAGATTTTGGTGGTGTATCGGCATCTGGTGGACGTGCACGTGGCGCTTGTTCGGGGCGACGGTCACGTGCTGCTGATCCGGCGGCGTGACAGCGATTCCCGATTCGACGGGCTCTGGCACCTGCCTGCCGGGAAGGTCGAGGCGGGGGAGTCGCTGGTGGCCGCGGCCGTGCGGGAGGTCGCGGAGGAGGTGGGGGTGGTGGTGCGTGGGGAGGATTTGACGTTTGTGCACGTCACGCACGCTGTTGCGCCTGCGGTCGAGGCTCGGGTGGGGGTGTTCTTCGAGGTGCGTGAGTGGGGTGGGGAGCCTGTTGTCCGTGAACCCGAGAAGTGTTCCGAGGTGGGGTGGTTCGCGGTCGGCGCGTTGCCCGGTGACCTGCTGGACTACTCGGCCATCGGGTTGTCGGTGATCAGGGGGCGGGTTGCGGGGGAGCAGGTCTCCGGTGGGAGCTGCTTCAGCGTTTATGGGTGGGGTGGGTGATTGAGGGGTGCGGCCGGGTTAGGCGCCGAAGCACACGAATGGGCGACGTAGGGGGTCCACGGCGGTCGCCTCCGCCAGGGCGTGGGGGGTGGGGCGGCCGCTGGACAGGAGTTTGTGGAAGGTCTCCATGGTCAGGGCGGCGGCCTGGTCACCCACCTTGTTGACGGCGGCGACCACCGTCCGTGAGCCGCTGGCCAGGAGGGCGCCCGCGAAACCCAGGGCTTCGTCACCCGGTCGTATGTGGCTCAGGGCCAGGGAGCACGCGGCGAGGATCACCTGTTCGGGTGCGGTTCGCAGGCGGGCGGTTTCGTGGGCGAACAGGGGGCCGTCGGCCAGTTCCAGGCGGGAGAACAGGGCGTTGTCCGACTCGTGCTCGCCGTGGGCGGCTATGTGGGCCAGGCGGGCGCCGTCCAGGTGGGTCAGGACTTCGGCCACTTCTTCGGCCGTCACCGCGTCGGGGTAGGTGGCGCGCAGGTTGCTCACCTCGCCCACTGCCTCGGGCAGGTTCGGGCCGCCCACCAGGACCACGCGAGAGGCCGAGGACCCGGGTGCCGACGCCGCGTTCAGCCAGGCCGTGGCGGACGGGGCCACCACCACCGGGCGGCCGTGCAGGGACGGCAGTGCGTTCCACGGCACGGCGTAGAGGTCGCCGGTGGGGACCACCACCAGGTCGCGCCCGCCGACCAGGGGCGACAACGGGGCGATCAGCGCCCCGTCCAGGACCTCGGCGCGGCGGGCCGCCGACGCGGTGATGGCGTCCGCCAGGGGTTTGGGCAGGCGGTCCGGGGCCAGGGCGTCCAGGTCGGCGTGGAGCTGCCTGGCTTGTTCGAAGACCTCCGTCGCGTCGCCCAGGCGCACCAGGGTCGCGTCGCCCTCGGCCAGGACCACGGCGGACAGGACGTTGCCGTGCGCCACGAAGCTCACCATCGCGCGATCACCCAGTCGGGCGTGCACGTCGGTCACCCGGCACACCGGGCGAGGGCGGCCCCACACGCTCGTGTGCCACCCCAGTCGGGCGACTTCGCGCTGCAACGGCTCCAGGCGGGCCTCCAGCTCGTCGGCGGGACGACCGTCCAGGCGCGCCTGCTGCACGGCCCGCGACAGGGTCCGCGACTCGGCCACGCGCCGCGCCAGCACGGGGTCGTCGATCGCGGGCAGGGGCTCGTAGCGGTAGACCTGGGCCCGGGTGCGCTCCAGCCAGTCGAACGCGGTGCCGGCGTCCCCACCCCGGTCGAGGACCAGGCCGATGGCGAGTTCGCCCAGCTCACGGCCGTGCACGGCGGTGCCGCACAGCAGGTCCAGGCCGCCGACGCGGTCGCGCGCCAGGCCCAGTTCGGCCAACCCCTCCTCGGCCTCGCGCAGCGCCGCGGCGGGTGAACCGGTCGCCACGGCCAGCTCGGCCCGGCACAGCCGCAGCAGCATCCGGTGGTCGATCGGGGTGATCGGGCCGGGCACCGGCACGCGGGCCAGCAGCTCGCGGGCGGTGGTGACATCGCCCCGGCGGACCGCCATCCGGACGGCGAGCAGCGTCGCCACGGCCGCCTCGTCGGTGAGGCCCACCGACCGCAACCGCTTCGCCAGGCCCGCCGCCTTCGCCGGGGTGGCGAGGGAGGAGGGGAACGGGGTGGGCGAGGTGTGGTGGTGCGCGAGGGTCGGGTGCGGCCGGGGCGGGATGACGGTCTGTTCGGGGGTGGTCGCCTGGGCGGGGATGGTCGCCGCGGGCCGGGGACCGGGGGCGGGGGTGTCGGTGGAGTGGTCGGCGACAGGCTGGTCGAGAGCGACCCGGCCCACGGCCTGAGCTGCGGCCTGACCCGCGTCCCGGCCTGAAGCCCGACCTGCGGCTTGACCCGCGCCCCCGCCTGAAGCCAGAGCCGCGTCCTGACCGGCACCCCGACCGGCACCTTGATCGGCACCCCGACCGGCGTCCTGCCCCGCCGCGAACTCGGCCCGCATCCGCATCAGCGCCGCCAGCTCGGCCCACGGCTTGCTCCCCCGCCTGCCGAACCGCCGCCGCGCCCGCGCCGCCAGGTCGCGGGCCACCGCGTGATCCCCCTGCAGCAGCGCCGCCGCGGCCCGCCCCAGCTCCGCCTCCGCCAGGTCCTGCCCCACCCGCCGCCGGCGCAGGACGACCAGGGCCTCGTCCAGGTGCTTGGCCGCCTCGGCGGCCAACCCCGCCGCCAGCAGCGTCCGGGCCTGGTCGATCCGCAGCCGGGGCACCAGGTCCGGCGCCAGCGCCGACAGCGCCCGCCCCGCCCGCTCGTAGTGCCCGAGCGCGGCCGGCAGGTCGCCGGACAGCTGCGCCACGTCCCCCAGGTTGTTCAGCGCCTTCGCCTTGAGCAGCGGCTCGTCCTCGGCCTCGGCCAGCTCGATGGTGCGCCGCACGTCCCGCTCCGCCGCCTCGGGCAGCCCGAACGCGATGTTGGTCAGCCCCCGGTTGATCAGCGCCGTGGACAGCGCCGTCGCGTCGACCGCCCCGGCCGCGCGCCCCTCCTCCAACCGCCGCACGGACTCGTCGTAGAGGGCGATCGCGTCGGAGGTCCGCCCGGCCCGGTGCAGGATCAGCGCCCGCTGGTCCTGCACGATCGCGCCCAGCCCGAGCCGCTCCGGGCCCTCGGGCAGGCCCGCCACCAGGCCGTCGGCGGTGGTGAGGTGGGCCAGGCCGTCGTCGACCGACCCGGTCTCGGCCTCCGCGTAGGACAACGTGATCAGGATTCGGATGCGCAGCGTGGCGGCTCCCGGGGGCGCCGGCAGCGCGCCCAGTGCCCGGCGCAGCAGCTCCACCGCGTCGGCCGGGCGCCCGGCCGACGCGGCTCGGTAGCCTTGTTCACGCAGCTCGGACGCCAGTTCGACGCTGTTCCGGACAGGCTCGGTGGCGGGTACCGCGGCACGGGACGGTGGCACGTCCCCAATGCCAGCACACCGGGCGTGCCCGAGGAGCCGTCTTGTGGACATTCCGGCTGAGCCGAACGGGTCACTCTCCGTGAGTACCCGTCGATCGACCGAACGTGACGCCCCCTCTAGAGCATGATCGTCGGCGTCACGACCGTCCGGCCGGGCTCGCCGCGCGAGTTCACCAGGTGCACCACGATCTGCGTGGTCCCGGCGGGCACGTCGGACAGCACGAACCGCCCGCCGTCGTCGGCCTTGGTGGTGCTCGACTCGTGCTCGGCCACCCGCACCTCGACGGTGTGCTCGCCCGCGGGCACCAGCCAGCCGTCGATGCGGTGCCGGGCGCCGGTCGAGGTGAAGTTCACCATCAGGGTGAGGTTGTCCACCGTGAAGGTGATGGTGCCGGGGCCGCCGCCGCGCACGCCGGCGAACGAGCCGGCCCGCTCCCAGCGCGCCACCTCGACGTCCAGGTTCTCCAGGGCCACCGCGAACTGGATGCGCTCGACGAGCCCCACCGGGGGCGCGTCCAGCTCGTACACCAGGCGGTTCAGTTCAGTGAGGACAGCGGTGTCCTCTTGGCCTCTGCGGTCATCGCGCGGGTCGATGTCGTTCACCGCGATCCTCCTTCCGCGTCGAGATGTGCGCGCAACGTCGTCAAGCACCGGCCCCTGGTCGGGCCGATGCTGCCGCGCGGCATGGACAGTGCTTCGGCGACCGCGCGGTACTCCGCCCGCCCGGCCAGCACGGTGAGTCGCAGCAGCTCCTGGCACTTCTGCGACAGCCGCCCGAACGCGCGCCACAACCGGTGGTCCCGGTCGTCGACCAGGGCGGCGTCCTCGGGCAGGCCGTACTCGCTCTCCAGTTGTTCGGCCAGCTCGTCGTTCAGCGCCGCTTCCCGGCGGCTGGGCGTCCAGGTGCGCTGGGCCTCGCGGCGGGTGGTCACCACGAGCCACCCCGCCAGCGCGCGGGGTTCCGCCAGGCGGTCGAGGTGCCGCAGCAGCGCGAGCCACACCGTCTGCACCACGTCCTCCGCGGTGCTGCGGTCCAGCCCGTGGCCGCGGGCCACGTGCCACACGAGCGGGGTGAGGTCGGCGATCAGCACGTCCAGCGCCCTCCGGTCGCCGGCGCGCGCGGCGACGACGCAGGCGGCGTGCCGGTCCGTGCCGTCCAAGCCCTCCCACGGTGGGCGCTCACCCGCCGTGCGCAGTTCTCCCACGTCGTCACCTCCTCCTCGGCATCCCCCGGCCGGAGCTGATCGTCACACATCTCCCCCACCACCGTCGCGGCGGCGGTCCGCGATGCCCCCCTCGCACCGCGGACCGCCGTTCCCCTCCGCGGGCGGTTCCGATCGGCACCCCTCGAAGCCGATCGAACCCGCCCCGTCCCCCAGCGTCCTCAGTTGGTGCCCACCGGCTCGCTGTGCGTCTGGTGCTGCCCGGCCGGGGTGGCGGGCGGCAGGTCCGGGTCCTGCTGGTCGGCGAGCTCCTGCTCCAGCTCGGCGAGTTCGGCGAGGTCCTCGTCCAGGTGGACGAGGTCGTCGTCGACGCCAGGCGGGTTGGCGTTCATCCGGTGTCTCCTCAGTCGGGGTTGAGGATCGGTCATAGGGAAAAGAGTGAGTAGTTCTACGCTGGATACGCGGACCGCGGTTGACATTTGACTTTTCCCCGGCCGGCCCCGGCACGGCCTATGGTCCAGACCATGCTGGAAGTCATCGCGCTGCACGCCGCCGACGCCGAGGCCGCCCAGGCCGGCGGCGCCGACCGCCTGGAACTGACCGTCGACATGGCCGCGGACGGCCTCACGCCCCCGGTGCGCGTGCTCCGGGAGGTGCTGGGCGTCACCGACCTGCCCGTCCGGGTGATGCTGCGGGACGCGCCGGGGTTCGCGCCCGGCGACCCCGACCGGCTGCGGCGCGACGCCGCGGCGCTGCGCGGGGCGGGCGCCTCCGAGTTCGTGCTCGGCTTCCTCGACGGGCGCCGGCACGTCGACGTCGCCGCCTGCGAGGCCGTGCTCGCCGAGCTGGCCGGCTGCGCCTGGACGTTCCACCGCGCCCTGGACCACTCCGTCGACCCCGAGGGCGCGTGGGACGTCGTGGCCGGCCTGGGCTGCGACACCGTGCTCGCCGCCGGCTCGCCGCGCGGCGTGGCCGACGGCCTGCCGGTCCTCGAACGGCTCGCGCGCCGCGACGGGGCGCGCCTGCTCGTCGGCGGCGGCCTGAAGGCCGAGCACGTCGCACCGCTCAAGGCCGCCGGGGTGACCGCCTTCCACGTCGGCGGCGCGGTCCGCCCGGGCGGCTGGGACGCGCCGCTGTCCGCCGACGCCGTGCGCGCCTGGGCGAATCTGGTCTAGACCGCTTGCCGAATCGGTCATAGCATCCCCGTTGCCTCCCGTGAAACAGACGTTGCACAGGACGCAACATGGCGAGAAGAGGTGGCGAGGATGCGGTTCGTAGTGGCAGCAGCCGTGGGCGCCGCCGTGCTGGCCGGGTGCGCCCCGGTCCAGTCCGGCCCGGCGTCCACCGGCACCGACGAGCAGACCGGCCAACTCCGGGTCTGGTTGTTCGACGAGGTCAACCGCGGCCCCAAGGAGGCCGTGGTGCAGGAGGCCGTCGCCGAGTTCCAGAACGCGCACCAGGGCGTCACCGTCGACGTCCAGTACATCCAGGTGCAGACCCGCGCCGAGCGCTTCAAGGCCGCCTTCAGCGACCCGCAGAGCGCGCCCGACGTCGCCGAGTTCGGCAACACCGACCTGGCCGGCTACGTCGCCGGCGGCGGGTTCGCCGAGGTCGACCTGGCCGGCTGGGAGGACGGGAAGGACCTGCTGCCCGCCGTGCTCGACACCGCGAAGGTCGACGGCAAGGTCTACGGCGTGCCGTGGTTCGTCGGCGTGCGCGCGCTCTACTACCGCACCGACGTCTTCGGGGAGCTGGGCCTCCGACCCCCGGCCACCCTCGACGAGATCGCGCCGCTGGCCCGCCGCGTCCGCCAGGCCAGGCCCGACCTGCTCGGCATCTCCGCCGGCGGCAAGTACACCTACGGCGCCATGCCGTTCGTGTGGGCCAACGGCGGCGACATCGCCAGGAAGGACGGCGACGGGTACGTCTCCACCATCGACAGCGCCGAGTCCAAGGCGGGCCTGCGCCAGTACACCGAGCTGATCGCCGACGACATCTGCCCGCCCGCCCAGTGCGCGGGCAACGGCGGCGACGCCAGCGTCGAGGCGTTCCGCGCCGGCAAGGCCGCGATGGTCGTCGGCGGCGACTTCAACCGCAAGTCCGTCGACGCCTCCAGCGCCGCCGGCAAGTACGCCGTGGTGCCCCTGCCCGGCAAGACCCCCGGCTCGATCGCGCCCGCGTTCTCCGGCGGCAACCTGCTCGGCGTGCTCGGCGGCTCCCAGCGCAAGACCCTGGCGACCGAGTTCGTCAAGCTCCTGGGCGGCAAGACCTACCAGCGCAAGATGTTCGACGCCATGGGCAACCTGCCCACGTTCGGCGACGTGCAGCGGGAGGTCTCCGCGGCCAACCCCGTGCTGGAGCCCTTCGTCAAGACCCTGGAGGCGGGCACCCGCTTCGTGCCGGTCACCCCCGACTGGGCCAAGGTCGACGCCCAGGCCGTGCTGCCCAACCTGCTCCAGAAGGTCGCCGCGGCGGGCGACGACCTCGACACCGCGGCCAAGGCGGCGGCCGACGAGATGAACGCCGCGTTCGGTTCATGACCGTCCCCGTCAAGCGGGGCGACGGCCGGGTCGCCCTGACCTACCTCGCCCCCGCCCTGCTGGTGCTGGTCGGCCTCATGGGCTACCCGATCTACCAGCTCGTGCTGATCTCGCTGTTCGACTACGGCCAGGAGCAGGTCAGCGGTGGCGCGCCGCTGACGTTCCTGGGCCTGGGCAACTACGCGCGCCTGCTCGCCGACGACCGGTTCTGGGCCGTGCTCGGGCAGACGGTCGGCTTCGCGGCGGTGTGCGTGGCGGGGACCCTGCTGGTCGGCGCGGCCCTGGCGGTGCTCGCCACCAGGGTCCGCGCCTGGGCCCGGACCACGCTGTTCCTGGCCGCGCTCGGCGCGTGGGCCACGCCCGCGGTGGCCGGGTCCACGATCTGGCTGTTCCTGTTCGACGCCAACCTCGGCTTCGTCAACGAGGTGCTGGGCACCACCGGGTTCTCCTGGACCTACGACAAGTGGGTCGCCTTCGGCCTGGTCGCCGCGCAGGTGATCTGGTGCTCGTTCCCGTTCGTCATGGTCACCCTCTACGCGGGCATCAGGGCCATCCCCGGCGAGGTGCTGGAGGCCGCGGCCCTGGACGGCGCGTCCACCGCGCGCACCGCCACGGCGGTGATCCTGCCGCTGCTGCGGCCGATCCTGGTCGTGGTGACCATCCAGTCGATCATCTGGGACTTCAAGGTGTTCACCCAGATCTACGTGATGACCAACGGCGGCGGCATCGCCGGGCGCAACCTCGTGCTCAACGTCTACGCCTACCAGCAGGCGTTCGCCGCCTCGGAGTACGGCCTCGGCGCGGCGATCGGCGTGGTGACCACGGTCCTGCTGCTCCTGGTCACCGCCGGCTACCTGAGGGCGCTGCGGCGCGGCGGGGAGGAGCTGTGAACCGGCGCGTCTCCCGCGGGGTCGCCGAGGCGGTGGCCGTCGCCGCCGCGGCGGTGGTGGCGTTCCCGCTGTACTGGATGGTGCTGACCGCGCTCAAGCCCGAGGCCGAGGTCGTCTCGGCCGACCCGCGGCCGTGGACGCTCGCGCCCACCCTGGACAGCTTCGTGCGCGCGCTGACCGTGCAGAGCTTCGGCCGCTACCTGCTCAACAGCCTCGTGGTGGCCACCGCGGTGGTGCTGCTGAGCCTGCTGCTGTCGTTCCTGGCGGCCACCGCGCTGACCCGGTTCCGCTTCCGCGGCCGGACCACGATGCTGGTCATGCTGCTGGTGGTGCAGATGGTGCCGGTGGAGGCGCTGACCATCCCGCTGTTCTTCGTGATGCGGTCGGTGCGCGACGTGGCGCCGGCGTTCGGGCTCAACCACCTCGGGTCGCTGGTGCTGGTGCACCTGGCGTTCAGCCTGCCGTTCGCGATCTGGATGCTGCGCGGGTTCGTCGCCGCGGTGCCCGCCGAGCTGGAGGAGGCCGCCACCCTCGACGGCGCGTCCCGCTCCCGCTTCCTGTGGACGGTGCTGTTCCCGCTGGTGGCGCCCGGCCTGGTGGCGACCAGCGTGCTGTCGTTCATCCACGCCTGGAACGACTTCCTGTTCGCCAAGACCTTCATCATCTCGGCGGCGGAGAACCAGACCCTGCCGCTGGCGCTGCAGGTGTTCGTCAAACCCGACCAGAACGACTGGGGGGCGATCATGGCCGGCTCGACGCTGATGACCATCCCGGTGCTCGTGTTCTTCATCGTCGTCCAGCGGCGGCTCGTCGCCGGCCTCGCCGGGGCGGTGAAGTCGTGATCCTGCTGCCCCGCCCCGCGTCCTACACCGCAGGCGAGGGCGAGGTCGACTTCGACGGCGACCACCTGGTCGAGTACGTCGAAGGGCCCGCCGAGGGCTACCGGCTGTCCGTGACGCCCGGGGGCGTCCGCGTGCTCGCCTCCGACGCCGCCGGCGAGTTCTACGCCCGGCAGACGCTGCGGCAGCTCGCCGGGCCCGCCGCGTTCCGCGCCGTGCCGCCCGGACGGGTGCGGCTGCCGGTGTGCGAGGTGGTCGACCACCCGAGGTTCGCCTGGCGCGGCGTGATGCTCGACGTCGCCCGGCACTTCCTGCCCAGGCACGACCTGCTGCGCTACGTCGACCTGCTCGCCGTGCACAAGCTCAACGTGCTGCACCTGCACCTGACCGACGACCAGGGCTGGCGCTTCGAGTGCCGCCGGTACCCCCGGCTGCACGAGGTCGGCGGCTGGCGCCCGGACTCCCGGTTCGGCGACCGCCGCTCCGGCGGCACGACCGGCCGGCCCCACGGCGGCTACTACACGCAGGACGACCTGCGCGAGGTCGTGGCGTACGCGGCGGCGCGGCACGTCACCGTGGTGCCCGAGATCGACGTGCCCGGCCACAGCCAGGCCGCCATCGCCGCCTACCCCGAGCTGGGCGTCTCCGGCGGTCCGGTGTGGACGGACTGGGGCGTGAACCCCAACGTGCTCAGGGCCGACGAGGCCGTGGTGGAGTTCTACCGGCACGTGTTCGACGAGCTGCTCGACGTGTTCCCCGGCGAGGTGGTCGGGCTCGGCGGCGACGAGGCCGAGGGCGGCGACGGCCGGTTCGTCCGGCGCATCGCCCGGCACCTCGTCGAGCGCGGCCGGCGGCCGTTCGGCTGGGACGAGGTGCTCGACGCCGGACCCCTGCCCGCGAGCACGGTCGTCGCGTCGTGGCGCGGCGAGGAACCCGGCCTGCGCGCCCTGGCGCGCGGCCACGACGTGGTCATGTGCCCCGAGCGGCACCTCTACCTCGACTACCGCCAGTCCGACGACCCCGACGAGCCCATCCCCGTCGGCACCGTCACCACCCTGGCGGACGTGTACGGCTACGAGCCGGCGGCGGCGGACCGGGTGCTCGGCGCGCAGGCGAACCTGTGGACCGAGCACCTGGACTCGCCCCGGCGGCTCGACTACGCCGCCTTCCCCCGGTTGAGCGCCTTCGCCGAGGTGGTGTGGAGCCCCGCGCCCCGCGACGGGGACGGGTTCACCACCCGGCTGGCCGAGCACCACCTGCCCCGGCTCGACGCGCTCGGCGTCGAGTACCGACCCCTCGACGGTCCCCGACCGTGGCAGGTCCTCCCGGGCGTGCCCGGCTTCCCCCGATGACCCCGACGACCCCTGTCCCCGCTGTCCCCGACGACCCCGTGACGCCGCGCGTCAGTCCTTCTCGGGCACCAGGACCCAGCCCGCGAGGTAGAGCAGCGCGCCGGTGCCGAACCCGAACAGGGTCGCGGCGACCAGCAGGATCCTCAGCAGCGCGGCGTCCACCCCCAGCAGCTCGGCGACGCCGCCGCACACGCCCGCCACCATCCGGTCGTCCCGGCTGCGGCGGAGCTTCCTGACCTTGTCGGTGGCCTGGTCGATCACGTCGTTCGTCATGCCCCAAGGCTGCCCGCCGGACGCCGCCGGCACATCGGGGAACCACCCTGGTCCGCTCTCAGGGTTTCACCACGGCTTTACCCCTGAGCAGCCCGGCCTCGGCCCGCCGGTGCAGCTCCGGCAGGTCCTCCAGGCGGTGCTCCCCGCTCACGTCGACCTCGACGGCCGCCACCACCTCGCGCAGCTGCGCCGCGTCGAACCGGGTCACCACGTGCGCGCCCGGCACGTCCGACGCGGTCGCCGACACCACCCGGCCGCCGAGGTGCGCCACCCGGGCGTCCGCGACCAGGTTCAGCACCACGTCGAACGCGCCGACCGGCCCGTACCCGACCACCTCGTCCGCGCCCAGCCGCCGCACCACCGCCGCGCTGCGCGGTGACGCCGTCGCCGTCACCCGCGCGCCCGCCGCCTTGGCCAGCTGCACCGCGAACCCGCCGATCCCGCCGCCCGCGCCGTTGACCAGCACCCGCTCCCCGGCCCGGACCCGCGCGTGGTCGAACACCAGCTGCCACGCGGTCAGGCCGGCCAGCGGGATCGCGGCGGCGTGCGCCAGGGGCACCGACCGCGGCGCCGGGACCAGCCGGGCCGGGTCGGCCGCGGCGCGCTCGGCGGCCGCCCCCCCGATCCACCCCACCACCGGCTCGCCGTCGACCGTGCCCGCCACGTCCCAGCCGAGGGTGTGCGGCAGCGGCACGGGGAACCGGCCGGTCCGGACCGCGACCTCGGTGGGGTTGAACGACGTCGCGGCGACCTCGACCAGCACCTGCCCGGGACCCGGCGCCGGGTCGGGGACCTCGTCCACGACGATCACCGAGGGACCGCCGAACCGGTGTATGCGTGCGCTTCTCACCCCGTCGACGCTAGGGGCGCCCACCGGGACGATCCATGCGCCGCAAGCCCCCGGTCATGTTCAATCGTCCTCGTGGACGTGCCCGGAGACGTGCTCGGAGACGTGATCGCCGCCCTGCGCACCGGCCGGCCCGCGGCCGCCCGCGTCGCCCGGGCCGGGCCGTGGGCGCAGCGGTTCGCGCCGGTGCCGGGCGCCTCCGGGTTCCACGTCGTGCTCGCCGGCACCTGCTGGTTCCGGCCGGACGACGGCGACCCGGTGGAGCTGCGCGCCGGGGACGTGGTGTTCCTGCCCGACGGGCACGGCCACGTGCTGGCCGACGCGCCGGGCACCCCCGTCACGAGCGCGGCGTGCGACCCGGCGGCACCCCGCCCGGCGGTCGAACCGCCCGCCGAGCCCACCGCCGTCACCCTGTGCGGCGCCTACGAGCTGGACCGCGCGCACCCCCTGCTGCGGCACCTGCCCGCCGCCGCCGTCCCCGCCGGTCCCGACCTGCGCGCCGCCGCCGACCTGCTCGCCGCGGAGATCGCCCGGCCCGGCCCCGGCTCCGCCGCCCTGGTGCCCGCCCTGCTCGACGCGCTCCTGGTCTACCTGCTGCGCACGCACCTGACCGCCACCAGCCCGGCGCTGCGCGACCCCGTCGTGGCCATCGCGCTGGAGCACCTGCACCGCGACCCGGCGCACCCGTGGACGGTCGCCTCCCTGGCCGCCGCCACCGGGCTGTCCCGCGCCCCGTTCGCCCGGCGGTTCACCGAACTCGTCGGCCGGCCGCCGCTGGCCTACCTCACGTGGTGGCGCATGGCCGTCGCGGCCCGGCTGCTGCGCACCACCGACGCGCCGCTGGCCGCGGTCGCCCGCCGGGTCGGCTACACCTCGGAGTTCGCGTTCGCCGCCGCGTTCAAGCGCCACCGCGGCACCCCGCCCGGCCGGTTCCGCCGCGAATCCCCGCCCGGCTCCGCGCCCCCGCCGGACCGGTCCGGTCCCTACCCTCGGGGATCGTGACGCCCGAAGAGCTCGCCGACGGGCTGGACCGCGTCGGCTACCTGCCCGACCCCGGGCTGGCCACCGCCGCCCACCTGGCCCTGGCCATGCACCGCCCGCTGTTCTGCGAGGGCGAGCCGGGCACCGGCAAGACCTCCCTCGCGCACGCCCTGGCCCGGGCCCTGGACCTGCCGCTGGTCCGGCTCCAGTGCCACGAGGGCATCGACGCCTCCCAGGCCCTCTACGACTGGGACTTCCCGCGCCAACTGCTGCACCTGCGGGCCCTGGAGGCCGCCGGCCCGGTCGACGCCGAGGCCGCCGAGGCGTCCCTCTACACGCGCCGCTTCCTGCTCGCCCGCCCGCTGCTGGAGGCGCTGGAGCGGGCGCCGTGCGTGCTGCTGGTCGACGAGGTGGACCGCGCCGACGACGAGTTCGAGGCGTTCCTGCTGGAGGTGCTGGACGAGAACGCGGTGACGATCCCCGAGCTGGGCCGCGTCGCCGCGGCCACGCCGCCGCTGGTCGTGCTCACCTCCAACCGCACCCGCGAGGTCCACGACGCGCTCAAGCGCCGCTGCCTCTACCACTGGCTGGAGCACCCGGACCTGGCCCGCGAGGTCGCCATCCTGCGCCGCCGCCTGCCCGGCCTCACCGGGCGCCTGGCCGGCCAGGTCGCCGCGGCCGCCCGGCGGCTGCGGGAGCTGGACCTGCTCAAGCCGCCGGGCGTGGCGGAATCGCTGGACTGGGCGGCGGCGCTGCTCGCCCTGGGGCGGGAGGAGCTGGACGCGGAGGCCGCGGCGGTCACGCTCGGCGCCGTCCTGAAGTACCGGGAGGACGTCCAACGCGCTCTTTCAGCGGGTGTCGCCGGCCGGTGACCGCGCGCACAATCGGGGGATGACCGGCGCCGGCGCGTTGACCGGGCTCGTGGGGTTCGCCCACGCGCTGCGGCACGCGGGCGTGGCGTGCGGGCCCGAGCGCGTGCACGCGTTCGTCCGGGCCCTGGACCACCTCGACCTCGCCCGCGCCGACCACGTCTACTGGGCCGGCCGGCTCGCCCTGTGCGCCGAACCCGGCGACCTGCCCCGCTACGACGCCGCGTTCACCGCCTGGTTCGGCGACGGGGACCGGCCGGCACCGCCACGCGGGCGCGCCCCGCGTCCCGGCCGCCTCGCCGCCCTCGTCGACGGCACCGGCCGCCCCGGACCCGCGCCCGACCTCCGCGTCGCCGCCAGTGACGTGGAAGTGCTGCGCCGCAAGGACATCGCCGACCTCACCCCGGCGGAGCGGCGGCACCTGCGGGAGCTGCTGGCCACCCTGCGGCCCGTCCCGCCGCGCCGCCGCGCCCACCGCAGGCGCCCCGCCCGCACCGGCCGGCTCGACGCCCGCCGGACCCTGCGCGGCATGCTCGCCACCGGCGAACCGGTCCGGCTCGCCCGCCACCGCCGGACCCACCGGCCCCGCCGGGTCGTGCTGCTGATCGACGTCTCCGGCTCGATGAAGCCCTACGCCGACGCGCTGCTGCGGTTCGCCCACGTCGTCGCCCGCGCCGTGCCCGTCGAGGTCTGCACGCTCGGCACCCGGCTCACCCGCGTCACCCGCCAGCTGCGCCGGCGCGACCCCGGGCAGGCCCTGGCCGCCGCCGCGCGGGCCGTGCCCGACCACGAGGGCGGCACCCGCCTCGGCGAGACGCTCAAGGCGTTCCTGGACCGGTGGGGGCAGCGCGGCGCCGCGCGGGGCGCGGTGGTGGTGATCTGCTCGGACGGCTGGGAGCGCGGCGACCCCGCCCTGCTCGCCGCCCAGCTGGCCAGGCTGCGCCGCCTGGCGCACCGGGTCCTCTGGGTCAACCCGCACGCCGGCCACGACGGGTACCGGCCGGTGCAGTCCGGCATCGCCGCCGCGCTGCCGCACCTGGACCGGCTGCTCGCCGGCCACAGCCTGGAGACCCTGCACGCCCTGCTGGAGGAGGTTCGACTTGCGTGACGTCCTCGCCGAACTGGCCCGTCTCGTCGAACGCGGGGGCACCGCGGCCGTCGGCACCGTCGTCGCCACGTTCAGCTCCGCGCCCCGCCCGCCCGGCGCGGCCATGCTCGTCGGCGCCGACGGCGAGGTCGTCGGCAGCGTGTCCGGCGGCTGCGTGGAGGGCGCGGTCTACGAGCTGGCCCAGCGGGTCCTCGCCGACGGCCGGCCGGTGCTCCAGCGCTACGGGGTCGGTGACGACGACGCGTTCGCGGTCGGCCTGACCTGCGGCGGGACCATCGACGTCTACGTCGAGCCGGTCGGCGCGGACACCTTCCCGGAGCTGGCCGAGCTGGCCGAGACCGTGCGGGCCGGGCAGCCCGTCGCGGTGGCCACCGTCGTCGAGCACCCCGAGTGGGTCGGCCGGCGCCTGGTGGTGTGGCCGGACCGGGTGGCGGGCGACGTGCCGTCCGCGCGGGCCCGCGACGCCGTCGCCGACGACGCCCGCGGCCTGCTCGCCGCCGGCCGCAGCGGCACCCTGCACTACGGGCCCGACGGCCAGCGCCGCGGCGAGGGCATGACCGTGTTCGTCAACTCCTTCGAACCGCCGCCGCGCATGCTGGTGTTCGGCGCGATCGACTTCGCCGCCGCCGTGGCCCGGCTCGGCGCGTTCCTCGGCTACCGCGTCACGGTGTGCGACGCGCGGCCCGTGTTCGCCACCCGGTCGCGGTTCCCCGGCGCCGACGAGGTGGTGGTGGACTGGCCGCACCGCTACCTGGCCGCGCAGGCCGACGCCGGGCTGGTGGACGGGCGCACGGCCGTCGCCGTGCTCACCCACGACCCGAAGTTCGACGTGCCCCTGCTGGAGGTCGCGCTGCGCCTCAAGCTCGGCTACGTGGGCGCGATGGGCTCCCGCCGCACCCACGACGACCGGTTGCGCCGCCTGCGCGAGGCGGGCGTGACCGAGGACGAGATCGCGGGGCTGTCCTCCCCGATCGGCCTGGACCTCGGCGCCCGCACGCCCGAGGAGACGGCCGTCTCGATCGCCGCGGAGATCATCGCCCTGCGCTGGGGCGGCGCCGGCCGACGCCTGGGCACCACCGCCGGCCCCATCCACCGGTGACCCCGCGGCCCGCACCACCGACGACCCCCACCACCACCAGGAGGGTTCATGCGGATCACCGTCAACGTGGACGGGGTGGCCTACGGCGACGAGGTCGAACCCCGCACGCTGCTGGTCCACCACCTGCGCGAACGGCTCGGCAGGACCGGCACCGTGGTCGGCTGCGACACCGGCAACTGCGGCGCCTGCACCGTCCTGCTCGACGGCCGCAGCGCGAAGTCGTGCTCGGTGCTCGCGGTGCAGGCCGACGGCCGCGAGGTCACCACCGTCGAGGGCCTGGCCCGCGACGGGCGGCTGCACCCGGTGCAGCAGGCGTTCCACGACAACCACGCGCTCCAGTGCGGCTTCTGCACCCCCGGCATGCTCCTGCAGGCCGTCGACCTGCTCACCGAGGACCCCGACCCCGACGAGGACGCCGTCCGCCGCGGCCTGGAGGGCAACCTCTGCCGCTGCACCGGCTACCAGAACATCGTGCGCGCGGTCCGCGACGCCGCCGCCCGGATCAACGCGGCCGCGACGAGCGGAACCGGCGCCGACGCCGGTGGTGCCGCGTGACCGCCACCGCCGAGCCGGAGGTGGGCAGGTCCCGGCGCCGCAAGGAGGACGCCCGGCTGCTCACCGGCGCCACCCGCTGGACCGACAACCTCCGGTTGCCCGGGATGCTGCACATGGCCGTGCTGCGCAGCCCCGTCGCGCACGCCCGGATCACCTCGGTCGACGTCACCGGCGCGACCGGGATGCCCGGCGTGCTGGCCGTGCTCACCGGCCGGGACCTGGCCGGCGAGCAGGGCAGCCTGCCGTGCGCGTGGCCGATCACCGAGGACATCCTCGTCCCGCCCGCCCCGGCGCTGGCCGTGGACGAGGTGAACTTCGCCGGCGAGGCCGTCGCGCTCGTGGTCGCCCGCACCGCGGCCGAGGCCCACGACGCGCTGGCCGCGGTCGACGTCGACTACGCGGACCTGCCGGTCGTGCTGGACGTGACCCGGGCCGTCGAGGGCGGCGACCTCGTCCACGCCGACCTGGGCGCCAACACCTGCGCCACCTGGGTGTTCGACTCCGCCGGGGCGGGCACGGGCGCCGACGTCGACCGGGCGATCGCCGAGGCGGAGGTGCTGGTCGAGCGCACCTACCGCCAGCAGCGGCTGATCCCGGCGTTCATGGAGCCCCGCTCGGTCGTGGTCGACCCGGCGCCGGACTCGGTCACCGTGTGGTCCTCCACCCAGGTGCCGCACATCGTGCGCTGGCTGCTCGCCGCCGTGACCGGCATCCCCGAGCAGCGGATCAGGGTGGTCGCGCCCGACGTCGGCGGCGGCTTCGGCGGCAAGCTCCAGGTCACCCCCGAGGAGCTGCTGACCCTGCTCGCCGCCCGCCGCCTGGGCAGGCCGGTGAAGTGGACCGAGACGCGCACCGAGTCGATGCTGTCCGGCCACCACGGCCGCGACCAGGTGCAGCGCCTGACCCTGGCCGCCCGCCGCGACGGCACGGTCACCGGCCTCAAGGTCGACCTGCTCGTCGACATGGGCGCCTACCTGCGGCTGCTCACCCCCGGCGTGCCGATCCTCGGCGCGTTCATGTTCAACGGCGTCTACAAGTTCCCCGCCTACCGCTTCACCTGCACCAACGTGTTCACCAACAAGGTGCCCACGGACGCCTACCGCGGCGCGGGCCGCCCCGAGGCCACCTTCGCGGTCGAGCGGCTGATGGACGAGCTGGCCGCCGAACTCGGCCGCGACCCGCTGGAGCTGCGCGCGCAGAACTGGATCCGGCACGAGGAGTTCCCCTTCACCACCGTCGCCGGCCTGACCTACGACTCCGGGCACTACGAGGCCGCCACCGCCCGCGCGGTCGAGCTGTTCGGCTACCGCGCCCTGCGCGCCGAGCAGGCGGAGCGCCGCGCGAACGGCGACCCGGTCCAGCTCGGCATCGGCGTCTCCACCTACACCGAGATGTGCGGCCTGGCCCCGTCCCGGGTGCTCGGCGCCGTGCGGTACGCGGCGGGCGGCTGGGAGCACGCCGCGGTCCGGGTGCTGCCCACCGGCAAGGTCGAGCTGGTCACCGGCACCTCGCCGCACGGCCAGGGCCACGCCACCGCGTGGAGCCAGATCGTCGCCGACCGGCTCGGCGTGCCGTTCGAGGACGTGGAGGTGCTGCACGGCGACACCCGGGTGGCCCACCGCGGCCTGGACACCTACGGCTCCCGGTCGCTGGCCGTCGGCGGCGCCGCGGTCGCGCTGGCCGCGGACCGGGTGCTGGCCAAGGCCCGCACCATCGCCGCCCACCTGCTGGAGGTCGGCGAGGACGACGTGGAGTTCGCCGCCGGCGCCTTCTCCGTGCGCGGCACCTCCACCACGATGGCCTTCGGCGACGTCGTGGTCGCCGCGCACACCGCGCACGACCTGCCCGACGGCGTGGAACCCGGCCTGGACGCCGAGGCCACCTTCGACCCGGAGAACTTCTCCTTCCCGCACGGCACCCACCTGTGCGCGGTCGAGGTCGACACCGAGACCGGCGAGGTGCGCGTCCGCTCCTACGCGTGCGTGGACGACGTCGGCGCGGTGGTGAACCCGATGATCGTCGAGGGCCAGGTGCACGGCGGCGTGGCGCAGGGCATCGCGCAGGCCCTGTTCGAGGAGGCCGTGCACGACGAGAACGGCACGCTGCTCACGGCCACGTTCGCCGACTACCCGCTGCCCGCCGCCCCCGACCTGCCGCACTTCACCACCGACCGCACCGAGACGCCGGCGACGACCAACCCGCTGGGCGCCAAGGGCGTGGGCGAGGCGGGTGCCATCGCCTCCACCCCGGCCGTGGTCAACGCGGTCGTCGACGCGCTGCGGCACCTGGGCGTGACCGACGTGGAGATGCCGTGCACCCCGATGCGGGTGTGGCGGGCGATCCGGCGAGGGGGTGCGGCGTGATCCCGGCACCGTTCGACTACGTCGCGCCCGCCACGGTCGAGCAGGCCGTGCGGGCGCTGGCCGGTGGCGGCGAGGACGCCAGGGTGCTGGCCGGCGGGCAGAGCCTGCTGCCGGTGCTGCGGATGCGGCTGGCCGCGCCCACCCTGCTGGTCGACCTGTCCCGGGTGACCGAACTGACCGGCGTGCGCGACGACGGCGACTCCCTGCTCATCGGCGCCATGTCCACCCACCACGACCTGCACCGGGACCGGCTGGTCGCCGGGCACGCCCCGCTGCTGGGCCTGGCCGCGGGCGCCGCGGCCGACCCGCAGGTGCGGCACCGCGGCACGCTCGGCGGCGCCCTCGCCCACGCCGACCCGGCGGGCGACCTGCCCGCGCCCGTCCTCGCGCTGGACGCGGTGCTGGTGTGCACCGGGCCCGGCGGCACCCGCGAGGTGCCCGCGGCGGAGTTCTTCGTCGACCACTTCACCACCGCGCTGGCGCCCGACGAGCTGCTGACCCACGTGCGCGTGCCCAAGCTGACCGGCTGGGGCGCGCGCTACGAGAAGTTCAACCGGATGGCCCAGACGTGGTCGATCGTCGCCGTCGCCGCCGCCGCGCGGGTCTCGGACGGCACGGTCACGGGCGCCCGGGTGGCCCTGACCAACATGGGGTCGACGCCGGTCCGGGCGCGGGGCGTGGAGGAGGCCCTGGTCGGGCAGCCCGCGACGGCCGCCGCCGTCGCCGTCGCGGCCGCCCGCGCCGCCGAGGGCACCGACCCGCCCGCCGACCGCGACGCGGACGCCGGGTACCGGGCCCACCTCGCGCGCGTGCTGACCCGGCGCGCGCTGACCGGGGCGGTGGGCGCGTGAAGCTGGAGCACCGGTTCACCGTGCCCGCGCCCGTGCCCGAGGTGTGGGCGGCCCTGCTCGACCCCGAGGTGGTGGCGCCGTGCCTGCCCGGCGCCACCCTCACCGGCGTCGACGGGCGCGGCTTCACCGGCACGGTCGAGGTCAGGCTCGGGCCCGTCGTGCTGCTCTACCGCGGCACGGGCGAGTTCACCTCGGTCGACGAGCGGGTCCACGCCGCCGTGCTCAGGGCGTCCGGCAAGGACACCAGGGGCAACGGCACCGCCACCGCGACGGTGTCCGCGGCGCTGACCGCGGCCGAGGGCGGCACCGAGGTGTCCGTGGTCACCGACCTCGTCGTCACCGGCCGCCCCGCCCAGCTCGGGCGCGGGCTGATCGGCGAGGTCGGCGCCAAGGTCGTCGCCGAGTTCGCCGAACACCTGGCGGCCCGGCTCGGGCCGGCGGAAGCTGAACGGGTGACTACCCAGGAGACCCGGCCCCGGCTGCGGGCGGTGCCGGACGAGCCCGTCGACCTGATCGACGCCGCCGGCGTGCCCGTGCTCAAGCGCGTGCTGCCGGTCGTGGCCGGGTTGGTGGCGGTGGCGCTGCTGGTCCGCCGGCTGCGCGGGCGGCACCGCTGAACGCGCGCGGCGGGCGGCCGACCCCCGGGACGGCCGCCCGCACCGCCGCGCTCCCGGCCGTGCTGCCGACCGCGCTGCTGGCCGTGCTGCTGGTCGTGCTGCTGGTCGCGGCCTGCACCGGCTCACCGGTGGTGATCACCACCTCGCGGCCGGCGCCGACGACGACCTCGCCCGCCGCGCCGGAACCGCCGTCGTTCACCCTCGCCGCGGGCGGCGACATCCTGGTCCACCCGGCGCTGACCGAGCAGGCCGACCGGGACGGCGCCCGCGACTTCGTGCCGCTGCTCGACGGCCTGCGCCGGGCGATCGAGGCCGACGTGTCCCTCTGCCACCTGGAGACGCCGCTGTCCGCGCCCGGCGCGCCCACCTACGGCTACCCGGCGTTCAGCGCGCCGCCCGAGGTCGCGACCGCGCTCAAGGACATCGGCTACGACAGCTGCTCGACCGCGTCCAACCACACCCTCGACCGCGGCGCGCCCGCCATCAGGACCACCCTGGACGTGCTGGACGCGGCCGGGCTCCGGCACACCGGGTCGTTCCGCTCGCCCGAGGAGGCCGCGACCCCGCTGCTGCTCGACGTCAAGGGCGTGAAGGTCGGGCACGTGTCGTTCACCTACGGCTTCAACGGCATCCCGCTGCCGCAGCCGTGGATGGCCAACCAGCTGTCCACCGAGGGCGTGCTGGCCGCCGCCCGGGCCGCCAAGCGGGCGGGCGCCGAGGTCGTGGTGGCGAGCCTGCACTGGGGCGACGAGTACCGGCACGAGGTCACCGGGCAGCAGCGCGCCATGGCCCGCGAGCTGCTGGCCGACCCCGCCGTGGACCTGATCATCGGCACCCACGTGCACGTGGTGCAGCCCATCGAGCAGGTCGGCGGCAAGTGGGTCGTCTACGGCATGGGCAACGAGGTGGCGCGCCACTCCGAGCCGCGCGGCACCACCGAGGAGGGCATCGTCACCCGGTTCAGGTTCGTCAAGGGCGCGGCGGGCTGGTCGGTGGCCGAGGCGTCCTACGTGCCGACCCTGGTCGAGTTCGGCCCGCCGATCCGCGTGGTCGACCTGACCCGCGTGCCCGCCACGCCCCGCCGCACCGAGGCGCTGGAGCGCACCGACGGCGTGGTGCGCAGCCTCGGCGCGGCCATCGCCCACCCCTGAGCGATTCCTGCCCGCCCGTCCGGGTGTCCGCACCCACGACATCCGCACGAGACGGGAGTGGGAATGGCGAGCGCGCAGTCCGGGGCGGTCAAGGCGGTGTACGAGCGGTGGACGGTCGACCGGCTCAACGGGCGGCCGGTGGACCCGGGGAGCTGGGGCGACCTGACCGCCGAGCCGTGCGGCGTGGACCACCTGGAGACCGGTGAACCCGGTGTGCCCGCGATGTGGCTGGTGCCGCGGGGCGCCGCAGACCGTCGAGGTCTACCGGTGGCTGCTCGGCGCCTCGATCGGGTCGGCGCGCGTCGCGTTCGCCGGCGACTCCGCGGGTGCCGCCCTGGTCGTGAACGCCCAGCCGCGCGCCCGCGAACCGGGCCTGCCGCCGCCCGCCGCGGCGCTGCTGATCTCGCCGTGGGTGGACCCGGAGGCGGGCGGGGGGACGTACCGGACCAACGCCGAGACCGACGGCTACTTCTACCGGGACCTCGTCGCCCTCATGGCGGGCCTCTACCCGGGGCCGGGCGGCGACCCGCGCGACCCGACCGCCAACCCCCCGCACGCCGACCTGACCGGCCTGGCGCCGATGTACGTGCGGGCGGGCGGGCACGAGACGCTGCTGGACGACGGCCGGGCGCTGGTGGAGCGGGCGGGGGAGGCCGGGCTCGACGTGTTCGACGGGCAGGTGCACACCTTCCGGATGGCCGCCGGGCGGTCGCCCGAGGCCGACGACGCGATCCGCCGGCTCGCCGGGTGGGTGCGGCCGGGGCTGGGGCTCGCGTGACCGCCCCCGCCGACTTCGCGCGGGTCGCCGAGCCGTTCCGGGGCGAGCTGCCGGCGCACTGCTACCGGCTGCCCGGCTCGCGGCACGAGGCCGAGGACCTGGTGCAGGAGACCTACCTGCGGGCGTGGCGGTCGTACGGGGCGTTCGAGGGGCGCGCCTCGGTGCGGGTGTGGCTGCACCGGATCGCCACGAACGCGTGCCTGACCGCGCTGGGGCGGCGGGCCGTGCTGATCCCGCGCGAGGTGCTGGATGTCCCGGCCGCCGAGGTCGCCGACATGCCCGGCACGTCGGTGGCCGCGGTGAAGAGCGCGCTGCAACGCGCGCGGGCCCGCCTGGCCGAGGTCGCCCCCTCGGCGGACGACGTGCTCGAACCCACCTCGCCCGAGGCCCGGGCGCTGCTCGCGCAGTACGTCGAGGGCTTCGAGAACGCGGACCTGTCGGCCCTGGAGCGGGCGCTGCGCGCCGACGCCGCCCTGGAGGTGGCGGGCTCGCCGACCTGGTTCGCGGGCAAGCGGCGGTGCCTGGAGCTCCTGGCCACCGTCCTCGGCTCACCCGGCGACTGGCGCATGGTCCCCACCACGTCGAACGACCAGCCCGCGGCCCTGGCCCACCACCGCGGCGAACCGTTCGGCATGGGCGTCCCGACCGCCACCGCGACCGGCATCTCCCGCATCACGGTGTTCCCCGACCCGACCCTCGCGAGTCGAACCCCCGGCACCCCCGTGTCGAACCCCCGGACCCCCCGAGTTCCACGTCCACCACCGTCAGAGCAGGCCCCGGACCCGGTCGAGCCGGTCCAGCCAGCGGGTCGCCGTCGCGCCGTCGGCGGCGAACCCGGCGGCCCGGTCGGGCTCCGGGGCCCGCACCGGCACCGGCAGCCACCCGTCCACCGGCCGCAGCGAGTCGGTCGTGACGTCGCCGTCCAGCAGCGACAGCGTGCCCAGCCCGCACGCGAAGCCCAGCTCCGGCAGCGCACCGGCCAGCGCCAGCCCGGCCGCCATGCCCACCGACGTCTCCAGCGCCGACGACACCACGCACGGCAGCCCGCACGCCTCCGCCACCGCCAGCGCCCGCCGCACCCCGCCCAGCGGCGCGACCTTGATCACCGCCACGTCCGCCGCGCCCGCCACGGCCACCCGCAGCGGGTCCTCCGCCCGCCGGATCGACTCGTCCGCGGCGATCCGCACGTCGACCCGCCTGCGCACGGCGGCCAGCTCCGCCACCGACGGGCACGGCTGCTCGACGTACTCCAGCCCGCCCGCGGCCCGGTCCAGCTCCCGGATCGCGGCGACGGCGGTGTCCACGTCCCACGCGGCGTTGGCGTCCACCCGGACCGCGCCCGACGGGCCGAGGGCGTCGCGCACCGCCGCGACCCGCTCCAGGTCGTCGCGCAGCGGCGAGCCCGGGTCGGCGACCTTCACCTTGGCCGTCGAGCAGCCGGAGGCCGCGACGATCGCGTGCGCGCGCTCGGGGGGGACCACGGGGACCGTGCAGTTGACCGGGACGCGGTCCCGGACCGGCGCGGGCCAGCCTTCCTCGGCGGACTCCAGCGCGCACGCCAGCCAGGGCGCGGACTCGGCGTCGGAGTAGTCCTCGAAGGCGCAGAACTCACCCCACCCGGCCGCGCCCTCCAGCAGCACGCCGTGGCGCACCGTGATACCGCGGAACCTGGTGCGCAGGGGGATCGAGTAGACCGGCACCGGGGGATCCTAGAGCGGGTCCAGCGCCGCCACCCGCCGCAGCGCGCGGGCGGCCAGGTCCGGGTCCGCCTCCTCGGCCAGCACCCGCAGGGCGTCCGCGAACCGGTCCACCCGCCGGTCCAGGTCGGCCAGCTCCCGGGTCGCCTCGGCCAGCTCCGCGGCCAGCCCCGGCCGGTTCCGCGCGCCGGCCAGCCCGGAGCGGGTGGCCAGCGAACCGCGCAGCGCCACGAGCGCCCGCCACAGCTGTTCCTCGACGTGCGCCACCCGCCCGGGGTCGGGGCCGCGCACCGCGTCGAAGTACCCGCACAGCCGGCCCGCCCGCCGCCGCTGGGCCTCGTCGGCGAACTGGAGCGGGTGCACCACGTCGTCGGCGCTCGCCGCCCACGCCACCTGCCAGTCGGTGACCCGCGCCGGCAGCGCGGCGACCAGGCCGACCAGCACCAGGGGCGCGCCCGCCAGGCCCACCGACCACCACGGCGTCGGCCCGACCACCGCCAACGCCCCGGCCAGCGGGACCGCCGGCACCAGCACCGGCCGCAGCCGGGCCCGCCGGACCCGACCGCGGGCGACCCGGGCGGCCCCGGCCCGGTCGGCCCCGGGCCGCCACATCCACCAGCGCGGCGCCGGCGGGTCCGGCTTCACGCGCGTGCCCGGCGGGTCGCGACCGGCACGGCCACCGCCGGCAATCCGCCGCTGTCCACGGCGCCCACCCCGGCTAACCGACCTCGGGCAGCTTCGGCCCGAGCAGGTCGTCGGCGTCCACGATCCGGTAGGCGTACCCCTGCTCGGCCAGGAAGCGCTGCCGGTGGGCGGCGTAGTCCGTGTCCAGCGTGTCGCGCGCCACCACCGAGTAGAAGTGCGCCTGCCTGCCGTCGCCCTTGGGCCGCAGCAGCCGGCCCAGCCGCTGGGCCTCCTCCTGCCGCGACCCGAACGTGCCGGACACCTGCACGGCCACCGACGCCTCCGGCAGGTCGATGGAGAAGTTCGCCACCTTCGACACCACCAGCGTGCGCAGCTCGCCGCGCCGGAAGGCGTCGAACAGGGCCTCCCGCTCCTTGTTCTTCGTCGACCCCTGGATCACCGGCGCGCCCAGGGCCTCGCCCAGCGACTCCAGCTGGTCCAGGTAGGCGCCGATCACCAGGGCCGGCTCGCCGGGGTGCCGGTCCAGCACCGCCCTGACCACGGGCAGCTTGGTGCGCGCCGTGGAGCAGAGCCGGTACCGCTCCTCCGGCTCGGCCGTGGCGTACTCCAGGCGCTCGTTGTCGGTCAGCGTCACCCGGACCTCGGTGCACTCGGCCGGCGCGATCCAGCCCTGGGCCTCGATGTCGCGCCACGGCACGTCGAAGCGCTTCGGCCCGATGAGCGAGAACACGTCGCCCTCCTGGCCGTCCTCGCGCACCAGCGTCGCGGTCAGCCCGAGCCGGCGCCGGGACTGCAGGTCGGCCGTCATCCGGAACACCGGCGCGGGCAGCAGGTGGACCTCGTCGTAGACGATCAGGCCCCAGTCGCGGGAGTCGAACAGCTCCAGGTGCCGGTACTCGCCCTTGGACTTGCGGGTGATCACCTGGTAGGTGGCGATGGTGACCGGGCGGATCTCCTTGCGCTCGCCGGAGTACTCGCCGATCTCCTCCTCGGTCAGCGACGTGCGGGCGATCAGCTCCCGCTTCCACTGCCTGCCCGCCACCGTGTTGGTGACCAGGATCAGCGTGGTCGCCTGCGCCTCGGCCATGGCCGCCGCGCCGACCAGCGTCTTGCCCGCGCCGCACGGCAGCACGACCACGCCGGAGCCGCCCGCCCAGAACGCCTGCGCGGCCATCCGCTGGTAGTCGCGCAGCTGCCAGCCGTCCTCCTGGAGCACGATGGGGTGCGCCTCGCCGTTGACGTACCCGGCCAGGTCCTCGGCGGGCCAGCCGACCTTGAGCAGCAGCTGCTTGAGCCGGCCGCGCTCGCTGGGGTGCACGACCACGGTGTCGTCGTCGATGCGGGCGCCGAGCATCGGCTTGACCTTCTTGTTGCGCAGCACCTCCTCCAGCACCGCGCGGTCCAGCGAGGAGAGCACCAGGCCGTGCGCCGGGTGGTTGGCCAGCTGGAGCCGGCCGTAGCGGCCCATGGTGTCGACCACGTCCACCAGCAGCGGCTGCGGCACCGGGTAGCGGGAGAAGCGCACCAGGGCGTCGACGACCTGCTCGGCGTCGTGGCCGGCGGCCCGGGCGTTCCACAGGGCCAGCGGGGTGACCCGGTAGGTGTGGACGTGCTCGGGGGCGCGCTCCAGCTCCGCGAAGGGCGCGATGGCGATGCGGGCGTCGTCCGACAGCGGGTGGTCGACCTCCAGCAGCAGGGTCTTGTCCGACTGGACGATCAGGGGGCCGTCGGTCACTGGTGCGCACTCCCGTCGGTTGGCTTGTCCCCAGTGTGCCCACCGGGTGCAAGTCGCCGTCGGCCGCGGGGGCGCGTGACCTGGCCACCACACGCCGAGGGCTACCTTCTGGGTCGTCACGCACCAGTCCAACGAGGGTGATCATGAGCAACGAGCCGAACAAGCCCGCCGACGACGCGGCGCGGGCCCAGCCGACACCGCCCGCCGACCCCTCCGTCGCCGAGCCCGCCGCACCGGCCGACCCGTCCGGTTCCGCGCCGGTCGACCCCACCCCGGCACCCGCCCCCGCCGACCCCGGCTCCGCCGCCGTGCCGGGCAGGTCGGTCGACGGCGAGGAGCGCACCGCCGGCTCCGGCACCGCGCGCAAGGTCGTCATCGGCGCCCTGATCGTGGTGCTGGCCGCGGTGGTCGTCTTCGGCGTCGTCCGCCTGACCGGCGGTGGCGAGGCGCGGGCGGGCGACTGCGTCAGCGTCAGCGGCCAGGTCGACACCGCCGACGCCGACGTGGAGGAGCAGGACTGCGACGCGGACCGGGCCTCCTTCAAGGTCGGCCAGGTCGTGGAGGGCGGGGAGGCCACCTGCCCCGAGGAGGGCCTCTACACCGAGGTGCCGCGGCCCGACAACGTCAAGCTGTGCCTGCTGCCGAACATGGTCGAGGGCGCCTGCTACAAGCCCGACGAGGGCCTGGGGTTCACCAAGACCGAGTGCACCGGCCCGGAGACGATCAAGGTCACCAAGGTCGTCCAGGGCTCGACCGACCTGGAGGCGTGCCCCGACTCCGCCGGCATGTCCTACCCCGAGCCGAAGGTCACCTACTGCCTGGCGCCCGCCGAGGAGTGAGCGGCCGGGAGTGACTATTCGGGAGCGGTCGCCCGGCCGTGGTCACCCGCGGGCGACCGCCTGAGAGCGGTCGCCCGGCAGTGGCCGCCCCAGGGCCGGCCGCCCGGCAGCGGCTGCCCAGGAGTGGCCGCCCGGCAGCGGCCGCCCGAGAGCGGCCGCCCAGGAGCGACCGCCCAGGAGCGACCGCCCAGGAGCGACCGCCCAGGAGCGACCGCCCGGCAGCGACCGGCGGGGCGACCCGCGGGAGTGACACGGGCGGGTGAACCCGCTCAAGCGCCGCCGCGGCCGCGCCGATGCCCTGGTCCATGCGCAGGAAGATCCGTTGGGGCATCGCCGCGGCCGCGGTGCTCGCGGCGTTCGCGTTCGCGATGCCGCTGATCAGCGGGGGTGGCACGGCCGAGCCCGGTGGCCCCGCGGCGGGTTCCTGCGCCCAGGTCGAGGGCGCGGGCCACGACGCGACCTTCCGGACCGCGGACTGCGCGGCCGACGTCGCCAACGTCAAGGTCGCCAAGGTGGTCACCGAGACCACCCAGTGCCCGTCCGGCGCGCCCTACACGACCTTCACCAGCAAGACGGTCCTCTGCCTGATCCCCAACTTCGTCGAGGGCGCCTGCTACGTGCGCGACGCCCGCACCGGCCTGCGCAAGGTCGACTGCTCGACCGGCGGCTCGATCCGCGTGCTCAAGGTCGCGCCGGGCATCGCGAGCTGCGGGGACGGCCCCACGGTCCGCTACCCGGAGCCGCAGGTCACGTTCTGCCTCAGCCGCCCCTTGTGATGGCCTGAATTCCCTGCGCCGGGCTCCCGACCGGCGGTACGTTCCGCTCGTCCGACCGAGAGGAACGCAGGTGACCACGCCACCGAACCCGCCACCGGGCCCGCCCCACCAGCCCGACTGGAACCAGCCGCCGCAGGGCTCGCCCGCGCCGCAGCCCGGCCACCAGCCGCCGGGGTACCCGCAACCCGGCCAGACCGGCTTCGCGGCACCGGACCAGGCCGGTTCGCCCCAACCCGGCTACGCCCAGCCCGGGTTCCCCCATTCGGGTTACCCCCAGGCGGGACCGGGTGACCAGGCGCACGCCCCGCACCCGCCGGGCGCCGCCCAGTTCCCCGGCCAGCAGTTCCCCGGCCAGCAGTTCCCGGGCCAAGCCCCCGGCCAGCAGTTCCCGGGTCAGCAGTTCCCGGGCCAGCCGTTCCAGGGCGCCCCCTACCCGCCGCAGTTCCCGGGGCAGCAGCTCCCGCCCCAGCGCACCTCGCGCGGGCCGAAGGTGCTGATCGCGGTGGTCGTGCTGGGCATCGTCGGCGTCGTGGTCGCGGGCCTGTTCGCCAACGCCACCGGCCCGGGCGGCGCCGACGAGGGCGACTGCATGAAGATCAACTCGGCGGGCGTCACCGACGCCGACGTCGAGCAGATCGACTGCGCGTCGCCCGAGGCCGCCTTCAAGGTGGCGTCCCGCCTGGGCAGCAGCACCGACTCCTGCCCGGACGGCGACTACGTCGAGTTCTACGAGCGCGGCGGCCGCCGCAGCGACGGCTACAAGCTGTGCCTGGTCCTCAACGCCGCCGAGGGCGACTGCTTCAAGCAGGAGGGCGGCATTGTGGCCGGCAAAACCACGAAGGTGGCGTGCGGTACCCCCGGGGCTTTCAAGGTCGTCCGGGTGATCGACGGGCGCGCCGACGAGAACGAGTGCGAGAGCGGCGACAGCGCCGTTGTTTACTCGCGGCCCGCCGGGACGATCTGCCTGACGGGCGCGTGAATCCGAAAAAAGAGGGGGCCTTCTCGCAATTGAAGGCCCCCTAATGACTCTGCGTCATTCACCGGTTCCGGGCGGCAACATCGGGCCGACCTCCAGCCGTTCGAGGAGCACCCCCTCGGTGTCCATCATGTCGGCCACGCGCTGGAGCCGGACCGGGTTGAGCGACAGCGGGAACGTGCCCACGGACACCAGCGCCGCGGTCGGCTGGTCCACGTCGATGTAGCTGGGCAGCACGTCCTGCACGGACAGCTTGTCGTTCGACGCCGCCTCCTGCGCGTCGCGCAGCACCTGCCGGAACAGGGCCAGCGTGCGGGGGTTGTCGTCGGCGAACTTCTTGCTGGACGCGTACCCGGAGACGGGGAAGTCCTCGGTCGGGCCGACCGCGGTGTCGGTCACCACGCGGGCGCCCGCGTCGCGCTGGGCCTTGGTGATGAACGGCTCGGTCATCCAGGCCGCGTCCACCTCCTTGGCCTTCATCGCCTCGACCATCTGACCGAACGGCATCTCGCGCAGCCTGAGGTTCTGCTTCTCCACGCCGGCGGTGCGCAGCACGGCCGTGGTGGTCAGGGCGCCGATGTCGCCGGTGGTGTCCACCGCGATGCGCGGCGAGGCCAGCTTGCCGGGGCTGTCGTAGGCGCTGTCCAGGGTGACCAGGGCCATCGTGTTGGTGCCCGCCTGGTACGCCTCGCCCTGGAGCTGGAGCTTGGTGCCCTCGGCGAACGCGCGGAACAGGTTGACGTGGCTGGCCCAGGTGATGTCCAGGGTGGTGTCGAGCTGCTTGATTCCCTCGGTCTCACTCGTCAGTGTGACGAGCTGGACCTGGAGGCCGGCCCGCTCGAACAGCTTCTGGTTGAGCGCCAGCTGCAGCGGCGCGACGTCGACCACGGGCAGCACGCCGATGCGCAGCGTGTTGCGCTCCACCTCGGGCCGGTCGTCACCGTCGGTACCCGGGAGCAGACCACACGCGGTCAAAGTCGCGGCACACGCGAACAACGCTGCCGCACGTCGCAGAACACGCGCTGGGGTAGCCATGGCACCTCTCGCCGGGATGACCTCTAGGGCGGGGTCTGTTTGATCAACGAATATTTCGACGCACACTTGTCGATGCGGGGGATGGTAACCACCCGGAGGGATGAAACGACAGCCCTGCTCCGATACGGTGAGTGCTTCCAGAGTCTTCCCTGGCGCAGGGGTCGCGCACTACGCTCCCCGCCGGGTGGCACAAGGTCTTGCAGGCCGTCGTGTCCCCGTGCAGGGGAGGGGCGCCTAGCCGGCGCCGCCACTCCTGTGCTGCAATTCGGCCCGTTTTCGAGTCCATGCTTCGGTCCTGGGGAGAGGCCGGGGAACACTGCTGCCGGAAGAGGAAGCCCAGGGTGGCCCGTCGAGAGAGAGGTCCCAGCCAGTCGGACGTGGGGATGCCGCCACGCTCGGAAAGCCCCGGAACGGGTGACGAACTGGCTGCGCTGCGTGATGGAAGTGTGACCGAATCCACCAACGCCGGACCCGGCACGGAAGTGCGCGAGCAGCAGGCCCGCACCGCGGGGTGGCGGCTGCGCAACTGGCGCCTGCCCACCAAGCTCGCCGCCGTCCTGCTCATCCCCACCATCGCCGCGGTCGCCCTCGGCGGCCTGCGCGTGCAGTCCGACATCGCCGAGGCGACCGAGCTCAACCGCCTGGCCAACCAGATCCAGCTGGAGGCCGCGGTCGCCGACCTGGTGCAGCAGCTCCAGCGCGAGCGGGACCTCAGCGCGAGCCACGTGGCCTCGGGCAAGGAGCTGGACCGCGTCGTGCTGGACCGGCAGCTGCGCCGCGTCAACGACGAGAGCGACGCGCTCGACAGCAGGATCCTGGAGCTGAGCGGCGACCTCGACGAGGACGTGGTGACCCGGTTCCGGCGGGCGTCGAGCCAGCTCAACCGGCTCAACAGCCTCCGCAACGCGGTCCGCGAGACCCAGTACCCGTCCGACGCGGTGCTGCGCACCTACTCCGAGTCGGTGGAGGGCCTGCTCGACCTCGGTGAGCAGGCCATCGCGGGCATCAACGACCCCGAGCTGGTGCGGCTGCACCTGGCCACCAACGCCATCGCCCGGATCAAGGAGCAGGAGTCGCGCAAGCGCGGCATCATGCTCGACGTCTTCCAGAGCGGCCTGTTCGGCCCGGGCCGCCAGCGCGAGCTGCTGGCCGCCGACGCCGAGCTGGAGGCGGCGCGCAACGACTTCCGCAAGTCCGCGACCCCCGACCAGGCCAAGATCTACGACGACACGGTCACCGGCCTGATCGTCGACACCGCGAACGACATGCAGCAGACGGCGCTCAACCTGGCCGAGGCCGGCAAGAGCCTGCAGACGCTGCGGTCGGAGAAGTGGGACATCGCCTCCACGCTGACGGTGAACCTCACCCGGGAGGTCGAGGTCCTGCTGCTGGAGCAGCTGCAGAACCGCACCGACGAGCTGACCGGCGCGGCCCGCACCGCGGCGTTCCGCGACTCCGGCATCGTGCTCGGCGCGCTGCTGCTGGCCCTGGTCATGGCGCTGTTCGTGGCCCGGTCGATCCTCAACCCGCTGCGCGTGCTGCGCCGCACCGCCCTCCAGGTCGCCGACCGCGGCCTGCCCGAGGCGGTCGGGCAGATCCTCAAGGACCCGAACCCGCAGGAGGCGGCCAAGACGGCCATCGCGCCGGTGCCGATCACCACCCGCGAGGAGGTCGGCCAGGTCGCCCGGGCGTTCGACGCGGTGCACGGCGAGGCGGTGCGGCTGGCCGCCGAGCAGGCGCTGCTGCGCGACAACGTCAACTCGATGTTCGTCAACCTCTCCCGCCGCTCGCAGGCCCTGGTCGAGCGCCAGCTGAACCTGATCGACCGGCTGGAGCAGGACGAGCAGGACCCCGACCAGCTGGCCAGCCTGTTCGAGCTGGACCACCTCGCCACCCGCATGCGGCGCAACAGCGAGAACCTGCTGGTCCTGTCCGGCACCGACCTGTCCCGCCGGCTCACCCGCCCGGTCCCGGTGGCCGAGGTGCTGGGCGCCGCGGTGTCCGAGGTCGAGCAGTACGCCCGGGTGCAGGTCGGCCAGGCGCCGGAGCTGGCGGTCCAGGGCCGCGCGGTCAACGACCTCGTGCACCTGATCGCGGAGCTGCTGGACAACGCCACCGCGTTCTCCGACCCGGTGACCAAGGTCACCGTGCGCACGGCCCGCACCCGCAAGGGCGAGCTGGCCATCGAGATCCAGGACCGCGGCGTGGGCATGGGCGAGCAGGAGATGGCCGACGCCAACGAGCGGCTGGCCGACCCGCCGGACGTGGACGTCGCCGTGTCGCGCCGGATGGGCCTGTACGTGGTCGCGCGGCTGGCCAAGCGGCACGACGTCCGGGTGCGGCTGCGGCCCAACGAGGACATCGAGGGCGGCACCACCGCGGTCGTGCTGGTGCCCGAGACGCTGGTCCAGCAGCCCGGCGCGCCGATGGAGGCACCGACGCCGTTCGCCGGCGGCAGCCCCGCGCAGCGCGCGTCCGGCATCGCCGGCGCGTTCGGCCTCGGCGGCGCCTCCCGCGCCGCGGACGACGAGCCGAGCTTCCCCAGCTTCCCCAGCCTGCCCCGGATCGAGGAGGAGCAGCCGCCCGCGTTCCCGGTGAGCGTCGTGCGCGGCGACGGCGACCACGACCCGGCGCGCCTGCCGGCGTTCGGCGAGGTCCCGGCCGAGACCCCCGCGGAGACCTCGCGGGAGACCTCGCAGCCGTGGCTGCCGGCCGTCGAGCAGCGCGACGACGTGCCGGAGCCGACCGGCTCGTTCGGCGAGCCGACCCTGTTCACCGCCTACGAGGACCGCGACGAGCGCGACTCGGACCACGAGCACGGCTTCGAGACCGCGCAGTTCGCCGCGGCGGTCGACGCGAACTTCGACGCGGGCTTCACCCCCGACGAGCCGGGGCCGGCGCACCGCAACGGCACCCCGCCCGCCAGGGAGGCCCACCCGGACCTGGACGCGCCCACCGAGCGGCTGCCGATCTACGAGGCGGTCCTCTCGCAGTGGTTCCAGGCCGTGGGCAGCGAGACCTCGGCGGCCACCGCCCAGGCCGTGCCGCCCGCGCCCGGTGCGCCCGCGCCCGGTGCGCCCGCGCCCGGTGCGCCCGCGCCCGAGGTGTCCGCGCCCGAGGTGTCCCTGCCGACCCGCAGGCCGCAGGCGGTCCCGCCGGTCACGCCGTCCGCGTTCGAGGACTCGCTGCCGCAGCGCGGCACCCTCGACGTCAACGGCAACGGCCTGCCCAAGCGCGACGCCGAGAAGCCCACGCCTACCCTGGGCGAGGGCGGGCTGCCCAAGCGGCAGCCCGGAGTGCCCGCCAACCTGCCCAAGCGCGCTGCGGAGGTGTCCCGCGTGACCGAGCCCGAGCCGGTCGCCGAGCCCGAGCCGGCCGCCGAGCAGGTGTGGCAGTCGCCCGCCGACGAGGGGTGGCAGGCTGCCCGGGCCTTGCTCAGCAAGGCACCCGAGACCACGACGCAAGCGGGGTTGCCCAAGCGGGTGCCCAAGGCTCAGCTTGTGCCGGGATCCGCCGCGCCGAGGCCCCAGGAGGCCCCGGAGCGGCAAGCGCAGCGGCCCCCGCTGCCACCACGGTCGGCTGACGCGATCCGTGGACGCATGTCGAGTCTTCAGCAGGGCGTCCGTCGAGGGCGACACGCGTTGATCGACGCTTACGCTGGTGACATGTCGAGCCGGCAAGACGAGGAGCAGGAGTGACGACCGCAGCTCAGCCAGGCAGCTTTGGTTGGCTTATCACCGACTTCGTGCGCCGGGTTCCCGGTGTCGCACATTCCGTGGTCGTGTCGGCGGACGGGCTTCTGCTCGCCGGCTCGCAGGGCCTGCCCCGCGACCGCGCCGAACAGCTGTCCGCCGTGGCATCCGGCCTGGTCAGCCTCACCCAGGGCGCCGCCCGCTGCTTCGAGGCGGGCGCGGTCAACCAGACCGTGGTCGAGATGGAGCGGGGGTACCTGTTCCTGATGTCGATCAGCGACGGGTCGTGCCTCGCCGTCCTCGCGGCGCCCAACTGCGACATCGGCCTCGTGGCGTACGAGATGACGCTGCTGGTCGAGCGGGTGGGCCAGCAGCTGACCCCGGAGCTGCGCGCGCAGCTCCAGGGCGTGGTTCGGCGGTAGACCTCATGAGATCGTGGGGGTGAGGGTAAATGGCTGAACGATCTGGCGCCGGTGGCCGCCGCTTCGGTAGGAACTTCAACTACCAGGAGTGGGCGGTCGGCGGCTTCCGATTCGCTGAGCCGGATGCCGACCCCGCACAGGACGAGGAAGCCGAGGACGCACCGAACTCGTGGACGGGCCGCCGGTCGGAGCGGGCGCCGGGGCCACCACGGGTCGAAGGCACAGGGCAGGGGCAAGGCGACATGTCACAGCGTGAGGTTGACGACTCGTCGTACGACTACGACGACGTCCCCAACCGGTTCGACATCGACGGGTACGGCAGCGGGCTGTTCGGAGGTCCGGGCGCCGATCTGTTCGGTGCCCACGGCCTGCCCGACAGCGTGCCGGAACAGGTGCCGTACGCGACCGGTCCGCAGCCGGTCGTGCGGCGGCAGGAACCCGCGGCGGAGCCCTCGGAGGAGTCCGGGTCGCTCGTCCGCCCCTACACCCGCACCGGCGGCCGCACCCGGCCGGACTACGACCTCGCGATCGAGGCGCTGGTGTCCACCAGCGAGAAGGGCATGGACCGGGAGGCGGCGGTGCTGCCGGAGCACCGGTCGATCTGCGGCCTGTGCACCGACACCAGGTCGGTGGCCGAGGTGGCCGCACACCTGAGGTTGCCGCTGGGCGTGGTGCGGGTGCTGATCGGCGACATGGCGAGCATGGGTTTGGTTTTGATTCACCAGGGCGGCTTGGTCGTTGGGGACCGGCCTTCCATTGAATTCCTTGAGAGGGTGCTCAGTGGGCTTCGCAGGCTCTAGCCCCAACGCGGCCGAAGGCGCGCGGAAGCCGACGACCTCCGCGAAGATCGTGGTGGCCGGCGGGTTCGGCGTGGGCAAGACGACGTTCGTCGGTTCCGTGTCGGAGATCGTTCCGCTGACCACCGAAGCGGTGATGACCGAGGCCAGCGCCGGGGTCGACGACCTCTCGGCCACGCCGAACAAGGTCACGACCACGGTGGCCATGGACTTCGGCCGGGTGTCGCTGGACCAGGACCTGATCCTGTACCTGTTCGGCACGCCCGGCCAGCACCGGTTCTGGTTCATGTGGGACGACCTGGTGCGCGGTGCCATCGGCGCGATCGTGCTGGTCGACACCCGCAGGCTGGCCGACGCGTTCGCCTCGATCGACTTCTTCGACGACCGGCAGCTGCCCTACGTCGTGGGCGTGAACTGCTTCGACGGGCTGCTGCACCACCGCATCGAGGACGTGCGGGAGGCGTTGACCATCGACCAGTCGGTGCCGATAGTGACGTGCGACGCGCGGAACCGGCAGTCGACCAAGCAGACGCTGATCACGCTGGTGGAGCACGCCATGCGCCAGTGGATGTCGGTGCGCGCGGGCTGAGGTCCGCGTCGGGGCGGTCCCTCGCGGGACCGCCCCCGCGTCGCTTCGTGCTGCCCCGGTGCCGCCGTCCGGTGCCGCCGCGCGGTGCTTCGCTCCGCGATGCCGGGCAGTGCTCCGCTTCGCGATGCGCCCCCGCGGGCTCGCCCGGGCGGCGCGCTCGGGCCGTGCGCTTCGGCTGTGCGCTTCGGCTGTGCGCTTCGGCGGTGTGCCCCGGTGGCGCGTCCGGGTGGCGCACCGCCGCCGCGCCCGCCTCAGCGGCGTGCCCGGTACCGCCCGGTCACGGGGTGCTCATGATCAGGCCCGTGGCGGTGCCGCCGCCGGTCGGCGGCACCGCGGTGGTGGCACCGCCATGACGAGAACCGCCCTGCGCGCGAGGTTCATGCAAAGCCTCCTGTCGGTCGTCGGCGCCTCGGGAGCGCCCGCACCCGACGCTAGGCCGTTCGGACGACACCCGCGGGTGATCCGCTTCCCCGGACGGGGACTACTCCCGGTCGTCCTCGACCAGCGCCGCCGAGGTGATCCGGTGCAGCGGGAAGCGGCGCACCTCGCCGTAGGCGACGTCCACGCCCTCCAGCACGCCACCCCCGACGACCTGCGGCGTGATGACGCGGCGGGCGGCGGTGCCGTGGCCGTCGACGAAGTCCACCAGCACGTTGCGGCCCTGCTTCGCGGCCAGTTGCAGCAGGGCGAGCGTCGCCGACGGTCCCGCGCCCAGGTGACCCGGCACCGACACGCGGGTGCCGCCGGTGGTCGTGGCCGCCCGGTCACCCGCCCGGACCAGGCGGACCAGCTCGCCGAGCTGCTCGTCGGAGGCGGCGGGCGGCTGGGGTGACCTGCGGCGGCCCTTGGCGGGCGTGCGGCGGCCGCGTTCGCGCAGGTCGAGCACGCGGCCGTCCGGTCCCTCGGCGGCGGGCGCGAACCCCGCGGCGCGCAGCTGGTCCAGCACCTCGGCCAGCGGCTGCGGGCTGACCAGCACGGTCGGCGCGATCCGGCGCAGCTCCAGCCGCTCGGCCGCCGGGTGGGCCAGGACCTCGGCGACCAGCACCGGGTCGTCGCAGCGCAGGAACGACCCGGCCGCGCCGCCGCGCAGCCTGCCGTGCTTGCGGGCGGCGTCGTCGATCAGGTAGGTCAGGGACTGCGGCACGGGCGTGCGGGACCTCGACCGGAACAGCTCGTGCAGGTCGGCGGCGCTGCGGCCCGCGTCGAACGCCCGGCGCACCGAGCCCTCGTGCACGCGGTAGACGGTCGCGCCGCCCGCCGACTCGACGTCCGCGACCAGGTCGATCTCGTCGGCCAGCTCCGGGTCCAGGCGGCCGGGCGCGACGACGGTCAGGTCGGCCTGCACCAGCACGTGGTCCACCGGGGCGGGCAGCGCGTCGCCGAGCCGCTTGGCCGCCGGGCCGGGGCCCTCGGTGAGCAGGGTGCGGCCCTGGGCGGTGATCGCGTCGAGGGCCAGCACGCCGACCGCGGTGCCCTCGTCGACGGTCCAGCGGACCAGCTCGTCGCGCAGGCGCCCGCCGCGGCGGGGCGCGCGCCAGGCCAGCACGGCGGCCAGCCCGTCCGGGTCGGTCACCGCGGTGCCGGGCGGCAGGGCGGCGAGGGCTTCCAGCACGCGCCTGCGGTCCCGGGGCGCGGCGGGCCGGTTCAGCTCGGGCGCGAGGGGGTTGAGCAGGCGGTCGCGGTCGTCGCGCCGGCCGATCAGGCCGGGCAGGCGGGGCAGGTCGAGCCACGCCTGGGCCAGCGTCGCCCACCGCTGCTCGATCGAGGCCACCAGCCAGGTGTCGGCCTGCGTGGTCGGCACCCACTCCGGCTCGGTGCCCTCGGTGTCGGCGACCAGGCCCGCGTTGACGACCAGCTCCACCAGCAGCGCGGCGCGGCGCTCGTCGACGTCCAGGTCCTTGGCCAGCTTGCGCAGGTCGCGCACGCCCAGCCCGCCCGACCGCAGCACCGGCGGCGGTTCGGCCGACCAGCCCTTGACCAGGTTCTCCACGTGGCGCGACAGCTCCAGCGCCACGCCGCCGCCGGTGGAGTCGACGGTCGAGGGGTCCCGGGCCGTGGTGCCCAGCGGCGGCTCCGCCACCCGCACCTCGCCCAGCGGCCGGTCGCCGCGCACCCGCAGGCCGACCTCGCGGGGCAGCTCGACGGTCATCGCGTCCCGGCGGACCAGCAGCCCGCGGGCCAGCAGCTTCTGGATCGGCGTCCGGGCGTTGGCGAGCGAGGTGACGTGCGCGGCGTCGCGGGTCTGCCCGACCGGCGGCCCGGCGGCGAGCGCGCCCAGCACCCGCCGCTCCTCGTCGGACAGCTCGTCCAGGTCGACGCCCGCCAGCGCCGGCACCGACCGCCCCAGCCCGCACGGGAACGGGTTGACCGCGTCCCGGGTGGCGGGCGGCGTGGCCAGCGCGTCGTCGTCGCCCCACAGCAGCGCCCGCTGCCGCAGCGCCTCCACGGCCGGCCGCACGTCCAGGTCCCCGAACAGCGCCCGCAACGCCCCCACCGGCACCGGCGCCAGGTCGGCGTCCAGCACCAGCAGCGCCTCCAGCACCGTCAACGTGAGCGTGTCGAGGTCTTCGCAGGCCCGCGCCACCGAGGCCCGCGACCCGATCCGGGTGGCCAGCACCGTCGTGTCGGCCGGCGGCGGCGTCGCCAGGTCCGGCCGCGCGCGCAACAGCGCCACGAGCGCGGCGTCGTCCTGCGCCCGCAGCCACTCGGCAAGGGTGGTGCCGGACATCCCCACCACGGTATATGCCCCCCACCCCCACCCAACCCCCACCCACCCCACGCGTGTCATGCCCTCAAGCCCGGCGTGTCATGCGCTCAGCTCGCGCGTGTCATGCACTCAGACCCGGCGTGTCATGCGCTCAGACCCCGTGTGTCGAACATTCAGGCCAGTCGAAACCGCTTCCCACACCTGCGGCACGTCGCCCGAGCGCAGAACTCGGGGGTGCTGAACGCATGACACGCGCGGGTTGGGCGCATGACACGCGGGGGCTGGAGGCATGACACGCGCGGAGGGGGCGGGTCGTTAGGTATCGCACAAGTGATGGTGATCTCGCCGGGTACCGCGGGCCGACCGGAGCGCGTCGGTGAGGCACACTTGAGCCGACGCAGGCAACACCTAGGAGGAACCGTGGCCAAGGCCCGCCCCGAGCGCATCGACCCGAACTGGCCGGAGCCGCCGGCGGACGGCAAGTACGCGGTCAGCGAGCTGGCCGCCGACGTCCAGGGCGCGCTGTCCCCGTTCGGCCGGGTCACCTTCCCGCTGCCGGTCGAGGAGCTCGGCTACCACCACCCGGTCACCGAGATCAACCGATAGCACACGGCCGCGCGCGGCGAACGAGCCGCGCGCGTTCCGCAATTCAGCCGGGACTACGCTCGACGGCCTCTTGAGCAGCGCAGTCATGGGAGGTTCGATGCCGGTCCCCGGCCCCGGTTACTCGATCACGGTCCGGCTGGAGGCCCCGCCGTCGGCCTCGGCCGCGGGTGACCTCACCACGGCGGTCGGGCGGGCCGGCGGTGTCATCACCGCCTTCGACGTCGTCGAGTCCCACAACGACCGGGTGATCGTCGACCTCACCTGCAACGCCCTGTCGGCCAACCACGCCAAGGACATCACCGACACCCTGGGCCTGCTGCCCGGCGTCGCGGTCCGCAAGGTGTCCGACCGGACGTTCCTGGTCCACCTCGGCGGCAAGATCGAGGTCTCGTCCAAGGTGGCGCTGCGCAACCGCGACGACCTCTCCCGCGCCTACACCCCCGGCGTGGCCCGCATCTGCCAGGCCATCGCGGAGAACCCCGACGACGCCCGCCGGCTGACCATCAAGCGCAACACCGTCGCCGTGGTCACCGACGGCTCGGCCGTGCTCGGCCTGGGCAACCTCGGCCCGGCCGCCGCGCTGCCGGTGATGGAGGGCAAGGCCGCGCTGTTCAAGAAGTTCGCGGGCGTGGACGCCTGGCCGGTGTGCCTGGACACCCAGGACACCGAGGAGATCATCCGCGCGGTCGAGCTGATCGCCCCCGTCTACGGCGGCATCAACCTGGAGGACATCGCCGCGCCGCGCTGCTTCGAGATCGAGGCGCGGCTGCGCGAGAAGCTGGACATCCCGGTCTTCCACGACGACCAGCACGGCACCGCGATCGTCGTGGTCGGCGCCCTGCGCAACGCCCTGCGCGTGGTCGGCAAGAAGCTGTCCGACTGCAAGGTCGTGGTGTGCGGCGTGGGCGCGGCCGGCTCGGCGATCATCCGGCTGCTGCTCAAGCAGGAGCCCGGCGACGTGGTCGCGGTCGACGTGGACGGCATCGTGCACCGCGACCGCCCCGGCCTGGACGACAACCTGCGGTCCATCGCGGCCGCCACGAACAAGGCCAACGTCAGCGGGCGCCTGCACGACGCGCTGGTCGGCGCGGACGTGTTCATCGGCGTGTCGGCCCCGAACCTGTTCGGCGCCGAGCAGGTGGCCACGATGAACCACGACGCGATCGTGTTCGCCCTGGCCAACCCGGACCCGGAGATCGACCCGATGGAGGCGCAGAAGCACGCCGCCGTCGTGGCCACCGGGCGCAGCGACTTCCCGAACCAGATCAACAACGTGCTGGCGTTCCCCGGCGTGTTCCGGGGCCTGCTCGACGCCAACGCGCACCGCATCACCGACTCGATGCTGCTGGCCGCGGCCAACGCGATCGCGGACGTGGTGGACGGCGACCGGCTCAACGCCTCGTTCGTGGTGCCGAGCGTGTTCGACAACTCGGTGGCGCCCGCGGTGGCCGAGGCGGTGCGCAAGGCGGCGGCCGGCGAGTCGCGCGAGGGCGGTCGGGCGTAGGCCGCTGGGGGCGGGCCGTTGGGGGGCGGGCTGCTGGGTGCGGGTGGCTGGGTGCGGGTGGCTGGACTTGGGTAGCCGGGCGTACGCGGCTGGGCTCGGGTGGCTGGGCGGAAGCGACCGGGCGCGGGTGGCCGGGCGTGGGCGGCGGGCCAGGAGGCGGCGGCGGGCGGGCGGTGGCGCGGCCTAGCATCGCCGGTATGACCCAGCGGTTCACCCACTTGGACAGCGGCGGCGCGGCGCGCATGGTCGACGTCTCCGGCAAGGAGCCCACTACGCGCACCGCGGTGGCCTCCGGCGTGCTGCGCACGACCGGGGAGGTGGTGGCGCTGCTCGGCAGCGACGGCCTGCCCAAGGGCGACGCGCTGGCCACCGCCCGCGTCGCCGGGATCATGGCGGCCAAGCGCACCTGGGAGCTGGTGCCGCTGTGCCACCCGATCGCGCTGTCGCGCGTGGAGGTGGACCTCGCGCTGGGCGAGGCGGAGGTGCGCATCACCGCGACCGTCCGCACCACCGACCGCACCGGCGTGGAGATGGAGGCGCTGACCGCGGTGTCGGTGGCGGGCCTGACCCTGCACGACATGGTCAAGGCGGTCGACCCGGCGGCGCAGCTCGACGCGGTCCGGGTGGAGCGCAAGGAGGGCGGCAAGACCGGTCTGTGGGAGCGCCCGTGAGGCGCGCGCGGGTGGTCACGGCGTCCAACCGGGCGTCCGCGGGCGTCTACGAGGACCGCGGCGGGCCGATCATCGTGGCCTGGCTGCGCGAGCGGTCCTACGACGTGCCGGACGCGGAGGTCGTGCCGGACGGCGAGCCGGTGGCGGAGGCGCTGCGGCGGGCCGTGGCCGACGGCGTTGAGGTGGTGGTCACCACCGGCGGCACGGGCGTCAGCCCCACCGACCGCACGCCCGAGGCGACCCGGTCGGTGCTGGACTACGAGGTGCCCGGGGTGGCGGACGCGATCCGCATGTCCGGCTGGCCGCGGGTGCCCGCGGCCGTGCTGTCGCGCGGGGTGGCGGGCGTCGCGAATCGCACGTTCGTGGTGAACCTGCCCGGGTCGACCGGGGGCGTGCGCGACGGGCTGGACGTGCTCGCGGCCGTGCTGGAGCACGCCGTCGACCAGGTGGCCGGGGGTGACCACGCGTGACCGAGGTCCTGCGCGCGACCGTCAGCGACGAGCCGCTGTCGGTGGCCGAGCACGCGGCGCTGGTGGAGCACGCCTCGGCCGGTGCCGTGGTGACCTTCGCCGGGGTGGTGCGCGACCACGACGGCGGCCGCTCGGTGCGGGAGCTGGAGTACGTCGGCCACCCGACGGCCGCCGCGGTGGTGGCCGAGGTCGTCGCGGACGTGGTGGCCCGGTTCGACCGGGTGCGGGCGGTGGCCGTGTCGCACCGGGTCGGGTCGCTGGCGATCGGGGACGTGGCGCTGGCGTGCGCGGTGTCGGCCGACCACCGCCGCGAGGCGTTCGACGTGTGCTCGGAGCTGGTCGACGAGGTGAAGCGGCGGCTGCCGGTGTGGAAGCGGCAGGTGTTCGCCGACGGCACCGACGAGTGGGTCAACATGCCCTGACCGGCGGCCTGACCCGGTGCGGTGGGCACGACCGAGGGGCCCGACCGCCGGGGGAAGGCGGCCGGGCCCCTCGCGCGCTCACACCGGGTGGATCACTTGGTGGCGATCTTCTGGCCCGGCAGGATCAGGTCGGGGTTCGGGATGAACTCCTTGTTGAGCTCGTGCAGCCGGGTCCAGCCGCCCTCGACCTTCAGCTCGTCCGCGATCTTGGACAGGGTGTCGCCCGCCTTGATCTCGTAGTCGCCGGCGGGGTTGCTGGACGGCAGCGCCACCACGACGGGGGCGGGGGCGGCCTGCTGCACGGGGGCCTGCTGCACCGGCGCCTGCTGCTGCTGGACGGGGGCCTGCTGCACCGGGGCGCTGCGCACCGGCGCGGAGCCGCCGCCGCCGAGGCCCTTGGGGCCGCAGACGGGCCAGGCGCCGATGCCCTGCGACGCGAGCACGTTCTCCGCGACGCGGATCTGCTCCTCGCGGGATGCCTGGTTCGGCATGCCGCTGCCACCGTTGGCCGCCCACGTGGACGGCAGGAACTGCAGGCCGCCGTAGTAGCCGTTGCCGGTGTTGATGGCCCAGTTGCCACCGCTCTCGCACGCGGCGACCGCGTCCCAGTTCACGCCGGAGCCCTGCGCGCTCGCGGTGCCGGCGGCCAGGCCCAGCGGGGCGCCGACGATGACGCCGGCGACGGCGACCTTCGCGATGCCGCGACTGGTCGAACCGGTGGTCGGGCGGTGCTTGCCTCGGTAAGAAGCCATTTCCCTCTCAGCCCGCCGCACCTGCCCTGGCGGCCCGGGTTCGGGGCCCGGGGTCGCCCAGCTTTCCTGTCCCGCGGAGTTCTCTCGCTCGGGGGTGTTCCCGGGGGCCGGTGGACAGGTTCGGTGCGAGGCGTCCCGGGTCGTGCTCTCGGTCGGTCGGGGCCAACCAGGGAGCGACGGTACGTAACCGGGGGAGGGCTCGCCAAACGAAGTCCACTGTGACGCGTGTCACTGTAACGCTATGGGGTGACTCCTCGACCATGGTGTTTATCCTGGTCAGGGCACCGTTATCGGTCCGTTTCCGTTCCGAGATCGGGCGAAATAAATCACTTTAAGTGAGGTCTGGCTCACGTGTTAATCCGTCCGTGTCGGGCAGCGTCAGCCGCCGGCGAAGGGGGGCAACACGTCCAGTTGTGATTCAGGGCACACGGTCGTGTCGAGGTCGCGCACCGCCACCCCGTCGAGCAGGAAGCTGCACGCGGGCAGCACCCGGTTCACCCGGTCGCCGTGCCGCGCGCCCACCGCCGCCAGCACCGCGGCGACCGTCGGCGCCGGGTCGGGCAGCTCGAAGCTCTCGTCGGCCACGCCCGCGGCCGCCCGCGCGCCCGCGAAGTACCGCACCGTCAACCGCACCCGCTCACCCTCCGATGGCGCTCATGGGCCGGGACGGCTGGCTGAACCCCTCGGAGCCGATGCCGTGCCCGGCCGCCTTCGACCACGAGTTCGCCCGCCAGAGGTCCGCGACCTCCTCGTCCGCCGCGCCGCCGCGCAGCAGCGCCCGCAGGTCCGTCTCGGACCGGCTGAACAGGCAGTTCCGCACCTGGCCGTCGGCGGTCAGCCGGGTCCGGTCGCACGCCGCGCAGAACGGCCGCGTCACCGACGCGATCACGCCCACCACGGCCGGGCCGCCGTCGACCAGCCACCGCTCCGCGGGCGCGCCGCCCCGCTCGCCCGGCTCGGGCACCAGCGTGAACGCGGTGCGCAGCGCGGCCAGGACCTCCTCGGCGGTGACCATGCCGTCCCGGTCCCAGCCGTGCTGGGGGTCCAGCGGCATCTGCTCGATGAACCGCAGCTGGTAGCCGTGCTCCAGGCAGAACCGCAGCAGCGGCACGGCCTCGTCCTCGTTGACCCCGCGCATCAGCACCGAGTTGACCTTGACCGGCTCCAGCCCGGCCTCCCGCGCGGCGGCCAGGCCGGTGAACACGTCGCCCAGCCGGTCGCGCCGGGTCAGCTCCCGGAACCGCTTCGGGTCGAGGGTGTCCAGCGAGACGTTCACCCGGTCGAGCCCGGCGGCGGCGAGCCCCGCGGCGCGCCGGGCCAAGGTCAACCCGTTCGTGGTCATCGAGATCCGCGGGCGGGGCTCCAGCGCGGCGGTGGCCGCGACGACGTCCTCCAGGCCCGGCCGCAGCAGCGGCTCGCCGCCGGTGAAGCGGACGTCGGTCACGCCGAGCCTGGTCACCGCGATGCCGATCAGCCTGGTCAGCTCCGCGTCGGTGAGCAGGTCCGGCTTCGGCAGCCAGTCCAGGCCCTCGGCCGGCATGCAGTAGGTGCAGCGGAGGTTGCAGCGGTCGGTCAACGACACGCGCAGGTCGGTCGCGACCCGGCCGAACCGGTCGACCAGCAGCGGGGTGCCCGGGCGGGCGGAGGTGTCCGGGGTGGCGCGCACGGCGGGTAGTCCCAACTCCACGGCTGTCACCCCAGCCAGGGTAATCGGCCCCGGTCGCGCCGAGGCCGGAGGAGCGTCCCTGGGCGGCCCGCCCGGCGGCTAAATTGCCTGACATGACCAGCGAGCACGAGGTCCCCGCCGACGAGCTGGAGCGGTTCGGCGCCTACGCGCGGGAGACCAGCGCGCTCACCGTCATGTTCCACACCAGGGTGGCCGAGCGGATGGGGCTCTCGCCCACCGACGAGAAGTGCCTCGACCTGGCCATGCGCGCCGAGGGCCCGCTCACCGCGGGCCGCATCGCCGAGCTGTCCGGGCTGTCCACGGGCGCGGTGACCGGCGTGATCGACCGGCTGGAGCGCGCCGGGTACGTGCGCCGCGTCCGCGACCCCCACGACCGCCGCAAGGTGCTCGTCGAGGTCACCCTGGCGGACGAGAACCGGTTCTCCCACCTGTTCGAGGGCGCCCGGCAGACGCTGCTGGAGGTGCTGGGGCGGTTCAGCCCCGAGGAGCGGGCCGTGCTGGAGCGGTACAACAAGGCGATGATCGAGGTGTTCCGCAGGCACGTGGTCGACGCCTGAGCCGGCAGCATGTCGCGCATGGCCGCTCAGTGGAACTACCTGATGGACATGGACGGCGTGCTCGTGCACGAGGAGCACCCGATCCCCGGCTCGGCGGAGTTCGTCGCCGAGCTGACCGCGAACGCCATCCCGTTCCTGGTGCTCACGAACAACTCCATCTACACGCCGCGCGACCTGCGGGCCCGGCTGTCCCGGACCGGCCTGGAGGTGCCGGAGGCCGCGATCTGGACCTCCGCCCTGGCCACGGCCCGCTTCCTGGACTCCCAGCGCCCCGGCGGCTCGGCGTTCGTGATCGGCGAGGCCGGCCTGACCACCGCGCTGCACGAGATCGGGTACGTCCTCACCGACCGCGACCCCGACTACGTGGTGCTCGGCGAGACCCGCACCTACAGCTTCACCGCGATCACCAAGGCGATCCGGCTGGTGGAGGAGGGCGCCCGGTTCATCGCCACCAACCCGGACGCGACCGGCCCTTCGCGCGAGGGTTCGCTGCCCGCCACCGGGGCGGTCGCGGCGCTGATCGAGCGCGCCACCGGCCGCGAGCCGTACTACGTGGGCAAGCCCAACCCGCTGATGATGCGGTCGGCGCTGCGCGCGCTCGGCGCGCACTCGGAGAACACCCTGATGATCGGCGACCGGATGGACACCGACGTGCGGTCGGGCCTGGAGGCGGGGCTGCGCACCATCCTGGTGCTCAGCGGCATCTCCGCCGACTCGACCGCCGAGCTGTACCCGTTCCGGCCGACGCGGGTGGTCAAGTCGATCGCCGACCTGGTCGGGCACTCGGCGGACCCGTTCCCGGAGGACGAGCCGAACCCGGTCTGACCTGCGGCTGATCAAGGATTGTCGTACCCCGGCGCTAGCGTGCCGGCATGAGCATCGACCACCTCGCCGTCGCCGAGTCCTACAGCGGTTACTTCACCGAGGCCGTGACCGGCAACCTCGCCGCGGCCGTGCCGAGCTGTCCCGGGTGGACGGTGGACGACCTGGTGGCGCACCTGGCCGAGGTGCAGTCGTGGTGGACGCTCGTGCTGGTCGCCAAGGGGGCGCAGCCGACCGGGGAGGACGCGCGGCGGGCCGCGGACACCGGGCCCGACCGCGTCGAGGGGTGGCGGGAGATCAGCGCCCGGTACCTGGCGGTGCAGCGGGAGTACCCGGCCGACACGCCGGCGTGGGTGTGGTGGAACGACGCCGAGCGCGCCACGGCGGCGGACGTGGCGTCCCGGCAGGCGCACGAGGCCGTGGTGCACTGCTGGGACGCGTGGAACGCGGTGGGGCGGGTCGAGCCGATCCCGGCGGAGGTCGCGGCGGACGGGGTGGGCGAGTTCCTGGACCGGTTCCTGCACGGGCCGGCGTGGGAGTCGGGGCCCGTGGTGGTGGAGCTGGTGGCGACCGACACGGGGGAGAGCTGGCTCGTCGGTGCGGGGGGTTCGGCGGGGTCCGGGGACGCGGTGGCCGCCGGCAAGCCGCGGCGGCTCGACGCGGGGGAGCCGACCGCCCGGGTGGCCGGTCCGGCGGAGCAGCTGTACCTGCTGCTGTGGCGGCGCGTGGGGCTGGAGGGGGTGACCGTGACCGGTGACCGGGCCGGGGTGGAGGCGCTGCTGAGCTGGCCCAGGTTGGGGTGACGGAGGCTTGGCGCGGGAGCGCGGGGAACGGGAGCGGAGCCGGATCGGAATCGCCCAGGCCCGATCCGGTGCGATCCGGTCCGGTCCGACCCGTCGCGTCTTGGGCCCGTCGCGTCCCGAACCCGCCGGGCCCGTCCCGGTTCGGTCCGGCGAACCACCCCGCCGTAGTCGGGCCGCCACCGTCCGCCACGACGCCCTCACCCCCGCGGGGGATGAGGGCCGATCACGACCGGACCCGCGACCCCGCCCCTGATCGACTTTTGGTCACCACCCCCGCGCGTCGCTTATCGTCGCAGGTGTGGAACGACCGCTCTTCGTGGTCGGCGACGTGCACGGGCACCTCGCCGAGCTGACCCGCGCCCTGCACACCTCGGGCCTGGTCGACGCCGACGGCCGTTGGTCCGGTGGCGACGCGGAGCTGTGGTTCCTCGGCGACTTCGTCGACCGCGGCCCGGACGGCATCGGGGTCATCGAGTTCGTGATGCGCCTGGCCGAGGAGAGCGGCGGCCAGGTCGACGCCCTGCTCGGCAACCACGAGGTGCTGCTGCTGGGCATGCACCGCTTCGGCGACGAGAACGTGCCGGGCGCCCCGACCCCGCGCAGCTTCGCCCGCAGCTGGCTCCTCAACGGCGGCCTGCGCAGCGACCAGGACCGCCTCACCGCCGACCACATCGACTGGCTCACCACCCGCCGGGTGCTCGTCGAGGTCGACGGCCACCTGCTGATGCACTCCGACACCCTCGCCTACCTGGAGTGGGGCGACACCGTCGACGAGGTCAACGAGGCCGTCCGCGAGCTGCTCCGGGGCGACGACCTCGACCAGTGGTGGGAGTGCTGGCGCAAGATGACCACCCGCTACGCCTTCCGCGGCCCGGAGGGCGCCGAGGTGGCGGGCGAGCTGCTGGAAGTGCTGGGCGGCCACGAGGTGGTGCACGGGCACAGCGTGATCGCCGACCAGCTGGGCGTGCCGCCGGAGGCGATCGACGGGCCGCTGCGCTACGCCGGCGACAAGGTCCTGGCCGTCGACGCGGGCCTGTACAGCGGCGGGCCCTGCCTGGTCGTGCGCCTGGACGAGGACGAGTGACGGCCGCCTGCCGGCGGGCCGGCGCCCCCTCCTAGGGCACCGGCACGATCTCCTTGCCCAGCGGCACCAGCGACACCGGTACCAGCTTGAAGTTCGCGATGCCCAGCGGGATGCCGATGATCGTCGCGCACAGCGCGATGCCCGTCACCACGTGGCCGATGGCGAGCCAGATGCCCGCGACCAGGATCCAGATGATGTTGCCGAGCAGCGACGGCGTCCCCGCGCCCGGCCGGTCCACGACCGTGCGCCCGAACGGCCACAGCGCGTAGTTGGCGATGCGGAACGACGCCAGCCCCCAGGGGATCGTGATGATCAGCACGCAGCACACGATGCCCGCGAGCGCGTACCCGACGGCCAGCCAGAAGCCGCTGAGCACCAGCCAGACCACGTTCAGGATGAGCCTCACGACCTCCATCCTGCCCGATTAAGCTCCCCGCTCGTGGTGAACGAACTCCGCTGGGGCGTCGTGGCTACGGGCGGCATCGCCGACGTGGTCACCGGCGACCTCCGCCTGCTGCCAGACGTCGAGGTCCTCGCGGTGTCGTCCCGCGCCCTGCCCAAGGCCGAGGCGTTCGGGGCCAGGCACGGCATCCCGCGCGCCTACGGCGACTACCACGACCTGCTCGCCGACCCCGACGTGGACGTGGTCTACGTCGCCACGCCGCACGCCCAGCACCACGAGGTGACGCGGGCCGCGCTGGAGGCGGGCAAGCACGTGCTGTGCGAGAAGCCCGCCACCCTGACCCCGGCCCACCTCCGGGACGTGGTCGACCTCGCCCGCGAGCGCGGCCTGTTCCTGATGGAGGCCGTCTGGACCAGGTTCAACCCGCTGATCGTCGAGCTGGGCGAGCTCGTCCGCTCGGGCGCGATCGGCGAGGTCCGCTCCGTCCGCGCCGACTTCGGCTTCACCGTGCCCCACGACCCGGACCACCGCCTGTGGAGCCGGCGGCTGGGCGGCGGTTCGCTGTTCGACCTGGGCATCTACCCGGTGTCGCTGGCGCACCTGCTGCTGGGCGAACCGGAGGTCGTCCACGCGCACGGCTCGCTGGTCGACGGCGTGGACGCGGAGGTCGGCATGCTGCTCGGCTACCCCGGCGGCGCCCACGCGCTGCTCGGGTCGTCGCTGGTCAGCCCCCTCAAGGAGAGCGCCGTGGTGTACGGCACGGAGGGCCTGGTCGAGCTGCCGGAGGCGATGTACAACCCGAGCCGCATGATCGTCAACGGCGTGGAGCGCCGGTGCGAGCAGGAGGGCGCCGGCTACGTGCCCCAGTTGCGCGAGGTCGTGCGCCGCGTGCGGGCGGGGGAGACCGAGAGCCCCCTGATGCCGCTGGACGAGTCGCTGGCCGTGATGCGCACCCTGACCAGGGCGGCCGAGCAGGTCGGCCTGACCTACGAGGACGTGACGACCGGCTGACCGCCGCGCCCGCGCCTGCCCTGCCGGCCCCTCAGCGGGGCGGGCGGGGCGGCAGCAGGGCCAGGGTCACGGTGACCACCGCCTCCACGCTCCGGCTGCTCGGCGTCAGCAGGTGGCTCAGCGCGACCCGCACGATCGTCTCGGCGGTCAGGCGCACCCGGTCCGCCGCCACCCCCGGCCAGTGCCCGCCGATGTGCTGCGCGAACACCGCGGTCGCCAGCGTCAGCACCGGCTGCCCCCTGGTGGTCAGGAACGGCAGCATGTCCTCGGCGTTCGCCCCGTTCAGCACGGACTTCGCCAGCGGGTCGCGGCCGGCCAGGTCGAACGCGAACGCGATGCCCAGCCGCAGCCCCTCCACCGGGTCCGGGGTCGACCCCAGCCGCTCGCGCACGCCGTCCAGGAACTCCCTGGTCTTGAACAGCGCCACGGCCTGCACGAGGCGTTCCTTGTTGCCGAACTCGTTGTAGACGGTCTGCCTGCTCACGCCCGCTTTCGTGGCGACGTCCACCATGCGCAGGCCGCGGGAACCGTGTTCGGCCACCAGGTCCGCGGCCGCCTCCAGCAGGAGCCGGGTGAGTTCCGTCACGGCGCAAAGCTTGGCACAGCGGGACCGTGGGTAGAGTCCGGCCGTGCCGTTGACCGTGGGTTTCGACCTGGACATGACGCTGATCGACCCCAGGCCCGGCATGGCGGCGGTGATGGACGCCGTGGCCGCCGAGACCGGGTACCCGCTCGACGGCGCCCACTTCGCGGCCAACCTCGGCCCGCCCCTGGACATGGTCTACCGCGACTTCGGCGTGCCCGAGGAGGACGTCCCGGCCCTGGTGACCCGGTTCCGCGCGCTCTACCCGGAGATCGTCATCCCGGCCACGCGCGCCCTCCCCGGCGCCGCGCAAGCGCTTGCGGCCGTGCGTGAGCTGGGCGGCACCACGATCGTGGTCACCGGCAAGTTCCGGGCCAACGCCGCCCTGCACCTGGCCGCGCTCGGCTGGGAGGTGGACCACCTGTTCGGCGAGCTGTGGTCGACCGGCAAGGCCGAGGCGCTGAAGGCGCACGGCGCCGCCGCGTACGTGGGCGACCACGTGGGCGACGTGCGCGGCGCGAAGGCCGCCGGGGCGGTGGCGGTGGGCGTGGTCAGCGGGCCGTGCGACGCGGACGAGCTGGCGGCCGAGGGCGCGGACGTCGTGCTGCCCGACCTGACCGCGTTCCCCGGGTGGCTGCGCGCGAACGCGGACCGGCTCAGCGCCGCCGGGGGCGCCGGGAGTCCCGGACCGCGCTGACCACGCCGAGCGCGAGACCGGCGGGGGCCAGCAGCCACCCGGCGGCGAACACCCAGCCGGGCAGGCCCCGTTCGCCCACGACGAACATGGCGACGATGGCCACGACACCCAGCGCGAACAGGGCCACGGCCAGCGGCATCAGCTTCGAGGACGACATGCCGCGAGCGTAGTCCCGCTATCGGAGGTGCCCCGGGGGTGGTGTTCTGGCTAGTCTGGTGGGACGCGCCCTGGGCACGCCCCGGGCGCGTTCGTCGTGTGGATGACCCAGGGATTGGTGAGCGCGGTGCCGACCGGCAAGGTCAAGTGGTACGACTCGGAGAAGGGTTTCGGCTTCGTCACCCAGGACGGTGGCGAGGACGTCTACGTGCGGAAATCCGCGCTTCCCCCCGGTGTCGAGGGCCTGAAGGCCGGTCAGCGCATCGAGTTCGGCATGGCCGAGGGCAGGCGCGGTCCGCAGGCGCTGTCGGTGCGGCTGATCGACCCGGCGCCGTCGGTGGCCGAGGCGCGGCGCAGGCCGGCGGAGGAGCTGCACGGCCTGATCGAGGACATGATCAAGCTGCTGGAGCTGAAGGTGCAGCCCGAGCTGCGCCGCGGCCGGTACCCGGACCGGAAGAACACCAAGCTGATCGCCGAGGTGGTCCGGGCCGTGGCGCGGGAGCTCGACCCGTAAACCCGGGTTCGCGAGCCCGGACCGCGAGCCCGCGGGCGCTCGCACCGGCGAGTCCGGGTCGACGAGCCCCGCGGTCGACGGGCCGTGACCGGTGAACCCCGGCCCGCGGGCCGCCAGCCCTCGACGGTCAGCCCTCGACGGTCAGCACCCAGACCCGGCGGGCGACGAAGTCGAACGCGCCGGTGGTGCTGGTCTGGATGCGCCTGCTCAGCTGCTGGACCTCGACGCCGATCAGCCGGTCGCCGGGGTTCGGCAGCGTCAGCGTGTAGGCGTGCTTGGGGGCGCTGACGGTGAACACCGCGCTGCGGCCCGGCTCCTGCTCGACGCCCGCGGCGTCGCGGTACCGGAAGTTGACGCCCCACGCGGTGTCCGCGACCTCGCCCGGCACGGAGATCTGCACCGGCAGGCCCGGCCGCACCCGCAGCCTGCCCTCGGCGGCGGGGTCGCGCCGGCAGTTCTCCGCGTCGATGTCGCAGTCGTCGAGCGGCGCGACGGCGACCGCCTCGCCGTCGGCGTAGAACGTCACCTCGGGCGGTGTCGGCGCGGCGCAGGCCGTCGCCGCGAGCAGCAGGACCGGGAGGAGCGGGACTCGGCGCACGGCCGTCGAGCCTACGGGTGCCCCCTACGAGGCGACCGGGGTGGGCCGCAGCGGGCGGTCGCCGCCCAGGCCGGGGATCAGGGTGCCGCCCCGCCGCGTCTGGACGGTCTGCGCGAGGCCCACCGCGAGCAGCGCCGACAGCACGGTGAACCCGATCCAGTACTCGGTGGGCAGCAGCACGCCCAGCGCGCCGCCGAACACCCAGCCCAGCTGGAGGATCGTCTCGGACCGGCCGAACGCCGAGGCGCGCGACGAGTCGGGCACGTCGTCCTGGATCACCGCGTCCAGCGAGATCTTGGCCAGCGAGCTGGCCGTGGCGCCGACCAGGCCGACGGCCGCCGCGGTGGCCAGGCCGGGCAGCACCGCGGCCACCACCGAGGTCGCCAGCGCGGCGGCCAGGCAGCCGATCACCACCCGGTCGGGCGAGCCGAAGTGCAGCCGCGCGCCCACCGCGTTGCCCAGGAAGCTGCCGACGCCGGCGGCCGCCGCGATCACGCCCAGCAGCAGCACCTGCCCGAACGCGTCGCCCTCGGTCTGGGCGCGCACCACGAACGCGGCGAACAGCATCAGGAACCCGGTCAGCATCCGGATCGCGCCGTTGCCCCACAGCGCCACCACGACCGTGCGGCCCAGCGGCTGCCGCCGCGCCTTGCGGGGCGGCCCGGCCCGCAGGGACGCGGGCACCTCGCCCTCGGTGACCTCCACCCACGCCGGGATGCGCAGGCAGGAGTACGCGTTCACGGCCGACAGCACGGCGGTGAACCACAGGGCGCCCGGCGAGCCGAACACGTTGGCGAACCCGGCCGCGAACGCGCCGAACACGCCGCCCGCGGCCAGCCCGAACACCGTCATCCGGGCGTTGGTCTTGGCCAGCGTGATCTCGCGCGGCAGCACGCGCGGCGTGATCGCGGCCTTGAGCACGGTGAACGACTTCGACAGCACCATGCTGCCCAGCGCCGCCGGGTACAGGGCCCAGTTGTCGAAGTTCAGCGCCATCACGGCCGACAGCAGCACGCGCAGCGCGCAGGAGGCGGCCAGCGCCCACCGCCGGCCGTGCTGGATGCGGTCCAGCGCCGGGCCGATGACCGGGGCGACCAGCGCGAACGGGGCCACGGTGATCAGCAGGTACAGCGCGACCCGGCCGCGGCTCTCGCCGGTCGCGGCGGAGAAGAACAGGGTGTTGGCCAGGGCGACCGCCATGGCCGCGTCGGCCGCGTAGTTCAGCATCACCGCGTAGGTCAGCGAGGACAGGCCGGACTGCTTGGCGCCGTCGGCGTGCGCGGCGCGGCGGAACAGGGCCACGGCCCGCCCGGTGAGCTGGCGGGTGCGGAACCAGGCGACGCGGGTGACGGTGAGCTTCTTCGGCGGGGCCGGCGCGGTGGGCCGGTCGTCCGGTGGCGGGGCGAAGCGGGCGGACGCCTCGGTGCGCCGGTCGCGGGTGTCGCGGGGTTCACGCGGGTCGTGCGCGTCACGCGGGTCGTAGGGCGTGGTGCGCGGGCCGCGGGGTTCACGCGGGTCGTAAGGCGTGGTGCGGGGTTCGCGCGGGTCGCGGGGCGTGGTGCGCGGGCCGCCCCGGGAACCGCGGCTCTCGCGGGTTCCACGGCTGTCGCGGGGTTCGTCGTACCAGGACTCGGCGCCGCGCGGCGGTCTGGCCCGGGGCGCGTCGTCGGGCACGGGGTGGGGGCGGGTGCCGCCCGGCCCGCGCCCGCCCGTCCCGGGCGAGGTCCCGGCCCACCCCTCGTCGCGCGGGTCGGGCCCCGGCGCGGGGTGCGGCCGGGTGCGCGGCTCGTACTCGTCGTCCTCCCACGGGTACCGCCGCGACGGGTCTTCCGGCCGAGGGGGTGTCACGCACCCAATCCTGCCTCACCCGTTGCGGCGTGTCCCCGCATTCCAGCCCGTCGTCGCGCGTTCACCCGGTGGTGAACCGGATGCGGAACACGGTGGGCCAGTTCTTGCCGGTGACCAGGAACTCGTCGGTGCCCGGCACGGCCGCGATGCCGTTGAGCACGTCCGAGGCGGGCACGCCGGCGGGCCGCAGCCCGGACAGGTCCACGGTCGCGGTGACGCGCCCGTCGGCGGGGTCGACGCGCACCACCTCGTCGGTCTGCCACACGTTCGCCCACACCTGCCCGCCGACGCACTCCAGCTCGTTGAGCCGGCGCACCGGCTCGCCGTCGCGGGTGACCCGGACGGTGCCGGTCTCGGCGAAGGTGCGCGGGTCGCGGAAGGTCAGCTCGTCGGTGCCGTCGCTCATCACCAGCCGGTCGCCGTCGCGGCACAGCCCCCAGCCCTCGCCCTCGTAGGTGACGCGCCTCACCTCTTCGAGGGTGTCGCGGTCGCGCTCGATGGCCACGCCGTCGCGCCAGGTGAGCTGCCAGATCCGGTCGTCGACGACGGTGATGCCCTCGCCGAACAGCCCGCCGGGCAGGTCCACGCGCCGCCGGACCTCGCCGGTGGCGGGGTCGACGCGCCGGATGGAGGACCTGCCCTCCAGGCCGGTGCCCTCGTAGAGCACGCCGTCGGCCAGCTCCAGGCCCTGGGTGAACGCGTCGGGGTCGTGGGGTGCGGTGCCGAGCACCTCGAAGCCGTCCGGGGCGCCGTTCGGGCCGCTCGCCGGGGTGCCGCCCGGGTCGCCCGCCGGTGCCCCGCACGCCGCCGACAGGACGAGGGCCGCAGCCACCGGGATCCACCGCACGTCCGAAAGGGTGGCACGTCTGCGCGGCGCCGTGCGGACGTGCGGCACAATTCCCCTGTGACCGCCACGCCGACCCAGCAGCCCAACCCAGTGCTCGCCGATGACGCGGCCGTCCGGCTCGCGCGCGCCGCCGCCCGGGAGGAGGCGGGCTCGGAACTCCTCGGCGACCACGTGGGCGTCGTCGCCGAGGACGAGGCCGCGGTCACCCACCTGTTCGAGGCCCGGCACGCGGGCTACCGCGGCTGGAACTGGGCCGTGACCGTGTCGTTCGCGGGCGAGGGCACGCCGCTGTCGGTGAGCGAGGTCGTGCTGCTGCCCGGCGACGACGCGCTGGTCGCGCCGGACTGGGTGCCGTGGCACGAGCGGGTGCGCGCGGGCGACCTGGGCGTGGGCGACCTGCTGCCGGCCAAGGAGGACGACCCGCGGCTGGCGCCCGGCTACGTCGCCTCGCAGGACCCCGCCGTCGAGGAGGTCGCGCTGGAGGTGGGCCTCGGGCGCGTGCGGGTGCTGTCCCGCGAGGGCGTGCTCGACGCGGCCCGGCGCTGGCACGGCGGCGACTTCGGCCCGCGCAGCGAGATGGCGCGCAGCGCGCCCGCGCACTGCGGCACGTGCGGCTTCTACCAGCGGGTCGCCGGGTCGCTGGGCGCGGCGTTCGGGGTGTGCGCGAACGAGCTGACGCCCGCCGACGGGCACGTGGTGCACGCCGAGTACGGGTGCGGCGCGCACTCCGAGGTGGAGGTCGAGGGCGGGCCCGCGGTGCCGGTGGCGGACCTGGTCTACGACGACGCGGTGCTGGACGTGGAGGCCAACGAGGCCCAGGCCGGGCAGGCGCGGTCCGGGCAGGCGCAGGCCGACGCGCCCGACGCCGAGAGCGGGCGGTGAACCCGGCGCAGGCGGACCCGTTCGGCACGGCGGCGCTGCGCGAGTCGGTGCTGGCCGCGTGGCGCGGGTCGCCGACGAGGTTCCGCGAGGACGCCAACGCCGAGGAGGACCTGCGGCTCGGCGGCTACCGCGACCGGCTGCTGGTGGAGCTGGCGCAGAACGCCTCCGACGCGGCCGGGGACGAGCCGGGCGTGCTGCGGCTGTCGGTGGTGGGCGACGAGCTGCGGGCGGCGAACACGGGCGCCCCGCTGGACGCGGCGGGCGTGGCGGCGCTGGCGTCGCTGCGCGCGTCGTCGAAGGCGGCCGGCGCGGTGGGGCAGTTCGGCGTCGGGTTCGCGGCCGTGCTGGCGGTGACCGACGCGCCGCGCGTGGTCTCGCGCACCGGCGGCGTGGCGTTCTCGGCCGAGCGGACCCGCGCGGAGGTGCCGGACCTGGCCGCCGGGCGCGGCGGTGACGTGCCGGTGCTGCGGCTGGTGTGGCCGACCGACGAGGCGGACCTGCCCGGGGGCTTCGACACCGAGGTGCGGCTGCCGCTGCGGGCGGGCGCGGCCGGGCTGCTGGACGGGTTCGCCGCGCAGGCGCCGGACCTGCTGCTGGCGCTGCCGGGGCTGCGCCGCGTCGAGGTCGGCGACCGGGTGTGGGAGCGGGTCGAGGCCGACGGCGTGGTGGAGCTGACCGGCCCCGCCGGGGTGCGGCGGTGGCTGGTGCGCCGCACGGGCGGTGAGCTGCCCGCGGAGCTGGTGGCGGGCGTCGAGTCGCGGCCGCGCTGGTCGGTGTGCTGGGCGTGGCCGCTGGACGAGCCGCTGTCCGGTGACGTGCTGCACGCGCCGACGCCCACCGACGAGAAGCTGTCGCTGCCCGCCCGGCTGATCGCCACGCTGCCGGTCGAGCCGTCGCGGCGGCGGGTGCTGACCGGGCCGGCCGCGTCGTTCGTGCTGGACCGGGCCGCGGAGGCGTACCCGGAGCTGGTGGCCGCGCTGCCCGCGGTGGAGCGGACCGCGCTGGTGCCGCTGCCCGGGTTCCCTCTGTCCGAGGTGGACGGCCTGCTGCGGGCCGGGGTGCTGGCGGCGCTGCGCCGCGCGGTGTGGCTGCCGCTGGCCGACGGCGGGTGGGCCGCGCCGGTGGCCGCGAAGGTGCTCGACGTCGCGTCGTTCGAGCTGGTGGAGCTGCTGGAGGACGTGGTACCCGGCCTGCTCGACTACGAGCTGACGCTGCCGCGGCACGCCAGGGCGCTGGCCGCGCTGGAGGTGCCGCGCGTGCCGGTGGCGGAGGTCGTGGAGGCGCTGGCGGGCGTCGGCGGCGACCCGTCGTGGTGGCGGCAGGTGTACGAGGCGCTGTCGCCGGTCGCGGACGTGGACTCGGCCGCGCGCGAGGCGATGGGTGCCCTGCCGGTGCCGCTGGTCGACGGGCGGCTGGTGAGCAGCCCGCGCGGCGTGCTGGTGGGCGAGGAGCTGCCGGCCGTGCCGGGGCTGCGGGTCGCGCACCCCGAGGCGTCGCACCCGCTGCTGCTGCGGCTGGGCGCGACCGAGGCGACGCCGGCCGAGCTGCTGGACTCCGACGCGGTGCGCGACGCCGTGCGGCACAGCCTGGACGACCCCGGCGTGGACGGCCCCGAGCTGGTGGCCACGGTGCTGCGGCTGGTGGAGCGGGCCGGCGGGCGGCCGTGGCTGGCGGAGCTGGCGCTGCCCGCGGCGGACGGCGGGTGGCGGCGCGCGGACGAGCTGGTGCTGCCCGACTCGAAGCTGCTCGCGGTGCTGGAGCCGGACTCGCCGTTCGGCGTGCTGTCGGCGGGGTTGGCGGGGGAGTGGCCGCGCGAGGTGCTGACCGCGGTCGGCGTGGTCGACGGGTTCGGCGTGGTCGAGGACGACTCGCCGACCGAGCCCGACCACGACCTGGCCGACGAGGGCTACTGGTGGGACGCGTTCGACGTGCCGCCCGCGCGGGTGCTGGGCGTGCGCGACCTGGATTTGGTGGCGCACGACAAGTGGCCGCGGGCGCTGGCGATGATGGCCGCCGACCCGGTGGTGTGGCGCGCGGTCACCGAACCCGACGGCTACACCTCGTGGTGGCTGGCCCGCTACGCCACGCTCGACGGGGTGCCGCTGGGCGCGTGGCGGCTGCCCGGCGCCGACGACCTGGAGGGCCTCTACGACGTGGTGCCGGACGTGGGCCTGCCGGAGCACGTGCTGGCCGCCGCCGGGGTGCGCGCGTCGCTGGACGTGGCCGACGAGGACGACGTGACCGACCTGCTGGCGCGCCTGGGCGACCCGGCGCGCAAGCTGTCCGACGCCCTGGTGCTGCGGGTGCACGCGCTGCTGGCCGAGGTGGCCGGGTCGGTGGGCGTGGAGCCGCCGGACCGGGTGCGGGTGCTGACCGGTGCCGCCGTGCCCGCGGACGACGTGCTCGTGCCGGACCTGCCGTGGCTGCTGGGCGTGCTGCCGCCGGACCAGGTGCTGGCCTCGCGGGGCTCGGCCGCCGCGCTGGCGGAGCTGCTGGCCCTGCCGCTGGCGTCGGAGGAGGTCTCCGGCTCGGTGGTCGGCTCGGGCGACGAGGTGGTGTGGTCGGAGCTGGGCGCGGTGCGCCTGGCGTGCGACCTGCTGGGCGTGGAGCTGCCGACGGGCTCCGTGGTCGTCCACGACGACCTGGTGGTGGCCGCCGAGGGCGCCGAGCACGAGGTGTCCTGGTGGGTGGAGGACGACGTGGTGCACGCCGCCGACACCCCCGAGGGCCTGGCCCGCGCCCTGGCCTGGACCACGTCCCGCTGGGACGACCGGCACACCTTCGCCGCCCTGATCGCCGACCCGACCCCCGCCGTCCTGCTCGGCTGACCCCCCACTTCCCCGCCCACCCCCCGACTCAACCCGCGCGTGTCCTCCACTCGGACACCGCGTGTCCTCCACTCCGGCACCGCGAGTCGAACGTTCAGGACCGTCGTGTCGAACGTTCCGGACCCCCGTGTTCGACGTTCGGGTCACGCGTGTCGTCCAGTGGGGTACCGCCGCGGTCGACGGCGCCGGGCGCGGCTACTCCGTCAGCCCCTGGCCCTGCTGCGCGGTGCGCTTCCCGCGGCGCGCGGCGGAGCGCTGCCAGGCGAAGACGCCGTAGCCGATCACGCCCAGCACGCCGCCCGACAGGCACGTCCACAGCAGCGTCCGCTCCCCGCGCCAGAACAGCAGCACCACCGCGAACGCCAGGAACCACAGCGCCGTGCCGCCGATGATGGCCGGCACCGGGTCGGCCAGGCGCGGCGGCAGGGGCGGGGGCGCGGGGAGGGGTGCTGCGTCCTGTTCGGCCACGTCAGGCAGGCTACCTGTCCGAAACACGGGTGGGGCACGCTCTGCCTCCACGCCACACCGAACAAGGAGTCCCGGATGTCCACCGCCGCACCGGCGCCACGCTCCAAGCTGGACGGGTTCTTCAAGATCACCGAACGCGGGTCCACGATCGGGCGGGAGGTGCGCGGCGGGCTCGTCACCTTCGTGACGATGGCCTACATCGTCGTGCTGAACCCGCTGATCCTGGGCAGCTTCGCCGCCGACGACCCGTCGGCCAAGGTGGACGTGCTGGGCAACGTCCTCACCATCCCGCAGGTCGCCGCGGTCACCGCGCTGGTCGCGGGCGTCATGACGATCCTGTTCGGACTCGTGGCGAACTACCCGTTCGCGCTCGCCACGGGCCTGGGCATCAACTCGTTCGTGGCCGTCTCGATCGTGCCGCAGGTCACCTGGCCCGAGGCGATGGGCCTGGTCGTGGTCAACGGCCTGGTGGTGCTGGTCCTGGTGGTCACCGGCGTGCGCACCGCCGTGTTCAACGCGGTGCCCGCCGAGCTGAAGGCCGCCATCGCGGTCGGCATCGGCCTGTTCATCTGCTTCATCGGCCTGGTCGACGCGGGCTTCGTGCGCCGCGTGCCGGACGCGGCGGGCACCACCGTCCCGGTCGGCCTGGGCATCAACGGCTCCATCGCCTCCTGGCCGACGCTGGTGTTCGTGGTCGGCCTGGTCCTCACCGGCGTCCTGGTCGCCCGCAAGGTCCGGGGCGGCATCCTGATCGGCGTCCTGTCCGCCACGGTGCTGGCCATCGTCGTCGAGGCGGTCGTGGACGCGGGACCGTCGCAGGGCACCAAGGCCACCGGCTGGAACCTCGGCTACCCGGCGCTGCCCGACCAGGTGCTCGGCCTGCCCGACCTGTCGCTGCTGGGCGACGTCTCGTTCGGCGCGTGGACCCGGCTGCCCGCCATCACCGCCGCGCTGCTGGTGTTCACCCTGGTGCTGACCGACTTCTTCGACACCGTCGGCACCATGACCGGCCTGGGCAAGGAGGCCGGGCTGATCGGGGGGGACGGGCAGCTGCCCGGCGTGTCCAGGGCCCTGTTCGTCGACGGCCTCGGCGCGGTCGCGGGCGGCGCGGCGTCCTCGTCGTCGAACACCGTCTTCGTCGAATCGGCCTCCGGCATCGCCGAGGGCGCGCGGACGGGGCTGGCGAACGTCGTCACCGGCCTGCTGTTCCTGGCCGCCATGTTCCTCACCCCGCTGTACGCGGCGGTGCCGATCGAGGCGGCGGCGCCCGCGCTGGTGATCGTGGGCGCGCTGATGATCGCCCAGGTCAGGGAGATCGACTTCGCCGACTTCTCGGTGGCCCTGCCCGCGTTCCTCACGATCGTGGTCATGCCGTTCACCTACTCGATCGCCAACGGCATCGGCGCGGGCTTCGTCAGCTACGCGCTGTTGCGGGCGCTGACCGGACGGGCACGCAGCGTTCACCCGCTCATGTGGATCGTGGCGGCGGCGTTCGTCGTCTACTTCGCGATCGGCCCCATCCAGGCCGCCCTGAACGGCTAGGCGAGAGATTTCACACGTCCGGGTACGAGATCGTGAGGTATGCTAACTACGTGACGGAGACCGAGGTGGAGACCGGACTGGCGAGCCGGCTGCGGCTGGCCGTGGTCCGCCTGAACCGGCGGCTCCGCGCGCAGCGGGTGAACTCCGCGATCTCGCTCACCCAGGTGTCGGCGCTGTCCACGCTGCACAAGTGCGGACCCCTGACACCCGGCGAGCTGGCCGCCAAGGAGGGCGTCCAGCCCCCGTCGATGACCAGGGTGATCGCCGCCCTGGAGGAGTACGGGTTCGCCACGCGCCGCCCCCACCCCACCGACGGCCGCCAGGCCATCGTGGAGCTGAGCGAGGCGGGGCTCAACTACATCAACGAAGAGGTGTCGGCCCGGGAGGCGTGGCTGGACGCCAGGCTCGCCGAGCTGACACCGGAGGAACGGGGCGTGCTCTCGCGCGCCGCCGGGATAATCGACAGGATGGCGGGGCAGTAACGACGTGCCGGCGTACGCGGATGGTGCAGGGACCGAACAGCTCGACCGCAACTCGACCGCACCCCCGCCCAGGCGCCGCAACGCCGGCATGTTCGCCTCCCTGCGGGTCCGCAACTACCGCTACTACGCCTCCGGCCAGGTCGTCTCCCTGGTCGGCCTGTGGATGCAGCGCGTGGCCCAGGACTGGCTCGTCCTCGAACTCTCCGACGGCTCACCGGTCGCCCTCGGCATCGCCGCCGCCCTCCAGTTCGCGCCCACCCTGCTGCTGTCCCTGTGGGCGGGCGTGCTCGCCGACCGCATGGACAAGCGCAAGCTGCTCGTCGCCCTGGAGACCGGCCTCGGCCTGTGCGCCCTGACCCTCGGCCTGCTCGACGTCACCGGCGTGGCCCAGCTCTGGCACGTCTACCTGCTGTGCCTGCTCCTCGGCGCGGTGTCGGCGGTCGAGACACCCGTGCGGCAGAGCTTCGTGGTCGAGATGGTCGGCCGCGACCAGCTCACCAACGCCGTCGCGCTCAACTCCATGACGTTCAACCTCGCCCGCATGGTCGGCCCCGCCATCGCCGGCGGCATGATCATCGTCGTCGGCACCGGCTGGGTCTTCCTCATCAACGCCGTCACCTTCCTCGGCGTCATCGCCGGCCTGCTGCTGATGAGGCCCGCCGAACTGCACCGCGGCGCACCCGTGCCCCGCGAGAAGGGCCAGCTCCGCGCCGGCCTCCGCTACGTGCGCAAGCGCCCCGACCTGGTCATCCTGCTGTGCCTGGTGTTCTTCGTCAGCACCTTCGGCCTCAACTTCTTCGTCACCCTCGCCGTGCTGGCCCGCAACACCTTCGGCGGCGACGCCGACGCCTACGGCCTGCTGTCCACCATGCTCGCCGTCGGCACCTTCGCCGGCGCCACCCTCGCCGCCCGCCGCAGCACCCGGGGCAAACCCCGCCCGCGGCTGCTGATCACCGGCGCCCTGGCGTTCGGCGTGCTGGAGGTCGTGGTCGGCCTGATGCCCACCATGTGGCTCGCCGGCGCGGCCCTCGTCCCGGTCGGCATCGCCATGATGACCTTCACCACCACCGCGAACGCCACCGTGCAGCTGGCCGTCGAACCGTCCATGCGCGGCCGCGTGATGGGGCTCTACATGCTGGTGTTCCTGGGCGGCAACCCCGTGGGCGGGCCCGTGATGGGCTGGCTGGCCGAGCACTTCACCGCCCGCGCGCCCATGGTGTTCGGCGGCGTCGTCTCGATCGTGGTCGCCCTGGTCGGCGGCGTGGTCCTGGCCCGCCGCGGCGGCATGACCCTCGCGGTGCCGCGCCTGCGCCGCCGGGCCTGACCCGGCGGTCTTCGGGGCCTGACCGCGGCGCGCCCCTCGACGGCCGGGGCGCTGCTCCGGACGGTGCACGCCGGCCGCTCCCGGTGGACCCGGTTTCGTGCGGTGGGGTTCCCCGGAAGACTTGGTTAGGCTAACCTAAGCGGCGTCGCTTCGTGGTGGGAGCGGCAGTCAGTTCGGGAACAGACGAGGCCCCGCCCCCGGTCGTACCGCCGGGTGCGGGGCCTCGTCGGCTTTTCGGGTCCGCTTTCCTTCGGGGGCGCTGCCCACCCCCGACGAGCCTGGCAAGATGTGGCCCATGGACACCGAGGAGGAATGGCCGATCGAGCAAACGTGGTCGATGCGCAACACGCACTGGCACGCGTACGTGGAGCACACCTCACTCGATCACGCTTCCCCGCGGTCCGAGCGCCTGGAACGCACGCCGGAAGAGGTCCTCACCACGCCGGCGGAGGTGGCCGCGTGGCTGGAGGTCAACCTGCGCAGCGCGACCAAGCCCGAGGAAGCGGGGAAGAAGCGCACCAAGGACGAACGGGACTTCTCCGACTCCAACCGCGTGCACACCTCCCTGGCGTCCAAGGGGGAGAGCATCTACACCGGGGTGAAGGGGATGCTGACGCTCGCGGTGGAAGCCGTGACCCCCGACGAGTGCCGCAACACCCACGACGGCGCCGACGTGGCACCGCTCAAGGCCGGCCGGCGCCGGTGAAGCCGGGTGCGGTGAAGCCGGGTGCGTGGGGTCGGAAGATCACACGTACGAGGTAGGGACGGCGAAACCGGGATCGATGTCAACGCCGCGAACGTTGCCGGAAATATGGAGGCGGCGCGGCGGACGGGGGAGTGGGCGGGAACGGACGACACCGCGTGGTTGTGGCGGTGGCGGTGGTCGTGGCGGTCGGTTGGCCATGGCGGTCGGTGGTCGGGCACGCGCGTGGGTGCGGTGGGAGTGAGGCGCGCACTCCGAGCGGGGCTCGGATCGGGCTTGGAACCCGGCCGCAGCTCTGAGCGCAGGTGGCCCTCGGCGTGACGGCGTGCGCTGTCGGGCTGTGGGCGACGGTGCGGTTCGGGTGTGACGGGCTTGGCGTGGTGGCCCTGGTCGGAGGACTGGGGTCGGAGAGCCGGTGCGCCGGGCGTGGCGGGCCCCGGTGCGAGGGCTGAGGCGCTGGGCGGGGTACGCCGGATGGCGTGCTGGCGCGGTGGCGGCCAGAGGCGTGGTGGCTCGGGACGTAGTGGCCAGGGCGTGAGGCTCGGGGCATGGCGGCCAAGAGGCATCGTGGCTCGGGGCGTGGTGGCTCGGGGCGTGGTGGCTCGGGATGTGGCGGCTCAGAGCGTGGTCGGCCAGGTGTGGACCGGCTCACCCGCGTGCATCAGCTCGACGTACCGGGCCAGCATCGTCGCCAGGGCCTTGTCGCGATCCACCCCCCGCTCCTCCAGCATCGCCACCGTGTCGCGCTGCCACTGCGACCCCGTGCGCCGGGTCAGGCAGCGCGCCTCGATCACGCCCAGGTACCGCTCCCGCGCCTCGTCGGAAACCCCGCAGTCGCGCAACCCCTCGTGCGCCAACGGCAGCAACCGCCGCAGCACCAGCTCGTCCGGCGGCACCCACCCGGTCCCGGGCCAGTACAGCTGCGCGTTCATCCCGTGCCGCGACCCGGCGTACAGGTTCTCCTCGGCCGCCTGGAACGACATCTGGCTCCACAGAGGACGGTCGGCCGTCGTCAGGGCGCGTTGGGCGCCGTAGAAGAACGCGGCGTTCGCCATGGTGTCCACGACCGTCGGCCCGGACGGCAGCACGCGGTTCTCCACGCGCAGGTGCGGCACGCCGTCCACCACGTCGTACACCGGCCGGTTCCAGCGCCACACCGTCCCGTTGTGCAGGCGCAGCTCCGTCAGCGACGGCGTCCCGCCCGCCCCGAGCACGTCCAGCGGGTCCTCGTCCCCGGTCTCGGGCAGCAGCGCGGGGAAGTACCGCACGTTCTCCTCGAACAGGTCGAAGATCGAGGTGATCCACCGCTCCCCGAACCACACCCGCGGCCGCACGCCCTGGTTCTTCAGCTCCTGCGTGCGCGTGTCCGTGGCCTGCAGGAACAGCGGTATCCGGGTTTCGTGCCACAGCGCCCGCCCGAGCAGGAACGGCGAGTTCGCCGCGATCGCCACCTGCACGCCGGCCAGTGCCTGCGCCGCGTTCCAGTGCGCGGCGAAGTCGTCGGGCGCGACCTGGAGGTGCAGTTGCACCGACGTGCACGCCGCCTCCGGCATGATCGACTCGGCGAAGCTCGAGAGCTTTTCGCCGCTGCGGCCGGGCAGCGGCGACGCCTCGCCGGAGATCGACAGCGCGACCTCCTCGCCGCGCTCGGCGAGGATGCGGTCGTTGAGCACCGCGTACCGGGGTTGGGGCGAGAGCCACCGCCGGTCGAAGTGCTCGTGCCGCAGGGTGGGCAGCACGCCGATCATCACGATGGACGTCCCGGCGTCGTGCGCCTTGTCGTCGGCCGACGTGAGGGTGGAGACCAGTTCGCGTTCCAGGTCGAGCGTCTCGTCGCCGGCCAGTTCGCGCGGTGGGACGTTGACCTCCAGGTTGTGCCGCCCGAGTTCGGTGGTGAACGAGGGGTCGTCGATCTTCTCCAGCACCTCGGTGTTGGCCATGGCGGGCCGGCCGGCGCGGTCGACGAGGTTCAGCTCGATCTCCAGGCCCATCTGCTGGCGCGGGAACGAGAAGCTGCCCTCGGCCAGCATGGTGCCCAGCGCGTCCATGCACCGCTGCATGCGCTCCCGGTAGCGTTGGCGGTCTTCCCTGGTGAACGTCCGACTGGACAGATCCCTACCCATGCCGCCTCCCAATCGGTCGGGGTGCTCCGGCGGGTTCAGCGGAGGTCAACCGTGACACAGCGGCCCCTCTCCTGCCAGCGTCCAAATCGGTGCTCTCAGTCACCTGTTGGTAACAATGAGCGAGAACTTGCTGGTGGTGGACTTGCGGTTGGCCGCCCCAAAAATGTGAGAAGAACTCAAGAACCGCGAGGTGAGACACTGCCGGGGTGATCGAGATCGACGACCCGGCGGACCCGCGCCTGGACGACTTCCGGGACCTGTCGACGGCCGACCGCCGCCCCGACCGACCGGGCGGGCGCGGCCTCGTCATCGCCGAGGGCGTGGTCGTCGTGGAACGCCTCCTCGCCTCGCCCTACCCGGTGCGCGCGCTGCTGGGCGTGCGGCGCCGCGTCGAGGCGCTGGGCGACCTCCCGGCACCGGCGTACGTCACCTCCGCCGAGGTGATGGCCGAGGTGGTCGGCTTCCACCTCAACCGGGGCGTGCTCGCCGCCGCCGACCGCGCGCCGCAGCCGGACCTCGCCGCCCTGGTCGCCTCGTCGCGCCGGCTGGCCGTGCTGGAGGGCGTGGGCGACCACGAGAACCTGGGTTCGCTGTTCCGCAACGCCGCCGCGCTCGGCGTCGACGGCGTGCTGCTCGGCCCGGGGTGCAGCGACCCGCTGTACCGGCGGAGCGTGCGCGTCTCGATGGGTCACGTGCTGCGCGTGCCGTTCGCCTCGGTGCCCGACCTGCCCGGCGGCCTGGACCTGTTGCGGCGCAACGGTTTCACCGTCGCCGCCCTGACGCCGCGGGCCGACGCGGTCGGCCTGGCCGACGCCGGGCTGCGCGGCCGCCGGGTCGCCGTGATGCTCGGTTCCGAGGGCCCCGGCCTGACCGAGGGGGCCATCGCCGCCGCCGACGTGGCCGTGCGCATCCCCATGGCCGGGGGCGTCGACTCGCTGAACGTCGCGACGGCCGCCGCGATCGCCTTCTACGCGATCGCCTGAACGCGCTACGTTGCTCACCGAGCAGAGGAGGTCGCAGGTGGAGCTGCGGGTTCAGGACGGCCGGGCCGTCCTCGCGGGCCGCGACGACGCGGGCGAGCGGGAGGTGGACCCGCACGCGCTGCCGCTGGGCGCGGGCCTGGCCGACGCGCTGCACGAGTGGGCCAAGGTGGCCGACGCGGTGGTGCGCAGCGACGCGTCCTCCGACGGCGTCGCGAGCGCGCTGGTGACCAGGCGCGGGCGGCAGCTCGCGGGCCGGTTGGCCGCCGACATGGGCGCGCCCGTGCGGTACGCCGACCCGGTGACCGGCGAGCTGTTCACCGTGGAGGTGCCCGCCGAGGGCGAGGAGCCCGAGGACGTCGAGGACGCCGGGGAGGACGCCGGCGAGCCCGTCGCGGAGGCGGAGCGGGAGCCGACGCCGTGGGGCACGGGGCTGACGGTCACCCTGATCGTGGCGGCCGTGGTGACGTTCACCGTCTACAGGCTGTCGGTCGGGCTGGCCGAGACGAGCACCTGGCTGGCGGTGCTGGCGAACGCGCTCGTGGTCGGCGGCATCTCGCCGTCGGTGTGGCTGGCGCGCAACGTGCCGGTGTGGCGGTGGGTCGCCTACGGCGTGGTGACCGGGGTGCTGGTGGCCTGGCTGTCGCTGCTGGCGGGCAACTTCCTCTAGGAGGGGCGCCCCGGTGGAGTCCTGGTGCCCGGCCGATCCGGGAACGGCCCCCGAGGCCGGCGCGGACTCCCCGGTGCCCCGCGCCGGCGTCGGCACGACCCCGCACACCGGCCACCGGACGCTCGTGGCCGCGCCCGACCCGCCCACCGCGGCGGACACCCGTGACGGGAGGGGGCCCGGCGGCCCCCTCCCACCACTTACGCCAACGAGTCCCGCCAGGCCGTGTGGAGCGCGGCGAACCGGCCGCGCTCCCCGATCAGCTCCTCCGGCGCGCCGTCCTCGACCACGCGCCCCCCGTCGAGCACCAGCACCCGGTCCGCGATCAGCACGGTCGACAGCCGGTGGGCGATGATGAACGCCGTCCGGTCCGCCAGCACCGTCTCCAGCGCACCCTGCACCAGCCGCTCCGTCGGCACGTCCAGGCTCGACGTCGCCTCGTCGAGCACCAGCACCGCCGGGTCGGCCAGGAACGCCCGCGCGAACGCCACCACCTGCCGCTGCCCCGCCGACAGCCGCCCGCCGCGCTTGCGGACGTCCGTGTCGTAGCCCTCGGGCAGCTCGCGGATGAACGCGTCCGCGCCCACCGCCCGCGCCGCCGCCTCGACCTCCTCGCGGCTCGCCGACGGCCGGCCCAGCGCGATGTTGTCCAGCACGGACCCGTCGAACAGGAAGTTCTCCTGCGTCACCATGACCACCGCGCGCCGCAGCTCGGCGTCGGCCACCGAGCGCAGGTCGATGCCGTCGAGCAGCACCACGCCCCCGGTCGGGTCGTAGAACCGCGCCACCAGCTTGGCCAGCGTCGACTTGCCCGCGCCGGTCGCCCCGACCAGCGCCACGGTCTGCCCGGCGGGCACGGTCAGGTCGAACGGCGGCAGCACCAGCGACGAGTCCGGCGCGTACCGGAACTCCACCCCCTCGAACCGCACCGCGCCGCGCACCTCGCCCAGCGGCGTCGGGTCCTCCGGCTCGCGCACCACCGGCGCCTCCTCCAGCAGCCCCGAGATCTTCTCCAGGGCCGCGGTGGCCGACGCGTAGGCGTTGGCGAACATCGCGAGCTGGTCGAACGGGTCGTAGAAGCGCCGCACGTACAGGGTGAACGCGGCCAGCACGCCCAGCTCCAGGTCGCCGCCCGCCACCCGGAACGCACCCCACGCCAGGATCACCGCCAGCGACAGGTTGCCGATGACGCGCACCGACGAGGTGAACGCCGCCATCACGCCCATCGCCTCGGTGTTGGCGTCCCGGTACCGGTCGTTGAGCCCGCTCATGATCGCGAAGTTCCGCCGCTCCCGCCGGAACGCCTGCACCGCCCGGATGCCGTTCATGGTCTCCACGAACTGCACGATGATCCGCGCGATCGCCCCGCGCGTGCCCCGGTACGCGCGCGCCGAGCGGCGCTGGAACCAGCGGGTCAGCAGCACCAGCGGCACGAACCCGGACAGCACCACCAGCGCCAGCGGCACGTCCAGGTACAGCAGCACCACCGAGATGCCCAGCAGCGACAGCACCGAGGTGAAGAACCCGTCCAGGCCCTCCTCCAGCAGGTCCTGGAGCGAGTCGACGTCGCTGGTGGCCCGCGAGATGACCTTGCCGGAGGTGTACTTCTCGTGGAACGACACCGACAGCCGCTGCGCCTGCCGGAAGATGCGCTCCCGCAGCACCAGCAGCACGTCCTGCCCGATGCGCCCGGTCAGCCGCACGAACGACCAGCGCAGCAGGGTCGCGGTGAGCGCCACCGCCACGTACCCGCCGACGCACCACGCCAGCGCGTCCGGCCGCCCGTCCAGCGCCGCGGGCACCCCGGTGTCGATGGCCGCCGCGATCAGCAGCGGACCGGCCAGGTTGACCAGGTTCTCGCCGACCACGATCGCCAGCGCCAGCAGCGCCGCCCCCGAGTGCGGGCGCAGCAGCTCGCCCAGCAGCCGCCGCGAACGGGCCTGCAGCTTCACCCCGGTGGCGTGGTCGACCTCCTCGACGTCCTCGGCGGCGACACCCCGCCACGCCTGCTCGTCCTGCGCCGTCGCCGCGGTCACGCCGCCACCTCCTCGTCGTCCATGGTCGCCAGCAGGTGCCGGTAGACCGGGTCCCCGTCCAGCAGCTGCGCGTGCGTGCCGACCGCCGCGATCCGGCCGTCGACCAGCACCGCCACCCGGTCGGCCAGCTGCACCGTGCTCGGCCGGTGCGCCACCACCAGCGCGGTCACGCCCTTGAGCACGCGCCGCAGCGCCGCCTCCACCTCGGCCTCGGTGTGCACGTCCAGCGCGGACAGCGGGTCGTCCAGCACCAGCACGGCGGGCCGCCCGACCACCGCGCGCGCCAGCGCCAACCGCTGCCGCTGGCCGCCCGACAGCGACAGGCCCTGCTCGCCGATGCGGGTGTCCAGGCCCCACGGCAGCGCGTCGACGAACTCCTCCGCCCGCGCCACCCGCAGCGCCTCGCGCACCCGCGCCTCGTCCACCCCGGCCGCGCCCAGCGCCACGTTCTCGGTCACGCTCGCCGAGAACAGGATCGGCTCCTCGAACGCGGTGCCCACCACCCGCCGCAGCTCGGCCAGGTCCAGGTCGCGCACGTCCACCCCGTCGACGGTCACCCGACCGCGGGTCACGTCGGCCAGCCGCGGCACCAGCGCGGTCACCGTCGTCTTGCCCGAGCCGGTCGCGCCGACCAGCGCCACCGTCTCACCCGGCCGCAGCTCCAGGTCCACGCCGCGCAGCACCTCGTGCTCGGCGCCGGGGTGGCGGAAGTGGACGCCCTCGAACCGGACGTGCCCGCGCACCGGCGAGGGCAGCGGCACGGGCTCGGCGGGCGAGGTGATCGCCACGGGCGTGTCGACCACCTCGAAGTACCGCTCCAGTGCCGACGCGGTCGAGTTCGTCTCCGCCAGCAACCACCCGATCGAGTCAACCGGCCAGCGCAGGTAGGCACTGACCGTGACGGCGGCGACGAGCGTGCCGACGGTGACCGCGCCGTCCGCGATGCCGACCGCCCCGAACGCCAACTGGCCGGCGATGCCCAGCTCGGGCAGCACGATCAGCACCGCCCACAGCGCCGCGAACACGCGCACCTTCGCGATCTCGGTCTCCCGCAGCTCACGCGCCTGCCGCAGGAACCGCCCGGTCAGGTGCGGGCCCCGGCCGAACGCCTTGAGCACCCGGATGCCCAGCACCGACTCCTCGACCACCGTGGTCAGGTCGCCCGACTGGTCCTGCGCCCGCCGCGCCACCACCTTGAACCGGGACTCGAACAGGTAGGACAGGGCCACCAGCGGCAGCGTGGAGGCCAGCACGATCCCGCCCAGCACCGGCGAGAGCCAGAACAGCACCCCCAGCCCCAGCACCACCACCAGGCTGTTGACCACCAGGAAGATCAGCGCGAACCCCACGAACCGGCGAACCTGCGTCAGGTCGGTCGTGGCGCGGGACAGCAGCTGCCCCGACTGCCACCGGTCGTGGAAGGAGACGGGCAGGTCCTGCAGGTGGTGGTACAGCTCCGCCCGCATCCGCGCCTCCACCCCCGCCGCAGGCCCGGCGATCAGCTTGCGGCGGGCGTAGAACAGGCCCGCCTCGGCACAGCCCAGCAGCACCACCAGCCCGACGAGCAGCGGCAACCCGCTCAGGTCGCGGGCGGCGATCGGGCCGTCCACGATGCGTTGGGTGATCAGCGGGATGCCCAGGCCGCACGTCATGGCCAGCAGGGTCGCCACCATGGCGAGCACGATCGGCGTGCGCACGGGCTTGAGGTACGGCCACAACCGGCGCACCGTCGCCGCCGTGGAAGTACGTTCTTCCGACACGAGTCCCCCTCCGGTCTCACCCCGACGTTACGAAGGCGGACCACCGGTCGGCATCCTGTTTTCCCGTCCCCGAGCCTGCAGGCTCGACCCAGGTGGAGGTCAAGGTGGAGGTGCGGTTCCTGCGCGCGGAGCCCGCGATGGCGTACCCGAAGGGCCGACTGCTGGCGGTGAGAGGCGGCCGGCTCCACGTCCTGGCCCCCGACGGCTGGGACCCGGTGGGAGGCCCCCGACCCGAGGGGGCGCGCCCGATCACCCGAACGGAGGCAGAGGAGTGGTGCCGGTACGAAGGGGTGGACCCCGAAGTGCTGAACACCGTCCCCGGGCCGGCCTAGTCCCGCCGCAGCGCCGAAGGCGACGTGATCAACCCGGCGACCCCGTAACTGGCTCCCGCCAGCAGGACGAGCACGGTCCACCTGTCGCCGACCCCGGAGAACCGCTCCGGCACCCCCGAGTAGTACGCGACCCCCAGCAGAACGGGCCCGCACAACACCACGGGCCACACCGGCCGCACCCGGAGCAACCACAACAACGGCCCGGCCAACAACGCGCTCAACACCAACGCCACCGGCAACCCGACCACCACCAGCAACAGGAACTCGCCCATCCCGGTGCCCTCGACCACCCGGTCGAACACCCCGGTCCGGTAAGCCCGGACCCAGGCGAACAACAACGCGGCGCCCACGACAGCGGACACCACCACCCGCACCAGAACCCTGAACGCGAACCCGCCCGCACCGGGCCCCGACGAGTCACCCACGACGAACAGGATGACGAGCCGTCACCGGCGAGGCCAGCGCGAACCCCAACGCCCCCGCCACCACCGCCCCGGCGGGCACGTTCACCCACACCGTCAACAAGCTCAACACGGCCGCGAACGTCACCCCCACCGCCGAAAACCCCAACGGCCGCTCCTGCCGCAACAGCAAGAACAACAACCACCCCACCAACACGCCGACGGCCAGGCTCACCGGAATCGACACCAGCCCCAACCCGAGGCAGTCCCAGTCGTCCTTGGAGCACACCACCCCGGCCGCGATGAACTCGCGCACCCCCCACCAGCCCGCGCCCAGCAAAGCGCCGACCAGCACCCCGACCACCAGTCGCCCCACCACCCCCACCGGTTACCCGACCACCGGGAACACCACACCCAGGACGTGAGCGCGGCACCGACCAGGAACGCGCCACCACCCCCAGCCCAAAACCCACCGCCGGCCTGTCCGAGTGGAGGACACGCGGTGCCGGACCGGAGGACACGCGGTGTCCGAGTGGAGGACACGCCGGTGCTGAACGTAGAACTCGGGGGCCCGGAACGTTCGACACGAGGGTCCTGAAGGTTCGACTCGCGCGGCTTGAACGCATGACACGCCCGACCTGAGCGCATGACACGCCCGACCTGAGCGCATGACACGCCGGTGCTGAACGCATGACACGCCGGGAGGACGCTGGGTCCGGTGGGGCCGGCGGGCCCCGATTTGACATGGGTTCGAGTGCCATAGGCTGGTCGGAGCCGGCAGGCTCGGCGGGACGCTTTTCCCCGCCGTGCCTGTCGGCTGCGGCCTGCCTCCGGTGCTCGTAAGGGCCCCATGTCAAATCGAGGCCCCACGCGACCCAGGCGATCAAGCAAGATCGACTGGAGAGACCGGAAGACGGAAGAGGCGGAGTGCGAAGGGGCCCCCGCCGGCAGGCGGGGGCCCCTTCGCAAGATCAACGCAGAAGATCAACCGAGAGAATCAGCCCCGGTTGGAGCGGACTCCCAGCAGCACGTCCTCCCAGGACGGCACGATCGGGTGGTTCTTCTTCCCGCGCTTCGGAGGCTCCTTCCGGGCCGCGGCACCCTGCTTCGCCGAAGCCGCCGGCTGAGGGGGCACCGGAGGAACCGGCACCGGCTCCTCCACCACCGGCGCGGGCACGACCTCGGGCTCCGGCTCGACCACGGGAGGCGGCGCGACCGGCTCCTCCCGGACCAGGATCTCGGGCTCCCCGAGCACCCCCGACCCGGCGAGACCGGCCGAAGCCGGCTTCTCCAGCTCCAGGGCCGCCCGAGCCAACTGCGTCACCGGCCGCAAACTGCGCAACCCGCGATTCGGGTTCGGGTCCATCAGGTCCACGGCCGCGTCGTCCAGCGCCGTCACCGTGCCACCCTGCACACCGGGGTGGAACGCCCAGTGGGCCCGGTTGTCCGACCGCCCCGCCCGCCAGTGCAGCTGCACGACCCACCGGCCGTCCTCACCGCGCCACGAGTCCCAGCTGACGTCGGCGTAGTCCTGCCCCCGCAACCCGAACGAGTGCGCCACGACCTCGCCCAACGTCTGCACGTCGGGCCCGTCCTCGCGCACCGGGTGCGCCCGCTGCGCCAGCTCGGCCGTCCGCGACCGCTCCAGCAGCACCGGGTAGGCGAACCGCTCGACCCGGTGCTTGGGGATCCCCGCGGCCAGCGCGACCTGCTCCACCGACTCGCCGGCGCGGATGCGGGCCTGGATCTCCCGCGGCCGCATCTGGCTCTCGGTCTCGACCTCGATCTGCCCCAGCCGGGTGAGGTCGCCGCGGGCCGCCGCCCGCAGCCGCTCGTCCGCGGGCAGCACGAAGCGCTCGCCGCGTTCCGGGTCTTCGAGGAGGACGGTCTTGCCGTCGTCTTCGAGCCCGATGACCCGCAACGCTCGCATCATGGCCTCCCGGTTGGCTCACCTCGCCGAGTACGCAACGCTAATGCGGCGCGCCGCCTTGACGCGGGAGGCTCGCCGTGTTCACCGATATCTTCGTGTGATCTTGCCGTATGTCGCCGGGGTCCGCACGTTCGTTACCCGAAGATTCACCCCACCACGCGGCGAGGGGCCTCCCGGGCACGCCCGGGAGGCCCCTCCGACCGGCACGCCTCAGAGCTGCGACACCACCCAGTCGACCGCCTTGGTCAGCGTCGTCACGTCCTCGGGCTCCACCGCCGGGAACATCGCCACCCGCAGCTGGTTGCGCCCCAGCTTCCGGTAGGGCTCCACGTCCACCACGCCGTTGGCCCGCAGCGCCTTGGCCACCGCCGCGGCGTCCACCGAGTCGTCGAAGTCGATCGTGCCCACCACCTGCGACCGGTGCGCCGGGTCGGCCACGTACGGCGTGGTGTAGGAGGTCGACTCGGCCCACGAGTACAGCCGCGACGACGAGTCGGCCGTCCGCGCCACCGCCCAGTCCAGCCCGCCGTTGCCCAGGATCCACTCGACCTGGTTGTTCAGCAGGAACAGCGTGGCCAGCGCCGGGGTGTTGTAGGTCTGGTCCTTGGTGGAGTTGTCCAGCGCCGTGGTCAGCGACAGGAACTCCGGCACCCAGCGCCCGGACGCCCCGATCTCGGCGACCCGCTCCAGGGCCGCCGGCGACATCAGGGCGATCCACAGCCCGCCGTCGGAGGCGAAGCACTTCTGCGGCGCGAAGTAGTAGACGTCGTACTCCGACGCCTCCACCGGCAGGCCGCCCGCGCCCGACGTGGCGTCGATGGCGACCAGCGCGCCCTCGGAGCCCGCGGGCCGCTCCACCGGCACCGCGACACCGGTCGAGGTCTCGTTGTGCGCCCAGCCCACCAGGTCGGCGCCCTCGGCGTAGGTGATCGCGGGCGCGGAGCCCGGGTCGGCCTTGACCACGATCGAGTCGCCCAGGAACGGCGCGTCCGAGGTGACCTTGGCGAACTTCGACGAGAACTCGCCGTAGGTGAAGTGCTGGGCGCGCTCGCGCACCAGGCCGAACGCGGCGGCGTCCCAGAAGGCGGTGGTGCCGCCGTTGCCCAGGACGACCTCGTAGCCGTCGGGCAGCGAGAACAGCTCGCGCAGGCCCGCGCGCACCTTGCCGACCAGGGACTTCACCGGCTTCTGCCGGTGGGAGGTGCCCATCAGCGCGGCGCCCTCGGCCGCGAGGGCCGCCAGGGCCTCGGGACGGACCTTGGAGGGCCCGCACCCGAACCGGCCGTCGGACGGCCGCAGCTCGGGGGGCAGGACCAACGTGGTCGGGTCGGCGGTCTGGGTCATCGCGAAGCCTCCGGTAGCGGGGAGGGGGTCGGCCGACCGGCGCCGTTGCCGGGGAGCCAAGTGTTGCAGCAGCGTGGCCGGGGGGTGACGACCGGGTGTCCCTGATCACGTCCGCCTGTGCGGGCACACACTGGTCGAGCCACCACTCGGTCTGAAAAGTCCGGTTCACAGAGCGGCCGGACCACCGGATTCGGCGGCCCGACCAACAGGCCAACAGGCAACGGGTCAACAGGCAACGGGCCAACGGACCCGACGACGGCCCCCGGTGCCCACCGCGCCGGTGGGCACCGGGACCCGGCCTACCCGGAGATCCGCTCCCAGCCCTCCACCTCGGAGGGCTTGCGCGGCCCGGGCCCCACGTACGACGCGGACGGCCGCACCAGCCGCCCGGTGCGCTTCTGCTCCAGGATGTGCGCCGACCACCCGGCCGTGCGCGCGCAGGTGAACATCGCGGGCATCATGTGCGGCGGCACCCGCGCGAAGTCCAGGATCACCGCCGCCCAGAACTCGACGTTGGTCTCGATCGCCCGGTCGGGCCGCCGCTCGCGCAGCTCGGCCAGCGCGGCCTGCTCCAGCGCCGCGGCCACCTCGTAGCGGGCCGCGCCCAACTCCTGGCAGGTGCGCCGCAGCACGCGCGCCCGCGGGTCCTCGGCCCGGTAGACCCGGTGGCCGAAGCCCATCAGCCGCTCGCCCCGGTCCAGCACGCCCTTGACGAACGCCCGGGCGTCACCGGTCCGCTCGACCTCCTCGATCATCGGCAGCACGCGCGCCGGCGCGCCGCCGTGCAGCGGGCCGGACATGGCGCCGATGGCGCCGGACATGGCAGCCGCGACGTCCGCGCCGGTGGACGCGATCACCCGCGCGGTGAACGTGGACGCGTTCAGCCCGTGCTCGGCGGCCGACACCCAGTAGGCGTCCAGGGCCTTCACGTGCGCCGGGTCGGGCTCGCCGCGCCAGCGGGTCAGGAACCGCTCGGTGATGGTCCGGCACTCGTCGATGCGGGTCTGCGGCACGGCGGGCCGCCCGATGCCGCGCGCCGACTGCGCCGCGTAGGACAGGGCCATCACCGACGCCCGCGCCAACTGCTCGCGCGCCAGCTCGTCGTCGATGTCCAGCAGCGGCTGGTAGCCCCAGATGGGGGCGACCATGGCCAGCGCCGCCTGCACGTCGACCCGGACGTCACCGGTGTGCACCGGGATGGGGAACGGCTCGGCGGGCGGCAGGCCGGCGCCGAAGCGGCCGTCCACCAGCAACGCCCACACGTTGCCGAAGGTGACCTTGCCCGCCAGGTCCTCGATGTCCACACCCCGGTAGCGCAGCGCGCCACCGTCGCGGTCCGGTTCGGCGATTTCGGTGCGGAAGGCGACCACGCCCTCCAGACCCGGTTTGAAACCGTCGTCCTCGCTCTGCACCACGCTGTGCGCTCCTCACGTCGGCTTATGGCGGAAGTAGGGGTTCGTCAGGGGTTGCCTGCACCCTCCTCTGAGCGGCGCGCCTCGGCAATCACGGAACGCGTGGCGTCGGTCACGATCAAGGAACCGATTCAGAACGGAGCCCGGAACGGGACCGGAACGGAAGCGGAACGCAAGCCGATCGTTAAGCCCTTGTTTCCGCTGCGCGGTACGGGGGTTTCGCGTGGTAGACCACCGGTCATGCACCTGACGCCGCACGAGCGGGACAAGCTGCTGGTCCACGTCGCGGCCGACGTCGCGCGCAGGCGGCTGGAGCGCGGTGTGGTCCTCAACTACCCGGAGGCGGTCGCGCTGATCACCGACCACGTGCTGGAGGGCGCGCGCGACGGCCGCGCGGTCGCCGAGCTGATGGAGAGCGGCCGGCACGTCCTGTCCCGCGCCCAGGTGCTGCCGGGCGTGCCCGAGATGATCGACTCCGTGCAGGTGGAGGCCACCTTCCCGGACGGCACGAAGCTGGTGACCGTGCACGACCCGATCCCGTGAGCCCGGAGCGGAACCCGGCGCACGACCCGACGCACGACCCGGAGCGCAGCCCGACGCAGGCCCCGGAGCGGAACCCGGAGCAGGACCTGGAGCGCAACCCGACGCGGGGCCCGGAGCGCAACCCGACGCACGAGCCGACGCACGACCCGATCCCGTGAGCGTGAGGAGGAGCGCCGTGGTCCCAGGCGAGATCGTCCCCGGCGAGCAGCCGGTGGAGCTGAACCCCGGCCGGCCGCGGACCACCCTGGTCGTGGTCAACACCGCGGACCGCCCGGTGCAGGTCGGTTCGCACTACCACTTCGCCGCGGCCAACCCGGGCCTGGAGTTCGACCGCGAGGCCGCCTGGGGCAAGCGGCTCGACGTCCCCGCGGGCACGGCCGTCCGGTTCGAGCCGGGCGTGGCGCGCGAGGTGGTGCTGGTGCCGATCGCCGGGAACCGGCGGGTGCCGGGCCTGCGGCCGGAGTGGGCGGGGGAGCTGGACCGGTGACCGGGATCGACCGCGCGCGCTACGCCGAACTGCTCGGCCCCACCACCGGGGACCGCGTCCGGCTCGCCGACACCGACCTGTTCATCGAGGTCACCGAGGACCGCAGCCGGGGCGCGGGCGCCGGCGACGAGGTGATCTTCGGCGGCGGCAAGGTGGTCCGCGAGTCGATGGGCCAGGGCGTGGCCACCCGCGCCGAGGGCACGCCCGACCTGGTGATCACCGGCGCCGTGGTGCTCGACCACTGGGGCGTGGTCAAGGCGGACGTCGGCGTGCGCGACGGCCGGATCGTGGGCATCGGCAAGGCCGGCAACCCCGACACCATGGACGGCGTCGACCCCGCCCTGGTCATCGGCCCCTCCACCGAGATCCTGTCCGGCAACGGGAAGGTCCTCACCGCCGGCGGCATCGACTGCCACGTGCACTTCATCTGCCCGCAGATCGTCGACACCGCCGTCGCCTCCGGCCTGACCACCCTGATCGGCGGCGGCACCGGCCCCGCCGAGGGCAGCAAGGCCACCACCGTCACGCCCGGCTCCTGGTACCTGGGCCGGATGCTCGCCGCGATGGACCACATGCCGGTCAACGTGCTGCTGCTGGGCAAGGGCAACACCGTGCGCGAGGACGCCCTGCGCGAGCAGCTGGCCGGCGGCGCGGGCGGGTTCAAGCTGCACGAGGACTGGGGCACCACGCCCGCCGCGATCGACGCGTGCCTGCGGATCGCCGACGAGTCCGGCGTGCAGGTGGCCATCCACACCGACACGCTCAACGAGGCCGGGTTCGTCGAGTCGACCCTGGGGGCCATCGCGGGCCGGTCGATCAACGCCTACCACTCCGAGGGCGCGGGCGGCGGCCACGCGCCGGACATCATCCGGGTGGTGTCCGAGCCGAACGTGCTGCCGTCCTCGACCAACCCCACCCGCCCGCACACCGTCAACACGCTCGAAGAGCACCTGGACATGCTCATGGTGTGCCACCACCTCAACCCGTCGGTGCCCGAGGACCTGGCGTTCGCGGAGAGCCGCATCCGGCCGACCACCATGGCCGCCGAGGACGTGCTGCACGACCTGGGCGCGATCTCCATGATCGGCTCGGACTCGCAGGCCATGGGCCGGGTGGGCGAGGTGGTCATCCGGACCTGGCAGACCGCGCACGTGATGAAGGCCCGGCGCGGCGCGCTCGGCGGCGGCGAGCCGGCCGACAACCTGCGCGCCCGCCGGTACGTGGCCAAGTACACGATCAACCCCGCCGTCGCGCACGGCATCGACCACGAGGTGGGCTCGGTGGAGGTCGGCAAGCTCGCCGACCTGGTGCTGTGGGAGCCGAAGTTCTTCGGCGTGCGGCCCTCGGTGGTGCTCAAGGGCGGGTTCATCGCGTACGCGGCCATGGGCGACGCCAACGCGTCCATCCCGACGCCGCAGCCGGTCCTGGCCCGGCCGATGTTCGGCGCGCACGCCGCCGCCCTGGGCAGCGTCCACTTCGTGTCCCGGCAGGCCGTCGACGCCGACCTGGCCGGCCTGCTGCGGCTGGCGCGGCCGCTGGTGCCGGTCCGCGACACCCGCCGCGTGACCAAGGCGGACATGGTGCTCAACGACGCCCTGCCGGACGTCCGGGTGGACCCGGACAGCTTCGCCGTGCACGTTGACGGCGAGCTGGTCGAGCCCCAACCGGTGGCCGAGCTGCCCATGGCCCAGCGCTACTTCCTGTTCTGACGGGCGGCCGCCGGATGGACCCCGTCGCGCTGATGCTCGCCGACTCCCGCTTCCCGGGCGGGGGTCACGTCCACTCGGGCGGCCTGGAGGAGGCCGCGGCCCGGCGCCTGGTCACCGACGAGGCGTCGCTGCGGTCGTTCCTGGTCGGCCGGCTGCGCACGGCGGGCGCGCTGGCCGCGGCGTTCGCCGCCGCGGCGACCGGCGGCGGCCCGGACCGGGCCGCCCACCACGCCGAGCTGGACTCCGAACTCGACGCCCGCACGCCGTCCCCGGCCCAGCGCGCCGCCTCGCGCACCCAGGGGCGCGGCATCGCGCGCGCCGCCCGGCGGGCGTGGCCGTCGCGCGCGCTGGACGACCTGCTCCGGGTGGCGCCGCGACCGCACCACCCGGTGGTGGTGGGCCTGCTGGTCGCCGACCCGTTCGAGGCCGCGCAGGTCGTCGCCTACCACGCGGTCACCGGCCCGGCGACCGCCGCGATCCGGCTGCTCGGCCTGGACCCGTTCGGCGTCAACGCGGTGCTGGCCCGGCTCGCCGGGGAACTCGACGCGGTCGCCCGGGCCGCCGCCGCGCACGCCGGCACACCGCCGGCCGACCTGCCCGCGCCCGGCTCGCCCGGCCTCGACCTGCTGGCCGAGGCCCACGACCGCCACCACAGGGAAGAGGTGCGTCTCTTTGTCAGCTGACCACGACCACGACGAGCAGGGCCACGGGCACGGGCACGGCCACCGGGTCACCTTCGACCCCGCCGACGCCGGGCGCGACCCGCACGAGCACCCGGACCGCGCCCACCGCGCCGTGCGCCTCGGCATCGGCGGCCCGGTCGGCAGCGGCAAGACCGCGCTGACCGCCGCGCTGTGCCGGGCGCTGGCCGGCGAGGTGGACCTGGCCGTGGTGACCAACGACATCTACACCACCGAGGACGCCGACTTCCTGCGCCGGGCGGGCGTGCTGGACGCCGACCGGATCGAGGCGGTGCAGACCGGCGCCTGCCCGCACACGGCCATCCGCGACGACATCACCGCGAACCTGGACGCGGTGGAGCTGCTGGAGCACCGGTTCCCCGGCCTGGGGCTGGTGATCATCGAGAGCGGCGGCGACAACCTGACCGCGGTGTTCAGCCGGGGCCTGGTGGACCGGCAGGTGTTCGTGGTGGACGTCGCGGGCGGCGACAAGGTGCCGCGCAAGGGCGGCCCCGGCGTGACCACCGCCGACCTGCTGGTGATCAACAAGACGGACCTCGCGCCGATGGTGGGCGCCGACCTCGGTGTCATGACGGCCGACGCCCACCGGATGCGGGACGGGCTACCCGTGATCAGCCAGTCCCTGGTCGAGACGCCGGACGCGCCCCTGGTGGCCGACTGGGTGCGCGCTCAGCTCCGCACGCTCGCGACGGTCAGTTGAGCACCGAACGGGCTGACGTCGCCCGCGCAGCCGTAGGCGCCCGGCAGGGGCAGGTACAGCGGCGCGGTGTTGTCCGGCGGGTAGACGCGGACGCCCCACACGGGCGTCTTGCGGCAGGTCGCCGGGTCGAAGTTGTCGACCGCGGCGAACCCGACGTCCGAGATCGCCGAGGCCCCGTTCGGCAGGGTCAGCGGCGACCCGGGCTCGCCGAGCCGCACCGCGGCCGCGCCGACCTGGTTGCCCGCCGCGTCGACGTAGGACACGCCGGGCCAGCCGCGCAGCACGCAGCCGGCGAGCGCCCGGTTGGTGAGCACGACCTCGCGGTACGTGGTGCCGGCCGCGCCCTCGACGCGGCCGAAGGCGATGTTCAGGTCGACCGAGGCGCAGGTGGCCTGGGCCACCCGCGGGACGCCGGGTTGTGCGACGGCGGCTCCCCCGGTGAGCAGCACCGCGGCCGCGGCCGCGGCGATGCCGATGAGCTTCTTCATCACTGTCTCCCCCGAGATGTGTGGGCGGAACTTCCACCCACGAGGAGGACGTGTCGCACATCACAGGGGTTGCGCCGGTGAGGGCGCGGGCACGCCTGGAGGTGGAACGGGACCCGGATGGCCGATCGGTCGTGCGGGTCCTGCGGTCGGCGGCGCCGCTGCGGCTGGTGCCGCACCGCGGCCGCGCCGGCACCGCCCTGGTCCACCTGGTCGGCTCGGTCACCGCGCCGCTGGGCGGCGACGACCTGGAACTGGACGTCCTGGTCGGGCCGGGCGCGGCGCTGGTGTTGCGCGGAGTAGCCGCCACCCTCGCCCTCCCCGGCCACCGACCGGGTGGCAGTCGTTCACACGTGCGGGTGGAATTAGGGGAGGGGGCCGAGGTGGAATACCTCCCGGAACCGACCGTCGTCACGGCGCGGGCGCGCCACGAAGCGGTGTTCCGCGCGCGGTTGGGTGAAGGCGCCCGACTCCATACCCGGGAAATTCTCGTGTTGGGGCGTTCGAACGAACCGGCGGGCCTGCTCGACACCACCTTGGACGTCCGGGGAAACGGAACCGCAATAAAACAGACATCTCATCTGGGGGTGCCCGAGGTCGACGGCAGCCCGGCCGGGACGGCGGGCCTGCGCGTGCTCGGCGCGGAGCTGCTGTGCTGGGGCGAGGACCCGCCGGCAGCGGTTTCCGCGGCCTGGTGGTCGCTCGTGCCGCTCGCCGGGCGCGGCAGCCTGACCACCGCGTTGGGGCCGGACGCCGTGGCCGTGGAGCGCGAATTGGACGAGGCACGCGCCCGGCACCCGGGTTGGCGCGATCATCTGACTCGATCTCGAACACGATTCCGAGTCCCGGATCACACCGAAAGTGACGGATCGGGTGGTGGTCATCACCGTGCGGGCGGTTCCGCCAAAAGCCCGGAACCCGTACCGTCGCGGGATCGCCAGGTGCCACAAGTGCCAGGCAGGCGGTAGGAACACCACGCCCGGGAGGTCGGAATGTCGGAGACGACGAACATCGCGTTGCCGTCGATGCGCGTGTCTTACGAGCAGGGCTCGCTCACGGAGAGCGACCTGGCCTCGAACTGGCACGAACAGCTCCAGCTGTGGCTCGACCAGGCCACCGGCGCGGGCCTGCCGGAGCCGAACGCGATGGTCCTCGCCACCTCCGACCCGGAGGGCAGGCCCTCCTCCCGCACCGTGCTCGCCAAGGGCCTCGACGAGCGCGGCCTGGTGTTCTTCACCAACTACACCTCGGCCAAGAGCCACGACCTGATGGCCACCCGGTACGCCTCGGCCACGTTCCCCTGGTTCGCCATGCAGCGGCAGGCCCACGTGCGCGGCGTCGTGGAGAAGGTCGGCCCGGACGAGACGGCCCGCTACTGGGCCGGCCGCCCGCGCGGCTCGCAGCTCGGCGCCTGGGCCTCGCCGCAGTCGCGCGTGGTCAGCGGCCGGACGTCGCTGGAGAGCGCGCTGCACAAGGTCGAGCGGCAGTTCGCCGACGCCGACCGGGTACCCGTGCCGCCCCACTGGGGCGGCTGGCGCATCCGGCCCGAGGAGGTCGAGTTCTGGCAGGGCCGCCGCGACCGGATGCACGACCGGCTCCGCTTCCGCCTCGGCCGCGACGGCTGGGAAGTGCAGCGCATCGCGCCCTGAACGACTTCGCGCGAACGGGCCCCGCGGACAACCGCCGCGGGGCCCGTTCCGCGTCTCAGGGGCCGTTCCCGGGGCCGTACTGCGCCACCCCTTCGCCGAAGGACCAGTCGATCGGCTCGTTCTCGGTCAGGGAGACCAGGACGTTGCGCGGCTCGGTCCCCGCGTACTCGTGGGCCAGCTCGGCGATCCGCCGGTACAGCGCCTGCTTCTGCTCCGGGGTGCGCCCGGAGCGCAGGGTGATGGTGACGAACACGACGTCGTCGTCGCGGCGGATGCCCAGGTAGTTCCCGTCGTAGCGCATCGTGCCGGTCGTGCCGTCGTGGCCGACCAGGACCTGGAACAGGTCGTCGGGCGGGATGCCGATCGCCTCGACCAGGGCGTCGTGCACGGCGCGGCCGAGCGCGTCGAGTCGTTCGGGACCGGCGTTCAGCGCGTCCACGCGGACCAGCGGCACGTCAGCCCTCCTTCCGGACGTGGGGTGCGAGCAGGCCCAGGGCGCCGTCCACGGCGCGGGCGTAGACGTCGGCCGAGCCCGCGGCGCGGGCCAGCACGTAGCCGCCCTGGAGCACCGCGACCAGCGCGGTGGCCGTGGCGACCGGGTCGAGCCGGGGGTCCAGCTCGCCGTTCGCGGAGCCCTCCGCCACCAGCGCCGCCAGCTGCTCCGTGACCCGGGTGAAGGTCTCCTCGACCGGTGCGCGCAGCTCCGGGTCCGCCATCACGTCCGGGTCCTGGGTGAGGCGGCCGACCGGGCAGCCCCGCAGGGCCGCGCGCTCCCGCCCCAGGTAGGCGGTGATCCGGTCGAGCGCGGTGCCGGTGCCGGCGAACTCGGCCTCGGCCCTGGCGCGCATCTCGTCGGCGCTGCGGCGGATCGCGGCCAGCGCGAGGTCGGGCTTGCCCCGGAAGTGGTGGTACATGCTGCCCTGGCCCGCGCCCGCCCGCTGCTGGATCGCCTTCGGGCTGGTGCCGACGTAGCCGCGTTCCCACAGCAGCTCCCGGGCGCTCTCGATGAGTTGTTCCCTGGTGTCCACGCCGTCACCGTACATACTAGTAGGTACAGACGCAACGGTTCAGTCGGCGTGCGCGCGGGTGAGCGTCGCGCCACCGCAGCGGACCGCCTGCGCCTCGGGGGTGTTGACCAGCACCTCCACCTCCACGTCGGCCGGTGCGACGACGTAGGAGTAGGTCGCGTCGCGCGGCGCCTCGCCGTGGTCGAACCAGACGGCCAGCAGGCCGTCCCGGACCTCCGCCGACCACTCGCCGCCCAGCGACCGGTAGACCAGGCCCGCGTGGGCGACCCGCCCGGCGCCCGCGGCGACCGGGCCGGCGGCCACCCGCTGGTCGACGGTGGTCAGCACCCGGCCGGCCGCCGGCGCGGTGATGCCCGCGCCCAGCGCGACCACCGCGTCCGGGAAGCAGAACCAGGTCTTCCAGCCGTCGGCGAACCGGTCCGTGCCGGCCAGGCGCATGGTGGCCACGCCGTGCGCGCCGTCGGCCCACCCGCGCACGTCGTCGGACGCGCCGCGCTCCAGGTAGGGGCGGGGGAACAGGGAGCGGCCCTGCTCGGTGGTGGTGCCGGGCAGCCGCGCCCAGTCCCAGCGGGGGATCGCGTCGCGGTAGCCGTCGGGCGCGCCGGTCACGCGGAACGCGGTCACGCCGTCGCCGAGGTGGCGCCCGCTGGTGTTCTCGCCGTTCAGGCTCTCGGTGGGCACCGTGCGGGTGGAGGAGGCGCGGACCGTGCACGACCAGCCGGGGCGGCGGTGGGCCAGGTAGTCCGAGCGCGGGAACCAGCGCGTGCCGACCAGCGGTTCGCCGCCGCCGGACAGCCGCGCGGCGCACGCGGCCAGCTCGTCGGCGCGGTGGCCGTGCCGGGCCAGGGCGGTCACCGCGTCGCGCAGCGAGTCGACCCGGTGCGAGTCCGGGCGGACCACCTCGCGGCCCATGCAGGTGAAGTCGTAGGTGTCGCCGTGGGCGAACCACTGCTGGCCGTCGAGCAGGAAGTCCGCGAAGGCGCGCCTGGCCGGCGCGTCGAACAGGTGGACCCAGCGGGTGAGCGAGGCGACCAGGCTCGCGCCGTAGCCGCCGGAGTAGAGCTGCGGGCCGTGCTGGTGGAAGCTCAGGTCCGGCTGGACGCCCTCGCCGGTGGTGGGTTCGAGCACCGAGCACATGCGCGCGACCTCGTGCCGGACCACGGCGTCGTCGCCGGTGAGCAGGCCGCGGCGGAGCTGGACGGCCGCCGCCCACACCAGGTTCTGCCCGGTCATCTCCACCGGGCCCGCGGCGTCGCGCAGCCAGTCGCCCCACGCCCGGCGCCGCTCGTCGTCGAGCAGGTCGGCCACGCCGAGCAGGGCGTCGCCGACCATCTCGGGCGCGCCGACCTCGTTGTACCACCAGTTCTCCGACCGGGGCGCGAGGCGGCGCCAGGCATCCAGGGCGGTGAGCCGGTCGCGCGGCGGCAGCGCCGGCACCCGGGCCAGGTGCTCCAGCTGGGGGAAGTCGTGGGGGTCGCGCGCGGTGTAGTCGATGTCCGGCCAGGTGCCGTCGGGGGCCATGCCCGGGTTCACGCCTGGGTTCATGCCGGGCAGTGTGGTGGGCGCGGGTGTGCGACGTCTCGGTGAAAAACTTGTTAGTTGTCGTAGGCTAAGGACCGTGCGAAAAGTCCTGGGGCGGATCGCGATCGACACCCGTCCGCTGAAGGTGCCCGCCTTCCGGCGGCTGTGGCTGTCGACCGTCGTGACCGCGGTCGGCAGCCAGCTCACCGCGGTGGCCGTGCCCAAGCAGGTGTTCGACCTCACCGGCTCCTCCGGCTGGGTCGGCGTGTCGGCCGGCATCGCGCTGGTCCCGCTGCTGGTGTTCGGCCTCTACGGCGGTGCGATCGCCGACGTGGTCGACCGCCGCAAGCTGCTGGTGGTGACCAACACCGGCATCGCGGTGACCTCGGTGCTGCTGTGGCTGCAGGCCGCGTTCGCGGTGGACTCGGTGTGGCTGATCATCCTGCTGCTGTGCCTGCAGCAGGTGTTCTTCGCCGCCAACGCGCCCGCCCGCAGCGCGTCGGTGGCCCGCCTGGTGCCCGCCGACCAGCTGCCCGCCGCGTCGGCGCTGTCGTCCACGGTGATGACGTTCGGCGGCGTGTTCGGACCCATGCTGGCCGGCGCGCTGATGCCCCTGGTCGGCCTGTCCACCCTCTACCTCGTCGACGCCGTGGCGCTGACCCTGACCATCTGGGCGGTGTGGCGGCTGCCCCCGCTGCCGCCGCTGGACGGCACCTCGCGGCGGGCCGGCCTGCGCGACGTGGTCGACGGCGTCCGGTACCTGGCGCTGCAGAAGATCCTGCTGGCCAGCTTCCTGCTCGACGTCATCGCCATGGTGTTCGGCATGCCCCGGGCGCTGTTCCCGGAGATGGCGGAGCACACCTTCGGCGACCCGCCCGGCGGCGGCCTGGCGCTGGGCTGGCTGTTCGCCGCGATCCCGCTGGGCGCGATGCTGTGCGGCCTGGTGTCGGGCTGGACCTCCCGCGTGCACCGGCACGGCGTGGGCGTCGTGCTCGCGGTCGTGGCGTGGGGCGTGGCGATGATCGGTTTCGGCCTGTCGCACGCGCTGTGGCTGGCCGTGCTGTTCCTGGCCGTCGGCGGCGCGGCGGACATGATCAGCATGGTGTTCCGCGGCTCGATCCTCCAGGCGGCCGCCTCGGACGAGATGCGCGGCCGGATGCAGGGCGTGTTCATCGTGGTGGTGGCCGGCGGGCCGCGGCTGGCGGACCTGCTGCACGGCACGACCGGCGCGCTGGTGGGGCCGGGGCTCGCCACGGCGCTGGGCGGGGTGCTGGTGGTGGTCGCGACGGTGCTGGCGGTGCTCGCCATCCCGGCGATCAGGCACTACCGGTTCCAGCCCCTGGCCGCCGAACCGGCCTCCTGACCTCGGCGGGGTGAGGGCCCGGGTCGCCTGCCGCTCGTCGCGGCGGGCGGGGCCGGTCCGGCCTCGTGGGCCGAGTCGGGTTCCCGAGTGCGGCGGGAGTGGGCCGGGCGGGCGCGGCGGGTGGTCGCGGGCCGAACCGGCCTCCTGACCGCGGGCCGCGGGGCCCGACCCCGCGCCCCCGCCCGGGTCGTCCCGCTGCGGTTCCCCGCACACCCCGAAGCCCCGCACCCGCCCGGACATCAAGCCTTGCCCAAAGATCGGCCGCCGGCCTGCGCGCCCACCCTGTGATCCGGCACACTCAACCGGCATGGCGGAAGCGACGAGCGCACCGGCGCAACCGGAACTGAAGCGGGCCATCGGCCCCAAGCTCCTGCTGTTCTTCGTGGTCGGCGACATCCTGGGCACCGGCGTCTACGCCCTCACGGGCAACGTCGCGGGCAAGATCGGCGGCGCGCTGTGGCTGCCGTTCCTGATCGCCTTCGTGGTCGCCTTCCTCACCGCGTTCAGCTACCTCGAACTGGTCGGCAAGTACCCGCGCGCGGCGGGCGCGGCGCTCTACACCAACCGGGCGTTCAAGATCCAGTTCCTCACCTTCATGGTGGCGTTCGCGGTGATGAGCTCGGGCATCACCTCCGCCTCCTCCGCCGCGCTGGCCTTCGGGCGCACCTACCTCCAGGCGGTGATCAAGGAGTTCTTCTCGGACACGTTCACCGTCTCCGCGACGCTGGTCGCGATCCTGTTCATCGTCGGCCTGGCCGCGGTCAACTTCCGGGGCGTCTCGGAGTCGGTCAAGGCCAACGTGGTGCTGACCTGCATCGAGCTGTCCGGCCTGCTGATCATCATCGTGATCGGCGTCGTCGCCGTGCTGGCCGGCGACGGCGACGCGAGCCGCCTCACGCAGGTCGACCCGGCGCCCGGCCAGAGCGCGCTGGTCGCGATCACCTCGGCCACCGCGCTGGCGTTCTTCGCCATGGTCGGCTTCGAGGACTCGGTGAACATGGCCGAGGAGTGCCGCGACCCGGTGCGCATCTTCCCGCGCGCCATGCTGTGGGGCATGGTCGTGGCCGCGACCATCTACGTCCTGGTCGCGATCACCTCCTCCCTGCTCATCCCGGCCGACGAGCTGTCCAAGGCCGGGTCCTCGGCCCTGCTGCGGGTGGTGCAGGTCGGCGCGCCCGGCTTCCCGCTGTGGGTGTTCTCGCTGATCGGCCTGTTCGCCGTGATCAACTCGGCGCTGATCAACATGCTGATGGCCAGCCGGCTGGTCTACGGCATGGCCAACGAGCGGATCATCCCGAAGCCCTTCGGCGTCGTGCACCCGTTCCGCCGCACGCCGTGGATCTCGATCGTCTTCACCAGCGGTGTCGCGATCATCCTGGTCTCCACCGTGGACATCGCGGCGCTGGGCGGCACCACGGCGCTGCTGCTGCTGGTCGTGTTCGCCATCGTCAACGTCGCGGTCCTGGTGCTGCGCAAGGACAAGGTGGACCACGAGCACTTCCGCGCGCCCACCTGGGTGCCGGTGCTCGGCGCGATCACCTGCGCCTACCTGGCCAGCCCGCTGTCCGGGCGGGCGTCGGCGGACTACCGGATCGCGCTGTACCTGCTGGGCGCCGGCGTGGTGCTGTGGGCGATCAACCGCGTGGTGCACGGCAGGGCGGAGGTCGACGCGGAGAAGCTCAAGGCGTGACGTCCCGGGCGCGGTGGGGCCGGGGGAACCGCTCCAGCCCCGCCGCGTCGTGGGCGCTGAAGACCGCCAGCCGGTCCGCGGCCGAGCGCAGCCGGTCCTGGTTGGCCAGGCGCAGCTCGGCGATGGTCTGCACCTGCTTCTCGAAGGCGCCGATGACGGGCGGCACCCACGGCGGGGTCTCGACCTGGCCGTGGTGGAAGAAGGCGTCGCCCGCGTGCAGCAGCCAGCCGCCCGGGGTGCGCACCGCGACGCCGGTGTGGCCGCGGGTGTGGCCGACCAGCGGCACCAGCAGCACGTCGGGCAGCAGCTCGCGGACGCCGGCGAAGCCCTCCCAGGTCTCGCCGGTCGGCTCGTGCGGGGTGAACCGCGCGTGCCGGAACTGGCCGGGGGAGTAGCGCGGGTTGTCGCGGTCGTCCAGCTCCGCCCGCAGCACGTGCACCTCGGCGTCGGGGAAGTCGCGCAGGCCGCCCGCGTGGTCGACGTCGAGGTGGGTCAGCGCGACGTGCCGCACGTCGGCGGGCGAGAAGCCCAGCGCCTCGACCTGCCGGACGGCGGTCTCGCGCTCGTCGAGCACGGGCCGGGCCAGCAGGCGGAACCGCCGCGGCAGGGTCGCCGCGGGCGTGCGCACGTCGTCCAGGCCCATGCCGGTGTCGACCAGGACCAGGCCGTCGGCGTCGGTCTCCAGCAGCAGCACGTGGCACACGAGCCCGGCGCGGCGGAACACCGAGCCCCGGCCGTCGACCAGCCTGCCGCCGAGGGGCCGCATGGTGCCGCAGTTGAGGTGGTGGACCTTCACGGTGCGGGCCTCTCCAGGAGGGCGCCCAGGCGGGCGGCGACGGCGTGCAGCGGCTGGAGGGAGCGGCGGGTGCGGGCCAGGACGAGCGCGCCCTCGATGGCGGCCAGCGCGGTGGTGGCGGCGTCCTCGTCGCCCGCGTGCTCGGCGATGGCCCGCTGCCAGGAGTCGTAGACGTCCGCGCAGGCCACGCGGATGGGCTCGCTCTCGGCCGCGGCGTCGAGCGCGACCGTGGTGATCGGGCAGCCGCTGCGGAAGTCGGAGGCGAGCAGGTTCGCGGCCAGCAGCTCCACCACCGCGGCGAGCGCCCTGGCGGTGTCCGGCTCGGCGTCCAGGGCGGCCTTGAGGGCGTCGAGGAGGTTCGCCCCGGCGAGGGCCACGGCCTCGGTGGCCAGCTGCTCCTTGCCGCCGGGGAAGTGGAAGTAGAGGGAGCCCTTGGGGGCGCCCCCCTCGGCCAGGACCTGGTTCAGGCCGGTCGCGTGGTAGCCCTGCGCCTGGAACAGCTCGGCGGCGGTGCGCACCACGCGGTCACGGGTGTCGGTTCGCTTCGGCACCGTTTTACTATAGAGACCGGTCTAGTTACTTGGTCAAGCCCCGGGCCGGGGGCGGCGTCCCGGCCCGGGGTCACCGGGTGGTCAGGCGCACCAGGTGTTGCCCGTGTACTGGAGCTTGCTGGCCAGCACCCAGCCCCACTTGCCGTTGTTGACGTTCGCGCCGTAGTAGCGGGGGCTGCCCTTGATGCGCACGTTGAAGACGTCGCCCTGGATCGCCCAGCCGACGAACGAACCGCCGCTCTGCGCGTCGGTCATGTCGCCGTAGGCGGTGACCTGGTACTGCCACACCTGCGTGCACTGGGCGGACACGTCCGCGTGGGCGGTGCCCGTGCCGAGTGCCAGGCCGGTGGCGAGCAGGGTCGCGGCCGCGCTGCCGATGATCTTGTTCAACGGGTCCTCCCGGTGGGGCTCCATGACAGACGACCGAGAATGATGGTGGAGACCCTTCGCCGGGCCTAGCGGCGATCGAGTGGGCCGGCTGGGCCGGACGGCACCCGAACGAAGTCACGTCGGGTCACTGCGGCCGCGCGTAGTGACCGCGCGGCGCGGTCGTGGGGGTGGGCGCCCGGCGGGCGGGAAAACGCTTTCGGGGCTGACGCGAAAAACTTTCGCACCCTGGTGTCGGACAGCGCCGGGGACCCGGCCGGCGGATACCCTCCTGACCCATGCTGGAGATCGCCCACGGCGCGGCACGCGCCGTCATCGCCCCTGAAGGCGCCAACCTCAAGTCCTTCGACGTGGGTGGTGTGCCGTACGTGGAGACCTACCGGGACGAGCCGCCCATGGGCAGCGGCGCGGTGCTGGTGCCGTGGCCCAACCGCACGGCCGGCGGGAAGTGGGTGCTCGACGGCGAGGAGCAGCAGCTGGAGATCGGCGAGCCCGCGCGCGGCAACGCCATCCACGGGCTGGTGCGCCACGCGCTGTGGCAGGTCGTCGAGCACACCGGGTCGCTGCTGTCGCTGGAGACCCCGGTCGCGGGCTTCGGCTGGCCGGTGGAGCTGCGCACCACGATCACCTACGCGCTCGACGAGAACGGCCTGACCGTCTCGCACGGCGTCACGAACGTGGGCGGCAAGCGCACGCCGTTCGGCGTGGGCACGCACCCGTACCCGCGCGCGGGCGCGTCGGCCACCGACGAGACCTCGCTGTCGCTGGCCGCCACCACGGTGCTGCCGGTCGACGCCGACACCATGATCCCGAACGGGCCGGCGCGGTCGGTCGAGGGCACGGAGTACGACTTCCGGGTGGCGCGCCTGCTCGAAGGGGTGAAGCTGGACACCGCGTTCGGCGGCTGCGAGCCGGTGGACGGGCTGGTGCGGCACGTGCTCAAGGGCCCGGACGGCGGGGTCGAGCTGTGGGCGGACCCGGACTTCAAGTGGGTGCAGGTCTACACGCCGGACGACTTCCCGGGTCGGGGGCGTGCCGTGGCGGTCGAGCCGATGACGTGCCCGCCGGACGCGCTCAACAGCGGTGTCGACCTGCTGTGGCTGGAGCCCGGCGGGTCGTGGGCCGGCCGGTGGGGTTTGCGCCCGCTCCAGTAGGCCGTTAGCGTCGCTAACTATGAACGTCGCAATCACGGGTGGGTACGTCGTCCCCGTGGCCGGGTCGCCGATCGAGGGCGGCACGGTCCTGGTCCAGGACGGGAGGATCGTCGCGGTCGGCGCGGACGTGGAGGTGCCGGACGGCGTGCCCGTCGTGGACGCGGCGGGCTCCTGGGTCCTGCCCGGCTTCGTGGAGGCCCACGGCCACCTCGGCGTGCACGAGGAGGGCGAGGGCTGGGCCGGGCAGGACACCAACGAGATGACCGACCCCAACGGCGCGCGGCTGCGGGCGCTGGACGCGATCAACGCCGCCGACCGGGGCTTCGCCGACGCCCTGGCCGGCGGCGTGACGACCGCGGTGGTCAAGCCGGGGTCGGGCAACGTCATCGGCGGCCAGGCGGTGGCCGTGAAGTGCTGGGGCCGCACCGCCGACGAGATGCTGGTGCGCAACCCGGTGAGCGTGAAGAGCGCGCTCGGCGAGAACCCCAAGCGCGTCTACGGCGACCAGAAGAAGCTGCCGTCCACCCGGCAGGGCGTCGCCGCGGTGATCCGCGACGCGTTCACCAGGGCGCAGGACTACGTGGCCAGGAAGGAGGCCGCGGAGGGGCCGTTCGACCGCGACCCCACCTCCGAGGTGCTGGCGCGCGTGCTGTCCGGCGAGCTGCCGTGGTGCCAGCACGCCCACCGGGCCGACGACATCGCCACCGCGCTGCGGCTCGCCGACGAGTTCGGCTACCGGCTCATCGTCAACCACGGCACCGAGGGCCACCTGATCGCCGACCTGCTCGCCGAGCGCGGGGTGCCGGTGATCGTCGGGCCGCTGTTCACCACGCGGTCCAAGGTCGAGCTGCGGCAGCGGACGCTGCGCACGCCGGGCGTGCTGGCGCGGGCGGGCGTGCGGATCGCCATCACCACCGACCACCCGGTGGTGCCGATCAACTTCCTGGTGCACCAGGCGACGCTGGCCGTGAAGGAGGGGCTGGACCGGCGGACGGCGCTGGAGTCAATCACGGTCAACCCGGCGCGGATCATGGGGCTGGACGACCGGGTCGGCTCGCTGGCGCCGGGGCTGGACGGCGACGTGGTCCTCTGGTCCGGCGACCCGCTGGACGTGATGAGCCGGGCGCTGAAGGTGTTCGTGCGCGGGCGCGAGGTGTACCGGTACGAGGACGGCGAAGAGGTCGTGGTCGACCCGTTCCACAGCGGGGCCTGAACGGCGTCAAGCAGCCCTCGGGCGCTGGTGCGGGGTCGTCCCGTCGGCGAGACTGGAGCCGACGGGACGACGACCGGGGGGCGACGTGGGGCGGATCGGGGTTGCGCTGCTGGCGGTGGTCCTGGTGACCGCCTGCGCCGAGGAGCCGGCCGAGCCGCGGTGGGAGGTGGAGCCCCACCCCGTCTCCGGCGTGGCGGCGGTGTCCGACACCGGCGACCGCGAGTTCCGGGTGGGGGTGGAGACGGGCGCGCTCGCCGCCGAGGACCCGATCGAGCGCGTCGACGTCCGGCGCGGGGCCGGCCGGGTCGAGTTGACGCTGTGGCTCAAGAGCCGCGTCCCCCGGCCCGGTGAGGCCGTGCCCGCCATCGTGCGCATGTTCTCCGAGGTGGTCGTGCTCGACGCGCCGCTGGGCGAGGACCGGTTCTACGACGCCTCGGCCGACCCGCCCCGGGAGTTGCGGGTGGGCTGCGGGCTCTGGGTGCTCTGCCGGTAGCCCCGCGGGCGGGTCAGCGGCGCAGCTCGCGCCCGATCACCAGCCGCTGGATCTGGTTGGTGCCCTCGAAGATCTGGAGCACCTTCGCCTCCCGCATGTACCGCTCCACCGGGAAGTCCCGGGTGTACCCGGCGCCGCCCAGCACCTGCACCGCGTCGGTCGTCACCCGCATCGCCGCGTCGGTGCAGACCAGCTTCGCCACCGCCGCCTGGCGCCGGAACGGCAGCCCGCGGTCGCGGCGGCGGGCCGCCTCCAGGTACGTCGCCCGCGCCGACTCGACCGCGGCGGCCATGTCGGCCAGCAGGAACTCCAGCCCCTGGAAGTCGATGATCGGCCGGCCGAACTGGGTGCGGGTCTTCGCGTACGCCACCGCCTCGTCCAGCGCGGCCTGCGCCAGGCCCACCGCGCAGGCGGCGATGCCCAGCCGGCCGGAGTCCAAAGCGGACAGCGCGATCCGCAGGCCGTCGCCCTCGGCGCCGACCAGCCGGTCCGCCCCGACGCGGACGCCGTCGAACACCAGCTGCGCCGTGGTCGACCCGGTCAGGCCCATCTTGCGCTCCGGCGGCGCGGCGGCCAGCCCGTCCGCGCGGCCCGGCGCGAAGAAGCAGCTGATGCCCCGGCCGCCGTCGTCGGAGGTGCGGGCCATCAGGGTGTAGAAGTCGGCCACGCCGGCGTGCGTGATCCACGCCTTGGTGCCGTTGACGACGTACTCGTCGCCCGAGCGCACCGCCCGCGTGGACAGCGCCGCCGCGTCCGAGCCCGCGTGCGACTCCGACAGCGCGTACCCGCCCAGCAGCTCGCCGCCCAGCGCGTCGGGCAGCCAGCGCGCCTTCTGCTCGTCCGTGCCGAACGCGGCCAGCGCGTAGCTCGACATGACGTGCACCGACAGGCCGACGCCCACCGACATCCACGCCGAGGCGACCTCCTCCAGCGCCTGGAGGTACACCTCGTACGGCTGGGCGCCGCCGCCGAACTCCTCCGGGTAGGGCAGGCCGAGCAGGCCGGTCTTGCCCAGCAGCCGGAACTTGTCGCGCGGGAACCGCGCGTGCTCCTCGTGCTCGGCGGCGCACGGCGCCAGCTCGTCGCGGGCGATCTCGCGCACCAGGGCGAGCAGGTCCTCGGCCTCGGTGGTGGGGAGCAGGCGTTCGGCGGGCATCGTCGACCTCCGTTCGGTACTGTCCTCAGTACTGTAGGACGTACCGCAGTACTGTCGCGAGGTGGTGTGACAGAGTCCGAGCATGACCTCGATCGCGCGCAGGCCCTTGACGCCCCGGCAGGTGGAGCTGCTGGGGCGCCTGGAGGCGCTCGTGCTCGCGGAGGGGTTCGCGCACTTCACCCTGGACGACCTCGCGGCGCGCCTGCACTGCTCCAAGTCGACCCTCTACGCGCTGGCCGCCAGCAAGGAGCAGCTGGCCGTGCGCGTGGTCGGCCGGTACTTCAAGGGCGCGGCCGAGCGGATCGAGCGGCGCGTCGCCGGGATCGGGGACGTGCGCGCCCGCGTGGGCACCTACCTGGCCGGCGCCGCCGAGGAGCTGCGGCGCGCGTCGGACCGGTTCATCACCGACGTGTCGGCGTTCGCGCCCACCCGCGCCACCTACGAGCGCCATGCCCGCGCCGCGGCCGAGCGCATCCGGGAGTTCATCCAGGAGGGCGTGCGCGAGGGCGTGTTCCGGGAGGTGCACGCGCCCCTGGTCGCGGAGATGGCGGGCCTGCTCATCGAGGGCATCCAGACCGGGGTGCTGACCCGGCGCGCGGGCGTGTCCGACGCCGAGGCGTTCACCGCCCTGGGCGAACTGCTGCTGGACGGGTTGCGCAGAGAACGGAGCCAGACGTGATCGTCGTCGCCGGTGAGGCCCTGGTCGACCTCGTGCCCACGCCGGGGGGTGACCTCGCGCCGCGGCTGGGCGGCGGCCCGTACAACGTCGCCGTGGCCGCGGGCCGGCTGGAGGCCCCGGTGGGCTTCCTCTCCCGCGTCTCGGCCGACCTGTTCGGCGACCGGCTGGTCGAGCGGCTGCACGCGTCCGGCGTGCGCACCGACCTGGTCCAGCGCGGCCCCGAGCCGACCACGCTGGCCGTGGTCGGCCTCGCCGACGACGGGTCGGCCCGCTACTCCTTCTACGTCGAGGGCACCGCCGACCGGTTGGTCGCCGACCCCGGCCCGCTGCCCGACGGGGTGCGCGCGGTCTCGTTCGGCACGCTGTCGCTGGTGCTGGAGCCGGGCGCGAGCGCCTACGAGGCGGTGCTGCGGCGCGAGGCCGGGCGCGGCGCGCTCACCGCGCTGGACCCCAACGTCCGGGCCGGCCTGATCCCCGACCCGGCCGCCTACCGCGCCCGCTACGCCTCGTGGCTGCCGCACGTGGGCCTGCTCAAGGTGTCCGTCGAGGACGCCCGCTGGCTGGCCGGCCTGCCCGCCGACGCGCCGGAGGACGACGTGCTGGAGGTCGCGCGGGAGTGGCGCGCCGCCGGCCCGGCCGCGGTCGTGCTCACCCGCGGCGGTGACGGCCTGGCCGTGCTGACCACCGCCGGTGACGTGATCCACGTCCCACCGACCCCCGTGGAGGTGGTCGACACCATCGGCGCGGGGGACACCGTGCAGGGCGCGCTGCTGGCGTGGCTGCACCACCACGACGCCCTGTCGACCGAGGCCGTCGCCGCCCTGGACGCCGGGCGGTGGCGCGAAGCGCTGGCCTTCGCCGGTGCCGCGGCCGCGATCACCTGCTCCCGCGCCGGGGCGGAACCGCCGTTCCGAGCAGAGCTGGGATGACCTAGCTCTCACCTCGCACGAGGTGGATGAGCAGGTCCGAAGGGCTACGGTGGTGGGGCACGCTAGACACCCGCGCATCCTTCGCTGTGATGCCGGTCCCACCTCGCAGAACAGCGCTGCGCGATCGGGCCGACCGCTGACTAGCGTGGGAGAACTGACAGGACCCCAACGGGGTGGTGCTGCGGTGCGGGGACGAGACCACGCCGCGCGCTGCGTGCGAGATCCGCATGAGCCACCCCGCCCGAGCGTGAGAGGGACTCTGCATGCCCGACGCGACGACTGCGCCGAACGACACCCGTACCGTCGCGCTACGCCATCCGGGCGGAGAGCACGAGATGAAGGTGGTACCGGCCACCGAGGGTGCGTCCGGCATCGACCTCGGCAAGCTGCTGGCGACGACCGGCCTGGTCACGCTGGACAGCGGTTTCGTCAACACCGCGTCCTGCTCCTCCGAGATCACCTACATCGACGGTGACGCCGGCATCCTGCGCTACCGCGGCTACCCCATCGAGCAGCTCGCCGAGAAGTCGAACTTCAACGAGGTCAGCTACCTGCTGATCTACGGCGAGCTGCCGACCAAGGCGCAGCTGGAGGAGTTCACCTCCAAGATCAGCCGCCACACCCTGCTGCACGAGGACCTGAAACGGTTCTTCGACGGCTTCCCGCGCGACGCGCACCCGATGCCCGTGCTGTCCTCGGCGGTCTCCGCGCTGTCGACGTTCTACCAGGACAGCCTCAGCCCGTTCGACGCCAACCAGGTCGAGATCTCGACCATCCGCCTGCTGGCGAAGGTGCCCACCATCGCGGCCTACGCCTACAAGAAGTCCGTGGGCCAGCCGTTCCTGTACCCGGACAACTCCCTGGGCCTGGTGGAGAACTTCCTCCGGATGACCTTCGGCTTCCCCGCCGAGCCCTACGACGTGGACCCGGACCTGGTCCGCGCGCTGGACCTGCTGTTCGTGCTGCACGCCGACCACGAGCAGAACTGCTCCACCTCCACCGTGCGCCTGGTCGGCTCCTCCGAGGCCAACCTGTTCGCCTCCATCTCCGCCGGCATCAACGCCCTGTTCGGCCCGCTGCACGGCGGCGCCAACAGCGCGGTGCTGGACATGCTGGAGAAGATCCGCAACGAGGGCGGCGACGTCTCCGCGTTCGTGAAGAAGGTCAAGAACAAGGAGCAGGGCGTCCGCCTGATGGGCTTCGGCCACCGGGTCTACAAGAACTACGACCCGCGCGCCGCGATCATCAAGAAGACCGCCGACGAGATCCTGGGCAAGCTCGGCGCGTCCGACGAGCTGCTGGACATCGCCAAGGCGCTGGAGGAGACCGCGCTCGCGGACGACTACTTCGTCGAGCGCAAGCTGTACCCGAACGTGGACTTCTACACCGGCCTCATCTACCGCGCGATGGGCTTCCCGACGAAGTTCTTCACCGTGCTGTTCGCGCTGGGCCGGCTGCCCGGCTGGATCGCGCACTGGCGCGAGATGATCAACGACCCGGCCACCAAGATCGGCCGGCCGCGGCAGGTCTACATCGGTTCGCCGGAGCGCAACTTCGTGCCGCTCGACCAGCGCTGACGGTTTCTCGTCGAGGGCCCGCACCGGTTTCCGGTGCGGGCCCTGTGCTGTCAGCGGGGGTGGGGGCGATGCCGTCGGGGAGGCGGAAGCCGAGTTCGAGCAGGCGTTCGGCGATGTCCCGCAGCGGTTTCTTCAACTCCCGGGACGCGTTGATCAGGTGCCGGGTGGGTACCGGCTCTCCCCTGTGGAGCCAGGCGAGCCGTGCGGCGACCTCCGGTGCGGGAAGTCTTGATGACGCAGCCTTGAACACGACGACGGCCGATGGCACGCCGTGTTCTGAAGCAGGTCCAAGTCCCCTGGTATCACCATCACCGACGTGTCGAACCCGCGCACCTCGAACCCGAGCAGGCGGAGCCTTGCGACGATCTCGGCGAACTGCGGTCCCCGCGCCACGATCATCCGGTCGTCCTCGGTGAACTCGATCGACCTGTCGAACGGGGGCACGCGGTAACCCCACCGCTCCAGGCGTTCGGCGACCTCGGCCGGGGACCTCCTCAACCGGTTGGCTGCGGCCGGCAGGTGTCCGAGCGGCACCTCGTGACTCCGGGGCAACCACGCGCTCCAACCGGTCAGGTTGCGGCTCATCACGCACAGGTCGTCGAACGAGACCACGGCGGAGGTGTCGAAGGGAGCGACGGTGAAGCCGAAGTCGGTGAGCCGACTCACGATCTCGTCCGGTGTCCTGGACAGTCGCTGCGAAGTCCTGATCACGTGCCCGATTGGAACCACCTCGTCGAGGCGGAGCCATTCGAACTCGGTCCGCGCCTTCCGGTACCGGCACGCGTCCAGCGCGTTCTGGTACAGCTCCCGCACCGCCAACCCGGGATCGCCGTAGAGCTGCTTGCCCATCAGCAACTCCTGGATCCGGTCGTCGGCGAGCCGGAACCGGAAACCGTGGCTGTCGTAGGCCAGGCCGCCGTCGGGCAGAGGAGCGGGGCGCACCTCGTCCGCCGACGTGGTCGACCAGGGCGTGGTCCACCGCCGGGTGCGTGCACTCCGCCTTGAGGAAGCACGACCGCCCACCGCGCAGGCGTGGCCACGAACTGCCCTGCACGGTCGCCAGCATCTGCCCGAGGTCGACCCGGTCGGCAATACCGATGTGCTCGGCGTCAGGTCGGCGGGGTCGATCGCGAGCAGGCGGGCGACGCCCAGCAGCAGGGCCACCACCTGTTCCCCGCAGGTGCTGTTCCTGAGGGGTCGCGGTGGCCAGAGAGCACTCCTGCTCCAGCGCGTTCGGGGTGTCCGAGCGCACCACCGCCCGCGCGTCACCCTGCTCGGTCGACCGGGTGATGCGCCGCAGCAGCCGCAGGTAGTTCTGCGTGAAGCGCGCGAATTCGGGGCTCCCCGCGTCCGACGCGTGGATGTGCCGGGCCCAGAAAGCCTGGTGCGCGAACGGAAAAGCCACCAGCAACGCGGCCTCGCTCGGACTCAGCGGCCGGGTGTCGTCGGCGAGCGCGGGCTTGCCCTCGTTGATGACCTGGGTCAGGAGCCACCCCAACCGCTTGCCGACTCGTACCGCCAGTTCCGGGTCCCACCACGGGGCGTCGCCCAGCACCGACCCGCACCCCGCGACGACCCCCGCCCACCGCCCCACCAGATCAGCGGTGGCCTGCCGCAGCTCCTCGTCCTCCACCGCGAGCCGCCACGCCGGGCACTTCTCGACGAACCGTCCCCGACGAGTTCGACGGCCCGACGGCGCCCGTTACACCACCCTCAGCGCAGCGCGTCGCGCAACCGCACCCTGGCCCCGGTCCGCAGCACGGCGTTGGCGTACACCCGACCGCCCAGCCACGTGATCACCGCGATCGCGGCCAGCGCCAGCACCACGGCCAGCAGCACCTGCCACCCCGGCGCGACGCCCATCGCCATCCGCCCCGGCATCAGGATCGGCGCGAACGGCGGCAGCAGCGACAGCACGGTCACCGTCGGCCCGGTCGGGTCGACGATCATCAGGTTGACGCCGACCAGGAACGCCACCACGACCGCCGCGCTGATCGGCGCCAGCACCGCCTGCAGCTCCTCCTGCCGGGACACCAGCGACGCGGCGGCGGCGTACACCGTGGCGTAGAGGAAGAACCCGATCAGGTACCACAGCACGCCCGTGACCAGGGCACCGCCGGCCACGCCGGTCACCGCCACCACGCCCGTGACCGAGGCCAGCACCAGCCCGGCGCCGCCCACCACGACCAGTTGCAGCAGGCCCACCGCGCCCAGCCCGACGACCTTGCCCAGCAGCAGCTGCCACGGCCGCAGCGTCGCCAGCAGCAGCTCCACCACCCGGCTGGACTTCTCCTCGACCACGCCCTGGGCGACCATCGTCCCGTAGACCAGCAGCGAGTAGTACAGCAGCGCGGCGATCACCAGGCCGACCGCCAGGCGCTGCCCCGACCGGTCGTCGCGCGGCTGGAGGACCACCACGTCCACCCCGGCCCGCTCCACGTTCCCCGCCACCACGGCCGGGTCCAGACCCGCCTCGGCGAGCTGGGCGTTGAGCACCTGCTGCTTGACGATCAGGTCGATGGAGTTGCGCAGCTGCTCGTCCAGCGACTCCCGGACCACCACGCGCAGCGCGTCGGGCGCGCCGGTGACCAGGGCGTCCACCTCGCCGTCGCGCACCCGCCGCTCGCCCTCGGCCGGGTCGGCGACGTCGACGGCCTCCACCTCGCGGCCGAACGACGCGGCGGTCCGCTCCAGCGGCTCGGCCAGCACCGTGGCCTGGCCGCTGAGCGCCACCCGGTCGCGGCCGGCGTCGTCGAACAGCACGACCTGGAGCAGCACGTACCCGGCCAGCACGGCGAGGATCGCCGCGGTGCCCCACACGAACGACTTGGTCCGCACCCGGCCGGTGAACTCGCGGCGCGCCACGAGGAACACCGCCCGGCCCGGGGACAGGCTGGTCATGTCGCGGCCTCCTGGGTCACCACGTTGCGGAACAGCTCGGCCAGCGACGGGCGCTGCCGGGAGAACTCGTGCACCGGCCCGGTCGCCAGGGCGGCGTGCAGCACCGCCTGGTCGTCCGCGCCGGGCTCCAGCTCCAGCACGGTGCGGCCCGCGGAGGTGGTGGCGGCGCGCACGCCCGGCAGCGCGTCGGCCCACCCGGCCGGCGCCCGCGGCGCGTCCACCACGAGCCTGGACTCGCCGCCGGCGCGCAGCTCGTCCACCGGGCCGCAGGCCACCATCGTGCCGTCGCGGACGATGCCGACCCGGTCGCACAGCCGCTCCACCAGGTCGAGCTGGTGGCTGGAGAACACCACGGGCACGCCCGCGGCGGCCCGCTCGCGCAGCACCTGGCTCATCACGTCCACGGCCACCGGGTCCAGCCCGGAGAACGGCTCGTCGAGCACCAGCACCTCCGGCTCGTGCACCAGCGCGGCGGCCAGCTGCACCCGCTGCTGGTTGCCGAGGCTGAGCTTCTGCACCTCGTCGCCGCGCCGGTCGCGCAGGCCCAGCCTGCCGATCCAGTCCTCGGCGCAGCGGTGCGCGGCGTTGGTCGACATGCCGTGCAGCTCGGCCAGGTAGACCAGGTGGTCGAGCACCTTCATCCGGGGGTACAGGCCGCGCTCCTCGGGCATGTAGCCGATGCGCCTGCGCGTCTCGAAGGTGATCGGCCCGCCGTTCCAGCGGACCTCGCCCGAGTCGGCGGCGAGCACGCCCAGCGCGATGCGCATCGCGGTCGTCTTGCCCGCGCCGTTGCTGCCGACGAACCCGAACAGCTCGCCCGCCCGGACGTCGAAGGTCATGTCGGCCAGCGCCACGACCTCCCCGTAGCGCTTGGAGATCCGGTCGACCTCCAGCACCCCCTCTGGCACGGTGCCCATCCCTCCTGCGCCCATCCCTCTCGTGACCTAGCCGTCCGCCCGGCCGTAGACCCGCGTCGACAGCGGCTCGAACGGGGAGCGGCCGAACACCGCCTCCACGGGCAGGCCGAAGACCTCGCAGATCCGCAGCGCCAGGTCGAGGCTCGGGTAGTGGTCACCCCGCTCCAGCGCGCCGATCGTCTGCGGGTTGACCCCCACGGCCCGGGCCAACCCCGCCCTCGTCATACCCCGCTCGACCCGGAGCACCCCGATCCGGTTGTGGATGGGCCGACCGGAGCCGCGACGCACCGGACTCATGCTGCGAAGTGTTGCGAAAACCCAACAGAAGGGCAAGCAAAGCACCCCGTCCTGGGCCGAACGGCGGTGGCCGGGCCGGGCTTGACCCGAAATCACGGTTCGGTGAAACGATACGAGACCGGGAACCGAATCGTCTGTCGACGGGTCGAAATGCGCATCAGGGACGCAAGCCCCTGTTGCCGTGAGGGGTGAACATGGAGCCGGACCAGTGGCTCGCGCAGTACGGAGAGAAGATCGAGCAGGCCAAGCGCAACGCCGCCGCGGTCGAGACGCAGCTGGGCGGCGTCGGCGGCAGCGCCTCCTCGCCTGACGGCCTGATCACCGTGACGGTGAACGCCTCGGGTGCGCTGACCGACCTGGTCCTGCGCCCGCAGCTGCGCGGCGAGGACCCGGAGCGGATCTCCGGCGCCATCATGACCGCCGTCGCGCAGGCGCAGCGCGCCGCCGCCGGCCAGGTCGTGCAGATCATGTCGGAGTCCTTCGGCGACGGTCCCGCGCTGGACTTCGTCAAGGCGAAGATGCCCAACGGCTATTCGGGTGACGGCACCGACGAGGTGGAACCGGTGCCCGAGATCCAGCGTCGGGACACCAGGCCCGACGACGACTACTTCACCAACCCGCCCGATGTCATGGCCTGACCAGGGGGACACATGACCAAGTTCGAATCGTTCAACGTGAGCCCGGAGCAGATCCGGTCCCACGCCGGCACGGTCGACCAGCTGACCCAGCGGATGCTCGGCGCGACGCAGACCGCCGACCCGTCGCTGTCGACCGACGCCTTCGGGGTGTTCGGTTCGTTCCTGGCCGAGTTCCTGCTGAAGGCCGCCGGCTCCTCCCAGGACATCCTCGGCCAGGCCACCGAAACCCTCGCCGACATGTGCCAGGGGCTGCGCGAGGTGGCCGAGCTCTACGAGAGCGTCGACATGGACAACGCGTTCGGCTTCAACGGAAGGGCACGGGGATGAGCGCGCAGGCGACCACGCAGCAGGGTCGTGACCCGTCATACCTGATCAGCGACGTGCAGGGCACGGTCGCGGCCGTCGAGCGCGGCGACTGGGTGCAGGCCGGGCTGGGCATGGCCAACACCGCCATGGGCATCGTGGGCCTGGCGGCCAACCCGCTGTCGGGCTTCCTGTCCGCCGGGTTCAGCTGGGCCATCCAGCACGTGGACTTCCTGCGCGAGCCGTTCGACGCGCTGCTGGGCAACCCGCAGGCCATCGAGAAGATGTCCGCCAGCTGGATGTCGGCGGCCAAGCAGATCGAGGGCATCGTCGCCGACTACCGGCGCACCGCCGAGTCCGAGACGAAGGGCTGGTCCGGCCGCTCGGCCGACGGCTACCGCGCGGCGAGCAAGAAGCACGCCTCCGGCCTGGAGACGCTGGCCAAGGCCACGCAGGGCATCTCGCGGGCCGCCAAGGGCGCGGGCGAGCTGGTCGCCACCGTCCGCAAGACGATCATGGACCTGATCAGCAAGGCCGTGTCCGACATGGTCATGAAGATCATCCAGTGGCTGGCGGCGTCGTTCCTGACCTTCGGCGCGGCCATCGCCGGCGCGATCGCGGACATCGTGCAGATGGCCTGCAACTACGCCAAGAAGCTGGTGGACTTCCTCCAGAAGCTCGCCAACTCCCTCAAGAAGCTGATCGACCTGATCAAGACGGTCTCCCGGATCGCCCAGACCGCCAAGCAGATCCTGCAGGCCATCACCGCCATGACCTCGTCCAACAAGGGCGGCGCGGGCGGCGGCGGCGCGGGACCGCGGCCCAGCCGGGGCGGCCTCGGCCTCACCGACGAGCAGCTGCGCGACATGGACCGCGGCGCCAACGACCGCTACACCCGCGACCCGGGCGCCACCAACCCGTCCGCCGGCGGCGGCCACGGCGCCGGCCCGATCGTCAGCCGTCCCCCGACGGTCGGCGTCGGCCAGGGCCCCGGCGGCGGCGGCTCCGAGCCGGTCATCTCCTACCCCGGCGGCCCGGGCGGCCCGGTGGTCAGCCGCCCGCCGACGGTCGGCCAGCCCGGCTGGGGCACGCCCGGCTCCGGAGGCTCCGGCGGCGGCACGATCCGCCCCGGCGTCCCCGGCGGCGTCGTCCCGGGCATCCCCACCGTCCCCGGCACCCCGCCCGGCTCCGGCTCCGGCGGTGGCGGTCACTGGGAACCGGGCCGCTGGGTCCCCGGCCCCGGCGGCGGCTCCGGCGGTTCGGGCGGCTACCAGGGCGGCTCGGGTGGTTCCGGCGGCTACCAGAGCGGCGTGGTCCCGCCCTACGTCCCGAGCGGCACCACCCACGCCACCAACACCGACCGCACCCCCGGCAGCACCTACGTGCCGCCCGTGCGCCCGGCCACCCCTGACCTGCCCCACGGCGGCGGCGGTGGAGGCGGCGTCCCCGGCGGCGGCTTCGGCGGCGGTGGCGGCTTCGCCGGCGGTGGCGCCGGTGGCTTCGGCGGTGGCGGTGCCGGCGGCACCGGCGCGACCCTCCAGGCCGGCGGCCAGTCCGGCGTGGTCGGCCAGGCGGGCACCCCCGCCGCGGCCGGCGGCGCTGCGGGTGCCGCCGCGGCCGCCCGCCCGGGCGGTGCGGGCGGCGCCGGCATGGGCATGATGGGCGGCGCCCCCATGGCGGGCGCCCAGGGCCAGAACGACGGCAAGGACCACCAGCGCAAGGTCCGCCTGGAAGGCGAACCCCTGATCGACGAGGCCCCGAAGGCGGCCAAGCCGATCATCGGCGAATAACCACCCGCGAAAAGGGGGGACCTCCACACCGGAGGTCCCCCCTTTCGCACACCACCCACACCCGACCGCATGACACGCAGGCTCCGACCGCATGACACGCGGGTCCTGAGCGCATGACACGCCGGGGCAAAGCTTTTGAGCCCCGGCGTGTCATGCGCTCAGATCGGGTGTGTCATGCGGTCGAGACTCGCGTGTTCTGCGTTCGGGGGTGGGTGGGGTCAGGGCCGCCAGTTGGGCGGTGATGGTGGGTTCGGCGGTGGCGCGGTCGGTCGGGACCAGGCCGATGCGGGTGCGGCGGTCCAGGACGTCGTCGGCGGTCAGGGCGCCCTCGTGGTGGACGGCCCAGGCGACCTCGCCGACCTCGGCCACGCGCGCCGCCTCGGAGCCGTAGCGCGCGACCAGGTCGGCGGGGCCCGTGGCGGGACCGGCGCCGACCAGGGGGATGCCGGCCGTGCGGGACGGGGCGGTGGTCAGGCGGGTGGCGTCGACCGCGTCGGCGGCCATGCGCCGGTACGTGGTCAGCTTGCCGCCCACGACCGTGGTCACGTTGCCGGTGGTGAGCACGGCGTGCCGGCGGGAGAGGTCGGCGCTGGGGCCGTCGCCCGCGGCCAGCAGCGGGCGCAGGCCGGCGAAGGCGCCCAGGACGTCGGCGTCGGTCAGGGGTCGCTCCAGCACGGAGGACGCCACCGCCAGCAGGAAGTCCACGTCGGACCGCGGCACGGTGGGCACGTCCGGGACCGGGCCGGACACCGGTTCGTCGGTCAGGCCCACGTAGACGCGGTCGTCGCGCTGCGGCAGCAGCAGGGCGAAGCGGTTGCGGGCGCCGGGCACGGGCACGGTCAGCGCGGTGCCGGCCAGGCCCGCGGTCGCGGCCGACAGGACCAGGTGCGAGCCGCGTGACGGCCGCAGCGCCACGTCCACCAGCTCGCCCGCCCACACGCCGGTCGCGTTGACCACCGCGCGGGCCCGGACGTCCAGCGACTCGCCGGTGAGGGTGTCGACGACGTGGGCGCCGGTGCCGGTCAGTGCGACCGCGCGGGCGCGGGTGACGATCCGGGCGCCGAAACCGGCGGCCGTGCGCGCCAGGGCGACCACCAGGCGGGCGTCGTCGACGAGTTGGCCGTCGAACGCCAGCAGGCCGCCGCGCAGCCCGGCGCGCCGCAGGCCGGGTGCCAGGGCGAGGGCGGTCGCGGCGGGGACGCGGCGTGGCGGCGGCAGCACGCGGGACGGCGTGCGGGCCAGGCGGCGCAGCACGTCGCCGGCGCGCAGGCCGGCCATCACCACGGGGTCGTGCGCGCGGTCGTGCAGGGGCACCAGCTGCGGCAGGGTGCGGACCAGGTGCGGCGCGGTGCGGGTCATCAGGATGCCGCGCTCCACGGCGCTCTCGAACGCCAGCCCGAACTCGCCCCTGGCGAGGTAGCGCAGGCCGCCGTGGACGAGCTTGCTCGACCACCGCGACGTGCCGAACGCCAGGTCGTGCGCCTCCACCAGGCACACCGACAGGCCGCGCGACGCCGCGTCCAGGGCCGTGCCCGCGCCGGTCACCCCGCCGCCCACCACGAGCAGGTCCACGGGGTTGGTCGACACGTGGTCCAGGTCGAGCGCGCGCCGCGCCGCGTTCAGGGAGGTGTTCACGACAGCGCCGCGTCCAGGTAGGCGGCCAGCTCGGCCAGCAGCTGCTCGAAGTCCAGGTCCGAGGTCGCGGGCCGCACGGACAGCACCAGCGACTGCGTGGTGAGCAGGACCAGCCGGGCCTGCGCGGCGGCGTGGCCCGGCCGGATCGAGCCGTCCGCGTGCCCCTGCTCGACCCGCGCCACCAGGAACGCCTCGACGAGCTTCTGCGTGCTGCCCAGCCGCTGCACGAGGTAGGGGAGCATCAGCTCGGCGTCCAGGTCGAGCACCCGCCGCATCAGCGGGTCGGCGGCCAGCAGCCGGATGCCCGCGATGGCCTGCGCCACCAGGCGCTGCCGCGCGGTGTCCCCGGTCGCCTCGGCCCGCTGGAGCAGGGCGGTGAACTCGCGGGTCATCAGGGCCCGGACCAGCGTCTTCACGTCCGGGAACCGCCGGTAGAGGGTCATCCGGCTCACGCCCGCGCGCTTGGCGACGTCGGTCAGCGTGGTGCGGCGGACCCCGACCTCGACCACGCAGTCGCGGGCCGCGTCGAGCAGGGCGTCATCACTGTGACGTTGGGACGTCATGTGTCACACTGTAGCGGTGACCGAGCGCATCGACCACACCCTCCGGGACCGCTGGACGCCCGAGGCGGGCCACCTGCCGCCGCACGCCCTCAAGTGGCTCCGGCGGCGCACCGGGCTCGACGCGACCACCACCCCGGCCCGCCCGCCCGCCGTCGGCCCGTCGGAGCTGTCCGACGCCGCGCGCGCCGCGCTGGGCGAGGTCGTCGGACCCGGTTTCGTGCGGGTGGACCGGGACTCGCGGCTCGGCCGCGCGGGCGGCCTGTCCTATGTGGACCTGCTGCGCCACCGCGGCGCCGGCGAGCCGGCCGTGCCCGACGCGGTGGTGCTGCCCGGCACCCCGGAGCAGGTCGCCGACGTGCTGCGGACCTGCGTGGAGCACGACGTGGCGGTGGTCCCGTTCGGCGGCGGCACGTCCGTGGTCGGCGGCGTCGACGCCCTGCGCGGCGACAAGGCCGCCGTGGTCGCGCTCGACCTGGCCCGGTTGGACGCGCTGGTCTCGGTCGACCCGGTGTCGCGGCTGGCCGTGCTCCAGGCCGGGGTGACCGCGCCGCGGGCGGACCGGCTGCTCGCACCCCACGGCCTGACCGTCGGCCACGTGCCGCAGTCCTACGAGCGCGCCACGATCGGCGGGTTCGCCGCCACCCGGTCGGCGGGCCAGGCGTCCTCCGGCTACGGCCGGTTCGAGGACGTGGTCGAGGGCGTCCGGCTGGCCACGCCGGTGGGCGAGTGGCGGCTGGGCGCCGCGCCCGCGTCCGCCGCCGGGCCCGACCTCAAGCAGCTGGTGGTCGGCAGCGAGGGCGTGCTGGGCGTCATCACGGAGGTCGCGCTGCGCGTGCGGCCGAGGCCGCGGGTCGAGCGCTACGAGGGCTTCGTGGTCGACGGCTGGGAGCGCGGCGTCGAGGTGGTGCGCGCCCTGGCGCAGGACCGCGTGCTCGCCGACGTGACCCGGCTGTCCGACGTGGACGAGACCGAGGTGTCGCTCGCCCTGGCCGGCGGCTGGAAGACCCGCGCCGTCCGGGCGTACCTGCGGGCCCGCGGCGTCCGCCGGCCGTGCCTGCTCGTGCTCGGCTGGCACGGCCGGGACCGGGCCGAGGTCGCGCGCGGGCGCCGTGAAACGTTGCGGGGCCACCGGCTGGTGCCCCTGGGCACGCCGATGGGCGAGGCGTGGCGGCGCGGCCGGTTCAACGGCCCCCGCCAGCGCGACGCGCTGATGGAGGTCGGCGTGTGCGTGGAGACCCTGGAGACCGCCACGCACTGGTCGCGCATCCCGGAGCTGCGCGACGCCGTGCGCGGTGCGCTGGTCGACGCGCTGGGCCGGTGCGTGGTCATGTGCCACATCTCCCACGCCTACGAGACCGGGGCGTCGCTCTACTTCACCGTCCTCGCCGCGCGGGACCCCGGGGACCCGGTCGGCCAGTGGCGGGTCGCCAAGGCCGCGGCGAGCGAGGCCATCACCGGGCTCGGCACGATCAGCCACCACCACGCGGTGGGCGCGGACCACGCGCCGTACCTGGAGGCCGAGGTCGGTGCCCTGGGCCTGGAGGTGCTGGCCGCCGCCAAGCGGGTGCTCGACCCGACCGGCGTGCTCAACCCCGGCAAGCTCCTGCCGCCGGACCGGCGATCATGAGGCATGCGCGCGGACGGCTGGCACACCACCGAAGACGTCGACACCTTCCTCGCCGCGGCGGGGGACTTCCTGCGTTCACGACCAGCCCTGCACACCATGCCGCTGACGGTGGTCGAGAGGCTGCGCGCCCACGGCGCCGACGGCACCGTGCTCGGCTGGCTGGAGCGGGGCGGTGAGGTCGGCGCGATCTTCCACCGCCGCCCGACCCGGCGCCTGAGCCCCGGCCTGTCCTCCCCGGAGCAGGCCGACGCCCTCGCCGCCCACCTGGCCGGCCTCGGCCTGCCCCTCGCCGGCGTCACCGGGGTCCACGACACCGCCACCGCGTTCGCGCGGGCGTGGCACCGGCGCACCGGCGCGGCACCCGTGCCGGGCGTGGCTGTCCGCCTCCACCGGCTGGGCGCGCTCACCCCGCCGGGGCCGGTCCCGGAGGGGCGCGCCGCGGGCCCGCGGGACCACGGGCAGGTCGTCCGCTGGTGCGGTGAGTTCAACACCGCCGTCGGCGGGGCGCCGATCGACTCCTGGGCCGACTCGTCCTTCGCCAACAAGGAATTCACGTTCTGGGAGACCCCGGACGGCACCCCCGTCTCCATGGCGGGCTCGACCCGGGTGATCGCCGGCATGGCCCGGGTGGACCCCGTCTACACCCCGGAGCCCTTCCGCGGGCGCGGCTACGCCGGCGCCGTCACGGTCGAGGTGAGCCGGGCCGCGCTCGCCGCGGGCGCGACGGACGTGGTGCTGTTCACCGACCCGGGCAACCCCACCAGCAACGCCCTCTACCGGCGGATCGGGTACGTCCCGCTGGCCGAGTTCGGCTCCTACGACTTCGCCTGACCGGACAGCTCGGCCTGGCGAAGCCTGGTGGAAGCGGTCCCGTGCGGGCGGACCCACCGCCCGCACGGGACCGCGAGCGCTTTACAGCGTGACGAGCGCCTTGCCGATGTTGTCGCCGCGCAGCATGCCGATGAACGCCTCCGGCGCGTGCTCGATGCCCTCGGTGACCGTCTCCCGGTAGCGCAGGCTGCCGTCGGCGACCCAGCCGCCCACCTCGCGGGTGAACTCACCGCGCACGTGCTCGTGGTCGCCGATCAGGAAGCCGCGCAGGGTGAGCCGCTTGCCCACGGCCAGGCCCAGGTGGCGCGGGCCGACCGGGTCGGGGGTGTTGTAGTTCGAGATCGACCCGCACAGCGCCGCGCGCCCGTGGGCGTTGAACGAGCGCAGCGCCGCGTCCAGGTGGTCGCCGCCGACGTTGTCGAAGTACACGTCGATGCCGTCCGGCGCGGCCGCCGCGAGCTGGTCGGCCACCGGCCCGTCCTTGTAGTTGAACGCCGCGTCGAACCCCAGCTCGTCGACCAGGTAGGCCACCTTCTCGGCGCTGCCGGCGCTGCCGACCACCCGCTTCGCCCCGCGCAGCCGGGCCACCTGCCCGGCGACCTGCCCCACCGCGCCCGCCGCGCCGGAGACGAACACCACGTCGCCCTCCCGGAACCCGGCCACGTCCAGCAGGCCCGCGTAGGCCGTCATGCCGGGCATGCCCAGCACGCCGAGGTAGGCGTTGACCGGGGCCACCCCGGGGTCGACCGGGACCGCGCCGGCCGCGTCGACCGCGGCGTACTCGCGCCACCCGGCGAAGTGCAGCACCACGTCCCCGACCGCGAAGCCGGCGGCGTTGGACGCGACGACCTCGCCGACCGCCCCGCCCTCCAGGACCTCGCCGACCCGGAACGGCGCGATGTAGGACTCCGCGTCGTTCATCCGGCCGCGCATGTACGGGTCGACGCTCATCACCAGGTTGCGGACCAGCAGCTGCCCGTCGCCGGGTGTCGGCACGGGCGCCTCGACCAGCTCGAAGTTCGCCTCGGTCGGGTAGCCCGTCGGACGGGACGCCAGGTGGATCTCGCGCGCGGTGCTCGGCAGTGTCATGTGCAGCTCAACCACGGCGGCCCGGAACGTGTTCCGCCCTTCAGGCGTCCAGGGCGATCACCGCCCGATAGTGGAACCCGAGCTTCCGGTACAGGCCGATGGCGACCGCGTTGTCCCCGTCCACCATGAGCCCGCACGTGCCGTGCGCGGCCAGCAGCGCGCTCGCGACGAACGCGCACACCCGCGTGGACAGCGACCGGCCGCGGTGGTCGGGGTGCGTCGCCACGCCCGCGATGAACCCCACGTCAGGGGCCGACCACGCGTCCGCGGCCACGGACACCAGCGTGCCGTCGCCGGCGCGGATGCCCGCCCAGCGCGTCGGACCCGGCTCGCGCGGCCAGGCCCACGAGTCGGGGTTGGCCTTGCGCAGCAGCGCCTCCACCTCGTCCCACTCGTCCTCGCCCAGCCACCGACCGCCGTCGGCCGCCAGGGCCCCGGAGCGCTCCATCCACCCGAACGACCCCCGCCGCGGCCAGTCCAGCCCCTCGGCCACCTCGGCGGTCACCAGCGGGCGGCAGCCGGGGTGCGCGTGCTCCCGCAGCAGCACCAGCACGTCCTCCGGCGGCCCGGCCAGCACCAGCCGGTCGAACCGGAAGAGGTCGGGCGCCCACACCGCGACCGCGTCCCGGTGGGCCCACGCCGCACCGCCCCGGCCGGGCAGCAGGGACCGCGCGGCCCAGCGCGGCAGGGGGTCGGCGGTGGCCGCGGCCACGTCGGCGGGGGTCGGAAGGAGCATGACCGCATCATCACCCAAGGGCTACGCTCGCCCGCATGGACATCCGCCGGATCACCTCGTACGAGGCCGTGGTGACCGCCGGGCACCTGTTCGACGACCCGCCGCGCGAGGACGCCACCAGGGCCTTCCTCGCCGACGACCGCCACCACCTGCTCATCGCCTACGTGGACGACCGGCCGGCGGGCTTCGTCTCCGGCGTGGAGACCATCCACCCGGACAAGGGCGTGGAGATGCTGATCTACGAGCTGGGCGTGGACGACCGCTTCCGGCGGCGGGGCGTCGCCACCGCGCTCCTCCGGGACCTGCTGGAGCTGGCGAGGTCCCGCGGGTGCACCGGGGCGTGGACCGGCACCGAGAAGGACAACGCGGCCGCGCTGGCGGCGTACCGCGGCACGGAGGCCGAGCTGGACTACGACACGGTGGGCGTGTCCTGGGGGTTCTAGGCGGTCGGGCTGCCCGGCCGGCACCCCGTCACGCGGCGGGTGCCACGGCTGCCGGCGTGTCGTGCTCCTCGTGAACCACCCCGAGCCTGTTCCCGGGCGACCGGAGTTCCCCGGTCCGCCCCGCCAGTTCCCCCGCTTCCGCCAGGTGCGCCGCCGCGTCGCGGACAGGTGCAGCATCCCCGCGGCTTCCGGAGGCGCGGTGTCCGGCGCGGTCGGGTCGGCCACGTCCACCAGGCGTTCCGGCGCCGCCCTCTCCGCCCGAACCGCCGCTCACCGCGCTCCAGCATCGACAGGTGGCCCTTGCCGATGCCGGCCAACCCGGCGACCACGTCGAGGCTGAGACCGCGGCGCCCGCGGATGCCCCGTACGCGCCGGCCGATGTCGGTGGTGTCCATCCCCGCCTCCCGCCGGGCGAGAGCCCTAAGCCCCCTTGCGCCGCAGCAGGGTGCGCTTCTGCGCCGCCTCCTCCAACGCCCGGTAGGCCCGGTCCATCGCCTCGTCGTACTCGTGCTGCGGCCGCGGCGGCACCGACTCGTCCGGGGCGGGCATCGGCGTGATCTTCATCCACCGCTCGTCCCACAGCAGCTCGACCACCGCCTCCCAGTGCACCCTGGCCAACCCCCAGGCGACCCGCTCCCGCTCGATCACCCCGACCATCCGCTCCTGCGACTCGACCAGCAGCCCCACCAGCCGCCGCACCCGCTCGCGGTCGTGCTCGCGCATGCGGGCCAACGAGTCGTCGACCTGCCGGACGACCTCCTTGTACCGCTCGACCGCCGAGCCCGGCACGGTCCGCGGCACGCCTTCTCCACTGGTGCGCTGCGCGGGCACCACGGACGCGTGTCCGATCATGCTTCCTCCCCGGTGTCGAACGGGATGACCACCTGCGGCCGGGAGTGCTCGAACCGGTCGAAGAACAGGCCCCGGCGCGGTCGGGGCGACCACGACAGCACCTGGTCCGGACCGAACGCGAGCAGCTCCTTGCCCTGGACGTCGAACGCCACCCAGGCGCCGATGTCGTCGTAGACGCCCGGCGACAGGCTGTTCTTCAGCCGCTGCGCGCCCCGCCACCAGCCCAGCACGTGGGTGCGGTTCTCGGGGCCGTGCCTGAGCACGGTGCGCAGGCTGTCCACGCCGGACACCCGGGCGGCGTTCTTGGCCTCCAGCAGCGCGTGGGCGGCGTCCACCGCGTAGACCACGAGGTAGTGGGGCTGCAGCGGCGCGCCCGCCTCGCCGGTCATGCTCGCGCTGATCCCGCCCGCCACCGTGTCGACCAGCTCGCGGATGCCCTCCATGCCCAGCTCGGTCACGTCGTGGCCCTCGCCGCGCAGCTGCTTGGCCAACCGGTCCGCGTGCGGCCGGGCGTCCTCGGTCAGGCACGCCAGGGTGAACCGGGCGTCGGTCGGCCCGTGCTGGCGGGCCAGCGACAGCGCGGCGCCGGCCAGCACCGCCGACGCGTCGCCGGCCAGCGAGCCGATCACCGCGACGTTGCGCCCCGGCGTGCGGGCGAAGCGCACCTTGGCCGCGCTGCCCGCCACGTCGATGACCTGCCCCAGCAGCACGGTCGGCGCGGGCACGCCTGGCTCCAGCGCCCGGAAGTCCGCCAGCGACTGGAGGGCGGGCACCTTGCTGCCGTCGAACAGGATCGGCTCGGCCAGCTCCGGCGGGCGGCGGCGGTGCAGCTCGACCTGGAGCGCGTCGATCGTGCCCTTGCGGGTGGCGTCGGGGACGCGCGCGACCTCGTTGCCCGGCCGCACGCCCGACTCGTGGTTGACCACGGCGTGCCAGCGCGGCAGCTCCACCGCGGCGTCGTTGTGCGGCTCGGCCAGCACCCGCCGCGCCTTGGGCAGCGCGATCCGCACGGTGAACTGCTCGAAGATCGCCGACTTGCCCCAGAAGCCCTCGATGCCGGACACGTCCTGGCTGGACAGCACCAGGTGGATGCCCTGCGACCGGCCGCGCCGGGCCACGTCCTCCAGCAGCTGCGTGGCCTGGGCGGTGACCTGGTCGCGCTCGGCGAACAGGTACTGGAACTCGTCGATCACCGCCACGATCCGCGGCCAGTGCCCGCGCGGGTCCTCCTCGCGCAGCTGCTCCAGCTTGGTGACCTCGTGCTGCTTGGCCGCGTCGGCGCGCCTGCGCATCTCGTCGGCCAGGAACACCAGCAGCGCCACGCCGAACTCGCGGTCGGTGTTGACGTTGACGCCGACCAGGCGCGCGTGCGGCAGCCACGTCGGGTCCTTGCGGCCCGGCGCGAACTGCGCGAACGACACGCCCTCCTTGAAGTCCAGCAGGTACAGCTCCAGCTCGTCGGGGGCGTACCGGGCGGCCAGGCTGCCGAGCATGGCGTAGAGGAAGTTCGTCTTGCCCGACCCGCTGGGGCCGCCGATCAGCGCGTGCGGCGAGGTGTCGCCCAGCGCCACGTGCACCGGCTCGCCCTCGCGGAACCCGACCGGCGCGACCACGCCCGCCGACGAGTTCTCCAGCCACAGCCGGTCCGGCAGCAGGTCCTCGAACGTGCTCAGCCGGGTGCGGCGGGCCTCGCGCTCCTCGGCGATGATCGCGCACGCGCGCGGCACCAGGGTGCGCGGGAACGGCGGGTCCAGCGCGACCACGACGTTGTCGCCGGTCATGGTGCACCTGGCGGTCAGGTCGTCGGCGACGGTGACGGTCTCGATCGGCGAGTTCACCGTGACCGGGATGTCGACCACGACGAGCTGGATGCCCGCCGCCAGCCCGTTGCGCGCCACGCGCTGCAACTGCTGCTGGTGCTCCTCCTTCAGCGGCCGGCGGTTGCCGAACAGCACGGCCACCCGCCACGGCTCGGTGCGCCGCCCGCCCGCCGCGCCCACCGACTGGTGGCCCTCGACCAGCACGCCGGTGTGCACGCGGCGGATGTGGTCGGACAGCTCGTCGAGCAGCTCGTGCAGCCGGGCTGGGTCGTGCACGGTGAGCAGGCCCGCCCTGGTCAGCGGGTACAGGCCGGGCAGCGCGCCGGTGAGCTGGCCGACGTCCCACACGTGGACGTGCACCAGGCCCGGCTGGAAGTGGCCCAGCACGCGCAGCAGCAGGTTCTCCACCATGCCCTCGGCGGCGACCCGGCTGGTGTGGGTGGAGGCGACGTGCAGGTGGGCGTGGTCGAGCATCGGCACGGCGACCGGGAACCCGCGCGGCTCCGGCGCGCTGGGCACCGTGCCGGTGCCGATGCGCCACAGCTCCGGCACGCCCTCGCTGCCGTCGGCCGTGCCGGGGGTGCCCAGCCACGCCTCGTGCGGCCACGACGCCGGCCCGTCGGCCACCGCGCCCACCAGCGCGGCCAGCTGGTCGGGGCCGTGCTCGGACCACTGGCGGAACGCCTCGACGCGGTCCAGCATGGCCTGCGCCACCTGCTGGTCGAACAGCCCGTCGCGCATCGCCCGCGCGAGCAGCGGGTCGGCCAGGGCCCGGTCGATGCCCTGGCCGCGCAGCATGGCCTCGAAGATGCCGCGGGCGTGCTCCTCGGCGGCCAGGCGGTGCTCGCGCGCGGCGTTGCCCAGCGCGGCCGCGACCGCCTGCCGGAACTCCTCGAAGGAGTCCACGATCCGCCGCTGGCGCTCCTCCCGCCTGCTCACGTCACAGCTCCACGGTCAGTCGCCGGACCTGTTCGAGGCTCACCACGATCAGCTCCAGTTCGTCGGCGAACTTCTCCCGCGCCCTGGCGAACTCCGGCGGCACCAGCGACTCCGGGTGGTGGGCGCCTGCCTTGACCAGGATGTCGACGGCCTCGTCCAGCGAGTCCTGCGCCTCCCGGACGCACCGGTAGGCGTCCCGCAGGTGTTCGCAGCTCTGCTCGAGCGCCAGCTTGACCTCGCCGATGGACGTCACGTCACAGCCTGGAGTCGATGCCCTCGGCCTGGGAGATCCCGGCGAGGAGGGACTTCTGGAGGTCGGCCACCGCGGACGCCACCTCGGCGAACCGCGCGTTCACCTGCTCCACCTCGGACTGGTTGCTGCCCTGGGTGGCGGCCCGGAGCAGGTCCTGGGCGTCGTCGGCGAGGTCGGCGGCCTGCTGGAGCGCGCTCACGCTCTGGTTCGCCTTCTCGATGGCCTGCTGGATCGAGCCACGGACGTCTTCGATGCTGGCCATGTCGGGTACCGGCCCTCCTGGGAAACCTGGTGTTCCTATTGTTGAAAGTAGTACCTAAATTGTGGTGTTCCACAAGCAAGATCGGCTGACCGGGTGGAGGCGCGAATCCACTCGATCGGATCAACGAAGTCCACTTCAGCCGGGCACCGTCCACACGAATGCCGAGGCCGGTGTCGCGGTGAGTTCCAGAGCGGTTATCCCGGCTGGTGGGACGGGTGCGGCTGACCAGCGCGCCACCGCCGAGGGCCCCGACCACGACGGTTCCGACCACCCCGAAAGGCCCAGCGACGCCACCGCCTCCCGTAGCGCCACGTCAGGGGAATTCGTGCTCGAACCGAGGTCCACGTGCACTCTCAGTAGGGGTCCGTGCGGGGCCACCCGGGTGATCTTGCCATTCCGCGCGACCCGGCTGGCCACGGCCCGTGCCTGCCACTCGGCGCCGGCCGACCGGTCCGTGGCCACGTCCACCCGGAGCAGCAGCCTGGTGCCGGAGTCGAGCTCGCGCTCCTCCGCCGCCGGGGGCTCCGGCTCGACCCGCTCCCGGTGCTGCGGGTCGCCGCCCGCCCACGCCTCCACCAGCAGCCGCTCCACGCCCGGCAGCACCTCGTCGAGCAGCGCCGGGTCCTCCAGCACGGTCCACGCGGTGGGCGGCTCGCACGCCACCCGCGGCGTGGGGAACCCGTCGCCGAGCTGCCGCACGAACGCCCGCACGGCGCGGGCGAGCGCGCCGGCCACGTTCTGGCCGACCCGCTCGCCGCTGACCAGGTCGATGGTGACCGACCAGCAGCCGGGCTCCTCGTCCGAGCAGTCGGACACCCGCGCGACCCGCCCGCCGACGCGGCGCAGCAACGCGTCGCAGGCCGCCCGCGCCCGCCGCTCGTCGTCGGCCGCCACCACCGCGGTGATCAGCAGCTCCAGGTCATCTCCGGCCATCTCGGGGTGAAATTGTCCACGATCGGCGCGGGCGCCGTCAGCGGCCCGCTCCGGTGGGCCGGCCGGCGGGACCGCGGGACCGGGCGGAACGGTCGCGGGCGGCTTCGCGCGCCGGCTTCGGTGCCCGCTTCGGTGCCGGGGCGGTCCGGCGGGCCGGGAACCCCGCGCGACGCGTCCCACCGGGCTCTAGCGCTTCGCGCCGGCGATGTCGACGACACGGTCGGGTAGTCCCTGTGGACCGCCCGCCGTCACCCACAAGGTCACCCTTGCGAACACCGCTCGTGATGGCCGCTGATCAGGCGGTTTTCGCAGGACAAACGGGAGTTCACACGATGCGGTCGGCGCCCGGCGGGGTCCGGTTGACCGAGGTAACGATGTTCTGCGCAAGGCCCCGCACACACAGACCCAGGAGGTCTCACCATGTTGCGCAGCATCATCCGACTCGTGGTCGCCGGCGCCGCGGCGCTGCCGATCCTGATCGGTGCCGCCGGCGTCGCCTCGGCCGACGCCGCCGACTACGACAACGGCTACGTGTCCGCCTCGGACGAGGGCTCGTACGTCTACCAGGTCTACTCGGGTTCCTCCGAGGAGGGGGACTACGCGTACTACCTGGAGGGCGCGCTGTACGCGGGCCACGAGGGCGCCGGCTACCTGAACACGGACTCGTTCGCGAACGAGGACGGTGCGTGCTACCACAACAGCTGGGGGTGGGCCGGTGATGACGGCTCGGCCGTCGGCCACACCAACAGCAGCGCCCACGACGAGAGCTACGTCGACTACGACGACGACTCGGACTACGGCGACTACGACGATGACGACTACGACGACGGCTACCACGACGACGGCGACTGGGACGACTACGGGGACAACTGAGTCGGCTCCTGAGTGACCGACGGGTGGGGTGGCGCCCGCGCCTGCCGCTCCACCCGTCCGGCGCGGCCCGCCCGTCCCCGCGGCCGGTTCCGGCGCACCGGGTGCCCCGTGGCGGGCACCCGACGGGGTCGGGCCGGGTCGGGCGCGTCGTCCGGGCACCGGGGAAGCGGTGCGACCGCGCCGGCGCGGGAGGGCGCGGACGCGGCGGTGGCCGCACGACGCGTCCGCGCGGCCCGGGGTGTCGGCGAGCGGCGGTTCGGGGCGGCACCCGGGAGCCGGCCCCGAGCGGCCGACCCCACCACCGGGCCGCGCCCGCCGGGGACGGCGGGTCGACCCGCCCGAGCCCCCACCGGACCCCGGTGCCCGCCGCACCGGTCCGCTCGCGGTACCGCCGGGCGCGTGCCTCCCCGCCGGCCGGACGCGGCGGCTCAGCCCTCCGCCAGCACCCGCCGGACGAACCCGACCACGTCGGCCAGCACCTCGTCCGAGTTGGTCTCGTTGAACACCTCGTGCCGCGCACCGGGGTAGATCCGCTCCTCGAACCGCAGCCCGCGCAGCCGGTCGGTGCCGGTGCGGGTGTCGGCCAGGGGCACCAGCTCGTCGGCGTCGCCGTGCAGCCACAGCGTGGGCAGGTGCTCCAGCGTGGGCCCGTAGTTCACCTCGTCGAGCGCCCGCTCCAGCGCCTCCAGCGTCTCCCGCCGGAACGGCCCGTGCCAGACCAGCGGGTCGGCGGCGTACCACTTGCCCACCTCGGGGTCGCGGGAGAGCGCGTCCGGGTCGACCGGCGCGTCGGGCACCTCCGGCAGCGAGAGCGCGTCCACCCCCTGCCACGTGCCCAGCACGGGTGCGGAGAGCACCAGCGCGGCCAGCGGGTGCAGCTGCGCGTAGCGGGCGGCGACCAGCCCGCCCACGCCGTGCCCGACGAGCACCACCGGCAGGTCGACGGCCGCCGACGAGACCGCGGCCGCCACGTCGGCGACCACGCCGTCGAAGTCGGTGACCAGGGCCCGCTCGCCGGCCGAGCCGCCGTGCCCGACGAGGTCGGGCGCCACCACCAGGGCACCCGCCGCCACCAGGGCGTCGGCCACGTGCCCGTACCGGCCGCCGTGCTCGCCGTGCCCGTGCACGAGGACGGCCAGCCAGGAGGCGTCGAGGTTGGACCAGGTGCGGACCGCGAGCTCACCCGCGTGGCCCGGGACGTTGGACTCGATCACCTAGGCAGCGTAGAACGCGCTGATCTCGATGCGCCCACCGCCGCACACCGGCCCCAGCCCCCACTCCAGGCTCATCGGCTGGGTGTCGTCCGGCGGGATGGCCCTGGCCCGCGCCGCCTCGGGCTGGCACGGCCCGTCCACCGGCTCCGCGTCGGTCGGCACCACGGTCCAGTGCAGGTTGGCCGCCGCCCTGGCCTTCGGGGGCACCACGACCGGCGCCGGCCCGGGGTCGGGCGTGCGCTGGAGGTCGGTGGGCACCGGCTGCCCGGAGGCGTCGAGGAGCTGGAGGCCGCTGTACCCGCTGAGGGTGCACGGCGCCGGCCCGTTGTTGGTCACCACGAGCTTGGCGTACCGGTTGCCCGCGCCCGAGTCGCCGGGCTGCACCTCGGCCGCCAGCACCGCGGCGGTGCACCGGCCGGACGCCTGGGGGGTCGACGCGGCGGGCGTCGACGCCGGCGTGGGCGCCGGCGGCGCGGCCGCCGTGGTACCGCTCCCCGAGCCGGGCGCCACCGGAACCGTCGACCGCCCGGCCTGCTGGTCGGGGTTGCCGCACGCGGTGAGCGCGACCGCGAGGGCGCCGAACGCGACGAGTCGCCTCATGATCCACCTCCTGGCTCGGACGAGTGGTCCTACCCCGAGGACGTACCCGGCAGCCGGTGGGTTGGCTCGATCGGCGAAAAATTCACCGGATCGGGGAAATCACGGGCGGTTCTCGACCCAGCCGTCGCCGAGCACGGGCATGTCGTCGCCCACCTCGGAGGTCCACAGGTAGGTCCAGCAGACCCGCCCGTCGGGCAGCGCGACGCGGACGCGCGTGTACTCGTCGCCCTCGTACCCGTCGAGCACGGGCAGGGCGTCCTCGGGGTTGGCCAGCCGCAGCAGGTGGCCGGGCACGTCCGGGCCGCCCGCGGGCCGCAGCGCGGGGTAGCCCCGGCCGGTGTCGTGCAGCACGCCGGGCAGCCGGGCGGGCACCGGGTCGCCCAGCACGAACGGCTCGACCAGGTGCCACGCGCTCATGCCGGGCTGGAGGGTGCCGTAGACGAACAGCCGGTCGGGCCAGTCGTCCGGCGACGGGTCGCCGTGCACCGGGGTCACGTCCAGGCCGTCGGTGTCGGCGGGCCGCCCGCCCAGCCGGTGGGCGCGGCGCTGGTCCACGTCGGCGCAGCGCACCGGCCTGCCGTTGACCAGCAGGGGCATCCGCCTGCGGCCCGCGCCGGTGTAGGCCAGCACGGAGTCGACCACGCCGCCGTTGAACAGGGTGACCCGGCCGGTGCGCAGCCGGACGAGCCGGTAGCGCAGGCCCCGGCCCTCGCAGCGGTCGAGCACCCGCAGCTGCTCCGCGGTGGCGAACCACACCGCGTGCTCCTCCTCGACGCCCGGCGCGGCGGCGAGCGTCGCCGGCCGCTGGCCGTCGGTCTTGCGCAGGCCCGCCGCCCACACCGCGGCGATCCCCTCGCAGCGGGCCCTCAGCACCACCGCCGGGCCGGTGAGTCCGAGTTCCTCGCGCAGCCACGTGACCTTGGCGGGGTTGGCGTTGGAGCCGTAGGCCAGCACCGGCATCCGGCCCGCCAGGGGCGGTTCGCCGTGCGCGGCCAGCCAGTCGTCGAGGTCCCGCCCGTCCGGGGCGACGCGCCACCCCGACACGGCGCCCGGGTCGGGGGTGACCGGCCAGCCGGCGCCGTCGAGGTGCACGAAGCAGTGTCCCGGCCGAGCTCCCGGATAGGGCTCGGCCGGGTGACTATCGTCCGTGAAGGGCTGCGTCATGACCCCATTCTGGCAAAGCTCACGTGGAATTCACCGGGCGTTGGGTTCGCCGGTTCGGGCAGAGGTCCGACGTCCGGGCCTCCCGACCGGGGCGAACACCGACGACCGGTCCGTCTCGGGCGGTACGGGTCGGAGGACTGGACGTGACCTGTCACACGTTCTCCGCGCGCCGCGCGTCGTAGGCCCGCTGGGCCGCGACCAGGCTCGGGAGGTTGTCCTCGATCCAGGTGAACAGTCCGCTGATCCGCTCCGCGATCTGGGTACCCAGAGGGGTGAGGGAGTAGTCCACCCGCGGTGGGATCACCGGGTGGACCTCGCGGTGCACCAGGCCGTCGCGCTCCAGCGCCTGCAGCGTCTGGGCGAGCATCTTCTCGCTCACGCCGGCCACCTCGCGGCGCAGCTCGCCGAACCGCAGCCCGCCGCCCAGCAGCCTGGCGAGCACGAGGGTGCCCCACCGGCTCGTGGCGTGGTCGGCGATCAGGCGGGACGGGCAGTTGTGGTCGTACACATCACCCCGGGTATCCACGCGCCCCACCCTAGCTGGATGCTTTCCGATCCGTAAGTACCCAACGAAAAGGTAGGTACTTTCGAATAGTTAGCTTTCGCCCTAGCGTCGGCGGCATGAAGACGTTGATCACCGGCGCGGCCGGTCACCTCGGTTCCGCGATCCTGCGGCACGCCCTCGAGCGCATCCCGGCCGAGCGGCTGGCCGTGTCCACCCGCCGGCCCGAACAGCTCGGCGACGTCGGCGTCGAGGTGCGCGCCGGCGACTTCGCCGGCGACCTCTCGCGGACCTTCGAGGGGGTGGACAGGCTGCTCATCGTGTCCGCGGACGGCCCGGACGAGCAGCGCACCGCCGCCCAGCGGGCCGCCGTGCGCGCCGCCGCCGAGGCGGGGGTCCGGCACCTGGTCTACACCTCGGTCACCGACGCCGACACCTCGCCGCTGGTCCTGGCCGCGGTGCACAAGGCCACCGAGGAGGCGATCCGGGAGAGCGGCGTGCCGTTCACCTTCCTGCGCAACGGCATGTACCACGAGAACTACCTCCACCCCGGCCCGATCACCACCGCCGCGGGCGACGGGCGGGTCGCCAGCGCGGCCCGGGACGACCTGGCGCTGGCCGCGGCGGTCGTGCTGAGCACCCCGGGTCACGAGGGCGCGGTCTACGAGCTGACCGGGCCGCGGGCGTGGAGCTTCGACGAGCTGGCCGCGCTGCGGGGCACCACGCACACCAGGGTGACCGCGGCCGAGCGGGTCGCCGCGCTGGAGGGCTTCGGCCTGCCCGGCTTCCTGGCCGAGCTGCTGACCGACATCGAGGTCAACATCGGGCGCGGGGTGCTCGCCGACGTGCGGCCGGACCTGGAGAAGCTGATCGGCCGCCCGGCGACCACGATCGAGGACGCCGTGCGCGCCCGGTAACGGCGGAGGGGCCGCCGGGCGGCGGCCCCTCAGGTCTGGTCCAGCATCAGCGCCGCGTCGATCTCCCGGTGCGCCTTCGGGTGCTCCTCCCACCACTTCGCGTAGCCGGGGTTGCGGGGCAGCACCGCCCGGTACGCGCGGGCCGCGGCGGCGAACACGTCGTGGGCCCGCCCGGCGGCGGGTCCCTCGCGCCGGGTGGCCAGCATCAGGTCCACCATGATCGGCGCGCCGCGCAGGGGCCGGACGACGATCCCGTCGCCGCTGCGCGACTGGGGCAGCGCGAACGACACCGCGCCGTTGGCGACCAGGCTGCGCGCGGTGCTGGCCTCGGTGACGTGGTGGGTGAGGCGGGGCGTGAACCCGGCCTCCGCGCACGCGGTGAAGATCTGGATGCGGTTGCCGACGAACTCGTCCGGCGGCGACACCCAGTCCCGGTCGGCCAGCCGCGCCAGCTCCACCTCCTCCTGCGCGGCCAGCGGGTCGTCCTCCGGCAGCGCCACGAACTGCGGCTCGCTGACCAGCCGCCGGATCTCCAGGCCGCGCAGCTCGCGCCGCTCCAGCCCCTCGAACCGGTCCAGCACCCCCAGGTGGACCTGCCCGGACACCAGCAGCTCCAGCAGGTCCGACGCGCCGGGCGCGATCTCGGTGCGGACCCCCGTGCACGGGATCACCCGCCGCAGCTCCTCCACGAAGTGCCCGAAGAACAGCGTGGGCACCCCGCCGACCAGCAGCGGACCGGGCGTGCCGTCCCGGCTGCGCTGCCGGGCCAGGCAGACGAGCTGGTCCACCTCGTCGAGCACCAGCCGGGCCGTGCCGACGACCTGCCTGCCCAGGTCGGTGGGCGGCGAGCCGCCGGGGGTGCGGTCGAACAGCCTGCCGCCGACGATCCGCTCGACGGTGCGCAGCTGGGCGCTCATCGCGGGCTGCGTGAGCCCCAGTCGGGTGGCGGCCTTGGTCAGGCTGCCCTCTTCGGCGATCGCGCAGACCGCGCGCAGGTGGCGGAGTTCCAGCTCGGGCATAAAACCTGTGTATCCCCCTTTCGTATGAGCCGCCAGCCTCCACGGGCGTCATAGTTGGCGGAGTCCCCAGCGTTGTGGAGGAGAACGGATGCGCCGCTTGAGCCAGATCTACTAGGAGTGCGGCAGGAGCCATGGCCGCGCCGGACCACGTCCTCACCGACGGGACCGGGCGATCCCCGGGTTCACCGCTTACGCGGGCGGTGCCCGGGTGGCGCCGGGGGTCCGGTGGCGCGCCAGGGGGTGCGTGGCGGACGTCCCCACCCCGTTCGGGGCCGCCGGTCGTGACTGCGGAGTAGCGACCGGCGGCCCCGTCGCACCTCCCCGTCCGGCGGGCGGGCCGTCTCCTCGGTAACGTCGGTGGCATGTCAGTGGTGGACAGCCCCGTCGACTGGGTGAACGAGCACATCCGCAGGTACGTCGAGACCGGTGGCGCCGAGGGGCACGAGTGGCGCCCCGGCGTCTACACGCTCCTGCTGACCACGAAGGGCCGCAAGTCCGGCCAGCCGCGCCGCACCGCGCTGATCTACCAGCCGCACGGCGACGCCTACGTGGTGATCGCCTCCAACGGCGGCTCGCCCGACCACCCGGCCTGGTTCAAGAACGTCCAGCGGGACGACTCGGTCGAGGTCCAGGTGGCCGCGGACGTGTTCCGCGCGCGGGCGCGGGTGGCGACCGCCGAGGAGCGCCCGGAGCTGTGGAGGCTGATGAACGAGGTGTGGCCGGCCTACGAGGAGTACGCGGCGAAGACCGACCGCGAGATCCCCGTGGTGGTGCTGGAGCGGGTCTAGATCCGCACCGCCGCCCCGGTCACCGACACCCGCGGGTCGTCGGCGGGGGCCCGGACCTCCAGCGTGCTCGGCCGCCCCATGTCCACGCCCTGGTGGATGGTCAGCTCGCCGGACGGGGGCAGCTCGCCGAGGGTCCGCAGGTAGCCGCCGAACGCCGCCGCGGCCGCGCCGGTGGCCGGGTCCTCCACCACGCCGCCGACCGGGAACGGGTCCCGCGCGTCGAACACGTCGGCCGAGCGCCGGTGCACCAGGTGCGCGGTCAGCGCGCCGTGCGCCCGCAGCAGGTCGCCGAGCGCGTCGAAGTCGTAGTCCAGGCCGGCCAGCCGCTCGCGCGTGCGCACGACCAGCACCAGGTGCCGCGCCCCGCCGAACGCCCAGTGCGGCGGGTAGCGCGGGTCCAGGTCGTCGGCCGACCACCGCAGCGCCGCCAGCGCGGCCGCCACGTCCTCGGGCGAGGCGGGCTCCGACGAGGTGGGCACGCTGGTCAGCGTGGCCGTGCCGGGCGCGGTGTCGACCTCGACCAGGCCGGCCGGCGTGCGGAACCGCAGCAGGCCGGGCCGCTCCAGCGCGACCGCCGCGGCCACGGTCGCGTGCCCGCAGAACGGCACCTCCACCAGCGGGCTGAAGTAGCGCACGTCGAACTCGCGCTCGTCGGCGCCGGGGAAGACGAAGGCGGTCTCGGAGTAGCCGACCTCGGCGGCGATGCGGAGCATGGCCGCGTCGTCCAACCCGGTAGCGTCCAGCACGACCCCGGCCGGGTTGCCGCCCGCCGGGTCGGTGGTGAAGGAGCTGTAGCGGAGCACTTCGGTCATGCGCACAGCGTCCCCCACGAGCTGTCATCGAGTCCAACGATTCCTTGCGAACGGCCCTATCGGTATTGTCGATCGGGTGGACACCCGCCTCCTGCGCACCCTGCTGGTGCTCGCGCGCACGGGCAGCTTCACCGCCACCGCCGCCGAACTGCACCTCGTGCAGTCCACGGTGACGAGCCAGGTCAAGGCCCTGGAGCGGCACCTGGGCGCGCGTCTGTTCGACCGGCTGCCCAGCGGCGCCCGGCTGACCGAGGCGGGCCGGCAGGCCGTCGAGCACGCCCGCGAGGTGCTGACCGCCGAGCAGCGCCTGCGGGACGCGGTGCGCGGCGGCACGGCCGTGGAGGGCGACGTGCGGGTGGCCGCGCCGGAGTCCATGTGCGCCTACCGGCTGCCGCAGCGCATCGCCGACGTGGCCCTGCGGTTCCCGGGCATCACCGTGCACCTGTCGCCCGCGGGCACCCGGCAGGCGCTGGCCGGGGTCCGCAACGGCACCCTGGACCTGGCCCTGGTGCTGGAGGACTCGCTGGTCGCGCCGGGCCTGCGGGCCACCGCCGTCGGCGTCGAGCCGATCGAGTTGGTGGCCGCGCCCGGCACCGTGGCCGACGAGCGCTACTTCCTGCTGGAGGAGGGCTGCTCCTACTGCGACCGGTTCGTGCGCGAGCTGCCCGCCACGCCGAGCATCACCCGGTTCGGCAGCATCGAGGCCGTGCGGTCGTGCGCGGTGGCGGGCCTGGGCCGGACCGTGCTGCCGCGGGTGGCGGTGGCCGAGCAGCTGGACGCGGGCACGCTGCAGCGCGTGCGCGAGCTGCCGGACACCACGCTGTTCCTGGTCACCGACCCGCGCCGGACGCCGTCCGCGGCCGTGCGGGCGGTGACCGAGGCGATCAGCTAGGGCGCGTCCAGCTCCACGAGCATCCCCTCGCAGCTGCGCACCACCACGGCCGCGGCCCGCCGCTGCGCGTGGTCCAGCGCGGGGTCGGCCGCCTGACCGCGCCAGCGGGCCAGCGCGTCGAGCACGACGTGCCGCAGCTCCGGGCCGGTCGGCTCGTGCTCCACGCCCAGCCGCACCGCGAGGTCCGTGCCCAGGCCGCCGACCAGCCGGGACGCCTCCGCCTCCAGCCCGCCGGGCAGCCGGGTGCGCCCGCTGTGCAGCGCGGCCAGCAGCCGCAGCTCGCGGAAGTCGTGCGCGGAGGCCACCAGGCGCTCCGCGGCGGCGGCCAGCCGGGCCGAGGCGGGGCGCGGTTCGGCGCGCAGCACCACGTCCAGGCCCAGCAGCGCCGACCGGGCCTTGAGCACGTCGCGGCGCTCGGTGAAGCAGGCGCCGACGCAGTCGCGCAGCTCGCCCAGGCCGCTGCGCTGCACCAGTTGGCCGGTCAGCTTGACCTGCGTGTCGAAGCCCTGCCGGATCAGCGTGGTGGTCAGCCGCACGCCGAACACGCCGAACCGGTCCACCAGGCCGCGGCGCACCTCCGGGTCGAGCCGCACCGGGAAGTCCTCGCCCACGAACCGGTCGGCCGACAGCAGGTGGTCCTCCAGCTCGGCGCGCCCCAGGGCCGCGAGCGCGGCCAGCGCGGCGAACTCCTCCGCCCGCAGCGTCCTGGCGGCCACCGCGAGCAGCCCGGACACCGCGACCACGTCCTGGCACAGCGGCCGCACCGCGGCCTCGCGCCGGTAGCGGCGGGCGATCTGCCTGGCCGAGGTCAGCGCGTCGATCCGGCCGCCGCCGATCTCGTCGGCGCGCGCCAGCACCAGCACGGTGCTCACCGGCGCGGCGCGCGCCACCGGGTGGTCGTGGGCGGTGCGCAGGAACCGCACGTCGTCGGCGTGCACGTGCCTGGTCAGGTACAGCACGGCGTCGGCCTCGGCGCACACCTGCTCGACCGGCGTGCCCGCGGCGGTGTCGACCAGGACCAGGTCGCGCAGCGAGCGGGACGGCCACTCGACCTCCACGCGGTCGGCGTCCGGCGCGTCCACGACCACCCGGCCGCCCCGGCGCCCCACCGGCACCTCGTACTGGCCCGCGAGCGCCCGCGGCCGCGGCCCGTCCCGGTACCAGGTGGTGGCCGCGGGCGGCGCGAACTCCTCGCCGACCAGCGCCCCGACCAGGGTCGACTTGCCCGAGCGCGGCGCGCCCGCCACGGCCACCCGCACCGGCTCGTCGAACCGCTCCAGGTGCCCGCGCAGCCACGCCACCGCGCGCGGGCTGTCCCGGTAGGCGGTCAGGGCGTCCGCGAGCAGCGCCCGGACCGCGTCCCCGAGCGCCCGGCCCGACGTCATGCGCTGATCCCCAGCGGCGGTGCCTGCCCACCGGCCAGCGCCTGCACCCGCTGGTACAGGTGCACCAGCCGGTCCAGCTCGCGCTGCGCCTCGCGGACGCGGCGCTCGTGCTCGGTGGTGTCGTCCTGCACGGCCCGGCGCGCGCTGCGGGCGGACTCCAGCAGCGTCTCCTGGAGCTCCTCGGCCAGCGTGGTGAAGTGGTTGCGCAGGCTGCGCTGGATGTGGCGGGCGGCGTCGCGGCAGTCCTTGCCGAACTTGACGAAGAAGTCGTCCACGTGCCGGGCGGCGGCGGCCTTGGCGGCGGCCTGGCGGCGGCGCAGCCGCTGGTCGCTCTCGTCGAGGATGGACTTGCCGCCGAACAGCGCGCCCGCGCCCAGCGAGACGGCGTTGATCAGCGGCATCCCGGCCAGGCTGGTGACCAGGCCGAACATCAGCACGCCGCCGTAGGAGCCCTTCAGGCCGGTGAACGCCTTCTGCGCCAGGCCGAACTTCTCGATCACCGGCTTGTCCATCGGCGCCACGCGGTCCAGCACGTCGTCGGGGAAGATCGACTCGGGCAGCAGGTCGTCGCGGGCCACCGGGAAGCTCCTGGCGACCTTCTCCGCGACCCACTCCGAGCGGTCCAGCAGCCAGGCGAAGTTCACCGCGGCGGCCTCGGTGAGGTTGTCCTCCAGCCACCTCTCGAACTCGTCCCAGCCCAGCGCCGGGTCGGCGGTCTCGAAGGTCCGCTCGACCTCGCGCAGGATGCGGCGGGTGCGGTCGCGCAGGTCGTGCTCGATGTCGGAGACCAGGTCGGCCATCTCGTCGGCTAGCACGGTCTGCCAGCGCGCGGACCGGCGGCGCAGCTCGTCGATGCGGCGCTGGGCCTCGTTGAGCGCGGCCACCGTGTCGGCGGTGCGGCGCGAGCCCCGCGCGGACAGCTCCTCGCGGACCGGCGCGACGAGCTGGCGGACCGCCGAGGCGGCGGCGACCGCGACCGAGCGGCGGGCCAGCACGTCGGCGGCGGCCAGGATGTCCTGCTGGAGGCACCCCAGCAGCTCGGGGAAGCCGGACTCGGCGTTGAGCGCCTTGTCGCCGGTCTTGGCCGCGCGCAGGCGCAGCGCCGCGGACACCGGGATCAGCTTCGCGGTGACGCCCGCGCGGGCCAGCCTGGCCCGGTTGCGCTCGACCACCCGGCGCCACTGCGGGGCGATGTCGATCTTGGTGAGCACCACGACGACGTTCGGGCAGGAGGCCATGACCTGCCGGAGCAGGTCCAGCTCCGAGTCGGCCAGCTCGGCGGTGGCGTCGGAGACCATCAGCACCGCGTCGGCCTGGAGCAGCACGGCGAACGTGCCGGCGGTGCGCGCGGGCCGCAGGTCGCCCACACCGGGCGTGTCGACCAGCACCAGGCCGGAGCCCAGCAGGGCGCGCGGGATGCCGACCTCGGCGCGGACCAGGTCGCCCTGGCAGGTGCTGACCTGGCCGGCGAGCTGGTCGATGGGCACCGGGATGCGCTCGGTCGGGGTGTTGGCGACCGAGGCGCCGCGCACCAGCGCCGCGGAGGGGGTCTCCGCGTGCTGCACGAACGTGGGCACGGTACTGGTGACGTCGTCACCCACCGCGCACACCGGGGCGTTCACCAGGGCGTTGACCAGCTGGCTCTTGCCCTGCTTGGGTTCGCCGACGACGAGCACCCGCAGCTTGGGGTCGAGCTGCCGGGCGCGCTTCTCGCGCAACCGCTCGGCCAGGTCGGGCCGGTTGTGCGCGGCGCAAGCCCTGATCGTGTCGTCGAGCACGTCGAGCCATGGCGCGGACATCACCTGGAAGAGTCTGCCGTCAATTCCCACCCGGGTGAAAGGCGAGAGGGGGCCGGCCCCCGCGGGCGGACCCCCTCTCCGGTGGTGGACCGGTCTCAGAAGAGCAGGTCGTCCAGGCCGAGGGAGTCGACGACCGGCAGGTCGGCGCCGTCCACGACACCCGTGACGTTGCTCACGGCGCCCGTGACCCCGGTCACCACACCGCCGAGGCCGGCGGTGTGGCCGGCGCCCGACACCACGTCGGTGACGCTCTCCAGCGGCGCGCCGGCGTCGACGGCGTGGTGCTGCCCGGCCACCTGGCCGGTCACCTCGACGACCTTGCCCAGGCCCAGGTCGCCGGTGTGCAGGGAGCTGGTGAGGCCACCGGCGACGCCCTCGACCACGCCGTGGAGCGTGTCGAGCGAGCCGAACGCGGTGCTGGTCAGGCTGTCCGCGCCCGGGAGCGCGCCGGTGACCCCACCGGCGGTGGCGACGGCGCCGTCGAGGCTGCCGGTCGCCGTGGCGGTCAGGTCGTGCACCTGACCGTGAGCGGTGTGCAGCGTGCCGTCCAGGGTGCCGGTCACGTCGTTCACCGCGGAGAAGTCACCCTCCACCGTCAGCTTCGCCGAACCCGAGGCGTCGAGCAGGTCCCAGCTGGACACGCCGCCGAAGACGGTCAGGCCGTCGGCGTCCGCGCTCAGCGTGCCCGCCACGGCGGCCTTGAGGTCCGACGCGCCGGTCGCCCCCGACACCGCGATCTGGTCGGTGACGGCCTTCAGGCGGAAGATCGCCGCGGCCGTGCCGGTGTCGGCCAGGTCCAGCGGCAGGTCCTCCAGCAACGAGCCGTCGAGGGCGGGCAGGCTCCCCGTCGGCACGTAGTCGAGGACCAGTGGGATGACTTCCTGCACGTCTGCGGCGCTGATGTCGCCGAGGCCGGCGCGGGCCAGGGCGCCCGCGGCGTCGGCCTGGAAGTCGGCCCGGGCGCTCGGGTCGCTCAGCAGGCCGAGTACGAAGTCGTGCAGCGTGTTGGGGCTGGTGCCCATGGTGGATTTCTCCTGGTCAGATAGGACGCGGGGAGCCGACCTGGCAGGGGTGCGGTCGGCCGTGGGACCAAAACTAGTGACGGGGGGTCACCCGGCCATCGGGGATTACTCCCAGTAGATCCCGCAACCACTGTGGGGTGGTCCTCGTTCACTCCCTAGGGGATTAGGGGATCGGGTTGTGACCGTCTCGTAACCCGTGTAGGTACTGCCGTACTTCGATCAGGTGAGTGGAGGAGGCTGCCGGTTGCCGTACGTCCTCGGGGTCGACGTGGGCACCACGCGCACCGCGGCGGCCGTGTGCCGGCTGGGCGGTGCCGGGCGCGGCGAGCCCGAGCCGGTCGGCCTGGGCGGCCCCGGCGGCGGGGTGGCCACGGTGCTGCGGCTCACCGCCGACGGCGCGTTCGCGGTCGGCGAGCCGGGCGACCCGCGGTGGACGGCCACCGGGTTCGCCCGCCGCGTCGGCGACGAGGTGCCCGTGGTGCTCGGCGCCGAGCGGTGCCCGCCCGAGGAGCTGACCGCGCTGCTGGTCAGGTGGGTGGTCAACCAGGTCGCGGCGCGCGAGGGCGGGCAGCCCGAGCACGTCGTGGTGGCGCACCCGCCCGCGTGGGGCGCGCACGCCAAGGGGCTGCTGCACCACGCGCTGCGCGCGGTCGGCGTGGAGGCCACCCTCGTGCCCGAACCGGTGGCGGCGGCCGAGAACCACGCGTTCACCCGGCCGCTCACCGGCAACCTGGGCGTGTTCAGCCTCGGCAGCCACTGGTTCGGCTCGGCCGTCGTCGGCCCGCGGTTCGAGCTGGTCGCCTCGGCCGAGGGCGTCGAGCAGGACGCCGGCGCCGACTTCGACGACGCGGTGTTCGCGCACGTCCGCGCCTCCCTCGGGCGCGAGCTGGACGAGCTGGACGCCGAGGACCCGCGCACCCGCGGCCTGTTCGCCCGGCTGCGGCACGACTGCGAGGCGGCCAAGCGGGTGCTCTCCGGTGCGGTGGAGACGGCGGTGCCGGTGCACCTGCCGTCCGGGCGGGTGGACGTGCCGCTGACCAGGGCCCGGTTCGAGGAGCTGATCCGGCCCGCGGTCGAGCAGGCCGTGGCGGTGCACGCGCGCGTCGCCGCCGGGGTCGAGGCGACCGTGCTGGTCGGCGGCAGCGCCCGCATCCCGCTGGTCGCCGCCTCGGTGCCCGGCCGGGTGGTGCTGGAGGCGGCGCCGGAGACCTCGGTGGTCAAGGGCGCGGCGCTCGCGGCGCGCAGGCTGGTCCTGGGCCCCGAGGCCGAACCCGAGCCCGTCGAGACCTCCGTGCTGGTCCGCGACGACCCGCTGCTGCGGTTCCCGGTGGGCGGCCTGGACCCGGTCGACGGGGACTTCGCCCCGCCGCCGCCCCGCCCGCCGGTCGACATCACCCCGCTGGACCTGCCCGAACGCCGCTCGGTCAAGCGCGTCGTGCGGGGGCTGGCGCCCACCGGGGGGCACCGCCGCGCCCGCAACCACGAGGACGGTCGGTGAACCAGGGCAGGAGTCCGCGCCCGGTGCTGTCCGCGCAGGTGGGCCGGGTGCTGGAGGCCATCGCGTCCGGTGCCGCCGTGCGGCTGGGCGTGGTCGCGCCCGGCGGGTACGGCAAGACCGTGCTGCTGCGGGAGTTCGCGCGGGCGTTCGAGGGCGCGGGCGTCGAGGCGACCGTGGTGGACGACGCGCACCTGCTGCCCGAGGAGCGGCTGCTGGAGCTGCGGGCCGCGGTCGAGCGGGGCGACGCGCCGGTCGTGGTGGCGCACCGGCCCTGGCCGCGGTCGCGGGCGCTGGCGGCGCTGGCCGAGTCGCTGGGGCGGGTCGGGCCCGCGCTGATGCCCGAGCCGTTCACGCGCGACGAGGTGCGCGCGGTGCTGCCCGCGCCGGCACGCGGCCTGGCCGACTTCGTGCACCGGCAGACCGGCGGCGTGCCGCGGTTCGTGGCGCGGCTGGCCGGGCTGACCGGGCCCGAGGTGCCCGCCGAGGTGGTCGCCTCGTTCCGGGCCGACCTGGACTGGCTCGACCCGGACGTGCAGAAGTTCCTGCTCGCCGCCGAGGCGGGCGCGGCGCTGCGGCTCGACCTGCTCGGCGGGCTGCTCGACCGGGACGCCGACGCGGTCGGCGACGTGATCGAGGCCGCCCGGTCCACCGGGCTGCTCGGGCCGGACGGGACGCTGCTGCCGGTCGTGCGCACCGCCGTGGCCGCGCTGAGCCGCACCGACCGGCGGATCGCGGTGCGGCAGAAGCTCGCCGAGCTGCAGCTGCGGTCCGGCGGCCCGGTGCTGGAGCTGGTGCGGCCGCTGGTGGGCGTGGCCGGGCCGGAGATGGCGGCGGCGTTCCAGGCGGCGGCCGGCGAGGTGCTGCCGTCGGACCCGGCGCTGGCCGCGCGGCTGCTGGCGGCGGTGGGCACGCCGACCGCCGAGGTCGCGGTCCGGCGGGCGGTGGCCTCGGCGATGGCGGGCGACCTGGACGCGGCCCTGCGGCTGGCGGACCAGGTGATCTCCGGCGGTTCGGCGCACCGCGGCGCGGCGGCGGAGGTGGCCGCCATCGCGCTGGCGCACCGCGGGCAGCTGGCGCGCAGCACCGAGCTGCACCGGTGGTCGCCGTCCGCCACGTCCGCCGCGTTCGCGGTGATCGGCCGGGTCGGCACCGGCCGGCTGCCCGAGGCGCCCCTGCCGCCCGCGCCGCCGACGATGCTCGACGGCGGCGCCTCGCTGATGGCGCAGGGCGTCGTGGAGTCCGTCACCGGGTCGCCGACCTCGGCCCTGTCCACGCTGGTGCGCGCCACCGGGCTGCTGGAGCCCGCCGGGCGGTCGGTGCTGCTGCCGGACTCGCCCGCCGCGCTGGCCGCGCTGGTGGCGGTGCACGGCGGCGAGCTGTCCGTGGCCGAGTCGGTGCTGGACCGGGCGGTGGCCACGTCGCTGGGCGGCGCGCTGATGGCCGTGCGGCACCGGTTGCTGCGGGCGTGGACCTCGATGCTGCGCGGGAACCTGGCGCAGGCCCGGGAGGCGCTGGTGGCGCTGCGCAAGGCCGGGCGGCCGCTGGAGGCGCGGGACTGGCTGTTCGCGGTGGCGCTGGAGGTCGGCATCGCGCGGCGCGACAGCGACCTGGCGACGTTGAAGCGGACGTGGGAGCAGGCGTGCGAGGCCGTGCTGCGGCACCCGGTCGACCTGTTCGCGTTCCTGCCGCTGGGCGAGTTCGCGGCGGCGGCGGCGCGGTTGCGCGACCAGCACCGGTTGGCCCACCACCTGGCGGCGGCGCGGGACCTGCTGCGGGAGCTGGGGGACCCGTGCCTGTGGGCGGTGCCGCTGCACTGGAGCGCGCTGCACGCGGCGATCATCGCCGAGGAGACGGCGGTGGCCGAGGAGCACGCGGCGTCGCTGGCGGCCTGCGCGCCGCGCGACCGGTACGCGGCGGTGGTGTCGGCGGCGGCGGAGAGCTGGCTGGACGTGCTGGCGGGCAAGGTCGACGCGGACCGGGTCGAGGAGGCCGCGCGGGGGCTGCACGCGGTGGGGCAGTGGTGGGACGCGGCGCGGTTGGCCGGTCAGGCGGCGATCCGGACCTCGGACCGGCAGGCGATGGTGCGGCTGCTGGACTGCGCGCGGTTGCTCCAGGGGCGGTCGGCGGGGCCGGCGCGCCGGCAGCCGGAGCCGGTGGCCGAGGTGGACGCGGGCAGGCTCAGCGACCGGGAGCGCGAGGTGGCGGAGCTGGTGGTGGGCGGGTTGACCTACAAGCAGGTGGGCGACCGGCTGTTCATCTCGGCGAAGACCGTGGAGCACCACGTGGCGCGGATGCGGCAGCGCCTGGGGTGCGGGAGTCGGGCGGAGCTGCTGGACCAGCTCCGCCAGATCGTCGGATGATCACCCGATAGAGATCTTGCCATGTTCGAACACCTGTTCGAACATGGGGTCATGCCCATTCCCGGTTCGTTTTCCGGCAGGTCTTCTGTCCACTTCGGATTTCCTTGCGGTCTACTGTGGACCGCTCGGCTCGGTGCGCCGGCTCGCGTGCAGCAGGACGAGCCCGATGCCCGCGATCACGAAGTTCTGGAACGCGGCGTTCAGCCCGTTCCAGTCCTTGGACTGCCACATGAGGAACCACTCGCCCCCGATGGCGATGAACCCCACCCCGAACAGCAGCACCTGCATCAGCCAGCCGGTCGAGGACAGCCGCCGGGCCGTCTCCTCGCGGCGCCGCAGCCAGGCCACCAGCGCGGCGACCAGCACCAGGGCGGTCAACGCCTCCCAGGCGATGATCAGCACGTAGGTGACGGTCACCAGGGTCGGGCTGGAGATGGCGCGCCACGTGGTGAACGGCGAGTTGAAGGTGGTGTCCATCAGGAGGACGTGCCGCACGAACGCGTGGTTGGTCTCGTAGTCGGTGATGTTGCCGAACACCACGAGCACCATGTAGAGCGCGGTGAAACCGGTCAACGCCGCGATCGCCGCCTGCGGGCTCCCCACCCGCCCAAGAAAACGCATGTACCGCAACATAGCCAGAATCAGCCGGAAGTCCACGGGCCCAGGCGGGTGACGACCCCGCCCACGGCTGCCGACCGGTCCGCGCGCGGATTGTCGGCGCGGTGCGAACCGCAGGTCAGCACCGGTGGTGCGGCGGGGATCTGGCGCCCGCCGGGGTCGTCGACCGGACCGGCGACGATCTTCGTGATCACCTGCGGGTTGGTGGGCGCGCGATCCGGGCCACCCTTCGGCGAGCCGCCACCCACCTGCGCGCCCGCACCGCCGCCCACCGGCACCGACTCCACCCCGTACCCACCGGCCCACGCGATCCCGACCCGCACCGGCCGGGGCGGCACCCCCGCTCGCCACCGCCCCGGCCGGCGCACCACTGGTCTTTCGTTTCGGGGTGGTGGTGGGTCTTGCCGGTGGGGGTATGCCGGTGGCGCGCGCCACCTGACCGCGAAGCAGCGGGCCCGGTTCGAGGCCGCGGAGCCGTGCGCCCGGGACGTCGGTCCGCCGCAGGCCGCACGGCTGGGACGAGGAGCAGGGCTGGACCCCGGCCCGGGCCGCGCTGGTCGTCGCCCGGCGTTTCCCCGTGCGGTTCAGCCCGGCGCAGACCTGGCGGATCCCGCGGCAGGTGGGCTTCACGCCGCGGCTGCCGGCGCACCGGTCGGCCGAGCGCGACGAGCACCGGGCGGCCACCTGGACGCGCACGACCCGGCCCCGGGCGGGAAAAGAGCGACCGCCCGGGACGCGTGGCCGTGCTTCGCCGGCGAATCCGGGCAGCTGCGCCCACCGACGGCCCGCACCCGGGCTTGGCGCCGGACACCGGTGCTGCGGGTGCGCACCGCCGGCAAGGCGCGCCTGCCCCTGGCCGGCCTGCCCTGCCGCAAACCCGGCCACCGCACCCGGCTGATCTGCCGGATGACGGGCCACCGCGGCCAGGCAGGCGAGAAGAAGGGCTTCCGGAAACCGGACTTCGCCGCCCTGCTCGCCGCCCTCGCGCGCGGCCTGACCGGCCTCGCCCCTGCGACAGCGACGCCCTGGCCGCGGCGGTCCGCACCCGCCTCGAACACCCGCACCACCGGCCCGACCCGCTCAACGGCTTCGTCGCGCAAACCGGCCCCATCACCAGGCCACCACGACGTCACCCTGAGCCGAAGGATCAGTACCGGCCCGCGCAAGTCCCACCGGCCGGCCACCTCACGGGCAGGGCGGCTCGTAGTCCAGCTGCGGCAGGTGCTCGTACCACAGCTCCGCGGTCAACGTGCCCCTGGTCCTGGCGCAGATCCGCTGGATCACGTGGTCCAGGTCGAGGTCCCACATCCGCACCGTGGTGTCCGTGCTGGAGGAGGCGACCATCGTCCCGTCGGGGCTGAACTCGGCGCCGCGCAGCGCGCCGCCGTGCCCGCTCAGCACATCACCCACCCGGAACGGCCGCTGCGGGTTCCGCACGTTCCACAGCAGGATCGTGCGGTCCTCCCCGCCACTGGCCAGGGACTGCCCGTCGGGGCTGAAGTCCACCGTCACCGCACCCTCGACGTGACCGGTCAGCGGCTCGCCGATAGCCCTGGCCCGGTTCGGCGCGCTCAGGTCCCACAACCGGATGGTCTTGTCGTCGCCCGCGGTGGCGAGCAGCTTGCCGTCCGGGCTGATGTCGCCCGCGCGCACCGCGCCGGTGTGCCCGCGCAGCGGCTGCCCGAGCGGCTGGGCGGCCGCCGGGTCGGCCACGTTCCACAGCCGCACGGTCTGGTCCGCCCCGCCGGTGACCAGCGTCCGGCCGTCCGGGGTGAAATCGGCGAGGTGCACGTACCCCACGTGCCCGACGAGCGCCTGCCCGAGCGGCCTCGGGTGCTCCCGGTCACCGATGTCCCACAGCTGCACCGAGTTGTCGTCGTGGCCGGTGACCAGGACCTTCCCGTCGGGGCGGAAGGCCACCGGCGAGCTGTACCGGGTGCCCACCGCGATCGGCTCGCCCAGCGGCCGCGGCCGGTCGGGGTCGTCCAGGTCCCACAGCCGCACCATCTTGTCGCTCACGCTGGCCAGCGTGCGCCCGTCGGCGCTCAGCGCCAGCGACCACACGGGCGCCCCGTGCCGGAGGGACGCGGTCGAGCGCGGCGCGCGCGGGTCGCCCACGTCCCACACCCGGATCACCCCGTCCTCGGCGGCCGACACCAGGCGCCGGCCGTCGGGGGTGAACCGGGGACCCACGGTGCGGGCGGAGTGCCCGACCATCACCCCGCCCGGCAGCGACCACAGGCGCACGGCGGCGTCGTGGCTGCCGGTGGCCAGGGTCCGGCCGTCCGGGCTGAACGACACCGCGTAGACGGTGCCGTTGCGCCCGGTCAGGGGCGCGCCGAGGGCCAGCGGGCGGGCCGGGTTGGTGATGTTCCACAGCCGGGTCGTGCCGTCGGCGGACGCGGAGGCCAGCACCCGCCCGTCGGGGCTGAACGCGATCGACCACACGCTGTCGGTGTGCTCGGTCAGCGGGTAGCCCAGCATCCGCGGCGCGGCCGGGTCGGTCAGGTCGAACAGCCGCACGCTCCGGTCCTGGCCGCCCGCGGCCAGGGTGCGGCCGTCCGGGCTGAACGCGACCGCGCGCACGATGCCGTCGAACCCGCCGATCGGCGTGCCGACCTGCCTGGGCGCGCGGGGGTCGCGCACGTCGAACACCACGATGGTCCGGTCGTCGCCGCCGGTGGCCAGCAGGGTGCCGTCCGGGCTGAACGCGACCGCGCGCACCTGCCCGGTGTGCCCGCCCAGCGGGTCGCCCAGCGGTTTCGGGTGGGCCGGGTCGGCCACGTCCCACAACCGCGCGGTGCGGTCGCCGTTCGCGGTGGCCAGCGTCTTCGAGTCCGGGGTGAACGCGAGCAGGTAGATGGTGCCGTTGTGCCCGCTCAGGGGTTCGCCGAGCGAGCGGGGCCGGGCCGGGTCGCGCACGTCCCACAGCAGCACGGTCCGGTCGTCGCCCGCGGTGGCCAGGGTCTTGCCGTCGGGGCTGAACACGGCCGAGGTGACCCAGCTGCGGTGGCCCAGCAGCGGCGAGCCCAGCGGCTTCGGGTCGTCCGGGTCGCGCAGGTCCCACAGCCGCACGGTCTGGTCGTAGCCGGCCGTGGCCAGGGTCCTGCCGTCGGGGGAGAAGGAGGTCAGGTACACCGGGCCGGTGTGCCCGAGCAGCGGCGCGGCCAGCGGCGCGGTCTGCGTGGACAGCAGGCGGGTGCGCACCTCGGGGTCGTCCGGGCGCATCCGGTGGGCGATCAGGTCGAGCTGCGCCGACAGCGACGGGTCGCTCTCCTCCAGCCGGTCGGCCTGGGCCACGACCTGCCGGAACACCGCGTCGTCGCGCTGCCGCACGGCCACCACGGCGGCGCCGGCCGCGATCAGCGCGAGCACGACCACGAACGCCACCGCCGCGCGCACGCTCCACGCGGCGCGCCTGCGGTGCTGCGTGGACACGGCGAGGAAGTCCTGCGCGGTGCCGGTCACCCCGCCGGGCCCGGCGGCGTCCGCCCAGTGCCGCGCGGTCTCCAGCCGCGCGCCCCGGTAGAGCAGGGAGGCGTCGCGCTCCTGGGCCGCCCAGGTCGCCGCGTCCTCCTCCAGCCGCTGCCGCAGCAGCTGGCCCTCGCGGTCCTGGTCGATCCAGCTGCGCAGCCGGGGCCAGGCTTGGAGCAGCGCCTCGTGGGTGATCTCCACCGAGCCCGCGTCGAGGGTGACCAGGCGGGCGCGGGCCAGCGTCTCCAGCGCCTGCTCGCCCGCCGCCCGGTTGGCGGTCTGCTCGACCAGCTCGTGCCGGGTGGAGCGCCGCCGCGTGTCCTGGGTGTCCTCGCCGACCCGGACCAGGCGCAGCAGCAGCGGCCGGGCGGCCTGCTGGGCCTCGGGCACGAGGTCGGCCCACGCGCGTTCGGCGGTGGCGGCGACCGCGCCCTGGATGCCGCCCGCCGACCGGTAGCCGGCGATGGTCAGCTTGCCCGCCTGCCTGCGCTGCCAGGTGGCCAGCAGGGCGTGGGAGAGCAGCGGCAGCGCGCCCGCGTCGTAGGCGCCCTGGCCGGTGCGGGGCTGCGGGCCGAGGCTGCGCACGCCCAGGTCGCGCAGCATCAGCTCGATCAGGCCCGGCTCCAGTTGCAGGCCCGCCGCCCTCGCTGGCCGCGACACCGCCTCGCGCAGCTCGGCCGAGGTCATCGGGCCCAGCACCATCTGCCGGTCCTGCAGCGCGTCGGCCAGCTCGGGGAAGGCCAGGCAGCGGCCGTAGAAGTCGGCCCGCACGCCCACCAGCACCAGGGCGGGCGGCGTGCCGCCGGGGTGGGCGGGCGTGGACGCCACGTGCAGGGCCTGCACGAACACCTGCACCCGGCTCTCGTCGTGGGTCAGGGTGAAGGCTTCCTCGAACTGGTCGACGAGCACCACGACCCGCTCGGCGCCGTGCCGCTCGGCGTGCGCGGCGAAGGCGGCCCGGATCTGGGCGGCGAACCGCGCCACGCCCAGCAGGGGCTGCCCGAGGAAGGTGTCCGGACCGGGCCCGCCCGCCTCCGGGTCGTGCTCCAGCCCGTCCAGGCTGAGCGCCACGTCCAGCACGTCGGCCAGTTCCGGGATCTGCTTGACGAGTTCCCCGACCGGGTCGCCGCCGGGCGTGAGGACGATCGTCGGCCATTTCCCGGAGTTCTCGACGTCCAGTTCGCCGCGGCGAATCGCGGGAATGACGCCGGCGCGCACGAGGGAGGATTTACCGGCGCCCGAGGCGCCGACCAGCATCACTATTCCGCCGCTTTCCGCGGCGTCGCACAAACGGGACACCAGTGCGGCGGTGCTGCGTTCCCGGCCGAAGAACCAGTTCGAATCCTCGGGTTGGAAGGCGGCCAGTCCGCGGTAGGGGCAGACCCCGATCTCGTCGGAGCTCGGCGGCTCCTCGTCCTCGGGCGACGACGCCGGGCTCGCCAGCGCCTCCTCCCACAGCGACCGCCACGCGTCGAGGTCGTACAGGCCGGGTGCGGCGGGCTGCGGGTGGGCCTTCCGCGCCTCTCCGACGAGGACTTCGAGGACTACCGAGAGTGCCGAGAACCGGGCCGGGACGTTGCGCCCGCGGCGCCAGTCGCTGACCCGCTGGGCGGTCGCGCGGACCGGTCGGCCGCGCTCGTCGGTGCGCCGCGCGCGGCCGACGGACTCGGTCACCCGCTTCAGCGGCGGGTCGCCGGCTTCGGCGTAGAGCAGCGCGAACCGCTCCGCGAAAAGGGCGCGGGGACCCGACCCCCGACCGGAAGCAGTCATCCGCGGCGAGCCTCCTCGCGTCCGGTCTTCCGGACCGGAAAACCGGGTGTGAGCGCTTGAACAGGTCTTTTGTGGACCGGTGGTGCCCCAGGCAGTCCACCCTAACGACTTCGAGTGCGAAGCTCGCCCCGACGTTCCCGAGATGTCGCGGACGGGGTGGGAGGGGATCGGTCGAAGTGGTTTTGCAGGCAACTACGGCTATCGGCGGCGGTGTCCCGGCTGAGGGGTCCTGGGGGTCTTCTCAGCGGTGCGCGCCGAACCGGCCCGGTCGGTGGAACGGCGCGGCGACCTGCCATGCCGACCGCGGCTGACGTCGGTCCGACCGGTGCGTTACCGGTCACGGCCCGTGAGGACCGGGGGTTCCCCGGTGGAGCGCGGGTCTGCCCGATCCTGCGGACCGTGCTGGACGCGCACGGTCGGGGACGGGCCGAGGTGAGGCTGGACCTGCTCGCCCGCCTCGTCGTCCCGCTGCCGGGGTGACCCGGCGGCCGACCGAGTGGGCGCGCACAGCGCGGTGCGGGTCCGACCCGGTCCCCTCGATGTCGCATTTCCGCCAGCCAACGGCGCCGCGTTGGTCGATGCTGGTGCGGTGCACGAAGACGCGGAACGCTGCGCCAGGGCGGTGCGGTCCAAAGACGCCAGGTTCGACGGGTGGTTCTTCACCGGGGTGCTGACCACCGGGATCTATTGTCGGCCGAGTTGTCCGGTGGCGCCGCCCAAGGTCGAGAACATGCGGTTCTACCCGAGTGCGGCGGCGGCGCAACAAGCCGGTTTCCGGGCGTGCAAGAGGTGTCGGCCCGACGCGTCGCCGGGTTCGCCGTTGTGGAACCACCGCGCGGACGCCGTGGCCAAGGCGATGCGGATGATCGCCGACGGCGTGGTCGACCGCGAGGGCGTGCCCGGTCTGGCCGCCGGGCTCGGCTACAGCGTCCGCCAGCTCGAACGCCTGCTGCTCGCCGAACTGGGCGCGGGTCCCCTCGCGCTGGCCCGGGCGCAGCGCGCGCAGACCGCCCGGCTGCTGATCGAGACCACGTCGCTGCCCATGGCCGAGGTGGCGCAGGCGGCCGGGTTCGCCAGCGTGCGCGCGTTCAACGAGACGGTGCGCGAGGTCTTCGCCCTGTCGCCGACCGACCTGCGCGCCCGCCGGGGCCCCGTGCCGGAGGCACCCGGCGCGCTGTCGCTGCGGCTGCCGTTCCGCGCGCCGCTGTGCCCGGACAACCTGTTCGGCCACCTGGCGGCGACCGGCGTGCCCGGCGTCGAGGAGTGGCGTGACGGCGCCTACCGGCGCACCCTGCGCCTGCCGCACGGGCACGGCGTGGTGTCGCTGAGCCCGCGACCGGACCACGTGGCGTGCCGGCTGTCCCTGGGGGACCTGCGGGACCTGTCGATCGCCATCGCCCGCTGCCGCCGGCTGCTGGACCTCGACGCCGACCCGGTGGCCGTGGACGACCAGCTCCGCGCGGACCCGCTGCTGGCGCCGGTGGTCGACCGGGCACCGGGCCGCCGCGTGCCGGGCACGGTGGACGCGGCGGAGTTCGCCGTCCGGGCCCTGCTGGGCCAGCAGGTGTCCACGGCCGCGGCCCGCACCCACGCTGCCCGCCTGGTCACCGCGGTGGGCGACCCGGTCGAGGACGTGGGCCTCACCCACCTGTTCCCCACCCCGCGGGCGCTGGCCGAGCTGGACCCCGCGGTGCTCGCCGTGCCCGCGTCGCGCCGGACCGCGTTCCGGGCCCTGGTCACCGCCCTGGCCGACGGCTCGCTCGACCTGGGCGTCGGCGCCGACTGGGACAAGGCGCGCGCCGACCTGCTCGCCCTGCCCGGCATCGGCCCGTGGACCGTCGAGGTCGTCGCGATGCGCGCGCTGGGCGACCCGGACGCGTTCATCCCCACCGACCTGGGCGTCCGGGTGGCCGCCCGGACCCTCGGCCTCCCCGGCACCCCCGCCGCCCTGGTGCGGCGGGCCCAGGCGTGGCGCCCCTGGCGGGCCTACGCCGTCCAGTACCTCTGGGCGACCGGTGACCACGCGGTCAACCGGCTGCCCGCGTGAAAGGAAGAGCGAGGAGCGATGACCCACACCGTGGTCGACAGCCCCGTCGGCCCCCTGACGCTGGTCGCGCACCGCGGCGCGCTGTCCGGCCTCTACATGACCGACCAGCGGCACCGCCCGGCCCAGGAGACGTTCGGCCCGGAGGACGCCGCGCCGTTCGGCGAGGTGGAGGCGCAACTGGCGCAGTACTTCGCCGGCGAGCGCACGTCGTTCGACCTGGAGGTGGACCTGATCGGCACGCCGTTCCAGCGGATGGTCTGGCAGGCCCTGTGCGACATCCCCTACGGGGAGACCGTGTCGTACGGCGAGCTGGCGGCCAGGCTGGGCCGCCCGACCGCCGCCAGGGCCGTCGGCCTGGCCAACGGCAAGAACCCGATCAGCATCGTGGTGCCCTGCCACCGGGTGGTGGGCTCGACCGGCGACCTGACCGGCTACGGCGGCGGCCTGGCCCGCAAGCGCCACCTGCTGGACTTCGAACGAGGCGCCCACCCGGCCCTGCTGCCCCTTTGAGCGGGTGTCCCTCCGCGCCCGCTGTCCCTCCGCGCCCGCTGTCCCTCTGACCCCGCTGTCCCTCCGCGCCCGCTGTCCCTCTGACCCCGCTGTCCTCCTGACCCCGCCGTCCCTTTGACCCCGCTGTCCCTCTGACCTGACCCCACTGCCCCACGGGACCGAGCCCGCGCCCGTCCCCCTCGCCCACCTCGCCCTCTCACCGACAAAAGAAGTTGTCTTGACAACTCCAGTTGTCGGTGAGAGGGTTCCCCCATGCTTGATGTGGCGGTGATCGAGGACCCGGCGACGGCCGAGGTCACGCTGGACCCGGTGCGGATGAGGCTGCTGGCCGAACTCGCCGAGCCGGGTTCGGCGACGACGCTGGCGGCCAAGGTGGGGCTGCCGCGGCAGAAGGTGAACTACCACCTGCGCCTGCTGGAGCAGCACGGCCTCGTCGAACTGGCCGAGGAGCGCCGCAGGGGCAACATGACCGAACGGGTCATGCGCGCCACCGCCGCGTCCTACGTCATCTCGCCCGTCGCGCTGTCCGCCGTGCAGCCGGACCCGGCCCGCGCGCCCGACCGGCTGTCCGCGCGCTGGCTGCTGGCCGTGGCCGCGCGACTGGTCCGGGACGTCGGCAACCTCATCACCGGCGCGTCCAAAGCCGGTAAGCGCGTCGCCACCTTCGCCGTCGACGGCGAGGTCCGCTTCGCCTCCGCGGCCGACCGGGCGGCGTTCGCCGAAGAGCTCGCGACCACCGTCGCCGGCCTGGTCGCCAAGTACCACGACGAGTCGGCCGCGGGCGGGCGGGCGCACCGCGTCGTCGTCGCCGTCCACCCCAGCATCCCCGAGGAGTGACGATGGGTCACGCGTTCGAAGAGAGTGCCGAGGCCGAGCTGGACGGCGTGACCCCGGAGCAGGTCTGGGACGCCATCGCCACCGGCCCCGGCATCGACTCCTGGTTCATGGGCCGCAACGAGGTCGAGCCCGGCGCCGCGGTGCGGCAGGCGTTCGGCGAGTACCGGCCCGAGCACCCGGTCACCGCCTGGGAACCCGGCCGGCGCCTGGCCTTCGGCGGCGAGAAGGCCCCGGACGGCCGGTTCGTCGCCTACGAGTACCTGATCGAGGGCAGGGCCGGCGGCAGCACGGTCGTCCGCATGGTCACCAGCGGCTTCCTGCCCGGCGACGACTGGGAGGAGGAGTTCGAGGCCATGCTGGCGGGCGGCGCGATGTTCTGGCACACCCTCGTCACCTACCTGCGCCACTACGCCGGCCGCACCGCGCGCCCGGTCACCGCCTTCGGCCCGCCGATCACCGACTGGCCCGCGACGTGGACGCGCCTCGGCCACCGGCTGGGCCTGTACCGCGCGCCGCGCACCGGCGACGAGGTCACCCTCGACGGCACCCCGGGGGTCGTCTACCACGCCAACTCGCAGACCGCCGGCATCCGCACCGCCGACGCCGTGTACCGCTTCTTCCAGGGCATGGGCGGCACGCTGACCGCGATGCACCACGTCTTCACCGACGACGGCCGCGACGAGCGGGCGTGGATCGCCTGGATGGCGGACCTGGCATGACCGCGCTCCAGGGCACCCGGACGGGCACCACCAGGCTGCTCCTGGCCTGCGGCGTGCTCGCCGGCCCGCTCTACCTGGTCACCGGCTTCGCCCTGGCGCTCACCCGCGAGGGCTTCGACCTGACCCGGCACCCGTTCAGCATGCTGTCGCTGGGCGAGGGCGGCGGGCTCCAGATCGCCAACTTCGTCGTCACCGGCCTCCTCTTCCTCGCCGGCGCGGCAGGCGCGCGCCGCAGCGGCCGCGCCGGCAGGTGGGCGCCGCTCCTCCTGGGCGTGTTCGCGCTGGGCATGATCGGCGGCGGCGTGTTCACCGCGGACCCGGCCTTCGGCTTCCCGGCCGGTGCCCCCGAAGGGCAACCCGAAACCCTGTCCTGGCACGGCGTGCTCCACGGCGTCGCGTTCTTCACGGCCTTCCCGGCACTGGTCGCGGCGTTCTTCGTGCTGGCACGCCACCTCGACGGCCGCTGGTCCCGGGGAAGCGTGCTGGCCGGGGTCCTGTCACTGTCCCCACTGCCCTTCGCGGGCACCGGGTCCGGCACGGTCCTGCTCTACTGCGCGGCCGTGGTGGCCTGGCTGTGGGTGTCCGCCGTCCTGGCGAAACTGCGTTCCGAGAGCTGAGGGAGAAACACCATGGCGCACACGACGTCCAAGGACGGCACCAAGATCGCCTACAGCAAGACGGGCTCCGGCCCGGCACTGGTCATCGTCGACGGCGCCCTGTGCCACCGCGGCTTCGGCCCCGCCCCCGACCTGGCGAAGGCCCTCGCGGCGAACTTCACCGTCTACACCTACGACCGGAGGGGCCGAGGCGAGAGCGGCACCACCGGCGCGCCCGACGTCGACCGCGAGGTCGAGGACATCGCGGCACTGGTCGAAGAAGCCGGCGGCACGGCCAACCTGTTCGGCATGTCGTCCGGCGGGGCCCTGGTGGCCGAGGCGGCACACCGGGGGGTGGCGGCGGAGCGCATCGCGATCTACGAAGCACCCATGGTCGTCGACGACACCCACAGCCCCATGGCCCCTGATTTCGTGGCACGCGTCTCCCGGGCCGTGGCCGAGGACCGCCGCGGTGACGTGGTCAAGATGTTCATGCGCTACGTGGGGACGCCCGCTTTCGCCGTCGTGATGATGCAGCTCACGCCGGTCTGGAAGAAGCTCAAGCAGGTGGCCCACACCCTGCCCAACGACCTGGCCGTGGTGGGCGAGTTCCAGCACGGCACCCTGCCGCCGGCGAACCGCTGGGCGGGCGCGGAAATGTCCGCCCTGGTGATCGCGGGCGAGAAGAGCCCGGTGTACATGCGCAATGCCCAGCAGTGCCTCGCCTCGGCGCTGCCGAACGGGAAGCTGGTCGTCCTTCCCGGACAGACGCACATGGTGAAAGCCGCGGTAACGGCCCGGGTCCTGGTCGACTTCTTCACCGAGTAATTGTCCAAAGTGGACTAAATAGTCGCCCGTAATCCGACGAAAATCAAGGGTGAATTCAGATTCCTCGTATATAGTCCACAAAGGACATAGATGCAAACCGGGCCCTCGGTTCCGATTGCTCCGAATCACGCGCAATCGGGCCAGGTCGTGTCGGACTGGTTGGGCCGGGCTGCATCGCGTGCCGGGTCGGGGGCCCGCCCACGGGTGTCGGCCCCCGTGGGCGGGGCAGCCCCTGCGCGGGCGCATCCCGCGCGGGTCGGCAAGACCCGGGTCTTTCTCAAGACCCGGGTTTCCTCAAGTGCGGGCCGGGCCGGTTGACGGCGATCACCCGCCAACCGCCAGTCGGTCGTTCGCGGTCGATCGCAGCCTGACTGGTCGGCTGGTCGCCGCCCTGCCCGGCTTGCACCCGGCTCGCGTGGGCTCCCGCGTGGCTCGCGTGGCTCGCCCGCCCTGCCTGGTCCGCGCCCGGCTCGCGCCCGGCTCGCCCGCCCTGCCCGGCTCGCGTCCGGCCCGCCGGACCCGCACCCGGCCCGTCCGTCGGGGACTCGTCCGCAGACTGGTCCGCCGGCTGGTCCGCCTGCCGGGTGGCCGCTCACCACCCGACGGGAGCGGCCGGGTCGCACCGGGCCGGGCCGTCGGGTCGCCGGGCCGCTCAACCCCCTCCCGCGTTCACCGCCCCGTAAGCGCAGCAGGGGGTTGGTCGCTCGGCCCTCGATCTCATGATCTACCGATGATCGAGCACGCCGTTTTCGTACATGTTCCGGCGATGTTCACCCGATCGTGTAGCCACGAGCCCTCCGGTCCACCTCACGGCCCCCGTGATCCCCCGACCCTATCGAAGATCATCACGGCTTGCGCCCCACCGCCCCGGCGATGCAGTAGCTCACCGCGTCCAGCTCCTTCAACCGCGGCCCGTCCGGCCACCAGTCCGCGCAGATCACCAACCCGGGCTCCACCAGCTCCAACCCGTTGAACAGCTCCAGCAGCTCGGACTTCGTCGCGAACCGCCCGCTGCCCATCGGCGAGTGCAGGAACGTCTGCTCCATCCGCCGCGCGATGGCCGAGTGCTCCTCGGTCTCCGGGTCGAAGAAGTGCGAGATCCCCACGTACGACCCGGACGGCAGCGCGTCGATGTACTCCGCCATGATCTCGGCCGTCGTCGGCGAGGTGCCGTTGTAGTGGTGCAGCGTCCCCATCTGGAACAGCGCCAGCGGCTCGGAGAAGTCGATGTGCTTGCGCACCACCTCGTCGTTCAGGATCTCCTGCGGCTTGAAGATGTCCGCCGCCGAGAAGTGGGTCTGGTCGTTCTCCTCCAGCAGCGCCCGGCCGTGCGCCAGGACCACCGGGTCGTTGTCCACGTAGACGACTCGGACGTCCGGGTTGATCCGCTGGGCCACCTGGTGGGTGTTCTCGGCGGTGGGCAGGCCCGAGCCGCAGTCGAGGAACTGGGTGATACCCGTCTGGCTGGCGACGAAACGAGTGGCGCGGATCAGGAAGCTGCGGTTGTCCACGGCCAGCGTCGCCGCCTCCGGGGCGACCTGCTGCACCTGTCGCAGCACCTCGCGGTCGATCTCGTAGTTGTCCTTGCCGTTGAGGAACGCATCGTAAACCCTGGCGATGCTGGCCTTGGTGGTGTCGATGTAGACGGGGACGGCAGCGTCCGAGGACGTACCCGACATTGTGATGACCTCGCATAACGGGGAAGAAGGGGCGATGATTCGTGCACCGCATCACAGTCCACTCAGCGTAAGCGTATGGGCTCAATGCGTGAGTGAGACGCGTACGTCTGACGCGGCATGATCGGGGGTGTACGTTCAGTGACGATGCGAGTTGGCCCCGTCCGGGCGCAACCGCTGTTCGGGTGGCCTGAGCCGAACGGCCGCAGACCGGCAGTGGGCCAGGGGGGATCAGGAGCATGACGGTCGGGAGGTTCCGCGATGGCCACGAGTGAGCCGGCACCCGAGCGGGAGAGCGGTCCCACGGCGCTGCGGATCGTGCTCGGCGCCCAGTTGCGCCGGCTGCGCGAGGCGGCCGAGATCGGTCGGGCGGACGCCGGTTACGCGATCCGCGGCTCGGAGTCGAAGATCAGCCGCATGGAGCTGGGGCGCGTCGGGCTCAAGGAGCGCGACGTGAAAGACCTGCTCACGATGTACGGGGTCACCGAGGAGGAGACCCGCGACAAGTTTCTGGAGATGGTCCGCCGGTCGAACTCGCCGGGCTGGTGGCACCGCTACAGCGACCTGATGCCGGACTGGTTCCAGGACTTCGTGGGCCTGGAGGAGGCCGCCTCGCGCATCCTCACCTACGAGACCCAGTTCGTGCCGGGCCTGCTCCAGACCGAGGACTACGCCATGGCGATCATGAGCCACGGCAGACCGGAGCTGGCCGGTCCGGCGGTCAAGCGCCGGGTCGCGCTGTGGGTGCAGCGCCAGAAGATCCTGTACCGGCCGGGTGCGCCGCGGTTCTGGGCGGTGATCGACGAGTCGGTGCTGCACCGCCCCATCGGGGGTCGGCGGGTGCTGCTCGCGCAGATCGACCACTTGCTCAGCGTGACCAAGAACGGGCCCGTCACACTGCAGATCGTCCCCTACCCGTTGAGCGGCTACGCGGCCGAGGGGTCGTTCACCATGCTGCGCTTCGGCGAGCCCGACCTGCCGGACATCGTCTACCTCGAACACCTCGCCGGCGCCCTCTACCTGGACAAACTCGAGGAACTGGAAATCTACAGCCGGGTGTTCGACCGGTTGACCGTGGACGCGGAGACGCCGGACCGCAGTCGGCAGATGCTGGCCAAGATCCGAGCGGACCTGTAGGGCTTCGTCCCTTCGGGGGAAACTCACGCTCTGCATCTGCACGTGCATTTACCCCCGCTCGGGCCGGTGCTACGGTCCGTGCACAGTCAGATGCACGTGCAGATGCATCACTGGGCTTGGGAGGGTGATGTGGATGGCCATCGAGGCCCACAACGGCATGTCAGCGGCTGAGCTTGTCGGCGTCACGTGGCGCAAGAGCGCCCGCAGCGGCGCCAACGGCAACTGCGTCGAGGTCGCCGAACTCGCCGACGGCGCGGTCGCGGTGCGCAATTCCCGTTTCCCCGACGGCCCGGCGCTCGTCTACACGAGGGCGGAGATCGCGGCCTTCGTGGCCGGTGCCCGGGACGGTGAGTTCGATGACCTCCTCCATTGACCAGGTCACCACTACGACGACCACCCAGTTGCGCGAGCTGATCGCGCGGGGGTTCCAGTTCCTCCACCCCCGGGATGCCCGGGGTGAGCTCGCGGCCGTCGTCGGCGTGCGGGCGCACGACGCGGTGATCGACGTCGTGCGGCTGCACACCCCCGACGACGCGCTCGCGATGCGCATGCCCGCCGACGAGGTGAACGTCCTGGCGCCCAGCCGGTTCTCCTGGCGCCGGCACGGCCCGGCGACGAGCGTGCTCGAAGAGCTGCTGGACCTGCCGGACGACCGCATCGCCTGACGAGGCTTCCCGTCCGTGTCAGCGGTGGCGGACGGGCGAGGGGCGCCCCACCCCTCACCGACGAACCTGACCTGGAGGCGCAGCGGGAGTCGGCCGCGCCAACGTCGACGCCACGCTCGGAGCGCAACTCCGTGTTCGTCGCGTTCGGCGCGGGGGTCGAGGTCGGCTTCGACCCCCGCGCCAAACCACGAGAGCCCGGCACCCGAAGGCCGCGCGGCGCTCAAGAGCGGCACCGCGTTCAAGCACGGCGCCACCCTCAAGGGCGGCGGAGGCCGCGCAGCACCACGCCCAGACCCCGGCGGAACTCGTCGTCCGCGTCGATCCCCCTTGCCGCGGCGGCGGTTTCGGCCATCAGCGGGAACTCCGCGCCCAGTTCGGCCATCGCGGCGGTGCCCGCCCCGGACAGCGGGCTGCCGTGCTCCAGCTCGATCGCGCCGATCACGTGGCTGAGCAGGGCCCGCAACGCGATCGCCCGCTCCGTCCCGGTGAAACCGGCCCGGGTCAGCACCGCCAGCACGGCCTCGCCCCAGCGCAGCAGGCCCTGGCTGCGGTGCCGGTGCGCCATGGTCAGCGGCACCGCGTTGGGGTGCTTGCCGACCGCCGCGCGCACCCGCTCGGCCAGCACCGCGAGCTGCTTGTCCCACAACGCGTGCCGCGGCGTCGTGACGTCCACTTCGGACAGCATCAGCTCGACCGCGAGCGCTTCCAGCTCCTCGCGGTCGGCCACGTAGCGGTAGAGCGACATCGTGCCCACGCCCAGTTCCGCGGCGACCGCGCGCATGGACAGCGCGGCCAGGCCGTCGCGGTCGACCACGGCGAGCGCGGCGGCGGCGAGGGCGGTCGTGGTCAGGGATTTCGGGCGGGGCACGGCTTGACAGCGTACAAGATACGCGCATAACGTCCGTTTAAGCGTACAGTGCACGCCTAAGGGGGACGTCATGAAAGCTCGGGAGTGGCAGACCGCGACGGGTGGGACGGTGCGGGTGCCCGACCCGGAACGGTTGGTGCACCTGCAGTTCCGCCGCTTCGCCGGCTGCCCGGTCTGCAACCTGCACCTGCGCTCGATCGTGCTCCGGCACGACGAGATCACCGCGCGCGGCATCACCGAGGTGGTCGTGTTCCACTCCTCGGCCGAGGACCTGCGCCCGCACGTCGCCGACCTCCCCTTCGCCGTCGTCGGCGACCCGGAAAAGGCGCTGTACCGGGATTTCGGCGTCGAGTCCGCGCCGCGCGCCCTGCTCGACCCCCGCGCCTGGGGCGCGATCGCGCGGGGCGTCGCGCGCGACCTCGGCCCCGTGCTGCGCGGCCGCCGACCGCTGCCCCGCCCGACCGGCGGCCGCCTCGGCCTGCCTGCCGACTTCCTCATCGCCCCCGACGGCCGGATCGTCGCGGAGAAGCGCGGGCAGCACGCCGACGACCAGTGGACCGTGGATGAACTGCTCGCCCACGCACAGGCGTTGACCAGCAAGAACTGAGTTGTCCACAGGGTTGTCCCCAGATGTGGAAAGTTCGAACAGGCGTTCGATGTCATGTCCGGTGCCCCGAACGGGCGAAGGGGCCCCGCTGACGAGCAGGGCCCCTTGCCGCAACCGGGTTCAGCCGATCGGCGCCGCAATGAACCGGTCGAAGTCCTTACAGGTGCCGGACAGCAGCGCCTCGTGCGCGGACCGCGTGTCCAGGTCCACGCCGTGACCGGCCGCGGGCGTCGGGCCCGGGTGCGCTCAGCCGACCAGGCGCCGCAGCCGGTCGGGGTCGCGCAGCGGGCGGCCGTGGCCGAACAGCACCAGCTTCGGCCGCAGCTGCGCGAGCCGGCGCATCGACTCGCGGTTGCGCTCGTCGTCCTGGGTGAGGAACCTCGGCGGCGCGCTCGGCCGCAGCACGTTGAAGAACACGTCGCCGCACAGGAGCACGCCGTCGTGGTCGCGCCACAGGGCGATGTGGCCGGGGGAGTGGCCGGGCACGTCCAGCACGGTGAACCCGGCGACCTCGTCCCCCTCGACCAGGCCGCGCGCGACCGGGTGCGGGTCGGGCATCGGCATCTTCGCCAGCAGGGCGGGCAGCAGGCCCGGCGCGGGCACCGGCCGCGCGGTCTCGATGGCCTCGACGTCCCGGCGCCCGGCCCACAGCGGCACGTCGTACCGCTCGCACAGGGCGTGGCTGGAGCCGAAGTGGTCGGGGTGGGCGTGCGTCACCACGTGGGCGGACAGCGCGCGCCCGTCGAGCTGGCGGGTGATCCGCCTGCGCGCGGCCGGGGTGCCCGCGTCCACCAGCACGTCCTCGACCAGGTAGGCGTTCATGAAGTGCGGAGGCCGACCGAGCAGCTGGTGGACTCCGGGAGCCAGGGGACGCACCCGGCGATCGTAGCTCTTCCCGCAGCTCAGCGGGACGGGTCGCGGTTGAACAGGGCCCGCGACCAGGCGTACCCGACGACTGCGGGCAGCACGCACCGGCCGACCGTCCGGTAGCCGCTGTCGCCGATGGGCGTGCTGATCAGCGGTCCGCGCAGGATGTCGGTGACCGGCGTGAAGGAGGTCGTGGCCCGCGACGACCGCCTCCCGGCGTCCGGCGCGATGAGCGTGGACAGGATCCGCACGGCCGTGGTCTCCCCCTAGCGGGTCAGCAGGTGCAGGGACCGCACGCCGGTCAGGTTCGGCGAGGGCAGGAAGGTCGGCTCGCGGTCCGGGTCCACGCGCAGCCGCGGGAAGCGGTCCAGCAGCACGTTCAGCGCCACCCGGCCCTCCAGGCGGGCCAGCGGCGCGCCGAGGCAGAAGTGCACGCCGCGGCCCAGGCCCAGGTGCGGGTTGGGGTCGCGGCCGACGTCGAAGGAGTCGGCGTCGGGGAACGCCCGGTGGTCGCGGTTGGCGGCGGCGAGCCAGATCATCAGCAGCTGGTCGGCCGGGATCTCCACGCCGCCCAGCACCTGCGGCGCGGCGGTGGCGCGGGCCAGGGCGGCGAACGGGGTGAGGAAGCGCAGCGACTCCTCCACGGCCGCGGGCACGCGGTCGCGCTCCCGGCGCACCAGCTCGAACTGGTCGGGGTGCGCGTCCAGGCACAGCACGGTGTTGCCCAGCAGCATGGTGGTGGTGATGTGGCCGGCCAGCAGCAGCACGCTCGCGAAGTTGACCACCTCGACGTCGGACAGGCGCTGACCGTCCACCTCGGCCTCGACCAGGGAGGTGAGCAGGTCCTCGCGCGGCGCGCGGCGGCGTTCGGCGGCGTGCCCGCCCAGGTAGTCGAACATCTCGCTGAGGGCTTCGCCCTGGTTCTCGAACTCCGCGAGGATGCGCTCGTCGTCCTTGAGGGAGAACTGGTTGGCGTTCTCGAACAGCCGGTCGCCCCAGCTCTTGAACAGCTCCCGGTCGCCGCTCGGGACGCCGAGCAGGTCCGCGATCACGATCACCGGCAGCGGGTAAGCCAGGTCGCGCACCAGCTCGAAGTCGTCGCCCACCCCGTCGAGCAGTTCGCCGGTGAGCGCCGCGATGCGGGGTTCGAGGTCGGCGACCACCTTGGGCGTGAACGCCCTGCCGACCAGGTTGCGCAGCTTGCGGTGGTCCGGCGGGTCCATCTGGATCAGGTTGCCCTCCCGCATCGTCGCCGCCTCCGGCAGCGCGGGGAACAGCCGGGCGGTGTCCGAGGAGAACCGGGCCCAGTCGCCCAGCACCTCGGTGGCCTCGGGGTGGCCGTAGACGTTCCAGTAGCCCAGCTCCTCGTCGTAGGCGACGGGCTGCCCGGGCCGCTCGCCGCGCAGCCAGAACTGCTGCGGGTGCGTGTTCCACATGTCGTTGTCCCCCAATGTATTCGTCGTGTCAGGCGCGTCGGATGACGATGTCGCCCAGGGAAGTGCGGCCGCGCACCTCGACCCGCTCGTCGCCCTCGGCGGGCAGGTCGGTGGCGGTCAGCCGGTTGTGCACGCGGCCCGCCTGCGAGCGGACGTCCAGCCAGGCGGCCGTGCCCTCGCGGATGCCCACCTCCAGCTCGCCGGCGCGGCTCTCCAGCACCACCGAGCCGCGCACCACGTCGCCGAGCCGGATGTGGCCGGTGGAGGTCCTGGCGTGGACGTCGCCCAGCGCGGTGCCCACCCGGATGCCGCCGTTGGCGGCGTTGACCCGGACGTCACCGGTGACCTCGCCGATGTGGGTGGCGCCGTTGGAGTTCTTCACCGCGCCGGACCCGTCGAGCCTGCCGATGCGCACCTCGCCCGTCCCGGTGGTCACCTCGGTGCGGCCGGTGGTGTGGGCGACGACGACGTCGCCGATGGAGGTCTGGGCGCGCAGGGCGCCGGTGCGGTGCAGCTCGATGTGGCCGGCGGAGGTGGTGACGCGGCACTCGCCCAGCGGGCCGTCGCCGCGGAAGTCGGCCAGCGAGCCGCGGGCGACCACCGAGGAACCGGCGGGCAGCGCGACCGCCACGTCGACCGAGCCGGGGCGGCCGAACAGGACGGGGGTGCGGGGCGTGCGGACGACGAGGCGGCCGTCGGTGAAGTCGACGGTGGTGGCCTCGGCGGCCCGGACGTCCTTGTCGTTGGCAGCGTCGGTGGGCCGGACCTCGACCTCGGTGTCCGCGCGCTCGGCGGCGGTGATCCGCGCGCCGCCGACGTGCACGGTCAGGTCGAGGGTGATCGGTCGCGGCGTGTCGAAAACGGGCATGGGTGTCCCCTGGGGTCGAGTCGGTCGGCTGTCCGCGCTGCTAGCGGACCCAGCCGGTGAAGTGGCCGGTGGTGGCGGAACGGCCGGTGGACCGGCCCGCGGGTCGGTCGGGGCGGCGGGTCAGCCCGGCCGCCGCGGCGCGGACGAGCCACGCGTTGACCGAGATCCCCTCCGCGCTCGCGGCCTCCTCGACCCGCTGCTTGAGCTGGTCGGGCAGGCGCAGGTTGATCCGGGTGACCGAGCCCTCGTCGACGACCACCGGTGGTGCCACCGTGGCACTATCGTGGCTCTCGGTGGCGTCATCGGGTGCGGAGACCACGAACTCGGGGTCCCGGCCGCGCAGCCGCACGTCCACCGAGCCCGGCGCCAGGTCCCTGGTGATCTCGTCGGCGGCCGCGGACAGGGCTTCCAGCAGCGTCAACCGCACGGAGGACTCCAGCGGGGCCACCAGGCGCTCGGCCAACGCCCGGGCCTCCGCCCCGCCCGCCTCGGCGGCGGCGGCGAACTCCCGGCGGAGGTTGTCGACGTACGGCGTCAAGTCCATGGCACCACTATGGCATCACCGTGGCACCACTGCAATCCCTTGGTGGTGCCACGCGGTGTGGCGGCTCGTCGACCGGCGTGGCGCGGGTGGCGCCGGTGGGGTTGGTGTGGACCGCCGGTCTATTTCCGGAACCCGTCGAGTGGAATAGTCCAGGTCCCTGAGCTGCTTCTTCGGCAATTGATCGACGCCTCGGTGCGGGACCAGTGGGGCGACCTGTGACCAGCGACGATGCTTTGCCGCAGTTCTGCGGAATGCAAGACTTAAGTAGCTACCCGAACGGTCCAGCGCGGTCCTGCCGGTCCTGTGTGGTGGTTGAGAAGAGAACTACCCATATTGTTCCGTCGAGCGTTTTTTCGTATATCGTGTTCGCCGTGTCACAACCACCTTCGGGCGCTTCGGCCCTGCCCCCCGGGCAGTGGGTGCCGGTGCCCGACACCACCGGACCGGCCGGCGTGCCGCGGGCGTTGCGCCGCGAGGGCGCCTACCTGCCGCCGCCGCTGCCGTCGGACCTGGTGCTGCCGCCCGCGACCTACCGGGTCTGCGCCGAGGCCGAGCACGCCCTCGGCCGGCTCGACGAGGCGGTCCGCCGGTCCGAGCGGGGGCCGGGCCTGGTCCGCGCCACCCGGATCCGCGACGCGGTGGCGTCGGCGGGCATGTCCGGCACGGCGACGACCCTGCGCGAGGCGTTCGCGGCCGAGCTGTTGTCGGCGAGGGGGGCGCCCAGGCGCGACGCGCTCGGCCGCGACCTGGAGCCCTACCTGCGCGCCTACGAACTCGGGCTGGCCCGGGTCCGCGCGGGCGCCCCCGCGGACACCGCGCTGGTGGGGGAGATGAGCGCGTGCATGACCGGCCGCGACGAGCGCGGCGCCGAGGACGCGCTCCGGCGGGCCCCCGGCTGGCTCGGCGTCACCCCCAGGCGCGCCTACCTGCTCACCGCCACCGGCGCGCACCTGGTCGGGGCGCTGGAGCAGTGGAACACCTGGGTGCGCGAGGAGGACGCGCAACCACGCGTCGCCAAGGCCGCCCTGGCCCACTACCAGCTGGAGGTCCTGCAACCGTTCCCCACGGCCAACGGCCACGTCGCCCGCGCCTTCACCGCGGTCGAGCTGGTGCGGTGCGGCCTGCTGCACGACCAGGTGCTGCCGCTGTCGGTGTGGCTGCCCGGCGCGCTGCCCGAGTACCAGCGGCGGATCCGGGCGGTCGTGGACACCCGCCTGGTCCACCCGTGGGTCGAGTTCTACGCGGGCGTGATCCGCGACCAGGCGCTGGCGCAGCTGAACCTGGTGGCGGCGCTGGAGGCGCTGGCCGCCGAGCACGCCCGCCTGCTGCCCCTCAAGGGCACCCGGCCGCGGGTGGCCGTCGACCTGATCGACTGGCCCGTGGTGGACCACCAGGCGATCTGCGACCGGTACGGGGTGACCCGGCGGGCCGCGTCCGGGTACACCGCCGAGCTGGTGCGCAAGAAGATCCTCGTCCAGTGGAAGCTCAAGGGCCACCGGTCGCTGTTCGTGTGCTGGAAGGTGCTGCGCCTGCTCAGCCGGAACCCCGCCACCAGCGCCATGCCCTGAGGCCCCGACCACCCGATCCCCGAACGGGAGCGCGCCATGAACCCCTCCTCCGCGCCGCGAACGACCGGCCGCCACCAGCGCCGCCACCACCACCGCCGACCCGACCGGTCCCGATCAGGGCTGCTGCCGTGGGTCCTGCTCGGGATCGGGCTGGTCCAGGTCGCCCTGCTCGTCCGGCTCCTGCTCGTCCGGTTCCTCCCGCGGCAGTGACCGCAGCCGGGTGACCAGGTCGCGCACCCGCCGCGCCTCGCCGTCGTCCAGCCCGATCAGCGCGCCCAGGGCCCGGTTGAACGCGCGGTCCGCCGCGGCCTGGTCCCCCGACCGCGCCCAGGCCCGGCCCAGCAGGGCCCGGCACGCCGCGTGCCGCACGGGGTCCGGTGCCTCGTCGAACGCCCGGTCCGCCCGGACCAGGTGGTCGAGCGCCGCGTCCAGCCGACCGGCCTCCAGCAGCACCGCGCCCAGGTCGGCGAGCGTCCGCGCGACCCCGGCCGGGTGGTCGTGGCGCAGGTAGGTCTCCAGGGCCTCGTCCAGGCAGTCGGCGACCTCGTGCAGCAGGCCCTGGGCCCGGTAGGTGGCCGCGAGGTCGGCGAGGTTGGCGGCGGTGGCGTCCGGGTCGTCGTCGCGGCGGCGGTGGATCGCCAGCTCGAAGACGCCCAGCGCGACGGCGAGCCGATGGCTGCCGCGGGCGCGCAGGGTCTCCGCGCCCCGGCGCAGTGCCGCCGCGAGCGGAAGCGACTCGGGCAGCACGGCGGCGAGGCCGACGCCCACGTCGTACAGCCGGCGGCACCAGGCGTCGTCGGTGTCCCGCGGCACCACGGGCCACGCGTCGGCGAGCAGGTCGGCCGCGGTGCCCGGGTCGGCCTCCCGCAGGGTCGCGAGCAGGCGGTCCCGGTTGGCGGCGAACCAGGTGCGCACGTCCTCGGCGTCCCGGAACGGCGAGGGCCGCGGTCCCGCCGTGCCGGGTGCCGGTACTTGGGGCGTGTCGGTGCCTTGAGGCGTTGCGCTCGAACCCCGAGGCGTTGCGTCCACGCCTTGGGGTGTCGCGTCGGCGTGCGTCGAAGTCCCCTGCGGCGTCACCTCACCACGCGCCAACGCCTCCCGCGCCACCACCTCCCGCGCGGACCGCAGGTACCGGGACAGCTCCGGGGCCGCGTCCCGTGACTCGTCGCTCACCTGGCGCCACCCTCCCGCCCCCGACCTTCGCGCGTTGGCCACTGGTCACATCGAGTCAGCCTGCTCCCGTGCTTCTCGGAAATTCGAGTGTCACGCATTCGGGCGATCATCTACACCGCCGATCCTGGGCAACGAACCCACCCCTCCGACACGGACAGTCATCGCCGTGTCACGGGGACGACCTCGAACAGGTCGTCGAACTGCATCGGCGCGAGCGCGATCAGCGCGCCCCCGATGAACGCGGGGCCGGGTTGGAGCATGCCGCTGAGGACGCGGGTCACCGTGGAGCGGTTGACGCCCATCGCCCGGGCCAGGGCGTAGTCGGACTGGAACCCGGCCAACTGCACGGCTTTGGTGAAGGCGGTGGTGCGGAGCTTGATGGTGTGGGGCATGGCGTGCCTCGGGATCTGTCGTGTGCGCACAAAACTTGTGTGTTGGCACAACAGTAGCTCGCGCGCTCTGGCGCAACGCCTGTTTTCCTTGTGCCCCAACAACTTCCCACTTCACCGAACCGTTCGCGCGTGGCGCGTGTTGCGTCGGCACACGTACCATCGCGGCGTGACCACGCGCTGGTGGGAGTACGTCGAGACCAATCTCCGCAACCGCGGGCTGAGTCCGGGCGACCTGTCCGAGATGGCCAACGTCGACCGCAGCCGCATCAGCGAGTGGAAGAGGGGCAAGGGCGTCTCCCTGGAGACGGCCCGCGCGGTGGCCCGCGTGTTCGAGGTGAGCCCCCTGGAGGCGTGGGTCGCCGCCGAGCTGATCACCGACGAGGAGGCGCGGCTCCAGCGGGCCCGCCCCGACCCGGCGGACTTCAGCGACCAGGAGCTGATCACCGAGCTGACCCGTCGGCTCAAGCGCGCCTCCGGCTGATCCTCGTGGACCGACCGCCGTTCGGGGCGGTGGCCCTGCGCGGCCTTCGAAATAGTTGACATCAACTAGCCCGGCCTGGATAGTCAGTCCTGACTAGGAGGTGGCCGTGGCCAAGCGCAAGGTCGGGAACCTGCTCGGACTGGCGGTGCTCGGGTACCTGGTCCAACGACCCATGCACCCCTACGAGCTGAGCCGGTCCATGCGCGAGCACGGGGACGACCGCAGCATCAAGTTCACCCACGGCTCGCTCTACATGGTGTTCGGGCAGCTCGCGAAGGCCGGGTTCATCACCGAGCACGAGACGTCCCGGGAGGGGCAGCGGCCCGAGCGCACGGTGTACGCGCTGACCGACGCCGGTCGGGCGGAGCTGAAGGACTGGATGCGGGAGCTGGTCGCCGAACCGGCGCACGAGCGCCCGCACTTCGTGGCGGCGCTGTCGATGATCGGCGCGCTGCACCCGGACGAGGTCACCGGCCTCCTGAACGACCGGTTGAGCGCGTTGGGCAGGCAGCGCGACGAGGCGAGGGCGATCGTCGAGGGCGCCGACGCCCACCCGCTGTTCCTCGTGGAGGAGGAGTACCGCGTCGCGCTGCTCGACGCCGAGATCGCGTTCGTCCACGGCTTCCTGGCGCGCATCGGGGACTGGCGCGCGCTGTGGGCGGGCTTCCACGACAAGGACTTGCACGACAAGGACTTCCACGACAAGGACTTCCCGGGCAGGGACTCGCACGACAAGGACTTCCACGACGAGGGGGACTGATGAGGGTGACCGTGATCGGCGGTGGCATCGGGGGACCGGTCGCCGCCATGGCGTTGCGGCGGGCCGGGTTCGAGGCGACCGTCCACGAGCGGTACGACCGCGTGGCCGACGGGACCGGCGGGGCGTTGAGCATCGCGCCCAACGGCCTGCAGGCCCTGGACGTGATCGGGGTGGCGGACGCCGTGCGCGACATCGGCACGCCGATGACCGCCATGGCCGTGCAGAGCTGGACCGGCCGGACGCTGGCCGCGTTCGGCAGCGAACCGCCCCAGCTCCTGGTGTGGCGCGGCGACCTCCACCGCGTGCTGCGCGAGACCGCCCTGGCCCGCGGGATTGCCTTCGAGCACGGCAGGGAACTCGTCGACGTCGCGGACCGCGGCACGCACGTCACCGCGCGCTTCGCCGACGGCACCGGGGTCGACGCCGACCTGCTGGTGGGCGCCGACGGCATCCGGTCGACGGTGCGCCGGCTGATCGACCCGGCCGCGCCCGCACCGCGCTACGCGGGCCTGCTCGGGTTCGGCGCCCGCATGGCGCGCACCGGCGAGCCCCCGACCGGCGGCACCATGCGCCTGGTCTTCGGCAAGCGCGCGTTCTTCGGCTACCAGGTCCACGACGACGGCTCCGGCGGCTGGTTCGCCAACCTGCCGCGCGAGGAACCGCTGTCCACCGCCGAAGCCCGCGCCACCGATCCCGCGCGGTGGCTGGCCGTGCTGCGCGAGGTCTTCGCCGACGACCGCACCCCCGCCTGCCGGATGATCGACCGGCTCGACCCGGCCGACCTGGTGGTGACCGGCGCGCTGGAGGACGTGCCGACCGTGCCGACGTGGAGCCGGGGCCGGGTGGTCCTGGTCGGCGACGCGGCGCACGCCACCTCGCCCAGCTCCGGCCAGGGCGCGTCCCTGGCGTTCGAGAGCGCGGTGCAGCTGGCCCGCTGCCTGCGCGACCTGCCGCACGAGGAGGCGTTCCGCGCCTACGAACGGCTGCGCCGCACCAGGGTCGAGCGGATCATCGCCCAGGCCGCCCGCACGAACGGCAGCAAGGCCGCCGGTCCGGTCGCGCGCGTCCTGCGGGACCTGCTGATGCCCCTGGCGGTGAAGTTCGCCGACCCCAGGAGGTTCACCTGGCAGTTCGACCACCGGATCGACTGGGACGACGTGGTCACCGCCGCCGGGGGCGGGGTGGCCGCGGCCGGTCGCGCGGTGCGGTCGTGATCGACCGGGTCACACGGTGATCACCACCTTCGCGCGGGCGTGCTCGGTCTCCACGTGGTGGATGGCGTCGGGCACCCCGCTCAGCGGGTAGGTGCGCTCGACCACCGGCGTGACCGCACCGGACGAGACGAGTTCGCCCAACGCCACCAGGTTCTCCGCGCTGGGCTTCGCGATGACCTGCAGCAACCGGTGGTCGCGGGCGAAGCGGGCCGCCACCTGCCCCCTGACCGACAGGCCCATCGGCCCGATGAGGCTCCCGCCCGTCGACACGCCGCCGCCGGAGAGCAGCAGCGTCCCGCCGGGGGCCAACACCCGCCGCAGGTCGGTCAGGGACCGGTTGCCCACCAGGTCGAACACCACGTCGTACCGCGCGCCGCCACGCGTGAAGTCCTCCTTCCGGTAGTCGACGACGCGGGCCGCGCCCAGCGACCGCACCAGTTCCGCGTTCCGCTCGCCGCACACGCCGGTCACCTCGGCGCCGAGCGACTTCGCGATCTGCACGGCGAACGTGCCCACGCCGCCGGAGGCGCCGTTGACCAGGACCCGCTGCCCCGGCCGCACCCGGCCCAGGTCGCGTAAGCCCAGCAGCGCGGTGTTGCCCGCCAGCGGCAGCGCGGCCGCCTGCTCGAAGGTCAGGTCCGCGGGCTTGGGCGCGACCACCTCCTGCGGGGCGCACACGTACTCCGCGAACGCGCCGTTGACCTCGCCGTACACCTCGTCGCCCGGCGCGAACCGGGTGACGCCCGGACCCACCGCCTCGACGAGGCCGGCGAAGTCGGTGCCCCGTATTCGGACCTTGGGCGCGGTCAGGCCCATGCCGGACATCAGGAGGCGCGCGACGTACGGGTCGCCGCGCATGACGTGCCAGTCGCGGGCGTTCACCGACGCGGCGCGCACCCGCACCAGCACCTCCCGCCCCGCCGGCGCGGGCTTGTCGACCTCGCTCAACCGCAGCACTTCCGGCGAGCCGTACCTGTCCTGGGTGATCGCTTTCATCATGGGTCGATCCTGGCCGGGCGGACCGGACTTCCGCATCGGACCAGGGGCCGGACTTCCGGGTCGGACCAGGGTCCGATGGCGCCTCGTACTTATGGCCGGCTTATGGCCGGGAAGCGTTGCGCACGCGGTTGGTCTCGTAGGCCCACATGGCGATCTCGACCCGGTTCCGGGCGCCCAGCTTCGCCATCAGGCCGGCGATGTGCGACTTGACCGTGCTGAGCGTGATGTGGAACTGGTCGGCGATCTCGCCGTTGGTGCGGCCGCGCGCGACCGCGGCCAGCACCTGCTCCTCCCGCGCGGTCAGCGGTTCCACGGGCTGCCTCGGCGGCCCGTCGGGCCGGGCGTCGGCGAACGCCGCGAGCAGCCGCGCGGTGACGCTCGGGGCGATCAGCGCGTCGCCGTCGGCCGCGGCGCGGACCGCCTGGGCGAGCAGGGCCGGTCCCGCGTCCTTGAGCAGGAACCCCCGCGCACCCGCCCGCAACGCGCCGTAGACGTAGTCGTCCAGGTCGAACGTGGTGATCACGACCACCGCCATGGGGTCGGCCACGCCCGGCCCGGCCAGGGCGCGGGTGGCCTCGATGCCGTCGAGGACCGGCATCCGGACGTCGAACAGGCACACGTCGGGGCGCAGCCGCCGGGCCAGCTCGACCGCCCGCCGCCCGTCCCCGGCCTCACCGACGACCTCCACGCCCGGCTGGGCGCCGAGGATCATGGCCAGGCCGGTGCGGACGATCTCCTGGTCGTCGGCGACCAGCACCCGGGTGCTCACCGCCCGGCCCCGCCCCGGGGCAGCACCGCGGTCACGGTCCAGCCCCCGCCGGGACCCGGCCCGGCCTCGCAGGTGCCGCCGAGCAGGCCGGCGCGCTCGGTCATGCCGTGCAGCCCGTAACCCGACGGCGACACGGGCCCGGCCTCGCCGTCGTCGGTCACGCGCAGGCGCACCGAGGTGTCGTCGGCGGTGACCCGGACCTCGACGCGGGTCGCGCGCCGGGCGTGCCTGAGGGCGTTGGTGACCGACTCCTGGGCGAGCCGGTAGACGGCGGTGCCGACCGGCGCGGGCAGGTCGTCGACGTCCCCGTCGACCCGCACGTCGACCACCGGACCGGCCCGGTGGCCGTCCGCGAGCCGTACCAGGTCGGCCACGGTCGGGTTGGGCGACAGCTCCGCGGGCCGGTCGTCGCGCAGGACGCGGACGATGGCGCGCATCTCGGTGAGGGCGCGCGACGCCTCGGCCTCGATCACGCGCAGCGCCTCCGACGCGGCGTCGGGGCGCGTCGCGGCGACCGCCAGCCCCGCCTGGGCGCGGATGGCCATCGCCGAGACGTGGTGGGCGACGGTGTCGTGCAGGTCGCGGGCCAGCCGCTCCCGTTCGAGCAGCTTGGCCCGCTCCAGCTCGCGCGACCGCGCCCCGGACCGGTACCGGGAGGCCGCGGCGAGCGCGCCGACCGCGCCCAGCACCACCAGCCCACCCAGAGCGTCGGTCGGCTCCAGGCGCCCCAGGACTGCGGAGAGGCCGATCCTGGCCAGGACGACCGCCAGGCCCAGGACGATCTCGCGGCCCGCGCCCCAGCGGACCAGGGCGTGCACCAGGAGCAGCATGAAGGCCGTCGAGTTCAGCTCGGGCTCGACGCCCAGCAGCACCGAGACCAGGGCGCACCCGCCGAAGGCGACCACGACGACGGGCAACGGCCTGGTGCGGCGCCACAGCAGCGTGGGCGCCAGCGCGACCGTGAGCAGGACCGGGACGAGCCGCCACGGCAGGTCCGGCCGGAACAGCCCTTCGAGCACCGCGCCCGCGACGAGCGCGCACACGAGCGCCACGTCCGTCCGGGACCTCGGTGGCGGTCCGGGTGGGCGGGGTTCGTCCCACACCGACTTGAGCAGGGCGCGCACCCGGACCATGGTAGGAGTCCGAGGGCTCCGGCGGATCAGCCTGAAGTACGAGTCGCCAGGCGAAGCGGAACGCGTACCGGTCGCCTTCGAAGCGGGTGGAGCGGTAGCCGTCGGCGTGCGCGGGGACGCCGCGCCTGACGTCCTCGACCGCGTCGCCGGACGCGAGACCCCGGGTCTCGGCGAAGGTGAGGGACACCAGGGACAGCGGCCACAGCCGTGCCGGGTGCTCCCTCCTGGGGGCAGCGCCATGACCGCCCGCGCGGTCACGGCCGACCAGAGCCCCCGGACGACCAGCCACCGGGCACCAGGACGCCCGGCCGCGGATCGGTTGCGACCGGTGGGCCGGGCGCGGGTCCGCGACGGGTGGGCCGTGCGGAAACGCGCCGCCGCTCCTCGGCGGTTCAACCCCCGGACGGGAACCGCCGGGGGAGAGAAGTGCGCTCCGGTACCGGTGAAGGACATGTGGTCTGGTTGATGCTCGCGGCCGGCGACGACCGGGAACACGGCGGCGACGACGGTTACGACGCTGTGCCATCGCCCGGGTCGACCTCTCGGGCCGGTTGACCGGGGATGGACTGCAGTCGCCTGTTGAAGGTCTACGGCGACGAGTGCGCTTTCACCGCCTGTTCGACCGCGGCCACCTGGCCGGTGAGGCGTTACGAGGCGTACGGGCGCCTTCAAGAGCAGTCGCCGAGGGTCCGGCTGACCGGTCAACCACCGTGGTGGATCTCCCGGCACTGGGAGATCCACCACGGTGGTTGACGACCGGGGTCCGTGGCCGGCCCGCTCTCAGAACTCCTGCCGCAGCTCCTCGATCACGTCCCCGGCCGCGTTCCGGACGACGAGCCGCACCACCGTCGGGTGCTGCGCGTTCAGCGTCACCCCCGGCAGGACGACGGAACCGGCCACCGGGGCGGCCGTCACGGCCGGGTCGTTGGGGCTCTCCAGGGTCACCTCCGCCACGCGCGGATCGGTGACCACGGCGACCACGGCGACGGTGTTCGAGCTCAGGTAGGGCGTGCCGCCCTCGCCCGCGGACTTGGTGAAGCGGTGGGCCACCCGCACGCCGCGCAGGGTGTCGCCGGAGATCATCATCCCTGCCCACTGCGGTGCGTCGGGCCGTGCCAGGTCGACGATCTGGACGGTCCGGTCCTGGTAGCAGAGCAGCAGGAGGTCCCGCTGGTAGTGGCCCAGCTGCAAGGACCGGTCCGGGTCGAGCCCGACCGCCTGCCCGGCCCGCCACGCGGTCGCGTCCGGCACCGGCGGCGACTGGTCGGCCAGGCACTCGCCCAGCCTGTGCCCCTCGGGGCTGGTGCGCTCCTCGACGACGGGCCGCCCGTCGACCACCCCGGCGGTGGGCGTCGGCGCGGCCAGCTCGAACCGCTGGACGACCTCGGACGAGCGGGTCGCCTCCGGCTGGGCGAAGACGGGTCCCACGGGCACGAAACCGTTGGGCGCCAGGAAGACCCGGCCGGACCTCGCGGCGAGGGCGCGGTCGCCCGGCATGGTCGGGTCCGGCTTCCTGACGAGGGTGAAGGGGCGCTGGTCGTCCCCGGTGAACCCCGCCAGCGAGCCCGTGGTCGTGGTGAACGACAGGGCGAGGCCGCCGGGGTCCGCCTGCGGCGCGGACACGGTGACGGAGGCCGGGGTCGTCTCGCAGAACACGATCCCCGCGGGGGTGGTGAACGCCGTCAGGTCCACCCCGTTGCGGGTGGCGGTGGCGATCGGGGTCCACTGCCCGGAAACCGCGCCGCAGCGCAGCGCCGCGCCGTCCGGGGCGGACCCCTCGCGCACGTCGTAGTACCGGGCCGCGTCGAGCAGGGGCAGTTCCGGGATGTCGGAGGGGGGCGCCGCGGCCGGGTCCTCCGGGCCGGACCACCGCACGGCCAGCGTCGCCGCGGTCGCCACGACCACCGCGACGGCGGCGACCTTCAGCGGGCGGCGACGCGGCGGTGGCGCGTCGAAACCGGCGCGCAGGCGCACGAGCGCGGCGGCGCGCACCCCGTCGGGCAGCGGGCTGCCGGGCGGCAAATCCAGGTCAGTCAAGGGGATCCTCCTCGATCAGCTCGCGCAGCCGGGCGCGGGCGCGGGACGTCCGCGCGCGCACGCTGGGCTCGGTGATGCCGAGCAGCCGGGCGGCGTCGGCGGTGGTGACCTCGCCGAGCAGGCACAGGCGGACGACCTCCCGCTCGGCCCGCGGCAGGCGGTCGACGGCGGCCAGCACGCGCCGCAGGCGGCGTTCGGCGAAGTCGCCCTCCGCGACCGCGTCGGCGTGGTCGCGTTCGGTGGTGCTGCGGGAGAGCCGCTGCACCAGGGCGGCCAGGCGCGCGCCCGCGCGCCGTTCGTCACGGGCCAGCCTGGCGGTGACGGTGAACAGCCACGGGCGGGCCGAGTCCCTGGTCAGCACGGCCTTCCCGCGGGTGCGCCAGGCGGCGAGGAACGCGGTCGACAGCAGGTCGTCGGCCTGCGCCCACGACGCGGTCAGCCGGTAGGCGTAGTTCCACACCGCCTCGGCGTGCCGCTGGAACAGCTCGGTGAACGCGGCGTGCGCGTCCGGCCCGTCCCCGGCGATGCCGCGCCAGAGATCGGCGTCCGACCCGGGTGGTGGGCCGACACCGGGGGCGTCGTCCAACGCCAACACCCCGATCAACTCCGTTGAAGCTTCCTCCATGCACTGTATGAGGGCCGGGCGGCGCGGGTGCTGCGTCCCGGGCCTGTGGTCGGTGTCACACGCCCCGATCGGGGAAGATCTTTTTTCCGGATTCGGCGCCGAATCAATTTCCGGACCCGTTCCCGCAGGATTGCGGAAGCTGCGGAATGTTTTGTGCGCATCATTGGGCCTACCGCGACGGGAATGAGCCGCCGAAAACCCCGTCCGCGCCGGGAGGGCCCTTTGTCGCTGGTCGAGCACTGCGTCGTGGGGGTCGACGTCGAGGGGTTCTCGGCCCGGGTGGCACGCCAGCAGGTCCTGGTCCAGAAGGAGCTCGACCGGATCCTCGACGAGGCGTCCGGCGCGGCGGGGCTGCCCCGTGCGCGGTGGGAGCGCCAGCCCGCGGGCGACGGCGAGCTGGCCGTGCTGCCCGCGGGCGTCGACCTGGTCGCCCTGGTGTCGGTGTTCGTCGCCGAGCTGGAGCGCCGGCTCGCCGACCACAACGAGGACCACGACGCCGGCACCCGCATCCGGCTCCGGGTGGCCATGCACACCGACGTGGTGACGCCCGGCGCGTTCGGCTACGGCGGTCCGGGCCTGGTGGTGCTGAGCCGCCTGCTGGACTCCGACGTGCTCCGGCGGGCGCTGCGGGACTCGCCCGGCGAGAGCACCGCCCTGGTCCTCTCCGAGCCGCTGTACCGCCGGGCGGTGCTGCCGGAGCTGGGCGGCCTGCGCCCCCGGCAGTTCGGCCGGGTGCGGATCAGCCTGCCCGGCAAGGACTTCCACGAGGACGCCTACCTGCGCCTGCGCCCCGGCGCCCGGCCGGAACCGCCGCCCGCTTCGACGGCGGGGCTGCTGACCGACCTCGTCCGGAGCGCGCCCGCACCGCCCGTCCGCCGGGTCGTCGAACCGGTGGCGAGGCCGGCGCCCGCCCAGCCGCCGCTCGCGCCCGGCGTGCGGGACCTCGTGGCGGCTGTCGGCGCCGCGCTCGCCGAGGGGGACCTGGTCACCGCGGACCGGTGCACCACGCTCGCGCTGCTCGGGCAGGCCGGCCGGGTCGGGTTCCTGCGCCGCGTGGACGTGGCCAAGCTCGGCGACGGGCTGCTGGCCGAGCTGGACGACGCGTGGGCGGGCGCGTCCGGCGGCCGGTGGGGGTTCCGCGCGCAACGCGCCCGGCTCGCCGGGGTCGTGCTGTCGGGGCGGCCGTTCCTGCAGATCTCGATGGCGCTGGGCTGGCGGGAGGCGGGTGACGTGGTCCCGCTCTACGCGCGATTCGCGACCCGCGCCGGGAACGGCGACACGCCGTTCTACCCGACGCTGCGCAACCCCGACCGGGAAGCGGAACCGCTGTGGCGTGACGAATGGACGTCCACGGTGGTGGCCGCGCATGCCAGACTGCGCGACTGGGAGGCATGACCGTGGAATACGCGTTGCTCGCCGTGCTGCTCGTGGGCGCGTTCGCGGGGTGGCGGGGCCTGCACCGGGTCCCTCCCCACCACGTCGGGATCGTCACCAAGAACATCGGCCTCAGGCGCAGGCCCGGCGACGACCCGCGGGTCAGCCACCTGGGGTCGCGGGGCGTGCAGGCCGAGGTGCTGCGGGCCGACACCACGACCTGGCTGGCCCCGTTCGCCTACTCGGTGCGGACGGTCCCCGTGGTCACCGTGCCGAACGGCACCGTCGGCGTCGTCGTCGCCAGGGCGGGCCGCAACCGCGAGCCGGGCGTGCCGGTCGCCGAGGACGTCGAGTGCGACTCCTACCAGGACGGCGTGCTGTTCCTGCGCGGGGGCGGTGTGGTCGGGCGGCAGCAGCGGCCGCTGGTCGGCGGGTCGTACTCGATCAACACCGAGCTGTTCGACGTGCTCACCGTGGACAGCCCCGAGGACGCGCTGGAGCGGGAGGAGCTGACGCCCGCGTCGCTGCGCGAGGTGGAGGTGGCCGTCGGCGAGACCGGCGTGGTCGTCGCGCACCACGGTGCGAGGCCCGTGCCCGGCCGGCTCGGCCCGCCGGTCGAGGGGCACGCCGACTTCCAGCGCCCGTGGGACTTCCTCCGCAACGGCGGGTGGATGGGCGTGCAGCAGGACACGCTCGCCGAGGCGGGCCGGTACGCGATCAACCCGTGGTTCGCCAAGGTGGTCAAGGTGCCCACCCGCGTGCTGGTGCTGGAGTGGAACGCCGAGGACAAGTCGGAGTCCAACCTGGACGCCGCGCTCGACCAGGTGGTGCTGGAGGTCCAGGGGCACCGGGTGTGGCTGGACATGAAGCAGACCGTGGAGATCCCGCCGGAGGCCGCGCCCCGGCTCGTGCAGCGCTACGGCGCCGACGGGCAGGACGGGCGCGAGTCGGTGCAGCGGTTCGTGGACAAGGACCTCGCGCCCAGGGTCACCGGCTACTTCCGCCGGATCTCCGCGCACTACCGCATCCAGCAGTTCATCACCGAGTACGACGCGGTGTGCAACGAGCTGGCCGACGAGGTGCGGCAGGCGCTCGTCCCGTTCGGCGTGCGGGCGCTGGCCACCACGCTGGAGGAATTCCGGTGCGACGACGACGAGATCAACGCGATCCGCCGCAAGATCGCCCACCAGCAGGAGCTCGCCAAGCTGGAGCAGGAGAAGCTGGCCGAGCTGGAGGCGACCCTCGCGAACGAGGAGGTGCGGACCCTGATCGGCCTGCAACGGGTGAAGGTCGACGAGGCCCGCAAGAAGCTGGAGCTGATCAAGCTCACCACGATGGTGGAGCTGCTGGGCGCGCAGAACGTGGCGCTGGAGCGGATGCTGCGCGAGTGGGTCAAGGCGAACGTGCCGCAGTTCATCGGCGGCGGCGACGCGGGCACGGCCCAGGCGCTGCTCCAGGCCATGCCGTTCAGCCAGGCCAAGGACATGCTGCTGGCCATGGCCGGTGGCGTGCAGCGGCGGCTGCCGGGGGCGGCGGAGGAGCCGGGTCAGGCGGGCTGACGGACCCGCCGCAGCGCCAGGGGCAGGCCGCAGGCCGCGAGCAGGGCCGCGACGGCGAAGGTCCAGTGCGTCGCGCGCGCCACGTCCGCCGGTGAGGCGGTGGTGAGGTCGCCGGCGGTCGCGGCGAAGACGGCACCGAGGGCCGAGGCCCCGGTGACCAGCCCCAGGTTGCGGGACAGGGTCAGCAGCCCCGAGACCACCCCGCGCCGGTCCGCGGGCACGTCCCCCATGACCGCGGTGTTGTTGGCCGCCTGGAACAGCGCGTAGCCGGCGGTGAGGACGACCAGGGGCAGGGCGTAGCCGAGGACACCGGAGGACGCGGGCGTCACGGACAGCGCCGCGGTGCCGCAGACGACGCCGCCCAGCCCGACGAGCACCGGCCCCCGGGTGCCGAAGCGGTCGGTGGCGCGCCCCGCCGGGACGCCGGCGAGGGCGGCGACCGCGGGACCCGCCGACATCACCAGGCCGACCGCGGCCGGGGCGAGGCCGAGCGCCAGGGACAGGTGGAAGGGCCCCACGACCAGGGTGGTCATCACGACGGTGGAGACCAGCGCGCTCGTCACCAGCCCGGGGTCGCGGAACGCCGAGGGCGCCACCAACGGGGAGGGAACCCGCTTCTCGACGACGACGAACGTGGCCGCGCCCGCCGCCGCGACGACGAGCAACCACGGACCGGCCGCGGTCGTGGCCAGCGTGTAGGCGCCCAGGGTCAGGGCGAGCAGCACCGTGCCCGGGGTGTCGAACCGCCGGGGCGAGGGGGCGGGGTCGGGCAGCACCCGGATCACCAGGACCAGCGCGACGAGGCCGAGCGGCACGCCCACCAGGAAGACCGCGCGCCACCCGGAGGCGGCGACCAGGACCCCGCCGAGCGCGGGTCCCAGCGCCGTGCCCACCGCCGACATCGTGCCGAGCAGCCCCATGGCGCTGCCGGTGCGTTCCACCGGCACGCTCTCACGGACGAAAGCCATGGTCAGCCCCATCATGCAGGCGGCGCCGGCGCCTTGGAGCGCCCTGGCCGCGACCAGCAGCGGCAGGTCCGGCGCGAGGCCGCACAGCAGCGTGGCGAGGGTGAACGCGGCGGTGCCGGCGACCAGCAGGCGGCGCCGCCCCGCGAGGTCACCGAGCCGGCCCGCCCCGACGACCAGCGTCGTGACGGCCAGGAGGTAGGCGATCACGACCCACTGGACGTCGGCGAAGGGGGCGCCGAGACCCGAGGCCACGTCGGGCAGGGCGACGTTGGCGATGCTGGTGGCCAACGACGGCAGGAGCACGGACAACGACAACGCGATCAGCCTGGGGTTCAAGTGGGTGCTCCTCCTCGTCGAGCGATTGCACCGAAACGCTATGAACCCCTCGACCCTGCCGGAAGGCGCAAAGATGTAAACCCACTTGTGCACCAGACGCCATGTCAGCTGCTGTGCGATCCTGCCCGCATGGCCCGCCCCGACCTGAACCTGCTGATCACCCTGGACGTGCTGCTGGACGAGGGCAGCGTGACGCGGGCCGGCGAACGCCTGGCGCTCAGCCCGTCCGCGATGAGCCGGGCCCTGGCAAGGCTGCGCCGGGCCACCGGCGACCCGCTGCTGGTGAGGTCGGGCCGCGGCCTCGTGCCGACACCGCGGGCCCTGGACCTCCGCGACCGCGTGCGCCGCCTGGTGGCGGAAGCCGAGGAGGTGCTGCGGCCCGCCGCCGAGCTCGACCTGGCGACGTTGACGAGGACCTTCGCGCTGCGCGGCAGCGACGGTTTCGTGGAGCGGTTCGGTCCTGCGCTGGTGGCCTCGGTCGGCCGCGAGGCACCGGGCGTGCGGTTGCTGTTCTCGCGCAAGGAGAAGAAGAGCCTGGGGCCGCTGCGCGACGGTGTCGACCTGGAGACGGGGGTCGTGGAGCGGCAACTCCCACCGGATGTGGTGGGCGTGCCCCTGTTCACCGACCGTTTCGTCGGTGTGGTGCGCGACGGGCATCCCCTGGCCACCGGCAAGGTGACAGCGACCCGGTACACCACCGCGCGACACGTGCACGTCTCTCGGCGTGGCCTGACCGATGGGTTGGTGGACGAGGCTTTGCGCCCGGCGGTGCGCGAGGTCGTGACGGTCGTGGACGGGTTCGGCGCCGCGCTGGCGCTGGCACGGGCGACCGACCTGGTGGCCACGGTGCCCGAGCGCCATACTGCGGACCTTCGAGAGGGGATGCGCTCCTTTGAGTTGCCGTTCCGCGCCCCCTCGGTGACCGTGTCACTGCTGTGGCACGTTCGGCTTGACGCGGACCAGGCCCACCGGTGGTTGCGCGATCGGGTGATCGACGTGTGTCGGCGGGAGGTCGGGGAGGTCTAGCCGAGTTGCGGTGGTGGCTGGGAGGGCTTGAGGAGTCGAGTCCCGGGTGGACAGGTGTGGTGTCGGAGGGGCAGACGAGTGCGCTTCTGCTGGCCGGGGCCTGATCCCGCCAGTGGGTGGTGAGCGTCCCCGGCAGAACTTGAACCTGCGGCACACGGTTTAGGAAGGCGCGTGGCCCAAGGTGCGTCGCGCGTACCCTGACCTGCTGAGACCTGGACCTGATGCCTACTGCGCCGCGTCCCCAGTCCGCGAGGAGCCCGCAGATCGTGTGCCGTCTTCCAGTGACCCTCTCGTCAATGTGCCCAAGATCCGATGGCAAGACGGCGAAGCCGTCGCGGCAGCCGATCGCCGCGCCCAGCCCACCCCGGCTGCGTGACCGCGCGATCGTCCCGACCGTGACCGCGGGACTCCCCGGCTCCAACTCCGTTGCGCCCAGACGGCGTTGTCCCGATGCATCGTCATGCCCGTTGCCTCTGCGCGCCGCCTCCGGACCGGGTGCACCGACTCCGTGCACGGTCGCCGGGCGGAGCGGAGCGGGAGCCCGGCGTGCCGTGATGCGGGGAGTTGGTGCCACCGTGCCGACCGCCCGGCCGCGCGTTGCCCGCAGGCGGCGCGCCTTGATCCCATAGAGCGCAATTCGGCAGATAACCATTACTGGCTTGGTGGCACCTCCAGCATACTGCTCAGGTACTTGAGGACTGGGGGTCGGTAACGGATTACGCGCGGCATGGCGGCATGCAACCACAGCATCATAAGACTTAGAATCGTCAAATCGTCCAGTTTGAGCCAGCCGTTCATGAGAGGGAAATCGGTTCTCATCGCACCGTCGTTTCTTCAGTAGTTAAGTACGCTGTATTCGTCCAAGATGAATATTGCGTCCAGCGGTGGCAATGCTGAATCGTTTGTTGTGTCGATATGGCTTCCTGGGGCGGGAGGGACATAGGCGGCTTCGCCAAGCAGCTCTTCCAGTGCGCTTTCACTGATTGACGACGAGTAAGCGAATAGAAAGAACGGTGGGCAAGCGCCGAACCTTCTGGGGTCACTTCCAACGGCGAGCATGGACGACCCGGGTTCTTCTCTTACGCGCAAACGTTTTAGCTTTCTTCCCTTATTAATTGTGTCTGCAAGGGCGTCTTTGGTGAGCACTGACTTGACCTCTCCGACCGCCGATACGCCTTCAACTATGTATAGTCCGGAGGACGAATTTGCCATGTTGGCTGGCTGGTCTTCGTTCAGTATGAGTACGTCGGCTTGTGCACTCCTATTTCCTGCGACATCAATTACCTCTCCTTGGCTTACCGTCAAGCGCCGTGGCAGTTGACGCTCCAGGAAACTTCTGAAAAATTCTTCAACGTGTCCACCCCGTTCTCCGAGGTGATTGAAAGTCGATCTAGCTAGGTTTAATGTGTTGCGAAACTCTGCTTCATTGGCATTGAAAAGCGCCTGAAGACTGGGGTTTCTCATCTCGTTCCTTCTTGAACTCTTCTGCGTAAATGTTTTCAATCGCGCAGAGTGGAGGCGCTGGATCCTGTACCTACGCGGGCAAGCTCGTATAATCTCGTAGCATGGACTACCAGGCATCTGCGAGGCTTGCGGCTTCGCTTCTTGCTACTGAACTGCCGCGTCGCTGGAGTCACGTCCAAGGTGTGGCGAAGCGTGCTGTGAGTATATCGTCAATGTTCGAAGCAATGGATGCGGAAGTGCTGGCCTCGGCTGCCATTCTTCACGATATTGGATACTCTCGGAGAATTTCGAAAACAAATTTTCATCCACTTGATGGAGCGCTTTATCTTGCATCTATTGGAACTTCCCGGCGTTTGTGCTCTCTGGTTGCCAACCACACTTGTGCATATCGAGAGGCTGACCTGAGAGGGCTCTCGGCCGAATTGGCGGAATGGGACGACGAGAAGACGGCAGTTCGTGATGCGCTCTGGTGGGCTGATATGACTACAACGCCAGATGGACTGGTTACGAACGTTCGTGAGCGGATCGAAGAGATTCAGGCGAGATACGGGCCGGGCGACCTAGTTTCGACCTTTATACAACGGGCAACCTCTGAATTGGTGGATGCAGTGGATCGAACTGAGGAGCGGCTGAGGGCAGCTGGGCTAGGTCACTTGGCGAAGTAGGGCGTGGTGCGGGCTTGGAAGCCGTGATCGATGCGGAGGCGGATTGATGGGTGGATGTTGAGGGCGTCTAGGTCTTCGCGGGCTACCCAGTGGACTTCGCTGGATTCGTTGCTTGTGCGCAGCTCGCCTCCGGTGGGTGTGGCGCGGAAGCAGATGGAGAACTGTTGGCGGACTTCGCCGTCGGTGTAGGCGATGACGTGGGCTGGGTCGGAGTAGACGCCGATGATGTCGGTGGGGTCTACGTCGATGCCGGTCTCTTCCTTGACCTCTCGGATGACGGTGTGGCCGATGGTCTCGCCTACGTCTTGGGCGCCGCCGGGGATGGAGTAGAGGTCGTTGTCGGTGCGGCGGATCATCAGTAGGCGGCCCTGGTCGTCTTGGACGAACGCGGTCACGGCTACGACGATGTTGGTTGCGGTGGGGGCGTTGGGGTCGTGGTAGTGATCGGTGCGTGCCATGTGTCTCTGCCTACCACTTGGGTGGCTTGGCGTCGTCCCAGACGCCTTGGAAGCTCTCGGCGTAGGTCTCGAACAGGTCGCCTCCGGAGAGGCGGCGGATGTGCAGGACCGGGGCATGGGCTGCCATGAAGCCGTGGACGTGGGTGTTGACCAGTAGTTCGTCGTCAAAGCGGTAGATCGAGTTGTAGAGCGTGGTGCGGTGGCAGCGGATCTCGGCGTGGCCGGTCTCTGCCAAGGGCCTGAAGTAAGCGAGGGCGTTGCGGACCTTGGCGGCCAGGGTGCCGCGGCCGATGCCCTCTTCCTCGCTGCGGCGGGCTACCTCTCGGCTGGCGGGGTCGCCCAAGAGTAGGCGGATCTTGACGCCTGCTTCGGCCTTGCTGCGGAGGGTTTTGATCAGGCTTGGGTTGTCGGTGAGGAAGATGCCCGAGTAGATCAGGATGGAGATGTTCATGCGGGCCTGGTCGATGAGCTGGGCCCATAGCTCTTGGGGCACCGAGTGGCGGTGCGGGTAGACCTGCACGACCTCGGACTTGGTGATCTCCTTCTTGGCGTCCGGGGCGATCGCGTCCGGCCAGAGGTAGGTCTCGGACTCCCTGACCATGGCTGCGATGGCTCGGCGGTGCCTGGGGTACGGGGTCCGGTTGAGGTTGATCCAGCGTTCGACCGTCTTGGGGTCTACGCCGGTGGCCCTGGCTACTTGGGTGAGGTCGAAACCGTTGCGCAGCAACGAGTCTCGTAGGCGTTGGTTGGGCATGTGCACCCCCGCGGCACGAGTCGGGACGACTCGACGGTATCAAGGACGTCTCTAGTTGTCCCGCTGTGTGGTGCTGACGTCCCCGTTTTTCGCCGAAAGTGATCGGTGTCAAGGTGCCGGACAGCAGGTCCGGCCGATGCCGAGGCAGGAGTACGGCTGTGGTGATCACGGGTGGGAGCAGGCTCCCGGTGACTCATGACTTCGTCTTCCCGCGTGGGGCTCTGGTGATGGGGGTGGAGCCCGTCCTCAGGTTCCAGTCGGCGGAGGAGCGGGTCAAGGGGTTGCCGCCCCAGCAGGAGACGGACAAGGAGTCCGGGCTGTTGGTGTGGTCGGTGTTGGTGATCGACCAGGCGGCGGAGCGCAGGGCCGATGCGGTGGTGACGGTGAAGATCGCCGCCCCGCACCAGCCGGTGCCGCCGGAGGCGATTCCTGGGACCGATGTGCGGCCGGTGGTGTTCGAGGGGCTGACGGTGACGCCGTGGATCGATGACAAGGCGTGCTGGGGTGCTCATGTTGGTGAGCGGCATCGGTGTCGGGCGAAGCTCGGGTACAGCCTGCGTGCCTCGGGCATGGCGTCGGTGGTCACCAAGTCGGCCAAGGCCGCGTGAGGTTGGTGGGTGACCTGGTTCGCCTGCACGTCACGGCTCATCTGCCCATCAGGGTCGAGCCGTTGGCTTACGCGGGGCGGGTGGAGCTGCGTTTCGGCAACGCGTTCCCGGCGGTGTTGGTGGTGGATCACGACGCATTGCCGCGGCTGGCCGCTGCCATCGAGGAGGGGCGCGCTGCGCTTGACGGTGCTGCGGGTAAAGGGCGAGACGGTGCTGGTGGTGCCTGATGGCGTACACGGTGAAGCTTCGTTTCGATGCGTTCGACAAAGCCGTTCAGTTGGCGGGGTTCCCGTCCGATTATGCGCTTGCGCGTGCGATGAAGGTCAATCGTTCGACGGTGGTGCGGGTGAGGGCTGGGGATCTTCGGCCTGGTGCGGTGTTCATCGGTAGCGCGTTGACCGCGCTGGCTCCGATGGCCTTTGACGACTTGTTCGAGATCGTCGAGTTTCCGCGCTGACGGTGGCTCGGCTGACCGTGGGGATCGTTGTGGCTGATGTCGATGATTTGCGGTCGGAGACGACCGTGAGGAGCAGGATGTTGGGTGCCGAATTGAGGGAGGCCCGACGTCGTGCGGGGATGAAGGTTGGCGCCTTGTTGGAGGTGCTGGGTTTCTCGGCGCGGTGGTTGTCGAAACTGGAGTCCGGGCATCGGCAGACCGATGCGCGTAACGTTGCTCGTCTGCTTGGTGCCTACCACGTCGACTCTGAGACCTTCAAGCGTGTCATGGATTTGTGTCGTGATGTTGACGGCGGATATCTGATCCAGGGGCATGGCGTGGGCGGGGCCGATGAGGTGTCGGCGGTGCGTCGGCATGAGGCGGCGGCCCGGCAACTCTTCTCTTACGAGGCGGTGGGGGTTCCGGCGCTCGTGCAGTCAGAGGACTATATGCGCGAGCTGTTCGGGCGGAGTGTCCATCTGTCGGCGGACGAGGTCGAGCGGTGCGTAGCTGCGCGGAAGGCACGGCAGAAGGTGTTGAACGTCGGTGTGCCGGTCAAGCGCACGTTCGTGGTTCGGGAGTTGACCTTGCGGCACCTGAGTGGTGATCGTGAGGTGGCGTGGGGTCAGTTGATGCATCTGTTCTGGCTCGGCAACACCAGGAAAGTGGATGTTCGGGTTGTCGGGCAGGATGCGTCATTCGGCTACTGGGATCTGTACTCGTTCACGCTGATGCGGTCGCCGCAGTTTCGGCCGGTAGTGCATATTGGTGCTACGCCGTACAGTCTGCTCTTCGACGAGCCGCGAGACACTGGCTTCTACGAGGAGTCGGCTCGGTTGCTGCTGGCCAATGCGATGGGCGTGGAGGAGTCACGGGCGTTCATCGCGCACTTGGCTGAACACGTGGGCGAATCAGTGAGTGCATGACTCTCAACTGATCTTCTCTCGCTGGTTGGTGTGAGTCGCCGGAAACTGTCCGACAGTCTTGGCGGGCCTTGGACTGTTCCCGGCGACTCACGTGACCGGCACACATTGGCTGATCAAAGGGGTCCGGTCGTGTCGAGGGTATCTGGCGTCGGGGGACGTGCGTCAAGTCCTGCGGTTACCCTGAATGTGTGGAAGTTGCGTAATGGCCGCCCCTGTGGGGCGTGCGAGAAGTTCGGTGTCTATGCGCCTAACCAGCTTGTTTGCTGTGCGTGTCCGGGATGGCTGCCGTTGATTTCCACCCCCGCCGGGGGTGCGTGATGAGCGGCGGGGAGTAGGTGGATCCGGCTCCGTTCGTGGGCGCTCGGCCGGGTAGGGCGAAGTGGATCGCTGCCGTGGTGGCGCTGGTGTGGCTGCTGGTGCCGGCGTCGGCGGCCTGCTCATGCGGCTGCGGACGTGGCCAAGTATGACCGGCTCCGCCGATGCCCTCGCAGTCCTATATGGACATGAAGTGGTCGGAGGCGGCTGCGACGACGCGGAGGAGCACTGTGGATGCTCTGGCGACGGCTGGGGCTGTGTTCGGACGGCTGCGAAACGTTGATGCTCGGGAAGTCTAAGGTCGGCGGCGGGCAAGTGGTGGACGGACTCCGAGAGGGGCACGACCGGCGCGGGGCCTGCAGCACCGGGGCCAGGGGGCCGGTGCCCGTCCAGTCGGTCCTGATCGGCCCCCTGCGGGACCACGTCGACCGGTGGGGCACCGCGCCTGACAGCGGGGTGTTCGCTTGCCGGGTAGCCGTATGACGTGCGTCACGTCGCGGTCTCGCCATGGCTCGGAAGTACGTAGGCGGGCGACGGTGAACAAGACCATCGAAGGATTGTTCGACGAGTGACCCGCCAAGGCCCTCGGACCCCGTTCGAAGCTCGGAGCAGTCCGGAACCCCGGGGAACAGGGGCCGATCACAGCCCGCAACCCACGGAAAAGATCAGGCCCCGAGCGCAAAGATGCAGCTCAGGGCCTGATTCACCCGGCGAAAGGTGAGTGCCCCCGGCAGGATTCGAACCTGCGACACACGGTTTAGGAAACCGATGCTCTATCCCCTGAGCTACGAGGGCGCGACACGCAGCCTACCCGGTCCCCCACCCCCGCAGCACCGAAGGGGGTGTCACCCGCCCGGCCGCAGCTTCGTGCACCCCCGGTGAGATCCGGCCCCACCACCCGTGGGCTGTCCGGGCGAAGTGGCCCCGCCCGTCTTCTCCCCGCGCGCCCCCGTGAGGTACAGAGGGGGCACCTCCCCTCTGACGAAAGCCATCGCATGAGCAGTCGACCCTGGCCCGACTTCCGCCCCGGCCCCCTCGGCTCCGCCCGCGCCTGGTGGCGCCGCGTGCGCACCAAGCCGGACGAGTACACGTTCGTGCCCGCTGCCACGACCCACCAGCACCCGTTCGAGTCGCCGTTGCCCAGCGCGGTCTACGGGCTCGACTTCCACGTCAAGATGACGATCCACTGGCGGGTCGACCTGACGACCGGCGTGCGGCACAACTCGCCGCGCAACGCGGCCGTCAACGACGTGATCCAGCGGGCCCGGGCGTTGACCGAGCGGACGATGCTCGTGCACCACGTGCCGCTCCAGCACCAGCTCGGGGACGAGCTCGCGGCCGAGCGGCAGGTGGAGGGCACGCACGTGTGGGCCCGCGCCGACGGGGTGTCGCTGACCGTCAACGACTCCGACCTGGCCATGGCGCGCAAGCACATCGAGCTGCTGCAGACCACCACGATGCGCCAGGCCGAGCGGGACGCGGAGCGGGCCGAGATCAAGTACCTGCGCGACGAGGTGCTGACCGACCTGTCCAGCGCGACCATCTGGTGGCTCATGCGCAACGGCTACCAGGTCGAGCAGGCCGTCTCGTTGAGCAGGCACCTCGCCGAGCTGGTCGAGATCGCCGCCGACCGCCGGGACCGGCACTGGGCGGACACGCTGGTGACCAGCTTCGAGAGCGCCCTGCCGCGCCTGGACGACGGCCACCGCACCGACGTGCGCCTCCACCTGGCCAAGGCGCTGGGCATCTACGGCGGTTCGACCGTGGCCGCCGAGTTCGCCGAGCAGGTGGGGTTGCCCGGGCAGAGCTACGAGCTGCCGCCCAACCACCACGAGCTGCCGCCGCGCGTCAACGGGGCCCACCACGCGAACGGGGCCAGGCCGCTGCCGTAGCGCCGCCGGGCACCGGTCCACAGCGGACGGTGCCCGGCACCGCCACCGGCCCGAAAAGGTGGAAGACCCCGGTCCCTGGGGGTGGACCGGGGTCTTCCTGCGGACCGGCCTACGAGACGTAGACCTCAAGCTCGTAAACCGAGTATCCGTAACTCGTCGCCCTTTGGATACCCGTCATTCGTACGAATCGTGCCGGCTGGGGTGTGAACGCCACGACGTCCTGCCCGCCGTCGCCCGCGGTCGTCTCGTGCACCGTCCGCCACTGCGCCCCGTCGACCGACAGCTCGACCCGGTAGGCCCTGGCGTGCGCGGCTTCCCACGACAGCACCACGCGCCCCACCGTGCGCTCCCCGCCCAGGTCGACGCGCAGCCACTGGCCGTCCGACCAGTCGCTGGCCCACCGGGTGTCCGCCCTGCCGTCCACCGCGTTGGCGGGCGGCGACTCGTACCACCCGCGTTCATGGCTGCTCGCGGTGGCGGTGGCGCCGGTGGCCAGGTTGCGCACCTCCATCCCGCGGCGGGACGGGAACTGCACGACCTGCTGGTAGGTGGGCCGGTTCTGCCAGTTCACCTTGTCGTGCGTGATGCCGCCCATGGCGCGGTGGATGATGCTGTCGGCGCACCACTGGTCACCGGCCGCGCACGAGGAGTCGCCGGGGTACACCGCCGTGGCGGGCACGGCCGCCGCCGCGCGCAGGCTGTCGAGCAGCACCTGGCGGCACGCCGCCAGCGCCCCGCCGCCGCAGTAGCGCTCGCCCAGCGGCCCCTGGACGTCCTCGCCGAGCACGGACCGCAGGTCCTTGTGCACGTAGCTCCACCACCCGTTCTGGAACGAGGAGCCCTTGTGCGGCGCGGTGCCGTGCGCGTCCGACGGCGGTTCGTCGACCTGGAGGGCCCGGGTGAGCTGCCCGTACAGCGCGTCGCCGAGCCCCGGCTTGAACTCGGCCTCGACCAGCCTCGGCCACCACGCGTCGAGCACCCTGATGGCTGCGGCGTGCGCGTACGCCTTGCTGCCGCGCGAGGTCTCCTTGCGCAACGACCCCGAGCGCTGCCAGTCGCGCAGCTGCGTGACGACGGCGGCCAGCGCCGGGTCGGTGACCGGGGCGCTGTCGATGACCCGCAGCGCCAGCGGCAGCACCTGCTCGGCCCGCAGGTCGGCCACGCCCGCCTCGGCCATCACGCGGGTCAGTGACGCCCGCGTCACCGGGCCGCGCGCGATCAGCGCCCGCACCCGGTCGTCGAGCAGGTCGCCGCGGTGCACCGAGCCCATGCCGTAGCCCGACGCCGAGTAGTCCAGCGCCTGCTTGTTGTTCCAGCTGATGTAGTAGTCCTGGTTCACCGACTGCGGGTGCTGCGCGAACGGCGTGTAGCTCGCCGTGTTGCGGTCGGCGTCCCAGCCCTCCCACTCGTACGCGGGCTCGGCCTTCACCGGCAGGTGCGGGTCCACGGCGGCCTTGCGCACCGGGTTCGCGCCCGAGTTGAAGTACGCGGTGTCGCGCGAGTCCACATAGAACCAGTTGAACGCGTAGCCGATGCGCTCGGCGGCGCGCTGGAAGTCCTGCGCCGACCGGATCGCGCCGGGGTCGTTGAACTCCTGGAACCCCAGGATCGAGTCGACCTCGTGCTGGTAGGTGGACCGCAGGGAGGTGTAGGCGACGAACCTGCCGCCCACCCGCGCGCGGCTCTGCACCAGCCCGTACTTCGTCCGGTACACCACCAGGGTGTACGAGCCGGCGGGCGTCGGGTCGGCGACCGTCGGCTTCCACGCGTTCCTGCGCTCCAGCCGCTCCATCGGCAGGCACTGGCCGTGGAAGAGGTAGTGCTTCGAGGACGCCGTGGGCGCCGCGCCGCCGGGCTCGCACAGCTCCACCGCGTAGGTGTCGGTGATGTCCTGGCCGGCGGAGGTGGCGCTCCACGAGTAGTCGACGCCCCGGCCCAGCTGCACGTACATCGACACGCCCGCGAACGACACGCCGCGCGCCCGCAGGCCCGGTCCGTTGAGCTCCTGGAGCATCAGCAGCTGCGGCGCGAAGTAGCCGGTCTGCGGGCCCCACACGGCGATCGGGTTGCCGGAGTCGGTGTGCGCGCCGGACACCGCCAGCGCGTTGGACATGCCCTGCTTGCGGGTCAGCAGGTCGCGCGGCAGCACGCCGTCGGCGAACAAGCCCTCCAACGCCTTCAGGTCGTCCGGCACGTCCACAGTGGACTGTCCTGCTGCGACCTGGTCGTAGACCATGGGTTCCGGCGTCACCGCGCCGCCGTCGGGCAGCGCCACGCCCTGCGGCGCGGCGGGCGTGGTCGCGTACGGGAAGCGCTGCCCGGCGTGCAGGGTCAGCACGGCCTCCGGGTCGTTCTGCTCCCGGAACGACCGCCACACCCGGTCGCCGGCCTCGGCGCCGTAGCGGTTCTGCGCGGCGAGCTTCACCAGCGCGTTCTGCACCTCGCCGCCGCCGCCCGCGCCGAACAGGCCGCCGACCACGGCGGCGATGGCGACCATGTCCGTCGGCTGGAACGGCTGGATGTCGTTCCAGTTGGTGATGGCGTCGGCGTGCCCGGTCAGCACGTACTCGCCGGGGAAGTACCGCCCGTTGACCGCGGCGGTGATGTAGGCGTTGATGCCCGCGACGTAGTCGCGCACGTCCTGCAGCGCCTGCGCGCCGCGCGGGCCCTGGGTCGCCACCTGGTCGATCTGCCGCTGCAGGTCGGCCTCGGTGTAGGGGATCTGGCTGAAGAAGCTCTGCTCCAGCGCCCGGTTGCCCTCGGCGCCGCCGGCGAACCCGGTCAGCTGCCCGCGCCCGAGGTGGCGGAACAGGTCCATCAGCCACAGCCGGTCCTGCGCGGCGGCGTACCCGGCGCCGAACTCGGTGCCGGACCGGGTGGTGCCGTAGACGTGCGGCATCCCGATGGCCTTGTCGCGGACGATGGTCACGTCCTCGCGCGGCCGGATGGTGCTCTCCACCTGGTCGGCGGGCACGCCGAAGGAGGCGTCGTTGAAGAACGCGCCCAGCTGCTCGTTGGTCAGGCCGCCGTAGCCCGACGGCAGGGCGTCGTACTTGCCGAGCTGGTCCGCGGCGTGCGCGGGCCGGGTGCCGAACACCTGGTGGGCGAGGATGTCGGTGAGGGTGGCGTTGCCGTTCTGGCCCGGCGGCAGCACGTCGTTGCACTGGCCCAGGCAGTAGTCGTCGGGGGTGAAGGCTGTGGTCCGGATCGGCTCGGCCCGCGCCACCGGTGGTGCGGTGACGGCGGCGGCGGCGAGTAAGCACACGACGGCGAGCGATCGGGCGGCTCTCCGCATGACGCGAAGCTCCTTCCAGGCAGGGATCGTGTGATGCACGTTACTCATCCGTAAACAATCGCGAAAGACCTTCGCGTTTGACCTGCGACCACTACGCCCGGTAGCCGGTTGACCTCGGAATTCGCCTGGCAACTGTCAACGGCCTCGACGTCGTCTTTCCGTGGTGAGATAACGGTGAATTAACGTCAGCTTGCGTGTTCGTGCGCGATGCTGAACGGGTACGAACACGAAACGCCAACGCGGGGAGGCGTCGTGATCAAGGTGATGCTGGCCGACGACGAAGACCTCGTCCGGTCCGGCCTTCGCATGATCCTCAGCAGCGCCGGCGACATCGAGGTCGTGGCCGAGTGCGACGACGGGCACCTGGTGGCCGACCTGGCGCGCCAGCACCGCCCGCACGTCCTGCTGCTGGACATCCGGATGCGGTCCTCCGACGGGTTGATGGCGCTGCGCAAGCTGCGCGCCGTGCCGGACCCGCCGCGGATCGCCATGCTGACCACGTTCGACGTGGACGAGTACGTCTCGGAGGCCCTGCGCCTGGGCGCCTCGGGCTTCCTGCTCAAGGACACCGAACCCGAGCAGCTGGTCCGGGCGGTGCGCGACCTCGCCTCGGGCGGCGCCGTGCTCGACCCCGGCGTGGCGGCCAGGGTGCTGGCCGCGGTGGCGGACGGCGAGCGGGCCGCGGAACCCGCGCGGCGCCTGCTGGCCTCGCTGTCCGAGCGCGAGCGCGAGGTGCTGGTGCTGATCGGGCAGGGCATGTCCAACGCCGAGATCGGCGGCACCCTGCACCTGTCCGAGGCGACCGTGAAGGGCTACGTCTCCTCGGTGCTGGGCAAGATCGGCGCGGTGAACCGCGTGCAGGCGGCGCTGGTCGCCTTCCGCGGCGGCCTGATCGCCTGAAGCCCCGACCGGCCCCGACGCCGACCGGGCCGTCGGTGACGACCCGGTCGGCGCGCGGTCGTCAGGCGCCGAAGAACGCCAGCAGCTCGCCGGCCACGGCGTCCGGCCGCTCCTCGGCGAGGTAGTGCCCGCTGCCCCGGACCACCCTGATCGCGGGGTCGACGACGTGCCGGCGCAGCGGTACCGCCAACTGGTCCGGGTTGTCCTCGTTGACCAGCCCGAGCACCGGCAACGCCAGCCGCGGGTGCGCCCGCCGGTCGAGGACGTCCTGGGCGAACGCCCGGTACCAGCCGTTGGCCGCCCGGACCGCGTCCGGGGACGAGTACGCGTCCGCGTAGATCGACCGGTCCCGGTCGGCGATGGCGCCCTGGTCCTTCAGCATCAGCCCGCACAGGTGGTCGACCAGCAGCCGGAACCGGCCGGCGAGCAGCGCCTCGGGCAGCAGCGGCACCTGGTTGAAGGCGAACCACCAGAGGAAGAACGGCTGGTCGGGGCGCGGCACCAGGGTGAGGTCGTACATGCTCTCGTCCGGGTGCGCCACGTCGAGCAGGGCCAGCCTGCGGACCGCCTCGGGGTGGTTGGCCGCGAGGCTGTGGCCGACCATCGCGCCGATGTCGTGGCCCGCGACGTCCACCCGGCCGAGGCCGAGCACCGCGATCAGCTCGCGGACGTCGCGGGCCATGGTCTTCTTGTCGTAGCCGGTCGCGGGCTTGGCCGAGCCGCCCATCCCGCGGATGTCGACCACGACCACGCGGTGCCGCCGGGCCAGCGCGGGCATGACCTTGCGGAACTGCCACCAGGTCTGCGGCCAACCGCCCATCAGCACCAGCGGTGAGCCCTGGCCGCCGATGACGTAGTGCAGGCGCGTGCCGTTGACGTCCGCGTGCGCGCTGCGGAAGCCGAGCGACCGGGCCAGCGCGGCGTCGGAGGGGACGGGGGTCGGGCGGGGTTCGGCGGCGCGGGCGACGCCGCCGGTCGCGGCCAGGGCGGCGGCCGTGGCGCCGGAGGTCAGCAGTGCTCGTCGATCCATGGTCGAAGATCCATTCTAGACTGGTCGTTCCAATATTCGGGCAGCACGCGGCGCCGGCGGTGCCGGCGGAGTGGGCGGAGCGGGTCTAGTCGAGCAGGGACAGCGCGTGGTCGACCGAGTCGCGCAGGCGCCGCGGGTCGGGGCGCTTGGCGATCACCCGGATGCCCTGCGCCACCGTGACGAGGAACCGGGCCAGCGCGTGCGGGTCCCGGTCCGCGGGCAGCTCGCCCTGGTCGCGGGCGCGCACCAGGGCGCCCGCGATGGCCGCCTCCAGGCTGTTGAGGCCGATGTCCACGCGCCGGGCCGCGAGTTCGTCGTGCGGCAGGCACTCGACCGCGGTGTTGGTGACGAAGCAGCCCTTGCGGTCGGGGTCGGCCAGCGCCTCGTCGGCGAAGGAGCGGATCAGCTCCCGGACCGCGGGCAGCGCGGGGCCCGACGGCGAGAGCGCGTAGGCCGCCCGGCCGCCGACCTCCTCGCAGTACCGGTCCAGGGCGCGCAGGTACAGGTCGTGCTTCGTGCCGAAGGTGGCGTAGATGCTGGCCCGGCCGATCCCCAGGTGGTCGACCAGGTCCTGGACCGAGGTGGCCTCGTACCCCTTGCGCCAGAACAGGTCCAGGGCCGCCCGCAGGGCCGCGTCCGGGTCGAACTCCTTCGTCCTGGCCATGCCGCCACGGTAGCCGTACCAGAACGATCGGTCAACAAAGCGGGCCGTGGTCAGTTCCCGCTGACGACCTCCGACACCAGGGGCTCCACCTCGACGCGGTTGCGGCCGTGGCGCTTCGCGCGGTAGAGCGCCATGTCCGCCGCGGCGAACAGCTCGTCCAGCCCGGCCGGCCCGGCGGCCACGCCGATGCTCACGGTGGGCCGCCGGACCGTGCCCAGCACCACGGTCCAGTCGTGGTGGTCGACCGCCGCGCGGATGCGCTCGGCCACCGCCGGGCCCACGTCGTGCGCGCCGCCGGCGTCGCCGAGCAGCACCACGAACTCGTCGCCCGCCCACCGCGCGACCAGGTCGTCGGCCCGGCACTCGCGGCGCAGCAGCTGGGCGATCTCGCGCAGCGTCGCGTCGCCCGCCGCGTGCCCCGCGTCGTCGTTGACGCCCTTGAAGCGGTCCACGTCCACCAGCACCAGCCACGGCACCCGGCCCTTGGCGGCCGTGCTCTCCAGCAGGGTCGGCGCCGCGCGCTCCAGGCCGAGCCGGTTGGCCAGCCCGGTCAGCGGGTCCCGAGCCGCGGCCTCCTGCGCGGCCACCGCCACCCGCTGGGCCTGCACGGCCACCCGCCGCTGCTCCAGCGCCTGCGCCAGGCCCTCCTGGAGCGTCTCGGTGGCGGTCTTGCCCGCCGCGACCGAGCAGCGCAGCGCCGCCGCCTCGCCCACGTGGTCGCTCATCCGCGCGCAGATGTCGGCCAGGTCCAGGGAGAAGCGCAGCAGCAGCGACGGGTCGTTGATCGCCTCGGACGCGGCCACCGCCCGGCTGGCCAGGGTGCGGGCCTCGACCAGCTCGTCCTGCTCCCGCCGGACCACGGCCAGCACCCAGTTGGCCACCGCCATCGCCCACTTGTCGTCGGCCGCCCGCGCCTGCCGCAGCGTCTCCGCGGCGTGCTCCTCGGCCTGCGCCAGCTCGCCGACGCCGGCCAGCGAACGGCTGTACGCGCCCAGCAGCGCGCGCCGCATCTGGGGGTCCCGGGCCAGCCCCAGGCCCTCCTTGAGGTGGCCGCGCGCCTCCTCGAAGATCGCGGGCGCCAGCTCCGGCGGCGAGGAGATGGCGCGGAAGTTCAGCGTGCCGCCCAGCGCCTGGAGGCAGTGGCCCAGCACCTCGGCGCCCAGCTCGGACTGCGCGGCCGCCCGCCGGGCCACCTGCACCGACAGCCGGAGCATGTCCACCGCGGCCCGCCGGTTGCCGATGCCCTCCAGCAGGTAGCCCAGCGCGTGCATGGCCTGCGCCGCGGCCGGGTTGTCGGTGGGCTCGCCGTCCAGGTCGGTCCAGCCCTCGGCGGCCAGCTCCAGGGCCAGCGGGATGCGGCCGAGCCGCCACGCCAGCTTGGCCCGGTTGACCAGGGCCGCGGAGCGCTGCCACCGGTCGGCGGCGACCGGCAGGCGGTTCACCACCCGGTCGAACAGGGTGTTCGCCTCCGGCAGGCGCCCGGCGTTGAGCAACGCCTTGACCTCTAGGTCCGGTTGCCACGCCCGGTCGGGGGGAGGCGGCTCTGGCTGCTCCACTCGCGCTGACACTCCATTCCGACTCGGCGGGACGGGTACGCGGGCCCGCCCGCCGCCGGCACGGTTAACACAGGCTACCGGCCCGGACGCCGGGTGTACCGCTCCTGGTGCAGGACTTCTTCCAGCGGCAGCCGGTTGCGCCAGCCGTGCCGCTCCAGGTCCGGGGCGTCCGGCAGCCGCTCGACGGGGCCGACGCACAGCCAGGCCACCGGCCGCACCGGCCGGGGGATGCCCAGCAGCCTGCGCAGCACCTCCTCGCGGTAGAAGCTCACCCAGCCCACGCCCAGCCCCTCGGCGGTCGCGGCCAGCCACAGGTTCTGGATGGCCAGGCAGACCGAGTACAAACCCGCGTCGGCGATGGCGTGCCTGCCCAGCACGGCCGGCGAACCGCGGTCGGGGTCGTAGGTGACGACCACGCCGAGGGTGGACTCCAGGATGCCCTCGACCTTGATCCGCTCGAACAGCTCCGCCCGCTCCGGGTCGAGCCCCGCGGCGAACACGCTGCGCTCGGCCTGGACGTGGTCGCGGAAGGCGCGCCGGGTGTGCTCGTCGCGGACCAGGATGAAGTCCCACGGCTGGGACAGGCCCACGCTGGGTGCGGCGTGCGCGGCGCCGAGGACCCGGCGCAGCACCTCCGGCGGGATCGGGGCGCCGGTGAACTCACCCCGGGTGTCCCTCCGGCGGTGCAGCACGTCGTAGAAGCTCATTCGGACGATCGTGCCTCACGCGATCCAGTGAACTTGCCGCCGAGGGGGTGGCGTCCGTCTCAACCGGGCGTTCAATGGTCGGTCATGATTGGCACAGCGCACGGCTCCGCGCTCGGTTTCGCCGGTGGTGTCGCGGTGACCGCCGCGGCGGGCAGTTGGCCGGTGTTCGACCTGGTCCTGCTCGTCCTGGTGGTCGGCACCGTCTCGTGGTGGACGACGGTGGCCGGTTCGGCGCTCACCGTGGTGCAGTGCTGGGGCCTGTACGCGAGCTTCGTGGTGGGCCACGACGGGCACCTGGTGCTCGACTGGCCCGCGCTGGCGGTGCTGGCCGTGGCGGGCTGCGCCTCGCTGGGCGGCCTGGTGCGGCAGCGGGTGCCCGCCGCACCGGCGCCGCGGTCCTCTGTGGAGTCCGGCGGGCGCTAGCCGATCGGTCCCTGCGCCTCGCCGTCCGGGGAGGCGCGCCACTGGTCGAACGGCCGGTCCAGCCGCCAGCCCGCGCCGTCGTGGGTGAGCACGCGGTCCTCGCACGTGTCGAGGTTGGACAGCGACTCGAACAGCTCCACGCTCCAGCCGAACAGCCGGCGGCACAGCAGCCGGATGGTCAGCCCGTGCGAGACCACCAGGGCGGTGGACGGGTGGCCCGGCGCCCGCATCCGCGCCTCCAGGTCGGTCAGGAACGCGGCCAGGCGGTCGTCCACGTCGGCGCCGGACTCGCCGTTGGGCAGCCGGAAGAAGAAGTGGCCGTAGGCGTGCCGCTGGTGCTTGAGCACCTCCTGCTGGACCGGGTCCTGGAGGTTGCCCCAGTCCTGCTCGCGCAGCCGCGGCTCGGCCACGGTGCGCTCGGCCAGCGCGCCCAGCCCCAGGTGCCGCAGGGTGTTGCGGGTCCGCACGTACGGGCTCACGTAGACCGCGGCGGGCTCGCCGCCCAGCAGCTCCCTGATCCGCGGCCCCGCCCGCCGGGCCTGCTCCTCGCCCAGCCCGGTGAGGGGCAGGGCGTGGTCCGGGACGCGGCAGTACGCCAGCTCGTCGACGTTGCCCAGGCTCTGCCCGTGGCGCAGCAGGATGATCCGCACCCGTCCATGGTGCCGGTGTTACAGTCCGGCCCGGAAACCAGCCCCGAGGTGTTACAAGGAGGGGGTCCGCATGATCTCCGCGGTGATCGGTGGCGGCACGATGGGAGCCGGGATCGCCCACCTCCTGCTGGCCGGCGGCCACGACGTGGTGCTGGTCGAGGCGGGCGCGGACCGGGTCCTGGCGGCGCGGCGGGCCGTCGAGGCGTCGCTGGCCAGGGCCGCGGACCGGGGCAGGCTCGACGGCGTGCCCGGTGAGCTGCTGGAACGCCTCACCGTGGTGGAGCGCCTGGAGCCGGTGGCCGCCGAGCTGGTCGTCGAGGCCGTGCCCGAGGACGTCGGGCTGAAGCGGCGCGTGCTGGCCGCGGCCGCGAGCGCCTGCCCCGACGCCGTGCTGGCGTCCAACACCTCGTCGCTGTCGATCTCCGCGCTGGCCGAGGGCCTGCCCGGCGAGCGGGTGCTGGGCATGCACTTCTTCAACCCCGTGCCGGTGCAGCAGCTGGTCGAGCTGGTCCACCACGACGGCGTGTCGCCCGAGGTCGTGGCGAAGGCCCGCGCCTGGGCCGAGGAGCTGGGCAAGACCGTCATCGAGGTGCGGGACGCGCCCGGCTTCGCCACCTCCCGGCTCGGCGTCGCGGTGGGCATGGAGGCCATCCGGATGCTGGAGGAGGGCGTCGCGAGCGCCGAGGACATCGACACCGGCATGCGCCTGGGCTACGGCTGGCCGATGGGGCCGCTGCGGCTGACCGACCTGGTCGGCCTGGACGTCCGGCTCGCCATCGCCGAGCACCTGGCCGCCGAGCTGGGCCCCCGGTTCGCCCCGCCGGCGCTGCTGCGCGAGAAGGTCGCCGCGGGCCACCTGGGCCGCAAGACCGGCCAGGGGTTCTTCACCTGGTAGGCAGGGTGGTGTGCGCATCCGCGAGCTGACCGGGGACGACGTCGGGGAGGTCGACCGGCTGCGCCGGGTCGCCTTCGGCCGGTCGGACCCCGGACCGCCCCGCCCCGGCCGCCGGTGCCTGGTCGCCGAGCTGGGCGGGCGGGTCGCCGGGGTGCTCACGATCGGCGAGTACCACCAGTTCTGGGGCGGCGCGACGGTGCCCATGGGCGGCGTCGGCGGGGTCGCCGTCGACCCGCACGCGCGCGGGCGCGGGGTGGCGGGCGCGCTGCTCGACGCGGCCCTGCGGGACATGCGCGAGCGCGGCCGGGCGCTGTCGGTGCTCTACGCCGCGGTCCCCGCGCTCTACCGGTCGCGCGGCTGGGAGCGGGCCGGGGTGTTCGAGTACCTGGACCTCCCGCCCGACCGGCTGCCCGCGGCCGGGCGGCCGGCGTCGCGCCCCGCCGTGGCGGGCGACCTGCCCGCGTTGCACGCCTGCTACGTCGACCTGGCGTCCACGGTCAACGGCATGCTCGACCGCAGCGCCCCCGCCGTCGAGGTCGGGGACGTGCTCGACCTGGACGTCGTGTCGGTGGTCCCGGGCCACGACGGCGAGGTGCGCGGGTACCTGACCGCGACGCGCCGCCCCGACGGGCTGCGGGTGCTCGACCTGGTCGGCCGGGACGCGGCCACCCAGCTCGGGCTGCTGCGCGAGGTGCGGAGCCGGTCCGGGCCGCTGGACCGGGTGTCCCTGCGGGTCGTCGACCCGGCCGTGACCGGCCTGCTGACCGACCAGGCGATCGAGTTCACCGTGGCCGCGTCCGCCTGGCTGCTGCGGGTGGTGGACCTGCCGGCCGCCGTGGCGGCGCGGGGCTGGCCCGCCGCCGGGGGGCTCACCGCGGCCGTCGACCTGGAGGTGGTCGACGGGCACGCGCCGTGGCACGCGGGGCGGCGGCGGCTCGTGGTGGAGGACGGCCGGGTGCGCGTGGAGCCGGGCGGCAGCGGTGAGGTGCGGTTGCACGCCCGCGCGCTCGGGCCGTGGTTCAGCGGCATGCAGGACAGCCACGCGCTGCGCCGCGCGGGCCTGCTGGACGGCGACGGCAGGCTGCTCGACCGGCTGGTCGGCGCACCGGGCGTGCCCCGACTGGCCGACTTCTTCTAACCTGGGCAGCCGTGCTGCTCACCGCCCTGGAGCTGGTCGGGATCGCCGCGTTCGCCGCCTCCGGCGCGCTCGCCGCGGTCCGGGCCAGGCTCGACGTGTTCGGGGTGACCGTGCTGGCCCTGACCACGTCGCTGGGCGGCGGCACGATCCGGGACGTGCTGCTGGGCGTGCACCCGCCGGTGGCGCTGGTGCGCTGGCCCTACCTGGCCGTCGCCGCGGTCACCGGGCTGGTGGTCTTCCGCTTTCACCCGACCGTGGCGAAGTTGCGCCGGTCCGTGCTGCTGCTCGACGCGTTCGGCCTCGGCCTGTTCGTCACGGCGGGCACCACGACCGCGCTCGCGCTGGGCGCGCCGCCCTACGCGGCGTGCCTGGTCGGCATGACCACCGGCATCGGCGGCGGCGCGCTGCGCGACGTGCTGCTGCGCGAGATCCCGCTGGTCCTGCGGCGGGAGATCTACGCGGTCGCGGCGCTGGCGGGCGCGTTCGTGGTCGTCGTCGGTGATCAACTGGACCTGCCCGCGGTCCCGGTGAGCCTGGCCGGTTCGGCGGTCATCGTGGGCCTGCGGCTGCTGGCCCTGTGGCGGCACTGGAACGCCCCGGTGGCCCCAAGACTTGACGGGTAGCTCACATCGGCTTCTCAGGCGCCTCTCAGGACCACGGGCAAAACTGATCCCATGCGCATCCTCGTTGTCGACGACGACCGGGCCGTGCGTGAGTCGCTCCGGCGCTCACTGCAGTTCAACGGCTACCAGGTCGACCTGGCCGGCGACGGCCAGCAGGCCCTGGAGTCCGTCGTCAACCAGCGCCCCGACGCCATGGTGCTGGACGTGATGATGCCCAGGCTGGACGGCCTGGAGGTGTGCCGCCGGCTGCGCAGCACCGGCGACGACCTGCCGATCCTGGTGCTCACCGCCCGGGACGCGGTGTCCGACCGGGTGTCCGGCCTCGACGCGGGCGCCGACGACTACCTGCCCAAGCCGTTCGCGCTGGAGGAGCTGCTGGCCAGGCTGCGCGCGCTGCTGCGGCGGGCCGCCGCCGAGGACGCCAAGGGCGGGCAGGCGGGCGCGGTGCTGCGGTTCGCCGACCTGGAGCTGGACCCCGGCACGCGCGACGTGCGGCGCGGCGACCGGTCGATCAGCCTGACCCGGACCGAGTTCGCGCTGCTGGAGCTGTTCCTCGCGCACCCCAAGCAGGTGCTCACCCGCGGTCGCATCCTGGAGGACGTCTGGGGCTACGACTTCCCGACCTCGGGCAACGCCCTGGAGGTCTACGTGGGCTACCTGCGCCGCAAGACCGAGGCCGGTGGCGAGCCCCGGCTGCTGCACACCGTGCGCGGCGTCGGCTACGTGCTGCGGGAGACCCCTCCGTGATCGACTCAGCGTCGGTGCGCGACGCCGCCAACGAGCGCCTCCAGCGCGTCTCGCTGCGGGCCCGGGTCACCCTGCTGGCGGCGTTCTGCGTGGCGGGCGCCGTGGCCGTGGTCTCGCTCGGCGCCTACATGACGGTCAGCCGGAACCTGCACGACCAGCTGGAGGACAACCTCCGGCAGCGCGCGCAGGCCGCGGTGACCGCGCCCAAGGTCAACAACGACGTCACCGAGATCCCCGGCGCCTTCCTGGCCGCGGGCGACATCCGGATCGGCGTGCTGGACACCGACGGGCAGATCTACTACCCCAAGGGCACCAGCCCGCCGCCGACCCAGCCCGCGGACCTGGAGGTGGCGCGCGGGGCGGTGCAGGAGAACTTCTGGACCGACACCCGCACGGGCTTCCAGGTGCTCGCCCTGCCCTACGGCGACGGGCAGGCGATGCTGATCGCCCAGTCCACCAAGCCGCTCAACACCACCCTGGGCAAGCTGTCCGTGGTGCTGTTCGTGATCAGCGGCCTGGGCGTGCTGGTCGCGGCGGCGGCGGGCACCGCGGTGGCGCGCACGGGCCTGCGGCCGGTGCAGCGGCTGACCGAGGCCACCGAGCGGGTCGCGCTGACCGGCGACCTGCGGCCGATCCCGGTGTCCGGCGACGACGAGCTGGCGCTGCTGTCGCAGCGGTTCAACGCGATGCTCGGCGCGCTGGCCGAGTCGCAGGAGCGGCAGCGCAGGCTGGTCGCCGACGCGGGCCACGAGCTGCGCACCCCGCTGACGTCGATGCGCACGAACCTGGAGCTGCTGCTGGCCTCCGAGCGGCCCGACGCGCCGACCCTGTCGGACCAGGACAAGGCCGAGATCCACGCCGACGTGCGGGCCCAGCTCGACGAGCTGACCACGCTCATCGGCGACCTGGTGGAGCTGGCCCGGGAGGACGCGCCGCAGGTCGTGCACGAGCCGGTGGACCTGGTCGAGGTGGTCGAGCGCGCGGTGGACCGGGCCCGGCGGCGGGCGTCGGACGTGCGGCTGGCCGTCGAGGTCCAGCCGTGGTCGCTGCTGGGCGACTCGTCCGCGCTGGAGCGCGCGGTGCTGAACCTGCTGGACAACGCGGTGAAGTTCAGCCCGCCGGGCGGCGAGGTGCGGCTGTCGCTGCGGCAGCTCGGCGACGGCAGCGCGGTGGTCGAGGTGGCGGACTCCGGTCCGGGCATCGCCGAGGCCGACCTGCCGCACGTGTTCGAGCGCTTCTACCGCTCGCAGGAGGCGCGCACGCTGCCCGGCTCCGGCCTGGGCCTGGCGATCGTCAAGCAGGTCGCGGAGCGCCACGGCGGCATGGCCTACGTGGGCCGGGCGCCGGAGGGCGGCGCGCTGTTCGCGCTGCGCCTGCCCGGGCGCCCGACGCCCCTGCCGCCGATGCCCGCGACCAGCTCACCGTCGGGTGACGCGCATCGGTAAACCGAACACAGAGTCAACAACAACGACCAGGCTGTGGCGCAGGGCACGCGTCCTGGTGCCGCCGGCGAGTGCTCTTGTTGGACTGTGTTGACGTTTGCGGACCACTCGACCACCCTTGCGGACATGACGACTTGGCCCACCGGTCTGCGCGGCCCGGCCTGGGGTGCCGACTACAACCCCGAGCAGTGGCCCGAGGCGGTGTGGGCGGACGACGTCGCGCTGATGCGGCGGGCCGGGGTGAACCTGGTGAGCGTCGGCGTCTTCTCGTGGGCCCTGCTGGAGGTGGCGGAGGGCCGCTACGAGTTCGGCTGGCTCGACCGCGTGCTGGACCGGTTGCACGAGGGCGGCATCCGGGTCGACCTGGCCACCGCGACCGCCTCGCCGCCGCCGTGGCTGACCACCGCCCACCCGGAGGTGCTGCCCGAGACGGCGGAGGGCGTGCGGCTCTCGCACGGCTCCCGGCAGTCCTACTGCCCCAGCTCGGCCGTCTACCGGGAGAAGGCGGTCGCGCTGGCCGGCGCGCTGGCGCGGCGCTACCGGGAGCACCCCGCCCTGGCCGCCTGGCACGTGGGCAACGAGTACGGCTGCCACGTCCCCCGCTGCTACTGCGACCGGTGCGCCGAGGCGTTCCGCGCGTGGCTGCGGTCCCGCCACGGCGACCTGGACGCGCTGAACGAGGCGTGGGGCACCGCGTTCTGGAGCCAGCACTACACCGCGTGGGACCAGGTCCTGCCGCCGCGCGCCACCCCCGCCCTGGGCAACCCCGGCCAGCTGCTCGACTTCGACCGGTTCTCCTCCGACGCCCTGCTGGAGCTGTTCAAGGCCGAGCGGGACGTGCTGCGCGAGGTCACCCCCGGCGTGCCGGTGACCACCAACTTCATGGTGACCTGGACGTTCGGCGCGCTGGACTACTGGCGGTGGGCCGACGAGGTCGACTTCGTGGCCAACGACCACTACACCCGCGCCGACGACCCGGAGCGGCACGTCGAGCTGGCCTTCTCCGCCGACCTGGCGCGCGGGCTCGCGCGCGGCCGCCCGTGGCTGCTGATGGAGCACTCCACCTCGGCGGTGAACTGGCAGCCGCGCAACCTCGCCAAGCAGCCCGGCGAGCTGCGGCGCAACTCGTACCAGCACCTCGCCCGCGGCGCGGACGGCACGCTGTTCTTCCAGTGGCGGCAGTCGCGGGCGGGCGCGGAGCGCTACCACTCGGCGATGGTCCCGCACGCGGGTCCCGACACGGCCGTGTTCGCCGAGGTCGAGCGGGTCGGCGCCGAGTACGCGCGCATCGCCGAGCTGGTCGGCTCGACCGTCGAGGCGGCGCCGGTCGCGGTGGTCTACGACTGGGAGTCCGGGTGGGTGCTCGGGCAGCCCGCCCACCCCACGGTCGACTTCTCCCACCGCGAGCACGCGCTCGCGCTCTACCGCGCCCTGTGGCGGGCCGGCGTGGCGGTCGACTTCCTGCCGCCCGGCGCGCCCCTGGCGCCCTACCGCGCGGTCGTGCTGCCCGCGCTGCACCTGGTCGACGACGCCGGCCCGTACGCGGACTACGTCGAGGGCGGCGGCCGGCTGCTGGTCACCTACCTCTCCGGGATCACCGACACCCGCGGCCACGTGCACCTCGGCGGCCACCCCGGCGCGTTCCGCGACCTGCTGGGCGTGCGGACCGAGGAGTTCTTCCCGCTGGCCGCCGGGCAGGAGGTGGCGCTGGACGACGGCTCGTCGGCGCGGGTGTGGACCGAGCACCTGCGCGCGGGCGACGCGGAGGTGCTGGCCTCCTACGTGGACGGCCCGCTGCCGGGCGTGCCCGCGGTCACCCGCCGCGACGTCGGCGAGGGCGCCGCCTGGTACCTGGCGTGCGGCCTGACCGGGGCCGGGCTGGACCGGTTGGTCGAGGCCGTGCTGGACCACGCGGGCGTGCCGCGCGGTACCGCGGGCGTCGAGGTCGTGCGTCGTCGGGGTGCGCGGGCCGGCGCGCCCGTATCGTGGCTGGTCGCGGTGAACCACGGGGGCGGCGATGCGGAGCTGCCCGCGGTGGGCGTCGAGCTGCTGTCCGGGGAGCGGGTGCCCGGGCGCGTGGTCGTGCCCGCCGGCGGCGTGGTCGTGGTCAGGGAAGAGGTGTGACGTGCTGGCGCGGCAGAGGCAAGCGGTGATCCTGGAGGAAGTCCGCCGGACCGGCGCGGTGCGGGTGAGCGACCTGGTGGTGCGGCTCGGCGTCTCGGACATGACGGTGCGCCGCGACCTGGACGTGCTGGCCGCCCGCGGCCTGGTGGAGAAGGTCTACGGCGGTGCCACGTCCGTGGTCGGCCGCAGCACCGACGAGCCCGGCTTCGAGGCCAAGTCGGTGCGCTCGCTGCCGGAGAAGGAGGCCATCGCCGCGTTCGCCGCGGGCCTGGTCCGCCCCGGCACCGCGATCGGGCTGTCCGCGGGCACCACCACGTGGACGCTGGCCCGGTTCCTGGACGACATCCCCGACCTGACCGTGGTGACCAACTCGATCCGGGTCGCCGACGTGCTCCAGCAGAGCGGGCGCACCGACCGGACCGTGGTGCTCACCGGCGGGGTGCGCACGCCGTCGGACGCGCTGGTCGGGCCGGTGGCCGTGCAGGCGCTGCGGTCGCTGCACCTGGACGTGGTGTTCCTGGGCGTGCACGGCATGGCCGAGCGCTCCGGCTTCACCACCCCCAACCTCAACGAGAGCGAGACCGACCGCGCGCTGGTCGACGCGGCCGGTCGCGTGGTGGTGGTCGCCGACCACACCAAGTGGGGCACCGTCGGCATCTCCACCATCGCCGCGCTGGACGAGGCGGACGTGCTGGTGACCGACGAGGGTTTGGCCGAGCAGGCCCGGGTAGTGCTGGGGGAGCAGGTCGGTGAACTGGTCCTGGCGCACGTGCCGGGGCGGGGAGAGGAACTGGCGTGAGGCGCACGGCGGGCAAGCTCGCGGACGGCCGGGAGATCATCTACTACGACGACACCCCGGACGCGCCACCGCGCGACGCGGTGGACACCCGGGACCTGCCGCCGTCGCAGCCCCTGTCGGAGGTGCGGCGCGACCCGCTCACCGACGAGTGGGTGGCGATGGCGGCGCACCGGCAGACCCGCACCTACAAGCCGCCCGCCGACCTGTGCCCGCTGTGCCCGTCCACCCCGGACAAGCCGACCGAGATCCCCGAGCCGTCCTACGACGTGGCGGTGTTCGAGAACCGCTTCCCGTCCTTCGCCCAGGGCGTGCCGGACCTGCCGTCCACTGTGGAGGGCATGCCGATGGTGGCGCGGGCGCCCGGCCGCGGCCGGTGCGAGGTGGTGTGCTTCACCTCCGACCACAACAGCTCGTTCGGCGAGCTGCCCGCGTGGCGGGTGCGCACGGTGGTGGACGTGTGGGCGGAGCGCACGACCGCGCTGGGCGCGCTGCCCGGGGTGGAGCAGGTCTTCCCGTTCGAGAACCGGGGCGAGGAGATCGGGGTGACGCTGCATCACCCGCACGGGCAGATCTACGGCTACCCGTTCGTGACGCCCAAGACCGAGCGGATGCTGTCCGTGGCGGCGGCTTACCGGGAAGAACACGGCCGCCCGCTGATGGGTGACATCTTGGCGGCCGAGCGGGCCGCGGGCACGCGGGTCGTCGCGTCGGGTGGGCACTGGACGGCGTTCGTGCCCGCCGCGGCGCGCTGGCCGGTCGAGGTGCACCTCGTGCCGCACCGCCAGGTGCCCGACCTGCCCGCGCTGACCGAGGAGGAGCGGGACGACTTCGCCGCGCTCTACCTGACCGTGCTGCACCGCCTCGACGGCCTCTACCGGCGGCCGCTGCCCTACATCGCGGCGTGGCACCAGGCACCCGTGCGCACCGGCCGCGACCTGGCGTGGCTGCACCTGGAGGTGTTCTCGGTGCTGCGGACCGCGGACAAGCTCAAGTACCTGGCCGGGTCGGAGTCCGGCATGGGCGTGTGGGTCAACGACGCGACGCCCGAGCAGATCGCCGAGCGGCTACGCGGCTAGGAAGCGCCGCGCCGCGGCCGCGCCGGCGGCGGCGTCCAGGTCGGGCCCGACGACGGCGGCCACCAGCTCCTCGGTGACGTCGGCGTCGGCGGCGATCAGGGCGTCCACCGCGGCGGGGTCGGCGTGGTCCCCGGTGAAGTCGGCGATGAGGTCGCGGCAGCGCCCGGTGTCGGCGAACGGCGGGTCGAGCGCGCCGAAGCCGTCGTCGACGTCGTAGTCGGCGCGCAGCCACGTCCCGTCGGCGAAGCCGTAGGCGAAGCCCACCCACTGCCCGGACGCCTCGGCGGCCCGCACCGGCGGCGCCCACCAGTCGGGCGCGCCGGCCAGCAGGTCGGTCTCCGGTTCCCCGAAGTACTCGGCGGCCCGGTTGTGGTAGGTCTCGGAGTACTCGTGGTCGTGCCCCACCAGCACGGCCCGCCCGCCGCCCGTGAAGTGCAGGTCGGCCCAGTTGCCGCCGCCGTCGTCGTAGTGCCACACCGACCCGGCGGCGTGGCAGTTGGCGTCCCAGCCGCGGGCCGCGCACACCGCGGCGAAGGCGGCCCACCGGGCCCGCATCCGGGTCGGGGGCGGCAGCTCCACTTCACGCATGCGCCCATGGTCCCAGCAGGTGGTCGTCACGATGCGTGAGCCCGTCACCGCCGGGGCGCGCCGCGATCGGGGAGGTGATCACCGGGACGTCCCCTGACGTGCGCTTGCCCGCTGTGGTGCGAAGTTCGTCCGCTTTATCGGGGGCGGGCGACGACTCACAACTGATGCCCAGTTTCGTTTAAGGCTCCTCTCAGGCGGGCACCGCAGAGTGGTGGACATGACCGAGAGCGAGCAGCCGCGCGATTCCCAGCAGCCGAGCCCGTGGGCCCGTGGTGGCGCCGAGCGAGGTCGTGATTACGCCGGTGACCAGCAGCAGGGTGCTGGGCAGCCGGACGTCGGCGGACCGGTGGCAGGGACCGGTCGGCCGGACACCGGGTCGGCCGGTGCCGTGCAGGGCGGCACCGGCCACCCGGAAGGCTTCGGCTCCCGCTTGGGGGAGCCGGGTGGCGCGGGGTCGGGCGGGGCCGGCTCCGCGCCCGACGCGGGGTCGCCGGCGGGTGCCGGTGAGCCCACGACCGGGTCGCCGGCGCGCGGGGGCGTCGGCCACCCGGAGGGCTTCGACCCGTCGGCTCCGGCCGGTGGGGCGGGCACGGGCGCGGTCGGCGCCGGTGCGATGACGACCGGGGCGGGTGGTGGCGTGCAGGGCGACGCCGCCCGCCCCGGCACGGGTGTGGCCGGGACCGGGCAGGGCGGTCCGGGCCAGACCTCCGGCGGGGGCGCCGGTGCCGTGCAGGGCGGCACCGGCGCCACGCCGACCGGTCAGGTCGGTGCCGCGCAGGGCGGCGTCGACCAGGCCGGGACCGGCTCGTTCGGTGCCGCGCAGGGCGGTGCCGGGGTGCCGGGCGCGGGGCAGGATGCCTGGCACGGTGGCTTCCACCCCGGGCAGACCGGTCCGCACGGCGTCTCGCCGACCCGCGTGGACCTGGGCTCGCCGTACGCCACCCCTTCGGACGCGGCGCAGCCCCACGGGCCCGGTCAGCCGACCGGTGGACCGGGCCCCTACTACGCACCGCCCGGCGGCGGGGTCCTCACCCCGCCGCGCCGGGGGCGGGGGAAGGTGGTCGCGGGCGTCGCCGCGCTCGTGCTCGCCGTCGGCGGCGTCGCGGGCGGGGTCGGCGGCTACCTCGGCTACGAGGCGGCCGACCGCGCCGAGCCCGTGGTCAACGCGCTCAACCAGCAGCCGGCCGCCCAGCAGACCGACACCGCGCCCGCCGGCTCCATCGAGCAGGTGGCGGCGAAGGTGCTGCCGACCGTGGTCCAGGTGCAGCTGCGCGACGGCTCCGGCTCCGGCTTCGTGCTCAGCTCCGACGGTCTGGTCCTGACCAACAACCACGTGGTCGAGTCCGCCGCGAGGGGCGGCCAGATCAAGGTGCAGCTCCAGGACGGCCGCTCGTTCGACGCCCGCATCGTCGGCCGCGACCCCACGTCCGACCTGGCCGTGCTCAAGGCCGAGGACGTCTCCGACCTGCCGACCGCGGAGCTGGGCAGCTCGGCGGACCTGAGGATCGGCCAGCAGGTGGTGGCCGTGGGGTCGCCGTTCGACCTCAACGGCACGGTGACCTCGGGCATCGTCAGCTCGCTGAACCGCCCGGTGCGCGCCGGCGGTGAGCAGGGCAGCGAGACGACCGTGCTCAACGCCATCCAGACCGACGCCGCGATCAACCCCGGCAACTCCGGCGGCCCGCTGGTGAACATGCGGGGCCAGGTGGTCGGCATCAACTCGGCCATCTACAGCCCCAACTCGACCCAGTCGCAGGCCGGTTCGGTCGGCATCGGCTTCGCCATCCCGGTCGACCAGGCCCGGCGCATCGCCAAGGAGCTGTCCGAGACCGGCAAGGCCACCCAGACCGTGCTGGGCGTGTCGGTGACCGACGCCCCCGACGGCGGCGCGCAGGTCGGCGACGTCACCGCGGGCGGCGCCGCCGAGGCGGCCGGCATCAAGGACGGCGACGTGATCACCAAGTTCGGGGACCGGCCGATCGAGAGCTCCGACGCCCTGGTGGCCGCCGTGCGGTCCCGGGCTCCGGGGGAGAAGGTGCAGCTCACCACCAGGGACGGGCGGACGGTCCAGGTGACCCTCGGCAGCCAGACGGTGGAGCCCCGCTAGCTCCCGCCCGGGAACGGCCGGGCCGGCTCCGAGGGCTCGGGAGTCCTGGGCCGGCTCGGCTCGCCCGGGATTCCGGGGCTGGCTCGGACCGGCCAGGGTTTCCGGGCCGGGCGGACCACTCGGATCGCCCGGTTCGCAGGACCCGGTTCGCAGGACCCGGTTCGCAGGACCCGGTTCGCAGGACCCGGCTCGCAGGACCCGGCTCGCAGGACCCGGCTCCCGCCCCGAGCCGGACGCACCACCCCGGTCCCCCCGGACCAGGCGCAACCCAAGACCCCGGCTCGCGTGCCCCGAGCCGGTACCGAGGCCGCATACCGGCAGGCCGCCCCTCACCTGCCGGCGTGCGGCCTCCTGCGTTGCGCCGCTGCGGCAGTCCAGGTTGGACGGTCGGGAACCCTTGCCCTGTCTACCGGATCATGAAGGCTGCCCCGGTTCTTACGGACCGCTGACGAATCCCGCCGGCGCGGCGTGGTGGCGGCGCGGGCGACCTACGGTGGTGGCGGTGTTCGCGCCGGCCGGCCGTCGGGATCGCGCATGGCCGAGGTGGGGTGTATCCGGTTGTCGTCCACCGCGTGGCCGGTGGTGCTCGGGCCCGCCCGACCGCGACCATGAGCGTGGGTGCGGTCGGTGACCGCGCTCGTCGACCAACGGGTGGGGTACTGGTGGAAGAAGCAGTCGGACGTGTGCTCGTCGTCGACGATGACGTGACGGTGCGTGACGTCGTGCGCCGGTACCTGGAGTTGGCCGGGCACGAGGTCGAGCTGGTCGGCGACGGGGAGGGCGCGTTGCGCAGGTTCGCCGAGCGGGAGCCGGACCTCGTGGTGCTGGACCTGATGCTGCCCGGGATCGACGGCCTGGAGGTGTGCCGGCGGCTGCGGTCGCGCAGCGCGGTGCCGGTGGTGATGCTCACCGCGCGTGGCGAGGAGGAGGACCGCATCGCGGGGTTGAGCCTCGGTGCGGACGACTACGTCACCAAGCCGTTCAGCCCGCGTGAGCTGGCGCTGCGCGTGACGTCGGTGCTGCGGCGGTCGCGGGTGGTGCCGGTGCGCTCGTCGTCGGTGCTGGTCGACGGCGGGCTGCGGATCGACGTGGGCGCGCGGTCGGCGTGGCTGGACGGGCGCGAGCTGGCGCTGACCACCCGCGAGTTCGACCTGCTGGTGTTCTTCGTCAACAACCGGGGCGTCGCGTTCGACCGCGCCGAGCTGCTGTCGCGGGTGTGGGGCTGGGAGTTCGGCGACCAGTCCACCGTGACCGTCCACGTGCGACGGTTGCGGGAGAAGGTCGAGGCCGACCCGGCCCGGCCGGAGCGCATCGTGACCGTGTGGGGCGTCGGCTACCGGTACGGGGGCGGTGCGTGATGCTGGTGGAGATCGGGCACGTCCTGCCGTTCGCGGTGCTGTTCTCGTTGCCGCTGGCGCTGTTGGGCGCGGTGCTGCTGCGGAGGCTGTCCAGCGGGTCGATGGCCACCGCGCTGACCGTGCTGGCGATCGTGCCGGTGGTGTCGACCATCGGCGGCGTGCTCGCGGTCAGCGGGTTCATGTTCACCCCGATCCTGACCACCACCCTGCTGGTGTGCCTGCTGGTGGCGGTGGTGACGGTGCCGACGGCGGTGCTGCTGGGGCGTGCGCTGGCGCGCCGCAGCGTGTGGGAGCGGGAGGCGCGGGCCCGGGAGCGGGCCGCCGAGGCGTCGCGGCGCGAGCTGGTCGCGTGGATCAGCCACGACCTGCGCACGCCGCTGGCCGGCATCCGGGCGATGGCCGAGGCGCTGGCGGACGGCGTGGTGTCGCGGCGCGACGAGGTCGCGGACTACGCGGGACGGATCTCGGCGGAGGCGTCGGCGCTGTCGCGGATGGTGGACGACCTGTTCGAGCTGTCCCGGATCACCGCGGGCGCGCTGCGGCTGACGCTGTCCGACGTGCCGCTGGCGGACGTGGTGAGCGAGGTGGTGGCGGCGGAGGGGCCGGTGGCGTCGCGCAAGGGCGTGGTGCTCAAGGCGGACGCGGCGACGTGGCCCGTGGTGCTGGGCAGCGACCCGGAGCTGGCGCGGGTGGTGCGCAACCTGCTGTCCAACGCCATCCGGCACACCCCGCCGGACGGGACGGTGGCTGTCCGGGTCGAGGTGGACGGCTCGTCGGCGCTGCTGCGCGTGGACGACTCGTGCGGCGGCATCCCCGAGGCCGACCTGCCCAGGGTGTTCGACGTGGCGTTCCGGGGTGCGCCGCACCGGCGGCCCGTGGGGGGCGGGCTGGGCCTGGCGATCGCGCGCGGCCTGGTGGAGGCGCACCGGGGCACGATCGCCGCGCACAACCACGGGCCGGGGTGCCGCTTCGAGGTGCGGCTGCCGCTCAGCGCGGGGGAGCAGCGCCGGGTTGGCTGATGCCGGTGGAGGGGGTGGTGGGGCGGGGCGAGGTGGGCTGCCGGAGCTTGGGGCGAGGGGGGCTGCCAGGGGCTCGGGGTGGGCGGTCGGGGCTCGGGGCGAGGTGGGCCATCGGGCACGGGGCGGACTGCTCGGCGTCCGATGTGGTGGGCCGGTCCCGGTGCCGGGTCGGGTGTCGGACCTGGGGCCGGCGGTCGCGCGCGGCCGCAGCGCGACGTCACGGAACCCTCGGATCCGGAACGGGATACGGTGATCTGCATGGAACGCAGCGCGCAGCGCCTGGGACGCGCCCTGGTCGTGATCGTTGACGACCGGGTTGCGCACGGTGAGCACGACGACAGCACGGGGCCGCTGGTCACCGAGCTGCTGGAAGAAGCAGGGTTCATCGTCGACGGCACCGTTGCGGTGGAGGGCGAGGTCGCGGGCATCCGCGCCGCGCTGAACACCGCGGTCATCGGTGGCGTCGACCTGGTGGTCACCGTCGGGGGTACAGGTCTGTCGCCGCGCGACGTGACACCGGACGCCACGCAAGGTGTGCTCGACCGCCCGATCAACGGCATCGCCGAGGCCCTGCGCGCCTCGGGACTGGCGGCGGGCGCGGTGGACGCGGGCATCTCGCGCGGTGTGGTCGGTGTGTCGGGCAGCACCCTGGTGGTGAACCTGGCGGGGTCGCGGGCGGCCGTGCGCGACGGCATGGCGACGTTGTCCGCGCTGGTGCCGCACGTGATCGAGCAGCTGTCGGGTCTCGACGAGTCGTGACCGGGGCGGGAGCCGGGGCCGGGGACGACGCCGCTGGTGCCGCCGGCGCCGGTGCCGCCGGCGAGGGGGAAGCGGAGGCCGTGAAGGCTTCGGAGGCTGCCGCTTCCGCCGCGCGGGAGGCGGCACGGCGTCGTCGACTGGCCGAGGTGTTCGGCGACGTGCTCCCGGAGGCGTCGTCGGACGAACCGCGCCCCGCGGCGCGGGGGGACGAGTGGTACGAGGAGAACCGCCCGCCCCACCACGGTTGAGCAGGGGGCCGGGTCACCGCGTGCGGTGACCCGGGCCACCCGGCCACTGGTCGGTGATCACTCGATCGGGTGCCACCCGCCACCCGGCACCGGCCGGCTGCTGCTCGACCGGCCGGATGCTGCTTGGTCGCGACCGGCTGTCGCTCGACCGGCCGACCGTGCTCGACCGGCCGGCAACCGGTGGTCAGCTCTCGCGCGGGGGCCGCCTCACCGCCACGTCCGCGGACGTGGCGGCGGTGGTGCCCGGTGCGGTGCGCGCGCCTCCCTGCTGGGTGGCCAGCAGGTCGCGGATCTCCTTGAGCAGTTCGACGTCGGTCGGCTCGTGCGGGCCGGCCTCCTCGCCCCGCTTGCGGCGCTCCTTGATGGTGTTCATGGGCAGCACGAAGATGAAGTAGACCACCGCGGCGACGATCAGGAAGTTGATCGTCGCGGTGATGACCGCGCCGAAGTCCATCACCGTCTTCTCGTTGTCGCCGAGCTGGACGGCCAGGCCGTTGACGTTCGCGCCGCCGAAGGACGCCACGATCGGGTTGATCAGCTTTTCCGTGAACGACTTCACGATGTCGTTGAACGCGGTACCGATGACCACGGCCACGGCCAGGTCGATCACGTTCCCGCGCATGAGGAAGTCCTTGAAGCCCTTGATCACGAGCGAGCTCCTGTCCGGGTAGTCGTGCTGGGGAGGGCATGTCGGGCGAGCGGAGGTTAGCGACTACCGGATTTCCCCGCCGACGCACGGGTACGCGCACGGGGGTGGGGGTGGCCGGGAGTTGGCGCCGCTCGGACAGGTGCCGGGCTGCGCGGGTGTTGAGACGACGCGGGTGGTCGGGTGCCGAGGTGGCGGGGGCCCGGGACTCGGCGCGGGTCACTCGGCGCAGGTCACTCGGCGCGGGATTGCTCAGCGCAGGTCACTCGGCGCAGGATTGCTCAGCGCAGGTCACTCAGCGCGGGACCGTTCAGCGCAGGGTCATCGCGACCGGCCCGGCCAGCGACTCGCCGGCTATCCGCCGGGCCGCCGCGTGCTCCACCGAGACCACCACGACCTCCCCGTCGCGCACCGCGACCACCGGGACGTCCGCCGCCAGCACCCGCGCCTCCGCCCCGACCACGTCGACCCGGCTGCCCGGGCGCAGCAGCCCCGCCACCCCGGCGTCGGCCAACCGCACCGCCACCGACGACACGTCGGGGTCGGTCGGCGCCAACCGCGCGTCGGTCAGCGGCTCGCCCGCCCGCACGGCACCGGTCGGCGCGCGCCCCAGCGCGTCGGTCCGCGCCACCGCGCCCGACGGCACCAGCGGCGGGGGCATGGCGACCTCGCGGACGTCGGCCGCGGTCAGGGGCGCGTTCGGGGGCAGGTCGTGCGCGGCGACCAGGACCTGGGCCGCGGGGCCGTCCGGCAGCACCGCCACCACCGCGGCCAGCAGGGCCAGCAGCAGGGCGAGGGACCTTCTGAGGTGGAGGATCATGATCTCGACGCTAGGCGGGTGTCGAGGTCGGGAACAGCGCGAACCCCCGAGCTGTGGACAACTCGGGGGCCGTGGGCGAAAGGCGGCTCAGGAAGCGGCGGCGGCCGGTGCCGAGGACGAGGGGGAAGAGGACGAGGAGGAACCGCTCTTGGACGAGGACTCGCTCTTCGAGGAAGTGGAGGACGAGGACGACGACTCGCTCTTCGCGGACGACGAGCCCGCGCGGCTGTCCGTCCGGTAGAAACCGCTGCCCTTGAACACGACGCCCACCGCGCCGTACAGCTTGCGGAGCCTGCCGGAGCACTGCGGGCACTCGGTCAGCGCGGAGTCGGAGAAGGACTGCACCGCTTCGAACCGGTGGTCGCACTCGGTGCAGGCGTACTGGTAGGTCGGCACGGGTGGCCCTCCAACGAGTCCGGTTTGGCACTCCAGCGTGGCGAGTGCTAACCCCAATGATGCGTCACCCGGCATAGGCCGCGCAAACGTCACAGGTCAACGTCACAGCGGCAGCCGCACCAGGCCCAGCGACGGGGTCAGCACCGCGTGCACCCGGACGTCGTGGGGCTCCTCCGGCAGCGAGGGCACGAACTCCGGGTCCCGCACAACCCCCACCAGCGGACCTGTGGACAACCTCAGCGCGCGGTCGTAGTACCCGCCGCCCTTGCCCAGGCGGACGCCGGCGTGGTCGACCGCCAGCGCGGGCACCAGCACCAGCGCCGCCGAGGCCACCGCGCCGACCCCCAGCAACGGCCCCGCCGGCTCCCGCAGCCCGAACGCGCCCGCCCGCAGCGAGCCGTCGTGGACGGCCCAGTCCAGCTCCGCCCCGGCCACCACCGGCAGCAGCACCCGCAGCCCGTGCGACCGCAGCGCCTCCACCATCGCCAACGACCCCGGCTCGAACCGCGAAGCGAGGTACGCGCACACGGTCTGACCGGCGGAAACGCCGAAAGCAGCAACGGCGAGCAGCACTTCGGCCGACATGTCCGGCACCGGCTCGTTGCGCCGAAGGGCTCGCAACCGTGCGCGCAGCGTGAGCTTCCGATCACGTTCACCGGACGTCATGGCAGGTCACCCTAAGCGCGCCGTTACGCTCGCGGGTCATGAGCGCCTTCCAGACAGCAATCGTGCCCGCGGCGGGACTGGGCACGCGCTTCCTCCCCACCACCAAGGCGGTGCCCAAGGAGCTGCTGCCGGTGGTCGACACGCCCGGCATCGAACTGGTCGCCACCGAGGCCGCCGAGGCCGGGGCGAAGAAGCTGGTGATCGTGACCTCCCCCGGCAAGGACGCGGTCGCGGAGTACTTCCGCCCGCAGCCGGAGCTGGAGCAGACGCTCGAAGCCCGCGGCAAGACCGAGCTGCTGGACAAGGTCCGCCGCGCGCCCAACCTGCTGACCGTCGAGACGGCCATCCAGGACAAGGCCCTGGGCCTGGGCCACGCGGTCGGCTGCGCCGAGGGCAACCTGACCGGCGAGGACGAGGCCGTGGCCGTCCTGCTGCCCGACGACCTGGTGCTGCCCACCGGCGTGCTGGGCCGGATGGCCGCGGTGCGGGAGCGGTTCGGCGGCACCGTGCTGTGCGCGTTCGACATCCCCAGGGAGCAGATCTCCGCCTACGGCGTCTTCGACGTGCGCGAGACCGGCGACGACGACGTCAAGCAGGTCGTCGGCATGGTGGAGAAGCCCAAGGCCGAGGACGCGCCCTCCACGTTCGCCGCGGCCGGCCGCTACCTCCTCGACCGCGCGATCTTCGACGCCCTCAAGCGCATCACCCCGGGCGCGGGCGGCGAGCTCCAGCTCACCGACGCCATCGCCCTGCTGATCAACGAGGGGCACCCCGTGCACGTCGTCGTCCACCGGGGTGGGCGACACGACCTGGGCAATCCGGGGGGTTTCCTCAAAGCTGCGGTTGACTTCGCACTGGAGCACCCGGACTACGGGGCCGAGCTGGGGGAGTGGTTGCGGGAACGCCTCGACAACTCCTGAACGAGGGTCAACACATGAGGTCAGTGGACGAGCAGCTCGCCAGGGTCGTGGCCGCCGCCGTGCGGCCCGCCCCGGTGCGGGTGGCGATCTCCGAGGCGCAGGGCCTGCTGTGCGCGGAGGAAGTGGTCGCCGAGCGGGCGTTGCCGGGGTTCGACCAGGCGGCGGTGGACGGCTACGCGGTGCGCAGCGTGGACGTGCAGGCCGCCAACGAGGAACCGGTCGAGCTCCCGGTGGTCGGCGAGATCCCGGCGGGGTCGCGCCAACCCAGGCGGTTGCAGCCCGGCCAGGCGGTCCGGGTCGCGACCGGCGCCCCGCTGCCGACGCTGGCCGACGCCGTGGTGCCCGCGGGCTACACCGACGGGCACCCGGCGAAGGTGACCGTGCAGCGCCCCGTGCCGTCCGCGGCGTACGTGCGGCGCACCGGCGAGGACGTGCAGACCGGTGACGTCGCCGTCCGCCGCGGCGCGTCCATCGGCGCCGCCCAGGTCGGCCTGCTGGCCGCGGTCGGGCGCAACAAGGTGCTGGTCCACCCCAGGCCGCGGGTGTCGGTGATCTCCGTCGGCGAGGAGCTGGTGGACGTCGACCGCACCCCCGGCCAGGGGCAGGTCTACGACGTGAACTCCTACGCCCTGGCCGCCGCCGCGCGGGACGCGGGCGCGGAGGTCAGCCGGGTCGGCATCCTGTCCGCGGACCCGCGCCGGCTGCGCGAGGTCGTCGAGGGCAGGCTGCTGCTGTCGGAGATCGTGGTCGTCGCGGGTGGCGTCGGGGGCGCCATCGGCGACGAGGTGCGCGCCGCGCTGGCCGACCTCGGCGACCTGGACTGCACGCGCGTGGCCATGCACCCCGGCTCGGTGCAGGGCTTCGGGCGGCTCGGGCCGGACGCCGTGCCCACGTTCCTGCTGCCCGCGAACCCGATGAGCGCGCTGGTGGTGTTCGAGGTGCTGGTGCGGCCGCTGATCCGGGCCGCGCTGGGCAAGCGCAACCCCTACCGGCGGGTGATCAGCGCGCGGCTGCTGTCGCCGCTGACCTCGACGAAGGGGCGGCGCGGCTTCCTGCGCGGCCAGTTGCTGCGCGACGCGGACAGCGGCGAGTACCTGGTCCAGCCGCTGGGCACGTCGGGTGCGCACCTGCTGGCCTCGCTGGCCGAGGCGAACTGCCTGATCGTGGTCGACGAGGACGTGACGGACGTGCCCGTCGGCGAAGAGGTCCTGGTCAGCTTCCTGGCGCAAAGGGGATAGATGGCTCTGGCGTGGGAGGGCGGGCGACACCCCGGCTGGCCCGCGCGCCTGGGACCGCTGCGGGTGGACGCCGGTCTGGTGGCGTTGCGCCCGCCGAAGCTGTTCGACGCCTCGGTCTGGTCGCGCATCCGCCTGCGCGACCGGGCCCACCTGGAGGAGTGGGAGCCCACCGCGGTCGACGGGTGGCACGAGCGCAACGCGGCGCTGGCCTGGCCCGGCCAGTGGTCGGCGCTGCGCTCGTCGGCCCGGCGCGGCCAGGCCATGCCGTTCGTGATCACCGTGGACGGCGACCTGGCCGGGCAGATCACCGTGGGCAACATCGTGCGCGGCTCGCTGCGGTCGGCGTGGGTCGGCTACTGGGTGGCCGCCGACCGGGCGCGCGGCGGCGTGGCGACGGCGGCGCTGGCGCTCGTGGTCGACCACTGCTTCGGCGAGGGCGGCCTGCACCGGCTGGAGGCCACCGTGCGCCCGGAGAACGCGGCCAGCCTGCGCGTGCTGACCAAGGTCGGCTTCCGCGAGGAGGGCCTGTTCCGGCGCTACCTCGACGTGGCGGGCGACTGGCGCGACCACCTGTGCTTCGCGATGACCGCGGAGGAGGCGTCCCCGGAGGGCTTGGTACGCCGTTTGGCGGCGCAGGGGTACGTCCGAAACGCCTGACATCAGGGCTGCGCGGCTTATTCGGATCACCCGAAAGTGGGTGATACACCACACTTTAGTACGTATGCCGGACGGCGAGCCTCCGACACACGTGTGACTGTTGTGACTAGCGTGGCGAGCGCACCGAGCGCGCCGCGAGGTAGGGGGAGGTGACGGGGATGCCGAGTTCGCTGATCGTCGTGGGACTGGTCGTGGCCTGGTTGGTCGTCCTCGTCCCCATGGTCGTGCGCAAGCGCGCCGATGCGTCGCGCGGCAGCATGGAAGAGGAGTACGACGCCATGCCCGACGACGCGTTCGACGACTACGACGAGTACGACGAGGTGGAGTACGCGCCGCGGCCCTTCCGCGCCGGGCGGGGCGGGTTCGACCCGGAGAGCGCGGCCATCGCGGCCCAGGCCAAGTACGCGTTCCGCCGCCGCGTCGTCGCCACCCTCCTGCTGCTGGCCCTCGCGGCCGGCCTCGTCGCCGGCCTCCTGCTGCCGCTGGTGTGGTGGGCGCACGCGGCCCTGGACGTGACGCTCGTCTCCTACCTGGCGTACCTGCGCCGGCAGGTGAAGATCGAGGAGGACGTCCGGGCCCGGCGGCAGGCGCGCTTCGCGCAGGCGCGCCACCGGCGCGAGCGGCGGCCGCTCGCGGAGCCCCGGCGCGCGGACGACGTCGTCGAGGACGCCGACGAGGTGCGGGAACGGGGCGAGGCCGGGCTGGCGCCGCAGCCGCGCTTCCGCCACGAGGTCCGACCCGGCACGGTCGTGGTGGACGCCGACGACGAGGACCCGGTGTTCGACGAGCTGGACGGGCCGGAGGCGCTGCCGTACCGGCGGGCGGTGGGCGAGTAGAGGGGGGTGGCAGAACCACCCCCCTGGGCCTGATATGCTTCCCCCGCACGACAACGGAACGACAACTGAACACGGGGCTGTAGCGCAGTTGGTAGCGCGACTCGTTCGCATCGAGTAGGTCAGGGGTTCGATTCCCCTCAGCTCCACGAGTCGATGGGCGAGGTGTGTTCGCGGGAAGCGCGAACCATCTCGCCTCGTCGCATTTCCCGGGGGTGCAACCCCCCAGACCCCGCCCGGAGGGCTTCGCCCCCGGACCCCCGGCTTCGCTTCCGGACCCCCGGCTTGGCCCCCGGATTTCCGGCTTTGCCCCTGGGCTTCGCGTGTGTTGTGAGGCGGGGCTCGCCGCTCGTCCACCACGTCTTCCCCGCGCGTCGCGGGATCTTTGGGTCAGGGCTTTTCGTAGCGGCGCATCAGGATGTCCAGGCGGGCCCGGTGGTGGGTCGGGCGCAGGCGGTGGCCCGCGGTGAGGGTGGCCAGGCCGTGGAGGGTGCTCCAGAACAGTTCGGTTGAGGTTTCCGGGTCGTCGGGGGTCAGGGGTTCCACGGCGGTCAGGAACTCGGTGTACGCGGCGCGCAGTTCGGGCGGTGTCTCGTCGCTGCCGAACGCGATGTCGGTGCGCTGCACGAACATGGCGTCGTACAGGGCCGGGTGCGCGGTGGCGAAGGCCAGGTAGGCGTCGGCCACGGCGCGCAGCGCGGCTCGTGGTTCGCGGTGCGCGGTGCGGGCGGCGCGCAGTTCCCCGGCCAGTTCGCCGAAGCCCTGGATGGCGACCGCCCGCACGATGGCGTCCTTGCCCTTGAAGTGGCTGTAGAGCACCGGCTGGCTGTACTCGACGCGCTCGGCCAGGCGGCGGGTGGTGACCGCCTCCCACCCCTCGGCCTCGGCCAGGTCGCGGGCCGCTCCGATGATCAGCTGGTGGCGTTGCGCGCGTTCCCGCTCACGGCGGTCGTGGATCGACACGAGCTGAATCTAGCACTGCTAGACATCCGAGCGACGATTCTCTAGTGTCGCTCTGGAAGCTAGCAGTGCTAGAAAAAACCTGGGAGCGATCATGACCCTCAAGCGGATCAACACGGTGCTGGCCCTGCTGGTGGTCCTCGCCGGCCTCTACTTCGGGCTTTCTTTCCTGCTCGACGGCCAGGGCGCGGCGTCCGGGTTCGGCATCACGCCGTGGCCGCGGGGGGAGTCCTCGGGCTACTTCGTGGTCAAGGCCGTCAGGGACTTCGCCTACGCGCTGGTCGTCCTGGTCCTGCTGCTGCTCCGCCAGCGCCGCGCGCTCGGCTGGGTCGTGCTGGCCGACGCGATCATCCCCGTCGGCGACGCGATCGCCGTGGTCACCCACGGGGGCACGGTGGCGACCGCCCTGGCCGTGCACGGCTCCGCCGCCGTCCTGGTCGTCGCGATCGCCGGGTCGCTGCTGTGGGAGCAGCGGCGGGCCACGGCCTAGCTACAGGCGGGCCACCAGGCCGGCGCCGTCCTCGTCGCCGTGGCCGTCGGCGACGTGGCGCTCCATCAGGGACAGGAACGGCGTGATCAGTTCGGGGCTCACGCCCTGGCCCGCGGCCGTGTCGGTCAGGGTGCGGGCGCTCGCCACCTGCATGGCCAGGTTGGACACCACTCCTTCCGCGTGGTTGCCGCTCTCCAGGTGTTCGGCGGTGCGGTGGACGTGTGGTGCCATGGCGGTGAGCCAGTCGACGAGCAGGGGCGCGAACGCGGTCGGCGCGATGTCCTCGTCCCGGATCAGGGCGAACGCGTGCGTGATCCCGGCGAACATCCCGTACATCGCGCTGAGCAGCGCCACGTCGTGCAGGGCGGCGAAGCCCGGGTCCTCGCCGACGTAGTTGGTCCCCGCCGGCACGGCCAGGGTCCGCCGGTGGTCCTCGAACAGGGCGCCGGAGCCGCTGTAGAACACGTAGGCGCCGGACCGCGGGTGCCCGATCATCGGGGGGACGGCCATGATGCCGCCGTCGAGGAAGCGGGCGCCGCGCTCGCGCGCCCACGCCGCCCTGGCCCGGGCCTGCGCCGGGGTGCCGGTGGTCAGGTCGACCAGGTCCTTGCCCGCGAGGTCGACGCCGGCGAGGGTCTGCTCGACCGAGGCGTCGTTCAGCAGGCACAGCACCACGAGCCGGTTGGCGGCCACCGCGTCCGCGGGCGTCGCGGCGACGTCGGCACCCAGGCCGTCGGCCTTGCCGGGGGTGCGGTTCCAGGCGGTCAGCGGGTGGCCGGCGGCGAGCCAGGCGCGGGCCAGGGCGGTGCCCATCGCGCCGAGGCCGAGGAGGGACAACGGGGTCTTCGTCATGCGCCGAGGTTCGCGCCGGCGCGCCCGGTCGATCAAGTACGCACTTGGTCGTGCGTGGTTACCCTGGGGGAAGTCGGCAGGTCGGAGGGGGCGGCATGAGCAGGCCGGGGGCGCACGAGTGCGGGCTCGACGCGGCGATGGGGGTGATCGGGGGCAAGTGGAAGGTGTCGATCCTGTGGGCCCTGGGCCGGCGCCCGTGGTGCCGGTTCGGCCAGCTGCGCCGGTTGCTGCCCGGGGTGACCGAGAAGGTCCTCGCCTCGCACCTGCGCGAGATGGAGCGCGACGGCCTGGTGCGCCGCGAGGCGCACGACGAGGTCCCGCCGCGGGTGGAGTACTCGCTGACCGAGCGCGGGGTGGAGCTCAACAAGGCGCTGGAGCCGCTGGGCGAGTGGGGGCGGCGCAACGTCCTGGCTCGCGCCTGACCGGGGTGCCCAACCGGTGGGCGTGTCCGGGTGGACGTGCGCCCCGGTCGCGTTCAGGGCGTCGACCGGCCCGGCCCGCGGGGCCCGCCAGGGCGCACCCGGCGGCCTGAATCCTCGTCCCGCGGTGGAACCGCAGCTCACGACGTCCGACCGGCGTTGTCGGTGGGCGCGACTACCATCGGTTCGGTGCGTTTCGTGGCCGACCTCCACATCCACTCCAAGTACTCGCGGGCGTGCAGCCGGGACTGCGACCTCGAACACCTCACCTGGTGGGCGCGGCGCAAGGGGATCTCGCTCGTGGGCACGGGCGACTTCACCCACCCCGCCTGGTACGACCACCTGACCGAGACCCTGGTGGAGGCCGGGCCCGGGGTGTACCGGCTGCGCGACGACCTCGACCGCGACATCGACCGCACCCTGCCGCCGTCGCTGGCGGCGCGGCCGGTGCGGTTCGTCCTGTCCGTCGAGATCTCCACGATCTACAAGCGCGACGGCCAGACGCGCAAGGTGCACCACCTGGTCTACATGCCGGACCTGGAGTCCGCGGCGCGGTTCAACGCGCGCATGGCCAGGATCGGCAACATCGCCTCCGACGGGCGGCCGATCCTCGGCCTGGACTCGCGCGACCTGCTGGAGACGACGCTGGAGTGCGGCGGCTACCTGGTGCCCGCGCACATCTGGACGCCGTGGTTCGCGGTGCTCGGGTCGAAGTCCGGGTTCGACGCCGTGGCCGACTGCTACGCCGACCTTGCCGAGCACATCTTCGCCGTGGAGACCGGTCTCTCCTCCGACCCGGAGATGAACTGGCGGGTGTCCAGTTTGGACAACTACCGCCTGGTCAGCAACTCCGACGCGCACTCGCCGCCCGCGCTGGGCCGCGAGGCCACGGTGTTCGACACCGACCTGGACTACCACGCGGTCAAGCGCGCGCTGGAGACCGGCGACGGGTTCGCCGGGTCGATCGAGTTCTTCCCCGAGGAGGGCAAGTACCACGTCGACGGGCACCGCAAGTGCGGCGTGCGCATGGAGCCGAGGGAAACCCTCCGGCACCACGGCACCTGCCCCGTCTGCGGCAAGCCGCTGACCGTCGGCGTGCTCAGCCGGGTGGAGGAGCTGGCCGACCGCGACGACGGCGGGCGGCCCGCGGGCGCGGCCGGGTTCACCAGCCTGGTGCCGCTGCCCGAGATCGTGGGCGAGATCCTCGGCGTGGGGCCCAAGAGCAAGAAGGTGCTGTCCCAGGTCGACAGGCTGACCGCGGCGCTGGGGCCGGAGCTGGAGATCCTCCAGGACGTCCCGGTCGACGACATCGCGGCGCACTCGCCGCTGCTGGGCGAGGCCGTCACGCGGCTGCGGCGCGGCCAGGTGGTACGGGACTCGGGCTACGACGGCGAGTACGGCGTGATCCGGGTCTTCGAGCCCGGTGAGCTGGCCCGGCGCTCGGCGTCGTTAGCCCTGTTCGACGCGGCACCCGCCGCGCCCGCCGCCCCCGTCCCGCACGCACCGCGGCCCGCGCCGGAGCCCGCACCCGCACCCGCACCCGCGCCGGCACCCGCGCCCGCCGGCGGGTCGCTGCTCGACGCCCTGGACCCCGAGCAGCGGGCGGCCGCGGCCGTCGAGGGCGGGCCGCTGCTGATCATCGCCGGGCCCGGCACGGGCAAGACCCGCACGCTGACCCACCGGATCGCCGACCTGGTGACCCGGCGCGGCGTGCCTGCCTCGCAGTGCCTGGCGATCACCTTCACCCGCCGGGCCGCGGAGGAGATGGCCGAGCGGCTGGCCGCGCTCGCCCCCGACCACGCGCCCGACCTGACCATCGCCACGTTCCACTCGCTCGGCGTGCTCGTGCTGCGCGAGCACCACGGGGCCGTGGGGCTGTCGGCGTCCTTCGGCGTGGCCGACCCGGAGCGGCAGCTGGCCGTGGCGCTGACCGAGGCGGCGGACGAGAAGCAGGCGCGGGAGCTGGTCGCGACCCGCGACGAGCGGTACCTGGCCGCGCTGCGGGCGCAGGACCTGGTCGACTTCGACGACCTGGTCGCGCTGCCCCTGGCGCTGCTGGAGGGCTCGCCCGAGCTGGTGGCCGCCTACCGGGACCGGTGGCGGTGGGTGTCGGTGGACGAGTACCAGGACGTGGACGAGCGGCAGTACCGGCTGCTGCGCCTGCTCGCGCCGCCGGACGGGAACCTGACCGCCATCGGCGACCCCGACCAGGCGATCTACCGGTTCCGCGGCGCGGACGTCGGGTTCTTCCTGCGCTTCCGCGAGGACTTCCCGACCGCCCGGACCGTGCACCTGACCCGCAACTACCGGTCGTCGGCGGCCGTGGTGGAGGGCGCGCTGGAGGTCATCGCGCCCTCGTCGCTGGTGCCGGGCCGGGAGCTGACGCCCGTGGTCGACCACGGCGACGCGCCGGTCGGCGTGCACCACGCGGCGTCGGAGGCGGCCGAGGCCGCGTTCGTGGCCCGCACGATCGAGCAGGTGCTGGGCGGCGCCTCGTTCCACGCCCTCGACAGCGGCCGGGTGTCCTCCGACGGCACCCGGGGCCTGGGCTTCTCCGACTTCGCCGTGCTCTACCGGACCGACCGGCAGTCCCGGGCCCTGGTGGACGCGCTGACGAGGTCGGGCCTGCCGTTCCAGAAGCGCTCGCACGACCGCCTGGCCGACCGCCCCGGCGTGGCGCGGGTCGCGCACGAGGTGCCGCGCGCGCCGGGCGCGACGGTGCTGGAGCGCGTGCGCGCCGCGGCCGGTGCCGACCACACCGCGTACGAGCTGCTGAAACCGCTGGCCGCCGAGTGCGGCGAGGACGTCGGGCGGTTCCTCACCACCCTGGCGCTGGGCGTCGAGGTGGACACCTGGGACCCGCGGGCCGACCGCATCTCCCTGCTGACCCTGCACGCCTCCAAGGGCCTGGAGTTCCCGGTGGTGTTCGTGGTCGGCTGCGAGGACGGCCTGCTGCCGATGCGGTGGCCGGGCGACGACGACCCGGAGGCCGTCGACGAGGAGCGCCGGCTGCTGTTCGTCGGCATGACCCGGGCCCAGCGGCACCTGTTCCTCAGCCACACCACCACCCGGCCGAGGTCGCCGTTCCTGGCCGCGCTCACCTCGTTCGAGCAGGTCGGGGCGGCCCGGCCGCGGCGGCCGCGCAAGGGCACCCAGCTCAGCCTGCTGTGAAGAAATTGGACCAGACCATAACGCGGCGTTAGGACCCGACTGGTACATCCCCCGCCCCCTCCCCGCCGGCTAGCGTCGGTGCACGGCCCCGCATCCCGTGTCACCACCCCCTGCGAGGAGACAGCGGATGACTCGACGCACCGTCGCCGCGATGGCCGCGGCGGTCCTGGGCGCTGCCGGCGTGGCAGCGGCCCTGACCACCACCGCGACCGCCGGTCCACCCCTGCGACCGGACCTGGACGGCGGCCTGGTCGCCGCCATGGCGCGCGACTTCAGGATCACCCCGGACCAGGCGCGCGACCGCATCGCCCGGGAGACCGCCGCGGCCGGGACCGAGGGCGCGCTCAAGGCGCGCCTGGGCCCCGGGTTCGCGGGCGCCTGGCTCAACGCCGACGCCACCGAGCTGGTGGTCGGCGTCACCACCGACGCCCAGATCCAGGTGGTCCGGGACGCCGGCGCCACGCCGAAGCGGGTCGCGCGGACCCTGGCCCAGCTCGACGCGCTCAAGGCCGGGCTGGACCGCAACGCCCGCAACGCGCCCGCCACCGTGCCCGGCTGGTACGTCGACACCCCGACCAACGAGGTCGTCGTGCTCGCCCGCGACGTCGCGGCCGGCCGCGCCTTCGCCGAGGCGGGCGGCCTGACCGACGCCGAGTTCCGGGTCGAGCCCACGACCGAGCGGCCGCGCCCGCTGATCGACGTGATCGGCGGCAACGCTTACTACATCGGCAGCGGCTCGCGCTGCTCGGTCGGGTTCGCGGTCGAGGGCGGCTTCGTCACCGCCGGCCACTGCGGCCGCACGGGCGCGACGACCACCCAGCCCAGCGGCACGTTCGCCGGTTCGAGCTTCCCCGGCAACGACTACGCGTGGGTCCGCACGGCCGCGGGCAACACCGGCCGGCCGCTGGTCAACCGCTACCCCGGCACGGTGTCGGTGCGCGGTGCCACCGAGGCCCCGGTGGGCGCCTCGATCTGCCGCTCCGGCTCCACCACGGGCTGGCGCTGCGGCACGGTCCAGCAGAAGAACGCCTCGGTGACCTACCCCGAAGGCACCATCACCGGCCTGACCCGCACGAACGCCTGCGCCGAGCCCGGCGACTCCGGCGGTTCGTGGCTGTCCGGTGACCAGGCGCAGGGCGTCACCTCCGGGGGTTCCGGGAACTGCACGTCCGGCGGGACGACCTACTTCCAGCCGGTCGGCGAGATCCTCCAGGTGTACGGCCTGCAGCTGATCGTCGAGGGCGGCTCACCGACGAGCACCACCACGCCGACCTCGACGACCACGAACCCGGGCCAGACCACCTGGCAGCCAGGCGTCGCGTACGCTGCCGGCTCCCTCGTGACGTACGACGGCGTCGGGTACACGTGCTTGCAGGGGCACACGTCCCAACCAGGCTGGGAACCACCGGTGGTGCCGGCTCTGTGGGAGCGCGTGGGTTAGCGGCGACCGCACGCGCGGGGAGGGGCCCGGCTTGCCGGCCGGGCCCCCCTTTCCGCGTCGCCACCAGGCAGTACCCGGTTCCGACCCACCACCTCGTCCGCGAACGGCCGTCGGCGCGCCCCGCACCCGTACCCTGAGAGGCGACGAGAAGGGGTGGTGCGCGTCGTGGAGCTGGCCGAGTCGCTGCTGACGTGGCTGCACGGCTGGGTGGGCGTGGGGCTGTGCCCCGGCGACTGGGCTTGGACCGCCACCGCGTTCGGCGCGCTGGTCGGCGTGCTGCCGACGCTCGCCGCGCTGCTGTCGATCACCGTGCGCCGGGTCGTCGGCAACTCCTACGGGCCGGTCACCGGCGCGATCTTCGCCGTGCTCGGCGTGACCAGCACCCTGGTGCTGCCGTGGGTGGCGTTCTCCGGCGCCTACAAGCTGCTGAGCACCGGCCGGCTGCCCGGCGCCGCGTCGCTGGACGAGGCGCCGTGCGCGGGGTTCACCCAGTTCGACTACCTGATCGGGTCGCCCTCCGTCCTGGAGGTGTTCCAGGGCGGCAACGTCCTCTACATGGTGGCCGGCGGCGCGACGATCGCGCTGGCGCTGCTGTGCCTGCTGTTCGTCATGCTCCAGGCCGGTTCGACCTTCCGGCTGGGCCCGAGCTGGCCGCGCCGGGTGTTCTGGCCGCCGTTCCTGGTGCTGCTGGTGGCCGTCTCCGCACTGCCCGTGATGCTGCTGGGCCACCTGCTGCTCGGTTTCTTCCCGGTTGCGCTGTTCGGCTCCCTCGTGGTGCGGGTTTTCGGGTTGACTACCGCCATGCTCAACCGCCCCGGTCGCGATCGCGGGACCCCCGACCCGCAGCCCGCGGCGTCCAGGACGCCGCAGAACTCCTCGCCGCACCAGTCCGCCGGCCACCAGTCGTCCGGTCACCAGTCGTCCGGCCACCAACCGGTGCACCAGTCCTCGGGACACCAGCCGCCGCCGTACCAGCCGGACAAGCCGCCGCCGTACCAGTCGGAGAAGCCGCCGCCCTACCAGCCCGCGCAGATCCCGCCCTACCAGCCCGCGCCCTACCGGCCGGTGCCGCCGCCGAACCGGCAGTACCCGCCGACGCGGGTCGCCGAGGTCCGCCCGGAGCCGCCCAGGCCCACGCGCGTGGAGCAGCAGCCGACCCCGCAGCCGAGCAGGCTGGCCGACACGCCCGGCCCGCTGCCGTTCGGGCCCGGCGCGGTGTCCTCGGGCTCCAACCCGGCGCCGGTGGCGAACTCCGGCAAGGTGTGGAACCCGGCGGGCGGCCGGTTCCGCCGCATCCGCCAGCTCGGCCGCGGCGGGTTCGGCACGGTCTGGCTGGCCGTGGACGAGCAGCTGGCCCGCACGGTCGCGGTCAAGCTCGCGCACGCCCCGGACAACGAGACCGAGCAGCGCATGGTCCGCGAGGCACGCGCCCTGGCCGCCGTGCGGCACCCCAACTGCGTGCGGGTGTTCGACATCGTCCAGGACCCGGACGGCCTGGCCATCATCATGGAGTACATCGACGGCCGGCCGCTGTCGGAGGTGGTGCTCAACAGCGGCCTGCTCGCCGACACGCTGGCCGCCCGGCTGTGGGTCAACATGGCCGACGCGCTGGCCGCCGCCCACGACCAGGGCGTGCTGCACCGGGACGTGAAGCCGTCCAACGTCATCGTGGACACCCACGGCACCGCGCACCTGATCGACTTCGGCATCGCCCGGTCGAAGGGCGACAGCACGCTCACCGCCACCGGGATGATGGTCGGCACGCCCGACTTCCTCGCCCCGGAGACCGCCCGCGGCGAACCCGCGAGCCCGGCCTCCGACGCCTGGCAGCTGGCCGCCACGGTCAGCTACGCGCTCACCGGCCAGCCGCCGCGCGGGTCGCGGGAGAACCCGATCTCCGCGCTGATGGCCGCCGCGCAGGGCGAGCCGTGCGTGAAGCTGCCCCAGCACAGCGCCCACACCCGGCTGCTGACCAGCGCGCTGGACCCCGAACCGGCCAAGCGGCCGTCGCTGACCGCGGTCCGCGCGGAGCTGGGCGCGTGGCTGTCGCAGGCGGGCCTGAGCAAGGAGGGCCCGGTCACGAGGATGATCGACCGGCCGGAACCGCCGACCCGACCCGTGCGCTGACCAGGGCCGCGACCCCGACCACCAGGGGCACGGCCAGCAGCGGGCCGGCGCACGCCAGCACCGCGCAGGTGGCGGCCAGGGCGATCGCCGCCGCGCGGTCGCGCAGCAGCTTGACGGCGGCGGCCGCGCCCGCCGCCGTCACCGCGGCCAGCGCGGTGGACGCGACCCGCATCACCGCGTCCAGCCCGACGTGCCACCGCAGCACCGCGGCGGTGAGCAGGGCGCACAGGACCAGCAGGCCGGTCAGGCCGTGCCGGCCGCCCAGGCGCGCCCCGCCCGCCAGGTAGGTGTTCACCGCGCCGAGCGTGAGCAGCGCGGCCGCCACCGCGGTGACCGGCCGGGCGGCCGGCCCGAAGGCGCGTTCCAGCAGGTCGGCGAGCGGGACGTCGCTGGTGGTGCCGGCCGTGGTGACGGCGAGCCCGAGGTAGAGGACGGCGACCACGGCCAGGGTGCGCCGGGTGGCGCGGCGCGGGTCGGCGAACTCGTCGGCGAGGTTGCTCGCCGCCTCCCACCCGGAGAAGGCGAAGAACAGCACCACCGCCGCCGTCCCGATCGCCGCCCACCCGTGCGGCGCGAACGGCCGGAAGTCGTCCGCCCCGACGTCCGCCGCGCCGACGGCGACCGCCACCACCAGCAGCCCGGACAGCAGGACCACCAGCAGCACCTGCGCGCCCGCCGACACGCGCAGGCCCGCGTAGTTCGCGGCGAACCCGGTGGCCAGCAGCAGGAGCCCGGCGACCACCGGGTCGCCCCGGCCGAGCGCGTGCACCACGTACTCCCCGCCCACCAGCGCGCCGCCCAGCACCCCGAACGGCACGCCGACCAGGTAGAACCACCAGGCGACCGGCCGGGCGGCGCGCGGCCCGAACGCCGCGCCGACGAACCCGGCGACCCCGCCCCGGTACCGCTCGCCGAGGGTGGCGAAGCAGGTCGCGATCGGGACGCTGAGCAGCAGCAGCGCCACCCAGGCCAGGACCGAGGCGGGCCCGGCGGCGTCGTTGGCCAGGGCGGGCAGCACCAGGACCCCGGGGCCGAGGACCGCGCCCAGGTACATCGCGGTGAGCCTCATGCCATCAGGGGGAGGTCGCGGGTCAGCCTGCCGACCTCGGCGCGGGGCCCGTACAGGGCGACGGCGACGAACCCCGGGTCGGTCGCGGCGGACAGGGCCTCGACGTACTCGCCGTAGGTCCGCGCCCGGCGGGCGACCTCGGTGAAGCCGATCCGGAGCACGTCCCCCGCCCGGTACAGGGCCTTGAGCCGGTCGGCCGGCGCGGTGAGCACGGGGACGGGGTGGGTGTTGAGGCCGGGGTGGAGCGTGCCGTCGGCGTCCTTCACGTCCTCGCCGAGCAGGTCGGCCAGGCGGGCGCCGAGGGTCAGGCCGAGGACGGCGGCGGCGTTGGCGGCGAGGTTCGGCGGCAGGTCGTCGCGCAGGACGAGGGCGATCTTGGTGGGCAGCACGAGGGCGTCCGTTCGTTCGATGGGATGCCCATGAAGTTATTCACCCGCGCGTTGTTGTCCACGTTTTCCGAACTTGATTCGGTCGGAGGCGGGATGATCGGTGCGTGGACGAACTTGATTCGGAGATCATCAGGAACCTCCAGTCGGATGCGCGGCTGACGAACCGCGAGCTGGCCAGGCGGCTGGGCGTGGCACCGTCGACGTGCCTGGAGCGGGTGCGGTCGCTGCGCGAGCGCGGCGTGATCAGGGGCTACCACGCGGACGTGGACCTCGGCGCCCTCAACCGCCCGGTGCAGGCATTCGTGGCCGCCCGGCTGCGCCCGATGAGCCGCCCGGTGATCGACGGCTTCAAGGCCGCGATCGGCACGCTGCCGGAGGTGACGGCGATGTACGTGGTGGCGGGCGACGACGACTTCCTGATCCACGTGGCGGTGCGCGACCTGGAGCACCTGCACGCGTTCCTCATCGACCGGCTGAGCAGGCGGCGGGAGGTGATCAGCTTCCGCAGCTCGGTGATCTACGAGGCCATGCGCAACCCGGTGCTGACCGAGCTGCCGCGGTGAGCGGGTCCGCTGCGACGGGGCGGACGAGCGGGAACGCCGGGCGACCTCCGCGCCGCTCGCGGTGATGTCCGCGGTGCGCGAGTTCGGGCGCACCCTCACGCAGCCGCTGGGCGCGCCCGCGACCGGGCGCGGAACCGGGCGGAACCCGTTCACCGATTCCGCGCCCGGCGCGGTGGACGACTTCTACGGGGCGGTGGCGCAGAACCCCGGGCCGTGGGCCGCGGCGGCGCCGCGCGTGCGGCCCGAGGAGGTGTTCGCGCCGCCCGCCGACGTGCCGGCCGCCCTGGTGCCCACCGCACCGTCCTCCCAGGACGGCGCGGTCAGTTCCACGACGGCAGCCACTTCTGGGCGTCCCACATCTCGGGGGTGATCGGGTCGCCGTTGAGGATCGGCCACAGCCAGACGAAGTTGGCCACCACCAGCCCGACGTAGAGGGCCACCGCCAGCCGGCCGGTGCCGCGGCGCTCCGGGCCGTCCGTGCGGCGGCCCAGGAGCTCGCCCAGCGCGAGCGCGATGCCCAGCACCAGGAACGGCGCCATCGGCATGGCGTAGAAGTAGTACATCTGCCGGTCGACGTTGATGAACCACGGCAGGTAGCCCGCGGCGTAGCCGACGAGCACCGCCGCGTACCGCCAGTCCAGCCGGGTGATCGCCTGCCACAGCGCCCACGCCAGCACCGGGAACGCCAGCCACCACATGGCGGGCGTGCCGATCAGCATGATCGCGCCCACGCAGGTCGCCGCGCCGCAGCCGGTCACCGCGCCCTCGAAGTAGTAGAGCATCGGCCGCAGGCCCATCGGCCACGTCCACGGCTTGGACTCCCACGGGTGCCGGTTGGTCTCCGAGGTGACCAGCCCGGTGTGGAAGTCGTAGACGTTGGACGTGTAGTACCAGAGCGCGCGCAGCGGGTCGGGCACCCACGAGTCGTCGGGCAGCTTCGCGCCCACCACGTGCCGGTCGATGGCGGTCTCGCTGCCGAACCACGCCCACCACGTGGCCAGGTAGGCCAGCACCGGCACGAGCGCCAGGGCGAACAGCGACGGCAGCAGGTCCTTGGCGATCGTGCCCAGCCACGGCCGCTCCACGCCCGCCGCGCGCCGCGCGGTCAGGCTCCACAACACCGACAGCACGCCGAAGAACAGGATGAAGTAGGCGCCGGACCACTTCACGCCGCACCCCAGGCCCAGCGCGATCCCCGCGGCGAAGCGCCACCAGCGGAAGCCCAGCCACGGGCCGAACGGCGAGTTGCCCACCCAGCCCTCGCGCACGGCGACGGCCAGCCGGGCGCGCACCTGGTCCCGGTCGGCCACCAGGCACGCGAACGCGACCACCACGAACAGCGTCAGGAAGGAGTCGAGCATGCCCATCCGCGACTGCACGTGGCTCAGGCCGTCCGCGATCAGCAGCACGCCGGCGATCGCGGCGAGCAGGTCCGACCGGGTCAGCCGCCGCGCGATGCGCACCACCAGCACGATGGTCAGCGTGCCCGCGAGCGCCGCGGTGAACCGCCAGCCCACGCCGTCGTAGCCGAACAGCCACTCGCCGATGGCGATGAGCTGCTTGCCCAGCGGCGGGTGGACGATCAGCTCGTAGCCGGGGTTGTCCTCGTAGCCGCCGTTGCGCAGCACCTGCGCGGCCTGCGGCACGTAGTGCTTCTCGTCGAAGATCGGGGTGCCCTTGTCGGTCGGGAACCCCAGGTTCCAGAACCGCACCACGCCGCCGACCAGCGCCACGGCGAGGGTGACCAGCCACCCCCGCAGGGCGTCGCCGACCGGGCCGGGGTCGAGCAGGCGGGCCCGCGACTCGCGGTCGTTGCCCGGTGGCGGGCTCGCCGGCGGCACGTCGCCGGGGGAGACCACGTCGTCTGCGGACTGCGGTGCGATCAGGCTCACGAGCCCGATCGTAGGGTGAAGGGTGTGAGACCTGTATCGGGATCAGGCCGTTTGGTGCTGGCGGCTACTCCGCTCGGAGACGTCCGGGACGCGTCGCCGCGCCTGGTCGACGCACTCGGCTCGGCCGACGTGGTCGCCGCCGAGGACACCCGGAGGCTGCGGTCGCTGGCGGCCGCGCTCGGCGTCGCCCCGTCCGGGCGGGTGGTGAGCTTCTACGACCAGAACGAGCGGGAGCGGCTGCCCGGCCTGCTGGAGGCGCTGCGCTCGGGGGCGACCGTGCTGCTGGTGACCGACGCGGGCATGCCCAGCGTGTCCGACCCCGGCTACCGGCTGGTGGCGGCGTGCGTCGAGGAGGACGTCCGGGTGACGTGCCTGCCCGGCCCGTCGGCGGTGACCACGGCGCTGGCCCTGTCGGGCCTGCCCTCGGACCGCTTCTGCTTCGACGGCTTCCCGCCGCGCAAGTCCGGGGAGCGGCGGCGCTGGTTCGCCGGGCTGGCCGCCGAACCCCGGACCTGCGTGTTCTTCGAGTCCCCGCACCGGCTGGCGGACAGCCTCGCGGACGCGGTGGCGGTGCTGGGCCCGGACCGGCGGGCGGCGGTGTGCCGGGAGCTGACCAAGACCTACGAGGAGGTCCGCCGGGGCAGCCTCGGCGAGCTGGCCGGATGGGCGGCGGAGGGGGTGCGCGGCGAGATCACGGTGGTGCTGGCCGGTGCCGAGCCGTCCGCCGGGCCCTCGATGGAGGCGCTGGTGGCCGAGGTGAAGCAGCGCGTGGCGGACGGCGAGCGCCTGAAGGCGGCGGCGGCCGAGGTCGCGGCGGCGGCGGGGGTGAGCAAGAAGGCCCTCTACGACGCCGCGGTCAGCGGCTCCTGAGGCAGAGGCCCCGTCCGGGTGAACTTCCGCTCCCGGTGGTCCCTCGCGGGCGGGTACGGCCGCACACCGACGATCCGCGCGCCACCGCCGGCCCGCGACCACCAGCCCCCACCCGCGAAAACCCGGTGGCCCGGCCTCCGTAGGCTTAGCACATGAGTGCCTCCGTGCTGACCGCGGTGGCGTGGCCCTACGCCAACGGCCCCCGCCACATCGGTCACGTCTCCGGTTTCGGTGTCCCCTCCGACGTGTTCTCCCGCTTCATGCGCATGTCGGGCCACCGGGTGCTCATGGTCTCGGGCTCCGACGAGCACGGCACGCCCATCTCGGTCCAGGCCGAGAAGGAGGGCCTGACCACCCGCCAGCTCGTCGACAAGTACCACCGCGTGATCACCGAGGACCTGCACGGCCTCGGCCTGTCCTACGACCTGTTCACCCGCACCACCACCGGCAACCACTACCACGTCGTCCAGGAGCTGTTCCTCGCCCTCTGGCGCAACGGCTACGTCGTGCCCAGGACCGAGATGGGCGCGATCAGCCCGTCCACCGGCCGCACCCTGCCCGACCGCTACATCGAGGGCACCTGCCCGATCTGCGGCTACGACGGCGCCCGCGGCGACCAGTGCGACAACTGCGGCAACCAGCTCGACCCGGCCGACCTGAAGAACCCGCGCTCGCGGATCAACGGCGAGACCCCGAAGTTCGTCGAGACCGAGCACCTGTTCCTGGACCTGCCGCAGTTCATCGACGCCCTCGGCGGCTGGCTGCAGACCCGCACCGAGTGGCGGCCGAACGTGCTCAAGTTCAGCCAGAACCTCATCGGCGACCTGCGCCCGCGCGCCATCACCCGCGACCTGGACTGGGGCATCCCCATCCCGCTCGACGGGTGGCGCGACCAGCCGATGAAGCGGTTCTACGTCTGGTTCGACGCGGTCATCGGGTACTTCAGCGCCTCGGTCGAGTGGGCGCGCCGCAGCGGGGACCCGGACGCGTGGCGCGAGTTCTGGACCGGTGACGCCCAGGGCTACTACTTCATGGGCAAGGACAACATCGTCTTCCACTCGCTGATCTGGCCCTCCCTGCTGCTGGGCCAGAACGGCGAGGGCGCCAGGGGCGGCGAGCCCGGCTCGTTCGGCCGGCTGAACCTGCCCACCGAGGTCGTCTCGTCCGAGTTCCTCACCATGAGCGGTTCGAAGTTCTCCACCTCCCGGGGCACGGTCATCTACGTGACCGACTTCCTCCGGGAGTTCGGCCCGGACGCGCTGCGCTACTTCATCTCGGTGGCCGGGCCGGAGAACCAGGACACCGACTTCACCTGGGAGGAGTTCGTCCGCCGGACGAACTTCGAGCTGGCCAACGAGTGGGGCAACCTGGTCAACCGGTCGATCTCGATGGCCCACAAGAACGTGGGCGCGGTGCCGAACCCGGTCAGGCCCGCCGACGCCGACCACGACCTGCTGAACCTCAGCCGGGGCGCGTTCGACGTGGTCGGGGCCCACCTGCGCCGCTCCCGCTTCAAGCAGGCGGCCACCGAGGCGATGAAGGTGGTCGGCGCGGCCAACCGCTACCTGTCCGACCAGGAGCCGTGGAAGCTCAAGGACGACCCGGAGCGCCGGGACACCGTCCTGCACACCGCCCTCCAGGTCGTCCAGGACGCCAACGCCCTGCTCACGCCGTTCCTGCCGCACTCCGCGCAGAAGGTGCACGAGCTGCTGGGCGGCACCGGCGTGTGGGCGGCGCAGCCGCGGGTGACCGAGGTCGCCGACCTCGACGTCGCCGACCGGGAGTACCCGGTGCTGACCGGCGACTACGCGGCCGAGCAGGCCACCTGGGCGTCCACGCCCATCGAGGTCGGCCGCCCGCTGGCCAAGCCGACCCCGCTGTTCGCGAAGCTCGACCCGGAGCTGGGCGAGAAGGGCCCCGAGTGGGCCCCGATCGTCCCGTGACCAAGCGCGCGGGCGAGCGGCCACCGGCACCGGAACCCCTCCCGGTGCCGGTGGTCGACGCCCACACCCACCTCGACGCCTGCGGCGCCAAGACCCCGGAGGACGTCAAGGCCCTGCTCGACCGGGCGGGCGCGGCGGGCGTGGACCGCGTGGTCACCGTCGCCGACGACCTGGACTCGGCCCGCTGGGTCGTCGAGGCGGCCGGCTGGGACGACCGGGTCTTCGCCGCCGTCGCGCTGCACCCCACCCGCACCGCGGACTTCGGCGAGGCCGAGCAGGCCGAGCTGGCCCGGCTCGCCGCGCACCCGCGCGTGGTGGCGATCGGCGAGACCGGCCTGGACTACTACTGGGACTACTCGCCGCCCGAGGCGCAGCAGGTCGCCTTCCGGTGGCACGTCGAGCTCGCCAAGCGCACCGGCAAGCCGCTGATGATCCACGACCGGGACGCCCACGAGGACGTCCTCACGGTGCTCGACGCCGAGGGCGCGCCGCCCGAGGTGGTCTTCCACTGCTTCTCCGGCGACCTCGACTTCGCCCGGCGCTGCGTGGACCGCGGCTTCACCCTGTCCTTCGCGGGCACCGCGACCTTCCGCAACGCGCACGCGCTGCGCGAGGCGGCGCGCTGGGTGCCGGGCGATCACGTGCTGGTCGAGACGGACGCGCCGTTCCTCACCCCGCACCCGTACCGGGGTCGCCCGAACGAACCATACTGCGCGAACTACACGCTCCGGGATCTCGCGACGCTGCGTGAGGCCGATCTGGCCGAACTGGCCGCGATGATCACCCGGAACGCCGAACGGATCTTCGGGCTTCGTGACGCGGTGCGGTCGTAGTTCCCCTTGCGACGAACGGACTACGGGGTTCCACCGCCATGGGGGTGAGCGAACTCACAAAGTCGAGTAGGGGTGTTTGCACAACCCCCCGCCACCCGTTACGGTCCCGTGACCGTGCCCCTTGTATCCAGAGGGGGCGCACCCGCGGTCGGGGCGGGTCGACAGCACCAGAAGCGAGAAGGCCGAACAGCACGGGAGTTGCCGGGGATCAGTAGCTGACCGCCGACATCACCGCGCGCGTTGCGGGACTTCGCGCCTTCAGGAGGTATGGAACCCCGTGAACTCGTTCAACGAGGACACCGACTGGTTTACGCCCGTGAAAGACGTCCCGGCCACCGGGGTGGGCGTCCTGGACCGACCGGCCACGCCGATCGAGTGGGACAACTCCGGCTGGGAGACGGCCGTCTTCACGATCACGCCGAACGACGTCATGGAGGTCCTCGGACCGGACGCCGACGAGCTGCTGGCGAACGCCAACGTCGACGTCGACGAGCTGATCAGGCTCATCAACGCCGAGACCACGCTCCTCCCGCCGATCATCATCCCGGACGAGGTCTCCCAGGACCGCGTCGCGGGCGCGTTGGCCGTCGAACAGCCCGACGCCCCGCCCGCCGTCCTGGTCGAAGCCGCCGGGAAGTGGAAGCGCCGCTTCCTCAAGGCCGCGGTCGCCACCGTGCTGGTGACCATCTCCGGTGGCGGCGCGACCGCCATCGCCATGGACAAGTCCGTCACGGTCGACGTGGACGGCGAGGCCAAGACGGTGCGGACCTACGAGTCCACCGTCGGCGAGATCCTGGCCGACGAGGGCATCACCGTCGGGGACCACGACGCGCTGAGCCCGAGCCCCCAGGCCAAGGTCGGCGACGGCGGCAAGATCACGCTCGACCGCGGCCGCCTGGTCAGGGCCACCGTCGACGGCGAGCAGCGCGAGGGCTGGGTCCGGTCGGTGACCGTCGACGAGGCCCTCGACCAGCTCGAGATCGACGACCGGGGCGCGTGGGTCTCCCACGACCGCGGCATGGACGTGCCGCTCCAGGGCATGGACCTGGAGGTCAAGAGCCTCAAGACGATCACGCTCTACGACGGCGGCAACGCGCCGCGCCAGATCCAGACCACCGCGGTGACGGTCGACGAGCTGCTCAAGGGCGAGAACCTCGCCCTCGGCCCGGACGACAAGCTCGAAACGGCCCTGGACCTGCGCGTCACCAACGGCGCCGAGGTCCACATCAGCCGGACGGGTGTCTCGGTGATCAACGCGACGGAGCCGGTGCAGCCGCCCGTCGAGGAGATCAAAGACGACACGATGATGAAGGGCGAGAAGCAGGTCGTCGAGCCCGGCGCGGCCGGCGAGCAGATCGTCACCTACCGCGTCACGGTCAAGAACGGCCAGGAGATCGGCCGGGAGAAGCTGGGCGCCAAGGTCACCAGGGAGCCCGTGGCCCGCAAGGTCAAGGTCGGCACCAAGCTCCCGCCGGACGGCGCGGTGTGGGACTCGCTGGCCAAGTGCGAGGCCGGCGGCAACTGGGCCATCAACACCGGCAACGGCTACTACGGCGGCCTCCAGTTCAACAAGGGCACCTGGGACGCCTACGGCGGCGGCCAGTACGCGGCCTACCCGCACCAGGCCACCCGCGAGCAGCAGATCGCCGTCGCGACCAAGCTGCGCGACGCCCGCGGCAGCTACTCCGCGTGGCCCGGGTGCCAGGCCAAGCTGGGCCTGCCGTAAGAATGCACGCGTGACCAATGCTTCGTCGTCGGCCGGGCCGGGGAGTTCGCTCCTCGGCCCGGCCGACGTCCGTCGGCTGGCCGCCGACCTCGACGTCCGCCCCACCAAGAAGCTGGGGCAGAACTTCGTGCACGACCCGAACACGGTGCGCCGCATCGTGGCCTCGGCGGACCTGCGGCCGGACGACGTGGTGCTGGAGGTCGGACCCGGCCTGGGCTCGCTGACCCTGGCGCTGCTGCCCGCGTGCCGGGCCCTGGTGGCCGTGGAGATCGACGGGGTGCTGGCCGGCCGGCTGCCGCTCACCGTCGCCGAACGCGCGCCCGGCCTGGCCGACCGGCTCGCCGTGGTGCACGGGGACGCGATGCGCGTCACCGCCGACCGGCTGCCCCACGCGCCCACCGCGCTGGTCGCCAACCTGCCCTACAACGTGGCCGTGCCCGTGGTGCTGCACCTGCTGGCCGAGCTGCCGTCGCTGCGCACCGGCCTGGTGATGGTGCAGTCCGAGGTGGCCGACCGGATGGCCGCCGGGCCCGGCAGCAAGGTCTACGGGGTGCCGAGCGTGAAGCTCGCCTGGTACGCCGACGCCCGCCGCGCCGGCCCGGTGTCGCGCTCGGTGTTCTGGCCGGTACCCAACGTGGACTCCGCGCTGGTCGCGTTCGAGCGCCACGCACCGCTGTCCACTGTGGATCAGAAGTGGCTCTTCTCGTTGGTGGACGCGGCTTTCGCGCAGCGGCGCAAGACCCTGCGCGGTGCGCTGGCCGGGTGGGCCGGCTCGCCCGCCGAGGCCGAGCGGCTGCTGCTCGCCGCGGGCGTCGACCCCGGCGCGCGGGGGGAGCAGTTGGGCGTCGACGACTTCGTCCGGATAGCCGAGGTCGCCTCGGCCCGGTAGTCGCCGATCCTTCGGCCATCAGTGTGATTTGCCGGACGTTCCTGTTACGGGCTTGCGTCGCCAGGGGTCCTTCGGGTGTACTCGACGTGCCATCCCGAGCGGCCGAGAGACCTGGCTCCACGACGCCGCAGCAACCACCCCGCCACCGGGGCAGGTGCTTCAGCCAGGAACGATGGAGGATCACGTGCCCAGGATGCGAATGCTCACCCGGAGGCGGGTCGTCGACCACGGCCGCCGCACGGTGTCGGCCTGTCGCAGCTGACGAGCTACCGCCTAGCCCGTCCGCACCCTCCTCTCGGCGTCCCCCTCCGCGGGACACATCCCTGAGCTTCGAAGCCTCCGGCCCACGCGCGCCACGAGCGCGCGCGGCCGCATGCAGTCGTGGAGTGAAAACGTGATCACGGTCGAGAACCTCACCAAGTCCTTCCCCGGCAGTACCGGGCAGGTTCGCGCGCTGGACGGCGTGAACCTGGACGTCGACGCGGGCACCGTGCTCGGCGTCGTCGGCCCCAGCGGCGCCGGCAAGTCCACCCTGGCCCGGTGCGTCGCCCTGCTGGAGCGCCCCGACAGCGGCGCGATCCGCGTCGACGGCACCGACCTCGTCTCCCTCGACGGCACCGCGCTGCGCGCCGCCCGCCGGCGCATCGGCGTCGTGCCGCAGGGCGACTCGCTGCTGCGCCAGCGCACCGCCGCGGGCAACGTCGCGCTGCCGCTGGAGGCCGCGGGCGTGGCCGGGCCGCAGCGCCGCACCCGCGTCGCCGAGCTGCTGGACCTGGTGGGCCTGACCGACAAGGCCGGCAGCTACCCCGACCAGCTCTCCGGCGGCCAGCGCCAGCGCATCGCGGTGGCCCGCGCGCTCGCCGCGTCGCCGTCGGTGCTGCTGGCCGACGAGCCGACCTCCGCGCTGGACCCCGAGACCACCGGCTCGGTGCTCACCGTGCTGGACCGGGCGCGCGCCGAGCTGGGCGTGACCGTGCTCGTGGTCACCCACGACATGGGCGTGGTGCGCCGGATCTGCGACGACGTCGCGGTGCTGGAGGACGGCCGGGTCGTGGAGCACGGCAAGGTGCTCGACCTGGTCTCCGACGCCGGCAGCCGCACGGCCGCGTCGCTGCTGCCCGCCGTGGACCAGAACCCGGCGGCCGAGAAGGCGTACGACCGCGTCGCCGACGTCGTGCTGGTCGGCTTCGCCGCGGTGGGCGCGCTGCTGCCCGAGGCCACCGGCCGGTTCGGCGTCGAGCTGAACCTGCTGGGCGGCGGCCTGACCCGGCTGGGCGAGACCCCGGTCGCCCGGTTCCGCGTCGGCCTGAACGGCGAGCGCGCGGACTCGGCGCTGGAGTGGATCTCGGAGGCCGGAGGCGCGGTGCGCCGGACCCTCGCGGGTCCGCAGGGAGTTGCTGCGTGAGGTCTGCAACACCCTGGTCCACCGTGTTCGACACCGTGCTCGCCGCGACCGGTGAGACGTTGTACATGGTGGGCGTCTCCACCCTGATCGCGGTCCTGCTCGGCACCCCCGTCGGCGTCTGGCTCCAGCTCACCGCACCCGGTGGGCTGAAGCCGCGCCCGGTGCTCCACAAGGTGCTCGGGTTCGTCGTGGACCTCGGTCGCTCCATGCCCTTCCTGGTCCTGCTGGTGGTCCTCACCTCGCTGACCAGGCTCCTGCTCGGCAGCACCATCGGACCGACCGCCGCCATCGTGCCGCTGGCCGTCGGCGCCATCCCGTTCGTGGGCAGGCTGGTCCAGAACGTGCTGTCCGAAGTGCACGTCTCGGTGGTCGAGGCGGCGGTCACGACCGGCGCCTCGACCACCCGGATCGTCCGCAGCGTCCTGCTCCGCGAATCGCTGCCCGCCCTGGTGAACGCGGTCGGCGTGACCGCCATCGCCCTGCTCGGCTACTCGGCGATGGCCGGCGTGGTCGGCGGCGGCGGCCTCGGCGACCTCGCCGTGCGCGAGGGCTACCAGCGGTTCAACGAGCGCTACCTGTGGACCACGGTGGCCGTGCTGGCGGTCGTCGCCACCGCGATCCAGTTCACCGCCAACCGCGTGGCCCGGGCCGTCGACCGACGCCGCCACGCCTCCGTCTGACCCCTCCGTCCCAAAAGGAACGAAATGCGTATTCGTGCTGCCCTGCTGGCCGTGCTGCTCACCGCTGTGGGCTGCGGGAGCGGTGGTGAGACCGGCGCGGCATCGGACCCGAACGCGCCGCTCAAGGTCGGCGTGAGCCCCGTGCCGCACGCCCAGGTGCTCAAGTACGTCGCGGACAACCTGGCCGCCTCGAAGAACCTGAAGATCGAGGTCGTCGAGTTCACCGACTACGTGCAGCCGAACACCGCGCTGGTGGACGGGTCGCTGGACGCCAACTACTTCCAGACCGTGCCCTACCTCGACACGTTCAAGGCCGAGAGCGGCGCGACCCTGGAGTGGATCGGCCCCGTGCACCTGGAGCCGCTGGGCCTGTACTCCAGCAAGCACAAGTCGCTGGCCGACCTGCCCGCCGGGGCCCGGGTGGCCGTGGCCAACGACGCCACCAACGAGGCGCGCGGCCTCAAGCTGCTCCAGGACAACGGCCTGATCAAGGTCCGGGCGGGGGCCGAGAAGACCGCGACCGTCCGCGACATCGAGGACAACCCGAAGAACCTGGAGTTCGTCGAGCTGGAGGCCGCCCAGCTGCCCCGCTCGCTCGACGACACCGACGCGTCCGTGATCAACGGCAACTACGCCATCGACGCGGGCCTCAAGCCGGCCGACGACGCCCTGGCGCTGGAGAAGACCGAGGGCAACCCCAACGCCAACGGCCTGGTAACCCGCGCCGAGCTCAAGGACGACCAGCGGATCAAGGACCTCCTCGAACTCCTCCAGTCCCAGCAGGTCAAGGACTACATCAAGGAAACCTTCGCCGGCTCCGTCCTGGCCGTCTGACCCACCCAACCGCACGACACGCCGGCCCCAACCGCACGACACGCCGGCCTCGGACGCATGACACGCCGGCCTTGAGCGCATGACACGCCGGCCTTGAGCGCATGACACGCCGGCCTTGAGCGCATGACACGCCGGCCTTGAGCGCATGACACGCCGGGACAAAACCGGGAACTCGGGCGTGTCATGCGTTCAGACCTCGCGTGTCATGCGGTCGAGGCCCGCGTGTCGTGCGGTCGGGGCCGGTGAGTTGTGCGTTCGGGTCCCCCGTGCCGGTCGGCGCGGGGGACCCGCCTGCTTCCGGTGCTGGTCAGGGGTGGGTTGGAGCGGGCAACCGGGAAACGCCCGTACGCTTCATGGCGTGCTCGCAGTCGTACCGCCCCCGGTCACCGTCCGCGTCCCGGCCAAGGTCAACCTGCACCTGGCCGTCGGCGATCAACGCGCGGACGGCTACCACGACCTGGTGACGGTCTTCCAGGCCCTGTCGCTCACCGACGAGGTCACCGTCGCCGTGGCCGACGACCCCGGGGTGGAGGTGCGCGGCGAGGGCGCCGACTCGGTGCCCACCGGCGCGTCCAACCTCGCCTGGCGGGCGGTGCGGGTGCTGGCCGAGCACGTCGGCCGCGACCCGGAGGACCCGAAGGTCCGGATCTCGATCCGCAAGGCCATCCCGGTGGCGGGCGGCATGGCGGGCGGCAGCGCGGACGCGGCGGCGACGCTGGTCGGCCTGGCCGCGCTGTGGCGGCTGGAGGTCGGCAAGGACGAGCTGGCCGAGCTGGCCGCGAAGATCGGCGCGGACGTCCCGTTCGCCCTCTACGGCGGCACGGCCCTGGGCACCGACCGCGGCGACCGGATCGTGCCGGTGCTGGCGCGGCACACGTTCCACTGGGTGCTGGCCTTCGACCGGCGCGGCCTGCCCACGCCCGAGGTGTTCGACGAGCTGGACCGGCTGCGCGCGGAGGGCGACCCGCCGCGCGTCGGGCCGGCCGAGGCGGTGCTGGAGGGCCTGGCGTCCGGTGACCCGCGCCAGCTCGCCCTGCTGCTCGGCAACGACCTCCAGGCGGCGGCGGTGTCGCTGCGGCCGAACCTGCGGCGCACGCTGCGCGCGGGCGTGAACGCGGGCGCGCTGGCCGGTATGGTGTCCGGCTCGGGCCCGACCTGCGCGTTCCTGTGCACGGACGGCGACTCGGCGGTCCGGGTGGCGGCCGAGCTGGCGGGCGCGGGGGTGTGCCGGACGGTGCGCGTGGCCCAGGGCCCGGTGCACGGCGCCCGCGTGGTCGGCACCGACGAGGCGTCCCGGCCGACCCCGCCCGAAGTGCACGCCTGAGCGCGCGAAGCTCGTTGTTGCCCACGTTTCGACGAAGGTGCTGGTAGTGGCCAACCTGGTCAATCTTGAGAACGTCTCCAAGTCGTTCGGCGTGCGCCCGCTGCTGGACGGCGTGTCCCTCGGTGTCGGCGCGGGCGACCGGATCGGGGTGGTCGGCCTCAACGGTGGCGGCAAGACCACCCTGCTGGAGGTGCTGGCCGGCGTCGCCGAGCCGGACGAGGGGCGCGTCAGCCGCAACCGCGACCTGCGCATGGCCGTGGTGACGCAGCGCACCGAGCTGCCCGAGGGCTCGACCGTGCGCAACGCCGTGCTCGACCCGCTCGGGTACGGCGCCGAGCACGAGTGGGCGGCGGACGCCCGGGTGCGCTCGATCCTCGACGGCCTGGGCATCACCGGCTTCGGCCTGGACTCCCCGGTGGGCACCATGTCCGGTGGCGAGCGGCGCCGGGTCGCGCTGGCCGCGGCGCTGGTGCGCGACCTGGACCTGGTGGTGCTGGACGAGCCGACCAACCACCTGGACGTGGAGGGCGTGCGCTGGCTGGCCGAGCACCTGCTGGCCCGGCGCACCGCGCTGGTCGTGGTGACCCACGACCGGTGGTTCCTGGACACGGTGTGCAGCCGGACGTGGGAGGTCGTCGGCGGTCGGGTCGAGCAGTACGAGGGCGGTTACGCGGACTGGGTGTTCGCCCGCGCCGAGCGCGCCCGGCTGGCCGACGCGATCGAGGAGAAGCGCCGCAACCTGGCCCGCAAGGAGCTGGCGTGGCTGCGCCGCGGCGCGCCCGCCCGCACGTCCAAGCCGCGCTACCGCATCGAGGCGGCCGAGGCGCTGATCTCGGACGTGCCGCCGCCGCGCGACTCGGTGGAGCTGATGGCCTTCGCCAAGCGCCGGCTGGGCCGCACGGTGCTGGAGCTGGAGGACGCGACGCTGTCCGTGCCCGACCGCGTGCTGGTGCGCGACCTGACGTGGCGCATCGGCCCCGGCGACCGGGTGGGCATCGTCGGCGTGAACGGCTCGGGCAAGACCACGCTGCTGCGCGCCCTGGCCGGCGAGCAGGAGCTGGACACCGGGCACCGCGTCCAGGGGCAGACGGTCAAGCTCGCGCACCTGAGCCAGGAGCTGCACGACCTCGACGGCTCGCTGCGCGTGCTGGAGGCGGTCGAGCAGGTCGCCCGGCGGGTGGTGCTGGGCAAGCAGGAGCTGTCCGCGTCGCAGCTCGCCGAGCGGTTCGGGTTCTCGTCCCAGCAGCAGTGGACGCCGGTCGGCGACCTGTCCGGCGGCGAGCGGCGGCGGTTGCAGCTGGCCCGGCTGCTGATGGCCGAGCCGAACGTGCTGCTGCTCGACGAGCCGACCAACGACCTGGACATCGACACCCTCCAGCAGCTGGAGGACCTGCTCGACTCGTGGCCGGGCACGCTGGTCGTCATCTCCCACGACCGGTACCTGGTGGAGCGGGTGTGCGACCGGGTGGTGGCCCTGTTCGGCGACGGCGGGCTGACCGACCTGCCCGGCGGCATCGAGGAGTACCTGCGGCGCCGGGACCGGCAGCGGGAGGCGGCCGCCGCCCCGGTGGCCAAGCCCGCCGCGGCCCCGTCGTCGGCCGCCGACCAGCGCGCCGCCCGCAAGGAGCTGGCCCGGCTGGAGCGGCGGTTGGAGGTGCTGCAGAAGAAGGAGGCCGAGCTGCACGCCAAGCTCGCCGAGGCGGCCACCGACCCCGGTCGGCTGCTGGCGCTGGACGCGGAGCTGAAGGCCGTGCTGGCGGAGGCGGAGGACGTCGAGGCGCAGTGGCTGGAGGCGGCGGAGGCGGCGGAGGGCTGACGCGGCGGGGTGGCCGGGACGTTCGACGAACACGTCCGAGGGGCCGGCGTCCACCGCGCCGGTCCTGCCGCACCGCACCGGCGTGTTCGACGACTCGCCGCTGACCGACTTCGGGCCCGTCGACGTCGACGAGCCGGCGACTTCACCGACCTCCGGGTGGCGGGCAGCGCCCGGCCGGACCCGGCGGAGCTGTCGGCCGGGCTCGTGTCCACCCAGCCGACCCACCGGCGCGGCGTCAACGCCGCCCCGCTCCCGCGACGACCCGGCCGTCCGCCCCGGAGTCCGCCGGCGTGGCACGGGGCCGTTCGCGTCGCCGCGGCCGGCCCCGCCGCTACCTGCCCCGCTTGCGCAGCTCCGCCACCAGCAGCGGCATCAGCTCGTCGACGAACGCGCAGTCGTAGCCCTGGCCCGGCATGAGCGAGTGGGCGAACCTGGTCTTGGCCACCTCGGCCGACGACGCGCCGACCATGCCGTCCAGGGCGATGCCGACCTCCTCCAGCAGCCGGTCCACCTGCGAGGTCCGGTAGCCGCGCGCCGCGGGTCCGGCCAGGGGCACCTTGAGCCGGCGCAGCTGCTTCCAGGACGTGATCGGGGGCAGCGAGGCCGGGTCCGGCGGCCCGTCGGCGAGCTGCTTCTCCACCCTCGCCAGGAACGCGTCCACCTCGGTCTCGTCGTACCCGCGCCGCCCGAACATGGGGCGGCTGAAGCGGACCTCGCGCACCTCCCGCGCGGTCAGGTCGTCCTGCCCGAGCAGGGTGTTCTCCACGCGGTCCAGGAACCGGTCGACCTGGGACTCCTGGTAGCCGCGGCGGCCGCGCGGCGGTTTGCCGAACGACGCGGTCCGCACGTCCCGCGCGGTCAGCGGCCGGGTGCCGGGGCCGGGGCGCGGCCGCACCGGCGGCGTGATCGGGTGCACGGGGGCGAGCCCGGGTGACGAGGCGGAGGCGGGCCGGAGCCCGGGTGACGAGGCGGAGGCGGGCCGGAGCGCGGGCGACGAGGCGGAGGCCGGCTTGAACCCGGGCGACGAGGCGGACGCGCGCTGCACGGGCGGGCGCGAGTCGGGCTTGCGCTGGGAGGCCGGCGGCGGTCGGCGCTCCAGCGTCACCACGACCAGGTCGAGGAACGTGTCCACGTCGTCCTCGTCGTACCCGACCATGCCCGGCGGGGCGTAGCCGAACCGCTTCTCCTGCACCTCCAGCGCGGTCAGGCCGTCCCGGCCCGCCAGGGTGTCCTCGATCCGCTCCAGGAACGCGTCGATCTCGCCCTCGTGGTACCCGCGGTTGCCGGGGCGGGGCTTGTGGAACCGCACGCCGCGCACGTCCTGGGGCGTCAGCCCCGGCGCGGGGCGCATCCCGGTCGACGTGGCGTGCGCGCCCCGGGCGGGCGCGGCGGCCTGGCGGCGCTGCGGCGTCGAACCCAGGGTCTCCGCGACGAGGTCCATGAAGGCGTCGACCTCGGTGGCGTGGTAGCCGGGCACCGCGGGTCTGAACCGGACCGTGCGCACGTCCCGCTCGGTCACGTCGTCCCGACCCAGCAGGGTCGCCTCGACCCGGTCGAGGAAGGCGTCCACCTGGCCCTCGTCGTACCCCGGCCGGCCGGGAGGGGGGCGGTGGAAGGCGACCTGCCGCAGATCCTGCGCGCTCAACAGCGGCGCCGGATGCGCAGGCGTGTGCTGACGAGCGTCGAACCCGGCCACCCAATTACCTCCTTCGTGTGATGTACCGGGGAGTATCGCGGGACGGGGCCCCGTATGTTTCGCCCTATCGGCTCAATGATTGCCCTCGTGCCGATCTACCCTGGCGCTCATGAGCCGGTTCGTGGACACGATGGTGGCAACCGCCGCGGGCGCCCTGGGGCGAGCGCGTGGCATGACCACGGGGGAGCCGGGCGACCCGGTCCGCCGGTCGTGGCTGGAGGTGCACGAGCGCGCCACCCGCGCGGCGGGCGCGCTCGTGGCCGGCGGCGTGGCGCGCGGCGACTCGATCGCCGTCCTCGCGGGCGACCCGGCGGCCATCGCGCCGACCGTGCAGGCGGTCTGGCTCGCGGGCGCGAGCACGACCATGCTGCACCAGCCCACCGCCCGCACCGACCTCGCCGAGTGGGCCGAGGACACCCTGCGCGTGCTGAACATGATCGACGCCAAGCTGGTGCTGCTCGGCGCCCCGTTCGACGCGCTGGCGGGCGTGCTGGAGCAGCACGGCGTGGCCTACCGCAGGCTGGAGGAGCTGGACGGCGACCCGCTGCCCGCGCCGGTCGAGGTCGACGAGGACCTGCCCGCCCTGCTCCAGCTCACCAGCGGCTCCACCGCCGACCCGAAGGCCGTCCGCATCACCCACGGCAACCTGTGGTCCAACGCCACCGCCATGCGCACCGCGGCCGCGCTCGACCCGGAGTCCGACGTGATGGTGTCGTGGCTGCCGCTGTTCCACGACATGGGCATGGTCGGCTTCCTGACCGTGCCCATGCTGTTCGGCATCGACCTGGTCAAGGTCACCCCCGCCGACTTCCTGGCCCGCCCGACCCTGTGGCCGGACCTGATCAGCCGCTACGGCGGCACCATCACCGCCGCGCCGAACTTCGCCTACGCCATCGTCGCCCGCCGCACCCGCAACGTCGACGACGGCGCGTTCGACCTGTCCAGGCTCCGCATCGCGCTCAACGGCGCCGAGCCCATCGACCCGGCCGCGGTGCGGGCGTTCACCGACGAGGGCGCGCGGTTCGGCCTGCGCCCGGAGTGCGTGCTGTGCGCCTACGGCATGGCCGAGACCGCGCTGGGCGTGGCCTTCGCACCGGTGTTCACCGGCATGGCCGTGGACGTGGTCGACCCCGAGGAGCTGGAGGCGGGCAAGCACGCCGTGCCGGTCGACCCCGGGCACCCCAACGCGCGGGCGTTCCCGCTGCTCGGCCCGCCGCTGCCGGGCCTGGAGGTGCAGGTCGTGGACGAGGCCGGCGCGGTGCTCGGGGAGCGGCGCGTCGGCCGGCTGCGGGTGCGCGGCGAGGCCGTGACCCCGGGCTACCTCACCGTGGACGGCCCGGTGGCCACCCGGGACGCCGAGGGCTGGCTCGACACCGGCGACGAGGGCTACCTGGTCGACGGGCAGGTCGTGGTCTGCGGGCGCCGCAAGGACGTGATCATCATGGGCGGCCGCAACATCTACCCGACCGACATCGAGCGCGCCGCCACCTCGGTCGAGGGCGTGCGCGCGGGCAACGCGGTGGCGGTGCGGCTGGACGCGGGCACCCGGCGCGAGCGGTTCGCCGTGGTGGTCGAGTCCAGGCTCGCCGGCGACGACGAGGCGGTGCGCGCCCTGTCCAAGGAGGTCGGCGCGCGGGTCGTGGACGCGGTCGGGCTGCGGCCGTTCTCGGTGGTCGTGCTCAAGCCGGGCAGCCTGCCCAAGACCCCGTCGGGCAAGCTGCGCCGCGCCGCCGCGGCGTCCCTGGTGCCCGCCGCCGGGTGACGCCGGCCGAGCGGGCGCTCGCCCACGTGGCGGCGCGGTCGGCGGGCCCGCCCCTCGACCGCGCCCTGCGCGTGACGCTCCACTTCCACCCCGAGCGGGTGGTGCCGGGCCTGGTCGAGACGGGCGCGTACGCGTCCCAGTTCGTCACCGGCACGGGCAACGGCGGGCTGACCGCGTTCCCGGGCGGGGACCGGTGGCGCTGGGAGAGCCGCATGTTCGGCGGCGCCTACGACGACGCGCCGGCGCACGAGCGGCCGGTCTACGGCGGGCTCGACATCCGGCGGAGCCCGTACGGTGCGTCGCCGCGCTTCGGCTCGTCACACCTCCGATTGCGCCCGGAGGTGTTGGAGCGCACCACTTTCTGCTACCCCGACAGCGTCGAGGAGCCGGAGCTGTTCGGGGTGGCCGACCGGATGTCCCTGGTCGAGGTCGCCCTCGCCGACGACCGGGACGCGCTGGACGACTACGTCGAGGCCCACGTCCACGGCCGGGTGGCGGTGGCGGCCGACGTCGAGGCGCTGGTGCTCGACCCGTCCTACCGCGGCACGCCCGTCGAGGCGGCCGCGCGGCGCCTGCCCTGCGCGGTCGAGTGGCACCCGGGCTTCCGCCTGCACGTCGACGAGCTGCGCCGCCACCCCGACTACCGCGGGCCCCGGTTCACCGCGCTGGGGGAGGAGGTCGCGGTGGAGGGGTGGCTCACGCCCGAGGTGATCGGGAGCCGCGCGGGCGACTACGAGGCCCAGGACCTGAAGAGGGTCTGGCACCTGCTCGCCCGGTTCGGGCGCGTGGCGGACGACGGCCCCGGTGGCGTCGACCGGTGATCGGCGGGGTGGGGCCATGACGCCGACCGGGATCCGCCCCGCCCGGCCGGGGGACCTGCCCGCCGTCGCCGGGCCGCGGTGGGCGCGGGAGAGCCGCGGCGCCGTCCCGACGGCCCCGGAGGGGTTCGCGCCCCGCTGCTCGGCGTGGGTGGGCGAGAACCGGGCGGCGCACCGGTGCACGGTCGCGGTCCGCGGCGGCCGGGTCGTCGGCACGGCCTGGTCGGCGCACCCCGCTCGGCGCGCCCGCGTTCAGCGCGCCCGCGGTTCAGCCCACCCCGCTCAGTGCACCTTGTTCTGGGCGCCTTCCAGCCCCAGCTCCAGCAGCGCCTCGACCGCGTCGGCCGTGCGGTCCAGCTCGAAGGCCAGCTCCTTGCGCTCGACCGCGGAGAAGTCGCGCAGCACGTAGTCGGCCGGGTCCATCCGGCCCGGCGGCCGGTCGATGCCGAAGCGCACCCGGTGGTAGTCCTTGGTGCCCAGCGACTTGGTGATCGACCGCAGCCCGTTGTGCCCGTTCTCCCCGCCGCCGAGCTTGAGGCGCACCGTGCCGAACGGCAGGTCCAGCTCGTCGTGCACCACGACGATCGACGCGGGCGGCACCTTGTAGAACTTCGCGGTGCCCGCCACGGGCCCGCCGGAGGTGTTCATGTAGCCGCGCGGCTTGGCGAGCACGACCCGGCGGCCGGCCAGCCGGCCCTCGACCACCTCCGCGCCGCCCTTGTGGGCCTTGAACCGGCCGCCCACGCGGTCGGCGAGCACGTCCAGCACCAGGAAGCCCACGTTGTGCCGGTTGCCCTCGTACTTGGGGCCGGGGTTGCCCAACCCCACGACCAGGTGCAGCTCATCGGCCACGGAACCGCAACTCCTGCTCAAGCTCGTCCAACAGGGCGTCGACCTCGCGCACCCGGTACCCGCGCCGCAGGCCCGACGTGGTGCTGAACCGGGTGTGGCGGACCTCGCCGGAGGTCATCCGGCCCCGGCCGTCCAGCGTGGCGGCGGCCCGGCCGAGGAACGCGTCGACCTCGCCGCGATCGTAGCCCCCCGCCGCCCGGGGCAGCTTCACCGCCAGCAGGGCGTCCCCGGTCTGCAGGGTCGTCGGCGGCACGTGGCCCGCGCGCAGCTGGTGCTCCAGGGCCGCCAGGAAGTCGTCCACGGCGCGCTGGTCGTAGCCGCCGGGCACCTCGTTGAACACGACCGCGCGCACCTGGTCGGGCAGCAGCGGGGTGCGCCCGGCCAGCGCGTCGGCGATGCGCAGGGCGAACGCGTCGACCTGCGCGGGGTCGTAGCCGCGGCCCCGCTTGTGCGGGAACCGCATCCGCCGCACCTGCGCCGGGCTGAGGTACGGGAACGGCACGCCACCCCAGCCGTGAGGCGGGGGAGGCGTGCCGTCCGAACTGCCCGACGTGATGGGCTCAGCCTTCTTCGGTGGCCTCGACGACGTCGCCCTGGGCGGGCTGCTCGGCGGTGTCGCCCTCCAGCTCCGCGGCGCTCGGCGCGGCGCCGACGGCCAGGACCAGCGCCTCGGCGTCGCCGGCCAGGGTGACGCCCTGCGGCAGCTGCAGGTCGGAGGCGTGCACCTGGGTGCCCGCCTCGGCGCCCTCGACGGACAGCTCGACCTGCTCGGGGATGTGCAGGGCCTCGGCCTCCACCTGGATGGTGGTCAGGTCCTGCGTGACCAGCGTGCCCGAGGCGGGCTCGCCGGTGACGAGCACGGGCACCTCGACGGTGACCTTCTCGCCCCGCTGCACCAGCAGCAGGTCGACGTGCTCGATGTAGTTCTTGATGGGGTGCGTGGTGACGGTCTTGGTCAGCGCGAGTTCGCTGGCGTTGTCGATGTCCAGCGTGAGAACTGCGTTCTGACCGTGCTCACGGACGACACGGGCGAACTCGAGCGCCGGCAGGGCCAGGTGCTTCGGGTCGGAACCGTGGCCGTAGAGCACCGCGGGGATCTTGCCGGCGCGGCGGGTGCGGCGGGCGGCGCCCTTGCCGAACTCGGTGCGCTGCTCTGCGGCGAGACGGACCTCGGACACGGTGGGGCTCTCCTAACGGTCTGGCCTTTGTACGTCGGGCGGGGTGCGAAGCGGGCTGTCGGCCTTCGACGGCGGGCGGCGCGGAGGGTGGACACGCGCGGCATCACGACACCGCCGCGTCGATCACGCCGAGCATGGAGCTCGCCCTCGCCGAGGCAACCCGACCAGTGTAGGCCGGGCGCCTGGCGCGGCCCAACCGGGGGCACTTCCCGGTCGGGTGGTTCGGCAAACGCGCAGGTCGGGACACGCTGCGTGGAATTAATGTCCGAAATGGCCGATTGCCCTGCGTCAACCGGGTGATGAGCCGATCGGGTGGTGGATCGTCACCCTCCAGGGGTAGCCGAAGGGGCGACCGGCCTCGACCGCGAGGTTCGGGGACACACGATCCGGTGAGTTCAGGAAGGAACGGCATGTCGTCAACGACACTCGCCGCCGTCGACCTCGGCCAGGGCGTCTCGGACGCCTGGCGGGCGGTGATCACCTTCGTGCCCAGGTTGGTCGGCTTCCTGCTGATCCTGCTGATCGGGTGGTTCGTGGCCAAGGCCCTGGCCAAGGTCGTGGACAAGGTGCTGGAGCGCGTCGGGTTCGACCGGGTGGTCGAGCGCGGCGGGGTCAAGCAGGCGCTGGCCCGCTCCGAGTACGACGCCTCCGACGTCATCGCCAGGCTCGTCTACTACGCCGTGCTGCTGATCACGCTGCAGGTCGCGTTCGGCGTGTGGGGCCCGAACCCCGTCTCCGCCCTGCTCACCGGCATCGTGGCCTGGCTGCCGCGCGCCGCCGTGGCCGTCGTGATCGTCGTCGTGGCGGCCGCGATCGCCAAGGCGGTCAAGGAGCTGGTGGGCAGCGCCCTGGGCGGCCTGTCCTACGGCCGGGTCGTGGCCAACGCGGCGTCGATCTTCATCATCGGCCTCGGGGTGATCGCCGCGCTCAACCAGATCGGCGTCGCCACCACCGTGACGACCCCGGTGCTGATCACCGTCCTGGCCACCCTCGGCGGCATCGCCGTGATCGGCGTCGGCGGCGGCCTGGTCCGCCCGATGCAGCAGCGCTGGGAGCGCTGGCTGAGCCGCGCCGAGACCGAGATCCCGCAGGCCAGGGCCCACGCGGAGGCGTACCGGCGCGGCCGCGAGGACGCCCACCGGGCCACCACCGCGCCGAACCCCGCCGACGCCCCGACCCAGCACATCCCGGCGACCGGCCGGATGACGGGCGACCTGCCGACCGCCGGCGGTCCCGCCCGCGACCTCTGACCACCCGTGCACCGCACGGGTGGACCGGAAGGACCGACTGCACTCGACCCGCACGCACGGCCGGCCCCGGGGGCCGGCGCGGGGGGAGGAATGACGGACAGCTCATGACCAACGTCCTGGAACGCGCCACCCACTGGCACCACCGCGAGGTCCTCGACCCGAACGGCGACAAGATCGGCACCGTCGAGCAGGTGTGGTTCGCCGACGACGACAGCGGCCCCGGCCGGGTGTCGGTCAACACCGGCCTGTTCGGGCTGCGGCGGTCGTTCCTGCCGATCCGGGGGCTGACCGAGGGGCCCGGCGGCGAGCTGCGCACGCCCTACCGCGAGGACCAGGTGAAGGACGCGCCGAACGTGGACGCCTCCGACGACCACCTCGACAGCGACGAGGAGCGGCGGCTCTACGACCACTACGGCCTGGGCGCCGGGCAGCGGCAGGCCGGCACGACCGACCACGGGACCGCCCGCCACGCGGCTCGCGACACGGCTCGTGACACGGTCGCCCGCCACCGCGCGGACCACGCCACGACCCGCTCGGAGGAGCACCCGCGGGTGGGCGCCGAGCGGCGCGAGGCGGGCCGGGCCCGGCTGCGCGAGTACGCGGTGACCGGCACCGAGCAGGTGCCCGGCCCGGCCACCCCCGAGGCCGGGCACGAGGTGACGCCGCGCGAGGAGCGCACCGACACCGACGCCTCCCGCCACGGGCGCTGACACCCCGCACGACGAGGGGCCCCGACCGCACCCGCGGCCGGGGCCCCTCCGCGTCGGGCGGGCGTCAGGCGTTGCCGTCGAACAGCGAGGTCACCGAGCCGTCCTCGAAGACCTCCTGGATCACGCGCGCCAGCAGCGGCGCGATCGGCAGCACCGTCATCGCCTCGAACCGCTTCTCGGCCGGGATCGGCAGCGTGTCGGTGAACACCACCTCACGCGCGCCGCACTCCTGCAACCGCTCCACCGCCGGGCCCGACAGGACCGGGTGGGTCGCCGCGATGACCACGTCGGACGCGCCCTCGGCGAGCAGCTGCTCGACCGCCTTGGTGATGGTGCCGCCGGTGTCGATCATGTCGTCGATCACCACGCACAGGCGGTCCCGCACCTGGCCGACCACGCGGTTGGCCACGACCTCGTTCGGGCGCAGCGGGTCGCGCGTCTTGTGGATGAACGCGATGGGCGCGCCGCCCAGGGTGTCCGCCCACTTCTCGGCCAGCTTGGTGCGGCCCGCGTCCGGCGAGACCACGGTCAGCTCCTGGCCCGCGTACTTGTTGCGGATGTGCTCGGCGAGCAGCGGCATGGCCCACAGGTGGTCCACCGGGCCGTCGAAGAAGCCCTGGATCTGCGCGGTGTGCAGGTCGACGGCCACCAGCCGGTCGGCGCCCGCGGTCTTGAACAGGTCCGCCACCAGGCGGGCGGAGATCGGCTCGCGGCCGCGGTGCTTCTTGTCCTGCCGCGCGTACGGGTAGAACGGCATGATCACGGTGATCCGCTTGGCGGAGGCGCGCTTGAGCGCGTCCACCATGATCAGCTGCTCCATCAGCCACTGGTTGATGGGCGCGCAGTGCGACTGGACCACGAACGCGTCGCAGCCGCGCACGCTCTCCTCGAAGCGCACGAAGATCTCGCCGTTGGCGAAGTCGTACGCCGACTGCGGGGTGACCGACACGTTCAGGTGCTTGGCCACCTGCTCGGTCAGCTCGGGATAGGCCCGCCCCCCGAACAGCATCAGGTTCTTCTTCGGCGTCCCGGCCATCGTGGGGTTCACGTCAGCGCCCTTCTTCGGTTGTGCCTGCATTCTCGGGCGTGGAGGCGCGTTCCGCCGCCTCGGCGGCGGCCGTGCCCGGCCGCCGGGAGACCACCCAGCCCGCGAAGTTCCGCTGCGGGCCGCCGGAGACCGCCAGGGCCCCCGGCGGCACGTCCCGCCGCACCACGGTCCCGGCGCCGGTGTACGCGCCGTCCCCCACGGTCACCGGCGCGACGAACATGTTGTCCGAGCCGGTGCGGCAGTAGGACCCGATCGTGGTGCGGTGCTTGTTCACCCCGTCGTAGTTCACCGTGACGCTCGCCGCGCCGATGTTGGAGTGCTCGCCGATGGTGGCGTCGCCGATGTAGCTCAGGTGCGGCACCTTGGAGCCGGTGCCGATGTCGGAGTTCTTGACCTCGACGAACGCGCCGATCTTGCCGTCGGCGCCCAGCCGCGTGCCCGGCCGGAGGAACGCGAACGGCCCCACGGACGCGCCCGCGCCGACCTCCGCGCCGGTGCCGTGCGTGCGCACCACGGACGCGCCCGCGCCGACCACGCACCCGCTCAGCGTGGTGTCCGGGCCGATCACCGCGCCCTCGCCGACCACGGTGCCCGCGCGCAGCTGCACGCCGGGCTCGACCAGCACGTCCCGGCCCAGCCGCACGTCCGCGTCGAGCCAGGTGGTGGCCGGGTCGACCACGGTCGCGCCCGCGCGCATCGCGGCCTCGACCAGGCGCCGGTTCAGTTCCGCGCCCAGGCGCGCCAGCTGCACCCGGTCGTTGACGCCCTCGACCAGCCACGGGTCGGCGGTGACGAGCGCGCCCACGCGCCCGCCATCCGAGCGCGCGATGGCCAGCACGTCGGTCAGGTACAGCTCGCCCTGGGCGTTGTCGGTGGACAGCCGGGAGAGCCCGTCGCGCAGCACGGCCGCGTCGAACGCGTACACGCCCGAGTTGACCTCCGCGATCGCGAGCTGCTCCGCGGTGGCGTCCTTCTGCTCGACGATGGCCTCGACCTCGCCGGAGGCCGACCGCACGATCCGCCCGTACCCGGTGGGGTCGGCCACCCGGGCGGTCAGCACGGTCACCGCGTTGCCCTTCGCGCCGTGCTCGGCGAGCAGCGCGCGCAGGGTCCCGGAGTCGAGCAGCGGGGTGTCGCCGTAGGTCACCACGACCGTGCCGCCGAGGTCGGCGGGCAGCTCGGCCAGGCCGCAGCCGACCGCGTGCCCGGTGCCCTTCCGCTCCTCCTGCACCGCGGTGGTGACCTTGCGGTCCAGCGCGGCGGACAGCGAGTCCAGGTGCTCGGTCACGGCCGCGCGGCCGTGGCCGACCACGACGGCCAGGTGGTCCGGATCGGTCCCCGCGGCCGCGCGCACCGCGTGCTCCACGAGGGAGCGGCCGGCGATGCGGTGCAGGACCTTGGGGGTGGCTGAGCGCATGCGGGTGCCTTCACCCGCCGCGAGGACGATCGTGCTGACCGGGGTGGGGACACCCTCTAGCATCAGCGCTCTCCCTAGCTAGGTGCGTGCCTTGCAGCGGGAGGGCCTGGCGTCCCGCCAGGTGCTGATACTAAGCCTCCGCGGACGGCTCGCCCTCCACGGCGGCAACCTGGCAGCCACCTCTGCGCTTCGCCGCGTACATCGCGGAGTCGGCCCGGGCCAGCGCCGCGTGGGCCGCCTCGCGGGGCCGCACGGAGATCACGCCGACCGACAGCGTCACGCCCCTGGACAGGTCGGAGGGCAGGTCCGCCACCGCGTCCACGGCCCGGCCCAGCGCCGCCTCGGCGGCGTGCAGGGGCGCCCCGGGCAGCAGCACGACGAACTCGTCGCCGCCGTAGCGGGCCACCAGGTCGTCACCCCGCAGGGCCTGCCGGAGTGTGCTGGCAATCACGCGCAGCACGTCGTCGCCCTCGGCGTGCGAGTGCTTGTCGTTGACCACCTTGAACCCGTCCAGGTCGACCAGCGCGATGGCCATCGGGTGGGTCTGGGCGTTGATCAGCGCGGCCAGGCGGTCGTCCAGCGCGCGGCGGTTGGGCAGCCCGGTGAGCGGGTCCTGGAGGGCCTGCTGGGCGATGGCGCCGTGCGCCCGGGTCAGCCGCTCGTGGTCGCGGCGGGTGAGCAGGGTGGCGGTGCGGGCCTCCTGCATCAGCCACAGCTCGACCTCCAGCGCGTTGGCGTAGGTCTGGAGCGCGGAGATGGTGCGCTCGCCCTTCGGGCCGGACATGCGGGCGAACTCGCGGGTCAGGCACAGCATCAGGGTCGGCTCGGAGGTGTCGTGCTCCAGCCGGCCGCGGGCGTCGTGCAGCACCTGCAGCGCCTGCTGCGGCAGCTCCTCCAGCTCCAGGCAGCGGGCCAGCGCGATGGAGACGATGATCAGCTCCCGCGCGTACATGGCCAGCTCGCGCAGGCTCCACAGCCGCGAGATGTGCTCGGCGCCGGGCTTGGCCAGCGCGTGGGCCGCGCCGATCACCGGCACCTGCTCGGCGGCCGAGCGGTCCCGGCGGCCCGGGTGCAGCGACTCGCGGAACGGCAGCTCGGCGGCGGTGGCGATGGCCGAGGCGGTGGCGAACCGGTCGGCGGCCTCCTCCAGGTTGTCCACCCGCTCCAGGCGCAGGCCCCAGCCGATGAGCAGGCGGGCGCGGTTGACCAGGTGCACGTAGATCAGGTGCGGGTTGGCGCTGTCGCGGATCGCGTTGTGGGCGCGCGCCAGCACCTCGTTCGCCATCTCGTAGACGCCCAGCTGGGTGAGCACCAGGCCGGTGGTCTGGAGCGCGGAGGCGAGCAGCCGGTCCCAGGTGCGCTTGTCCATCACCGGGTCGGGGCTGAGGTCCTCCTCCAGCATGGCCAGGCCGCTGGCGACCTCGGTGAGCGCCTTGTCCTCGAACCCGCCCAGCAGGTACCGGCGGCCGCGCAGCGCGTGCGCCTCGGCCTCCAGCACCACCAGGCCGTGCCGGCGGCAGTGCGCCAGCATCTCGTCCAGGACCGAGTCCGACAGGTCGACCAGGCCGGGGGTGACGATCCGGACCACCGCCGCCGCGCGCAGGAGCTGGCCGACGATCCTCGGCTCACCGCGGCCCTGCGCCTCGGCCAGGATCTCGTCGACCTCGTGGGCGGCGTCGAGCTGGTCCGACAGGTGGCTGCTCTGGGCCACGGCCACGAGCTCGCTCGCGCGGCCGACCAGCCACGCGTCGGACATCTCGTGGAGCGCCGGCGCCACGTTGCCCTGCTCGTCGACCGCTTCCCCGTGCAGCGACTTCCACCCCCATGCAGACGCAGGGCGGCCGACCCGGACGCCCCGACCCGACCCTCGCTCCGCCACCAGGATTCGAACCTGGACCATCGGAACCAAAATCCGAGGTGCTGCCTTTACACCATGGCGGAACGGCCGAGGGCGACCCCGGCCGCGCGAACACATGTTGTCACGAGTGCCCCTCGAAGGTCAGCACCACCACTCAACTGGCGGCACGCCCTCGGTAGCGCGATCATGACTTATCGTGTTTCCCCAGGTCAACCCCTGTGGGTGACGACGGTCTTTTAGTGCAGGCACACCGGTGTTGAACCTTGAACAGTCATGCCCACAACTACCTTGCGTAGCCGGGCGGCGACCCGACCGGCTCAACGGGCACCCCCGACCGACCCCAGGAACTCCGCCAGCACCTCCTCGTACGCCCCGGGGTCCACGTTCCACTCGGCGGTGTGCTCGGCCCCCGGCACCTCGACGTACCGCACGGGCCAGCCCAGGCGGGGCGCGGCGGTGGCCAGGTCCCGCGACGCGCCCACGGGCACGGTGCCGTCCGCGCCGCCGTGGAACAGCAGGGTCGGCGGGCGGTGCGCGGGCGGGTGCTCGACCAGCTCGAAGCGGTGGAACTCCAGGTCCGCCCGCCAGTCCGAGACCAGCTCCGCCACCGGCGCCAACCGGCCGGGCAGCCCCCGGTCGCGCGCCTGCGCCTCCAGGGTCTTCCGCCAGCTCACCACGGGCGCGTCGAGCACCGCGGCCACCACCGCGCCGGCCTCCGCCGAGCGTCCCAGGAACTGCCCCACGATCGCGCCGCCCATCGACCACCCGTACAGCACGACCTCGCGCGCGCCGTGCGCCCGCGCGTACCGCACCGCGGCCTCCACGTCCCGCCACTCGGTGTCACCCAGGTGGTACAACCCGTCGGGCGAACGGGGGGCTCCCTCGTCGTTGCGGTAGGTCACGGCCAGAACGGGTAACCCGAGGTCGTGCAGCGTCGGTACGACCCGCAGCGCCTCGGTCCGGGACCCGCCCCGACCGTGTACGGCGACGACCCAGGTGGGCGACGTCGCCGGGACGAGCCACGCCGGGGCGTCGCCGAGTTCGGTCGGGATTCGCACGTCCGTGTAATCCAGGCCGTGGGCGGTGCGGGGGTCGGTCGACCACACCGCCGCCTCCAGCCGCACCGACGTGCCGTCGGGCGGCGCCTCGCCCTCCAGCTCGCGCACCACGGTGCCCCCGGACCGCCCGGTCACCGCGCCGACCCTCGCCCCGCCGCCCGGCCACGCCAGCCCCCACGTGCCCGGCAGCACCGTGACCCGGGACTCAACCAGCGAGACCGTCCCGCCGGCCGAGGAGATCACCACGTCGTGGTAGCCCGGGCGCGCCTCGGCCGGCTCCAGCAGCTCGCCGCTGTAGTACCAGCCCGCGCCCAGCACACCCCCGCCCAGCAGCACCGACACGGCCGCCAGCGCGATCAGGACGATCCGCGGGCGGCGCCGGCCGCGGACGTTCGGAGATCCCATCACCGAATGATGCCCCCGGCTTGATCGACACGCCCGGCTTCCTGAGAACACGCCGTGACTTTCCGCCCAACTGTGGCGGGACCGGCGCCACCTAACTTACGCTTCCGTAAGTTACGGTTCCGTAAGTAGCTTTGACGACGATGAGGTAGATGTATGACCAGCACCCTTGAGAGCAGGCCGCAAGGTCCCCAAGAACGAGGGCCCAAGCCCTTGGTCGACGGACGACGCGGGCACGTTGAGCAGTTCAGCGTGTACGTGTTCGTCATCGTGCCGTTCCTGGCGCTGCTCGCGGCCGTTCCGCTCGCTTGGGGCTGGGGCCTCGGCTGGGTCGACGTGGCGCTGTTCGTGGCCTTCTACTACATCGCGGGCCTCGGCGTGACGATCGGCTACCACCGCTACTTCACCCACGGCTCGTTCAAGGCCAACCGCGCGCTGAAGATCGCGCTGGCGATCGCGGGCAGCATGGCGCTGCAGGGCCCGGTGATCGTCTGGGTCGCCGACCACCGCCGCCACCACGCCTTCTCCGACCGCGAGGGCGACCCGCACTCGCCGTGGCTGTTCGGCACCGGCCCGGTCGCCCTGGCCAAGGGCTTCTGGCACGCCCACATGGGCTGGCTGTTCGAGCGCGACCAGACCAACGCCGCCCGCTTCGCGCCGGACCTGCTGGCCGACGAGGACCTGGTGCGCATCGACAAGCTGTTCCCGCTGTGGACCACGATCAGCCTGCTCGCCCCCGCCGCGCTGGGCGGCCTGATCACCATGTCCTGGGCCGGCGCGCTGAGCGCGTTCTTCTGGGCGGGCCTGGTCCGGGTGGCGTTCCTGCACCACGTGACCTGGTCGGTGAACTCGATCTGCCACATGGTCGGCGACCGCCCGTTCGCCGCCCGCGACCGCTCCGCCAACGTGTGGGCGCTGGCCATCCTGAGCTTCGGCGAGTCCTGGCACAACCTGCACCACGCCGACCCGACGTGCGCCCGGCACGGCGTCAAGCGCGGCCAGATCGACACCTCCGCGCGGCTCATCTGGGTGTTCGAGAAGCTGGGCTGGGCGACCAACGTGCGCTGGCCCACCGAGCAGCGGCTGGCCCGGATCACCGCCAAGAAGTGACCTGGGCACCCGCCCCTCGCGCCCGGCGCGGGGGGCGGGTGTTTAGTGTGGGGTGGGTGGCAGGCAGACGGCGCGACGACGAGGCACCGGTGCCGCGGGTGCGGATGACCGGCAAGGAGCGGCGGGAGCAGCTGCTCGACGTGGCGCGCGCGCTGTTCGCCGAGAAGGGTTTCGAGGTCACCTCGATCGAGGAGATCGCGCACCGGGCCGGCGTGTCCAAGCCCGTGGTCTACGAGCACTTCGGCGGCAAGGAGGGCATCTACGCGGTCGTGGTGGACCGCGAGATGCAGTCGCTGATGGACCACATCGTCAACGCCCTGTCCGGCGGGCACCCCCGCGAGCTGCTGGAACAGGCCGCGTGCGCGTTGCTCGACTACATCGAGGGCTCCACCGACGGCTTCCGCATCCTGGTCCGCGACTCGCCGGTGGCCTCCTCCAGCGGCACGTTCTCCTCCCTGCTCAACGACATCGCCTCCCAGGTCGAGTCGATCCTGGGCCTGCACTTCTCCCGGCAGGGCTACGACCGCAAGCTCGCCCCGCTCTACAGCCAGGCCCTCGTCGGCATGGTGGCGCTGACCGGCCAGTGGTGGCTGGAGGTGCGCAAGCCGAAGAAGGACGAGGTGGCCGCGCACCTGGTCAACCTGGCGTGGAAGGGCCTGTCGCACATGGACCACAAGCCCCGGCTGCGCACCCGCCGCTGAAGGAACCCGCCGCCGACCACCCGGCGGGACCCCTCAGGCGCGGGTGATCCTGAGCAGCTCGTCGCCCCGGCCGTTGGACGTGGTCACGTACAGCGCGCCGTCCGGCCCCAGCTCCGCGCCGCGCAGCCGGCCGTGCGTGCCGTCCAGCTCCGGCGGGACCGCCACCGAGTGCACGCCGCCCTCCTGGGTGACGGTGAACAGCAGCAGCTTCGTGCCCTTGAGCGCGGTCACCGCCAGCACGCCGGCCAGGTCGCCCCACTGCTCGCCGCGCAGGAACGCCGCGTCGCAGATCGCCTCGGTCGGGTCGCCCGACGACCACGCGGCGGGCACCGCGTCCGGGAACCGCTCCAGGTCGGTCATCGGCACGTCCTCGTCGTAGCCGCCGACCGTGCCGCCCCGCGAGGGGTCCCAGCCGTAGTTGCCGCCCGGCTTGAGCGCGTTGACCTCGTCGTCGACGTCGGGGCCGTGCTCGGCGGTGAACACCACGCCGTCCTCGCGCACGGCCACGCCCTGGACGTTGCGGTGGCCGTAGGTGTAGATCCGGTCGCCGAACGGGTTGCCGGGCACGCCCTCGCCGGTGTCCAGGTCGACCCGCAGCACCTTGCCGCCGAGGCTGCCCCGGTCCTGCGGGACGTTCGCCCGCGCCGTGTCGCCGGTGCCGATCAGCAGGTTGCCGTCGTTGTCCAGGGCCATCCGGCAGCCGGAGTGCCGCCCGCTGGGGTTGCTGGGCAGGCCGGCCAGCAGCGGGTCCCGGACCCGGGTCGCCCGGTCGCCGTCCAGGACCCAGGTGACCAGCCGCACGTCCTCGGCGGTGTTGAAGCAGGTGGTGAACCGCCGCGAGGTGGCGAAGTCGGGGTGCACGACCAGGCTCATCAGGCCGCCCTCGCCGCGCGCCGCCACGTCGCCGAGGTCGGCCGCGACCTCGCCGACCCGCCCGTCCTTCCCGACCAGGGCGATCCGGCCGGGGCGCTGGGGCACGAGCATGCGCCCGTCGGGCAGGAAGCCCACGTCCCACGGGTGGGTCAGGCCGGACGCCACCACCTCGACCTTCAGGCCCTCGGGTGAGGTGGTGGGCGGCGCCGTCCCGGCGCTCTCGGCGGAGCACCCGGCCAATACGACGACAGCGGCAAATCCGACGACGCGGCGCATGGCGAACAGCATGCCAAGCCTGATGTGCGTTCGCCGTCTGCCGGCACCGCGGCGCACCGCCGGCTTCGGGTCCGCTTCGGGCCGTCGGTCCTCCCGACATCGACACGAACGAGTGATCTGGCTCCACTGGCCCGCCGGTGGGCGGGCCGGCCGGCGCAATCCACGGGCACCACGTCGGCGGGGGTCGTAGGCTTGACGACCAGAGAACCCCTCCCGGCGGCTCCGAGGTCCCGGGCAGGGGTCTGTCGTCTCTCTCCCCCCACTCCTCGACACGCCTCCGGGAGCCACCGCGATGCCCCAGCCCGGCCCGCTGTCCGGCCTGCTGACCGCCGTCCTGCCCGACAAGGCGCTGCGCGCCCTCGTCGACTCCGTCGGCGTGCCCGGACTGGAGCTGGAGGGCCCGCCCGCGGCCCGGCCGCTGGTCGCCGCGGCCCTGGCGAGCAGCACCCCGGTGCTGGCGGTCACCGCCACCGGCCGCGAGGCCGAGGAGCTGCGCGACGTCCTGTGCGACCTGATCGGCCCCGGCCAGGTCGCGCTGTTCCCGTCCTGGGAGACGCTGCCGCACGAGCGCCTGTCGCCGCGCGCGGACACCGTCGGCGCCCGCCTGCAGGTCCTGCGCCGGCTGGCCCACCCCGGCGACGACCCGCTGCGCGTCGTGGTCACCACCGTCCGCAGCCTGATCCAGCCGATGGCACCCGGCCTGGGCGAGCTGGCGCCCGTCGACCTGGCGGTCGGCGCCGAGCACGACTTCGAGCAGCTGCTCACCGACCTGGCCGACCTGGCCTACACCCGCGTGGACATGGTCGAGAAGCGCGGCGAGTTCGCCGTGCGCGGCGGCATCCTGGACGTGTTCCCGCCGACCGCCGAGCACCCGCTGCGGGTGGAGTTCTGGGGCGACGAGGTCAGCGAGATCCGCCCGTTCTCCGTCGCCGACCAGCGCTCCCTGCCGCACGAGGTCGCCTCCTTCACCGCGCCGCCGTGCCGGGAGCTGCTGCTCACCGACCAGGTCAGGGCGCGGGCGGCCGAGCTGGCCGCGGCGCACGAGGCCGACGCCCAGCTGCACGAGATGCTGGAGAAGCTGGCCAACGGCATCGCGTCGGAGGGCATGGAGGCCCTGATCCCGGCCCTGTGCGAGGGGCGGCTGCAACTGCTCACCGACGTGGTGCCCGAGGGCACGCACGTGGTGCTCAACGACCCGGAGAAGATCCGCGCCCGCGCCCACGACCTGGTGCGCACCGGCCAGGAGTTCCTGGAGGCGTCCTGGATGGCCGCGGCCGGCGGCGGCAAGGCGCCCATCGACCTCGGCGCCTCGGCCTACCGGGGCCTGGACGAGGTCGCGGGGGCCGCGCGGGCGGCCGGCCGGCCGTGGTGGACGCTGAGCCGGCTCACCACCGAGGGCGCCGACGTGCTGCGGATGGAGTTCAAGCACGTCGAGGCGTACCAGGGCGACGTCGAGCGGGCGTTCGCCGACCTGCGCGCGCACACCGCGTCCGGCGGCACGGCCGTGCTCGTCGTGCCCGGCGCGGGCACCGCCCAGCGCGCCACCGAGCAGCTGCGCGAGGCCGAGGTCGACGCCACCTGCGCGGACGCCCTCACCGAGGCGCCGCGGCCGGGCACCGTCACCGTGGTCCGGGGCGCGCTGGAGGACGGGTTCGCGCTGCCCGAGCTGGCCCTGGTCGTGCTCACCGAGACCGACCTGACCGGCGGGCGCGGCGGCACGTCGACCAAGGACATGCGCCGCATGCCCAGCCGCCGCCGCAACGCGGTGGACCCGCTGGCGCTCAAGGCAGGCGACTTCGTGGTGCACGAGCAGCACGGCATCGGCAAGTACGTGGAGATGGTGCAGCGCACGGTCGCCGGCGCGACCCGCGAGTACCTGGTGCTGGAGTACGCCTCGTCCAAGCGCGGCCAGCCCGGCGACCGGCTGTTCGTGCCCACCGACCAGCTCGACGAGGTGTCCCGCTACGTCGGCGGCGAGCTGCCCACGCTCAACAGGCTCGGCGGCAGCGACTGGAAGAACACCAAGGCCAAGGCGAAGAAGGCGGTCAAGCAGATCGCCGCCGAGCTGGTGCAGCTCTACGCCGCCCGCCAGTCCGCGCCCGGCCACCCGTTCGGGCCCGACACGCCGTGGCAGCGGGAGCTGGAGGACGCGTTCCCGTTCACCGAGACCGCGGACCAGATGGCCGCGATCGACGAGGTCAAGGCCGACATGGAGCGCGGCGTCCCGATGGACCGGGTGATCTGCGGCGACGTCGGCTACGGCAAGACCGAGATCGCGGTGCGCGCGGCGTTCAAGGCCGTGCAGGACGGCAAGCAGGTGGTGGTGCTGGTGCCCACCACGCTGCTGGCCCAGCAGCACCTGAACACGTTCACCGAGCGCATGCGGGCGTTCCCGGTCAAGATCAGGGGCCTGTCGCGGTTCACCGACCCGACGGAGGCCGAGCAGACCGTCGCGGGCCTGGCCGACGGCGAGGTCGACATCGTCATCGGCACCCACCGCCTGCTCCAGAAGGGCCTGCGCTACAAGGACCTGGGCCTGGTCGTCGTGGACGAGGAGCAGCGGTTCGGCGTCGAGCACAAGGAGCACATCAAGGCGCTGCGCACGCACGTGGACGTGCTCACCATGTCCGCCACGCCGATCCCGCGCACCCTGGAGATGTCGCTGGCGGGCATCCGCGAGATGTCCACCATCCTCACCCCGCCCGAGGAGCGGCACCCGATCCTGACCTACGTCGGCCCGTACGACGACAAGCAGGTCGGCGCCGCGATCCGCCGCGAGCTGCTGCGCGACGGCCAGGTGTTCTACGTGCACAACCGGGTGTCGTCGATCGAGAAGGCCGCCCGCCGCATCCGCGAGCTGGTGCCCGAGGCCCGCGTGGTCACCGCGCACGGCCAGATGAACGAGGACAAGCTGGAGAAGATCATCCAGGGCTTCTGGGAGCGCGAGTACGACGTGCTCGTGTGCACCACGATCGTGGAGACCGGCCTGGACATCTCCAACGCCAACACCCTGATCGTGGAGCGCGGCGACATGCTGGGCCTGTCCCAGCTGCACCAGCTCCGCGGGCGCGTCGGCCGCGGCCGGGAGCGCGGCTACGCCTACTTCCTGTACCCGCCCGAGGCGCCGCTGACCGAGACCGCGCACGACCGGCTGGCCACCATCGCGCAGAACACCGAGCTGGGCGCGGGCATGGCCGTGGCCATGAAGGACCTGGAGATCCGCGGCGCGGGCAACATCCTGGGCGCCGAGCAGTCCGGGCACATCGCCGGCGTCGGCTTCGACCTGTACGTGCGGCTGGTCGGCGAGGCCGTGGAGGCGTTCCGGCGGCACGCGGGCGCGGGCACGGACGCGGAGGAGGAGCTGGCCGAGGTCCGGGTCGACCTGCCGGTCGACGCGCACATCCCGCACGAGTACGTGCCGGGCGAGCGGCTGCGGCTGGAGGCGTACCGCAAGATCGCGGCGGCGGGCGACGAGGCGGCGCTGGAGGCGGTGCGCGACGAGCTCAGGGACCGCTACGGCACCCCGCCGCTGCCGGTGGACCGGCTGCTGGCCGTGGCCCGGTTCCGGCAGCGGTGCCGGGAGCACGGCGTGACCGAGGTCGCGATGATGGGGCAGAACATCCGGTTCGCGCCGATGGACCTCAAGGACAGCCAGCTGGTGCGGCTGCGGCGGCTGTTCCCCAAGGCGGTCCACAAGCAGGCGACGTCCACCGTCACCGTGCCCAGGCCGACCGAGGGCGCGGCGGGCGGCCGGATGGGCGCACCGCAGCTGCGCGACCAGGAACTGCTCGACTGGTGCGCGCACTTCCTCGACTCCCTGGTGGTGAGCCCCGTCACGGGGACTTCATCGCGGTCGTGAGAAGGTACCGGTCGTGAGGACTGTGCAGAGGCGCTTCACCCTGATCGGCGCGGCCGTCGCACTGCTCGTGGCCGGCTGCGGCTCCGGACCGGCCCAGGTCGGCTCGGCCGCGATCGTCGGCGACACCGCGTTGCCGCTGGAGACCGTGCAGCAGCGGCTGGACGTCGTGCTCAAGAAGGAGCCCGAGGCCCGGAAGATGCACGACCAGCGCAAGCTCGACACGGTGGCGCGGCAGCTGGTCACGCTCGGCGTGCAGCACCAGCTGATCGAGCAGGCCGCCGCGCGCGAGGGCGTCACCGTGTCCGAGGAGGAGGTGGCCGAGTCCGTCGAGCAGGCGGGCGGCGCCGACCTGGCCTCGCAGAACACCGTGTACGACGCGGAGACCTTCCGGGAGCGCGCCCGGGACCAGTTGCTGCTGGTGGAGCTGGCGCGCAAGTACGTGGACCGGATGGAGGTCACGTTCGACTACTTCTTCGCCGAGGACAACAAGGACGCGGTGGCCAAGGCCAAGCAGGTCGCGGCGGACCCGCGGAAGATGGCCGAGTTCGTCTCGGCGGCGCCGCGCAGCGAGCAGGGGCAGTCCCTGGGCAAGCGCGGCCAGGTGGTGCGCTCGGCCGAGTCGCCGCAGTCGGTGCAGTCGCCGCTGTTCGGGGTCGCGCCGGGCACGGTCGTGGCGTTCCCGCCGGACCCGGGCAGCGCCCAGTGGATCGTCGCGTACGTGACCGACCGCAAGACCGACGTGCGCTCGTCGGGCGAGTCGTCCACCGAGCAGCTCACGCCGCAGCTGCTGGAGCAGATCGGCCTGCGCCTGGTCCACGCGCTCGCCGGCAACCCCGAGATCCGGGTCAACCCGCGCTACGGCGTGTGGGACTCCACCGCGATCTCGCTGGCGCCGTCGGAGGGCGAGCTGTCCGGCTACCAGGCCACCGCCCGCCAGACCGACTCGTGACCGTCGTCCTCGTCGGCGCCGCCCAGGTGCTGCCCGCCGCCGCGCTGCCCGCCCTGCGGAGCGCGGCGGCGGTGTACGCGGGGAAGGGCGTGGACGCCGAGCTGCTCGGGGCCCGCCCCGCCCGGGAGTGGGAGCACACCGGCGAACCGGTCGTGCTGGTGACCACCGACCTGCGCGAGCCCGTGGCCCAGGTGTTCCTCGGCCGGGGCTCGGAGGTCTTCGCCGCGCCCGGTGCGCGCCTGCTGGACGCGGTCGCCGTGATGGACCGGCTGCGCTCGCCGGGCGGCTGCCCGTGGGACGCGGAGCAGGACCACAAGTCGCTGCGGCAGTACCTGGTCGAGGAGACCTACGAGCTGCTGGAGGCCATCGAGGACGGCGACCGGGAGGCGATGCGCGAGGAGCTGGGCGACGTGCTGCTCCAGGTGCTCTTCCACGCCCGGATCGCGGCCGAGGACCCCGACGACCCGTTCACGATCGACGAGGTGGCCGCCGACCTGGTGACCAAGCTGGTCGGCCGGCACCCGCACGTGTTCGCCGGCGGCGACCCGGACGTGCGCGACGCCACCACCCAGCAGCACCGCTGGGAGGAGCTGAAGCAGGTCGAGAAGCAGCGCGAGTCCAGCCTCGACGGCGTGGCCACCGGCCAGCCCGCGATCGCCCTGGCGGCCAAGCTCGTCCAGCGCGCCACCCGCGCCGGCCTGCCCGTCGACCTCCTCCCCGAGGGCGACGACACCGGCACCACCCTCTTCGCCGTGACCGCCGTCTCCAAGCTGTCCGGCGAGGACCCCGAGACCGAACTGCGCGCCGTGGCCCGCGCCTTCGCCTCCCGCGTGCGCACCGCCGAGCGCTCCGCCCGCGCCACCGGCCTGACCACCCTCACCCCCACCGACTGGCACACCCACTGGCCCACCCCCTAACCCTCCCCCCGCGCGTGTCATGCGCTCAAGCCGGGCGTGTCATGCGCTCGGACCCGGCGTGTCATGCGCTCAGCACCCCCGAACTCCACGCTCGCGCCAGCCGGGCGAACGTGGAAATCGGGGGTCGCGAGTGTTCGACACGAGGGTTCTGAACGTTCGACTCGCGGGTGCCGAGCGCATGACACGCGAGGTCTGAGCGCATGACACGCCGGTGTTGGGGGCATGACACGCCGGGGGGTGGGGGAGGTGCGGGGTGGGGGTGGCGCCGATCATCGGGGCGCTAACGTCGAGAGGGTGACCGAACCCGCCTACCTCCGCTTCCCTCACCTGCACGGCGAACTCGTCGCGTTCGTGGCCGAGGACGACGTGTGGCTCGCCCCGATCGCCGGCGGCCGGGCCTGGCGGGTGACCGCCGACCAGGTGCCGGTGTCCTCCCCGCGCTTCGACCCGACCGGCACGCGGCTGGCCTGGACCAGCAGGCGGGACGGTGCGCCCGAGGTGCACCTGGCGCCGGTCGGGGGCGGCGCGGCCACCCGGCTCACCTACTGGGGCTCCTGGACCACCGGGGTGCGCGGCTGGACGTCGGGCGGCGAGGTCGTCGCGGTCACCTCCGCCGGCCAGGCGACCGCCAACCGGCAGTGGGCCCACGCCCTGCCCACCGACGGCGGCCCGGCGCGCCGGCTGCCGTTCGGCTGGGTCGACGACGTCTCGTTCGGCCCGGCGGGCCAGGTCGTCGTCACCTCCGTCTACGGCCGCGACCCCGCCTGGTGGAAGCGCTACCGCGGCGGCGCGGCGGGCAAGCTGTGGGTCGACGCCACCGGCGACGGCGAGTTCACCCGCATCCTGCCCGAACTCACCTCCTCGCTGACCTCGCCGCTGTGGATCGGCGACCGGATCGCCTTCCTGTCCGACCACGAGGGCGTCGGCAGCCTCTACTCCGTCACACCGACGGGTGAAGACCTGCGCCGCCACACCGAGCAGGAGTTCTACGCGCGCCTCGCCACCACCGACGGCCGGCGGGTCGTCTGGCAGCACGCGGGCGAGCTGTGGCTCCTCGACGACCTCGACGGCGCCGCGCCCCGCCGGCTGGACATCGCCCTCGGCGGCCCCCGCACCGCCCGCCGCCCCCGCCACGTCACACCGCACCCCGACGACTTCGACCCGGACCGCACCGGCCGGGCGAGCGTGGTCGAGGTGCGCGGCACCGTGCACTGGGTGACCCACCGCGACGGCCCGGTCCGGGCGCTGGCCGAGCAGCCGGGCGTGCGAGCCCGCCTGCCGCGCGTGGTCGGCGACGGCGTCGTGTGGGTCACCGACGCCGACGGCGAGGAGAGCCTGGAGTTCGCCCCGGTCGGCGGCGTCGAGCCGGGCAACGAACCGCGCCGGGTGGCCGTCGGCAGGCTCGGCCGGGTGCTGGAGCTGGCCGTCTCCCCGGACGGCCGCCGGCTCGCGGTCGCCACGCACGACGGCAGGCTGCTGCTGGTCGAGGTCGAGTCCGGCGAGGTGCGCGAGGTCCTGTCGGGGGCGAACCCGCACGTCAGCGACCTGGCCTTCGCCCCGGACTCGAACTGGCTGGCCTGGTCCCACCCCGGCCCGCGCCCGCTCCAGCACATCCGGATGACCAACACCACCGACCTGTCGGTCGTGGACGTCACGCCGCTGCGCTTCTCCGACTTCTCGCCCGCGTTCACCGAGGACGGCCGGTACCTGGCGTTCCTGTCGGTCCGCAGCTTCGACCCGGTCTACGACGCGCACGTGTTCGACCTGTCCTTCCCCACCGGCTGCCGCCCCTACCTGGTGCCGCTCGCGGCGACCACGCCGTCGCCGTTCGACCCGCTGCGCCTGGGCCGCCCGGTCGGCGACGACCCGGCCGACAAGGACAAGGAGAAGGACGACGAGAACCCGATCACCGTGGTCGACCTGGACGGGTTGGCCGACCGCGTGGTGACCGTGCCCGTCGCCGCCGCCCGCTACGCCGGCCTCACCGCGGCCAAGGGCGGCCTGCTGTGGCTGCGCTCGTCGGTGCGCGGCGTGCTGGGCGACGGCCTGGCCGACGGCGGCCACCCGCCGCGCGCCGTGCTGGAGCGGTTCGACCTGGCCAAGTCGCGCACCGACGTGCTGGTCGACGGCGTGGACGCGTTCGCGGTGACCGGCGACGGCCAGCGGATGGTCGTCCAGGACGGCGACGACCTGCGGGTCGTGCCCGCCGACCGGAAGGTCGACGCGGAGGACACCGACTCGGTGGACGTGGACCTGTCCCGGGTGCGGGTGGTGGTCGACCGGGCGGCCGAGTGGCGGCAGGCGTACGCCGAGGCCGGCCGGCTCATGCGGGACAACTTCTGGCGCACCGACATGGGCGGCGTGGACTGGGCGGGCGTGCTGGAGCGCTACCGGCCCCTGGTGGACCGGCTCGGCAGCTACGCCGACCTGGTCGACCTGCTGTGGGAGGTGCAGGGCGAGCTGGGCACGTCCCACGCCTACGTCATCCCCTCCGGCAGCCCGCGCGGGCGGACCGTCGGCCTGCTCGGCGCCGACCTGGAGCGGGACGAGCACGGCGCGTGGCGCGTGCTGCGGGTCATCCCCGGCGAGACGTCGGACCCGGCGGCGCGGTCGCCGCTGGCCGCGCCCGGGGTCGCGGTGCGCGCCGGTGACGCGGTCGTGGCCGTGGACGGGCGGCAGGTCGACCCGGTGACCGGCCCCGCGCCGCTGCTGGTGGGCACGGCGGGCAAGCCGGTGGAGCTGACCGTGCGGCCGGGCGGCGGCGGCGAGCCGCGGCGCGTCGTGGTGGTGCCGCTGGCGGACGACGAGCCGCTGCGCTACCACGCGTGGGTGGCCGACCGGCGGGCCCGCGTGCACGAGCTGTCCGGCGGGCGCGTCGGGTACCTGCACGTGCCGGACATGACCGGCGCCGGCTGGGCGCAGCTGCACCGCGACCTGCGGGTGGAGCTGGCCCGCGAGGCGGTCGTGCTGGACGTGCGCGAGAACGGCGGCGGGCACACCTCCGAGCTGGTCGTGGAGAAGCTGGGGCGCCGGATCATCGGCTGGTCGGTGGCCCGCGGGTACACCACGGCCGACAGCTACCCCGGTGACGCGCCGCGCGGGCCCGTGGTGGCCATCGCGGACGAGTTCGCCGGGTCGGACGGCGACATCGTGAACGTGGCGATCAAGGAGATGGGCATCGGGCCGGTGGTCGGCACCCGCACGTGGGGCGGGGTGATCGGCATCGACATGAGGTACTCGCTGGTCGACGGGACGCTGGTGACCCAGCCCCGGTACGCGACGTGGTTCGCCGGGCCGGGGTGGGGCGTGGAGAACCACGGCGTCGACCCGGACGTGGAGGTGGTGGTGACGCCGCAGGACCGGGTGGCCGGGCGCGACCCGCAGCTCGACACCGCGGTCCGGCTGGCCCTGGAGGCGCTGGAGGTGCGCCCGGCCGCGGTCCCGCCCGAGCTGCCGCCGCTCACCTGATCGAGATCACCTGGGCGTGTGATCTCGCGGTGGTTGCGACCGCCGGTCCTTACCCGATCATGAGTAGCACGCGAGATCGGGGTCGGGGGTTCGGTGAGTCATCGTTTGTCGCCGCGTTCGGGGCGCGGGTGCTTCTTGGCGGTGGTGGTGCTGCCGCTCGCGGCGGCAGGCGGGGTCGCGGCGCTGGTGCTGGCGTTCCGGCAGCCCGACCCGGCGGCCGACCGGGCGGGCGGCGAGGTGGTCGTGACGGCGCGGCCGACGCAGGTGAGCGCGCGGGCCGGCGTGCCGCCCGCACCGCTGACGCAGGCGGTCCTGTCCGAGGTGACGGGCGCGGTGACGGGCGCGCAGCCGGACCGCCGGGAGGTCCGCACCGGCGAGTGGCCGCCGACCCGCGGCCGGTGGCCCGGCGTGCTGCCCCGGTGGGGCGAGCCGTTCCGGCCGGACGGGTCGCCGCGCCCGGGGGGCGCCCCGCCGGTCCACGACGTGCTGCCGCCGATCGGCGAGGTGCTGCCGCCGGCGCCGGTGACCACGACGGTGGGCGGCGCGGTGCCGGACCCCACGTCGGCGGACCCCACGCAGGCGCCGACCACGCCGCCGGACCGGCCCACCTCCGCGCCGGTCGGGTCGACCGCGCCCGGCACGCCGACGACCGAGCCCGGGACGGTGCCCGGCAACCCGCCCGGCGGCCCTTCCGGCAACCCGACGGGCGGCCCTTCCGGCACCGCGCCGGGGACGACACCCGGCACCCCACCCGGGACCACGCCGGGGACGACGGCACCCACCGGTCGACCCGAGCCCGGCCGCGCGGTGCGGCCGGGCTGAGGTTCCGGGCCCGGAGTGCCGGGCCTTGGAGTGCTGGGCCTTGAGTTCCGGGTCCGAGGTCCCGGGTCCGGCGTGCCGGGTCCGAGGTTCCGGGGTCGGAGTGCCGGGCCCGGAGCCCCGGGCCGGTTCCCGCGGTCCCGATCAGCCGCCGGATCGGCCCTCGAACAGGGTGTCGCCCCAGAACCCGCCCTCGCGCACCCCCGGCGGCACGGCGAAGTGCCCCGAACCGGTGTGCTCCAGGTACTCCATCATCCTGTCCTTGGTCGACAGCGCCATCTGCATGGGCACGAACTGCCTGCCGGTGTCCCGGTTGAAGCAGACGAAGAACAGCCCCGCGTCGAGGTGCCCCAGCCCGTCGGTCCCGTCCGTGAAGTTGTACCCCCGGCGCAGGATCCGCACGCCGCCCAGGTGCTCGGCGGAGGCCAGCCGCACGTGCGCGTCCTCCTTGACCAGGTACTCGCCGCCCGCGCCCTTCACGTGCAGGTCGACCGGGTCGAACTCGGCGAGCTGCCCGAGCGGCGCCCCGGTGCCCTTGGCCCGCCCGACGACCGCCTCCTGCTCGGCCAGCGACGTGCGGTCCCAGACCTCGACGTGCATCCGGATCCGCCGCGCCACCAGGTAGGTGCCGCCGACCAGCCAGTCCGGGCCGTCGCCGGGGGCGACCCACACGTGCTCGCGCAGCGCGTCGGCGTCCTCGGCCTTGATGTTGTTCGTGCCGTCCTTGAAGCCGAACAGGTTGCGCGGCGTGCTCTGGGACGTGGAGGTGGAGGAGGTGCGGCCGAACCCGAGCTGCGACCACCGCACCCGCACCCGCCCGAACCCGATGCGCACCAGGTTGCGGATGGCGTGCACGGCCACCTGCGGGTCGTTCGCGCACGCCTGGAGGCACAGGTCGCCGCCGCACCGCCGCTCGTCGAGGTCGTCGGACGGGAACCGGGGCAGCTCGACCAGCTTCGGCGGCCTGCGGTCGGCCAGGCCGAACCGGTGGTCGAACAGCGACGGGCCGAAGCCGAGGGTGAGGGTCAGCGCGGACGCGGGCAGGTCGAGCGCCTCGCCGGTGTCCTCGGGCGGTGCCTGGGGGCTGCCGCCGACCGCGCCGCCCTCGGCGGCCTCCTGCCCGGCGGTCATCCGGCGGGCCGCCGCGGTCCACTCCCGCAGCAGGTCGACCAGCTCGGCGCGGTCGTCGGTGGTCACGTCGAGCGCGACGAAGTGCATCCGGTCCTGCGCGGGCGTGGTGATGCCCGCCTGGTGCTCGCCGTGGAACGGCACGGCCTCGGCGCCGGTCGGCCGCACCCGCTCGGACGACGCCGCCCCGCCGACCAGCGCGCCGGCCGCCGCGCCCGCGCCCGCCAGGGCCGCGCCGGCCCCGGCGAACCCGAGGAGCCTGCGCCGGGGCAGGCCGCCGGTCACCGCGACACCACCTCGGCGACGCGGCTGATCGGCTCGCCGAGCGCGTCCACGGCCGCCGACAGCGCCTGCACGTCCGACTCGCCCAGCGCGGTGTAGAGCCGGAAGCCGTCGCCGTCGCGGTAGGTCTCCAGCAGGTCGTCGAGCGCCTTGAACTTCTGGTCCACGGTCGCCGCCAGCGCCGCGTCCCGCTCCTCGATCACCGGCCGCAGCGCGGCGACGGCGGCCTGCGAGCCGTCGACGTTGGCGCGGAAGTCCCACAGGTCGGTGTGCGAGTAGCGGTCCTCCTCGCCGGTGATCTTGCCGGTGGCGACCTCGTCCAGCAGCTCCTTGGCGCCGTTGGCCAGCTGCAGCGGGGTCAGCTCGACGGCCTTGGCCTTCGCGACGACCTCCTTGACGTCGGTGAGCAGCCGGTCGGCGATCGAGGCGGTGTCGGCCTGCGGGCCGGCCTGCCAGAGGTCCTTCTCCAGGCGGTGGAAGCCGGTGAACTCCACGCCCTCCTCGATGACGTCCTCGCGGCCGTCGACCTTCGGGTCGAGGTCGCCGAAGCTCTCCGCGACGGGCTCGATGCGCTCCCAGTAGGTGCGCGCGACCGGGTAGAGCGCCTTGGCCCGCTCCACGTCACCGGCCTTGACCGCGTCGACGAACTCGGTGGTCTTGGCCAGCAGGCCGTCGGCCTGGGAGTTGACGTACCGCTGGTAGCCCTTGGTGGCCTCGGCGAGCGCGGCGTCGGCGTCGGCGGACTTCCTCGCCTCGCCGTCGACGGTGAACGCGCCGCGGATGCCGTCGCCCTTCATGCCCGGCTTGCACGCGGTCTGGAGCTCGCCCGCCTCGGTGACCTCCACGATCAGCCGCCGGGTGAGGCCGGGCCCGATGTTCTCGACCTCGCCGAGGATGCGGTCGCCGGGGGCGTAGAGGTAGAACTCGGTGACCTTGGTGCCCTTGTTGGTGACCTCGAAGGTGACGTTGCCGGTCTTCGCGCTGGTGCGGGCGACCTTGCAGGCGTCGTCGGTGGCCTCGACGGCGATCGGGCCGTCGGCACCCGCGGTGGTCTCCGGTCCGCCGCACGCGGCGAGCAGGAGCAGCGACGCGGCGGTGAGCGCACGGGCGGTCGTGGGCACGGGTGGTTCTCCGGTTTCAGCTACGCGCGCCGGCGGCGGCGCGGGTTCTCGGGCGGATCAGGAACAGCGGCAGGACGACCAGCACGTAGGCGCTCCAGGCGGCGGCCTGGAGGACCGTGGTGCGCTGGGAGTAGTTGAAGATCCCCTTGAGCAGCGCGCCGTACCAGGAGTCCTCCGGGACGGTGTCACCCAGGTCGAAGGCCAGCACGTCGAGGCCGGGCAGGATGGCCGCCTCCTGGAGGTCGTGCAGGCCGTAGGCGAGCACGCCCGCCGCCACGAACACCAGCAGCGCGCCGGTCCAGGTGAAGAACGCGCCGAGGTCGAACCGGATCGCGCCCCGGTAGAGCAGGTACGCGAGTGCGACGGCCACGCCGATGCCGACCAGGAAGCCGATCAGCGGCTGCACCGTGCTGCCCGCGGCCTGGACGCTGGAGTAGAAGAACACGGCGGTCTCCAGCCCCTCGCGCCCGACCGCGAGGAACGCCAGCACGACCACCGCCAGGGGGCCGACCTCCAGGGCCCGGTCGAGCTTGCCGCGCAGGTCGGCGGCGATGGTGCGGGCGGTGGCGCGCATCCAGAAGACCATGCCGGTCACGAACGCCACGGCCAGCAGCGACATCCCGCCGCCGAACGCCTCCTGCTGCTCGAAGGTCATGGTGGCCGCGGTGAACGAGACGACCGCGCCGAACACGACCGACAGCGCGACGGCCGCGGCCACGCCCAGCCAGACCTGCGGCAGCCGCGACCGGCGGTCGGTCCTGACCAGGAAGGCGACCAGGATGCTGACGACCAGGGCGGCTTCCAGGCCCTCGCGCAACCCGATCAGCCCGTTGCTGAGCAGCACGGCGGCTCCCCGGGAAGAAGTTAGATGAGGCTCACCGAATTTAGGCAAGGCTGGGCTCTCTCGTCCAGCACACAAACGAGGTCAAATGTGGTAATGGGGACAAGAGCCCCAAATTGCTCCGTGATCCAGCCCTCGGCGGCACGTAGCCTGGGTTCGTGGTAGTCCCGCCCCCGTCGAAGACGAAGCCCGGGCCGCGCGCCCGCGGTCGCGCCGGCGAAGTCGTCGGGCGCCTGTTCCTGGTGCTGCTCCTGCTCGCCGTCGCGGCCGGCGGCGCCTGGGCGCTGGGCCGGTTCAACCGCCCCGGCCCGCGCGAGGCCGCCGACCCGCCGTTCCCGGTGCCGTTCCTGGAGGTCGAGCCGGGTGCCGCCGCACCGGGTTCGGGCGGCCGGGTGCCCGCGGCCGGCCCGGCCACCGCGGACCCCCTGGTGGAGTGGGCGTCCTCCCTGGCGGCGGAGATCGACGTCCCGGCCCGCGCGCTGCGCGCCTACGCCACCGCCGACCTGGCCATGCGCGCCCAGCAGCCGGGGTGCCGGATCTCCTGGGCGACCCTGGCGGGCATCGGCCGCGTCGAGTCCTTCCACGGCACCATCGGCGGCCTGGAGCTCGGCGAGGACGGCCGCCCGTCCCGCCCGATCATCGGCATCCCGCTCGACGGCTCGCCGGGGGTCAAGGCGATCCCCGACTCCGACGGCGGCCGGCTGGACGAGGACACGCGGTGGGACCGGGCCGTGGGGCCGATGCAGTTCATCCCCACCACGTGGGCGCGCTACGCGGTCCGCGCCAACGGCGACGGAAACAGCCCGGACCCGCAGAACATCGACGACGCCGCCCTGGCCGCCGCCCGGTACCTGTGCTCGGGCGGGCGCGACCTGGGCACCGGCGCAGGCTGGTGGGCGGCCGTGCTGGACTACAACGCCTCGACCGAGTACGGGCAGAAGGTGTTCAGCGGGGCCGAGGCGTACGCCCGCGCGAGCACCGGGACCTGACCGCGGGCACCGGGCCGACCGCGGGCACCGGCACCGGACGCCGCCGAAGAGCCCTCAGCGGTCCCGCTCGACCGCCAACCGGGCGCTCAGCTCGCCCAACGCCTCCTGGTACTCCGGCGTCGGGTTCATCGCCGCCGCCATCCGGAACTGCGCCAGCGCCTCCGGCAACCGGCTCTGCCGCTGCAGCGTCCGCCCCAGCGCGAACCGCGCGTAGTGGTCGCTCGGGTCGAGCTCCAGCACCTTGCGGAAAGCCGCCTCGGCCCGCTTGAGCTGCGCCGACCCCAGGTACGCCCGGCCCGCGAGCAGCTGCACACCAGCCTGCTCCGGTGCCGCTTCGAGCACGACGGCCAGCTCGCGCAACGCCTCCAGCGGTCGGCGTTGCGCGAGCAGCGCCTCGGCCCGGCGGAACGCCTCGAAGGTGCCGTCTGTCATGGTCCGATCAACGCTACCCGCGCACCCGCCCGGCGTACGACAGCCGACCGGATGACGGGAAACGCGTCTCACCCGAGCAGAGCGTGGTGGAGCCGGTCCAGCACCGGCCGGATCGAGCCGGGTTCCTCCACGTGGGCGTTGTGACCCACCCCGGCCAGCACCATTCCACCCGGCTGGGCCGCCAGCAGGTCCCCGGGCGGGCACATGGGGTCGTCCTCGCCCGCCGCGAGCAGCACCGGGCAGCGGGCCGCGGCGAGCAGCCCGTCCACATCCGGGGCGCCCACCCCGAACGCCGCCGGGTCGAGCGCCGCCCGCCACCCGTCGGGCGTCTCGACCACCCCGTCCTCCAGCGGCACGCCGGCCAGCTTCGCCGCCCACCCCGAAGCTTCGGCCCGCGTCGGGAACACCCTCGGCGGCTTCGCGGCGAGCCCGGCGGCGCGGGCCAGTTCACCCTCCGTCCACCGCAGCTTCACCCCGAGCCCGGCGGCGGCGCGCACGTCCACGCCGAACCACCCGCTCGCCAGCGCCAGGGCGACCACCCCGCCGAGGGAGTGCCCGAGCACGGCGACCGGCCCGGCGGGCACCACCGACGCCACCGCGGCCGCCAGCGAGCCGAACGAGTACCGGCCCAGCGGCGCCGACCGCCCGTGCCCCGGCAGGTCCACGACCAGCCACGACCCGGGCCACGACCCGACCGCGCCGCGCCACGCCGAACCGGTCGCGCCCAGCCCGTGCAGCAGCACCAGCAGGGGGCCCTCGCCACCCCGGGAAACGTGAACCAAGGCTTAACCTCCCCTGAACGCGGCCGTCACGGCGGAGCCGCGGCCGTCCCACACCTTGCACCAACTAGGCTCGTCACCGATACAGAAGATGGTCTGACGAGGGAGCGCACGTGGCGGTCATCGAGCAGGTCGGCGCCCGCGAGATCCTGGACTCGCGAGGCAACCCCACCGTCGAGGTAGAGGTGGCGCTGGACGACGGCACGCTGGAGCGCGCCGCGGTGCCGTCGGGTGCCTCGACCGGTGAGCACGAGGCGGTGGAGCTGAGGGACGGCGACGCCAAGCGCTACCTGGGCAAGGGCGTCGAGCGGGCGGTCGCCGCCGTGCTCGACGAGATCGGCCCGGAGCTGGTCGGCATCGAGGCCGTCGAGCAGCGGGTGGTGGACCAGAAGCTGGTCGACCTCGACGGCACCCCGGACAAGTCCCGCCTGGGCGCGAACGCCATCCTGGGCGTGTCGCTGGCCGTGGCGAAGGCGGCGGCCGAGTCCAGCGGCCTGGAGCTGTTCCGCTACATCGGCGGCCCGAACGCGCACGTCCTGCCGGTGCCGATGCTGAACATCCTCAACGGCGGCGCGCACGCCGACACCGAGGTGGACATCCAGGAGTTCATGATCGCGCCGATCGGCGCGGAGAGCTTCCGCGAGGCCCTGCGCTGGGGCGCCGAGGTCTACCACTCGCTGAAGTCGGTGCTGAAGTCCAAGGGCCTGGGCACCGGCCTGGGCGACGAGGGCGGCTTCGCGCCCGCCCTGTCGAGCAACCGCGACGCGCTGGACCTGATCCTCCAGGCGATCGAGAAGGCCGGCTACGCGCCCGGCCGCGACATCGCGCTGGCCCTGGACGTGGCGGCCACCGAGTTCTTCTCCGACGGCGCCTACACCTTCGAGAAGAACAAGCGCAGCGCCGAGCAGATGACCGGCTACTACACCGAGCTGGTCAACGCCTACCCGCTGGTGTCGATCGAGGACCCGCTGTCCGAGGACGACTGGGACGGCTGGGTGCAGCTGACCGCCGAGCTGGGCGAGAAGGTCCAGATCGTCGGCGACGACCTGTTCGTGACCAACCCGGAGCGGCTGGAGGAGGGCATCTCCCGCCGCGCGGCCAACGCGCTGCTGGTGAAGGTCAACCAGATCGGCACGCTGTCGGAGACGCTGGACGCGGTGGCCCTGGCCACCTCCTACGGCTACAAGTCGATGATGTCCCACCGGTCCGGCGAGACCGAGGACACCACCATCGCCGACCTCGCGGTGGCCGTCGGCGCGGGCCAGATCAAGACCGGCGCCCCCGCCCGCGGCGAGCGCACCGCGAAGTACAACCAGCTCCTGCGCATCGAGGAGGCCCTGGGCGACGCCGCGCGCTACGCCGGCGACCTGGCCTTCCCGCGGTTCACGCCGGAGGGCTGATGACACCCCGGGACCGGGACCCCCGCCGCGGCCGCGACGCCGCGCGGGGGGCCCGGCCTGCCCGGAAGCGGGCCCGCGCGGGCGTGCCGGCCGAGGGCGGGTCGACGGCGCGGCCGCAGCAGCGGCGGCCGCAGTCCAGGGCCCGGACCAGGGCGGGCGCCGGCACGGGCGGCGCGTTCGGCATGACCGGCACGCGCCGCGCGGCGCTGCTGGCCATGGTCGTGTGCGCGCTGGCGCTGAGCATCGCGGTGCCCCTGCGGACCTACCTGGCCCAGCGCGAGGAGCTGCGCGAGGTCAACGCCTCGCAGGAGACGCTGCGCGCCGAGGTGGCGCGGTTGGAGCAGCGCAAGCGGGAGCTGGCCGACCCGGCGCACGTGGAGGCCGAGGCGCGGCGCAGGCTGCACTACGTGCGGCCCGGTGAGACGCCCTACGTGGTGCAGCTGCCCGGCGACGCGGAGCGCGAACTGGAAGAGCGGCGACCGGCGACCGAGCCGGCCGAGGACAAGGCGTGGTACGAGCAGTTGTGGGATTCGGTGGCGGCGCGATGACGCAGGTGAGCGACGAGGACCGGGCGGCGGTCGCGGCCCAGCTGGGGCGCACCCCGCGCGGCATGCGGGCGGTCGCCGCGCGGTGCCCGGGCGGGCACCCGGCGGTCGTGCGGACCAACCCCCGGCTGGAGGACGGCACGCCGTTCCCGACCCTGTACTACCTGACCTGCCCGCGGCTGACGTCGCTGGTCAGCAGGCTGGAGAGCGCCGGGGTGATGAGGGAGATGACCGACCGGCTGGCCGTGGACGAGGAGCTGGCCGGGCGCTACCTGCGGGCCCACGAGCTGTACCTGGCCGAGCGGGACGCGATCGAACCGCTCGGCACCACCGTCACCGCGGGGGGCATGCCGGGGCGGGTCAAGTGCCTGCACGTGCACGTGGCGCACTCGCTGGCCGCCGGCCGCGGCGTCAACCCGTTCGGCGACGAGGCCCTGGACCTGCTGGCCGACGAGTGGCCGGCCGGGGATTGCGCGTCAAAGGTGAAAAACTGACCGTAGGGGCAGTTCTCCGGACACAAAGCCGGCCCACGGCCGTGACACCGCCGTTCGGATCAGGCAGGCTGGGTCACGGGCCGGGTGACGATGCGATGGGGAGTTCGTGGCTGTGCCGAAGTCCAAGCGACGGGTCAAGAAGCGGGCGAGGGCCCACCCGGGGACGATGACGCCGCGGCAGTGGGGCTTCGCCTCGGCGGCGATCGGCGCCATGCTCGTGCCCACCCTCCTGCACGGCTCCCTCCCGCTGGACTGGGTCCCCCTCTCCGGCGACACCGACATCGAGGCCGTCCCGCCCGGTCCCGGCGACGTGCTCGGCACGCTCGCGCTGGAGGACAGCGGGGCGCTGGGCGCGGGCGGGCGGCTGCCCGAGACCGACGAGCTGAGCGCGTCCCTGCTGGCCGACGCGGACGACCCGGCCGGGTTCGAGGACGACCTGCCCCCGCTGGACGGCGGCTTCCTGCGCGAGGGCCAGCACGGCATCCCGGGCGTCATGCTCGACGCCTACATGCGGGCGGCCGACCGGCTGGCCGAGACCACCCCCGCCTGCAACCTGGACTGGCCCCTGCTGGCGGGCATCGGCCGCATCGAGTCCGGCCACGCCCGCGGCGGCCGGGTGAACGAGAACGGCGACACGGTCGACCCGATCCTGGGCCCGGTGCTCAACGGCGCGCCGGGCGTGGCCGCGATCCGCGACACCGACGGCGGCCGGTTCGACCGCGACACCACGTGGGACCGCGCGGTCGGGCCGATGCAGTTCATCCCGTCCACGTGGGCCGGCTACGCGGCCGACGGCAACGAGGACGGCAAGAGCGACCCGAACAACATCTACGACGCCACCATCGGCGCGGGCAACTACCTGTGCGCGGGCGGCGGCGACCTGGCCGAGCCGGAGGCGCGGGCCCGCGCGGTGTTCCGGTACAACCACTCGAACGAGTACGTGGCGACGGTGCTCTACTGGGCGGACGTGTACGCCAACGGCGTGCCGGTGCTGCCCGACCTGGTCGGCTCGGACGAGGACTTCGGGTCGGACTACGACGAGGGCGACACGCCGGTCGGCGCCTCGCCGCCGGGGTCGCCGAACCAGCCGGGCACGACCACCAACCCGCCGTCGTCCAACCCCTCCTCGTCGAACCCGACCACCTCGTCGAGGCCGCCGGGCACCACGATCACCCTGATCCCGACGAGCCCGACCAGCCCGACGACCACGCCGCCGTGCCCGACGCCGACCACCGGGACGACGCCGACGAGCACGAGCACCACGACGCCCACGACGACCCCCGAGGTCCCGCCGGGCTGCCCGACGCCCACCACGACCACCACGACCACCACGACGACGACGACCACCGCCGCGCAGAGCCCGGTCGAGACCACGGCCACCGCGCCCGGCTCCAGCCCGGCGTCCCCGGGCTCGACGTCGTCCTCCGGTTCGTCGGTCGGCTCCTCGTGGCCGACGACCAGTTCGTCGATGCGCCCGGTCTGAGGTTCCCCGGGGCGGGGTCCCGCTCCGGTCCTCCGACGTAGACTGCGCGCGAGTCCACCGGCGGAGGGGTGTTGGCATGGCGCGCGTGGCCGCGATCGACTGCGGGACGAACTCGATCCGGCTCCTGGTCGCCGACGTGACCACTTCGGACGGTGGCGGGCGCTGGTTGCGCGACGTGCACCGGGAGATGCGGGTCGTGCGGCTGGGGCAGGGCGTGGACGCGACCGGCGAGCTGCACCCGGACGCCGTCGCCCGCACCCGCGCCGCGCTCGTGGACTACACGAACGTGTTGCGCCGCAAGGGGGCCGAGCGGGTGCGGATGGTCGCCACCTCGGCCACCCGCGACGCGGCCAACAAGGACGTGTTCTTCGACATGACCCGCGAGGTGCTGGGCGTCGAGGCCGAGGTCATCAGCGGTGACGAGGAGGCGCGGCTGTCGTTCACCGGCGCGGTGTCCGACCTGGACGCCGGGGAGGGGCCGTTCCTGGTCTCCGACATCGGCGGCGGGTCCACCGAGCTGGTGCTGGGCACGTGGGACGGGGTCCGCGGCGAGGTCGAGGCGGCCCGGTCGGTCGACATCGGGTGCGTGCGGCTCACCGAGCGGTGCCTGCACACCGACCCGCCGACCGGGCGGGAGGTGGACGAGGCCGTCCGCGTGACGCGGGAAGTGCTCCAGGGCGCGTTCGACGCGGTGCCCACCGAGCGGGCGCGGACGTGGATCGGGGTCGCCGGGACGGTGACCACCCTGGTCGCGGTGGCCAAGCGGCTGCCCAGCTACCAGCCGGACGAGGTCCACCTGGCCCGGTTGACCGTGGACCAGGTTCGGGAGACCACGGCCGCGCTGCTGGCCATGGGGCACGACGAGCGGGCCGCGCTGGGGCCGATGCACCCCGGTCGGGTGGACGTCATCTGCGGTGGGGCGCTGGTCGTGCGCACGCTGGCCGAGCACCTGGCGGAGCGGGGCGTGACCGAGCTGGTCGCCAGCGAGCACGACATCCTGGACGGGATCGCGTTCTCGCTGGCCTGAGGCGCCGTCCGCGCCGTCCCGCCGGGCGGCCGCGGCCGCCCGGCGGAATGGCCCGCGGGCAGTCGTGGCCTCAGCGGTTGGAGGCCGACTGGACGAACTCCGCCAGGTCCCTGGACTGCTGCACCCGGCTCGGCTCGTGGACGTACATCATGTGCCCGGCGGGGTAGTACGCCGACTCGATGTTGGCGTGCAGCTCCTCGGGGACGCGCAGGTGCGCCACCACGTGCTCGGCCGCGAAGTACGGCGTCGCGCCGTCGTAGTAGCCGTAGGCGATGTGGACCTTCAGGTGCGGGTTGGCGCGCATCGCCGCGGACAGCTTGTCCGCCACGGACACGTGCGTGCCCTCGAACTCCTTGTACGACCACGGCCGCACGTTGCCGGTCAGCACCTCGTACGGCAGGTCGTTCTCGTAGCCCAGCTCGGCCCGCACGTAGTGGTTCAGCCCGGCCGTGTACGACCCGAGGATCGCCGTGTACGACGGGTCCTGGCTCATGTGCTCGCGCCCGTAGTCGTCGTCCGGCCCGGTGAACCGCGAGTCCAGCCGGCCGACCACCCTGCGCTGCGCGCGCAGCAGCTCGGTGAAGAACCGGACGTGCTCGACGCGCAGGTTCACCCGGTCCACGTAGTCCTCGGACAGGCCGGTCAGCGACGCCAGCCGCGCCACCGCGCTCGCGCGCTCCTCAGTGGACAGCCGGTTGCCGCGCGCCAGGGCCCACGGGTAGTCGCGCGCGGCGAACTCCTCGGCCTCGCCCAGCACCTCCTCCAGCGGCCGGTCGCCGTGCAGGCCGTGGTAGTGCGCGATCGCCGCGTACGTCGGCAGGAACAGGGCGTGCGGCACGTCGTTGTTGTCGCTGAAGTCCAGGGTGGTGAAGTCCAGCACCGAGGAGATCAGCATCAGCCCGTTGAGGTACATGCCGTAGCGGCTCTGGAGGTGCTCGGCCAGGCCCGCCGCGCGCAGGGTGCCGTACGACTCGCCGGCCAGGAACTTCGGCGACATCCAGCGGCCGTTGCGGGAGGTCCACAGCCGGACGACCTCGCCGACGGACTCCAGGTCGCCCTGGAAGCCGTGGTACTGGCCGGGCTTCTCGCCCTTCACCGCGCGCGAGTAGCCGGTCGAGACCGGGTCGATGAACACCAGGTCGCTGTGCGCGAGCAGGGTCTCGGCGTTGTCCACCAGGTCGTAGGGCGGCGGGGCGAGGTCGCCGACGTCGCCGGACACCACGCGGCGCGGGCCGAGCAGGCCCAGGTGCAGCCACACGCTGGACGAGCCGGGGCCGCCGTTGAACGCGAAGGTGACCGGCCGCCGGGAGGGGTCGGCGCCGTCCAGGGTGTACGCGGTGACGAAGACCTCCGCCTTGGGCAGGTGGCCGTCGAACTTGCCGTCGGTCAGCACCTCCTGGCGCAGCACCACCCGGCCGGTGGTGGCGGTGTAGTTCAACTTGCGCCGCTTGACGGTGATGCTGTGCTGGGTGGTGACGAGGTCGTCGGCGGGGAGGTCCTTCCCGTCGCCGGACGCGTCGTTGACGGGCTGCTCGTCGGCGGTGTCCTTGTCGGTCATGGTCGGCACTCTACGATTCGGAGCCGCGTTCCGTGGGTGGGCTTTCCGCACTGGACGAGGGCGTGACGACCTGCCGGGCCTGCCCGCGCCTGGTCGCGTGGCGGGAGGAGGTCGCGCGGGTGCGGCGGGCCGCGTTCCGGGACCAGGTCTACTGGGGGCGCCCGGTGCCGGGGTTCGGCCCGGCGGACGCGGCGCTGGCGATCGTCGGCCTGGCGCCCGCCGCGCACGGCGCGAACCGCACCGGCCGCATGTTCACCGGTGACCGCTCCGGTGACTTCCTGTACGCGGCGCTGCACGCGGTGGGGCTGGCCAACCAGCCGACGTCCACGCACGCGGGCGACGGCCTGACCCTGGTCGGCACGCGGATCACCGCGCCGGTCAAGTGCGCGCCGCCGGCCAACAAGCCGACGCCGGAGGAGCGGGACAACTGCCGGCCGTGGCTGGTGCGCGAGCTGGAGCTGCTGCGGCCGACGCTGCGGGCGGTGGTGGTGCTGGGCGCGTTCGGCTGGCAGGCGCTGCTGCCGGTGCTGGCGTCGTGCTGGCGGGTGCCGCGCCCGCGCCCGACCTTCGGCCACGGCGCCCGCACCGCGCTGGCGGCCCTGGACGGCGGCGCGCCGCTGCACCTGTTCGGCTGCTTCCACGTGAGCCAGCAGAACACCTTCACCGGGCGGCTGACCCCGCCGATGCTGGAGGAGGTGCTGGCCGCAGCGGCGGGGGCGGCGGGCATCCGGACGGCGGGACGGGCCTGAGAGTTCACCGGTTGGTGTCGACTTGCCGGTGCTGGTGCGCGCAATCGCTTGCGGGGTGGGTGAGCAGGCGGGCAGAGGGGGCTCGGGTGGCCGAGGAGGGAGGCAAGGGCAGAGGGCTGAGCAGGCGAGGGTAGGGATCAGGCGGGCGGCGGGCAGGGGCGGGTGGCCGGGCGGGCGGGGGCGGGTGATCGGGCGGGCGGGTGATCGGGCGGGCAGGGGCGGGTGGCCGGGCAGGTGGTGCGGGAAGCGGGTGAAGTTCACCGGCAGGTGTGATCACCGCACCGCACCGCACCGCACCGCACCGCACCGCACCACCCCGCCGATCCGCGAAACCGCCTGCGCCCCGACCGGCCCGGCGGGCATCCTGGGTGCATGAGACCCCGGCTCGCACTCGCCCTCGCGACGGGGTCCGCGCTCATCCTCGTCGCCCTCGCCGCGCGCGGTTCGTCGCCGGTGACCTACACCGACCGCACGGCGGCCCTCGACGACGCCCCACCTCCCACCGCGAGCTCCGTCGAACCCCTGAACACCGACGTGGAGGGCTCGACCGCGGCCGGTTCGCTGCTGGTGTTCGTGATCGTCCTCTTCGCCGCGGCGATCATCGGCGCCATCGCCCTGGCCGTCTACATCGCCACCGAGGTCCGGCGCAGGCGGCGCTCGGGCACGGGCCGCTTCAGCGAGGCGCCCGACGCGGTCGACGAGCACGCCCGGCCACCCGAGGTCCTGGTCCAACGCGCCACCGAGGCCCTGCGGGTCCTGCGCGAGCGCGCGAACGGCCCGCCGGGCGACGCCGTCATCGCCGCCTGGCTCGCCCTCGAACAGGCCGCCGAGGACAGCGGGCAGCCCAGGCAGGGCCACCAGACGCCCACCGAGTTCACCGGTGCCCTCCTCGCCCGCTACCGGGTGGACGGGGACGCCACCACCACCCTGCGCCGCACCTACCAGCGCGCCCGGTTCGGCACCGCCGAGGTCACCCCGGCCGACGCCAGGGTCGCGGCCGAGGCGCTGGAGACGATCGTGCGGGGGCTGCGATGACCGGAGGGACGACCGGCGGGACGACTGGCGACGGCCGGGGCGCGGGTTCCACCGGCGGCAGGGCCACGGCCCCCACCGGCGGCAGGGCCACGGCGGCACCCACCGGCGACCGGGCACCCGCGGGCTTCACCGTCACCCCGCTGCTCAGCGCGACCGGCAGCGCCGCGGTCACCCTCCTCGCGGCCGCCGCCACCGCGCTGGTCCTCGTCCGCGCGGGCGCGCCCTGGCACTGGGCCGTCCTCGTCGCGCTGCCCGCCGGCGGCCTCGCGCTGCTCGCCGGGCGCCTGCCGCAGCCCACCGACATCGCCTGGGCCGCCCCGCCGGTCGGCGTCACCGGCGGCTCGTCCACCCACGCCAGCGCGCTGGCCGGGCGCTTCGCCGAGGCCGCGGCCGACCGGGACCGGTTCACCCGGCGCGTCCAGCCCCGCCTGCGCCGGCTCGCCGAGGCCCGCCTGCGCCAGGTGCACGGCGTGCCCGACCTGGACGACCCGCGGGCCCGGACCGTCCTGGACCCGGACCTGTTCCGCCTGCTGACCGACCCGAGCGCGTCACTGCCCGAGCCCGCGCGGCTCGCCGAACTGCTGGAGGGACTGTGACACAGCCGAGCACCGGCACCATCGCCGCGGAGGCCAAGGCGGTGCTCGACGCCGTCGGCACGGTCGTGGTGGGCCGGGAGCGCTCCCTGCGGCTCGCCCTGGCGGCGATCCTGGCCGGCGGCCACGTGCTGCTGGAGGACGTCCCCGGCCTGGGCAAGACGCTGATGGCCCGCAGCCTGGCCCAGGCCCTGCGGCTGGGGTTCAAGCGCCTCCAGTGCACCCCCGACCTGCTGCCCGCGGACGTGACCGGCTCGTTCCTCTACGACCCGGGCACGCGCGAGTTCACCTTCCGCGAGGGCCCGCTGTTCACCGGCCTGCTGCTGGCCGACGAGATCAACCGCACGCCGCCCAAGACCCAGTCCGCGCTGCTGGAGGCCATGCAGGAGCGCCAGGTCACGGTGGAGGGCCGCACCTTCCCGCTGCCCCGCCCGTTCCACGTGCTGGCCACCGCCAACCCGGTCGAGTACGAGGGCACCTACCCGCTGCCCGAGGCGCAGCTGGACCGGTTCCTGCTGCGCCTGGACATCGGCTACCCGCCGCCCGCCGAGGAGGTCGAGGTGCTGCGCCGCCGGCTCGCCCGGCGCCGGGAGGAGGCCGAGGTGCCGCCGGTGCTCGACGCCGAGCGCCTGGCCGCGCTCCAGCGGGGCGTGGAGCAGGTCGCGGTGGACGACGACGTGCTGCGCTACTGCGTGGACCTGGCCGCCGCGACCCGCGACCACGCGGCCGTCGAGGTCGGCGCGTCACCGCGCGGCGCGCAGGCGCTGGTGCTGGTCGGGCGTGCCCTCGCGGTGCTCGACGGGCGGGACTTCGTGCTGCCCGAGGACGTCAAGGAGTGCGCGGTGCCCGCGCTGGCCCACCGGCTCACGCTGCGCCCGGAGACGTGGACCTCCGGCACCACCGGCGTGGAGGTGGTGACCGAGCTGCTGGGTCGCGTGCCGGGTCCCGCGAGCAGCCGGTCGTGAACCGCGCGCAGCGGCTCAGGGAGGCGATCACCGGCGGGCGCGGCGCGCGGTGGCACCCGACCGACGCGCTGGTGCGCGGGCTCGTGCTGGGCGTGGGCATGGTGGTGCTCGGCGGCCTGCTGCACGAGGTCGAGCTGGTGCTGATCGGCGCGCCGCTGCTGATCTCCACGCTGGTCGCCCTGGTCACCCCGGTCGGCGGGGTGCCGCGGGTGGACGTCCGCCGGCTGCCCCGCACCGGCGAGGTGGGCGCGGCGAAGTCGTCGGTCGGGATCGACCCGGGGCCGGGCGCCGAGGTGGTGGCGATCCGGCTGCCGGTGGCCGGCCCGGGGATCGGCCCGGTGCACCTGCTGCCCGCCGAGGCGGGCGAGGTGGAGGTGGTGCTGCGCCGCGACGCCTGGGGCGAGGGCGTGGACCTGCGGCCGGACCACCTGGTGGCGGGCCCGGACGCGCTGCTGGTCTACGGGCCGGTCACCGCGCCCGAGCGCGGCCGGCTGCTGCTGCCGCCGGTGGAGCCGCTGCCCGCGGGCCTGCTGCCCGCCCGCGCCGCCGGCCTGGTCGGCGCGCACCGGGCCCGGCGGCCGGGCGACTCGGTCGAGCTGCGCGACATCCGGGCGTTCCAGCCGGGCGACCGGCTGCGGCGGATCGACTGGCGGGTGTCGCTGCGCAGCGGTGACCTGCACGTCCGCGAGCACCACGCGGAGGCCGACGCGGACGTCGTGCTGGCCCTGGACACCCGGCTGGACCTGGGCGCGGAGGTCGGCGACTGGTCCACCACGGCGCGCGGCGCCGGTGCGCGGCCGGGCGGGAGCCTGGACCGGGCGGTGCGGGCGGCGGCGTCGCTGGCGGCCGGCTACCTGCGGCAGGGCGACCGGGTGAGCCTGGTGGACCTGGCCCGGCCGCGGTTGGGCCTGCGGGCCGGCGCCGGGCGGCGGCAGCTGCTGCGGGTGCGCCACCAGCTCGTGGTGTGCGCGCGGTGGGTGGGCTGGGCGTCGCGGCCCGTGCTGCGGCCCGAGCAGGTGCCGCACGGCGCGCTGGTGGTGGTGCTGTCGCCGTTCCTGGACGCGGACGTGGTGGAGCTGACCGTGCACGCGGCGCGGCGCGGCAACGCGGTGCTGGCCGTGGACGTGCTGCCCCGGCCGCTGCGGCCCGACCGGGAGACGCCGTGGGGGAGGAGCGCGTTGAAGGTGATCGAGCTGGAGCACGACGTGCGGCTGGAGGCGATGCGGCGGCACGGGGTGGCCGTGGTGGCGTGGGGCGACCCGATCTCGGGCGCGCTGCGGCGGGCGCGGTCGGCGCGGCGGGTGGTGCGGTGAACGCGGGGGCGAACCCCGGGACGAATCCCGGGGCCGACTCCGGGACCGGCTCGAACGCCAGGTCGGGTGCCACGCCGGCCCCCGGGTCGGGTCCCGCGCCGGCCCCCGGGTCGGGTCCCGCGCCAACCTCCGACCCGACCCCCGGCCCGCTCCCGACCCCCGACCCGCCCTCAACCCCCGGCCCGCTCCCGACCCCCGGCCCGCCCCCTGGGCCCGCCCCCAGGCGCGAGCTGCGCGCCGGCCTGCCCGGCTGGGTCCTGCGGGCCGCGATCACCCTGACCTGCGCCGCGGTCGCCGGGGTGCTGACCGCGGCCGGCGTCGAGGGCCCCGCCCTGGTCCTCTACCTGCTGCTGGCGGTGGTCGCGGCGGCGATCCCGGCGTCGGCGGCCGCGATCCTCCTGGTCGCCTACCCGGCGGGCGCGCTGGTGTTCGCCACCGACGGCACGTGGTGGCCCGGGGTGCTCGCGCTGGTGGTGCTGCTGCACCTGGTGCACGTGCTGTGCGCCTACGCGGCCCTCGTCCCGCTCCGGTCGCGCGTTCACCCGGAAGCACTAAGGGCACCCGCGAAGAGGTTCGTCCTCGTTCAACTCCCCGTGCTCGCCCTCGCCGGCCTCGTCACCCTGTTGCCTGCCGGCCGAACGGACGCACCGGTTGAGGTGATCGGCCTCGCGTGCGCCCTCGGGCTGGCCGCCGGCGCGGTGCTGCTGCTGCGCCGCGGCCGCTGAGGAAACCGGCCACCCGACTCAGCGGTAGCTGAACAACTGGATCGTTCCTCTCAGTGCGTTCACCGGACCGCGCTGGTCAGTGGAGGGGTGTTCGGCATCACCCGGCGACAGTGGTCACAACGGGCCTCGCCGATGCGCGTGAAAGGCACCCCCGGTGCGACCATGGGTGTATGGCTGCTGTGAAGTCGCAACCCACACGGATCGTGATTGTCGGCGGTGGGTACGTCGGCATGTACACCGCGCTGGGATTGCAGAAGAAGCTGCGTTCCGGCGAGGCGTCCGTGACGGTCATCGACCCCCAGCCGCACATGACCTACCAGCCGTTCCTCCCCGAGGCGGCGGCGGGTTCCATCGAGCCGCGCCACGTGGTGGTGCCGCTGCGCAAGGTCCTCAACCGGTGCCACGTGGTCACCGGCCGCGTCACGAAGATCGAGCACGCGCGCAAGACCGTGACCGTCGAGCTGGCCGACGGCCACGTCGGCGAGTACGAGTACGACGTGCTGGTCTCGGCGCTCGGCGCGATCTCGCGCACCCTGCCGATCCCCGGCCTGCCCGAGGTCGGCATCGGCATGAAGACCATCGGCGAGGCCATCTACCTGCGCAACCACGTGCTGTCGCGGCTCGACCAGGCCGCCAGCACCGACGACCCGGAGCTGCGCAAGCGGCTGCTGACCTTCGTGGTCATCGGCGGCGGCTTCGCGGGCATCGAGACGCTGGCGGAGCTGGAGGACATGGCCCGCTACGCGCTGCGCTACTACGAGGGCCTCAAGCCCGCCGACATGCACTGGGTCCTGGTCGAGGCGACCAACCGGATCATGCCCGAGGTGAGCGCCAAGCTCGGCGTCTACACCGTCGAGCAGCTGGAGAAGCGCGGCATCCGCTGCTACCTGGACACCCGGGTGAAGTCGATGGAGGGCGGCCACGTCGTCCTGGACGACGGCACCGAGTTCGACTCGGACACCATCATCTGGACCGCGGGCATGAAGGCCAACCCGATGCTGCGCGACACCGACCTGCCGCTGGACCCGCGCGGCCGGGTGCAGTGCACGGCGGCCATGCAGGTGGTCGGCCTGCCGGGCGTGTGGGCGGCGGGCGACTGCTCGGCCGTGCCGGACCTCTCGCGCACCGAGGAGGACCCGACGGCGACCTGCGTGCCGAACGCCCAGCACGCCATCCGCCAGTCGAAGCTGCTGAGCAAGAACATCGTGGCCAGCCTGCGCGGCAAGCAGCCCAAGGACTACTACCACAAGTACGTGGGCTCGGTGGCCGGCCTGGGCCTCTACAAGGGCGTCGCGGACGTCTACGGCATGCGGTTCCGGGGCGTGGTGGCCTGGTTCATGCACCGCAGCTACCACGTGATGTTCATGCCCACGGTCAACCGCAAGTTCCGCGTCTTCGTCGACTGGACGCAGGCGCTGTTCTCGGGCCGCGAGGTGGTCGCGCTGGGTCAGATCCACGACCCGAAGGCCGAGTTCGACCGGGCGACCAAGAGCTGAAACGTGAAAGGCTCTCGTCACGCTGCGCCGTTCGGGTGTGGCGTGACGAGGGCCGTCCGGGTCAGCGCGGCAACTTGAGCCCCCGATCGGGCTAATCGTGTCTCACCCGTCTTGACATTGCGTAACGTGAACCTAAGAATACAGCTGGTGTATCGCCTGAATGTGTGATGCGCCAGTGGGAGAGAGGTGAGCCGCGATGTCGCTTGAGGAGCTGGCCGCACAGCTTCGCCGCGGTGAGATCGAGGATCGCGCACTGGCGGAGTACTTCGCGGAGTACGCCACCGCCGAGAAGCGCTTCTGCAGCAAGAAAGACGACTGAGGATGACCGTGGCCGGGCGGGGGGACGAGCCGGTCCCCCCGCCCGACGTCGTCAGACCGGTCCAGCCCACCCCGCTGCTGCTCCAGGGCCAGGACTACCTCTTCCGGTCGCAGCCCAAGTGCCTGGACTTCCAGGAGCAGGTGCACCGCCTCGGGATGGTCGACCCGGGTGACGGCGGCCCCGTGCCCTGCGTGCTGGTCCTCGCCCGCGCCGCCGACATGGAGATGAACGAGCTCTCCATCGCGCTGGCCGAGCGCGGCATCCGGATGGCCCGCATCGACGCCGACCGCTCGGTCGACCTGCCGCTCACCGTCTACACCGACCAGCCGCTGCTGGAGCTCGACCGCTGGCTGCTGCGCCCCCTGCTGGTGTGGCGCAGGCACTTCGAGCTGGCCTCCATCCCGGTCGAGCCGGGCACCCTGGCCGGCGCCTACGCCGTGGACCAGTGGGGCTCGGTGGCCAACTGGCTGGCCAGCCGCGGCGACTGGGCGCACGTCAACCCCAGCCGCGCCACCGCGCACCTCGACCGGCTCACCCAGCTCGCCGACGCCTCCGCCTTCGGCCTGCGCGTGCCGCGCACCACCGTCACCACCCGCCCCGGCCGCACCCGGCCCGGCGGCGGGCGCTGCATCGTCAAGACCTCGGGCCGCCACCTGCTGGAACCGCGCCCCGGCAGGCAGCACGGCCTGTTCCCGCGCCCGCTGGAGACCAGCCGCGCGGGCGACGTGCCCGAGTCCGCGCCGGTCATCGTGCAGGAGTACGTGCCCGCCGAGACCGAGCTGCGGGTGTTCGTGGTCGGCGAGCGCTGCCTGGCCTTCCAGGTCGACAAGCTGGACCCGGCGCAGCTGTGGGTGGATCCTGGGGCCGTCCGGGTGACGCCCGTCGACGTGCCGGGCGGGTTGACCGACCGGCTGCTCGCGCTGGCGCGGCACTGGCGCCTGCAGGTGGCCGCGTTCGACCTGCTCGTCTCCGGCGGTGACCACGTGTTCCTGGAGGTCAACGTCAACTGCGACTGGCGGTGGTTCGAGCACCGCGCCGCGGACCACCGGGTGTCCGCGGCGGTGCACGAGTGGGTGGCGGCGCGGTTCAAGGAGCTCTTGGGTGCGGGCAAAGGTCGCTGAGCACGCGACGCTGTTCTACCAGGACGGCGTCGTGGTCTGGGACGATTACCTGCACCACCGGCAGTTCGCCATCAGCGAGACCGCGGAGCTGCTGTGCCGCAAGTTCGCCGAGTTCACCGACGTCGACGAGCTGCTGGCGCCGCTGGCCGACGCCGACCGCGCCGCGCTGCGCGCCCTGGTCGACGAGCTGGTCGAGAAGGGCGTGCTGGTCGTCGAGGGCTCGCCGCGGCACCGGGAGGAGGCCCGGCTGCTCGCGGGCTGGGGCGAGTGGGGCCTGGCGGCCCGGCACTTCCACTTCGCCAGCCGCACCCTCGGCGACGCCCCGTACCAGGACGCCGACGAGCACGACGCGGCGCTGGACGCCAAGCTCGCGGTGCGCCCGCCGCCCTCGCCGTTCCGCAGCCTCGGCGGCACCGCCGTGCTGCTGCCGCCGCCCGCCGACGAGCCGTCCTGGGGCGCGCGGGGCCTGCGGGACGTGCTGCTGGCCCGCCGCACCACCCGCGAGTTCGGCCCCGGCCCGCTGTCGCTGACCCGGGTCGCCGACCTGCTGGCCGTGCTGGGCGCGCCGTCGCCGGCCCGGTCGCGCATCGGCCGCTCCGGCACGGTGTTCAAGACCAGCCCGTCCGGCGGCGGGCGGCACCCGGTCGAGCTGTACGCGCACGTGCGCGACGTGGAGGTGCTGGCACCCGGCTGGTACCACTACGACGGGCTGGCGCACGCCCTGGAGCCGCTGGGCGTGGCCTGGGACCAGGACGAGATGGCGCGCGCGGCGGGCGACCAGGACTGGGTGGGGCGGGCACCGCTGGTGATCGCCTACACCGGCGTGCTCGAACGGACGAGTTGGCGATATGACACCGCCCGCGCGTACCGCGTTGTGCAAATGGATGTGGGCCATCTGTCCCAAACCGCATATCTGGTTGCTACGGCTATGGGTTTTGGTATCGGCTTCACCGCAGCATTGCGGGATGAGCTCCTCGAAGAAGCTCTCCGGTGTGATGCTTATCACGAAGCTGTACTCGGCATGAGCGCTGTGGGTCCATTACCCGAATGAGCGCAATAGCGGATCGCATTGAGCCGTGCGGGGGACTTCTATCGAACCTGCCCCACGAACGCTCGGTAACGGCTTAAGCTCCCCGCTGCCCCCGTAGCCCAATCGGAAGAGGCAGGCTCCTTAAAAGAGTCACAGTACGGGTTCGAATCCCGTCGGGGGCACGTCCGGCGCCGCTCGGGGTTTCACCCGTCTGCCGCGTGGGCAGGGCGGACGCACGCGGCGGGGGACCCCGGACCGGAGTCCCCCCGGCGCGTCAGGACAGCTCCCGCACCCAGGCCGTGACGACGTCGTCGAGCACGGCCAGCGGCAGCGGGCCGCCTCCCAGCAGCAGGTCGTGGAAGGCCCGGACGTCGAACCGCCCGCCCAGCGCGCCCTCGGCCGCGGCCCGGAGCCGCTGGATCTCCAGCCTGCCCACCATGTACGACAGCGCCTGCGCGGGCGCGGCGATGTACCGGTCGACCTCGTTCTCGACCTCCACCCGCGCCATCGGCGTGTGCTCCAGCAGGTAGTCCACGGCCCGCTGCCTGCTCCAGCCGTGCGCGTGCAGCCCGGTGTCGACCACGAGCCGCCCGGCGCGCATCGAGTCCAGCGCGAGCATGCCCAGCCGCGCCACGTCCGAGGAGTACAGGCCCATCTCGTCGGCCAGCCGCTCGGTGTAGAGGCCCCAGCCCTCGGTGTAGGCGTTGACCACCGCGAACCGGCGCAGCGCGGGCAGCTCGGTCAGCTGCTGGGCGAGGCAGAACTGGAAGTGGTGCCCCGGCACCGCCTCGTGGAAGGCGGTCGCCTCGGCCTGGTAGCGGAACCGCTCCTCGACGCGGTGGGTGTTGGCGAAGTACGTGCCGGGCCGCGCGCCGTCCAGCGACGGCGGCGCGTAGAACGCCATGGGCTGGCCGGGCGCGTCGGCCTCGGGCACCGGCTCGACCCGGCAGACCTGGCCGGGCAGCCGCCCGAACCACCGGGGCGCGGCACCCTCGGCGCGGGCCACGGCCTCGCGGGCGGCGCCCAGCAGCTCCTCGGCCGAGCCCCAGCGCAGTTCCGGGTCGGTGCGCATCCGCCGGAACACCTCGGCCACGTCGCCGGTGCCGAACACCCGCTCCCCGACCTCGGCGTACTCCTCGGCCAGCGCGGCGACCAGGTCCAGGCCGGTCCGGTGCAGCTCCTCGGGGGTGCGGGAGGTCGTGGTGTGGAAGCGGGTCAGCGCCGCGTACACCTCCTCGCCGCCGGGCAGCAGGCCGACCCCCACCCGGTCCTCCGGGCGGCCCGCCAGGCTCGCCAGGACGTCCCGGTAGGCGGCGACCGCGGGCCGCACGACCGAGGCCAGCAGCCGGTCGCGCCGCGCGGTGAACGCCTCGCCCCCCTGCGGCCGGGCCAGCGGGTCCTCGGCGGCGCCCAGGTAGCGGTCCAGGTGGGCCACGGCGTTGTCCACCAGGTGCCGCACGGGGGTGCGGCCCGCCGCCGCGCCCTCCAGGTGCCGCTCGGCGACGGTGCGCAGGTAGGTCGGGATCGCGGCCAGCCGGTCCAGGTACGCCTGCTCGGAGTCCGGCCCGGACGGCACGGTCATCGGCAGGACGGTCAGCGCCTCGCTCGCGGGCGCCACGTACAGGTCGGTGACGGTGTACTCGACCTGGCGGGCGTCGAGCCAGTCCACCAGCGCCCCGGCCTGCTGCACGACCACCGCCCTGGTCACCGGGTCGTCGTCGGCGGGCAGGGCGCGCGCCCGTTCGGCGATGTCGAGCGCCAGGGCCCGCTGCGATTCCTCGGCCGCGCGGGAGTGGTCGGCGAGCAGGTGGTCGTAACCGGTGACACCCACGACCGTGGCGCCGACCGGTGAGTTGCGGAAGATCAGGTCCAGCAGTTCGTCGGCCAACTCGGCGGTCGTCGCCATCCATGCCCCCGGGGGTTCGTAGTCGGACACATGGTACTTAGCCTAAGAAACGATTTATACCGCTTCCAAATAGGTCAGCACGGCCAGCACGCGCCGGTTGTCGTCCTCGGACAACGGCAGGTCCAACTTGCCGAAGATGTTCGCGATGTGTTTGCCGATCGCTTTCTCGGTGACGAACAGCCGCGCGGCGATCGCGGCGTTGGAACGGCCCTCCGCCATCAGGGCCAGCACTTCCCGCTCGCGCGGCGTCAGGGTGCCCAGGGACCGGTCGCGCGCACCGCGCGCGAGCAGCTGGGTGACCACCTCCGGGTCCATCGCGGTGCCGCCCGAGGCCACCCGCCGGACCGCGTCCACGAACCGCCGCACGTCCGACACCCGGTCCTTGAGCAGGTACCCCACGCCGCCCGCCCGGTCGGACAGCAGCTCCCGCGCGTACAGCTGCTCGACGTACTGCGACAGCACCAGCACCGGCAGGCCCGGCACGCGCCGGCGCGCCGTGATCGCGGCCCGCAGCCCCTCGTCGGTGAACGTCGGCGGCAGCCGCACGTCGACCACCGCCACGTCCGGGCGGTGGGCGACGAGGGCGTCGAGCAGCGCGGGACCGGAGTCGACCGCCTCCACGACGTCGAAGTCGTGGGCCCGCAGCAGCCGGATCAGGCCGTCCCGGAGGAGGACGAGGTCTTCACCGAGGACAACGCGCACGGCAGCTCCATGGTCACGATGGTCGGCCCGCCCACCGGGCTCGCGACGCCGAGTGTGCCGTCGAACGCGCCCAGCCTGCGCTCGACCCCGAGCAGCCCGCCGCCCTCGGTGGGCACCGCGCCGCCGCGCCCGTCGTCGCCGATCATCAGGGCCAGCCGGCCGCCCTCGTGCCGCACCCGCACCCACGCGCCGGTCGCGCCGCTGTGCTTGGCCACGTTGGTCAGCGCCTCGGCCACCGCGAAGTAGGCGGCCGACTCCACCGGCGGCTCCGGCCGACCGGCCAGCTCCAGGTCGACCGACACCGGCAGCGGGTGGGCCAGCGCCAGCGCCCGCAGCGCGCCGTCCAGGCCCCGGTCGGCCAGCACCGGCGGGTGGATGCCGCGCACCAGGCCGCGCAGCTCGGCCAGCGCCAGCGACGACGACTCGCGCGCCTCGGCCAGCAGCTCCCGGGCCGCCTCCGGGTCGCGCGCCATCAGCTCCTCGGCCATGCCCAGGCTCATCCCGAGCGAGACCAGCCTGGCCTGCGCCCCGTCGTGCAGGTCGCGCTCGATGCGCCGCAGCTCGGCGGCCCGCGCGTCGACCGCGTCGGCCCGCGAGTCGGCCAGCTCCCGGACGCGGTCGGTCAGCGCGGCGCGGGCGCCGGGCGCGAGCAGCCACCGCGCGACCCGCGCGTGCAGGTGCTCGACGCGGTCGGTGGCCCACCAGGCGAGCACCAGGTAGGCGACGCCGAGCAGCGGCGCGAGCACCACGTTCCCGGGGGTGTCGGCGTCGATCAGGCTGTACTCGACCTCCCGGGCGCCGTTCAGCCACAGCAGCGGTGCGGCGAACCCGAACGCGCCGCCCAGCCACAGCGCGAGCGGCAGCACCCCGCACAGCGTCCCGACCACGGCGTTGACCGGCAGGAACGCCAGGTCCCGCCACGTCGCCGGGTCGGTGGCGACGGTGCGCACGCGGGTCATCGGGCCGCGGTTGGCGGGCCGCCGGTAGGGCGACGGGATGCCGGTGCCCAGCACGCCCGCCGCCCAGCCGCGGTGGTGCCCGGTGTAGCGGCGGGCCAGGGCGGTGGACAGCAGCAGCAGCGGCACGCCGACCGTCACCAGGACCAGCGGGTAGGTGACCAGTTGCAGCGGCACCAGCGCCAGGCCCAGCAGGGACAGCGGCACCCTGGCCAACGCCAGCGAGGCCCGGGTCAACCGCGCGCGCACCTCGCGCACCAGGTCGTGATCGGTCATGGTCGGGGATTCTCCCGGTCCGCCCCACCGGAGTCGGTGGGCTTAACCCCCCGATCAGTCGTTCACCGCGGCCGGCATCCGCCGCAGCTGCTCCAGCAGGCCGGGGTCCTGGAGCTGCATCCACTGGATCACCTCGGTGTAGGTGGCGCACACCGTCTCCGGCCGCGCGCACACCTCGCGCATGAAGTCCTCCACGGCACCGCTGAACGCGCCGCCCGCCCAGTCGTTGAAGTGGTTGCCCACCACCACCGGCGCCCGGTTGCCGTTGAGCGCCGCCTGGTAGACCGAGCGGTAGGTGTCCAGCACGACCTGCCTGAAGTCCGCGGCCCGCGCGGGCTCCTCCTTGGCGCCGTTCAGCGCGTACCAGAGGTTGTAGTCCATCATCACGACCTGCTTGCCCAGGGCGGGCACGCGCACCTCGGGCATGGGGAACTCCCACAGCCCGTCGCGCACCGACGGCCACACCACGCCCAGGCTCACCTGGCTGGTGTCGTAGACCAGGCCGTGCTGCCGCATGGCCGGGAACGCCTGGCCCCAGTCGCCCTCCAGGCACGGGGTGCGCCCGCCGCGCACGGCCGCCGGGTCGAGCCGGAACCCCTGCTGCCGGGCCCGCTCCACGATCGCGAAGAACTGGTCCAGCTCGCGGTCCCACTGCTCGGTGGTCCACCGGCCCACGCTCGGCTCGTCGCCCTCGCAGTAGTGGCCGTTGTAGTGGGTGCCGACCTCGTGGCCGGCGGCGATGGCGTCGTTGAGGTAGCCGATCCGCAGCGCCACGTCCGCGGCCGAGCCGCCGAAGCCGATCGACGAGTAGCCGGGCCGGTGGCCCGGCCCGGTGTAGCTGCCCGCGCTGCTGTCGGGGATCAGGTACACGCCCGACAGCAGGCCGGTGACGTGCGCGCGGACCTCTCGGGCCAGCGGCATGACCCGGTCCCAGTGCGGCTTGGAGGCGGCGCCGTCGAAGGAGAAGAGCACGAACTGCGGCGGTTTCTCACCGGGGAGCACCCGGCGCATCCAGGCGGGCGGGTTCGCCGGCTGCGGCACGGTCGGCGGCGGTGCGGTGCTGCTGCCGGTGGTGGAGCGCGGCGCCATCGGCAGCGGGGCGGCCAGGTCGCCCGGGTCGCGGGTCGGCCCGGGGTCCCGGGCACCCATGACGGCCAGGACCGCCAGGGTCAGTGCCAACGCCACGCCCGTGCCCGCCCAACCCCATCGCTTCACACAACCAAGGACGACCGGGTGCGGCCGCGGGTTGCCCCCGCGCCGCCCGCCCGCCTGTGCGTTGCCCGCCCGCGCACTGCCCGCCCGCGCGCCACCGGGTCGCGCGCCACCCGCCTTCGCGCCACCGGGCGGTGATGTCCTCGAACGACGGGTCGGGTCACGCCACCGGGGTCGCGGTGACCACCTGGTTCTCCTCGTAGCCGGTGGCGCCGCCGACCCAGCGCCCGCCGCAGGTCACCAGCACCAGGCGGTGGCCGCCGCGCGGCCCGAACAGCTCCACGGCGCGGCCCGGCAGGGCGTCCTTGCGCACCGCCTCGACCGCGCTCACCCGGTAGGCGAACGACTTGCCCGCGGTGTCGACCACGGTCACGTCCTGGCCGACCCGCGCCCGCCACAGCTCGTCGAACGGGCCGGTGACGCCCTTCCAGTTCACGTGCCCGGCCAGCACCGTCGCACCCTCGGCCGCGCCGAGGTCCACGCCCCACCAGGTCGCCTCGCCGACGCCCTCGGGCACCGGCAGCACGCCGTCGGTGCCGACCTCCGCGCGGACCAGCGTGGCCAGGCCGCCCTGCGGCAGCCGGACCGTGCCGGGCTGCTGCCGAGGCGGCGGCGCGGGTTCGGCGGGCGGTGTCGCGGTGGTGGTGGGCGCGGTCGGCGAGGCGGGCGCGTTCGCCCCGGCGGGCATCCCGGCCGGGGGGCGCCCGTCCCGCGCGCTGTCGCCCAGCGGGTTCGGCACGACCGCGTCCGCCGGTGCCGGCGCCCCGGCCAGCACCACCCGCTCACCACCGGTCACGACGAGCGCGGCGGAGGCGAGCAGGGCCGCCACCGCCGCGCCGGTCAGCAGTGCCTTCACGACCGCGCGGTCGCCCTCCGCCGGGCCACCACGCCGAGCAGCGCCGCACCGACCAGGACCACGCCGCCGAAGCCGACGAGCGCGCCCGTGCGCAGCTCGGTGGTGTACGCGGCCCTGGCGACCACGCCCGAGCCCTCCGAGCCGGCCGGGATGGTGATGGGCACCACCGGTTTGTTCGGCTTGTTGGACATCGCCAGCACCAGCGTCTGCCCGGGCTCGACCCGGCCGCACGCCTTCGGCGGCGCGTTCGGGTCGAAGCTCTCCTCGTAGCCCTTGGCGGCGGCGACCTCGATCACGCAGACCTCCTGCGGCGTGCGCAGGTCCGGCACGGTGGCCAGGCCGTCGGCGCCGGTCTGGAGCACCACCGGCAGGCCCTCGGGCCCGGTCAGCGCGGTGTCGTCCTGCCGCTTGGCGGGCGACGTGCCGTCCGCCGCGGTGACCTTGAGGGTGGTGCCGGCGATGGCCTTGCCGGTCTCCGCGTCGGTCTTGCCGACCTGCACGATCCCCGGCGGCGTCTTCGCGGTGGTCGACGCGTTGGCGGTCAGCTCCTCCACGCCGCCGGTGGTGACGATGCGCTGCATGTCGTTGTTGTTCTGCGGCACGCGCACCTTCGGCCGCTGGGCCGGGCTCGCCAGCTTCACCGTGAACGACGGGTTCGGGCCGGTCGGCACGACCCGCACGCCCAGCGCCTTGCCGTCGCCCGGGGTGGTCAGCTGCTTGGTGGTCGAGCCGTCCGCGAGCGTGGCGTCGGTCAGCTCCACGGTGAACGGCGCGTTGGTGACCTGCCCGCCGCCGCTCCTGGTGACCTCCACCACCCAGGTGTCGGCGGTGCCGATGAGCTGCTGCTCCTTCGGCGCGGTCACCCTCGTGGCCCACGGGCCCCGGTTGGCCTCGGCGTCCGCCTTGAGCCGGTCCACGGCCTGCTGCGCGGCCGGGCTCTTGCGGCCGAGCGCGTCGTAGTGGAACTGCGAGTTGTAGGCGATGTGCCGGAAGTCGCTGTTCGGGTCGAGGCTCACGCCGCGGTCCGGGTCCGGGTAGGCGGTCCAGGTGTGCAGCAGGTGGGCCAGCGCGGCGGCCTCGTCGCCGGACTGGGTGTTGCCGTAGCGCAGGAGCAGGTAGGAGATGTTCGCCGCGGCCTCCTCGGACAGCGGCGCGCCGCCCTTGGACAGCAGCTCCGCCCCGTCGGTGTAGGGCTGGCCGCTGTCGGGCGCGAGCAGCGAGTACTGCACGCACCAGACCCGCTGCTTGTCGGCGCCCCACTCGTAGGAGCCGAGCCAGTCGGTGTTACCCGGTTTGCCCCGGTAGCCCTGGGCGTCGACGGCGATCCCGAGGCCCTCGATGACCTCGGCGTTCGCCACGGCGGGCATGGCGAGCGCGGCTAAACCGGCCGCCAACGCCACGCCGGCGAGTCGTTTCAACATGGTTGTCCGCAACCCCTCTGGTGGCGCGTCTGCACGAGCTGCCGCAGGCAGCCTTTCGGGTGTTGGATCACGTCGGCAAGCCTCCAGCGGGGTGGAAACCCCACTACGCTCCGCAGGCGGGTCGTGGAATGCGCGTCGACGGCCCGGGTAAAGTCACTTTTACCCGACGGGAACGAATCGACTCGTGTGGTCGTTGGACCCCGTGACGGCGTAAGAACGCCACAGGAGGACGAGGTGCGTACCAGCAGCAACCCCGCGTTCCGCAACCTGCCAACAGGGGGCGGTCACGGCAACTACGCAGGCTTCGGTCAGCCGTACCAGGCGCAGCCGTACGGCGGCTACCAGGGCGCGCCGCCGACCACCGGCGAGCGGCCCATCACCATCGACGACGTGGTCACCAAGACCGCGATCACGCTCGGCGTCACCCTGGTCACCGGCCTGATCTCCGCCTGGCTCGTGCTCACCAACGCCGTCAGCCCGATGGCGCTGGTCGTGCCCGGCATGATCGTGGGCCTGGTCGTCTCGCTGATCATCATCTTCAAGCGCACCCCGAGCGCGCCGCTGGTGCTGACCTACGCGGCGGCGGAAGGTCTCTTCCTCGGCGGCATCACCGGCGTGTTCGAGGCGTTCTTCCCGGGCATCGCCTGGCAGGCCATCCTCGGCACGTTCGGCGTGTTCGCGGCGATGCTCGTGGTCTACAAGACCGGTGCGATCCGCGTCACCCCGCGCCTGACCAAGTGGATCATCGGCGCGACCGTCGGCGTGCTCGTGCTGATGCTCGCCAACCTGGTCATGGGCCTGTTCGGCGTGAACCTGGGCCTGCGCGACGGCAGCCCGCTGGCGATCGTGTTCAGCCTGGTCGTCATCGGCATCGCGGCGTTCAGCTTCCTGCTGGACTTCGAGGCGGCCAACGAGATGATCCGCTCGGGCGTCCCGGCCAAGTGGGCCTGGTGGGCCGCGTTCGGCCTGATGACCACCCTGGTCTGGCTGTACCTGGAGATCCTGCGCCTGCTGTCCTACCTGCAGAGCAGCGACTGACCCGCGGCACGCGAACGAGAAGGGGCGCCCCGGAACCTCCGGGGCGCCCCTTTTTCCGCTTTTCCCACGCGCGTGTCCTCCACTCGGGCACCGCGTGTCCTCCGCTCGGGCACCGCGTGTCCTCCGCTCGGACACCGCGTGTCCTCCGCCGGAGGTCAGCTCAGGCGCTCGATCACCATCGCCATGCCCTGGCCGCCGCCCACGCACATGGTCTCCAGCCCGAACTGCTTGTCGTGGAACTGGAGCGAGTTGATCAGCGTCGTGGTGATCCGCGCCCCGGTCATGCCGAACGGGTGCCCCACCGCGATCGCGCCGCCGTTGACGTTGAGCCGGTCCAGGTCGATGCCCAGGTCGCGGTACGAGGGGATGACCTGCGCGGCGAACGCCTCGTTGATCTCGACCAGGTCGATGTCGCCGATCGACATCCCGGCCAGCGCCAGCGCGCGCCTGGACGCCTCGACCGGCCCGAGCCCCATGATCTCGGGGGACAGGCCGGACACGCCGGTGGACACGATGCGGGCCAGCGGCGTGATGCCCAGCTCCTCCGCCTTCGTGTCGCTCATGATCACCAGGGCCGCCGCGCCGTCGTTCAGCGGGCAGCAGTTGCCCGCGGTCACCCGGCCGTCCGGCCGGAACACCGGCTTGAGCCCGGAGACGCCCTCCAGGGTGACCCCGGCGCGCGGGCCGTCGTCGGCCGACACCACGGTGCCGTCCGGCAGCGTCACCGGCGTGATCTCCCGGGCCCAGAAGCCGTCGGCGATGGCCTTCTCGGCGAGGTTCTGCGACCGCACGCCGAACTCGTCCATCTCCTCCCGCGTCACGCCCTTGGCCAGCGCCAGGTTCTCCGCGGTCTGCCCCATGGCGACGTAGACGTCGGGCAGCGCGCCCGAGGTCCGCGGGTCGACCCACTCCGCCGCGCCCGACTGCGCCACCGCCGCCGTGCGCGCCTCGGCCTCGGCGAACAGCGGGTTGTGGGTGTCGGGCCACGAGTCCGAGGAGCCGCGCGCGAAGCTGGACACCGTCTCCACGCCGGCGCTGATGAACACGTCGCCCTCGCCGGCCTTGATGGCGTGCAGCGCCATCCGGGTCGTCTGGAGGCTCGACGCGCAGTACCGGGTCACGGTCGTGCCCGGCAGCTCGTCGTACCCGGCCAGCACGGCCACCACGCGCGCCATGTTGAAGCCCTGCTCGCCGCCGGGCAGGCCGCAGCCGAGCATGAGGTCGTCGATCTCGCGCGGGTCGAGCTGCGGCACCTTCGCCAGCGCCGCCTTGAGGACCTGCACGGTCAGGTCGTCGGCGCGCACGTCCTTGAGCGATCCCTTGCCCGCCCGGCCGATGGGCGACCGGGCGGCGGAGACGATCACGGCTTCCGGCATTACGGAACTCCTTTGTTTCGCCGCAACGTGTGACGTGCAGCCTAGTTAACGCTTGTTCAGCGCGGCCACCACTCGTGACGCAGGACGCCGCACAGCGGCGCCAGCAGGATCGAGGTCGCCGCCTCGTACCCCACCGCGCTCGGGTGGAACCGGTCGCGGCTGAAGTAGTCGGCCCGCCGGGTGAACTCGGGCGCCAGCACCTCGCCCATGGCCACCGCCGTGCCGCCCGCCCGCTCCACCTCCACCCGCTGCGCCCGCGCCAGCCGCGACGACCAGCCGCGTGCCACCGACCGCAGCGGCTCGGCGATCGGCCGCACCGTGCCCAGGTCCGGGCACGTGCCCACGACCACGCCCACCCCCGCCGCGCGCAGCCGCCGCACCTGCGCGCCCAGCAGCGCCGCCGACGCCGCGACCGACGTCCGGGTGGTCACGTCGTTCGCGCCGACGATCACCAGCGCCACGTCCGGCGGATCGGCCACCACCCGGTCCACCTGCGCGGGCAGGTCCCGCGTGGTCGACCCGGACACCGCGTGCGTCTCCAGCCGCACCGCCCGCCCGGTCTCGTCGGCCAGCCCGCGCGCCAGCAGCACCCCCGGCAGCTGGTCGGGCTCGTCCACGCCCAGGCCGGCGGCCAGTGAGTCGCCGAGCACCGCGAACCGCAGCGGCGCACCCGCCGCCGTCCCTCCTCCCGCCCCCACGCCTGTTCCCGCCCTCGCGCCCGATCCCGCACCGAGCCCCAGCCCCACGCCCGATCCCGCGCCCGCGCCTGATCCCGCGCCCGCGCCTGATCCCGCGCCCGCGCCTGATCCCGCGCCCGCGCCTGATCCCGCGCCCGCGCCTGATCCCGCGCCCGCGCCTGATCCCGCGCCCGCGCCTGATCCCGCGCCCGCGCCTGATCCCGCGCCCGCGCCTGATCCCGCGCCTGATCCCGTCCCCAGCCCCACCCCCGACTCCGGCTCGAAAACCCCGTCGGCCCGGGGTGGCGGCGCCGCCGGTACCCCGATCACCACCCGCGCCCGCCGCGACTGCTCGGTGAACAGCCCGTACGCCACACCCGTCAGACCGCCCAGCACCCCCGCCGCCGCGACCAGCCACCTCCTGTACCCCCGCATCCGCACCCACCCCTTCCTCGCCGTCCCATCGTCCACGCGGACGGGCGGGGTGCACGCGATATACCCTCAGCGGGTCATCCCAAGAAGTGGAAGGGCCGTCGTGGAGTACGTCGAGAGCGTCGTCGACCTGGTCGGCAACACGCCACTGGTGAAGTTGAACGCGGTCGCCGAAGGGCTCCGGCCTCTCGTCCTGGCCAAGGTGGAGTACCTCAACCCCGGCGGCAGCGTGAAGGACCGCATCGCGCTGCGCATGGTCGAGGCGGCCGAGCGCAGCGGCGCGCTCAAGCCCGGCGGCACCATCGTCGAACCCACGTCGGGCAACACCGGCGTCGGTCTCGCGCTCGTGGCCCAGCGGAAGGGCTACAAGTGCGTCTTCGTCTGCCCCGACAAGGTGTCGGTGGACAAGCGCAACGTGCTCAAGGCGTACGGCGCCGAGGTCGTGGTGTGCCCGACCGCCGTGCCGCCGGAGCACCCCGACTCCTACTACAACGTCTCCGACCGGCTGGTCGCCGAGATCCCCGGCGCCTGGAAGCCCAACCAGTACGCCAACCCGGAGAACCCGGCGAGCCACTACCACGGCACCGGCCCCGAGCTGTGGCGGCAGACGGAGGGCCGGATCACGCACTTCGTCGCGGGTGTCGGCACCGGCGGCACCATCTCCGGCACCGGCCGCTACCTCAAGGAGGTCTCCGGGGGCCGGGTGAAGGTGATCGGCGCCGACCCCGAGGGCTCGGTCTACTCCGGCGGCACCGGCCGGCCGTACCTGGTCGAGGGCGTGGGCGAGGACTTCTGGCCCGCCGCCTACGACCGGGACATCTGCGACGAGATCATCGCGGTCTCCGACGCGGACTCCTTCGAGCTGACCCGGCGGCTGGCCCGCGAGGAGGGCCTGCTGGTCGGCGGGTCGTGCGGGATGGCCGTCGCGGCGGCGCTGCGGGTGGCCGAGCAGGCCGGCCCCGACGACGTCGTGGTGGTGCTGCTGCCCGACGGCGGCCGCGGCTACCTGTCCAGCGTGTTCAACGACAAGTGGATGGCGCAGTACGGCTTCCTGTCGCCCGACACGGCCGGCGCGACCGTCGGCGACGTGCTGCGGCGCAAGGACGGCACCATGCCCGACCTCGTGCACGGCCACCCCAACGAGACCGTCGCCGAGGCCGTGGCGATCATGCGCGAGTACGGCGTGTCCCAGATGCCCGTGGTCAACGCCGAGCCGCCGGTGATGGCCGCCGAGGTCGCCGGCGCGGTCAACGAGCGGGACCTGCTCGACGCGCTGTTCACCGGGAAGGCCCAGCTCGCGGACCCGCTGGAGAAGCACATGTCGCCCAAGCTGCCGACCATCGGCGCGGGCGAGTCGGTCGGCTCCGCCATGCAGGCTCTGTCCTCAGCGGACGGTGCGCTGGTGCTGGACGACGGCAAGCCGGCCGGCGTGGTGACCCGGCAGGACATCCTGGGCTTCCTCGCAGGTCGTTAGCCACGACACGTTGCCAGGTTGGGGGTGGCCGGCGCCGGGCGATCCGCTAGCGTTGGCCACCGACTCATACGCCTACGGCCCGTGCCAAGGGGGTTGGAAACTCCGATGAACGCTCCACAGCCGCCAGGGAACCAGCAGTTCGGCGGTCACAACCAGGAGCAGGGGCAGTCCCAGCCCCCTAACGCCGACGCCACGCAGGTCGTGCCGGGCGGCGGCCAGCCCCCCGCTTTCCCGCCGTCGGACGCGACCCAGGTGGTCCCGTCCGGCGGGCAGCCCGCGTCGAACCCGGACGCCACGCAGGTCGTGCCGCCGGGTGCCACCGCGCAGCCGCCGCCGTACGGCCAGCAGCCGGGCTCGGGCGCGTTCCCGGCGCAGCAGCCGCCCGCCTCCGGCGGGTTCCCCACCCAGCAGCCGCCGCAGTACGGGCAGCAGCAGTACGGCCAGCAGCCGCAGCCCTACGGGCAGCCGCCGTCGAACCCGTACGGCCAGCCCCCGGCCTACGGCCAGCCGCAGTCCAACCCCTACGGCCAGCCGGCGTACGGCCAGCAGCAGGCGTACGGGCAGCAGCCGGCTTACGGCCAGCAGCAGGCGTGGGGCGCGCAGCCCGGCTACGGCCAGGCCCCGGCCGGCTACGGCGCGCCCGCGGGCGGCTACGCCGAGTGGGGCAGCCGCGCGATCGGCGGCCTGATCGACTACGTCGCGCCGGTCATCGTGATGTACGTGCTGGTCCTGATCGGCGGCCTCACCGGCGACCCGACCATGGCGCTGATCCTCAGCGGCATCGGCTACGTCGCCCTGCTCGGGTTCACCATCTACAACACGTGGTACCTGGCGGGCACGACCGGTCAGTCGATCGGCAAGAAGGTCGCCAAGGTCAAGCTCATCAAGGAGGAGACGGGGCAGCCGATCGGCTTCGGCAACGCCTTCGTCCGCAACCTGGTGCACATCGTGGACGGCCTCCCGTGCTACGCGGGCTACTTCGCGCCCCTGTGGGAGGCGAAGAAGCAGACGTGGGCCGACAAGATCATGGGCACCGTCGTGGTGAACGCCCCGGCGGGCGCGGCGCCCGGCGGCGGCTACCCGTCCTCCGGCGGCTACGGCCAGCAGCAGCCCTACGGCCAGCAGCCGCAGTCCAACCCGTACGGCCAGCCCCAGCAGAACCCGTACGGGCAGCAGCCGCCGCAGCAGTGGTGACCTGCTTTTTCACCCCAACCGCCCATCGGTCTCAACCGATGGGCGGTTGTTTTTACCGCCGCCGTACCCTGGGTGCATGACGGACAGCGGTCACCACGGTTTCGCGACCAGGGCCATCCACGCCGGGCAGGACCCCGACCCGACGACGGGCTCGGTCATCGTGCCGATCCACGCCACCTCGACCTACGCGCAGGACGGCGTGGGCGGCCTGCGCGGGGGCTTCGAGTACTCCCGCACCGGCAACCCGACGCGCACCGCGCTGGAGCAGTGCCTCGCGGCGCTGGAGGGCGGGCGGCACGGGCGGGCGTTCGCCTCCGGCATGGGCGCGACCGACACGGCCCTGCGGGCGCTGTGCCGGCCCGGTGACCACGTGGTCATCCCGAACGACGCCTACGGCGGCACGTTCCGGCTGATCGACAAGGTGCTGTCGCACTGGGGCGTGGAGCACACGCCGGTGGCGCTGTCGGACGTGGCCGCGGTGCGCGCGGCGATCCGGCCGAACACCAAGGTGGTGTGGGTCGAGTCGCCGACCAACCCGCTGCTGAACATCGCCGACATCGCGGCGCTGGCCGAGGTGGCGCGGTCGGCGGGCGCGCGGCTGGTCGTGGACAACACCTTCGCCTCGCCCTACCTGCAGAACCCGCTGGAGCTGGGCGCGGACGTGGTGCTGCACTCGACCACCAAGTACGTCGGCGGGCACTCCGACGTGGTCGGTGGCGCGCTGGTCACCTCGGACGACGAGCTGGACGCGGCGTTCGGGTTCCTCCAGAACGGGGCGGGCGCCGTGCCCGGGCCGTTCGACGCGTGGCTGACGCTGCGCGGGCTGAAGACCCTCGAAGTGCGCATGGAGAAGCACTCGGACAACGCGGAGAAGGTCGCCGAGGCCCTGCTGCGGCACCCGAGGGTCACCCGCGTGCTCTACCCGGGCCTGCCCGACCACCCCGGCCACGACGTGGCGGCCAAGCAGATGCGCCGGTTCGGCGGGATGATCTCGTTCACCGTCGAGGGCGGCGAGGAGGCGGCCCTGCGCGTCTGCTCGCGCACCCGCCTGTTCACCCTGGCCGAGTCGCTGGGCGGCGTGGAGTCCCTGATCGAGCACCCCGGCCGCATGACCCACGCCAGCACCGCCGGCTCCCTGCTCCAGGTCCCCGCCGACCTGATCCGCCTGTCCGTCGGCATCGAGTCACCCGACGACCTGATCACCGACCTCCAGTCCGCCCTCTCCTAACCCCCTTCCCGCGCGTGTCCTCCACTCGGACACCGCGTGTCCTCCACCCAGACCGCGCGAGTCGAACCTCCAGACCCGTCGTGTCGAACCTCCAGACCCCGCGAGTCGAACCTCCAGGACCCCCGAGTTCCACGTTCGCGCCCCGGCCCGGGGTGCGTGAACGTGGAACTCGGGGGTCTTGAGCGTTCGACACGACGGTCCCGAACGTTCGACTCGCGGTGCCGGAGTGGAGGACACGCGGTGCCGGAGTGGAGGACACGCCGGGGTCAGCGGGGGCCGTAGCGGGCGGCGGCGCGTTCCTTGGCCTTGGCGGCCTCCACCTCGCGGTCGCGTGGCGGGGCCTTGGTGACCAGGGCGTCCAGGAGGGTGCGGGTCGCCGCGGTGACCGCCTCGACCGCGGCGTCGAACGCCTCCTGGTTCACCGCGGCCGGGTGGGTGGAGCCGCTGACCTTGCGCACGTACTGCACGGCCGCCGCGCGCACCTCGTCATCGGTGGCGGGCGGTTCGAAGTTGTGGAGCACCCTGATGTTGCGACACATGGCCCCACTATCGCCCAACGGCGGCCCGGCGCACGCGTTTCCGCCGAAACGGCAGGTCAGGGCTTGACGTCGTACCGCGCGTTGTCCACCCGCGCCGGCTCGGCGGGCAGCTCCTGCCCGTCCACGCAACCGCCCACGAACTCCACCGCGCCGTCGCGGACCACGAACCGGCCGGTCTCCGCGCACCCCGCGTGAGCCACGGTGAAGAAGGCCGCGCCCGTCAACGCCGCGGCCGTGGCCACCGCTCCGACCAGCGGGAGCACCGCGGTGACCCGTACCGCGAGCGCCATGCCACCCTCCAGGTCAATGCCGTGTGAAGATACCCCCGCACCGAGAGTACCGGTCCCGGCACACCCGGCGGGCATCCTCAGCGTTCCGACAGGAAAGGGCCGGCCCGGGGGTGCCCGGACCGGCCCGTTGCCGACTCAACGTCAGAGGTTGCCGCGGCGTTCCTGCTCGCGCTCGATCGCCTCGAACAGGGCCTTGAAGTTGCCCTTGCCGAAGCCCAGCGACCCGTGCCGCTCGATCAGCTCGTAGAACACCGTGGGCCGGTCGCCGATCGGCTTGGTGAAGATCTGCAGCAGGTAGCCGTCCTCGTCCCGGTCGACCAGGATCCGGTGCTCCTTCAGCACCTCGATGGGCACCCGCACCTCGCCGATGCGCGCCCGCAGCTCCGGGTCGTCGTAGTAGGAGTCCGGCGTCTCCAGGAACTCCACCCCGGCCGCGCGCATCGCGGTCAGCGTGGCCACGATGTCGTTGGTGGCCAGCGCGATGTGCTGCACGCCCGCGCCCTCGTAGAACTCCAGGTACTCGTCGATCTGCGACTTCTTCTTCGCGATCGCCGGCTCGTTGAGCGGGAACTTCACCCGGTGGTTGCCGTTGGAGACCACCTTGCTCATCAACGCCGAGTAGTCGGTGGCGATGTCGTCGCCGACGAACTCCGCCATGTTCACGAAGCCCATGACGCGGTTGTACCAGCTGACCCAGTAGTCCATCCTGCCGAGCTCGACGTTGCCCACGCAGTGGTCGACGGCCTGGAACAGCCGCTTGGGCGCACCCTCCGGGCGCACCACCGTGCTCTCCTTGACCACGTAACCGGGCAGGTAGGGGCCGGTGTAGCGGGACCGGTCGACCAGGGTGTGGCGGGTCTCGCCGTAGGTGGCGATCGCGGCGAGCCGCACCGTGCCGTGCTCGTCGCTGACGTCGTGCGGCTCCTCCAGCACGGTGGCGCCCTGGGCGCGCGCGTGCTCGACGCACCGGTCGACGTCGGCGACCTCCAGGGCCAGGTCGACCACGCCGTCGCCGTGCCGGCGGTGGTGGTCGAGCAGCGGGCTGTCCGGGGACACCCCGCCGTTGATCACGAACCGCGCCGAACCGGACTTGAGCACGAAGGACTTGTGGTCCCGCTGCCCGGTCTCCGGACCGGCGTACGCGACGAGCTGCATCCCGAAGGCGACCTGGTAGAACCAGGCGGTCTGGGTCGCGTTGCCGACCACGAAGACCACGGCGTCCATGGCGCGGACGGGGAACGGGTCCCGCGTCCCGTCGTAGTCGACCAGGCCCACGAGTTGGCGGAGCTGGTCGTAGCTCACGTCGTCAAGCTGCTGCGTCATGTCCCCAGGATGTGCGGGCCTGGGCAGGGTGAGCAATAGTCTGTTGTTTTGCTGGTCAGGTTGTACAGTGAAACATGCCTTCAGACCCACAAGCTGAACACTCTGACCAGGCCGTTGACGCCTTGGACGCCCGGTTGCTGCTGCTGCTCACCGACGAGCCCCGGCTGGGGGTGCTGGAGTGCTCCCGGCGGTTGGGGGTGGCGCGGGGCACGGTGCAGGCCCGGCTGGACCGGCTGGTGGCGCGGGGCGTGCTGACCGGGTTCCCGCCGGCGCTGGACCTGGCCGCGATGGGGTACGGGCTGACGGCGTTCGCCGTGCTGGAGATCGCGCAGGGGCGGCGGCAGGTGGTGTGCGACGGGCTGGCCGCCATCAACGAGGTGTGCGAGGTGCACGCCACCACCGGCCAGGGTGACCTGTTCGTGCGGGTGGTGGCGCGGTCGAACGCCGACCTCCAGCGGGTGGTCGACTCGATCGTGGACGTGCCGGGCGTGCAGCGGCTGTCGACGGCGATCGCCCTGTCCACGCCGGTGCCGCCACGCGTGCGGCCGCTGCTCGAACGCGTCCTCCAGCCGGGTGCCGAACGTGGAACTCGGGGGTCTTGAGCGTTCGACACGACGGGGCTGGAGGTTCGACTCGCGGGTGCTGAGCGCATGACACGCGCGGAGGGAGTGGGGCGGGCATGGAGAGGGGCGGCCACCTCCGCGTGGTGGCCGCCCCTCTTCGAGCACGTGGTCAGCCGGAGTAGGGCACGGCCTTGATCAGCGTCACCTTCATCGTGCTGCCGTTGGGCAGCTCGTACTCCCGCGTCTCGCCTTCCTTCGCGCCGAGCAGCGCCTTGCCCAGCGGGGACGAGGGGGAGTAGACCTCCAGGGCGCCGTGCGCGCCCTCTTCGCGCGTCGCGAGCAGGAACTCCTCGGTCTCGTCGTCCCCTTCGTAACGCACGGTGAGCACCATGCCGGGCGCCGCGACTCCGTTCACCGTAGGCGCTTCGCCCACCTTGGCGACCCGCAGCAGCTCCTGGAGCTGCCGGATGCGGGCCTCCTGCTTGCCCTGCTCCTCGCGGGCCGCGTGGTACCCGCCGTTCTCGCGGAGGTCGCCCTCCTCACGACGGGCGTTGATCTCCGCGGCGATGACCGGGCGGTTCTCGATCATCTCGTCCAGCTCAGCCTTGAGCCGGTCGTAGGCCTCCTGGGTCAGCCAGGTCACCTCAGTGTCGCTCACGGTCACCAACTCCTCGTCTTGCTCCAGGCCCACGGGTGGGCTGGCAGTTCCCGGGCGCGCCGGCCCGGAACGGAAAAACACGGCCCGCGCCGGGGCCGTGCTGAAAGGCCAGAGTAACACGACCACAACGTTCAGCTACGCCGTTTTGTTCCGGAACGGGCGGGTAAACCCGCAGATCACCCGCTTGGCCGCTACCTCGTGGACAGGTACTGCGGAACCTGATAAGAGCACCCGAAGACCTCTCCGGTCACGGGCGGTTTCGAAGTCTTCAACACCGTCGTCTCCCGCACGGTGTCGGCGCCGGCGGGCACCAGGACCTCGCGCCGGCCCGCCTCGTCGCCGTCACCGGAGCGTGCCCGGACGATGCACACGACGGGTCGCTCCGGGGTCTGCCGGACCACCTCGAAGGTGATCTCCACGGTGGCGTCGTCCACCACCTGGAACGCCGTCTGCTTCGCCTCCACGGGCTGCGTGCCGAGGTTCCGGTAACCGATCCAGGCGACCAGGGCGCCGACGAGGACCGCGATCACGGCGAGTGACCAGCGGGCCCACCCGGGCGCGGGGCGGCGGGTCTTGCCGTACCGACCTTCCGGCAGTGCCACTTGCCAACGCCTTCCTGCCCGTGGGGAACAATGGCCGCGCACGACCGCGTTGAGTGTCGCAGGGGGGCGATCGGCCCCGGTCGGCAGGTCCAAGAGGAGGAGCACCACCGTCATGGTTGAGAAGCTGCGCCTGATGGCGGTGCACGCGCACCCCGACGACGAGTCGAGCAAGGGCGCGGCCACGATGGCCCGCTACGTCGCCGAGGGCCACGAGGTCATGGTCGTCACCTGCACGGGGGGCGAGGCGGGGAGCATCCTGAACCCGGCCATGGACCGCCCCGAGGTGCTGGCGAACATGGCGGAGATCCGCCGCGAGGAAATGGCTCGCGCCGCGAAGATCCTGGGTGTGCGGCACCGCTGGCTGGGGTTCGTCGACTCCGGCCTGCCCGAGGGCGACCCGCTGCCCCCGCTGCCGGAGGGCTGCTTCGCCCTGGTGCCCCTGGAGGAGTCCACCCCGCCGCTGGTCCAGGCGATCCGGGAGTTCCGCCCGCACGTGATCGTCACCTACGACGAGAACGGCGGCTACCCGCACCCCGACCACATCCGCTGCCACGAGGTCTCGGTCGCCGCCTTCGACGCGGCCGGCGACCCCGAGCGCTACCCGGAGCTGGGCGAGCCGTGGCAGCCGCTCAAGCTCTACTACTCCCACGGCTTCTCCCGCGCGAAGCTGATGGCGTTCCACGAGGCCCTGCTCGGCGCCGGCCTGGAGTCGCCGTACGCGGAGTGGCTGGCCGGCTGGGGCGAGGACCGCCCGGACGTGATGGAGCGCGTCACGACCCGCGTCGAGTGCGCCGAGTGGTTCCCGGTCCGCGACGAGGCCCTCAAGGCCCACGCCACCCAGATCGACCCGGAGAGCCGCTGGTTCGCCGTGCCGCTGGAGATGCAGCGCGAGGTCTGGCCGACCGAGGAGTACGAGCTGGCCAGGTCACTGGTCGACAGCACCCTGCCGGAGGACGACCTGTTCGCGGGCGTCCGGGAGAAGGTGACCGCGTGACACCCCTCGCCCCGATCCCCCTGGAGCGGACCACGGCGCTGGTGGTGGCCCGGCAGCCGTCGACCGACAAGGACCCGGGCGGGCAGCAGGAGGACTTCGGCAAGTCCTCGCCGCTGGGCCTGCTGCTGCTCGTGGTGTTCTTCATCGCGGTGTTCTTCCTGGTCAAGTCGATGACCAAGCACCTCAAGCGGGTGCCGGCGTCGTTCGACACCGAGGAGACGGCCGAGGGGGACGGCAAGGCCGCCAAGAAGGAGTGAGCGGGTTCCCCGGTCCACAGTGGACCGGGAGGTCGCCGCGGCCGGTGCGCACTACCGTGGGTGCATGACGAACCGGCTCGCGTCCTCGACCAGCCCGTACCTCCTCCAGCACGCCGACAACCCGGTCGACTGGTGGGAGTGGTCGCCCGCCGCCTTCGCGGAGGCGCGGGCGCGCGACGTGCCGGTGCTGCTGAGCGTCGGCTACGCCGCCTGCCACTGGTGCCACGTGATGGCGCACGAGTCGTTCGAGGACGAGGCCACCGCGGCCTACATGAACGAGCACTTCGTCAACGTCAAGGTCGACCGCGAGGAGCGGCCGGACGTGGACGCGGTCTACATGGCCGTCACCCAGGCCATGAGCGGCCGCGGCGGGTGGCCCATGACGTGCTTCCTGACCCCCGGCGGCGAGCCGTTCTACGCGGGCACCTACTACCCGCCCCGGCCCGCGCACGGCATGCCGTCGTTCCGGCAGGTGCTGGAGGCCATCGCCCGGGCCTGGCGCGAGCAGGGCGTCGAGGTGCGCCGGTCGGCCGCGGACGTCGTCGGGCAGCTCGCGTTCAAGCCGCTGCCGCAGTCCACTGTGGACGAGGAAGTGCTGGCGGGCGCCGTGGTCTCGCTGCTCGGGCACTTCGACCGGGCCAACGCCGGGTTCGGCGGCGCGCCGAAGTTCCCGCCGTCGATGGTGCTGGAGTTCCTGCTGCGCCACCACGAGCGCACCGGGTCCGTGGAGGCGTTGTCGATGGCGCGCGCCACGGGCGCCGCGATGGCGGCGGGCGGGCTGTACGACCAGCTCGCCGGCGGGTTCGCGCGCTACAGCGTCGACGCCGCGTGGGTGGTGCCGCACTTCGAGAAGATGCTCTACGACAACGCGCTGCTGCTGCGCTTCTACGCCCACCTGGCCCGGCGCACCGCCGACGCGGGCTTCGCGCGGGTGGCCCGGGAGACGGCCGGGTTCCTGATCCGCGACCTCGGCACGCCCGAGGGCGGGTTCGCCGCCTCCCTGGACGCCGACACGGAGGGCGTCGAAGGCGCCACGTACGTGTGGACGCCCGCCCAGCTGGTCGAGGTGCTGGGCCCGGCCGACGGCGCGCGCGCCGCCGCGCTGTACGGGGTGACCGACGAGGGCACGTTCGAGCACGGCACCTCGACCCTGCGCCTGCTCGGGGAGCCGGACCCGGACCTCGCCGCCCGGCTGCTGCGCGCCCGCGACGAGCGGCCGCAGCCCGGCCGGGACGACAAGGTCGTCACCGCGTGGAACGGCCTGGCGATCGCCGCGCTGGCCGAGGCGGGCGCGCTGCTCGGCGAACCGGCCTGGGTCGGGGCGGCGGCCCGGGCCGCCGAGCTGGTCCTGCGGGTGCACCTGGTCGACGGCCGGCTGCGGCGCACGTCCCGCCACGGGGCCGCGGGCACGGCGGCGGGCGTGCTGGAGGACTACGGCTGCTTCGCCGACGGGCTGCTGGCGCTGCACCAGGCGACCGGCGAGCGGCGCTGGCTGACGGCGGCGTGCGGGCTGCTGGACACGGCGCTGGCGCGGTTCGCGGGGGCGGAACCGGGCGTCTACCACGACACGGCCGACGACGCGGAGGCGCTGGTGCAGCGGCCGTCGGACCCGTCGGACAACGCGAGCCCGTCCGGTGCCTCGTCGCTGGCCTCGGCGCTGCTCACGGCCTCGGTGCTGGTCGAGCCGGAGGGGTTGGACGGGGCGGCGGGTGCCGGTGGGGCGGCGGGTGCGGGTGAGGGTGAGCCGGCGGCTCCGAGCGGCCCGGCGACCTACCGGGAGGCCGCCGAGGCCGCCGTCGCGCGGGTCGGCCTGCTGCTCGCGCGGGAACCCCGGTTCGCCGGCCACTGGCTGTCCGTGGCCGAGGCGCTGGCGCTGGGCCCGGTGCAGGTGGCGGTGGTCGGCGACTCGCCCGAGCTGGTCGCCACCGCCCGCGCGGGCGTGCACGGCGGCGGCGTGGTGGTGGCCGGCGCACCGGGTTCCGCGCCGCTGCTGGAGGACCGCCCCCTGGTGGCCGGCGGCCCGGCGGCCTACGTGTGCCGGGGCTTCGTGTGCGACCGGCCGGTGACCGGGGTGACCGAGCTGGCGGAGGCCCTGACCGTCCACCGGTAGCGAACCGGGCTCGACAACGCGCGTTACCGGCGTAGCGTCCGCATCGACGTAATCGTGTAATCAAGGTGGTGTGAGATGCGACGTGCGTGGGCACACCGGGCGCAGGCGGACCAGCCCCCGGCGGACGACGCGGCGGCCTGGTTCGCGGGCCGGCTGCCGGACGGGTGGTTCACCGAGAACCCCGTGGTGACGGTGGACCGCGAGGAGATCGTGGTCGTGGGCACGCTGCCCCCGCTGGAGGGCGAGTTCGCCGACGACGCCGAGCGCGCGGCGGCCGAGGCGGGCCGGATCAGCCGGTTCCGGGAGCAGACCAGGGACGAGCGGATCGGCATCGCCCGCCAGGCCGAGCACCGCTACCAGCGCAAGGTCGCCTGGGGCGCCCGGCTCGGCGGCACCGAGGAGCTGTTCACCACGCTGTCGGTGCCGGTGATGACGCGGCTGCGGCAGCCCGAGCGCAAGGTGCTCGACACCCTGGTCGCGGCGGGCGTGGCGCGGTCGCGGTCGGAGGCGCTGGCGTGGGCGGTGCGGCTGGTCGGCGAGCACGCCGACGCGTGGCTGACCGAGCTGCGCGAGGCGATGACCAAGGTCGACGACCTGCGGCGGCAGGGCCCCGACCTCGGGTAGCGTCGGGACCGGGGTGATCACCTTGGTCGAGGTGGAGTCGTACGACCTGACCTGGCGGCTGGACCCGGCGGCGGAGGGCGTGCGCAACCGCACCACGCTGCGGTTCCGGGGCGAACCCGGGCCGGTGGAGGTGTGCGGCGACCTGCTCGCCCCGCCGCGCCGGGAGCCCGGCGCGCTGCGGGTGGAGGCGCTGCTGCCGTACACCGGTCTGGGCTTCCGCCGCGTGACCGACCCCGCCGACGGCCAGGTCTACCTCTGTACGACGACCCACCCGCACGGCGCGCCGCAGGTCGTGCCCCACTTCGCGGGCCGGCCGCAGCGCGCGCCCGCGACGGTGGCGGCGGTCGTGCCCGCCTCGTGGAAGTGCCTGGCCAACGGGCTGCCCGTGGTCGCGGAGGGCGAGGTCCGCACCTTCGCGCCCACGGCCCCGGTCTCGCCCGCCTGGCTGTCGGTGGCGGCCGGGCCGTTCGTCGAGGTCGCCGGGGCGGTGCACGTGCCGCGCTCGGCGGCCGGCACCCCGGTGGCCGACCGGGTGGCCGACCTGGTGGCCCGCGCGATCGCGTTCTTCTCCGACCTGCTGGTGTCCCACCCGTACCCGAAGTGCGAGCTGGTGTTCGTGCCCGGCCTGCGGTCCCTGGCGCTGTCGACGCAGGGTCTGGTCCTGGTCGACCTCGGCGCGCTGGAGCGCTTCGCCGACCCGCGCCACGCGGTGACCGCGATCGGCCACGAGGTCGCGCACGCGTGGTCCGGCAACCTGGTCGACGGCGACCCCTGGCTGGTCGAGGGCCTGGCCGTGTACCTGAGCAGGCTGTTCGCCGAGACCGAGTTCCCCGGCGGGGTCTGGGACGACCCGCCGCCACCCGACCGCCCCTACCGGCCGCACCTGGACCGGGTGCTCGCCGTCGAGGCCAGGATCGGCCGGGACGCCCTGCTGCGCGGCCTGCGGGCGGTGTTCACCGACTTCGCCCACGGCCACGCCGCGGCGGCCGAGTTCGAGGCCCGCTGGGCGGCCTAGACCTCGCCGGTGGTCACCTGGTGGACGTCCACCAGGAACTCGGTGCGCCCGCCGACCGCCTCGATGCCCCACGGCAGCCGGGTCGAGACGGTCAGCACCTCCGTGCCGTCGTCCAACCGCCCCCGGCCGACGACCTCGCAGGCCACCTGCACGTCGACGGGGTAGGCGGTGTTGCCGCGCAGGCGCCCCTCGTCGTCGAACACCAGCGGCTTGTCGAACAGGCTCCACACCACGCCGTGGGCGTCGGTGAGCTGCACCTCGACCCACCCGGGGAACGGCTCGTCGCTGACCCACCGCACGGCCCGGCCCGTGACGAAGGTCGCGTGCGCGGGCGCGGTCACGCGTAGATCGCGAACCAGATGGCGATGTAGTGGCACAGCGCCGCCAGCACGGTCGCCGCGTGGAAGAACTCGTGGTAGCCGAAGACCTGCGGCCACGGGTTGGGCCACCTCGTCGCGTAGAACACGGCGCCCGCGGTGTAGAGCAGGCCGCCCACCAGCAGCAGGACCAGGGCGCCCACGCCCACGTGGTGCAGCAGGTCCGGCAGCACGAACACCGCGACCCAGCCCAGGGCGATGTAGATCGGCACGCCGAGCCACCGGGGCGCGTGCGGCCAGGCCAGCTTGAGCGTCACGCCGCACAGCGCGCCGACCCACACCACGGTGAGCACCACGTTGCCGGTGGACGGCGCCATCGCCAGCAGGGCGAACGGCGTGTAGGTGCCCGCGATGAACACGAAGATCATCGAGTGGTCCAGGCGCTTCATCCAGGTCCGCGCCCGCGCGCTCGTCCAGTTCACCCGGTGGTAGAGGGCGCTCACCCCGAACAGGCCGAGCACCGTCACCCCGTAGACGGACGTGGCGAGCGCGGCCTTGGCGGACGCGGTGGTCGCGGCCAGGACGACGAGCGTCACGCCGGTCACCACGGACACGGCGAACGACCAGAGGTGGAGCCAGCCGCGCATACGCGGCCGCAGTGCGGGAGCCGGGGGCTGCGGGAGCGTCGACGTGGTCACCCGCCCGAGGTTACGGGACCGTAAGTACGCCGGCACCACGCCACGGCGTGACCGCCCCCACGCGGCGTACGCTCTACCGGCGTGGGTCTCCGCGAACGGGTCAAGAACGTCCTCCTCAAGGGTTACGAGTACCGCCTCACCCGGTGGCTCGACGGCAGGCAACGGCCGCGGCACGTCGGCGTGGTGCTCGACGGCAACCGCCGCTGGGCCAAGGAGGCGGGCTTCACGGACGTGGCGCACGGCCACCGCGCCGGCGCCCGCAAGATCCTGGAGCTGCTGAGCTGGTGCCGCGAGGCCGAGGTCGAGGTGGTCACGCTGTGGATGCTGTCCACGGACAACCTCGACCGACCGGCGGACGAGCTGGTGCCGCTGCTCGACATCATCGCCGACATCGTCGACGAGCTGGCCGAACCCGGCAACCCGTGGCGCATCCGGCACGTCGGCGCGCTCGACCTGCTGCCCACCGAGACCGCCGCCCGCCTGTCCGCCGCGTCGCTGCGCACCCGTTCCCGCACCGGCCTGGAGGTCAACGTCGCGGTGGGCTACGGCGGCCGGCAGGAGATCGCCGACGCGGTCCGCAAGCTGCTGCTGGAGCACGCCGAGTCCGGCGGCACGATCGAGGAGCTGGCCGAGGTCCTGGACGTCGACCACATCGCCGAGCACCTCTACACCTCCGGCCAGCCCGACCCCGACCTGCTCATCCGCACCTCGGGCGAGCAGCGGCTGTCCGGGTTCATGCTGTGGCAGTCGGCCCACTCGGAGTTCTGGTTCTGCGAGGCGTACTGGCCGGAGTTCCGCCGCACCGACTTCCTGCGCGCCCTGCGCGACTACGCGCTGCGCCACCGCCGCTTCGGTTCCTGACGGTCCGGCGGGGGATTCGCGGAAACGCCGGAGGGCGGCACCCCCGGGGGAGTGCCGCCCTCCGCGACTTCAACGCGGGTCGATCGACCGAGGACTCAGTCGTCGCCGTTCTCGTCGTTGTCGTCGTTGTCGGTGTTGATGCAGTAGCTCTCGTCGTTCTGCGCCAGGATCGGGACGGCGATGACGTTGACCTCGATCTCGCAGACGTTGAGGTTGCTCAGCAGGTCGGAGTCACCCGCGAAGTTCACCAGGCCGAACTGGTCGGCGATCTCGCCCTCCTCGCCCTCCTCGTAGTAGGAGTTGAGCTCGCCGATCGCGGTGTTGCTGCCCCAGTCACCGTCGTGACCCGGGGACGCGAAGGCCGGGGAGCCCAGCATCACGAGGCCGGCAGCGGCCATGGCGACGACGCCTGCCTTCTTCAACATGTGGAACACACTCCTCTGGTGGGATTTGTGGTGACCCCCGTAATCCCTGACGAGCATTCGGGGAATCAGGCGGCTCAGGCTGTGATGCCCTCGCAGCGATAATTTACCCGGTGCGGGCGGCGGTGCCAGTCCACTGACACCATCGTGTGAACTATTTTTCGCCTCGTTTGTTGGCTATGTCCCGCGGGGTACGGATCGCCTTCCGCGCGTTTGGTCCGAACGTATTGCCCGAACGGCCCAATCCTGGTCGTGCTACCCCTGGACGGGTGATTGCCGAAATATCCACCACGCTCCGTGGCGGGATGGCCTGGTGGAACGACGAATCGTGGGTGCGCCGCGAGGTTTAATTGACCGACGGGTGTGATCCGGGTGTGGGCGGCAATTGCGGTGGGTGCGGAATGCGCCCGACGCGCCCGGGAAAGCACCGGTATTGCGCGGTCACCGGCGGTCGACGCCGCGCGTCACCCGGGTGAGGCGCGGCGTCGACCGCCGGTGACCGCGGAAACGCCGCGCGGGCACGAAAAAGCGGTGGTCCGCGTCGCCGCGAACCACCGCTGACCGGCCGGGACCGGGGATGGCGTCAGTCGCCCTGGCTGTAGCCGCCGCCGTAGCCGCCGCCCGAGTGGCCGTTGCCGTCGTTGTCGTCGTTGTCCGTGTTGATGCAGACGCTCTCGTCGTTCTGCGACGCGACCGGGATGCCGATGACGTTGACCTCGATCTCGCAGAGGTTGATGTTGCTCAGCACGTCGGAGTCGTCGGCGAAGTTGATGAGGCCGTACTGGTCGGCCACGTCACCGTCCTCGTGCTCCAGGTAGTAGCTCTCCACGTGACCGGCCGAGTAGTAGTTGCCGTGGCTGTTCCAAGGCTCGAAGCCGTGCTCCTCGGGTTCGCCGGCGAGCGCGAACGCGGGCGAACCGAGCATCATGAGCCCGGCCACGACCGCGGCGACGGTACTTGCCTTCTTCAGCACTTCTGCTCTCCTGTTCGTGGGGTTCCCCGTCGGGTCCAGTGCCGTTCGAAAGCCTGGAGGCGGGTTCGTTGCGGGAAAACTACCGAACCCGGAGCCCCGATCGGATGGCGATAACACCATTGTGTGATGTGCGGATTGAACCTTGTCGCCCGTTCGAGGGTCTTCTCCGAACTCGATTGGCGGCCGTCCGCGGCGCTGTGGTAAATCGATCGTCCTTCTCGTATCGTCCCCGGCCGTGGACGGTGCGGAGATCGTGCGGGAGTACCTGCTGCTGGGCCTGCGGCTCGGCCGGCTGGTGCCGGGGCTGGTGGACTCCTTCACCGGCGACCGCGCGCTGCGCCGCCGGGTCGACGACGAGCCCCGGCCCCACCCGGCGGCCCTGGCCGACCGGGCCGGCGCGCTGCGCCGCGAGCTGGCCGGGGTCGACGACCCGGTCCGCCGCCGCTTCCTCGACGCCCAGCTGGTCGCGGTCGGGACCGTGGCGCGCAAGCTCGCCGGGGTGCGCGTCGGCTTCGTGGACGAGGTGCGGGACTGCTTCCAGGTCGACATCGCCCCCGGTCACCCCGACGCCTACCGCCGGGCCCACGCGGCCCTGGACGAGCTGCTGCCCGGCCCCGGCCCGCTGGCCGGGCGGCTGGCCGACCACCGGGCGCTGGAGGAGGTGCCGCCGCGCCGGCTGGGCGCGGCCGTGCACGCCCTGTCCGGCGCGCTGCGCGACCGCGTCCGGCGGCGGTACGGGCTGCCCGAGGCCGAGGTGGTCGAGTACGAGGTGGTCACCGGCAAGCCGTGGAGCGGGTTCAACCACTACCTGGGCGGCTTCCGCTCGCGGGTGTCGGTCAACGCCGACCTCGGCCACCGCACCTCGAACCTGCCGCACCTGGTCGCCCACGAGTCCTACCCCGGCCACCACACCGAGCGCTGCCGCAAGGAGGTCGGCCTGGTCGGCGGGCGCGGGCACGCCGAGCAGTCGCTGTTCCTGATCAACACCCCGCAGTGCCTGCTGTCGGAGGGCATGGCCGAGCTGGCCCTGCACGCCGCGGTGGGCCCGGGCTGGGGCCGCTGGACCGAGGAGGTCGTGGCCGACCTGGGCCTGCGGGTGGACGGCGAGCTGTCCGAGCGCGTCGAGGCCGCGCTGGCCGGGCTGCTCACCGTGCGCCAGGACGCCGCGCTGATGCTGCACGACCGCCGCGCCCACCCCGACGACGTGGTGGCCTTCCTGCGCCGCTGGCTGCTGGTGCCCGAGTCGCGGGCCCGGCACATGCTGCGCTTCCTCGGCGACCCGCTGTGGCGGACCTACACCACCACCTACGTGGAGGGCGTGCGGCTGGTCCGCGCGTGGCTGGACCTGGCGTCGCCGGGCGGGCGCGGTGACCGCTACCTGGAGCTGCTCGACGAACCGCTGGTCCCGAACGCCCTCCGCGAGGAGGTCGAGGCGGGCGCGCCCCGGCCGTCCGGACACTCCGGGTGACCACCGTCACCGGATCGGGCGCAATGCCCCTGAGCTGCGTGGACGATGCCGCGTTGCGCCGAGGTGACGACCGGTGGTGCGCCACGAGCACGCCCGCGGCGCTTCTTTCGCCGATTTTGCGCCGAGGTGACCATTTGGCGAATCACCTGTGTGGCTGCCTGCATAAGAGGGACCTGCGGAGGTAACTTCCGGTTGGCGGGACGCGTCCACTGCGGACCGCGCAGGGAGGCCCTGATCGTGGCTGTCACGAGCGCGAGGGGGCCGGCACCCGGCCTTCGTGGCCGGTACGCCTGAAGGTGTGAGGCGGACCGGTCGATCGGGGTTGGTGCCTGGCCCAGCGAGGAGCGGACGCGGGTGCCGCGTTCGTGAGGAGTTGCCGTGAACGCACGACGACCCGCGAGCCGTTCCTCAGGCTCATCGCGCAGCACGTCCCGGCGCCGCGGTGCGCCGACCACCCACACCTACGTGGTGGACACCTCCGTGCTGCTCTCCGACCCCCTGGCCATCACGCGGTTCGCCGAGCACGAGGTCGTGCTGCCGCTCGTGGTGATCAGCGAGCTGGAGGGCAAGCGGCACCACCCCGAACTGGGCTGGTTCGCCCGGGAGGCGCTGCGCCTGCTCGACGACCTCCGGCTCCAGCACGGCAGGCTGGACTCCCCGGTGCCGATCGGCGACGTGGGCGGCACCCTGCGCGTCGAGCTGAACCACACCGACCCGGAGGTGCTGCCCGCGGGCTTCCGCACGGACTCCAACGACGCCCGCATCCTCGCCTGCGCGCTCAACCTCGCGGCCGAGGGCTACGTCGTCACGCTGGTCACCAAGGACATGCCGCTGCGCGTCAAGGCGGGTGCCGTCGGCCTCGCCGCCGAGGAGTACCGCGCGCAGGACGTCACGCTGTCGGGCTACTCCGGCATGTCCGACGTGGACGTGGACCAGTCGCTGGTCGACGCGCTGTACCGGGAGGGCTCGGTCGACCCGGTGGCGCACGACCTCGCGCACCTGGCCGAGCTGCCGTGCCACAGCGGTCTGCGGCTGCTCGCCGGCACGTCGAGCGCGCTGGGCCGGGTCACGCCGGACAAGCGCGTCCGGCTGGTGCGCGGCGACCGCGAGGCGTTCGGCCTGCACGGCCGCTCCGCCGAGCAGCGCGTGGCCCTCGACCTGCTGCTGGACACCGAGGTCGGCATCGTCTCGCTGGGCGGACGGGCCGGCACGGGCAAGTCGGCGCTCGCGCTGTGCGCGGGCCTGGAGGCGGTCATGGAGCGCCGCCAGCACCGCAAGGTCGTGGTCTTCCGCCCGCTGTACGCGGTGGGCGGGCAGGAGCTGGGCTACCTGCCCGGTTCCGAGACCGAGAAGATGCAGCCGTGGGCGCAGGCGGTGTTCGACACCCTCGGCGCGCTGGTCAGCCAGGACGTGGTCGAGGAGGTCATGGACCGCGGCATGCTGGAGGTGCTGCCGCTGACCCACATCCGCGGCCGGTCGCTGCACGACTCGTTCGTGATCGTCGACGAGGCGCAGTCGCTGGAGCGCAACGTGCTGCTGACCGTGCTGTCGCGGTTGGGCGCGAACTCGCGGGTGGTGCTCACCCACGACGTGGCGCAGCGCGACAACCTGCGGGTCGGGCGGCACGACGGCGTGGTGGCGGTGATCGAGAAGCTGAAGGGCCACCCGCTGTTCGCGCACGTGACGCTGACCAGGTCGGAGCGCTCGCCGATCGCCGCGCTGGTCACCGAGATGCTGGAGGACTACACCGCCTGACGACGCGCCGACGGGGGCCTCCGCGCGGCGGGGGCCCCTGCGGCGGCACGCCGTCGAGCCGCTCGGACGGCGGCGCCGGGGCGGCGCGGCGCGCAGGACGAGCCGCGCCGGCCTGCCGGGCCCACCGCGCTGCGCCGCGCTCGCCGAGCCTCAGCCGGCCGAGCCCGGCCATCACCGCCCGGCAGGTCACCCCGCGCGGTTCACCACCCCGCGGTTCACCACCCGGCGGGCAGCGGGCGGCCCTCGGCGAACCCGGCGGCGCTCTGCACGCCCAGGGTGGCCTTGGCGTGGAACTCCTCCAGCGTCTGCGCCCCCGCGTACGTGCAGGCCGACCGGACACCGGCGGTGATCGAGTCGAGCAGGTCCTCCACGCCGGGGCGCAGCGGGTCCAGCCGCATCCGGGAGGTCGAGATGCCCTCCTCGAACAGGCCCTTCTTCGCCCGGTCGAACGCGTTGTCGGTGCGGGTGCGCGCGCTCACGGCCCGCTTGGAGGCCATGCCGAACGACTCCTTGTACAGCCGCCCCTGCTCGTCGCGCTGGAGGTCGCCGGGCGACTCGTAGGTGCCCGCGAACCAGGAGCCGACCATGGCGCTGGCGGCGCCCGCGGCCAGGGCGAGGGCCACGTCGCGCGGGTGGCGCACGCCGCCGTCGGCCCAGACGTGCCTGCCCAGCCGGCGGGCCTCGGCGGCGCACTCGGCGACCGCGGAGAACTGCGGTCGGCCCACGCCGGTCATCATGCGGGTGGTGCACATGGCGCCGGGGCCCACGCCGACCTTGACGATGTCCGCGCCCGCCTCGACCAGGTCGCGCACGCCCTCGGCGGTGACCACGTTGCCCGCGACCACGGGCACGGTCGGCCGGGCCTCGCGGACGGCCTTGAGCGCGGCGATCATCTTCTCCTGGTGGCCGTGGGCGGTGTCCACCACCAGCACGTCCACCCCGGCCGCCAGCAGCGCCTCGGCCTTGGCCGTGACGTCGCCGTTCACCCCGATCGCGGCGGCGACGCGGAGCCTGCCCGCGCCGTCCAGCGCCGGGGCGTAGACCTCGGCGCGCAGCGCGCCCAGGGAGGTCATCACGCCGCGCAGCGCACCCCGCTCGTCCACGCCCAGCGCGATCCGCTGGGTGCCGCCGGTCAGCGCGCCGAACACCTCGCGCGGCGCGGTGTCCATCGGCAGGGCGGTGATCCGCTCGTCGGCCACGTCGCCCAGGCGGGTGAACCGGTCGACCCCGGCGCACGCCGCCTCGTCCACCACGCCGGTGGGCCGCCCCTCGGGGTCGACCACGACGATCGCGCCGTGCGCCCGCTTGTGCAGCAGGTTCAGCGCGTCGGCGACCGAGTCGCCCGGGCGCAGGGTCAGCGGGGTGTCCCAGACCGGGTGGCGGTCCTTGACCCAGCCGACGATCCCGGCCACCGCCTCGGGCGCCACGTCCTGGGGCAGCACCACCAGCCCGCCGCGGCGGGCCACGGTCTCGGCCATCCGCCGTCCCGCCACCGCGGTCATGTTCGCGACCACGATCGGGATCGTCGCCCCCGTGCCGTCGGGGGTCGACAGGTCGACGCCGAACCGCGAGTCCACGGCCGATCGGCCGGGCACGAGGAACACGTCGTCGTAGGTGAGGTCGTAGCTGGGTCGATGCCCTTCGATGAATCGCACGAGAGCTTGACGATACCCGTCGCGGGGGCGGTCCGCCCTGGATCCGCGCACAGGACCGGGCGGGTGCTACGGGGCCTCGGTGGTGCTTTCCGCCGAACCGGGCCCCGGCAGCAGGGCCCGCACGGCGTCGACGGTGTCGGCCTCGGCCGGGTCCTTGTCCGGCCGGTAGCGGACCACGCGGGCGAACCGCAGCGCCACGCCGCCGGGGTAGCGGGGGCTGACCTGCACGCCGTCCAGCTCGATCTCGATCACCAGCTCGGGGCGCACCCGCACCACCCAGTCGTCCCGGTCGGTGGCGCGGGCGAGCAGTTCGCGGGTTTGCCAGGCCAGCAGCTCGTCGGTCAGGCCCTTGAACGTCTTGCCGACCATGACCGGCGGGCCGCCGTCGGGGTCGCGGGCGCCCAGGTGCAGGTTGGACAGCAGCCCCTTGCGGCGGCCGCTGCCCCACTCGACGCCGATCACCACCAGGTCGAGGGTGTGCACGGGCTTGACCTTCTGCCACGCCCGGCCGCGGCGGCCGGCCGCGTAGACCGAGTCGAGCGACTTGACCACGACGCCCTCGTGGCCGGCGGCCAGCGCCTCGTCCAGGACGCGGGCCGCCTCTTCGGGGCCGGGCTCGACCGCGCCGGGGACGAGGTGGTCGCCGGCGACCCGCCTGAGCGCGTCCAGGCGCTCGCGCAGCGGCCGGTCCAGCAGGTCCTCGCCGTCGAGGTGGAGGCAGTCGAAGAAGAACGGGCTGAGCAGCAGCTCGCGCACGTCCTGCGCGCCGAAGCGGCTCATCGTCTCCTGGAACGGGCGCGGCTTGCCGTCGTCGGTCAGCGCCAGGGTCTCGCCGTCGAGGACCACCGAGGTGCACGGCAGGCCGCGGACCAGGTCGACCAGCTCGGGGACGGTCGTGGTGACCTCCCGCAGGGTGCGGGTGAACACCCGGACCCCGTCGCCGTCGCGGTGGACCTGGATGCGGGCGCCGTCGAGCTTGTGCTCGACCGCGGTCGCGCCCAGCTCCGCCAGGGCCCCGGGCAGGGACTCGGCGGGCGAGGCGAGCATCGGCCGCACCGGGCGGCCGACCTCCAGGCGGAACGCGGCCAGCGCCGCCTCGCCGGTCAGCGCGGCGGTGGCGGTGGCGGGCAGGCTGCCGGAGAGCATGAACGCCCGCCGCACCACCTCGCCCGGCACGTCGGCGGCCCTGGCCACCGCGTCCAGCATCACGCCCTCCAGCGCGCCCTGGCGCAGCTCGCCGGTGAGCAGCCGCTTGAGGAAGTCCTGCTCGGCGGCGGTGGCCCGGGCGAACAGGTCGGTCAGCGCGGCGACCCGCCGACCCGCCGCGCCCTTGCCGGAGATGGCCGCGAACGCGCCCAGCGCGCCGTCCACATCGGACACGGTGAGCGAAGGTCCGGGCGCGGGTTCGACGTCCAGGTCGAGCACGGTGCGCCAGCCCGCGCCGATGCGTCCCTGGCTGGGCACGCCGACCAGGAACGACACCACGGCGGGCGTGGTCATCCGGCGCAGCAGGCCGGCCAGCGCCTCGACCTTGGCCAGGCGCGACCGCGTGGCACCCACGGCGGCGGACGTCTCGACGACTTCGCTGAACAGCACGCACCCATCGTGCACCGGACCACCGACAACGGCTGATCAGCGCACGGCGCCGGGCTCGAACAGCTCCGGGGCCAGGGTCAGGACGCGGTAACCGGTCCGGATCAAACCGGTGTCCCGGAGCTGGAAGAGGCACCTCTGCACCGTCACCCAGCTGACCCCGATGAGGCCGGCCAGGTCCGGCAACGTGAGGCCGCGGAGCACCAGGCCGCCGTCGGGTTGCGCCTCGCCATAGGCGGTCCCGAGTTCCACGAGGACGCGGGCGAGGCGGTGCAGCGGCGGAGAGGCGTGCATCGCGTGCCGGCGGTTCGCCGTGTCCACGCGGTGGGCCATGATCCGCAGCAGTTCCGCGGTGAACCGGGGGTTCTCACGCACGAGGGCGTCGAACGCCCCGGCGGCCAGCCTGGTGACCGTCGTCTCGGACAGCGTCGTGACGGACGCGGTGGCGGGGCCGCCGGTGAGGGCGCTCACCTCGCCGAGCAGTTCGCCCGGACCGCGCACCCCCAGCACCACGTCCTGCCCGTCGGTCGAGGCGGCCGAGACCTTGACCAGCCCGCTGACCACGAGCATCACGCCGCCGTCGTGCTCGCCCTCCCGGTATAGGAGGGAACCGCGCGGGTAGTGCGCCCGGCGCCCCTCGCGGTGCAGGAGTTCGACGGCCTCGGCGCTCGGCTTGTCCGGCCGCGGGCCGGTGTCCGGGGGCGGCGGGGACGCGGCCAGGCGGGACTCCACCTCGCTGCGCCGGCGCAGCCACTCGGCCTCGTCCCCGCCCCACGCCCTGGCCAGCGCCGCCACCACCTCGCGCCGGGGCAGCCTGCTCCCGCTCAGGGCGGCGTACAGGGTGGAGCGGGAGATGCCCTCGTGCCTGCTGATCTCGTCGACGCTCGGCGCCGCGGCGCCGCGGTCGTCCCGCAACGCCCTCAGGTCCCGCGCGAACGCACCGAGTTCGCCCCCCTCGGGGGCGACCGGGTTCGACCGCCGGGTCATCCTGGACCTCGCTTGTCTCGCTTAGTACCATCAAATGACAGGAAGTCGTCCGGAACAACCCCTCCGAGCAGTCGGGAAGAAACCCATGAGCTGCTGTTCCGCGCACCGGACGCTACTCGTCCTGGTCGCCGTCCTGCTGGGCGTGATCGCGGCCCTGGTGGCCGGCGTCCTCGTCGCGGGCGGCGGCGCCGCCCTGTCCTCGGCGTTCCTCAGCGGGGGAGCCGCGTTCGTGGCCGTGGTCCCCCTGGCGCTGCTGCTGGAGCGCGAGCTGGGGCTGTTCGCGAACGAGGGCGCCGGGCCGGCCCGCTAGCGACCGCCGTTGGCCATGCGCAGCACGTCCAGGGCCTCGTCGAGCTGGGCCTCGGTGAGCTTCCCCGGCACGTGCCCGCGCTCCAGCACCACCTCGCGGATGGTCTTGCGCTCCTTGAGCGACTGCTTGGCGATCGACGCGGCCTCCTCGTAGCCGAGGTGGCGGTTGAGCGGGGTGACGATCGAGGGCGACGACTCGGCGTACTCGCGCATCCGCTCCACCTGCGGCTCGGCGCCCACCAGGACCTTGTCGGCCAGCAGGCGGGCCACCGCGGCCAGCAGGCGGCACGACTCCAGCACGTTGCGCGCGATCACCGGCAGCATCACGTTGAGCTGGAAGTTGCCCTGCGAGCCCGCGAACGCGATCGCCGCGTCGTTGCCGATCACCTGGGCGACCACCATCATCGTCGCCTCGGGGATCACCGGGTTGACCTTGCCGGGCATGATCGACGAGCCCGGCTGGAGGTCCGGCAGCGCCAGCTCGCCCAGGCCGGTCCGGGGGCCGGAACCCAGCCACCGCAGGTCGTTGGCGATCTTGAACAGGCCCACGGCCGTGGCGCGGAGCTGGCCGGAGACCTCGACCACGCCGTCCTGGGTGGCCTGGGCCTCGAAGTGGTCGCGCGCCTCGGTCAGCGGCAGGCCGGTGGCCGCGGCCAGCTCCGCCGACACCGCCGCGCCGAAGCCCGCGGGCGCGTTGAGGCCGCTGCCCACGGCCGTGCCGCCGATCGGCAGCTCCGCCAGCCGGGGCAGCGAGGAGTTCAGCCGCTCGACGCCGTTGCGCACCTGGGTGGCCCACGCGCCCACCTCCTGGCCCAGGGTGACCGGCACGGCGTCCATCAGGTGCGTGCGCCCGGACTTGACCAGCGACGTCCAGTCCGCCGCCCGCGCCTCCAGCACGGCCGCCAGGTGCTCCAGGGCCGGGACCACGTCGCGCGCCACGGCCTCGGTCGCCGCGATCCGCAGCGTCGTGGGGAACGTGTCGTTGGACGACTGCGAGGCGTTGACGTGGTCGTTGGGGTGCACGTCCCGGCCCAGCGCCCGGCCGGCCAGGGTCGCGATCACCTCGTTGGCGTTCATGTTGGACGAGGTGCCCGACCCGGTCTGGAACACGTCCACCGGGAAGTGGTCGTCGTGCTCGCCCGCGGCCACGGCGTCGGCCGCGGCCGCGATGGCGCCGGCCACTTCGGGTTCCAGTACCCCCAGCCGCTCGTTCACCCGGGCCGCCGCGGCCTTGAGCAGGCCCAGGGCCCTGATCTGCGCGCGCTCCAGGCCCCGCCCGGAGATCGGGAAGTTCTCCACCGCGCGCTGCGTCTGCGCACGCCACAGCGCGTCGACCGGCACGTGGACCTCGCCCATGGTGTCGTGCTCGACGCGGTACTCCTGTTCGCCCATGACACCGAGTTTGGACCGCCTTGCCTTACTGGGCACGGTGGCGCGGAACACCTATGGTCGGTCCATGGACCTTGAGGTCGACCTGCTCATCGTCGGCGCGGGCCCCACGGGGTTGTTCGCGGCCTACTACGCGGGGTTCCGGGACCTGTCGGTCGCGCTGGTCGACGCGCTGCCCGAGGCGGGCGGCCAGATCACCGCGATGTACCCGGAGAAGATGATCTTCGACGTGGCCGGGTTCCCGGCGGTGCGCGGGCGCGACCTGGTGACCGCGCTCGTCCAGCAGGCCGACCAGTGGAAGCCGACCTACCTGCTCGGCCGCCAGGCCCGCACGCTGTCCACTGTGGACGACGGGGTGCGCGTCGGGCTGGCCGACGGCGGGACGGTCAAGGCGGGCGCCGTGCTGATCACCGCGGGCATGGGCGAGTTCCGGCCGCGGCCGCTGCCCGCGGGCGACGGCTGGCTGGGCCGGGGCGTGGTGCACTTCGTGCCGCAGCTCGCCGCGCACACCGGCCAGGACGTGGTGGTCGTCGGCGGCGGCGACTCGGCGTTCGACTGGGCGCTGGCGCTGGCCCCGATCGCGGCGAGCGTGACCGTGGTGCACCGCCGGGCCACCTTCCGCGCCCACCCGCCGACCGTGCGGCAGGTGCGCGACCTCGGCGTGCCGATCATCACCGACGCCGAGGTGCTGGAACTGCGCGGCGACACCGGGCTCGCCGAGGTGGAGCTGGCCGTCAAGGGCGGCGACCGCAAGGTGCTGCCCGCGCAGACCGTGGTGGCGGCGCTGGGCTTCACCGCCGACCTGGGCCCCATCGAGTCGTGGGGCCTGGAGCTGGACCACCGGGCCGTCGTGGTCGACACCACCATGCGCACCGCGCGCGACCGCGTCTACGCCGCCGGCGACGTCGCCCAGTACCCCGGCAAGGTGAAGCTGATCGCCACCGGCTTCGGCGAGGCCGCCACCGCGGTCAACAACATCGCCGTCGCGCTCAACCCGGGTGCGCACCTGTTCCCCGGGCACTCCAGCAACGCGGGCTGAGGACGTGACGGAGGTCCCCCGCCACGGTGCGGGGACCTCCTGTCCGGCGGGGGTCAGGCCACCACCTGCACCTGCTCGCCCGGGAACAGGTTGTCGTAGAACGTCAACGACTCCTGCGGACCCAGGCGGACGCAGCCGTGCGACGGCCGCGAGGTGTCGCCCTGGTGGAACGCGATGCCGTCGGTGGTGAAGTACACCGAGTTCGGCATCGGTCCGTTGTAGGGCACGCTCCACTCGTCCTTCACCTTGCGCAGCACCGGGAAAGTGCCGACCGGGGTCTCGTACCCCGGCATGCCGTGGGACACCGCGACGGGCCCGTAGCTGGCGCTCCCGTTGTAGATCAGCCACGCCTGGTTGGTGGACAGCCGCACGCACGCGCCGTTGGCGATGGAGCACGGCGTGCCGGTCGAAGCGTCGGCGGGTGCCGCGAGGCCGAAGCTGGTCAAGGCCGCCGCGGCGGCGACCGCCGCCGTACCGAGCGTCTTCCTCGTCTTCATCTCGAATCACCCCTCACCGGATGGCTACCCCCGGGTAGGTGTGACCCAAACCGCACGACCTCAGGCAGTCACCTGAACCTGCGCGCCGACCTGGAGCGTGTCGAAGTACTTCGAGGCCGCCTCACGTGACAGGTGGACGCACCCGTGCGACGGGTCGGTGAGGCTGCCCTCGTGGAACGCGATGCCGTTGCCCACGAAGTAGGTGGAGAACGGCATGGCCGCGTCGTAGGGGATGCTCCAGTCGTCGCGCACCTTCCACAGCACCGAGAACGTGCCCACCGGCGTCTCGTGGCCGGGGCGGCCGGAGGTGATCGGCACCGGGCCGTAGCTCACCCGGCCGCCGCTGATCAGCCAGGACTCCTTGGTGGACAGCCGAACGCACGCGCCGTCGGTGATGTCGCACGGGGTGCTTGACGCGTTCACCCGCGGCGCCGGTGCGGGCTGGGGCACCGGCGTGGTGGCGACCGGGACCGGCTCGGCCGGGGGTACCCGCGGGTCGGGCGCGGGAGCCGGGGCGGGGGTGGGGGCGGTGGTCGACGTGGAGGTGGAAGTCGACGCGGGGGCGGTGGTCGGCCCGGGCGTCTGCGCGGCCGTCCGCGCCGGGCCGCCGCAGGCCGTGGCGAGCAGCGGGGCCACCACCGCGAGCACGATCGCCGCCATCGTCTTCTTGCGCATCGGAAACCCCCCGGGTTGTGCTGGTTACACCCCTGGTGACGCCCGCCGCGCGCCCGGTGTTGCAGCGCGTTCGGTAACGAATGGGGAAGGGCCGCCCCACCCGGAGGTGGGACGGCCCTCGAACGCCGGTGCGGTACGGCTCAGACCGTGCCCGCGTACTGGCTGATCCACGAGCGGAACGCCGGCACGTCCATGTAGATCGACGGGGCGGTGGCGCAGGTGGAGCTGTTGTTGCCCGCGCGGCTGGTGGCGCCGATCAGCTGCCACACGCCGTTCACGGACTTGATCTGCGGGCCGCCCGAGTCGCCGTAGCAGGCACCCGCCCGGCCGCCGGGGTTGTTGGTGCAGATCTCGTACGAGCCGTAGATGCCCAGGCAGCTGCCGTCCGAGACGATCGAGGTGTCCAGCTCCTGCAGGGTGACCGGCGCGCCGCAGCCGCCCGCCGGGGCGCAGGTCTGGCCCCAGCCGATGATGCGGGTGGCGGTGCCGACCGCGCCCGAGGTGGAGGCCACCGCGATCGGGGTCTGGCTGACCGAGGTGGACAGGCGCAGCAGCGCGATGTCGTAGCTGGGGTGGGTGACGATCTGGGCACCCGACGCCACCGTGCCGCCGCTGGTGCGGTTGGTGGTGCCGATGCGGGCCCGGACCGAGGACGCCGAGCGGCCCTGCACGCAGTGCTTGGCCGTGACGACCCAGTTGGCCTTGATCAGCGAACCACCGCAGAAGTGGCTACCCGAGGTGCTCTGCAGGGACACCATGAACGAGTAGGTCTGCGTGGCGTTGCCGCCGCCCACGATGAACGGGGTGACCTCGCCGTCCGCCGCCGGGGCCGCCGCCGCCCCGGCCGCGCCCGCGAGCGCCGCGCCGATCGCCACCGCGAAGGCGGTGAACAGGGTACGAACCTTCATCGCTTCCTCTCCGCGCCCGGCGCAGGGTTGCCGGGCACGAATCGGAAACTAGGGATGAACGCCGCGTGATCAACACAGCCGATCGGCCGGTAACGCGCGTTGACCATTAACTGTCGTTCACATCCGTGTGCCGCTAGGGCAGCGGGGGCAGCGCGTCCTCGCCCGCGGGCGGGATGTCGAAGTCCACCGACGCGTACTCGCGGAGCTTGGTGAGCCGGTGGAAGCCGTCGATCATGCGCACCGTGCCGGACTTGGAGCGCATCACGATCGACTGGGTGGTGCAGCCGCCCGCCCGGTAGTGCACGCCGCGCACCAGGTCGCCGTCGGTGACGCCGGTCGCGCAGAAGAACACGTTGTCGCCGCGCACCAGGTCGTCGGTGGTCAGCACGCGGTCGAGGTCGTGGCCCGCGTCCAGCGCCTTGCGCCGCTCGGCGTCGTCCTTGGGCCACAGCCTGCCCTGGATCGCGCCGCCCATGCACTTGAGCGCCGCCGCCGCGATGATGCCCTCCGGCGTGCCGCCGATGCCCACCAGCAGGTCGATGCCCGTGTTGGGGCGGGCCGCGGAGATCGCGCCCGCCACGTCGCCGTCGGAGATGAAGTGGATGCGGGCGCCCGCCGCGCGCACGTCCCGCACGATCCCCTCGTGCCGCGGCCGGTCCAGCACGCACACGGTCACGTCGGAGACGTCGCTGTGCTTGGCCTTGGCCACCCGCCGGATGTTCTCCGCGATCGGCGCGGTGATGTCGATGACGTCCGCCGCCTCCGGCCCGGTGGCCAGCTTCTCCATGTAGAACACGGCGGACGGGTCGAACATCGCGCCCCGCTCGGCCACCGCGAGCACCGCCAGCGCGTTGGGCATGCCCTTGGCCATCAGCGTGGTGCCGTCGATCGGGTCCACGGCCACGTCGCAGTCGGGGCCGTTGCCGTCGCCGACCTCCTCGCCGTTGAACAGCATGGGCGCCTCGTCCTTCTCGCCCTCGCCGATCACCACCACGCCGCGCATCGACACGGTGCCGATGAGCTTGCGCATGGCGTCCACGGCCGCGCCGTCGCCGCCGTTCTTGTCGCCCCGGCCGACCCAGCGCCCGGCGGCCATCGCCGCGGCCTCGGTGACCCGGACGAGCTCCAGCGCGAGGTTCCGGTCGGGTGCTTCGCGACGACGCTCGGACGGGCTGCTGCTCATGGGGCGCTCCCTCGCGCGGAGCCGGCCTGGTGGCCGGTCGGGACTGGACTACCGGTCGGTAGGCCAATCCTCGCACGCGGTCACCCCTCGGCCACGTCCTCCTCGGTCACACTGAGTGCTTGATCGATCCGCTCGCGGGCGCCCGCGAGCAGCCGCTCGCAGGTCTTCGCCAGCGCCTCGCCGCGCTCCCAGAGCCGCAGCGACTCCTCCAGCGACAGGCCGCCCGCCTCCAGCCGGCGCACGACCTCCACCAGGTCGTCCCTGGCCTGCTCGTAGCCCAGCTCCTCGACCGCAGGGTCGCTCACGTGACCGTCTTCCCCAATCGATTCCGTACGTGCACCACGACCGTGGCCACCGCCTGGTCGTAGCCGATGAACGCCTCGGCGAACTCCGCGCCGTCACCCTCCCGCACCGCGTCGTCGATGCGGTCCTCGGCGTCGGCGACGCGCCTGCGGTGCACCGAGCCGTGGCCCAGCCACCAGCGCATCCCGGCGTAGCCGCAGGTCGCCTCGGACAGGTCGTGCAGCCGGTCGACCAGCGCCTGCCTGCCCGACGTGCAGCCCGCCACCAGCGACAGCCAGCAGTCGGCGGCGGCCCGGTCGGCTAACTCGGCCCGGTCGCGCACGGTGCGCGATTCGTCGTCGTCCGCACCGCCCGCGGCGGACATCGTCAAGGGCAGGAACGTGGGTTCACGCGCCGGGTTCGGCACCACCGCCTCCTTCCTCCGCCCGATCGCCGCCCCGGTCGCCGTGCCCGCCGGCGGTGGCCCGGTCGTCGTCCCCGTCGGTGGTGACGACCGCGTGCACCGCCCCGTCGGTCACGCGCACCCGCAGCCGGGTGCCCGGGGGCGCCTGCGAGGTCGACCGGAGCACCCCGGCCACCCCCTCGGGTGTGACGAGCTGCACCACGGCGTACCCCCGGGCCAGCGTGGCGGCAGGCCCGAGGGTCGTCAAGCGCGCCCGGGTGGCATCGAGCCCCGCGGTCTCCGCGTCGAGCCGGTGGCGCACCGCGCGCCGCGCCCGTTCCCGCAGCTGGTCCACGTCCTGGGCGCGCCGGTCCAGCGGCCCGTGCGGGTCGGCCAGCGCCGGCCGGGTGCGCAGCGAGGCCAGCAGCTTGTGCTCCCGGTCGACCCAGGCGTGCAGGGCCCGGCGGCCCCGGTCGCGCATCTGGCGCAGGCGCTGGGCCTCCTCGGCCACGTCCGGCACCACCCGCTTGCCCGCGTCGGTGGGCGTCGAGCAGCGCACGTCGGCCACGTGGTCGACCAGCGGGGTGTCCGGCTCGTGCCCGATGGCCGACAGCACCGGCGTGCGGCAGGCCGCCACCGCCCGGCACAGCGCCTCGTCGGAGAACGGCAGCAGGTCCTCCACGCTGCCGCCGCCGCGCGCCAGCACGATCACGTCGACCTCGGGGTCGCGGTCCAGTGTCGACAGTGCGGTGAGGATCTGCGGCACCGCCGAAGCGCCCTGCACGGCCACGTTGACCACCCGGAACCGCGCGCCCGGCCACCGGGCGTGCGCGTTGGTCAGCACGTCCCGCTCGGCCGCCGAGGCGCGACCGGTGACCAGGCCGACCTTGTTGGGCAGGAACGGCGGCCTGCGCTTGCGCCGCGGGTCGAACAGGCCCTCGGCGGCCAGCAGCTTGCGCAACCGCTCGATCCGGGCCAGCAGCTCGCCGATGCCGACCTGCCGGATCTCGTCCACGCGCAGGCTGAGCGTGCCGCGGTTGGGGTAGAAGTGCGGCTTGCCGTGCACCACCACCCGGCTGCCCTCGGTGAGCTGCAGCTCGCGCACCATGCCCACGGCCGCGGTGAGCTGCATCGACATGTCCGCCGAGGGGTCGCGCAGGGTGAGGAACGCGGTCGCCGTGCCGGGGCGGGCGCTCAGCTGGGTGACCTGGCCCTCCACCCACACGTCACCCAGGCGGTTGATCCAGTCGAAGATCTTGCGGGCGACCGTGCGCACCGGCCACGGGTTCTCCGGACTGGACCGCTCCTCAGCCACCGGACCTCAGGTTCGCGATGCGGCGGGTGAGCATCCCGGTGAACTCGGGCCGGGCGGCGTGCGTGCGCTCGTGGGCGAGCAGCTGCTCCAGGTCGTCGACCGACAGCGCCCGCAGCCGGGCGCGCAGCTGCGACAGCGACAGCCCGTCGTAGTCGGGCAGCACCGCGGGCGGCTCGGCGGCCAGCGCCCGCTCCTCCTCGGCCCACGGGTCCCCGGCGGGCGCGTCGGCGTCGGCGCCGGTCTCGTCGAAGTCCTCGTCGAACGTCGCCCATTCGGGTTCCTGCTCGGCCGGTCGCAGCACGGCCAGCACGTCGTCGCCCTTGATTGCGAGCTCGGTCACCCGCTGCTGCACCCGCATGGACAGCTGCAGCGCCTCGCTGACCACGGTCACCGGGAGCCCCACGAGCTGCTGCGGTAGCTTGCGGGCCTGCTCGACGGCGGTGACCGCCAGTCCCGCGGCGAGGCGGACCGGCAGCGGCAGTGGCTTCATGGCTACAGCCTGCCGCAGTCGGCCGCCGGATGCCTACACCTGGCACGCCGTACCCTGGGGGCCATGGACAAGCGAGTGCTCCTGGCCAAGCCGCGAGGCTACTGCGCCGGCGTGGACCGTGCCGTGGTGACCGTGGAGAAGGCGCTGGAGCAGTACGGCGCCCCGGTCTACGTGCGCAAGGAGATCGTCCACAACAAGCACGTCGTCGAGACGCTGTCGGCCCGGGGCGCGATCTTCGTCGACGAGACCGACCAGGTGCCCGAGGGCGCGCTGGTGGTGTTCTCCGCGCACGGCGTGTCGCCCGCCGTGCACCGGGAGGCGGCCGACCGGAACCTGCGCACCATCGACGCCACGTGCCCGCTGGTGACCAAGGTCCACAACGAGGCCCGGCGCTTCGCCCGCGAGGACTACGACATCCTGCTCATCGGCCACGAGGGGCACGAGGAGGTCGAGGGCACCCAGGGCGAGGCGCCCGAGCACATCCAGCTCGTGGACACCGCCGAGGACGTGGACAAGGTCGCGGTGCGCGATCCGTCCAAGGTGGTCTGGCTGTCCCAGACGACGCTGTCGGTCGACGAGACCATGGTGCGCGTGCGGCAGCTCAAGGAGCGGTTCCCGGACCTGCAGGAACCGCCGTCGGACGACATCTGCTACGCCACGTCCAACCGGCAGACCGCGGTGAAGACCATGGCGCCCGAGTGCGACCTGGTGCTGGTCGTGGGCTCGAAGAACTCGTCCAACTCGGTGCGGCTGGTCGAGGTGGCGCTCCAGGCGGGCGCCCGCGCGGCGCACCTGGTCGACTACGCCCGCGAGGTCGACGAGGCGTGGCTGGAGGGCGTGACCACGGTCGGCGTCACCTCGGGCGCGTCGGTGCCGGACATCCTGGTGATGGACCTGCTGGCGCACCTGGCCGAGCGCGGGTACGGGCAGGTCGAGGAGATCACCACGGCGAACGAGAAGATCGCCTTCGCCCTGCCGCGCGAGCTGCGCAAGGACATGGTGCGCTAGGGTCCGGTGCGCCGGGGCCTGGTGCGCGTGGGCTCCGGGTGCGCCGGGGCTTGGTGCGCCGGGCCGTGCGTGCTGGGGCTGTGCGTGCTGGGGCCGTGCGCGCCGGGCTGTGCGTGCTGCGGCTCGGTGCGCAGGGGTTCCGCTGCCGGGGCCCGCCGCTAGGGCGCGACCAGGATGCCGTCGAGCAGGACGGCGCCCACCGCGGCGGCCACCTCCTCGGGCGGGTGCTCGCACCGGCTGAACGCCCGCACGAGCACGTTGTTGGTCAGCATGGTCGCCAGCTCGTCGGGCGGCAGCACGGCCACGAACACCCCGGCGTCCTGCCCCGCCGCCAGGGCCGGCGCGATGAGCGCGGGGAAGTCCAGGGCGGCGCGCACCCGGGCCGCCGCCTCGTCGCGCTCCCGGGCCAGGTCCTGGATCGCGAGCGACACGAGGGCGTCGAACCACGTCCGGTGCCTGGCGACCGCGCGGGCGAGCCGCCGCAGGTGCCGCCGGACGACGTCCTCGGGCCCGCGGCGCAGCAGCGCGTCGTGCGACACCTGCCGCTTGAGGTCGTCGTGGACGGGCCGCAGGCCGTGTTCGAGGATGTCGGCCTTGGTGGGGAAGAACCGGGTGAGCTTGGCCGTGTCGACGCCCGCCGCCGCGGCGATGTGGTGCAGCTGCGTGGTGTAGTAGCCGCGTTGCGCGAACTCGCCCTCCGCGGCCTCCAGGATGGCCGTCCACGGGTCGTCCGGGTCGTCGCGGTCCTCCTCGGCCCGGTACTTGCGGATCACCTCCCGCGACAGCGGCTCCATCACGTCGTCGATGTGCTCGTGCCGCTGCTCCACGTCGACGACCGCGCCGACCAGGGCGGTCACCGCGTCGCCGAACAGCTCGTCCGGCACCGCCTTCGGGTCGAGCAGCCAGCGCAGCGTCATGCCCTCCACCAGCGAGGTCAGCACCACCGCGATGCTCTCGGCGGTGAAGGGCCTGCGGAACTCCCCGCCCCAGCCGGCCAGCGTGCTGGAGTACGCCCTGGCGGCCTTCCGGGTGATGTCGTCGTAGACGAGCCGGACCGACCGCACGGCCACCGGGTGGTCGCGGGCCAGGGTCGCGACCAGCATCCTGGTGAGCGTGGCCGGGTGGTCGCGGACGGCCTCGAAGTCCCACCTGGCCAGTTCGCGCAGGGCGCGCCGGGGGTCGCCCTGGTTCTCGCCGAAGACCTGCAAGATCCTGTCGGCCAGCACGTCCTGGGTGATGCGCGGTCCGTCGGAGACGAGCGACCCCAGTAAATCGTCGATGTACTTCCGGTGACCGCCCAGCACGCCGTTCCTGACCTTGGTCGGCCAGTTGTTGTTGAACGTGGTCTCGGAGATGCCGGCCCGCTCGACCACGGCGGACACGGTGAGGCCCTTGAGCAGGACGTGCCGCCCGGCCGTCAGCAGGATCTCCCGGCCCGCCCGGAGCAGCTTGGCGCGGGACGGCGGTGGGTTCCGCACGGTGGCCTCCCGTCCGTCGTGGGTGTCCCAAGTTACCGAGATCGTCGTCACCCGGGGTTGGGTTCGCACCCAACCCCGGGTTCCTTGATCCGCCAACGCGCGGGGCGCTGCACTTCAGGGGAACCGCAGCGGCAGAGGAGGAGTTGCGCCATGTCCGGAGGGCTCCAGCACTTGGCGGCCGAGGCCGAGATGTCACCCCTGATGCGCACCTGGGGCGGGCTCGTCCTGTCCCGGGAGGGCAGGCGCCTGCGGGCGGCGCTGCGGCGCCGGGCCGTGGACGAGATCGTCGAACAGGTGGACCTCGTCGTCGCGGCCGGGTTGGCGGTGGACGCGATGGACGCGGTCAAGGCGGTGGACGACCACCGCCGGGCGGTCGCGGGCGGCGACGAACGGCTCAACGCGCTGCTGGTGCGGATCGAGCTGAACCACGTCGAGCGCGTCGACCGCATCCAGCGCGGTCGCGGGTTGTAGGGGGCGGCGGTGCGCGGTTCGGCGGGGATCTTCGGCGTTGTCGTGGTCGAGGTGGTGGTGAACGCGGTGACGCCGTTCGTGGTGAGCCGGTGGGGTGCGGCGATCGCCCTGCTGGCCGGGGCGGGGTGGTGGCTGCGCCGCCGGCCGGGGGTGCGGGCCAGGCGTGAACTGCGCCGGGCGGTGCGCCGGGACCTGCTTCGGCGGGCGGCTGTCGCCGAGGCAACGCGGGAGGCGTTGGCGGAGGTGGGGCGGGTCGCGGGGGAGCGGGAGGCGGGGCGGGAGCGGTGATCCGGCGGGCGTGCGGCCACGGCTTCCAGGAACGCCCTCCCGCAGCAACTGCCTGCGCCGACGGCGAAAGCGGTTGGCACGTCCCCGCCCCGCCGCGTTACCTGGTCGGGTGAGCAGCGTGTTGATCGGGGTGGAGAACGTCGCCACCCCCCAGTGGGCCCGTCGCCGGGCGGGCATGTCGGTGAGCCTCGGCAAGGCGCTGCGCAGCCTGCCCGCGGCCGTGGCGGCGGTGTTCCGCCTCGCGTGGGCGACCTCGCCCCGCCTCACCCTCACCGCCGCCGCGGTGCACGTGGTGTCCGGGTGCGTCACCGCGTTCGGCCTGCTGGCCACGGCGGACGTGTTCGCCGCCCTCCTGCGGGACGGCCCGACGCCCGACCGGCTGGTCCGCGCGCTGCCCGCGCTGGCCGTGGTGGTCGGCTCGTTCGTCGTCCGGGCCCTGCTGGACACGGCGGTGGCCGCGGTGGAGAGCTCGCTGCGGCCCCGCGTCACCCGCGCGGCGAACGACGAGGTCACCGCCGTGCTCGCGCGGGCGCGGCTGCTCGCGTTCGAGGACGCCGACTTCCGCGAGCTGGCCCGCCAGGGCGGGCGGCGCGGGGTGCGGTCGATGGAGTCCAGCCTCCGCTACCTCGCCGACCTGCTCTCCGGCGGCATCTCGCTGGTGGCGTCGGTGGTCACCGTCGGGCTGCTCAACCCGTGGCTCGTGCCCGCGCTGCTGCTGGCGGCCCTGGCCAACGCGTGGGCCGCGGCCAAGGCGTCGAAGCTGCGCTACGAGCACTTCCTCGACTCGGTCACCCGCGACACCCGCAAGAGCGTGGTGGAGGAGGTCGCCACCGACCGCGACTTCGCGCTGGAGCGCACCGCGCTGACCCTCCAGGAGCGGCTGCTGGCCGAGTACCGCCGGATCGCCGACAGCCTGGTCGGCGACGAGATCCGGATGGCCCACCGGACGAACCTGGTCCGGCTGACCGGGCGGGCGCTCGCGGGCGTCGGCACGGGCGCGGCGTACCTGGTGCTCGGCCTGCTGCTGCGGACCGGCGCGATGGAGCTGGCGCTGGCGGGCACGGCGGTGCTGGCCATGCGCACCGGGTTCTCGTCGCTGGGCAACACCACGCGCGCGGTCAACGCCTTGTACGAGGACTCCTTCTACATCGACTTCTACCGCAAGCTGCTGGTCGAGGGCGCCGCGCGGGCCACGCGCCGGTCCGCGGTGCGCCCGCCCGCCGACCCGGCCGCGATCCGGCTGGAGGGGGTGTCGTTCACCTACCCCGGCGGCAAGCAGCCCGCGCTGCGCGACGTGGACCTGACCGTGGCGCGCGGCGAGGTGGTGGCGCTGGTGGGCGAGAACGGCTCGGGCAAGACCACCCTGGGCAAGGTGCTCACCGGCCTGTACCCGGCCACGTCGGGCACGGTCCGCTGGGACGACGTGGACCTGGCGGTCGCCGACGAGCACGCGGTGCACTCGTCGGTCGCGGTGATCGCGCAGGACCCGGCGCAGTGGCCGATGACCGCCCGGCACAACGTCCTGGTCGGCCGCCTGGAGCGGGACGACGAGCGGGCCTACCTGGACGCGGTCGGCAAGTCCGGCGCCGACGAGGTCATCGCCTCGCTGCCCGGCGGGCCGGACACCGTGCTGTCCCGGCGGTTCAACGACGGCCAGGACCTGTCCGGCGGCCAGTGGCAGCGCATGGGCATCGCCCGCGGCACCTACCGCGACGCCGCCGTGCTGGTGGCCGACGAGCCGACGGCCGCCCTGGACGCGCGGGCCGAGGCACGGGTGTTCGAGGGGCTGCGCGAGGCGACCGCGCGCCGCACCACGATCCTGGTCACGCACCGGCTGGCCAACATCCGCAACGCCGACCGGATCGTCGTGCTGGACCGCGGCCGCATCGTCGAGCAGGGCACGCACGAGGAGCTGATGGCGCTGCGCGGCCACTACCACGAGCTGTTCGAGCTGCAGGCCGCCGCGTACCGGGGAGGGCTGCTGGCCCCGTCGAACGAGTAGCGACACTCCGCCGCCGCTTCCTTGACGGCGTACTCCCCGGTTGACCAGGATGGCCCATTGGTGAAATCCCGCCGGGAAGGCTCGGGGCATGTTCGAGTGGCTCGCCGAGAACTGGCAACTGCTCCTGGTCGCGGAAACCGCGCTGCTGGTGCTGGTGCTCCTCCGACCCGCACCGAACTGGCGCCTGCTCCTGCGCGTGGGCCGCGGCCGCGACGTGCGGCGCGCGGCGGGCAAGCCGGGCCGGTTCTGGTGCACCGAGCCGACCAGGCAGCCGGCGGGCGCGGTGGCGCGGGTGCGCCTCGACGGGCCGGCCGCCAGCGTGCGCCTGGTCGACGGCCCGAACTACGCCCGGATGATGCGCGGCAGGCGCTACGCCTACGTCGGCGGGTGGGCCACCGGGTCGCCGTTCGAGCTGACCGTGCCGTGGGCGGGGCGGTGGCGCGTCGTCGGCGACCTCGGCAGCGCCTCCGGCGTGCTGGACATGCGCGTCCGGTGGATCGCCGAGGAGCTGCCGCCGATCTCGGTGCAGCCGGTGAACACCGAGCCGCACCTGGGCGCGGTCCGGGACCGCGGCGCGGCGGACGGCGTGCGCGACGTGTTCGTGCTGCACGTCGCCGAGGACCGGGACGAGGTCGCCCGACCGCTCGCCGAGGCGCTGCGGGCGCGGGGCGCCACGGTGTGGCTGGACGAGTTCGAGCTGGCCATCGGGGACTCGCTGGCCAAGCGGCTGGAGCGCGGCCTGGCGTGCAGCCGGTTCGGCGTGGTGGTCCTGTCGCCGGGGTTCTTCGAGCCGACCGCCACCGGGACGCCGCGGGTCGAGGGCGACCAGGTGGTGCTGCCGGTGCTGCACCGGATCACCCGGGTGGAGGCCCTGGAGGGGCTGCCCTGGCTGGCCGACCTCGTGGTGCGCGGCACCAGCGACCGCACCGTCGACGAGATCGCCGAGGAGATCGCGCTGGTCGTGCTGCCCGACGAGGCCGCCACCGAGGAGGAGGACGACCCGGAGGTGGTGCCCGGCCGGGTCGTGCCGCTGCGCGTCGGGCGGCGCTGACCCGCGTCAGGACGCCAGGAAGTCCAGGCCGAACCCGACCAGGAACGCCCAGAACGCGAACCACTCCACCGCGTGGCCGGGCCTGGCCTTCACCAGCAGGATCGCCAGCCCGCGCATGGCCGCCGCCACCGGCGCCGTCCACAGCCGCACGACGCGCCGGAACACCGCGACGTCCCGCCGGGAGCGTGGCGGGTCCTCCGTGCCGACCACCACCAGCCCGAGGGCGAACGCGCCGGCGCAGACGATCAGCATGAGCAGCGCCGTGCCCGGGGCGGATGCCATCCTCAGCGCGTAGAGCCCTCCTGCGAGCATCAGCAGGATCACCACGCCGGCCTGCGACGCGCGGAACAGGATCGGCGCGTTCAACACGGTCGTGCTCAGCGCGGTGACGCGGTTCCACTCGGCGGGGCCGAGCCGTTCGCGCAGGAACCGGTCCACCGCTGCCCGGGCGAAGGCGATCTGCTCCGGGCACGCCTCCGGGTGGTGCGGTTCGGCGCAGCCGTGGGCGGACTCCACCGCCGTCAGCGCCGCCGTGTGCCACGCGTCGACCTCGGCCTGGTCGACCGGCGCGGTGCCGACGTGCGGCGGACCGCCGGTCCACACCTCCTCCCGGGACCAGCTCCCGCCTTCCGGGATCGCGTAGTGGCGGGTGCGCACCAGGCTGGTCCCCATGGCCTGGCGCAGCGCGGTCAGCGGGTACACCGCGACGGCCTGCTCCACCGCGGTCAGCGCGCGTTCCCGACGTGCCTCCCACGCCGCGCTCCACTCGCTGAACCGCTCGGGGCCGATGATCTTGAGCACGACGGTGACACCGCCGGTGAACTGGCAGGACTTGCCGAGCCGACCCCAGTAGCGCAGCTTCCAGCCCAGCACCGTCGAGTCGCCGGTCAGCCTGCCGCCCCACCAGTCGCCCACCAGGTGCCACAGGTCCCCGGAGCGCACCAGGACCAGCGCGAGCACCGCGACGCCGAGCACCTTCGGGAGCACCCGGCGGCGGCCTAACCGGGGCCGCTCCCCGGCGGCCGTCACGCCGTCAGTTCCAGCTTCGAGCCCGCGCGCGCCTTGCGCACCCGCAACCGGGTCGGGATGCGCTGCCGCAGCTCGTCCACGTGGGACACCAGCCCGACCACCCGGCCGCCCGCGCGCAGCTCGTCCAGCGTGGTCATCACCAGTTCCAGCGTCTCCGCGTCCAGCGTGCCGAAGCCCTCGTCGATGAACAGCGTGTCCAGCACCGCGCCCGCCGCCACCACGTCGGACAGCCCCAGCGCCAGCGCCAGCGACGCCAGGAACGACTCGCCGCCCGACAGCGTCTTGGCCGGCCGCTGCAACCCCGAGTAGTCGTCGAGCACGTCCAGCCCCAGGCCGCCCCTGGTGCCGCGCGGACCGGCCTCGACCGAGTGCACGAACCGGTAGCGCCCCTGGCTCATGCGCTCCAGGCGCGCGCTCGCGGCCACCGCGACCTCCTCCAGCCGCGCGGCCAGCACGTAGGTGCGCAGGGTCATGCTGCGGTTGTTCTGCCCCCGGCCGTTGATCACGTCGGTCAGCGCGTCCAGCTCGTCGAACGCGGCCTGCACCGGCTCCGCCCGCGCCCACGCCGCGCGCAGCTGCCCGCCCAGGTCGGCGGCCCGCGCCGCGCGCCTGCCGGCCTCGTCGCGGGCGCCGGACGCGCGGGTGGCGACCTCGGTGGCCTCGCGGAACCGCGCCTCGGCGCCCGCCACGTCGACCTCGGTGCCCGGGTCGACGTCGGCCAGCTCGACCAGGGTGCCCTCGGCCGCCGCGCGGGTCTGCTCGGCGTCGCGGACGCGCGCCTCCAGCGCGGTGACCACGTGGTCGGGGCGGGCGGCGGCCAGGGCCTCGGCCACGTCGGCGAACCCGGCGCCCGCCGCCAGCCGCGACACCTCGACCCGCTGCTCGGCCAGGCGCTCCTCGTGCTCGGCCACGGCGACGCGGCGCGCGTGCAGGTCGGTCAGCGCGTCGGCGAGGTCGGACAGGTGCGCCCGGCGCGCCACCACGTCCGGGAAGTCGCCGCGCGCCCGCTCCAGCCGCGCCTCGCGCTCGGCGACCGCGGCGACCAGCTCGTCCCGCTGCGCGCCCGCCCGCTCCAGGTCCCGCTCCAGCCGGACGCGCCGGTCCTGCGCGTCCGCGACCTGCCGCTCCAGCTCGGCCAGCGCCGCCTGCCGCTGCTCCAGCCGACCGGCCAGCGCCGACACCGCGCGGTGCTCGCGCTCCAGCTCGTCGGGGGAGTTCTCGCCGAGCTGCTCGCGCAGGTGGGCCAGTCGCGCGCCCAGCTCCTGGGCGGCGCGCTCGGCGCGTGACCGCCGGTCGGCGGCCCGCTGCTCCCCGGCGGCCGCGGCCTCCTCGTCCGCCGCGGTGACCGTGCCCGGCGCGGGTCGCGCGGGCGCCGGGTGCTCGGCCGACCCGCACACCGGGCACGCCTCGCCGTCGCGCAGCTCGCCCGCCAGCTCGACGGCCATGCCCTCCAGCCGCTCCTGCCGCACCCGCAGCAGCGCGTCCCGGGCCCGCTGGTGCCCGTCCACGGCGTCGCGCCGCGCCTCGTCGGCGGCGGCGAAGTCCGCCTCGACCCGCGGCAGCTCCGCGGCCGCCGCGGCCAGGCCCGCGACCCGGGTCAGCCGCGCCGCGGCCAGCGTCGCCTCCTCGACCGCCGACCGGTGGGCCGCCAGCCGGGCGGGCACCTCGTCGAGCTGCGTGACCAGGGCCGCCAGGTCGCGGGTCGCGGTGGTGATCGACTGCTCCAGGTGCGCGACGCGCCGCCGGTCGTCGTCCTGCTTGAGCGCCTCGGCGGCCAGGCCGGTCAGCGCGCCCGACTCCTCGCGCAGCCGCTCGGCGTCGCCGCGCAGGTCCGTGCCGTCGTAGCCGAGCGCGGCCACCGCGTCCGCCGCCGCCCGCTCCCGCGCGCCCGCGGTCCCCAGCGCGGCCTCCAGGCGCTCCGCGGCCGCCTGCGCGGGCACCACCACGGCGGCCTGCCGGGCCGCGTCCCGCTCGGCGGCCCACGCCCGCAGGTCGGGCTCCACCTCGGCGTACCGGTCCAGCGCCCGGCGCGCCTCGCGCACCCGCCGCACCCGCTCGTCGCGCGCCCGGGCGTCCTGCCACGCCCGCTCGGCCTCGTCGCGGCGCGCCAGCACCTCGCCGGCCCGCCGCCCGGCCTCGCGCGCGTCCTCGTCCAGCCGCTTGAGCAGCGAGCTGAGCCACTCGTGGTCGGCGACCGCCGGCGGTTCCTCGGCGGCGGCCTCGGCGACCCGCTGGACCAGGTCGCGGGTCTCCAGGCCCAGCCGCTCGACCTCCTGGCGCCGTTCCCGGCGGTGCTCGCGGAACCACTTCTCCACGTCCAGGAACCGCTCGGTGCCGAACAGCTTCTCCAGCAGCTTCTCCCGCTCGGCGGTCTCGGCGCGCAGGAACCGCGCGAACTCGCCCTGCGGCAGCAGCACGACCTGGAAGAACTGGTCGGCGGTCATGCCCAGCAGGGCGTCGACCTCGCGCGCCACGTCGTCGATGCGGGTGTGGCCCTCGCCCTCCCAGCCGGCCAGCCAGGTCAGCGACGCCTGCGCCTGCTGGCGGGTGACGCCGCCGCCGCGCCTCTTGGGCCGGTCGTACTCCGGGCTGCGCCGGACCAGGAACCGCCTGCCCCGCACGGTCAGCTCCAGCTCGACGAACGTCGGCGTGTCCGGCGAGGCGTAGTCGCAGCGCAGCCGCTTCACGTCGCCACGCGCGCCCGGCACCTTCCCGAACAGCGCGAACGCCACCGCGTCGAGCAGCGTCGTCTTGCCCGCGCCGGTGTCGCCGTGCAGCAGGAACAGCCCGTCCGCGCCGAGCAGGTCGAAGTCGACCTCCTCGCGCTCGGCGTACGGGCCGAACCCGCTCACCGCCAGCCGGTGCAGCTTCACGAATCCCCCTCCCGGGCCGCCGCGGCGAACGCCTCGCGCAGCAGCGCCAGTTCCCGGTCGCCCGGCCGGTCGCCGCGCACGTCCTCGACGAAGCAGCAGGCGACCTCCTCGTCGGAGCGGCCGCGCACCCGCTCGGCGAACCGCAGCTCACCGGTCCGCCCGCCCGCCGGCCGCCACTCCACGTGCACCGCGTGCGGGAACCGCGCCTGGAGCCTGCGCAGCGCGTCGAGCGGCCGCACCCGGTCGGTCAGCGTGACCGACAGGAAGTGGTCGGCCACCGCCTCGTGCGCGGGCTCCAGCAGCAGCTCCTCCAGCTCGCCGCCCAGCGTCGACAGCGCCCGCGGCACGGGCAGCGACCGCCGCTCCACGCCGGCCAGGCCGCCCGCGTCCAGCTCGACCAGCCACACCTGCTTGTGGTGCCTGGCCTCGGAGAACGAGTACGCCACCGGGCTGCCCGAGTAGCGCAGGTGGTCGGCCAGCGTCTGCTGCCCGTGCAGGTGGCCCAGCGCCGCGTAGTCGACGCCGGCGAACACCGAGCCCGACACGTCCTGCACGCCGCCGACCGCGATGGTGCGCTCGGACTCGCACGGCTCGCCGCCGGTCACGAACGCGTGCGCCAGCACCACCGACCGGGTCCCGGGCCGGCCCGCCAGGTCCTCGCGGACCCGCCGCATCGCCTCGGTGAGCACGCCGGCGTGGCCCCGGGCGTCCGGCACGCCCAGCGCGTGGCGCGCGGTCTCCGGCTCCAGGAACGGGATGCCGTACACCGCGACCGGCCCGTGCGCGTCGGCGAACAGCACCGGGTCGTGCAGCTCCGCCGCGCGCGTGCGCAGGTGCAGCCCGCCCGCCTCGGTGAACGCGCCGAGGAAGCCCAGCCGCGCCGCCGAGTCGTGGTTGCCGGGCGTGACCACGATCCGCGCGCCCGCCTCGCGGACCCGCCGCAGCACCCGCGAGCACACCGCGACCGCCTCGGCGTTGGGCACGGCCCGGTCGAACAGGTCGCCCGCGACCACGACCACGTCCACCCGCTCGTCGGCGACCAGGTCGGCCAGCCCGCCCAGCACCGACTCCTGCTCGCGCAGCAGGTCGCGGCCGTGGAAGGTGCGGCCCACGTGCCAGTCGGAGGTGTGCAGGAGCCTCATGCGGGCACACGCTAGGGGTGATCGCCGGCCGAGCCCGACAGGGGGTCCGGCGTGTCGCCGGACCGGGTGACCCCGTCGGTGTGCGGGATGATCGGGGCGTGACGGCGGTCCTCAGCACGGCGGCGGTGGTCGTGGCGCTCCTCCTCGCGGGTGCGCTGCTGTTCCTGTACCGGCTCTACCAGGACAGCGTGCGGCGCACCGACGCGGCGCTGGCGGCGGTGGCGGCCGAGCGCGAGCGCGGGGACGCGCAGTGGGCGGCGCTCCAGCGCTACGAGGTGGCGTTCTCCTCGGTCAGCGGGCGCGGCGAGCTGGGCGAGCAGGTGCTGGTGGAGACCGCGCGGGTGCTCGGGCTGCGCCAGGGCATCCACTTCGAGCTGCAGGTGGACGTCGCGGGCGGCGGCTCGGTGCGGCCGGACATGGTGCTCAACGTCGGCGGCGGCAGGCAGGTGCCCGTGGACGCGAAGATGAGCATGGCGACGTGGGCCGAGGCGGTCGAGACCGACGACGCGACCGAGCGCGCCGACGCGCTGCGCGTGCACGTGCGCAACATCCGGGCGCGTGCCGCCGAGCTGGCCGGCAAGGGCTACCAGCGGTGGGCCGACGCGATCTACGGGACGATCATGTTCGTGCCCAACGACGCCGCGGTGGTCGCGGCCCTGGACACCGACCCGGAGCTGCTGCGGTGGCTGCTGGACCGGCGGGTGTTCCTGTGCGGGCCGACCGGCTTCGCGGTGATCGCCTCGGCGGCGATGTTCGCGGTGACCGACCGGGCGCTGGCCGACGACGTGGAGCAGGTGCGGGCCGCGGCGGGGCGCGCGCACCGGGCCGCCGACGGCGCGATCGACGCGGTGAACCTGTCCAGCACGCACCTCCAGCGGTTCCTGTCGGCGCGGCGGCGCGAGCTGGACGCCCTGGAGGGCTTCCGCGCGGCCGTGGAACCGCTGAGCAACGCGTCGTCGGGGGTCACGCCGTTGCCGCTGGTGCGGAGGGCTGACGAGAGCCTCGGTGCACCCTTGGACGCGCGCGAGGCGTAATAGAGTGTGCCGGACCTTAAGCCGAACGAGGAGTGTGCTGCGTGACCGCTGCTACGCGTGACGACTCGCGCAGCGAGCCGGAGGACGACTTCGACGAGGGCGTGCGCTGGAACGACCGCGCCATGTTCGGCAGCTTCCGGGGGCTGCCCTGGTGGGCCGCGGTGATCATCACCTTCGCGGTGGCCGTGGTCGGCGCGTACGTCGACCTGTCCGGCAGCGAGGCGACCGTGAAGCTGGTGTTCGGCATCACGTTCTTCGTCGGCTGCGTCGGCGCGGTGGTGTTCGTGGAGCGCCGGTCGATGTTCGGCCCGATCGTCCAGCCGCCGCTCGTGCTGGCCATCGTGGTGCCGCTGATGGTGGTGTTCACGCAGGGCGTGCCGACCGGCGGGCTGGCCTCGATCGGCCTGAACCTGGGCCGGCCGCTGATCGACGGGTTCCCGGCGATGGCGCTCACCACGGTGTGCACGGTGCTCATCGGGATCATCCGGGTGATGATCCAGAAGGACCCGAACCGGCCGACGCCGGAAGAGGTCCGGGAGGCCAAGCGCAAGCCGGAGAAGCCCGCGCGGGCGGGCCGGGCGGAGAAGGCGGAGCGCGCGGAGAAGGCGGTCCCCGCCGAGGACCGCCCCAAGCGGCCCCGACCGGACGCCCCGGCCGAGCGCCGCCGCCCCGCCCCGGCCGACGAGGACCGGCCCAAGCGGCCCCGGCCCCGCGACGGCGCGGCGGGTGACCGGCCGCGGCGGCCCGCGCCCCGCGAGGGACGTCCCGGGCAGCGCAAGCCGCGCCCGCCGCGCGACGAGGACTGAGCCGGGCCGGGTGCGGCCGACCGGGGGCCGTGTTCGGCTGATCCGGGGTTTGCCGGACCGACCGCGGGGTTTGCCGCGGTGATCTGGGGTTTGCCGGGCTGACCCGGGGTTTGCCGGACTGACCCGGGGTTTGCCGGACCGACCCGGGGTTTGCCGGACCGACCCGGGGCTTGCCGCGGTGACCTGGGCGTTGCCGGGTCGACCGGGGTTCCGCCGGGGCCGACCGGGGGCTCGCCGGCTGCCCCGGGACCTGGTCGGGCCGGTGCCTGTTCGGCCGATCCGGAGCCTGCTCCCGGCCGCTGGTCCACCGCCCCGGGCTCTGCCAGGCTGGCCCGGACCCGCCCCTCCGGCCGAAGGGCATGGACGAGATGACCCCGGAACCGGGCACCCCGGACGACCGACCACCCCGGTTACCCGGCCGCGGACCGGCGCGCTGGTGGATCGCGACGGCGCTCGGCGTGGTCGCCGCCGTGGTGGGCGTGGTCCTCGCGACCGACGCGGCGCGCGACGCACCGCCCCCGGACGCCCGGGTCCCCGACACCGGGACCCGGGACGCCTTCGGCACCGGCGTCGCGACCCCCGAAGCGCGCCCCGTCGCCGACCTGGTGCTCCGGGACGGCGACACCACCCGGGCCACCGGCCGCGTGGTCGCCAAGGACGGCGGGCCGTTCTTCTGCGCGCCCATCGCGGTCGACGTGGACATCCCCGGCCGGGGCCCCACCTGCCCCCTGGGCGTCCGGGTCACCGGCGTCGGACCGATGGCCGACGCCGTCCAGTTGGAGGGCGTGTGGCGGTCCGGCGTGCTCCACGTCACCGGCCAGTCCCCCTCGGCGCCGCCGTCGGTGTCCCGGCCCGACCTCGACCACGTGCCCTGCGCGCCGCCGCCCGGCGGTTGGCAGCCCGGCGGCGCCACCGACTCCCTCGAACTCGGCCACTACGTGAACGAGCACCCGGACCGGTTCCGCATGCCCCGCGCGGCCTACCCCGAGGGCGTGCCGACGGCCACCGCCGCGATGGGCGACGCGGTCGTGGTCCTGGTGGTGGAGGTCGTCTCGGGCGACCCGACCGAGGCGGGGCGCGAGCTGCGCGCCCGCCACACCGGCAACCTGTGCGTGGTGGACGCGCGGGGCCGGATGAGCATGGCCGACCAGACCCGGCTCCAGCAGCAGGTCGACGAGGTGCTGCGCCCGCTGATGGACGACCAGGCCAACGGCATCTTCGCCGCCGGCGGCGGCGGGGACCGGGTCCACGTGGACCTGGTCATGGTCACGCCCGAGCTGGCCGAGCGGTTCGCGCCGCTCGGCGACGGGGTCGAGCTGCGCCCGTGGCTGGCCCCGGTGCGCTGACCGCCGGCGGTCAGCGGGCCTCGTGGGCCAGCAGCCGCCGCTTGACCTCCACGCCCCAGCGGAACGCGCCGGTCGCGCCGCCCGTGCGGACGACCCGGTGGCAGGGCACGAACAGGGTGGCCGCGTTCTTCGCGCACGCGCTCGCCGCCGCCCGGACCGCCGCCGGGCGGCCGGCCAGCCCGGCGTACTCGGCGTAGCTGACGGTCCGGCCCGCCGGCACCGCGCGCAGCGCCGTCCACGCCTGCTCGGTGAACTCGCCCGCGCGCTGCCGCACCGGCACGCCGTCGATCGCGGCGAGGTCGCCGCGGTGGTAGGCGCGCACGGCCCGGGTCACCTCGCCCAGGTCGCGGCGGGTGGTCAGCGCGGTCGGCCGCAGCGACGGCGAGACCTGCGGCAGCAGGTCGTCCGGGTCCGCGGTCCAGCCGCTGGCCAGGACGGCCCCGTCCGGGGCGACGACGGCGGTGAAGGGTCCGATGTGCGTGTCGATCGTGGACACGTGCGCGGTGGTCACGCTGCTCTCCCGAGGTGCGCGGTGGTCATGAGGTGCATGGCGGCGTAGGAGCGCCACGGCCGCCACGCGGGGTTGTCGACCAGGGGGGTGTCCGGGGCGCCCAGCACGCGCATGACGACGTACGAGGCGACGTCCGGCCCGATGCCCGGGAACGCGGCCAGCTCGGCGCGCAGCTCGTCGGCGTCCCGGCCGACGTCCACCCGCAGGGTGCCGTCGGCCAGGGCCCGCGCCACCGGCGAGTCGACCGCGGCCGGGCTCGGGTACAGGTGGGTCAGCTCGCCGTCCGGGTGCTCCAGCGGCTCGCCGGGCCCGGTGTGGCCCAGGGCCCGCAGCAGGGTCTCGGCGCCGTCCACGCTGCCCGGCAGCCGGACGCCCGGCCGGGACAGCACGCGCGGGCGCAGCTCGGGGTCGGCGGCCAGGAACCCGTCCACGGCCACCGGGTCGGCGTCGAGGTCCAGCAGGCGCCGCACCCGGCTCACCGCGCTGCCCAGGTCGCGCAGGTCGGCCAGGCGCAGCGAGCACAGCACGTGGCCGTCGGCGGGGGTGAGCCGGGCGGTGGCCTGGCCGTGCGGCAGGCGCAGCGAGCGGGCGTAGCCGGTGTCGGTGACGTGCTCGACGCCGGGGATCGCGCCGGCCCGGAAGTGGGCCAGCAGGCCCGCCGCGTCGAACGGCGGCCGGTAGGGCAGGCGCAGGGTGATGCGCCCCGCCGGGCCGGTGACCGGGCGGGCCGCGCGCATCGCCGACGGCGTGCTGGCGAACACGGCCCGGATCGTGTCGTTGAACTGCCGCACGCTGGCGAACCCGGCGGCGAACGCGACGTCGGAGAACGACAGGTCCGTGGTCTCGATCAGCAGGCGGGCGGAGTGGGCGCGGTGGGCCCGCGCCAGCGCCAGGGGACCGGCGCCCAGCTCGGCGGTCAGCACGCGCGTCAGGTGCCGCTCGGAGTAGCCCAGGCGGGCGGCCAGGCCGGGGACGCCCTCGCGCTCGACCAGGCCGTCGGAGATCAGGCGCATGGCGCGCGCGGCCAGGTCGGCGCGCAGGTTCCACTCCGGCGACCCCGGCACGGCGTCCGGCAGGCAGCGCCGGCACGCCCGGTAGCCGGCGGCCTGCGCGGCGGCGGCCGTGGGGTAGAACTCGGCGTTGCGGCGCTTCGGCGTCACCGCGGGGCACGACGGGCGGCAGTAGATGCGGGTGGTGCGCACCGCGAGGATGAAGCAGCCGTCGAAGCGGGCGTCGCGGGCGGCGACGGCCCGGTAGGCGCGTTCGTCGTCGAGGAGCATGGCGCCCACTCTGCCAGTGCGTTCGGGTGGGGTCTCGCGGGAATCGGACACGGGGGTGGTGCGCGTAGACTCATCCCCCGTGAGTTTGACCCTCGGTATCGTCGGCCTGCCCAACGTCGGCAAGTCCACCCTGTTCAACGCCCTCACGCGCAACGACGTGCTGGCGGCGAACTACCCGTTCGCGACCATCGAGCCGAACGTCGGCGTGGTGCCGCTGCCCGACGCGCGCCTCGGCAGGCTGGCCGGGATCTTCTCCTCCGAGCGCGAGGTGCCGGCGACCGTGTCGTTCGTCGACATCGCGGGCATCGTGAAGGGCGCGTCCGAGGGCGCGGGCCTGGGCAACAAGTTCCTCGCCAACATCCGCGAGGCCAACGCGATCTGCCAGGTCATCCGCGTGTTCGCCGACGACGACGTGGTGCACGTCGACGGTCGCGTCGACCCGGCCGCCGACATCGAGACGATCAACACCGAGCTGATCCTGGCCGACCTCCAGACCCTGGAGAAGGCCATCCCGCGGCTGGAGAAGGAGGCGCGGACGGCCAAGGACCGGCGGCCCGCGCTGGAGGCGGCGCAGAAGGCGCGCGAGGTGCTGGACTCCGGCCGCACCCTGTTCGCCGCGCAGTCCGAAGTGGACGGCCCGCTGCTGCGCGAGCTGAGCCTGCTCACCACCAAGCCGTTCCTGTACGTGTTCAACGCCGACGAGTCGGTGCTGACCGACGAGGCGAGGCTCAAGGAGCTGCGCGAGCTGGTGGCGCCCGCGGACGCGGTGTTCCTCGACGCCAAGGTCGAGGCGGAGCTGCTGGAGCTGGACGAGGAGTCCGCCCGGGAGCTGCTGGAGTCCATCGGCCAGCACGAGCCGGGGCTGCACGCCCTCGCGCGGGCCGGGTTCCACACCCTGGGGCTGCAGACCTACCTGACCGCGGGGCCGAAGGAGTCGCGGGCCTGGACGATCCCCAAGGGCGCGACCGCGCCGCAGGCGGCGGGCGTGATCCACACGGACTTCGAGCGCGGGTTCATCAAGGCCGAGGTCGTGTCGTTCGACGACCTGGTGGAGGCGGGTTCGATGGCCGCGGCGCGGGCGGCGGGCAAGGTCCGCATGGAGGGCAAGGACTACGTCATGGCCGACGGCGACGTGGTGGAGTTCAGGTTCAACGTCTGACCTCAAACCAGGCCGGGCAAGTCGATCTTGATCTCGAACGGCACCTGCAGGTGCAGGGTGCCGCGGACGACGTCGACCGGGCGGTACGCCCCGGTCGACTCGTCCAGTTCGCAGACGTGCACGACCGGTTCGCCGTCCTCCTCCTCGACGCGCCAGTGGTGCCGGATGCCGGCTTCGGCGTACTTGCGCGGCTTGACCGTGCGATCGCGGTACGCGGACTCCGGTGACACGACCTCGATGACCAGCAGGACGTCGTCCGGGGCGTGCCAGGTGCGGTCCTTGTCGAGGGGGACGGCCGTGACCACGATGTCCGGCTCGGGGCGGTTGTGCGCGTCGAGCCGGATCGTGATCTCCTGCTCGACCACGACGCCTTCCGGTGCCTGCTCCTCCAACGCGCAGGTGAGCCTGTGAACGGCGCGGCTGTACCCCGACCGCCGTGGAACCAGCATGAAAACGAGTCCTCCGTGGATGAGTTCGGTGTGCCGGGGTGCTTCGTGGAGGTGGTCCAGGTCCTCGGCGAGCCAGCCTTCTTCGCGCGGCGGATGCATCCACCCGGGCAAAGTGGTCATCAGTCCTCCTCTGCTCCTCGGTACGCTAATCCAGTCCCGAGCCGTGGCGGAATTGCGTGATCCGGTGAATATGCCGCGCTCGTGTACCGGCGGTACCGCTAACATCCGCACCATGGCGGAAAAGGACGAGGTGGTGCGCGACGCCACCGCCGACGGCACCGGGCGCGCGGAGCGGCTGAAGGCGCTCTCGCGGGACGGTCGCGAGCGCTACGCGGCGCTGCTGGACCGCCTGTCCCGATGAGTACCGTCGACTACCTCACCCCGGACGACCTGCTGACCCTGGCCGCCGACCTGGGCGTGCCGCAGGTCCGCGACCCGGGCCTGCTCGACGCCGCCGCGCACCGGCCGCGGTCGTCGCTGATGGGCGAGGACGCCTACCCCGACCTGCGCGAGAAGGCCGCGGTGCTGATGCAGTCGGTGCTGCGCAACCACCCGCTGGTCGACGGCAACAAGCGGCTGGGGTGGATGTCGGCCTTCGTCTTCCTCGGCCTGAACGGCCTGGACCTGGACGCGCCGGAGGACGACGCCTACGACCTGGTGATCGAGCTGGCCACGAGCGCGGTCGACCATTCGCACGCGGCGGCGCGATTGGCCGAGTGGACGCGCGGGAAATAGCGCACGGTGCATAATGCGCCGCCCGATCGTGTTAGTGCGCGTGAGCCGTGGGGCTCGTTAGCGTGGCGCCATGGCGGTGGAGTGGACCCGGCGCAAGGCCCGGCTCGGCGAATTCATGAAGCAATTGCGAGACCGCGTCGAGCCGAGGCTGACCTCCGCCGAGGTCGGCGCGCTGACCAGGTCCAACCGGACCACGATCAACCGGCTGGAGAACGGCCTCACCCTGCCCAACTACCACTTCGTGGTCGCCCTGCTCGGCCTCTACCGCGCCTCGGACGAGGAGCGCGAGCGCGCCACCCGCCTCTACGAGGCCGCCCGGGGCACCGGTCACCGCATCCGGCACGTGGAGGGCCGGCCGGCGAAGTACGTCGCGTTCCGCAAGGAGGAGGGCATCGCGGTCCGGGAGCGGAGCCTCGACCGGGTCGCCGTCCCCGGCCCGCTCCAGACCGGCGGGTACGCCGCGGCGGTGGTGGACGGCGCGGCGGAGTTCGCGCCGGGGCACCCGGCGGACTGGCGGGAGCAGGCGGTCGCCGAGCGGCGGGACCGCCGGGAGCTGCTGGCCGGGGACCGGCCGCTGCACCTGCACGCGCTGGTCGACGAGGCCGTGCTGCGGCGCGTGGTCGGCGGGCCGGCGGTCATGCGCGAGCAGTTGGACCACCTGCTGCGGGAGGGCCGCACCCGCGACAACGTCACCATCCAGGTCGTGCCGTTCGCGGCGGGCGCCTACGGCGGCATGTCCGGTTCGGCGGTGATCCTGGACGCCGACGACGAGCCGGGCGCCGTGCCGACGGTCTACCTGGAGCACGCGGCGGGCGGCGAGATCCTGGACGCGGCCGCGCAGGTCGACGTGTTCGTGCGCGCATTCGAGCGGCTGAGCCGCGAGGTGGCGCTGTCGCCGGAGCGCTCGGCGGAGCTGATCGTGGCGGCGTGCGAGGCGTTGCGTTGACGGTGACCCGGGTCACCGCCTGAGGCGTTCGACCGGGAGGGGCGAAGACCTCGGGGCGGAACACCCACCGCCCCGCCCCGAGGTACTGTCTGCGTGCCATCAGCGCACCTGGTTGCGGCTGTGGCGGGCCATGGCGAAGACGCCACCCGCGGTCGCCAGCATGCCCAGGGCGGCGACGGTGAACACGACGATGTCGGCGGTCATGCGATATCCCCTTGCGTTGATCTCCCACTCGTCTTGACGCCGGGGTACCCGGTTTCGTGGCCCGGCAGTCGTGCAGTTCACACGATCGTGGAGGTAGGAGTGGGTCTCCGTGCACTTGAGGGGCGTGTGTCGGCCGTCGCACCGTGGGTGTTCGGACTGTCCCTGCTCGGTCACCTGGCCATGGTCGCCTTCCAGACCAAGATGACCATGGTGGACCTCATGGTCTACCGGAACGCCTCGCCGGAGCTGTTCACCGGCGAGCTCTACCAGTGGCGGCTCAAGGAGTTCTCCGACCAGTTCGCCCTGCCGTTCACCTACCCGCCGTTCTCCGCGCTGGTGTTCGTGCCGCTGTCGTGGGTGCCGTGGGCGGTGGCGCGGTGGGTGTGGCAGCTGGTCAGCCTGGCGTGCCTGTGGTTCATCACCAGGAAGTCGTTGGACCTGGTCGGCAGCCGCGACCCGCGGCGCGCCCTGCTGTGGACCGGCCTGTTCATCTGGGTCGAGCCCGTCCGCACCACCCTCAACTACGGGCAGGTCAACCTCGTCCTGGCCGCCCTGCTGCTGGGCACGGTGGTCAGCGCGCGGGCGTGGCGGCAGGGCGCCGGTGTCGGCATCGCGGCCGGGCTGAAGCTGACCCCGGCGATCTCCGGGCTGTACTTCCTGGTCACCAGGCAGTACCGGGCCGCCGCGTGGTCGGTGGTGGCCTTCGCAGCCACGGTGGGCGTCGGCTACGCGGTCTCGCCCGGCCAGTCGACGCAGTTCTGGTTCCACCTGCTCGGCGACGCCGAGCGCGTCGGGCCCGTGGGCTCGGCGATCAACCAGTCGCTGCGCGGCGCGCTGAGCCGCACCCTGGGGTACGACGTGCAGACGGGGCCGGTGTTCCTGGTCGCGGTCGCCGCGGCCGCGGTGCTGGCCGGGTTCGCGCTGCGCGCCGCGGTGCGGGCGGGCGACACCCTCGCCATGGTCGTCACCGTGCAGTTCCTGGGCCTGCTGGTGTCGCCGATCTCGTGGAGCCACCACTGGGTCTGGGCGGTGCCCGCGCTGATGTGGCTGCTGTACGGGGTGCGGCACCGGCTGGCCGCGATCGCCGCCGCGGCGTGGCTGGCGGCGATCGGCAGCTACCTCATCTCGTTCCTGCTCAACGCCCAGCCGTCGATCTGGGTCGTCTCGCGCCCGTGGTACTACTCGGCGCTGGGCTGGGTCTACCCGGCGGTGGGCGTGCTCACCCTGGTCACCGTGGCGGTGGTGCTGCGCCCGCGCTCGGGCTCGCGCTCACCCGAGCGAGTCGAGGATCCGGTCGATCTCCTGCGCCAGTGACACGTCCAGCGCGGTGATGCCGCCCGCGAAGTGCGTCGAGCACCGGAAGGTGAGCGTGCGCCAGCGGATGTCGACGTCGGGGTGGTGGTCGTCGCGCTCGGCGACCTCGGCCACCCGGTTCACCACCTCGATCGCCTGCGGGAAGCTCGCCAGCTCCGCGGTGCGCACCAGCGCGGCGTCCTGGGCGCGCCACGCCGGCAAGGAGGTCAGCTCGGCGTCCACCTGGTCGTCGGTCAGCAGCTCGGCCTTGGGCATGTCCCCGATCCTGCCGGGTAAGCTGCCCGTTCGCCACGGGAGTCCGGTGCTGCGCCGGGCTGAGAGGAAGGCACGCCGGCCTTCGACCGTCCACACCTGATCCGGGTAATGCCGGTGTAGGGAGAGATGATGCTTCGTCGCCTGCTGTCCACCGCGACCGCGTTCGCGCTGCTCACCGCCTGCTCGGTGACCACCAACACCGGCTCGTCGCCGCAGGAGCGGGTGGTCACCCTGGTGACCCACGACTCCTTCGCGGTGCCGCAGGGGGTGCTGGACGCGTTCAAGGCCGACACCGGCATCACCATCCGGCAGCTCGCCAACGGCGACGCCGGCGAGATGACCAACAAGCTGGTCCTGACCAAGGACAACCCGATCGGCGACGTCGCCTACGGCGTGGACTCCACGTTCGCCTCCCGCGCGCTCAAGGAGGACGTGTTCGCCGAGTACGCGAGCCCCGAGGCGGGCAACGGCGCCCAGCGCTACCGGCTCGACCCGCCGAACCGGCTGCACGCGGTGGACCTCGGCGACGTGTGCCTCAACGTCGACGTGGCCGCGCTCAAGGACGTCGGCGAGCCCCGGCAGTTGGCGGACCTGACCGACCCGAAGTACAAGGACATGCTGGTCGTGCAGGACCCGGCCACGTCCTCGCCGGGCCTGGCGTTCCTGCTGGGCACCGTCTCCACCTTCGGGCCGGAGGACTGGCGGGACTACTGGGCCCGGCTCAAGGCCAACGGCGTCAAGGTCGTCAGCGGCTGGGAGGAGGCGTACACCCAGGACTTCTCCGGCTCCAGCGGCAAGGGGCCGCGGCCGATCGTGGTGTCCTACGCGTCCTCGCCGTCCGCGGAGATCGGCGAGGACGGCGCGCCGCGCACCAGGGCCCTGCTGGACACCTGCTACCGCCAGGTCGAGTACGCGGGCGTGCTGAACAACGCGAAGAACCCCGGGGACGCGCGGAAGGTCGTGGACTTCCTGCTGTCCGAGCCGTTCCAGGCCGAGGTGCCGGGCAGCATGTACGTCTACCCGTCGCGGGAGGGCGTGGCGCTGCCCGAGGCGTGGGCCAAGGCCGCGCCGCTGCCGACCGCCTCGCGGTCGCTGCCCGCCGAGGAGGTCGACGCGAACCGCGAGCGGTGGGTGTCCGAGTGGCGCGCGTTGGTCCTGGGCTGACCGGGCCGGAGCCGACCGGGCCGGAGCCGACCGGGCCGGAGCCGACCGGGCCGGAGCCGACCGGGCCGGAGCCGACCGGGCCGGAGCCGACCGGGCCGGAGCCGACCGGGTCCGACCGCACCGGGACGGGCCGGACCGCGTCTCGTCGAACCGAGGCGGGCCCGACCGGGCCCGTTCGCCCCGGCGCGGGTCTCGGCTGGGCGGCGGCGGCCGTGCTGCCCCTGGCGTTCCTGGGCGTGTTCTTCGCCTGGCCGGTGGTCGCGATCGTCGGCCTGGGCCTCGACGAGGGCGGCGTGCTGCCGGTCCTGACCGACCCGCGCACCCGGGACCTGGTCGGCTTCACCGTCGCCCAGGCGGCCGCGGCGACGGCGTTGGCGCTGCTCACGGGCATGCCGGTGGCGTTCCTGCTGGCGCGGTGCCGGGTGCGCGGCACCGGGGTGGTGCGGGCGGCGGTGATGGTGCCGTTCGTGCTGCCGACCGTGGTGGTGGGGTTGGCGTTCCGGGCGCTGTGGCCGGACGGCGGGGTGCTGCCGATCGTGCTGGCCAACGCGTTCTTCAACGTCGCCGTGGTGGCCCGCACGGTCGGCGGCCTGTGGGCGCGGGTCGACCGGCGCGCGGAGGACGCGGCGCGTGCCCTGGGCGCGTCCCGGCTGCGCGCCTTCGCGGCCGTGACGCTGCCCGCGCTGGCCCCGGCGGTCGGGTCGGCCGCGTCGGTGGTGTTCCTGTTCTGCGCCACCAGCTTCGGCGTGGTGCTGGTGCTCGGCGGTGCCCGCCACCGCACCCTGGAGACCGAGATCTACCTGCGCACGGTGGAGCTGTTCGACCTGTCCGGCGCGGCCGCGCTGTCGCTGCTCCAGTTCACCGCGGTGGTCGCGGTGCTGGTGGTGGGCGGGGTGGCGCGGCGCAGGCGGGAGGGCGCGCTGTCGCTGCGGGTGGAGCCGCCGCGGCGGCCGACCGGCGGCGAGTGGGCGGTGGTGGCCGCCGCGTGGCTGGTGGTGGCCGCGCTGCTCGCGCCGGTGGTCGGCCTGGTCGTGCGGTCGCTGTCCGGGCCGGACGGGTGGAGCCTGGCCGGGTACGCGGCGCTGGCGGGCACCGGTGAGCGCGGCACGCTCGCGGTCACCGGCCTGGACGCGGCGCTGAACTCGCTGCGCGCGGCCACCGACGCCACGCTGGTGGCGCTGCTGGTGGGCGTGGTGTCGGCGGTGGTGCTGGTGGGCCTGCGCCGGCGCGGCTCGTGGTTCGCCGAGGTCCTGGACACGGCGCTGATGCTGCCGCTGGGCGTGTCCGCGGTGACCGTCGGCTTCGGCTACCTGGTGACCATGGACGCGCTGCCGGGCGACTTCCGCACCTCGCCGCTGCTGGTGCCGCTGGCCCAGGCCCTGGTGGTGACGCCGCTGGTGGTGCGGGTCGTGCTGCCGGTGCTGCGCGCGGTGGACGAGCGGCTGCGGCAGGCCGCGGCGGCGCTGGGCGCGAGCCCGTGGCGGGTGTGGCGGGAGGTGGACCTGCCGCTGGCGTCGCGGGCGCTGGTCGCGGCGGCCGGGTTCGGGTTCGTGGTGGCGCTGGGCGAGTTCGGCGCGACGAGCTTCCTGGCCCGGCCGGACGCGCCGACGCTGCCGGTGGTGATCGCCCGGCTGATGTCGCGGCCCGGCGGGCTGAACAGCCAGATGGCGTACGCGGCGTGCGCGCTGCTGATGGTGGTGACCACGGCGGCCGTGCTGGGGATCGAGCGGTTGCGGGTGCCGAGCGGCGGGGAGTTCTAGGTGGCGTTGCGGGTCGGTGCGGTGAGCGTGCGGTACGGCGCGGTGACCGCGGTGTCGGACGTGGACCTGGAGGTCGCCGACGGCGAGGTGGTGGCGCTGCTGGGGCCGTCGGGCTGCGGGAAGTCGACGCTGCTGCGGGCGGTGGCGGGCCTGGAGCGGCCGAGCGCGGGGCACGTCGCGTGGGACGGGGCGGACCTGGCGCGCACGCCCGTGCACCGGCGCGGGTTCGGGCTGGTGTTCCAGGACGGGCAGCTGTTCCCGCACCGGGACGTGGCGGGCAACGTGGCGTTCGGGCTGCGGATGCTCGGGGTGGGGCGGGCCGAGCGGGAGAAGAGGGTCGCCGAGCTGCTGGAGCTGGTGGGGCTGGCGGGTCGCGGGTCGCGGCGCGTCACCGAGCTGTCCGGCGGTGAGCAGCAGCGCGTGGCCCTGGCGCGCGCCCTGGCACCGCGGCCGAAGCTGCTGCTGCTGGACGAGCCGCTGTCCGCGCTGGACCGGGCGCTGCGCGAGCAGTTGGCCGTGGACCTGGCGCGGCTGCTGCGGGAGACCGGGGCGACGGCGCTGGTGGTGACGCACGACCACGACGAGGCGTTCACCCTGGCCGACCGGGTCGCGGTGATGCGGGAGGGCCGGGTCGTGCAGGTGGGGGTGCCCGCGCGGGTGTGGCGGCACCCGGTGGACGTGCCGACGGCCCGGTTCCTGGGGTGCGGCCGGGTGCTGTCCGCGGCGGCGGCGCGGGAGCTGGTGGGGGTGGACGCGCGGGTCGGGCTGCGGGCGACCGCGCTGCGGGTGGACCCGGAGGGGGCGGTCGGGGCGACCGTGCTGGAGCGGGTGCACCGCCGCGACCACGTCCGGCTGGTGGTGGACGTGGCGGGGGAGGACTTCGAGGCGGTCGCCCCGGTCGCCGCGCCGCCGTCGCCGGGCGACCGGGTGCGGCTGGCCGTGGACCACGACGGGGTCGCGGTCATCGGGCCGGGGGACCGAACCGGGCCGGGGACTTGACCGGGAGGCGGGGCGGCCCGTGCGGGGGACCGCTCCGCCGCCGGGCCTCAGCGCTCCAGCGCGTACTCCACGTCGCCGTGCTCCCAGCCCTCGATCGGGTCCGGCCAGTCCTCGTGGAACGTGCGCACGTACCGCAGCCCGACCTTCTCCAGCACGCGCCGGGAGGCCGTGTTGACCGCCATCGCGGTCGCCACGACCCTCGTCAGCCCCGCCGCGAACCCGGCCGCGACCAGCGCGGACGCCCCCTCGGTGGCGTAGCCGCGACCCCAGTGGTCCGGGTGCAGCCGGTAGCCCAGCTCCGCCACGCCGTCCCCGGCCGGGCTCAGCTCGAACCAGCCGACGAACGCGCCCGCGGCCTTCTCGTGCGCGGCCCACCACCCGGTGCCGCCCACCACCTTCGGCAGCACCTCGCGCTCGACGCGTTCGCGCGGCACGGGCCTGCCGTCCTCGATGTACCGCATCACCCGCGGTTCGCCGAGCAACCACACCAGCAGGTCCACATCGGACCAGGTGAACGGGCGCAGCGTCAGCCGGTCGGTCTCCAGGGGCACACCGCTAATTGTCCTTGGTCGCCAAGCGAATTGCGGCCAGCGACAACCCGATGAGGACGTAGCAGCCCGCCAGGGCGGTGCTGCGCCACAGCTGCTCGGTCGGCAGCGGGTCGCGCATCACGTCGACCAGGCCGTTCCACGCCGAGGTGATCAGGTACGGCTGGAGCCAGTCCAGCGCGCTGAACATGCCCAGCACCGAGAACACGATCACGCCGGCCATGGTCGCGGCCATCACCACCAGCGGGTGCTCGGTGCACGCCGAGATGGCCAGCGCGACCGCCGCGATGCCCCACACCTGCACGGTCACCAGCAGCACGGCCAGCGCGATCCGGCCGAGCGCCGCGCCGGCGGGCAGGGTGCTGCCCGACAGCGTCAGCATCCCGTCCCCGCCGAACAGCACCAGCCCGACGACGGTGCCGACGACGGCGAGCAGGGTGACCGCGAGCAGCGTCGCGGTGGCCACGCCGAACGCCTTGACCGCCAGCAGCCGCACCCGCCCCACCGGCGCGATCAGCAGCCCGCGCAGCGTGCCGTGCTGCGCCTCGCCGGCCAGCCCGTCGGCCGCCCAGACCGCGCCGACCAGCGGCAGCAGCAGCGGCAGCGCCAGGAACAGCGTGAACACCGGCAGCACCAGGCCGTTGCCGTCGACGATCGCGGCCAGGCCCGGTCCGGCGGGGCCGCCGTCGCCGGTGGCGACCCACAGGCCGATGCCGGCCAGCACCGGCACCAGGCACAGCAGGGCCAGGCCGATCACGGTCCGCGGGCGGCGCAGGATCCACCGCAGCTCCGAGCGGAGCTGGCGGCCCAGCGGGGCGCGCGTGGCGACCAGGGCGCTCATCGTGCCCCCTCCTCGATCGTGTCCACGGCGGACAGGTTGTGGTCGCCCTCCTCGGCCTCGGTGAGCCGGGCGAACAGGTCCTCCAGGCCGGTGCGGTGCCGGCGCGCCTCGTGCACCGCGACCCCCGCGCGCACCAGCGCCTCCAGCACCGCGGGCGCGGTCGTGCCGATCAGCTCGACCCGCACGCCCTCCTCGGTGGGGCGCGCCGAGATGCGGCCCGCGCGCAGCGCGTTCAGCGCCTGCTCCACGTCCGGGGTGGTGACCAGCAGGGAGCTGCTGTCGGCCTGGAGCAGCTCGGCCAGCCCGCCCTGCGCCACCACGGTGCCGCGGTGCAGCACCGCCACGTGCGTGCAGGTGGCCTCGATCTCGCTGAGCAGGTGCGACGACACCACCACGGTGCTGCCCGCGGCGTGCAGGTCGGCGATCACGCCGCGCACCTCGCGGGTGCCGGCCGGGTCCAGGCCGTTGGTGGGCTCGTCGAGCACGATCAGCCGTCGCGGCACCAGCAGCGCCGCCGCCAGGCCCAGCCGCTGCTTCATGCCCAGCGAGTACCCGCGGTAGCGGCGGTGCGCGGCGGCGCCGAGCCCGACCCGCTCCAGCGCGTCCTCCACAGCCTGCCGGGCCGAGCCTGTGGCGAGCAGCGGCTCGAACGCCGCCACCCGCCGCAGGTTCTCCCGGCCCGACAGGAACGGGTGAAATCCCGGACCCTCGACCAGCGCGCCGACGTGCGGCAGCGCGGCCGCGACGCCGTCGGGCAGGGCTTGGCCCAGCAGCTCGACCTCCCCCTCGGTCGGCCGCACCAGCCCGAGCAGCATCCGGATCGTGGTGGTCTTGCCCGACCCGTTGGGGCCGAGCATCCCCAGCACCGCCCCCACCGGCACGTCGAGGTCCACCCGGTCCACCGCCACCGTCCGCCCGTACACCTTGCGCAGTCCCCGCGTCCGGGCCGCGAGGACGGGGGCGGGGCCGGCGTCGGCCGACCCCACCCGCGCGCTGGTCGAGGTGGTCACCTGACCTGACCGATCGCGTCCACCAGCACCTGCTCGGGCACCGCGCCCGCGGCCACCCGGCCGTCGTCGGCGACCAGGACGGCGCCGACCCGGGCGGTGATCAGCGTGCCCGAGCCCCACGGGCCGCTGACCGGCTTGCCGAGCTGCCGCAGCAGGCCCTGGACGTCGACGTCCTCCGGCCGGCCGGGCGCGTCCTCCCAGTGCCGGTCCCGGCCCTGCTCGCCCCGCCCGACCATGCTCGTCAGCGCCTCGGCGGGCACGCGCGCGACCAGCACGGCGTCCCAGCCCTCGCCGACGACCTGCGGCCCGGCCTCGGCCAGCGCCCGCTCGGCGGCAGCCTTGTCCTCGGGCGAGACCTCGTGCGGGCCGTCCTCGGTCACCTTCGCCCCGGCGGGCGGGGTGAACGCGAACAGCGCCGCGTCCTGCGGGCCGACGTCCAGGTCGGAGAACCCGACCCGCACGGCGGGCGCGTCCGTGCCGTTGGTCAGCACGGACAGCCGCAGCGGCGCGCGCAGCTCGGCGTCGACCGCGACGCGCACCTCGCGCAGCACGGTCTTCTCCGTCGGCTTCGGCGTCAGCACCAGCTCGTACGCGGCCCGGCCCGCGACGCGCGCGGTGCCGTCGACGGTGACGTCGCTGAACTCCTTGACGCGGGACACCACGTCGCGGGCCAGCGTCACCGGGTCGGCGGGCACGCCCTGCTCGGCGGCCTCCTCCCGGGCGGTGCCGTGCGGGAGCTTGGTCACCGACTGCGCGGCGGAGTCCCACAGCCACGCGGTCTGCCCGTCGTCGACGAAGGTCTTCTCCGAGCTGCCCGCGGGCAGCTGCACCCGCACCTTGCCCGCGCCGTCGGTCCACACGCGCAGCGAGCTGGCGCCGTCCGACAGCTGCGGCACCCCCGCGAGCGCCGGGATGCCCAGGTCGTTGTCCACCTCGACGCTGCCGCCCAGCGCGGCGGGCGTGGCCGTGACCACCGACTCGACCAGGGCCTCGGCCGTCACGTCGGGCAGCACCGGCGCGGGCCCGGCGCCCGCGGGCATCGCGAGCAGCCCGAGCCCGGTGGCCCCGGCGACCACGCCGGCCGCCGCCGCGGCGACGGTCACCCTCCTGCGGTTCATGTCCCCTCCTCCCGAGGCGTCGGGCGGCTCCTTGCGACCCGACGTCACCGACGATCCCGCGCCCGCGCTGAGACGGTGCTGAGAGACTGAGAGAGCACTGAGATCGTGCCGCGATCGTCCCACCGAACGGGCATGCTGTGTGGCGTGAGACCGCGGGTGCTGGTGGTGGACGACGAGGTGGGCGTGCGACGGGCGCTGGAGCGCGGCCTGTCCGCCGAGGGCATGGAGGTGGTCACCGCCGCCGACGGGCCCAACGCCCTGCGGGTGGCGCTGACCGGCGCGTTCGACGTGGTGCTGCTCGACATCATGCTGCCGGGCCTGTCCGGCTACCGGGTGCTCCAGCGGATGCGCGCCGAGGGCGTGCGCACGCCCGTGCTGATGGTGTCGGCCAAGGACGGCGAGGTCGACCAGGCCGACGGGCTCGACCTGGGCGCCGACGGCTACCTGGTCAAGCCGTTCTCGTTCGTGGTGCTGGTCGCGCAGGTGCGGGCGCTGCTGCGGCGCAACAACGCCGACCTGGCGCGACGGCGCCTCAAGCTCGGCGAACTGGTGGTCGACCGGGCCGCGCGCGAGGTGAGCTGGGCGGGCGAGCCGGTGGCGCTGTCGCCGCGCGAGTACGCGGTGCTCGACGTGCTGGCCGGCCGCGCCGGGTCCGTGGTGACCAAGGACGAGCTGCTGCGCACCGTGTGGGGCGACGAGCAGGCCGCGACCCGCAACGCGGTCGAGGTCTACGTCGGCTACCTGCGGCGCAAGCTGGAGGCCATGGGCGCGGGCGAGGTGGTCCGGACCGTGCGCGGCCACGGCTACCTGGCGTCCACGCCCGACCTGGACGCGGCGCTCGGCTCGGCGGCCAGCAGGCGCAGGTGAGCCCGCGCCGCTGGTGGCTGCGCCGCACGCTGCGGTTCCGCATCACCGTCGTGGCCACCGGCGTGGCCCTGATGTGCCTGCTCGCGTTCACCCTGCTGGCGCCGAGGCTCATCGGGATGGTGCAGATCAGCGCGGTCGACGCGGAGCTGGCCCGGTCCGGCGCGGTGCGCGTGCTCGACACCGCGGGCACCCCCGTGGACGGCGGACCGCCCACCGACCTGACCCCCGCCGAGGTCCGCACCCTCAAGGCCGGCCGGCCGGTGCTGCGCGTCGAGGGCGCGAGCGCGCACCGGTGGATCGGCTGGGTGGAGTTCACCCCCGACGGCACCCCGCGCCTGCACGTCGCCGGCGACACCCTGCTCGGCTACCGCGAGGCCAACCGCCTCGGCACCCGCTGGCTGCTGGTGGCCGCGGTGCTGGTGGCCGGGCTGGTGGGCATCGCCACGTGGCTGTCGGTCCGCTCGTCGCTGCGCCCGGTGGAGCGCATGCGCGTGGCCGCCGGGCAGCTCCCGCGCGGCCAGCGCCTGCCCGTGCCCGCCGCGCGCGACGAGCTGCAAGCGCTTGCGGTCGAGCTGAACGCCCTGCTGGCCCGGCGCGACGAGGCCACCGAGCGGCTGCGGCGGTTCACCGGCGACGCCGCCCACGAGCTGCGGTCCCCGGTGACGTCGGTGCGGGCCCAGGCCGAGGTGGCCGTGGCCCACCCCGACCCCGACTTCTCCATCGAGGTGCTGGAGTCCGTCGTCGAGGAGTCCGAGCGGCTGTCCGCGCTGGTCGACGCCCTGCTCATGCTGGCCCGCGCCGACACCGGCGAGCTGCCGCGCGCCGAACCGGTCGACCTGGCGCTCCAGGCGCAGGCCGCCGTCGACCGCCTGGCCGCGCAGGACGTGGTGGTGCAGGTCGCCGCGCCGATGAGCGCCTGCATGGTCTCCGCCGCCCGCACCGAGGTCGAGCTGGTGGTGGACAACCTGCTGCGCAACGCCGCCCGCCACGCCCGCGCGTTCATCCGGGTCTCGGTGCTGCCCGCCGCCCGCGAGGTCCGCCTGGTCGTCGACGACGACGGCCCCGGCATCCCCGAGGAGCACCGGGAGAAGGTGTTCGACCGGTTCTACCGCGTCGAGTCGGACCGCGGCCGCGCCACCGGCGGCTTCGGCCTGGGCCTGGCCCTGGTCGCCCACCTGGTGCGCCGGCGGCGGGGGACCGTGCGGGCGGGCGAGTCACCGGAGGGCGGCGCCCGCCTGGAGGTGCGCTGGCCCGCCTACCGGTGACGTGCTGCCCGGTGACGCGCTGCCGGTGGCGTCCGCGCCGGCGGGGCCGGCCGGGCCCTACGGGAGCGCTGCCATCCGGCCCTGCTTCCGGGCCCTGCTTCCGGGCGCTGCTTTCGAACCCTGCCGGTGGGGTCTTGCCCGGTGGGGTCTTGCCCGGTTGGGGTCCTGTCCGGTGGTCCCGCCCTCATCCCTTCGAACTCCCGCCCTCGCCCCTTCGGAGTAGTGTCGGCACCACCCCGGCCGGCAGGATTCCGCCCGTGCCCGAGCTGAGGAACACCACCCTGGTCGACGCCCCGCTGAGCACGGTCGCCGCCGCCCTGCTGGACGGCCTGCTGCTGGCCCGCGCCGTCCGGGGCCTGGGCGTGCGCATCTCGGGCGAGCCGGTCCTGTACCGGGGCGCCTCCCTGACCGGCTCCGTGGGCCCGGTCAACGGCGTGCTGGTCGTGACCCGAGCGGACACCACCGGCGTGTCGGCCGAGCTGGTCGGCGGCCCCCTGCCGCGACTGACCCTGACCACCGACCTCCTGCACACCGGCGGCGGCACCATGGTGGTCGACTCGGTCGAGTGGACCAGCCCGGGCGGCCCGGTGGGCCGCCTGGCCGACGTCGTGGTGGGCCGGGGCCTGGCCCTGAAGGTGATGCAGGCCCGCGCCCACGCCGTGTCCCAACGCTCCGTGGAACTCCTCAACGCGCGCGTAGTGGTAGGCGCCGCCATCATCCGCAACGGCCTCCTGCTGGCCCAGCAGCGCTCCTACCCCCCGGACACCGCCGGCCGCTGGGAACTCCCCGGCGGCCGCGTCGAACCGGGCGAGACCGACCACGACGCGGTCATCCGCGAGTGCCGCGAGGAACTGGGCGTCACCGTCGTCCCCGACACCCGCCTGGCCCCCGACGTCCCCCTGCGCCCCGACCTCCTCCTCCGCGCCTACACCGCCCACCTGCCCGAAGGCACCCCCACCCCCACCGACCACCAGGCCGTCCGCTGGATCGGCCCCACCGAACTGGACACCCTCGACTGGCTCCCCGCCGACCGGGTCCTCCTCCCCGCCCTGCACCCCCTCCTAACCCCAACCCCCACCTAACCCCGCGCGTGTCATGCCTCCAGCCCCCGCGTGTCATGCCCTCAACCCCGGCGTGTCATGCGCCCAGCACCCGCGTGTCATGCATTCAGCTCCCCCCTCCAGAGGGCGCGAGCGCATGACTCACGAGGTCTGAGCGCATGACACGCGCGGCTTGAGCGCATGACACGCGGGGTCTGAGTGCATGACACGCCGGGGGTGGGGGTCAGCCGAGGCCGGAGACCCGCAGGGCGGCGTCGAGGCGGTGGCGGCAGCGGTCGCGGGTGCGCTCGGCGCCGTGGGCGCGGACGCGGTCCAGCTCGGCCGGGTCGTCCAGGAGTTCCCGGGTCCGCTCCCGGATCGGGCGCAGCTCCTCGACCACGGCCTCCGCGACGACCTCCTTCAGGTCGTCGTACGTGGCGTGGGCACCGGCCAGCTCCTGCGGCTCCTTGCCCGTGCACGCGCTCAGGATCTCCAGCAGGTTCGCCACGCCCGGCTGCTCCTCGGGCGCGTAGCGCACCTCCGCCCGGTCGTCGGTCACCGCCCGCCGGATCTTGCGCCGCACCAGGTCGGGCGGGTCGAGCACGAACACCGTGCCCGCCGCGTCCTTCGCCGTCTTGTCCATCTTGCGCGTCGGGTCGGCCAGGTCGCGCACCCGCGCCCCGGTCGGCGGCACCACCGCGCGCGGCACCGCGAACACCTCGCCGTACGTGCCGTTGAACCGCCGCGCCAGCGCCCGGGCCAGCTCCACGTGCTGCTTCTGGTCGTCACCCACCGGCACCTCGTGCGCGCCCTGCAGCAGGATGTCGGACGCCATCAGCACCGGGTAGGTCAGCAGGCTCAGCCGCACCGACGACCGCCCCACCGACTTCTCCTTGAACTGCACCATCCGCGCCGCCTCGCCGTACGTGCAGGTGCACTCCAGCACCCAGGTCAGCGCACCCAGCTCCCGCACCAGGTCCGACTGCACCGACACCGACCTGGGGTCCACGCCGGAGGCGATCACCACGGCCAGCTGCTCCCGGGTCAGCGCCCGCAGCCGGGACGGGTTGTGCGACGTCGTCATCGCGTGCAGGTCGCTGATGAAGTAGATGTCCTCCTCGCCGCCGTCGACGGCCCACTGCCGGACGGCGCCGAGGTAGTTGCCCAGCTGGACCTGGCCGGACGGGGTGATCGCGGAGAGCCTGACCATGGGGTGAATCCCTTCGGGGGTGGGCCCGCCGAAGGGTCCCCCGAACAACGCGAAGGCCGCCTCGACGGGCGGCCTGCGTTGGTTTCGGAACGCGCAGTCTCAGGGCCGCCGGGAAGACGGCCACCAGGACGTGTGGACAACGCGCACGGCCCCGATGCTAGCGGCTCCCGCCGGGACCGCGAAGGCCCCACATGGACTTCGCGACGTGGCATACGGCCCTCACGCCGCCTTCTTCCCGTCCTTCTTCTTGGCCTTGAGCAGGGCGAACACCGGGCAGCGCCGGCAGCGGGGGTCCGACCGGCAGCACTTCTTCTTCACCTTGCCCTTGCCCACGCGACGCGCTCCGCTCATCCAGGTGTCCCCAGACTAGGTGAGGCTGACCTCACCTGCCGTCCCCCGTGTGGTAATGACGACCCGCCCGCTAGACTGGTTGAGGCTGCGCGCGTCCTTTCGTCCCAGCGCCCGGCCTCCCTCGAATCAGCTCTAGGAGTTCCGCGTGCCCACGGCCACCGCGTCGATCAAGGAAACGCTGGTCCGCAACGACCTGCGCAACGTCGCGATCGTCGCGCACGTTGACCACGGCAAGACCACCCTGGTCGACGCCATGCTCCGGCAGTCCGGCGCCTTCTCCGAACGCGCCGAGCTCGTCGACCGGGTGATGGACTCCGGCGAGCTGGAGCGCGAGAAGGGGATCACGATCCTCGCCAAGAACACCGCGGTCCGCCGCCACACGCCCGACGGCGTGGTCACCATCAACGTGGTGGACACCCCGGGCCACGCCGACTTCGGCGGCGAGGTCGAGCGCGGCCTGTCCATGGTCGACGGCGTCGTGCTGCTGGTCGACGCCTCCGAGGGCCCGCTGCCGCAGACCCGGTTCGTGCTGCGCAAGACCCTGGCCGCCGGCCTGCCCGTGATCCTCGTGGTCAACAAGGTCGACCGGCCCGACGCCCGGATCTCCGAGGTCGTCGAAGAGGCCCACGACCTGCTGCTGGACCTCGCCACCGAGGTCGGCGCCGACGACTCCGTGCTGGACCTGCCGGTCGTCTACGCCTCGGCGCGCGCCGGCCGCGCGTCGCTGAACCAGCCCGAGGACGGCGGCCTCCCCGACGCGGAGAACCTGGACTCGCTGTTCGAGGTGCTGCTCAACCACATCCCCGCGCCCACCGGCGACGCCGACGCGCCGCTGCGGGCGCTGGTGACCAACCTCGACGCGTCCACGTTCCTCGGCCGCATCGCGCTGTGCCGCGTCGCCGCCGGCCGCATCCGCAAGGGCGAGACCGTGGCCTGGTGCCGCGAGGACGGCTCGGTGCAGAAGGTCAAGATCACCGAGCTGCTGATCACCGAGGCGCTGGAGCGCGTGCCCGCCGAGGAGGCGCGCGCCGGCGACCTGGTCGCCATCGCGGGCATCCCCGACATCACCATCGGCGACACGCTGGCCGACGTCGACAACCCCGAGCCGCTGCCGCGGATCACCGTCGACGAGCCCGCCATCTCGATGACCATCGGCGTCAACACCTCGCCGCTGGCCGGCCGCGGCGGCGGCACCAAGCTCACCGCCCGCCTGCTCAAGGGCCGCCTCGACGCCGAGCTGGTCGGCAACGTGTCGGTGCGCGTGCTGCCCACCGAGCGGCCCGACACCTGGGAGGTCCAGGGCCGCGGCGAGCTGGCGCTGGCCATCCTGGTCGAGCAGATGCGCCGCGAGGGCTTCGAGCTGACCGTCGGCAAGCCGCAGGTGGTGACCAAGACCGTCGACGGCAAGCTGCACGAGCCGTTCGAGCGGCTGACCATCGACGCGCCGGAGGAGCACCTGGGCGCCATCACCCAGCTGCTGGCCAACCGCAAGGGCCGGATGGAGAACATGTCCGGCCACGGCAGCGGCCGCATCAAGCTCGACTACGTCGTGCCCTCGCGCGGCCTCATCGGGTTCCGCACCGAGTTCCTGACCGAGACCCGCGGCACCGGCATCGCCAACGCGGTCGCCGAGGGCTACGGCCCGTGGGCGGGCGAGATTCGCACCAGGCACAACGGCTCCCTGGTCGCCGACCGCACCGGCTCGGTGACGGCGTACGCGATGATGCAGCTGGCCGACCGCGGCACGTTCTTCGTCGAGCCGGGCGCCGACACGTACGAGGGCATGGTCGTCGGTGAGAACCCGCGGGCGGAGGACCTGGACGTCAACGTCTGCCGCGAGAAGAAGCTGACCAACATGCGCACCTCGACGGCCGACGTGATGGAGACCCTGGCGCGGCCGCGCAAGCTGTCGCTGGAGGAGGCGCTGGAGTTCTGCGCGGCCGACGAGTGCGTCGAGGTCGCGCCGGAGGTCGTGCGGGTGCGGAAGGTGATCCTGGACGCCAACCAGCGCGGCCGCGAGCGGAACCGCGCCAAGCTGCGCGGCTGACCCCGCGCTGCGGGGCTTGCTCCTTATATATAGGGTGCGCTGACAGGCGCCCCAGGGCTCCTGGCCCTGGGGCGCCTGTCCGTTTCTGGCGGTTTGGGGCGTTTCGGCTACACGATCGGGTGGTCCAGGCCCGGATATGTACGAAAACCGGGGGTCCGGCACTCGGTTGAAATATGAGGAAACCGACCAACCCGAGCCCCCTGGCCACCACCCGCCCCACCCCGCCACCCAAGCCGACCCGATCGGCCCGACCAGGCCGGTCGCCCCCGGCCCGCCTCCCCGCCCAGCGCGGCCCCCGCCCGCACGTGCGCGTGTACCCGGAGCAACCGCTCGCTCGCGCTGCGTGTGCGGGTGTGTGAGGAGGCAGCTTGCGGCCAGGGCTCCTGCTGCCAGGACCTCCGTGGCTGGAAGTTCTGTGGCGGGGACCTCCGTGGCCTGGACCCTGCGGCCGGGACCCCTGCGGCGGGAAGCTCTGTGGCCGTGACCCCTGCGGCCAGGCCCCCTGTGGCTGGGACCTCCGCGGCCCGACCCCCTGCGGCCCGACCCCTGCGGCATGAAGTCGGAGCCCGGAACCCCCGTGGTTCGGGCCCCGCCCACAAGGCCGGCAGGGCCTCGGCGGCCGTCGGTGCGGGGCGTCTGGCACGCTCGTCACCATGGGCAAGCGATCGGTTGTGGCGGTGTTGGCCGCGGTTTTGCTGGTGGCGGCTTGCACGGCCACCCCACCCCCGCCCCTGGTGCCGTCCACGCCAGGCATGACCGTCGTGCCCAAGGAGAAGCAGAACGAGCTGGTGGTCGGCGTCGACGACGTCAAGGGCGGCTACAACCCCCACACCCTCGCCGCCCAGTCGACGATCACCACGGCCCTCGCCTCGCTGCTCCTGCCCTCCACCTTCCGCACCGACCAGGACGGCAGCCCCCGGCTCGACCTCGACCTGATGGTGAACGCCGAGGTCACCGACGCCGAGCCGTACACCGTGACCTACACGCTGCGGCGCGACGCGAGCTGGTCGGACTCCGCCCCCATCGCGGCCGAGGACTTCGTCTACCTCTGGCAGCGCATGCGCGAGGAGCCCGGCGTCATCAACCCCGCCGGCTACCGCCTGATCGACGACATCGCCAGCCGCGAGGGGGGGAAGGTCGTCGAGGTGGTGTTCAGCCGCCCCTACCCGGGGTGGCGCAGCCTGTTCCACGACCTGCTGCCCGCCCACCTGCTCAAGGACGCCCCCGGCGGCTGGGGCGCCGCGCTGGCCGACAGCTTCCCGGCGACCGGGGGGCCGTTCGCCGTCCGGACGCTCGACCAGCCCCGCGGCGAGATCGTCCTGGAGCGCAACGACCGCTACTGGGAGCAGCCGCCCGCGCTCGACCGGCTCGTCCTGCGCCGGGCGAGCCAGCACGACACCGTCGAGGCCCTGGACACCGGTGACGACCAGGTCGCGCTGATCCGGGCCGACGCCATCGCGGTCAGGGACGTCGCGGAGCTGGGGCGCGAGGTCGCCGTGACGACCGTGCCCCGGCCGGAGGTCGTCACCGTGCTCTTCCGGCCCGCGTCCCCCCGGCTGGGTGATGTCCGGCTTCGGACCGCGCTGATGGACATCCTCAACCGCGACCAGCTGATCGACCTCGGCACCCGCAGCGGCCCCAGCGCGGGGCTCCGCGCCGACGCCCACGTCATCCCACCGTCGAAGAACGGTTACAAAGCGACCATGCCGGCCCGCGCCGGCAACGCCACGCAACTGCTCGCTGAATCGGGTTACACCCAGGTGGAGGGGCGGTGGGTGCGGGACGGCAAGCCGCTGGAGTTGACCGTCGCGGCACCGGCCGGGGTGGAGCCGTACGCGGCCGTCGCGAACGAGGTCCAGCGTCAACTGTCATTGTCCGGAATCGCGGTCCGGGTCCTGACAACGCAGCCCAATGACTTGTTCGGCGAAGATCTGGCCGGTGCGGACAACCCTGACAACGTCGTCGACATTGCCGTGGTGCCCCAGTTGGACACCGGTGATTCGGCGGCGGTTCTGGCTTCCGCATTCGGCTGCAGGACGTCACCGGAGGCGGGTGGTACACCCATTCCGGGGAATCTGTCGGGTTTCTGCGACCAGGCCGTCCAGCCGGTGATCGAGCAGGCGCTGACGGGTGAGGTGCTGTTGTCCGACGCCCTCGCCGCGGTCGAGCCGGTGCTCTGGCAGCAGGCCGTCTCGATGCCGTTGTTCCAGGTAGCCGACCTGCTGGTGGTGTTGCCGGAGGCCCGGGGGGTCACCGCGGGCGCCCCGTTCGCGGGTCCGCTGAGCGGCGCGCCGACGTGGCGGCGGGAAGGTCGTTGACCGTTGACCGGTACGAAACACTGGCTTCAAGATGCGTTCGTGAGGCAGTATTGACAGTATTCCCGGCGACCGGTTAACGAAGGTTCCCGCCTGTAACGACGGAGTCGCTTGCTGCGACCGACGTGTCACCCTTTGGTCACGATCAGTGGAAGGGGTAGTGACCGTCCGGCGCACCGCTTCTTATCGTGCTGCAACGGTGTGTCGGTTCGGGGCGCGTTTGGCACATCACGGTTATGGGTGGAAGTCGGCCTCCGGTCGCTCCAACCCGGTGCTAGGAGGGCACGTGTCGATGAGGAGATCAAAAGCTGTCTCGGCGCTCGCGCTGTTGACGAGCGCCACCCTCGCGCTGAGCGCGTGTGGTGGAGGCGGCTCGGACAGCGGCGGCACGGGTGGGCAGCAGGACGCCAACCCGGGTGAGATCGGCGGCCAGGACGAGGTGTTCAAGCGTCCCAAGGTGGACGACATCGGCGAGATCGCGGTCGCCGTGGAAGAGGGCTTCCACAACTACAACAACAACATCGGCGCGACGAACAACTTCTCCAGCACCATCGCGCTGTCCAACGTGCAGCCCTCGCCGTACATCACCGACCTGGTCGACGGCAAGGTGATCATCAAGGTGGACGGCGACCTGATGGAGTCCATCAAGGTCACCTCCAACGACCCGCAGGTCATCGAGTGGAAGGTCAACAAGGAGGCGGTCTGGTCCGACGGCCAGCCCATCGACTGCGACGACTTCCACCTGAAGTGGCTGGCGGCCACGAGCAAGGCCACCGTCAAGGGTGAGGACGGCGAGGAAGCCTCGATCTTCGACTCGACCCCGACCGGGTACGAGAACATCGAGAAGCTCGAGTGCTCGGACAACGACAAGACGATCACCACGACGTTCTTCAAGGACAAGCCGTTCGCGGACTACCGCGCGCTGTTCTCGCAGCCGGGCAGCGACAGCCTGCTGCCGGCGCACGTCCTGGAGCAGAAGACCGGCGTGGCGGACATCACCAAGGTCCTGCCCTCGCAGAACGACGACACGGTCAAGAAGGTCGCCGAGTTCTACACCACGGGCTGGCTGGGCTTCGACCCGTCCGTCGCCCTGTCCGGCGGCCCGTACACGATCGTCTCCTCGGACCTGAAGGACCAGACCGTCCTGGAGCGCAACCCCAAGTGGTGGGGCAACCCGGGTGGTCCGGCCAAGGTCATCCTGAAGACCAACACCGACGCCCAGTCGGCGGCCCAGCAGCTGCAGAACAAGGAAGTCGCGGTCATCGCCCCGCAGGCCGACCCGGCGGTCGCCCAGCAGCTCCGCGGTGACAGCGCCTACGACGTCTACGCGGCCGGTGGCCAGACCTTCGAGCACGTCGACTTCAACATGTCGCGCCCGCTGTTCGCGCAGAACAAGGACCTGCGCCTGGCGATCGCGCAGTGCTTCGACCGGCAGCAGCTGGTCGAGAAGCTGGTGGCGGACGTCGACCCGAACGCCAAGCCGCTGGGCAGCCTGGTGTTCATGCCGAACGAGGTCGGCTACGAGGACCACTACGGCGACGTCGGCAACGGCGACGTGGCGGCGGCCAAGAAGACCCTCGAGGACGGCGGCTGGAAGCTGGGCGCCGACGGCATCTACACCAAGGGCGAGTTCCGCGCGTCCTTCGCGCTGGGCCACAAGATCGTGCAGCGCCGCGCCGACACCGTGCGCATCCTGCAGGACAAGTGCAAGCAGGCCGGCATCGAGATCGTCGACGACCAGGCGGCGGACTTCAACGACAAGCGCCTCCCGGCCTCGGAGTTCGACGCGGCCCTGTTCGCGTGGGTCGGCCAGCCGCTGAAGGCCGGCGCGTACGGCAACTACGCGCAGAAGGCCAAGGGCGGTTCGGGCAACTACAACCTCTACGACTCGGCCGCGGTGACCGAGAAGTGGGCGGCCGCGAACGGTGAGCTGGACTACCAGAAGCGCATCACGCAGATGAACGAGGTCGACAAGCAGATGCGCGACGACCTGCACAGCGTGCCGCTGTTCCAGCTGTCCGACTTCGCCGCGTCGAGCGCGGACATCGGCCCGATCTCCTACATCGGCGTCGGTGGCGGTGTGACCTGGAACGTGTACGCCTGGCAGAAGAAGTAACAAAGACCAGGTAAAGCACGAACCGGGTAAGCACGATCATTTCCGCCGGGGGGCCGGTGCCACAAGCACCGGCCCCCCGGACGGTGTCCGCGTCCGGTAGGCTCTCACGCTCGCACGCGGGGGTGCCTAGGGAGACTAGAGACTCGTCATGTTCCGTTACACAATCCGGCGGTTGTTGATCTCGATTCCGCTGTTGATCGTCGCGTCATTCCTCTGCTTCGGTCTCACCAACGCCATGGGCGACCCCCTGGGCGAGTGGAAGCTCCAGAAGCCCCGGACACCCGCGGAGATCGCCGCGGCCTACGAGCGGACGGGCTACAACAAGCCGTTCATGGAGCGCTACGTCGCCTGGGCGGGCGACTTCGTGACCGGTGACTGGGGCGAGACCGTCGTCCCCGGCAACGCGGGCAGGCCCGTCAAGGACGAGCTGGTCAAGGCGTTCGGCGTCACGTTCCGGCTGGTCCTGGGCGCCGAGCTGATCGCGCTCGCGCTGGGCATCGCGGTCGGTGTCATCGGCGCGGTGAGACAGTATTCGATATTCGACTACACGGCGACCGGAATATCGTTCGCGATGTTCTCGATGCCGTTGTTCTGCGTGGCGCTCGTGCTCAAGGCCGGTGGCATCGAGCTGAACAACTGGTTGGAGTCCATCGGCGCCGACCGGTGGATCATCACCGCCGGCCCGCCGGGCGACGGCTTCTCCGGCGGATTGGGCCAGCAGATCTTCCAGTACAGCGGCGCGTACATCCTGCCGACGATCTCGCTCGTGGTCATCCAGTTCGCGCTCTACAGCCGTTTCCAGCGGGCTTCGATGCTGGAGACGTTGAACGCCGACTACGTGCGCACGGCGCAGGCGAAGGGCGTCTCCGAGGGGCGTGCCATCTTCCGGCACGCGTTCCGCAACGCCCTCATCCCGATCATCACGGTGTCCTCGTTGAACATCGGCGCCAGCTTCAGCGGCGCGGTGATCACCGAGACGGTCTTCGGCTGGTCCGGCATGGGCAAGTTCATCGTCGAGGCGATCGAGAAGATCGAGCCCTACCAGGTGCTCGGCTTCATGATGCTGACCGCCGTCTTCATCATCTTGTTCAACCTGATCGCGGACATCCTGTACGCGGTCCTCGACCCGAGGATTCGCCTTGACTAACATGGGCGCCCCCGTGGCGGAGGTCCCGGCGTCGTCCTCGGCCGAGAGCAGCCAGTTCGACACCACCGCGGCCCGCAAGCAGTGGCAGGTCATCCTGCGGCGGTTCACCAGGCACAAGGCGGCCGTGATCGGCCTGGTCCTGTTCGTGGTCCTGGTGCTGTTCGCCTTCTTCGGCGGTCTGTTCTGGAAGCACTCCTACACCGACCTGGGCTTCCGCCGGTACCTGCCGCCGAGCGCCGAGCACCCGTTCGGCACCGACCGGCTGGGCGGCGACATGGTCGCCCTGATCATCCGGGGCACCCAGTTCTCGCTGCAGATCGCGGTGGTCGTGGCGGTCGTGTCCACGATCATCGGCGTGGTGCTGGGCGCGCTGGCCGGCTACCTGAGGGGCTGGGCCGACACGCTGATCAGCCGCTTCATCGACCTGCTGCTGGTGATCCCCAGCCTGGTCATCGCGGCGGTGCTGGTGCGCAACAGCTTCGTGGTGTCGGTCGCCGGCGGCGGCAACTCGAACTGGATCATCGTGGCCCTCTACCTGGGCCTGATCGGCTGGCTGTCGATCGCGCGCGTGATCCGCGGCATGGTGCTGTCGCTGCGCGAGAAGGAGTTCGTGGAGGCGGCCCGCGCGCTGGGCGCGTCCACGACCCGGATCGTGTTCCGGCACATCCTGCCCAACACCATCGACGTGATCATCGTCAACGCCACGCTGGCGATCGCGCAGGCGGTGCTGCTGGAGGCGGCCCTGTCGTTCATCGGTCTGGGCGTGCAGAGCCCGGACACCTCGCTGGGCCTGATGATCAGCCTGAACAAGAACGAGCTCACGCTGCACCCGTGGCTGTTCTTCACGCCGTTCGTGTTCATCGTGCTGATCTCGCTCGCGGTGAACTTCATCGGCGACGGTCTCCGGGACGCCTTCGACCCGCGGCAGAAGAGGGTGAAGGCATGAGTGGGTTGGACGTGATGGGCGCACCCGAGTCCGCGGCCTGGGACGACCGGGCCGGCGGTGAGAAGCTGCTGCGGATCGAGAACCTGTCGGTCGACTTCCCGACCGACGACGGCACCGTGCACGCGGTGCGGGACGTGACGTTCACGCTCGGCGCCGGCGAGGTGCTGGGCATCGTGGGCGAGTCCGGCTCCGGCAAGTCGGTGTCGTCGATGGCGGTCATGGGCCTGCTGCCCAAGACCGCGAGGGTCGGCGGCTCGATCAGGTTCAAGGACCGCGAGCTGGTCGGCCTGAGCTACAAGCAGATGCAGCCGATCCGCGGCAACGGCATCTCGATGATCTTCCAGGACCCGATGACGTCGCTGAACCCGGTGTACACGGTGGGCTGGCAGCTCGCCGAGGCGCACCGGGCGCACCACGACGTGTCGAAGAAGGCGGCGCTGGCCAAGGCCGTCGAGGTGCTGGAGCTGGTGGGCATCCCGCAGCCGGACCGGCGCGCGGAGCAGTACCCGCACGAGTTCTCCGGCGGCATGCGGCAGCGCGTGATGATCGCGATGGCGATCATCAACGACCCGGACGTGATCATCGCCGACGAGCCGACCACGGCGCTGGACGTGACCGTGCAGGCGCAGATCCTGGACACGCTGCTGCGCATCCGGGACGAGACGCGCGCCGGCATCATGATCATCACCCACGACCTGGGCGTGGTGGCGGGCATGGTGGACCGCGTGCAGGTGATGTACGGCGGCACGGTCGTCGAGCAGGGCGCGGTGGACGAGGTCTTCGAGGCCCAGCGCATGCCCTACACGGTCGGCCTGCTCGGCTCGATCCCGAACCCGAGCATGCTGGGCAAGCGGCTCACCCCCATCAAGGGCGCGCCGCCCTCGCTGATGAACCTGCCGCAGGGCTGCACGTTCTCGCCGCGCTGCCCGCTCGTGATCGACGAGTGCCGGGAGGCCGAGCCGAGGCTGCTGGAGACCGACCGCGCCGGTCACTTCGCGCGGTGCCACCGCTCCGCGCACCTGGCGACCATCGAGAACCCGCAGCGCCTGTTCGCGCACGACGAGATCGGTGTCGTGGAGAACCCGGCCGCCCTCACCACGGCGAACCCGGACATCCCGGTGACCGAGACCGTCGACGAGGTGGAAGCGCGGATGCACGAAGAGGAGAAGCCGACCTCATGACCACGTCCACCGATGTGAACCCGCAGGCAGGCGGCGCCGCCTCCGGCCGGCCGGGTGAGACCCCGCTGCTGGAGGTCCGGGACCTGGTCAAGTCCTTCCCGGTGCGCGGCGGCGGCATCATCCCGCGCACGGTCGGGCAGGTGCAGGCCGTGTCGGGCGTCACCTTCGACCTGTACCCGGGCGAGACCCTGGGCCTGGTCGGCGAGTCCGGCTGCGGCAAGTCCACCACCGGGCGCGCGATCCTCCAGCTGCACAAGCCGACGTCCGGCTCGGTGAAGTTCGAGGGCCGCGAGCTGACGCAGCTGCGCGGCAGGCAGCTGCGCGGGGTGCGGCGGGACATGCAGATCGTGTTCCAGGACCCGTACGCCTCGCTCAACCCGCGCTGGCAGATCAACGAGCTGATCTCCGAGCCGTTCAGGATCCACGGCACCGGCGGCAACGGCCGGGACGTGCAGTCGCGGGTCAACGAGCTGATGGAGCTCGTCGGCCTCAACCCGGAGCACCGCAACCGGTACGCGCACGAGTTCTCCGGCGGCCAGCGCCAGCGCATCGGCATCGCCCGGGCGCTCGCGCTGAACCCGAAGCTCGTGGTGCTGGACGAGCCGGTGTCGGCGCTGGACGTGTCGGTGCAGGCCGGCGTGGTGAACCTGCTGGAGGAGCTGCAGGAGCGCCTCGGCCTGGCGTACCTGTTCGTGGCGCACGACCTGTCGGTGGTGCGGCACATCTCCGACCGGGTCGCCGTGATGTACCTCGGCAAGATCATCGAGATCGGTGCGCGCGAGGACATCTACAACCGGCCGATGCACCCCTACACGCAGGCGCTGCTGTCGGCGGTGCCGGTGCCCGACCCGAAGCTGGAGCGCAGGCGGCAGCGGATCGTGCTCACCGGTGACGTGCCGTCGCCGGTGAACCCGCCCTCGGGCTGCCGGTTCCGCACCCGCTGCTGGAAGGCGCAGGACATCTGCGCCGTCGAGGAGCCGAAGCTGGAGCGCCGCGGCGACGGCGAGGGCACGCTGTCCGCGTGCCACTTCGCCGAGGTCAAGCCCCTCCTGGTCGGCTGACCGACCCCGGCGGGAGAACCGACGCGGTCGGGGCGACCCCGACGCGCGGACCGGCCCGTCGGGACCGCTCCCCGCGCGCGGACCGGCCCGTCGGGACCGCCCCCCGCGCGCGGACCGGCTTCTCGGGGCCGACCCCCGCCGCGAGGCCGCGTCGGTGGTTCGTGGCTCATCCCACGGCGATCACGCTCTTCGATCGTCGTGGGATCAGCCGCGAGCCACCGACTCCAGGCGGCCGAGCCGCGCTGCCGGAGGCGGCGCCATCCAACGCAGCCCCCGATCGCGTTGTCGTACCCGCCCCTTACTCTGATCCGGTGACGCTCACCGCACCACCACGGTTGCTGCTGGTACACGCGCACCCCGACGACGAGAGCCTGTGGACGGGCGGCACCATCGCCCGCTACTCGTCGCTGGGCGTGCACGTCACCGTGGTCACCTGCACCCTCGGCGAGGAGGGTGAGATCATCCCGCCCGCGCTGCGCAACCTCGCCGCGGACGCCGCCGACCAGCTCGGCGGGTACCGGGTCGCGGAGCTGCGCTCGGCGTGCGCCGCGCTGGGCGTGACCGACCACCGGTTCCTGGGCGGCATGGGCCGCTGGCGCGACTCCGGCATGGCCGGCGTCGAGGCCAACGGGCACCCGCGCGCGTTCGTCCAGGGCTCGTTCGACGAGCAGGTCGAGGAGCTGGCCGGGATCATCGCCTCGGTCAGGCCGCAGGTCGTGGTCACCTACGACGCGTTCGGCGGGTACGGGCACCCCGACCACATCCGGGCCCACCAGATCACCACCGCCGCGGCCGGCGACGTCGACCGCGTCTTCCACGCCGTCACCTCCCGCGCGGCCACCGCCGCGGGCGTGGCGAAGCTGGCCGGGATGCCCGACCTGCCGTGGCGGCTGCCCGCCGAGGGCGAGCTGCCGGTGACCGACGACGAGGCCATCACCACCGTCGTCGACGTCGCCGAGCACGTCGGCGCCAAGCTGCGCGCCCTGCGCGCCCACTCCACGCAGGTCAGCGTGTGGCAGGACGGCGCGGGCGGCGCGGCCTACGCGCTGTCCAACGGCATCGCGCAGCCGGTCGTGGACACCGAGCACTACGTGCTGGCCAAGGGGCCCGCCGAGGGCGCGGGCACCGACCTGTTCGGGGGGCTGGATTGACCGATCGCCTGGCCCTGGTCGGGATCGCGGTCGCGGCGGCCGTGCTCGCGGTGCTGGAGCTGTTCTTCCTGCCGCTGAGGCTGGACGGCACCCTGCTGCCGCGGCTGAACGACTGGCCGTTCCCGATCACGGTGGTGCCGGCGGTCGTGACGACCCCGCTGCTGGTGGCGCTGGCCTCCCGGTACGCGCGCACCACGCCCGGCGCGGCGTCGCCGCTGCTGGTGTGGATGGGGACGCTGCTGGTGTTCGGGCTGCTCGGGCCGGGCGGCGACGTTTTGCTGCTCGCCGACTGGCGCACCCTCCTGCTGTTCGCCGGCGGCGTGCTGCCCAGCGCCGTCGCCGTGGGTGCGTTCATGGGGAGGCAGGCCCGTGGCGGAAGCGATCACTGACCGGGACGTGGTGCGCGCGTTGCGCCCGTTCGTGCGCGCCACCGGCCCCCTGCTGGACACCCTGCGCGAGGCCAACCTGCTCGGCCTGCGCGACCGCGAGGTCGAGCACGGCGCCGACCGCCGCCTGGTCGACCGGCTGTGGGACCGGTTGGCGCAGGTCGAGGTGCCGGGCACGGCCGGGTGGGCGCGGATGGGCGTGCGGCAGCGCGACGACTGGTGGCTGGGCCGGTTGGGTCGCCTCCTGTCGCTGCTGGCCGCGATCCCCGGTGTCGGCGGCGCGCTGGCCGACCGGCTGCCGATCCAGGCCGCGCTGGGCGCGGCGGGCCAGGGCCTGCTGCTGTCGGCGATGGCGGGCGAGCGCGGGTTCACCTCGACCGAGGACCGGGTGCGGCTGCTCGCGCACGTGCTGTTCCGGCGCGAGGTCGACGGCCTGGCCGTGGACCCGGTCGAGGACGAGGACCGGCGCACCCGCGAGCTGACCGAGGAGCTGCGCGCCGAGCGGTCCACGTTCCGGGCCGTCGGCGCGACGGTCTGGAAGCTCGCCAGGGTCCTGTGGCGGCTGGAGGACGAGCTGGACAAGCGGCCGCGGGGGCGGCTGCACCACCAGGCGCTGGGCATGCTGCCGGTGGTGGGCGTGCTCGGCGACTACCTCGGCGAGCGCTGGGCGCTCAGGCGGGTCCGCGCCGACGCCTACGCGTGGTTCGGCACCCAGTAGCGGTAGCGGTGGTGCTCGACGCACCCCAGCGACGCGTACAGCGCGATCGCGGCCGCGTTGTGCTCGGCCACCTGCAACGCGCAGTGCTTCGCGCCCCGTTCCGCGCCCCACGCGGCCAGCCCGCCCATGAGCAGCCGCGCCAGCCCCCGCCTGCGGGCCTCGGGGCGCACCGCGAGCCGCGCGACGTGCAGCAGGTCGCCGACCACGGCGCCGCGCACCGCCGCCAGCACCTCGCCGTCCCGCACGACCGCGCCGAAGCCCACCGCGTCGAGCCCCGCCGCCCCGGGCCCTGAGGCACCGGGTTTCGTCGTGCCGGACCCCGTCACGCCCCCGGTCAGCACGTGCCGCTGCGCCGCCGTCGGCTCCGGCTGCGCGACCAGTTCCCACCAGCCGGGAAACGGGGCGTCCGCGACGACCACGTCGGGCCGCTTCGGGGTGGCGAACCCGGCCGGCTCGCCCGTCATCACCAGCGACTCGACCCCGCCGGGGTGCTCCAGGTCGGGGCGCCAGCCGGCCCGCCCCACCGCCGCCTCCACCGGGGCGCCGACCACCACGTGGGCGGTCGGCCGGATGCCGTTGCGGCGGGCGAAGTCGATCACGCGGTCCAGTGCCGCGGGCACCGGCAGACCCGGGTCGCCCGTGGTCAGGGCGCTGTTGGCGCGCCCGGTGAACCCGCCGGCGGCCCGCAGCCGCCACCGGCCGAGCGGCACGTCCACCACCGCGGGCCACGCGTCCGCGCAGCGCTGCTCCAACCCGGTGACGTCGTGCACCCCGGCATGGTCCCCCACGGGCGCGCCCCCGCGGGTGTGAACTGGAGCACTGTCGCGGTATGGGCTGATAAGGCAAGCCTGAGCGTTGGACAATCGACTCCGCCGCGTACTCTCCGGCTTGCGCGGTGTGGACCAGAACAAGAAGCAGGAGAGCGCAGTGACCTATGTGATCGCCCAGCCGTGCGTGGACGTGCTCGACAAGGCGTGCATCGAAGAGTGCCCCGTCGACTGCATCTACGAAGGCGACCGGATGCTCTACATCCACCCGGATGAGTGCGTCGACTGTGGTGCTTGCGAGCCGGTGTGCCCCGTCGAGGCCATCTACTACGAGGACGACGTGCCGGACGAGTGGAAGGAGTACACGAAGGCGAACGTGGACTTCTTCGACGAGCTGGGGTCCCCCGGCGGCGCGTCCAAGGTGGGCAAGGTCAGCGCGGACCCGGCGTTCGTCAAGGCTCTCCCGCCGCAGGCGTCCCACGAGTGACCAGGAAGCTCCCGGACTTCCCCTGGGACTCGCTGGCCGACCACGCCGCCAGGGCGCGCGCGCACCCCGGCGGTGTGGTCGACCTGTCCATCGGCACGCCGGTGGACCCGGTCCCGGACGTGGTCCGGCGTGCCCTCGGCGCGGTCGCCGACCTGCCGGGCTACCCGACCACGCACGGCACCCGCGCGCTGAGGGAGGCCGTGGTGGGCGCGCTGGCCCGGCGGTACGGCGTCGACGGGCTCGACCCGGTGGCGGTGCTGCCGACCATCGGCTCCAAGGAACTCGTGGCGTGGCTGCCGACGCTGCTCGGCCTCGGCCCCGGTGACGTGGTCGCCTTCCCCGCGCTGGCCTACCCCACCTACGAGGTCGGGGTGAAGCTGGCGGGCGCGACGCCCGTGCGGCTGGCCGACGGCGAACCGCCACCCGAGGGCACCCGCCTGCTGTGGCTGAACTCCCCGTCCAACCCGACGGGGCGGGTGCGGTCGGCGTCCTCGCTGGCCCGCGCCGTGGCCGACGCGCGGGAGGTCGGCGCGGTCGTCGCGTCCGACGAGTGCTACCTGTCGCTGCCGTGGACGGCCTCCCCGGTGTCGGTGCTGCGGCCCGAGGTCAGCGGCGGCCGGCTGGACGGCCTGCTGGCCGTGCACTCGCTGTCGAAGTCCTCCAACCTCGCGGGCTACCGGGCCGGGTTCGTCACCGGCGACCCGGCGCTGGTCGCGTCGCTGCTGGAGGTGCGCAAGCACGCGGGCATGATCGTGCCGCGGCCCGTGCAGGAGGCCATGACGGCGGCGTTGACCGACGACGCGCACGTGGCCGAGCAGCGCGAGCGCTACCGCGCGCGGCGCGACCTGCTGCTGCCCGCGCTGACCAAGGCCGGTTTCGCCGTCGACCACTCCGAGGCGGGCCTGTACCTGTGGTCGACCCGCGACGAGCCCGCCTGGGACACCGTGGCGTGGCTGGCCGAGCGCGGCGTCCTGGCCGCACCCGGCACGTTCTACGGCCCGACGGGCGACCGGCACGTCCGCATCGCCCTGACCGCCACCGACGAGCGCATGGCCACCGCCGTCGAACGCCTCACCACCTGACCCACCACGAACGCAGAACTCGGGTGTCCCGAACGTTCGACACGACGGTCCCGGAGGTTCGACTCGCGCGAGTCGAACGTCCAGGCCCCTCGTGTCGAACCTCCGGGACCGGTGAGTTCCGCGTTCGTGGCGGGATCAGTCGTTGGCGTGGAGGGCGGCGTTCAGCTCGACGCCGGTGCCCTTGCGGGGCAGGACCTTGACCACGCCGGTGGTCGAGTCGCGGATGAACAGCAGGTTCGACATGCCCGACAGCTGGGCCGCCTTGACCACGGCGCCGTCCGCGCCGGTGACCTTCGTGCCCGCGGTCAGGTAGAGGCCGGCCTCGACCACGCAGTCGTCGCCCAGCGAGATGCCCAGGCCGGCGTTCGCGCCGATCAGGCAGCGCTCGCCCACGGAGATGACCTGCTTGCCGCCGCCGGACAGGGTGCCCATGATCGACGCGCCGCCGCCGACGTCCGAGCCGTCGCCCACGACCACGCCCGCCGAGATCCGGCCCTCCACCATGGACGCGCCGAGCGTGCCCGCGTTGAAGTTCACGAAGCCCTCGTGCATGACGGTGGTGCCGGGCGCCAGGTGCGCGCCCAGGCGCACGCGGTCGGCGTCGGCGATGCGCACGCCGCCCGGCAGCACGTAGTCCACCATGCGCGGGAACTTGTCCACCCCGTGCACGGCCACCGGCCCGCGCGAGCGCAGCCGCAGCCGGGTGTCCTCGAACCCCTCGACCGCGCACGGCCCGAAGTTCGTCCACACCACGTTGTTCAGCAGCCCGAAGATGCCGTCGAGGTTGGCCCCGTGCGGCTCGACCAGGCGCGACGACAGCAGGTGCAGCCGCAGCCAGACGTCGTAGGTGGACGCGGGCGGGTCGGCCAGCGAGGCGATGCCCACCCGGACGCCGACCACCTCGACGTCGCGCTCGGCGTCCGCGCCGAGCTGCTTCGCCGCGGCCTCGCCGAGGGCGGCGGCGACCTCCGGGGACGCCAGGAGCGCCGTCCCGGTGGTGGCCTCACCCAGCTGCGGTGCGGGGAACCACGTGTCCAGCACGGCGCCGGAAGGGGTGACGGTGGCGAGTCCGACGCCGTACGCGCCGGTGGGGTTCGCAGTGCTCACGGGGGTCAACGGTAACGTGCGGCGGGTGGCCGACACCCTGCACCTCGCCGCCGACCCCGTCGAGCTGACCGCCGCCCTGGTCGACATCCCCAGCGTGTCCGGGGACGAGCAGCGCATCGCCGACCTCGTGGAGCGGTCGCTGCGCGAGCAGACCGCCCTGGAGGTGGTGCGCTCCGGCAACGCCGTGCTGGCCCGCACGAACCTCGGCCGCCCCACCCGCGTGGTCCTCGCCGGCCACCTCGACACCGTGCCGGTCAACGACAACCTGCCCTCCCGCCTGGAGGACGGCGTGCTGCACGGCTGCGGCACCGTGGACATGAAGGGCGGTGACGCGGTGATGCTGCACCTGGCCGCCACCACCCCCGAGCCGCGCCACGACCTGACCTTCGTGTTCTACGACTGCGAGGAGGTCGAGGCGGTCCGCAACGGGCTCGGCCGCGTCGAGCGCGAGATGCCGGAGTGGCTGCGCGGCGACCTGGCGATCGTGTGCGAGTCGTCCAACGCCGTGGTCGAGGCCGGCTGCCAGGGCACCATCCGCGTCGAGGTGCGCGCCAGGGGCGTCCGGGCGCACACCGCGCGCGGCTGGATGGGCGTGAACGCCGTCCACGCCCTCGGCGAGGTCCTGCGCCGCCTGGAGACCTACGAGCCGCGGCGGGTCGACATCGACGGCTGCCTCTACCGCGAGGGCCTGCAGGCCGTGCGGGTCGCCGGCGGCGTGGCGGGCAACGTGGTGCCGGACGAGGCCGTGCTCACGGTCAACCACCGGTTCGCCCCCGACCGGTCGCCCGAGCAGGCCGAGCGGCACCTGCGCGAGCTGTTCGACGGCTACGAGGTCACCGTCACCGACGTGTCCGCGGGCGCCCTGCCCGGCCTCGCCCACCCGGTGACCCGGGAGCTGGTCGAGGCGTCCGGCGGCGCGCCCGTGGCCAAGCTCGGCTGGACCGACGTGGCCCGGTTCGCCGCCCTGGGCATGCCCGCGGTGAACTTCGGCCCCGGCGACCCGACCCTGGCCCACACCAAGCAGGAGAACGTCCCGGTGAACCAGGTGCGGCGGTGCGTCGAAGTCCTGCGTCGCTTCCTGGGCTAGGCCGATCCGCCCACTACACTCCGGCTGATGAGCGACAACGGCGTGGACGAGCACCCGAGGGAGAAGCAGCGCGGACCGGTCGTCCTGCGCCGCGGGCGCCGCGAGGAGCTCACGACCACGGACCAGCGCCTGCTGGACTCCCGCGGCCACAGCGACTGGGTGCACACCGACCCGTGGCGGGTGCTGCGCATCCAGGCGGAGTTCGTGGAGGGCTTCGGCGCGCTGGCCGAGGTGCCCAGCGCGGTCACCGTGTTCGGCTCGGCCCGCACCGGCCGCGACCACCCCGAGTACCAGATCGGCCGCGACCTGGGGCGGGCGCTGGCCGAGGCCGGGTTCGCCTGCATCACCGGCGGCGGCCCGGGCGCGATGGAGGCGGTCAACCGCGGCTGCTCGGAGGCGGGCGGGTTCAGCGTCGGGCTGGGCATCGAGCTGCCGTTCGAGCAGGGCCTGAACCCGTGGGTCGACCTGGGCGTGAACTTCCGCTACTTCTTCGTCCGCAAGACCATGTTCATCAAGTACTCGCAGGCGTTCATCTGCCTGCCGGGCGGGTTCGGCACGCTCGACGAGCTGTTCGAGGCGCTGACCCTGGTGCAGACCAAGAAGGTCACCAAGTTCCCGGTGGTGCTGTTCGGCACCGAGTACTGGCAGGGCCTTTACGACTGGGTGAAGGGCTCGGTGCTGGGCGGCGGCAAGGTCGGCGAGAAGGACGTGGACCTGCTGTACCTGACCGACGACATCGAGGACGCGGTGCGGATCGTGCGCGAGGCGCACCAGGCGTGGGCGGACGCGCATTGACCGCCGGGGAGGGCATCTCGGTCACCGTCTACTGCGGTTCGCTGCGCACCGTCCCGGAGTCCTACCTGGAGCTGGCCGCCGAGGTGGGTCGGCAGATCGCCGCGCGCGGCTGGTCGCTGACCTGGGGCGGTGGCCGGACGTCGATGATGGGCGCGGTGGCGCGGGCGGCCCGCGAGGGCGGGGCCCGCACCACCGGCGTCATCCCGCGCGGCCTGGTGGACCGCGAGGTGGCCGACTCCGACGCCGACGACCTGCTGGTCGTGGACACCATGCGGGACCGCAAGGCGCTGATGGAGGCGCACGGCGACGCGTTCCTGGCACTGCCCGGCGGCATCGGCACCCTGGAGGAGGTGTTCGAGGTCTGGACCTCCAGGGTGCTCGCCATGCACGCCAAGCCGGTGGTGCTGCTCGACGTGGACGGCCACTACCAGGGGCTGCTGGAGTGGCTGGCCGAGCTGCACCGGCGGGGGTTCGTCTCGCGGTTCGCGCTGGACTCGCTGGTGGTCACGGAAGACGTGACCACAGCGCTCGATGCCTGCGCTAGCTGATCACGGCCTCCTCCAGCCCCCGGGCGCGGGCCAGGCGGGCGGCCTCCTCGGCGAACATGTCGACGTCGAGCGACACGAACGGCGACACCTTCACGTCCAGCCGCCCGCCCGCGGCCCTGGCCTGCCAGGTGCCCAGGACCTCGCCGTCCACCAGCAGCGCGCCGCGGCGGCCCAGCACGCGCCACACCTGCTTCTGGTGCTCCTCGTCGGGCACGAGCAGGTCGCGGTCGCGGGCGTTGAGGTACGGGTCGAGCGGCGGCAGCAGCCGCACGACCTCGGGCTCGGGCGGGTCCTCGAAGGCGTCGACCCGGTCGGCGGGCAGCCAGGACTTCTTCGAGATCGCGACCAGGTCGTCGGGCCAGGCGGCCTTGACGTCGCGGACGGGCGCGCCGAAGTACTGGGCGACCTCGGCGTACCCGGCGGGGCCGTGCAGCCGCAGGTAGTCGGTGACCAGGTCGCCGAACCCCTCGGCGCGGGCCGGCACCTCGCGGCGGTGCTCCAGCGGCACGAACGTCACGGTCTGCTCCGCCGGGTCGAACCGGAGGCCGGCGGGCAGCACGGCGAGCCGGAACACCGGGTCGTGCACGTGGGTCGCCTCGCAGCCGCGGCACCAGCCGGTGACCTCGGGCGGCACCAGCGGGGTGAGCCGGGCGGACGCCTCGCCCTTGGTCATCGGCCCGGTCACCACGTCCCGCAGCGCCGAGGCGACCTCGTGCAGCACCCGCAGGCCCTCGGTGACCGGCGGCCGGTTCATCCGGGCCACCGCGTCGGCGTCGCCCAGCGGCCACAGCCGGGCCGCGAGCGCGGGCACCTCGCCGGCGCGGTGCCAGTGCGGCGCGCCCCGCACGGTCCAGGTGAGGGTGAACGCGCCGCCGTCGAGCGGGGGCACGGTCTCCAGCCGGGCGGCCAGTGCGGGCACGGCCGAGCGCTCGGAGTCCTGCAACCCCAGGTCGAACACCCGCAGCCGGGCGGCGTCGGCGGTGGCGCGGTCGAACTGGTGGGCGGCGACGCGGTAGGCGATCACCCGCTCGCGGTCAGCCAAGGCCGGTGCCCCCGAACGCGACGTCCAGGGTGATCAGCTCGTGCGCGAGCCGCACCTCGCCGCCGATGCCCGCCGGTTCGCCGGTGCCCGAGCCGGGCACGACGTGGCCGAAGCTGCGCGCCCCGTCGGCGGGGACGACGCCGCCGTGCCGCACGACGAACGACCCGGTGCGGCCCTCCGGCGTGCCGGTGAACCGCTCCGTGCCGACGTACCCGGCCTGCCCCTCGGACGGCTGGCAGGTGGTCGGCTCGGCGACGCCCGTCCCCGCCATGAGGCCGGTGCAGGTCTTCTCGACGAGCACCCGGGCGAGGGCGGGCGCCGCGGCGTCCCGGGTGGTCTCGCCCCACCGGGTGATCGTGAACTTCGATTCCATGGGCGCGATCCTGGCAGGGATACCTGTCAACCGCCGTCAGCCCAGCGGCACGGCCAGCGTCGAGTCCGCGCCGAAGGCCACCGTGGCGCCGGGGGTGCTGGTACCCCGGTAGCGGGCGTCGACCGTGTCGACCACCAGCACGAGCCGGTTGCCCGCGCCGACCCGCCACACCACCGGCTCCAGGTCGAGGTCCACCACGCGGGTGCCGGTGCCGGCCAGGGTGACCGGCTTGTGCGTGACCAGGGCGCCCAGGCCGAGCGCGTTCACCTCGTAGAGGTAGGCGTACAGGGTGGTCCGGTCGGCACTCGGGGTGACGGTGAGGCGGGCGCGGGGCGTGCCGCTGACCGTGGTCGGGGTCCACCGCACCGGGGTGTGCCACACGGCCGCCGCGCTCCGGTCGATCAGCGGCGTGGACACGCCGACGGGAACGCGGAAGTAGCCCTGGAGCGCGCCGGACAGCAGGACCGTGCCGCTCTCGGCGATGGTGGGCCGGCCGGCGCCGATCCGGTCGGCGGCCAGCGGCAGCACCTCGGTGCTCCCGGTGGCCGCGGCCCACGACGGGTGGGCGCGCCACGCGCCGCCGTTGTTGGGCTTGACCTGCACGGGCTGCTCGCGGTCGATGCCGTTGGCCACGCCCTTGAGGTGGTGGTCGAACCAGCGGCCGACCGACTCCCAGACCTCGTTGGGCAGGCCGGCCGCGCCGAACAGCTCGGCGGTGGCGTGGTCGCCGGGGGAGAGCATGAGCCGCTTGGGCCCGGTCAGCCGGGCGAAGAAGTCGGTGACCTGGCTCGGCGGGAACAGCCCGTCGTTCCACGCGTTGGCGATCAGCACGGCGGCCTTGATCGACGACACCCCCGTGGCGGGGGAGCGGGGCGGTGAGATGGGCAGCACGTCGGTGAACCGGCCCTGCCGGTAGGCGGCCTCGGCCTCGCGCAGCACCGGTCCCGGCCGCCCGGTGAGGTGGCCCGCGGCCAGCAGCAGCTCCACCGCCTGCCCGCTGACGGTCTCGTTCGGGTAGAGCGAGCGGGCCAGGTCGGTCCACGTGCTCAGCGACGCCACCGCCTTCACCCGCGGGTCGGCCGCGGCGGCGAGCAGCGCCTGACCGGCGCCGTAGGAGATGCCGCCGACGCCGACCCGCGCCGGGTCGCCGTGCGCGTGCGCCACGCCCCAGTCGATCACCCGGCTCACGTCGGCCACGGTGTCGGGGCCCGCCACGTCGATCTCGCCGCCCGAGTCGTGGAAGCCGCGGCTGGTGTAGCTGATCACCGAGTAGCCGGACTCGTAGGCCAGCTTCGCCGCCGCGCCGACGTACTCCAGGTTGGGCAGGCCCCAGCTCGACGGCAGCACGACCAGCGGGAACGGGCCGCCGCCGCGTCCGGTGGGCGTGATGACGAACGCCTTGAGCGGGGTGCCGCCCGCGCCGGGGATCGTCTCGTACGAGGCGCTGAAGCCGGGCGCGGCCTGCGCGGGCGGCGCCAGGACCAGCGCCAGCAGCGCGGCGAGCAGCAGGGGGAGCGGTCGGCGCACGAGGTCCTCCTTGACCGTGACCGGCATCACGCGTGGTGCCGAGAAGTCAACACCACTGCTACTGGCGGGTAGCAACGGCCTGTGACGCGGATCACCGGAGAGCGGTTCGTGGCACGATGCGCTCATGCTGCGGTTCGGTGCACGGCAGGTCGCCCACGACCGCGCGCTGGTGATGGCCATCGTCAACCGGACGCGCGACTCGTTCTACGACCGCGGCGCGACGTTCGAGGACGCCGCCGCCATGGCCGCGGTCGACCGGGCGGTCGCCGAGGGCGCGGACATCGTCGACATCGGCGGGGTGCGGGCGGGGTCCAAGGGCGAGGTCGTGGACGCGGCCGAGGAGGCGCGGCGGGTGGTGCCGTTCGTGGCGGCCGTCCGCGAGCGCCACCCGGACCTGGTGATCAGCGTGGACACCTGGCGGCACGAGGTGGGGCGCGCGGTGTGCGAGGCGGGCGCCGACCTGCTCAACGACACGTGGGCGGGCGCGGACCCCCGGCTGGCCGAGGTGGCGGCCGAGTTCGGCGTCGGCATCGTGTGCTCGCACACCGGGGGCCTGGCGCCGCGCACCGACCCGCACCGGGTGCGGTACCGGGACGTGGTGGCGGCGGTGGTGGCCGAGCTGGTGGAGCGGGCGGAGCGGGTGGTGGCGCTGGGCGTGCCCGCGGCGGGCGTGCTGATCGACCCGACGCACGACTTCGGCAAGAACACCTGGCACGGGCTGGAGCTGCTGCGGCGGCTGGACGAGCTGGTGGGGACCGGGTGGCCGGTGCTGATGGCGCTGTCCAACAAGGACTTCGTGGGCGAGACGCTGGACGTGGGGGTGGAGGACCGGGTGGACGGCACGCTGGCCGCGACGTCGGTGGCGGCGTGGACGGGGGCGAAGGTGTTCCGGGCGCACCAGGTGCGGCGGACCCGGATGGTGCTGGAGATGGTGGCGAGCATCGCGGGCACCCGCCCGCCGGCGCGGGTGCTGCGGTCGATGGCCTGACGGCGCGGGTGCCGTGGTGGACGGCCTGACGGCGCGGGTGGGCCTGACGGCCCGGCTCACTCCACTGTGGAGGGGACCGCGGCGCGTTCGGCCAGCCAGCGGTTCCGGTAGTACCCCGGCTCCGCGACCAGCTCGGCGTGCGTGCCCCGCCGGGTGACCGCGCCGCCCTCGAACACCAGCACCAGGTCGAAGTCGACCAGCGGCGCGAGCCGGTGGGTGACCAGCACGACGTCCCCGGCGGCGGCCAGCACCCGGTCGAGCACCGCGTCGCCGTGCCCGACCGCCAAACCCTCCACGGGTTCGTCGAGCAGCAGCACCCCCGGCCGCGCGAGCAGGGCGCGGGCCAGCAGCAACCGCCGCCGCTGGCCGCCGGACAGGGCGTCGCCGTCCTCGCCGACCACGGTGTCCCACGGCACGTCCAGGTCGACCAGGGCGGCCACCCGGTCCAGCTCGGCGCGGGTCGCGCCCGGGCGGGCCAGCCGCACGTTGGCCTCGACGGTCGCGTGGAACACGTGCGCGTCGTCCAGCACGCCCTTCGCGGCGGGGTGCGCGGCCAACGCGCGCAGGTACGTGCTCTTGCCCGCCCCGCTCGGCCCCACCACGCCCACCCGCCCGCGCGGCGGCTCGACCGGCACGGGCGCGGGCGCGGCCGGTGCCGCCAGCGCCTCCCGGACCCGGCGCACCGACCCGCGCACCTCCGCCCAGTGCCGCGCCGCGGCGGCCAGCGGCGCGGTCGCCTCCAGCACGGCCACCGAGCCGAGCAGCACGTGCGCCGGCGCGCCCGAGCGCAGCAGCGCCAGCGCGACGCCGCCCTGCACCAGCACGACCACCGCCGCCGGCGCGGCGGGCGAGGCGGTCCACCAGGGTCCCGGCCGCGGCCAGCTCCCGGTCCAGGGCGCCGAACGCGGTCAGCTCGTCCGCGCCGTCCAGCAGGACCGCGGTCCGCTCGGCCAGCGCCGACCGCAGCGGCGCGAGCGCGCGCAGGTGCCGCGACACCAGGGCGTGCACGACGGCCGGCACCACGCCCACCGTGATCACCAGGCCCACCGCGAGGGGCGCGGCGAACCCCGTGGCGACCAGCCCGGCCAGGCCGACCGCGACCGCCACCGCCGCGGGCAGCAGGCAGCGCAGCAGGGCGTCCCGCACGGCGTCCACATCGGACACCAGGCGGGTGAGCGCGTCCCCGTCGCGCAGGGGGCGGCGCAGCAGGGAGTCGTAGACGCGGCCCCGCAGCCCGGCCAGGTGCCGCAGCACGGCCGAGTGCCCGGCGAGCCGTTCGGCGTACCGCAGGCCGCCGCGCGCGAGGGCCAGCGCCCGCACGGCCACGATCGCCACGGCCAGCGCCGGCAGCGGCGGCTGCCCGGCCGCCCGCACGACCAGCCACACCGCCGTGGCGGTCAGCCCGACGCCCGCCAGCTCGGCCGCGACACCCGCCACGACCGCCCACACCAGCCGCCCCACCCCGACCCCCTCACGACCTCGCGACCACCACCCGCACCGCCCCCTCACGGCAGCGCCACCACCCGGTCCACCCCACCGAGCAGCGCGGGCCGGTGCGCCACCACCAGCGCCGTCCGCCCGGCCGACAACCGCGCGACCGCCCGCAGCACCGCCTCCTCGGTCCCGCCGTCCAACCGGGATGTCGGCTCGTCCAGCAGCAGCATCCGCGCGTCCACCCGCACCAGCGCCCGGGCCAGCGCGACCCGCTGCCGCTCACCCGAGGACAGCGCGTGCGAGGCGCCCACCAGGTGCCCCAGCCCCACCGCGCGAGCCGCCCCGAGCACGTCGCCGGGCCCGCCGAGCGCGATGGTGTCGGCGACCGTGCCGGGGAACGGCGTCGGCCGCTGCGGCACCCACGCCACCTGCGCCAGCCACGACTCGCGGTCCACCCCGCGCAGGTCCACCCCGCCCACCAGCACCCGCCCGGACGCGGGCACGACGAACCCCAGCAGCACCCGCAGCAGCGTGGACTTGCCCGCGCCGCTCGGCCCGACCAGCGCCACCCGCTCGCCGGGCGCGATCCGCAGCGACACCTCGGGCAGCGGGTCGCGCCCGGGGTGCCGCACCACGACCCGGTCCACCACGACCTCGGCGGTGCGCAGGTCCGGTGCCCGGGTGCCGCCGACCGACACCACCGGCCGGTGCGCGGCCGCCAGCACGGCCAGGCCCTCGGCCGAGGCGTGGAACTGCGCGCCGGCCGCCCGCAGCGGCAGGTACGCCTCGGGTGCCAGCAGCAGCACCAGCAGCGCCACGTGGAGGGTCACGCCGCCGTGCAGCAGCCGCAGGCCCACGGGCACCGCCACCAGCGCCACGGACAGCGTCGCCACCAGTTCCAGGACCAGCGCGGACAGGAACGCCACGCGCAGCGCGCGCAGGGTCGCCGACGCGTGCGCGCCCGCCATCTCCCGCACGGTCCGGGCCTGGGCCGCCGCCCGCCCGAACAGCCGCAGCGTGCCCAGGCCGCGCACCACGTCCAGGAAGTGCCCGCCGACCACGGCCAGCCCGGCCCACTGCTCGCGCGTCCGGTCGCGGGTGTGCAGGCCGACCAGCGCGGCGAAGACCGGCACCAGCGGCAGCGTGGCCAGCACCACCAGCGCCGAGGACAGGTCGGCGAACGACAGCCGGGCCACCACCGCGACCGGCACCACCGCGGCCACCGCGAGCTGCGGCAGGTACCCGGCGAAGTACGGCTCGACCGCGTCCAGGCCCCTCACCACCAGCGTGACCACCGACCCGGCCGGTTCGCCCGTGCCGCACGCCCCGCGCAGCACCCGCTTGCGCAGCCCGGCCTTCACCGCGGTGGCGGCGCGTTGCGCGAACACCCGACCCGCCCACACCACGAGCGCCCGGCCCACGGCCGCCGCCGCGAGCCACCACGGCGGGCCGCCCGTCAGCACGGCTGCCAGCGCCTCCGCCTGGGCGAGCACGACCGCGGCGGTGACCACCGCCAGGGCGGTCAGCGCGACCGGGTACCGCCGGTCAACGTGGGACACGCCGCACCCACCAGGTCGTCCACTGGAACAGCAGCACCAGCGGCAGCACCACCAGCGCCGCCCAGCCCAGCGGGCGCAGCGTGCCCGGCCCGGCCATCGCCGCCACGCCCACCACGTCCCGCGCCCCGAACACCGCCACCACCGGCAGCGCGCTCACCAGCGCCGTGCAGCCGAACGCCACCCGGTGCCGCCCGGAGCGCAGCGCGAGCCACGCCCCGCCGAGCAGCGGCACGGCGACCCCCGCGACCAGCCCGTACCCCGGTGCCGGCACCGGCCCGGCCAGCGGCACCGCCGCCACCGCGAACCCCGCGACCGGCGGCACCAGCCCCGCGGCGACCCGCACGGCCCGCCGGCGCGGCCCGTCGCGCAGCCGCCAGGCCAGGAACACCGCGCCGTGCAGCGCGAACAGCAGCGGCACGCCCGCCGCCCACAGCACCACCGGGCCGCCGAGCACCCGCCCGAGCAGCACGCCCCAACCCACCGCGACCACCAGCGCCGAGCCGACCAGCACGACGTCCCACGCGGGGGAGCGCAGCTGCGCGGCGGCGGTGAACGCGACCAGCCCGACCAGCAGCACCGCGAACGCGGTGTGGTGCCCGGACAGCAGTTCGCCCTCCAGCCGGGGGAACGCGCCGAACAGCACGCCGACCGCCGCCACCAGCCACACCTCGTTGCCGAGCAGGAACGGCGTCACCGCGCCCAGCACGTGCCGCCGTTCCCGCTCGTCGCGCGCCAGCACCCGCAGCAGCAGCCCGACGCCGTAGTCGAACCCGGCCAGCGCGAAGTACCCGCAGGTCAACAAGGCCAGCACCACGATCCAGGCGGTTTCCACCACGCACCCCCTACAGCGCCGGGACCAGCGGCGACACCGGCTCGCGGTCCGCCACCGGCCCGCGCCGCGCGTACCTCGCGATCAGCGCCCAGTCGGCCACGGCCAGCGCGGTGAACACGGCCGTGAACGCGACGAACGAGAACAGCAGTTGGCCGCGGCCCACGTGCGACAGCGCGTCCTCGGTGGTCAGCAGCCCCTGCACCAGCCACGGCTGACGCCCCACCTCGCGGAACAGCCAGCCGCCGACGGCCGCGACGAACGGCAGCGGGATGCCCAGCACCATCAGGTACAGCGGGAACCGCAGCCGCACCACCCAGTCCCGGAACAGCAGCGGCACGGTTGCCCAACTGGCCAGCAGCAGCGCGAACCCGATCTGGATCATGAACCCGAGGCCGGCGCCGTCGACCGCGCCGACGGTGCCCAGTTTCTCCGGTTGGTACTCGGCGAGGATCGGGAACTGGGCGAACCCCAGGCCGACGAGCACGGGCGCGGCCAGCGCCGTGGTGACCACCCCGAGCCGCAGCGACCGGCGGAAGAACGCCACCTCGGTGGTGCGGCGGAGGAAGTGGTGGGCGCTGATGCCGGTGACGAGCACCCCGCCCGTGGTCAGCGCGGCGGCGCACACGTGCAGGAACGCCGTGCCGAACGTCGGGTTGGCCAGGAGCGCGGAGAAGTCCGTCATCCGCAGCACGCCGTCGCGCAGCTCGTGGCCGACGGGGTGCTGGAGGAACCCGTTGGCCACCATGATCCAGAACGCCGAGGCGTAGGCGGTCAGCGCGACCAGCCAGACCAGCGCCAGGTGCACCCACCTGTGCAACCGGTCCCAGCCGAAGATCCACAGGCCGAGGAAGGTCGACTCCAGGAAGAACGCCACCAGCGCCTCCAGCGCCAGCGGCGCGCCGAACACGTCGCCGGCGAACGCCGACAGGCCCGACCAGTTCAGCCCGAACTGGAACTCCATGACGATGCCGGTCGCGGTGCCGAGCGCGTAGTTGACCACGTAGAGCCGACCCCAGAAGCGGGTCATCCGCGCGTGCACGGGGTCGGCGGAGAACGCGGCCCGGGTCTGCATCACCGCCACCAGCGCCACCAAACCCAGCGTGACCAGCACGAACAGGAAGTGGAACGACGTGGTGACGGCGAACTGGAGCCGGGCCAGTCCGAGGGCATCCATGGGTAGCGAAGTTATACGTAGACTGCCTACATGACATCGGGGATGACCCCGATGTGGCCCCTTGGTCCGATGGGTAGAGTCACTACGCGTGAAGTCCGACGCGCTGCGCGGTCACCTCGACGCGCTGCTGCTCGCCACGCTCGACGGCGAGCGGCTGCACGGCTACGCGATCATCGAGGCCCTGCAGCGGCGCAGCGGCGGCGTGCTCGACCTGCCCACCGGCACCGTCTACCCGGCGCTGCGCCGGCTGGAGTCCGCGGGCCTGGTGACCAGCGAGTGGAGCACCGTCGGCGGCCGGCAGCGCCGCACCTACCGGCTGACCAGGTCCGGGCAGCGGGCGCTGGCGGCCGAGCGGACCGCGTGGCGCGAGTTCACCACCGCGATCGAGGGCGTGCTGGGGGGTGGGCAGTGGCCGGCGCAGGCGTGATCGACGAGTACGTGACCGCGCTGGACCGGCGGCTGCGCGGCCCCGGGCACGTCAAGGACGACCTGCTCGCCGAGGCCCGCGACGGCCTGGACGACGCGGCCCGCGCCCACCGCGACCGCGGCCTGGACGAGGAGGCCGCCCAGCGGCGCGCCGTCGCCGAGTTCGGCCCGGTCACCGCGGTGGCCCGCGACTACCAGGGCCTGCTCGGCCTCGCCCACGGCGCCCGCACCCTGCGGACGCTGATGCTGGTGCTGCCCGCGGTGCACGTCATCTGGGAGCTCAACCGCCGGTTCTGGATCGGCGCGTGGCAGGGCTTCGACGCCCCGCCGCCCTCCTGGTACCTGTTCGTGGCCCGGTTCAACGACACCGCGTCGTGGGTGGTCGCGGGCGTGGCCGTGGTCGCCCTGCTGGTCGGGCGGCGGCTGGCCCGCACGGCGGTCAGCACGCTGACCCTGGCCAGGCTCGCGGCCGTGCTGGCGGTGGTCGCGGTCGGCGCCGCGCTGTGCGGCAACCTCGGCATCCTGCTCGCCACCGCCCACCTGGACCCGGCGCGGCTGCTGTTCTCGCCGCCGGTGGCCGCGGCCACCCTGTTCTCGCTGGCGGTCCTGCTGCGGCTGGCCGTGCTCGCCCGCAGGTGCCTGGTGTTCTCGTCGGTGTGACCGGCGGGCGTGTGCCACGATCGTCACGTGACCTCAGCGCTCATCTACATCGTCGTCATGGCGCTCGTCGCGGCCGTGGTGTTCCTGCTGGCCGCGCTGGTGTTCGGGCGGGGCGAGGAACTGGCGCCGCTGCCGCCGGGCGCGTCGCCGACCCGCCTGCCCGCCGACGGCGTGACCCCCGAGGACGTGCGGGGGCTGCGGTTCCAGCAGGTCCTGCGCGGCTACAAGATGGCGGAGGTGGACTGGGCGCTGGAGCGGCTGGCGGACGAGGTCTCGCAGCTCCGGGCCCGGGTCGCCGAGCTGGAGGCCGGGCACGCGGGCGACCGGGACGGCGACGCGCGTGCCGACGTGCGGACCGGTGACGGCGCCGGGGCGGCCCCCGACGCCTCCCGCGACGGCCGGGCGGCCCGGGAAGCCGAGCATGACCGGGCCTGAGCCCCACCGGGCGGTGCCGGCGTGACCAGGTTCGAGCTGCGCGTCCCGGTCGACGCGCCCGCCGCCCGCACCTGGGCCGCGCTGACCGACTGGGAGCGGCAGGGCGAGTGGATGCTCGGCACCCGCGTCCGCGTCACCGCGGGCGACGGCGCGAGCACGGGCAGCGAGCTGACCGCGTTCACCGGCATCGGCCCCCTCGGGTTCACCGACACCATGCGCATCACCGCGTGGGAACCGCCGCTGCGCTGCGCCGTCGACCACACCGGCCGGCTCGTCCGCGGCACCGGCGAGTTCCTGGTCCTGCCCCGCGGCGCGCGCAGCGAGCTGGTCTGGGCCGAGGACGTGGCCCTGCCGCTGAACCTCGCGTTCGCGCCGGGTGTGAAGCTGTCCCTGCTCAGGTTCGCGCGATTCGCCCGGGAGTACCCCGCATGACCGTCCAGACCGACCCGGTGCGCTGCCCGTGGGGCGACAGCACCCCCGACTACGCCGACTACCACGACACCGAGTGGGGCGTGGAGCTGCACGGCGAGACCGCGATGTTCGAGCGCATGGCGCTGGAGTCGTTCCAGTCCGGCCTGTCCTGGATCACCATCCTGCGCAAGCGCGAGAACTTCCGCCGCGCCTTCGCCGGGTTCGAGCCCGCGGCCGTGGCCCGGTTCGACGACGCCGACGTCGAGCGCCTGATGGCCGACGCGGGCATCGTGCGCAACCGGGCCAAGATCCTCGCCACGATCAACAACGCCCGCGCCGTCGCCCGGCTGGACGTGCCGCTCGACGACCTGCTGTGGTCGTTCAAGCCCGAGCGGCACACCCGCCCCGCGACGATCGGCGACGTGCCGGCCGTCACCCCGGAGTCGAAGGCCATGGCCAAGGAGCTCAAGCGCCGCGGCTTCGCCTTCCTCGGCCCCACCACCTGCTACGCGTTGATGCAGGCCACGGGCATGGTCGACGACCACGTCGCGACCTGCTTCCGGGCCTCCGGGCCCGTGGGCTAGCGGCCGGTGAACCGGGGCGCCCGCTTGGCCACGAACGCGGCCACCGCCTCCCGGTGGTCGGCCGTCGCGCCCGCCTCGGCCTGCGTGCGGGCCTCCACGTCCAGCGCCGCCGCCAGCTCGCCGGAGAACGCCATCGCCTCCTTGATCTTGGCGTAGGCGGTGGTGGGCCCGGCGGCGAGCCGGGCGGCCAGCTCCAGCGCCGCGGTCAGCGCCTCGCCGTCGGGCACCACCCGGTTGACCATGCCGACGCGCAGCGCCTCCTCGGCGCCCACCGGCTGGGCCAGCAGCATCATCTCCATCGCCCGGCCGTGCCCGATCAGCCGCGGCAGCGTCCACGACGCGCCGGAGTCCGCGGTCAGGCCCACGTTGGCGAAGGCCATCAGGAACTTCGCGCCCGCCGCCGCGACCCGCAGGTCGCAGGCGTAGGCCAGGGACGCGCCCGCGCCCGCCGCGGTGCCGTTGACCGCCGCGACCACCGGCTTGGGCATCCCGACGATCGCCCGCACCATCGGGTTGTAGTGCCGCTCGACGGTGTGCAGCGGCGCCGGGTCGCCCGCCTCCAGCAGCGCGATGTGCTCCTTGAGGTCCTGGCCCGCGCAGAACGCCCGACCCGCCCCGGTGACCACCACGGCGCGCACGGAGTCGTCCGCGGAGGTGTCCTCCAGGACCTCCAGGAACCGCTCCTTCAACGCGATCGTGAACGAGTTGAACGACTCCGGGCGGTTGAGGGTGAGGGTGCGAACGCCGTCGGCGTCGTCGACGAGGAGTTCGGGCACGGTGGGACCTCCGGTTGCGTCACGTGGGTGGTCAGTGGGCGCTCAGGCAGTCGTCGACGAACTCGGCCGCCGCCGGCGCCAGCCGCGCGGTGTGCCGGTCGAAGAACTCCGCGGCCCCCGCGCCCGGCCAGTCCGCGGGCAGCAGCTCGCGCGGCAGGCCGGGGTCGCGGAACAGGAACTTCCGCCACGCGTGCAGGAAGCGCTGCGACGCGGCGAACGCCCCGGCCGGCGAGGAACCGTCCACAGCGGACACCACGGGCTCCCACTCGGCGACGAACAGGGCGTAGTCGCGGCCCAGGCCGGCCAGGTCCCAGGCGCGGGCCGCCAGCGCGGCCGGGTCGTCCTCGTGCCGGCCCAGGAACGTGCTGCCGCGCACGCCCTCGCCCGCCAGCACGTCCGCCAGCTCCGCCGACGGGCGCGGTGCGACCCACGTCACCGGGCCCAGCGCGCCGTAGCCGAGCAGCTGCAGCGAGGAGGCCAGCCGCTCCCGCGCCTCCCGCGCGGGCAGCTCCTCCAGCACCACCACGTGCCACAGACCGTCCCAGGTGGACGGCCGGGTGCGGTAGATGCGGGCCGCGGCCTCGTCCAGCCGCCGCTCCGCGCGGGGCGTCATGGCGTAGCCCGGGCCGCCCGGCAGGCGGACCGGCCGCAGCCAGCCCTGCCGGACCGTCCGCGACACCGCCGTGCGCACCGCCGGCGCGGCGAAGTCCAGCGGTTCGAGCAGCCGGACCAGCGCGGCGATCGTCGCGGCACCACCCCGCTCGCGGAGGTGGCCGCCGTAGACGTCGAAGAGCGCGGAACGGGCTCGCACGAGAGCCGAGTGTGTCAGGGCGGCCCCACGACACGCCACAGCGCCGTCCCGGGTCACGGCCGGGTGACGGTTTCCGCAGGGGCGCGGAAGTCGTTGGGGCACGGCGTTCCTGGCCCTGAGCAGGGCGTTGGCCAAGATCACCCGGGGAGTCCACGGCGGCCGGAAAGATCGGTTCGGTTTCGCAGGTGAGTCCGCATAGGGGAGAATGGGGGCGGTATCCGGCCCTGGTCGGACGGGGAAGATGTTGACGGAGGGAGCACGCGATGGCGGCCATGAAGCCCCGGACCGGCGACGGTCCCCTCGAGGTCACCAAGGAGGGGCGCGGCATCGTGATGCGCGTTCCGCTCGAGGGTGGTGGGCGCCTCGTCGTCGAGATGTCGGCGGACGAGGCCAACGCCCTGGGCGACGCCCTCAAGGCAGCCGCTGGCTGACCAGCCGGAGCGAGACAGCGTCGGGCGGGCCCCGGTCTCCACTGTGGAACCGGGGCGTCGCCCTGTCGTGACCAGCAGTTTCCCCCGGGCCCGGCGCCCCGGGGACGAGAAGTCGAGGAGCGCCCGTGCGAGCACCCCTGCCCACCCCGCTGGTCGCCGTCGAGGTGGCCACCACCCTCCGGCGGGGTGTGCCCGCGGTGCTCGTCGCGTTCGCGGGCGACCCGGCCAGACCCGGCCCGGGAGCCGGTGAGGGGCCCCTCCCCGACGAGGTCACCGGCAAGGCCGGCACCACGTCGAAGGTGGCGGGCACCTGGTACGCGGGCGTGGGCGACGGCGAGGTCGCCGACTGGCGCAAGGCCGGCGCGGCGCTGGTCCGGGCCCTGCACGGCGACGCCGAGCACGGCGGCCCCACCAGCTACGACGTCCGGCTGCCGCGGGACCTGCCGCCCGCCGCGGCCGAGGCGTTCACCCTCGGCGCGGCCCTGGGCGGCTACCGCTACAAGATCACCGGAGCGGAGGAACCCAAGCGGGTGAAATCCCTCCGCCTGGTCACCGCCCCGGAGCTGGCGGACGCCGTGCGCCGGGCGGGCACCCTGGCCGCCGCCACCGCCCTGAGCCGCGACCTGGCCAACGCCCCGTCGAACGTGAAGGACCCGGCCTGGCTCGCGTCGGCCGCCGTCCGCGCGGCCCAGGGCGTCCCGGGCCTGCGCGTCGAGGTCCGCGACGAGCGCTGGCTGGCCGCCCACGACTTCGGCGGCGTCCTGGCCGTGGGCGGCGGCTCGTCCCGCCCGCCCAGGCTCGTCGAGCTCACCTGGGAGGGTGAGGCGAACGCCCCCCACCTGGTGCTGGTCGGCAAGGGCATCACCTTCGACACCGGCGGCATCTCCATCAAGCCCGCCGACGGCATGCACCTGATGCGCACGGACATGTCCGGCGGCGCCGCGGTGGTGTCCGCGCTGGTCGCCATAGCGCGCCTGGGCCTGCCGATCCGGGTGACCGGCCTCGTGCCCGCGGCGGAGAACCACGTGTCGGGTTCCGCCTACCGGCCGGGCGACGTGATCAAGCACTACGGCGGCAAGACCACCGAGGTGACCAACACGGACGCCGAGGGCAGGCTCGTGCTGGCCGACGCGCTCGCGTACGCGGTCGACACCCTGAAGCCCGACCACCTCGTGGACGTCGCCACCCTGACCGGCGCGATGAAGGTCACCCTGGGCCTGCGCACCGGCGGCCTGTTCGCCACCGACGACGACCTGGCCCGTCGGGTGGCGGAAGCCGGCCGGGCGGCGGGCGAGCAGTGGTGGCGCATGCCGCTGCCGGAGGACTTGGCGGAGGACGTGCGCAGCGACATCGCCGACGTGCGGCAGTGCCCCCCGGGCCCGGGTGGAATCACGGCGGCGCTGTTCCTGAAGGAGTTCACCGGCGGGGTGCCGTGGGCCCACCTGGACATCGCCGGGCCCGCGCGGGCCGACAAGACGTACGACGAGGTCGTACCGGGTGCGACGGGGTTCGCCGCGCGGACGCTGGTGGAGCTGGCGGCGAGCTGGGGCGGGGGAGGGGCGGACACGATCGGGTGATCATCGGCGGAAGGTGTACGTAAACCGGGGGTTCGGCACTCGGTTGATCATGAGGAAACCGCAACCCCCGCCGACCACCCCTGAAACCGACGCCCGCCAACCCGCTCCGACGCCGACCACGCCGAGGCAGGCCAAGCGGAGGCCGACCGGCCCCAGCTCTCGATTCCAGCCCCAGCCCCAGACCCAGCCCCGACCTCGCCCAGCCCTGGCTCCGGCCAGTTCCAGCCCCAGCCAGCCCCGGCCCCGGCTTCAGACAGCCCCGGCCAGGCCCTGTCCGCGCCTGCCCTGCCCGCGCGCATGGCCCCCACCCCTGCCCCCAACTCCACCCCACCAGCCAAAACACCCCCCGAGCCGCAGCTCAGAAGTCCAGCCCCACCACCCCGGCCTCCCCACCGCTGACCGCCACCGCCCCCAGCTGCGGCAACGTCACCACCCCCGCCATCACCGAGAACCGCACCGAGCGCACGTCCTCCGGCACCTCGAACACCGCCGCCGCGGGCAACAGCTCACCCCCGTAGCGGGCACCCACGAACGGCGCCCGGCTCCCGTCCGGCAGCTCGACCACCAGCAACCCCGCCGTCGCCCACGCCCCCACGACCGCAGGCAGCCCGTGCCCGCGCAACCGCAGCTCCAGCAGGGCCTTGCCGGGCGCCGCGGTGGCCAGTTCGTACTGGTCGCTGAACGCCACCGGTCGCTGGCGCCCCAGCCTGGCCCGCACGACCTCGACCGACCCGGCCGCGGTCCCCACCGACACCGGCGTCGACACCGACGTCGCCTCGGGGCCCGGCCCCCGCCGCAGCACCCCCGCCGCCGCGCCGAGGACCTGCCCGGACGGCACCTCGACCCGCTGCTCCAGCGACTTGGCCCCCACGGTGTTGAGCACCAGCGCCTCGGCCCCGCCCCCGGCCGGCACCGTGTACACCACCAGCACCGACCCGCGGTCGGGCAACCGGTCCGCGGGCAGCCGGTGCCGCCGCCCGGGCACCTCCAGCGACAGCTCCGGCGGCTGCGGCAGCCAGCCGCGCCACGGGGTCTGGCCGAACGCCGAGTCGACCTCGCCGTGCCGGGTCACGTCCAGCCGCAGCACGCGCAGCTCCACGCCGTGCTCCGCGCGCAGCTCCCCGGCCTCCGTCGGCCACGCCGCGGGCCTCGCGTACCCGGTGACCCGCACTTCGAGCTGGTCGTCACGCACAAAAGCGGACGCGGCGTCCACTTGAGCCCCGACGTCCGGCAGCACCGCCAGGAAGTCCGGCCCCGCCTCGCCCACGCCCCGGTCCGCCGCGATCTCGCGCCCGTCCGTGCGCACCAGCTTCCCCACCGGCGCGCTGCGCGCTCCGGTCGCGGGCACCTGGGGCGGCTGCACCTCCAACCGCACCCCGCCGTCGCTCCGGTCGACCGCCTTGAGCGGCACCGGCACCCAGTCGGGCGCGGGCGCCGTGCCGGGCACCTGCACGGGACCGCACCACAGCCGGGTGTCCACCTCGAACGCCCGACCGGTCCGGGCGAACCAGCAGCTCACCGCCTCCGGACCGGTGCGCGCCACGTACCCGAACGACAGCGTGTAGCTCAGCTCCGCCTCGGCCAGCACCTGCAACCCGGTCGCGTCGAGGACCGGCATGCCCTCGATGGTCAACCGCACCCGCTCGGTGCTGAACGCCGGTGTCGCGCACGCGGCGGTCAGCACCACCAGCAGGAGGGCGCCCCATCGCGTTGCCACTGCCAGTAGTCGCTTCACTACCTGAAAGAGGCATTTGTGCCCTTGAGGGTTGCCCCCAACCGGGTGTGATGAATGTCACGCTACATCATTAAACGGTTACTTAACGTTGTTAAGCGCCGCCCGGTACACCTCCACCGTCCGCTCCGCCACCGCGGCCCAGGAGAAGTCCCGCACCGCCCGCTCCCGCCCGGCCGCGCCGAACGCCGCCGCCCGCGCCGGGTCGCCCAGCACCTCGTTCACGGCGTCCGCCAGCCCCGCCCGGAACGCGTCCGCGTCCGCCTCGTCGTAGTGCACCAGCAACCCGGTCTCCCCGTGCACCACCACCTCCGGGATGCCGCCCACGTCCGACGCCACCACGGCCGTCCCGCACGCCATCGCCTCCAGGTTCACGATCCCCAGCGGCTCGTACACCGACGGGCACACGAACACCGTCGACCGGCTCAGGACCTGCCTGACCTCCTCCGCGGGCAGCATCTCCCGGATCCAGAACACCCCGGGCCGCGCCGCCGCCAGGGCCGCCACCGCCTCCCGCGTCTCCTCGGCGATCTCCGGCGTGTCCGGCGCGCCCGCGCACAGCACGACCTGCGCGTCCGCCGAGATCCGGTGCGCGGCGGCGACCAGGTGCCCCAGCCCCTTCTGCCGCGTGATCCGCCCGACGAACGTCACGATCGGCCGCCCGGGGTCGATGCCGTGCCGCTCCAGCGCGTCGGTGCCCGGCACCGGGCGGTACGCCTCCGCGTCGATGCCGTTGCGCACGACGTGCACCCGCGCCGGGTCCAGCGCCGGGTAGCAGTCCAGCACGTCGGCCCGCATGCCCTCGCTCACCGCGATCACCGCGTCCGCCGCCTCGTACGCGGTGCGCTCCACCCACGACGACACCCGATACCCGCCGCCCAGCTGCTCGGCCTTCCACGGCCGCCGCGGCTCCAGGGAGTGCGCGGTCACCACGTGCGGGATGCCGTGCAGCAGCTTGGCCAGGTGCCCGGCCATGTTCGCGTACCAGGTGTGGGAGTGCGCGACCTGCACGTCGCCCAGCGCCGCCGCCATCCCCAGGTCCACCGACAGCGTGGCGAGCGCGGCGTTGGCGCCCTCCAGCCCGGGGGCCGGGTCGTGCGCCCGCGCGTCGGCCCGCGGCCCGCCGAAGGCGTGCACGTCCACGTCGACCAGCTCGCGCAACCGCGGCACCAGGAAACCGACGTGCACCCCCGCCCCGCCGTACACCTCGGGCGGGTACTCACGTGTCAGCAGTCCGATTCGCACGGGCTCACCGTAACCCCGCGGAGTCGGGCGGCCGGGTGACGCGCCGGCTCGCCGTTGGTGGGGCGGTGCTCACCCGGTTAGGGTCTTCGCCGTGAAGGGGCAACCGCACGTCCTGGGAATTGTCCTCGCCGGTGGCGAAGGCAAACGGTTGTGGCCGCTGACCGCCGACCGGGCGAAACCGGCGGTGCCCTTCGGCGGGAACTACCGGCTGGTGGACTTCGTCCTGTCCAACCTGGTGAACGCGGGCTTCGTCAAGCTCTGCGTGCTCACCCAGTACAAGTCCCACTCCCTGGACCGGCACATCTCCACCACGTGGCGGCTGTCCAACGTGCTGGGCCAGTACGTCACGCCGGTGCCGGCGCAGCAGCGGCTGGGCCCGCGCTGGTACACCGGCAGCGCGGACGCCATCTTCCAGTCGCTCAACCTCGTCAACGACGAGAAGCCGGAGCACGTGGTGGTGTTCGGCGCCGACCACGTCTACCGGATGGACCCCGGCCAGATGGTGCAGCAGCACGTCGAGACCGGCGCGGGCGTCACCGTCGCGGGCATCCGGGTGCCGCGGGCCGAGGCCAAGGCGTTCGGGTGCATCGACTCCGACGAGTTCGGGCAGATCACCCGGTTCCTGGAGAAGCCGTCCGACCCGCCGCACGTGCCCGGCGACCCGGCGGTCACGTTCGCGTCGATGGGCAACTACGTGTTCACCACGGAGGCCCTGATCGAGGCGCTGCGCGCGGACGCGGCCAACCCCGACTCCGACCACGACATGGGCGGCGACATCATCCCGATGCTCGTCGACCAGGGCCGCGCGCACGTCTACGACTTCGCCGACAACGTCGTGCCGGGCGAGACCGACCGGGACCGCGGGTACTGGCGGGACGTGGGCACCGTGGACGCCTACTACGAGGCCCACATGGACCTGGTGTCGGTGCACCCGGTGTTCAACATCTACAACCGGGCGTGGCCGATCCGGACCGCGACGCCGCCGCTGCCGCCGGCGAAGTTCGTCGCGGGCGGCAGCGCGGAGGACTCGATGGTGGGGCCGGGGTCGATCATCTCCGGCACCGTGCACGGGTCGGTGCTGTCGTCGGACGTGGTGGTGGAGTCCGGGTCGGTGGTCCAGGGGAGCGTGCTGCTGCCCGGCGTGCGGATCGGCCGCGGCGCGGTGGTGCGGCGGGCGATCCTGGACAAGAACGTCGTGGTGCCCGACGGCGCGCTGATCGGCGTGGACCCGGCGATGGACCGGCAGCGGTACACGGTTTCAGCCGGTGGTGTGACCGTGCTGGGCAAGAACGTCACGGCCGAGTGAAAGGCGGGGGCCCGGCCCCCGCCCTCACCCCGTCCTCGCGGCCACCAGCAGCCCGTCGCCCAGCGGCAGGATCACCGGCACCAGCCGGTCGTCGTCGCGGACCGACCGGGCCACCTCCCGCATCGCCACCGTGTCCGCGTCCCGGTGCGACGGGTCGACCACCCGCCCGTGCCACAGCACGTTGTCGAACGCGATCACCCCGCCCGGCCGCAGCAGCCGCACGCCTTCCTCCAGGTACCGGGGGTACTCGGCCTTCGCCGCGTCGACGAACACCAGGTCGTAGGCCCCGTCGGCCAGCCGCGGCAGGACGTCCAGCGCCCGCCCGGTGATCAGCCGCGTCCGCGACACCGCCACCCCGGCCTCCGCGAACGCCACCCGCGCCGCCCGCTGGTGCTCCGGCCGCACGTCGATCGAGGTCAGCACCCCGCTCGCGGGCATGCCGCCGAGCAGGTACAGGGCGCCGACGCCCGCACCGGTGCCGACCTCCACCACGGCCCTGGCCCGCAGCGCCGCCGCCAGGAAGCGCAGCGCCGCGCCGCCACCGGCCCCGATCGGCACGCAGCCCAGCTCGGCGCCGCGGGCCCGGGCGGCCGTCAGCACGGCGTCCTCGGGCAGGTAGTGCTCCACGTACTCGCGCGTAGGCGCATCCACAGCACGAAGGCTAACGCCGGAGGCGGCCGTCCGGGACCGACTGGGCGAAGCCGTGATTCTCAGCCTGCTCTCAGCACCTTCTCACCATCGTTATAAGCGGACCGGTCAACCTGGTTCCAGTGCAGGACCAACGGGGAACATGTGAGGTACGCCGAGCGTTGACCCGTGCAGCAGGGCGAGCCAGCCCACTGGAGGTGCTCAACCCCCCTATGCCGAAGCAGCCGACCGCCCCCGCGCCGACCGCGCCCATCGAGGACGCGGAGTGGACCGTCCCCTCGTGGGACCAGGTCGTGCGCGAGCACGCCGACCGGGTCTACCGGCTGGCCTACCGCCTCACCGGCAACCAGCACGACGCCGAGGACCTCACCCAGGAGACGTTCATCCGGGTGTTCCGCTCCCTCGCGTCGTACAAGCCCGGCACGTTCGAGGGCTGGCTGCACCGCATCACCACGAACCTGTTCCTCGACATGGCCCGCCGCCGCTCGCGCGTGCGCATGGAGGCCCTGCCCGAGGAGCAGGACCGGATCGCGGGCGACGACCCGAGCCCCGAGGAGGTCTACGACGAGACCCACCTCGACCCGGAGCTGCAGGCCGCCCTGGACGAGCTGCCGCCGGAGTTCCGCGCGGCCGTGGTGCTGTGCGACGTCGAGGGCCTCTCCTACGAGGAGATCGGTGCCACCCTGGGCATCAAACTGGGTACGGTGAGGAGCAGGATCCACCGGGGCCGCCAGGCCCTGCGGTTGGACATGGAACGCCGTCGGGGTCTTGTTCGGGAGGACTCTGCATGACAGAGGTGCGAGGTTGGCAACTGCCCGAGCAGCACCTGCTGCCCGACGCGGTGGTCGCCTTCGTCGACGGTGAGCTGTCCACCTCGGCGCACAACCGGGCCGCCGCGCACCTGGCGCGCTGCCCGTTCTGCGCGGCCGAGGCGTACTCGCAGCAGCAGGCGCGCTCCGCCGTGCGCGCCGCGCCGACCCCGTGCGCGCCCGCCGGCCTGCTGGCCAGGCTGGGCGCGATCCCGGAGCAGGTCGAGCTGCCCAGCGCGCCCGACAACCTCGCCGTCACCGAGGACGGCCAACTGGTCACCGTGCAGCGGCCCGACCGCGCCGCCGCCTTCGGCTCCGGTCCCGTGCTGGGGCAGAGCCGCCCTTTCGGCACCGGCGGTAGCCGCTTCGGCAGCCGCGCCCGCCAGGGCGCCGGTGTCGTGGTCTCCGGGCTCATGCTGGGCGCCCTCGCCCTGGTCGTGCCCGCCGGCGAGGACCCGGCACCCACGCCCGCCTCCGGCACCACCCCGCCGCTCACGCCCGCCGTCGCGCCGACGCTGACCGGCGCCGACCGGGCCGACGCGCTGCGCCCCGTGGCCGACCTGGGCCGCTGACGGCGACTTCACCGCTCAGGGGGCACGATTGTCCCGCGAAGGTGTTGCGTGACGACGTGCGGGGAGCGATGAGCGAGCCAGAACAGGGCAACGGGACCCCCAGGTCGGGAGTCGACGACGGGGCGCACCGCAGGCTCGCGCCCCGCCCGCTCGCCCGCCCGGCCGTGGACCCCGGCCAGGCCGCCGTGTTCGGCAGGCCCCGGGGGGTGCCGGGCGCGTTCGGCGCCGACCGCCCCGTCCTGGGCGGCAACGGCGCGGTCCGCCTGGCACCGCCACCGCCCGAGGCGCTGGCCACCGCATTCGGCAGGCCCGACGGCGACGCCGGCACGCGCCTGCAGCGCCCGCCGCTGGACCTGCACGGCGAGCCCGAGGTGGAGCCCGTCTTCTGGGAGGGCAGGCCCGCGGGCGACGCGTGGCGCGACCCCGGCGCGTCCGCGGTGATCGGACCGCCCGCCGTGACCGAGGAGGCACCCGCCGAGGCCGAGGCCGCCGCCCGGCCCGGACCCCGGCTCAGCGTGCCGGAACTGCTGTTCGGGCGGCGCGTGAAGCCCACCGCCCTGGGGCTGCTGCTCGTGGTGGCGCTGCTGGTCGGCGCGGCCGGCGGCGTGGTGGGCTGGCTGCTGGGCCGCATCGGCAACCCGCTGACCGACGGCGGCGTGACGCTGGCCGAGGTCAAGCCCGCCAAGGAGCGCCCCGTCGGCTCGGTCGCCGACATCGCGGGCCGGGTCACGCCCAGCGTGGTGTCCATCGAGTTCAAGGGCGCCAACGTCGCGGGCGTCGGCTCCGGCGTGGTCATCGACGGCGCCGGCTACGTGCTCACCAACGACCACGTGGTCGCCCCGGCCGTGCAGGACACCTCGGCCAAGCTGACCGTGGTGTTCACCGACGGCAAGCGGGCCGTGGCGCAGGTCGTGGGCCGCGACGCCAAGACCGACCTCGCGGTGGTCAAGGTCGACGTGGAGAACCCGACCGTGCTCCAGTTCGGCGACTCCGACGAGCTGGCCGTGGGCGACACGGTGCTGGCCATCGGCTCGCCGCTGTCGCTGTCCAACACCGTCACCGAGGGCATCGTCAGCGCCCTGCACCGCCCCGTGACCGCGGCGGGCGAGAACGGCGGCCCCCAGGTCACCTACGACGCGATCCAGACCGACGCCGCCATCAACCCCGGCAACTCCGGCGGCGCGCTGGTCGACTCGTCCGGGGCGCTGGTCGGCATCAACTCCTCGATCCGCACCGAGACCGGCGGCTCGGTCGGCCTCGGGTTCGCCATCACCGGCAACTACGCGCGCAAGATCTCCCAGGCCCTCATCCGCGAGGGCCAGGTCAAGCACGCCGAGATGAACGTCAACGTGCGGTCGGCGTCGGCGGAGACGGCCGAGGGCGCGCAGGTGCAGAACGTCCCCGAGGGCGGCGCGGCCGCGGCGGCCGGCGTCGAGGAGGGTGACGTGATCATCCGGGTGGGTGACCGGTTGGTGCGCAATGCCGCAGAGTTGACCGTCGCGGTAAGGGACCGTGAAATCGGCGAGACGGTACCGGTGGTGCTGGTCAGGCAGGGTCGGGAACTCACCGTGCAGGTAACCCTGCGGTCCGACTGACGGCTACGCTGGGGAACGGGCGGGAACCGGGCGCGGAAGGCGGGCAGGCGGGTGTTCGACAGCATCGGGTGGGTCGAGATCCTGGTGATCATCGTCGCCGGCCTGTTCATCCTGGGACCGGAGCGGCTGCCGTCGGCGGCGGCGTGGGTGGGGCGGACGATCCGCCAGGTCCGCGACTACGCGACCGGCGCCCGCGAGCAGCTCAAGCAGGAGATGGGGCCGGAGTTCGAGCAGCTGCGCAAGCCGCTGGAGGACCTGCGGGAACTGCGCAACTTCGACCCGAAGCGGGCCATCACCAAGCACCTGTGGGACGACCCGCCGGCCACCGAGAAGCCCAACGGCTACCCGGCCGCCACGCCCCCGCCGCGGCCGCCGGAGCGGTCGCTGGGGCAGGGCGAGCGGCCGCCGTTCGACCCGGACGCGACCTGAGGCCGTTCAAGCCGCCACGCCGACGAAGTCGGCCAGTCGGCGCAGGTCGCCCTTGATCGAGCGCCGTTCGCGGCGCAGCATGCCGCGCAGCATCGAGTGCACCCGGCCGGTGAACAGCAGTTGTTCGGGTGCGGACAGCTTGGCCAGGTTCAGCGCGTCCACTGCTTCGCGATCGTGCCGTCGCAGGTAATGCGCCCAGGCGACGGTGATCAGGTGCGAGGTCCGCCGTTCGGACAGCTCCTCGGGCAGGTTGTCGTACGGCACGTTGTCCGCCTGCGCGATGGCCGCTGTCGGGTCACCCAGTTCCAGGTCCAGCCACACGCGGTGGATGGCGACGTTCGTCGGGCCGAAGGCGAGCCAGAAATCGTTCCGGTCCCCGATCACCTCCGCCGCCCGCGCGGCTTCGTCGAAGTAGTCGCGCGCCGCCCGGTGGTCGCCGAGCGTGGCCGCACCCACGGCGCCTTTGAGCATCAGTGATCCGTACATGCTGTAGGACTGAGGCGAGTCGAGGTGGGGACGCAGGGCGTCGGCCGCCGTGACGGGCGCGTCGGTTGATTCGGCCAGGCGGCCCGCGTGGCGCAGCACAACAGCCAGTCGCCACGCGCCGCCCGCGATCAGGAGGCGGTCGTCAGATTCCTCGGCGGCGTGCATCGAGCGTTCGGCTGCGACCCAGGGCAGGTGCGGTTCGCCCAGGCGGTCGAGCATCCCGGAGGTCACCCGGTAGACCAGGGCCTGGAGTTTGGTCGCCGCGCGCCTCTGCTCGTCGTTCTCGGCGGCGTGCACCAGGTGCCAGGCGTCCGCGATCATGTCCGGGACGATCGGGGCCATCTCCGACCACCGCTCCGTTTGCGAGCACAGGAATGCCTTCTCCACCCTGGCCCGGAGGTGCTCCGGCGCGACAGGTGCCCGGTCCGGCACGCCGGCCAGCGAAGCGATCCCGTTGTAGCGCATCATCGCGGCTTCGATGGCCGGGACGACGGTCCGGGCGGTGCCGAGCGAGTCCTTGCGCTTGGCCGTCGCCCGGAAAGGTCCCGGTAGCAGCGCCGATGATGGAATTTTCAGCGCCTCGGCCACCGCCACGATCGTGGACAGTTCGTCCACTTCGCGCTTGCCATTCTCGATCTGCCTGAGCCACTCTGTCGTGCGTCCCCCGACCAGGCCGCACAACACCTCTTGTGTGATGCCCTGTCGCTTGCGGTAGTAGGCGATGCGCTCGCCCACGGTCGCCTCGTTATCTGGCCGCATAACCCGAGGGTACTCATCCCGGCTTCAACCGATAGGCCCCAAAAAATGATTTGGGGTTGACGCGGAGGGGTGGTCATGTCCTTCACGGTCGAAGTGCGCTCGAACGAATTCCGCAAGCTCACCAAGCTTGCGGGTTATCCTCTGAGTACGCGCTGGCAAGAGCCATGCGGGTGAACCGGACGACGGTGGCCCGGGTGCTCAGAGGTGATCAGCGACCGGGTTCCGCCTTCATCGCCGGTGCGTTGAAAGCGCTGAACCCATGACGTTCGACGACATCTTCCACATCGCGACCGGCGCGACGGCTGAAGGAAATTCATGAAAACCGGCACGGCGAAGTCCATGGCACAACCGGTCGACTCGTTGCCAGTCCCCTACGTGACCGCATGGTCGGCGGAAAACTGAACAGCTGCGACCCGATCGTCCTTCCCGGCAACCGCGGAATCGGCTACCGCGACGAAACACCCCTCGACCGCGACGAGCGGGGCGTCCTGCTGAAGCGCACCCGCGACGCGCAGGGCCACGGCAAACCGAGGTTCGGCGCGGTCCACCCAGCCAGGCAACGCCGAGCCATGGCGAACCTGCTCTGCCAGGTGTGCGGGAACCCGGCCGACACGAACGACGAAGGCACCCTCTGGCTCCTCCAGGACCACCGCGAGGACTGGCCGAACCGCCCGGTCGCCACGTCCGCTCCCGGCGGGGGAGGGCGGGGCGGCGCAGCTCCCGCCGCAGCACCGGCGCGCGCAGCAGCACCCGCAGGCAGTTAGCGGGGCCGACCCCACCGACCAACGTCGTCCCGGGCGAGGTCGTGCAGCTCCGAGCGGAAGATCTCGCCGTACTCGGCCCGCGTCCCGCCGGGCAACCCGGCCACCGCGCGGATCTCCAGCCCGTGCACCTCCCGGGTCGGGTCGTCCACCAGCGACCGCGGCACGAGCCGGGTCGGCAGCGTCGTCCTCGGCCCGGTCGTGCCCCGACTCCGCCCAGCCCCCGGGCGGAGAACGACCGAGACGGAGCTACCGCCCGGCCGGCGACACGTTCAGCAGCCGCCCGGCCAGCCCGCGCGACCGCGTCGACAGCTTCGCCGCCACCGAGGTCAGCGCCTGCCCGGCCGCCGAGTCGGGGTGCGCCAGCACGATCGGCGTGCCCGCGTCGCCCTGCTCGCGCAGCCGCGGGTCGAGCGGCACCTGGCCCAGCAGCGGCACGTCGGCGCCCACGGCCTGGGTCAGCGACGAGGCCACCGCCTGCCCGCCGCCCGAGCCGAAGACGTCCATGCGGGTCCCGTCCGGCAGCTCCAGCCACGACATGTTCTCGATCACACCCGCCACCCGCTGCCGCGTCTGCACGGCGATCGACCCGGCCCGCTCGGCCACCTCGGCCGCCGCCTGCTGCGGCGTGGTCACCACCAGGATCTCGGCGTTGGGCACGAGCTGCGCCACCGAGATCGCCACGTCGCCGGTGCCCGGCGGCAGGTCCATCAGCAGCACGTCCAGGTCGCCCCAGAACACGTCGGCGAGGAACTGCTGGAGCGCGCGGTGCAGCATCGGGCCGCGCCACACCACCGGGGTGTTGCCCGGGGTGAACATGCCGATCGAGATCAGCTTCACGCCGTGCGCCTGCGGCGGCATGATCATCTTCTCGACCTGCGTCGGCCGGTCCTCGGTGCCCAGCATCCGCGGGATCGAGTGGCCGTAGATGTCGGCGTCCACCACGCCGACCGACAGGCCCCGCGCGGCCATCGCCACGGCCAGGTTCACCGTCACCGACGACTTGCCCACGCCGCCCTTGCCCGACGCCACGCAGTACACCCGGGTCAGCGACCCGGGCTGGGCGAACGGGATCACCGGCTCCTCGACCCCGCCGCGCAGGGTCTTGCGCAGCTCGGTGCGCTGGGCGTCGCTCATCACGTCGAGCTCCACCCGCACCCCGGCCACGCCGGGCAGCGCCGACACGGCCGCGGTCACGTCGGCGGTGATCTTGTCCCGCAGCGGGCAGCCGGACACGGTCAGGAACACCGCCACGTCCACGACGCCGTCGGAGCCGACCACGACGTCCTTCACCATGCCCAGCTCGGTGATCGGACGCCGGATCTCCGGGTCCTGCACGCCGGCCAACGCCTTGTGCACGTCGTCAACGGTTGGAAGAGTCACTGCGCGCGCCTTTGCCGAAAGTGGTGGGAACCGCCATGCTACGGCGGCCCGTGCACCCCCAAGCTACCGGTTGGTCACCGCCGGGTCCGGGGGCAGCGCGAAGCCGGTTGCGTGCTTTCCGTAACATTGGTATCCGTGCCGGAAACCGGAAGCGCCCGGTTGCCCACCCGAACCGAGCTGGGGGTGTGGCGATCCTTCCTCCGGGCGCACGCCCGGCTCACTCGGGTGCTGGAAGCCGAACTGATCGCCGAGCAGCGCCTGTCGCTCGCGGCCTACGACGTCCTGGTCCAGCTCGCCGAGGCCCCGCAGCACCGCCTGCGGATGACCGAGCTGGCCGAGGCCGTGCTGTTGTCGCGCTCCGGCGTGACCAGGCTGGTCGACCGCCTCGAACGCGCGAACCTGGTGCTGCGGGAGCGGGCCGACGGCGACGGCCGCGGCGTGGTCGCGGTGCTCACACCGCAGGGCCTGGAGCGGCTGCGCGTCGCCTCGGGCACCCACCTCGCGGGTGTGGCGCGCCACTTCGCCGAGGTGTTCGACGCCGCGGGGCTGGAGGCGTTCGGCCGGGCCTGCGACCGGCTCGCCGCCGGCGGCTCATGACGGCACGTCGTCCCTGAGCTGCCTCTTCTGCTTCTTGCGGTCCAGCAGCACGCGCTCCAGCTCGCCGCGCAGGTAGTCGCGGGTCACCACCTCGCCGACGGCCAGCCGCAGCGCGGCCAGCTCCCGCGCCAGGTACTCGGTGTCGGCCTTGGTCTGCGCGGCCCGCGCCCGGTCCTCCTCCAGCGCCACCCGGTCGCGGTCGTCCTGCCGGTTCTGGGCCAGCAGGATCAGCGGCGCGGCGTAGGCGGCCTGCGTGGAGAACGCCAGGTTGAGCAGGATGAACGGGTACGGGTCCCAGCGCAGGGACACCGCGAACAGGTTCAGCGTGATCCACGCCAGCACCAGCAGCGTCTGCCAGAACAGGAACTTCCCGGTGCCCAGGAACCGGGCCAGCCGCTCGGCCAGCCGCCCGAACCGCTCCGGGTCCAGCACCAGCCGGAAGGGCGTCGCCGTGCGCGGCTGGTCCAGCCGCCGGCGCGACTGGGGCTCAGGCATGGGTCAGCCCCGTTTCCCGCCAGTTGTCCGGCAGCAGGTGGTCCAGCACGTCGTCCACGGTCACCGCGCCCAGCAGGTGGTCGGTCTCGTCCACCACCGGACCGCACACCAGGTTGTAGGCGGCGAAGTACCGGGTCACCTCGCCCAGCGACGCGGCGGGCGACAGCGTGGCCAGGTCGGTGTCCAGCACGCCCGCCACCAGGTCCGACGGCGGTTCCCGCAGCAGCCGCTGGATGTGCACGCTGCCCAGGTAGCGGCCGGTCGGCGTGGCCGTCGGCGGCCGGCACACGAACACCATGCTGGCCAGCGCGGGCGTCAGGTCCGGGTTGCGCACGTGCGCCAGCGCCTCGGCCACCGTCGCGTCCGGCGCCAGCACCACCGGCTCGGGCGTCATCAGGCCGCCCGCGGTGTCGTAGCTGTACTCCAGCAGCCGCCGCACCGGCGCCGACTCGGCCGGTTCCATCAGCTCCAGCAGCCGGTCCTTCTCCCGCTCGGGCAGCTCGGCCAGCAGGTCCGCGGCGTCGTCGGGGTTCATCGCCTCCAGGACGTCCGCGGCCCGCTCGTCGTCGAGGTGGGCCAGCAGGTCCTTCTGGTCCTCCTCGCCCAGCTCCTCGATCACGTCGGCGAGCCGCTCGTCGTCCAGCGCCTCGGCCACCTCGTAGCGGCGCTTGGCCGGCAGCGTGTGCAGGGCCAGCGCCACGTCGGCGGCGCGCATCGTCTCGAACACCGCCACCAGGTGCTGGGCGCCCTGCGGCTGGTCGGCCAGCTCGGTCACCGACAGCCCGGTCAGCTCCTCCCAGCGCAGCACCTGCACGGGCCCGCGCCGGCCCAGCCGCCCGGTCCGCTCGCGCACCGCCACCCGCGTCATCCGCCAGTCGCGGGTCCGGCTGGGCTCCATGGCCGCGTCGACCAGCACCGCGGCCGCGCCCGAGTCGAGCCGCACGCGGGCGTCCAGCAGCTCGCCGACCACCAGCACCTCGTTGGTGCGCTGGTGGAACTGGCGCAGGTTGACCGAGCCGGTGGCCAGCGTCACCGCGTTCGGCTCGATCGAGGTCACCCGCAGCATCGGCACGAAGATCCGCCGCCGGGTCGCCAGCTCCAGCACCAGGCCCAGCACGCGCGGCGGCTGGCGGTCCACGCGCAGGCCGACGACCAGGTCGCGGACCTTGCCGATCGACTCCCCGTCGGGGCCGAACACGGGCAGGCCGGCGAGCTGGGCGGCGAAGACGCGGTTCACGGCTCCCACGTTGATCAGGCTAGTCCGCCCGCCGCCGGCCCGCCGCGTTCCACTGTGGACTACCACAGCGCGCGGGCGACGTGCTCGGACACCGCGGCCGGGTCGTCCGGGTGCATCTCCCCGACCCACAGCCAGTTGTCCACCGCCCGGTAGAACGTCCAGGCGCGCGCCAGGTCCGGGTCCAGCCCGCCCAGGTCGCACAGCGCGGCGATCCGCCCGTGCAGGTCGTCCTCGCCGAACCTGTTCCACAGCAACGGGATCAGGCCGAACTCGGGGTCGCCCGCCAGCGGCTTGGGGTCGATCACCAACCACGGCTCGCGCTCGCCGCGCAGCACGTTGTCGTAGTGCAGGTCCTCGTTGACCAGGGTGTTCCCGGCCGCGGCGGCGAGGTCGCGGCCCAGCTCGGTGGCCCGCTCGGCGAACGCCGCGGGCACCGGCCCGCCCAACTCGGCGTTGCGCGCGACCAGGTCGGCCGGGACGTGGCGGCGGAACTCGGGGCCCGCCGGGACGCGCAGCCGGCGCAGCAGCCCGCCGGCGACGGCCAGGGCCTCCGCGAGCGGCGCGCGTTCCAGGGGGCGGGTGTGGTCCAGGCGCTCCAGCAGCAGCGCGCCGCGCTCGTCGTCGTGGTCGAGCAGCCGGACCACGCCGTCGCCGTCCCACGTCTTGAGGGCCAGCGCCTCGTGCTCGTTCTCCTCGTGCGGCCAGCCCAGCTTGAGCGCGACGGGTTCGCCGTCGGCGCGCAGGACCGGCAGGACGACCCCGACGAAGCCGTTGAGCAGGGGGCCGTCGGGGGTCAGCCGCCAGCGGTCGCAGAACTCGCGGGCCAGCGCGGGCAGGGTCTCCCGCCAGGCCAGCGCCTCCGGGCCGAGGGTGGTGGCGAAGTCGTCCGGGACGGTGATCACGCGGGCTCCAGCCGGTAGACGTCGGCCCACTCGGGGCGGGTGTTCAGGCGGGCGGCGCGCAGGGCGGCGGCCGTGTCGTCGTCCGGGTCGACCAGCCGGGCGGTGGCCGGGACGTCGACCAGGTGCGAGTGGGTGGTCGGCGAGCGCACGGTGACCGCGCACGCCACCCCGTCGGCCAGCCCCGGCACGACCTGCTCCGTGCCGCCGACGGCCACCAGCACCGCCCCGTCGCGCCACAGCGCCCACACCAGCCGGGGCGCGTGCCCCGCCGGCCGCACCCACACCGCGGCCGCCTTGCGCAGCGCGTTGTCCAGCACCTGTGCGATCTCCACCGGTTCAGCCTGCCACGGACCTGTGAATCGGGACTCACGGAATAGCGGGCGCACCCGGTGCGTGCCACCCTTCGCCCAGCAGGAGTTACCGGCCGGTACGAGGAGGTACCCCACAGTGGTCGACCAGCAGCGTCCCCGTCGTTCGTGCCTGGCCGTGCCCGGGTCGAGCCAGAAGATGATCGACAAGGCCCGCACGCTGCCCGCGGACCAGGTGTTCCTCGACCTGGAGGACGCCTGCGCGCCGCTGGCCAAGCCGGACGCGCGCAAGACCATCGTCGCCTCCCTCAACGAGGGCGGCTGGGGCTCCCGCGCGCGGGTGGTCCGGGTCAACGACTGGACCACCGAGTGGACCTACCGGGACGTCACCGAGGTCGTCGAGGGCGCGGGTGCCAACCTCGACTGCGTCATGCTGCCCAAGGTGCAGACCCCGGAGCAGGTGCACGCCCTGGACCTGCTGCTCACCCAGATCGAGAAGACCATGGGCTACGAGGTCGGCCGCATCGGCATCGAGGCGCAGATCGAGAACGCCCTGGGCCTGACCAACGTCAACGCGATCGCCACCGCGTCGCCGCGGGTGGAGACGATCATCTTCGGCCCGGCCGACTTCATGGCGTCGATCAACATGAAGTCCCTGGTCGTGGGCGAGCAGCCGCCCGGCTACGACGTGGGCGACGCCTACCACCACATCCTGATGTCGATCCTGATGGCCGCGCGGGCCCACGACAAGCAGGCCATCGACGGCCCGTACCTGCAGATCCGCGACGTGGACGGGTTCAAGCGGGTGGCGGGCCGCTCGGCGGCGCTCGGCTTCGACGGCAAGTGGGTGCTGCACCCGGGCCAGATCGACGCGGCCAACGAGGTGTTCAGCCCCAAGCAGGAGGACTACGACCACGCCGAGAACATCCTCGACGCGTACGACTACTACACGTCCGAGGCGGGCGGGAAGCGCGGCGCGGTGATGCTCGGCGACGAGATGATCGACGAGGCGTCGCGGAAGATGGCGCTGGTCATCTCGTCCAAGGGGCGCGCGGCGGGCATGTCGCGCACGGACGTGTGGACGCCGCCGGAGCAGTGAGCTTCGACGGTCCCCGGCTGGTCGCGTGGTCGTAGAGTGATCGCGTGGCCGACCGGGGACTGGAGTCGATCGAGGTCGAGGGGTACACCTCGATCCGGTCGGCGACCGTGTCGCTCGGCCGGTTGAACGTGCTGATCGGCGCGAACGGCGCGGGCAAGAGCAACTTCATCCGGGTCTTCGAGCTGCTGGGGCGACTGGTCGAGTCGGACCTGGCCTACTTCGTCGGGCTGAACGGCGGCGCTTCGGCCCTGCTGAACAGCGAGCCCGGGACGCGGCGCATCCGCATCCAGGTCGACACGCCGCTCAACGGCTACGAGGTGCAACTCGTACCGGCCGGCGGCGATGAGTTGATCTTCGAGAACGAGTTCATCCACCACGAGGAGCCCGCGCCCGGCGGCATCGTGAGGATCGGGCGCGGTAGCCGCGAGACGGGCCTTCACGACAGGGCAGTCCTCCGCTTCCGCCCGCACGTGCGATCCGTGGTCGACCTGCTCCGGGGCTGCCGGGTCTACCACTTCCACGACACCAGCCGGAACGCGCCGGTCAAGCAGTTGGTGCCCACGGCGGACAACCTGTCGTTGCGCAGCGACGCGGGCAACCTCGCCGCTGTTCTTCTCGCCCTTGCGGAGAGCGAGGACAGGGCCGACCAGGCGGCCTACCGCCGGATCATCGGCGTGATCCGCCAGGTCGCCCCCTTCTTCCGCGACTTCGTGCTGCGGCCGGAGAAGGGCGACCGGTTGCGGCTGCGCTGGCGCCCGAACGACTCGGACGCCGTCTTCTCCGCCGACCAGATGTCCGACGGCACCCTCCGGTTCGCGTGCCTCGCGACCCTCCTGCTCCACCCGAGGCTGCCCGCCCTGGTGGTCCTCGACGAGCCGGAACTCGGCCTGCACCCCTACGCGGTGGTCCAGCTCGCCGGTTTGCTCCGTCAGGCGTCGGCGCGCGGCCAGGTGCTCATCGCCACCCAGTCGGTCACCTTGATGAACCAGTTCGACATCGACGACCTGATCGTGGTGGAGCGGGTCGACGGCGCTTCGGCCTTCACGCGCCCGGACCGGGAGCGGCTGACCGAGTGGCTCCAGGAGTACTCGCTGGGCGAGCTGTGGGAGAAGAACATCATCGGTGGAAGGCCGGGCGGCGGGGCGTGACGAGCGGGTACCGGCGGGTGCACCTCCTGGTGGAGGGGCAGACCGAGGAGGTGGTGGTCAACTCGGTGATCGCGCCCCATCTGCGGTCCCTCGGGTGGACGCCCACCCTGTCGCTGGTGAAGACCAAGCGGCCCGCCGGGGGACCCGCGCATAAGGGCGGCGTCACGAGCTGGGCCCGGGTGGAGCGGGACGTCGGACTGCTGCTCAACGACTCCAGCGTCGAGGTCCTGACCACGCTGTTCGACTACTACGCCTTCCCGGCCGACGCGCCGGGCATGGACGACCGGCCGCCCGGCGACGCGTACCGGCGCGTCGACCACGTCGAGCGCCGGCTGGCGGAGGCGGTCGGCGACCGCCGGTTCCGGCCGCACCTGGTCCTGCACGAGGTGGAGGCGTGGGTCTTCGCCGCCGCCGAGGAGCTGGGGCTGCTCCTCGGCGACGACCTGGCCAGCCTGCTGCGCCGTGACGTGGCGGTCGCCGGTGGCCCGGAACTGGTCAACGACGGTCCGGCCACCGCGCCGTCCAAGCGCCTGCTCGCCTACTGCCCGACCTACCTCAAGACCTCCGACGGTCCGCTGGCCATCCAGGAGTTGGGCGTCGGCGGACTGCGTGCGCGGTGCCCGCACCTCGATGCGTGGCTCCGCTCCTTCGAAGAGTGACGAAATGCTCACCACCCGCTGATCACAGGTGGTGAGCATCCCCACAGATCCCGGCCCTGATTGGCGATCATGCCGGGGGCCGTGTGCATGGTGGAGGGCGTGTCACGACATCGAGCCGAGCGGAGGCGGTTGTTCCGGCGCCGACCCGCCGACGACCTGCTGGAGCGCAGCTTCCGGACCTGCCCGAGGTGCAGCCGGGACGTCCACGTGTTCTTCGACGTCTGCCGCCACTGCGGCGGCACCCTGGAGCTGACCGGCGCCTAGGGCGGCCGCCCGGCCGCGCGGTGCGGCCACGCGACCGGCACGACCCGCGGCACGAGCGCGATGGCCGCCGAGGAGAACGGGAACGCGGTGGTCAGCGCCGCGGTCGCCATCCCGCCGGTGTCCCGCGGCGGCGGCTCGCAGCAGCTCGGCGGCTGCCGGCGGGGCGGCGGCCGGGACGTCGTTCCCCCTGGTGGTCGGCTTGCGGGGGGGACGGGCTGACCGCTGTTTCGGTTCAGCGGGTGGCGAGGAGCACTCTTGTGGCGCGAACGTGCGTTAACCGGTCCATACTCGCCGGTAACCCACGTGAGCTACGAAGGGAACCCGCGATGGCGCGCCTGGCACGGACCGCAGGGCTGACCGACGTCCAGGAGGAGATCCTCTCGACGGTCCGCACCTTCGTGGACAAGGAGATCATCCCGCACGCCCAGGCGCTGGAGCACGGCGACACCTACCCCGCCGACATCGTCGAGGGCATGAAGGAGATGGGCCTGTTCGGGCTCACCATCCCCGAGGAGTTCGGCGGGCTCGGCGAGTCGCTGCTGACCTACGCCCTGGTGGTCGAGCAGATCGCGCGCGGCTGGATGTCGGTGTCCGGGGTGATCAACACCCACTTCATCGTGGCGCACATGCTCAAGCAGCACGGCACGCCCGAGCAGAAGCAGCGGTACCTGCCGCGCATGGCCACCGGCGAGGTGCGCGGGTCGTTCTCCATGTCCGAGCCCGAGCTGGGCTCCGACGTGGCGGCCATCCGCACCAAGGCCACCCGCGACGGCGACGGCTTCGTGGTCAACGGCCAGAAGATGTGGCTGACCAACGGCGGCACGTCCAACCTGACCGCCGTGCTGGTGCGCACCGACGAGGGCGCGGACAAGCCGCACCGGAACCTGACCACGTTCCTGGTGGACAAGCCCGAGGGCTACGGCGAGGTCGCGCCCGGCCTGACCGTCCCCGGCAAGATCGACAAGATGGGCTACAAGGGCGTCGACACCACGGAACTGGTGTTCGACGGCTTCCGCATCGGCGCCGACCAGGTGCTGGGCGGCGAGACCGGGCACGGGTTCCGCCAGATGATGGACGGCGTCGAGGTGGGCCGGGTCAACGTGGCCGCGCGGGCGTGCGGCATCGCGCTGCGGTCCTTCGAGCTGGCCATCGAGTACGCGCAGCAGCGCAGGACGTTCGGCAAGCCCATCGCCGAGCACCAGGCCATCGCCTTCAAGCTGGCCGAGATGGCGACCAAGGTCGAGGCCGCCCACCTGATGATGGTCAACGCGGCGCGCCTGAAGGACAGCGGCGAGCGCAACGACGTCGAGGCCGGCATGGCCAAGCTCATCGCCTCGGAGTACTGCGCCGAGGTGACCCAGGAGGCGTTCCGCATCCACGGCGGCTACGGCTACTCCAAGGAGTACGAGATCGAGCGCCTGATGCGCGAGGCCCCCTTCCTGCTCATCGGCGAGGGCACCAGCGAGATCCAGAAGACCATCATCAGCCGGGGCCTCCTCCGCGACTACCAGTCTCGCTCCTGACCCCGCTCCCGCGCGAGTCCTCCACCCAGACACCGCGTGTCCTCCACTCAGACACCGCGAGTCGAACGTTCAGGACCGTCGTGTCGAACGCTCAAGACCCCCGAGTTCCACATTCGCACCCCGGCCCGGAGCGCGAATGTGGAACTCGGGGGTCCTGGAGGTTCGACACGACGGGTCCGGAGGTTCGACACGCGGTGTCGCAGTGGAGGACACGCGCGGGTGGGGTGTGACACGCCCGGGTGGGAGCGGGGAGGCCGAAGCTTCGGGGTCGGAGGGGAACGGGGGGTGGGCCGGACGGGGTACGAGGGTCACGTTCGCGTTAGTTTCGCGCTTACCCGTTTCGCGCCCTTCACCCGGTGTTGGCAGGATGGGGTGATCAGCACCGCGAAGAGGTGGTCCCCGTGACGAGTTCCTTCTCCGGCCAGAACCGACCCGGCATGCCGCCGCGCCTGCCGACCCCGCCCACGGGCTGGCCCATCGGGTCCTACAGCACCTACGAGGAGGCGCAGCGGGCGGTCGACTTCCTGGCCGACGGCGACTTCCCCGTCCAGGAGGTCACCATCGTCGGGGTCGACCTGATGCTCGTGGAACGGGTCACCGGCCGCCTCACCTGGGGCCGCGTGCTGGGCACCGGCGCCGCCTCCGGCGCCTGGTTCGGCCTGTTCGTCGGCGTGCTGCTCAGCCTGTTCAACACCACCCCCGGCGCGAGCCTCGGCCCGATCGTGGCGGGCCTGGTCGTGGGTGTCGCCTTCGGCCTGATCTTCGCCGCCGTCGGCTACGGCTCCGCCCGCGGCAAGCGCGACTTCCAGAGCGCCAGCCAACTGGTCGCGGGCCGCTACGACGTGCTGTGCCAGCCCCGCTCCGCCGAGCGCGGCCGCGACCTGCTCGCCCGCCTGGCCATGCGCCCCTCCGACACCGGGCGCGAGTGAAAGTTTGCCGCCGGCACCCGTCGGGTAGAGGCCGTTCGGGCCCGGGTGGTTGCGGCACCTGATCACCGGGCCTAGGTTTCGTCCCACCGGTCGGCCCCCTTGGCCGGTCGGTTGGGGGCACGACGAGGTGCCGGGCGCTGCGGTCTGGCTCCTCCGTTGTCGGGAAGGAGGCAGGACCGATGAGGGGCACGCGGAAACGTCATCGGTTGGCCGCCGCCGGATCCGCCGCGCTGGTCGCGACGTCCGTGCTGGCGGGGTGCGGTTCGGGTGACGGCGGGATCACCATCAACGTCTACAAGTACCCGCAGGAGAACTTCCAGAAGATCGTCGACAACTGCAACGCGGCCGCCGACGGCTACGAGATCGTCTACCACAAGCTGCCGCGCGAGGCGGACGGCCAGCGCGAGCAGATGGTCCGCAGGCTCGCCGCCGGCGACACGGGCATGGACGTGCTGGGCCTGGACGTCACCTGGACCGCGGAGCTGGCCGAGGCCGGCTGGATCCGGGAGTTCACCGGGCAGGTCAAGGACCGGGTCGAGGACGGCACCCTGGGGCCGCCGCTGGACACGGCCCGCTACCAGGGCAAGCTGTACGGCGCGCCGGACAACACCAACGTCCAGCTCCTCTGGTACCGGGGCGACCTGGTGCAGACCCCGCCGAAGACGTGGGCCGAGATGATCGAGACCGGCGGCCGGCTCATCCGGGAGGGCAAGCCCGGCCTGGTCGAGGCGACCGGCAAGCAGTACGAGGGCCTGGTCGTGCTGTTCAACTCGCTGGTCGAGTCCGCGGGCGGGACCATCGTCGGCGAGGACGGCACCAAGGCCGTGGTCGACGACGGCGCGGTCAAGGCGCTGGAGGTGCTCAAGACCTTCGCCACCTCCGACGTGGTCGACCCGTCGTTCTCCAACGCCGCCGAGGACAACGCGCGGCTGGCCATGGAGGCCGGCCAGGCCGCCTTCATGATCAACTGGCCGTACGTCTACGCCGCCGCGCAGGCCAAGCCCGAGTTCGCCAAGAACCTCAGGTGGGCGCCGTACCCGGCGGTCGAGGGCGGCGAGTCCACGGCGACCGTCGGCGGCGTCAACTACGCGGTCAGCGCGTTCAGCGAGCACCCCGACGAGTCCTTCGACGCCGTGCTGTGCCTGCGCAACGCCGAGAACCAGAAGTACGCGGCCATCAACGACGGCGTGCCGCCGACCATCGAGTCCGTCTACCGGGACCCGGAGATGGCCGAGCCGTACCCGATGAGGGAAGCCATCCTGGAAACGCTGAAGAACGCGAGCACGCGGCCGGTCACCCCCGCGTACCAGAACGTCTCGACGGTGCTGTCCACCATCCTGTCGCCGCCCGCGAGCATCGACCCGCGGGCCACGGCCGACCGCATGCGCACCGAGCTGCAGGACGCGCTCGACTCCAAGGGGGTGCTGCCGTGAGCCAGGCCGTCGACACCGGGACCGCCGAGACCCGCCCGTCGCCCAAGGCGAAGGCCGCGCTCAGCGAGGGCAAGAAGGCCGAGCGCCGGCTGGGCCTGCTGCTGTGCGCGCCCGCGATCGTCATCATGGCCGCCGTCGCCGGCTGGCCGATCATCTACTCGCTGTGGCTGTCGCTGCAGCGCTACGACCTGAAGTTCCCGGACCGCACGCAGTTCGTCGGCCTCGACAACTACGTCACCGTGCTGTCCAACGCGTACTGGTGGAACGCCATGTGGATCACGGTGCTGATCACCGTCGTCTCCGTGGCGATCGAGCTGGTGCTGGGCATGGCGCTGGCCCTGGTCATGCACCGCACGCTGGTGGGCCGCGGCATCGTGCGCACCGCCTCGCTCATCCCGTACGGCATCGTCACGGTGGTGGCCGCGTTCTCCTGGCGCTACGCCTGGACCCCGGACACCGGCTACCTGGCCGAGACGATCGCGGGCGGCGACCCGGTGCTGACCGAGAAGGTCCCCGCGGTCATGGTGGTGATCCTGGCCGAGGTGTGGAAGACCACGCCGTTCATGGCGCTGCTGCTCATGGCGGGCCTGGCGCTGGTGCCCGACGACCTGCTCAAGGCCGCCGCGATGGACGGCGCGAGCGCCTGGCAGCGGTTCACCAGGATCATCGTGCCGGTGATGAAGCCCGCGATCCTGGTCGCGCTGCTGTTCCGCACGCTCGACGCGTTCCGCATCTTCGACAACCTGTTCGTGCTCACCGCGGGCTCGCAGGGGACCTCGTCGGTGTCGATGCTGACCTACAACAACCTGATCAAGGGCCTGAACCTGGGCATCGGCTCGACCATGTCGGTGCTGATCTTCATCGTGGTGGCGGTCATCGCGTTCGTCTTCATCAAGCTGTTCGGCACCGCCGCGCCGGGCAGCGACAGCGGGGGGAGGCGCTGATGGCGGGCATCGGCGGAGCCGAGACCTCGGCGCGCAAGGCCAGGTGGGCGGTCCTCAACGTCCTGGTGGTGGCCTACGCGCTGATCCCGGTGCTGTGGATCGTGTCGCTGTCGTTCAAGAGCAAGGCGACCCTGAACGACGGCAACTTCATCCCGCGCGAGTGGACGCTGGACAACTACGCGGCCATCTTCTCCACCACGGAGTTCGTGCGGGCGCTGGTGAACTCCATCGGCATCGCGCTCATCGCCACCGCGATCGCGGTCGTGTTCGGCACGATGGCCGCCTACGCGATCGCGCGCCTGGACTTCCCGGGCAAGCGGGTGCTGGTGGGCGTGTCGCTGCTGGTGGCGATGTTCCCGCAGATCTCGCTGGTCTCGCCGCTGTTCCAGATCGAGCGCTCGCTCGGCCTGTTCGACACCTGGCCCGGCCTGATCCTGCCCTACATCACCTTCGCCCTGCCGCTGGCGATCTACACGCTGTCGGCGTTCTTCCGGGAGATCCCCTGGGAGCTGGAGAAGGCGGCGAAGATGGACGGGGCGACGCCCGCCCAGGCGTTCCGGCGGGTCATCGCGCCGCTGGCCGCGCCGGGCGTGTTCACCACGGCCATCCTGGTGTTCATCTTCTGCTGGAACGACTTCCTGTTCGCGATCTCGCTGACCTCGACCGAGTCGTCGCGCACGGTGCCGGTGGCGCTGTCGTTCTTCACCGGCAGCTCGCAGTTCGAGGACCCGACCGGGTCGGTGGCCGCCGCCGCGGTGGTCATCACCATCCCGATCGTCCTGTTCGTGTTGTTCTTCCAGCGTCGGATCGTCGCCGGGTTGACCTCCGGCGCCGTCAAGGGGTGAGTCGTTGTGGCCGAGATCGTCCTGGACAAGGTGACCAAGCAGTACCCCGACGGCGCCGTGGCCGTGCGGGACGTGGACCTGGAGATCGCCGACGGCGAGTTCGTCATCCTGGTCGGCCCGTCCGGCTGCGGGAAGTCCACGACCCTGAACATGATCGCGGGCCTGGAGGACATCACGTCCGGCGAGCTGCGCATCGGCGGCGAGCGGGTCAACGAGCGGGCGCCCAAGGACCGCGACATCGCCATGGTGTTCCAGTCCTACGCGCTGTACCCGCACATGACGGTGAAGGAGAACATGGCCTTCCCGCTGCGGCTGGCCAAGGTCGACGACGCCACCGTGGACAAGAAGGTCAAGGAGGCGGCGGAGATCCTGGACCTGACCGCCCACCTGGACCGCAAGCCGTCGAACCTGTCCGGCGGCCAGCGCCAGCGCGTGGCCATGGGCCGGGCGATCGTGCGCAGCCCCAAGGCGTTCCTGATGGACGAGCCGCTGTCCAACCTGGACGCCAAGCTGCGCGTGCAGATGCGCACCTCGGTGTCGCGGCTCCAGCGGCAGCTGGGCACCACCACGGTGTACGTCACGCACGACCAGACCGAGGCGATGACGCTGGGCGACCGGGTCGTGGTGATGCGCGGCGGCCTGGTGCAGCAGGTCGGGGCGCCGCAGTTCCTCTACGAGCACCCGGCCAACCTGTTCGTGGCGGGCTTCATCGGCTCGCCCGCGATGAACTTCGTGCCGGCGGGGCTGGAGAACGGGGTGCTGCGGTCGCCGCTGGGCGACGTGCCGCTCACCGACCGGGTGCGCAGGCTGCTGGAGGGCGCCGACGCGCCCCGCGAGGTGATCGTGGGCCTGCGCCCCGAGCACTTCGAGGACGCCCGGCTGGTCGAGGACCACGTCCGCTCGTCCGGCGCGGTGTTCACCAGCCAGGTCGAGGTGCTGGAGTCGATGGGCTCGGACAAGTTCGCCTACTTCAGCCTCTCGGGGGACCAGGCGGCGTCGGCCGAGCTGGCCGAGCTGGCCGCCGACGCGGGCACGGCCGAGGTGCCCGGCACCGGCGCGTCCGGCGGCGTGCCCCTGGTGACCCGCCTGTCCGCCGCGTCCACCGCGACGGAGGGTGAGCAGGCCGAGATCTGGTTCGACGCGGACAAGGTCCAGCTGTTCGACCCGGGGAACGGGCGGAACCTCACCTACACCGGCTGAAACCGGTCCCGCCGACAGGGCCGCCCCCCGTTCGGGGCGGCCCTGTCGCATTGCGTCACGGGGAGTTACTGATCGGCCGGGACCATCGGCCGGGACGAACTCCATAGGCCATTCAGCGCAGCAAACCCGCATCTCGCCGCTTGGTCCGCGCTGTCGCTTCGGCCGGTGCCCAACCCTGGTCGAAGGCGGGGACGACTCCGGCCGGAATAAGTCGGGGCAGGGGAGTCCGCCGAGCACAGAGAAGAGCGCGAGATGGGGATTCTTGACGGCAAAGCAGTGGTGATCACCGGTGCCGGGCGAGGACTCGGCGAGGCGTACGCGATGCACGCGGCCCAGGCCGGCGCGTCCGTCGTGGTCAACGACATCGACGCCGACCTGGCCGACCAGGTGGCGGAGCGGATCCGGGAGCACGGTGCGCGGGCCGTGGCCAGCGGCCACGACGTGGCCGACCCGGACGCGGCCGAGAAGGTCGTGGGGATGTGCCAGGCCGAGTTCGGCCGGGTGGACGGGCTCGTGAACAACGCGGGGCTGAATTACGAGACGCTGCCGTGGGAGGACGACCCGGATTCGATCCGGCGCATCGTCGAGGTGAATGTTCTAGGGGTCATATTCACCGGTATGGCCGCGATGCGCGCGATGCGGGAGCAGGGCGGCGGCTCCATCGTGAACATCTCCTCCGGCGCGTTCTTCGGGCAGCGCAAACTGGGCACCTACTCCGCCACCAAGGGCGCGGTCGCCTCGCTCAGCTCGTCGTGGGCGCTCGACCTGGAGGGTGAGGGCATCCGGGTCAACGCCGTGTGCCCGGTCGCGCACACCCGCATGGTGTGGAAGTCCGAGCGCTCCCTGCGCGCCATCCCGGCCGACCGCACGCCGGGCAAGGTCGCGCCGCTGGTGCTGTTCCTGCTCAGCGACGCGGCGCGGGGCATCACCGGGCAGGTCGTCCGCTGCAACGGCCGCCAGCTCCACCTCGTGGGCCACCCGTACTTCAAGCAGCCGATCCTGGAGAGCGACACCTGGGACACCACCTCGGTCCAGCGGGCGTTCGAGGGGGTGCTCCAGGCGCACCTGGAGCCGTTCGGCCTGGAGAAGCGCATGCCGCCGCGGCTGCGCGAGCTGGTCGAGCCCGGCCGCACGGCCTGACCCGCCGCCCCACCCGGTTCCGCGATCACCCCGATGGCTGATCGCGGAACCGCCGCGTTCCGCTGTCCCATGGGGGACGTGGTCGCGCGCAAGCCCCGCATCACGGACTGGCGGCTGGTGGTCCAGTCGCGGCTGGACCGCGTGCGCGCCGACCTCGCCGCGCTGGGCCCGCCCGACCCGCTGGACCAGGAGGGGCAGCGCTGGCGCGAGGCGGCCGAGCAGCAGGCCGCCGTGGTCGAGGACATGATCACCCGCGGCGAGTCGCGGTGGCGCGTGGTGGCGTCGTGGTGGTCCGGCTGGCACATCGAGCGCGCCTGGCGGTCCCTGCACGAGGCGGAGATCGCGGTCGTCGCCGCGGGCAGCGGCTTCCTGGGCAGGCTGCCCGGCCTCAAGGCCCGCGTCGCGGAGAACCTGGACGAGGACGACCCGCGCCGCCGGGCCCTGGAGGAGCTGCGCCCCGGCGAGTTCCCGCTGCCGGTGGAGCGGGAGATCGTCGTCGACGCGCTGCGGGCCGCGTTCGACGCCTCCGACTTCGCCCACGCCGGGTCGCGGGCGCTGCGCAACAAGCTCATCGCCACGTCCGTGGTGCTGTTCGCGGTCAACACCCTGCTGGGCGCGGTCGGCTTCGCCGAGCCGGGCATGATCCCGATGTGCGTGGGCTCGGAGAAGCTGCCCACGGTGTGCCCGTCGGGCCGGGGCCCGACCGGCGCGGACGTGTGGCTGATCCAGGTCCTGGGCGCGTTCGGCGCGGTGCTGTCGGCGGTGGTGCTGCTGCTGAGGCGGCGGCCGAGCCTGTCGCCCTACGTGATGGTCGGCTACCAGGCCATGATCAAGGTGCTGCTGGGCTCGGCCCTGGCCGTGGTGGGGGTGCTCGCGCTGGGGGCGGGGGTGACCACCGGGCTGATCGCGGTGGCCTCGCAGGCGGCGCTGCTGGTGTGGGCGGTCCTGCTCGGCTACGGCCAGCAGTTGGCCACCCGCCTGCTCGACAGCTACACCGACCGCGTGATGGACCAGGCACGCCCGCTGCCGCGCCTGGAGGAGCAGCGCTGACCGGGGTCCGCCGCCCCGGTCCACCGGCCGCGCCCCGCCGGGGCGGCGTCGTGGTCGCCCGGCGCGAACCCGCACGGCCTGTCGAGCGCGGTCGACGACGACTCCGGCCGACCACCCCCGAGCGGCTCGCGGGACCAGGCACGACGGCGCTGGGCGCCTCGCGGGACCAGGCGCGACGGCGCTGGGTGACACCTCGCGGTGAAAGGGTGAAAAGCCGAGCGCTCCCCCTGCCGCACAAGGGGAACCGGGCTAGCGTCACAGGGGTGCTCGCCGAGCTGTTCCTCGACGCGGCCCGCTCCTGCCAGGGCCACAGCCCGCTCACGCACGCCCTGCTCGTGGCGGCGGCCGGGGACCTGGCGCGCGGCGGCGTCACCGCGCGGGTGATGGCGGGCGCCGAGTGCGACCGCCAGGGCACCGTGCCCGGCCTGCGGTTCGCGGGCGCCCTGCACCGGCTCGTGCTGGAGGGCCGGGCACCGGCGCTGGCCGCGCACTACCCGACCGCGGGCGGCGAACCGGACCTGCGCACCCTCTGGGACGACGTGCTGCCCGTGCTGCACGAGCACGCCGACGAGCTGCGCGCCGCGATCGCCTCGACGGTCGTGCAGACCAACGAGCCGGGCCGCAGCGCGCCGCTGTTCGGCGGCCTGCAGACCGCGACGCACCTGGCCGCGGTCGCCGCGGGCAGGCGCACCCGCTTCCCGGTCCGGCTGCTGGAGGTCGGCGCGTCGGGCGGGCTGAACCTGCGGCCGCACCGCATCGCCTACCTCGTCGACGGGGTGAAGCTGGGCGACCCGGGCAGCGCGTTCGCCCTCGACCCGCGCTGGACCGGACGCCCGCCGGCCGACCTGGACCACAACCTGCGCCTGGTGCGGCGCGCGGGCTGCGACCTCGACCCGGTGGACGTCACCACCGAGGACGGCAGGCTGCACCTCCAGTCGTTCGTGTGGGCCGACCAGGTGCACCGCTTCGAGCGCCTGCGGGCCGCGCTGGACCTGGCCCAGCTCGACCCGGTGCCGGTGCGGCGGGCGGCCGGGCCGGAGTGGCTGGCCGAGCAGCTGGCCCGCCCCGAGCGGGACGTGCTGACCGTCGTGTGGCACTCGGTGGTGTGGCAGTACACCTCACCGGCCGACCGCGCGATGGGCCGGGCGGTGCTGGCCGACGCGGCCGGCCGGGCCACGCCGATGGCGCCGCTGGCGCTGCTGGTCTACGAGCCCAGGCGCACGCACGGCGCCGACCCGTACCAGTTCCAGCTGCTGCTCAAGCTGTGGCCCGCGGGCGTGTCGCTGCGCCTGGGTTCCGGTGCCGGGCACGGCATCCCGTTCACCTGGGACCCGCGGCCCTGGACCTGAGCGGTCCGATGTGGACGGTCAGGCGCCGGTGGCGATGAGCAGCGTCACGGTGGCGAGCCAGCCCAGCAGGAGGGTGAGCGCCCAGAAGCGGAGGTTGGTGAGCATCCTGGTCATGTCCGAGGTTCCCGTCGCAGGAGAAGGGGAGGGGGTCTACAGCCACTCGTTGCGACGGAATATTCGGTACAGCGTCAGGCACACCACGAGGATCACCGAGATCACCATGGGGTAGCCGTACTTCCAGTGCAGCTCCGGCATGTGGTCGAAGTTCATGCCGTACACGCCGACCACCATGGTCGGCACGGAGATGATCGCCACCCACGAGGCGAGCTTGCGCATGTCCATGTTCTGCTGGAGCGTGATCTTCGCCAGCACGGCGTTGACCAGCGTGGTGAGCAGCTCGTCGAAGTTCGACACGCGCTCGGAGACCTGCGTGAGGTGGTCGTCGACGTCGCGGAAGTAGGAGCGCACCTGCTCCGGGATCATCGGCGTGTAGCCCTCGGCCAGCCTGCGCAGCGGCACGGCCAGCGGCATCACCGCGCGGCGCAGCTCCAGCACCTCGCGCTTCATCAGGTAGATCTGGTCGGCGCTGACCCGGCTGCGCGGCTGGAAGACCAGCGCCTCCATCTGGTCGATGTCCTGCTCGATGTGGTCGGTCACGTCGAGGTAGGTGTCCACCACGTGGTCGGCGATCGAGTACAGCACCGCGGCCGGGCCGACCTTCATCCGCTCCGGCTCGGCCTCCAGCTCGTGGCGCACCGCGGCCAGCCCGGAGTGGTTGCCGTGCCGGACCGTCACCACGAAGTCCCGGCCCAGGAACACCATGATCTCGCCGCTCTCGACGATCTCGTTGGCCGTGTCGGGGGAGGAGTTCTGGATGTAGCGGACCGTCTTGAGCACCATGAACAGCGTGTCGTCGTAGCGCTCCAGCTTCGGCCGCTGGTGGGCGTGCACGGCGTCCTCCACGGCCAGCTCGTGCAGGCCGAAGGTCTCCGCGACGCCCTCGATCTGCTCGGCGTCCGGCTCGTGCAGGCCGATCCAGACGAACCCCTCGCCGCGCCCGCGCACCTCCTCGACCGCGGCCGAGTGCGACCAGCGGCCGGGCAGGCGCGCACCGTCGACGTACACGCCGCAGTCGACGACGTAGGCCGACAGGGGCACGGGGACGGGCACGGCGGGACGGTCGGGCGAGCGGCCTCTCAGGCCGCCGAGCGAGGGCAGGCTGGGCACGGGGCACCTCCGGGGAGCGGGCGTCGACATCGAGCGAACGACGACGGCACGTCCCCGACCGGTGCGGCCGGCCTAGCCGGCGGGAGCGGGCTCCACGGTGAGGACGCGCGAGGTACTCGCAGGGTGGGGGTCATTACCCATCGGTAGTCCTCACCTCCTCGGGTCGGTCGGCCGTGGCGGTGGAGTCGCTCACAGACCGGTTGCCGAGGGTACTCCTCCGGTGCTCACACTGTCGTCCCGGTCGGCGTGGTCCTCGATCACACGGGCCGCACACACCACGACAGCCAACGGAGGCGGTAGTGCAGTTCGGGCGTTACTACGAGGAGTTCGAGGTCGGCGCGGTCTACAAGCACTGGCCCGGCAAGACGGTCACCGAGTACGACGACCACCTGTTCTGCCTGCTGACCATGAACCACCACCCGCTGCACATGGACGCGCACTACGCGGCGGAGACCACCGACTTCGGCAAGAACGTGGTGGTGGGCAACTACGTCTACTCGCTGCTGCTGGGCATGTCCGTGCCCGACGTCTCGGGCAAGGCCATCGCCAACCTGGAGGTCGAGTCGCTCAGGCACGTCAAGCCGACCTTCCACGGCGACACCATCTACGGTGAGACCGAGGTGCTGGACAAGACCCCGTCGAAGTCGAAGGACGACCGGGGCGTGGTCTACGTCGAGACGCGCGGGTACAAACAGGATGGAACGGTCGTCTGCGTCTTCCGCCGCAAGGTGATGGTGCCCAAGCGGTCCTACGGCGAGGCGCGCGGCGGCGAGCAGCCGGGCAGGCCCGAGCCCGCCGCGGGCTGAGGACCGGCGGGCCGGGGACCGGTGGTCGGGCGGGCAGGGCGGCCGGACGGGCAGTGCGACGTTAGGAGCGACGTGACCTCGTTGGACCTCGTGCGGCAGCGCCTGGCTTCGTTCGCGCAACGGGAGGCGCACGGCGTCTCCCCGCTCTACGAGCACCTCGCCTCGCGCGCCGCCGGGGACGACGAGGTCGCCGGCCTGCTGACCGCCGCGCCGGAGCGGTTCGCGCACCCGACCCTGCTGCTGGCGGCGGCGCACCGGCTGGTGCAGGCCGAGCCGTTCCACCGGCTGTCCGACTACTACCCCTCGCTGGGCGGCTCGTGCGGCCCGGACGAGCGCACCTGGCCGCTGTTCCGCGAGTTCGTGCTGGAGCGCGCGGACAAGGTGCGGGACCTGGTCTCGCGGCGCACCACGCAGACCAACGAGGTGCGCCGCGCGGCCCTGCTCTACCCGGCCCTGGCGCAGGTCAAGGGCCCGGTGGGGCTGCTGGAGGTCGGCTGCTCGGCCGGCCTGCTGCTCAACCTCGACCGGTACGGCTACCGCTACCAGACCCAGCAGGCCGGCCAGCTGGCGGCGGGGCCGGCGAAGGCGTCCGTCGGGCTGCACTGCGCGCTGGAGCTCGCGCCCGGCGCGGAGCTGCCGAAGATCCCCAAGTCGGTCAGGGTGGAGGCGCGCGTCGGCCTGGACCGGGCGCCCGCCGACCTGACCGACGAGGACACGTACGCGTGGTTGGAGGCGTGCGTGTGGGCCGACCAGCCGGAGCGGCTGCGGCTGTTCGGCGCCGCCGCGGCCGCGCAGCGCAAGTCGCCGCCGGAGTTCGTCACCGGCGACGCCGTGGCCGACCTCGGCCGGGCCGCCGCGCGGGTTCCCGAACCCCTGCCGCTGGTGGTGATCACCAGCAGCACCCTGGCGTACCTGTCGGGCGAGGAGTTCACCCGGGCGCTGGCGGGGCTAGGCCGGCCGGTGTGGTGGGTGAGCCACGAGGGCTACGCCGAGGGCCTCGCCCACGTCCTGCCGGGGCGGGACGACCTGCTGCCGGGCCCGGACGAGCCCGCGTTCGGCGTACTGGGGCTCGCCCACTTCGCCGACGGCGCGTTGCGCCGGGCGCGGGCGCTGGCGCGCACCGCCCTGCACGGCCAGCGGCTGGTGTGGCTCCCCTGATCGGGCGAAGTCGATCACCCGCGCGGCAGCTGCCCCCACTCCTCCAGGGTCTCGCGCAGCATCCCGGTGAGTGGGAGTGTGGCCAAGATCGCAGCGTCGGCCCAGCGGGCGTCGGAGGCGTCGTCGCCGGCCCGGAGCGTCCCCGATCGCACCTGGCAGGCGTAGTCGTGGATCTCGTAGAGGCCGCTCGGCGCGGGCCGCGTGACCGTGCCGACCAGGGCGCCGACGGTTACGGAGAGTCCCGTCTCCTCGCGAAGTTCCCGCATAAGTGCGGTCTCGTCGGATTCACCTGGTTCGACCCGTCCGCCGGGGAGTGACCATAGTCCCTCACCTGGGGGATTGCGGCGACGCACAAGCAGCAGTCGCCCGTTCGTGTCATGCACGATGCCCCCGACACAGCGGATCAGGGGCGCACTTTTGGCCGTCACGGTGACTAAGCGTAGTTACGCTGGCTTGGCGGTGCAGCAGGCTGACCCAAGTGCGGTACAAATCTCCCGAGGCGCCGCCGAGTGCGGTACAACGGTTTTCACTGGCGCCAAACGGGTGCGGTAGCGAACGGGGTTGATCACCGTGAATCTGAAGAAGATTCTCACTTTCGCCGGGGTCGGCTTGGTCCTGTTCTTCCTCATCGCCGAGCCCAACCAAGCGGCTCAGCTGGTGCAGAACATCCTGGGCACCCTCCGGGAAGCCGCTGAGGCGCTCATCACCTTCGTGAAACAATTGTTCTGAGTCGCCCGGCTCCTCCCACCTGACGGCGAGAGGTCGTAGGCATGTTCGCACCGAGGGACCCCGACGAGTACCTGCTGCCCACGGAGCGGCGGGTCATCCGGGTGCGCAGGCACTGGAGCAGTCTGCTCTGGGATCTCCTGGAGGCCGCGGCGCTGCTCGCCGGCGCCATGATGATCTCCTACCTGCTGCCGGAGAACGCGGGCATCGTCCAGAACATCCTCTGGTACGCGTCCCTGTTCGTGCTGCTCAGGCTGGCCTACTTCGTCATGGAGTGGTGGGTGGAGCGGATCGTCGTGACCGACAAGCGGTTCATGATCTCCTCGGGGGTCTTCGAGACCAAGGTCGCCATGATGCCGATCAGCAAGGTGACCGACCTCACCTACGAGCGCACGTTCCTCGGGCGCATGTTCGGCTTCGGCACCCTGGTCGTGGAGTCGGCGGGTCAGATCCAGGCCCTCAACCGGATCGAGTACCTGCCCAACCCCGAGGAGGTCTACGACGCGATCTCCGAGCTGACCTTCGGCGACAAGAAGGCGCAGGCGGAGCGCTTCTCGATGATCAAGGCGCAGCGGGCGGCGCGCGGCAAGAAGATGGTGCCGTAGGCCCCGCCGCGAGGCGGTCCCGGGGTCGTGGGCGGTGCCGCGGGGCGGGCCGCCCGGTGCCGTGGGTCAGACTGGGTGGGTGCGAATCGACCTGCACGTCCACTCGACCGAGTCCGACGGCACCGACACCCCCGCGGCGCTCGTGGCGGCCGCCGCCGCGGCCGGCCTGGGCGGGGTCGCGCTGACCGACCACGACACCGCCGCCGGCTGGGACGAGGCGGCCAACGCGCTGCCACCCGGCCTGAAGCTGGTCCGGGGCGCCGAGCTGTCCTGCGCCTCCGACGACGGCCGGGGCCGCACGATCACCGTGCACCTGCTGGCCTACCTGTACGACCACACCTCGCCCGCCCTGGTGGAGGAGCAGCTCAGGCTGCGGCTGGAGCGGCGGCAGCGGCTGCGCCGGATGGCCGACCGCATGGTCGCCGACGGGTTCCCCATCGACACGGACGAGCTGATGGCCGCGATGCCCGCCGACGCGCCCGCGGGTCGTCCCCACCTGGCCATGGCGCTGATCCGGGCCGGGGTGGTGCGCACCGTGGACGAGGCGTTCGCCAAGTACCTGACCGGTGGGCGGTACCTGGTGCCGCGCACCGACACGCCCGTCGAGCGGGCCATCCGGATGATCACCGACGCGGGCGGGGTGACCGTGCTCGCGCACCCGTTCGCCTCCTCGCGCGGGCCCATCGTGACCGAGCAGGTCGTGGCCGACCTCGCCGACCTCGGCCTCGCCGGCGTCGAGGTCGACCACCCCGACCACGACCCGGGCACGCGGGCGCGGCTGCGCGGCCTGGCCGGCGAGCTGGGGCTGCTGACCACCGGGTCCAGCGACTACCACGGCACCAACAAGACGGTGCGGCTCGGCGAGGAGACCACCCCGCCGGACGTGCTCGACGCGCTGGCCGACCGGGCGACGGGGTGCAAGGTCCTCGTGGGGTGAGGCCGGTCGTGCGGTGAGGCCGGTGCCCCGGTGACGCTGCCGCCGGGGTGAGGCCGGTGTCGGGTGACGCGCCGGTGCCGAGTGGCGTCGGCGGTCTGTGGTCGGCGGCCCGCGGTCTTCTGCGGTCGGCGGGTGCCGCCGCCTCGGTGCCGCCCGGCGTGAGGGCCGGCGACTCCCACGCGCCGCCGGCCCGGTGCGGCCGCCGCGCTGTCGGTGGTCCTCGGTAGCTTGGGCGGGTGCAGGAGCAGTTGGGGTTCGACTTCGGCGCCGAGCCGAGGAAGCTGGTGCGGGTGACGCCGGCGAAGCTGGCGACGTGGGCCGACTGCCCGCGCCGCTTCCGCATGGCCTACCTGGACCGCCCGACACCGCCGCGCGGCGGCGCGTGGGCGCACAGCACCCTCGGCGCCGTGGTGCACAACGCCCTCAAGGCGCTGTTCGACCTGCCCGCCGACCGGCGCACGCCCGACCAGGCCGTCGCCCTGCTGCACCGGCAGTGGAAGGACGACGGCTTCCGCGACGCCGAGCAGGCCGCCACCTACCGGGAGCGCGCGGTCGGCTGGGTGCGCGACTACGTCGAGGGCGTCGACACCTCGGTCGACCCGGTCGGCGTCGAGCGCTGGGTGTCCACCCCCACGTCCAGGATCGTCGCCGAGGGCCGGGTCGACCGCATCGACCTGCGCGACGGCGAACTGGTGGTCGTGGACTACAAGACCGGGCGGCACGCGCTCACCGTGGACGACGCGCGCGGGTCCCAGGCGCTCGCCCTGTACGCGCTGGCCGCCCGGCGCACGCTGCGCAGGCCGTGCCACCGGGTTGAGCTGCACCACCTGCCCACCCGCTCGGTCGCCGTGTGGGAGCACACCGAGGAGAGCCTGGGCCGGCACGTGTCGCGGGCCGAGGAGGCCGCCGAGGAGCTGAGGCTGGCCTCCGACACCCTCGCCGCGGGCGGCGACCCGGACGTGCTGTTCCCGCCGCGCACCGGCAACCGGTGCTCCTGGTGCGACTTCCGCCGCTCCTGCCCCGAGGGGCAGCAGGCGTCGCAGGCGCTCGAACCGTGGGCCTTGCTCGCGCCGTAGAGTTGGCCGCGTGACGATGGTCGACACCAAACCGGAACCGCGCGTGGCCAGGGCGTGGCGCGGGGTCAGCGGTGCGCTCGCCGTCGGGCTGGTGCTGCTCGCGCTGGGCATGATCGGCGTGCAGGTCTACGCGGGCACCCGCGACCTGCCCGGCCCGGGCCTCGACGTGGTCGGCGGCCACGCCGCGGCGGCCGTCGCGGCGGTGGCGGCGCAGCTCGTGGCCGACCGGCGCAAGGGCTGGGTCGTGGCGGTGTGCGGCCTGGCCGTGGTGGTGCTCACCGCGCTGACCCTGTGGTTGTTCTGGTGGGCCTGAGCGGGTTGCTCCGGGCGGCCTGAGCGCCGGCTTCAGCTCAGCCAGGCGCGCCAGGTCGGCAGCAGCGTGCCCAGCAGGGCGTCCGGCGCCTCGGTGTTCGGCGAGTGCATCACCCCGGGCAGCACGGCGAAGTCCGCGTCGAGCCGCTCCGCCATGTCCCGCTGGGCGGCCGCCGACCAGGCGTCGTCCAGCTCGCCGCACACCACCAGGCACGGGACGCGTGCCGACCGCGCGGCGCGGGCCAGCTTCGCCACCAGGTCCGGCTCGGTGCGCAGCGCCTCGCCCATGCCCAGCAGGCCCGCGGGGGAGGACCGGACGAACCGCTCCCGGTAGAAGTCCTTCAGCTCCTGCGGGATCATCCGCCACCGCGGCGTCAACGCCTGCCGGGCCTCGTTGACCTGCTGCGACGCCTCCACGCCCTGTTCGCGCAGCACCAGCTCGCCGTAGTCCAGGGCGGTGCGCCGCGCCCCCGGCGGCAGCTCGGACGGGCCGGAGGAGAGCAGCGTGAGCCCGGAGACGGGCGCGCCGGCGAGCACGGCGCCCCGGGCGACCAGCCCCCCGTACGAGTGACCGAGCAGCAGCACCCGCCTGCCCTCCGCCGCGAGCTTCGCCACCAGCTCGGCGAGCACCGCGCCCAGCGCGGCGGGCCGGTACTCCGCCTCGGTGACCGGGCCGGGTGACTCGTACTGGCCCGGCAGGTCGATCGCGACGACCTCGACGCCCGCGTCGGCGATCGGGTCGAGCAAGGGGGCGAAGTCCTCCTTGGAGCCGGTGTAGCCGGGCACCAGCAGGGCCGTGGCGCCGAGGTCGCGCCCGGCGGCGGGCGAGCGCAGGGCGGCGATCGGGCCGTAGCGGCCGGGCAGGTCCACGCGTGCCGCGCGGTGCGGGCTGAACTGCGAGTGCACGTTTGGCAGTTTGCCTCACGCGGGGCGCGGGCGCGTGACGGTCTTCCCGGTGGGGCGGGATGGTCGCGCGCGGGGGCGTTCAGGGAGGCCCGAAAAGCCCGAAATGTCATGAATTGCCCGGAATTGCCTAGAATTGCCCGTGACGGCACCCACCTGTGAGCCGCACCGCCCGCAATCCGGCTGCCCGCGCGCGGCCCGACCACTTGCCCGCGTCACAGCCCACCGCTTGCCACAGCTCGTCACGGCTTGCGGGCCGCCCGCTCGCGATTCACCGCCCGCCGCCCATCCGCGGTCGCCCGGGGCCTGCCGTGGTCGCCCGGGGCCTGCCGTGGTCGCCCGGGGCCTGCCGCGGTCGCCTGGACCTGCCGCGGTCGCCCGGACCTGCGGCGGTCGCCAGGCCCTGCCGTAGTCGTCCGGGCCTACCGCAGCGCGACCAGCGTCCCGCCGCGCTGCTCCAGCACCACCGGCCCCTCGGTGGCCATCTCCACGGGCCCGTCGTACCCCTCCCGGTCGATCGGCAACGACGCCACCTCCTGCCCGCTGACCTGGTCGAACACCTTCAACCCGTCCTTCACCGGCAACAGCAGGTGGCCGGCCAGCGTGGTACCGGCGCCGAGGGTGCCGGGCACCGTCCACAGCGGGTTCAGGTCGGTCGGCGACAGCGCGATCGTGCGCGACCCGGTGAACCAGTACGTGTTCGCCGTGCTGGTGAAGATCGACGCCACACGACCGGGTGGATCACCGGCCAGTTCCCCGGCCGTCACCTCAACGGGGTACTCGGCGACCAGGGCACCGGTGTCGGCGTCGAAGACCACCAGCTTGCCCGGCAGGGCCAGGGCCACCCGCGTGGTGGTCACCGCGACCACCCGCGCCCCCTTCTCGGCGAGCACCGCGGTGCTGATGACCTGCGGTTCGTCCCACTTCTCGGGGTTGGGCTTGAGGATCGTGACCCGGTCGCCCGCGTCCTGGGCGTAGCAGCGCTCCAGCACCGCGACCTTGCCCGCCGCCACGGCGAACGAGCCGTAGTCGCACCCCGGGCGCGGCTGCTTGCCGGGGTTCACGATCGCGCGCAGCGTGCCGTACTCCAGCGAGCGCACCAGGTCGTCGCGGCGGTAGACCTCGAAGAACTTCCCGCCGGTGGCGAGCACGTGCGAGCCCTCGTTGAGCAGGCGGGTGCCCAGCTCGGCGTCACCGTTGCGCTGGGGGCCGCGCTTGCCCGACGCGGTGTCGAGGGTGGTGACCTCCGAGCAGTTGGTGTCCTTGCGGTGCACCGCGAACACCCGGCCCCACGCCGTCGACACCGTGCACAGCGGCCAGTCGCGGCTGTAGCGCCAGCGCACGTCGCCGGTCAGCGCGTCGCGGCCGACGACCTCGCCGCCGTCGCCGGTCACGACCACCGAGTCCAGGTTCACCGGCACCGGGGTCGCGCCGCTGGGGGCGCGCCACACCTCGGCGAGCGTGGGCGGCAGGGCGGTCACCGGTTGCAGGGGGTTGACCTGCGACGGGCCGAGCTGGCTGGTGGTGTTGCGGATGTCGCTGGTCAGCCACAGCACCAGCGAGGCGACCAGCAGCACGACCACCACCAGCGCGACGCCGATGAAGTCGCCCCGGCGGCGCCACGAGCGGGCGGGTGCGGGTTCGGGTTCGTCGCGGAGGTCGGCGGGTTCCTCCAGGACGTCCTCCGCCAGGACGACCTGCCCGTTCGACTCCGGCTGCTCCGGCTGACCCACTGCCCGGCTCCCCGCTGGTCGGCGATCTTTCTGGCGAACATGCTCCCATCACGGGGAAGAGGTCGGTGTGAACCGCGCACCCGTGGTGGTCTCGGCGCTCCTTCCTCCCTAACCGAGTATCGGTAACGCCGTTTCCGTACATAATCGGCCCATGATCACCTGAAAGAGTGACCATGGGCCGTTTCACCAGCGAAAACCGCCGGGCGAGTCCGCGTGGAGCCTACTCCGCCGACGAGGACTCCGCCGCCTCGCCACCGCCGGTGCGGCGACGGCGCCTGCGGCGCGGGCGCGCGGGCCCACCCTCGGCGGAAGCGGACCCGCCCGGGTCCGCGGCGACCTCCGCGTGGACCTCGCCCGACGCGACCTCCTGCCCCGCCTCGTCCTGGGCCACGCCACCGCGGCTGCGACGGCGGCGGCGCGGGCGCGTGGTCCCGCCCTCCTCCGACGAGGACGAGGACGAGGGTGAGGACGAAGACGAGGAGGCCGAGGAGGACCCACCGCCCTCGGCCGGGGCGTCACCGGCCCCGCGCCCGCGCCGCCGCTTGCGCGTCGACTTCTTCCCGGTCTTCAGGTTCTCCTCGGGCTCGGCGTCCAGCCCGGCCCGCGTGCGCAGCCCGAGCGGCAGCCGGCCCGTGGACCCGGCCGGGATGTCCAGGTCCGTGAACAGGTGGTCCGACGTCGAGTACGTCTCCACCGCCTCCGGGATGCCCAGCCCCAGCGTGTCGCTGATCAGCTTCCACCGGGCCTCTTCGTCCCAGTCCACCAGCGTGACCGCGACACCCGTGCGCCCCGCCCGACCGGTCCGGCCGATGCGGTGCACGTAGGTCTTCTCGTCCTCCGGGCACTGGTAGTTGATGACGTGGGTGACGCCCTCCACGTCGATGCCCCGCGCCGCCACGTCGGTGGCCACCAGCACGTCGATCTTGCCGGACCGGAACGCCCGCAGCGCCTGCTCGCGCGCGCCCTGCCCCAGGTCGCCGTGCACGGCGGCGGCGGCGAAGCCGCGCTCGACCAGCTCGTCGGCGACCTTCTGCGCGGTGCGCTTGGTGCGCGTGAAGATCATCGACAGGCCGCGGTCGCGGGCCTGGAGCGCCCGGGCCAGCAGCTCGGTCTTGTCCAGCGCGTGCGCCCGGTAGACGAACTGCTCGGTGCGCTCGTGGATGGCGCCCGCGTCGTTCTCCTCGGCCCGCACGTGCGTGGGCTGGTTGAGGAACGTCCGGGCGAGCGTGATGATCGGCCCCGGCATGGTCGCCGAGAACAGCATGGTCTGCCGCTCGTCGGGCACCATGCGCAGGATCCGCTCGATGTCGGGCAGGAAGCCCAGGTCCAGCATCTCGTCGGCCTCGTCGAGCACGAGCCCGCGCACCTTGCCGAGCACCAGGTGCCGCTGCTCGGCGAGGTCCAGCAGCCGGCCGGGGGTGCCGACGACCACGTCGACGCCCTTGCGCAGCGCCGCGATCTGCGGCTCGTACGGCCGGCCGCCGTAGATGGCCAGCACGCGCACGCCGAGGTGCTTGGCCGCGTCGGTCAGGTCGTGGGTCACCTGGAGGCACAGCTCGCGGGTCGGCACCACGACCAGCGCCTGCGGCGTGCCGTCACCCGGCACGGTGATGCGCTGGAGCAGGGGGATGCCGAAGCCGAGGGTCTTGCCGGTGCCCGTGCGGGCCTGGCCGATGACGTCCTCGCCGGCCAGGGCCAGCGGCAGGGTCAGCTCCTGGATGGCGAACGCGCGTTCGATGCCGGCCTCGCCCAGCGCGCGCACGATCTCCTCGCGCACGCCCATCTCGGTGAACGTCGGCGAGTCGGTGCGCACGGGCGCGTTGGCCACCAGGGGGTGGGAGGTGTCGTCCTCGGGCACCCCCGCCTCGCTGTGCTCCAGGGTGACCGGGTCCAGTGGGGTGTCTTCGTTCTTCGCGGTCAGGGTGATCGCCTCTCTCGTACCAGCGCGCACGGCCTGTACGGGCCGCTCGACCGCGTCCACCGCCTCTCGGCCTGGGGCCGGGCGGCGCGCGGGAGGGGCCGGCGAGGTGTGTGCGCGCACCCTCTCCTGGCGGCACGGTGCCGCCGCAGTTCAGCCGTCGGTGCCGCTGCGGGCCCCCGATGGGCCGCGCCGCGCCGGGCGTCGGAGCACAACAATACCCGGCGACCAGGACGATCGGGGTGGAACGACCACGTCGCGGGTGCGGCGTGCCCGACTAGGCTCCCCGGCATGAGCGAAGCGGAGGCGGACCGGGTGGTCGTGGGCGCGGTGGCCGAGGCCGAGGTGGCCGAGGGGATCGTGGACCTGCTGGGCGCGCTCGCGTACGGCGAGCTGTCGGCGTTCGACCGGATGGCGGAGGACGCCCGCACCGCGCCCACCCTGGCGGGGCGCGCCGCGCTGGCGCGGATGGCGGCGGCCGAGATCGGTCACTACGCGCTGCTGGAGGGCTACCTGGCGGAGCGGGGTCACTCGGTGGAGGAGGCGATGCGGCCGTTCGCGGCCGGCTTCGACGCCTTCCACGCCTCCACCGCGCCCCGGTCGTGGCTGGAGTCCCTGGTCAAGGCATACGTGGGCGACGGCCTGGCGGCGGACTTCTACCGCGAGGTCGCCGAGTGGCTCGACGAGCCGACCAAGGAGCTGGTGCTCGCCGTGCTGGCCGACACGGGCCACTCGGCGTTCGCCGAGCGCGAAGTCCGGGCGGCCTGCGAGGCGGACCCGAAGCTGCGCGACCGGCTCACCCTGTGGGGCCGCCGGCTGCTGGGCGAGGCGTTGACGCAGGCCCAGTACGTGGTGGCGGAGCGGGACGGGCTCGCCGAGCTGATCATCCGCGGGTCGGGGGACCTGGCGGGCATCGCCACGCTGTTCCGCCGCCTCCAGCAGAGCCACACGCGCCGCATGACGGCGCTCGGCCTCGGCTAGGGTTGGGTTCGGAAGCCATCAACGCGCACGGAGGTCAGCGTGGAGGTCAGGGTCGGCATCGCGGACAGCCCGCGGGAGCTCGTGGTGTCCAGCGGGCTCACCCCCGATGAGGTCGAGGCGCAGGTCGCGGACGCGCTGAAGGCGGGCTCCGGGCAGCTCGTGCTGGTCGACCAGAAGGGCGCCCGCTTCGTGGTCCCCGCGGCGCGGATCGCCTACGTGGAGATCGGCCCGAGCGACGCGCGCCGGGTCGGCTTCGTCGCGAGCTGAGGTCGCGGGCCGCGGCCGCGGGGCGCGGCGCAGACGACGAGAAGGGCACCCGATCGGGTGCCCTTCCGCGTTTGTCGACCCGGTGTCGGACGACCCCCGGGATCAGCCGACCCGGAAGGGCGGGGTGGAGATCCCCCCGACGCGGTAGCGCCGCCAGGGGTCGGGATCGGTCAGCGACCCGGTCGCCGACCCGTCGGGCGTGCGCAGCAGCGCGGTCCGCGCACCGCCCTCCACCAGCTCGCTGACCTGCTCGTTCGCCGCCACCCGGCCGTACCAGTGGTAGCGGCCGTCGATGGGCTGGAAGTAGCCGCGCAGCTCGACGCTGACCGGCACCTCCCGCTCGTCGAACACCAGGACGGCCTCGCCGGTGTAGCCGTCCTCGTCGTGCCCGTGCTCTTCCGACATCACGCCTCCTCGACGTTCACGAGTCGCAACCGGGGCTCGCCCGGGACCTCCCCGCCACCGAAGTCGGCGGTCAGCGGGGCGTCGGGGTCGAGCTCGACGCCCGCCGCGCGCAGCAGGCCGTCAATGGCGTGCCAGATGATGGTGGTCAGGTAGTCGCTCAGGCTCGCCCGCGTCATCGACTGGCGGTCCAGCCACCAGTCGCCCGCGTTCTGCACCATGCCGACCAGCGCGTGCGCCCACGGCTCGGCGCCGCCGGAGTCCATGCCGAACGCGCGCAGGTAGTCGCCGAGCAGCCGCGCCAGGGCGTTGGCGATCATGGTCTTGTCCTCGGTGACCACGTCCTGCTCGACCGGCCGGTCGGCGAACGAGGCGCGCACCACGAACCGGTACAGGTTGGGGTGCTCCTCGATCACGGACAGGTAGGCGTCCACGATGTGCCGGATCCGCACCCGGATGGGGCCCTCCTGGCCGATGGCCGGGCCGAGGCGGTCCATCAGCATCTCGGTGCCGCGCTGCCCGACCGCCAGGTACAGGTCGGACTTGTCGGCGAAGTGCCGGTAGAGCACCGGCTTGCTCACGCCCGCCTCGGCGGCGATCTCGTCCATGCCCACGTCCGGGCCGTGCTTGGCGACGGCGCGGATGGTCGCCTCGACGAACTCGGCGCGCCTGGCCTCGCGGTGGCCCTTCCACCGCTCGCGCCGCGCGTCCGTCCCGCCCTTGACAGTTCGAGCCATGTGACGCACGCTACCAGAAGTAACCGTTACCTCAAGTAACACTTACCCGATCCGGGGAGGGACCCGATGACGAGGACCTTGAAGGTCACGGACCGCGAGAAGACCGCCGACCGGCTGCTCAACTCCTCGGCGGACAAGTTCTACGACCCCGAGGTCGACATCGACTGGTCCGCCCCGCTGGTCGAGGGCCTGCGCTACACCCCGGAGCACCGCTGCTCGCTCTACGGCACCGAGCTGTGGGAGCGCATGACGCCCGAGCAGCGCGTCGACCTGTCCCGGCACGAGGTCGCCAGCATCGCCAGCGTCGGCCTGTGGTTCGAGATCCTGCTGATGCAGATGCTGCTCAAGGAGGTCTACCGCTCGGACCCGACGACCAAGCACGCGCAGTACGCGCTGACCGAGGTCGCCGACGAGTGCCGGCACTCCACGATGTTCGCGCGCATGGTCGAGCGCATCGGCTGCCCGCCCTACGGCCCGCGCCGGTACGTCCACCAGCTCGGCAAGCTGCTCCCGGTGATCGGCTACGGCCCCGCCCTCTACGGCTCGATCCTGGTCGCCGAGGAGGTCCTGGACCGGCTCCAGCGCGAGACCATGGCCGACGAGGGCGTGCAGCCGCTGGTGCGCATGGTCAACCGCATCCACGTGCTGGAGGAGGCCCGCCACGTGCGCTTCGCGCGCGAGGAGGTCGTGCGCGGCATGGAGAGGATGACCAGGAAGGAGCTGCCCTACCAGCGGTGGCTGCTCGCGACCACGTCCATGTTCATCACCCGGTCGCTGATCAACCCCGACGTCTACGCCGCCGTCGGCCTGGACCGGGACGAGGCGCACAAGGCCGCGCTGGCCAACCCGAACTGGCAGGGGAGCATCCGCTGGGCGGGCGAGCGGATCATGAAGTTCCTGGACGAGGTCGGCCTCGTCGGCGCGCCGGGGACGCGGGCGTGGCGCCGCTCGTTCCTGATCGGGTGAACCCCGTCCGGATGAACACCGATCGGATGACCGCAGAGCCGACCGCAGAACCGACCGCAGAGCCGACCACGACCCGGTTCACCACGTCGGACGGCATCGCGCTGCACGTCGTGGACACCGGCCCCCGCGACGCGGGGGTCACCACCGTGCTGCTGCACGGCTGGACCCTCGACCACACCTCGTGGGACGAGGTGGCGGCCGGCCTGCCCGGCCGCGTGCTGCGCCACGACCTGCGCGGCCACGGCCGGTCGGCGCCCGCCCCCGTCGGCACGGCCACCATCGCGCGGTGCGCGGACGACCTGGCCGAGCTGATCGCCGACCGGGTGCCCACCGGGCGGGTCGTGCTGGTCGGGCACTCCATGGGCGGCATGACGGTCATGGCGCTCGCCGAGCAGCACCCGGACCTGTTCGACCGGGTGGCCGGCGTGGTGCTGGTCGCCACCTCGTGCGGCGAGCTGGCCGGCACCACGCTGGGCCTGCCCGGCGCGCTCGGGCGGCTGTTCATGGCGGGGGAGAAGGCCCTCAACCGGCGCATCGCCCGCCTGCGCAGGCCGCAGCTGCTCACCGGCACCGGGCCGCTGCGCCCCGGGCTGCGCTGGATGCTGTTCGGCACCGGCGCCTCGCGGCGGCACGTCGCGCTGACCGCGGCCATGGTCGGGCGCTGCCACCCGGTGAGCATGGTCGCCTTCCGCGACTCGCTCGACGAGCACGACCGGCGCGAGGCCCTGGCCGGGCTGGCCGGGGTGCCCGTCGTGGTGCTCGCGGGCGCGGCGGACCGCCTCACGCCCCTGCGGCACGCGCGCGTCCTCGCCGACGAGCTGCCGCACGCCGAACTGGTGGTGTACCCCGGCGCGGGCCACATGCTGCCCCTGGAGCGGGCCGAGGACGTCACCGCGCACATCACCGCGCTGCTGCGGTGACCCCGGGGATGGGGCCGCCGGACGACCGGCGGCCCCACCCCGCCGCTCAGAGCTGGGCGTCCGGGTGCTGGAGCGGGAAGCCGCCGCCGATGCCCTTCCACGCCAGGGTGGAGATCAGCGAGACCGCGTCCTCCTTGGGCACCTGCCGGTCGTCGGCCAGCCACGCCCGCGCCGTCACCTGGCTGAGCCCCACCAGGCCCACGGCCAGCAGCCGCGCCCGGTGCTCGTCCAGGCCGGTGTCGGCGGTGATGGTCTCGGTGATGGCGTCCACGCTGTCCGTCGTCGCGCGCTCCACCGCCTTGGCCACCGCCGGCTCGCCGCGCAGGTCGGACTCGAACACCATGCGGAACGCCTGGCCCTCGTTGTCCACGAAGTCGTAGAACGCGCCGACCGTGGCCTTCACCCGCTGCTTGTTGTCCGTGGTGGACTCCAGCGCGTGGCGCACCCGGCCCACCAGCTCGTCCACGTGGGACTCCAGCAGGGCCATGTACAGCTCCAGCTTGCCCGGGAAGTGCTGGTAGAGGACGGGCTTGCTGACACCGGCGCGCTCGGCGATCTCGTCCATCGCGGCGGCGTGGTAGCCGTTGGTCACGAACACGTCCTGCGCCGCGGCCAGCAACTGGGCGCGCCGGGCCGTGCGCGGGAGCCGAACGCCCCGCCCCGCGGCGGCGCCGCCGTGGTGCCCGACCGCAGTCTGGGCCGTCTCCGTCATGGTGCCTCCAGCCAACCGATCATCGCGGAACCGAGTGGGGGTTGCCCCGCCGGTTCGTCGGCAACCTTACTCGCTGGTAGCGGCGTGGCGGGGAAGCTCGCCGTTTCACCAGGCCCCTGAGCAGGCATCCTGAGGTGGTGACCGAGACCCCGGAGGCGGTGCGAACCGCCATCACGCACGTGCCGCTGTCCGCCAAGCCGCTACCTCCCCTGGACACAACGACCGGGCCGTGGCCCGGTGACTACGTCGAGGTCGCCGGGCACCGCGTGCACGTCCGGCGCACCCCCGGCGAGGGCACCCGGACGGCCGTCTACGTGCACGGCCTGGGCGGGTCGGCCACGAACTGGACGGACCTGGCGGCGCAGCTCTCGGGGTACGCCGAGGGGCACGCCCTCGACCTGCCCGGCTTCGGCCGCTCCGAGCCGATCCACGGCTACGACTTCCGCATGCTCACCCACGCCGAGGTCGTCACCCGCTACATCGAGTCGCTGGGCACCGGGCCGGTCGACCTGCTGGGCAACTCCATGGGCGGCGCGATCACCCTCATGGCCGCCGCGTCCCGGCCGGACCTGGTCCGCACCCTCACCCTCGTCTCGCCCGCCGTGCCCGACCTGCGGCTGAGCCTGCGCCGGGTGTCCGACCCCCGGATGCCGCTGGCGTTCCTGCCGGTCGTCGGCGCCAGGGTGCGCGAGCAGCTGGCCTCGGTGACGGCCGAGGAGCGCACCCGGCAGATGCTGCGCCTGTGCTTCGCCGACCCCGACCAGGTGCCGGACAACCGCATCCGGCAGAGCCGCGAGGAGTACGCCGAGCGGTCCGCGCAGGCGTGGGCGGGCAACGCGCTCAACCGCAGCACGATCGAGCTGATCCGCACCTGGCTGGTGCCCCGGTCGAAGTCGCTGTGGCTGCTGCCGCCGAAGGTCACCGCGCCCACCCTGGTGGTCTGGGGCACGCACGACCGGCTGGTCAGCGTGCGCAAGGCGCCCCGGGTCGCCCGGCTGCTGCCGCGCGGCCGGCTGCTGGTGCTGCCGCGCACCGGGCACGTGGCGCAGATGGAGCGCCCGGTCTCCGTGGCCCGCGCCGTGCTGGGCATGTGGGAGGCGGCCGACCGGGACGAGTGGTGAGGTGGATCGGTTCAGCGCGCAGGTCACCGGGGTCGGGCCGGGCCGGGCGGTTGTGGCACCCTGGTTGCCGTGAACCGGACGACGCAGGGTGCGCCACCCCCCTCGGGGGTCCCGTCGGGTGACCGGCCGCCGCTGTCCGAGGACCGCTACCGCCGCGGCGGGCGCCGCACCGCGGGCGAACCCCTGGCCGCCTCGTGGGAACCCGCCGGGCGCCGCCCGCGCCGCCGCCGGCGCGGGGTGAGGGGCCTGGTCGCGAACTACGGCTGGCGGATCTACGCGGTCCCCGTGCTGCTGGTGCTGACCGCGCTGGTCGTGCTGGACACCGCCACCCCGCCGAACGGGGGCGCCGGCGAGGCCGACGGGCCGCGCGACGGGGACCGGGTCGCCGCGTCCACCCCCGCCGCGCCCTCGGCCAGCGAGAAGCCGCCGGTCGAGATCGACCTGAAGAACTTCCCGACCGCCGTGCTGCCGGACGGGCCCCGGTACTCCGAGCAGGGCGCGGGCACCTACCAGGTCGTGCCGGGCGCCACCGAGCGCGCGGGCGGTGGCGGCCGGCTCTACCGCTACAACATCGCCATCGAGGACGGCGTCGAGCCGGTCGACTACGGCGGCGACCGGGAGGCGTTCGCGCGCACCGTCGACTCGTTCCTGGCCGACCCGCGCAGCTGGGTCGGCGCCGGCCAGGTCTCGATGCAGCGGGTGGAGGGCGACGACGTCGACTTCACCGTGAGCCTGAGCACGACCGGCACCACGCACGCCCTGTGCGGCTTCTCCATCCAGTTCGAGTCCTCGTGCTGGCACCCGCCGTCGGGCCGGGTGGTCATCAACGTGGCCCGGTGGGTACGCGGCGCGAAGGCGTACGGCAACGACATCGTCGCCTACCGCACCTACGCCATCAACCACGAGGTCGGGCACGTGCTGGGGATCCAGCACGAGGGCTGCAAGGAGAACGGCAGGCCCGCGCCGGTGATGATGCAGCAGTCCTTCGGCGTGGCCAACGACTACGTCGCCCAGCTCAACACCGTGGACGCCTCCAACCGCAACGCGGTGCCCGCCGACGGCAAGGTGTGCACGCCCAACCCGTTCCCCGTCGCACCCCAGTAGGGGGTGTTGCTCCCGAGGCGTGGGACGACTTCCCATGCGGGAAGACGGCGGGGCAGGCTGGTGTTGTCCGTCGGTAGAGGACATGTTTCGTCGAGGAGGACCAGATGGCGCTTCCGCCGCTCGTGGAGCCCGCAGCGGAGCTGACCAAGGAAGAAGTCGCGCGGTACAGCCGCCACCTGATCATCCCCGACGTCGGGGTCGACGGGCAGAAGCGGCTGAAGAACGCGAAGGTCCTGGTCGTCGGCGCGGGCGGCCTGGGCAGCCCGGCGCTGCTGTACCTGGCGGCGGCGGGCGTGGGCACGCTCGGCGTGGTCGACTTCGACGTCGTCGACGAGTCGAACCTCCAGCGCCAGGTGATCCACGGCCAGTCCGACGTCGGCCGGCCCAAGGCCGAGTCCGCGCGCGACTCGGTCGCCGAGATCAACCCGTTCGTGAAGGTGGTGCTGCACCAGACCCACCTGAACTCGGAGAACGCCCTGGAGATCTTCCGGGACTACGACCTGATCCTGGACGGCACGGACAACTTCGCCACCCGCTACCTGGTCAACGACGCCGCCGTGCTGCTGGGCAAGCCGTACGTGTGGGGCTCGATCTTCCGGTTCGAGGGCCAGGTCAGCGTGTTCTGGGAGGACGCGCCGAACGGGCAGGGCCTGAACTACCGCGACCTCTACCCCGAGCCGCCGCCGCCCGGCATGGTGCCCTCGTGCGCCGAGGGCGGTGTCCTGGGCGTGCTGTGCGCGTCGATCGGCTCGATCATGGTGACCGAGGCGATCAAGCTGCTGACCGGCATCGGCGACCCGCTGCTCGGCCGGCTGATGGTCTACGACGCCCTGGAGATGTCGTACCGGACCATCCGCATCCGCAAGGACCCGGAGAGCCCGAAGATCACCGAGCTGATCGACTACGACGCGTTCTGCGGCGTGGTGTCCGACGAGGCGCAGCAGGCCGCGGCGGGCAGCACCATCACGCCGCTGGAGCTCAAGCAGAAGCAGGACGCCGGCGACGACTTCCTGCTGGTCGACGTCCGCGAGCCGCACGAGTACGAGATCGTGCGCATCCCGGGCTCGGTGCTGATCCCCAAGGACCGCATCCTGTCCGGCGAGGCGTTCGCCGAGCTGCCGCAGGACAAGCCGCTGGTGCTGCACTGCAAGTCGGGCGCGCGTTCGGCGGAGGCGCTGGCCGCGCTGCACCGGGCCGGGTTCAAGGACGCGGTGCACGTCGGCGGCGGCGTGCTGGCGTGGGCCCGCGAGGTCGACCCCTCGCTGCCGACCTACTGACCGCCCCGGGCACCGGGACCGCCCCCGCGCGGCGGTCCCGGGGCCCGGAGCGTGGTCCCGATCACACTCCGTACCGCGTTGGGATAACCGCAATAATGCGGATAGGCCGAACAGGTGCACCGCGCACGCCGTGCGCCGTGGGTCCACCACCGCGACCGCGAGTGCAGGTAGCGTGCCGGCCGTGAACCCGTCTCCGGAGCCGCCACCGTCGCACGTGCGCGCCGCGTTCGGCGCCCGGGACGCCGAACCGGAGCTGATCGACGGCGGCCCGGTCTGGCGCTGCGGCGACGCGGCCGTCCGCCCCGCGGGCAAGCCCGCCGAGGCCACCTGGGTCGCCAAGACCCTCGACGCCCTCGACGTCGACGGCCTGCGCGTGGCCAGACCCCTGCGCTCCACCGACGGCCGCTACGTCGTCGGCGGCTGGGCGGCGACCAAGTACCTGTCCGGCCGCGCCGAACCCCGCCACGACGAGGTCGTCGAGGTCGCGGTCAAGCTGCACGAGGCCACCGCCGGCCTGCCCCGGCCCCGCTTCCTCGACACCCGCACCGACCTGTTCGCCACCGCCGACCGCTGCGCCTGGGAGGAGGCCGAGGCCGAACTGGACCCGGAGCTGGGCGGGCGGCTGTTCGAGCGGTACGCGGCGGAGCGCAAGCCCGTGGCGCTGCGCCCCCAGGTGGTGCACGGCGACCTGTTCGGCAACGTGCTGTTCGCCGGCGACGCGCCGCCCGCCATCATCGACTTCACCGCCTACTGGCGGCCCGCGCCCTACGGCGCCGCGGTCGTCGTGGTCGACGCCCTCGCCTGGGGCGGCGCCGACCCCGGCCTGGCCCGCCGGTGGGCCCACCTGGAGGAGTGGCCGCAGGTCCTGCTGCGCGCCACCCTGTTCCGCCTGGCGGTGCACGCCCTGCACCCCCGGTCGGGCCCCCGCTCGCTGGCCGGCCTGGAGCGGGCCGCCGAGCGGGTGGCCGAGCTGCTGTGACCTCACCCGCGCCCGACGGGCGCTGAGCAGTCAAGTTCGCCTGGATGAAACATCCCGCGTTCCGGCGTTAACAGCCCGTTCCTACCGTCGGCCGGGTGACCGACTCCCCACCCGCCGACCCGTCCGGGGTCGCCACGCACTGCCCGTACTGCGCCCTGCAGTGCGCGATGACCATCACCGGCGGCAGGGTCTCGCCGCGGGAGTTCCCGACCAACCGCGGCGGCCTGTGCCAGAAGGGCTGGACCTCCGCCGAGCTGCTGACCTCGCCCGCCCGGCTGACCACGCCGCTGGTCCGCCGCGACGGCGTGCTGGAGCCCGCGACCTGGGACGAGGCCCTCGACCTCGTCGCCGGGAAGCTGGCCGGGCTGCGCGCCGCCCACGGCCCCGACGCGGTCGGCGTGTTCGGCGGCGGCGGGCTGACCAACGAGAAGTCGTACCTGCTGGGCAAGTTCGCCCGGGTCGCCCTGGGCACCTCGCAGATCGACTACAACGGCCGGTTCTGCATGTCCAGCGCCGCCGCCGGCGGCATGAAGGCGTTCGGGCTGGACCGCGGCATGCCCTTCCCGGTCACCGACCTCGACCGCGCGGACGCGATCCTGCTGGTCGGCGGCAACCCGGCCGAGACCATGCCGCCGTTCGTGCAGCACCTCAAGGGCGCCGAGCTGATCGTCGTCGACCCCCGCCGCACCGCCACCGCCGAGCAGGCCACCCTGCACCTGCGGCCCGCGCCCGGCACGGACCTCGCGCTGGCCCTCGGCCTGCTGCACACCGCGGTCGCCGACGGGCACCTGGACCGGGAGTACCTGGCCGCGCGCACCACCGGCTTCGACGGGGTCTGGCGCATCGCCGCCACCTGGTGGCCCGAGCGGGTGGAGCGGGTCACCGGCGTGCCGGTCGCCGACCAGCGGGCCGCCGTGCGGATGCTCGCCGAGGCGGACAACGCCTACGTGCTCACCGGCCGCGGCACCGAGCAGCACGCCAGCGGCGCGGACACCGTGTCGGCGTGGATCAACCTGGCCCTGGCGCTGGGCCTGCCCGGCCGCCGCGGCTCCGGCTACGGCTGCCTGACCGGCCAGGGCAACGGCCAGGGCGGGCGCGAGCACGGCCAGAAGGCCGACCAGCTCCCCGGCTACCGCAGGATCGACGACCCGGCGGCGCGCGAGCACGTCATGCGGGTCTGGGGCGTGGACGAGCTGCCCGGACCCGGCCGGTCCGCCTACGAGCTGCTCGACGCCCTCGGGCAGCCCGGCGGGCCGAGGGCGCTGCTGGTGTTCGGCAGCAACCCCGTGGTCTCCGCGCCCCGCGCCGGGCACGTGGCCGACCGGCTGGCCGCGCTGGACCTGCTGGTCGTGTGCGACCTGGTGCGCTCGGAGACCGCCGAGGTCGCCGACGTGGTGCTGCCGATCACCCAGTGGGCCGAGGAGGGCGGCACGATGACCAACCTCGAAGGCCGCGTGCTGCTGCGCCAACAGGCCGTCGCGCCGCCGGACGGGGTGCGCAGCGACCTGGAGGTCCTGCACGGGCTCGCGGTGCGCCTCGGCCAGCCCGCCGACCGGTTCCCCACCGAGCCCGAGGCGGTGTTCGAGGAGCTGCGCCGGGCGTCGGCGGGCGGCGCGGCCGACTACTCCGGCGTCACCTACGAGCGGCTGCGCGCCGGCGAGGCGCTGCACTGGCCGGTGGCCGACCGGAGCACGCCCCGGCTGTTCCTGGACCGCTTCGCCCACGCCGACGGCCGGGCGCGGTTCGTCCCGGTCGAGCACCGCGGGCCCGCCGAGCCGCCCGACGCCGACTACCCGCTCCAGGCCACCACGGGCCGGGTGCTCCAGCACTACCAGTCCGGCGCGCAGACCCGGCTGGTGGCCGAGCTGAACGCCGCCGAGCCGGAGACCTACGTCGAGGTCCACCCGGACACCGCGACCCGGGCGGGCCTGCGCGACGGCGACCGCGCGGCCGTGGTGTCGCGCCGCGGCCGGACCGTGGCGCGGGTGCGCTGCGTGCCGTCCATGCGGATCGACCTGGTGTTCCTGCCCTTCCACTACGCCGGCGAGGGCCGGGCCAACCTGCTGACCAACCCGGCGCTGGACCCCACCAGCCGGATGCCCGAGTTCAAGGTGTGCGCGGTCCGATTGGAGACGGTATGAGGAACGTTGTCGTCGTGGGCTACGGCATGGCCGGCGCCCGCCTGGCCGACGAGATCCGCCGTCGCGACCCGAAGGCCGAACGGGTCGCGGTGACCGTGCTGGGCGACGAGGCCCACCACGCCTACAACCGGGTGCTGCTCTCCAGCGTGGTCGCCGGGTCGCTGACCACGGACGCGGTGCGGCTGCACGACGACGACTGGGCCGCCCGCCACCACGTGGAGCTGCGGCTCGGCGAACCGGTCACCAAGATCGACCGCACCCGGCGGGTGGTGCACGTCGGCGAGACCGAGGTGCCCTACGACGCGCTGGTGCTGGCCACCGGCTCGCGGTCGTGGGTGCCGCCCACCGAGGGCCTGCTCGACGGCAACGGCGGCCTGGCGCCCGGCGCGGTGGCGTTCCGGTCGCTCGACGACTGCGCCCGCATCGTCGGGCACGCCGCGCCGGGCACGCCGGTCGCGGTCCTGGGCGGCGGCCTGCTCGGCCTGGAGGCCGCCCGCGGCCTGGCCGGCCGGGGCTGCCTGGTCACCGTGGTCCACCCGGTCGGGCACCTGATGGAGCGCCAGCTCGACGCGGGCGCGGGCCGCGTGCTGGCCAAGAGCCTCCGGGACCTGGGCATCGAGTTCCGGCTCAACGCGCTGGCCACCCGGTACGCGCCCGGCGAGGGCCTGGAGCTCGGCGACGGCACGCACGTGCCCGCCGACCTGGTCGTGGTCTCCGCGGGCGTGCGCGCCGAGACGTCGCTGGCCGAGCAGGCGGGCCTGGCGGTCGACCGGGGCGTCCTGGTCGACGACGCGCTGCGCACCAGCGACCCGCGCGTCCACGCCATCGGCGACTGCGCCCAGCACGTGGGCACGGTCGCCGGCCTGGTCCAGCCCGCGTGGGACCAGGCCGCGGTGCTCGCCGACCGCCTCACCGGCGCCGCGCCCGCCGCCCGCTACGCCGGCACCACCGTGGTGACCAGGCTCAAGGCCCGCGACATCGACCTGGCCGCGCTGGGCGACGTGCACGTGGAGGTCGACTCGCCGGACGCCGAGGTGCTGTGCTTCCAGGACCCGGCGCGCGGCCGCTACGCCAAGCTCGTGCTGCGCGACGACAAGGTGACCGGCGCCATCGTGCTCGGCGCGCCGGACGCCGCGGCGGCCATCACCCAGCTCTACGACCGCGGCCTGCCCGCGCCCACCGACCGCCTGGCGCTGCTGCTGGGCCGGGCGCTGCCCGCGGAGACCACGGCCAGCCCCGCCGACCTGCCCGCCTCGGCCGTGGTCTGCCGCTGCAACACCGTCAGCAAGGGCCAGCTCGTGGGCGCGTGGCGGGCGGGCGCCACCACCGTCTCGGCGATCGCCGAGGCCACCAGGGCGAGCACCGGCTGCGGCGGCTGCAAGGACGCGGTCTGCGGCATCGTCGACTGGCTCGCCGCCTCACAGCCCCAACCCGCGTGATGTGCGCGGGAGTTGCCGTCGTGGACACCTGTCCCAACGTCGGGGTAACGGGTCGTTCCTACCGTTCCTGAAAGAAGAACCGGTGTCCGGGAGGGTCCTATGAGCACGGTCTTGGAGACGGAGAGCCCCGCCCCGCGGGGCGGGCGCCGCGGGCGTTGGATCGAGCACTGGGAGCCGGAGGACCCCGCGTTCTGGGAGCGGACCGGCAGGCGCGTCGCCCGCAAGAACCTCGTCTTCTCCATCCTGGCGGAGAACCTGGGCTTCACCGTGTGGAGCCTGATGAGCATCGTGGTCGTCAGCCTGGGGTCGGTGGGCTTCGACTTCACCGTGGGCCAGCAGTTCTGGCTGCTGATCGTGCCCAACCTGGTCGGCGCGGTGCTGCGCATCCCCTACACCTTCGCCGTACCCCGCTTCGGCGGTCGCGCGTGGACGACGATCAGCGCCTGCCTGCTGCTCATCCCGTGCACCATGCTCATCGTCGCGGTGACGAACCCCGGCACCCCGTACTGGTTCTTCCTGCTCACCTCGGCCGCGATGGGCTTCGGCGGCGGCAACTTCTCCTCCTCCATGGCGAACATCTCGTTCTTCTACCCGGAGGGCAGGAAGGGCCTGGCGCTGGGCCTCAACGCCGCGGGCGGCAACCTCGGCGTGGCCATGGTGCAGCTGGTGGTGCCCATGGTCATCACCATCGGCACCGGCGTGAACCTGGCCTACGCGGCGGCGTTCTGGATGCCGTTCATCGTGGCCGCCACCGCGTGCGCGTGGTTCCTCATGGACAGCCTGGTGCAGGCCAAGCCGGACGGCACGTCCTACCGCAAGGCGCTGTCGAACAAGCACACGTGGGTGATGTCGTTCCTCTACATCGGCACGTTCGGCTCGTTCATCGGCTTCTCGTTCGCGTTCCCGTCGCTGATCAAGCTGAGCTTCGTCGACCACAAGGGCTTCGTCGCGCTGGCGTTCCTGGGCGCCCTGATCGGCTCGGTCAGCCGGCCCTTCGGCGGGTGGCTGGCCGACCGGCTCGGCGGCGCCCGGGTCACCCTGCTGGTCTTCCTCGGCCTCGGCGCGGGCACGGTCGGCGTGCTGGTCAGCACCGAGGTCCGCAGCTTCCCGCTGTTCTTCGGCTCGTTCATCTGGCTGTTCGTGCTGGCCGGCATGGGCAACGGCTCGACCTACCGGATGATCCCGGCGATCTTCGCGACCCAGGTCGAGGACACCGCCTCGGCCAAGCGGCAGGCCGCCGCGGTGGTCGGCGTCGCGGGCGCCGTGGGCGCGTTCGGCGGCGTGCTGGTCAACCTGGTGTTCAAGTTCTCGCTGGAGGGCAGCAAGACCCTGGCGCCCGCCCTCACCGCGTTCCTCGTGTTCTACGCGCTGTGCGTGGCCACCACGTGGTGGTTCTACCTGCGGCGGCGCGTCTTCGTCCGCGTGCCGAGCCTCGCCTACGCGGGCGTGTGACTCACACCTCGCTGAACTGCGGCGTGAGTCTGCTTTAACGCCCGCGAAACATTCGCGACCTTGGCACGACACGGTGCCCGGTGAGCATAACCGGGCAGAAGGAGGGGATTGGTCCATGGCTCGAACGCTCGTGGTGGTCGGTCACGGCATGGTCGGGCACCGTCTCGTCCAGGCGCTGCGGGAGAAGGACGCGACCGACCAGTGGCAGGTGGTCGTGTTCGCCGAGGAGGACCGCCCCGCCTACGACCGGGTCGCCCTGTCCTCCTACGTCGACAACTGGGACGCGGCCCCGCTCGCCCTGGCACCTCACGACGACGACCTGGTCACCCTGCACCTGAACGAGCAGGTCGTGCACATCGACCGCGAGGCGCGGGTGGTCCGCACCACCGCCGGCCGCGCGCAGGGCTACGACGCGCTGGTGCTGGCCACCGGCTCGGTCCCGTTCGTGCCGCCGGTGCCCGGCCGCGACCTGCCCGGCTGCCACGTCTACCGCACCATCGACGACCTGGACGGCATCCGCGCCACCGTGGAGGCGGCCAAGGCGTCCGGGCAGGCCGGGCGCCGCGCGGGCATGGTGCTCGGCGGCGGCCTGCTGGGCCTGGAGGCCGCCAACGCGCTGCGCGGCATGGGCCTGTCGCCGCACGTGGTGGAGCTGGGTCCCCGCCTGATGCCGCTCCAGGTCGACGAGGGCGGCGCCGGCCTGCTCAAGCGCCTGGTCGAGCAGCTCGACCTCACCGTGCACACCGGCACCTCCGCCTCGGTCATCGAGCGCGACCACCGCGACCGGCTCGTCGCCAGGCTCTCCAACGGCACCGAGCTGGACCTCGACGTCGTGGTGTTCTCCGCCGGCATCCGGCCCCGCGACGAGCTGGCCCGCTCCTTCGGCCTCCGGGTGGGCGAGCGCGGCGGCATCGTCGTCGACGAGGGCTGCCGCACCTCCGACGAGCACATCTACGCCATCGGCGAGTGCGCCAACCTCGACGGGACGGTGTACGGCCTGGTGGCCCCCGGGTACTCCATGGCGGAGGTCGTCGCGGACCGGCTGCTCGGCGGCCGGGCGGTGTTCCCGGGCGCCGACATGTCCACCAAGCTCAAGCTGCTCGGCGTGGACGTGGCCTCGTTCGGCGACGCGCACGCCAGGGCGGAGGGCGCCCTGGAGGTCGTGGTCAACGACGCCGTCGCGGGCACCTACGCCAAGCTCGTGGTCTCCGACGACGCCAGGACGCTGCTCGGCGGCATCCTCGTCGGCGACGCCTCGAAGTACCCGGTGCTGCGGCCGCTGGTCGGCCGCGCGCTGCCCGGCGACCCGGTGTCGCTGATCGGCCCGGCGGGCGGCGTGGAGCTGTCGCTGCCCGGCGACGCCCAGGTCTGCTCCTGCCACGCGGTCACCAAGCAGCACATCGTGGACGTGGTCACCGCGGGCGACGCGGTGGACGTGCCGGGCATCAAGGCGTGCACCAAGGCGGGCACCGGCTGCGGCTCGTGCGTGCCGATGCTGAGGAAGCTGCTGTCCGAGTGCGGCGTCGAGCAGTCCAAGGCGCTGTGCGAGCACTTCGACCAGTCGCGCGCCGAGCTGTTCGAGATCGTCCGCTCCACCGGCGTCACCACGTTCTCCGAGCTGATCGACCGGTTCGGCCGGGGCCGCGGCTGCGACCTGTGCAAGCCCGCGGTCGCCTCGATCCTGGCCTCGCTGGACCAGGGCCACATCCTCGGCCGCGACCAGGCCGCGCTCCAGGACACCAACGACCACTTCCTGGCCAACATCCAGCGCAACGGCACCTACTCGGTGGTGCCGCGCATCCCCGGCGGCGAGATCACCCCGGAGAAGCTGATCGTCATCGGCGAGGTGGCCCGCGACTTCGGCCTCTACACCAAGATCACCGGCGGTCAGCGCATCGACCTGTTCGGCGCCACCGTGGACCAGCTCCCGCACATCTGGAAGCGCCTGGTGGACGCCGGGTTCGAGTCCGGCCACGCGTACGGCAAGGCGCTGCGCACGGTGAAGTCGTGCGTGGGCACCACGTGGTGCCGCTACGGCGTGCAGGACTCGGTCGGCCTGGCCGTCGAGCTGGAGCTGCGCTACCGCGGCCTGCGGTCGCCGCACAAGCTCAAGTCCGCCGTGTCCGGCTGCGCGCGCGAGTGCGCCGAGGCCAGGGGCAAGGACTTCGGGGTCATCGCCACCGAGAACGGCTGGAACCTCTACGTGGGCGGCAACGGCGGGTTCACCCCGCGCCACGCCGACCTGCTGGCGTCCGACGTGGACACCGGGACGCTGATCCGGCTGATCGACCGGTTCCTGATGTTCTACATCCGCACGGCCGACCGGCTCCAGCGCACCTCGGCGTGGATCGAGGGCCTGGAGGGCGGCCTGGACCACCTGAGGTCGGTGATCGTGGACGACAGCCTCGGCATCTGCGCCGACCTGGAGGCCGCGATGGCCAAGCACGTGGACAACTACGCCGACGAGTGGCGCGGCGTGCTGGAGGACCCGGAGAAGCTGGCCCGGTTCACCTCGTTCGTCAACGCGCCGGGCACGCCCGACCCCACGATCTCCTTCCGCGAGGAGCGCGGTCAGAAGGTGCCGGTTTTGCTGGGAGTTCCGGAGGTTTCCCGATGACACCTGTGTGCGAGTTGAGCACCCTGCTGCCCGACCGCGGGGTCGCCGCCCTGCTCCCCGACGGGACCCAGGTGGCGGTGTTCCTCACCTCCACCGGGTCGGTCCACGCCCTGGGCAACATCGACCCGTTCAGCGGCGCGGCCGTGCTCTCGCGCGGCATCGTCGGCGACCGGGGCGGGGTGCCCGTGGTGGTCTCCCCGGTCTACAAGCAGGCGTTCGAGCTGGCCACCGGCAAGTGCCTGGACGACCCGTCCGCGGACGTGCCGGTGCACCCGGTGGAGGTCGTCGACGGCGTGGTGCTGGTCGGCTCGGCAGGGGCCCTCGACACCGCCGAGGTCGTCCGGGTGGGTTCGGCGTGATCCCCGCCCCGCTGGCCGGGTACACGGTCGGCGTGACGGCCGCCCGGCGGGCCGACGAGCTCTCCGCGCTCCTGGAGCGCAAGGGCGCGACCGTGCTGCACGGCCCGGCGATCCGCATCGTGCCCCTGCCCGACGACGCGGAGCTGCTGGCCGCGACCAGGACCGTGGTGGAGGAGCCGGTGGACGTGGTCGTGGCCACCACCGGCATCGGCTTCCGCGGCTGGTTCGAGGCCGCCGAGGGCTGGGGCCTGGCCTCCCGGCTGCTGGCGAAGCTCTCCGGCGCCGAGGTGCTGGCCCGCGGCCCGAAGGCCAAGGGCGCGGTGCGCGCCGCCGGCCTGGTCGAGGCGTGGTCGCCGGAGGGGGAGAGCAACGCGGAGCTGCTGGACCACCTGCTGCGGTCGGGCGTGGCCGGCAAGCGCGTCGTGGTGCAGCTGCACGGCGAACCGCTGCCGGAGTTCACCACCACCCTGGAGGAGGCCGGCGCCCACGTGACCTCGGTGCCGGTCTACCGGTGGACCGGGCCGCAGGACCCGGGCCCGCTGGAGCGGCTGCTGGAGGCGGTGCTGGCCGGGCAGGTGGACGCCCTGACGTTCACCAGCGCGCCCGCCGCCGCGTCCGTGCTGCGCACCGCCGAGCAGATGGGCAGGCTGCCCGAGCTGCTGGCGGCGCTCAAGGGCGACGTGCTCGTGGTCGGCGTGGGCGCGATCACCGCCGGTCCGCTGGTGCGGGCCGGGGTACCGGTGGTGCAGCCCGCCCGCGCCCGCATCGGCGCGCTGGCCCGCGAGCTGACCCTGGAGCTGCCCGCGCGGGCCACCCGCCTGCGCATCGCCGCCCGCGACATCGAGCTGCGCGGCCAGGCCGTGGTGGTCGACGGCGAGCTGCGCCCCGTGCCGCCCGCCCCGATGGCCGTGCTGCGCAGGCTCGCCGCCGCCCGCGGCCGGGTGGTCTCGCGCCGCGACCTGCTGGCCGCCCTCCCCGGCGGCGGCGAGGAGCACGCGGTGGAGACCGCCATCGGCCGCCTCCGCTCGGCCCTGGGCGAACCGCGCATGGTGACCACGGTCGTCAAGCGCGGCTACCGCCTGGCCATGGACCCCGCCGGAGTGGCCGTATGACCCTCGTCCTCGTCGCGCACGGCACCCGCGACCCCGCCGGCGCCGCGGTGGTGGAGGAGATCGCCGCGCTCGTCCGCGCCCGCCTCGGCGGCGTCGACGTCCGCGTGGCCTACGCCGACGTCCGCCAACCCGACGTCACCTCGGTGCTGTCGGCGGTGGAGGGCCCCGCCGTGGTCGTCCCCGCCTTCCTCGCGGCCGGCTACCACGTCCGGGTGGACATCCCGGCCCAGGTGGCGGCCTCCGGCCACCCCGACGCGACCATCACCGCCCCGATCGGCCCGGCCCTGGTCCCCGCCCTGCTGTCCCGGCTGACCGAGGCCGGCTGGCGGCCGGGCGACTCGGTGGTCCTGGCCGCGGCGGGCTCCTCGGACGCCAGGGCGCTCGCCGACGTCCGCGCGGTGGCCACCGCCCTGTCCCGCCGGGTGGGCCCGGTGACCGTCGGCTACGCCGCCACCGCCACCCCGCACGTCTCCGAGGTGGTCGCCCGCGCCCGCGGCCGCGTGGCCGTGGCCTCCTGGCTCCTGGCCCCCGGCCTGTTCCACCGCGCCGTGGCCGCCTCGGGCGCCGCCGTGGTCGCCGCCCCGATCGGCGCCCACCTGCGCGTGGTCGAAGCCGTCCTGCTGCGCTACTACGAGGCCCGCTGCTTCCAGGGCGTGGCCTGACCCCGCGCGAGTCGAACCCCCACGCCCACCGTGTCGAACCTCCGGACCCCCCGAGTTCAACACCCAACCCCCGCGTGTCCTCCACTCAGACACCGCGAGTCCTCCACTCGGGCACCGCGTGTCCTCCGCTCGCGGCCCCGGAATAGTTGAGCCCTCAACCAGGTTGTCCCGGACGAGCCGCCCACCCCGGCGGCGACCGAAGGAGGCAGCCATGCCCGCCGTCACCGCCGACACCCTCACCCTGCCCCGCCTCCCCGGCCTCCCGCAGACCACCACGGCGTGGCGGCCGGTCCGCGAGGTCGTCCGCGCGCACCGCTTCCTGGAGGGCGAGGGCTTCCAGGTCCGCCGCCCCTTCCCGGGCGTCGACCTCCCGGACGCCGACCCGTTCCTGCTCCTGGACCACATGGGCGCGGTCGAGTACGGCCCCGGCGAGGCGAAGGGCGCGCCCTGGCACCCGCACCGCGGCTTCGAGACCGTCACCTACATGATCGACGGCGCCCTGGAGCACCGGGACTCCGCGGGCGGCGGCGGCCTGATCACCGACGGCGGCACGCAGTGGATGACCGCGGGCGCCGGCGTGCTCCACTCGGAGCTGCCGCCGCAGGACGTGGTCGCCAGGGGCGGCCTGTTCCACGGCGTCCAGCTGTGGGTCAACCTGCCCCGCGCCGCCAAGTGGACCCCGCCCCGCTACCAGGACATCGGCCCCCGCGACACCACGCTGCTCTCCAGCGGCGACGGCGGCGCGCTGGTCCGCGTCATCGCGGGCGACGTGGCGGGCTTCCGCGGCCCCGGCGCCACCCGCACCCCGATCACCTACCTGCACGCCACGCTGAGCCCCGGCGCCCGCCTGGACCTCCCGTGGCCGGAGGACTTCACCGCCATGGCGTACGCCCTCAACGGCCGCGGCTCGGTCGGCGGCGGGCACCGGCCGCTCGAAGAGGGCCAACTGGCCGTCTTCGGCCGCGGGGAGGCGCTCACCGCGCGGGCCGACACCGAGTGGGACGTGCTGCTGCTCGGCGGCCTGCCCCTGAACGAGCCCGTCGCGCGCTACGGCCCGTTCGTGATGAACACGCGCGCCGAGATCATCCAGGCCATCGAGGACTTCCAGGCCGGGCGGCTCGGGCGGACCCAGGTCCCCCACCTCACCCCGGCGGACGAGGAGCTGTCATGACCGACGTCGTCGAGCTGCTGCGCCGCGGGCGCGGGTTCCGGGCCGCGGGCGACCCCAGCGGTGCCGCCCGCTACCTCGCCGAGGCCGCCGAGCTGGCCCCGCGCGACCGGACCGTGCTGACCGAGCTGGCGCTGGCGCACTTCCAGTCCGCCGCCCTGGGCCGGGCCGAGCGCGTGCTCACCGAGCTGGTCGAGCTCGACCCGGCCGACGGCTACGCCCGCCTGCTGCTGGGCCGCACGCTCAGCCGCCAGAGCCGGCACGCCGAGGCCCTGCCGCAGCTCAAGCTGGCCGCCGCGCTGACCGGCGACCCGGCGGTCGCCGAGGAGGTGGCCCGCGTGCGGGCGCGGGTCACCACAGCCCCGGAGGCTCCTCCGGCCGCTCCTTGACCGCCTCTTCCCACCGGTACCTGCGCAGGTCGACCTTCCCGCCGTCGTCGACGACGCCCTCCGCGCGCAGGCGTTGGAGCTGCTCCTCGGCGATGTGCGGGGCGCAGGTGCCGTTGGCCCGCAGCACCCGGTGCCACGGCAGGTCGTGCCCGTCCTGGTTGAGGACCTGCCCGACCAGCCGCGGCGACGGGGCGCGGGACAGGTCGGCCACGTCGCCGTAGGTGGCGACCCGGCCGGCCGGGATGGCGCGCACGGTCTCGCGCACCAGCTCGTGCAACTGTTCGTCCACCCGGACAGCTTTCCACGGCATGCCGCGCGCGGTCCGGCCGGTGCGCCGTGGTTCGATTCCCTGCCGTGGTGGTCAACAGGGCGCCGTTGCTGGTGCGACCGGAGCGGCGGGACGAGCCCCGCCGCGAGTGGGACGCGCCCGCGCGGCAGGTGTTCGAGCACCCCGGCGGTCCGCTGCGGGTGCTGGGCGGTCCGGGCACGGGCAAGACGACGCTGCTGGCCGAGGTGGTCGCGGACCGGGTGCGGCGCGGCGCCGACCCCGAGCGGGTGCTGGTGCTGGTGGCCAACCGGCGCGCCGCCGAGGCGATGCGCGCCCACATCACCCGCCTGCTGGCCCGGCCGACCACCGACGGCGTGCTGCCCACCACCCAGGAACCCCTGGTGCGGACCGTGCACTCCTACGCGTTCGCGGTGCTGCGCGCCCAGGCCGTGCTCAACGGCGAGCCCGCGCCCCGGCTGCTGTCCGCCCCCGAGCACGACGCGATGCTGCGCGAGCTGCTGGCCGGCGACGTGAGCATGGGCGCGACGAGGTGGCCCGCCCGGCTGCGGCCCGCGCTGACCCTGCCCGGTTTCGCGCAGGAGCTGCGCGACCTGCTGCTGCGCGCCACCGAGCGCGGCCTGGGGCCGGAGGACCTGACCGAGCTGGGCCGCAGGCACGCCCGCGAGGAGTGGATCGCCGCCGGCCTGTTCGGCACCCAGTACGAGCAGGTGAACCTGCTGGCCAGCAGCGGCCAGGGCCACGCGCCGTCGTTCGACGCGGCCGAGCTGGTGAGCAGCGCGCTGCTGGCGTTCCAGACCGAGCACCCGGTGCTGGAGGCGGAGCAGGCGCGCGTGCGGCACCTGCTGGTGGACGACGCGCAGCACCTGGACCCGCTCCAGCTGGAGTTCATCCGCGTGCTGGGCGACGCCGCGCACGAGTTCGTCCTGGCCGGCGACCCGGACCAGGCGGTGTTCTCCTTCCGCGGCGCGGACCCGACCCTGCTCGCCGCCGCCGACGGCCCGCTGGTGGTGCTGCGGCGGGGGCACCGGATGGCGCCGGAGGTCCGCGCCGCGGTGGGCAGGCTCGCGTCCCGGCTGCCGGGCGCCTCGCCGACCCGCGAGGTCGAGCCGGTGGACGCCGAGGGGCACGTGCAGGTGCGGCTGTTCGCCTCCGCCGCGCAGGAGGCGAGCTGGGTGGCCGACCAGCTGCGCCGCGCGCACCTGGTGGACGGGGTGCCGTGGTCGCGGATGGCGGTGGTGGCGCGCTCGGCGACGCGGGTGCTGCCGGTGCTCCAGCGGGCCCTGCTGGCGGCGGGCGTGCCGGTGGCCGTGCCGCACGACGAGCTGCCCCTGGCCCACCAGCCCGCGGTGGTGCCGTTCCTGGCGCTGCTGCGCTGCGCGGCCGTGCCGGGCAGCCTGGACGAGGACACCGCGGCGATGCTGCTGTCGTCCCCGCTGGGCGGCGCGGACCCGCTGGCGCTGCGCCGGCTGCGGCGCGGCCTGCGGCGGCTGGAGCTGGCCGCGGGCGGCGACCGGGCCAGCGGCGAGCTGCTGGTCGAGGTGGTCGAGGACGACGACCGGCTGGCCGCCCTGGAGGACGCCGAGGCGCAGCCCGCGCGGCGCGTGGCGGGCCTGCTGCGCCGGGCGCGCAAGGGCATCGCGGACGGGCTGACCGTCGAGCACGTGCTGTGGGAGCTGTGGCAGGCCACCGGCCTGGAGCAGCGGTGGGCGGCGCAGTCCGCGCGCGGCGGCACCGGCGGCACGCAGGCCGACCGCGACCTGGACGCGATCGTCGGCCTGTTCGAGGCGGCCGCGAAGTACGTGGACCGGCTGCCCGGCTCCACCGCCGGGGGCTTCGTCGACTACCTGGCCATGCAGCAGATCGTGGGCGACACGCTGGCGCCCTCCGCGCCCGTCGGCGAGGCGGTGTCGGTGCTGACCGCGCACGCCGCCGCGGGCCGCGAGTGGGAGGTCGTGGCGGTGCCGGGCGTGCAGGAGGGCAGCTGGCCCGACCTGCGGCTGCGCGGGTCGCTGCTGGGCGTGGAGCGGATGGTCGACGTGGTGTCGGGCGTCCGGGAGGACACCGTGTCCGCGCTCGCCCCGGTGCTGGCCGAGGAACGGCGGCTGCTGCTCGTGGCCGCCAGCCGCGCCCGGCGGTCCCTGCTGGTCAGCGCGGTGCGCGGGGAGGACCTGCAACCGTCGCGGTTCCTCGACGAGATCGAGGAGCTGTCCACCGACGCGCCCGAGCGGGCCGTGTTCACCCCGCAGCGCGGCCTGGTGCTGGCCGAGCTGGTCGGCGAACTGCGCCGGGTGGTGTGCGACGACGACGAGCCCGCCGACCGGCGGGAGCGGGCGGCGGCCCAGCTCGCCCGGCTGGCCGCGGCGGGCGTGCCCGGCGCGCACCCGGACTCCTGGTACGGCCTGGCCGACGTGACCACGGACGACCCGCTGTGGACCGAGGAGCACACGGTCAGCGTGTCGCCGTCCACGGTCGAGGTGCTGGCCAAGTGCCCCCTGCGGTGGGTGGTGGAGCGGCACGGCGGGCAGGACCCGGCCGAGCTGGCGTCGATCACCGGCACCCTGGTGCACGCCCTCGCGCAGGCCGCCGCGACCGGCGCCGACGAGAAGGAGCTGCGGGTCAGGCTCGACGAGGCGTGGGCCGCGGTGGACGCGGGCGCGCCGTGGTTCTCCCGGCGCGAGCGGATGCGCGTGGAGCGCATGCTCGACACGTTCCTGACCTGGCTGGCCTCCAGCCGGTCCCAGCTCACCCAGGTCTCGGTGGAGGAGGAGATCTCCGTCGAGGTGCCCCGCAGGGAGGGCGGGCCGTGGCTGCGCGTGCGCGGCCGGGTCGACCGGCTGGAGACCGACCGCGAGGGGCGGCCGGTCGTCATCGACGTCAAGACCGGCAGGAACCCGGTGACCAAGGAGGAGGCGCGGCGGCACCCGCAGCTCGCGGTGTACCAGCTCGCCACCGCGCTGGGCGGGTTCACCCACCTCGGCCTGGGCACCGACCCGGGCGGCGCGCGGCTGCTGTACGTGGCCAAGGAGAACAAGAAGACCGGCGCGACCGAGCTGGAGCAGTCACCGCTGGACGAGCAGGGCGTGCGGGTGTGGCTGGAGGCCGTGCAGGTGGCCGCCGGGTCGAGCGTCGGGCCCGCGTACCGGGCGACCGAGAACGACGACTGCGACCGCTGCCCGGCGCGCACCTCGTGCCCGATCCACTCCTCCGGCCGGCAGGTCAGCCAGTGAGGACGGCGGGTTAGCCGGCGAAGACGCTCTTGAGCAGGCAATAATTTGTCGCCCTGCGGGTCGCCGTAGGTAGCGGGGCGTGATGTCGAAGAATGCCCCCTTGTGGTCGTGCCGGGTGGGGTGGAGCGGGCGGGTGAGCCGGGGGAGCTCGCGAGCCCGTTCGAGGTCGCCGAGGCGCTCGGGCTGCCCCGGCCGACGCCCGAGCAGGCCGCCGTCGTCTCCGCGCCGAGCGCGCCCGCCCTCGTCGTGGCCGGCGCCGGCGCGGGCAAGACCGAGACCATGGCCGCCCGCGTGGTCTACCTGGTCGCCAACGGCTTCGTCACGCCCGACCGCGTCCTGGGCCTGACCTTCACCCGCAAGGCCGCCCGCCAGCTCTCCGAGCGCGTGCGGGCCCGGCTGCGCCGGCTGGCCGGCTCGCCGCTGCTCGACCGGCTCGACCCGGGTGGTGAGCGGCGGGCCGCCGTGCTGACCACCGAACCGGTCATCCTGACCTACCACGCGTACGCGGGTCGGCTCGTCGGTGAGCACGGCCTGCGGCTGCCCGTCGAACCGGGTGTGCGGCTGCTCACCGAGACCGCGGCGTGGCAGCTCGCCCACCGCGTGGTGTCGACGTGGGCCGAGGACATCGACACCGACAAGGTCCCGGCCACGGTGACCAACTACCTGCTCGCGCTGGCCGGTGAGCTGGGCGAGCACCTGGTCGGACCGGACGCGCTGCGCCGGCACGCCGAGCGGCTGTGCCGGGCGATCGAGTCGGCCCCGAAGACCAGGCGGCAGGGCGACGCGCTGCCCCAGTCGCTGCAGGCCGTGGTGAACACCCAGCGCCTGCGCGCGAACCTGCTGCCGCTGCTGGAGGCGTACCAGGCGCGCAAGCGGCGCGAGGCGGCGATGGACTTCGCCGACCAGATGTCCCTGGCCGCCCGGCTCGCCCTGGAGTACCCGGAGGTGGTGCGCGGCGAGCGCGAGCGGTACGGCGCGGTGCTGCTCGACGAGTACCAGGACACCGGGCACGCCCAGCGCGAGCTGCTGCGGTCCCTGTTCGGCCGGGGCGAGCCCATGCCGGTCACCGCGGTGGGCGACCCGGCGCAGGCCATCTACGGCTGGCGCGGCGCGTCCGCGGCCAACCTGCCCCGGTTCGTGCACGACTTCCCGCCCGCCCGCGAGTACGGGCTGCTCACCAGCTTCCGCAACCCGCCGGAGGTGCTGGCGCTGGCCAACGCCGTGTCCGCGCCGCTGCGCGCCGCGGGCCTGGACGTGGAGGAGCTGCGCGCCCGCGACGGCGCCGGACCGGGCGACGTGCGCGTGGCCCTGTTCGACGACGTCCGCGAGGAGCTGGACTGGCTGGCCGACACCGTGGCCGCCCAGTGGGAGGCGCACCTGGACACCAGCGACGAACCACCCACCGCGGCCGTGCTCGTCCGCCGCCGCTCCGACATGTCGGCCATCGCGGCGGCGCTGCGCGAACGCGGCCTGCCGGTCGAGGTCGTCGGCCTGGGCGGCCTGCTCGACGAACCCGAGGTCCGCGACCTGACCAGCGCCCTGCGCGTCCTGGTCGACCCCCTGGCGGGCACCGCCGCCGCCCGCCTGCTCACCGGCTCCCGGTGGCGCGTGGCGGCCTACGACCTGGCGGCGCTGTGGGCGCGCGCCCGCGAGCTGGCCGGCGCGCCGACCCGCCAGGCCGTCGCCGACGACCCGCTGTCCGTGCTGGCCGACGCGCTGCCCGGCGAGCACGCCGAGCAGGCCGGCCTGGCCGACGCCCTCGACGACCCCGGCGACCCCACCGCGTACTCGGCGGAGGGCTACCGCCGCATCCGCAGGCTGGGCGCGGAGCTGTCGGCGCTGCGCAGGCGCCTGGACCAGCCGCTGCCCGAGCTGGTCGCGGACGTGGAGCGCACGCTGCTGCTGGACATCGAGGCCCTGTCCCGGCCCGGCGGCGTCGGGCGCGCGCACCTGGACGCGTTCGCCGACGTGGTCAACGACTTCGCCGCCGCCAGCCCGTCCGCCACCCTGCCCGCCCTGGTCGACTACCTGCACACCGCCGAGCAGGCCGAGGACGGCCTGGAGCCCGGCGAGGTCGAGGTGGCCGAGAACCGGGTGCAGGTGCTGACCATGCACTCGGCCAAGGGGCTGGAGTGGCACATCGTGGCCGTGCCGCACGTGGTCAAGGACGTGTTCCCGGGGCGCAAGAAGTCCTCGTCGTGGCTGCGCACCGTGCCCGAGCTGCCCGCGGACCTGCGCGGTGACGCCGAGGATCTGCCGCAGCTGCGGCTGCTGCCCCACTACGACCGCAAGGAGGTCGAGCAGGCCCTGGTCGGGCACGAGGAGGACTTCGACCAGCGGCGGCTGGTGGAGGAGCGGCGGCTGCTGTACGTGGCGCTGACCAGGGCCGAGCACAGCCTGCTGGTGTCCGGGTACTGGTGGGGTGAGACGGGGGACAAGCCGAAGGGGCCCTCGACGTTCCTGACCGAGATCCGCGCGGCGGTGGAGGCGGCCGAGCACCCGCCGGCGGACATCGCGCACTGGGCGCCGCCGCCCGCGGAGGACGCGCCCAACCCGCTGGCGTCGCAGACGAAGACGGCCCAGTGGCCGGTGGACCCGCTGGGCAGGCGCCGCGCGGCGGTGGCCGAGGGCGCCCGGCTGGTGCTGGCCGCCCTGGACCGGCTGCTCGACGAGCCGGAGCGGGACGGCGAGGCCGGGTCCGCCGGGGTTCTCGGTGCCGCCCCGGTCGCCGAACCCGCGGACCCGGTCGAACCCGCGGACCCGGTCGAACCGGCCGACCTCGTCGAACCCCCGGACCCCGGTGACGACACCCCCGAACCCGCCTGGGCCGCGGCCGTGCCCGACCACACCGCGGACGTCCCCCTGCCCGAACCACCGGACGACGACTACCCGCTTGCCGAACCGCCCGACCCCGACACCCCGCCCGACCCCGACGCCCCGCCCGACCTCGACGACCTGCCCCCCGACCCGTTCACCGAGGAGCGGACCACCTCACCCGCCACCGAGGACGACGACCCGGAGGGCTGGGCCCGCGACGTCGAGGTCCTGCTGGCCGAACGCGCCGCCGCGGCCGACCGCCGCGAACGCGTCCTCCTGCCCGACCACCTCACCGTCAGCCAGTTGGTGGAACTCGCGGCCGACCCGGACCGGCTCGCCCGCCGCCTGCGCCGCCCCCTGCCGTTCCCGCCGAACCCGTCGACCCGCCGCGGCACGGCGTTCCACACCTGGCTGGAACAGCGCTTCGGCGCGAGCCGCCTCTTCGAGCTGGACGAACTCCCCGGCGCCGCGGACGAGGGCGCCGCCCCGGACACCGACCTGGGCCGCCTCCAGGAGGCGTTCCTGGCCAGCAGCTGGGCCGCCAGGGCCCCGCACGACGTCGAGGTGCCCTTCGAGGCGGAGATCGAGGGCCTGTCCGTGCGCGGCCGGATGGACGCGGTCTTCGCCGACGACGACGGCGGCTGGACCGTGGTCGACTGGAAGACCGGCGCGGTGCCGGCCGAGGAGCGCCTGCCCGCGCTGTCGGTGCAGCTCGCCGCCTACCGGCTGGCGTGGGCGGCGCTCACCGACACGCCGGTGGAGAAGGTGCGGGCCGCGTTCCACTACGTCCGCCACGACCACACCCTGCGCCCGGCGGACCTGCTCGACGCCGACGGCCTGCGCGAACTGGTCCGCTCGATCCCGAACTGAACGGGGCGGGCACCGTCCGGGCCCCGTCCCACCCGGTCAGGTCCCCCGTTCGACCCGGTTCCGCGTCAGCCCAGCACCCGCGCGTCCGCGGGCACCTCCTTGAGCACCCGCTCGTACAGCACCTCCAGCAGCCACCGCCCGAACAGCGACGGCCCGAACTCCGTCGACCGGTCCTCTGGCGGCACCACCAGCTCCGCGGCCCCGGCCGGGTCCACCGCGACGACCCCGATGCCGTAGTAGTCCAGCTCGATCAGCGGCCACGACTCGCCGCCCTTCATCGCGGGCAGCACCACCGAGCACGGCGCGAGGGTCATCAGCGTCCCGCACGACTGCAGCGCGCGGTCCGCGGTCGACTCACCGACCAGCACACCCACCAGCTCCACCGCGGGCACCGGCAGCCGGTCGTGCGCGGCGGGCTCGAACCAGGAGCGGAACCACGACGGGTCCGCCTGCGGCGGCCAGCCGTTCGCGCTGCGCCACTCGTGCACGTCGGCGCGGACCCGCACGACGGCCGAGACCTGGTGACCCAGCACGGCGACGTCGGGGACGACGATGCCGCGCCAACCCAACGCCGACGCGGCACGGTGGAGGAGCGGTTGCACTCGGGCATCCTAGAACTGGTTGCGGTTTCAATGACAGACCCTCCGGCGCGCTGGGTGCCGACCCGGGCGCGCAGGGTGATCAGGGGGCCGAGCGGCCCACGCGCAGCGCCCACAGCACCAGCGGCACCTGGAGCGGCAGCCGGCCCCAGGCGACGGCCCTGGCCCCGGGCGACTTCGCGCGGTGGTCGAGGGCCATCTTCACGTTCGCCGGGAACACGGCCGCGAAGAACGCGGCGGCCAGCTTCCCGCCGAGCCCGCGGGTGCGCGGCGCGGCGACCGCCGCGGCCAGCGCCAGCTCCGCGACGCCGGACGCGTAGGTCCAGGTCCGGGGTCTGCCCGGCAGCGCGCGCGGCACGATCGAGTCGTACGGGCGCGGCTTGGCGAAGTGCGTCGCGCCGGCCGCGCCCAGCAGGCCCGCCAGCGCGAGGGCGGACCTCGACCGGGAACGAGTGGGTTCCATGGGACCACCCTGTCATGCCCGTCCCGGGACGGCGCTCCCAGGGTTATCCTCCCGCGACGTGAGCGATGATCCCGAAAATCCGGAACATCCCGAGCGGGCGGCCGTGGCCGCGTTCGCCGACGACTTCGTGGCCGGGCTGCGCGAGTGGCTGGCCATCCCGTCGATCGGGGCCGACCCGGCCCACCACGGCGACGTGCACGCCTCCGCCCGCTGGCTCGCCGACGCGCTGAGCCGCGACGGCTGGCCCGACGTCCGGGTCTGGGACGCCGGACCCGCCCTGCCCGCGGTCTACGCCTGCCGGCCCGCCGCCGACCCGGACGCGCCGACCGTGCTGGTCTACGGCCACCACGACGTGCAGCCGGTCGACCCGGTGGAGCAGTGGCGGTACCCGCCGTTCGAGCCGACCCTGGTGGGCGAGGAGCTGTTCGCGCGCGGCGCCAGCGACGACAAGGGCCAGGTCGCGATGCACCTGCTCGGCGTCCGGGCGCACCTCGCCGCGACCGGCGCCACCCACCCCGCGGTCACGCTGAAGCTGCTCGTGGAGGGCGAGGAGGAGTCCGGCTCGCCCCACCTGACCCGGCTGCTCGACGACCACCGCGACGACCTCGCGTGCGACCTGGTCGTGTTCACCGACACCCCCCTGTACGCGCGGGACGCGCCCACGGTCTGCACCGGCCAGCGGGGCGTGTACGGCGCGGAGGTGGTGTTCACCGGCGGCGCCTCCGACGTGCACTCCGGCCGCGCGGGCGGCGGCGTGCCCAACCCGGCCACCGCGATCGCCAGGCTGGTCGCCGCCCTCCACGACGACCGGGGGCGGGTCCGGCTGCGCGACTTCTACGCCGACGTGGTGGAGCCCACCGAGGCCGAGCGCGCCGACTACGCCGCGCTGCCGTTCGACGAGGCCGGGTGGCTGGCCAACGCCGGCGGCGCGCGGGCCCTGAGCGGCGAACCGGGCTGGTCGACCCTGGAGCGGGTGTGGGTGCGGCCGACCGCCGAGGTCAACGGCATCCGCGGCGGCTACACCGGGCCCGGGCTGAAGACGATCGTGCCCGCCGAGGCGTCGGTGAAGCTGTCGTTCCGGCTCGTGCCCGACCAGCGGCCCGAGCAGGTCGCCGACGCGCTGCGCGAGTTCGTGCGCGCCCACACCCCGCCCGGCCTGCGCTCCGAGGTGATCGCCCGCGGCGACGGCGCACCGCCCTACGCGGTCGACGTGTCGCACCCGGCGGTCGGCGCGGTGCGCGACGCGGTCGAGGCGGCGTTCGAGCAGCCCGTGCGGTTCAGCCGGACGGGTGGCTCCGGCCCGGCGGCACTGCTGCACGACGGGCTCGGCGTGCCGGTCGTGTACCTGGGGGCGACGTTGCCGGATGATCGCATCCACGCGCCGAACGAGCGCGTCGTCGTGCCACTGCTGCTCCGCGGCGCCGAGGCGGCCGCCCGGCTGTGGCGGCTGCTGCCGGAGAGGTTGTCATGATCCGCCGGTTCCACGAGGGCGCGCCACTGGCCGACCTGCCCGGTCACTCGCTCGTCGGTGTGATCAGGATGCCGGACGCGGGCCAGAGCCCGGTGCGCGCGATCGTCAAGCGCGTCATCGGCGCCACGGCCGCCCTCACCGCCGCGGTCCTGATCGTCTACCTCGGCCGCGACGGCTACCGCGACGTCAACGAGGACGGCCTGTCCCTGCTGGACGCGGTGTACTACGCGACGGTGTCGCTGTCCACGACCGGGTACGGCGACATCACGCCCGTCAGCTCCTCCGCCAGGATGGTCAACGTCCTGGTGATCACGCCCCTGCGCGTGCTGTTCCTGATCGTGCTGGTCGGCACGACCCTGGAAGTTCTCACCGAGCGTTCGCGGCAGGCGTTGCGCATCCAGAAGTGGAGGGTCAAGGTGCGGGACCACGTGGTGGTCATCGGCTATGGGACGAAGGGCCGGTCGGCGGTGAGCGCCCTCATGGGCGACGGCGTGGACCCGGGCCACATCGTCATCGTCGACACCTCCCAGGAAGCCCTGGACGCGGCGTCGGCCATCGGCCTGGTCACCGTCCACGGCTCGGGCACCAGCAACGACGTGCTGCGCGTGGCGGGCGTCCCCAGGGCCAGGGCGGTGGTCGTGGCGGCGAACCGCGACGACACGGCGGTCCTGGTCACCCTCACCGCCCGCGAGCTGGCGCCGAAGGCCCAGGTGGTCGCCTCGGTGCGCGAGCGCGAGAACGAGCACCTGCTCCGCCAGTCCGGCGCCGACTCGGTGGTGGTCTCCAGCGAGACGGCGGGCCGGCTGCTGGGCATGGCCACGGCGACCCCGTCGGTGGTCGACATGGTGGAGGACCTGCTGACCCCCGACGCGGGCCTGTCCATCGCCGAGCGCGACGTGGAACCCACCGAGATCGGCGGCTCACCCCGCCACCTGCCGGACATCGTGCTGGGCGTGGTCCGCGACGGCACCCTGTACCGCGTGGACGCCCCCGAAGCGGACGCGGTGGAGGCGGGGGACCGCCTCCTCTACGTCAAGAAGGTCACCCCGCCGAAGGAGTAGTACCCCACCGAAGGAGTAATTCGGAGGAGCAGGACCGGATCAGCAGGACCACGCAAGACCGACCGACCAACCGGCCGGGCCCACCTCACAACGGGCCCGGCCGTGCCCACAACGGGCGGGGCCGATCCACGCGCTCACCATCACCCGACGAGCGGCAACCGCACCACGAACGCCGCCCCACGCCTCACCACCGCTCCCGAACCATCGCCCCTCACGCCACCCCCGCTCAGTTCACCACTGCCAGACCCGCCGCCCATGTCCCCGCTGCTCATATCACCGGTGCCCACGCCACCGCCGCCCACGCCACCCGCGTGACCATCGGCCACTTCAGCGCCAGCCACAGCGCCCCCAGCCACAGCGCCCTCAGCCACAGCGCCCCCAGCCAGAGCGCCACCCATCTCCCCAGCGGTACCGGACAGGTTCTTCATCTTCAGCGTCGGCTCGTCGACATCCAGCATCACCGCCTCGACCCGATCGGCATCGGTGCAGGTCAGCTCCCCACCGTGAGCCCGAACCACACCCCGCGCGATGGCCAGCCCGAGCCCCGAACCACCCGACCGCCGGTCACGCGCCTCGTCCAGCCGCACCAGCCGGTCGAAGATGCGTTCCCGATCCCCGGGCGCCACCCCGGGCCCGTTGTCGGACACCACGAGCAGCGCGAAGCCACCCGCCGCCGACACGCGCACCCGCACCCGCCCCGACGGCCCGGTCGCCTGCCGGGCGTTGTCGGCCAGGTTCGCCAAGACCTGCGCCAGCCGCTGCGGATCACCGGAGACGAACACCGACCCGCTCCCGCCTCCACCCCCGCCCCTGCCCCCACCCCCGCCCGGGTCCTTGCCCCTGCCCGGGTTCCTACCCCCACCCACCCCTTCAACCTCGATGTCGAAGTCGGGAGCGAGCAGCCGGGTGCGCCCCACCTCGGCCTCGGCCAGCGCCAGCAGGTCCACCCGTTCCCGGTGCAGTTCCAGCCCCACGTCGATCCTGGCCAGCGCCAGCAGGTCGTCCACGAGCCGCCCGGCCCGTCGCGACTCCCGCACCAGCAGCAGGTTCAACCGCTCGCGCTCCTCGGCGTCCGAGGTCTGCATCAGCGCCTCGGCCACCGCCTGCACGCCCGCGATGGGGGTCCGCAGTTCGTGCGCGGCATCGGCCACGAACCGCTTGGTCCTCTCCTCCGATCCCTCCAGCGAGTCCAACATGTCGTCGAACGCGGCCGCCGTCCGACCGAGCTCGTTGTCCGTCGACGACGGGTTGAGCCGGTAGCCGCGCTTGCCGCGGGCGATCGAGCGGGCCAGCGTCGTCATCGCGTCCAGCGGTGCCAACGCCCGCCCCACCGTCCACACCAGCACCGCCGCCGTCACCGCCAGCACGCCGAACCCGACCAGCAGCAGTAACCGCCGCAGCCGCACCTGCGCGGCCGTGATCAGCGACGACTCGGCGTACAGCGTGACCGTCGACCCGTCCGGCAGCTCCCGGTCGACCCGGTTGGCCACGCCACCCACCGGTGCCTTGCCGAACGCCTCGCCGTTCGGCATGACCAGCCGGACCTCGACACCCCGGTTCTCCAGCCGCGTCACCAGCTCCGCCCCGCGCACGTCCTGCTTGACGAGCTGCTGGGCCGCCCCCGCCTTCTCCCACAGCGCGGTCTCGACGTCCCGCTTGGACTGGGCCGCGAACAACCCGTCCACCAGCAGCACGACCCCGAGCAGCGCCACGCCGAGCACGCCGATCGCGGACAGCGCCACCCGTCGCCGCAGCGAGACGGTCCGCAGGCTCACGTCTCGTCAGCCCTGAGCACGTAACCGAGCCCCCGCACGGTGTGCAGCAGCCGCGGACCGTGCTCCTCCAACTTCCGGCGCAGGGCACTGACGTGCACCTCCACCAGGTTGGGGTCGTAGTCCTCGTAGCCCCACACCGCGGTGAGGATCTGGGTCTTGCCCACCACCCGCCCGCGCTGCGCCGCCAGGTACCGCAGCAACCGCAGCTCGGTGGCGGTCAGCTCGATCGGCATGCTCCCGCGCAGCACCACCGCCGAGTCCGCGTCCACCACGAGGTCACCGATCTGCACGGTGGACGGCGTGCGCCCCAGCCGCCGCAGCACCGCACTGACCCGCGCCACCAGCTCGGCCAGCACGAACGGCTTCACCACGTAGTCGTCCGCGCCCCGGTCCAGTCCGCGCAGCCGGTCGGACACCCCGTCCCGGGCGGTCAACATCACCACCCCGGCCCCGCTGCTCCGCCGGATGACCTCCAGCAGCGCGAAACCGTCCCGACCGGGCAGCATCACGTCGAGCACCACCAGGTCCGGGCGGAACCGGATCAGGTCGCCCTCCAGCTCCCGACCGTCGGGCCGGACCTGCACCTGGTAGCCCGCCTCCCGGAGGGCGGAGCTCACCGCCGCGCCGATCGCCTCCGCGTCCTCGATCACCAGCACCCTGGCAGCAGTTGACACCTCCCAATTCTGCGTCGCGTCCCACCCGCCCCGAGCGGAACCCGCCACAACCGCACTTCCCGGGCATGCCCCGCCACGCCCCAGCCCGATCGGCGCCGAGCTCCCCGTCGACCGCCCTGCCCCTTGTGCCGCCGCCACCTCCCGTTCTCCGCCACCTCCCGCTCTGCTGCCGTCCTGCCCGCCCCCTGTCCCGTCGGCACCGCACGTCTTGCATCAGCGTCACCGCGTGTCCCGCCGGCCGGCCCCGCGTGTCCTGCCGCCGACCGCCGCTTGCTCACCACCCGCCCGCCAACCCGACCCCTGCGCGTGAGCGCCGAGCCAGCCGAGCGCGAAGCCGACGCCGTCCGAGCGCGGAACGCTCACGGCGAAGGCGCCGCACGCGCCCGTCCTGATCCACGAATCCCCACTCCACCTCCCTCCCCGAGCCGGTCAGGCCCCGCCGAGTTCCACTTGTTTCCGATGTTCCGCATGAGATCCATGGGACAAGTATCGAACAGGTGTTCGAGTGGGGGCAAGATCACGATCGGGTGATGCGGGGAGCCCGGCACCACCCGACAGCCCCCACGACAACCCCCGGCGCCATCTGCGACGATCCACCCCGTGGCGGTTCCGCGAAGCCCGGTGAGATGGGCGCTGGTCCTGCTGGTCGCGGGGCTGGTGGGCGTCGCGGCAGCGGGCGTGCTGTGGTGGCCGGGCACCTCCACCGAGGTCCGCCGGACCACCGCCACCGTCGTCGAACCCGCCTCGTGCGGCGGCCCGGACGCCTACGACCGCGTCGAGTTCAAGGTCGGCGACGAGACGCGCACCGCCAAGCTCGACGGCTGCGGCCACCAGGAGAACGAGGCGGTCGAGGTGGTCGTCCCCGACGACACCGGCGGCGACCTGGTCCAGGCCGCGGCCAGCACCCCGGTGGGCATGCCGTTCGGGACCAGGCTGGCCGTCCTGCTCGTGTGCCTGAGCGGCCTGGCCGGCGGCCTGTACGCCTACCTGCTGACCAGGCGTTCTCAGCCCACGGCCTCGGCCGGCGCCGCGTAGGTGTTGCACGACGTCGTCGTGCCCGTCTCGAACCCGCCGGACGCCCACTGGGCCTGGTTCTCGGGCGTGCCGTGCGCGTTCTCCTCCGGCGGCTCCTCCATCGCGTACCGGAAGTCCTCCGCCGCCTCCGCGGCCAGCCCCGACCCGATCGACCCGGACGCCGCCAGCAGGAACATCCCGGCGAAGCAGTTCGCCTGCAGCTCGATCCGCCGCGACATCTCCAGCCCGGCGGGCGTCTCCTCGCCGGCCGCCACGATCTTGCTGTCCGCCGCGCGCAGCATCCCGCTGACCGCCTGCACGTGGTGCCCGTACTCGTGCGCCAGCGTCGCCAGGTGCGACCCGGCGCGCTCACCGCCGCCGTTGTCGCGCAGCCGCCGCGTGGGCATGTAGATGGTCCGGTTGCGGCCGCAGTAGTACGCGACCGCCTCGCTCTCCGCGGGCGCCGAGCCGCACGGGCCGTCGGTCAGCTCCGGGGACGTGTCCAGCGTGGGCGGGGAGAACGGGAGGTTCGCCTGCTCCAGCACCGGCTGCCACGCCTGGTCGAGGCACGCCACCCCGGCCTTGTAGTACGCAGACAGCTGGGTGTCCGACACCCCGAACCCCGGCAGCGAGCACGCCACCGCGGGCAGCTTCACGGGCGTGACCAGCAGCGGGTGGTCGGCGAGCCGGTGCACGGCGCGCGGCCGCGGGTCCTCGGTCCCGGTGGCGGGCGCGGGGGGAGCGCCCGGGGCGGCCACGGCCCGCCCGCCGATCCGCCGCGAGGAGTCCAGCTGGGCGACCAGGCCCAGGCCCAGCACGCACGACACGATCAGGGAGAACACACCGATGAGCACGATCGGGTTGTTCCTGGGCTCCTCGGGCGTGTGCACGGTCCTCCAGTCGGGTCAGCTGACGTCCGCCGCGCTCGCCACCCAAGTGTTACACGCGCTCGTGTTGTTGGTTTTGAAGCCGTGGTTCACCCAGGCCGCGTTCCGCTCGGGCGCGCCGTGGTCCCGGTTGGGGTAGATCGGGTAGTCACCGCGGTTGCCCGCGTCGCTCAGCGCCACCGAGATGACGTCCTGGGGCACCGCGCCGTGGGACAGCGGGGCCAGCGTCATCCCGCCGAAGCAGGTGGCCTGCAGCTCCTTGCGCCGGTTCAGCTCCAGGCCCGCCGGGGTGTCCCAGCCGCCCTGCTCGTACTGGGCGTCGCTGGACGCGCGCAGGATGCCGGACAGCCACTGGACGTGGTGGCCGTACTCGTGGGCGAGCTGCCCCAGGTACTTGCCGGGGTGGTTCGGGTTGGCCGAGCCCTGCTCGTTGGCGTAGTGGTCGGGCGTCCAGTAGATGGTGCCGTCGCAGTACATGGCGGTGCGGTCGGGGCCCATCGAGCCGCACGTGTTGGTGATCTGCGAGGTCACCATGACCAGCTCGACCGGCTGGTAGGGCAGGTTGGCCTTGGTGAACGACGGCTTCCACATCGCCTCGATGCACGGCAGCGCGGCGCGCAGGAACTGGTCCTGCCCCGCGGGCGAGTAGTCCATCGCGGGCAGCGGGCAGCCCTCGATGTTGAACGCGCCCAGGTCCGCCGAGTGGATCGGGTTGTCGCCCAGCGCGATGACGGCCTTGGGGCCGGCCTTCGTCGTGCTGGTGGACGTGCTCCGCGGGCTGCTGGACGTGGTGGGCGTCGTCGTTTCCGTCGTCGTCGGTTCAGCCGAATAGGTATAACTCGAATACCCGGAGTAACCGGAGTCGCCGGCCTGCCTCGAATTGCGGTTCGCGGCCACCAGGCCGATGGTGGCGATGCCCAGCACCACCAGGCCGATCAGCAGGAACGCGACCAGCGGGCCCTTGCTCTTCTTGCGCGGCAGCGGCGGGTAGGGCATCGGCGGCGGGCCCCACCCCGGCGGCGGCCCGGGCGGCGGACCCCAGCTCACGGGCGGCGGCTGCGGCGGTGCCATCGGCGGCGGCCCGGTCGGCGGCGGCGCGGCGCCCTGCCCGGGCCACGGCGGCGGCCCGGCCGGCGGGGGCTGCTGGGCGGGCCACTGGCGGGTGGGCGGCGGCTGCCGGGGGTGCAGCGGCGCGGGCATCGGCGGTGGCCCAACCGGTCGTGGTGGCGGCCAGCCACCAGGCGGTGGTGGTTGAGTCATCGCTGGTGGTCCCCCGTGTCGCGGATGCCCGAATCAGCACTGGAGCTTAGGGGAACTCCGCTATCCTGCGCGGCCGTGTTGAGAAACTGGGGAGCGGCCGCGATCTGCGTGATCGCGTTGGGCACGAGCGCCGGCGTCGCGTCGGCGCAGCCGAGCAGCCCGGCCGGTCTGCCCGGGGCGGTCGGCGTCGACGTCCGGCTCAAGCTGGAGCGCGACGGCAGGCTGACCGTCACCGAGGTGGTCACAGTCCCCGAAGGGAAAACAGCCGATCGTGTGGTGCCGCTACGCATCGCAGTCGGCGACAACCGCGACCGCGTGTACGAGGTCTCCGACCCGGCCGTGACCGGCGAGGGTACCGCCACAGTGTCGGACGACCGGCTCTCCATCGCCCTCCGGGCGGGCACGTCCACCGTCACCTACTCCGTCGTCGGCACCGTCGCCCGGATCGGCGACACCCTGGAACTGCGCTGGCAGCCCGCGAGCGGCTGGAGCACCGCGCTGGACTCCGTCAAGGTCTCCGTGATCACCCCGGACGCCCCGCGGTCGGTGAACTGCCTGGCCGGCGAACCGGGCACGGCCAAGCCGTGCACCACCGCCGAGCTGGGCGACGGGCGCGGCGTGCGGGCCACCGAGATCGGCCTGGACCCCGGCGACCGGGTCGACGTGGCGGTCGGCCTGCAGGAGGGCGCGGCGCCGCCCAACGCGCGCGTGGTGGAGACCTCCACCCTGGCGGCGGCGTTCGCGCTGACCCCGGCGACCGGCGCCGGGCTCGGCGCGCTGGTGCTGCTGCTGATCGGCGGCATGGTCGCCCTGTGGTACCTGCGCGGCCGCGACGCGCGGGCCCTGGAGGGCGAGGTCGGGCCGGTGGACGTGCTGGTCGCCGACGGCGCGGGGCGGGTGGCGTTCGCCTCGCCCGACGGCGTGCTGCCCGGGCAGGTCGGCACCGTGGTCGACGAGCACGTGGACGTGGTCGACGTGACCGCGACGATCGTGGACCTCGCGGTGCGCAACTACCTGTGGATCGAGGAGGTCGACGGGCTGGACTGGCGGTTCGTCCGCCGCAACCCGGCCGACCCGTCGCTGACGGGCTACGAGCGCGCCGTCTACGAGGCCCTGCTGCCCGACGGGGTCGACGCGGTGCTGCTGTCCGAGCTGCGCGGCCGGCGGATCGACCTCACGCGCGTGCGGGACGAGCTGTACGCGGACGTGGTGGCCAAGAGCTGGTTCGCGCGGCGGCCGGACGCCGAGCGGACCCTGTGGTGGTGGGCCGGGATCGGGACCGCGGTGCTCGGCGCGGCGCTGACCGCGGTGTTGGCGCTGGTCGGCACGGGTGCGCTGTTCGGCCTCGTGGTGCTGGCCGCGGGGGTGGCGCTGGCCGTGGGCGCGCGCTCGATGCCCGCCCGGACCAGGCGGGGCAGCGCCCTGCTGGAGCACGTGCGCGGCCTGCGCGGGTACCTGCACGCGGCGACGCCCCGGGACATCCCGGACGCGGACCGGGAGATGGTGTTCTCGCGGTCGCTGCCCTACGCGGTGGTGCTGGGCGAGACGGAGCGGTGGCTGGCGGCGTTCGCGGGGAGCCGGTCGGGGCTGTACTGGTTCGGCGAGGCCGAGCAGGGCGGTGACCTGCGGCGGTTCGCCCAGCGCTTCCCGACCTTCCTGGGCGCCCTGGACGGCGTCCTGGCGCAGGCGGGGCACCTGAGGTCGCTGCGCCACTGATCGACATCACCCGATAGAGATCTTGCCCCCGATCGAACACCCGTTCGACAATTGACCCGTCCCGAGAACAACCCCGAACCCGCGTGAGGGGTGCGACAGCCGAAGCCGACCCGGTGCCCAAGCGCGTGGCTCCACCGGGAGGGTGGCTGGTAGGAGGGGCGGCGGTCCCGGGTGCGGCCGGGTCCGTCCGTGTCGTAGCGGTGGTCGGCCGGTCCGAACCCGGCCGGTTTGCGACGGGCGTACGAGGGCGGTGCGGCCGGCGGGTGACCTGCGGCCCGGGTGGCGGTTCGAACCCGTAGGCTGCGTTCATGGCGCTACCGGAACTGCACAGGTTCACGCTCCCCAACGGCCTGCGGGTGGTGTTCGCACCAGACCGCAGCGCCCCGGTCGTCGGGGTGAGCGTGCACTACGACGTGGGCTTCCGCTCCGAACCGGAGGGGCGGACGGGGTTCGCGCACCTCTTCGAGCACCTGATGTTCCAGGGCAGCGAGAGCCTGGAGAAGCTCGCGCACTTCCGGCACGTGCAGTCCTCGGGCGGCACGTTCAACGGCTCCACGCACCCCGACTACACCGACTACTACGAGGTGCTGCCGTCGGCGGCACTGGAGCGGGCGCTCTTCCTCGAAGCGGACCGCATGCGGGCGCCGAAGATCACCGAGGAGAACCTGCGCAACCAGATCGACGTGGTGAAGGAGGAGATCCGACTCAACGTCCTGAACCGGCCGTACGGGGGGTTCCCCTGGATCCTCCTGCCACCGGTCCTGTTCCAGACCTTCCCGAACGCGCACAACGGCTACGGCGACTTCACCGACCTGGAGAACGCCACCGTGGACGACTGCGCCGCGTTCTTCGACACCTACTACGCGCCGGGCAACGCCGTGCTGACGGTGGCGGGCGACTTCGACCACGAGGAGGCGAAGGCGCTCGTCGAGAAGCACTTCGGTGACGTGCCCGCCCGCCCGGTGCCGTCCCGGCCCTCGTTCGCCGAGGCGGCGCCGAGGGGCGAGGTGCGCGCCGAGCACACCGACCAGCACGCGCCGATGCCCGCCATCGCCTTGGGCTACCGCGTCCCGGACCCGGTGAACGAGGTGGAGGGCTACCTCGCCTACCTGGTCCTGGCCGGAGTGCTGACCGACGGCGACGGGTCGCGGCTGCAGCAGCGGCTGGTGCACCGCGACGGCATCGTGGTGGACGTCGGCGCCGGGTGCGGTCTGTTCGGGCCGCTGGAGGCGCGCGACCCCGACACGTTCAGCATCACCGCGATCCACCCGTCGGAGGTGACCGCCGAGCAGGTCATCGCGGCGGTGGACGAGGAGCTGCTGCGGTTGGCCGAGGAGGGTCCGACCGCGCAGGAGCTGGCGAAGGTCACCGCGCGGTGGGTGTCGACCATGCACCGCGAGCACGACCGGCTGACCAGCCGGACGCTGGGCCTCGGGTCGGCCGAACTGCTGTTCGGGCGGGCCGAGCTGCTGTACGAGCTGCCGGAGAAGCTGTCCGGCATCACCACCGACGAGGTCGCCGCGGCGGCCAAGGCGCTGCGGCCGGACTCGCGCGCCGTCCTGATCCTCAACCCGGCAAGTGGAGGTAACGAGTGAGCGCCCCGACCAAGCACCGCAGCGCCGAGGAGATCGGCCGTACGGCGCTCGGGCCTCGCCCGTTCCCGGAGCTGGGCGAGCAGCGGGCGGCGGCCGACCTGGACAGCGTGGACACGACGCTGGCCAACGGCCTGCGGGTGATCGCGGTGCGCCGGTCCTCGGTGCCGCTGGTGGAGCTGCGGCTGCGGATCCCGTTCGCGGACCCGGCCACGTCGAGCACCGGCTCGGCGCACGCGGCGCGCGCCGAGGTGCTGGCGAACACGGTGCTGACCGGCACCGCCACCCGCAGCCGGGTGGACGTCGACACCGAGCTGGCGCTGGTCGGCGGCGAGCTGGACGCGGTGGTGGACCCGGAGCGGCTGGCCTTCTCCGGCAACGCGCTGGTGACCGGCCTCGACACGCTGCTGGACGTGCTGCGGGACGCGCTGACCGGGGCGACATACCCGAACGAGGAGGTCGAGCGGGAGCGCGGCCGGCTGGTCGAGCGCATCCGGCTGGCGCGGTCGCAGCCGAACGTGATCGCGCGGGAGGCGTTGCAGCGCCACCTGTACGGCGACCACCCGTTCGCCAAGGAGATGCCCGAGGCGGACGAGGTCGCGGTCGTGACGCGGGACGACGTGCGGGCGCTGCACGCGGCGGCCGTCCTGCCGCGCGGGGCGGTGCTGGTGGTCGTCGGCGACCTGGCGCCGGACGCGGCGGTGCGCGCGGTCGAGGGCGCGCTGGGCGGCTGGACCGGCGAGGGCACCGCGGTGGCGCTGTCGCCGCTGCCGGTGGTGCGCGGCGGCGACCTGCTGCTGGTGCACCGGCAGGGTGCCGTGCAGTCGCAGATCCGGCTGGCCGCGCGCGGCCTGGAGCGCACCGACGAGCGGTACCCGGCGCTGCAGCTGGCGAACCTGGTGTACGGCGGGTTCTTCTCCTCCCGGCTGGTGGAGAACATCCGCGAGGACAAGGGCTACACCTACCACGCGCGGTCGCACCCGGAGTTCACGCCGGGCGGTGCCACGCTGCTGGTCGACGCCGACACGGCGAGCGAGGTCACCGCGGCGGCGCTGCTGGAGACCCGCTACGAGCTGGCCCGGATGGGCCTGGTGCCGCCGACGGAGGCCGAGGTCGACACCACGCGCCGGTACGCCATCGGGTCGCTGCTGACCTCGACGTCGTCGCAGGGCGGGCTGGCGTCGTTCCTGGTGAACCTCGCCGGCCTCGGGCTGGGCGTGGACTGGTTCCTCGGGCACCCGGAGCGGCTGGCCGCGGTCACCGTCGAGCAGGTCGCCGAGGTGGCGCTGGAGTTCTTCGCGCCCAGCGCGTTCACCGGCGTGGTGGTGGGCGATGCCGAGCAGCTGTCCCCGAAGCTGCGGGCCCTGGGCGGTGTGACCCTGCCGTGAGCTTCGACCTGGTGGAGCTGCCGGCCCTGTCGCGGTTCACCGTCGACCGCCGGGAGCCGCTGCGCGGTGACCGGCAGCGCATCGCGCAGCTGTGGCCCAAGGCGCGCGTCCTCACCATCGACGCGCACGGCCGGACGTTGGTGGCCGACCGGGGGACGCGCCTGGTCGACCGCCCCGCCACCGACTTCGGCGACGCGCCGCCCGACACCGCCGTGCTGCTCGGCGAGCAGGACGGCGTGGCGTACTGGGCGGTGCCGCGGACCGAGGACGAGACGGACGTCGTGGCGCCACCCGGCCGGGCGTGGTTCCGGCCCGAGCTGACCGACGAACCGCAGTGGCTCGACCTGCGGGCCGTCGGCGCGCTGCTGGACGACACCGGCGCCGGGCTGTTCACCTCGGCGGTGGCGCTGTTCCACTGGCACCGCTCGGCGAGGTTCTGCTCCGCGTGCGGCGGGCGGACGGAGTCGGTGAAGTCGGGGTGGGCGCGGGTCTGCGAGCAGTGCGGGCGCGAGGAGTACCCGCGCACCGACGCGGCCGTGATCTGCCTGGTGCACGACGGCGCCGACCGGGTCCTGCTGGCCCGCGGCGAGGGGTGGCCCGAGGGGCGGTACTCGGTGCTGGCCGGGTTCGTCGAGGCGGGCGAGTCGCTGGAGGCGTGCGTCGCGCGGGAGATCGAGGAAGAGGTCGGCGTCGTGGTGGGCGGGATCCGCTACCTCGGCAGCCAGCCGTGGCCGTTCCCGCGGTCGCTGATGGTGGGCTTCGAGGCGGTGGCCGACCCGGGCGAACCGCTGCGCCTCGCCGACGGTGAGATCGCCCAGGCCAAGTGGGTCGACCGCGTCGACGTGCGGCGGGCGCTGGCCGAGCCGGGCAGCGTGCCGGACCTGCTGCTCGCGCCGGGGGCGTCCATCGCCTACCGGATGATCCAGTCCTGGGCGGCCGCCGGGTAGGGCTTCGCGGCGAACCGGACGGGGTGTGACCAGACCGGGTTGAGCCAGGCCGGGGTGACTTGGCCGGGTCGGCCCGGTCTCGGTCGGTGTCGTCCCGGTCGGGTGCGGGCTGTGCCGGCTTGCTCGGGCCGGCTTGCTCGGGCGCGCGCCGGGGGTGCGGGTCGTGCAGGCGCGCCTCGCGGGGGCTCTCGCGGTCTCTGGCGGGTGGTTCGGGCCGGGAGCATCGGCGGCGCGCGGCGAATCAGGTACCTGCGGGGGCGCGCGGGGGATAACGTCGTGTGTCCACCGCGCCCTTGTGGCAGGACTTCGCCAACTCGCCCGATGGGGGTCGCCGTGCACCGCAAGCTGACCGTGCGCGACCTGCGCACCGGCAACCGGGCGCGGGTGCTGCGCGCGCTGTACTTCGACGAGCCGCGCAGCCGGCAGGAGCTGGCCGGCAGCACCGGGCTGAGCCAGGCGTCGGTCAGCAACGTCGTCGGCGAGCTGATCTCCGAGGGCGTCGTGGTGGAGGCCGGGCAGGTCGACTCGGACGGCGGGCGGCCGCGGGTGCTGCTGCGGGTCAACCCCGCGCACACGGCGGTGGTCGGCGTCGACGTCGGCGAGACCCACGTGCTGGTTGAGGTGTTCGACCTGACCCTGCGCCGCCGCGCCGAGGCCACGTTCCCGATGGAACCGGACGCGCACTCGATCGACGAGGTCGCCGCGCGGGTCCTCGACGGGCTGGACCGGTGCCTGCGCGACAGCGGGGCCCGGGACGTGCTCGGCGTAGGCATCGGCGTGCCCGGGTTCGTCGAGCGGGGGCTGGTGTACGCGCAGACCGTGGGGTGGCACGGCGTCGCCCTGGAGCGGATGCTGCGCGCGGGCACCGACCTGCCGCTGTTCCTGGACAACGGCGCGAACACGCTGGGCCAGGCCGAGGTGTGGTTCGGCGCGGGGCGCGGCACGGGTGACGCGGTGGTGGCGCTGATCGGGTCGGGCGTCGGCGCGAGCGTCATCGCCGACGGCGTGCTCTACCGCGGTTCGTCGGGCGGTGCGGGGGAGTGGGGTCACACGACCGTCGCCCTCGACGGCCGGCCCTGCCGGTGCGGCGCGCGGGGGTGCCTGGAGGCGTACATCGGCGCGTACGGCGTGGTCGAGCGGTACCGGGCGGTCAGGCCGGACGTGCCCGTCGAGCAGGAGGCGGCGTTAGCGGCGCTGGTCGCGGACGGGTCGGCGGCCGCGCGGGGCGTGCTCGCCGAGACCGCCTGCTACGCGGGGCTGGGCGTGGCGAACCTGATCAACCTGTTCAACCCGGCGCGGGTGATCGTCGGCGGGTGGGCCGGGCTGCTGCTCGGCGCGCGAATCCTGGACGACGTGCGTGCCGAGGCGTCGCGCCACGCCCTGCACCGGTCGTTCGAGCAGGCGTCGATCACGTTGTGCGAGCTGGGGCCCGAGTCGGTGGCGCTGGGCGCGGCGACGCTGCCGGTGGCCGACTTCCTCGCCGGGGGCGGGGTGCGGCGCACCGCGCCCAGCCGGGTGGGCTGACCGTCAGGGGCCGACCGCCGGAAGGCCGACCGGTGAGGGGCTGACCGGTGAGGCCGGCTGCCGAACCCCCGAACCCGCGCGGGGCGCGGCCGTGCCCGACCACCGCCCGCCGGCGGGCGGTGGCCCGGTGAGGGGTCGGCCCGGTCAGGGGTCGACCCGGTCGAGCGCGGCGCCGTCCCACGTCGTCTGGATGCACGCGACACCACGCCCGTTGCGCGGGCGCAACACGTCGTAGATGTGCATGCGCGGGATCTTGTCGGACACGCCCCACCCGCTGGGCCAGGTGATCACCCAGTCCATGTCGAGGTCGACCAGCAGGCCGAGCATGCGCGCGATCGTCGGGTCGTCCAGCCGCTCGAACGCCTCGTCGAGCAGCACCAGCCGCAGCGGCGAGAAGTCGTCGCTCACCGCGTCGTAGAACGAGGCCGCCGCGGCGAACAGCGTGACGTAGGAGATCAGCCGCGTCTCACCCGACGACAGCTGCCGCAACCGGCGTTCGCGCGGCCCGCCGTCCGGCCCGGTGTCGGCGACCGTGACGGTGAACTGGTGCCACGTCCGGTAGTCCAGCGCCCTGGCCAGGACCTCGGCGTAGCTGCCGGTGTGGGCGTCCCGCTCCTGCTCGATCCGCTCGGTGAACACCTTGCGCAGGGTCGCGTCCTGCTCCGGGTCGCGCTCGGCGTAGGGCAGGCGGACCAGGGCCAGGGCGTCGCGGGTCTCCTCGTCCAGCGCGGCCGAGTACCGCCACGCCAGCTTGACGTGCACGCCCTGGCTGGACTTGGCCCGGGCCAGGACCTCGTTCATCCGCTTGCACAGGTCCTCGGCCACCGCGATCTGCCCGCGCAGCCACTCGGCCAGGTCGCGGATCAGGTAGTCGGCGAAGATGCCCTGGTAGCGGTCGTCCAGGAAACCCCGCTGCTCGACCAGCTTCTCCGTCACCCGGCGCGCCGCGGTGGCGACCGGCCGGGCGCCCTCCTCGCCGGTGACCATCACCGTCAGCAGCCCCGCGTGCTGGTCGGCCGCGATGTCGTGGCTGCCGGCCAACGACGTCTGCAGCGCCTGCAGCCTGGCGATCACGGTCGCCTCGCTCGCGCCGCGCCGGTCGGCCCCGAGCAGCGCGGCGCGCACCGACGTCACGTCCGCGGGCACGTCCGGCAGCGCGGCCGCCACGATGCCCGGCGCCCCGACGGTCGCCCGGAAGTGCTCGGCCGCGCGGTCCGCCGCCCCCCGCGCCTGGTCGAGCTGTTCGGCCGTGGTCTCCAACTGGGCGGACAACTTCGCGGCCTGCTCGCGGGCGGACGTGACGTCCTCCCGCAAACCCTTGATCTCCGCGCGCATCTCCCGCCGCGAACGCTCCAAATCGGACAGTTGTCCGGCGATTTCGCGGGCCTCGCCGCCGATGGCGTCGGTCAGCTCGGCCAGCGCCGAGGACTGCGTCGCGTAGTCCAGGCACCGCGCCTCGGCCTCCTCCTCGGCCACCACGCGATCCGCCACCGCCGCGTGGTAGCGGTGACCGGCGTCGGTCAGGTCCGCCACCGTGCCCCGGCACTGGCGACCCAGCACGTCACCCAACCGGTCGGCGGCACGCCGGGCCTCGGCGGCGGCGTTGCGGGCCTCGCGCAGGCCCTCGGTCGTCGAGGGCAGCCCGGCGTCACCGGCCTGCCGGACCAGCGCGGCGCGCGCCGCCTCGCAGCGGGCCTCGACCTGCTCCAACTCGCTCCGCAGCTCCTGCGCGCGCCGGGCCGAGCGGTCGGCGCTCTCCTGCGCGGCGTTGAGCCGGCCGTGGCGGGTCACCAGCTCGCGGTCGGTGGGGAACCGGTCCAGGTGGGCCTCCCACGCCTCGACCGAGGCGCGCGCCGCGGCGAGGTCGCGCTCGACCTCGCCCAGGTCCGCGCGCAGGGCCGCCAGCTCGTCCTCCAGCTCGGCGATCCGGCGGCGGCGGGCCGCTTCGCGCACGCCGGCGCCGATGAACTCGGCGACGTCCTTGTGCCACGCGCCCGCCAGCACGCCCGCCCGCCAGCTGCCGTCGGTCGCCACCGCGAAGGTGCCGCGGTCCAGCGAGACCGACGCGAGCAGGCCGGCCACGACCGACTCGGGCACCGGCGAGCCCGGCTCGATCTCCGGGACCAGCACCGAGGCCAGCGACGGGCCCGGCACCGGGGGGCCGACCACCGCGATCACGTCACCGCCGGCTGCGTGGCCGGGGGCTGCGTGGCCGGGTGTCGCCTGGCTGGCGACTGCGTGGCCGGGTGCTGCCTGACCAGGGGCCGCGTGCCCGGCTGCTGCGTGGCCGGCGGTCACGTGGCCGGCGGCCGTTGCCGTGGTGGCGGTGGCCGTGACCGCGCTGCCGGTGGCCGTTGCCGTCGCGGCCGTGGTGGGGCTGGTCGCTGCGGCGGTGCCGGTGGTCGTGGTGGTGGCTGTGTTGTCGGGTGGGGCTGCTGCGTCGTCGGCCGCGCTGCGGGCGGTCGTGGTCGGGGTCGAGGTGGTCGTGGTCGGGATGGGCGGGGTGGTTTCGGCGTCCGATTCTCTCAACCGATGATCGGTAACGCCGTTTCCGTACATCTTCGGAGCCACTTCACCCGAAGGTGTGACCCAGGCGTCCAGGAGTCCCGACGCCTCCAGGGCCGCCTCCAACCCGGCCCGCTCCTCCGCCGACACCGACTGGTGGAAGTCAACCAGGCGGTAGAACGGCGCGCCCGTCGAAACGTCCCGCTCCGCCGACGCGAACCGCCCGCGCTCGGGCACCCGGGACGTCCCCGACCGCAGCGCCGCCAGCTCCGCGTCCCGCTCGTCGATCGCCCCCGCCAACGCGGCCCGGCGCTGCGCGACCGCGTGCGCCGCCTCCCGCGCCACCGCCAGCGGGGGGCCCGCCCACTCGCGCGCGGCACCGGCGAGGGCTCGCGCGGCGGCCGGGTCGACCGATGCGGGCAGGGCCAGGTCGTCGGTCGGCTGGGGGGTCGCGGGGGCCGCCGTGCGCCACGCGTCGACCTCCGCCAGCCACGCCTGGGCCACCTCGGCCAGTTCCCGCGCCTCCCGGTCGCGCAGCGCGGCGGCCTCGGTGGCGGCCTCCCCGGCATCCCGCGCGGTCTGCCGCAGCACGTCCACCTGCCGCTGGGCGGCTTCGACCTCGGCGGCCCGCTCGTCCAGCGCCAGCACCAGCGCACCGCGCTGCCGGGCCAGCGACGCGAGTTCCGCCGCCCGCCCGACCACCGGTTCCAGCTCCAGGTCCGCCACCACCGGTGGCACGCGCCGCTCGATGGGCAGCGGTTCCGCCTCGGGGTCCGGCTTGGCCCGCACCGACTCCGTGCGCACCTCCGCCTCGACCACGCCGACCCGCGGCACGTCGGGCACCGCCGCCGGGTCGAGGCCGGCGGCCCGCAGGTGGTGGCGCAGCGGCTCCACCAGTTCCTCCGCGGTCCCCAGGTCCTCGGCCAGGCGCCGCAGGAGGCGCAGCACGCCGTCGACCGCGCCGTCCTCCTGGAGGCGCTGCTTGTTCGCCACGTCGAGGGCCGCGAGCGCCGACGACCGCTTCTCCGCGACCAGCTTCTCGCGCGTCTGCAAATCCTGGAGGTCGCGGAACGCGGGCAGTTCCTTGAGCGCCCCGATGGTCTCCTCGGCCCGCTGCTCCGACGCCTCCAGCGCCGCCAGCGAGTGCTCGGCCGCCGCGCGGGTCGCCAGGGTCTCCTCCAGCGACGCGGTCAGCCTGCCCGACGCGCGTTCCAGCTTGCGCACGCCGTCCTCGGCGGCGCCGAGCCGGTCCGAGGCGGTGCGCAGCCCGGCGAACGCGTAGTCCGAGTACGTCTTGAGGAACGTCCCCAGCGCCGCGTCCGCGGTCGACAGCCGGGTGATGTTCTCCCGGATGGACTCCAGGTCGTCGAACGAGGTGGCCAGCTGCTCGACCATCGCCTGGTCCAGCGGCGGCAGCGCGTCGGAGAGGATCTGCTCCAGCTGTCCTTCCAGCACCTTCAGCCCGACGTCGGGGTTGCGCAGGGTGCGCTGGAGGTGCAGCAGGTCGCCGTAGCGGGCCGCGGGCACGCCGTAGACCGCCTCGGCGACCTTGGCCCGGAACGCGGCCTCCTCCAGCACGCAGTCCGCGCCGATCGCCTCGCGCAGCTGCGCCGGGCCCAGCGGGGTGCGGTCGACGGTGAGCCGGAGGTCGTGGCCCACGCGCGCGGGGGTGACGAACCGCCACGAGTCGGTGATGGCCTGCGAGGTCTTGGACGCCTTCACGCCCAGCCCGCAGGTCAGGTACTCGCCGGAGTCGCGGGTCAGCTCGACCCACGCGTACCCGATGCGGTTGGGGCCGCCGTCGTAGTCGTCGAGCATCAGGCGCCGCAGCGACACCGTGTCGAAGCCCTTCGAGCCGACCTGCCGCAGGTCGCCGTCCAGGCACAGCGGCAGCAGCAGCTCCAGGGTGCGCGACTTGCCGGAGCCGTTGGTGCCCTGGAAGATCGCGCGCCCGCCGGAGAAGTCGAACACCTGCTCGGTGTACTGCCAGACGTTGACGATGCCGCCCCTGTGCAGCCGCCACCTGTTCACGCGGTCTCCTCATCGAACAGCGACCAGCTCGGCTCCGCCGGGACGGCCACCGGTCGTTCCACTTCACGTTCGGGGTCGCCGTCGGGCACCGGCACCCACCGGTGCGCGACGGGGTTGAGCAGCCAGCCGTCGTCGGTCGGCACGGCCAGGCCGGTGCGGCGCAGCAGTTCCAGCACCTCGTCGACCAGCCGGTCGAGGTCGTCGGTGAACTGCCTGGACCACGCGGTCGGGTAGTCGGCCACCAGCCGCGCGCACTCGGCGCGCAGGGCGTCGGCGGTGACGGGGTGCCTGCCGTCCGGGCGCGGTGGCGCCGTGAGCAGCGGCGGCAGCGCCAGCAGGGCGATCCGGGCCACCGTCGAGGTGCCCGGGAAGTACAGGTCGGTCAGGTAGTCCTCGGGGTCGGCGGCCAGCACGCCCTCGGCGCGGCACTCGGTGCGCAGCCCGAAGCACGCCTCCAGCAGCGCGGTCTCCTTGCGCTGGTGGCGCCGCAGCCAGTCGGCCTGCTCGGGCGGCAGGTCGGCGTAGAGCACGACCGGGTCCTCCACGAGCCTGCGCCGCACCGCGTGCTCGACGCCGCGCGGTCCCGGCCGGGCCGCCAGCTCGACCAGCCGCTCGGGCGTGGTGGCCTCGGCCACCGGGCCGGTCAGCAGCTGCCCGAGCAGGTCGGTGTCGACCGTGATCAGCGCCTCCGCCTGCACGTCGACGGTGCCCTCGGTCTCGTGCAGCACGCCCAGCGACACCAGGTGCCGCAGCGCCGAGGTCAGCGCGCGCCGGTCGGCCACGTCGTCGACGACCTCGATGCCGGCCTCCGCGGCGGCCGCGCGGATGTCGGCGACCAGCCGCGACAGCAGCGCCTGCCGGCCGATGCCGGTGAGCACCGCCAGCGTCAGCGCCAGGTAGGCGTAGCCGCGCGGCGACATGCCGGGCACGCCGCGCGAGTCGTCGGGTCCCGGCCCGGACTTGTAGAGCCGCGCGAACCGCCGCTCCACCACCAGCCGGTAGCCCAGCAGCCGGGCGAACAGGTCCTGGAGCGCCACGCGGTGCCGGTAGACCAGGGCCACCAGCTCGCCGTCGGGACCGTCGGCGCGCAGCAGGGGCCGCCGCAGCAGGGTGCGCGCGCACCGCACCACGTCGGCCGCGTCGATCTCGGAGAGGTCGTCGAACATCAGTCGAGCACCAGCGTCGAGTCGTGCAGGGTCAGCGTGCCCGCGGCGGAGCGGATCCGGGTCACCTGCCCGCGGGCGGGGGAGACGGTCACCCGCAGCCCGCGCACCGGGTCGGTGGCCGAACCGGGGTCGGCTGCGGTGTCGCGCTGCGCCATGGCCAGGGTCAGCAGCTCGCACAGCACGCCCAGGGCGCCGCCGGACAGCGTGGCGGTGTCGAGCCGGGGCGCCGCGGCCGCCAGCTCGGCCACCGACGCGGCCCGCCGCTCGTCGGCCTCGCGGGCCTCGGCCAGCAGCGACTGCTCGGTCATCGGGTCGTCCAGGATGCGCGACGCCCGCCCGCGCCCGCCGCGGTCGGCGCGGCTGCGCACGCTCACCGGCACGTCCACCACCGGCCCGTCGCGCCACGGGGTGCGCTCGTCGTCGCGGTCGTGCTCCGGCGCGGGCGAGACGTGCCGGGACGGGTGCAGGCCGAACGCGGCCGCGTAGAGCCGGTGCCCCCGCGCCGCCGGGCCCTCGTCGAACCACGCGGCCAGCTTGAGCAGCTCGGCGCGCCTGCCCGGCAGCAGCCCGCCGCCGGAGGTGGCCCGCTTCACGCTGGCCAGCAGCGACCCGATGGCCCGCGCGGTCGCCTCGCGCAGCGCCGTCACCTGGCTGGGCCTGCCCGGCCGGTCCACGAACCAGTCGGTCAGCTCCTGCCAGTCCTCGGCGGACCGGCCGCGCGCGCGTTCCACCCGTTCGCCCAGGTCGGCGCTGCCCAGCAGGGCCAGCAGCCCGGACCGGGCGGCGCCCAGCCGCGCCAGCTCGTCGGCGATGGCGGGCGTGTGCCGCAGCACGTCCTCCACCACCATCTGGATGTACTCGACCAGCAGGTTGCGGAACCCGGAGATCTCCTCCGGCGCCAGGTGGTGCCGGGTCACGACCTGCCCGAGGTAGGCGTAGAAGTCGCGCACGGTCGCGGCCAGCTCGGCGTGCTGCAGGAACAGCGTGGTGACCTGCTCGGCCAGCACCTCCCGCGGCCGCCGCGCGTCGCCCGACAGCGCCTCGGCCAGCGTCCGCCCGAGCTGCCCCAGGCCGCGCTCCACGGCGGGCAGCAGCTCCCGCGACACCTCCCGCGCACCCTCGGGCACGCGCAGCAGCTCGTCCACGTCGCGCTGCACCCGCACGGCGAGCTTGCTCACCTGGTAGCGCACGCTGCCGTGCTGGAACTCGGCGATGCTGGAGGCCACCACCTCGCGCCTGCCCTGCACCAGGTTGCCCCACTCGACCAGCTGCCGGAGCCGGTTGATCACGTTCTCGATGCGCGACTCGCCGGGGTCGACCCGGCCCTCGCGCTCGGCGCCGGCCAGGGCGCCCGCCACCTCGCCCGCGGACAGGTCGGCCAGCAGCGTGGAGGTGAACAGCCGCATGATGGCCAGGTACGTGCGCTGGTGGTCGCGCGCGTCCAGGTACGCGTAGAGCTTGAGGCGGGCTGGTTCCACGCCTGCCCACCCTAGTGCGGGGGTCCGACGGGCCGGGGCTACCGTGCCCCCTGTGAGTCTGGGGCGCGCTGTGGGGTTGCTGGTGGGCGTGGCCGCCGACGCCGTGCTCGGCGATCCCGGGAGGTACCACCCGGTGGCGGGGTTCGGCCGCGTGGCGGCGGGGCTGGAGCGCAGGGTCTACCGGGACGACCGGGTCGCCGGGGCGGCGCACACCGCCGCGCTGGTCGGCGGGGCGGTCCTGGCGGGCGTCGCGGTCGAGCGGCTGGCCGGGCGCCGCGAGGCGGTGCGGGCGCTGACCACCGCCGCGGCCACCTGGGTGGTGCTCGGCGGGGCGTCGCTGGCCGACGAGGGCACCGCGATGGGCCGCGAGCTCGACGGCGGCGACCTGGCGGCGGCGCGCGACCGCCTGCCCAACCTGTGCGGGCGCGACCCGTCGCGGCTGGACACCGCGGGCCTGGCGAAGGCGACCGTGGAGTCCGTGGCGGAGAACACGTCCGACGCCGTGGTCGCCCCGCTGTTCTGGGGCGCGGTCGCGGGCGTGCCCGGGCTGCTCGGCTACCGCGCGGTGAACACGCTCGACGCGATGGTGGGCCACCGCAACCCGCGCTACCGGCGGTTCGGGTGGGCCGCCGCGCGCCTGGACGACGTGGCGAACCTGCTGCCGTCGCGGCTGGCCGCGCTGCTCACCGCGGCCGGGGCGCCGGTCGTCGGCGGTTCGGCGGGCGAGGCGTGGCGGACGTGGCGGCGGGACGCCTCGGCGCACCCGAGCCCCAACGCCGGGCAGGTGGAGGCGGCGTTCGCGGGCGCGCTGGAGATCCGGCTGGGCGGGCGCACGGTGTACGCGCACGGCGCGGAGGACCGGCCGGTGCTCGGGCACGGCCGCAACCCCGACGCGGGTCACGTGACGCGGGCGGTGGAGCTGTCGCGGGTGGTCGGCGCCTCGGCGGCGGCCGTGACCGCGGTCGTCGCCCTGCTCAGGCCCCGCCTGCGGCCCGGCTCGCGGCCTGGTCACCGGCCCGGTCGCTGACCCCGGCGTCGACCCCGGTCCGGCCCCCGGCCCCGGCCCCGGCCCCGGCGTCGTCCGCGGCCTCGGCCCTGGCCTCGTCCTCGGCGAGCATCTCGGCCACGGACTTCCGCCTGACCGGGCGGTCGTCGGTCAGCGCGCCGCCGGGCCTGGCCTCGCGCACGGTGAAGTACAGCCAGCCGCCCAGCGCCATCACGCCGAACGCGATCCACTGCAGCGCGTAGGAGAAGAACGGCCCCGCGTCCAGCTTGGGCAGCGGCAGCGCGCCCTCCACGCCCGGCTGGCCCTCGGTGAGCTGGAAGTAGCCGGGCCGGATGTCCAGCCCGGCGGCCCGGCCCACCACGGCCGCGTTGATCGCGTACACCTGCCGCCGGCCGTCCTGGTCGAACGCGTCCCGGTCGTCCGACTCGCCCCGCCGGGTCCACGCGACCAGCGTCACGTCCCCGGTCGGCACGGGCGCCAGGTCGGGCACCCGGATGCCGTTGACCGGCCGCACGTAGCCGCGGTCGACCAGCACGACCTGCCCGCCGGCCAGCTCGAACGGCGTCAGCACCTCGAACGCGGCCTCGCCCTGCACGGTGCGCAGCCGGGCCACCGCCTGCCCCTCGGGCAGGTAGCGGCCGGCCAGCGTGACGCGGCGCCACTCGAACTCGTCGTTGGGCCGGTCCAGCAGCGACTCCACCGGCACGGGGTCGGTGCGCACGGCCGTGGTGACGGCGTCGTTCTGCGCCTCCCGCTCGGCGTCACGGCTGAACTGCCAGGGGGCGAGCAGCGTGAAGCACGCGCCCGCGAACACCCAGACCGCCAGCGTCAGCGCGAGCCAGCCGGGGCGAAACAGGAACTTCAACCGCACGTCACCACGGTAAGCCCTAGTCCGATGTGACCTGCACCCGGTCGAAGCGCGCGGTGAAACCGGACCCCGTCGGCGCCGCCGCCATCAGCCCCGCCAGCACGCCGCCCTCCGGCGGGAAGTAGGCCAGGCGCAGCAGGGCGGTGGGGTCGGCGTCGTCCAGCCCGTAGCGCAGGGTGACCGCGTCGCCCGTGCGCTCGGCGGCGATGGTGACCCGGTCGACCCGGCCGACCCCCACCACCGACCAGTCGGAGAAGTCCCTGGTCACGACGGTGCTGATCTGGAACTCGCCGTCCACCAGCTCCACGCCCGCCTTGATCCAGTTGCGCTCGTCGACGCGCAGCGAGATGCCGGCCTGGTCGTACTGGTCGGTGTAGTCGGCGGTGAACGACGCCGTGACGGCGAAGTCGTCGATCACCGGCACGCCCAGGACGTGCCCCGAGTCGCGGTCGTAGCCGTAGTGCGTGGTGCGCCAGAAGTCGGTGCCCGGGTCGGCGGTGACGGTCACGCCGCCGTCGGTGCCCCAGGAGCGCGGCTCGTTGAACCAGCGCCAGTCGTCCCGGCCGAAAAGTTCGATACCCATCGGACAATCATCTCAGCGCGCGGGCGGCAGCCAACGCCTGTTGGGCGTAACCCCGGCCGAACAGCACGGCGTGCACCAGCACGGGGAACAGCTGGTGCAGCGGCACGCGCTCGCGCCACCCGTCGGCCGGCGGGGCCAGTTCGCGGTAGGCGGCCAGGACGCGGTCGAGGTGGGGGCAGCCGAACAGGTCGAGCATGGCGAGGTCGGTCTCCCGGTGACCGCCGTGGGCGGCGGGGTCGATCAGCCACGCCCGGCCGTCGGCGGCCCAGTGCACGTTGCCGTGCCACAGGTCGCCGTGGAGGCGGGCCGGTGGCTCGTCCGGCGCCTCCACGCGGACCGCCTCGACGAGGCGGGCCTCGTCGGGGGTCAGCGCGCCGGCGTCGACGGCCAGGCGGGCGTAGTGGGCGATGCGGTGCTCGCGGAACCAGTCGGACCAGGTGGGCGCGGGGACGTTGCGCATGGGGGCCGGCCCGATGGCGGCCTCGGTCGGGCCGCCCGGTGGTGGGGCGCCGAACGCGGGCGCGCCCGTCGCGTGCAGGCGGGCCAGCGCACGCCCGAACTCCTCGGCGGCGGCCGGTGACGGGTGGCCGGGTTCGACGTGGTCCACGACCAGCCACCGGTCGTCGTGGCCGCGGACCGCGGGGACCGGCGGGGCGGCGGGTTCGGCCAGCCACTCCAGGGAGGCGGCCTCGGCGAGCACGGCGTTCGGGTCGGGGTGCCGCTTCGCGACGACCACGTCGCCGTCGGCCAGGTCGACCTCCCAGACCGAGGCGCCGATCCGCCTGGTGGCGGTGGCGGGGACGCCGGTCAGCGCGGTCGCCGCGTCCTCGGGTGTCACGGCTCCTCCTGGGTTGTCCACAGGCCGGGTCGGGGCGACGCCGGGTGTCGGGGTTGGCCGGCAGGATAGAAGCAGGGGTCCCCTGGGCGGGCAGGGTTCCGGCAAAGTCGTTTGTGCTGTTCAGGGTTTGAATGCGGGTGGGCACGGCGCTCCGGGGTGATCATGTGAGTGTCTGTGTCGCATGGTCCGGGGAGTGCCGTGTCCGCCTTGTCATCCTGCCCGGTGTCCGGTGCCGTCGGTGGCGGTGGCGGTGGACGGCAAGTCGGTGGCCGGGACGTTCGGTCGGGCCGGTGGCAGCGGGGTGCACCTGCCGGCGGCGTTGCGTCATGCCGGCCGAGGGTCTACCCCCACCCCGATTCGCCGCCCGGGGACGACATGCCCTGCCCGGTCTTCGAGGGCCGAGGACACGGCCGCACTGAACCGCGCGCCGTCCGGGTCGCCCCGCTCGGGGACCACGGCTTCGGCGACGTCGACCTCCCCACGCCGCTACCGCGTTCCCCGTCGGGCGCTACCGGGCCTGCCACGCCACCGGCCGGCGCGGCGCCTTCGCCGGGCTCGGGGTCGGCAGCCCGACCGGCGACGACGCCCACCCCGCCCGCGTCATGGCCTCCCCGCGCACCCTCGCCATCAACGCACTGCGACACACCGGCCACACCGACATCGCCAAGGGGTTGCGAACCATGGCCCGCAACCCCCAACGAACGCTCCAACTCCCCGGAATCACCACCTGAACAGCACAAACGACTTTGCCGGAACCCTGCCCGCCCAGGGGACCCCGGCGAAGCCCGCACCGGACAGCCCCCACCGCCCACCGCTCACAACCGCTCGCGCGTCCAAGCCAGCAACCCCGGCACGGCCGCCTCCACCATCGCGACCACCCGCCCGAACCCGGCCTCGTCCCCATAGTAGGGATCGGGCACGTCGACCCCGTCCGCACCGGGGTCGAACGACCGCAGCAGCCGCACCCGCCCCGGGTCGGCCACCATCCGCCGCAGGGCGCGGGCGTGCCCGGAGTCCAGCGCCACCAGCAGGTCGGCGTCGAGGTGGTCGCCACCCACCTGGGCGGCAACGTGCTCGGTCGGGTAACCGTTGTCCGCCAACGACTTGGCCGCCCGCGGGTCGGCCGGGTCGCCCACGTGCCAGCCGCCGGTGCCCGCGCTGGTCACCTCGACGAGGTCACCCAGGCCGGCTCGCCGCAGGTGCTCCCGGAATATGATCGCGGCCACTGGGGAACGGCAGATGTTGCCGGTGCAGATGAAGGTCACGTGGAGCGTCACGGCAGGGCAGTCTGCCAGGCCGGGCGCCGCTGTCGGAGCGCGCGCGGCGACCGCTCTCGTTGGGGGTTTGTTCGATGTCCGTGGTCGCTGTCGTCGTGCCGCTCGCGGTCCTGGCGGTCGTCGTGGCGGTGGTGCTGCGGCGCCGGTCGTGGCCGCGGACGCCCGCGTTCGCCCGGCCCCGCCCGGTGACCTCGCCCGGCGGCCTGGCGCCCGACCCCAATGCGGGGTTCTTCACCCATCGCACTTTTTTGTTCCGCAAAAGGTATTTCTTCGTCGGCACGGGCTGCCCGCCGCGGCCGGTCGCCGATTTCCCGTCACTGGACGTGTCGCAGCGGGAACAGCCCGTGCGCGTGGCCCGGCACGGCATCCGGTCGTGGTGGTGGTTCGAGGGCGAGTTCTACCGCGAGGCGGCCGCGTCGCAGGCCGACGACGTGCTGGCGTGGGTGCGCGAGCGCGAGCGGCGGCGGCGGGCCAGGCAGGAGCGGGACCGGTTCCTGTCCGCCGCGGAGGAAAGCATGCGAAAGCGGGAGAACGGGTAACGAACGGGCGCGCGTTTCCGACGGACAATGCGTAGGTAATGCACGGGGGAAGGAACGCGAATGTCTCGCACGTGTGTCGCTCGCCGGGTCCGTCCGTCCCATTCGGAGCGGCCGGGGCGGGCGGGTGCGCCGGGGCGCCCGAGGAAGGCCGGGGAGCGGTGAACGAGCCGTCGCCGTGCCGGTTGGCCGGGTGCGAGGTGCCCTCGCCCGCGCACCTGCTGCTGAGCGCGGCGGTCATCCTGTTCGCGGTGCTCGCCTCGGTGGTCTGGAACTCGGTGGTCTGACCGCGGTCTCAGCCGCCTCTCAGCCGGGCCGGGCGACGATCGCCCCGTGACCACCGCGAAGCTCACGCCCACCATGCCCGACCTGGTCCGGGCCCTGCCACTGGTCGAGGACGAGGTGCGGCGGCTGGCGACATCGTCGTCGCTGCCGGTCGTGAACGAGCACGCCGGCCGCATCACCGCCGCGGGCGGCAAGCGGCTGCGCCCGATCCTGGTGCTGGCCGGGTCCCTGGCCGTGTCCGGCACCGTGCCGGACAAGGCGGTCACCGCCGCGGCGTGCGTGGAGCTGCTGCACGCGGGCTCGCTGGTGCACGACGACCTGATGGACGGCGCCACCGAGCGGCGCGGCGTGCGCACGGTCAACGCGGCCTGGGGCACCGGGCCCGCGCTGCTGGTCGGCGACTTCATGCTGGCCCGCGCCAGCCAGGTCGCGCTGGAGCGCGTCTCGCCGCACGCCGCGGCCCTGCTCGCCCGCGCCGTGGCCGACCTGGTCGAGGGCCAGGTGCTGGAGGTGCTGGACCTCTTCGACGCCGACCGCACGCCCGAGGGCGCCCTGCGCTCGGTGGAGCGCAAGACCGGCGCGCTGTTCGAGGTGGGCTGCGAGCTGGCCGGGCACTGCGCCGACGCCGACGGGGCCACCACCGCCGCCCTGGCCCGCTACGGCGCGCTGTTCGGGGTGGTGTTCCAGGTCCTCGACGACCTGCTGGACCTGGCGTCCACCTCGCGCCGCCTGGGCAAGCCGGTCGGCAACGACGTCCGCCAGGGCGTCTACACCTTCCCGCTGCTGCGCGCCCTGACCGACGAGCAGCGCCGGCTGCTGCGCGAGCGCGGCCGCGGGCTGACCGACGCCGAGCTGGCCGGGCTGCTGGCCGGGCTGCGGCAGACCAGCATGGTCGCCGACACGCTCGCGCACTGCACCTCCCTGGCCGCGCGGGCCGTGCGCGCGCTGCCCGACCTGCCCGCCTCGCCGGCGCTGGACGTGCTGCGCGAGCTGCCCGGGGCCTACCTCGACTGGGCGGCCTCGCAGATCGCCTAGACTCCGCGCGGTGACCAGCCAGGATTCCGGCCGGGCGCTGCTGCGCCACCACGGGGACGTCGACGCCGCGCCAGGACTGGCGGACTTCGCGGTGAACGTGCGGGTGCCGGCGCCGCCGGGCTGGCTGCGCGACCGGCTGGCCGCCGCCCTGGGCACCCTGGGCGCCTACCCGGGCGCCGCCGCCGACCTGCGGGCCCGCGAGGCCGTCGCCGCGCGGCACGGCCGGTCGCCGGACGAGGTGCTGGTGCTCAACGGCGCCGCCGAGGGCTTCGCCCTGCTGCCGCACCTGCACCCGGGCCTGGCCGCGGTGGTGCACCCGTCGTTCACCGAACCCGAGGTGGCGCTGCGCGACGCGGGCGTGCCCGTGCAGCGGGTGCACCTGTGGCCCGAGGACGCCTACCGGCTGCGGCCCGAGCTCGTGCCCGACGAGGCCGACCTGGTGGTGCTGGGCAACCCGACCAACCCGACCTCCGTGCTGCACCCGGCCGAGGTGGTCGCGGCGCTGGCCCGGCCCGGCCGGGTGCTGGTGGTGGACGAGGCGTTCGCCGACGCGATCCCCGGCGAGCCCGAGTCGCTGGCCGGCCGCGGCGACCTGGGCGGCCTGCTGGTGCTGCGCAGCCTGACCAAGACGTGGGGCCTGGCCGGGCTGCGCGCGGGCTACTTCCTGGGCGCCCCGGAGCTGCTGGCCCGGCTCGCGCTGCCCCGGCCGCAGTGGCCGGTGGGCAGCCTGGTGCTGGAGGCGGTCGCCGCGTGCTGCTCGCCCGAGGCCGTGGCGCAGGCCGACGAGCTGGCGTGGGAGGCGCGCGAGCACACGTCGCTGGCCGTGGCGCGGCTGGGCGACCTGGTGGTCGTGCCGCCCGCCGCGCCGTTCGTGCTGCTGCGCGTGCCCGACGGGGAGCGGGTGCGGCGGGCGTTGCGCGACAAGGGCGTGGCCGTGCGGCGCGGCGACACCTTCCCCGGCCTGACCGCCGACCACCTGCGCGTCGCGGTGCGCGCGCCCGAGGAGTTCGCGCTGCTGGTGGACGCGCTGCGCGTGGTGCTGGAGGAGCGATGACCACCCTCGGGGACGTGCTGGCGGTGCTGGAGGCCGCCTACCCGCCGGGCACCGCCGAGTCGTGGGACGCGGTGGGCCTGGTGTGCGGCGACCGCGCCGAACCGGTCACGAAGGTCCTGTTCTGCGTCGACCCGACCGGGTCCACTGTGGACGAGGCGCTGGAGGTGGGCGCGCAGCTGCTGGTGGCGCACCACCCGCTGATGCTGCGCGGCGTCAACGGGGTGCCCGCCGACGACCCCAAGGGCGCCCTGGTGCACCGGCTGATCCGCGCGGGCGTGGCGCTCCACACCGCGCACACCAACGCCGACGCGGCCAACCCCGGCGTGTCCGACGCGCTGGCCGCCGCCCTGGGCCTGCGGGTCACCGGGCCGCTGTCCCCGGCCCCCGCCCGCCGGCTCGACGTGTTGGCCGCCCACGTGCCGGTCGGGCACGCCGAGCGGGTCCTCGACGCCCTGCACGCGGCCGGCGCGGGCGCCGTGGGCGACTACCGCGACGCGGCGTGGACCGTCGACGGCACCGGCCGGTTCCGCCCGCTGGCGGGCGCGGCGCCCGCGATCGGCGAGCCCGGCAGGCCGGAGCGGGTGGCCGAGACGCGGGTCGAGGTCGTGCTCGACCGCCGGCTGCGCGCCGACGTGGTGCGCGCCCTGCGCGCCGCCCACCCCTACGAGGAGCCGGCGTTCAACCTCAACGAGGTCGCCGAGCTGCCCTCCGACACCGGCATCGGGCGCGTCGGCGAACTGCCCGCCGCCGAGCCGCTGCGCGCGTTCGCCCAGCGCGTCGCCGACGCCCTGCCCGCCACCGCCTGGGGCGTGCGCGCGGCGGGCGACCCCGACCGGCCCGTGCGGCGGGTCGCGGTGTGCGGCGGCGCCGGCGACGGCTACCTGTCCGCCGCCGTCCGCGCGGGCGTCGACGCCTACGTCACCGCCGACCTGCGCCACCACCCGGCGGGCGAGCACCTGGCCGCGGGCGGGCCCGCCCTGGTCGACGTGGCGCACTGGGCCAGCGAGTGGCCGTGGTGCGGTCAGGCGGCCGACGTCGTGCGCGCCGCGTTCGGCGGTACGGTCGAAGTCGTCGTCTCGACCCGCCGGACCGACCCGTGGACCGTCGGCGCGACGAGCCGGACAGGAGGAACCCCGTGAAAGCCGATCCCGCCGTGCAGCGCCGGTTGCTCGACCTCGCCCAGGTCGACACCGAGCTGGCGCGCGTGACCCACCGCCGCCGCACGCTGCCCGAGCTGGCGGAGATCGCCGAGGCCGAGAAGGTGCTGCGCGCCAAGCAGGACGCGCTGACCCTGGTCGAGACGAACCTGGGCGACCTGGAGCGCGAGGTCAAGCGGCAGGAGACCGAGATCGACCAGGTCCGGGCCCGCGAGGAGCGCGACCGCGGGCTGCTCCAGGGCGGCACCGTCGGCGCCAAGCAGCTCACCGACCTGGAGCACGAGCTGGCCACCCTCGGCCGCCGCCGCGGCGCGCTGGAGGACGACCTGCTGGAGCTGATGGAGCGCCGCGAGGCCGTCGAGGCCGACGTGCAGCACGCCCGCGTCGAGCTGGACAAGGCGCAGGAGGCCCTGGCCGACGCGGCCCGCCGCCGCGACTCCGCCCTGGCCGACCTGGAGACCACCGAGGCCAGGCGCACCGCCGAGCGCAGGACCATGCTCGGCCAGTTCCCCGAACCGCTGCTGGCCCTCTACGACCGGGTGCGGGCGCACAAGGGCACCGGGGCCGCGCTGCTCCAGTCCCGCCGCTGCGGCGCGTGCCGCATCGAGCTGGACCGCAGCGCCCTGGCCCACGTCAAGGAGTCGCCCGCGGACGAGGTCGTGCAGTGCGAGGAGTGCGGCGCGATCATGGTCCGCACCGCGGAATCCGGCCTGTGAGGGTCTTCGTCGAGGCCGACGGCGGGTCGCGCGGCAACCCCGGGCCCGCCGGCTACGGCGCCGTGGTGCTCGACGCCGACGGCGCGGTGCTGGCCGAGCGGTCCGCGGGCATCGGCGTGGCCACCAACAACGTCGCCGAGTACCAGGGCCTGCTCGCGGGCCTGCGGGCGGCGGCCGAGCTGGGCGCGTCCGAGGTCGTCGTGCGGATGGACTCCAAGCTCGTGGTCGAGCAGATGTCCGGCCGCTGGAAGGTCAAGCACCCGGCCATGCAGCCGCTCAACGCGCAGGCCCGCGAGCTGGCCCGGGAGTTCGCCCGGGTCGGCTACGAGTGGGTGCCGCGCGAGCGCAACAAGCGCGCGGACCGGCTCGCCAACGAGGCCATGGACGAGCAGGCGGGCGTGGAGCGGCGGCCCCGGGAGGCCGCGCGGGCGGGCCCCGAGCCGCGGCAGGCCGAGCGCCCCGGGCCCCCGGCGGCCGAGCAGGCACCGCCGTCGTCGTGGACCGGCGCGGTCGGCGAGCCCACCCGGCTCTACCTGCTGCGGCACGGGCAGACCGAGCTGTCGGTGGCCCGCCGCTACTCCGGCCGCGGCAACCCGCCGCTCACCGACGTCGGCCGGGCCCAGGCCGAGGCCGCGGCCCGGCGGCTGGGCAAGGTCGAGGGCGTCGCCGCCGTGGTGTCCTCCCCGCTGGGGCGCGCCGCGGAGACCGCGCGCGCCGTGGCCGCCGCCACCGGCGCCGGGCTGAGCACCCACGACGGCCTGGTGGAGACCGACTTCGGGGCGTGGGAGGGCCTGACGTTCACCGAGGCCGCCGCGCGCGACCCGGAGCTGCACCGGCGCTGGCTGGCGGACCCGTCCGTGCCCGCGCCCGGCGGCGAGAGCTTCGACCAGGTGCAGCAGCGCGTGCGACGGGCGCGCGCCGACCTCATCGCCCGCCACGGCGGCGCGACCGTGGTGGTGGTCAGCCACGTCACCCCGATCAAGCAGCTGCTGCGGGTGGCGCTGGACGTCGGCCCGTCACTGCTGTTCCGGCTGCACCTGGACCTCGCGTCGCTGTCGCTGGTCGAGTTCTACCCCGACGGGCACGCCTCCGTGCGCCTGGTCAACGACACCTCGCACCTGGGTTAGCCGACCGCGTCGGTCAGCCGACCGCGCGCAGCCGCTCGCGCCCACGCCGGAACCGCGTCTCCGCGACGGCGTGGGCGAACCGGTCCACCGCGTCGCACAAACCGCGGTCGGCCTTCGCGTCGATCACGTCGCCGTTGATGTCGCCGTCGAGGACGAATTCGCCGCGCAGCACGTTGTCCGCGCCCTTGCCCGCGAGCAGCGGGTTGAGCGCGTAGTCCATCGCGACGAGGAAACCCTGGCTGCCGCCCGTGGCCAGCGGCAGGATCGCCCGGCCGCGCAGCGCGCGTTTCGGCAGCAGGTCCAGCAGCGCCTTCACCAGGCCGCTGTAGGCCGCCCGGTAGACCGGGCTGGCGACCACGATGCCGTCGGCGCGCAGCACGGAGGCGACCGCGTCGCCGATCTCCGGGTCGCGCAGGTCCTCGGTGAGCAGGGACAACGTCGGCAGCGTGCGGACGTGCAGGGTCTGGACCGCGTGGTCGGACGCGCGCAGCAACTGCTCGACGCGCGAGACCACGACACCGGTCCGGGACACGGGGGAAGGGCTCCCGGAAATCAGCAGGATGGACGACATGGGTCGCTGGAACCTCTCGGTGAGAACAGCTCGGATTACGAGGTGAAATTCGTCAGCGACAACAGATGGCGCCGGAGGTGCGCCCGAAATCAATGTGCCGGCGGCGGGTCAGCCCCGCGATTCCTGGCATGTTCCGAGTAGAGCAGCGCGACCACACTGCGGACAAGGGACGGGGTACCCGGTTCCACGTCGTGGGAGCCGGGCGGTTAAGCTGGGCCGAGCGGATGAGTCGGCAGGGCGGCCGCGTCGACGGGTGTACCCCCGTCGCCGAGGAAAGTCCGGACTCCACAGGGCAGGGTGGTTGTCAACGGCAACCAGGGGCGACCCTCGGGACAGTGCCACAGAGAACAGACCGCCCCGGCGCGAGCCGGGGGAAGGGTGAAACGGTGGTGTAAGAGACCACCAGCGCCCCCGGTGACGGGGGCGGCTAGGTAAACCCCACCCGGAGCAAGGCCAAGAGGGTGTCCCCCGGGACACCTGCGCAGGCGTTCGAGGACGGCCCGTCCGATGCCTGCGGGTAGGCCGCACGAGCCTGTCGGCGACGGCAGGCCGAGATGGATGGCCGCCGAACGGGAGCGCCGCGAGGCCCCCGGGAACAGAATCCGGCTTACATGCCGGCTCATCCGCCCCGCACCTCGCACGCGCCGCCACCTCGCACGCGGCCCCGCCCCACCCCGGCCGACCGCCCCGCCGATCCGGCGGCCGCCGCCCGCGAGACCGGGTCGGCACCGCGCGTCACTCCTGCGGTTCCCCGCACCCCGCCCCACCCCCACCTCGGGGCGACACCGCAGCTCAGCACCGTGAAAAGGGCAGACTGGCGCGCCTGAGAATCCAGTGCGCCCCACCCCCGTTACACAAGTGACGCCGTTCGAGTGATCTCCGGTATCCGCCCGCCCACCTCACCCTCCTCCCGGCGGACCGCGGGCCCTGCCCCGCCGTCCAGAAGGAGGAAGCGCATGTCCACCACCAGACGTCGGGGGGCGGCGGTGCTCGCCCTGACCGGGCTGCTGGGCGCGGCGGCCCTGAACGGCGGAGTGCCTGCGGCCGCCGCGGCGGAGGAGTTACCCGTCTACGCCGTCCGCTCGGAGGGCCTGACCGAGGACCAGGCCGCCGCCCTGCGGAAGGCGTTCGACCTGCCGTCCGTCGAGCGCACCGCCGAGGGCGTCGTCGTCTTCACCGACGAGGAGCGCCACCTGCGGGTGCCCTCCGTCGACCGCGGCGCGGGCGCCCCGGACGAGAGCGGCCAGGCGACCACGCAGACCCAGCTCGACCTCGCCGCCCTCCGCGGGCTCGAGGCCGTTCCCGTCGAGGACGCCACCAAGCGCGTCACCGAGGCCCTGCGCGGGATCGGGCTGCTGCCCGCCGAGGCCACCGCGAGCGCGTCCCACTCCACCGTCGACGTCGTCGACGGCAACGGCGCCACCGTGATCAGCGCGCCGCTGGACACGACCGTGACGTTCGACTTCACCCTGCGCGGCGTGCCGCTGGAGGGCCCGGGGTCGAAGATCCGGGTCTCCCTGGACGGCTCGGGCGCGGTCACCCACCTCACCTACGCCGCCCGCAGCGTGGTCCTCGACGGCCTCAAGCCGGTCGAGCACCTGGACCTGGGCTACCGGAAGTGCGCCGAGGTGCTGGGCGGCGCGCCGCTCGGCTCCGTCCGCTACGCCTACCCCTCGGGTCCGCTCGGCGCGGGCCAGACCCACCTGGAGCCGTTCTTCCGGTGCCAGGGCGTGGACCCGGGCGAGAGCGCCCCGGTGTTCTACCTGCCCGCCGCGGTGGGCTCCGCCGCGCCGGCGCCCGACCCGGTGCCGCCGCCGCGCCGGGCGGGCGCCGCCGGCGACGTCGGCGCCGACTGGACCACGCGGGTCGACGTCGGCAGCGAGGGCACCGGCACCTGCCAGGGCCTGTTCGGGGTGCCGGCCGACGTCAACGGCTTCAACACCCGGTTCACCTCGGCCGGCGTGCCGGTGCAGTTCAGCTGGACCGGCGCCAACGCGTGGGAGCAGGACTTCAAGGACCCGGCGTTCACCGGCGGGCAGGACCACGTCTACGCCGACGACGTCGACCTGACCTACTTCCACGGCAGCGGCGGCCCGTTCGGGCTGTCCTTCGCCCGGTGCAGCTCGGTCGACGACGCGGTGCTGCGCAACACCGAGGCCCGCTGGGGCAACCGGGACGCCGAGTGGATGAGCCTCTACGCGCCGAACCTGCTCCAGGGCACGGCGAGCGGCCAGGCGTGGTGGCAGCGGTGGGGCCGGGCGTTCCGCGGCCTGCACCAGATCAACGGCTTCGACACCGCCGTGGTGCAGAACAGCGCGTTCGGCGCCCGCTACGCCAACTACCTGCTGCGCTCGGCGCGCCCGTTCACGAGGCCGCTGAAGGTGCGCGTGGCGTGGGCCCAGGCGTCGATCGACACCCAGCCGTCGTGGGTGCGGTGGGCGACCACGGGCCCGATCGGGAACAACTGGATCGCCAACTTCGACGACTACTTCTGGAACCGCGGCCCGGTCGGCCCGGACACCCTGCCGACGGTCGGCTACTGGCGGATCTCCGGCCCGAGCTGACGGGCGGCCCGGACCCGCGAGGCCCCTGCCGACCCCCGGGTCGGGAGGGGCCTCCCCGCGTCAGGGGCCCTGGCGCCGCGGCGGCCGCCCCGGTGGCATCCGGATCACCGGCCGGAACGCCTCGCCGCCGTTGTAGCGCTCCTCCAGCTCCGCCACGTACGCCGCCACGGCCGGGTTGACGATGTCCGCCAGGCTGCGCACGCCGGCCGACGCCTCGTACGCCGCCAGGTACGTCGCCGCCGCCCGCGCGCGCTCCAGGACCTCCCGGTCGAAGTTGACCGTCCGCTGCACCCGCCGCCCCGACGACCGCTCCGGGCCGGTAGCCTGATCAACGCCCGAAACGGTCACCGCGACGGTGATCTCGTTCACTCCGGCGGCTGGTTCGGGTGCGGCTTCCGGCGGCGTGGCCATCTACGAGCCTCCTCGGCGTCGTCACTCCATTGGGCGCGGTCCGTTCGGATCGGGCATTACGCCGAACGGGGCACATTGAGTTGGTGGGCGGATGGAGGGCTCGCGGTCTTGCGCACTGAGCGTGAGCAGGAACTTCGCAATCGGGTGAACTATCCCGGCAATCGGGAGAATCCGGGGCCGTGCGTTCTCCACCGGCTTCCCCCGACCCATCATGGCTGTGGTCAGATTAGACGTAATCGACTCACAGGGGAATGGTTGTTGATCTACCCACCGCCGGCCGGCCGATACACCTCGTGACGAAGACGTGTTCTACTCGATAGCGCACCACCGGACGGACACCCCTCGGTCCGCCCGGCGAAGTCCTGCGTACTCAGGAGTACTGCAATGACCGCCATGACCCTGGTAACACTCGCCCAGCAACAGCCCGGCCTGGGCACAGGCGGGGTGCGCCAGTGGATCCTCGACAACCTGCTCCCGCTGCTCCTGCTCACGGTGGCCGTGCTGCTGCTGTGGCTGGGCGGCGGCAAGGGCGACAACGCCGGGGTCATGCGCCGCCTGGGCGGGGTGATCATCGCGCTGGCGATCGTCGGGCTGGCCGTGACCACGGACGCCGGCGCGCAGATCGGCCAGTGGCTCGCCGGCCTGTTCACTAGCGGGTGACTCTTGCGGGTACGCACTGACGACGAGGTCTACCGGGTCGACGCCGTCTGGCTCGGGCCGCCCAGGGCAACGTTCCCGTGGCGTGCGCGCTACGTCGCGTGGGGCGTCGGCATCGTGGTGTTCCTCCTGGTCACCGCCGTGCAGCGGCAGCTCGGCTTCGGGTTCGACTTCTTCAACACCGGGTGGGGCTTCGTGATCACGGTCGCCCTGACCCGCTTCATCTGCGCGCGGATCAGCCACGAGCGCCCCCTGTCGTCGGTGATGACGATGTGGGTGCGCGAGCTGACCGCGCCGCGCGAGACGACCGCGGGACGCGGTGGCGCCGCGAGCGCCGCCCGCATCCGGGTCGCCCCGCACCGCCCCCGCAAGCGCGTCAAGCGGAACCGCGCGGACCGCGTCCACGCGCCCGCCAGGTCCCAGCAGCGCACGCCAGACCGCCGTAAGAAGGAGGTGCGCGGTGTTCGGACGCCGGCGTGACCGCAACCGACGCTCCGCTGCGCACATCGCCCAGCACGCAGCCGCCGCGCGCGACGACCGCAAGGTCTACAGCAAGCGCGGCCGCCGCCTGCCCGGCGAGCAGGCCGTGCCCAGCTACACGCCGTCGATCGCCGCCCGCAGCATCGACGGCCACCTGCTGCGCACCGGCCAGGAGGTCTACGCCTGGTACCGGCTCGCGCCGCAGCGCTGGTCGTTCCGCTCGGACTCGCAGCGGCAGGACCTGATCGCCGCGATCGCGGGCCAGTACGCCGAGCTGCAGGGCCGGTGGATGCACCTGCGCGTGACGACCCGCCCCTACCCGATCAGGATGTGGGCCGAGGCGCACGTGCACAACGCAGTTCGGCGGTTGCCGGACACGCCGGGCACGCTGAGCTTCGACGACTACATGGTCGGGGAGCAGCAGCAGTTGATGGGCCGGTCGATGGCGGAGAAGGAGGTCTACCTCGGCGTCCAGGTGCAGACCCGCAACATGATGGACCGCGCGGTCGAGCGCGCCGCCCCCGTGCTGCGCAAGGTCTTCCCGGACGCAGTGGACGCCGAGCTGGTGGCCATCGAGTCCGAGATCGACCACCTGGACCAGGTGATCGGCTCCGCCGGCCTGGAGGGCCGCCCGGCCACGGCCGAGGAGATGTCCTGGCTGATGCACCGGTCGTGCTCGCTGGGCCTGCCCGCGCCGCGCAACCTGCCCGCCGTGCCCGGCGCGCCGTGGGAGCCCGAGGACCTGGCGTCGTTCACCGACGCGGCCGACTTCCACCAGGAGCCGTACTCGCCGACGGTGGTCGTGCGCGGCCGCACGGGCTCGAACGCGGGCATCAAGCGGCACGTCGCGGTGCTCACCGTCGGCCTGATGCACGGCCTGCAGATCCCCGAGGTCGACGACCCGTGGGTGCAGCGGTCGGACCGCCTGCCGGCCGCCGTGGAGTGGTCGGCGCGCATCTACGTCCGCCGCCCGGAGGAGGTCTCCGGCGAGCTGCAGCGGCAGATGAGCAAGGTGCGCTCGCAGGTCCGCCACTACACCGACGAGCACGAGCTGGAGCCGCCGCAGTCGCTGGCCCGCCAGGCGTCCCGGGTGCTGGAGATCGACGACGAGATGACGTCGGGCTTCACCGCGCTGGGCACCCGGGTCCGGTCCTGGTGGCGGCTCGCGGTGTCCGGGCCGACCGAGCGCGAGGCGCTGCGCCTGGCCCAGGCGCTGCTCGACCTCTACAAGCCGAAGGTCGCCATCGAGCACCCCGAGGCGCAGTACGCCATCGCCCGCGAGTTCATCCCGGGCGAGCCGCTGTCGTCCTCGGCGTACCTGCGCCGCGGCTCGGTGCTGTGGGCGGCCTCGTCGGTGCCCACGGCCACCGCCGAGGTGGGCGACCGCCGGGGCATCCTGCTCGGCGAGACCGTCACCGCGACCCGCCGCCCGGTGGCGTGGGACCCGTGGATGGCGCAGGAGCTGCGCGACGCCTCGGGCCTGACCGCGATGGTCGCGGGCCTCGGCGCGGGCAAGTCGTTCCTCGGCGGCGGCATCGTCTACAAGACGCTGCGCGCCGGGGCGCACTGGACGCTGCTGGACCCGTCGGGCCCGCTGGCCGCCCTGTGCGACCTGCCGGAGCTGCGCCCGTACGCCCGGCCGATCAACCTGCTCAACGCCCAGCCGGGCATCCTCAACCCGTACCGGGTGGTGGCCGAGCCGCAGCTGGAGCACTTCCTCGACGAGGACGACCCGGAGCGGGCGTGGCGGCGCGAGCGCGCGCTGGCCGCGGCCACCCGCCGCCGCCTGGTGCTCGACGTGCTGACCGGCCTGCTGCCGTTCGAGGTGGCCAGGCTGCCGCAGACCCGGATCGTGCTGCTGCGGGCGGTCCGCACGGTCGGCGGCCGGCCCGACGCGCACCCCGGCCAGGTCTTCGAGGCGCTGCGCCGCGACGCCAGCGAGCACCACGAGCACGCCGTCGTCGTCGCCGACTTCCTCGACGAGATGCGGGAGCGCATGTCGCTGCTCATCCCCGAGCAGGACGCGGACCCCTACGACGAGCAGCGCGACGACCGGCTGACCGTGCTGACCATGGCCGGGCTGAACCTGCCCAAGGACGGCGTGGGCCGCGAGCACTGGACGGACGCGGAGGCGCTCGGCGTGGAGATGCTGAACCTCGCCGCGTGGCTGACCCAGCGGTCGATCTACGAGCGGCCCAAGGACCTGCGCAAGGGCGTCTGGATCGACGAGGCGTTCTTCCTGTCCGAGGTGCCCACCGGCCGCGTGCTGATGAACCGCTTCGCCCGCGACTCCCGCAAGTGGAACGTGCGCGTGCTGCTGTCGTCGCAGATCCCGGCGGACTTCCTGCGGATCCAGGGCTTCGTGGCCCTGCTCGACTCGGTCTTCGTGGGCCGACTGGACGACGACCAGGCCCAGGCCGACGCCCTGCGCCTGCTCAAGGTGCCGGTCGGCGCGGGTTACGAGCAGGTCGTCGCCTCGCTGGGCCGCCGCCCCGGCGGCGTGCGCAACAACACCGAGCGCGACCGCGCGCCGCGGCAGTTCATCTTCGCCGACGGCGCCGGCGGCGTGGAGCGGATCCGGATCGACTTCTCCGGGCCGCACCTGGAGCACCTGCGCAACGCCCTGGACACCACGCCGGACGCCATGCGCGAGGGCGCGGAGGCGCCGCCGGAGCTGGAGGCGGCCCCGGCGCAGGACCCGTTCGCCCACGACGAGCGGCACACCGACGACTACGACGACGACGAGCTGGCCGCCGACCTGGAGGTCGGCCTCGTGGACGACCTGGTCGAGTCGGCACCGGGCGAGGGGGGAAACCGCCGCCCGGGCCGGGAAGGCGTCGCATGAGCACGCTGCTGGTGGTGGCACTGGTCGCCGCCGCGCTCTACGCGCGGCGGCGCTTCAGACGCGCCGGGGACGACGACACCCCGGTGCGCGGCCGCGCCGGCCGGTGGCGCGCCATGGCCGTGGTGGCGGCCCTGGTCGGGCTCCAGGTCGTCATCGGCGCCGCGCCGGCGCAGGCCGCCCCGTGCGGTGAGGCGCCGAACCCGGAGCGCCCGGGTTCCGGCATGGTCGGCGCGATCGACCCGCCCATCGGCAACGGCCTGCCCGAGACCCCGTACCTCAACTACGGGTACGCGGGCATGGTGTGGCACACCTACCAGGAGAAGTGCCTGGTGCCCAACGCCACCCCGGTGCTGGACACCTGGATGGGCAACGAGCTGTTCAACGTCGGCAAGAACATCGTGGGCGCGACGAACGCCCTGCACTACACGGTGGTCGGCCAGGGCCTGCTCCAGCCGCTGGACCAGGCGGTGAAGGACGGCGTCCAGAAGGTCTACGACAACGTCTACCTGCGCTGGTTCGGCCTGGTCGCGCTGATCCTGGCGGTACTGATGTTCCGCCAGATCTGGCAGGGCGACCTGGCCTCGATCAGCAAGCGGGGCCTGTGGGCGCTGGCCGCGATGTGGCTGGCGACCTCGACGCTCGCGCTGCCCCAGTTCTACGACCTGCTCGACAGCACCCTGGTCACCAAGACCTCGGAGATCCAGGCCGGCTTCATCGACGTGCAGGACGACCAGGACACCCTCGACGTGCTGCCCTCGCAGCTGCACAACACCGTCGTCTACCAGAGCTGGCTGCGCGGCGAGTTCGGCTCGCCGGAGGCGCCGCAGGCGGGCGAGTTCGGCCCCAAGCTGCTCAACGCCCAGGCGTGGACGGTGCAGGAGCTGACCGACAGCAAGGACGGCGACCAGGCCGCGCTGGAGGCGAAGAAGGCCGAGTACAAGAACATCTACAGCCAGCTCGGCCCCACCAAGGGCTACTTCAGCGGCGACGACGGCGGCCGCACCGGCGCCGGGTTCCTGTCGCTGCTGCAGGCGGTCGCGTTCTCGCTGTTCCAGCTCTTCGCCAAGGCCGCCGTGCTGCTCGCGCAGCTGCTGCTGCGGGTCTTCACGCTGGCCGGCCCGCTCATCGGCCTGGTGGCGCTGGTCCACCACGAGCTGCTGCGCAAGGTCGCCCGCGCGGCCGCCGTCACGGTGTTCAACGTGCTGGTGCTGGCGGTGCTGGCGGGCACGCACGCGCTGCTGCTCCAGGCCATCTTCAACGCCACCGGGCTGTCGCTGCTCACCCGGACGCTGCTGGGCCTGATGCTCACGCTGGTGTGCTTCATGGTCGGCAAGCCGCTGCGCCGGATGTGGCAGATGGTCGAGATGTCCGTCGGCTCGGCGAGCAACGCCCTGCCGATGCGCGGCGGCATCCTGTCCAGGCTGCGCAAGAAGCAGGAGGGCCCGACGCCGCAGGAGGAGTTCTGGGACACCGTGCGCGACACGGACCCGGACGGCCCCGAGGTGCCCCAGCGGGACCGGCGGCGGGTGCGGCCCGAGGCGGCCAACCCGGTCGTCGCCACCGCGCAGCGCCTCGACCGCGCCGGCAACAGCGTCCCCGAGCTGGCACCGGCGTCCGCCGGCGGTGGGCTCGCCGCGCTCCCGGCCGGCGGGCACGGCGGGCCCGCGGCGCTGCCCGCCGGCCGCTCGCGCGTGGTCGACACGCCGCCCGTGGCCGACCGGAGCTGGGACCGCCAGGACGACGCGGTGCTGGTGCCCTCGCGGGTGGTCGGGCAGTCGCGCCCGGTGGACAACCCGGCCGTGCCGGGCCCGCGCCGGGCCGAGACGGAGGTCGTGGCGGGACGGCAGGTCCACGTGATCTACCGGCCGTCGCGCGGGCTGGAAGTCAGGGACAGCTGATGCCGATCAGGACCAACCGCGGCCGCGCCGCGGTCTACCGACGCCTGTGGGGCTGGCCGCTGAGGTCGCCCCGCCACCTGGGTGCCGCGATCGTCGGCTTCGCCGCGGCCGTCATCGCGATCAGCGTCCTGCTCGACAACGCGGTCGGCGCCCGCGGCGGCGGCGCCGGGCCCGCGACCACCACCGCGTCCACCACGGTCGCCTCCGGCCCCGGCAACCAGGTCGGCGTGCTGCCCACGGTCACCTCGACCCCGCTGCCGACCAAGGCGCCCAGCCCCACGCCGGCGGGCACCTCGGCCCCGGTGGACCCGAACGCCCTGCTGGTCGCGGACATGTGGGTCGACGCCTTCGGCGACTTCGAACCCGGCCGCACCACCAAGGAGAAGTGGCTGGAGGAGCTGAGGCCCTACACCTCCAACGAGCTGTTCCCCCGGTTGGAGTCCATCGACCCCGTGAACGTACCGGTGGTGATCGACCAGCCGGTCAAGGCGGTCAGGTCGTTCACCGATTCGGTGGAGTTCGAGGCACCGCTGGAGGACGGCAAGCTCGTGGTGACCGTGGCGAAGCTCCCCGAGGGCTGGCGCGTGCACGAGTACGACAAGGTGGGCTGACGTGCTGAAGATCGGGATGGCGGTCGCCGCGGTGGTCGCCGTGGTCGCGGTCGTGGTGACCAACGGCGTGTCCACGGTCATCAAGGAGAACACGCCGGTCGAGGGCGGCGCGGGCGTGCTCATGGCCAGTTGCAACGCCTCGATCGGCCCGTGGACCGGCGGCGGCGAGGAGAGGGGCCGCGGCGACGCCGACCGGCTCACCGACGAGCAGCTCACCACGGTCGCCAACATCATCTCCATCGGCCGCAAGCGCGAGCTGCCGCCGCTGGCCTGGCAGGTCGCCATCCAGGCGGGCATGACCGAGTCGGGCCTGCGCAGCCTCGACCACGGCGACCGCGACTCGCTGGGCATCTTCCAGATGCGCCCGTCGATGGGCTGGGGCACGCCGCAGCAGGTGATGGACCCCGAGTACGCGATCAACAAGTTCTACGACGTGCTGCTGAAGGTCCCCGACTGGGAGCAGCAGCGGCCCGGCGACTCGGCGCAGGACGTGGAGCGGTCGGCGTTCCCGGACCGCTACCACAAGTGGGAGGCGATGGCGGCGTTCCTGATCGGGCAGGAGGGCGACGTCAGCGACCCGGCGGGCTGCGGCGAGGCCGCGGGCGACTACCTGCTCGCGTCCAGCGCGGCGGCCACCGCCATCGACTTCACCAAGCAGCAGCTCGGCGAGCCGTACCTGTGGGGCGGCAACGGCCCGGACGCGTGGGACTGCTCCGGCATCCTGGTCAAGGCGTTCGCCGCGGCCGGGATCAAGATCCCGCGCGTGGCCAACGACCAGTACGTGGCCGGCGGCGCGCACCTGCCCGTGCGCGAGGCCAAGGCCGGTGACCTGATCTTCTGGGCGACCAACCCGGCGCTGCCGGTCACCGTGCACCACGTGGCCATGTACCTGGGCAACGACGAGTACATCCACGCGCCGCAGACCGGCGACGTGGTCAAGATCAGCAAGATCAACTGGGACTACCACGAGTTGATGCCACTGGCCGTCCGGCCGGGCGTGTAGGGAGGCACGAGGGTGTTCAACCACGACCCCATCCCGCGACCGGCGGGCCCGCCGGCGTCCAGCACCCCCGCGCGGGACTACCTCAACACCCGCCCGCCCGGCACCGACGCGCAGTACGCGGTGCTGCCGCGGTCGCTGGTCGAGGCGATGCCGCTGCCGTGGCAGCAGCAGATGGCGCACCTGCTCGCCGACTTCCACCGCACCTACGGCCACCTCAACTGGCCGGTGTACCGGGTGGTGCCGTCGCGCCAGGAGCGGCTGGTCGACCTGGACGAGGAGCAGCTGGCCGAGGTCGGCGTGCTGGTCGAGATCGACTCCGACGGCGAGCTGGTCTACCGCGACCGCGCCGGCAAGAAGATCCCGGACCCCGAGCACCAGACCGCGCTGGTGTCGGTGCTCGACCCGCTCCCGGGCGAGTACGCCAACGCCAACCAGAACACCCCGCCGCGCGGCTTCCCCCAGCCCCACGCCCACCCGCAGTCGGGCCCGCTGCCCGTGCAGGCACCGCCGCCCTCCCGGTGGCGCACATGACACGCGCCGCCGCGCGTGGAAACCTGGGTGCATGGCTGCTGACCCGAACGCCTGGTACTACTGCCTGACCCACCGCACCGTCGAGCACGGCGTGGGCTGCCGCGCCGCGGACCGCATGGGGCCGTACCCGGACGAGGCCACCGCGCAGCGGGCGCTGGAGCTGGCGCGGCAGCGGACCGAGGCCGAGGACAAGGCCGACCGGGAGTGGGGCAAGCGCTGACGCCGGCCTGATCGCCACCACCGGGGTTAGGGTGCACCCATGGTGGTGATCCGCACCGGTCGTGCCGAGTCGGACCCCGGCCTGGACTTCGGCGGCGTCCGGACCGAGTTCGGGCTGCCCGACGAGTTCCCGGCCGCCGCCCTGGCCGAGGCGCAGCGGGCCGTGTCGGGCGACGTCGACCGCGCCGACCGCGAGGACGCCACGGCGCTGCCGCTGGTGACCGTCGACCCGCCCGGCTCCAAGGACCTGGACCAGGCGCTGCTGCTGGAGCGGGTCGGCGACGGCTTCCGGGTGCACTACGCCATCGCCGACCTGGGCGCGTTCGTCGAGCCCGACGGCGCGCTGGACACCGAGGTGCGCCGGCGCGGGCAGACGCTGTACCTGCCGGACGGCAACGTGCCGCTGCACCCGCCGGTGCTCTCCGAGGGCGCGGCGAGCCTGCTGCCCGGCCAGGTGCGGCCCGCGGTGCTGTGGACGTTCGGGTGCGGCCCCGACGGCGAGCCGCGCGAGGTGCGCGTGCGGCGGGCCCTGGTGCGCTCGACCGCGCAGCTCGACTACGAGGGCGTGCAGGCGGCGTTCGACGCGGGCCGGCCGCACCCGTCGATCGAGGCGCTGGCCGACTTCGGCAGGCTGCGCCGGGCCCGGGCCGCCGAGCGCGGCGCGGTGGAGCTGCAGCTGCCGGAGCAGGAGATCGTGCCCAACGGCGACGGCGACTGGAAGCTGGGCATCCGGCCCCGCGCCGACGTGGAGACCTGGAACGCCGAGGTCTCGCTGCTCACCGGCATGGCCGCGGCGAGGATCATGCTGGACGCGCGGGTCGGCGTGCTGCGGACCCTGCCGGACGCGGACGACGGCGCGGTGGAGGCGCTGCGGCGGTCCGCGCACGCCCTGGGCGTGCCGTGGCCGGACGGGGTGACGCCCGCCGAGCTGCTGGCGGGCCTGGACCCGGCGCGGCCGGAGGCGCTGGCGCTGTTCGTGGACGCGACCCGGCTGCTGCGCGGCGCCGGCTACACCGCGTTCGACGGCGAGATCCCCGAGGTCACCACGCACGCCGGCCTGGGCGCGCCGTACGCGCACGTCACCGCGCCGCTGCGCAGGCTGGTGGACCGGTTCGCCACCGAGGTGTGCCTGGCCGTGACCGCGGGCGAGCCCGTGCCGGAGTGGCTGCGGCGGGCGCTGCCGAAGCTGCCGTCGCTGATGGGGAGTTCGGACGCGCTGGCGGGCAAGGTCGACCGGGCGTGCCTGGACCAGGTCGAGGCGTGGGTGCTGCTCGACCGGGTCGGCCACGAGTTCGACGCGGTCGTGCTGCGCGCCGAGGGCGGCGGCGCGGACGTGTTCGTCGCGCACCCGCCGGTGATGGGCCGCTGCACCGGCGAGGACCTGCCGGAGGGCGAGTGGATCCGGGTGCGGCTGGTGACGGCGGACCCCGATCGCCGGAAGGTCGTCTTCGAACGCGTGTGATGTGATGGCCGGGTGACTGATATTCGTGAGCTCACCGTCGGGGTGCTCGGTGGTACCGGCGCGCAGGGCAAGGGCCTGGCGCTGCGGTGGGCCAAGGCGGGCTTGAAGGTCGTGATCGGTTCGCGCAACGCGGAGCGCGCCGAGGCCGCGGCCGAGGAGGTGCGGGCGGCGACCGGCGTCGGGCACGTCGCCGGTGCGGACAACGAGGGCTGCGCGGCGCAGTCGGACGTGGTGCTGGTGGCGGTGCCGTGGGACGGGCACGCGGACACCGTGGCGTCGCTGCGCGCGCCGCTGGCGGGCAAGGTCGTGATCGACTGCGTGAACCCGCTGGGCTTCGACAAGCAGGGCCCGTACGCGCTGCCGGTGCCCGAGGGCAGCGCCGCGCAGCAGGCCGCCGCGCTGCTGCCGGAGTCGCGGGTCACCGCGGCGTTCCACCACGTCTCGGCGGTGACCCTGGCCGACCTGGCGGTCGAGTCGATCGAGGGTGACGTGCTGGTGCTCGGCGACGACCGCGAGGCCACCGACCTGGTGCGGGCGCTGGCCGAGACCGTGCCGGGGTTCCGCGGCGTCTACGGCGGGCGGCTGCGCAACGCCGGCCAGGTCGAGGCGTTCACCGCGAACCTGATCGCGATCAACCGCCGGTACAAGGCGCACGCCGGCCTGAAGATCACCGGGCTCTAGGTTGCTGCCCGTCGACGACCTCGGCGAGCCGGTCCCGCTGCCCGGCCCGCCGCACCGCGTGGTGAGCCTGGTGCCGTCGCTCACCGAGGCCGTGCTCACCGACGTGGCCGAGCCGTCGACCCTGGTGGGCGCCACCGACTACTGCACGCACCCGCCCGACCTGGACGTGACACGGGTGGGTGGTTCGAAGTACCCGGACGTGGACCGCGTGCTGGCGCTGCGCCCGGACCTGGTCCTGGCCAACAGCGAGGAGAACCGGCCCGAGGACGTGATGCGGCTGCGCGCCGACGGCATCCCCGTCTGGGTGACCGCCGCACCCGCGACCGTGCCCGCCGCCCTGGGCTCGCTGCGGCGCCTGCTGGGCACCGCCTGGGACGCCGAACCGCCCTGGCTGGTGGAGGCCGAGCACCTGTGGCGCGAGGTCACCCCACCGCGGGCCCGCGCCGTCGTCCCGGTCTGGCGCAAACCGTGGGTCGTGCTGGGCCGGGACACCTTCGCCGGCGACGTCCTGCGCCGCCTGGGCGTGGTCAACGCCTTCGCCACCCACCCCGACCGCTACCCGCGCCCACCCCTGGCGGACCTCCAGCACGCCGACCTGGTGATCCTCCCCGACGAGCCCTACCCCTTCACCCCCACCGACGGCCCGGAGCACTTCCCAACCCTGCGCCCCGTCCACGTCTCCGGCCGCCACCTGACCTGGTACGGCCCCTCCCTGGTACCGGCCCGCCCAGCCCTGGAAGCAGCCCTGAACGCAGAACTCAACGACGCCGAACGCTCGACACAACCCCCCTGAACGTTCGACTCGCGGGCCCCCAACGCATGACACGCGGGCCCCCAACGCATGACACGCCGGGCTGAGAGCGCGTCCACCCGGCGTGTCATGCGCTCAGACCTCGCGTGTCATGCGTTCAGGACGCGCGAGTCGAACGTTCGGGACCCTCGTGTCGAACGTTCGGGACCCCCGAGTTCCGCGTTCAGGGGCGGAAGCGGTCGGTGGCGGCCAGGAGGGCGCGCAGGGTGCCGGGTTCGTCGAAGGCGTGGCCGGCGTCGGGGACGACCACCAGTTCCGAGCCGGGCCAGGCGCGGTGCAGTTCCCAGGCCGACACGGCGGGCGTGGTCACGTCGTAGCGGCCCTGCACGATCACGGCCGGGATGCCGGCCAGCCTGCCCGCGTCGCGCAGCAGCTGCCCCTCCTCCAGCCAGCCGCGGTGGCGGAAGTAGTGGTTCTCGATGCGCGCGAACGCCAGCGCGTACCGGGGCCGCGCGAACGCCTCGACCAGCTCGGGCCGCTCCAGCAGGGTGACCGTCGCACCCTCCCACACGCTCCACGCCACGGCCGCCGGCTCGTGCACCGCCGGGTCCGGGTCGTTGAGCAGCCGCGCGTAGGTGCCGATCACGTCGCCGTCGGGCGCGAGCGCCGTCACCCGCTCCCACCGCTCGGGGAACAAAAACCCCGCCCCACCGCCGTAGTACCAGTCCAGTTCCTTGCGGCGCAGCATGAACACCCCGCGCAGCACCATCTCGGTCACCCGCTCCGGGTGGGTCTGGGCGTAGGCCAGCGCCAGGGTCGCGCCCCACGACCCGCCGAACACCTGCCACCGCTCCACGCTCAGGTGCTCGCGGATCCGCTCGATGTCGGCGACCAGGTGCCAGGTGGTGTTGGCGCCCAGGTCCGCGCCCGGCTCGGCCGCGTGCGGGACCGACCGGCCGCAGCCGCGCTGGTCGAACAGCACGATCCGGTAGGCGGCGGGGTCGAACAGCCGCCGGTGCACGGGTGCGCAGCCACCGCCCGGGCCGCCGTGCAGGAACACCACGGGTTTGCCGTAGGGGTTGCCGCACACCTCCCAGTAGACGCGGTTCCCGTCGCCGACGTCGAGCAGGCCCTGGTCGTAAGGCTCGGTCTCGGGGTACATGAGTCCCACTCTGCCGCAACGCCGGCGGAAGTGGATCAACCCGGGTTCGGGCCGCCGGCGGGGAGCCCGGCGACGGCCCGAACCGCGCGACCTCAGTGGAAGGTGTGCTCGGGGCCGGGGAACCGGTGGCCCTTGACCTCGGCGGCGAACTGCTGCGCCGCCGACATCATCAGCCCCGCCATGTCGGCGTAGCGCTTGACGAACCTCGGCGCGCGCCCGCGCCGCAGCCCCATCATGTCCTGCCACACCAGCACCTGGGCGTCGGTGTCCGGACCCGCGCCGATGCCGACGGTGGGGATGCGCAGGTCGTGCGTGATCTGCTTGGCGACCTCGGCGGTCACCATCTCCAGCACGACGGCGAACGCGCCCGCCTCCTCCACGGCGCGCGCGTCGGCCACCACGGAGTCGAACGCCTCGTTGCGCCCCTGCACCCGGTACCCGCCGAGCTGGTGCTCGCTCTGCGGGGTGAAGCCGACGTGCCCCATGACCGGGATGCCCGCCCGCACGATCGCCTCGACGTGCGGCGCGAAGTGGCGGCCGCCCTCCAGCTTCACGGCGTGCGCGCGGCCCTCCTTCATGAACCGCACCGCCGTGGCCACGGCCTGCTCGACCGACACCTGGTAGGAGCCGAACGGCAGGTCGGCCACGACCAGCGCCCGCTTCACCGACCGGGTGACGCCGCGGACCAGCGGGATCAGCTCGTCCACGGTCACCGGCAGCGAGGTGTCGTGGCCGTAGACGTTGTTGGACGCCGAGTCGCCGACGAGCAGGACCGGGATGCCGGCCTCGTCGAACAGCTCCGCGGTGTACATGTCGTACGCGGTGAGCATGGGCCACGGCTCGCCGCGGTCCTTCATCTCGCGCAGGTGGTGGACCCGCACTCGCTTCCCGGTCGGGGCGGACCCACCCGCCCCGTTCCCGTAGGGCGCGGTTACCTCGGCAGAAGTCATCGTCGACCGTCCTCCCTCGGGGCCTGCTCCGTCGCGGGTCCCCGGGCTTTCGTTGCACGGTTACCGACCCAGCCTGACACCGCCCGAGGGGGAATTGCGCGGAGTGCGAGTAGCTTCACACGCCCGGCCGCGGCCGGCGCCCCGCGCGGGACGCCGGCCGCGAGGGGTCAGACCTGGGCGGTCGGCAGCACCATGATCTGCCGCAGGTTGACCTGCTTCGGCCTGCTGGTGGCGAACGCGACCACGTCGCCCACGTCGGCCGGGTCCAGCGGCGGCACCTGCTCCCGCCACGCGTCCAGGCTCGCCGACACCTCGGGGTTGTCCATGTGGTCGGCCAGCTCGCTGTGCACCAGGCCGGGCTCGACGTTGGTCACCCGCACGCCCAGCGGACCCAGCTCGGTGCGCAGGTTCGCCGACAGGTGCGTCACCGCCGCCTTGGTCGCGGTGTAGACGGCGTAGGTGGGGAAGGTCAGGTGCGCGCCGACCGACGAGATGTTCACCAGGTCCGCGGCGCCGTCGCGCCCGGCGGCCACCAGGTCGTCGGTGAACGCCTTGATGACGTTGAGCAGGCCCTTGAGGTTGGTGTCCAGCATCCGACCCCACTCGTCGTCGCGGCCCGCGGTGATGGGGTTGGCCAGCATGACGCCCGCGTTGTTGACCACCAGGTCGACCCGCCCGAACGCGGCGTGGACCGCCTCCACGGCCGGCGCGAGGTCGCCGGTGATGTCGGCGGGCACCGCGAGCGCCTGCCCGCCCTCGGCCCCGATCTTCTCGGCCAGCTCGGTCAGCCGCTCGGCGCGCCGGGCCAGCAGCGCCACCCTGGCGCCGGAGCGGGCCAGCACGCGGGCGATCTCGGCGCCGATGCCGCTGGCGGCCCCGGTGACGACGGCGGTGCGGTTGTTCAGGTCGTAGCTCATGACCACCACACTGGCCCCGGTCGGCCGGGGTACCGGAGGCCCCGTTCGTCCGGGGTCCGGCTTTCCTGGGTCTGCCAGTACCAGGATCCGCGCGCCGCGCCCGGCCATACTGGGAGGGTGAACCACGACCTCGGCGAATTCCTCCGCAGCCGCCGGGCGCGGGTGCGGCCCGACGACGTGGGCCTGCCGGTCGGTGGCCGCCGCCGCGTGCCCGGCCTGCGCCGGGAGGAGCTGGCCATGCTCGCCGGCGTGAGCGTGGACTACTACATGCGGCTGGAGCAGGGCCGCACCCCGGCCGTGTCCGACTCGGTGCTCGACGCGGTGGCCCGCGTCCTGCGGCTGGACGAGACCGAGCGCGCCCACCTGCGCAACCTGGTCCGCCCGACGCCGACCAGGCGCCCCGCGCCCCAGCGCGTGCGCCCCGGCCTGCTGCGGCTGCTGGACATGGTCGGCGACGTGCCCGCGTTCGTCATGGGCCGCCGCTCGGACATCCTGGCGTCGAACGCCCTGGCCGACGCCGTGTACGGCTTCGGCGGCCTGAGCGCCGAGGAGCGCAACGCGGCCCGGCACACCTTCCTGCGCCCGGAGGCCCGCACGTTCTACCGCGACTGGCCGTCGGTGGCCGCCGACATGGTGGCCTTCCTGCGGCTGGACGCGGGCCGCTACCCCGACGACGCCCGGCTGGCCGCGCTGGTGGGCGAGCTGTCGGTCAAGGACGAGACGTTCCGCAAGCTGTGGGCGCAGCACAAGGTCCTGGAGAAGACCCACGGCACCAAGCAGCTCCACCACCCGCTCGTGGGCGACCTGGACCTGGACTACGAGGCCCTGCGGCCCGGCGGCGACCCGGACCTGACCCTCAACGTCTACACCGCCCGCGCCGGCTCGCCGTCCGAGGAGCGGCTGAAGCTGCTGGCCAGCTGGAACGCCTCGGTGGACGCCCGAGGGGTCGACGCCTGAGCGGTCAGGAGCAGCGGGTGCCCGCGGGCGGCAGCTCCAGGTCGACCAGGTAGGCGTTCCCGGCGGTGTCGACGCACTCGTCGCCCTGCAGGTAGACGGTGTGCTGGTTGCCCTCGAACGTCAGCAGCCCGCCGCCCAGCTCCCGGGCCAGGCTCACCCCCGCCTCGTAGGGCGTGGCCGGGTCGCCGGTGGTGGAGATGACCAGCACCGGCGGCAGCCCGGGGCCGGGCGCGCCGTCCTGCGCGGTCGGCGGCACCGGCCAGAACGCGCACGGGTCCAGCACGCCCACCGCCGGGTTGCCGTCGTCGAGGAACGGCGCGGCCGCCTTGTACCGGCGGGCCACGTCGTCGAGCACGGCCCGGTCGGTCACCGGCTGCTCGTCCACGCACTTGATCGCGGTGAACGCGTCGGTGACGCTGCCGTACCGGCCGTCCTTGTCGCGGTCGAAGTAGTTGTCCGCCAGCAGCATCAGCACGTCGCCGCGGCCCTCCTTCAGCTCCGCGAGCCCGCTGTTGAGCGGCGCCCACAGCTCCTGGGAGTACATCGCCTGGATCGCGCCGGTGATGGCGTCGTTGTAGGACAGCTGCCGGTCGCCGACCGCCACCGGCCGCTGCACCAGCGGCAGGGTCAGGTCGCGGAACGCCTGGTTGGCCTTGGCGGGGTCGGTGCCCAGGGCGCAGTCCTGGCGCCGCGCGCACCACGCGGCGAACGCGTCGAAGGACTTCTGGAACCCGGCGCCCTGCGCGATCAGCGACTCCACCTGGTCCTGCTTCGGGTCGACCGCGCCGTCGAGCACCAGCGCCCGCACGTTGCCGGGGAACGCCTCGGCGTACTCGGCGCCGATGTAGGTGCCGTAGGAGTAGCCCAGGTAGGTCAGCTTCTCGTCGCCCAGCGCGGACCGCATCACGTCGAGGTCGCGCACCACGTCGCGGGTGCCGACGTTGGCCAGCAGGTCCCGGCCGCTGTACTCGGCGCACTTCTCGGCGTAGCGCTTGTTCTCCGCCTCGGTCTCGGCCACGCCCGCGGGCGAGGTGTCCACGTCGACGTCGAGCCGCTCGGCGTCGCGCTCGGCGTCGGTGAGGCACTGGACGCGCGGCTCGCTCGCGCCGACCCCGCGCGGGTCGAACCCGACCAGGTCGAACCGCTCGCCCAGCGGCGAGGACCGGACGCCGGGCGCCAGGCTCGCGGCGGCGGTCATGCCCGACCCGCCGGGGCCGCCCGGGTTCATCAGCAGCGACCCGATGCGGTCGCCGGTGGCGGGCTGGCGCAGCAGGCCGAGCCTGATGGTCTTCCCGTCGGGCCGCGAGTAGTCGAGCGGCACCTCCAGGCGGGCGCACTCCAGGTTCCGCTTGTTCCTCAGCGCGGCGGCCGAGGACCCGGTGGTCGCGTAGGCGTCGCAGTCCTCCCAGCCCAGCCGCTGGCCGTAGAACCGCTCCAGCCCCGCGGGCACGGCACCGGCGGGCCCTCTCTGCTCCAGGGTGGTCCCGGCCTTCGGCGAACCGGTCACCACCGTCGTGCAGGAGGCGAGGACCGGCAGGGCGAGCAGGAGCAGCAGCGATCGGCGCACACCACGATCGTAGGTGTGACTCGTCGGCCACAACGCCCGCCGCCGGCGCGCCGGGTGAGCGAGAATGCCCTCATGCCTCAGCTCCGACTCGCCCTCGCCCAGGTCAACGCCTGTGTCGGCGACCTGGCCGGCAACGCCGAACTCGTCGTCGAGTGGTCCCGCAAGGCCGTGGAGGCCGGGGCGCACCTGGCCGTCTTCCCCGAGATGGTGCTCACCGGGTACCCGGTGGAGGACCTGGCGCTGCGGGTGTCCTTCGCGGAGGCGTCCAGGCAGGCCCTGGACGAGCTGGCCGGCGCGCTGGACGAGGCCGGGTGCGGCGAGCTGGCCGTGTTCGTCGGCTACCTGGACCGCGACGGCGCCGGCATGCGCAACGCCGCCGCCGTGCTGCACCGGGGCCGCGTGGTCGCCCGGCAGCACAAGCACCACCTGCCCAACTACGGCGTGTTCGACGAGCGCCGCTACTTCACGCCGGGCGACTCGCTGGACGTGGTGCGCGTCCACGGCCTGGAGGTGGGCATGGTGATCTGCGAGGACCTGTGGCAGGACGGCGGGCCGGTCGCGGCGCTGGGCGAGGCCGGGGTGGACCTCGTGGTCTCGCCGAACGCCTCGCCGTACGAGCGCAAGAAGGACGACGCCCGGCTGCCGCTGGTGGCCCGGCGCGCGGCCGAGGCCCGCGCCCCGCTGGCGTACGTGAACCTGGTCGGCGGCCAGGACGAGCTGGTGTTCGACGGTGACACGATGGTGGTCACCGCGGCCGGCGAGCTGGTCACCCGCGCGCCGCAGTTCGTCGAGCACCTGGTCGTGCTCGACCTGGACCTGCCCGGCGGCGCGCCGCGCACCGAAGGCGTGCACGGCGGGTTCACCGTGCACCGCCGGGTCCTGTCGGACGACCCGCTGCCCGCCTACGAGCCGCTGCCCGCGCCGGAGCCGGCCGAGCCGCTGCCCGACGAGGCGGAGGTGTGGTACGCGCTGGTCACGGGCCTGCGCGACTACGTGCACAAGAACGGGTTCCGGTCGGTGGTGCTCGGCCTGTCCGGCGGCATCGACTCGGCGGTGGTGGCGGCGCTGGCCGTGGACGCCCTGGGCGCGGACAACGTGCACGGCGTGTCCATGCCGTCGGGGTACTCGTCGGAGCACTCGAAGTCCGACGCGCGGGACCTGGCGCAGCGCACCGGCCTGCACTACTCGGTCCAGCCCATCGGCGACATGGTCGGGGTGTTCGTCGGGCAGCTCGGCCTGACCGGCCTGGCCGAGGAGAACATCCAGGCCCGCTGCCGCGGCATGACCCTGATGGGCCTGTCCAACCAGCACGGGCACCTGGTGCTGGCGACCGGCAACAAGACCGAGCTGGCGGTGGGCTACTCGACCATCTACGGCGACGCGGTCGGCGGGTTCGCGCCCATCAAGGACGTGCTGAAGACCCTGGTCTGGGACCTGGCGCGGTGGCGCAACACCGAGGCGGAGAAGCTGGGCGAGCTGCCGCCGATCCCGGAGAACTCGATCACCAAGCCCCCGTCGGCCGAGCTGCGTCCCGGGCAGGTCGACACCGACTCGCTGCCGGACTACGAGCTGCTGGACTCGGTGCTGGACGACTACGTCGAGGGCGACAAGGGGTACCGCGACCTGATCGCCATGGGCTTTTCACACGAACTGGTGGACCGTGTCCTCCGGATGGTGGACAAGGCCGAGTACAAGCGCCGCCAGTACCCGCCGGGCACGAAGATCACCTTCAAGGCGTTCGGCCGCGACCGCAGGCTGCCGATCACCAACGCCTGGCGGGAGGGCTGACCCCCTTCCGGTTCCACCCGCCCGACTGAAGACCGGTGCCCCGCCGTCCACCCCGACGGCGGGGCACCGGCGCGTTCCCACCCCTTCGGGTGGTTTGCCCTCCCTCGTCCGCGTCGCCCCCCGCCGGCTCTGACAAGGTCGACTGCGCGGGCTGTGACCTCGGAAAACGCGGCCCGCGAGGTCGAGATCCCCGGAGGACGTCATGCTGAGCAAGGTCACCGCGATCGCCGCCGCCACCGCCCTGAGCACGGTCCTGCTGCCCGCCGCGCCCGCCGTCGCCCAGGAGGGGGTGTTCGTCGGCGGCGCCGGTATCAGCGCCGTGGGCACCCGCTTCGGGTTCGCCGTCTTCGGCGGCGGCGAGAGGGCCGAGGGCTTCGCGATGTTCCGCAACGCCGAGGAGGGCGTCAAGGAGCGCCTCGGCGGCGTGACCTGCCTGGAGGTGGTCGGCAACGCCGCCATCTTCAAGATCAAGGACACCGGCAGCGCCGGCGGCGTGCACCGCCAGTTCTTCGTGCGCGACAACGGCCCGTCCGGGGACGGCAAGCCGACCGACGAGCTGAGCGCCTACGGCGTCCCGTCCAACGACGCGCCCGACAAGTGCGACAAGCCCGACGACAAGATCAAGGGCGAGGTCCTCGAATCGGGTGACGTCGTGATCAAGGGGGAGTGAAGCCGGGTCGGCGCGCCGCCCGCGGCAGCAGCAGCGACACCAGCGCACCCGCGCCGCAGATGACCGCCGTGATCAGGAAGATCTCGTGGTACTCGGTCAGCAGCGCCGAGGTCAGCGCCCGCTCGTAGGCCGCCGCCGCGGCGGCGAACTCCTCCGCCGTCACCCCGAACGGCAGCGGCGTGTCCAGGTCGGCGGTCAGCTCCCGGAACCGGTGCAGGCCCCACGCCGACAGCCCGGCCACGCCGACCAGCATCCCGGTCATCCGGGCCACCACGACCGCCGCCGACGCCACGCCGTGCTCCGCCGCGGGCACCGCCCGCAGCACCGCCGCCGACACCGGCGCGATCACCAGGCCCAGCGCGAACCCGGCCACCGCCAGGTCGCGCCCCAGCACGAACGCCGACACGTCGGCCGGCCACCGCGCCACCAGCAGGTACGCCCCGCAGGCGAGCACCATCCCGGTGCACGACACCCACCGGTCGCCGACCCGACCGGCGACCCACCCGCCGACCAGCGCGCCCACCGGCAGCGCCACCAGGAACCGGGCCAGCACCCCGGCCGCGGCCGCCGAGTCGCGCCGCAGCACGGTCTGCGCGAACAGCTCCACGTCCACGAGCGTCACCATCAGCGCCGCGCCCGCCGCCAGCGACACGCCCAGCGACGCCAGGAACGGCCGCCACGCCACCCCGGCCGGGTCCAGCAGCCGCACCGGCGACCGCCGCTCCCACCACAGGAACAGCGCGAGCACCACCACCGACGCGCCCAGCACCGGCCAGCCCCACGGCGGCAGCACCGCCCGCGACGGGTCCGGGTTGTACAGGCCGACGACCACCAGCCCCAGCGCCAGCGCCAGCAGCGCGCCGCCGACGAAGTCGATCCGCACCGCGCCCCGCGCCGACCGCGGCACGGTCCGCCGCACCACCGCGGCCGCCACCAGCGCCAGCGGCAGGTTCACCCAGAACACCCACCGCCAGCTCTGCGGCTCCAACGACTCGAACGCCGACCACGCGTTGAACAGCGACGCCACCCCGACGCCGTACAGGGTGCCGAGCACGCTGCCCAGCTCCTGCGCCGCGCCGACCACGCCCAGCGCCGCGGCCCGCCGCCCGGTCGACCAGAGGTCCGCCACCAGCGCCATGGTCACCGGCAGCAGCGCGCCGCCGGCCAGGCCCTGCACCACCCGCCCGGCCACCAGCAGCGGCAGGTCGCCCGCCAGCGCGGTGACCGCCGACCCGAGCGCGAACCCGGCCAGGCACGCGTGCAGCACCAGCCGCCGCCCGAACCGGTCCGACAGCTGCCCCAGCAGCGGCATCCCGGCCACGTACCCGAGCAGGTAGCCGGTGACCACCGGCGTCGCGCGCTCCAGGTGGTTCACCGGGATGCCCAGGTCGCGCACCATGTCCGCGAGCACGCCGACCACCACGTAGGCGTCGAGCGCGCCCAGCAGCACCGCACCGGCCCCGGCGCCGATCGCCAACCGGCGCGACCGGGTCACCACCGCGCTCACGCGGGCCGGGTGACGGTCAGGGGCTTGTTGAAGTCGGTGAGGTCGATGGTGACCTTCGCGCCGCCCGGCAGCGTGAACACCGCGTTGACCAGCCTGTCCCCGCGCACCGAGAAGCGCGACGCCACGTCCGCGCCGATGCCGGGCACCAGCCCGCCCACCACGTCCCCGGGCACGGTCGCCTCGACCACCGTCACGCCGTCGTCCGAGCTGACGGTCTTCTCGTCGCGCGCGTCGGCGAGCACCTTGGCCACCCCGCGCTCCGGGTCGAGGATCGCGGTCGGGTCGTACACCTGGCCCGCCAGCGCCGCGGGCAGCATGGTGAACCCGCCGGTGGGGCCCTTGAAGTACAGGTCGTCGCCGACCAGCACGTACTCGACCTCGACGAGCTGGCCGAACTGCTCGACCTTGGCCCGGCCCTTCGACTGCCCCTCGGCGTCGAGGTCGCCCTCGGCGTCCTTGACGGTCACGTCGGGCAGCTCGCCGTCGACCTTGATCACGAAGTGGGTGCTGGTCACCGACCGCATGCCCGCCGCGGCGGAGTCCAGCACCTGCGACCCGGCGGGCAGGCCGGCGCCGCCGTCCCCCGAGGAGGTGCAGCCGGTCGCGAGGGCGAGCAGGAGCGACCCGAGCAGGGCGCGGCGAGGCAGCATGGCCAGATCGTAGATCCCCGGGCCCGCGCCCCGGCGCCGATCGCGGGTGCCTCCCCTTGACCTGCGGGTAAGCTCAGCCGGTGCGACTGCGCAGGCGCGTACCGGCGAGGCGGCAGCGCGGTGCCGGCCGCCCTTACCTAGGCTTCGTGGCATGAACCGCCAGCAGGAGTTCGTGCTCCGCACCCTCGAAGAGCGCGACATCAGGTTCGTCCGCCTGTGGTTCACGGACGTCCTGGGTTTCCTCAAGTCCGTCGCCATCGCACCCGCCGAGCTCGAAGGCGCCTTCAACGAGGGCATCGGCTTCGACGGTTCCGCGATCGAGGGCTTCGCCCGCGTGTACGAGTCCGACATGGTGGCCCGGCCCGACCCGTCCACCTTCCAGGTGCTGCCCTGGAAGACCTCGGAGAACAACCACTACTCCGCCCGCATGTTCTGCGACATCGCCATGCCGGACGGCTCGCCGTCGTGGGCCGACCCCCGGCACGTGCTGCGCCGCGCGCTGGCCCGCGCCAGCGAGGCCGGGTTCACCTGCTACGTGCACCCGGAGATGGAGTTCTTCCTGCTCAAGAGCCTCCCCGAGGACGGCAGCGAGCCGATCCCGGCCGACAACGGCGGGTTCTTCGACCAGACCAGCCACGAGACCGCGACCCACTTCCGCCGCCACGCCATCGAGGCGCTGGAGGCCATGGGCATCTCGGTCGAGTTCAGCCACCACGAGGGCGCGCCCGGCCAGCAGGAGATCGACCTGCGCTACGCCGACGCCCTGACCATGGCCGACAACGTGATGACGTTCCGCTACGTCATCAAGGAGGTCGCGATCACCCAGGGGGTGCGCGCCTCGTTCATGCCCAAGCCGTTCACCGACCAGCCGGGCAGCGGCATGCACACGCACGTGTCGCTGTTCGAGGGCGACCGCAACGCGTTCTACGACGCCGAGGACCCCTACCAGCTGTCGGACGTCGGCAAGATGTTCGTCGCCGGCCTGCTCAAGCACGCCCGCGAGATCTCCGGCGTGACCAACCAATGGGTGAACTCCTACAAACGCCTGATCGTGGGAGGCGAGGCGCCGACGGCGGTGTGCTGGGGCCACGCCAACCGGTCCGCGCTGGTGCGCGTGCCCATGTACTCGCCGGGCAAGTCCTCGTCGCGCCGGGTGGAGATCCGCAGCCTGGACTCGGCGTGCAACCCCTACCTGGCGTACGCGGTGATCCTGGCCGCGGGCCTCAAGGGCATCGAGAAGGGCTACGAGCTGCCACCGCCCGCCGAGGACGACGTGTGGTCGCTGACCGACCGCGAGCGGCGCGCCGCCGGGTACGACAACCTGCCGCAGAACCTGGGCGAGGCGCTGACCGAGATGGAGAACTCCGAACTGCTGCCCGAAGCGCTCGGCGAGCACGTGTACGACTTCTTCCTGCGCAACAAGCGCACCGAGTGGGACGCGTACCGGCGCAGCGTGACGCCGTACGAGCTGCGCACCCTGTTGCCGGTCCTGTGACGAAGGGGGCTCCCGTGCGGGTCGTGCGCACCGAGCACTCGGAGCGGCTAGGTTTGCAGACCGTGACCGAGGTGCCCGCGCGATCGGAAACCCGTCCTGCGTTCATCGCCTGCACGGTGGCCAGGGCCGCCGAGCTGCCCGCGGTGAAGGTGCTGTCCGGCTCGTTCCTGGCCGCCCACCCGGACGCCAGGTTCCTGGCCCTGGTGGTCGACGCCCTGCCGGAGCACTCCGGCCCCGGCCTGGTCACCCCGGCCGACCTGGGCGTGCGGGCCGAGGAACTGGCCGAGCTGGCCACCGGCTGCACCGCCGAGCAGCTGTGCGGCCTGCTGCGGCCGACGCTGCTGGAGCAGCTGCTGGGCCAGGGCGTGCCGGTGCTGTACCTGGACCCGTGGGTGCAGGTCCTGGCGTCGTTGACCGACCTGGTGCTCGACGCCGTGCGGCACGGGCCCCTGGTGCTGCTGCCCAGGTCCCTGCGCCCGCTCCCGGAGGACGGCCTGCGGCCCACCCCCGCCGAGCTGCTGGAGACCGGGGTCTTCGACCCGGGCTTCCTGCTGGTGGCGCCGGGCGCCGAGCCGTTCCTGCGGTCGCTGGGCGAGCAGCTGCGCCGGGCGCCGGACGCGACCAAGGCCGTGCTCGACACGGCACCGGCGCTGGTCAACCTGCACGTGCTGCGCAACGCGACGGTGGGGTTGTCGGCGTGGAACGCGGCGCAGCGCGACCTGCACCGCAGGCCCGACGGCACCCTGACCACGCTGGGCGAGCCGCTGCGCAGCGTGCACTTCGCGGGCTTCGACCCCCAGCGCCCCTGGCTGCTGTCGGCGGAGTTCGCCGACCGGCCGCGCGTGCTGCTGTCGGAGCACCCCCACCTGGCCGAGCTGTGCTCCGCCTACCGCGCCGAACTCGTCCGCCGGGGCCACGCGCCGCAGCAGGTGCGCTACGGCTTCGGCCAGCTCGCCGACGGCACCCGGATCCCCGACGAGCTGCGCGCGGACTACCGCGAGGCGGCCCGCACCCAGCCCGGTTCGGCCTTCAGCCCGGAGGGGTGGGCGCCGGCCGAGCCCGAACCCGAGGTTCAGCCCGAACCCGAACCCGCTGCCGTCGAACCCCCGGCGCCGCACACCAACGGCACCCCGGTCAACGGCCACGTCAACGGCCACGACGTCCAGCAGCAGCTCCCCTTCCCGGAGCCCCCGGCGGCGGACGACACCGCCGAGACACCGGCCGGGGAAGAAGTCGCCGGGGAGGAAGTCGAGGGGGGAACCGGAGAAGCCGGGGAAGGACCCGCTGCCGAGACCCCGACCGAGGAGCCCGGCGACACCGCCCCCGCCGCCGAAGCCTCCGTCGAAGCCACCGCCGAGGTCGCCCCCGCTGTCGAAGCCCCCGCTGTCGAAGCCCCCGCTGTCGAAGCCACCGCCGAGGGCGAAGCCGCTGTCGAAGCCGCCGCTACCACCGAGGCCCCCCCAGCGCCGACTGCCGACCAGGCCCCCACCAGCGCCCCGGCACAGGCCGGCGCCCCAACCCCCACCAGCGCCACCCCACCCCCCGGCCGAACCCCCACCCCACCCCCGGCCTTCGGCCCGGACGGCGGCGCGGCGTTCGTGGCCTGGGCCTGCGAACCGGTTCCCGACCTGCCCGGCAGCACCCGCTGGGCCGCCGCCCTCTGGCGGTCCGACCCGGCGCTCCGCACCCAGTTCCCCGACCCGTTCGGCGCCGACGGCCCGGCCTTCCGCGACTGGTGCGCCGGGGCCGGCGTGGCGTCCGGCCGCCTGCCCGTGCCCGCCGTGCCCCGGTCGCGCGCCGAGGCCCCGGTCCTGCACGACCAGCTCGGCGTCACCGTCCTGGGCACCGGCCCCCTCGCGCGCCTCGTCCACGCCGCCGCCCGCGCCTCCGGCCTGCCGACCTCCACCACCGAGGGCTACCCGGTGGTGGTGCGCGTCGGCACGGGGCAGCCCGTCCCGGACAGCCGCTTCGTGGTCGACTACGTCCTCGACGACGAGCCGGCCGCCGACGCGGACGAGGTCTGGGTCCCGTCCGAGACCACCCGCGCCGCCCGGGAGCGCCAGGGCGGCCCGACCACCCGCGTCCTCCCGCTGCCGGTCGCCGAGGCCGAGGTCGACACGCGCGACCCCGAATCCCACGAACGAGTGATCTTCGGGGCCCTCGCGGACCACGCCATCGACCGCGAGGGCAACGTCCTCGGCGCGGTCTCCGCGTTCCTCTCGGCGTTCCCCGACCGCGCGGACATCACCCTCCGCATCGCGGTCGCCAACGCCAAGGCCCACCCGGAGGCCGCCGAGCGCCTGCGCCTCGCCACCGCCGCCGACCCGCGCATCGAGCTGGTCGACGACCTCGGCCCGGTGGACTGCCTCGTCCACCTCCACCGCGGCGGCGCCGACGACCGGATCGCCCACGCCCTCGGCGGGCACGCCGCCCGGGCCACCCCGATCCTCACCTCCGACCACGGCGCGGTCGCCGAGCTGTTCGACAAGAACTCGGTGGTCTTCGTGCCCTGCCGCCAGGGTGTGGAACCCGACGTGCAGGCCGCCGCCAAGCTCATGCGCGCCATCGCCGACGACCGCTCGACCGTCGCCGCCATCGGGCTCAAGGGGCGCGAGCGCGTCCGCGCCACCCGGAGCACCGCCGTGGTCGGCGAAGTCCTGCGCGAACGCGTCGAGCACGCCTACCGCACCTGGCGCGCCCGCCGGCCCAAGCCCACGCCGACCGTGGACCCGCTGACCGCGCTGCACTCGGCCAAGCACGCCCTGCTCCGCCAGCCCGACGTCGGCGTCGCCAGCCGCACGCCCATGGCGCCGCAGCTGCGCAAGATGGTCCTGCGCGTGCTCGACCACTACGACAACCACATGCGGGACGTGCTCAACTCCCTGGTCGACGGGGTCGAGCGCACCGTGTCCGAGCTGGTCCGCCGCCAGGACGACATCTCCACCGGCGTCGGCCTCGGCGAGCTGGAGGTGCTGCGCGCCGAGCTGGAGCAGCAGGCCGAGCACCAGGGCCACCTCGCCGACCAGCTCGTCGGCGTCGACGACGGCGTGGTCCGGGTCCGCGCGGACATGGCCGGCCAGGGCCGCAGGCTCCGCGAGATCGAGGACGCGCTGGTCGCCGAGGCCGCCAAGCGCGCCAAGCAGACCGACGCCCTGGACCGGCGCATCGAGAAGCTGGCCGTCGCGCTGGAGCGCACCCTCGACCGCATCGACTCGCTGGAGTCCAAGGTCGTCGACGTGCTGCGCGAGCGCGACAGCAGGCTCGACGTCGGCCTGCGCGCCGCCAACCAGGCCCAGCAGACCGCCGACGCGCTGCGGCGGGTGGTCGTCCGCGAGCACGAGCGGCACGGCGACGCGCCGCCGCGCAGCTCGCTCGTGCTGACCGACGTGGGCCTGCTGCGCCTGCCCTCGGACGACGCGTTCATGCTGCCGCTGCTGTCCAGCAACGGGGTGTGGGAACCGGGCCTGTCGGAGCTGATCGACCAGGTCGTCGAACCGGACGGGATCTTCCTCGACGTCGGCGCCTACGTCGGCTACCAGACCGTGCGCATGCTCAGCCGGTTCGGCGCGGGCGGCGCGGTGGTGGCGGTCGAGCCGTGCCCGGTCGCGCGGGCGCTGCTCAAGCACAACGTCGAGGTCAACCTGCCCGAGCGCATCGCCGGGCAGCTGGTCCTGGTGGACGCGGCCGCGTGGGACAGCACCGGTGAGCTGGCCACCCAGGCTTCGCTGACCGGCGGGGTGACGGTGTCGCCGGTGCCGGACAGCGCGCCGGAGGGCATGGCCCGGGTCCGCTCGACCCGGCTCGACAAGGAGCTGGAGGCCGTGCCCTCGTTGCAGGGGCGCAAGCTCTCAGTCGTTCGTGTCGACACCCCGGGCCGTGGTCACCGCGCGCTGGCCGGACTGGTGCGCCTGCTGCGCCGGGATCGCCCGCACGTGTTCATCGAGTTCTCGGCGACGGCCACGCAGGGCTTCGGCGACGATCCGGTCACGGTTCTCAAGGAGTTCCGGATCTGGGGCTACGACCTGGTGCCCGTGGCGACCCGCGAACCGGCGTCGCCGGAGCAGATCGTGGCCGCGATGGAGGGCCTGCGGACCATCCCGCTGTGGCTGCGCCCCCGGCCCGTGGCGCCCAAGGGCCCCGGCCCGCAGGCGTCCGCACCGGCTCGGCAGCCCGCTGACCAGGCGATTTGACTTGATCGGCCGGCATGAGTAACTTTTACCGAGTCGCCAGCAAGACCCCGGAACGAGCGGTTGACACCGCGAATCGGGCCGGGTAGAGTACTGCGGCGTCAAAGCCTTCGGAAGCGAACAAGCAGCACCAGGTGCTGCCTCGGGTCCGGAAAGCAGAACAAACTGAATGCTAAGCGAGTTGATCGCGGAGCCGAGAAGCCGAAACGGCCGATTTGACACCGCGAAAACGAACGAGCTAAGCTTTCAACACAAGCCCCGGAATGAACCGCAGTAAGACGCGGGACAAGATGGTGAGCGCGTGTTCTTTGAGAACTCAACAGCGTGCCGAATAGCCAGTAAATTTATGATCCTCGTCAAGAGGATTCCTTTGAGATTGTTACTGGACAGCTGACGTAATTGTCAGTGTTGTTCGGAGCGATCGAACTCATTCCTTATTGGAGAGTTTGATCCTGGCTCAGGACGAACGCTGGCGGCGTGCTTAACACATGCAAGTCGAGCGGTAAGGCCCTTCGGGGTACACGAGCGGCGAACGGGTGAGTAACACGTGGGCAACCTGCCCCGTACTCTGGGATAAGCCTGGGAAACTAGGTCTAATACCGGATATGACCTCCTTCCGCATGGTGGGGGGTGGAAAGTTCCGGCGGTACGGGATGGGCCCGCGGCCTATCAGCTTGTTGGTGGGGTGATGGCCTACCAAGGCGACGACGGGTAGCCGGCCTGAGAGGGTGACCGGCCACACTGGGACTGAGACACGGCCCAGACTCCTACGGGAGGCAGCAGTGGGGAATATTGCACAATGGGCGCAAGCCTGATGCAGCGACGCCGCGTGAGGGATGACGGCCTTCGGGTTGTAAACCTCTTTCAGCAGGGACGAAGCGCGAGTGACGGTACCTGCAGAAGAAGCACCGGCTAACTACGTGCCAGCAGCCGCGGTAATACGTAGGGTGCGAGCGTTGTCCGGAATTATTGGGCGTAAAGAGCTCGTAGGCGGTTTGTTGCGTCGGCCGTGAAAACTTCACGCTTAACGTGGAGCCTGCGGTCGATACGGGCAGACTTGAGTTCGGCAGGGGAGACTGGAATTCCTGGTGTAGCGGTGAAATGCGCAGATATCAGGAGGAACACCGGTGGCGAAGGCGGGTCTCTGGGCCGATACTGACGCTGAGGAGCGAAAGCGTGGGGAGCGAACAGGATTAGATACCCTGGTAGTCCACGCCGTAAACGGTGGGTGCTAGGTGTGGGGGGCTTCCACGTCCTCCGTGCCGCAGCTAACGCATTAAGCACCCCGCCTGGGGAGTACGGCCGCAAGGCTAAAACTCAAAGGAATTGACGGGGGCCCGCACAAGCGGCGGAGCATGTGGATTAATTCGATGCAACGCGAAGAACCTTACCTGGGCTTGACATGCACCGGAAACCTGCAGAGATGTGGGCCTCTTCGGACTGGTGTACAGGTGGTGCATGGCTGTCGTCAGCTCGTGTCGTGAGATGTTGGGTTAAGTCCCGCAACGAGCGCAACCCTCGTTCCATGTTGCCAGCGCGTTATGGCGGGGACTCATGGGAGACTGCCGGGGTCAACTCGGAGGAAGGTGGGGATGACGTCAAGTCATCATGCCCCTTATGTCCAGGGCTTCACACATGCTACAATGGCCGGTACAGAGGGCTGCTAAGCCGTGAGGTGGAGCGAATCCCAAAAAGCCGGTCTCAGTTCGGATCGGGGTCTGCAACTCGACCCCGTGAAGTCGGAGTCGCTAGTAATCGCAGATCAGCAACGCTGCGGTGAATACGTTCCCGGGCCTTGTACACACCGCCCGTCACGTCACGAAAGTCGGTAACACCCGAAGCCCGTGGCCCAACCCGTAAGGGGGGGAGCGGTCGAAGGTGGGACTGGCGATTGGGACGAAGTCGTAACAAGGTAGCCGTACCGGAAGGTGCGGCTGGATCACCTCCTTTCTAAGGAGCATCTGCACTGCGGACTTGTCCGGAGTGGAGGCCACGCCGGCGGCGAATGATCGTCGGGTGGAGCTCATATTAGTGGATGCTGGCTAATGCAGAACCTCGGGTTGTTGACGGAGTTAGTACTGCTCGCTTGCGAGCGTGGAAGGGTTCGTCGAGGGTTCAAGGCTTCTGTTCGGTACGCTGTTGGGTCCTGAGGGAACACGCTTTGTGTTTCTTTCAGCGAGTAACGACAGGGCGATCCCCGCCCTCGAACCGCCGGGTGTGGCTCGGTAGGCGTGGGCAGTAGCGGGGTTGTGTCTGGTTGTTCTTTGAGAACTGCACAGTGGATGCGAGCATCTTTGTGGCAAGTTATTAAGGGCATACGGTGGATGCCTTGGCACCAGGAGCCGATGAAGGACGTAGGAGACTGCGATAAGTCTTGGGGAGCTGTCAACCGAGCTGAGATCCAAGAATTTCCGAATGGGGAAACCCGGCCTCAGTCATGTGGGGTCACCCGTACCTGAACACATAGGGTGCGTGGAGGGAACGCGGGGAAGTGAAACATCTCAGTACCCGCAGGAAGAGAAAACAACCGTGATTCCGTGAGTAGTGGCGAGCGAAAGCGGAAGAGGCTAAACCGCGTCTGTGTGATACCCGGCAGGGGTTGCATTCGCGGGGTCGTGGGACCTGTCTGATCGTTCTGCCGGACGGTCGAGGAGTTATAAAACACTGTGGTTAGCGGAATGCGTCTGGAAAGCGTGACCGTAGAGGGTGAGAGTCCCGTACGTGAAAACCCGGTGTCTCCTGACGGTGTTCCCAAGTAGCAGCGAGCTCGTGGAATTTGCTGTGAATCTGGCGGGACCACCCGCTAAGCCTGAATACTCCCTGGTGACCGATAGCGGACTAGTACCGTGAGGGAAAGGTGAAAAGTACCCCGGGAGGGGAGTGAAATAGTACCTGAAACCGTGTGCCTACAATCCGTCGGAGCCTTTAGGGGTGACGGCGTGCCTTTTGAAGAATGAGCCTGCGAGTTAGTGCTGCGTGGCGAGGTTAACCCGTGTGGGGTAGCCGTAGCGAAAGCGAGTCCGAATAGGGCGCCAGAGTCGCGTGGTCTAGACCCGAAGCGGGGTGATCTAGCCATGGCCAGGGTGAAGCGTGGGTAAGACCGCGTGGAGGCCCGAACCCACCAGGGTTGAAAACCTGGGGGATGAGCTGTGGTTAGGGGTGAAAGGCCAATCAAACTCCGTGATAGCTGGTTCTCCCCGAAATGCATTTAGGTGCAGCGTCGTGTGTTTCGTGCCGGAGGTAGAGCACTGGATGGTCTAGGGGGCCCACAAGCTTACCGAAATCAACCAAACTCCGAATGCCGGTACGTGAGAGCGCGGCAGTGAGACTGCGGGGGATAAGCTTCGTAGTCGAGAGGGAAACAGCCCAGAACGCCGGCTAAGGCCCCTAAGTGTGTGCTAAGTGGGAAAGGATGTGGGGTCGCCCAGACAACCAGGAGGTTGGCTTAGAAGCAGCCACCCTTTAAAGAGTGCGTAATAGCTCACTGGTCAAGTGGTCCTGCGCCGACAATGTAGCGGGGCTTAAGCACACCGCCGAAGCCGTGTCATTCCAGTTTTGCTGGGATGGGTAGGGGAGCGTCGTTCAGCCGCTGAAGCTGCAGGGGAACCTAGTGGTGGAGGCTGGACGAGTGAGAATGCAGGCATGAGTAGCGAAAGCAGAGTGAGAAACTCTGCCGCCGGATGACCAAGGGTTCCTGGGCCAGGCTAATCCGCCCAGGGTAAGTCGGGACCTAAGGCGAGGCCGACAGGCGTAGTCGATGGACAACGGGTTGATATTCCCGTACCCGTGTGAACGCGCCCATGGCGAGGCTTGCGATGCTAACCGCCCGAAGCTGTCGGATGGGTCTTCGGACCTCCCGGCATGTGGAGCGCGGGACCCGAGCTTGTAGTAGTCAAACGATGGGGTGACGCAGGAGGGTAGCTCCGCCAGTGAGTGGTAGTACTGGTGTAAGCGTGTAGGGAGAGCTGTAGGCAAATCCGCAGCTCACGTATCCTGAGACGTGATGCATAGCCGATTGAGGCGAAGTAGGGTGATCCCATGCTGCCGAGAAAAGCCTCTAGTGAGTGTTCATGCGGCCCGTACCCCAAACCGACACAGGTGGTCAGGTAGAGAATACCGAGGCGATCGGGCGAACTGTGGTTAAGGAACTCGGCAAAATGCCCCCGTAACTTCGGGAGAAGGGGGGCCAAAGGGTTTGAAGCCCCTTGCGGGCTAGGACCAGTTGGCCGCAGAGACCAGCGAGAAGCGACTGTTTACTAAAAACACAGGTCCGTGCGAAGTCGCAAGACGATGTATACGGACTGACGCCTGCCCGGTGCTGGAACGTTAAGGGGACCGGTTAGCTCTTCGGGGCGAAGCTGAGAACTTAAGCGCCAGTAAACGGCGGTGGTAACTATAACCATCCTAAGGTAGCGAAATTCCTTGTCGGGTAAGTTCCGACCTGCACGAATGGCGTAACGACTTCTCGACTGTCTCAACCACAGGCCCGGCGAAATTGCACTACGAGTAAAGATGCTCGTTACGCGCGGCAGGACGGAAAGACCCCGGGACCTTTACTATAGCTTGGTATTGGTGTTCGGTTCGGCTTGTGTAGGATAGGTGGGAGACTGTGAAGCGGCCACGCCAGTGGTTGTGGAGTCGTCGTTGAAATACCACTCTGGTCGTACTGGATGTCTAACCTCGGTCCGTGATCCGGATCAGGGACAGTGCCTGGTGGGTAGTTTAACTGGGGCGGTTGCCTCCCAAAGGGTAACGGAGGCGCTCAAAGGTTCCCTCAGCCTGGTTGGCAATCAGGTGTCGAGTGCAAGTGCACAAGGGGGCTTGACTGTGAGACCGACGGGTCGAGCAGGGACGAAAGTCGGAACTAGTGATCCGGCCATGGCTTGTGGAAGCGTGGTCGCTCAACGGATAAAAGGTACCCCGGGGATAACAGGCTGATCTTGCCCAAGAGTCCATATCGACGGCATGGTTTGGCACCTCGATGTCGGCTCGTCGCATCCTGGGGCTGGAGTAGGTCCCAAGGGTTGGGCTGTTCGCCCATTAAAGCGGTACGCGAGCTGGGTTTAGAACGTCGTGAGACAGTTCGGTCCCTATCCGCCGCGCGCGTAGGATACTTGCGGAAGGCTGTCCCTAGTACGAGAGGACCGGGACGGACGGACCTCTGGTGTGCCAGTTGTCCTGCCAAGGGCATTGCTGGTTGGCTACGTTCGGAAGGGATAACCGCTGAAAGCATCTAAGCGGGAAGCTCGTTCCTAGATGAGGTATCCCACCCTTTGTGGGTTAAGGCCCCCAAGAGACCATTGGGTTGATAGGCCGGAGATGGAAGGTCGGTAACGGCTGGAGTTGACCGGTACTAATAGGCCGAGGACTTGTCATGAAGACGCTACGCATCCACTGTGCGGTTCTGAAAGAACCGAACCGGACCACCGGGTCCACTCGACTGAATGGTTGGGTGTGGTCGGGTGCCTACGGGTTGGTAATTTCATAGTGTTTCGGTGGTCATTGCGGTTGGGGAACACCCGGTCCCATTCCGAACCCGGTAGTTAAGCCTTCCAGCGCCGATGGTACTGCACTCGTGAGGGTGTGGGAGAGTAGGACGCCGCCGAACATTCTTTCCCTCAGGGGCACCCGGTTCGCCGGGTGCCCCTGAGGGCTTTGTGCGTTCATGGCCCTTTGGTGCCGGCGCGGATCGGGACCGCCCGATGGCGGGTGCCCGGGTGGTCGTCCTGCGTTACCGTCGCGCTCGTGGCCGAGGTGACGAAGCACGACGACTTCGCTGAGTTCTGGGCCCTCGCGGGGGACCACTTCACCACTGATCCGGTGGCGCACACCGTCGCGGTGGCGGCGGTGCACCGCAGGCTCAACCACGCCATGCCGGACGACCCGCCCGCGCTGCTGGTGACCGCGTCGGAGGACGGCGACCTGGTGGCGGCGGCCCTGCGCGTGCCGCCGTGGCCGCTGGAGGTCAGCGGTGTGCCGCCGCAGTGGGCCGAGGCCGTGGCCGACGCGCTGGCGGGCGAGGTGGAGCTGCCCGGGGTGACCGGTCCGCGCGAGTCGGCGGAGGCGTTCGTGATGGCGTGGGCGGCCCGCACCGGGTGCGGTGCGCGCGAGGTGATGTCCCTGCGCCTGTACCGGCTCGGCGAGCTGGTGCCGCCGGACGTGCCGGGCACGGCGAGGCCGGCCACCGAGGCCGACGCCGACCTGCTGACCCGGTGGTACCTGGACTTCCGCGCCGAGGCCACCGACCAGGAGGCGGACGACGCCCTGGTCGAGCAGGCGGCGCGGTTCGTGCACCGGCTGCCGGTCAACGGCGGCGCGCACGTGCTGTGGTGCGACGGAGCGGGCACGCCGGTGGCGTGGGCGGCGACGAGCCCGCCGGCGTCGGGCATGTCGCGCATCGGCCCGGTCTACACGGCGCGGGAGCACCGCAGGCGCGGTTACGGCGCGGCGGTGACCGCGGCGTGCGCGACGTGGGCCCGCGAGCACGGCGCCGAGCACGTGGTGCTCTTCACCGACCTGGCGAACCCCACGTCGAACTCGGTGTACCAGCGGATCGGGTTCCGGCCGGTGGGCGACTCGGCGGAGTTCGCGTTCACCCGGGCAGTTCCGGCCAGTGGCTGAGCAGGTCGCCGGGTTGGCAGTCCAGCGCCCGGCAGAGCGCGCTGAGCGTGCTGAACCGGATGGCCCTGGCCCGACCGTTCTTCAGGACCGACAGGTTGACGACCGACACGCCCACGCGTTCGGAGAGCTGGGTCAGCGTCATCCCGCGCTCGGCCAGCAACCGGTCCAGGTGCACCTGGATGGTCACACGGTTCCCTCCAGCTCCTCGCGCATCTCGGCACTCTTCCCCATGATCTTCGCAAGTGCCGGCAGACCCGCGCCGGTGACCACCGCCCACCAGGGCACGTCCCAGTCGAACAGGAACTCCAGCACCTCCCGGTCGGGGTCGACCACCCGGAGGAACAGCCAGGCCGACGAGCAGACCTCCAGCACGCTCGCCACCGGGAGCACGACGAGCAGGAACACCCCGAGGCGGTGCAGGCGCCGGGCCGTGTCACGGGTGTGGACGCCGTCGCGGGCCGCCTTCTCCAGCAGCAGCAAGAGCATCAGGAGCGCGGCGGCGCGGGCGAACGGGGTGGGTGCCTCGGCGAGGAAGCCGAGGACGCGTTCCCACGCGGTCGGCGCGGAGATGCACACCCGTTCCAGCTCGACGGTGCTGACCACCCCGTCGCGCAGTGGGTTGTGACCTCCGTGGGCGCCGGTCATCAGGCTGGTGCGGAAGCACTCCTTGCCGGAGGTGAGCGCGCTCCTCGTCGACGACGTGACCGACCCGCCCGCGGTGAGCAGCGCGGTGAGCACCCACAGGAGCCGGACGAGCCGGGTGAACGGCCCGAGCGGGTCTCGGGCGGTCATACCGTCGCTTCCAGCTCGGTCCGCATCGCCGCGCCGATGTGCGTGATGCGCGCCAGGGACAGCAGGCCGATGCCGGTGAGGACGGCCCACCAGGGGACGTGCCAGTTGCCGAAGAACAGGCCCCAGCCGGCGTCGTAGGTGACGGCCCAGTGCACCAGGGTGCTGCGCGCGATCGACTCGGTCAGGGCCGCGCCGGGCATGGCGAGCACCAGGTAGTGGCCCAGCCCCCGCAGGTCCTCGGCGGTCCCGGCGGTGTGGGCGCCGTGCCGGGCGGCGCGCCCGAGCAGCCGGGACAACAGCAGCAGCCCGCCCAACTGGGCCACCGGCGTGGGCAGATCGGACAGGAAGCCGAGCGCGTGGTGCCAGGGTGTCGGGTCCTCGACGCACAGCCGCACCCGGCTGACGTCGTCGAGGACCGTCCCGGGTGCCAGTCCGGCGCTCTCGGCCCCGTACGGCCAGGACGGCGCGGTGAAGCACACCGGTTTGAGGATCAGCTCGACCAGCCGCGTGAACGCCACCGCGCCCAGGCCGAACAGGCCCAGGCCCAGCGCCGCGGTCACGACGCCGGTCAGCGGCTCCAACGGGTTCTTCGACATGACGCCCCCCGCGCATATCGTTTTTCGTTGTTATCGATAAACGATACCGTCCACGACCTCCCGCGTAATCGGCCGATTGCGCACGTGCGAGGAGAACACCAGCGACGTGGTGGTGTCGCCGTACCGCTGGGCCTGCTCGACGAACCCCTCCAGCTCGACCATCGACCGGCAGACCACGCGCAGCAGCCAGCAGTCGTCCCCGGTCACGTGGTCCGCGTCGCGCACCTGGGCCATGGTCACCACGCGCTCGCGGAACCGCGGCGTGTCCAGGCTGCGCACGCGCACCCGCACGATGGCCTCGATCGGCAGCCCGAGCCGCTGCGGGTCGACCACCGCCGCGTACCCGGTGACGACCCCCGCCTGCTCCAGCCGCCGCACGCGCTCGGTGGTCGCGGGCGCCGACAGCGAGACCCGCTTGGCCAGCTCGGTGAACGTCATCCGCCCGTCCCGCTGGAGCAGGTCCAGCAGCTTCCAATCCACGTCGTCGAGTTCCACCGTGGAATCGTAGGCACGACCCCGTGCGCGCCTTGGTTTCCCCATGGGATGACCGCGCTGGTCAAGCGACGATCTACCCATGACGAACACGCTCCGCTTCCCCGCCGCCGACCCCGCCGACGCCGCCGCGTTCTTCGCCGCCGAGCTGGCCTTCGAGGCCGACCCGGACGACGTGGTGCGCGACCTGGAGGCCGGGGACACCGCGGGCTTCCGGCTCGTGGAGACGCGCAGCCGCGAGGCGTTCGACCGCGCGCACATCCCCGGCGCGCTCAACCTGCCGCACTGGGAGGTCGACGAGGCGACCACCGCCGGCTGGGACCGCGACCTGGTCTACGTCTGCTACTGCGAGAGCTCGGTGTGCAACGCGGCCACCAAGGGCGCGCTGGCGCTGAGCCGGCTCGGGTTCCGGGTGAAGCGGCTGGCCGGCGGCATCACCACCTGGCGGGCCGCGGGCTACCCGGTGGAGGGCACGGGTCTGCCCGGGGCGTCCTGCGCCTGCTGATCTACCCTCGGTCGGGTGACGCGTCTGCTGGTGCTGCAACCCGACCACGACGACCCGCCGGCCCGCCTCGGCGACTGGTTGACCGCCGCCGGGGCGGTGCTGGACGTGGTCCGGCCCTTCGAGCAGCCGGTGCCCGACGACCTCGACGGCTACGACGGCGTGGTGTGCCTGGGCGGGGGGATGGGCGCGTTGGACGACGCCGGGCACCCGTGGCTGGCCGACGTGCGGCGGCTGCTGTCGCACGCGGTGTCGCGGCGGGTGCCGCTGCTGGCGGTCTGCCTGGGCGCGCAGCTGCTCGCCGCGGCCACCGGCGGCCAGGTGCGGCCGGCGCGGCAGGGGCCCGAGGTGGGCGTGATGCTGGTGGCCAAGCGGGACGCGGCCGGGGACGACCCGCTGTTCGCGGACCTGCCGTGGACGCCCGACGTGCTCCAGTTCCACACCGACGAGGTGTCGCTGCTGCCGCCGACCGCGGTGCTGCTCGCGTCCTCGCCGAGGTGCGCGAACCAGGCGTTCCGGGTGGGCGACCGGGCCTACGGCGTGCAGTTCCACGTCGAGACCACGCCCGAGGTCGTGCTCAAGTGGGCCGAGGGGTACCCGGGCACCGCGGCCGGCGCGCGTCCCGGGTGGCTCGACCCCGACCGGCTGGCCGCCGCGCACGAGGACATCCGCGAGGTGTGGCAGCCGTTCGCGGAGCGGTTCGTGCGCCTGGCCGCCGGTGGGCTGACGACGTCGAGGAACCTGCCGCTGGTGTGACCGGGGCGTTGCGCGGTGTCCGCTTGATCGTGTCCGGCCGCCGGTTTCGCGGGCCCCCGTGAGGGCTACGGTGTTCGACGATGACCGATCCAGCCCGCACCCCGACGTCCCCCGCGCGGTTCGGCCTGACCGAGGCGCGCAGCAACGAGCACCTGCGTGACGCGGGGTGGTGGGAGGGGCGCGGCCCCACCGCGGGCGCCGAGCCCGTCCTGGTCGCGCTGTCCCGCAGCCCCGACCCGGACCTGGCGCTGCGCGGCGTGGACCGGCTGCGCGACGCGCTCGGCGACCGGTGGCCCGAGCTGGACGGCGCCCTGCGCGACGGCGCGGTGCTGCGCGGGCGACTGCTGGCCGTGCTGGGCTCGTCGACCGCGCTGGCGGACTTCCTGGTGGCCAACCCGGACCGCTGGGCCGACCTCGCCGACCCCGAGCCGGTGGACCCGGCGGCGTTCACGCCCGCGCTGGTGGGCGCGGTCGAGGGGCTGACCGGCGCGGAGGCGGTGCGGGCGCTGCGGTCGGCCTACCGGGCCCTGCTGTGCCGGGTCGCGGCCGAGGACCTGGCCCACGTGGTCGAGCCGGAGCAGCCCTACGTCACCTACGACGACGTGGCCGGGTTGCTGTCGGACCTGGCGGAGGCGGCGTTGCGGGCCGCGCTGGACGTCGCCGGGCGGCAGGTGGCGCGTGCCGACGAGTGCACGCTGGCGGTGATCGCCATGGGCAAGTGCGGTGCGCGGGAGCTGAACTACGTCAGCGACGTGGACGTGGTGTTCGTCGGCGAGGGCGACCTGGCCGTGGCCACGCGGCTGGCCAGCACGCTGATGCAGGTCGCGGGCCAGGCGTGCTTCGAGGTCGACGCGGCCCTGCGGCCGGAGGGCAAGGCGGGCGCGCTGGTGCGCACCCTGGACGGCCACGCGTCCTACTACCGGCGGTGGGCGCGGACGTGGGAGTTCCAGGCGCTGCTCAAGGCCAGGCCGGTGGCGGGCGACGCGGAGCTGGGGCGGCGCTACCTGGAGGTGGTTCGCCCGATGGTGTGGACGGCCGCCGAGCGCGAGGACTTCGTGGCCGACGTGCAGGCCATGCGCCGCCGCGTCGAGGACCACGTGCCGGCCGGGCTGACCGACCGCGAGCTGAAGCTGGGCCGCGGCGGGCTGCGGGACGTGGAGTTCGCGGTGCAGCTGCTCCAGCTCGTGCACGGGCGCGGCGACGAGGAGCTGCGCATCACCTCCACCACGCAGGCGCTGGCGGTGCTGGGGCGGGGCGGGTACGTGGGCCGGGCGGACGCCGCGGACTTCGGCCGCGCCTACCGGTTCCTGCGCACCCTGGAGCACCGGTTGCAGCTCCAGCGGCTGCTGCGCACCCACCTGTTCCCGGCCGACGACGACACGAACGGGTTGCGCTGGCTGGCGCGGGCGGCCGGGTTGCAGGCCGAGGGCGGGCTGTCGGAGGGGCAGGTGCTGCTCGCCGAGTTCCGCAAGCGCGCCAACCAGGTGCGCAGGCTGCACGAGAAGCTGTTCTATCGGCCGCTGCTGCAGGCGGTGGCGAACGTGCCGACGGAGGCGCTGCGGTTGACCACGTCGCAGGCGGCGGAGCGGCTGGCCGCGCTGGGGTACGCGGCGCCGGACGGGGGGCTCAAGCACATCGAGGCGCTGACCAGGGGCGTGTCCCGGCGGGCGCGCATCCAGACCGCGCTGCTGCCGGTGCTGCTGGACCTGTTCGCGGCCAGCCCCGACCCCGACGGCGGCCTGCTGGCGTACCGGAGGGTGTCCGAGGCGCTGGCCGAGACGCCCTGGTACCTGCGGCTGCTGCGCGACGAGGGCACGGTCGTGGACCGGCTGGCGGCGCTGCTGGGCACCTCGAAGCTGGTGCCGGACCTGCTGGTGCGGGCCCCGGAGGTGCTGCGGCTGCTGGCCGACACCGACGCGCTGGTCGGGGTGGACCCGATGACCATCGGCAACCCGCTGCGCGCCACCGTGTCCCGCTACCGCGACCTGGACCGCGCGGTCACCGCCGCCCGGTCGCTGCGCCGCCAGGAGCTGCTGCGCGTGGCCTGCGCCGACCTGCTCGGGCTGGTGCCGCTGCGCACGGTGTGCGTGTCGCTGTCCGAGGTGTGGGTGGCGGTGCTGCAGGCCGCGCTGGACGCCGTGGTGCGCTCGGCGGGCACGCCGGTCGCCTCGATCGCGGTGATCGGGATGGGGCGGCTGGGCGGCCGCGAGCTGGGGTACGGCTCGGACGCTGACGTGGTGTTCGTGTGCGAGCCGGTCGCCGGGGCGAGCGACGCCGAGGCGGCGCGCTACGCGTCCACCGTGGTGGAGCGGGTGCGCAGGATGCTCAGCGCGCCCAGCCAGGACCCGCCGCTCCAGGTGGACGCCGACCTGCGGCCGGAGGGCCGGCAGGGGCCGCTGGTGCGCACGCTGGAGTCCTACCGGGCGTACTACGCGCAGTGGTCCGAGCTGTGGGAGGCGCAGGCGCTGCTGCGGGCGCGGTTCATCGCGGGCGACGCCGGGCTGGGCGCGCGGTTCGTGGAGATGGTCGAGCCGATCCGGTACCCCGGGCGCGGCCTGGACCTGGCCGCGGTGCGGGAGATCCGGCGCATCAAGGCGCGGGTCGAGGCGGAGCGGCTGCCGCGCGGCGCGGACCCGTCCACGCACACCAAGCTGGGGCGCGGCGGGCTCGCGGACGTGGAGTGGACCGTGCAGCTGCTCCAGCTCCAGCACGCCCACGAGGTGCCCGGCCTGCGCACGCCGTCGACCGTGCGCGGGCTGCGCGCGGCCACCGAGGCGGGGCTGGTGTCGCCGGACGACGCCGCGGCGCTGCGGGAGGCGTGGACGACGGCCACCAGGGCGCGCAACGCGGTGGTGCTGGTGCGCGGCAAGGCCGCCGACCAGCTGCCCACCGCCGGGCGCGACCTGGCCGCGGTGGCGGGCGCGATGGGGCACGAGGACCCGGGCGGGTTCCTCGACGCCTACCGGCGGACCACCCGGCGGGCGCGGGCCGTGGTCGAGCGCGTCTTCTACGGTTCCTGAAGACTGGGGTCCGTGAGAGCGATCGCGCAGAACGAGTTCGGAGACGCCGAGGTCCTGGTGCTGCGGGACCTGCCCGACCCGGTCATCTCCCTGGACCAGGTGCTGGTCGAGGTGCGGGCGGCCGGGGTGAACCCGGTGGACCGCCTGGTGCGCGCCGGGTACCTGGCGGGCGTGCTGCCGACCCACTTCCCGCTGGTGCCCGGCTGGGACGTGGCCGGCGTGGTGCGCGCCGTCGGGCCCGCGGTGGACGGGTTCTCGGTCGGGGACGAGGTGTTCGGGTACCAGCGCAAGGACCACGCCCAGCACGGCACGTACGCCGAGCTGGTCGCGGCGACGGAGCGCGGGTTGGCGCACAAGCCCGCGTCGCTGTCGTTCGAGGAGGCCGGCGGGCTGGCGCTGACCGGGTTGACCGCGTTGCAGGCGCTGCGGAAGGTGGGGGTGTCGCCGGGTGACGCGGTGCTCGTGCACGCCGCCGCCGGCGGGGTCGGGCACCTGGCGGTGCAGGTGGCGCGCATCCTGGGCGCGTCGCGGGTGATCGGCACGGCGTCGCCGCGCAACCACGGGTTCCTGCGCTCACTGGGGGCGGAGCCCGTGGCGTACGGGGACGCGCTGGTGGACAACGTGGCCGAGCTGGTCGGCGGCGACGGCAAGGTGGACGTGGCGTTCGACTGCGTGGGCGGCGCCGCGTTGAACGACTCGCCGGCGCTGGTGCGGGACAACAGCCGGATCGTGTCAATCGTCGACACGAACGTGTTGGAACTGGGCGGGCGCTACGCCTACGCCAAGCCGGTGCGGGAAGACCTGGAGTGGCTGGCCGCGCACGCCGGTTCGGGCGAGCTGAGGGTGGAGGTCCAGCAGACGTTCCCGCTGGAGCAGGCCGCCGACGCGCACCGCCTGCTGGAGGGCAGGCACGTGCGGGGCAAGATCGTGCTGACGGTCTGACGGGGTTGGAAGGGCCCCTCGCGGGGCCCTTCGCCTCACTCCTCGTCGGTGGTGGGCACCGAGCTGAGGAGTTCCACGATCCACTCCTCCACCAGCTCGTCGGACTCGTCCTCCGCGACGAGCCGGTTCGAGACCCGGACCCCCAGGCCGAGCACGTCGGCTGCGCCGATCGCCTCGATCGCCTCGGCGGCGGAGTCGAAGATGTTGGTGGACAACAGCTGCGGGGTAGCGACGTCATCAGACACGGCGCGACCCTAACCGGCCGCCACGAACGGAGCACGCCCAGCCCCGTCCGTGGACGAAGCGTTGCGCGAGAGCTACGCATCGTAGATGAGGGGCGTCCATCCGTTGACTATTCGGGTTCGCTATGCCGAAACTGGTGTAGCTCATATGGGGGATGTTCACGTTCTCACGCGTGCGCCCGGACGAAGGACGCCATGGCCGACCAGTTCCACCGCGAACCCGAACGCCGCAAGAGCAGCGCCGCTCTCACCGTCAGCGCCGTCGTGCTCGGCGTGCTCGTCCTGCTGGGCGCGGTCCAGGCCGTCACCTCGGGCTCGGTGGGCGTGGGCGCCCTGAGCGTCACGCTGCGCGAGAGCGCCACGACGACCACCGCGCGCACCACCCCGTCCGACGACACCACCGGCTCGGACGACACCACCGGCCTGGACGGCGCCGTGGGCTCCGCCACCTCCGAGGACGCCGCCCCGTCACCGAGCGCGGAGACCAAGGTCGTCACCGGTTCGTGGAAACAGGCCCGCGGCCTGCTCACCGTCGAGGTGACCAGGGTCGAGGACCAGGGCGGCCGGATCAAGGTGCACGTCACCGCCATAAACGCCAGCACGGCGAAGATGGACCTGCCGACCCCGTCCATCTCGGCCGTCGACGACGCGCAGCGCGACTACAAGGCGTCCCTGTCGACCAGCAGGTGGCCGGTGACGATCGCCAGGAACGCCACCGCCACCGGGGTCGTCGAGCTGGACCGCAAGCCCGGGGCGTCGAGCGGCACGTTCTCCCTGACGTTCGGCGGCATCGTCGGCCAGCTCGCCCCCACCGGCGGCTCGGTCACCATCACCGGGATCCCGTTCCCGAAGTAACGCTGCGTGCCGGTTCCGCGACCCTTGGGGCAAGGGGGAGTTGGAGGCGACCATGGCGAGCGGGAGCGGCGGCACCGAGCCGGAACTGATCCACGAGATCGACGCCATCGAGGACGGAGTGCCGTACCCGGACCCGGTGAAGGGGCCGGACGGGGATCCGTTGATCGGCCCGTACAAGCCGGACCCGACGCCCCTGGACAGCGGCCCGTTCAGCTTCCTGGACTCCGAGGTCGACGACCCGCCCCCGGTCAAGGGCGACACGTACTAGTGGTGCCGCAGACCCTGGGCGCGCTGCTGTCGTTCCTGGCCCTGGTCGCGCCGGGGATCGTCTTCGAGCTGCTGCGCGAGCGCAGGCGCGCGGGCTACCAGGAGACCCCCTTCCGCGAGGCGTCCCGGGTGGCACTGGGCAGCCTGGTCTTCACCCTCCTGTCGTGCGGCCTGCTCGTCGCCGCCAACGCCCTGCTCCGCGCGGACGTCCTGGTCGACCTGGACCGCCTGGTCGCCGGCGGCGCGGCGTACGCACGCGCCAACCTCTTCCCGATCACCTTCTCGGTGGTGAGCGAACTGGCCCTGGCCTGCGCCCTCGCCACCCTGACCGACCTCCTCCTGGCCCGCCGCCGCCGGGAGGTCAACTCGGTGGACCAGCAAACCGCCTGGCGCCAGGTCTTCCGCCGCGACCGCCCGCCGAACACCCTGCCGTGGGTGCACGTCCAGCTCACCGACGGCACGTCGTTCTTCGGCTTCCTCCGCTCCCACACCACGTCGGGCGTCCAGGAAGAGCGTGAACTGGTCCTGCAGGGCACGGGAATGGTCTACGCGGGCAAGGCGCCGAACGGCTCGGACGAGCACGTCGAAGACGTCATCGGCGAACGCTGGGCGCGCGTCGTCATCCCGGCAACCCAGATCAGGTACCTCCGCGTCCAGTACCGCGACCGCGCCACCGGCGCCCTCGTCGACACCCGCACCCGGTGAAAGCCGGAAGGCCCGGCACCCCGAAGGGGCACCGGGCCTTCCACGACGACGCCCGGTCGATCACACGTCGTAGGACTGCCAGCGGCTAGCAGCGACCTGCGGTTCGCCCTGCTGCACCGTGTCTGACCTGCTGGTTTCTGCTCGACGTTTACCGTCGTTGACCAACGCTGATCCACATCTGACGGCCTGGATACGGCCTGATCTTGGCCACGTGCACACGTATTGAGTTCATATGGTATTTAACTTCTTGGTTCAATATATTGCCGAGATGGTGGCTGTTTATTGGATAGACGGAGCAAGTTTTATAGTCTCCTAAACTTCGGCTTCGGGGCAATAACTGGCGCCCGTGTCTCGTTTATGTGGAGCCACTCGGGCGCCTCGACCGACAGTAGCTTTCGCTGTACCTCGATCAGGCCCTGCTGTGCTGCTTCGTTTAGTGCATGTTCTAGCTCAACCACTGGGACGGTGGGATATTTCTCCAGTTGGGCCTGGATTCGCTGAGCCTTGGCGCTCGGCTTGAGGTAGTAAGGCGCCTTGTCGTGTCGACCGATGCTCAAGATAGCCCCTGCGACGGCCTCGTAGCCGTCATTGAAGAGGCCCATGAAGCCGTCTGGATCTGGAAGAACCGCAAGGTGAAGTGTGTTGAATCGACGCTCTAGATGATTAAGGTCCCGGGCCTCGGGGACGATCCCGATGCGAAGTCCTTTGCCGTCTTCGAGTTGGTGCCAGTTGCTTTTGATGGTCGCCGCCGCAAAGCGTTGTTTATTTCCATCGCTCAAGAAAATGTCGGTCTTCCAAACTTTCTTAATGCGATCCAGTAGGCGAGGCTCGGCGGCTACGCCCTCGGCTGCAATTGGAACCCACGCGCCAAATTTGAAAGGATGGCCCTGGCCGTCGGGAAGTAGGACGGCGTCGCCGCTGGCATTGTCTACGACGGCGTCGGTGAAGCCAAGGTATCGTGATCGTTCGTGTCCGAACATCAATGATGTTGGCATATCGATTGTCTTGAAGGACCGAGGGCTTACGCGTCGCAATACATCGGCGATTCGTTCTGTAACGCGTGGCTCTCCACCTACAATTGCTTCGTGGACCGCCCACTCGAAGCCGTCGCCCCTCATGCCCTTGTCTCGGTGGAGTCGAGCAACTTTGGCCAACTGACGAAGGGTAACGTCTTTCCTGTCACAATTTAGGTCGACGAGATCGTCGTGACCAAGTTGGTCGAGCAGAGCGCGAAGGACTGAGCGACTGACTGCGTAGAGGGCTCGGCCGTACTCGTCGACCGGCTCCGCTTGCCCCAAGAATGTGACATCGGCCATAGGTACAGCATGGCATGACGCTGTTGACCACTTCCGGCTGGCCCGATCACTGATGCCATCCGGCGAGGGCAAGCTTGTGAGTAGGTTGACGCCCGGTATGGGGCGTCAACCTACTCACAAGCGCGGCAGTCGATCGCCGTGCCCAGCGCTCGAAGCCGTATGACCGCGCGATCGTCCCGGCCTAGGTTGCTGGAAGTGGCTTGATTGCAGCTCGCCTCTGCATGGCGCGACGCCTTCTTGTCCGCGTGCGCCGACTCCGCACGCGGCCGACGGGCGGAGCGGAGCGGGAGCCCGGCGTGCCGCGATGCGGGGAGTCGGTGCAAACGTGCGCCGGGACTGGCCGCGCGTCGCCGCAGGCGGCGCGCCTTGATCCCCCAGAGCCAAATTCGGCAGCGAGTCAGATGGCGGACTGCACGAGCGCAAGCAACGGCTTGGCGATACCGGGCACAGCGGCAACGGTGTGCGTTGCGGCTGAGGTGTGTTGGGTTCCGGAGCTGTCGAGCACGAGGGCTCCGGCCTCACGAGCGATGAGCACACCTGCTGCGATGTCATGCGTCTTGTTGGACAGGATCACCGCGCCGTCGATACGGCCTTCGGCCAACCACACGAGGTCGTGGGCGGCTGAGCCGAACATGCGGATGCGTTCCACCTCGGCGGCCAGTGCTGCGGTCAGCGCGATGCGCTGCCTATTCTTCTCTTCGGCGCCTTCGCCCAGTGCATAGTCGCCGATGGCGACCATGGCCTTCGACAGCTCTGCGGTTTCGCTGGCCTGGATCTTCGTCCCGTTGACGTACGCGCCTTGCCCGTGAGCAGCGGAGTAGTGCAGGTCCAGGTAGGGAAGGACTATCGCGGCGACGACCGCTCGGTCGCCTCGCATGAGCCCAAGGGAGACGCCGCAGAGCGGCACGCCGTGCACGAAGTTCGACGTGCCGTCGATCGGGTCGAGTGCCCAGACGTACTCGCTGTCGGCGGCCTGGCCGCTGGCGCCCCCCTCCTCGCCTATGAAGCCGATCTCAGGCGTGGCCTCGGCCAGGTAGGTGCGCACGTCCTGCTCGATCCGTACGTCTACGTCGGTGTAGGTGTCGCGGTCGGACTTCTCGGTGACGGTCTCAGGGCGGGTGTGCTTGATCAGATTGTTGCCGATGCTCACGGCCTTTTGCGCGATCTCGGCCAACTGGTCAAGCGGTCGCATCACCGGTCTCCTTTGCGCGGTCCCACATCGAGCCGAACACCTGCGAGAAGGTGGCGAACAGGCCCGGTACCGCCTCGTCCTTCTCGATCACGAGCGTAGGGGACTCGACGCCTCGGGCGTCGGGCAAGTAGGGCTGGACGACGCACTTGGTCCGGTCGGTGATGAGGATGTTGTAGCGGATGGGCTCGTCGTAGACGCGGACGTGGAGCTGCCCGCGTGCGTCCGGGGAGACCTTCGCGCCGACCCGCCGCAGGGCCTCGATGTTGAGGCGGGTGAGCATGGAGAGGTGTCCCTCGGGTAGGCCCTCCTCCTGCTCCCGCGCGGTGATGTGTCGTCCGTCCGGGTCGAGGAAGAGGGCCCTGATGACGGTTCCGGCCTCGATGGAGTCGAGCAGGGCCTTGTCGGAGTACTGCTGGCACAGCACGTTGAGCGAGAGGCCGGCGATGTCGATGGTCTTCGCGCCGTCGAACAGGGCGCGTGGGGTGACGTTGTGCAGGAACTCGGTGCGGCTGACGTAGACGGCGGTGACGTCGGCCAGGCGGGTCTGCTGTGGCATCTGGACCGGGCGCGGCACGGGTGGGGTGGAGGCCGCGGTGCGTTGTGGTGGGGTGATGAGGCTGTCGGTGTCGCCCTCGTGTGGGGAGAGGAGTTGTTCGGCGGTCCAGCCGGGGAACATCTTCTCCAGGATGCGGCAGTGGTCGGCGTAGGGCAGGCCGAGCAGGTCGCCGGAGAGCCAGCGGTAGAACTGGGCTTTGCTGGGGTAGCGGCCGATCAGGTCGGTGTCGAGCTGCTTGGCGATGCGGTCGTATTCCTTGCAGAAGGTGCGGTAGCCCTGCATGTGGCGCTGACGCAACAGCACCCTCAACAGCGTGGTCTCTATGGCCATCTGGCCTCCCCCGACGTGGTGCGGTTGGTCGAGGCTAGCACTGGGACGAGACCAAGACGAGACAACTTGAGTCTTCGGCGCGTCAGGCGAGACTTCGGCGGACCTGGGACGGGACCATCGGCCTCCGAATCTGGGTGGGCAAGCCGCGAACAAGCGGCTCCCGGTCAGAGGAGCGAACACCGATGGCGATCAGCAAGGGGTTCCGGTTCCCCGTCTCGTTCGAGGACGCTTTCCCGCAGGGGCTGGTGATGGTCGGGGAGGTCCGGCCGGACACCGAGTACCAGACGCGTGACGAGAGGGCGGCCGGTCGGCCGGTGCGTCAGCGGGTGGACGAGGCCACCGGCAAGCGGCAGTGGAAGGTCACCGTCACCGACCCGCACGAGCCCAACGCCAAGCGTCAGAGCTTCGAGATCACGCTGTTGGCCGACGTGCAGCCGGTGCCGACCACCGGGGAGGTGCTGCCGGGGATGCGGCCGGTGGAGTTGGACGGGCTGACCGCTGAGCCGCGCGTGGCGGGCAACGGCGAGTTCAAGTACCAGTCGTTCGTGTTCCGGGCGACCGGGTTCCGACAGGTGGGGAGGTCGGCGGGCTCGGCTCCGGGTGGGGCTAAGCCCAACGCCGGCAACGACGCCAAGGCCGCGTGACCCCTGTGTCCGACCTTCAGCAACTGGCCGCGCAGTGGCAGGCCGCGTACCGGGCCTACACCGACGCGCACGAGGCCAACCGCTACGTCGCGGCCGACGACCCGGCCGCTGCCGCGCGCATCGCACCGACCTACCGGCGGGTGGCACGGCTGTGGCGGGAGCTTGCGGCGTTGAAGTCGACGCCGTGGTGGGCCAAGGCCGCGGCGCTGCACGCGGCGGAGACCTTCGACCACCAGGCCGAGGTCAACGAACGCGTCGCGGCGGGCGGGCAGGCCACCGGCCCTCATCACCTGCATGCGCCTGTGGAGGGTGGTGAGCAGTGATGGCGCAGCCGAAGCGGCCTGATGTGTGGGCGAAGGCTCGGGCGGCGCGGACGCTGAAGGACGCGCACGAGGCGCTGGGGAAGGTGATGCCCGCGCCGCATGCCGCGCCGTCGCGGTGGCAGGTGTTCTACCGGGTGTCGGCCGAGGTCTACGCGCAGGTTGCCGAGATCGACCGGGGGCACCACCACGAGGCGCTGTACTGGGCGAAGCGTGAACGGGAGAAGGGTGAGGAGATCGCCCGTCAGCTTGACGCCGAGTCCTCTGAGGACGGTGAGGACGAGTGACGAGGCGTGGCGTGTCCCGGACTTCGGTCCGGCGTTCCGCTGTCCGCAGAGACCCGTCGGGGTACACGGTTCGGCTTCGGACCGAGGCGTTCGGGAAGGCCGTGCAGTTGGCGCGGTTCGAGTCCGACTTCGCGTTGGCGCGGGCGATGAAGGTGGATCGGTCGACGGTCATGCGGGTGCGTGCCGGTTCTCTTCAGCCTGGTCCGGCGTTCATCGGAGGTGCGTTGACGGCGTTGGCTCCGATGACGTTCGACGATCTATTCCAGGTTGTGAGTTCCCGCGCATAAGGTGCGACTGCTGGTTGGCTTTCGAGGCACGGGAGAGCTGTGCCCAAATCACTACGGGGTTTGCTGTGATTGGTATTGATGACGAACGGTTGGGCTCGACCGTTCGTAGCAGGGCGTTGGGTGCCGAGTTGAGGGCCGCGCGGCATAGGTCGTCGACGGAGAAAGCCACGCTCGTGGAGAAGTTGGGGTTTTCCTTCAACTGGCTTATGAACCTTGAGCAGGGGCGGCGGCGAACCGACTCGCGCAACATCGCCCGACTGCTCGGGGCCTACCGCGTGAGTCTGAAGACCTTTGAGCGAGTGATGAGCCTGTATCGGGACACCGACGACGGGTGCCTGGTGTGGGAGCACGGTCCCGGCGGGGCCGATGAGGTTCCAGTGGTGCTCGCCAATGAAGGCGCGGCGCACGAGCTGTTCTGTTACGAGGTCATCGCGGTGCCGGTTCTCGCGCAGTCGGAGGACTATATGCGTGCGAGCTTCGGCCAGGGCGCCGATCCGGTAGTCGATGCGGTCGAGCGGCGGGTGACCGCCCGGTTGAAGCGCCAGCGGGTGCTGGGTCGGCGGTCGTTGGCGCGGTCGACGTTCGTGGTGCACGAGTGGACGTTGCGGCACCTGGCGCTGGGCCGGTCGGCGGCGTGGGGTCAGTTGATGAACCTGTTCTGGCTGGGCAACACCGCCGGGATCGACGTGCTGGTGATCGGGAGCGACACTTTGCTGGGCTCGTGGGCGAACTATTCGTTCACGTTGTTGCACTCGCCCGAGTTTCGCCCGATGGTCCACTTCGACGTCATGGCGTGCAGCCTCTTCCTCGACGATCCCCGGCACGTTGAGGAGTACCAGAAGGCGGCAAGGTTGCTTATGGGCAACGCGATGAGTTCGGAGGATTCGCAGGCATTGATCGCGCGCCTGGCGGAGCAGGTCGGTGACGCGTCAAGCGTAGGGAACTGAAACTACCTACTACTGGTTGGCGTGAGTCGCCGGGAACAGCCCCGACGCCCTGGCAGGATCAGCCTGTTCTCCGGCGACTCACGTGACCGGTCTAAATTCTCCCGAGGGGATCCGGTCGTGACGAGGGTATCGGCAACAGGGGGGCGCGCGTCAAGTCGCGCGATTAACCCGAATGTGTGGAAGCTTTCCAACGGTCGCCCCTGCGGGGCGTGCAAGAAATTCGGCATCTATGCGCCTAACCAGCTTGTTTGCTGTGCGTGTCTGGGTTGGCTGCCGTTGATTTTCGCCCCCGCCGGGGGTGTGCGATGAGCGGTGGGAAGTGGGTTGATCCGGCTCCGTTCGAGGGTGCTCGGCCTCGGGTGCCGTGGTGGGTGCTGGTACCGGGCAGGGCGAAGTGGATCGCCGCGTTGGTGGCGCTGGTGTGGCTGGCGGTCGTGCTGGCCGTGCGCCTGGTGCTCGTCGTCGTTCGGTACCCGGTGGTTGTGCTGGTGCCGGTGTCGGCGGCCTGGTGCTGGTGGCGCTTCGGGCTCTCGCCGCTGGTGCTGGCGCTGCTGTCGCTGGTCGCGGCATTGATCATCTGGAGTGGGTTGGACCGGACGTCGTTCCTGAGGCACTGCTGGTACCGGCTGGTCACCGAGTGGCGGCGGGCCACGGTGTACGTGCCCCGGTGGCGCACGGTCATGCGCCTGGCGGACCTGACCAAGCTGGACCGGCGCAAGGAGTACCGGCCCACGCTGCGGCGAGTCCGCTCGGAAGGCTGGCGCGACCGCGTCCGAGTGCGGATGGTCCCGGCCCAGTCGCCGGAGGTGTGGGAGCTGCGGCGCGATGGCTTGGCACACTCGTTCCACGCCCGGTCCTGCCGGGTGCGGGTGCTGCGGCCTCGGGTGATCGAACTCGACTTCATCCACCGGGACCCGCTGGCCCGACCGCTGCCCGTGTCCGTGCTGGCGGATGCCGAGGTGGACCTCAAGCGCGTCACGGTCGGCCGCACGGAAACGGGCAAGCCGTGGCGGCTGCGCCTGCTCGGCTCCCAGCTCCTCGTCGTCGGCGTACCCGGCGCCGGCAAGGGCTCGGTGCTGTGGTCGATCGTCTGGCAACTCGCCCCGGCCATCCGTGCGGGCCTGGTCCGGCTGGTCGGAATCGACCCCAAGGGCGGCATGGAACTCGGGCAGTGCCCCGATGCCTTCGACCGCGTCGTCTACGACAACGGCCCGGAAGCCGTTGCCCTGCTTGAAGAAATCGCCGCAGAGGTCAAGGAACGCGCCACCCGCTATCGAGGCGTCCGGCGGCTGTGGGTGCGGTCAAGCGGGGAGCCCTTCACTGTCCTGGTGGTCGACGAGCTGGCCGACCTGATCGCCTACCAACCCGACAAGCAACTCCGGGAAAGGGCGGCACGGGCGATCCAGACGATCACCTCCCAGGGACGCGCACCCGGCTACGCCGTAGTTGGCCTGGTGCAGGACCCGCGTAAGGAGGTCGTGAGCTTCCGACACCTGTTCACCACCCGCGTAGCGCTGCGCCTGGACGAGCCACAACAGGTCGACATGGTCCTGGGCGACGGCGTCCGGCAACGGGGCGCGGCGGCGCATGAGATCAGCGAAAACACTCCTGGCGTGGCCTGGATCAAGCAGGACGGGCAACGGGAGCCCGAGCGAGCACGAGCCTTCCACGTCACCGACGCCGACCTGGTCGAGCTGGGCGCGTTCCTGGCAGACGCCACCGTGCACGACTTCCCGACCCGGCCGGACGGCACCGAAGGGAGGAACGCGGCATGAACGGCGAGACCTGCGCGGAACGGATGCGGCAGCCCATCGCCCTGGACGTGGCCAAGGCCGCCGCAGAGAAGTACGGCGTGTGCGTGCGGCCCTTCACGATGGAAGTGGAGGACCGGACCACCTACGAAGTCCGCTACGTCGCCGTGCCATGTGGGTCGACGGTGGAGAGCGCCTGTGCGCCCTGCGCGCGCAAGGCCAAGGCGCTGCGAATGGCCCAATGCCGGGAGGGCTGGCACCTGACCGAGGAACCCGACTTCACCCCGGGCCCGCCCACCCAGGACCAGACGGAGCTGCTGACCTTCCGTGCCGACCTGGTCAAGGCATACAGGGATGCGGTCGAGCAGGGCGAAGCAGGTCATGCGGACGAGCTGCGGGACGAGATCCACTCGGTGGACGCGGAACTTCGGCAGCTCGGTGTCCGAGGCCGGTTGCCTTCTCCCGACGCACCCCGTAAGCGGCCGGTGAAGCGGTCCACGAAGCGCCGCCAGGACGCCCCCGACCTGCCCCGGCGGCGAGTGGAGAAGCGCACGGTCGGGCGGGAGTACGCGGGCGGCTTCCGGCCCTCGATGTTCGTCACGCTCACCCTCGACACCTACGGCAAGGTCCGCGACGACGGCACCCCGGTGGACCCGGACACCTACGACTACCGGCGGGCCGCCCGGGACGCGGTGCACTTCGCCTCCCTGGTCGACCGCTGGTGGCAGAACCTGCGCCGCGTCGTCGGCTGGGACGTGCAGTACTTCGCCACCGTCGAACCCCAGCGGCGGGCCGCGCCACACCTGCACGCCGCAGTCCGCGGCTCCATCCCGCACGAGACCATCCGCCTAGTCACCGCGGCCACCTACCACCAAGTCTGGTGGCCCAACCACGACCAGCGCCTCTACTCCGGTGACCACCTGCCGGTGTGGGACGCACGAGCGGAGGCGTTCGTCGATCCGGACACCCACCAACCGCTGACGGCGTGGGCGGATGGCGTGGCGGCGGTGGAGGAGCCGGCGCACGTGGTGCGGTTCGGCCGCCAGGTCCACTCCAAGGGCATCCTCGGCGGCTCGGAAGAAGCCGGGCGTCACATCGGCTACCTGACCAAGTACCTCACCAAGTCCATCGGCGAAGTGGTCGAGCAGACCACCGAACGGCAGCGCCAGCACGCCGACCGCCTGGCGGACGAACTGGCCGTGACGCCCTGCTCCGACCGCTGCCCGGTCTGGCTGCTATACGGCGTCCAACCACGCGGAGCCAGCTCGCGCACCACCCCCGGCCACTGCAAGGGCCGCGCCCACCGCCGAACCACCCTCGGCCTGCCCGGCCGCCGCGTCCTGGTCTCCCGCAAGTGGTCCGGCAAGATCCTCGCCGACCACCGCGCCGACCGCAAGCGCTTCGTCCTCGAAGCCCTCAAAGCCGCGGGCATCGAAAAACCGGAACGCGACACGTCCCAACTCGTCTGGCACAAGGTCCGCCCCGGCGACCCCAACGTGCCACCACGCGCACACCAGCTCATGCACGCCATCGCGGAGCGAACGCGGTGGAAGGCGGAGTACGACCGGGCGATGCTCGCGGCCGGTGACCCTCCAGACCTTTCGGCAGTTCCGCAAGCAGCCTGAGACACGGAAGGGGGACGGCAATGAGCGGGAACGAGTTCGACCGGCTGTGGGGCGTTGACGATCTCTCGGCCTTCCTCGGCGTACCGGTGCACACCATCCGTGGTTGGCGCACCAAGAACTACGGGCCACCGGCCCGTAAGGTCGGTAAACACCTGCGGTGGGACCCGACTGAAGTCCGCGAGTGGTTCAACAACCTCGACCAGAACGCGGCCTAGAACTTTCGGTAATTCGACACACGGGAGAAGTCTGTCGTGGGACACGTGCAAGACCGCTGGTGGACTGTCAAGGACGGCAAGCGGGAAAAGACGCCTCAGTACGGCAAGGGAATGCGGTACAAAGTGCGCTTTCCCGGCCCCGATGGTCGAGAACGCTCGAAGACGTTCCCGGACCGGCAAAAGGCTGCGGCTGACGCCTTCCTGCACGAGATCGAGACCGACAAGAACAAGGGGACCTACCTGGACCCCAACGCGGGCCGGATCACCTTCCGCGACTACACCGAGAGGCACTGGATCGGCGCGAGGACGTTCGACGAGTCCACGCGCGAGGGTGTGGAGTTCCGGCTCAAGCTGCACGTCTACCCCTACTTCGGTGACACGGAGTTGCGCCTCATCCAGCCGTCCACCATCCAGGCATGGGAGCGGAAGCTCCAGCAGAAGGGACTGGCCGAGACGTACCGGCGGACCATCTTCGCCAACGTTTCGGCAATCTTCACCGCTGCCATCGACGACGAGCGGCTGCGCAAGAACCCGTGCAACGGAAAGTCGGTCATCAAGCCGCGGGGCGAGTACCCGAAGATCGTCCCGTGGGTGGAAGAGCGAGTGCACGCGGTTCGCGCGAGCCTGGGGGAGCGGTACCGCGTCGCGGTGAACCTCGGTGCGGGGTGTGGCCTGCGGCAGGGTGAGGTTTTCGGTTTCTCGCCCGATGACGTGGATGAGTCGGAGGGTGTCATTCACGTGCTGCGGCAGATCAAGATCGTGCGCGGAAAGATGGTCTTCGCGCCGCCGAAGCACGGCAAGACCCGTGATGTTCCTCTGGCCGCAAGCGTGGCGGATGCCATCAAAGCGCATGTGGAGGAATACAAGCCGCTGCCGATCACGCTTCCCTGGGGCGCACCTGACGGCAAGCCCATGACGGTGCCACTGATGATCTACACGCGTGAGTCCAAGCAGCTCTACCGGCACTCGTTCAACCACCACGTGTGGAAACCGGCCCTGAGGGCGGCCGGAGTGAAGGCGCCAGGTCGCGCTGAGGGCTTCCACGCGCTGAGGCACTTCTACGCCTCGTCGCTCCTGGAAGAGGGCGTCAGCATCCGGGCGCTCGCTGAGTACCTGGGGCACGCTGACCCGGCATTCACTCTTCGGGTGTACACGCACCTGATGCCCGCGAGCCACGAGCGGACCCGGGCGGCAGTGGACAAGGTGTTCGGAGCGAAGCTGGCGGAAGCGGCATGACGGCCGGAACGACCGAGGGCCGGACGACTGAGACAGTCGTCCGGCCCTCGGCCTGTGGAGCGTCTGGCGGCCTCTCCAGCTCAGACGGCCTGGAGACGGCCTACGTGGGGCTTCAACCAACGAAACCGCTGGTCAAAGCCCCGCGCCGATCACACGTCGTAGTAGAGCGCGAACTCGTAGGGGTTCGGGCGCAGCCGCAGCGGGTCGATCTCCTGCTCCCGCTTGAACGAGATCCAGGTGTCGATGACGTCCGGCGTGAACACGCCGCCCTCCAGCAGGTACTCGTGGTCCGCTTCGAGGGTGTCCAGCACCGCGTCCAGGGACGCCGGCACCTGCTTGACGTCGCGGGCCTCCTCGGGCGGCAGCTCGTAGAGGTCCTTGTCGATCGGGGCCGGCGGCTCGATCTTGTTCTTCACGCCGTCCAGGCCCGCCATCACCATGGCCGAGAAGGCCAGGTACGGGTTGCCCGACGAGTCGGGGCAGCGGAACTCGATGCGCTTGGCCTTCGGGTTGTTGCCGGTGATCGGGATGCGTACGCACGCCGAGCGGTTGCGCTGCGAGTACACCAGGCTGACCGGGGCCTCGTAGCCGGGCACCAGGCGGTGGTAGGAGTTCACCGTCGGGTTGGTGAAGGCCAGCAGCGACGGCGCGTGGTGCAGGATGCCGCCGATGTAGTGGCGCGCCGTGTCGGACAGGCCCGCGTAGCCGGACTCGTCGTGGAACAGCGGCTGGCCGTCCTTCCACAGCGACTGGTGGGTGTGCATGCCCGAGCCGTTGTCGCCGAACAGCGGCTTCGGCATGAACGTCACGGTCTTGCCGGCCTGCCACGCGGTGTTCTTGATGATGTACTTGAACAGCATCAGGTCGTCGGCCGCGTGCAGCAGGGTGTTGAACCGGTAGTTGATCTCGGCCTGGCCCGCGGTGCCGACCTCGTGGTGCGCGCGCTCCACGGAGAAGCCGTTGCCCTCCAGGTTCAGCACCATCTTGTCGCGCAGGTCGGCGTAGTGGTCGGTCGGCGTGACCGGGAAGTAGCCGCCCTTGTACTTGACCTTGTAACCGCGGTTGCCGCCCTCTTCCTCGCGGCCGGTGTTCCACCAGCCGGAGATCGAGTCGATCTCGTGGAAGGACGCGTTCGCGGTCGTGTCGAAGCGGATCGAGTCGAAGATGTAGAACTCCGCCTCGGCGCCGAAGTACGCGGTGTCCGCGATACCCGACTCGGTGATGTACTGCTCGGCCTTGCGCGCGATGTTGCGCGGGTCGCGGCTGTACGCCTCACGGGTGAACGGGTCGTGCACGAAGAAGTTGACGATCAGCGTCTTCTCGATGCGGAACGGGTCCAGGCGCGCCGTGTACAGGTCGGGCAGCAGCAGCATGTCCGACTCGTGGATCGACTGGAAGCCGCGGACGGACGAGCCGTCGAACGCGAGCCCCTCGTTGATGGCGTCCTCGTCGAACGCGGCGGCCGGGAGCGTGAAGTGCTGCATCACGCCGGGCAGGTCGCTGAACCGGACGTCGACGAACTTCACGCCCTCGTCGGAGATGAACTTCAGGACCTCGTCGGGATTCTTGAACACCCTCGTCGACTCCTCTGCTGCGCTGGGGGCGTGGTTGAGCGCCGCTGCGTGGTGCGGCCTGCCATCGTGGCGAAACTAAGACCGCGGTGTTGCCCGGCAGTCACCCTGGTGTTTCGCCAGTGTTAACGGGCCTCCCGCGCAGGGCAACCCGACCGGTGCTCCTCACCCGCTGAGCACGGCCTTACTCTGGTGGGGTGAGCAAGTGGACCGGTTCGTGGTTGTCTGGCCCTCGTTCGGCGCTTGAGCCCGGTGACTCCGGCCAGCGGTGGAAGGGCGAACGCCTGGGACTGCCGCGGTCGGGCCCCGGCTCGGTCGCCTCGACGGGCAGGCGCGCCCTGGCGATCCTGGTCGACTTCCTCCTGTCGGGCGGGGTGGCGAGCCTGTTCACCATGCCCGAGCTGCCGCGCAACTGGAGTCTGCTGGCCTGGTTCGCCATCACCGTCGTCGCGGTCGGCTTCTTCGGCTTCACCCCTGGTCACGCGCTCTTCGGCCTCCGGGTCGCGCGCCTGGACGGCGCCGGGATCGTCGGCCTGCCCCGGGCGGTCCTGCGGACCGCGTTGATCTTCCCCATCATCCCGGCCGTGGTCTGGGACGCCGACGGCAGGGGGCTCCACGACAAGGCTGCGGGCACCGTCGTCATCCGGGTGCGCTGAGCTGCTGGAACACTCCGGCACCGCGCCCGCTCGGTGCGGTTCGCGGTGCCGGGGTGGAGGACACGCGGTGCTGGAGTGGAGGACACGCGGTGTCCGAGTGGAGGACACGCGCGGGTTGGACGTGGAACTCGCCGGGGCCGGACGTTCGACACGACGGGTCCGGACGTTCGACTCGCGGGGGCTGGGTGCATGACGCGCGAGGCCCGAGCGCATGACACGCCGGTGGGTCAGCGGCGGCGCATGGCGCGCTGGACGTTGCGCATCTTGGCGCCCTGGGGCATCGGGCCCTTGGGCAGGGCGGCACCGCGGCTGGCCAGGGCGGCCAGGCGGTTCTCCAGGGTGTCGACCTGGGCGGCCGAGATGTTGCGCGGCAGCTTCATCAGGTGGCCCTGCAGCTTGCGCAGCGGCACCTGGTTGTCCTCCGAGCCGACGATGACGTCGTAGATCGGGGTGTCGCCGATCACGCGCGCGACCCGCTTCTTCTCCTGGGCGAGCAGGCCCTTGACCCGGTGCGCCGCGCCCTCGGCGACCAGCACCACGCCCGGCCGGCCGATGACCCGGTGCACCATGTCACCGCTGGTCGTGCCCGCCACGGCCTGCGTCACGCGCCAGCGGCCGCGCAGGTTGTCCAGCGCCCACGCCGCCGCACCCGGCTGGCCGTCGGCCTTCGCGTACACCGTGCGCTGCACCCGGCGGCCGAACACGATCACCGCGAGCAGCGCGCCGACCGCGATGCCCATGGGCAGCAGCACCCACTGCATGTCCCAGATCAGGCCGATGAGGAACGCCGCGGCGGTGGCGCCCAGCAGGCACAACAGCATCAACGGCACGAGCGCCTTGTCCTCGCGGCGCTGCATCTTGAACGCCTCGAGGATCTGGCCGCGCCGCTGCTTCGATGCCGCGCGCCGCGCCTTCGCCGCTTCCTTGGCGGCAGCCTTCGCAGCCGCCTTGTCCTGCTTACCAGCCATGCCCACCAGGATACGGCGCGCCGCGTCGCCCCATCACAGGAGTACGCACAGTGCTCTGCGAGGATGCACCGCATGGACCGGCTGCTGGAGGGACTGGACCCGGAACAGCGCGCCGCCGTGGAAGCACCCCGCGGCCCGGTCTGCGTCCTGGCGGGCGCGGGCACCGGCAAGACCCGCACCATCACCCACCGCATCGCCCACCTGGTCCAGCGCGGGCACGTCGCCGCCGGTCAGGTCCTCGCGGTCACGTTCACCGCGCGCGCGGCGGGCGAGATGCGCACCCGGCTGCGGGCGCTCGGCGTGCACGGCGCGCAGGCCCGCACGTTCCATGCCGCCTCCCTGCGCCAGCTCCGCTACTTCTGGCCGCGCGTGGTCGGCGGCGAGCCGTGGCAGCTGATCGACCGGAACAAGCTGCGCCTGGTCGCCCAGGCCGCCCACCGGGTGGGCCTGTCCACCGAGTCCGACTCGCTGCGCGACCTCGCCGGTGAGATCGAGTGGGCCAAGGCGTCGCTGGTCGCGCCCGAGGACTACCCGGCCGCGGCCGGCCGCACCAACCGCGACACCCCGGCACCCGCCGAGCAGGTCGTGAAGGTCTACCGGGCCTACGAGGAGCTGAAGAACAAGGCGCAGCTGCTCGACTTCGACGACCTCCTGCTGCACACCGCCGCGGCGCTGGAGGAGCACGGCGACGTCGCCGAGGAGTTCCGCGACCGCTACCGCTGCTTCGTCGTCGACGAGTACCAGGACGTCACGCCGCTCCAGCAGCGCGTGCTCGACGCGTGGCTGGGGCAGCGCGACGACCTGACCGTCGTCGGCGACGCCAACCAGACCATCTACTCCTTCGCCGGCGCCTCGCCGGTGCCGCTGCTGAACTTCCCGCGCCGCTTCCCGCACGCCACCGTGGTGCGGCTGGAGCGCGACTACCGGTCGACGCCGCAGGTCGTCGCCCTGGCCAACCAGGTCATCAGCTGGGCGCGCGGCCGCCCCGCCGGCTCCCGGCTCAAGCTGATCGGCCAGCGCCCGGACGGCCCGCGGCCGGCGTTCACCGAGTTCGACGACGAGTCGCTGGAGGCGGGCGCCGTCGCGCGGCGGGTGAAGGAGCTGCTGGACGACGGCGTGGCGGCCAGCGAGATCGCCGTCCTGTACCGGGTCAACGCCCAGTCGGAGCTCTACGAGCAGGCGCTGGCCGAGGTCGGCGTGCCCTACCAGGTGCGCGGGGGCGAGCGGTTCTTCCAGCGCGCCGAGGTGCGGCAGGCGATGGTCGCCCTGCGCGCCGCGGCCGCGCACGAGCCGTCCGGGGAGCTGCCGAAGGTCGTCCGCGAGGTGCTGACCGGCATCGGCCTCACCGACGAACCCCCCGCCGGCGGCGCGGCCAGGGAGAAGTGGGAGTCGCTGCTCGCGCTGGTCGAGCTGGCCGAGGAGCTGGTCGGCCAGGTCGAGGGCGCGGACCTGCCCAAGTTCTGCGCCGAGCTGGACATGCGCGCCGAGGCCCAGCACCCGCCGACCGTGGAGGGCGTGACGCTCGCGTCCCTGCACGCGGCGAAGGGCCTGGAGTGGGACGCGGTGTTCCTGGTCGGGCTGGTCGAGGGCACCCTGCCGATCCAGCACGCGGACGGCGACGACGCGGCGGTCGAGGAGGAGCGCCGGCTGCTGTACGTGGGGGTGACCCGGGCCCGCGAGCACCTGTGGCTGTCGTGGGCGCTGGCGCGCGCCGCGGGCGGTCGGCGCTACCGGCGCCGGAGCCGGTTCCTCTACGGGCTGATCCCGGAGGACCACCCCGCCTCGCGCACGGTCGCCGCCAAGCGCGAGCCGCTGCAGCGCAGGCCCAAGCCGCAGTGCCGCGTGTGCGGGTCGGCGCTGGTCGACGCGCGGTCGATCAAGCTGAGCCGGTGCTCCTCGTGCCCGTCGGACCTCGACGAGGAGCTGCTGACCCGGCTGCGCGCGTGGCGGGCGGACCGGGCGCGCGAGCTGAAGGTGCCCGCGTACGTCGTCTTCACCGACGCGACGCTCGTGGCGATCGCCGAGCAGCGCCCGGCGGACGTCGCCGACCTGGTCTCCATCTCCGGCATCGGCGCCGCCAAGCTCGACCGCTACGGGGAGGACGTCCTCACCCTCGTGCGCGGCAGCTCCGGTTGACCCAGGCCGGTTGACCCAGGCCGGTTGACCCAGGCCGGTTGACCCGAGCCGGTTGGCTGGGGCCGGTTGGCTGGGGCCGGTTGGCTGGGGCCGGTCGTCGAGGGAGCTGGCGGCCGAGAGGTCCGTTCGCTCAGGAGCCGGTCGCCAGGGGCTGGTTGCCGGGGGCTGGCTGCCAGGGACCGGGGTCCGGCAGCCGAGGTCCGGCTGCCAGGGGTTCCGGTCGCCGGGGCCCGCTCGGCGAGTGCGGGCTGGCGGGTGCGGGGCGGCGAGGGCTTGCGTCGAGCACGGCCGTCGAGTGGGGTCGGTGAGCTGGGTGGATGCCCGCCGACAGGAGCTGGGGGCGGGCCGTTAATGCGTTGCGCCCGGGGCGCGGTCGGGCCAGGGTGCGTGTCGAGGGCCGAGGCCGTCGGTCGTGCTGGGGGCGGCTGTGCTGGGTGGGGCGTGTCGAACCGGTTGTCGGGGTGGGCAGCGTTGAGCCGGGGTGCTCGCCGGCGGGCAGGTTGCGTGTTCGGCCCGCAGCGCTCTGTGCAGGGCAAACGCAGAAACTTCACTCGATCGACAGGTTCTTGGAAAAAGCGGTTGCACCCGTCGTGCGCGGGGTCATAACCTGCTGAAGCCGGGCGCGGAGCGCCCGCTGGGGATTCAAGAGCTGCAGTCGAGACGAGACACCCGAGGAGGTGACCGGTCGTGGAGATCACCATGTGCGTGAAGACGCCCGGTTACCGGATGACCGGTGTTGCCTCGTTGTCCGGCGCCGCTCATGTCGCGGGGGAGAAGTCTGCCCGCGATCGCCGGGGCCTCTCGTGGGGTTTCGAGCGAGTTCAGCTGATCGAGGCGGTGGCACCGGCCACCCCGACCGTTGTCCCGACTCAGAACGTTGCGCCGTCCGCGCAAGAGCGAAGTACCTGACACCAGAACTGTCAGGCCACGAAGCTCACGAAGGCCGCGGACCCGTAACCGGATCCGCGGCCTTCGTGTTTGTTCGACCCGTTTGAGAACGACAAACCCCGTGCAAGACCTGACAGGAGTCCACCTGATGTTGACTGCGACCGTGCCGATAACCGGGACGCTGTCCAGCGAGTCCGACCTCGTCGGAGCCGGTGTCGCTTCGCTGATCGACACCGCGCCCGACGCCGGCCTCGACCTTCCTTGCCGCACCAACAACCCGGACCTGTGGTTCGCCGACGCCCCGGCGGAGTTGGAGGAGGCCAAGAAGTTCTGCGCCACCTGCCCCGTCATCGCCGAGTGCCTGGCCGGTGCGCTCGCCCGCCACGAGCCCTGGGGGGTCTGGGGCGGCGAGATCTTCGAGCGCGGAGCGGTGATCGCGCGCAAGCGCCCCCGTGGGCGCCCGCGCAAGGACGCCGCACCCGTTGTTCCCGCGGCGCCTGCCGCGACCGTTGTCCGGGGGGCTAAGAACCAGGAGGCCGCCGCGTGACCACGTACCGATCCACCAGCGACGAAGCGATGCTCATCGAACTCAACCCGCGGGGGAACCCCATGTTGCTCGAAGAAAACCTGGCCAGATCACGAATGCATGAAGCGGAGATATTCGCTCAACAGCATCGGCTGGCCCACCGCCTCGTCGTCGCCCGCAGGTGGCGGCGACTGGCCGGCTGGGCCCAGCGCAGGGCGGTGTTGAAGGCCCGCGCGATCTGATGCGAGACCGGCCCGCCCACCCCGTCACCACGACGGGGTGGGCGGGCCGCGTCGCATCCACGGCCGGGTCACCGGGGGAGGTGGGCGATCCGGTCGCGGTGGAGGAGGCGGCTCAGGTCGGGCGGGAGGCCCAGGTCGGGCGGCAGGCTCGGGTCAGGTGGAGGCTCCGGTCGGTTGGCAGGGCGGTTCGGGCCGGCTGGCTGACGGGCTCGGGCTGGTCTGGGGTTGGGCTGGTGTGCGCTCGGGCTGGCGGGCTCGGGTTGGCTGGCCGGCTTGGGGTAGCCGGCGGGCTCGGGCTGAAGGCGGGCCCGGGCCGGGAAGCAGGCCGAGGTCGGTTGACGGGCGGCTCGGACCGGTGGCGGCCTCGGGTCGGGGAGCGGCCTTAGGTCGGGTGGACGGGTCATTTCGGTGGGAGGGTGCGAGCCGCCGTCGGTACGGTGCGACCTGTGGCCGCTCACTCTCACCACCACGTCCGGACCCACGACGGAATCGACTGGTCTTCCCGCCTGAACGCGCTCCGGCAGGCCGACGAACTCGACGCCGACGCGCGCCGGGTGGTCGCGCGCAGGATCGTTCGCCCGCTGCCGGATCACCCGACCGTGCTCGACGTCGGGTGCGGGGCCGGTGGGATGGCGGTGGCGCTCGTCGAGGCGCTGTCCGCCCGCGGCGGCGGCACGGTGGTGCTCGTCGACGCGACGCCCGAGCTGCTGGACGCCGCCACGACCGCCGCGCGGACGGCTGCCGCCTACGAGGGCGACACGGCCAAGGCCGCGGTGAAGGTGCGGCCGGTGCTGGCCGACCTCGTGACCGAGCGGCCGGTCGACCTCGCGGGACCCGTGCAGCTGGTGTGGGCGTCCAACGTCGTGCACCACCTCCCCGATCAGCGCGCGGCGGTGGCCGGGCTGGTCGAGGCGATCGCTCCCGGTGGGTGGTTGGCGTTGGCCGAGGGTGGGCTTGAGGGCAAGTTCCTCCCGTGGGACCTGGGGGTGGGTGAGCCCGGGTTGCAGGACCGGTTGGCCGCTGCCCGCGCGCACTGGTTCGCGTTGATGCGCGAGAACACCGAGGGCTCGGTCCGCATGCCCGGTGGCTGGAACACCGTGCTGGCAGAGCTGGGCATGCTCGACGTCACCGCCTTCAGCTTCCTCGTCGACCACCCCGCGCCCGCCAAGCAGGCCGTGCGCGACTGGGCGGTGGAACGGCTCAGGTGGCACCACGAGGTCGCGGGCCACCTGCTGCACCCCGACGACCGCCGGACCACCCGCCGACTCCTCGACCCGCAGGACCCCGCTTACCTCGGCCTGCGCGACGACGTCTTCCTGCTCATGGCCAGCACCGTCCACCTCGGGCGCAGGCCGTGACCGGTGCCACGACCGACTCCTGCGCCCGCTGCGGGCGGACGCGGGCGTCGGTCACCGACCCCGCCGAGTCGCTGGCCTGGGTGCGCCAGCGGGAGCGCGGGGTCGACCAGTGGCTGTGCCACGAGTGCGCGCGGGCCCACGTGCGGGACATCGAGGGCAAGCTGCCGGCGGACTACTGGCTGTAGGGCGCCGGTCGGTCGGGCGGCCCCGTTGTCTCGCCGGCGAGACAACGGAAAGTCGTTGACCAGGGGTTTTGGTCCGTTGGACAGGGGACGGCCCTCGGGGGAGGGGCGATCAGCGGACCGGGGGTCGGTGGAGCGACGCGTCGGTTGGGTGAGGGGTCGGTTGGATGAGGGGTCGGTTGGATGAGGGGTCGGTTGGATGAGGAAGCGGGCGGAACAGCGGCCGCGGCAGCGCGGTGACTGGCGCATGCAGTGCGCGGCACCGACCGGCAGGCCCAGCACCGACCGGCAGGCCCAGCACCGACCGGCAGGCCCAGCACCGACCGGCAGGCCCAGCACCGACCGGCAGGCCCAGCACCGACCGGCAGGCCCAGCACCGACCAGCAAGCCCAGCACCGACCGGCAGGCCCAGCACCGACCAGCAAGCCCAGCACTGACCGGCTAGCGCAGCAGTAACTTCAGGGTGCGCAGGGCGGCCCGGGGAGCGGCGGCGCCGCGTTTGCTGCCCGCGTCCAGCTCCGCCTCCAGGCCGGCGACCGTGCACAGGCCCGCGCGCAGCGCGGAGGCCAGCAGGTGGTGGCGGTGGAGCGGGTGCGGTTCGCGGCGGGCCGCGTCCAGCGCCGCCCGGGTCGGTTCGGCCAGGCGCAGCCCGTCGCGGGTGGTGGTGCCCGGTGGGCGCGTGGTGCGTTCCAGCAGGAGCTGGGCCGTGCCCGCGCGGCGGCGGGTGGCGGGTTGCAGCAGGTGGATCAGCGGTGGGGCGGGCAGCTCGGGCAGGCCCTGGGCGCGCAGCGCGTCAACGCCCGTCACCACCGCCTCGGGACCCGCGTAGGCCAGGGCCGCGCGCAGGTGTTGGGCCCGGGTCGGCGGGGTGGCGCTGAGCAGCAGCACGCCCGGCAGGATGCGCTGCCACGGTCCGCCGGGGCGGCACCTCAGGTCGATGACGTGCCCCGGCACGCCGGTGGCTTCGAGTTCCGCGGTCTTGATCACGTCGGTGGTCATGCTTCGATCTTCGGCGGGGGCCGGGGATCGGGCCAGGGCGGTTCCGTGATCTGTGGACAACTCTGTGGGCTGTGGACAGCTCAGTCGGCGAAGCCCGGCTGCCAGCGGGAGACGATGGCCCTGGCCTGCACGTTCGCGTCGAGCTGGCAGAGGATGCCCGTCGCGCCGAGCGTGACCCTGTGGATAAGCAGGTATTGGGGTGGCAGGTTCAGGGAGCGGCCGGTCTGCAGGTCGGGGCTGCGGAGGTCGCCGATCCGCTCGGCCTGCTGCTGGAGCCAGCGGCGGGTGAAGTGGAACGTCTCGGTGCGCAGCGGCTCCACGAACGGCCCCAGGTAGCTCAGCACGTCCTCCGCGCGCAGCTCGGTCCCGGGCCGGATGAAGTGCTCCGCCCGCAGCAGCTCCTCCAGGTCCGCCGACCGCTGCTCCAGCGCCAGCCTGGTCATCAGGCCCAGCGGCTTGGGCAGGCCGTCGGGCAGCCGCGCCACGGCGCCGAAGTCCAGCACCCGCAGCCGGCCGTCGTCGCCCAGCATGAAGTTGCCGGGGTGCGGGTCGGCGTGCAGCAGGCCCGACCGGCTCGGCGCGGAGAAGTGGAACTCCGACAGCAGCTGCCCGGCCAGGTCGCGCTGCTCGCGCGTGCCGTCCCGGATGATCCGCGACAGGGGCGTGCCGTCGGTCCACTCGGTGACCATCACCTTCGGCGAGCTGGCCACCACCCGCGGCACGAGCACGTGCCCGTCACCGGCGAACGCCTTGGCGAACGCGCGCTGGTTGTCCGCTTCGTCCCGGTAGTCCAGTTCCTCCAGGTACCGGTCGCGCAGCTCCTCCAGCAGGGGCTTGACCTCGGCGCCCGGCATCATCGCCTGGATCACCCGGCTGAACCGCAGCAGCTGCTTCAGGTCGGACGCCAGCGCCTCGTCCGCGCCGGGGTACTGCACCTTCACCGCCACGTGACGCCCGTCGTGCCACACCGCGCGGTGCACCTGGCCGATGCTGGCCGACGCGGCCGGGTCGTCGTCGAAGGACGCGAACCGCTTGGCCCACCCCGCGCCCAGCTGCTCGGCCAGCACCCGGTGCACCGTGCGCGATGGCATCGGCGGCGCGGCCGTCTGCAGCTTGGTCAGCGCCTCGCGGTACGGCTCGGCCAGCTCCTCGGGCACCGCGGCCTCGAACACGCTCAGGGCCTGGCCGAACTTCATCGCGCCGCCCTTGAGCTGCCCGAGCACCGCGAACAGCTGCTCGGCGGTCTTGGCCGACACCTCGGCGCTGACCTCCTCGGAGCTGCGGCCTGCCAGGCGCTTGCCCCAACCGCCGACGACCCGGCCCGCCACCCCGAGGGGGAGGCTGGCCAGCTTGGCGGTGCGCTGCACGCCCTTGCGCGGGATATCGGTCACCCGGTGATTCTCCCCCCGTCCGGACACGCGGTCGCGTCGGTCCACACCTCCACCCCTCGAACGTACACAGCGCCGACGGCGGTCGGTCACCCTGCGGAACGGCACTCGCAGCGCGGGTGCACCGGCGCTATCCGGTGCTCGACCACCCCGGTGAACGCGTCGACCTCCAGGGTCGCGTCCCAGGTCGGCGGCCTGCCGCGGGCCCCGGCGTCCCGGTCGAGCGCGAGCAGCGCCTGGCCGACCGCGACACCGGCCGTGGCGGTGACCGTGGCCAGGTCCGCGTGCTGCGGCCGGTCCACCAGCTGCGCGGCGACCAGCGGCCAGCCCGGGTCGGAGTCGGTCCGGTGCAGGTCGGCGCACCTCAGGCAGCTGCTGCGCCCCGGCACGACCAGCGGGCCCACCACGCCGACGCCCTCGCGGACCCGCGCGGCCAGGTGCGCGGTGCCCGCGCGGACCAGGTCGTGCAGCAGCTCCGGCGCGGGCACCAGCGCGTCCGCCAGCACCACCAGGTCCGCGCCGCGCGGCACCGGTCGCACCGCCGGGCACGCGCGCCGCACCGCGTCCGCCGCGGCCTCCGCGCGCGGCCTGCCGACGTCCGCGTCCAGGTAGCCCGATCCGGTGTCCTCGGGGCCGACCCGCCCACGCGCTATCACCCGTACGTGTCCCACGCCGGCGGCCGCCAGGAGCGCGGCGACGGTCACCGCCAGCCGCCCCTCGCCGTGCACGCAGACCGAACGCGCGGCACGCGCGGAGGCCAGGTGCGGCGCCGGGCGGCGGGTGCGCAGCGCCCGGCAGGTCACCTCGGCGGCCAGCCGGGGGTGGGGGACGGGCACGGACTCCTCGACCAGCCCGGCGTGCGCCAGGCCGCGCAGGACGCCGAGCAGCTCGGTGGCCTGGTCGCCGTGCGGGGCGAGCCGTTCGCGCAGCTCGCGGAGGGTGTGCTGGCCGTTGAGGCCGAGCAGGGCGGAGGCCATGGGCGCGGGCACGTCCTCGACGAGCACCGCGTGCCGGGGGTCGGTGCCGATCTGCACCACGTCCTCCCGGCGGCGCAGCAGCGGCAGGCCGGGCAGGACCCTGGGTCGGTTGGGTAGATCCACACCGGCAGCGTCCCGCCGGCCTCGGAAGCGGCAAAACGCCTGTCCACAGGCCCGCGGGTTGTCCACAGGCGGTCCGGTGGGGCTTGACGGGCGGTCCGGTGCGGGTCAGGCGGGCGGCCGGGCCACGGGACCCGGCCGCCCGCGCCGGTCAGACCTTGGCCTTGCCGAGGATCCGGGTCACCGTGGTCCCGCAGACCGGGCACTGGCCCTTGGCCATCCTGCGGTTGTTGCTCTCGTGCACCTCGCCCGTGAAGTCGCGCTTCTCACGGCACTTGACGCAGTAGCCGTTGTAGGTCTCGGCCACGGCTTCCTCCCTTGTTTCGGCGGGCGGAGCGCGACGTGCGCCACACCCGGGGGCTGCGCAGCACGCTACCTCCGGGAACGCCGGCCCGCTGCACGCCGCGTCGAACGTGTCCAGCCGCCTTTCGGGGGAACTTGATCGTCCGGCCATCCACAGGCCGCCGCTTGGCCGCCGCGAATTGTCGGCCTCTGGCCTTACCGTGAACGCCATGCCCGAACCGCAGGTGGAGGTGCGGCGCAGCGCTCGGCGCCGTCGCATGGTGAGCGCGTACCGCGAGGGGGACACCGTCGTCGTCCTGCTGCCGGCCCGCATGACGAAGAGCGAGGAGAAGCACTGGGTGGCCGAGATGCTCAGCCGCCTGCAGCGCAGTGAGACCCGCCGGCGCTCGCCGTCGCGCACGTCCGACGCGGCGCTGCTGCAACGGTGCGAGGAACTGGCCGACCGCTACCTGGACGGCGTGCGGCCGAGCAGCGTGCGGTGGGTGCCGCCGATGCGCACGAGGTGGGCTTCCTGCACGCCCAGCGAGGGGACGATCCGGATCAGCGAGCGGCTGCGCGACGTGCCCGCGTGGGTGCTCGACTACGTGCTGGTGCACGAGCTGGCGCACCTGACGGTGCCCGGCCACGGCAAGGACTTCTGGCAGCTCGTGCACCGGTACCCGAAGACCGAGCGGGCCGTCGGGTACCTGGAGGGCATCTCGGCCGCCGCGGGCCTGGGGATCACCGAGGAGGACTGACCGCGGCGCCCACGCGCGAAGGCCCCCGAGTCACTCGACTCGGGGGCCTCTTCCGTCTGCCCGGAGGTCCGGAACGTGGAACTCAGGGGTCCTGAATGTGGAACTCGGGGGTCCTGGAGGTTCGACACGACGGGTCTGAAGGGTCGACTCGCGGTGTCGGAGTGGAGGACTCGCGGTTAGTCGGTGTCGGAGTCCTTGTCCTTGAGGGTGCGCTCCAGTTCGGCGATGGGGTCCTCCAGGGCCTGGCGGGTCCGGCCGAAGCGCTCGGCGAACTCCATCGGGTCGTCCAGGTCCTCGGCGGTGGGCACCAGGTCGGGGTGCTCCCAGACGCTCTCCCGCTGCTCGATGCCGTACTGGTCGCCCAGCAGCTTCCACAGGGCCGCGGCCGAGCGGTGGCGGCGGGGGCGCATCTCCAGGCCGACCAGGGTGGCGAAGGTCTGCTCGGCCGGGCCGCCCGAGGCGCGGCGCCGCCGCAGCGTCTCCCGCAGCGCGTCCGCGCCCGGCAGCCGCTCGCCGACGGCCTCGTTCACCACCACGTCCACCCAGCCCTCGACCAGGGCCAGCAGCGTCTCCAGCCGGGTCAGCGCGGCCTGCTGCTCGGGCGTGGTCTGCGGTTCGAGCATCCCGGACCGCATGGCCTCCTCGATGCTCGCCGGGTTGGCCGGGTCGACCTGGCCGGCCAGCTGCTCCAGCGCCGAGGTGTCGACCTTGATGCCGCGCGCGAACTCCTCCACGGTGTCCAGCAGCCGCTGCCGCAGCCACGGCACGTGGCTGAACAGCCGCTGGTGCGCGGCCTCGCGCGCGGCCAGGAACACCAGCACCTCGCTGGCGGGCCGCTCCAGGCCCTCGGTGAACCTGTCGATGTTCTCCGGCAGCAGCGCGGCCGTGCCCTCCGGCCCGAGCGGCAGCCCGACCTCGGTCGAGGTCAGCACCTCCGAGCCGAGCTGGGCCAGCGCGCCGCCGAGCTGCGAGCCGAACGCCATGCCGCCCATCTGCCCGAGCATGGACAGCAGGGGGCCGGCGGCCTCCTTGGCCTCGGCCGGCATCGCCTCGACCCACGCGCCCGACACCCGCCGCGCCACCGGGTCGCACAGCCGCTGCCACGTCGGCAGGGTGCGCTCCACCCACTCCCGGGCGGTCCAGCCCTCGGTCTTGCGGGCGCCCGCAGGCAGCGCGGTCACCGGGTCGAGCCACATCTCCGCCAGGTGCACCGCGTCGGCCACCGCGCTGTTGCGGTCCGGCCCGAAACCGGTCGCCGGGGCGCCCTTGCCGGCCAGCTGCTGGAGGGCGATCTGCTTGGCGAGGTCGTAGTTGACCGGCCCGGACGACGTCCCGGCGTTGCTGAACATCGCGCCGAGCTGGCTCAACATCGCGCCGAGCTGGTTGAAGTCGAAGGGGTTCGCGCCCCCCTGGTCCTCCGGCTTGCGGCCGCGGTCGTCGGGGTCCTGCGGGCTGAACCCGAAGGGCAGGTCACTCATGCCACCACGGTACGCGGGACGGGGGTCGCGCGCGGGACCGGTTCGCTCGCGGCGTGACGGGGTGGTCGTAGGCTGGGGGGCGTGACCGAAGGCACCGTCGTGGACCAGGCACCGGCCCCCCCCACCGCCCCGGCCGCGGCGCGGCCTGACCAGGCGGACGTGGACCCTCGTGGTCAGCCTCTTCCTGGTCCTCGCGCTGGGCCTGCTCGGCGGGTTCGCGCGGGTGCCGTACGTGGCCCTGGGACCCGGCCCGACCTACGACACCCTCGGCCAGGTCAACGGCGCCGACGTGGTGTCGGTCGACGGGCAGGAGACCTTCCCGACCGGCGGCCGGCTCACCATGACCACGGTCTCGCTGACCGACGACGTCTCGCTGTTCGGCGCGCTCGGCCTGTGGGTCAGCGGCCGCTACGCGCTCGCGCCGCGCGAGGAGTTCTTCCGGCCCGGCGAGTCCGAGGACCAGGTGCGCGACCAGAACGTCAAGGCGTTCCAGGACTCGCAGACCAGCGCCGAGGTCGCCGCCCTGCGCTTCCTCGACTACCCGGTCAAGGTGGTCGCCGCCGAGGTCACCGACGACAGCGCCGCCGACGGCGTGCTGGCGCCCAACGACCGGCTGCTGGAGGTCAACGGCAGGCAGGTCGCCACCGCCGACGACGTCCGGCCCGCGCTGGAGGCCACCAAGCCCGGCGACCGGATCGCGCTGACCTTCGAGCACGAGGGGCAGCGCAAGACCGCCACGGTCACCCTCGGCACCACCCCCGGCCGCGAGACCGGCTTCCTCGGCGTGCTGCCGCTGGACCGCGCCGACGTGCCGTTCGAGATCAAGATCGGCCTGACCGACGTCGGCGGCCCGTCCGCGGGCCTGCTGTTCGCCCTGGCCATCGTCGACAAGCTCACCCCCGGCGAGCTCAACGGCGGCCAGTCCGTCGCGGGCACCGGCGAGATCAACGACAAGGGCGAGGTCGGCCGCATCGGCGGCATCGGGTTCAAGATGGTCGCCGCGCGCGAGGGCGGCGCCACCGTGTTCCTCGTGCCCGCCGGCAACTGCGACGAGGCCAGGCAGCAGGCGCCCGAGGGGCTGCGGCTGGTCAGGGTCGAGACCCTGGCCGACGCCGTGAGCTCCCTCGAGAGCCTGAACAAGGGCGGCGACGCGCCGGCCTGCTAGGGCTTGAGCGTCTCCAGCAGCGCGTTCGTCAGGTTGGGTGCCAGCTCGGGGTGCTCCACGACCTCCTCGGGCACCTCCACCGTGCCCCGCAGCCGCAGCACGCACGCCGCCGAGCCGTCCCGCAGCACCGCCGCCACCAGCCGCGCCTCCCGCCGGTCGGGGTGCTCGGCGGCGAACCTGCGGGCCGCGTCGTCGTCCAGGTCCTCCTCGGTGAGCCTGGCCTCGGCCTCGGGCGGCAGCACCACGATCTCCTGGGCCAGCGCGCACCCGTGCACCGCCTCCGGCCACACGATCCCGGCCAGCGCCCGGTCCAGCTCGGAGTCGGGCAGCTCGTCCTGCGCGATCGGGGTCAGCGGCGACGCCTCGGGGTCGAGCTGACCGGCGAGCTCCGGCTGCTGGGCGAGCAGCTGCGCGGTCGGGACCAGCGCGAACAGCTGGGGCGGCTGGTTCCACCCGGCGGCGGACACGAACTCATCTACCTCGCGCGCGACGGCGGGCAGCGCCACGGGCGGCATTTCCTCGGCTGACACGCGCGCCATGGTCGCATCCACCCGAAACGGCCAACCGAACGGGGAACCCCGAGCGACCTCCGTAGAGTTGGACAGAACGTACGAACGCCACTACCGCGATCCAGGAGCGTGCCCCGTGGCCACACGGCCCCCGGTCGGACTGCCCAGGCTGTCCCGTCGCAGCCGGATTCTGCTCATCGTCGGTGCGGTGGTCCTGGTCGGTCTCTTCACCGGTTCCAGACTGCTCGGCACCTACGTCAACTGGCTCTGGTTCGGCGAGGTCGGCTTCCGCAGCGTCTACGGCACGATGCTCGCGACCCGCGTCGGGTTGTTCCTCGCCGTGGGCCTGCTGGTGGGCGGCCTCGTCGCGATCAACCTGATCATCGCCTACCGGACCAGGCCGGTCTTCGTGCCGGTCTCCGGGCCGGACGACCCGGTGGCCCGCTACCGGGCGGTCGTCGCCCGCCGGATGCGCCTGTTCGCCATCGGCCTGCCCGTGCTGATCGGCCTGGTCGCGGGCGCCTCGGCCGAGGGCAACTGGCAGCAGTTCCAGCTGTTCCTCAACAGCACCCCGTTCGGGGTCCAGGACCCCGAGTTCGGGCACGACATCGGCTTCTACGCCTTCCAGCTGCCGTTCTACACCTGGCTGCTGTCGTGGCTGTTCATCGCCACCGCGGTGTCCTTCATCGGCGCCGTGGTCGCCCACTACCTGTTCGGCGGCATCCGGCTGGCCGGGCGCGGCGGGCAGCTGTCCGGCCCGGCGCGGACCCACCTGGCGATCGTGGCCGGCGTGTTCGTGCTGCTCAAGGCGGTGGCCTACTTCCTCGACCGCTACCAGCTGCTGTTCTCCGACCGGAACAGCAAGTTCGACGGCGCCAGCTACACCGACCTCAACGCGGTGCTGCCGGCCAAGCTGATCCTGCTGTTCATCGCGGTCTTCTGCGCGGTGGCGTTCTTCGCCGGCGCGGTGCTGCGCAACCTGCAGCTGCCCGCGATCGCGACCGTGCTGCTGGTGCTGTCGAGCATCCTGGTCGGCGCGGCGTGGCCCGCGGTGCTGGAGCAGTTCTCGGTCCGGCCGAACGCCATCGAGAAGGAAGCCGAGTCGATCAGCCGCAGCATCACCGCGACCAGGCAGGCGTACGGGCTGACCGACGACAAGGTCGAGACCCAGCCGTACGCCGGCAAGCAGAACGTCTCGCTGGAGGAGCTGAAGAACGACCAGGCGACGCTGGGCAACGTCCGGCTGCTCGACCCGGCGGTCATCTCGGAGACGTTCACCCAGTTCCAGCAGCTGCGGCCGTTCTACTCGTTCCCGGAGAAGCTGGACGTCGACCGGTACACAGTGGACGGGCAGCTGCAGGACTACATCGTGGCGGTCCGCGAGCTCAACACCGGCGGCATCCCGCAGGGCCAGCGCGACTGGATCAACCAGCACCTGATCTACACCCACGGCAACGGCATGGTGTTCGCCGAGGCCAGCAGGGTCAACTCGCCCGCCGACGAGGGCGGCAACGGCGGCTACCCGGTGTTCGACGTGGCCGAGGTCGGCCCGGACGGCCAGGTCAAGCCCAGCCCGTTCGGCGTGCAGCAGCCGCGGACCTACTTCGGCGAGATGGGCCAGCCCGGCGACTACGCCATCGTGGGCGGCCGCGGTGAGGACGCGCCCGGCGAGTACGACACCGACCGCTCGTCCTACACCTACGACGGCAAGGGCGGCGTCCGCATCGGCGGGCTGTTCAACAAGCTGGTCTTCGCCGCCTACTACAGCCAGCGGAACATCCTGTTCAACTCGGCCATCGGCGACGACTCGCGGATCATCTTCAACCGCAACCCGCGCGAGCGCGTGGAGAACGTCGCGCCGTGGCTGACCGTGGACGGCGACCCGTACCCGGCGGTGGTCGACGGCCGCATCACCTGGATCGTCGACGGCTACACCACGCTGGAGAACTTCCCGTACGCGCGGCGCACCCCGCTGGGCGACGCCACCAACGACTCGCTGCCGGGCGTCGCGCAGCTGCCGAACCGGGAGATCAGCTACATCCGGAACTCGGTCAAGGCCACTGTGGACGCCTACGACGGCACGGTGACGCTCTACGCGATGGACCAGGAAGACCCGGTGCTCAAGGCGTGGCAGGGCGTCTTCCCGGGCACGGTGAAGCCCAGCTCCGACATGTCGCCGTCGCTGCGCGAGCACCTGCGCTACCCGGAGGACCTGTTCAAGGTCCAGCGCCGGATGCTGTCGGAGTACCACGTGGACAACCCGCGGGACTTCTACTCCGGCGTCTCGTTCTGGTCGGTGCCCTCGGACCCGACGGTCGACAACGTCACCACCGCCGAGGCCCAGCAGCAGCAGGGCGCCCAGCAGCGCGACCAGCAGCCGCCGTTCTACGTGCTGGCGGGCGACCCCACCGGTGACCCGAACAAGGTCAGCTTCCAGCTGACCAGCGCGCTGGTGCGGCTCAACCGCGAGTTCATGGCGTCCTACGTGACGGTCAGATCCGATCCGGACAACTACGGCAAGATCAGCGTCCTGACGCTGAACAACGAGGCCAAGGGCCCGCAGCAGATCCAGACCCAGTTCCTGACCTCCGGTGAGGTCAGCGGCGAGCTGAACGTGCTGGCCCAGCGGCAGACCAAGGTCGTCTACGGCAACCTGCTCACCCTCCCGGTGGGCGGCGGCCTGCTCTACGTCGAACCGGTCTACATCGAGCGGACCAGCCAGAACACCCAGTTCCCGCAGCTCTACAAGGTGCTGGTCAGCTTCGGTGACAAGGTGGGCTACGCACCGACGCTGAGCGAGGCGCTGGAGCAGGTGCTCTCCGGGGCCTCGGCCCAGGTGCCCGACCCGGGCAACGGCCAGCAGCCGCCGACGAGCACGTCGACCAACCCGTCCACGACGCAGACCGCGCCACCCGGCGGTGACGGGCAGCTGTCCGAGCGCGACCAGGCCGCGCGGGACATCCGGACCGCGATCGACCGGGTGAAGGCGGCGCAGGCCAGTGGCAACTTCGCCGAGCTGGGCAACGCCTACGACGCCCTGGACAAGGCGCTGAAGAGGTACGAGGCGGCCGACTCGACGTCGACGCCGCCGTCGGCACCGCAGACCTCGCCCACGCCGACCGGCTGACCTGCGGGGAGTCGCTGAATCGGGTGGTCCCGGACACACCGGGGCCACCCGATTTGCATTCGGTCGCAACCAGCGCGTAGAGTACTGATTACCGACGCGGGGTGGAGCAGCTCGGTAGCTCGCTGGGCTCATAACCCAGAGGTCGCAGGTTCAAATCCTGTCCCCGCTACAAAGTTGGGAAAGTCCTGTCTGCACAGAGCGCAGACAGGACTTTTTCGCATTTCACCGGGGGTCCAACCCCCGGACCCCGGGCAGGAGGGGCTTCGCCCCCCTGCACCCCCCGGCTGTGTGCCGGACCGGTGGTGGTGGGGGAACTGGGCCGGGTGGGGTTGGCATGGGCTGTGAGCTGGGGAAATGTGAGTTTGGGGGGGCCGGTGAAAAGGGGTTCTGGAGGGGTGTATAGTTCTACATGTCGACGCGGGGTGGAGCAGCTCGGTAGCTCGCTGGGCTCATAACCCAGAGGTCGCAGGTTCAAATCCTGTCCCCGCTACTGAAGTGAGGCCCCCTCTCCTGGTGAGAGGGGGCCTTTGCTTTCAGGTCATGTTCTCGGCCCAGTACTGCGCGCAGGTCAGTGAGCACACCCGGCCCTCGCCGCTGACGGTGCGGTGCCGGCGGATCTGCTTGCCGCACACCATGCACTCGTCCTTGCCCGCCTGCGCGGGGATGGTGCCGCTCGCCCACGCGCGGGCGTTGCGCACGACCTTGGTCCCCGTTGTCCATTTGATGCCCACAGTCGACCTCCCAGGGAAACGAACACCCGTGGTAATGGTCTCACCACTGGGCGTGTTTGCCACATCAGACGTCGAACATCACCGGGTTGTGCTATCGGGGACCTTCGGAGTCCGGCCCGGTGGCTGCGGGGGGTGATGCCCGGCTGCCGTTAGGGTGAACGCAATAGTGCGGTTTCCCTTGCCCGCCAATGATTTCCACTTCAGGTGGACACGTGGGGTCAAGCGGCCGAACGCGTGGCGGTCCCCGTCGGTGCGGTTACGCAGCGGAGCTTCCCGTTGCTCCGCTTGGCCCAACTCCGCTAGGCCGTGATCAGCCACTGTGGACGGAACGGCTGACCATTGTGGACAGCGGTCGCGGGGCGTGGCACCGTTGGTGGTGTGTCGGACCTGAATGCGACCGCGGCCGCCCTGCTCGGGCTGCTGCACGACGGACCCAAGACCGGTGGACAGCTGGTGGCTGAGGCCGGGGAGCGCTTCGGTGCGTTCTTCAGCGTCACCCGCAGCCAGGTCTACCGCGAGCTCCCCGCGCTGGCGGACGCCGGCCTGCTGCGCCTCGGCAAGCAGGGCCCGCGCTCCAGCCAGCAGTACGTCCTCACCGCGGCGGGCAAGAAGGCGTTCAAGAACTGGCTGCTCTCCGAGCCCGGCCCGGACCACCTGCGCAGCCCGCTGATCCTGCGGCTGGTGCACGCGGGCTCGCTGACGCCCAAGCAGCGGCAGAACCTGATCGACTCGGCGCGCGCCACCTACAGCGCCGAGCAGGACGCCGCCCGCGCCGCCGTCAAGACCGCCGAGGACGCCTACTCGAAGGCGGTGGCGGAGTTCGGCCTGGCCCACGCCAAGGCCGTGCTCAAGCTGCTCGACGCCATCCCGCACGGCTGAAGCGCGTCGACCGGTCGCACTCCGCGGCCGGTCCTGGCGTAATCTTCTGCCGTGAACCCCGACGTCGAAGCAGACATCAAGGACCTCTCCGCCACGCTCGCGAGCATCGAGGCGGTGATGGACCTCGATTCGCTGCGCGCGCAGGTCGCCGAGCTGGAGCAGCAGGCGGCCCGGCCCGACCTCTGGGAGGACCAGGAGAAGGCGCAGCGCGTCACCAGCCAGCTCTCCCACAAGCAGAGTGAGCTGCGCCACGTCACCGGCCTGCGCGACCGGCTGGACGACCTCGGCGTGCTCTACGAGCTGGCCGAGGACGAGGGCGACGCGGGCAGCCTGGCCGAGGCCGACGCCGAGCGGTCGAAGCTGCGCGACGAGATCTCCTCGCTGGAGGTCCGCACGCTGCTGTCCGGGGAGTACGACGAGCGCAACGCCCTGGTCACCATCCGGGCCGAGGCGGGCGGCGTGGACGCGGCCGACTTCGCCGAGATGCTGCTGCGCATGTACTCGCGGTGGGCCGAGCGCCACGGCTACGGCATCGACGTGTTCGACACCTCCTACGCGGAGGAGGCGGGCATCAAGTCCGCCACGTTCCGCATCACCGCCCCCTACGCCTACGGCACGCTCAGCGTCGAGCAGGGCACGCACCGCCTGGTGCGCATCTCGCCGTTCGACAACCAGGGCCGCCGGCAGACGTCGTTCGCGGGCGTCGAGGTGGTGCCCGTGGTCGAGCAGTCCGACCACGTCGACATCGACGAGAAGGAGCTGCGGGTCGACGTGTACCGCTCGTCCGGCCCGGGCGGCCAGGGCGTGAACACCACCGACTCGGCGGTGCGCATCACCCACCTCCCGACCGGCATCGTGGTCTCCTGCCAGAACGAGCGGTCGCAGCTGCAGAACCGGGCCACCGCCATGGCCGTGCTCCAGGCCAAGCTGCTGGAGCGCCAGCGCCAGGAGGAGCAGGCGAAGATGGACGCCCTCAAGGACAGCGGGTCCAGCTGGGGCAACCAGATGCGCTCCTACGTGCTGCACCCCTACCAGATGGTCAAGGACCTGCGCACCGAGCACGAGGTCGGCAACCCGTCCGCGGTGCTCGACGGCGAGATCGACGACTTCCTGGAGGCCGGCATCCGCTGGCGCAAGCAGCAGCAGTCCTGATCGGTCAAGCCCCCGTCCGGCGCTGCCCCACTTGGGCGAGACGGGGGCTTTACCCCGGCGGTGAGTAGACTCGCGCCTCGTGATTCGCCTCGAACACGTGTCCAAGGTCTACAAGACCTCCTCGCGCCCCGCGCTCGACAACGTCTCGGTCGAGATGGCCAAGGGTGAGTTCGTGTTCCTCATCGGCCCGTCCGGGTCCGGCAAGTCCACGTTCCTGCGCCTGCTGCTGCGCGAAGAGGTGCCCTCCAAGGGCCGCGTGTACGTGTCCAACTTCGACGTCGCCAAGATGTCGCGGCGCCGGGTCCCCCGCCTGCGCCAGTCCATCGGCTGCGTGTTCCAGGACTTCCGGCTGCTGACGAACAAGACGGTGGCGGAGAACGTCGCGTTCGCGCTGGAGGTCATCGGCAAGCCGCGCAACACCATCGTCAAGGTGGTGCCCGAGGTGCTGCAGCTGGTGGGCCTCGACGGCAAGGCCGACCGGATGCCGCACGAGCTGTCCGGCGGCGAGCAGCAGCGGGTCGCCATCGCCCGCGCGTTCGTCAACCGGCCGCTGGTCCTGCTCGCCGACGAGCCCACCGGCAACCTGGACCCCGACACGAGCCAGGACATCATGCTGCTGCTGGAGCGGATCAACCGCACCGGCACGACGGTGCTGATGGCCACCCACGACCACTCGATCGTCGACTCCATGCGCCGCCGCGTGGTCGAGCTCGACCACGGCCGGATCATCCGCGACGACGCGCGGGGCGTTTACGGCGTGGGCCGCTGAACCCCCTCTACCCCCGACCCTGAGGAACGCTCCCCCGATGCGTACCAGCTTCGTGTTCAGCGAGGTCGTCACCGGCCTCCGCCGGAACGTCACGATGACCATCGCCATGGTGCTGACGACCGCGATCTCGCTCTTCCTGTTCGGCGTCGGCCTGCTGGTCGTCAACATGGTCGGCAAGATGCAGGACGACTACCTCGGCCAGCTGGAAGTCGCGGTCATGCTGACCAACGACATCAGCACCAACGACAAGGACTGCACGCAGGAGCCGTGCAAGGGCCTGCGCACCGAGCTGGAGACAACCTCGGGGGTCGACACCGTCGTCTACGAGAACCGCGAGAAGGGCTACGAGCGGTTCCGCAAGATCTTCGAGGCGCAGCCCGAGCTGGTCAAGCTCGCCCGGCCGGAGGCCATCCCGGCCATGTTCCGGGTCAAGCTCGACGACCCCGAGCGGTCCGACGTGATCGTCCAGGCGTTCACCGGCAAGGCCGGCGTGAAGAACGTCGACGACCAGAGCAAGGACCTCGACCGGCTGTTCGGCTTCCTCAACGGCGTGCGCGACGCGGCGCTGGCGCTGGCGCTGCTCCAGGCGGCGGCGGCCCTGCTGCTGATCTCGAACACCATCCAGGTCTCGGCGTTCACCAGGCGCACCGAGGTCGGCATCATGCGGCTGGTGGGCGCGACCCGCTGGTACACGCAGCTGCCGTTCCTCATCGAGGCGGTGGTCGCGGGCGTGATCGGCGCCTTCGCCGCGATCGGCCTGCTCGTGGTGACCAAGGTCTTCCTGCTCAACCGGGTGCTGGGCGAGCTGTTCTCGTCCAACATCATCCCGGAGGTGAGCATGGTCGAGATCCTGGTCCTCTCACCCGTCCTGCTGGGCGTGGCGGTCCTGATCTCCGCCCTCACCGGCTACGTCACGCTGCGTCTCTACGTGCGGCTATAACGACTGGCGCGGTCACGTAAGGTTGCGGTCATGGTCAAGGAACGCGGTCAGAAGGTGATCGCGTCGAACCGCAAGGCTCGGCACGACTACACCATCCTCGACACCTACGAAGCGGGCATCGTGCTCGTGGGCACCGAGGTCAAGAGCCTGCGCATGGGTCGGGCGTCCCTCGTGGACGCCTTCGGCCAGGTCGACGACGGCGAGATCTGGCTGCACGCGCTGCACATCCCCGAGTACGTGGCGGGCACCTGGACCAACCACGAGGTCCGCCGCAAGCGGAAGCTGCTGCTGCACCGCAAGGAGATCGAGCGGCTGATCGGCAAGACCAAGGAGAGCGGCCTGTCCCTGATCCCGCTCCAGATGTACTTCAAGGACGGGTACGTCAAGGTCGAGCTGGCGCTCGCGCGCGGCAAGAAGGCATACGACAAGCGCCAGGACCTGGCCAAGCGGGACGCGCAGCGGGAGATCCAGCGCGCCCACGGCCGGGCGCTCAAGGGCCGCTACTGACCGAGGTTGAGGTAGGCGAGCACGGCCCGCACCCGCCGGTGCTCGGACGTGCTCGGCTCCAGCCCCAGCTTGGCGAAGATGTTGCCCACGTGCTTCTCCACCGCGCCGTCCGAGACCACCAGCGACGCCGCGATGGCGCTGTTGGACAGGCCCTGGGCCATCAGCCCCAGCACCTCGCGCTCGCGCTGGGTGAGCGAGTCGACCGGGTTGCGCCGGGACCGCACCATCAGCTGCATCATCACCTCGTGGTCGATGCTGGTGCCCCCGGCCGCCACCCGGCGCACCGCGGCCACGAACTCCGCCACGTCGGCCACCCGCTCCTTGAGCAGGTAGCCGACGCCGTGCGAGCCGCCGGCCAGCAGCTCGACGGCGTACCGCTCCTCCACGTACTGCGAGAGCACCAGCACCGGCAGGTCCGGCACCCGCCTGCGGGCCTCGATCGCCGCCCGCAGGCCCTCGTCGGTGAACGTCGGCGGCATCCGCACGTCCACCAGCGCCAGGTCGGGCCGGTGCCGCTCGACCGCGTCGAGCAGCGCCTCCCCGTCCTCCACGGCCGCGACGGTGTCGATGCCCTCGTCCGCCAGCAGGCGCTGCACACCCACCCTGAGCAGCACCGAGTCCTCGGCGATCACCACGCGCACGGCAGCTCCGCCCTGATCACGGTCGGCCCCCCGACGGGGCTCAGCACGACGACCACGCCGTCGATGGTCGCAGCCCGGTCCGCCAGGCCCGCGAGCCCACCCCCCGGGCGGGCCTCCGCGCCGCCGCGGCCGTTGTCCACGACCTCCACCACCACGGAGTGGTCGGTGCGGGTGACCTCCACGCCGGCCGCGGTCGCCCCGGAGTGCTTGGCGAGGTTGGTCAGCGCCTCGGCCACGATGAAGTAGGCCGTGCTCTCCACCGCCGTGGGCGGGCGCGGCTCGACGTCCACGCTCACCGTCACCGGGATGGGCGACCTGGCGGCCAGCGACGACAGGGCGGCGTCCAGGCCGCGGTCGCCCAGCACCGACGGGTAGATGCCGCGGGCCAGGTCGCGCAGCTCGGAGATGGCGAGCTTGGCGTCGGCGTGCGCCTCGGCGATCAGCTCGCGGGCGCCGTCCGGGTCGGTCTCCAGCTTGCCGCGCGCCCGGCCCAGGCCCATGGCCACCGCCACCAGCCGCTGCTGCGCCCCGTCGTGGAGGTCGCGCTCGATGCGCCTGCGCTCGGCCTCGGCCGCCTCCACGCCGCGCGCCCGGCTCGCCGACAGCCGCTCGGCCTCGGCGGAGAGCAGGGCGTTGCGGGAGGGGCCGAGCATCGCCCGGGCGAGCAGCGCGTGACCCCGGCCCATGGCCAGGAGCAGCCGGTAGGCGAGCACGCCGAGCAGGACGCCGACCAGGCCGACCGGGACGGCCTTGGCGAACGAGTCGATCGCCCAGACCGTGCCGTCCGGCAGCAGCACCTCCCAGGTGGCCGGGAGCCAGTGCTGGTAGAACGGCAGCAGCGCGGCGGACAGGGGCACCGTCCACAGCACGAGGGTCAGGGTGAACTCGACGATGCCCAGCGGCAGCATCAGCAGCGAGTAGGCCAGGTCGCGCCAGGTCGCCGGGTCCTGCACGATCGACTTGGCCCGCCGGGCCAGGCCGCCGGCGGGCAGCGGCCGGTAGGGGCTCGGGATGTCCGTGCCCAGCGCCACCCGCACCAGCCCGCGTTCCACGGACGCCGCGGTCCGCGCCGCGAGCAGGGTCAGCACGCCCAGCGGCAGGCCGACCCAGATCACCAGCGTGCCCAGGCTCGCCGAGCCCAGCGCGACCAGCAGGCTGAACCAGAAGATGCCGGTCACCAGGCTGATCACGAAGTACGCGCTGGTCCGGAACACGTCCAGGTTGCTCCGCGTTGCCATGTTCCCCCGCTCTCTCGGTGTACAGGACCATCTCACCGGTTCGTGTGACAGCGGACCATCAGGTCCACCGGCCGACCGGGGGTGGGGACAGCCCTACCGGGTATTGGAATGAACGGCGGGTGGCGGGGCGTTATGCTGTGTGCGGCAGGACCCACTACCAGGGGGTGAACGGTTTCGACTTTGTACGTTGATTCAAGGGAAGCGTGCCGGTGCAGGCGAGAGACCACCGCAAGCGTCATCGCAAACCAATAAGCGCCGAGTCTAACGACCAGCGCGCGTTCGCCCTCGCCGCCTGAGGCTAGGAGCGACGCTGTCGGCCCGGAGGTGCCTCCGCTCCGGTCGCCGGCATCAGCTAGGAGGCTCACCGCCGCTCTCGGCCACGGGGAGCGGTTGGGACACCCACAGTGGCTGGGCCCGTCACGGTGACTTGTCCGCGTGATCACCGGGGTCGAGTAGAGACGTAGCGGACTGCGCACGGAGAAGCCTTGGTGAGACGGCAGAGGACCCGGGTTCGATTCCCGGCACCTCCACTCGAGGACGGGGCGGGGCGGTACGCGGAGAACGCGTACCGCCCCGCCCCTTTTCGCATGCCTGCCCGGTCCGGTCGCGCGGTTCGCGGTGTCCGAGCGGAGGACACGCGGTGCCTGAGTGGAGGACACGCCGGGGCTGAGCGCATGACACGCCGGGGCTGAGCGCATGACACGCCGGGGCTGAGCGCATGACACGCGGGGGCTGGGGGCATGACACGCCGGGGGGTGGACAGGGAGTTAGCTAATTGGCATAGTGACTTCGTGCTCGACGCGGACGTGCTCAAGGCGCTGGCCAACGAGAAGCGGTTGCTGGTGCTGGAGTGGTTGCGCGACCCGGCGGCCCACTTCCCGCCCCAGCGCGACGGCGACCTGGTCCACGACGGCGTCTGCTCCCTGTTCATCGCCGAGAAGCTCGGCGTCAGCCAGCCGACCTGCGGGGAGCACCTCAAGGTGCTCGCCCGGGCCGGGCTCGTCCGCGCCACGAAGATCAGGCAGTGGGTCTTCTACCGCCGGGACGAGGACCGCATCGCCGAGGTGAAGGAGGTGCTGGGTGGTGGTTGGTGAGCACGTGATCACCCCGGCGGAGGTCCGGCGCGCCCACGAGGTGGTCAGGCCCCACGTGCGGCGCACGCCGGTGGTGGAGGGCGACCTGGGCCTGCCCGGCGCGCGACTGGTCCTCAAGCTGGAGCACCTGCAGCGCGCCGGGTCGTTCAAGGTGCGGGGTGCCTTCGCGAACCTGCTGCTCCGCGACGTGCCCGAGGTCGGCGTGGTGGCGGCGTCCGGCGGCAACCACGGGGTGGCGGTGGCGTTCGCCGCGCGCGAGCTGGGCGTGCCCGCCCACGTCTACGTGCCCACCATCTCGTCACCGGCCAAGGTGGAGCGGATCCGCGCCCTGGGCGCGCGGCTGGTCGTCGGCGGTGACCGCTACGCCGACGCCCTGGCCGCGTCGCGGGAGTGGGCCGCGGGGGCCGGCGCGCTGCCCGTGCACGCGTTCGACCAGCGCGAGACGCTGCTGGGCCAGGGCGGGGTCGGGCTGGAGCTGGTCGAGCAGGTCCCGGACGTGGACACCGTGCTGGTGCCGGTCGGCGGGGGCGGGCTGGTCGGCGGGATCGCGGCGGCCCTCGCCGGCGCGGTGCGGGTCGTCGGGGTCGAGCCCGCGGAGGCGCCGACGCTCACCGCGGCCAGGGCGCACGGCGCGCCGGTGGACGCGCCCGCCGGCGGCATCGCGGCGGACGCGCTGGCACCGCGGCGCGTCGGCGACCTGGTCTTCCCGATCACCCGCGCCCACGTCGACGACGTGGTGCTCGTCGACGACGACGCCATCCGGGCCGCGCAGCGCGTGCTCTGGGAGCACACCCGCCTGGTGGTGGAGCCCGCCGCGGCGGTGGGGGTGGCGGCGCTGGCCACCGGGGCGTACGCGCCCGCTCCGGGTGAACGGGTCGCGGTGGTGGTCAGCGGGGCGAACACGACGCCCGGCTGACGGGGCACCGAAGCCGCCCGCGCGCTTCCCGGCCGCCCTCCCGGTGACCGATCTAGGGTCCCGTCCGTCGGAGTCGGACTTGCGGGGAAGGGGTGCGGTGGACCTCCAGTTGCGGGGCAGGACCGCGTTGGTGACGGGCTCGTCGGCGGGGATCGGGTACGCGATCGCCGAGGGGTTCGCCCGCGAGGGCGCGAAGGTCGTGGTGAACGGGCGCGACGCCGAACGGCTCGGGCAGGCCCGGGAGCGGCTGCTGGCGGCGGTGCCGGGCGCGGAGGTGACCGGGGTCGTCGCGGACGTCGGCACGGCCGAGGGCGCCGCGGCGGTGATCGAAGCGGCGCCCGAGGTGGACGTGCTGGTCAACAACGTGTCCTCGTTCGAGCTGCGGCCGTTCGCGGAGATCTCCGACGAGGAGTGGGAGCGGTACTTCCGGACCAACGTCCTGAGCGGGGTGCGGCTGTCGCGGCACCACCTCGACCGGATGCTGGCCCGGAACTCGGGGCGGATCCTGTTCGTCAGCAGCGACGCCGCCGTCGACATGGCCGTGGAGATGCTGCACTACTCGGTGACCAAGACCGCGACCCTGGCGCTGGCCCGCGGCCTGGCCGAGCTGACCAAGGGCACCCGGGTCACGGTCAACGCGGTGCTGCCCGGGCCGACCGTCACCGAGGGCGTCGCCGGGATGCTGGACGGCGCGTCCGCGCAGACCGGGCTGACCCGCGACGAGCTGGAGGCCCGGTTCTTCGCCGAGAACCGGCCGACCTCGCTGATCCAGCGGTTCGCCACCCCCGACGAGGTCGCCAACCTGGTGCTCTACCTGGCCAGCCCGCTGGCCGCGATCACCAACGGCGCGGCCGTGCGCGCCGAGGGCGGGGTGGTGCGCTCGGTGCTGTGAAGTGCCGTGCGACCCCGCCCCCGGCGCGGACTAGGCCAGGTCCTCGGCGAGGACGCGGGCGATGTTGCGCTCGGCCAGCGCCGTGATGGTGACGAACGGGTTCACGCCCAGCGAGCCGGGCACCAGCGCGCCGTCGGTCACGTACAGGCGCCGGTAGCCGCGAACCCGGCCGTGGTCGTCGGTGGCCCGGCCGAGCACGGCGCCGCCCAGCGGGTGGTAGCAGAAGTCGGCGGCGAACGGCTGCCGGTTGGCGAACACGTCGTACCGGTAGGTCGTGTTGTTGGCGTCGTTGATGTCGTCGAACAGCCCCCGGGCGGCGGCCACGGCCGGCTCGGCCTGCGCGGCGGTCCAGTGCAGCACGGCCCGGTCGGTGGCCGCGTCGTAGGTGAAGCGGCCCCGGTTCGGGTTCTTGGTGATGGCCAGGTACAGGCTCACGTAGGTCTCGATGCCCGCGGGCACCGGCGCGATCTCGGCGATCACGTCGCGCGCCGGGTCCTCGATCGCCAGCACCGGGATCGCCGACTGCTTGAAGCCGGTGGGCTCCAGCAGGTGGTTGTTGCGGGCGGCCATGACGTTGCCGTTCGGGCCCCAGCCCTCGCCGACCTCGTCGCTGAGGTCCGGCAGGTCGCCGGTCTCGCGGGCGCGCAGCAGCAGCTCGGTCGACCCCAGGCTGCCCGCGCCCAGGAACAGGTGGTCGCACGTCAGGTGCTTCTCGGCGACTGGCGCGCCCTCGGCGGTGATCTGCCGGACGGTCAGCGCGTACCCGCTCGCGGTGGCCTGGACGCGGGTCACGCGGTGCAGCGGCGCGATGGTGACGTTGCCGGTGGCCACCGCCTGCGCCAGGTAGCCCTTGTCCAGGGAGAACTTGCCGTGGTTGTTGCCGTAGAGGACCTCGGTGCCCAGCGCCGACTTCGGGACCTCGCCGCGCTCCTCCCGGGCCATGTAGTCGAACGAGTACACGTTGGGCAGGAACCTCGTGCCGTACCCCGCGCGCCCGGCCAGCGTGCGCGACAGCCGGGCGTACTGGTAGTAGTCGCTGCCCTCGAAGTACGGGGCGGGGATCGAGTTCACCCGCAGCATCCGCTGGGCCAGCGGGAAGTACCGCTCGTACATCTCGGCGGCGTCGACGTTCGGGAGGACCTGCTCGAAGTACGCCCGGTCGGGCACCACGGCCATGCCGCCGTTGACCAGGGAGCCGCCGCCGACGCCCCGGCCGACGTAGACGCCCATGTCGGGGAAGTTCACCCGGTCCAGCACGCCCGCGTAGCGCGGGATCGGCCGGTTGGCGAGGTCGAGGAACAGGACCCCGTTGACCGGTGCCTCGGTGCGGTCCTTGAACCACATCGAGCGCCGGTCCGGGTTGAGCATGTCGCAGTGCACCCGGCCGTCCGGGCCGGGCGTCGTCCACGCCTGGCCCATCTCCAGCACGAGGGTGCGGACGCCCGCCTCGCCGAGCCGCAGCGCCGAGACGGCCGCGCCGTAGCCGCTGCCGACGACGATCGCGGGGACGTGGCCGTCGTCGGCGGCGGCTGCCCGGCCCGCCGTCAGGGCGGCGGTGGTCAGTGCGGTGACACCGAAGAAACTACGACGGGAAAGATTCCTCATGTTCCGGCAGGCTAAGCCGGCGGTCGTCGAGGTACCTCTCGACGAGCGAGGCGATCAGGGCCGGGTCCTCCAGCGCGACGGCGTGCGTGGCGTCCAGGTGGACCACCTCGATGTTGTCCGGCAGCGTCTCCAGGTCCCGCGCCAGGCCCTGCCGGTAGGGCTCGAACAGCACCTGACCAGCCATGGGCCGGGTCGCCACGGCGAGCAGCATCGGGCAGCGGACCTCGCGGAAGACCTCGAAGCAGTCCAGTGCCTCCAGGGCGTCCTGAAGCTCCGGTTGTCCGAAGCCGCGGAACACCTCGCGCAGCTCGTCGATCTCCTTCAACGGCACCGGGTCGAGGTACCGCCGGGGCTGCGTGGGCACGCCGTGCCCGTCGATGTCGATCACCGCCGGGCACTCGGGGTGCCGCCGCCCCCACATCGCCGCGACCATGCCGCCCATCGACATGCCCAGCACGGCCGGGTTGTCGGTCGCGTGCGGCTCGATCCGGTCGAGCACCGCCTCCCAGTCCCACGGCTCGCCCAGCTCCAGCGGCACGACCTCGTACCTGCCCGCCAGCGCCGTGACGACGGGGTCCCAGTCCGCGGGCGACCCGCCCGCGCCGTGCAGTGCCAACACCCTCACGCGTTCAACCTCCCCATGACGGAGGCGACGGTCACGCCGCCCTCCGGGTCCCGGACCAACTTGCCGCGCCGCACCAGGTCGTGGACGCCCTGCTTGGTGACGCCGAGCATCGCGCCGGCGACGGAGTACGACACCGCGTGCGCCGCCGGGTGGCCCATCCGCCGGGCGACGACGCGCCCGAGCGGGGTGCGCCACCAGTCGGCGGGCGGGTCGAACGGCGCGTCGCCGGGGTAGAGCGCGCCGATGAGCCGCGCGATGGCGTACCGGGCGGCCTGGTCGTCGTCGCCCTCGATGGTCGCGGCCAGCCGGCCGGCCACCGCATCGGTGCGCGCCGACAGGTCCCCGACGTCGTCGAAGAGGATCTCCAGCGGGTCCAGCAGCCGGGTCCTGATGATCGTGGCGATCTGCTCCGCGAGCACGGCCCCACCTCCTTGACGGCTATCGTCAAGTACTTGACGGCTCGCGTCAAGGGGCTAGCGGCGGGCGGGCGGTGCCGTCATCGGGTCCTCCGGCCACCGGTGCTTGGGGTAGCGACCCCGCAGCTCGGCCCTGACCTGCGGGTACCCGGTCCGCCAGAACGAGGCGAGGTCACCGGTCACGGCCGTCGGCCGCCCGGCGGGGGACAGCAGGTGCAGCACCACCGGCACCCGGCCGCCGGCCAGGCGCGGGGTCTCGGTCCAGCCGAACACCTCCTGCACCTTCACCGGCAGCACCGGTTCGGGTCCCGAGTAGTCGACCCGGACGCGGGAGCCGGACGGCACCTCCAGCCGGTCGGGCGCCAGCTCGTCGAAGCGCGCCGCCGCGGGCCACGGCAGCAGCCGCCGCACCACCTGCTCGCCGCTGATCCGCTGGAGGTCGGCCCTGCGGCGCGCGTCGCCGAGGTCGACCACCTCCAGCAGCGCCCCGTCGTCGACGGCGGGCCACGGGTCGCCCAGCACGCGGTGCAGGAACGCCATCCGCTCGCGGGTGCGCAGGCCGTCCGCGTCCCACCGCAGCAGGCCGACGCCCTCGGCGCGCAGGCCCTCGCGCAGGGCCCGGCGCAGGGCCTCCGGGTCGCGCAGCGGCTTGCTCGACAGGGGGATCGCGCCCAGCCGGCGCACCCGGTTGGCGACCACGTCGCCGTCCCAGCGCACGTCGTCCTCCTCGACCACCAGCGCGGGCGCGGCGGTCAGGGCCAGCTCCTCGTCGGCGCGGGCGGCCAGCCGGACCCGCCCGTGCGCGCGACCCGGCTCCCGGTCGGCCACCGCCACCGCCAGCCACTCGGCGTCGGCCAGGCCGCTGCCCGGCGGCAGCTCCACCGCCGTGCCGCCCGCCATCAGGTAGACCGGGGAGCCGGGGGAGCGCCTGCGGGCCAGCCGCTCGGGGTGCGCCAGGGCCACGACCAGGGCCGGGTCGCCGCCGGTGCCCCGCCGGCCGCGGGTGCCCCGTTCACCGCCGGGGTTCCGCCCGCCGACCAGCGCGGCCAGCCTGCGCACCTCGCGCGGGTCGGCGTGGCGCACCGACAGCTCGACCCCCTCGTTCGCGCGGTCGTCGTCGAGCAGGGCGACCACCTGCGCGGCCGTGTGCGCGCCCACGGCCGCGGCGCCGTCCAGCAGCGCCCGGGCCAGGCGCGGGTGCAGCCCCAGGTCCGCCATCCGCCGTCCCCGCTCGGTGGCGCCCCGCCCGTCCAGCGCGCCCAGCGCCCGCAGCACCGACCGGCCCGCGTCCAGCGCGCCCGGCGGCGGCGCGTCCCACCAGCCCAGGCCCGTCCCGTCCGGCACGCCCCAGCACGCCAGCTCCAACGCCAACCGGGTCAGGTCGGCGGTGCGGATCTCGGGCTCGGGGTAGCGGGGCAGGGTGCCGTGCTCGTGCGCGGGCCAGCAGCGGTAGACCCGGCCCGGCGCCTCGCGCCCCGCCCGGCCCGCGCGCTGGTCGGCCACCGCCGCGCTGACCCGGACCGTGGCCAGGCCCGCCAGCCCGCGCCGGTGGTCCACCCGCGGCACCCGCGCCAGGCCCGAGTCCACCACCGCACGCACGCCGGGCACGGTCAGGCTCGACTCGGCGACGGCGGTGGCCAGCACCACGCGGCGGCGCGGGCCCGGGCGCAGCGCCTCGTCCTGCGCGGACGCGGGCAGCCGGCCGTGCAGCGGGAGCACGTCCACGTCGCCGAGCAGCGCCGCGCACCGCCTGATCTCCGCCACGCCCGGCAGGAACGCCAGCACGTCGCCGTCCACTTCGGACAGGGCCTGCCGGGTGGCGCGGGCGACGGCGGCCTCGACGCGCTCACCGCGCGCCGGCGGCGCGTGCACCACCTCCACCGGGTGCGCCCGCGCCTCGACCCGCAGCACGGGCGCGTCGCCCAGCAGCCGCGCGAGCCGCTCGGCGGCGAGGGTGGCGGAGGTGGCGAGCAGCTTCAGGTCCGGCCGCAGCCCGGCCCGCGCGTCGAGCAGCAGCGCCAGCAGCAGGTCGGCGTCGAGGTGCCGCTCGTGGCACTCGTCGAGCAGGACGGTGTCGACGCCCGCCAGCTCCGGGTCGTGCTGCAACCGCCGCACCAGCAGGCCCGAGGTGACCACCTCGACGCGCGTGTCCTTCGAGGTCTTCCGGTCGCCGCGCACCGAGTAGCCGACGGTCCGCCCGACCGGTTCGCCGAGCAGGCCCGCCATCCGGGCGGCCGCGGCGCGGGCGGCCAGCCGACGGGGTTCGGCGACCACCACGCGCCCCGGCAGCGCGAGCGGCACCAGGGTGGTCTTGCCCGTGCCGGGCGGGGCGACCAGCACCAGCGAGCCGCGGGCGGCGAGGGTGCCGGCGATGTCGCCGAGCAGCGGCCGGATCGGCAGGTCGGGCAGGTCGGTCGGCTCCACGCGGGCCAGTATTGCCCCAACGGTTGTGCCATTGTGGACCCATGGGGAAGTGGGGAGTCCTGGGCGCGGCGCTCGCCGTGGGCCGCGCGGCCGTGACGGCCAGGGTGTGGCGCGAGGTCGAGCGCCTGCCCCGCGAGGGCCTGCACGACGGCGCCGTCACCGTCGTGGTGCCCGCGCGCGACGAGGAGCGGGTCATCGACCGCTGCCTGTCCGGGCTGCGCGAGCAGGACTACCCGGACCTGCGGATCGTGGTCGTGGACGACGCCTCCGCCGACCGCACCGCCGAGGTCGTGCGGCGGCACGCGGAGGAGGACCCGCGCGTCCGGCTGGTCCAAAGCGCCGGGCCGCCGTCCGGGTGGGCGGGCAAGGTGCACGCGCTGCACGTGGGCACCGCCGGCGCGGACACGCCCTGGCTGCTGTACTTCGACGCCGACACGGAGGCCGCGCCGGACCTGGTCGGCAGGCTGGTCGCGGGCGCCCGGCGGCACGGCGCGGACCTGGTGTCCACCTCCGGTCGCGCCACCCGGCCCGGTCCCGGCTGGTGGCTGCTGCTGCCGCCGACCAACCAGCTGCTGTTCGAGACGACCTCGGTCGACGGGCGGCGCGGCATGGCCCTGGCCGTCGGCCACTGCGTCCTGGTCCGCCGGGAGGTCTGCGAGCGGGCGGGCGGCTGGGCCGCGATCGCCGGGTCCCGCGCGGACGACGTGGGCTTCGCCACGCTGGTCCGCGACGCCGGCGGCCGCACCCGGTACGTGGACGGGTCCGACTCGCTGACCACCTCCGGGCTGGACACGTTCGCCGACACGTGGGTGTCGATGCGCAAGAGCGTGGTCGCGGGCACCGACCTGTACTCGAACGGCCCGACCACCGCGTTCCTGGGGCTGGTGGGCACCGGTGTCGCGCACTTCGCGTACGGCGCGGTGCCGCTGGTGGCCGCGCTGCGCGGGTCCAGGCCGGGGCTGGTGGCGTGCGCGGCCCAGTCGCTGGCCCTGTGGCTGTTCCTGCGCCGCACCGGGCAGCCGCGGGCCGCCGCCGTGCTCGGACCGCTGGCGCCCATGACGTTCGGGGCGCTGGCCCTGGAGGCCGCGTGGCACGCGCTGCGCGGCACCACGCGGTGGAAGGGGCGGGAAGTCCGTGGTTGACCCGCTGCGGGACCCCGACGACCCGGAGCTGCTGGACCCGTACCGGGCCCGGGAGCTGGCCGGGCTGGTGGAGGCCGCGCGGCTCGCGTCCGGCGCGGTCCGGTACGGCAAGGTCGGCCGGGTGGGCGTGGCCCAGGTGGTGGTCAACCGGGACGACCCGCTGCCCGGCGGCAACCACGCGTGCGCGGTGTACGGGTCGTCGGCCGAGGTCGCGGGCACGCTGATGCGGCTGGAGCGGACCTTCGCCGACGTGGGGCGGGCCGAGGCCGTGCTGTACGCGTCGCCGACCACGGTGGCCGAGATCGAGGGCATCGCCGACGACACCGGCTGGCACGCGGTGGAGGAGTCGCTGGCCGTGGTGCACCGGGGCGCGGTGACCAGGTCGCCGTCGGTGCGGCCGGCGCGGGACGTGGACCTGCTCGACATCGCCGCGCTGCTGGTCGACGACCTGGGCGTGGACGTGGACGGGCCGCGGCTGCTGCGCCACCTCGGGCAGCGGCTGGACGACCCGCGGTGCGCGTTCGTGGTGACCGACGACGGCGACCGGCTCGGCGGGTTCGCCTCCGGGTTCGGCGAGCGCGGCGTCGGCCTGGTGGAGCACGTGGTGGTGCGGCCGGCGCGGCGGCGGCGCGGGCTGGGCGGCGCGCTGGTCGGGGGCGTGGTGGCGGCCCTGCGCGACGCGGGCGCGGTGCTGGTGGCCTCGCACGTGGCGGAGGGCGGCGCGGGGGAGAGGTTCGCCGAGGCGTGCGGGTTCGAGGTCTGCTACCCGGTGACCGCGTACGCGCGGAGGGTGGACGAGCTCCTCGATTGAGTAATTAGTTGTCGTACGGCATATCCTTAGCAGGGCTAACGTTGACCTGATGGGGGTGTGCCGTGCGCGCGGTCGGTGACGAGGTGAAACCCCGGCTGCCCGCCGAGGTGTGGGTGCTGGTGGTGGCGAGCTTCATCATCGCCGTCGGGTTCGGCATCGTCGCCCCGGTGCTGCCCGCCTACGCCAAGAGCTTCGACGTCGGCACGTTCGCCGTCTCCGCCGTGGTCAGCGCGTTCGCCCTGGTCAGGCTGCTGTTCGCGCCGCTGAGCGGCCGCCTGGTCAACCGGTTCGGCGAGACCTGGGTCTACATCGTCGGCATCCTCATCGTGGCCGTCGCCACGGGCGCGTGCGGGTTCGCCGCCTCCTACTGGCAGCTGATCGTGTTCCGCTCGCTCGCCGGCGTCGGCTCCACCATGTTCACCGTCGCCGCGGTCGGCCTGCTGATCCGGATCACGCCCGCGCCGATGCGCGGCCGGGCCTCCGGGCTGTGGGCCACCGGGTTCCTGCTGGGCAACATCGGCGGGCCGATCATCGGCGCGGCGCTGGTGGAGATCTCCATCCAGATGCCGTTCATCGCCTACGCCGTCGCCCTGGTCATCGCCGCGGTCGTGGTCTGGTGGTTCCTGCGCCGCTCCACGCTCACCGCGCTGGACAACGGCGCCGACCAGGAGGCGCTGACCGTGCGCGCGGCCACCCGCACGCCCGCCTACCGGGCCGCGCTGGCGTCGAGCTTCGCCAACGGCTGGGCCGTGTTCGGCGTGCGGATGTCGCTGGTGCCGCTGTTCGTGATCGAGGCGCTGCGCAGCACGCCCGGCCTGGCCGGCGTCTCGCTGTCGGTGTTCGCCGCCGGCAACGCCGCCGTGCTGATGGTGTCCGGCAAGCTGTCCGACAGCATCGGGCGCAAGCCCGTGGCCATCGCCGGGCTCGTCATCTCCGCCATCGGCACGGTCTGGCTGGGCCTGAGCGCGAACGTGCCGGTGTTCATGGTCGCCTCGCTGGTCGCGGGCGCGGGCGCCGGGCTGCTCAACCCGCCGCAGAACGCCGTGGTGGCCGACGTCATCGGCGAGAAGGCCAAGGGCGGGCCGGTGCTCGCCGCGTTCCAGATGGCCGCCGACCTCGGCGCGATCGTCGGCCCGCTGGTGGCCGGCGTGCTCGTCGACGCCGTCTCCTACGAGGCCGCGTTCACACTGACGGGTGCAATGGCCGCGCTGGCGCTGCTGTTCTGGTTCGCCGCGCCGGAAACCCTGCCGCGCAAGGCGGAGACGCACGTCGCGACGGCCGTGGCCGGGGAGTCCGGCACGCTGGACGAGGGCCCCGAGGTGCCCACCGGCGAGCGCCTGGCCGGGCGCCCGCGTCAGCCGGAGGCGTGAGCACTCAGCTTCCGCTCAGCATCTCTCGGTAACCTGCGGGCGCAGCTGATCGGGAGGACTGGCGACGTGGGTGGGGCGGAGCGCAACGCTCGGAAGAAGAAGCAGGCGGCACGGGCCGTGGCGGCCGCGCGCGGCACGTCGAACGACCGCAACAAGGTCGTCATCGGCCTGGTCGTCGTGGCGGCGCTCGCGCTGGTCGTCATCGGCGGCGTCCTCTGGACCGCGCGCGACAAGGACACCTCGGGCGACGCCCTCACCCCGCTCGACGGCGTCACCGGCGTGTCCGCGCCGATCACCCGCGAGGGCGCGGTCGTCGTGGTCGGCGAGGAGGGCGCCAAGGCCACCGTCGACCTGTACGAGGACTTCCTCTGCCCGGCCTGCGGCGCCTTCAAGAAGGCGTACGGCGCGCAGATGAAGGACGAGATCGAGGCGGGCAACCTCCGGGTCCGCTACCACGTGCTGCCGTTCCTGGTCCGGTACTCCAAGCCCGAGGGCTACTCGCGCGACGCCGCCAACGCCGGCCTGTGCGCGGCCGACGCGGGCAAGTTCTGGGAGTTCCACGAGACGCTGTACGCCAAGCAGCCCGAGGAGGGCGGGCCCGGGTACACCAAGCAGCAGCTGGCGGACCTCGGCACGGCCCTCGGCGCCGGGGACGCGTTCAAGCAGTGCGTGGACAGCGGGGCGCACGAGGCCGAGGCCCAGGCCGGCCTGGACGAGATCAAGGCGAACGAGCAGTTCAAGGGCACCCCCACCGTCATGAAGGACGGCCAGGTCCTCGACTTCCAGAACGAGAACTGGTTGAGCGACCTGGTCAGGTGAGCCCGGCCACCGGCGGCTCGCCCGAGTCCCACCGCACCAGCCGCCGGGCCTTGCCGGTCTCCGCGCGCGGCACCGTCCCGCGAGGAACGACGACCACGCGGCACGTCAGGCCCAACCGCGCCCGCAACGCCGTGACCAGGTCCGCGGCCACGTCCCGGTCGCTCTCCACCACGACGTGCAACTCCGGCCGCCCGGGACGCCTGCGGTCGTCGACGACCAGGTAGTGCGGCCCCACCCGGACGTCGGAGAGGACCACGGCCTCCACCTCGGTGGGGAACACGTTGACACCCCGCACCACGAGCATGTCGTCCCGCCGCCCCAGCAACTTGCCCATCCGTCGCAGGGTCCGGGGACTGCCGGGCAGGGGCGGCGCCAACGACGCCACGTCACCGGTGCGGTAGCGCAACAACGGCATCCCGGTCTTGGTCAGCGTGGTGAAGACCAGCTCACCAGGCGTCCCATCCGCCACCGGCCGTCCCCGCTCATCGACCGCCTCCACGTAGAAGTGGTCCTCGGCGACGTTGAGCATGCCCCCGGAATCCAACGACTCGCACGCCACACCAGGCCCGATGACCTCGGACAACCCGTAGACGTCCAACGCCCTGATGCCCAACAGCTCCTCGATCTGCCGCCGCATCCCCCCAGTCCACGGCTCGGCACCGAACAACCCCACCCGGAAGCCGTGCTCGACCCCGGCATCCCGCAACGCCTCCCCGAGGTGGATCGCGTAGGAGGGCGTGCAGCACAGCACGTCGGGCCGCAGGTCCGCGACGAGCCGCACCTGGCGCTCCGTCATGCCGCCGGAGAGGGGGAGGACGGTGGCCCCCAACCGCATCCCCCCGTGGTGCACCCCGAGACCGCCGGTGAACAGGCCGTAGCCGTAAGCGTTGTGGATCAGGCTCCTGGAGGTCGCCCCGGCCCCGTTCAACGCCCGAGCCATCACCCCGGCCCAGATGTCGACGTCCCCGGCGCTGTAGGGCACCAAGGTCGGCCGACCACCCGTACCGGACGACCCGTGGACGCACACGATGCGTTCGTCGACCCGGAACCCGAACGGGTAGTGGTCCCACAGGTCCTGTTTGGTCACGAACGGCAGGGCAGGCAGATCGTCCAGGCCCACGTCTTCAGGGGCGTGGACCCCGGCGTCACGCAGCCGCGCCGCCTGCACGCCGTCGGCGTCGAGCAGGCGGGCCAGCAGTCGGCGCAACCGGCGCTCCTGGAGCGCGCGGCGAGCCTCCGGCCGCATGCCCTCGGCGTCCGGCTCGACCAGCGGTACGGGACCCATGCACCCCGGTCTAGCAGGCCGGATGTGGAATGGGTACCCCCGATTTCGTCGTGGGCGGGGTGGTGTTGTACTGTATTGCCACACGAGAACGACGGGCCAGAACCGGCGGGAACGTGGGAAGCACGGGGCTGTGGCGCAGCTGGTAGCGCATCACACTGGCAGTGTGAGGGTCAGGGGTTCGAGTCCCCTCAGCTCCACAAGTGAACATGGTATGAGAATCGCCCGCTGACCTGCGGTAATGCAGGTGGCGGGCGATCTTGCTTTTAGGTCCATTGTGGACTGGCCCTGCCGATCTGGAGCAAATCTGGAGCAGGGGTGCGCTCCGCACGAAATGTTGTCAGCCGTGTGCTCCAAGTCTCAGTAACCCGGCTGGGTGGATCCACACGGTGGTTTTCGGCGGTCCTTTGTGCGTTTTCCGCGGTGACGGCGACGGCTGCTGCTACATTGCGGCACGAGCCGGTCGCAGGGGGTGACGAAGATGGGGACTCCCGGTCGGGGCTATGCGCTCGATGCGGGCGAGTTCGAGCAGCTGAAGGCCAGTCTCAGAGCGGCTGGCGAGGCGCTGGGGTTACAGGACTTCCACGCCAAGGCCAGCCTCGAAGGCAGCATGACGGTGCAGTCCGTGAGCCCGCACGAGAACATCGAGGAGACCGTCGACGGGGTGATCCGGGCGTTGACGAAGTTCGTCGACCAGGTCCACACCACGATCGAGACGGCGATCGACGGCGTCCACCGGACCCAGTAGGAGTACGTGGGAGCCGAGAAGCTCATCGGTGAGGGGCTGCGTCGGGTCTACCCGGAATGATCAGGGGAGGAGCACGTGGGCTTTCTGCAGACCGTGATCACGGACTCACTGCTGTCGGACGCGGGGGAGATCGACGGGTTCGCGACCCGGCACGCTCCCGGTCTCCCGTCCATCGAGGCCACCTTGAGGGTCATCCGGGACATCGACCCGGAGTCGTTCCGCCGGATCGGACGGGACGTGTGGGGCACCGGGCAGTCCGACGGCGCGGACCAGTTGGGCAAGGCGATCGACAGCTGCGTCAAGGGCCTGGAGACGGCGGCCAACCAGGCTGCGGCCTGGACCGGCGAGGCGCGCAACGCCTACACCGAGCGCATTAACCAGATGAAGAAGGCGCTGGGTGAGATGCGCAAGCCCGCCCACGACGTCGGTCAGGCACTGGTCGACATCGCCGACGGCTTCGAGTTCAAGGCGTCGGACATGTGGAACAACATCTGGAGCGCCATCGGGTTCGCGCTCGGCGTCATCGGTGTCATCGCGGGCATCGTCGTCGGTCTGACCGGGGTCGGCGCTGTCGTGGGACTGATCCTGGGCATCCTCGGCGTCCTGGTGGGCTTGGCCGCGTGGTGGCACTCGCAGAAGTCCAAGGCCGACGAGCAGATCGCCAAGTGCGCCGAGGCGTCCGCGGACGCCGCCAAGGCTATGGAGTCGCTGGGCAAGCTCCAGCCCTAGGAGGGGACGTGGACCCGCAGGAGATGGTCGCGCAGGCGCAGGAACGTTTCGCCAAGATCAGGCGCGACCCGGAGAAAGCGCTGTTCAGCCAGTACAAGGGAGTGTCACCCAGCGGTGCGGTCACGGTGTGGGTGGACATGATGGGCAAGCTCGTCCGCGTGCACATCGCACCGAACACCCTCTACGAAGGCGGCGAGCCCTGGTTGGCCGAGGAGGTCATGGCGGCGCACGAGGCGGCCAAGCGGGCAGCCGAGGTGCTCGACTTCAGCATGGCCGACCTGGCGCGCGAACTCGACGACGCGCCGGCGTTGAAGCAGCACGTCACCGCTGCTCCCGAGACACCGCCGGTTGACCGGCGCCGCACCGCACCTCGCCCTGACGACGACGAGTGGTTCGAGAACCGGAGTCACCTGCGCTGACATGACACGACCACTCATGAACGACCGCGGCCTCGCCGTGTCGTGCGCCCTGGTCTTCGCGATCCTCCTGGCGGTCGCGGCACTCGGCTTCGCGCAGATCGCGTCGACCTACCAGTGGTGCGGCCGCGATGCGGCGGGGCAACTGGCGTCGGTTGAGGCGGTGGCCGAGCTGCGTCTCGACGCAACACCGGCCGTTGTCTGTCGAAGCGGCGAGGTGACCGTGGAGTTGCCGATCGCGCCGGCTGTCGCCGGAGTGGTGTTCGCCGTGGTCGGCATGGCACTCAGCCTCGTCACGGTAGTCATCACCGCGAAGCGTGTCCGTGCCGCCAAACGACGTTGACAGCAGGAACGGCCGACATCCACCACGTGTTCCGCATGCATGGTGCGAGAAGCAGGCACGCTGGCCGATCTCCCGCGGGACGACAGAGTGATCTCGGCATCATGAGTGGCTGTCAATCCGCCCCAGGGAGTTCGCTGTGATCGTGTCCTCGGTGATGACCGACCATCCCTCATGGCTATCGGCAGGCGATACCGCCTATCGCGCCGTCCGTTCCGGAAGCTCCACCTGGGTGCTGACCTGCACACCCGCAGAGACCGGGGGCAACCGGACAGAGGTACACCCGGTGCGCGGCGAAGAGGGCGCTCCCGTGCTCGACGTCGTCGACCCGGATGGGCTGACCGGCACCGATGAGGTGATGGACGTGCTGCGCGCGGCCGGCACGGTGGGACGCTGGCGCAACCCGGACCCGTGGGACGCCCTGGCGACGTCAATCATCCGACAGGTGATCCGAGCAGGTCAGGCGCGCAAGCTCTACCGGGCGTTCTGCGAGGCGCACGGCGAGGAAGTCCTCACGCCCCACGGGCCGGCGTGGCTGTTCCCGACACCGGAAGCCGTCCTCGAACTCCCGGACGACGAGTTCACCGCCTTGGGGATGGCCTTCAAGCGCCGTCCGCTGAAAGCCGCCGCCGAGGCGGTGCTGGAGTTCGGCGCGAAGTGGGCCGAACTCGACCCGGCCGTCCTGCGGGACGAGGTGCAGGGCGTGCCCCGCATCGGCCCGTGGACTGCGGGTGCGACCGTCGCCGATCTCACCAACGACTACTCGCTGTACCCGTACGCCGATCTGGCGGTGCGTACCTGGGCGGCCCGCCTCCCGACCGGGCGAACCTGGCCCGAAACCGAACCGGAGTTCGCTGGCCTCTGGACACGGTTGGCGGGCAAGGACCTGTCAGCTTGGACGCTGCTCACACTCGCATGGGGAGTACGTCATGCCAACACCTCGGGAGCCGTCGCCATCTGACCTGCCCGCAGCACGGATCACCATCGCAGACCGACTCCTGCCCTATGACCAGAAGCTGCTCACCCGGTTCTACCCGCAGGGACCGGACCTCACCGGACTGGTGCTGCGGTCGATCCGGTTCGAGCGCCGCGGCCCGGGCTGCACGCTGCGCGTCGACCTGCCGGTTGCCTCGGACGTGCCCGGCTACCGCTGCGTGCAGGCGCACGTGGGATTCCTGGCGGTCGACGACGTCCGGCTCTCCGGCGGCGCGGTGCTCCCGGCCACCGTGTCGATCGAGTTGGAGGAACGGCCGAGGGCGAGGCTGGCCGTGTCGGTGATCGGAGAGTCGCTGCGCCTGACGCTGACGTGCGCCGAGCAGTTCCGCTTCGGCAAGATCAGCGCCCACAACTCGCCCCCGAACGCGGTGGACGACGGGCCGCACGAGTTCACGAGCAGGCTGGACCAGCGGCTGTACACGGCAGTCCCCGGACCGGAGATCGACACCTACCATGAGCACTTCTGAGCTGTCGGCGTTCGAGCTCTACGCCCTGCACTGGGACGAACGCGACCAGGCGGTCACCGCGTCCTTCGAAGGACCGCTGGACGAAGCCGCCCGTCGGACGTGGGAGGCGCCGCCCGAGCACGACTGGGTCCGGTTCCACCTCACGTTCGCCGCGGTCGACGACGTGGAGGTGCGCGGCTGGAGTTATCAGTTGCCCACCAGAGTGGAGCAGGTGTCGGTGGGGGAGCGGGTGTCGGTCACGGTGACGGGGGAGGGTACCGACGTCCGGTTCACCTCCGCCCCCGCCGTGCGGGTGGCGAGCCGAACGTCCCAAGCCGGATCGCTCTGACCAGCACGCACCACGGCACCCGGAGCCGACGCGTCACCTCTTTTGAGACCCCGTGACCGCCGGTCCACCCGAGGCCGGCTTGGGCACGTAGACCTCGAAGAACTCGGGGTGGGGACGTCCCTGTCGATGTGGAGCGTCACACCGCTGGGAACCCGAGTTTCTGCCTGTCGGGGCAGCCAAGGGTGCGCAGGTGGTTGCCGACCTGTCGTGGCGAGCCGTCCCCGCGCCGCCCGACACCGCTGTTCCATCCGGACGACGATGACCGGGACGGTAGAATGCGCCGCCGTGCAGAAGCGCGGTCTGATCCCCGGGTGCTCCCGCGCCGCCTGACAGGGAGTGGAGGTCGCGTTCGTCGACCAGGCACCCGACAACGGTGGTGGTGTCGCGGAGTGCCCGGATACCGTGCGACGGTGATCATCTGGCTCAACGGCGGGTTCGCGGCGGGGAAGACGACGTTGGCGCGGGAGCTGCATCGACGGCTCCCGGACGCGCTCGTGTACGACCCCGAGGACGTCGGCCTCATGCTGTGGAAGTGGATGACGCCCAACGACGACTTCCAGGACCTGCCGAGCTGGCGGGAGTTGGTCGTCGCGACGGCGCTGTCGCTGCGCAGGCACCACGCGCACACGCTCATCGTGCCGATGTCGCTGGTCCGCGACGCCTACCGGGCGGAGATCCTCGGCGGCCTGGCCGACGCGGGCGAGGACGTCCTGCACGTCTTCCTGGAAGCGGACGCCGACGTGCTGGAGGAGCGGCTCCGCGCCCGTGCGCCGGTCTCGGGTGATCCGGAGTCCCGCCAGTCGGTCCTCGACTGGGCCCTGAGCCGTATGGACCCGGCGGCCGCCGCCCGCCAGCCGGACGGGACGGTCGTGCTGCGCTCAGACCGGCTCACCCCGGCCGAACTGGCCGACGAGGTGCTGGCCGCAGGCCGAAGGCACTTCGATTCCACCCAGTAGACCCGGAGGACCCACCGGCTGGAGCAATCGTCCGCTGGCGCTACTCGGCGTCATCTGACGATTTGTTGGCTGCGGGCCCCGGTCACCGCGAGCTGTTGACCGAAGAGTCGGAAATTACCGGTCCTAGTGCGGGACCGGCACGAGGAACGCTCGCATCGGTCTAAGATCATGCTGCGCCGTGGACCGTCATGAGCAATTCCGCCGCGCGGCGATCGACCGGGGCATCCCGGACGATGATGTTGACAGGTTCACCGATCAGCTCCGATTCGCGATCTGGGCGAGTACCTGCGGCGCCGACGAGGAGGTTGTCGGGCAGGACGGAGGACTTCCCCGGCTGCCGGTGGGCGTGAAGTGGCCGAGCAGCGAGAGCGGTCTCCCGTTACCGTTCATCGCCTCCATCGACTGTGCGGCCCTTCCGCGGGCCGAAGGGCTTCCTCTGCCTGCGGACGGCTCGCTGCTCTTCTTCTTGCATCACGAGAACGACTACGAGGACCCACTCGACGAGTCGGGGTACGCACGGGTTTTGTACGTCCCGTCGGGCACGGAGACGGTGGTGGCGACCCCGCTGCCCGACCGCGACAGCGCGAGGTTCTTCAACGAGAACCTCCCGTTTCTCCTCCCCGAGCACCGGCTTACCGCGTGGGTCGAGGCGGTGCTGCCGGATTGGATCGACGACGAGGAGGAAGCCGAGTTCAAGTCGGATGTCGTGAAGCAGTTGCTCGACGACCTGAAGCACATCGACGAGCTGTGGGAACTGGTCGACGAGCTCTGGCCGCCGCGCGAGGGCGCGAAGTTCCGCTTGGGCGGGTACTGCACGGAGATCGGTGGCCAGGACCCTCCGTTGGTGGAGATGGCGAACGCCAACTTCAGGAGCCGGCATGGAGCCGGCCCGGACTTCTCGAATCCGGAGCAGGCCCACCTGTACGAAAAGGAGGAGTGCCGGTTGACCCGGGAGTAGGTACCGCTCGCCCAGTTCTCCACGGAAAGCGACTACTACTACGGATGCTTCATGATCAGTTCCGCTGATCTCGCCGCCAAGCGCTTCGACAGGCTGCGCTCGTTCACCATGTTCACCGAATAGGCGGGCGCGGGGCAGACGCGCCCTCGCGCCGGCTACGCCATCCTGCGCCAGGTGCTGTCACCGACGTCGATGACGGCCTTATCCCAGCGGTCCTGCAGGCACTGGAGCAGGCGGGTGGCGACTTCCGGGGCGACGTGGGAGTAGGTGCGTTGGATCGGGTCTTTGAGGATATGGCCGAGCCGGAGTGATTGGGCGATCTCGGGGATGGTGTCGGCGATCATCCACGTCTTGTGGCTGTGGCGCAGGCCGTGGAAGGTCAGGCCGGGCTTGACCGGTTCGAGGCGCAGCACCGCCCGGGGCTGGTCGAGGTTGCCGTCGGCGGCGGGGCGCATGGCGCGTTTGCTGAAGTTGCTGCGGCGCTGGAGCGCGCCCTCGGGAGTGGTGAAGACGTGCGGATGGACGTGGTGGTCGAGGTGTGCCCGCAGAAGCCGGACGAGCGAGGGGTTGAGGGTGATGGTGCGGGCGGAGGTGTCGGTCTTGGGCGGGCCGAGCCAGAGCTTGCCGCCAGCGGATTCGTGCAAGGCGCCGTTCTGCGGGTCGATGATGAGGAAGCCGGTGTCGTCGTCGAACAGGTGCAGGTTGTGGCGTTGCAGGCCGGTCAGCTCGCCCCAGCGGGCGCCGGTCCAGCCCGCGGTGACCACGAGCACGGCTCCGACCGGTCCGTAGAAGGCGGCGACCTGGTCGGCCAGCCGCAGCACTTCGGCGGGTTGGGCCTAGACCTTTTCGGGGATGCGGGCGACGTGGTTGCGGCGTCCGCGTCGTCGGGGCCGGATGGGGTTGGCGATGATGAGCTTGTCCTCGGCGGCGTCGGTGAGGATCTGTGAGAACAGCTTGACGAACCCGGCGACGGTGACCGGTGACAGGTGTCCGGCGCGCAGCTGCTTGGCCCAGGCTTGAACCTTCAGGTTGGTGATGTCGGCCAGGGCGGTGCCGCCCCAATGGGGCACGATGTGATTGCGCACGATGCTGCGGTAGTTGTCCTCGGTGCGGACGTCGACGTCGAGGGCGTCCCACCAGTCGGTGAGCCACTCCTCCACGGTCGTGCGTCCGCCGGTGGGGTCGAGCCAGGTGCCGCGGCGTTGGTCGGATTCGAGGTCGTTGGCGTGGTCCTCGGCGGCTTTCTCGCTCCTGAAACCGGGGATCGAGCCGATGGTGCCGTCGTCGCGGCGGAACCGGACGCGCCAGTGGTTGCTTCCAGACTGCTCCACCCAGGCCATGTGTGCTGCTCCTTCGCTGGCGGCGGTGTGATGGTCACGGCGTGACAGGAGCATGAACGCTCCAGTAGGCCGAGCAATGCAAGCGTTGCGGCCAAAGAACTTTCGTCAGTCCAGAGAGGACCTGCCACGCCTGATCGGCGAACGCGGAGAACGTGCCGGGCGGGCACCGGCCTGGGCGATCGCGGTCAGGTCGGCGGGGGAGAACCGCAGGTGCTTGCCGAGGAAGGTGCACGGGATCTCCCGCCGTCCGGCCCTGCGGCGAAGCCACGACTCGCGCACGGCCAGCAGGGCCGCCGCTTCAGCCGGGGTGTGCAGCAGGCGGTGGGGGTCGGGATCTGGTCGGGACACGGAGCCCTCCGGAGGAGAACGAGTGCGGTAGACACTCCAGAACTCCGAAATAAGGGCCGCATAGGGACACGCGCCGACCGAATTCCTCGACAGCTTTCACCGAACGGGTGACACAGGCAGACTGACCGGGCAGGCACCAAACTCTTACCAAACTGGCACCGCGCCCTATAACCGCTGCTCAGGGGCTTGATGACGCGCGAGGAGATGTTCGGCAACGCCGTCTCTCGCCGACATAGCTCAGGTCTCGATGCGTCGACGAAACCGGCCGAGGTCCAGGCCCCACGGCTCGGTGCTGGAGGGGTCCTTCGATCGGCCGCCGTGGTGGTAGGCGTACCAGTCGTCCTCGATCGGGGTCAGGATCAGACCCTCGTCGTCCCAGCGGTCGCCGGGGGAGTGTCCGGGGCACCACATCAGTCCTGCCTCGCGGGTAGTGGCGGGGTCGCGCGTCCCCATCGTCGTGCACCCCTGCCAGCGGCCGAGGTACTCGAACGAGTACAGACCAACCGACCACGGCGGGTAGGTCGGGCCCTCGGTGGCCAGTCGCTCCAGGGCTGGCCGGTGCAGCGCGAACACCAGCCGCCCGACCACGTCCCCCGACGCCACGGCCCAACTGGTCGCGAAGACGACCGGTACCACGAGCAGCGGCCACAACGCACGAGCGCCCGCTTGCGGAGATCGGGCCAGCTTCGTGACGCGCAGTGCGCCCGCCGCCCAGACCACGCCGACCGCGAACCAGGCGACGAACGCGGCCGTCAGGGGCAGGAAATACCCTCCCGGCGCGCTGACGCCGTCGAACAGCAGGCACACCGGCACCATCGTCGCGGCCACCGGCCACCACACCCACTTGCGCCTCGACATCGCCGCCCCCTCGGTCGTAGCTGAGGACGCCCGACGGACCCATCGGTTCCTGAAGGACGCTTCCGATCCCGGCTGACTGACCTTCAGACGTCGGGACAGGCGCATGCTTGGGCACGGCGACAAGCCCGACCAGCCCCGCCACATGCCTGCCGCCCGCGCCCCGATGTTGCCTACTCGCTTTTCGGCAAGCGAGTCTGGGATACCAGCGGATCCCCCTGTACCCCTTCTGACCTGCTTTTACCTCTACCGCAGGGGGTGGCGCTCTAACATGAGCCCCAATCTGATCCCCCATATGACCCCCCATATGAGCCCCCAACGGAAGTGACCGTACGGAGACCTGATCAAGGTTCAACCGGTGGTGTCGTGTCCCAGACGTGGACTCTCGTGGTGACCTTGAGCGGCTTGTCGGCCGGCCCTTTGATGTGGGCGGGCACGATCCGCTCCTCGTGCTCGCAGCCACCCTCGGCGTGGATCCCGGGGTTGAGACAGGTGTTGCGCCGATAGGGACGCACGGGCCACCGGCTGTTCCACCGCGGAGCGTCCCGTTCGCCCGGCGCAGCGTCCTGCCGACGGGCATGGACGCGGACCAACCGAACAGTACCTCCATCCTCGACACCTGCACGCTGGTCCCGCTTGCGCCCATGCCGGGAACGGGGGAGTTCCTCAATGCCGACGAGCTTGGCGCCGCTGCTCTGCTTCATGAGCTGCCAGGCGGTGTAGACGACGTGCTCCCACCTCTTACCGAACACTGACCGCAGAGGCACCGAAGGCTGACCGAACGGCAGTACCGACTCCCCGAGCGGCGTGAGCCGTGGTGACCAGTAGGTCAGCCATACACCGTCGAACTCCGGGTGCAGCGGTACCTCGCCACCGGCCGTGTTCGACCTCCAGGTGATCAGACCGGACCCATCGTCAAGATCGAGGTGCTGCGGCGTCCACCGCGACCAGGACACAGCCATGGCCGGCTCACCGCCTTGCCCGCCAACCGACTCGGCGAACACCATCAACCCCGCCTCGGCAGGCATCCGACGCGCCATGACCGGCTCCCGAGACGGGCGGTCCGCAGCAGCCAGCGTCAACGCGGTCATGTCCCGGTCGACCCAGTAGAGCTGCGCCTCGCCCAAGCGGCGTGCCTCACGACGAGCCATGAGCAGCGCACCGGTGACAGCGCCCGCCCGCCGAACCTCGGGCGGTCCGTTCAGCCGCGGTATGACCGCGCTCTTACCCGCCGCAAGGCGACGCACCAGCTCATGACCGCATGCGGGGGTCATGATGTGCTCGCGCATCCGTAGCCGCAGATCAGGCAACTCAGCGGGGTCGGCGATCACGAGCCACCCCGCCGTCGAGCAACCGGAACGACCTCGAAGAGGTCGTCGAACTGCCCGTCCAGTGCGGTCAGCGCACCACCGATGAACGCAGGTCCCGGCTGAAGCTCACCCCTGATCACCCGGGTCACGGTGGAGCGGTTGACGCCCATCGCCCGTGCCAAGGCGTAATCGGAGTGCAGGCGCGCCGAACGCGCCGCCTGGACGAACTCGAACGTACGCAACTTGATGGTGTGCGACATCGCAGCCCTACACCTGGTGCTGCGCTGTCTTCGAACGGACACCTCGGGAACCGGAAGCGGCACCCTCCTGCCGCGGGAACGGCAGGATGCCCTCAGCAGCCCGCCACGCCGCATCGCAGTCAGAACAGGTGGGCCAACACCACTCCAACTTCGTCGGCCGAGCAGCCGGGACGACCAGCTCCACGCCACACAACGTGGCGGCCTGCTCAAGCGCCACCAGGTCCGCGTTGACGGCGTGGCGTCGACCGTCGTGGGGAAGCCAGCGGAATGGGCGCAGTGCCATCAGCAGCCCTTCCGGTCGTAGACCTCGGCCCACCGGGCAAAGACCTCCCGGGACTGCTCAACGCTCAACGCCACCCGCTCCACCTGCCGCATCTTGGCCTTGCAGAGGGCAACGACCCGCGGATCGTCATGGAAGACGGTGGCGGCGTCGGTCTCGACGTAGACCACCGGCCTGACCGGCGCTGCGAAGGTCAACAACCCGGCCGGCCCCCGCAGCGCGGCATCCGCCACGGCCGAGAACGGCACCAGGCGCGGCCTCGTCCTTTCCCGACCGTGCATCGCCGTCAGGCGCAGCATCTGCTCGCGCATGACCTGCCGACCACCCACCACCAGCCGCAGAGCAGCCTCGTGGACGTAGAGGACAACCTCCGGCCCACCAGGCCGACGCAGCACGTCCTGCCGCGACAGCCGCGCCTCGACCACCGCCTCATCACCGCCGAGAGCACGGGCGTACTCCTCGGTCTGCGCCAGGCTGGGAATGGTCAACGGCTCATAGGCCGCTACGGTCAAGGCCATCTGCTCATGCAACGACAGCGCCAACAGCGAATCGGGAACGCCGCCGTGCAAGCGCAGGAAACTGCCGGTGTCAGGCTCGTTGGCGATGGCCATGACGCGCTCCCGCGTGGCCTTGTCCGCCCCGCAACGCCCCAGCAGCGTGCCGATCTCCCACGCACTGGTTCCGCGGCTACCGGTCTCCAGCTTGCTCAGCTTGCCCAACGACCAGCCCAACGCCTCGCACACGAACGGCGACGACATCTGCGCCCGGTGCCGTACCCGGCGCAACTCCTCCCCCAACTCCCGACTCCGAGCCGAGCTCAACCGGACTGGCGACTTCTCCTCAACAATGGTCTCCATGGCTTCCCTTCGGCACAGGAACGGCTTGCCGAGCCATGAGATCGTTCGAACCACATACACGACAGATGACATCCGATGACATCCCGGAAAGGGCAGACCGAATGATCCGCAACATCACCATCACCGGAACACGAGCCGTCGACGCCAACGACACCGACCGCCTCAACGCACTCTTCAACGACTACCTAGCACCGTTCGCCACCGCGCACTTCTACATAGGCGGTGCCGCCGGCATCGACACCGCCACCCTCAACTGGCTGGCAGACCACACCTCGGCGCTGCTGACCATCGTCGTCCCGCGCACCGTCGCCGACCAGCCGGAAGCGGCTTCGTCATCGATCACTTTGTGGCGTGCACGCAACAGACTGACCGAAGTCGTCGAACTAACCGCACCCGTACTCGACACCGCGGCCTACCATGCCCGCAACCGCTACATGGTCGACCGGAGCGAGTTCGTCATCGGCTTCCCCCAAGGCGTCGACCAGACCTCCGGCACCTGGTACACCCTCAACTATGCATCCGATCGGGGAAAACCACGATTGGTGGTACCCGTCTAACGCGGAATGAATGCTGTAATGCCCCCATGACCACCGCGGAAGGTGAACTCGGAGCCGCCACCCTGCGCAGGCTGCGCGAATCACGCGGCTGGTCCTGGGCAGACCTGGCCCGGGTCCTACGCGACACCGCCCGCACCCTAGGCATGGCCTCCCCGAGCAACCTCCCAGTAGCCAGCATCCAACGCACCGTCGCCCGCTGGGAGAGCCCAACCGACCGCACCAAGCCCGGCGACCGCTACCAGTACCTCCTCGCACGCATCTACGCGAAGACCCCCACCGGATCCTGGGCACTCGGCCCCGATTCGGACTTCACCACCCTCCTGGACGCGCTCCGCCACTTCGGCACCTCGCCCCAACGCATCGACCGACTCGTCGACTCCACCACCCACGCCCGTACCGCACCCTCACCCACCCCCGCACGCCCCACCGAAGACCTGATCGACCACTTGGCCGTCACAGTCGTCAACCTCAACCACCAGGTCGGCTCTATCCCGTTCGTCCGCCTGCAACTCCAACTCGCCCCAGTCCTCAACACCTGCCGCAAGCTGCTCGCGCAGCCCAGCCCCACCACCGAACTGCTGACCACAGCCACCAACGCCTACGCCCTGGCCGCCCGCCTGGCCTTCGAAACCCGCGACGACGAGACCGCGATGGCGCTCTACCAAGACGCCGAAGCCACCGCCGCACGCCTACCCGACCACAGCCACCTGGCAGCGGTGCGCACCAGCCACACCATGGTCACCCTGCACGCCACCAACAACCCCACCACCGCCCTCCCACTGGCCCGCGCCGCCACCCACGACGCCCACCGAGGCCCCAGCCACGCCATCCGAGCCAGAGCCCACGCCATCCACGCCGAAGTCCAAGCCCGCGCGGGCAACGCCACCGCCGCAGCCACCGCCCTCGACCGAGCATGGAAAACCGTCGAGCAACTCTCGACAGACGACCCCTTCGCTGCCTTCAACGCCGACCGCGTCAGCGGCTTCGAAGGTCTGTGCGCCCTCTACAGCGGCCAAGCGCACCGCGCCAACGACCTGCTCACCCGCTCCCTCACCAGCCTCACCGGCCCACGCGACGCCGTCCAACGAGGCATCGGCACCACCGACCTCGCCCTGGCCCGCCTCGGCCTCGGTGATGTGACAGCCTGCGTCGCCCACCTCCACGAGGCAGTGGACATCACCGCCAACACCGGAGGCCGAGTAACAGCTCAGCGCATCCGCCGCGCACGCGGCCACCTACGCCCATGGCGCACCGAAGCCTTCGTCGCCGAACTGGACGACCACATCCACGACACCCTGATAGGCCGGTGATCATGCCTGCGGACGTCGATCACTTCGCAACCCCACGGATGGCCGCTGGAGCCCTGTTCGTCGACGACCGAGACCGCATCCTGCTGGTGCACAAGTCCTACAGCAACGGCTGGGACATCCCCGGCGGCTACGTAGACATCGGAGAGTCTCCAGCAGCGGCCTGCCGACGGGAACTACGGGAGGAACTGGGCCTCGACCGCGAGCCGCAACGCCTGCTCGTCGTGGACTGGGCACCTAACGACGGCGAGGGTGACAAGGTGCTCTGGCTGTTCGACTGCGGAACGCTCGGAGACGACGAACAGCGGATCATCCTGGACGACTCCGAATTGGACCGCTGGGAATGGGTTCTGATGAGCGAGATTGACGACTATGTCATCCCCCGGCTCAGTCGTAGACTAACCCACGCCCATAGCGCATACGTCCACGGGAGTCCGGTTTACCTGGAGCAGGGACGACCGCCTGTTCAATGACACTTGGCGGCATCCCGAAAATTATCGAAATAAAAGTGTTCGGTTGCCTACCTGGTGGCGTAGCGGACGTACGGGGCCCGGAAGTAGCCGCGGACGATGTGCAGCTGGCGCTGGCGGCGGCGTGGGAAGCGCCGGGTCTCATGAGTAAGGCGGTCGACGTTGTCCACCAAGCGTGTACCAGCGCAGCGTCGGTGGTCGCCTCCTCGACGGGGCGAAGGAATGGACTGGTGACCTGCTGCTGATCGACCGGATCGGCGAAGTGTCCATCCACCCAGATCGCGCCCGGGACAACGGGCCAGCCCAGTTCGGCATAGTGCAGAGCAGCCTGCAAGGTGGACGACTGCACGTCCGGCGTACGGCTCGACACGGGCGTCCTCCTCGATCACGTGAGCAGGGTGGTCTGTTGCAGTTCCCGGACCAGGTGCGAGGCGAGGACCCACGGCAGCAGGGGGTCGTCGAACCTAACCAGCACCGAATGACTTGACTTGAGGGCTCCGATCGGGGACCGGACCCAGAGCGTCCCGTGGACTCCTGCCAAGGGGGCGTGACCGACCCGCACCAAGGCGTGGGTTTTCCTCAGAGCAGGGCAGGAACGGATGGACAAGGTGGCGCAGCCAGCGCAGACGGGCGGTTCGGTGCAGCCCATGCGGTTGGGCCAGTCCGGCCAGTCGGTGCGGTGGTCTTGGAGGAGCCAGAGCGTCCCTTCGTCGTTGGTGTCGGCGGTGGTGCCGCAGACCTGGCAGAGCAGGTTCCGCATGGCGTGACGCTGACGAGCGGCGTGGACGGCGCCGAACCTCGGTTTGCCGTGACCGCGGGCGTTCCGCGCACGAGCGAGCAAGATGCCTCGTTCGTCGCGGTCACCAGCAATCTCGTTGCGGTAGGCGATCCCGCAGTTGCCCGGAAGGGCAACCAGGTCGGTCGCGGTGGGGGACTCTTCTGCTGACCAGGCGGTGACGTACGGGACGAGCAGGGAGCTGTCGCGCTGCGGTGTCGCCTGTGGCGTGGCTGTTGTCACGAGTTTTCCCAACAGTGAGGCTGCGATAGATCGCAGGTAGGTCTGTTCGCGAGCCCGTACGCCATTTGACCGGTTCCGGTCACTGCGCACGGTGTAGAGGTACGACTTCGAACAGGTCGTCGAACTGCATCGGGGCCAGCGCCACCAGCGTCCCTGCGATGAAGGCCGGGCCGGGATGGAGGATGCCCCGTGAAACCCGTATGACCGTGGAGCGGTGGATGCCCATCGCCCGAGCGAGGGCATAGTCGGACCGAAATCCGGCAAGCCGCACGGCCTTGGTGAAGGAGTCGATGCGCAACCGGACGGTGTGCGGCAGGCCCGGCTTCATCACCGCGTCCTACGGGTACAAAACGTTGCGGGTAGACAACATGGCTACAAACTCCTCAGACCAGTGCGGTGGTTAGCGGCCTGAACGCCGGACAGCACGTCCCCGTCGGAAAGATCGCCAGGGGTGGTTCCATCAGGGGCTTGCCCGGTGTTCACACTGGGCCCAAGATTGGAATCCCACTGGGGCGGTCACCAGTGCAGTAATGTGCCACAACACGGCCAGCATGGTGTGGAGTTAGGCTTGACCAGCGACGATGGGTGCTGCGGAACGCGGCCATTTAATGCCAGGAGGTCACCCGATGGCAGTACGACGCACCGGCTTGATTCGTGCCCGGAAAGCTGCCGGCTTCACACAGGAATCGTTCGCGGAGGTCATGCACGTTGACCGCTCGACCGTGGCGCGATGGGAAACAGGCGTGCGCGAGCCACTGCCGTACCAACGCCCGAAGCTCGCCCGCCTCCTCAAACTCACGATGGATGAACTGGACGAGCTGCTACACGCAGAGCGGTCGAATGTTGCGCCGACGCAACCCGTCAGTCCATCCCCAAGCGCACTGCCCGCGCCACGAGTGGTTCACGCCGGGTTGCTCACGCAGTACGAAACGCTGACCGACACTTACCGCCAGATCGACTACCAGGCGGGCTCCGGCGCGGTCTACCAAGAAGCCGTCGCGCAACTCAATCGCCTGCTCGACATGGCCGACAACGTGCCGTCACCCCTATACCAACGGTTCGCCCTGGCACTCGGCGACGCCGCCCAACTCGCGGCTTGGCTGGCGATCGACCACCAGGACTACGGCGCGGCCCGGCGATACGCCTCACTGGCCCTGTCCAGCGCCCAGGAAGGCGAAGACCCCGGCTTGCACGCCTACGTGCTGGGGATCATGAGCTACATCCACCTGCACGCAGGCCGTGGACCCGACGCCGTCAGGCTTCTCCTGGCTGCGCTGCACCTGGCCACCAATCCCCGCTTCGCAGTGAGCGCAGCCGTCCACTCCTGGTTGTCGGAAGCCATCGGCGAGGCATACGCCCTGTCCGGTGACCACCAGGCCGGAGCACGAGCCTTGGCCGAGGCGGAACGACTCTTCGACCGCGTCAACCCGACCGAGGTGCCAACCTGGCTCGCCTTCTACAACGGCACCGAACACATCATGCGGCTCAAGGGACGCTGCCTTGTGCGACTCGGAGACGGACCAGCCGCCGTCACAGCCTTGGAAGAAGCCGCCGAAGCGCTGCCTGCGCACTACGTCCGCGAACGGTCGGGAACGCTCATCGACCTAGCGACGGCCCAACTCATGTCCGCCCGCGGCGATGAACCACGATCGGCTGAACCGGAGGCCGCTGCCGCGGCGGCCAGTGAAGCGTGGGAGTTGGCCGTTCAGACCGGCTCCGGCCGTAACCAGCGTCGCGTCCGCGAGCTGCTGCCGCGGTTCGAGCCGTACCGGCGACTCGCCGCCGTGCGACCCCTGCTGGAGATGGCCCCGTAGCATCGACACGTGCCGACGGGTAAGGGAAACCGCACCGGACGTAGCGGGGGATGAGCCCGAAGAACTGGTTGCTCCTCGGGACGCTGTCCTTCCTCTGGGGCGCCGCGTACCTCGTGATCGCCGTGGCTCTGCGCGGGTTTCCGCCCGTGGTCGTGGTGTTCGGACGGGTGTTCCTGGCGGCGCTGTTCCTCACGCCTCTTGCCATGCACAGGGCCGTCCTCAAACCGCTTCTGGCGCATCCCTGGCAGGTACTGATCACCGTCTTGGTGCAGTCCACCGCGCCGCTGCTCCTGCTGACCTACGGCCAGCAGTGGTTGTCCGCCAGCTTGACAGGAGTGCTCCTCGGTGCGCAACCGCTGTTCGTAGCGGCCTTGGCCACCTGGTTCGCGCCTGATGAGAAGCCCGAGGGCACCAGAGGCATTGCCGGACTCCTGCTGGGCTTTGCCGGGGTGGCATTGCTGTTCGGCGTCGACATCTGCGGCAGTGCTGACCTCGTGCTCGGTGGCGTGCTGGTCACCGCAGCCGCCTTGTGTTACGCCATCGGCTCCATTCTGATCCACCGCAACCTCGGATTCGCCCAACCACTTGGAGTGGCGACGGCGGCCATGCTGGTGAGCAGCGCGGTGACCGCACCTCCGGCGGCACTGTCATTCCCTGACCGGTTGCCCGCGCTGCCGAGCAGTGTGGCACTGGTAGCACTCGGCGTCATCTTCACCGCACTGACGCTAACCCTCTTCTACGGTCTGATCGCCCGAGCAGGACCAAGCAGGGCGACTCTCGCGTTCTACCTGTCGCCAGGCGTGGCAGTAATGCTCGGTTGGCTGTTCCTCGATGAGCAGGTTCGATGGTCGACGGCGATTGCACTCGGAGCGATCATCGCGGGATCGATGCTTGCGGCAAGTAAGACTGAAGTGAACGGCTGACAAGGTGAAGTGCCGACACCATCCAAGGCTACTCTGCGCACAGTGTTGCTGGCCGTGTGCCTGAAGTATCACGCTTGGCTTCACTGCCTGGCTGAGACTCACTTTGAAACCTAGCTGTGCCGGTTGGTTGCCGCTAAATTTCCGCTTCTTGACCTGGTCGTGGTGTGGGTCCAACGACAGACTTCGGTCGTAGCTACGAAACGTGCGGATGCCGCGCCTATTACAGTCAGTGCCCGATCATCGGCCTCTTGTCGTCCTGACCGTCGTGCACGGGTCGGGAAGGTCCCGGTCCAACCCACTGAAGTGGGTGAGCCGAGGGAGGTCGTTGATGGTTCGCAGGAAGGACGGCATGGGCAAGCGTCGCAGGCGGCGCGGTCGACGACTCGACTGGAGAGGTCGCTCCAACCGGGTTGTCGCCGGGTTCCGCATCCTGGGCCTCGTCGGGTGGCTGATTCGGCTGATCGGCGACGAATGGCTGAGGTGATCTAGTCGGATGGCGCACCTCGAGGTGCGCCATCCGACTTCGTCCAGTGGATGGTTCGCCGAGTTCGTGACGGCTCATGCTGGGCTGATCGGGTTGATGTCTCACTGTTCGAAGCTCACCCGCTGCCCTTTGCCAGTACAACCGGCCGTGAACTGCACGGAGTGGGGAGGCTCGGGTGGCGTTCGAGGTTGTGTCGCGTGAGCTGCGTGAGCACGCGGCTCAGGTGCAGGGGCAAGGGGACGTATTGGCGCAGGCGTTGGACGCGGCGCGGCAGGTGTCGATGCCGTCCGATGCCTACGGGCTGCTGTGCCAGCCGTTCACGATGCTGCTCGATCCGCTGGAGAAGTGGGGTGTGGACGCGCTGTCCCAGGCGGCGGAGGCGCTGGACTCGATGGCGGAGTCGCTGAAGGCGACCGCCGAGGTCTACGAGCAGGCCGAGGGTGACAACGCGGACCGCTTCGGCGTGGTAGGGCCGCGGTGAACAACCCGTTCATCGCGAAACCGGAGGACGACACCACCGCGATCACCGGTATCGGGCTGTTGGAGGCTGGGCAGGCCGCGCTGGATGGGATCAACAACGGGGACTGGGTCGAGGCGGGCCTGGGGGTTGTCGGCGTCGGGCTTGAGGCGCTCGGCGTCTACATGGACCCGCTCGGCACGCTGGCCTCCTACGGGGTCGGGTGGTTGATCGAGCACGTCCAGCCGTTGCAGGACATGTTGGACAAGTTGGCCGGGACGCCGCCTGCCATTCGTGCCTATGCCCAGACTTGGCAGAACATCAGTGATGGTGTCGAGCGGGGTGCCGGGGAGTTGGAGACCGCGTCCCGTGAGCGCACAGCCGGGTGGCTCGGTGCCGCTGGCGACGCTTACCGAGCGCGTGCGGCGGAAGTAGTCGATGCGCTGCGCGGTGCGTCGCGGGTGTGCAGTGGCGTCGGTGCTGTCGTCACCGTCATGGGCGAGGTCGTGGCCGCGGTGCGGGAGTTCGTGCGCGACCTGATCGCCGACGCGGTGGGCAGGCTGGTCGTGTGGGGGCTGGAACTGCTGGTGACCGGCGGTGCGGCGGCGCCACTGGTGGCGCAGCAGGCCACCAGCCTGGTTGCCAAGTACGCCGCCAAGATCGCCGATGTCCTGCGCAAACTGCTCAAGACCATCTCCAACGTCTCCAAGCGGCTCGACGGGCTGGCCGAGGTGCTGTGCCTGGTGTGGCGCAAGCTCAAGGAACTGGCCGACAAGCTGCGCCGCAGGGATTCCGATCCCCAGCGCAAGGATCCGCGCGAGGCGGAGCGGCAGCGCAGGGAGCAGGAGAAGCAGGAACTTATCGCTGAAGCCCAGGAGAACGGCGTCAAGATCTCGCCGGAGAAGGTCGTCGAGATCGGCAGGGACCCCAATGGGAAGATCGTCTTCTTGGAAGAGGGAGGTACCAACCCCCGCACCAACAAGGAGTCCGGGCTCGCGCACGTGATGAAGCACCGGGAGGAGTTCGTCGCGGCTGGCATACCCGAGGGCGAGATCGCCGAGGTGGTGCACCGCGCCGCCACCGAGGGCAAGTACACCGGCTACTACCAGGGCAAGCCACCTGGACGGCCGATCTTCGAGGTTCAGTACGGTGGGCAGACGCACTACGTCACGGTCCAGATCGGTGACAACGGTTTCATCGTCGGTGCCAACATGCGCAGCGCGGACACGCCCTTCAAGGGTGCGCAACGCGATCCGCGTGCGGATGCGGACTCGAACTACCGAGGTTGGGGAGAATGAGCAGGCTGGTTTCGATCCGCGTGGCGCCCGAGTGGGGTGCCTTCCCGTTCTGGGTCCGCGTCCCCGGTGAAGTGATCCCCGACAACTGCTCGGCTGAGCGACTGGTGTCCGAGTACGGGGCGCCTGAGGACCTGGCGGCCGCCATCGACGCCTGGGACGACGAGTTTCAGGCCGTCTACGACCGCAGCGATCCCGAGAGTTCTGGGTTCCCTGACGAGGCGACCACTGCGGCGTGGCACGAGCGTGGCGAGCGGTTGACCGAGCGACTCGCTGCCGCCCTGAGGGTGCGAACGGAATTTCACACCGCGAGAGGTGAACGAGTGTTCGATGCTTGAAATCGGTTGTTGCTCTTGATTCACGCTGGTGTGGTGGAGCAGATCTGGAGCAGGCGGCGGAGTCGAACGATATGCGACCGCATCGAACGGCGGTGAACGGCACCGGCTGACGTGCTGGTTCTCTGTTTGTGCTGTTCACAGTACTTGCTAGGCCACGCCTGCTCGACTGGAACTCGGAGAGCGACAGGAAGACCGTCTCCGCCCTCCGGCCACCCTCATGGACTACCGCCAACTCAGTCCACTACTGGCCACGCCGAACCGCGACGCCGGACCAATCAACCTGAACCGCCTGCGCCTCGAAGTCGAAGCGGTCTTCAACGCCTACCAGGCATCCAAGTACCGCTTCGTCGCCAGCCGAGTTCCGCTCCTGCTCGCGGATGCCGTCCAGGCGATGCGGATTCACGGCACCAAGCCCAGCGTCTCGTGGCCTCGGCTACCAGGCGCGACGTCCCTGCTCACCAAACTCGGAGAAGCGGACCTCGCCTGGATCGCTGTGGAACGCGGCCTCGCCGCAGTCCAGCAGACAGGCGCCCCCGTCATTCTCGGCTCACTGTTCCGCTCAGTCGTACACGCCCTGCTCTCCACCGGCCGCTACGCACCAGCCGTGCAGTCCACCGAAGCGGCAGCCGGAGTTCTCCACCTGGAACTGCCCCACATTAACCGCACCATGCTCTCGATCAGGAGTTCGAGTTCACGGCAGCAGGCCAGCGGCTACGACACTGTGCGGACCGCGGCCACGAGCTGTGCCAAGTCGACCTCCAACTGATCAGCGAGCTGGCCCACCTGAGGTGGAGCGGCGTCCAGCGGGTGCTGACTCACCGCAGGTGGGAGCTCTTCCGGGTTGCCGAGCAGCGACAGCGGGGTGCCGAGTGGCGAGAGCCGGTAGACGCGCCACCTGGGCGCGGTGGACTCGGCGAAGAAGAGCGTGGCGCCGTCGCGGAGAACCAGAGCGGCCCGGCTGGCGTTGCGGGCGAGGACGGCGGACTGCTTCCCCGCCACGGTCGCCGCCTGGGCAGCGGTGCGTCGCGGGTTGCGGAATTCGCCGTCCACCACCCAGACGCCGTCCATCAGCTGTGCGGGCAACCCGGCCTGCGCGAAGGCCGCCCGGAGTTCGGCTCGGGGATCGTCGACGACTGCTTCGGCGAGGTCGATGATCTTGTCCACCTCCGATTCGGACACCACTCTGGCGTGTGCCTGGGCGGCGCGGTGGAGGTAGTCCACCGCGAGTCGGCGGTCGGCGAACGCCACTGACTCGCGTGCGGCCTCCCAGGCGGCTTTGGCGATGATGTCGTGTTCACCTCCGCCGTGCGGCGAGGCGTCCTGGAAGAGCAGGGCGAGGCATACCGCCGTCAACGAGCACTGGTAGGAGATGATCCGTCCAGGGAGCGCATCCGTCTCGTCATCATCAGGCAGCAGGGCGTGAACGAGGTCCCGGACCTCCGTCCGCCAGCTCTCCTCCGTGCCCCACACGCCTGCGGCGAGGAGGTCCAGGTAGAGGAGGACGACGGTCATCCGCAGTTCCAGCGGTGGACGGGCGGGACGGGACACCGCTTTGACCCACCGCGTCGCCCAGGTCCGCAGCTTGCGGTGTTCGGACGGCGGGATGGTCCGGTGCTCCGAGTCGGGCTCGATCTCGGTGTCCACGACGTCCTCGTCCTCGTCATCGGCGAGTTCGGCGTCGTCCGGGTCCGCTCCGACCGTCCATCTCGTGACCGTGCCGTCGGGCAGCCGCGGAGAGGAGGGGAAGACGAGGCCCGTCAGTGAAGGACCGAGCATCCCCTCCACGTGGTGCAGCCACGCACCCCAGCGGTCTTCGGAGGAGGCGACTTCGACTGCGGACGGTTGCGTTCGCAGGGCGGAGGCGCCGGTGGGCGGCCGCTGCGACACCTGGCTGAGCAGGCGCAGGAGATCGGCGTTGAAGCGGGCGGCCAGCGCCGGATCGGTGATGGTCTTGTCCAGCTCGTAGTCACGGACGAGACGGGGCCGGTCCTGTTCGTCCTCGCGCGGCAGACAGCGCACGGGGTCCGTGAGGTACACCGCGGAGGACACGACGCGCTCACCCGAGACATCCACCCATGCGCGCACAGCGCCGCCGAGCTGTTCCGGCGCCGGGAACCGCAGGGTCGCCGAAGCCTCCCCGGTGGGGCGCCAGACGTGAAACGCCGTCCAAGTCCCTGGGGTTCCGTCAGGGGAGGACTCGATGGTGATCGGCTCGCGGGCGGTGGTCGTCAGCTCCACGACCAGGTCCTGCTCTTGGCGTCGCGCCCCCAGCAGGACCAGCGTGACCGCGCGTCGAGGTTGTGTTGCTAATGCGTGCGCCTGGCTGGGCGGGATCGTGGTCGCTGCGGTGCCCTCCGGCAGCAGGCTGTCGGGGACGGGCGCGAGAGCGACCAGTTCGCAGTTGCCGCCTGCGGCGGTGGTGCTCAGCATCGCGGCCGCTGTGCAGTTCGCGCTGCCCACCAACGCCGTGGTGACCCCGTCGGCAACCCACTCCACGAGCTTGCCGTGATAGGTGCGGCTTTCGTCCAGCAACCGGAAGCAGGCCGTCGGCATGGTCGCCGCGACCCCTGCCAGGGCAGCGGCGTCGTACTGCGACAAGGTCGGTTGCAGGGCCACGTCCAGTGCGGCAGGGGAGAACCGGTCGACCAGCGCCCGCAGGGCCGCGCCACGCGGGTCGAAGAACGGCGAGCTGACCCGCAGCGCGTCCACGGGCCCTGGCGACAGCCGGCTGAGGATCGGCTGTCGCAGGTTGCCGAAGATCCGCAGGTCCGGAAGCGAGTCGTCAATCTGGTCGGGGGCCACGTAGCCGCCCACGCGGACGACCGCGTCCGCGATCCACGTGGGCATCGCGACCACCTCGGGCAGATCGACCAACCAGGCGGCGAGGTCGCGTTGCGCGGTCGGCCCCCGCCGCGTTGACGTGCGCAGCACCAGCCAGAGCTCCTGGTTGTGCCCCCACCCGGACCACGTGGGGTTGCCCGAGCCGATCGCTGCCCACACGTCGTCATCGCCCACCAGGACGACGAGCTTGGGGTGGAACGCCCCGGCGCACGCCGCGTGGCCGTGCTGGTAGGTCCTGCCCGCGTACCGGACGTCGACTGGTTCGTGCACGGCCTGCCCCGCGCCCCCGAGGACGGTGATGCGAGCGCCCAGGGCACGCGCCGTGGGAACGCAGTGGCGTTCCAGGAAGACCAGGTCGTGCGTGAAGCCGGTGATGAGGACTTCGCGCAAGCGAGCCCCGTCCGACCGGTCACGCCATTCGCGCAGCAGGGTCAAGGGGGAGTGGAACTCGTGATCCGCCCGGCTCATCCGGCCAACTCCAGCAGTTCGGTGCAGAGCGGGGTGATCCCGTCCGCGGTGAAGAGGCCGAGCTGTTCGGCCATCGCCGAGAGCTGGTAGATGCGCAGACCCACGTTGCCCGCCCCCTCCGCCTGCTCGGCGAAGTACCGGCCGTTGCGCTCGTGCAACTTGCTGAACACGGTCATCCGGCCGTCGTCACCGACCCGCAGCTTGCGCAGGGCGACCCTGCGGGACTGCGCGATCATGTCGTCCACGAAAGCACGGGCGAGTTCGGGCAGCGGCTGGTCCTCGTGCTCGGACCTGCGGAATGCGACCCAGTTGGGGTCCAGGAACTGGCCGCGTCCAGATGAGCTGCGGCGACGTCCCAGGAACGCGTCGAGGCTGCGACCCTCCAGGTGCTCAAGGCGCCGTGCGCCGAGCAGCAGTACGGCCAGGTCGGCCTCCGGGGAGAACGGCTCACCGAGGAAGGACTCCTCCGCGGGCAGCGGGTACCCCTTCCGGTCCACGGCTGGCGGCAGGGACCGGGTGAACTCCCGTACGGTCACGTCGGACACCTCGGAACTGATCCACGCGTGGAGGTCGTCCCTGGTCGCGGTTCCGCTCATGTCGAGCACCTGTTGGACGAGTGCTGCCCACATGCGGCGCCACGCGCCGACCGAGTGGTGCCGGAGCAGCACACCGCGCCACGCCCGCGCTCGCTCGTCGCCGATGAGGACCGGATCGGTGTCGAGGGTGTCGCCGTAGGCGAGGTAATGCCGAAATGCTTCCACGCGAGCCTTGCCGGGCATGCGTTGAACTGCCCGTGCCAGGAAGCGCAGTGTGGCTCGCCGCGTGTGGTCGTCACCGCTCCACTCCTCCGGTAGGTGGCGTCCGTTGCGCGTCGCGGCGAAGAGATCGCGTAATGGCGGCAGGTCAGGGGTGTCCGGAGCCTCCATCGCCAGCGCGGAAAGCCGATCGACATCGCCGTCGCTCAGCTCCTCGCGCGTGGCGAGGTCGATGAGCGGCCGGAACATCCGACTCACCGAGAGGGAACACGGGTGTTTGCCAGCACGGAGTGCACCGGCCTCGATGGTGACGGTGCCCATGGCCATGCTCGGACCGTTGTACTGCGACCAGAAGCCCCACGAACGAGGCGAGTACGAAGAACGTCCCGGGCTCGCCAGGCCGGTGGTGAAGCCCTTGTTCAGCAGTGATTGGACGGTATCGGTGCCGTGCGCGAACAGGGCTTTGTCATGAGCTATCGATGTGCGAGCCAGACCGACCTCGGTACGACGCACCAGCGTCTGGCACGCCGCAGCGTCGAGGTCGCGTTGCCCCGCGTGGTCGGCCAGCGCCCAGTACAAGGAGTAGTAGCGGACCAGCCTGGTCAGCGTGGACACGCCGGGCACCAGCGTGTCCACCATGCTCGTCACCGGTGCTTCAACCGAGAGCGGGTAGCGACCGCCGCGCCGGTCGAGACCGGGCTCGCACCACCGGGGTCCGTCCACCTCGGTGGGGATCACAGTGCTCCGCCGGATCCGAACTCAATACCATGCACCTCATGGTGATCGTTCGTGACCGCGCCTTCGTTTCATCGGGTCCAGGACAGATCTCACGGCATCACGCCGCTTGAGCCGGTGCTTTGATGTCGTCATGTCTTCTCATCGCCCGTAGACGGTGCAACTACTGCAACGTTTGAGTGGGAGGTTCTGCCGCTGCGTCTCGCTTCAAGGCGGACCATCTGCAGCAGTCTTGAGCGCGCTCGCAGTCCGACAAGCGAACGTAAGGGACATGAGGTCGTTGGTCATTGCCCAACTGAGATTTTTTTGACAGGCTCGCCAAGGAGTGGGACTTGCGTAGTTCGTCAACCGTCGTACAGGCGGCTGACGGTTGCGCCAATCCTTGCCTTCTCGAGGTAGTGCGGCAGTTCTATTCAGAGTGGCAATTTCTTTTCAAAATACTAGATTCGGTAGTGTCAGTCGGTCGACTTTTCGTCGGTACCTCGAAGTGGGATGCCGAATGCATGGTGGGCGCTGTTGTCGCAACTCACGTTGACAGCGGGATGGACCCATCCGTTGCACTTGAACGGCTTGCTGATTTGGTGCCTTTTCTGCCGGTTCGCCGGGAACTGTTTGCTTTGGTCGACCTGTTAGTGATCTTAACGTGGTCCACGATCGCTGTTCCGACAGCTCTGGCCAACTGAGGAGGTACGGCGTTCCCGATGAGCCTGCCGAGTGAGGAGAATTGAACCGGGTCACTTGGGGCCACGAACTCATAGTCCGGCGGGAAACTCTGCAGGTTGGCGGCCTCTCGCAGAGTGAGGGCGCGGTCCTGATCGGGATGGCCGAACCGTCCCGTGCCGAAGTTGTACGACATGGTGGTGATGGTGGGAGACGGCTCGTCCCATACCATTCGCGCGTATACATTGCGGAAAGTTGATCCGGATTCTTTGCGGTGACATGGGGCTCGCAAATCCTCGGGCCAGTCTTCCCAGGTGCCGCCGGGCTTGGACTTCTGAATGCGTTCGAAATTCTTTTCGCTCAAAGCACGGCTCTTGTGGAGTCGATCATGAGGGTGTGTCTGTCCATGGGCTACCGGAGGCAGGTCGTAGATCGCCTGACGAACGGTGACGTACTCGCTGGAGCTGAGGGTGCCCTTCGGCACGGTGATCTCACCCAGCAGTGAGGCGAGGAGGACCAGTCGCCTACGGTGTTGAGGTACGCCGTATGCAGGGCAGTGGCACGACTTGAAGTCCACGTGGTACCCGAGTGCCCGGAGCTGGGTGACGAAGCCCTTGAAGATCGAAGCGCTCCCTATGCGGGGAACGTTCTCCATCGTCACGATCTCCGGCATCGTCGCTTCGATCAGTCGACGCACCTCGTCGACCAAGGGCCACTGGCGTTCCTGTGAGGTGTCGACCCCTCGACGGTAGGACGAGAACGGCTGGCACGGAGCGCAGCCCGCCAGGACGCGGATGCGGGTGTCGTCAGGCCACATCGCGGCAAGTTCGCCTGCTTCGAGGTCGCAGATGTCCCGCTGGTGGAACGGCGCCCGGAGGTTGGTGCTGAAGGGATACGCGCAGGCCGGGTCAAGGTCGACGCCAGCGGCGATGTGGATCCCTGACTCCCGCAGGCCATAGGAGAGTCCGCCGACACCGCAGAACAGGTCGACTGCAGAGATCTTGGGGGGTCGGACGGCCATGCCGGCACTGTAATGGATCTACAGAGAGTAGCGCGGGTGATCCCGGGCTGTGGGAGCAGGTGAGCCGCCTCGGGCGGTCCATGCCAGCGTGTTGCGGGAGTGACCGGCTGATCCGTCGGGACGTTCCGGGCGTGAGTGTCGCGGATGCAGGGGCATCGAATTACGATTTGATCAACAGGTCGGTTCGTGCGTCACGTCGGCAGCTCTTCCGCCGATGAGCCTCTGGAACCGAGGAGGTGCTCATGGCGACCCCCGTGCAAGCCTCGGCGCGCCGTCCGGCAAGCGCGCCGCGCGTCAACAACCTCGTAGCCGAACTGCGAGTGATCCTGCGGAAACACGAGGCAGGCTCGAGTCACCGGTTCCTGGCCGAGTTCGTTGCCCGGCACCATTTGACCCACCACGACGTTGACGCGCTGTTGTCGGCTCTGGAGCAGAACGGCGCAGACTTGCCCGATTCCGGCGCTACCAACGCGGAGGAGACCGGGCCGGGTGAAGTGATGGTCGAAGGGGCGATGGCGGCGGGGCCTGATCCGGACTTCGCCTGGATGTTCGGGGAAGAGCCGGAAGCGGCTCCCCTGCGGGCTGTCGATGATGTCGTGGGTCGGGCGTTCGACGACCTCCTCGGGGATTGGTTGCGAAGCGGGGGGCAACTCACTCGGGCGGACGTCGCGCTTCTCGCGAGTACGCGAGGATTGAGTCTTGCCGAACAGGGGCAGTTGCTGGTCCTCCTCGAGGGTGCGGGAATCCAGTTGTCGGCCCCCAGGGACCTGCGGCCGAAGAGAGCCGCTGAGCACGGGTACGAGTTCCACGAGGATGTGGTCGGCCAATACCTGAGGGCGATCAAGCGCTATCCATTGATCGACGGCTCCCGGGAGGTGGAACTGTGGGCCTTGATTTCCCAAGGTGCGGCTGCCCAGGGTGAACTGGACAAGGCAGAGAACGGAACATTGGCAGCGGATCTCCAGCGCAACCTGCAGGCTCAGGCTATCGCAGGGCAACGTGCCCACGCAGAGTTGGTGTGCGCCAACCTGAGGCTGGTGGTCTCGATCGCCAAGGCCAGGCATTACGACCTCTGCGGAGTGGAATTCGCTGATCGCATCCAGGATGGCAACATGGGGCTGATGCGTGCGGCGGACAAGTTCGACGGGTCGAAGGGCTTCAAGTTCTCGACCTACGCCACGTGGTGGATCAGACAGTCGATCGAACGCGGTATCGCGGACAGGGGAAGTACGATCCGTATCCCCGTCCACATCCACGAGCAGGCCCAGAAGATCCGGAAGGCAACATCCGGGTTGACCGCACGGCTCGATCGCGCACCCGTGCTGAGTGAAATTGCCGATGCGACAGGGATCGCCCCCGGACAGGTTCAGGCGGTGCTCGACCTCACGCGGCCCGTTGTCAGTCTCGACCATCTCATGGGAGATGAGGGAGATCTTCGCCTGTCCGACGTGCTGATCAGCGAAGATGAGCGCGACGGTCGTGTCGATCCAGCGGGAATCATCACTCACGCCGTGATGCGGGAGGAGTTGGCGCGCACGCTCGCCGCAGTCCTTCCTGCGCGATCCGTCCGGATCCTTGAACGCAGGTTCGGTATCGGCACAGGTGATGAGGAAACCCTGGACGAGATCGGTGCGACCTTTGGTGTAACGCGTGAGCGCATACGGCAGATCCAAAACCAGTCCTTGAAAATTTTGCGTCAGAACCAGTGCGTGGCCGCCCTGCGGTCATACGTCGTGGCCGATTGAGGCCGCTCGGATCGGCGACCACCCGGAGGGAACAGGCAGTGAACAGCACTAGCCGTCAGTCACCGCAGCAGGTGTACCAGGCGTTCGTCGACTGGCTAGATCGCCGGGTCGTCGCCGCCGGGCGGGGCGACGGGCTCGACCGCTTGGAGGTCGCGCCCGCGGGGACGTTCTGGCTGGGTCGGTTGGCATGCGAGGAGGAGGTTCGCAAGGGCGCCGGTGACGAACGGTCGGAGCGGCTAGACCCCTGTGCGATCGGTATCCGGTTACGGCCCGCGAGCGAACCCTCCTGGCCGATGACGGTGACGGTGCGGGCGCGGGGATGGGTGCAGGACCCCAAGGACGGGCCCGTCCCGGACAAGCGCTGGTGGCGCACCGATCTCGTCGAGGAGCGGGTGCTGGTGAAGGTCGACCGAAAAGGCGGGGTATTCGGCGCTCGGCAACTGGCCGACGCGTTCACTGCCGTGGGCGCACCGGGCTTGACGGCCGAGGTACGCGTTGACGTGGAGGACTGGCACCGGCAGACGGAACTGGTGGTGCAGTTGGTCAATACCAGTCCCGAGAAGGCGAAGGACCTGACCGATTCACACTTGTACGAGACCCAGATCGAAATTTCAGGCTTGGATACGGTGCCGTTTCAATTGGAAGCGCTGCCGGATAGCTTCCGCTACGACCGGGCCATACCCGCGTACGGCATCAACGTTGGCGTCGACGTTCCCGAGCCCAGGGTCTTCCGCAGTTCGGACACCGTCAGCGTGCAGACCTTTCGGCCCGACTACTGGAACAGTACGCACACCGCGCCGGACCTGTCATTCGCGACGCTGGCGAAGAACCCCCTGCCACAGCTTGAAGCCCTGATCGAGGCGCTGACCGCCTACGACAACGCCCACTGGTCGTCCCCGGTACTGGATGCCCGACAGGCAGCCGAGGAGTGGACGCCGACGATGCGCAAGGAGGCGAACAGATCGGCAAAGGACGTGTTCGCGGAGCTGAACCGCCTGAGGGCCGGGCTGAAGCTTATGCAGAAAGATCCGGACATCCTGCGCGCCTTCCGGTTGATGAACGAGGCGATCGGGCTCAGCGCACGCGGGCGGTACACCGGGTGGCGGCCGTTCCAGGTGGGTTTCCTGCTGTCGACGGTCCGCTTCCTCGCCGAGCCGGAGGAAGAGGCGAACTACGTCGACACGGTGTGGTTCGCCACGGGTGGCGGCAAGACCGAGACCTACCTCGGGCTGCTGTTGACGGCGGCGTTCCACGACCGCTTGACCGGCAAGCCCTTGGGCGTGACGGCCTGGTCGCGGTTCCCGTTGCGACTGCTGAGCCTGCAACAGACCCAGCGGTTCGCCGATGCGCTCGCCGCGGCCGAGGTCGTCCGCCAGGATCGCGGTGTCGGGGGGAGCCAGTTCAGCCTCGGCTTCCTCGTCGGCCAGGCTGGCACGCCCAACAAAATCGTCCCGAAGACGGAGAACGACGAGGACATCACCCCGGACAGCCCGGGAATGCCCGACAAGTACCGGGTGCTGCTGCGCTGTCCGTTCTGCCGGGACGAGAACCTGCGGATGCACTTCGACCGCCAGCGGTGGAAGCTTGAGCACCGCTGTACCAATTCGGACTGCCGGATGCACCGCCGGGCTCTGCCGGTGTACGTCGTGGACCAAGAGGTGTTCCGATTCCTGCCCACGGTGGTGGTCGGCACCTTGGACAAGGCCGCTTCGATCGGTATGCAGCAGGCCATGCGCGGCCTGATCGGCCCGCCGCGGGCGCTGTGCCCGGAACAGTGGCACGGCTTCACCTACGCCGAGCGGTCGAAGACTCCGAACGGATGCCTGGTGCCTAACTGCCAGGGCGGGCTGGTCCCCAAGCCGCTGCCGATGGACGAGCGGCGGTTCGCACCGTCCCTGCGGTTGCAGGATGAGCTGCACCTGCTGCGCGACAGCCTGGGAGCGGTTGACTCCCACTACGAGAGCCTGCTGGACCACCTCCAGCAGAAGCTGTCCGGCAGGCGCGCCAAGATCGTTGCGAGTAGCGCGACCCTCACGGGCTACGACCGCCAGGTTGACGTGCTCTACCGGCGGAAAGGCCGAGTGTTCCCGCAGCCGGGCCCGCGGGCGGGCGAGTCGTTCTGGACCGTGCCGACCGCGCAGCCGCTGCGCCGGTTCGTGGCTGTCGCCCCACGCGGCGTGACGCTGGAGCACGTGAGCGACCGCACCCTGGACACGCTGCAGCGCTGCATCAGGGACCTGCTGGAAGACCCAGCCGTGGTGTGCGCTGAGGCAGGCATCGAGCCCCGGTATGCCGACATGGTGATCAGCCAGTACGGCACCAACGTCGTCTACGGTACGACCCTCTACGACGTGGAGGCCGCCGGGCGAAGTCTGGGCAGCAACAACACCGTCGCCGGCATCAACGTCGAGCAGCTGACCGGCCAGACGGACTTCGACGAGGTACGCGGCATCCTCGAACGGCTGGAGAACCCCGAGGACGACTTCGCCGAACGCGTCCACGTCGTCGCCGCCAGCTCGATGCTCTCCCACGGCGTGGACGTCGACCGGCTCAACACGATGGTGATGCTGGGTCTGCCGCTGACCACGGCGGAGTTCATCCAGACGACCGCACGGGTCGGGCGTCGACACCCCGGACTGGTCTACGTCCTGCACAAGATCGGCCGGGAGCGGGACGCCCAGACATTCCGCCACTTCGGGCCATACGTGCGCCAGGGCGACCGGTTCGTCGACCCCATCCCGATCACCCGACGCAGCCGCCGCGTCCTGGACCTCACGATCCCTGGCGCCGTGGCGGCCCGGACGCTGATGATCCGCGAGCCGGAGAGCCGACAGAAACTGAGCACCCCTGCGAGGCTGCGTGACTACATCCGCGGCACAGGTCTGACGCCTGAGGTGGAAGCCGATGCGGTGGCGGAGCTTCTCGGCCTGAAAGGGCCCGAGGACACCCTGCACCAGCAGCAGATCCTCGACTGGTTGCAGGAGTGGTTCGCTGATCTGGAGGACCCGACCTCGAAGGCCCGGTTCATCGGTGAACTTGGTCCGAACGCTCCGATGCGGAGCCTGCGGGACGTCGAAGCCAGCGCTCCCATCCACGACTGACAGGCGGACGACATGACGATTCTGGGGAGCCGAAGCGGCAGCCAGATCCTGCGGATTTTCCTGCCCGACAACACGGTCGACCTGCGGGGGGACATCTACCGCGTCGTCGAATGGTCGGCAGCGAGCCCGATCCAGGTGGACACGGATCTCGTCCGCCGGCACCTGATCCGCGAGATCGGTGCGTGGACAGCTCACGGCACCGACGGCGATGTTGGCAAGGATCTGCTGAGCGGAGCTTCGATCGAGGTCGTGGAACTCGACGAGCGGCGTGGTGTCACGGTCGAGCGGTATCCACAGGTGTGGCTGTGCAGGGTCTGCAAACGGATTGGCAAGTTCGTCGAGCGGCCCTGCAAGTGCGGGCAGCGCAAGTGGGGACAATTGCACTTCGTCGGGATTCACGACTGCGGCGCGATCGTTGAGCCGTGGATCCGCCGCTGCAAGGAGCACGACGATGTGAAGGTCGTCATTCCCAAGAGCGCCAAGGCAGCCGACATCACGTTCGAGTGTCCGACTTGTGGCACACGGACCATGCAGGGACTGGGCTTCAACCGGCCATGTGAGTGCGGTAACGGCACGATGCGATGGAACGTCCACAAAGCCCGCACTGTTTACACACCGCGCGGCATGGTGTTGATCAATCCGCCTCGTCCAGAGCACCGTGAGAACCTCAAGCTCGCTGGCGGTGCCCGAAAAGCCCTCGTATGGGTGGTCGAAGGGCTGGTCGCCATGCGCCCCGCGGATGTCAACGCGAAGCAGACCATAGAGGACCTCATCGCGACTCTGATCACCAGTGGCATGCCCGAGGCCCTTGCCAAGGGCATGGCGGACATGGCCGAGAAAGCCGGAGAACTCGCCACTCCTGGTGACCATCCGGTTGACTCACTGCCCGCAATGCAGCGGGAAGAGGCCGAGCGAGAAGCCGTCGACATCGCCATGGCACTGGCCGAGAGCCGCACGCCGACCACTGACTTGCGCAGCACCGCTTCCGGGGACGCGCTTGATCTGCGCTACCGCCACCGCTATCCTGCGGCGCTGACCCGGGCTGGCCTGGACGGCTTGGACCTGGTCGATCGGTTCCCGGTGCTGAGCGCCATGTACGGCTACACGCGAGGCGAGGACGATCCAGCCAAGTGCCGGCTAGTGCCGTTCCGGCGTAGGCGTGGCGTCTACCGCCTCCACAGCAACCTCGCGGAGACGGAAGCGTTCCTGGTGCGCTTGGACCCGGTGCGGGTGGCGACCTGGTTGACGGGACGTGGTCACGTGCTGACCGGCTGGTCCGTCGGTGACACCGATCCAGTCGCAGCAAGAGTCGCGATCCTGCGGTCCACGGAGATCCCCGACAAGCGCGAGAGTCAGTCGAGCGAGTCGGCCGGCGCCGACTTGCTCAAGCTGGTGCACACCTACGCGCACCGGTTCATCCGCCAGGCCGCAGTCTTCTCCGGTATTGAACGCGACGCGTTGAGCGAATACCTCCTCCCTGGGCACCTGGCATTCTTCGTGTACGCCTCTGCTCGAGGTGACTTCGTGCTGGGCGGCATGCAGGCAGTCTTCGAATCCAACCTCGACGACCTGTTGGCCGCGTTCGTTGACGCCGAGCACCGCTGCCCGCTTGATCCCGGGTGCAGTCGCGGCAGTGGGGCCTGCAGCGCCTGCGTCCACCTCGGGGAGCCGTCGTGCCGGTTCTTCAACCGCTTCCTGAACCGGGAGACGCTCTTCGGTCCTCACGGCTACTTGCGCACGCCAGCCAGTCCGTGACGGCGGGAGTCGACACCACCGGCCAGCGAGCACGGCCTCCTCGACTTCGACCTAGGTGATGTTGTGATCAAGCCGACGTCGTGGCGTTCAGCGGCGTCGGCCGAGCCACCGTCTGCTGCACGGCTTGGCTTCATCCGGAGGAGGCTTGAAGTTATGCTTCAGTCGGACAGCGAAATTTAATCGTGAGTGAAATTCTTTTTCATGACCATTGATGACGGAGAACCTACCTGTGACGGCAACGAACCCTGAGGCCCGCGTAGCACTCGCGCCAGGATCGATCGTCGTGATCCGTGACGAGGAGTGGCTGGTTCAGGCGGCCGAGGAGACGGCTGACGGCACCCTCGTTCACGTGCAGGGTCTCAGCGAGCTGGTCCGCGACACCAGTGCTTCGTTCTACACCAGTCTGGACAAGATCGTCCCGCTGGAACCGGCCCGTGCGCAGGTAGTGGCCGATGACAGCCCTCGCTACCGCACCACCAGGCTGTGGCTGGAATCGACCATCCGTAAGACCCCCGTGCCGCTCGGGGAGCGTTCGCTGTCCGTAGCAGTTCGAGGGCTGGCCGATCCGCTGAGCTACCAGCAGTCGGCGGTGCGCAAGGCCCTCGGCCCGGCAAACCTGCGTCCGCGGATCCTGTTGGCGGACGCGGTCGGTCTCGGTAAGACGCTCGAAATCGGCATGATCCTCTCAGAGTTGGTGCGCCGCGGTCGCGGTGAACGAATTCTCGTGGTGACGCCTCGGCACGTGCTGGAGCAGATGCAGCACGAATTGTGGTGCCGTTTCGCGCTCCCGTTCGTCCGACTTGATTCCGCTGGCATCCAGCGCGTGCGCCAGCAACTGCCTGCGACACGAAATCCCTTCACCTACTACAAGCGCGTGATCGTCTCGATCGACACCCTCAAGTCCGACCGCTACGTGGCGAGCCTGCGCAAGCAGCGCTGGGACGCCGTGGTCATCGATGAGTCCCACAATCTGGCCAACGCCGCGACGCTCAACAACCGGCTGGCGCGGTTGCTGGCTCGCAACGCCGAGGCACTCATCCTCGCCTCGGCAACCCCGCACAACGGCCGCGCCGACTCGTTCGCCGAGCTGCTGAGGTTGTTGGACCCCTCGGCCGTGCCGGTCAATGGCGAGCTGGATCCGGACGAGGTACGGCGACTGGTCATCCGGCGGCACCGGCACAGCCCCGAAGTCGCCCAGGTCGTCGGCGCTGACTGGGCCGAACGACGGGAGCCGGACAACGTCCTCGTACCAGCCACGAGCGAAGAGAACGCGGTTGCCCGTGAGCTGGAGGAAACCTGGTTGTGGCCTGGACGGGGCGGAAGCCCGTACTCCGAACAGAATGCTTCGCTGTTCCCGTGGACGCTGGCCAAGGCGTTCCTGTCCTCACCGGCGGCCTTGAAGGAGACCATCGACGGGCGGCTGGGGCGCCTCGGGCACGACGACCGGGCTGAGGCCGAACGACGCGCGCTGCGGAGGCTGGCTGAGCTCAACGACAAGACGCGGCAGCGGCCACCAGCCAAGTACCAACGGCTCGTCGAACACCTTAAGGAGATCGGTGTGGGCCGCGGCTCGCCGGTCCGGGCAGTAGTTTTCGCCGAGCGGCTGGAAACTCTGCGCTGGCTGCACCGCACGCTGCCTGCCGACCTCGGAGTTCCTGCCAACGCCGTCGAACTCATGCACGGTGGGCTCCCCGACGATCAACAGCAGAGCATCGTGGAGGCGTTCAAGCAGGAACAGGCGCCGGTACGGGTCCTGGTGACCGGCGACGTGGCCTCCGAAGGCGTCAACCTGCATGCCCAGTGCCACAACCTGATTCACTACGACATCCCCTGGAGCCTCATCCGCATCGAGCAGCGCAACGGTCGCATCGACCGATACGGGCAAAAACACGCTCCGCGCATCACCGCACTGCTGCTAGACCCTGCCAGCGAGCGGTTCGCTGGCGACGTGCGCATCCTCGCCAAACTGGTGGAGAAGGAGAACGAGGCGCATACCGCGCTCGGCGACGTCGCGTCCCTGATGGGGCACTACGACGTCAAGAGCGAGGAAGACGACATCCGCGCCGTGTTGGCCGGTAGCAAGAAGTTCGACGACGTGGTCCGCCCCGTCGCCGCTGTCGCGGCGGGTAACGACCTCAGTGCGCTGTTCGCCCAGCTCTTCGACTCGCCCGCCACACCCACATTCGAGCCGTCAACGGCAAGCCAGCCGGACGCGGACACCGAGGTCGACCTCGGCTCAGTCGTCTATGACGACGACGTGTCATACCTGGAGGACGCGCTGCAGGAGGCGTTCATCGACCCGACGGCCCCGCTGGCACGTGGCGGGGTGGGGTGGCGGCGGGACACCGCCTTTGGCACCGTCGAACTGACTCCGCCGCCCGATCTCGCGCAGCGCCTGAACGTGCTGCCGCAGAAGTACCTCGCCGAACGCAACGTCACCGAACGGCTGGTGCTCGCCACTACCCGAGCACGCGGCAAGGATCGGCTCGCCGCCGCGTTGCACGACGACAAGAAGCTGAGCTGGCCGGACGCGCACTACCTCGCTCCACTGCACCCGGTCCTCGACTGGGCGGCGGACCGTGCCCTGGCCGCCCTGGGCCGCAACGAGGTCTTCGCCGTACGCGGGAATGTGGATTCCCCGACCGTCCTGCTCGTCGGCACGCTCACCAACAGGCGCGGTCAGGTCGTGTCGGTCGCCTGGCTGACCGCGCAGTTCCCGGTGGAGGATGATCCCTCCTTCGCACTGATCGCCCCGCACGGCTCGGCCCGGGAGGCCCTGGCCTCGCTGGGCTGGGACAGCTCGCGGGCCAATCCCGGACCGATCGAGAATGTAGCGGCCCTCCAAGGGCTCGTGGCTCCCGCAGTCGACCAAGCTGAGAAGCACCTGATCACCCTCTTCACAGCCGCCGCCGACGACGTGGCAAGTCGAGTGGAGCAGTGGTCCACCCGACTTGACACTTGGGATGAAGAAGCCGATGCGCTCATCCAGCGCAGCGAGATCAAGCGTAGGCGAGCGAGTGTGGAACAGGAACGGGCAATGGTTCAGGCCATGGCACCGGACCGGCAACTTGTACGGCCGCTGCTGGTGGTCGTTCCTGATGTGGAAGGCGTGGTGCTGTGAACGGGTCGGACGCGATCCTCGTCGGCGAGGGTTGGATCTCGGAGCACTACTTCACCACCCAGGCCAAAGGCGAGTCGTTCCACACGAAGGTGCTGGAGCGGAGGGCGTTCTGGGACGCCGAGGCGAAGGAGGGGCGCGCGACACCCCGATCGCGGTTCGTCGAGGCCCGGCAGAACTTGGAGAGCGATCTCGCCGCCTTGACCGAACTGCTCGACCCGGCCGCCGAAATCGACACACGCGACGGACGCACCGCGGACGACGCCGCTGCCGCGGTTCATGAGCGGCTGCTCGACGTGCTCGAATTGACCGGTCACGGCCTCGTCCTCGACCGACAGGGGCCGCTCCTGCGCGTGTCGCCCCCCGGTGTCACCGGGCACACACCGCTGATCGTGGTGTCAGCCCGCCCGATCGCCGCGGTCGAGGAATTGCTCGCCCGTGATGCGGTCACCCTGCGTGAGCCGGTGCAGCTCACCGAGGACGCTGAGGAGGTGAAATCCGCCGCGCGGCTGACGTCGGCGCTTTTCGTTGCGGACGAGGCGCCCGACCTCGTCCTCCTGCTCGCGGGTCGCTGGGTGCTGCTCGCCGAGCGGGAGCGCTGGGCCGAGGGCCGCTATCTCGCCGTCGACGTGCAGTTGGTGTGTGAGCGCAACGACGGCAAGAAGGGCGGGGAAATCGACCGGGCACTCACCTGCCTGTCCGCCCAGTCAATCGCGCCGGACGCGGAGGGGAAGCTGTGGTGGCACGGTATCCTCGAAGCGTCCGTCAAGCACACCGTCGGCGTCTCCAAGGACCTGCGTGACGGTGTCCGCCTGTCTATCGAGATCATTGCCAACGAGGTCGTCGCCCGCCGCCGCGACAAGGGACTCGATCCGCTGCCCGCCAGTGAGGCCCAACCGCTGGCAAAGCAGGCACTGCGATTCCTCTACCGCATCCTGTTCCTGCTCTACGCGGAGGCATCGCCCGAGCTGGGTGTACTGCCCGCGGGCGCCCGCGAGTACGACCAGGGGTACAGCCTGGACAGGCTGCGCGAATTGGTCCAGGTCGAGTTGGCCAGCCCGCGTGCCCGCAACGGCACGCACCTGTACGAGTCGCTGGCCGCGCTGTTTTGTCTGGTTGACATGGGACACATGCCGAAGACGGTCGTCGGCGACAACGACGATGAGCAGGACGCGGCGTTCGGCGAGGGCTTGACGTTCAACCCGCTGCGCGCCGACCTGTTCCGGCCAGAGGCAACCGCCCACATCGACGCTGTCAGGTTGGGCAACGCCGCACTGCAGCAAGTCCTCACCCACTTGCTGCTAAGTAAGGAGTCACGTGGTAAGGACCGGGGCTTCATCTCGTACGCGGAGCTGGGCATCAACCAGCTCGGCGCGGTCTACGAAGGGCTGATGTCCTACACCGGCTTCTTCGCCGAGACCGACCTCTACGAGGTGGCCAAGAACGGCGATGCCTCTAAAGGCTCGTGGGTCGTCCCCGTTGAGCGAGCCGACGGGATCGCGTCAGCCGACTTCGTGAAGACTCTCGACCCACACACGGGCGAGCCACGACCGGTGCTGCACCAGAAGGGGTCGTTCGTGTTCCGCCTCACTGGGCGAGAGCGCCAGCAGTCCGCGTCGTACTACACCCCTGAAGTGCTCACCCGCTTCACCGTCGGCCAGGCCCTCGAAGAACTGCTCGACCAGGACGACCGCACGACTACTGCGGCGGAGATCCTGCATATGACCGTCTGCGAGCCCGCCCTCGGCTCGGGCGCGTTCGCGATCGAGGCAGTGCGGCAGTTGGCTGAGCAGTACCTCAAGCGCCGCCAAGCCGAGCGGGGTGTGCGCATCGACCCGGACGAGTACCCGCGCCGGTTGCAGGAGGTCAAGGCATACCTGGCGCTGCACAACGTGTATGGCGTCGACCTCAATGCCACCGCCGTAGAGCTGGCGGAGATTTCCCTGTGGCTGGATACCATGGTGGAAGGCCTGGCGGCACCGTGGTTCGGGCTGCACCTTCGGCGCGGCAACTCCCTCGTCGGCGCCAGGCGGGCGGTGTATCCGCGCAGTCAGGTCAGCAACAAGTCCTGGCTGACCGAGGTCCCCCGGCACGTGCCGCTGACGTCGCTCGTGGAGGACATCGAGGCTGGGCGGGTCGCCGACGAGGGCATCCACCACTTCCTGCTGCCGGCCGACGGCTGGGGTGCGGCGGCCGATGCTAAGGAAGCCGTCTCGCTGGCCCGCGAGTCGGCGAGACGGCTCAAGACGTGGCGCAAGGGCGTGCGTTCCAAGCCCACACAGCCGCAGGTCAACGCGCTGGTCGAGTTGGCGCACCGGGTGGAGGTGCTGTGGCAGATCGCCTACCGCCGACTAAAGATCGCTGAGCAGGAAATTCGCCGTGCGATCCCGGTGTGGGGTGCTGACGACCTGCCGTCTGGCGGGGTCGTGCAGCGAGAGCAAATCGAAGCGGCGCTCGCCGACTCCAACGGTGCCTATCAGCGTCTGCGGCGGACGATGGATGCCTGGACCGCGCTGTGGTTCTGGCCGCTCACCGACGAGACCACCACCGTGGATGGGAAGCGAGTGGAGCCCCCCACGCTGGCGCAGTGGATTGCCGGGTTGCAGGCGTTGCTGGGCCGAAGCCCCGAGGTGCGAAAGAAGTCCCTGCCACGCGAGACACTCGCCAGTAGCGTTGGCTGGGACGACCTCAGCGAAGCTGAGAAGCTCGAACTTGCCTTTGCGAACGCGCTACCGGTGGCAGACGTGCTGCGGGTGCATCCCTGGCTCAGGGTATGCGATCGGGTCGCCGAGCAGCATGGTTTCTTCCATTGGAACCTGGACTTCGCGACCGCGTTCGCCCAGGGCGGGTTCGATCTGCAAGTCGGAAATCCGCCGTGGGTACGGCCCAGGTCTGACGTCGATGCGCTCTTGGCGGAGGGTGACCCGTGGTGGAAGCTCACAGTAAAGCCGAGCCAGGCCCTGATCCGGGAGAAGCGCGCCGAGACCCTGGCCCACGCTGGGGTGACCGACCTCATTGTTGACGGCACCACCGACGTCGCATGCACTGCGGAGTTCGTCGGGTCGCTACCGCAGTACCCGCATCTGCAGGGGTTTCAGCCCGATCTCTACCGCTGCTTCATGGAGCAGACTTGGCGGCTCGGCTCCGAGCGCGGCGTAGTCGGCCTCATTCATCTCGACACGCATTTCACCGACGATAAGGCAGGGCTGCTCCGTGCCGAAGCCTACCGGCGGCTGCGTCGGCACTGGGAATTTAGCAACGAGCTTCAGCTTTTTGAAATCGGAAACCAGAGACATTACAGCGTAAATATCTACGCCCAGCACCGTCCCGCGGTCTCGTTCCGTCACGCCGTGTCCCTCTACCACCCGGACACGGTGAGCCGGTCGCTGATCCACGACGGATCCGGGCCGGAGCCGGGGCTCAAAGACGCCGAGGGGAACTGGGACCAGCGGCCGCACCGCAGGCGGATCACCCAGGTCACCGAAGATGTACTGGCGACCTGGCACGCCGTCTTGGAGGACTCGGCAACGCCGGTCTCGCAAACTCGCATGGTTTATGCGGTCAACCGGTCCGCAGCCTCGGTACTGAACAAGCTGTCCGGCTTGCCGCGAATCAGCAGCCTTGGGCTTCAGTTCTCCCGCGGATGGGATGAGAGCATCGATAGAAAGAAGGGCTACTTCGAGGCCCGCTGGGGTGCACCCAGCACCTGGAACGAAGTAATTCTGCAGGGCCCGCACCTATATGTTGCCACCCCACTAAACAAAATCCCGAACAAGACCATGCTGAGCAACGTGGACTGGTCGGCCAGCGACTTCGAGACTCTTGCGCCGGACGCTGTTCCGGTCACGGCCTACAAACCCATCGGCGACCGCTATCGCTACGACTGCGCCTACACCGACTGGGGCGATAAGGAAAATCCCGAGCCCGCACGAGACCACTACCGTATCGCCTGGCGGAACATGGGTGTCAACACCAACGAGCGGACCCTCATCTCAGCACTCATTCCTCCGGGCCCAGCCCACGTCCACGGTGTCTCCTCGGCGGGGGCACCCGAGGGAGAGCTCAGCAACCTTATTGCTGCGAACGGCTATCTCAGCTCGCTCGTCAGCGACTTCGCGGTCCGCGTGGTACCCAAGTCGACCATCAGTATGGGCACACTCAATCGACTGCCATGGATAAGCGGCCGCCTTCAGGCTGAGCTGATCTTGCGTACCCTTCGCCTCAATGCCGTCACCGACGTCTACGCTGACCTCTGGGCAAAATGCTGGTTGTCCGAATTTACCGGTGACTCTTGGACCGGCGGCCTCTTCCACTCCCGCCGCCCCGAATTGGGCGCTGTTGGCCCTACCTGGACCTCCGATACCCCGCTGCGGGTCGCCGCCGACCGCCGTCAGGCTCTTGTCGAGATCGACGCACTGGTTGCTCTGATGCTCGGCCTCACCCCCGACGAGCTGTGCTCGATCTACCGTACCCAATTCGCAGTCCTGTACGGCTACGACCGCAACGTCTACTTCTACGACGCCAACGGACGGCTCGTCCCCAACTCCGTGCTCACCGCATGGCGCAAGAAGGGCGACCGGACTACCCAAGATGAGCGCACCGCCACCAACCAGGCTGGCAACACCTACACCTACGAGCTGCCGTTCGTGACGCTGGACCGGGAAGCGGACATGCGTCAGGCGTACGCACACTTCCAGCGTCTGCTTGAGGAGCGCTCGTGAGCAAGCTACTGCCCACACTCCAGGCGGCTCGGATCCGGACCAGCCTCGTCGACTACCTTACGACGACCTTCGGGCTCACTGACGGAGACGCCCGCGACGGATTGGACTGGTTCCTGTCTGATCCGGATATCGGCATGTTCAAGGGGCCGTATGTGCGGCTGCGGTTGCCGTTCCGTCCAGCTGACGCCGGATGGCGGGCCACTCTTGACTGGTACGAAGGCTTCCCGCCGTACGGGCACCAAGCGGCGGCGTTCGCCCGGCTGGCGTCCGCCGCGGACGGGAAACCGCGTCGTCCGCTGCCAACACTGGTCACCACCGGCACCGGTTCGGGCAAGACCGAGGCATTCCTCTACCCGATCCTTGACCACGCGCTGCGCGCTCGCCGCGAGGGCGTGACGGGGATTAAGGCGCTCATCCTCTACCCGATGAACGCGCTCGCGAACGACCAGGCGGCGCGGTTGACGAAGCTGCTTACCACGCAGGGCGACCTCGCAGGGGTCACGGCCGCGCTCTACACCGGGCAGACCGGACCGACCCGCACCACGGTCACCCCGGACGGGCTGATTACCGACCGGGAGATCATCCGGGACACCGCACCGGACATCCTGCTGACCAACTACAAGATGCTCGACCAGCTGCTGCTGCGCGCCGAGGACCAGGACCTGTGGCGGCAGTCGGCGACCAGTCTGCGCTACCTGGTGCTCGACGAGTTCCACACTTATGACGGCGCGCAGGGCACTGATGTGGCGATGCTGCTGCGCAGGCTTGGACTGGCGCTGAAGAGTTACTGGCAGGAGGACGACCCTCACATTGACGATGGGGCTCGCGCTCGGCCGCTCGGCCTGGTAACCCCGGTCGCCACCTCTGCGACGCTGGGCGACAAGGGCGACCCCACGGTAATGCTCGACTTCGCCCGCGCCGTCTTCGGGGAGCAGTTCGACGCAGACGCGATCGTGACCGAGACCCGGTTGAGTCTTGATGAATGGGCTGCAGGCGCGGCGGAGACCGTGTCCGCTGCCGGTCTCACGCCGGTGGAGATCGACGACCTCGATATCGTCGGAGCGGTCAACGCGGTGTCGGCACTCGGCCACGACCCGACTGGCGTACTGATCGCCAGCACGGTCCTCGGAGTCCTGTACGGGGTCGAATCAGACCGGTTCACCGACGAGTCTCCGGACTTCTTACTGGCAGCATGCCGTGCGCACCCGCTCGTGCAGGAGCTGGCGGGCCAGGCGGCACACGCGGTCGGTCTCGACGCCCTGGCCGCCCGCGTGTTCGGGAGGGGTGACGGGGACGTCGCCCCTGTGGAGAACCTGCTGTCCTTCGTTCTGGCGGCACTCGCTCACGTGCGCGCGGTCGCGGGCCAGCCCGCGTTGTCGGTAGACGTCCACCTTTGGGTGCGTGAGTTGACGCGCATCGACCGGATCGCAGCGGCCTCGGCGCGGTTCCGGTGGGGGGACGACGGCCCGCCGGTCGCCGATGTCTACGCGGAAGAGGCCCGGCTGTCTTTCCCGGCGATCTTCTGCCGGCACTGCGGCCGCTCGGGTTGGGGCATCGGTCTGGCACCGGTGGGCACGAGTCTGGCCGTGAATGACGACGATATCCGTCGTGACCACGCGGCAAGGGAAGGTCGTTTCCGGCCGTTGCTGTACGCCCCTGTCGAGGCGGCCGCCGACTTCGACGAGGGCCAGCGGGCAGATGGCTTGATGTGGTTCTCGGTGCGTCACCGGGAACTGCTCACCAGTGTGACCGAGGACAACCCCGCCTTGCGTGACGGCTGGATCCTGCCGGTGCTCACCAACGTCGGCGCTGACGCCGATGAGCAGAGTCGCAAAGACACCTGCCCGTCCTGCGGGCAGGAGGACGGCATCCGGTTCCTCGGCAGTGCGATCGCCACGCTGCTGTCGGTGTCCCTGTCCACGCTGTTCGGCTCGCCCACCCTCGACGCGAGGGAGAAGAAGGCGCTGGTCTTCACCGACTCGGTGCAGGACGCCGCGCACCGAGCCGGATTCATCCAGGCCCGCTCGCACACCCTGACCCTGCGGTCGGTGTTCCGCGATGCGGTGGCCGAGGGTGCGCTCACCCTCGACGAGCTGGTCGACGAGGTGATCCGGCAGGCGGGTGACGACCTGTTCGCGCGCTACCGCATCCTCGCCCCCGAGTGCGCCGACCGGGAGTCCTTCGTCGAGTTCTGGCAGGCGAAGTCGCTGCGCTCGGTGGGCTCGCCGGTACGCTCCCGCGTTCGCAAGCGGCTCGCGCTGGACGCCGCGCTGGAGTTCGGCCTCAACTCCCGCATCGGCCGCACCTTGGAGCTGACCGGTTCGGTGGCCGTCCATGTGGCGGCGGGGCAGCCCTCGCGGATGGCTGGCGTCGCCCGCGCTGCCATGCAGGGCACGACATGGCAGAACCAACTCGACGCGGACGACCGCAGCGACACGACGCTGGTGCAATGGGTTCGCGGCGTGTTGGACCGGATGCGCGCACAAGGCGCGATCGACCACCCGTGGTTCGACCGGTACCGCGCCGAGGATGGGCGAGACTGGTCGATCTGGGGCGGGCGACCCCGCGGCGAGGGTATGCCCGCATTCCCGCGCGACCGGCCCGCTCCCGCCTACCCGAAGGTCGGTGGACCGAGCGGGTCCACCCGAGGCTTGGACGCTGTCACCTCGGCCCAGTCCTGGTACGCCCGCTGGACCGCTCGTGTCCTCGACGTCTCCCCGCTCGACGGCGGACGGCTGGCGCGGCTGCTATTCGACCGGTTGGCCCGTGACGGTGTGCTTATGACCACCACCAGCGACTCCGGCGCCACCGTGTACGCCATCCCCGCCTCCGGCGTCGTTGTCGCTCCCACCGAGGCGGCGGCCGCTCCGTCCGCCAGCCAACGTCTGCTGGTCTGTGACACTTGCCGGGCCACGACCCCTGGATCGCCTATCACGATCGAGCAGCTGACCGGAGCACCGTGCCTTCACGTGCGGTGCCGCGGCAGGCTTGTGCCCGAGCCGTTGCCGGACAACTTCTACCGCCGCCTGTACGCCTCCCCGGACATGCGTCGGGTCGTGGCCCGTGAACACACCAGCCTGCTGGACGACAAGACGCGCCTGGCGTACGAGGACGGCTTCCGCACCGCCAGCGGCAACCCGCAGGCACCCAATGTGCTGGTCGCCACGCCCACGCTCGAGATGGGTATCGACATCGGCGATCTCTCGGCGGTGTTCCTGGCTTCCCTGCCGCGCACCGTCGCCTCCTACCTACAGCGCGTCGGTCGGGCCGGGCGGCTCACCGGCAATGCCCTCGACATCGCCTTCGTCACCGGCCGCGGCGAGCAGCTGCCCAAGCTTGGCGACCCGCTGTCGGTCGTGGACGGTGAGGTGCGACCGCCAGCGACATACCTGGCCGCCGAGGAGATCCTGCGGCGGCAGTACACCGCATACCTGGTCGACGCCTTCGCTCGCGATCCCCGACGCCGTCACCCGCACAAGGCTTCCGGAGCGATTGGGTCCTGCAAGCCGGGCACGTTCCTCGGCGATCTAGTCCTTCATGCCGAGCAAGGCGCCGATGAGGACCTGCCCCGGTTCGTCGCCACCTTCGACGACCTGCCCGAGGACGTGGTGACCGGGCTGCGCGAGTGGCTGCGCCCTGCCTCCGGGCTGCGCACCAGTGGCTTCGCCGCTCACATCCACGCCGCCAGCCAGCGGTGGCAGGACACGGTGCAGACGCTGAAGCAACGGCAGATCGCCATCGCGGCGCTGCTGCCCGACCTGGAGGCACGGGTGGCGTCGCCTGCCGTGACCGACGACGACCGGCAGGCGCTGCGTTCGGCCAAGGCCACCGGCAAGCTGACCGCCGGCCAGCTCGCGCACCTGCGCGGTTCGTACTGGATCAGCGTGCTGGAGGAGTACGGGCTCCTGCCCAACTACACCTTGCTCGACGATTCAGTCACCCTCGACGTGGGTCTGTCCTGGGTCGACCCGGACACCGGGGGTCACAAGTACGACGCCGCGCAGTTCCAGCGCGGATCGGCGCACGCCCTGCGCGAGTTCGCGCCCGGTGCCACGTTCTACGCTCGCGGCTGGGAGATCACGATCGATGCGGTCGACCTCGGGTTGGACGGTGCCTCGATCCGCACCTGGGCGTTCTGCCCCGCCTGCGGCTACGCCGCCGATGTCGCCGAATCCGGCCGAGAGCTGCCCGTGCCGCCCTGCCACCGATGCGGCAGCCGAGGCATCCAGGACACCGGCCAGCGCCTCGACGTGGTCGAGTTGACCCGAGTGTCGGCCGAGGTCCGCCGGGATGAGGTGGCGATCTCCGACCGTCGCGATGAGCGTGGTCACGCCGCCTTCCAGATCGTCACCACCGCCGACATCGATCCCGCCAACGCGGTACGCCGTTGGTTCGTCGAGGACACCGGCCTCGGTTGCACTTATCTGCGCACGGTTGACCTGCGGTGGATCAACCTGGGAACGCCTGGCCACGGCGCAACTCGCACCATCGGCGGTGACGAGCGACAGGGCATGCTGTTCCGGGTCTGCTCCGGCTGCGGGAAGAAGGACACCGAATCCGGTCGTAATCGGCCGCACGAACACCGCCCATGGTGTCCGCACCGGACATCGGCCACCGAAGTGACGAGCACGATTGCCTTGTCACGAACGTTGCGCACCCAAGGATTGCTGATCCGACTGCCTCGCGCGATCACCGTCGGTGACGACTTCGCTGCGCCCAGCCTGGCTGCTGCTCTCCTGCTCGGCCTGCGTGAACAGATGGGCGGACAGCCGGACCACATCCGGGTCGAACACGTCGTGGACCCGACGTTGTCCGACGGCACTGACAACCATGAGGCGATCCTGCTGCACGACGCGGTTGCCGGAGGCACCGGCTACCTCGCTGAGAACGCCGACCCCGCCCGCCTGCGCGAATTGCTCGTGCTGGCGTGGAACAGGGTCCGCGATTGTGAGTGTCGACACGAGGAACGACTCGCCTGCCACCGATGCCTGCTGCCGTTCGCCGCACCTAGTGCGATCCGGCGTGTCTCCCGCGCGTCGGCCGACCGGCACCTGCGCACTTTGCTTTCGTTGACTCCCGACGCTTCGACTGCCGAAGGGACGACTTGGACCGTGACTGAGGTGGCGCCTCACGAGGAGCCGGAGTCGCACCTGGAACGTGCGTTCCACCGGCTGCTCGTTGGCCGGCTGCGCCGCAATGGTGCCGCTGTCACCGAGACCCCGGGGCCAGCCGGCAACATCGTTCGCTTCACGCTGCCCGGCGCGCACCGACAGTGGACGCTCACCCCGCAGGTGAACGTCGCTGATTCAAGACCGGACTTCCTGCTGCAGACCACCGACATGAACGTGCCCGACGTGGCGATCTTCACCGACGGACGGGCCTACCACGCCAGCGCTGCGTGCAACCGTCTCGCCGACGACGCGGCCAAGCGGGCGAACCTGCGCGACGCCGGCCTGCTCGTCCTCGCCATCACCATTCATGACCTCGCCGCTGAGGATGGCGTCCGCCACCCTGCGTGGTACAACCCCGACCTCGCCGGAAGCCTGATGAACGTGCCGCAACTTCAGGCGCCGCCGGAGGCGTACCGGGCACTCGGCCGCGGACCGGTGGACTGGCTCGTCGATTGGATCACCGCCCCCAACCCGGACGCGGTCCGTGCCGTCGCTCGGGCCGTACCGATGTTCCTGTCCGCAGGAGCACAGGGGGTACAGATCCCCGAAACCGTCGGTCTGGAGGAGGTGGCGCGGGCTGTCCTGCTCGACGAGCACCTGCCGAGTGGAGATCGCAAGGTTTACCTCTACCGTGCAGGTGCCCTCGCCGCTGTCATCGAGATGCTGCCCACGATGGTGGTGCGCGCGGCCCTTGTGCTCGACGACCGCGACGAGGTTCTTAACGACACCCACACAGCCGCGTGGCGAGGCTGGCTTCGGCTATCCAACGCCCTCGCGGCGCGGGACTGGCCCACCGTGGTGACCACGACGAGTCTCGCCGCCCCGGCGAGCACCGCCGAAGACGAAACCGACCAGCACGACAGCCGACCGGCAGGTGCTTGGGCCGACGCGTACGACGCTACGCGAGCTGGAGCGGAACGTACGCTTGTCGCGGCCCTCGCCGCTCATGCGATTCCCCCGCCCAAGATCGGAGCCGAGGGCCCCGACGGCATTCCACTCGACGTGTCCTGGCCCCAGTTGCGGGTCGTTGTCGGCTTCCCGGACATGGCGCCGCAGGACCGTGCCGACCTGATCGAAGCGGGCTGGCTGGTCGTGGACCCCTTGCCAGAGCTCGTCGTCGCCGCCGTCGCGGGCGCTATCTCACACTGATCCGGGGAGTAGCAATGCCGACCATCATCATGGGCAAGCTCGCGAGCAAGATCGATGGCTCGATCCGTGCCAAGGCCATGACGTTCCTGCAAAAGCTCGGTGCCGACGACACCACCCCCGGCTTGCACGTCGAACCCATCCAGAACGCCTCCGACTCCAGGGTCCGGACCGGCCGGGTCGACGGCTCCTGGCGGGCTGTCATGTTCCGCCTCGACAGCGGCGGCGAGCGCCACTACGTCATCCACGGCATCTGGCCGCACGACGACGCGAACACCGTGGCGCAGCGCGTGCGGCTGAGCGTCAACCCGATCAACGGCTTGCCGCAGGTCGAGGAAATCGCGGCGCCGGTCGTGCCGGTCACACCCGACACGACTCCGCCGGTGAACCAGCCGCTGTTCGCCCGCATAGGTCACGACCGCGGCGCCCTGGTCAACACCCTCGGCCTGCCCCAGGACGTTGTTGACCAGGCCTTCGCCGCCGCCGACGAGGACACTGTGCTGGATCTCGCTCAGCGCTATGACGGGTGGATCGGCACCATCCTGGTCGACCTCGCCGCCGGCGACACGGTGGAGGCAATCGTCGCGCGTATGCAGCTGGAGAAGGCGCCTCCGTCAGGCGACACCGACACCGACGTCCTCAACTCGTTCAAACGGCCTGCCGCAGCACTCCAGTACGCCTTCATCGGTGACCAAGAGGAGTTGCGCCGTGTCATTGAGCAGGGTGACTTCGGCGCATGGCGGATCTTCCTGCACCCCGAGCAGCGTCGTTACGTCGAACGCAGTTACAGCGGCCCGTTCCGGCTGTCCGGAGGCGCAGGCACGGGTAAGACGGTGGTGCTCATCCACCGGGCCCGTGCGCTGGCCCAGCGCGACCCACAGGCCCGGATCGTACTGACCACATTCACCACAAACCTTGCCGAAGCACTGGGTGACGGCCTCGCACAGCTCGACCCACGCGTCCCTCAGACCAAGGCACTCGGTCAGCCCGGCGTGCACGTCACCGGGGTGGACGCTCTCGCCTCCGCTGTGCTGCGCAATGCCGGTAGCGGCCTGGCCGCCGCCATGCGCGAGGTCCTCGGCGAGGAACGTTCCGCGCCGATCGCCCGCACGCCAAGTACTCAGTGGCGGGAGGTCATCGAGTCGACTGACACATCGCTGCCGCACGAGCTGGCGAACGAGATGTTCCTGTCCACCGAGTACGCCCACATCGTGCTGCCCAATAAAGTCCATGACGAGGCCGGTTACCTCCGAGTGCGCCGCCCCGGACGAGGTGTGGCCCTCGACCGTGCCAAGCGTTCGGCTGTATGGGCGCTGATCGCGGCGTACCGGGCACAGAGCCGCATCGACGGCAAACTCGACTTCACCGAGGCCGCCGCTGTCGCCGCCGCACACCTCGCCGGTCAGGCGAACAAGCAAGCCGACCACGTCCTCGTTGACGAAGGTCAGGACCTTTCACCCAGCCACTGGCAGCTACTGCGCTCCCTCGTCGGACAGCACTCTGACGACCTCTTCATCGCCGAAGACACACATCAGCGCATCTACGGCACTCGTGTAGTCCTCGGCCGGTATGGCGTGGCCATCGTCGGTCGCTCACAACGACTTACCCTCAACTACCGGACCACCGCACAAAACCTGCAATATGCGATGAGCATCATCGATAGCGGGCAGTACGTCGATCTCGAAGATCAGCCCGAGGCCACCGGCTACCGTTCCGCTCGTACCGGCCCGAACCCGATCGTCGAATCTGTTGACTCCCTCAGCGAGGAGTTGAAAGCCGTCGTCAACCACGTCCGGGCCTGGCTGGAATCCGGGGACGCTCCCGACACCGTGGGGGTTCTCGTTCAGGACCGCTTCCATCGCGACCGGATGGTGACGGCGCTGACTGAACACGGTATCGACGCTCGCGCGGTCGATCGTGAACGGCCGCCCTCAGGTCGGGTGCCGGTCATGACCATGCATCGAGCCAAAGGCACCGAGTTCTCCAAGGTCGTGCTGGCAGCAGGCCGCCCATCGCCCGCTGAACTGGCACGTTTGGAAGCGCTGGAGCCCTCCGAGCGGGCCGATGCCGAGTTGCGAGCCCGATCGCTGCGCTACGTGGCAGCCACCCGTGCCCGAGATGAACTTGTGGTCGTGAGCCGCCTGTGACGCCATCGCCAGTTGAATCGGTGTCGCGGATACAGTTTCTGCGCGGCACGCAGGGCCGAGTGCTCGGTGGTTGAGCTCGGCACTGTTGCCGTCATTCATGCCACTACGTTGGAGCAAATCTAGAACAGGCGGAGGGGTTGAACGGCTTGCGACGGCTCCGAACGGCGGTGAACGGAACCGGCTGACGTGCAGGTTCTCTGTTTGCGCTGGTCAGGGCGACGGTCGGACCGCGCTGGCGCAGTGAGGCTCAGCTTGTGTTGGCTGCACTTCGCCGCAGTTGGCATGCTTTGGCGGGTGTTGGGCGTAGTTCGTTGACGTGGTGGGGTTCGTGCGTCTCGGGTGTGACTGCGACGCGCGGAGTGTCTGGCTGGACCAGGGTCTGGTGGGTGTTCTGAACCGCGCACCCTGATTCGCGGGCGGTACTCAGGTCGTGGGCGTGTCGTCGCTGGGAGGCTGGTGCAAGGCTTTGACCTCGGCGTGTAGGCGGCGCGCCACCGGATCGTCGTAGGCCGTGAGCAGGGTGGCTGCCTCGTTCAGGTGGGTCGCTGCGGCTTGCGATTCGCCGGTGGCGAGCAGGGTGGCCGCGAGGTTGTGCAGTGCGACGGCCAGTGGCCACCTCTCGTCGAACCGCCGGAACGTGTCCACCGCGTACCGGTGGAATTCGGTGGCGTCCTCATGTCGGCCCAGGGCCTGGTATGCCTCGCCGGTCGCGTCGAGAGCGGCGGCTTCCCGGACGCGGTCGTCCAGTTGCCGTTGGAGTGACGCGGCGCGTTGGTAGGGCGCCAGGGCCTCGGCGGGAGTGCCGAGTGCGACCAGTACCCGGCCCGCCTCCAGTGACCAGAACGCTTCCCAGGCAGGGTTGCGGTGGTCGCGGGCGATGGTCAGCGCGTCCTTGATGAACTCGCGGGCTTGTGCGGCGTCGCCGAGGAGTCGGTGGGCGTGGCTTAGGCCGCGCAGTGCGTCGCCCTCGCCGCCGGCGATGGACAGGCGGCGGTAGCGGTCCAGTGCTGCGGTCAACAGCGGGATTGCTTCGGCTGGTCGGTCCAGGTCGATGAGGGCGTTGGCGGTGTTGTTGGCGGAGACGGCGAGCCGGTAGTCGTCGTCCAGTTCGGCCGCGATTTCACTGGCGCGTTGGAAGAGGTCGAGTGCCGCTTGCGGTTGGTGGTCGCGCAGGAGCGCCAGGCCGAGCGCGTTGGTCGAGACCGCCTCGCCCCGGCGGTCGCCGATTTCCCGTCTGATCGCGAGTGCCCGCTCTTGGAGTTCGACGCCTCGACGGCGGTCGCCGTGCTGGACGTGGGCTTTGCCCAGGCTCTCCAGCGCGGTGGCCTCGCGTCCCGGATCGCTGAGCCGGCGGGCTGCGGACAGGGCCGCCGTCGCGGTGGTAATCCAGTCGTCGAAGTGGTTGTAGCGTGCGTGGATCTTGCGCAGGACGTCAGCCAGGAGCGACACCAGGTTGTCGGCCTGCCGTTGTTCCAGGGATCGGATGAGGAAGGTCAGGTTCCGGCGTTCGCGCTCGTACCAGAGGACGGCCTGCTCGTGGTTGGGGAACACCGGGGCCGACAACGGGGCGGGCAGGGCGGGCAGCTCGCGCTCGGCGGTCTCGGGGGCGAGTACATGGACCGCGTTGGCGGCGGTGTGGAGGTACCAGAGGGCCAGGCGGTCGAGCGCTTCGGTGGTCGAGTCGGGTGGTTCCTCGGTTCTTGCCTGGTCGTGCGCGTAGAGCCGAAGCAGGTCGTGGAACTCGTACCGGTCGGGTGCGGTGGGTTCGAGCAGGTGTGCTCCGGCGAGGTCGTCGAGCAGGCGGCGGGCGGTCGCTGTGGTGTCGCGGAGCAGCGCCGCGGCCGCGTGCGGGCCGAAGTCCTCGCCGGGGTAGAGGCCGAGCAGTCGGAACAGGCGGCTCGCCTGCTCGGACAGCGCCCGGTACGACCAGGCGAATACTGTCCGCACGGCGTCGGAGTCGTCGTCCGATGCGAGTGCGTCCCACAGGCTCGACTCGTCGCGCAGTTCGTCGACCAGGTCGCGCAGGGGTGTCCGGGGTCTGCCGGCGGCTCGTTCTGCCGCGATCCGCAGGGCCAGCGGCAGGCGGGCGCACAGCCTGGCCAGTTCTGCCAGGTCTTCGTCGTCGTCGTGGGGGCGGTGCTCGGCGAGCAGTTCGCGCAGCAGGGAGGTGGCCTCGTCGAGGGGGAGGACGTCCAGGCGTACCCGGTGCGCGCCGTCCCTGGAGACCAGGCCGGCGAGTGTGCTGCGGCTGGTGACCAGTACCAGGCAGCCGGCCGTGCCGGGCAGCAGCGGGCGGATCTGGCCCGGGGTTGCGGCGTTGTCCAGCAGGATCAGGAAGCGTTTGCCCGCCAGGAAGGACCGGAATAGCGCCGAACGCGCGTCCAGGTCGGTGGGTATCTGGTTGCCGGGCACGCTCAGGGCGCGCAGGAAACGGTCCAGCGCCTCCGCCGGGCCGACCGGCGGCCCGGCGTCGTAGCCGCGCAGGTTGACGTAAAACTGGCCGTCGGGGAAGTCGCCCGCCACTTGATGCGACCAGCGGATCGCCAGGGACGTCTTGCCCACGCCCGCGGTGCCGGCCACGACGCACACGACGACGTGCTTCGCGGCCTCGGCCGACAGTTGCGTGAGCAGGTCGAGGGCTTCGGAGCGGTTGACGAAGCCCCGGACGTCGGCGGGCAGTTGGCGCGGCACCGGTGTGGGAGTCCGCCCGGTGCGGTGGAAGTGGACGCCTCCGCCGATGTCGCGGGCCTGCACCACGTCGTCTGCGGAGCCGTGCAGCTCGTTGTGGGAGTCGTCGTCACCGTATGGGGTGCGCTTGTTCACGGTGCGGTCAGCCGGTCGACGGCAGTTGCCGGGCCACCTCTCGGTGGAAGAAGGCGCCGAGTTCCTCACCCCGGTCGTACAGGTCGGCGACGAGTGCCTTCCAGTGCTCGACCTCGTCGGTGATGACGCACTTCACCGCTCCGGCCAGTGCGCCCTGCTCGTCGTAGAGGACCTGGTAGGCGATCGGCCGCGCCAGCAGGAAGAGCTCGGGCAGCGTTGTCCTGCCGCGTTCGAACGGCTCGACCTGCTCGGGGCCGACCACCCGGATCTTCCCGCCCACCTGGTGGCGGACGTGGAGGGAGCTCAGCTCCCAGAGCAGGTAAGGGCTGATCGGCTGCTCCACCACCCGCACCCGCCGAACCTCCATGCCGTTGTCGGCGATCCTGCGCTCGTAGTCCGCGAGCTTCGCCCGGCGCTTCTCCAACAGGTCGAGGGAGGTGGTCCAGTCGTTGCGGCGGGATGCCTCCCAGCTCGCGTTGTTGGACTCGATGAACTCCTGACGGCGTTCCAGCTTCCAGCTCACGCCGCTGTTGTCGTGCCAGAACTCGCGGTTGAAATCGGCGAGGTACTCGTCCGGTGCCAGTTCGGTCCCGGGGAACACGGTGGTCAGCTCACTCATCGGGGATGTCCGCCTTCGCGGCGCGGAGCATGACGCCCGGGATCACGACGAGCCGCTCGTCGGCGCCGATGTGCACGCCTTCGGGTAGTCGTGCGGCGTAGTCGTCGGTGAGGTCGCGACCGATGACCGCCACGTCGCCGTTGGTCAACTCCCAGACGTCCGGGCAGGTGGGATCCTCATCGGTGACGCCCAGTTGCAGCGGGGATTTGCCCAGTCGTTTCTTGAACTGGGCCACTGGATCGGCTTCCCAGGCACGACTCATGACATCCCCTTGCATTCTGGCGTAACCCCGGAGAAACTGTGTGATGCCATTGGGGGTGGACAACCCCGACGGTCTCGCCATAGAGCGTAGTGATCACCATTCGCACTCAGTCCGCAAAAATGCGGTTACCTCTACGCTTGGTCGGTATTCCACTACCGTGTGACAGTTCGCCATGTTCCCTCGAATGGGGACTTCGATCGAATATTCATGTACCGGGTGGAGTCTGTGCAAATTTGTTGGTCCGCTCAGGTGACACTCGGTTGGGGCAAGTGGTCGAGTGGCAGTAGTGGTGCCCATCGTCCAGGGGGGAGTCGTGGACGCCAGCGTCGGCACCCCGGGCGGACTGTCCGGCCCTCATGTCTGTTGCGCGGCTCCGCCGTTCCAGCGCTCCTGCGCTTGGTGTCGTCCTGCGGCGAGGGGAGGGCGGTGCAGTCGTCGTGTCCGTAGCACTGCGCGATGACGGACGGTGGTGCGGTGTTGATGCCGACCAGGCCGCCGTCGTACTGCCGTGGCGGGTCCGGTCGGGTCGATCCGGAGGTTCCGCCGCGCGAGTGCCGGGTCGGCACGATCGGGGCGCACGATTGGCCGGGCGGTCGGCGTCTGCGCTGCGGTATGGACCAAGGTCCACACCGCAGCTAGGGAACGCATGTTCGGGTTCGAGTCCGGCCTCTGCCGTCATTCACGCTGCGGTGGGTGGAGCAAATCTGGAGCAGGCGATGGGGTTGAACGGCGTGCGACGGCTTCGAACGGCGGTGAATGGAACCGGCTGACGTGCGGGTTCTCTGTTTGCGCTGGTCAGGGAAACGGCCGGACCGTGCTGGCAGAGTGAGGTTCAGCTTCCTGTTGGCTGCACTTCGCCGCAGATGGCACGCATTGGTGGGTGTTGGGCGCAGTTCGTTGACGTGGTGAGGTCCGTGCGTCCCGGGTGTGGCTGCAGCACGCGGATTGTCTGACTGACCAGACCCGGTAGGTGTTCTGAACCGCGCAACCCGATCTGCGGGGTGATGTTCAGGTAGTGGGCGTGTTGTCGGCGGGAGGCCGGCGCAGGGCTTCGACCTCAGTGCGTAGGTGGCGCGCGGCCGGATCGTCATAGATCGCGAGCAGGGCCTCCACCCGACTCGGGGCGATCCACCCTGCGCCCCGCCCAGTGCGAGGTCCTAATCTGCCGGGTGGTGGTCGGGCTGTCCGCCGAGGAGACCGCCGACCTGCTCTCGACGATGTCCGGCGCGGTCCGGGGCGCCCGGCACCGCGCTCACCAAGCTCCGTGCCCTGCTCGCCGACCGGCGCGACGCCGCCCGACCGGCCGAGCCCACCCGACCACGCCGCCCTTCGCCGCCTGCGCCGCCGGAGCGGTTGCTAAGTTCACCGCGTGCGCGTGACCCACCTCCAGGTGGACCTGGCCGATGTCGAGCACGTCGTCGGCCGGACCACCTACGACCGGGGAACCGACTATGCGCTGCGGGGCGCCGTCCTGGGCGTGGCGTGGGACGACGCGGACACCGCGCTGCACGGCACGGTGCGCGGTCGGGGCGACGTCTACGAGGTGTCCGCATATTTCGACGAAGTCGACGACGGCGTCGTCGACTTCGCCCACGGTGAGTGCACCTGCCCCGTGGGGTTGAACTGCAAGCACGTGGTGGCGGTGGTCATCGCCGCCACCCGGCGGCCACGCGGCGGCAGGAAGCCGAAGACGACCTGGGACGAGGCGTTCCGGGACCTGCTCGGGACGGGCCGGCACGCCGGCGGGGACGCGCCGCTGGCCGTCGAGCTGACGCTCGCGCCGGACAAGCCGCACGACCGGATCGGCCCCGCCGTGCACGCGCGGATCGTGCGGCAGGGCAAGACCGGGTGGGTCGCGAGCGGACTGGGCTGGAACCAGCTCGACGCCTACCAGGTCAAGGACTACCGCGCCGCCCACGTGCGGCTGCTGCGGGAGCTGTACGGGCTGTACCTGGCCGGCACCCGCCCCGGCTACCACTCCTACTACGACACCAGGACCATCCAGCTGACCTCGTTCGACTCCGCCAAGCTCTGGCCGTTGCTCGACGAGGCGCGGGAAGCCGGCCTGCGGCTGGTCCACGGGCGCAGGTCGTGGGGCGACGTGGAAGCCTCCGCGGTGGCGCGGATCGCCCTCGACGTCACCAGGGCCGGCAAATCCGACCGGGTCCGCCCGGTGATCGAGGTGGACGGTGCCACGTCCGGGATCGAACCGATCGGCTTCATCGGCTCCGACGGCCACGGCCTGGTCTACGCGGACCCGACGTGCGCACCGGTCGGAGCCGACGGCCGCCACCGGCACTTCCGGCTCGCGCGGTTCGCCACACCGGTCCCACCGGGGCTGCGGGAACTGGTGATCGACGACAAGCACCTCACCGTCCCCGAGGCCGGCCGCGACCGGTTCCGCGCCGAGATCTACCCGCGCCTGCGGCGCCTGGCCCCCGTGACCTCCTCCGACGGCACCTTCACACCCCCGGACATCTCCGGCCCCACCCTCGTCGTGCGCACCGAGTTCGGCGCGGGGCACGACGTGGGCGTCCACTGGGAGTGGGCCTACGAGATCGGGGACTCCCGGCTGCGCGTGCCGCTGGACGCGGCCGGGGCGGACGACGGCTACCGCGACCTCGACGCGGAACGCGCCGTGCTGGCCTCGGTCGAGCACGTCGTCCCGCACCCCGACCGGCTCGCCCTGAGCGGCCTGGACACCGTGCGGTTCGTCACCGGGACGCTGCCGCTGCTCGCCGGGCACCCCGGCGTCGAGGTCGAGACCACCGGTGAGCCGGTCGACTACCGCGAGGTGAGCGACGCGGTGTCGATCGGCGTGTCGACCGCGGAACTGGCCGGGGAGACCGACTGGTTCGACCTCGGTGTCACGATCGGCGTCGAGGGCGCACCGGTGCCGTTCGTCGAGGTGTTCTCGGCGCTGAGCCGGGGCGAGTCGCACGTGCTGCTCCCCGACGGCGCCTACTTCTCCCTCGACAAGCCCGAACTCCGCGCGCTCACCGGGCTGATCGACGAAGCCCGGACCCTCCAGGACGCCCCTGGCGGCGAACTGCGGATCAGCCGCTTCCAAGCCGGCCTGTGGGAGGAACTGGCCGGCCTCGGCGTCGTCGAACGCCAAGCGGAGGCGTGGCGGCGTCAGGTCGAGGGCCTGCTGTCCGGCGAGGCCGTCCGCGCCCACCAGGTGCCCGCCACCCTCGACGCCCGACTGCGCCCCTACCAGGTCGACGGCTTCCGCTGGCTCGCCTTCCTCTGGGAAGCCGGGCTCGGCGGCATCCTCGCCGACGACATGGGGCTCGGCAAGACGGTGCAGTCGCTGGCGCTGATCTGCCACGCGAAGGCGACCAGGCCCGGCGGACCGCCGTTCCTCATCGTCGCGCCCACGAGCGTCGTGTCCAACTGGACCGCCGAAGCGGCGCGCTTCGCACCCGGCCTGGACGTCGTCGCCGTGCCCGACACCGCCCGGCGGCGCGGCGTGCCGCTGGACGAGCTCATCGCCGGAGCGGACGTGGTGGTCACCTCGTACGCGGTGTTCCGGATCGACTTCGACGCCTACTCGGCCGTGCCGTGGTCCGGACTCGTGCTGGACGAGGCCCAGTTCGCCAAGAACCACCAGTCGAAGCTCCACCAGTGCGCACGGGTCCTCCCGGCGCCCTTCAAGCTGGCGATCACCGGCACTCCGATGGAGAACAACCTCATGGAGCTGTGGTCGCTGCTGTCGATCACCGCGCCCGGGCTGTTCCCGAACCCGGCCCGGTTCCGGGAGTACTACGGCCTGCCCATCGAGAAGCGCGGGGACGCCGACCGGCTGGCGCGGCTGCGGCGGCGCATCAAGCCGCTGGTCAAGCGCCGCACCAAGGAACAGGTCGTCGCCGACCTGCCCGCCAAGCAGGAGCAGGTGCTCGAAGTGGAGCTGCACCCGCAGCACCGCAAGGTCTACCAGACCCACCTCCAGCGGGAGCGGCAGAAGGTGCTCGGCCTGGTCGACGACGTGGACCGGAACAGGTTCACGATCCTGCGGTCGATCACCCTGCTGCGCAGGCTCAGCCTGCACGCCGGGCTGGTCGACGACCGGCACGACGAGCTGCCGTGCGGCAAGATCGACGCGCTGGTCGGACAGCTCCGCGACGTGGTCGACGGCGGGCACCGGGCCCTCGTCTTCAGCCAGTTCACCGGCTTCCTGGACAAGGTCCGCGCCCGGCTCGACGCCGCCGGGATCGAGTACTGCTACCTCGACGGCAGGACCCGCGGTCGCGCGGCCGTGCTCAAGCGGTTCAAGGAAGGTGCCGCGCCGGTCTTCCTGATCAGCCTGAAGGCGGGCGGGTTCGGGCTCAACCTCACCGAGGCGGACTACTGCTTCCTGCTCGACCCGTGGTGGAACCCGGCGACCGAGGCGCAGGCCGTGGACCGGACCCACCGCATCGGCCAGACCCGCAACGTCATCGTGTACCGCCTCGTCGCGACCGACACCATCGAGGAGAAGGTGATGGCGCTGAAGGCGAAGAAGGCCGAGCTGTTCACCAGCGTCATGGACGACGGCGACGTCTTCGGCACCGCCCTCGACGCCGACGACATCCGCGAGCTGTTCGCACCGTCGTGAACGGCTCCCCGTCCGCCGTCGGCCACGACGCGGTCGTCGAGTTTCGCGGTTGTCGCCAAGAGGGCTCGGCTGCCGGCTTGCGGTAGCGGCAGGTTCAGGCGGTTGAGCTTTGGCGTCATTGATGCCGCTGTGGGTGGAGCAGATCTGGGGCAGGCGGCGGAGTTGAACGACATGCGATGTATTGACGGGTTTGGGCCCAGTTCGTTGATGTGTTGCGATTCGTGCGTTTCGGGCTCGACTGCGGGGCGCGGGTTGTCTGGCTGCACTAGGCCCTGGCGGGTGTCCTGAACCTGCGGGCCCTGTGGTCAGGTCGTGGCCTCGGACCTGGTTGGTTCGATGGACGTCGTGCTGGCGCTCTCGCTTTCCCCGCCCGCCTCGATGTAGGCGTAGTGCCGTCGTTGAAGCGCGTCGCGTTCAGCGTCCGGGATCGTCATCGACTCGGCGAGCACGGCGGCTAGCGCGTCCACCTGGGTATTGTTGATATCGGTGTGGAAGAGCCACCGGATGTTCTCGTCGCGCGTGATGAGGTCGATCGCCACGCGTGAGCTTCTGTCCTGTGTGGTTGTTGCGCGGACGTATCGGACTTGGTCGACCGGGATGCTTCGGCGGATCTCGGCCTGCTCGAGGAATGCATTTGTCTTGGCAGTGATGATGCGGCGATCCGTGACGGCGACCAGTGCCTTTGCCGTGGCCTTGTCCCTCGCTGTCGCCAACTTCTCCTTCGCTCCGCCGACGATCGCGGAGATGGGGCCGAGGGCATCGAGCTGGTCGGGGAAGCCGAGGACGCGTAGGGCCTCACCGTCCTCGAAGAGCCACCGCAGGATGCGGAGGTACGGCTTTGGGTCCAGCGATTCGGGTGCGCAGACGACGTCCGGAGCCTCGAGCGGAGGGGGCGGCGGGTGGAGGGCGTCGGCAAGGGGCTCGATCGCCTCCAGAAGCCGGGTGGAGACTTCGCGGGCCGTCTTCACGTCCTTCCGCTTCCCCGGCAGGGGCCATGCGTCGGGGCGGCGGAGCTCGGCGGTGATCCGCAGCTCTCGCGTCAGCGCGTCGACGAGGCTTGTCGTCTCGGCCAGGGCGGAGTCGAACTCCGCGCGGGTGTCACGCGCGATGACCTCGGCGTATTGCGCCTCGGCGGAGTCTTCGCGTCCAGCGGCTCTCGCTCTTGCGGCGCGAAGCGCGTGATACCCGGTCCATGCATTGAGGGAGGACAGGAGGGCGTAGGCGTCGAAGGCGATCGCCTCGGCGTTCGTCCGCAGATACTCGCGGTGGCTGCGTGTGTCGGCTCGACCGATCTGCCTGACGTGGTCGCGGACGTTCCCCTGGTAGAGGTCGAGCTGCTTTTGCAGCAGCGCTCCACTGCCCGCGACGTCCTCCCACAAGGACGTCGGGACCGACTCGATCTCTCGCGCCTGGTCGACCGCGCGATCGATGGCGGTGACGAGCCCTGTCAGTTCGGCCCACTGATCCTTGCGGATGGTGGTGAGGACCTGATTCGTCACCGCGAGGTTGGTCTTGACGAGGCCCGAGATCTCACTCAGCATCACCTGAAGGCCGACCATGGCCAGTGCCGGCCCGATCGAGGCCGCGGTCTGCGCCTTGCTCACCGCATTCACGGAGTAGAAGCGGGCCTGACGCAGGATGCGGCCGGGAACCGTCACCGCTCCGAGGTTCCCGCCGTCCTTGGCGGCGAGCGTCGCGCCGTTGTTCAACAGGGTCTGTGTCGTGGCGTCGATCCTGTAGAGCCCCTGCACGCCGGCGAACGCGTTTCCGGTGTTGCCGACCACGGTCGCCAGGTTTCCGAATGAGGCGAGAATGGCCGAAATCTGCTTGCGGTCGGCAGCCGGTACGATCCCGAAATCGATTAGATCGGGCTTCAGTTCCGGAGGGACCTCGCCGGCGACGATCGCCACCCCCGGGACCACCTCCACCAGGACCGTCGACGTCGTCGACTCGGACGTCGGATCGCCCGCAACAGGTGGGTCGGTGGTGTCGATCCGGCCGTTCTCCTCAGGCTCGGTGACCGCCATCGAGTCCGAAGGGTCCTGCATGCGATCTCCTCCCGCAGGCGCGCAACGGTCGAACCCGCTGATCGCTCAATCATCGCGACCAGGTCGCCACCCGTTACCACCCACGCACCTACCGACATAGGGAATCGTGGCGGCCGTCGAGGCGCGCCGCCGCCAAGTGGTGGGCCAGCTGCTGGCCCGCAACCCGCGCACCACCGCGCTGGGCCGGTTGAGCCCCCGCGAACGGGACGTGCTCGCGCTCATGGCCGAAGGACTCGGCAACACCGCCATCGCCGAACGGCTCGTCATCACCGAGGGCGGGGTGCACAAGCACATCCGCAGCATCTTCGCCAAGCTCGACCTCGCACCCGACGACCGGGCCGACCGGCGCGTCACCGCGGTCCTGCGCTACCTGGAGGGCACCGGGGCGAGGTGGGGCCGCCGCACCCGCGGCCGGTCCGCCGACTTCACGGCCGGCCCGCCGGGAACACCGATTCCGGTGCGGGCGCGGTCCGGGGAGTGCTCGCACCGGTCCGCGATCCGGGCGGGCGGGCGTCGGCGGGGACGATGAGGAGGTCGTCGGGCAGAGGGGGTGGACTTCCCCGGCTGCCGGCTCTTCCGCGGGATGCGGTCGTTCACCGTGTCCGCCGAGCAGGTGGGGGCGTCGGTGGCCCGGTGACGGCGTATCGCGAATGTACGAGGAAATGCATACGTTCCGGTAACGCCGCGTTGTCTTGACTGCGGGCATGGTCTGTGGCGAACCGGTGCGGGAAGCGGGAATCACGGTCTACGGGTGCGGGGCGGACGAGGCCGCTCTGTTCCGGGAGATGGCCCCTCGTCTTGGTGTCGCGCCGACCCTCGTGGCCGAAGCCGTGTCCGAGGTGAACGTGGGATTGGCCGCGGGGAATCGCTGCGTCAGCGTCGGTCACAAGGCTCGGATCGCGAACTCCACCCTGCTGGCGCTCGCCCGGGTCGGTGTGGAATATATCTCCACGCGGAGCATCGGGTACGACCACATCGATGTGGAGTACGCGGCCGGCGTCGGTATTTCTGTCGGGAACGTCGCTTATTCGCCTGATGGCGTGGCCGACTACACGGTGATGTTGATGCTGATGGCGGTTCGGCATGCGAAGTCCGTCGTCCGTCGTGTGGATGTCCACGACTACCGGTTGGGTGACGTGCCCGGTAGGGAGCTGCGCGACCTGACCGTCGGGGTGGTCGGCACGGGGCGCATCGGTGCGGCGGTCGTCGACCGGCTGGCGGGTTTTGGTTGCCGGGTACTGGCCTGTGACGCCCGGGGTGGGACCTCTGCGGACTACGTTTCCCTTGATGAATTGTTGCGGTTGAGCGATGTCGTGACGCTTCATGTACCGCTCAATGCCGATACGCACCACCTGCTGGACCGTCAACGCGTTGGGCGGATGAAGCCTGGTGCGGTCGTCGTCAACACCGGGCGCGGTTCGCTACTGGACACCGAAGCCCTTGTCTCCGCATTGGAAAGCGGCAGGTTGGGTGGTGCGGCGCTGGACGTCCTCGAAGGGGAGGAGGGGGTGTTCTACGTCGATCGCAGGAACAAACCCGTTGAGAACGCGTTGCTGTTGCGGCTGCGGGAACTGTCGAACGTGCTCGTCAGTCCGCACACCGCCTACTACACGGATCGCGCTTTGCGTGATGCCGTTGAGAACTCCATCGTCAACTGCCTGAAGTTCGAGAGTGGGAATCCGCGTGGATAGGTTGAGGGTCGGGATCTTGTTCGGGGGCTGTTCCGAGGAGCACCCCGTCTCCGTCAAGTCCGCGCGGGAGGTCGCGCGGAACCTCGATCTCGACAAGTACGAACCGTTCTACATCGGGATCACGGAGGGGGGTGGGTGGAGGCTCTGCGGTGGTCCCGGGGAGGGGTGGGAGAACGGCGGTCGTCCGGTCGTGCTGTCGTCGGACCGAAGCGTGCACGGACTGCTCGTCCTGGACCGGGGGCGGTATGAGGTGATCCGGCTGGACGTCGTGCTGCCCGTTCTGCACGGCAGGCTCGGGGAGGACGGTGCGGTGCAGGGGTTGTTGGAGCTGTCCGGCATCCCCTACGTCGGGTGTGACGTTCAGAGTTCCGCGCTGTGCATGGACAAGTCCCTCACCTACGTGGTCGCCAGGGGTGCGGGGGTCGCGACGCCGGACTTCCGGGCCGTCGCGGCGGGTGAGGAGCCCGATCCGGGTCGGTTCACCTATCCGGTCTTCGTGAAGCCGGCTCGTTCCGGGTCGTCCTTCGGTGTCGGCCAGGTGTCCCGGTGGGAGGAACTGGCGGGGGCGGTGGAGGCCGCGCGGCGGTACGACTCGAAGGTGTTGATCGAGGAGGCCGTGGTCGGCGGCGAGGTCGGGTGTGCCGTGCTGGGGAACGGGCCGGACCTGGTCGTGGGCGAGGTGGACCGGATCGCCCTGTCCCACGGGTTCTTCCGGATCCACCAGGAGAGCGCGCCCGAAAGCGGTTCCGAGAACTCGACGGCGATCGTCCCCGCCGACATCCCGGCGGAGTCGCGCCTGCTCGTGCAGGAGACGGCGAAGACCGTCTACCGCGCGCTGGGGTGCACGGGGTTGGCGCGGGTGGACATGTTCCTCACGGAGGACGGCGGGGTGGTCCTCAACGAGGTCAACACCCTGCCCGGTCTGACCTCGTACAGCCGTTACCCGCGGATGATGTCGGCTGCCGGGTGGTCGCTCGCCGACGTCGTCGACCGGGTGGTCTCGCTGGCGTTGGAGGGGAGGCGGTGAGGGGCGACTTCGTCTTCGTGGACGAGTTCGTGCCCGGGGTTCGCTGGGACGCCAAGTACGCCACCTGGGACAACTTCACCGGCAAACCGGTGGACGGCTACCTGGTCAACCGGATCGTGGGCACGACGGCCCTGTGCGCCGCCCTGGAGGAGGCCCGGGGGAAGGCCGAATCGCTCGGCTTCGGCCTGCTCCTCTGGGACGGTTACCGCCCCCGGCGCGCCGTGGACTGCTTCCTGCGCTGGTCGGCGCGGCCGGAGGACGGGCGGACCAAGCGGCGCCACTACCCGAACATCGGCCGGGCCGAGGTGGTCGAACTGGGATACGTGGCGGCCCGGTCGGGGCACAGCCGGGGCAGTACCGTCGACCTGACGCTCTACGACCTGGCCACCGGGGAGTTGACCCCCATGGGTGGCGGCCACGACCTGATGGATCCGATCTCGCACCACGGGGCGGAGGGGATCACGGCGGTTGAAGCGCGCAACCGCCGACACCTCTGCTCGATCATGGAGGACTGCGGTTTCGAGCGGTACGACCGCGAGTGGTGGCACTACACGCTGAAGGGTGAACCGCACCCGGACTCGTACTTCGACTTCCCGATCACGTGGTCGGGTCCGTGAGGCGCGTGGGCGGTGGTGCGGCGGGTAGCCGCACCACGGCGCGGAGGCCGCCGTCGGGGCGTGGGGTGAGGGTGAGGGTGCCGTCGTGCGCTTCGGTGATGCTCCTGGCGATCGCCAGGCCCAGGCCGACGCCCGGGTGACCGGTGCGCGTGCGCGCGCTGCCGCGTTGGAACGGTTCGGTGAGGGTGGCGACCAGTTGCGGGGTGAGTTTCTCGCCGGTGTTCTCCACGGTGAGGACCACGGTCCCGGGGTCCGCGCTGGTCGTGACCCACACGGTGCCCTGGTCGGGCAGGTTGTGGACGATCGCGTTGTGCACGAGGTTCGTCGTCAGTTGCAGCAGCAGCGCGTGCGAGCCGACGGTGGGGGCGATGTCGCCGGAGGTCTCCACGGTGAGGCCGCGCTTCTCCGCCAGGGGGAGGAGCGTTTCCGTCGCCTCCTCCGCCGCGAGGGACAGGTCCACGTGCTCCCTGGCGAACGACCGCTGGTTGGCGCGGCTGAGCAGGAGCAGCGCCTCGATGAGGTCGATGGCCCGGGTGTTGACGAAGTGGAGGCGGTCGACGAGTTCGCCGGTGTCGCGGTCCAGGTCGTTGCGGGCCACTTCGAGGAGGGTCTGGGTGATCGCCAGCGGGGTGCGCAGTTCGTGGGCGGCGTTGGCCGCGAACCTGCGTTGTTCCGCGTCGTGCGCTTCGAGGCGCGCCAGCATGGTGTCGAAGGCGTCGGCCAGCTCGCGGAACTCGTCCTCGCGGCCCTCCAACTGGATGCGGTGGGCGAGCGAGCCGTTGGCGGCGAGCCTGGTGGCGTTGGTGATCCGGGTCAGGGGCGCGAGCATGCTCCCCGCCAGGACCCAGCCCCCCACCAGGCCGAACAGCAGCAGGAACCCCAGCATCGCGGTTGCCTTCGGGGCGAAGGCCCGCCACAGCTCGAAGCGGTCGGGGATGTAGATCGGGACGTCACCGGGGCCCGGCCGGCCCGGCGTGGTGGCGATCACCTCGGGCACGTAGCGCAGCAGGAACACCCACACGACCGCGAGCAGCAGGGCGCCCGCGAGCATGAGGAACCCCAGGTAGCTGAGGGTGAGCTTGGAGCGGGCGCTCAGGCCGGGCTGCCTGTCCACGGGCCCCTTACCCGCGCCCGGCGTCGATGCGGTAGCCGACACCGGCCACGGTGGCGATGACCCACGGTTCGCCCAGGCGCTTGCGCAGGGCCGAGACGGTGATGCGCACGGCGTTGGTGAAGGGGTCGGCGTTCTCGTCCCACGCCCGTTCCAGCAGCTCCTCGGCGCTGACGACACCGCCTTCGGCGCCGACGAGGACTTCGAGCACGGCGAACTGCTTGCGGGTGAGCGGGACGTAGCGGCCGTCCCGGTACACCTCGCGGCGGAACGGGTCGAGCCGCAGGCCCGCGATCTCCCGCACGGGCGGCCTGTGGTGGGCGCGCCTGCGGTCGAGCGCCCTGAGCCTGAGCACCAGCTCCCGCAGCTCGAACGGCTTGGTGAGGTAGTCGTCGGCGCCCAGGCCGAACCCGGTGACCTTGTCGTCCAGGCGGTCGGCGGCGGTGAGCATGAGGATCGGCATGCCGCTGCCGGAGGCGACGATGTGCTCCGCGATCTCGTCACCGGTGGGTCCGGGGACGTCCCGGTCGAGCACGGCGATGTCGTAGGCGTTCACGCCCAGCAGCTCCAGGGCGGTGTCGCCGTCACCGGCGATGTCCGCGGCGATCGCTTCCAGGCGCAGGCCGTCGCGGATGGCCTCCGCCATGTAGGGCTCGTCCTCGACGATCAGCACGCGCATCCCCCGATGCTATGAGCCGGTGCATATCGCCGGCATATCGGAATTCGGGTGCGTGCCGGGCGTGGGTGTCACTCGAACGTGTTGGGTTTGCCGGTCGGTGCGTGAACGGTCGCCCAGGCGGTACCCGTGACGTCCTGAACGACGACTGTCCGGAGGTAACGTCGTGGGTACCGCCAAGCGCCTCATGGCATCGCTCGTCCTCGGTGCGTCCCTCGTCGGTGTGCCGGCGGCTTCGGCCGCCACCGACGAGGCCGCCCCGCGCGTCACGACCGCGGTGACCGCCCAGGACGACAACAACGACAACGACGACAGCAGCAGCGGCAACTGGGGGCTGCTCGGCCTCCTCGGCCTGCTTGGCCTGGCCGGTCTGGCGGGTCGGAAGAGGAACCAGGTCACCGACCACCGCACCGCGGGGCGGTGACGCGGACGGGGAACCCGGGGGTCGGTCGTGCGCCCGGGCGGCACCGGGGTCGAGTTCCTCGGCGGTCGCGCGGGGTGCCTGACGATGCTGGTGGTCTCGGTGCTGTTGTCGGTCCTGCTCACCGTCCTGCTGAACGTCCTGCTCTGACGCCGGTGCGGCGCGACCGGCGGCCTACGGCGCGGTTCCCGCCCAGGTGACCGGCAGTGCGTGGACGCCGTAGATGTTCATGTCGGTCTTGAGCTCCACCTCGTCGGCGGGGACGGCCAGGGCGAGGCTCGGGAAGCGGCGCAGCAGGCCGGTGAAGCCGGCGCGCATCTCGATCCGGGCCAGCTGCTGGCCGAGGCACTGGTGGACGCCGTGGCCGAAGGACAGGTGGCCGCGGGACCTCCGGTGGACGTCCAGGGTGTCCGGGGCGTCGAAGCGCGCGGGGTCGTGGTTGGCGGCCAGCAGGGAGACGACGACCGTCGAGCCCGCGGGGATCGTCTCGCCGGCCAGCTCGACGTCCTCGGTGGCGTAGCGGTAGAAGATGTCCGCGATGGTCAGGTAGCGCATGAGTTCTTCGACGGCGTCGGGCAGCAGGCCGGGGTCGGCGCGCAGCTCGGCGAGCTGCTCCGGGTGCTCCAGGAGCGCGAAGGTGCCCAGGGCCAGCATGTTCGCGGTGGTCTCGTGGCCGGCGAGCAGCAGCAGGAACGAGATGCCGGTCAGCTCCTCGACGGTGAGGTCGTCGTGGCGGGCCAGGTCGGACAGCAGGTCGTCGTCGGGGGTGGCGCGCTTGCGCGTGACCAGTTCGGCCAGGTAGCCGGTGATCGCGCCGTACGCGGCCATCTTCTCGTCCAGCTCCACGTCCTTCTCCAGGAACTTCGCGGAGTTGACCTGGAAGGTCTCCCGGTCGGCGTAGGGGACGCCGAGCAGTTCGCAGATCACCAGCGAGGGCACCGGCAGCGCGAAGTGCTCGACCAGGTCGACCGGCGGCGCGAGGCGCGTCATCTCCTCCAGCTGCCGCTCGACGACCTCGACGATGTGCTCTTCGAGCTGCCTCATCCGCTTGACCGTGAAGGCGCCGGTGAGCTTGCGCCGCAGCCGGGTGTGGTCCGGCGGGTCCATGGCGATGAACAGGCCCGGGATCTGCGGTGACGGTTCGGTGGCCGCGGGCATGCCGGGGGTCTCGTAGGGCACGTGGAGGACGCCGAGGTCCTGGCGGGAGCTGAACCGGGTGTCGGCCAGGAGCTGCCGGACGGCGTCGTAGCCGGTGACGACCCAGCCCTCGTGGCCGTCGGGGAAGGTCAGCGGGCTGACCGGGCGGGTCTCGCGCAGCCGGGTGATCGCGCTGGGCGGGTTGAAGGGGCCGGCGTCGCGCTCGGTGGGCAGGCCCTGCGGGAACTGGACGGTCTCGGTCACCGGGTTTCCTCTCTCGGGGTTCGTGGTGACCACGATCGGCGGCGGGCCTGACACGCCCCTGACACGGCCCTGACACCGGCCGCGCGACGGGGGCGGCGGCCGGTCGGGGACGTGTCAGGGGCCGCGTCGACAGTGGTGGCCATGACAACGGCGATCGAGGTTTCCGGGCTGCGGAAGGCTTACGGGGACAAGGTCGTGCTCGACGGCATCGACCTGGATGTCCGCGCGGGTTCGATCTTCTCCCTGCTCGGCCCGAACGGGGCGGGCAAGACGACGACGGTGAACGTGCTGACCACCCTGGCGGAGGCCGACGGCGGGACGGTGCGGGTCGCCGGGCACGACATCGCCACCGACGCCGGGGCGGTGCGCGCGGCGATCGGGGTGACCGGCCAGTTCGCGGCGGTGGACGACCTGCTGACCGGGCAGGAGAACCTGCGGCTCGTGGTCGACCTCAAGCGCGCGGACCGGCGGGTGGTCGCGGAGCTGCTGGAGCGGTTCGACCTGGTGGAGTCGGCGCGCGAGCCCGTGTCCACCTACTCCGGGGGCATGAGGCGGAAGCTGGACCTGGCGATGACGCTGGTCGGCGCCCCGCGGGTCGTCTTCCTGGACGAGCCGACGACCGGGCTGGACCCGCGCAGCCGCCGCACCACGTGGTCGGTCATCCGGGACCTGGTGGCCGACGGGGTGACCGTCTTCCTCACCACCCAGTACCTGGAGGAGGCCGACCGGCTCGCCGACCGCGTCGCGGTGCTCGACCGGGGACGCCTGGTCGCCCAGGGCACCCCCGACGAGCTCAAGCGCCGGGTCCCCGGCACCCACGTCCGGCTCCGGTTCGCCACCGCCGCCGAGCTCGACGCGGCCGCGCGGGTGCTCACCGACTCCGCGCGGGACGACGAGCCGCTGGTCCTGCGGGTCCCCGGCGACGGCGGGACCAGGTCGTTGCGCGCCCTGCTGGACCGGCTCGACGAGTACTCGATCGGCGCCGAAGAGCTCTCCGTCCGCACGCCGGACCTCGATGACGTCTTCCTCGCCCTGACGGGCCGCACCCCGGAGGTCGCGCGGTGAACGCCCGGTCCCACTCGGTGGTCATGCTGCGCCGCAACTTCACGCACCTCGCCCGGAACCCGACGTCGGTGTTCAACGCGGTCCTGATGCCCGTCATCGTCATGCTGATGTTCGTCTACATGATGGGCGACGCCTTCGACGTCGGCGTCGACTACATCGACTACGCGACGCCGGGGTTGATCCTGCCGGCCGTCTGCTACGGGCTGGGCGCCACCGCCACGGCGGTGAACTCCGACATGACCAAGGGCATCATCAACCGGTTCAAGGTCATGGACGTCTCCCGCGGCGCGGTGCTGACCGGGCACGTCGTCGCCGGCGTGCTGACCAACCTGGTCGCCGTCGCGGCCCTGCTCGGGGTGGCCTTCCTGCTGGGGTTCAGCCCGGCGGCGGGGCCGGCCGGGTGGCTGGGCGTGGTCGGTGTGGTGCTGCTGCTGGGCTTCGCGGCCGGCTGGTTCACCACCGCCCTGGGCCTGGCGGCGAAGTCGCCGGAGACGGCGGGCATGGCCGCGGTGCCGCTGGTCATGCTGCCGTTCTTCAGCAGCGCCATCGTGCCGGCCGAGAAGATGGGGCCGGGCCTGCGGGAGTTCGCGCGGTACCAGCCCTTCACGCCGGTCATCGAGACCATCCGCGGGCTGCTGTCCGGCGCGCCGGACGGCGGTGACGCGGCCGCCGCCGTCGCCTGGTGCGCCGGGATCGCCCTGGTCGGGTACCTGTGGTCGGCCGCCTCGTTCAGGAAGCGAGCGTGACCTCGACCAGCCGCTCCCAGCCCGTTCCCGCGCCCTCCCGGGCCGCCTCGGCGAACCCCTGGTCGCCGAGGCGGTCCCGCGCCGCCCGCTCGACCCGGGCCGCGTCCGGGTGGGCGCGGTCCGGCAGGCCGCGCACGGCGGTGCCCGCCGCGAGCAGCCGGGCGGCCTGGTCGTGCCGGTCGAGGCGCAGGGCCAGGTCCGCGACGCCGACGAGGACCTGCGCGACCACGGGCGCGTGCCCCGCCTCGGCCGCCGCCCGGCACGCCGCCCCGCGGTGGGCGCGGGCCTCGTCGAGGTCGTCGGCGAGGTAGCCGAGCAGGTCGTGCGTCATCGCGCGGACGTTCGGCTGCCCCGCCTCGTCGCCCAGCGCGGCGGTCGCGACGCCGAGCTGCCGGCGCGCTTCGGCGGCGTCGCCGTTCCAGCGGGCGAGTTCCGCCTTCGTGAAGGCCGTCGCGGCCAGCGTGCCCGGCCAGGTGACCCGTTCCGCGTGGCGCTGCGCCTCGGCCATGGCGGCGGCACTGGCGTCCTCGTCGCCCGTGAGCCAGTACAGCTGGGCCTGCCGGGCGCGCAGCCGGATGACGTCGTCGACGGCGCCGATCTCGGTGAGGACCGCGATCGCCTGCTCGCAGTGCTCGACCGCGCCGGCGAAGTCGCCGCGCGTGGCGATCCGGTCCGCCAGCTCGGTCCGGGCGAACGAGATCCCGAACCGCTCGCCGACCGCCCGGAACTCCGCGAGCGCCCCCTCCAGGAACGCCTCCGCCCCGTCCCGGCCCAGCATGATCCGCATCTTGCCCAGGTGCAGCCGGGCCAGCGCGCGGACCCACGGGTCCTCGCTGCCCAGCAGCGGCTCCCACGCGGACAGCGACGCGCCCGGCTCGTCCAGCATGCGCACCATCGGGACGACCAGCTCCAGCAGCGGGTTGCGCAGCCGGCCGCGTTGGCCGATCCGGTACGCCCTGCGGTACCACTGCGCCGCCTGGTGCTCGTCGCCCGGTCCGGAGCTGACGAACACCGAGATCAGGGCGTACACCATCGCGCGGACCTCGTCGGGCACCTCGCCGGGCAGTTCGGCGGCGGCGGTGATCAGCTCCATGCCCTCGGCCTTGTGCCCGCCCAGCCACCAGTACCAGCCGGCGCCCGCCGCGAGCCGCATCGCCGCGCGGGCCTCGCCGGCCGCGAGCGCGCCGCGCATCGCGGCACCGATGTTGTCGTGCTCGGCGTTGAGCACGGCGAGCCACTCCACCTGCTCGGCACGGCGCAGGTGCGGTTCCGCGGTCTCGGCCAGCTCGGTGAAGTGGGCCAGGTGCGCGTGGCGCGCCAGGTCCGACTCGCCCGCCTCCGCGAGCCGGTGCGCGGCGTACTCCCCGATCGTGCCGAGCATCCGGTAGCGCGGCGCGCCGTCACCCCCGGCGACCAGCAGCGACTTCTCGGTCAGCGAGGTGAGCAGTTCGAGCACCTCGTCCGGCTCGACCCCGTCGCCCGCGCAGACCCGCTCGGCCGCCTCCAGGCCCGCCCCGCCCGAGAACACCGACAGCCTGCGCAGGACCACCCGCTCGGCGTCGGTGAGCAGTTCCCAGCTCCAGTCGACCACCGCGCGCAGCGTCTTGTGCCGCGGCAACGCGGTGCGGCTGCCGCCGGTGAGCAGGCGGAACCGGTCGTCGAGCCGGTGGGCGAGCTGGTCCGGGGACATGGTGCGCAACCTGGCCGCGGCCAGCTCGATCGCCAGCGGCATCCCGTCCAGCGCCCGGCAGACGCGCGCCATCGTCGCCAACGCGCGGTCGTCGACCACGAGGTCCTTGCGCACCGCGGCCGCCCGGTCCCGCAGCAGCCGGACGGCGGGCGCGGCCCCGACCTCCTCGGGGGAGGCGTCCGCCGCGGGCAGGGCCAGCGGCGCGACCGGCCACAGCGCCTCGCCCGTGATGCCCAGCGGTTCCCGGCTCGTCGCCAGGACCCGCAGCCGCCGGCACTCGCCGAGCAGCCGGTGCGCGAGCGCCGCCGCCGCCTCGATCACGTGCTCGCAGTTGTCCAGCACCAGCAGCGCGTCCCGCTCGCGGATCGCGGCGACGAGCCGGTCCGCGGGCTCCGCGCTGGGCGCCTCGCCGAGCAGGGTGTCCCGCAGGCCCAGCCCGGCGAGCGTCGCCTGCGCCACGTCGCCGTCCGCGCCGATGGCCGCCAGCTCGACCAGCCAGGCACCGTCCGGCAGGTCGTCGAGCAGCGTGCGCGCCGTCTCCGCGGCCAGCCTGGTCTTGCCCGAGCCGCCCGGCCCGATCAGCGTGGTGAGCCGGTGCCCGGCGACGAGGTCGCGGACCGCGGCGACGTCGGCGTCCTTGCCCACGAAGCTGGTCAGCTCGGCGCGCAGGTTGGTCCTCCGGCCCTCCGGCCGCCCCAGCTCGCCCCGCAGCAGGGCGACGTGCAGCTCGGACAGCTCCGGTGAGGGGTCGACGCCCAGCGCGTCGGCCAGGGCCTCCCGCGCGCGCTGGTACACCAGCAGCGCCTCGGTGTTGCGGCCGGCCGCGGCGAGGGCGCGCATCAGCGCGGCGACCAGCCGTTCCCGCAACGGGTTCGCGGCCACCAGGTCGGTCAGCTCGGTGACCAGCTCCGCGCCGCGGCCGGCCTCCGCGTCGAACAGGTCCTCGGCGGCGGTCAGGCGCAGTCCTTCGAGCCGGGTGGCGGCGGCGTCGAACGCCTCGCTGTCCTGCAGGCCGACGTCCTGCATGGCCGTGCCGCGCCACAGGGCGAGGGCTTCGCGCAGCAGGCGCGGGTTCTTGGTGGCGCGGGCCCGGTCGAGGAGGCGTTCGAAGCGCGTGGCGTCGACGGCGTCGGGGGGCAGGGTCAGGCGGTAGCCGTCGGTCAGGCCCTCGACCGACTTCTCCGGCAGCGCTTTTCGCAGGCGGGAGACGAGGCGTTGCAGGGCGTTCGTCGCGTCGGCGGGCGGGTGCTCGCCCCAGATCCAGTCGACGAGCGCGGCCTTGGGGACCACGTGACCCGGTTTGAGGGCGAGGGCGATCAGCAGGCCGCGCAGCCGCGCGCCCGGCACGTCGACGGTGGTGCCGCCGTCCGCGCGGACTTCGAACGGGCCCAGCACCGTGATCTGCACCCGGCCGATTTTGCCACGGGTAGTCGGTGCGTTCGGGGCGATCGGAGGCACCCGGTCGACCGGCCCGCGCCACCGCGGCGCCGCACCCGGATTTGTCCACTTTTTGGCCCGTAGCGCTCCGATTGCCCACTTTTTTGTCTTTTTTGCCCTGTCTCCGGTGCATATTATCGGCCGCGTGTCCGGTTACCAGTTCGATTTGTTCATCAGCTACGCCCGTCGTGGCAGCGTGCAGAAATGGCTGTTGAACCACTTTCACCAGAAACTTCTGGAGTGCCTGGCAGACCAGTTGGCGCCGACGCCGAAGGTGTACGTCGACAGGACGATGCCGCGCGCTGTGCACTGGCCCTCCAACCTGCGAGACGCCCTGCGGCACAGCAAGATCATGATTCAGCTGCTCACGCCGCACTACTTCCAGTCGCAGTGGTGCAGGGCCGAGTGGTACAGCATGTTGGAGCGGGAGAGGATGCTCGGGCTGGCCAGTTCGGGGAGTTCGCAGGGGCTGGTCTACCCGATCCTGTACTCGGATTCGGACAACTTCCCGCCGGAAGGGAAATTGCGCTCCTGGCTTGACTTCAAGGAGTTCGCCCACCCGGATCCGCCGTACCAGCAGACCAGCCACTTCGTCCTCTTCCACCGCGAGGTCAACAAGGTCGCCGCCGACCTCGTCCAACTGATCCAGCAGGCGCCTCCCTGGCAACCCGACTGGCCGGAGGTGGACCCGCCCGACCCCGTGCTCCCCCCGACACCTCCACTGCCGAGGTTCTGATGACACCCGGGACAGTCGTCACGTTCTACTCCTACAAGGGCGGGGTGGGGCGGAGTTTCACGCTGGCCAACGTCGCCGTGCTGCTGGCCCGCTGGGGCTACCGCGTGCTCACCGTCGACTGGGACCTGGAGGCACCCGGCCTGCACCACTACTTCAGGTCGGTGATGTCCGAGGAACCAGAGGGCGGCGTGATCGACCTCGCCCACGACTTCCTCGCGGGTGCGGAAGGCCCCCGTCCGCACGCCGTGCGGGTCGACGTCGAGGGCAACACCCTCGCGCTCCTGGCCGCGGGCCGGGTCGACGGCTCCTACACGGAGCGGATGCAGCGCATCGACTGGGAAGACCTCTACCGGCGCGGGTTCGCCGACTTCCTGGAGCGCTGCCGGGAGGAGTGGACCGAGGACTACGACTTCGTGCTGATCGACAGCCGGACCGGGATCTCGGACATCGCCGGCATCTGCACCGCGCAGCTGCCCGACCGGCTGGTCGTCCTGTTCACCGCCAACGAGCAGAACCTCAAGGACGTGGTGGACGTCGTGCGGCGCGCGGACATCGCCCGGGACCGGCTGCCCTACGACCGGCCCCGGCACCTCGTGCTGCCGATCCTGTCCCGCCTGGACACCCGGGTGGAGTACGAGCGGGCCGAGCAGTGGCGCGGCAGGTGCGCCGAGGTCGTCGCGCCGCTGTTCGGCAACTGGCTGGTCAAGACCGTGCCGGAGGACCTGATGCTGCGGCACCTGACGGTGCCCTACATCTCGTACTGGAGCTTCGGCGAGCAGCTTTCCGTGCTGGAGGAGCACGTCCCGTCGGCGGACCAGGTCTCGTTCGCCCTGGAGACGGTGGCGGCCGTGATCGCGCAGCAGTTCGACCGCACCGACCTGCTCGCCGACAACCGGGACGCCTACGTGGCGTCGGCACGCGACCGCCATCGGGACTTCGCCCTGGACCTGCTGGTGTCCAGTCCGCGGTCCGCACTGCGCATCGCGGACCAGCTGATCGAGGAACTGCGCGCCCTGGACGTGCGGGTCGAGCGGTCCTCGTCCGGTGACCCGGAAATCCTGGAGCAGGCCAGCGAGCTGGCCGAGCACCTGTGCCTGGTGGTCGACGGCGGCCTGAGCCGCTGGCAGGTCACCGAGGTGGAGCGCTTCCTGCGCCACACGATCGGCCCGGACGGCGGTCAGCGGCGGCTGTTCTGCGTGCTGACCGGCGACACCGACCAGAGGAGTCTGCCGGGCTTCCTGCGCAACCTGCGCCACCTGCGGTTCGAGCCGGGCGTGCGCCCCGCCGGCGTGGCCCGGGAACTGCACGACCTCATCACCGGCACGCCCGCCGGTGAGGTGGACCGGGACCTGGAAGCCCTGCGGAACACGGCGTCCGCGTTGCGCGCCGTGCCGGACCGGGTGCCCTCCGCCGGGCGGTTGTCGCTGGTCGAGCAGACCGTGCGCGGCATGTACGCCGCGTTGGACAACGGCGACCTCGCCGCGTTGCGGGACCTGTCGGTGGACCTCGACGTGCTGTCCAAGTCCCACTCGAACGGCACCGGGTTCAGCCTGTCGCCCGGCCTGCTCACCGACGTCCACACCCTCCTCGACCGGATCGACCGTCGGATCGACGCGTCCACGAACTGAAAGGCGGCGCAATGCCGGAGCAATTCGCGAACGACGAACGGGCAGCGCTCATCGTGCTGATGCTGGAGAACCGGGATGTGCGCAACAAGGAGCTGACCGAAGACCTCAAGACCAGGCTCGGCAAGCAGGGCCGTGAGCGGTTGAACGATCTCGGGCTGCTCCATTCGTGGAAAGAGAAGAGCGGGATCGTGCACCGGATCACCGATGAGGGGATCACCTGGTGCCTGAAGGACTTGGTGGCGGGTGGACCGCCGACGAGGTCGGGTTCCCTGTCCCGGGCGCACTTCGCGGTGCTGAGGACCTTCATCCAGTACCACCAGCGGCAGGGCACCCTGGCCGAGGTGATCCGCTCCGGCGCGGACCTGGAGTCGGTCATCCGGGCCGCCTACCTGGAACTCTCGGCCAAGCCGCAGGACTGGGTCCGGCTGGCCAGGCTCCGCCCCCGGCTCAACGGCGCCGACCGGGACGAGGTCGACGCGGTCCTGCTGGAGATGGTGCGGACCGGCACGGTCCACCTGGCCCCGGACTCCAACCGCAAGGTGCTGACCGAGGCCGACCACGCCGCCGCGATCCGGATCGCCGGCGAGGACAACCACCTGGTGGCGATCGAGGAATCATGACCGAGCAGCAGCGCAAGGCACTGGCCACGCTCCGCTTCAACTCCGCCGAGACGCCGGACGACGTGTGGCAGACCTCGCCGTCGCACGTGGACGGGTTGCACGCCAGGGCGGAGGAGCGGATCCGGGCCGGTATCGCGGATGCCAGGGCCAGCACCGGTCCCAGCCCCATCGGCCTGGTGCTCCAGGGCCGGAAGGGGGTCGGCAAGACCCACCTGCTGGGGTCGGTGCGCCGCATGGTGCAGCGCGAGGGCGGCTACTTCTTCCTGGTCGAGCTGACCACGGGCCAGGAGTTCTGGGCCGACGTCGCCGAGGCGATGCGCAGCGAGCTGCGCCGGACCACGGACGACGGCGAGCTCCAGCTCACCGTGCTGCTCCGGCAGCTGTGCGACATGGCGGGCGTGCCCGCGACGGTGGCGGGGGCGATCACCGGCACGGCGGCGTTGACCCCTCACCACCTGGACGTGTTCCTGAACCACCTGCGCGAGGTGGACGGCCGGATAGCGTTCGAGTGCGGGGACACGATCCGGGCGCTGGTGCTCTACGCGTCCGAGCACGCGGACGTCGGCATGGCCCACCTCCTCGGCCTGGGGGAGGGAAGCCGGGAGTGGGGCCTGCTGCCCATGGCGAAGCAGCCGCTGACGCTGGTGCGGGACATCTCGCGCGTCCTCGCCATGACCGGCCCGTGCGTGATCGCCGTCGACCAGCTGGACACCCTCGTCGGTCTGAGCCAGGACGAGTTCGACGCGGAGGTGAGGAGCGCCGAGGTGAGCCGGGAGCTCTCGCTCATCGCCGACGGGTTGATGAAGCTCCGGGAGAAGACCAGGCGGACGCTGTCGATCGTGGCCTGCCTGCCGAACACCTGGAAGATGCTGCACTCCATCGTGAGCGACACGGTCACCGACCGGTTCACCGAAACCCCGATCCTGGGTTCGATCGTCGACCCGGCGATGGGACGCGCGCTGGTGGAGCGGTGGCTCGGGGCGGTGTACCGGCGCAACGACGTGACACCGCCGCACCCGACCTGGCCCGTGGCGCCCGGCGCCTTCACCGACGGGTGGGTCTCGCGGACGCCGCGCCAGTTGCTCAGGAGCATCCACGCGCACGCCGAGTCGTGCCTGCACGGTGAGATCCGGGAGCTGCTCTCCTTCGACGAGAAGCCCGTCGAGGCGCCCCCGCCCGCACCCGTGCCCGAGGGACCGGAACCCGAGTACCTCCAGGAGTTCGACGCCCAGTTCCAGCGGCTGCGTGAGAAGGCGGAGATCTCCGCCGCCGCGTTGCAGCGGCACAACGAGGACGACGTGATGCCGGCGCTGCTGCTGGCCGGGCTGAAGTCGTGGATCAACGAGGTCGGCAACGACGACCTGGCGTGGAAGGCCGAACAGCTCCAGGGCGGGAGCGACGCGCACGCCCAACTGCTCCACACCGTGAACGAGGACCTGGACACCGACGAGCGCTGGGGGTTCCGCCTCATCGCGAGCGCCCACGGCAACCACGTGTTGCGCCGAATGCGCAGGGTTCGCGATGCGGCCCGCTTCGGCACGCACAACCGGCACCTGGTCCTGCTCCGCAACGGCGACGACGGGTGGCAGGGGGCGAAGACCAAGGAGGAGCTCGCCGAGCTGGAGCAGTCGGGAACGCGGCGGGTCGAGATCTCGGACGACGACCTGCGGACGTTCAGCGCGCTCAAGGAGATGCTGCCCACCCAGACGCACCAGCTGCTGGCCTGGCTGGTGGCGCGGAAGCCGGCCAGCCGGGGGACGTTCCTGCGGGAGGTCCTGCCCGGGCCGGAGCGGGCCGCGGTCGGGCACCAGGAGACCCGGCCGCCGCCGGCGGGGGGACCGGCCGCACCGACCGCACCGCCCTCGCCGACCGAGGTCGTGCTCGGCATGGACGGGGAGATCCGCATCGAACTGGAGTCGCTGCGCAAGCACGCCATCGTGTTCGCGGGTTCCGGCAGCGGGAAGACCGTGCTGCTGCGGCGGATCGTCGAGGAGTGCGCCCTGCGGGGGGTGTCGGCGATCGTGCTGGACCCGAACAACGACCTGGCGCGGCTGGGTGACGCGTGGCCGCGGCCACCGGCCGACTGGCTGCCCGGTGACGAGGGCCACGCCGCCGAGTACCTGGCGAACACCGAGGTGGTGGTGTGGACGCCCGGCCGCGCGGGTGGGCGGCCGCTCAGCTTCCACCCGCTGCCGGACTTCGCCGAGGTGCTCGAGGACGTCGACGAGTTCACCGCCTCGGTCGAGGCGGCGGTGGCCCGCCTCATCCCGCACGCCAGGGTCGGCGGCGGTTCGAAGGGCGCCGTCCGCGGCCAGGCCGTGCTGCGGGAGGCCCTGACGCATTACGCGCGCAAGGGCGGGCGGGACCTGGCGGAGTTCATCGAGGTGCTGGACGACCTGCCCGAGGGGGTGAGCAAGCTCAGCACCGCCCGGGCGACGGCGGCGGACCTGGCGGAGACGCTGCGGGCCGCGATGGTCAACGACCCGCTGCTCGGCGGTGCGGGTGAACCCACCGACCCGGCCGTGCTGCTGACCCCCGCGCCGGGCAAGCGGGCGCGGATCTCGGTGATCAGCTTCGTCGGGCTGCCGTCGGAGGTGCAGAAGCAGGGGTTCGTCAGCCAGCTCCAGCTGGAGGTGTTCGCCTGGGCCAAGCGCAACCCGGCGGTGGACCGGCCGCTCGGCGGCCTGGTCGTGATGGACGAGGCGCAGACGATCGCGCCGTCCACCGGCTGGACGGTGAGCACGCAGAGCACGATCCTGCTGGCCTCGCAGGCCCGCAAGTACGGGTTGGGCCTGCTGCTGGCCACCCAGGCGCCGAAGGGCGTGCACAACCAGGTCGTCGGCAACGCGACGACGCAGTTCTACGGCAGGCTGAACACCTCGGCGCAGATCGCCGCGGCGACCGAGATGGCCAAGGCCAAGGGCAGCTCGGTGGGTGACATCGCGCGGTTGGAGCGCGGGCAGTTCTACGTCACCGGGGAGACCTTCGGGTTCCGCCGGATGCGGACGCCGCTGTGCCTGAGCCACCACCCGTCGAGCCCGCTGCGCCTGGAGGAAGTGCTCGACCGGGCGCGCAACGGCCGGCACTGATCCCCGGCACGGCGAAACGCGCCCCCCACCCGGGAACGGTGGGGGGCGCGCTTCGCCGCGCGGTCAGCCGACGGTCGACGCGAGCGTCGCGTCGATCCGCTCCCAGAGCGCGGTGAACAGCTCCTCCCGGCGGTACGCGCGCGGCGCGGCACCGCCGCCGAGCACCGAGAAGTCGTGCACCTCCAGCACGGCCGCGCCCGCGTCGGTGTCGTAGACCGGGCGCGCCCAGCCGTTGGTGAGGGGGCCGCTCCCGTCGTTCCGACCGACCACGAAGTTGACCGTCTCGTCACCGCCGATCCCGCCGCGCTGGACGTCGAGCGCGTACACGGTGTCGCCCGCCCGCTCGACCCGCACGGCGATCCGCGTCTCGCCGACGTGCGCGGTGCCGACGAACCCGCGCCGCTCCAGCCGCGGGAGGGCCGCGGCGAACTGCTCGCCCAGGTAGCGCAGCGTCGCGTCCTGCTCGGCGTAGCGGCTGAAGGTGGCGGGCACGACCGGCTCCGCCTCCTCCGCCGACGCGAGCCCCTTGACCCCGCCGACCACCTCGGTGACCGGCGTGAACGCCTGCCCGACCGCCTCCGCGGCCTCGACCCGGGCAGCCAGCGCCTCGGTGAGCCGGTCCGCCCGGTCCGCCGTGCCGCGCACGTAGGCCACGTGCGGGTGCAGCAGGTCCGGGGGCACGCTCACGTCGCCGAGCAGCACGGGCAGCACGTGCTCGTCCCCGGCCTTGACCGCGCGCAGCGCGGCCGTGGTGAAGTCGTCCACCGCCGACACGAACGGCACGAAGAACCGCACCCGCGCGTCCGGCAGGTCGCCGCCCTCCTTGTGGGACCACCACTCGTGGGTCAGCTCGGGCCCGTGCAGCACGGTCAGCCCGCGCTGCTCGAACGCCTCGACCACCTTCCCGACGGCGGAGCGCTGCTCCTCGCTGAACGACACGGCGACGTCGTACTCGCTCACAACCGAACCTCCTGTCCACACCGGCGCGGCCGCCGGCTGTCCTGTGTGCGCGCAGCGTCCCGGCCGCGTGTCGACCGGAGGTGGACCAGGAGTGGATGCCCCGCCGTCCCCCGTTGCCGCACCCGACGGGAAACGGGCAACACCTGGTCGGGCACCGCACGGTGATGAATCATTGTTGGTACGGGCGAAACGAACGGTCAAATGCCCGGAACGAATTCATCGATTTCCTGTGGAGGATTCGCCGTGTTCAAGTCCATGCCTTCTTTCGCGGCCAGGGTCGGCGCGTTGCTCGCCGGTTCGTGCGCCATCATCGCGGTGTTCGCGTCCGGTAGCGGCGCCGCCGCCGCGTCGTTCGACGAGTGCCCGCCGCCCGTCACCGTCACCGTCGGCCCCGACGGCAACCCGTGGCACGGCTGACCGCGCCGCAAATGCGCGCCCGACCGTTCGCGGTATTCCGCGGTCGGTCGGGCGATTGCGCCGGACCGGGCGCGGTGGTGTACTCGAAGTCGGCCGGATCAGGAGGTTCGGGTGGGTGGGTCGTTCGGTGAATTACTGCGTGAATGCCGGGTCGCCGCGGGGCTGTCGATAGGCCAGCTGGCCAAGCGCGTGCACTACAGCAAGGGCTACCTCAGCAAGGTCGAGAACGACCTGAAGCTGCCGCACGAGACCATGGCGCGGCTGTGCGACGGCGTGCTGGACGCGGGCGGCAGCCTCATCGAGGCGGCCCGCTCGGCGCGCGACCGGGTCGTCGACCGGGCCGCGGACGCCGGGCTCGCGCTCGACCGCCGCCAGGTGCTGGTCGCGGGCACGGGCACGGTGCTCGGCATGGCGCTCGCGGGCGGGCCGCGGCCGGTGCCGGACGAGCGGGTGGTCGTCGGGATGCGGACCTCGTTCGAGCACCTGCGCACCCTCGGCATGCAGACGAGCCCCGTGGTGGTCCTCGAACCACTGGTCGCCCTGGTGCGCACGGTGCACGCGCTCGCACAGGAGAACCCCGAGCCCATCAGGGCGCGGCTGCTGCTGCTCGCCGCCCGGGTCGCCGAGTACACGGGGTGGATGAACCAGGAGGCGGGCGACGGGCAGGGCGCGCTGTCGTGGACGCGGCACGCCTCGGAGCTGGCACGCGCGGGCGGCGACCGGGAGATCGTGAGCTACGCGTTCGTCCGGGAAGCCGGGCTCGCGCTCTACCGCCAGGACGCGGTGGGCACCGTCGAACTGGCCCGACAGGCCCAGCGGGTCGACCGGGCGAGCCCGCGGACCCTCGCCCTGGCCGCCCGGCGGGAGGCCCAGGGGCACGCCCTGGCCGGCGACCGCGACTCCTTCGACCGCGCGCTGGACCGCGCCGTCCACCTCCTCGACGCCTCCGCCCCGGACACCCGGGCCTACCCCCTGCTCGGCTCGACCGCGCCCGACCCCGCCGAACTGGCCAGGGGGTGGTCGCTGTGCGACCTCGGGCGGACGGCCGAGTCGGCGGAGGTCCTGGACCGGGAGCTGGCCCGGCTGCCGGTCGCCTCCCGCCGCTCGCGGGCCCGGTTCGGCGCCCGCCGCTCGCTCGCCCACGCGCTCGCGGGCGAGGTCGACCAGAGCTGCGCCACCCTGGTCGGCACGCTCGACGACGCGGCGCACGTCGACTCGGAGACCGTGCGCACGGACCTGCGGGAGCTGGCCAGGACGCTGGGCCGGTGGCACAACCACGGCGCGGTCCGGGAGGTCTACCCCGAGCTGCGGCGCGTGCTGCGGCAGCGGTACTGACCGGGGTGCCCGGCGGGTGGCCACCGCGACCCGCCGGGCCGGTTCAGCGGCACGCGCAGGTCAGGGCCGAGTGCTCGGCCCTGACCTGGTCGGCCTCGGGCTGGCCGAGCGCGGCGAACCCGGACTCCGCCGCGTCCCAGTGCCCGGCGGCGTTGGTGTGCTGCCCCAGCGCGTGCAGCACCCGCGCGACGCCGCGGTGGGCGTGCGCGCCGTGGCCGCGGTTCCCGGTGCCGGTCGCCAGGTCCAGCGCCGCCCGGTACGAGTGCAACGCACCCGCCCGGTCGCCGCCGGCCTGCGCGGTCGCGGCCCGGTCGAGGTAGAGGCGCGTGTGCAGGTCGGGGTCGGACACCTCGGCCGCCACCACCCTGGCCCGCTCCTGGCAGTGCACGGCCTCGGCCAGCCTGCCCCGCGACCGGTGCGCGTTGCCGGCGTAGTTCAGCGCGTAGGCCGCCAGGCAGTCGTCGCCCAACCCGACGGCCAGCTCGTGGGCCTCCTCGTGGGCGGCCAGCGCCTCGTCCACGAGGCCGAGCCGCTGCTGCACCGAGCCCAGGTTGTTCAACGCGTGGGCCAGCCCCTGCACGTGGCCGACCTCGCGCAGCATCGGCACCGCGGCCCGGTGGCGGCGCAGGGCGGCGTCGAGGTCGCCGCGCTCCTCGTCGAGCACGCCGAGCATGCTCAACGCGTGCGCCTGGCCGCGCGGGTCACCGCACCGCTCGTACTTCTCCAGCGCGGCCCCGAAGTGCCCGATCGCCTCGTCGTGCCTGCCCAGTTCCATCAGCGGGATGGCGATCGCGCACAGCGTGGCCGCCTCGCCGGGCACGTCGCCGAGCCGCCGCCACGCCGCCAGCGCGCGGGTGGCCAGCTCCAGCGCGTCCTCCAGCCGCCCGAGCCGGTCGTAGGCGGTGGCCAGCCGGAGCAGCACGTGTGCCCTGCCGTAGTCGTCGTCCAGGTCGGCGCAGACGAGCCCGCGGGCCAGCTCCATGGTCTCGACCCAGTCCTCGAACCGGCTCGTGGTGTGGAAGTGGCGCCAGATCAGCACGGCCAGCCGCCACGCGTGGTCGGGCAGGTCGTGCTCGGCGGCGTAGCGGATGGCGGCCACCAGGTTGTCCCGCTCGGCGGCGATCCACGCCCTCGCCTCGTGCTCGTCCCCGAAGACGGGGACCACCCGGCTGGTGCGGTGCAGCGCGGGCAGCTGCGCGCGGTCGAAGGGGTAGGCGGTGCCCACCGCCTCGGCCAGGCCCACCAGGTAGAAGTCGAGCAGCCGCAGCAGGGCGTCCGCGCGCTCGGTCGGCGTGGTGGGCGACGGCTCCGCGGCGGCGAACTCCTTGAGCGGGTCCAGCATCCGGTAGCGCTCCGGCGCGACCTCCTCCAGCAGGCACACCTCGTGCAGGTCGTCGAGCACCACGCGGACCCCGGCGACGTCGCGGTCCGCCAGCGCCGCCGCGCCGACCACGTCGAGGTCCGGCCCCGGCAGGTGGCCCAGCAGCCGGAACACCTCCCGCTGCGGCACGTCGAGCTGCTCGTAGGACACCCGCACCGCGGCGGCGCCCGCCACGTCGTCGGTGTCCGCGCGCCACGGCCCGCTCTCCTCCAGCAGCCGCAGCAGGTGCTCCAGCGGCCACCGGTCGTGCCTGCGGAACAGCGCCGCGGCCACCCGGATCGGCATCGGCAGGTACCCGCACCGCTTCACCACCCCGGCCACCTCGGCCGACCTGCCGCGCAGGCGCGGTGACCCGGCCAGCGCGCGGAACAGCGCGAGGGCGTCGTCCGGCGGTAGCGGGGACAGCCGGACGTGCTCGCCGGTGTCCGGGTCGCCCACCCGCCTGCTGGTCACCACGGCCAGGCAGCCCGACGCCTCCGGCAGCAGCGGCCGCACCTGCTCCGGCGAGTGCGCGTTGTCCAGCACCACCAGCGTCCGGGTGCCGTACAGCTCGGTCTGGTACAGCGTGAACTTCCGGTTCACCGAGGCCGGGATCTGCTCGGGCGGCACGCCCAGCTCGACCAGGAGCTGGGTGAGCGCGTCGGAGACGGTCACCGGGGACAGGTTCGGCGTGTACCCGTTGAGCCGCACCAGCAGCTGCCCGTCGGGGAACCGGTCCCGCAGCCGGTGCGCCGCCTCGACGGCCAGGCCGGTCTTGCCCACGCCCGGCGCGCCGCTGACCCACACCGCGCGGCGCTCGCCCGGCGCCGCGGCGACCGCCTCGATCGCGCCCAGCTCCGCGCCGCGGCCGGTGAACCCGCCCGGCCGGGACGGCAGCGAGCTGGCCGGTTCGCCGCGCTCCGCCCGCGCGACGAGCTTGCGCAGCAACGGCCCCGGCTCCACGCCCTCCTCGGCGAGCGCGGCCGCGGTGCCGTGGAAGACCCGGACCGCGCCGACCCGGTCACCGCACGCGAGCAGCGCCCGCATGAGCAGTTCGGCGTGCCTCTGCCGGGCCGGGTCGGTGCGCACCACCGGGCGCAGCCGGTCCCGCGCCGACCGGTGGTCGCCCGCGTTCAGCTCCAGCTCGGCCAGGTCCCCGACCGCGTCGTAGTAGCCCTCCTCCGGGGACGTCACCCCGGTGCCGCCGACCCGGTCGACGTCGATGTCCTCCAGGAACCGCCCGCGCCACAGGTCGACCGCGGCGCGCAGCAGCCCGATGGCCCGGTGCGGGTCCTCCGCCCGCACGGCCTCCTCGCGCAGCCGCTCGAACCGGGCGGTGTCGAGCTGGTCCTCGTCGACCTGCAGCAGGTAACCCGTCGGTGTGGTCTCGATCGACACGTCGTCGGCTTCGCGGAACGCGTTGCGCAGCTTGTTGATGTAACCGCGCACGAGGGACCGGCGCTCCGGGTTGCCGCCCCAGACGATCTCCGTCAACCTCTCGGTGGACACCGGCCTGTTCGCGTGCAGCAGGAGCACCACGAGGACGAACCGCTGCTGCTGGTCGCCCAGCGGCACCCGGGTACCGCCGTGCCACGCCTCCAACGGACCGAGCATCCGAAATTCCACGCTGCCTCCCGGATCGCGAGCTTGATGTCTGCGGCAGATGTCGCACAAGCGGCCGTCTGTGTGTCGGAATCCGCTTTGGATCCACCTTCGGTAGACAAACACCGGCCACGCTCCGACTTGTCCGCAAAAGGCGTGAGAAGGAGGAGTCGAATGGGTTCCGATGTGCTGCCGTGTTACGTGGTGTGCGACGTGTCGCCGTCGATGACCGACCACATCGACGAGGTGAACGCGGGCCTGCGCGAGTTCCGCGGCGCCGTCCACGCCGACCCGTCGGCCGCCACGCGGATCAGGGTTTGCGTGGTCGGGTTCGCGGCGGCACCCACCGTGTTGCAACCGTTGCGCCCCGCGACGGAACCCGTCGAGCTGAGCGCGTCGGGAACCCGCGCGGGAACCAATTTCGCCCCCGCGTTCACCCTGCTGCGCGAGCTCATCGCCGACGACGTCCGCACCCTGAAGGCCCACCGCCTCCGGGTCCACCGCCCGGTCGTGTTCTTCACCTCCGACGGCCGGTCGGCCGACCCGGCGACCTGGCCCCGGGCCTTCGCCGCGCTGGCGGACCCCGCGTGGCCGGCCCGCCCGACCGTGGTCGCCTTCGGCCTCGGCGCCGCCGACCGCGGCACGCTGGACCGCATCGGCACGTCCCGCGTCTTCCTCGGCCAGGACGGCATCCGCCTGGGCACCGCCCTGGCGGTGTCGGTGACGTGGACGGCGCGGAGTTCCGACCGCGTCTAGGCCATCCACAACGTGTCCACTTCCGCTCCACGGGCCGGCCGCACCCTCCCGGGAGAACACCGTGGAGATCGACGGGGGTGAGCCGATGAACGCGTACGCGGAGCTGGTCCGGGAGCTGAAGTCGCTCCGCAAGGGCCGCGGCGTGCTGGCCGGCCGGATCGGGGACCGGGTGGGGCCGACGCTGCGCGCCACCTGCGGGGTGACCGAGGGCGACGAGCCGGGCGCGATCCGCCGGAAGGTGTCCGCCCGGCTCGCCGAGCTGGCCGGGCGGCTGCCGGCGGACCTGCGCCTGGCCACGCTGGCGGCCTTCGCCATCGACGACGACGCCCGGCAGCTGCCCCTCTACCAGGACCGGGTGCACTGGGCCGCGGTCCGGATGGACCGCGACCCGCGCACGGTCCGCCGCCGCGTCGACGAGGCCATCAACCACCTCGCCGAACTGGCCGCCGACGCACCCCGCGACCAGCCGCCCGGGCGGGCGGGCGGCTGGCGCACCACCGGGCTGCACGCGGTGCTGACCCTGGACCGGCCCCGGCCCGAGGTGATCGAGCGGCACCAGGTCGTCGCCGACGGGGACGGCCTGCGCGAACTGCCCCTGACGCCCCCGCTCCCGCTGGACCGGTCCGACCTCGACGCCAGGGTGCTGTACGGCGGGACCCTCGCCGGCCCGACCCTGGTCCTGCCGGTCCCGGTCCGCGAGGGCCACCCCCACGACTTCGCGGTCCGCTTCCGCCCGCCGACCGCGGACGCGATGCGGTCCCACCTCGTCTACGTGCCGCGGCACCCGTGCGACCTGCTCGACCTGAGGGTCCGCTTCGGCCGCACCACCGCCCCGCCGCGCGTGTGGGCGCTGCACGGCGCGGACCGCCACGACGGCGCCCACCCCGGCCGGCGGTACCCGGTGGACCAGGCCGGTGAGGTCCACCTGCGGTTCCGGCACCTCGCCCCGGGCCTGGCCTACGGGGTGCGGTGGGAGGTGTAGGCGGTGGCGCGCCCGCCCCGTCCTACCGCTCGCCGCCCAGCAGGCCGGATTCCCAGGCCCAGGCGGCGATCTCGACGCGGTTGCGGGCGCCCAGCTTGCCCTGGACGCTCGCCAGGTGCGTCTTGACCGTGCCGACGGTGACGTGCAGGGCGCTCGCCACCTCCGCGTTCGTCCGCCCGCGCGCCACCAGCAGGACCACGTCCAGTTCCCGCGGTGACAGGGGGACGTCGCGGGGGGCGGGGCGGCGGGCGGTCAGGCCGCGCAGCATCCGCACCGTGATGGCCGGGCTCACCAGGGCCTCGCCGGACGCCGCCGCTCGGATGGCCTCCACCAGGAGCGTCGCGCCGGAGGTCTTGAGCACGAAGCCGCAGGCGCCGTGGTCCAGGGCCTCGCGCACGTGCTCGTCGTCGTCGAAGGTGGTGACCACGACCACCTTCGGGCCGCCGGTGGGGCGGGTGATGCGGCGCAGTGCCGCCAGGCCGTCCAGGCGGGGCATGCGGATGTCCATGAGCACGACGTCGGGGTCCAGGTCGCGGGCGGCGGTGACCGCCTCCACGCCGTCGACCGCTTCGCCCACCACCTCGATGTCCGGTTCCGCCGACAGGATCATGCGGAAGCCCGTGCGGACCATCGCCTGGTCGTCGGCGATGAGCACCCTGATCGTCATGGGCCCTTCCCCGCGGGCAGGGTCGCCTCGACCGCCCAGCCGCCGTCGGGGGTCGGGCCCGCCGTCATGGTGCCGCCGGCGGCTGTGACGCGTTCTCGCAGGCCCAGCAGGCCGAAGCCGGTCGAGGGGGCGGTCCGGGGGTGCCCGTCGTCGGTCACGCGGACCTCGACGTGGGTGTCGGTGCGGTGTACCGACACGGTGACGGCGGTGGCGTCGTGCGCGTGCTTGCGCGCGTTGGTCAGGGCCTCCATCACCACGCGGTAGGCCGCGGCGGAGGTCGTGGGGTGGGTGTCGGTGAAGGGGCCGTGCACCGTCAGGGTGGTGGGGAACGGCGCGGTGCGGCGGAAGCGCTCCACCAGGTCCGGGATCTCGGGGATGCCGGGGGCGGGGTCGTCCTCGGGGCGGCGCAGCAGGCCCACCGCGCGGCGCATCGCGTCGACCGCCTCGACGCCGGCCCGCTCGATCTCGCGGAGCGCGGGGAGCACCAGTTCCGGGTGGGTCGGGGCGACCGCGGCCGCGCCCTGGGCCCGCACCACCATGCCCGTGACGTGGTGGGCGACGAAGTCGTGCAGGTCGCGGGCGAACTCGGCGCGTTGCGCGGCGCGGGCGCGTTCCGCCTGCCTGGTCCGGGCGGCGGCGGTGTGGCGGACCGCGAGGCCCGCGCTCGTCGCCACGGCGACGCCCAGCGCCAGCACCAGGACGCCGACCAGGGGGCGCGGGCCGTCCAGGTCGCCGCGCAGCGGCTGGAGGAGGACGGCGGCGGCCAGGGGTGGGGCGGTGAACGCGGCCCAGCGCGGGTTTTCCCGCCACACCAGCAGGCCGAGGGTGGTCAGGAGCGCCGCGGTGGCGGAGAGGGTGAACGGGAGGCCGACCGTCGGGTCGTGCCTGGTCGCCCACCACGCCACCGCGGCGCCGAGTGCCTGGAGGACGGCCGGGACGTGCGGGCGGCCCGGCCGGAGCGCGACCGCGCAGGCGGCCACCGCCCACGACAGGCGCGCGGGGCCGTCGGCGCCGCTGAACTCGCCCAGCCACAGGTCGACCAGGCCGAGCGTGGCCAGCGCGCACGCGGTGACCAGCCAGAGGACCGCGGTTGGGGTGGAGGACGGGCGCACGTCGCCAGCGTAGGTGGGGTGGCGGTGCCGCCGGATCCCTCGCCCGGGGGTCTGCCGAAAGGAGGAGGCGGGTGGGCGGGACCCGTCCCCGGGCGGAGGTCCGACCGGTGCCCGGGGGCGCACGCTGCCCCGGTCGAACCGAGGAGGTCGCTGGTGTGGGATGACGTGGGTTACGCGGGCATCGGGGTCGAGTCGTGGTACGTCCTGGGGCCCGCGCTCCTGCTGTACGCGGTGGTGTGGTGGCGCGGGCCGCACCTGGTGGTGAAGGGCGTGGCCGCGCTGTACGCCGCGGGGGTGCTGCACTTCACGCTGTTCCCCATCGACGTGCAACGCGGCCCCTACGCCAACCGGACGCCGTGGTACGAGCAGGTCAACTTCGTGCCGCTGCTCACCGCGGACGTGGTCACCTTCGGGCTCAACGTGGTCATGCTCGTGCCGTTCGGGGTGTTCCTGGCCACCCGGCCGACGAGCGCGGCGCGGGTGGCCCTGTGGTCGCTGGCGTTCAGCGCGTCGATCGAGCTGGCGCAGCTGCTGGTCTACGTGCTCGCCCGCAGCGCGCGCAGCGTCGACGTCAACGACCTGGTCGCGAACACCCTGGGCGGCGTCCTGGGCTTCCTGGCCGCCCGCGCCGCGCTCAGGTGGTGGGCACGACGGTCACCGTCGAGGACGGCGGCGGGGTGCTCGTGACCGGGGGCGCGGTGGTGGTGGTCGGCGCGGTGGTCGTGGACCCCGTGGTGCTCGCGGGGGCGGTGCTCGGGATCACCACCGCGAACGGGGCGCCGCGGACCTCCTCGCAGCCGTTCTCGCCCTGCGAGACGCGGGGCTTGGGGTACTGGTTGTCCGGGCGGCCGCGGTTCTCGCCGCAGCCGTACCACGGCGAGTCGAGCGGGCGCCCGTTCTCGTCGTAGAGGTACACGTCCGTCAGCGGCTTGCCGTCCTTGTCGAACACGTAGACGTTGTCCGGCAGTTGCGGCTGCGGGTTGTAGGACACCTGGGTGGGCGCGGCGGAGCGGAACAGCACCGAGCCGACGAGGGCCAGCAGGAAGCCGATGACGATGCCGGTCGCGGGCAGGGTGATCCACAGCCACCGCCGGTCCGTCCTGGCCTTGACGCCGGCCACCAGCGACAGGGCGGCGAGCGCGAGGGACACCAGCAGGACGACCGGCGAGCCGGACAGCAGCACGCCCAGCGCCGCGATGACCACCGCCCGGACCAGCCACCAGACCGGCTGCAGCGCGCGCAGCGGGGCCACGGCGCGGCCCGCGTCGGACTGCGCGACGCGCCGGAGACCGTCCCGCAGCGCCACCGCCTCCGGCAGCGCCGTGACCTCCCCGACCAGCGGGCGGTGCGCGAACACCAGTCCGGCGGCCACGGCGCCGACCAGGCAGGCGAGCACGAACAGCTCCATGCCGTCGTGGTCGCGGGTGATCGGCACGGCGAGCGCGACCAGGGTGCAGGCGACCAGGGCCCACAGCGTGAACCGGGGCGCCAGCGCCGCGGTGCCGCTCGGCCGCTCGGCGGTGAGCACCGGGTAGCCCGCGGCGGTGAGCACCGGGTAGCCCGCGGCGGCGCGCAGCTCCCGCGCGTACGCCTCCGGCGTGCCCAGCCGCCCGGTCAGTGCGGCGGCGGAGAACTCGTCGCCCATCTCCTCGGCGACCTCGGCCACGTGCGCGCCGGCGTCGTCCACGATCTCGCCCACCTCGGCGGCGGGCAGGTCGGACAGCTCCTCGCGCATCCGGTCCAGGTAGGCCCGCACCGCGGGGTCCAGCTCCGGGCTCATGCTTCCTCCCCCACCAGGTCGTCGAGCGTCCGCGCGAACGACCTCCAGATCCGACCCGATTCGAGCAGCCGCGCGCGGCCCGGCTCGTTGAGGCTGTAGTACTTGCGGTGCGGTCCCTCTTCGCTGGGCACGACGTAGGACGTGAGCAGGCCGGCGTTGTAGAGCCGGCGCAGGGTGCCGTAGACCGACGCGTCGCCGACGTCGCCCAGGCCGCCCTGTCGCAGCCTGCGCAGCACGTCGTAGCCGTAGCCGTCCTCCTTGCGCAGGACCGCGAGGACGGCGAGGTCCAGCACCCCCTTGAGCAGTTGACTGGTGTCCATGGGCTCCCCTTGGTGGTGTGCCGTGAACACTACTACGGAATACGCAGTACTGTGTAGGAGGGGGTAGTTGATCGCGGTTGCCCGGCGGCCCCGCCGAGGCGCGGTGGAGGGGGCGGGAACCGGGACGGCCCCGGCTGCGTGCGTGGTGACGTCGTCGGCGGGCCGGCGATCCGGCGGGCCGCCGACGACGTCACCACGCACATCACTGCCAGTCGTCTTCGTCGTCCTCGTCGAACTCCTCGTCGAACCGCAGCGGGTCGAGCGGCCGCGCCGGGGCGTCGGCCACGACCTCCGCGGTGAGGGGTTCGTCGGTCCGGTTGCCCGGGAGGGGCAGCGAGGCGGGGGCCGGGGTGAGCCGGACGGGTGCCTCGGCCATGCTGTCGGTGATCACCGAGGTCGCGTTGTCGATGATGCCCGCCACGTCGCTGCGGTTGACCAGACCGTGTTCGAGCATGGTGCCCAGCAGGCCCTGCGCGCCGTCCCACTGCACCTGCTTCTGCTTGAGCAGCATGGCCATGACCTCGTTCGCCCGGCCCGGGTCGTCGGCCAGGAGCATGGCCAAGACGTTGTTCGGGTCCTCCGCCATCGCGCTGTTGTAGAACCGCACGCGCATGTGCCTCATCTCCAGCTCGTGCTGCTGGCGCATGCGCTCCAGCTGGATCTTGTGCTCGTCGCGCAGTGCGTCGAGGTGCTGCCGGGCGCTCTGCTCGACCCCCGCGCGCGCCAGGTCCTCCTTGGTGATCTCGTGGGTGCGGGCCTTCTCGACCCGCTTCCTGATGTACCCGGCGGTCGCGGAGTCGAGGGACAGGGTCGCGTCGCACTCCAGGACGGACAGGCCCTGCGCGACCGACTGCTTGCGCCGCGGCGCGAACGCCGCCGCGATCGCCCGCTCGGCCGCGGTGCCCTCCTCGATCGGGAACGCCGCGCTCACGTCCCGCAGCACGCGTTCCAGGTGCGGGCGCAGCACCGGGTCGGCGTCGGTCAGGTGGGTCTTCGCCGCTTCGACCGGGTCGGTGACGCGCCAGCGCGCGCTGACCTTGGCCTGGAAGAAGAACGCCTGTTCCCGGCTGGGCAGCTGGAACTGCAGCTCACGGATGTGCACCGAGGTGTCGACCAGGAACAGCGCCCGGTACCCGGCGACACCGCCGACGGGCACCTGCTCGGTCAGGTGGTGGTAGTGGCCGTACCGGTCGAGCCACACGGTGGCGCGGTCGTCGCTGGGCGCGGGCCGGTTGCGGAACACCATCTCGCCGAACTTGACGTCGACGCGGGTGACCAGCGGTTCGGTGGGCTTGCGTTGGTTCACGGTCGGACCTCCTCACGGTCGAGGTGGGCGAGCAGCGCGGTGGCGGTCGCGGTCGGCCCGCGGCGGGCCCGCGCCCACTCGCCCAGGTAGAAGCGCAGCGCGGAGCGGTCGCCGGTGGTCGCCACGACGTCGGCCAGCAGCGCGCCGAGCGGCTCCCGCTGCGAGGGGTCGCGCTCGGCGGTCTTCACCCACCGGTGAATGACGTCGAACGTCTCAGGCATGAAGTACTGGGCTTCCAGGGCCCGCGCGACGAGCGCGACGACGGCCTCCCAACGGGTGAGCCGTCGCGACCCGACGGCGACCCGAGGGGTGGGTGCCGCGGCGTGCCGGTCGAGCTCGGCGGCCCACAGCAGCCCGGGCCACGGCTCGACGCCGCCCTCCGGGGTGGCCTCCAGGAACACGGTCAGCTGCAGCACGCAGTGCAGGGCCGTGGTCCGCAGACCGACCTTGACCGACCAGCTCCACTGCAGCAGCGCGCCCAGCACGAGGTCCAGCCGATCGGGGTCCAGGGCCAGGTTCGTGACGCAGTCGGCGACCGCGATCACCATGCGCGGCGAGGCGGTGTCGGCGGCCCTGCGCAGCCGCTTCAGCACCTGCTCCGCCGTCATCACCGGCAGGGCACCGAGGGCGTCCACGGCGGCGACCCGCGTGCCGGAGGCCGTCTTGCCGCGCAGCCAGCGGTCGATCATGCGGACGATCAGCGGTTGGAGCTCGGGCTGCAGGGCGGGCAGCCGCAACGCGCCGATCACGGCCTGCCGCTCCCAGTACTTGTTCTCGCCCGCCCACGGCTCGATCACGTGTCGCCGGGCGTGCTCGAACTCGGACAGGCTCAGCAGGCCGACGGCGACGCCCGCCCGGATGCGCACCTGCCGGTCGGGCGAGCTGCCCAGTTCGCGCAGCCACCTCCGCACCACGCGGTGCGCCTCGGTGTACTCGCGCCATACGTGCTCCAGGACCTGGCGCGTCCGGTGCGGGTCGCGGTAGCGGACCACTTCCAGGGTCAGGCTGCCGAACTCGCCGTCCTCGACCGCGGAGGTCAGCTCGGCCTCCACGCGCTCCACCAACTCCAGCGTCCGCACCGCGAACAGCGCGCGGGTGCGGGCGTTGGCGTCCGGCACCTCCGCGGCCTGGATGAGCTCGGCCAACACCGTGGCCGCCTCGGCCACGGTGGCCAGTGGCATGCCGTCGAACACGGCGAGCGCGATGGCGAACGCCCGGTGATCGTGGTCGGGCAGGCCGCGGAACCACTCGCGCAGCGCCGTCTCGGCGTTGCGGGCGTAGCGCCGGCGCACTTCCTCGACATCGCGCTCGCCCCGCACCACCAGGCAGAGGCCGCGGCCCAGGTCGGCCAGGTCGCGTGCGCGCAGGCTGCGGCCGGCGACCTCTTCCACCAGGTCGGCGCACTCGGGGAACTCGGCCAGGTCGCGCTCGGGCTCGCCCAGGTCGCGCAGTCCCACCCGGAAGTGGCTGAGCACCAGCGCCAGGTCGTCGGTCCGCGGCGCGCCGTCCACCAGGTACGCGGCAGGCTCCCGGTTCCGCAGTGGCGTGTCCGTGCCGACCAGCACCACCATCCGCGCCCCCGCGTCGGCGAGCCTGCGCGCCCACAGGTCGAGCGCGAACTCGGTGAGGCCCGCCGCCTGGTCGTACTCCAGGGACTCCAGCAGGTAGCCGTGATCGGCGACCAGGTCGACCGGTGCGGTCGGCGAGCGCAGGTCGGTGTCCGGGCTCAGCTTGTCCACGCCGTCCGCGCACTCGACGCCGAGCAGGTTCAGCGCGGTGGCCGTGCGGCCCCACCCGGCCGGCGCGCGCAGCAGCACCAGCCGCCGTTCACGCAACCGTTGCCGCAGGTCGCGGTAGTTGGCGGGGGCGACGAACGCGGCCAGCACCGAGTTGAGCGTCTCCGGTGGGATGGGGCCGGTCGGCACGGTGCGGCGGTGGACCTCGCCCGCCCGCGGGCGGCCCGCGTCCACCAGGCCGATGGTGTTGGCCACGAACACGTTGCCGATGCCGGCGCCGCGCTCGCCCAGCAGCGCCGCGACCGCGTCCTCCATCGCGCGGTTGTCCCGGTGCAGCTTGCGCGCATTGGCCGGGTCTGCCGCGTTGGCCTTGGGATTCGGCGCGTCGGGGTCCGCGTCGGGGTGCTCCGGACCGGTCTGCGGCTGTTCCCCGGCAGCCTGCCCACCCGCCTCCGGCTCCTCGGCGGGCTGCGCTCCGGCGGGCTGCTCGGTCCCGGGCTGCCCGGTCCCGGGCGGTTCCGGCGGCTCTGCCTGCCGCCCGTCGCTCACGACCGCTCGCCCAGCGTCGTGCGGGCGTCGACGTGGCCGATGCTGTCGACGGTGAACGCGTTGCCGTTCGCGTGGACGTGCACGACCTTCGCGGGAGGCGGTTCGACGGCGGGCGGCCGGTCGCCGGCGTACCCGGCGGGCACGGGCGGCTCGGCGTAGCCGGGGACCCGCACCCACACGACGCGGCCGTCGTCGACCAGCCGACGGTAGGCCGACGGCTGGATGCCGCGATAGCCGTGCCGCACCACCGACTCGTGCACGGCGTCGGACACCGCCACGACGGATTGGGCCCGTTCGGCGGCTTTGAGCACCGCCTTCACGCCCGCGCCGTTGACCACGCGGAACGCGGTGGTCATGGCGTCACCCACCCAGCCGTGCGAGTCGCGCGCCACGAGCCCGAAGTGGACGCCGAAGCGCAGCCGCAGCCACCCGGGCGGCGGGACCGCGGCGTTGTGCCTGGCCAGCGCGTCGACCGCGACGTCCAGCAGCGGGTCGAGCACGGGCAGCACCTCGCAGTCGACCACGGCGAGCACGCCGTCGCCCAGGTCGTCCAGCCGGCACGCCCCACCGGGCAGCCCCGCCGCGTCCAGCCCCTCCCGGAGCACCCGGTACAGCGCGTCGCGCAGCACCGCCTTCTCGGTGTCGACCCGGTCGCTGGACTTCTCCACGTCCACCACCAGGATCGATCGGCTCACTGGTTCGAGGCCCACGGCCCCCTCCTCGTCGGTTCGGTGTTCACGGCAGGTCGGTGTTCACGGCAGGCGGCCGCGCCGGCACAGCGCGTCGAGCACGGCGGTGATGCCGTGGACCACCACGGCACCGCGCACCAGGCGATAGCCCGCGCCGTACACCTCGTCCGGGTTGTCCAGCGCGGCCTGCCGCAGCTCGGCGGCGAACGCCGTCCGCCGCCGCTTGAGCCAGGCGCCGGAGAACAGTTCGCACACGCCCTCCTCCAGCCGGTGCGGCAGTGGGGGCGCACCGCGCTGGGCCAGCCACGCGTGGCCCATCTCGTGCGCGACGGTGGCGCCGAAATGGGTCCCGGTGAGACCTCGGGCGATCTCGATGCCGAGCACGTCGGTCACGGACGTGTCGATCCACGTGCGCTTGAGCGTGCGACCGAGGCACAGGCCCCGGCTACCGGTGACGAGCGCGTCGGGCTCGACCAGGGTGACCCGCACCCGCTGGTCGAGCCGGATGCCGAGCGCCGCCATCTCCGCGCGCACGGCGGGGATGTGCCGCCGGGCCTCGCCCGGGTCGTCCACGGCCTGGGCGGCGCAGGTCGGGCAACGGGTCGTGGTGGCGGTGAACGGCGACCAGCCGGGCTCGCCGCGGTGCCGCGGGCGGGCGCACAGCGCGCACGAGCCGTCCACCGGGTGCCGGGAGCAGGTCACCTCGCCGTGCATCGACCGGAGGTACCGGTCGACCGGGGGTGCTCCGCACACGGTGCAGGCGCGGTCCGTCACGTCACCGGCACCCAGCGGCCGGTGCCCGGGTGCCGCCGCCACCCGGGCGTGCCGCTCGGCGCGGACGGGCACCCGACCGGGGCCACCTGCCGGGCCGCGGCCTCGGTCGTGCCGGTCAGCAGCGCGTCGAAGTAGTGCCCCCACTCGCGTGCGGTGGTGCGCGCGCCCGGGACGTGCCCCAGCGCGGCGCGCAGCAGCCGCGGCCCCTCACCGGGGAGCACGGCGTCGAGCCGGGCCGGGTCGCGGGCCACCGAGGCGAACGGGCCCGGGCTGAGGCAGCGCAGCACGAACAGGCCGAGCTTGTACCGGTCGCTGGCCTGGCTGAGCACGCTCTCCGGCGGTTCCCAGTCGGGTGCGTTGAGCTGCCGCACGACGGCCGCCGCGCCCTTGACCCGCACCGCGTCGCAGTCGACCAGCATCACGCACGGCCTGCCGTCGAGCCGGAACACCGCGTTCTTGGCGTTGAGATCGCCGAACACCAGGTCGTTGCGGTGCAGCAGGTGCACCGCGGAGGCCAGGTCCCGGCACACCAGCACGCGTTCGGCGAGGGAGGGCGCGGGCATGCCGAGGCGCACGGCCCGGGCGGGGTCGACGAACAGGTGCTGCACCTCGCGCAACGTGCGCACGGGCGTGCCGCTGGGCAGCACCCGGTCCGCGAAGTAGGCGTCCGGGATCAGCGGCAGCAGCACGCCGCGCACCACACCGCCCTCCTCCACCGCCCGCACGGGCCACGCGGCGCAGCGGTCCAGCCGCTGCCGGGTGGCCGGGTCCATCCGCAGGCGCCGCGCCACCACGCCGACCAGGCCGTGCGGCGGCTCGTGCCCCGGCTTGTACCGCTTGTAGACCAAGGGGCCGGGCACGTCGGGCAGCACCGCGTGCGGTGCGTGGTACACCCTCGCCTGCCCGCCGGCGCCGAGCAGCGGTCCCAGCGGCCCGACGGCGTCCGGACCGACGACGCCCCCGCCGTTCACGACCCGCCCGGTTCGCCGATCGGCCAGAACGCCACAGCCGTGCGGTCGTCGTCGAAGCTCTTGCGCGCGAAGCCGACCTGCGCGGCGAACTCCAGCCCGGTCGGCGGCGGCGCCGACCACACCTCGGCCAGGTAGCGCCCCACGTCACCGTCGCCCGCGCCGAGCGGGTCGCCGACGCCGTCGGTCATCAGCACCAGCGCTTCACCGGGGCCGACCCGCGTGCGCACCGGGACCGGCTCGGTGGGCGGGGGCAGGGGCAGCGCCCGCACCGCCGACGACGCGAGCACCGCGTTCCCGTTCTTCACCGCTGTCCGCGGCTCCCAGCACCCGCCCGGGCGCAGCACCCACGCCGAGGTGTCGCCGACCGCCACCAGGTGCGCCTCGTGCGCACCGCGCGCAGGCGCCAGGTCGATCACCGCGTACAGCACGGTGGTGGCCAGGTGGTCCGCGATCTCACGGGTCGACCGGGCGTGCGCGTCCGCTTCACCGAGGTCGCGCAGCAGGTCGCGTCCGCGCTGCTCGATCCGGTCGGCCACCGCCGCCAGCAGCCGTCCCCACGGGAAGCGCTCCGGCCCGACCGACGACAGCGCCGCGGCGAGGTTCGCCACGCCCCAACGAGCCGCGAGGACGGCGGCGCGGTGCGAGTGCCTGCCCGACGACACCCCGTCGGCCACCCCGATGACGAAGTAGCGGCCGTCGGTGGTGCGGCGGAAGGCGTACTCGTCCTGGCGCACGGTGCCGTAGGCCCGGTGGGACAGTCCCCGCACGCTCGCCGCCCGCACCTCGGCGAGCGTGCGCCGCCCCTCGCGCAGCGCGATCCCGTCCAGCACGGTGTCCCGCCGGTCCCAGCCGTCCGGGTCCGGCACGGGCACGACCCGCGCGGCGGCGCGGCCGGGGTCGCCGACCAGGAACGGCTCGAACCGCCCGCGCCAGGTGGCTGCCGGCAGCGGTGCCCCGACCCCGGGGCCGGGCTCCTCGGTGGTGGCGTCCATCAGACGAAGTCGTCCGAGGAGTGGGCGGAGATGCCGGCCGGCAGGTCCTGCTTGTCCGGCAGGATGAGGCCCGAGCTGCCCTGGGCCATGCTGTGCCCGGAGGCGAGCATGCTGGAGATCAGGATCTCGGCGATCATCGCGATGGCGTCCGCCGGGTTCTGGCCCTGCTCCATCAGGTACATCTGCATGGCCTTCGGCCCGGACGACGGGTGGACGAGTTGCGCCAGGACCTTCGGGTCGGCCTGGTCCACGCCGCAGGGCACCAGGTTGGGATAGGTCGGGAAGTCGTGGGTCAGGTCGCGCAGCGCGTCGCGCCAGACGTCCTCGCGGTCGGTCGGTTCGCCGTCGCTGATGAAGAACACGGCCGGGCGGTGCACCTGGAAGCCGTCGGCCTTGAGCTGCTTGACGTTGCTCTCGATCTCGTCGCGCAGCAGTCGGAACGCCGCCGCGTACGACGTGGCGCCGCGCACCGAGAGGGCGGGCAGGGTGACGTTCTCGTCGAGCAGGTCGCACAGGGGCAGGCGGACCTGCGCGTCGGTGCCGAAGTCGATCACGCCGAAGCGGACCTTGTCGGACAGGATCGGCGCGTCGGCGAGCGCGTCGACCACGGCGGGCATGATGTTGTTGGCCTGGGCGAGCTTGGCGCCGGACATCGACACCGAGACGTCGACGGCCAGGTAGAACGGCAGGAGCTTGGCGTTCTGGTTTTCCACGTGCGGTTCTCCCGTCAGGGGTGGGGGATCGGGCCGGAGGTGCCGGGGCGGACGCCGTTCACGCCGGGGAGCGGCGTGAACGGGATCGGGGTCGTGTGGTCGGCGGTGCCGGTCGGGCCGAAGCCGCCGACGGGCTTGAAGGGCACGGTCATGTCGAAGCCGTTGGCCGCCGGGCGGGTGGTGGGCGCGGCGGCGGCCCGGCCGCCGTGCTGCCGGATCCACTGGTCGAGCTCCTGGTCGGTGCGCTGCTGCGCGAGCCGCGCCCAGACGTCGATGGCCTTCTTGGCCATCTCGAACTGCTTGTCGGCGACGAGCTGGGTGGTCCTGGCGTGCGCCCGGGTCTGCGCGTCCAGCTCCTGCCGCTGCATGGCGAGCTTCTGGTCGGCGCGGTCGACCGCCAGGTCCCGGTCGCGGTCGGCCCACAGCTTGTCGTCGGCGTCCGAGCCGTCGTCGGTGCGGCGCAGCATCCGGTCGTAGAGGGTTTCGGGTCCGATGCCCGACAGCAGCTTGACGATGACCGGCAGCAGTTCGATGCACAGGAACAGCAGGAACAGCGCCAGGTGCGCCTGCCCGCCGCTGCCGCGGCCCTCGGTGATCCGGTCGAGCGCCTCAAGCCTGGCCAGCAGGCCCGTGTCGGAGGCGGTCGCGGTGCTGCCCCGCTTCTCCATCTCCTCCCGCTCGCCGCGCAGGCGTGCCAGGTCGGCCTGCACCTCGGGCAGCCGCTTGCGCGCGTTCTCGGTGTCGGTGGCCTTGCCGCTCTCCAGGCGCCCGCTCACCTTCGCGGTGGTCTCGTCCAGGGCCGCCCGGGCCCGGTCGCGCGTGGCCCTGGCCTCGTCCGCGGCCCGCTTCTTCTGCCGGTAGGACTCGCCGTCACCGGGCACGCCCGTGCCGCAGGTGCCGTCGTACTCGCACTGCGCGGAGGCCGCCGCGTCCTGGTAGGTCTTCTCCGCGGCGTCCAACTCGGCCTTGCGCGTCTTCACCTCGGGGTCGTCGGTGACGGACGTGGCGGCGCGGCCGGAGACGACGGCGAGCAGTTCCGCCTCGACGCCCTCCAGCTCCTTGATCCTGCCGTACGCCTCGTCGTACTTCTGCTGCTTCGCGGTCGTGGCCTCGGCCTGCATCACGACGAGCTCGCTGTTGATCTCCGGTTCGAAGATCCGCAGCACCAGGGGCATCGAGATGATCGAGCCGATCACCAGGGCCAGCCCCACCCGCGGGAGGGCGGCCAGCAGGTTGAGCAGCAGGCCGTGGCCGCGCGTCATCGTGACGACGAGCATGCGGTCGAGGTTGAAGATGACCACGCCCCACAGCAGCCCGACGGCGACCGCCGCGGCGAGCGGCAGTTCGAGCACGGAGTGCAGGGCGAAGAACGCCGACACGGCGGCGACGCCGGCCGTGCTCAGCAGCACGCCGCCCATCGCGGCGTGCTTGTTCACGTCGCCCGGTGCCTTCTGGAGGATCGAGGTCCTGGCGCCGGACAGCCTGGCCAGCCACAGGGAGAAGCTCATCGGCCCGCTCCTTCGCCGTCGCGGGACCAGAGGGCGATCCCGGGTGATCCGGTCAACATCGCCCGCAGGTCGAGTGGGAACGCCATCGCGCGCGGCACGGGCAGGGCGGGCGGGTCGACGGCCCGGGTGCCGTTCGGGACGGGGGCCCGCGTCCCGGGGCGCAGGTCGAGCACCGGTAGCGGTGGCAGGCCGGGCGTCGGCGGCGGGGGTGCGGTGAACGAGGGCCACCCCACTTCGGGCACGGGCACGGTCAGCGGTTCGAACCGCGGCGGCGGCACCACGGTGACCGGGCCGACCTCGCGCTCGTCGGCACCGAGGTCGTTGCGCACCCGGACGCGGACCGGGCCGGTCGCGTCGAGCACCACCGGCGTGCTGCCCCGGCCGGGCCGGCCGTCCACCCTGGACACCCGGCCGGCCGCGACCACCTCGACCTCGTGCGCCTCCTCCGCCTCCCACGCGACCTCGACGGGCCACCCGGCGAGGACGAACGCGCGGTCCAGCCGCACGTCGACCAGGCGCGGCGGGGCGGTGGCCTCGCCCAGCAGGCGTCGCAGCCGCTGCTCCCACTCGCGGGCGGTCGGCCGCGCGGCGGGGTCGGTGCCCAGCGCCCGCCGGAGCATCGCGAGCCCCTCGGCGTCCAGGACCCCGGCGGCCCGCCCGGGGTCCCGGTTGGTCGAGCCCTGCGGTCCCGGGGTGAGGCAGCGCAGGACGAACAACCCCAGCTTGTAGTGGTCGGTCGCCCGGGACAGCACGTCGCGCTCGGCCCCCGGCGGGTCCCAGTCGGGGGCGTTGAGCTGGCGCACCACCGCGACCACGCCCGCCGGGCGCACCGCGTCGCAGTCGATGAACATCACCATCGGCCGGGCGTCGAGCCGGAACACCGCGTTCTTCGCGTTGAGGTCGCCGAAGACGACCTTCAGCTCCTCGTGCAGGAACGCCAGGCCGCTCGCGAAGTCCAGGCACACGCGCAGGCGCTGCCGCGCGTCCGGGGCGGGTCGGCCGACCTTGAGCGCGCGGTCCGGGGCGACGAACAGGTTCTGCACCTCGCGCAGGGAGTGCTTCACACCGGAGTTGCGCAGCACGCGGTCGAAGAAGGGGGCCGGGATGCGGGGCAGGACGACCCCGGCGGCCCGCCCGTGCTCCTCCACCACCCGCACGGGCCACGCGGCCAGGCCGTCGAGCCGGGCGCGCCCGGTGTCGTCGAGGGCCTCGCGGGACGCCACGACGCGTCGCAGGCCGTGCGATTCGGGCGGGGTGCGGTACCGCTTGTAGACCAGCGGGCCCGGCGCATCGGGCAGCGCCAGGTCGGGCAGGTCGAACACGGTCGCCTCGCCGCCCTTGCCGAGCTGGTCGCCGAGCGCGCCCAGGTCGGCGGGTGTGATGGTCATGACGGTGCCGGACGAGGATTTCCCCACGGATTCCCTCTCTGCAATGAACGGCATTGGCTATCGGTCGCCCCGATGGAGGTGACGGAACAGTAGCGGCAAGCCGGGGTCGGATTTCCCGGTGCGCACGGCGCCGGCTGTGGGCCGGTATCACGCCGGCTCAATCGGGTGACGGGCGGCGCTCGTTACCGCCGGATGGTCTGACTTCGGTGAACAGGTCGGCGCCACGGTCCGCGGACAGGCGGGCAACCGGGTGGGACGATGCATCGGGTGCGAATTCTTCGAACGCCGGTAGGAAAACCCCGGCGGGCCCGCTGCCAGCCTGAACGGGCTTCCGGTAACGATGTGGTAGCTAATGTGTCTCGTTTGGCGAGGCGATCTTGCTTGTGGCTTGCTAAGTATTCTCGCCGACTTCGAATGCTACCGACGGTGTGTTTGCCCGGACGCGGGTCAATCCGCAAAAATGAGGTCGCGTAATTCGTGGACCGGTATTTTTGCGACTTCGGGGTGCGGGTCCGCCTCTTGGCGGGAGTGCTCGATGTCCGAATCGACTCCCGGTGTGCGGGAAACCACGGCGGGGAGTCGCGCCGCCGGGGCGCGGCGGCCCACCCGGCACCGGGCCCGGTGCCGGGTGGGCCGTGCTCAGCCGGTGGCGAAGGTGTCCACCTGGGGCAGGTCGTGGCCGAGGCGGTCGCGCTTGGCGGTCAGGTAGCCGATGTTGTGCGGGTTCGGCGGCGTCAGCAGCGGGACGCGGGCGGCGACCCGGACGCCGTGCGCCTCCAGGGCCTCGACCTTGTCCGGGTTGTTCGACATCAGGCGCACCGAGCGGATGCCGAGGTGCCGGAGGATCATCGCGGCGGGCGCGTAGTCGCGGACGTCCACCGGCAGGCCGAGGCTGGTGGCCGAGTCCAGGGTGTCCAACCCCTGCTCGTCCTGGAGCACGTGGGTCCTGACCTTGGCCACCAGGCCGATGCCCCGGCCCTCGTGGCCGCGCAGGTACACCAGCACCCCGCCGCCCTCGGTGACGATCCGGTCCAGCGCGGCGTCGAGCTGGTCGCCGCACTCGCAGCGCATGGCGCGGAAGATGTCGCCGGTCATGCACTCGGAGTGCACGCGCACCAACGCGTTCCCGGTCCGGGGTTCGCCGTGGACGAGGGCCATGTGCTCGTGGCCCGCGATCCGGAACGCCACGGCGCGGAACACGCCGCGTCGCGTCACCAGCTCGGACTCGGCCACGTCGTCGTCGTTGAACAGTCGTTCGCGCATCCGGCTCCCTCGTCACCCCAAACCGGCCGGGCAATCACTACGCTCGGTCGGCACAACTTGCACCGTAACCCGCTCGCGTGGTGGAGGTCACCCTGTTCAGCATCACCGTACGTGATCACGTCATGGTCGCCCACAGCTTCCGCGGCGAGGTGTTCGGCCCGGCACAACGCCTGCACGGGGCAACGTTCGTGGTGGACGCCCGGTTCAAGAGGACCGATCTCGATCCGGACAACATCGTCGTCGACATCGGACTGGCGACGCAACGGCTGCGGGCCGTGCTCGACGGGCTCAACTACCGCAACCTCGACGACGAACCCGCGTTCGCCGGGGTCAACACCTCCACGGAGTTCCTGGCCAGGCACATCGCGGACCGGCTCGCCGAGGACGTGCTGGCGGGCGAGCTGGGCGAGCACGCGCGCGGGCTGGCCGGGATCGAGGTGACCCTGCACGAGTCGCACGTGGCCTGGGCGTCCTACGAACGGGCCCTGTGACGGTCCACTTCGTCCTGCCCGAACCGGTGGTGCCCAGCGGCGGCAACGCCTTCGACCGCCGGGTCGCGGACCTGCTGGGCCTGCGCCCGGTCCACGTCGGCGGCCGGTGGCCGCGCGAGGGGGACCGGGCGGGCTTGGCGCGGGCGCTGGCGGGCGTGCCGGACGGGGGCGTGGCGCTGCTGGACGGCCTGGTCGCGTGCGGGGTGCCGGAGCTGGTCCGGCCGCACGTCGGCCGGGTGCGGGTGGCGGTGCTGGTGCACCTGCCGCTGGTCCGGGAGGTCGGGCTGCCCGCGCCGGTCGCGGCCGACCTCGACGCCCGCGAGCGCGAGTGCCTGCGGGCGGTCGACGCGGTGGTGGCGACCAGCCCGGACGCGGCCCGGTGGCTGGCCGCCCACCACGGGCTGCGCGACGTGCGCGTCGTCCCGCCGGGCGTGGACCCGGCGCCGCTCGCGCCCGGCACCGACGGCGCGTCGCGGCTGCTGTGCGTGGCCTCGCTGACCCCGCGCAAGGGCCACGACGTGCTGCTCACCGCCCTCCGCACCGTCGACGCGCCGTGGACCTGCGCGTTCGTCGGCCCCGGCGAGCCGCCGCCCGGCCTGGACGACCGGGTGGAGGCGACCGGTCCGCTGGTCGGCGCGGACCTCGACGCGCAGTACGCGCGGGCCGACCTGTTCGTGCTCGCCTCCCGCGCCGAGACCTACGGCATGGTGGTGACCGAGGCGCTGGCGCGGGGCCTGCCGGTGATCGCGAGCGCCGTGCCCGACGCGCTGGGCGACGGCGGGGTGCTCCTGCCGCCGGGGGACGCGGCGGCGTTCGGGCGGGCGCTGCGGCACTGGTTCGCCGACGCGGCCTGGCGCGACGAACTGCGCCTGCGCGCGCGCCGCCGTCGCACCCGACTGTCCACATGGGACGAAACAGCGGCCGCGCTGGCCGAGGTGCTGGCTAGTCTGCGGCCATGAGCGCCTTCTCCCCGGCGTGGCTGCGGCTGCGCGAACCGGCCGACGCGGACGCCCGCGCGGTGGACCTCGTCGACGCCCTCAAGATCCATCTGAACCCACCACCCCTGGTGGTGCGTGATATCGGGTGTGGAACGGGTTCTCTGGGGCGGTGGCTCGCCGGGCGGCTGCCCGGCCCGCAGCACTGGGTGCTGCACGACCGCGACGCCCGGCTGCTCGCCCTGGCGCGGTCCGAGGTGACCGGGCCGGGCGTGACCGTGGAGGCGCACGTGGGCGACCTCGCCGCGCTGACCGCCGCCGACCTGGCCGGCACCTCGCTCGTCACCGCGTCGGCGCTGCTCGACGTGCTGACGGCCGGGCAGGTGCGCGGGCTGGCGGCGGCGTGCGCCGGGCGGCCGGCGCTGTTCGCGCTGTCGGTGGTGGGCCGGGTGGAGTTCGCCTCGCCCGAGCCGCTGGACGCGCGGTTCCAGGCCGCGTTCAACGACCACCAGCGGCGCGGCGGGCTGCTCGGGCCGGACGCGGTGGGCGTGGCCGCGGCGGCGTTCGCGGAGCTGGGCGCGCGGGTGACGACCAGTCCCAGCCCGTGGCGGCTGGGGCCGGAGCGGCGCGGGCTGGCCGCGGAGTGGCTGCGCGGCTGGGTCGGCGCGGCGGTCGAGCAGGAGCCGGACCTGGCCGACGTGGCGCCCGACTACCTGCGGCGCAGGCTCGCCGGCGGGCCGGAGGTCGTGGTCCACCACGAGGACCTGCTGGCGGTGCCCGGGTGAGGCGCTGGTGGCCGTGGCTGCGGTTGGCGCTCGCGGGCGCCGTGCTGGCGGTCCTGGCGTGGCGGCTGGGCACGGACGCGTTCACGGCCGGGCTGCGCGCGGTCGACCCGTGGTCGGCGGCGGCCGCGCTGGGCATCGGGGTGGTGACCACGGTGTGCTGCGCGTGGCGGTGGTGCGTGGTCGCCCGCCGCGCCGGGCTGCCGCTGCGGCCGGCCGCCGCCGTGTCGGACTACTACCGGGGCCTGCTGCTCAACGCGGTGCTGCCCGCGGGCGTGCTGGGCGACGCGCACCGGGCGGTCGACCACGGGCGGCGGGCCGGGGACGTCAAGCGCGGCGTGCGCGCCGTGGTGGTCGAACGCGCGGCCGGGCAGGTGGTGCTGGTCGCCGTCGGCGCCGTGGCGCTGGGGCCGCCGGTGGTCGCGGTGACCGGCGCGGTCGCCGCCGCGGTGGCGCTGGCCTGGTCGCGCGACGTGCGCCGGGTCGTGCTGCTGTCGCTGGCGGCGGTGGCGGGGCACGTGGCGTTGTTCGCGGTCGCGGCGGCCGCGGCGGGCGTGCGGGCCCCGCTCGCGCAACTGGTGCCGTTGGCGGTGCTCGCCCTGCTGGTCATGGCGGTGCCGCTGAACGTCGGCGGGTTCGGGCCGCGCGAGGCGTTCCTGGCGGTGGCCTTCGGCACCGCGGGCCTGGGCGCGGCGCAGGGGGTGACGACCGGGGTCGTGTACGGCGTGCTGGCGCTGGTGGCGAGCACGCCGGGGCTGGTGCCGCTGCTCCGGCCGGGAGGCATCCGCTCAGAACACCCGCAGGTAGGCGGGGAACGCCTCGACCAGGGCGGCGAGCACGGCCTCGCCCTTGCGCGCCGAGGCCAGCGACGGCCGTCCCACCACACCGGACCGCGTGTAGGGCGCCAGGCCGAGGGTGAGCATGTGCCGCCGGTCCTCGGCCAGCTCGTCGGCGGTCTCCCAGCCGGGGCGGACCAGCTCGGGGTTGGTGTGCAGGAGGATCGACGTCTCCAGCTCGCCCGCGTGCATGTCGCTGTAGGACGACGTCTCGATCCCGGCGCGCGCCCGGGCCTCGTGCCAGTCCCCGGAGGCGGGGAACAGGGCCATGCCCTCGGACTCCTGCACCACGTTGGACAGCACGTAGTTGCCGCCGTGCCCGTTGACCAGCACCAGGTTCGGCACGCCGGACCGGCGCAGCGAGTCGGCGATGTCGGTGACGACGGCGTGCAGCGTGCGCGCGGAGATGCTGACCGTGCCGGGCCACGCGGCGTGCTCGTGCGAGCAGGAGATGGTGACGGGCGGCAGGAGCTGCACCGGGTGGGCGTCGGCGACGGCGCGGGCGATCGCGCACGCCACGACCGCGTCGGTGGCCAGCGGCAGGTGCGGGCCGTGCTGCTCGTGACTGCCGACGGGCAGCACGGCGACGGTCGCGGCGCGGTCCCGGGCGTCGGCGGTGGTGTCGGGCGGGAACATGACCGGCACGGTAGCCAACCCCGGGGATTTCAGCCCCCGTAGTCCACGCGGTGGCACAGGGCGGGCAGCTCGCCGCTCGCCAGCCGCGGCAGCACGTCGGGCAGCTCGTCGAACCGGCTGGACCCGGTGACCAGCGCGTCGAACACCGGGTCGGCCAGCAGGTCCAGCGCCAGGGCCAGGCGCTGCGCGTGCGTGCGGTCGGGGCGGGCGACCGCGCCGACCTGGCTGCCGACCACGCGCAGCCTCCGCGAGTGGAAGAACTCGCCCAGCGGCACGGCCACGCGCCGGTCGCCGTACCAGCTCAGCTCGACCACGCGGCCGCCCGGCGCCAGCAGCTCCAGCGACCGCGCCAGGCCCGCCTCGGTGGCGCTCGCGTGCACCACCAGGTCGCACGAGCCCAGCGCCCGCTCCGGTGACGCGAACTCCACCCCGAGCGCCGCGGCGAGTCCGGCACGCGCCGGGTCGGCGTCCACCAGTTGCAGCCGCACGCCCGGGAAGCGGGCCAGCAGGGCCGCCGCGCTGCCGCCGACCATGCCGCCGCCCACCACCGCGATCCGGTCGCCCACCAGCGGCGCGGCGTCCCACAGGGCGTTGACCGCCGTCTCCACGGTGCCCGCCAGCACCGCGCGCGGCGCGGGCACCGCGTCCGGCACGGGCGTGACCGCGGCGGCCGGCACGACGTAGTGCGTCTGGTGCGGGTACAGGCAGAACACCGTGCGGCCCAGCAGGGGACCCTGCTCGACCACGCCGACGTTGAGGTAGCCGTACTTGACCGGCCACGGGAAGTCGCCCTCCTGGAACGGCGCCCGCATCACGTCGTGCTGGTTGGCGGGCACGCCACCGCGCAGCACCAGGGACTCGGTGCCGCGGCTGATTCCCGTGTGCAGGGTCTTCACCAGTACTTCGTCAGGTCCGGGTTCGGGCAGTGCGACATCCCGAATCGCGCAATTTCCCGCGGAGGTGAACCAGAGGGCCCTCGCCGTGCGTGTCATGTATCAAAACCTCCGAGAGCGGGGCCCACTGCCACGAGGGGCGCGATGACCACACTTCAGCACAGCGCGGCGCCGACCGTGCGGGAGCCCGCCGCGTGGGCGGGCGCGCAGGTCCTGCTGCTCGGCCTGCTGGAGGCCGCGGTGGGCCTCGGGCCCGTCGGCTGGCTCGCCGGCGCCGCCTACGCGGTGGCCAACCAGGCGCTGCTGGGCGACGCGGTGCAGCGCGCCGGCCACCGGCTGGGTCCCGCCGACCGGGTCACCTCGGCCCGCGGCCTGCTGGTGGGCGGGGTGACCGCGCTGGTGGCGGGCCGGTCGGCGGAGACGGCCGTGGTCGTCGCGCTGGCGGCGGTCGCGCTGGCGCTGGACTTCGTGGACGGCCGGGTGGCGCGGCGCACGGGCACCGCGTCGGCGCTGGGCGCGCGGTTCGACATGGAGGTCGACGCGTTCCTGATCCTGGTGCTCAGCGCGCACGTGGCCGGGCTGCTCGGGCCGTGGGTGCTGGCGATCGGGTTGCTGAGGTACGCGTTCGTGGCCGCCTCGTGGGTGTGGGGTTGGCTGCGCGGTGACCTGCCGCCGAGTTCCGCGCGCAAGGTCGTGGCCGCGGTGCAGGGGGTCGTGCTGGTGGTCGCGGTGTCGGGGCTGGTGCCCGGCACCGGTGCCCTGGTGGGGCTGGCCCTGGCGGCGCTGGTGTGGTCGTTCGGGCGTGACGTGGCGTGGTTGTTCCGCAGTGGGAGGGAAGGGTCGTGTCGGTCCAGGTGAGCACCGCGCGCACCGCGGCGGTGTGGGTTCTGCGGGTGGCGTTGGGCGCGTACTTCGTCTACAGCGGCCTGTCGCTGTTCGGTGACGGTTTCGTCGGCAAGTTCGACCGGATCGGCTTCGGCCAGGGCCTGCGGTACGTGACCGGGGTGTTGGAGGTCGCGGGCGGGCTGGGCCTGCTGGTGCCCCTGCTGGGCGGGCTCGCCGCGCTCGGGCTGGCGGCCGTGATGACCGGCGCGGTCATCACCGAGCTGATCATCCTCGGCGACCCGGAGGCGGCGGTGCTGCCCGCGCTGCTGCTGGCGCTGTCGGTGGCGACGGCCCTGCTGTGCTGGGACGACGTGCGCGTCCCGGGGCGGCGCGGTCAGCGCTTGGGGAAGTAGCGGAGCACGGCGACGTCGCCGAGCCTGGACACGTCTTCGAGGTGGAAGCGGTGGGCCGGTCCGCCGGGGAACGCGGCAGGGTTGAGGAAGCGCGGTGCGTCGGCCTGGCCGATCAGCATGGGCGCGACGGCCATCCGGATCTCGTCGGCGAGCCCGGCGGCGAGGAACGCGGTGTGGACCTGGCCGCCGCCCTCGACCATGAGGCGCCGCACGCCGCGGGCGCCCAGGTCGTCGAGGAGCGCGCCGAGGTCGAGGGTGGCGCCGAGGGGCACCAGGTCGGCCAGGTGGGCCACGGCCCGCGCGGCGACCGCGCCGTCGTCGGTGGTGTAGACGAGCTTCCCGCCGCCGCAGTGCCAGAACGCGCGCTCGGGGTCGAGGGCGCCGGTGCGGGTGACGGTGACCTTCAGCGGGTGCTCGGGCCGGCCGCCGGCGACCCGCTCGGCCCGGCGCCGCGGGTTGTTGACCAGCAGGCGGGGGTTGTCCCGGCGGAGGGTGGCGGCGCCGACCAGGATCGCGTCCGACTCGGCCCGCAGGCGGTCGACGTGGTCGAAGTCCTCGGCGTTGGACAGCGGGAAGCGCGCCACGTCCCGGTCGTCGATGTGGCCGTCCACGCTGACCGCGACGCTGAGCAGCACGTGCGGTCGGGTCATGCGACCACCGTACTGGCGGCCCTGCTGGTGCTGTTCGCCCTGGTCGCCCCGACCGACCTGGACCTGTTCACGCCCGCGGCGCTGCTGCGGGTGCCGGTGGAGGCGCTGCTGGGCGCGGTGCTGCTGCTCGTGCTGCCGCGGCGGTGGCGGCGGCCCTTCTCGGTGGGCTGCGGCGCGTTGCTGGGCGTGCTGCTGGTGGTGAAGCTGCTCGACATCGGCACCGACTACGTGCTGTTCCGGCCGTTCGACCTGGTGCTGGACTGGCCGCTGCTCACGCCCGCGGTCGACTACGTCGACGTGACGCTGGGCCGGGCGGCCGCGGTCGCCGCCGTGGTGCTGGCGGTGGTGCTCGCCGTCGCGCTGGTGGTGCTGGTGACGCGTGCCGCGGTGCGGCTGGGCGGGTTGGTGGCCGCGCACCGCACGACGGCGACGCGGGTCGTGGCGGCGGCCGCGGTGTGCGCGCTGAGCGCGCCGGTGGCCTCGCACGGCGCGCTGACCATGCTGCGCGACCACGGGCGCGCGGTGGCGGTGGGGCTGCGCGACCGGTCCGCGTTCGAGGCGGAGTCGGCGGTGGACGCGTTCGGGGACGTGCCGGGCGACGAGCTGCTGACGGCGTTGCGCGGCAAGGACGTCGTGCTGGCGTTCGTGGAGAGCTACGGGCGCGACGCGGTTGACGACCCCGGCGTGGCCGCGGCCCTGGACGGCGGCACGCGGCGGCTGGCCGGCCTCGGCTACCGGTCCCGCAGCGGGTTCCTGACCTCGCCGACGGCGGGCGGGGGCAGCTGGCTGGCCCAGGCCACGCTGCTGTCCGGGCTGTGGGTGGACAACCAGCAGCGGTACCGCACGCTGGTCTCCGGCGACCGGCTGACGCTGGGCGGTGCGTTCCGGCGGGCGGGGTGGCGGTCGGTGGGCGTGGTGCCGGGCATCACCCGGGCCTGGCCGGAGGGGGAGTTCTTCGACTACGACCGCATCTACGACTCCCGCGAAGTCGGCTACGCGGGACCCAGGTTCGGCTACGCGACCATGCCCGACCAGTACGCGCTGGCGGCGGTGCAGCGCCTGGAACGCGGGCCGCGCGACGAACCCGTGATGGCGGTGGTCCCGCTGCTGTCCAGCCACGCGCCGTGGGCGCCGGTGCCCTCGGCGGTGCCGTGGGACGAGGTGGGCGACGGCTCGGTGTTCGGCGCGATGGTCGCGGGGGAGGAGTCGCCGGACAGCATCTTCGGCCGCGACCCGGCGGAGGTGCGCGCGGACTACGGGCGGTCGGTGGCGTACTCGGTCGACACGCTGGTGTCCTACGTGGAGACCTACGGGGACGACGACCTGGTGCTGCTGTTCCTCGGCGACCACCAGCCCGCGCAGCTCGTCACCGGTCCCGGGGCGGGGCACGACGTGCCGGTCACCGTCGTCACCCGGGACGCGTCGGTGATGGCCCGCACCGACGGCTGGGGGTGGACCGAGGGGCTGAAGCCCGCGCCGGACGCGCCGGTGGCCCCGATGAGCACCTTCCGCGACCGGTTCCTCGACGCGTTCCGCTGAACAGCCCCCCGCGGTCGGTTTTTTCCCGACAGGTTCACGCATTCGTGCCCGATGCTCTACGGTCGGGTGCTCGGGCGGATCGACAGGGGGTTACTGCATGACTGCGTTCCGACGTGCGGCGACGGCGCTGACCGCCGCGACGGTCCTGGTCGGGAGCACGACGACGGTGTCCGCGGCCGAGCCGGGGCACGGCCGGCTCGCGGAACGGCTGCGCCAGGCCGTGGTCGCCCAGGACTTCAAGGACGTGCTCGACCTGACGCCGCCGGAGCTGGTCGCGGCGTCCCGGGCGGGCGCGCCGGAGAAGTACGACTCGGCGCCCCCCGCGGAGCCCCGGCTGGGCGCCGCCGCGGCCAGGCCGCTGCACCAGACGCCGAACCTGGACCTCGCGGTCATCGAGCTCGACCGGTTCGGCCGCCCCGCCGCCATCGCGGACGTGCTGCTCAGCCCGCAGTACCCGCAGGGCGTCGTGGTCCCGGTGAACAGGGTGGAGCTCGCCACCGACCAGGTCCGCTACCGCTGGTGGGACGACACCGAGTGGGACGTCAACGGCGGGCGCGGCACGCGCGACGTGCTGCCCGGCCGGGAGGGCGCGCCGATCGACTTCTCCTCGCCCTACCCGGCGTCGGTGCTCAAGCTGATGGTGGGCTTCGGCGTGCTGAGGCTCGCCGACGCGGGCCGGGTGGACCTGGACGCGCCCTACGACTACCGGCCGGTCACGGTCAACCCGAACTGCGGCGGCGCGCAGACCAAGCCGGTCCGGCGGTTCTTCGACGAGATGATCACCCGGTCGCAGAACGAGTCGACCTGCGCGCTGATCAAGATGATCCACGACCTCGGCGCGTGGGACGAGGTCAACCGGACCTTCGCCGAGCTGGGCATGCCGACCCTGATGGTGACCGGCACCAACCCCGACAACGGCGGCCGGTGGATCGGCTCGAACATGAGCGCCCTCGACACCGCCAAGCTGCTCCTGCTGGTCAACGGCGGCCACGGCGTGCTGTGGGTCACCGACGCCGGCCGGCCGGTCACCCGGGACGCGCTCAGCGCGTCGTCGCGCGAGTTCTTCCGCCGGACCCTGGACGACCAGGGGCACAACGAGATGCTGTCCACCACCAACTGGTGCGGCCGCGAGTACCCGGTCCAGGGCATCCCGCAGGTCACGCCGCCGCGGTGGGTCCAGCCCGACGGCACGGTCACGGTCGGCGACGCGGTGTACGACCGCGACGTGCGCCCCTGCGACGCGGCCGCCGAGGTGACCTACGGGCACAAGAACGGCTGGGTCGACACCACCGGCAGTGACGCGGGCATCGTCAAGTCGTTGCCGGGCAAGGCGAAGCGCAACTACATCGTGGCGGTGTTCTGCAACCTCGGCACCGACTACGTCGACACCTACCGGCCCGCCGACCCGCCCGGCGTGTTCCCGGTGCTCTACACGGAGAAGTACGCCAAGCTCGGCAGGGCCGTCGACCGGATCATGACCCGCCTGCGCTGACGTCCAGGTGTCGTGGGAGCCCGCCGACCTGCCCGGTCGGCGGGCTCCCGTCGTTCCCGGCAGCGCGCAAACGATTGCTGTGCGCTGGACCTGCCCACTTGACGATCGCGGTCGGCAACCGCGAGCAGTCGGCCGACCCGCCAGGGGTGGTCGCGGACCTTTCCGCCACGCCGCCCACGAGGTCGTGGACGTGGCCACCGGCGAGCGGGCCACCGCCGACCCGGCCACCCGGCCGGCACCTCACCGGCGGTGGAGCCGGTCCGGGAGGGGCGCCAGCCGGTAGGCGTCCCAGAAGTACCGGTCGGCCGCGTGCTGGTCGGACGCGAAGTTGACCGCCTCCACGATCCGCCGCGCCCGGATGCGGAACGCCAGGGCCCACGTGATGTCCAGGCCCTCGGGCCTGGTGCTCCAGCCGCGGTGCAGGTCGATGACCCAGTCGCCGTCCGCGGCCAGGGAGATGGGCTCCGCGCGGAACCCGGCCCGGCCCAGCTCGGCGAAGAACGCCAGCACCTCCTCCACGCCGACCTTGGTGCCCGACAGCGGGTGGTGGCCGGGGATGGTCCACCGGATGTCGTTGGCGAAGAACCGGCGCAACCGGTTCAGGTCACCCGAGGCGTACGCCTCGTAGTAGTCCTTGATCAGCTTGACGTTCGGGTGCTCCTGCCCGCCGGTGGAGGCGGTCGCGGCGCCGGTGCCGAGCAGCGAGCCCGCCGCCACGCCCACCGCGGTCATCCCCGCGCCGCGCAGCACATCGGCCCGGGACACACCTGCACGGTTCTGCGTCGTCATGCTCACTCCTGGTCGAGGGGGCGCGGATCCCGTCGGGGTGGGGGATCCGCCGGCACCTCGAACGTACGGTCGCCGAGCGTGACCAGTCCAATACTCGCGGCGATTACACATGCGCATGAGTATCGGGCGTCAGGTACAAAACGCCCATCGGCGGCAGGGTGAGGACCGCTGACGCGGGCTGGCCGTGGTACGGCGTCGCGTCCGCGACCACCGCCCCGGGGTTGCCCGTGCCCGACCCGCCGTAGTCGGCGCCGTCGGTGTTGACCACCTCCCGCCAGGCGCCCGCGCGCGGCAGGCCGACGCGGTAGTCGGGCCGGGCGGTGTCGGTCAGGTTCGCCACGCACGCCACCACGTCGTCGCCGCCGCGGCGCAGGAACGCCAGCACCAGGTCGTCGGCGTGCACCCAGGCGAACCCGGCCGGGTCGGTGTCCAGCTCGTGCAGCGCGGGGGAGGCCCGGTACACCGCGTTCAGGTCCGCCACCAGCCGCCGCACGCCCGCGTGCAGCGGGTCGTCGAGCAGGTGCCAGTCCAGCGACCGGGACTCGGACCACTCGCCGCGCTGGCCGAACTCGCCGCCCATGAACAGCAGTTGCTTGCCGGGGTGCGCCCACATGAACGCCAGCAGCGACCGCAGCGACGCCGCCTTGAGCCGGTCGTCGCCGGGCATGCGCTGCCACAGCGAGCCCTTGCCGTGCACGACCTCGTCGTGCGACAGGGGCAGCACGAAGTCCTCGCTCCACGCGTAGCTCAGCGAGAACGCCACCTCGCCCTGCCTGGCCGCCCGCCGCTCCGGTTCCAGGCCGAAGAACCGCAGGTCGTCGTGCATCCAGCCCATGTTCCACTTGAACCCGAAGCCCAGGCCGCCGTCGTCGGCGGGCCGGGTCACGCCCGGCCAGGTGGTGGACTCCTCCGCGATCACCACCACACCGGGGTGGTGCTCGCGGACGGCCGCGTTCAGCTCCCGCAGGAACCGCACCGCCTCCAGGTTCTCCCGTCCACCGTGGACGTTCGGCTCCCACTCGCCCTCGGCGCGCGAGTAGTCCAGGTAGAGCATCGAGGCCACGGCGTCGACGCGCAGGCCGTCGACGTGGAACTCCTCGATCCAGTACAGGGCGTTGGCGACGAGGAAGTTGCGCACCTCGTTGCGGCCGAAGTCGAACACCAGCGTGCCCCAGTCGGGGTGCTCGCCGCGCCGCGGGTCCGGGTGCTCGTACAGCGGCGCGCCGTCGAAGCGGCCGAGCGCCCACTCGTCGCGGGGGAAGTGCGCGGGCACCCAGTCCATGATCACGCCGATGCCGCGGCGGTGGAGGTGGTCGACGAAGTAGCGGAAGTCGTCGGGGGAGCCGAACCGGGAGGTGGGGGCGTAGTAGGAGGTGACCTGGTAGCCCCACGACCCGCCGAACGGGTGCTCGGCCACGGGCATCAGCTCGACGTGGGTGAACCCGTGCCCGGTGAGGTAGTCGGCCAGCTCGTCGGCCAGCTCCCGGTAACCCAGGCCGGGCTTCCAGGAGCCCAGGTGCACCTCGTAGACCGACATCGGCGCGCGGGACCAGTCGGTCGCGGCCCGCGCGGCCAGCCACTCGCCGTCGCCCCACGCGTGCGCCGGGGCGTGCACCACCGAGGCGGGCGGCCGGGCCGCGAACGCCACCGGGTCGGCCTTGTCCCGCCACACCCCGTCCGCGCCCAGCACCCGGAACCGGTACTCCGCGCCCGCGCCCACTCCCGGCACGAACAGCTCCCACACCCCGCCGCCGAGCCGCCGCATGGGCAGGTCGAACACCCGCACGCCGCGCGCGTTCGGCGCCCACACCGCGAACGCCGTGCCGGGCACGCCGCCCAGCTCGCGGGGGTGCGCGCCGAGCACGTCCCACAGCCGCTCGTGGCGGCCCTCGGCGATCAGGTGCAGGTCCAGCTCGCCCACGGTCGGCAGCCACCGGTACGGGTCGTCCACCAGCTCGACCCGGTCGCCGCGGACCACCTCGAACCGGTACCGGTCCGGGCGCACCGGCAGCACGCCGGAGAACAGCCCGTCCCGCAGCCCGACCAGCGGGAACCGGCCCCGGTCGGTCACCGCGGTCACCGCCGACGCGCCCGGCTGCCACGCCCGCACCACCGCGCCCGCCGGCCGGGGGTGCGCGCCCAGCACCAGGTGCGGGTTGGTGTGCGTGCCGGCCAGCAGCCGGTCCACCGCCGCCGGGTCCGGCGCCCCGACGTCCAGCAGGGACAGCTCGACGGTCATTCCGGTTCCTCCCCCAGCAGCCGCCGCACCGCGCGCAGCGGGATGTCGACCCAGTCGGGCCGGTTGCGCGTCTCGTACACCGCCTCGTACACGGCCTTCTCCAGCTCGAACGCGGTCAGCAGCCGACCGGTCGGGTCGAACCCCGCGGCCTCGGCGTACCCGGCGGTGAACGCCTCCCGGTTGTGCGCGGTCCACTGCCGGGCCCGCCGGCGCAGCTCCGGCGTGGGGTGGAACAGCCGGAGCTGGTGCTGCGCGGCGTAGTCCAGCGACCGGAGCACCCCGGCGACGTCGCGCAGCGGCGACTGCGGGGCGGTGCGCTCGCTGATCGGGGCGGCCGGCTCGCCCTCGAAGTCGATCAGCAGCCAGGTGGCGGGCGTGCGCAGCACCTGCCCCAGGTGCAGGTCGCCGTGCACCCGCTGGACCGGAACGGCGCCGGGCAGGTCGGCGACGGAGGCGAACGCGGCCCGCAGCCGGTCGGCGTGCGGCGCCAGCTCCGGCACCGCGGCCAGCGCCGCGTCCAGGTGCGCGAGCATCCCGGCGCCCAGCGCGGCCGGGGTGGCGGTGCCGGTGCCCAGCTCGCGGGCCAGGTCCGCGTGCACCGCGGCCACCGCGCCGCCCAGCCGGCGCGCCTCGGCGGCGAAGTCGGCCCCCGCGCCCCCCGGCGGCGCGTCCGGGTCGGCGAACAGGTCGCGGACGCTGGTCATCGCCATGGCCCAGCCCTCGGCCGCGTTGGCCGCGAAGGTCTGCACCATGCCGAAGGTGGCGGGCGCGCCGTCCACCTCGCCCTCGATCGAGCCGAGCAGGGCGGCGATGTGCCGGGACCGGGCGCGCCGCAGCGCCCGGTGCGCCTCCAGGTCCGGGTTCACCCCGGCCGCGAGCCGCCGGTACAGCTTGAGGATGTACCGGTCGCCGTACACGATCGAGGTGTTGGACTGCTCGGCGCCGAGGGGCCGCCCCACCAGGCCGCGCCTGCTCGACCCGGCGAAGCCGGCCTCGGGCGTGAACGCGACGCCGTCGCGCGTGGCGCTTTGCCCGACCAGGCGCAGCAGCACGGCGTTGAGGTCGGCGTCCCCGGTCGCGTCGTACACCACGCAGCCGTCGAACCCGGCGATCACGGCGGGCGCGAGCCGGTCCGGCAGCGTGGTGCGCACCCCGATCGGCACCTGGTAGCGCTCGGCGCCGCCGCCGTCGGCGAACCGCACCGACACCACCACCAGCAGGCCCAGGGGCCCGCCGGACGGGCGCTCGTCGACCAGCTCGGTCGTCCGCTCGACGTCCACGCCGGCGACCGGCCTGCCCTTCCCGCCGAACCAGCGCTGCCACGGCAGCCAGGCGGCCAGGGCCCGGGCCAGCCGGGGCCGCAGGTCGGTGCCGGTCTCCTCTCGTGCGGTCATCGGGCCTCTCCCATGCGGTGGACGGCGAACCAGTAGAAACCGTGACCGGGCAGGGTGAGCCGGTACGGGTCGGTCCCGATCGGCGCGAACACCACGCCGCCGGTGAGCTCCACGGGCAGGCTGCCCGCGAAGTCGGCCAGGTCGAACTCGGCCTGCTGCGGGAACCGCGACAGGTTGTTCACGCACAGCACCAGGTCGTCGCCGTGCACCCGCAGGTACGCCAGCACGCTGGGGTTCGCGCAGGTCAGCTCGGTGAACGTGCCCAGGCCGAACGCCGGGTGCGCGCGCCGCACGGCGAGCATCCGCCGCGTCCAGTGCAGCAGCGACGAGGTGGTGCGCAGCTGTGCCTCGACGTTGACGCCCTGGTAGCCGTAGACCGCGTCGGCGATGGTGGGCAGGTACAGCCGGCCGGGGTCGGCGTGCGAGAAGCCGGCGTTGCGGTCGGGGGTCCACTGCATGGGGGTGCGGACGCCGTCGCGGTCGCCGAGCCAGATGTTGTCGCCCATGCCGATCTCGTCGCCGTAGTAGAGCACGGGCGAGCCGGGGAGGGACAGGAGCATGGCGGTGAAGAGTTCCTGCTGGTTGCGGTCGTTCTCCAGCAGGGGTGCCAGGCGTCGGCGGATGCCGATGTTGGCCTTCATCCGCGGGTCCTTGGCGTATTCCGCGTACATGTAGTCGCGTTCTTCGTCGGTGACCATTTCGAGGGTCAGCTCGTCGTGGTTGCGCAGGAAGATGCCCCACTGGGCGCCCGAGGGGATCTCAGGCGTCTGCGCCAGGATCTCCGAGATCGGGATGCGGGACTCGCGGCGCACGGCCATGAAGATGCGCGGCATGAGGGGGAAGTGGAACGCCATGTGGCACTCGTCGCCGCCGACCTCGGGGTTGCCGAAGTACTCCACCACGTCCGCCGGCCACTGGTTCGCCTCGGCCAGCAGCACCCGGCCGGGGTACTCGTCGTCCACGACCTTGCGGCACAGCTTCAGGAAGTCGTGCGTCTTCGGCAGGTTCTCGCCGTTCGTGCCCTCTTCCTCGAACAGGTAGGGGACGGCGTCGAGGCGGAAGCCGTCGATGCCCAGGTCGAGCCAGAAGCGCAGGACGTCGAGCATGGCCTCCTGGACGGCCGGGTTCTCGTAGTTGAGGTCGGGTTGGTGGGAGAAGAAGCGGTGCCAGTAGAACTGGCCGCGCACCGGGTCGTAGGTCCAGTTGGAGGTCTCGGTGTCGACGAAGATGATGCGGGCGTCGGCGTACTTCTGGTCGTCGTCGTTCCAGACGTAGAAGTCGCCGTACGGGCCGTCCGGGTCGTTGCGCGACGCCTGGAACCACGGGTGCGCGTCACTGGTGTGGTTCATGACCAGGTCCGTGATCACGCGGATGCCGCGGCGGTGGGCCTCGTCGAGCAGGTGCACGAAGTCTTCCACGGTGCCGAACTCCGGGAGGACCCGCCGGAAGTCGCTGATGTCGTAGCCGCCGTCGCGCAGCGGCGAGGCGTAGAACGGCGGCAGCCACAGGCAGTCCACCCCCAGCCACTCCAGGTAGTCCAGCTTGGCCGCCAGGCCGCGCAGGTCGCCGGTGCCGTCGTCGTCGGCGTCGTTGAACGCGCGGACCAGCACCTCGTAGAACACGGCGCGCTTGAACCACTCCGGGTCCACCGGCAGCGGCCGGGCCTTGCCCTCGTCCAACGCGGTCACGCCTCCCCCACCGACACGATGTGCGCGACCGCGGTCGCCGGGTCGAGCCTGACCCGGTTGGTCGCACCCCAGTCGAAGACCTCGCCGGTCACCTCGTCGCGCCCGGTGAACCGCGCGCCCGGACCCAGGCCGAGCGCGGTGAGGTCCAGCTCGACCACGCCCTCCTGCGGCCGGTCCGGGTCGAGGGTGACCACGCAGACCACCGCGCGGCCGGTCGCCGGGTCGGTCTTGGAGTAGGCGATCAGCCGGTCGTTGTCGGTGGCGTGGAACCGCAGCGTGCGCAGCTGCCGCAGCGCCGGGTGGGCGCGCCTGATCTGGTTGAGCCTGGTCAGCCACGGCGCCAGGGTGTCGCCGGTGAAGTCGCGGGGCCGCAGCTGGTACTTCTCCGAGTCCAGGTACTCCTCGCTGCCCGGCCCGACCGGCTCGTGCTCGAACAGCTCGTAGCCCGAGTACACGCCCCACGACGGCGACAGGGTCGCCGCCAGGGCCGCGCGCAGCGCGAACATGCCCGGACCGCCCGTCTGCAGCGACTCGTGCAGGATGTCCGGGGTGTTGACGAACAGGTTCGGCGTGCCCTCGTCGGCGTGCTCGACCAGGTCCCGGCCGAACTCCTCCAGCTCCCGCTTGGCGGTGCGCCAGGTGAAGTAGGTGTAGTGCTGGGTGAAGCCGAGGCGGGACAGGCCGTGCAGGCGCGCCGGCCGGGTGAACGACTCGGACAGGAACAGCACGTCCGGGTCGGTCGCCTTGACCTCCCAGATCAGCCGGTGCCAGAAGTGCGGCGGCTTGGTGTGCGGGTTGTCGACCCGGAAGATCCGCACGCCCTGGGCGATCCAGTGCCGCACCACCCGCAGCACCTCCCGGTACAGGCCCCGCGGGTCGTTGTCGAAGTTGAGCGGGTAGATGTCCTCGTAGCGCTTGGGCGGGTTCTCCGCGTACGCGACCGACCCGTCCGGCAGGGTGGTGAACCACTCCGGGTGCTCGACCACCCACGGGTGGTCGGGCGCGCACTGGAGCGCCAGGTCCAGCGCCACCTCCAGGCCGTGCTCCCGCGCCCGCGCCACGAAGCGGCGGAAGTCCGCCACCGTGCCCAGCAGCGGGTGCACCGCGTCGTGGCCGCCGTCCTTCGAGCCGATGGCCCACGGCGAGCCGACGTCACCCGGCTCGGCGGTGGTGCTGTTGTTGCGGCCCTTGCGGTTGACCTCGCCGATGGGGTGGATCGGCGGCAGGTACAGCACGTCGAAACCCATGTCGGCGATCCGCTTGAGCTCCGCCTCCGCCGTGGCGAACGTGCCGTGCACGGGCTCGCCGTCGGCGTCCACGCCGCCGGTGGAGCGCGGGAACAGCTCGTACCAGGCGGAGAACCGCGCCTCGGGCCGGTCCACCCACACGTGGTGCGCCCTGCCCCTGGTGACCAGCTCCCGCACCGGGTGCCGGTGCATCACCCCGCCCACCGCGTCCGACAGCGCCGGCTCGACCCGCCGCGCCAGGCCGTGCCCGCGCTCCCGCAGCGCCGCCGCGGCCAGGCGCAGCAGCGGCCGGTGCGCGTGGCGGCGCAGGCGGCGGGCGGCGCGGTCCAGCAGCCGCGCCCCCGCCTCCAGGTCGTTGGCCAGGCGCTCGGCGTCGTGGCCCGCGGCCAGCTTCGCCACCACCGACCGCCGCCACGTGGTCCACGGGTCGCTCCAGGCGTCCACGCGGAACGTCCACAGGCCCACCCGGTCCGGCACCACCGTCGCGTGCCACCGGTCCAGGCCCGGCTCCGCCGGCGCCATCCGCACCTCGGTCCGGCCGGCGCCGCCCGGCCCCTCCCAGACCACCGTCGCGGCGACCGCGTCGTGGCCCTCCCGCCACACCGTGGCGACCACCGGCACGTGCTCGCCGACCGCGGCCTTCGCCGGGTGGCGCCCCGAGGCGACCTCCGGGGTCACGTCGTCGACCACCAACCGCCCGCTCACTGCAGCCCTCCCCTCGGGTCGATCCGGTCGCTCAGGCGAACAGCGCACGCACGACCTCCGGCGCGAGCAGCTCGCGCGCCAGGTCCAGCGGGGTGCGGCCGAGGTGGTCGACCAGGTCCGCGCGGGCGCCCGCGGCGAGCAGGGCGCGGGCGGCCTCGGCGTTGCCGTGCCGGACCGCGACGTGCAGCGGCGTCTGACCGGTGGTGGCGACCGGCGCGTCCACGACCGCCCCCGCGCCCAGCAGGGCGCCGACGACCTCGGCGCTGCCCTGCTCGGCCGCCTTGTGCAGCGCGGTCTGCCCGGAGCGCTCGGTGACCAGCACGTCCGCGCCGCCGCCGAGCAGCGCCCGGACCGCCGCGCCGTCACCGCGACCGGCGGCCACCTGCAACGCGGTCAGGCCCGTGCCCCGGTCGTGGTGGTTCGGGTCGCCGCCGAAGGACAGCAGGTCGCGGACCTCGTCGAGGTCACCCGCGACGGTCGCCGCGTGCAGGCGCTCCTCGCGGTCCGCGTTGAAGGCGTTGACCTCGGTGTTCGGGTCGAAGTACACCTTCCAGTGGGTGATCTTGCCCTGCTCGTTGAGGACCACCTTGTGCATGTCCTCGATCTCGAACAACACCTTCGTGCGAGTGTGCCGCCCCTTGGTGTAGACGACCGCGCACGCCGTGTTGCCGTCCACGAACAGGCCGCGCAGCCCGTAGTCGAGCACCTCGGTGGTCTCGGCGCGGACCCGGAACGCCTCGGCCACCTCGTTCAGGCCCACGTGCGTGCCCAGGTACGGGATCACCGCGTTCCACTGGTCCTGCGGCAGCTCCAGCACGATCGACGGCGACAACCCGGCCGTGATCGCCTCCATGTCGCCGCGGCCGATGGCGCCGTACCAGTCGTCCACGATCTTGCGGGTGTCCATGCGGATTTCCTTTCAGCGATGGCGAAATCCCCTTCGCCTCCAGGCTGGCAGCGATCCACACAGGACACGAGGAACCGGCCGCTACTGCGGCAACATGCCCAAAACGCGCGAGACCCGCCGCGTCCTCGCGCGGCGGGTCCCGTGCTGCCGACCGGACTAGCTGTAGCGGCCGATGACGTCCTGGATCAGCCCGTCCCGGACCAGGTAGTCGTAGTAGAAGACCTCCTTGCCGCCGTGCCCGGTGTCGTAGTCGTACTCGACGCGGTAGCGGTCGCCGTACCAACCCGACCCGGTCACGGTGTACCTGCCGCCCGCCTCGATCACCTCGGGGTCGAGGAACCGGTCCATGATGTCCCGGCGCGACGGGTAGATCCGGCCCACGCTGTCGAACCGCGCGTCCTCGGCGAACAGCGCCGCGACCGCCGCCGAGTCACCGGCGTTGGCCGCCTGGAGGAACCGCTCGGCCAACCCGGGCGCCGCGGCCCGGTCGGCGTCGGACACGGGCACGGCCTCCGTGCTCGGCGTCGGGGTCTCCGGCCCGGTCTGCGGGGGCTCCGCCCCGCACGCGGCCACCGCCGCCAGGACTAACGCGGCCAAGCCGATTCGTCGGTGCATGGTTTCCTCACTCGATAGGCGGAACAACGGAGTACACCCCTCGGCCCGGAGGTCTGGGGAACCTCCGGGCCGAAGATCGGGATTCGGTGCACGCTCGCGGGGAAGCCTGTGCACCTAGCCCCCGCCCCACCCTGGGGGGAAAGCGGAACGGGAGCCCCGAGCCGGGTGGTCAGGTGCGCCGCGCACCCCGCAGGAGCACGGCGATGAAGACGACGCCCACCCCGATCACGGCTATCGCGGCGAGGTAGGCGGCGTGGTAGCCGGCCAGCACGTCCGCCGGCTCGGCGGTCCCGGACACCGTGGCGGCCAGCGTCACCAGGGCCGCCACCCCGACGCTGCCGCCGAGCTGCTGCGCGGTGACGTTCAAGCCGCCCGCCACGCCGTGCTCGTGCTGCGGGACGCCGGTCAGCGACGCCGCGGTCAGCCCCGCGAACGCCACGCCCTGCCCGACGCTCATCACGAGCACGGCCGGGAACACGTGCAGCCAGTACGTGCCGCCCAGCGGGGTGGCCGCCCACAGGCCGACACCCGCCGCGATCAGCAGCAGACCCGCGATCAGCAGGGGCCGCTGGCCGGTGCGGGCCATCAGCCGCCCGGCGACGTTCGAGCTGACGACCACCGTGACGCCCATCGGCAGGATCGCCAACCCCGACTGCAGCGGCGTGTAGCCGAGCAGCCCCTGGAGGTAGAGCGGCGCGAAGAACAGCACGGCCAGCACCGCGGTGAAGAACACGACGGCCGCCACGGTCGCCGCCGACACCGAGGGCAACCGGAAGATGCCGAGCTGGAGCAGCGGGTTCGCCGCCCGGCGCTCCCAGGCGACGAAACCCGCCAGCAGCACCGCGGCCAGCACCAGCGGCACCACGGTCAGCGGGTCGGTCCAACTGGAGTGACCGGCCTGGCTCAACCCGAGGACGGCCAGCAGCAGACCGCCGGTGACCGAGGTCGCGCCCCCGAGGTCCAGCTTCTCGCGCTTCCGGCTGCCCGCCGGCAGCACCGACTTCACGGCGGCGAGCACCGCGACCCCGATGAGCAGGTTGAACACGAACACGGCGCGCCAGCTGAACAGGTCGGTCAGCACACCGCCGATCACCACGCCCGCGCTGAAGCTCGACGCGCCGACGGAGGTGTAGACGGCGAGGGCCTTGTTGCGGCGCGGGCCCTCCGGGAACAATTCGGTGAGCAGGGCCAGCGAAGCGGGCCCCGACAGCGCGGCGCCGATCCCCTGGAGGGCGCGGGCCACCATCAGCACCTCGGCCGCCGGAGCGACCGCCGCCACGACCGTGGCGAGCGTGAACAGCCCCACCCCGATGGTGAACACGCGGCGACGCCCGAGCACGTCCGCCGCGCGCCCGCCGAAGAGCAGGAAGCCGGCGAACGTGACCGCGTAGGAGGTCATCGTCCACTGCAACCCGCTGCTGCCGATGTTGAGCTCCTGTCCGATCACGGGCAACGCCGCGTTCACCACGGCGACGCTGCTGGTGTCCAACGCCAGCGCGGCGGCCAGGACGATGACCGCGAGCGGGCCCGGGTTGCCGTCGTCGGGTTTGCGGGTGGTGGTGTCGACCGGGTCGACGTGGGTTGACACTGTGGGTTTCTCCAGTTCAGAGGACGCGGCGGCGCGGCTCGTGCCGCAGGCGCGCCGCGTGGGTTCGAGGCCCCGCCTCGCTCCGGCCGGCGCTCAGGGGCGCGGGGGCGGGCGGGTGCGCTCCGGGTGGCGGGATGATCAGCGCCATGGCACGGTTGTGCCGGCACAGGGCTGCCGGGCCACACGATTGGGTGATCATCGCCGGAAGATGTACGTAACCGGGGGTCTCGGCCATCGGTTGAGAGAAACGGACGCCCGAGACCACCCCGGGACCCCGGCCCCCTCCGCGCCGCGGGTCGCCGGCCGTCGCGCTGGGAGGAGGACGGAGGGGAGAGCGGTGAACGGCTGGTGCGGGTTGGGACGGGCCGGTGGGCAAGCCCGAGCCCGCGTGTTCGAGCCGCCCGCGGACCTGGGTGCACGCACGGGGGTGAGCCTGGGTGCACGCATGGGTGCGGGCTTGGGTGCACGCATGGGTGCACGCATGGGTGCAGGCTTGGGTGCACGCATGGATGCGGGCCCACACGCCCAGGCACCCGGGTACGTGCCCGCGAGCCCGCGCCCGCCGGCCTGCGCTCGTGGGGATGAGGCCAGGAGCCTGCCGGCCTGAGCCATGGCCAGGGGCTGCCGCACTCGCGCCCCCGCGCTCGTTGCCACCCGCCCGCACCCCGCGGCCAGCTCCCGGCCCGCACCCGCACCCGCACCCGCAGCCAACTCCCGGCCCGCGGCCACGCGCCCGTGCCCGCCGCCAAGCCCTTGGGGCGCGCCCACGCGCTCGCCGGCGGCCGGGTGCCTGCTTGCGGCCGGGTGCCTGCCGGCGCCCGTGATCGGTGCGCGGACGTGCGTCCACGCGTGACCAACCGGTGCGTGGTTGGCGCCGCCCACCGGCGGTACCGGCTGCCTGCGGCGAGAACGGGCCTGCGGTGCGAGCGCCTGGACTCGCGGCGTTGGCCGCCTGTACCCGGAAAGTGGGTGGTGGGCATGGGGGTGGTCGGGGAAGTGGTCGGGGTGGGGCGCGGGACGGGCGTGGAGCATGTCGCGATTGTCTTTTTGGTGTGAAATGGGAAGTTCATCCCATTTTGGAGCGAATGCGTCGCGGCCGGTCGCCGTCGTCGCTCGCGCTGGAGCCGTTGCCCGTGGTCCTGCCGGCGCGAACCGGTGGGCTCGCCGTGCCGCGCTGCCGGATGGGGGTTCATCGGCGCGCGAGGCGAGCGGGTGGGTTCGGGGGGCGGCGGGGCGCGTCAGGCCCCGCGGCTGGTGTGCGGGCACGGCTCGCTCTCAGCCTTCGGTCCGGCCGACGGGCTGGGGTTCGGGTGCCCGGGTGGCCGTCTCGATGTCGGAGGTGTCGGAGGTGTCAGAAGTCCCGGTGTCGGTCCCGGCGGTCTCGACGTCGGTCGACCGGCCGACGGCTTCCCACTCGTCCAGCTCCGCCCGCACGGTCGCCAACCGCGCCCCGATCGCGTCCACGGCGTCGTTGCCGAGCGCCAACCGCAGCGGGGTGTTCGGCGCGTCCAACGCCGCGCGGATCGCCCGAGCCGCCTTGGCCGGGTCACCCGGCTGGGCACCGTGCACCTCGCGGAGGAACTCGCGGGCCGGGTCGATCACGTCCCGGTACTCCGGGATCGGTGCCCCGAACCGCAGCGCGCTCCCCGCGAACTCCGTGCGGAACGCGCCGGGCTCCGCCAGCAGCACCTTGATCCCGAACCCGGCGACCTCGGCGGCCAGCCCCTCGGACCAGCCCTCCAACGCGTACTTCGCCGCGCAGTAGCCCGAGAACCCGGGCCACACCACCTGCCCGCCCATGCTGGACATCTGCACGACCGCCCCGGTCCGCCGCGCCCGCATGTGCGGCAGCACGGCCTTGGTCAACGCCACCGGACCGTGCAGGTGGACGTCCATCAACGCCCGCAGCTCGTCGTCGGGCGTCTCCTCGGCCGCGCCGACGAAGCCGTGCCCCGCGTTGTTCACCAGCACGTCGATGTGCCCGTGCCACGTGATGGCGTCCTGCACCGCGTGCGCGATCTGCTCGCTGTCGGTGACGTCGAGCCGAAGTGGAGTGACACGATCGGGGGCAATTGCGATCAATGGGGCGAGCGATTCGATGTTGCGAGCGGTGGCGACGACGAGGTCGCCGTGCGCCAGGGCGTCCTCCGCGATCGCCCGACCGAGACCCGACGAGGTGCCGGTGATGAACCACACCCGCGCCGGCGCGGCATCGGTCTGGTGCGGTACCTGGTTCGTGCTCATGGGATCCTCCTCGCCCGTGGACCGGTCAGCCCTGTAGATCAAGAAGACACCGGGACTTCACAGGAAGTCCAAGACCCTTGCCCATACGTTCACGGCATAGATCGCAACAGGGGGCTTTCAACTCGATGGACGTCGACACCCGCGTCCTGCGCTACTTCGTCGCGGTGGCCGAGCAGCTCAGCTTCACCCGCGCCGCGGAAAGCCTGTTCGTCTCGCAGCCGGCCCTCAGCCGGCAGATCCGCCAGCTGGAGGCCGACCTCAAGATCACCCTGTTCGAGCGCACCAGCCGCGAGGTCCGCCTGACCGCGGCAGGCGAGGCGCTGCTGCCGGTGGCGCGCAAGCTGATTGACGACTGGCGGGACGCGCAGCGCGTCGCCCGCGGCATCGCGGCCGCCGAGAAGCGCGTGCTGCGCGTCGGGTTCGAGGCCACCGGCGCCGGCCCGCTGACCACCCTGGCGCGCACCGCGTTCGCCGCCCGCCACCCCGACGTCACCGTCGAACCCAAGCGCTTCGACTGGGGCGGCGAGGTCGCGGCCCTGCGCGACGGCCTGGTCGACGTCGCCTTCCTGTGGCTGCCCGCCGACACCACCGGCTTCCACACCGAGATCGTCGCGATCGAGGAGCGCCTGGTCGGCTTGGCGGCCGGGCACCGGCTGGCCGGCCGCCACAGCGTCGGCATCATGGACCTGCGCGACGAACCGGTGGTGTGGACCCGCAAGGCGCCCAGGTACTGGGTGGACTGGTGGGCGGTCAACCCGCGCCCGGACGGCTCGGAACCGGTGTGGGGCCCGGAGAACGACAACGTCGAGGAGATGCTGGAGCACGTCGCCGCGGGCGAGGCGATCTGCATCGGCCCCCGCTCGATGGCGGCCTACTACGCCCGCCCCGACCTGGTGTGGCGGCCGATCACGGACGTCGCGCCGCTGCGCATCGCCTTCGCCCGGCCGGCCGCCGGCACCAACCCGCTGGTCGCCGACTTCGCCGTGGTCGTCCGCGAGCTGGCGGACGTGCCGGAGCGGCGGCGCGAACCCGACCAGCGAGCCTGACCAGCGAGCCTGACCAGCGAGCCTGACCAGCAAGCCTGACCAGCAAGCCTGACCAGCAAGCCTGACCGGCGAAACCGACCAGCGGAACCGCCTAGCTGCTCCACCTCGTGCTGGCTCCCGCCGTGACGTCCAGGACCGTGCCGGAGACGTAGCGGGCGCGCGGCGAGGCGAGGAACGCGATCGACTCGGCCACGTCCTCTGGCTCGATCAGGCCGACCGGCTGCGTGTTGTACGTGCGCAGCGAGCGCTCCAGGTCGTCGACCGTCGTGCCGCCCGCCCACCGGTAGGTGGCCTCGTTGAGCACCATCGCGGTGCGCGTGCCGGTCGGCGCGACGCCGCTGACCCGCACGCCGGCCGGCCCGACCTCGGTCGCCAGGGCCTTGACCAGGCCGATCACGCCCCACTTGGCGGCCTGGTAGTGCGGCAGCAGCGGCGCGCCGTGGCGGCCCTCGCTGGAGGACACCACGACGACCGACCCGCTCTTCCGCGCCACCATGTGCGGCACGACCGCGCGCATGGTGTTGGCCACGCCGACGAGGTTGACGTCGAGGACGTCGGCGAACTGGCGCGGTGACATGTCGGCCATCGAGTTGTAGCTGCAGATGCCCGCGTTGGCGACGGCGACGTCGAGCCGCCCGTGCTCGCGCACGACCTGCCGGGCGACCTCCTGCATCCGCGCCGCGTCCCGCACGTCGGCCTTGACGGCCGTGGCGCGCCGGCCGAGCGCGCGGACCCCGCGCACGGTCTCGTCGAGCTCCGCCTCGCTGCCGAGCGGGTAGTCCAGCGCGATCGCGCGGGGGGAGGCGATGTCGAGCGCCACCACGTGCGCGCCCGCGCGGGCCAGCGCCAGGCACGTGGCCCGGCCGATGCCCCGGGCCGCACCGGTCACCAGGGCGACCTGCCCGCGCAGGTCGCCGCCCTTGTCGCCCTCGGGGGCGGCCTGGGCGCCACCGGCGCCCGCCACGACACCCGCCGCCGCGCCGGCGCCCGCCAGCAGCGCCCGCCTGCTCACCCCGGCCTGTTCCCTGGCCTGTTCCGTCATGGGCACGATCGTGGTGAGCGGGCCCGCGCGGTGTCCAAGACCCGCGACGATGCCGTTTGGTAATGGCTCCCGTGCACCCGGTCAAGTCCGACCAGTCGCGCACCGCGCCTTGTCGCCCGTCGCCGACCGCTAGTTGACTGGACCTCGTTCCCGGGCACGTCGTCCCGAACCACCTTGTCGCACAAGGGGAATCGGCCGTGCCCAGAAACCCACCCTAGGAGAGATCCATGAGTGACGCGGTGCGCACGCTGCTGCTCAACGCGGTCCGGCGGGACGACGTGGCCGAGGTGCGCGGCCTGCTGCGCAACGGCGTCGACCTCAACTGGCGCGGCTCGGACGGCCTCACGCCGCTGATGGTCGCCGCCGGCAAGGGCAACGCCGACCTGGTGCGGCTGCTCCTCGACGCCGGCGCCGACGTCTACACCACCGACAGCGCCGCCGGCGGCACCGCCCTGCACAAGGCGGTCCAGGGCGGTGACCTGGAGACGGTGAAGGTGCTGGTGGAGGCCGGTGCGTTCATCGACGCGGTGGCCGTGACCACCGGTCACACGCCGCTGCTGGACGCGTTCTGGTACAAGCACCCGGACGTCGTCGGCTACCTGCTGGACCTGAACGCGGGGCTGAACCTGGCCACGCACTACGGGTTCTCGATGCGCGACCACTTCGAGTACGCGATCAACGTCAACACCCTCGGCCGGGAGAAGCTGCTGGCCGCGGAGGCGTTGCTGAAGCGGCGCATCGAGGCCGACGAGCGCGCGGTGGAGCGGCAGAAGCTGATGGCCGCCACCGCCGCGGGCGACCTGATCGGCGTGCAGGTGCTGCTGGCCAACGGCGCGGAGGTCGACGCGCGCTACCCCGTGCTCAACGGCTTCAACGACCTGCACACCCCGCTGCTGGTCGCCTCCCGCGACGGGCACGTGGAGATCGTGCGGGCGCTGATCGCGGCGGGCGCGGACGTCAACGCGACCGAGCCGACGTTCGGGGCGGTGCCGCTGCACAAGGCCGTCTACAACGGACACGCCGAGATCACGCAGATCCTCGTCGACACCCCCGGCACGGACATCGACTTCCAGGGCTCGACGAACGGCTACACCCCCCTGCACGACGCCCTGTGGCACGGCTTCGAGGACTGCGCCCGCATCCTCGTCCGGGCCGGTGCCCGCCTGGACCTGGTCGGCCACGACGGCAAGACCCCGCTGGAGATGGCGGTGGACGTCTTCGGCCCCGACCACGACCTGACCAACACCATCCGCAACACCTGACCCCGCGCGAGTCGAACCCCCACGACCCGCGTGTCGAACCTCCAGGACCCCCGAGTTCGACATTCGGGACCGGAGGACCAGGTGCCTGCCCGCGCCGGAGTGTTCAACACGAGGGGGCTGAACGTTGAACACGGGGGGCTTGAGGGTTCGACACGAGGGGTCTGGAGGGTTCGACTCGCGCGAATTCGGAGGAGAAGAGAGATGTTGTTTTACTGCCAGATGCGGTGGAACCACGAGGGCCGCATCAGCTTGGACGAGCTGTGGGAGATCGAGGAGGAGGAGACCCGCCACGCCGAGGAGACGCTGAGCTCCGGCTACTGCATCGGCTTGTGGAAGGTGGCCGGGCAGAAGCGGGTCATCGCGGTGGTGGACGCGGAGTCCGCCGAGGAGCTCGACCGGTCGGTGTTCCGCCTGCCGATGCGCGAGTACCTGGAGTTCGAGGTCATCTGGCCGCTGCGCGACTACCTCGGTTTCGCCGAGGACGTGGCCAACCGCTACCGGCCGGCCGAGGACCCCGCCGGGGCGACCGGGGGCAGCCGGTGATCCACCAGTTGATCTTCGCCTACCCCAGGCCGGGGATGAGCGAGGAGGAGTTCCACCGCTACTGGGTGGAGGAGCACGCCGTCCGCTACGCGAGCCGGATCCCGCAGATCCGGCAGTACGCGGTGGACACCCGCGTCGAGCTGGGCCTGGACGGGCCGGAGCCGCTGTGGTCCGGGGTCGCCGAGATCTGGCTGGCCAACGAGGAGGAGCAGCTCGCCTCGCTCCAGACGCCGGAGTTCCTGGAGGGCGCGCGGCTGGACGAGCCGCGGTGGGCGGCGTTCTGGCGGACGCTGGTCCTCGACACCGACGCGCACGTGGTCGTGCCGGGTCCGCCGCAGCGCGCCGACCGGCCGGGCACCAAGCTGTTCGTGCTGGTCAAGCGCCGCGAGGGGATGCCGCTCACGGAGTTCCGCCAGTACAGCCGGGACGCCCACGCGCCGCTGATGGCCAAGGTCCCCGGCCTGCGCCGCTACTACCAGAACCACACCCGCGACGGCGCCTACGGCGTCGGCGAGGCGACGCTCGACTGCGCCTTCCAGCTGTGGTTCGACGACGCGGCCGCCCTGCGCCGGGCGATGCGCACGCCCGAGTTCCAGCGCGCCATGGCCGACCTGGCCACGTTCACCGAACCCCGGTACGTGCACACCCTCGCGGTCCGCGAGAACTGGGTCATCGGCCCGTCCGAGAACGTCATCTAGTCAACTCGGCGATATCGTCCGGCGATTCTCGCCAAACCAACCGGAAAACGGTTGGATGAGAAGTGCAAGCCCCGTTGGAAACCTCTTTAGGGAGAACTGTGACCAAGCGAATTTTGGTCGTGCTTTCCGAGTACGGTTATTGGGGTGAGGAACTGGTCGGCCCGGTCGAGGCGTTCGACGCCGCGGGCTACCGCACCACCTTCCTCACGCCCACCGGCAAGCGGCCCCAGGCCCTGCCGCCGAGCCTGGACCCCGAGTACCTCGACCCGCCGCTGGGCCGCTCGGTCACCACGCCCGACATGGCCCGCCGCGCCCGTGAGCTGGACGCTTCGCCCCGCCTGGACAACCCGCTGAGCCTGGCCGACCTCGTCCCCGAGCGGCCCTACTACAGCGCGGTCAACCACCTGCGCGAGGTGGAGGAGTACCACCGCCGGCTCGACGGCGCGATCGCCGACCTGGTCGGCAGCTTCGACGCCCTGGTGCTCGTCGGCGGTTCCGGCCCGATCGTCGACATGGCGAACAACGAGCGCCTGCACGAGCTGGTGATCGGTTTCGTGAACGCCGACAAGCCCATTCTCGCGGAGTGCTACGGCGTCGCGGTGCTGGCTTTCGCGCGGGACCTGGAGAACCGCGCCAGCATCATCCAGAACAAGCACGTGACCGGGCACCCGAAGGAGTACGACTACAAGGACGGCACCGGTTTCATGGGTGTCGAGTTCAACATGGGCCCGCCGCCGTACCCGCTGGAGTACATCCTGCGCGACGCGACCGGCCCGGTCGGCCGCTTCCACGGCAACGTCGGCAAGGAGACCTCGGTCATCGTCGACTACCCCTTCATCACCGCGCGGTCCACCCCGGACTCCGTGCCGGCGGGCGAGCTGCTCGTGCGGGTGCTGGAGCAGGGCCTGCGCCGGTTCGGCTGGTAGGAGGGGACCACCCATGAACGGCAGGCCGGGAAAGGTCGCCATCTTCGAGCAGTTCGCGGCCGACGGCATCAGGCACATGTTCGGCAACCCGGGGACCGTCGAGCAGGGTTTCCTGGACGCGGGGGGCGAGTTCGACGTCGAGTACCTGCTGGCGCTGCACGAGGGCGTCGCGGTGGGCATGGCCGACGGCTACGCCCGGGCCGCGCAGCGACCCGCCCTGGTCCAGCTGCACAGCGGGGTCGGGCTGGGCAACGGCATCGGCATGCTCTACCAGGCCAAGCGGGGCGGTTCGCCGCTGGTCGTGCTGGTGGGCGAGGCGGGCATCCGCTACGACGCCATGGACGGGCAGATGGCGGCCGACCTGGTCGCCATGGCCGAGCCGGTCACGAAGTACGCGACGCGGGTGCTCGACCCGTCGTCGACGCTGCGGGTGCTGCGCCGCGCGGTGAAGATCGCCATGACGCCGCCGCGCGGCCCGGTGCTGGTCGTCGTCCCGGCCGACGTGCTGGACGAGATCACCACCGAGCCCGCGTTCCCCACCCCGATCCCCAACACCCGGGTGGTCCCGGAGACCCCGCTGGTGGCCGAGGCCGCCGCCGCGCTGCTGGCCGGCGAGCGCCGGCTGGTGCTGATGGGCGACGGCGTCGCCACCAGCGGGGCGCAGCGCGAGCTGACCGCCGTGGCCGAGGCGCTCGGCGCGCGGGTGTGGGGGGTGAACTCCTCGGAGTTCAACTTCGACGCCACGCACCCGCTCTACGGCGGTCAGCTCGGGCACATGTTCGGCGCGGACAGCGCCCGCGTGGTCGCCGAGGCGGACTCGGTGCTCATCGTCGGCACCTACGTGTTCCCCGAGGTGTTCCCGAGCCTGGACAACCCGTTCAAGCCGGGCGCGCGGATCGTGCACGTCGACCTGGACGCCTACGAGATCGCCAAGAACCACCCGGTGGACGTGGGCATCGTGGCCGACCCGAAGCCCACCCTGGCCGCCCTGGCCAGGGAGCTGCTCCGCCACGGCCCGGCCACCGCGCCGGCGCCCGCGCGGCCCCGCCCGGTGCACCCCGAGCCCCCGCTGGCCGAGGACACCGTGCTGGACCGGTTCGTGCGGCGGCTGGCCCGCCGCGCCCCGGAGGACCTGGTGGTGTTCGACGAGGCGCTGACCGCGTCGGCGCCGCTGGCCAGGCACCTGCCGCCGCAGCAGCCCGGCCGGTTCTTCCAGACCCGCGGCGGCTCGCTGGGCGTGGGCATCCCCGGCGCGCTGGGCATCAAGCTGGCCCGCCCCGAGCTGCCGGTGGTGGCGTTCACCGGCGACGGCGGCTCGATGTACACGTTCCAGGCGCTGTGGACCGCGGCCCGGTACGGCATCGGCGCCAAGTTCGTCATCTGCAACAACCGCCGCTACCACCTGCTGGACCTGAACATCGAGCAGTACTGGCGGGAGCGCGGGATCTCCCCGCACGCCTTCCCGGCCGCGTTCGACCTGTCCGACCCGGACATCGGGTTCACCGGGCTGGCCGCGGCGCTGGGCGTGCCGGGGCAGCGGGTGGAGAAGCTGTACGAGGTGGACACCGCCGTGGAGGCCATGCTCGCCCACGACGGCCCCTACCTCGTCGACCTGGTCATCGACTGAGGAGGCAGGAGCTGTGACTGGGGGAGCCGGTGACCGGATCACCGAGTCGGCCGTGCGCGGCCTGGTGCGCGACTGGTTCGCCGCGCTGGACCGGCACGACGAGGTCGAGGTGCTGCTGGACCTGCTGACGGAGGCGGGCCTGGTGATGCACCTGCCGCAGCGCACGGTGCGCGACCACGACGACTTCCGCGCGTGGTACCGGGAGACCACCAGCACCTACTTCGACGAGGTGCACGACGTGCTCGACGCGAAGGTGACGGCCACGTCGCCGCTGCACGCCGAGGTGGTGCTGCGGGTGAACTGGCAGTCCCGGATGTGGGCGCCGCCCGCGCCGAGCAGCGCGTGGGTCGGCGTCACCTCGAAGGAGACGTGGTCGGTCGTGCTGCGGGACGGCCGCCCGAGGATCCGCACCTACACCGTCGGGGGCCTGACCCCCATGCCGGGATCCGCCGCCCCGCGCGCGACCGGGGACGCCCCGCAGGGCGCCGCGGCGTAGCAGGCGTCGATCCCCCCGCCGCCGGTCGCGTCGCGGGAACGCGACCGGCGGCCCGCGCCCGGTCCCGGTGGGGCGGCGAACCCACCGGGACCGGGCGCCACCCGGGCCCACCCGGGGCCCACCCACGAGGCCCACCCGGGGCCGATCCACGAGGCCCACCCGAGGCCGACCGCGAGCGGAGACGAGGAAATGACCCAGACCACGGAAGTGCCGGGCACCACCGGCAGGCTCCAGGGCAGGCGCATCGGCATCCTGATGGAGAGCGACTACGTCGAGGAGGAGATCGCCTACTACCGGATGCGCTTCGCCGAGGAGGGCGCGCAGGTCGAGCTGCTGACCCGGCTGTGGGGCAGCGACTCGCTCACCTTCACCGGGCACGAGCAGCGCGCCCCGATCGAGGTGTCCGGCGACCTGGAGAAGCTGGACTACGACGAGCTGTCCCGGCTGTCCGCGCTGATCGTGCCCTCGGGCATGGTCGCGGACCGGCTGCGCTACACCGACGACGTGACCAGGCCCGCGCCCGCGGTGGAGGTGATGCGGCGGGCGTTCCGCCTGCCGAACCTGGTCAAGGCGTTCTCCTGCCACGGGCTGCTGCTGCTCTCGGCGGTGCCGGAGCTGGTCCGCGGCAGGTCGGTGACCTGCCACAACAACCTCGTCGGCGACGTGCGCAACATGGGCGCGGTCTACACCGGCCGCGACGTGGTGGTGGACGGCGACCTGGTCACCTCCCGCACGGTCGAGCAGTGCAACCTGCTGGCCCGCACGGTGATCGACATGCTGGCGGCCAGGGGCAACGGTGGCCGCTGAGCACACCGCCGTCCCCCACTCCTACTCCGACACCACCGCGGGCCGCGTCCGCTCGTTCACCGGCGACGCCCTCGTGCTGCGCACGCTCGACGGCCGCGACGTCGCCCTGCACCTGACCGGCACCACGTCCGCGCAGGTCGTGCGCAACCTCGGCGAGCCGTACCGGGACGCCACCGGTCGGCTCGCCGAGCTGCTGCGGCCGGACCGGCTGGTGTTCGCCCACGGCCCGGTCTACCGGGACGGCCGCCACCAGGCGGCGCAGCTGCTGCTGGTGGGCGACGAGACCGAGGAGCACGTGTTCGAGCGGCCCGGGTGGTGGGTCGACCAGCTGCGCGAGCTGGCCCGGTTCTACCGGCGCGCCCAGTTCGGCGCCGGCGAGGTCGACTACGCCGACTACCGCACCGAGATCCGGCTGGGCGGCGACAAGGGCGGCCGGCACGTCCAGGAGACCGACACGATCTCCCGCCTGGTCTACGGCATGGCGTCGGCGTACATGCTGACCGGCGACGAGGACTTCCTGACCGTCGCCGACCGCGGCTCGGCCTACCTGCGCGAGCACATGCGGTTCGTCGACCGGGACCTGGGCGTCACCTACTGGTACCACGGCGTCGACGTGGACGGCGGGCGCGAGCGCAAGCTGTTCACCTCCGAGTTCGACGACGACTACCGCGCCATCCCCGCCTACGAGCAGATCTACGCCCTGGCGGGCCTGGTGCAGAACTACCGCGTCACCGGCGACCCGGCGATCAAGGCCGACGTCGACGGCACCATGCGGCTGTTCGAGCGGTTCTTCGCCGACCCGGTGCGCGGCGGCTACTGGTCGCACGTGGACCCGGTGGACCTGAGCCCGCACGCCGCGTCGCTGGGGCCGAACAGGGCGCGCAAGAACTGGAACTCCGTGGGCGACCACGCGCCCGCCTACCTGTTCAACCTGTACCTCGCCACGGGCGACGAGCGGCACCTGGACATGTTGGAGCACACCTTCGACATGATCGTGGCGCACTTCCCCGACCGCGGCACGCCGTTCGTGCAGGAGCGCTTCCACGGCGACTGGACGCCGGACCGCGAGTGGGGCTGGCAGCAGGACCGGGCCGTGGTGGGGCACAACCTCAAGATCGCCTGGAACCTGACCCGGATGAACGCGGTGCGCGCCAAGTACGACTACGCGCGCCTGGCCGAGACCCTGGCGCGCACCATGCCGGACGTGGGCCGCGACGGGCAGCGGGGCGGCTGGTACGACCTGGTGCAGCGGCAGCCGCCGCACGACTTCGTGTGGCACGACCGCAAGGCGTGGTGGCAGCAGGAGCAGGCGATCCTGGCCTACCTGGTGCTGGCCGGGCACCGGCGCTCGCCGGAGTTCCTGGCGCACGGCCGGGAGGCGGCGGCGTTCTACAACGCGTTCTTCCTCGACCACGACGAGGGCGGCGTGTACTTCAACGTGCTCAACAACGGCATCCCGTACCTGGTGGGCACCGAGCGGCTCAAGGGCAGCCACTCCATGTCGATGTACCACTCGGCGGAGCTGTGCTACCTGGCCACCGCCTACACCGGCCTGCTGGTGCGCGGCGAGCCGCTGGAGCTGTGGTTCAAGCCCCGCCCCGACGCCGACTTCCCGGGCCGGCTGCTGCGGGTCGCGCCCGACGTGCTGCCCGCGGGCCGGGTGCGGCTGGACGGGGTCCTGGTCGACGGCGAGCCGTACCGCGACTTCGACGCCGGGGCCATGGCGGTCCGGCTGCCCGACAGCGCGTCGGCGGTGACCGTGCGGGCGCGGCTGGTCCCGGTGGAGGGGGCATGACGGCGACCCCGGAGCGGTGGGTCGACGGGTTCCGGGTGGCGCCCGCCCCGCCGCTGCCGCTGGGCTCCACCGCCGTCGCGCGGGGCATCTGCTTCGCGGTCGCCTCCGGCACGGCCCGGCGCATGACCCTGGTGCTGCTGGACCCCGAGCACGGCGACGTGGTCGCCGAGCTGCCGTTCCCCGAGGAGTACCGGGTCGGCGACGTGTGGGCGATGACCGTGCTGGGGCTGGACCCGGACCTGGTGCACTACGCGTACCGGGTGGACGACGGCGACGCGCTGCTGCTCGACCCGCGCGCCCGGCGCATCGCCGGCGGCGAGGAGTGGGGCAGGCGGCCCCGGTACCGGTCGGCGGTCGTGCCGCCGGACGACTTCGACTGGGGCGACGACCGGGCGCCGCGCATCCCAGCGGCGGACCTGGTGGTCTACGAGCTGAACGTGCGCGGCTACACCCGGCACCCCTCGTCCGGGGTGGCGGCGCCCGGCACGTTCGCGGGCCTGCGGGAGAAGGTGCCGCACCTGCGGGAGCTGGGCGTGAACTGCGTGGAGCTGATGCCGGTCTTCGAGTTCGACGAGACCGACGTGGCGGGCGCGCCCGACCGGCTCAACACCTGGGGCTACCACCCGGTGGGCTTCTTCGCGCCCAAGGCGTCCTACGGTTCGCCGCGCGAGCTGAAGGAGCTGGTGCGCGACCTGCACGCGGCGGGCATCGAGGTGGTGCTCGACGTGGTGTTCAACCACACCGGCGAGGGCGACCACCGCGGGCCGACGCAGTCGTTCCGCGGCCTGGACAACGGGGTGTACTACCTGCTCACCCCGGACGGCGACCACTACAACTTCAGCGGCACCGGCAACACGCTCAACTGCAACCACCCCGTGGTGCGCGAGCTGATCGCGGACAGCCTGCGGCACTGGGCGCTGGAGTACCGGGTGGACGGGTTCCGGTTCGACCTGGCCTCGGTGCTGACCCGCGGCCCCGACGGCGCGCCGCTGCCGAACCCGCCGCTGCTGGAGGCGCTGGCCCGCGACCCGGTGCTGGCCGACCGCAAGCTGATCGCCGAGGCGTGGGACGCGGGCGGCCTGTACCAGGTGGGCTCGTTCCCGTCCTACGGCCGGTGGATGGAGTGGAACGGGCAGTACCGCGACGCGCTGCGCCGGTTCCTGGTGGCCCGGCCGGGCAGCGCCGCCGCGCTGGCGGGCAGGCTGATCGGCTCGCCCGACCTCTACGCCGGGCGCGGCACCGGGGCGTCGGTGAACTTCGTGACCTGCCACGACGGGTTCACCCTGGCCGACCTGGTGTCCTACGACCACAAGCACAACGAGGCCAACGGCGAGGACAACCGGGACGGCCACGACGCCAACGAGAGCTGGAACTGCGGCGTCGAGGGACCCACGGACGACCCCGGGGTGCTGGCGCTGCGGCAGCGGCAGGCGCGCAACGCGCTGACGCTGCTGATGGTGAGCAACGGCGTGCCGATGCTGCTGGCGGGCGACGAGTTCGGTCGCACCCAGCGGGGCAACAACAACGCCTACTGCCAGGACAACGAGATCACCTGGGTGGACTGGGAGCTGGCCGGGCGCAACCGGGACCTGGTGGCGTTCGTGGCCTGGCTGACGCGCTTCCGCGCGCGGCACCCCGTGCTGCGGCGGGCCGGGCACCCCGGCGGCCAGGACGTGCCCGGGTGGCAATACCCCGCGGTGAGCTGGCACGGCGCGCGGCCGTTCGAGCCGGACTGGTCGCCGGACTCGCGGCTGGTGGCCGTGCTGCTGCACGAGGAGGGCGTGGACTCGGTGTTCGTGGTGGCCAACACCGACCCGGCGGCGGTGGAGGTCGTGCTGCCGGAGGCGCCCGGTGGCACGGCGTGGCACGTCGCCGCGGACACCGCCACGGGCCGGTTCGGCGACGGCGGGGACCGGCGCGACGCGCTCGTGGTGGCCGGGAAGTCGGTGGTGGTGCTGGAGGCGCTGCCGCAGGTGGTCGTGAGCGGAGGAGGACAGCGGTGAGCTTCGAGGCGTACCTGGGGTTCAACGGCCGGACCGGGACCGTCTACCTGACCGGTGAGCTGGACGCGGGCACCGCGCCGGTGTTCCGGTCGCTGGTGGAGCAGGCGGCGCAGCGGCCGCTGGAGCGGCTGGTGCTGGACCTGACCGGGCTGGCGTCGATGTCGTCGGCGGGCGTGCGCTGCCTGGCGTTCGCGCAGCAGCAGCTGCCGCCGTCGGCGGCGATCATCGTCGTGGGCGCGCGGCCGGAGGTGGTGGAGGTGATCCGGCTGGCCGGGTTCGACCGGGCGGTCACCATCGCCGAGCGCACGATTTGACCGAAATGGCCAGAGGACCGATAGGGAAATAATTAACGGGCGCGCGGGCGCGCCGGCGAACCCCTGCCGGGTAATCGGTTCACGTGAACCGCTCGCCAACGCAGGGTAATGCCGGCGTGCCCGCGTCGTGTGGAATGCGGCACGTCTACCGGCGCAGCCGGCATCGATTCCGAGCGGCACGGGACGACCGCGGGCCAAGAGCTTGAATCTTCAACTTGATCACGCTCCGTCTAGGGCGTGGTGACCCAGGTACACCCGGATGTACGCAGTGGGCGTCCGCCGGGTGGACCTGTCTTTTCGCTACTCCGTGTGATCGACCGGACGCGGCAGGCGGTTCGCCGATCCGCCCTTCTTCCTGCTGGCAAGGGCGCGGGGGACGGTGTCGAACGACCTCCGCAAGCCCGCCTCTACAGAGGGTGAGCATGGGCGGCGCGCAGGATAACTATTCAACGATAGCGCTTGCGTTTCGACCTCACGAGATCGTCCCGACTTGAGTCGGAGCGACTTGCCGCGCGCGTTCCCCATATGGAGTATCAATTGGGTACGGTTTGTACCAGTTTCGGGGGTCAACGGTGGTCGAGAGCAGTCTTCGCACTGGTCTTTCGCTTGCCAAGAATGATGAGGTGGCACGCTTCGCGCACGACAAGTTCAGCTCCCTTCCGCGCTCTGACCAGCGCAGATGGGCTGAGGTGTATCTCCGGGGGCTGTTGCTTGGACATGGTCGGAAGTCTGTCCGCAGAATTGCGGAGGAGGTGCTCAGGTTACCGGTTTCACAGTCGCTCCAGCAGTTCATCAACCAAAGTCCCTGGGACTGGCGGGAAGTACGGTCCCGAATTGCCGGGGAAGTCGACGGGTTGCTCTCGCCCAGGGCGTGGGTGATCGCCGAGACGACTATTCCGAAAAGGGGCGACCACTCGGTCGGCGTGGAACGCAGGTTCGTGCCGAGCGAAGGTCGCGCGATCAATTGCCAGTTGGGCACCGGGCTGTTCCTGGCCGCGGAAGCGGCGAGCATCCCGGTGAACTGGCGCATCCAGCTCACCCGGCGGTGGACCGATGACCCGTGCCGCCGCACCCGGACCTACATCCCCGACGGGGTCGAGGCGCTGCCCGCGTGGCGGTACGCGCTCGACCTGGTCGAGGAGGTCGGTGAGTGGGGCGTCCCGCGGGCGCCCGTGGTCGGCGACCTGCGGCACGCCGCGGGTGCCAACCTGCTGATGGCGAAGCTGGCCGAACTGGGGGCGGACTTCGTCTTCGAGGTGCCCGACACGTTCGAGCTGGTGCCCGGTCCGCACCTCGCCGCCGTGCGCGGCGGCCTCGGCCCGCAGCGCGGGCCGAACCTGGTCCGCGCGCGCGACTGCCTGCGGGGCGCGGACATCAAGCACCGGCAGGTCGTCACCTGGGCGCCGGGCGTGGACGGCAAGCACCGCGCCACGCAGGCGCTGTCGGTGCCCGTGCGGCTGCCGTCCGACCCGGGCCGGCGCGGCGGCCCGGCGCTGCACCTGATCGGCACCACGCGGCAGGACGGCCGGGTGAAGCTCTGGCTGACCAACCGCACCGACCTCCGCGCGGCGGAGGTCATCTCACTGGGGGCACTCGTCGACCGGACCGCGTCCGACCTGCTGGACCTGCGGGCGCACTACGGTCTGCTGGACTTCGAAGGCCGGTCCTACCGGGGTTGGCACCACCACATGACGCTCGTCTCCGCGGCGTACACCTTCGCCAAGCGCAGCGCGGTGCTCGGCCGGCGGGAGCGGCAGCTGTCCTGATGCGCGCGCACGCCTCAACGGCGAGGTGTGCGTCCGCGCCGGGGAGGGCCGGGCGCGCCGGCGGGTCGCGACGCCGCCGGCGGGGAGCCCTCCGGCTGCCCGGCAGGTCCGGGTGCCCGTCGGGGTTCCGGGGCGCCGGGGTCCGCCGGTCCGGGCCCGCCGCGTCAGGTGCCCCGCGTCAGACCCGGTTCTCCCGCGTCCGCCACAGCGCCAGCACGAAGTACGGCGTGCCCAGCAGCGCGATCACCAGCCCGGCGGGCACCTGGGCGGGCGAGATGACCGTGCGCCCGATGGTGTCCGCGAGGCTCACCAGCACCGCGCCGACCGCGGCCGCCACCGGGACGACCCGCCGGTGCCGCCCGCCGACCAGCGAGCGCGCCAGGTGCGGCGCCACCAGCCCGACGAACGCCACCACGCCGATCGCCGACACCGCCGTCGCCGCCAGCAGGCCGGCGCCCACCAGCACGGCCAGCCGCGAGCGCTCCACCCGCACCCCCAGCACGCGCGGCGTGTCCTCGTCGAGGCCGTGCAGGTCCAGTTCCCGGTGCCGCAGCCACAGCAGCGGCGTGACCACCGCCAGCGCCAGGGCCGTCGGCAGGACCTGCTCCAGGGTCCGCCCGTACGTGGAGCCGGACAGCCAGGTCAGGGCCTTCGCCGTGTTCCACGGGTCCGACACCACGATCAGCAGCGTGATCAGCGCCATCCCGGCCGACCACGTGGCGATGCCGATGACCACCAGCCGGTCCGGGTCGACGCCCGACCGCCACGCCAGCCCGTAGACCAGCGCGAACACCACGAACGCGCCCGCTCCCGCGGCACCGGCGACGGCCCACGCGCCCGCCACCGGCACGAGCGTGATCAACGAGATGGCGCCCAGGCCCGCGCCCGCCGTGATGCCCAGCAGCCCGGGTTCGGCCAGCGGGTTCCGGCTCACCGCCTGGATGCCGCACCCGGCCACCGCCAGCGCGGCGCCCGCCGCCAGCGCCGCGAGCACCCGCGGCAGCCGCTGGTCGAGCACGAACGTCAGCGCGGTGCCGGTGCGCCCGGACAGCCAGTTCGCCAGGTCGCCCAGCAGCACCACCCGGTCGCCCAGCATCAGGCCCGCGACCGGCGCCGCCACGACGAGCACGGCGAGCGCGCCCGCGACCGCCACGAGCCGGCGCCGCGACCCGGCCACCCCGACCCGCCCGGCGGGCGCCTGGCGCGGCGTCCCGCTCGACCGGCCGCGCCGCGCCAGCCACACCAGCACGACCGCGCCGAGGAGCGTGGTCATCACGCCGGTGGGCACCCGCACCGCCGCGGCCGACCCCATGACCGCCCGCAGCAGCACGTCCGCGCCGAGCACGATCAGCACGCCGACCAGGCCGGACACCGGCAGCAGCAGCCGGTGCCCGCCGAGACCGGGCGCGAGCGGCACCAGCAGGCGCGTGATCACCGGCGCGCTCAGCCCGACGAAGCCGACGGGCCCGGCGACCGTCACCGCCGCGGCGGTCAGCGCCACCGTCAGCAGCACCGCGCCGACCCGCGTCCGCCGCACGTTCAGGCCCAGCACGGTCGCGTTGTCGTCGCCCAGGGCGAGGACGTCGAGCGACCGCCCCATGAACACCAGCCCCACCACCGCGATCACCACGACAGGTGTCACCTGACCGGTGGCGCGCAGGTCGCTGACGGTCAGCGAGCCGCTGCCCCAGGCGAACAGCCCGGTCGTCTCCTGCTCATACATGAGCAGCAGGAGCATGGTCACCGACTGCACCGCCAGCATCACCGCCGAGCCCACCAGCACCAGCCGCGGGCTCGTCGACCCGCCGCCGGACAGCCCGAGCACCGCCACGGCCGCGGCCAGGCCGCCGGCGAACGCCGCCGCGCCCGCGGGCAGCGCGGGCAGGGACACCCCGAACGCCGCGATCGCCACCACGGCGAAGTGCGCGCCCGCGTTCACGGCGAGCGTGTCCGGCGAGGCCAGCGGGTTGCGGGCCACCGACTGCATGCCCGCGCCCGCGACGCCGAGGGCGACGCCCAGCAGCAGCGCGGTCAGCAGGCGGGGGACGCGCGAGCCCTCCAGCACGGCGAGGGTCTGCGCGTCGCCGTCGCCGACGAGGGCGGCCAGCACGTCGAGCACGCCGGTGTCGGAGGTGCCCTGGGTGAGGTGGACGGCGGAGAGCAGGGCGATGGCCGCCACGATCCCCGCCGTCACGGCGGCGGTGCGCGGCATCAGGCGGTGACGGCCTTCACGACCTGCTCGGCGATGTGCACGACCGACCGGGGACCGCCGAAGGTCCACGTGCCGGGCGCCAGCTTGACCACCTTGCCGGAGGTCACGAACGGCAGCCGCTGCCACACCGGGTTCTGCGCGAGGCCGGTGGTGAACACGTCGTCCTCGGAGGCGCTGTAGAACAGGACGGTCTTCGGGTCGGTGATCGCGGTCATGCCCTCGACGTCGGTGGCGCCCAGGCCCCACTGCGGGTCGACCTCGCCCGTCCAGGCGTTCTCCAGGCCGACGGCCTCGGCGGTGTCGGAGACCAGCGAGCCCTTGCCGAACGGGCGGATGTTGACCGTGCTGCCCTCCAGCCAGCCGTCGGCGGCCACGAACGGCGTGCCCCCGGCGCCCTTGTCGGCCACGGCCTTCTTGCCGTCGGCGAGCGCCTTGTCCATCTCGGCCAGCAGCGCGTCGCCCTCGGAGGTCTTGCCGAGGGCCTTGGCGACCAGGCCGAGGTCGCCGCGCAGGCGGTCGAGGTTGCGGCTCGCGTCGCTGGCCTCGGTGACGATCACCGGGACGTACTTCTCCAGCTGGTCGGCCAGCGTGGCGTCGCGGCCCTCGGGCATGATCACCACGTCCGGGTCGAGCGCGACGATCGAGTCGACGCTGGGCTCGTTGCGCTTGCCGACGTCCTTGACGCTGTCGTCGAGCGGCGCCACCGAGTCCCACGCCTTGTAGCCGGTGGTGTCCGCGGCACCCACCGGCATGACACCCAGTGAGGCGACCATCTCGGTCTCGGCCCACTCCAGCGTGACGACCTTCTGCGCGGGCGCGTCGAGCTTGACCTCCTTGCCGCGGGCGTCGGTCACGGTGACCGGCCCGCCGGCGCTCTGCGCGGTCGGGGCGGTCGGCGCCTCGGTGGTGCCGCAGGCGGACAGCAGCACGGCCGCCGCGACGAGGGCAGGGGTGGACAAGCGCATGGCGCGCACCTCTTCCGGTTCGGGTCTTCGGGGGTTCAGGCGGTGGGTCGGGGCGTGTGGCGCCCGACGGGGCGGCAGTGGACCGCGCCGGTGACCGGGTCGTCGGCGACGTGCACGGTGATGCCGTAGGCGCGGGAGAGGTGCTCGGCGGTCAGCACGTCGCGCACCGCGCCCGCGGCGACCACGCGGCCCTCCGCCAGCAGGACCACCTCGTCCGCGACGACCGCGGCGTGGTCGAGGTCGTGCAGGACCACGCCGACCGCCACGCCGTGGTCGTTCGCCAGGTCGCGGACCACGTCCAGGACCTCGACCTGGTAGCGCAGGTCGAGGTGGTTGGTGGGTTCGTCGAGCAGCAGCACGGAGGTCTGCTGCGCCAGGCAGGAGGCGAGCCAGACGCGCTGCAGCTCGCCGCCGGACAGCTCGTCGACGCCCCGGTGCGCCATCGGCGCGACCCCGGTCAGCTCCATGGCGCGGGTGATGGCGGCGTTGCCCTCCAGGTCCACGCCGCGCCAGCCGGAGCGGTAGGGGTAGCGGCCGTAGGAGACGACGTCGCGGACCGAGACGCCCGACGGGGTGGGGCGCTGCTGGGTCAGCAGGGTGACGTTGCGGGCGAACTCCTTGCCGGACAGGGCGGCGTGGCCCCAGACCGCGCGGTCCCCGACGCGGATCCGGCCCTGCTTCGGCTTGTGGAGGCGGGCCAGGGAGCGCAGCACGGTGGACTTGCCGGAGCCGTTGGGGCCGACGAGCGCGGTCACCGCGCCGGCGCGCAGGTGCAGCGAGACGTCTTCCACGACGGTGCGGTCGTGGTGCGCGAGGACCAGGCCGTCACCGGCCAGCAGCGCCTCTCCCTTGGACATGAAGGGGAGCCTAACCTAAGCCGTGGGTTCACCCGTATGGGTGCGATCTACCGCACTTTTCGGACGAGTCGATCTCGTGGCGGTGGTCGGCCCGGCCGCAGTGCCCCACGAGGTGCGCACGGGTGGGAAGCCGCGTCCGGACGCGGGTGGACCTGCGCGGCCCGCTCAACGCTCCCCGTACGGGGCCAACACCCACTTCGGGCCGCCGTCGGGTCCTTCGGCGAGCGAATAGCGCGGCCTGTCGCCCATGCCGGTGACGCGGTAGGGCTCGCCGTCGTTACCGTCGATCACGACGTCGGGGGACAACGTGAACTCGACGCGGTCGACCACGTCGCCGAAGTGGAGCGTGAACACCTCCGGCTCACCCCGGTTGACCTGGTACGGGAATCCGCCCTGCGATTCGCCGACCGCTTCTCCGGCCTCGGGCGGGAACGGCTCCACGCGCGACGGGGAGGTGTCCGGCTCGACCGAGAAGTTCCTGGGCGGCACGGGGGCGGTGTGCGCGCGACGATCTCGACGCCCATGCCCATGAGCAGGACTTCGCGGGCGCTGGGGTTCTGCAGGGTGGGTTCGACCTTGCCCGACGTGAGGGTCGCGTGCTTGTTCGTGCTCCACACTCGTTCGACGTCGATTCCGGTGGTGCCGCCTTCAACGTGCCGTGGGCGGCAGCCGGTGTGCAGCAGTTGCGCGGAGGAGCCGAGGGTCTTCTTCGGCGACCGCCCTGCCCGCTTCCCGGGCCGGCGGTGTGTCGACCGCCGTGACCAGCACCGCGGCGATGACCGCCAACGGCGAGGTCGCCGCTGTCACCGCCGCCCGTCCGGGTGATCGGGTCGACGACCGCGTAGTGGTGTTGACGTCGCCGTGGACGTCGCGGCCTTGGAACGCCGTTTCCGTCGTTCCGGTGAACCGGTTGCCATGATTCCTGGATCGGTGCTGTCCGGTCACGTCGCACTCCGGGGGCCTGCAGCCGGACTCCTCCTCACATCGCCGCCCGGGACGACCTGTTGCGACTGCCATCACGGCCGAAGGACCGGGCTCACCCGCCGAAGTGCCGCCGCGTGTCCGCCACCAGCGAGCCGAACACCGCCGCGTTCACCCGGTCCCCGCCCCGCACCACCGGCTCCCACGCGAAGGTCCAGGTGAACCGGCACCCGCCGGCCGAGGGCTCCACCAGGTAGTCCTCCGCGAACCGCCGGAACACCGGCAGGTTCGCCGACTCCGCCCAGAACGACTGCCGCCCCCGCTCCCACCGGAAGAACCGCTCCCGCATCCGCAGCACCCCCAGCACCGACGCCCGCCGCGTCGTGCCGACCCCGAAGGGCCGGGGCGAGGTGTGCTCCACGGAGAGCAACCGGCACCACCACAGCGGGTTGGAGGCGGTCAGCCCGCGCCACACGCGTTCGGGTGACACGGGCAGCTCCAGCACGTACGCGCGGCGCCGGGGTGCCGTGGTGAAGAAGTCCTCGTCGACGGGCTGCAAGCGGGGCACGCCACCCAGTGTGCGACGGAAGGGGCCGGAGCACCGCTCCACGCGCAATGCGGACACCGGGAGCAGACCGCGTTGCGCCCGACGGGGGACGGGTGCGCTCGAACGTGTGGATCAGCGCCGCGGGGTATTGGCCCGCGCGGCCCGGCCCTGGTTGCGTACCCCTGGTACGCCCTGCCGACCGGAGAGGTGCGAGCCGATGCAGCCGTTCCAGTTGCCGGACTTCTACCTGCCCCACCCGGCGCGGCTGAACCCGAACCTCGAACGCGCGCGCGCCCACGCGAGGGCCTGGGCGCGCGACATGGACATGATCGACGTCCCGCAGCACGGCACCGTGATCTGGACCGGGCACGACCTCGACTCGCACGACTACGCCCTGCTCTGCGCCTACACCCACCCCGACGCCTCGGCCGACGACCTGGACCTGGTCACCGACTGGTACGTGTGGGTCTTCTACTTCGACGACCACTTCGTCGAGCTCTACAAGCGCAACCCCGACCTCGCGGGCGCCAAGGCGCACCTGGACCGGCTCCCGCTGTTCATGCCGGTCGACGGCGCCATCACCGAGGAGCCCGCCAACCCGGTCGAGAAGGGCCTCAAGGACCTCTGGGAGCGCACCGTCCCCGCCCACTCGCCCGACTGGCGCCGCCGGTTCGCCGAGAACACCGAGCACCTGCTCGACGAGTCGATGTGGGAGCTGCTCAACATCTCCGAGGGCCGCCTGGCCAACCCGGTCGAGTACGTCGAGATGCGCCGCAAGGTCGGCGGCGCGCCGTGGTCGGCGAACCTGGTCGAGCACGTCACCGGCATGGAGGTGCCCGCCCGCATCGCCCTGTCGCGGCCGATGGGCGTGCTGCGCGACACCTTCGCCGACGCCGTCCACCTGCGCAACGACCTGTTCTCCTACGAGCGCGAGGTGCTGGACGAGGGCGAGCTGAGCAACGGCGTGCTCGTGCTGGAGAAGTTCCTCGACATCCCCACCCAGGAGGCCGCCGAGGCGGTCAACGACCTGCTCACCTCGCGCCTGCACCAGTTCGAGCACACCGCGGTCACCGAGGTGCCGCCGCTGCTCGACGAGCACGGCGTGGACCCGGCGGGCCGGCTCGCCGTGCTCGCGTACGTCAAGGGCCTGCAGGACTGGCAGTCCGGCGGCCACGAGTGGCACGCCCGCTCCAGCCGCTACATGAACGAGGGCGCGGTCACCACCCCGGTGCTGGGCGGCCCCACCGGCCTGGGCACCTCGTCGCTGCGCTCGCTGGTCGCCACCGCGCCGCAGCGGCTGCGCGCCTTCACCCACGTGCCGTTCGAGCCGGTGCCGCCGATCCGGGTGCCCGACATGCGCATGCCCTACCCGACCAGGGTCAACCCGCACCGGCGGGCGGCGGGGGAGCACAGCCTGGAGTGGAGCCGGGACATGGGCTTCTTCGACGACGTGCCGCGCGTCTGGACCGAGGAGAAGGCCCGCGGCCACGACGTGGCGCTGTGCGCGGCGGTCATGGACCCGCGCGCCACGCGCGGGCAGCTCGACCTGTCCGCGGACTGGCTGGCCTGGCGCACCTACGGCGACGACTACTACCCGGCCGCGTTCGGCCGCACCCCGGACCCGGTCGCGGCGAAGGCCGCCACCGAGCGCCTGAAGCAGCTGATGCCGCTGGAGGGCGCGGCGCCCGTCACCCCGGTGACCCCGCTGGAGCGCGGCCTGGCCGACCTGTGGCGCCGCACCGCCGTCCGGCTGCCCCCGCCCCGCCGCGAGGAGCTGCGCGGGAACGTGTCCGCGATGCTGGACTCCTGGCTGTGGGAGCTGCACGGCCACCGGCTCAACCGCATCCCCGACCCGATCGACTACGTGGAGATGCGCCGTCACACGTTCGGGTCGAAGCTCACCATGGGCCTGACCGCGGCGGGCGGCGCGGCCGTGCCGCCGGAGGTCCTCCGCACCCGGACCGTGCGGAACCTGGAGAACGCCGCCGCCGACTACGGGTGGATGGTCAACGACCTGTTCTCCTACCGCAAGGAGGTCCAGTACGAGGGCGAGCTGCACAACCTCGTGCTGGTGGTGCGCAACTTCCTCGACGTCGACCTCGACCGCGCGCTGCAGGTGGTGCACGACCTCCAGACCGCGCGGATGCGGCAGTTCGAGCACGTCGTGGACGTCGAGCTGCCCGCCCTGGTCGCCGAACTCGGCCTGGACCGCAGGGCGCGCGAGGCCCTGTCCGGGTACGCCACCGCCCTCCAGGACTGGATGGCGGCGATGCTGGAGTGGCACCGCCGGACCTACCGCTACGGCGACGACGCCCTGGAGGAGCACCACCGGCCGCGGGTCGTCGCGCCCCCGTCGCTGCCCGGTCCCACCGGTCTCGGCACCGCGTCCACGCGCATCCTGGTGAACAAAGGGTGAAATAGAACTTAAGCAATAACGGACGAATAGTTAATTGCCATCCGGAACGGTGTGTTGAAACTCTTTCGTGGAATTCGCGCGTTCGGTGGCAGTATGTATTCGTGACCGAAGGGGACGTGCGCTACCGGGTGTTGGGCCCGGTGGCCGCGTACCTCGACGACGAGCCGGTGCGGCTCGGCGGGCCCCAGCAGCGCGCCGTGCTCGCCGCGCTGCTGCTCAACGCCAACCGCGTGGTCTCCGAGGAGCAGCTGATCGGCGCCACCTGGGAGGGCGAGCCGCCGGCCAGCGCCCGGGGCCGGCTCCAGGTGCGCGTGTGGGAGCTGCGCAAGCTCATCGGCCGGGACGCGATCGTGCGCCGGTCGCCGGGCTACCTCGTCCGCGTCGAACCGGGGCGGCTCGACCTCCAGGTGTTCGCCGACGAGGTCGCGGCGGCCCGCGCCGACCTGGCCGCGGGGCGGGTGGACGCCGGCGTCGCGCGCCTGCGGGCGGCCCTCGCGCTGTGGGAAGGACCGGTGCTGGGCGGCGCCACCGAGGTCCTGGTGGACCGGGAGGCCCGGCCGCTGGAGGAACGGCGGCTGGCCGCCCTGGAGGAGCTGTTCGACGCCGAGCTGCGGGCCGGGCGGCACGCGGCCGTCGTCGGCGAGCTGCGCCGGCTGGGCGCGGAGCACCCGTTCCGCGAACGCCTCCAGGCCGCCGTGATGCTCGCCCTGCACCGCTCGGGCCGCACGTCCGAGGCGCTGGCGGCGTACGCGCAGACGCGGCGCAGGTTCGCCGAGGAGCTGGGCATCGAACCCGGGCCCACCCTGCGCGACCTGCACGTCCAGGTGCTCCAGGGCGGCGCCCCCGCCCCCGGACCGACCCCGCCGCCCGCCCCTGACCCGGCCCCCGCCCCCGTCCCGGCCCCCGCCCAGCTGCCGCACGACGTGCGCGGCTTCACCGGGCGCGCGGCGGAGCTGTCCCGCCTGGACGAACCGGGCATCTGGGTGATCAGCGGCCCGGCGGGCGTCGGCAAGACCGCGCTGGCCGTGCACTGGGCGCGCGGCGCCCGCGACCGCTTCCCCGACGGCCAGCTCCACGTGGACCTGCGCGGCTTCGACGCCGACCACGAGCCCGTGCCGCCCGCCGTCGCCCTGGCCCAGCTGCTGCGCGCCCTGGGCCACCAGCGCCTGCCGTCCGACGTGGACGAGCTGACCTCGCTCTACCGGACCGCCCTGGCCGACCGGCGGGTGCTGGTGCTGCTGGACAACGCGCGCGACGCCGGGCAGGTGCTGCCGCTGCTGCCGCCGTCCGGCGTGGTCCTGGTGACCAGCCGCCACCGGCTCGGCGACCTGGTCGTGCGGGCGGGCGCCCGACCGCTGCCGCTGGCCGCGCTGCCCGCCGGCGACTCCCGCGCCCTGCTCGCGGACCTGCTCGGCGCGGCCCCGGCCGACGAGGGCCCGCTGGACGAGCTGGCCGCCCTGTGCGGGCACCTGCCGCTGGCCCTGCGCATCGCCGCGGCCAACCTCCAGGTCGCGCCCCGGCCGCGGGTGGCGGACCTGGTGGCCGTGCTGCGCGGGGGCGCGCTGGCGGGCCTGACCGTGGACGGCGCCGAGGAGAGCGCGCTGACCAGGGCGTTCGACGTGTCCTACCGGGCGCTGCCCGAGCCGCAGCAACGCCTGTTCCGGCTGCTCGGCCTGGTGCCCGGCCCGGACTTCACCCCGGCCGCGGCCGCCGCGCTGCTGGACGTGCCGGTCGCGCAGGCGGGGCGCCTGCTGGCCCGGCTCGCCGCCGCGCACCTGGTCGAGCAGCACGCGCCGGGCCGCTACCGCTTCCACGACCTGGTGCGCGACCACGCCCGCGCGCTGGGCGCCGACGAGGGCGGGTGGGACCGCCTGGTGGCGTTCCACCTGGCCGCCGCGGACGCGGTGGACCGGCACTTCAGCCGCCGCCCGCTGCGGCTGCCCCGCCGTCCCGCGCCCGGACCGCCCGACGAGGTCGCGTTCGGCTCGTCCGCGGAGGCCGTGGCGTGGCTGGAGGCCGAGCACCGCAACCTGACCGCCGTGCTGCGGCAGGCCGCGGTGCGGGGCCCGCACCCGGTGGCGTGGTACCTGGCCGACGTGATCCGCTCGGTGTTCCTGCACCGCGGGCTGCGCGCGGAGTGGCTGGAGGTCGCGTTCCCGGTGCTGGAGGCGGCCCGCGGGGTGCCGCGCGTCGAGGCGATGGTGCTGCGGGGCATCGGGGCGGCGTGCGTGCACCTGGGGCGGCGCGACGAGGCGGTGCGGCACCTGGAGGCCGCGCTGGAGGCGCACCGCCGGGCCGACTGGCCGGAGGGCGAGGCGGCGACGGTCAACAGCCTCGGCATCGCGCTGCTGGCGTCCGGGCGGTTCGCCGAGGCGCGCGGGCTGTTCACCCGCTCCCTGGGCACGGGCACGCGCACCGACGAGATGATGGTGCGCAACAACCTGGGCTTCGTGCACCGCCTGCTCGGCGAGCCGGACACCGCCCTGGCGCACCTGGACCGCGCGCTGGCGATCGCCGTCGCGGACGGGTCGCGGTGGGGCGAGGCCGTGGCCCGGGTGAACCTCGGGTACGTGCTGCGGGCGCGCGGCGACCTGGCGGGCGCGCGGGGGCACCTGGTCGCCGCCTGCGCCCTGCACCGCCGCCTGGGCAACCTCTACGGCGAGGCGTCGGCCCTGGTCGCGCTGAGCGCCGTGGACCTCGACGAGGGCGACGCCGACGCGGCCCGCGCGGCCGCCGAGCAGGCCCTGGCCGTCGCGCGCCGCGAGGAGAACCGCGAAACCGAGATCGGCGCCCTGACCGCCCTGGGCCGAGCCGAGGCCGCCCATCCCCACCCCACCTACCCCCACCCCCGCCCCGCCGAGCCGCCCACCCACCCCCGCCCACGCCCCCACCCCCGCCCACGCCCCCGCTCCGCGGAGCCCACCCACCCCCACCCCACCGGCCCAGCCGAAACCCACCTCCGCCAAGCCCTGGCCCTGGCCCGCCGCTGGGGCTCAGCGTGGCAGGTGGCCGAGGTCCTGCTGGCCCTGAGCGCCACCACCTCCGACCCGGCGCCGGCCGAGGAGGCCCTGGCCATCTCCCGCACCACCGGCCTCCGCCCCCTCCACCCCCACCTCACCCCCTAACCTCCGCGCGAGTCCTCCACTCAGACACCGCGTGTCCTCCACTCCGACACCGCGAGTCGAACGTTCAGGACCGTCGTGTCGAACCTCCAGCACCCCCGAGTTCCACACCCGGGCACGGCGAACGTGGAACTCGCCGGTCGCGAACGTGGAACTCGGGGGTTCCGGGCGTTCGACACGACGGTCCCGAGTGGACGACTCGCGGTGTCTGAGTGGAGGACTCGCGGTGCCGGAGTGGAGGACACGCGGGGAGTGGACGGGGAGTCGGGGGGAAGTGGGCGTGTTTAGCGTCCCCGACGGTTCGCGGGGCGGCTGGGGAGCGGCGGTGGGCGCCGGACAGCGGGACCTCGGTGACCGAGGACGCGGGGAAGAGACGAGAGGAACCAAGGTGCCCAAGAGATCCGGCGCGGGACTGCTGGCGGTAGCCGCCGCGGTGCTCGCGATGGTGGTCGCGCCGAACGCGCCCGCGGCGCACGCGGACGCGGCCGGCGGCGGTGGCGACTACGTCCAGCTCAACAACGACGCCGAGGTGCTGGACACCCGGGACGGGACCGGCGCCGCCGCCGGCCAGCGCGGTGCCGAGAGCACCACGGTGTTCCCGGTGCTCGGCGTCGGCGGCGTGCCGACCACCGGCGTCGGCTCGGTGCTGGTGCGGGCGTCCGTCCTCGACCCGACCGCGGACACGTGGCTGGTGCTGACGCCGGACGGCGAGCAGCGCTCGGACACCACCGCGGTCACCGCCCAGGCCGGCGAGAGCCTGTCCGCGTTCGTCGCGGTCCAGGTCGGCGCCAACGGCAAGGTCGCCGCCTACCAGGCGGCGGGCAAGGCGCACCTGGTGGTCGAGGTGCACGGCTACTTCAAGTCCTCGCAGGGCACCAGCGGCGGCGGGTACGTGCCGGTCGCGCACACCCGCACCGTCGACACGCGCAGCGGCCTCGGCACCGCCACCGGCACCGTCCCGGCGGGCGGCAGCCGCACCGTCACCCTCACCGGCGGCCTGGTCCCGGCCGGTTCCCCCGCCGCGTACGTCAACCTGGCCACGCTGGGCGCGACCGAACCCGGCTGGCTGTCCTACGCGCCGGTCGGCGGCACCGCCCGGCCGGTGATGAACTACGCGAAGGGCACCACGCAGCAGGCCGCGGTCGTGCAGCTGCCCGCCGACGGCAAGGTGACCTTCACCAACCGCGGTCCGGCGGCCGTGCACTTCATGCTCAACCTGGAGGGCCACTTCACCGCCTCCGCGACCACCGGCAGCGGGTACCGCGAGGTCAACCGCCGCCTGCTCAACACCCGCACGGTCGGCGCGGGCCTGCCGGTGGCCCCGAACAGCACCGTCGACGTCCAGGTCGGCGGCACCCACGGCCTGCCCACGCGCGGCATCGCGGCGGCCCTGCTGTCGATCACCACGACCTCCGAGGAGTCCGGCTACGTCAAGGCGTGGCCGGTGGGCCAGGCCGAGCCGGGCCTGACGGTGATGGACCACGGCGTGGGCAGGCGCACCAACTCGGTGTCGGTCAAGCCCGGCACCGACGGCAAGGTCCGCATCCGCAACGGCAGCTCCGGCACGTCCCACGTGATCGTGGACCTCCAGGGCTGGTTCGCCGAGCCGCTGCCGGTCGTGCCGGTGGTGCCCGACACCGCGACCACCGCGTTCCAGGCCGCGCCCGTGGCCGGCGCCCGGGTCGGCACGCTGGAGTACGCCTACACCGACAACGCGGGCCGCGTGGTGCACGGCCACCAGGGCGACGTGGACAACTTCGGCGCGATCCAGTGGACCGTGGTCTCGGGCAACGAGGCGTTCACCGGCAGGCCGGCGATCACCCAGCTGTCCGACGGCCGCGTCCAGATCACCGCGCAGCACCGCGACGGCGACATCCGGGCCATCACCCAGACCGCCGCGGGCGCGGTGACCTGGGGCGCCTGGAAGGACCTCGGCGGTTCCATGGCCGCCGCGCCCTCGGCGGCCAGGCAGGCGGACGGCACGCCCGTGCAGTTCGCGGTCGATGCCGACGGCAGGCTGTGGGTGTACCAGCAGAAGGGCGCCGTGCCCTACTGGCGCAACCTCGGCGACCAGGACCTGGTCGGCGGCCTGACCGCGGTCGCGGTCCAGGGCGGCCTGCGGGTGTTCGGCCTCGACGGCTCGGGCGCGGTGCGCACGGTGCTGTTCTACGACGACGGCTCGCTGTCGCCGTGGACCAACCTGGGCGGGGCCGGCGCGTCCGGTGTGCCCGCCGTGGTGGTGCGGCCGGGCTACCAGCTCCAGGTGTTCGTGCGCGGCGCCGCCGGCACCGTGGTGACCAAGCTCCAGGACGCGGCCGGCACGTGGCCCGCCGACTGGACCGAGCTGGGCGGCGTGGCCGCGGCCGGCGCGCCGTCGGCGGTGCTCGACCCGGCGCTGGGCCGGGTGGCCGTGGTGGTGCGCGGCACCGACCGCGAGATCCACCGGGTGTGGGAGACCGCCGTCGGCGCCAACACCTGGGGCGAGTGGGGCCTGATGATCGACGGGATCTCCGACCCGTCGGCGACCGACCCGACGACCCTGCCCTTCGCCAACGCCAACGGCCAGTCGTGGCTGGTGAGCTTCCTCAGCCCGAACGGCACGCCGAGGTTCGTGCAGCGCTACGTCTGAGGACGGGCGGACGGGCCGGGGGAGCCTCCCCCGGCCCGTCCCGGCGCTTCGGGGGTTCCTCCCGTTTTCACCATAAACCCGGTGGCAAGGGGAGGACATCGGTCCGCGGGCCGATTTTCCGCGGCGGATTCCGGCCTACCTTCTTCCCCGTGCCGGAAATGAGAGCGTTGAACGTCGGCCCGTCCGGGATCGAGATCGCGTACGAACGGCTCGGCGACCCCGCCGCGCCACCGGTCCTGCTGGTCATGGGCGCCGGGGCGCAGCTCGTCAACTGGCCGGACGGCTTCTGCCGCGAGCTGGTCGACCGGGGCGCGCAGGTGATCCGGTTTGACAACCGCGACGCCGGCCGGTCGACCCACTTCCCCGACGCGCCCGTGCCGGACTTCGCCGCCGCCGCGGCCGGTGACCTCTCGTCGGTGTCCTACACCCTGGAGGACCTGGCGGCCGACACCGTCGGCCTGCTCGACGAGCTGGGGATCGGCACCGCGCACGTCGTCGGCGCCTCGATGGGCGGGATGATCGCCCAGGCGGTCGCGATCGGGTACCCGGACCGGGTGCGCTCGCTGACCTCGGTGATGAGCACCACGGGCGCGCCCGGCGTGGGCGAGCCGGACTTCTCCCTGTTCGCGGGGCTGGGCCCGCCGCCTGCGGACCGGGCGTCCTTCGTCGACTGGTACGTGCGCTCGACCGGGCTCGCCGCGTCACCGGCCTTCGCGTTCGACGAGGCCGAGGTGGCCGAGCGGGGCGGGCTGATGCACGACCGGGGCTACGACCCCCTCGGCATGCAGCGGCAGGGCATCGCCGTGGTGGCGACCGGCGACCGCACGGCGGGGCTGCGCGCGCTGCGGGTGCCCACCCTGGTGCTGCACGGCTCCGCCGACCGCGTGTGCGACGTCAGCGGCGGGCGCGCCACGGCGGCGGCCGTGCCCGGCGCGGAGCTGGTGGTGCTGGAGGGCATGGGCCACAACCTGCCGCGCGAGCTGTGGTCGGTGATCGCCGGGCACGTCATGAGGCTGGTCGACCGCGTCGAGGCCGCCTGACCGGGGGGTGGGGCTCGTCGGCCGGTCCGCCCGGACCGGCCGACGAGCCCCGGGGGTTCAGCCGCGGGCGAAGGGCTCGGTCGTCACGGCCTCGAACGGCAGGTGCGTGATCGTCGCCGCGCCGCGCCGCACGCGGAACTCGTCCAGCGCGCCCTTGAACGCCTCGGTGCCGCCGGGCCGCATGCCCAGCTGGATGCCGTCCACCGCGAACGCGTCGCCGTAGGTCGGCGTGCCCCGCACCGTCGCCGTGCCGCGCACGGTGCCGTCCACCAGCAGCTCCAGGGCGGTCCCGGTGCGCCGCAGCTCCACCTGGTGCCACCGGCCGTCGCCGAAGGCGTTGGCGTCGGGTGCCGCCACCGCCGCGGTGCCCGCGTCGGTCTGCACCATGGCGTAGAGCCGGTCCTGGCCGGGCTGGGCGCGCAGCCACAGCGCGCGTTCGGTCGCCCCGAGCCCGTAGGCCCAGACCAGCACCTGGTCGGTCGTCCCGGCGGTGTAGCGCACCCGGAAGTCGATCGAGAAGTCGCCGGGCAGGGCCTGGTAGGGGACCAGCACCGCGTCGTCCACGCCGTCGAACGCCAGCGCCCGCCCGACCGCGCCCGCGGTGGTCGCCGCGCCGCCCCGCACGGCCGAGTGGTGGCAGTGCGCGGAGACGTCGGCCGTGGCCGGGCCGAGCGGGGTGCGGACCACGTCGTGCGCCTGGGTGTTCTGGTGCTCGAAGCCCCACCGCAGCACCCGCTGCCCGGCGATGTCCAACCGGACGTCGTCGAGCTGCCCGGTGAGCACGTCGGTGTCGCCGGGCTTGGAGCCGACGCGCACGCCGAGGGTGCCCGACACCGACCCGGTCAGGCCGGTGGCCGCGGCCGGGGTGCCGCCGTCGACGGCCAGCTCCACCCGGTCGCCCACGCGCCGCAGCACCACCTCGTGCCACGCGTCGTCGCCGAACGCCCTGGCCGCCGACGGGTCGGCGAGCGCCACGGCCACCGGCCCGGTGTCGGTCTCGACCCACGCGTAGAGCCGGTCCTGGCCGGGCTGCGCCCGCACCCACACCGACGGCGCGCCCGAGGTCGCCCCGTAGGCCCACAGCAGGGCGTGGTTGGCGGTGCCGGCCTGGTAGCGGAACCACAGCGAGAAGGCGAAGTCCCGCGCGCCGGGGTCGATCACCGGCGTGTAGGGCACCTCGACGCCGGGGTGGGTGGCGTCGACGGCGAGCGCGCCGCCGCCGACCCGGCCCGCGACCGTGGGCCGGTAGGCGCCGAGGATGGTGCCGTCCGCGCAGTTCCCGCTGATGTCGTCGGTGATGGGCGAGCGGGTCCGGGTCGGCGCCACCGCGGTGTCCACCACCCGCAGCGGCAGGTCCAGCACGAGGGCGCCCGCCTTGCGCAGCCGGACGTCGCGCAGGGTGCCGGAGAACGGGTTGGCGCCGTCGAGCCGCGCGCCGAGCTTGACGCCGGTGCGGCCGCCGGTGACCGCGCCCGCGACGCCCGCGGCCGCGGCCGACGCGCCGTCGACGGCGAGGGTGATCCGGTCGCCGGCGCGGGTCAGGGTGAGCCGGTGCCAGGCGTCGTCGGCGTAGGTGCCGTCCACGGCCGCGGTGGCCGTGCCCTGCGTGCCGCGCACCCAGGCGACCACCTGGCCCTGCTGGAGCCGGACCCACACCTGCGGCGGGGTCGAGCCCTGGCCGTAGGCCCAGAACAGCGCCTGGTCGGCGGTCGAGCCGGTGTGCCGGAACGACAGCTCGACGGTGAAGTCCTCCGCGCCCACGTCCAGCGACCGCGCCCACGGCACGTCCGCCTGCCCGACGAGGCCGCCGTTGACCGAGCCGCGCACGTACGCGTCGTTGGCCTGGGCGGTGACGTCCGGCGAGGTGGGACCGGCGGACTGGGACGCCTCGGCGGCCGGGCTGGTGCCGCCGGGCACCTGGGCCTGCCGGGTGGTGAACCGGTTGAACCGGATCTCGTCGGCGGAGAAGTCCTGCCCGCCCTCGTAGAGCAGGCCGATCTCGCCGGTGGCCAGCTCGGCCAGGTCGGAGTACCCGGCGCGGCCGGTGTTGACCAGCGCGCCCGCGCCCCAGGTGACGCCGTCGTCGGTGGAGTAGCGGATGCGCATCAGCTCGCGGTCCTGCGGGTCCGACGGCCCGGAGAACAGCATGACCCCGCTGCCCAGGGTCAGCACGGCGCCCTGCACGTTCGGCGTGACCAGGGTGGGCACCTGGGTGTGGACCGACGTGGTGGTGCCGCCGTCGGTGCTGATCGCCCTGGTGCGGTGGGGCGCGGAGTCGATCTCGTTGCGCGCGGCCAGGTACACGTCGCCGTTGGGCAACTCGGCCACGGACACCTCGCCCGGCCGCACCTTGCCCGCCACGAACGAGTCGGGCGTCGCACTGGCCTGCCAGGTCTGGCCGTGGTCGTCGCTGTAGAGGACACCGGCCCGCACGACGTCGCCGACGGCCTGGTGCGCGCCGACGACCAGGCGCCCGCCGCGCAGCTGCACGCCGTGCGACGGTCCGGTGGCGAACCAGCCGCGCGTGGTGCCGTCGAACGACACCGGCAGCTGCTCGGCCGCCGACCAGGTCAGGCCGTCGTCGTCGCTGTGCTGCACCCACGGCAGCCGCGCGCCGCCGGGGACGTTGGGGATGGCCTCGTTGGAGGTGGACACCAGGAACACCCGGCCGGTGGTCCGGTCCACCACGGGCGCCGGGTTGCCCCTGGTGAACGGCTTCTCCGGGTCGCCGGGGACCCCGCTGAGCACCACCCGCGCCGGTCCCCAGGTCCGGCCGTCGTTGGTGGAGCGCCGCACCACGACGTCGATGTCGCCGCGGTCGGCGCAGGACGGGGACTCGCGGGCCTCGGCGAACGCCAGCAGCGTGTCGGCCGCCGTCCGCACCAGCGCCGGGATGCGGTAGCACCCGTAGCCGCCGGTCCCGCCCTTGAACAACACGTGCTCGACCCCGATGGACGAGGGCGACGGGCCCACGCCGCTGGCCGAAGCCGGTGCCGGTACCCAGGCCAACGCCAGGACCAGCACCGTTACCAGAAGTCTGCTCACCGAGGCAGGCTAGGGAGCGCCGCTCCCCGTCCACTCCCGATCCGCTTCACGGCGCCCCGGCCTGCGGCGGACCGCCTGCCGGGGCGTCGACCCCTCGATCCCGGTCGCGCGGCGCGCCGCCGCCGGGGTCATCACCTGTCCGCAGTCATGGGGACAGCGTGTCCGCAGCATCGGGGGCGAACCTAGGATGGACCTTGAACAGGCTGCTGAAGGGGCTGGGGGCGTGGACTTCGGGCTGCTCGGCGGCGTCCGGGCGGAAGCGGGCGGCACCGACCTCGACATCGGTCACACCCGCCAGCGCGGCGTGCTGGCGGTGCTGCTGCTGGAGGAGGGCCGACCGGTCCCGGTGGACCGGCTGGTCGACCGGATCTGGGGCGACCGGCCCCCGCTGCGGGCCAGGGAGACCGTCTACGGGTACGTGTCGCGGCTGCGCGCCGCGGGCATCGACATCCGCCGCGGGCCCGGCGGGTACGCGCTCGACGCCGAGCGGGTCGACCTGGACGAGTTCCGCGACCTGGTGGCACGGGCCCGCGTCGCGCCCGACGACGAGGCCGCGCGGTGCTACGACCGGGCGCTGGCGCTGTGGCGCGGCGAGGCCCTCGACGGCCTGGACTCGCCGTACTTCGCGCAGGTCAGGGCCTCGCTCGCGGCCGAGCGCGCGGCCGTCGAGCTGGACCGCAACGACGTGGCCATCCGGCTCGGCGGGCACGCGGCCCTGCTGCCCGCCCTGCGCGCCGCCGCCGAGGCCGACCCGCTGGACGAGCGGGTGGCCGGCCAGCTCATGCTGGCCCTGCACCGCGACGGGCGGTCGTCGGAGGCGCTGCGGCACTACGAGGCGCTGCGGCTGCGGCTGGCCGACCAGCTCGGCGCCGACCCGAACCCCCGGCTGCGGGAGCTGCACCTGCGGATCCTCGACCCGGACGCGCCGGTCGAGGTCGAGCCGCCCCGCGCCGTGCCCCGCCAGCTCCCCGCGCCCCAGCCGTGGTTCACCGGCCGGGACAAGGAGGTCGCCGCCCTCGCCGCGCCGTCGCCCGCGCTGGCGTCCACCGTGGTCATCACGGCCATCGGCGGTGTCGGCGGCATCGGCAAGACGGCGCTGGCGCTGCACTGGGCCCACCGGCACGCCGACCGGTTCCCGGACGGCCAGCTCTACGTGAACCTGCGCGGCTTCGACCCGCGCGCCGAGCCGGTGACCCCGCACGCGGCGCTGCGCGGGTTCCTCGAAGCCCTGGGCGTGGCCGACCCGCCCGCGGACCTCGACGCCCGCGCCGCCCTCTACCGCAGCCTGCTGGCCGACCGCGAGGTGCTGGTGGTGCTGGACAACGCCCGCGACACCGACCAGGTCACGCCGCTGCTGCCGGGCGGCGCCCGGTGCACCGTCCTGATCACCAGCCGCAGCCGGCTGATCAACCTGATCACCACCCACGGCGCGCGGTCGGTCGCGCTGGACGTGCTCGACGACGACGACGCCGCGGCGCTGCTCGGCGCCCGCATCGGCGCGGAGCGCGTGCACGCCGAGCGCGAGGTCGTCGAACGGCTCGTCCGGCTGTGCGGCGGCCTGCCGCTGGCGCTGAACATCGTCGCCGCCCGCGCGGTGACCCAGCCGGACCTGCCGCTCGCGGCGCTGGCCGACGAGCTGGAGGAGCACCGGCTCGACGCGCTCGACGACCTCAGCGCCGACCTGCGCACGGTGTTCGCCGGGTCGTTAAGGGTGCTGTCGCCGCCGGCGGCGGAGCTGTTCGGGCTGCTGGGCCTGGTCCTGTCGCCGGACGTGAGCCTGCGCGCGGCCGGGCACCTGAGCGGCCGCGCCGACACCCGCCGGCTGCTGCGCGAGCTGGAGGCCGCCCACCTGGTCCAGCAGCACCGGGTGGGCCGCTACCGGATGCACGACCTGGTGCGCCTGTACGCCGCCGAGGTCGCCCCGGCCGACGCGGACGCCGCCCTGGAGCGGTTCATCGGCTACTTCGCCGCCACCGCGCACCGCGGCGACCGGCTGATCGAGCCGCACCGGCCGCTGATCCCGGACCCGGTGGGCGACCCGGCGCCGCTGGCCGACGCCGCGGCCGCGATGGCGTGGTTCGACGCCGAGCACGAGTCGCTGCTCGCGGCCCAGCTCCTGGCCGCCGCGCGGGGGCGGCACGCCGTGGCCTGGCACCTGGCGTGGTCGTCGGTCAACTACCACCTGCACCGGGGGCGCGCGGCCGAGGACCTGGCGGCGTGGCGGATCGCCCTGGACGCGGCCGACGCGCTCGGCGACCGGTTCGGGCAGGCGGCCGCGCACAAGTTCCTCGGCATGGCGTTCACCGACGTGGGTCGGCACGACGAGGCCGACCACCACCTGCGGCGGATGCTGGAGCTGGTGGACGGCGACTACGACCGGGCCGCCGCGCACCGGGCCATGGCGTGGGCCATGGAGCGCCGGGGCGACGTCGCCGGTGCCCTGGAGCACGCGCGGGCGCAGCTCGCGCTGTTCCGGGAGCTGGCCCTGCCGGTGCGCGTCGCCGAAGCCCTCAACGACGTCGGCTACCGGCTGGCGCGCCTGGGCGAGTACGACTCGGCCGAGGAGCACTGCCGGGAGGCGTTGGCGCTCAACGAGGAGCTGGGCCACACCGACGGCGCGGCGGCCACCTCGGACAGCCTCGGCTACATCGCCCACCACCGCGGGCGCGACGCCGAGGCGGTGGAGCACTACCGGCGCGCGTTGGAGCTGTACCGGGAGCTGGACAACTCCTACGAGGAGGCCAGCGTGCTGCGCCACTTCGGTGACGTGCTGGCCGCGGTAGGGCGGGCGGGTGAGGCGCGCGAGGCGTGGCAGCGGGCGCTGACCCTGTTCCGCGCGCAGGGGCGGGTGGAGGACGCGGCCGAGGCGCTGGCGCTGCTGGGGTAGGGCTTCGGTGCGGTGGTGCGGTGGTGCGGTGGTGCGGTGGTGCGGTGGTCCCGGTGGTCCCGGTGGTCCCGGTGGTCCCGGGGGTCCAGCGGTGCGGCGGTCCCGGGGTCTCCGCGGTTTCACCGGTTCGTGGTGTCTTCGGTCCGCGATTTCGCCGGTTCGTGGCGTCTTCTCCCCGTGGCGCCCGATCCCCGGCGTCACCGGCGCGCGCAGGCCAGCGCCGTGACCCCCAGCACCGCCGTCGCGGTCAGCACCGCCACCCCGCTGTGGAACCCGCCCACCGCCAGCGCCGGCCCCACGGTCGTGCCGACCATGCGTGCGGTGGAGCCCAGCCCACCCGCCGCCCCCGCCGCGCCGGCCGGCGCGGTCGCCACCACCAGCGCGTTCACCGCCGGGTTGAACAGCCCCTGCCCGACCCCGACCGCGAACAGCCGCCACCCCAGGTCCACCAGTGAGGTCACCGGCAGCAGCAGCGACGCCATGCCCAGCACCGACACCACCGCACCCACCAGCGCCACCGGCCACGGCCCGCACCGGTCGGTCAGCGCGCCCGCCACCACCGACAGCACCGCCACCCCCGACACGTACACCAGCAGGACCAGCCCGACCTGCCCGGACGTGCCGCCCAGCGCGCCGGTCACCTGGTAGGGCACCAGGAAGAACAGCAACCCGCCCAGCGTCGACATCAGCGCCAGCGCCAGCAGCGGCAACCCGAACACCCGCCGCCGCACCAGCGCCAGCACCGGCCGCGACCCGGGCAGCCGCGCCCACCACACCGCCGGCACCACGGCGACCGCGGCCGTCCACGCCGGACCCCCGAACGCCAGCAGCACCCCCGCCACCGCACCGCCGAGCAGCACGGCCTCCAGCACCAGCCCCCGGTCCGGCGGCGGCAGGCCGCGGCCGTCCCCGCGCAGCGACCGCCACCCCAGCCACAGCGCGGCCACCACCACCGGCAGCTTCACCAGGAACACCGCCCGCCAGCCGAGCGCCCCGGCCACGAACCCGCCCAGCGGCGCACCGGCCATGCCGCCGACGGTCATCATCGTCACGATGGACCCCATCGCCCGCCCCCGCCGCTCGGCCGGCACCGCCGCCACCACGATCGGCATGTACCCGGCCAGCACCAGCGCCGCCGCCAGCCCCTGCGCCACCCGGCCGACCAGCACCACCCAGAACACCGGCGCCAGGGCCGTGACCAGGCTCGACACCCCGACACCCACCAGTGCCAGCGCGAACGCCCACCGCACGTCCACCCGGTCCACCCACCGCCCGGCCGGCACCGCGAGGGCCGCCATGGGCAGCGTGTAGGCCGGCAGCACCCACGCCGCGGCCGACGGCCCCACCCCCAGCTCGGCGCCCAGCGCGGGCAGCGCCACCGCCGCCAGGCTCATCTCCGTGGTGACCGCCACCATCGCCATCGCCAGCGCCACCACGGGCGCCCAACCAGCCCTGACCTGCGTGTCCCCAGTCATGGGCGCAACGCTATGGGCGAACCGGCACGCGCCGAATCAGTCACGTGACAGATGCCCGCCCGGTCGTCCCGCTCGTAGCGTCGCCGGCATGGCAGACACGATCAAGCTCGCCGTCATCGTGGGCAGCACCCGCCGGGGCCGGTTCGCCCCGGTGGTGGCCGGCTGGTTCGCCGACCTCGCCGCGCAGCGCGCCGACCTCACCGTGGACGTGCTCGACCTGGCCGACCTGGGCCTGCCCGACACCCTGCCCGCGCATGGCGAGGCCCCGCCGCCCGAGGTCGTCCGCCTGTCGCCGCGCCTGGCGGCGGCCGACGCGTTCACCGTGGTCACCCCCGAGTACAACCACAGCTTCCCCGCGCCGCTGAAGAGCGCCATCGACTGGCACGGCAGCGAGTGGCACGCCAAACCGGTCGCCTTCGTCTCCTACGGCGGCCTCAGCGGCGGCCTGCGCGCGGTCGAGCAGCTCCGGCAGGTGTTCGCCGAGCTGCACGCGGTCACCGTGCGGGACACCGTCAGCTTCCACGGCGCGTGGTCCAGGTTCGACGAGGAGGGCAACCCCCTCGACCGCGCCGAGGTCGACAAGGCCGCCACGACCGTGCTCGACCGGCTCGTCTGGTGGGGGACGGCGCTCAAGGAGGCCCGCGCCAAGCGGCCTTACGGGGCCTGACCGTGCGCGCCGTGCGCCTGCGCGAGCCCGGGGTGCTGCGGGTGGAGGAGGTCGAGGACCCGGAGCCCGGACCGGGGCGGGCGCGGATCGCGGTCCGGGCGGCGGGCGTGCACCCGGCGGACCTGTCGTGCCCGGACCTGCCGACCACCCCGGGCCGCGAGGTCGCGGGCGTGGTGGACGCGATCGGCCCGGACGTGGACGGGGCGTGGCTGGGCCGGCGGGTGGTGACCCAGCTCGGCCTGGCCGACGGCGGGTACGCCGAGCTGGCCGTGCGCGAGGTCGGCGCGCTGCACGTCGTGCCCGAGGGGGTGGGCTTCGCCGCCGCGGTGGCCATGATCCGCACCGGCGGCACCGCCCTGGGCGTGCTCGACGCGGCCGGGTTGGACCCCGACGACGTGGTGCTGGTGACGGCCGCCGCGGGCGGTGTCGGTGGCCTGCTGGTGCGCGGCGCGGTGCTGGCCGGGGCCTTCGTGGTGGGGCTCGTGGGTGCCGCGGACAAGCGGCGGGCGGTGCTGCGCGCGGGCGCGGCCGCCGCGGTCGACTACCGGCGGCAGGGGTGGCGGTCCGAAGTGGCCGGTGCGCTGGCGGGCCGCGAGGTGACGGCGGTCCTGGACGGCGTCGGCGGGGCGGAGGGGCGCGGCGCCTTCGACCTGCTGGGCCAGGGAGGGCGGCTGGTGGTGTTCGGCTCGTCGTCGGGGGAGTTGCTGCCGATGTCCACTTCGGACTTGTTCGCCCGCTCGCTGACCGCCGTGGTGGCGGCCGGGCCGCACATGGCCAGGCGGGCGGGCGGGGTGCGGGCGCTGGAGGCGCGGGCGCTGGCCGAGGCGGGGCGGTTGGCGCCGGTGGTGCAGGAGTTCCCCTTGGCGGAGGCGGCGCGGGCGCACGCGGCGCTGGCGGGCAGGCGGACCGTCGGCAAGGTCGTCCTGCTGCCGGGCGCTCGTTAGGGTCGGGGACGTGCTGCACGGGAGGTCCGCCGAACTCGCCACCCTGGACCGCCTGCTCGACGACGCGCGGGCGGGGCGCAGCGGGGTGCTGGTGGTGCGGGGTGAGGCGGGCATCGGCAAGTCCGCGCTGCTGGACCACCTCGCGGCGCGGGCGGCGGGGCCCTCGACCGCCGACCAGGGCTTCCGCGTGCTGCGCGGCACCGCCGTCGAGTCCGAGTCCGAGATCCCCTTCGCCGGCCTCCACCTCCTCCTCACCCCGGTCGTCGACCGCGTGACCGCCCTGCCCCCACCCCAGGCCACCGCCCTGCGCGCCGCCCTCGGCCTGGCCCCGCCGGACCGCGACGACGGCTACCTCGTCGGCCTCGCCGTGCTCACCCTGCTCGCCGACCTGGCCGAACAGGGCCCCGTCCTGTGCCTGGTCGACGACGCACACTGGCTGGACGAGGGCTCGGCCCGCGCCCTGGTCTTCGCGGCCCGCCGCCTGCAGGCCGAGGGCGTCGCGGTCGTGTTCGCCGCCCGCGACCTGCACGCGCCGCCGTTCCCCGCGCCCGGCCTGCCCGAGCTGCGGCTCACCGGCCTGGCCCCGGCGGCCGTCGCCGCGCTGCTGGCCGAGCACGCGGCCGACCTGCCGCGCCACGTCCGGGCGCAGATCGCCGCCGAGGCGCGCGGCAACCCGCTGGCCCTGCTGGAGCTGCCCGCCGCCCAGCGGGAGGGCCACCTGACCGCCGCGCACGCCCACCACGTCGCCGCCCTGCCCGCGCACAGCCGCGTCCAGCAGACCTTCGCCGACCGCATCGCCGCCCTGCCCGAGCGCACCCGCACCCTGCTGCTGGTCGCCGCCGCCGACGACACCGGCGACCCGGGGGCCGTGGTCAAGGCCGCGGAGCTGCTGGGCGCCTCGATCGCCGACCTGGAGCCCGCCGAGCGGCGGCAGCTGCTGCGCTCCGACGGCGGCCGGCTGGCGTTCCGGCACCCGCTGATCCGCGCCGCCGCCTACCGGGGCGCGCCGCTGGCCCGCCGGCTGGCCGTGCACCGCGCGCTGGCCGGGGTGCTGGAGGACGCCCACCGCGCCGCCTGGCACCTGGCCGCCGCCACCACCGAGCCGGACGAGGCGGTGGCGGCGGCACTGGCCCGCACCGCGGAGGACGCGCGCGGCCGGGGCGGGTTCACCGCGGTCGCGACGGCCTACCAGCGGGCCGCGGAGCTGAGCCCGGACCCGCTCGACCGGGGGCGCCGGCTGGTCGCGGCGGCGGGGGCGGCCGGGGTGGCGGGCCAGTTCGACCGGGCCGCGGTGCTCGCCGAGCAGGCGTGGGACGTGCTGCGCGACCCCGTCGAGGTGGCCCGCGCGGCCCGCATCCAGGCCCGGGTGGCCAGCGAGCGCGGGTTCCCGGCCGAGGCGGCGGCCACGCTGGTGCGCGCCGCGTCGTGCGCCGCGCACGCCGAGCCCGAGCTGGCCGGTGAGATGCTGTTCAACGCCGCGCAGAACGCGTGGGCCGGTCGCGACCTCGCCGCGGTGCGCGAGATCGCCGACCGCGTGGGCGACCTGCCGGGTGCGGCGGACACGCGGGCCGTGGCGCGGGCCGCGCTGGGGCTGGAGGGCGGGGACGTGCCCGGTGGGCTGGCCGCCCTGCGCGAACTGCTCCGCTCCCCGTACGCCGAGGGCGCGGGCGACGCCGTGCGCGCGTGGTGGCACCTGGTGCTGGGCGACGACCGGGCCGCGTCGGGCGTGGCGGTGGAGATGGAGCGCCGGGCGCGGGCCCAGGGCGCGCTGGCCGTGCTGCCGCGCGCGTTGGCGTACCTCGCCCGGTGCCGGCTGCACCTGGGCCGGCACCGCGAGGCCCGGGCGACGGCCGAGGAGGGGCTGCGGATCGCCGACGACATCGGCCAGGGCTTCAGCGTCGGCTTCCTGACCAGCGTGCTGGCCGAGCTGGCCGCGGTCGAGGGTGACGAGCGGCGCTGCGCCGAACTGGTCGCGCGGCAGCCGGTCGAGCCGCCGGGGTCGGTGCGCGCGGCCTGCGCGCTGGCCCTGCTCGACCTCGGCCTGGGCCGCCACGACGCGGTCCTGGAACGCCTGGCCGACGCGGCCGCGGGCACCCACCGGCTCTACGCGATCAGCAGCCTGCCCGACCTGGTGGAGGCCGCCGTCCGCACGGGCGACCGGGCCGCCGCCGAGGACCCGGCCGCCTGGTACGCCGAGTGGGCGGAGCACACCGGCCGACCGTGGGCCCGGGCCGTGGCCGCGCGCTGCCGCGCCCTGCTGACCGACGACGAGCGGTGGTTCACCCGGGCCGCCGAGCTGCACCGCGGTTCCGACCACCGCCCGTTCGAGCGGGCCCGCACCGACCTGCTGCACGGCGAGTGGCTGCGCCGGGCGCGCCGGCGCGCGGACGCCCGCACCCCGCTGCGCGCCGCCCTGGAGGTGTTCGAGCGCCTGGGCGCGACCCCGTGGGCCAACCGCGCCCGCACCGAGCTGCGCGCCACCGGCGAGAGCCGCGCCGTGCCCGGCCCGGACCCGCTGAGCGCGCTCACCCCGCAGGAGCTCCAGGTGGTCCGCCTGGCCGCCGAGGGGCTGAGCAACCGGGACATCGGCGCGCAGCTGTTCCTGAGCCCGCGCACCGTCGGCCACCACCTCTACAAGGCTTACCCGAAGCTGGGCGTCGCCTCCCGCGCCGAACTGACCCGCCTGGACCTGACCGGCTGACCCCGCGCGAGTCGAACCCCCAGCCCCCTCGTGTCGAACCTCCAGACCCTCCGAGTTCCACACTCGGCACCGCCCGAACGTGGAACTCGGGGGTCGCGAACGTTCGACACGACGGTCGTGGAGGTTCGACTCGCGAGCCCTGAACGCATGACACGCCGGTCCTCAACGCATGACACGCCCGGCTTGGACGCATGACACGCCGGGGGGAAGCGCTCCCACCCGGCGTGTCATGCGTTCAGACCTCGCGTGTCATGCGCTCGGAGCCTGGGTGTCATGCGTTCAGAGCCTGCGTGTTCTTCGGGCTGGCACGGTGAGCCCAGTGGTCAGGGGAGGACGCGGGCGGCGGCCACGGGGCGTTGGGTCGTGGTGTAGGTGCCGGCGGACGAGGTGTTCACGCTCCACCGGTACCGGGTGAACTCGCCGGTCGCGTCGGAGGCGTAGAACATCATGTGCCCGAAGCCCGCCCCGTCGGTGGCGGCGGTGGCGTTGAAGATGCGGCTGTCCGGGAACCGGGAGTAGTTGCCCACCCCGTACCGGCCGTGCGGCTCGGACGTGCAGTCGACCACCTCGACCGCGTACTGCGTCTCACCGGGGAAGTTCAGCGACGCCACCGGCGCGCGGTAGGCGCCCTTCACCGACCGCACCATCACGATGTGCCCGGTGTTGGTGTCCTGGTCGTTGCGGTAGTCCACCGCCACCAGGTCGCCCGGCCGCAGGTCGGCCACCCTGGTCACGCGCTCGAAGTGCGGCACGGCCCGCTCGGCGAACACGCGCCGGTAGTCGCGCGCGAACGGGCTCGCCGTGCCGAAGTGGGTGCGGAAGAAGCGCCCGGTCGCCCACTGGTAGGTCCGCCGGAGCACCGCGGTCTGGAACGAGGCGCACTGGCTGCGGTTGACCCACCCCGAGGCGTCGCCGGGCGAACCCCAGCGCACCACGTTCGGCTGGTCCGGTTCCTTGTACGCGTTGTTGCCCAGCGGGCACGTCGGCAGCGACAGGTAGCCGACCAGCAGCTCGGCCTCGATCAGGTGCGGTGTGGACGTCCACACCGGACGCGGCGCGCCGGTCCCGGGGGGCGCGGCGAGCGCGGTTCCCCCGGGCATCGGTCTCCAGGACAGGTCCATCACGCGGCTCCCCCCTTCGGTGCGGGCCCGCATACCGTAGACGAAGGGGGGAGTCCGCACCCGGTGGTCACCTCGGCTCCACCGGGTGGTCAGCGCACGTACACCATCAGCACGGTGGTCAGCACGGCGCACAGCGCGATCATCGTGGCGATCCCGGTCATCGCGGCGCCGGCCGACACCAGGACCCTGGTGAGCATGCCGAGCAGGCGGCGCAGGAGTCTGGCGAGGCCGAGCACCAGCGCCATGGCGCCCATCATGATCATCACCACCACGGGGGCGCCCTCGGTGGTGTCGGCGGTCTGGGCCAGGGTCGTCTGGGCGAGGGAGGCGAGCACGTTCATGGTTACCCCCGGATGGCTTCCTGGGTGAACTTCAGCTCTTCTACTGAAATTTGGTAAATCTCAGTATGTGGAGCGTAAGTCAGGTGTACTTGACTGACAAGGCCGTATTGCGGACTCCGGGTCGCGAGTTTTGCCTAACGTCGTGTATGTTTCTCGCTTCGGCAGCATTGCTGAAGTTCGCTGAAGGGCGCGGCAGACGTGGCTGTTCCGAAAGGCTCCGGCTCGCTCGCGCAGCGCCTCCGGGCGCTGCGCAAGGAGCACTGGCCCGACGTACCGATCACCCAGGGGGACCTGGCCGAGGCGTTCAGCGAGGAGCAGCCGGCCAGCGTGCCGCTGCTGTCGTCGTGGGAGAGCCGGGGCAAGCCGAAGGTCCCGCCGCCGCACCGGCTCGCCGCCTACGCCACCTTCTTCGCGACCCGCCGCTCCGTCGCCGAGCGCCCCTACCGGCTGCTGCCGCTCGACGAGCTGACCGCCGACGAGCAGCGGTGCCGCCAGGAGCTGCTGGACGAGCTGGTCGGCCTGGCCGCCGGGGAGCGCGACAACGGCGGGGCGCCCGCCCCGGACGAGCGGGACCGCGGCTTCTGGTACTTCGACGACCGGCACGCCATCACCATCGTGGTCGCCCAGCTGCCGCGCGAGATGCGCGAGCGGATGCCGTACGCCGACCCCTCCGAACCGGACTACGTCGAGCTTTACACCTACGCCGACCTCGACGCCCTGATCGAGCTGCACGGCCACATCCGCGCGCTCAACCCGCGCAGCCAGGTCAACTTCCGCATCGCCACGGAGATGGTGACCGACGACTACACCACCCACCTGGTGCTGCTGGGCGGGGTCGACTGGAACTTCGTCACCCGCGAGCTCCAGGAACGGGTCGACCTGCCGGTGGAGCAGGTGGGCAGGCACCGCGAGTGCGAGTCCGGCGGCTTCTCCCTGCGCCGCCCGGACGGCACGGAGGTGCTGTTCGCGCCCAGGCTCGACAAGTCCGGCGACCGCGAGGTGCTGCTGGAGGACGTGGCCCTGTTCCACCGTGGGCCCAACCCGTTCAACCACCGGCGAACGGTGACGATCTGCAACGGCATGTACGGCCGGGGGACCCTCGGCGTCGTGCGCGCCCTGACCGACGGCAGGTTCCGCGACCGCAACTCCAGGTACCTGGAGGAGCGCTTCGGCGACACGGACGCCTACAGCGTCCTGACCAGGGTGTCCGTGGTGAACGGCCTCGTGGTCACCCCGGACTGGGCCCTGCCCGACTCCCGACTCCTCGAATGGCCGGAGAAGCCGAGTTGAACCCCGTCCCGCCCGCCGCCACGCGCGTGCCACCGCGGTCGGCCCACCACCACGCCTCGCACCGCCACCTGCTGGCCCGCGACGCGGTCGCCGAGCCCGCCGGGGTGGACGCGATCATCGTGCCGACCGCGCGGCCCACCGCCTACCTCAGGACCGCGGTCGCCCTGGCCGCGCACCACGAGTGCACCCTGGTGGCGCTGTGCAGCCGCCGCTCGTCGGCCGACGGCGCCGCCGCGCTCGCCGAGCGCGAGGGCGTGGACGTCCTCGCCCTCGACATCGCCGAGGTGCCGCCGGACCTCGTCCCGGACTTCGCCACCACGAGGATGCTGCGCGGCGGCCGGTTCGCCCGCCGCACCGACACCAGCGCCAAGCGCAACCTGGCCCTGCTGCTGGCGGCCGTCGCCGGCTGGGAGCGGATCGTCTACCTCGACGACGACGTCGCCGTCCCGCGGCCCGAGGACCTCAACGACGCCGCGGGCCTGCTCGACCGCCACGCCGGGGTGGGCCTGTCGGTCGGCGGCTACCCGGACAACTCGGTGGTGTGCCACGCCTACCGCGACGCGGGCGGCGAGCAGGACACGTTCATCGGCACGGGCGCGCTCGCGGTCGGCCGGGAGTCGTTCACCTCGTTCTTCCCCGACATCTACAACGAGGACTGGTTCTTCCTGCTCCACGACACCGGCCTGTCGCCCTCGGCGGTGACCGGCCTGGCCGTCCAGCAGCCGTACGACCCGTACCGGGAGACGATGCGGGCCCGCACCGAGGAGCTGGGCGACTGCCTGGCCGAGGGCCTGTTCGGGCTGCTCGACGCGGGCGAGCCGCTGACCGGCGCCGGGGTCGCCTACTGGCGGCGGTTCCTGGCCCGCCGCAGGCGGTTCATCGACGACGTGATCGCCATGGTCCACGCCGCCGGGCTGGAGGAGGGCCAGAAGCGCCGCATGGTCGCCGCCCTCAAGGCCGCCCGCGGGCGCAACCAGCTCATCGAGCCGGAGCTGTGCGAGGAGTACCTGGCGGCCTGGCGGGCCGACCGCGAGGTCTGGCGGGCCCACGTCGAGGCGACCCGCGCCCGGTACCGGGGCCAGTCCGCCCAGAAGCTGCTGGCCGACGCGGGCCTCCTGCACGGCTACCACCCGTGTCGCTGACGGGGCCACCACCCGCGCCGCCGAACGGCCCTCCCATGTGTCGGAACGCTCAGCCCACGCCGGCGATCGCGCGTTAGGCTCGCCTGCTGGGGCAGAACTGGCAGGAGGCAGGGGATGACGAGCACCGATGGTCGGCAGAAGTGGCTGACCGTCGCCGAGGAGCTGGCCGCCGGGCTGCGCGTGGACGCGGCCGAGCGCGACCGGCTGGGCGCCGAACCCGTCGCCGAGGTCGGGGCGCTGCGGCGGTCGGGCCTGCTGGCCGTCCGCGACTGGGCCACGCAGCAGGCGGTGACCCGCGTGGTGGGCGCGGCGGACGCCAACATCGGCCACCTGCTCGGCTACCACTACCTCCAGGTGTGGCGCAGCGGGCTGTTCGACAACCCCGCCTTCGACCCCGGCGAGGACCTGTTCTGGGCCGGGGTCAGCAACCCGCTGGACGCGGCCCTGGAGCTGACGCCGGTCGAGGGCGGGTTCACCGTCAGCGGCCGCAAGACCTTCGCCACCGGCGCGTCCGTGGCCGACCGGCTCGTGGTCAGCGCCACCCGCGCCGACACCGGCGAGAAGCTCACCTTCACCCTGGACGCCAGGGCCGAGGGCATCACCTACGCCGGCGACTGGGACAACATCGGCCAGCGGCTCACCGCCAGCGGCGGCGTGGCGTTCGACCGCGTCCACGTGCCCGCCGGCCAGGTGCTGGGCGGCCAGGACACGGCCACGCCCCGGCTGTCGCTGGCCGCGCTGGGCTTCCAGCTCGTGCTGGCCCAGCTCTACGTCGCGCTCGCCGAGGGCGCGCTGGCCGAGGCCGCCCGCTACACCCGCACGACCACCCGCCCGTGGTTCCTCAGCGGCGTGGACAAGGCCGTCGACGACCCCTACGTCCTGGGCACCTACGGCGAGCTGGTCGCCGACGCCAAGGCCGCCGGCCTGCTCGCCGACCACGCCTCCGAGCTGCTGCACCAGGCATCCGGGCGCGGCGCCGAGCTGACCGCGGGCGAACGCGCCGAGGCCGCCGCCGCCATCTCCGCGGCCAAGGTCGTCTCCACCAGGGTCGCCAACCAGACCACCAGCCGCGTGTTCGAGCTGTGCGGCGCCCGCGCCACCGCGGCGGGCTACGCCTTCGACCGGTTCTGGCGCAACGCCCGCACCCTCACCCTGCACGACCCGGTGTCGTACAAGGCGCGCGAGGTCGGCGCGCACTTCCTCACCGGCGAGCACGCCCCGTTCACCGGGTACAGCTGATGGAGCCGGTGCTCGCGCGCAGCGTCGTCCTGGCGGACGACGGCGTCCACATCCTCGACCGCCGCAACTTCCCGTTCGAGCGCGTGTGGGTGCGCTGCACCACGGTCGCCGAGGTCGCCAAGGCCATCGAGGACATGGTCACCCAGTCCTCCGGCCCGTACTTCGCCGCGCTGTGGGGCATGGTGCTGGCCGCCCGCGAGGCCCGCGGCCTGCCCCGCGACGAGGCCAGGGCGAGCCTGGAGCGGGCCGGTGAGCTGCTGGTCGCCACCCGGCGCACCAACAACGCCCTGCGCAAGGCCGTGGCCGCCGTGCTGGCCGGCGTGGACGCCGCCGAGGACGTGGAGGCGGGTGCCCTGGCCGGTGCCCGCGCGGGCGACGAGCGCTACCGGGAGCGCAGCCGCAGGCTCGGCGCCTTCACCGCCGCCCTGCTGCCCGACGACGGCGCGGTGCTCACCCACTGCTGGGCCGACCTGTACCTGACCGAGACCGTCAAGGCCGCCCGGGGCCTGGGCAAGCGCTTGCGGTTCGTGTGCACCGAGACCCGGCCCTACCTCCAGGGCGCCCGCCTGACCGCGGAGACCCTGGGCGAGATGGGCGTGGACACCACCCTGATCACCGACGGCATGGGCGCGGCGGTGATGTCGGCGGGCGAGGTGGACGTGCTGCTGACCGCCGCCGACCGCGTCACCATGGACGGGCACGTGGTGAACAAGGTCGGCACGCTCGGCCTGGCCGTCGCCGCGCACGCGTTCGACGTGCCGTTCCTGGCCATGGTGCAGGCGCCGGACCGGCTCGCGCCGACCGCGGGCGACGTGCCGATCGAGCACCGGCCGGGCGAGGAGGTGCTGCACACCCTGGGCCGCCGCACGGCCACCGACCGGGCGCGCGGCCGCTACCCGGCGTTCGACGTCACCCCGCCGCGGTTCGTGAGCACCGTGGTGACCGACCGCGGTGCGTACGCTCCGCACGAGTTGGCCGATTACTACGCCGAGGACGTTCATGACTGAGTGGGTTGTGCTGGACATCGAGGGCACGCTCAGCGCCACCGACCAGGTGCTGGTCACCCTGTACGACTACGCCCGGCCCCGGCTGGGCCCGTGGATCGACGGGCACCCCGGCGACCCGGCCGTCGTGGAGGCCGTCGCGCAGGTCCGCGAGCTGTCCGGCGCGCAGGGGGGCACCGACGAGCTGGTCGCCGTGCTGCACGGCTGGATGGACGCCGACCGGAAGGCCACCCCGCTCAAGACCCTCCAGGGCCTGATCTGGCAGGAGGGCTACGCCCGGGGCGACCTGGTCGCCGAGTTCTTCCCGGACGTGGTGCCCGCGCTGCGCCGGTGGCACGCCGACGGCGTCAGGCTCGCCGTGTTCTCCTCCGGCTCGGTGGCCGGGCAGGTGGCGTTCTTCCGGCACACCACCGACGGCGACCTGACCCCGCTGTTCGAGCACCACTTCGACACGGTCAACGCGGGGCCCAAGCGCGAGGCGTCGTCCTACTTCAAGATCGCCTCCGTGCTCGGTTCCGACGACGTCACGTTCTACTCGGACGTGCCCGCCGAGCTGCACGCCGCCGCCGAGGCGGGCTGGCGCACCGTCGGCGTGGCGCGCCCCGGCGAGCCGCACGAGCACTCCGACTTCGGTCCACACCGGACGGTGAGCGCGCTGTGACGCCAGGGGAGGCGCTGGCCGCCGAGTGCGCCCGCTACACCGCGATGGGCTGGATGCGCGGTACGTCGGGCAACCTGTCCGTGGTGGTCGACCGCGACCCGCTGCGGCTCGCGGTGACCGTCAGCGGCAAGGACAAGGGCGAGCTCGCGCCCGACGACGTGGTGCTCGTCGACGCCGAGGGCAACACCGACGACCCGGTGCGCGTGCCGTCGGCCGAGGCGGCCCTGCACGGGCGCATCGCCGCGGTGTCCGGCGCCGGCGCCGTGGTCCACGTGCACGCGCTCGCGCCCGTGGTGGCCGCCGAGCACTGGCCCGGCGGCGTGGAGCTGCGCGACCTGGAAATGCTCAAGGGCTTCGGGCGGTACGCGCACGACGACGTGGTCGTCGTCCCGGTCGTGCCGAACAACCAGGACATGAAGGTCCTCGGCGACGCCTTCGAGGAGGGCTTCCGACCGGACGTGCCGGCCTTGCTCGTGGCCCGGCACGGGGTGTACGTGTGGGGTGACGACCTCTACCAGGCCCGTCACCGCCTGGAGTGCCTGGAGTGGCTGCTGCGCTTCAAGGTCGAGACTTCGCGGAGGTAGGCGAGATGACGTTGCTGACCGTGTGGCCGGACACCGACCCGCAGAACCCGGTGGTGCGCACCGCCGACCCCGCCGAGATCGCCGTCGAGCTCAAGCAGCTCGGCGTCCGCTACGAGCAGTGGCCGGTCGTGCCCGGCGTGACCAGGGAGAACGCCCTGGAGGTGTACCGCGAGCAGGTCGCGCGGGTCACCGAGACCGAGGGCTACGTCATGGTCGACGCCATGGAGATGACCCCCTCGGACGACCCCGGGTGGCTGGAGTCGGCCGCGCAGGCGCGCGCGAAGTTCCTGGCCGAGCACACCCACGACGACGACGAGGACCGGTTCTTCGCGCGCGGCGCCGGCGTGTTCTACCTGCACGTCAACGACCGGGTGTACGCGGTGCTGTGCGAGGCGGGCGACCTGCTCAGCGTGCCCCGCAACACCACGCACTGGTTCGACATGGGCACCCGGCCCGACTACGTGTCGATCCGGTTCTTCCACGACGACGACGGCTGGGTCGGCAACTTCACCGGCAGCGACATCGCCCTGTCGTTCCCGACGTTCGACCGGCTCATGGCGGGTCACCGAGCGAGCTGAGCTCGGCGGCCAGGTTGTGCCTGGCGCGCGCCTCCCAGCGGGCGCGCGCCCCGGCCGTGGCGTACAGCGGGTCCCGGTCGAGCAGGGACCGCAGCACCGCGCCGCGCCCGACCCGCCACGCCTCGTCGGTGACGTGCGCGTACTCGGCGCGCACCGCCCGCCGGTAGCGCTCGTAGTCCTCCGGCGCGGAACCGAGCACGGCGAGGTCGGCGTCCAGCAGGAGCCGGGCCAGCCGGTCGTCCGAGACGTGGTCGGTGGTGGCCAGCACCAGCTCCGCGACCCGGTCGGCCTGCGGCAGCCCGGCCAGCCGCGCCCGCGCCCACTCGGCGCTGCGCCGCTCGTCCTCGCCCGGCCGGCCGTCGTAGACCACGTCGTGCGCCAGGGCGGCCAGGACCAGCACCGCGCGCTCCCCGCCGGTCCGGTCGGCGGCCAGCGCGGTCACGTCCCGCACGACGGCCAGCACGTGGTCGGCGTTGTGGTAGCCGCGGTGCGGCTCGGCGTAGCGGTCGGCCAGGTCGCCGGGGCCGTGGTCCCCGCCCAGGGCGCGCACGGCGTCGTGCCAGAGCGCTTCCAGCTCACGCATGGGGCAGCCTCACCGTGAAGGCCGCGCCGCCCTCCGGCGCGGGTCCGGCCCCGATCGTGCCACCGAGCCTGGTGACCAGGCCGTGCACCAGGGCCAGGCCGACGCCGGTGCCGACCGGCCGGGAGCGCTCGTACTTCGCGTGCAGGGCGCCCTTGCGGAAGGCGACCCGGTAGTCCTCCGCCGACAGGCCGGGGCCGCCGTCGCGCACCTGGAGCGCACCGCCGGGGTCGTCGGCGAGGGCGATCACCACCGGCCGACCGGCCGGGGTCAGCCGCACGGCGTTCTCCAGCAGGCCGTCGAGGACCTGGCGCAGCCGGCGGGCGTCGGTGGTCCGCACCACCGGGCCGGGCGGCAGGTCCAGCCGGAACTCCAGCCCCTTGGCGGCGCACCGGGCCCGCCACACCTCCGCCGCGCCGGCGACCAGCCCCACCAGGTCGACGGGCGCGAGGTCGACGCGGAAGTCGTCGGCGCCCAGCCGGGCCAGGTCCAGCAGGTCGGCGACCAGCCGGTCGAGCCGGTCGGCCTCCGCCACGACCGTGCGGCCGACCGCGGGCACGTCCCCGCCCGCGACCACCCCGTCGGCCAGCGACTCGGCGAAGCCCTTGACCGCGGTCAGCGGGGTCCGCAGCTCGTGCGACACCGACAGCAGGAACTCCCGCTGCCGCGCCTCGCTGCGCGCCAGCGCGTCGGCCAGCGCGTTCACCGCGCCCGCGACCTCGGCCACCTCGGCGGGCCCGCGCTCCGGTGCCCGCAGGTCGCGGCGCCCGCCGCCCATCGCGTGCGCGACGGCCGCGGTCCGGCGCAGCGGGCGGGCGACGAGCTTGCCGAGCAGCAGCCCCGCGGCGGCCGCCACCAGCAGGCCCACGCCCAGTGCCACGGCGATGTTGCGCAGCAGCGCGCGGCCGGGCCCGTCGCCGGTGGCGGTCTCCTGCACCAGGGCGATCCGGTCGCGGACCTCCACCAGGCGGGTGCCCGCCGTGCCGGACCGGCGCCCGGTCAGCTCGACCGCCCGCACGGCCCGCGGATCGCCCACCAGGTCGCCGTCCACCCCGAACAGCACCACGGCGATGCCCTGCCCGCGCAGCACCCGCACCACCCGCGCCCGGCCGGCCCCGTCGGGCGCGGTGAGCTGGTCCGCGACCACGTCGGCCTGGTCGGACAGGGTTTCGCGCATCACCTCGCGCGACGCGGTGAGCACCAGCCGGGCCGACACCAGGCCCGCGACCAGCACCGCGACCCCGGCCACGGCCAGGCACAGGGCGGTGACGCGGAACGCCAGGCCGGTGCGGGGCGCGGTGCCTCGGCGGGGCACGTCCTGGCGGGGGCCGGGACCTGGGGCCGAGGTGGGGGTGGGACCTGGGCTCGGGTTCGGGCCGGGGCCGGCACCAGGGCCGGGACCTGGGTCGGAGGTGGGGCTGGGACCTGCCCCTCGACCCGGGACGGCGCCGGTACCTACGCCTGAGTTCGGGCCGGGACCGGTGTCGAGGCCGGGGGCGTGACCAGATCCGAGGTCGGAGCCGAGACCGGTCGCGGTGTTGGTACGGGGGTCGGGCACGGCGTTGGTACCGGGGCCGGGCACGGCGTCGTGGTGCGGGGGCAGGCTCATGCCCCCTCCACCGAGTAGCCCACCCCGCGCACGGTCCGGATCGGGCTGTGCGCGCCGAGCTTGGCCCGCAGCTGCGCCACGTGCACGTCCACGGTCCTCGTACCGGCCACCGCGGCGTACCCCCAGACCGCGCTGAGCAGCTGCTCCCGCCCGAACACCCGCCCCGGGCTGCGCATCAGGTGCGCCAACAGGTCGAACTCGGTCGAGGTCAGCGCCACCTCCCCGTCCCCGGCCCACACCCGCCGCCGGTCGCCGTCCAACCGCACGTCGCCGACCACGTGCACCGCGTCGACCCGCGGCTCACCCCGCCGCAGCACCGTGCGCACCCGGGCCACCAGCTCACGCGGGCTGAACGGCTTGGTCACGTAGTCGTCCGCGCCCAGCTCCAGCCCGAGCACCCGGTCCACCTCGTCGTCCCGCGCGGTCACGAACAGCACCGGCGTCCAGTCACCGCCCGCGCGCAGCTCGCGGCACACCTCGACCCCGTCCATCCCGGACAGCCCCACGTCCAGCAGCACCGCCACTGGCCGCAACCGCCGCACCGCGGCCAGCGCCGACCGCCCGTCCGCCTCCACGTGCACGCCGAACCCGTCGCGCCGCAGGTAGAGGGTCACCAGGTCGGCGATGGCCCGTTCGTCCTCCACGACCAGCACGAGTCCCCGCACGTCGCGCATGGTGGCACGCGCCCGGCCACGACCGGGGGTGCTCCGGTGTTCGGGTTGGGTAAAGACGCCCACCGACCAACCCCGAGAAAATTCCACGGCGGCGGGACACGTCTGGTCGGCTCAGCGCGATACAGCGGATGGAGCAACCCTTCGACTCGCGCGAGGTGCACCATGCGCACAGCCGCCCGCCGCCTGATCGCCGCCTGGCAAGCCCCCACCGCCGGCCCTCTCGCCGCCAGCCCTCTCGCCGCTGGGGCCTCCGCTGCCGGCCTCTCTGCGGCTGGCCCTTCCGTCACCAGCCCTTCTGCAGCTAGCCCCTCTGCCGCCAGCCCCTCCGCTGCCGGCACTCTGGCCGCCCGCGCTCTCACTGCTCGCGCCTTCGCCGTCGGTGTCCTCATCGCCGGCGTCCTCGCAGCCGGCCCCTTCACCGCCGGTGCCGCGATGGCCGATCCGCCCCAGTCCGGCGATGCCCGCGCCACCGCCTACGCGGGCAATGTCAACATTCAACATCCGGGTGTCTGTGCGACCGTCGGCTTGTCCGGCGACGGGGCCACCCTCCCCGCGGGCACCTACTACGACAACGGCACCTATGTCGACATCTGGACATTCCCGCCCGGCCGCACCGTGACCGGCGTGGTGGTGAAAGGTGGCGACGCCTACAACGTCTATCCGGCCACCACCCTCGGCGACCTGCCGTGGGAGGGCCTGCACGCACCGCTCGACAACGGCGACAACGTGCCCGCCATCAGCCACTGGTTCGCCTGCGTGACCGAACCGGCCACCACGACCAAGTCGACCACCAACAGCACGGCCACCACCTCGCTGGACTCGCCGGTCGCCAGCAGGAGCACCACGACCCGGCCGGCGACGACCACCACCACTGCCAAGGCCGCCGCCCTGGTCGCCGCCGCCACCACCACGGCCACCACGACCACCGCCGCCACCAGCAAAGCCACCACCCCCGCAGCGGGCACCAAACCGGCCAACGGCCTCGCCACCACCGGCTTCAACGCCGCCTGGCCACTCCTCACCGGCCTCGCCCTGATCGCCACCGGCCTCGCCCTGCTCCTCCTCCCGCGCCGCCGCCCACAACACTGACCCGCCATCACAGGACCGTCACGAATAGCGGACGGACCGCGACCCCCGAACGTGCTCACTCGATAGGGGGACGACCGGCGTAGTTGGCTGCGCCGGTCGGTCCCTCTGACCAGTGGAGCACCAACCATGCGCATGACCCCCCGCCACCTGATCGGGGCAACCCTGCTCACCCTGACCACCGCGGGCCTGCTCGGCGGCACCGCCACCGCCACCCCGGACAAGAACGTGGACGCCGGCCACGCGGACGCGTGCGCCAAGGTGGGCCTCGCCGGCAAGGCCCACGACGGCAGCACCGGCGACCTGAAGCTGCAGTTCACCGTGACCGGCGGGACCTACCTGACCATCACCGGCGGTGTCGCCGGCCACACCGTCACCGGCGTGGTGGTGAAGGGCGGCGACGGCTACACCGTCTACAAGGCCGCCGAGCTGGGCGACCTCCCGTGGGAGGGCCTGAAGTCGCCCCTCAACGGCGGCGGCAAGGTGCCGGCCATCAGCCACTGGTTCTTCTGCGCCGAGCAGACCACCCCCGGCGAGCAGCCGGGCGGCGAAGAGCCCGACACCCCCGACACCCCGAACACCCCCGACACCCCGACCCCGGACGCCCCCGAGACCGACACCCCGGGCGACCAGGTCGTCGCCCCGGCCCCCGAAGCCCCGACCACTCCGACCGGCACCCCGACCACCCCGGCAAGCGCCACCCCGACCGCCGCCGAGGCGAACGACCTGGCCAACACCGGTTTCGGCGCCGGCTGGCTGCTGTTCGCCGGCGCCGCCCTGGTCGTCACCGGTGCCGCGTTCGTCGCCTCACCGAGGCTGCGCGGCCTGCTGCGCCGCTGACCCGCCCCACCGGGGCCGCCCCCACCGTCCGGGAGCGGCCCCGGCAGGCTTCCGGCAGGCTTCCGACGGCCCTCCGACGGGCCTCCAACTGCTCCGCCACGGGTTGTGACCTGCGCTACCTCCCTTGATCCAGCAGCCGGCCCAGCCGAACCCCCCGGAACGGGGCCGTCTACGATCCGATGAGTCCGGTGGGCCCGCCCGCCGGTCACGCCGGAACCAGTACAGGCAGGAGGCACCGTGACGGCCGTAGCCCCGCAGCCGATCGCTACGCGGCCCTTCGGGACTCGCAAGGCGGTCAAGGGTTCGTTCCTGCTGCGGATGTTCCGCACCACGGACCACAAGCAGATCGGGATCATGTACCTGGTCACGTCGTTCGCCTTCTTCATGGTGGGCGGGGCGATGGCCATGCTGATCCGCACCGAGCTGGCCCGCCCCGGGATGCAGTTCCTCTCGCAGGAGCAGTACAACCAGCTGTTCACCATGCACGGCACGGTGATGCTGCTGCTCTACGCGACCCCGATCGTGTTCGGCTTCGCCAACTTCGTCCTGCCGCTCCAGATCGGCTCGCCGGACGTGGCGTTCCCGCGCCTCAACGCCTTCTCCTACTGGCTGTACCTGTTCGGCGGCCTGATCGTGATGGCGGGCTTCCTCACCCCGGGCGGCGCGGCCGACTTCGGCTGGTTCGCCTACACGCCGCTGTCCAACGCCATCCACTCGCCCGGCGCGGGCGCCGACCTGTGGATCTCCGGCCTGGTCGTCGGTGGTCTGGGCACCATCCTCGGCGCGGTCAACATGATCACCACCGTGGTCTGCCTCCGGGCGCCCGGCATGACCATGTTCCGCATGCCGATCTTCACCTGGAACATCCTGGTGACGAGCGTGCTGGTGCTGCTGGCGTTCCCGATCCTGACCGCCGCGCTGCTGGGCCTGCTGGCCGACCGGCACCTGGGCGCCCACGTGTTCGACCCCGCCAACGGCGGCGTGATCCTGTGGCAGCACCTGTTCTGGTTCTTCGGCCACCCCGAGGTCTACATCGTCGCGCTGCCGTTCTTCGGCATCGTCAGCGAGATCTTCCCGGTGTTCAGCCGCAAGCCGCTGTTCGGCTACAACGGCCTGGTCTACGCCACCCTCGGCATCGCGGCGCTGTCCGTGGCCGTGTGGGCGCACCACATGTACGCCACCGGCGCGGTGCTGCTGCCGTTCTTCGCCTTCATGACCTTCCTGATCGCCGTGCCGACCGGCATCAAGTTCTTCAACTGGATCGGCACGATGTGGAAGGGGCAGCTGACGTTCGAGTCACCGATGCTGTTCAGCATCGGCTTCATCGTCACCTTCCTCTTCGGCGGCCTGTCCGGCATCCTGCTGGCCGCGCCGGCGATCGACTTCCACGTCTCGGACACGTACTTCGTCGTCGCGCACTTCCACTACGTGCTCTACGGCACGATCGTGTTCGCCACCTTCGCGGGCATCTACTTCTGGTTCCCGAAGATCACCGGCCGGATGCTGGACGAGCCGCTGGGCAAGCTCCACTTCTGGCTCACGTTCCTCGGCTTCCACGCCACGTTCCTGGTGCAGCACTGGCTGGGCAACGAGGGCATGCCGCGCCGGTACGCCGACTACCTGCCCGGTGACGGCTTCACCACGCTGAACACGATCTCCACCATCGGCGCCTACATCCTGGGCGCGTCGACGCTGCCGTTCATCTGGAACATCTTCAAGTCCTACCGGTACGGCGAGACCGTGCACGTGGACGACCCGTGGGGCTTCGGCAACTCGCTGGAGTGGGCGACCTCCTGCCCGCCGCCGCGGCACAACTTCACCGAGCTGCCCCGCATCCGCTCGGCGCGCCCGGCCTTCGAGCTGCACTACCCGCACATGATCGAGCGCATCCACGACGAGGCGCACGTGACCTTCACCGGCAAGGCGATCCCGCACGAGAAGGCCAAGCCCGGCCCGCTGGAGAAGGCGGGCGAGGTCGTGCAGTCGGGCACGGCCTCGGAGGGCACCGAGGGCGACCACAAGTAACCTCGAACGCAGGTTCACCGGCGAGCCCCGGACGACCGCACGCGCGGGCGCCGGGGCTCGCCGTTGTCTGGCATAGGAGCCGTCGTGACCAAGCCCACCGCCACACCCGTCCTGATCACGGTCACCGGACCGGACAAGCCGGGGGTGTCCTCGGTGCTGTTCGCGGTGCTGACCCGGCACGGGGTGGAGATCCTCGACGTCGAGCAGGTCGTCATCCGCGGCCGGTTGGTGCTCGGCGTGCTCGTCGCCGCCGACCGCGACCCCGAGGGCCTCCAGGAGGCCGTCGAGCAGGCCATGGCGACGGTGTCCATGCACGTCGAGGTGGAGCTCGGCGCGGACTCCCGGCGCACCGCGCGCCTGGAGTCCAGCCACGTGATCATCCTGCTCGGCCGCCCGGTGACGGCCCGCGCGTTCACCGAGGTGGCGCGGCGGCTGGCGGCGCTGGGCGTGAACATCGACGCCATCCGCGGCGTGGCCGACTACCCGGTCACGGGCCTGGAGCTGCGGGTGTCCGTGGCCGCCGACACGGGCGAGAGCGACGCGGCCCTGCGGTCGGCGCTGGCCGAGGTGGCGGTGCGCGGCGGCCTGGACATCGCGGTGGAGCGGGCCGGGCTGACCCGGCGCGCCAAGCGGCTGATCGTGTTCGACGTCGACTCCACGCTCATCCAGGGCGAGGTGATCGAGATGCTGGCCGCGCACGTGGGCGTGGAGGAGCGGGTCAAGGAGATCACCGACGCGGCGATGCGCGGCGAGCTGGACTTCACCGAGTCGCTGCGGCGGCGGGTGGCGCTGCTGGAGGGCCTGGACGAGTCGGTGCTCGACGAGGTGGCGGCCTCGCTGGAGCTGACCCCGGGCGCCCGCACCACGGTGCGCACCCTCAAGCGGCTCGGGTTCCGCTGCGGCGTGGTCTCCGGCGGGTTCACCAGGGTCATCCAGCGGCTGGTGGACGACCTGGGGCTGGACTTCTGCGCGGCCAACGAGCTGGAGGTCGTCGACGGCAGGCTCACCGGGCGCGTGGTCGGCGACGTGGTGGACCGGGCGGGCAAGGCGGTGGCGCTGCGGCGGTTCGCCGAGCGGGAGGGCGTGCAGCTCGCCCAGACCGTGGCCGTCGGCGACGGCGCCAACGACATCGACATGCTCGGCGCGGCCGGGCTGGGCGTGGCGTTCAACGCCAAGCCCGCGCTGCGGGAGGTCGCCGACACCGCGCTGTCGCACCCGTTCCTGGACGCGGTGCTGTTCGTGCTCGGCGTGACCAGGGCCGAGGTGGAGGCCGCGGACGCGGCGGACGGGCTGGAGCTGAACCGCCTGTGAACCCGATCCTGCGGATGCTGGTCGACCGGCACTACGCCACCGACGTGGAGGACCCGGCGCAGGTCCGGGCGATGCCGGTGGTGCTGCGCATCGAGCGGTCGGCGCCGCCGTCGCGGACCGACGTGCTGGAGGCCGCGGCGGCGGCCGCGGTCGCGGTGTGCCTGGACGAGCGGGCCCTGCCGGGCGGCGAGTGGCACGACGAGGTGGTGGCGTGGGTGCGCGGCCGCATCCGCAAGGTGTCGCGGCGGGCCCGCGGCGCGCACTGGGAGGCCGTGCAGGCGCTGCCGGGGGTGACGATCACCGTCGGCACGGCGTCGGCGCGGGCGTTCGTGCCCGGTCGGGTCGCGGACCTGCCCAAGGAGCTGAGCCGGTTGCAGATCTCGGGCAGCGAGCTGCCGCCGGACGAGCCGGGCGCGGTGCCGCCGGGCGCGTACGAGCTGTGGCTGAACCCGCGGGTGGAGATGACCGCGGGCAAGGCCGCCGCGCAGGTGGGGCACGCGTCGATGCTGCTCGCGCCGCGCCTGTCGGAGACCGGGCTGAAGGACTGGGCCGAGGTGGACTACCGGTGCGCGGTGCGCACGCCGTCGCCCGCGGACTGGGACGAGCTGGTCGCGCGGCCGGGCGTCGTGCTGGTCCGCGACGCCGGGTACACCGAGGTCGCGCCCGGTACCGCGACCGTGGCGGTGAACCACCGGTTCGCGTGAAGTTTGGTTCGTCCGGTTCGCGGTAATCATCCACGGCGTGGGCCTGTTGGACGTGCTGGACGCCAGACTCGGTGACGGGCTGGAGAGCCTGCTGTGCGCGCACCACGCCCGGCGGCTGCGCCGGCTGGGCTGGGGCGGGGTGTTCGCCGGGGACGGCGGCTGGTGGTCGCCCCGGCGGCCCGTGCGCGAGGGCAACCGGGTCGAGGTGCTGGTCGACGGGCACGAGGTGCTGCCCGCGATCGCCGAGGCGATCTCGTCGGCGCGGCGGTCGGTGCACCTGGCCGGGTGGTGCGCGAGCCCGGACTTCCGGCTGACCCGCGAACCCGGCGCGCCGACGCTGCGCGAGCTGCTGGCGTCGGCGGCGGAGCGGGTGCCGGTGCGGGTGCTGCTGTGGGCGGGGCCGCCGGTGCCGATGTTCGAGCCGACGCGCAAGCGGGTGCTGGCGAGCAGGCGGGAGTTCATGCGCGACAGCGCCGTGTCGTGCGTGGTCGACGCCCGCGAGCGGACCCTGCACTGCCACCACGAGAAGGTCGTGGTGGTCGACGACGAGGTGGCCTTCGTCGGCGGCATGGACCTCACCGCGGTCGAGGGCGACCGGCACGACACGCCCGAGCACCCGCCGCGCCACCCGCTGGGCTGGCACGACATCGGCACCCGGCTGCGCGGCCCGATCGTGGCGGACGTGGCCGAGCACTTCCGCGACCGCTGGCAGGAGATCGCGGGCGAGGAGCTGCCGCCGGTGGCCGTGCCGGGACCGGCGGGCACGTCGTCGGCGCAGCTCGTGCGCACCATCCCGGAGCGCACCTACGACTTCATCCCGCGCGGCGAGTTCAGCCTGCTCGACTCCTACCTGCGGGCGCTGCGCTCGGCCGAGCGGCTGGTGTACCTGGAGAACCAGTTCCTGTGGTCGCCCGAGGTCACCGAGATCCTGATCGACAAGCTGCGCAACCCGCCGGACCCGCGGTTCCGGGTGGTCCTGGTGCTGCCGCGCAAGCCCAGCAACGGCGCCGACACCACCCGCGGCCAGCTGGGCAGGCTGATCGACGCCGACGACGGCGGCCGCAGGCTGGTCGCGGCCACCCTCACCTCGCACGACGGCGCGACCTCGTCGTCGGTGTACGTGCACGCCAAGCTGGCCGTCGTGGACGACCGCTGGCTCAGCGTCGGCTCGGCCAACCTCAACGAGCACTCGCTGTTCAACGACACCGAGGTCAACGTCGTGACCGACGACGCGGACCTGGCCCGCCGCACCCGGCTGCGGCTGTGGTCGGAACACCTCCAGCGCCCGGTCGACGAGGTCGCCGGTGAGCCGGAGGACGTGGTCGACCACCTGTGGCGGGGCACGCTGGAGTCGGAGGGCAAGCACCGGATCGCCGCGCTGCCGGGCGTCTCCCGCCGGGCCGGGCGGCTCCAGGGCCCGCTGCGCGGCCTCCTGGTCGACGGCTGAGGTGTTACCGGCGTCACTTCCGGTGGCCGCCCCTCGTTCCACGCGTCGGCGGAAGCGCGGAACGAGGGGGCGGACCGTGGACAACGGCTGCGCGGACGCCAACGGCCTGCACGAGGACCTGCGCGACCCGTCCCGGCACGCCACCTCGACCCGCACGCCCACCCAGGACGACTGCACCACCAACGACAACGCCTGCCGCTGCCGGCCGACTTCCCGGACTGGGGGGCTCGGGAAAACCGGCTGCTCCACCAGGCCGGCCGCGGGCACCATGCCCGCATGCCGGACTTGCGGTGGGACGAGGTCAAGCCCTTCTTCGACCCGGAGCTGATGGGCTCGCTGCCCGACGGGTGCGTGCCGGGCACCGCGGTCGAGGACTGGCAGGCGCTGCTCGACCTGATCCGGACGAGCGGTTGGCGATGGGAGCTCACCCGGGGCGGGACCCCGGTCCCGGGGCCGCTGCCGACCGCGGAGGAGTTGCTCGCGCGCCAGGACGGCGAGGTGCTCGGCCTGTTGGCCGTCTGGCCGACGCCGGGGGTGCGGGTCAACTTCTGGCCGTTCTCCGCCGAGGACGTCGACTACGACTTCGACCTGCGCGAACTCCAGGGCCAGGCCGGGGTGGACGCCGTGTGCGGGTTCCTGGCCGCGGTCGGCCGCCGGCTGGGCAAGCGGGCGGGCATGGGCGGTGAGGGCAGCGGGGGGCACCCGGTCCTCGCCTACGACCCGGAGGTCGACCGCGTGGTGCTGCCGGAGGATTCCCCCGGGTTCCGCTAGGCCCCGGGCAGCAGGTCGACCAGGAAGTGCTGGGCGGCGCCGTCGGAGCAGGGGCGCTGCACGACCTCCGCGCCGGGCGCGGTCTCGTCGTCGGCGATGGCCAGGCACAGGTCGCCGCCCGCGCGGCGCAGCCGGAAGGCGCGCGAGCCGGGCACGCGCTCGACCCGGAACAACTGCGCGTCCTTGTCGGCGAGGCAGTTGTCCTGCGGTTCGAGCAGGCCCGGCGCGGGCTCGTGGTCCATCACCGTCAGGCACCCCAGCCCCCTGTCCTCCGGGTGCTCCCACTTGATGTTGACCAGGCCGGTGGCGACGGGCTGGAGGAACGTCCGCGGGCCGGGCTCGGCGCAGGGGCGCTGGACCGCTACGGCGGAGTCGTAGCGGCCGGCGCGGTCGCGGCCCTCGGTGACGCACAGGTCGGGGGTGCGGGCGGGGCGGATGCCGGCCCAGTGGCCGGCGGGGGCCAGGGCCAGGGTTTCCGAGGTGTCCGCCGGGTCGCCCACCGGGGGGTTGGTGATCGGTTGGTCCTTGAACGCGGTGAAGTCGAGCACGCTGGTCACCACGGCGACCACGACCAGCACGAAGGCCACGGCCAGCAGGCGCTCCCGGGTGAGGGGCCGGGGTGCCGGAGAGGTGGGGTCGGCGGTGACCCGGGGTTCGGCGGAGGTCGCGAACAGGACTGGTTCGGCGGAGGTCCCGGGGGCGGGCTCCGGGTGGTCGTCGGGCGTGGCCCTGGGTTCCGCGGACCCGGCGGTCGGCTCCAGCACCGCCGCGGCGATCACCCGTTCGTAGGCGCGCGTCCACTCGGGCAGCCGGTCCCCGTCCCCGCACGCCCGGACGAACGCGGCCACCAGCGCCGGCCGGGGCAGCGTGGACCGGCGCAGGATGTCGGCCGCGGTGCTGCGGGCCAGGACGTCGCCGCGGGCCGCCGCCCGCTCCTCCAACTGCCGCAGGGTGAGCCCGGACCACTCCTTCAGCTGCCGCATGGCCGACACGAATTCCTCGGCACCACGAATTCCGTCAAGTCGAATGGGGACGTTCGCCACCCGAACATCAGTACTGGGCGCGTCGAGCGGGGTGCAATCCGCCGTCCAGAGCCTTGTCCGACCGCTCGGACAGAACCTGTGACCAGCGCAGACACCCGGTCCTGTCCGGGACGGCCGCATCCCCTTGGCACGCCGCGGTTGATCGGGACAGACTGGCGTGGCAACCGGACGCGGCCCCCGGTCGGAGCACCCGCCGAATTCTCCGCGGAAATCGCCGGTTCCTTCGCGCGGCAAATCCGAACCCGATCGGGCCGGCGCGCGAACGACCACCGGGGGCCACGACGGGGACCCGGGCGGGAGGGGGGACGGGCGGTGCCGGGCAGGGGGAGTCCCGGGACGCCGGACCCGACCGGGCGGCACGGGGGGAGGTCCGGTCCCCGCACCAGCGGGGGCCGGACCTCGGTACCGGGCCCTCAGGCGTTGGCCGCGTCCAACCGCTTCAGCGCGGCCCGCACCACCTCGGGGTCGTAGGTGGTCCAGAACGGCGGCAGGGACGCCCGCAGGAACCCGCCGTACCGGGCGGTGGCCAGGCGGGGGTCCAGGATCGCCACCACGCCCTTGTCGCTCATCGACCGCAGCAGCCGACCCGCGCCCTGCGCCAGCAGCAGCGCCGCGTGGGTGGCCGCCACGGTCAGGAACCCGTTGCCGCCGCGCGACTCGACCGCCTTCTGCCGCGCCGAGGCGAGCGGGTCGTCGGGCCGGGGGAACGGGATGCGGTCCATCACCACCAGTTGCAGCGACGGCCCGGGCACGTCCACGCCCTGCCACAGCGACAGCGTCCCGAACAGGCACGTGCGCGGGTCCTCGGCGAACCGCTTCACCAGCTGCCCCGTGGCGTCGTCGCCCTGGCACAGCACCGGGAACTCCAGCCGGTCGCGCAGCGCGTCCGCGGCCGCCTTGGCCGCGCGCATCGACGAGAACAGGCCCAGCGCCCGCCCGCCCGCCGCGTTGACCAGGCCCTCGATCTCGTCCACGTAGGACGGCTGCAGGCCGTCGCGGCCCGGTGGCGGCAGGTGCCGCGCCACGTACAGGATGCCGCTGGTGCCGTGCGAGAACGGCGAGCCCACGTCCAGGCCCGTCCACCGCGGCGCGCCCAGGTCCGACGGCGGCTCCTTGTCCGTGGCGGTGCCGGCGGCCTTCACCGACGCCGACGACGCCGGCAGGCCCCACTGCCGGGCCAGCGTGTCGAACGTGCCGCCCAGGGTCAGCGTCGCCGAGGTCAGCACCGTGGTCCGCTTGCCGAACAGCCGCTCCCGCAGCAGCCCGCCCACGCCCAGCGGCGCGACCCGCAGCGACGGCGCCCGGTCGCCGAAGTCGCCCGACACCCACACCACGTCGTGGTCGTCGTCGAACGCCTCCAGGATGCGCGCCGCGCAGTCGTGCACGTCCTCCAGCAGCGACAGCGCCAGCTTGCGCGAGGTGGCGCCCTCGACGTCCTCCTTGCGCTCGGGCCCCAGCGACGTGATGCACGCGTGCGCCGCGTCCCGGGTCGCCCGCAGCGCGCCTGCCAGCGCCTGCGGCAGCGCGTCGAGCCGCCCGGCCGGCGCGTCCTCCAGCACGATGCCCAGCCCGTCGGACGCCTCGGCCAGCCGGTCGGCCACGTCCTGGTCGATGAGCCGGCCGCAGCGCCGCGCCGCGGTCGACACCAGCGACGCGCTCAGCTCCTCGGTCGCCACCGACGTGATGCGGTCGACCAGGTCGTGCGCCTCGTCGATGACCACCACGTCGTGGTCGGGCAGCACCTGGTAGCCCTCCAGGGCGTCGACGGCGAGCATCGCGTGGTTGGTCACCACCACGTCGGCCTTGCCCGCCTCGGCCCGGGCCCGCTCGGCGAAGCAGTCCGCGCCGATCGGGCACTTGGCCACGCCCAGGCACTCCGGCCCGCTCACCGACACCTGCCGCCACGCCTGCTCGCTCACGCCCGGCACCAGCTCGTCGCGGTCACCGGTCTCGGTGTCGGACGACCACTCGTGCAGGCGCTTGACCTCGCGCCCGATCCGCGACACCGCGAACGGGTCGAACAGGGCCGCCTCCTCCGGCTCGTCCGGCGCGCCGGTGTGCAGGCGCTGCAGGCACAGGTAGTTGCGGCGGCCCTTGAGGATGGCGAACCGGGGTTCGCGGCCCAGCTCCTTCTTCAGCGCCTTGGCCAGCCGCGGCAGGTCGCGGTCGACGAGCTGGCGCTGGAGCGCGATGGTGGCGGTGGAGATGACGACGGTCGCCTCCTCGGCCACCGCGTGCCGCAGCGCGGGCACCAGGTAGGCCAGCGACTTGCCGGTGCCGGTGCCCGCCTGCACGGCCAGGTGCTCGCCGGTGCGGATCGCCCGCTCCACGGCCTCGGCCATCCTGACCTGGCCGTCCCGCTCGGCTCCGCCGACCGCCGCCACGGCGGTGGCGAGGAGTGTCCTGGTGTCGGGGATGGCGGTGATGGCGGGCACGGCGAAGACCGTACCCGGCCGCACCGTCAGTTCAGGGCGAGCACCCGGTCACCGGCCCGACAACGCGGCCCCGCGCGCCGCCGCGTCCCCGCCGCGATCCCGCGCACCACTGCTGCGCCGCCTCCCCGCCGCGGCCTCGCCGCGCCGCCGCGCCCCCGCCGATCCAGGACCTCCCCGCCGCGCCCGCCCCGCTCTGCCGCGCCACCCCGCCGCCGCACCCGCGCGCCGCCGCGCCGGCCCGGACAGCTCGACCTCGGCGGCGCGGCACGCGAGCACCAGGCCCACCGCGGCCACCAGCGTGACGACCACCACCCGGTCGAGGGAAGCGGTCCTGGTCACGGCAAGCCTCACCGGTGTTCCCCTTCTCCCTCGCCTGAAGATCGCCCGATAGGGCTATGTGATGGTCATCGGACCGGCGCACCACCCTCCGCACCCCCGGAACGAGTGGCGATCAGGGCCGTTTATTCCACCCTCCGTGGCACCGGCTGGGCGATTCGAGTGGACGTGATCGTCCGTTACGGGCAGCAACCCTTAATCCGGGCGGCCGTCCGCCGATAGGGGCAATTGCTCACGTGGAATTCACCAGAAGGGAGTTCCCTTGCCGACCCCACCACGCGCCGTTGCGCGCCGGGGCGCCCGGACCACCGGATCGAGAGATGGGAGCAAGGTGAAGGAAGTCCTGCTGCTCGCGGGCACGAGGCCCGAAGCGGTGAAGGTCGCGCCCGTCGCGCTGGCCCTGGCCGACCACCCGGTGCTGCGGCCGGTGATCGTCCACGGCGGCCCGCACCCCGGCCTGGTCGAGCAGGCCCTGCGCGCGTTCGGCCTGCGACCGGACGTGGAGCTGGACGTGCCCCGCGCCACCGGCACCCCGGCCGAGCTGGTGGCGGGCCTGCTGCCGGAGCTGGACCGGGTGCTGGGCGAGCGCGCCCCGGCCGTCGTCGTGGTGCAGGGCGACGCGACCACCGCGCTGGCGGGCGCGCTCGCCGCGTTCTGGCGCGGCATCCCCGTGGCGCACCTGGATGCCGGCCTGCGCACCGGCGACCTCGCCGGCCCGTTCCCCGAGGAGGGCACCCGGCAGATGATCGCCCGGATCGCGCGGCTGCACCTCGCGCCGACCGACGACGCGGCCGCCGCGCTGGTCGGGGAGGGGCTGGTGGACCGGGAGGTCGTGGTCACCGGCACCACCGCGGTGGACGCCGTGCGGCGGGTCGCCGCCGCCGACCTGCCCGCCCGCGACCCCGACCTGGCGGTGCTGGAGCGGGTGCTCGACGAGCGCGCCGAGCGGCTGGTGCTGGTCACCGCGCACCGGCGCGAGTCGTGGGGCGCGCCGCTGGAGCGGGTGCTGCGCGCGGTGCGGGGGATCGCCGACCGGCACCCCGACGTGCGGGTGCTGCTGCCCGCGCACCCCGAACCGGCCGTGCGGGAGGCGGCGCTGCGGGTGCTCGGCGGGCACGAGCGGATCGTGGTGAGCGCGCCGCTGGCCTACCCGGACCTGGTGCGGGCGCTGCGGCGGGCCGCGCTGGTGCTCACCGACTCCGGGGGCATCCAGGAGGAGGCGCCCACGTTCGGGGTACCGGTGCTGGTGCTGCGCGAGGCGACCGAGCGGGTGGCCGCGGTGGACGCGGGCTGCGCGTGGCTGGTCGGCACGGACCCGATCCGCATCCTGGCCGAGGCGGGCTGGGTGCTGGGCTCGCGGCTGCGGCTGCCGGTGGGGCGCAACCCCTTCGGCGACGGCCGGGCGGCGTCCCGGGTGCGCAGCGCCCTGGAGCGCCTGGTGGGCCTGCCGCTGGACTTCGCCACCGCGCCCCTGCCCGTGCGCATCCCGACCTGACCCCACCCGCGTCGTGACTGAGGGTCACACAAAACTCGATCGGTTATCAGGCTCGCCACTGACGAGTGACTTCGCGGCGGGTTCGAGGACGCGCGGCGCCGGGGCGTCGATATTCATGCGCAAGCAGAGGCATGGAGGCAACAGCATGAACCACATCCGAGCGCGCCGGGCCGGTTCGGCCGCCGCGGCGCTCCTGCTCGGCCTGGTCGCGGCGCCGCCCGCCTGGGCGGCCACCCCGGCGGGCGTCGCGTCGGTCGGCTCCGCCGAGTTCACCAAGGGTGACGTGGAGGTCGACATCGCCACGCTCGCCCCGTGCGCGGTGGACGGCGTCACGTCCGCGTCGTCGGAGGCGGTGGTCCGCCAGGGCGTCCGGTTCGGCCCCGGCAAGTCGACGTGCACCACCACGGTCGTCGACCCGGTGAACGACACGACCACGACCACCTCCGAGGCCACCGGCACCGAGTTCGAGCTGTCCGCGCTGGTCTCGGCGGGCGGCCCGCGCCTGCGCGTGGGCAAGTGGCGCGTCACCTGCACCGCCACCGACCGCGGCACCAGCACCGACTGGGCCCTCAACGGCCTGCAGGGCTTCCCCGGCCTGCCCGACGAGGTGCCACCCGACCACCACCACGAGGTCAAGGCCGCCGACGGCACCGTCCTGGCCGTCGCCACCTTCAACAGCAGCGCCATCCCCGAGCAGAACGACGGCAGCATGGCCCTCACCCTGCTCCGCATCACCTTCACCGAGGCCGCGGGCACGACGGGCCAGGTGACCCTCGGCACCACCGCCTGCTCCCCGACCCCCTGACCCACGCCGGGGAGTCCCCCTCCCCGGCGTGCCACCCACCCACCTCACCCCGCGCGTGTCCTCCACCCAGACACCGCGTGTCCTCCACCCAGACACCGCGAGTCCTCCACCCAGACACCGCGAGTCGAACGCTCAGACCCGTCGTGTCGAACGTTCAGGACCCCCGAGTTCCACATCCAGGGCCGAGAACCTCACCCCACCCGCGGCGCGCCCGACAACGCCACCCCCGCCGCACCCAGCTCCGCCAGCGCGTTGTCGGTCGTGGCCGCCGCCACCCCGGCCGTCAGGTCCAGCAGCACCGACGTCCGGAACCCGGCCCGCGCCGCGTCCAGCGCCGTCGCCCGCACGCAGTGGTCCGTGGCGATCCCCACCACGTCCACCTCCTCGACCCCGCGCGCCCGCAACCACTCGGCCAGCCGCTCACCGCCGCCCGAGGTCCCCTCGAACCCCGAGTACGCCGCCGCGTAGGCGCCCTTGGAGAACACCGCCTCCACCGCCGTCACGTCCAGCTCCGGGTGGAACGACGCCCCCGGCGTACCCGCCACGCAGTGCACCGGCCACGTGTCCACGAAGTCCGGCGCCTCGCTGAAGTGCGCCCCCGGGTCCACGTGGTAGTCGCGCGTGGCCACCACGTGGTCGTAACCCCCGGCCGCCACGTGCGCGGAGATCGCCGCCGCCACCGCCGCACCGCCCGCGACCGCCAGGGAGCCGCCCTCGCAGAAGTCGTTCTGCACGTCCACCACGACCAGCGCCTTGCTCATCGAAGCCCCCTTCACAGGAACGTCGTCGGAATAGCGGGTTCGCCGCGGGACAGCTTCAGGCCCTCCCACGGCACCGTCACCAGGGCGGCGCGCAGCCGTTCCCGGCTCTCGGCCAGGGTGTCCAACCCCGCCGCGCGTTGTCCACCGCGCACCAGCGGCACGGCCAGCAGCCGGTCGTGCTCACCCTTCTCGGGCTGTTCCGAGTGGGGGAACACGACCTCCTCCAGCGCCGTCCCGGTGTCCTTGTGCCGCCGCAGCGCGCTCTTGCGCCCACCGCGGGACTCCTTGTGCGAGCTGCGCTTGGCCACCGGCCGCCCGTCCACCTCGACCAGCTTGTAGACCATGCCCGCGGTCGGCGCGCCCGAGCCCGTGACCAGGGACGTGCCCACGCCGTAGGCGTCCACCGGCTCGGCCCGCAGCATCGCGATCGAGTACTCGTCCAGGTCGCCGGACACCACGATCCGCGTGTTGCGCGCGCCCAGCGAGTCGAGCTGGTCCCGCGCCTGCCGCGCCAGCACGCCCAGGTCGCCGGAGTCGATCCGCACCGCGCCCAGCGACGGCCCGGCGACCTCGACCGCGGTGTTGATGCCGTTGGTGATGTCGTAGGTGTCCACCAGCAGGGTCGTGTCCACGCCCAGCGCCTCGACCTGGCTGCGGAACGCCGCCTCCTCCGAGTCGTGCAGCAGCGTGAACGCGTGCGCGCACGTCCCGGCGGTCGGGATGCCGTACCGGCGGGCGGCCTCCAGGTTCGACGTGGCGGTGAACCCCGCCAGGTACGCGGCCCGCGCCGAGGCCACCGCGGCCTCCTCGTGCGTGCGGCGCGACCCCATCTCGATCATCCGCCTGCCGTTGGCCGCGCCCACCATGCGCGCCGCGGCCGAGGCGATCGCCGAGTCGTGGTTGAGGATCGACAGGGCCAGCGTCTCCAGCACCACGCCCACGCCGAACGGCGCGCGCACCGACAGGATCGGCGAGCCCGGGAAGTACAGCTCGCCCTCGGGGTAGCCGTCCACGTCACCGGTGAACCGGTAGTCGGCCAGCCAGTCCAGCGTCGCCCGGTCGACCACGCCCGTCCGCTCCAGCAGCTCCAGCTCGGCGGGGGAGAAGGTGAACGACTCGATCGCGTCGAGCAGCCTGCCCGTGCCGGCGACCACGCCGTACCGCCTGCCCTCGGGGAGCCGCCGGGCGAAGACCTCGAAGACGCACGGCCGGTCCGCGGTGCCGTCGCGCAGCGCCGCGGCGAGCATGGTGAGCTCGTAGTGGTCGGTGAACAGGGACGTCGACATGGGATCAGAGCCTAAGCCCGCGCGATCAGGTCCACCTGTGGGCTCCACCACCAACCGGAACATGACACCATTGGCGGTATGACCACGCCCGTCGAACAGGAGCGGACGCAGGTTGAGCCGGTCGCCGAGGAGGTCCGGACCGAGGACCGCCCCTGGCAGACCCTGGTCTGGAACGACCCGGTGAACCTGATGTCCTACGTGACGTACGTGTTCCAGAAGCTCTTCGGCTACAGCCGGGACCACGCGACGAAGTTGATGCTGGACGTGCACCACAAGGGCAGGGCGATCGTGTCGTCGGGGACCAAGGACAAGGTGGAGGCCGACGTGGCCAAGCTGCACGCGGCCGGGCTCTGGGCGACCATGCAGCGTTCGTCGTGAAGAAGTGGACCCGCCAGGGGGACCTGGTCCTCGGCCGGTTCGACCGGCAGGAGGCGGCCGTCGTGCGCGGCCTGGTGAGCCAGATCCAGGACATGCTGCTCGCGCGCGCCGAGGAGGCGCCGCAGGACGAGCTGGCCGAGCTGACCGGCATCCGCACCGGGCCGTCGACGCCGCCGGACGACCCCATCCTGGGCCGGCTGCTGCCCGACTTCCACCGGCTGGACCCCGACGCGCCCGACCCGGGCGAGGTCGACTCGGCCAACGCGCTGCGGTCGCTGCACGAGCCCGAGCTGCTGGACATCAAGACCGGGGTGGCGGCGGTGGTGCTGGACACGTGCCCGCCGGACGGCGGTGACGTGCGGCTGGCGCTGGAGCAGGCCGAGGCGTGGCTGTCGGCGCTGAACGACGTGCGGCTGGCCCTGGGCACGGCGCTGGACGTGCAGGAGGACATGCCGGACGAGCTGCCGCCGGAGGACCCGCGGTCGCCGCACCTGGGCGTCTACCACTGGTTGACGTGGGTGCAGGAGACGCTGGTCGAAGCGGTCATGGACTGATGCCGGTCGGGTGCTGATGCTGGTCGGCCGCGCCGCCGGGGTCGTGGTGGTGCTGACGCCCGGTGGCGCGGTGGCCGGGGTGGACGCGCGCGGCGCGCCCGTCGGCACCCGCGAGCTGGACCTGCTGGACCCGTCGACGCTGGTGCAGCGGGTGCACGCGGTGGTGCTGGCGTCCGGTGGGCTGGCGGCGGTGGACGGGGTCGTGCGGTGGCTGGCCGAGCGGGGGCACGGGTTCCCGGTGGGGTCGCGGCCGCACGAGGTGGTGCCGATCGTGCCCGCGGCGGCGGCGTTGGGGCTGGTCGCCGGCGGTGACGGTGCCGCGGCGTGCGACGCGGCCGCCGAGGAGGCGGTCGACGCGCTGGCGGTCGTGGGGGAGACCGCGGTGGGGCTCGTGGTGGTGGGCGCCGACCTGACGCAGGCGCAGTGCCGGCGGGTCGCGGTGGCGGCCGGGGACGGGTTCGTGCGGGCCGGGGTGCTGGTGCCGACGACGGTGTTCGCGCTGGCGGTGGGGGAGCCGGGCCGGGCGTTGAACGACACGTGCACGTGGGCGGCGGACGCGCTGGAACGCGCGGCCCGGGGTGCCTGAACGTCGAACTCGGAGGTCCTGAACGTCGAACTCGGGGGTCCTGGAGGTTCGACACGCGAGGTCTGGAGGTTCGACTCGCGGTGTCGGAGTGGAGGACTCGCGGTGTCTGAGTGGAGGACACGCGCGGGTTGGGGGCATGACACGCGGGTGCTGAGCGCATGACACGCGCGGGGTGGGGGCATGACACGCCCGGGGGGAGGTGTTGGTCGCGGGGGTGAAGAGGAGCGGTGCGGGTACCCGGTGGGCATGGCGGGTGTGAAGAAGCTGCTCAGGTGGGTTGAGGAGAGTTCGGCGCTGGACAAGGCGGCCGGTGCGCTGGCGGAGGTGATCCCGCCCGCGCTGCGGCGCCACCGGGTGACCGACCTGCTGCGCGGCCGCCCGCTCGGCCACCCCGCGCACCCGGCGGTGGTGCTGCTGCCGATCGGCATGTTCGCCGCCTCGACCGTGCTCGACCTGCTGCCGGGCGAGGGCCGGGCCGCGCGGGCGCTGATCGGGCTGGGGCTGGCCAGCGCGCCCGCCGCCATCGCGACCGGGCTCGCCGAGTACACCACCCTCGACGAGAGGCAGCGCCGCACCGCGTTCGTGCACCTCGCGGCCAACGCGGCGGCGACCGCCTGCTACCTGACCTCGTTCCGGCTGCGCGGCCACGGCTTCGGCGTGGTGGCGCGGGCGGTGTCCGTGGTGGGGCTCACCGCGGTCGGCGCGGGCGGTCTGCTGGGCGGCCACCTGTCCTACGCGCAGGGCGCGGGGGTCGGGCGCGAGCCGGTCGAGCCGGAACCCGCGGTCGAACCCCTCTAGTGGGCCTTCTCACGAAGCGGGACGGCTTCCGCCACCACGTAGGATGAGGGTGTGCTGGTGATTCGCCGTGACCTCGTCGACGCGATGGTGGCGCACGCCCGTCGCGACCACCCGGACGAGGCGTGCGGGATCATCGCGGGCCCCGAGGGCTCCGACCGCCCGGAGCGCTTCGTCGCGATGGACAACGCCGAGCGCTCGCCGACCTTCTACCGCTTCGACGCCGCCGAGCAGCTGCGCGTGTGGCGCGAGATGGACCGCAACGACGAGGTACCCGTCGTCGTCTACCACTCGCACACGGCCACCGAGGCGTACCCGTCGCGCACGGACGTCTCCTACGCGGGCGAGCCCGGCGCGCACTACGTGCTCATCTCCACCCGTGACCCCGAGGAGCACGAGCTGCGCTCCTTCCGGATCGTGGACGGCGTGGTGACCGAGGAGCCGGTCGAGGTCGTCGAGTCGTACATGTTCGCCCACACCGGCGCCGACGACACGCCCGACTGTCCCTGAGCCGAGCGTCCTCGCCCCTCTTTCACCAAACCCGGTTCCTCGGAGGTTCCAGCATGGCCGTCACCGTCTCCATCCCCACGATCCTGCGCACCCACACCGCGGGGCAGAAGTCCGTGGAGGCATCGGGCAGCACGCTCGCCGAGGTGATCGACGACCTGGAGAGCAACCACGGTGGCCTCAAGCAGCGCCTGGTCAAGGAGGGCGCGCTCCACCGCTTCGTCAACGTCTACGTCAACGACGAGGACGTGCGCTTCGCGGGCGGGCTCGAAGCAGCGGTGAAGGACGGCGACACCGTGACGATCCTCCCGGCCGTCGCGGGCGGCTGATCCGCGTGGCCCGGTACGAGTCGCTGCTCGACGCCGTCGGCGGCACGCCGCTGGTGGGCCTGCCCCGGCTGTCGCCGTCGAAGGACGTGCGGCTGTGGGCGAAGCTGGAGGACCGCAACCCGACCGGCTCGATCAAGGACCGCCCCGCGCTGGCGATGCTGGAGGAGGCGGAGCGGGCGGGCGTGCTCACGCCCGGCTGCACGATCCTGGAGCCGACCTCGGGCAACACCGGCATCTCGCTGGCCATGGCCGCCAAGCTCAAGGGCTACGGCCTGGTGTGCGTGATGCCGGAGAACACCTCCACCGAGCGCAGGCAGCTGCTGCAGGCATACGGCGCGCGGATCGTGTTCTCGCCCGCCGCCGGCGGCTCCAACCAGGCCGTGGCGCTGGCCAAGGAGCTGGCCGAGCAGAACCCCGACTGGGTGATGCTCTACCAGTACGGCAACCCGGCGAACCCCGGCGCGCACTACCACGGCACCGGTCCCGAGCTGCTCAAGGACCTGCCGACGATCACGCACTTCGTCGCGGGCCTGGGCACCACCGGCACCCTGGTCGGCGTCGGTCGGTACCTGCGCGAGCAGAAGCCGGACGTGCAGATCGTCGCGGCCGAGCCGCGGTACGGCGAGCTGGTCTACGGCCTGCGCAACCTCGACGAGGGCTTCGTGCCGGAGCTCTACGACGCGGACGTGCTGACCGGCCGCTACTCGGTCGGCTCGTACGACGCGCTGCGCCGCACCCGGCAGCTGCTGGAGGTGGAGGGCATCTTCGCGGGCATCTCCACCGGCGCGATCCTGCACGCGGCGCTGGCCGTGGCGGAGAAGGCGGCGGCCCGGGGCGAGTCCGCGGACATCGCGTTCGTGGTGTGCGACGCGGGCTGGAAGTACCTGTCCACGGGCGCCTACTCGGGCACCCTGGACGAGGCGTCCGAACGGCTCGACGGCCACCTCTGGGCCTGAGGCCCGGGGACGACGAGGGCCCCGCACCCGGTGGGGGACACCGGGTGCGGGGCCCTTCGCGCGGTCCCCGGGTCAGGCGACCGCGCAGGCCGCCCCGTTGAGGGTGAACGCGCCCGGCTCGCCGGTGTTGCCGGTGTGGTTGGTGTGGTTGGCCTGCAGGCCGATGGCGAGCGAGGCACCGGACGCGATGGTGCCGTTGTAGCTCACGTTCCGGGCGGTCACCGCGTAGTCCACGCGGCAGGGGCCGTCACCGGGCGGGTTGCCGGTCGTGGTGGTCGGGCTGGTCGGGTCGGTGGACGTCGGTCCACTGCTCGATCTCCTCGGTGAAGTTCGGGTGGCGCAGCGTGTCGTCGTCGGTGCCGTGCACCAGCGGCACCCGGGGCCGCGCCCCGCTGTGGCCGGGGTACGCCGCGCGCACCAGGTCGCCCCACTCCCGCGGGGTCCGGTTGAGCTGCCCGTTGGCGCACGCGCTGTTCCACGACGAGCCGTCGGTGGTGGCGAAGCAGCTCGCCGGCACGCCCGCGAACACCGCGCCCGACGAGGCGCCGGTGACGAACACGCGCGAGGTGTCGCCGTTGTAGCGCTGGAGCGCGTAGCGGACCATCGAGGCCAGGCCGACCGGGTCGCGGTCGGGTAGACCACGCTGAACCCGTACTGGTCGGCCGGCCGCGCGAAGTCCGTGCCGGAGTGGAACGCCCGGCCGGACCCGGTGCAGTGGTGGACGGCCGGCAGCACCGGCGGGCGGGCCTGCGCGCGGTCGGGCGCGTACGGGTGCATCCGCGGGTTGCTCGGGTTGCCGCCGAAGTTGGTGACCTCGGTCAGCGCCGCGGCCGACGCCTGCCGCGGGGTGACGAGGGCGAGCGCGAACGCCGCCGCCGCGGCGACCGCCGCGACGACGGCGTCAACGCCTTCCTCACGGGGCCACCACCTGCCCGTAGTTGTTGATCCGACCCGGGCACAGGTTCTTGGCGGCCAGCCCCTGCACGATCCGCGGCACCGCGTTCACGGTCGTCTGGTAGGCGGCGTGCATGAGCACGATCGCGCCCGCGTTGGCGCCGGTCGCGGCGCGCACGATGGCGTCGGTGGAGGCGCCGTTCCAGTCCTGTGAGTCGATCGACCAGGTGACCTGGGTCAGGCCGAGCTTGCGGGCCTCGGCCTGCACGGTGGCGTTCGTCGCGCCGTACGGCGGGCGGAACAGCACCGGCGACTGGCCGGTGGCGCTGCGGATCGCGTTCTGGGTGTTCGACAGCTCGGCCGCGACCTGCGCGGCGCTCATGTTCGTCAGGTACGGGTGCGACCAGGAGTGGTTGCCGACCCACATGCCGGCCGACGCGACCTCGCGGGTCAGGCCGGGCTGCTGTTGGACGTTGCTGCCCACGTCGAAGAACGTCGCCCGGGCGCCCGCCGCGCGCAGGGCGCTGAGCAGGGGCCTGGTGTACTGGGCGTTCGGACCGTCGTCGTAGGTCAGCGCGACGTAACCGTTGCAGGCGGCGGCCTGGGCGGTGGCGGACGGCACGGCGACCGCCACGAGCAGGGCGGCGAGCAGTGTTCTCCAGAGCATCGTTGCTCCTCAAGACGGTGAAGGGTCTCGTCACTATCTGTCACACCGCGGTCGTCGACAATGAGTTTCGTGGAATTTGCGGATCTCAAATGGCCTATTGAGCTGCTTCAACTGGTAAAGCACCCGATCGGCCGCGTAGTGGTGATCGGGAAACTTTCGTAGGCTGCCCCGCGTGTTGCCGACCGACGCGGAGCGCGAGTTGTTGGCCACGGCGCTGCGGACGGCGCGCGCCCGGACCCGGTGGCGGCACCACAACGCGGCCGCGGCGGGCCGGGCGCCCGACGGGCGGGTGTTCACCGGGCTCAACGTCTTCCACTTCGCGGGCGGGCCGTGCGCGGAGCTGGTCGTCCTGGGCGCCGCGGCGGCCGAGGGGGTCTACGAGCTGGAGTCGGTCGTGGCGGTCGACGCGACGGGCGTCATCGTCCCCTGCGGCCGCTGCCGCCAGGTGCTGTCCGACCTGGTGCCGGGGGTGCGGGTGCTGGTGGCCGAGGACGAGGTCGTGGGCGTCGGGGACCTGCTGCCCCGCGCCTACCGCTGGGCCGAGCACCTGGCCGCGCTGGAGCAGCGCCGCCGCGACCCGCGGGGGTAGCGCGGGTCACGAGCCGCGGGTCAGAGCAGGTCGAGCACGTGGCCCAGCTCGCGCGCCACCTGCTCGCGCGGCAGCGGGTCGAGGGTGATGTCCTCGCCGGACCGCAGGGCGTGCTTGGCGTAGACCTCCACCGGCGCGTCCTTGTGCGGGCCCTGGAGGATCATCGACACCGTGGTGCGGTCGGCCGGGCTGACCACGCGGTGCAGCACGTCGGAGGTCAGCAGGTAGCTGCTGCCGCTGCTCAGGTCGGCGTCGAAGGTGCACCGCAGCCGGGCGTCGCCGGTGGGCGCCAGGGCGTAGGACGAGGTGCCGCGGTGGCCGCCGTAGCGGAACCCCAGGAAGTCCTCGCCCCGCGCGTCCGGCACGTACTCCTGGAACCGGTAACCGCCCGCCAGCACCGCCGACGCGAAATCCCACCGGTGGTTGTGCACGTTCTCGGTGGGCGCCGGGTATTCCGGTGCGGGGCGCCACACGTGCAGTCTCAGCTGGAATTCCGGGTTGCTCACCAGCACGATCTTCAGGAAGCCGTTCGGGTGTCGGTACGCGCGGTCGGGCACCTCACCGGTCGCGCCTCGCGCGAGCAGTGGGCGGAGGAATTCCGGTGCCGCCAGCCTGCGCAGGCAATCGACCAGCGCGAAGTCGTTCCCCGACCGGTAGTCGGCCACGAACCCCGCGATCTCGGGCAGTTCCATCAATACCCGCCGTCCGTTCAGCCCAGCGCGATCTGGGCGTTGCGATATGCCGGTTCGGAGGTCACCTCGCGCACCACCGGCAGGAATCGCGGAATCGCCACCGCGTCGTCCGGGCGCGTCACCTGGACCTCCAGCAGCCAGCACGCCCGGCTGCCCGGATCGGTGATGTGGTCCACCTCGTAGAGGCGATCGTCCCACGGGAACGTGGTGCGCGTCTTGCGGATGACGTGCCGGGAGTCGTCGCGGTCGTCCATCAGGCGGTCGTACCGGGCGCCGTCGATCTCGACTTCCTCGACCTCGCGCACACCGTCGCGGGCGGTCGTCAGCCGTGCGTACTCGTAGCTCACCCGGCCGTCGCAGACCCGCCGCCGGATGCGCTTCTCCCCGGCTTCGGTAACCCGTAGATATACCTGTTCGAACTCGATCCGCCGGATCGACCCCGGACGCACGGCGGACCAATCGGGTTCCCCGCCGAGGAGGAACTTCCGCTCGATCTCGACCGCCACCCGCACCCCCGTTGATGCATTCGAGTGAACCCATCCGCGCCTGATATTGACAGCTTACCCGCCCGCTCTTTCCGCATTTTTGCCGTCAGCGGGCTGCTATCGTTCCCGCCATGCAATTGACGGTGCTCGGGTGTGCCGGCAGCGCCCCCGGTCCCGACCGGCCGACCTCGGGCTACCTGGTGGAGGCGGGCGGGGCGCGGATCGTGATGGAGCTGGGCAGCGGCGTGTTCGGCGCGCTGATGCGGCGGTGCGACCCGTTCGACCTCGACGCCGTGCTGCTGTCGCACCTGCACCTGGACCACTGCGCGGACTTCAGCTCGCTCACCGTGCACCGGCGCCACCACCCCGCGCCGCCGTACGACGTCACCGAGCGCAGGCTGCCGGTGTTCGCGCCCGCGCACGCGCCGTCCCGGCTGGCCGCCGCGCACGCCGCGAGCCTGGCCGAGCTGGCCGAGGTGCGGCTGGCGGACACGTTCGACTTCGTGCCGCTGGCACCCGGCTCGTACCGGGTGGGGCCGGTGGACATCGAGGTGGCGCCGATGCGGCACATCTGCGAGGCGTACGCGTTCCGGCTCACGCACGGCGGCGCGTCGCTGGTGTTCTCCGGCGACACCGTGCCGTGCCCGGAGCTGGTGGAGCTGGCGCGCGGCGCCGACCTGCTGCTGGCCGACTCCGCGTGGCGGGAGCAGGCGGGCCGGGCCGACTACCTGCACATGAGCGGGCGGGAGGCGGGCGCGGTGGCGTCGGCCGCCGGGGTGGGGCGGCTGGTGCTGACGCACGTGCTGCCGTGGTCGGACCGGGAGGGCGTGCTCGCCGACGCCGTCGCGGAGTTCGACGGGCCGGTGGTGCTGGCCGCGCCCGGCGCGGTCTACGAGGTCGGCTGACCCCGCGGGCGCTAGCCGGCGAAGGCGTTGGACGGCAGGCCCTCGCCGACACCGGGCAGCACCAGCACGGAGCCGGCCAGCTCGCTCAGGGCGTCGCCGGACAGGCCGGTGCGGGCGCTGGTGACGTACAGGTCGGTGAAGTCCGGGCCGCCGAAGCAGCACGCGGTGGGCTGGCCGACCGGCAGCTCCAGCTCCAGGTCCAGCTCGCCGGCGGGGGTGTAGCGGTGGACGGCCGCACCGCCGAACAGGGCGACCCAGACGGCGCCGGAGGCGTCCACGGTGAGGCCGTCGGGCAGGCCGCGGTGCACCCGGGCGAGCGGGCGGCGGTTGGTGGCCTCGCCGGTGTCGCGGTCGTAGTCCAGCACGTCGATGCGGCGTTCCGCGGAGTCGATGTAGTACATGAGGGTCGAGTCGGGGCTCCAGCCGATGCCGTTGCTGACGCCCACCTTGTCCAGCACGACCTTGGCGTCACCGGAGGGCTCGACGCGGGCCAGCCAGCCGTCGGGCTCCTCGTCGTAGCGCATGGTGCCCGCCCAGAGCCTGCCCGCCGGGTCGACCGCGGCGTCGTTGCCCCGCACGCCCTCCCGCGCCCAGTACACCAGCCAGGTCCTGGTCCCGTCCCGGTCCAGCAGGGCGATGCCGTCGCGCAGGTTGAGCACCAGCCCGCCCCGGGACCGCGGCTTGGCCGCGCCCACGTGCTGGGGCACCTCCAGCACCGCGTCGTCGCCCCGCGCCGGGCTGTGCCGGTGCACCTCGGAGGCGAGCACGTCCACCCACAGCAGCGTCCCGCTCGCGTGGTCCCACGTGGGGGCCTCCCCCAGGGCCGCCTCGGCCCGCACCGCCACCTCGATCACCACCCCACCCTACGGCCCCGCCCCACCCCCGGACCCCGCGAGTCGAACACTCGGACCCCTCGTGTCGAACCTCCGGACCCCTCGAATTCCACATTCGGGCTCGACCGCCAGGGCGCGAATGTGGAACTCGGGGGTCCTGGGGGTTCGACACGAGGGGGCTGGAGGTTCGACTCGCGTAGGTTTGGTGGGGTGGACGGTGGTGGTGTGCTGGCCAAGAGGGTGATCCCGCCCAACCCGGTGGTGTCCGCGGTGGTGGTGCTGGGGTTCGTGGCGCTGCTGTACGCGGTGGAGGCCCTCGACGTGGTGGCGGGCGGCGCGCTGGACGCCAACGGGGTGCTCCCGCGGAACTTCGCCCAGTGGGACAACATCATCTGGTACCCGTACCTGCACGCGGACTGGGCCCACCTGACCAACAACGCGGTGCCCCTGCTGGTCCTGGGCTTCCTGGCCACCTCGGGCGGCATCGCGCAGTTCCTCCAGGTCACCGCGGTCATCTGGCTCACCAGCGGCCTGGGCATCTGGGTCTTCGGGCAGCCCGGCCCCCACATCGGCGCGTCCGGCCTGGTGTTCGGCTTCCTGACCTTCCTGCTGGTGCGCGGCCTGTTCGCGCGCAGCCCGCGGCAGGTCGTGGTCGCCGCGGCCGTCTTCGCCGCCTACGGCGCCGTGCTGTGGGGCGTGCTGCCCGGCCGGCCCGGCATCTCCTGGGAGGCCCACCTGTTCGGCGCGCTCGGCGGCGTGCTCGCGGCGTGGGGCGTGGCCCGCGACGCCAGGGCCGCTCGGAAGGGCGCCGGGACTAGTCTCGGGGCGTGACACCAAGCGCCGACTCGCCCATCGGGATCTTCGACTCCGGCGTCGGCGGCCTCACCGTCGCGCGGGCGATCATGGACCAGCTGCCCGAGGAGCGCATCCGCTACGTCGGCGACACCGCCAACGCGCCCTACGGCCCGCTGCCCATCGCCCAGGTGCGCAAGCACGCCCTGGAGATCGCCGACCAGCTCGTGGCCGACGGGGCGAAGCTGCTCGTCATCGCGTGCAACACGGCGTCCTCCGCCTGCCTGCGCGATGCCCGGGAGCGCTACGCCATCCCGGTGGTCGAGGTCGTGCTGCCCGCCGTGCGCCGCGCGGTCGCCACCACCCGCAGCGGCCGCGTCGGCGTCATCGGCACGCAGGGCACGGTCACCTCCGGCGCCTACCAGGACGCGTTCGCCGCCGCGCGCGACGTCGAGGTCACCGCCGTCGCCTGCCCGCGCTTCGTGGACTTCGTCGAGCGCGGCATCACCTCCGGCCGCCAGGTCCTCGGCCTGGCCCAGGCGTACCTGGAGCCGCTGCAACGCGCCGAGGTCGACACCGTGGTCCTCGGCTGCACGCACTACCCGCTGCTCACCGGCGTGGTCCAGATCGTCATGGGCGGCGACGTGACGTTGGTCTCCAGCGCCGAGGAGACCGTCAAGGACGTGGTCCGCCTGCTCACCGAGCACGACCTGTTCCGCGAGGGCACCCCCGACCGGCTGTTCTCGTGCACCGGCCCGGTGGAGCCCTTCGCCAGGCTGGCCCGGCGATTCCTGCCCCAGTTGGAAAACGCCTCCTTTCGCGCCCACGGCTGAGCCGGCACGCTCGCCGGGTGCTGTTGACCATCCTCGGCTGCTCGGGCAGCCTGCCGGGACCGGACGGCCCCGCATCCGGCTACCTCGTCGAGGCGGACGGCTGTCGGCTCGCGATCGAACTGGGCAGTGGCGCGCTCGCCGCCCTGCAGGCACACCACGACCCGTTCTCGCTGGACGCGCTGCTGTTCTCCCACCTGCACCCGGACCACTGCAGCGACTTCACCACCCTCGCGGTCACCCGCCGCTACCACACCCACCCGCCCTACGACACGCGGGAACGCCGGCTGCCCGTGCACGGCCCCGCCGAGAGCCCGGACCGGTTCGCCCGCGCCTACGCCGAGACCGCCGAGGAACTGCTCACCACCGACCTGGGCGACGTCTTCGAGTTCCACGCCCTGGTCGACCGCGCGCCGTTCCGGGTGGGCCCGTTCGAGATCACCCCGGTGCTCGTCGACCACCCCGTCGAGACCTACGGGTTCCGCATCGCCACCGAGTCCGCCACCCTCGCCTACACCGGCGACACCGGGCCGTGCGAGGCGCTGACGACCCTCGCCGCCGGCGTGGACGTGCTGCTGTCCGAGGCGACCTGGACGCACGCCGAGGACCGGCCGGCCGGGCACCACCTGTCCGGCGTCCAGGCGGGTGACCTCGCCGCGGCCGCCGGGGTGGGCCGGCTGCTGCTGACCCACGTTGCGCCGTGGACCGACAAGGACGCCGTGCTCGACGAGGCGCTGGACCGCTTCGAGGGGCCGGTGGAGCTGGTCCGGCCGGGCGGGACCTACGCGGTTGACGAGCCGGCGGTCCGGGTAATCGGCGGCCATGGCAACTGACGTCGTCGAGCTGATCCTCGAAGACCACCGCAGGTTCGAGGAGCTGTTCCGCCAACTGCGCGACCGGAACTCCGACCGGTCGGCACTGCTGGGCGAGCTGGCCGCCCTGCTCGTCGCCCACGCCGAGGCCGAGGAGTCCGAGGTGTACCCGGCGCTCAAGCGCTACAAGGAGGTCGACAACGACGAGGTCGACCACGGCGCCGAGGAGCACGCCGAGGGCCACCAGGCGCTGCTGGCCCTCATGGAGATCACCGACACCGAGTCCGAGGAGTGGGAGAGCAAGCTCGAAGAGCTGGTCGAGGCGCTCAACCACCACGTGGACGAGGAGGAGCGGACCATCCTCAACGACGCTCGGGAGCAGGTGGCCGACGAGCGCCGCGAGGAGCTGGGCAAGCTGTTCCTGGAGATCCGGCAGGACCGCCTGGACGACGACTGCGGCGACATCTCCTACGTGCGTCGCGTCGCGGCCGACACCAAGGACCGCATCGACTAACGTCGGCCTCGTGTCGAACGTCGAGGTGCGTCGGGTCGGTGAGCACGACTTCGTGGCCGAGAACGGCCGGGGCGCCTCCGTGCGCGTCGGCCGCAAGGGCGCGGAGGGCGCCTTCACGCCGGTGGAGCTGCTGCTCGCGGCCGCGGCGGGCTGCGCGGCGGTGACCGCGGAGACGCTGGTCACCCGCCGCGTCGGCGAGGGGCTGGCGGCCCGCGCGGACGACGTGCGGCCCGAGGGCGCGCACGAGCTGCACGAGGTGCCCGTCACCCTCGACTACGACGTCTCGGCCCTGGACGAGGGGCAGCGCGCCGCGCTGGAGGCCGCGGTGCGGCGCGCGGTCGAGCAGCTGTGCACGGTGACGCGGACGCTGAAGCAGGCACCGCCCACGCCGCTGCACCTGCCCGGCGACTGACGCCCCTGTCCCGGCGACCCGCCGCTACCCCTCGGTGACCCAGTGCCACACGGCCGTCGACCCGCTGTGCCCGATGCGCACCGTCTGCACGGTCGCGGCCACGCCGGCGCCGATCACCAGCACCGCCACCACCGCGGCGATGCGCCGCCACGTCGGGGGCACGTTCCCGTCGTCGGCCGCCGCCGCGCGCTCGCGGTCGGCCAACCGCCCCGCGACCAGCAGCGCGACCACCGACAGCCCGAACCCCAGCGCGAACGGCAGCAGGTCGTTGCCCAGCTCCACGTGCCGCCGGATCAGCTGGTCGTCCGAGTCGGCGAACCGCTCGTGGAGCCGACCGCCCGACCACTGGGCCAGCGGCACCGAGCCGACGCCCGCCAGGGTCACGCCGAGCAGCGGCACCGCGTACCGCCGCCGCCAGCGCGGCACCACGGCCAGCGCGGCGGCGCTCGCCGCGGCCAGCGGGAGCAGCACCACCACCGCGTGGACCAGCAGCGGGTGCGTGGGGAGGCCGAACACCGTGCTCAGGTCGCTCGCCAGTGCCATGTCTCTCCCTACGCCGGTGGGTCGCCCCCGGGTTCAGCGCAATAGGGTAGTGCCGTGCTGAGGAGCGATGGCAGGAACGACGACGTGCTGCGCGACATCCGGATCACCCGCGGCTTCCAGCAGTGGCCGGCCGGGTCGGTGCTGATCGAGTTCGGCAACACCCGCGTGCTGTGCGCGGCCAGCGTGACCGAGGGCGTGCCGAGGTGGCGCTCCGGGTCCGGGCTGGGCTGGGTCACCGCCGAGTACGCGATGCTCCCGTCGGCCACGCACACCCGCAGCGACCGCGAGTCGGTCAAGGGCCGCATCGGCGGGCGCACGCACGAGATCAGCCGCCTGATCGGCCGCGCCCTGCGCGCCTGCATCGACCTGGCCGCGCTGGGCGAGAACACGATCGTCATCGACTGCGACGTGATCCAGGCCGACGGCGGCACCCGCACCGCGGCCATCACCGGCGCGTACGTGGCCCTGGCGGACGCGGTGACGTGGCTGGGCGCGGCGGGCCGCCTGGCCGACCCGCAGCCGCTGTCGTGCGCGGTGTCGGCCGTCTCGGTGGGCGTGGTGGACGGCCGGGTGCGGCTGGACCTGCCGTACGAGGAGGACTCGCGCGCCGAGGTCGACATGAACGTGGTGGCCACCGACGCCGGCACGCTGATCGAGGTCCAGGGCACCGGCGAGGGCGCCACGTTCGCGCGCTCGACCCTGGACAAGATGCTCGACCTGGCCCTCCAGGGCTGCGCCGAGCTCAACCGGGTCCAGGCCGAGGCGCTGGCCCAGCCCTACCCCGGCGTGCTGCCCGAGCCGAAGGCGAAGAAGAAGTGAAGCTGCTGCTGGCGTCCCGCAACCCCAAGAAGCTCGGCGAACTGCGCCGCATCGTGCTGGCCGAGGGCCTGTCGGGCGTCGAGGTGGTGGGCCTGGACGACGTGCCGGAGTTCCCCGAGGCCCCGGAGACCGAGCCGACGTTCGAGGGCAACGCCCTGGCCAAGGCCAGGGACGCGTTCCGCGCCACCGGCCTGCCGTCGGTGGCCGACGACTCGGGCATCGCGGTCGACGCCCTCAACGGCATGCCGGGCGTGCTGTCGGCGCGCTGGTCGGGCCGGCACGGCGACGACCCGGCCAACACCGAGCTGCTGCTGGGGCAGCTGCGCGACGTGCCGGACGAGCGGCGCGGCGCGGCGTTCGTGTGCGCGGCGGCGTTCGTGTCCGGGCCGGGCGCGGAGGTCGTGGTCCGCGGCGAGTGGCGGGGGTCGATCACCCGCGAGCCGCGCGGCGAGAACGGCTTCGGCTACGACCCGGTGTTCCGGCCGGAGGGCCACGACGTGACGTCGGCCGAGCTGTCGGCGGAGGAGAAGGACGCGCTGTCCCACCGGGGCCGCGCGCTGCGCCTGCTGCTGCCGCACCTGCGGGAGCAGGCCCGGGACTGAGCACGAGAGCTGTTCCGGTCGCCCTCCCCGGGCGGGGAGGGCGACCGGCGACGGCTCAGGCGGGCAGTTCGCGCAGCAGCTTGGCCACGTGGCCGGTGGCGCGGACGTTGTACATGGCCTTGACCACCCTGCCGTCCGGCCCGACCAGGAACGTCGACCGGATCACGCCCATGACCGTCCGGCCGTAGTTCTGCTTCTCCCCGTACGCGCCCCACTCGGTGAGCACCGCGCGGTCGACGTCGGACAGCAGCGGGAAGTTCAGGCCCTCCGCCGCGGCGAACCTGGCCAGCTTCTCCGGCTTGTCCGGGGAGATGCCCACGACGTCGTAGCCGGCGGTGGCCAGCTCACCGATGCTGTCGCGGAAGTCGCACGCCTGCTTGGTGCAGCCCGGCGTGCTCGCGGCCGGGTAGAAGTAGACGACCACGGAGCGGCCGAGGTAGTCGGACAGCGAGACGGGCTTGCCCTCGCTGTCGGGCAGCGTGAACGCCGGGGCCTGGTCGCCGGGGGACAGGCGCTTCTGCTCGGTCATGGCGCGCAACGCTACCCAGGGCAGGCGCGGGGGTCAGGTCTGGCCCTCGAACACCGCGCTGGGCTCCTGCCCCGCCCCGTTGGGCTCGACCACCAGGCGCAGCCGCACCGGGTCCTCGGGCACGGCGAACGCCACGGTCAGCATCGTGTCGGCGCCCGGCGCGACCTCGGCGACCGCGGCGGTGATGCCGTTGAGCCCCTGCACCGAGTCGCGCACCTCGGCCACCGGCTTCCCCGCGACCTCGGCCCGCACCGCGAGCAGGTTGGTGCGGTAGGCCGCCTTGGTGCCGTTGACCAGGGTCAGCGTGAACACGGCGGTGCGCGGCGCCTGCGGGAACGAGGTGTCGCTGGGCTTGAGCGAGGTCGGCTGCGACACGGTGACGGCCATCCCGTCGGCCCACACACGCTGTGTGCCGAACTCGGTGGGGCCCGATCTGGGCGGCGCCTCGGGGTCCTCGTGGGCCACGGCGGCCGGGCCGGAGCCGGCCGTCACGTCGGGATGGTCCGCACACCCCGCCACGGCCAGGCCCAAGCACACGCCGACGGCCAGTCTGGCGAACTTCACGAACCTCCCCTTCCCGCCCCGGCGGTGGGCTTGCTGCGACTGCCACCACCATGGCGGGGATGAGGGGCGAGCGGGCGGTGATCCGGGGCCTTGAAGCGCACCTGGTGCCTGCCCGTGGCCAACCCGTGATGACGCGCGGCCGCCCGCGTGGGCGTCGCCACACCGGGCGGCGCCCACGCGGATCGGCGGCGGCCGAACCCGGGGCGGCGAACCGCCCCTGGAGTTGGAGAGCGCGTCGGGGGGCGTGCGCGCTCACAAGGATCATCGCGATCCGGGGCCGAACCGCTACACCTCTACTTCAGTATTCACCCGTTCGGATGAACGATGGGCCAGTTCGGCCAGGATTTCGTACGACCGGAGCCGGTCGGCCTGCTCGGCGACCATGGTCGTCACCATCAGCTCGTCGGCGGCGGTGTCGGCCAGCAGCCGCTCCAGCTGGGCCAGGGCGGTCGTCGGCGAGCCGACCACCTGCGCGGCCAGCCGGTCCTCCACCAGCAGCCGCTCCAGGTCGGTGAACGGGTAGGCGGCGGCCTCCTCGTTGGTGGGCATCCGGCCGGGCTGCCCCTTGCGCAGGTTGAGGAACGACAGCGCGCTGGGCATCGCGATGTACTTGGCGCGCTCGTCGGTGTCGGCGATGACCACCGAGGCGCACACCACCGCGTAGGGCTCGGCCAGCCGCGCCGACGGCCGGAACCGCTCGCGGTACAGGGCGAGCGCGGGCAGGGTGTTCTCCGCGCTGAAGTGGTGGGCGAACGCGAACGGCAGCCCGAGCAGGGCCGCGGCCTGCGCGCTGTACCCGCTGGAGCCGAGCAGGAAGACGTCGGGCTTGTTGCCCGCGGCGGGCACCGCGTCCAGCGGCTCGGTGCCGTCGAAGTAGCCGGTCAGCTCGGCGAGCTGCTGCGGGAAGTCGTCCACCGACAGCGGCCCGGTGCTGCGGCGCAGCGCCTGGGCCGTGCGCTGGTCGGTGCCCGGCGCGCGGCCGATGCCCAGGTCGATCCGGCCGGGGTGCAGGGCGGAGAGCGTGCCGAACTGCTCGGCCACCACCATCGGCGGGTGGTTGGGCAGCATCACGCCGCCCGAGCCGACCCGCAGCGTGGTGGTGGCGTCGGCGACGTGGCCGATCAGGATCGCCGGCGACGAGCTGGCGATGCCGGGCATGTTGTGGTGCTCGGCCAGCCAGAACCGGGTGAAGCCCAGCCGCTCGACGTGCTGCGCCAGCTCCCGGGTGTGGGCCAGGGCGGTGCGCGCGTCCGCGGCCGTGGTGACCGGCGCCAGGTCGAGTGCGGACAGCGGCACGTCGCGAAGTCGGCTCATGCTCCAGCACAACGCGCGCGGGGCGCCGGGGCTTCCGCCGACCGGGTGTGACCGTCGCGACGACCCCCGCGCGGAAGCCGGGCCGCGCGGGGAGCGTTGTCCAGGACATGGACGTGGTGGTCATCGGCGCCGGTCAAGCGGGCTTGTCCGCCGCTTACTTCCTCGAGCGGGCCGGGCTGGACCACCTCGTCCTCGACGCCGAGGACGGCCCCGGCGGGGCCTGGCGGCACCGCTGGCCGACCCTGCGCATGGCCACCGTGCACGGGATCCACGACCTGCCGGGCACGCCCTTCGCCGAACCCGACCCGGACGCGCCCGCGAACGAGGTGCTGCCCGCCTACTTCGCCGACTTCGAGCGCCGTAACGGCCTGCGCGTGCGGCGCCCGGTGCGCGTGCGCGCCGTCCGCGACCTCGACGGCCTGCTGCGGGTCGAGACGGACCGGGGTGCGTTCGACACGCGGGCCCTGGTCAACGCCACCGGCACCTGGACGCGCCCGTTCTGGCCCCGCTACCCGGGCCAGGAGCTGTTCCGCGGCCGGCAGCTGCACTCCTCGCAGTACCGCGGGCCCGAGGAGTTCGCCGGGCGGCACGTGGTCGTGGTGGGCGGCGGCACGTCCGCGGTCCAGCAGCTGCTGGAGATCGCCGGGCACGCCGCGGGCACCACCTGGGTGACCCGCCGCGAGCCGGAGTTCTCCGACGCGCCGTTCACCCCCGAGGTCGGCCGCGCCGCCGTGGCGCGGGTCGAGGAGCGCGTCCGGCTCGGCCTGCCGCCGCGCAGCGTGGTCGGCGTGACCGGGCTGAGCCTCACCCCGGCCGTCCGCGCGGGCCTGGCGAACGGGGTCCTCGCCCGGCGGCCGGTGTTCGAGCGCCTCACCGAGGACGGCGTGGCCTGGGCCGACGGCAGTGCCCTGCGCGCCGACGCGATCCTCTGGGCCACCGGTTTCCGCGCCGCCCTGGACCACCTGGCGCCGCTGCGCCTGCGCGAGCCCGGCGGCGGCATCCGGCTCGACGGCACGCGGGTCGTGGCGGACCCGCGCGTGCACCTGGTCGGCTACGGCCCGTCCGCCAGCACGGTCGGCGCCACCCGGGCCGGGCGCGCGGCGGCGCGGGAGATCAAGGCGCTGCAGGCCCGTTCAGAGGCCGCTTGAACAGCTTGTGCGCGACGACCCGCGCACCGACCCCCAGCTTGTAGCGCAGCACGTCCCACCGCCCCACGTCGCACCGCGCCAGGAACTCGCGGGTCGCCGGCGGCTCGAAGAACCACGGCGCCAGCGACGCGGGGTCGTTGAAGCCCTCCCACAGCCGCTCGGCGATCTCCGGGTGGTGCGAGGCGGCCAGGATCAGCTCCTTCTGCGCCTCGCCCAGCGGCGCCAGCATCCGGTTGGTGAACTCGTTGGTGTAGCGCCCGCGCTCCCACCACTCGTCGAACCTGCCCGCCAGCCACTCCGGCGTGTACGGGCCGTCGAACGCGGTCAGCTCGTCGGCGAAGAACCGGGCCATCCGGGTGGCGTTGTTCGCGCCCTGCCCGGTCAGCGGGTCGTTGAGCACCACCGCGTCGCCGAGCCCGAGCACGTGCCTGCCCGACGGCAGCACCCCGACCGGTCTTCGCACCACCGGGGTGACCTCGCCCTTGATCCAGGTCACCGGGCTGGTGGCCCGCGCGGGCCCCAGGAACGCCGACTCGTGCGGCAGCAGCTCGTCGACCAGCTCCTTGAGCACGGCCAGGCCCTCGTCGGCCGTGGTGACGCGGCAGAACCGGTCCGCCCGGCCGCCGGGCGCGGCCTCCAGCACGATGCTGCGCGACTCGCCGACGTCCTTGTCGTGGAACGGCACCCAGAACACCTCCACGGTGCCCGGCAGGAACGAGAACACGCCCTCCTCGTGCTCGGGGCGGGCGGCCGTGTCGTACCCGTGCACGTTGACCATGAACAGCCTGCGCTGCGGCTCGGTGTGCACGCACCGGGCCGGGTCGCGCTCGAACAGGCCGGTCAGCGACCGGTGCCCGGCGGTGACCACGACCAGGTCGTGCGTCGCGGCCAGCTCCTCCAGGTCGGCCCCGGTCACCCGGCCGACGGTCACCCGGGCGCCGCGCCCGCGCAGCTCCCGCAGGCCGCGCCAGAACTTCAGCCGCTGGTCGACCGCGAGCGCGGGCTTGCGCAGCGGCGCGTCCACGGCGAAGGCGACCGCGCCGTCGTCGGTGGCCAGGTCGAGGTGGATGCGGCGCATCCGGGGCGCCTCGGGCCAGAAGTCCAGGCCCAGCTCGGCCTCGTACTCGACCTGGTCCCCGAACAGGCAGGCGGTCGGCCGCCCCCGGTCGGCGAGGAAGTCCTCGGCCTCCCGGTCGGAGCACAGCGAGACCCGCCACCCGGCCCGCAGCAGCGCCGCGGACAACACGATTCCTGCCTGACCTGCACCGACGACGGCGATGGAGTGCACGTTTACAGATAATTGGCGGCCCGTCCGGGGTGGCGCCATAGCACGATCGGGTCTACTAGCCTCGACAACGTGCACAGGGGGTTGCGTATTGTTGCCGGCTTGTTCCTCGGTTTCGCCACCGCGCCGGTGAACCTGCTGGTGGTGGTGCTCGCCCGGTCGAGGGCCACCGCCGTCGCCCGGTGGGAGCGCCGCCGCCTCGAATGGTTCCTCGGAATCGATGCGGCCGAGCCGGCCCCCGGGCGGGCGGTTCGGTACCTCGCAATCCGAACAGCGGTCGGTTTGTTCGGCGGGTTCGTGCTGGTGTGGCTCTTCTACGGCCTTTACTGGGGTCTGGTGATCGCCTACCGGCTGGTGGCCGGCGACGGCACCGGGCTGGCGGACGACTGGGCGGAGTTCGCCTGGACGGGCCTGATCGGCGTGGTCCTGCTCTACGTGGAGGTCCAGGGCATCATCGGCGTGGTCGCCCTGGAGGCGAAGGTCGCGCACCGGTGGCTGGGCCCCAGCGAGGCCGAGCTGCTGCGCAGGCGCGTGGAGGAGCTGTCCGCGAGCCGGGCGGGCATCGTGGCCGCGGTGGACGCCGAGCGCCGCCGCATCGAGCGCGACCTGCACGACGGCGTGCAGCAGCGGCTGGTCGCGCTGGGCGTGCTGCTGGGCCGGGCCCGCCGCAACCCGGGGGCCGCCGCCGACCTGCTGGCCCAGGCGCACGAGGAGTCCCGGCACGTGCTGGAGGACCTGCGCGAGGTCGCCTGGCGGGTCTACCCGGCCGCGCTGGACTCGCTGGGCCTGGCCGAGGCCCTGGAGGCGGTGGCCGACCGCTCGCCCGTCCCGGTGCGCCTGCGCTGCGCGGTCGCGGACGTCCCGCCGCAGGTGGCGACGGCGGTGTACTTCGTGGTGTGCGAGGCGGTGACGAACGCGGCCAAGCACTCGGGTGCCACCATGGTCGACGTGGAGATCACCGCGGACGACGGCGCGGTGCGCGTCTCGGTCACCGACGACGGCGCCGGCGGCGCGGACCCGGCGGGCGGCGGGCTCGCGGGCCTGTCCCGGCGGGTGCTCGCGCTGGACGGCGGGTTCGCGGTGAGCAGCCCGGCCGGCGGGCCCACGGTGATCACCGCGGTGGTCCCGCGGGCCGGGGTGGCACCGGACGGGGCGCCGGCGGGCGGGGTGCCGTCGGGGCGGGCCCCGGCGGGGGAGGTCCCGTGCGCGTGATCCTGGCCGAGGACTCGACGCTGCTGCGCGAGGGCCTGGTGCGGCTGCTGACCGAGGAGGGGCACGAGGTGGTGGCCGCCGTCGGCGACGCGGGGGCGCTGCTGCGGGCCACGGCCGCGCACCTGCCGGACGTGGTGGTGACCGACGTGCGGATGCCGCCGACGAACTCCGACGAGGGCGTGCGGGCCGCGCTGGAGATCCGCGGCCGGTTCCCCGGCGTCGGCGTGCTGGTGCTGTCGCAGTACGTGGAGCAGCGCTACGCCGCCGACCTGCTCACCGGGCACGCCGACGGCGTGGGCTACCTGCTCAAGGACCGGGTGGTCCAGGTGGAGGAGTTCCTGGACGCGCTGCGCCGGGTGGGCGACGGCGGTGTCGCGTTCGACCCCGAGGTGGTGCGGCGGCTGCTGGCCCGCACGACCTCCCCGCTGGACGTGCTCACCGCGCGCGAGCGCGACGTGTTGTCGCACATGGCCGAGGGGCACACCAACAACGCGATCGCGGCGCGGCTGCACGTGTCGCGCAGCGCGGTGGAGAAGCACGTGAACTCGATCTTCGACAAGCTGGGCCTGTCCGGCGCGGACGGCTACAGCAGGCGCGTGCTGGCGATCCTGCGCTACCTGCGGGCCTGAGACCCCCGCCGCCGGTTCACCCGCGAGACCACGAACCACACCACGGCCGCGGCCAGCAGGCCCAGCACGACCTTGGACACGATGCCCAGGTACTGCTCCACCAGGTGGTAGTTGGCGCCCAGGAAGTAGCCGGCCAGGATCAGCGCGGTGTTCCAGATCAGGCTGCCCGCCGCGGTGAGCAGGGTGAACTGGGGCACCGGCATGCGCTCCACGCCCGCCGGGATCGAGATGAGGCTGCGGAACACCGGCACCATCCGGCCGAAGAAGACCGTGCCCCGGCCGTGCCGGGCGAACCACTGCTCGGCGCGGTCGACGTCGGAGACCTTCATCAGCGGCATCCGCTCGACCACGCGGCGGAGCCGGTCCCGGCCCAGCGCGGCGCCCAGGTAGTACAGCAGCAGCGCGCCGACCACGGACCCGGCGGTGGTCCACAGGATCGCGGCGACCAGGTTCATCCGGCCCTGGCCCGCGGTGAACCCGGCCAGCGGCAGGAACAGCTCGCTGGGCAGCGGCGGGAACAGGTTCTCCAGCGCGATCGCGAGGCCGGCGCCGGGCGCGCCGAACTTGTCCATCAGGTCGGTGACCCACGAGACGACATCCATGATCCGAAGTTACGAACCGGCCGACGCGGCCACCATGAAGCCGACCTCACAGCGGGGTGCGGAAAACCTCAGGCTGGTCCCCCCGCCGACCGCGCGGCGTGCGCGGCCAGCCCCTCGGCGAAACGCGAGATCACGGCTCGGAGCGCCAGGCGGTAGAGCCAGCCGGTGCCCCGCACGTCGGCCTCGAAGCACGAGTGCCAGCGGATCGCCGTCCCGGCGCCGTCCGGCGCGAGGTCGATGAACGCCCGGTAGTCGTGGATCCGCAGGCCCGACAGCAGGACGTAGCCCACCCGCCGGTTCGGCGTCAGTTCGACGACCTCCTCCCTCGTGAGCGCCTTGCGTCCTTTGGTCCGGAATACCCGAATCTCACCGACCCCACTCGCATCACCCGCCCGTTCACGCGCATAGGTGACGATCGGTGCCCAGAGGGGCCAGGTCGAGCTGTCCGCGGCCAGGCGGAACACCGCTTCGGGTGGTGCCGCGCTGCGCACCGTGACGTCCACTCGTTGTACCATGTGGTACATGTACCATTCGGTACATGGAGGGACAAGAGGCGCGGCACCGGTTGCTGTCCGCCGTGGTCGAGCACCTGGCCGCGCACGGCCTCGGCGACGTGAGCCTGCGGGCGCTGGCCGCCGCCGTCGGCACCAGCCACCGGATGCTCCTCTACCACTTCGGCTCCAAGGAGGGCCTGCTCGTCGAGGTGGTCAAGGCGGTCGAGGAGAAGCAGCGGCAGGTGCTGGCGTCGCTGCGCACCGACGACCCGGCCGAGGCGGCGCGGGAGTTCTGGCGGGTGCTCACCGACCCGGCGCTGCGCGCGCACGAGCGGCTGTTCTTCGAGCTGTACGGGCAGGCGGCGCAGGGGCGGCCCGGCACGACCGCGCTGCTCGACGGGATCGTGTCCCGCTGGGTCGAGCCCGCCGCGGCCCTCGAACGCGCCCGCGGGCACGCCCCGGACGTGGCCCTCGCCCGCGCCCGGCTCGGGCTGGCCGTCGCGCGCGGCCTGCTGCTCGACCTCGTGGCCACCGACGACGTCGCCGGGGTCGACGCGGCGATGGAGCAGTTCATCGCGCTCATGACCGGCTGAACTAGGATCGCCCGGCGTGAAGCGGACCCCGGTGGTGGTCGTGGCGGGTTTCCTCGGCGCCGGCAAGACCACGCTGCTCAACCACCTGCTCGCCGCCGCCCGCGGCACCCGGATCGGCGTGCTGGTCAACGACTTCGGCGCGATCGGCATCGACGCGATGACCGTGGCCGGGCAGGTCGACTCGGCGGTGTCGCTGGGCAACGGCTGCCTGTGCTGCGCGATCGACGTCTCCGAGCTCGACGGGATGCTCGCCAGGCTGGTCGGGCGGGTGGACGTGGTGGTGATCGAGGCGAGCGGCCTGGCCGAGCCGGAGGCCATGGCGCGGATGGTGCTGGCGAGCGAGAACCCGGACCTCACCTACGGCGGCCTGGTGCTGCTGGTCGACGCGGCCGAGTTCCCCGACGACCTGGCCCGGCACCTGCGCGTGGCGGACCTGGTGGTGCTCAACAAGGTCGACCGCGCCGCCGACCCCGACGCCCTGGAGCGGGAGGTCCACCGGCTGGAGCCCGGCGTGCCGGTGGTGCGGTCGGTGTTCGGGCGCGTCGACCCCGGCCTGCTGTTCGACCCCCGCCCCCGCACCCGGTACGGCCAGCTGTCGTTCGAGGACCTGCTGGAGCCCGACGAGCACGACCACGCCCGCTACGAGAGCGTCGACTTCACCGCGGGCGCGCTCAACCCCGTGCGGCTCATGGCGTTGCTGGACCGCCGGCCCAAGGGGCTCTACCGGGTCAAGGGCTTCGTGCTGTTCGACGTGCCCGGCCACCGGCAGCGGTTCTCCCTGCACACCGTGGGCGCGTTCCTGCGGTTCGAGCGCTCGGCGTGGGAGGGGCCGCGGCGCACCGAGCTGGTGCTGATCGGCACCGGCCTGGACACCGCCGCGCTCCGCGCGGAGCTGGCGGCCTGCGTCGAACCCGACCCCGGCTCGGTGGACCCGCAGTCGATGCTGGAGGTCCTGCGGTACCTGGCGTGAGGCCCCCGGCACGAGCCGAGGGCCGTCGCGTGGGGCCGGAGAGACTCGAACTCTCACTGGCACGGACCTAAACCGTGTGCCTCTGCCAATTGGGCTACGACCCCGTCGTGCCGAGCTTATCGGCAGCCCCGCCGGCCGGTCGCCGAGGGACCGCCGGCGGGACGACGGGCCGGGGCGCTCCTGAGGGGGAACGGGGTTCCGCGGCGCCGGTCGGCCGGTCCGCGCAACGCCGCGCCCGCGCCTGAACTACGGTTGTCGGGGCACACCGTGGCGAGGGAGGACATGTGGCGCGCGACCCGGACACCATCCAGCGCGAGATCGAGCAGGCCCGTGACGCGCTGGCCGCGACCCTGGACGAGCTGGGCACCAGGGCGAACCCCCAGCGCTTCGTCGAGTCGGGCAAGGAGAGCGTGCGGGCGAAGCTCGACGAGCCCAAGGTCAGGTACGCGCTGGTCGCGGTGGGCGCGCTGGTCGCGTTCGCGCTGCTGCGCAAGCTGTTCAGGTGAGTTCGGAGACCTCCTGGGGCCCCTTGGCGACGAGGGGCACCAGCACCTGCTCGACCACCCGGTCCACGAACGGCACGTCCAGCGGGTCGCCGGTCAGCATCAGCCGGTAGATCAGCGCCGCGCCGGCCAGCTCGACGGCCATGCCGCGCGGCGCCTCCGGGCGCAGCTCGTCCCGCTCGTCGGCCCGCTCCAGGATGCGGCGCAGCACGTCGCGCTGGGTGGTGAGGAACGTGTCGCGGAACGCGGTGGCCAGCTCCGGCTCGTGCGGCAGCTCGCCGACCAGCGCCTGGGCCGCCTTGCCGATCGGGCCGGACAGGAACGCGGCGAACCCGCTCAGGAACTCCCGCAGGTCGCCCTCCAGCGAACCGGTGTCCGGCTCGGGCAGGTTCCGGTGCGCCAGCTGGGTGCAGGTGTCGATCACCAGGTCCAGCTTGGACTCCCAGCGGCGGTAGATGGTGGCCTTGCCCGCCCGGGCGCGGGCCGCGACGGCGTCCATGGTCAGGGCCCGGTAGCCGACCTCCGCCATCACCTCCAGCGCGGCCTGCCGCAACGCGTCGTCCCGGCTCGCGTCCCTGGGTCTTCCCCGTTGGGCGGTGCGAGTCCCGCTGTAAACCGGTGTCGCCATCTCTGCGCTCCCGTCGCCTTTGGGCGGTCATCCTAGGCCGGGGCGCGCGGCCTCAGCCCTCGATCACCTGGTCGTGAGTTCTTCTCGCTTCGGGTTCGCCCGCCGGTGGCACGAGACCCGCACGCGTGTGCAGGTACGCCACCGAGAAGGCGAACGCGTCCCCGTCGAGCAGGTGGACCACGGCCGGGTGGGCGCGCCCACCGGCGAGCTGGGCCACCAGCTGCTCGGCCGCGATGCGCGCCGCGATCAGGCCGGGCGCCGTCGCGGCGAGCTCGTCGGCACCGGCGCGGACGGTGACCGCCCAGTCGTCGCCGTCGCGCCGGTAGTTCGCGGTGATGGGGGGTGTGGGCATGGCTCGGCCTTCCGTCGGTCGGTGCCTCCATATGACCGGCGTTTCGGGTCGAGCATGCCTTCTGTCCCTCTAACGAGTGAGCGGGACCCGGGTTGTGCATATCGGCGCGACACACGGACGGTGCTCGTCCGGTAACGCACGGCACCGGAACGGCGATACTCTGTTCGGAGCACCGAACACGTCCGAAAGGTCGTCATGAGCCGTCGAACCGCTGTCGCCCTGTGCTTGTGCCTGGGGCTGTCGGCCCTGCCCGGGACGGCGTCGGCGGGCCCGTGCCGACACCTGGGCGACCCGCCGTGCCCCTTCCCGACCACCACCGCGGACCTCTCGGGCACCTCGGCCGCGGCGACGACCACCGCCGACCTCTCGGGCACGTCGGCCGTCGCGACCACGACCACGACGACGGCGGCGGTCGCCGGGTCCACGGCGGCCGCGGGCCCGACCTCCGCGGTGCTCGCCGTGGTGGCCACCGCGCCCGTGGTCGCGTCGGCGCCCGCGCCGCGGGCGGTGCCGCCGTCCGCCGACGCGCTGGCGGACACGGGGCCCCGGGCGCTGTGGCCGTCGCTGCTCGGCCTGGTCGCGCTGCTGACGGGGTCGCTGCTGGTGCTGTTCAGCCGTCGGCGGGCGTGAGCCGGCCGGCCACGCCCCGCCACACCACGTCCATCACGTAGGCGGTCGCGCGGGCGGGGTCCACCTCGGGGCGGTGCTCGCACCACAGCGCCAGCCGCTCGGTCGAGCCCACCACGATCTCGGCGAAGGCCGCGGCCTCGACCGGGTCGATGTCGGGTCGGAAGGTCGTGATGACCGCCGCGATGAGGTCGGTCTGCTGGAGGCGGATGCCCTCGACCTCCTCCACCGCCGACGGCACGGTGATCGCCGCCTCCTGGCGCAGCAGCGCCCACGACTGCTTGCGCTCGTCGATGAAGCCGAAGAACGCCAGCAGGCCCTGCCGCAGCACCTCCTCGGGGCCGTCCGCGCCCGCGATGGCCCGCTGCGTGCGCTCGAACAGCTCGGTGCGCGCGCGGTGGATGCAGCCGATGAGCAGGCCCTCCTTGGAGCCGTAGTACTCGTAGAGCATCGGCTTGGACACCCCGACCCGCTCCGCGATCTCGTCCATCGACGCGGCGAGGTAGCCGCGCTCGGCGAAGACCGCCTCGGCGACGTCGAGCATCTGCGCCTTGCGCTCGGCCTTGGGCATCCGGCGGCGCCTCGGCTCCGGGGTGGTCACCCGGCCGAGAGTACTACCGCAAGTAACTTACTTCGAGTAACCTACTGCGGAGTAGTCGCGGACTGGGAGGACGGGCATGCACCGAGAGGTCAAGGTCCTGGTGATCGGCACGGGCTTCTCCGGCCTGGGCATGGCGATCGAGCTGAAGCGGTCGGGCGAGCGGGACTTCGTCGTGCTGGAGAAGGCGGCGGACCTCGGCGGCACGTGGCGGGACAACTCCTACCCCGGCTGCGCGTGCGACGTGCCGTCCCACATGTACTCGTTCTCGTTCGAGCTGAACCCGCGCTGGTCGCGGATGTTCGCCCGGCAGCCCGAGATCTGGGACTACCTCAAGCGGGTGGCCGACAAGTACGGGCTGCGGCCGCACATCCGGTTCAACAGCAAGATGAGCGGTGCCCGGTGGGACGAGGACGCCAAGGTCTGGCACGTCAGCGTCGAGAACGGCGACACCTACACCGCCAGGTCCCTGGTCGCGGGCGTCGGCGCGCTGCACATCCCGAACGTCCCGGCGCTGCCGGGCATCGAGTCCTTCCGCGGCAAGGCGTTCCACTCGGCGCAGTGGGACCACGACTACGACCTGCGCGGCAAGCGGGTGGCGGTGGTGGGCACGGGCGCGAGCGCCATCCAGTTCGTGCCGCGCATCGCCGGCGAGGTCGGGAGGATGACCGTCTTCCAGCGCACGCCGCCGTGGGTGATGCCGAAGATGGACCGGTCGATCAGGAGCTGGGAGCAGCGGCTGTTCGGCGCGCTGCCGTTCACCCAGCGCCTGTACCGGGACTTCGTGTACTGGACGCGGGAGTCGACCGCGCTCGGGTTCGCGGTGAACCCGAGGATCATGGAGTTCGCGCAGAACATCGCCCGGCGGCACCTGCGCTCGCAGGTCCGGGACCCGGCGCTGCGGGAGAAGCTGGCGCCGGACTACACCATGGGCTGCAAGCGCGTGCTGATCAGCAACGACTACTACCCGGCGCTCAACCGCGACAACGTCGAGCTGGTGACCGACGGCATCGCCGAGGTGCGGGAGAACTCGATCGTCGACGCGGCCGGCGTGGAGCACGAGGTCGACGTGATCATCTACGGCACCGGGTTCCACGTGGTCGACGCGTTCGACTACCTGGACATCGCGGGCAAGGGCGGCGTGGACCTGGCCAAGCAGTGGCGGGAGAAGGGCATCGAGACCTACTACGGCATCACGGTCTCGGGCTTCCCCAACCTGTTCTTCCTGCTGGGCCCCAACACCGGCCTGGGGCACAACTCGGTGGTGTTCATGATCGAGTCCCAGATCCGCTACGTCCGCCAGTGCCTGGAGCTGCTCGACCGCCACGGTGCCGACGAGATCGACGTGCGCCCGCAGGTGCAGGCCCGGTTCAACCGGCACCTCCAGCGCAAGCTGACCAGGGGCGTCTGGACCGAGGGCGGCTGCAAGAGCTGGTACCTCGACGCGCAGGGCGTCAACCGCACCGTGTGGCCGGGCTTCACCTGGCGCTACTGGATGCGCACCAGGACCGTCAACCCGGCCGACTACACCCTGACCCGGGCCCGCCGAACCAAGCTCCCCGCCTAACCCCGCGAGTCGAACCTCCAGACCCCGCGTGTCGAACCTCCAGGACCCCCGAGTTCTACATTCAGGCCCCGCACCGGCGATCGGTGCGGGGCCTGAATGTCGAGTTCGGGGGTCCTGAGCGTTGAACTCGGGGGTCTTGAGCGTTCGACACGAGGGGGTTGGAGGTTCGACTCGCGCGGAGTCCTGGGGTCAGGCGGGGACGCCGGCGGCCTTGGCGCGTTCGGTGCGCAGCCTGGTCACGGCCTCCAGTTCGAGGGGGGCCGGTTTGGTGCCGGTGGCCCACTCGATGAGGAGGTCGGCGAGCTGGGGGTTGCGCGGCAGCACCGGGCCGTGGAGGTAGGTGCACAGGATGCGGCCCTGCACGGCGCCCTCGACCGAGCCGTCGTTGCCGGTGCCGACCTTCACGTGCGCCAGCGGCCGGGCCGACGGGCCGAGCACGGTGCGGCCCTGGTGGTTCTCGAACCCCGTGAGCAGGCCCTCGAACAGGCCGTCCGCCGGCGTGGCGACGACCTCGCCGATGGCCCGGCTGCCGCCCGCGTGCGACGTCGAGTCGAGCAGCCCGAGGCCGGGGTGCGTCACCTGGTCGGCCCTCGTGAACGACTCGCCGAAGATCTGGATGCCCGCGCACACCCCGAGCACCACCGCGCCGCGCGCCGCGGCCCGCTGCATGCCCGGGTGGTCCCGCAGGTGCCGCACGGCCAGGGTCTGCGCGGTGTCCTCGCCGCCGCCGACGACGTAGATGTCGCACGAGTCCGGCACCGGCTCGCCGAAGTTCACCGTGACGATCTCCGCGGGGATGCCCCGCCACGTCATCCGCTTCTCCAGCACCACCGCGTTGCCGAAGTCGCCGTAGGTGCCCAGCAGGTCCGGCAGGACCAGGGCGATGGAGACCTTGTCGTTGCTCACTGGGCGGCCCTCGCGTTCAGGTCGCGGAAAGCGGTGTAGTTGGCGATCACCTCGACCGGTCCCGGCGGCATGGCGTCGATCGCCTTCAGCGGGTCCGGCACGATGGTGTGCTCGACCTCGGCGTAGGTCAGCCGCACGGCCAGGTCCGTGGCCCGCTCGCCGGACGCGATCACGCGCCGGCCGCGCAGCTTCTCGAACGGCACGTCCCACAGCCACGACAGGTCGCGCCCGTCGGCCTCCTGCGCGTTGATCACCAGCACCGCGGGGTGGTCGGCCTCCCGCACCACGGTCAGCGTCTCGCTCCACCCGGCCGGGTTCTTCGACAGCAGCAGCCGCGCCTTGTGCCCGGACCGCTGGATCGTCCGGTACCGGCCGGCCACGTTGGACACGCCGCGCAGCCGCTGCACGGCCTCCTCCACCGGCACGCCCACGGCGTGCGCGGCGGCCGTCGCCATGACCGCGTTGGCCTGGTTGAACTTCCCGGGCAGGCGCAGCGACAGCTCGACCTTCACCCCGCCGGGCGTCACCAGGTAGCCCTCGCCGGTCACCCAGTGCGGCCGCGGCCGGGCCAGGTCGCACCCGGTGCACGCCCAGTGCTCGCCCTGCCAGCGGATCGGGTCGCCGCACCGCGGGCACGACGCCGAGTCGTTGTGCCACCCCGTGCCGGTGGCGACCCACACCACCGACCGCGCGTCCCGCGCCGCCGAGGTCACCATGATGTCGTCGCAGTTGGCGACCACGACGCCGGGCACGCCGGTCAGCGCGGTGCGCAGCGACTTCTCGATGGTGCGGACCTCGCCGACCCGGTCGAGCTGGTCGCGCGAGAGGTTGAGCAGCACGGCCACCGCCGGCGCCGAGGCCCGCGCGACCTCCGGGAAGTAGCCCTCGTCGACCTCCAGCACCGCGTACGGCGCGTCGGGCTGCTTGGACAGCGCGGTCACGTGCCCGTCGGGCATGTTCGCGCCGCCGTGGTTGGTGGCGACCTCGCCGAGGGCCGACACGGCGCGGCTGAGCATCATCGTGCTGGTGGTCTTGCCGTTGGTGCCGGTCACCAGCGCGACGGTCCGACCCTGGGTCAGGTTCGCCAGCGCCTGCGGGTCCAGCCTCAGCGCGACCCGGCCGCCGATCATGCCGCCGGCGCCCAGTCCCATCTTCTGGGACAGCTTCGAGCTCATGTTGCCCAGTCGCACGGCGGCCGCGGTGCGCAGCGGCAGGCGGGCTGGGTCTGCACCTGGAGTGTTCGGCAAGCGACTTCCTGCATCGGTGGTGGGGGAGGGGGTCCCCCGATGCTACCGGTGGCCGTGGTGCTCCAGCTCCCGCAGGGTCCTGATCAGCTCGACCGTGCTGAGCTGGCACAACTGGGCCATGTACTCCAGCGCCGGCAGGTCCAGGTGGACCTCGGTCGACTGGCCGGGCACGAGCTGGGCCAGCCTGCCCTGCGCCCAGCGGCGCAGCGGCAGCAGCTGGGGCCGGGTGTCGGAGACGACCGCGGTGAGGCTGACCGGCAGGTGCCCGGTGGGCGTGTCGCCGAACACCCGTTCGTGGACCCGGGCGAGCACCTGGTGCGCGGGCACGCCCAGGGCGACGCAGATCTCCACCAACCGCACCACCGAGCACTGGCGGGTGCCCAGTTCGTAGGTGGCCAGCGTCTGCAGGGAGATGTCGCTCTGCAGCCGCCGGTTGAGCTCCTTGCGGGTCCACCCGCGCTGCTTGCGAAGGCTGCGGAGCTCATCACCGAGCACGCGCTGGTACGCCGCTGTGTCGATCTGCACCGTGGAGTCCTCCATGTCCGCCGGGGTTTCGACGAACCCCACGCAGATGGAAGGGACCATGTGCCGTTTGCTTACGCGGGTTCTTCAATTTATCGCCCGATCGGGCTAACCCAGTCGTACGGAGAGTAGCGTTTCACTCCGCAAGAGCGCTGGTCACGCCCTGTTCGAGCGGACCGAGGAACCGGGGGTCGGGTTTGGCAACCAGGCCGTCCCACATCGCCTTGCCCGCCGCCAGCGCCTCGCGGAAGTACCCGTAGGCCGTCGTCGCCCGCCACTGCCGCGAGGTGTCGTGCCCGACGCCGAACGCCTCCAGACCCGCCGCCCGGCACAGCGCCACCGCGCGCGGCAGGTGGAACGACTGGGTCACCACGGTGAGCCGGGTCACGCCGAAGATGCGCCTGGCCCGCGTGCACGAGTCCCACGTGTCCAGGCCCGCGTAGTCGGCCACCACCACCCGCTCCGGCACGCCCCGCGCGACCAGGTAGTCCCGCATCGCGCTCGGCTCGTCGTAGTCGGTGCTGCTGTTGTCGCCGCTGACCAGCAGCACCCGCACCTTGCCCGCGCGGTACAGCCCGGCCGCCACGTCCAGCCGGCCCGCCAGGAACGCCGAGGGCGTGCCCGCGCTGGTCAGGCCCGCGCCGAGGACCAGCGCGACCGGCGCCTCGGGCACGTCCGCCGCCGCGTGCCGGTACGGCGCGCTGCTCAGCTGCGCCCACGCCCACGGCGTCGCCGCCAGCGCGGTGAGCAGCGCGAGCGCCGCGACCACCCGCCGCCGGGTCAGGCGCCGGGCGAACCGCGCCGCCCGGGCGCGCAGGCGTCCGGTGAAGTCCCCCATGCCGGTCCCCCAAGTCGGTTCACGCGGCTCAGTTGACGCAGCGCACGCCGTCCGCGGTGATGGGCTGTTCGGTCGTCGTGTCGGTGGTGTCGGGCTGCCGCCGCGCCCCGTCCAGGCCGACCAGCGGCCCGCCGACGAGGTTCTGCGCGCCCGGCCCGGTGTAGTCGCCGGCCACGAACACGCGGGCGTGCCCGGCCGGGATGTCGTCGTCCTGCTCCAGCTCGATGCCGCCCAGCGCGTCGGAGACGGCCTCGGCGCCGGCCTCGCCGCCCACGCCGTAGCGGACCACCGAGACGTCCTCGGCCTCCTCGGCGTTGGCCGTGCCGCCGTCCGCGAAGCCCTTGGCCACCAGCGACTGGAGCACCCGCGAGGCCAGCCCGCCCACGCCCGAGGCGTTGCGCACCTCGACGACCACGGTGGCCGGGTCGACGGTGGGCGCGGTGGTGGTCGGCGCGTTCGGGTCGGCGTTGAGGGCCTTGAAGAACTTCTTGACCTCGCGCTCGTTGACCTCGACCGCCAGGCCGTCCTCGGGCGTCTCCAGCTCCAGGCTGCCGGTCGGGATGGTCTCGAACTTCAGGTTGCCGCCGGTCAGGTCCTTCATCTGGCCGGCGAACCGCAGCACGTCCCAGCCCTCGTCGAGCACGATCGACTTGGTCAGCGCGTCGGTCAGGGCGCCGAGCCTGCCCGGGTCGGACAGCGTGCCCGCGGACAGGATCTGCTTGGCCAGGCCGGCCATGAACACCTGCTGGCGCACGATCCGGTCGAGGTCGCCGCGCAGCAGGCCGTGCCGCTGGCGGACGAACGCCAGCGCCTCGCGGCCCTGGATGCGCTGCTGCCCGGCCTGGAAGTCCGCGCCGGAGAACGTGTCGCGGGTGGCCTGGTTCAGGCACACGTCCACGCCGCCGATGGCCTTGGTGATCTCGTAGAAGCCGACCAGGTTGATCTCGGCGTAGTGGTCGATCTTGACGCCGGTGAGGTTCTCGACGGTGCCGATGAGGGTCTTGGCGCCGTACTGGCGGGACCCGGTCTCCAACTGCGCCGGGTCGCTGACGCCCTTCTCCCGCAGCTCGTCCAGGCCGTCCTGCTTGCCGTAGCCGTACGCCGAGTTGATCTTGTGCCGGCCGTAGCCGCCGTCGATCTGCACGTAGGAGTCGCGCGGGAACGACACCGCGACCGCCTTGCCGCCGTCGTTCGGCACGTGCATGAGGATGATCGTGTCGGTGTTCAGGCCGCCTGCCGACTCGTCGCCCGCGTGCAGCTCGTCCAGGATCTCCTGGGGCAGCGGGTTGCCCTTGGCGTCGGTGCGGCTGTCCATGCCGACCATCAGGATGTCGACCGAGCCGTCGGCGGGCTTCTCGCCGCCGGCCTCCTCGCTGATCACGTCGGTGGTGGCCAGGTTGTCGGTCAGGTTCCGGAAGTTGGCCCACGCGTAGCCGGTGCCCAGCAGCACGGCGGTGGAGAACAGCGCGATGACCGTGCGACCGGCCAGGGACCCGGTGCGCCGCGCGGGGGGACGCCGCGGCGGTCCGGTGCGCATCGGGGCCGGGCGGGGGCGCTCGCCGGGCTCGGCACCGGCCTTGGCGCGGACGGCGCCGTCGACCCGGCCGCGGGCACCGGCACCGGCCGCCTTGGCCGCGCCGGCTGCTTTGGCCGCACCAGCCGCACCCGCGGCCGCACCCACCACAGCGCCGGCCTTGGCCGCACCCGTGCCCGGCCGGGCCGCGCCACTCGCCGCGCCCGCTGCCTTGGCCACGCCTGCCGCCTTGCCGCCGGCCCGGTCCGCCCTGCCCGCCGCCTCCCGGTCGGCCGCGTCGGGCGCGATCCTGGCCGTGCTCTCCGACTCGGTCCGCACCCTCGGCGCGTTCGCGCGCGCGGCGGGTCCCGCCGCACCGCGCGGCCGGGCGGGTCCACCGGCGCGACCGGGGGCCTCACCGGCCGGGGGCACCCGGCCGGGCGCACCGACCTGGCCGCCCGCACGCCCCGGCGCACCGCGACCGGCCGCGCGGTCACCGGACCGGTTCGCGTCGGCGGGGCGGGGGCGCGGCCCGGAGCGGTCCGGGTCGGCCCCGGTCACCGGAGGCCGGGGGCGTTCGGTGGGCGCGTCGACGTACTCGTCGCGCCCACCGGCGGTCCGGTCGGGCCGACGCCGCGGTTGCTCGGCGCGCGACGCCCCCTGCTCGCGGGGGGCGTCGGGTTGGCTCGCGGAAGGACCACGAGGTGGAACGGGTCGCCCGCGGAACCCGTCGGGTTCGCCTGGCCTCGGCGGCCGGTTGTCCACTCCCACTCCTTCCAGGTACCCGGGTACGCACCCAAGGACGCGTCAGCGGGCGCCCGGGTTGCCGACAAGCCTCGCACACCGGTTGTCAGGTGACGCGGTGATACCGGGTGCGGACCCGCGCTGACCAGGGCGGTAACCCGATTGTGAGCTGACCTTCACCGCGTTCGTAGACTGTGCCCCCGTGCTGACCATGCAGGACGCGCTGCTCGCGCTGACCACGTACTGGACCGACCGGGGCTGCATCGTGGTGCAGCCGTACAACACCGAGGTCGGCGCCGGCACGCTGAACCCCGCCACCGTGCTGCGGGTGCTGGGTCCCGAGCCGTGGCGCGTCTCGTACGTCGAGCCGAGCGTGCGGCCCGACGACGCGCGGTACGGCGAGAACCCCAACCGGCTCCAGACCCACACCCAGTTCCAGGTCATCCTCAAGCCCGACCCGGGCGACCCGCAGGAGCTGTACCTGGGCAGCCTGGAGGCGCTGGGCATCGACGTGCGCGCCCACGACGTCCGGTTCGTCGAGGACAACTGGGCCTCGCCCGCCCTGGGCGCCTGGGGCCTGGGCTGGGAGGTGTGGCTCGACGGCCTGGAGATCACCCAGTTCACCTACTTCCAGCAGGCCGGCGGCATGTCGCTGGACCCGGTGTCGGTGGAGATCACCTACGGCATCGAGCGCATCATGATGGCGCTGCAGGGCGTCGACCACTTCAAGGACATCGCCTACGCGCCGGGCATCTCCTACGGCGAGGCGTTCGGCCAGGCCGAGTACGAGATGAGCCGCTACTACCTCGACGACGCCGACGTGGAGGCGAACAAGCGGCTGTTCGAGGAGTACGCCTCCGAGGCGCGCCGGATGCTCGACGCGCGCCTGCCCGTGCCCGCGCACAACTACGTGCTCAAGTGCTCGCACACCTTCAACGTGCTCGACGCCCGCGGCTCGATCAGCACGACCGAGCGCGCCCGGGCGTTCGGCCGGATGCGGGCGCTGGCCCGCGAGGTGGCCCAGCTGTGGGCGGCCCGCCGCGAGGAGCTGGGGCACCCGCTCGGCCTGGCGCAGGCGCCCGCCGCGGCGACCCTCCCGGACACCTTCGCCGAGGTCGCCGAGCCCGCGACGCTGCTGTTCGAGATCGGCACCGAGGAGCTGCCGCCCGCCGAGGTGACCCGCACCGTCGACGCGGTCCGCGCCGCGGTCGCCGGCAAGCTGGGCGCCACGCGCCTGGGCCACGGCGAGGTGGAGGTGCACGGCACGCCGCGCCGCGTCGTGGTGCTGGTGGCCGACGTCGCCCCGCGCGAGCCCGACGCCGAGAAGACCGTGCGCGGCCCGCGCGTGTCGGCCGCGTTCGACGCCGACGGCAACCCGACCAAGGCGGTCCAGGGCTTCGCCCGCGGCCAGGGCGTGGCCGTCGAGGAGCTGGGCCGGGTCACCGAGAACGGCGTCGAGCACGTCGCCGTCGTGCGCACCGACCCCGGCCGCGGCGCGGTCGAGGTGCTCAGCGGCCTGCTCGGCGAGGTGGTGGCCGAGCTGCGCGCCGAGAAGAACATGAAGTGGAACGACCCGAAGCTGTCGTTCACCCGCCCGATCCGCTGGCTGCTCGCCCTGCTGGGCACGACGCCGGTGCCGGTCGCCGTGTCGTCCCTGCGCTCGGAGCCGACGACGCGCGTGCACCGCACCGCCGACCAGCCGGTCGTCGAGGTGTCCACGGCGGACGGCTACCTGGAGTTCCTGGCCGGGCACGGCATCGACGCCCCCGCCGAGGTCCGGCGGGCCGCGATCGTGGCCGAGGCGGAGCGGCTGGCCGCGTCCGTCGGCGGGGTGGTGGACTTCGAGGGCGTGCTGGACGAGGTCACCAACCTGGTCGAGCGGCCGACGCCGATCCTCGGCTCGTTCGCCGAGCGCTACCTGGAGCTGCCCGCGCAGATCCTCACCACGGTGATGCGCAAGCACCAGCGGTACCTGCCGGTGCGGGCCCGGGACGGCTCGCTGCTGCCGCACTTCGTGGCCGTGGCCAACGGCGAGGTGGACGCCGACCTGGTCCGCGCGGGCAACGAGGCCGTGCTGCGCGCCCGCTACGAGGACGCCGCGTTCTTCTGGCGCGCCGACCTGCGCACGCCGCTGGAGGACATGAAGTCCGGCCTGGTCAAGCTCACCTTCGCGGACAAGCTGGGCTCCATGGCCGACCGGGCGGGCCGGATCGCGGCGCTCGCGCGGCGCCTGGCCGACGTGGTCGGCGCGGCCGACGACACCCTGGCGCGGGCGGGCGAGCTGGCCAAGTTCGACCTGGGCTCGCAGATGGTGATCGAGCTGTCCAGCCTGGCCGGGGTGATGGCCCGCGAGTACGCCGAGCGGGCCGGGGAGACCCCCGAGGTGGCGCGGGCGCTGTTCGAGATGGAGCTGCCCCGCTCGGCGGGCGACGCGCTGCCGTCGTCCACGCCGGGCGCGCTGCTGTCCCTGGCCGACCGGTTCGACCTGCTGGCGGGCCTGTTCGGCATCGGCGCGAACCCCACGGGCAGCTCCGACCCGTTCGGCCTGCGGCGGGCCGCGCTGGGCGCGGTCAGCGTGCTGCGGGCGTTCCCGGACCTGAAGGACGTCACGATCACCAGGGCGCTGTCGCTGGCCGCGCAGGACCTGGAGGTCTCGGCCGAGGCGCTGGAGGCGGCGCGCGAGTTCACCGTGCGCCGCTACGAGCAGCAGCTCCTCGACGCGGGCCACGACCACCGGTTCGTCAACGCGGTGCTGCCGCTGGCCGACGCGCCCGCCGTGGCCGACACCACGCTGGCCGAGCTGACCGACCTGGCCGGGGACCCCGGGTTCGCCGCGCTGGTCGCCGCGCTCCAGCGGGTGCGGCGGATCGTGCCCGCGGACACCGCGGGCGGGTACGACCCGGCCGCGCTGGTCGAGCCGGCCGAGGTGGCGCTGCACGAGGCGCTGGTCGAGGTGCCCGCCGGGGTCACCGGCCTGGCCGCCTTCGCCGCGGCGGCGGACGTGCTGACCGCGCCGGTCAACACGTTCTTCGACGAGGTGCTGGTGATGGCCGAGGACCGGGACGTGCGGCGGGCGCGGCTGGGCCTGCTGGCCGCGATCCGGGACCTGGCCGCCCCGGTCCTGGACTGGCAGGCGCTGGGCACGGCCCTGGGCTGACCCCCGGACAAGCGAAGAGCCCCGCCCACCGGACTCCGGTGGGCGGGGCTCTTCGCTTGTTTCACATGTCGCGGTTGTCCTCGGCGACGCTCATCAGGGGTGGGGTGAGCGAACCGCGGACGTCGACGACGGTGTGGTCCGGCGTGACCTGTGCGGCGGCGGCCGGCCCGGCGCCCAAGGCGAGCAGAGCCGCGGCGGTCGCGGCTACCAGCGCTGCGGGGACGATTCTCACGCTGTCTTCTCCTCACACACCTGGCCAGGGTTCGGCAGGCGACACCATCGCACACAAATCACCGGAAGACGAGCCTCCTTTCGCACGTGCCGGCTCCGTAGTCGGGCCGGTGCAGAGCGTGATAGTTATGGCCGAAGTCAGTGCTTGATCAGCCGTTACGGCGTGTTTGAACGGTCAACCGCCTCACCGGTGCGGACCATTTGGCGCCCGGTGGTTGCGACATCTTGACGAACCCGCCACCGGAGGGATGGAATTCCGCAACATTCCGTTTCTTCGGACCGTCGTCGGCGACGCGCCCGGACGAGGGGTTGGCGAATGCGAAGGCTGGCCAGGGCCGTGTCCTGCGGTCTGTTGGTGCTGTTCCTGGCGTCCTGCGGCGGCGGGAGCGACCCGCTGGCGCCGTCGACCGCGGCCAAGGGCGACAAACCCGTGGTGGGGGTCATCCTGCCGGACCACACGTCGTCGGTCCGGTGGGAGGCGCAGGACGCCCCGCTGCTGAGCCGCGCGTTCAACTTCGCCGGCATCGAGGGCGTGATCGAGAACGCCGAGGGCGACGAGGCGAGGTTCGCCAGCATCGCCGACGCGATGATCGCGCGCGGGGTGAAGGTGCTGATGACGACCCCGCTGACGCCCGAGGGCGGCGCGGCGGTCGAGCGCAAGGCCAAGGACGCGGGCATCCCGGTGATCAACTACGACCGGATCAGCCTGGGCGGCTACGCCGAGTACTACGTCTCGTTCGACAACCTCAACGTGGGCGAGCTGCAGGCCGAGGGCCTGCTGCGGTGCCTGGGCCAGAAGCCGGGCGCCCAGATCATCGAGGTCCAGGGCGCGCCGCAGGACAACAACGCGACCCTGTTCGCCGACGGCCAGCGCCGCAAGCTCGGCCCGCTCTACGACTCGCGCGAGCTGCGGCTGGTGGACAGCAAGCCCGTGGACAAGTGGGACCCGCTGATCGGCAAGGCCACGTTCGAGCAGATCCTCAACGCCAACGACGGGCGGGTGGACGGCGTGGTGGCCGCCAACGACGGCCTGGCCGGCGCGGTGATCGAGGTGCTCAGGGCGCGCGGCCTGGCCGGGCGGGTGCCGGTGACCGGCCAGGACGCCACCCTGGAGGGCCTGCGCGCCATCCTGCGCGGCGAGCAGTGCATGACGGTCTACAAGCCGATCCGCGACGAGGCCGAGGCCGCCGCGCGGCTGGCCATCGCGGTGGCGCGCGGTGACCTCAGCGGCGCCGACGACCTGGCCACCGGCAACACCCGGGACCTGGTGTCGCGGCGGGACGTGAAGTCCGTCCTGCTGGGCGCGGACCTGATCACCCGCGACAACGTGCGCACCCTGGTCGCCCAGAGCGTGGTGAAGCCGGTCGACCTGTGCGCAGGCGACACCGCCGACGACTGCGCCGAACTGGGCATCCTCGTCAACTAACCCCGCGTGTCCTCCACTCAGGCACCGCGTGTCCTCGAGCGTTATTCAGAAGTCATCGGCTCAGGCGGTAGTGCTCGAGGTTGGTGACGATGCGGATGATGGTGGGGAGTTCGGCCAGGCGGGCGCGGTAGCCGGTGGCGAGGATTTTCCAGTTCTTCAGGTGGGCGATGGCGCGTTCGACGGGCCACCGGTGCCGGGCGAGCAGGGTGTTCCATGCCTGGTCTGTGGGGGTGTGGCGGGTGTGGCCGGGGCGTTTGCGGCGTGGGGTGGTCACGCCGGTGCCCTGGTAGCCCAGATCGCCGATCACGACGGTGGTGGCCAGCAGGTCGGCCAGGCCGGAGAGGCGGTAGGCGCGGCTGTCGTGGGTGCGGCCGGGCAGGGGTGGGAGGACGGCGAGCAGTCGGCCTCGCCGGTCGGTCAGGACCTGGATCGAGAGTCCTTGTTTGCGGTGTTTGCCGTTGTGGTTGGGGTGCGGGCCGCGCCGTGGCGCGTCGGTGGGGTGCGGGTCGGGGTGGGCGCGTGTGCCGGTGGGGATCAGGGTGCCGTCGACCAGCACCGTGGTCAGGCGGGCCGGCAGGTCGGGCAGGCGCGGGGTGTGCAGACAGAGGACCTGGCCGATCAGGGGCGTGAAGCGACGGAAGATCCGGGAGACGGTGGGTTGGGAGACGCCGAACAGGTCGGCCGCGAGGGTCTGGGACAGGTTGTGGCGCAGCAGCACCAGCGTGAGCAGCACACAACGGTGCAGGCTGAGCGCGGGCGGTCGTCCCCGTCGCAGGTCGGGATCGGGGACGACCTGGCGGATCCGGGTGGTCAGCTCCCGCAGCTGGGCAGGGGACAGCCCGGTCGTAGAGTGGTAGCGCAACAGCCCTGTCCTGGTGGTCGTGCTTCTGTGAGAGGAAACCGACCCTATCCGGGCAGGGCTGTTGCGCTGTCAGCCCAGGCATCACCACCGGCCACCCCAGCCAGCAGTTCTGAATAACGCTCCTCCACTCCGGCACCGCGAGTCGAACCTCCAGACCCGTCGTGTCGAACCTCCGGCACCCCCGAGTTCGACGTTCGGGGCGGCTCACACCTCCAGGTCGTGCCGCCCCGAGATGAACTCCTGCACGCGGATCTTGGCGCGGATCAGCGGCTGCCGGACGCGCGCCTCCCGGCGGTAGGCGCGGCGCAGCTTGCTGGACCCCTCGGTGTACCGCCAGCGCGCCCACGGCGAACCCGGCCGGGCCAGCCGCAGCGCGCCGATCTCCGGCAGCACCGGCACCAGCAGCCCGAGCAGGCCGGTCCACACCTTGCCCTTGAGCAGCGCCACGATGGCGAACACCAGGTTCACCAGGATCACCAGCACGCGCAGCGCCAGCCCCTCGCCGTAGAACTCCTCGTAGCCCAGCGGCCGCGCCCCGAGCAGCAGCAGGCCCGTCATGCCGATGGCCAGGAACACCGCGTCGACCGACAGCCGCCCGTCCTTGGTCCAGTACACGTCCCGCAGGTGCAGGATCAGCGCGAACTCGTCGAGCACCAGCGCCGTGCCCACGCCCAGCAGCGCCGCCGCGCCCGCGCGCAGCCCGTACTGCTCGTCGGGCGAGGCCAGGCCGACCAGCCCGCCCAGCATCAGGAACACCGCGCCGAACACGACGTGGTGGATGTGGGTCCCGCCGGGCGTGATGTTGCCGGGCCACCACCGCACGCCCGCCCGGATCATGCGCACGCTGATCCGGATGAAGACGAACGTCACCACCAGGCCGAGGAAGAAGAACAGCAGCCGGGACTGGGGCAGGTGGAGCGAGTACACCACCCCATTTTCACCCGGCCGGGACTAGTTGAACGTCACGCCGCCCTGGATGTCCCCGGCCTGCAGCACGTGCCCGTGCACGGTGCCGGAAATGGAGTTGGTCACGCGCCCCGTCTGGGTCACCGAGTCGTGCTCCCGCAGCCGCCCGGCGAACCCCGGGTCGGCCGCCGTGGCGCGCTCCAGGGCCTCGCCGAGGGCCCTGACCTGGGGGGAGTCCGCGGGTGCGCCCTCAGCGGCGGTGAGCGCCGCGGTGGCCACCGGGTCGTCGGCGAACTGCCTCCTGACCAGCTCGTACAGACCTCCGACGGCCCGCGTGGCCAAAGACGCGGCGATGGAGAGCAGCACCGGTTCCGGCATGTCAGACCCCCTGTGGTCGCGGTCACGAACACCGTAGCAGTGCGACTCGCCGCGTTCTGCCGCTCGACTGCCGGCCGCATCCCGTGGTTGACTGTCTTCGGTCGTACCTATCTGTGTTCGTGTTCCACCACGCTCGCGGATCGGAGTTGCGGGCGCCGAACACTCCTCGCCAGGAGGGGCCGGAGCCCCAGCGGACCCGGTGGTCGCAAGCGCGATCCGGCACCTGTTAGAGGAGAAGTAGCAAGATGGCAGTTCAGGGCACCGTCAAGTGGTTCAACGCGGAGAAGGGCTTCGGCTTCATCTCCCCGGACAACGGTGGCGCCGACGTGTTCGTGCACTACTCGGAGATCCAGACCAACGGTTACCGCACCCTGGAAGAGAACCAGCGGGTGGAGTTCGAGATCGGCCAGGGGCAGAAGGGCCCGCAGGCACAGGCGGTTCGACCGGTCTGACCTGGTCCGGGTCGCACTGATCCGGAACCTCTTGCCGGGCCGCCACCTCCCCCACCGGGAGGTGGCGGCCCGGTTCGCGTCAGGCGTCAGCCGTCAACCGCTCGGCTCGCGTCAGCCGCTCAGCGCGGGCGCCGGGCCCACCTGGTCGCCGTAGACGCGCTTGCCGACCAACCGCGCACCGTCGAAGACGAAGAACGCGGTGGTCCGCACCCGGACCGACCGGCCGGTCGGCTCCTCGCCGCCCAGGCTGCCGAGGTGGGTGCCCTCCAGTTCCAGCTCGACGATCACCGCGTCGTCGGCGTGGTGCAGCTCCACCAGCCTGCTGCGCCGGTCGGGGAACGCCGACCGCACCCGCGCGTAGTACCCGGTGAACTCGTCCCGACCGTCGAACACCTGGCCCGTCGACACGATCTCGCAGCGCGGGTGGTCGAACGCGCCGACCGCGGTGTCGAACTCGTGCTCGTTCTCCGACTCCAGGTGCTCCAGCACGATCGCCTCGCGCAGGGCCCGCAGGGCCTTGGACGCGGTCATGCGCGGTTCCCTCCGTGTTGTCGCCTCGTGAGCGACCAAACACCGCCCGCGCACCGCCAGTCAAGACGCTGACGGCGGTTCGCCGCAGCCCTCGGGGGCGCTCATGCGGCTCGGTGATCGACGGGATTCGTCGTACCCCCCGCGTACGGTGCTGTGCGTCACATTCCGGAAGGGGACGCCACGCACCTGCTCGCCATCGGCACCCGGAAGGGCTTGTGGCTCGCGACCAGCGAGGACCGGGCCGAGTGGGAGGTCGGCGGCCCGCACCACCGCATGACCGAGGTGTACGCGGTGGCCATCGACCCCCGGCGGCTGGTGGGCACGACCTGGCAGGAGCCGGAGCAGCCGCCCGTCGCCTTCCCGGCCGACGCGTCGCTGGAGCGGGTGTGGCAGTTCGCCCTGACGGCCGACCCGGACGTCGTCTACGCGGGCACCCAGCCCTCGGCGCTGTTCCGCTCCGAGTACGGCGGCCGGACGCACGCGCTGGTCGAGGGCCTGTGGAAGCACCCGCACCGGGAGCAGTGGGGCGCGGGCCACGGCGGCAGCTCGTGGCAGGCGGGCAACACCGGGATCAGGGCCTACTTCCTGCCCGACCCCTACCCCGAGTTCGGCCAGTGCGTGCACGAGGTCGTGCGGCACCCCGACGTGCCGGACCGGATGTTCCCGCAGAACCACCACGGCGTCTGCCGGTCCGATCGGCCGACGCGGGCGGGACGTGGGAGGCGCTGCGCGCGGGCCTGCCGGACGGCTTCTGGACGGCCGTGATGCGCGACGCCATGTGCACGGCCACCGCCACGCCCGCGGGGCTGTACTCCGGGTCGCGGTCGGGTGAGGTGTACGCCGGCGCCGACGAGGGGGAGTCGTGGCGGCAGGGCGCCGCGCACCTGCCGGACGTGCTGTGCGTGCGCGCCGCGGAGGTGTGAGGCCGTGCGGGTGGTGGTGCTGATCCCCGGCCCGCTGTGGCAGGTGGCGGGCGTCGCGGGCAGGTTGGAGGTCGACCTGCCGGGGCCCGTGACCCCGGGTGGGCTGCTCGACCACCTGGCCGGTACCCGCTGCCGGACCGGCGCCCGCGGGACGAGCGGGCCGGGTCGCGCCGGTACGTGAACTTCTACGTGGACGGTGAGGAGTGCCGTCGGTCGGCCGGGGCGGAGACCGAGCCGGGGCCCGGGGCGGAGGTCCGGATTCTGCCTTCGGTGGCCGGGGGGTGATCCGGGCGTTGCGGGACCACGAACCCGCCGGTCGCGCTGATCGGCGGGCCCGCGGGTGCCGGTCGCGCCGCTCAGCGGTCGCCCTGCGGCTCGCGGCCGTGCCGCGGCTCGGCGATGGCCCGGTAGAGCGGGCGCAGCTCGTCGGTCACCGACCGGCCCGCCACCACCAGCGGGTCGAGCTGGTCGAGCAGGGCGTCCGGCCGCCCGCGCACCGGTTCCGGCAGCTCCGGCACCGCCGCGGTCGGCCGGGGCCGGGTCCAGAACGCCTCCAGCGGGTCCTCCCGCGGCCGGGCACCCCCCGCCTCCGCGACCTCGTCGCCCTCCGCCGCTTCCCCGGGCTCCTCGGGGCGCATCGGTGCGCGCAGCTCGCGGAGCCGGTCCAGCAGGTCCTCCTTCGACCGGCCGCGCCAGGCGAGGATCTCGAACGGGTCCCGGTCGAACGACTCGGCCAGCAGGTGGCAGGTGGCGGCGAGGTGCTTGCACGGCACCTCCCAGTCCGGGCACGTGCAGTCCATCGACAGCTCGCGCGTGGTGGCCGGGAACAGCGTCAGGCCGAGGCCGGTGAACACGTCCTCGATCTCCGGCGGCATCTCGCCGGCCAGCAGCTTCGCCGCGAACAGCGCCCGGTCCGCCAGCGCGTGCTCGACGCGGGTCCAGTCGTCCTCGTCGAACTTCCGCACCCCGATGCGCGCCCGGTACGGCTCCGGCCGCGTCCCCGCCACCAGCGCCACGACCAGGCTCGTCGACAGCGACAGGCTGAGCACCTGCCCGGTCCGCGCGTACGCGCGCCCCCGGTCCAGCCGCCCGCCCATGCCGAACGACTCCAGCACCTCCACGAACCGGCGCGACCACCACGTGCGCGCGATCTCGCCCCGCTTGCTGCGCAGCGTCAGCCCGCCCTCGACCCGCAGCGGCCGTCCGCCGGGCCGGTGGCGCGTCCCGTCAACCACCCACGGCCTCCCCGGACAGGGCGAACAGCCGGTGCAGTTCGCCGGTCGACAGCTCGGTCAGCCAGTCCTCGCCCGCGCCGACCACGAGCTGCGCCAGGTCGCGCTTCTCCTCGATCATCAGGTCGATCCGCTCCTCCAACGTGCCCACGCACACGAACTTGCGCACCTGCACGTGGTCGCGCTGCCCGATGCGGAACGCCCGGTCGGTCGCCTGGTCCTCCACGGCGGGGTTCCACCAGCGGTCGAGGTGGATGACGTGGGTGGCGGCGGTGAGGTTCAGCCCCGTGCCGCCCGCCTTGAGCGAGAGCACGAAGACCGACGGCCCGCCCGGGTCCTGGAACCGCCGGACCATCTCGTCCCGCGCCCTCTTCGGGGTGCCGCCGTGCAGGAACAGCACCTCGGTGTCGAACCGCGCGGCCAGGTGCGGCGCGACCAGCGAGCCGAACTCGGTGAACTGGGTGAAGCACAGCGCCTTGTCGCCGTCCGCCAGCGCCTCCTCCAGGACCTCCTCCAGCCGCGCCAGCTTGCCCGAGCGGCCCGCGACGCGGGACCCGTCGCGCAGCAGCTGGGCGGGGTGGTTGCAGACCTGCTTGAGCCGCGACATCGTGGCCAGCACCAGCCCGCGCCGCTTGATGCCCTCGGCCTCGGCGATCCGCTGGAACATGTCGTCCACCACGGCCTGGTACAGCGATGCCTGCTCGGCGGTCAGCGTGCACAGCTGCTTGACCTCGATCTTGTCCGGCAGGTCGGTGATGACCTTCGGGTCGGTCTTGAGGCGGCGCAGCACGAACGGGCCGGTGATCCGGCGCAGCCGCACCGCCGCGTCCTCGTCGTGGTGCCGCTCGACGGGCACGGCGAAGCGGGCGCGGAAGGTGTTGATCGAGCCCAGCAGGCCGGGGTTGACGAAGTCCATGATCGACCACAGCTCCGCCAACCGGTTCTCCACCGGCGTCCCGGTCAACGCCACCCGGTGCCGCGCGGGCAGCGACCGCACCACCTCCGACTGCCGCGTCGCGCTGTTCTTGACGTTCTGCGCCTCGTCCAGCACCACCCGGTCCCACGCCACCCCGGCGAGCGCGCTCGCGTCCCGCGCGAGGACCGCGTAGGTGGTGATCACCAGGTCGCAGTCGGCGTCGAGCGCCCGGTCCGCGCCGTGGTGGACGCGGACCCGCAGGCCCGGCGTGAACCGCGCGGCCTCCCGCTGCCAGTTGCCGACCACCGACACCGGGCACACCAGCAGCGTCGGCGGGCGCCTGCCGTACCGGCGGTTGTGCGCCTCCAGCGCCAGCAGCTGCACGGTCTTGCCCAGGCCCATGTCGTCGGCCAGGCACGCGCCCAGCCCCAGCCGGTCCAGGAACGCCAACCACGCCAACCCGCGCCGCTGGTACGGCCGCAGCTCCGCGACCAGCCCGGGCGGGTCCTCCACCGGTTCGAGGCGGTGCTCCACCTCGCCGGACAGCAGGTCGCCCAGCCAGCCGTCGGCGCGGACCCCGTTGAGCGGCAACGGCAGCCCCGCGTCGTCGGGGTGCAGGCCCGAGTGCAGCAGCACCCGGGCGGCCGACATCCGCCCACCGCCGCGTCCGAGGAACGCGAGCCCGGCGGCGAGCCGCTTGCGGTCGACGTGCACCCACCGGCCGCGCAACCGGATCAGCGGCACCTTGGCCTTGGCGAGCGCACCCAGCTCGGCCTCGGTCAGCCGCTCGTCACCGAGCGCCAGCTCCCACCGGTAGTCGACCAGCGCCCTCAGCCCGAGCTCGCTCTCCTTCGCCACGGTCCCCGCCGTGCCGCGCCCGGTCGCGTCGAGCACGAGCCCCAACCGGTTCGGCTGCCGCCACCACGCGGGCAGCAGCACCCCGAACCCGGCCTGCGCCAGCAGCGGCGCGTGCGTCAGGAAGTCGTACGCCCCCTCCACGTCCAGCACCAGCTCGACGGGCCGCTTGGCCGCCAGGGCGCGGTCCAGCGCGGGGTAGAGCCGACCGGCCCGGCCGAGGTCGCCGAGCAGCACCTCCTCGGGGCGGTCCACCCACCTCCTCAGCGCGGTGTCCCCCCTGCGCCACAACCGTTCGGCCGACACCAGCACGCTGGGCTCGTCGACGGCCTGGAGCAGGAACTCGACCCGCCAGTCCTCCTGGCGCGGATCGCCCTGGTCGGGTGAGCCGAGCCGGAAGCACGTCCGAACCGGCAACTCCCGCAACCCGCGCGCCGCCCACTCGCCCAGCACGTGCCGCAACCGGTCGACCTCACCGACGGCGTGGTCGACCGACGGATCCCCCACCAGCGCGGCCAACCACCGCCCGACCACCTCCCCGTCGGCCGCGTCCGCGCCGTCGGTCGTGCCCGAGAGCAGCCGCCGGACCTCCCGGTCGACGAGCCGGTCGAGCACACCGGTCAGCACGTCGACCGACACACCGGCGGCAGACCCGCCCCCGTTCGCGGTCGGGTCGGCGGCGAGGAAGGAGGCGGGCGTGCTGGTCCGCAACGCGGCGTGCCGCAGCGAGTCCACGCCGGACAGCGCCGCGCGCCACCGGGCGGTCCGGTCGCCGTCGATCACGGGCAGCACGCGTCCACGCCGGACCAGGTCCAGCCCGAACTCCACCGCCTCGCCGAGGAACTTGGCCGACACCCCGAACCGGCAGTCCGGCAGCCGCGCGGGCACGGCACCGTCCCACCACAGGACGGGAACCACCCACTCCCGCCACCGCAGCGCACCGCGCCGGACCGGCTCCTCCCGGACCAGCTCCGGCGAGGCGACCGGCCCGGAGGCGAACGAGGGCAGCCGGAGCCGAAGCTCACCGACCTCCCCGCCGTCCAGCAACGCCCGCAGGTCCGCCCCACCGACGGCGAACGGGTGCCGCACCGTCGCCCGCGGCAACCGCCCGACGACCCGGGCGGGCAGCCGCGAGTCCTCAGCCCACAGCGCCACCCGACCGCCGACCGCTCCCACGCTGTGCAGCACCAACACGGGGGTGGACTCTATGTGCCACCACCGACGGCGTTACCCACGGCGACGCCCGACGCCGGTGCCCGAACGCCCGGTGTGCCGGGAGTGCGTGAAGACACCGGCCCACCGAACGCACGGGGCACGCCCCGGAACACCGGCGCACCGGGAGCCTGCGCACGGGCGGGCTGCCGTCCCGGGGCCCGTGGTGCACCACGGGCCCCGGGACGGGCGTTGGGTCAGCCGGCCTCCCGGGATCGGACCGGGCAGGCGGCGGAAACCGCCGGCAGCCGCCGGAGGCCGTCGAAGGCCGCTCGGGAAAGCGGGTCAGTGGACCTGCCGGGACTTGGAGCGCCCCAGCACCGTCACGCCGACACCGGCCAGGCCGACCTGGAGGGCCGTCTCCAGCCAGTCGAAGCCGGAGGTCTCCGCCACCCCGAGGACCGAGGCGGCGAAGGTGCCGACCAGTGCCGCCGCGATGCCGACCAGGATCGTCATCACCCACGAGATGTGCTGCCTGCCCGGCACCACCAGCCGACCGAGGCCGCCGATGAGCAGACCGATGAACAGTGCCGAGATGAGCCCGGTGATCTCCACGAGAGGTCCTTTCCCCCGCTTGCAAGTCCACCTCCAGCATCAGTCCACCCCCTCCCCGGCCGAATCGGGTTTGCCCCTGACCCGTCCCTGATCCGGACCCTGAAGATCCGGACCTCGAAGATCGGGACCTCGGACATCCGGACCTCGGACATCCGGACCTCGGACATCCGGACCCTGAAGATCCCGGCCCTGGACCCGGTACACCCGCGCCCCCTGGTCCGACAGCGCCCGGCCCGGCACGTCCGGGTCGCAGCCGATCCTGGCCAGCCGGGACCGGATCGAGGTGGGTGAGCGCTCCAGCCGCCTGGCGATGGTCCGGATCAGGTCGGCGCTCGGCCCACCCCCGGCGGTCAGCCACTCGGCGCGCAGCTCCTCGTCCTGCTCCTCGCCCCACGGCTGGTTGGCGTTGGCCGGGCGGTGCCCCGGCGCTGTCGGCGGCGGGCCGCTCAGCCTGCCCAGGGCGTCCAGCACCTGCCCCAGGAGCCTGCCGAGCTTCGCCCCGGCGTCGGCGGGCAGGCGCAGGGTGCCCTCGGCCACCAGCGCCCCGGAGGAGTCGGTGCCGGCCAGGTGGACCGACAGCTCGGGGTCGGCGGTCGCCACCAGGCGGTAGGTCGAGGAGCCGATGCGGACGGAGTTCTCGTACGTGGTCGTCGTCATGGTGATGACGGTAGACCGGGGGTCTGACAATTTTCGGTTCCGCGCCTGTCCGTGCAGGTCAGGGGCACAGGCGGCACGGGCCGGGTGCCGTCGGCGTGCCGGTCAGGTAGGGCTTGATGTGGTCGGCGATCGCGCGTGCCAGCAGCGGGGGCACGGCGTTGCCGATCTGCCGGGCCACCTCGATCTTGGTGCCGCACCACTCGAAGTCGTCCGGGAACGACTGGAGCCGGGCCGCCTCCAGGTGGGTGATCGGCCGGTCCACGCGGTGCCCGTCGGGACCGTCCTCCCACTGCGGGTGCAGGTAGCGGCCCTTCTCCGGCTTGTAGAACTCGGTCCGGATGGTCAGCGACGGCTCGTCCCACCGCATCCGGCCCATCACGTCCGTGGTGCCGGTCTTCTTCTCCCGCCAGCACCGCGGCAGCAGCTCCGGCGGCAGGTCGAACCGCCCGCCGCCGGGTGGGATCAGCCGGTAGCGCTGCACGGACAGCGGCGTGGGGTTGCGGCCGATGTGCAGGTCCGGGCTCTTGAAGCGGCCGGGCAGCACGCGGCCGAAGAACTCCACCTCGCACTTGGGCAGCGCGGTGGTCAGCGGCTGCTCCGGCAGGCCGCGCAGCACGTCGCGCACGGTGTGCCAGCGCCCGCGCGGGTGGGTCGGCGCGGGCAGCGGGATGCGGCCGACGCGCGAGCCGATCACGATGGCCCGGCGGCGGCGCTGGGGCACGCCGAAGTCCGCGGCCAGCAGGATGCCCGCGCTCAGCTCGTAGCCCTCGGTCTCGGCCTGGAGCAGCGCGAACTCGGTGGAGGACAGGAAGCGGTCGACGTTCTCGATCACGAACACCGACGGCTTGGCCCGCCGCACGAACCGCAGGTACTCCCGCCACAGCGAGTTGCGCGGGTCGTTCACGTCGCGCGAGCCCAGGTTGGAGAACCCCTGGCACGGCGGCCCGCCCACGACCACGTCGACCTCGGGGATCGCGCTGTCCGGCACGGACGCGATGTCGGTCCACCGCATGTGGTCCTCGCCGAAGTTCGCCGCGTACGTCGCCGCCGCGTGGAGGTCCCACTCGACCGCCATGACCGGCGCGTATCCGCCCGCCGCCGCGAAGCCGGAGGTCATGCCGCCGCAGCCGGCGAACAGGTCGATCACGGACAGCACGGCGCTCAGGCTAGCCCACCGCGCCGCCGGAGCACCGCCTCCCGCACCCGACTCGCCGCGGCGGCCGGGTCCTCGTGCTCCCACACGCGCACCGCGAGCCACCCCGCCTCGGCCAGCACCTGGTCGGTGTTGGCGTCCCGCGCCCGGTTGCCCTCGATCTTGGCGCGCCAGAACTCGCCGTTGCGCTTGGGCCACGTGCCGTGCTCGGGGCACCCGTGCCAGAAGCAGCCGTCCACGAACACCGCCACCCTGGCGGGCCCGAACACCACGTCGGCCTCGCGCCGGACCGCGCGCACCGGCCGCCGGTGCACCCGGTACCGCAGGCCGAGCCGGTGCAGCTCGCGGCGCAGCGCCACCTCGATCCCGGTGTCGCGCGAGCGCTGCTTGCTCATCCGGGCGCGGACGTCGTCCGTCGTCTCCAGGTTCGGCACCGGGCCATGATGGCTCACCCGGGGTGCAGCACGTCCCGCAGCCTCCGCGCCGCCCGGTCGAGCTGGTCGCGCGCCGGCAGCGGCACGGGGCCCACCCTGGTGAACCGGGTGATCCCGAGGTCGGCGAAGAAGAACGGCGGCATGGCGTGCACGAGCAGGTCCGCCGACCGCTGCGGGCCGCCGCGCGGGTTGAGCACCAGCCGGTCCACCCAGGCGTCGACCTCGAACACCACGTCCGCCAACGGGTGCACGCGCACGTCCAGCCCGTGCCCGCGCAGCACCGCCAGGACGTAGGTGTCGCGCAGGAACGCGAGGTAGTCGCGCACGACCCGGTCGCGCAGCGCCACCCGCGCCGCGCGCCCGGCCCCGGCCACGACCTCGCGGGCCGGCGTCCACAGCATCTCCCGCGCCCGCTCGTCGGACGCGCAGGAACCGCGGAACGCCGGCCAGTCGGGTAATCGGCCCGACGCCTCCACCACGTGGTGCGCCACCACGGTGAACGGCACGTCCGGCCGCCAGCCCCGCACCCCCGGCACCTCCGCCGGACTGGGCGCGGGCGCGCTGCGGCAGGCGGCCTCGACCTCCTCGGCGGTCACCCGCAGGACCGCGTCGGCCTCGTGCGCCATCACCTGCTCCACGACCCGGCCGCGCCCGCGGTACCAGCCGTTGAACCGGTACCTCGTCTCCTGCGTCACGTTGAACAACCGGCGCACGTCCAGTGCCGTGGTCATGACGCCGAGGGTACGGACGAACACCGACAGTTCCGGTGGAAGCGCAGGTCAGCCCAGGGACAGGTCGGCGCGGTCGGCCGCCGTGCGCCCCGCGTCCCAGCCCGCGGCGCTGCGCACCGCGGTCGACTTGGCGACCGTGCGCGTGAACATCGCGCCGAAGTACTCGTCCACGGCCTTCCGCCGCGCGGCCAGCACGGGCAGCAGCCGGTCGTCGTCCTCGGGCACCTCGTTCGCCGCGCGCAGCCGTTCCCCGATCCGGTGCGCGTAGGACAGCAGGAACGACTTGCGGAAGGCCAGTGACCGCTCCTCGGAGCTCTTGCCCGCCCGCTCGCCCGCCGCCACCATCGCCCGCGTCGCCTGGACCAGCAGCGACGCCGACAGCAGCTCGACGATCTCCAGGTCGAGCTCCTCGCCGACCAGCGCCACGAACCCCAGGTCGTACACCACGGCGCGGCACCGGTTGGCCTCGGCCACCACGTGCACGACCTGCGCCTTGCCGTCGAAGTACCGCTTGTCCAGCCACAGCCTGCGCGACGTCGTGGTCGGCGCCTCGACCGGCATCCGCTCCAGCGCGTGCCGCGTGACCAGCTCCTGCGCCTTGGCCGACAACGCCTCCGCCTCCTCCGCGTACGGCGTCGACTCGGCCTTGGCCAGCAGCCCGCGCACCCGGTTGAGCACCTTCGGGTCGACGTTGTGGTGGGCGAGGTCGGCCAGCGGCGTGCCGGGCTTCGGCACGATCACCGGCAGCCCCGGCAGCGCGACCAGCACCCGCAGCACCGCCACCGCGGCCGCCACGGCGTCGTCGCGCAGCTCGATGTGCCTGCGCGCCCACTCGTCCACCAGCGGCGCGCCGGCCTCCCACCAGACCTCCGCCCCGATCTCCGCCAGCTGCTCCCGCCACCGCGGGTGCAGGACCCGGTGGCGGGACGCCTCCAGGGCCAACGAGTCCACCAGGAACGACAGCGCGCTCTCGTCCGCGTTGCGCCGCACCACCTCGTACACGTCGTAAGGCAGCCAACCGTGCTCCCACAGGTGCTCGAAGGCGCGCCCGAGCACCGCCCGCACCGCGTCGTCCACTTCGGCCGCGGGCAGGGAGGAGGTGCGCGGCGGCCTGGCACGACGGTTGGTCGCGGCCCGCCACAGCGCCTCGCGCAGGTTGTCCACGACCGCCGATTGTCCCCTTTCGGGTGTGGTGTCGCCGCGCGCGGTGCGCGTTGCGCGCCCCGGTGCCGCCGGACGTGCCAGCCTCGCGCCGTGAGCCGGAAGCCGACGGTGGTGCACCGTCCACAGGGGACGCGACTGAGCCCGGCGCAGCGGGCCGTCGTGCGCCGCTGCCGCGCCCTGTCGCGGGTGGCCGACCCGCTGGAGCTGGAGCTGGTGGTCAGCGGCGCGGTCGCCGACGTGCGGCCGGACGAGGAGTTCTGGGCGGGCCTGATCGAGCACGCCGTGTCGGTGCCCGGCGCCCGGCACCACACCCTGCTGCGCGTGCTCGCCGCCGTGCTCACCGGTCGGCCGCGCGAGTGGGCGGCCAACGCCGCGGTGCCCGTGGGACCCGCCCTGGCGGTCGGCGACGCGTGGATCTGCGACCGCTCGCTCGACGCCGGCTACCTGGTGCTGATCTGCGCCTACCGGTTCGCCGAGCAGGCGCACGCGATGGTGTTCCTGATCGACGAGCTGGCCGGCGGCGCGGTGCGCCGGGCGTTCGTGACGCGCGACGTCGACACCGCCCGGCAGCGGCTGGCCCGCCACGGCCGGCTGACCCGCATCGCGGCCGACGCCGCCCACTGGCTGCTGGCCAAGTCCTACGACCGGTTGGACCGCGGCGCCGTGGACGTGGGCGGCGACGTGCGGCGGACCCGGCTGCTGGCCCGCCGCCGGATCGCGCTGGCGTTCGGCTGAAGCCGCGTCGAATGCCCTGGAACGTCTCGCTCACCATGCCGGGTCAGCGATGCGGGTCCCCGGCGCCGCTCGAACGCGGAGCGAGCGGGCTCGACGTGGTGTGCGGTCCAGTTGATCGGTTCAGGGCGGCCGCAGCGCCACGGCCGTTCAAATTCGGGACGCGCGGCAGTGGCGACGGGGCATCGCGGATGAGGCCGCCGATGAGGGGTCACGTGGACGAGGCCCCGCGGTGAACCCGGTCACCGAGAACTCGGTGAACGGATCTCGTGGTCGGTTGGGTGCAAAATCAATTAGCAATCTCGTGAGCGACATCACGTGTACCGTTGGTCCGAATGCCGAACCGGTTCGCTCAATAGGGCAATATGAGATGACCGTTCCCATACCGTACGGTCGTGTTGGTCGAGTCGACACGCCAGTGGGGGTGGGGATGTCGCGATCGGGAGAAGGGTCGGAGGGGCGAGTCGCAGCGGATAACGCGTTGTCCGGTGTGACGGCGGGTGCGGTGGTCCAGGTCGGTGTCGTGCACGGTGGTGTTGCTTTCCACAATGGACCCAAGACATCGCCGGTCCCTCGACAATTGTTGGCTGCGCCCATGCATTTTACTGATCGACTCGACGAGTTGGGCGAATTGGATCAGGTGCTCGAAGCGAGCCAACGCAACGCGACGCGCACGTTCGCCGTGCTGAGTGGTCCGGGGGGTATCGGCAAGACCGCACTGGCGCTGGAGTGGGCGCACAAGGTGCGCGACCTGTTCACCGACGGTCAGCTCTACGTGGACCTCGCGGGCTTCAGCGGGAGCACCCCAGTGGCCCCGGAGGAAGCCTTGGGCCTGTTCCTGCGCAGTCTCGGTGTCCCGGCGGAGCAGGTGCCGGTGAATATCGCCGAGCAGGCCGCGCTCTACCGCTCCCTCACGGCCGACAAGAAGCTGCTGGTCCTGCTCGACAACGCCTACTCGGCCGCCCAGGTACGACCGCTCGCACCCAATTCACCCTCCAGCGCGGTCCTGGTGACCAGCCGCAACCGGTTGACCGGCCTGGTGGCGGAGGGAGCGCAGTTGGTCGATGTCGGTCCGCTGGCCAAGGCATCCGCCATCCAGTTGTTGGCCAAGGTGGTGGGGCGACGGGTGGACGACGAGCCGGACCGGGCCGAAGCGCTCGTGGGCATGTGCGGCGGGTTGCCCATCGCGGTCCGCGTGGCCGCCGCGCGACTCGCCACCCGGCCGAAGTGGTCGGTGCAGAAGGTCCTGACCGAGCTGAGCGACGAGCGGCGTCGCCTGGCGCGGCTGTCCGCTCCCGAGTTGTCGGTGCAAACGACGTTCGACCTGTCTTACCGGGCGCTTCGACCGACTGCGGCGATGCTCTACCGACGGCTCGCGCTGCACCCCGGTCAGGAGTTCGGAGCCCTGGTGGCCGCGGCCGTGCTCGGTGCCGACTCGCACGAGTTGCTGGAGGAACTGGTGGACGGAAGCCTGGTCGAGTCGGTCGGGGAGAGCCGTTACAGGTTCCACGACCTCCTGCGGTTGCACGCCCGGAGCAAGGCGGACGAGGAGGGAACCGACGAGGCGGAACGCGCGGTGCGCCGCATGGTCGAGTGGTACCTCCGCGGCGCGATGGCGGCCGACCTGGTGGTCACCCCGCATCGGCGCAGGCTTCCCCACGAGTTCGCGGTACCGCCGGAGGACCCGCTGGAGTTCACCGACCGCGAGTCCGCCCTGTCCTGGTTGGAAGAGGAGCGGCGGAACCTCGTCTCCTGTGCTCGGGTGGCGGCGGAGCACGGCTGGTGGGAGCTGGCGTGGCACTTGTCGGACGTGCTCTGGCCGCTGTTCCTGCACCACAAGCACTACCGCGACCGACTGGTGATCGACCAGTTGGGGATCGAGGCGGCACGGAGGTGGGGCAACCGGTTCGCCGAGGCCGACATGTTCAAGCGGTTGGGCATGGTGTGCACGACGCTCGGCCGGTTCGACGAGGCGGGCGGGCACCTGCGGACGTCCGCCGCGATCGCCGAGGAAACCGGCGACCGGCGTGGAGCGGCCGATGCGCGGGAGGCGTTGGCGCTCCTGCACGTCGCCAGGGGCGAGCTGGCCGAGGCGGTCGAGCTGTTCGGGGAGCTGGCGCGGGTCAATCGCGAGCTGGGTGCCGACCGGAGCCTGGGGCTGGTCCTGATCAACCTCGGCAAGGTGCTCGCCAGGTCGGGACGCGGTGACGATGCGGGCGCCGCGCTGGTGGAGGCCGTGGAGCTGTTCGACGACTTCGACCCACCGGATCCCTACAACCGGGCGCGGGTGGTCGCGGCGCAGGCCGAGGTACACCTGCGCACCGACGACCTGGTACGAGCGGACCGCACGGCCCGTGACGCGCTGGACGCCATGAGGGCGCTCGGCTCCAAGCAGGGCATGGCCGAAGTGCACCAGGTGATGGCCGAGACCGCGGAACGGCAGGCCGACCCCGGGCGAGCCGCAGAGCACTGGGAGCAGGCGCTGCGGCTCTACACCGAGATCCGGTCGTCAAAGGCGGCCGAGGTCGCCCGGCGACTGCGGGGAACGGACGGCGACCACGAGCCACCCGCACGCGACAGCTGACCGGCTTCCGCGGTGGGGCGCGCACCAGACGGGCAGGCCGCGCCGCCGCAGCGCCCTCAGGTCGAGCCGCGCCGAGTGCCACGCGTACAGGGAGTGGGCCGCGGAGCGCACGACTGCCTCTACGTCGAGGCAGGGGGCGTCGAGCGCTGCGGGCGTCAGCTCGACCACCTGGCCGGACTCCGTCCGCGCGACCAGCCGTTCCGCGGACACCACCACGGCCAGGGCGGCGAACGGGTTGTCGTGCAGCAGCAGCTCCGCAGTCCAGTGCGCCACCTCCACGTCGGACGTCGGGCGCACGACCACATCGGCCAAGCCGTCCGGTCCCGCTGTCCAACGCACCACGGGTTCGGTCATGACAGTCCTTCCGGGGAAGCGGGTGGTACGGCGCGGTGCCGACCCGGCTCGGAGACGCCCAGCAACCGGTACATGACCCGGCGGAGCTCGGCGGACGCCTGGCCGGGGCGTGAGGTTAACCGGGGACGTATGAGCCGGTTCAACTCCGGAGCGCGCGCCGCCGCCGCTTCCAGCTGCCGGCGCACGGGTACCTCCGGATCGAAACGCGGTGCATGCTGCTGCAGCAGTTCCTGCGCGGACCCCCTGCTGGTCGTCGCCCGAACCGGTGCGTCGACGAGCACCACGGGACGTTCGACGGCAGCCGCGTAGACACCGACCGATCCGTGGTCGGCCATCACGTAATCAGCGGCGACCAGGGCGGCCCGCCAATCCGCGTGCGGGCCGACCACGATCAACCCCGCATCCCGGCACTCGGCCAGCCAGGCGTCGACCTGACGCTTGCCGTGTCCGAACCACGCCGCCGGGTGCACCAGGGTGACCACCCGGAAGCCCTCCGGGGTCAACTCCTCCAGCAGCCGCGGCAGCAGGTCCTCGAACCTGGCGAACAGCGAGTCGAGCCCCCACGTGGAGCTCACCACCACGACTCGCTCGGCTGGGCCGACACCCAGGGCGGCCCGGTACAGCTCGCGGTGGGGGAGGCTCGCGACCAACCGGTCGTGGCAGGGATCACCCGCCACCACGGCCACGTCCAGCGCCTGCGGGCACTGCCGGCGCAGCACCTCCCGCTCGTCGTCGTGAGCCAGGACCAGTGCGTTCACCAGCACGCGGCCGTTGTGCACCAACCGCTGGCTGTCGAGTCCGTAGGCCACCGGCTCGCCGCCGGCTTGGAAGGACTTGCCGTAGCCGGCCCCGTGCGGCATGACCGCCAGCGGTGCGTGCAGTTCGTGCAGACTGCCGTACGCGGCCGCGATGGCGAGGTCGAACTTCTCCCTGACCACCAGCTCCCACGGCAGCACGATGCCGCCGGTGGACCGCAGGAAGTCGTCGACGCCGTTGCTGAAGGCATCGGGTGCCGCGGTGAAGACCACTTGGACCCGCGTGTCCGTCTCGATCAGCTCGACCGCCTCCAGCAGGCGTTGACCACTCGTCACCGTGTGCACGACGGCGAGCACCGACAGGCAACCGGCACGGCTGACCCACCGCGGGGCGTCCAGCCCGATCGGCACCCGCGGCCACTCCCAACTCCTCGTCATCCACTCCCCCTCGCTCGCCCGACCCTGGGAAGAGGGTCGCGCCCCGGCTTGCCGGCGACTTGCAGTCCGCTTGCACCGACTGATCGCCCTCCTCCGGCTTCCTCAATTCGGACTAAAAACCGGCAAAGGTGGGTCCGGGAGTGGGGTCGATGAAGCACAATGCGTACAAGGGCCGGGGGGCCAGCGAAAGGTGGCGCTGGTGGAGTTCAAGATCATCGGCAAGACCCGATTACACGTCGACGGGAAAGATTACGATTTGGGGCCAGCCAAGCACCGTGGTGTGATGGCATTGCTGCTGTACTACTTCCCAGGGCACGTCCAGGTGGACACCATGGCGCACGTGCTCTGGCCGAACAGCACGTCCGAGCAGGTCAGGCGCAGTCTGCAGCCGATCGTCAGCAAGCTCCGCGCAATTCTGGCCAAATCTGGGACAGGGGCCTCCATCACGAAGGAGGGCAATGCCTACCGGCTCGTGCTGGACCAGGCCGAGGTGATCGACTACCACCGTTTCCGCAAATTGGCGGAAGAGGGTCGAATGGCGGCCGGACGTGGTGATCACCAAACCGCTAAAACATGCCTGCGCAAAGCGTTGTCGCTGTGGAGCGGTCGACCGCTCCAAGAGCTGGAGGGCAGCTGGGCGGACCGGTGTCGGGATCAGATGGAGACGTTCGACCGGCTGCCAGCCTTCCACGCCCTGCTGGACAGCCAGCACCAGCTCGGCGAGCACCTGGAGGTGATGGCGGAGGCGGGCAGGCTGGTCGAGACCCAGGCCCCCGACGAGGTGTTCGCCGCCCTGTACATGCGCTCTCTGGAAGCCCTGGGGCGCTATGCCGCCGCACTGGACTTCTACGCCGCGTTCTGCCGCCGCTTGTTCGAGCACGTCGGCGCCGAGCCCGGGCCCGAGCTGCGCCACCTCTACAAGTCGGCCCTGCACAAGCAGGCGGACTCCGCGGCTCAGGAGGCTGCCCCGCCGCACCAGGTGCCGGCACCGGCCCGCAACTTCATCGGCCGGGGAGACCTGCTCGCCGACCTCGACGCGCTGCTCGACCAGGACGGCCGGGGACAGGTGGTCGCACTGCACGGGATGCCGAGCGTCGGGAAGAGCCAGCTCGCGCTCAAGTGGGCCGCGCGGCACCTCGACCGATTCCCGGACGGGAACCTGTACCTGGAGCTGCGCGGGCACAGCCCCGGCACGCCGGTCGCGGCGGACGACGTATTGGCGTTCCTGCTGAAGTCGCTCGGCGCCGAGCGAATACCCGCCACCGGCGATGAGCGGCAGTCCGAGCTCCGCCGGGTCCTCGCCAACCGCAGGATGCTCATCCTGCTCGACGACGCCTACGACAGCAGGCAGGTGCGGCCGGTGCTCGCCGCCACCGCCAACTGCTTCACGATCATCACCAGCCGCACGCGCCTGGTGGGCTTGGGCGTGCGCGACCACGTGGACCTCAAGGCCGTGCCACCGCTCTCCAGGGCCGAATCGCTCTTCCTCCTGCGCAAGGAGATCGGGTACGCCCGGGCCGATCGGGAACCGGACGCGCTGCGGGACCTCGCCGACCTGGTCGACGGCCTGCCGCTGGGGTTGCGGATCATCGCGCAGCAGGTCGCCCACCGGCCGGGCACCTCGATCTCGGAACTCGTCGAGGAGTTCCGGGACCAGGAAGGGCTTGGCGTCCTCGGTGCGGTGCACGACAGCGACGACGACAGCGTGACGCTGCCCGTGGCGTTCTCGTGGTCATTCCGCGACCTGCCGGAGGAGATCGCCCACACGTTCCGCCTGCTGGGGCTCAACCCCACCGCCGAGTTCGGGCTTGACGCCGCGGTGGCCCTCCTCGGCGCACCGGAGGAAGTCGTGAGCGCCCACCTCGGTGTGCTCGTCCGGACGAACCTGCTCGACCACGGCAACGCGCCCCGTCGGTTCCGGTTGCACGACACGCTGCACGGCTTCGCCCTGCTGCTGGTGCGTCGCGACGAACCCACCCGGGTCCGCGCGGACGCGATGACGCGCTTGCTCGACTGGTACCTGGCTTCTTCCGGTGTCGCCGCTCACATGCTGGACCCGCAGACGTCACCGGTTCCGCCGCTGCCCGGCATGTCCTCGAACGCGATATCGCCGGCCGACCAGACCGAGGCGCTGAAATGGCTGACCCAGGAGCGGGCCAATTTGACGGCGGCGGTTCCGCAGGCGGTCCGCCACGGCTTCCACGGACACGCGTGGCGGCTGTCGGCCAATTTCCACGAGGCGTACGACCGGTCCGGTCGCTATGAGGATGTTCTCGCCAGTCATCGGGCGGCGCTGAAAGCCGCCGCGGTGTTGGACGACCAGGAAGCGCTGAGCGGGACCCACAGCAACATCGGAATGGTGCTGTACCGGTTGTGCCGATTCGACGAGGCGCAGAACCACTTCAAGGCGGGTGCAGAGATAGCCGAGCGGATCGGCGCCCAGGAGATACAGCTGATCTGCGCCCACAACCTCGCCAGCATACAGTTGGCCATCGGGGAAGTCGGTAGCGCGATCGAGCTGTACCGCGAAACCCTCGAGGCCGTGCGTCGTTCCGGCTTCCGCGACGGCGAGGCATACGCGCTGAGCGAATTGGCCAACGCCTATCGCAGGATCGAGCGCGACGACCTCGCTCTGGATTTTTATCAACAGGCACTGTTGATAAGGCGCGCTATAAATCACACGAGAGGGGTGGCGAGCACCCTGACCGACATCGGCCGGTTGAGGTTCGAGCGGGGTGAGCACGAGGAGGCCCTGCGCCTCTTGCGGGAGGCGCTCGAGGTCCACCCCGCGGGCGGGGACCGGGACCGGGCCGGCGAAGCACTCGTGACCATCACCGAGGTGGAGTACGACCTCGGCAGGTTCGACGAGGCGATCGCCCACGCGAAACAGGCGGTGGCGCTCTGCACGTCAACGGCGGGCGTGCACGCCCGTGAACGCCAAGGACATGTATTGCACATATGGGGGCATGCCCTTGTCGCCTTGGGCGAGCTGCATGAAGCCGAGGTCCGGTGGTCGCAGGCGGTCGAGGTTCTGAATGGTCTGAACCAAGTCGAGGTGGAGACTTTGGTTCAACATTTGGCGAACTTGAGAAGTTCGCCAAGCGACATCCCCCTGCCCAGGACCAATGGGGCTAAAGGGGGCAATCCTACGGATCCGACGTCACTCGAGGTGACGGATGGAGGCGGCCAAGGAGGTGATGTCTTCACTGTAGAGTGACTGGGAGCGCTCCCGGAATAGGGTAATTATCCATCACGGGCCGACTGTCGGCAACATACTGCGGGTACCGCCAGAACGGGGGACCCCGGTTGGGTCTTGGCCACCGGTCTGTGGTGGAATACCGCGTGCGTAGAGTAAGCGTGAGTCGCACTCACGTTCTAGTCGTGGCAGGCTTCGCGGTGGGGGCGATGTTGTTCTCCGCGATGCCGGCGTCCGCATCCGAAGGGCCCGAAGACGCGGTTCGGACCACTTATCCGACTCAGGTTGTCAACGGCGGGGGCGAGGAGTTCTTCGTCTGCTGGCCTGGGCGCATCGGCTAGTCGAAGGAGCAATCAGTGATAGAGGACTTAGACGGACCCGGCAGTACCCGAACCGGAACGCGCGAGGCGCCGACGTGAAAGCGGGCGGGAGAGCCATCTCCCGCCCGTCCGGCGAGGAAGTCCTCGTGTAAAGGGGCGTGCAACACAAAGAGGGCCACCGGTTGGTGACCCTCTTCGCATCGAGTGCGCCGCCAGGGACTCGAACCCCGAACCCGCTGATTAAGAGTCAGCTGCTCTGCCAGTTGAGCTAGCGGCGCTCGGACTGTCTTGCTCCGTCCGACGTGGAGAACATTAGCACAGCGTCCTACCCGGTTCCCAATCGCCTGGTCAGCGCGGGTGTGCGGCGTTCTCGGCCAGGGGGAACTTCGCCAGGTAACGATCCAGCATCTCGGGCAACACCGTCAACCCTCTGGGCGTCACCTTGTCAGGGGATGCCGAAGTCCTGCAGTGACGACGGGGAACGGCGCCTCGGGGACGACTGGAGGGTGTGGATGTACCGCAAGCGGGGGACGCGCGGAGTGCTCGGGCTGGTCGCGATCGGATTGGTTGCGACCTTGGTCACAAGTTGCTCCTCCGGTCCGGCCGGGGACGGGGGTGCCGGGGCGGCCGAGTCCACCTCCACGTCCTCCACCCCGCCGCCCAAGCCGGTGGCGTTGAGCACGTCCACGGCGGACGCGGCGGTCGACGTGCCGCCCGGGGTGCCGGTCACCGCCACGGCGGCGGACGGGAAGATCACCGACGTCAAGCTGACCAACGCCGAGGGCAAGGTCGTCGCCGGGCAGCTGAGCCCCGACGGCCTCCAGTGGACCAGCACCGAACCCCTCGGCTACGACAAGACCTACACCTTCGCGGTGACGGGCGCGGGCGCGGACGGGCAGTCGGTCACCAAGACCTCGACCTTCACCACGGTCAAGCCGCGCACGCTCACCTTCCTCTCCATCACCCCGCTGCAGGACCAGGTGGTTGGCATCGGCCAGCCGCTGGCCTTCTACTTCGACGAGCCGGTCGCCGACAAGGCCGCGGCCGAGGCGATGATCTCCATCACCACCGAGCCGAAGGTGGAGGGCGCCTTCTACTGGTTCGACGAGGACACCGTGCACTGGCGCCCGCAGCACTTCTGGACGCCCGGCACGAAGATCACCATCGACGCCCGGATCTACGGCAAGCACGTCGGCAACGGCGTCTACGGCGAGGAGGACCGGCACATCACCGCCTCCATCGGCGACGCCGTCGTCCACGAGGCCGACGGCGCGAGCCACCAGGTGGTCACCAAGGTCAACGGCCAGGTCGTGCGCACCATGCCGACCTCCATGGGCGACGCGCAGAACCCCACCCCCGTCGGCACCTACGTGCTGACCGAGAAGCACGACCACATGGTGATGGACTCCCGCACCTACGGCCTGTCCCTGGACGCCGGCGGCTACGTCACGCCGGTGGACTGGGCGGTCCGCATGTCCAACAGCGGCATCTTCTTCCACAGCGCGCCGTGGTCGGTGGGTGACCAGGGGTACCGCAACGTCAGCCACGGCTGCCTGAACCTCTCGCCCGAGAACGCCAAGTGGGTGTTCGACAACGCCAAGCCCGGCGACGTCGTGGTGGTCACCAACTCCGGCGGCCCGGTGCTGCAGCCGTGGGACGGGTTCGGCGACTGGCAGGTCCCCTGGGAGCAGTGGGTGAAGGGCAACCGCTAGCCGACGTCGGTCACGCGACCCGCCGCCACCTCCAGGCGGCGGGTCGTGCGCACCGCGTCCAGCATCCGCCGGTCGTGCGTGACCAGCAGCAGCGTCCCGCGGTAGGACTCCAGCGCCGACTCCAGCTGCTCGATCGCGGGCAGGTCCAGGTGGTTGGTCGGCTCGTCGAGCACCAGCAGGTTCACCCCGCGCGCCTGGAGCAGCGCCAGCGCCGCCCGGGTCCGCTCGCCGGGTGACAGCGACGCGGCGGGCCGCAGCACGTGCGCCGCCTTGAGCCCGAACTTGGCCAGCAGGGTCCGCACGTCCGCGGGCGCCATGTCCGGCACGGCCGCGCCGAACGCGTCCACCAGGGCCTCCTCGCCCAGGAACAGCCCGCGCGCCTGGTCGACCTCGCCCACCACCACGCCCGAACCCAGCGACGCCGAGCCGGACTCCGGCGCCACCCGCCCGAGCAGCGCGGCCAGCAGGGTCGACTTGCCCGCGCCGTTCGCGCCGGTGATGGCGATCCGGTCCGCCCAGTCGACCTGGAGGTCGACCGGTCCGAGCACGAACCCGCCGCGCCGCACCACGGCCGACCGCAGCACCGCCACCACCGCGCCCGAGCGCGGCGCCGCGGCGATCTCCATCCGCAGCTCCCACTCCTTGCGGGGCTCCTCCACGGTCTCCAGCCGCTCGATCAGCCGCTCCGTCTGCCGCGCCTTGGCGGCCTGCTTCTCGGTCGCCTCGGTGCGGAACTTGCGCCCGATCTTGTCGTTGTCCGGCGCCTTGCGGCGGGCGTTCTTCACGCCCTTCTCCATCCACGCCCGCTGCGTGCGGGCCCGGTCCTCCAGCGACGCGCGCGTGGCCGCGTACTCCTCGTACTCCTCGCGGGCGTGCCTGCGGGCGACCTCGCGCTCCTCCAGGTACGCCTCGTAGCCGCCGCCGTAGGAGCGCACCTGCTGCTGCGCCAGGTCCAGCTCCACCACGCGGTTCACCGTGCGCGCCAGGAACTCCCGGTCGTGCGACACCAGCACGGTCCCGGCCCGCAGCCCGGTCACGAACCGCTCCAGCCGCTCCAGGCCGTCCAGGTCCAGGTCGTTGGTGGGCTCGTCGAGCAGGAACACGTCGTAGCGGCTGAGCAGCAGCGAGGCCAGGCCGACGCGGGCCGCCTGGCCGCCGGACAGGGAGGTCATCGGCTGGTCCAGCGACACGGCCAGGCCCAGGTCGGCGGCCACCTCCGCGGAGCGCTCCTCCAGGTCGGCGCCGCCGAGCCCGAGCCACCGCTCCAGCGCCTCGGAGTAGCCCTCGTCGGTGCCCGCGGCCAGCGCCTCGGTGGCCCGGTCCAGCTCCGCCTGCGCGGCCGCCACGCCGGTGCGGCGGGCCAGGAACGCGCGCACCGACTCGCCCGGCCGCCGGTCCGGCTCCTGCGGCAGGTGCCCGATGGTCGCCGTGGTGGGGGAGAGGCGGATCACACCGCCCTCGGCGGGCAGCAGCCCGGCCAGCGTGCGCAGCAGCGTGGACTTGCCCGCGCCGTTCGCCCCGACCAGGCCGATCACGTCGCCGGGCGCGACCACGAGGTCTAGGTCGGAGAACAGGACCCGGTCGCCGTGCCCGGCGGCGAGCCCCTTCGCGACGAGTGTGGCGCTCACGGCAGTTCCCCCCGAAGAAAACCAGGACAACGACAAGACGCCCCCCGACCGGAGTCGAGGGGCGTCCGCTTGGGGTGAGTGACGGGACTTGAACCCGCGACACCTGGGATCACAACCCAGTGCTCTGCCAGCTGAGCTACACCCACCAAGACCGGTTGACCCGGCGGCCTGAAGCATACACACCCCTGCCGCCGGGCCTGAAATCGGGCCTATTCCACGCGGTCGGCGGCCAGGAGTTCGCTGGCCACGGCCTGCGCCTGCTCCGAGGTGGGCCCCGGCTGCGGCACGAACGCGGTGCGCCGGTAGTACGCGAGCTCCCGGATGGACTCGCGGATGTCGGCGAGCGCGCGGTGCGCCAGGCCCTTGCCCGGCTGCGCGTAGTAGATGCGCGGGTACCAGCGCCGGCACAGCTCCTTGATCGACGACACGTCGACCATCCGGTAGTGCAGGTGCGCGTCGAGCACGGGCATGTCGCGGGCGATGAACCCGCGGTCGGTGGCGATGGAGTTGCCCGCCAGCGGCGCGGTGCGCGGGTCCGGCACCCACTGCTTGACGTAGTCGAGCACCAGGGCCTCGGCGTCGGCCAGCGTCACCGCCGACCGCCGCACCTCCTCGGTGAGCCCCGACTTGGCGTGCATCTGCATCACGACGTCCGGCATCGAGTCGAGCACGGTGTCGTCGGCGTGGATCACCACGTCGACCCCCTCGCCGAGCACGTTCAGCTCCGCGTCGGTCACCAGTGCCGCGATCTCGATCAGGGCGTCCTTGCCGAGGTCGAGTCCGGTCATCTCGCAGTCGATCCACACCAGGCGATCCATCACCAGGTCAACCCTAGTCGCCTGATCGTTCCGGGCCGGTCGGGTCGGCCGCGCGCCCAGCTACCGATCTCATCACGCCGGGGCGAGTTCGGGCGCGACCCCCCGCCTGGCGCGCACCTTCATGGACAACAGCGCCGCGGTGATGCTCAGCACGCCGGCGGCGTACCAGGTGGGCGCGTAGTCGCCGAAGTGGTCGCGGGTCAGGCCCGCCGCGGTGGCCGCGATCGCGGCGCCGACCTGGTGCGAGGCGAAGACCCAGCCGAACACCACGGGCGCGGACGCGCCGAACACCTCCCGGCACAGCGCGACGGTCGGCGGCACGGTCGCCACCCAGTCCAGGCCGTAGAAGACGATGAACACCAGCATCGACGGGTGCACCGAGTCGTGGAACAGCTGCGGCAGCACCAGCAGCGACGCGCCGCGCAGCGCGTAGTACACGGCGAGCAGCACCCGCGAGTCGACGCGGTCGGTCAGCCAGCCCGACAGCACGGTGCCGACGATGTCGAACACGCCCACCAGCGCGAGCAGGCCCGCCGCGGTGGTGGTGGGCATGCCGTGGTCGTGCGCGGCGGGGATGAAGTGCGTGCCGACCAGGCCGTTGGTGGTGGCGCCGCAGATGGCGAAACCGGCGGCCAGGTACCAGAACGGGCCGGTGCGGGCGGCGGCGGTCAGCGCGCCGACGGCCCGCCGCGCCGCGCCCCGGGCGGGGACCGGCACGGGCACCACCTCGGTGCCCCCGTACGGCGGCACGCCCAGGTCGGCCGGGTGCTCGCGGAGGAGGAACAGCACCAGCGGCACCACGGCCAGGGCCGCCGCGGACACCAGCAGCGACGCCGAGCGCCAGCCCGACGACTCCGACAGCGCGGCCACGCCGGGCAGGAACACCAGCTGCCCCGTCGCGCCGCCCGCGGTGAGCACGCCGGTGACCAGGCCGCGGTGCTTGACGAACCACCGGCCGGTGATGGTGGCGACGAACGCCAGCGCCATCGAGCCCGTGCCCAGGCCGACCAGCACGCCCCAGCACAGCACGAGCTGCCACGACGAGGTGATGAACACGGTCAGCCCGCTGCCCACCGCGACCAGGGTCAGCGCCGAGGCCACCACCCGGCGCACGCCGAAGCGCTCCATCAGCGCGGCGGCGAACGGCGCGGTCAGGCCGAACAGCAGCAGGTTGACCGACACGGCGAACCCGATGGTGCCGGTGGACCAGCCGAACTCCCGCCGGAGGGGTTCGATGAGGGCGCCCGGGGTCGCCCGGAACGCCGCCGCGCCGACGAGCGCGACGAACGCCACGCCCGCCACCGCCCACGCCCAGTTCTGCCTGCTTCGCGTCACGGGGCGAGCCTCCCCGCCCGCGCGGCCCTCGGCCAGTGGCCGGATAGCCAATATGTGCAAAGATCCGGCCATGGATGTCCGCCACCTGGTCGCCGTGCTGGCGCTGGACGACGTCGTGGGCTTCGACCTCGGCACCCCGCCGCAGATCTTCAACGCGGCGCGGGACGAGCGGGAGCGGCGCTTCTACCGGGTCCGGGTGTGCACGCCCGGCGCCCGCCCGGTCCGCAGCTCGGCCGGGTTCACCGTCACCCCGGACCACGGCCTGGAGGTGCTGGCCGAGGCCGACACGGTCGTCGTGGCCGGCGTGCACCAGGACGCGCTGCTGGAGCGCGGCGTGCTCGAAGCCCCGGTGCGCGACGCCCTGCGCGCGGCGGCGGAGCGGGGCGCGCGGGTGATGTCGATCTGCACGGGCGCCTTCGCGCTGGCCGCCGCCGGCCTGCTGGACGGCCGCCGCGCCACCACGCACTGGGCCCACGCCGCCAACTTCCGCCGCCTGTTCCCGCGGGTGGACCTCGACCCGGACGTGCTGTTCGTCGACGAGGGCGACGTGCTCACCTCGGCCGGCGTCGGCGCGGGCATCGACCTGTGCCTGCACGTGGTGCGCCACGACCTCGGCAGCCGCATCGCCAACATGGCCGCCCGCCGCTGCGTGGTGCCGCCGTGGCGGCCCGGCGGGCAGTCCCAGTACATCGTCCGCCCGGTGCCGGGGCCGACCGACACCTCCACCGCGCCCACCCGCGCGTGGGCGCTGGAGCACCTGGAGGAGCCGCTGAGCCTGAAGGTGCTGGCCGACCACGCCCGGATGAGCGTGCGCACGTTCACCCGCCGGTTCCACGAGGAGACCGGGATGACCGCGGTCAAGTGGCTCCACCGGCAGCGCGTGGAACGGGCGCGCCACCTGCTGGAGACCACGGACCTCAGCGTCGACCGGGTGGCCAGGCACGCCGGGTTCGGCACGGCCGCCGCGCTGCGGCAGCAGATGGGCGCCGCCCTCGGCGTGCCGCCCAGCGCCTACCGGACCGCGTTCCGCTCGGCCGACCGGGTCCGGCCGGGCGGCGAACCGGTGGCCGCGGGCTAGCCGCGCTCCAGGAACGGCCGCAGCAGGTCCGGCACTGCCGCGTCGGCCAGCGCCAGGCCGTCCGCCTCGGCCACGTCCACCACGGAGTACGCGCCGTCGCCCGCGGCGGTGGTGGCGGTGACCGTGACCAGGCCCGCGCGGCGCTGGAAGAACGAGCGGGACACCCGCCAGCCGATCACGCCGGTGCGCTGGAGCGCGACGGTCTCGCGGACCAGCGAGCCCGAGCGGGCCACCAGGTAGCGGTCGGTCAGCGCGTGCCCCAGGTTGCGGTACCGGTCCCAGCCCAGCAGCGCGGCGAACGGCACCAGCGCCAGCACCGGCGGCCAGGTCCAGCCCGGCGCCCACCACGCCAGGCCCGCGGCGAGCACCGGCAGCGGCACCACCGCGCGCACCAGCCTGCGGCGCAGCGCGGCCGCGGGGTGGCGGCGCAGCGGGGTCCGCGTCGGCGGGGCGCCCTGCCGCAGGACGGCGGCGGACACCCGGTGCGCCTCGTCCGCCGGCGCGGGCGGCAGCAGCAGGTTGCTCTCGCCCTTGCGGCCCAGGCCCGTGGTCACGGTCTTCGCGTGCGCGCCCCGACCCGCCCGCAGCAGCAGCGGCTCGACCAGCTCCACGCCGCGCAGCCGTTGCCCGTCAACGGAAACCGAGCGCGTGGTGAGCAGGCCGCGCCGGACCCGCACCGTGTCGTCCGGCTCGCGGGTCAGCCGGTAGCCCCAGAACTGCACGACGTAGACCAGCGCCGAACCCAGGGTCGCCACCACCAGCACCACGCCGGCGAACAGCCCGACGGTCGCCCACAGCGGCTGCTCCACCACCCAGTGCGCGGCGTCGGTCATCGGGCCCAGGACCTCCAGGTCCAGCTCCCGCGCGAAGTTCACCACGAAGCCGAACAGCGCACCGGCCGCGACCACGCCCGAGAGCGTCAGCGGCGCGTAGCGCAGCCACCGGGTGTCCCATTCGGACAGCACGGTGCCCGGCCGCTCGGCCTCGGGCGCGGTGGCGGGCGCGTCGGCCCGCACGGCGGTCAGCAGCAGCACGCGCAGCCGGTCGGCCTCGGCGGAGGACACCGCGTCCAGGGTCAGGCCGTCCTCGCCGGGCTGGTCGCGCTGCCCGGTGCCGACCCGGATCGCGGACAGGCCGAACAGCCGGTGCCCGAGCTTGGCGGTGAGGTCCACGGTCCGGACCCGGTCGCGCGGCACCGCCAGCCTCTTGCGCACCAGCAGGCCGGTGCGCAGCTCGACCTGCTCGGCGGTGATCCGGTACCGGGTGGTGACCCACCGCAGCAGGCCGAACAGCACGATCAGCACGACCACGCCGGCGCTGGTCAGCAGCCGCCACGTCTCACCGCGGCCGAGCACCAGCAGGCCGACGAACAGCGGCACGAGGTTGACCAGCTCGTTGAGCGGGCGCACCACGACCATCCGCACGTCCAACCGGTGCCAGTCGACCACCGGCTCCGCGTACTCCGGCGCGGTGGGCAGGTCGGCGGGCAGCCCGGCCGTCACGTGGCATCACCCGGCGTGGCCTGGGTGGTCGTGGTCAGCTCGTCGGCCAGCCGCACGGCGTCGGCGTGGTCCAGGCCCTCGATGTGCACCGGGCCCGCGGCCGAGGCGGTGGTGACGGTGACCGTGGACAGGCCCAGCAGCTGCTGGAGCGGCCCGCGCTTGGTGTCCACGGTCTGGATGCGCGAGACCGGGGCGATGCGCCACTCCTGGTTCAGCCAGCCGGCCAGCGTGTAGACCGCGTCCGGGGTGGCCTCCCAGCGGTGGACCCGGTAGCGCCAGCGCGGCATGACCAGGGTGTGCGCGGTGCCGAGGACCAGCGTCGCCACCGCGGCGACCAGCTGCCACGGCGACCGGGCGAAGACCAGCACGACCAGCTGCGGCAGCAGCAGCACCGCCCAGCCGATGAGGGCGTGCAGGGTCCAGAGGGTGATCGACTTGCGGCTCACCTGGTGCCGCGGCGCCCGCAGGCGCACGACTTCGCTGCTCACCTGACCCACTGTGCCCGAAGGCCGGGCCCGCGCGTGCGCGAACCCGGCCTCCGGTCCTGGTGTCAGGGCTGGGAGTACGGCGCCTGGAAGACCCGGGCCGTGACGGTCCCGTCCTGGGCGGCCGCGCTCGCGGGCGCGCCGATGAACACCGCCAGGCCGGCCAGGACGGCCAGCGCGGCCAGGCCCTTGCGCAGGGAGTGCACAACCATGGTCGAACTCCGTTCGATCGCAGCGGCTTGTCGGCAGGGTAGGCAGCCGGACGAGCTCCGCCGGGAACGCGGGGGGAAGCGTCCAACCGGAGCATGGCACACAGGGGTCCTCGTGGTCATCACCCACTTCTGTCTTACCGGCACTGGGCAATACCCCCGAGGTGACGGACCTGGTCGTCGCGGGTGTCCCGCCGCCGGGCACAACGAGCGGGCCGCGCGGAGGTGACCCGCCCGGTGGCGGACGTCACCCCGGCGGGACCTCGCCGCCCAGGTCGAGCCACCACACCGCCGCACCGGCCCGGTCGCGCACGCCGATGGTCCGGTAGATGCGCTGGAGGTGGTTCTGCACGGTCTTGGGCGACAGCGCCAGGTCGGTCGCGATCGCGCTGGTGCTCGCGCCGCCCGCCACCCGCCGCAGCACCTCGATGCCCCGCTTGGTCAGGCCCGCCCGCAGCGCCCGCGCGACCCGCCGGTTGTCCCGCTCGGCGGTGGCGGAGCCGCGCAGCGACGACCGCGCCTCCCGGGCCCGGCCGTCCTCCCGGCGCCACCCGGGCGCGTCGTCGACCAGCTGCTCCACCAGCCGCGCGGACGGGTCGAGCTCCCGCATCCGCAGCAGGTCGCGGCCCTGCTGCAGCTCCCACAGCCGGTACTGCTCCAGCTGGCAGCGGGCGTGGTGCAGGGCCTCGGCGAGCCGGCCGAGGCGTTCGTGGGCCGAGCTGAGCGCGCCGTGCGCCCGCACCGCGACCTCCCGCGCCACCGCGCCCGCGGCCAGCTCGGCGGCCTGGGCGAGCAGCCGGAGCTGGTCGCCGTGCCTGCCGCGGGCGCAGCTGACCCGGGCCCGCGCCATCAGCAGCTCGGCCCGCAGCACCGGCCGGTCCTGCCCGTCGAGCAGCTGGTCGGCCCGCTGGCACGACCGCAGCGCGCGTTCCACCTCGCCCAGGTCCAGCCGCACGTGCGCGAGCAGCAGGTTCAGCCGCGCCATGCGCACCGGCTGGTCCAGGTGCCGCCACCGGTCGCGCACCTGCGCGCACAGCGCCTCGGCCCGGCGCAGCTCGCGCGCGCACGGCTCGCCGTCGGCGCGCTCCGCACCGGACCGGTCGGCGCCGGACCACCCGGGCCCCGCGCCCCCCGGGTCGGGGCAGCGCCCGTCCGCGGCCCACCGGGGCGCGCGGTGCTCGTGGTGCTGCGCGCGCAGCACGCCGGCCTGCTCGAACAGCACCGAGCCGATCAGCTCGGCGTCCTTGGCCAGCTCGGCCAGGCCCAGCGCCCGCGCCAGCGAGTGCAGCGACCGCTCGGGCGAGTCGATCCGCCGCTCGACCACGGCCTGCGAGAACCCGCACCACGCCTGCAGCCCCACGTGCCGGTTGGCCGCCGCGATCCGCCGCACGTGGTCGATGGCGTCCAGGGCGGCGGGCAGCAGGCCGCGCTTGCCCAGGGCGACCGACTGGGTGAGCACGCCGTAGGCGACGCCCTCGGCGTCGTCGAGCCAGGAGAACGCGGCCACCGCCTTCTCGGCGAGCTCCAGCGCGTCACCGGGTCGGCCCTCGTCCAGCGCCAGGCGCGCCTCGCGCAGGTCGGCCACCGCGGTGATCCGCTGGTCCGCCGCCGGCCGGCCGGGAATGGTCATCGTCGCCCCCGGGCGTCAGCGTACCCACCGCCCCGGCCCGGTCGAGGGCGCCGGTGCGCTCACCCCAGCTCGCGCTTGAGCACCTTCCCGGTGGCGTTGCGCGGCAGGGCGTCAACGAAGACCACCTCGCGCGGCACGGAGAACCTGGCCAGGTTGCCGCGGACGTGCTCGCGCACCGCGTCCGCGTCCAGCCGGCCCGGTTCCTCGCACACCACGTAGGCCGCCAGCCGCTGGCCGAACCGCTCGTCGGGCACGCCGACCACGGCCACCTCGCGCACCCCGGGCAGGGCCGCGAGCAGGTCCTCCACCTCGCGCGGGTACACGTTCTCGCCGCCGGAGACGATCATCTCGTCGTCCCGGCCCGCCACGAACAGCAGGCCGTCCTCGTCGAGCCTGCCCACGTCGCCGGTCGACATCAGGCCGTCGCGGACCTCCTTGCCGCCGCCGTTGGTGTAGCCGTCGAACAGCATGTCGTTGGCCACGAAGATGCGGCCGGTCGCGCCGGGCGGCACCGGGGCACCGCGCTCGTCGAGGACGGCCAGCCGGGTGCCGTGCGGCGGTCGGCCGGCGGTGTCGGGGTGCCGGGCCAGCTCGTCGGGGCGGGCGATGCTGACCCACGACACCTCGGTGGAGCCGTAGAGGTTGTAGAGCACCGGGCCCAGCTCGGCCAGGCACCGGCGGGCCACCGGCGGCGGCAGCGCCGACCCGCTGGAGGCGATCACGCGCAGGTCCGGCAGGGGCGGCCGGTCGGGCAGCTCCAGGACGCGTTGCAGCATCACGGGCACCACGAACAGCGCGTCGCAGCGGTGCTCGCGGGCGTCGGCCAGCACCGGTCCCGGGTCGAACCGGCGGCGCAGCACCAGGGTCGCGCCGAGCACGAGCCCGATCTGGAACGCGGCCAGGCCCCAGGTGTGGAACAGCGGCGCGGGCACGCAGAACCGGTCGCCGGCCCGGAGCGGGATGCGCGAGAGCAGCGCGGCGGCGGGCACGAGGCTGGCCGGCTCGGGCCGCCGGGCGCCCTTGGGCGCGCCGGTCGTGCCGGAGGTCAGCACGACCAGCCGGCCGCGCGGTGGCCGGGCGGGCAGCGGCGTGGCGGGTGAGCCGGCGATGAGCTGGTCGAGCGTGCGGCTCCTGGTGGTGCCCTCGACCCAGGCCATCACCCGGCGCACCCGGCGCGGCGCGCGGGTCAGCAGGTCGCGGAACTCGGTGTCGGCGACGACCACCGACACGTCCTGCTCGCGCAGCACGGTCGCGACCTGGCCGGCGCTCAGGCCGGTGTTGAGCAGCACGGTGTGCGCGCCGATCTTCCCGCACGCCACCACGGTCTCGACGAAGCCGCGGTGGTTGCGGCACAGCACCGCGACCTTCGCGCCCGCGGTCACGCCCAGGTCGCGCAGGCCGTGCGCGAGGCGGGTGGTGCGCTCGTCGACCTGCGCGAAGGTCAGCGACCCCGCGTCGTCCACGATCGCCGGCCGGTCGGGGTGCCGGGCCGCGCCGGTGGCGTAGCCGAACGCCGGGGTGATGTCCCAGCGCAGGTAGGCGTCCAGCACGCCGAGCAGCCGGCCCGGGGCCATCGGCCGCACGACCCCGGCGCGCACCAGCGTCACCAGCGCCCGCAGCGCGCCCACGACCCGCCTCACCGGGCGGCTCGCGGGGGCGCGGCCGCGGCGGGTTCGGTGCGGACCCGCCCGGAGCGGTGTGCCGGCGACGTCGCGGGGAGGGGGACCGGCAGCACCCGCGCGGACGCGGAGCCGGTGCCCGGGGGCTCGTCCGGCGCGCGGCCGGTGGCGTGGTGCGGCGGCTCGGCCGCCGACTGCGGCCCGACCGGCGCGAACACCTGTTCGCGGGTCGGCCGCCGGAGAAGCCTCTCGACCGGGCGGCGACCGGTGGAGCCCGTCGCGCCGGTGACGGAGTAGGTGCTCACGACCCCGATACTGACATTACCTACCCGCGAGTAGGAAGAGGGTCGGCGGAAATCGGAACGCGCGTGATCAGTTTTCCGGCGCGTCGGACGCGTTCACCACCGCGTCGCGCAGGGCGGCGCGCAGCCGGCCCACCTCCAGCGGCGTCAGCACGGCCGCCTCGCCGGGCGGCACGGTCACCACCACGTGGCCCCGGCTGACGAAGACGGTCATGTCCCGGCGACGGGACGCGATGTCACGACAGGAGATCTGCCACTCCTTGGGTGTGCCCACGGCCCCCTACCTCCAGCTGTCTCGACACGTGCGCTCGGGTCCGGCGCTCGCGAAGTGAGACGCACGTTGGCCGGTGCCATGACGGAGGTCCGCCGGCGACCTGCCGAGCTGGTCATAGCCTGGCACGTGATCATTGCCCGAGTCACCCGAAGGTGGAAAGTTCAGGGGCTGGTGGCGACGGATCGTGATGTTCGCTCCGGGTTAATCACCCGGATGGCCTATGCGGTCTCGTCAGAGGCAGGAGCCGCTGCCCGGTCGGTCGTCCGAGCCGATCAGCCGCTCCAGGACCACCCGGAGGTCGTGGCGCTGCCCGGGCTCCAGCCCGGCGGTGAAGTCGCGCTCGACCTCCTGGTGCACCTTCTCCACCTCGGCCTGCACGGCCCGCCCCCGGTCGGTGATCACCGGCACGCGCACGCGCCGGTCGTTCGGGTCGGGCCGGCGCTGGATCAGGCCCGCCCGCTCCAGCCGGTCCAGCTCGGCGGTGAGGGTGGTCTTGTCCAGGCCGAGCGCGTGGCCGAGGGCGAGCTGGGTGCGCCGGAACTCCTCGCTGGCCAGCGCGGTGAGCACCAGTTGGCCGCGCGCGGTGATGCCGTGCCCGGCCGCCGCCTCCTGGATGGCCGCGCCCAGCTTCTGCGCCGCGCGGTGCAGCAGCCAGTTCAGGCCAACCTGCCTGGTGCAGCGGTGGTCGGCGGCGAGGTCCATGTCACCCATCATAAGCCCGGTGTCAGATCTTCTTGGTTGAGAATATATTGACTCGGAAGAGCTGGGCTCGTATGTTCTGAGCTAGGAAGTTCTTGGGAGGAACAATGTCTCACCTGCTGCACATCGACACCAGCCTGCGCACGGAGGGGTCGGTGTCCCGCGAGGTCACGGGGGCGTTCGCGCAGGCGTGGCGGGCCGCGCACCCGGACGGCGGCTACACCTACCGCGACCTGGGCGCGGAGCCGCTGCCGCACGTGGACCCGGCCGCGCTCGCCTCGCGCGAGGGCACCGGCGACCGGTCGTTCGAGCAGCGGCTGGTGGCGGAGGTGAGGGCGGCGGACACGCTGGTCATCGGCGCGCCCATGTACAACTTCAGCGTGCCGTCCAGCCTCAAGGCGTGGCTGGACTGGATCGCGGTGCCGGAGCTGTTCGTGGACCAGGAGACCGGCGAGGGCGCGCTGACCGGCAAGCGGGTGGTCGTGGTGACCGCGCGGGGCGGTTCGTACGCGCCCGGCACGCCGCGGCACGCGTTCGACTTCCAGGAGCCCTACCTGCGGGCGGTGTTCAGCATGGTCGGGCTGGACCGGGACCTGGAGTTCGTGCACGCCGAGCTGACCAAGGCGCACAGCGTGCCGCAGCTCGCGCAGTTCCGGGAGCTGGCGGTGGCCTCGCTGGAGGACGCGCACCGGGTGGTGCGCGAGCTGGCCGCGGTCTGACCGGGGGAGGGGGTGGCGGGGGCGCGCGGGGGGCGCCCCCGCCACCCCGGGGGCTTCCCGGCTGCCGGGCCGCGCCGCGGTGTCGTGGCGGCCCGGCGCCGGGGCAGCCGCCCGTCGACGCCGGGCCGCGACCCCTTCCGTCATCCGAACGAAGGAACTCCTCCCCGCTGCCAGACTGGGGACCATGTCCGAGCCGATCGCCGCGGTCGTCGTGCGCGCCGCCGAACTCACCGCGCGCGGCCTGCCGCAGCGGGCGGTCGAACTGCTCCGCCCGGCGCTGGCCGCCAACCCGCTGCACGCCGAGGCGTGGTGCCGGCTCGCGGCGGCCCACCTGGACGCGGGCGAACCCGACCCGGCGCTGGAGGCGGCCAAGCGCGCCCTGGTGCTGCCCGGCGACCAGTCGTGGGCGCAGCGCCTGACCTCGCTGGCCTTGGGCGAGCTGGGCCGGCACGCCGAGGCGCTGGTGGCCGCGCGCGAGTGCGTGCGGCGCGAACCGGGCGACTGGCGGTGCCTGGTGGTGCTGGCCGAGGCCCTGGCCGGGGCCGGTGAGCTGCGCGAGGCGGTCGAGGTGGCCCGCGGGGCGACCGGGCTGGCGCCGACCGAGGCGCGCGCGCACCAGGTGCTCGGCGACGCCGCCCTGCGCGTGCGCGACTGGGGCACGGCCGAACGCGCCTACCGCACCGCGTTGCGGCTCGACCCCGGCGCCGACGACGTGCGCGCCAACCTCGCCACCGCGCGCCGCAAGCGCGGCGGACCCGCGCCCGCGCCGGTCGCCGTCCACGCCCTGGTGCAGCCCGTGCTGTCCCGGCTGGCCGCGCTGCTGGTCGCCGGCGGGCTGGTGCTGCTGCTCGCGGCCCTGCCCCGGCCGACGCCGCTGCTCGGGTGGTTCGCCGCGGCGCTGGTCGCGGGCTGCGTGGCGGTGGTGGCGCGGCTGCTGGTGCGCGACGGGGTGCGGCGGGCGCTGCCCCCGCTGCTGCGGCGCCGGCCGCTGACCGCCGCGGTCGCGGTGCTGTTCGGGCTCGCCGTGCTGGTGCTGGCCGGGTGGTCGGTCGCCCTGCTCCTCGGCGCCACCACGACGCAGCCGCTGGTCCTCGCCTGGCTGTGCTCGCTCGTCGGCGGGGCCGTCGTGGTGCTGCGCGGTCGGTAGCCTGGAGCCGGGAAGGGGGGCCGATGACCCGACGCGCGCTGCTCGCGGTCCTGGCGCTGGTCGCCGGGTTCGCCATCACCGCGCCCCTGCCCCGGGCGACCGCGGCCGCGGCCGCCGTGTCGGCCACCACCAACGCCGCCCACCTGCCCGACAGCACCACCCGGGGCACCACCTCGGTGCACCCGGTGCAGCAGGCGGGCCACCTCGGGCAGCCGCTGGACGGCGTCCAGCCGCCCGTGCACACCACGCCGGCGCCGCCGGTGCGCGCGGACGTCGTCGCCCCCGTCCACCGGCGGTCCGAGCGCTCGGACCGGACCCCGCTCGGCGACCGCGCGCCGCCACCGACCCCCGGTAGCTGAACACACCCCGTTCACCTCAACCGGAGGTCCCCCACCCATGTCGCGCCCCGATGCGCGACGGGCTCTCGTCGTCCGCGGGCTGTTGTCCCTCGGCGTGCTCGTCGCGTCCGCCTTCGCCGTGCTCACCGTCCCACCGCGCCTCGGCCTCGACCTGCGCGGTGGTACCCAGATCGTGTTGGAAACACCGTCCGACGCCACCGCCGACGCCACCGACCGGGCGATGGAGGTGCTGCGCCGCCGCGTCGACGGGCTCGGCGTCGCCGAACCCGTCCTGGCCCGCTCCGGAGATCACCGGATCGTGGTCGAACTACCCGGCCTCCAGGACCCGGCGGAGGCCGTCGAGGTGCTCGGCCGCACCGCGCAACTGGCGGTGCGGCCCGTGACCGGACCCGGGTCGTCCCCGACCCCCGACGGCGACTCGGTCGGCCTCGGCGACGTCGTGCTCACCGGCGAGGGCATCGAGGACGCCCGCGCCACGCCCGACCAGCGGGGCGCCGGCCACGTGGTCGGCGTCGACTTCCGCGGCGACGCGCCGGCCACCTGGCAGCGGGTGACGGCCGAGGCCGCGTGCGCCCCGCCGGGCGACCCGCGGCGGCGGGTGGCGTTCGTGCTGGACGGCGAGGTGGTGTCCGCGCCGCAGGTCGACCCCTCGGTGGTGTGCGGCACCGGCATGATCGGCGACGGCACCCGGATCACCGGCCGGTTCACCCGGGCCGAGGCCGAGGAGCTGGCGCTGGTGATCCGGTCCGGCGCGCTGCCGGTGCCGGTGGAGGTGGTGGAGCAGCGGACCGTCGGCCCGACGCTGGGCGCCGAGGCGATCGACGCCAGTGCCCGGGCCGCGGTGCTGGGCGTCGCGCTGACCGGGTTGTTCCTGGTGTTCGCCTACCGGTTGGCCGGGCTGGTGGCCGTGCTCGCGCTGGTCGGCTACGCGGGCGTGGCCTACGCGGCGCTGCTGGCGGTCGGCGCGACGCTGACGCTGCCCGGCCTGGCCGGGTTCGTGCTGGCGATCGGCATGGCGGTGGACGCCAACGTGCTGGTGTTCGAGCGCTCGCGCGAGGAGTACGCGCGGCGCAAGCGCTTGCCACGATCGGTGGACCAGGGGTTCCGGGGCGCGGTGGGCGCGGTGGCGGACTCGAACATCACCACGCTGCTGGCCGCCGGCCTGCTGTTCTGGCTGGCCACCGGGCCCGTGAAGGGGTTCGGCGTCACCCTGGTGATCGGCGTGCTGGCCTCGCTGTTCAGCGCCCTGGTGCTGACCCGGGTGCTGTTGCGGTTGGTGATGCCACTGCTGGAGAAGCGTCCACGCTGGAGTGGTCTGCACTCACTCGGTCGGGTGCGCCCATGGCTGACCGCGCGCGGCATCAAGCTGTACCGGAACCCCCGCCGCCCGCTCCTGGTGGCCGGCCTCGTGCTGTTGGTCGCGGTGGCCGGCCTGCTGGTGCGCGGCCTGGAACTGGGCGTCGAGTTCACCGGGGGACGGGTCCTGGAGTTCACCGCCACCAGCGCCGACGTAGGCCGGGTACGCGCCGAGCTGGCCTCAGCCGGCTTCGCCGACGCGGTCGTGGTCAACGCGGGCGACGGCCTGTCGGTGCGGACCGGCCCGGTCGACCCGGCCGCCGCGACGCGGATCGGGGAGGCGGTCGACCGCGCGACCGGCGGCGCCGAGAAGGTCGGTGACGAGCTGATCGGCCCCAGCCTGGGCGCCGAGCTGCGGCGCGACGCCCTGATCGCGCTGGCGGTGGCGGTGGCCGCGCAGCTGGCCTACCTGGCCGTCCGGTTCGACTGGCGGCTGGGCCTGGCCACGGTGGTCGCGCTGGTCGCCGACGTGGTGGTGCTGGTGGGCGCGTTCGCGTGGTTGGGCAAGACCGCGGACGCGGTGTTCCTGGCCGCGGTGCTGACCGTCATCGGCTACTCGGTCAACGACTCGGTGGTGGTGTTCGACCGGGTGCGCGAGCTGCGGCGCACCCGCGCCCCGTTCCCCGACGTGGTGAGCGACGCCGTGCTGCAAACCCTGCCCAGGACGGTGAACACCGGCATCGGCGTGCTGTTCGTGCTGGCCGCGCTGCTGCTCTTCGGCGACGGCTCGCTGGCCGACTTCGCCGCCGCGCTGCTGATCGGCCTGGTGGCCGGCACCGTGTCGACGGTGCTGACCGCGGCACCCGTGGCGATCGCGCTGGAGGAGCGGTGAGCACCGGTCGCGCGGGGGCGCGTTCCTCGCCACCGGTGTGATCGCACGGGCCGACGACTGCCCACGACCCCGCTGTTCGCGGTCGTGGGCAGTCCATCCGGGCCCGACACCCCGGTCTGCCGCTCGTGGACGACCCGGTGGCCGGCGGGCGCAAGCCGGCCCTGGCCGGCACCGGCTACCTGCTGCTCGACATCGGATTCGCCCGGCAGACTCGGAGCCCATGAAGGGCCGGCAATCAACCAAGCGCATGCCAGCTGTCCGCGACGACGGTCGAGGCGGAGCACCTCTGGCCGGCTCTGCTGGACGCCCGCGGGGGCGTCGCGCTGCGGGTGCTGACGGCGCTGGGCGTCGATGTGGCGGCACTGCGGGCGGAGACCGCCGCGCGCGTCCGATCCGCGCCGGTCGAACCGTTCACCGCCGAGTCGTTCCCGGAGGGCCTGGGCGCACGCCGCGACCCGTCCGCCCGAGCCGATGCGATCCTGCGCGCCGCGGTCGACGAAGCAGCAGGTGGGCGCGTCTTCGCGCACCACCTGCTGCTCGCCCTCCCGGCCCACGAGCTGATCGGGGAGGTGGAGGTGCCGTGCGCGGAGGTGGACCGGCTGCTGCGTGGTTGCGGGTGCGGGGACGCGGGGCCAGCATGATCGGCACGCCGAGCGGAAGGTGAGGACGACGATGACCGGCCAGTTCGCCGCCTACCAGAACGAGATCTACCTCCAGGGCCTGGCGGGCAACGTGCCGCCGTTCACCACGGACCCCGGCGCGCTGGAGGAGTCCGCCCGCGAGCGCCTGGGCCCCGGCCCCTTCTGGTACGTGGCGGGCGCCGCCGGGTCCGGGGCGACCGCGCGGGCCAACCGCGAGGCGTTCGACCGGTGGCGGATCGTGCCGCGGATGCTCACCGACGCCACCGAGCGCCACCTCGGCACCACGGTGCTGGGCACCGACCTGCCCGCGCCCGTGCTGCTCGCGCCCGTCGGCGTCCAGTCGATCCTGCACCCGGACGGCGAGCTGGCCACGGCGCGCGCGGCGGCGGAGCTGGGGGTGCCCTTCGTGCTGTCGACGGCCTCCTCGCACACGATCGAGGAGGTCGCGGAGGCGGCGCCGGACGCCGCGCGGTGGTTCCAGCTCTACTGGCCCAACGACCCGGACGTGGCGGCGAGCATCCTGGAACGCGCGCGCAAGGCCGGCTACAGCGTCCTGGTGGTCACCCTCGACACCTGGACGCTGGCCTGGCGCCCGCACGACCTCGACCAGTCCTACCTGCCGTTCATCCGGGGCGTGGGCACGGCCATCCCGTTCTCCGACCCCGCCTTCCGCGCCGGGCTGGCCGCGCCGCCGGAGGAGGACGCGCCGATGGCGATCCTGCGCTGGGTGCAGCTGTTCACCGGCACCGACCGGTCGTGGGACCAGTTGGCGTTCCTGCGGGAGCACTGGGACGGCCCGATCGTGCTCAAGGGCATCCAGCACGTCGACGACGCGCGCAAGGCCGTCGACTCGGGGGTGGACGGCGTCGTCGTGTCCAACCACGGCGGGCGGCAGGTCGACGGGGCGGTCGGGTCGCTGGAGGTGCTGCCGGAGATCGCCGACGCGGTGGGCGAGCAGGTCGAGGTGCTGTTCGACTCCGGCGTCCGCGGCGGGGCCGACATCGTCAAGGCGCTCGCGCTGGGCGCCCGGGCCGTGCTGGTCGGGCGCCCCTTCGCCTACGGCCTGGCCCACGGCGGCGAGGTGGGCGTGCGGCACGTGCTGCGCAGCCTGCTCGCGGACTTCGACCTCACCCTCGGGCTGTCCGGGCACCGCAGCCCGGCCGAGCTGAACCGGGGGGTGCTGCGCCGGCGGGGGTGACCGATCCGTTCAAGACACCGGACCCGGCGCGTGCCTACCGTTGCCGCATGATCGAAGCAGCACGATCCTTCCTGTGGCGCAATGCGCGCGTGCTGGAGCAGCGGCGGTTCGCGTTCCTGTTCGACGGCGGGCCCGCCGGGCCGGTGGTGCACGCGGTCCTCGCGCACCGCAACGACGACGGCGGGTACGGCCACGCCCTGGAACCCGACGGGCGCGGGCCGAGCAGCCAGCCGCTGCACACGTTCACCGCGCTGTCGCTGTTCCACGAGGTCGGGGCGACCGAGGTCGGGGTGACCGAGCACGCCGCCGCGGCCTGCGGGTTCCTGGCCTCGGTGGCCAACCCCGACGGTGGCGTGCCCAACTGCCTGGCCACGGCGGCCGGGCACCCCAGGGCGCCGTGGTGGCAGGTGTCCGCGGACAGCGACCTGCTGATGACGGCGCTGTCGGCGAGCGCGCTGCACCGGCTGGGCGTGGCGCACCCGTGGCTGGACGCGGCCACGGAGTTCTGCTGGCGGCGCATCGCCGACCTGACCTCGTCGCACCCCTACGAGGCGCACGCCTGCGCCCGCTTCCTCGACCACGTGCCCGACCGGGAGCGGGCCGGGCGGGAGGCGGAGCGGCTGGGCGCGCTGGTGCGGGAGCAGGGCCTGGTCGACCTCGGCGACGGGCGGCCGCACGAGGGCTACGCGGCCGGTGAGACGCACACGCCGCGCAACTACGCGCCCACGCCGGACAGCCTCGCCCGGCGCTGGTTCACCGACGAGGAGGTGGAGCGGGACCTCGACGCGCTCGTCGCGGCGCGGCAGGAGGACGGCGGGTGGACGTTCGCGTGGCCGGCGTGGACCCCGGTCACCACCTACGAGTGGCGTCCGATCGTCACGATCGAGGCACTGCTGACGCTGCGCGCCTACGGCCGGATCAGCTGACCCAGCGGCACGCCGGCCAGGTCGCGCACCTCGCGGGACAGGTGGGCCTGGTCGGCGTAGCCGGTGCGGTGGGCGACCTCGGCGAACGGCACCCCCGCCCGCGCCAGCCCCACCGCCCGGTGGAACCGCAGCACCCGGTGCAGCACCTTGGGGCCGTAGCCGAACGCGGCGAGGCTGCGCCGGTGCAGCTGCCGCACCGACAACCCCAGGTCGGCGGCCAGGCCGGCGACGCCCGTCGTGGGCACCGCCGCCGCGATCGCGGCCGCCACCGGGTCCGGCGGCCGGGCCCGCAGCCTGCCCAGCGCGGCCGCCCCGAGCACCGCGCACGGGTCGTCGGCCGCGCCCAGCTCGTCCTCCAGGCGCGCGGTCGGGCCCCACAGCTCCGCCAGCGGCACCCGCTCGTCGCGCAGCACGTGCCCCGGCACGCCGAACACCGCCGGTCCCGTGCCCGGCCCGAAGCGGACGCCGAACAGCGTGCCCGGTCCCGACGACGTCGTCAGGTGGGCCCTGGTGTCGGGCCCGGCCACGAACAGCTCGCCGGAGGTTGACCACATGACGTCGGTGCAGCCGTCCGGCACGACGCGCCCGGTCTCGTGCCCCGCGGTGGTCCGCTGCCACGCGCAGGCCAGGCCGGCGAACGGGCGTTCGACGTACACCCGACCGAACATAGCGCGGTGGTGGCGGGCCGCGTCGCGCGGCCCGCCACCGGGCTCACGTGCCGAACCTGATCCAGTTCACGCTTACGTATGCGCTGGGCTGGCCGCTGGTGAACGTGACGTAGACGTCCTGCGTGCCGCTGACGCCCGCGATGTTCGCGGGCACCGTGCGCCAGCTCTGCCAGCCGCCGGTGTTGGCCAGGGCGAAGCTGCCGATCGGGGTCGCGGTCGGGCTGCCCAGCCGCACCTCGACCAGGCCGCTCACCCCGTCCGCCGCGCCGGAGGCGACCCGGCCGTAGAACTGGCGCGCGGTGGTCGAGCCGAACCGGACGCCGGAGAACCGCAGCCAGTTGCCGTTGCCCAGGCGCGCCACGGCCTGGCCGCCCTCGGCCGACTCGATCGTGCCGCCGCTGCGGGCGGTCGCCTGCTCGGCCTGGATGTCGGCGAACGCGTCCCAGCCGCTGCCGCCGGGCTGGGTGGTGGTCGTGGTCGTCGGCTGGGTGCCGCCGCCCGCGCTCCACACCGCGACGTAGTCCACCACCAACGAGTGACCCGGCACGGTGGCCGAGGTCGGCGTGGACCCGCCCGCGACGCCGTTGGGGAACGCGCCGCCGACGGCCAGGTTGAGCAGCAGGAAGTACCCGGCGTGGCTGGTCATGTTGTTCCACGTGGTGGCGTCGAACTGGTTCTGGTTGACGCTGTGGAACTGCTGGCCGTCGACGTACCAGCGGAACTGCTTCGGGCTGACGCTCTCGTCCCACTCGAACCGGTAGGTGTGGAACGCCGACTGGCACGACGAGCCGGGGCACGCGCGGCTGGCGCCCAGGCCGTTGGTCTCGTTGCACGGCCCGCCCGGGTTCACGCCGCAGTGCAGCACGCCCCAGGCGGAGTTGATGCCGTTGACGTTCTCCATGATGTCGAACTCGCCGATGGCGGGCCAGTTCCAGTAGTTGCCGCGGTAGGGGGAGCCGAGCGCCCAGAACGCGGGCCAGTAGCCGAGCGCGGCCTGGCCGGTGACGTTCGGCATCTGCAGGCGGCTCTCGATGGCCAGCTTGCCGCCGGCCGGCGGCTTGAAGTTCGCCCGCTGGGTCTCGATGCGGGCGGAGGTCCAGTTGCCGGAGCCGTCGCGCAGGGCGGTGATCCGCAGGTTGCCCGCGCCGTCGAGCTTGATGTTGTCGGTGCTGCTGGTGTAGTTCTGGATCTCGCCGGTGCCCCAGTTCGCGGGGCCGCCCGGGTAGCCGTGGCCGAGGTCGAAGATCCAGTTCTGCGTCGAGGGCAGGGTGTTGGCCGGGCCGGTGAAGTCGTCGCTCCACTGGAGCGTCCAGCCGGGTGGGGTGGACGGCACCGACGCGTCGGCCGACAACGCGGCGAGGGTCGCCAGGGGGACGGCGGTGATCATGGCGGCAGCGGTCGCGAGCACGCGCCGTCGGCGACTCGTGGTGAGCACCATGCGCGGTGACCTCCTTGTCACTGTGTTCTGCGCGACAACGAATTCCACCTTCATGAGAGCGCTCTCACCCGTGATCGTTCAAGCGCCGAACGGCTCAACCCCCACCTGACCCCGCGCGTGTCCTCCACTCGGACACCGCGTGTCCACCGCTCAGGCACCGCGTGTCCTCCACTCGGACACCGCGTGTCCACCGCTCAGGCACCGCGTGTCCTCCACTCGGGCCTCGCGAGTCGAACGCCCAGACCCCGCGTGTCGAACCCCCAGAACCCCCGAGTTCCACGTTCGCGCACGGCGGACCGGGCACGGAGAGGTGCGCGAACGTGGAACTCGGGGGTCTTGAGGGTTCGACACGACGGTGCTGGAGGTTCGACTCGCGGTGTCGGAGTGGAGGACACGCGGTGCTGGAGTGGAGGACACGCGTGGGGTGGTTATTTCGCTTCGGCGTAGGTGTCCACTGGGGAGGGTTTCAGGGGGAAGCGGACCGGGGTGTCGCCGAAGACCAGGCGGGAGGCTTCCGCGCCCGCGGCGATGACCTCGGCGCAGACGACGTCCGCCTGCTCGCGCGGGCAGTGCACCAGGACCTCGTCGTGCTGGAAGAAGACCAGGTGCGCGGCCGGGGCGGAGTGGTGCAGGCGGCGGCGCAGGGCGCCCAGCAGGGCCGCGGTCCAGTCGGCGGCGCTGGCCTGGACCACGAAGTTGCGGGTGAAGCGGCCCCAGTCGCGGGCCGCGCGCCGGGAGCGGCGCAGCGCGTCCTCGCCGTCGTCGGTGCTGCCGGTCAGCTCGCGCCACGCGTCCGACGGCGGCGGGCTGGTGCGGCCCAGCCGCGAGCGCACCACGCGGCCCTGCTCACCGGCCAGGGCGGCGGCCTCCACGTAGCCGACCGCCTCGGGGAACCGGCGCCGCAGCACGGCCATCGCCGGCGCCGCCTCACCGCCCGTGCCGCCGTACATCGCCGACAGCATGGCGAGCTTCGCCCGCCCCCGGTCACCGTTGAAAGCCTCGGCCGCCAGGGTCGTGTACAGGTCGTCGTCCGCGGCCGCCGCGGCGAACGCGCGGTCGTCCGCCAGCGCCGCCAGCACGCGCGGCTCCAGCTGCGCCGCGTCCGCCGCGACCAGCTTCCACCCCAGGTCGGCCCGCACCGCGGTCCGCAGCACGCGCGGGATCTGCAGCGCCGCGCCACCCCGCGTCGCCCACCGCCCCGACACCACGCCGCCCACCACGTAGTCCGGCCGGAACCGCCCGTCCGCCACCCAGGCGTCGAGCCACGACCAGCCGTGCGCCACCCACAGCCTGGCCAGCTCCTTGTACTCCAGCAGCGGCGCCACCGCCGGGTGGTCGACGCGCTTGAGCACCCACGCCCGCGCGGACGGCACGTCGATGCCCTCGCGCGCGAACGCCCGCACGATCCCCGGCGGGTGGTCGGGGTTGACCTGCCTGCCGCCGAACGCCGCCGTGATCCGGTCCGCCAGCTCGGCCAGCACCCGCGGCCGCGCCCCGTTCACCGGCCGCGGCCCGAGCAGGTCCTCCAGCAGCCGCTCGTGCACGTCCTCCCGCCACGGCAGCCCGTGGTGCGTCATCTCCGCGGCGGCCAGCGCGCTCGCCGACTCCGCCGCGAACAGCAGCCGCAACCGGTCGGCGTGCGGCAGCCCGGCCGCCACCCGCTGCTGCGCGCCGTGCACCTCGACCACCGCCTCCAGCGGGTCGACCCCGCCGGGCAGCCGCTCCTGCTCGGGCTCGAACAGCGTCGGCTGGCTGTCCCGCTTGCGCGGCCCGTGGTCCTCGGGCACCGGCAACCCGCGCAGCCGCGCGACCGCCGCGCCCAACCCGCGCGGCTCCCGGTGCCGCGCCTGGTAGGCCAGCAGCAGGTACTCGGCGTGCGCCAGGTCCTGGCACCGCTCCACCCGCACCCCGCGCGCCAGCAGCTCCGGGTAGACCTCCCCGGTGGCCGCCCACACCCACCGCGGCCGGTGCCGCTGCTCGAACTCGCCGACGGCGGCCGCGAGGTCGGTCGTCACGACCTCCGGGCCGGTGGGCTCCCCGGTGTCGGAGAGCGGGCGCAGGCGACCCGCGTTCTCCGCGTCCGGTACCAGGGCTACGAGCATGCCCCGATTGTGCTCAAGGGGTACGACAATCCGCGCGGCCGTCGATGGCGACGAGCGTCATGGCGATCGCCCGGTCGGTGGCGGGGCGAGACCAGGGACCGGTCCCGGTGCAGGGCCCTACCGTGGGTCCGGAAATGCACCGGTCGTGGGTAAATGAAATTCTGTGAGGTGGAAATGGACTGGACGAGGCGTGTTTTCGTGCGCTTTGCGATGGTTTTCGTTCTCGCGGGGGTCGCCCTTTCGCCGGGGGTGGGGACGGCGTCGGCCGACAGCGTTCAGACCTTCCGGAACCGGGCGACGGGCCTGTGCCTCGACGACAGCAACGAGGTCGGGCTCCGGACGTTCCCCTGCAACGGGTTGGACTACCAGAGGTGGAACGTCCACCGCTGGAACGACGGCACCTTCCAGCTCCGGAACGTCCACACGGGCAGCTGCCTGGGCGTCTACAAGCACCCGAACGGGACGTGGGTGCCCGAGGCCGGTACCTGCAGGGCGACGCCGGCGTACAGCTGGTACTCCCGTCGGGTTTCCGGTGGGATCAGGCTCTGGAGCGAGGTCGTCGACACCCGGTGCCTGTGGGGTGACGGGCATGCCGTCGACGGGGGCCGGGCGGTGGACTTGAACTCGTGCATCGGCGGGTACGAGCCCGCGGAGACGGTCTGGTTCTGACCCCGGCAGCACGTGGACGTCTTCGCGATGCGGCAGTCGGTCAGCCCGATCACCCGCCCCGGTGGCCACCCGCGATCACAGGTGGCCGCCGGGGCGGGGGCGAACCGTTCGGCTTTCCGCCGTGCTCGGACTTCGCCCGGTGTTCGAGTACGGGCGGAAGTGATTCGGCCGCGGGTGGGAGTCGCAGCGCAATTGCGGGTTTTGTTGTTCTTGTTCGATCGCGATGTGAGCCGGGCGGATGGCGCTCGTCCCGCACGGGGGACGCCAGGAGTCGGCTACCCCGACCCTCGTCGGCCCGCCACGCCGTCCACCGCCTCGACGTTCCGGGAGGCGGCACCAACGGGCTCACCCGGGCGTGCGGGGACGTCGCCGCTGTCCGCGCGCCGACCAAGGCGTGGCCGCTGTCCGCGCGCCGACCGGGACACCGCCGTCGAGCCGCGCCGGACCCGCGTCACGGGCTGCGCAGGGGTCCCCGCCCAGGGGGTCCCCTGCTTTCATCATCCCGCAGGGGTCCGACAATTCGGCTCGGCGATCCCCGGCCGCCCCACAACTCCCGGTCACCCGATCGAGTCCGGACCGGCCGGGCAAGATAGGCGCGTGGACCTGTCGCCCGGCGAGCTGCTGGACCCGAGTCACGAGGTGGTGCCGTTCCACGGGCGCAGCGCGGAGCTGCGGGCGCTCACCCGGTGGCTGGCCGGCGGCGGCTCGTCGGTCCTGCTGCTGCGCGGTCCCGCCGGCGTCGGCAAGACCAGGCTGGCACGCCGCTTCGCGCGGGACGCGCCGGTCCGCGTGGTGGACGACGCCGACCTGCTGCCCTGGCGCGACCTGCACGACCTGCTGCGCGAACCGCCCACCCGGGTCCTCCTGCTCGCCCGCGCGGGCGGCTGGTGGTGGTCGGCGGTGCGCCAGCGGGCGGCCGACCTGGGGCACCGCGGGGTCGAGCTGGCGCTGGAGCCGGACCCGCACGGGCACGCCGCGTCCTTCGCCATCGCCTGCGCCCGCTTCGCCGACGTCCTGGGGCTGCCGCACCCGGTGACGCGCCCGCCCGCCGCCGCGACCTACCACGACCTGCACCTGGCCGCCCTCGCCGCGGTGCACGGGGTGCGCTCGCAGGACCCGGTCGACCTGGTGCGGTGGCTGGTCAGCGTCGACCCCGGGGCGACGACCCGCGGCCGGTTGGCCGAGGACGTGCTCGCGGTCACGCTGCTCGACGAGCGGATCGAGCCCGAGGCCACCCCCGCGGCGCTGGAGACGCTGGTGCGCGCCGCCGACCGGTGGGCCCACCTGCCGCGGCGGGTGGAGCGGTTGTTCACCGGGCGGCCGGAGCTGGCGGCGACCGCGACCGGCGCCACGCTGCGGGCCGTGGCCGTGCTCCCCGCGGTGGCGCGGAAGGTCGCGCGGCACGTGTTCGACGACGCCCGGTTCCACGGCGACCCGCTGCCCGCGCTGCTCACCCGCACCCTGCTGCGCCACGGCACGGCGAGCCGGGCCGAGCTGGCGGAGCTGCACGGCATGCTGGGCGCTCGCGCCGCGCTGGCCGCGTTGCGCGAGGAGGCCCTGGAGGCGGCCCGGGGCGAGGTCGCGCTCTACCGGGAGCTGGCCGCGGTCGACCCGGTCGAGCACCGGTCGGCGCTGGCCGACGCGCTGGGCGACCTCGGGTTGCGGCTCGTCGCGGTCGACCGGGGCGAGGAGGCGGTGGCGGCGGCGGAGGAGGCCGTGGAGCTGTGCCGGGTGGCGGCGCGCGAGGACGCCGACTACGCGCCCCAGCTCGCGGGTGCCCTGGACCGGCTCAGCCAGCGCTACGCGGCGACCGGTCGGCGTGACGAGGCGCTGGCCGCGGTCGGCGAGGCGGCCGAGTTGTTCCGGGAGCTGGCGGGTCGGCAGCACGCGCTGTTCGGGCTGGACCTGGCCAAGGTCACCCACCACCGGGCGGCCCGGCTGGTCGACGCGGGTCACCTCCCCGAGGCCGCGCACACCGCGCGGCTGGCCCTGGCGCGCTGGCGGTCGGTGGCCGCCGCCGACCCGCGCTTCGAGGCCGAGTTCGCCCGCACGCTGGTCTCGATCGCCTCGCTGCTGTCCTCGTTCGGCCTGGCCGGCGAGGCGGTGGCCGCGGTGGAGGAGGCGGTCGCGGTGCTGCGCAGGCTCGCCCGGGCCAACCCGCGCGACTTCGAGCCGGAGCTGGCCGGCGCGCTGGGCGAGCTGGCCGGGCTGCTGCACGCGCGGGGCCGCCCGCTGGAGGCGGCCCGGGCCGCGGAGGAAGCGGTGCTGCTGCGCCGCCACCTGGCCCGCGCGGGCGGACCGGACGCGGTGGTGCGGCTGGCCGCGGTGCTCGGCGCGCAGGTCGAGGTGCTGGCGGCCAACGGGGCGCGCGTCCCGGAGCTGCTGGGGGTGGCCGAGGAGGCGGTGGAGCTGCTGCGCCCCCTGGCGACCCGCCACCCGGCGGCGCTGGCGGCGGCCCGGGCGCGGGTGGCGGGGCTGCTGCTGCGGGCCGGGCGCGAGTACGAGGCGCGGGAGGTGGTGGACGAGGTGCTGGCCGCGGTCGGCGACCTGCCGCGCCACGTGGTGCTCGGGCACGGCGCCGGGCTGGCCGCCGCGCTGCGCGCGCTGGCCGACGAGCTGCCCGCGACCGACGAGCAGGCCGCGTTCCTGGTCGAGCGGGCCGCGGTGACCTGGCGCGACCTGCTGGGCCGCCACCGCGCCGCGGCCGCCGCGCTGCCCGCGTGCGTGCACCGGGTGGCCGTGCTGCGGCACACCAGGGGGCACCCGGACGCGGCCGACCTCGCCCGGTGGGCCGTGCTGCTGTGGCAGCTGACCAGGACGCCGGGGGAGCTGGCCGCGGACCCGCGCTACGCCGAGGCGCTGCTGTTCCGCGTGCGGGTGTGCGTGGAGCGCGACACCGACCTGGACCGGGCGCTGCTGCTGGCGCACCGCGCCGCGGAGGTGCTGCGCGCGGCGGGCGCGCCGGCGGAGGCGGTGCTGCGGGCCGTCGGGGCGGTCGACGACGTGGTCCGGGCGCACGCCGACCCGGAGGCGGCGCGCGCCCGGCTGCGCGGGATGCCGGCTACCCCGTGGTGACCAGCGAGCGCAGGAAGAACGCCACGTTCGCGGGCCGCTCGGCCAGCCGCCGCATGAAGTAGCCGTACCACTGGTCGCCGTAGGGCACGTACACGCGCATGCGGTGCCCCTCGGCGGCGAGGCGCCGCTGCTCGTCGGGCCGGATGCCGTAGAGCATCTGGAACTCGTAGCTGTCCTTGGACCGCCCGGAGGCCAGCTCGCGGGCGATGGCGATCAGCCGCGGGTCGTGCGAGGCGACCATGGGGTAGCCCCGGCCCGCCATCAGGACCTTCAGGCAGCGCACGTAGGACAGGTCGACCTCGGTCTTGTCCTGGAACGCCACGGAGGCCGGTTCCTTGTAGGCGCCCTTGCACAGCCGCACCCGCGACCCGGGGCCGGCCAGGTCCCGGCAGTCCTGCTCGGTGCGCTTGAGGTACGCCTGGAGCACCGCGCCCACCCACGGGAAGTCCACCCGCAGCTCGCGCAGGATGCCCAGGGTGGAGTCGGTGGTGGTGTGGTCCTCCATGTCCAGGGTGACCGTGGTGCCGACCGCGCCCGCCGCCGCGCAGATGCGGCGGGCGTTGTCCAGGGCGATCTTCTCGCCGTCCTCGGGCAGGAACTGGCCCACCGCGGACAGCTTCACCGACACCTCGGCCCGCCCGGTGTGCCCGGCCAGCTCCAGCCGGCGCAGCAGGTCCAGGTACGCCTCGACGGTGGCGGCGGCCTGGTCGGCGTCCCGGGTGTCCTCGCCGAGGTGGTCCAGGGTGACGTACCGGCCGTCGGCGACCAGCTCGCCGGTGGTGGCGACGGCGGCGTCGACGTCGTCGCCGGAGATGAAGCGCCGGACCACCGGGCGGGTCAGCGGGGTGCGTTCGACGAGCTCGCGGACGGCGTCGGAGCGCGAGGCGGCGAGCAGGGCTGAGCGGAGCATGGTCACCCCTGGTGCGGGTAGCGGTAGGAGGTCGGAGGCGTGAACGTCTCCTTGATCGACCGGGGGCTCACCCAGCGCAGCAGGTTGTGGATCGAGCCCGCCTTGTCGTTGGTGCCGGACGCCCGGCCGCCGCCGAAGGGCTGCTGGCCCACGACCGCGCCGGTCGGCTTGTCGTTGACGTAGAAGTTGCCCGCGGCGAACCGCAGCTCCTCCTGCGCCTTGACGATGGCCCGCCGGTCCTGGGCGATGATCGAGCCGGTGAGGGCGTAGGGCGCGGCGTTCTCCATCTGCCGCACCACGGTGTCGTAGTCGGCGTCGTCGTACACGTGCACGGCGAGCACCGGCCCGAAGTACTCGGTGGTGAACACCTCGTGCCCGGGGTCGGAGCCCAGCAGCACGGTCGGCCGCACGAAGAACCCGTCGGTGTCGTCGGCGGTGCCGCCGGCCACGACCTCCAGCTTCGGGTCCCGCCGCGCCGACTCCAGCACGCCGGAGAGCTTGTCGAACGAGCGCCGGTCGATCACCGCGCCCATGAAGTGGGAGAAGTCGGTGACGTCGCCCATCGTCAGCGACTCGACCTCGGCCAGGAAGTCGTCCTCGAGCCGGTTCCACACCGAGCGCGGCACGTAGGCGCGGGACGCGGCCGAGCACTTCTGGCCCTGGTACTCGAACGCGCCGCGGACCAGCGCGGTGCGCAGCACCTCGACGTCGGCCGACGGGTGGGCCAGCACGAAGTCCTTGCCGCCGGTCTCGCCGACGACGCGCGGGTAGGCGCGGTAACCGGCGATGTTGGCCCCGACCCGGCCCCACAGGTGCTGGAAGGTCCTGGTGGAGCCGGTGAAGTGGATGCCGGCCAGGTCCGGGTCGGCCAGCGCCACCTCGGACACGGCCAGGCCGTCGCCGGGCAGCAGGTTGATCACGCCCGGCGGCAGGCCCGCCTCCTCCAGCAGCCGCATGGTCAGGTGCGCGGCGAAGGACTGGGTGGGCGAGGGCTTCCACAGCACCACGTTGCCCATGAGGGCGGGCGCGGTGGGCAGGTTGGCCGCGATGGCGGTGAAGTTGAACGGGGTGATCGCGTAGACGAAGCCCTCCAGCGGGCGGTGGTCCGTGCGGTTCCACACGCCGGGGGAGGACTGCGGCTGCTCGGCCAGCAGCCGGCGGCCGAAGGAGACGTTGAAGCGCCAGAAGTCGATCAGCTCGCACGCGGCGTCGATCTCGGCCTGGATCGCGGTCTTGGACTGGCCGAGCATGGTGGCGGCGTTGAGCTTCGCGCGCCACGGGCCGGCCAGCAGGTCGGCGGCCTTGAGCAGGATGGCGGCCCGGTCGTCGAAGGACATGGCGCGCCACTCGGGCGCGGCGGCCTTGGCGGCGGCGATGGCGTCGCGGGTGTCCTGCTGCGTGGCGCCGTGCAGCGTGCCCAGCACGGCCCGGTGGTTGTGCGGCTGCACCACGTCGTGGCGCTCACCGCCGCCGACGCGCTGCTCACCCCCGATGGTCAGGGTCAGTTCGACGGGCTCCTTGGCCAGCTCGACCAGTTCAGCCTGCAGCCGCGCCCGCTCCGGGGTGCCGGGGGCGTAGCTGAGGACTGGCTCGTTCACCGGCGCGGGGACCGCGGTCACGGCATCCACAAGCTGCTCCTTCGCCACGGGGTCAGGGGTTGCCCCAACGGTGGTTGGGTTCCCCAACGCTAGGACTTCCGACCATGCGTCCCGTTGTGCGCGCATCTAGGCTTGGGCACCCGCCGTTGTAGGAATGGACAAAAGGATGAGTCTGCGTCAGGTCCTGATGGCGCTCGGTGACCCGCTGGTCGAGGTGCAGGCCGCGCCGCGCGGGCTGGAGGCCGACGTGCTCGACGTGGTGATCCTCGACCCCGACGACGCGCCCGACGTGCGGCCGGGCGACCTCGCGCTGGTCGTCGGCGCCCGCGGCCGCGCGGCGCTGCCGCTGGTCCGGGCGGCGGGGGCCGGGGGAGCGGCGGCGGTGGCGGTCAAGGTCGACGCGCCGGCGCCGGTGCTGCGGCAGGCCGCGACCGACGCGGGGGTGGCCCTGCTGGCGGTCCGGCCCGAGGTCCGGTGGGAGCACCTGGAGGCCCTGGCCCGGGGCGTGGTGCACAACGCCCGGCTGACCGCCGACGCGGGCGCGGGCGAGGCGTCGGGCGACCTGTTCGGCCTGGCCCAGACGATCGCCTCGCTGACCGGCGGCATCGTCACCATCGAGGACACCGCGAGCCGCGTGCTCGCCTACTCCCGCTCCTCCGACGAGGTGGACGAGCTGCGGCGGCTGTCGATCCTGGGCCGCCAGGGGCCCGAGCCGTACCTGAAGATGCTCCGCGAGTGGGGCGTCTACCAGCGGCTGCGCGCCGGCGAGGAGGTCGTGCGCATCGACGAGCACCCGGAGCTGGGCATCCGCCGCCGCCTGGCGGTGGGCGTCCACGCGGGCGCGCAGCCGCTGGGCGCGATCTGGGTGCAGGAGGGCGCCACGCCGCTGACCGGGCAGGCCGAGCGGGCCCTGCTCGGCGCGGCCCGGGTGACCGCGCTGCACCTGGTGCAGCGGCGCGAACCCGCGGTCGCCTTCCGCGAGGACCTGCTCGCCGCGCTGCTCGACGGCCGCACCGACGCCGGGTCGATCGCCGAGCAGATCGGCGCCGACCCGGACCGGCCCGCCGCCGTGGTGGTGTTCGCGCTGCGCGGGCAGGAGCACGCCGACCGCACCGAGCACGAGCTGCGCCGCGCCGAGATGACCAGCCTGATCTCCGTGCACGCCGCCGCCTACCGGCGCACCGCCCTGGTCAGCCAGCGGTCCGGCCGCACCTACGCGCTGCTGCCCGACCTGCCGCCCAAGGCGCCGCTGCTGGCGCTGACCAGGGAGATCGTGGTCGCCGCCGGGCGGCACACGGGCCTGCGGGTGCAGGCCGCGGTCGGCTGCACGGTGCCGACCGTGGACGAGGTGATGGTCTCCCGCGAGGAGGCCGACCGGGTGCTCGACGCGATGGCCCGCGACCTGGACGCCGACGTCGCCACCCTGGCCGACGTGCGCTCGCGCGTGCTGGTCGGCGAGACCCTGGCGCTGCTGGCCGGGCACCCGCGCGTCCGCGACCCCCGGCTGGCCGGGCTCGACCCGGAGCTGGCCCGGTCCCTGCTGGTCTACCTGGACGAGTTCGGCGACGTGCGCACCGCCGCGGCCCGGCTGCACGTGCACCCGAACACCCTGCGGTACCGGGTCCGGCGGGCCGCCGAGGTCGGCGGTTTCGACCTGGGCGACCCGCTGTTCCGGTTGTTCGCGCAGTTGCAACTCAGGCTGCCCTGAGCCGGGAACCGCCCGCGCCGTACCCTCCGGCGGGTGAGCACCCGCGGCAGCGACTTCGCTGAACTCTCCCGGCTGGTCAAGCAGCAAGGTCTGCTCGACCGCCGCATCGGCTACTACGTCCGGTACCTCGTCGCGGCGGTGGGCGCGTTGGCGCTCCTCGGCGCCGCGCTGGTGCTGATCGGCGACTCCTGGTGGCAGCTCGTGGTCGCCGCGGCACTGGCCGTGGTCTACACGCAGATCGCCTTCCTCGGCCACGACGCCGGCCACCGGCAGGTCTTCGCCGACCACCGCGCCAACCAGACGACCGGGCTGCTGCTGGGCAACCTGCTCATCGGCGTCGGCTACGGCTGGTGGATGGGCAAGCACAACCGCCACCACGCCAACCCCAACCACGAGGACGACGACCCGGACGTCGACATCGCGGTGCTGGCGTTCAGCGCCGAGCAGGCCGAGCGCAAGCGCGGCTTCTTCCGGTTCGTGGTCAAGCACCAGGCGTGGCTGTTCTTCCCGCTGCTGCTGCTGGAGGGCTTCAGCCTGCACGCCATCAGCACCGCCGCCGCGGTGCGCCGCGAGGTCAAGGCGTGGCGGCTGGAGCTGGCGCTGCTGGCCGTGCACGTCGTGGGCTACCTGGCGGTGGTGTTCCTGGTGATGTCGCCGCTCAAGGCCGTGGTGTTCATCGCGGTCCACCAGGGCCTGTTCGGCATCTACATGGGCTGCTCCTTCGCGCCCAACCACAAGGGCATGCCGGTGCTCCAGGCGGGCCACCAGCTGGACTTCCTGCGCAAGCAGGTGCTGACCTCGCGCAACGTCACCGGCGGCTGGTTCACCGACTTCCTGCTCGGCGGCCTGAACTACCAGATCGAGCACCACCTGTTCCCCAGCATGCCCAGGCCGCACCTGCGGCGCGCGCAGGTGCTGGTCCGGGACTTCTGCCTGCGCAACTCGGTGTCCTACGCCGAGTGCGGCCTGTTCACCTCGTACGGGTACGTGCTGAAGCACCTGCACGAGGCGGGGGCTGAACTGCGCGGTACAGGAAAGCTCGCTCCAGCAGGGTCCAGGTAGTGGTGGTCAGCAGGTAGACCCCGGCGGCCAGCGGCAGGGCGGCGGCGATCGGCACGGTGCCGAAGGGCATCAGCCGCAGCAGCCGGGCGAACGGCGGCTGCGGCCCGCCGCCGCCCTGTTCCCGGGTCTTCCGGGCGACCGCCGCCTGCCACCGCGAGGTGGCGAACGCGACCGCGGTCAGCAGGGCGAACAGCCCGGCGAACACCGGCGTGTGCGCCCACGTGCCCCACCAGTGCGTGCCCAGCGGCACGCCCAGCAGCGTGCCGTCGAGCAGCGGGTTGGGCGTGGTGACCAGCCGGTACACGACCATGAAGAACGGCACCTGCACCAGCGCGGGCAGCAACCCCGCGAACAGCGACGTGCCGCTGTCCCGGTACAGCTCCAGGGTCTTCTCCTGGAGCTTGACCCGGTCCTTGCCGTGCTTGCGGTGCAGTTCGCGCAGTCGGGGCGCCAGTGCGGCGCGGGCCTTCTCACCGCGCACGGCGGCGCGGCTGAGGGGGTGCATCAGCAGCCTGACGGCCGCGGTGAACAGGACGATGGCCAGGGCGGGCGTGGCGAACCCGGCCAGGGCTGAGCCCAGGGCGTGGAACAAGGGACGACTCCGTCTGCAGAGCTGGGAAGGGGGACTGGCGGCCTATCGGCCGAGTCCCGGTGCCCTGGGACGGGGACGCCCGGCGGCGTCGGGGTCGCGCAGCCGCAGGAACGCGGCGCGCAGCGACTTCTCGCGGATCGACAGCGACCGCACCCACGCGGGCGCGGCGTGCACCACCGGCGCGGCGGTGAGCAGCAGCACGACCAGCGCCACCGCCGTGACGGCGGCGATCACCTCGGTCGGGGAGTGGAGCAGCGCGAGGGCGTAGAGGGCGGGCAGGTACACCGCGAGCAGCAACCGCAGCCGGTCCACGTCCCCCACCTCCCTCTAGTCCACTGTACCGACCAGCGCGGGCCGCGCGGGGTGGTCGTAGCGCACGGTCACGTCGGCGTGCGGCTCGTAGGAGGCGTACGCGGGCAGCGTCCACCGCCACTGCTCGGGCATCTGCCGCTCCAGCGCGCCCGGCGACAGCCACAGGTGCACCGACAGCTCCGCGGGCAGCCACTTGTCCAGCAGCATCGTGCCGTCCAGCAGCAGCACCCCGGACGGGCCCAGCTCCACGTAGTCGGCGCGGTGCGCCCGGTCCGCCGCCGCGTTCCACAGCGCGGGCAGCACCCGGCCCGAGCCGCCGGGGTCGAGCGGGTCCAGCACCTCGCGGGTCAGCCCGCCCACGTCCAGCCACGAGTCGCGGAACGAGTCCGGGTCGTGGTGGCCGTGCTCCAGGCGCACGGACGCGGGCCGCAGGAAGTCGCCGGCCGACACGCGCAGCACCGGGCGGCCCGCCGCGCGCAGCGGCTCCACCAGGCGGTCGGCCAGCCCGCCGGGGTCGGTCGGCGGCGCGCCGTCGAGCAGCACGCGGGCCCACGCCGGGCGCGGCAGCGCGTCGACCCGCGCGACCAGCTCGTCCACCAGCGCCCGCGGGGTGAGGGGAACGACCTTCACGGCAGCGGGTAGTCCTCCCAGCCGGCGGGCAGCACGGGCACCGGCCAGCCGGGGTCCGGTGCCCAGTCCGCCCACGCCGGGTCCCACCACGTGGCACCGGCGGTCAGCATGGCCTCGACGTCCTTGCCGGCGGCGCGGATCGCGTCGGCCTGCGCGGCGTCGTACTTGCCCTCGGCGACCTGCTGCTCGAACTCGTCGCGGTCCAGCTCCTCCCAGGGGCCGTCGACCGGGACCCAGTAGTCCAGCGCGTGGTCGAGGGTGTCGAAGCCGAGCGGGGTGCGGCGGAACGGGGCCTGGAGGTTGAGGTACCAGCCGGCGAACCGGCGCTGCTCGCCCTGCCAGTACAGGTCGACCGAGTAGGCGTCGCCGGGCCGGTGCAGCTGGAGCTTGCCGGTGCCGCGCCAGTGCGTCCGGCCGAGGGTCCGCCAGTGGTGCGGCCAGGGGTGCTCCGGGAACCCGAACACCGTGCCGGGCGCGGTGAACACCACCAGCAGCCCCGGCTCGTCGAGCACGACCCGGGTCGGCGTCACCGACCACGGCCTGCCGTGCAGCACCTCGCGCCGCAGTGCCGTGTCCCCCGGTCGGAAGTGCCCCATGCCGCACAGCCTAGGCAACGGCCGGCCGGTCGGCGGCCGTGGTCGCCTCCCGGCACCGACCCTCCCGCCGGGAACAGGACCGGCCGAACCGGCGGGGGAGGCGGCTCTCCCGGCCGCCTCCCCCACCCCCGTCAGCCGTTCCAGGGCACCTGCGGCGAGGCGTAGAAGTTGACGCCCATCACCCTCCACCGCTCGGCCTGCGCGGCCAGCCGCACCTTGAACGACGCCCAGTCGTGCGTCGACCACGGCGACCAGCCCAGCTCGGCGATCGCGGGCAGGCGCGGGAACGCCATGAACTCCACGCCGGCCGAGTCGGTCAGGGTCTCGCTCCACAGCGGGGCCTCCACCCCGCGCACCGCCGACCCGGGCAGGCCCTCGACGTAGGCGCCGGGGTTCCAGTCGTAGGCGTCCTCGACGTCGGTGTACCCGGCCCAGCTCAGCCCCAGCGGGGTGTTCGCGTCGTACTTCATGTCCAGGTACGCCTTGCTGGCGGGCGACAGCACGATCCCGTTGCCCCGCGCGGCGGCGGCGACCACGTCGGGCGCGGTGGTCCTGGTGCCCCAGAACTGCGCCACCGCCTCGGCAGGCGGGCCCGCCTTGACGAACTCGTGCCAGCCGGAGGCGACCTTGCCGTGCTTGGCGACCAGCGGCACGACCTTGTCGATGAACAGGTCGAAGTCCGGGTCGGTGGTGGCGTGGGCCTCGTCGCCGCCGATGTGGATGTACCGGCCGGGGGTCAGGGCGGCGACCTCGCGCAGCACGTCGTCGACGAACTTGTAGGTGATGTCCTTGGTGATGCACAGCGAGCTGAAGCCGACGTCGATGCCGGTGTAGAGCGGCGGCGCGACGCCGTCGCAGTTCAGCTCCGGGTAGGAGGCGAGCGCGGCGTTGGTGTGGCCCGGCATGTCGATCTCCGGGATCACCGTGATGTGCCGGGCCGCCGCGTAGGCCACGAGGTCCCGGTACTGCTCCTGGGTGTAGTAACCGCCGGGGCCGCCGCCCACCTCGGTGCTGCCGCCGTGGGTGGCCAGCCTCGGCCAGCTCTTGATCTCCAGCCGCCAGCCCTGGTCGTCGGTCAGGTGCAGGTGCAGCCGGTTGACCTTGTAGAGGGCGATCTGGTCGATGTACCGCTTGACCTCGTCGGGGCTGAAGAAGTGCCGGGCCACGTCGAGCATCGCGCCGCGGTGGGCGTAGCGCGGGTGGTCCAGCACCCGGCCGCCCGGCGCGGTGAACGGGCCCTGCTGCCGGGTCTTCGCCTCGACCTTGGCGGGCAGCAGCTGGCGGAAGGTCTGCACGCCCGCGAACAGGCCCGCGGCCGTGCGCGCCCGGACGACCACGCCGGCGCGGGTCACGTCGAGCTGGTAGCCCTCGTCGCCGACCTCCCGGGGTGCGCCGGTCAGCAGCAGCGCGATGCCCCGCGTGGACGCGCCGGGCACGACCGGCAGCCGGTAGCCCGTGGACGGGCGCAGCACGCCGGCCAGGAACTCACCGACCCGCCGGGCGTCGGCCGAGCCGGGCTGGGTGTGGATGCGGGTGTCCGCGCCGAGGGTGAAGGCCGCGCCGGGGCGCGGGGTGACCTCCACGGGAGCGGGCACGATGTGGCGCAAGGGGTTCTCCGGGGCTGCTTGTGCGGGTGCCGCCGCGCCGACCGAGCCCAGGAGCAGCAGGGCGGCGAGCGCCCGGCCGAGCCCGCGCCTCGCGGCGCCTTCCGATTTTCTGGACACCTGACGTCCTCCTGGCAGGCGTGCGGGTTTCAGGGGCGGCGGCCGGATTCACCGTTACAGCCCCACCAGGAGGTGTCAAGGTCCAGACCAATCGGGGTCAGCGCAGCTTCGGCCGGCCCAGGTCCGGCCACGAGGCGGCGAACCGCTCCGCCAGGGCCCGCGCCCGCGCGGTCTCCAGGCCGAGCAGCAGGCCGAAGGTGAAGCCGTTCTCGCCGTCGAGCCGCGCCTTGGCGCCCAGCTCCCGCAGCACCGGCCGCGCCACCACGCTGTCCTGGTGGTCGCCCAGCAGCGTCTGCACGTCCTTGAGCCGCTTGCCGTACCTCCTGGCCCGCTTGCCGAACACCGGCGCGGCCACCTCGACGGAGTAGCGCAGCCGCTTGGCCGCCTTGCGCGCCTCGTGCAGCCCGGTGTCGTCGTGCGCGGCGGCGACCCGCTTGGCGAGCCTGCGGTAGGCGTCGTCGACCAGCTCCGGGAGCACCTTGGTGGCCTTGCGGCGCGCCAGCGGGGTGAACGGCGGGTCCTCGACCAGCGCGTCGACCGCGTCGAGCAGCGCGAAGTACCGGGAACCGTCCAGCGCCGCCACCGCCGACTGGTGCGCGGCGGCCTCCAGCGGGGAGAAGTGCCTGGTCAGCAGGGCCCGCACCGGGCCGAGCACCAGCTCGTCCTCCAGCTCGCCCACGCCCCGCTCGAACCGGTCGCGCAGCACCTCCAGGTCGCGGGCCTGCCCCAGCACGCCCGCGAGCCACTTCAGCTCGCCGACCAGCTCGCGGGTGCGGTCGCGCGCCACCACCGCGCCGAACGCCTGCAACGCGCTGCGCAGCCGCCGCGTCGCCACCCGCATCTGGTGCACGGCGTCGTCCTCGCCCCGGCGCACCCGCGGGTCCTGGTGCTTCAACGCCTCGACCTGCTCGCGCAGGTAGGCGCGCACCACGTCACCGGCGGACGTGCCGACGGCCGGCGCCGGCGCGGCGGGGGAGAGCCGGTCGCCCAGCAGCCGGGTCAGCTTGGCCGACGACCGCGACCGCACGATCCCGGCGTCCGACAGCCGGGCCTCCACCCGGTCCAGCAGCCCGGTGTCGCCGCGCTCGCCCAGCTCCACCTCGAACTCCCGCCACGAGTCGACGCGCGACTCGTCGGCGGTGTCCTGCGCCGACACCAGGTCCTCGACCACCTCGGCGAGCAGCCGGCCCTTCCCGTCGACCAGCTGCCAGCGGTGCCGCGTGGTCCGGATGCGCGCGACCGGCGACAGCTCGCCGCCGCGGGCGTGCGCCTGCACCAGCGACCCCAGCTCCCGGGGCGGGTGCTCGGCCGCGCGGCCCGCCGGCAGCCGCACCTCCTCGCGGGTGTCGCCGCCGACCGGCAGCTTGAGGTGCCAGCCCGCGTCGTCCCCGCCGGTGCGGCGGCGCAGCGTCAGCCCGGCGCGGGCCAGCCGGAGGTCGGCGGTGTCGTAGTAGACCGCCTCCAGCCGCTGCTCCTCCGGCCCCGCCGCCGCGGCGACCCCGGGCAGGCCGCCCAGGTCCGGCAGCGAGGTCCCGTCGGGCGCCTCGTACTTGCGTTCCGTCTCGTGTACCGACCTCGCCATGCACCAGGCATACACCCTTTGGTCACGTTTCAGTCATCATCACCATGGGTGACCGGTCGTTAACCTTGCCGGGGGTTTGCGTCGGACCGTCCGCGTGGTTTTCGCCCCGGGCACCTGGACGGGGCCCCTTCATGGGGTTGTCTGGTCCACGTGCCCACGGAGAAGGAGCGGCTCGACGAGGTCGAGCCGACGGTCGCGGACCTCGTCGCCACCACGGAGGCGCTGAAGGTCGAGCTCAACCGGGTGAACACCCGGCTGCGCGTGCTGGAGAGCAGGCTCTCCGGCGCGGGCTCGGGACCCGACGAGGACCTGGACGCGGTGGACGACATCGCCGAGACCGCGGCGGCGCTGCGCGCGGCGTGGGACGCCGAGCAGGAGCTGCTGGCCGACTCGTGGCGGGCCGACCTGCGCTCGGAGGTGGCCGAGTACGAGTCGCTGCGGCAGGAGCGCGACACCCTGGTCGCCAGGCTCACCTCCACCCGGCTGCCCCGCATCGAGCGCGACCAGCTCCAGCACCGGGTGGACAACCTGGAGTGGCAGATGGGCATGCAGGAGGTGGCCGCCGCGGGTGCGGCCGAGCGCCTGGCCGCCGACCAGGCCGCCGCCGAGGAGCCGTGGCGCGCCGAGGCGGTCATCGCCGGCGACAAGGCCCGCCTGGAGATCCTGGACATCGCCCGCGCGCGCCTCACCCGCGCCCTGGCCGCCGACGCCCGCATGCCGCTGTGGTTCCGCGTGGGCCTGGGCGAGATCACCAACCCCGACCCCACCCCCTGGGTGGAGGCCGCCGTGGCCCTGATCGCCTACCGCCTGGAGTACGGCGTCACCGACCCCGTCTCCCCCCTCGGCGAGGTCCCCTCGGCCACCTCGGGCTTCGCCGCCTGGGTCCGCCGAGCCGAGGCGTACACCGACCTGGTGGACCAACTGGACGCCCTGCGCCCCTGACCCCAACGCACAACACCCGGCCTCCGAACGCATGACACGCGGGCTCCCAACGCATGACACGCCCGAATGCCGGCCTTAACCCCCCGGCGTGTCATGCGCTCAGACCACGCGTGTCATGCGCTCAAGCCGCGCGAGTCGAACGTTCGGAGCCGTCGTGTCGAACGTTCGGGACCCCCGAGTTCGACGTTCAGCAGGTCTTGAGCATCGCGGCCAGGGCGTCGCGCTCGGCCTCGTCCACGCTCAGCGAGTAGGCCGTCTTCACCGACACCACCGCCCGCGCGTACGTGCACCAGTACGCCTCCACCGGCGGCTTCCACTTCGCCACGTCCTGGTCGCCCTTGGACCGGTTGCTGCTCGCCGTCACCGCGACCAGCTGCAACCCGCCCATGTCGTTGGCGAACTTCTCCCGCTGCTCGTCGGTCCACTTGTCCGCACCCGACCGCCACGCCTCGGCCAGCGCCACGGTGTGGTCGATGTCCAGGTCGCCCGCCTTCGTGACGGTCACCCCGTCGTACGGGCTGACCCACGTCCCGGACGTGGCCCGGCACTCGCCGTCGGTCTGCACGTCCGAGCCCTGCCGCTGCAGCACGATCTCGCGCGTGTCGCACGAGTCGCCCTGGCTGCTCCAGTGCGGGAACCGCTCGCGGCTGTAGCCGGTCATCTTCCCCTCGGGCGCCACGGTCAGCGCCGCGAGCTGCGCCGCCGGGTCGTCACCCGGCGCGGCGGGTTCGCTGGTCGCCGACGGCGCGCCTCCCGGTGGCCCGGTGTCGTCGTTGTCCTGGGCCAGGTAGAAGCCGATGACGACCAGGGCGATCAACAGGACGATGCCGGCCGCCGTGCTCGATCGCTTGCCGCTCATGCACCAATGATCAGTGATGACGGCCGTCGCGCAAACACCGGATCCGAACCACTCCGGGATAATCGCCACCCGTGCGGGGGATTCGAACGGCGTTCGACGTGGTCATACCGGCCGGCACGGCGCTGCTGACCGCGTGGGTGGTCCTGGGCACGTCTCAGCACGGCCACCTCGTCACCGCGTCGGCCGCCCTGTCGGCCCTGGCCTGCGGTGCCGCGCTGTGGTGGCGCCGACGCCACCCGGTGGCCGTGATGGGGGTCGCGCTCGCGGGCGGCCTCGTCGTGCAGGTGGTCGCGCCGATGACCGTGTTCCCCCTCGCCGCCCTGTTCGCCGTCGGCGCGCTCGCCGCCGCCAGGCCGCCGCTGGTCTCGTTGCCCGCCCTGGCCCTGCTGCTGGGCGTGGTCTCGCTGAACTTCCGCACCACCACCGACGAGGACACCTTCTTCGTGATGGCCGTCGCCGCGCTGTCGTGGCTGCTGGGCGAGAACCGCCGGGGCGCCACCGCGCGGGCCGCCGAGCGCGCCGTGGCCGAGGAGCAGGCCCGCATGGCGCGCGAGCTGCACGACGTCATCGCGCACGGCGTGTCGGTGATCGTCGTGCAGGCGGCCGCCGCGGACGACGTGTTCGACCACCGGCCCGACCGGGCGCGCGAGTCGCTGCGGGCGATCGAGGCCACCGGCCGCGCCACGCTCGACGAGCTGCGCAAGCTCTTGGGCGGACCGGCCGAGCGCCCCGGCCTGGACCGGCTGGCCGACCTGGTCGAGCCGCTGCGCGCGGCGGGGCTGCGGGTGGACGTGCGCTGCGAGCCGGTGCCGCTGCCCGCGGGCGTGGACCAGTCGGCGTACCGGATCGTGCAGGAGGCGCTGACCAACACCCTGCGCCACGCCCGCGCGAGCCGGGTGGAGGTGTCGGTGCGCGGCGGCCCCGGCGTGCTGGAGCTGGAGGTCCGCGACGACGGCCGCGGCGGCCTGGTCGGCGTCGGCCGCGGCATCCCGGGGATGCGCGAGCGGGCCGTGCTGCTCGGCGGCACGGTCGAAGCAGGCCCGCTGCCCGACGGCGGGTTCGGCGTGCGCGCCCGCCTGCCGCTGGCGGCCGCCCGGTGATCCGCGTGCTGATCGCCGACGACCAGGCGCTGGTGCGCGGCGGGTTCCGGATGATCCTGGAGTCGCGGGACGACCTCGACGTGGTCGGCGAGGCCGCGGACGGCGCGGAGGCGGTGGACCTGACCGCGGCGCTGGACCCGGACGTGGTGCTGATGGACGTGCGGATGCCGGGCGTGGACGGCCTGGCCGCGACCCGCCGGATCGTCGGTTCCGGCTCCGGGGCGCGCGTGCTGGTGCTCACCACCTACGACGTGGACGACTCGGTGTACGAGGCGCTGCGCGCCGGCGCGAGCGGGTTCCTGCTCAAGGACGTGCGGCCGGTGGAGCTGGTGGAGGCGGTGCGGGTGGTGGCCCGCGGCGACGCGCTGCTGGCGCCGTCGGTGACCAGGCGGCTGCTGGACCGGTTCGTGCGGGCGCTGCCCGCGCCGCCGCCCCGCGCCCTGGACGTGCTGACCGGGCGGGAGGTGGAGGTGCTGCGCCTGGTGGCGCTGGCGATGTCGAACGCCGAGATCGCCGCGCACCTGGTGCTGACCGAGGCGACGGTGAAGACGCACGTGTCGGCGGTGCTGCGCAAGCTGGGGCTGCGCGACCGCGTGCAGGCCGTGGTGTTCGCCTACGAGGTGGGCCTGGTGCGCCCGGCCTCCGCCTGAGGGGGGAGGCCGGAGACCGTTCCCGCGCCCGATGTGCCCGGCGCCCGCGGTTCCTAGCGTCTGCGGGCGTGAGCTTCCTGCTGTTCCTGCTGGCGCCGCTGGTCGGCGAGTACGTGCTGGGCAACGTCCCGGTGTCCGAGCTGCCCGCGCTGGTGGTGCTGGCGCCGATGTACGGCGGGGGAGCGGTGCTGGTCCGCGAGGTCGCCCGCCGCACCGGCCGCGGTTGGCCGGCGATCCTGGTGCTGGGCCTGGCCTACGGCGTGCTGGAGGCCGGCCTGCTGGACCAGTCGCTGTTCAACCCCTCGTTCGAGGGCCACGACTTCCAGGCGGTGACGCCGGTGCCCGCGCTGGGCATCAGCGCGGTGAACTCGCTGGCGTTCGTGGTGGGCCACGCGGTGTGGAGCATCGGCGTGCCGATCGCGCTGGTCGAGACGGTGGCGTGGCGGCGGCGCACCGGGCCGTGGCCGGGTCGCGCCGGCCTGGTCGGGTATGCGCTGGTGTTCGTCGCCGGTTCGCTGCTGGTGCACCGGTTCCTGCTGCGCCAGGAGGGTTTCCTGGCCTCGCCCGCGCAACGGGTCGGCGCCGCGGCGGTCGTGGTGGCCCTGGTCGCGGTGGCGCTGCTGCCGCGCCCCCGCCCGCGCGTCGAACGGCCGGTGCCCCGGCCGTGGGTGGTGGGCGTCGGCGCGTTCCTGGTGTCCTCGCTGTTCGTGTCGGTGCCCGAGGACTGGGCGGGGTTCGCGCTGAAGCTGGGCTGGCCGGCGACGGCGGCCGCGGCGGGGCTGTGGTGGGGGCGCGGCACGCGGTGGGGCGCCGCCCACCGCTTCGCCGCGGCGGCCGGCGCCCTCGTCACCTGCACGTGGATGAGCTGGATCCTGGTCGAGAAGGCCCCGGCACCCCTGCTGGCCCACGCCGTGCTGGTCGTGCTGACGTGGGCCTCGCTGTTCGCCGTGCGGCGGTTCGCGGTCAGGGGCGGCTCGTGAGGTACCCGCCCATGTGCGTGAAGTACTCGGTGGCGCCGAGTTCGCGGCCGTCCTCGGTGCGCACCCGCTTGACCAGCAGCGCGTGGTTGCGGCCGCGGCGGGCCAGCGCGCCGGCGACGATCGCCACGCCGTCGCCCTCGCGGTAGAAGATCCGGCCGGGCGTGCCGCCGTAGCGCCCCTCGGACACCTCGGCCTCGACGATCTCCAGCCGCTTGCCCCTGTGGAAGCAGAACGCGCTCGGGTACGGCGCGCACTGGGCGCGGACCAGCCGGTCGAGCTCGTCGGCCTCCCACGTCCAGTCGATGCGCAGGTCCTCCTCGGCGCGCTTGTGGAAGAAGCTGGCCTTGGACCGGTCCTGCTTGAGGAAGTCGGTGCGGCCCTTGGCGATCTCGGCCAGGCCGTCGACGGTGATCGGGCCGAACAGGGCGAGGGTCTTGTGGAACAGGTCGGCGGTGGTGTCGCGGGGGCCGACCGGGACGGCGCGCTGGAGCACGATGTCGCCCGCGTCGAGCGTCTCGTCCATCATGTGGGCGGTGACGCCGACCTCCTTCTCGTCGTTGATCAGGGCCCAGATCAGCGGCGAGAAGCCCGCGTAGGCGGGCAGCAGCGAGTCGTGCACGTTCAGCGTGCCGTGCTTGGGCAGGGTGAAGATGTGGGGCGGGATCCAGGTGCGCCAGTTGGTGGCGACGATGACGTCCGGCTCGACCTGCTTGAGCCGCTGGAACAGCTCGTCGTCGTCCGGCCGGTTGCGGATGATCGTCTCGACGCCGTGCTCGGCGGCCAGGTCGGCGACGGAGTCGCTCCAGATGCGCTCGTAGGCGTGGTCGCTCTTGGGGTGGGTCACCACCAGGACGACCTCGTGCTCGGAGTCCAGCAGCGCCTGGAGGGTGCGGTGACCCCAGGTTTGGTAGCCGAACATGACGACGCGCATGGGCGCTCTCCTTAGCCTCGCCTAAGTTATCGCACCCTAACCTAAGTTGGTGTTCGCTAGCCTGCGCGGGTGATCCTGGACCAGAAGTTCGTGAACGGACGGGTCGTGACCCTGGACCCGGCCCACCCGGCGGCCACCGTGATCGGCACGTGGGCGGGACGCGTGGTCGGCCTGGACGACGCCGTGGCGGACCTGCCCGCCCGGCGGGTGGTCGACCTGGGCGGGGCGGTGGTGCTGCCGGGGTTCGTCGACGCGCACAACCACCTGGCCTGGGCCGGCCGGGCCTCGCGGACCCCCGACATCTCCTCGTGCGCGACCGTGGTCCAGGTGCTGGACGTGCTGCGCGCCGCGCCGCGGACCTCCGACTGGCTGGAGGTGGCCGGGTACGACCACCGCGCCCTGGACCGGCCGCTGACCTCCCGCGACCTGGACCTGGTCGGCCCGCGGGTCTACGTGCAGGACCTGTCCGGGCACGCGTGCGTGGTCAGCGGCGACGTGCTCGACGTGCTGCCCGCGCACGTGCTGCGGGAGGCGCAGCGCGACGCCGAGGGGAGGCCGACCGGGTTCCTGGCCGAGGGCGCCCAGACCGCGGTGCGGGCCCTGCGGCTGCCGTACTCGCTGGACGACATCGCCGCGGACGTCGCGCTCGGCGCGGCGCAGTGCGCCCGCGAGGGCGTGGTGCTGGCCGCCGAGGCGGGGGTCGGTGGTGGCCTGATCGGCAGCAGCCCGCTGGAGGTCGAGGCGTACCAGCGCGCCGACCTGCCGATCCGCGTCCAGCTCATGGTCTCGGCCGACCGGCTGGAGCCCGTGGTCGCCCACCTCGCCGACGGCATCCGCCGGGCCGTGCCGCTGGGCCTGCGCACCGGCCTGGGCGGCGACCGGCTGTCCATCGGCGCGCTCAAGCTGTGGACCGACGGCGGCATGATCGCCCGCACGGCGGCCCTGACCTCGCCGTACGAGGGCATGGACACGGCCGGCCAGCTCCAGGACGACCCGTCGCTCATGCACGCCGCGATCGTCGACGGCCACGCGGCCGGGTGGCAGCTGGCCGTGCACGCCATCGGGGACCGGGCGATCGACTTCGCCCTCGACGCGCTGGCCGACGCCCAGCACGCGGTGCCCCGGCCGGACGCGCGGCACCGCATCGAGCACTGCGGGCTGGTGCGGCCCGAGCAGGTGGACCGGATCGCGGAGCTGAACGTGGTGCCGGTGGTCCAGCCGACGTTCCTGTGGGCCTACGGGGACGACTACTCGCGGATCATGGGGCCGGAGCGGGCGCCGTGGCTGTACCGGGGGCGGGCGTTCCTCGACCGGGGGATCGTGGTGGCGGGCAGCTCGGACCGGCCGGTGGCCGACGGGAAGCCGTTGCGGGCGGTGCAGTTCATGGTCGAGCGGCTGTCGCGGGAGGGGACGGCGGTCGGGCCGGACGAGGCGGTGTCGGTGGAGGAGGCGCTGCGGGCCTACACGTTCGGCGCCGCTTACGCCTGTCGGCGGGAGGACGTGCTCGGCAGCGTCGGGCCGGGGCGGTTCGCCGACTTCGCGGTGCTGGCCGACGACCCGTTGAGGTGCGAGGTGTCGCGGATCGGGGACATCGAGGTGCTGGCGACGGTGGTGGGCGGCGACTTCGCCCACGACGCGGGGGGCTTCGGCGGCGAGTGACCCGGGCCGACCCTGACCAACACCGACCTGTGCCGACCCGGCCGTGACCTGCCCGGACCTGTGCCGACCCGCCCCGACCCCGCGCCGCCCCCGACCCCTCGCCCCGCCCCCTCGGTTCGGGCCCTCGGTCCGGCCCCGACCCCCGTGTCCCCCTCGGCCCTCCTCGGCTCCCTCGACCCCGCGCGCCGGCCGGCGACCTGGCCACCGGCCGGCGGGCGGGGTCAGGCGCTCATCCGCCAGTGCACGACGTACCCCGCCGCCTCGGCCGCGATCAGCGCGTCGAGCTTGGCCAGGTTCGTCCGCCGCGACATCCGGAACGCCCGCCCGCGCCGCGCGTCCAGCACCAGCGGCGTGGCGTCGGGCAGCACGTCGTCCATGCTCTGCTGCAGCACGCGCAGCGCCACGTTCGCCGCCTCCTGGGTCAGCGGCGGCTCCTTGACGTACACCAGCACCGCGGCCCGCGACCCGTCCGGCGCCAGCAGCCCCAGGTGCGGCCGCACCCGCAGCTCCAGCTCACCGGCGAACCACCGCGTCGACCCGACCGGGATGCCGGTGGCCCGCGTGTCCAGCAACCAGGGCAGGAACCCGTCCCGCAGCTCCTGGAACGCCCGCAGCTGCCCGGCCCGCGGCGAGTCCAGCGCCACCCCGATCGCCTTCTCCAGCTCGGCCTCCGGGTCGGGCGAGTTCGCGGCGCGGCGCATCGCGTCGCGCATCGGGTTGTAGAAGCCCGCGACCCACTGCCCCGACGACAGGTAGATCCGGCGCTGATCGTTGACGATGCTGATCCGGCCACGCTGGCCGCTCATGGCGTACTCGGTGAAGGACAGGGCGGTGACGCTGACCAGTGCCACGGCAGGCTCCCCTCGGGCGATCGAACTCGTGTTCGATTCTACTCCGGGGGTCCGACAAAAAACCGTCCTCAAGCACGCACTTTGGCCAGCAGCGGACCCAGTTCGGGGTCCTCGGCGACCTCCTCGAAGATGGCCGTGAGGGTGTGCTCGAAGAACGGCTCCGCCTCGTCGAGCACCTGCCGCCCGGCGGGGGTGATGCAGCTGAACACGCCGCGCCGGTCGGTCTCGCACAGCTCCCGCGACGTCAGCCCGGACTGCTCCAACCGGGCGACCAGCCGGCTCACCGAGCTCTGGTTGAGCCCGACCACCTCGGTCAGCTCCTGCATCCGCAGCTCGCCTTCCGGCGCACCGGCCAGCGCGGACAGCGCGACGAACTCCGACATGCCGAAGTTGAACCGCCGCTGCAGGGCGCGCTCCAGGTTCGCGTTGATCCGGTTGTGCAACGCCCGCAGACCCGACCAAGTGGCGTGAACGGACAACGACGACCCCCTGGGACGAAGCTGTGGGCCTCCCATCCTATGCCGCTCGGCGCGGGCCTAAGCTGCGACCGGGAAGGAGCCGAGCGTGGCTGAACGACCGGACATCGACCTGACCAGACCCAGTGCGGCCCGGGTGTACGACTACTACCTCGGCGGGGCGCACAACTTCGCCGTGGACCGGGAGATGGCCGAGCAGGCCATCCGGATGTGGCCCGAAGTGCCGATGATCATGCGGGCCAACCGGGCGTTCCTGCGCCGGGCCGTGCGGTTCTGCGTGGCCCGGGGGGTCACCCAGTTCCTCGACCTGGGCTCGGGCATACCGACCGTGGGCAACGTCCACGAGGTGGCCCGCGCCGCCGACCCCGGGGCGCGCGTGGTCTACGTCGACAACGACCCGGTCGCGGTCACCTACAGCCGCACGATCCTCGACGGCGACCGGCAGACCGCCGTCGTCCAGGAGGACCTGCGGCACCCGGCCGAGGTGCTGGCCGCCCAGCAGCTGCTGGACCTGTCCCGGCCGGTCGCGGTGATGATGGTCGCGGTCCTGCACTTCGTGGCCGACGGCGCCGCGGACGTGGTCGCCGCCTACCGCGACGCCGTGCCGCCCGGCAGCTTCCTGGTGGTCTCGCACGCCACGGGCGACGGGCAGGCCCCGCGCGACGCCGACGCGCACACCGACCTGTACCGGCAGCGCACCACCACCCCGATGACCATGCGCTCGAAGGCCGAGGTGGAGGCGTTGTTCGCGGGGTTCGAGCTGGTGGAGCCGGGTGTGGTGCACCTGCCGCTGTGGCGGCCGGAGACGCCGGAGGACGTCGACGAGCACCCCGAGCGCTTCGCCGGGCTGGCCGCGGTCGGCCGCAGGCGCTGAGTTCGCACCTCCGAGTGATCGGGGACCACCGGTCGCCGCCGATGTCGTGGTTTTGCCACCCGGCAGGTGCGGCTGCCGCCGAGGCTCCCCCCGACCCGGTCGGGGCGGGTGCCCCCGGAGCGCGTCCTGGCCGGCGGCCGGGTCGAGTCCCGCGACGCGCTCACCGGCATCGCGCGCGGCCCGGGCGTGCCGCCGGGCTGCACGGGCCCACCCCGTCCAGGCCGAGTCGCGCGACTGCGCCGGCCTGGACGAGCGCGCCGGGCGCGACCGGTTCCCCGCGCACGCGGCCCCGGTCACCGCGGGTTCCGCCGCCACCTCGCCGTGCCGCGCCAGGACGTGCCGCCGCACCGCGTGACCCCGGCCCTCAGGCGGGCCGGCCGGGTGCCTCCTCCCGCCGCACCGCCTGCGCGATGCGCGCCCGCACCACCTCCACGGCGAGGGTGACCAGGTCGTCGAAGCAGGGCGTCGGGCCGGTCCGGGTCCAGGAGGCCATCCGGCGGACGGCCTCCAGCACGTCGTCGGCCTGCGGCGCCAGCGTCTCCGCCACCTCGGCGAGCAGCGCCAGCGCGGCGACCGCGGACACGCCCGCCGTGCGCGCGGTCAGCACGGCGCGCGCGGCCCGCACCTCCACGGTCCCGTCCGCGCGCCTGACCAGGATGCCGTTGGCCACCATCGCCGCCAGCAGGTCGGGCCGCTCGCGCAGCGCCTCGGTCACCGCGCGGCCCACCGGCAGCAGCCGCACCAGGCAGGCGTCCGGTTCCAGCAGGGCCTGCACGGCGTCCAGCGAGAGGCCCTGCCGCTGCAACCGCAGCACGTGCCGCATGCGGGTCAGGTGGGCGCGCAGGTAGTACGGCGTCCGGCCCACCCGGACGGGCTGCGGCAACAGACCGCGTGCGTGGTAGGAACGCACGGTCCGGGTGGTCACCCCGATTTCTGCGGCAAATTGATTGACGTTCATCAGGCGGGTGTCCCTTTTCCGGTGAAGGGAACCCGCCGTCGGTCTCCACGGAGTGTTGGAACGGTCTGCGAGAAGATCGGCGCTCTCCATCGCGTTCCCCCTTCGATGCGGGGACCAATCCGAGGAAGCCTTAATCTGGCGGATTGTTCCCCAGTGTACGACGGCGATGCCCGGAGCAGTCTGCCACCGGGCGCATAAGCAAACCATAAGCAGTGTGCGGGGTTGATCCGAAAGGGCGATGCCCGCCGGCAACCGGCAGGCTCCCGGAACGAAGCGCTTCCGGTGCTTCCCTCGTCGGTGCTCCCGTGCTAGCGGCGGGATTGGGGTTCGGGCAATTGTGCGAACCTGGAAGTATTTACTTCCAACTCTGCTGAGCTGCGGGATTCGTGGTCAGAATTCTCGGCGTCCGAGATGTCGCCCGATACCGGGTGGCACGATAGAGGGAGGACAGGCCGCCGATGATTGACACCCAGAACCGCACGTTCCTCGTGCGGGCGCTCAAGATGCTGGTCGTCTCGCTAGCGTTCTTCGCGGGTACGTCCGCCGCGGTGCAGGCGGCGTCGGCCGCGCCCGCCGTGCAGTCCGCCGCCGTGCAGGCCGTCGCACCCCAGGCCGCGCCCCAGGCCGCCCCCGCCGACTCGCAGCCGTCGGTCGCGGCGAGCTGGGCGTGCACCAGCTACCTCTACAGCAACGCCGTCGAGCGCTACTGCAACGTGTACTCCGGCTACATCCGCTCCTACCTGCAGTGCAGCAACGGCTACACGTACTACAGCGCGTGGGTCGGCACGGGTTCGTGGTACTTCCTGCAGATCTGCCCGTCCGGCTACTACCGCGTCTCGTCCGGCATCCAGTACACCGGCTGATCCCGGCAACACCCCCACCGCGCGGTCCCCGGTCCCAGGCCGGGGACCGCGCCCCCGCGCGCTCAGGCATCGGCCAGCGCTGCGGTGGGCGGCAGCCGCGCCGCGCGCACCGCGGGGTACACGCCGGCGAGCACGCCGATGGCCGTCGCGGCGCCGACCCCGCCGAGCAGCACCGGCACGGGCAGCACGGCGGGCCACCCCTGGACGACCGCGTAGCCGGCCGTGACCGCCGTGCCGAGCAGGGCGCCCGCCGCGCCGCCGATCCCGGCGAGCACCACCGACTCGGTGAGGAACTGGGCCCGGACCTGCCGCCTGCTCGCGCCCAGCGCCCGGCGCAGGCCGATCTCCCGCCGCCGTTCGAGCACCGAGATGACCATGGTGTTGGCCACGCCGATGCCGCCGACGAGCAGGGCGATCGCCCCGAGCCCCAGGAACAGCGCGGAGTAGGCGCGCTCGGTGATCCGCTGGGCCACCAGCACGTCCGACGGCCTGCTGACCAGCACCTCGTTCGGCCGCTCCGGGTTGACCGTGCGGCCCAGCACCGACTTCACCGCCTCCACGGCCTGCTCCCGCGCCCGGACGTAGACCAGGCCGGGGGTGCCGTCGAAGCCGAGGTACCGCTCGGCGGCGGGCCACCCGACCAGCGCGGACCCGTCGATCTCCGGCGCCAGCGGCACCGGTTCCAGCACCCCGGCCACCGCGAACGACCGGTCCGCGATCCACACCAGCGGCGTGGGCCCGGCGGCCGGGAGCTCGACGCCCAGCACGCGCGCGGCCCGGTCCCCGAGCACCACCACGGGGTAGTGCTCGGTGGCGGGGGTGAGGAACCGCCCGGTCCGGACCCGGGCGTGGACCACGTCGAGCAGGTCGAGCCGGCCGGCCGCGACCCGGATGCCGCCGTTGTCCGCGCGCGGCACCAGGTCGCTGCGCCGCACCGTCGCCGTGGTCGCCCCGGTCGCGGACACCGCCTCGACCGGCGGGATGCGCCTGATCATGGCCGGCGAGTCCGGGGGCAGCTTCGCCCTGGTCGAGCTGAACAGGTCGTTGCCCGGCGAGACGGTCAGCAGGTTCGGGCCCAGCGCGGCGATCTGCGCCCGCAGCGCGGCCTGGCTCGACGCCGGTATGCCGACCACGGCGACCAGGGAGGCGATGCCGATCGCGATGCCCAGGGCCGCGAGGGCGGTGCGCACCAGGCGGGTGCGCAGGCCGACCAGGCCCAGCAGCAGCACGTCGGCCGGGGACAGGCGGGTGGGGCGGGGGAGTTCGGTCACGGCCGCCACCCCGTGTCCAGCCGGATGCGGCCGTCGAAGACCTCCACCCGGCGGGGCGCCGCCGCGGCGATCGCCCCGTCGTGCGTGATCAGCACGACCGTGGTGCCCTCGGCGTTGAGCTCGCGCAGCAGCGCCAGCACCTCGCCGCCGGAGGTCGAGTCGAGGTTCCCGGTCGGTTCGTCCGCCAGCACGACGGACGGCCGGTTCACCACGGCCCGGGCGATCGCGACCCGCTGCTTCTCGCCGCCGGACAGCTCCGCGGGCAGGTGGTCGGCGCGGTGGGTCAGCCCCACCCGGGCCAGCGCCGCGTCGGCGCGGGCCCGGCGCTCGCGGCGGGGCACGCCGCGGTAGACCTGGGCGGCCACCACGTTCTCCCGCGCGGTCAGCCCCTCGGTCAGGTGGAACTGCTGGAACACGAAGCCCAGCCACGACGCGCGCAGCGCGGACAGCCGCCGGTCGGGCAGCGCGCCCACGTCGTGCCCGTTGACCAGGACCCGGCCCGCGCTGGGCCGGTCCAGCGCGCCCATCAGGTGCAGCATGGTCGACTTGCCGGAACCCGACGGCCCGACCACCGCGACCAGCTCGCCCGCGCCCACCGCGATCGACGCGCCGCGCAGGGCGGCGACGCCGCCGGGGTGGACCTTGGCCACCCCGTCCAGTTCGAGCACCGGGGTCACGACGCCACCACCACCTCGGCGCCCTCGACCAGCCCCGGGCCGGTCACCTCGACCAGGCCCGACGCGAACATGCCCGGCTCGACGGGCACCAGCGACCGCCCGCCGTCGCGCAGCACCTCCACGGCGTAACCGCCCTCGGCCAGCGCCACCAGCGCCCGCACCGGCACGGCGAGCACCTGGTCGCGCCGAGCGCCGGTCAGCACCACCACGACCTGGCCGGACTCGGGCGCGGCGGCCGGGTCGGCGAACGCGACCGTGACCACCAGCTTGGTCTCGCCCTCCTCGGCCGAGGCGGTCGCCACCGACCGCACGGTCCCCGCGGCGGTGCGCCGGTCCGGCAGCCGGACCTCGACCGCGGCGCCCGCCGGGGCGTAGTCCCGGCGCGACTTCTCCAGCTCGGCGGTCACCAACCGCTCGGTGCCCGTGACCTCCATCAGCTCCCCTTCCGCCGCGGCGCCCAACTGCGCGGTGACGCGGTCGACCCGCACCGCCGCCGGCAGCACCAGCGCGTCGCCCTGCGCCAGCACGCCGCTCTGCGGGAGGCCCGCGGCCTTCTGCCACTTCCGCAGCGCCCGGCCGGTGCCCGCGTCGAACTTCCCGTCCGGCGGACCGGCCTCGGCGTAGCCCAGGGCGACCAGGTTCTCCTGGAGCACCCTCACGTCCGGCCCGGCCGGCACGTCGGCGCGGATCTCCCGGTACAGCGGCGTCGAGCCGATCAGCAGCGGCACCGCGACCGCGTCCACCGCGTAGAGCGGCTGGCCGCGGTCGACGACCTTCCCCGGTTCCGGCAGCCAGGTCAGGGTGCCCTGCTTGCGCCCGGACAGCGGCGTCGCGGCGCCGTACCCCGGGGTGCCGTCGACCTCGACCCGGTCGACCAAGTCCGTCCGCACGACCTTCGCGGTGGCGGGTGGCGGCGCGGTCGGCCGCGCCGCCGGTTCCGGCCTGGTCGCCACCCGGGTGAACAGCACCACCCCGACCGTGGCGGCGACCGCGAGGACCACCGCGACCAGCAGGAGCCGCCGCCGCCGCCGGCGGAGCGCCCCCCGCCCCTGCGGCTCGACTTCGGTCACCGCGTGCTCTCCGGCGTCAACCCGTTCGTCCGGCGCGAGCAGTCGGCCATCTTCTCCCGGATGGCCGGGTCGTTGATGTCAATTCCCTCGGGAATTCGTGAAACACCTTCGCCAGCGCCCTGGTTGGGATCTGGGTCGGGGTATTCGACGCCCTTCTCGCGCATGCACTTGGCGAATTCACGGGCCTGTGCCAGGGCCTCCTCGCCCATCGGTTTCGCCGCCCCGCCGTCGGGCAGGAACCGCCGGCACCGGTCCAGTGCCTCCTGCTGCTTGCGCTGGTCACCGGGCGCCGCGCTGCCCTGCGCCTCGGGCTGGTTCTCGTCGTCCGGGGTGCCCTGTGCCTCGATGTCGACGCCGTTCTCCTTCATGCACCGGGTGAAGGCGTCCTGCCCGTCGGTGCTGCCGGCGGCAGCGGCCTCGCTGGTGGGGGAGGCGCTCGACACCGACGGCACGCCGAGCGGTTCCTCCTTGGCGCAGGCGGCCGCGGCCAGTACGCACGCCGCCGCGAGCATTGTCGTGATCAAGCGGGTAACCATGAATCGCCTCCGAAAGCGAACCGGCTTTGTCGGTTGTTCTACCCGGAAGCGGATCTCTGGACCGTAAGGGTCACGCTTATGGTTTGCTTAGACCCGCTTGAGCACAATGGGCCCATGCGGGTTCTGGTCGTCGAGGACGAAGTGCTGCTCGCCGAGGCCATCGCCGAGGGGCTGCGGCAGCAGGCCATGGCCGTCGACGTCTGCTTCGACGGCGCCGCCGCGCAGGAGAAGGTGGGGGTCAACCGCTACGACGTGGTGGTGCTCGACCGCGACCTGCCGCTCGTGCACGGCGACGACGTGTGCCGGGGCATCGTGTCCACCGGCGGCACCACGCGGGTGATCATGTTGACCGCCGCCCGGAACGTGATGGACCGGGTGCACGGCCTCGGCCTGGGCGCCGACGACTACCTGACCAAGCCGTTCGCGCTGGCGGAGCTGGTGGCCAGGGTGCACGCGCTGGGCCGCCGGGTGCAGCCCGCCCTGCCGCCCGTCCTGCGGTGGGGCGACATCGAGATGAACGTGCCCAGGCACCAGGTCCTGCGCGAGGACCGGTTCGTCTACCTCTCGCGCAAGGAGTTCGCCGTGCTGGAGGTGCTCATGCGGGCGGGCGGGGCCGTCGTTAGCGCCGAGGAGCTACTGGAGCAGGCATGGGACGAGCACATCGACCCGTTCACCAACGCGGTGCGGGTGACGATGATGACGCTGCGCAAGAAGCTCGGCGACCCGCCGGTGATCAGGACCGTCCCGGGGGTGGGGTACCAGCTGGTCGAGTGAGCGGCCGGCGGCTCTCGGTCCGGACCAGGCTGTCGGTGCTCATCGGCGCGCTGCTGCTGGTCAGCGGCGCGCTCCTGCTGGGCGTCAACTACCTGCTGGTCAGCGGCGCCCTCCCGGTCCCGCCGGACCAGGCGCCGACCTCGGTCGCGCCCCCGCCCGGCGGCGAGGAGCGGCTGGTGCCGGACCGGGAGGGCGACTCCGGGACGCGGGTCCACGAGGTCGACATCCAGGGGTACCGGTCCGACATGCTCCGGACGCTGCTGATCCAGTCGGGCGTCACGCTGGCCGGTTCGGCGGTGGTGGCGCTGCTCCTGGGGCGGCTCGCGGCCTCCGGGATGCTGCGGCCGGTGCACCACGTGGTGGCGATGGCGCGCAGGCTCAGCGCCGACGAGCTGGACCAGCGCATCCGCATGCAGGGACCGAAGGACGAGCTGACCGAGCTGGCCGACACCTTCGACGGGATGCTGGACCGGCTGGCCAGGTCGTTCGACAGCCAGCGGCGCTTCGTCGCGAACGCCTCGCACGAGCTGCGCACCCCGCTGGCCACGCAGCGCACCATGGTCGAGGTGGCCATGACGCGGCTGGGCAAGGACCGGGCCGCGCGCGAGCTGTGCGAGAAGCTGCTCGTGGTCAACGCGCGCAGCGAGGCGCTGATCGAGGGGCTGCTGGTGCTCGCCAACAGCGACCGGGGCCTGGAGCGCACCCAGCCGGTGCGGCTGGACCGGATCGTCGTCCAGGTCGTCGACGCCCACCGCCCGGCCCTGGAGCAGGCGGGGGTCCGGCTGCACGCGGCCTCGGCGCCGCGGACCGTGCCGGGCGACCCGGTGCTGCTGGAGCGGCTGGTGACCAACCTGGTGGGCAACGCGATCAAGTACAACGACGGCGGCGCGGTCTGGGTCCGGGTGGGGGCCGAGCCCGCGCTGGAGGTGGCCAACACCGGGCCGCCGGTGCCCGCCGACCGGGTGCCGAGCCTGTTCGAGCCGTTCGTGCGGCTGCGGTCCGAGCGGGTGGGCGCGGACCGCGGCGTGGGGCTGGGCCTGTCGATCGTCGCCTCGGTCGTCCGCGCGCACGGCGGCGCGGTCCGGGCTGAACCCCGGGACGGGGGCGGGTTGACCGTCGGGGTGTCGCTGCCGTGAGCGCAGGGCGGCGCTGTCGGACCCTCCCCGGGCCGGTCGGTCGCGTCGACCTCCACCTCGTTCCCGGCACGGCAGCGGCGACCGGCGGGGGACGCCGGTCGCCGAGGGGAGAAGGGGAGGGGCCCGGCGTCGTTGCCAGGCCCCTCCCCGGACCGCGGGGTGGTCAGCCGACCCGGCAGGTCAGGCTGGGCCAGCTCCAGTTGCCGTTGTGCTGGATGGTGAAGCCGAAGGTGTTGCCGCTGCCGTTGGGGCGGGCGGTCATCACGTTGCCGCTGGAGTCCCAGGTCGGGCTGGTGTTCCAGGTGGCGATGATCCGCTGCGGCGAGCTGACGGTGACCGTCACGATCCAGCTGTTGGTGCCGGAGACGGTGACCTGGCCGTTGAACCGGTCGCTCCACTTCTCACCCTCGGCGTAGGTCGCGGTGCAGCCGCCGCCGGGGTTGGACGAGGTGGTCGTCGGGCCGGTCGTCGTCGACGTCGGCGTGGTCGTGCCCGAGCCGCTGTTCAGCGCGGACAGCACGGAGTTGTAGGCGGCCTTCTTGTTGCCGGAGCCGTCGAACAGCAGCGGGGTGCCCGAGGCGCGCCAGGAGTCGCTGTCGCGGATGCCCCAGACGGTGATGCCGGTGCAGCGGGAGACGGCCAGGCACGCCTGGACCACGCCCTGGTACTGCTGGGCCTGGGTGGAGCCGGAGCCCTCGATGTCCAGCTCGGTGATCTGGACGTCCACGCCGAGGTCGGCGAAGTTCTGCAGGGTGGTGTGGTAGTTCGACGGCACCGGGTTGCCGCTGTTGAAGTGCGCCTGGAACCCGACGCAGTCGATCGGCACGCCACGGGACTTGAAGTCCTGCACCATCCGGTACACGCCCTGGGTCTTGGCGTGCGACCAGTTGTCGGTGTTGTAGTCGTTGTAGCAGAGCTTCGCGTTCGGGTCGGCCGCCCGCGCGGCCCGGAACGCCGCCTCGATCCAGTCGTTGCCCGTGCGCTGGAGGTTCGAGTCGCGCCGCGCACCGCTGCTGCCGTCGGCGTACGCCTCGTTGACCACGTCCCAGGCGTAGATCTTGCCCTTGTAGTAGGTGGCGACCTGGGTGATGTGGTTGAGCATGGCGTTGCGCAGCGCGGTGCCGGACATGTTCTGCATCCAGCCCGGCTGTTGCGAGTGCCAGGCCAGGGCGTGGCCGCGGACCCGCATGCCCTGGTTGCGGGCGTGGTTGACGATCCGGTCGCCGTTGCTGAACGAGAACTGGTTCTGGTTCGGCTCGGTGGCGTCCATCTTCATCTCGTTCTCGGCCGTGACCATGTTGAACTCGCGGTTCAGGATGCCCACGTAGGTCGAGTCCGAGAGCTTGTTCGCGGCCACGGCCGTACCGAAGTAGCGACCCCGCTCGGTCGCCGAGGCGGCGAGGGTGGTCCCGGCACTGGCGGGCGAGGCCACGAGCACCGCGGCGCCCGTCGCGGCCGCCACCAGCGTCGACACGAGTGCGACTCGCGAGACTGACTTCGCTGTCAGCTTCATGTTTTGGCACTTCCTGGGGGGAGCACCTGCGGCTTCGGCAGGTGGGTGAGTGGTCCCTGAAACTTTCAGCAGTATTAACCGAAACTAGTCGGCCCCTCAAGTACTTGTTTCGAGCGTTGGTCTCCCGGGGCAGCGACGCTCCGGGGTGTGAACCCGTGGATGCATCGCAGAAGAATCGGTTAACCTTGATCCACTGTTGGAGGCAAAACCGCAGCTAGGCAAGGCTTGTGGGGTCCACTTGATCCATTCCGGACCCTGGCGCCCAGCCGTCCTTCGGTGGAAGAAGTTATCGAAAGTATTCGAAACTATATTCGCAAGTTTCTGTGTCCGAAGACGGTTCGGTTGGCACGCTGTTGAGGCAGGTGCCCCATCCCGTCCATAGCCCGATCGGCCTATTTGAAAGTCTTTCGAACCCGACGGCCTCGCCGGCCGCCGGTCGCAGCGGTTTAGGAACGATCGTTCTTGACTGGTCGTTCCTAAACGCTCTACGGTGGGCGCATGGGCCGACCCAGGGGATTCGACGAAGCCGAGGTGGTGCGAGCGGCGGCGGCGCTGTTCGCGAGCCGGGCGTACGACGGCGTGTCCGTCGACGACCTGGTCACCCACCTGGGTGTGCACCGCAACAGCCTCTACAAGACCTTCGGCAGCAAGCGCGGCCTGTACCTGGCGGCACTGCGCTGGTACCTGGAGCACGAGGTCCACCCCCTGGCCGAGTCGCTGGGACGCGCCGGCGACTTCGCCGGGGCCGCGCGCCTGGTGTCGTCGGAGGCCGGGACGGACCTGGACTTCCTGCTGCTGGCGGCGGTCGAACGCGCACCGGTGGACCCCGAGGTCGCCACCGAGGTGACCAGGGCCCTGGACGTCATCGACGAGGCGCTGGGCGCCGTCGCGGCCACCCCGCCACCCACCGCCGCCCTGCTCGGCCTGCGCCTGCGCGCCAAGGCCGAGCAGGGCGCCACCCCTTCCCGCTGAGGAGCACGACATGGCAAAGGTCCACATCGACGGCGACGACCTGGTCGTGGTGATCGAAGGGCTGGACAAGCTCTGGGCGCTCAAGAGCACCCTGACCATCCCGCTGGCCAACGTCCGGGGCGCCACCGCCGACCCGGGCATCGCCAAGGAGCCCAAGGGCATCCGCGCCCCCGGCACGCACATGCCCGGCGTGATCACCGCGGGCACCTTCCACCTGAACGGCGACCGGGTGTTCTGGGACGTGCGCGACCCGGCCAAGGCCGTCGTGATCGAACTGGCCGACGAGCGCTACGCCCGCCTGGTGCTCCAGGTCGACGACCCCAGGGCCACGGTCGAACTGGTCGAAGGCGTCACGCGCCGCCCCTGATCCCCCCGCGAAAGGCACCCCACGTGTTCCAGCGCAGAACAGCGCTCACCCTGGCCCTGACGACCGCCCTCCTGGTCACGACCCCCGCCGGCGCGACCCCCGCGTCGATCCCGGCCACCGACCACGAGGTCGTGTTCACCGTCGAGGGCACGAAGACCTACGGCACCCTCCACGTCCCGGCCCACCGCAGGGGCCAACGGCTCCCCGCCGCGCTCCTGCTGCCCGGCAGCGGCCCCACCGACCGCGACGGCGACCAGCCACCGGCGATCACCCCGCACACCCTGTCCCACCTGGCCGCCGCCCTGGACGGACAGGGCGTCGCCACCCTCCGCTTCGACAAGTACGGCAGCGGCCGGACAGGACTGGGCGCCTACGAGGGCCACCCCGAGGACGTCGACCACCCGGCCTTCGTCCGCCAGGCCGCGGCCGCCTACGACCTGCTGCGCGCCCACCCCGCCACCGACCCGCGCGCCCTGCTCGTCGTGGGCCACAGCGAAGGAGCGCTCACCGGCCTCCTGCTGGCCGACAAGGTCCACCCCCGCCCGGCCGGCCTGGCGCTGCTGCAACCGCAGGCGATCCGCCTGCTGGACCTGATCGCACTGCAACTGCACGCCCAACTGGCCGCGGCGGCGCAGGCCGGCCGGCTCACCCCGGAGCAGCAGCGGGCCAACGACCAGGCCGTGGACCGCGCCGTCGGCGCCCTGCGCGCGAACCAACCGCTCGACCCGACCGACCTGCTGCCCACCCTGGCCCAGTTCTTCCAGTCGCTCTTCGACGGCCCCAGCCGCCGCTTCGTCCTGAGCAACGACCGGGTGGACCCGCCGACCGCTGCCAGCCACCTCCGCCCGGGCACCCGGGTCCTGCTGACCTGCGGCACCAACGACCCCCAGGTCCCCTGCGCCACCACCGACGCCCTCGCGGGGGCCCTGCGCCGAGCCCGCACCACCGGCCCGGGCCGCACGGTGCTGCCCGGCGTGGACCACAACCTGCGCGGCACCGACCCGGACACCCTGGCCCCCGCCGCCCTGACCGCCCTGCGCGCCTTCACCGACGGCCTGCGCTGAAAACACGATCGGGCGGTGGGCGCTCACAGCCACGAGCTGTGAGCGCCCACCGCCCGATCGTCGACGTCGAGCGCCCCCGGCAGGATTCGAACCTGCGACCTCGGGATTAGAAGTCCCTCGCTCTCTCCACTGAGCTACGGAGGCTCAGGGGCCGTTGACCACGCGCTGTAGCACCGTAGCCGGCCCCACCGGACACATCGTCCGGAAGACTCGTCGCGTTTCCGTTCCGCGCGGGAAGACCGATCAGAACGGCCTAAAAGTGATGTGTATCACTCTGGAGCGGCCGTCGAGTCGCGCAGGACCAGGGAGACGGGCAGTCTTGTCGGCTCTCCCGGTCTGCCGCCGTCCAGCAGGCGCAGGGCCAGCTCGCCCGCGCGCCGCCCCTTCTCGGTCAGCGGTTGACGCACGGTAGTCAACGGCGGGTCCGCGTGCTCCGCGGCCGGCACGTCGTCGAACCCGATCACCGACACGTCGGCGGGTACCCGCAGGCCGAGGTCGCGTACCGCCTGCAGCGCGCCGAACGCCAGTTCGTCCGACGCGCACAGCAGCGCCGTCGGCCGGGGGGAGGCGGACAGCAGCTCGCGCGCACCGGCCCGGCCCAGCTCGCGGCTGCTCCGCGCGCACTCCCAGACCGGCTGCGCCCCGACCACCGCCAGGTACCCGCGCAGCCGGTCCCGGGTGACCCGGAACGGCGCGCTCTCCAGCCGCTCGGCCGACACGGGGCCGCTGTGCCCGTCGGGGTGCAGCGCGAACGTGACCACGCCGAACCGGCGGTGCCCCAGCTCCCGCAGCGCGGTCGCGGCCATCCGCGCACCGCCGAGGTCGTCCACCTCGACCCGCGCCGTGTCCGGTAACACCGGCTGGTCGATCACCACCATCGGCAGGCCGCGCGCCCGTGCCGCCGCCAGGGCCGGCGCGTCGTCGGGCAGCGAGTAGGCCACCACGACGTCCGCCTGCGCCCGCGCCACCGTCTCCGGTCGCGGCCCGCCCCGGTCGCGGCCCGGCATCAGCACCAGGCAGTGGTCGTGCCCGTCCACGGTCGACGCGAGCCCGTCGAGCACGACCGACAGCGCCGGGTCGGAGAACGACGTGGACAGCTGCTGCCCGAGCATGAACCCGACCGCCGCGCTGTGCCTGGTCGCCAGGCTGCGCGCGACCGGGTCCGGCCCGGTGTAGCCCATCTCGGCGGCCGTGGCGAGGATGCGCTCGCGCAACGCGGCGGAGAGCTGGTCCGGCCGGTTGTACGCGTTGGAGACCGTCGCGCGCGACACGCCGACGGCGCTGGCGACCGTGTCGAGCGTCGGTTTCCGGGGGCGGTCCACGTGGGGAGCGTAACGAGGTATTCCGTTGGACGTTCTGAAGCGCTTCAGTCACACTCGTACCCATGCCGACGCCACGCCTCGCCGTCTTCGCGGTGTTCCTGTTCAACGGGGCGCTGTTCCTGTCCTGGGCCGCCCGGATGCCCGCGCTGGCCGCCCAGGTCGGCGCCACCGAGGCGACGCTCGGCCTGGCGCTGCTCGGCGCCAGCCTCGGCCTCGCGCTCACCGCGCCGTTCGCGGCCCGGGCCTGCGCGCGGGTCGGCGCCCGCAGCCTGGTGCTGGCCGGCTCGGCGATCACGGTCGTGGGCGTGCCCGCGCTGACCCTCGCCACGTCACCGCTGCAGCTGGGCCTGACCCTGTTCGTGCTGGGCTCGTGCGGCGCGATGCTGGACGTCGGCATGAACGTCGCCGCGGTGGCCGTCACCCGCGCGCTGGACCGCCCGCTGATGCCGCAGTTCCACTCGGGCTTCAGCGTCGGCGGCCTGATCGGCTCGCTCGGCGCGGCGGCCGCCGCGGGCGCCGGCTGGGACCTGACCCGCCACCTGCTCACCGCCGCCGTCGTCGGCGCGCTCGCCATCGTCTGGGTCATCCGGGCCGTGCCGGGCGCCACGGGCGACACCGCCGACGCCCCGGCGGGCGACCGCCCGGTGCTCAAGCGGCCGCTGCTGTGGCTGCTGGCGCTGATCACGCTGTGCTCGGCGATCGCCGAGGGCGCGACGGCCGACTGGTCCGCGCTGTTCTTCGTCGACCAGCGCGGGGTGGGGGAGAGCGCCGCGGCCGCCGCCTACGTCGGGTTCTCCATCGCGATGGCCGTCGCCCGCCTGTTCGGCGAGCCGGTGCAGCGCCGGCTGGGCCCGTACCGCCTGCTCGCGTCGGGCGCGGTGGTGGCCGCGGCGGGCCTGGCGCTGGTCGTGCTGGTGCCGCTGCCGGCCACCGGCTACGTCGGGTTCGGCCTCGTCGGCCTGGGCCTGGCGTTCGCCTTCCCGGTGATCATGGACCTGGCGGGCGACGCGGGCCGCCGCGACGACGGCACCGGCGGCGAGCGCGAGATCGGCATGGTGACGACGGTCGCCTACACCGGCTTCCTGGTCGGCCCGCCGCTGGTCGGCGGCATCGCGCACGCCAGCAACCTGTCGGTGTCGCTGGGCTTCGTGGCGGTGGTGATCGCCATGATGGTGCCGGCGGTGTGGCTGGCCCGGCGCTCCCGGGCCCGCGAGGTCACGCGGCGGGCAGTCGGTTCAGCGCGGCTTTGAGCAGCGGCCGCATCACCGCGAGCATCTGCTCCTCGGCACCGCCGGGCTGGGCCATCGCGACCAGGACGCTGCGGTTGGTGTTCACCGCCAGCGTCGCCGTGCACGCCGTCTCGGTGCCGCCGGGCTCGCAGTACACCCAGGTCGAGTGCCCCTCCACGACCAGCTCGTGCCCCTTGCTCTGCCGGGACCGCACCTGCTCGTACTTCTGGTAGAGCGCGGCGACGACGGTGCGGCCCGCGGTCGAGCCGTCGTCGAGCAGGTACTGGCAGGACTCCTGGATCACGTCGTCCTTGCGCGCGGGTTCCTTCTTCAGCGGCCCGATCGACTTGAGGTCGTCCGCGGTCAGCAGCCCGCACGGCTCCACGCCGACCACCGTGCGCGGGCGCGCGATCTGCGGCCCGCCGGGGGCGGACGTCGTGGTGGGCGGTGCCACCGGGGCGTCGGGGACCGCCGTGCCGTTGATGGTGTAGCTGCACCCGGCGGTCAGGAGCAGGGCGAGGGCCACCAGGGGGGCCGTGCGGGAACCGGTCACACCCGGCAACGGTAGCGGGTGTGATCTGCGCACGTCCGGCGGTTGGTGGCGGTGGACCGGCGGCGCCTACCCTCGTGCCGTGACCACTGAAGCGCCCACCCGAACCCAGCGCACCGGTCTGATCCCCCTGCTGGTGGTCGGCACGGCGATAGCCGCCCTGGTGGCGGCGGGCCTGCTGGCCCTCACCACCGGCGGCGCGTCGGGCCTGATCGTGGTGCGCGTGGTGACCGAGGCGAGCGCGGTGGTGACCATCGGCTCCCTGCTGCTGGCGGCGTTCCTGGTGCCGCCGCAGGACAGCGGCACGCTGGCCGCCGACGGCTACGCGGCGGTGCGCACGGCGGCGTGGACGGCCCTGGTGTGGCTGGTCGGCGCGGTCCTGGCGGTGCCGTTCACGGTGGCGGACGCGCTGGGCCAGCCGGTGGGCGCCTTCCTCGACCCCGAGGTGCTGCTGCGGACCGCGGGCCTGGTGGAGCAGTCCAAGGCGTGGGTGATCACGGCGGTGGTCGTGGCGCTGATCGCGCTGGGCTGCCGGCTGGTGCTGTCCTGGGGCTGGACCACCGTGCTGTTCTTCGCGTCCCTGTTCGCGCTGGTGCCGGTCGCGGTGACCGGGCACTCCTCGGGCGGCGGCTCGCACGACGTGGCCACGAACAGCCTGCTCTACCACCTGGTCGGCGCGGCGCTGTGGGTCGGCGGCCTGATCGCGCTGCTCGCGCACGGCCGCCGCAGTGGCGCCCACCTGGCCCTGGCGACCTCGCGGTTCTCCCGGCTCGCCCTGGTCTGCTGGATCGTGATGGCGGTCTCCGGCGTGGTCAACGCGTGGGTGCGGCTGCCCGTGGACCAGCTTTTCACCAGCGATTACGGCCTGCTGGTGCTGGGCAAGACCGCCGCCCTGGTCGCGCTGGGCGTGATCGGCTACTTCCAGCGCGAGCGGGGCGTGAAGCAGGTCGTGGCCACGGGGTCCGGGCGCGCGCTGCTGCGGCTCGCGGGCGTCGAGGTCCTGCTGATGTTCCTGACCTTCGGCCTGGCCGCCGCGCTGAGCCGCACGCCGCCGCCCGCCGAGGGCCGCACCCTGCCCAGCCGGGTCGAGCTGCGCATCGGCTACGACCTGTTCGGCGCGCCCACCCTGCCCCGGCTGCTGTTCGACTGGCGGTTCGACCTGGTCTTCGGGACCCTCGCGATCACCCTGGCCGTGCTCTACCTGCTGGGCGTGCGGCGGCTGCGCAAGCGCGGCGACGCGTGGCCGGTCGGGCGCGCGGTCGCGTGGGTCGCGGGCTGCCTGACCGTGCTGTTCGCCACGTCGTCGGGCCTGGGCCGGTACGCGCCGGCCATGTTCAGCATCCACATGGAAGCGCACATGCTGCTGTCCATGCTGGCGCCGATCCTGCTGGTGCTGGGCGGGCCGGTGACGCTGGCGCTGCGCGCCCTGCCCGCCGCCGGCAAGGGCACCCCGCCGGGGCCGCGCGAGTGGCTGCTGGCGTTCGTCCACTCGCCGGTGGCGAAGGTGCTGACCAACCCGTTCGTGGCGCTGGCGCTGTTCGTGGGCTCGTTCTACGGCCTGTACTTCTCGGGCCTGTTCGACCGGGCGCTGGACTACCACTGGGCGCACCTGGCGATGAACGCGCACTTCATCCTGGTCGGCTACGTCTTCTACTGGCCGGTGATCGGCATCGACCCGTCCCCGAACCGCCTGCCGCCGCTGGGCAGGCTGGGGCTGCTGTTCGCCTCGATCCCGTTCCACGCGTTCTTCGGCATCGTGCTGATGAGCTCCCAGACGGTGATCGGCGAGGAGTTCTACCGCTGGCTCGGCCTGCCGTGGGCGACCGACCTGCTGGAGGACCAGCGGCTGGGCGGCGGCATCGCGTGGGCGGCGGGCGAGCTGCCGCTGATCGTGGTGATGGTGGCGCTGCTGGTGCAGTGGGCCAGGTCGGACGACCGCGAGGCCCGCCGGGCGGACCGGCGGGCGGACGCGGACGGCGACGCGGACCTCGCCGCGTACAACGCCATGCTGCGCAAGATGTCCGGCAAGGACTAGGCCGGCACCGGGCGCCGGAAGCCCCGCACCGCGAGCACCCAGCCCACGGCGGCCAGCGCGCCGCTGGTGACCAGCGCGCCGACCACGCCGGTGACGGGGTGGCCGAGCGCCATGGCGCGCGCCGCGTCGACCGCGTGGGTCAGCGGGTTGACGTCGGCGACCGCCTGGAGCCAGCCCGGCAGGCCGCTGACCGGCACGTAGGCGCTGGAGGCGAACATCAGCGGGAACATCGCCAGGAAGCCGACGGTCTGCATCAGCTCGGCGTTGCGCAGCCACGTGGCGATGGCCAGGAACACCCAGCCCAGGCCCCAGGAGACGGCCAGGGCCAGCGCCAGCGAACCGGCCACGCCGAGCAGGCCGCCCGCGGGGGAGAAGCCGAAGATCGTCACGGCGAACACCAGCATCAGCAGCAGCTGCGCGGACGTGCGGACCAGGTCGGACAGGCTGCGGGCGACGAGCACCGCGCCCAGCCGGATGGGCAGCGAGCGGAACCGGGCCAGCACGCCGTTCTTCATGTCGGTGACGAGGCCGACCCCGGCCTGCAGCGAGGACTGCATGGCCGTGTTGACCAGGATCGCGGGCATCAGGAAGTCGATGTAGGCCACCCCGCTGGGAAAGCCGGGCGTGTCGGCGATGCTGGCGAAGATCTGGCTGAACAGGGTCAGCATGATCAGCGGTTGGAGGACGCTGAACACGATCATGCGCGGGTCGTTGACCAGGGTGCGCAGCGACCGGCGGGTCAGCACGAGCACCTGGGTGCCGAAGTCGGTGCCGCGCCAGCGGGTCGGCGGCGCGGCGGTCGGGGTCGTCATGTCGGGGCTCCCGTTCAGGCCGCGTGCTGGTGGGCGAGGGCGAGGTAGACGTCGTCGAGGGTCGGTTCGCCCAGGGCCAGCTCGGTGGCCTCCAGGCCGACCTCGTCCAGGGCGCGGACCACGGTGGCGAGCTGGCGGGACGACGTGACGGGCGCGGTGAGCGCGTGCCCGGCGGCGACGGGTTGCAGGCCCGCCCGCTCCAGCGCCTCGGTGGCCTTGGGCACGTCGGTGACCTCGGCCAGGGTGACGGTGACCGTGCGCCTGCCGACCTGGGCCTTCAGCTCGGCGCTGGTGCCCGAGGCGACGACCCGGCCCCGCGAGAGCACGGTGATGGAGTCGGCCAGGCGGTCGGCCTCGTCCAGGTACTGGGTGGTCAGCAGGACCGCGGTGCCGTCGGTGACCAGGCGTTCCACGATCTCCCACAGGCCAAGCCGGCTGGCCGGGTCCAGGCCGGTGGTCGGCTCGTCGAGGAAGATCACCTCGGGGTGGCCGACCAGGCTCGCGGCCAGGTCCAGGCGCCGGCGCATGCCACCGGAGTAGGTGCGCGACGGCCGCTTCGCCGCGTCGGCCAGGCCGAACAGCTCCAGCAGCTCGGAGCCGCGCTCCCGGGCCTGGCGCGGGCTCGCGCCGAGCAGCCGGGCGATCAGCACCAGGTTGTCCAGGCCGGACAGCTGCTCGTCCACGGCGGCGAACTGGCCGGTCAGGCCGATGCGGCTGCGCACCTGGTGCGCCTCGCGGACCACGTCGAACCCGGCCACCCTGGCGTGCCCCGAGTCCGGCGGCAGCAGCGTGGTGAGCACGTTGACCAGGGTCGTCTTGCCCGCGCCGTTGTGGCCGAGCAGGCCCAGCACGGTGCCCCTGGGCACGGCGACGCCCACCCCGTCGAGCGCCTTCTGCGCGCCGAACGCCTTGCCGACGTCCGTCGCCTCGATCATCAGGTCGTTCACTGGTCTCCCCTCAGCAGCACGCCGTGCAGGTACACCTCGACGAGCTGGTCGATGTCGGCCGTGGCGTCGCCGAACCCCTTGCCCTGCATGCGGTTGGTGAACACGAGCCCGAGCAGCAGCCGGGCGGCCAAGGACGGGTCGACCCGCAGGCGGTCCGCCGGGCCGAACAGCGAGGCGATGCGCTCGGCGAGCAGTTGCATCTCCACCGGCGGGCCCTTGTGCTCGCGCTCCTCGTCGCGCGGGTCGAAGCCGGTCTCGCGCAGGACGCCGACCAGCGTCCACATCCGGTCCAGGTAGCCGGTGACGGCGCCGACGGCCCAGGAGAGCCGGTCGGCGAGCTTCTCGGCCCGGCGGGCCTGCTCGATCAGCTCCAGCTCCGCGTCGGCCGCGAGGAGGGTCCGCACGCAGGTGCGGATCAGCTCCTGCTTGTCCTTGAACGCCCGGAAGACCGTGCCCTCCGCGATGCCGGCCGCCTTGGCGATCTGGCTGGTGGTCACGTTGGCGCCGTGGGTGAACAGCAGCGGGATGGTGGCCTGGACGATCGCCTCGCGGCGGTCCTCGGGGCTCATCGCCGGTGCTCGCCTGCGGCGCCGGGTGGTCTCCTCGGGCATGGGACCAGGTTATGAGTGAGTCCTCACTCATGTCAACGAGTGAGTGCTCACTCATTGCGATTATGCATGCCTCGGAAGTTGTCCACAGGTCGCGGTTCCGCGCTTCCCGACCCGGCCGACGGCGGGCAACCTGGTCCTGGGCGATCAACGCGAGGAGGCGGTCGTGGCTTACAACGAGACGCGGGTCACCGTGTGCGGCAACGTGGCCAGCAAGGTCACGCACCACAAGGTCGGCACGGGGTTCAGCAAGGTGAACTTCCGGTTGTTCACCACCGAGCGGCGGTGGGACCCGGAGCAGCGGACCTGGGGTGACGGTGCCCAGATGTTCCTGTCGGTCAACTGCTGGCGGGCGCTCGCCGACAACGCGCACGCCTCGCTGAACCGCGGTGATCCCGTGGTGGTGACCGGGCGGATGATGATCAAGGAGTTGCGGGAGGAGGGGCACACCAGGCAGTTGGTCGAGATCGAGGCGAGCGCCATCGGGCCGAACCTCGCCCTGTGCACCGCCACGCCGTCGCGCACGCGGGCGGCACCGGAGGTCGCGTCGGCCGACGTGGCCGGTGTGGCCGGTGCGGCCGGTGAGGGCAAGGGGCTGTTCGAGCTCGTCGGGGCTTCGGGGCAGGCGGGGGCTCGGAGGTCCGCGGGGGCTTCCGAGGTCGCGGAGCCTCGGTCGCCTGTGAGGGCTTCGGGGAGCGCGGAAGTCCGGCTGTCCCCAGGGGCGCCGGAGGGCGCGGAAGTCCTGGCTGCCGCAAAAGCCCCCGGAGCCGAGGAGGCCCCAGCGCTCGCGAAGGTCCTGGAAACCGCGGGGGTCGCGGAAGCCTCTGTGCCCGAGGAACCGCGCGTGTCCGAGGAACCTCGCGTGTCCGAGGAGTTTCGGGCATCCGGGGAGTCCCGGGCGTCCGGGGAGTCCGCGGGCCCGGTCGCCGACCCGCTTCCCGCTCCCGCCGCCCCCACCCGCACGGCGACCAGGCGCAAGGCCGCCACCCGGACCCCCGCGCCCGCCGCTCCCGCGCCCGCCGCTTCGGGCTCTGCTGTACCGGGTTCTGCTGTCCCGGACTCCATCGCCCCAGCGCCCGTCCCGGCGTCGGTCCCCGCGCCCGCCCCTGCCGCCGAGACCGACTCCGTCCCCGGGCCTGCCGCCCCCGTGCCCGCCGCCCCCGTAGTCGCGCCACCCGTCCCCGAGATCGTGGCCCCCCGCAAGGAGGGCGAATCGGTGCTGGTGCGGTCGGGTGAAGGGGAGCGGCCGAGGGAGGTGGCCGAAGTGCCGTTCTGAAGCAATCGGGCTACAAGCCCTTCCCGAACGGGTATGACAGCGGAGAATGCGGCGGGCAGTCGTCGCCGTTGCGAGCGTGGAGGAGGGAGGTCGTGGGTCGGCGCCGTGGGCGGGACCCGCGCAGGCATCGGGGGCTTGACAGCACGACGAGTTCGCGCATCGGATCGGATCCGCTGGTCGCAGCGCCGCGCCAGGGTGGTCGCCGGACCGGGTGACAGGTGTGGGTGACCCACGTTCGCGTTAACTCTTCGTTGTCGTCACGTCCGTTGCCGGCGTCCGAGGTTCAGGCCCGATCGGCACCGCTCTACGATCGCGGGCATGGCCGAGTTCATCTACACCATGAAGAAGGTGCGCAAGGCGCACGGGGACAAGGTCATCCTCGATGACGTAACGATCATGTTCCTCCCGGGCGCGAAGATCGGTGTCGTGGGCCCGAACGGCGCCGGCAAGTCGAGCGTGCTGAAGATCATGGCCGGCCTGGACACCCCGGGCAACGGTGAGGCGTACCTCTCACCGGGTTACACGGTGGGCATCCTCCAGCAGGAGCCGCCGCTCAACGAGGAGAAGACCGTCCTCGGCAACGTGCAGGAGGGCCTCGGCGAGATCAAGGTGAAGCTCGACCGCTTCAACGAGATCGCCGAGAAGATGGCCGTCGACTACTCCGACGAGCTGATGGAGGAGATGGGGCAGCTCCAGGAGGAGCTGGACCACGCGAACGCGTGGGACCTCGACTCCCAGCTGGAGCAGGCGATGGACGCCCTGCGCTGCCCCCCGCCCGATGCCGAGGTCAAGAACCTGTCCGGTGGCGAGCGCCGCCGGGTGGCGCTGTGCAAGCTGCTGCTGAGCAAGCCCGACCTGCTGCTGCTCGACGAGCCCACCAACCACCTGGACGCCGAGAGCGTGCTGTGGCTGGAGCAGCACCTCTCCCAGTACCAGGGCGCCGTCCTGGCGGTCACCCACGACCGGTACTTCCTGGACAACCTCGCCGAGTGGATCCTGGAGCTCGACCGCGGCCGGGCCCACCCGTACGAGGGCAACTACTCCACCTACCTGGAGAAGAAGGCCGAGCGCCTGGCCGTCCAGGGCAAGAAGGACCAGAAGCTGCAGAAGCGGCTGAAGGACGAGCTGGAGTGGGTCCGGTCGGGCGCCAAGGCCCGCCAGGCCAAGTCCAAGGCCCGCCTCGGCCGCTACGAGGAGATGGCCGCGGAGGCGGAGAAGACCCGCAAGCTCGACTTCGAGGAGATCCAGATCCCGCCGGGCCCGCGACTGGGCAACGTCGTGGTCGAGGTGGAGAACCTCAAGAAGGGCTTCGGCGACCGGGTGCTGATCGACGGCCTGTCGTTCAGCCTGCCGCGCAACGGCATCGTCGGCGTGATCGGCCCGAACGGCGTGGGCAAGACCACGCTGTTCAAGACCATCGTCGGGCTGGAGCAGCCGGACGCGGGCGAGGTGAAGATCGGCGAGACGGTCAAGCTCTCGTACGTCGACCAGAACCGCGCGGGCATCGACCCGAAGAAGAACGTCTGGGAGGTCGTCTCCGACGGCCTGGACTACATCCACGTCGGCAGCGTCGAGATGCCGTCGCGGGCGTACGTCAGCGCGTTCGGCTTCAAGGGCCCGGACCAGCAGAAGCCGGCGGGCGTGCTCTCCGGTGGCGAGCGCAACCGGCTCAACCTGGCGCTGACGCTCAAGCAGGGCGGCAACCTGATCCTGCTGGACGAGCCGACGAACGACCTGGACGTCGAGACCCTGGGCTCGCTGGAGAACGCGCTGGAGCAGTTCCCCGGCTGCGCCGTGGTCATCTCGCACGACCGGTGGTTCCTCGACCGCGTCGCCACGCACATCCTGGCGTGGGAGGGCACGGACGAGGAGCCGGCGCGCTGGTACTGGTTCGAGGGCAACTTCGAGGGCTACGAGAAGAACAAGGTCGAGCGCCTGGGCGCGGACGCGGCGCGTCCCCACCGGGTGACCTACCGCAAGCTGACCCGCGACTGAGAGCCGAGTACCGACATCGTGGCGGCGAGGGGCGAGGCGCAGGCGGACGTCGAGGTGAGCACGCTGGTCGTGCCCGCCTGGCGGCTGCGTTGGCGGGCACCGGAGCTGGCGCTGGTGCTGGGCGAGCGCGCGGTCGCGCTCGCCTCCGCCCGCCGTGACGAGGTCGACCGGTTGCGCGCGGAGGCCCTGGTGGTCTTCGCGAGCAACCGCATGGGGCGGGGCGTCCGGACCGCGGACCGGGCGCTCGACGCGCTCAAGGCGGCCGAGGCCGAGGGCGAGCGGGAGACCGCCTGGCGCCTCCGCGTCGAACTGGCCGACAGCGCCAGGTCGGTGGGTGCGCCGCTGACGGGCTTCGCGGCCGTCCGCCCGGTCCTGGAGGCGGACGACGTGCCGCCGGGCCTGCGCGCCTCGGCCCTCGTGCAGGCCAGCGAGTGCCTGGTCTCGGTGGGCCGGGGCACGGCCCTCACCCGGGCCCTGGACGAGGCCGACCACCTCTACCAGGCCGACCCGCTGCTCGACCACGACATCACGATCCTGCACCGCGGCCTGCTCCGGGCCGCGGTCGCGGGCCAGCACCGCCGCTGGGGCGACCTCGCCGCGGCGATCACCGCCTGCCGCGAGGGCCTGGCCCTGCTCGACGATCTGGAGGACGCCGAGTCGGACAACGGCCAGGTCCGCGGCCGGCTCACCGTGGAGCTGGTCTGCGCCCTGCTGGACTCCAACAAGGAGGGCGAGGCGTCGCAGGCGGGCACCCCCCTCCTGGAACGCCCGGTCCGCGCACCCGCCGCGGCCACCACCGGGTGGCTGCGCCTGGCCCTCGCCACCAGGGTCCACCTGCCCGCGGGTCGCGTCGACCAGGCCCGCGACCTGCTGCGCGACGCGGCGGACAACGCCGAGCGCCACCAGCTCGACACCCTCCAGACCGAGAGCCTGCTGGCGCTGGCCCACGTCCACGAGGTGTCCGGCGACCTCACCGAGGCCCTGCTGAACCTGCGCACCGCGCACGCGGCCGAGCGCAGGCGCGCCAGGGCCGTCTACGCGGTGCGCGCCAGGCTCGCCGCCGAGTTCTCCGGCGTCCACCGCCAGCCCGCCGGCAGCCTGCACGACCAACTGGCCGCCCTGCTCAGCGCGGGTGACCCGACCTTCCCGCCCGCCGCCGACCCCGGCCTGGCACCCGACGTCAAGCAGCAGCTGCGCCAGTGGCGACCGGTGCAGGTCCACCGCAACGAGGGCCTGCGCGTCAAGCGCTCCCGCCGCGCGGCCGAGGACATGACGGTCGAGGGCATCTCGGCGGCCAGGGCCCACGCCGCCGACCGCTGGCGGTTGGTGCACCCCTTCGGTGAGCAGGGAGGACAGGGCGGCCACGACGAACAGCGCAGCCTGGGCGAGCGGCCCGCCCCGACCGAGCAGCCGAGCCAGGGTGGGCAGCCGAGCCAGGGTGGGCAGCCGAGCCAGGGTGGGCAGCCGAGCCAGGGTGGGCAGCCCGCCCTGACCGAGCAGCCCGCCCTGACCGAGCAGCGTGGTCTGACCGAGCAGCGTGGCTTGACCGAACAGCGCGACCAGGGCGGGCAGCACAACCAAGGTGGGCAGCCCGGCAAGGATGGGCAGTCCAACCCGGGGGAGCAGGCCAGCCCGGGTGAGCAGGCAGCGGACACCCCGAAGCCCACCGGTCGCCGTCGAGCCCCGGAGCCGGACTCGTTGTCGCTGCCTCTGTCACGGCCCCTGCCGCAGCCCCTGTCCCAACCCCTGTCTCAGCCCTTGCCGCAGCCGTGGTTGGCGGCTCAGCCGCGTCCGGAGGTGTCGGAGCCGCCGCCGGTCGCCCAGGGACGCCCGGAACACGCCAGAACCAGCGAAGCGAAACCAACCGCCCTCTCCCGTCCCCCCACCCCTCCAGGCGGCTTGGACCTCCACTCCGGTACCGCCCCCACCCCCTCGCTCGGCGTCGTCCCCACCGGCCCCGTTCCCTCCCCGGCCCCGGCGACCACGCCGCCCCCCGCGCAGGCCCCCGCACACACCGCTGCGCCGCCTTCTGCGCCACCTGCCGTCACGCCACCTGCCGCGCCGCCGGGCTTCGCGTCGCCCCCTGTGGCGCCCCCGAGCCCAGTGCGAGGGCCTGCGCAGGGACCGACTCCGGACAACCCGATCTCGGGGAACCCGTCGGCACCTCCCGCGCCGACCAGCGGGCCCACCGACTTCGACCTGCCGCCGGCCCTGGGAGGTGCGGCCCCGACCGCCTTCGGGACCCCGACTACCCCGGCCGTGCCGGGGAGAGCCGGTGCCCACGACAGCCCTGCCGGCGCAGACCCGGCCGAAACCGCGATCACCGGGGCCGCGATCACCGAGGCCGCAACTGCCGAGACCGCGACCGCCGAAACCGCCTCCGGTTCAACCGCCAAGGCGAGCGGGGAGCGCACCGTCCCCGCCGCTGGGTTGATCGCGGCTGCCGGAGCGGTGCGCAGCGGGCGGCGACGGGCGGCCAGGGAGGCGGCTGAGGAGGAAGCCGAGAGGTCACCCGGTGAGCCGGCGGGCGAGTCCAGCGTGCTGGACAGCCTGAAGGCCGCCGGGTTGCTCCACTCCCCGCGAGCCGGAGGACGGCGGCGGGCTCCGGAGGCTGAGGAGCCCGTCCCGGACGCGCCGGTCGTTCCGGTGCCGGAAGCCCCTGGCGGGTCGACTGACGAGCCGGTGATCACTGTCGAGCCGAAGGCCGTCGAGCCGAAGGCCGTCGAGCCGGAAGCCGTCCAGGCGGAAGTCGTCGAAACGGAAGTCGCCGTTGATCAGGTGCAGTGGCGCGTTGAAGCACCTGCGCGGTTCCGAACCGACGAACCGGTTGACACGGCGGTTGACATGCCGGTTGACATGCCGGTTGACATGTTCGACTCGCCCACCATGGTTCAACCCGTCGTTCGGGATGATGTCCCGCCTGTTGGGCTCGGCGCGGCATTTGTGAAGGGGCCCCTGATCCCCACCGCGCGGACGCCCGAACCACCCGATTTCACCTCGGTCGCGCCTCTGTTCCCGATCGAGGACGTGGACGGCGGGACGCGGCCCGCCGAGGTCGAGTCCGACAACCCCGACAACGAGCCCGCCACCGAGACCAGTACCGAGATCGGCGCCCGGACCGAGATCATGCCGTTGATCAAGGTGGAGCCGGAGGACGTGCCCCGGCGCCCCGTGTTCGACGAGCCGAGGCCCGCGCCCGAACCCGCGCCCGAACCTCCGCCCGCGTACGAACCCGCTTCCGCGTACGAACCCGCTTCCGCGTACGAACCCGCTTCCGCGTACGAGCCTGCCTCGGGGTACGAATCTGCCTCCGGGTACGAGCCCGCGCCGGAACCCGCGCCGGTTCTCGAACCCGAACCTCGCCCCGAAGCTGTTTCGGAGCCCATCGCAGAGCCCATCGCGGAGCCCGCTCCGGAGCCCACCCCTGCGCCCCCGGCGTCCTCGACCCCGGTGCCCACCACCCCGGAACCCGACCCGGCTCCGCCGACGCCGAGCAACCCGGTCCCTTCCAGCGGCCTCACCGGCCCGTCCGGCCTCACCGGCTCCACGAGCTTCCTCGGCGCCGCCGACGTCGAGGACGACGCCCCTGAGCAGCCGTTCGTCCGGGCCGTCGTGGTCGGGGGCAGGACCATCGACCTCCCGGCGGTCGTCGAACCCGCCTCGCCCACCGAGCCGCCGAGCACCACCCGCGCCTCGCGTCGCCCGAAGAGCGACCTCAGCCTCGCCGAACTGCTCGCCGAAGCCCTGGTCGCCTACGAGGACGCCCGCCGGCAGGACGAGGCGTCCTACCGGTCGGACCACGACGCCCCGGCCGACCACCTCGACCAGGCCGCCTACGCCGACCGGCCCGCCCGCACGGACCAGGCCGCCCACACCGACCAAGCCGCCCACACCGACCAGGCCGCCCACACCGACCGGCCCGCCCCGCCCCAGGACGACCAGCCGACCCGAACCCCACAGGTCGCGCAGGTCGCCCCGGGCGACGACGACACCGTGCCGATCACCCCCGTGGCACCGACCGCCCCGGACAACGAGACCACCGCGCCCATCCGGCGCGTGGACCCGCCCCGCTTCGACACCTGGACGCTTCCCGAATCTTGAAATGATTTGAGGTTCTAATAAGGTTTCCCGCGGGTAACAAAGCGGGAAATACATCCGTGCCGTGGTGAATTCGCCACTTTGCGTCAAGTGGTTCGATTCAGTTGACGGGTTGAGCCGAACGGGTTCGCGCGCATGTGATTAAGTGGTGTGCGGACCCGGTACACAGAGGTACCGGATAGCGTGGAGCCGCCTGAACATGACCTCGACTGGAGTCCCGTCCCGATCCGAGCACGCCACCGGCAACGGCGCCGTGGCCCGCGTCGCCAGCCCCGAGCAGGCGCGTGACGAGCTGATCGAGCGGGCCGCCGCCAACGCCCCCGAGCTCTCCGACCTGATCCGCCTGTACTACCGGCACGTCCCGGCCGAGGAGGTCATCGACGACGACCCGGTGGACCTGGTGGGCGCGGTGCGCTCGAACTTCCAGCTCGCCGAGACCCGGGTGCCGGGTCGCCCGGTGGTGCGGATCCTCAACCCGACACGCGCGCACGACGGCTGGGCCTGCCCGGCCACGGTCGTGCAGGTGATCACCGACGACATGCCGTACCTGGTCGACTCGGTGGCCTCCGAGCTGACCCGCGGCGGCGTGCAGGTGCAGCGCGTGGTTCACCCGATCGTGGTGGTGCGCCGGGACCTGGTGACGGGCGCGCTCGGGGAGGTCCTGCCCACGGCGGACCCGGCCGAGCCGCCGTCCGACGCGATCGCCGAGTCGTGGATGCACATCGAGGTCGACCTGCTCACCGACCCGCACCGGGCCCGTGAGCTGGAGACCAGGCTGCACACCGTGCTCAACGACGTCCGCGAGGTCGTCGAGGACACCGGCAAGATGACCGGCACCGCGCTGTCGCTGGCCGACGAGCTGGAGGCGTCACCGCCGCCGCTGCCCCGGCACGAGGTGTCCGACGGCGCGAGACTGCTGCGCTGGCTCGCCGCCGACCACTTCACCTTCCTCGGCTACCGCCGCTACGAGCTGGTCCGCGACGACCCGGCCACGGCCGGCGAGCCCGCCCTGCGCGCGGTCCTGGCCAGCGGGCTGGGCGTGCTCAGACAGGACAGCCTCGCGGCGCGCAGCCTGACCGCGGGTCCCGACGCGGGCGCCCAGGCGCTGTCCCCGGAGCTGCTGGTGCTCACCCAGGCCAGCGCCCAGTCCAGCGTCCACCGCTCGGTCTACCCGTACTACGTGGGCGTGAAGACCTTCGACGCCGACGGCAACGTGACCGGCGAGCACCGCTTCCTCGGCGTCTTCTCCACCACGGCCCTGCACGAGGACGTGCTGGACATCCCGGCCGTCGAGCGCCGGGTGCGCGACGTGATCCACCGCGCGGGCTTCCCGCTGCACTCCTACTCGGGCCAGCAGATGCTGGAGGTGATCCAGAACTACCCGCGCACCGAGCTGTTCTCGGTCGACCCGGACACGCTGTACCAGACCGTGACGGGCGTGATCGCGCTGGCCGAGCGCCGCCGCCTGCGCCTGTTCCTGCGCCGCGACCCGTACGGCCGCTTCTTCTCCTGCCTGGTCTACCTGCCGCGCGACCGCTACACCACGACCTCGCGGCTGGCCATGCAGGAGGTGCTGATCGACCAGCTCGGCGGCGTGAACCTGGAGTACAGCGCGCGCGTCGGCGAGTCCGCGCTGGCCCGCGTGCACTTCACCGTGCACACCGAGCCGCAGCGGCAGGTCGAGCCCGACACCGGCCACATCCAGCAGCTGCTGGCCGAGGCCGTGCGCTCGTGGGACGACCGCATGGTCGAGGCGGTGCTGGAGCAGGGCCACGGCCTGGGCGCCGAGTCGTCCTCCGAGCAGGGGCAGCGCATCGCCGCGGCGTTCCCCGAGGCGTACAAGGAGGACTTCGCCGCGGCCGAGGGCCTGGCGGACTACCGGCGCATCGAGGCGCTCAAGCCCGGTGACCTGGACATGGTCTTCTACGTGCCGCGCGACGCCGAGGCGGGCGAGCGCCGCTTCAAGCTGTTCCTGGCCGGCGGCCGGATCACCCTGTCGGACGTGCTGCCGATGCTCCAGCGCATGGGCGTGGTCGTGGCCGACGAGCGCCCGTACGAGCTGGTCCGCGACGACGGCACCGAGTGCTGGATCTACGACTTCGGCCTGCGCATCGACCAGGCGACCCTGGACAAGCTGTCGCAGGAGGACGCGGAGGCCGTCCGCACCCGCTTCCAGGACGCGTTCGCCGCGATGTGGCGCGACGAGGCCGAGGTGGACGGCTTCAACACGCTGGTGCTGCGGGCGGGCCTGACCTGGCAGCAGGCGGCGATGCTGCGCGCCTACGCCAAGTACCTGCGGCAGGCGGGCACCCCCTACAGCCAGGACTACATCGAGGACGCCGTGCTCGGGCACACCGAGGTCGCCACGGCCCTGGTGCGGCTGTTCGAGGCCCGGTTCGACCCCAGCCTGGACGACGCCCGGCGCGAAGGCCGCACCGAGCAGCTGGCCGGTGAGATCACCGCCCTGATCGACGACGTGACCAGCCTGGACGCGGACCGCATCCTGCGCAGCCTGCTCACCCTCGTGCAGGCGACCCTGCGCACGAACTACTTCGTCCGCGACGCCGACGGCAACCCCCGCCCCTACCTGGCGGTCAAGCTCGACCCGCGCGCGATCCCGGACCTGCCGCAGCCGCGGCCGCGGTTCGAGATCTTCGTGTACTCGCCGCGCGTGGAGGGCGTGCACCTGCGGTTCGGCCCGGTCGCCCGCGGCGGGCTGCGCTGGTCCGACCGGCGCGAGGACTTCCGCACCGAGGTCCTGGGCCTGGTCAAGGCGCAGGCGGTGAAGAACGCGGTGATCGTGCCGGTGGGCGCGAAGGGCGGGTTCGTGGTCAAGCGGCAGCCCGCGCCGACCGGCGACCCGGGCCTGGACCGCGAGGCGTTCCTGGCCGAGGGCATCGCCTGCTACCGCATGTTCATCTCCGGCCTGCTCGACCTCACCGACAACCTCAGCTCGGGCACGGTCATCCCGGCGCCGCAGGTGGTGCGCCACGACGGCGACGACACCTACCTGGTGGTCGCGGCCGACAAGGGCACCGCGTCGTTCTCCGACATCGCCAACGACGTGTCGGCCTCCTACGGCTTCTGGCTGGGCGACGCGTTCGCCTCCGGCGGCTCGGTGGGCTACGACCACAAGGCCATGGGCATCACCGCCAAGGGCGCGTGGGAGAGCGTGAAGCGGCACTTCCGCGAGCTGGGCGTCGACACCCAGGCCCAGGAGTTCACCGTGGTCGGCGTCGGCGACATGTCCGGCGACGTGTTCGGCAACGGCATGCTGCTCTCCGAGCACATCCGGCTGGTGGCCGCGTTCGACCACCGGCACGTGTTCATCGACCCGAACCCGGTCGCCCAGCTGTCCTACGCCGAGCGCAAGCGCCTGTTCGAGCTGCCGCGCTCCTCGTGGGACGACTACGACCGCTCGCTGATCAGCGAGGGCGGCGGCGTGTGGCCGCGCACGGCCAAGTCGATCCCGGTCAGCGAGCAGGCCCGGGTGGCGCTGGGCCTGCCCGAGGGCGTGACCAAGCTGTCGCCGCCCGAGCTGATGAAGGCGGTCCTGCTCGCCCCGGTCGACCTGCTGTGGAACGGCGGCATCGGCACCTACGTCAAGGCGTCCACCGAGTCCCACGCCGAGGTCGGCGACAAGGCCAACGACGCGATCCGCGTCAACGGCGCCGACCTGCGCGCCAAGGTCGTCGGCGAGGGCGGCAACCTGGGCCTGACCCAGCGGGGCCGCATCGAGTTCGCCCGCGCCGGCGGCAAGGTCAACACCGACGCGCTGGACAACTCGGCGGGCGTGGACTGCTCCGACCACGAGGTCAACATCAAGATCCTGCTCGACGAGCTGGTCCGCGACGGCCGGCTCGACACCGGGCGGCGCAACGAGCTGCTGGGCCAGATGACCGACGAGGTCGGCGAGCTGGTGCTGGCCGACAACTACGCGCAGAACTTCGTGCTGGGCGTGTCCCGCGCCCACGCCGCGCCGATGGTGTCGGTGCACGCGCGGCTGGTCGCGGACCTGGAGCAGCGGGGCGCGCTCGACCGGGCCCTGGAGGCGCTGCCGTCACCGGCGGAGTTCAAGGCGCTGGAGAAGTCCGGCGAGGGCCTGACCTCGCCGGAGCTGGCCACGCTGCTCGCGCACGTGAAGCTGGCCCTGAAGGAGGAGGTGCTGGCCAGCGACCTGCCCACGGTCGACGTGCTGGCCCGCAAGCTGCCCGACTACTTCCCCAGCGAGCTGCGCGAGCGGTTCACCGACGCGGTCGCCGGGCACCCGCTGTCCCGCGAGATCATCACCACGGTGCTGGTCAACGAGGTCGTCGACGGCGGCGGCGTGTCCTACGCGTTCCGGCTGGCCGAGGAGACCAGCGCGTCGGCGACCGACGCCGTGCGCGCCTACACCGTGGTCACGGCGGTATACGGCCTGCCCGCGCTGTGGCGGGAGATCCAGGCGCTGGACAACGTCATCCCGACCCACGTCCAGGACGCCATGGTGCTGGAGAGCCGCCGCCTGCTGGACCGGGCGTCCCGCTGGCTGCTGACCAACCGCCCCCAGCCGCTGGCGGTCGGCTCGACCATCAGCCGGTTCGGCCCGGTGGTCGCGGCCCTGGCACCGCGCGTGCCCGAGCTGCTCAAGGGGCAGGAGGCGCAGTCCTGGGCGGAGCACACCGAACGCCTGGTCGCGCACGGCGTGCCGGAGGACCTGGCGCGGCGGGTGGCGTCGCTGCTGTTCACCTACGCCCTGCTGGACGTGACCGAGGTGGCGGAGCTGGCCGAGCGCGAGGACGGCGCCACGGCCGGGCGGGAGCGGACGCACGAGGAGACCGCCGAGCTGTACTTCGCGCTGTCCGAGCACCTGGACATCGACCGGATGCTCAGCTCGGTGTCGAACCTGGAGCGCCTCAACCGCTGGCACTCGCTGGCGCGCCTGGCGCTGCGCGACGACTTCTACTCGTCGCTGCGGGCGATCACCGTCGACGTGCTGCGGTCCGCGGACCCCGGTGACGGCCCGGACGAGAAGATCGCCGCGTGGGAGCAGGCCAACTCGTCCCGGCTGGGCCGGGCGCGGGCCGCGCTGGCGGAGATCAACCGGGTGACCAGGCTGGACCTGGCCACGCTGTCGGTGGCGGCGCGGCAGGTGCGCAGCATGATCCGCTGACGCCCGCGCGGGCGCCGGTCACCGGTAGAGCGCGTCGGTGATCGGCGCCCAGCGCGGGTCGGGCCCGGCGGGCGTGAGGACGGGCCGGTTCGGCGCGTACCCGAGCGCGAGGCCCAGGTCCGGGTCGGCGAACGCCAGCGCGCCGCCCGCCCCGGTGTGGCCGAACGCCCGCGGGTTGGGCGAGTACGGGCGCAGCGCGTTGGGCAGCATGTAGCCCAGGCCGAACCGGGTCGGGCCGCCCAGCACCTCGTCGTGGCCCTCGCTGCGCGGCGCGGTGGCCTCGGCCAGGGCGGTCGGGGGCAGCAGGTCGCCGATCCGCCCGAGCAGCCGGGCCAGCGCGCGGGCCGTGGCGTGGCCGTTGGCGGCGGGGACCTGGGCGGCGCGCCACGCCGGGGTGTTGACCACGCCGGGCACCACGAGGTCGGCCGGGTTGGCGAAGGCCAGCGCGGTGATCGGCGCGGGCGGCGGCCCGGCCGGTCCGGCTTTCGGGGACGGCCCGCCCGGCCCGGCCCCCGGCGGCGGTCCACCCGGCAATCCGCCCGGCCCGGCCCCCGGCGGCAGCACGAACGCGGGTTCACCGGGTCCCGGCCACCCCAGCGGCACGCCCAGTTCGGCGGTCAGCTCGCGCGGTTCGCGGCCGGTGGCGCGGCGCAGCACCTCGCCGACCAGCCAGCCGAAGGTGACCGCGTGGTAGCCGTGCCGCGTGCCGGGCTCCCACCACGGCCGCTCGGCGGCCAGGGCGGTGGTCATCGCGGTCCAGTCGTAGAGGCTGCCGGCAGGCAGGGGCTCGCGGATCGCGGGCAGGCCGGCCCGGTGCGACAGCAGGTCGGCCACGGTCGTGGCGGTCCCGAACCCCGGCCAGTACGCGGACACGCGCGCGTCGAGGTCGAGCAGCCCGTCGCGGGCGGCCAGGTGCGCCGCCGTGGCGAGCACGGCCTTGGACACCGAGAACACGTTCACGGCGGTGTCGCGCTCCCAGGGCAGCCGCCCGGCCTCGTCGCGCGTGCCGTGCCACACGTCGACCACCAGCCGCCCGCCGGCCACGACCGCCAGCGCGGCACCACCCTCGCCGACCCCGTCCCGAAAAGCCTCGACGACGTGCTTGAACGCCGGATCGCAGATCATCGCCCCAGTCCTCAACCTAGGTTGCTAAACCAGGGTTGAACATGTCAGCATCCGCCGGTGCCGTCAACCCCCGACCTCACCCTGCTGTTCACCGCGCTGGCGGCGTCCTGCGACGCGGCCGTGCGCGCCCGCATGGCCGACGCCGGTCACCCCGGGGTCCGCACCGTCCACGGGTACGTGTTCCAGCACCTGCTCGTCGGGCCGGTCCGCGTCACCGACCTCGCCGACCTGCTGGGCATGACGGCCCAGGGCGCGTCGAAGGTGGTCGCCGAGATGGAGCGCGTCGGCTACGCCGTGCGGCGCCCCGACCCGCACGACAGCCGCGTCCGGCTGGTGGAGATGACCCCGCGCGGCCACGAGGCGGTGGCGGCGGGGAGGGCGGCCCGCGCCGAGGTCACCGCCGAGCTGCTGGCCGGCCTGGGTGACGACGCGGGGCCGGTGGTGCGCGCCCTGGACTCGCTGGCCGACCGCACCGGGGCGATGCGCGACCTGATGGCGCGTCGGCTGCGGCCCTGACCGGGAGGACGCCGGCGGCGGGACCGGGGTTCCGGTCCCGCCGCCGGGCGTCACCGCGTCAGTTCCGCCAGGTGTCGGACGGCGAGGCCGGGACCGTGGCCGTGCGGTTCGCGCCGCTCTCCCACGTCACCGCCCCCGAGGCGTCCTTGCGCACGTACTTGTACTGGATCGCCGTCCCGGTGGGCAGCGACAGCGATGCCCGCCAGGTCGGGTAGGTCGCCGCGGACAGCGGCACCGCGTTGGCCGGGTTCCACGAGCCCAGGGACGCGTGGTCGCCGACGACGAAGATGTTCTGGCCCGGCGACGTGGTGGCGCTGACCGCGAACGACACCGTCCCGGTCGGCGGGGGAGTGGTGCCGCCGCCGGTCGCGCCGGTGTGCAGGGCCAGCGCCTCGCCGGCGCCGAGGGTGGCGGTGAACTGGCCGTTCGAGCCCACCGACACCGCGGCGCAGCCGTCCCGCTGGACGTTGCAGTAGCTGCCGGCCGGCAGGGAGGTCTGGAACGTGCGGGTCAGGGGCGTCGACTCGCGGTTGATCACCACGAAGCCCTTGGTGCCGCGGCCGAAGGCGATGGCGTCGCCGCCGTTGTCCCACCAGTTCGTCACGGCCGTGCCCGCCACGGTGTTGCGGAACTGGACCATGTTCGCGATCTGCGTCCACCGGTGCTGGCACTTCCACCCGGACGTGTAGCACTCGGCACCGCCGGGCGGGCCGGCGTCGTGGTCGCTGAACTCGTAGCCGGAGTACACGTTCGGGGCGCCGTACGGCCACGCGAGCATGAAGACGTTCGCCAGCGTGTACGTGGAGCCGTCCTTGTACGACAGGGTGGAGCCGTTGCGCTCGGTGTCCCAGTTGTCCACGAACGAGCGAGCCTGGTTGCTCGGCAGGTAACCCCACGACTGCCCGAAGGTGCTCAGGTAGGCGAGGTTCTCGTTGGTGAAGATCCGCTTGATGTCGTAGGCGTAGCGGAACTCGTCGACGTCACCCGAACCGGTGTACTCGCCCGGCTGGACCGCCTCGCCCGCGCCGTAGATCACCTCGTGCACCCAGAACACGTTCGGGTTGCTCAGCCGCGACTTGATGGCCGACAGGTCGGCCGCCGCGACGTGCTTGGCCGCGTCGATGCGGAAGCCGTCCACGCCCAGGGAGATCAGGTGGTTGAGGTAGGTCGCGATCCGGCCGCGCACGTAGTCGCTGCCGGTGTTCAGGTCCGACAGGCCGACCAGCTCGCAGTTCTGGACGTTGTCGCGGTTGCGGTAGTCGCTGATGCCGGTGCGGCAGGAGTGGAAGTCCGGGTCGCTGTAGGTCCCGGGGTAGTCGTACTTCGTGTAGGACGAGCCGCCGGTGCCGGTGCCGGACCCGGCGCTCATGTGGTTGATCACCGCGTCCGCGATGACCTTCACGCCGGCCGCGTGGCAGGCGGCGACCATGTTCCGGAACGCGGCCTCGTCACCGAGCCGGCCGGCGATCCGGTAGCTGACCGGCTGGTAGGAGGTCCACCACTGCGAGCCCTGGACGTGCTCGGTGGCGGGCGAGACCTCGACGAACCCGTAGCCCTTGGGCCCGAGCACGGTGGTGCACTCGCTCGCGACCCGCGAGAACGGCCACTGGAACAGCGTCGCGGTCACGTCCTTCGCCGAGGGCGGGCTCGCAAAACTTTGCGGAACGACGAACAGGCTCAGCAGCAGGGTGGCTGTGGCGAGCAGGGCTCGCCGGGGTGCGGAAACCACGTTGTCTCCTTGGCTGGCAGGGAATGTGTTCTAGGTCATACCAGTTGCGGGACTTGCTGAAAACACTTGCAAAGTATTTCATTGCCCTCCGGCCGACCCGACCCGGAAGGACACCCCCATGACGCAGGACTGGTGGCGCGAGGCCGTCATCTACCAGGTCTACGTGCGCAGCTTCGCCGACTCCAACGGCGACGGCGTCGGTGACCTCCCGGGCATCCGCTCCCGGCTGCCGTACCTGGCCGGGCTGGGCGTCGACGCGGTGTGGATCACCCCGTTCTACGCCTCGCCGATGGCCGACGGCGGCTACGACGTGGCCGACTACCGCGCCGTCGACCCGTCCTTCGGCGAGCTGGAGGACGCCCGGCTGCTCGTCGAGGACGCGCACGCGCACGGCATCCGGGTGATCGTCGACCTCGTGCCCAACCACACCTCCGACCGGCACGCCTGGTTCCAGGAGGCGCTGCGCGCCGGGCCGGGCTCGCCCGAGCGCGCCCGCTACCACTTCCGCGACGGCCGGGGCGACCAGCCGCCGAACGACTGGGAGTCCGTCTTCGGCGGCCCGGCGTGGACCAGGACCGCCGACGGCCAGTGGTACCTGCACCTGTTCGCGCCCGAGCAGCCCGACCTGAACTGGGGCCGGCCGGAGGTGCGCGAGGAGTTCCTCGACGTGCTGCGGTTCTGGCTGGACCTGGGCGTGGACGGGTTCCGCGTCGACGTGGCGCACGGCATGGTCAAGGCCGACGGCCTGCCCGACGTCGGCACGCCCGGCCACCTCAAGCTGCTGGGCACCGAGCCGCTGCCGTTCTTCGACCAGGACGGCGTGCACGAGATCTACCGCGACTGGCGCAAGGTCCTCGACTCCTACCCGGGGCAGCGGATCGGCGTGGCCGAAGCGTGGACGCCCAGCCCGGAGCGCACCGCCCGCTACCTGCGCGCCGACGAGCTGCACCAGGCGTTCAACTTCCACTACCTGACCGCGGGCTGGGACGCCGCCGCGCTGCGGGCCGTCATCGACGACTCGCTGGCCGCGATGGCCCCGGTCGGCGCGCCCACCACCTGGGTGCTGTCCAACCACGACGTGCAGCGGCACGCCACCCGCTACGGCAGCGTCACCCGCGCCCGCGCCGCCGCCCTGCTGATGCTCGCCCTGCCCGGCAGCGCCTACGTCTACCAGGGTGAGGAGCTGGGCCTGCCCGAGGTGCTGGACCTGCCCGACGACGTGCTCCAGGACCCGGTGTGGGAGCGCTCCGGCCACACCGACCGGGGCCGCGACGGCTGCCGCGTGCCCATCCCGTGGACGGCCGAGGGCCCGTCGCTCGGCTTCGGCGACGGCGGCTCGTGGCTGCCGCAGCCCGCGTCCTGGGCGGAGCTGAGCGTGGCGCGGCAGCAGGGCGACCCGAACTCGGTGCTGGAGCTGTACCGCTCGGCCCTGCGCGCCCGGCGCGCGCACCCCGACCTCGGCGCGGGCTCCGAAGTGGAGTGGCTGGACGTGCCCGGGGGCGTGCTGTCGTTCCGCCGCAACAGGTTCACCTGCGTGGTCAACCTCGGGACCGAGGTCGTCCGGCTGCCCGCCGACGGCGAGGTGCTGCTGTCCTCGTCGGGCGTGGCGACCGACGGCGCGGACCTCCTCGTGCCGCCGGACACGACCGTGTGGCTCTCGCGCCCGTAGAGTCACCCGATGTGACAGCGCGGCTCAGTGACATCGCGACCCAGGCAGGCGTGAGCGAGGCGACGGTCAGCCGCGTGGTCAACGGCAAGCCAGGCGTCTCCGCGGCCACCCGCCAGGCCGTGGTCGCCGCGATGGACGTCCTCGGCTACGAGCGCCCGCCGCGCCTGCGCCAGCGCAGCGCCGGGTTGATCGGGTTGATCACCCCCGAGTTGAGCAACCCGATCTTCCCGGCGTTCGCGCAGGTCATCGAGCAGGTGCTGACCCGCGACGGGTACACGCCGGTGCTGTGCACGCAGACACCGGGCGGCTCGACGGAGGACCAGCTGACCGACATGCTGGTCGACCGCGGCGTCAACGGCATCGTGTTCGTCTCCGGCCTGCACGCCGACACCACCGCCGACAAGGACCGCTACGTCAAGCTCGCGGGCCGCGGCGTGCCGTTCGTCATGGTCAACGGGTTCACCGACCAGGTCTCCGCGCCCTTCGTGTCGGTGGACTACCGGGCGGCGGCGCGCCTGGCCGTGTCCCACCTGGTGGAGCTGGGGCACGACCGGATCGGCCTGGCGGTCGGCCCGCCGCGGTTCGTGCCCGCGCAGCGCACCGTGGAGGGCTTCGCGCTGGCCCGCCCCGGCGCCGGCGACCTGGTCGAGCACTCGCTGTTCACCGTCGAGGGCGGGCAGGCCGCGGCCAACGCCCTGCTCGACCGCGGCTGCACCGCCATCGTCTGCGGCAGCGACCTCATGGCGTTCGGCGCGATCCGCGCGGCCCGGCAGCGCGGCCTGCAGGTGCCCCGGGACGTGTCCGTGGTCGGCTTCGACGACTCGCCGCTGATCGTGTTCGCCGACCCGCCGCTGACCACCATCCGCCAGCCGGTCGAGGCCATGGGGCAGGCCGCCGTGCACGCCCTGCTGGAGGAGATCGGCGGCACGCCCGCGCCGCACGCCGAGTTCGTGTTCCAGCCCGAGCTGGTGGTCCGCGGCTCGACCGGCGCCCGCCCGAGGTGAGCCCCCTCGTTCGGCGGATGCGGGCCCAGCGCCTGTCCCGCCCGGCCGCGGACGTGGACGAGCTGCTGGGCTCGGTGTTCGCGTTGCAGGCCCAGGACGTGCCCGCCGCACGGCTCGCGGCGCGCGCCAGGGGCGTGAGGTTCCTCGACGGTCCCGTGGTGCGCACGTGGGCCATGCGCGGCACCCTGCACCTGCTGCACGAGCGCGACCTGTGGGTGGTGCCGCTGCTGGCGCCGGTGTTCATCGCGGCCGGTCGGCGCAGGCGGTCGCAGCTGGGGCTGACCGACGAGCTGTGCGCGCGGGCGCTGCCGGCGCTGCGCGAGGTGCTGACCGGGCCGCTCGACCGCGCCACCGCGGTCGCCCGCCTGGCCGAGGTCGGCATCCCGCTCGACCCGAGGTCGCAGGCACCCGCCCACCTGCTCGCCTACGCGGCGTACTCGGGCGTGCTGAAGCGCGGCCTGGACGACACGTACGAGTTGTTGCACATCGACTGCGAACCACGCGACGTGACCGAGCTGTGGCGCCGCTACCGGCGTGCCTACGGCCCGGCCACGCCCGACGACTTCGCCGCGTGGAGCGGGCTGCCCAAGCGCGGCCTCCGCGACCTGCCGCCGGTCGACGACGAGGCGTTCGGGGAGGTCGACGGGGTGTCGGGGCCTGCCGGAGGGGCGGCCGGGTGCGCCGGGGCAGCCGGGCCGACCGGCGTGGTCCGGATGCTCGGCCACTTCGACCCCTACCTGCTCGGCTACCGCGACCGGTCCGCCATGCTGGACCCGGCGCACGCCCGGCTCGTCCAGACCGGCGGCGGGTTCCTCACCCCGCACGTCGTGGTGGACGGCCGCGTGGTCGCCACCTGGCGGCGCGTCGGCGGGCGGATCGAGGTTCACCCCTTCGGACCTCGCCCGGACGTGGCCGAGGAGGTCGCCGACCTGGGGCGCTTCCTCGACGTGGACGCCGCCTTAACCTGGGTGTAGCACGTGGATAGGGTCTCGGCCACCGATGTCGACCGCGGGAGGCGCGTTCAAGTTGGGTGTGTTCGTCACGGGTGTGCGCCCGCGCTGGTCCGACATGGACGCGTACGGCCACGTCAACCACGCCAACACGGTCACGCTGCTGGAGGAGGCGCGGATCGACCTGCTGTTCACCGAGGCCGCCCGGCACGGCGTGCCGGAGATGGCCAGGGGCGTGGTCGTGGCCCGGCTGGTGGTGGACTACCTGGCGCCGCTGGTGTTCACCGGTGACGAGGTGCTGGTGGAGATGTCGGTGCGCGAGCTGAAGTCCGCCTCGTTCACCCTCGACTACGCCGTCCGCGGCGGCCGCCGCGAGGGCAGTGCCGTGGTGACCAAGGCGGAGACCCTGATGGTCCCCTACAACCTGGAGGCGGGGCGCCCCCGCCGCCTGCTGGATGCCGAGCGCGACTTCCTCGCCGGGTGGCGAGCCGGAGGTAATGGTGCCTGAGTTGGTCCTCGACCCCGCCGAGCGCGACGACCTGGGCGCGTTCGTCGCCCGAGCCGTCCGCCTGGACCAGCAGGCGGTGGTGCGGCTGCGCAACCGCGAGTCCGGGAACCTGGTGGACGCGTGGGTGGCGACCCCGTTCGACGCCCTGGCCACCCGCACGGTGGCCGGGCGGGTGAGCCCCGGTGACGTGACCGTGTCCGCGACCGACCTGCTCACCGGCCTGGCGGTGGTGCGCAGCGAGGTCGTCGACCCCGGTCCGGCGCGGGACATGATGTGGCGCTCGGCGCTGCCGCCGACGGCCGGCTGGCTGGCGGTGGACCGGCTGCCCGGCAGCGTGGTGTCCGAGCTGGCCGAGAAGGGCGTCGCGGTGGCGCGGGAGAACGCGGGACCGCGCGGCACGCCGCCCGCGTCGCTGCTGGACCAGACCGTGATCACGGTCAGCGGGTCCGGGCTGGACGTGAAGGTGCCGATGCGGTGCCTGTTCGCGCTGTCCGGGATGGGGTTCCTGGGCGGTGACGACGTGCGCGTCACCGCCACCGACTCGTGGCTGCGCATCGACGCCCGGTTCGGCGCGGTGGTCCGCCGCCGCCACTCCATGCTGCCGCTGCTGGTCTGAGGCCCCGGGCGGCCCGGGCGCGCGGTGGGCCGCGCGCCCGGGACCCCGGTCAGACCAGCCAGACGGCCGTGTCGGGCGGCAGCTGGTTGCCGTCCATCGGGCCGCTGGCCAGCAGCACCTCGCCGGGCGGCAGCGGCACCGGGGCGCCCGAGGTGTTGAGCGCGCAGATCAGGCCGCCGCCCTTGCGGCGGAACGCGAAGCAGCCCGCCGGGGCGCCGTACCACTCCAGCTCGTCGCCGGTGAACGCCTGGTGCGACTTCCGCAGCTCCAGCGCGTGCCGGTAGAACGAGAGCATCGAGTCCGGGTCCTCCAGCTGCGACTCGGCGGTCAGGCCCGCCCACTCGTTGGGCTGGGGCAGCCAGGTGGTGACCCCCTCGGTGAACCCGAACGGCGGGGTGTCGCCCTCCCAGGGCAGCGGGACGCGGCAGCCGTCGCGGCCGCGCCTGGTGTGGCGGGAGCGGGTCCAGATCGGGTCCTGGAGGGCCCAGTCGGGCAGCTCCACGTTCGGCAGGCCCAGTTCCTCGCCGTTGTAGAGGTAGACCACGCCGGGCAGGGCCAGCTCGACCAGGGCCATGGCGCGGGCCCGCTGCCGGCCGATCGAGCCGTCACCGTAACGGGTGACGTGCCGGACCACGTCGTGGTTGGACAGGGTCCAGGTCGGCGGCGCGCCGGTGCCGCGCACGGCCGCCAGCGAGTGGTCGATGGCCGCCCGCACCGCGTCCGCGTCGAACTCCGCCTCGACCAGGCGGAAGTTGAACCCCAGGTGCAGCTCGTCGGGGCGGACGTAGCGGGCCCACCGCTCGTCGTCCTTGACCCAGATCTCGCCGACGGCCATCCGGCCCGGGTACTCGTCGACGACCTTGCGGATCATCCGGTGCACCTCGTGCACCCCGTCGTCGTCGAAGCGGGGGTCGAGGGCGTTGTCGTGCCGGACCCCGGAGCCCAGCTCGGCGCGCGGGTCCACGTCGGGCAGGCCCACCGGCTTGGCCATGCCGTGGGCGACGTCGATGCGGAACCCGTCCACGCCCCGGTCCAGCCAGAACCGCAGCGTGCGGGCCAGGTCGGCGGACACCTCGGGGTTGTCCCAGTTCAGGTCCGGCTGCTCCGGGGCGAACAGGTGCAGGTACCACTGCCCGTCCGGCAGGCGCGTCCACGCGGGGCCGCCGAACTGGCTGGGCCAGTTGTTCGGCGGCAGGGACCCGTCGAAGCCGCCGCCCTCGCGGAAGACGTAGCGGGCCCGCTCGGGCGACCCGGGACCGGCGCGCAGGGCGGCCTGGAACCACGGGTGCCGGTCGCTGGTGTGGTTGGGCACCAGGTCGATGGTGACGCGGATGTTGTGCGCGTGCGCCTCGGTGACCAGCCGGTCGAACGCGTCGAGGTCGCCGAACAGCGGGTCGACGTCGCGCGGGTCGGCCACGTCGTAGCCGTGGTCGGCCATCGGCGAGGTGAAGAACGGCGTGAGCCACAGCGCGTCCACCCCGAGCAGTTCGAGGTACCCGAGCCGGGAGCGGATGCCGTCGAGGTCGCCCACGCCGTCGTCGTTGGCGTCGGCGAACGACCGGACGTAGACCTGGTAGAAGACGGCGTCACGCCACCAGGCGGACTCGTCGGCGATCTCTGGTTGGAGGTCGGAGGATCGTCGCACGAGAAGTCATCCTGCCATTCGCGGCCGACGGCACGACCTCGTTCGGGTGAGCAAGGATCACGCCCAGGCGTTCATCAGGCTGTTGGCGGCCATGTCGAGGTAGGCCCAGAGCTGCTTGCGGTGCTCGGGGGACAGCTCGACCGAGTCGACGGCGACCTCCATGCAGCGCAGCCAGGCGTCCCGCTCCACGGGACCGATGACGAACGGGGCGTGCCGCATCCGCAACCGGGGGTGACCGCGGGTGTCGGAGTAGGTGTGCGGGCCGCCCCAGTACTGCATCAGGAACAGCCGGAAGCGCTCCTCGGCCGGGCCCAGGTCCTCTTCGGGGTACAGGGGGCGGAGGATCGGATCGGTGGCTACCTCCTGGTAGAAGCGCGCGACGATCCGGTGGAACGTGTCGTACCCGCCCACCGCTTCGTAGAAGTTCTCCGGAGGATTGGTCACCCCTCCATCCTGCCTCAGGTGCCGGGGCGGGGCCCACGCCCACCCGGTGTGGGCCGAGTCGCGGTCGAGCCGGGTTCGAGCGGGAAGCGAGCCGGGGTCGGGGCTGCCGGGGCCGGTGGGGGACGGGACCTGCGGCGGGGTTGTCGGGTGGCCGGGCACGTGGGCCGGGTGGGGGACCGGCCCTGCCGGGCGCGGGGTCAGGGGACGTGCGGGGCCGCGGGTGGGGCGGGGGCCGGAAGAGGACCAGTCCGCGACCGGGGTCGCGAGCTGGTGAGCAGGATCACGGACGGGGCTGCGAGGCCCGGGTCGCGCAGCCCGGGTCGCGCAGCTCGGGTCGCGCAGCTCGGGTCGCGCAGCTCGGGTCGCGCAGCTCGGGTCGCGCAGCTCGGGTCGCGCAGCTCGGGTCGCGCAGCTCGGGTCGCGCAGCTCGGGTCCCGCAGCTCGGGTCCCGCAGCCGGGGCATCAAGCCGCGGTCACGGGGCCGAGACCACGGAGCCAAGACCACGGGGCCGAGGTCACCCCCGCCGGCGTCACGATGCCTTGAGCGAGATCCCCGCGTCCTCCAGCGCCGGCATGAGCTTGGCCCGCAGCGCGCGCTGCACGGCCCACTGCCGCCCCGGCCGCACCTTGACCGTCACGCGCATGGTGATGCCCTCCGGCGTCACCTTCTCCACACCCAGGACCTGCGGCTTGTCCGTCACGTCCTTGGCCAGCAGCTCCTCCGCCGTGGCCTCCTCGGCCGCCACGGTCAGCACCTCCGTGGCCGAGGCGAGGTTCGCGCCGTAGGCCAGCGGCAGGTCGACCACGGCCACCGCGAAGCCCTGCGACGAGTTGCCGACCCGCATGATCTCGCCGTTGCGGACGTACCAGACCGTGCCGTTGGTGTCGCGGATCGTGGTGATGCGCAGGGCCACCGACTCGACCGTGCCCGTCGCGGGCCCGAGGTCGACCACGTCGCCCACGCCGTACTGGTCCTCCAGCATCATGAACATGCCGGCCAGGAAGTCCTTGACCAGGTTCTGCGCGCCGAAGCCGATCGCGACGCCGAGGATGCCCGCCGAGGTCAGGATGGGTGCGACGTTCATGCCCAGCTCGGTCAGCACCTGGATGAACGCGACGCCGAAGACGATGATCGTGACGAACGACTTCAGCACCGAGCCGATGGTCTTGGCCCGCTGCTCCCGCCGCTCGGAGGCGAACGCGCCCAGCGCCTGCGGCGCCCGCTCGCGCAGCGGCTTGAGCAGCTTGGGCTTGCGACCGCCGTTGCCGCGGGTCATGCCGTCGATGAGCCGCCGCAGGACCGCTCGGATGATCACCGCGACCACCACGATCAACACGATCCGCAGCGCGCCGCCCGCGATCCTGGGGCCGTTCTCGACCCACCACTCGACTGCGAGCGTCCGCTCCACGTCCACCACGAAGCAGTCCTCCCGATCTACAACTCGAGGCCCGTCGCCCAGGCCAGGAAGGTCAACTGGTCCACGGCCAGCCCGACGGACCGGCTGACCGACCGCCCCGCGTGCCCCACCTCGGTCTCCCGGCGGATGAGCACCGGGTGCTTGGTCGGATCGCTCGCCGACGCGTGCTGCAGCGCCGCGCACATCTTCCGGGCGTGGTTGGGGTCCACGCGGCTGTCCGACTCGAAGACCGTGAACAGCACCGAAGGGTACTCAACCCCCGGCCGCACCCGGTGGTACGGGGAGTAGGACAGCAGCCACCCCAGCTCCTCCGGCACGGCCGCCGACCCGTACTCCTCCGCCCACAACCGCCCGAGCAGGAAGTTCTCGTACCGCACCATGTCCAGCAGTGGCGCCGAGCACACCACCGCCGCGTACAGCTCGGGCCGCTGCGTCAGCGCCGCCCCGACCAGCAGGCCGCCGTTCGAGCCGCCCATGACCGACAGCTGCTCCGGTGTCGTCCACCCGTCCGAGACCAGCCGCTCCGCCGCCGCGTGGAAGTCGTCGAACACGTTCTGCTTCCGCGACCGCATCCCGGCCTTGTGCCATTCCTCTCCCTCCTCGTCGCCGCCGCGCAGCGACGCGTGCGCCCACACCCCGCCCGCCTCGACCCACGCCAGCGTCGTGGCGCTGTACCCCGGCCCGCGCCCGACGGCGAACCCGCCGTACCCCGTCAGCAGCGCCGGCCTGGGCAGGTCCGGGTCCCGCGTCCCGGACACCACGAACATTCGCACGACCGTCCCGTCCGCCGACGGGTACGAGACCTGCTGTGTGGACAACTCCGGGATCGTCACCCGTCCGGGGGCCGGGGTCTCCAGCGAGACGACGCCCCCGGACAGCGAGAACCGGTACACCGACAGGGGCGTGACGAAGTCGGACCAGCCGAACCACAGCACGTCGCGGTCCGCAAGGGTCCGCTCGTCGACTGTGGACAACCCGTGCACCGACCCCGTCCCGGGGAGCGCGATCTCCCGCAGCCACGTGCCGTCCGCGGCGTGCAGGTGCAGCTCCGAGACCGCGTGCCGGGTCCGCAGCACCACCAGCGACCCGTCCAGCGGCACGACCGCGTCCAGCACCGAGTCCGGTTCCTCGGCCACCAGCTCGGTCCACGCGGTCGGCTCCGCCGGGTCGGCCACGCACAGCCGGAACCGCGGCGCGCCCAGGCTGGTCAGCAGGTACAGCCGCCCGTCGGCGCCCACCCCACGCCGAGCACTGCGCCCCGTCGTCGGCCGAGAGCACCGGCCGCAGCTCCCCGGAACCGCGCAGGTCGGCGATCCACACCGAGTCCCGCCGCACGGTCCCCGGCGCGCCGACCACGACCAGCCACCGGCCGTCCTCGGACACCGTCAGCCCGTAGTAGTAGGTGTGGTCGAGCCCGTCGCCGTGCACGTTCACGTCCGAGGCGGTCGGCGCGCCCACCCGGTGCCGCCACACCCGCCGGTGGAACTGCCGCTCGTCCTCGGGCACCAGGTCGGGGTCGAGCCGCCGCACGTAGAAGAACTCCTCGCCGCCGGGCAGCCACCCCACCGGCGAGTACCGGCAGCGGTCGACGGGGCCGTCGAGCAGCTCGCCGGTGTCCACGTCGACCACGTGCAGCAGGGAGTGCTCGTCGCCGCCCACCGATACCTGGTACGCCAGCCGCGTGCCCTCCAGCGACGGCGACCAGCGGTCCAGCGTGGTCCGCCCCGACGGGTCGAGCGCCGACACGTCGAGCAGCACCCGCTCCACGCCGTCGACCCGCACGTAGAGCACGGGGTGGTCCTGGTCGGGGTCGCGGCGCGTGTAGAACACCCGGCCGGCCCGCCGCACCGGCACGCCGACGGACCCGGTGCGCATCAGCTCGGCGAGCCGCGCGCCCAGCCGCTCGCGGCCCGGCATCGCGTCCAGCCACGACCGGGTGAGGTCGTCCTGGGCGGTCGACCACGCGTCGGTGCGCGGGTCGGCCGGGTCCTCCAACCAGCGGTAGGGATCGGCCACGGCGTGCCCGTGCAGGTCCTCGACGAGGTCGAGCCGTTCGGCGGTCGGGTAGGTGGTCGTCGCAGGCAGCGCTGCGCGGGGAGGCTCGGTCACCCCGCCGAGCGTACCGACAGATTTGAAAACGATCGTCGATAGGGGTGGGTTCACCGAAGTTTTGGCCACGGCTCCGTGACACGTCACATATCACAGGTGATTTTTCACCGTGATCTGTGGTCTCCTAGGTCTGAACCGGTGGAGGTGGTCGCGTGCCAGACCGACAACCCACCCCGATCGGCGCCCTGGCGAACGCCGGGATCGCGTCGTCGGCCCCGTACGGCCCGAAGCAGCCCGGCGTGCACGCCGTGGCGGTGGGCGGGGAGGGAGCCGGTCCGGCCCCCCTGGTGCTGCCCTGGGGGAGGCGCAAGGTCCTCCTCCTCAACGCCACCTTCGAGCCCCTGACCGCGCTGCCGCTGCGGCGCGCCGTGGTGCTCGTGGTGTGCGGGAAGGCGGAGGTGGTGCACGGCGACCCGGCGGGCGCCGTCGTCCACTCCTCGACGGCCCAGGTGGTGGTGCCGTCGGTGATCAGGCTGGCGAACTACGTGCGGGTGCCCTACCGCGGCCGGGTCCCGCTGACCCGCGCCGGGCTGATGCACCGCGACCGGTACCGCTGCGCGTACTGCGGCGGGCGCGCCGAGACCATCGACCACGTGGTGCCGCGCAGCAGGGGCGGCGCCCACTCGTGGACCAACTGCGTGGCCTGCTGCGCCCGGTGCAACCACCGCAAGGCCGACAAGCTCCTGTCGGAGCTGGGCTGGCGGCTGCGGGTGGTGCCCGCCGCGCCCCGCGGGCCGCACTGGCGGCTGCTGGCCGGCGTCACCGAGGCCGACCCGCTGTGGCTGCCCTACCTGGGCGAGCCCGCGGCCTGACGCGCCCCTTCACGCCGCGAGGGCGAGGTCTTCGCGGCGCACCGTGATGCGCACGGAGTCCGATGCCGTGATCCGGACCGAGTCCGACGCGGTGATCCGGACCGAGTCCGACGCGGTGATGCGGACCGAGTCGTCGGCCGTGATCCGGACCGAGTCGGACGCCGTGATGCGCACCGAGTCCGAGGCCGTGATGCGGACGGAGTCGTCCGCGGTGATCCGAACGGAGTCCCGCGCGGTGATGCGAACCGAGTCCGGGGACGACGCCTGAGCCTGAACAGTGGTAACGCTCTGCTCCGATCGGGTGTACGGCGAAAGGGTGAGGGTAGCAACGTGAAAGCGCTTCACGGTGTACATGTCGTGTCCTCCGGGCCTCGTGAGGCGGGACTTTTGATCCCTCAAGGGATGCGCAAGAGCCGTACAGGTGAAAAGTTAGAAGCCGAGTGGGCCCGGGACAAGACGCCAAACCGGCCGCCATTCACCTCCTTCCGGGGGAAGCCCGTCCGGGTGCACGCGCTGCGACGAACGACCCGCCGGCCTGCTGCATCCGGAGCCGATCACCGCGGGCGGTGGCATCGCCCCAGGTAGGGGGTCGGCCGCGACGGGCCTCCCCAAGCCTCGCCGGGTGCCCTGCTTTCGTGAGGGGAGTGGTCCGCCGGTTACCTACCGGGCGGTCGCGAGCGGAACGTGATCGGGGCCCGCGGCGGCGGGGCGGCGTTCACAGACGGCGCGGCCGCCGGCGGGTGGTGCGCGCGGCCCCCAACCCCCACCAGTGCGGAAAGGGGTGACCTCGACCTGAGGCGGGCAGCGGGATCGGTTACCGTAACCGCCGTGACCATCGTGGAGACCGTGCTCGTCTTCGCGCTGATCCCGCTGGCCATCTACGGCGTGATCGCGCTACTGACGCTGAGGCCGAAGGCCACCCGCATCCAGCGGTACCGGCCCGGTCAGGAATGGGATTACGCGCCCGTCTGGTGGACCGCCAACCCCGCCGGCCTGCCCGGTGGCGCGCACCAGGTCGCCGCCGCGCCGGTCGAGGGCCGCACCGCCGTGGGAGGCGCTCGTGGCAACTGGTGAGCTGACCCGAACCGAGGTGGACCCGTCGACCCTGCCGGTCGGCGCCGCCGTGACCAACAGCGGCCGCGTGTCCGCCGCGAAGATGTACGAGCCGCACGCGCCGAGCCTGCCGTTCACGCCCGTGCAGCTGTCCACGCTGGACGAGGTGCTGACCGTGGCCGGCCGCACCACCGGCCTGGACTTCAGCGTCTACCTGGGCGGGCTGGGGCCGGACTCGCGGGCGCGGGCCGAGGAGCTGCACGCCTCCACGCCGAACCCGGCCAACGCCGTGCTGGTCGCGGTGTCGCCCGGTGAGCGCGTGGTCGAGGTGGTGACCGGCGAGGAGTCCCACCGGCGCCTCGACGACCGCGGCTGCAAGCTCGCGGTGATGAGCATGATCGCCTCCTTCAAGGAGGGCGACCTGGCGGGCGGCCTGATCAGCGGCCTGCGCATGCTGACCGACCAGGCCGGGTACGCGCCCCGCCGCTGAACGGCTCCGACGCGAGGAGGCCCCGGCTGCCCGGCCGGGGCCTTTTTCGTGCCGCCGGCTTTCGGCGGGGCCCTGTTCCGATTGGGTGGATCGCTGCCCGAATTTGTTGCGCGAAAGCACCACGCGCCTGCGCGGTATTCGTCCGACGAGCTGGCGTCGACTGATTGAAGTGCTTTCCCGGGTGTTGCGCGAACGCGCCTCGAATTCGACGGGTTCCGGTGTATTCTGGAGCATAGCCGCAGCTAGAAGCGGTACAGCCGGTACATTCCGTCCCTCGAAAAGTGCATTGACGGCTACGTTTTACCTCGTGTCATCCTGGTGCGGAACAAATCCAGACCGAGGGGAACCATGCAGACGGACGAAAAGCAGTCCACCCGCCTGAGCACCGCGCGCAGCCGGGAGCTGGGGGAGGAACTGCGCCGCGTGCGGCACCGGGCCGGGATGTCGTCGGGGTTGGTCACCGAGGCGCTGGGCTGGTCGCTGGGAAAGCTGTCCAAGCTGGAGACCGGCACCCGCGGCACCAGCCCGTGGGAGATCGGCACCCTGCTCGGCCGGTGCGGCGCGGACAAGGCCACGCGCGAGCGCATCATGGCCATCGCCAACGAACCGGACACCGGCAGCTTCCTGCGCCGGCACGCCACGGCGGCGGACGACCTGCTCGCGGTGGCCCTGCACGAGGGCGTGGCCCGCGCGATCGCCACCTACGAGCCGATCACCGTCCCGAGCCTGGCCCAGACCGAGGACTACGCCCGCGCCCTCACCGGCGACCACGACCTGGCCGGTGCCCGCGTCGCCCGCCAGGAGAACCTGAACCGCGCCGACGGCCCCGACACCGTCGTCTACGTCCACGAGATCGCGCTGCGGCTCGTGGTCGGCGACGTCGGCGTCATGCGCGACCAGGTCCTGCACCTGACCGCGCTGTGCGGCCGGCCGCGGTACGGCCCGCGCGTCATCCCCATGACGGCGGCCGCCCACGCCGCGCTGCGCCACCCGGCCACCGTGCTGACGTTCAACGCCCCGTTCAAGCCCCTGGTCTACACCGAGACCGACGCGGCCACCGTCTTCCACGACGACCCCACCACCGTCACCGTCTACCAGGCGAAGATGCGCCGGCTGCACCGCCTGGCCCTCGACGCCGAACGCTCACGCGACCTCCTGGCCCGCTGGGCCGAGGTCTACGACAGGGAGACCCGCTGATGTCGCTGCGCCCGTTCCGCTGGCTGCCCCACAACGGCAAGCGCCACGCCGTGCCCGCCGAACTCGTGCCGAGGGACGCGGCCACCACGCTGTGCGGGGAGGAGCTGGTCATCCCGGTCCAGCGCGCCTCCTCCCTGGAGTGGTGCTGGCCGACGTGCACCGACTGCGACAGCGCCTGGCGGCGGGTCGAGCGCATCCCCGCGTTCCCGCGCCAGCGCACGGCCGCCTCGAAGCGGACCTGGAACATCCCGATCACCACCGGTTGACCGGGTTCCCGCGTCCGGCCGAGGCGCGCCCGCGGGGGCAGCGGCCCGCCGTTCGCGGTCTTCTGCGGCGAAGCGGGCCGTTCGACGCCCTTCCGCCGAAAACCCCGGACGAACGCGGCGGGGCGGCACCGACCAGCCGGTGCCGCCCCGCCCGCGCCCCGCGTCAGGACCGGTCGAACTCCTGGGCCGCCAGGGCGCGGACGATGCCCGCCCGCCCCTCCGACACCAGCCGCCGCAGGGCGGGTGGCCTCTCCTCGGCCAGCCAGGCGTCCGCGGCCGCGACCGTCTCCGGCGAGATCGACCACGACGGGAACAGCCCCACGACCACCGACTGCGCCCGCTCGCTCGACCGGCGGTCCCACACGTCCGCCACGTCGGCGAAGTACCGGGCCACGAACGGCTGGAGCAGGGTCTTCTGCCCGGGGTGGTGGATGCCCGCCACGATCGCCTCGGACACCGCGTTGGGCAGCTCGTCGTCGTTCACGGCGCGCTCCCACGCCTCGCCCTTCGCCTCCGGCGTCGGCCGCAGGGCCCGGGCCTGCTCGGCCTTGCGCAGGCCGGTGGCGGTCGGGTCCCGCTCCTCCTCGGCGTTGATCTCGTCCAGGCCCGCGGCACCGTGCGCGACCAGCGCGTGCAGCAGCCGCCACCGCAGGTCGGTGTCCACGACCAGGCCCTCCAGCACGTCGGTGCCGTCGAGCCAGCCGCGCAGCACCGCCGCGGTCGCCTCGTCCAGCACCGAACCCGCCAGCGAGTTCACGAACGCCAGCTGGTGGTCCGACCCCGGCTCCGCGGCCCGCGCCAGCTCCAGCGTCCGCGAGGTGAACCGCCGCCAGCCCTCCTCGCGCCACGACGCGTCGGCGTAGGAGGACAGCGCGGTCTGCGCCTGGAGCAGCAGCCGCTGCACCACGCCCACCTCGGTCTCCGCCGCCAGCCCGCCGAGCACCAGGTTCACGAAGTCGCGGGCCTTCAGCTCGGCCTCGCGCGTCATCTCCCACGCCGCCGACCAGCACAGGGTCCGCGGCAGCGGCTCGGCGATGTCGGAGATGTGGTCGATCAGCGACGCCAGCGAGTCCGGGTCCAGCCGCATCGTGCAGTAGGTCAGGTCGTCGTCGTTGACCAGCACCAGCTTGCCCCGGTGCACGCCGACCAGCTCGGGCACCTCGGTGCGCTCGCCCGACACGTCCAGCTCGACCCGGTGCTTGCGCACCAGCTTGCCGCCCTCGTCGTCGTAGACGCCGATGGCCAGCCGGTGCGTGCGCAGCTCGCCCGCGCCCGGCCGGGCACCGCCCTGGAGCACGGCGAACTCGGTGAACCGGCCCTCCGCGTCAACGGTGAACTTCGGGCGCAGCAGGTTCAGGCCGGTGGTCTCCAGCCACTGCGCGCTCCACCACGACAGGTCGCGGCCGGACGCCTCCTCCAGCGCGCCCAGCAGGTCGGCCAGCGTGGCGTTGCCCCAGGCGTGCTTGCCGAAGTACACCCGCAGGCCGGCCAGGAAGTTCTCCAGCCCCACGTACGCCACCAGCTGCTTGAGCACCGAGGCGCCCTTGGCGTAGGTGATGCCGTCGAAGTTGACCTCGACCGCCTGGAGGTCCTGGATGTCCGAGGCCACCGGGTGCGTGGACGGCAGCTGGTCCTGCCGGTAGGCCCAGGACTTCTCGATCTTGGCGAACGTGGTCCACGCCTGCCGGTACTCGGTCGCCTCGGCCTGGGCCAGCACCGACGCCCAGGTGGCGAACGACTCGTTCAGCCACAGGTCGTCCCACCAGCGCATGGTCACCAGGTCGCCGAACCACATGTGCGCCATCTCGTGCAGCACGGTCTCGGCGCGCCGCTCGTACAGGTAGCGGGTCACCCGGCTGCGGAAGACGTAGTCCTCCAGGAAGGTGACGCAGCCCGCGTTCTCCATCGCACCCGCGTTGAACTCGGGCACGAAGCACTGGTCGTACTTGCCGAACGGGTACTTGACCCCGAACGCGCCGTGGTAGAAGCCGAAACCCTGCTTGGTCTCGGTGAACAGGCGCTCGTGGTCCATGTGCCCGGCCAGCGACGCCCGGCAGTAGATGCCCAGCGGGATCGTCGTCGCACCGTCGGTGAACTCGTCCCGCCACTCCGCGTAGGGGCCCGCGACCAGCGCCACCAGGTAGGTGGACATGGGCTTGGTCGTCTCGAAGGAGTGCACGTCCGCGCCGCCGACGCCGTCCTCGGTGGACGCGATCGGGGCGTTGGAGATGACCTTCCAGTGGTGCGGCGCGGTCACCCTCAGCGTGTAGACGGCCTTGAGGTCGGGCTGGTCGAAGCAGGCGAACATGCGCTTGGCGTCGGCCGTCTCGAACTGCGAGTACAGGTAGACCTCGCCGTCCACCGGGTCGACGAACCGGTGCAGGCCCTCGCCGGTGTTGGTGTACCGGCAGTCGGCCTCGACGGTCAGCTCGTTGACGTCGGCGAGGTCGGGCAGGTGGAGCCCGTCCTCCTCGCGGTAGGTGGAGACGTCGAGCTCGCGGCCGTTGAGCACGGCGCGGTGGACGGTGGCGGCCACGACGTCGACCCACGAGGACGAGCCCGGCGTGCGGCTGCGGAACGCGACCGTCGTGGTGGAGCGGAACGTGTCCGAGCCGGGCTTGCCACCGCCGTCGGTCAGGTCCAGCTCGATCCGGTAGGAGTCGACTTCCAGCAGCGCAGAGCGTTGCTGCGCCTGGTCGCGGGTGAGGTTGGGTGCCGCCACTGGTCACCTCGTCTGCCGGCGCCTTCGGCGCTGACCTCGTCGGAACGGGGAACGTGTCGCGCGGGTGAACACGACAGTCGCATCCAATCACGAGGTGAGCCGAGAAGTGGACAGGCGTCCGAGGGAAGACTGCGTCACGTCGGTTCGTTGTCAACGACCGGGGGCCGCACCGGCGGCTACCGCGAACCGCCCACGAAGGGGAACGCACCATGTCGGCAGAGGGCACCACGAAGGTCGACTTCTACTTCGACCCGGTCTGTCCGTTCGCGTGGATCAGCTCTCGCTGGATCCTCGAGGTCGAGAAGCAGCGGGACATCGACCTGAACTTCCGCGTGATGAGCCTGTCGGTCCTGAACGAGGGGCGCGACCTGCCCGACGAGTACCGCGACATGCTCGACCGCGCCTGGGGGCCGGTGCGCGTGGCGATCGCGGCCGCCAAGCAGCACGGTGACGGCGTCCTGCGCGACCTCTACACCGCGCTGGGCACCCGCATCCACAACGAGGGCATCAAGGACTACGCCCAGGCCGTCAAGCTGGCGCTGGAGGAGGTCGGCCTGCCCGCCGAGCTGGCCGCGGCCGCCGACACCGACGAGCACGACGAGGAGCTGCGCGCCAGCCACCACCGGGGCATGGACCCGGTGGGCATGGACGTCGGCACGCCGACCATCCACATCGACGGCGTGGCGTTCTTCGGCCCGGTGCTGAGCAAGATCCCGCGGGGCCAGGACGCGCTGAACGTGTTCGACGGCGCCCGCGCGCTGGCGAGCTACCCGCAGTTCTTCGAGCTGAAGCGCACCCGGACCGGGGGGCTCGACTTCTCCTGAGGCGCCCGGTGTGACACTCTGGGGTGAAATTCGTCCGAGAGTGTCACACCGTCGTGCGGGGGTCGTCGTGATCGAGGTCGTCAACCCGGCCACCGAGGAGGTCCTGGGCACGGTCCGCGCCGGCACCGCCGGTGACGTCGACACCGCCGTGACCAGGGCCGTCACCGCGTTCCCGGCGTGGTCGGCGACGTCGGTGGCGGAGCGGCTGGCCGTGGTGCGGGCCGTGGTGGCCGGTCTGCGGGCGCGGGCCGACGAGCTGGCGTCCACCATGACCGCGGAGATGGGCACGCCCGTCACGTTCGCGCGGAAGGTGCAGGTGCCCAACCCCGTCGGCATCGCCGAGGGCATCGAGGCCGCGCTGGCGGGCGGGTACTTCGACGGCGAGGAGATCGGCAACTCGCTGGTGCTGCGCGAGCCGGTCGGCGTGGTCGCGGCGATCACGCCGTGGAACTTCCCGCTGCAGCAGATGGTGGCCAAGGTCGTGCCCGCCCTGGCGGCGGGGAACACCGTGGTGCTCAAGCCGAGCGAGCTGGCGCCGTTCACCGCCGACCTGCTGGCGTCGGTGCTGGCCGGGGCGGGGGTGCCCGACGGGGTGTTCTCGCTGGTCCACGGCACGGGACCGGTGGTCGGCGAGGCGTTGGCGGTTCACCCGATGGTGGACATGGTGTCCTTCACCGGGTCGACCCGGGCCGGGCGGCGGGTGGCGTCGCTGGCCGCCGACACGGTCAAGCGGGTGGCGCTGGAGCTGGGCGGCAAGTCCGCGAACGTCGTGCTGGACGACGCCGACCTCGCGCGGGCGGTGAAGATCGGCGTGGCCAACGCGTTCATGAACAACGGGCAGGCGTGCAGCGCGTGGACCCGGCTGCTGGTGCCCGCCGACCGCCACGACGAGGCGCTGGAGGCCGCCGTCGCCGCGGCGGCGAAGTACGAACCGGGCGACCCGGCCCTGCCCGCCACCCGCCTCGGGCCCGCCGTGTCGGCCGCCCAGCGCGACCGCGTCGTCGGCTACATCAGGCGCGGGGTCGAGGAGGGCGCCGAGCTGGCCCTGGGCGGCCCCGACGCGCCCACCTCGCGCGGGTTCCACGTCGCGCCGACGGTGTTCGGGCAGGTCAGGCCGGACATGACCATCGCGCAGGAGGAGATCTTCGGCCCGGTGCTGTCCGTGCTGCCCTACCGCGACGAGGACGACGCGGTGCGCATCGCGAACTCCACCGTCTACGGCCTGGGCGGCGCCGTGTTCTCCGCCGACCCCGACCGCGCCCTGGCGGTGGCCAGGCGCCTGCGCACGGGCCAGGTGGACATCAACGGCGCGGCGTTCAACACCAGCGCCCCGTTCGGCGGCTACCGCCAGTCGGGCAACGGCCGCGAGTTCGGCACCCACGGCCTGGCCGAGTTCACCGAGCTGAAGTCCATCCAACGCTGACCCACCCCGCGCGAGTCGAACCTCCAGACCCCGCGTGTCGAACGCCCAGACCCCCCGAGTTCTACGTTCAAGCACCCCTGCGGGGGTCGCGAACGTAGAACTCGGGGGTCGTGGAGGTTCGACACGACGGTGCCGGAGGTTCGACTCGCGCGGGTTCAGGGGCGTAGGGCGCCGTTGAGCAGGCGGGGGGCGGCGGTGCTGACGTTGACCTGGGCGGCCAGTTCGACGTCGGCGGCGTGCCCGGCGGCGATCAGCTCCCGGCCCGACACGCAGCCGGTGAGGGCGTCGGCCACCGAAGTTCGCTCGAACGTGTCAGCCGCCATTTCCGCCTCGACGGAAGCGGGGCCGTAGCCGCGCAGCGCCGACAGCACCGCGCCGGCCCCCAGCAGGTCCTCCACCGCCGGCCGCAGCGGCCCGAAGTCCGCCGCCTCGTCCGATGTGGTGATGTTCACGCCCCACCGCTCACCGCCGGGCACCACGCCGATCGGCCCGCCCGCGGCCAGCTCCCGCGCCGCCGCGGCCACCGCCGCCGCGTTGCGCAGGCACCCCGCCAGCACGACCGCCCCCGTGCCCGCCGCCAGGTCGCACAGCGTCGCCCCGTTCGGCGACGGCAGCTCCAGCTCCACCCCGGCCGGCACGTTCACCAGCGTCGACGGCCGCAGCGACCACGACGGGTCCGCCGGTTCCGCCGCCCGCGCCCGGTCGGACCACCGGATCGGCCGCACCGAACCCCCGCGCGCCACCACGACGTCCGCGGCCGTCGAGAACGACAGCACGTCCACCACCACGAGCACCGCGCACTCGACCCCGAGCGCGGTGACCCCCTCGCCGCCCCACTCCAGCCGCAGCCGGCGGCCCTCCTGCCCGAACATCGGGCCAGGATGGCAGACTCCCTGACGTGCGCGTTTACCTGGCATCAGACCACGCGGGCTTCGAGCTGAAGACCGCCCTCGCCAAGCACCTCGCCGAGGCCGGCCACGACGTGGTCGACGTCGGCCCCGCGGTGTACGACGCGGAGGACGACTACCCGCCGTTCTGCATCGAGGCGGCGAGCCGGGTCGTCGCGGAACCCGGCAGCCTCGGCGTCGTGATCGGCGGCTCCGGCAACGGCGAGCAGATCGCGGCCAACAAGGTGCCCGGCGCCCGCGCCGCGCTCGCCTACAGCGTGGAGACCGCGAAGCTGGCCCGCGAGCACAACGACGCCCAGCTCATCGGCGTCGGCGCGCGGATGCACACCACCGAGGAGGCGTTCGCGATCGTCGAGGCGTTCCTGGCCACCCCGTTCTCCGGGGCCGAGCGGCACGCCCGCCGCATCGACATCCTGCGCGACTACGAGCGGACCGGGCAGGCCCCGCCGCTGCCCTGACCGGCGGCACCCGGCACCACCGGGTAGTTTTCAGCCGTGCCTGAAGGTCACACCCTGCACCGCCTGGCGCGGCTGCACCAGCGCCGCTACGCGGGCTCGACCGTGCGCGTGTCGAGCCCGCAGGGCAGGTTCCCCGCGGGCCTGGTCGACGGTCGCCTGTTCGAGGGGGCCGAGGCCCACGGCAAGCACCTGTTCCACCACTACGGCCCGGACGCGACCGTGCACGTCCACCTGGGCCTGTACGGCTCGTTCACCGAGTCGCCGCACCCGGTCGTCGAGCCGGTGGGGCAGGTGCGGATGCGGGTGGTCGGCGCCACGCACTGGACGGACCTGCGCGGCCCGACCAGGTGCGAGGTGCTGACCGACGTGGAGGTCGACGCCCTGCGCGCCCGCCTCGGCCCGGACCCGCTGCGACCCGACGCCGAACCGGACCTGGCGTACGCGAAGGTGGCCGGGTCGCGGCAGTCGATCGCGGCGCTGCTGATGGACCAGGCCGTGCTGGCGGGCGTGGGCAACGTCTACCGCGCCGAAATCCTGTTCCGGCACCGCGTGCCCCCGTACACGCCCGGCAACCGGGTCGACAAGGCGCTGTGGGACGACATGTGGTGCGACCTGGCCGTGCTCATGGAGGGCGGGGTGGAGGTGGGCCGCATCGACACCGTGCGGCCCGAGCACCTGCCCGAGGCCATGGGGCGCGCCCCGCGCGAGGACCGGCACGGCGGCGAGGTGTACGTCTACCGCCGCACCGGGCTGCCGTGCCTGGTGTGCGGCACGCCCGTGGTCTCGGCCGCGCTGGTCGGGCGCACCCTCTACTGGTGCCCGACCTGCCAGGCGGGCTGACCGCGCCGGGCCGGGCCCCGAACCGTCAGAAGTCGAACCCGCCGAAGTCGCCGCCGAAGTCCCCGCCGCCGAAATCGCCGCCGCCGAAGTCACCGCCCATGTCACCGCCCATGTCCCCGCCGGCGTCGCCCATGTCACCGCCGTCGCCCGCGTCCGCGCCGTCCGCGTAGCCGTCGGCGTAGGCGTCCGCGGCCGCGACACCGGCCATGCCCGAGAACATGGCGCTGAACAGCAGCATCGAGCCCAGCCCCCAGGCACCCGCGACCAGCGCGGGCTTCCACCACGGCTCGGAGTACCAGCCCTGCGGCACCGGCCGCCCCGCCACGATGCCACCCGGGTAGTAGTGCGGCGTGCGCGAACCCGGCCGCGGCGAGGCCGCGTAGTGGTGGCCCTCCACCGTGACGTCGCGCTCCTCGGACACCCGCCCGGCGCGGCCCTGACCGGTGAGGTCGGGCAGCTCGGGGCCCGGGTCGAGGCCCATCGCGGTGCGCGCGGCCCGCACGTAGTACAGGCCCTCCATCGCGGTCTGGGTGACCAGCCGGCACTGCTCGACCGTGCGCGCCTGCTCCATCTGCGACCCGGCCGCGGTGAACCGCTCGGACGCGTCCGCCAGCGCCTGCTGGGAGGCGACGTCCGTGCCGGTCAGGTTCACCACCTGGCCGCCGAGCCGCTCCACCCAGCGCCGGGCCTCGGCCTGGGCGTCCTCCAACTGCCTGCGGCGCTTCGCCGCGGCGTTGTTCGCGAGCAGCCAGCCCGCGCCCACGACGACGACCAGCAGGACGACCAGCACGATCCCGGTGCTCATGCAGTGCACAACGCCGGGCGGGGGCGTGCGGGTTCCCGCACCGGGTCAGAACACCTCCGGGCAGTGGGGCTCGTGGTCGCCCAGGAACGCGTGCGACAAGGCGTTGAGGGACCCCGGCGTGATCTCGCGCACCCGCTGGGCGCGCGCCAGGGACGTCAACCGCGTGCCGCCCAGGTAGGCCGCGCCCAGCGCCTGCACGTCCAGTTCGACGTCCGGGTCGTCGTCCACCCGCTGCGCGGTCGCCTCGCCGCCCTTCACGGTCAACCGCACGCGGCCGGCGTTCCACGGGCAGAACCCGTCGGACACCGCCAGCACCACGTCCACGTCCGAGCCGTAGCGGCGCTGGGCGAGCGCGCGGTCGACGTCCACCAGGCGCACCCACAGCGAGTCGCTGCGGCTGCGCAGCGCGAGCCGCACGTCGGCCAGCAGGTGGAGGACCGGGTCGTCGGAGGCGGTGAAGAACTTCAGCTCGCCGATCAGGTCCATGTCCAGCAGGTGCCGGTAGAGCGCCGCGTACGCCTCGGGGGTGAGCGCCGCGATCTCCCGCACGTGCAGCTCGCCGCGCGGACCGCGTTCCTGCCAGTCCTGCTTGACCCGGTACACCGCGTAGCCCTCGGGGTGCTTCACGTACTTGTAGGCGCTCAGCCCGCCGCGGTCGTGCTCCTCGTCGGCGAAGTGGTGCCCCCACTGGGCGTCGTTGCGGCTCAGCCAGCCCGTGCGGCTCGGGCGCAACGCCTCGTAGACGTCCCTCATGTGCGGCATCGCCTCGTCGCGGGGCACCTCGCGGACCCGCGCGCCGCCCAGCGACACGCCGGGGTGGAACGCCGCGTTCTTCGGCACGGACAGCCGCGCGAACTCGGCCGCGAGCCCGTAGCCGAACCGCCCGTAGATCGCCGCCTCCGACGCCCACAGCGCCGCCACGGCCTCGCCACCGTCGCGCAGGTCGTCCAGTTGGCCGCGCATGACCCGGGTGAGCACGCCGCGCCGGCGGTGGTCCGGTTTGACGACCACGGACGTGACGGCGGCGACCGGCTGCGGACCGCCGCCGGGCACGGTCATCTCACGCGTCTGCACACCACCGCCGCCGACCATCTCGTCACCGTCGAACACGGCGTGCGTGCGCCCGGGCTCGAACAGGTCGCCGTAGCGGTCGAGCCGGTCCTCGCGCACGTCGTTGAGGAACGCCGCGTCGACGACGCGCTGGAAGTCGTGGAGGTCGTCCGGGGTCAGCGTGCGGAGGGTGAGCGCCATGAGCAGTTCATACGCCGGTGGCGCGGCCCGCGCGATCCCAATTCGGGGCCGCCCGACCCCGTGGCGGGCCGTCCGCTCGGTTCACCGTGAAGTGCGGTCACGCGGGGAGCACACTGTGGCGATGGACAAGCTGCGGGTGGTCCTGAGATGCCTGGTGTCGTTCACCATCGGGCTGCTCATGGTGCTGCTGGCGATCCGCTTCGGCGAGGCCCTGTGGCGCGCGCTGGTGTCGTACGGCAGGTAGGCCGTTCGGGGGAGGGGGCATCCGGCCGCTTCCGGGGACGGCGGTCCGGGCGTCGTGCTGACATGGGGGCATGACGTGGGACCCGTTCGGGACGTTGGCGCGAACCCTGTGGATCACCGGTGGGCAGTGGGCGGGCAAGAGCACCGTCGCGGACATCCTCGCGGTCCGATGTGGACTGACCGCGTACCACTACGACTACCACGACGCCCGGGGGCACCTGGACCGGCGGATCGCCGCCGGGGTCGAGCTGCCGGACGCGGAGCAGGACTACGTGCGGGACACGCCCGAGCGGACGGCGGCCCGCGTGCTCGCCGGGTTCCCCCGGCGCTTCGAGTGGGCGCTGGACGACCTGCGCGCGCTGGTGTCGGGGCGGCCGGTCATCGCCGAGGGGTGGGGCCTGCGGCCCGAGCTGGTGGTGCCGATCGCCCGTTCGACGAGGCAGGTGCTGGTCATGGTGCCGACCGAGGGGTTCCGCCGGTACCAGGCCGCCACCCTGCCGCGGGCGGGGGCGCTGTCGCAGCCGGTGAGCGACCCGGAACTGGCCCAGCGCAACCGCCTGGAACGCGATCGGCTGATCGCCGCGGACGCGGTGCGCAGCGCGCGCGAGCTGGGGGTCCGGGTGCTGGAGGTGGACGGGTCGCGGGACGCCGAGGCCGTGGCCGACGTGGTGGCCGACCACTTCGGGCTCTAGGTGGGTCGCGGGAGGCGGACGGGGGAGTCGTCCCGGGTCGGTTCGGCTCCCGCGACCCGGTCGATCGGCTTTGTGGATTTTTTGCGGGTCCACCGGCGGAAATCGATCGCGGCGCGCGCAGGGGTTTGCGGGGGGCGTGCGTCAAGTTGTTCTGGTGCCACTTCGGCGTGGGAGTCGGGCGGCGGTAATGCGGGCCTGCGCGGGCCCGGAGCGTCGGTCGGGCGAGTCGCCGGGAACAGCCGGAAGTCGGGTTCCCGGCGACTCGGGTGACCGGCCCAATAGCCCCTGGCGGGGCTCGGTCGTGGCGAGGATATCCGTCACTCGGGGGCGTGCGTCAAGACCGCGGCGCTGCCCCGAATGCTTGAAAAATGACGGTCGTCGTACCGGTGGTACACGTCGGTGTTTGGTTATTCACCCCCTGGTCGGCTTGTTGGCCAGGCTTGTCCGGGCTGGTGGGCGCGGCGGGCTGAACGGGGCGCGGCGGGACGGCGCACGGCCGCCTGTGACCAGTCGGCGACGGAGGCGCGCATCGGGATCGGCGCTCTGCCGTTCCTGTTCGAACAGTGCAACGAGATCCCCGATCGCATTCGCACGCAAGGATTGGGGAACCGCGAGACCCGGTTCGAGTTCTCGACTGATCTCTTCTCGCTGGTTGGTGTGAATCGCCGGTAACTGTCCGACGGTGTTGGCGGGCCTTGGGCTTTCCCCGGCGACTCGTGTGACCGGCACACATCGGCTGATCAAAGGGGGCCGGTCGTGTCGAGGGTATCTGGCGTTGAGGGACGTGCGCTTCGCTGTGCTTGTCCGGGGTGGCTGCCGTTGATTTTCGCCCCCACGGGGCGTGCGTGATGGGTGGTGGGAAGTGGGTGGATCCGGTTCTGTTGTCGGTGGTCGAGCGGCAGACGAGATCGAGAAGCACCTCGGCGCGTTCGTCGACGCGGCCAGGAAATTTGCCGGTGCGCCGGACGTCCACCTGCATGACCTTCGGCGCACCGGCAACACCCTGGCGGCGGAAACCGGGGCGACGCCGCGTGAGCTGGTGGACCGGACGGGGCACAGCTCCACCCGTGCGGCTCCACGCCCGGGAGGAGCGGGGCCGGACGGTCGCGGCGGGCATCGAGGCCGTGGGCGAGGACCAACGGGCACGCGAGGGGCGCGGAAGAGTCGCGAAAACGAAAAGACCGCCCACAAAGGACGGTCCGCAAGCGCTCTACCAGCAGAAGAAGCGGAGAGCGGGTGACGGGAATCGAACCCGCATGACCAGCTTGGAAGGCTGGGGCTCTACCATTGAGCTACACCCGCACGCGCTCACCGGGGTGGGCGCGGGATCAGCTTAGCCGGTCGCGATAGGCTGGTGCGGACCGGGGCGTGGCGCAGTTTGGTAGCGCACCCGCTTTGGGAGCGGGGGGTCGCAGGTTCAAATCCTGTCGCCCCGACGGTTGCCCTGGCCGACCCGACGGGTTGGTCAGGGCCCTCCCGGGTAGCCCCCGCGCATGACCACCACACCGTTCGAGCCCCACCCCGAGTTCGGCAAGCCCCGCATCGCGGCCGCGGACCCCGGGCCGGGGGCGCCCGAGCAGGCCGAGGGGTTCGGGGTCCAGGCCGAGGACTCCGACCACGAGCACGACGTGCGCCCGGCCGACGACGGGGACTAGCCGCCCAGCTCGTTGACCGCCGTCGACACGGCGGCGGCCTGCTGCTCCAGCTCGTGGTCGGTCGAGTCCTCGCGAACGCCCCGTCCCAGCAGCTCCTGGCGGGACACCAGGAGCAGGGCACCGCGGTAGGCGTCGGTGTCCAGGTCGTCCACCTGGACGACCTCCACGCGCCCCTCGACCAGCACGAGGGTGGGGTCCGGGAGGCTGGAGGCCAGCAGGTCGCGCAGGTCACTGCCCTTGACGGTCATGACGTCCGGCCTACCCCCCGTGCGGCCGGCGAAACCGACCGGCGAAACCGGCCCCGGCGGCGAGACGCAGCGGCCGTTCTTGAGCACACCCGCGCCCGGGTGCTCAAGAACGGCTCGACGACCACCCCGGTCAGGCCGGTGTCGCGACCTGTTCGCTCACCACCTGCGCCGCGGCGGACACGAGTGCCGTGACCGACGGGTTGGTGGAGTTGTCCTGCCGCCACGCGAACTGCGTGTAGACCCGGAACGGCGGCACCCACGGCAGGCGGCACAGCCTGCCGTCGGCCAGTTCGGCGGCCACCGTCACCTCGGGCACCAGCGAGATGCCCAGGCCCGAGGCGACCGCCCGCTTGGCGGCGTCGATCGAGTCCAGCGCCAGCACCGGCGACCGCGACTCCGCGTCCTGCAGCCCCAGCGCCTGCTCGAACTGCTCGTAGTAGCTGGCGCCGTTCTCGGCCCGGATGAGCGTGCTGCCGCGCAGCTCGTCCTCGGTGATCACCGACCGCCTGGTCAGGGCGTGGGTCGGACCGGCCACCATGACCAGCGGCTCGGGGCAGAGCACGGTCGTCTCCAACCCCTCGCGGGGCTCGACGGAGCCGATGAAGAACGTGCAGTCCAGCCGGCCCTCGCGCACCGCGGTCAGGTTGGCCTGGGTGTTCCGCGAGTGCAGGGAGATCTGGACGCTCGGGTACCGCCAGCACATGTACTCGATGAGTGGTAGCAGACGGTAGTCGGTCAGGCTCTGCGCGCTGCCGATGACCAGCTTGCCGTGCGGCTCGCCGTTCATCGTGATCGCTTTCCTGGCCTTGTCGGTCAGGGTGATTATGTTCCGGGCGAACGGCAGCAGTTCGACCCCGGCCGAGGTCATCTGGATGCCGCGTGGAAGCCTTCGGAACAGCGGCACCCCGAGGGTTTCTTCCAGTGCTTTGATCCGCGTGGTGATGGTCGGCTGCGAGCAATTCAGCGTGGCGGCTGCCTTGGTGAAACTGCCCGTTTGAACCACAGTCGTGAACGCCAAAAGCTGACGCGTCTCCATGGAGCTCCCCAACGGTACGTGAAAGTGGTCCGCGAGAGGCCGGTGCGGGACGGCATCGCGATCGCCGGTTTCATGGCGGCAGTTGACCTGGTCGCGCCCGCGAGCTGGGGCGACCGGGAGTTGATCAACATCGCCGCGTAACCGCCAGGGGCGCCGCCCGGTGTGCGCGCGGCGTACCCGGAACCCGTCGTGCACCGAGGTGACGGTCCGTGTTCGAAGTTGGTCCCGAACTGATGTTCGGCAGCGGCGGAATGGATCTCATCGGGTCATCGGCACCTTGTCTGGTAGGTGGTTAAAGAGCGCGATGACATTGTCTCGCTCGTTCCTGTCGGTCGTCGTTGTCGGACGCGTCCGCTGCTGACCCCCCAGAACGTTCCGACAACCTTGAAAACATTCCTCCCAACGTGCGGGTCCGGGCGTCACGCTACCTGAAACCCACACTAATGGACTACGGCGAGTGGAGTCATCTCGACAAGTGAAAGTTTTCCGTCGAGCACTGCTCCGAACGGCCCTAATTCACCCCTTGTGGTCAACCTCCCCGTGCGTCCGGTTGCACATGGTTACTCGTTGCTGCTGCATCCGTGTTACACGATCAACATCCGATCTCTCCACGTGCTGACGCCCTCCGCAGGGCCGATGGCTCCCACCGTCACCTGAACGGACCAGTGATGAAGGGTTCCGCTGAGCCTGAAGGGTGAACGCGGGCGGCTGGATGGTCCCCGGCCAAGACGCTGATCGACTCGTACACACCTGGCGCAACGACGGCGACGCCGCGTGGTGTGGCCGGTTCCGGCGCTCCGGGCGATGTCTGCCCGCAAGACCTACGACCTCTGCCCCGGCTCCCCCTCGGCACGCGCTCGCACCAGCGGTTTAGAGCCGGTGTTGTGTTTCCGGTCCGCCGCCCGGCGCGGCGGGCCGGTGCCCGCCCCGCGCCCCGCCCGGGACGGGCGTCCGGGCCCAGCGATCGGAGGGGTGCGGCGCCGGCCGCTGAGACGGGGCGGGCGTCCGGTAGGGGGATCGCGGCACCGCCGGCGGGGTGGCGAACGGCCGATCGGCGCTTCGGGGACGAAGCGTGCGAACGGCCCAGCGGGCCACCGGCGCGAACAGGGGTGAACAGCCGATCCCGAACCCGCCGGACAAGGCCGTCAAACGGGCGCCGGCGCGGGGAGTTGACGAATTGCGGGCGGATCACCGCAATGCGATTCCCGCCGGCACCGCAATGCCGCGACAATGCCCGCGCCGGCGCCGCGGCACCGCGACCGGCCGCCCGGAGCCGGGGTGCCGCCTCCGTCACACCCGGCGACCGCCTAGACTCAAGCGAATCCCGGCGCGCCCCACCGTGCCCCGGGACGTTCCGCACGTCCTGCCCGTTACGAGGAGACCACGTTGAAGAGCACCGTCGAGCACCTGAGCCCGACGCGGGTCCGGATCAACGTCGAGGTGCCGTTCGACGAGCTCAAGTCGGACTTCGACCGCGCCTACCGCAAGCTGGCCAAGCAGGTCCGCATCCCCGGCTTCCGCCCCGGCAAGGCCCCGGCCCGCGTGCTGGAGAGCCGCATCGGCCGCGCGCCCGTCCTGGACGAGGTCGTCCAGGAGGCCATCCCGGCCAAGTACCTGGAGGCCGTCACCAGCGGCGAGATCCGGACCCTGGGCCGCCCCGACTTCGAGGTGACCAAGATCGAGGACGGGGAGTCCCTGGCGTTCACCGCCGAGGTCGACGTCCGCCCCGAGATCACGGTCCCCGCGTTCGGCGAGCTGTCCGTCACCGTCGACGACCAGGAGGTCACCGACGAGGACGTGGACACCCAGCTGGACGACCTGCGCGCCCGCTTCGCCACCCTGACCGGCGTCAAGCGCCCCGCGCAGGAGGGCGACTTCGTCGTCGTCGACCTGTCCGCGAGCGTGGACGGCGAGGAGGTCGAGGAGGCCAAGACCACCGGCCTGTCCTACGAGATCGGCTCCGGCCAGCTGGTCGAGGGCATCGACGAGGCCCTGGTCGGCGCCTCCGAGGGCGAGACCAAGAACTTCACCACCACCCTGGTGGCCGGTGAGCACGCGGGTCGCGACGCCGAGGTCACGGTCACGCTGAACTCCGTCAAGGAGCGCCAGCTGCCCGACCTCGACGACGAGTTCGCGCAGCTGGCCAGCGAGTTCGACACGCTGGAGGAGCTCAAGGCCGACCTGCGCACCCGCCTGGGCCGGGTCAAGAAGATGCAGCAGGGCGTCCAGGCCCGCGACAAGGTGCTGGAGGCGCTGCTGGCCAGCGTCGACGTGCCGCTGCCCGAGGCCGTCGTCAAGAGCGAGATCGAGGCCCGCGAGCACGACGCCGTGCACGCCCTGGACCACGACGAGGCGCGCTTCGCCCAGTGGCTGGAGGAGCAGGGCCAGACCCGCGAGCAGTTCGACACCGAGGTGCGCGAGGCGTCCGAGCAGGCGGTCAAGACCCAGCTCGTGCTCGACGCCATCGCCGACGCCGAGCAGCTCAGCGTGACCGACCAGGAGCTGACCGAGCGGATCATCTACCAGGCCCAGCGGTTCGGCATCAGCCCCGACGAGTACGTCAAGCGGGCGCAGCAGTCGGGCCAGCTCGGCGCGATCTTCGCCGACGTGCGCCGGGGCAAGGCGCTGGCCTCGGTCGTGCGCCAGGCCACCGTGACCGACTCCGCCGGCAACGCCCTGGACCTCGACGAGCTGTTCGGCGAGCCGAGGACCGAGGCGAACGCCGAGGAGAAGTCCACTGAGGATTCCGCGACCGCGGAGTGAAGCCCTGAGCGAACGCGGGCGGTGTCGGGAAGTCGACGCCGCCCGCCTTCGTTAAGGTCGTTGCTACGTGACTCTTTTCGGCACAGCTAGTCGGCAAAGTTAGGCAGGCAGACGTGACGCAGCACTCTCTCCCGGCGCCCGTGATGCGAGCGGCCTCGGGGATGAACCTCAACGACTCGGTCTACGAGCGCCTGCTCCGCGAGCGGATCATCGTGCTGGGGTCGCAGGTCGAAGAGGGCATCGCCAACCAGATCGTGGCCCAGCTCCTGCTCCTGGCGGCGGAGGACCCGGAGAAGGACATCACCTTCTACATCAACTCGCCCGGCGGCTCGGTGACCGCGGGCATGGCGATCTACGACACGATGCAGCTCATCGAGCCCGACGTGGCCACCTACGCGATGGGGCTCGCGGCGTCGATGGGCCAGTTCCTGCTCTCCGCCGGCGCCCGCGGCAAGCGGCACGCCCTCCCGCACGCGCGCATCCTCATGCACCAGCCCTCGGCGGGCGTGGGCGGCACCGCGGCGGACATCGCGATCCAGGCGGACATGCTCGTCCGGACCAAGCAGGAGATGGCCGAGCTGATCGCCGAGCACACCGGTCAGCCGGTCGAGCGCATCATCGCCGACTCGGACCGCGACCGCTGGTTCACCGCCCAGGAAGCCCTGGAGTACGGCTTCGTGGACAAGGTGATCAGCCGGGCCAGCCAGGCATCGACCAACTGACCGCGAGCACCCAGGAGACACCGAAGTGAGCCAGTTCCACGCGCCGCAGTCCCGGTACGTGCTCCCGTCGTTCGTCGAGCGCACCAGCTACGGCATCAAGGAGTCCAACCCGTACAACAAGCTGTTCGAGGAGCGCATCATCTTCCTCGGCGTGCAGGTGGACGACGCGTCGGCCAACGACGTGATGGCCCAGCTGCTGGTGCTGGAGTCCGAGGACCCGGACCGCGACATCCTGATGTACATCAACTCGCCGGGTGGCTCGTTCACCTCGCTGATGGCCATCTACGACACCATGCAGTTCGTCCGCCCGGACATCCAGACCTACTGCCTGGGCCAGGCGGCCTCCGCCGCCGCCGTCCTGCTGGCGGCGGGCACGCCCGGCAAGCGGCACGCGCTGCCCAACTCCCGCATCCTGATCCACCAGCCGGCCACCGAGGGCGTCTACGGGCAGGTCTCCGACCTGGAGATCCAGTCCAACGAGATCCAGCGCGTGCGCCGTTTGATGGAGACCACGCTCGCCCGGCACACCAGCCGCTCGCCCGAGCAGGTGCGCCTGGACATCGAGCGCGACAAGATCCTCACGGCCGAGGAGGCCAAGGACTACGGCATCGTCGACAGCGTCCTGCCGTACCGGAAGCTCTCGGCGTCCAAGTAGTGGGCGTGACCCCCGACACGCCGAGCCGACCAGGGGTCCTGCGCGGTTCGGGGTGTCGGGGGCACGCTGGTCCTCCCGCACAGGCGGGTGGGACGGGTACCGTCGAGGGGAACGGGCGGTCCCGCACCCAGCGGGCAATCGCCACACCAGCAGTCAGGCGCACCCGACCAGGTGGCGCGCCGGAGGGGACAGAGGTCAGCGGTCATGGCACGTATCGGTGACGGCGGCGACCTGCTGAAGTGCTCTTTTTGCGGTAAGAGCCAGAAGCAGGTGAAAAAACTCATCGCCGGACCGGGTGTCTACATCTGCGATGAGTGCATCGACCTCTGCAACGAGATCATCGAGGAAGAACTCGCGGAGGCCGGCGACGTCAAGCTCGACGAGCTGCCCAAGCCCGCCGAGATCCACGAGTTCCTCGACCAGTACGTGATCGGGCAGTCCGAGGCGAAGCGCACGCTGTCGGTGGCGGTCTACAACCACTACAAGCGCATCCAGGCGGGTGACCGCGGGCGCGAGGGGCGCGACGACGGCGTGGAACTCGCCAAGTCGAACATCCTCATGCTCGGCCCGACGGGCTGCGGCAAGACGTACCTGGCCCAGACGCTGGCCAAGATGCTGAACGTGCCGTTCGCCATCGCGGACGCCACGGCGCTGACCGAGGCCGGCTACGTGGGCGAGGACGTCGAGAACATCCTGCTCAAGCTCATCCAGGCGGCCGATTACGACGTCAAGCGCGCCGAGACCGGCATCATCTACATCGACGAGGTCGACAAGATCGCCCGGAAGAGTGAAAACCCGTCGATCACGCGCGACGTGTCCGGCGAGGGCGTGCAGCAGGCGCTGCTGAAGATCCTGGAGGGCACCACGGCGTCGGTGCCGCCCCAGGGCGGGCGCAAGCACCCGCACCAGGAGTTCATCCAGATCGACACCACGAACGTGCTGTTCATCGTGGCGGGCGCGTTCGCGGGCCTGGAGAAGATCATCCAGGACCGGATCGGCAAGCGCGGGCTCGGCTTCGGCGCCGAGGTGCGCACCAAGGCCGAGGTCGACGCGGCGGACTACTTCGCCGAGTCGATGCCGGAGGACCTGATCAAGTTCGGGCTCATCCCGGAGTTCATCGGCCGGTTGCCGATGGTCGCCAGCGTGACGAACCTGGACAAGGAGTCCCTGGTCCGCATCCTCACCGAGCCGAAGAACGCGCTGGTCAAGCAGTACCAGAAGCTGTTCGAGATGGACGGGGTGGAGCTGGAGTTCACCCGGACCGCGATGGAGGCCGTCGCCGACCAGGCGATCCTGCGCGGCACGGGCGCCCGGGGCCTGCGGGCGATCATGGAGGAGGTCCTGCTGCCGGTGATGTACGACATCCCCAGCCGCTCGGACGTCGCCAAGGTCGTCATCACCGAGCAGACGGTCAAGGAGAACGTGAACCCGACCATCGTGGCCCGGCAGCCCTCGCGCCGGGAGCGCCGCGAGAAGTCGGCCTGAGTTGTCCCTGCCGCACGCGCTGATCCTGCACGGCCTGGGCGGGTCCGGGCCGACGCACTGGCAGAACTGGCTGGCGGGCGAGCTGGCCCGCCACGGCGGGCCGGTGGACGTGCCGGTGCTCACCGAGCCGGACCGGCCCAGGTTGGCGGTGTGGCTCGACGAGCTGCGCGGCCACCTGGCCGCCATGCCGGTGTCGCCGTCACGCGAACGGGTGGTTGTCGCGCACTCGCTCGCGTGCCTGCTCTGGCTGCACCACGCGGCGGGGGACGTCGACGAGGCGCTGCGGGTCGACCGGGTCCTCCTGGTCGCCCCGCCCGCCCCGGACTACGCCGGCGAACCGCTCATCCGCGAGTTCCTGCACCCGGTGCTCGACCCCACCGCCGCGCGGCGGGCGGCGGTCTCCACCCGGGTCGTCACGGGCGAGGGCGACCCGTACTGCTCCCTGGCCAGGGCCAAGGAGCTGGCCGAGGCGCTGCGCGTCGACCTGGACGTCATCGTGGGCGGCGCCCACCTCAACGCGGACGCCGGCTACGGGGAGTGGCCCGCGGTGCTCAAGTGGGTGCGCAGCGACCGCACCTCGCTCACGCCGCGCTGACCCCGGGCCCGGCTAGAGCACCCGCCGCGCGCCGCCCGCGTCGGCGAACGAGCGCACCACCCGGTGCAGCGTCTCGAACACCTGGCCGGCGGACCGGTCCACCAGGTAGTGCGGCATGTCGCCGCGCTCCAGCACCGGCCCGGGCTCGCGGGGCACGCCCAGGTAGGGCGAGTACATGAGCAGGCCGTGCTCGTCGTCCAGGTCGGTGGCCAGGGCGGCGAACCCCGCGTAGTCCGGCACCTGGTGCACCTCGAAGCGGTCGGTGGCACCGGGGTGGCGCGCCTTGAACTCGCCCAGCCGCTCGACCGAACGGCGGATGCGGCCCGGCAGGTCCTCGTCGCGCTGCTGGGCCAGGGCGGCGACGGCGGGGCTGTCGGGCGCCAGGACCACGCAGCGGTACGTGCCGCCGCGCCGCAGGAACGACAGCACCGCGTTGCGGAAGGACGCGGGGCGCTCGGACGTGGTCAGGTAGCCGGCGCAGGTGTTCAGCGCGGTGCTCAGGTCGACCACCTCGTGCGCGGCGGTGTCGACGAGCCTGGCCTTGTCGGCCTGGGAGGGCCGCTCGCGGTAGGCGTGCACGGTCAGGCTGTCGGTGAACCCGCGGTGGGCCAGCCACAGGCGCTTCGCCGGGACGCCGGGCGGGGCGAGCACGTGGACCTGCCGGTCCTCGAACTCGCCCACCGCCTCGAAGCCCAGCACCAGGTCGCCGCCGATCCGGTGGACGTCCTCGGAGATGGCCAGGCAGTCGCCGGGGACGGCCTCCTCCAGGTGCGACACGAAGTTGATCTCCGGGGTGTGGATGGTCCCGGAGTCGCCGCTGTACCGGATGGTGCCCTTGTGCAGGGCGACGCGGACGTGCAGGGAGCAGCGCACGGCGATCCGGGCGAAGTGCTCGCGCACCTGGTGGAGGCGGTCGGTGACCAGGGCCCGGCCGGCGTTGAGCGCGGTGGCGAGGGCGGCGCTCTCGTTGTCGTCGTGGATCGCGAAGATGCCGCCGTCGCCGCGCCAGGACCACAGCTCCGCCCGGGCGCACCCGTGCTCGGCGGCGAGGTCGGCGATGCTCGACTCGGTGGTGGTGCGCAGCAGGTTGAACGCGTCGGACACCCGGTCGCGCGGGTGGTCGCGCACCGCCCGCGAGTAGCCCACGGCGTCCACCACCAGGAGGTACACGTTCTCGTAGGTCCGCCCGGCCTCGAAGCGCTCCGCCACCGCGACCCTCCCGGTTGTCTCGGTGGGCCCAGGATGCCGCAGCGGCGTGCGCACGGCCGGTAGCGCCGCGCTCACGAACCGGAAAAGCGCCCACCAGCGCGACGGCTCCCGGCGGGCCGCGACGGCTCAGGCGCCGACCGGCGCGCCGGCGGTCGGGAACGGGCCGGCCGCCGTTCGGCTCGGCCCGCCACCCGATCGCACGCGAACCGGCCGGACGCCGGGTCCGGCTGTGCCGCGCCCGCCCGGCCCCCGGGACGCGGCACCCGCTCGAACCCCGGCGAGCACCAGCGGCGGGGAGTCCACCCGGTCCAGGCGGGCGCTGCCGATCGAGGCGTCGTCGAGCAGGAGCGCCGGCACCCCCGTCGCCGGGCCGCTGCCGACGTCCGGGGCGGTGCGGCCGGGGCGGGGGTCAGGGGCGTCGGGGTGGGTCACCATGGTCCCGGGCAAGCAGGGACCTGTGGAGGTCAGCGGGAGATCCTGCGACCGAGGAAGCGGATCACGTCCGGGACGACCTTCCGGTAGAACGCGTCGTCGTGGCCGCCCGGGCCGACCGAGGCGACCGCGAGCCGCGTGCCGGCGATGAACCTGCGGGTGCCCTCGATGAACCGGTCGTGGTCGCCGACCCACACGCCGATCGGGGCGTCGCCCAGCGCGTCGAGGTTGCGCAGCGGGTCCAGCGACGCCCACTGGGCGGGGTCGCGGAAGGCGTTGCGCTTGGCCATCTCCTCCCACGACGTGATCAGGGCGGGCGAGATCGCGGCGACCGCGCCGACCCGCTCGCGCCGCTCGTGCTTGCGGCGCGCGTACAGCAGGGCGCCGAAGCCGCCCATGGACACGCCCGTGCAGGCGAACGGGGCGCCGTAGCCGCGCTCGGCCAGCCAGCCGGGCACCTCCTCCAGCAGCATCGCCATCGGGTCGTCGCCGGGGACGTTCTCGTGCCAGTAGTGGTCGTCGCCGTCGACCGCGACGAACCCGAACGGCGGCACCGAGCCGCGGTTGACCGCGGCCACCAGCACCTCCGGCATGCCGCCCACCGCGGCCAGCCGCGCCGTGCCGTAGCGGCCGTGCAGCAGGATCGACATGGGCAGGCCCTCGGTGGGCACGCCCGGCGGCACCATGGTGAGCAGGTCGACCTCGCGGCCGCGGTACCGCGAGCGCACCCGGTCCACGGTCACCACGGCCCGCTGCACGGCGGGCACCGGGCCGGCCACGCCCAGCGCGTACCGGAGGGCCTCGCCGAACGGCGCGTCGGTCCGGACGCCCGCGGTCACGCCCACCGCGGCGAGGGCGCCACCGCCCAGGGCGGTGAGCACGGTACGCCTGCCGACCATGTCCCCTCCAGTGCTCCACCTCGACATCGCCGGGGACGGGGACGGCGTTTCGCTCAGTCGGGTGATGCTGCCCGCACCCGCTCGACACCCAGCTCCCGCAGGACCCGCTCGGTGTGCTCGCCCGGCGCGGGCACGGGCGCCGGCTCCCAGCCCCAGGCGTCGGAGTCGACCGGCGGGCGCAGCGCGGTGACCTCGCCGCCGGGCACGGGCACCGGGGTCAGCCGGCCGCGCGCGGTCAGCTGCGGGTGCGCGGGCAGGTCGGCCACGTCGCGGGTGCGGGCCGCGGGCACGTCCGCCGCGTCCAGGGCGGCCAGCAGCCCGCCCGCGGTCCAGCCGGAGAAGTCCAGGGCCTCGTGCAGCTCGGCGCGGTGGGCGACGCGGGAGGCGACCGTGCCGAAGCGCGGGTCGTCGGCCAGGCCGGGGCGGCCCAGCACCGCGCACAGCCGGCGCCACTGCGGGTCGTTCTGCACGGCCAGGTGCACGGTGCCGTCCGCGCACGGGAACGGCCCGTAGGGCGCGATGCTGGGGTGGTGCGCGCCGGTGCGCGGCGCGGCGGCACCGGTGCCCGCCGCGTACAGCATCGGCTGGTGCATCCACTCGGCCATCGCCTCGAACAGCGACAGGCGCAGCGTGGCGCCCTCGCCGGTGCGGGCCCGGTGCAGCAGGGCGGCCAGCACGGCGGCGTGGAGCTGCACGCCGGCGGCGATGTCGGCCACCGAGATGCCGGCCCGGGCGGTGACCTCGCCGTCGCCGGTCAGCCCGACCAGGCCCGTCTCGGACTGGACCAGGGCGTCGAACGCCTTGCGCCCCGCGTACGGGCCGTCCGCGCCGTAGGCGGACAGCTCGCCGACCACCAGCCCGGGCCTGGCCCGGCGCAGGGTGTCGGCGTCCAGGCCCAGGCGGCGGGCGGCGCCGGGGGACAGGTTGCACAGCACCACGTCGGCGAGGTCGACCAGGCGGTCGACCACCTCGCGGTCGGCCGGGTCCTTGAGGTCGAGCGCCACCGACTCCTTGCCCGCGTTGGTCCAGGCGAAGTAGGACGACACCGAGCCGCACGCGGTGTCGTAGTCGCGGGCGAAGTCGCCGCCGCCGGGTCGCTCGACCTTGATCACCCGCGCGCCCAGGTCGGCCAGCAGCCGGGAGGCGTACGGGACGGCGACGGCCTGCTCCAGGCTGAGCACGACCACGCCGTCGAGCGGCCTCACGCGATCACCCGTTCGTGGCCGGTGTAGACGTTCATGGAGTCGCCGCGCAGGAACCCGACCAGCGTCACGCCCTGCTCCTCGGCCAGCTCGGCGGCCAGCGACGAGGGCGCGGACACGGCCGCCAGCACCGGCACGCCCGCCATCGCGGCCTTCTGCACCAGCTCGAACGACGCCCGCCCGGACACCACCAGCACGGTCCCGGTCAGCGGCACCCGGTCGCCCAGCACCGCCCAGCCCAGCACCTTGTCCACCGCGTTGTGCCTGCCCACGTCCTCGCGCACCACCAGCGCCTCGCCCGCGGTGGTGAACAGCCCGGCGGCGTGCAGCCCGCCGGTCGAGGCGAACACCTTCTGCCGCTCGCGCAGCGCGTCCGGCAGGCCGGCCAGCACGTCGACGTCGACCTCGGCGGGGTCGCCCGCGGGGGAGTAGCGGGTCTTGAGCCTGACCGCGTCCAGCGCCGCCTTGCCGCACACCCCGCACGAGGAGGTGGTGTAGAAGTTCCGCTCGACGCCCGCCTCCGGCGCGGCCACGCCGTCGGCCAGGGCCAGGTCCAGCACGTTGTAGGTGTTCGCCCCGTCCGGGCCGGTGCCCGCGCAGAACCGCGCCACCGCCACGTCGGCCAGGCCGCCGATCACGCCCTCGGAGAGCAGGAACCCGTGCGCCAGCTCCACGTCGTGGCCCGGGGTGCGCATGGTCACGGCCAGCGCCCGGCCGCCTACGCGCAGCTCCAGCGGCTCCTCGGCGGCCAGCGCGTCGACCCGCCTGCGGGACGTTCGTCGCGCGTAGGTGACCACTGGGCGACGCACGGTGACTCGGCCCATCGTCGAACTCCTTCTCCAGGCTAAGTTTCCCCGCAAGCCAATCACCAGGCTACGGAGGTGTCGGCCAATGGGTTTCCTGGACCGCTCCAGGACGATCGCCCCGCCGGACTGGAACCGCTGGCTGGTACCGCCCGCCGCGCTGTCGGTGCACCTGGCCATCGGCCAGGCGTACGCGTGGAGCGTGTTCAAGCCGCCCTTGGAGAGCGCCCTGGGGCTCACCGGCACGCAGAGCGCGCTGCCGTTCCAGCTCGGCATCGTGATGCTCGGCCTGTCCGCGGCGTTCGGCGGCACGCTGGTGGAGCGCAACGGCCCGAGGTGGGCCATGTTCGTGTCGGCCACCTGCTTCTCGTCCGGGTTCCTCGTCTCCGCGCTGGGCGCCTGGACCGAGCAGTACTGGCTGGTCGTGCTCGGCTACGGGGTCGTCGGCGGCGTCGGCCTGGGCATCGGCTACATCTCGCCGGTGTCCACGCTGATCAAGTGGTTCCCGGACCGGCCGGGCACGGCCACCGGCATCGCCATCATGGGTTTCGGCGGCGGCGCGCTGATCGCCTCGCCCTGGTCGGCGTGGATGCTGGGGTCCTTCGGCCGCGACAGCACCGGCATCGCGCTGGCGTTCCTGGTCCACGGCCTGGTGTACGCGGTGTTCATGTCGGTGGGCGTGCTGCTGGTCCGGGTGCCCGAGCGGACCGGGGAGCGGGCGGTGGTGCGGTCGGCGGTCAACGTGTCGGCCCGCAACGCCCTGCGCACGCCGCAGTTCTGGTGCCTGTGGGTCGTGCTGTGCTTCAACGTGACCGCGGGCATCGGCATCCTGGAGAAGGCCGCGCCGATGATCCGGGACTTCTTCGCGGGCACGCCCGTCCCGGTCGCCGCGGGCGCCGCCGCCGGGTTCGTGGCCCTGCTGTCGCTGGCCAACATGGTCGGCCGGATCGCCTGGTCGTCCACATCGGACCTGGTGGGCCGCAAGAACGTCTACCGCCTCTACCTCGGCGTCGGCGCGCTGACCTACCTGGTGCTCGCGCTGGCGGGCAACGCGTCCAAGCCGCTGTTCGTGGTCTGCGCGATGCTGATCCTGTCGTTCTACGGCGGCGGGTTCGCCACCGTCCCGGCCTACCTGAAGGACCTGTTCGGCACCTACCAGGTGGGCGCCATCCACGGCCGGCTGCTCACCGCGTGGTCGCTGGCCGGCGTGCTCGGGCCGCTGATCGTCAACGCCATCGCCGACGGCCGGGCGGCGGCGGGCAGGACCGGTCCGGACCTCTACACGACCTCGCTGTTCATCATGATGGGGCTGCTGCTGGTCGGCTTCGTGGCCAACGAGCTGATCCGGCCGGTGGCGGCGAAGTACCACGAGCCGGAAGGGGCGCTGCGGTGAACCGGAGGGGACTGGTGGTGTTCGCCTGGCTCTGGGTCGGGCTCCCGCTGGCCTACGGGCTGGTCGAGCTGATCCGCAAGGTCACCGCGCTGTTCACCGGCTAGGGTCGGCAGGTGGGCAACTACGACGTGGTGGTGGTCGGCGGCGGGCACAACGCGCTGGTCGCGGCGGCCTACCTGGCGCGTGCCGGGCGGCGGGTCCTGGTGCTGGAGAAGCTCGACCACGTCGGCGGCGCCGCCGTGAGCGAGCAGGCGTTCCCGGGCGTCGGCGCGCGGCTGTCGCGGTACTCCTACCTGGTCAGCCTGCTGCCCGACCGCGTGGTGGCCGACCTGGGGCTGCGCGTGCGGCTGCGGTCGCGCGCCGCGTCCTCGTACACGCCGGCGGGCGACCTGCTCGTCGAGCGGGAGCCGGGCCCGGCGACCGCCGCCTCGTTCCGCGCGCTGACCGGGTCCGACGCCGAGTTCGAGCGCTGGCGGCGCTGGTACGGGGAGCTGGAGGGGTTCGCCCGGGCGCTCGCGCCGACCGCGCTGGAGCCGCTGGTGCCCCGCGAGCGGGCGCGGTCGCTGGTCGACCCGGCCGTGTGGGACCGGGTGGTGGAGCGCCCGCTGGGCGAGACCCTGGAGGAGCTGTTCACCCACGACGTGGTGCGCGGCGTGGTGGCGACCGACGGGTTGATCGGCACGCACGCGTCGCTGCACGACCTGGCCGCCAACCGGTGCTTCCTGTACCACGTCGTCGGCAACGGCTCGGGGGAGTGGCTGGTGCCCGTGGGCGGCATGGGCGCGGTGACCGCCGAGCTGCTGCGGGTGGCGCGGGAGGCGGGCGCGGAGGTCGTGACCGGCGCCGAGGTGTCCCGGGTTGACGCCGACGGCACCGCGGCGGAGGTCGAGTACGACGGCCGGGTGGTGGGCGCGCGGTTCGTGCTCTCCGGTGTCGCGCCGGCCACCCTGGACGTCCTGCGCGGTCGGCCGCGGCCCGCGGTGGCCGAGGGCTGCCAGGTGAAGGTCAACATGCTGCTGGAGCGGCTGCCGCGGTTCCGCTCGGGCGTGGACCCGCGGCTGGCGTTCGCGGGCACGCTGCACCTGGACGAGTCGTACGGGCAGCTGGAGGCCGCGTACCGGGAGAGCGCCGCCGGGCGGGTGCCCCCGGTGCTGCCGGCGGAGATGTACTGCCACACGCTGACCGACCCGTCGATCCTCGCGCCCGACCTGGCCGGGCGCGGGTGGCACACGCTGACGCTGTTCGGCCTGCACACGCCCGCCGCGCTGTTCGAGGCCGACAACGCGGGGCTGCGCGACGAGCTGGTCGGGCGCTACCTGGCCGCGTTGGACGAGCACCTGGTCGAGCCGATCGAGTCGTGCCTGGCCACCGACGCCGACGGGCGGCCGTGCCTGGAGGCCCGCACGCCGCTGGACCTGGAGGCGGAGCTGGGCCTGCCGCGCGGCAACATCTTCCACGGCGCGCTGTCCTGGCCGTTCGCCGAGACCCCGGAGGAGGTCGGCCGCTGGGGCGTGGAGACCGACGTGGCCAACCTGCTCACCTGCGGTTCGGGCGCGCGGCGCGGCGGCGGGGTCAGCGGCATCGGCGGGCACAACGCGGCGATGGCCGTGCTGGCGGCTTCCTGAGGGCCCGCTGACGGCTTCAGCGGTCCCTCAGCGCGACGGCGCGACGCTGGGCGCGTGAACAAGATCAGGGTGTTGACCCTCACCGTGGCACTGCTGCTCACGACCACCGCGGCGGCGACGGCCGAGGAGCCCCGGCACGCGGCCGGCGTCTCCGGCAGCGCACGCGTCCACTACGCCTACTCGCCCGACGACGACATCAGGTTCCGGTTCGACGCGCACGCCGCGCCCTACAGCAGGCCCACCCCGGAGGCGCCGGGCGGGCTGCCCACCGACGCGCGCGGCACGGTCCGCTTCTCCCACGCCCGGGACGGCGTGACCTACACGGCCGAGGCCGAGGTGGACTGCCTGCTCACCGGAGGTCCGGTCGCCACCCTCACCGCCGTGCTCACCGGTTCCTCGCACGGCCGGCTGCCGATCGGGGCCCGGCTGGGCTTCAGCGTCCTGGACGGCCGCCCCGACCGGATGGGCTTCTCGTGGGGCGTGGCCGACGGGACCGACCTGCGGCCGTGCCTGGCGCCGGCGCCGTTCGCGCCCGTGGTCGAGGGCGGTTTCCGGGTGCGGCACGGCGACCTGCCGCCGCTGCCCTAGAGCCCCGCGAGCAGCGTCGACACGAGCTGCTGCACCCGCGCGGCGTTGGCGCCGGAGCTGACCGCGACCTCGACCGTGCCGCGCCGGGCCACCACGAGGGTGTGCACGACCTCGCCGCTGGTGGTCGTGGCGCGGTACGCCTCGTCCGGCAGGTCGGGCACGTCGGTGGTGCTCGCGTGCTCGGCGCGGCGCGCGGCGAACGAGGCCGCGTCCGCGCCCGTGGTGAACCGGACCTCCGCGCCGCCGCCGTCGTAGGTGCAGGTCACCACGTTGTCGCGGATCGCCTGGCGGGAGTGGTTGAGCCGCAGGCCCAGCACCTCCCCGACCACGTCCTGCGGCGCGTCCGCGCAGCTCACGCCGGCCGACTCGGTGGCGGTCGGCGGCGGCTCGGTGCTCGTGGTCGGCGCAGGCGCCGGTTCGGCGGAGCACGCGCCGAGCGCGAGCAGCGCCGCGGCGGCGAGCGCGGTCCTGGCGTTCACACCCGGTGTCGTCGGCCGGGCGGTCGGCATCGTTACCCGCGTATCTAAAGGTTTCTTGCTAAAGGAGTCTTGCTAAAGCTATCTTCATGTACGTGGCCGAGTCCGACCTGATCCGCGATCCCAAGGCGCTGCGCGCGTTGGCGCACCCGTTCCGCTGGAAGCTCATCGCGGTGCTGAGCGGTGAGGGGCCGTGCACCGCCACCCGGTGCGCCGAGCTGACCGGCGAGAGCGTGGCCAGCTGCTCCTACCACCTGAACATGCTGGCCAAGTACGGGTTCGTGGAGGAGGTGCCCGACCAGGGGCGGCAGAAGCCGTGGCGGCTGGCGCGCCGGGACCAGAGCTGGTCGAGCCTCGGCCTCGACCAGGAGGGCGCACTGGCCGCCGAGGCGGCGAGCGAGGCGTTCCTGGAGCAGGAGTTCGCCTCGATCCGCGAGCGCTTCCGCCGCAGGGAGCTCGAACCGGAGGAGTGGCGCCGGGTCGTCGGCATCGACGCCACGCTCAACTTCCTCACCGCCGAGGAGGCGCGGGCGGCGCTGGAGGAGGTCCGCGAGGTGCTGCGCCGCCACGCCGACCGGGTGGACCCCGACGCCCGGCCGGACGGGGCCCGACCGGTCCGCTTCCTGCTGGCCACCACCGTGATGCCCAAGCGCGACAACTAGGGGGGACCATGTCGCACGACCACCTGCTGCTCGGCGTGGCGACGCAGCGCATGCACGAGCGGGAGCGCGCCGCCGAGCGCCACCGACTGGTCGGGGGAAAGCGCTTGCGCGCCCTGTCCGGCTGGGTCCGGCTCGACTGGCGCGTGGTGCGGGGGCACCGCGAGCTGGTCGCGGGCTTCGGCGTCTCCTGGCGCCGGGCGCCCGGCTAGGCCGGCTCCGGCAGGAGCGACCCCGGCCGGCCGGACGACCTGTCGGGGACGCCGCCGAGGCGTCAGTCGACCGGCTCCAGCCGCACCACGACCGACTTCGACGTGGGCGTGCCCGACACCTCGGCGGTGGAGTCGAGCGGCACCAGGGCGTTGGCTTCGGGGAAGTACGCCGCCGCGCAGCCGCGGGCCGTCGGGTAGGCCACCACGCGGAAGCGGGGCGCGCGCCGCTCGGTCACGCCCGTCGGGTCGTCGGGCCACTCGCCGACCAGGTCCACGTACCGCCCGTCGCCCAGGCCGAGCTCGGCCAGGTCGTCGGGGTTGACGAACACCACCCGCCTGCCGTCCTTCACGCCCCGGTAGCGGTCGTCCAGGCCGTAGATCGTGGTGTTGTACTGGTCGTGGCTGCGCAGGGTCTGCAGCAGCAGCCGGCCCGGCGGCACCTCCAGCACGGTCAGCGCGTTGGCGGTGAACTGCGCCTTGCCGGTGCGGGTCCCGGTGAACTCGCGGGCGTCGCGCGGGGCGTGCGGCAGCACGAAGCCGTCCGGCCGGCGCACCCGCTCGTTGTAGTCCTCGCACCCCGGCACGACCCGCGCGATCCGGTCGCGGATCAGGTCGTAGTCCTTCTCGAACTCCTCCCACGGCACCGGGTGGTCCGGCCCGAGCACGGCGCGCGCCAGCCGGCAGACGATCGACACCTCGGACAGCAGCCGGTCGCTCGCCGGTTCGAGGCGGCCCCGCGAGCGGTGCACCACCGACATCGAGTCCTCGACCGTGACGAACTGCTCGCCGCCGTGCTGGAGGTCGCTCTCGGTGCGGCCCAGCGTCGGCAGGATCAGCGCGGTGCGGCCGTGCACCACGTGCGACCGGTTCAGCTTGGTCGACACGTGCACGGTCAGGTCCAGGCCCCGCAGCGCGGCCTCGGTCACCGGCGTGTCCGGCGTGGCCGAGGCGAAGTTGCCGCCCACCGCGAAGAACACCTTCACCCGGCCGTCGCGCATGGCCCGGATCGAGCCCACCGTGTCGTAGCCGTGGGCGCGCGGCACGGCGATGCCGAACTCCGCCTCCAGCCCGGCCAGGAACCGCTCGGGCATCTTCTCCCAGATGCCCATGGTCCGGTCGCCCTGCACGTTGGAGTGGCCGCGCACCGGGCACAGCCCCGCGCCGCGCTTGCCGATCATGCCGCGCAGCAGCGCCACGTTCGCGACCTCGCGGATGGTCGGCACGGCGTGCCGGTGCTGGGTCAGGCCCATCGCCCAGCAGAAGATCGCGCGCTCCGAGGAGGCCAGCAGCCGCGCGAACCGCTCGACCTGCGCGCGGGGCAGGCCGGTGGCCCGGTCGACGGCCGCCCAGTCCAGCCGCCGCACGTGCGCGGCGTACTCGTCGAACCCGTGCGTGCCCGCCTCGACGAACCCCCGGTCCACCGCGTCCCAGGACAGCAGCAGGTTGCCCACCGCCTGGAACAGCGCCTGGTCGCCGCCCAGCCGGATCTGCAGGAACTCGTCGGCCAGCGGCGTGCCCGGACCGACCAGGCCGCGCGCGTTCTGCGGGTTCTTGAACCGCAGCAACCCGGCCTCGGGCAGCGGGTTCACCGCCACGATCCGCGCGCCGGCGCGCTTGGCGTCCTCCAGCGCGGACAGCATCCGCGGGTGGTTGGTGCCCGGGTTCTGGCCCACCACCACGACCAGGTCGGCGTGGGCGAAGTCGTCGATGCCCACCGAGCCCTTGCCGATGCCGGTGGTCTCCGACAGCGCCGCGCCGGAGGACTCGTGGCACATGTTCGAGCAGTCGGGCAGGTTGTTGGTGCCGAAGGAGCGGACCAGCAGCTGGTAGAGGAACGCGGCCTCGTTGCTGGTGCGGCCGGAGGTGTAGAACACGGCCTCGTCGGGGCTCGCCAGGCCGCCCAGCCGCGAGGCGACCAGCTCGAACGCGTCCTGCCAGGAGATCGGCTCGTAGTGCGTCGCGCCCTCGCGCAGCACCACCGGCTCGGTGAGCCTGCCCTGCTGCCCCAGCCAGTAGTCGGTCTTCCCGGCCAGCTCGGCGACCGGGTGCTCGCGGAAGAAGTCCGGGCCGACGCGGCGCCTGGTGGCCTCCTCGGCCACCGCCTTGGCGCCGTTCTCGCAGAACTCGGCCAGCCTGCGGTGCCCCTGCGGCTCGGGCCACGCGCAGCCGGGGCAGTCGAAGCCCTCGCGCTGGTTGAGCAGCCGCAGCGTGGTCGCGGTCCGGGTCACGCCCATCTGCTCCACGCCGCGCTTGAGCGAGACGGCCACGCCCGGCAGCCCGGCCGCCCAGCGCTTGGGCTCGCGCACGTCGAGCTGCGACTCGTCCACGTCCTGCCGCGGTGGCCTGCGTTCCATGGTCGACATTGTGCCGCCGGCGCACCCCGCGCGAGTACGCCGGCGGTCTCCCCGATCGACCGGCCGGGCAGGCCGGCGCGCGTCCGCTGGGCACGGGCCGCAAGGGGTTGCGTCGACCCGTGCACCCGGCGCCGTCACCTGCGACGATCCGGAGATCAACGTCAATTGTGAGCTGCGCCACAACCCGGCGAATCGGCCGAACGGGTGACCTCTGGCGCCGGTCCGGTCAGCCCGGGCAGCCGTCGGTCGGCGACGCGGGCGCGCCGACGTCGAACTCCAGCCCCGGCGGCAGGTCCGGCTGCGCGAACGCCGGGGCGAGGTAGCCGCGCGCGGCGGCCGAGCACGAGATCGAGCGCAGCGTGCCCAGCGAGTCGTCGGCCCACAGCCCCTCGACGCCGGGCGGGCCCGAGCGCACCGAGTAGCGCACCTGGAACCGGGCCACCGCCACCGCGTCCAGCGGCCCGCGCACCTCCTCGGGCCGGTCCGGGCGGAAGGCGTAGGCGAAGGTGTAGTCGGTGCGCACCACCAGCTCGCCCGCCGGACCCGCCTCGGCGGCCATCTCGCCCAGCACCTTCGGCTCGGCCTCGGCCAGCCGGGCGCCCCGGTCCACCCGGGTCGCCAGCAGCGCCGCCTCGCCGTCGTTGCGCCCGTCGAACAGGGTGCGCAGCGAGTCCCGCAGGTCCGGCGCGAACAGCGCGACCAGCGGCTCCGGGTCGTGGTCGACCAGCACCCGCCGGTCCAGCCGCGCGGTGACCACCGCCTGCCGCACCCGCGCGTAGGCGTCGGCCACCTGCTCGGCGGTGAAGCCGCCGACCGGCTCCGCCCGCGGCGCCACGACCCCGTCCGCGCCGTCGGCCCACGTCGTCGCGGTGGTGCCCGCGAACGGCTCGTCCGGGTCGAACGCGTCCGACCGCCCCGACCGGGTGGCGAACACCGCCCACACCAGCAGCCCGGCCACCACCGCCGCGGCCACCCCGGCCAGGTGCCCGCGGCGGGGCCGCCACGACCGCAGCCGCCGCCACCGCGCCTCGCGCCGCGCGCGCCGCAGCGCGTCCCGCGCCCACCCCTCGTCCCGCAGGTCCGGGTGGTCCTCGATCCCGTCCACTACGCGCGGCACCCCACCGGGAGCGCACCGGGGGCGGTGGCGCCACCGCGGCCGCGCGGGAGGGCCCGGCGTACCGGCCGGTCCGCGCCGGCGCCACCGGCGGTCCCGGCGCCGACCGGGACCCCGTCGCGGTCGAACCGGTGCCCCGGCCGGGTCCGCGGCCACTGCTCGTCGTTCGGGCCCGGGCGGTCCTCCGGGGTGTCCCCACCCGGCCCGAACCGCTCGTCGCTCTCGCCCATCCCCCCGGCTCCCCCGGTCGTGCGTCACCCGTGCGCGCGACAGCATCACACGTCGACGGCGTTACCAGGTATCTGAGTCGAAGTCGATACTCGCGCCTCCGTAGACTTCCACCGTGACTGAGACGCCCACCGCACCGCAGCGCTCCGAACTCCCGCCGGCCTGGAACCCGGCCGAGGTAGAGGCCGGCCTGTACCAGCGGTGGGTCGAGCGCGGCTACTTCACCGCCGACGCGGGCAGCGACAAGCCGCCGTTCACCATCGTGCTGCCCCCGCCCAACGTCACCGGCAGCCTGCACATGGGCCACGCCCTCAACCACAGCGTCATGGACGCGCTGACCCGGCGCCGCCGGATGCAGGGCTACGAGGTGCTGTGGCTGCCCGGCATGGACCACGCGGGCATCGCCACCCAGACCGCGGTCGAGCGCGCCCTGGCGAGCGAGGGCCGCTCCCGCCACGACCTGGGCCGCGAGAAGTTCGTCGAGCGGGTCTGGGAGTGGAAGGCCGAGTACGGCGGCAGGATCCTCGACCAGATGCGCCGCCTCGGCGACGGCGTGGACTGGAGCCGCGAGCGGTTCACCATGGACGAGGGCCTGTCCCGCGCCGTCCAGACCATCTTCAAGAAGCTCTACGACGACGGCCTGATCTACCGCGCCGAGCGCATCATCAACTGGTGCCCGCGCTGCCAGACCGCGCTGTCGGACATCGAGGTCGACCACTCCGACGACGAGGGCGAGCTGGTCTCGATCCGGTACGGGTCGGGCGAGCGCTCGATCGTGGTGGCCACCACCCGCGCCGAGACCATGCTGGGCGACACCGCGGTCGCGGTGCACCCGTCCGACGAGCGCTACCGGCACCTGATCGGCACCGAGGTCGAGGTGCCGCTGACCGGGCGGTTCGTGCCGGTCGTGGCCGACGAGCACGTCGACCCCGAGTTCGGCACCGGCGCGGTCAAGGTGACCCCGGCGCACGACCCGAACGACTTCGAGATCGGCCGGCGCCACGACCTGCCCGCGCTGACCGTGATGGACGGCCGCGGCGTGATCACGGTCCGGGGCCCGTTCGAGGGCCTGGACCGGTTCGAGGCGCGCCCGGCCGTGGTCGCCGCCCTGCGCGAGCAGGGCCGGATCGTCGCCGAGAAGCGCCCCTACACCCACTCGGTCGGCCACTGCTCGCGCTGCGACACGGTCATCGAGCCGCGGCTGTCCATGCAGTGGTGGGTCAAGGTGGAGCCGCTGGCGCGGGCGGCGGGCGACGCGGTCCGCGACGGCCGCACCGCCATCCACCCGCCGGAGCTGGCCAAGCGCTACTTCGACTGGGTCGACAACCTCAACGACTGGTGCATCTCGCGCCAGCTCTGGTGGGGCCACCGCATCCCGGTCTGGTACGGCCCGGACGACCAGGTGGTCTGCGTCGGCCCCGACGAACAACCGCCCGGCGAGGGCTGGGTGCAGGACGAGGACGTGCTGGACACGTGGTTCTCGTCCGGCCTGTGGCCGTTCTCCACGCTGGGCTGGCCCGACCGCACCGACGACCTGGCCAGGTTCTACCCGACCGGCGTGCTGTCCACCGGCTACGACATCCTGTTCTTCTGGGTCGTCCGGATGATGATGTTCGGCCTGTACGCCATGGACGGCAGGCAGCCGTTCGACCACGTCTTCCTGCACGGCCTGATCCGCGACGCGCAGGGCAAGAAGATGTCCAAGACGCGCGGCAACGGCATCGACCCGCTGGACTGGATGGACGCCTACGGCGCCGACGCCACCCGGTTCACCCTGCTGCGCGGCACCAGCCCGGGCTCGGACCTGGCCGTGGCCGAGGAGTGGGCGGCGGGCTCGCGCAACTTCACCACCAAGCTGTGGAACGCCACCCGGTTCGCGCTGAACAACGGCGCGACGGTCGAGCGGCCGCTGCCCGCGCGCGAGGAGCTGACCGACGCCGACCGCTGGGTCGTCGACCTGCTCGACGCGCTCGTGGTCGACGTGGACCGGGCCTTCGAGGGCTTCCAGTTCGCCCGGCTCAGCGAGGCGCTGTACCACTTCACCTGGGACGAGTTCTGCGACTGGTACCTGGAGCTGGCCAAGGTCCAGCTCGCCGAGGGCGGCGCGCGCGCCGAGGCCACCCAGGCGGTGCTCGGCCACGTGCTCGACGTGCTGCTGCGGCTGCTGCACCCGCTGACGCCGTTCATCACCGAGACCCTGTGGACCACGCTGACCGGCGGCGAGTCGCTGGTGGTCGCGGACTGGCCGAAGCCCACCGGCGTCGAGCGCGACGAGGTCGCCGCGCAGCGCGTCGAGGGCCTGAAGAAGCTGGTCACCGAGATCCGCCGGTTCCGCTCCGACCAGGGCCTCAAGCCCGGCCAGCGGGTCGCGGGCAAGGTGCGCGGCGCGTGCTGCGTCGACCTGGCCGACCAGGTGCCGTCGGTGCGGGCGCTGACCCGGATGACCGAGCCCGGCGAGGAGTTCGCCCCGTCGGTGTCGCTCGACGTCGGCCTGCCCAAGGGCACGGTGAAGGTCGAGCTGGACCTGTCCGGCGCGATCGACGTGGTCGCCGAGCGCAAGCGCCTGGCCAAGGACCTCGCGGTGGCGGAGAAGGAACGCGCCCAGTGCGAGGGCAAGCTCGGCAACGCCGGGTTCCTGGCCAAGGCGCCCGCCGACGTGGTGGCCAAGATCCAGGCGCGGCTCGACGCGGCCAACGCCGAGATCGACCGCATCAACGCCCGGCTCGACACCCTCCCCCAGTCGTGAGCGGCTTCGAGCAGGGGGCGCTGGAGGAGCTGCGCCAGGTCGAGGCGGAGCTGAACACCCGCTGGCCCGAGACCAAGCTGGAGCCGAGCCTGGACCGGATCCGGCAGCTCGCGGACCTGCTCGGCGACCCGCAGCGGTCCTACCCGGTGGTGCACGTCGGCGGCACGAACGGCAAGACGTCCACCTCGCGCATGGTCGACGCGCTGCTCACGCGCGTCGGCCTGCGCACCGGCCGGTACACCAGCCCGCACCTCCAGCTGGCCACCGAGCGGATCAGCGTGGACGGCGCGCCGATCAGCCCCGAGCGCTACGTCGAGGTCTACCGGGACGTCGAGCCGTACCTGGCGATCGTGGACGGCCGCAACGAGGTGCCGATGAGCAAGTTCGAGGTGCTCACCGGCATGGCGTTCGCCGCGTTCGCCGACGCGCCGGTGGACGCCGCCGTGGTCGAGGTCGGCATGGGCGGCTCGTGGGACGCCACCAACATCGCCGACGGCAAGGTCGCGGTGATCACCCCGATCGGCCTGGACCACGTCGAGTACCTGGGCGGCGACATCGCGGGCATCGCCGAGGAGAAGTCCGGGATCATCAAGCCCGGCTCGGTCGCCGTGCTGGCCCAGCAGGAGGCCGCCGCGGAGCAGGTGCTGCTGCGGCGGTGCGCCGAGGTGGACGCCAGCGTGGCGCGGCTGGGCTCGGAGTTCGGCGTGCTGCACCGCGACGTCGCGGTCGGCGGCCAGGTGCTGCGGCTCCAGGGGCTCGGCGGCGTGTACGAGGACGTGTTCCTGCCGCTGCACGGCGCCCACCAGGCCGCGAACGCGGTGCTGGCGCTGGCCGCGGTGGAGGCGTTCTTCGGCGCGGGCGCCGACCGGCAGTTGGACGTGGAGGCGGTGCGCGAGGCGTTCGCCGGCGTGTCCTCGCCGGGCAGGCTGGAGCGGGTGCGCTCGGCGCCGACCGTGCTGGTCGACGCGGCGCACAACCCGCACGGCGCGCAGGCGCTGGCGCGGGCGCTGGACGAGGAGTTCGGCTTCCGCAAGCTGGTCGCGGTGGTCGGCGTGATGGACGACAAGGACGCGGTGGGCATCCTGTCCGCGCTGGAGCCGGTGGTGCAGGAGGTCGTGCTGACCGCGAACTCCTCCACCCGGGCCATGGACCCCGACCTGCTCGCGGGCGTGGCGATCCCGATCTTCGGCGAGGACCGGATGTTCGTACGGCCGCACCTGCCCGACGCGCTGGAGGAGGCGGTCCGGCTCGCCGAGGAGGACGACGACGGCGACGTGCTCTCCGGCGGCGGCGTCGTGGTGACCGGCTCGGTGGTGACCGCGGGCGAGGCGCGGGCCCTGTTCGGCAAGGAGCCGTCGTGACCGCGCCCGCGCCGAAGAAGGACCCGATGAAGGGCTTCCGGGGCATCATGGCGGGCACGCTGGTCCTGGAGGCGATCGTGGTCGCCCTGGCGCTGCCGGTGGTGGCCAAGCTGGGCGGCGGCATCGGCACCGGCACCGGGTTCCTGGTGCTCGGCCTGATCGTCGCGTTCATCGCCACGTGCGGGGTGCTCAAGCGCCCGTGGGCGGTGCACGTGGTGGTGGCGCTGCACGTGGTGATGGTGGCGTCGTGGTTCCTGATGACCGCGCTGGGCGGCATCGGCGTGGTGTTCAGCCTGGTGTGGGTGTACCTGTTCTGGCTGCGCCGGGACGTGGTCAGGCGGATGGCCGAGGGGCGGTTGCCCAGCCAGCGGCAGTAGTCCGCGACGCCTTCGCGTTCGGCGGTGCGGCGACCGCCCGGTGCTCACCCGCGGCGTGCGGTCCGGCGACGTGACCGCCGACGGCGGCCTGGTGCGGACGCGGGCCGACCGGCCCGCGCGGATGCCGGTCGAGGTGTCGTCGGACCCCTCGGTCCGGCGCGCCCGGGTGGTGCGCGGCCCGCTGCTCTCGCCCCGGGACCGGCGGCACGGGCCGGGTGCGTCAGCTCTGGTGCACCAGCCGATCCGGCGCGGCCTTCGTGTCGAGCCAGGTCCTGGCCAGCTTGCCCGCCGCCGCGCGGAACACGCCGTCGCGGTTGCCGTCGTCGGGCGTGATGGTCTCCGACCGCTTGTCCAGGACGAGGTACCGCTGCGCTCCGCCGTCGGTGTGGAACCGGTAGCGCGCCTCGGCTTCGGTCTCGTCCTCCTTGTGCAAGTACACGAGCATCGCCATCGCGATCACCTCCAGGGTTCGCTGTAGTCCTCATTGGACGCGGGCGGGATCTGGTTCTCCCACCGCGACACGTCGTTGGCCGCCGCGTGGGCTTCCCGGTACGAGGCGTTCGGGTTCTGCCGCCAGTATCGCGCCTCGGCGAGTTCGTGTTCGAGCAGGGCGATGTCCGAGGGTTGCGCCCGGCCCGACCGCAGCCTCAGCCACGCCTCCGCCATGTCGGGGTTGGGGTCGAAGCGGGCCATGACCGTGCCCCCGTCGACGCCCTCCAGCGGGTGCAGGTCCTCGAACACGTGGTTCTTGATCTGCTCGATCTCGGCGCGGCTGAAGCCGGTGCCGCCCCCGGCCCGGGGCACGTCGGCGACGTGGCCCGCGACGTCGCCGACGTCGTCGGACCCGCGGATCGACTGGTACGCGTTCTCCGACCAGCGGTCGATGCGGTCGTAGGCGCGCAACGACCCGTCGTCCACCGGCCGCGCGCCGCCGGTCTGGCCGGGACGGGGCAGTTCACCGCCCGACCTGGCCGGGGCCTTGAGGTCGTCCAGCACCTTGCGGACCTGGCCGAAGACGTCACCGAGCCGGCGTAGCAGCGGGACGAGCTCGCCGATCGTCCGCACCAGCTTCTTGAGGATGTCGCCGATCTTCGCGGCCCACCGGGCCACGGCCGCCGACGCCTGCGCGACCACGACCGGCGTGGCCAGGCCGAGCGTGAACGCCACCTCGGCCGCCCAGGAGATCAGCCGCCCCACGAGGTCGGCGATCAGGTCCCGCACGACCTCGCGCACGACGGCGACGACGACGCCGGCCATCTCCACGGCCGAGCCGAACCCGTCGGCGGCGGTGGACGCGCCGCCGAGCACCTCGGCGGTGTTCTCGGCGGCGGCCCGGTAGGCGTCACCCGCCTGTCCCTGCCACCCGGCGGTGTCGCTCGCCACGTCACGCGTGTAGTCGTCGCGGACGTCGGCCACGGCTTTGGCGACGTTCTTCCAGGTGGCCGCGTGGGAGGCGACGAGGTCGGCGTTGCCCGCGAGCCAGTCCAACGCGTCGGACAGCGGCTTGACGTGCTCGATCAACCACGAGACGCCGGCCGAGACCAGCGAGCCCAGCGGGTCGACGACGACGCTCAGCGCCTCCAGGCCGACGCCCGCGACGCCCATGCCGATGTCGAGCCAGCTACCGCTCTCGATGCCGGACTTGATGTCGGCGGCGGACTCGGCGATCCCGATGCCGGAGTACCACCGCGTGCTGTCCTGGACAGGGGCGACGAGCGGATTGGTGTCGGTCAACGCAGGCTCCCGAAGGTGACCGCGGCATCGTCCTCGCGCTGCTCGTACTCGTCGGCCGTGTACTTCACCCGGGTGGCGATGTCGGCCATCCCCTTGGTGCCGGCCGTCAACGCGTCATCGGCCTGGTCCTCGATGCCGCGCATGACCGAGGGCAGGAATTGGCACAGCTGTCCGTAGGCGCCGTCGGCCATGCTCACCGTGCGGGCGGCGTGCACCGCCTCGCCCAGCCGTTCGGCCAGTGCTTCCAGCCTGGCGGCGTGCGCGCGCAGCTCACCGGGCAGGACGTCGTAACCGCTCACCACCGCCTCCTTCACCTGAGGTAGGACTCGTCGCCGAAGTCGTCGTCATCCCGACGACTCCGCGGTGCGGGTGGCGGGGCGTCGCCGAAGCGGTCGCGGTACGCGTCCACGACCATCCGGCGGGTGTCCGGCAGGTCGTCGCCCACCTGTGCCTCCGTCGCGGCCCGGACCTCACCGGCGATCCGCGCGCGGGCGGCGTTCAGGGTGTTCATGAACAGCGGACCGAGGTCGTCGGGGCGCACCGGGACCGCCCGATCGGTGAACCGCACGTCCACCGGTGAGCCGGTGGAGTCGACGGTCACGACCACCGCGCCGTTGGGGCTGGTCTCCGTCACCCGGATCCGCTCCACCTGGTCGCGCAACGCCTGCAGGCGATCGGCCCGGCTGCGCATCCCCTCGACCCAGTTGTCGATGCTGCGCTCCGCCTGCTCCGGATCTCCGCTCAACAGGCCGTCCCACCGTGGCTCCGCCATGCGACGGTTATAGCCGGGTGCTGCCGGAGTGATCACGCGATCGGGAGAAATTCCACTCGATACGCGCCTCCTCGGCGGGCGTACCCGCCGAGAAGGCAGGTCGTATGCATACCCGGAAGTGGTGCTGACGTTGCCTCAGCACACCGAGAGGCGGGTGGACGTGCTCGCCGCGCGGGCGTTCCGGGCGTTCCACGAGTGGCAGCCGATCGACCCGCGGCAGGCCGTGTCCACCGCGGGTTCCGCCACGGCGCACCACTACTCGCCGAGCGTGCGCCAACGCCCCGCCGGCGGCCAACGCCCCGCCGCTAAACGGGGTCCGGCACTTCGGCGAGGTGGAGGTGTCGCGGGACGGCGAGCCGACCGCGTGGCTGCGCGACGTCACCGGCCGGTCGCGGTGGAGCAGGACCCTCCAACCGCGGCGCCGCTGAGGTGTGACACTGGCGGCATGACGCCACCCCACCCCGCGTCCGGCGGCCTCCCGTCGCCGGACGCGGTGCGCCGGCTGGTGACCCGCGGCCGGCCCGCGGAGTTCCCGCTCCCGCCGACGGTCCCCTGGTCCGGGGTGCCGGCCGCGGCCGAGGGGTTGCGCGCCGGGTTGGGCGCGGACGACCTGCTCGTCATCGCCTCGCCCGGCGCCGGACCGGGGCGGCCGCCGTCGCTCGTGGTCCGGCGGCTGGTCGACCGGGACGAGGCCCGTCGGCTGCGCGGCCCGCTGGAGGCGCTGGTGGCGGAGTTCCGCGACCTCGCCCACCGGCTGGCCGTGCCGTTCCGGCTGCACGTCGAGCCGGCCCTCGTGGGCGGGGACGAGTACCCGGACGAGCTGGAGGCGGCGGGCGAGACCTGGTCGCTGCACGTCCACGGCGAGCACTGCCTGTTCGCCGGCCTGGTCAGCGGGAGGGAGGTCGAGGTGAACACCGACGACCCCGACGCGGTCGACCCCGGGTTCCTGCTGCGGTACGCCGAGTCGACGGGACGCCACGCGGAGGTCCGGGCCGCCTGCGTCGAGGGCTTCCACGACATGGACCGGATGCTGACCCTGGCCGGCCTCGGGCCGCGCCGGGGGTGACACCCGAGCGGTTCGCCGACGGGGACCGGCCGACGCACCGCTGCTCGCCGGAGCGTGCGGTGTTCCAGGGCTTCGGCGCGACGTCGTCGACCCCGCTTCCGGCGCGGGCAGGTGCGCCGCGCCCGGCTGATCCGGGCGCTGCGGTACGAGGTCACCAGGCGCGCCGAGGACGACGGCTGCTCGTGCCCCGACCCGGACGACCGGCACGCCCGGGCCGTCGCGGCGGGCGGGGCGGAGGCGGTGGCCCGCGCCACTCGACGGTCAAGGACCCGTCGGGCAACCGGGTGTGGCTCCACCAGGGGTGAGAGCTGCAAGATCCTGCAAGCAGTTGCAGCCTTCTGGACCTTGTTACACCGGCTTCGACGTGGTTTTGTGCACTCCGTCCCGGCGGCTTGCCGGGACGGGTTTGCAAGATCTTGCGACAAGGAGGTCGCGATGCGTCGGGCCGTCGCCGCACTCATCGCCTTGGCCGTCGTGCCTTTCTCGCCACCGACATCCGTCGCCGCGCCCGCCGCGCAGCGGCTGGCCGTCGGCGCGGTCACCGACATCGCGCCGGGGGTGCGGGACGGCGACCGGAAGCTGGCCCGGGACGCCCTGCGCGACGACCTGACCGGTGAGCGGTTCTACTTCGTCATGCCCGACCGGTTCGCCAACGGCGACCCGGCCAACGACCGCGGCGGCACGTCCGAGGCCGACCGGCTCAAGAGCGGGTTCGACCCGTCCGACAAGGGCTTCTACCACGGTGGCGACCTCAAGGGCCTGCGCGACAAGCTCGACTACCTCGACGGGATGGGCGTCACCGCCATCTGGATGACCCCGATGTTCCGCAACCGGTGGGTGCAGGGCACCGGCGCCGACGCCTCGGCCGGCTACCACGGCTACTGGACCACCGACTTCACCGAGCTGGACCCGCACTTCGGCACCACCAACGACATGCGGCGGCTGATCCGCGACGCCCACCGGCGCGGCATGAAGGTCTTCTTCGACATCGTCGCCAACCACACCGCCGACCTGATCGACTACGCCGAGGGCGAGCACGACTACGTCAGCACCGGCGCGCAGCCCTACCTGGACGAGCGGGGCAACCCCGTCGACATCGCCGCCATCGCCGGCCGGGAGGACTTCCCCCGGCTCACCGCGCCGTACACGCCGGTGGTCAAGGGCGAGAAGAGCCCCGCCTGGCTCAGCGACCCCTCGCTCTACCACAACCGCGGCGACTCGACCTTCAGCGGCGAGTCCAACGAGTACGGCGACTTCTTCGGCCTCGACGACCTGATGACCGAGCACCCGACGGTCGTCAAGGGCATGAAGCGGATCTTCACCAGCTGGATCGACACCCTGGGCATCGACGGCTACCGCGTGGACACCGTCAAGCACGTCAACCTGGAGTTCTGGCAGGCGCTGGCGCCGCACGTGAAGCGGTACGCGGAGATGCGCGGCAAGAAGGACTTCTTCGTCTTCGGCGAGGTCTTCGACTCCAGCCCCGCGTTCACCTCCCGCTACACCACCGAGGGGAAGATGCAGGCCGCGCTGGACTTCCCGTTCCAGAGCGGCGCGGCGACGTTCCTGTCCGGCGGCGGCGCGGCCCGCCTCGGCGAGGTGCTGGTGGACGACGACCGCTACACCGACGCCGACTCCAACGCCTCCTCCCTGCCCACCTTCCTGGGCAACCACGACATGGGCCGCATCGCGTGGATGGTGCGGCAGAACCGGCCGGGCGTCACCGAGGCCGAGCTGCTCGAACGGCTCAAGCTCGGCAACGCCCTGATGTACCTGTGGCGCGGCAACCCGGTGGTCTACTACGGCGACGAGCAGGGCTTCGCGGGCGGCGGCGGCGACAAGCTCGCCCGCCAGGACATGTTCGCCTCCGCGACCCCCGAGTACGCCGCGGAGGACCTGGTCGGCAGCGACCGGACCGGCGCGGTGGACAACTTCCGCACCGACCACCCGCTGTACCGGCAGCTCCGGGCGCTGGCCGCGTTCGTCGACCGCGACCCGGTGTGGCGGGACGGCAACCAGGCGCTGCGGCTGGCCCGGGGCGACGTGATCGCGTTCAGCCGCACCGGCCGCGCCCAGCAGGTCGAGCACCTGGTGGTGGCCAACGCGGGCACCGCGCCCGCCACCGTCGAGGTGCCCGCCGCCGGCACCGGCTACCGCCCCGTGTGGCCGTCCGCCGGGGCGCAGGTCAACGCCTCGAACGGCAAGGTCACGGTGACCGTGCCCGCGCTGTCCGCGCTGGTCCTGCGCGGCACCGGCGCGCTGCGCGCCGTCGCGCCCGCGCCGACGCTGGCCGTGCCGCCGACCGGCACCGCGCTGGACGACCGGGTCGAGCTGCGCGCCGACGGCGTCACCTCGCCGTACGCGCAGGCCACGTTCGCCGCGCGGGTCGAGGGGCAGCGCGACTGGCAGGTGCTGGGCACCGACGACGCCGCGCCGTACCGGGTGTTCGCCGACCTGGCGTCGCTGCCCGGTGCCGCGGTGGGCAGGTCCGTCGAGGTGCGGGTGGTGGCCAAGGACGCCAGGGGCGCGCTGGGCGCGGACGGCGCCCGGGTCGGCCTGGTCGCCGCGCCGCCGGTGCAGCCGCCGACCGCCACGTCCTCGGACTGGCTGGTGGTGCACTACAACCGCCCGAACGGCGACTACGACGGGTGGGGCCTGCACGCGTGGGGCGACGTGGAGGACGCGCCGACGTGGGACGCGCCGCTGCCGTTCTCCGGTGAGACCCCCTACGGCCGGTTCGCCTGGGTGAAGCTCAAGCCGGGCGCCAGGTCGGTCGGGATCATCGCCCACCGCGGCGACGAGAAGGACACCGACGGCGACCGGTTCGTCGACCCGGGCGTGACGCCTCAGGTGTGGCTGGAGCAGGGCCAACCCGCCGTGCACGCCAGCGAGGTCGCCGCGACCGGCCGGGCCGTGGTGACGCACCTGGGCGACGCGACCGGCGCCGTCGTCCGGGTCGGCACGACCGACCACCCGTTCACCGGGGGAGTGGCGACCATCCCCACCACCTCGCCGGTGGAGTTCTCCGTGGTGCGCGGCGGCGTGGTCGAGGCCACCGGCCGCACCGCCGGCCGGGCGTGGGTGAACAACGGCGCGGTGCACGCGAGCCGGGCCGCCGCGGAGAACCGCGCGGTCATCCACTACCACCGCCCCGACGGCGACTACGCCGACTGGTCGCTCTACCACTGGACCGGGTCGCTGGAGCCCAGCCCCGGCTGGAACCAGTCGCGCGTGCCGGACGGCTCGGACGGGTTCGGCGTGTACTGGTCGGTGGCGCTGGAACCCGGCGCGGCCGGGCTGAGCAGCATCATCCACCGCGGTGACGCCAAGGACCCCGGCGCCGACCAGTTCCTTGACGTGACCGGCACCGGCTACGAGGTCTGGTACGCCTCCGGCGCGACCAGGCCCGACGGCTCCATCTCCTACGTGCTGCCGCCCTCCGGCGGCCAGGGCGTGGAGGACGACCTGGGCAGGGCCAAGGCCATTTGGGTGTCCAAGGACCTCGTGGTCTGGGACGTGCCCGTGGTGGCCTCCGACGGCTACCGGCTGGAGTACGACGGCAAGGTGCTGCGGCTGGAGCCGTCGACTCAGGCCGTGCCCGACGGGTTCCCGCACCTGCGCGGCAAGCCGGTGTTCCGGGTCCGCGACACCGCGCGGGTGGACGAGGCGCTGCGCGGCAGGCTGTCCGCCGTGCACGTCGACCCCGGCGGCGGCCTGCGGCACCGCACCGGCGTGCAGATCGCCGGCGTGCTGGACGACCGGTACGCCGCCGAGGCCGCGAAGCTGGCCTACGGGCCGGTGTTCGACGGCGACCGGGTCACCGCGCGCCTGTGGGCGCCCACCGCGTCCTCGGTGAAGCTGAAGCTGTACGCGCGGCCGTCCGGCGACCCCGCGCAGGTCGTGGACCTGGTGCGCGACGACGCGTCGGGCTCGTGGTCGGCCTCCGGGAACTGGGAGGACCGCTACTACCTGTACGAGGTGACCGTCGCCGGGCGCGCGGTGACCGTGACCGACCCGTACTCGGTGGCGCTGTCGGTGGACTCCACGCACTCGCAGTTCGCCGACCTCGGCGACGCCCGCACCATGCCCGCGGGCTGGGCCGGCGAGGTGGCGCGCGGCCTGGACGGCGACCCGACCGAGCACGGCATCACCGAGCTGCACGTGCGCGACTTCTCCATCGGCGACGAGTCGGTGCCGGCCGCCGACCGGGGCACCTATCGGGCGTTCACGCACCGCTCGTCGACGGGCATGGCGCACCTGCGGCAGCTCGCCGAGGCCGGGCTGGACACCGTGCACCTGCTGCCCACCTTCGACATCGCCACCATCCCGGAGAAGCGCTCGGACCAGCGGCAGCCGGCGTGCGACCTGGCCGCGGCGCCGCCGGACTCGCCCGCGCAGCAGGAGTGCGTGACCGCCGCGGCGGCGCGGGACGGCTTCAACTGGGGCTACGACCCGTTCCACTACGACGTGCCCGAGGGCTCCTACGCCACCGACGACGCCCAGGACGGCTGGGCGCGGTCCAGGCAGTACCGCGAGATGGTGCAGTCGTTGCACGCCAACGGCAACCGCGTGGTCGTGGACGTGGTCTACAACCACACCGCGGCGGCCGGCGACGCACCGACGTCCGTGCTGGACAAGGTGGTGCCCGGCTACTACCAGCGGCTCAACGCCGACGGCACGGTGGCGAACTCGACGTGCTGCGCCAACACCGCGACCGAGAACGCCATGATGGGCAAGCTGGTGGTGGACTCGGTGGTCCGCTGGGCCCGGCTGTACAAGGTGGACGGCTTCCGGTTCGACCTGATGGGCCACCACCCCAAGGCCAACATCCTGGCCGTGCGGGCGGCGCTGGACGCGCTGACCGTCGAGCGCGACGGCGTGGACGGCCGCAAGATCCGCGTCTACGGCGAGGGCTGGGACTTCGGCGAGGTCGCCGGCAACGCGCGGTTCGAGCAGGCCACCCAGGCCAACCTGGCGGGCACCGGCATCGGCACGTTCAGCGACCGCCTGCGCGACGCGGTGCGCGGCGGCGGGCCGTTCGACGCCGACCCGCGGGTGCAGGGCCTGGCCTCCGGCCTGGCCGGCGACCCGAACGGCTCGCCGGCCAACGGCGACGTGGCCGCGCGGCTGGCCAACTACACCGACCTGGTGAAGCTGGGCATGGCGGGCAACCTGGCGTCGTACCGGTTCCGCTCCACCTCGGGCGGGGAGGTCACCGGTCGGGACGTGCCCTACAACGGCTCGCCCGCCGGGTACGCGGGCGGACCGGCCGACGTGATCACCTACGTGGACGCGCACGACAACGAGACCCTGTTCGACTCGCAGGCGTTCAAGCTGCCGGCCGGCACGTCCATGGCGGACCGGGTGCGGATGCAGAAGGTGGCGCTCGCGCCCGTGCTGCTGGGGCAGGGCCAGCCGTTCCTGCACGCGGGCTCGGAGTTCCTGCGCTCGAAGTCGTTGGACCGCAACAGCTACGACTCGGGCGACTGGTTCAACCGCTACGACCCGTCCCTGCGCGACAACGGCTTCGGCCGCGGCCTGCCCCCGGCGGCGGACAACGCGGACAAGTGGCCCTACGCCGCGCCGCTGCTGGCCGACGCCTCGCTCAAGCCGTCGTCGGCGGACATGCGCACGGCCGTGGGCAACACCCTGGAGCTGCTGCGCATCCGCCGCTCGTCCCCGCTGTTCACGCTGAACGACGCGGCCCTGGTGCAGCAGAAGCTGTCGTTCCCGGCCGCCGAGCCGGGCGTGGTGGCCGCGCTGCTGGACGACGAGGTCGGGCCGGACGCCGACCCGGCGCTGGACGCGGTGCTGGTGGTGGTCAACCCGTACCCGGTGGAGAAGTCGGTGGCGGTGGCCGGCGACTGGCGGAACTCCCCGCTGAGCGGCGACCGGGCCGTCGTGGGGGGCGGGTCGGTGCGCGTGCCCGCGAGGTCGGTGGTGGTGCTGACCCGCTAGTGGTCGGCCAGTTCGACGCGTGACCGAACGTCCTCGGCGCGCAGGATGCGGAACTCCCGCTCCTGCGCGCCGAGTACTTTCAGGAACCCCGGAGCGGTCTCCATCACGTACCCCTCGAAGGTCGTGCCGGTCTCGATGCGCTCCCGCGGCACCCACGGCGTGGCGACCACGGCCGCCACCACCAGCGCCACCGCGCCCACCACCCAGCCGAAGCGGCGCAGCAGGAACACCGAGGCCGGCCGGCGGCGGACCACCACCAGCCCGGCGGTCAGCAGCACCGCCGCCACCGGCACCCACCAGCGGTGGTAGGTCAGCACGTGGGCGACCAGGAACGCCACCGGCACGGCCACGGCGAGCGGGGCGGTGCGTGATCTGGTGCCCGCGGCGTAGAAGATCGTCAACGGCACCATCAGCACCAGCAGCGCGCTGCTGATCCGCGAGTCGGCCATGAACGTGCCGAGGAACAGCCCCGGCGCGTCCTCCAGGTCCAGGGTGTGCAGCAGCGCGAAGGCCACGTGCCAGTCGTAGTGCGCCACCGCGAGCAGGCGCAGCAGCACGAACAGCACGGCGGCCACCGTCACGGCGGACGCGACGTGGGACTTCTCCTCGGTGGTCACGGCGGCCACGATGGCAGGCCCGGCTACCCTTGGCCCCAGTTGCACGAATCCCTACAAAGGAGTAACGACCGCCGTGAGCGAGCGCACCCTGGTCCTGGTCAAGCCCGACGGCGTCAGCCGCGGCCTGGTCGGCGAGGTCATCTCCCGCATCGAGCGCAAGGGCCTGAAGCTGGCTGCGCTGGAGCTGCGCGTCGTGGACCGCGCGACCGCCGAGCAGCACTACGCCGAGCACGACGGCAAGCCGTTCTACAACGACCTGGTGGAGTTCATCACCGGCGGCCCGCTGGTCGCGCTGGTCGTGGAGGGGCCGCGCGCCATCTCCGCGTTCCGCCAGCTCGCGGGCGGCACCGACCCGGTGGAGAAGGCGACCCCCGGCACCATCCGCGGCGACTTCGGCCTGGAGGTCCAGTTCAACCTGGTCCACGGCTCGGACTCGCCCGAGTCGGCCGAGCGCGAGATCAAGCTCTGGTTCCCCGCGCTGTAGAGCACCCGCCCGAACGGCCCGGGAACCCCCGTCGGTTCCCGGGCCGTTCGGTTCCCGGCCCCCCGGCGGCTCGCCGCCCGCGCCCCGACCCCACCCGCAAAACCGCTCCGGGACTGTCGTACCCCGCCGCTACCGTGATCGCGTGACCACCACCACCCTCGTCGCGGCCAAGGCGCTGACCAAGCGCTTCGGCACGTTCGAAGCCGTCCGCGGGATCGACGTCGAGGTGCGCCGGGGCGAGGCGTTCGGCTTCCTCGGCCTCAACGGCGCGGGCAAGTCCTCCACCATGCGGATGGTCTCCTGCACCTCCCCGCGCACCGGCGGCGAGCTGCGGGTGCTGGGCATGGACCCGGACACCGACGGCCCGCGCATCCGCGCCCGCCTCGGCGTCGTGCCCCAGCAGGACAACCTCGACACCGAGCTGACCGTCCGGCAGAACCTGGAGGTCTACGGCCGGTACTTCGGCCTGTCCCGCGCCGCGGTGCGGGCCAAGGCCGGCGAGCTGATGGAGTTCGCCCAGCTCACCGACCGCGCCGACGCCGAGGTGGAGCCGCTGTCCGGCGGCATGAAGCGGCGCCTGACCATCGCCCGCTCGCTGGTCAACGACCCGGAGCTGCTGCTGCTCGACGAACCGACCACGGGCCTGGACCCGCAGGCCCGCCACCTGCTGTGGGACCGGCTGTTCCGGCTCAAGCAGGCCGGGGTCACGCTGATCATCACGACCCACTACATGGACGAGGCCGAGCAGCTGTGCGACCGGCTGGTGGTGATGGACGGCGGCCGGATCGCGGCGGAGGGGTCGCCCGCCGAGCTGATCCGCCGCTACTCCACGCGCGAGGTGCTGGAGCTGCGCTTCCCGCCCGGGCAGCAGAGCGCCGCCGCCGTGCACGACCTGGCCGAGCGGGTAGAGGTGCTGCCCGACCGGGTCCTGCTCTACACCGCCGACGGCGAGGCGGCGCTGTCCGCGGCCCACGCGCGGGGCGTGCGGCCGGTGTCGAGCCTGGTGCGCCGCAGCAGCCTGGAGGACGTCTTCCTGCGCCTGACCGGCCGGACCCTGGTGGACTGACGTGGACCACGTGCCCGGCTCGCTGCGCGCCGCGCTGATCGCGGTGGAGAACCACTGGACCTGGTACCGCCGCAACTGGCGCGCCACGGCCGTGACCAGCTTCCTGCAACCGGTGCTGTTCCTGCTGGCCATGGGCGTGGGCTTCGGCTCGCAGGTCCAGCCGGGCGAGGCCACCGGCGGTCACCGCTACGTCGTCTTCCTCGCCCCGGCGCTGCTCGTGCTCACCGCCGTGCAGAACGCCATGTTCGAGTCCACCTACGCGGTGTTCTCCTCGTTCAAGTGGCAGAAGACCTACCACGGGGTGGTGGCCACCCCGGTCACGCCCGCCCAGGTGCTCCACGGCCAGCTGCTGTGGATCGCGCTGCGCCTGCTCTCGGGCACCGCGGTCTTCCTCGCCGTGGCCGTCGCCCTGGGCGCGGTCACCAGCCCGTGGGCCGTGCTGGCGGTGCCGGCCGCGGTGCTCGCGGGCATGGCGTTCAGCGCGCCCGTCGTCGCCTACACCGCGACCCGGGAGAAGCCGGACTCGTTCAACGCCCTCTACCGGTTCGCGCTGGTGCCGATGACCCTGTTCACCGGCGCGTTCTTCCCGCTGGACCAGCTGCCGGCCTGGCTGCACCCGCTGGCCTGGGCGACCCCGGTCTGGCACGGCATCGAGCTGGCCCGCGGCGCCGCGTTCGGCACCCTGGCGCCGCTGCCCGCCGCCGGCCACGTCGCCTACCTGGCCGCGTTCGTGGTCGTGGGCACGGTCCTGGGCCGCCGCCACTTCCACCGGAGGCTGACCGCATGACCCGCACCCTCGACCCCGTCCGGCCGAGGACCGGCGGCGGCCTGCTGCTGCGCGTCGTGCCGCCCGGCCTGTACGCGGGCCGCCCGCACGCCCTGGTCGAACGCGCCTACCTGGTCAACCGGCGGGCGTGGATGTCGGTGGTCTCCGGCTTCTTCGAGCCGCTGTTCTTCCTGCTCTCCCTCGGCTTCGGCTTCGGGCGGCTCGTGACCTCCGCGGAGGGGGTCGACTACCCGGTGTTCGTCGCGCCCGCGCTGCTCGCGGCGTCGGCGATGAACGGCGCGGTCTTCGACGCGACGTTCAACCTGTTCTTCAAGTTCAAGTACGCCAAGGTCTACGACGCGGTGCTGGCCACGCCGATGGGGCCGGTGGACATCGCGGTCGGCGAGGCCGCGTGGTGCCTGATCCGCGGCGGCCTGTACTCGGCCGGCTTCCTCGGCGTGATGCTCGCGTTCGGCCTGGTCGCCTCGCCGTGGGCGCTGCTCGCGCTGCCGGTGTGCCTGCTGGTCGCGCTGGCCTTCGCCGCCGTCGGCATGGCCGCGGCCACCTTCATGCGCACCTGGCACGACTTCGACCTGGTCCAGCTGGCCGTGCTGCCGCTGTTCCTGTTCTCCGGCACGTTCTACCCGCTGTCGGTCTACCCCGGCTGGTTGCGCGCCGTGGTCGGGTGGACGCCGCTGCACCACGCGATCGAGCTGCTCCGGGCCCTGACCACCGGTGACGTCGGCTGGGGCGACCTGGGGCACGTGGCGTACCTGCTGGTGATGGTCGTCGTCGGGGTGGCGGTGGCCTCCCGCAGGCTCGGCCGGCTGCTGACCGCGTGACCGCCGTTCCGAACCACCCCCGGGCTGCCGTTACCCTGGATCGCGTGAGTGTCGAGTCAGTCTTCCCCGCCCTGGAGCCGCTGCTGCCCAGGGTGTCCAAGCCGGTGCAGTACGTCGGCGGGGAGCTCAACGCGACCGTCAAGGACTGGGACGCCGCGGCGGTGCGGTGGGCCCTGATGTACCCGGACGCCTACGAGGTCGGGCTGCCCAACCAGGGCGTCATGATCCTGTACGAGGTCCTCAACGAGCAGCCGGACGTGCTGGCCGAGCGCACCTACGCGGTGTGGCCCGACCTGGAAGCGCTGATGCGCGAGCACGGCGTGCCGCAGTTCACCGTGGACGCGCACCGGCCGGTCGGCGCGTTCGACCTGTTCGGCGTCAGCTTCGCCACCGAGCTGGGCTACACGAACCTGCTCAACGCGCTGGACCTCGCGGGCATCCCCGTCCACGCCGCCGACCGCACCGAGGATCACCCGATCGTGGTCGCCGGCGGTCACGCCGCGTTCAACCCGGAGCCGATCTCGGAGTTCGTCGACGCCGCCGTGCTCGGCGACGGCGAGGAAGCCGTCCTGGAGATCACCGACATCGTCCGCGCCTGGAAGGCCGAGGGCCGCCCCGGCGGCCGCAACGAGCTGCTGACCAGGCTCGCCGAGACCGGCGGCGTGTACGTGCCGCGGTTCTACGACGTGGAGTACCTGCCCGACGGCCGCATCCAGCGCGTGGTGCCCAACCGCGAGCGCGTGCCCTACCGGGTGTTCAAGCGCACCACCATGGACCTCGACGCGTGGCCGTACCCGAAGCAGCCGCTGGTGCCGCTCGCGGAGAGCGTCCACGAGCGGATGAGCGTGGAGATCTTCCGCGGCTGCACGCGCGGCTGCCGGTTCTGCCAGGCGGGCATGATCACCCGCCCGGTGCGCGAGCGCTCGATCGAGGGCATCGGCGCGATGGTGCAGCGCGGCCTGGAGGCGACCGGCTTCGAGGAGGTCGGCCTGCTGTCGCTGTCCAGCGCGGACCACTCGGAGATCGCCGAGGTCACCAAGGGCCTCGCCGACCGCTACGAGGGCACCAACACCAGCCTGTCGCTGCCGTCGACCCGGGTGGACGCGTTCAACATCGACCTGGCCAACGAGCTGTCCCGCAACGGCCGCCGCTCGGGCCTGACCTTCGCCCCCGAGGGCGGCAGCGAGCGCATCCGGCGCGTGATCAACAAGATGGTGTCGGAGGAGGACCTGATCCGCACGGTCAGCGCCGCGTTCGCGGCCGGCTGGCGGCAGGTGAAGCTGTACTTCATGTGCGGCCTGCCCACCGAGACCGACGACGACGTGCTGCAGATCGCGGAGATGGCCAAGAACGTCATCCGCGCGGGCCGCGAGGTGTCGGGCCGCAAGGACATCCGCTGCACCATCTCCATCGGCGGGTTCGTGCCCAAGCCGCACACCCCGTTCCAGTGGGCGCCGCAGTGCGACCCGGAGACGGTCGACGACCGGCTGCGCAAGCTCCGCGAGGCGGTGAACTCCGACCGGGCGCTGGGCCGCAACATCGGCATGCGCTACCACGACGGCAAGCCGTCGCTGATCGAGGGCCTGCTCTCCCGGGGCGACCGGCGCGTCGGCCGGGTCATCGAGCGGGTCTGGCGCGAGGGCGGCCGCTTCGACGGCTGGTCGGAGCACTTCTCCTACGACCGCTGGGTCGCCGCCGCGGCGGCCGAGCTGGAGCCGCTGGGCGTCGACCTGGCCTGGTTCACCACCCGGGAGCGCGAGGAGCTGGAGGTCCTGCCCTGGGACCACCTCGACTCGGGGCTGGACAAGGAGTGGCTCTGGGCCGACTGGCAGGACGCGCTGGACGAGCGTGAGCAGGACGACTGCCGCTGGACGCCCTGCTTCGACTGCGGCGTGTGCCCGGCGATGGGCACCGACATCGAGGTGGGCCCGACCGGCCGCACGCTGCTGCCGATCTCGCCGGTGGGCAAGGGCTCGCCGGTGCGCAACCCGGCGCTGGCCAAGCACTGAGCGGCGGGTGCCGGGTGGGCGCCTGACCGGCACCCGCCCCGGCACCCGACAACCCGTCCGGTCAGGTCGTCGAACCCCGAATAACCCGTCGCCCGCCCCACCGGCGCCACCTAAGGTCGCCCGAGTGGACCTGACCCCCCTCGCCGTGCCCCACACGCTCACCCACCTGAAGCCGCTGCTGCCGCCGCCCCCGGCCCGCGTCCTGGAAGCCGGCTGCGGTCGCGGCGCCCTGGCCGCCGCCCTGGCGGAGCTGGGCTACCGGGTCACCGGCGTGGACCGCGACGCCGGCATGGCCGCCGCGGCCGGGGAGCGCGGCGTGCCCGTCATCCGGGCCGATGTCCGCGAGGTCTCCGGCGAGTACGACGTCGTGCTGTTCACGCGCTCCCTGCACCACGCCGAGGACCTGGACGGCGTCCTGGCCCACGCGGCCGCGCTGCTCGCACCGGGAGGGCGGATCGTGATCGAGGAGTTCGCCTGGGAACGGGTCGACCGCGCCGCCGCGCACTTCCTCCACGACAACCGCGCGCTGCTGGTCGCCACCGGCCTGCTCGACGCCGACCTGCCCACCGGCGACCTGCTCGACGCCTGGGTCGACGCCCACGACTCCCTCCACCGGGGCTCCGCGATGACCGCCGCCCTGGGCCGCGTCGGCTCCGACCCGACCGAGGTGGCCACGGGCATCCTGTGGCGCCTGGTCGACGGCCGCGGCGGTGCCTGGGTCGAGCCGGCCCGCGTCGCCGACGCCCTCGACGCGATCCGCGAGGCCGAACGACGCCGCCTGGCGGCCGGCATGCTCCCCGCGGTCGGTCTGTTCGCGTCCGTCCGCCGGTGAACGCCGGGAGAACCCCGTCCACCGGTTCGTGGGTCCACGACCAGGTGAACTACTCCTGCACCGCCGCCAGCGCGTCGACCATCCCGTGCCCGTAGAACCCGTTGTACTCGGAGTAACCGGTGCAGTAGGCGTCCTGCACGCCCGTGCCGTTGAGGTCGTAGTCCGCCGGGCACGGCAGCGTCTCGGCCCGCTGGTTGAGCATCCGGTTCAGCTCCGGCGCGGCGACCTCCGGGTGCGTCGACGCCAGCAGCGCCGCCACGCCGGCCACGTGCGGCGCGGCCATCGACGTGCCGCACGAGTAGTCGTAGCCGGCCGGCACGGTCGACAGCACGCACCCGTTCCGGTCGTCGGCCGGCTGCTGCTTGCGGTCGCCGCCCGGCGCGGTCACGTCCACCGCGCCCAGCCCGTAGGAGCTGTAGCCCGCCTTGACCAGGTCCGCGCCCACCGACGACACCGCCACCACGTTGCGCAGCTGCGCGGGCAGCACCAGGCACGTGCTGTCCACCGGTCGCGGCCGGACGTCCTCCGGCGCGGCGTTGGTCGGGCTCAGCGCGTCCTGCCCCGGCTTGGTCAGGTCGGCCGCCGCGTTGCCCGCGGCCGCCACGGTCAGCACGCCGCGCCCGGTGGCGTAGTCGACCGCGCGCCGCACCGCCTCGTAGACCACGGCCTGGCCCACCTTGTTCTGGCAGGTGAACACCCACGGGTCGATGAAGTAGCTGTTGTTGGTGATGGTCATGCCCCGCTCGGCGGCCCACATGAACCCGCACACCGCGTACTCGGGGTAGATGAACCCGTCGTCGTCCACGACCTTCACCGACGCGATCCGCACGCCCGGCGCCACGCCCGTGGTGCCCAGCCCGTCGTCGGCCGCCGCGATCACGCCCGCCACGTGCGTGCCGTGCGCGGACGTCGTCGGCGACCAGGAGGCCGGCGCCGGGTCGGCCACGCCCGTGGTGCAGCCCGCGGACAGCGCCGGGTCCAGCGCGCCGACCAGGTCCGGGTGCGTCGGGTCGATGCCCGAGTCGAGCACGCCGACCACCACGTCCCGGCTGCCGGTGCTCACCGCGTGCGCCTCGGCGGCCCGGATGAGGTCCATGTCCCACTGCTCGGCGGTGCGGTCCACCGCGCCCGCGAGCGCGCGGGTGCCCGTGACCTCGTCGTTGTTCTTGCGGGCGGGCGCGCCGGTGCGCTTGGACAGGCCGTCGAGCTGCGCGCTGTAGGCGCGGTCGAGGCCGATCCGCGACCCGAACGAGGGATCGGCGGACACGGCCACCGCGACCGAGATCTGCGGGTGGTAGGCGGTGGTCGTGCCGCACGCGGCCGCTACCTGCGCATCGGCCAGCGGCGCGCTCGTGCCGGGTGCGAAGACGACGAGGTAGCGCAGCGGTGCGCCGTGCAGGACGCAGTCGGCCGCGGGTGGCGCTTCCTCGGGGTCTGCCTGGGCGCTCGCGGTGGTCGCGAAACCGCCCGCGGTCGCGAGCAGGGCCGCGCTGACCGCGACCGCTCGGACGCGGCGGAGCAGAGGCACGGGGGACCTCCAGGACTTCGACCGGTTCGGCCTGTTGGCCGTCGTGTGACCGCTGGTGCCGGACGGTAGCCAGGCGACGCGAAGCAGACAAGCTCAACGGTGTCCAACGCGTCCAAGGTACCGTCCTCACGGAGCAGGAACGTGGACCGTTGGGGTGCTCGACCCCGACGGCACCCACCCGGGTACCCAGGAGGAGTAGCACTGAGTCGCCAGCAGCAGCCCAACCCTTCGGCCGCACCGGTGCAGAGGCTCCGGCTGCGCTACGCCAAGCGCGGCCGGTTGCGCTTCACCTCGCACCGCGACATCGCTCGCACGTTCGAGCGCGCCCTGCGCAGGGCGGGCGTGCCCATGGCCTACTCCCAGGGGTTCAGCCCTCACCCGAAGGTGTCATGGGTGGGCGCGGCGCCGACGGGCGTGGCCAGCGAGGCCGAGTACGTCGAGGTCCAGGTCGTGGAGCAGGTGGACCCCGACGCGCTGCGCACCGCGCTGGACGCGGTGCTGCCGCCGGGGCTGGACGTGCTGGAGGTCGTCGAGTCGGGCGGGGGCAACCTGCCCGAGCGCATCGACGCCAGCCGGTGGCGGGTCGAGCTGCCCGGTGTGCCGCCCGAACGGTTGGCCGAAGCGGTGGCCGCGCTGCTCGCCGCGCCGTCGGTCGAGGTCGAGCGGCTGACCAAGGACGGCCGCAAGGTGGTCGACGTGCGGCCCGCCGTCGTGTCGGCGCAGGTCGAGGCGCATTCGAGCGACGCGGGACACGATGCGGCGGATTTGTCACGTCCGTGTGGGATACTCGTGACGGTCGTACGGCAGACAACCCCTACCGTTCGACCCGACGACGTGCTGAGCGCGCTCAGAGCCGTCGCCGACCTGGTTCCGCCGGTGCCCGCGAAGGCGACCCGGATGGCGCAGGGGCGGCTCGACGGCGAAGGCGGCCTGGTCGACCCGCTGGCCCTCGACAGGGCGGCGGAGGTCTGACCGGACCGCCGGAGCGGCGCTGACGGCGTCGTCGAGGAAGAGCTATCAAGACCTGCTGTGCCGCGCGCCCCCAAGGCGGGTAACCACAGCACGAGGCAAGGATTCCCGCCGCCAGCCGCGGCGGTGAGTGGACAAGAGAGGCCCCTGCGCGGCCGCGTCCCCCAGGACGCGCCCGGGGGCGGAGGAGCTGCGTTGTCGAACACGGAAAAGCCCGCCGGCCCCGCCGGCGGGGGTAACGCCACACCCGCGCACCCGGACCTGGCGGACCTGCCGGCCAAGCTGAGGGTGCACGCGCTGGCGAAGCTGCTCAACGCGAGCAGCAAGGACGTCCTGGCCGCGCTGGCCGACCTGGGTGAGCCGGTGCGCAGCCCGCAGTCCAGCGTGAGCCGGGACCTGGCGCTCAAGGTCGCCGAGAGCCTGCTGAGCTGGGACGACATCGTCACCGGCGAGGTCGACGAGCACACCGAGGAACCGGTGGCGGTCGCCCGCGAGGTCGCGCCGCTGACCCCGCTGTTCGCGCCGCCGTCCGCGGTGTTCCTGCCCCCGACGCCGCTGGCGGTCGAGCCGCCGGTGGTCGAGGAGGAGGACGACGAGGTCGAGGCCGACGCCGACGAGCAGGCGGGCGCCGACGACGCCGGTGACGAGGGCGAGGGCCGCCGCCGCCGTCGTCGTGGCCGGCGTGGTCGTGGCCGCGGCAAGGGCGCGGGTGACGAGGTTCACGGCGAGGACGAGGCCGAGGACGAGGCGGCCGAGGCCCCGGAGGCGGAGGCCGAGGCGGCCGAGGAGCCCGCGGCCGAGGACGAGGGCCCGGGCAGCCGCCGGCGCCGTCGCCGTCGCCGCCGCAAGACCGGCGCCGAGGACGAGGTCGCCCCGAGCGAGGACGACCCGCCGAACACGGTCGTGCACGTCCGCGAGACGCACACCCGCGACGCCCGCGACGACAAGGCCGACTCCGAGGCCGCGCAGAACGAGGTGCGCAGCGTCCGCGGCTCGACCCGGCTGGAGGCCAAGCGCCAGCGCCGCCGCGACGGCCGCGAGGCCGGCCGCCGCCGCGCCCCGGTGCTGTCCGAGGCCGAGTTCCTGGCCCGCCGCGAGGCCGTGGAGCGCACGATGGTGGTGCGCGAGCGCGGCGACCGCACGCAGATCGGCGTGCTGGAGGACGGCGTCCTGGTCGAGCACTTCGTGACCTCGGCGGGCACCGGCTCGCTGGTCGGCAACGTCTACCTCGGCCGGGTGCAGAACGTGCTGCCCTCGATGGAGGCGGCGTTCATCGACATCGGCCGGGGCCGCAACGCGGTGCTCTACGCCGGCGAGGTCGACTGGGACGCGGCCGGCCTGGAGGGCAAGGCCCGCAAGATCGAGCAGGCCCTGTCGACCGGCGACAGCGTGCTGGTGCAGGTCACCAAGGACCCGGTCGGCCACAAGGGCGCCCGGCTGACCACGCAGATCAGCCTGCCCGGCCGCTTCCTGGTGTACGTGCCGGGCGGCGGTGCCACGGGCATCAGCCGCAAGCTGCCCGACAACGAGCGCAAGCGCCTCAAGGACATCCTCAAGCGGGTCGTCCCCGAGGACGCGGGCGTCATCATCCGCACCGCCTCGGAGGGCATCGCCGAGGAGGAGCTGGCCCGCGACGTGACCCGCCTGCAGGCGCAGTGGCAGGTCATCAAGGACAAGGCGAACGCGCCCAAGGCCCAGGCGCCGCAGCTGCTCTACGAGGAGCCGGACCTGCTGGTCAAGGTCGTCCGCGACCTGTTCACCGAGGACTTCGCCGCCCTCGTGGTCCAGGGCTCGGACGCGTGGGACACCATCGACGGCTACGTGCGGCACGTCGCGCCGGACCTCCAGGACCGGCTGCGCCGCCACGTCGGCAACAACGACGCGTTCGTCGAGTACCGCATCGACGAGCAGCTGCTCAAGGCGCTGGACCGCAAGGTGTGGCTGCCGTCGGGCGGCTACCTGGTCATCGACCGCACCGAGGCGATGACGGTCATCGACGTGAACACCGGCAAGTTCACCGGATCGGGTGGAAACCTCGAAGAGACGGTGACGCGCAACAACCTGGAGGCGGCCGAGGAGATCGTCCGCCAGCTCCGGCTGCGCGACGTCGGCGGCATCATCGTGATCGACTTCATCGACATGGTGCTGGAGTCGAACCGCGACCTGGTGCTGCGCCGGCTGACCGAGTGCCTGGGCCGCGACCGCACCCGCCACCAGGTGGCCGAGGTGACGTCGCTGGGGCTGGTGCAGATGACCCGCAAGCGGGTCGGCACGGGCCTGCTGGAGGCGTTCTCGACCACCTGCGAGCACTGCCGCGGCCGGGGCCTGATCGTGTCGACCGAGCCGGTCCAGGCGCACAACCACGGCAACAACGGCGGTGGTGGCGGCGGGGGCGGTGGCCAGGCGCAGCAGCAGCAGGGCGGCCGCAAGTCGCGCCGGGGCAAGTCGGTCGAGCCCGTCGAGCAGGCCGAGCCCGTGGTCGAGGTGCCGGAGCCGGTGGCCGAGCCCACCGTGCCGCCCGCCGAGGAGCCGCAGGCGGTCACCGAGCCGCCCACCTCGGAGGAGCCGGTGGCCGCCGTGGTCGAGGCCGCGGTGGTCGAGGAGGCCGCGCCGGAGGCGCCGAAGCGGGAGCGCCGCCAGCGCCGCCGCGCCCGGCGGGAGGCGGGTGCCGTGGTCAAGCACGGTGCCGAGCACCCGGCCGAGCAGGCCCAGGCGCCCGCCGACCAGCAGGCCCAGGCCGCTCAGGCCCAGCCCGCTCCGGACGAGACCGCCGCGCCCCGGGACGCCCAGGCGCCCGCCGCGACCGAGCCCGCCGCGACCGAGCCCGCCCCGGCCCAGGCCGCCGCGGAGCAGGTTCCGGCGCCCGAGCAGCCCGCCGACACCCCGGCCGGGCAGCCGACCGGTGCCGACCGGCCGCAGCCGACCGCCGAGGCCGCCTCGGAGGCCGCCCCGGAGGTCGAGGTGCCCGAGCAGCCGGTCAACGGCCGCGCCCCGGAGGCCGCGCCCGCCGCGGCGACCACCCGCCGCCGCGCACCCAGGCGGGCCGCCTCGCGTCCCGCCGGCCCGCCGCTGAGCGGCGTGAAGGAAGCCTGAGCCACCCCCTGTGGACAACCGCCCGCGCGGTTGTCCACAGGGACGCTCCGGCGCCCCCCGCGCGTCACCCCCCTGTGGTTGGCTGAGCGCGAGGGGGCCCCGCCCGGGGGGACCCCCGAACGAGGTGCCCGCGCTCGCCCGGACGCGGCGCCGCAAGCTCCTGAACAGGGACTTCCCGGTACGACCACCCCGGTTTGACCCCGCCGTCCACCGCCACGTAACCTGATACGCGGCCCGCCGTCCGGTGGGCCCTGTCGCGTGAAGCCCGAGCTCGTTCTTGCAGGTGCGGCTCCAGGTGCGCGCGACCCCGTCCCGTCGAGTAGCAGGAGACTTCCGTCCCGATGTACGCGATCGTCAAGACCGGCGGCAAGCAGTACAAGGTGGCTGTCGGCGACGTCATCGAGGTCGAGAAGCTCGCAGGCGAGCCGGACACCGAGATCACCTTCGCGGCGCCGCTCCTCGTGGTGGACGGTTCCGACGTCACCTCCGACGCCGACGCCCTGGCGAAGTTCTCGGTGACCGGCAAGGTCGTCGAGCAGACCAAGGGTCCCAAGATCCGCATCCACAAGTTCAAGAACAAGACCGGCTACCACAAGCGCCAGGGTCACCGCCAGAAGCTGACCCGCGTCGAGGTCACCGGCATCACCGGTAAGTGAGGATCTGACTAGCCATGGCACACAAGAAGGGCGCATCCAGCTCCCGCAACGGCCGTGACTCGAACCCCCAGTACCTCGGGGTCAAGCGGTTCGGTGGTCAGGTCGTCAAGGCTGGCGAGATCCTGATCCGCCAGCGCGGCACCAAGTTCCACCCCGGCGTGAACGTCGGCCGCGGCAAGGACGACACCCTGTTCGCCCTGGCCCCCGGTGCGGTCCAGTTCGGCGTCAAGCGCGGTCGCAAGACCGTCAACATCGTTCCGGCCGAGGTCGCCTGACCTCCGGCTTGCACGAGCCTCGACGAGGGGCGGGACCGGTGCACTCCGGCTCCCGCCCCTCGTCGCATCTCCAGGAAGGAAATACCCGTGTCCCGCTTCGTCGACCGGGTCGTCATCCACGTCGCCGCAGGTGACGGGGGCAACGGCGTCGCCTCCGTGCACCGCGAGAAGTTCAAGCCGCTGGGCGGCCCGGACGGCGGCAACGGCGGCAAGGGCGGCGACGTCGTGCTGGTCGTCGACTCCCAGGTGCACACGCTGCTCGACTTCCACTTCCGGCCGCACGCCTCGGCGGGCAACGGCAAGGGCGGCCAGGGCGGCAACCGCGACGGCGCCAACGGCCAGGACCTGGAGCTGCGCGTGCCCGACGGCACGGTCGTGCTCACGCCCGACGGCGAGCTGGTGGCCGACCTCGTCGGCGAGGGCACCCGGCTGATCGCCGCCCAGGGCGGCCGGGGCGGGCTGGGCAACGCCGCGCTCGCGTCCAAGGCCCGCAAGGCGCCCGGGTTCGCCCTGCTGGGCGAGCCGGGTGAGGCGCACGACCTGGTGCTGGAGCTGAAGTCCGTCGCGGACGTGGGCCTGCTGGGCTTCCCGTCGGCGGGCAAGTCGTCGCTGATCTCGGTGCTGTCCGCGGCCAAGCCGAAGATCGCCGACTACCCGTTCACCACCCTGGTGCCGAACCTGGGCGTGATCACCGGCGGCGAGACCACGTTCACCATGGCCGACGTGCCCGGGCTGATCCCCGGCGCGGCCGAGGGCAAGGGCCTGGGCCTGGACTTCCTGCGCCACATCGAGCGCTGCGCCGTGCTGGTGCACGTGGTGGACTGCGCCACCTACGAGCCGAACCGCGACCCGCTGTCGGACATCGACGCGCTGGAGGCGGAGCTGGCCGAGTACACGCCGTCGCTGGCCGACGACCTGTCCGAGCGGCCGCGCGTGGTCGTGCTGAACAAGGTCGACATCCCGGAGGCGCGGGAGCTGGCCGAGCTGGTGCGCCCGGAGATCGAGGCGCGCGGCCTGCCCGTGTTCGAGGTGTCCACGGCCAGCCGCGAGGGACTGCGCGAGCTGACGTTCGCGCTGGCGCGGATCGTCGAGGAGTACCGGGCGTCGAGGCCCAAGGCGGAGGCGACCCGGATCGTGCTGCGGCCCAGGGCCGTCGACGACGCGGGCTTCACCGTCGTGGAGGACCCGCAGGCGCCCGGCGGGTTCATCGTGCGCGGCGAGCGGCCCGAGCGGTGGATCCGGCAGACCGACTTCAGCAACGACGAGGCCGTCGGCTACCTGGCCGACCGGCTGGCCCGCCTCGGTGTCGAGGAGGTGCTGGTCAAGATGGGTGCCCAGCCCGGCTGCCAGGTCTCCATCGGCGACCTGGTGTTCGACTGGGAGCCGACCACGCCGGCCGGCATCGCGATGACCATGACCGGACGAGGCACCGACGCGCGGCTGGAGCAGAACAACCGCGTCGGCGCGTCGGAGCGGCTGGCGGCCAAGAAGGCCCGTCGCCTGCCCGGCGTCTACGACGAGTACGAGGACGACGACGAGTGATCGCCTCCGCGGTGGTGTCGCCGGCCCGGCAGGCCGTGTCCGCGGCGTCCCGGGTCGTGGTGAAGGTCGGTTCGTCGTCGCTGACCACGGCCGAGGGCGGCCTGGACCGGTCGCGGCTGGACGCGCTGGTGGACGCCGTGGCCGCGCGCCGCGAGGCGGGCAGCCAGGTGGTGCTGGTGTCGTCCGGCGCGATCGCGGCGGGCCTGGCCCCGCTGGGCGTCACGCGGCGGCCGCGGGACCTGGCCACGCAGCAGGCGGCGGCCAGCGTCGGGCAGTTGGCGCTGGCCCACGCGTACGCGAACTCGTTCGGCCGGTACTCGCTGACCGTCGGGCAGGTGCTGCTGACCGCGGACGACGTGGTGCGGCGGGCGCACTACCGCAACGCGCAGCGCACGTTCTCCCGGTTGCTCGCGCTGGGCGCGGTGCCGGTGGTCAACGAGAACGACACGGTGGCCACCGAGGAGATCCGGTTCGGCGACAACGACCGGCTGGCCGCGCTGGTGGCGCACCTGGTCGGCGCGGACGCGCTGGTGCTGCTCTCCGACGTCGACGCCCTCTACGACGGTGACCCGCGCCGGCCGGGGGCGCAGCGCGTCACCGAGGTGACCGGTCCCGCCGACGTGGACGGGGTGCGGGCCGGTTCGGTCGGCGCGTCCGGCCTGGGCACGGGCGGGATGGCCTCGAAGCTGGCGGCGGCCCGCCTGGCGGCCTCGGCGGGCATCCCGGTGCTGCTGGCGGGTGCGGCGGACGCGGCGCGGGCGCTGGGCGCGGCGGACGTCGGCACGGCGTTCGCGGTGACCGGACCCCGCCTGTCGGCCCGCCGGTTCTGGCTGGGCCACGCGGCGGGCGCGACCGGCAGGCTCCGGCTGGACGACGGCGCGGTGGCCGCGGTCGTGGGCCGCCGGCGGTCGCTGCTGGCGGCGGGCATCACCGACGTGGAGGGCTCGTTCGACGCCGGTGACGTGGTGGAGCTGGTCGACCCGACCGGGCTGGTGGTGGCGCGCGGCGTGGTGGCGTTCGACGCCGCGGAGCTGCCCGGCCTGATCGGGCGGTCCAGCAAGGACCTGCCCGCCGAGCAGCGCCGCGAGGTCGTGCACGCGGACGACCTGGTGCCCCTGCGCCCCTAGCCCGCTCCTCCGGCAGCCGACCGCGTGCACCGGGTGGCACTTCAGCGCAGCTCGACGCCCCTGGTCTCGGGCAGGGTGAGGACCACCGGGAACGCCAGGGCCGCCGCGACCGCCACGTAGCGGAAGAACGCGTCGCCGATCCACCGGATGACCAGGGGAGCGGTGCCGCCGAACAGGGCGACGGTCAGGTTGTACCAGGAGCCGATGCCCAGGGCCCGCAGCTCGGTCGGGAACAGCTCGCTCATCACCGCGGGCGCGATGGACGTCATCGCGGTGTAGAGGCCCAGGCCGACGCAGAACACCACGAGCAGCCGGCCCACCCCGGGGCCGATCAGCGTGGACAGCGGCAGCACCAGCAGCGCCGTCGCCGTCGACCACACCAGCAGCTGCGGCCTGCGCCCGAGGCGGTCCGCCAGCGCGCCCATGGGGTACTGCAGGGCGACGAACAGGCCGGTGGCGATCGACAGCGCGAGGAACACGTCCCCCGCGGCCGCGCCGCGCTGGGTGACCGCGAACGGCGTGAGCGCGCTGAAGAACGTGTAGTAGCAGAGCGTCGAGAGCATGCTGAACCCGACGAGCCGTCCCACGGCCGCGGGGTGCTCGCGCAACGTCACCACCAGCGGCCGCCTGAGCTGCCGCGCCTTGGCCTTGTTCTGCTCGAACTGCTCGGTCTCCTCCAGGCTGCGCCGCATCCACAACCCCACCAGCCCCAGCACCCCGCCGACGAGGAACGGCACGCGCCAGCCCCACGACGACAACTGCCCGGCGGTCAGCGTGCGCGCCAGCACGAAGCCCAGCACCGACGCCACCAGCACCGCCGTGCCGGTGGAGATGTAGAAGAACGCCGAGTACCGACCCCGCCGCTCCGGCGGCGCGATCTCCGCCAGGTACGCCGACGCGTTCGACACCTCACCGCCCAGCGACAGCCCCTGGGCGATGCGCGCGAGCAGCAGCAGGACCGGCGCCAACCACCCGACCTGCGCGTAGGTGGGCAGCAACCCGATCGCCACCGACCCGCCCGCCATCAGCACGATGGTCAGCAGCATCGCCATCCGCCGGCCGTGCAAATCGGCGAAGCGCCCCGGCAGGTACCCGCCCAGCGGCCGGAAGAAGAACGCGATCGCGTACGCCGCCAACGTGTTGATCAGCGCGAGCCGCGCGTTCTCCTCGGGGAAGACCTGCGTGGCGAAGTAGATGCTGAAGGTGGCGTAGATGCTCCAGTCGTACCACTCGATGGCGTTGCCGATCGACGCGGCCACGAGCTTGCGCACGGGCAGGCGGTGCTGGTGCTCCACGACAGCCATGGTTGGACACGACCACGAAGTCGATGGACCCGGTAGATCCTTCACCGGCCCGCCGACGTCAGATCATGCGTTCCCTCCACTCCTCGGCCAGCAACCCGAACAGCAGGTCGTCGGTCCACTCGCCCTTGATCCACGTGCTCCGCACCCGGTGCCCCTCCTGCCGGAAGCCGAGCCTGGTCAGCAGCCGCGCGGACCGCTCGTTGCGCGCGTCGCACTCGGCGCCGACCCGGTACAGCCCGCGCTCGTCGAACAGGTGCTCCAACACCCGCCGCACGGCCTCGGTCGCGTACCCCCGCCCCTGGTGCGCGGGCGCCAGCGTGTAGCCGATCTCCGCCTGCATCCGGTTCGGGTGCAGGTTCACCCCGACGTCGCCGACCAGTTCACCGCCCACCTCGACGGCGAACTGGAACCACCCCGGCTCGTCCACGTCGAGCGCGGCGACCTCCCGTACGAACTCCTCGGCCTGCGCCAGGGAGAACGGCGCGTCCCACCCCTGGTAGCGGGCCACGTCCGGGTCGGACCGGTACGCCGCGAACACCGGCGCGTCGCCTTCCGCGAACGGCCGCAGCAGCACCCGTTCCGCCATCAACCTCACCCCGTCACCACCGGCGCCTCCCCATCACCACCACCCCTTCCGGTCACCGCGACCCGTCCCCAACGGCCCCGCGCCACACGCCCCGCCCCCTTGCACCGCGCCCCTCGACACCGCGCCCCTCCTCACGCCGCACCCCGCCACGCCGCGCCCCTCACGCCGTCACCGCCAACGCGAACGGCAGCACCGCCCGCGCCCCGGCCCGCCGCAACAGCCGCGCCGCCACCGTCATCGTCCACCCGGTGTCGACCCGGTCGTCCACCAGCAGCACCGGTCCGTCCACACCGGACAGATCGGGTCCGCTCACCTCCCGCACCAGCCCCGCCAGCCGCTGCGCGCTGTTCGCCCGGTGCGTCGACTCGCCCAGCCACACCTGCCCGAGCACCGGCAACCGCCCCACCGACGCGATCCGCCGCCCGAAGCTGCCCACCAGCTCCGGCCGCGTCCGCGACCCCACCGTCACCACGCCCACCGGCCGCTCGGCCCAGCCCCACGCGGCCAGCACCTTCACGCACGCGGCGAACACGTCGTCCGGGATCTCCCGGTCCGCCTCGGCGAACAGCGACCGCAACCGGTTGCCCCAGCCGATGTCGGTCAGCCGCCCCAGCGCCCACCCCGTCGACGCCGCCTCGTCCGCCGGGATCTTCCCCGACAGCGGCACCCCGGCCGCCGCCATGCCGGTCGGCCACATCTTGCGCGGCTCCACCTCCACGCCCGGCCGCAGCAACCGCTCCCGCGCCGCCGACGCCGCCGCCTGCGACACCTCCGCCGAGGGCCGCCGCCCCGTGCAGTTGTCGCACCGCCCGCACGGCACCGCGTGCGGGTCGTCCAACTGCCGCAACAGGAACTGCATGCGGCAGCCGTCGGTGGCCAGGTAGTCGAGCATCGCCTGCTGCTCGACCCGCCGGGCCGCCTCGATCCGCTCGTACCGCTCGGCGTCGTAGTCCCACGGCCGCCCCGTCGACACCCACCCGCCGCGGACCCGCCGCACCGCCCCGTCCACGTCGAGCACCTTGAGCACCACTTCGAGCCGGGTGCGCGACAACTCCACTATCGGCTCCAGGGCGGCCGTTGACATCGCTCGATCCGGTGACAGCGCGTCGAGCACCTGCCGCACCACCCGTTCGGGTGGGAACGCCAGCGACGCGAAGTACGCCCAGATGTCCCGGTCCTCCGCGCCGGGCAGCAGCAGCACCTCGGCCCGCTCCACGCCGCGCCCGGCGCGCCCGATCTGCTGGTAGTAGGCGATGGGGGAGGCCGGCGCGCCGAGGTGCACCACGAACCCGAGGTCGGGCTTGTCGAACCCCATGCCCAGCGCCGAGGTCGCCACCAGCGCCTTGACCCGGTTGGCCAGCAGGTCCGCCTCGGCCCGCTGCCGCTCCGCCGGGTCGGTGCGCCCCGAGTACGCGGCCACCTCGTACCCGCGCGAGCGCAGGAACGCCGCCACGTCGTCGGCCGCGGCCACGGTCAGCGCGTAGACGATCCCCGACCCCGGCAGCTCGCCCAGCCGCTCGGCCAGCCACCCCAGCCTGGCCTCGGCCGTGGGCAGCCGCACCACCGACAGCCGCAGGCTCTCGCGGTCCAGCGGGCCGCGCAGCACCAGCGCGTCCGCGCCCGCGCCGAGCCCCAGCTGCTCGGCCACGTCCCGCACCACCCGGTCGTTCGCCGTGGCCGTGGTGGCCAGCACCGGCACCCCCGCGGGCAGCTCGGTCAGCAGCGTCCGCAGCCGCCGGTAGTCCGGCCGGAAGTCGTGGCCCCAGTCGGAGATGCAGTGCGCCTCGTCCACCACCAGCAGCCCCGCCGACGCGGTCAGCGCGGGCAGCACCGAGTCCCGGAAGTCCGGGTTGTTCAACCGCTCCGGCGACACCAGCAGCACGTCGACCTCGCCGGCCGCCACCCGGTCCTGCACGCCCTGCCACTCGTCGGTGTTGGCCGAGTTGATCGTCGCCGCGTGTACGCCCGCCCGCGCCGCGGCGTCGACCTGGTTGCGCATCAGCGCCAGCAGCGGCGACACGATCACCGTGGGCCCCTCGCCCAGGGTCCGCAGCAGCGCCGTGGCGATGAAGTACACCGCGGACTTGCCCCACCCGGTCCGCTGCACCACCAGCGCCCGCCGCCGGTCGGCCACCAGGGCGCGGATGGCCGTCCACTGGTCCTCGCGCAGCACGGCCGAGGGGCCGGCCAGGGCCCTCAGCCGTTCCTCGGCCAGTTCGCGGAGCGCGTTGTCGTCCATGGCGACCACCTTGGCAGAGACCTCCGACAGGTTCCGATCCCCGAGAACCTCCACGACAGCCACGACCGGGTGACCGTAGGCTGAGCCGCGTGACTGATGACCTGCGCGAACAGGTGCACGCCGCGGCCCGGCGCGCCCGCGTCGCCGCCAACGAACTGGTCCTTGCCACCCGCGAGCGCAAGGACGCGGCCCTGCACGAGATGGCCGGCGCGCTGCGCGCCAGGGCCGCCGAGGTGCTGGAGGCCAACGCCAAGGACCTCGAAGCGGGTCGCGCCGCCGGCCTGACCCAGGGCCTGCTGGACCGCCTCGCGCTCACCGAGGCGCGCGTCGAGGGCGTGGCCGCCGGCCTGGAGACCGTGGCGGGCCTGGCGGACCCGGTCGGCGAGGTGCTGCGCGGCTCGATCCTGCCGAACGGCCTGGAGCTGCGGCAGGTCCGCGTCCCGATGGGCGTGGTCGGCATGGTCTACGAGGCCCGCCCGAACGTCACCGTGGACGCCGCCGGCCTGGCGCTGAAGTCCGGCAACGCGGCCCTGCTCCGCGGTTCCTCCTCCGCCGAGCACTCGAACACCGCGCTGGTGGCGGTGCTGCGCGACGCCCTGGAGGCGGTCGGCCTGCCCGCGGACGCGGTGCAGCTGCTGCCGTGCCACGACCGGGCGTCGGTCACCCACCTCATCACCGCGCGGGGCCTGGTGGACCTGGTCATCCCGCGCGGCGGCGCGGGCCTGATCAACGCGGTCGTGCAGCAGGCCACCGTGCCGACCATCGAGACCGGCGTGGGCAACGTGCACGTGTACGTGGACGCGTCCGCCGACCTCGACATGGCCGAGCGCATCGTGCTCAACTCCAAGACCCGCCGCACCAGCGTGTGCAACGCGGCCGAGTCGCTGCTGGTGCACGCCGCCGTCGCGGACGAGTTCGTGCCCCGCATCACCGAGGCCCTGCTGGCGCGCGACGTCACCGTGCACGGCGACGAGCGGTTCGCCCGCGACGGGCGCGTGGTGGCCGCCACGGACGAGGACTGGGACGCCGAGTACCTGTCGCTGGACATCGCGGCCCGCGTGGTCGGCTCGATCGACGAGGCCATCGGGCACATCGCCGCGCACGGCTCCGGCCACACCGAGGCCATCGTGACCTCCGACCTGAACGCGGCCCGCCGGTTCACCACCCTGGTCAACGCGGCGGCCGTCATGGTCAACGCCTCCACCGCCTTCACCGACGGCGGCGAGTTCGGCATGGGCGCGGAGATCGGCATCTCCACCCAGAAGCTGCACGCGCGCGGCCCGATGGGCCTGGCCGAGCTGACCTCCTCCAAGTGGCTCGTCTGGGGCGAGGGCCAGGTCCGGCCGACGTCGTGAGCCGACCCCGGAGCGCCGCCGCGACCAAGGCGGCGCTGCTGGAGGCCGCCGCGAAGCTGTTCGCCGAACGGGGGTTCGACCGCACCACCGTGCGCGACATCGCGAGCCTGGCGGGCGTGAACCAGGCCCTGCTGTTCCGCTACTACGGCAGCAAGGACGCCCTGTTCGCCGCCGTGCTGGCGTCGCGGAGCCGCGAGCTGCTGGAGGACTCGCCCGCCGAGCAGCTGCTGCGCAACACGCTGCTGCGGATGCTGCACGACGAGCCGAGGCCCGAGGACCACCCGCTCTACGCGATGCTGCGGTCCTCTCAGCACGACACGGCGGCCGAGGCGCTCCGGCGGCGGATGGGGGAGGAGTACGCGCAGGTCCTGGCGTCCCTCACCGACGCCGAGGACGCCGAGTTGCGCGCGGACCTCGTGCTGGCGTGGTTGGTGGGCATCGGCGTGATGCGCATCGTGTTCCGCAAGCAGCCGTTGGCGGGCGCCGACGCGGAGCACGTGGTGGCGTTGGTGACCCAAGCGGCCGCAGTGCTGCTGGAACGCACCGATGGCGGTTGACGGTCCGTAGTGGCGTGCCTACGGTCGGAAGTAAGCGAATGCTTACTCGGGGGTACCGATGGAAATCAGGGCTTATCCGTTCGCCGAACCGGACGACCTCGTGCTCGACCCGACCGTCCTGGAACTCCAGCGCGACGAGCCGGTGGCGCGCGTCCGCCTGCCGTACGGCGGTGAGGCGTGGCTGGTCACCAGGTACGAGGACGTCAAGACCGTGCTGGCCGACCCGAGGTTCAGCCGCGCCGCGGTGATGGAGCCGGGCGCCGACGTCCCGCGCACGCTGCCGACCATGCCGCTGGAGAGCAACATCCTGAGCATGGACCCGCCGGACCACACCCGGCTGCGCAAGCTGGTCGCCAAGGGGTTCACCGCCCGCCGCACCGAGCTGCTGCGGCAGCGCGCCCAGGAGATCGTGGACGGCCTGCTGGACGCGGTGGAGGAGCAGGGCCCGCCCGCCGACCTCGTCGAGGCGCTGGCGATGCCCCTGCCCATCACGATCATCTGCGAGATGCTGGGCGTGCCGTACGAGGACCGCGCGAGGTTCCGGACCTGGTCGGACGCCGCGATGGCGATCACCGCGTTCCGGCCCGAGGAGATCACCGCGGCGAACGACGCGCTGCGCGACTACATCGCCGGGCTGGTGGTGGCCAAGCGCTCCGCCCCGGCCGACGACATGCTGTCCGAGCTGGTCGCGGTGCACGACAACGAGGACCGGCTCAGCGCCGGGGAGCTGGTCTCGTTCGGGGTGACGCTGCTGGTCGCGGGCCACGAGACCACCGCCAACCAGATCGGCAACTTCGTCTACCAGCTGCTGCGCGACCCCGACCTGCTCGCCCAGCTGCAGGCCGACCCGGCGCTGGTGCCGGCCGCGGTGGAGGAGCTGCTGCGCGTCACCGCGCTGGGCGCCTCGGCGGGGTTCCCCCGCATCGCCACGGCCGACGTGGAGCTGTCCGGCGTCACGGTCCGCGCCGGCGAGGCGGTGTTCGTCAACAACATCGCGGCCAACCGCGACCCGTCGGTGTTCGACCGCCCGAACGAGGTGGACTTCCACCGCGAGCACAACCCGCACGTGACCTTCGGCCACGGCGCGCACCACTGCATCGGCGCGTCTTTGGCGCGGATGGAGCTGCAGGTCGCGATAGGCACCCTGCTCAAGCGCTTCCCGCTGCTCCGGCTGGACGGTGACGTGGCGCTCAAGAAGGGCAGGCTGATCCGGGGCCCGCTGGCCCTGCCGGTGAGGTGGTGACGCCGTGAGCTGGTCCGTGGAGGTCAACCGGGGCACGTGCCTGGGCACCGGCATGTGCACGTCCATCGCGCCGGACCACTTCCGGCTCGAAGGCGGCACGTCGACCCCGGTGGAGCCGTCGATAGAGCCCGCCGACGCGGTGCTGGACGCGGCCGAGTCGTGCCCGATGGAGGCGATCCTGGTGCGCGACGCCGACGGCACGCTGCTCGCGCCGCAGGAGTAGCCGCGAAAGTTCACTCGATCGCGTCATGACGGCGGGGGAGCCGCGTCCCACCGCCACGCGCCCGCTCGGGGCGGTGCGCGTGACCCGCGGACGCGGCCCACTCCCCCGGGGCGCGACCACGGTGTCCGGTGCGCGGGCGGCGCGGTTCCGGGTAGCTGCCGTCCGCCCGCGCACCACCCGAACTAGGCTCACGTCCCATGTCCAACCGCCGGATCGGCGTCATGGGTGGCACCTTCGACCCGGTGCACCACGGCCACCTCGTCGCGGCCAGCGAGGTCCAGGCCCGCTTCGACCTCGACGAGGTCGTCTTCGTGCCCACCGGGCAGCCCTGGCAGAAGAGCGAGCGTCAGGTCAGCGCGGCCGAGGACCGCTACCTGATGACCGTGGTCGCCACGGCGTCCAACCCCCGGTTCTCCGTCTCCAGGGTCGACATCGACCGGGCCGGCCCCACCTACACGGTCGACACGCTCACCGACCTCAAGGGCGCGCACCCCGGCGCGGACCTGTTCTTCATCACCGGCGCGGACGCGCTGGAGCAGATCCTGTCCTGGCGGCGCGCGGACGACGTCTTCGGCCTCGCGCACTTCATCGGCGTCACCCGACCGGGCTATGAGCTGGACGACACCCACCTGCCGCCCGGCGCGGTGTCGCTGGTCGAGGTGCCCGCGATGGCCATCTCGTCCACCGACGTCCGGGCCCGCACGGCCGCCGGCCTGCCGGTGTGGTACCTGGTGCCCGACGGTGTCGTTCAGTACATCTCGAAGCGCGGGCTTTACTCGGTGCCTGACTGACGCCGGACGCCGGTACCCTCAGTAACTCGTGCGGGCGTATCGGCGTCCGCCGAGGTGATGAGGAGAGACGTGGCAGCCACCGACGAGGCACGACGGTTGGCGCTGGTCGCCGCGAACGCGGCAGCCGACAAGAAGGCGCACGACGTCATCGTGCTCGACGTGTCCGACCAGCTGGTGATCACCGACGTGTTCGTGATCGCCTCGGCGCCCAACGAGCGCCAGGTCGGCGCGATCGTGGACAACGTTGAGGAGAAGCTGCGCGAGGCCGGTCGCAAGCCGGTCCGCCGCGAGGGCGCGCGGGAGGGCCGCTGGGTCCTGCTGGACTTCGTGGACGTCGTCGTGCACGTCCAGCACGTGGAGGAGCGCAGCTTCTACGGCCTGGAGAGGCTGTGGAAGGACTGCCCGCGCATCGAGTTCGACGCCGGGCCCGTGGCCGACGAGGTCGCCGAGGCATGACCCTCAACCGGCTCGTGCTGTGGCGGCACGGTGAGACCGACCACAACGCGACCGGGCGCATGCAGGGCCACCTGGACTCGGCGTTGACCGAGACCGGGTGGAACCAGGCCCGGTTCGCGGTGCCGGTGCTCGCCGGGTTCGCGCCCGAGCTGGTGGTCGCCTCCGACCTGCACCGGGCCCGGGACACCGCCTCGGTGTTCACCGAGGTCACCGGGGTCGAGCTGCGCATCGACGAACGCCTGCGCGAGACCCACCTGGGCAAGTGGCAGGGCCTGACCACCACCGAGATCGAGGTGGAGTGGCCCGGCATGCTGGAGCTCTGGCGCGCCGACGGCACGCTGGCCCCGCCCGACGGCGAAACGCGCGTGGAGGTCTCCGAACGCGCGCTGGCCGTGGTCGACGAGGTGGACCGGGAGTTCTCCGGCACGGTCATGCTGTGCGCGCACGGCGGCCTGATCAGCGCGTTGACCGGGCGGCTGCTGGAGCTGCCGGTGGACCGCTGGGGGCTGCTCGGCGGCATCGGCAACTGCCACTGGACGGTGTTCACGCGGCGCCCGGGCGGCGACGGCCGGTGGCGGCTGTCGTCGTACAACGCCGGAACCACCCGGTGAGGCTGCTCGTCCTCGGCGACTCGCTGACGTTCCACGGCCCGCGGGGGCCGCTGCCCGCCGACCACCCCCGGCTGTGGCCGAACGTCTGCGCGGCGGCGCTGGGCGGGCGCGCGGAGCTGGCGGCGGGGTTCGGCTGGACGGCCCGGGACGCCTGGTGGGCGCTGACCGGCGACCCGCGCGTGTGGTCGCTGCTGCCGCGCACGGACGTGCTGGTGCTGGCCGTGGGGCACATGGACACGCTGCCCTCGCCGCTGCCCACGTTCTGGCGGCAGGGGCTGCGCTACCTGCGGCCCGACCGGGTGCGGCGGCGGGCCCGGGCGGCGTACCGGGTGCTCCAGCCGGTGCTGGCGCGGCTGCTCGGCGGGTACCCGGTGGCGCTGCCGCCGCACCTGACCGTGCGGTACCTGGACGACTCGGTGCGCGCGGTGCACGCCCTCGAACCCGGCATCCGGGTGGTGGGGATGACGCCGTCGGTGCACAGCGCGCCCGCGTACGCGGGGGTGCACACCGGGCGGGCGGCCGCGGAACGCGCGCTACGCGGGTGGGCCGGGCGGACGGGCGTGCCGCTGCTGGACGTGCCCGCCCTGGTGGGCGAACACGTGCGGTCACGACGCGGCAACCCGGACGGCATGCACTGGGGCTGGGAGGCGCACGAACTGGTCGGCAACGCCATGGCGGAACTGGTCAGGGCCGTGGCGGTTGGCCACCCGGGTCGGCCGGAGACGTAACCTCGGCACTCGTGTCCACCACGATCGTCACCGACTCCACGGCGTACCTGCCCGAGGGGTTCGCCCAGCGGCACGGCATCCGGGTCGTCCCGCTGCACGTGGCCGTGGACGGTCGCAGCAGGCTGGACGGGGTGGACTTCGGTCCGGCGGAGCTGGCGGCGGCGCTGGGGGAGCACCGCCGGGTGACCACGTCCCGGCCCACGCCCGGCGAGCTGGCCGGGGTGTACCGGTCGGCGCTGGAGGACGGTGCCGAGGCGATCGTCTCCGTGCACCTGTCCCGGGAGCTGTCGGGCACGTGGGAGGCGGCGCGGCTGGCCGCCGAGGAGGTCGACCCCACCCGGATCAGGGTGGTCGACTCGCGCGCCACGGGCATGGGCCTGGGCTTCGCCGTGCTGGCCGCCTGCGCCGCCGCCGAGGACGGAGCGCGGGCCGAACGGGCGGCGACCGGGGCGGCGGCGCGGGTCAAGATGTTCTTCTGCGTGGAAACGCTGGACCACCTGCGGCGGGGCGGGCGCATCAGCCCCACGGCCGCGTTGCTCGGCACGGCCCTGGCGGTGAAGCCGCTGCTGCACGTCGACGACGGCCGCATCGTGCCCCTGGAGAAGGTCCGCACCACGGGTCGCGCGATCGGCCGCCTGGTCGACCTGGCCACGACGGCCGCCGGCTCCGGCCCGGTCGGGCTGGCCGTCCACCACCTGGCCGCGCCGGAGCGCGCCGCGGAACTCGCGACCCTGCTCGACGAACGCGTGCCCGGCTCGACCGGCTGCCTGATCTCCGAGGTGGGGGCGGTGATCGGGGCGCACACCGGGCCTGGGGTGCTGGGCGTGGTGGTGCTGCCGGGCGGGGTGTCGTAGCCCGCTTTATGCATCAATCGGAAGTTGTCCACAGATCCGGAATCCGCCACCCCGCGACTCCGCCAACCGGCCTAGCGTCGATCACATGTTCGACGCGAACCCGAGAACCACGAAAGCCCGCCTCGACGCCCTGGTCGCCCAGGAGCGCGGCAAGCACCGGGCACCCGAGGCCGAGACGCTGGTCTTCGTCGAGGCCGAGGGCCGGGGCAGCGCGCCACCCGGCAGGCTGGGGCGCCTGCTGCGCCGCTGGCTGCCCGAGCACGCCCCGCCCCGCCGCTTCGTCCTGACGGCCGGCGTCACGGCCGCCGTGGCCCTGGTGGTCGCGCTGGCCCTGTGGTGGCGGCAACCGGTGCCGGAGAGCCCTCCCGACCTGCCGGTCGCCGAGGCCGCCGCGATCACCAGGACCGAGCAGCAGCTCGTCGTCAACGTCGTCGGCCAGGTGCCGACACCGGGCCTGGTGACCGTGCCCAGCGGCGCCAGGGTGGCCGACGCCGTGCGTGCCGCGGGCGGTGCCAACCCGGGCACCGACCTGACCGCGCTCAACCTGGCCCGCAAGGTCACCGATGGCGAGCAGATCGCCGTGGGCGTCCCCGCACCGCAACCGGTCGACCCGACGACCCAGCCGCTGGACCTGAACACCGCGACCGAGGAACAGCTCGACACCCTGCCGGGCGTCGGCCCGGTGACGGCGCGGCGGATCGTCGAGCGGCGCCGCGAGCAGGGCCCGTTCACCTCCCTCGAACAGCTGGGCGAGGTCGAGGGGATCGGCGACGCGAAGCTGGCCAAGCTCGGCGACCTGGTCCGCATCTAGCACACCGCACCGTCCACGAGCCTCCTCCACAACCGACCCGACAGCACACCCGGCACCTCATCCGGCAACTGATCCGACACCTCATGGAGCCCTCATGAACACGGCCTGTTCCTGCCCGGACCCGCACACCCCCACCAGGACCACACCAACCCCCAGGGCCGCCTCGATCCCGGCGACCGCCCCGTCTCGCCTCAAGGCGCCCACGCTGCCCGAAGCCTGCACCTGCCCGCACTCCGCGAAGTGCCGCCAGTCGACCCCGTTCTCCCTCCAACCACCCACCCCTCGCCCGCCCACCCCTCGCCCGCCCGCAGATCAGCTCACCGCAGATCAGTCCACCGCCGAGCAGTCCACCGCCGAGCAGCCGCCCACTGCCCAGCGACCGCCCACCAACCGAACCGCCGCCGCCGACCGAACCGCCGCCAACCTCAACCCCCTCCACCGCCGCATCCGACAAGCTCTCGACCACCTCCTCTTCCGCCGCCCCAACACCGCCGCCCCCTCCTTCCGCCAACGACTGCGACGTCTCCTCGACCGCCTGCACCTCATCGCCCGCCACCGCTTCCACCACCGCTTCCGGCAGCGGGCACGACGCCTGGCCGAGCGCCTGCTCGACCGCCTGGTCGACCACCTGCTGCGCCGCGTGTTCGGCGACACCCGCAGCGGGAGGCGGCGCTTCCACACCGCCCTCGTCCACTGCCTCCGGTGGACCGGCTCATGAACCCCCGCGCCCACCTCGTCCCGGCCGCACTGGCCGTCTGGTCGACCGCCCTCGCGGGTCTCCTGTGGACCTGGTGGGCCGCACCGGCGGTCGGCCTGACCGCGGCGGTGGTCGGCGGCCTGGCGCTGCGCCCCTGGCGCCCGGCAGCCGTCGCCGTCGCGGTCGCCGGGCCGGTGGCGGCGTGCTGGATCGGCTTCCAAGCCCACGCGTCGGCGCACCACCCGCTGCGCGCGGACGCCGAGCGCGGCACGTCCGCCACCCTCCACTTCGAACTCGACAACCGTCCGCACGGCCTGCGCACCAGCGGCTTCGGCTCGCAGGCGGGTGGCATCGACCTCGTCCTGGCCCACGCGACCCTCGACGACGGCGGTCGGGTGGTGGTCCTCGCCCCGGCCGAGGGGTGGCAGGACCTGCTGCCCGGCCAGCACGTCACGGCCAGGGGCGCGCTCGTCCCGCCGCGGCGCGGTGAGCTGACCGTCGCCGTCCTCCGGGTCCGCGGACCGCCGCGGGCGGTGACCGGGGCACTGGTGTGGCAGCGGGTGGCCGAGGACCTGAGGGCCGGGCTGCGGGACGCGAGCACCGCCCTCGACCCGGAACCCGCGGGGTTGTTGCCGGCCCTGGTCGTCGGTGACACCTCGCGCCTCGCGCCGAGGGTGGTGGAGGAGTTCCGCACCGCGGGCCTCGCCCACGTCCTCGCGGTCAGCGGGGCGAACCTGGCCATCCTGTGCGGCGCGGTGCTGTTGCTGCTGCGGCGGTTCCACGTCGGGCCGCGCGGGTGTGCGGCGGGCGCGATGGCCGCGCTGGTCGGGTTCGTGGTGCTGGCCGGGCCGGAGCCGAGCGTGCTGCGGGCTGCCGTGATGGGTGCGGTGGCGTTGCTCGCGCTGGTGCTGGGACGCGAGCGGTCGGCGTTGCCGGCGCTCGCGGCCGCGGTGGTGGTCCTGGTCCTCTACGACCCGGAGCTGGCCACCGACCCGGGGTTCGGCCTGTCGGCGGTCGCGACGGCGGCGCTGGTGCTGCTCGCGCCGAGGTGGTCCGCCGCGATGAGGGAACGCGGTGTGCCGGTCGGGTTCGCCGAGGCGCTGGCGGTGCCGGTGGCGGCGAACCTGGCGACCGCGCCCCTGGTCGCCGCGCTGTCCGGTCAGGTCAGCCTGGTCGCGGTGGTGGCGAACCTGCTGGTCGGGCCGGTGGTGGCGCCGGCCACGGTGCTCGGGGTGTCGGCCGCGGTGCTGGCGCAGGCGCACGAACCGGCGGCACGGCTGGTCGTCGAGCTGGCCGGGCCCGCGGTGGGCTGGCTGATCACCGTGGGTCGGCACGCCGCGGCGGTGCCGGGTGCGGCGGTCGGGTGGCCCGGGGGCTGGACCGGCGGGCTGCTGCTGGTCGGGGTGCTGGTGCTCGGCTGGGTGGTGCTCCGGGTGCGGCGGCTGCGGGTGTTGGCCGCGGTGGCGGTGGTCGGGGTGGTGGTGGCCCTGGTGCCGTTGAAGGTGGTCTCGCCGGGCTGGCCGGTGCCGGGCTGGTCGGTGGTCGCCTGCGACGTCGGCCAGGGCGACGCGGTGGTCCTGGCCACCGCGGAGCACGACCGGGCGGTGCTGGTCGACACCGGTCCGGAGCCGGTGCCGGTGCTGTCGTGCCTGCGGCGGTTGGGGGTGCGGCGCATCCCGCTGGTGGTGCTCAGCCACCTGCACGCCGACCACGTCGGCGGGCTGGGCGCGGTGCTGGCGGAACGGGAAGTGGGCGCGGTGGCCGTGGGGCCGGCGCGCCAACCGGAATGGGCTTGGGAGGAGGTGCGCGCACAAGCGCGGGCGGCGGGTGTCCGCGTGGTCGAGCTGGGCGTCGGGCAGCGGCTGGGCTGGCCGGGACTGCGGCTCGACGTGCTGGCTCCGCGAGCGGGCCCGGTGGGCAGGACGAACACGGCGATCAACGACGCCTCGCTGGTGCTGCGGGCCTCGACCGGGGCCGGGCGGGTGCTGTTGACCGGGGACGTCGAGCTGGTCGGCCAGGCGGACCTGCTCGGCGGGCACGTCGACCTGGGGGCTGACGTGCTGAAGGTGCCGCACCACGGGTCGCGGTACTCGTCACCGGAGTTTCTCGCGGCCGTCCGGCCGCGGGTCGCGCTGGTGAGCGTCGGCGCGGGCAACCGCTACGGCCATCCCAGCGCGGTGGTGGTCGACGCCCTGGCGCACCAGGGCGCGCTGGTGCTGCGCACCGACCGGGACGGCGACACCGCCGTCCTCGCCGGGGAGAACGGACCGCGGGTCGCCCGCCGGGGCGACCCGCTGAACAACGCGAGAGGGAGCAACCGTGAACACGAGCACGAAGAAGGACACGTGGATCCGGCTCAACACCGGCTGGAGCCGGCCCGGCGACCACCGGGCGCTGGGGTGGGCGCTGTGGCAACCCAGCTACACCGCCCAGCCGTGGCCACGCGACGAGCTGCGGCCCGCTTTCACCTACTACGTGTGCGAGGAGCGGCCCGACGGCGAGCGCGGGATCATCGCCAGGGCCACCGCCACCGGCGTGGTCGGCACCGCCGAGGTGGCCTCCGCCGACGCGGCCTACCGCCTGGTCGCCGACACCCTGTTCGACGACGCCCTGGCGATACCGCCGGAGGAGTGGCACACCGAGCGCTACAACGCGGAAAAGGCGAAGCGGCCGTGGCCGCAACTGCTGACGGCGTGGCGCGTGGTCACCGAACCGGTGAGGCCGCGCGTCCTGCCCGAGCTGAGCGCCTTCCCGCGCACCGGCTGGTTGCGCACATCGGGGATCGCGCTGTGACGGCCGCACCGGGGTCGAACGCCATGAAGTCGGCTGCCACGGGGGTGACTGCCACAGGGGGAGCTGTCGCGAGAGCAACTGTCGCGGGAGCGGCTGTCGCGGGGGCGACTGCCACGGGAGCGGCTGCTACGGGGCAGCCTGGAGCGGACCCGGCCGGAGCAGGTCTGGCCGGAGCGGGCCCGGGTGGAGCGGAGCGGGCCAGGGGAGGAGCAACCGGGCTGGGAGCCGCGGGAGTGGACCCCGGTGGGAGCGTGCCCGCCGAGGTCCGCCTCGACAATCCCGGTCCTGGTCCCAGCTCCGGTTCCAGTCCCGGCCGCAGTCCCGGTCTCAGTGCCGGTCTCAGTCCTGGAGGGCGTTCAGCACGGCCTCCGCCGAGGGCGGCACGTTCGCCCGCGGGCCGACCCGGTCGCCGAGCGCGTCGAGGGTCTTGAGGCCGTCGCCGGTGATCAGCAGCACCGTCTCGCCGTCCGGGTCCAGCTTGCCCTGCTCGACGAGCTTCTTCGCGGTCGCCACCGTCACGCCGCCGGCGGTCTCGGCGAAGATGCCCTCGGTGCGGGCCAGCAGCCGGATGCCCTCGACGACCTCTTCGTCGGTGACGTCCTCGATCGCACCGCCGGTGCGGCGCACGGCGTCGAGCACGTAGGGGCCGTCGGCGGGGGCGCCGATCGCCAGCGAGCGGGCGATGGTGTCCGGGCGCACCGGGGAGACCACGTCGTGACCGGCCTTGAAGGCGGCCGAGACGGGGGAGCACCCGGTGGCCTGGGCGCCGAACACCCGGTACGGGGTCTGCTCGACCAGGTCGAGTTCACCCAGTTCGCGGAACGCCTTGTCGACCTTGGTCAGCTGGGAGCCGGACGCGATGGGGACCACGATCTGGTCGGGCAGGCGCCAGCCGAGCTGTTCGGCGACCTCGAAGCCCAGCGTCTTGGAGCCCTCGGCGTAGTAGGGGCGGACGTTGACGTTGACGAACGCCCAGTCCTCGTGCTCGGCGGCGAGTTCCTGGGCCAGCCGGTTCACGTCGTCGTAGTTGCCGTCGACGGTGATCAGGTTGCCGTCGTAGACGGCGGTCATGAGGATCTTCGCCCGCTCCAGGCTGGAGGGCACCAGGACCACCGACCGCCAGCCGGCGCGGGCCGCCGCGGCGGCGACGGCGTTGGCGAGGTTGCCGGTGGACGGGCAGGCCAGGACCTTGAAGCCCAGTTCGCGGGCGGCGGCGAGGGCGACGCCGACGACGCGGTCCTTAAAGGAGTGGGTGGGGTTGCCGGTGTCGTCCTTGACCCAGACCTTGCGCAGGCCCAGGGCCTTGGCGAGGCGGTCGGCCTCGACCAGGCGGGTGCCGCCGGGGCTGGTGTTGGGGTGCGACTCGACGGTGGAGGGCACGGGGAGGAGGCTCTTGTAGCGCCAGATCGAGCGGGGGCCTGCCTCGATGTCCTCACGGCGGACCCGGCCGAAGTCGTAGGCCACTTCCAGGGGGCCGAAACACTCCAGACAGGCGTATTCCGGGGCGAGCGGCGTCTCGTGCCCGCACTCGCGGCACGACAGGGCGCGCGCGGGACCGAGGTCGAAGGAGGTGGTGGTGGCCGAGGGTGCACTGACAGCAGTCATCGCGAGGTATCTCCTCATCTTTCCCGCGTCGCGGGTCGGAATTGGCACCGTGGTCGCCAGCGAACGCTGTGCGACGGGTTGCCGGGGCTTCTTCGGGCCGATCCCTCTGCCCCTCTGGATGAGCGGTATTCAGTTGTTGTCGCCTCAACCTACGACACGATCCCGACCCGTAGCCAGCGAAGTCCACCATCCGGACGGCGGACGGGCGTGGGAGGATCGCGGCCGTGAGTGCGCCCGCTGACACGCCCGATGCCGTTCACCTGGTCGTGGGCGAGGAGGAGTTGCTGGTCGAACGCGCTGTTCGCGGTGCCCTGGAACTCGCCCGGAAGGCCGATCCGCAGGCCGACCTGACCCGCGTCCGGGTGACCGAACTCACCCCGCCCGAGCTGGCCGAACTGGTGAGCCCGTCGCTGTTCGCCGAGGGGCGGGTGATCGCGCTCGAAGCCGCGCAGGAGGCGAGCAAGGAGATCGCCGACGCCGTGATCGCCTACGCCAAGTCACCCGCCGAGGGGGTGACGCTGGTCGTGGTGCACACCGGCGGCGGGCGCAGCAAGGCCGCCAAGGAGCTGCCCGCCGCGCTGCGCAAGGCCGGTGCCGGCGTGACCGAGTGCCCGAAGATCACCAAGGCCGCGGACCGCGAGGCGTTCGTCCGCAACGAGATCCGCTCGGCGGGCGGCAAGGCCGACCCCGAGGCTGTGGGGGCGCTGATCGAGGCAGTCGGCTCCGACCTGCGGGAACTGGCCGCGGCGGCGTCGCAGCTGGTCGCCGACACGGGCGGCAGGGTCGACGCCGAGGCGGTCCGCCGCTACCACCGGGGACGGGCGGAGGTGACCGGGTTCGCGGTCGCGGAGAAGGCCGTGATGGGCGACCGGGCCGGTGCGCTGGAGGCGTTGCGCTGGGCGATCCAGCTCGGCGTGCCGCACGTGCTGGTGGCGGACGCGCTGGCGGACGCGGTGCGCACGGTCGCGCGGGTGTCCGCGGTCGGGCGGGGCGACCCGTTCAAGCTCGCGGGTGAGCTGGGCATGCCGCCGTGGAAGGTGAAGAAGGCGCAGGGCCAGTCACGTGGCTGGGAGGAGCGCGGGCTGGCGGCGGCCATGTCGGTGGTCGCGGACCTCAACGCGGACGTGAAGGGTTACGCCGCCGACTCGGGTTACGCCCTGGAACGGGCGGTGCTGAAGATCGTCGCCGCCCACGGCCACCGCTGAGCCGGGTTTGCCGCCGCTGGGCTGGGGGTGCCGCCGCTGAGCCGGGTTCGCCGCTCCTGGGGCGGGTTCGCCGCCGCTGGGGCGGTGGGTGGAACGGGCCCTGGAACAGGGCCCGGAACGCCGGAGCGCCGCCCACCCCGGCGGGGTGGGCGGCGCTCCGCAGCCGTTGACCAGCCGCTGGTCGGTCCGTTTCCGGGCCGACCGACTCAGATCTGGTTGGCGCGCTTGGCCAGCGCCGACTTCTTGTTGGCGGCCTGGTTGGCGTGGATCACGCCCTTGGTGACGGCCTTGTCGAGCTTGCGGGAAGCCTCCGCCGCCAGCGCGACGGCCTTCTCCTTGTCACCGGCCTCGGCGGCCTCACGGAACTTGCGGATCGCGGTCTTCAGCGACGACTTGACGGCCTTGTTGCGCAGGCGCGCCTTCTCGTTCGTCTTGATCCGCTTCATCTGGGACTTGATGTTCGCCACGCGAAAGCCACCTTTTCCTCGGTTCGGAGTCGCACCGCGCTCGTCATCGGCACCACCCCGGCTCGGGGCGGTCTTCCTCCACGGCGGAATGCCGCGCGGTACGGCCGTCCACGATATCAGGGCTGCTCACCGCACCGCGAAACCGGCCCTCCCGTCGCCGACCAGCACCTCGTAGCCACCCTTCGCCACCTCGGGCCTGCCCGTGTCGTCCATGTCACCCGCGGTCACCGCGAGGCGCTTGACGTCGAACGACACCTGCACCGCGCGCTGCTCGCCCGCCTTCAGCGCCACCCGGGTGAAGGCCACCAGGCGCCGGTCCGGGGTGAGCACCTTGCTGACCGGCTGGTGCACGTACACCGGCAGCACCAGGGTGCCGTCGCGGGCGCCGGTGTTGGTCACCGTCACCGACACCTCCACCCGGCCGTCGCGGCGCACGTCCGTCGACTTCAGGACCGGTGCGGAGGTGGTGAAGTCCGTGTAGGACAGCCCGTGGCCGAAGGCGAAGGCCGGGTCGTAGTCCGAGCTCTCGCCCACGTTCGCGCCGCGCGGCTGGTCGTAGGTGAACGGCTGGTCGCCGACCGTCTTGGGCCACGACACCGGCAGCCTGCCGCTGGGGTTCACCGCGCCGAACAGCACGTCGGCGATCGCGCTGCCGCCCTCCGAGCCGGGCAGCCAGCCGGCGAGCAGCGCGGGCGCGTCCGCCACCGTGCCCAGCACCTGCGGGCGCCCGGTGAGCAGGACCACGACCACCGGCTTGCCGGTCGCGCGCACCGCGTCCACCAGGCCCTGCTGCTCGGCGGTCAGGGCGGGCGACTCGGTGTCGGCCTCGCCCTCCGCGCCCGGATCCTCGCCCAGCACGACGACCACGGCGTCCGAGTCGGCGGCCTGGGCGACGGCGTCGGCCCGGGTCGGGGCGGAGACCACGTTCGCGGTCGGGACGGCGGCCCGGACGCCCTGGAGCACCGTGGTGGTCGGCGGCAGCGGCGACCCGGCCGGCACGCCCTGCCAGCCCACGGTCCAGCCGCCGAGCTGGCGGGGCACCGAGTCGGCCGCGTCGCCGGTCACCACGAGCTTGCGCGCGCCGGTCGACAGGGGCAGCACGCCCTCGTTGCGCAGCAGCACCACGCTCTCGGCGGCGGCCTGCCGGGCCAGCGGTCGGTCGGCCCCGTTGACGATCGCGTCGGCCCGCGCCGGGTCCACGAACGGCTTCTCGAACAGGCCCAGCTCGAACTTCAGCGTCAGGATGCGCCGCACCGCCTGGTCGATCCGCTTGCCGCTGATCGCGCCGCTGCGCAGGTTCGCCAGCAGCCCCCGGGTGAACTCCGCCGCGTTCGACGGCTCCATGGCCATGTCCACGCCCGCGTTCACCGCCATCGCGATGGCCTCCTGGTAGTCCGCCGCCACGTGGTAGCGGTCCACCAGGTACTGGATGTCGGCCCAGTCGCTGATCGCCACGCCCCGGAAGCCCATCCGCTCCCGCAGCTGCTCGGTCAGCAGGTAGGGCGACGCGTGCGCGGGCACGCCGTTCACCGCACCGGAGTTGATCATCACGGTGCGCACGCCCGCGTCGAACTGCGCCTGGAACGGGGGCAGCACGGTGTCCTGGAGGTACCGGATCGGCAACTGCGCGGGCGCGCGGTCGTGGCCGTTGAACGGCTGGGAGTAGCCCGCGAAGTGCTTGGCGGTCGCGGCGAGCTTCGCGGTGCCGTCGGCGCCGTCCTGCTGACCGCGCACGTTCGCCGCCGCCAGCGCGCCCGCCAGCACCGGGTCCTCGCTGTAGGTCTCGTAGTAGCGACCCCACCGGGTGTCACGGGCCAGGTCGGACACCGGCGCGAAGTTCCAGAACACGCCGGTGGCGCGCATGGCCCGCCCGGTCGACCTGCCCAGGTCCTCCATCAGTTCCGGGTGCCACGTCGCGCCGAGGCCGATCTGGTGCGGGAACATCGTCGCGGTGACCACGTTCGAGTGACCGTGCACGCCGTCCGCGCCGTAGATCAGCGGGATGCGCAGGCGACTGCGGTCCATCGCGTACCGCTGGATCTCGTTGGTCATCTCGGCCCACGCGCGGGGCGTGTTCGGGTTCGGCGTGTCACCGCCACCGGACAGGACGGAGCCGACCTCCGCGTCGTCCAGCACGGCCTTCATGCAGTCCTCGCGCAGCGGACCGGGGGTCCACTCGCAGTCGCCGCGCAGCTTGCCCAGCCTGATCTGGGTCATCTGGCCGACCTTCTCCTCCGGTGTCATGCGCCGCAGGAGGTCGTCCACGCGCCGCTCGACCGGGGCGCGGGCGTCCTGGTAGTGCGGGCCGCGGGGTTCCGCGACGCCGCTGGCATGAGCTCCGGTGGCTAGCAGGGCCAGCGTGGCCAGCGCGGCCGCCGCGGTGCGCTTGCGGGATCTCCACATCGAGGAACCTCCTGGGGAACGGGACCCGGACCAACCCTGGCTGTGTGACATGTCTCACGACAGGGCCGAACGGAGCATTTGGGAGCGCTCCCAGGGGCTTGAACAGCGGAAAGACGAAGGAGGGTGGGGAGGGGGCGTACCGGTGGTGGGCGGCCTGGGGAAGGGGCCCGCGGGGCGGAGGGCCGCGGAAGGGGGTGGAAGGCGGGGGCTGGAGGTGGCGGCCGGGAGTGCCGTAAAAGCAGTACGCTCGTCCTATTACGCTGTTCGAGTGAACGTCCCACTCGACTGGCCCGGTTTCGGGCACGTCTCCCTCGCCGCCTTGTTGTTCCTCTGCCTGGCCGCCGCGCTCGCGGGGGCGGTCGACGCGGTGGTGGGGGGCGGCGGGTTGATCCAGGTGCCCGCCCTGCTCCTGGTCGCGCCCGGCGGGCAGCCGTTGTACGCGCTGGCCACCAACAAGATCGCTTCCGTGGTGGGCACGGCCGCCGCGGTGCGGACCTACGCCCGGCAGACGCCGATCGACTGGGCCGCCGCGCTCCCCATGGCGTTGGCCGCGTTCGGCGGGGCCACCGGCGGGGCGGCGTTCGCGGGTGCGCTGGCGCCCGGGGTGCTCAACGGCGTGGTGCTCGTCGCCCTGGTCGCCGTCGGCGTCTACACGTGGCGCAAGCCGGCGCTGGGGGTGGCCGAGGCGCCCCGGTTCACGCGGGTCGCCCAGGTCGGGGTGATGGCGCTCGGCGGGGCGCTGATCGGCTTCTACGACGGCCTGGCCGGGCCGGGCACCGGGGCGTTCCTGGTCTTCCTGCTGGTCGGCCTGGTCGGCTTCGCGTTCCTGCGCGCCTCGGCGACGGCGAAGGTCGTCAACGTCGCCACGAACCTGGGCGCCCTGCTGTACTTCATCCCGGCGGGCAAGGTGCTGTGGGGGCTGGGCGCGGTGCTCGCGGTGTGCAACGTGACCGGTGCGGTGCTCGGGGCCCGGCTCGCGGTCCGGCGCGGGTCGTCGTTCGTCCGCCGGGTGTTCCTCACCGTGGTGGTGGCGCTGGTGGTCAGCCTGGGGTGGAAGGCGGTGGTTGGATGACGCGGAACGTCGCGCCCATCGGGTCGCCGATGGTGGCGAACCGGCCGAGCCGCGACTCGGCCACCTCGCCGACGGCCACGCCGCCCAGCTCGGACGCCCGCCGGGCCGCCGCTTCCGCGTCGGGCACCGCGAAGCAGGTCATCCAGTGCGCCGGGATCTCCACCGGGATCTCGTCGGCCATCCCGAGCACCCCGGCCACCACCCGGCCGCCCACCCGGAACCGGGTGTACGGGAGGTCGGGCAGCGGGTCGGGCTCGACGCCGAACACCCGCTGGTAGAACTCCGCCGCGCCGAACGGGTCCCGGGTGGCCAGTTCGTTCCACACCACCGCGCCCGGCTCGTTGACCGCGTACGCGCCGATGTGCGTGCCCGCCTCCCACAGCCCGAACGCGGCGCCGGTCGGGTCGACCGCGATCGCCCCGCGCCCCGGGCCGCCGGTGTCGAACGTCGGCACGAGCACCTTGCCGCCCTCCGACCGCAGTGCCGACAGCGACTCGTCCAGGTCGTCGGTGGCCAGGTAGGTCGTCCACACCACGGGGAACATCGCGTCCGGCGGCATCTCGCCGAACCCGGCCACGGGGCGCCCGCGCACCAGGGCGTTGGTGTAGTGACCGGTCTCGGGGCCGCCGATCTCGAAGTCCCAGCCGAACAGGCCGCCGTAGAAGGCCATCGTGGCCTCGCGGTCGGTGGTCATCATGTCCACCCACGCGGGCGTGCCCGGTGCGTACGGCTCGTTGACGTCGGTCACGGCGTCCACGTTCGCACCGGGTCACGCCACCCGCGAGTCGATCAACGGTTGGCGGAGCCGCGTCCTCGGCCCGCCCGGTGGCCGGGGGTTGTGGGAGGTCGGCGGCCTGGTGGCGAGGCGGTCCGGGGACGGGGTGATCGGTGGGTGATCCCGGCGGGGGCACCGCATTGGCGGGACGTCGCCCCGGCTCGCGCGCCACCCGCGCGGCCGACGTCCCGGCCCTCTGCCGACCCGGTTCCCGCTAACCGGTGTCCCGTTCGGCGTCCGACTCCGACCCGGCGCCCGCCCCGGTCTCCGCCCCCGCCCCGGACTTGCGCGGCCGCCCGCGCTTGGGCTGGGCCCCCGTGCCCGAGGGCAGGCGGCCCGCTTCGGCGAGCGCCCTGCGCAGCAGGAACTCGATCTGCGCGTTGGTGCTGCGCAGCTCGTCGTTGGCCCACCTCACCAGAGCGTCGTGCACCGCCGGGTCGAGGCGCAGCAGGACGCCCTTGCGCTCGGCCAAGTCAGTGGTACAGCGATCCGGCGTTGACCACCGGTTGCGTCGATCGCTCACCGCACAGCACGACCAGCAGGTTCGACACCATCGCCGCCTTGCGCTCCTCGTCCAGTTCCACCACGTCCTGCTCGGCCAGCCTGGCCAGCGCCAGCTCGACCATGCCGACCGCGCCCTCCACGATCCGGGTCCGCGCCGCGACCACCGCGCCCGCCTGCTGGCGCTGGAGCATCGCCTGCGCGATCTCCGGAGCGTAGGCCAGGTGCGTCAGGCGCGACTCGATGACGTTCACCCCGGCCGACTGCACGCGGGCCGCGATCTCCAGCGACAGCGTCTCGGTGATCTCGTCGGCGTTCTCCCGCAGCGACAGCCCGGCCTCCTCGTGGTTGTCGTACGGGTAGCTGGTCGCGATGTGCCGCACCGCGGTCTCGGTCTGGATGCCCACGAACCGCACGAAGTCGTCCACCTCGAACTTCGCCCGCGCGGTGTCCTCGACCTGCCACACCACCACGGCGGCGATCTCGATCGGGTTGCCGTCGGCGTCGTTGACCTTCAGCACCGCGGTCTCGTGGTTGCGGATCCTGGTCGACACCTTCGCCTTGGTGGCGAACGGGTTGGCCCACCGCATGCCGTCCTGCCGCACCGTGCCGATGTAGCTGCCCACGAACTGCAGCACGCGCGCCTCGCCGGGCGCGACGGTGAACAGGCCGCCCGCGGCGATGCTGCCGCCCGCGACCAGCAGCGAGCCGCCGACGATCGCGGGCACGCTCGGGCCGTCGTCGCCCGGGATCGAGCCCAGCACGATCAGCGCGACGCCCGCCAGGATCATCACCAGCAGGACGGCGAGCGCCGCCCACCCCGACACGTGCTTGGCCTCGCGCTCGCGCACCGCGGGCGTCGGCATCCGCACGGCCACGTCCACCGCTGTGTCCATCTCCACCCCTCAGGTCATATCTCTTGCTTAGCAAAGTGATATCACTTTTTCCAAGGGCGGGCAAACGGCGCCCGGGCAACCGGGGAGGTGGTGGCGCGTCACTGGAGGCGTGGAGACCATCACGGTGCGGGCGCCGCGCGCGGACGACAGGTGGCCGCTCGTCGACGTCCACGTCCGGGCCCGCCGCAGCTACTACGAGGGGTACCTGCCCGAGGAGGAGCTGGCCGACTGGGAGCGGGCGATCCGTGCCACCGGCTACGACTTCACCAGGCCCGGCCGGGTGTGGCTGTGCGCCGACCTGGACGGCGGGCCGGTCGGCTTCGCGCTGGTCACCCCGGACGGCGAGCTGCTGCAGCTCCAGGTCGACCCGGCTCACTGGGGCAGGGGCGTCGGGCACGCGCTGCACGAGGCGGCCCTGGCGGAGCTGCGCGGCCTCGGCCTCACCACCGCCCGGCTCGACGTGTTCGCCGGGAACGAGCGCGCGCGGGCGTTCTACACCGCGCACGGCTGGCGCGAGGTCGGCCGCACCGACGAGGCGCCCGCGCACGTGCGGATGGCGCGCGACCTGCACCTGTGATCCGCTGGTGGGCGTGGAGATCCTGAGCAGCCGCGTGCTGGTCCGCTCGGCGGACCCCGAGCGCGCCCGCGCGTTCTACCGGGACGTGCTCGGCCTGGCCGTGCACCGGGAGTTCCCCGGCGGCACGGTGTTCTTCCTCGGCGGCGGCTTCCTGGAGGTGGCGGGCACCGGGGAGGAGCCCGCGACCGGGGCCACGCAGCTGTGGCTCCAGGTCCGCGACCTCGGTGCCGCCGCGGCGGACCTGGCCGACCACGTCGTCCGGCCCGCGCGGCGCGAGCCGTGGGGCCTGGACGAGATGTGGGTCGCCGACCCGGACGGGCGGCGGATCGTGCTCGTCGAAGTCCCGGCCGGGCACCCGCTACGCCGGGACGTCCGCCAGTAGCTGCACGGCCGGCGGCACCACGCCGCCGTACTGGTGCAGCGACGTGCGCACGTTGGCGAACCCGGCCTGCTCCGCCTCCCGGATCAGGTCGAACTCCGAGGTGTCCAGCACCATCCGGTGCACCGACACCACCAGCCGCCCGCCCGGCCGCAGCACCCGCCGCAGCTCGTGGAACGCGGCCGCCCGGTTGCCCCACAGCTGGAGGTTGTTCACCGAGACCACCACGTCCACCGACGACTCCGGCTGCCCGGTGCGCGCGGCCGCGCCCTCGCGCAGCTCGACCCGGCCGGCCACGATCAGCTCGGCGCACCGGTCGCGCGCCTCGGCCAGCATCACCTGCGACGGGTCCACGCCGATCGCCTTGAGGGCGCGCTCGCCGACCAGCTTCAGGCCCACGCCGGGCCCGGGGCCGAGCACCAGCACGACCTCCTCGGCGGTCGGGGCGGCCACCTCGACCGCGTGCTCCTCGGCCTTCGCGTTCAGCCTGGCCATCACCCGGCCGCCCAGCTCGCCGACCTTGCCGCGCGGGTGGCCGAACGCCGCGTCCAACGCCTTCATCAGGTTGTTCGCCATGTCCTCCAGGGTCGTGACCGGGCGCCGCCGGCGCATCGGGGATCGCCCTGAGCGGGGCTCGGGATGTTCCCCCGGCACGACCCCGCGCACCCGAAGTCGAACGGGCTCGGCCGTTCGCGTGGCCGCCGGCCCCTGTTCGGATGACGACCGGCGGGTAGGGGGTGGAGGGGCGCTAGCGTCCCGGCATGGACGAGGTGATCCGGCGCGCCCGCGCCGAGGCCGCCGCCGGCCTGCGGGCGGAGCTGCGCGACCACCTGCGCGCCCAGCCGGTGGAGTGGCTGGTGGAGCGGCTGCTCGACCACCTGGTCGCGTGCCAGGGGCTGCCCCTGCCGCCGCCCGCGCCCGCCACCGCGCCGCACCGGGTGAGCGCGGTCGAGCTGACCGAGGCGGTGCTGGCCGACTTCACCGCCGCCCACCACGGCTACGACCGGGAGCGGCTGGTCCTGGAGGGGTACCTGGTGGACCCGCCGGCCAAGGGCGGCCCGCTGCTGGGGCCGGAGCACCGCACGCCCGCCGGCGAGGACCTGCTGGCCCGCGCCAAGGACGTGCTGCACGCCCTGCTGTACAGCGGGTCGCCCGACCGGGTGCAGCGCGAGCTGCTGAGCCTGACCGTGCCGCGGGCCAAGCTGCCGGTGTTCGAGTTCGTCCGCGAGGCCGCCACCGAGATCAGCGCCGAGGGCACGTGGACCGACCCGACCGGCGCCGCCCACGACGACCGCGCGGGCAACACCGTGGTCCAGGTCGAGTACGGCGAGGTCGCGGGCGAGCTGGTCGGCCACGGCATCGTCACGGCCCTGCGGCTGATCAACGAGCTGGAGGTCAACGAGGTGGTCCTCTACGCCCGGATGGAGGACGTCGAGCAGAGCACCCTGACCTAGTTCCAGCCCAGCCGGCGCAGCGCGGTCACCACCAGCGAGAACCGCTCCGGCTCCAGCACCGAGCCCTCGCGCCGGATGTCGTCCTCGGCCAGCTCGAAGACCCGGTCCAGGCGCGCGTAGGAGCGCCTGCCGTCGCGGTCCCAGCGACCCGAGCCCAGGTCCAGGCAGTCGTCGGCCTCGCGCCCGGCGGGCGGCTTGCTGGTCAGCATCAGCGCCAGCAGGGCGCGGCCGCGCCTGCCCACGACCAGCAGCGGCCGGTCCTTGCCGCGGTCGGGGTCCTCCTCGAAGGGCACCCACGCCCACACCACCTCGCCCGGGTCGGCCAGGCCGTCGAGGTCGGGGGAGTACTCCAGGGTCGCCGCGGCGGTGGCCGAGTGGACCTCGCGCACCGCGCCCCGGTCCGGGCGGGGGTCTTCACCGTTGTCGTGCACGGCGGGCAGCCTAGTGAGGACGCGGCCCGTCGGCCGAACGGGGACGTGACGCACGACACGCGCGGACGGCGGTCCCGGTCGGGACCCCGCAGGTGGGGGAGGTGGTCGCCCCGGGGGTCCGGCGGCCCGGAACACCCCGGCGCGGCACGCCCGGGCCCGGTGACGTGAGAGAATGGGGCGATTCCCCCGTCTTTCACGTGCGAGGACCCTGAGTGACCACGTTCGCCGACCAGACGTTCACGCCTCCGGAGCTGATCCGGAACTTCTGCATCATCGCGCACATCGACCACGGCAAGTCGACGCTGGCCGACCGCATGTTGCAGCTCACCGGCGTCGTCGAGGAGCGGGCGATGCGCGCGCAGTACCTCGACCGCATGGACATCGAGCGCGAGCGCGGCATCACGATCAAGGCGCAGAACGTCCGGCTGCCCTGGCAGCTGGACGGGCAGGACCACGTGCTGCACATGATCGACACGCCGGGCCACGTCGACTTCACCTACGAGGTGTCCCGGGCGCTGGAGGCGTGCGAGGGGACGATCCTGCTGGTCGACGCCGCGCAGGGCATCGAGGCGCAGACGCTGGCCAACCTGTACCTGGCGATGGAGAACGACCTCACCATCATCCCGGTGCTGAACAAGATCGACCTGCCCGCGGCGGACCCGGAGAAGTACGCCAAGGAGCTCGCGCACATCGTCGGCTGCGAGCCCGAGGAGGTGCTGCGCGTCTCGGCCAAGACCGGCGTGGGCGTCGGCGACCTGCTCGACGAGGTCGTGCGCCGCATCCCGGCGCCGGTCGGCGAGGCGGACGCGCCCGCCCGCGCGATGATCTTCGACTCGGTCTACGACACCTACCGCGGCGTGGTCACCTACATCCGCGTGGTCGACGGCAAGATCACCCCGCGCGAGCGGATCCGGATGATGTCCACCGGCGCCACGCACGAGCTGCTGGAGGTCGGCATCATCTCGCCCGAGCCCAAGCCCAGCCGCGGGCTCGGCGTCGGCGAGGTGGGCTACCTGATCACCGGCGTGAAGGACGTGCGCCAGTCCAAGGTCGGCGACACCGTCACGTGGGAGAAGAAGGGCGCGACCGAGCCGCTGGCCGGGTACCGCGAGCCCAAGCCGATGGTCTACTCCGGCCTGTACCCGGTGGACGGCTCGGACTACCCGGTGCTGCGCGAGGCGCTGGAGAAGCTGCAGCTCAACGACGCCGCGCTGACCTTCGAGCCGGAGACGTCCGCGGCCCTGGGCTTCGGCTTCCGCTGCGGCTTCCTGGGACTGCTGCACCTGGAGATCACCCGGGACCGGCTGGAGCGCGAGTTCAACCTGGACCTGATCTCCACCGCGCCGAACGTGGTCTACCGCGTGGTGATGGAGGACGGCTCCGAGCACGTGGTGACCAACCCGTCCGACTGGCCCGAGGGCAAGCGGGCCGAGGTGTACGAGCCGGTCACCAAGTGCACGATCATCGCGCCCAGCGACTACATCGGCGCGATCATGGAGCTGTGCCAGGCCAAGCGCGGCCAGCTGGGCGGGATGGACTACCTGTCCGAGGACCGCGTCGAGCTGCGCTACACGATGCCGCTGGGCGAGATCATCTTCGACTTCTTCGACTCGCTGAAGTCCCGCACCCGCGGGTACGCCTCGCTGGACTACGAGGAGTCGGGCGAGCAGAGCTCCGAGCTGGTCAAGGTCGACATCCTGCTGCAGGGCGAGGCGGTGGACGCGTTCAGCGCGATCATCCACAAGGACCACGCCTACAACTACGGCACCAAGATGGCGGCCAAGCTGCGCGAGCTGATCCCGCGGCAGCAGTTCGAGGTGCCCATCCAGGCGGCCATCGGCTCGCGCGTGATCGCCCGCGAGACGATCCGCGCGATCCGCAAGGACGTGCTGGCCAAGTGCTACGGCGGTGACATCACCCGCAAGCGCAAGCTGCTGGAGAAGCAGAAGGAGGGCAAGAAGCGGATGAAGATGGTCGGCCGGGTCGAGGTGCCCCAGGAGGCATTCGTCGCCGCGCTGTCCACCGACGACTCCGGCGGCAAGGACAAGGGCAAGAAGTAGGACCGGCGGTACCGTCCCCGTCGATCGGAACACCCGCGGGTGACCGGTCGGCGGGGATCGCTGTTCTTGGCGGGCTTCTCCGGGGTGGTTGGCGCACCGGACCGGAGGAGGGGCGCGATGATCTGGAGCAAGCGTTGCGAGCGCGTCGGCGAGGTGCTGTTCACGGGGCCGATGCCCGGCGTCGTGCACCAGAAGGCGCTGCTGCGACTCGCCATCCGGCTGGACGCGGTGTGCCCGGAGGGGGTGTGCCCGGAGGGGGTGTGCCCGGAGGGGGTGGAGGTGCTGGTCGGCCCGCTCGCCGTGGTGACGGAGGTGACCGAGCCGCACCCCGATGTGCTGGTGGCCCGGCGCGAGGACCTGGCCGCCGCGGCCCTGCCGGGCACCTGGGCCACTCGGCCCTGAGGTCCTCCCCGAAATGACGAAAGGACCTCCAGGACGCCCCTGTCCTGAAGGTCCTCGAAAGGGCCGGCCGGCTCAGCTGTAGTTGCGGAGCAGCCTGTCCACCGCGTGCCGGCGGAGGATCGCTTCGAGCTCCCGGGCCTCGTGGCCGGAGTGGCGGGCGAGGATCGCCTCCATGTCCATCCGGGCGCTCGGGGTGTTGTAGGTGGCCAGCTCGCGCTCCAGTTCCGCTTCCCGCTTGCGGATGGCGCGCCGCGTGGCGAAGTACGTGCGAACGGTCTTCAGAGGGTTCGTCATGTCGCCTTTCGGGTCGATCTCTCTGTATCGGTTCACCTCTATGATGCCGCACGTCAGAGCCCTGCGCAGTTGATTTTGACGTGACGTCCGCCGCAACTGTTACCGGTGGTCGACCGATCACCGCGCGCACGCGTCACGCCGGTAACGCCACCCTCACCGCCCGCCGTCGAGGAGGTCGAGCGCCCGCGCGTACTTGGCCCGCAGGCGGTCCCGGGTGGCCTGGTCGAGCAGCGCCATGCGGGGCGGCGAGGTGTTGTCGGCGATGTCCGCGCGCTTCACCTCGACCGCGACCGGGTCCGCCCGCACCCGCGCCAGGTAGTCCTCCTGCGCCTCGCCGTCGCGGTGGCTCAGCGCCAGCACGGTCCGCACGACCGCCGCCGGGCAGCCCGCCGCCAGCAGGTCGTCCGCCGTGACGGAAGTGTCCTCGACGACGTCGTGCAGCACGGCCGCCATGCGCGCGTGGTCGCCGGACACCCCGGCCATCACGCGCAGCGGGTGGCCGATGTAGGGGTGACCGGACTTGTCGACCTGGCCGGCGTGGGCGTCGCGCGCGATCCGGATGGCGTCATCAACGGTGAACGTCACCGGACCATGTTCACACCCTTGACAAGTGCCATTGGTCTAGTCCATTTTCGAGTGGCCCGCGTCACCTGAGCTGGGCTGAGGCCGCCGACGAGAACGTGGAGGTGGACGTGGCTTCGAGGACGAGACGCGCGCTTGGCGCGCTGGTGGCGGGCCTGCTGGCGATCGCGGGCCTGACCCTGGTGGTCGCGGGCAGCGCGTCGGCGGCCAACCTGGTCGCCAACCCCGGGTTCGACTCGGGCAACACGGGCGGCTGGACGTGCAGCGCCGCCACGAGCGTGGTGACCACGACCAAGCGCAGCGGCACGCACGCCCTGGCCGGCACCCCGGCGGGCACGGACAACGCCCGCTGCTCGCAGACGATCACCGTGCAGCCGAACACCGCCTACAAGCTCAGCGCGTGGGTGCAGGGCAGCTACGTGTACCTGGGCGTGACCGGCACCGGCAGCGGTGACAAGAGCACCTGGTCGCCCGGTTCGACGGGCTTCACCCAGTTGGCCATCGACTTCACCACCGGCGCGAGCACCAGCGTCACCGTCTACGTGCACGGCTGGTACGGCCAGCCCACCTTCTACGCCGACGACGTGAGCCTCGACGGTCCGGGCACCCCGCCGACGAGCACCACCACCACGACGACGACCACGACGACCACCACCACGACCACCACGACGACGACGTCCAACCAGCCGGGACCGGCGCTGCCCAAGCACCTGCTCACCGGCTACTGGCACAACTTCGACAACGGCTCGCGGGTGCTCAAGCTGGCCGACGTGCCGACCACCTACGACGTCGTGGCCGTCGCGTTCGCCGACGCCACCACCACGCCCGGCGCGGTCGCGTTCACCCTGGACCCGACCCTGTCGAGCAAGCTCGGCGGCTACACCGACGCCCAGTTCAAGGCCGACGTGCGCACGCTCCAGTCGCGCGGCCAGAAGGTGATCATCTCGGTCGGCGGCGAGAAGGGCACGATCAGCGTCGGCAACTCCACCGCCGCCACCAACTTCGCCAACAGCGTCAAGCAGCTGATCGCGAACTACGGCTTCGACGGCGTGGACATCGACCTGGAGAACGGCGTCAACTCCACCTACATGGCGCAGGCGCTGCGCGGCATCCACGCCGCCGGCGGCCGGGTCATCACCATGGCGCCGCAGACCATCGACATGCAGTCCACCCAGCAGGAGTACTTCAAGCTGGCGCTGGCCGTGAAGGACATCCTCACGGTGGTCAACATGCAGTTCTACAACTCCGGCACCATGCTCGGCTGCGACCAGAAGGTCTACGCCCAGGGCACGGTGGACTTCCTGGTCGCGCTGGCCTGCATCCAGCTCCAGAACGGCCTGCGCCCCGACCAGGTCGGCCTGGGCCTGCCCGCCACGGGTGCCGCGGCGGGCGGCGGCTACCAGTCGCCCGCCAACGTCAACGCGGCGCTCAACTGCCTGGCCAAGGGCACGAACTGCGGTTCGTTCAAGCCCTCCCAGACCTGGCCCGGCATCCGCGGCGCGATGACGTGGTCGATCAACTGGGACGCGGCCAACAACTGGCAGTTCGCCAACACCGTCGCACCGCACCTGGACACCCTGCCGTAGCACGGCGGGTGCCGCCCCCTCCGGCGCCGTCGGAGGGGGCGGCACCGCTGCTCAGCTGATCCGCTGGGCGCCCGACTCGACGTACGCGGTCTTGGCGAGCGTCGCGGCCGACCCCGGGTCGGTCCGCTCGGCGAGGAACCACCAGTCCATCCGCACCCGCTCCGGGCCCACCTCCAGCACCGCGTAGCCGTGGGAGTCCAGCTCCACGAACCGCAGGTGCCGGTTGAGGCCGTGCAGGGCGGTCTCCAGCGCCAACGAGGCGGTGCGCGGCGGCACGCCCAGCAGTTCGTCGATGTTGTCGGAGGTGACGGACGGCACGACCAGCTCCGTGGCCACCGTTCCGGTCAGCGGGTACAGCGCCTCGTCGACCGGCACGTCGAACGCCCACGAGCTGTGCACGTCGCCGGTGAGGAAGACGGTGTCGCGCACGTCGTGCTCGGCGAGCAGGGCGACCAGCTCGCGCCGCTCGTGCCGGTAGCCGTCCCACTGGTCGTTGTTGATCGTCGGCCCGACCAGCTCGGCGACCGCGCCCGCCTGCGGGGTGGCCGGGAGCAGCAGCGGCGAGAAGATCACGGAGTTGCCGACCAGCTTCCAGCGCACCTCGGGGTTCAGCAGGCCCTCGCGCAGGAACGCCATCTGCTCCGGGCCGGTCATGGTGCGGGCCGGGTCGTCCACCCGGCCCTCGTCGACCTGCTCGCTGCGGTAGGAGCGCAGGTCGAGCATGGTCAGCTCGGCGAGCGTGCCGAAGCGCAGGCGGCGGTGGATGCGGTCGCCGTCCAGGCGCACGGGCATCCACTCGCGGTAGGCGCGCAGGGCCGCCGCCTTGCGCTGCCGCCACGGACCTTCGGTGGCCTCGTCGTGGCCGTTCGCCCCGCCGGCCCACGAGTTCTCGGCCCACTCGTGGTCGTCCCAGGTGATGATCCACGGGTAGGCGGCGTGCAGGGCCCGCAGGTCGGGGTCGGTCTTGTACTGGGCGTGGCGGACCCGGTAGTCGGTGAGCGAGACGGCCTCGTGCGGCGGTTCGTGGGTGCGGTGCCGGGTGCCCACGTAGTCCTCGTACAGGTAGTCGCCGAGGTGCACCACCGCGTCCAGGTCGTCGCGCTCGGCGAGGTGCCGGTAGGCGGCGAAGTGGCCCGCGACCCAGCTGGAGCACGAGACGACGCCGAACCGCAGGCCGGCGACCTCGGCGTGGTGGGCGGGCGCGGTGCGGGTGCGGCCCGTCGGGGAGTGCCCGCCGCGGAAGGTGAAGCGGTAGAAGTACCAGCGGTCGGGCCGCAGGCCCGTGACGTCCACCTTGACGGTGTGGTCGCGCTCGGGCCCGGTGACGACCCCGCCCCGCCGGACCACGTGCCGGAAACCGGCGTCCGACGCCACCTCGTAGCCGACCGCCGCGACGGGGCCTGCGCCCGAGCCGGGCGCGCTGTCCTCCGTGGGCGTGACGCGGGTCCACAGCACCACGCGGTCGGGCAGCGGGTCGCCGGAGGCGACGCCGTGGCGGAACGGGCCGTCGCCGGCCCCGGCGGCCGACGCGGGGAGGGCGGGTGCGAGCAGCGCGACGCCGGCGAACGCGCCGAGCCGCAACGCGTTCCGGCGCGGGTGGGTGTGGGGCATGCCGCCATTCAACCCATCGAGTGACCGCCGTCGCCGCCCTCCGTCCCGCCGGCGGGCAACCCCGAACGTCGGGTTCACCGGTCCCGAACGTTCGACACGGGGGTCCTGGACGTTCGACTCGCGCGGGCTGGGGGCTCTGGGCCGGTGTGCGGGGGGTTAGGGTCGGGGCATGTTCGAGCGGCTGGAAGTGCCTGTGATCGCCGCGCCGATGGCCGGTGGGGTGTCGACGCCGGAGCTGGTGGCGGCGGTCGGGGGTGCCGGGGGGATGGGGTTCCTGGCGGCCGGCTACCAGTCGGTCGAGGCGGTCGCCGAGCAGGTCGGTGCCACCGCGGCGCTGACCGACCGGCCCTTCGGGGTCAACCTGTTCGTGCCGGGGCCCCGGGCCGCGGTGGACTTCACGGACTACCGGGAGCGGGTGCGGGGGCAGTCGCCGGTCGAGCCCGGTGAGCCGCGGTGGGACGACGACTCCTACGCGGCCAAGCTCGAACTGGTCATGGCGTTGCGCGTGCCGGTCGTCTCGTTCACCTTCGGCCTGCCCACCGCCGAGGACGTCAACCGCCTGCACGCCGCCGACGCCGCGGTCGTGGTCACGGTCACCACCCCGCAGGAGGCGGAGCAGGCGGCCCGGGTCGGCGCGGACGCCCTGTGCGTGCAGGGCGTCGACGCGGGCGGGCACCGCGGCACGTTCGCGGACGACGGCGTCTCACCCGGCGGCGGCGAGCTGCTCGGCGTGCTGGCCGCCCTGCGGCTGGTCCGCGACCGGGTCGACCTGCCGCTGATCGCCACCGGCGGCCTGGTGCACGGCGCGGACGTCGCCGCGGTCCTGGTCGCCGGCGCCGCGGCCGCCCAGCTCGGCACCGCGTTCCTGACCACCCCGGAGGCCGGCACGGCGCCCGCCCACCGCCAGGCCCTCGCCGACGGCACCCGCCGCACGGCGCTGACCAGGGCGTTCAGCGGTCGCCCGGCGCGCGGCCTGGTCAACCGCTTCCTCACCGACAACGCCGACCACGCGCCCGCCGCCTACCCCGAGGTGCACCACCTGACCAGGCCGGTGCGCGCGACCGGCGACCCGGAGCTGATGTCGCTGTGGGCCGGGCAGACCTACCCGCTGGTCCGACCGGCCCCGGCCGCCGAGGTGGTGCGGCGGCTCGTTTCCGAGGCGCGCCAAGCACTTTCCGTCGCCAACACGCGCATCCCGCCGGGGTAGGGCCGCAGAATGTGCGCGTGACCACAGCGCGCGAGCTCGCCGACGAGCTGCTGACCCTGGTGCTGGACGCCAACCCGGTGATGGCGACCCTGCTCGGCCTGCCCGGCTGGGACGACCGGCTGCCGGACCACGGCGCGGCCGGTGAGCGGGCGCTGCGGGCCCGCGCCCACGACGTCGCCCGCCGCGCCGAGGAGGGCGACGACGACCCGGTGACCCGCGCGGTGGTGGCGCAGCAGGCGTGGAGCCTGGTGCACCGCATCGACGCGAACCTGGTCGAGCACACCCACGCCGAGGGCCTGAACGCCCCGGTGGTGCTGCTGCTGGCCGCCCTGCCGCTGATCCGCCCAGCCGACGACGGCGCCCGCCGCGCCTACCTGACCCGGCTGGCCGCGTTACCCGGTTGCCTCGACGCCCTGGCCCGCAGGCAGCGCGAGTCCGCCCGCCGCCCGGTGCGGCACCTGGTGGCCTCCGCCATCGCCCGCCTCGACCGCTACCTCGCCCAGGGCAACGGCGCCGAGGACGACGACCCGCTGGCCGCGCCGCTGGCGGGCACGCCGCTGGCGGGCGAGTGCGCCGCGCTGCTGCGGGACGCCGTGCGCCCGGCCGTCGCCCGCTACCGCGACTTCCTGGGCGCCGAGGTCCTGGACCGCGGCCGCGGCGAGGAGCAGCCCGGCCTGTGCTGGCTGCCCGACGGCGACCGGGTCTACGCGGCCCTGGTGCGCGTCCACACCACCACCGACCACAGCCCCGAGGAGCTGCACCGCACCGGCCTGGCGCTGGTGGAGGCGCTGGACCGCGAGTACGAGGAGGTCGGCGCGCGCGTGTTCGGCCCGGTCGGCGCCGCCGAGGTGCGCGCCCGCCTGCTGGCCGACCCGGGACTGCGGTGGCGCAGCGCCGCGGAGATGCTGCGGGAGGCCAGGCGGTCCGTCGCGCGGGCCGAGGCGGTCGCCGCCGACTGGTTCGGCACCCTGCCGCGGGGCCGGTGCGCGGTGGTGGAGGTGCCGGCGGCCGAGGCGCCCAACGCGCCGCTGGCCTACTACGTGGACCCGGCGATGGACGGTTCCCGGCCGGGCACCTACTTCGTCAACACCCACCTCGCCGAGCAGCGCGAGCGGTTCAGCGCCGAGGCCACCGCGTTCCACGAGGGCGTGCCGGGCCACCACTTCCAGATCGCGCTGGCCCAGCAGGTGGAGGACCTGCCGCTGCTGCGCCGCTTCGCCTCCATCGAGGCGTACCTGGAGGGCTGGGCGCTGTACTCGGAGCGCCTGGCCGACGAGATGGGCCTCTACAGCGACGACCTGACGCGGCTGGGGATGCTGTCGGGCGACTCGCTGCGCGCCGCCCGCCTGGTGGTCGACACCGGCCTGCACGCGCTGGGCTGGACCAGGCAGCAGGCCGTGGACTACCTGCGCGCCAACGCGGTGATGCCGGACGTGGACATCTTCGCCGAGGTCGACCGGTACACCGAGAACCCCGCGCAGGCGCTGTCCTACATGGTCGGGCGGCTGGAGATCCAGCGCCTGCGCGGGAAGGCGGAGCGGTGCCTGGGCGACCGCTTCGACATCAGGGCCTTCCACGACCTGGTGCTGCGGGGCGGCCCGCTGCCGATGGCCGTGCTCGCCGACGTGGTCGACGGGTGGTGCGCGTCAGTCCTGGCGGTTGAGGACTGACCTGCGCCTGCCGTAGCCGAAGTAGACGACCAGGCCGATGGCGAACCAGACGCCGAACCGCAGCCACGTCTCCGGCGCCAGGAAGGTGATCAGCCAGAGCGAGAACACCACGCCGATGACCGGCACGACGGGCATGCCGGGCGTCTTGAAGGTGCGCGGCAGGTCCGGCTGCTTGTACCGCAGCACGATCACCGCCACGCACACCACGACGAACGCCAGCAGGATGCCGATGTTGGTCAGCTCCGCGGCCTCGGCGATCGGCAGGAAGCCCGCGATGAGCGCGGACGCGACGCCCAGCACCCAGGTGATGCGCGTGGGCACGTGCTTGACCGGGTGGGTCTTGGCGAACCAGCCGGGCAGCAGCCCGTCGCGGGACATCGAGTAGCCCACGCGCGCCGCGCCCATGAGGAAGGTGAACAGCACCGTGGTGATGCCCAGCACCGCGCCGACCGAGATGACGATGCCCAGCGCGGGCAGGCCGATGTCGACGAACGCCGAGGTGAACGCGCTCTCGGAGTCGACGTCCCGGTAGTTGACCATGCCGGTCAGCACCAGGCAGGCCAGCACGTAGAGCACCATGGACACGGCCAGCGAGTAGATGATCGCCTTGGGCATGTGCCGCTGCGAGTCCTTGGACTCCTCGGCGGCCGTGCTCATCGCGTCGTAGCCGAACACCGCGAAGAACACGGTGGCCGCGCCGGTGAACGCGCCGGACAGGCCGAACGGGAAGAACGGGTTGTAGTTGTCGGTGTCGATGTGGAACGCGCCGACGACGATCACCAGCAGCACCACGGCGACCTTGAGGTAGACCAGGGTGGTCTCGAACCGGGCCGCGTTCTTCATGCCCTGGTTGAGCACGAACGCGATCAGCAGGCACAGCAGCACGGCGAACAGGTTCACCTTGTAGCTGCCCGCCGCCACGCCGTCGCCCTCGGTGCCGGGCGCGCCGAGCATCCACACCGGCAGGTCGATGCCGAGCAGGCTGAGCAGTTCGTTGAAGTAGCCGCTGATGCCGATCGCCACCACGGCCACGATCGCGGTGTACTCCAGCAGCAGGTCCCAGCCGATGAACCAGCCGACGATCTCGCCGAGCACCGCGTAGCCGTAGGTGTAGGCCGAGCCGGCCCGGGGGATCAGGCCCGCGAACTCGGCGTAGGAGAACGCGGCCGCGGCGCTCGCGATGCCCGCGAGGAGGAAGGAGATCAGCACGGCGGGGCCCGCGGTCTGGTTCGCCACGGCGCCGGCGAGCGAGAAGATGCCCGCCCCGATGATGCCGCCGACGCCGATCGCGGTGAGCTGCCAAAGGCCCAGCGTGCGGGTCAGCCCGGTCTTCTCCTCGCCGATCTGCTCGATGGGCTTGCGGCGGAACACCCCGCTGCCCTGGCCGAAGCCGCCTTGCACCGTCATGCGCCAGCTCCCTCGATGGTCTTGGTGCGGCGAACCGTACGCGCGCTGACCGCCACGGGGTTTGTCCGATCACACCACCGTGAAACCGCCTGTTTGTGCGATCGGACCGTTGATCGGGGGAACAAGCGGGCACCCGGGCGGGTTGACCGGGGCGTGCAGCTCGAAGTGTGGTCGGACGTGGTGTGCCCCTGGTGCTACGTGGGCAAGCGGAAGCTCGAACTCGCCCTGGAGCGGTGGGACGGCGAGCCGGTGGACGTGGTGTGGCGGCCGTTCCAGCTCGACCCGCGCGCCGAGAACAGCGGTCGGCCGATGGTCGAGGTGCTGGCGGGGAAGTTCGGCGCGGACGGCGCGCGGCAGGCGCAGGCCCGGGTGACGGAGGTGGCCGCCTCCGTGGGGCTGGACTACGACCTGGCCCGGCAGGTCGAGGCGAACACCTTCGAGGCCCACGAGCTGCTGCTGCACGCGCGTGAGCAGGGCGTGCAGGGCGCGGTGGGCGAGCGGTTCTTCCGGGCCCACTTCACCGAGGGCGCCGACCTGGGCGACCGGGCCACCCTGGTCGGGCTGGCCGAGGAGGCGGGGCTGGCGGGCGCGGCGGACGCGCTGGCCGACGCCGACCTGGCCGACCGCCTGGAGCGGGAGCTGGCCGAGGGCCTGGCGATCGGCGTGCGGTCGGTGCCGACGTTCGTGGTGGGCAACCGCGGCGTCGCCGGCGCGCAGGACCCCGAGGTGCTGCTGGACCTGCTGCGCACCGGCGGCTGAACGCGGTTGCCGGGCGCGCCTAGCGGCTGAACACGATCTTGCCGGCGGTCTCGCCGTCGAGCATGGCGCGGAAGCCCTCCTCGGCGCGCTCCAGCGGCAGCTCGGCGCCGATCTGCGGGCGCAGGCCGTTGAGCTCGCAGAACGACAGCAGGTCGCGCAGCTCGTCGCGGGTGCCCATGGTCGAGCCGACCACGCGCAGCTGGAGGAAGAACACCCGCTGTAGTTCGGCCGCCGTGGCGTCACCGCTGGTGGCGCCGGAGATGACGATGATGCCGCCCGGCTTGAGCGACTTGACCGAGTGCGACCAGGTGGCCTTGCCGACGGTCTCGAACACGGCGTCCACCCGCTCGGGCAGGCGGGCGCCGGACTCGAAGGTGTCGTGCGCGCCCAGGCTCGCCGCCAGCGCCCGCTTCTCCTCCGACCGGCCGGTCACCCACACCCGGAAGCCCGCCGCGCGGCCGAGCTGGACCAGCGCCGTGGCCACGCCGCCCGAGGCGCCCTGGACCAGCATGGTCTGGCCGGGGCGCAGGCCCGACTTCACGAACAGCATCCGGTACGCGGTCAGCCACGCCGTGCCCATGCACGCCGCCTCGGCGAAGCTCAGCCCGGCGGGCTTGGGCAGCGCGTTGCGGGCCGGGACGACGACGTGGTCGGCGAACGTGCCCTGGTGCTTCTCGGTCAGCAGGGTGCGGCCGGGGTCCAGGGTCTCGTCGCCGGACCAGTCCGGGTCGCCGATCACCGAGTGCAGCACGACCTCGGTGCCGTCCTCCAGCACGCCCGCGCCGTCGCAGCCGAGGGTCATCGGGAACCGCTCGGCCTTGATGCCGACACCGCGCAGCGTCCACAGGTCGTGCATGTTCAGGCTGGCCGCCCGCACCGCCACCCTCACCCAGCCCGGCGGGACCTCGGGGTCCGGTCGGTCGCCGACGCGCAGGGCGGCGATCGGGTCTTGCGGGCTCGGCTCGGCTGCGTAGACGGCGAACATGCGGGCAACTTACCGAGTGGTAGCGGCCACCGTGCGGTGAAGCACGTCACCCGACTAGGCTCGGTGACGTGGTCGAGACCTTCCAGCAGTGGTGGGACGGGGTCGAGCTGTGGATGGCGCAGCTGGCCTTCCCCTTCCAGTTCGCCCTGCTCATGGGGGTGCTGCTGCCGCTGTGCCTGGGACTGGCCCGGCTGATCGACCGGGTGGTGGACAACGCCTCGACCAGGTTCAACCCGGTGCCCAAGGTGCCGCCGAAGACCGTCGGGCGGGGCGAACCCGCCGAACCGGGCACGCGCGTCGGTTCGTAGGCTCTCGAACGTGACTCCCGCTCGTCGCCTGACCGTCGCGCTGCTCGGGCTGGTCGTCCTGGTCGTGGTCGGCTACTTCGCCAAGGACGCGACCGACCCGGCACCCACGGGCACCACCCCGACCACGCGGACCTCGCAGGGCCCGGCCGACGTGCCGGGCGCGTCGTCCGGGCTGCCGGTGGAACGGCTGTCGCGGCTGCCCGAGCAGGTGCGGCAGACCTGGGAGCTGATCGAGCGCGGCGGGCCGTTCCCGTACCCGCGCAACGACGGCACGACGTTCCAGAACCGGGAGAAGCGGCTGCCCGGCAAGTCCGGCGACTACTACCGCGAGTACACCGTGCCCACGCCCGGCAGCGACGACCGCGGCCCGCGGCGCCTGGTCACCGGCTCGGCCGACGAGGTCTACTACACCGGTGACCACTACGCGTCGTTCGTCGTCGTGGACGTGACCGGGTGAGCACCTACCGGCACCACGTGCGGGCGGGCGCGCGCACCCGGCGGGAGGCCATCGCCGCGATCGCCGACGCGCTGGGGTTCCCCGACTGGTTCGGGCACAACCTCGACGCCCTCCACGACAGCCTGACCGACCTGTCGTGGCTGCCCGAGGGCGAGCACGTGCTGGTGTGGGAGGGCGGTGTGCCGGAGGTCGAGGCGGTGCTGGCCGACGCCGCCGCGCGGACCGCGGAGCTGGGCGGCCGCGTGCTGACCGTCGTGTACACCGACTGAGCGACACCGCCCCGCCTCGTCCTGCGAGGGACCCTCACGTCCGGGGCGGTCGCCGCCCGTAAGGCCGTCGCGCGGCGCGACCGAGCGCACCGGCCGGTCCTAGTCCCCGGTCGGCACCCAGGACGGCTTGCGCTTGCCGACGAACGCGGCGATGCCCTCCTGGCCCTCGGGGCCGCCGAAGTGCCGCGCGGACAGCTCCAGCATGTCGGCGAACACCCCGCCGAGGTCGTTCGACCGGGGCTCGCGCAGCATCCGCTTGGTCGCGGCCAGGGCGCCGGGCGCGCCCAGGGCCAGCATGTCGGTGTAGCGGGTGACCTCGGCGTCGAGCCCGTCGGCGGGCACCGCGGAGTTGATCAGCCCGATGGCGGCGGCGCGCGGGGCGGTGAACGTCTCGCCGGTCAGGAACAGCTCGTGCGCGGCGCGGGGGAGCAGGCGCGGGAGCACGGTCACCGAGATCACCGCGGGCACCACGCCGATGCGGACCTCGCTGAACGCGAACGTGGCGGTGTCCACCGCGACCGCGATGTCGCACGCGGCGACCAGGCCGACGCCGCCCGCGCGGGCCGGGCCGGCCAGGCGGGCGACCACGGGCTTGGGGCTGGTCCACAGCCGCTCCAGGATGGCGGGGAACTCGTTGACCCCCTGCCGGTCGGCGCTCGCGCCGCCCGCCTCCTTCAGGTCCATGCCCGAGCAGAACACCGGTCCGGTGTGGCTGATCACGAGCACGCGCACGGAGTCGTCGGCCGCGGCGGCGTCCAGGTGCGCGGTCAGCTCGGCGCGCAGCTGCCGGGACAGGGCGTTGCGGTTGTGGGGGGAGTCCAGCGTGATCGTCGCGATGCCACGCCGCACCTCGTAGTGGACCAGCTCTTCTGCCATGGGCCGCACTCTACGGTCGCGCCCGGCCCGTCACCGCCGGGCGGCCCGACCCACCGGCCGAGCCCGACCCGTCAGGCGGTGCGCGCCACCGGCACGTCGCACAGCGCCGAGGTGTAGCGGTGCAGCACCAGTTCCGCCACCTCGGGGTCCGCGCCCAGCGGCGGCGCGACCACGGCGTCCGGGCCGGCCAGCCGCGTGACCCGGTCCGGCAGGAAGCCGGGCGCGAGGAACCACGACGCCACGGCGATGCGCTCGGCCCCGCGCGCCCGCAGCCGCCCGACCGCGGTCGGCACGTCGGGCGCCGCCGAGGCCGCGAACGCCGCCTCCACCCCGGCCCAGCCCGCGCCCGCCGCCCACCGGGCCGCGATCGAGGACACCAGCGCGTTGGCCGGCCCGTGGGAGGAACCGGCACCCGCCAGCACCACCCCCAGGGACCGGTCGCCCGACCGCACGCCCACCGAGGCCAGCCGCCGCAGGGCGGCCGACTCCAGGCGCGGGTCCGGGCCGAGCACGTCGGCGATGGTCACGTCCAGGTCGGGCAGCCGGGCGTCGGCCACCGCGCCCGGCACGTCGACCCGCGCGTGGAACGCCCGGCCCAGCAGCAGCGGCACCACCACGGCCGAGCGGTGGCCGTCCGCGCGCACCGAGCGCAGCACGTCGCCCAGCAGCGGCACGGACAGGTCCAGGAACGAGCCCCGCACGTCCAGCTCCGGCCGCAGCGCCCGCACCACGTCCAGCAGGGCGTGCACGGTCGCCGCGGACCGGGGGTCGCGGCTGCCGTGCGCCACCGCCACCAGCGCGGTCACAGCGCACCCGTCAGACCGCGGGCCCGCAGCACCGCGCGCTCCAGCGGCCGGAACACCAGCAGCTCGATGCCCACGCCGACCAGCAGGATCAGGAAGATCGCCGCGATGACCATGGAGATGTCGTTGAGCGACGAGCCGTTGTGCAGGTACTGCCCCAGGCCCTCGCCGAGCTGCGGCGAGGTGGCGATGATCTCCGCCGCCATCAGCGAGCGCCAGGAGAACGCCCAGCCCTGCTTGAGCCCGGCCAGGTAGCCCGGCAGGGCGGCGGGCAGCAGGATGTGCCGGGCCGAGGCCAGGCGACCCGCGCCCAGCGCCTGCCCGACCCGCGGCAGCAGCGGCGGGATCTGGTCCACGCCCGCCACCAGGCCGTTGGCGATCGACGGGACCGAGCCCATCAGCACCACGAAGTAGATGGTGGCGGGCGTCGCGCCGAACCACAGGATGCCCGCGGGCACCCACGCCACCGACGGCAGCGACTGCAACCCGGTCAGCAGCGAGCCGATGGCCGCCCGCACCACGCGCACCTTGGCGATGAGCAGCCCCAGCGGCGTGGCGATGACCACGGCGGTGAGGAAGCCGAGCACCGCGCGGTGCACCGAGGTCCACAGCACCTCCACCGCGCGGCCGGTCTCGATCGCCTCGGCCACCGAGCCCCACACGGTCGCGGGTGCGGGGAGCTGGTACTCCGGCCAGAGCGCCAGCGCCCACAGCAGCTGCCACACGCCCAGCAGCAGGGCGAACGCGATCAGCGGCGGCACGGCGGTGCGCAGGAACCGCTTCCACGGCGAGGGCCGCTGCTCCTGCGAGGGCGCGTCCAGCGCGTCGAGGCCGGCGCCGACGGCCGCCAGGTCGGTGTCAAGCCGCGGCATGACCGCTGATCACCTCTCGCAGGTGGCCGGTGATGTCGCCGATGAGCGCGGCCTCGTCGCCGGTGGTGGTGTCCCACTCGCGCACCACGCGGCCGGGCCGCGAGGACAGCAGCACCACCCGCTGGCCCAGGCGCACGGCCTCGCGCACGTCGTGGGTGACGAACAGGATCGCGGTGTTGGTCTCCCGCCACACCCGCACCAGCTCCGCCTGGAGCACGTCGCGGGTGATGGCGTCCAGCGCGGCGAACGGCTCGTCCATCAGCAGCAGGCCGGGCGTGCCCTCCTCGGCGCTGCCCAGCGTGGAGGCCAGGGCGCGGGCCAGGGCCACGCGCTGCCGCATGCCGCCGGACAGCTCGTGCGGCCGCTTGTGCCCGGCCCCGACCAGGCGCACCAGCGACAGCAGCTCGTTGGCCTTCTCCCGGCGCGGGCCGCGCTTGAGGCCCGCGAGCCGCAGCGGCAGCTCCACGTTGCGCACCGCGGTCAGCCACGGCATCAGCGCGGCCTCCTGGAACATCACCGCGGGGCGCGAGGTGGCCAGTTCGATGCGGCCCGCGGTGGGCGCGTCCAGCCCGGCGACCAGGTTCAGCAGGGTCGACTTGCCGCAGCCGGACGCGCCCAGCAGGCACACGAACTCGCCCGGCGCGACCCGCAGGTCCACCCCGTCGAGGGCGACGACGGCCGAGGGGCCGTGGCCGAACGCCTTGCGGACGTCGGTCAGCGTCACGGCGACGTCCGCGGTGGACCGGGCCGTCGCGGGTTCGAGCGTGGAGGTCATGGTGTGCCTGCCTTCCTCGCGCCTACTTCTTGTCCAGCCCGGAGGTGTCCACGGTCGGCTTGCCCGCCGCCGAGAGCACCTTGTTCAACAGCGTGAAGTCGGCGAGGCCGGCCACGTTCGCGGCCTCCTTCGCCACGCCCGCGGTCACGGCGTCCTTCGCCAACTGCGGGAAGCTCTTGGCCTGCGGGTCCAGGGTCAGCTCGATGTTGTCGAACGCCCGGTCCAGCACCGGTTCGCCCAGCGACTTGCCGGTGAGGTTCTTCAGCGCGGCGTTGACCACCTGCTTGGCCTCGACCTTGTTGTTCTGCGCGAAGTCGGTGGCGGCCAGGTGGCCGCGCAGCAGCGCCTCGACGGTCTGCGGGTGCTCCTGGAGGAACTTGGTGCGCACCAGCAGCACCGTGGTCGGGAACCGCCCGCCCTCCCACAGGGTCTTCTCGTCCAGCAGCACCTGCGCGCCCGCGTCCAGCACCAGCCGCGACGACCACGGCTCCGGCGCCCACGCGCCCTGCACGTCGCCCTTCTTGAACAGGTCGAGCGACTGCGCGTTCTCCGTGTTGGTCACGTTGACCTGGTCGGGGCCCGCGCCGACGGTGAGCTGCTGGTCGGCCAGCCACTTCTTCAGCGCCACGTCCTGGGTGTTGCCCAGCTGGGGCGTGGTGATGACCTTGCCCTTGAGGTCGGCCGGCGAGGAGATGCCGGGCGCGACCACGAGCTGCGCGCCGCCGGAGGTGGCGCCGGCGACCAGCCGGACGGCCTCGCCGTTGGACTTGGCGTAGGCGTTGATGGCCGGGCCGGAGCCGATGAACGTGGCGTCCAGCGACTCGCCGAGCAGCGCGTTGACCGCCTCCGGGCCCGCGTTGAAGGTCTGGGTGGTGAGCTTGGTGCTGCCCAGCTCCTTGGCGAACAGCCCCTTGTCGACGCCGATGAGCGCGGCGGCGTGGGTGACGTTGGGGAAGTAGCCGAGGCGGATCTCCGCGGCCGCGCCCTGGTCGGCGGCTGCGGTGTTGGCGTCCTCGGCGCGCTCCACGCGGGAGCACCCGGCGAGCGCCGTGAGTGCGGTCAGTACGGCCAGTGACGTGGTCAGGATGGTGCGTCTGGTTCTCACGGCGGCGGTTGCCTTTCTGGGTGGTCAGGGACCGGGGGAGACGAGGGCGTGGCCGTCGGCCGCGTCGTTGTCGATGCCGTCGAGCACCGGCAGCGGCGCGCCCACGAGGCCGGCGGCCAGCGTGCTGCCGTCGGCGGCGTCGATCACCAGGAACGAGCCGGTGCGGCGGTTGCGCGTGTAGTCGTCGACGGGGATCGGCTCGGCCGTGCGCACGGCGACCTGGCCGATCTCGTTGAGGGCCAGCGAGGCGGGTGCGTCGGTGCTGGCCAGGCGCTGCTCGTCGAACCGGGTGCGCAGCTCGGTGACCATCGCCTGCACGGTGCGCGTGCCGTGCTTGACCAGCACGCGGGCGCCGGGCGCCAGGGGCTTCTCCGACAGCCAGCACACGGTGGCGTCCAGCTCGTCGGTCACCGTCGGCGGCACGGCCGCGGCGGCGATCAGGTCGCCGCGCGAGATGTCCAGGTCGTGCTCCAGCAGCAGGGTCACCGACTGCCCGGCGGCGGCCTCGTCCAGCGGGCCGTCGGCGGTGTCGATGCCGGTCACCGTGGAGCGCAGCCCGTTCGGCAGCACGGCCACCTCGTCGCCCACCCGCACGGTGCCCGCCGCGACCAGGCCCGCGTAGCCGCGGTAGTCGGGGTGCTCGGGGGTGCGCGGGCGGATCACGTACTGCACCGGGAAGCGGAACGGCGCGTCGTGCGGGTCCGGTTCGACCGGCACCGTCTCCAGGTGCTCCAGCAGCGTCGGGCCGGTGTACCAGGGGGTGCGGTCGGAGCGCTCCACCACGTTGTCGCCGGCCAGCGCGGACACCGGGATCTCCACCACGGCGTCCTCGGCGTAGCCCAGGGCGGTGGCGTGGGCGGTGAACTCCTTGGCGATGCGGGCGAAGGTCGGCTGGTCGAAGCCGACCAGGTCGATCTTGTTCACCGCCAGCACCAGGCGCGGCACGCCCAGCAGCGCGAGCACGGCCGCGTGCCTGCGGGTCTGCTCGACCACGCCCTTGCGGGCGTCCACCAGCAGCACGCCGAGCTGCGCGGTGGACGCGCCGGTCACCGTGTTGCGGGTGTACTGCACGTGGCCGGGGGTGTCGGCGAGCACGAACGAGCGCTTCGGCGTGGCGAAGTAGCGGTAGGCCACGTCGATGGTGATGCCCTGCTCGCGCTCCGAGCGCAGGCCGTCCACCAGCAGCGACAGGTCGGGGGTTGCCAGGCCGCGGTCGGCGCTGGCCCGGTGCACCGCGTCCAGCGTGTCGGCCAGCACCGACTTGGTGTCGTACAGCAGCCGCCCGACCAGCGTGGACTTGCCGTCGTCCACGCTGCCCGCCGTGGCGAGCCTCAACAGGTCGCTCATCTAGAAGTAGCCCTCCCGCTTGCGGTCCTCCATGGCGGCCTCGGACAGCCGGTCGTCCGCGCGCGTCGCGCCGCGCTCGGTGAGCCGCGAGGCGGCCACCTCGGCGATGACGGCCTCGATGTCGGCGGCGTCGGACTCCACCGCGCCGGTGCACGACCCGTCGCCGACGGTCCGGTACCGGACGGTCTTGCCGACCAGCCGCTCGCCCTCGCGGGGACCGCCCCACGGACCCTCCGCCAACCACATGCCGTCGCGCAGGTAGACCTCGCGGTGGTGGGCGTAGTAGATCGACGGCAGCTCGATGCCCTCGCGGGCGATGTAGTGCCACACGTCGAGTTCGGTCCAGTTGGACAGCGGGAACACCCGCACATGTTCGCCCGGCCGGTGCCTCCCGTTGTAGAGGTTCCACAATTCGGGACGCTGCCGGCGCGGCTCCCACTGCCCGAAGGAGTTCCGCAGGCTGAAGATGCGCTCCTTGGCCCGCGCCCGCTCCTCGTCCCGGCGCCCGCCGCCGAACACGGCGTCGAACCTGTGGCCGGTGATGGCGTCGAGCAGGGGCACGGTCTGCAGCGGGTTGCGGGTGCCGTCGGGGCGCTCGGCGAGCCGGCCGTCGTCGATGTAGTCCTGGACCCGGGCGACCTCCAGGCGCAGCCCGTGCCGGGCCACGACGCGGTCGCGGAACTCGATGACCTCGTCGAAGTTGTGCCCGGTGTCCACGTGCAGCAGCGGGAAGGGCACCGGCGCGGGCCAGAACGCCTTGATGGCCAGGTGCAGCAGCAGGGTCGAGTCCTTGCCGCCGGAGAACAGGATCACCGGCCGGTCGAACTCGCCCGCCACCTCGCGGAAGATGTGGATCGCCTCGGACTCCAGGCGGCCCAGGGTGTCCAGAGCTGTGGTGGTCATCCGTGCAACCCGCATTCCGTCTTGGCGAGCCCGGCCCACCGGCCGCTGCGCGCGTCCTGACCCGGCAGCGGCTTCGCCGTGCACGGGGCGCACCCGATGGACGGGTAGCCCTGCTGGACCAGCAGGTTCTCCAAGATGCCGTGCTCGTGGAGGTAGCCGTTGAACTCGTCGTCGCTCCACGGGGCGATCGGGTTGACCTTGACCAGCCCGTTGCGCTCGTCCCACTGCACGATCGGGGTGTTGGCCCGGGTCGGCGCGTCGACGCGGCGCACGCCGGTCACCCACGCGTCGTACTTGGCCAGCTCGCGCCGCAGCGGCACCACCTTGCGCAGGTGGCAGCACTTGCCGGGGTCGGTCTTGAACAGCTGCCCGAACTCCGCCTCCTGGTCGGCCACGGACTGCTCGGCGGCGGCGTTGACGATCCGCACGCCCGGGTAGACCAGGTCGACCGCGTCGCGCACGCCGATGGTCTCCGGGAAGTGGTAGCCGGTCTCCAGGAACAGCACGTCCACGTCCGGCTTGACCTTGACGGCCAGGTCGATCAGCACGGCGTCCTGCATGTTCGAGGCGACGATCCAGCTGTCGCCGAACGTGCGGGCGGTCCACGCCAACGCCTCCTCGGCACTGGCGTCCGCCAGCTCGACCGAGGCGGCCTCGGCGATCACCTTCAGCTCCTCGGCCCTGGTGGGGGCGGTCACCGCTGCACCTCCTGGGGAAGGTTGAGACCCACGAACTTGACCGTGAACACGCGGCGGCACGAGGCGCACAGCCACGAGTGGGAGGGCTCCTCCTGCGGGCGGAGGTCCTCGTCGCCGCAGTAGGGGCAGTAGAAGGGGGTTGCGCGCTCGCTCACCTGAGATCGGCCTCGTCGGCGCGGGCCACCCACTGCGCGAACCGCTCGTCCGCCTCGCGCTTGGCCACGAAGTTGCGCACCACCCGCTCGACGTAGTCGGGCAGCTCGGCGGCGGTGACCTTGTGGCCGCGCAGCTTGCGGCCGAACCCGGCGTCCAGGCCCAGGCCGCCGCCCAGGTGCACCTGGAAGCCCTCGACCTGCGCGCCGTGCTCGTCGGTGACGATCTGGCCCTTGAGGCCGATGTCGGCGGTCTGGATGCGGGCGCAGGAGTTGGGGCAGCCGTTGATGTGCACCGCGATCGGCTCGGTGACCCCGGCCACGACGTCGGCGAGCCGGGCCTCCAGCGCGGTCACCAGCTCCGCCGCGCGGGCCTTGGTCTCGACGATGGCCAGCTTGCAGAACTCGATGCCGGTGCACGCCATCACGCCCCGCCGCCACGGCGACGGCTCGGTCTGCAGGCCCAGCTTGGCCAGGTCGGCCTGGAGGGCCTTGACCTCGGCCTCGGGCACGTCCAGCACGACCAGCTTCTGCTGCGGGGTCAGCCGCACCCGGGTCGACCCGGCGCGCTCGGCCACCTTGGCGACCTCGACCAGCGTCGAGCCGGACACCCGGCCGGCGATCGGGGCGGCGCCGACGTAGTACAGGCCGTCCTTCTGGCGGTGCACGCCGATGTGGTCGCGCGGCACCGCGGGCACCTCGGGCGCGGGCCCGTCGACCAGCTTCCGCTTCAGGTACTCGGTCTCCAGGACCTCGCGGAACTTCTCCGGGCCCCAGTCGGCGACCAGGAACTTGATCCGCGCCCGGTGCCGCAGCCGGCGGTAGCCGTAGTCGCGGAAGACCGCGATCACGCCCTCCCACACGTCCGGCACCTCGTCGGCGGGCACCCACGCGCCCAGCCGCTTGCCGATCATGGGGTTGGTGGACAGGCCGCCGCCGACCCACAGGTCGAAGCCGGGGCCGTGCTCGGGGTGGACCACGCCGACGAACGCCACGTCGTGGATCTCGTGCGCCACGTCCGGCAGGCCCGAGATCGCGGTCTTGAACTTGCGCGGCAGGTTCGAGAAGCGCGGGTCGCCGATGTAGCGGCGCAGGATCTCCTCGATCGCCGGGGTGCCGTCGACGACCTCGTCCTCGGCGATGCCGGCCACCGGCGAGCCGAGGATCACGCGCGGGCTGTCGCCGCACGCCTCCATCGTGGTCAGGCCCGCGGCCTCCAGCTTCTGCCAGATCGTGGGCACGTCCTCGACGCGGATCCAGTGGTACTGGACGTTCTGCCGGTCGGTGATGTCGGCGGTGTCGCGCGCGTAGGTCTGGGACAGCTCGCCGATCAGCGCGAGCTGCTGGGTGGTCAGCCGGCCGCCGTCGATGCGGACGCGCAGCATGAAGTACTCGTCGTCCAGCTCCTCCGGCTCCAGGGTGGCGGTGCGGCCGCCGTCGATGCCGGGCTTGCGCTGGGTGTAGAGGCCGTACCAGCGGAACCTGCCGCGCAGGTCGGCCGGGTCGATGGAGTCGAAACCGCCGTGGGCGTAGATGTTCTCGATCCGCGCCCGCACGTTGAGCGGGTTGTCGTCCTTCTTGCTCCGCTCGTTGGGGTTCAGCGGCTCGCGGTAGCCCAGCGCCCACTGCCCCTCACCTCGGCGCTGCCTGGCGCGCTGAGGCGGCTTGCCTGGCGAGGTCGTCGGGGGGACCATCCTCGTCCTCCGGGGGTTTCGGGGCGCTGGCGGCGCGTGCGAGTCCCGGGGTGAGCCGTGGTGGGGGTCTCGTCAGCGCGCCCGGCGCCGACGGGAACAGAAAGGTCGGGCGCGGGTCAGGCCGAGTTGCGGCACATCGCGCTCGAAACGCGACGGAAGTCGACGTGGCGGCGCACCACCAGGCGGACTCCGTTCGACGTCATGCGCTCAGCGTGCCACGCGTCCATCCCGTGGTCCACCGCCATCCGCATGGTGGGACGGCCGTCACGGCGGGGGTTGCCCCTGGTAAATGGGACAATGGAGGCCATGCCCTCCGCCCTGCCGACCGGCGACCCCGCGCCCCCCGACGGCTCGCTGCCCGCCGCCGCCCTCACCGGCCTGGGCACCCGGCCGTTCGGCGTCTACGTGCACGTCCCGTTCTGCGCGACCCGCTGCGGTTACTGCGACTTCAACACCTACACCGCCGGTGAGCTGGGCACTTCCGCCTCGCCCGCCTCCTGGCTCGAGGGGCTGCGGCGCGAGCTGGACCTGGCCGCGCGCGTGCTGGGCACCCCGCCGGCGGCCGAGACGGTGTTCGTGGGCGGCGGCACGCCGTCGCTGCTGGGCGCCGACGGGCTGGCCGCCGTGCTCGACGCGGTGCGCGGCTCGGTCGGCCTCGCGCCGGGCGCGGAGGTCACCACCGAGGCCAACCCCGAGTCCACCTCGCCCGCGTTCTTCGCGGCCCTGCGTGACGCGGGTTACACCCGGGTGTCGCTGGGCATGCAGTCCGCGGCCCGCCACGTGCTCGCGCTGCTGGACCGGGCCCACACGCCGGGACGCCCGGTGGCGGCGGCCCGGGAGGCGCGGGAGGCGGGCTTCGAGCACGTCAACCTCGACCTGATCTACGGCACGCCGGGGGAGACCGCCGACGACCTGCGGGCCTCGCTGGACGCGGTGCGCGGCGCCGGCGTGGACCACGTCTCGGCCTACGCGCTGATCGTGGAGGAGGGCACCGCGCTGGCCCGCCGGGTGCGCCGCGGCGAGCTGCCGATGCCCGACGACGACGTGCTGGCCGACAAGTACGAGCAGGTCGACGCGGCCCTCACGGCCCACGGGCTGCGCTGGTACGAGGTGTCGAACTGGGCGGCCGACGAGGCGGCCCGCTGCCGCCACAACCTGCTCTACTGGCAGGGCGGCGACTGGTGGGGCGCGGGCCCCGGCGCGCACAGCCACGTCGGCGGCGTGCGCTGGTGGAACGCCAAGCACCCGGCGAAGTACGCGGAGCTGCTGGCCGCGGGCACCTCGCCCGCCGCCGGGCGCGAGGTGCTGTCCGACGACGACCGGCGCGTGGAGCGGGTGCTGCTGGAGCTGCGCCTGGTCACCGGCCTGCCGGTGGACGCCCTCGACGACGGCGGCCGGGCCGGGGCGGAGGTGGCCGCCGAGGACGGCCTGCTCGACCCCGCCGAGCTGGACCGCGGCCGCTGCGTGCTCACCGACCGGGGCCGGCTGCTCGCCGACGCCGTGGTGCACCGGCTCACGTGAGCGGGGCGGGCCCTTCCCCGGCCCGACCGGGGCGGGCACCTGCTCACCCGAGCGTGGCGGACACCGACTCCCCGACCAGCCGGTAGCCCAGCGGCCCGTACAGGCGGTCGACCTTGCCGTCCGGCTCCGTCTCCAGGAACGGCGTCGCGCCCGCCGCGAACACCCGCGCGGTCAGGTCCGCGCACACCGCCGACGCGATGCCCCGCCGCTCGTGCGCGGGCAGCACCGCGATACCCGCCACCTGCGCCAACCCGCCGTGCGGCGCGGTGTGCGCGCCGGCGCCCGCGGGCACGCCGCCCAGCCGGGCCAGCACCACCACCCCGCCCTGGTCCAGCAGCGCCTGCTGCCGCTCCAGGTCCGCCTCCCCGGCGGTCGGGCCGAGGCCGAAGGCGGTGTTCTGCACCACCGAAGCGGCCAGCAGGTCCTCGTCCGAGGTGACCGCGCCCACCACCAGCCCCGCCGGCGGCGCGGGGGCGCGCGGCTCCTCCGCGACCATCAGCGGCAGCAGCCGGTCCACCTCGAACCCGGCCGCGTCGAGGGCCGCGTCCACGCCCGGCGCGGGCCGCAGGTACTCCAGCCGCGGCGTGCGCGACCGGTCGTGGAAGGCTGTCACCAGTGCCGCGACCTCGGCCGCGGTCGGTTCGGCGCCCTCCTCGGGCACCGCGTAGTTCAGGTACGGGTTGTCGCTGTGGGCGTCGAAGCGGACCAGGAACGGGCCGACGCGCACGGCGTCCGCCCGGATGGACTCGCGCAGGTTTCGCCGGATGAGCGTCAGCACACCCGCCATCCTGTGCACACCTGCGGGATCAAGGCGAACGAAATTTACGAAGAAGGCGCTCACCTCCGTAAACTCGGGGTGGAGGTCCGGACCGGTCGTGGAGGTGACGTGCGGTGAACGCGGATGAGCGCAGGTTCGAGGTGCTGCGCGCGATCGTCGCCGACTACGTGTCCAACCACGAGCCGGTGGGCTCCAAGGCGCTCGTGGAGCGGCACAACCTCGGCGTGTCCAGCGCCACCGTGCGCAACGACATGGCTGCGCTGGAGGAGGAGGGGTACATCACCCAGCCCCACACCAGCGCGGGCCGGGTGCCCACCGACAAGGGCTACCGGGTGTTCGTGGACCGGTTGAGCGAGGTCAAGCCCCTGTCGTCGGCCGAGCGCAAGGCCATCCAGAGCTTCCTCGAAGGCGCCTACGACCTCGACGACGTGCTGCGCCGCAGCGTCCGGCTGCTGGCCCAGCTGACCCGGCAGGTCGCGGTCATCCAGTACCCGACGCTGAGCCGGTCCACCGTGCGCCACCTGGAGGTGCTGGCCATCACGCCGGCGCGGCTGATGCTGGTGCTGATCACCGACACCGGCCGCGTCGACCAGCGGTCGGTCGACCTCGGCGACGTCATCACCGAGGAGAACGTGGCCCGGCTGCGCGCGGTGCTGAACTCGGCCATGGGCGGCAAGCGCCTGTCCGACGCCTCGGCCGAGGTCGCCCAGCTGCCCGAGCAGGCGCCGGCCGAGCTGCGCGACGCGATGACGCGGGTGAGCACGGTGCTCATCGAGTCCCTGGTCGAGCACCCCGAGGAGCGCCTGGTGCTGGGTGGCACGGCGAACCTCACCCGCAACGTGGCAGACTTCCCCGGTTCGCTGCGCCAGGTGCTGGAGGCGCTGGAGGAGCAGGTGGTGGTCCTCAAGCTGCTGGCCTCCGCCCGCGACCCCGGCACGATCCTGGTGCACATCGGCGAGGAGAACGAAGCGGCGGAGATGCGCAGCACCTCGGTCGTGTCCATCGGCTACGGCAGCCGGGACAACCTGCTCGGCGGCATGGGAGTGGTGGGACCGACCAGGATGGACTACCCGGGCACGATGGCGGCCGTGCGAGCGGTCGCCACCTACGTGGGTGAGATCCTGACCGGGCGGTGACGACGGGGGAACACCGCGGTCCCGCGGGACGTTTGGCAAGCGAGCGAACGCGCGCCCGAACGCGTTCGCAGGAGGAAACACGGTGGCGAGGGACTACTACGGCACGCTCGGGGTCTCCAAGAACGCGACCCCCGAGGAGATCAAGCGCGCCTACCGCAAGCTCGCGCGACAGCTCCACCCGGACGTCAACCCCAACGAGGAGGCCCGCTTCAAGGAGGTGACCGCCGCCTACGAGGTCCTGTCGGACCCGAAGAAGCGGCAGGTCGTCGACCTGGGCGGCGACCCGCTGGAGCCCGGCGGCGGTGGTGCGGGCATGCGCGACCCGTTCGCGGGTTTCGGGCTCGGCGACATCATGGACGCCTTCTTCGGCGCGGGCGGCGGTGGTGGGCGCGGCCCGCGCAGCCGCGTGCAGCCCGGCTCGGACGCGCTGATCCGGCTGTCGCTCACGCTGGAGGAGTGCGCCGCGGGCGCCCAGCGCGAACTGACCGTCGACACCGCCATCCTGTGCGACCGCTGCGTGGGCAGCGGCACCGCCGAGGGCAGCGGCCCGGTGCGGTGCGACACCTGCGGCGGCCGCGGCGAGGTGCAGTCGGTGCAGCGCTCCTTCCTGGGCCAGGTCGTCACCGCGCGGCCCTGCCCGGTGTGCCGCGGCTTCGGCGAGGTCATCCCCGACCCGTGCCAGCAGTGCGCGGGCGAGGGCCGGGTGCGCTCGCGGCGCACCATCTCCGTGCAGATCCCGGCCGGCGTGGCCGAGGGCATGCGCGTGCGGCTCGCGGGCCAGGGCGAGGTCGGCCCCGGCGGCGGCCCGGCCGGCGACCTCTACGTCGAGGTCGAGGAGGTCCCGCACGAGGTCTTCGAGCGCGACGGCGCCGACCTGCACTGCTCGGTGCGCATCCCGATGACCACCGCCGCGCTGGGCGCGGTGCTGCCGCTGCAGACGCTCGACGGCGAGGAGGAGCTGGAGATCGAACCCGGCACCCAGCCGAACACCGAGCTGGTGCTCACCGGCCGCGGCATGCCCCGGCTGCGCTCCAACGGCCGCATCGACGGCCACGGCGACCTGCACGTGCACCTGGAGGTCCTGGTGCCGACCAAGCTCGACACCCGGCAGGTCGAGCTGCTGCGCGAGCTGGCCGTGCTGCGCGGCGAGGAGGAGCCCACCCTCGCGCACAACGGCAAGGTCGGCGGTGGCCTGTTCTCCCGGCTGCGCGCCGGGCGCAACCACCGGTGACGCTGCCGGTCTTCCTGGTCGCCGCGCTGCCCACCGGTCCGTCGGCGCTGCTCGACGGGCCGGAGGGGCGGCACGCGGCCACCGTGCGCCGGCTGCGGCCCGGTGAGGAGCTGGTGCTCTCCGACGGCTCCGGCGCCCAGGCCCGGTGCGCGGTGACCGCGGTGCGCAAGGACGCCCTGGAGCTCGACGTCGTGGAGCGCTGGGTGGTGCCCGAACCCGCCGTGCGCGTGGTGCTGGCCCAGGCCCTGGTCAAGGGCGACCGCGGCGAGCTGGCCGTGGAGCTGGCCACCGAGGCCGGCGTGGACGCCGTCGTGCCCTGGCGGGCCTCGCGCTGCGTGACCAAGTGGGACGACGGCCCGCGCGGCGCCAAGGCCCTCGAACGCTGGCGCGCCACCGCCCGCGAGGCCGCCAAGCAGGCCAGGCGCGCCCGCGTGCCCGCCGTCGCCGAACCCGCCGGCACCGCCGAACTCGCCCGGTTGGCCGGTTCGTCGGCGGTTGCATTGGTTTTGCACGAATCTTCTTCGTCGCCCCTGGGATCGGTTCCGCTGCCCGCTTCCGGCGAGGTGCTGCTGGTGGTCGGACCTGAAGGCGGCATCACCGACGAGGAATTGTCCGCGTTGACCGCGGCGGGCGCCCACGCGGTGCGACTGGGCCCTGACGTCCTGCGCGCGTCGACGGCCGCGGCGGTGGCCCTGGGTGCGCTCGGTGTGCTGACCGATCGCTGGCGGTAATGATTCCCGTCTCTTCTGGCGAACGGCCCACGCAGGGGTTACGCTCATGCCGGACGGGGCGATTCGGTCCAATCCGGTCGGCCCTTCACACCAGACTCGCCGGACACCTCCCCCCTCGGTCCGGCGCCGCCGCGTCGCGGTGGGACGACCCCCAGGTCCCATCGCGGCGCGGCCCTCTTTTTGTGACGAGGTTTTCATTGCGCATCGCGTACGGGGCGCACCCGAGCCAGTTCGGGGAGTATTCCGCGCCCGCCGGTGAATCGTTTCCCGTCATCGTGGTAATCCACGGTGGTTTCTGGCACCAGCGTTATGGCCTCGAACTCGGCCGCCCGCTGGCCGCCGACCTCGTCGCCCACGGCGCCGCCGCCTACAACGTCGAGTACCGGCGCATCACCGGCGGCGGCGGGTGGCCCGAGACCGGGGACGACGTCCTGGCCGCCCTCGACGCCCTCGACCCCGCGCTGGGCCCCGTGGTGACCCTCGGTCACTCCGCGGGCGGCCACCTCGCCGTCTGGGCCGCCGCCCGCCACCCCCGCGTGGTCGGCGCCGTCTCGCAGGCCGGGGTCCTGGACTTCCACCTGCACCCGCAGATCACGCGTCGTGCCGCCGAACTGCTCGGCGGCACCCCCGACGAGGTGCCCGGGCACTACGCCGACGCCTCACCCGCCGCCCTGCTGCCCATCGACAAGCCGATGGTGCTGGTCCACGGCACGGAGGACGAGGACGTGCCGTTCGAGCAGAGCGCCGCGTTCGCCCGCGCCTCGGGCGCCGAGCTGGTCGAGCTGCCCGGGACCGGGCACATGGAGGTGATCACCGTCGGCACCCCGGCGTGGGCCGCCTGCCGCGACGCCGCCCTGCGACTGGCCCGGCAGCGGACCGGGTAGCGGGGCGGGCCGGCTCGGGTGCTGCCTGCCTGGTGGTCGGCTCGGGTCGGGCGGTGGTCTCGCGTCTGCTTCGGCGGCGGGCCGGTGGCGGTTGCGGGTGCGGGCTCGGGCCCGGCTCGCCTGCGGACCGGGCGGCCGGCTCGGTAGCCTGCCGCGCATGTCCGACTGCCTGTTCTGCCGCATCGTCGCCCGCGAGATCCCGGCCACCGTGGTGCACGAGACCGACACCACGCTGGCGTTCCGCGACATCGCCCCGCAGGCGCCCACGCACGTCGTGCTGGTGCCCAAGACCCACGCGGGCGACGCCGTCGCGCTCGCCGCCGCCGCACCCGGCGTGCTCGACGACCTGTTCCTGGCCGCCGGCGAGGTCGCCAAGGCCGAGGGCGTCGCCGAGAGCGGCTACCGGCTGCTGTTCAACACCGGCGCCGACGCGGGCCAGACCGTGTTCCACGCCCACCTGCACGTCCTCGGCGGCCGCCGGCTCGGCCCCCTGGCCTAGGGCCCGCGCCACCGGACCGCCGACCGGTCGGCGCCGAACACCTCGGCGTCGACCACCCGCACCCGTCGACCGGCCCGAACCCCGATCCCACCCGCGGCCGGAACACCCGCTTCCCCACACCCCCTCTGTCCAGCGGTTTTCCAACTCCGGTGCGGATTGTCGGCGGGGACGGCTAGCATCGTCGGGTAGGTCGGAACACCCCGAGCACGGCGCCAACGCGCAGGAAGAGGACCCGAGGCCACGTGGCCGGTACCGCTGACAACACGCCGCAGGCAGGCCAGGCCGCGGCCGACGCCCAGTCCAAGTTCGCCGTGCCCGACGGCGCGGTGCTCGCCCTGCTCGGGTCGCGCGACGAGAACCTCAGGCTCGCCGAGGAGCTGCTCGACGCCGACGTGCACGTGCGGGGCAACGAGATCACCCTCTCCGGCCAGCCCGCCGACGTGGCCTTCGCCGAACGGGTGTTCACCGAACTGGTCACCCTCGCCAGCCGCGGCCAGCAGGTCGGCCCGGACACGGTCCGCCGCACGGTGGCCATGCTGTCCGCGGGGACCAGCGAGTCGCCCGCCGAGGTGCTCAGCCTGGACATCATCTCCCGGCGCGGCCGCACCATCCGCCCGAAGACGCTGAACCAGAAGCACTACGTCGACGCGATCGACCAGAACACCGTCGTGTTCGGCATCGGCCCCGCCGGCACCGGCAAGACGTACCTGGCCATGGCCAAGGCCGTGCAGGCGCTCCAGGCCAAGCAGGTCAACCGCATCATCCTGACCCGACCGGCGGTCGAGGCGGGCGAGCGGCTGGGCTACCTGCCGGGCACGCTGTACGAGAAGATCGACCCGTACCTGCGCCCCCTGTACGACGCCCTGCACGACATGGTCGACCCCGAGTCGATCCCCCGGCTGACCCAGGCGGGCACGATCGAGGTCGCCCCGCTGGCCTACATGCGCGGCCGGGCGCAGCCGGTGTTCACCGAGGTGCTCACCCCGGACGGCTTCCGCCCGATCGGCGGCCTCCGGGTCGGCGACCTCGTGATCGGCTCGAACGGCGAGCCCACGCCGGTGCTCGGCGTGTACCCGCAGGGCGAGAAGGACATCTACCGCGTCACCGCCCAGGACGGGGCGTCGACCCTGTGCTGCGGTGACCACCTCTGGACGGTCCGGACGGCGTCCGACCGCCGCCGGGGCAAGCCGTGGCGGGTCCTGGAGACCAAGGAGATGATCGGCAACCTCCGGGCCGCCCACGCCCGGCGGTACGAGTTGCCGCTGCTCAGCGCGCCCGTGTGCCACCCGGAGCAGGAGGTCCCGATGGACCCCTACGCCCTGGGCCTGCTCCTGGGCGACGGCTGCCTGACCGGTACGACCACGCCGTCCTTCGCCACGGAGGAGCCGGCGCTCGCGACCGCGACCACCGCCCGGAGCGGGGTGCGCGGCTCGTCGGCGGCGCCCGGAGCCAAGTGGGCGGGCGCGGTGCGGGTCTCGAACCCGATCGACACCGGTGTCCCCGAGGCATCCGTTCCCGTCGCCTACCGGCAGAACACCGCCGGAGTCCGGCTCGGCGTGCTCCAGGGGCTGCTGGACCGCGCCGGCGAGCCGGTGAGGCACGCCGGCCGCACCTGCGGCATCCGGTACACGACCGCGTCCGTCCAGCTCAGGGATGACGTCGTGCACCTGGTCCGGTCCCTGGGCGGTGTCGCCTCCGTGCGAGCGGGCTCGGCCGACGCGCACGTCGTCGACATCCGCCTCCCGCAGGGCGTCGAGCCCTTCCGGCTGACCCGGAAGCTCGACGAGTACCGCGCGGCGGGTGGCGGGGGCCGTCCGATGCGGTTCATCGACAGCATCGAGCCGGCGGGGCGCGCGGAAGCGGTGTGCATCCAGGTGGCGGCGGAGGACTCGCTGTACGTCACCGAGGACCACCTGCTGACGCACAACACGCTCAACGACGCCTTCATCATCCTCGACGAGGCGCAGAACACCACGCCCGAGCAGATGAAGATGTTCCTCACCCGGTTGGGCTTCGGCTCGAAGGTCGTGGTGACCGGTGACATCACCCAGGTCGACCTGCCCGGCGGGCAGCGCAGCGGCCTGGCCGTGGTCCGGGACATCCTCGACGGCGTCGACGACGTCCACTTCTCGATCCTGACCAGCAACGACGTGGTGCGCCACCGCCTGGTCGCGGACATCGTGGACGCCTACGAGAAGTGGCAGGTCGAGCAGGACGAGCACGATCCGCGCGATCGGGGCGGGCACCACGCCGGACCCGGTGCGCGCTCGCGCGGGCAGCGCCGGGGACGATAGTCGCCGTGAGCATCGAGATCGCGAACGAGTCGGGCGTCGGCGTCGACGAGCCGTCCATCGTCGCCGCCGCCCGGTTCGCCCTGGACCGAATGGGCGTGAGCCCGTTGGCCGAGCTGTCCGTCCTGCTGGTCGAGCTGGACGTGATGGCGGACCTGCACCAGCGCTGGATGGACCTGCCGGGGCCGACGGACGTGATGGCCTTCCCGATGGACGAGCTGGACTCGGCCCGCCGCCCGGACGCGGCGGGGTTGGGGCCGGCGCTGCTGGGTGACATCGTGCTGTGCCCGGAGTTCGCCAAGGACCAGGCGAAGAAGGCCGGGCACGGCCTGCTGGACGAGTTGCACCTGCTGACCGTGCACGGCGTGCTGCACCTGCTGGGCTACGACCACGCCGAGCCTGCCGAGGAGCGGGAGATGTTCACGTTGCAGAACCGCATCCTCGGTGACTTCCGCGCCGCGGCGGCGGAGGCCGCCCGGCAGTCGGCGCAGCGGGAGGCGGACTCGAAGCTGCTCGGGGCGGTGGGGCTGGAGGACGCCGACCGGCCCGGACCGACGGACTGAGGCGGCGGGGTGCTGGCGAGTCCTGCCGGCCTGCTGGTGCTGGCCGTGGTCCTGGTGTTGGCGGCGGGTGCGTTCGCGGCGGCGGACGCGGCGCTGGGCACGGTGTCGCGGGCGCGGGTGGAGGCGTTGCAGCGGCAGGGTCGTGCGGGTGCGGGGCAGTTGATCGCGCTGCTGGCCGACCGGCCGCGGCACGTGAACCTGCTGCTGCTGTTGCGGCTGGGGTGCGAGCTGGGTGCGACGGTGCTGGTCACCGTGGTGTGCCTGGGGCGCGTGTCGACCGGCTGGGTGGCGGTGCTGGTGGCCGGGCTGAGCATGCTGGTGGTGTCCTACGTCCTGGTGGGCGTGGGTCCGCGCACGATCGGCCGGCAGCACCCGTACGCGGTGAGCCTGGTGGCGGCGGCGCCGATCCGGGTGCTGGGCCGGGTGCTGGGGCCGCTGAGCAGGCTGCTGATCCTGGTCGGCAACGCGATCACGCCGGGCAAGGGGTTCCGCGAGGGCCCGTTCTCCTCGGAGGTGGAGCTGCGCGAGCTGGTGGACATGGCCCAGGAGCGCGGCGTCGTGGACGAGGGCGAGCGGGAGATGATCCACTCGGTCTTCGAGCTGGGTGACACGATCGCGCGCGAGGTGATGGTGCCGCGCACGGAGATCGTGTGGATCGAGAGCACCAAGTCGATCCGGCAGGCGCTGGCGCTGTCGCTGCGCACCGGGTACACGCGGGTGCCGGTGATCGGGGAGAGCGTCGACGACATCGTGGGCGTGGTGAACCTCAAGGACCTGGTGCGGCTGACGCTGGCGGAGGACCCGAACGGCACGGTGGTGTCGGACGTGATGAAGCCGGCGTCGTTCATCCCGGACTCGAAGCCGATCGCGGACCTGCTGCGGGAGATGCAGCTCTCGCGCAACCACCTGGCGGTGGTGGTGGACGAGTACGGCGGCACGGCGGGCCTGCTGACGATCGAGGACATCCTGGAGGAGATCGTCGGCGAGATCACCGACGAGTCCGATACCGACGACCGGCCGCCGGTGGAGCACCTGGCGGACGGGTCGGTGCGGGTGAGCGCGCGGCTGCCGGTGGACGACCTGGACGCGTTGTTCGGCACGGAGCTGGACGACCACGAGGTGGAGACCGTGGGCGGGCTGCTGGCGCAGCGGCTGGGCCGGGTGCCGCTGCCGGGCACGGAGGCGGAGATCGCGGGCCTGCGGATGCGGGCCGAGGGCGGCAAGGACGAGCGCGGGCGGGTGCGCATCACCACGGTGCTGGTGCGCCCGGCGCACAACGACGAAGGCGACGAGGGGAACCCCGGTGAGTGAGCTCGACCCCGAGGACCTGAAGATCATCACGCTGGCCCGGTCGGCGCGGGCGCGCACGGGCGCGGCGGAGGGCGCGGCGGTGCGCGACACCGACGGCCGGACGTACGCGGCGACCACGGTGGCGCTGCCGTCGCTGGGGCTGACCGCGTTGCAGGCGGCGGTGGCGGCGGCGGTGTCCAGCGGCGCGGAGGGCCTGGAGGCGGCGGCCGTGGTGACGGCGTCGGAGTCGGTGGACGAGGCGTCGGTGGCGGCGGTGCGGGACCTGACGGCCGGTGCGCCGGTGCTGCGGGCGGACGCCGCCGGCGAGCTGCGCGAGACGCTGTAGGTGCGCGACTACGTGACGGTGTGCCGCGGCTGCTGCTGCGGCACGCGCAAGAAGCACCCGGACTACGACCACGAGGGCCAGCTGCGGCGGCTGGAGGTGCTGGCGGCGGCTTCGGGTGGTCGGGTGAGCCTGCGCACGGCCGACTGCCTGGACGCGTGCGAGCACTCGAACGTGGTCGTGGTGAAGCCGCGCGGGCAGAAGCCGGTGTGGCTGGGGTTCGTGCTGCACGACGCGGTCATGGACGACCTGGAGCGCTGGCTGGTCGAGGGCGGGCCGATGCCGGCGGCGCTGGAGCTGAACCGGATCGCGCCGCCGGCGCAGCGGGCGTGACGTAGGCTGTGATCATGACCGAGCGAATCGAGTCCAGCCCCCGCCGGTGAGCGAGGGGACCGGGGCCGGCCCCCGGACCAGCCTGTACGAGCACGTGCTGCGCCTGCACGAGCAGCACCCCGACGGGCCGCTGCCGCGCGGCGGTGAACCCTTCCCGAACGACCCGCCGCGGCGCGGGCGCAGGCCAGCGCGCACCGACCGGCGCCTGGCCGGTGCGGACGCCGCGGCCGTCCTGGACCGGTACCTGGCCGGGGACGCCCACCCGTCCGCCCTGGTGGGGGCGTTCCGCGAGCTGAGCGTGCCGATCCACCCCAACGACCACCTCGCCGCGGCCGCGCTGCGCACCGACCGGGAGCGGGTGCGCCGGACCGGGCGGTGGCTGGTGCGGCACGGCCCGGCCGAGGCCGACGTGCTGGTCGGCCTGGCCCTGCTGGCGTCCGACTGGGACGAGGACGACATCCCGCTGATCCGCACGATCGGCCTGTCGGCGCTCACCTTCGGCCCGTTGGCCGCCGCCGCCCTCCAGCGCCGCCGGGGCGGGGCGGACGCCCTGCTGTGGTTGGGGGAACGGGTCACCGGCTGGGGTCGGGTGTCCGTGGTCGAGGCGCTGTGCCGCGTCGGTGGTGAGCGGGCGCGGCCCTGGCTGCTGCGCCGGGCCTGCGACGGGGACTTCCTCAACGCCTACTTCGCGGGGGAGGTGGCCACCGCCGCGCACCTGCACCACGCCATCACCACCGGGTCCGACGACGCGCTGGTCGACCACACCGGGCGGCTGCTGGTGGTCCTCGGCTGCGCGAGCGGGATGGGCACGACCCTGGGGGGCTACCCGCCTGCGCGCGCGGTGGTCGAGGCGCACGCAGGTCACCTCGCCCGGCAGGCGCCGACGGCCGACAGGTTCGCCACGGCGGTGTCCATCGCCTCCGACCTGGCCGGCCCGAAGGCGGTCGCGGGCGCCACCCGGGAGCAGCGGGACGACCTGGTGGAGCGCTACCGGGCCGTGCTGGACCGGGACGCCTGGTGCGCGGTGGTCCGGCCGCTGCCCGCCGACCCGGGGGACCGGTACGCGTGGCTGCCCCGCGCCGGGGCGGCCCTGGGGCTCAGGGCGTTCGGGGCCTGAGGGGGTTCGGTGGAGCGGCGCCCCCGGGGTCGGGGTGACCTGGGTCCGGGGGCGCGGTCGAGGGCGGCGCGGTCGGGAGCGGTGCGGTCTGGAGCGGTGCGGTCGAGGGCGGCGCGGCGCTGTCGGTGCGACCGGGGACAATGGCGGGATGGATGGTTACCGCTCCGGGTTCGCGTGCTTCGTCGGCCGCCCCAACGCCGGCAAGTCGACGCTGACCAACGCGCTGGTCGGGACCAAGGTCGCGATCACCTCCAGCAAGCCGCAGACCACCCGCCACACCATCCGCGGCATCGTGCACCGCGAGGACGGCCAGCTCGTGCTGGTGGACACGCCCGGCCTGCACCGCCCGCGCACCCTGCTCGGCCAGCGCCTCAACGACCTGGTCCGGGAGACCTGGTCGGAGGTCGACGTGGTCGGGTTCTGCGTGCCCGCGGACCAGAAGGTCGGCCCGGGCGACCGGTTCATCGCGGGCGAGCTGGAGAAGATCGCCAAGCGCACCCCGGTCATCGGCATCGTCACCAAGACCGACCTGGTGGGCCAGCAGCAGGTCGCCGAGCAGCTGCTGGCGCTGCAGCAGGTGATGGACTTCGCCGAGCTGATCCCGGTGTCCGCGGTGGACGGCTACCAGGTCGACACCCTGGCCGAGCTGCTGGTCGGCAAGCTGCCGGAGGGCCCGCCGCTGTACCCGGACGGCGAGCTGACCGACGAGCCCGAGCAGACGCTGGTGGCCGAGCTGATCCGGGAGGCCGCGCTGGAGGGCGTGCGCGACGAGCTGCCGCACTCGATCGCGGTGGTGGTGGAGGAGATGGCGCCCCGCGAGGGCCGCGACGACCTGGTCGACATTCACGCGAACGTGTTCGTCGAGCGCCCCAGCCAGAAGGCGATCATCCTCGGGCACCGCGGCGAGCGGCTCAAGCAGGTCGGCATCACCTCGCGCCGCCAGATCGAGAAGCTGCTGGGCACGCGCGTCTACCTGGACCTGCACATCAAGATCGCCAAGGACTGGCAGCGCGATCCGAAGCAGCTGCGCCGCCTGGGGTTCTAGTGGCCAACCTCTACCGGGACACCGGGGTGGTGCTGCGGGTGCAGAAGCTCGGCGAGGCCGACCGCATCATCACGCTGCTGACCCAGCGGCACGGCAAGGTGCGCGCGGTCGCCAAGGGCGTGCGCCGCACCTCGTCCCGGTTCGGCGCGCGGCTGGAGCCGTTCGCGCACGTCGACGTGCAGTTCTACCCGGGCCGGTCGCTGGACGTGGTGACCCAGGTGGAGACCGTGGACGCGTTCGGGGTGGACCTGGTGGACGACTACCAGCGCTACACGGCCGCGTGCGCGGTGCTGGAGACCGCCGACCGGCTCACCGCCGAGGAGGGCGAACCGGCGCTGCGGCTGTACCTGCTGGTCACGGGCGCGCTGCGGGCGCTGGCGGCCAAGGAGCGGGACGCCTCGCTGGTGCTGGACGCGTTCCTGCTGCGGGCGATGGCGTTCGCCGGCTGGGCGCCCGCGGTGGACGAGTGCGCCCGCTGCGGCGACCCGGGCCCGCACCGGGCGTTCAACGTGCACGCGGGCGGCATGGTGTGCCCGCGGTGCCGCCCGCCGGGCAGCGCCTCGCCGTCCGCGGACACCCTGAGCCTGCTCTCGGCCCTGCTGCACGGCCGGTGGGACGTGGTGGACGCCATCCCGACCGCCGCCCGGCGCGACGCGGGCGGGCTGGTCGCCGCGCACCTCCAGTGGCACCTGGAGCGGCAGCTCCGCTCGTTGCCCTTGGTCGAGCGCAGGGCGCAGCCGAGCGGGGGTTAGGCTCGCCCGTCCCCACTTGAGCACCCCGAGAGGACGACCATGCTTCGCCGACGGCGGGCGGACCGCGTCCAGCGCGTCCCCCGACCCCCGGAACCGCACCCCTCCGGCGCCACGCCACCCGACATCCCGGCCGACCTGGTGCCCAGGCACATAGCCATCGTGATGGACGGCAACGGCCGCTGGGCCAACCAGCGCGGCCTGTCCCGCATCGAGGGGCACAAGCGCGGCGAGGCCGTGGTGGTCGAGGCGGCCAGGGGCGCCATCGAGCTGGGCGTGAAGTGGCTGTCGCTGTACGCGTTCTCCACCGAGAACTGGCGCCGCAGCCCCGACGAGGTGCGCTTCCTCATGGGGTTCAGCCGCGACGTGATCCACCACCGCACCGACGAGCTGGACGAGCTGGGCGTGCGGGTGCGCTGGGCCGGCCGCCGGCCGCGGCTGTGGCGCAGCGTCATCAAGGAGCTGGAGGTCGCCGAGGAGCGCACGCGGGACAACGACGTGCTCAACCTGGCGATGTGCATCAACTACGGCGGGCGCGCCGAGGTCGGCGACGCGGCGCGGGAGATCGCCCGGCTGGCGGCCGCCGGGCAGCTCAACCCCGAGAAGGTGGACGAGCGCACCGTGGCCCGCTACCTGTACCAGCCCGACATGCCCGACGTGGACCTGTTCATCCGCCCGTCGGGCGAGAAGCGCACCTCGAACTTCCTGCTGTGGCAGTCGGCGTACGCGGAGATGGTGTTCCAGGACATCCTGTGGCCCGACTTCGACCGGTTGGACCTGTGGCGGGCCTGCGAGGCTTACGCCCGGCGCGACCGGCGCTTCGGCGGTGCCGTGGACAAGCCCGACGTGGAGGTGGCCGAGTGAGCGACGACGCCGAGGTGACCGGGCGGCTGCTGACCGCGGCCCGCGAGGCGCTGGAGATGTTCCACGAGGTGCACGTGGACGACGACGGCGCGCTGAGCTTCCGGCACGGCGACGTGCCGTGCGCGGTGCAGGCGATGCGGCTGGCCGAGGGCCTGACCGTGCTCAGCCTGACCTGCGTGGTGGCGTGGGACCTGCCCAACGACCCGAAGCTGGCCGGTTCGGCGGCCGAGCGCGCCGGCCAGGGCCTGTTCGGCACGCTCGGCGTGATCCACACCGAGCGGGGCATGGACGTGACGCTGCGGTACGCCTTCCCGGCCGAGGGGCTGAAGGCGGAGCCGCTGAGCACGCTGCTGATGCTGGTCGTGTCGACCGCCTCGCAGCTGCGCAACGAGCTGCTGGCCGGAACCGGGGGAGGGGCCTGATGGCCGGGGTGATCGTGTACGAGCCGGACGACGAGTCCGAGGTCGAGGGCCTGCCGTGGGCGGTGACGTTCGAGGCGTCGGCGGGTGAGGACTGGGCGCCGTTCGTGTGCGGGCCCTACGAGCGCGACGAGGCCGTGCGGCTGGCCGAGGAGGTGCTGGCGGGCGGTCGCGGCGTGACGGCCGTGGTGGAGCCGCTGCTGCCGCTGCGCGAGGCGGCCGACGTGCTGGCCACCATCGAGGAGTTGCGCGAGGAGGGCTGAGCCGGGCCCGGCCGTCACGACCCCGGGCCGTCGCCCGATCGGTCGTGACGGCCCGGCGCGGTGGCCGGCTACGTTGGCCGGGTCGTCGTCCCGAGTGGGAGGAGCCCCGTCATGAGAGCCGCCGCACGCGCTGCTTTATGCGCCACCGCGATCGTCGCCGCCACCTGCGTCGCCACGCCCACCGCCTCGGCCGCGGCGAGCGTGACCGTCACCGGTGCCTCCCTCGACGGCTACCCCTACGGCGTCATGACGGCCTCGGGCACCGCCACCTGCTCCACCACCTCGGGCACGGCCACGCTGGAGGTCTCGGCCAACCAGATCTTCGGGGGTCACCTCGCGGCCGGCCAGGGCAGCACCACCATCTCGTGCGCCCAGCAGCCCGCCTACTGGACGGTGACGCTGGGGCCTCAGCCGAACACCTGCCCCGGCAACCCCTGGTACGGCTACTGCTTCCAGAGCAGGTCGTTCGCCCAGGTCTTCGCGGTCCTCACGGTGGGCGGGGCGTTCGAGGCGGTCGGGTCCGCGTCGGTCAACACCTGATCCGGCCGGTGCGTGATCGCCCGATCGGTCGTGCCGGTCCGCCGGGGCTCCTGGCTAGCGTGGGACCTCGTCGTCGCGTCCCGGGAGGAGCCCCGATGAGACCGAGAACCCGAGCGATCCTGTGCGCGGCCGCCACGGTCGCGGCCACCTGCCTCGCCGCCCCCGCCGCCTCGGCCGCCACCGGGAGCGTGAACGTGGAGGGCGGGTTCCTCCAAGGCGCCACCCCCTACTACGGCGTCCTGGTCGTCCAGGGCACGGCCACCTGCTCCGGCGCCTCCGCCCCGGCCGTCATCGAGGTCGAGGCCGTCCAGCTCATCGGTCACAACGCGAGCGGCGAGGGTTTCACCGTCGTCCAGTGCGACGGGCAGCCGAAGCAGTGGGAGGTGCGGCTGGGCCCGAAGGAGGCCGACTGCCTCGTCGGCGTCGAGCCGTACTGCTTCAGGGCCAAGACGGGGGTGACCTACGCCTTCGCCGACCTCGTCGTGGACGGCGTGCTCGTGGACGACTCGAGCGCGCGGATGCCCACCTGACCCGCCGGGGCGGCGTTCGCGTGGCGCGGGGAGCGGTTCTGGCATCATCTCGAAAGTGACAATCACTGGCGAAATCCGGGGACCGGGTCCGCGCCGCACCCCGCCGCGGTGGCGGGTGACCTCGCTGGAGGTGCTCTGCGGCCTGCTGGTGCTCGCGCTGGTGCTGCAGGACTGGCTGGTCGGCGTGCTCGACGTGCCGGTGCTGCGCACCGCGTCCACGGTGTTCGTGGCGGTGTGCGTGCAGGCCCTGCCGTTCCTGGTGCTCGGGGTGCTGATCAGCGGCGCGATCGCGGCGTTCGTGCCGGCGAGCGCGCTGCGGCGGCTGCTGCCGAGCCGGACGGCGCTGGCCGTGCCCGTCGCCGGGGTCGCCGGGGTGGCGCTGCCGGGGTGCGAGTGCGCGTCCGTGCCGGTCGCGCGGCGGCTGATGCAGCAGGGCGTGGCACCCGCGGTGGCGCTGTCGTTCCTGCTCGCGGCGCCCGCGGTGAACCCGGTGGTGCTGGTGTCCACGGCCGTGGCGTTCCGGGACGCGCCCATGGTGGTGCCCGCCCGGTTCGCCGGGTCGCTGCTGACCGCCGTGGTGATGGGCTGGCTGTGGACGCGGTTCGGCAAGGCCGGGTGGATCGCCGAACGCGCGCTGCGCCGCCTGCCCGACCACGACGGCAGGTCCCGCTGGCTGGTGTTCGCCGAGACCGCCCGGCACGACCTGGTCGACGCGGGCGGCTTCCTGGTCCTGGGCGGGGTGTTCGCGGCGGCGTTCAACGTGCTGGTGCCCCAGTCCTGGCTGGAGGCGCTGGGCGGTCGACTGGTGCTGTCGATCGTGGTGATGGCGCTGCTGGCCGTGGTGCTGGCGCTGTGCAGCGAGGCCGACGCGTTCGTGGCGGTGTCGATGACCGCGCTGCCGCTGCTGCCGCGGCTGGTGTTCCTGGTGGTCGGCCCGGCGGTCGACGTCAAGCTCGTCGCGCTCCAGGCGGGCGCGTTCGGCAAGTCCTTCGCGGCGCGCTTCGCCCCGGCCACGTTCGTGGTGGCGATCGCGTGCGCCCTGGCGGCGGGAGCGGTGTTCCTGTGAGGCGCGAGACCCAGAACATCCTGCTGGTCCTGCTCGGCGGCGCGCTGCTCAAGCTCGCGCTGACCGGCACCTACCTGCGCTACGTCAAGGAGTCCCTGCGACCGTGGCTCGTCGTCACCGGCGCGGTCATGGTGGTGCTGGCGCTGATCGCCATCGCCCAGGACATCCGGGGCGCGCGGGCCGAGGCGCACGACCACGGCCACGACCACGGCTCGTCGCGCAGCCCGTGGATGCTGCTGCTGCCCGTGCTCGCGGTGTTCCTGATCAGCCCGCCCGCGCTGGGCGCGGACTCGGTCAACCGGGTCGACGTCAACGCCGCGCAGCGGTCCCAGGTCTCCGGCGGGTTCGCGCCGCTGCCCTCCGACGAGGTCGTGCCGCTGACCATCGGCGAGTTCGTCACCCGCACCGCGTGGGACGACTCCGGCTCCCTGGACGACCGCGTGGTCAGGCTGACCGGGTTCGTGGTGCGCCAGGACGCCGACGTGTTCATCGCCCGGCTGACCATCGGCTGCTGCGCGGCCGACGCCCGGCCGGTCAAGGCGCGCATGGTGGGCCTCGACCTCGCCGCGCTGCCCGACGACCAGTGGGTCGAGGCCACCGGGCGCGTGGTGCCGGGTTCGGCGAGCCCGGCCAGCAAGTACGTGCCCACGTTCACCGTCAGCGAGGTCCTGCCGATCTCCCCGCCGGAGGACACCTACGAGGGCTGACCGGCCTTGGCGTTGCACTCCCGGCAGGTGCCGAAGATCTCCACGGTGTGGCTGACCTCGACGAACCCGTTCTCCGCGGCGACCCGGTCGGCCCACTTCTCCACCGCCGGGCCCTCCACCTCGACCGTGCGGCCGCAGCCGCGGCACACCAGGTGGTGGTGGTGATGGGCCGAGCAGCGGCGGTAGATCGCCTCGCCCGAGTCGGTGCGCAGCACGTCCACCTCGCCCGCGTCGGCCAGCGACTGCAGGGTGCGGTAGACCGTGGTCAGCCCGATGCCCTCGCCGCGCTTGCGCAGCTCCTCGTGCAGCTCCTGGGCCGAGCGGAACTCGCCGAGCGAGTCGAGCAGCTTGGACACGGCGGTGCGCTGCTTGGTCGAACGCAGGCCGGGCACCGAGGTGGGGCGCTCGCTAGTGGTCACATCTCCTCCGTGCGGCGGGTCCGGTCGGTCTCGTTGATACCACGCGGCCCCTCGTCCACGTGGGTCACCGCGTCCACCACGATGTGCGCCAGGTGCTCGTCCACGAGCCGGTAGACGACCTCGCGGCCGTGCCGCTCGCCGTGCACCACGCCCGCGGCCTTGAGCACCCGCAGGTGCTGGCTGATCAGCGGCTGGGCCACGCCCAGCGCCTCCACCAGCTCGTGCACGCACCGGTCGGCCTCGCGCAGCTGGAGCACGATCGCGATGCGCACCGGCGCGGCCAGCGCGCGCAGCAGCTCGCCGGCGGCCGCCAGCGTGCGCGCGGGCCTGACCGGCACGGGGGCGGGGACCACGCGCTCGGGGGAGTGCACGTGCTCGCCCCGCACTCCGACCGACACGGCGCCTCCCACGTGGTATGGATTTTCAGCACCGATACTACGGCGCTAGACCACCGAGACGGTGATGAGCACCAGCACCGCCAGCACCAGCAGCCGCAGCACGCGCGCGCTGGGGGCCAGCAAGCGCCAGGTCGTCGCCAGCAGGGCCGCCACGCCCAGCGCCAGCACGCCCAGCAGCACCGCGCCCACCGGGCCGCGCAGCCACACGCCGAGCGCGAACAGCGCCAGGACCAGCAGGAACACCGCGGGTGCGGGCACCCGGGCGAGCGGCCCGGCGCCGGGGATCAGGGTCCGCTTGGAGTCACCAGCCACCGTGGCATCCTTGCACCGTGCTGCTCGTGTGCCGCTTCACCGTGCCGGAAGCCTCCACCGGGGCGTTCACCGAGCGCGTCGACCGGGCCCTGGCGCTGCTGACCGCCCAGCCCGGCTGCCGGCGGGCCCAGCTCTCCCGCTCCACCGACGAGGACGAGCGGTTCGTGCTGACCGCGGAGTTCGACTCGGTGGTCGCCTACCGCCGGGCCCTGTCGCCGTTCGAGGTGCGCGAGCACGTGGTCCCGCTGCTGTCGGAGGCCGACACCGACGGGCCGGCCGCCTACGAGCCGCTGCTGGTGGCGGACGGGGGCGAGGTGCGCCGCGAGACCAGCCTGCTGGCGCGCGACGCGGGCACCGTCCGGCTGGGCGAGGCCGCGGGGCCCTCCGAACCGCGCTAGGGCGGCGGCGCGACCCGGTCGGCGGTCGCGGTCGGTCAGGGGTCGAGTGCCGACAGTCCGGTCGCCCGATGGGGGTGCGGCGGTGAGGGCTACCCTGACAGCCCCGTACCTGCATCTCCCTGATGGAGTCGTCCGTGGCAGCCGATCGCATCGAGACCGTCGTCAGCCTGTGCAAGCGCCGCGGGTTCGTGTACCCGTGCGGTGAGATCTACGGCGGCACCAGGTCGGCGTGGGACTACGGTCCGCTCGGGGTCGAGCTGAAGGACAACATCAAGCGCCAGTGGTGGAACGCCGTGGTGCGCGGCCGCGAGGACGTGGTCGGCCTGGACTCGTCGGTGATCCTGCCGCGCGAGGTGTGGGTGGCGTCCGGGCACGTCGAGGCGTTCGTCGACCCGCTGGTCGAGTGCACCTCGTGCCACAAGCGGTTCCGGCAGGACACGCTGGCCGAGGAGTACGCCGAGCGCACCGGCAAGCAGGTCGCCGAGGGCGACCTGACCGACGTGCCGTGCCCGAACTGCGGCACCCGCGGCCAGTACACCGAGCCGAGAATGTTCAACGGCCTGCTCAAGACCCACCTGGGCCCGGTGGAGACCGACGAGGGCCTGCACTACCTGCGCCCGGAGACCGCGCAGGGCATCTTCACCAACTTCCTCAACGTGCAGACCACGTCGCGGCGCAAGCCGCCGTTCGGCATCGGCCAGATCGGCAAGAGCTTCCGCAACGAGATCACGCCGGGCAACTTCATCTTCCGCACCCGCGAGTTCGAGCAGATGGAGATGGAGTTCTTCGTCGAGCCGGGCACCGACGAGGAGTGGCACCAGTACTGGATCGACGAGCGCACCCGCTGGTACACCGACCTGGGCATCTCCAAGGAGAACCTGCGGCACTACGAGCACCCGGCGGAGAAGCTGTCGCACTACTCCAAGCGCACGGTCGACATCGAGTACCGCTTCCAGTTCGGCGGGCAGGAGTGGGGCGAGCTGGAGGGCGTCGCCAACCGCACCGACTTCGACCTGAACACGCACTCCAACCACTCGGGCGTGGACCTGTCGTACTTCGACCAGGCCACCAACTCGCGCTACCGCCCGTTCGTCATCGAGCCCGCCGCGGGCGTCGGCAGGCCGATGATGGCGTTCCTGCTGGAGGCGTACACCGAGGACGAGGCGCCCAACGCCAAGGGCGGCGTGGACAAGCGGGTGGTGCTCCGCCTGGACCGCAGGCTGGCCCCGGTCAAGGCGGCCGTGCTGCCGCTGTCGCGCAACGCCGAGCTGTCGCCCAAGGCGAAGGACCTGGCCAACCAGCTGCGCCGCAACTGGAACATCGAGTTCGACGACGCGGGCGCCATCGGCCGCCGCTACCGGCGGCAGGACGAGATCGGCACGCCGTTCTGCGTGACGGTGGACTTCGACTCGCTGACCGACCACGCGGTGACCGTGCGGGAGCGGGACACCATGTCGCAGGAGCGCGTGTCGATGGACCAGCTGGAGGGCTACCTGGCGGCCCGCCTGGTCGGGGCCTGAGGCTTCACCGGCGCCTGAACTCGCTGGGGCTGACCCCGCGGACCCGCTTGAACGCCGAGCTGAACGCGAAGGCGGTGCCGTAGCCGACCCGGCGCGCCACCGCCTCCAGCGTCGTGCCGGGCTCGCGCAGCAGGTCGGCCGCCAGGGTCAGCCGCCACGAGGTCAGGTAGGCCATCGGCGGTTCGCCGACCAGTTCGGTGAACCGCCGCGCCAGCGCCGCCCGGGACACGCCCACCGCCCCGGCCAGCGAGGCGACCGTCCAGCTCCGCTCGGGCGCGGCGTGCAGCAGCCGCAGGGCGCGGCCGACCTCGGGGTCCAGGTGCGCCCGGTACCAGGAGGTCTCCTCGGCCAGCCGGGCCCGCAGCGCCGAGATCAGCAGCAGGTCCAGCAGCCGGTCCAGCACGGCCTGCTGGCCGGGCAGGTCCCGGCCCACCTCCTCGACCAGCACCGGCACCAGCGCCTGCCCGGGCACCACGGCCACCCGCGGCAGGGCGGCGAGCAGCCGGCCGCCCACCTCGCCGTCGAACCGGTAGGTGCCGCTGATCAGCACCGCGGCCCCGTCGGGTTTCTCGCCCCACGTGCGCACGCCCCGGTCCCACGCCTCGCACAGCTCGTCGCCGCCGGGCGTGGTGGTGCGCGCACCGGGGTGGATCACCGCCCGCGGCTCGGTGGCCGGGTCGTCGGCCACGGTGTAGGGCTCGGGCCCGCGCACCACGACCACGTCGCCGGCGCGGAAGGCGACCGGCGCGCCGGCGTCGGGCACCACCCACCCGTCACCGCGCACCGCGACGAGCACCGACAGCGGCGCCTCCTCGGCGACGCGCACCGACCACGGCGGGTCGAACACCGACCGCACGACGAACGCGCCGCGGGCCCGGGGGCCGTCGAGCAGGGCCGCCAACTCGTCCACGCGGCCAGCCTAGAGACGCCCGCGCATGCGTTCGAGCGCCGGAGCCATGGAGGCGGGCGCGCCGCCCGGCTTGACTGGTGCCGTGTTCCCCACGGTGACGATCATCGCGGCCCTGGGCTGCGGCACGATGGCAGGCGTCTTCTTCGCGTTCTCCGCGATGGTCGTGCCCGGGCTGCGCCGGGCCACCCCGGCCGAGGGCGTCGCGGCGATGCGGGCGATCAACGCCGCCGTGCTCAACCCGGCCTTCCTCGGGGTCTTCCTGGGCACCGCGGTCGCCTCGGTGCTCGCCGCCTTCGGGGGCGACCCGCGGGCGTGGGCCGGCGCAGCGCTCTACCTGCTGGGCGGCATCGTGCTCACCGCCGCCTACCACGTGCCGCGCAACGACGAGCTGGAGCGCGTTGCCACGCCGGAGTACTGGGCCCGCTACCTGCGGGAATGGGTGCCGGCCAACCACGTGCGCGCGTTGGCGTCGCTGGCCGCGAGCGCGGCCTTCGTGCTGGCGGCCCTGCACCAGGCGGGGCCGGCTCCCTTGCCATCGATGTTCGAGCACTGATAGCGTGAAGACACCGGAGGTTGCTCCGGTTCGGGGCGGGTGACGGCCCCGGTGATTACGCAGAGTTAAGCAACACCATTGCAATGGCGTGGGTCACAAACGTTCGAGTGAATATCGCGGCCGACTCCCGGAAGTCGGTTCATCATTAACAGTCACGTCACCCCGTTTTGTGACACTGGATCCAGGCGCGACTCATCGGGGGGTGTCATGGCGCGAGTGGCCGTACTGGTCGCATTGGTGCTGGCCGCCGTCTTCGCCCCGGCACCGCTCGATTCCGCCTCGCTCGCCCGCGCGATTCCGGCGAGCCCGGGCGCGCCCCTCGTGGTCGAGGAGGAGTCCTCGCGCGAGTGCCGCCAGGCGGCCGAGTCGCGATCATGCCCGGCCCGGTTCGCGCCGGCCAGGAACGTGAAACCGGCTTCACGTCACGGCGTCGCGCCGTCCCGGCACGACGCCCGGGAACCGGTCCTGCCCGCCATCGGCCGAGGCCGGGCCGAACACCTCCGCAAGTGGTCGAGACCACCGGCGTTGCAGGTGTTCCGGAACTGAGGACGCGGGTCCTTCCGCCGCCGATCGCACGCCCGTCGACCGACGAGTGGGGAAACCCGTGGAATTCCACCAACTGGTACAGCACGCCCGCGCGCATTCGAGCCGCAGACCCCGGGAAACGGGGCGCAGGCTCGCCGTGGGCCAATCACCGACCGCCCTGTTCATCACCTGCGCGGACTCACGCATCGTGACCGCCGACATCACCGGTGCCGAGCCCGGCAGCCTGTTCGAGCTGCGCACCGCGGGCAACGTCATCCCGGCCTACGACCCGGGCTCCGCCTCCAGCGAGATCGCGACCATCGAGTTCGCGGTCGTCGGGCTGGGCGTGGCGGAGGTCGTGGTCTGCGGCCACTCGCACTGCGGCGCGGTCCGCGCCCTGCACTCGGGTGCCACCGCGCTGGACCACCTGCCCAACATGCGGCGCTGGCTGGGCTCGCACGCCCGCTTCCGCCCGCGACCCGAGCCCGACCAGGCCCTGCGCGCCGAGGGGCAGCGGCACGTCACCGCCCAGCTGGCCGCGTTGCGCGACTACCCGTTCGTGAAGGAGCGGGTCGAGTCCGGGGCCCTGCGCCTGCACGGCTGGTTCTACGACATCGAGACCGGCGAGGTGCTCAACCACCGCGCCGACCTCTTCCAGCCGCTGTGAGCGGCCCTGACGCCTCCGGAGCCGTCCAGTGAGCACCTACACCGAACAACCGGCCCCGCCGCGGCGGGCCACGACCTTCTGGCCCGACGTCGGCGCCTCCCTGGTGGTCTTCCTGGTGGCGCTCCCGCTGTGCGTGGGCGTCGCCGTGGCCTCCGGGGTGCCCGCGGAGCTGGGCATCGTCACCGGCGTGGTGGGCGGCCTCGTGGTCGGCCTGCTGCCCGGCAGCACCATGCAGGTCAGCGGACCGGCCGCGGGCCTGACCGTGCTGGTCGCGGACACCGTGGCCGCGCACGGCCTGGCCGCCCTGGGCCTCATCGTGCTGGGCGCGGGCCTGCTCCAGGTGGCCATGGGCGTGCTGCGCCTGGGCCGCTGGTTCCGCGCCATCTCACCCGCCGTGGTGCAGGGGATGCTCGCGGGCATCGGCCTGGTGCTGGTGCTGGGCCAGCTCTACCCGTTCGCCGGGCAGGACCAGCCCGCGACCACCGGCGAGAAGATCGCCGGCCTGCCCGGCCTGCTGCTGACCGCGGTCACCACGCCGGTGGGCCTGAGCGGCGTGGCCATCGGCGTGCTGACGCTCGTCGTGACCGGCCTGTGGAAGCGGACGCCGCTGCGCGCGGTGCCCGGGATGCTGGTGGGCGCGGTGGTCGCCAGCGCGGTGGCCCTGCTGCTGCCGCTGCCGCGCATCTCGGTCGGCTCGCTGGGCGACGTGGTCTCGGCGGTCGACCTCTCCCTGTTCGACGCGGGCGTGCTGGGCGCGATGCTGACGTTCGCCCTGGTGGCGTCGGCGGAGAGCCTGTTCAGCGCGGCGGCGGTGGACCGGATGCACGACGGGCCGCGCACGAGGTACGACACCGAGCTGGTCGCCCAGGGCGTCGGCAACACCGTGTGCGGCCTCCTCGGCGCCCTGCCGATGACCGCGGTGATCGTGCGCAGCTCGGCCAACGTGGACGCGGGCGCGCGCACCCGCCTGTCCCGCGTCCTGCACGGCGCGTGGCTGCTGCTGTTCGTCGTGCTGCTGCCGGGCGTGCTGGCCTACGTGCCGCTGGCCGTGCTGGCGGCGCTGCTGGTGCAGGCGGGCTGGAAGCTGCTCTCGCCCGGGCGGGTGCTGGCCCTGGCCCGCACCGACCGGGCCGAGGCCGCCGTGCTCGTGCTCACCGCGGGCCTGATCGTGCTGACGGACCTGCTGACCGGCACCCTCGCCGGCCTGCTGGCCGCGGTGGTGAAGACGGCGTGGGACGTGTCCCGCCTGTCGGTCACCGTCACCCGGCACGGTGAGGACCACCACCACGTCGCGGTGCGCGGCAACGCCACCTTCCTGCGGCTGCCGGAGCTGCTGGAGACCCTGGAGGCCCTGCCCGACGGCAGGCGCGTGCGCGTGGACCTGAGCGGGGTGCGGCACCTCGACCAGGCGTGCGGGCAGGCGATCGACCAGTGGGCCGCGCAGCGGCAGGGGGTGGAGCTGATCCACCCGGCGGCGGTGGACTGACCGGACCGACCGGACCGACCCGGCGCGGGGACCGCCCCTCCGCGCCGGGTGGGTTCCGGCGGGTCGCCGCTGGTGCGCTCGCGGGTGTGCGCCGCCCCTCCGCGCCGGGTGGGTTTCGGCGGGTCGCCGTTGGTGCGCGTTGCGGGTGTGCGCCGCCGGGCGGGTTCCGGCGGGCCGTCGGTGCGCGTCGCGGGTGCGCCACCCTCCGCGCCGGGCGGCCTCAGCCCGCCACCCCGTCCACCACCGCACCGGTCACCGCGGTCAGCCGGTCCTTGGCCTCCTGCTCGTCCACCCCGCTCTGCACCGACAGCGCCACCACGACGTACCGGTCGGCCACCACCCCGGCCGTGTGCAGGTGGAAGTCCCCCGGCAGGTACCACATCCAGCCCTGCTTGGCGTAGGCGTCCGTGCCCGGCGCCATCAGCCCGTACGCCTGGTCGAACCCGTCCGCCGCGGTCGACCGCGCCTCGGACAGGGCGTCGACGACGAAGTCCCGGTCCTCCCCGGGCATCGAGGTCAGCACGTACCGGTAGAGCCGCGCCACGTCGTCGGCCGACATCTCCACGTCACCCCACTGGGCGGCGTCGTCGGGCGCCCGGGTCTCGGTCAGGCCGGCCAGCGAGGTCACCCGCTCGACCGCGCCCATGCCGTCGTAGAGGTCCCACAGGGTGTTCATGGCCTCGTCGTCGCTCAGGCTCAGCGCGCGTTCCAGCAGGTCCAGGTCCTCCAGCGGCACGTCGCCGGTGGTCAGCACGTCGACCGCGACCAGCAGCTTGCTCAGCGACGCGGTGCGGAACGGCGCGTCGGCGTCGTGGCCCGCGGTGGCGCCGGTGTCCAGGTCGACCACGGCCAGCCCGAGGTCGGCGCCGCCGCCCGCCTCGACCGCCCGCGCCACCACCGCCGCGAGGTCCACCGCCACCGGGTCCGCCGCCGGCGCGTCGGCGGTCACGCGCGGCGCGACCAGGGCCTGGCCGGTCGGTGACGCGACCAGCGACGTGTGCGCCCCGCACCCCACCAACGCGACCATGCCCAGCGCCAGCGCGCTCGAAGACCACCGTTCCGCCACGATTCCACGTTGCGCGTCACAACCGCCTGATGTCGAGCGATTCCTCCTGTGAGCATCCTGAAGGGTCACGCCGTACCACGTACGCGCCGCCGCCCGCCCGCTCGGACACCGCCTCCACCAGCTCGGTGCCGCGGTAGACGAGCCCGGCGCCGTCGTCGGTGCAGTGCGTCTCGGGCAGCACCCCGTCCGCCACCGCCCGGTGCACGGTGGGCCGCCGGAGGGCCTCGCTGTCGTAGTGCACGCCGTTGCCGTAGGGCAGGAAGCCCAGCCCGTTGGTGACCACCCGCAGCTCCGGGCCGAACGAGTCGGTGGTCCCGCCGGCGAACCAGCAGATCGACCCCGCCGACACGCCGCCGAGCACCACGCCCGCCCGCCACGCCGCGCGCAGCGCGCCACCGAGGTCGTGCACCGCCCACACGGCCAGCAGGTTGGCCACCGAACCGCCGCCGACCCACACCACGTCGTGCTCGCGGACGAAGCCCGCCAGGTCGTCGGTCGGCGGCATCGGGAACAGGTTCAGGTGCGACACGTCCCAGCCCGCCAGCCGGCCTGCCTCGTCGAGGTCGGCGTGCCACGACCGCTGGTCGCCGGAGGCCGTGCCGACGTGGCACAGCCGCGGCCGGCGGCCGTGGACGCCGGACAGGTCGACGGCGTGGTGGACGAGCTTGTGGAACTCCAGGTTGGTGCGCCGGCCGGTGCGGAACCCGCCGGAGGTGGCGACGATGGTGGGCTGGTCTGCTGCCATGGCCGCGATCCTGGCAGTGGTGGCGGCCGTCGCGCACAGGGCGTGTGTGGGATCATGCGCGGTGTGAAGTTCCTGCCGTGGCTCCGCAGGTTGGTGATCCGCGCCGTGCTCGGTGCCCTGGTCATCGGGGTCCTGGTGGTGGGCGGCACCGCGTTCCGCGTCTGGCAGGTCGCCCGCGAGGACGACCGCACGCACGCCGACATGGCCGTCGTGCTCGGCGCCGCCCAGTACAACGGGGTGCCCTCCGACGTGCTCGAAGCGCGCCTCCAGCACGCCCGGCGGCTCTACCAGCAGGGCGTGGTGGGCTACATCGCCACCACGGGCGGCCGGCAGCCGGGGGACAACTACACCGAGGGCGAGGCCGGCCGGATCTGGCTGGAGGCGCACGACGTCCCGGCCGACCGGATCCTGGAGGTCGGCGAGGGCACCGACACGCTGGGCAGCATCCGCGCCGTGGCCGCCGCCGCGCGGGAGAAGTCGCTGCGCACGGCCGTGATCGTGAGCGACCCGTGGCACTCGCTGCGCGCCCGCACCATGGCCGAGGACGAGGGCCTGGACGCCTGGACCTCGCCGACGCGCAGCGGGCCGAACGTGCAGACCCGCGAGACCCAGCTGTTCTACATCCGCCGCGAGACCGGCGGCCTGCTGTACTACCACCTGATGAAGGCACCGGCCGGCGCCTTCGACGGCATCCTGCTCTGACGCGACCGCCGCGAGGGCCCGACCCGCGCCCACCTACCCTGGTGGGATGCGCCAGGGCTACACCGACCACGACGCGGCGCGGCTGGCCGGGGAGCCCCCCAAGCAGGGCGTGCTGCCCGGCGCCCGCGAGGAGCGCCGCTCGCCCTTCTCCCGCGACCGGGCCCGGGTGCTGCACTCGGCGGCCCTGCGGCGGCTGGCGGGCAAGACCCAGGTCGTGGGCCCCCACGAGGGCGCCGAGGTGACCGGCGTGCCGCGCACCAGGCTCACGCACTCCCTGGAGGTCGCGCAGATCGGCCGCGGCATCGGGGAGGAGCTGGGGTGCGACCCCGACCTCGTGGACACCGCGGGCCTCGCGCACGACATCGGCCACCCGCCGTTCGGGCACAACGGGGAACGCGCGCTCAACGACCTGGCCGGGCCGTGCGGCGGGTTCGAGGGCAACGCCCAGACCCTGCGCATCCTGACCCGCCTGGAGCCCAAGACCGAGCACGGCCTCAACCTCACCCGCGCGTGCCTGGACGCGGCCACGAAGTACCCGTGGCCCCGGCGGCCCGGCGTGGTCAAGTTCGGCGCCTACGACGACGACCTGCCGGTGTTCACGTGGTTGCGCGAGGGCGCGCCCGAGCACCGCCGCTGCCTGGAGGCGCAGGTCATGGACTGGGCCGACGACGTGGCCTACTCCGTGCACGACGTGGAGGACGGCGTGCTGGCCCACCGCATCCGGCTGTCCGCGCTCGGCGACCCGACCGAGCGGGCCGCCATCGCGGAGCTGGCCGCCAAGCACTTCTGCGCCGAGCCGGTCTCCACCCTGGAGGCCACCGCCGACGAGCTGCTGCGCCTGCCGGTCATCGCGGACCTCGCCGAGTACGACGGGTCCCGCCGCGCCCAGGTCGCCCTCAAGCGCCTCACCAGCGAGCTGGTCGGCCGGTTCGCCTCGGCGGCCGTGGGCGCCACCCGCCGGGCGCACGGCGACGGCCCGCTCACCCGCTACCGGGCCGACCTGGTCGTGCCGCCGCGGGTGCAGGCCGAGGTCGCGCTGCTCAAGGCGGTGGCCGTGCGGTACGTGATGAGCGACCCGGCGCGGCTGGCCGTGCAGGCCCGCCAGCGCGAGCTGGTCGCCGAGCTGGCGGACGCGCTGCTGCGCCGCGCCCCGGACGCGCTCGACCCCGCGTTCCACCCGGCGTGGGCGGCGGCCGGGGACGACGCCGCGCGGCTGCGCGTGGTGGTCGACCAGGTCGCGACGCTGACCGACGCGCAGGCCGTGGCGTGGCACCGGGCCCTCCGAAGCGCCCCCGGGGAAATGTGACCGGTGGCACACTCGGGGAATGGACGACAACCGCCCCTCCGGCTTCGCGGAGGAGAACCGACCGCCCGGCCGACCGGAGCCGTGGCGCAGGCCGAGCCGGGAACCGGTGCCGGCCCTGGTCGAGCCCCCCTACCCCGGGTGGGACGACGACGAACCCGACGACGGTTCCGCCGGCGTGCGCGAACCACGCCGCCCCAAGCCCTTCGGCCCGGTCAGCGGCGCCGGGGAGCGACCGCCCCCGGAAGACCCGATCCTCGTGGAGGAAACCCAGTGCCTGATCGAGCGCGGCTGACGTTCGCCCTCACCCTGCACGACGCCATCGCGCCCGATCGCACGCGGAACGCCTGCTGGTCGCCCCACTCGGTGGCCGGTGCCCTCGCCCTGACCGCCCGCGCCGCGCGCGGCGGGACGCGGGCCGAGCTGACGCGCCTGCTGGGGGACGTCGACGCGGTCGGGGTGGAGGTCGACGGCGCCGAGTTCGCCGTGGCCAACACCCTGTGGGCCGCCGACGGCCTGCCGCTGGAGGAGGACTTCCTGGCCGAGCTGGCCGACCGGCCCGGCGCCGCGGTCCGCCCCGCGCCGTTCCGGGACGACCCGGAGGGCGCGCGCAAGCTCATCAACGCCGACGTCGCCGAGACCACCCGGCAGCTGATCCCCGAGCTGCTCGCCGCCGGGTCGATCACCGACGACACGGTGGCCACCCTGGTCAACGCGCTGTACCTGAAGTGCGCCTGGACCGCGGAGTTCCCGGAGCACGACACCGCCGACCGGCCGTTCCGGGGCGCGGGCGAGGTGCCGACCATGCGCCGCACCGAGCGCGTCCGGCACGCGCACCGCGCCGGGTGGCAGGCGGTGTGCCTGCCCGCCCACGGCGGCGTGGAGGCGGTCGTGCTGCTGCCCGACGACGAGCTGGGCGGCACGGAGGGCGTGCCCGAGGTGCTGGACGCCCTGGACTGGCGGCGCGTCGAGCTGTACCTGCCCAGGCTCCGGATCGGCATGAACGCGTCGCTGGCCGAGGCGTTGCGGCGGGTCGGCGTGCGGACCCTGTTCACCCCCGGCGCCGACCTGACCGGCCTGAGCCCCGACCCGCGCCTGTACGTCGACGACGTGGTCCACGAGGCCGTGCTGCGGGTGGACGAGCAGGGCTTCGAGGGTGCCGCGGCGACCGCCGTGACGATGCGGATGGTGTCGTTCACCCCCGAGGACGAGCCCGCCCTGGTGGTCCGGGTCGACCGCCCGTACCTGCTGCTGGTCCGGCACGCGGCCACCGGCGCGGTGTTCTTCCTGGCCCAGGTGGTCGAGCCCTAGCCGTCACGTTCGCGCGCCCCGCCTCGTCCACCGGGTGTCGGACCCGGAACGAGGAGGAACGCATGGCCAGGATCCCGGTCGTCCCCGCCAGGGGCGCCAGCGCGCTGGTGAAGATCGCCTACCGGCTCAGCAGGCGCAAGTTCGGCGCGGTGCCCGAACCGGTCGCCGTGTCCGCGCACCACCGGAAGTTGATGGTGGTCGGCGCCCGGCACGAGCTGGGCGTGGAGCGGGCGGCGCGGGTGCTGCCGGTGTCGCTGCGCGAGCTGGTGGTCTACGCCACCGCGGTCAAGCTCGGCTGCTCGTGGTGCGTGGACTTCGGCACCATGCTGATCAAGCACGAGGGCCTGGACGTGGACCGGCTCCGGGAGATCGGCGACTACGCGAACTCCGACCGCTACACCGAGCTGGAGAAGCTGGCGCTGGCCTACGCCGACGCCATGACCGACACGCCGGTCACCGTCACCGACGAGCAGGTCGCCGAGCTGGACCGGCGGCTCGGGCACGACGGGCTGGTCGAGCTGACCTACCTGATCGCGCTGGAGAACAACCGGGGCCGGTTCAACTCGGCGCTGGGCATCACCGACCAGGGCTTCACCTCGGGGGACGCCTGCCGGGTGCCGATGCCCTAGTCGAAGCGCACGTGGCCGAGCTTGTCGGGGTTGACCACGTCGTAGATCGCGACGACCAGGCCGTCGCGCACCACGATGCTGCTCACCCGCGCGCTGACGCCCGGCTGCTCGGGGAAGAGCACGCCCAGGTCGCCGTTGACCAGCACCGGCCGCCCGGCGGCGGTGATGCCGCCGTACTTGCGCACCAGGCCGAGCAGGAAGCGCGCCACCTTCGCGGGGCCGTCGATGACGTTGATCGCGGTCCTGGCCTTGCCGCCGCCGTCGCCCACGGCCACCACGTCCGGGTGCAGCAGGCCGACCACCGCCCCCACGTCGCCGGTGGCCAGCGCGGCGACGAAGCGCTCCAGCAGCTCGCGCTGCTCGTCCAGCGCCACGCGGGGCGGTGGCTCGGCCGCGGCCACCGCCCGCCGGCCGCGCGAGGCGTGCTGGCGGGCCGTGGCCTCGGTCACCCCGAGCACGGCGGCGATCTCGGTGAACGGCACGCCGAACGCGTCGTGCAGCACGAACGCCACCCGCTGCTCGGGCGTGAGCCGGTCCAGCACCACCAGGGCCGCCATCCGCACGCCGTCGTCGCGCACCACGGCGTCCAGCGGGTCGTCCTCGCCGGAGGTGATCAGCGGCTCGGGCAGCCACTGGCCCACGTACCGCTCGCGCCGCACCGCCGCCGACCGCAGCCGGTCCAGGCAGATCCGGCCCACCACGGTCGTCAGCCAGCCCCGCAGGTCCCGGATCTCCGCGCGCGCCCGGTCGCCGAGCCCGGTCAGCCGCAGCCACGCCTCCTGCACCGCGTCCTCGGCGTCCGCGACGCTGCCGGTGAGCCGGTAGGCCACCCCCACCAGGTGCGCGCGGTGACCGGTGAAGGCGGCGGCGAGGGTCTGCTCGGCTGCGGTCATGGCCACCAGTCAACCAGCACTAGACTCGCCTGCTGTGGCAGGACGCATCCGGGAGAGCGACATCGCGCTGGTCCGCGACCGGAGCCGGATCGACGACGTCGTGGGCGACCACGTGTCGCTGCGCCGGGCCGGTGGCGGCGCGCTGAAGGGCCTGTGCCCGTTCCACGACGAGAAGTCGCCGTCGTTCAACGTCCGCCCCACGCACGGCACGTTCCACTGCTTCGGCTGCGGCGAGGGCGGCGACGTCATCGCGTTCGTGATGAAGATCGAGCACCTGGGGTTCGTCGAGGCGGTCGAGCGACTGGCCGACCGGGCGGGCATCCAGCTGACCTACGAGGGCGGCGGCGCGACGATCCAGCGCGACCGCGGCACCCGCAGCAGGCTGCTGGAGGCCCACCGGGCCGCCGCCGAGTTCTACGCCGAGCAGCTGGCCTCGCCCGACGCCATGCCGGCGCGCGAGTTCCTGGCACAGCGCGGCTTCGACGAGGCCGCGGCCCGCACCTTCGGCTGCGGCTTCGCCCCGGCCGGCTGGGACCGGCTGACCAAGCACCTGCTCGGCCGCGGCTTCGAGCTGACCGAGCTGATCAAGGCCCAGCTGACCAAGGAGGGCCGCCAGGGGCCGATCGACCGGTTCCACCGGCGGCTGCTGTGGCCGATCCGGGACCTCGGCGGCGACGTGGTCGGCTTCGGCGCGCGGCGCATCTTCGACGACGACCAGATCCAGGCCAAGTACCTCAACACCTCCGAGAGCCCGATCTACAAGAAGTCGCAGGTGCTGTTCGGGCTGGACCTGGCCAAGCGGGAGATCGCCAAGCGGCGGCAGGCCGTGGTGGTCGAGGGCTACACCGACGTGATGGCCATGCACCTGGCGGGCGTGCCCACGGCGGTGGCCTCGTGCGGCACGGCGTTCGGCGCGGACCACATGAACGTGCTGCGGCGGCTGCTCATCGACGACTCGCTCAACGGCGAGGTGATCTTCACCTTCGACGGCGACTCGGCGGGGCAGAAGGCGGCGCTCAAGGCGTTCGAGGGCGAGCAGCAGTTCACCGCGCAGACCTACATCGCGATCGCGCCGGACGGCATGGACCCGTGCGAGCTGCGGCAGGCCAAGGGCGACGTGGCCGTGCGCGACCTGGTGGCCCGGCGCACGCCGCTGTTCGAGTTCGCCATCCGCACCCGGCTCAAGGACTACGACCTGGACTCGGTGGACGGCCGGGTCGAGGCGCTCAAGGCGATGGTGCCGTTCGTGGCGCAGATCAAGGACCGGGCCAAGCGCGACGGCTACGCCACGCGCCTGGCGTGGTGGGTGGGCTGGGACGACGAGGCGGCCGTGGTCCGCCGGGTCCGCGAGACGGCCAACGGCCGCGCCCCCGCGCCCGCGGCACCGGCCCGCCGCCGCCCGGTGGACCCGAACCAGGGCGCCCTGCCCGTGGACGTGGGCGGTCCGGCGCGCCCCGACCCGCGCGACCCCGCGCTGTGGGCGCAGCGGGAGGCGCTGAAGTCGGCCCTGCAGCTGCCGGAGATGGCCGGGCCGTACTACGACGCGCTGCCGGACGAGGCGTTCACCAACCCCGCCTACCAGGCGCTGCACCGGGCGGTGCGGGAGGCGGGCGGCGCGTCGGCGGGACTGTCCGGGCCCGCGTTCGTGGAGGCGGTGTCGCAGGCGTGCGGGCCGCCGGTGCTCAAGTCGCTGGTGACCGAGCTGTCGGTGGAACCGCTGCAGGTCAAGGCGGGCGACCAGTACCCGTACGTGCAGAGCGTGCTCAAGCGGCTGCAGCAGATCCACCTGTCCGGGCAGATCGCGGAGCTGAAGTCGCGGCTCAAGCGCGTGTCGCCGCTGGAGGACCCGGACGAGTACCGGGCGCTGTTCGGCGACCTGGTGGCGCTGGAGGCGTACCACAAGGAACTGGGCCAGCAGGCGATCGGCGGGCTGTGATGGGGTTGTTCCGGAGGTTGTTCGGCTCGGGCGCGCCCGAGGGGTTCACCGGGGAGCTGGAGCCCGAGGAGCACGTGCTGGCGTCGGCCGCGGTGGGGACGTCGTGGCTGGTGGCGACCTCGCACGGGCTGTGGCTGCCGGGTCCGCGGCGGGTCGGGTGGCACCTGGTCAGCAAGGCGACGTGGACCGGGGGCGCGCTGGCGGTCGTGGAGGCGGTCGAGGACGGCGCGGCCGGGGAGGCGGTGCTGCTGCGCGACCTGCCGCCGCAGCGGTTCCCGCTGGAGTCGCCGGGCCGGGTGCCGCAGGTGGTGCACGAGCGGGTGACCGGGTCGATCCGGTCGCGGCACCGCAACGAGGTGCCGGGGGCGTGGTTCCTCCAGCGCAAGGTGGCCGGGCGCGACGGCGTGGTGCTCCAGGTGCGGCCGGACCCGGGCGCGGACGTGGCGGCGTTGCGGGACATCGCCGCGTCGGTGGCGGAGAAGCTGCGGGGCGTAGGGTAACAGTACGATCGTACTGTTTGGAGGCGCCTCATGTGGGACCCGGCCGAGTACCTCGCGTTCGCCGACCACCGGTCGCGACCGTTCCACGACCTGCTGGCGCGGGTGGGCGCGACGGAGCCGCGCCGGGTGGTCGACCTCGGCTGCGGGCCGGGGAACCTGACCGCGACCCTGGTGTCGCGCTGGCCCTCGGCGGTGGTCGAGGCCCTGGACTCCTCGCCGGAGATGGTGGCGGCGGCGCGGGAGCGCGGGTTGGCCGCGCGGGTCGCCGACGTGGGGTCGTGGGAGCCCGCGCCGGACGTCGACGTCGTGGTGACCAACGCGGTGCTCCAGTGGGTGCCCGGGCACGAGGAGCTGCTGCGCGGGTGGGTGCGCGCGCTGCCGTCGGGCGCCTGGCTGGCGGTGCAGGTGCCGGGGAACTTCGACGGGCCGTCGCACCGGTTGGTGCGGGAGCTGGTGGCCGAGGGGTGGCCGGGGCTCAGCGGGCTGCTGAGGGAGTCGCCGGTGCTGGACGCCGTGGGGTACGCGGAGGTGCTGTCCGAGGCCGCTGTGGACGCTTGGGAGACGACTTACGTGCAGCGGTTGGAGGGGGAGGACGCCGTGCTGGGGTGGATCAGCGGGACGGCGCTGAGGCCGGTGCGGGCGGCGCTGGGCGAGCGGGGGTGGGAGGAGTTCCGGGCGGCGCTGGCACCCCGGCTGCGGGCCGCCTACCCGCGACGGGACGACGGCACGACCTGGTTCCCGTTCCGGCGGGTGTTCGCGGTGGCCAGGGTGCGCTGACCCGGCGGGTTCACGCCTGCGCCGAGGCCGCCTCCCGGAGTTCGCCGGGGGCGGCCTCGGCGCAGGCGCTCGCGCTCGTCGGCCGGTTCGGCCGGCCGGCCGTCGCCGATCAGTTGGCGCGCGGGATGACCGGGTCGCGCCGGTAGCCGTTGGCCTCGGCGCTGGTCTTGGCCGCAGTCGTCGTCCGACGCCCGAAACCGGTCTTCTCGCTCACCTTGGCCCGCACCACCCCGGCCGCGCCCTGCACCGCGGGGTGGTCGGCCAGGGCGCGGTAGGCGCGCACGATCTGGTCGTACCGATGACGGCCGGCGCGCGCTCCCAGCACGTAGCCGACGGCCGCACCGAACAAGATGCCCTTCATCAGGTCCTCTCCTCCCGTTGTGCCTGGTCACGCCCCTTCATACCCCGTTAAGAGGGGGGTGTGCACGAGCACTGTCCCGGATGCGCTAGAGTTATGTCCCGTCAGGCCGAGAGGCCCGGCGCACAACCGAACAATCCCCCATAGCTCAACGGCAGAGCATTCGACTGTTAATCGAAGGGTTACTGGTTCGAATCCAGTTGGGGGAGCGCGATGGCAGCCCCAGGTCCGCGGACCTGGGGTCTTGTCGTTTCATGGGGCCGGGGTACCCGGCAGTCACCCATTTGTCACCACGATCGAGTGGTTTCTTGGGGCAGGCTGACCCTCATGTCCCAGGACCTCGCCACCCGTCGGCGCCAGGACCGCTTCGCCAACCTGCGCCGCATCACCGCGCTGGACCCCGAACGCGACCACCAGGAGATCCTGCGCATCTCGTCGGGCTACGAGTTCCCCTGGGACTACGTGCGGGCGCTGGAGTTCGCCCTGTTCAGGACGTACTGCGTCCCGTCGGTCTCGGCGCTGCTGGCCAGGACCGGCGAGTTCGAGCGCAGACCGCAGAAGCGCTACGACGACACCGCGCTGCTCATGGTCGAGCTGGTGGACCACGGCTACGACTCCCCGCGCGGCAAGGAGGCCCTGCGCGTGGTCAACCGCCTGCACGGCAGGTACGAGATCTCGAACGACGACATGCGCTACGTGCTCTCCACGTTCGTGTACGACCCGATCGAGTGGATCACCGCCTACGGCTGGCGCCCCCTGACCGACCACGAGCGCGTGGCCGCGTTCCACTTCTACCGGGCCGTGGGGGCGCGGATGGGCATCAAGGACGTCCCGGACACCTACGAGGCTTTCCGGGCCTTCAAGAAGGCGTACGAGGCCGAGCACTTCGCCTACAGCGACACCAACCGCAGGATCGGCCGGTACACCCTCGACCTGTTCTGCTCCTGGTACCCGCTGCCGAAGTCCCTGACATCCCGCGCCGTCCTCTCCCTCCTGGACGCCCCGATGCTGGAGGCGTTCGGCTTCCCGCACCAACCGCGCCTCCTGACCGCCGCGGCCAGGACCGCCCTGCGCCTGCGGGCCGGAGTGGTCCGCCGGATGCCACCCCGCCGCACCGCGCGCCTGACCAACGACCCGCGCAACCGCACGTACCCGAACTACCCGACCGGCTACCGGCCGTCCGACCTGGGGGCGCGGTAGGCGCCAGTGCACAGCTTGGTCACGCCCTGCCGGGTTGGCGAGACGCACCGAACCCTGATCTGTACCCTCCAGAACCGCACGTCAGGGGGCGGTAGCTCAGCCGGTCAGAGCAGCGGACTCATAATCCGTCAGGTCGTGGGTTCGAACCCCACCCGCCCTACTGTTTCGGCAGGTCGGGTGTGGTGACGCGAAAACTGGCCATGATCGTTGCCACACCGACCCCTCGCTTTTCGCGCCGGAACCCCTCAACCGCCGTCAACGCATCGGGCGCGGGGCGGGACTACTCGCCGATCTTCTTCGCGCTCAGCGTGATGGTCGTGTCGCAGTCGACGACCTCGCCCGCGGCCACGCTCTGGGCGGTGGTGGTCCAGTTGCGGTCCACCACCAGCAGGCGGCCGCGGCCGGTGGCGTCCTCCTCGCGGAGCATGTAGAGCCCGGCGGCCTGCATGGTGTCCTGCGCGGTCTGGTGGACCAGGCCGACGACGTTCGGCACGGTGCACGTTTCGGGGGCCGGGGGCGGCGGGGCTTCCGCGGTGGTCGGGACCGGCGCGGGTGCCGGGATGTCCTCGCGGGTGGTGATCGGCGCGGTGGTGCCGCCGGTCTGGCCGGTGGTGGGCGAGCAGGCGGTGAGCAGGGCGGCGGTGCCGAGCAGCACGGCTAAGCGGGTCTTCACGGGGTTCCTCCTGGCGGGCGTTCTCGTCGCGCACGTCGTTTGCCGGTCACCGGGCGCTGCCACCAACCTGGCACAGGCGTCACCCGAGGGAGACGGCGATCAGGGCGATGGCGGAGCCCCCGAAGACCACGGTGTTGCGGACGTGGGTCTGGGCGCGGACCCAGTGGGGGAAGGCGTTCTCGGCGGCACGCAGGAAGGGCGCGACCTGGACGCGCGCGAGTTCACCGCCCTTGCGGCGGAAGGCGGCCTCCACGGACCTGACCGCGGTGAGGTTGCTGTAGACGATCACCACGTTCATCAGCACCACCAGCGAGGAGAAGACCCAGGTCAGCGGCCGTCCGAGGTCGGCGCCGGCGAGGTTGAGGGCGGCGGTGGCGGTCATCACCGCGGCGACGGCCACCGGGGCCGCGGTCTCGTGGCCGCCGGCGTCGAACCGGAGCTTGTTCTCCTCCAGGACCTCGGGGCGGACCTGCTGGCGGCGGAGTTCGGCGGTCGCGGCGGCCTTGGCGGCGGGGCCGAACCGGTGGCGGACCACCGGGATGCTGACGAAGGCGACGGCGACGAGCAGCTGCATGGCGGCGGCGAGGGTGTTCACGGAGGGTCTCCCTTGGCTTGAACTTAGTTCAACTGGCTGACGGGAGAGACGTTAGACCGCGACTTGAACTATGTGCAAGTGCGTTCTTGAACTTTGTGCAAGCCGGTGCGTACCGTGCGGCCATGCCACGCGACACCCTCACCCGGGACCAGATCGTCCGCGCCGCCGTCGAGCTGCTGGACGCGGAAGGGCTCGACGGCCTGAACATGCGCGCCCTGGGCAAGCGGCTCGACTCCGCCGCCACGGCCGTGTACTGGCACGTCAAGAACAAGGACGACCTGATCCTGCTCGCCACCGACCTGGTGTGGGGCGAACTCCGGCTGCCCGACCCGGACGCGGCCGACTGGCGCACCGCGACCACCGCCATGGCCACCGACCTGCACGGCATGTTCACCCGCCACCCCTGGCTGGTGCAGGTCTTCGCCACCCACCTGGTCTACGGCCACGGCAAGGCCCGCCACGACGACCACGGCCTCGCCGTCCACGAGGCCGCCGGCTTCACCGCGGACGAGGCCGACCAGGCCGCCGCGGCCGTCTTCACCTACGTCCTGGGCAACGCGACCGGCGCCGCCGCGACCGCCTCGCTCACCCGCCGGTTCGACGAGGACCAGGAGCGGTTCCACGATGCCCTGGACAAGGCCCGGGAGGTCGCCGCGCACTACCCGCGCCTGCGCGCCCGCCTGGGGACCCCGGCGGCGACCGGTTACGCCGCTTCCCCCGACGAGTCCTTCGAACTCGGCCTCCAAGCCCTCCTCGACGGGCTGGAACGACGGCTCGACCGCAGGGCCTCAGTCCACGCACGGCACGGGTGAGGGCGCGGCGGGTGGTCCGGACGAGCCCCGCGGGTCCAGGACCGCCGCCGCGGCCTCGCGCAGGGCCTGTTCGCCGTCCAGTGGCAGGGTGTGGAAGGTCGCGCCCGACACGTCCCGCAGCGCCGCCAGGGCGTCCCACCCCTCCGACACCACCACGTGGTGCTCGGCCACCTCAACCAGCGCCGCGAGGGAAGCCGGGCCCTCCTGCCCCACCCGCCGGGCCAACGCGCCCAGGAACGCCTGCTGCCGCCGCACCCGGTCGAGGTCACCGCGCGGCAGCCCGTGGCGCTGGCGGACGAAGGCCAGGGTCTGCGCCGGCGTCAGGTGCTGGACGCCGGCCGGGAAGTCGGCGCCCGAGTAGGACGGGTCCCGCGTCGCCCGGTTCAGGCACACGTCGATCCCGCCCAGGGCCGTGGTCAGGTGGTGGAACCCCACCATGCTCACCTCGACCAGGTGGTCCACCGGCACGCCCAGCAGCGCCTGGACCGTCAGCACCTGGGCCCGCCGACCGGCTTCCCGCCCCAGCCACTCGGCCTCCGCCGCCGGCACGGTGGCGGGCAGCGTCCGCTCCAGGGCCTCCTTGGCACGCCCGTACGCCTCCTTCACCTTGCCCCGCCGCGGTCCGCCGCCGGGGATGCCCAGCAGCGCCACCTCGTTGTCCCGCGGGATGGACAGGGCCACCGCCGGGCCCGCGCCCAGGTGCAGCAGCACCAGGGTGTTGGCGTTGTAGCCACCCCGGTCGACGTCGCCGGCGTGCAGGGCGTCCAGCACCTCCTGGGGCGGTGTGGTGCCGTCGGCGTTGCGGCGCGTGGTCAGGCCCATCACCAGCACGTTCGTCCCCGACGTCGAGCGCGGGGCGTCCGGTGGGATCGCCTGCGAGCGGCGGACGCCGGTGTCGACCTCCTGGTACGCGGACCACGCCACGCCCGCCGCCACCAGCACCGCCGCGGACATGACCACCCATGTGGCCCGAAGCACCGCGTAGAACTTTGAACGCACGATCTTTCCCCCCGGTCGTTCTCTAAAGTAGTCACAGGGGGGATGTGTCGTGGGCGACCGCATGGCTCACCTGCCGAGCCTGGCGGCGGTCGCGGTGGCGGCCGTGTTCACCCAGGCCGCGGTGTGGCTCGACGGCGAGCGACCCGGGTTGTTGTTCGGCGTCTTCACGGTGTTCGGTTCGGTGCTCGCCGCCGCGATGGTGCGGCCGGTGGGGTTGTGGGTCGTGGTGCCCGCGCCGCCGCTGCTGCACGCCGCTCTCGTCGTGGCCGCGACGGCGGCCGCTCCGGGGGCGTCGGCGGTCCTGGTCGTGCGCGCGTTCCCGCACGTCGCGGTGGCGGTGGGCGCGGGGCTGGTGGTCGCGGCGGTGCGCGTGGGGGGAAAGTGGTGGAGGAGCAGGTCTTCGTCGACCGGACGGGCAGGCGCGGCGGGGTGATGCGCGCCGCCGGGCTGGCGGTCGCGGTGTCGCTGCTGTGCCTGGCGGTGGTCATCGTGGCGACCGTCGCCCGGCAGGTGCCGTGAGGGTGCACTGGGTGTCGCTGGCGTTGGGGCTGTGCCTGCTGATGGGCGCGCTCGCCTTCCACGCCTACGCGACGGGACGGGTCGGGCAGGGCGCGCGGCCGGCGGCGCCGGCGGAGGCCGTGGCACCGGGCGTCACCGCGCTCGTCTTCCACGGCGGGCCGCACCCGCGTTACACGCCCCGCCTGCTCGACGAGCTGGCCCGGCACGGCCTGCGGGCCACCTTCTTCCTGGTCGGCGCGCACGTCAACGAGCATCCGGAGCTGGCGCGGCGGATCGTGCGCGAGGGGCACGAGGTCGGGGTGTCGTCGTTCCGCGAGGGCGGGCGCGACGGGCTCGGCACGGCCTTCGCCCGCACCGCCCTCGCCGCGGCCACCGGCGTCGGCGGCGCGCCGGCCGAACCCGAGCCGGACACCCCCGACCTGCACCGGTACGACGCCGACCACGTCGTCGCCGACGTGCTCGCCGGCCCGCGCGGCGTGGTCCGGCTGCACGTCTCCAGCGTCACGCCCGCCGTGGTCGACGGGCTGGTCGCGGCCCTGGCCGGGCACCGCTTCACCACGCTCGCCGGCGCCACCGGCCGGCCGCCCGCCGCCACCGACGCGGGCCTGGCCGAACGGGTCACCGGGCACGCCCTGAGCTGGGCGCAGCACCACGGCGACGTGCTCGCCGCGGTCCTGGGCGCGGTCGCCGCGGCGGTGGCGGCCCTCGCGGCGCTGCGCACCGCCCTGCAGCTGGGGCTCGCGCACACCTCGCGCCGCCTGCGCCGCGAACTCCCGGTGCGGCCCCACGCACCGCCGGTCTCGGTGGTCGTGCCCGCCTACAACGAGGTCGCCAACATCGCCGGCGCGGTGCGCTCGATCGCCGCCTCGGACCACCCGGCCGAGGTCGAGGTGGTCGTGGTCGACGACGGCTCGACCGACGGCACGGCGGACGCGGTGCGCGCGCTCGGCCTGCCCAACGTGCGCGTGGTCGGCCAGCCCAACCGCGGCAAGTTCGCCGCCCTCAACGCGGGCATCGCGCTCGCCCGGCACGACGCGCTGGTGCTGGTCGACGGCGACACGGTGTTCGAGCCCGGCACGGTGTCCGCGGTCGTGCGGCCGCTGGGCGAGCCGGGCGTGGGCGCGGTGTCGGGCAACGTGAAGGTCGCCAACCGCGGCGGCCTGCTGGGCGCCTGGCAGCACCTGGAGTACACCGCCGGCTCCAACCTCGACCGGCAGGTCCTCAACGCGCTGGAGTGCATCCCGACGATCCCCGGCGCGATCGGGGCGTTCCGGCGCGAGGCGCTGGAGGAGGTCGGCGGCATCAGCCCCGACACCCTCGCCGAGGACACCGACGCCACCATGGCGATCACGCGCGCCGGGTGGCGGGTGGTGTACGAGCCGGCCGCGCGGGCGTGGACCGAGGTGCCCACCGGGGTCGGGGGCCTCTACAAGCAGCGGTACCGGTGGTCCTACGGCACGTTCCAGTCGATGTGGAAGCACCGCCCGGCGCTGCGCGAGCCGAACCGGATGGGCCGCTTCGGGCTGCTCTACCTGCTGCTCTACCACGTCCTGCTGCCCGCGTCGGCGCCCGCGCTCGACCTGTACGTGCTGTACGGGGCGTTCGTGGCCGACGCGCCGTGGGCGCTGGTGGTCTGGGCCGCGTTCCTGGTCGTGCAGACGGCGGGCGCCGGGTACGCGCTGCGCCTGGACGGCGAGTCGCTGAGGGTCCTGTGGCTGTTCCCGCTCCAGCAGTTCGCCTACCGGCAGCTCACCTACGTGGTGGTGATCAAGTCGCTGTTCACGGCGCTGCACGGGGTCCCGCTGCCGTGGCTGACGGCGCGGCGCAGCGGGCTCGCCCGGGTGGTCGGCGGGTAGTACCGCCGGTAGCATCGGCGGTATGAAAATCAGTGTGAGCCTGCCCGAGGAAGACGTAGAGTTCGTTGATCGCTACCTGCGGCAACATCGCAGCGCCTCCAGGTCCTCGGTGATCCACCAGGCGATCGCGCTGCTCCGCGAGGCCGGACTGGAGAACGCCTACGCCACCGCGTGGGAGGAGTGGGAAGCCGAGGGGGAAGCCGACATGTGGGACGTGACCGCGTCAGACGGTGTCGTCGATGCGGCGAGGTGACATCTACTGGGTGGACCTGGAGCCGGTGCGCGGCACCGAGGCCAACAAGGTCCGCCCGGCCGTGGTCGTGAGCAACGACGCGGCGAACCGGGCCGCCGGGCGGGGCGGCCGGGGCGTGGTGACCGTCGTGCCGATCACCTCGAACACCACGCGGGTGTACCCGTTCCAGGTGCTCCTGCCCGCCAGGGACTGCGGCCTGGACAGGGACTCCAAGGCGCAGGCCGAGCAGGTGCGCACGGTGGCCGCGGTCCGGCTCCGCGCCCGCATCGGCGGTCTGCCGCCCGCCGTGCTCAAGCAGTTGGACGAGGCGCTGAGGATCCACCTCGCGCTCTGAGCGCCCGGGGGCACGGCACTGGTCGAGGGCACCAACGGCCCCGGGGGTTCCGGTCGTTCCGGGTGCCCCGCGGGCGAGTGGCCGGGACCACCCCTGGACGAGGGGCAGCCCCGGCACCGGTCTCACCCCACCACGCGGATGGCGCCCGACGGGCACAGGCTCGCGGCCTCGCGCGCCTTCCCCTCGTGCGCACCGGTCGGCGACGGCTCCAGCAGCAGCACCGTCCCGTCGACCTCGTCCTGGTCGAACACCTCCGGGTCGGTCAGGGCGCACATGCCCGCACCGACGCACCGCTCGCGGTCGACCTCGATCCTCATGAGAACGCCACCGGCAGTTCGTGCACGCCGTAGATGGCCATGTCCGTCCGCATCCTCACCTCCGCCGGGGGTACCGCGAGCCGCAGGTCCGGGAACTCCCGGAACAGGGCCGAGTACCCCACCCTCATCTCGATGCGCGCCAGCTGCTGCCCGAGGCACTGGTGCACACCGTGCCCGAACCCCAGGTGCCCGGTGGCCGACCGCCTGATGTCGAACTCGTCCGGCCGCTCGAAGCGCCCCGGGTCGCGGTTGGCCGCCGCCACCGAGATCGACACCGTATCGCCGGCGCGGACCAGCGCACCACCGACCTCCACGTCCTCCAGCGCCGTCCGGGTGGTGCCGAAGTGGATGATCGTCAGGTACCGCAGCAGCTCCTCGACGGCGTTGTCCACCAACCCCGGGTCGGCGCGCAGCGCCGCGAGCTGGTCCGGTCGGGTCAGCAGCAGGAACGTGCCCAGGCCCAGCATGTTCGCGGTCGTCTCGTGCCCCGCGATGAGCAGCAGCATGCCCATGTTGGTGACCTCGGCCGCGGTCAGCTCGCCGGTGGCGATCAGGCCGCTGAGCATGTCGTCGCCCGGCTCGGCGACCTTGCGCGCCACCAGGTCGCCGACGAACGCCTGCACCCGCTCGAACGCGGCCCTGATCTCCTGGAACGTCCGGTCCAGGCGCAGCGCCTCGCCGGTGTCCCGCTGGAACGCGGCCCGGTCCTCGTAGGGCACCCCCAGCAGCTCGCAGATCACCAGCGACGGCACCGGCAGCGCGAAGTGCGCCACCAGGTCCACCGGCGAGCCGTGCTCGCGCAGGCCGGCCAGGTGGTCGGCCACGATCTGCTCGATCCGGGGGATCAGCTGGTTCATCCGCCGCACGGTGAACTGCCCGGTGAGCAGCTTGCGGTAGCGGGTGTGGTCCGGCGCGTCCATCCCGATGAACATGCCCGGCTCGGCCGGCGGCAGCTCCGGGATGGTGTCGCCGCCCGCCGGGCGGATGACGTGGTGCAGCTCGGTGCGGCTGCTGAACCGCCGGTCCGCGTGCACCTCGCGGGCCAGGTCGTAGCCGGTCACCAGCCACCCGACGTGGCCGTCGGGGAACTGGAGCCTGGTGATCGGCTCGGTCTCGCGGAGCACCCCCAGCTCCCGCGGCGGGTCGAACGGCGAGGACCTCTCGGTCGGCAGCTTGGACAGCAGTGTTTCGGTCATTCCGCACACCTCCCAGTGCGTTAGGACTCCCTTCGCAAGCTACAGAACATTCACGAAGCCGTGAAGTAAATAAGCCGTAAGAGAACGTCTGTAGTACGTCTGATAGTAGGTGTGCTACAAAATGCCCGAGAACTCTGACGAGGGGGAGGTGAGGGTCCTTGGTCATCGAGGTGCGCGACCTGCGGATGCGCTACGGCACGACGGACGTGCTGCACGGGGTCGGGTTCACCGCGGGGCCGGGCGAGGTGGTGGCCCTGCTCGGGCCCAACGGGGCGGGCAAGACCACCACCATCGAGATCCTGGAGGGCTTCCGGCTGCCCTCCGCGGGTCACGTCCGCGTCCTGGGGCAGGAGCCCGGCAAGGGGGACGAGGTGTGGCGCGCCAAGCTGGGCGTGGTGCTCCAGTCGTGGCGCGACCACGGCCGCTGGCGCGTCCGCGAGCTGCTGGACCACCTCGGCCGCTACTACCGGCCCTACAGCACGCCCGAGCGGCCGCGGCCGTTCGACACCGACGAGCTGATCGCGACCGTGGGGCTGACCGGGCACGCGCACGCCAGGATCGGCAAGCTCTCCGGCGGCCAGCGGCGCAGGCTGGACGTGGCCATCGGCATCGTCGGCCGCCCCGAGCTGCTGTTCCTGGACGAGCCGACCGCCGGGTTCGACCCGCACGCCCGGCGCGACTTCCACGACCTGGTGCACCGGCTGTCCGACCTGGAGGGCATGACGATCCTGCTCACCACCCACGACCTGGCCGAGGCGGAGAAGCTGGCCGACCGCATCCTGGTCCTGGCGGGCGGCCGGATCATCGCCGACGGCAGCCCCGACCAGCTCAGCAGGCAGGTCGCGGGCAAGTCCGAGGTGATCTGGACCCACGGCGGGCGGCGGCACGTGCACACCACCGACGACCCGACCGCGTTCGTCCGCGACCTGTTCCGCCGCCACGAGCGGGGCATCTCCGAGCTGGAGGTGCGGCGCAGCAGCCTGGAGGACACCTACATGGCCCTGGTGCAGCGGCACGAGACCGGCCAGCAGCGGGAGGAGGTGGCCGCGCTGTGAACGCCACGCTCCACGGGGTCCGGCTGGGCCTGGAACGGGGGCTGCGCGAGTTCCGGCACAGCCTGCGCAGCTCGGACCAGTTCTTCACGCTGTTCAGCTCGATCGGCTTCCTGACCGTGCTGTGGTTCCAGCGCGACTCGCGGGTGGAGGACACCTCCCTCACCCTCGCCGCGCTCACCCTGCCCAGCATCATCGGCATGTCGGTGGTCTTCGGCGGGCTGGTCGGCCCGGCCGGGCAGCTGGCGGTCAACCGCGAGGACGGCACGCTGCTGCGCGCCAAGGCCGTGCCCAACGGGATGGTCGGCTACCTGGTGGGCCGGGTCACGCAGACGTCGCTGGACACCGCGTTCGCCCAGCTGGCGTTCCTGGTGCCCGGTGCCTTCCTGGTCGACGTGCTCGCCGGGGTGGGCGCGGCGGACCTGCTGGCGCTGGTGGCGGTGCTGCTGCTCGGCATGCTCGCCACGCTGCCCTGGGGCGCGGTGATCGGCTCGATCGCCAAGAGCCCCGGCAGCGCCATGGGCATGACCATGCTGCCCATCATGGGCGTCACGGCCATCTCCGGCATCTTCTACCCGATCACCGCCATGCCCGGGTGGCTGCAGGCCGTGGCCCAGGTGTTCCCGATGTACTGGGCGGGGCACGGCACCAGGTGGGCCCTGCTGCCGGACGCGGCGGCCGCCGCGGAGCTCGGCGGGACCTGGCGGCTGCCGTTGGCGGTGGTGGTGCTGGGCACGTGGGCCGTGGTCGGTTTCCTGGTTGCGCCTACCATCCTGCGGCGGATGGCCCGTCGGGAGTCGGGGTCGGACATGGAGAGCCGTCGCCAGGCGGCGCTGCAGAGGATCTCTTGAGCCGGAGGGGCCTGGGGTGAGCGAGAGCGTCTACAACCGGATCGCGATGCTGCGCGCGGAGCGCGGGGTGTCTCGCCGGCAGCTCTCCGAGGCCCTGGGCATCCACTACCAGACCGTCGGCTACCTGGAGCGGGGCGAGTACAGCCCGAGCCTCTACCTGGCGCTGCGCATCGCGCAGTACTTCGAGGTGCCGGTGGAGGTGGTGTTCTCCACCGAGCCGTTCCCGCGGCTGGGCAGCTCGGAGCGGTCCGCTTAGGGGCGGTGCCCGGCGTGGCACCGTCCCCTTCCGGGTGCCACCCGAAGGCGAACTCGACGGCAGGGCGGGGATCGGTGCTCCGAGCGCCGCCCGGGGCGGGCCTGGAGCGGGTCCGGGGGCTTCAGCGCCCCAGCACCGCCCGCAGCGCCGAGCGCACCGCCCGGGCCAGGTCGGCGCGGTTCTCCGGCGTGCCCGCCTCGGGCGCGGTCAGGGCGCCCGCACCGACCAGGCGGTCGAACAGCAGCCCGTCGAAGAAGGCCACCAGGTCCCGGCTGCCCGACTCCGGGTCCGGCGCCCCCCACGCGGCCAGCAGCGCCGCGGCGTGGGCGCGGATCGGCCGCCCGTGGACCAGGACGCCGCGCAGCTCCGGGTGGTGCGTCGCCTCCAGCAGGCACGCGTAGCGGGCCAGGGTGCGTTCGCGGCCGGCGGTCATCCAGTGGTCGAGCAGGGCCGCCACGTCCTCGGCGCACCGGTCCGGGTCGCCCGGTGCGGCCAGGCCCGCCGCGGCCGCCTCCGCCTCCGCCGCGTCCAGCTCCGCCAGCCGCCGCACCACGGCCTCGACGAGCGCCTTGCGGGTGCGGAAGTAGGCGGAGGTGGAGCCGGTCGCGACCCCGGCCCGCGCGTCCACCGCGCGGTGGGTCAGGCCGCGCATGCCCAGGGTCGCCACCAGGTGGATCGCGGCGTCGGCCAGGGCGGTGGTGCGCTCCGTCACGGGTCCAACCTCCTTCTACGGCTGTAGAGTATCGGTTCTACAGGTGTAGAAGGGGTGGGACGTGAAGGCGGTCGTGGTCGGTGGCGGGCTCGGCGGGATCACCGCGGCGGTGGCGTTGCGCGCGGTCGGGTGGGAGGTGGTCGTGCTGGAGCGCGCGCCGGAGTTCGGGGAGGTCGGCGCCGGGATCGGGGTGATGCCGAACGCGCTGCGCGCCCTGCGCGAGCTGGGCCTGGCCGACGAGGTGCGGCGGATCGGCACGCCGCGCGTGCCCGGCCTGCTCCGCGACCCGCGGGGGCGGGTGCTGGTGCGCGTGGCGCAGGGGTCGGAGCACGTGGTGGCCGTGCACCGGGCCGACCTGCACCGGGTGCTGCGGTCCGCGCTGCCGGAGCGGTGCCTGGTCACCGGGGTGGAGGTGCGGTCGGTCGACGAGCTGGACGCGGACCTGGTCGTGGCGGCCGACGGCATCCGCAGCGGCATCCGGCGGGAGGTGTTCCCGGAGCACCCCGGACCCGTCTACGCGGGCGCGACGGCGTGGCGCTCGGTCACCGGGGCGCGGTTCCCGCGCGACGTGGAGATCGGCCAGACGCTGGGGCCAGGCACGGAGTTCGGCGTGCTGCCGCTGGGCGACGGCCGGGTGTGCTGGTACGCGGCGGTGGTGGCGCCCCCCGGCGGGCGCGCCGACGACGAGCTGGCCGAGGTGCGGCGGCTGGTCGGGACGTGGCACGACCCGGTGCCGGCGCTGCTCGACGCCACGCCGCCGGGGACCGTGCTGCGGCACGACGTCCACGAGCTGCGCGCGCCGCTGCCCGCCTACGTCCACGGACGGGTGGCACTGCTGGGTGACGCCGCGCACGCCATGACGCCGTACCTGGGGCAGGGCGCGTGCACCGCGATCGAGGACGCGGTGGTGCTGGCCGCGCTGTGCGCGCGGCACGACGTGGCGACCGCGCTGGCCGGGTACGACCGGTTGCGCAGGCCGCGCACGCAGGCCGTGGCGCGGGCGTCGCGGGTGCTCGGCGCGGTGGGGCACCGGCTGCGCAACCCCCTGGCGGTCGGGGTGCGCAACGTGGTCGTGCGCGCGGTGCCCGGGTGGGCGGTGGCGCGCGGGGCGGACCGGTTCACCGGCTGGGCACCGCCCTCCTTGTCACCTGATAGGGGGTAAAGACTGAGTGATGTAAATCACAAATAACCCCCAGAATTCGGTGCGATAACGATCGAATATCACTCGTTCTTGCAGGATGGGTCACCCTTTCGCGCGATCAAGCACGCAGCGTGTGGGTCAGGACGCGGGGCGTGCCGACGTCCGGGTGCGCAGGAGGACGGTGCACGTTCCGTGCCAGTGCAACTACGGTGTCGCGCCATGGCCCCCGTCCCCTCGTGCCCGACTGAAGCCATCCCCCTGCGCCGCCCCTTCGTCGACCTCGCCGAGGCCGACGAGTTCATCCGCCTGCACCACGCCGAGCACCCCGAGCTGGGCCCGGTCGGACAACGCCTCGCCGAGGTGCGCGCCGAGGTCGCCGCGACCGGCACGTACCGCCACACGGCCGAGGAGCTGGTGTTCGGCGCGCGCGTCGCGTGGCGGAACAGCGCGCGCTGCATCGGTCGCCTGTACTGGCGCAGCCTCAAGGTCCGCGACCTGCGGGACCTGCGCGACCCCAAGGAGGTCGCCGACGAGTGCGTCGAGCACCTCAAGCTCGCCGGCAACGGCGGCCGGATCCGGCCCGTGATCAGCGTGTTCGCCCCCGACGAGCCCGACCGGCCCGGCCCGCGCATCCGCAACGAGCAGCTGATCCGGTACGCCGGGTACCCCGGCTCGGACGGCGGCGTGCTGGGCGACCGGCGCAACGTGGAGATCACCGCGAGGGCCCTGGAGCTGGGGTGGCGCCCGCCCGCGCCGCGCGGGCCGTTCGACGTGCTGCCGCTGGTGGTGGAGCGCGAGGACGCCGAGCCGTGCCTGGTCGAGCTGCCCCGCGACGCCGTGCTGGAGGTGCCGATCAGCCACCCCGAGCTGCCGTGGCTGGGCGAGCTGGGGCTGCGCTGGCACGCCGTGCCCGCCATCAGCGGCATGCGCCTGCGCATCGGTGGGATCGACTACCCGGCCGCGCCGTTCAACGGCTGGTACATGGGCACCGAGATCGGCGCGCGGAACTTCGCCGACGCCGACCGGTACGACCTGCTGCCCTACCTGGGCAGGCGGATGGGGCTGGACACCTCCAGCGTGCGGTCGCTGTGGAAGGACCGGGTCCTGGTCGAGCTGAACCGGGCCGTGCTGCACTCGTTCGCGCAGGCGGGGGTCACCATCACCGACCACCACACCGAGTCGGACCGGTTCCTGACGCACCTGGGCAAGGAGGAGGCGGCCGGCCGCTCGTGCCCCGCCGACTGGACGTGGATCGTGCCGCCGATGTCCGGCGGCATCACCAGCGTCTTCCACCGCTACTACGACAAGCGCGAGCTGGTGCCCAACTTCTTCCCCGGCGACACCGAGGGGGTCTGCCCCGTCATCCACTGAGGCGGGTGAGGTCCACCGGCGGGTCAGGTCGGTCGTACCCGGTCCCGGACGTCCTCGGCGCGCGGGTCGCCCAGCGCCTCGTACAGCCCCACGGCCAGGTGGCGGTGCGTTGCCGGGGCGGCCCGCGCTCAGGTACGCCGAGCCGAGGTCGTTCAAGGCGCTGCCGATGGTCCGCTGGTCGCTGCGCGCACGCCGGATCTCCAGGGCCCGGTGCAGCCGGTCCGGGGCGAGGTCGGACCGGCCCGCCCGCTCGTGCGCCTTGCCGAGCCACTTCAACGCGGTCGCCTCGCCCCCCGGACCGCGCAGTGGGCCACGGCCAGCGCGGTGAGCAGCCAAGCCCGCGCGGTCGGCTCCCGGCGGCGCCGGGCCGCGACGAGGTCTTCCTGTTCGAGGTCCCACCACTTCGACACGGCCTGCGGGGTGGTGAACTCGGGAGGCGGCTCGGCCGGTTCGTCGTTTTCCGTGCATTCGACCGCGTGCGGTCGCAAGAGGTCGTGCAGGCTGTACCGCTTGCCCTGCTCGTTCCGCACCGTGTGCGTCGACACCAATTCCGCCAGGACCTTCCTGGTCCCGGCCTCGGTGGCCCCGGCGAGGACGGCCGCGGCCCGCGGGCCGACATCCGGACCGGCGACCGGGCCGAGGAGCCGGAACAGCCGCGCGGCGGCGGGCGAGAGCGCCCGGTAGGACCAGGAGAACACCGCGCGCACGGTGCTGGTCTCGTCGTCCTCCGCCGCGAGCACGTCCAGCGGCAGCCGGGACGCGCCGTCCCTGATCGCCAACCCGGTCGGCAGGTCGCGGTGCCGGGCGGCAGCGGTCTGACCTGCTCGACCGGGGACGCGTTGTCGAGCAGGACCAACACCCTGCGGCCGCGCGGGGCGGACCGGTAGAGCGCCGTTTTCGCCCCCCTGATCACCTGGATGGGGTGCGCCTGTTCCACCGGAAATTCGAGCCAGGCGTCCAGGTGGCGCAGGGTGGGAGTCGCGGGCGTGCTCGTCCGGTGTCCTCCGACCGGGCACCGCCCGATGCGCATCGGGTGCCCGCGGGGACGGCCCGCGCAGGGCAGCAAGACGTACATACGGTTGAAATAGCCACGCACGTGTGGTGTAGATCACCTTGAGCGGTCTACCGTGACCGATCGTGAGAGTGGGCATACCCGCGGAGTCGCGGCCCGCCGAGCGCCGCGTAGCCGGTCTACCGGAAACGGTGACCACGCTGATCGGTGCCGGTCTCGCGGTGGACGTGCAGTCCGGGGCGGGCGGGCACGCCCACGCCTCCGACGCCGCCTACCGCGCGGCCGGCGCGAACGTCGTCCCCGACCACCCCGCCGGGCGGTGCGAGGTCCTGGTGTCCGTCCAGCCGCCGACGCCCGACGAGGCCGCCCGGCTGCGGGAGGGCGACATCACCGTCAGCTTCCTCCAGCCGGGCGGCGAACCGGAGCTGGTCGAGGTCCTGCGGTCGCGCGGGGTCACCTCCTTCAGCCTCGACCTGCTGCCCCGCGTCACCAGGGCGCAGTCGGCCGACGCCCTGTCGTCGCAGGCGCTCGTGGCCGGCTACCGCGCCGTGGTCGAGGCCGCCGAGCACCTGCCGCGGTTCCTGCCGATGTTCACCACCGCCGCGGGCACGATCCCGCCCGCCAAGGTGCTCGTCCTCGGCGCCGGCGTGGCCGGGTTGCAGGCCATCGCCACGGCCCGCCGCCTCGGCGCGGTCGTCGAGGCGTACGACGTGCGCGCCGCGGCCAAGGAGGAGGTCCGCAGCCTCGGCGCGAAGTTCCTCGAACTCGACCTGGAGACGCAGCAGGGCGTCTACGCGCAGGTCCAGTCCGAGGAGTTCCTGGAACGCCAGCGGGAGCTGGTCGGCGAGCGGGTCGCCGCCTCCGACGTCGTCATCACCACCGCCGCCGTGCCCGGCCGCACCGCGCCGGTGCTGGTCACCAACGACATGCTCAAGGGCATGGCGCCCGGCTCGGTGGTGGTCGACCTGGCGGCCGAGTCCGGCGGCAACGTCACCGCGTCCCGGCCGGGCGAGCGGACCTGGGTCGGCGAGGTGCTGGTGCTGGGCGCCCGCAACATGCCCAGCAGCATGCCGGTGCACGCCAGCCGCCTCTACGCCCGCAACGTCGCCAACCTGCTGCTGATGATGACCAGGGACGGCCGCGTCGAGCCGGACTTGGACGACGAGGTGCTGGCCGGCTGCTGCCTGACCCACCGGGGCGAGCTGAGGAGGGAGCTGCCGTGATCGACCTGCTGACGATCTTCGTGCTCGCCGTGTTCGTGGGGTTCGAGGTCGTGTCCAAGGTGTCCACCATCCTGCACACCCCGCTGATGTCCGGCGCGAACGCCATCCACGGCGTGATCCTCGTCGGCGCCGTCCTCATCACCGGCCACGCCCAGTACCCGCTGGAGGTCGTCCTCGGCCTGGTCGCGGTGTTCCTGGCCACGGTCAACGTGGTCGGCGGGTTCGTGGTCACCGACCGGATGCTGGAGATGTTCAAGGGGCACGGGAAATGACGCCCACCTGGGTCCAGCTCGCCTACCTCGTCGCCGCCCTGTGCTTCGTGCTCGCGCTCAAGGGGCTGAGCACGCCGAGGTACGCCCGCGCGGGCAACCTGCTCGGCGCGGCCGGCATGGCGCTGGCCGTGGTCACCGCCTACGCCCACGGCGCGGTCCACAACGGACCGCTCATCCTGGTCGCGGTCGCCGCGGGCGTCGCGGTGGGCATCCCCGCGGCGCGGTCGGTGAAGATGACCGCCATCCCGCAGATGGTGGCGCTGTTCAACGGCGTCGGCGGCGCGGCGGCCGCCCTGGTGGCGCTGACGGAGTACCTGGCGGTCACCGACGCCTCGGTGCTGTTCGAGGTGGCCACCGCGCTCACCGTGCTGATCGGCTCGGTCAGCTTCTCCGGCAGCGTGGTCACGTTCCTCAAGCTGCAGGAGGTCATGACCACCCGGCCGGTGCTGCTGCCCGCGGGCCGGTTCCTGGCCGTCGGCGCGGCCGCGGCGAGCGCCCTGCTGGCCCTGGGCGTCGTGCTCACCGGCAGCAGCGCGCTGCTGGTGCTGCTGGCCCTGGCCGGGCTCGCGCTGGGCGTGCTGTTCGTGCTGCCGGTCGGCGGCGCGGACGTGCCGATCGCCATCTCCCTGCTCAACGCGTTCACCGGCTTGGCCGTGGCCGCGTCGGGCTACGTGCTGGCCAACACGCTGCTGATCGTCTCCGGCACGCTCGTCGGCGCGTCCGGCACCATCCTGACCAGGCTGATGGCCCAGGCCATGGGCCGCTCGCTGGCCAACATCCTGTTCGGCGCCTTCAAGACCACCGACGCCGCCGCGGCCGGGGGCGAGCAGCGCACCGTCCGGTCCGGCACGGTCGAGGACGTCGCCATCCTGCTCGGCTACGCCCACTCGGTGCTGGTCGTCCCCGGCTACGGCCTGGCCGTGGCGCAGGCCCAGCACGCCGCGCGGGAGCTGGCCCACCTGCTGGAACAGCGGGGGATCGACGTGAAGTACGGCATCCACCCCGTGGCCGGTCGGATGCCCGGGCACATGAACGTCCTGCTCGCCGAGGCCGACGTGCCTTACGAGCAGTTGAAGGAGCTGGACGACGTCAACCCCGGGATCGGCAGCGTCGACGTGGTGCTGGTGGTGGGGGCGAACGACGTGGTCAACCCGGGGGCGCGGGACGAGCCGAGCAGCCCCATCTACGGCATGCCGATCTTCGACGTGGACCGGGCCAAGTCGGTGGTGTTCATGAAGCGCTCGATGCGGCCGGGGTTCGCGGGGGTGGACAACAGCCTGCTGTACAACCCGAAGACGACGCTGCTGTTCGGGGACGCCAAGGACTCGTTGACCAAGCTGTTGACGGCGGTGAAGCAGGTGTAGGTGGTGGAGCGCGGTGTGGGCCGTGAGCACGGCCCACACCGCGTGGCCCCTAGCGGAGCAGGTACTGGATGATCTGGCCCGCGACGAACAGCAGCACGGAAAGGGCCCCCGACGAGCGGGGGGCGCGGGCGCAGTGGCAACGGCACTGCCTCGGGATGACGCGTCTCTTCGGCATGATCGCTCCCTGTCTCGACCGGCCAAGGGCACAGATGTCCTGTGACCTGTTCCGGCTGCGAGTTCCGCCTGGTGAGGCGGAGGTGGAGAATGCCGTGCTGTGACGCGGGCGATAGTCTCGCACCGCTTCGCCCCGAGGTCAACGCCCAGTCGGTGACCTCGTCGGCCCCATCGTCCGGACCGGCCTGATCAGGATCGGGATCCCGGCGCGCAGCCGCGCCTCACCCGCAGAACGAACCCGCGCGCCGCCGCCCCGCCACGCAGAAGCGGTTGCCCTCGGGGTCGGCCAGCACGACGAACGGCGGCTCACCCGGCCCGAGCCGGTCGGGGTAGTGCGGCCAGGGGACCCGCCGCGCGCCCAGCGCCACCAGCCGGTCGACCTCGTCGTCCAGGTCGACCTCCCCCGCGTCCAGGTCGAGGTGGACCCGGGGCCGCTCCTCGACCGGGCTCTCGCTGAGGTCCATCGCGATCGCCGCACCCGCGACACCCGGCGGCGGCTCGACCACCACCCAGTCGTCGCCGGCGAAGCGCGGCGCCCGCCGGACGTAGCCCAGGGCCGCGGCCCAGAACGCACCCGCCCGCTCGCAGTCCGAAACCCCCAGTGAGACCTGCGCGATCGCGGTCACGGCACCACCCTCACAGCTCGTACCCCGGCACGGGCGGTCCGAAGTGGTCGCCGAACGCGGCGTCCACGCCGATCCCCGCCCACCACGCCGCCTGCTCCGGCGTCGACACGTCCGGCACCGCCACGGACGCGCCGGACTGCCGGATCAGGCGCACCATGCGGGTGATCGCCTCGTGCAGGAACCCCGGCGGCCGCTCCGCCAGCCTGCGCACCACCGACGGGTCGAGCAGCAGCGAGCCGACCTCCAGGTCCCCGACCAGCGACAGCTCGGCCTGACCGCCGTTGAAGCGGCTCAGGCCGGTGGCGATGCCGCTGTCCCGCAGCACCTGCGCGTTGTCCTGCCCGGCGTCGGTGAACATGGACCTGGTGTCCAGGAAGATCCGCAGCCGCGACGCGGGCAGGCCGGTCTCGTCCAGCGTCCGCTTGACCGTGCGGACCAGGTCCTCGTCGCGCGACTGCATCGGCGACAGCTCGAAGTACAGCACCCCGGGCACCTCGCCCGCCGCCTCGCGCAGCGCCCACTGGCCGAGCGCCAGGGACAGGCCGCCCGCCTCGGCGAGCTCCAGGCAGTCGTCGTGGCCGAGCTCGTCCCAGCGCAGCCGCGCCACGTGGCCGAGCACGCGCCCGTCCGCCGGGTCCACCACCGGCTGGTGCCCGACCTCCAGCTCACCGCCCGCCAGCGCGCCCGGCATCCGCGCCGCTCGCGCCCGCCGCTCCCGGGACCGCTGGTCCTCGTGCCGGTCGTAGGGCAGCCACTGCCGCTTGCCGCCCTCCTTGGCCCTGCGGAGCGTGGCGTTGGCGGCGCGCAGCAGCTCGGCCACCGGCCAGCCCGCGCCGGGCCGGTCGACCACGCCGATGCTGCACGTCAGCGCCACGCCGTCGGCCATCGGCCGCTCCAGCGCCGCGTTGATCCGCTCGACCAGGGCGGGCACCGTCGGCGTGGTGGGCGAGTGGACGACCACCACCGCGAACTCGTCGCCGCCGACCCGCGCGACCAGCGCCCGCTCGTCGGCGACCGCGGCCTCCAGCCGGCGGGCCACCTCCACCAGCAGCCGGTCGCCGACGTCGTGGCCCAGGCCGTTGTTGACCACCGAGAACCCGTCCAGGTCCAGGTGGTACAGGGTGATCCCGCCGCGCGAGGAGCCGTGCAGCGCCTCCAGGCGGGTGATGAAGTGCTGCCGGTTCGACAGGCCGGTGAGCGAGTCGTGCAGCAGTTGGAAGTCCAGGTTCTTCTGCAGCAGGTGCAGCTCGCTGACGTCCTCGACCATGGTCAACCGGTAGGCGGGCGCGCCGTGCTCGTCGCGCAGCGCGGACACCGCCAGGTGCGCCCACACCGGCTCGCCGTCGGCGCGCAGCAGCCGCCGCTGCTCGCGGAACCGCTCCACCCGGCCCTCGTCCACCGCCCGGTACGCGGCGGCCAGCGGCTCCACGTCGTCGGGGTGGAACAGCTCGCGCAGCCGCCGCCCGGCGAACCAGGCCGGGTCCCGGTCGACCATCCGGGCCAGCGCCGGGTTGACCTCCACGCAGGTCCCCGCCCGGTCGCTGATCACCACGCCGAACGCGGAGGAGTCGAACACGTCGCGCAACCGCGCCTCGCTGGCCCGCAACCCGCGCTCGGCCCGGCGCTTGGCGACCAGCAGCGCCTGCTTGACCTCCTCCTGCCGGTCGAACGCGTCCAGCCGCATCGCGGTGGCGAACCCCGCGCTCACCCGGCCCAGGATCGCGACCACCTTCTCGGTCAACCGCGGCACGTCCCGCAGCTCCGGGGTGAACAGCAGGGCGTGCCCGAGCACGTCCACGGTGCGCTGCAACGTGTCCGCCCCGGTGAAGTGCGCCCCGACCAGCCGGTGCCCGACCGCGGCGACCGGTTCGGCGGTGAACGGCTCGGCCTGCACCGCGTCCGCGATCACGTCGACCAGTTCGAGCAGGAACAGCTCGATCTCCTGCGGCGACATGGGCACGTAAGCGGTCGCGTAGATGGCGCGCGTCCACGCGCGCGCCAGTTCCTGCCGCCGCGTCCTAACGGGTGGCGACAACGCTGCTCACCTCTTGCGACCCACCCCGGCGAGGATCCCGGCCCGGTCCGGGTCCTCCTCGACGGCACCCTCCTCGGGGCGCCACAGCGGCAGCGGCACCACACCCGGCTCGACGAGGTCGAAACCGTCGAACAGCGCGGTGATCTCGGCGCGCGTGCGCGGGTGCATCGGGTTGGCGCTGCGGCTCATCACCTCGACCACCTGCGCCATCTCGCGCGGCTGGAGGTCCCAGGTGAACTGCGACAGCGCCAGGTGGCTGCCGGGTCCCACGGCGTCGCGGTAGGCGGCGAGCACGCCGGCCGGGTCGCGCTCGGGCGGCACGAAGTGGAGCACGCCGACGGCCAGCACGCCGATCGGCTCGGCGAAGTCCAGCAGGCCGGTGGCCCGGGCGGCGGCCAGCACCGCGCCCGGGTCGGTCATGTCCTCCTGGAGGATCGTGGCGCGCTCCTCGTGCTCCAGCAGCATCCGGCTGTGCGCGACGGCGACGTCCTCGAAGTCCACGTACACCACGCGCGACCCCGGTGCGGCCCGGTGGGCGACCTCGTGCACGTTGCCGACCGTCGGGATGCCGGACCCCAGGTCCAGGAACTGCCGCACGCCCGCGCCGACCAGGTGCAGCACCGCGCGCCGGAGGAAGGACCGGTTGAGGCGGGCGATCGTGCGGGCGTTGGGCTGCGCGTGCACGAACTTCTCCGCCAACGCCCGGTCAGCGGCGAAGTTGTGCCCGCCGCCCAGCAGGTAGTCGTAGACCCGCGCGGCGCTGGGCAGCCCCGGGTCGACCTCGTCCGGCACCCATCTCGGCCGTTGCGCCACCACACCTCCTCGCCCCCGGTGGGCGAGGTTACTGATGCGCCCGGGTGCTCGGGCAGGGGAGGGGACCGCTTGTCCCCGATCGGCCTACAGTCACCCGTTGGTGTGATGTGGCACGCTGCCGTCCCACCTGTCGGGCACCGCTGCGGGAGGGCCACCCCGCGAACCGTCCGCCAGTACCATTCGCCCATGTCAGACGAGGCCCGTACGCTCACCGACGTCGTCACCAGGCTCCGGCGGGCGCTGCGCACCAGCATCCGCTCGGAATGGCCGTGGGACGCCCTGCCGATGGCCCAGGTCGAACTCCTCCAGACGCTCGCGGAGCGGCCGCCGATGCGCGTGGGGGACCTGGCCGCGGAACTGCGCCTCGCACCCAACACCGTCAGCGGCCTGGTGGGGCAGCTGATCGAGAACGGGCTCGTCGAGCGGGGCGGCGACCCGACCGACCGCCGCGTCGCGCGGTTGTCGGTGACGCCCAAGGGGCACGAGCAGCTGGCCGTGTGGCAGGCCGCGCACGAGAAGCGCATCGGCACGGCGCTGGACAAGCTGGAGCCGGGGGAGCGGGCCGACGTGGTGCGCGCCCTGGCGGCCCTGGACCACCTGGTGGACCACCTGCGTGCCCACTGAGTCGGGGAGGCCGGGCGGGTCGGGGGCCCTGGCCGGGTCGGGGGCGCGGGTCGGGTCGGCGCGGCCGGCCGGGTGGCGGGTGGTCGCCGCCGTGGCCCTGGGCGGCGGCCTGGGCGGCACGGCCCGGTACGGCGTGGGCCTGCTGGTGCCCGGCCTGGTCGGCACGGTCGTGGTCAACCTGGTCGGCTGCGCGCTGATCGGCGTGCTGATGGTGCTGGTGCCGAGGCCGCACCCACTGGCGCGGCCGTTCCTCGGGGTGGGCGTGCTGGGCGGGTTCACCACCTTCTCGGCCTACGCCCTGGACGCGGTGCGGCTGGGGGACTGGCGCGCGGGCGCGTACCTGGTGCTGACGGTCCTGTGCGGACTCGCCGCCACCGCCGGCGCGGCCGCCCTGACCCGGCGGGTCGCGCCGTGACGGCGGGGCTGGTGTTCGCCGGGGCGGCGGTGGGCGCGGTGCTGCGGTACCTGACCGGGCTCCTGCTGCCGCGCCGGTTCCCCTGGGCCACGCTGGCGGTCAACGTGGCGGGCTCGTTCGTGCTCGGGGTGGTGGCCGGGGCTTCGCCGGCGGTGACCGCGCTGGTGGGTACCGGGTTCTGCGGCGGGCTGACCACGTTCAGCACGTTCAGCTGGGAGACGGTGGCGCTGGTGGAGGCCGGCAGGGCGGGGCAAGCGCTGGCGAACGTCGCGACCAGCCTGGTCACCGGCGTCGCGGCGGCCTTCCTCGGCTACGCCCTCACCCGATGACGTCGAACTCGCGCCGCATCCAGCGGTCGAGGAAGTCGCGCACCTCAGGCGACACCCCCAGCCGCTGCAACCTCGTCAGCGCGTCCCACCGCTCCTGGTCGCCCTGCCGCCCCTCGACCAGGGCGTGCAGCGTCCTGCTCTTGAGCCACCGGTCGGCGAGAGGGTCCCGGTGGCGCTCGGCGGTCTCCAGGAGCGGCAGGTTGACGAGGTGGGCGAGGTCGAACTCATCCATCGGGTAGACGCCCCTCGCCTGGTCGGAGTGGTCCCTGAACTCGCGCCACCACTTCCGCGCGGTGATCCACGGGCGTCGGGCCTCGATCAGGGTGCGGGGGTGCAGCGTCGGCCGCAGGTCGTCCCGGTCGACCAGGGGGGCGCCATACCCGTCGGTGAGGTAGAGCACCTTGGCGCCGAAGCGGCGGACCGCGTCGTCCAGGTCGGTGTCCGGTGCCACCAGGGCACCCACGACGTTGGTCTTCACCCAGTCGACGATCTCCTCCCGGTCGAGCCTCATGCGCAGCCAAGTGAGGTGGGCGGCGTCGTCACCCTGCCCGATCAGGTGCCGCAGCGCGGTGATGGTCGCCTCGCGCAGCGCAGGCTGGTTGACCGGAAGCCCTGACCACGCTGTGACCAGGGGCATGTCCCGCAGCAGGGTCCGACTGGTGGAGTGGGACGTGGCCCAGTAGAAGAACTGCGCCCCCACCGGCTGCGGCGTGGCGTTGCGCACGAACCGGTCGGCCAGCAGGCGTAGGACGTCCGGGGTGGGCGTCAGGTAGTGGAGCGTCTGGGCGGCCGTCAGCAGTGCCCGCGGGTCGCCCTCGGCTGCGATGCGCAGCACCGCGCTGGCCCCGTCGTCCTGGTTGCGGTCGAACTGCTGGAGCGCAAGTTGCCGCACCACGTTCGACACCGGCTCCCGTGAGTCCGGCTTCAGCACCTCCCACAGCGCCTCGGGCGTCGTCCTGGTGCGCACCAGGTACTCGGCGGCGAAGAACTCCATGAAGGTGCGGTGCGTGAAGCCGTACTTGGGCTCCACCTCCCCGCCGCCGACGTCGGTCAGCACCCACGGCCGCCCCGAGCAGAACTCCACGAACTGCTCGGACTCCTCCTCGGCCTCGTGCGGTCGGTAGCCCTTGGTCTCCTGGAGGAAGTCGCCGAGCATCCGGACCACGCGCCCGCGCGGCCAGCCGACACCCGACTCGGCCGCGGTGAACTGCCGCCAGGCCAGGTAGCCGACGGCACTGCGCAGCCGGCCCTGGAACCGCAGCGGGTCGAGCAGACCGCGCAGGCGGTCCCACGTCTCGAACAGCATCAGGGCGCACTTCTCGTAGATCTGCGCCAGGTTCGCCGGGATGTAGTGCTCGAAGGCGAACATGTTGCACAGCAGCGCCAGCAGCAGCGGGTTGCGCCGCAGCTCCTCGACAGAGGCGCTCTCCCGCAGGAACGCCTCCGCCAGGTCCGCGCGCTGGTCCTCCCGGGTGCTCTCCTCCAGGGCGAACCAGTACCGGGCGTACCGCGCCACGCGCTCGTCGTCGAACTGCTCGACCATGCCGACGGTGAACAGCGCCGAGTCCAGCGGAGCCTCGTCATAGCCGATCTTGCGCGCGGTGACGACCACCGGCACCAGGGGGTAGAGGTGCGTGAACGACTCCACCAGCCGCGCGAACCGCCGGCGCAGCTCCGGCTCCACCAGCTCGTCCACCCCGTCGAGGATCACCACGGCCCGGCCGTTGCCCAACAGGTACTCGACGGCGTCGTCCGGGGCGACGAGGTTGTACGGCTCTTGGCACAGGACCTTCAGGTAGAACACCAGCCCGCGTCCGCCGTCGCGGAACGACGCGGTGAAGTCGCGCAGCACTACCAGGAAGGGCACCCGGCCGTGCTCCTCGCGCGCGATCTCCCAGGCCAGCTTCGCCGCGAACGTCGACTTGCCCGCGCCTGGGTCCCCCAGGACCACCGAGCGGCGGCCGGGCGCGGTCAGGTCGGACAGCCCGTCGAGCGCGGGCTCCACGTAGAGCCGCGAGTACGGCACCGATCGGCTGGTTCCCAGGTGCGGCATCCGCATCCGCCCGTGCAACTCCGCCACCTGCGCCCGCAGCCGCTCGCCGAAAGCGTGGAACCCAGCCAACGACACGACCCGGTCCAGCAGCCTGCCGTTGGCCGTCGCCGCGGCGGCCAAGTGCGCCACACCCGCCGCGGTAACCCGGTCGATTTCGCCTGGGCCCAGGTCGCGCACCTCGTCCAGCACCGCCGCCTGCAACGCCGCGAGCACGACGTCCGCACCCACCGTCAGCTGCTCGGGAGCGAACCCCGCAGCGTGCCGCAGGCCCATCCGGACCTCCTCGCGCAGGGCCGGCTCGATCTCCTCGGCCCTCCGGTCGCGCAGCAGCCGCCACAGGGTCAGCTGGAGGGCGACCTCCTCGAAGTCCGGGGAGTCCAGGTAGCGGGACAGGCCCGCGGCCTGGTCACCACGCAGCGACGCCACGAAGTCGTCGGCCACCGCCCTGGCCGTCGTGGCGCGCGCGTCCCGTCGGAGCTGCCGTGCCTGCAATCGGCGCCGACCCGCCCCGAACAGCTTCGAACCGGCCGCGGCGGCAGTCCGCCCGGCAGCTGCCTCGATCCCCGTCACCGCTCACACGGTAGCCAGCCTCCCCAGCACCGGCGGCAGCTCGCCGGTGTGCACGACCCCCAGCCGCTGCGTCGCCCGGGTCAGCGCCACGTACAGGTCGCTGGCCCCGCGCGGCGACTCGTCGAGGATGCCCGCGGGCTCCACCACCAGCACCGAGTCGAACTCCAACCCCTTGGCGTCCACCACGCTCAGCACCACCACCTGCGCGTCCAGGTCGTCGGACGCGCCCGGCACGCGCGCCCGCAGCCCGGCGACCGCCGCCGCGGGCGCGATCACCGCGAGCTTGCCGTCCCCGACCGCCGCGACCTCCTTCTCCACCAGCGGCGGCAGGGCGTCCTCGACCGAGGGCACCCGCAGGCCCCACGGCGGGAAACCGCTGTCGCGCACCGAGGTCGGCGGCTTCAGCGCCGGGTCGACCGACGCCAGCACGTCCGCCGCCACCGCCATGATCTCCGACGGCGTCCGGTAGTTGACGGTCAGCTCGGTGAGCTTCCACCGGTCCATCACGTACGGCGAGAGGACCTGGTGCCACGACGCCGCGCCCGCGATGTCGCCGGTCTGCGCGATGTCGCCGACCACGGTCATCGACTTCGACGGGCAGCGCCGCATCAGCGTCCGCCACGCCATCGCCGACAGCTCCTGCGCCTCGTCCACGATGACGTGCCCGAACGTCCACGTGCGGTCCGCCGCCGCGCGCTCGGCCGCGGTCTCGTAGCGCTCGGTGCCGTGCCGCTCGGCCAGCCGGTAGGCGTCGACCAGGTCGGTCGCCATGAGGATGTCCGGGTCGGCGTCGTCCTCCAGGTCGAGGATGTCCAGCACGCCCTGCGCGTAGTCGATGGCCTGCCGCCGCTGGCGCTCCGCGCGCGCCTTGGCCTCGGTGTCGTCCTCGCCCAGCAGCTCGGCCGCCTCGTCGAGCAGCGGCACGTCGGCGGGCGTCCACTCCGCGCCGCGCGGCCGGTGCAGCAGCTCGCGCTCGGCGGGCGAGAGCTTCGGCGCGGCCTTGGCGATCCGCTTCGGCGACGCGTACAGGTCCTCCAGCAGCCGCTGCGGCGTCAGCGTCGGCCACAGCCGCTCGACGACCTCCTGCACCGCGGGCTCCTCGCGCAGCTCGCGCCGGATGTCGTCGATGTCGGCCTGGTCCAGCAGGTGCCGACCGAGCCGGGACACGGCCTGCGCGGCCAGCGCCGAGATGATCTCCCGCTGGAACGTCCGCCGCGCCTCGTTGTGCGGCCGGCGGGTGCGCCGGGCCCGGCCGCGGGCGTCGCTGATGGTCCGCCGGTCCAGCCGCAGCACGTCCTGGTCGAACGGGACCTCGACCAGGTTCGGCGCCTCCTGCCGGTCCTTGATCGCGCGCGAGACCACGTCGGCCATCTCGATGCGGCCCTTGAGCGCCGCCACCTCGGCGGGCTCGCGGCCCACCGCGGTCAGGCCGGGGAACAGCTCGCCCACGGTCGACAGCAGCACGCCCGTCTCGCCCAGCGACGGCAGCACCTGGCCGATGTAGCGCAGGAACGTCGCGTTCGGCCCGACCACCAGCACGCCGCGCTTGGCCAGCTGCCGCCGGTGCGTGTAGAGCAGGTAGGCGGCGCGGTGCAGGGCCACCGCGGTCTTGCCGGTGCCCGGACCGCCCTGCACGACCACCACGCCGTTCAGCTCGGTGCGGATGATCCGGTCCTGCTCGGCCTGGATGGTCGCGACGATGTCGCCCATCTGCCCGGTGCGGCTGGCGTTGACCGCGGCCAGCAGGGTCGCCTCGCCGGTCAGGCCCTCCGAGGTCCGGGTGGGGTCGACCGAGTTGATGTCGAGCACCTCGTCGTCGAAGCCGACGACCTTGCGCTGCTTGGTCCGCAGGTGGCGGCGCCTGCGGACGCCGTCCGGGGCGGCGGCGGTGGCCAGGTAGAACGGACGGGCGGCGGGCGCGCGCCAGTCCATCAGCAGCGGCTCGTACTCCTTGTCCTCGTCGAACAAGCCGATCCGGCCGATGTAGAAGCGGTCGTCGGTGTGGAAGTCCAGTCGCCCGAAGCACAGCCCGTTCTCCACCGCGCTGTACTGGGCGAGCTGGTCGGAGTACAGGGCCACCGCGGTGTCCCGCTCGGAGCGCATCTGGTGGGTGCCACCGGTTTGCCGGAGCGCGCCGGCCAGGCGCTTCGAGCTCTGCTCGCGGAGGTCGTCCAGCCTGCCGTACAGCATCGACACGTATTCCTGCTCCGACTCGGTTTCCGCGAGCCGGAGGTCATCGGAGGGGCTTGACAACGTGCCTCATTTCTGGATAGCGTGGTTTATCAGCCTGTGTTGCATTGCGGCTGACAGTTGTTTGCGCCCTTGCTGCCGCGCAGAACGTCTAATCTACTACACGCATCCGCCCGTGGGGCCCGAACGACTTCACCAGTAGTCGGGGTCGGCGGCCGGTCCTGGGCCGGGTCGGCGAGGTCGAGCGGCGGGGTCGCTCGTGGGGCGCGAGAGGGCTGGACGCGGCTGCCGCCGTTCGCTCGACCGGGTGATCAAAGCTCCGGGTGATCAAGACTTCGGGTGATCAAGACTTCGGGTGGTCGAGGCTCTGAGTGATCGAGGCTCCGGGGGGTCGAGGCTCCAGGGGGGCAAGACGTCCGGTGGTCGGGGTGCCGGTGGTCGTGCGGCTGTCCGACCGATCGCTCGCACCGGTCTTCAACCCGGTCTTCCCGCCCCGATCTCCCCACCCCGGTCCCTCCGCGCGTCCCGGTCCTTCCCGGTCCTTCCCGATCCCCCGCGCCTCCCCGCGCTCCCGGCCACCACGCCACGTGAGGACCGCTCGACCTCGGACCACCGGATGAGCGGCTGTCGCGCGGCAGGCGGGTGAAACCGTTCCCCGCCGCCGAACCGCCCCGGCACGCTGACCAGCGTGAGGGAGCATCGTCGGGAGGTGGCCAGGCTCTGCCGCATCGCGGTGGACCGGTCGAGGTGGCAGCTCGCGTTCGCGTTCGTCGTCTCCGCGTGGGCCCTGGCCTGGGTGGTGGGCCAGCCGTTCGGCGCGCCGGACCCGCTGGACGTGCTCCCCGCGCGCTGGGCGGGCCTGTCGACCGGCTGGCTGGACGCGGCGAGCGCGTGGGCCGCCGGTCGCACCGGCTTCCTCGCGGTCGCGGCCGGGCTGCTGTGGGCGATGACCCGCCCCGGCGGGCAGGTGACGGCCCCGCTCGGGTGGCTCGCGGTGATGGCGGCGGCGGAGGACGTCGGCTACGTCGCGGTCAGGTGGGCGCTGCTGACCCTCCTCGCCTTCCTCGCCGTGATGGGCCTGGCGTCGCTCACCGGGCGGCGGGCGTTCGTGGTCGACCGGGTCGCGGTCATCCCCGGCGACGTGGCCCGCGCGGGCGCGACGGCAGTGGCGCTGTCGGCGGTCGTGCCGCTGCTCGCACCCGGACTGCTGCTCGCCCGGTTGGTCGGTCCGTACCTCACCCGACCGCCGCGACCCGCCCCGGCGCCGATCGTCCGCCCCCGGTCGCCCGAACGGCCGCCGCCCGCCGAGGGGGTCGACCCGGTGCCCGCCCAGCGCGCCGGCGCCGGTTTTTCGTGGTCAGGGCGTTCCGGGCGGAAATAGTTTTGCACTCCAACAATCAACCCGATGGAACCGAGGGAACCTCACATCACATTCCGGAATCGTCTGTTTGGGCTTACCGGTCCGTATCCATCAAGATGAGTGCGTGCATGAAAATCCCGCCGAAAACCGCTTAGCCAAGGTGATGCGGCGTCAGCCCGTTCAGCAGCGCGGTGCCGCCACGGTGACCGCCATTGTCGATGCCTGCGCGACGCTGCTCAACGAGTACGACTACGACGACATCACCACCGCCAGGATCGTCGAGCTAGCAGGCGTGCCAATTGGATCGTTCTACCAATACTTCCCGGACAAGCGCTCTGTCGTGCACGCGTTGGCCCTGCGCGGCATGGAGGAGTACCTGGCACGGGTGGAATCCCTGTTCACAGAGGGTCGGCTCGCCCAGGACTGGCGGGAAGCGGTGCAGCAGGTGGTAAGCGTCTACCTGAGGATGGTGACCGATCTGCCCGGTTTCGGGCGGGTGCGGTTCAGCGACCTGCTCGACGGGCACCGGCTCGACTCGTCGGTCGACCAGTACGAGCTGATGGCCGAGCGGCTGCGCGACCTGTTCCTCGGCCGCTTCGCGGTGCGGGGCGACGCGCCGGTCACGCTGACCTTCCGGATGGCGGCCCAGACGGCCGACGCGATGTTCAAGCTCGCCGAGCGCGTGGACGAGGAGGAACGCCCGGTGGTGCTCCGCACCGCCGACCACGTGATCTTGAAGATGCTCTCCGGCGTGTTCGACCCGGCGTGACTTGCCGGGCAGGTCCGGGTGGTGTGGGCTGGACCGGTGGACGACGACTTCGACGTGATCGTGATCGGCGGCGGCCCGGTGGGCGAGAACGCCGCGGCCCGGACCGCCGCCGGCGGGCTGCGGACCGCGCTGGTGGAGGCCGAGCGGGTCGGTGGCGAGTGCTCGTACTGGGCGTGCATGCCGAGCAAGGCGCTGCTGCGGCCCGGTCACGCGCTCGCCGCCGCCCGGCGCGTACCGGGCGTCCCGGTCGGCGACCACCTCGACGCGGCGGCGGTGCTCCGGCGGCGCAACGGGTTCACCTCGAACTGGGACGACGCGGGCCAGGTCGAGTGGGCCGAGGGCGCGGGCCTGACCGTCGTGCGCGGCCGCGGCCGGCTGGCGGGTGAGCGCCGGGTCGACGTGGGCGGCCGCGTGCTGACCGCGTCCCGGGCGGTCGTCGTGTGCACGGGCAGCGTGCCGCGCGTGCCGTCCCTGCCGGGCCTGTCGGACGTGCCGCACTGGACCTCGCGCGACGCGACCTCCGCGCAGGAGGTGCCCGACTCGCTGGTGGTCCTCGGCGGCGGCGTGGTCGGCGTGGAGATGGCGCAGGCGTGGGCGCGCCTGGGCTCGCGGGTCACCCTCGTGGTCTCCGGCCCGCGCCCGCTGCCGAAGTCCGAGGACTTCGCGGGCGACCTGGTCGCCGACGGCCTGCGCGAGGACGGCGTCCGCCTGCTCACCGGGGTCCGCGCCACCGGTGTGTCCACAGCGGACCCCGGTGTCTCGCTGGCGCTGTCGGACGGCTCGACGGCCGAGGGCGCCCACCTGCTCGTGGCCACCGGGCGCGTGCCGGCGACCGCGGACCTCGGCCTGGAGGAGTTCGGCTTCACCGCGGGCGAGGCGCTGCCGGTGGACGACACCGGCCGCGTGTCCGGTGTGGACTGGCTGTACGCGGCGGGCGACGTCACCGGCCGCGCCCTGCTGACGCACCAGGGCAAGTACCAGGCCCGCGCGGTCGGCACGGCCATCGTCTCCGGCGCGGTGGACCCCGAGCCGTGGACCGCGCCGGTGTCCACCGCCGACCACACCGCCGTGCCGCAGGTCGTGTTCACCGACCCGGAGGTGGCCTCGGTCGGGCGGACCGCGGCGCAGGCGCGCGAGGACGGCCTGGAGGTCCGGGTGGTCGACCTGGACATCGCGGTCGCCGGGTCGTCCCTGCACGCCGACGGCTACCGCGGCAAGGCGCGCATGGTGGTGGACGAGCGCAAGCGCACCCTGGTCGGGGTGACGTTCGTGGGGCCCGACGTGGCCGAGATGCTGCACGCGGCCACCATCGCCGTGGTCGGCGAGGTGACCGTGGACCGGCTGTGGCACGCGGTGCCCGCCTACCCGACGATCAGCGAGGTGTGGCTGCGGCTGCTGGAGGCGTACGGGCTCTGACGCGACGCTGCGTAGGGCGCCGTTGGGCGGATCGTGTTCGCGGCGGTCGGGGACGTGGTCCGACCGCCGTAAACGCTGCCGCCATCGGTTGTCTGAACCCTGAAAGTGCGGTCACGTCTCATTAGACTGCGCAGGTGAGCAGGGGAACGGTGGTCTTGACGGCGGGCGCCGTGCTGTGGTGCGCCTTCGTCATCGCGACCACCTTCCTGCCCGGCGGTCCCGCGTGGGCGCCGCTCGCGGTCTACCTGCCGGGGTTCCTGGTGCTGCCGGTCGTGCTGCACACGCTGTTGCGGGCGCGGTCCGCCGCGCTGTTCTGCCTGGCCCACGTGCCCAAGCCGGTGCTGGTGCCCGCGGTGGTGGCCGCGGTCGGCGGGTGGCTGTGCTCGTTCGGCCTGGTGACCGGCAAGCCCGGGACCGAGTCGTTGAGCGCGGTGGCCGGGCTGGTGATCGTGCTGCACGTGGCGTTCGGCCTGATCGCCGTGGGCATGGTGCGCACCGGCCGCTGAACCCGCCGGGTTTTGAACGCGCTTCCGGTTCTGGGCCCCGCCACCACGCCCCGCCACCACGTCCCGGCCCCGCCGCCGGCCCGCGCCCCAACCGCCCCTACTGCTGGACCGCGGGCAGCCGCAACGCCTGCTCGGCGACCTGCCCCAGCGCGGCGTCGGCCGAGTCCGACTCGCCCTCCGCCCACACCGCCTGCGCGATGCGCACCTGCGCGCCCTTGGCCAGCGACCGGATGGCCGCCCGGTCGAACGACGTCGGCCCGCCCGGCCAGCCCTTGCCCTCCTGCGCCGGCGCGGCCACCCCGCCCGCGCCCGCCGTCGCCGCCACCGCGTGCAGCTCACCGGCGCGCGTGGCGTCGGGCAGGTTCAGCTCGGCCACCGCGACGCCGACCTTGCGGCCGTCCACCTCGGTCTCGTACTGGGCGCGCCGCAACTGCATGCACACGTGCTCGGACAACCAGCCCCGCACGTCGCCGAACGCGTGCGCGGCGCAGTCGTCGGTCCGGTCCGCGCCGCGCGGCGAGAAGTTGCGGCCGTCCACCACGACCGTGGTCGGCTGCGGCGCCGAGGTCGACGCCGTCGAGTTCTCCGCGGCGTTGCCCCACGTCAGGGAGAGGACCAGCGCGACGACCAGCAGCACGCCGACCGCGGAGGCGATCACGTAGGGCAGCACGCGGCGGCGGGCGGGCGGCGCGACCTTCGGCAGCAGCATCGTGCTGGCCGACGCCAGGTCGGCCGCCGCGTCGGAGAAGCCCTCCGCCTGCAACTGCGGCCTGGGCGGCGGCGCGCCGGTCGGTGCCAGCACGGCGACGAGCTTGGCGGCGTGCTCGACCGAGCAGGGCCGGTCGCTGGTGGCCAGCTCGCGCGCGGCGGCCAGCAGCGTGGTCGGCTTGGGGTGCAGCACGCGCACGCCCCGGTTGAGGTCCGCGGTCGGCTGCACGACCTGGCCGACGTACGGGCCGACGGCCACCACGGTGGTCACCGGCAGCGGCTCGCCGCGCATGTCCTGGATGCGCCGGGCGACCGCGGCGGACGCCGCCAGCGTCTCGGCGGCGGGGCTCAGCGCGCCGTCCGGGCGGGTCAGCGGCCAGCCGTCGGTGCGCCACTGGCCGTTGAGCGGCGCCTCCAGCCGCACCGCCGGGTCGGGCAGGTCCACGCCGACCACGACGAGCACCCCGCGCGGCAGCACGACCACGGCGTCCAGCTCCCGCGGGCACCCCGGCGGCCGCACCCCCAGCAGGGCGATGCCGCCGAGCACCGCGTCGCCGTGACCCCAGGTGCTCAGCGCGGCGCGCACGTCCGCGCCGACCTTCGAGGGCTCCGGGCCGAGTCGGATCAACCGCACGTGATCACACCGTTCCACACGGACAGACACGGTAGCGCCGCCGACCTCGGGTCGGTCGCCCCGCATCGCGGGTGTTGACGATGCGTGACTGTCATCACCTGTTCGGAGGCGACTCATTAGGCCGAACACACCTCCCGGCCGCCGGCCCCCGCTGCTGGTTCCGACCGGCCTCCGGGGCGGGGCTCCAGGTTGGTGCCGGGGGTTGGGGCCGCGGACCGACCGCCCCGACAACCGACCGCCCCGACAAGGGAACCGGCGCGGTCGCCGCGTTGATCACGCGACCGTGTCCGGTTGATCTCGCAATGTGATCCCCGCGCCCGCGAGACCGACCGCGACGGCCGAAAAACGGGTCGAAAGTCCTGTATCTGACCCGCCCGGGTGAGGAACGGGCTGGTTCTTCTGGCGGACCGCTGCCTGAGCGGGCAGAATGACCAAGTCGGGATTACACAAGATCGCCGCGGGACTCGACAGGTCGTAGGGGAAGACGTCCCTCGTCGAGTAGCGGAGGTCAGCTGTGAGCACCCGTGGCAGGACCAGTGGCGTGGTCTACGTCCACTCGTCGCCGTCTGCGGTCTGTCCGCACGTCGAGTGGGCGATCTCGGGCACCCTCGGTGAGCGAGCGGACCTCAAGTGGGCGGCGCAGCCCGCTGCGCCGGGGCAGTTGCGCGCCGAGTGCAACTGGACGGGCGAGGCCGGTACCGGAGCCCGGCTCGTGGCCGCGCTCCGGGCGTGGCCGATGCTCAGGTTCGAGGTGACGGAGGACCCGAGCCCGGGCGTGGACGGCGTGCGGTACTGCTTCGCACCCGTGCTCGGCCTGTGGCACGCGCGCACCAGCGCCAACGGCGACATCGTCGTGTCCGAGGACCAGCTCAGGGCCCTGGCCGCCCGCAGCCGGGGCGGGGAGTCGTTCGCGCACGGCGTGGACGAGATCCTCGGCGCGGCGTGGGACGACGCGCTGGAGCCGTTCCGGCGCGCGGGTGACGGCGCGCCCGTCACCTGGCTGCACCGGGTGGGCTGAGCCGCACCACCGAAGACCGGCGTGTCCGGCGGTACCGGGTTCCGACCCGGTACCGCCGGACCCCGCTCCGGGCTCGGGGAGAACCGCCTCGACGCACCGCCGACCAGGCCCCGGCGCATCACCGACCGGGCAACCGGACGCCAGCGCGCCGCCGCCCGGCCCCCGCCGCCCGGCCGTTCACACCCAGCCGCGCCCCCACCGTCCTCAGTGGACGATCGGTGCGGGCTGCCAGGCCGCCATCAGGTCCCGGTAGGCCGCCGACGACCCCATCAGCTCCTCGTGCCGCCCCAGCAGCGGCGCACCGCCGTCCATCACCAGCACCCGGTCCGCCCGCAGCGCCGAGGACAGCCGGTGCGCGATCACCACCAGCGTGCCGCCGCGCGCCGCGAACGCCTGCTCCACCACGACCTCCGCCGCCGGGTCCAGCGACGACGTCGCCTCGTCCAGGATCACCACGTCGGCATCGGACGCGTGCACCCGCGCCGCGGCCAGCAGCTGCGCCTCACCGGCCGACAGCCCACCGCCGGCGTGCCCGATCGTGCCCGCCAGCCCGCCCAGCCGCGCCAGCACCGCCGACGCGCCCACCGCCTCCGCGGCCGACAGCAGCCGGGCGTCCGACGCGTCCGGCGCGAGCAGCGCCAGGTTCTCCCGCACGGTGCCGGTGAACAGGTACGTCTCCTGCGGCACCAGCGCGATCCGCCGGTGCCGCAGCGCGGGCGCCACCGACCGCACCGGCACCCCGCCGAACAGCACCTCGCCCTCCTGCGGCGCCACCAGCCCGGTGACCAGCCCGGCCAGCGTCGACTTGCCGATGCCGCTGGGCCCGACCACGGCCAGGTGCGACCCCTCGGGTAGCACCAGGTCCAGCGACCGCACCACGGGCTCGGCGCCCGCGCCCCACCCGAAGGTCACCCCGCGCAGCTCCACCTCGTGCCCGGCGGGCACCGCGTCGCCCGCGGGCCGGTCGACCGGCGGCGCGGCCTCGGCCAACCGGCGCAGCGCCACGACCAGCCGCAGCACCACCGTGCTGGTGGTGTCGGCCAGCCGCCGCAGCGCGGGCTGCACGCTCGTGCTCAGGTACACCACCGCGCCCAGCACCTCGCCCGCGCTCAGCTCGCCGGAGCGCACCATCGCGGGCGCCGCGACCAGCAGCAGGGCCAGCGGCGCGAACCCGCCGAGCGTGATCACCACCCCGCGCAGCGCGGTCGCCCACGCCACCCGCACCGCCGCCGACGCCTGCCGGTCCACCCGCGCCACCACGTCGTCCTGCGCGTGCGCGGTGCCGCCGACGGCCACCACGTCCCGCATGCCCAGCAGCACCGACCCGGCCGCGGCCGCGGCCTCCTCGTCGGCCAGCACCAGCCGCCGCTGGCCGCGCGCCAGCGACGGCAGCAGCAGCCCGAACAGCGCCAGCGCCGCCACCACCGGCAGCACCACCAGCCAGGCCAGCGACGACACCGTCGTGGCCAGGCCGACCAGCGCGGCGGTCGTGGTCACCAGCAGCGCGCGGGCCTGCACCAGCACGCCCGCGGTCGCGTCGCGCACCACCTCGACGTGCCGGGTGATCCGGGCGACCGCGCTCGCGTCGGGCTGCCGGGTGTGCGAGCCGCCGCGCAGCACGCCGCGCACCACCTCGCGCACCAGCGCGTCCCGCAGCGGCTCCACCACCGCGCCCAGCCGCATGAACACCTGCCGCAGCCCGAACCCGCCGAGCACCGCGACGCAGGCGAACGCCAGCAGCCAGCCCACGCCGACCCAGGGCCTGCCGGCCGCGAAGCCGCGGTCCACCGCCAGGCCAACCAGCCGGCCGGACAGCAGCGCCGGCACGCCCTCCAGCACCGACCAGCCGAGCAGCACCGCGATGCCGCGCCGCTGCTCCCGCAACGCCCGCAGGTAGGCCATCAGCCGAACACCGCCCGGTACTCCTCGTCGTCCCACAGCCGCTCGTGCGGCGCCACCGCGCGCACCCGCCCGCCGTCCAGCCACACCACGGTGTCCGCCCGCCGCGCGGTCGCCGCCCGGTGCGTCACCACCACGCGCGTGCGGCCGGGCAGCGCCGACTCCACCGCGCGCTCCACCGCGGACTCCGTCACGGTGTCCAGGCTGGCCGTGGCGTCGTCGAGCACCAGCACGGCCGGGTCGCGCACGAACGCCCGGGCCAGCCCGAGCCGCTGCGCCTCGCCGCCGGACATGGGCGCCGCCGACATCGGCGTGTCGTAGCCCTGCGGCAGCCGCACCACCACGTCGTGCACCTGCGCGGCCCGGCACGCCGCGCGGACCTCCTCGTCGCCCAGCGGCGTCCCGTACCGGACCGCGTCCCGGACCGTGGTGCCCACCAGCGCGGGCCGCTCGAACGCATACCCGACCGACCCGCCGCGCCGCACCTCGCCGGACGCGGGCCTGGCCAGCCCGCCGATCACCGCGGCCAGCGCCGACTTGCCCGCACCCGACCGGCCCACCACGGCCACGAACGCGCCGGCCGGCACGGTCAGGTCCACGTCGTGCAGCGCGTCCGGCACGCACACCCCGGTCAGCCGCACCTCGCCCGGCGTGGCCGACCCGGGCGGCGACGGTTCGGGCACGGGCGCGTCGAAGACCTCCTCCAGCCGCGCCGCGGACGCGCGGGCGCGTTGCAGCGCCGTGAGCAGGCCCGCCTGGCCGACCACCGTCATGCCCAGCGCCACGTACCCCAGCGCGGCCAGCACGTCGCCGACGCTCAGCCTGCCCGCGACCACGCCGAACCCGGCCGCGGTCAGCACCGCCAGCTCCACCGCGGGCAGCAGCAGGCCCGCCCGCCAGATCATCCGCGCCTGGGTGCGCCACATCCCCGCGCCCGCGCCCGCCAGCCGGGGCAGCGGCCGCAGCACCCGCTCGGCCTCCTGGTCGGCGCGACCGGAGGCGGCGATCGTGCGCAGCCCGCCCACGGCGTCCACCAGCCGCGCGGACAGCTCGCCGGACACCTCCTGGTAGATCGCCACGTCGGAGGCTGTCAGCCGCAGGTGGGAGCGCACCAGCAGGGCCGCCAGCGGCACGCTGAGCGCGAACACCACGGCGAGCCGCCAGTCCAGCAGCGCCAGCGCCGTGACCGCGCCCGCCGCGGTCAGCACCGAGATGCCCAGGTTCACCGCCGGCACCGCGATCGCGCCCGCGATCGCGCTGTCGCCGGTCAGCCTGCTGACCGCGTCACCGGCCTCGAACCGGGCCGGGTGCCCCAGCGCCAGCAGGTGCGCGCTCAGCCTGCGGCGCAGCCACGCCGTGCCGCGCGCGGTGATCGAGGCGGCCAGCACCACGCCGATCGCGTCGCCGACCAGCTCCACGCCCGCCAGCCCGACCAGGAACAGCACGGCCCCGCCCGCGGGCCGGCCCGCCAGCACCGCGTCCACCGCCCTGGCCAGCGCCGTCGGCAGCAGCAGCCCGGCCGTGGTGGCCAGCAGCGCGTTGACCGCCAGCAGGAGCCACCGCGGGTCCCGGCGCACGACCGAGGAGAGCAACATCTCCAGCTCCTAGAGGCGCATCATGTGTAACGGGGGTCCGACGGCGTGCCGTCGGACCCCCGTGGGAGACCGGGTGAGCGGCGCACTTCGCCTGCGCCGCTCACCCGGGGTGTGCCGTGGGCCTGGATCAGCAGGCCAGCAGGCTCACGGTGGAGTGGCTGCAGGGGAGCAGCAGGGAGGCGTTGGAGGCGGTGGTGCTGCCGCCGCCGCCGCTGCCGCCCGACGCCATCGCGCTGGTGGACTCGGGGGTCTCCAGGTCCTGCAGGTCGAGGATGAAGTCCATCGTGAACTCCTTGTTCGGGGGATCGGAAAGGGTTACTGCTACCGACCCGGGAGGGTCGGGGCTTTGAGGAACGGCAGCACCGGTGTGCCGTCCACGGCGGCGCCGAGCGCGAGCAGGACGCCCGCACCGCCCGTGTTGAGGTCCATCGACAGCCGCCGCAGCTGGATGCCGGGGAACGCCAGGCCCCCCTGGTGGGGCACGGCGTGCCAGGCCAGCGCGGCCAGGTGCCGGTCGATCGCGTGCCGCGGCCCGCCCGCGTGGGCGAGCGTGGCCAGCAGGCCCGCCCGGCCCAGCATCAGGGCGGGGTGGATGACGAACTCGCCGGTCGTGCCCGCGACCAGCTCGGGCAGCCGCGCCACGACCGGGAGGTCCGGCGCGACCAGGCGGAACTCGTTGAGCACCAGGGCGATGCCGGCGCTGCCGACACCCACGTAGGGCAGGGTGCGGAAGTTGCCGTCGCGGACCTGCGTGGAGCCGTCCAGCGCGGTCATCGTCTCGGCCAGGTCCCGCTCCAGCGCCCGGACGCCCGCGTCGAGCCAGCGCCGGTCGCCGGAGTGCTCGAACAGCCGCAGGAACAGCAGCGCCGGGCCGGACCAGCCGTGCTCCAGGCCCGCGCGGGCCTTGTCGCCGGGCGGTTCGGCCCCCGCCAGCGCCGCGTCGAGCCGTTCGCCCAGCTCCAGCGCCCGCGCCGCGTAGCCCTCCTCGCCGCGGGTGCCGGCGAAGTGCAGCAGGTTGAGGCCGATGCCGGCCAGGCCCGCGCTCAGGCCGTGGTCCTTGGTCCCGGGCACCATCTGCGCGTAGGAGCCCACCAGCTCGCCCGCCAGGTCGCGGTGGCCGAAGTTCTCCAGCACGTGCGCGATGCCGTGGGCGCCGGTGAAGAAGCCGGGCTCCTTCGGCGGGTCGCGGCGCACCGCCTCCAGCAGCCACCGCTCGTGGTCGGGGAACCGGCCCTGGCCGCTGACGTCCAGCGCGTGCAGCACGCCCGCCGCGCCGTGGCCGAAGCCCGCGCCGCCGACCTCGAACTGCTCCACGTCGCCCGGGAACAGGCGGTCGGCGCGGTGCGGGGTGGCGCTGGCCAGGATCGCCGCGGCGATCATCTTGCGCACCACCGGCCAGTCCGGCTCGGGCACGTCCAGCGCGGTCGTCGCGGGACCCGTCGGCGGGTCGACGCGGGGCGAGAGCACCTCGACGATCCGGTCGCAGTACTCGTCGGGCAGGCCGAAGCGGCGGCGGATGAAGTCGACGTGGGAGCGCAGCTTCACCGGCGACAGCTCGACCACGGCGTTGAGCGGCAGGAAGACGTAGAGGCGCAGCGCGGCCAGGGCGTGGTCGTCGATCTCGAAGCCGGTGCGGTCCGGCGGCGCCTGGAAGCCCGGCGCGCCCAGCGTCGGCTTGCCGTCCTCCTCGATGCCGAACGCCAGCTCGAAGTCGATCAGCGAGACCGAGTCGTCCTCGTCCACCAGGACGTTGAGGGGGTGCAGGTCGCAGAACACCACGCCGCGCTCGTGCACCTGCGCGATGATCCGCTCCACGTCGGCGACCAGCTTCAGCGCGCGCTCGGTGTAGGCGGCGACGGCCTCGTCGGTGACCTCGTGGTGGGTGAGCGGGTAGTTGTGGCCCAGCCACTGGCCGAGCGGGCGGCCGGGGACCTCGGCCATCGCCAGGAACTCGTGCTCCCAGGCGGTGAACAGCTCGAAGACCTCGGGCACGCCCGGCACGCCCGCGACCCGGGTCAGGGTGGCGTGCTCGCGGCGCAGGCGGGTGACCGCGTCGACGTTCTGCCGGTCCAGGCCCGCGTGCGGCCGGGCCTCCTTGAGCACGACCCGCCGCTCGTCGGACTTGCGGATCGCCTCGTAGACGCCGCCGCCGTTGGAGAAGTGCAGCGAGCGGACCACCCGGTAGGGGAACTCCTCGGCGCTGCCCGCGCGGCGGGCGGCCAGGTGCTCGCGCAGGCAGGCGGGCAGCTCGACCCAGTCCGGCACCCAGAACACCGGCTTGCGCCGGTCGGGCACGAGCGAGCCGTCCGGGCCCTCGATGGCCAGCACGCGCTTGCCGTCCTGCTCCAGCCACTGCTCGACGAAACCGCCGTAGCGGACGAACAGCGGGCCGGCGCCGTAGCGGAGGTCGCTGAGGATGTACGCGCCCGGCTGGCCCTTCAGGATCTCCGACAGCTCGACGAGGGTGCGCTCCAGTTCGGCTTCGTCGGCCGGGTAAATGGTGATCAGCTTGCCGCTGCCCTCGCGCGGGGCGTACTTGGAATTCCGGGCGAGGACGATTCCCTGGGTGCGCAGGTACTTGAACGGGATGCGGCGCCCGACCAGGTACTCGTAGGACTTGAGCAGCACCTCGCCCGCGTTCAGCACGGTCGCCGAGACGTGGATCTTCCAGCCCTGCTTGGGCAGGACCACGCCCTCCGGGTGCAGGTGGCGCCAGATGTTGCGGTCGCCCTGGGACCAGCCCGCGGGCAGCGCGGGCAGCACCTGCGAGAAATCGTCGAGGGCTGTTTCGTCCTGGCTTTGCACGTCGTAGAAGAGGCGGTCCGCGAAGCAGTAAGCCTCATAGCGGAGATCCATCGGAATTCGCCTCCCCACGACTTTTGGACTGGCATATTCCCCCATGTTGCCGGCCGGTGAACAATCCACCAATTCGGGGAGACGGTACGTCCGTTCGTGGAGACTCCAGGTGCACTCAGGTGCACGTATCGTGGGTATTGGCCCAGGATGTTCACCCGGTTGCCATGTTTGTCCTCACCCGGAAGCGGCGATAGTTAGCGATCGGCACTAAACGGAACCGCCTCGTTTCTTCCTTTGCGCGGAGATGACCTGCGACTTCACGCGGCTCTCCGCCGTAGTGCGGTCGGATCACCGACCGTGGCCGGTTCGTCCTGTCGGGGGATGTGGCGCCGCAATGTGCGCGTTAATGTCTGCGTTATCCTGCAAACGGCTCAAAATTTTTCCGATGGACACATTCGCCGGGTGAGGTCGGCGGTTCCCAAACCGCAAACTTCGGGGCAGGTGCTGGGCCTTCCGGGTGATTGTCGATCCGGGCCGCCGCTGTGGCACCCTCGTGCACGTGCCGACCCGCCTGCTGCTGCCCCTCGTGCTGGTGGTCGTCGCCGCCACCGCCGGCGTCGGCGTGCTCGCCCGCGAGGTGTACCGCCGCCCCGCGCCGGCGCGGGGCGACCAGATCGCGGTGCCGAGCTCCGGCTCGTCGTCCCCCGTGCCGCGCGGCGACCAGCCGGGCAGCGGTGCCGTGCAGCTGAGCATCGACGCCTCGATGCACCCCGACGGCACGCGCGTGCGCGAAGTGCTCCAGCGGTTCTTCGACTCGATCAACGGCCACGACTACGAGCTGTGGACCAGGGCCGTCACCCAGCGCCGGGTGGACGAGACCCCGCGCTCGCGCTGGGTGTCCGACTACGAGAGCTCGCGGGACGGCACGATCCTCGTCCACCGCGTCGAGTCGGTCGACCCGGGCCGCCTGCGCGTGCTCATGACCTTCACCAGCACCCAGGACCTGGCCAAGGCCCCCGCCGACCTCCAGGCCGACTGCATCCACTGGCGCGTCGTCTACCCCCTCCAGGTGGAACGCGGCGCCCTCCGCGTGGACCTCGGCACCGAGGGCTCAACCTCCCAGTTCACCCCCTGCTGACCCCCGAACGCAGAACTCGGGGGTCCCCAACGTTCGACACGAGGGTCCCGAACGTTCGACTCGCGGTGTCCGACTGGAGGACACGCGGTGTCCGACCGGAGGACACGCCGGGTGGAAGCGCTCTCACCGCGCGTGTCCTCCACTCCGGCACCGCGTGTCCTCCGGTCCGGCACCGCGAGTCGAACGTTCGGGACACCCGTGTCGAACCTTCAGGGCCGGTGAGTTCTACGTTCGGGGAGGTCTGGGTACGGCGATGGGGCCGTCCACCGGGTGGGCGGCCCCATCGGGGAAGTGGGGATCAGAGGGGGATGTTGCCGTGGGCGCCGCGGCCGGCGGGGGCGGCGGCCAGGGCCTGGGCGAGCCTGCGGCGGGTCTGGGTGGGGTCGATGACCTCGTCGACCACGCCGATGGCCAGGGCCCGGTCCACGCCGCCGGCGATGCGCTCGTGCTCCTCGACCAGGCGGGTGTGCAGGGCCTCGCGCTCGGCCGGGTCGGTGACCGCGGCCAGCTTCTTGCGGTGCAGGATGCCGACGGCCGCCTTGGCGCCCATCACGGCCACCTCGGCGATCGGCCACGCGAACACCGCCGTGGCGCCCAGGGAACGGGAGTTCATCGCGATGTAGGCACCGCCGTAGGACTTGCGGGTCACCAGGGTCACCCGCGGCACCACGGCCTCGCCGAAGGCGTGCAGCAGCTTGGCGCCGCGCCGCACCACGCCGTCCCACTCCTGGCCGACGCCGGGCAGGTAGCCGGGCACGTCCACGAGCACCAGCAGCGGGACGCCGAACGCGTCGCACATCCGCACGAACCGCGCCGCCTTCTCCGCGGACAGCGAGTCCAGGCAGCCGCCCTTGCGGATCGGGTTGTTGGCGATCACGCCGACCGTGCGGCCGCCGAGGCGACCGAGGCCGACCACGATGTTGGCCGCCCAGCGGGCCTGGAGCTCCTCGAAGGTGTCGCTGTCGAGGATGGCGCGCACCAGGGGCTTGACGTCGTAGGCGCGCTGCGGCGCCTCCGGCAGCAGCGCCCGCAGGTCCTCGCCGTCGGGCACCGAGTGCAGGTCGAACACGCCCGGCTGCGCGAACAGGCCGGTGATGCGCCGGGCGCGGGCGTAGGCGTCGGGCTCGTCGTCGGCCACCACGTGGACCACGCCGGACTTGCGGCCGTGCGCCTCCGCGCCGCCCAGGCCGTCCATGTCGATCTGCTCGCCGGTCACCGACCGCACCACGTCCGGCCCGGTCACGAACACCTTGCCCGCCGGCGCCATGATCACCACGTCGGTGAGCGCCGGCCCGTACGCGCCGCCGCCCGCCGCCGGGCCGACCACCACCGAGATCTGCGGCACGCGGCCCGAGGCGCGGATCATCGCCGCGAACATCTGGCCCATGCCGTCCAGCGACTCCACGCCCTCGGGCAGGCGGGCCCCGCCCGAGTGCCACACCCCGATCACCGGGGTGCGCTCGCGCACCGCGGTGTCGATGGCCTCCACGATGTGCCGGCAGCCCTCGGACCCCAGCGCGCCACCCATGCGGGTGGCGTCGCTGCAGTAGGCCACCACCCGGGTGCCGTTGATCCGCCCCCGCACCGCGTACATGCCGCTGCCGTCGCGCGGCCGCAGCGGGGCGATCGAACCGGGGTCCAGCAGCTGGGCCAGCCGGACCTCCGGGTCGCGGGGATCGAGGTCGCCATCCGCCTCCGGGTTCGCCGGTCGGGATGCAAGGGCAGTCATCGCGGAACTCCTCGGGTGGGCTTGTCAGACCTGGGTGAAGACGAGCGAGACGTTGTGGCCGCCGAAACCGAAGGAGTTGTTCACCGCCGCGACGAGATCGATCTTGCGCGGTTCGCCGGTGACGACCTCCAGCTCGACCCTCGGGTCCTGGTTCTTCAGGTTGAGCGTGGGCGGCACCACCCCGTCGCGGACCGACAGCAGCGTGGTGATCGCCTCCACCGCGCCCGAGGCGCCCAGCAGGTGCCCGTGGTTGCCCTTCGGCGCGGTGAGCACCGGGTGGTCGCCGATCGCCCGGCGCACCGCCTGCGGCTCGATCACGTCGCCCACCTGCGTGGAGGTGGCGTGGCAGTTCACGTGGCCCACGTCGGCCTTGTCGACGCCCGCGGTGCGCAGCGCCGCCGCGATGGCCCGGGACTGCCCGATGCCCTCCGGGTCGGCCGCGGTGATGTGGTGGCCGTCGGAGCTGGTGCCGATGCCCGCGAGCCTGGCGTAGATCCGCGCGCCGCGCGCCCGGGCGAACTCCTCGCGCTCCAGCACCACGATGCCAGCGCCCTCGCCGAGCACGAAGCCGTCGCGGTCGACGTCGAACGGCCGGGACGCGCCCTCGGGGTCGTCGTTGCGGGTGCTCATGGTCCGGGCCTGGATGAAGCCCGCCATGGTGATCGTGGTGATGCACGCCTCCGCGCCACCGGCCACGACCACGTCCGCCTCGCCCGACTTGAGCATCCGCCACGCCCAGGCCAGCGCCTCGGCGCCCGACGCGCACGCCGAGACCGGCGCGTGCACGCCCGCCCGCGCCTTCAGGTCCAGGCCGACGTGCGCGGCCGGGCCGTTGGGCATGAGCATGGGCACGGTCAGCGGCGAGACCTTGCGCAGGCCGGAGGTCTCGATCAGGTCGTCCTGGCTCAGCAGCGTCATCGCGCCGCCGATGCCGGTGCCGACGACGACGCCGAGCCGCTCGGGGTCCACGTCGTCCTCGCCGAACCCGGCGTCCGCCCACGCCTGGCGGGCGGCGACCACGGCGACCTGCTCGCAGCGGTCGAGCCGGCGGGCCTCGACGCGCGGCAGCACCTCGGTCGGGTCGACCGCGAGCGGCGCGCCGATCTTCACCGGCAGGTCGAACCTCTCGACGAAGTCCGCCGTGAGCGTGCGCACACCGCTGCGGCCGGACAGCAGTGCGTCCCAGGTGGAGGCGACGTCGCCACCGAGCGGGGTGGTGGCACCCAGCCCGGTGACGACGACCTCGTTGCTATTCGTCATGCGTTGGCGGCGATGTAGTTCACCGCATCGCCCACGGTCTTGAGGTTGGCCAGCTCGTCGTCCGGGATCTTCACGCCGAACTTGTCCTCGGCCTGCACGGCGATCTCCACCATGGACAGCGAGTCGATGTCCAGGTCGTCCACAAAGGACTTGTCGGCCGTCACGTCGGCCGCCTCGACGCCGGCGACCTCCTCGACGATCTCGGCGAGTCCCTTCTGGATGTCCGCGTTGCTCACTGAAAGTCCCTTCCTTCTCGGTGCGCCCGGCTGGTCTTGACGACGCCGGAATCCTGGTTTGCGGTCACGGCAGCCGGACGACCTGCCCGGCGTAGGACAGGCCGGCCCCGAAGCCGACGAGCAGCGCCACGTCACCGCTGCGCACCTCACCCGCCGCGCGCATGTGGTCCAGCGCGAGCGGGATCGACGCGGACGAGGTGTTGCCGGAGTCCACGATGTCACGTGCGATCACGAGGTCTTCACGCGCACCCTTGGCGCGCAGCCGCTTGGCGATGGCCTCGATGATCCGCAGGTTCGCCTGGTGCGGCACGAACACGTCGACGTCGGACACGTCGATGCCCGCCAGCTCGACGGCCCGCAGCGCGACCGGCGCGATCTGCGTGGTGGCCCAGCGGAAGACCGCCTGGCCCTCCTGGAAGATGAACGAGTCGCGGTCCTTGATGTGGATCGTGTCCACCAGGTCGCCCGCGCTGCCCCACGCCACCGCGCCGATGCCCGGCTCGTCGGCCGGTCCCACCACCGCGGCGCCCGCGCCGTCGGCGAAGATGATCGCGGTGGACCGGTCCAGCGGGTCCACCCAGTCGGTCAGCTTCTCGGCGCCGATCACCAGCACGTGCCGGGCGGTGCCCGCGCGGACCAGGTCGGAGGCGGTGCCCAGGGCGTAGCAGAAGCCCGCGCACGCGGCGTTCAGGTCGAACGCGGGCGCGGCCTTGACCCCGATCCGGTCGGCGACCTGCGCCGCGGCGTTGGGGATCGGCGACGGCATGGTGCAGGTGGCCACGATGACCGCGCCGATGTCGGACGGGGCCAGCCCCGCGTCGGCCACGGCCTTGGCGCCGGCCTCCACGGCCATGTCGACCAGCAGCTCGTCCGGCTTGGCGAACCGGCGGTTGGCGATGCCGACGCGCTCGCGGATCCACTCGTCGGAGGTGTCCATGCGCAGGGACAGGTCGTGGTTGCTGACCACCGTGTCGGGCTGGTAGCTGCCCAGGCCGATGATGCGGCTGCCCGCGGGACCGGTGGGGACGGCGAGGTTCGTCATCGGGACACCCCCGTCCCGGCGGTCTCGGCGGCGGCGAGCAGCTCGGCGACGCCGTCGAGGTGCGCGGGGGTCTTGAGGGCGAGCGTGGCGGTGCCCTTCAGCTCGCGCTTGGCCAGGCCGGTCAGCGCGCCGGCGGGCGGCAGCTCCACCACCGCGGTGACGCCGCGCCCGGCCAGGGTCGCCTGGCAGGCGTCCCAGCGCACCGGGCGGGTCACCTGGGAGACCAGGCGGTCCAGCACCTCGGCGCCGTCGGTGACCACCGCGCCGTCGGCGTTGGACAGCAGCGGCAGCACCGGGTCGGACACGGCGATCCCGGCGGCGCGCACGCGCAGCGCGTCCTCGGCGGGCGCCATGTACCGGGTGTGGAACGCGCCCGCGACCTGGAGCCTGCGGACCTTCGCCCGGTCGGGTGGTTGTTCGACCAGCTTGTCGAGGGCGTCCAACGGGCCGGCGGCGACCACCTGCCCGGCGCCGTTGCGGTTGGCGCCGACCAGGCCCAGCTCGTCCAGGCGCGCCAGCACCTCGTCCGGTTCGCCGCCGAGCACGGCGACCATGCCGGTGGGGGCGAGCGCGCACGCGGCGGCCATCTCGGCACCGCGCACGGCGGCCAGCGCGACCGCGTCGTCGGCGCCGAGGACGCCCGCGATCGCGGCGGCGGCCAGCTCGCCGACGGAGTGGCCGGCGATGACCGTGTCGGCGGGCAGCTCGACGCGTCGCCGCAGCTCCTCGTGGGCGAGCAGGGCCAGGGCGACCACCAGCGGCTGGGTGATCGCGGTGTCCTTGATCTCGTCCGCGTCGGCCGTCGTGCCCAGGCGGAGCAGGTCCAGGCCGGTCGCTTCGGACCACTTCGCGACGCGCTCGGCAGCCCCCTCGACGTCGAGCCAGGGGGTGAGCATGCCGGGTGTCTGCGACCCCTGTCCGGGGGCGAGGAGGGCGATCACGTCCCCAACTGAACACGGTGGACTCGCTTTCCCGGGATGCCGCCACTGACGAATCCACGGGTCCGCAGTTGTAGGGTTCCTACAAATGCGACTCGCGGATGAACGTCAGACGACGTTCCGCGTTGTCGACCGCGTCGCACATCGGGCCAAATGGGACATGAGTCCTCCGTCACACCCCGGTCACCACAGCCCGCGGGCGCGGGCGAGCCGGCCCACCGCCAGCGCCACCCGCAGCACCAGCGCGTCCCGGGGGTCGTTGGCGTTGCGCCCGGTCAGCTCGGTGGCCCGGCGCAGCCGGTAGCGGACGGTGTTGGGGTGCACGAACAGCTTCCGCGCGCACGCCTCCAGCACGCCGCCGACCTCCAGGAAGGTGTCCACGGTCTCCAGCAGCGCGCCGCCCGCCTCCTCCAGCGGCCGGGCCACGCGGTCGACCAGTTGCCACTCGGCCTCCGGGTCGCCCGCCAGCGCCCGCTCCGGCAGCAGGTCCAGCGACCGCACCGGCCGCGGCGCGGCGGGCCACCCCACCACCGCCCGCAGGCCCGACAGGGCGTCGCTCGCGCTGCGGTGCGCGTCGGCCAGGCTCGGCACCGTCGGCCCGGCCACCACGGCGCCCGCGCCGAACGCGTCGGCGATCCGCGCCAGCGCGTCACCGCGCTCGGTCTCCCCGCCCAGCAGCACCACCAGCCGCGAGCCCTGCACGCTCAGCAGCACCTGCCGCCCGATGCGCGCGGCCCGGCTGCGCACCTCGAACACCACGGCGGGCGGGTCGTCCGACGGCGGGTTGCCCACCAGCACGGTCGCCTCGGCCGCCGGGTCCCAGCCCAGCGCGGTGGCGCGGGAGAGCAGCGACTCCTCCGCGTCGCCGCGCACGATGCCGTCGACGACCAGCGCCTCCAGCCGGGCGTCCCAGGCGCCCCGGGCCTCCGCCGCGGCCGCGTAGGAGGTGGCCGCGGAGAACGCGATCTCCCGCCCGTACCGCAGCACGCCCTCGTTGAGCAGCGCGCGTTCCGCGTCGTCGCGCGCGAGCCGGGGGAGCTGCCGCTCGAACAGCTCCAGCGCGATCCGGACCAGCTCCACGGTCTGGCGCAGGCTCACCCAGCGGGAGATGTCCTTGGGCGCGGACCGGAACGCCTCGGCGGTCAGCCGGATCGCCTGCTGCGGGTCGTGCAGCCAGGACACGAAGCCCGCGACCCCGTTCTGGATGAGCAGCAGCACGCCGGCGCGCTGGTCCGCGGGCATCCGCCGGAACCAGGGCAGCCGGGCCTCCATCTCGGCCACGCTCGCCGCGGCCAGGTCGCCCGACGCCCGCTGGAGGGTGCGCAGCGTGTCCCGCGACAGGGTCGTCGGTCCGGTCATGCCGCCCACCATCGCACGTTCTCGAGGGGACGACACAAACGAGTGATTCAGCCTGACGGTGTGGGCCGATCGCCCTACGTTCTGAGGCGTTCGGAGCAGCCGGGGTATGGAGGATGGACGTGCGCAGGTTCACAACGGTCGGCCTCGTGCTCGCCGCCGTGCTGGCGACCGCGGTCGGCACGTCGACCGGGTCGGGGCGCAGCGACCCGCTGGCCGAGTTCCACAACCAGGAGCTGGTCTGGAAGCCCTGCCACGAGGGGCTGGACTGCGCGGAGCTGGTGCTGCCGCTGGACTACGCCAGGCCGGCCGAGGAGAAGATCTCGCTGGTGATCAGCCGCCGCAGGGCGACCGACCCGGCGCGGCGGCGCGGCGTGCTGGTGCTCAACCCGGGCGGGCCCGGCGGCTCGGGCCTGGGCATGCCCCTGTACCTGGCCAACTCGGGCGCGGCCCAGGTCTACGACCTCATCGGGTTCGACCCCCGCGGCGTGGGCGGTTCCACGGCGCTGACCTGCAACACCGTGCCGCCGCTGACCAAGCTCGACAGCAGGCCCGCGGACGAGGACTTCCCCAGGTGGGCGGCCGAGGCGCGGGCCGCGGAGGAGGCGTGCCAGCGCTCGGCGGGCGGCATCCGGCAGTTCATCAACACCCCCAACACCGCCCGCGACCTGGACGTGGTCCGCGCCGTGCTGGGCGAGGAGAAGATCAACTACCTGGGCTACTCCTACGGCACGTACCTGGGCGCGGTCTACGGCAGCCTGTTCCCCCGGCGGCTCAACCGCAGCGTGCTGGACTCCTCGGTGCACCCGGAGTGGATCTGGCGCGAGCAGTTCCGGGCGCAGGCCGTCGCGCTGCGGCGCAACGTCGAGCAGTGGGCGGAGTGGGTGGCCCAGCGCGACGAGCACTTCAAGCTCGGCACCGACGCCGCCGGGGTGATGGCCACCGTCGAGGGGGTGGCGGCCTCGCTGGCCGCGCAGCCGGTGGCCGACAACACCCGCACCGACTTCGACGCGGCCATGGGCGTGGGCACCCGCTACCGTCCACTGTGGTCCCAGCTCGCCGACGCGGTGACCCGGCTGCGCGCGCGCCAACCGGCCGAGAGCGCGCTGCTGATGGCCCGCTCCGCGCAGGACGAGCTGGTCTCCGGCGTGTTCAACACGGTGACGTGCGAGGTCGACTGGCCGACCGACCTGGAGACCTACTACGAGGACATGCGGGTGTTCCGCGAGCGCTACCCCTACGGCTTCGGCGTGGTGCGCGCGGCCCCGACGACCTGCGCGTTCCGCACGTTCACCCCGCCCGAGCCCGAGGTGGTGCTCAAGCGCGACGGGTACCCGGTCGGCGTGGTGGTGCAGGCCGAGGGCGACACGCAGACGCAGTACGAGAGCGGCCCCGCCATGGCGGCCCGGCTGGGGCACAACCTGCTCACCGTGCTCGACGAGGGCAGGCACGGCATCTACGGCTCCAAGAACGCGTGCGTGAACCGGGTGGTGGACCGCTACCTGGTCGACGGCGTGCTGCCGCCCAGCAGCTCGACGTGTCCCGGCGACCCGCGCCCGACCTTGGAGGCGCCCGCGTCGGTACCGCTGGTGCAGTCCTACTTGGACGGTCTGGTGCTCGGTCAGCGCCCCTGAGGCGCGGTTGGCGACGGCGAGGGCCGGGCGACCCCACGTGGTCGCCCGGCCCTCGCTCCGCCGTGCCGTGGACCGGCCGTCGCCGCGGCCGACCCCGGTGATGTGAAAACGCTCGGCGCGGGCACCCCGCGCCGAGCGTTTCCCTCTCCCCGGTCCCCACCGGTGATTCCACTCTGGACCGTTCGGGCAAGATCCGCCACGCGAGTCACCCTTTCGTGCGGGCAGTTCAGGTTGCCGGGTGATCTCTGCTTGCGAAACGATCACGACGCGAGCGGGGCAGGGCCGGCCACCCCTCGGGGACCGCCCCCGCGGAGACCGCCCCCCCGGGCGCCGGCGCCCCGAAGCCGGCGGGCATCGGAGGCCCCCGCCGCGGCGCGGGGGCCTCCGGCGGCGGGACGGTCGGCCGTGTCACCCCGGTGGTGGCGCGCCGTGCCGCGCCCCGCGTCAGCCCTCCAACCGGTCCAGCACGTCGGCCCAGCTGACGTAGGCGAACCCGGTGGTGTCCGAGTCCCCGACCGCGGGCCGGCGCTCGCCGTCGTGCACGACCAGCAGCCCCTCCGGGTAGCGCGGCCCCAGGTCGGCGACGACCGCGTGCGCGCCGTCCGAGTGCTCGACCGAGTCGTTGCCCCGCCCGGCGCCCACCCGGAACGACCCGACCGGCCGGTTGCGCCCGGTCCGCTCGTAGGCCACGAACCGCGAGTCGCCCTGGCTGGACGCGAGCAGGTACCGGCCGGCCACGGTCAGGCCCTCCGCGTCCGCCTCCAGCAGCCGCCCGCCGACGCCCGGGTCGGGCCCGGACACCGCGCACTCCCCGGTCCGCGGGTCGTAGGTCTGCGGCACCCCGAAGGAGCGCACGCGGTCGACCAGCACCGGCTCGCCGAACCCGGACGCCCGCAGCGGCACCCGCCACACGCCGACGTCCTCCTGGGCCGCGTACAGCACCCCGTACCGCGAGTCCACGACCATGCCCTCCAGCTGCGGCCCCTCGCCGGGCTCGCCGCACGGCGCCCAGGTGCCGCCGCCGGGCAGCGGGAACGACGACGGCAGGTCCAGGGTCGCCGCCACCGCCGTGCCCACCGTCCCGCCGGCGGTCGGCACGACGTGCAGCAGCGCCAGCCGCGTTTCGTCGCGCCTGCTGGTGACGACCACGGGCGTGCGCCCGACGAACCCGGCGGCCAGCCCGTAGGCGGTGCGCTGCCCGTCGACCTCGGCCTCGGAGGCGGAGAACACCGGCCGCGCGGCGGGGTCGGTCACGTCCCGCACCACCGCCGCGCCCGCCGCCGAGCCCCGCGCGTCCACCTCGTAGACCCGCACCCGGTCGCGGCCCCGGTCGCTGACGAACGCCAGCTCCCGCGCCCGGCCGCCGACGGGCACCCCGCCGAGCACGTCCACGTTGTTGTAGCGGCCGGGCATGGCGCCCGGGGTCGGCGCGGCCGGCGCCGGGTAGCGGCCCAGGGTGCGCCCGGACAGGTCGAACGCGGCCAGCCCGCCCTCCTTGAGGGTGCCGAGCACGACGCTCCGACCGGCCGAGCGGGGGTGCACCCACACGGCAGGGTCGTCGGCGTCGGCGTTGGCGGGCACCCCGGCCGGGTCGTCGGCGAAGGACTGCGTCTGCGCCACCGGGACCACCACCCCGTCGGCGGCGGGAGCGGCGGCCAGCAGCAGCGGGACCAGGGCGGTTACGAACAGAATTCGCATTCGGCGCAGGCTACGCAGATCCGGTGTACGGCGGCCGAACCGCGGGTTTTGTGCTGTTGGTCACCCGAGGAACACCGGGGCGTGGCATGGTGTTCGAGGCGAGTGAGCAGACATGCGCTCCGGGGTCGGTGGAAGTCCGAACCGGCGGTGACAGCCCGCGACCCGCCCGAGGAGGGCGGTTGACCCGGTGGAACTCCGGGGCCGACGGTGAGAGTCCGGATGGGAGGCGCGCGTGCCGTTGGCGTGCCCTGCCCCGGAAGAAGCCTGTCGGGGATGGAGGACGCGGTGCACGTCTTGATGGAGCACGGCTTCACGGTGTTCGGCCAGAAGGTCTCCTGGGCTGAGTTCGTCGGCCAGGTCTTCGCCCTGGCCGTGGTCTGGCTGGCGCAGCGGCGCAGGCTGCTGACGTGGCCGGTGCAGCTGGTCTCGGTGACGCTGCTGTTCGTGGTCTACGTGTCGGCCGACCTCGGCGGCACGGCCGCGCGGCAGGTCGTGATCGCGCTGATCACCCTCTACGGCTGGTGGGCGTGGACCCGCAGGCGCGACCCGGTGTTCGGCGTCGTGGTCCGCAGGGGCACCGCCAAGGAGCGGCTGGCGGTGCTGGCCGCGTTCGTCGTCGGCACGGTCGCCTTCGCCCTGGTCCTGCAGGCCACCGGCGCGAGCTGGGCGCCGTGGCCGGACGCCGCGATCTTCATCGGCACGGTGCTGGCCTTCACCCTCCAGGGCCTCGGCCTGGTCGAGTTCTGGCTGGTCTGGCTGGCGGTGGACGCGATCGGCGTGCCGCTGCAGCTCCAGTCCGGGCTGTACTTCAGCGCGTTCGTCTACATCATCTTCGCCGCCCTGGTGGTCCGCGGCTGGGTCGACTGGAACCGCGAGGCCAGGCGGTCCGCGGTCGCGTCGGCGCAGCACAAGCCCGCCTAACGCCCCTTCCGCGCGTCGTCGAGGTCCTCGGCGAGGCGCGCCACCTCGGCGTCCACCGTCTCGGGTTTCTCCAGCGCGTCGTGCAGCGACTCCTGGATGATGCCGGTCAGCTCGTCGTAGTACGGCGAGACGGGGCGGGCCCGGGCGCCCGTCATGACGTCGCGCAGCCGCTCCAGCCCGCGCTCGCGGTACAGCGCGGTCCAGGTCGGCGGGAACCCGGCGCTGCGGTGCAGGGCCCGCTGGTTCTGCTCGCCGATCAGGAAGTTGATGAACTCGGCGGCGGTCTTCTGGTGCGTCGAGCACCGGGAGACCGCCAGGTTCCAGCCGCCCAGCGCGCCGGGGCCGGGCAGCGGCACGAAGTCGACCCTGCCCGCCACCGGCGAGCCCGGCGCGTTGAGCTGCGGGAGCGCGTTCGGCCAGTGCCGCAGGAACAGCGCGCCGCCCGCGCGGAACGCGTCCCGGCTGGCCACCTCCTGGTAGTCCAGCGCCGCCCGCGGGATCCACCCCTCGGCGAACCCCGACGCCAGCCGGTGCACAGCCGCCCGCGCGCCCGGCTCGTCCGGTCGCAGCAGGTCGCCCCGGTGCGCCCAGACCACCTCGGCCACGTTGGCCGTCAGGCCCTCGTACCGGGCGAACTGGCCCAGGTAGCCCGCCAGGCCGTACCGGGGCGCGACGGTGGTGGCCAGCTCCACCAGCTCGTCCCACGTGCGCGGCGGCTGCCTCCCGGCCGCCTCCAGCACGTCGCGGCGGTAGTAGAGCAGCCCGACGTCGGCCCGCCACGGCACCGCCCACAGCCGGCCGTCGTGCCGGGAGGCGTCCACCAGCTGCGGCAGCAGCGAGCCCAGCGGGAACTCCTTCTCCAGCACCGGCTCCAGGTAGCCGGCCGCGGCGAACGCCGCCGTCCACACCACGTCCACGGTGACCACGTCGTAGCAGCGCGCCCGGTGCTCGGCGCGGTCGACGCCGGCCAGGTCCTGCGCGCGGGCGGTCAGCTGGGCGCGGTGGGCGTCGGTGGAGGCGGGCATCTCGTGGAACGTCACCTCCTCGTCGTCGCCGTGCTGGGCGTTCCACTGCTTCACCAGCTCCTTGATCTGCCCGCCCGCCGAGGTGTCCAGGCCGTCGGCGAAGGCGATCGGCCCGCGCCCCTGGTACCCCTCGACCTCCGGTGGCCTCCCGCAGGCCGCCAGGACGATCACCAGCACGACGAGCACCCGCACCACGTCACCCACCCCAGATCGCCTTCGCCACGCCCTCCAGGGCCAACTGGGCGCCCTCCGCGCCCACCACGGGGTGGCACACCCCGCTGTTGGCCTCGACCACCGACTCCAGGGGCGTGCCGCGGTCGCAGGCGCCCGCGCCGAACCCCACGCCCACCGCCCGCAGGCGGCTCGCCGCCCCCGGACCGGACGGCCGCCCGCCCAGCAGCACCACCACGTCCGCGCCCAGCCGGACGGCCTCCTCGACCGCCGGTCCCGTCGCGGGCACCTCCAGCACCGCGTCGCGCGGCCCGAGCTCGGCCCGCAGCAGCGCCGCGAACGCCGCCGCCTCGGCGCCCTCCGCGGCGAGCGCGATCCGCTTGGGCAGCGCCGCGCCCCGCCACGCCCGGCGCACCTGCCGCGCGTCCGGCTGGGTCGGCAGCTCCTCGGGCCGGCCCGCCCGGGGCTCGCCGCGCAGCCCGGTGTTGCCCTCCGCGTCCCGGTAGCCGGCGCGCCGCAGCGCGTCCTGGCCCGCGATGGACAGCAGGTGCTCCCGGAACCGCCGCACCGCCTCCCGGCGGCGCGGGTTGACCGGTGCCGAGCGCTCCACCTCGACGAACGGGTGGTCCAGCACGACCGTGCCGCCCTCGGGGTAGAGGATGCGGCAGGAGTCGTCCAGGGACGCGGCCCGCTCCGAGGTCAGCACCGCCGCCTCGCCCCGGCACGGCGCGCCGCCGCCGGTCTCGCGCGCGACCCGGTGCAGCTCCAGCGGCGAGTCCAGCCGCAGCGCGTCCAGCCGGCCGTGCACCAGGGTGATCACCGCGGCCAGGCCGGTGCCGGAGGAGGCGTCCACCTCGGCGAGCCGGCCGACGGGCCAGGCGAACTCGCGGTCGTTGCCGATCCGCTCGGCCTGCTCCGCCGAGGCCGCGAGCACCACGGGGGACTGGGCGACGTGCCCGGAGCGGGTCAGCCGCAGGCCCGGTACCCGCCGGTCCGCCAGGTCGCGGTCGACCCCGTCGACCTCCAGGGACGTGTCCGGCAGCCACACGTGCGGCTCGGCGCCGATCTCGCGGACCGCCCAGGCGGGCCACCCCTCGCCGAGCGCCTTGGCCACCACCTCGTCCGTGCCGCCCGCGAACACCAGCACGCTGACGCCCTTGCAGCCGTGCGGGGTGAACCCCCGGGAGGCCCGCTCGAACTCCAGCGCCAGGTCGGCGACCACCGACCGCTTCTCGGTGGAGGCGACCACGTTGAGCTGCAACGGGTCCGGGCACGGCGGCGGCGGGACGGGCGCGTCGGCCGCGGTGAACCCGGCCAGCAGCAGCACCGGCGGCAGGAGGAGCGCCAGCGGCGGCTTCCGGCGCCCGCGGCGGTGCCGGGGCGGGCGGTGCCCCTCCGCCGGGGGCGGCCTGGACCTGGGCGAGCGCACCAGGTGGAGCCGGGTCGCGTGGCCGCCGGGCACGTGCACCCACGCCTGGTCGCGGAACTGCTTGACCCGCACCTCGACCCGCTCGTAGGCGTCGGGCTCGGCCGCCGGGTCGTCGCGGACCACGTCCTCGAAGAACCGGCGGGACACGATCAGGGCCAGCACGCCGGTCGTGCGGTCCACCGCCTCCCGCAGCGGCGCCGAGTCCAGCAGCCGGAACGCCAGGGTCACCTCGTCGCCCACCACGCCGTGCGCGTCGTGCCGCACCTCGCCCGCGGTCACCGCGATCCGCAGCCGCACCCGCGCGTCCTCGGCCCGGCGGGCGTTGTAGCGGAGCAGCTCGCCGGCCAGCGCGTGCCGCAGGGCGCCCACCACCCGGCCCTTGGGCACGCTCGGCGGGATCAGCACCAGCACGCCGTCGCCGCGGTCCTCGTGGTGGGTCTCGGACCAGTCCAGGCCGCACTCGTCGAAGGCGCCCTCCAGCGCGTCGTAGAGGCCGCGCCGGATCTCCTCCTGGTGGTTGCTCCTCCGCAGGCTGAACCCGGACACGTCGACGACCAGCACCGTGCGGTGCATGGCGTGGTGCGGCGTCCCCATCCGACCTCTCGTTGGACGCTGGGCAGAGCGCCCAGTCTATGGGGCAGATCACACCCGGCGTGGCCGCCTCGCGAGGTTGACGCCGATCGCAGTAGACGCGCGAGGGGGGTGGTCCGCCGCGGACCACCCCCCTCGTCGACGCGCGTCGGTCAGGCCAGGCCCGCGTCCTGCGTCGAGGGACCGGCCGCGGTGACGTCGTCGATGCGGTAGCGCCGGGCCGCCTCGACCACCTTCGAGTGCTCGACCTCGCCGCGCCTGGCCAGCGCGGCCAGCGTGGCGACCACGATCGACTCGGCGTCGACCAGGAAGTGCCGCCGCGCCGCCGGCCGGGTGTCGGAGAAGCCGAACCCGTCGGTGCCCAGCGTGGTCATGTCCGTCGGCACGTACGGGCGGATCAGGTCCGGCACCGCCGACATCCAGTCCGACACCGCCACCACGGGGCCCGCGGAGCCGGCCAGCGCCTGCGTCACGTACGGCACGCGCGGCTCCTGGTCGGGGTGCAGCAGGTTGTGCCGGTCGACCTCGACGGCCTCGCGGCGCAGCTCCGAGTACGAGGTGGCCGACCACACGTCGGCCCGCACGCCCCACTCCTCGGCCAGCATCCGCTGGGCCTCGACCGCCCACGGCCCGGCCACGCCGGAGGACAGGATCTGCGCCCGCGGGCCGTCGGACCCCTCGGCGGCCTTGTACCGGTACAGGCCCTTGAGCAGGCCCTCCACGTCCAGGTCGGCGGGCTCGGCCGGCTGCTGGTAGGGCTCGTTGTAGACGGTGATGTAGTAGAAGACGTTCTCGGCGTTCTCGCCGTACATCCGCCGCAGGCCGTCCCGGACGATGTGCGCGACCTCGAACGACCACGCCGGGTCGTAGGCCACCACCGCCGGGTTGGTGTGCGCCAGCAGCAGCGAGTGGCCGTCCGCGTGCTGCAGGCCCTCGCCGGTCAGCGTGGTGCGGCCCGCCGTGGCGCCCAGCACGAAACCGCGCGCCATCTGGTCCGCCGCCGCCCACAGGCCGTCGCCGGTCCGCTGGAACCCGAACATCGAGTAGAAGATGTAGATCGGGATCATCGGCTCGCCGTGCGTGGCGTAGGACGTGCCCGCCGCGGTGAACGACGCCGTCGAACCCGCCTCGTTGATGCCCTCGTGCAGGATCTGGCCCTGCTCGCTCTCCTTGTAGGCCAGCATCAGCTGGGCGTCCACGGAGGTGTACATCTGGCCGTTCGGGTTGTAGATCTTCTGCGCCGGGAACATCGAGTCCATGCCGAACGTGCGCGCCTCGTCCGGGATGATCGGCACGATCCGGCCGCCGATCTCCGGGTCCTTGGCCAGGTCGCGGACCAGCCGGACGAACGCCATCGTGGTGGCGACCTCCTGCTTGCCCGAGCCCTTGCGGACCACGTCGTAGACCTTGTCACCGGGCAGCACCAGCGCCTTGGACTTGCCGCGGCGCTCCGGCACGAACCCGCCCAGCTGCTTGCGGCGCTCCAGCAGGTACTGGATCTCGGGCGACTCGGTGCCGGGGTGGTAGTACGGCGGCAGGTACGGGTCGAGGTCCTTGTCGGCGATCGGGATGCGCAGGCTGTCCCGGAAGAGCTTCAGGTCCTCGTGGGTCATCTTCTTCATCTGGTGCGTGGCGTTGCGCGCCGCGAAGTGCGGGCCCAGGCCGTAGCCCTTGATGGTCTTGGCCAGGATGACCGTCGGCTGGCCGACGTGCTCCACCGCCGCCTTGTACGCCGCGTAGACCTTGCGGTAGTCGTGGCCGCCGCGCTTGAGGTTCCACACCTCGTCGTCGGACAGCGGCGCCACCAGCTCCTTGGTGCGCGGGTCGCGCCCGAAGAAGTGCTCCTTGACGTACGCGCCGTCATTGGCCTTGTACGTCTGGTAGTCGCCGTCGGGCGTGGTGTTCATCAGGTTGACCAGGGCGCCGTCGCGGTCGGCGTGCAGCAGCGCGTCCCACTCGCGGCCCCAGATGACCTTGATGACGTTCCAGCCGGCGCCGCGGAAGAACGCCTCCAGCTCCTGGATGATCTTGCCGTTGCCGCGGACCGGGCCGTCCAGGCGCTGGAGGTTGCAGTTGACCACGAAGGTCAGGTTGTCCAGCTGCTCGTTGGCCGCGATCTGGAGCAGGCCGCGCGACTCCGGCTCGTCCATCTCGCCGTCGCCGAGGAACGCCCAGACGTGCTGGTCGGAGGTGTCCTTGATGCCGCGGTCGCGCAGGTAGCGGTTGAACCGGGCCTGGTAGATCGCGTTCATCGGGCCCAGGCCCATGGACACGGTCGGGAACTCCCAGAAGTCCGGCATCAGCCGCGGGTGCGGGTAGGACGGCAGGCCGCCGCCCGGTCCGGCGTGCGAGAACTCCTGGCGGAAGCCGTCCAGGTGCTGCGAGGACAGCCGGCCCTCCAGGAACGCCCGGGCGTAGACGCCGGGCGAGGCGTGGCCCTGGATGAACACGTGGTCGCCGCCGCCGGGGTGGTCCTTGCCGCGGAAGAAGTGGTTGAAGCCCACCTCGTAGAGGCTCGCGGAGGACGCGTAGGTGGAGATGTGGCCGCCGACGCCGACGCCGGGGCGCTGCGCGCGGTGCACCAGCATCGCGGCGTTCCACCGGATCCAGGCGCGGTAGCGGCGCTCCACCTCCTCGTCGCCGGGGAACCACGGCTCACGCTCGGTGGGGATGGTGTTGACGTAGTCCGTGCTGGTCAGCGAGGGGACACCGACGTGGCTCTCCCTGGCCCGCTCGAGCAGCCGCAGCATCAGGTAGCGGGCACGCTGCTGCCCGCCGCCCTTGAGCACGGCGTCGAACGACTCCAGCCACTCCGCGGTCTCCTCCGGGTCGATGTCGGGGAGGTGGGCGGCCAGACCGTCACGGATGACGCGTACCCGCTCGGGGGTGTTCTGCGGGGCCAAGGGATCTCCTCGTTCCGGGGTCTTCTCGACTCCCATCGTCGCGTCGGTGGCACGTTCCCGTCACCGCTACCGGTGAGTAGTTCTGGATCGTGTCCCTCGCGCGCGCGAATAGGAGGTATGTAGAGCGTGCCTCATGGCCTCGGGGTAGCGCATCCGGGGGTACCCGATGCGGCGTGTCTTGGCACTTACGGTTGCGCGTGGCAGGGCTGACGGTGTTCCCTAGCCGCGACTGGTAGTGACATCGCGCGGCAGTCGTACCCCGGCTGCCGCTCTTGTGTACTTGGAGGAGTGGAAGCCGTGGTCGCCGCGGAAGACGCCGGCAAGATCGGTGTCGCCGACAGGCTCGGGATCGAACCGGGCGCCGTTGTCCAGGAGATCGGCTGGGACGAGGACGTCGACGACGACCTCCGCGCCGCGGTCGAGGAGCGGATCGGCAGTGATCTGCTCGACGAGGACGACGACGAGGTCGTGGACGTGGTGCTGCTGTGGTGGCGGGAGGACGACGGCGACCTGGCTGACGCCCTGATCAACGCCACGACGCCGCTGGCCGAGGAGGGGACGATCTGGGTGCTGACGCCCAAGACCGGGCGACCGGGGCACGTCGAGCCCAGTGACATCGCCGAGGCCGTGTCGACCGCGGGGTTGGCCCAGACCTCCAACATCAACATCAGTGGTGACTGGTCCGCGACGAGGCTGGTGTCGCCGAAGTCGGCCAAGACCAAGCGCTGAGGCAGGACCCGTCGGCGGGCTCCCGGGGTGGGGGCCCGTTCCCCGGGCTGCTCGCGGAAAGGCGGTTACCGTGGTCGACGTGGGTGCGCAGGCACCTGACTTCACCCTGGTTGACCAGGACAAACAGCCGGTGGCGCTGTCGTCGTTCCGCGGGCGCCGCAACGTCCTGCTGGTGTTCTACCCGTTCGCCTTCAGCGGCACGTGCACCGGCGAGCTGACCCGCCTGCGCGACGAGCGGCAGGTCTACGAGGCGGCGGGCGTGCAGGTGCTGGGTGTGTCGGTGGACACGCCGTTCAGCCTGAAGGCGTGGTCGACCAGGGAGGGCTTCGGCTTCCCCCTGCTGTCGGACTTCTGGCCGCACGGCGCCGTCGCCCGGGCGTACGGCGTGTTCGACGAGCGGTCCGGCATGGCGGTCCGCGGCACGTTCCTGATCTCCTCGACGGGTCTCGTCCGCTACGCCCGGGTCAACGAGCCCGGGGAGCCGCGGGACCAGGAGGAGTGGAAGCGCGCCGTGGCGGCCCTGGCCTGAGGTACCCTGCCCGCGCCGGTCTTCCGGCTTTCGATCCCTCCGGGCTTGATCCCTCCGGGGTTCGATCCCTTCGGGGGCGCGTAGCTCAGCGGAAGAGCACTCGGTTTACACCCGAGCGGTCGCAGGTTCGAATCCTGCCGCGCCCACTGTGTTGTGTGGGGGTGCAACCCCCACGCCCCGCCCGGCGGGCTCCGCCCCCGGACCCCCGGCCGGGGGCTTCGCCCCTGGACCCCGCCGGGGGCTTCGCCCCTGGACCCGATTGGGGCTTGCGCCCTTGGCTTCGCCTCTCGGTTTCGCTGTTGCGCTTCGCGCTCGCGGGGTTACGGGCAGTGGCGGTCGGGGGTGATTTCGAAGAGGTCGTCGAACTGCATGGGTGCCAGGGCGGTGAGCGCCCCGCCGATGAAGGCCGGGCCGGGTTGGAGGTGGCCGGTGAGCACGCGGGTGACCGTGGAGCGGTGGACGCCCATGGCCCTGGCCAGGGCGTAGTCGGACGGGAATCCCGCCAGTTCCACGGCCTTGGTGAAGGCGCCCTTGCGCAGGCGAATGGTCTGCGGGGCTCCGACGGGCCTTTTCACGGGTCAGGACGCCTTCGCGTCGTACCGGTCGGCACAACGGGCGAGGAGCTTCTTCGAATCACCGGGGCCGAGGGCCAGGCGGTTGAGTTGCCGGAATTTTTCCTCGTAGGTGGCGACGACTACGGGATCGTCGTGGAAGACGGTGGCCGCGTCCGTTTCGACGTGGACCACCGGTTGGTGGGGCGGTTCCGGAATCAGCAGCGTGGCCGGGTGGCGCAGGGCGGTGTGCAGTCCCCTGGCCTCCGGGATTACCCGGACGACGGTGTTGGCGGTGCCGGCGAGCAGCGTCAGGTAGAGCAGTTGTTCCTGCATCACCTCGGTCGAGCCGACCGAGGTGCCCAGGGCAACCTCACGAATGAACAACGTCATTCCTCGGGTGGCCGATGTCATCAGGCGGCGTTGGCGCGTCAGGCGGGTGGTGACGACGTCCTCGTCACCGGTCAGGGCGAGTGCGTAGTCGGCGGTCTGGGCAAGGTCGGGGATGCCGATCGGGTCGTAGGCGGTGACGGCGGTGGCCTGGTCCTCGTGGACGCGCAGTCCGGGCAGGTGGTCGGCCGAGTGGTCGTGCAGGCGCAGGAAGTTGCCGGTGTCGGTCATCTCGGCCAGTGCGGTGACCTGGTCGCGGGTGGACTTGTCGGCGTTGCAGATACCGAGCAGGAAGAAGATGTCGTCCCTCGACGTGCCGCGCGTGCCGGTCTCCAGCTTGGTCAGCTTGCCCGCCGACCACCCCAGGGTGGTCACCATGTCCTTGAACGAAATGCCCGACCGGCGTCGGACCGTGCGCAGGTAGGCGCCCAGTTCGCGGCTGTGGGCGGTGCTTTGCCTGTTTGTTAGGTGTCCGTGTTCCATCAGCGTCCTTGAATGCGCACGAGTGGACGACACCGGGTAGGAGGTGTCAGGTCCACTGTGACAAGGCGATCAGGTGCTGAGAAGTGACAGAACTCGGTAGTCCGCCGTACCGGTGGAGTCCACTGTGACAACACGTCCCAGTCGGGCAGATTCCGCGGTGCGGCGACCTACAGTTCGATGTGGAGGCGATCCGCCAGGCGCAGCAGCGGTGTCTGCTTGCGACGTGCGCGTTCGACCAGTTCGCGCACCGTTTGGCGGCTCAGGGTGTGGTAGCGCATCCACTCGGGTGCGATTCGTTCGGCGGCGAGCAACCGGGCGGTCGCGGCGTCGTCCTGGTTCAGCTCGCTGTGCGCGATCGCCACGTCGAGCAGGTGGCGGGCTTTGAAGGTGGGGGAGATCCACCCGTTTCCCGGGACGGTTTTGACCAGTTCCAGTGCGTATTCGAACCGTTCGCTCTCGACCGCCGCGTTCACCGCCGCGATGGCGGCGTTGGTCGGCCCGAACGGCGTGGCGCAGATGTTGTGGTCCCGGCCGAGCCTGGCGGCGGCGGCCCGGGCCAGGCTCATGTGCTCCTCGGAGCGCTCGACGTGCTTGTTCCGCACCGCCGCGCCTGCCGCTCGCAGCATGAGGATGCCCCACACGGCCAGGCTCTCGGCCGACCCCCGCACGAAGTCCGGTTCGAGCTGCGCGGCCTTGCGGAGCGCCGCCGTTTCGGCGTCGGCCAGGCGGCCCTGCTTGAAGAACACCCAGGAGAGGGCCGAGACGTTCATGGCCTGGAGCAGTTCATCGCCCGATTCCTCCGCCGCCTCCTGCGCGCGGATGAGGCCGATGTAGCCGATGTCCGGCCTGCCGAGTGCCGCGAGCATGGTCGAGGCGATCTGGATGACCTCGGACAGCAGGCCGTGCGCGGCGGACCGGTCGTCGCCGGACGATTCGCGCACGGCGGCACGGGCTTCGGCCATGAGGCCGGGCAGCATGGCGCCGAGTTGGGCGAACGAGCCGTGCTGCCGGACCGACTCCGCGTGCGCGAGGGCCGCGCGCAGGCCCTCGACGGTCGGCGGTTCGTCGTTGAACACCTCTTCGTCGGCCAGGCCGGGGAAGTACGACAGCGAGGTCAGCTCGTCGCGGATGGCCAGGACGCCGACGGCTTCCTCGTCGACCCGCGGTTCGATGCCGCTGGTCTGGCCGAGGAGCTGGGGCACGTCCTTGTCCACGGCGCGGGCTATGCGGGTCAGCGAACTCATGCTCGCGGTGTGCCTGACCTCCTGCTCCAGCTTCCGGATGAGGTCGACGCTGACCTCCGCCCTCTCGGCGAGCTGTTCCTGGGTCAGTCCGCGGCTCACCCGGGCGCGCTTGACGCGCTCACCGAGGCTCAGGTCGTCGCTCACGGGCCGGGCACCTCCCGATCGGTCGGAACAGGACCGCGAGTCTCAGAATACGCAGGTCAGCGTCGTGCTGAACGGGTGATGCGGACTAGGACAGGGTGTCCTGGAACCGCTGTCCGCCAAGTTCCGGGGCAGTGGGACGCGAAGTCGTTCCCGGTGCTGTCGGCACGGCCGAAGCCCCTCAACAGCTGAACCAGTCGGTCACCTCGCGGATGACGAACGCCTGCCACTCCTGGCTCTGGGGATCGGCGTAGGTGGGGTCGTCGTGGACGGCGAAGCCGTGCTGGGCTCCGTCGATTTCCAGCAGTCGGTGTTCGGTGGTCAGGTGCGCGAGGGCGGCGCGCGAGGATTCGACGGGGACGAAGGTGTCCTTGGTGCCGTGGACGATGAGGGTGGGTGCCGCGATTTCGCCGAGGACTTCGTTCGGCTTGAGCCAGAAGACCTCGTTGAGGATGCCGTAGCCGTGCTTGAGGCTTGGGCTGAACTCGATGTAGCCCTGTTCGGTCCAGTAGACGCGGTTGTCGATGGTGCGCTTCTTGTAGTCGAGCCGGGGGTTGAGCAGCACCAGGCGCTCGATCTCGTCCGGCCGTTTGGCGGCGTAGTAGCCGCAGATGCTGGCGCCGATGAGGCCGGCCTTGGGGAGGGTCGTCCTCGCGCGAATGGCCGCCACCGCCACCCGGATGTCGTTGAGCATGGAGGACAGCGTCAGGTCCTGCTGCCGACCTTCACTCTCGCCGTGTCCGCGGTGGTCGAAGCGCAGCGATGCGATGCCCGCTTCGGCCAGGCCCGCCGCCAGACGTGTGAAGAAGCCGCCTTCATCGCGGGTCACCCCACCGCCGTGGACCAGGACGGCGGCGTGCTCGGCCGGGGCTTCCGGCAGCACCAGGGTGCTCTGGAGGTGCAGGCCGTCCAGGGTGCGGAGGCGCGGGAAGTCGGACGAGGCGGTCATGGCGGCTCCTGCGTGTCCGGTGGCCCCCAAGCCATGGTCCACCTGCCACGGCGAGGCCGCGTGCACCGACCGAACGAACCGGGTGAGGTGAGCAGGTGGCGGACGTCCACCAGGCGAAGCGGGCGGCCCGTGAACGCGTGTGGGCGCTGCTGGAGCGCGAGCGCCGTTCCGCCTGGCGTCCACGGCCACATCCCGGCGTTGGCGATGCGGCGGAAGTCGGGGGGACGACCGCGAGGCGGCACGCGCCAACCGGTGTTCAGTCGGTCGTCAACCGGGAGTTCGCCGAGTCGACCTCCGGTGCGCCGATCCGTTCGAAGATGACCCTGGCCGCGAGCCAGTGGTCACGGGCTTCGGTCGACCGCCCGAGCCCGTCGAGGACGTCACCCAGGTCGAGCAGGGTCGACGCTTCCTCGTAGGGGTGGTCGAACCTCCGGAACACCGCCAGCGCCTCGCGGTGGTGCTCAAGCGCCTCCGGCAGTCTGCCCTCGGCCCGGCGTGACGTGCCCAGCGAGTTGAGCGCACGCGCCTCGGCGAGTCGGTCCCGCGTGCTCCGGAAGATCTCCAGGGCGCGGAGGCCGTGGTCGAACGCCTCGCCGAACCGCTCCAGGGCGCGGTGGCAGTCGCCGAGGCTGAGCAGGCACATCCCCTCGCCACGTCGCGCGCCGACCCGTCGCAGCGCGGCGAGCGCTCGGCGGTGGTGCTCCGCGGCGAGGTCGAACCGGCCGGCGTCCTGGTGGATCAAACCGATGCCGCGCAGGGCGAAGCCCTCGTTCCGGGAGTCCCCGGCCGCCCTGCTCAGGGCGACGGCCTCGTGGTAGGAGGCCAGTGCCCCGTCGACGTTGCCCAGGAAGCCGTCGGCGTCACCGAGGCCGATGAGGTTCGCGACCACCCAGGGGCGCGAGTTGATCTCCCGCGAAGCCCGCACACCGGTGGCGTACACCTGCCGGTAGTCCGACCAGTACGCCCGGACCTCGTAGAACCCCGCCACCGCTCTGGGCATCACCGCCGCGAGGTCCAGGTGGTTCGAGGTCAGGGCCTGTTCGAGGACGGCGAGCAGGGTGAACCTCTCGACCTCGAACCAGGCCAGCGCCTCCTCGGCGCCGGAGAACGACAGCGGCTCGACCGGGTCGTCGCCGTCCGGCAGGTCCGCCGCCCCGAGGGACAGGTCCGGCAGGAACGACCGCCGTGCGTTCGCCGCGCTCAGCAGGTACCAGCGGGTGACCCGGCGGACCGCCCGCCGGCGTTCCCCCGCCGTCTCCTCGGCGTCGGCGCGCTCGGCGGCGTAGAGGCGGACCAGGTCGTGCAGGCGGAAGCGCTCCGCCGCGACCTGCTGCACGAGGTGGGAGTCGGTCAGGGACCCGAGTGCGCGGCGGGCCGACCGGCTGTCGTGGTCGGTCAGCGCCGCCGCGGCCGCGGTGCCGATGTCCGTGCCCGCGTGCAGGCCGAGCAGCCGGAACGCCCTGGCCGCCACCGGGGACAACCGGTGGTAGGACCAGGAGAAGACGGCGCGGACGTCGGCGAGTTCGTCGTTGCGGGACGTCAGCGCGTCGAGCCGCCGGTACTCGTCGTCCAGTTCGTCGGCGAGTTCGGCCAGGGGGAGGTAGACCTCATCGGTGAGCCGTTCCGCGACGATCCTCAGGGCCAGTGGCAGGTAGCCGCAGCGCAGTGCGATCCGCGCCGCCGGTCCGGGTTCGCGGTCGACCCGCTCGGCACCGATCAGCCGGCGGAGCACTTCCACCGATTCGTCGGGGGTGAGGACGTCCAACACGATGGGGCCGGCACCTTCGGTGACGATGAGACTGGACAGGCGGCTGCGGCTCGTTATGACGGTGAAGCACTCCGGTGCGGCGGGGAGCAGCGGGCGGACCTGGGCGGCGCTCGCGGCGTTGTCGATCACGACGAGCACGCGCTTGCCGTCGAGCACCGACCGGTACAGGGACGCGGACAGCTCCGGGTCCGCCGGGATCCTCTCGGGTGGCACGCCGAGCGCGTGGAGGAAGAACTCGACGCCTTGTCGGGGTGTCAGCGCCAGGCCCGGCCCGTAGCCGCGCAGGTCGAGGTACAGGTCGCCGTCCCGGAAGCGGCGCCGCACCCGGTGCGCCCAGTGCAGGGCCAGGGTCGACTTGCCCGTTCCCGGGGCGCCGGTGACGGACGTCATCGGCGGCGAGCTCTCCAGCAGCAGCGCGTCGAGGGTCGCCAACTGCTCCTCGCGGTTGACGAAGCGCGCGGGTGCGTTCGGGAGCTGCCTGGGCAGCGCGACCCCGGCCGCGGCGTGGCCCATGTGGACGTCGCCGTGTATCGCGCCGGCTTGCACCACGGAGTTGATCCGGCCGGTGACCTCGTTCCCGCCGCCGCCCGTCGGCTCGCCCGTCATCGGCGGTCAACCGGGCAGCGAGTTCCGGTACTGGTCGAACGGCACGCTGTGCGCCACCGCGAGTTCCCGGTAGTCCAGGTACTCGCCCACCGCGGCGCCGGTCAGCAGTTCCCGTCCGGTCTGGACACCTCCTTCGTAGTGCAGGAGGACCACCGAGTCGTCGTCGAAGACCCAGAAGTCCTGCGCGGGCAGCACGTCGGTCACCGGGTCGTGCGAATCCAGGACGCGTATTTCCTCGCCCGCCTCGACATTTCCGGGATAGGCCCAGGCGAACTGGCGGCGCTGGTAGTCCGTCAGCGGGTTCGCCACCACGCGCACCCGCCGGACGACCTTGCCGGAGCGCCGGTACTCGCGAAGGCTGCCGTGCCACTCCGCGTTGTACGCGGGCGGCATCGGTTCGCCCGCGAGGAACAGCTCCATCAAGCCGCGCTCTGATTCGACGTTGTACTCCGGCAGCGTCTCCAGTCGAAAGGCGGTTCGGTCGAAGGCGTCCCACTGCCGCGCCCAGGCGTCGAGGTCCAGCGGTTCTCCGCCTTGTCCCGGCTCCCACCCGGACTCACCCGACGGCACGTGCGGCCGCCACGAGCAGGTCGAGGGGGATCTCGACCACGGCTTCACCGTCCGGCGGGGTCACGTCGCCGGTGTCCGGCACGAGCGCGCCCTGGACCGCGATCGTCCCCCGGTCGGTCGCGTAGATAGTCGGGCAATTCCGATCATCGCAAGGGCTGTTCCCGGCCACAAGAGTCAACTTCACGTCGCAGCCCCCTCGGATCGGGTCGAGTGGAATCGAGAAACCGATGCTAGCACGGCTTTCTCTGTTTTCCCTGCGGCGTGCCCGGGAACAACCGTATCGGGGGATAGTCGTGGCGTGTCGACAACTCGTTCTCATGATCGGCTGCGCCGGCTGCGGTGCTGCGACCTGTGGTAATAATGCGTTATCGGGCCCGGCGAGTAAATGCGGCCAATTTCTGGTTCGGGTTGTTCGACGTCGCGAGTTCCGCAGTATTGCGGGTCGGAGTCTTGGTGTCCGTTTCCGAGCTTGAGCTGGTGCGGGCACTGTGGTGCGCAGATGGGGGATCTCCTGATAGATCGGACGGTGTCTATGCGCCGTTCCACCAGGGGTTCCGTTGTTATCGTGCCCGATGCCCGCGAGCGGTGTCACCGCGGGTGCCCGATGCTGTCGTCTGGCCGCTTCCCACGAGCCCGTTCGGCGGGCGAGGCGGTAGCCGGGTGATCGTGGACGCGATCCTGTACGTGGTCGACAACGGCATCACATGGCGGGCCCTGCCGGCGGACTGCCCGCCCTGGCCCACGGTCTACCAGCGTTTCGCCGCCTGGGGAGAGGGTCGGTGCGTCGCAGCGACTGCTCGACGGACTGCGCGACCGCGTGCGGCTCGCGGGAGCGCGGGTCGCGGCGCCGTCGGCGGCGGTGATGGACTCGCAGTCGGTGCGCGCGGCCGCCACCGTCGGCCGGGCCACGCGGGGGTGGGACGGCGGGAAGAAGGTCGCGGGCCGTAAGCGGCACGTCGTCGTGGACACCATGGGCCTGCCGTTGGCGGTGCTGGTCACGCCCGCCTCGACGCAGGACCGGGTTGCCGCCCGCGGCCTGCTGCGCCGGATGCGCGACACCGCCGGGAAACGGGCCGCGCCGGTCTGGGCCGACGGCGGCTACACCGGACCGTTGCTCGACTGGGCACGCAGGACCTTCGGCCTGGTGGTGGAAATCGTTGAGCGTCCGCGGGTGCCGTGCGTCACCGTGCTGCCCAGAAGGTGGGTGGTGGAAAGGAGCCTGGCCTGGATCACCGGACACCGCCGCTGCGTCCGCGACTACGAACGCCCACCCCACCACCACGAAGCCATGGTCCGCTGGTCCATGATCCGCATCACCAGCCGCCGACTCACCCAACACCAGCAGCTCGGAAACGGGCACTTATCGAATTTCACGCGAAGTGCTCGCCGTGGGCGATCTCCGCTCCTGCGGCGAGCGGCTTTCCGGGCAACCGCTGTGGCAGGTGCTGTCCCGAGGGGGCGACTCCCCGGGACAGCACCCACCTCCCCCTGGTGGTCGGCCGATCGGTGACGAGCCGGGCGGTCACCTCTCGTCGACCGCGGTCCGTCGGCGTTCGTCGCCGGTCGCCAGTTCGCGCCGGCGCCGGGCGAGTGCTTCGCCGCGCTGGTGCTGGGCCCGCGTGGTGTACCCGTTGCCCGCGAGGGCGCCCAGGAGGAAGACCGTCGCGAGGGCCGCCGTCACCAGGAGCACCGAGTACATGGGAACCGCCCCTCATTTCTGCCTTGGCCGCCGCGGGGAGAAGCCACCAGACTTGACCCCGAACAGCTCAACCGACGCGGGGTGGGGCGATCAAGGTGGGGTCCGGGGGAGATCTGGCGACATCGGGTGGAACGACGACCTGGGCGCGCCACGACCTCGTCCGGGAACTCGGCCAGGTGCGCGAGCGCGGCATCATGCGGGTGGACAGCCCGAACCCGGACCTGCGGCCGCGGGAGCTGCCGATCCTGCGCACCGTCGCCCACCGGTGGGACCCGTCGCGCCGGTCGTTCGCCAACAAGCTGCTGGACCTGGTCCGCGAGGCCGTCTCCGAGATCCCCGACGGGTTGGCCAAGGAGGCCGCCAAGCGGCTCTACGGGCTCGACTCGGACCCCACGTTCCCGCGGCCCAGCCAGTGGCGCACCGAGGCCCGCAAGATGTTCCCGCTGCTCGGCGCCGACGAGTGGCGCAAGGGCACCGAGCTGGAGATCCTCGGCCTCGTCGCGGGCAACGTCGAGGTGCTGGTCGCCGACGAGCGCCGGGTCGAGCCCGGGGCGTGGCGGCCGATCCGCGCGCTGCCCCGGTCGACCAGGCTGGTCGGCCGCGACGCCGAGCTGCGGCAGCTCGTCGAGGCGTGCGGCCCGGAGCGGGAGCACATGCCCCTGTGCTTCCTGCACGGGATGGCGGGCGTGGGCAAGACCGCCCTGGCGGTCACCGCGGCGCACCTGCTGGCCAACCGCTACGACGACGGCCAGCTCTACCTGAACCTGCACGGCTTCACCGCCGGGCGCGAACCGCTGACCGCGTACGAGGCGCTGGGCGCCCTGCTCCGCCAGGTCGACGTGACCACCCCGCTGCCGCAGGACGTCGACGAGCGGTCCGCGCTGTGGCGGCGGCACCTGTCCGGGCGCCGCGTGGTGCTCGTGCTGGACAACGCGGTGTCCGCCGAGCAGCTCGAACCGCTGCTGCCGGGCACCCCGACGTGCGCCGTGCTCGCCACGTCGCGGCGGCACCTCGACGCGGTCGACCACTCCTGGGAGCTGACCGTCGACAGCCTCGCCCCGGACGACGCCGTGGAGCTGCTGCGGTCCGCCCTGCCCGCGGACCACCGGATCGGCCAGGTGCACGAGCTGCGGCGCATCGCGGACGCCTGCGGCCGGCTGCCGCTCGCCCTGCACATCACCGCCCGCCACATCCACCGCAGGCCCCGCGAGCCGCTGGCCGGCCTGGCGCAGGGCATGGCGTCCTCGCCGGTCCGGCGCTCCCGGGTCGTGGACAAGCACGGGGCCATCAGCAACGCCCTGCTCGCCTCCTACCACCGGGTCGACCCGCGGGACCGGGAAGTCCTCCGGCTGGTCTCCGTGCTGCCGGGGGTGGCCTTCACGACCGGCGTCGTCAGCGCGGTCTGCCGGCTCGACGGGGACGAGGCGGAGGGCGTGCTCGACGGCCTGTACGAGGACCACCTGGTCGAGAACCCGGCGCCGGGGGTCTACCAGCTGCACGACCTGGTCCGCGACTTCCTGCGCCGGCTCGCGTTCGCCGACCCCGGGTCCGCGGGCCTGCGGCGCGTGCTGACCGACCTGGCCCGCCACTACGCCCGCCGCCTGGCCGAGGTGGTGCCGCTGCTCTACCCGGCCGGCGCGGCGACCGCCGACCCCGCGAGCAACGACCCAGCGACGACCGACCCGCTCGACCCCGCGTCCGCGCGAACCTGGCTGGACGTCGAGCGCGACGGCATCGTGGCCACGATCGAAGCGCTCGCGCGGGAGGGCGAGGACGACGCCGTGGTCGAGCTGGCCGCCCTGGTGGCGCAGGACCTGTGCACCCGCGGGCACCTGCGCAGCGCCCTGACCGTGCACCGGCTCGCCATCGGGGCCGCGGCCGACGACGGGCGCCGCGCCGGCGCCGAGGAGGACCTGGGCGTGGTCCACCTGGAGATCGGCGACTTCCCCGAGGCGCTGCGCTGCTTCCGCGCCGCCCTGGGGTTCCGGGCGCGCTCGGGGGACCGGGCGGGCGCCGCGCGGCTGCTCAACCGGATCGGGTTCACCCACGAGCGGACCGGCGAGTACGCGTCGGCGGAGGCGGCGCTGGCGGAGTCGCTGGAGTTCTCCGACGCCGAGGACCTGGCGACCAGGGCCCAGACGCTGCACAGCATGGGCGCCGTGCGGTGGCGGCAGGCGAACTACGAGGGCGCGCTGGAGTGCTTCTGGCCCGCCCTGCGCATCCGGCGGCGGCTGGGCGACCGCCACGGGCAGGGCCGGACCCTGAACAACATCGGGTTCACCTTCCACCGCCTGGGGCGGCAGCGGCGGGCGCTGGCGTTCCTCCGGCACGCGTGGCGCCTGGCCGGGGAGACCGACGACGTCCCCGCGTCGGCCACGATCCTCAACAACTTCGGGTTCGTGCTGGCCGGGACGGGGCACTGCGACGCGGGCCTGGCGTTCGCGCGGGAAGGGCTGGGCACCGCGCGGCGGATCGGCACGCAGTACGAGGAGGGCCGCGCCCTCTGGGGCATCGGCGTCAACCTCGGCGGCCTGGGGCGGCGGGAGGAGGCGGAGGCGCACCTGCGCGAGGCGCTGGCGATCTTCGCGGAGCTGCGGGTGCCGGAGGCGCGCGCGGTGGCCGACGAGGTGCGGGCGTCGCTGGCCGGTTCGGTGCTGGCGCTACCCGACGGCGAGGCCGACCAGGCTCTCACCCCGTGACAGCCCCAGCAGCACCTCGCCGGGCAGGCACAGCTTCGAGCGCACCCGCCCGCTGCCCACCACGACCCGGGGAGCGGCCGCGATCCGCGAGTCGACCAGCACGCGCCAGTCGTCGGGCAGGCCGATCGCGGTCATGCTGCCGTACTCCATGCCGGTCGCCTCGACGGCGACCTCCCTGGGGATCAGCGTCACCCGGCGCATGCCCAGGTGCCGCCGGACGAAGCCGTTGAGGTCGGTGCGGGTGCCGGGCCGGATCACGCACGCCGCGCGCACCGACCGCCCGGCGCGGCTGCCCTCCACGAGCACGCAGTTCGCACCCTCGTCGTAGTCGAACCCGTAGCGGTCGCAGAATTCCACCCCACCCGCCGAAGCCGGGTCGATCTCCGCGACGAGGACCGAATCGCGCGGCCCGGGCGGCAGGGCCGCGATGGCTTCGCGCACCGGTTCGGCCAGCAAGTGCCCGGCGGTGGCCGCGGGGTGGAATTCCAGGGTTTCCGCCACGGCCGGCAGCGTACTCCCGGCCTCGTTACCACTACCAGGTGATATCAGGACCAGATGACCGTGGAACCGGCGGTGGTGAAAGCGATGAAGAACGAGAGCGAGAGCCGCCGGGTCCCGGGCGGGCACGGTTCGACCCGGTGGTAGTTGCGCGAGTTGAACAGCACCGCCGTGCCCAGGGCGGGCTCGACCACGGCCGGTTCGTCGTCGTCGAGCAGGTCGTCGGCGTAGCCGAAGCCGCGCCGGTGCCGCTCGTCGGTCGCCGCCCACCGCCGGTCCCAGACCAGGGTGCGGCCGCCCTCGCCGGCGTCGGTGAGGAAGAGGTTGAACGCGAGCTGCCCGGTGACGGTGGTCGACAGCAGGTTCGCGGGGTACTCCAGCCGGACGTCGTCCCAGTGCGGCAGCGTGCCCTGGTCGATGGCGCGCAGGATGCCCCAGTGCAGCATCCGTCCCTCGGCCGTCTTCGCAGGTCGCACCGGTCGGCCGAACAGCTCGGCGAACCTGCGCGGCACGAACTCGCGCAGCTCGCGCAGGCACGGCAGGCGCTCGCACGCCGCGGCCGCGTCCGCGCGGGCGAGCCAGTAGTCCTCGGACAGCGCGCCGCCGACCCGGTGCTCGTTGAGCGTCGGGCCGAACCGCTGCGCGGGGATGACGTAGCGGGACGCGTCGTACTCCCCGAACGCCGACTCCCCGAACGCCGTCTCGTCGAAGACCGAGGCCACCGCCCGGCACAGCCCCTCGGCCGCGAAGCCGGTGACCCGCAGCGCGGCCAGGTCGCCGAGCAGGAGGGCGTGCAGGTCGTCGGTCGAGGTCTCCGCGGCGGTGCACGTCTTGACCCTGCGGTGATCGCCCATTTCGCACGTCCTCCGCGTCCGACGTCGCCTTTCAGCGAACACCGCCCGCGGTAAAGGTGTCCAGGGGCCAACGGGCCCAACCCGGGTGGACCGCCGGGGGTGGTCGATCCAGTGGTCGGAATTCTTTTCCGGGTGTCGGAGAATGATTTCCGCACCGTTCCGCGGAACTGCGGTGCGCCGCGGTCCCGCCCGGATCGGCCCGGCACCCGCGCCCGGTCGGCCGGGCCGCGCGGCGGGGCATTAGGGGTGGTTAACGCGTCCCCTCATGTGGCACACCCCTGTCCCGGGGCCCCGCCGGCCCGTAGCGTGTCGCCATGTCGCCCAGGATCGTCACCGTGGTGATCGGTGTCGCGTTCTTGCTGGCCGGTCTGCTGATCATGCTGCTGCCCCTGACCACCGGCTCGCCCTCCGGGGTGTCCGTGGCCTGCGGCAACTCCGTGGGCATGGGGTTCGACGAGCTCGCGGTGCGGGCCGAGGGCCCCGCGTTCGTCGAGATCTGCGGCCGGCTCCGGGTGGAGCGGTTGGCGTGGGCCGCTCCGGTCGCGGTGTTCGGCGTGCTGCTCCTCGCGGGTGCCGCGCTGCTGCGGAGGAGGCGTTCGCCCGCGTGAGGTCGCGCGAGTTGTTACCCATTGGTAGGTTCACCGCGTGCGGTGGATGGTCTACGGGGTGAGCGGGTTCACCGGGGAGCTGGTGGCCCGGTTGGCGGTCGAGCGCGGGGAACGGCCGGTGCTCGCCGGGCGGTCCGCGGAGAAGGTCGGGCCGCTGGCCCGTGAGCTGGGGCTGGAGCACCGCGTCTTCGCGCTCGGTGACGCCGCCGGCGCGCTGGGGGACGTCGACGTCGTCGCCCACTGCGCCGGGCCGTTCTCGGCCACCTCGCGGCCCATGGTGGACGCCTGCCTGGCCACCGGCACGCACTACCTCGACATCACCGGCGAGATCGACGTGTTCGAGGCGGTGGCCGCGCGCGACCGCGAGGCCCGGGACGCCGGCGTGGTGCTGCTGCCCGGCATCGGCTTCGACGTGGTGCCCACCGACTGCGTCGCGGCGATGCTGAAGCGGGCGCTGCCCACGGCCACCCACCTCGACCTGGCGTTCGTCACCGGGGGCGGCGCCAGCGCGGGCACGGCGCGCACCGCGGTGGAGGGCTCGGCGTTCGGCGGGCGCGCCCGGGTCGACGGCGTGATCCGCACCGTGCCGCTCGCGCACCGGCGGCGGGTCGCCCACTTCCGGGACCGCCCCCGCGCCGTCGGCGCCATCCCGTGGGGCGACGTCAGCACCGCCCACCGCTCCACCGGCATCCCCAACGTCACCACGTTCACCCCGCTGCCCGCGCTGCTCGGCAGGCTCCAGCCGCTCGCCGCGCCGCTGCTGCGCACGCCGTGGGCCCAGCGCGTCGGCAGGGACCTGGCCGGGCGCGTCGCCGGGCCGGACGAGCGCACCCGCCGCACCACCGGCTGCGAGGTCTTCGGCGAGGTCTGGGACGCCGACGGCAACCGCTTCCGGGCCGCGCTGAGCGGGCCCAACGCCTACGACCTGACCGCCGACTCGGTGGTCGAGGCGGTCCACCGGCTGCCCGCGGTGCCGCCCGGCGCGCACACGCCGTCCAGCGCCTTCGGCTCCGACTACGTCCGGGCGCTGGACGGCGTGGTGGTCAGCGGCCCGACAGCAGCGAGGTGACCTCCTGCGCCGCGCCGCCGGCCTCCAGCAGGTGGCGCAGCTGCTCGGGCAGCACGTCGCCGCGCTTCTGCACGGCCTGCGCGTAGAGCCGGCCCGCGCGGTAGGACGAGCGCACCAGCGGACCCGCCATGACGCCGGAGAAGCCGATGGCCTCGGCGGTCTCCTTGTGCGTGACGAACTCCTCCGGCTTGACCCAGCGCTCCACCGGGTGGTGGCGGGGCGAGGGGCGCAGGTACTGCGTGATGGTGATGATCTCGCAGCCCGCGTCGTGCAGGTCCGACAGCGCCTCGGTGACCTCGTCCGGCGTCTCGCCCATGCCCAGGATCAGGTTGGACTTGGTCACCAGCCCGGCCTCGCGGGCGGCGGTCAGCACCTCCAGCGACCGCTCGTAGCGGAACGCCGGCCGGATGCGCTTGAAGATCCGCGGCACGGTCTCCAGGTTGTGCGCCAGCACCTCGGGCCGCGAGGCGAAGACCTCGGCCAGCTGCTCGGGCACCGCGTTGAAGTCCGGGATCAGCAGCTCGACGCCCGTGCCCGGGTTCAGCTCGTGGATCTGCCGGACGGTCTCCGCGTACAGCCACGCGCCGCCGTCGGGCAGGTCGTCGCGCGCGACACCGGTCACGGTCGAGTACCGCAGGCCCATGGCCTGCACCGACTCCGCCACCCGCCGCGGTTCGTCGCGGTCCAGGTCGGCGGGCTTGCCCGTGTCGATCTGGCAGAAGTCGCAGCGCCGGGTGCACTGCTCGCCGCCGATCAGGAACGTGGCCTCGCGGTCTTCCCAGCACTCGTAGATGTTGGGACAACCGGCTTCCTCGCACACCGTGTGCAGGCCCTCGCGCTTGACCAGGCCCTTGAGCTCCCGGTACTCGGGGCCCATCTTCGCCTTGGTCTTGATCCACGAGGGCTTCTTCTCGATGGGCGTTTGGCTGTTGCGGACTTCCAGCCGCAACAACTTCCGACCTTCAGGTACGACGGTCACGACACCGACTTTACGTCACGCCGGGTCGGGTTCCACGCCCGTGAGCTTGGCCGTCAGGTCCCACAGCCGGCTCGCCGCGAGCTCGTCGCGGGAGGCGGCCGTCGACCACGCCGGCCCGGGGTGGCCGAACATACCGCGCAGCCCGCTGGGGCCGTAGTAGCCGCCGGGTTCGACCCCCGGCGCGGTGGCCGCGTAGAGCTGCGGCAACGCGCCCTTCTCCACCGGCTGCGAGAACAGGTTGCCGATCTTGGCGCCCAGGCCGATCAGCGGGTTGCCGCGGGAGCGGGCCGTGTTGGCGCTCAGCTCGGTCGCGGTGACGCCGGGGTGGGCGGCGACCGAGGTCACGTCCAGGCCGGCGGCGCGGGCCCGGCGGTCCAGCTCCCTGGCGAACAGCAGGTTGGCGAGCTTGGACTGGGCGTAGGCGGGCCAGGCGCGGTACCGGCGCACCTCGTAGTCGGGGTCGGCCAGGTCGACCGAGCCCGCCTGGTGGGCCAGGCTGGACACGGTGACCACCCGCGCGCCCGGCCGCGTGCGCAGCGCGGGCATGAGCAGCCACGTCAGCGCGGCGTGCCCCAGGTGGTTGGTGCCGAACTGGCGCTCGAAGCCGTCGGCGGTGCGCCCCAGCGGCACCGCCATCACACCGGCGTTGTTGATCAGCAGGTCCAGCGCGTCACCGGTGCGCTCGCGCACCGCCTTGGCGGCCGCGCGCACGGAGGACAGGTCGGCCAGGTCCAGCCGCACCAGCTCGGCACTGGCGCCCGCCGCGAGCACGCGCTCCAGCGCGCGCTGCCCGCGCTCGGGGGACCGGCAGGCCAGCAGGACGTGCGCGCCCCGCGCGCCGAGCACTTCGGCCGTGCGCAGGCCCAGCCCCGAGTTCGCGCCGGTCACCAGCGCGGTGCGACCGGTCTGGTCGGGGATGTCGGCCTCGGTCCACTTCGCCATGGTCGACACCTAACCGGGGTCAGGCGCTCTTCGCCAGCCTGCGGTGGCGGCCCGGCACGACGGTCCGCGGCGAGGTGCGGATCAGCCGCTCGAACGCCGCGCCCACCCGGGCGATCTCGTCGGCGGGCTCGGACAGCTCGGCCAGGCCCGCGGTCAGCGCCAGCACGCGGTGCTCGCGCTCGACGGCCTCGCCGGAGGTCAGGTGCGCGTCCAGCACGGCGCGCAGCACCGGCTGCTCGGCGGCCAGCGCCTGCCACGTGCGGGTGACGACGTCCACCCGGTCGGCGGAGGTGTCCTCCAGCGCGACGCCGAGGCGCCCGGTGAGCTGCCGCATCCACCGGTAGTGCAGGGCGAGGAGCAGTTCGCCCTCGTCGGAGAACAGGTCGCGGTCGAAGGTCAGCGGTGCACCGGGGGCGTCGGCCGCGGCGCGGAGCACGGCGTCCAGGGCGTCCCGGCGTCGGTAGAAGTCGGTCCAGCTCATCTTCACGCCTCCTCTCTCGTGGTGACCGGGCTCATACCTCGGGTCTTCCACATACCGTCGGTATGGCCACGACTCGAACATACCACGAGTACGTACCGTCGGTATGTCGTACCGTTGTGAACGTGGTGACAGTGCGGTCGAGGCGGTTGGAGTACTCCGAGTCCACGAGGCAGGCCCTCGTGGACAGCGCCGTGGAGCTGTTCACCAAACGCGGTTACGCGGGCACTTCGCTGGACGAGGTGGCCAAGCGGGCGCGCCTGACCAAGGGGGCGCTCTACCACCACTTCAGCGGCAAGCAGGCGTTGTTCGAGGCCGCCTTCGACTCGGTCGAGAACGACTTCGTGCTCAAGCTCACCGAGATCGTCAGCGCGCCCGGCGACCCGTGGGACACCGCCATAGCGGGGCTGCGCGCGTACGTGCGGGTGTGCCTGGAGCCGCCCTACCAGCGGATCGTCGTCCACGAGGCGCCGGTGGTGATGGGGTGGGAGCGCTGGCGGGAGGCCGAGGAGCACTTCAGCTTCGGGCTGCTGCGCTCGACCATCGAGGTGCTGGTGGAGTCGGGTGAGCTGGAGCAGCTGCCGGTGGAGACGATGACCCGGCTGCTGTTCGGCGCGCTGTCGGCGGGGGCGAGCACCATCGCCGGCGCGGCCGACCCGCGCAAGGCCAGCGCGGAGGTCGAGCGGACCATCGTGCGGGTGGTCGAGGGGCTGCGGGTGCGCGAGGACGGGCACGGCGAGGGGCGTGCGGAGGGGCGCGGCGAGGACGGTCGGCGCGAGGACACCGCCCGGCGCGAGAGCAGGCGCTCCCGCCGCCGCTGACGGCTCCACGGCACCGGCCGCTCAGTTTCGGCCGCTCAGTCTCGGTCGCCCGCTCCCGGCCGCTCAGTCCGGCCGCCCAGTCCCGCTCGCCCAGCCCTGGCCGCTCAGCCCCGGCCGTCCAGCCCCGGTCACTCGCCGTCCACCTCCTCCAAGACGCTCGAATCGCGGCCACGCCACCGGGCCGATTAGCGTGGGCGCGGTGGAACTCCGCATCTTCACCGAACCCCAGCAGGGGGCCTCCTACGACGACCTGCTGGCCGTGGCGCGCACCGCCGAGGCCGCGGGTTACGGGGCTTTCTTCCGCTCCGACCACTACCTGAAGATGGGCGACGTCGACGGCCTGCCCGGCCCGACCGACGCCTGGATCACCCTCGCCGGCCTGGCCCGCGACACCGAGCGCATCCGCCTGGGCACCCTGATGACCGCCGCCACCTTCCGCCACCCCGGCCCGCTGGCCATCAGCGTCGCCCAGGTGGACCAGATGTCGGGCGGCCGGGTCGAGTTCGGCCTGGGCGCGGGCTGGTACGAGGAGGAGCACACCGCCTACGGCCTGCCGTTCCCGCCCACCGGCGAGCGCTTCGAGCGGTACGCCGAGCAGCTGGAGGTCGTCACCGGCCTGTGGAACACCCCGCCGGGTGAGACCTACTCCTTCGAGGGCAAGCACTACCGGCTCACCGACTCGCCCGCCCTGCCCAAGCCCGCCCACCGCATCCCGGTCCTGATCGGCGGCCTGGGGCCCAGGCGCACGCCCGCGCTGGCGGCCAGGCACGCCGACGAGTTCAACCTGCCCTTCGCCGACGCCGAGACCGCGGCGCAGCAGTTCGCCCGGGTCGAGGCCGCGTGCGAGGCCATCGGCCGGGACCCGGGCGAGATCACCCGCTCGGTCGCGCTGGTGGTGGCCATCGGCCGGGACGACGCCGAGGTCGCGCGCCGCGCCGCCGCGATCGGCCGCGAGGTGGACGAGCTGAAGCGGAACGGCCTGGCCGGCACGCCGGCGGAGGTCGTGGACCGGCTCGGGCAGTGGCGGGAGAGGACCGCGGTCACCCGCGTCTACCTCCAGGTCCTGGACCTGGCCGACCTCGACCACGTCGAGTTCGTCGCGGCCGAGGTGGCGCCTCAGCTGCGCAGCTGACCGGCCACGTCCGAGGCGGCGGTGAGCAGGACGAGCACGGGGATCGCGGCGGCCGGCCGCAGCCGGTAGTTCCCGCGCTCGTCCTGCTCCACCACGCCGGACCCGGTGAGCGCCTTGAGGTGGTGGTACAGCCGTCCGGTCGACCCGAGCCGGGTCGCCTCCTGGAGCGCGGCGGCGGGTTGCGCGCCCTGGTCGAGCAGCGTGCGCACGATCTCCACCCGCGCCGGGTGCGCCAGCGCGGACAGCACCTCGACCCGGGGCCGGTCGGTCAGCGACAGCGCGTGCTCGGGCGTCACGTCGATGCGCCAGGACACCTGCCCGTCGCCGAACTCGACCCGGCCGCCGTAGCCGAACGTGCCGCCGCCACCGCCGTTGCCGGGCGGGTCGGCGGTCGCCCGCCCGTCGCCCTCCAGGGCGGCCACGCGCCGCTCCAGCTCGGCCAGCCGCTGCACCAGGTCCACCGCCGCCATCCTAGGAGAGGCTGACCTGGAATTCCCGGAGCACGCCGGGGTCGAGCAGGGCCTGGCGCACCAGCAGGACCAGCCGGTCCCCGGCCACGAACCGCGCCACGTCCAGCCCCCTGGTCAGCACGGCCGCGGTGCCCACGCGCCCGTCCGCCCACCGCACGCTCATGCCGACGGTGATCACGCCCGGCAGCGCGCCGCCCTTGAACCCGATGCCCGCCACGCCCGGCGGCAGCTCGCCCAGCGCGGCGCCCGCGCGTTCGAGGTGGTCCCGGGCGACGGGCACGTCGGTGAGCGCGCGGTGGATCCGGCTCAGCGCGACGGGGCTGCCCGCCCAGGTGGTGCCCGCCCACGCGGCCTGGCCGTCGTAGCCGGGCAGGGCCGGTATCCGGCCGATGACCTCCAGCTTGACCCGCGGGTCCCGGATGTACTGGGCCGCGCTGACCGGGCGGCCGAGGATGAGGTGCAGGAACTCGGTCAGGATCTCCGGCACGGGCGCGCCGGGCCGGCCGTACCGGGCGGCGGCGGCGCGCAGCACGCCCTCGCCCAGCCGGTGGCGCAGGAAGTCGGTGGCGGCGTTGTCGCTGAACCGGATCATCGACGCGACCACGTCGTCCAGCCGCACCCGCCGGTTCGGGTCGTCGGCGATGGTGTCGCCGGCGGACGGGATGCCCAGGGCGCGCAGGGACGCCGGGTGCGCGCCGCCGTCGAGCCCGATGTAGTACTCCTCCCAGTCCCCGACGCGGACCTCCTCGTCGGGCCTGGCCGCACCGGTCGCCACGGCCTTCGCGTACCCGGCCAGGTGCACCACCTTCACCGCCGAGGCCAGCGGCTGGGGTTCGGCCGCCCGGTGCGCCACCCGGCCGCCGCGGCCGTCGTCGAGCACGGCGGCCACGTGCTGCCGGTTGGCGCGCAACCAGGCGAACCAGTCGTCCGGCTGCGCCAGGGCGCGACCGGTCGCGGCGGGCAGGAGCGCGACGGCGCCGGCCGCCCCGCACGCGCGGAGCACGTTCCGTCTGGACAGGAGCACGACGGATCTCCCCTCTAGTTTTCCGTAATTCCGGAATAGTAGAGGGGAGCGTCGCGCGGTGTCAGCCCGTCTGGACGGCGAACGTGACGCCGGCGGCCACCGGCTGCGACCGGACCAGGGTGCGGTCGGTCAGCGGCAGGTCGCCGTTGAGCGCGTCGACGACGGCCCGCTGGGCCAGCGGCAGCACCTCGGCCACGGTGACGTCCCGGTCCAGCTCGCGCGACAGCGAGGCCACGCCCGCGTCGCGGATGCCGCACGGGATGATGTCGTCGAACGCGGCCAGGTCGGCGTTGCAGTTGATCTCGAACCCGTGCATGGTCACGCCGCGCTGCACGCGGATGCCGATGGCCGCGACCTTGCGCTCGACGCCCCGGTCGTCGGCCGGGACCCACACGCCGCTGCGGCCCTCGACCCGGCCGGTGCGCACGCCGAGCTGGTCGCACACGTGGATCAGCGCCTGCTCCAGCCGCCGCACGTACTGCACGACGTCCAGCGGCTCGGCGAGCTTGACGATCGGGTAGCCGACCAGCTGGCCCGGCCCGTGCCAGGTGATCTTGCCGCCGCGGTCGACGTCCACCACGGGGGTGTCGCCGCCCTGGGGGCGCTCCTCCGGCTCGGTGCGCCGCCCGCAGGTGTAGACCGGGGGGTGCTCCAGCAGCAGCAGCGTGTCGCCCAGCGAACCGTCCACGCGGGCTTCGGCCAGCTCGCGTTGCAGGTCCCAGGCGGCCAGGTAGTCGATGGTGCCCAGCTCGCGCACCTCGATCGGCGCGGTCGAGGCGCGGCAGGAGGGGTCAGGACTGCTCACGCCTCGACACTACGCCCAGCGGCAGCAGCCGGAGGGCGTGGGCGGCGACGAGCCCGACCCCGGTCGTGGCGAGCACCGCGCCGACCGTGTCGGTGAACCAGTGCACCTCCAGCGCCACCCGGCCGGCCGCGATCAGCACCACGGCCGTGGCCGCCAGCGCGATCGCGTGCCGCAGGTACCGGTGCGCGAGCCGGCCGACCAGCACCACGCCGGTGAACGCGACCGCGGTGACCGCGGTGACGTGGCCGCTGGGGTAGCTCCACTGCGGGTGCTCGACGGGGCGGACGCGCCGGTAGCCGTACCGGGCGAGGACGGTGCACCAGGACACGCCCAGCAGCACCGCGGCGCGCAGCAGCAGCGCGTCCTTGGCCAGCAGCGCGCGCAGCGCCAGCGACAGCAGGGCGATCGTCGCCAGCCCGGGGCTCAGCACGAAGCTGACCACCGCCGCGGCGTGCGTGACGTTCGGGTCCAGCTCGGTCGCGACCAGGTGCAGCTCCCGGTCGATCCCGGGCACCTCCCGGTGCACCGACAGGCCCAGGACCAGCGAGGCCAGCGCCAGCGCGACGCCGACCAGCACCCCGACCGGCACGGCGGTCACCCGCCGACGGCCGCCGCCACGGCGGCCCCGAGCGAGGGGTGCAGGAACTGGAAGCCGTGCCGCTCCAGCACGCGGGGGATGGCGCGCTGACCGGACAGCAGGCCCTCGTCGGCCAGGTCGCCGAGCGCGAGCCGGAGCGCGAACGGCGGCGCCACCCAGGGGGTGGGCCGGTGCAGCGCGTGCCCGACGGTGCGGGTGAACTCGGCGTTGGTGACCGGGCTGGGCGCGGTGACGTTGACCGGGCCGCGGACGTCGCGCTCCAGGGTGAACCGGATGGCGGCGACCGCGTCGTCCAGCGAGATCCACGGCATGTACTGGCGGCCGTCGCCCAGCCGCCCGCCGAGGAAGGACGAGAACAGCGGCCGGATCCGGCCGAACAGGCCGCCGGAGGGGCTGATCACCAGGCCGGTCCGCAGCCGCACCACGCGGGCGGAGGTCTCGGCGGGCGCGGCCGCGGCCTCCCAGCGGCGGCACAGCCCGGCGAGGAACCCGCTGCCCGACGGCGCGGTCTCGTCGACCACCTCGTCGCCGGTGTCGCCGTAGTAGCCGACGGCGCAGGCGTTGACCAGGACGGGCACGCCGTGCTCGGCGACCGCGCCGGCCAGCACCTCGGTGGGCACGGTGCGGCTGTCCAGCAGGACCTGCTTGCGGGCGTCGGTCCAGCGCCTGTCGGCCACGCCCGCGCCGCACAGGTTGACCACCGCGTCCACGCCGTCGAGCGCGCCCGGGTCGACGCGCCCGGCGGGCGGGTCCCAGCCGCGCTCGTCCGGGGCGGCGGGGCGGCGCCGGACCAGCCGGACGACCTCGTGCCCGCCACCGCGCAAGGCGGCCACCAGGCTGGTGCCGATCAAACCCGAGGAACCCGCGACCACGACCCGCATGGGTTGATCGTCTCGCAGGGTCGGGCCGGTCGCACAGCGGCGGGGTGCCGGTCGCGCCGCGGGGGAGCCCCGAGAACGGCGAAGGCCGCCCCCGGTGCCCCGGGAGCGGCCTCCGCGACCTCGTGCCCTACAGGCCCAGGTCGGCCTCGAACGCGCCCTCTTCCAGCCGGTTCTTGACCGTGGTCAGGAAGCGGCCCGCGTCGGCGCCGTCGACCAGCCGGTGGTCGTAGGTCAGCGCCAGGTAGGCCATGGACCGGATGGCGATGGTGTCGTCGCCGTTCTCGTCAGTGATCACCACCGGGCGCTTCTTCACCACGCCCACGCCCAGGATGCCGACCTGCGGCTGCTGGATGATCGGCGTGTCGAACAGCGCGCCGTTGCTGCCCAGGTTGGTCAGCGAGAACGTGCCGCCGGTCAGCTCGTCCGGGGTCAGCTTGTTCGCGCGGGCCCGCGCGGCCAGGTCGCCGATCTTGTGCGACAGGCCGGCCAGGTTCAGGTCGCCCGCGTTGGCGATGACCGCGTTGAGCAGGCCGCGCTCGGTGTCGATCGCGATGCCCAGGTGCTCGGCACCGTGGTACACGACCTCCTTCTTCTCCTCGTCGATGGAGGCGTTGAGCACCGGGTGCTGCTTCAGCGCCTCGACCGCCGCCTTGGCGAAGAAGGGCAGGAACGTGAGCTTGGTGCCCTCGCGCTGCTCGAACGCGGCCTTGGCGCGGTTGCGCAGCCGGGCGATCTTGGTGACGTCCACCTCGAAGACCTGGGTGAGCTGCGCCGAGACCTGCAGCGACTCGCGGGTCCGCTGGGCCACGATCTGCCGCAGCCGCGGCAGCTTCTGCACGGTGCCGCGCTTGCCGCTGGTGTCCGCGGCCGGCGTGGCGACCCGCTGGGCCGGCGCGGACGCGGCCGGGGCGGCGGGCGCGGCGGCCGGTGCCGGTGCCTTCTTGGCCTCGACGGCGGCCAGCACGTCCTGCTTGCGGATGCGGCCGCCGACGCCGGTGCCCTTCAGCGACGACAGCTCGATGCCGTGCTCGGACGCCAGCTTGCGCACCAGCGGCGTCACGTACGGCGCGCCGTTGGCGGACTCGTCCTGCCTCGGCGCCTCCTGGGCGGGGGCGGCGGACTCGGGCGCCTCCTGCCGCGGCTGCTGCGAGGGCGGCTGCGGCGCCTGCTGCTGCGGCGCGGCCTCCTGCTGCGGTGCCTGCTCGGCCTGCTTCGGGGCCTCCTGCTGCGGGGCCTCCCGGACCGGCTCGGGCTCCGGGGCCTGCTGCGGTGCCGGCGCGGGCGAACCCGAGCCGATCACCGCGAGCCGCCCGCCGACCTCGACGGTCTCGTCCTCGCCCGCGGTGATCTCCAGCAGGGTGCCGGCCACCGGGGACGGGATCTCGGTGTCGACCTTGTCGGTGGACACCTCCAGCAGCGGCTCGTCGACCTCGACGGAGTCGCCGACGGACTTCAGCCACCGGGTCACGGTGCCCTCGGTGACGCTCTCGCCCAGCGCGGGCATGGTCACCGGGGTGCCCTCGGCGGCACCGCCGCCGGACTGCGGCGCCTGCTGCCGCGGGGCGGCCTCGGCCTGCGGCTCCGGCTGCGGGTCGGGTGCCGACTGGGGCTCCGGCTGCGCCTCCTCGGCGGGCGCGGTGCCGCCGCCGGAGGTCGAGTCGTCGTCGCCGGAGCCCGAGCCGTCGCCGATGACGGCGAGCTCGGCGCCGACCTCGACGGTCTCGTCCTCCTGGGCGACGATCTTCTGGAGCACACCCGCCGCGGGGGACGGGATCTCGGTGTCGACCTTGTCGGTCGACACCTCCAGCAACGGCTCGTCGACCTCGACGCGGTCACCCTCCTGCTTCAACCAGCGGGTGACCGTGCCCTCGGTGACGCTCTCGCCGAGTGCGGGCATTTGGACGGAGAAGGCCATCGTTCGCTGACTCCTCGTGCGTGGGTCGAAGTTCGGCTGACTGGGGTGCGACGGTCAGCCGTGCACGTGCAGCGGCTTGCCGGCCAAGGCGAGGAAGGCTTCGCCGAGGGCTTCAGTCTGGGTCGGGTGGGCGTGGATCAACGGCGCCACGTCCTCGGGGTACGCCTCCCAGCTGTAGATCAGCTGGGCTTCACCGATCAGCTCGCCGACCCGCTCGCCGACCATGGTGACACCGACCACCGGGCCATCGGGCGCCTTCACGAGCTTGACGCCACCGGCGGTCTTCAGGATCTGGCTCTTGCCGTTGCCCGCGAGGTCGTAGACGAACGTCTCCACGGAGCCGTACTTCTCCTTGGCGGCGGCCTCGCTCAGGCCCACCGACGCGACCTCGGGCTTGCAGTAGGTGACGCGCGGGATGCCCGCCTCGTCGATGACCTTCGGGTTCTGCCCGGCGATCTCCTCGGCGACGAAGATGCCCTGCTGGAAGCCGCGGTGCGCGAGCTGGAGGCCGCGCACGATGTCGCCGACCGCGTAGACGCCGTCGAGGTTGGTCCTCAGGCGCTCGTCGGTGACGACGAAACCGCGCTCGACCTGGACGCCGGCCTCCTCGTAGCCGTGGCCCGCGGTGTTGGGGCCGCGGCCGACGGCGACGAGCAGCAGGTCCGCCTCCAGCACGTCGCCGGACTCCAGGGTCACCGCGACGCCCGACTCGTTCTGCGTGGCGCCGGTGAACTTCACGCCGGTCTTGAACTTGATGCCGCGGCGGCGGAACGCGCGCTCCAGCTGCTTGGACGCGTACTCGTCCTCGGCGGGGACCAGGCGGGGCAGCGCCTCCACGATGGTCACGTCGGCGCCGAAGGAGGCCCACACGCTGGCGAACTCGACGCCGATGACGCCGCCGCCGAGCACGACCACCTTCTCCGGGACGAAGTCCAGGTTCAGCGCCTGGTCGCTGGTGATGACCCGGCCGCCGATCTCCAGGCCCGGCAGGCTGCGGGCGTAGGAGCCGGTCGCCAGCACCACGTTCTTGCCGGTGTACCGCGTGCCGTCGACCTCGACGGTCCTGTTGCCCACGAAGGTGCCCGCGCCCTCGACCAGGGTGACCTTGTTGGCCTTGGCCAGGCCCTGCAGGCCCTTGTAGAGCCGGCTGACCACGCCGTCCTTGTACGAGTTCACACCCGCGATGTCGATGCCCTCCAGCGAGGACTTCACGCCGAACTGGTCACCCTCGCGGGCGTTGTCCGCGACCTCCGCCGCGTGCAGCAGCGCCTTGGTCGGGATGCAGCCGCGGTGCAGGCAGGTGCCCCCCAGCTTGTCCTTCTCGACCAGGATGACGGACAGGCCGAGCTCCGCAGCGCGGAACGCGCAGGCGTAGCCGCCCGAGCCGCCACCGAGGATCACGAGGTCGGCGGAGGTGTCGGTCACGGGATCTCCCTGGAGGACTTGATGCCTTACTTCGCGCGGGTGCGCGCGTGTGTGATTGCCATCTTGTCACTACGGCGGGAAGGCCGGCGACGCGGTGTCCTGTTCGGAGGATTTGGCGTCACCTTCACCTCGGCGCCGGCACCATGGCGTCGAGGAGTCGCTTCGGGAGGTGGCCCCGTGGGCCTGTTCGACCGTTTTCGCAGGAAGCAGCGCCCCGGCGTGCTGCGGGCGGCCACGTCCACGGACACCGGCCACCTGGAGCGGTGGGCCGCCGAGCGGCGCGGCGTGGAGGCGTACGTCGAGCCGAAGACGACCGTGACGGAAACCACGGTGGTGCTCGTCGCCCACGACGGCGAGTGGACGCGCAGGCGCATCGACGGCGCGGACGGCGCGCGGCGGTTGGCCAAGAAGCTGGGCATCCCGATCTACGACGCGGGGATCGTCGGTTACCCCAAGCGCATGCGCGAGTACTCGCGGCGCAAGAACAGCCAGGGCTAGCCGGCCGCCGCGACGGGTCGTGGCGCGCTCGGCGGGACAAGCCTGAACCGGGCACGCCCGGACCCGGCGTGCCCGGAGCGGGTGCCGTCGACCGGTCGGGTGCACCGGGACCACACTCCAGTGCACCCGACCGGTCGGCAACCGGGCTCCGCCGCGATCAGCCGTCCGGGAACCGGATCAGCCGTCCGTGGGCCCGGTCAGCCGTTCGCGGCGATGTCCGCCAGCACCGCGGCCAGGGTGCGCACCGGCGTGCCCGTGCCGCCCTTGGTCGTGTAGCCGTACGGCGCGCCGCTGTGGAACGCGGGCCCGGCCACGTCGATGTGCGCCCACGACACGCCCTCGGCCACGAACTCGCGCAGGAAGATGCCCGCGGTGAGCATGCCGCCGAACCGGTGCCCGGCCACGTTGGCGAGGTCGGCCACCCGCGAGTCGATGTCGGCCCGCAGCTCCTCCGGCAGCGGCATGGCCCACGCCTGCTCGCCCACCGCGCGGCCCAGCTCGGCCACCCGGTCGCGGAACTCGTCGGTGCCCATCACGCCCGCCGTGCGCTTGCCCAGCGACACGACCTGCGCGCCGGTCAGCGTGGAGGTCTCGATCAGGTAGTCCGGCGCGTCCTCGCAGGCCCGCACGATCGCGTCGGACAGGATCAGCCGGCCCTCGGCGTCGGTGTTGAGCACCTCGACGGTCTTGCCGCCGTACATGGTCAGCACGTCGCCGGGCCGGTAGGCGGTGCCCGACGGCATGTTCTCCGCCATCGGCGCCCACGCGGTGACCTCCAGCGGGAACTTCAGCTTCGCCGCCAGCACCACGGTGGCGATCACGGCCGCCGCGCCGCCCATGTCCGAGGTCATCTCGTCCATGCCGGCCGCCGGCTTGATCGAGATGCCGCCGGTGTCGAAGGTGATGCCCTTGCCGACCAGGGCGACCTTCTTGGCGGCCTTGGGGCCGCGGTAGGTGATGCGCACCAGGCGCGGCGGGCGGCTCGACCCGCCGCCGACGCCGAGGATGCCGCCGAAGCCCTGCTTGCGCAGCGCCTTCTCGTCCAGCACCTCGACCTCCAGGCCCTCGGCCTTGGCCAGCGCGGCGGCGCGCTCGGCGAACGAGGCCGGGAACAGGTCGTTCGGCGGGGTGTTGACGAAGTCGCGGGTGGTGGTCACGGCCTCGGCGATGGCGGTGGACGCCTTCACCGCCGCCCGGTGGGCCCGGGTGGTGCCCTCGGCGGGCGCGACGAGGTCGACCCGCGCGACCGGGCCGTCGCCCTTGTTCGACTTGTACGCGGTGAACGCGTACGCGCCCATCACGGTGCCCTCGACGGCCGGGCCGAGGTGCAGCGCGGACAGCGTGGTCACCGCGCGCTTCTTGCCGGCCAGGGCGCGGGCGGCGGCACCGGAGGCGCGGCGCACCTGCTCCTCGGCGACCGAGCCGTCGGCGGCGGGCTTGCCCAGGCCGACGGCGACGACGACCGGCGCGGCCAGCCTGCCCAGCGTGGGCAGGGTCACGACCTCGTCCTGCTTGCCGCTCGCGCCGAGGGCGGCGAGCACGTCCACCAGGCCGCCGTCGAACGCGGTGTCCACCGCCTCGGCCCCGCCGGCGAGGGAGAGCCCGTCCGGGCCCTGCACGGTGCCCACCACCACGGCGTCCGCGGCGGTGGTGCTCAGGTCACTGTCGGTGATGGCGAGTTTGGGCGCGGTCACTGCGGCTCCTCGACGAGTCCTCCCGGCACTTCCTGGTCGTGCGTCGGGATAGGGTTGATCGTCTCGCATGCTAAAGGTCCCGTTCACGCGGACGGCGGCGGCACCTTCGATAGCATGGAGTAACAATTAACACGTTCGGGCGTAAACCGCCCGGGCATTAGCGGTCACCCGATCCATCTGGGACTGTGTACGCGTGACGATTCCGCCCCGTGCCGGGGCCGTGGTGCTCGGCCTGGGCGCCGTGCTCGGGGTCGGTGTGCTCACCGGTTTCGCCCCGGCCGCCGCCGAGGCGGGCGCCTGGTTCCTCCCCGCGCTCGCCCTCGCCGCCCTCGCCGCGCTGTGCTGCGCGTTCTCCACCGCCGACCAGCACCGCGCCCACCCGGCCGCCGCCGGCGGCTACGCCTACATCCGCAACCAGCTCGGCCCGTGGCCCGCGCGCATCGGGGGGAGCGCCCACCTGGTCGGCCGGGCCGGCGTGGCCGCCGCGCTGGCCGGCGCGTTCGGCTCCTACGCGTTCCCGGAGCACCGGGCCGCCGCCGCGGTCGGCCTGCTCGCGGTGACCGCGGCGCTGGGCGCTTCGGGGTTCCGCTGGGGCACCCGGGCCTCGCTCGCCGCGGTCGCGGTGGCGCTGGGCGTGCTCGCGGTCGTGGTGCTGGCCTGCTTCGCCGTGCCGCCGCCGGGCAACCCGGTCACCACCGCCGGCGGCCCCGGCTTCGACGGCCTGATGGGCGCCGCCTCGCTGCTGTTCGTGGTGTTCACCGGGTTCGAGCGGATCACCGCGCCGCTGCCGGGCGACCGGGTGTTCGGCGACCGCGTGCTGCGCTTCGCCATCCCGGCCCTCGTCGGGTTCGCGCTGGTGGTCGCCCTGGCCGTGGGCGCGGCGGTGCTGCGGCAGCTCGGCCCGGCCCGGCTGGCCCTGTCCCCGGTCCCGCTGCGGGACGCCCTGGTCGCTGCGGGCGGCCGGTCGGTGCTGCCGCTGCTGGCCGTGGGCGTGGCCGCGATCGCGGTGCCGGCGCTGTTCGCCGTGCTCGGCTCGGCCCGCCGCACGCTCGTGGGCATGACCGAGACCGGCGACCTGCCCCGGCCGCGCGCGGCCTGGCCGCTGGAGGTGGTGGTGCCGGTGGCCGCCGCGCTCGGCGCGTCGGCGCTGCCCCCGGCCACGGCGCTCGCGATCGGCGCGTGCGGCACGGCGTTCTACTACGGCTTCACCAACGCCTCGGCGCGCGTGCTGCTCCAGGAGGACCGCACCTGGCCCATGCGCACCGCGTGCCTGGGGCTGGGCCTGTCGGTGCTGCTGGCGATGAGCGCGCCCGCGGAGGCCCTGGTCGCCACCGGCGCGCTGATCGCGCTGGGTACCGGTCTGATCGCGCTGGGTCGGGTGCGGGTGCCGGTCGGGTAGCCCGACCGGATGGTCGGACGTCCGAGCGTCGGGACGGCGATTTTCCGACGTCCGCGCGGCGGTTACTGTGCTGTCATGACGACAGCGTTGCCTTTCCACCGGACCCCCGACCCGCAGCCGGCGACCCCGGAGCGCGTTGCGGAGGTACTGGCGAAGCCGGGCTTCGGGCAGCACTTCACCGACCACATGGTGACGATCCGCTGGAACCGCGAACAGGGCTGGCACGACGCGGCGGTCGAGCCCTACCACTCGCTGGAGCTGGACCCGGCGGCCATGGTGCTGCACTACGGCCAGGCGATCTTCGAAGGGCTCAAGGCGTACCGCCAGCCCGACGGTTCGATCGCGTCCTTCCGCCCCGAGGCGAACGCCGAGCGCTTCCGCGCGTCGGCCCGCCGGATGGCCATGCCCGAGCTGCCCGACGAGCTGTTCCTGGCCTCGATCCGGGAACTGCTGGCCGTCGACGGGCGGTGGGTGCCCTCCGTGCCCGAGGAATCGCTCTACCTGCGGCCGTTCCTCTACGCCACCGAGAAGGGGCTGGGCGTGCGGCCGGCGGGCGAGTACCTCTACGTGCTCATCGCCTCGCCCGCCGGGTCGTACTTCGCCGGTGGCCTGAAGCCGGTCACGGTGTGGCTGTCGACGGAGTACGTCCGCGCGGCGCCCGGCGGCACCGGCGCGGCGAAGTTCGCGGGCAACTACGCGGCGTCGCTGGTGGCGCAGGCGCAGGCCGCCGAGCAGGGCTGCGACCAGGTGGTGTGGCTGGACGCGGTGGAGCGCCGCTGGGTGGAGGAGATGGGCGGGATGAACCTGTTCTTCGTCCTCGGCTCCGGCGCGGACGCGCGCGTGGTGACCCCGGAGCTGTCCGGGTCGCTGCTGCCGGGCATCACCCGCGACTCGCTGCTGCGGGTCGCGCAGGACCTGGGGCACGCGGTCGAGGAGCGCCGGTTCTCCACCGAGGAGTGGGAGAAGAAGGCCGAGTCCGGTGAGCTGACCGAGGTGTTCGCCTGCGGCACGGCCGCGGTCATCACGCCGGTCGGGCACGTCAAGCACTCGGGTGGCGAGTTCGCCGTCTCCGGCGGCCGCACCGGCGAGGTCACCCTGAAGCTGCGCAGCCACCTGACCGGCATCCAGCAGGGCCTCGTCGCCGACCCGCACGGGTGGATGAGGAAGATCGGCTAGCGGTTCCAGGGCTGTTCAGAGGACTGTTCCGCAGGACTGCCAGAGGACTGCTAGAGGGCGCAGACCGCCAGCACCGCGAGCGTGGCGGTCTCGCAGGCCGCGCCGAGCACGTCGCCGGTGATCCCGCCGAACCGCCTCCGCGCGTGCCGCACCAGCAGCAGCACGAGCCCGGCCGCGAGCACCACCGCGGCCGGGCCCCGCCACGGGTCGACCAGGAACCCGGCGACCGCCAGCGCGACCCACCAGGCGGCGGCCGCCCACCACGGCTGCGACCCCGCCACCAGCGCGCCCAGCCCCTCGGGCCGGGCCGCCGGCACACCGCGCAGGCAGCACAGCGCGAAGGCCGCGCGCCCGGCGGCCAGGGCGAGCACCACCGCGCCCCACCCGACCACCGGCAGGGCGGCGGCCTCGGCGCCCAGCACCACCAGCAGCGCGACCACCGCGAACGGGCCGGCGCCACCGTCCCTCATCACGGCCAGCGCCCGCTCGGGCGGGCCGTAACAGCCCAGCCCGTCGGCGGTGTCGGCGAGCCCGTCCAGGTGCATGCCGCGGGTGGCCAGGGCCAGGAAGCCCACCACCAGGAAGCCGCCGAGCAGCCCCGGCAGCACGGCCAGCAGCCCCGCGGCGGCCGCGCCCAGCAGCACGCCCACCAGCGGCGCGAGGGCGATGGCCCGCCGCGCCGCCCGCGCGTCGACGTCCCCGACGACGCGGACGGGCAGCACGGTCAGCCAGGACAGCGCCAGGCGCATCAGCCGCGCCCCATCAGTCGCGCCCCATCAGTCGGTCGCGTCCCGTCAGTCGCGCCCGGAGACGCCCGCGCTCTCGAACGTGGCCATCTCGGCCAGCACCCGCGCGGCCATCACCACCAGCGGCAGCGCGGCCACCGCGCCCGAGCCCTCGCCGAGCCGCATGTCGAACTCCAGCAGCGGCTCCAGGCCCAGGTGGTTGAGCGCCAGCGCGTGCGCGGGCTCCGCGGACCGGTGCCCGGCCACCCACCACTCGCGCGCACCCGGCGCCAGCTCCTCGGCCACCACCGCGGCCGCCCCGGACACCACGCCGTCCAGGATGACCGGCGTCTTGCGCACCGCCGCCTGGGCCAGGAACCCGGCCATCGCGGCGATGTCCGCGCCGGCGGCCACCCGCAGCAGCGCCAGCGGGTTGTTGATCACCGGACGGGCGCGGCGCAGCGCGTCCCGGATCGCGGCCGTCTTGCGCATCCAGCCCCGGTCGTCGATCCCGGTGCCGCGACCGACCACGGCCACCGGCTCCGACCCGGTCAGCGCGGCGATCAGCACCGCCGACGGCGTCGTGTTGCCGATGCCCATGTCACCGGCGATGAGCAGGTCCGCGCCGCCGTCGACCTCGTCGTCGGCGAGCTTGCGACCGACCTCGACGGCGCGCCGCGCCTCCTCGTCGGTCAGCGCGTCCTCGCGGTCGATGGAGCCGGAGCTGCGCCGCACCTTCAGGTCGCCGACGGCGGTGTCGGAGTCCACCGCCACGTCCACCACGCGCACGGTCGCGCCGGCCACGTTGGCCAGCACGTTCACCGCCGCGCCGCCGGCCAGGAAGTTGGCCACCATCTGCCCGGTGACCTCGCTGGGGTAGGCGGACACGCCGTGCCGCGCCACCCCGTGGTCGCCCGCGAACACCACCACGCGGGGCCGCGTGAACGGCCGCGGCGGGCACTCGCCCTGGCAGGCCGCCACCCAGGCGCCCAGCTCCTCCAGCCGGCCGAGCGAGCCCACGGGCTTGGTCAGCGCGGCGTGGCGGGTCACCGCCCGGTGGCGGGTGACCTCGTTGGGCGGCTCGACGGGCGGGAACTCGATGGTCACCGACTACCTCCGGCTTCCGGCTTCGCGCAAGTGCAGTGGGATCCCGGCGACGACCAGCAGCACCTCGTCGCACACCTCGGCCAGCCGCGCGTTGAGCGAGCCGAGCTGATCGCGGAAGAGCCTGCCAGAGGGCGTGCCGGGCACGACGCCGAGGCCGACCTCGGCGGAGACCAGCACCAGCCGGCTGCGCGCGTGGTCGACCGCGCGGACCAGGTCGGCGCACGCCGCGTCGACGGGTGCGAGGTCCCGGCCGTCCCAGGCGCCCGCGTCGTCCAACGCGCCGGTCAGCCAGGTGGCCACGTCGTCCACCAGGATCGGCGGGTCGTCCGGGGTGGTGGCGGTGAGCAGCGCGGGCAGGTCACCGGGCGCCGGTGCCTCGACGGTGGTCCAGGTGGAGGGCCTGCGCGCGACGTGGCGGGCGATGCGGGCGTCCCAGTCGGGGTCGTCGGCGTAGCGGCGGGCGGTGGCCACGTAGGTCACCACCGCGTCGGTGATGAGCCCCTCGGCGTGCGCCGACTTGCCCGACCGCGCACCGCCCAGGACCAGTGTCCGACGCGTCACACCCCACCCCATTCACTCCGTCGGCGCATAGCCTGGCCGCGAACGTTACCCAACGGACGCGCCGGGAGGGTGGCCGTGGTGGAGTACCGGTGGCGGTACCAGGACGAGCAGGGGCGTGAGGTCGAGGGACCGGCCGAGGTGTTCGCCGACCAGACGGCGGCCGAGGACTGGTTCGGCGGGGCTTGGGCGGAGCTGAGGGACGCCGGGGTGGCCCGGGTGACGCTGCTGCGCGACGAGGCCGAGGTCTACGGGCCGATGTCGCTCGCGCCGGCCGAGTAGGGCGGGTTCTTTTCTACGACTGTGCAGGCACGGAGCATCCGGACCAGTTTTGAAGCCGGGATCCAGCGGACGGCGGGGTCGGTGAAGGCGACCGGTTCGCTTTCGACAGCGACAGGGGAGTGCGGGCCCCTTCGGTAGCGGAAGCCGTCAACCCCGTAGACCGGGTGTGCGCGGGCGCGGATGAGGTGGTGTCCTTCTGCGCGCAGGGCGGGGCAGGTGCGGGTCGCCAAGTGCGCGCAGGGGTGGCAGATCGGGGGTTCGGCGACGAGCATTCCCTCGGGCCAATCCGGCCAGTCGCGGGTGCGGTCGGGGAGTAGCCACAGGACGCCGTCTCGGTCGTGGTCGGCTGGTCCGCCGCAGACCTGGCACAGCAGTTTGCGCATGGCGCGGCGTTGCCGGTGGACGTGGATCCGGGCGAACCGGGGTTTGCCCCGTCCGGGGTTGATGGTCGCGTGGTCCCAGACCACGAGCTGTGGATCGCTAACCGTCTCTTCGCTCCACATGGCGATGCAGGGGACGACAGGATTCGCTGTGCGGGCGATCTTGGCGGGTTTTGCAATCATGTGTCGACAGCTTTTCTTTTCGCTTGTCGCATCGGGTGCTTATGCCATTGCGTCGAGCCCGGTTGACTTGGTCTCCGTTCCTGCCGGTTGCGCCTGGTAGCCCGGTTGACTGGCGCGTTTGGCGTTGTCTGGTTCACGAAACCAGGTGTCTGGTATGAGGTGCGCTACAGTCTGGTATGGACGCGAAAGAGAGGAACGAGCTGTGTCGCAAGTTCCCGAGGTGGACGGCCTGCGGCTGAGGGCTGCCAGGGAGTACGCCGGGTTCTCCCTCACTCGGATGGCGCAGGCGACCAATTACTCCAAGTCGTACCTGGGCTTGGTGGAGACCGGCGTCAACCCGGTCACTCTCGAAGTGGTGGCGGCGTACGAGCGAGCATTGGGGATCGGTATGTATCGACCGGACATCAATCACCCGCGACTGAAGAAGATCGAAGGCCCCGAGCACCTGCAGAGAATTCGGGAGGCGGTGGAAGCCGGGGATCCCGACATCTTCGCCCAGGGGCCGACGTCCAGTTCGATCGACGCGGCCGTGGCCCCGGTCGTGGGGCCGGGGGCCATCGGGAACTTCCGCCGGTGGGCCGTCAGCGGGAAGACCTCGACGTTGCGGGCCAACGCGGTGAGCATCCTGGGCTTCCTGCCGGGGCGGGAGAACGCCGACATCGTCGTCCGGGTGCTGGAAACCGACGCCACCGTGCGACGGCTGTGCCTGGCTTCCGAGGTGTCCCGGCTGACCCAGTGCGGTTGGGACGTCGCCCTCGCGGTCGCGGACGACCCGACCACCGCGCCGGAGCCCAGGAGGCTCGCCGCCAAGCTCGCCAAGGAAGCGGTTGACCCGAAGGACACCGAGTCACGCTGGTGCGCGGGCTACCTGCTGCAACGCCTGGCGCCGGTCCTCGGTTCGGGGAGTTGACCAGCGGTGGCCACCCTCAGCGTTGACGAACTGGTCGGCCGAGACGAGTGGGACCGGGTCGTCGACACCCAGCGGCGGCCCTTCGTGGTCTACAAGTTCGCCGCCACCCTCGACGGGCGGATCGCGGCCGAGGACGGCACCAGCCAGTGGATCACCAGTGCGGAGAGCCGCGCCGAGGTGCACCTGCTGCGCGCGGGCTGTGACGCGACCGTCGTCGGCTCCGGCACGCAGCGGGCCGACAACCCCAACCTCGCCGTGCGCGGCAGCGACGACCCGCGGTTGGACATGTCGATTGTTGACAATCCCGAGCGGCAGCCGTTGCGGGTGGTGATCGACAGCAACGCCAGGACGCCTCGGGACGCGAACGTCTGCAACGACGCCGCGCCGACGCTGGTCGTGGTGGCCGAGGACGCCGACGCCTCGCACCTGGACGGGGTGGTGGAGGTGCTGCGGGTCAAGCGCGCCGATCGCGGACTCGACCTGGGGGAGGTCCTGGCCGGCCTCCTGGGGCGCGGGGTGCGGGCGGTGTTCCTCGAAGGCGGGCCGACCCTGGCCGGCAGCTTCATCGCCCGGGGCATGGTCGACCGGGTGGTGAACTACGTCGCCCCCGCCCTGCTCGGCTCGGGCAAGAGCGGTCTGGGGGACGCGGGCATCCGCAGCATGTCCGGCATCCTGCGCCTGGAGCTGGTCGACGTCGCCCGGTCGGGGACCGACGTGCGGTTGGTGTCGCGGCCGGTGCGGTAGGCCCCCGGACACCTTGTGAGACGCAGAAGTCTCGAAATGGCGAGGTCGAGGAGATGCTCACACCAGCACGACCGACGTGGAATAAAACCGGGAGAACGCCGCATGTCGAGGGACGACGCCGCCCTTGAAGGGGTCCGGTGGCGCACGAGCAGCCACGGCGACGGCGGACGGGACGCCGAGGGCCTGGAGATCGGTGCCCCGGCCGACCCCGGATCCGACGACAGGCGGTTCGCCCGGGACGCGAAGGACCGCGCCGGCGGCCACCTGACCTTCCCGGCACGCTCGTTCGCGGCCTTCGTCAAGTCCCAGCGGGGTTCCGACCGGTGGCAACGGGGCACCTCCCGCGCGGAGAGGTGCCCCGTTGCCGGCCCCCGACTCAGGGGGTGACGGTCAGCCGCGGGTCGGTTTCGACGGAGTCGCCCAGCACCTCGTCGATCTTCTCCAGCAGCTCGGCCTCCAGCTTCACGCCGGCCGCCTTGACGTTCTCGTGCACCTGCTCCGGCCGGGACGCGCCGATGATCGCGGACGCCACGTTCGGGTTCTGGAGCACCCACGCCACGGCGAGCTGGGCCAGCGAGAGACCCGCCTCCTCGGCCAGCGGCTTGAGCTTCTGCACCTTCTCCAGGACGTCGTCCTTCAGGAAGCGGGAGATGAACTTCGAGCCGTTCGCGTCGGTGGCCCGCGAGCCCTCCGGCACCGGTTGGCCGGGCAGGTACTTGCCGGTCAGCACGCCCTGGGCGATCGGCGACCACACGATCTGGCTGATGCCCTCGCGCTCCGAGGTCGGCACGACCTGCGGCTCGATGACGCGCCACAGCATCGAGTACTGCGGCTGGTTGGAGATGAACGGCACGTTCAGCTCACGGGCCAGCGCCGCGCCGCGCGCGATCTGCTCGGCGTTCCACTCCGAGACGCCGATGTAGAGCACCTTGCCCTGCCGCACCAGGTCGGCGAAGGCGAGCATGGTCTCCTCCAGCGGCACGGTCCGGTCGAACCGGTGGGCCTGGTAGAGGTCGACGTAGTCGGTCTGGAGGCGCTTGAGCGAGCCGTTGATGGACTCGACGATGTGCTTGCGGCCGAGGCCCTTGTCGTTGGGGCCACCGGGGCCGGTCGGCCAGAAGACCTTGGTGAAGATCTCCAGCGACTCGCGGCGCTGCCCCTTCAGGGCGCGGCCCAGCACCTCCTCGGCCTTCGTGTTGGCGTACACGTCGGCGGTGTCGAAGGTGGTGATGCCCGCGTCGAGCGCCGCGTGGACGCAGGCCGTGGCCTGCTCCTCCTCGACCTGGGAACCGTGGGTGAGCCAGTTGCCGTACGAGATCTCGCTGATGTTCAGGCCACTGCGGCCGAGGCGTCGGAACTCCATGCGGCCGAGTCTAATGAGGACTCGTTCGGCAAGCTAATGAACTGTCGGGACGCCCGGGAGGTGGAACGGACCGGCGGCTGACGGGGGACCGGCTCCTGCGACGAACCTCCCGCACGCCACCGCCCCGCGGAGGCGTGCACCTCGCTCCACCGCTGCCGACACCCGGCCCCGACCCGCAGAAGTGCGCCGACCCGTACGTCTGATCGGGTTGCCGGCGGCGTCTTCACCACCACGCGCCGGACGGCCTCCCTAGCGTGGTGCCCGGCCTCGTGAAGGAGGGCACCATGGGCGTCGGACCCACCGACCCGCACGTGCACAACCACGTCAGCGGCCCGGTGCACGGGAACGTGGTCCAGGCGCACACGGTGAACACCCACCCGCCGATCCCCGTCCTGGAGAGCAGCGCCCCCGGTGTGGTGCTGGTGCTGCTCGGCGCGGCGCTGGTGCTGACCTCGTTCGGGGGCTGGGCGTCGATCGTCTTCCGCGCCGTCGCCAGTGGCGGGGCCACCCGCTTCGGCCCGGTCCTGCCGTCCGGGGTGCCGCTGCCCGCCTTCTACTTCATCACGGTCGTCGGCGGCGGCGTCGTGTTCCTGATCGGCGGCTCCATCGCGACCAGGGACCCCGCGCGGCGGCGGTGGGTCGTGGTGCGGCACACCCTGGTGGCGGCGGCGGTGATCGCCGGGCTCGTCGTCGCGGTCGACCACCTGCGCGGCGAGGCGCCGTACGCGGACCTGCTGCCGCACTTCGCCGACTGCGGGGCGTCCACCGGGACCGGCGCGCCGGTGCCCACCAGGCCCTCCAGGGAGGCGCCCACGCTCCGGGAGTGGGTGTGCGCGACCCCGGTGCCCTAGACCCGGTCGCCCGCGCTCACCCGCGGCTTGGGCACGCGCAGCCGGCGGAGCTGGCTCGCCCGGATGAACGAGTACCAGCCGATGGACAGGCCGCGCGTCGTGTCGTTCGGGAACTTCAGCCGCACGCGGCGGGTGACCAGCCGGCCGAGCACGAAGCCCTCCACGATCATCGCCAGCAGCATGAACGTGGTCAGCAGCGTGGCCCACTGCTGGATCCGGGGCGACGGCACCAGCAGCGCGACGAACACCAGGATCGCCAGCGGCATGAACAGGCCCATCAGGTTGCGGCGCGAGTCGACCACGTCCCGGATGTAAGCCTTCACCGGACCCCGGTCGCGCGGCAGCAGGTACTTGTCGTCACCGGCCATCATGCGCTCGCGGCGCACGGCCGCCGCGGCGCGGCGCTCCTCCTTGGAGACCTTGCTCCCGCGCGCCCGCTTGAACGCCTCGCGCTGGGTGCGCGGCGGGGGCGGCACCGGGCCGCGCCGCTTGCCCTCCGCCTCGCGGCGCTTCGGCGTCGGCCGACCCTTGCCGGGGGTGCGCCCGGTGTCCGCCGGTGTCACCTCCGGGGCGCTCTGCTCCGGGGTGGCGGTCTCGGCGGCTTCGTCGGCGTTGCGGCGCAGGAACCTCACCTCACCAGAGTAGGAGATGCCCCGATAAGTACTGTTCGCGAGGTGCGAGTTGTCATTGCGCCGGACTGCTTCGGCGGAACGCTCACCGCCCGCGAGGTCGCCGGGGCCGTGGCCGCGGGCTGGCACCGCGCCGCGCCCGACGACGAGCTGCGGCTGCGCCCGCTGGCCGACGGCGGCCCGGGCTTCGTGGACGTGCTGCACACCGTGCTGGGCGGCGCGCTGCGCACCACGACCGTCACCGGACCCCTGGGCACGCCCGTCGAGGCCACCTGGCTGGAGCACGACGGCACCGCTTACCTCGAATCCGCCCAGGCATGCGGCCTGCACCTGATCCCGGCCGACCGGCGCCCGGCGACCGCCGAGACCGCCACCACCGCGGGCGTCGGCGAGCTGCTGAACGCCGCGCGCGGCGCGAGCACCATCGTGGTCGGCCTCGGCGGCTCCGGCACCACGGACGGCGGCGAGGGGATGCGCCGGACCGCGGACCCCGTCACCGCCCGGCTCGTGGCCGCCTCGGACGTGGAGAACCCGCTGCTGGGCCCGCACGGCGCCGCCCGCGCGTTCGGCCCGCAGAAGGGCGCCTCGCCCGAGGCGGTGGAGCGCCTGGAGGCCCGGCTCGCGGCCATGGCCGAGCTGGCGGGCGTGCGCGACCTGCCCGGCGCGGGCGCCGCGGGTGGCCTCGGCGCCGGCCTGATGGCCCTGGGCGCGACCGTGGTGTCCGGCGCGGGCCTGGTCCGCGAGCTGACCGGGCTGGACGCGGCGCTCGACCACGCCGACCTCGTCGTCACGGGGGAGGGCAGCTTCGACTGGCAGTCGCTGCGCGGCAAGCTGGTGACCGCCGTGGCCAGGGGCGCGGCCGAGCGGGGCGTGCCGTGCCTGGTGCTGGCCGGGCAGGTCACCGTCGGCAGGCGGGAGGCCGCGGCGGTCGGCGTCCAGGACTCCTACGCGGTGGCCGAGCACGCCGGCTCGGTGGAGCGGAGCCTCGCCGACCCGGCCGGCACCCTCGCCGACCTGGCCGCCCACGTGGCGAGGCAGTGGTCACACCCCCGCCCGTCCTAGCTGTGCCACCATGGTGGGTGGAACAAAGCGGGTGTTGCCCGTGTTCACCGGGTAGAGATGCCCGCAAAGGACCTCTGAGGGAGAGCCATGACGACCGCTCAGGACTCAGCCACCACTCCTGCTGACGCCCCGCCCACCCACGGCGTGACGCTCACCGACGCGGCGGCCACCAAGGCCAAGGCGCTGCTCGACCAGGAGGGGCGCGACGACATGCACCTGCGCATCGCCGTCCAGCCCGGTGGCTGTGCGGGGCTGCGCTACCAGCTGTTCTTCGACGAGCGCACGCTGGACGGCGACGCCCTGCGCGACTTCGGCGGCCTGAAGGTGGCTGTCGACCGCATGAGCGCCCCCTACGTCGAGGGCGCGGTGATCGACTTCGTGGACACCATCGAGAAGCAGGGTTTCACCATCGACAACCCGAACGCGGGCGGCTCCTGCGCCTGCGGCGACTCGTTCCACTGATCGGGCGTTGAGTTCACCGCTGAAGGGCCCCGCCGAGGTGGGGCCCTTCAGCGCTTGGGGGCCTGACTTCGGGGGGTGCTCGTGCCCGGTCCCGTCGGCGGCGGGTTCGTCGCGCACCTGCGCGACCGGATCGGCGCGCTGGTGCACCTCGACCAGCGGCACGGCGGGCTCGTCGCGGCCCCGGTGGCCCTGCGGGCGTACCGGGAGGCCCGGGACCGCCTCCGGGCCGGTGGGGTGCGGCGCGGCCACGGGCGCGACGCGTGCTCGGCGCTGGCCGAGCTGGGCGAGGTCGCGGGCTGGAGCCTGAGCGACGCCGCCGCCCCGCGCCTGGCCGAGCGGGTCAACCGCGAGGCACTGGGGTACGCGCGCCTGGCCGGTGACCGGGGCGTGGAGCTGTTCCTCCGGCAGAACACCGCCATGCTGGCCGAGTGGACCGGCAGGCCGCGCGAGTCGGCCGACCTCGTCGGCGCGGTCCTGGAGACCCGGCTGTCACCCCGCCTGGAGGCCCTGTTCCGGCTGCGCCTGGCCCACGCGTCGGCCCAGCTCGGCCTCGACGGGCAGGCACGCCGGCAGCTCGCGCGGGCCCGCGGCCTGTACGAGGACGGCGTGCGCGACGACGACCCGCCCTGGTCGTGGTGGATCAACGAGGCCCAGCTCAACTGGTTCGAGGGTGCCGTCCACCTGCGGCTGGGCCGCGCGGCGTCGGTCGAGGCGTTCGAGCGGGCGGCCGAGGCGGTCTCGGAGCCGCGCATGGACCGCAACTGCCGGCTGTGGGCGCTCTACGCCCACGCGGTGAACCGCTCCTGGGGTGACGTCGACCGGCTCGCCCGGGACCTGCTCCCGGCGGGGGGCATCCGCTCCGGCCTCGCCCGCGCCCGCCTGGACGCCGCGCTCGGCGCCCTCGACCGGGGGAGGGCGCCGGGCACGGTCCGCGAACTGGTCTCGGCCCTGCGAGCCCGGGCGCAGTGACCTGGCCTCGCGGCTCTGACCTGGGCGTTCCCGCTCCCGCGGGCTCAGACGTAGGCGTCGAGGTCCGCGACCTGCGCGTAGTGGGCGTCGTCGACCTCCCAGGGGGCCGCGGCGCCCGGCTCCGGGAGGGCCTGCCGCGCGGGGCGCAGCTCCTCCGGCAGCGCGGTGCAGTCGTCGATCAGCTGGGCCAGCGTGTCCGCCTCTGGGGTGCTCACCTCCGCGACCGTATTCGTGCGGAGAGCTTGACAAAAGCCCTACCCGGCGGTAATCGCCCCCGAACGCGAAGGGGCCCCGCGGCGCGGCAGGCGCACCGCGGGGCCCCGGGGAACCGTCAGAGCTTGACCGGGTAGTGCGGCTCCGGCACGACCGGGCGGATCCGGCCCTCCACGAAGATGCCGTGCCAGATCATGAACACCAGCAGCGCCCAGATCCGGCGGCTGTTGTCCGCCACGCCCGACCGGTGCTCCTCGATGACCCGCAGCACCGCGTCCTTGTCGATGTACCGGTCGGTCTGCGACTGGCGCACGTGGTCGACCGCCCACTCGTGCATCTCGTCCTTGAGCCAGTGCCGGATCGGCACCGGGAAGCCCAGCTTGCGGCGGTTCAGCACGTGCGCGGGCACGATGTCGCGGATCGCCCGGCGCAGCGCGTGCTTGGTGGTCTCCCGGGTCAGCTTCAGCTCCGAGGGCACCTGCGAGGCGATCCGGAACACCTCCGGGTCCAGGAACGGCACCCGCAGCTCCAGCGAGTTCGCCATGGTCATCTTGTCCGCCTTGACCAGGATGTCGCCCCGCAGCCAGGTGAACAGGTCCACGTGCTGCATCCGCGTCACCGGGTCCCAGCCCTCCGACTCGCGGTACGGCTGCGCGGTCACGTCCTGGTGCGACACGTTCGGGTCATAGGTGCGCAGCACCTGCCGAAGCTGGTCGTCCAGGAAGATCCGGGCGTTGCCGTAGTAGCGCTCCTCCAAGGTCAGCGCGCCCCGCCGCAGCAGGTCCTTGCCGCGCACGCCCTGCGGGATCTTCGTGGACACCTTGCCCATGGCCTTGCGCAGCGCGCCCGGCACCCGCTCGAACGGCGCCAGCGACAGCGGCTCGCGGTAGATGGTGTAACCGCCGAACAGCTCGTCCGCGCCCTCGCCCGACAGCACCACCTTCACGTGCTCGCGCGCCTCGCGGGCGATGAACCACAGCGGCACCAGCGCCGGGTCGGCCACCGGGTCGTCCAGGTACCAGGTGATCAGCGGCAGGGCGTCCATCATCTCCTGCGCCGTCACCGCCCGGACCACGTGCTTCACCCCGATCGCGGCGGCCGACTCGGCGGCCACGTCGATCTCGGAGTAGCCCTGCCGGTGGAAACCGGTGGTGAACGTGATCAGGTCCGGGTTGTGCTCCTTGGCCAGCGCCGCGACCACGGTCGAGTCGATGCCGCCGGACAGGAACGAGCCGACCGTCACGTCCGCGCGCATGTGCTTGGCCACCGAGTCGCGCAGCGCCTCGGTGATCTCGTCGTAGAGCCGGTTCTCGTCCGCCTCGCCGCGCACCGCGCGCGGCCGGAACGTCGCCGGGAAGTACCGCTCGACCACCGGCTCGCCACCCGGCGTGAGCGTGAACGACGTGCCGGACTCGATCCGGTGAACCCGCGAGTGCAGGGACTCCGGCTCGGGCACGTACTGCAGGATCAGGTAGTGCTGGAGGGCCTTCTGGTCGACCTCCGGCCGGATGCCGATGGCCGGGGCCAGTTCCAGCACCGACTTCTTCTCGCTGGAGAACGCCACGCCGCCCGGCCCGGCCGCGTAGTACAGCGGCTTGATGCCGAACGGGTCGCGCGCGCCGAACACCACGCGCCGCGCCTTGTCCCAGATCAGGAAGGCGAACATGCCGCGCAACCTGGCCACCGCGGACGGGCCCCAGTAGTGGTAGGCCGCCACGATGGTCTCGGTGTCGCCGTCGGTGGCGAACCGGGCGCCGAACTGCTTGGTCAGCTCCGCCCGCAGCTCCAGGTAGTTGTAGATCTCGCCGTTGAACAGGATCGCGTACCGGCCCTGGGCCTCGGGCGGGCCCCAGTGCAGCGGTTGGTGCGAGTGCTCGATGTCGATGATGGACAGGCGGTTGAAGCCGAAGACGACCTCACCGCCCTGCCAGGTGCCGCTCTCGTCGGGGCCGCGGTGCCGCATGCAGCGCAGTGCCCCCGCCACCGCCGAGCGCGCCCGCTGGGCCTCGTCTTCGCCAGGGCAAACCAGTCCTACCAGGCCGCACACGCCGTAACACCTTTCGAGTCGTGTGGAGAAGAGTCCAGTATGCCGGGGCGGCTCTGTGTGACCGAAACTGCACCGCACGGGTGCGGCCCCCGAGGGGTGGGCCCCGTTGAGCTGGGTTACGCTCCCGCATGATCCGGCGAGGGCGCTCTAGTCCCTTGCCCGTGAGCACTTGAAGGCAGCGAGGAGGCGGCGAGCAGTGGGCCTGAAGGAGGGCACCAGGGCAGCCCGGCTGGCGAAGGTCGGTGGGCTGGTCGGCCTGGTCGGCGTCGGGGCCACGGGTTGCTCCACGGAAGAGGTGATGCGCTTCGGCTGGCCGGCGGGTGTGACCCCGCAGGCCGAGGCGATGCGCGAGCTGTGGACGTGGTCGGTCGTCGCCGCGCTCGCGGTCGGCGTCATCGTGTGGGGCCTGATCCTCTGGTCGATCGCGTTCCACCGCAAGAAGAGCGAGGAGCTGCCGCGCCAGGTCGCCTACAACCTGCCGCTGGAGATCGTCCTCCTGGTCGTGCCCACGGTCATCGTCGCGGTGCTGTTCTACTTCACCGCGGTGACGCAGAACTACGTCATCCGGGAGAGCGACGACCCGGACGTGACGGTCGACGTGATCGCGTTCCAGTGGAACTGGGAGTTCCGCTACCCGGAGTACAAGCTGGAGTCCGATGACACCCTCCCGGTGAGCACGGTCGGGTCGTCCGGCGAGATCCCGCTGCTGGTCCTGCCCCAGGGCCGCTCGGTGCGGTTCAACCTGGAGTCGACCGACGTCATCCACTCGTTCTTCGTGCCGGAGTTCCACTTCAAGCGCGACGTGTTCCCGGAGCCGAAGAAGAACAACCAGGACAACTCGTTCGAGATCGAGCGGATCGACCGGACGGGCTCGTTCGTGGGCCGCTGCGCCGAGCTGTGCGGCACCTACCACGCGGTGATGAACTTCGAGGTCCGGGCCCTGGAGCAGGGCGACTTCGACCGGTACATGGAGCTGCGGCAGCGGACCAACGAGGCGACCGGCCTGCCCTACACCGCGGCCGAGGCGCTCGGCGAGGTGGACTGCGGCGAGCTGTGCACGCCGTACGCCGTGACGACCAAGCCCTTCGACACCGACCGGACCGTCCGCGAGGCGTCGTCCGGCGGCGGGAAGTAGGAGGACGCTGCGATGAAGGTCGAAGCCCGCATTTTCGACTTGGTGATGGCGTTCTCGTTCCTGATGGCCGTCGTGTACGGCTACTGGACGTGGGCGGACACCGGGGCCGTCGAGCCCGTCGGCACGGTCGCCCTGGCCCTGACCGGCGGCCTGGCCCTGATCGTGGGCACGTACTTCCGGTTCGTCGCCCGCCGCATCGAGGTGCGGCCGGAGGACAACGCGGACGCCGAGATCAGCGACGGCGCCGGTGAGCTGGGCTTCTTCAGCCCGGGCAGCTACTGGCCGATCGGCCTGGCCGCGGCGGCCGCGACCGCGGGCGTGGCGCTCGCGTTCTGGCACGTCTGGATGCTGGTGATCGCGATCGTGCTGGTGCTGATCGCGGTCGGCGGCCTGGTGTTCGAGTACCACACGGGCCCGAACCACGAGTGAGCCCGCTTCGGCGGAAGGCCCCCACCCGACCGGGTGGGGGCCTTCTTCGCTTTCCGGGCCTTCCCGGGCGTTCTCAGGCCGCCTTGGCGTTGTTCTGGTAGCTGTCGACGTACTCCTGCCCGGACAGCTCCAGGATGCGGTAGACGACCTCGTCGGTGATCGACCGGAGCACCGGCAGCGACTCCTGCATGCCCGCGTACCGGTCGAAGCGCAGCGGCGCGCCGAACCGCACGGTCACCGGCCGGATGCGGGGCAGCCTCGCGTCGACGGGCTGGACCTCGTCGGTGCCCACGAGCCCCACCGGGACGACCGGCGCGCCGGACTCCAGCGCCATGCGCGCGACGCCCGTGCGGCCGCGGTGCAGGCGGCCGTCCAGCGAGCGCGTGCCCTCCGGGTAGATGGCGAACGCGCCGCCGTCGTCCAGGATGGCCTTGGCGGTGTCCAGCGAGGCCCTGGCGGCCCGGCCGAGGCCGCGGCGGACGGGGACGTGGCCCAGGGAGCCGAAGAAGTAGCGGGACAGGGCGCCCTTGACGCCCTTGCCCTCGAAGTACTCGGCCTTGGCGAGGAAGGAGACGCGGCGCGGCACCACCATGGGGATGACGATGCTGTCGATGAACGACAGGTGGTTGGCCGCCAGGATGACCGGGCCGGTGGCCGGTACGTTCTCCAGCCCTTCGACGCGGGGGCGGTAGACCAGGCGCGCCGTGGGCGCCACCACGCGCTTCATCACCGTGTAGAGCATGCCCACAGCATGACTCGCGCCTGTTGCGGCGTGGTGAAAAGGTGTCCCGGGTCTCCCAACCCCGCGTGTCCTCCACTCGAACACCGCGTGTCCTCCACTCCGACACCGGGTGACGGCCGCTGCAACACCGGGTGACGGCCGCTGCAACACCGGGTGAGAGCCGTCGACGTGCCGGAGTGCGACCTGAGCCTTCCGGGTGCGACGGCACGGCCTGGCGTCGTCGACCCGCGGCGGGCGAACCAGGTCCCCGGCGTCGCCCGCCGATCCCGCCCCTCAGGACTCGGCCAGCGACGCCTTCAGCTCGGTCGACCGCGCCGCCCACCGCCGCAGCAGGTCGGCCGCCGCGCCGGAGTCGACCGCCTCGGCGGCCCGCCCCTGCGCCGCCGCGAGGTCCGCGTGCAGGTCGTCGGACAGGCCGCTGTGCGCGGCGATCGCACCGGCCGCGTTGAGCAGCACCGCGTCGCGCACCGCGCCCGGCTTCCCGCTCACCAGCTCGCGCACGACCTCGGCGTTCACCGACGCGTCCCCGCCCTTGAGGTCCTCCGGCAGCGCCGGCGACACCCCCAGCCGCGACGGGTCGAGGCGGTCCCGGCGCACCGCGCCGCCGTCCACGACCCAGACCGACGTCGTGGTCGTGGTGGTGATCTCGTCCAGGCCGTCGTCGCCGCGCACGACCAGCGCGGTGTTGCCGCGGCGCGCGAAGACGCCCGCGATCAGGGGCGCGGCGCTCTCCCGCGCGCACCCGATGAGCCCCACCCGCGGCTGCGCCGGGTTCGTCAGCGGCCCGAGCAGGTTGAACGACGTGGGGATGCCGATCTCCCGGCGCGGCGCGCCCGCGTGCCGGAAACCGGGGTGGAACACCGGCGCGAAGCAGAACCCGATGCCCAGCTCGGCCACGGTCTGCTGCACGCCCAGCGGCGGCAGGTCGATGGCCACGCCCAGCGCCTCCAGCACGTCCGCCGTGCCGCACTGGGACGACGCCGCGCGGTTGCCGTGCTTGACCACCGGCACCCCGGCCGCGGCGGTGACCAGGGTCGCCATGGTCGAGATGTTCACCGACCCGGACTGGTCGCCGCCCGTGCCGACGATGTCCGCCACGCGCCCGGCCACGTCGAACCGGCGGGCGTGGTGCAGCATCATCGTGGCCAGGCCGTCCACCTCCTCGGGCGTCTCGCCCTTGGCGCGCAGCGCGACCAGGAACGCGCCCACCTGCGCGGGCGTCGCGGCACCGGTCATGACCTGGTCCATCGCCCACGCCGTGTCCTCGTCGGACAGGTCGGCGCGGTCGATGAGCCGGTTGAGCAGTAACGGCCAGCTGCGCTCCACCGCGGTCATCCGCGCACGACCGGCAGGGCCGTCGACCGCAGCACCTCGGCCACCGTCTCGGCCGCGGCCAGCGGGTCGAGCGGGTGCACCAGCACCGCGTCCGCCTGCGACCACGTCGCCAGCCACCGGTCGTCCTTGCGCCGGACCGCCACCACGACCGGGGGGCAGTCGGTGATCTCGTTCTTCAGCTGCCGGGACAGCCCCATGCCGCCGGTGGGCTGCGCCTCGCCGTCCAGGATGGCCAGGTCGACGCCGCCCCTGTCCATCTCGTAGAGCACGTCGGCGATGGTCCCGACCTCGACGTAGTCGACCCGGCCCAGGTCCGGCGCGGGGCGGCGCCCCACCGCGGTGATGATCGTCTCACGCACCTCGGGGCGGTGGCTGAACACCAGGATCCTGGTCGTCTGCGTGCTCATGTGCGCGTCCTCCGGCGGGTCGGGTGCCAGGTGACGCAGATGTTATCCGGCTAACCCGGTGTGACCTGAAGCGCATCCCACCCGATCCAGTCGCCGCCCAGCCGCTGGGCCAGCCCGGCCATCCGCGCGCGCTCCTGCGCGCAGTGCAGTGCGTCCAGCTTCTGCACCCGCAGGGCGTGCACGCGGTCGCCCCCGCGCAGCTCCCAGCCGTCCGGCGCGAGCAGTTCGCGGGCGCGTTCGACCTGGTCAGGGGGTAGTTCGAGGTGGTGGCGCAGCACCGCGGGCTCCTCGGCGCGCCACCGCGGCGACCGGGCCAGCGCCGCCGAGTCCGCCTCCGCGAGGTCGAACGCCTCCACGACCACCACCAGTCCGGGTGAATCGATCCGCAGTGGCGGTTCGCCCCCGCCGCGGAGGCGATCGCGCAACCGGCCCAGCAACCCCATGACCACCTCACCGCGTGTGTGACCCAGATGACCTGCGCACCCGCCCCGGACCCGATGGGCGGAGCGAAAACCTGCAAGCAATAATGCGTCGTGTGACAACGGCAGCGCCCTCAATCGGCCAGCGCGTGCACTCGCTGAACCGCCCGAACATGGTCAGCGTCGGCACCATCGTCTGGCTGTCCAGTGAGCTCATGTTCTTCGCGGGGCTCTTCGCCATGTTCTTCACGGTGAAGGCCCAGAACGAGGGGCACTGGCCCCCGGAGCCGACCGAGCTGAACGTGCCCTACGCACTGTTCTTCACGGTCATCCTGGTGGCTTCGTCGTTCACCTGCCAGTGGGGCGTGTTCGCCGCCGAGCGCGGTGACGTGTTCGGGCTGCGCCGCTGGTACCTGCTGACGCTGATCATGGGCGCGATCTTCGTGGCCGGCCAGGCGGGCGAGTACGTGAACCTCGTTCACGAGGGGACCACGATCCCGGGGTCCGCCTACGGCACCGTGTTCTACCTGACGACCGGCTTCCACGGCCTGCACGTGATCGGTGGTCTGATCGCGTTCGGCTACCTGCTGGTCCGCACGAAGCTGAGCAAGTTCACGCCCGCGCAGGCGACCTCCGCGATCGTCGTGTCCTACTACTGGCACTTCGTCGACGTCGTCTGGATCGGCTTGTTCGCCGTCATCTACATCGTGCCCTGACCAGCAAGAACCCCGAACTCACACCAGCAAGGGTTGCCGCACACATGACCACCAACACCACACGGGCCCGGAAGCGCGGCACCAAGCTGCGCAGGCGGATCTCGGGCCTGCTCGCGCTGGGCTTCGCGCTGCTGGCCGCGGGCTTCCTGTTCAGCGCCCTGGCGCCGCAGCCGCAGACCGCGCAGGCGCAGGACGACCCGGCGCAGGTGCGGCTGGGCGAGCAGCTCTACAACAACACCTGCATCAGCTGCCACGGCAAGAACCTCGAAGGCGTCGAGGACCGCGGCCCCAGCCTGATCGGCGTGGGCGAGGCCGCCGTGTACTTCCAGGTCTCCTCCGGCCGCATGCCGCTGGCGCGGCAGGAGGCCCAGGGCCAGCGCAAGCCCTCGAAGTTCACCGCCGAGGAGGTGGACGCGATCGGCGCGTTCATCCAGTCCCGCGGCGGCGGCCCGCAGACGCCCGAGGAGAGCGGCGCGGCGCTGCGCGGCGAGGACCCGGCCCGCGGCGGCGAGCTGTTCCGGCTGAACTGCGCGGCGTGCCACAACTTCACCGGTCGCGGCGGGGCGCTGTCGTCCGGCAAGTTCGCGCCCGAGCTGGAGGGCGTGACCGAGGAGCAGATCTACACCGCGATGCTCACGGGCCCGCAGAACATGCCGAAGTTCTCCGACCGGCAGCTCACGCCGGAGGAGAAGCAGGACATCATCGCTTACATCAAGTCGGTGTCCGACGGGAACAACAACCCCGGCGGCGCCCCCCTCGGCGGCCTCGGGCCGGTATCGGAGGGTCTGATCGCGTTCATCGTGGGTATCGCCGCCCTGATCGGCGTGACCCTCTGGATCGGAGCCAAGGCATGAGCGGCGAGAAGCCGACCAACCTGCCCAGCGAGGCGGAACTCGCCGGGATGAGCAGGGACGAGCTGGTCAAGCTCGGCACCAACCTGGACGGCGTGGAGCTCGTCCACTACGAGGAGCGGTGGCCGGTCAAGGGCACCCGCGCCGAGAAGCGCGCCGAGCGCCTCGTCGCCCTGTGGTTCCTGATCTCGGCGCTGTCGGGCCTGGCGTTCCTGGTCGCCTTCCTGTGGTGGCCGTGGAAGTACGAGACCCCGCGCACCGACGCGCACTTCCTGTACAGCCTGTACACGCCGGTCATCGGCCTGACCCTCGGCCTGGCCGTGGTGGCCCTGGGCGTGGGCGCGCTGCTGTACACGAAGAAGTTCATCCCGGAGGAGCTGGCCGTCCAGCAGCGCCACGACGGCGGCTCGGCGGAGATCGACAAGGCCACCGTGGTGGCCGAGCTCGCCGACGCGGGCACGCGCAGCACCATCGCCCGCCGCTCGCTGATCAAGCGCACCGCGGGCCTGGGCGCCGGCGTGTTCGGCCTGGGCGTGCTGGTCCTGCCGCTGGGCAGCCTCGTGCGCGACCCGTGGAAGAACAGCGACTCCAAGGACTCGCTGTGGCACACCGGCTGGAAGTCGGAGAACGGCGAGAAGGTCTACCTGCGCAACTACACCGGTGACCCGCACGAGGTCGTGCTGGTGCGCCCGGAGGACGTGGAGGCGGGCGGCTACCTGACCGTGTTCCCGTTCCGGGAGTCCGAGCGGGACGACGAGCACGCCCTCGTCGCCGCGACCAAGCGGGTCGACAACCCGGTCCTGCTCCTGCGCTTCCGCCCCGGCCAGCAGATCGTGAAGCGGGCCGGCCAGGAGGACTTCAACTACGGCGACCTGTACGCCTATTCCAAGATCTGCACCCACCTCGGGTGCCCGGCGTCGCTCTACGAGCAGCAGACCGGTCTGCTGCTGTGCCCCTGCCACCAGTCGCAGTTCGACGTCTTCCACTACGGCAAGCCGCGCTTCGGCCCGGCGACCCGCGCCCTGCCTCAGCTTCCGATCACGGTGGACGAGGACGGATACTTGATTGCCCGCAGCGACTTCATCGAGGCTGTGGGTCCGGCGTTCTGGGAGCGTAAGTCATGAGCGGCATCACCACGCCGACCAAGCGGCAAGGGGCGGCTGCCCGTGCGGCCGGCGGTGCCGCGAAGTGGGCCGACGACCGGTTCCACATGGCCGGCGGCATGCGCAAGCAGCTGAACAAGGTCTTCCCGACCCACTGGTCGTTCCTGCTCGGCGAGGTCGCGCTCTACAGCTTCATCATCCTGCTGCTGTCGGGCACGTACCTGGCGCTGTTCTTCGACCCCTCCATGGAGGAGGTCATCTACGACGGGACGTTCCAGAACCTCCAGGGCATCCCGATGTCCCGGGCGTACGAGTCGGCGCTGCAGATCTCGTTCGACGTGCGCGGCGGCCTGTTCGTGCGGCAGGTCCACCACTGGGCGGCGCTGCTGTTCATGGGCGCGATCGTCGTGCACATGTTCCGGATCTTCTTCACGGGCGCCTTCCGGCGGCCGCGCGAGATCAACTGGGTCATCGGCATCGTGCTGTTCATGCTCGGCGCGATCGAGGGCTTCCTCGGCTACTCGCTGCCCGACGACCTGCTGTCCGGCACCGGCCTGCGGGTGATGGCGGGCCTGCTGCTGTCGTTCCCGGTGGTCGGCACCTGGATCAACTGGCTGGCCTTCGGCGGCGAGTTCCCCGGCACGGAGATCATCCCGCGGTTCTACACGCTGCACATCCTGGTCATCCCGGCCATCATCCTGGCGCTGGTCGCGGCGCACCTGGCGCTGGTCTGGTACCAGAAGCACACGCAGTTCCCGGGCGTGGGCCGCAAGGAGACCAACGTCGTCGGCGTGCGCATCATGCCGGTGTTCGCGGCCAAGGGCGGCGGCTTCTTCGCCATCGTCGTCGGCATCACGGCCATCATGGGCGGCGTCTTCCAGATCAACCCGATCTGGAACTTCGGCCCGTACAGCGCGGCCCAGGTGTCGGCGGGCTCCCAGCCCGACTGGTACATGGGCTGGACGGACGGCCTGGTCCGCATCTGGCCCGCGTGGGAGCTCTACCTGGGCAACTACACGGTGCCGGAGCCGTTCCTGCCGTTCATGCTGGGCCTGCCGCTGCTGACCGGCGTCGCGGCGGTCTACCCGTGGATCGAGCGGAAGCTGACCAAGGACTACGCGCACCACAACCTGCTCCAGCGGCCGCGCGACGTGCCGGTCCGCACCTCGCTGGGCGTGATGGCGATCACGTACTTCATGGTGCTGCTGGTGATGGGCGCGAACGACATCTTCGCGTACAAGTTCGACGTCTCGTTGAACGCGACGACGTGGATGGGCCGGATCGGCCTGCTGGTCCTGCCGCCGCTGGCGTACTTCGCCACCTACCGGCTGTGCATCGGCCTCCAGCGGGCCGACCGCGAGGTGCTGGAGCACGGCGTGGAGACCGGCATCATCAAGCGGCTGCCGCACGGCGAGTTCATCGAGGTCCACCAGCCGCTGGGCCCGGTGGACGACCACGGCCACCCGCTGCCGCTGGAGTACCAGGCCGCGCCGGTGCCGAAGAAGATGAACAAGCTGGGGTCGGCCGGGCACCCGGTGCCGGGCAGCTTCCTGACCCCGGACCCGCCGGAGGAGACCGCGGCGCTGGCCCGCGCCCGCGCCGAGCGCGGCGTCTCGGCGAACGACTCGCTGACCGGCGAGAACGCCACCGCGGGCGAACTAGCCGGCAAGCCGGCCCAGCCCGAAGACTGACCAAGCCCAACGCGAAGGGCCCGGCACCTGGTGGTGCCGGGCCCTCGCACATCCCGCGTGTCCTCCAGTCCGACCCCGCGTGTCCTCCACTCGGACACCGCGAGTCGACCCTTCGGGACCGTCGTGTCGAACCTCCAGGACCCCCGAGTTCTACGTTCAGGACCCCTGGCCGGGGCGCGAATGTGGAACTCGGGGGTCCTGAGCGTTCGACACGACGGGTCTGAGTGTTCGACTCGCGGTGTCTGGGTGGAGGACACGCGGTGTCCGGGTGGAGGACACGCGCGGGGGTCAGGAGTCTTCGAGGCCGATGGCGAAGGCGGCGTCGGTGTCGCGCTTGGCGTAGGAGCGGAACGAGATGTGGGTGTCCGTGTTGAGCACGCCGGGCACCTTGGAGATGCGGCCGGGCACCAGGTCGGCCAGGTCCTCGTGCTTGGCGACCTTCACCAGGGCGATCAGGTCGACGTCGCCCGCGCACGAGTAGACCTCGGTGACGCCCTCGATGTCGGCGATCGCCTGCGCCGCGTCCGGGATGGTGTCGGCGGCGGCCTGGATCAGCACGATCGCGGTGATCACAGCGGTCCTCCTGCAAGTCGGGGTCTCGACCGCCCACATGCTAGTGGCCGGCGTCCCGGTACTGGTCGCGACCGGCGTCGGCGCGCGCCACCCACCCGCGCCACGACCCGGCGCCGCCCGCCGGCGAGGCCCACGGGGTGTCGCAGCGCACCAGGCGGGTGCCGGGCCGCTCCAGCCAGCGCAGCACCACGCCCACCTCCTCGGCGGGTGCGCCGAGCAGCGGCCCCTCGCCCGGCACGACGGTCTCCGCCCCGGCCACCAGCGACTCCACCACGGGCATCGGCGGCACGCCCCGCCGCGCCACCCCCGCCGAGGCCAGCCGCCCGTGCCGGACCACCGCGAACTCCCACCCGCCCGAGCCGTCGGGCCGGGCGGCCACCAGCTCCGGCAGGGCGGCGAGCGCGGCCAGCCGCTGCGCCCGGTCCAGCGCCCGCACCAGGGCCGACACCCGGTCCCGGCGGGCGGCGGCGTCCTCGAACCGGTGCGCCTGCGCCAGGGCGTCCAACTGGGCCGCCAGGGCGTCCAGCGGTGCCGTGTCGACGCCCGCGACGAGCCGCCGGAACGCGTCGGCGGCGGGCGCGTAGTCGGCCGCCGACTGCAGCCCCGCGCACGGCGCCTTGCACCGTCCCAGCTCGTAGAGGGCGCACGGCGTGCCCGAGGGCTTGCGCGCCGGGATGCGCTGGGCGCACGCCCGCAGCGGCACGGCGTCCTGGAGCGTCTCCGCGGCGGCCTCGGCCAGGCGCCGCGACCGGAACGGCCCCAGCGCACCCGCGCGCGGCGCCCGGACCACCGACAGCCGCGGGAACGCCTCGTCGGTCAGCACCAGCCACCACGCGCCGCCCGGGTTCTTGGAGCGCCGGTTGTAGGCGGGCCTGTGCGCGCTGATCAGCCGCAGCTCCCGCACCTCGGCCTCCAGCGGGTGGGCGCACTCGACCGCGTCCACCCGCACGGCCAGCGCCACCATCTCCCGCAACCGCTTGCGGCCCTCGCTCGCGGTGAAGTACTGCCGCACCCGCCTGCGCAGGTCGGAGGCCGTGCCGACGTACAGGACCTCCTCCGACGGGCCGCGGAACAGGTACACGCCGGGCACCGAGGGCAGGTGCGCGGCCAGCGAGCGCTTGCGGCGCTGCTCGGCGGTCACCTCCGGCAGGTAGGCGACCAGCTCCTCCAGCGAGTGCACGCCCACCGAGCCGACCCGTTCCAGCAGGTGGTGCAGCACCTCCACGGTGGCGCGGGCGTCGGTCAGCGCCCGGTGGTTGGGCTGCTCGGCCACGCCGAACAGCGCGGCCAGCGCGGACAGCCGGCAGCTGGGCGCCTCGTCGCGGGTCAGCACCCGCCGGGCCAGGCGCACCGTGCACACCACGGTCGGCCTGCGCCAGGGGTAGCCCAGGCGCTCGCAGGCGGCCTTGATGAAGCCCACGTCGAAGCCCGAGTTGTGCGCCACGAGCACGGCGCCGGCCGCGAACTCCAGGAACGCGGGCAGCACGGTGGCCAGCCGCGGCGCACCGGTCACCATCACCTGGGTGATCCCGGTCAGGGCCGTGACCTGCGGCGGGATGCCCCGCTCCGGGTCCACCAGGGTGGCGAACTCGCCGAGCACCCGCCCGCCGCGCACCTTGACCGCGCCGATCTCGGTGATCGCGTCCTCGCCCGCCCGGCCACCCGTGGTCTCCAGGTCGAACACGACGAACGTGGTCTCGCGCAGCGGGGTGCCCAGTTCGTCGAACGTGAGCTGTTCAGTCATCAACCGGGCACGGTAACCCCACGCACCGACAATCCCGCGCCCGACGGGGTCGGAGCCGCCCCGCGCCCGGTCGGAGAGCACCGGCGGGCGAGCGGGCTACGTCGTGTTACCGGATCGGTGGACGGCAGGGGTGGGCCGTAGCCTGTACGGGTGCAAGACCCGACCGCCCCCCTGGACGAGCTCGACGCCGGCGCGCCGGCCGAGCCCGTCGAGTCCACTGTGGACTGGGGTGCGCTGCCCGAGCCGCTGCGGATGCGGCTGGCCGAGCTGAGCGCCGACGCGCTGGGCGACCTGGCGAAGGTCGACGTGCCGCAGTCGCTGCGGGCCGTGGCCCGGTTCGCGCCCACCAAGCGCGCCCGGCTCGGCAGCGGCGCCCTGGTCGCCGGGCTGAGGTCGTCGACGAACTTCCGCGCGGCCGTGGTGGAGTGGCTGCAGCGCAACCGGCCGGCGGCGCTGGAGGTCACCGCGCCCGACCCGGTCGCGGCGGGCGCCGCGGCGGTGCTCCAGGGCGAGGAGGTGGCCAACCACTTCATCGAGCTGGTCACCCGGCGCGCGGCGGACGCGGCGCTGCGGGCCGAGCGGGACGCCGCCGTGCAGCGCGCCGAGCGCCTGGAGCTGGAGCTGGAGCGGCTGCGGGCGGAGCGGGCCGAGGTCGACGGCGCGGCGGACAAGGTCCGGCAGGCCGCCGAGGTGGAGCTGGAGCGGCTGCGCAAGCGGCTGCGGGAGCAGGGCGTGCGGCTGCGCGAGGCCAAGGACCGGGCCGAGTCGGCGGCGGCCGAGGTGGAGCGGGTGCGCGCGGCGGCCGAGGTCGAGGTGCGCCGGCTGACCGCCGAGCGCGACCGGGAGCGCGAGCGGGCCGAGAACGAGCGGACCAAGGCGCAGCGGGCCGAGGCCGACGCCGAGGTGGCGCGCCAGTCGGCCAAGGAGGCCCGCCAGGCCGACGAGGTGCGGCTGGCGCTGCTGGTGGACACCCTGGACGGCGCGGTGAACGGGCTGCGCCGCGAGCTGGCCCTGGGCGGCGCCGGACCGCGCCCGGCGGACCTCGTGCGCGGCGCCAGCGCGGCGCAGGGCGCGGTCGGCCGGGTGGAGGACCCGGCGGCGCTGGACCGGCTGCTCGCGCTGCCCGCGGTGCACCTCATCGTCGACGGCTACAACGTGACCAAGACGGGCTACCCGGAGCTGTCGCTGTCCGACCAGCGCGACCGCCTGGTGCACCAGCTGGCGGTGCTGGCGGCGCGCACCGGCGCGGAGGTGACGCTGGTGTTCGACGGCGCGGGCGTGGTGGCCGTGCCGACGTCCGGGCCGCGCGGGGTGCGGGTGCTGTTCAGCGACCCGGGCGTGCTGGCCGACGACGTGATCCGGGCGCTGGTGACCGCCGAGCCCGAGGGCCGTCCGGTCGTCGTGGTGACCTCCGACCGGGCGGTCGCGGACTCGGTCAGACGGCGGGGCGCCCACCCGGTGCCCTCCGCGGTGCTGCTGGCCCGACTCGGCCGGGTGTGACACGGATCGTGTTTTTAACACCACCGGGGGTCACACGGCGAGGTCATGGCTGCACCGTTCGAGGTGAAAAACGACCTCACACCGTTTTACACCCCCCGCTAGTGGACGATCGGACTCGCTTTTCGTAACCTAGCCGAGATCTCGCGGCGGGCAGTCGTCCAGCCTGGGCGACGACGCGAGCTCACCGCCGAATCGGCCTGTCGGGGTGCCGAGCCGGAAACGCGAACCTGAGCTGCCGGGCAGTCGCCCGCGCCCGCGCCGGTAGGCGGTCCAGACCTGAAGGAGACACGCGCGACTGTGGCGTCGCAACGACTCAAGCGCGGACTGCGCGGGGCGATGGCGGCCACGGCGGTGGCCGCCGCGGCGGTGGGCGTCATGCCCGTACCGGCCGGAGCCCAGCCGAACACACCCGCGAACGCCTCCGAGGCGCTGAAGAAGTACAACGAGCTGGCCGAGCAGGCGACGAAGCTCAACGAGGAGCTGCTGCGCGCCGAGGAGCAGCGCAACGCCAACCAGGCCGCCCTCGACCAGGCCAACGCCGAGCTCCAGCAGGCCACCCAGGCCGGCGAGCAGGCCAAGGCCGACGAGGAGGACTTCCGGGTCCAGGTCGACAAGCTCACCGAGGCGTCCTTCGAGGGCGCGCGGTTCAGCCAGCTGTCGGCGCTGCTCGTGGCGGAATCGCAGCAGGACTTCCTCAACCGCATGTCCGCGCTGGGCGTGCTGGCCTCCGACAACAGCGAGGCGCTGGGCAGGCTGTCCGGCGCGGTCGACGCCGCCGAGGACGCGCGCCAGAAGGCCGCCGACGCCCAGGGCCGCGCGCAGGCCGCCACCGACGAGGCCATCCGCATCGCCGAGGACGTCAAGAAGCGCCGCGACGACCTCGACCGGCAGAAGGCCGAGGTCAAGCAGCAGCTCGACCGGCTCACCGCGCAGGAGCGCACCAACCTCCAGTCGGTCGGCTCCGTGCCGAACGTGACCGTGCCCGAGGGCGTGGCCGGCGCCGCCCTCCAGTTCGCCCTGAACCAGATCGGCGACATGTACCAGTACGGCGCGACCGGCCCCAACCTGTGGGACTGCTCGGGCCTGACCATGAAGTCGTACGCGGACGCGGGCGTGAGCATCCCGCGCACCAGCCAGGGCCAGGCCGGCGCCGGCCGGCCGGTCAGCCGCGCCGAGGTCCGGGCCGGCGACATCATCGTCTACAACGGCGGCAACCACGTCGGCATGGCGGTGGACAACAACAACGTCGTGCACGCCTCCACCGACGGCGTCCCGGTCAAGGTCGTGCCGATCAACAACCCCGGCACCATCTACGCGATGCGCCGCATCGCGGGCTGACAGACGTGCTCCGGCGGGGTCATCCTGGGTGGGATGGCCCCGCCGACGCGCAACCCCGGCCCATGAGCCGCCACCGCGTGCCGCTGGCCCTGCTGGTCGCCCTGACCTTCCTGGGCGGCCTCACCGCGGCCGTGGCACCCCGGTCGCCCGCGCCCGCGGTCGCCGCCGCTGCCGAGCAGGCCCGGTCCGAGCAGGTCGGGGCGCTGCTCGACCGGCGCGCCCGGGCCCTGCTGGCGCGCGACGAGGCGGCGTTCACCGCCGACCTCGACCCCGGCGCGGACCCGGCGTTCCGGCGGCGGCAGCTCGACCTGTTCCGCAACCTCGCCGCCGTGCCGCTGGCCGAGTGGGGCTACCGCCTGACCGGCGGCCCCGACAGCGCACCGCCCGCGCCGCCCGCCGCCGACGAGGTGTGGGCGCCCGGCGTGCGGCTGTCCTACCGGCTGCGCGGCGTGGACGTCGAGGCGAGCGAGCAGGACGCGGCCTACCTGTTCACCCGGCGCGGCGACCGCTGGTACCTCAACTCCGACACCGCGCTGGAGCCGCTGGGCAGGCGCACCTGGCGCGGGCCGTGGGACTTCGGGCCGTGCCAGGTGCTCACCGGGCCGGGCGGGTTCGTGCTCACCCACCCCGGCGGCGAGCCGCTGGCGCGGCGGGTGCTGGCGGAGCTGGACGGCGCGGTGCGCGCGGTCACCGAGGTGTGGGGCCAGGCGTGGGCGCGGCAGGTGGCCGTGCTGGTCCCGGCCGGCGCCGAGGAGATGGCCGCGCTGGTCGGGCCCGGGTTCGCCACCGGGGCGATCGCGGGCGTCGCGGTGGCCGACCGGGTGGACCCCGCCACGCGCACCGCGCGCGGCCAGCGGGTGGTGCTCAACCCGGCCGCCGCCGGTGCCCTGTCGCCCACCGCGCTGCGGGTGCTGCTGCGGCACGAGATCACGCACGTCGCGGTGCGCGGCGAGACCGTCGACGGCGCGCCGATGTGGCTGCTGGAGGGCTTCGCGGACTACGTCGGCTACCGGGGCGGCGACGTGCCGCCCAAGCGGGCCGCGCCCCTGCTCGCCGCCCGGGTCCGGGAGGGGCTGCCGACCGCGCTGCCCGCCGACGAGGACTTCCGCGGCGCCGACATGGAGCTGGCCTACCAGCAGGCGTGGTCGCTGAACACCTACCTGGCCTCGGTGCTGGGCGAACCCGGCCTGGTGGACCTGTACCGGCGGCTGGCCCGGGTGCGGGCGTCCGAAGTGGACGGGGTGCTGGTCGAGGTGACCGGCGAGGGCACCGCGGCGCTCGTCGCGGGCTGGCGCGAGTACCTGCGCGCGACGTTCCCGTAACGTGGGCCCGTGCGTCGGACCCTGCTGGTGACCAATGACTTCCCGCCCCGGCCCGGTGGCATCCAGGCATACCTGCACGCCCTGGCCGTGCGGCTGCCCGACCTCGTGGTGTACGCGCCGTCGTGGACCTCGCCCGCCGGCTCGCACCCCGAGTTCGACGCGGTGCAGCCGTTCGAGGTGGTCCGGCACCCCGGGACGCTGATGCTGCCCACCCCCGACGTGCTCCGGCGGGCGAAGGACGTCGTGCGCGGCGCCGGCTGCGAGGCCGTGTGGTTCGGCGCGGCGGCCCCGCTGGCGCTGATGGCGCCGTGGCTGCGGGCCGCCGGCGCGGCGCGGGTGGTGGCGTCCACGCACGGGCACGAGGTGGGCTGGTCGATGCTGCCGGGCGCGCGCCAGGCGCTGCGGCGGATCGGGTCCGATGTGGACGTGGTCACGTTCGTCAGCCGGTACACGCGGTCCCGGTTCGCGGCGGCGTTCGGGCCGATGGCGGCGCTGGAGCACCTGCCGTCCGGTGTGGACACCTCGGTCTACCGGCCGGACGCGGGTGCCCGCGCGGAGATCCGCGCCCGGTACGGCCTCGGCGACCGGCCGGTGGTGGTGTGCGTGTCGCGGCTGGTGCCGCGCAAGGGGCAGGACGTGCTGGTGCGGGCGCTGCCCGAGATCCGGCGCCGGGTGCCGGGCGCGGCGCTGCTGGTGGTGGGCGGCGGGCCGTACCGGGGGGCGTTGGAGGAGCTGGCTGCCTCGGTGGGGGTGTCGGAGCACGTCGTGATGACCGGGTCGGTGCCGTGGGAGGAACTGCCCGCGCACTACAACGCGGGTGACGTGTTCGCCATGCCCTGCCGGACGCGGGGGAGGGGGCTGGACGTCGAGGGGCTGGGGATCGTGTACCTGGAGGCGTCGGCGACCGGGCTGCCCGTGGTGGCCGGTCGGTCGGGTGGTGCGCCGGAGACCGTGCGGGACGGGGTGACCGGGCGCGTGGTGGACGGGCGCGAGGTGGCCGAGGTGGTCGACGCGGTGGCCGGGCTGCTGGCCGACCCGGGGGTGGCGGCGAAGATGGGGGCGGCGGGGCGCGAGTGGGTCACGCGGGAGTGGCGGTGGGAGGACCTGGCCGACCGGCTGGTTCGGCTGATCGACGGGTGAGCGACGCTCGTTGGTGGTTGGTGGTTGGTGGCTGGTGGCTGGTGGCTGAGAGCCGGGAGCCGGGAGCCGAGGGCCGGGGACTGGCGGCTGAGGGCCGGGAGCCGAGGGCCGGGAGCCGGGACCCGAGGGCTGGGAGCCGGCGGCTGAGGGCCGGAGGCGGGAGCCGGGGCCAAAGGTCAGGGGCCGGAAGCCGGGCGCCGAAGGTCGGGGGCCGGGAGCCGAGGGCTGGGGCCGGGGTCGGAAGCTGAGGGCCGGAGGTCGGGAGCCGAAGGCCCAGCTTATCCATCAATCGCTTGATTGATGGATAAGCTGGGCGCAGGTCTCCTGTGCGGCAAGCACCCGGCCGACCCGGGTCAGCTGGCCAGCTCCAGTTCGCTGCGCTGCGTCGGCAGTGCGGTCACGACGTCCGGCAGCGCCCCGCCGGCAGGCACCCCATCGGTCGACCTCTCCTCGACCAGCACCTCCTCGACCAGCACTTCCTCCGGCAGCACCTCCTCCGGCAGCGGGTCGAGCAGCGGCTCGGCCTCGGCCAGCAGCTCACGCGCGGTCCGCAGTCCCTCGGCGATGCGGTCACGACGCCCGCGCAGCTCGTCCACCCGCCGCTGCGCCTCGGCGACGATGCCGGCCGCCCGGGCCTCCGCCTCGCGCACCAGCCGCGCCGCCTCCGCCTCGGCCGCCGCCCGCCGGGCGGCCAGGTCGGCGGCGGCCTCGGCGCGGCGGGCGTTCATGGCCAGCTCGAAGTCCGCCTGGACCTGCTCGCGCAGCTCGGCGGCCTGCTCGTCCAGCTCGCGCCGCCGCAGCTCGGCCTGCCGCGTCATGGCGTGGACCCGGTCGTGCGCCTGCCGCATGACCTCCCGGTGCTCGGCCTCCAGCTCGCGGCGGCGCTCGTCCAGCTCGCCGACCAGGCGGTCGTAGCGCTCGCGCAACCTGGTCGACGCCCGCTCCGCCGACGCCCAGTGGTGCTCGGCGGCGGCCTTGGCGCGGGCGGTGATCTCGGCCGCCTGCTCGTGCGCCAGCTCGGCCATCCGCCGCAGGCGGTAGTCCAGGGCCTGCGGGTCGACCGGGGTCCGGCACACCCGGTCCAGCTGCTGCCGCAGCACGTGGATCTCCGCCCGGGCGTTCTCCAGCTGCCGGGTCAGGTCCTCGGCGCGGGCGACCGCCTCGTCGCGGTCCACCGCGAGCGCCCGGAGGTCCGCCTCGGTGGCGGCGACGTGCCGCCGCACCTGGCCGGGGTCGAAGCCGCGCCACACCACGTCGAAGTCGGTGCGCAGGGGCAGCAGTTCCGCGTCGCCGTCGGCCGCCGTCACGGGAGGCTCCTCCTCGCTGTGATCGAAGTCATTTCCGCCGGGGACGCCTTGCGCGCCCCTCCACACCTTTGTTAGCACTCTCGGGCAGTGAGTGCCAACCGTGGTCTGCTTGTCGCTCCAGGAGGTCCCTCTTGAGCAGCTCGCCTTCCGCAGCTCCCGCCCACCCCCTGCCGCGCGGTCCCGAGGACCCGCTGCGCGTCGCCCTGGTCGCCCCGCCCTACTTCGACGTCCCGCCCAAGGCGTACGGCGGGGTGGAGGCCGTCGTGGCCGACCTGGCCGACGCGCTGGTCGCCCGCGGCCACTCGGTGACCCTGCTCGGCGCGGGCGAGCCCGGCACCGCCGCCCGCTTCGTGCCCGTGTGGGAGCGGACGGTCCCCGAGCGTCTAGGCGAGCCGTTCCCCGAGGTCGCCCACGCCGCGGCCGTGCGCCGGGAGCTGGAGCGGCTGGCGGTGGCCGAGGGGCTCGACGTCGTCCACGACCACACCCTCGCCGGTCCCCTCAACGCGCCCGCCCTGGCCGCGCTGGGCGTGCCCACCGTGGTCACCGTGCACGGCCCGGTCGACGAGGACCTGCACCGCTACTACCGCGCCCTCGGCGAGGACGTGCACCTGGTCGCCATCAGCGACCGCCAGCGCGCGCTGGCCCCCGACCTGAACTGGACCGCCACCGTCCACAACGCACTGCGCCTGCGCGACTGGCCGTTCCGGGCGCGCAAGGAGGACTACGCGCTGTTCCTCGGCCGCTTCCACCCGGACAAGGCGCCGCACCTGGCCCTGGAGGCCGCGCACGCCGCCGGCGTGCCGCTGGTCCTGGCGGGCAAGTGCGCCGAGCCGGTCGAGAAGGAGTACTTCGAGCGCGAGGTGCGCCCGCGGCTGACCGACCGCGACCACGTCTTCGGCGTCGCCGACGCCACCGCGAAGCGCGAACTGCTGGCCAACGCCCGCTGCCTGCTGTTCCCCATCCGGTGGGAGGAGCCGTTCGGCATGGTCATGATCGAGGCGATGGCCTGCGGCACGCCCGTGGTGGCGCTGCGCGCGGGCGCGGTGCCCGAGGTCGTGGCCGACGGCGTCACCGGCCTGGTCCGCGACCACCCCGACGAGCTGGTCGAGGCGCTGCGCGAGGTGCGCGCCCTGGACCCGGCGGCCTGCCGCGCCCACGTCGCCGAGCACTTCGACGTCGACCGCCTCGGCGCGGGCTACGAGGCCGCCTACCGCCGGGCCCTCGAACCCGGCCGCGACCTCGACGCCCTGCGCCGCGACTACGCCGCCCTGGACTCCGCGCTCGACCGGGTCTACGAGCGCGGCGTCGTGCACGCCTCCGGAGAACCGGCGTGACCGGCGCACCGGAGCCCTTCAACGCGGGGGAGCCCGCCCTGACCGGCGCCTCCGGCGGCACCACCACCCTGGTGGAGGGCAGCACGTTCTGCCTGTCCGACGGCACGGGCGACATCGAGCCGGGCACCGCGCACGGGCTGTTCTTCCGGGACGCGCGGGTGCTGTCGCGGTGGCAGCTGCGCCTGGACGGCCGCGCGCCGCACCCGCTGTCGGTGGCGCACCCCGAGGCGTTCGCGGCCAGGTTCGTGCTGCGCCGCCCGCCCGGCGCGGGGCAGGCCGACAGCACGCTGCTGCTGGTGCGCGAACGCCTGGTCGGCGACGGCATGCGGGAGGTCGTCACCGTGGAGAACCTGGGCCGCGAGGCCACGGCCGTGCGCCTGGACCTGCACGTCGACGCCGACTTCGCCGACCTGTTCGCGGTGAAGGAGGGGCGCGCGGTGCCCGGTGGCGCCGACGTCACCGCGGCGGGCCGGGAACTGCTGCTGCGCGACCGCGGTGACGGCGCGCGCGGGCTGTCCGTCAGCGCCACGGGCGACGTCACCGCGGTGCCCGGCGCGTTGAGCTGGCAGGTCGTGGTGCCCGCCGGGAAGCGGTGGTCCACCGAGGTCGCGGTGCAGCCCACCCTGGCCGGGCGGCCCGTCGAACCGCGGTTCCACCGCGGCGAGCGGATGGAGCACACCGAGCCCGCGCGCAAGATCATGGCCTGGCGCGCCGCCAGCACCGCGGTCACCGCGACCGACCCGGTGCTGACCGCCGTGCTGCGCCGCACCGAGAGCGACCTGGGCGCGTTGCAGATCCACGACCCGACGCGCGGCGGGCGGCCGTTCGTCGCCGCCGGCGCGCCGTGGTTCATGACCCTGTTCGGCCGCGACAGCCTGCTCACCGCGTGGATGGCGTTGCCGCTGGACGTCGGCCTGGCGCTGGGCACCCTCCAGACCCTCGCCGAGACCCAGGGCACCAGGACCGACCCGCTGACCGAGGAGGAGCCCGGTCGCGTCCTGCACGAGCTGCGCCTGGGCCCGGACAGCACGGCGGTGCTGGGCGGCAACCACTACTTCGGCACCGCGGACGCCACCCCGCTGTTCGTGATGCTGCTGGCCGAGTGCTGGCGGTGGGGCGCGGACCCGGAGGTGGTGCGGGCCCTGCTGCCCGCCGCGGACGCCGCGCTGACCTGGGTGCAGCGGTACGGCGACCGCGACGGCGACGGGTTCGTCGAGTACCGGCGCGCCACCGACCGCGGCCTGGCCAACCAGGGCTGGAAGGACAGCTTCGACGGCGTCAACGACGCCTCCGGCCGCCTGGCCGTGCCGCCGATCGCGCTGTGCGAGGTGCAGGCGTACGCCTACGGCGCGCTGCTGGCGCGGGCGGAGCTGGCCGAGGGGTTCGACGACCCGGCGGGCGCCGCCCGGCTGCGCGCCCGGGCCGACGAGCTGCGGCGGCGGTTCGCCGAGGCGTTCTGGCTGCCCGACCGCGGCTGGTACGCCGTGGCGCTGGACGGGCGCAAGCAACCCGTCGACGCGCTGACCAGCAACAGCGCCCACTGCCTGTGGACCGGGATCGCGACCGACGAGCACGCCGGAGCGCTGATCCGGCGGCTGGCCGACGCGGACATGGAGACCGGGTACGGCCTGCGCACGCTCGCCGCGTCGATGGGGGCCTACAACCCCATGAGCTACCACAACGGGTCGGTGTGGCCGCACGACACGGCCATCGCCGTGGCCGGCCTGCTGCGCTACGCCCACCTGCCGGGGGCGGTGGACCTGGCGCACCGGCTGGCCGAGGGCCTGCTGGACGCCGCCGCCGCGTTCGGCGGCCGGCTGCCGGAGCTGTTCTGCGGCTTCTCCCGGGACGACTTCAGCCCGCCCGTGCCGTACCCGACCTCGTGCTCGCCGCAGGCGTGGGCCAGCGCCGCGCCGCTGCTGCTGGTGCGCGCCTTCCTCGGCCTCGACCCGCACGTGCCGCGGCGGCGGCTGGCGGTCTCGCCGCACCTGCCGGGGCGGTGGGGCGAGGTGTCGCTGACCGACCTGCGGCTGGGCGAGGCGGTCGTGCGGGTGCGGGCGAGCGGCGAGCGCGCGGAGGTGGAGGGCCTGCCGGACGGCTGGACCACCTGAGGGATTCGGACCACGGTGACCGGACCGCCCGGCAGGACCACCCGAGCCGCCGGCCGGTCCGGGCGGGGGCGCCGACCGACCCGTCGGCGGTCGGCGCCCGCCGAGTACCGGCGGTCGCGCGGCTCCGCGACCCCGGCGCGCACGAGCGCCCAGGGCGTGAACGCCCGCCGCCTTCCCGGTCGCGCGGGCCGGGAGGTCGACGTCGTCCAGCCGCTCCGGATCACCCGGTCGGGGGGCGTTCCCCCAGGCGCTTGACCTGCTGCGCGACTCTGGTTATAAGAAAGGTGTATCGGTCAGTTACCAGGTGATCGTGGCCCGGGAGTGATCGACGTGACCGGTGTGCCGAGGGTCGGGCGGTCGGGTTCCGCCACCGCCGACGCGCACTTCGCCGACGTGGTCTTCGCCGACCAGCAGTGGGTGGACGCGGAGTTCGCGGCGCTCATCGCCGCCAACTTCGACGCCGCCGCCCCCGCCCCGCGCCCCCGCCCGGCGCGCGGGCCCTCACGCCACCCCCGACCGCCCGCGCCCGCCGGTGAACCGGTGGCGGGCGCGTGGGGTGCGAAGCCCCCGGTCGAGGCCCGGGAGCGCTCGCCACCCGCCCGCGCCCACCGAGCGAGTTCCACCGAGCGAGCGAGGAGGTGATGGGCACGGGGCCGGGACCGAAGCGCCCGCCGCGGAGCGGCTCGTCCTCCCCTTCCGCCGGCAGCCCGCGACCAGCGCCGGCCCGGCGTCCGACGACGCGCCCGCGACGAGCGCCCCGGCGGTGCCGCGCGGTCGGCGGCCCCACCCCACGACCCGGACCACCCACGAAATGCGTGCGCGCCCGCCGCCGCCTACGGTGGCAGCGGGCACTACCCCTGCGCTCCCGGGAGGACCGTCGATGAGTCCGGAGACGCCGTGGAACGACGCGGCCGACCAGCTCCGCCCAGTCGAACCCGAAGTGGAGGGCGCCGACCTGGACGAGGAAGCCGCCGTCGGTCGCGACGCGCCCACCGCGGTGACGCCGACGGGCGGTTTCGAAGCGGACCCGGCCGACGTCGCCGACCAGCAGCGCGCCGTCCCGCTGCCGGACGACCAGCCGGACCCCGACCGGTTCTGACCGGTCAGGACCCCGGCGGCTCCAGCAGGCGGTCGGCGCGGTCCAGCTCGGCCGCCGCGGCCAGGTCGTCGCCCGCGGCCCGGTGCACGGCGGCCAGCTCGACGCGCGCCGCCCGCTCGGCCGGCCGCAGCCCCAACCGCACGGTGAGCGCGACCGCCTGCTCCGCGAGCGCCCTCGCCTCGGCGTGCTCGCCGAGCAGCCGCCGCACGCCCGCCAGGCCCACCAGGGCCCGCGCCTCGCCCGGCGGGTAGCCGATCCGCCCGGCCTTGGTCAGCGCCTGCTGGAACTGCTCGTCCGCCACCGCCAACGAGCCCAGCCCCCGGTTCGCCGAGGCCATCACCACCAGCACGTTCGTGGTGATCCGCTGGTCACCGCCCTCGCGCAGCTCGGCCAGCGCCCGGTCCGCCAGGTCCAGCGCCTCGGCGTGCTCGCCCAGGTCCAGGCGCACCGACGCGGTGGCCTCCAGCGCCCGGGCCGCGGCCTCCCGGAACCCGGCCTCGGTGGCCAGCCGCAGCGCGTCGGCCAGGTGCGCCAGCGCCCGCTGCGGCTCGCCCGCCTGCTGCGCCACCACGCCCAGCAGCGTCAGCGCGGTGATCTCGCCGGCGCGCAGGCCGTGCTCCACGCTGATCGCCAGCGCCTCGCCGAGCAGGTCCGCCGCCTCGGCCAGCTCGCCGGTCTCGACGGCCAGCACGCCCAGCCCGGTGAGCACCGCCGTCTCGCCCGACCGCGGCCCGCCCGCCTCGCGCCGCAGCGCCAGGCACGTCTCCAGGTCGTTGCGCGCCGACGCCAGGTCGCCCGCCTCCAGCCGCACCACGCCGAGGTTGCCGCGCACCCCCGCCTCCGACTCCAGGTCACCGGACACCCGGTGCAGCTCGACGGCCCGCGTGTAGTGCTCGATCGACTCGGCGAAGTCGCCCAGCCGCCAGTGCAGCGTGCCCAGGTTCTGGTGCATCGCCGCCTCGCCCGCGACGTCCCGCTGCTCGTGCGCGGCGTCCATCCCGTACTGCGCGGTCAGCAGCCACTCGGTGACGTGCTTGCCGCTCCACAGGTACCCGCGCAGCCCGTCGGCCAGCCGCCACGACACCGCCGCCGGGCCGTGCTCGGCCGCCGCCCGGATCGCCGCGGCCAGGTTCGCCCGCTCCGCGTCCAGCCACGCCCGCGCCTGCGCCGCCGTCTCCACGCCGGCCAGCCGCGCCTGCCCGGCCGGCGCGGACGGCAGCCGCATCAGGTCCGGGTACAGCAGTTCCGCGCAGTGGTCCACGGCCCGCACGTAGAACTCCAGCAGCCGGGTGCGCGCGGCCTCGGCGTCCTCGGCCACCGAGGCGGCGAACCGGGCCAGCGAGTCGTGGAACGAGTACCGCCCGGCCACCCCCCGCACCAGCCGCGCCCCGGCGAGCTGGTCGAGCAGCAGCGCCGCCGCGGCGACCGGCACGTCCGCGACCCGGGCCGCCGCCTCCGGCGTGAAGTCCGGCCCCGGCACCACGCTGAGCAGCCCGAACAGCCGCCGCGCCGCCGGGGTCAGCGCGTCGAGGGCCAGGTGCAGCGGGTCGCGGTCGCCCAGTCGCTCCAGGTACCGCGCCACCGAACCGCCGCCCAGCGAGGCCGACGCCACGTCCAGCGCCAGCGGCAGGTGCCCGCACCGCCGCGCCAGCTCCTCCGCCGCCTGCCCGGACCGCCCCAGCAGGGCCAGCGACTCGGCGGGCGAGAGCACGTCCAGGTCCACCCGGCGGGCGCCGTCGACGGCGATCAGGCCGCGCAGGTCGTCCCGGCTGGTCACCAGCACCGGGCAGCTCGCCGCGCCCGGCAGCAGCGGGCGCACCTGGTCCGGCGCGGCCGCGTTGTCCAGCACCAGCAGCATCCGCCGACCGGCCAGCAGCGACCGGAACAGCGTGCTCTGCTCGTCCGGGTCCACCGGGATCTGCTCCGGCGGCACGCCCAGCGCCCGCAGGAACCGGGTCAGCACCTCCACCACCGGCGTCGGCGGCCCCGGCGCGTACCCGCGCAGGTCCGCGTACAGCCGCCCGTCCGGGAACCGGTCGCGCAGCCGGTGCGCCACGTGCGCCGCCAGCGCCGTCTTGCCCACGCCGGGCACGCCGGTCAGCACCACGATCGGCACGGCGGTCCGCGCGCCGTCCGGCGCGACCAGCCGGGAGATCCGGTCCACCGCCTCGGCGCGCCCCACGAACCCGGGCACCTCGGGCGGCAACTGGTCCGGCACGTCCGGGTCGACCTGCTCCACCGGCGCGGCCAGGCTCGGGTCGCCCACCAGGATCGCCTGGTGCAGCTCGCGCAGCGCCGCGCCCGGCTCCACGCCCAGCTGCTCGTCCAGCACCCGGTCGACCAGCCGGAACGCCTCCAGCGCCTCGGCCTGCCTGCTGCCCCGGTACAGCGCCACCATCAGCTGCGCCCAGAACCGCTCGCGCAGCGGGTAGTCCGCGGTCAGCGCGCGCAGCACCGGGATCACCCGCTCGTGGTTGCCCAGCGCCAGCTCGACGTCGACGTGCTCCTCGTGCGCCACCAGCAGCCGCTCGGCCAGCCGCGGCACCTCGTGGTCGCGCAGCGAGTCCGACGGCACGTCCGCCAGCGCCGGGCCGCGCCACAGGCCCAGCGCCTCGGCGTACAGGTCGGCGGCCTCGGCCAGGCGCCCGGACCGCGCGGCCTGCCGCGCCCGGCCCGCGGTGGCCGTGAACCGGTGCACGTCCACCTGCTCGGGCGGCACCACCAACCGGTAGCCGTCCGAAGTGGTCCGGATCAGCGACGGGTCGCCCAGCAGCTGCCGCAGCCGCATCACGTAGGTCTGGAGCGTGCCGCGCGTGCGCGCCGGCGGGCTGTCGCCCCACAGGAACGCCACCAGCTCGCCAATTGAGACGACCCGTCCCGCGCGCAGCGACAACGCGGCCAGCAGCGCGCGGTGCTTCCCCGCCCGGACGGGCACGGGTTGCCCCTGTATGCGCACCTCAAGCGGGCCGAGTAGACCGAACCACGGCCCAGCGCCCATCCGCTCGCGCCCCCTCGTCGCACCTTGCCGGGTACAGCCTAGGACGAGCGCTGACGGCGCGAGTCACCGCCGCGTCAGCGATACGACAGCGCGGTGCGGCAGTCTTCTGGATGTCCCGGTTGGGGGACCGGGACGACAAAGCTTCTCGGGTCCGCGTCAGCGGATACGCGATCACTGGGGGTCGAGTGGCCCGCACCTGTCAGGTGCGGGCCACTCGTCTGTGTTCAATGGCCGCTGCTCCGCAGACGGCGGCTCGGCCGCCTGTAGTCGGCCTCGCGGCCGGCCGGAGGCCGGCGCGGTGGTCCCGGTGGGGGTGGTGACCACCTCGCGGGGACGGGGGTGGGGCGGGGCTTGTGGTGGGGTCAGTTGGAGTAGATGGCCTCGATGTCCTGCTTGTAGTTGGTGGCGACGATCGAGCGGCGGAGTTTGAGGCTCGGGGTCATCTCGCCGCCGGCTTCGGTGAAGTCGGTGGGGAGGATGCGGAACTTCTTGATGGCCTCCGCCTTGGAGACGGCCTTGTTGGCCTCGTCCACCGCCGCCTGGATGACGGTGCGCAGGGTCTCGTCGTCGAGCAGGTCCGCGACGGTGGCGGAGGCCGGCTTGCCGTTCTGCTCCTTCCAGGCGGGGAAGAACTCCGGGTCGATGGTGACCAGGGCGCCGATGAACGGCTGCGCGTCGCCGACCACCATGCACTGGCTGATCAGGGGGTGGGCGCGGAGGCGGTCCTCCAGGACGGCAGGGGAGACGTTCTTGCCGCCGGCGGTGACGATGATCTCCTTCTTGCGGCCGGTGATCCTGAGGAAGCCGTCGGTGTCCAACTGGCCGATGTCGCCGGTGTGGAACCAGCCGTCCTCCAGGGCGTCGGAGGTGGCGGACGGGTTGTTCCAGTAGCTGCGGAAGACGACGTCGCCCTTGATCAGGATCTCGCCGTCCTCGGCGATGCGGACCGAGGTGCCGGCCACGGGGCGGCCCACCGTGCCCACGCGGAAGGCGGCCTCGGTGTTCACGCAGGCGGCGGCGCTGGTCTCGGTCAGGCCGTAGCCCTCCAGGACCGGGACGCCCACGCCGCGGAAGAAGTGCGCCAGGCGCTCGCCCAGGGGGGCGCCGCCGGAGACGGCGGCGATGCACCGGCCGCCCAGGGCCGCCTGGAGCTTGCTGTAGACGAGCTTGGCGAAGACCGCGTGCTTGATCTTCAGGCCGAGGCCGGCGCCGCCCCCGTCGAGGGCCTGGCTGTAGGCCACCGCGGTGGCCTCGGCGGCGTCGAAGATCTTGCCCTTGCCCTCGGCGTGCGCCTTCTGCTTGGCGCCGTTGTAGACCTTCTCGAACACGCGGGGGACGGCCACCACGAACGTGGGGCGGAACGACTGGAGGTCCGCGACCAGGTTCTTCACGTCCGGGGTGTGGCCCAGGGTGACCCGCGCGTAGACGCTGCACAGGGCGATGGCGCGGGCCAGGATGTGCGCCAGCGGCAGGAACAGCAGCAACGAGTTGCCCGCCTGCATGAGCTGCGGGAACGCGGTGATGTCCGCGCGGATCTCGGCCAGCAGGTTGCGGTGGCTCAGCTCGCAGCCCTTGGGGCGGCCGGTGGTGCCGGAGGTGTAGACGATGGTCGCGGTGTCGTCCGCGCCGACCGCCTTGCGCCGCGCGTGCGCGTCCTCGTCGGACACCGACGCGCCCAGCGCGGTCAGCTCGTCGACCGCGCCCGCCGCGTCGCCGTCGGGGCCCTCGACCTGCCACACGTGCCGCACCTCGGGCAGGCCGGACACGATCGAGTCCACCGCCGCCCGGTGCGCCGCGGTCTCCACGAACACGGCCTTGGCCGAGGAGTCGGACAGGATCCACTCGACCTGCTCGGCCGACGAGGTCTCGTAGATGGGCACCACGACACCGCCCGCCTGCCAGACGGCGAAGTCGAGCAGCGTCCACTCGTAGCGGGTCTTCGACATCAGGCCCACCCGGTCACCGGGCTCCAGGCCCGCGGCGACCAGGCCCTTCGCCACCGCGAGGACCTGGGCGGCGAAGTCGCGGGCGGTCACGTCCACCCACGTGCCGTCGACGCGGCGGCGGAAGCTGACGGCGTTGCCGAAGCGCTCCGCGTTCGCCCACACCATGTCGGTGAGGTTCTCCTCGGCAGCCACAGTGGCGGTGGCGGGGACGCTGAACTCGCGCACGTCGACCTCCGGACGTTGTTTGTTACCGGTGGGGAAACTTAGCCTGTGATTCCGGCGATACACCAGGCCGGGGCGGTGTTCCGTAACCGTGTCGTGGCACTCTTCCACCCCGTGCCCAGCGTTGACGTCGTGGACGAGACATTCATCGCGGTCCCGCCCGCCGCGGTCGCCGCCGCCTTCGCGCCGCCGGGGTCCTGGCGGGACTTCTGGCCCGACCTCACCCTCGATGTATACGCCGATCGGGGCATCCAGGGCCTGCGCTGGACGGTGGGCGGCGCGTTGGTCGGAACGATGGAGGTGTGGCTGGAGGCGGTGCTGGACGGCACCCTGCTGCACTACTTCCTGCGCGCGGACCTGCCCGGCGACCCGCCGGCCAGGCGCGTCCGGCGGGAGGTGCGGCGCCGCCAGCTGGCCGCGAAGGAGATCGGCCTGGGGCTCAAGATGGCCCTGGAGGCGGGTCGACCGCCGGGGGTGGCGCCGGCCCTGCCGTAGATTCGTCCCCCGTGCGGGTTCACGTCGTCTCCGATGTCCACGGCAACGCGGACGCCCTCGCCCGCGCGGGCGACGGCGCGGACGCCCTGGTCGTCCTGGGTGACCTGGTCGACTTCGTCGACTACTACGACCACGGCCGGGGCATCCTCGGCCGCGTGTTCGGCGCGGAGAAGGTCGAGGTGTTCGCCCGGCTGCGGCGCGGCAACGGCGGCGCCGAGACGGTCCGCTACATGCGGTCGCTGTGGGAGGGCCTGGACAACGCCGCCGAGGTGGTCCGGGAGGCGGTGCTGGAGCAGTACACCGAGCTGTTCGCGGCGATGAGCGCGCCCACCTACGCCACGCCCGGCAACGTCGACGACCCGGAGCTGTGGCCGCTGTTCGCGCGCGACGGCGTGCACGTGCTGGACGGCGCGGTCGCCGAGATCGGCGGCCTGCGGTTCGGGTTCGCCGGCGGCGCCGTGCTCGACCGGGGGTTCGTGCCCAACCGGCGCGGCCCGTGGCGGCCCTACCTGCGCACCGAGGAGGAGTTCGGCGCGGCCCTGGCGGGCCTGGGCGAGGTGGACGTGCTGTGCACGCACGTGCCGCCCGCGGTGCCCGACCTGGTCTACGACGTGGTCGCCCGCCGGGCGGAGCGCGGCTCGACGTCGCTGCTGAAGGTGATCGAGCGCGACCGGCCCCGCTGGTCGGTGTTCGGGCACGTGCACCAGCCGCTGGCCAGGCGGGTGCGCCTGGGCTGGACCGAGTGCGTCAACGTCGGCCACTTCCAGCGCACCGGCACGCCCCACGTGCTGAGCTGGTGACCCCGCACACCGGGTAGCCTCCCCGCATGGCCGACGAGTCCACCCAGTCCATCGTCATCGACGCGACGCCCGAGGAGATCGTGGCGGTCATCGCCGACTTCGACGCCTACCCCGAGTGGGCCAACGGCGTGCAGCGCACCGAGGTGCTGGAGACCGGGGCGGACGGCCGGGCGGCCCAGGTGAGGTTCAACATCGACCAGGGCCCGATCAAGGACGAGTACGTGCTGGCCTACGACGAGTGGTCGCCGGACCGCATCTCGTGGCACCTGGTCAAGGGGCAGATGCAGAAGTCGCAGGAGGGCAGCTACGTGCTGACCCCCCGGGGCGGCTCGACCGAGGTCACCTACACGCTGTCGGTCCAGCTGGTGGTGCCGATGATCGGCCTGTTCCGCCGCAAGGCCGAGAAGATGATCATGGACACGGCCCTCAAGGAGCTCAAGCGCCGGGTGGAAAACGCGCGGTGAGCGCCCGCCTGCTGCTGTTCACCGGCAAGGGCGGGGTCGGCAAGACGACTCTGGCCGCCGCCACCGCCGCCGCGCTCGCCGCCGGCGGCCGCAAGACCCTGGTCGCCTCCACCGACCCGGCCCACTCGCTGGGCGACGCGCTGGGCGTGCCGCTGTCCGACCGGGTCGCCGAGGTCGAGGGCACCGGGCTGCACGCCGTCCAGGTCGACCCGCGCGCCCTGGTCGACGACGCCTGGCGCGAGCTGCGCGGCCACCTGCGGACCGTGCTCGCGGGCGCCGGCGTGGACGAGCTGGAGGCCGAGGAGCTGACCGTGCTGCCCGGCGTGGAGGAGCTGCTGGCGCTCTCGGAGGTGCGGCGCCTGGCCCGGGGCGGCACGTGGGACGTCGTGGTCGTCGACTGCGGCCCCACCGCCGAGACCCTGCGCCTGCTGGCCCTGCCCGAGGCGTTCGCCTCCTACCTGGAGCGGCTGTTCCCCACCCACCGGCGCGTGGTGCGCGGCCTGCTGGCCGGCGTCGCGGGCAGCGGCTCGGTGGAGCGCTGGGACGCCACCGCCGACGCGCTCGGCAGGCTCGCCGAGGACCTGGCCCAGCTCCGCGACCTGCTCACCTCGGCGGAGACCGGCGTCCGGCTCGTGCTGACCCCCGAGCGGGTGGTCGCCGCCGAGACCCGCCGCACCGTCACCGCGCTCGCCCTCCAGGGCATCCGGGTCGACGGCGTGGTCGCCAACCGGGTCGTGCCCGACCCCGGCGAGGACGGCGGGCCGGCCGCGGCCTGGCTGCGCACCCGCCGCGCCGAGCAGGACGCCGTGCTCGCCGGGCTGGCCGACCTGCCCGGGCTGCGCACCGTGCCGCACCGGGCCGCCGAACCCGTCGGCACCGCCGCCCTGCTGGACGTCGCCGAGGGCCTCTACCAGGGGCGCGACCCGCTGGAGGGCGGGGGCGCCGCCGGCCTGCCGCTGGAGGTCGAGCGCACCGGCGACCGGGAGTACACCCTGCGCCTCGCGCTGCCCGTGGGCGACTCGGAGCTGGAGCTGGCCCGCGTGGGCGACGACCTGGCCGTCACCGTGGACGGCAGGCGCCGGCTGGTCGCGCTGCCCTCGCTGCTCAAGCGCTGCGCGGTGACCGGCGCGGAGCTGGACGACACCGGGTTGGCGGTGCGCTTCGCCCCCGACCCCGAGCTGTGGATGCGGTGAGGCACGTGGACCCGAAGCTGGCCGAGGAGCTGCGCCTGCTGCTCGACGCCGCCGCCGAGCGGGCGCAGCCGTGGCTGCACCGCGTGGCCGAGCAGGGCGCGACCGGGCACGACCCGGGCGCGTGCGGCTGGTGCCCGCTGTGCAACGCGGTGGCCCTGGTGCGCGGCGACCGCTCGGAGCTGGCCGCCAAGGCCGCCGAGCACCTGGTGGGCCTGATCGCGGTGCTGCGGGCCGCGCTGGCCGAACCGGCGGCCCCGGCCCCGGCCTCCGAGGAACCCGCCCGGCCCCGCGTCCAGCACATCCCCGTCGTCCGGCGGAACCAGTGCTAGCCGAACCGCTGCTGACCATCGGCATCGACGTCGGCGGGACCAGCGTGCGCGCGGGCGTCGTGGACGGCGACGGCGCGGTCCTCGACACCGCCCGCGCCGCCACGCCCGGTGACGAGGAGGCGCTGGAGGAGGCGATCGGCGCGGCCGTCGCCGAGCTGGCGTCCCGGCACCCTGTGGCCGCAGTCGGCCTGGCCGTGGCGGGCTTCGTCGCCGCGGACCGGCGCACCGTGCGGTTCGCGCCGCACCTGGCCTGGCGGCAGGCGCCCGTCGCCGACCGGATCACCCGCCGCGTGGGCATGCCCGTGGTCCTGGAGCACGACGCGAACGCCGCCGCCCTGGCCGAGTACCGCTTCGGCGCCGCGCGGGGCGCCCGGATCGCCGTCCTGGTGGCCCTGGGCACCGGCATCGGCGGTGCGCTGCTGGTCGACGGCGAGGTGTTCCGCGGCGCGCACGGCGTGGCGCCCGAGCTGGGCCATCTGCGGCTCGTGCCCGGCGGCCGGCCCTGCCCCTGCGGCAAGCACGGCTGCTGGGAGCGGTACTGCAGCGGCACCGCGCTGAGCACCACGGCCGTGGAGCTGCTGGCCCGCCACCCCGGCGTGTCCACCGTCCTGGCCCGGGAGGCGGGCGCCGACCCCGGCGCGGTGACCGGCCGCCGGGTGGCGGGCGCGGCCCGCGACGGCGACCCGCTGGCGCTGCGCGCCATGGCCGAGCTGGCCCGCTGGCTGGGCGACGGGCTCGCCCTGGTCGCCGACGTGTACGACCCGGAGGTGGTCGTCATCGGCGGCGGCGTGTCCGAGTCGGCCCCGCTGTTCCTCGACGACGCCCGCGAGCGCTACGCGGAGGTGGTGACCGGCGCGGGCCACCGGCCGCTGGCCCGCATCCGCACCGCCCAGCTCGGCGACGACGCGGGCATCGTCGGCGTGGCCTCGCTGGCCCGCGACGTGGCGGCGCGCACCTCGCGCAACGGACGGATCCGCTGAGCCGGGGCCTGGGCGTAGCATCGGGGAATGCGCACCTCCGGCGTCCTGGGCGCCACCAGGGGACTCGGGCTGCACGACCACATCTGCTGGCCCTACGAGGACCCGGAGGAGTTCCGCGCCCGCGTGCTGGAGTTCCTGGCCGACGGCCTGGTCCTGGGCCAGCAGTGCTGGTACGTCTCCGAGGGGCCCACCGAGGTGCTGACCTCCCACGTGGCGGAGCTGGGCCCGGCGCTGGAGTCCGGCGCGCTGCGCGTGGTGTCGGTCGACGAGACCTACGGCGGTGCCACGGTCACCCCGGCCGGGCAGGTGGCCACCTACGCCGCGGCCACCGAGGCGGCGCTGGCCGCCGGGTACGCGGGCCTGAGGGTGGCCGCCGAGGCCACGCCGATGGTGCGCGGCGACGAGGCGCTGGAGGCGTTCTGCCGGTACGAGCACCTGGTCGACCGCTACATGGCGGGCCGGCCGTTCGCGGCGATGTGCGCCTACAACCGCGCCGAGCTGCCCGAGGCCGCGATAGGCGAGCTGGCGTGCATGCACCCGGCCAGCGGCGCGGACGCCGCGCCGTTCCGCCTGTACGCCGCCTCCGGTGACCGGGTCGCCCTGGACGGCGAGCTGGACCTGGCCAGCCGCGAGCGCTTCCCGCGGGCGCTGGACCGGGTCGGGCTGAGCGCCGGCACCGGCCCGGTCGTGGTCGAGGCCGCGGAGCTGGAGTTCATCGACCACCACGCGATGTTCGCCCTCGCCCGCGCCGCCGGTGGCGAGGTGGTGCTGCGCACCAGGCACCGGGCGCCCGCCCGGCTGGCCGAGCTCGTCCGCGTGCCCGGCCTGCGGGTGGAGGCCGAATGAGGACGGGTGCGGCCCGCGACCACGTCGGGTACTACCACGAGACGGCGTTCTACGGCAGCGACACCGAGTTCCAGGCCCTGGTGGTGCCCTTCCTCGACGAGGGCGTGGCGGCGGGCGAACCGGTCCTGGTGGCGTGCTGCGAGACCAACGAGCGGCTGCTGCGCGACCGGGTCGCCGACGTCTCGGGCATCCGGTTCCTGCCCGGCGCCGACCACTACAGCCGCCCCACCGACGCGATCCTGACCTACCGGAAGCTGTTCGCCGAGTACTCGGGCGCGCCGCAGATCCGCGTGGTCGGCGACGTGCCGCACCCCGGCGTGGGCGCCGCCTGGGACTGGTGGTCGCGCTACGAGGCCGCGGTCAACGAGGTGTTCGGGGACTACGCCCTGTGGGGCCTGTGCCCCTACGACCTGCGCACCACGCCACCCGGCGTGGTGGCGGACGTGCTGCACGCCCACCCGCACGTGGCGGGCGTGGGCGCCAACCCCGACTACCTGGGCTCCTGGACCTGGCCCGACCCCGTGCCGGACCCGCTGGAGGCCGAGCCGCCGCTGGTGGACCTGGGCGACCCGAGCCCGGCCGAGGCGCGGCACGCCGTGTCCGCCGCCTGCGTGGCCACCCGGCTGCTGCGGGACGAGCTGGACGACATCATCTACGCCGCGAGCGAGGCGGTGACCAACGCCATCACCCACGGCAAGCCGCCGGTGCGGCTGCGCGTCTGGGCGGACGCCGAGCACGTCGTGGTGGCCGTGTCCGACCGGGGGGAGGGGCCGGGGTCGCCGGTCGTGGGCCTGGTGCCGACCTCGCAGACCACCAGCGCGGGCCTCGGCCTGTGGCTGACCCACCGGACCTGCCGCGGGGTGTCCATGTACCGGGACGCCAACGGCTACACCATCCGCCTGGTCGTCGGCGGTTAGGGCGCGGTCGGCGGGCGTTCGGTCGGCGGGCGGCCCGGGGCGGGGTGCGGTCCTGGCTCGGGCGGGTGCCGGTGGGAGCGCGGTCCCGGCCCCGTCGTCTAGAGCACGGCCCCGTCGTCCCAGCCGGAGTCCGGCGGCGGGCCGTTGCGGATGCGCAGCACCAGCCAGCCGACGCCGGAGCACATGACGATCAGCGCCAGCGGCGTCCCGACCGAGCCGGTCAACCCGAACAGGCCGGGGAACAGCAGCACCACCACGCCCAGCAGGATCAGCAGCAGCGCGGCGATCGTGCCCGGCCGCAGCGCGGGCAGCGGGGGCGGCTCGGGCGGCACGTAGTGCTCGTCCGACTCCTCGTCCCCCTCCTCGGCCGTGGCGACGGCGGGCTGGCCCTCGGGGCGCACCGGGCGGGCCGGCTCGGCCTCCTCGGCGGCGACGTCCTCCGCCGCGTCGTCCTCGTCGTCGGCCCAGGTGCGCTTGCCCACGCCCTCGCGCTCCAACCCCGCCACGATCTCGGCGAAGGTGGCGTCCACGTCCTCGGGGCCGTCGGTAGAGTCGCGTCGGGAGTTCATCGGCGTGCTCCAGCCCTCCGAGCCGTGGGAGACGGGTCCAGGAGTTCCATCGTCGCACGTGCCCGCCGTGTTGCGGGTACGACAGCCGGGCGACGGGTACGACCGTACCGCGTGCGCGAGGGGCTTCGTTGTGGTTTGTGGGCTTCGCTCCGTAGGCTGACGGGGGATCAAGCACGTCGAGGAGGCGCTCCCAGCGGTGCTCTACTGGTTGATGAAACACATCTTTCTCGGGCCGCTCCTGAACCTGTTCTTCCGGCCCAAGATCATCGAGGGCGCCGAGAACATCCCCGCGGAGGGCGGCGCCATCCTGGCGAGCAACCACCTCGCGGTCTCCGACTCGTTCTTCCTCCCGCTGAAGCTGTCCCGCCGGGTCACCTTCCCGGCCAAGATCGAGTACTTCACCGGCAAGGGCTTCAAGGGCGCGTTCAAGCGCTGGTTCTTCTCCGGTGTCGGCCAGGTGCCGATCGACCGGTCCAGCGCCTCGGCCGCGCAGAGCGCGCTCGACACGGGCGTGCGGATCGTGCGCGAGGGCAAGCTGCTCGGCATCTACCCGGAGGGCACCCGCAGCCCCGACGGCCGCCTGTACAAGGGCAAGGTCGGCGTCGCGTGGATCGCCCTGGAGTCCGGCGCCCCGGTGATCCCGGTGGCCATGTTCGGCACGGACAAGGCCAACCCCATCGGCTCGAAGATGTGGCGGCCGTACCCGATCCGGATCAAGATCGGCAAGCCGCTCGACTTCTCCCGGTACGCGGGCCTGTCCGGCGACCGGTTCGTGCTGCGCTCGATCACCGACGAGATCATGTACGCGCTGATGGAGCTGTCCGGCCAGGAGTACGTCGACGTCTACGCGGCCAAGGCCAAGGAGGCGCCCCGGGACGGGGCGGACCGGCCCGACCGGTTGCCCGAGGCGAAGGCGGGCTGAACCGCACCCCTAGGGTGGTGCCGTGCGGTTCTTCTACGACTGTGAGTTCATCGAGGACGGGGTCACCATCGACCTCGTCTCCATCGGGGTGGTCGACGAGGAGGGTCGCGAGTTCTACGCCGTCTCCACGGAGTTCGACCCGGCGAAGGCCGGACCGTGGGTGCGCGCCAACGTGCTCAACCAGCTCCCGCCGCCCGCCGACCGGTCGTGGCGCAGCCGGGAGCGGATCCGGACCGACCTGCTCGACTTCCTCGGCGGCCCCAAGGCCAACCGGGACGACGTCGAGCTGTGGGCGTGGTTCGCGGCGTACGACCACGTGGCGCTGGCGCAGCTGTGGGGCCCGATGCCCGCGCTGCCGCGCTGCCTGCCCCGCTTCACCCGCGACCTGAGGCAGCGCTGGGAGGACGTGGGCAGGCCGCGCCTGCCGCAGCCGCCCGCCGACGCGCACGACGCGCTGGCCGACGCCCGGCACAACCTCGCGCGGTGGAAGGTGATCGAGGCCGAACGGCTCAAGCGCGGCTTCCCCGTTCGGTAGCTGCGCCTTCGGGATGCGGTAACCAGGTCTTTCCCCGTTCGTGGTGGTGTGTTCTCCGTCCGGTAGGTGGACCCTCGCTTGCTGCACCGATCCAGCACGTGTCAGTCTTGGGTGACCCACGCCACGAGAAGAGATTGGCTAAGCAAATGCGCATTGGTGTGCTCACCGGCGGTGGTGACTGCCCCGGCCTCAACGCGGTGATCCGCGGTGTGGTCCGCAAGGGCATCGAGGTCCACGGCTGGGACGTCCTCGGGTTCCGCAACGGGTGGCAGGGCCCGATCGAGAACCTGACCAAGCCGATCGGCCTCGCCGACGTCGAGGACATCCTGACCCGCGGCGGCACCATCCTCGGCTCCTCGCGCACCAACCCGTACAAGGTCGAGGGCGGTGTCGACAAGATCCGCCAGGTCCTCAAGGACAACGGCGTCGACGCGCTGATCGCCATCGGCGGCGAGGACACCCTGGGCGTGGCCAAGCGGCTCACCGACGACGGCATCGGCGTCGTGGGCGTGCCGAAGACCATCGACAACGACCTGGGCGCCACCGACTACACGTTCGGGTTCGACACCGCCGTGCACATCGCCACCGAGGCGATCGACCGGCTGCGCACCACGGCCGAGTCGCACCACCGGGCCCTGGTCGTCGAGGTCATGGGCCGGCACGCGGGCTGGATCGCGCTGCACTCGGGCCTCGCCGGCGGCGCCAACGTGATCCTGGTGCCCGAGCGGCAGTTCAGCGTCGACAAGGTCGTCGAGTGGGTGGAGCGGCGGTTCGAGGCCCAGTACGCCCCGATCATCGTGGTCGCCGAGGGCGCGATCCCCGAGGGCGGCGCCGAGGTGCTGCACTCCGGTGAGAAGGACGCGTTCGGCCACGTCCGGCTGGGCGGCGTCGGCACCTGGCTGGCCGAGGAGATCGCCGAGCGGACCGGCAAGGAGTCGCGCGCGGTCGTGCTGGGCCACGTGCAGCGCGGCGGCATCCCGACCGCCTACGACCGCGTGCTCGCCACCCGCTTCGGCCTGCACGCCGTGGACGCGGTGGCCGAGGGCGACTTCGGCGTCATGGTCGCCCTGAAGGGCACCGACATCGTCCGCGTCAAGCTCTCCGAGGCGACCGCCGAGCTGAAGACCGTCCCCCTGGAGCGCTACCAGGAAGCCGAAGTCTTCTTCGGCTGATCCCCTCCCGCACCACGCACCCCGGGCGGCCACCACACCCCCGGGGTGCTTTTTCACACGCGTGTCATGCCTCCAGACCTCGCGTGTCATGCGCTGAGCCCCGGCGTGTCATGCGCTCAGGACCCCCGAGTTGGTCATTCAGAGCCGAGCCAGGGCACCTGAATGTGGATTTCGGGGGTGCTGAGTGCATGACACGCGCGGTTTGAGTGCATGACACGCGCGGGCTGGGGGCATGACTCGCCGGTTAGTGGGCGGCCAGGTGCAGGTAGGTGGCGAAGGTGCCCAGCCAGTGCTCGGCGTAGTAGCCGTGGCCCAGGACTTGGTGCAGGCCGGTGGTGGCGTGGGCCTCGGCGGCGGTGCGGGCCAGGTCGGTGTGGGGGTGCGACGGGGGGAGGGCGTCGGCGATGGCGCGCCACTGCCAGGCGCGGGACAGGGCCAGGCCGACCAGGTGGGAGCCGTGGGGGTCGGACGGGTCGTCGACCGGTGCGGGTTCCCGCAACACCTTCCAGCGGGCCTCCTCCAGGTCGGGCAGGAAGGCGTCGAACCACGCGGTGAACTCGTCCGGCGGCAGCACGCGGCGCATCAGGTCGGCCTCGGTGAGCGCGGGCGACAGGAAGTCCGCCGCGTCCGGCTCGAACCCGCCGTACCCGGCGTCCTCGCGGTGCCAGCGCAGCGCCGCCGCCGCGCACGCCGCCGCCAGCTCCTCGTCCCCGACGGCACGCGCCGCGTCCAGCACCAGCCCGGTGGCGAACGCGGTGTTGCCGTGCGTGCCGGTGCGCACCGGCAGCCGCGCGCCGGCCACCTTGACCAGGAAGCGCTCGCGCAGCACCTCGCTCAACGGCCGCAGCGCCACCGCCCACGGCGAGCCCCACGTGCGCAGCTCCGCGTCCAGCACCAGCAGCCACGCCCACCCGTAGGGCCGCTCCCAGAACCCGCCGCTCGGCCCGGTGAAGAACTCCGCCTCGACGCGCGCGTTCTCCGGCGTGATCAGCGAGTCGAGCACCCGCCGCGCCTCCTCGGCGCCGTCCAGGCCGGGCCGCAGCCGCAGCAGCCGCACCGCCAGCCACGTCTGGTGCACGCACGAGTGCCAGTCGAACGACCCGGCGAAGATCGGGTGCAGCACCCGCTGCGGCACCAGCCCGGCGTCGTCGGCGATCACGTGCGTCCAGTGCACGGGGTGGTCCCGCTGGACGTTCTCCACCGCCACGGACAGCAATCGCGCGGCCGTCCCATCATCCAACCGGGTGTCTGGCATGAGCCACATCATGCACAGCCGGACCGGTGCCCGTCCTGCAGTGTGGACAGCTATCTTTAACGTGTGAACTGGACCGTGGACGTGCCCGTCGACACGCTTCCCGAGCTTCCGCCCCTCCCGCCGGAGATGCGCTCCCGGCTGGACGACGCGCTCGGCCGTCCGGCAGCCCAGCAGCCGGAGTGGCCGGACGCGGAGCAGGTGCGCCGGGTGCGCGCGGTGCTGGAGAGCGTGCCGCCGATCACCGTGCCCGCCGAGATCGACCGCCTGCGCGAGAACCTGGCCGAGGTCGCCCGGGGCGAGGCGTTCCTCCTCCAGGGCGGCGACTGCGCGGAGACCTTCGCGGACAACACCGAGCCGCACATCCGCGCCAACGTCCGGACCCTGCTCCAGATGGCCGTGGTGCTGACCTACGGCGCGAGCCTGCCGGTGGTCAAGATCGGCCGCATCGCCGGCCAGTACGCCAAGCCGCGCTCGTCGGGCATCGACGCGCTGGGCCTGCCGTCCTACCGCGGCGACATCGTGAACTCGCTGGTCCCGACGCCCGAGGCGCGCGTGCCGGACCCGTCCAGGATGATCCGCGCCTACGCCAACGCGGGCGCGGCGATGAACCTGCTGCGCGCCATGACCACGGCGGGCATGGCCGACCTGCACCGCCTGCACGACTGGAACAAGGACTTCGTGCGCACCTCGCCCGCCGGGGAGCGGTACGAGGCGCTGGCCGGCGAGATCGACCGCGGCCTGCGGTTCATGTCCGCGTGCGGCGTGAACGACATGTCGCTGCACACGACCGAGATCTTCGCCTCGCACGAGGCCCTGCTGCTGGACTACGAGCGGGCCCTGCTGCGCCTGGACACCAACGGCGACCAGGCCAGGCTGTACGACCTGTCCTCGCACTTCCTGTGGATCGGCGAGCGGACCCGCCAGCTCGACGGCGCGCACATCGCGTTCGCCGAGCTGCTGTCCAACCCGATCGGCCTGAAGATCGGCCCGACCACCACGCCGGAGATGGCGGTCGAGTACGTCGAGCGCCTGGACCCGCACAACCAGCCCGGCAGGCTGACCCTGATCAGCCGCATGGGCAACAGCAAGGTCCGCGACGTGCTGCCGCCGATCGTGGAGAAGGTCACCGCCTCCGGCCACCAGGTCATCTGGCAGTGCGACCCGATGCACGGCAACACCCACGAGTCGTCCACCGGCTACAAGACCCGGCACTTCGACCGGATCGTGGACGAGGTGCAGGGCTTCTTCGAGGTGCACCGCCGGCTCGGCACGCACCCGGGCGGCATCCACATCGAGCTGACCGGCGAGGACGTCACCGAGTGCCTGGGCGGCGCCCAGGAGATCTCGGACACCGACCTGGCCGGCCGCTACGAGACCGCCTGCGACCCGCGCCTGAACACCCAGCAGTCGCTGGAGCTGGCCTTCCTGGTCGCGGAGATGCTGCGCAGCTGACGCGAGGACCGACGACGGCGGTGGCCCCCGACCTCGGGTGAGGTCGGGGGCCACCGCCGTTGTCGCGTCAGATGCCGACCAGCGTGATCCGGGTGTCCTTGGGCACGCGCTGGCCCGCGCGCACGGACTGGTTGACCACCCGCGCCCGGTCCCGGTTGTTGAACTGCACGTCCACCTTCAGCCCGAGCCTCTCCAGCTCCTCCTTGGCCTCCTGGACCCGCTTGCCCTCGACCTGCGGCACGGTCACCGCGTTCGACAGGAACACCGTCACCCGCCGGTCGTTGGAGGGCGCGTTCGAGCCCGCCGCCGGGTCGGTGCGCACGACCTTGCCGCGGTCCACCGCCTCGGAGAACTCCTCCGGTCCCTCGACGGGCTCGAACCCGGCGCGCTCCAGCTCGCCGAACGCCTCGTCCTTGGACTTGCCGGTGACGCTGGGCACGGGCCGGGGCTGGGCGCCCTTGCTGAGCACGATCGTCACGGTCGAGCCGATCGGCACCGGCGTGCCGCCCGCCGGGTCGAGCTTGACCACCTTGCCCTTGGGCACGCGGTCGCTGAACTCCTCCCTGGCCGGGTCGACCTTCGACTGGAGCCCCACCGACGCGATCTCCCGCTCGGCCACCGCGACCTCGACCCCGGCGTTGACCACCGGTACCACCGGCTTGCCGGTGGACACCACGATCCGCACCAGGTCGCCGCGGGTGAGCTCGGTGCCGCCCGGCGGGTCGACGCTGATCACCTGGCCCGCGGGCACCGTGTCGCTCTGCTGCGGGGTCCTGGTCCGCTTCAGCGAGGCCGCCTCGACCAGCTCGAAGGCGGTGGCCTCGTCCTTGCCGACCAGCTCGGGCACCCTGGTGACCTGGCCGACGGAGAACCACCAGGTGGCCACGCCGATCAGCACCGCGGCCACGACCACCACGCTGAGCCAGGTGATGAACTGGCGCTTGCCGCGCGCCCGCATCTCCTCGTACAGCTGCTCGGGCGTCTTCTTCCGCCGCGCCGGGCGCCGGGGGCGCGGGCGGGGCCTCGGCGCGGTGAGCGGCGCCTCGGCCGGCGGCACGAGCGCGGCCCGGGGGATCGCCCGGGTGCCCTGCGGGCCCGCCGGGGGCGGCACCAGCGGGTTCGGGCGGTGCACCGGCACGGTCGGGTCGGCGAAGGCCACGGGCGCGCCCACGCCGACGGGCAGGACCCGCACGGTCTGCTCGGCCGGGCCCGGCGGCGGCACCGGCCCGGCGCCCGGCGCGCCGAGGACCACCCGCTGGGTGAGCGGCTCGCCCGTCGGCACCCGCCGGGTCGGCGGCTCGCCGCCGGCGACCCCGGGTTCCCCCGTCGGCACGCGCCGGGTCGGCGGCTCGCCACCGGGCGCCTGCTCGGCGGGCGGGACCTCGGCGGGCGGCGCGACGGGCACCGGCACGTCCGCGGGCACCAGCCCGAGCTTCGCCCGGACCGCCTCCACCTCGGACAGGAACGACTCGGCGTCCGCGGGCCGCAGGAACGGCTCGCGGCGGGTGGCCCGGCGCACCAGCTCCGCGACCTCGGCCGGCACGTCCGGCACCGGCGGCACCTCGTCGTTGACGTGCCGGTAGGCCACCGAGATGGCGTTGTCGCCCACGTAGGGCGGCGCGCCGGTCAGGACCTCGTAGAGCAGCACGCCCGCCGAGTACACGTCGCTGCGGGCGTCGGTGTTGCCCGTGGTCACCTGTTCGGGTGAGAGGTAGGCGACCGTGCCCAGGATCACCGAGTCGCTGGTGACCCCCGCCGTGGACACCGCCCGGACCAGGCCGAAGTCGGCGACCTTCACCACGCCGCCGCGCCCGATCAGCACGTTCTCCGGCTTCACGTCCCGGTGCACCAGCTCCGCCCGGTGCGCGGCGGCCAGCGGCGCGAGCACCTTCTCCAGGACCGTCAGCGCGAGCGGCACGTCCAGCCTGCCGCGCTCGTTGAGCAGGTCGCGCAGGGTGCCGCCCTCGACCAGCTCCATCACCAGGAAGACCCGGTCCTCGTCGACGCCCTGGTCGTGCACCTGCACCACGCCGGGGTGGTGCAGCTTGGCCGCGGCCCGCGCCTCGCGCTCGAACCGCGCGACGAACTGCGGGTCCGCGGAGAACCTGGGGTCCATGACCTTGATGGCCACTTCCCGCTCCAGGCGCGTGTCCACGCCCCGGTAGACGGTGGACATGCCGCCGCGCGCCACCAGGGTGCCGACCCGGTAGCGTTGTTCGAGCAGCCCGCCGATCACGTTCGTCGCCGACCTTTCCACAGCCGTGGATCGTACGGTGGGTGTTGTTGACCGAGTGCCGTGCGCTGGATGGTCCCACGCGCGCGTGTGGGATCCGCGTCAAAGCCGCATGAAACCAAGGGTGTCCGCCGGGTAACCCGGCGGTGTACCGCGACCACCCGGTTGGCGCAGGGCATCGTTTCGGCCGTTGTGGCATCGTGACGCACGTGAGTGCGATTCCTGCCGCTGCCGACGTGCTGGCTCCCGACCTGGAGGTCCTGAACCTGCCGGAGGTCGCCGAGCGCCTCGGCCTGCCGATCAACCGAGTCCACCAGCTGCTGCGCGACGGCCAACTGCTCGCCGAGCGCCGCAACGGTGTGCTCGTCGTCCCCGCCCAGTTCCTCGCCGCCGGAGGCGTGGTCAAGGGACTGCCTGGCACCATCACGGTGCTGCGCGATTCCGGCTACTCGACCGAAGAGATCCTGCGGTGGCTGTTCACCGAGGACGACACGCTGCCGGGCACGCCGATCGAGGCGTTGCGCGGCGACCGCGGTCGCGAGGTCAAGCGGCGGGCGCAGGCCCTGGGCTTCTGACCGAACCGCACCACACCAGGAACAACCGGCCACGTCCGGGCGGCCCTCGGGTCGTCCGGACGTCGTGCTTCTCGGGCGACTCGTGTTGCGTTAACAGGACCGGTCGATGCGTGGGCGATTCGTGTTGCGTTAAGACGGATGGTGGAGGTGTGGGCGATTCGTGTTGCGTCAAGACGGATGGTGGACGCTTGAGCAACTCGTGTTGCGTCAAGGCGGCCGGTAGGCGCCTGGGCAACTCGTGTTGCGTTAAGGTGGTCGAAAGATGCGTGGGCAATTCGTGTTGCGTTAGTCCGGTGCCCTCAGCGGCCCGTGGCGCGGGCGACGAGGGCACGGGCCAGGCCGGGCAGGGCCACGGCCAGCCGGCGCGACGCCGGCACCGCCACCCGCCGGTCCAGCACCCGGTAGTCCGCCGCCGCGATCTCGTCCAGGATGCCCCGGTACAGCACCAGCGCGGTCCGCACGCACGGCCGCGCCGCCGGGGCGAGCAGCGCCACCCCGCCCTCGGCCTCCCGGTACACCGCCAGCGTGTGCGCCACGAGGTGCCGCAACGCCCGCCGCACCCGCTGGTCCACCCGCCCGGTGCGCCGGCCCGCCAGCAGCAGCTCCCGGTCGACCCCGTGCGCGGCCAGCACGTCCTCGGGCAGGTAGACCCGCCCCCGGTCCAGGTCCTCGCCGACGTCCCGCAGGAAGTTGGTCAGCTGGAACGCCCGGCCCAGCGCGGCGGCGGACGGCTCGGCCTCCGCGCGCGGCACCACCGTCCCGAGCACCGGCAGCAGCTGCAGCCCGATCACGGCCGCCGAGCCGTGCACGTACCGGTCCAGCGCCGCGAAATCCGGGTAGGACCGCACGTGCAGGTCCATCCGCATGGACGCCAGGAAGTCGGCGAACAGCCCGTGGTCGATCGAGTGGCGGTCCGCGGTGTCGGCCAGGGCCGCCAGCACCGGGTGCCCGGTGGGGTGCCCGGCCAGCTCCTCGGCGAGCTGCTTGCCCAGCAGGTCCAGCTCGGCGGCCGGGTCCTCGACCTCGCCGCCGTCCACGATCTCGTCCGCCCACCGCGCGAACCCGTACAGCGCGTGCACGGCCGGGCGCCGCGCGGGCGGGAGCAGGCGGGTGGCCAGGAAGAACGTGCGACCGTGCCGGGCGTTCAGCTCGCGGCAGCGGGCGTACGCCGCGGCGAGGTCCGTCACGTGTACCTGCCGGACAGCTTCAGCGGGTCGGGCCTGGTCAGCGTCGCGCACGCCAGCGCGCACACCGCCGTGACCAGCGCCAGGTAGCCCCAGGAGTACAGGGCCGTGTCGCCGTTGGGGAAGGTGACCAGCAGCAGCCAGGTGGAGAAGAACGCCGCCGCCTTCAGGCCCGTGGTGGTCCAGGCGAAGCCCGCGGCCAGCACCAGCGCCCAGCTGAAGTACCAGGGCAGCGTGGCCGGGGACAGCAGCGCCACCGCCAGCATGGTGATCGCCGCCCGCCGCACGGCCTCCGCGCCGCCGTCCTCCGCCGCCCGCCACTGCCGCCACGCGATGTAGACCAGCAGCAGCGAGCCCAGGCCGCGGGCGACGGTCATGAACCAGGTCGGCTCGACCCGGACGAAGGAGCTGACCACGGTGTGCGCGAAGTCGCCGACCGCGCTGGGCAGCGACAGCCAGTTCACGATGGTCGAGGACGAGCTGAGCGCGGGCACCCAGCCCAGGTCCAACCCGGACACCAGCGTGGTGGCCCCGAACACCAGCGCGAACACCGCCACGCCGCCCGCGACGGCCCGGCCCAGCCGCGCGTTGCGCGTGCCGTGCAGCCGCCGCGCCCACACCAGCACCAGGAACGGCAGCGCGACCACGGCGGTGGCCTTCACCGCGAACGCCAGCGTCACCACGGCCAGGCCGAGGACGTGCCTGCGGTCGAGCACCAGCAGCACGCCCGCGGCCATCAAGCCCACCATCAGCAGGTCGTTGTGCGCGCCGCCGATGAGGTGCACCAGCATCAGCGGGTTCGCCGCGACCAGCCACAGCGCGGTCGCGGGCCGCCCGCCCAGGTGCCTGGTCAGGCCGGGCAGCGACCAGCACAGCAGCACCAGGCCGCACGCCAGGGCGAAGCGCATGAGCACCACGCCGCCGATCACGCTGGCGCCGGTGGCCCACACGACGCCCTCGGCGAGCATCAGGAACAGCGGCCCGTACGGGGCCGGGGTGTTCTGCCAGACCCAACTGACGTTCTCCGACAGCGGGCTCTGCAGCACCGCCGGGCCCACCGAGTAGGGGTCCAGGCCGTTGAGCTTGAGCTGGCCCTGCGCCAGGTAGCTGTAGATGTCCTTGCTGAACAGCGGCGGCGCGAACAGCAGCGGCAGCGTCCAGGCCACCACCGCGGTGAGCACGGCGGGGCTGCCGACGTGCCGGTTGCGCACCATCCGGCCCAGCCGGACCCACGACCAGATCACCAGGCCCAGGCCGAGGTAGAGCACGGCGGTGGCCAGGTCGTGGCCGTGGCCGTAGCGGATCCAGCTCAGCGAGGTGTCGGCGATCAGCGGGTCGTGCTTGAGGACCGCGCCCGCGCCCGTGCCGCCCAGCGCGAGCAGCATGACGCCCGCCACGCCGAGCAGGATGGTGCGGATCGGGATGCCGCCGGGGTCCGGCCGGTCCCGTTCCGGGGTAGCCGACGACCGCACCGGGTCGACAGGTGCGGCGCTCGATCGGGAGGGGGTCGCGGCCATCGCCGGAACATCGTCGCACAACGGCGGGGCGCGCCGGCACGTGATGGGCCGGTCCGGTGTCGTCGTCGCGGCGTCCCGGGGGATCGTCGCACGGCGGCCTCACCCGGGCGAGTGACCACATGGAGTATTCGCGGTGCGCGCGACCGCCGGTTCGGCCCGGCCGAACGACCAGGTCAGCGCCTGGTGCGCGACCGGCGCCCGACCACCGGCCGGCGGGCCGCCGCGCCGACCGCGCCGGTGATCCGCTGGGCGGCGAGCCGGCCGGAGACCAGCACCGGCGGCACGCCCACGCCCGGCGTGGTGCCGCAGCCGGCGAGCACCGCGTTGTCCAGCACGAGGTTGCGCGGCCGGAACGGGCCGGTCTGGGCGAAGGTGTGGGCGGCGGAGAACGGGGTGCCCGCGGCCAGGCCGCGCGCGGCCCAGTCGCGCGGCGTGACCAGCCGCTCCACCTCGATCGCGGACCCGAACCCGGTCAGGCCGCGCGCCTCCAGCGTGCGCACCAGCTCCTCGCGGTAGGCGGGGCCGACGCGTTCCCAGTCGATGGCCGAGGTGCGCAGGTTCGGCGCGGGCGCCAGCACGAACAGGCCCTGCCCGGGCGGGGCGGTGACCAGCAGCGACGGGTCGCTCATCAGCGTGCCGCGGCGGGTCAGCTCGTCGAAGGTCCGCCGCCACGCGGCGCCGAAGAAGACGGTGTGGTGGGCCAGCTCGGGCCAGGTGCGCGTCACCCCGGCGTGCAGCACGACCGCGGACGGCGACCAGGTGATCGGCAGCGGTCGGCGCGGGCGGTGGCCGAGCAGGCGGTAGGAGGTCGGCAGGTCCGGGGTGAGCACCACCGCGTCGCACGGGATGCGCTCGCCCCGGGCGGTGCGCACGGCGGTGACCCGGCCGCCGATCCGCTCCAGCCACGCCACCCGCGTCCGGTAGCGGAACTCGGCCCCGGCGTCCTGCGCGGCGGCCGCCAGGGCGTCCGGCAGCGCGCGCATCCCGCCCTCGGGGTGGTAGACGCCCGCGACGGTGTCCATGTAGGCGATCACGGCGTAGGCGGCCAGCGCCCGGTGCGGCGGCACCCCCGCGTACAGCGACTGGAAGGTGAACACCCGCCGCAGGCGCTCGTCGGAGAGGAAGCGCGCCACCGACGGTTCGAGCCGGGCGAACCCGCGCAGCGCGGCCAGCTCCGCCAGCCGGGGCGTGAGCAGGTCCAGGGGCGAGTCGAAGTTCGCGCCGATGAACGCGTCCCGCTCCACCCGGTACAGCCGGGTCAGCCAGCGGCGCAGCTCCCGGTACCCGGCGGCCTCGCGGGGACCGGCGAACCGGCGCACCTCGGCCTCCATCGCCCCGGCGTCGGCGTGCACGTCCAGCGTGCTGCCGTCGGCGAAGCGGGCCCGGTAGGCGGGGTCGACGGGCCGCAGGTCGAGCCGGTCGCCCAGCGACTCGCCGACCGCGTGCAGCGCCTCGTCCACCAGCTCCGGCATGGTCAGCACGGTCGGGCCGGTGTCGAACCGGTAGCCGCCCAGGTCGAGTCGCCCGGCCCGGCCGCCGGGCACGGCGTCCCGCTCGACCACGGTGACCCGCCTGCCCGCGCCGAGCAGGTGCAGCGCCGCGGACAGCCCCGCCAGCCCCGCACCGACCACGACCACGTGGTCGGTGCGACCCGTGACCACGCGCATCGTCAGTAGGTCCGCTTCGTGGCGCTGATCGCCAGCTCGGCCAGCCGATCGGCCGCCGGTTCGGCCACCGGTGCCCGGTCCAGCGCCCGCAGCGCCGACTCGGTCAGCTCGCCGATCCGCTCCTCCACCGCGGCCACCGCGCCGACCCGCTCCAGCTGGTCCCGGGCCACGGCGACCGTCGCCTCGTCCAGGTCGGGGCGGCCCAGCGCGTCGTGCAGCACGTCCGCGCCGTACTCCATGCCCAGCGCCACCAGCAGCGTCCGCTTGCCCTCGCGCAGGTCGTCGCCCGCGGGCTTGCCGGTCACCGCCGGGTCGCCGAACACGCCGAGCAGGTCGTCGCGCAGCTGGAACGCCACGCCGATGTCGGCGCCGAACGAGCGCAGCCCGGCCACCAGCTCCGGCGAGCCCGCGCCGATGGCCGCGCCCATGTGCAGCGGCCGTTCCACGGTGTACGCGGCGGTCTTGAGCCGGTCGATGCGCAGCGCCGCGTCCGGCGAGGCGTCCCCGCGGGCCTGGGTGAGCACGTCGAGGTACTGGCCGGCCAGCATCTCGGTCCGCATGTCCCGCCACGGCAGGCTCAGCCGCTGCAGCGCGTCGGTGGGCAGCCCGGCCGCGAACAGCATGTCGTCGGCCCAGGCCAGGGCCACGTCGCCGATCAGCACGGCCGCGGCCAGGCCGAACCGCTCGGGTGCGCCCAGCCAGCCGCGCTCGCGGTGGTCGCGGGCGAACCGGACGTGCACGGTCGGCCTGCCGCGGCGGGTCTCGGAGGCGTCCATCAGGTCGTCGTGCACCAGGGCGCACGCCTGGATCAGCTCCAGCGAGCTGACCGCGGTGAGCACGGCGCCCGCCAGCTCGTCGTCCGGGTCGCCGCCAGCCGCGCGCCAGCCCCACCAGGCGAACGTGGGCCGGATCCGCTTGCCGCCGCCGAGGACGAAGTCGGCCAGCGCGTCCACGGCCCCGGTGAAGTTGCCCTCCATGCGCTCGCCCAGCGCCCGGCGGTCGGCGAGGTAGCCGGCCAGCGCGGTGTCGACGTGCTTGGGCAGTTCGAGGTCCAGTGGGTGGGGCGGCACGGGTCTATCGTCACCTCTGCGCCGTGCGGCCGCCCAACCGGGGGGTGGTCCACCTACCGGAAGGCTTGTCCCACCCGGCGGGCGTGGCTCTAGGCTGGTCGCATGACGTCGGTCGTCGAACGCCTCAGCGGGGACAAGCCCGTGTTCTCCGTCGAGTTCTTCCCGCCGCGCGACCCGGCGGACGAGGCCGTGCTGTGGCGCGCGATCCGCGAGCTGGAACCGCTCGACCCGGCGTTCGTGTCCATCACCTACGGCGCGGGCGGCTCCACGCGCGACCGGACCATCCGCACCACCGGGCGCGTGGTGCAGGAGACCACGCTGGTGCCGATGGCGCACCTGACCGCGGTGGACCACTCGGTGGCCGAGCTGCGCAACGTGATCGGCTGGTACGCGGCGGTGGGGGTGCGCAACATCCTCGCGGTCCGCGGCGACCCGCCCGGCGACGTCAACGGCGAGTGGGTGCGCCACCCCGAAGGGCTGAACTACGCCGAGGAGCTGGTCCGGCTCTGCCGCGAGCTGGGCGACTTCTGCGTGGGCGTCGCGGCGTTCCCCTACGGCCACCCGCGGTCGGCGGACCTGGACGAGGACACCAGGTACCTGGTGCGCAAGCTGCGGGCGGGCGCGGACTTCGCGATCGCCCAGCTGTTCCTCGACGCCGACGACTTCCTGCGGCTGCGCGACCGGGTGGCGGCGGTGGGCTGCGACACCGTGCTGCTGCCCGGCCTGATGCCGCTGACCACGCGCCGGACGCTGGCCAAGACGGTGGAGCTGTCGGGCGCGCCGGTGCCCGCCGCGGTGGCGCGCAGGCTGGAGCCGTTCCTGGACGACCCGGTGGCGTTCCGGGCGGAGGGCGTGGACCTGGTGACGGAGATGGGGCAGCGGCTGCTCGCCGAGGGCGTGCCCGCGCTGCACTTCTACACGTTCAACCGGTCGAAGGCGACGCGCGAGGTGGTCGGTCGGCTGGGCCTGGTGCCCGCTCGCGCGTGACCCGGCGGATGAACGCGAGCACCCGTCCGGTGAACGCGTCGCGCTCGTCCGCCCGCAGGGAGGGGTGGTGCCCCAGCTCGGGCAGCACCCCCACCTCGGCCGCGGGCAGCGGCGCCCGGAGCCGGTCCGCGGCGGCGACCGGGTCGTGCACGGCGCTGCGCCCGGCGAACACCGCCAGCACCGGCACCCGCAGGGACCGGATGGCGTCCTCGGCGGGGCGGGTCTGGAAGGGCAGGCGCGCCCGGTAGGTGCGGATCGCGGTGAGCACCAGCCGGGTGTCCGGCCGGTCGAGCAGGTCCGCGCCCGCGGCCCGGCGCAGCCACCGCCGCCACAGCCACTCCCGGTCGACGAGCGCGGCCACCGCACCGTGCAGCACCAGCCGGCGGGAGAACCCCGCGGTCACGGCGGTGGGGTCGAGCAGGCTGATCGAGGCGAGCCGGTCCGGCGCGTGGATCGCCTGGTTGACCGCGTGCCAGCCGCCGGTGGAGCCGCCCACCAGGTGCACCCCGGTCAGGCCCAGGCGGTCGAGCACGTCGTCGAGGCACGCCGCCCGGTCGCGGTGGTCGACCAGCGGCGCGGTCTGCACGCTGCGACCCGCCTCGCCCAGCGTGTCGACCGCGTGGACGGGGTGGTGCGCCGCGAACGCCGGGATCAGGTCCGCCAGGGAGGCCGTGGTGGCCATGAGCCCGGGCAGCAGCACCAGCGGCGGCGCGTCACCACTCCCGAAGCGGTAGACCCGGGTCGTGCCGTGCCGGGTGTCGACGTCGTGCACGGCGTCCGGCGCCGGGCACTCCGCCATCGCCCGCTCGTAGGCCGCGGAGTACCGCGCCCGAGCCGCCTCGTCCCTGAACCCGCCAACGCCCTTCATCGGCGACCCCCTTCCCTCGGTTGCACGAGACGCTATGAAGGGGCGGGGGCCTTCGTCTTGGACGAATGGAAGGGGGACCGGTGGCCGACTGGAGCCTGGTGGTGCCGCGCCGGGAGGTCGAGCGGGTGGCGGCGGAGCGGGCCTTCGGCCGCCCGGACCCCCGGTTGGCCGGGCACGTCCTCGACTACGCCGCGCAGGACCAGCCGCCGACGGGTCCGGTGGCCTGGCGGGTGGCCCCGCTCGCGGCTGTCACCGTGGTGCTCGACCTGGCCGCGCCGGACCGCCGCTCGCCCACCGGGCGGGTGCTGCCCGCCTCGCCGGTGCTGGGGCTGCGCGACCGACCGCTGGAGGTGGTGCAGGAGGGCGCCTGCCGCGACGTCACCGTCGCGCTGACGCCGGCGGGCGCCCACGCCCTGTTCGGCGTGCCCCTGCGGGAGCTGGCCAACGAGGTCACCGCCCTGGCCGACCTGCTGGGCCGGGAGGCGGCGCTGCTGCTCGAAAGGCTCGCCGAGGCGCCGGGCCGGCCCGCGCGGTTCCGGGTCCTGGACGCCTGGCTGGGGCCGCGCCTGGACGCCGGCCCGGAGCAGGCCGGGCCGGTGCGGTGGGCGTGGCGGCGGGTGATGGCCTCGGGCGGGCGGGTGCGCGTGGACCGGCTCGCCGCCGAGGTCGGCTGGACCCGGCAGCACCTGACCAGCCGGTTCCGCGAGCAGGTCGGGCTCACGCCCAAGGCGGCGGCCCGGGTGGCGCGCCTGCACCGGGCCGTGTCGCTGCCGACCCGGCCGGTGCCGGGAGGTCGCGGCGAGGTGCGGTTGCGCGGACCAGCCGCGCCTCAACCGCGAGTTCCGCGCGCTGACCGGGTACACCCCCGCCGAGCGGTGGGTGTGATGGCGTCAGGCGCCGAGCCTGCGCTCGGTGGCCGACTCCAGCGCCACGGCCAGCCGGTTGAGCCCGTTGACGCCGATGATCAGCGCCGGCGGGTCGGCCGGCTCCTTCTCGGTGAACGCCGCGTCCGCCCGCGCCCACAGCTCGGCGGGCACGCCGTGCTCGCCCATCCGGGTGACCGCGTCGGTCAGCCCCATGGCCACCCGCTCGGTCCCGGTGAAGAAGGTGGACTCCCGCCACGCCGAGACGGCGAACAGCCGCCGACGTCCTCACCCGCCCCCACCGCGTCGGTGGAGTGCACGTCCACGCAGAACGCGCACCCGTCATCAGGCGGTATGCCTCGGGCGCCACCGCGGGGAACCCCATCCCCATGCCGGGGGGACGAGGCGACCGGGGCGGGTGTGACAGCCGGTCAGGAGACGAGGCCGCGCCGGTGCGACACGACGGCCAGGACCAGCACGATCAGCGCCGCGCCGCCGGTCAGCCCGGCGACCAGCATGGCCCAGCCGAAGTAGGACACGGAGTTCGGTCCGGCGTACCGCACGGTCGCGGTGAGCATCGACGCCTGGCCCGGCTTCGGGGTCCACCCGATCGTGGCGTTGTCCTCTTCTCGCCCGTTCGTGTCGACGACCTCGCCCGGGAAGCTGATCTTCACCTGGATGTCGGCCCGCTCCGGCGGCACCTGGGTCAGGTCCACCGACCCCGACAGCGTCACCAGGTCGCCCGAGCGCCGGAAGGTCAGCTGGTACCGGCTGGACGACGCGCTGGTGGCCACCGACAGGGCCCTGACCTCGTCGAAGGTCAGCGCGCTGAACGACAGCTGCGTGCCCACGTAGTCGTCGAGCTGGTACGGCTTGGTGGTCACCCGGCCGGCCAGCTCCTCGGGCACCTTCAGCTGCGGGCCGGGGTCGTTGTCCCTGGTGGGCGGCGTGGCGGCGGTGATCTCGCCGGACACCCGGTCGTCCTGCGACACCGCCATGGCGGCGTGCAGCCGGACGCACCCCGTCAGCGTGAACGCCGCGAGGAGGAGCACGGGCAGGAGGAGCGCGGATGCCCTGGGCACGCGATCATCCTGCCGGCAGCGGTCAAAAGTTGACCGGCGGGACACGGTCGTGAGCCTGGCTAAGTACCTGTCGGGGGGATGCGACCCGCAGGTAACGTGCGGCGCATGGCAACCTCCCCCGCCGGCGTGCACGGCATCAGCAACCAGTTCGTGGCCGACACCGCGGCCGCGGACCCGTTGACCGCGACCTTCATCGGCAAGCCCGGCCACGACGACCGGCTGACCGACTTCTCGCCGGAGGGGCACGCCGCCCGCCTGGAGCTGGCCAGGCGGGCGCTCGCCGAGGTCGCGGCCGCCGAGCCCGCGGACGGGTCGGAGGTCGACGCCAAGGCCGTGTTCCTGGAGCGGGTGGGCCTGGAGGTCGAGCTGCACGAGGCCGGCCTCACCGCGAGCAACCTCAACGTCATCGCCAGCCCCGTGCAGTCGCTGCGCGAGGTGTTCGACCTGATGCCCACCGAGACCGCCGACGACTGGGCCGTGATCGCCAAGCGCCTGGCCGCCGTGCCGGAGGCGCTGGCCGGCCTGCGCGCGGGCCTGGCCCACGCCGCCGACGGCGGCCGGGTGGCGGCGCTGCGCCAGGTCACCAGGGTCGCCGCGCAGTGCGACACGTGGTCGGGCCGCGCGGGCGGCGGCTCGTTCTTCGCCCGGATGGTCGCCGGCGCGCCCGCCGGGGCCGCGCTGCGCACCGACCTGGAGGCGGGCGCGACCGCCGCGGCCCAGGCGTACGGCGACTTCGCCGACTTCCTGCGCGCGGACCTCGCGCCCCGGGCACCGGAGAAGGACGCGGTCGGCGAGGACGTCTACCGGCTCCAGTCGCGCTACTTCACCGGCTCCCGCCTCGACCTGGCCGAGGCGTACGAGTGGGGCTGGGCCGAGTTCGCCCGCGTCGAGACCGAGATGAAGCAGGTCGCGAACCGCATCGAGCCGGGCGCCACGCTCGCCGGTGCCGCCGCCGCGCTGGACGCGAACCCCCGCTACCTGGTGCGCGGCAAGGACGGTCTCCAGGCGTGGATGCAGGACCTGTCGGACAAGGCGCTGCTGGACGTGCGCGGCGTGCACTTCGACCTGCCCGACGAGCTGATGCGCCTGGAGTGCCGCATCGCGCCGCCCGGCGGCGGCGTCGGCGCCTACTACACCGGCCCCACCCCGGACTTCTCCCGGCCGGGCCGCATGTGGTGGTCCGTGCCCGCGGACAAGGAGGAGTTCTCCACCTGGCGCGAGGTCAGCACCGTCTACCACGAGGGCGTGCCGGGCCACCACCTCCAGGTCGCCACGGCCGTGCACCAGGCGGAGAAGCTGAACGAGTTCCAGCGCCTGCTGTGCTGGGTGTCCGGCCACGGCGAGGGCTGGGCGCTCTACGCCGAGCGGCTGATGCGCGAGCTGGGCTACCTGGAGGACGACGGCGACCTGCTGGGCATGCTCGACGCGCACCTGTTCCGCGCCGCCCGCGTGATCATCGACATCGGCATGCACCTGGAGCTGGAGATCCCGAAGGGCACCGGCTTCCACGAGGGCGAGCGCTGGACCCCGGAGCTGGGCCTGGAGTTCATGCTGACCCGTACCATCACCGACCCGGCCCACGTGCGCGACGAGATCGACCGCTACCTGGGCTGGCCCGGCCAGGCGCCGTCGTACAAGCTCGGCGAACGGCTCTGGCTGGCCGCCCGCGACGAGGCCCGCGCGCGCCACGGCGCGTCGTTCGACCTCAAGACCTTCCACTCCCGCGCCTTGGAGATGGGGGCCATGGGGCTGGACACTCTTCGTGAACGGCTCGCGCAGATCTGACCCGGACGGACGAGCGGAGCGGGGGCCTCACGACGAGGTCACCCGCTCCGGGGTTGAATGGGCGGGCGAGGAGAGGGGGAGGGATGACCAGACGTCCCGTGCGGTCCGCGCTCGGCGCGGTGCTGGCCGGCGCGCTGCTGCTCGGCGCGTCCCCGGTGGTCGCGCAGGCGCAGCCCGGCGCCGTCGCGGACCGGGACCAGTGGCGCATCCGGCAGGACATCGTGGACCACGCGCTGCGCGAGGTCGGCCAGCGCGAGGGCAGGGGGAACTACTACCCGCAGAAGTACCAGGACGCCGGCGGCCCGGGCGTGCTGCGCCCGGCCGAGTGGTGCGGCGTGTTCGTCAACTGGGCCTGGACCACCGCGGGCGTGCCCGTCCGGCCGTCCATGCGGCCCGAGGCGGGCGCGTCGGTGCTCGACCAGGGCCACTGGGCGACCTACTGGCAGAAGTGGGGCCGGGCCAACGGCCGCTGGAAGGACATCGGCGAGCGGGAGGTGGCGCCCGGTGACGCGGTGGTCTACGGCAACTACCCGGACATGCACGCGCACGTCGGCCTCGTGGTCGAGGTGAAGTACGACCGGACCGGCCGCAAGGCCACGCACGTCCGCACGGTCGAGGGCAACTTCGGCGACCGGGTCGTCTACTCCAAGCTGCGCCCGATCGACGGCCTCAACGCGGGCCGGTTCCTCAAGGCGACGGGTTTCGTCTCGCCGTTCTGAAGCCGGTGCGAGGGGGCGGGCGGTCCACCGGGACCGCCCGCCCCCTCATGCCACGGGCAGCGCGCGACCCAGCACGGCGAACGGCCGCGGGTCGCCGGTGAACTGGTAGTGCCGCAGCACGTCCACGAACCCCACCCGGCGGTAGAGCCGCCACGCCTTGCTCGGTCCCTCCGGTGTGGACAGCAGCACCCGCGAGTTGGGCACGCCCGAGAGCAGGTTGCGCAGCAGCTGCTCGCCGATGCCGCGGCCCTGCGCGTCGGGCAGCACGTGCAGCTCGGTCAGCTCGAAGTAGTCGCGCATCCACTCCTCGACCGCGGTGGGCCCGGCGACCATGGTGAGGCCGTGGCGCACCTGCTCGTGCCACCACTGGCCGACCGCGCCGCGGTAGCCGTAGCCGATGCCGACCAGCTCGTCCCGCTCGCCGAGGGCGGCCACGCACCGCCAGCCGTCGCGCAGCATGTGCGCCAGCCACATGGGGGCGCGCTGCTCGGCCGTGCCGGGCGGGTAGTTCATCGCGCTGACGTAGAGCGCCAGCGCCTCGCCCAGCCGGGCGTTGAGCTCGCGGGCGGACAGCTCCACCAGCCGCCGCGACGGTGCGGCGGTCACCGGGCGACCGCCGCGGGCGTGCCGCCGGTCAGCTCGACCAGGCCCGCGAACGTGGTCGGGTAGACCGCGTGCGGGTGCCCGGCCGCGGCCCACACCACGTCGTACCGCGCCAACGCGGTGTCGACGAAGGTCCGCAGCGGCGCGGGGTGCCCGATCGGCGAGACGCCGCCGATCACCTGGCCGGTGTGCTCGCGCACGAACGCGGGCGCGGCGCGCTCCACCCGGTCGACGCCCGCGAGCCCGGCCAGCAGCTCCTGGTCCGCGCGGTGCGCGCCGGAGGTGAGCACGAGCAGGGGCGCGGCCACGCCGTCGCGGACCGCGGCGAACACGAGGCTGTTGGCGATCGCGCCCACCGGCACGCCCACCGCCGCGGCCGCCTCGGCGGCGGTGCGGACGGCGTCGGCCAGCACGCGGATGCCGTCCGCCGACTCGTGGTGGCCGGCCTCGCACAGGGCGGCGGCCACCTTGCGGATGCCGGGGTGGTCGAGTGCGCTCACCCGTTCATGAGACCACGCGCGCCCGGCTTGAGGAGTGCCGGGCTCGCAGGATAGGCTTGCGGGGCTCGAACGTCTGTTCGAGCTATGCCTTGGCGGTGGGGCGGGGGAAGCGCCCCACCGCCAAGTGCCGCCGTCTCCCCGCGGCGGTCGTCGCTGTCCCGACGCCGCGAGGAGGCCGCGAGAGTGACTTCGACCTTCCCCCTCCAGCCCCGGCCGGCGTCGGCGGTCCGCCCGCGCCCCGGCGCGGGCCCGGACCCCTTCCCGTGCGGCAGACGACCTGGTGCGCCTGGTGGCGCGGTTCACCGAGCAGGCCGACGAGATCACGTACGAGGACACACTGTGAGCAGGGGACTGGTCGCCTACGACCGCCTGATCGACGTCGTGGAACTGGAAGCCGAACGCCTGGCCGACGCCGCGCGGGGGCAGCGCCCCGAGCGGCAGGTGCCCGCCTGCCCGGGGCTCAACCTCGGGGAGACGGCGCGGCACGTGGGCAGCACGTACCGGATGGTGTCGACCTGGCTGAGGGAAGGCAGCCAACCCCTGGTGTGGCAGCAGGACCCCGAGGAGGGCCAGTCGCTGCCGGAGTACGTGCGCGGCGGGGTGCGGGACCTCGTGCGCGCCCTGCGGGTGCACGAGCCCGACGACCCGTGCGAGACCTGGTGGCCCGCCGAGCGCAACCACCACTTCTGGGCGCGCCGCCTGGCGCACGAGTCGACCGTGCACCGGATGGACGTGCAGGCGGCGGCCGGGCTGCCGATCGACCCGGTGGACGACGACGTGGCCGAGGACGGCATCGACGAGGTGCTGTCGCTGTGGCTGGGGCACCGCCTGGACGTCATGGGCGTGCGCGGCACCCGGCCGGGTTCGGTCGCGATCGACGCGGGGAACCGGGTGTGGGTCGCGGTGGCCGGCCCGGAACCCGCCACCGCCCGGCTGGTCGCACCGGCCGAGGCCACCGCGGACGGCCGGGTGGCCGGCACCCCGATGCAGCTCTACCGCTGGCTGTGGGGCCGCATCCCGGACCGGGACCTGCCGCCCACCACCGGTGACCACGACGCCATCGCCCAGCTGTGGGCGCTGCTGCGGCTGGCCACCAAGTAGACGTGCGCCCGCCGCCGGTTCCCGGACCCCACCCGGCGGCGGGCGCACCCCACCTCGTTGTCTCACAACGGGGTCGAGGTGACCTCGCGCAGCCCGTCGGCGGTCGCGGTCTCCAGGCGGAAGCGCATCTCGCGGCCCTCGAACTCCAGCACCCCCACCGAGTTGCCGAAGTGCGGCCCGCTGAGCTTGTGCCACCCCACCGGGTCCGGCGAGATGCCCCGCCGGTCCGCCCAGCGCCGCAGCAGCCGCGCGATCGGCCGCGACCAGGACAGCCGGAACGCCGGCCGGAACACCCACGGCGGGTCGTTGTGCACCGGCGAGCACACCAGTTGGTAGACCTTCGCCTCCGGTCTGGAGGGGAACGACGCCCGCGCCGCGTAGCTGTGGTGCACGTCCCCGGACAGCACGCACACCGTGCCCGGTCCCCGCTCGTCCCGCGCGACCCGCTCGATCAGCCGGGCCAACCGCTCGAACGACGCCCGGAACGCGGGCCAGTGCTCCAGGTCCGCCACCTGCCGCACCTTCTCGCCCACCCGGCCGCGCCACCCGGGCAGGCCCGCCATCCGCTCGTTGAGCGACTGGAAGTGGCTCAGCCCGTGCGGCATCAGCCACGGCAGCGACGAGCCGATCAGCAGGTGGTCGAAGTCGCCGACCGCGTTCTCCTCGATCCACCGGAACTCGCCGTCGCCGACCATCAGCCGCTCCGGGCCGGACAGGATGCGTCCGCTGCGCGTGTCGATCACCAGCAGCCGGACGCGGCCGAAGTCGCGCAGGTAGCTCCACCGCGTCGACTTGCCGCCGTCGACCTCCTGGTCGGCCTGCTCGGCGAAGTCCTCCAGCAGCGGCTGCACGTCGCCGCCCGCCGCCCGGACCTTCTCGTAGAGCGGGTCGCGCGCCAGGTCCTGCGGGCTCAGGTTGCCCAGGTGCTGGTACACCCAGTACGACGCGAGGCCCGCCCGGATCCGCTCGGGCCACCACGGCTTGCGCGCCATCTGCTCGCGCCACACCCGCGAGGTGTTCCAGTCGTCGCGGACGTCGTGGTCGTCGAAGATCATCGACGTCGGCACCACCGACATCAGCCAGCGGATCTCCGGGTCGGCCCACGACTCGTGGTACAGCTCGGCGTACTCCCGGAACGACACGACCTCGCCCGCGGGCTCCGGCCGGCGCTCCGCCAGCCACTTCGTGATCCGCTGCGTGGGCTCGTCGGCGTAGACCTGGTCGCCCAGCAGCACCAGCGCGTCCGGCCACCGCTCGGCCGGTTCGTCCTTCATCCGCAACGCGTAGGAGTCCAGCGCGTCCACGCCGAGCTTGTCGGGCTTGCGCGGGTCGCCGACCTCCTTGGCCGCGCGGCACGACCCGAACAGCAGCCGCCGCACGGGTGTGGTGCGGATGCGCGGCGCCGGGAACGCCGAACCCGGTCGCGGCCACACCACCTCGCCGTCCAGCCGCACGTCGTACGGCGTGGTCGTGCCGGGCTCCAGGCCCTCGACGACCACCAGGGCGAAGTGCTGCTCGCCCACCTGGAACGTCCGCGCGCGGTGTCCCGCGACGGTCACCTCACAGGCCGTGTCCGTCTCGACCCACACCGTGGCCGACGTCGGGTCGACGTGCCTGAGCACCGGACCTAGCACCAGCTCCGCCATGGCGCAGACGTTACCTTCGGGCCATGGCAACGAGGTTGTACGAGGTCGTCGTGGACGCGAACGACCCGGCGGCACTGGCCCGCTTCTGGTCGGTCCTGCTGGGCAGGCCCGTCGTCGGGGAGTCGGACGACGAGGTCGACGTCGAGCTGGCCGCGGGGCAGGAGCTGACGTTCGTGCGGGTCGCGGACCGGAAGGACGGCAAGAACCGACTGCACCTCGACCTGACCTCCACCTCGGCCGAGGACCAGGCGGCGATCGTGGCGCGCGCGGAGGAACTGGGCGCGCGCCGGGTCGACGTCGGGCAGCGCGACGTGCCGTGGGTGGTGCTGGCGGACCCGGAGGGCAACGAGTTCTGCGTGCTGGAGCGGCGCGACGAGTACGCGCGCAACGGGCCGGTGGCGGCGATCGTGGTGGACTCGCTCGACCCGCGCGCGCAGGCGGCGTTCTGGGCGGCGGCGACCGGGCTGCCGGTGACGCGCGAGCACGCCGACTACGCGTCCCTGTGGCAGGAGGCGGGTCCGGCGGTGGAGTTCGTTCGGGTGGCCGAAGCCAAGCGGGGCAAGAACCGCCTGCACCTCGACGTGGTGCCGCCCGCGGACGGCGACCTGCCGACCGAGGTGGCGCGGCTGGAGGCGTGCGGTGCGGTGCGGGCGGACGTGGGGCAGGGCGACGTGCCGTGGGTGGTGCTGGCCGACCCGGAGGGCAACGAGTTCTGCGTGTTGACGCCCCGCTGAGCCGGGCGCGGTTCAGCTGTGGCCCGGTCGGCGGCGGCCGGACGTGTTTCGCGGATCTTCGGGCGTGGGCGGTCTTTCGGCCGGTCATGTGGTCGGGTTCACGACATTCCACGAATGCGCGGCACCGGCTGCTCCTCCGACCGCGCGGGCGTTCGCGGACACCTCGCAGTCCTGGTACTGCCTGAGCGGCGTGGAGGGGCGACCGGGCGACCTCCCGGTTCCGGCGCGACGGGCTGGGACTCGCGTTGAGATCTGGGCCGGGATCTGGGCCGGGGCCGGACTGAGGTCTGCGCCGGGATCTGGCGGCGGGGCTTGGCGGCGGGGTCTGGTGGCGGGGTCTGGTGGCTTCGAGGCCGACCACCTACAGTGCCGATATGCAATATATTAGTCGGGCGCTGTTCCGCGACCAGGCGTTGAGCGCGATCCGCGAGGCGATCCTGGGCGGCGACCTCGCGCCCGGCGAGGCGATCAAGGACGTGGAGCTGGCCGAGCGGCTGGGCCTGTCCCGCACGCCGGTGCGCGAGGCGCTGGCCCGGCTCACCGACGAGGGCCTGGTCGAGACCAAGCCGCACAGCTACACGCGCGTCACGCCGTTGGACACCGCGGCGGTGCGCGACGCGCACGTCGTCGTCCAGGCCATGCACGCCCTGGCCGCGCGACTGGCCGTGCCCAGGCTGGTGCCCGCGGACCTGGACGCGATGCGCGAGGCCAACGCGGCCTTCGCCCAGGCGCTGGCCGGCGGGGACGTGCCCGCCGCGCTGGCCGCCGACGACGCGTTCCACGCGGTGGCGGTGCGGCGCAGCGGGAACTTCGCCGTGGTCGCCACGATCGAGCGCTACACGCCGCTGGTGCGCCGCCTGGAGCGCCTGCGCTTCGCCGGACCGGCGGGCCGCCACTCCGTGGCCATGCACGACGAGATCACCACCGCCTGCGCGGCGGCCGACGCCGACCTGGCGGCCCGGCTGGTCGAGCGCAACTGGGCGACGCTGTCCGACCTGCTGGAGGAGAACTGACGTGGCACTGGCCGACTTCCCCCGTTACCCGCTGCTGTTCGGCCCGTCGCCGGTGCACCCGCTGGAGCGCCTGAGCGCACACCTCGGCGGTGCGCGCGTGTGGGCCAAGCGGGAGGACTGCAACTCCGGCCTGGCCTACGGCGGCAACAAGACCCGCAAGCTGGAGTACCTGGTGGCCGACGCGCTGGCGCAGGGGTGCGACACCCTGGTCTCCATCGGCGGCGTGCAGTCCAACCACACCCGCCAGGTGGCCGCCGCGGCCGCGCGGGCGGGCCTGGCCTGCGTGCTGGTGCAGGAGAGCTGGGTGGACTGGCCGGACGCGGTGTACGACCGGGTGGGCAACATCCTGCTCAGCCGCCTGATGGGCGCCGAGGTCCGGTTGGTGGAGGCCGGTTTCGGCATCGGCGTCAAGCCCGCGTGGGAGCAGGCGGTCGAGGACGTCCGCGCGGCGGGCGGCAAGCCCTACGCCATCCCGGCGGGCGCGTCGGACCACCCCCTGGGCGGCCTGGGCTTCGCCGGCTGGGCGGCCGAGGTCGAGCGGCAGGAGGCCGAGCTGGGCGTCCGGTTCGACACGATCGTGGTGTGCTCGGTGACCGGCAGCACGCAGGCGGGCATGGTGGCGGGCTTCGCGGGCAGCGGTCGGCGCGTCATCGGCATCGACGCCTCGGCGGAACCGTGCGACACGCGCGCCCAGGTGCTCCGGATCGCGCGGCGGACGGCGGAACTGCTCGACGTCGAGGTGGACGACTCGGACGTGACGCTGGACGACCGGTTCCACGAGGGCATCTACGGCGTGCCCGGCGAGGCCACGCTGGAGGCCATGAGGCTCGGCGCGCGCCTGGAGGGCATGATCACCGACCCGGTCTACGAGGGCAAGTCGTTGGCGGGCCTGGTGGAACTGGTCTCCAGCGGCGAGGTCCCGCGCGACTCGACGGTCCTCTACGCGCACCTCGGCGGCCAGCCGGCCCTCAACGCCTACAGCGCCCTGTTCCGCTGAACTCCTTGCGACGGCTGACAAAGCGCCGCGCGGGTTTTGCGCGCGGTCACGAAGACCGCGCCGTGCGGGATGCCGAAGGATGGTCCTCGCGTTGGTGGAGCGACAGGGAGGAGCGACCGATGTCGGTAGTTCGGGTGATGGGCAGCGCGGCCGTGCCGTCGGCGCAGGACTGGGTGCGGTAGCCCGCGCGACCGGTGCTCTGCGCGTGGTCACGAAGACCGCCACGTCCCCGACCTCGAAGGATGGTCCTCAAGTCCGACGCGACAGTGAGGAGCGAGGGCTGCCGGTACTCCGGCGGGCACGAGGGGCACGGGCCGCGGCGAACGCGGTGGCACGACGGGCGCACCGCACCGGGTTCCCGGGCGCGGCGCTGCTGGTGGCGGTAGCGCTGGTGTCGCCCACCCCGGCGCGGGGGTCGCCGCCACCCCGCTGGTGGGCTTCGACGCCGTGGCCACGCAGGCCGAGGGGCGCGTGTGGAAGCACCTCGGCCTGCGCCGCGACCGGTACGTCCTCTTCAACGACGGCTACATCCACCAGCAGGGCGCCATCCGCGAGAAGTGGCCGTTCCCGCAACCCTTCCCGACCTCCTGACCGCACGCACGACGGGCTGGGACCCGCCGCGACCGCCCGGCTCGACACCGGACGGGCGGCCCGCGGTGCACCACCGGCGACCGGCCCGGTCGCTGCCCCCCAGGGGTCGGGCCGGTCGTCGCGGTCACGGCGATCTCCGTGCAAGCGGTTCGGGTGCTCCGTCCCGGTAACACTCCCCCCGCGCCCCGCCACGACCGGCGGGCCGCCCGGCGAACCGCTAAGCCCGCAGCCGCAACCCCTTCGGCGTGGCGCGGAACCCGGCGTCCTGGAGCACGCCCGCCAGCCGCGAGCCCAGCGCCACCTCGCCGTCCGCCCGCTGCACCGCCAACTGCCCCAGCCAGCCGTCCCGCACGGCGCGGCCCAGCGCCTGCGCGGCCGCCCGCAGCGGTGCCTCCTCCTCGGTGAACGACAGCAGCGACCGACCACCCCGCTCCACGTACAGCGCCGGCACCCCGTCGACCAGCACCACGAGCGCCCCGGACTTGCGCCCCGGCCGGTGCCTGCCCCCGCCCAGCGGGTCGGGCCAGTCCAGGGCCGCGCCGTAGGGCTGCGCCGGGTCGGCGGCGGCCAGCACCACGGCCTCCGGCGCGCCCTCGTGCTCCTGGCCTGCCGGGCGGGACAGCGCGCGCAGCCGGTCCACCGCGCCCCGGGCGGCGAACTGCGCCGCGCCCAGGCCCTCGACCACGTACCCGCGCACCACCTGCCCGGACTCCTCCATCGCCCGCAGCACCCGGTACACGCCGCTGAAGCCGCCGGTCACGCGTTCGGTGTCCAGGGCGCCGCGGGTGAGCACGCCGTGCCGCTCCAGGAACGCCTCGGCCCGCGCGTGGGCCCGCCGGGTCGGGTCGGGCGCGGGCACGACGGCCAGGGACCAGCGGCCGGCGACCGCCGGCGGGCCGGTCCGGCCGGGCATGTCCGGCCTGCCCGCGCGCATGCGCGCGTACCGGCCGCGCGGCGCGGTCCGGCGCGGTTTGTGCGCCGTGCCGCCGCCCGCGACCAGCGCCCGCAGCGGCGCCAGGGTGTCGTTGGTGACCACGCCCGCCCACACCAGGTCCCACAGGGCGCCGACGACCTCGGGGTCGGTGGTGGGCCCCTGGAGGGACACCCGGTCGACGACCTGCCGGAAGAACAGCGCGCCGCCGGCCAGCGCCTCCACCACGGCCCGGTGCAGCGGCGAGTCGGGCGCGGCCTCCGGCACCAGGTCCGGCAGCAGCAGGTCGGCCACGTCGGTCGGGGCCAGGGCGACCCAGCCGTCGCCGCCGGCCAGGGAACCGCAGCCGGTCCAGGTCACCTCGCCCGCCGCGGTCAGCTCGTCGAGCAGCGCCGGGTGGTAGCCGGGCAGCCGCGCGGGCAGGACCAGCGACTCCACCGCGCTCGCGGGCAGCGGCGCGCCGGCCAGCTGCTCGACCACCGCGTACACGTCGTCCGCGGTCGGCGCGCCGCGCAGGCGCCTGCCGACGCCGTGCCAGCCGGGCAGGAAGCGGCCCAGCGCCGCGGGCTCCACCGGCTCCACCTCGGCGCGCAGCCGCGCCAGCGACGCCCGCCGCAGGCGGCGCAGCACCTCCGCGTCGCAGAACTCGGTCTGCGTGCCCGCCGGCCGCAGCTCGCCGCGCACCAGCCGGCCGGTGCCCGCCATCCGCTCCAGCACCGCCGTCACCACCGCGACGCCCAACCCGAACCGCTCGGCCGCCTGCGCCGCGGGGAACGGCCCGTGCGTGCGCGCGTACCGGCCCAGCAGGTCGCCCAGCGGGTCGGCCACCGGCTCGGTGAACGCCTCGGGCACGCCGACCGGCAGCGCCACGCCCAGCGCGTCGCGCACCCGGCCCGCGTCCTCGATGCCGATCACCCGCTCGTCGCCCGCGATCCGCACCCGGATCGCCCGCCGCCGCGCCACCAGCTCCGCCAGCCACTCCGGCCGCACGCCCCGCTCGGCCGCCTCGGCCTCGGACAGGTCGCCCAGGAACCGCAGCAGGTCGGCCGCGCCCTCGACGTCGCGCGCGTGCCGGTCCGGCGCGAGCCGCTGGAGGTTGCGCTCGACCTCCTCGACCACCTCCGGGTCCAGCAGCTCGCGGATCGCCTCGGACCCCAGCAGCTCGGCCAACAGCGCCGAGTCCAGCGACAGCGCCGCGGCCCGCCGCTCGGCCAGCGGCGCGTCCTCCTCGTAGAGGAACATCCCGACGTACCCGAACAGCAGGCTGCGCGCGAACGGCGACGGCGCGGGCGTCTCCACCTCCACCACCCGCACGCGCCGCGCCCGCACGTCGGTCATCAGCTCGCGCAGGCCGGGCACGTCGTAGACGTCCTGCAGGCACTCGCGCATCGCCTCCAGCACCACCGGGAAGCTCTCGTACTTCGCCGCCACCGACAGCAGCTGCGCCGCCCGCTGCCGCTGCTGCCACAGCGGCGTCCGCCGCCGCGGGTCGCGCCGGGGCAGCAGCAGCGACCGCGCCGCGCACTCCCGGAACCGCGCCGCGAACAGCGCCGACCCGCCCACCTCGGCCACCACGACCTGCTCGACCTCGTCCGGGTCGAGCAGCACGTCCTCGGCGCCGACCACCACCGGCGCGCCGTCGGCGTCCACCGCGTCCGGCAGCCGCACCACGATCCCGTCGTCGGAGTGCGCGGCCCGCACCTCGATCCCGCGCCGCTCCCGCAGCCGCGCCGCGATCGCCAGCGCCCACGGCGCGTTGACCTGCGCCCCGAACGGCGAGTGCACCACCAGCCGCCAGTCGCCCAGCTCGTCCCGGAACCGCTCCACCAGCACGGTCCGGTCGTTGGGCACGTGCCGCGTCGCCTCGCGCTGCTCGGCCAGGTAGGTCAGCAGGTTCGACCTGGCCCACGCGTCCAGGCCGGCCGCCGCGGTCCGCGCCTCGGCCTCGGCGGCGTCCGCGGCGGACACCTCGCGCAGGAACCTGCCCAGCGCGCGCCCCAGCTCCAGCGGCCGCCCCGGCGCGTCGCCCTTCCAGAACGGCATCCGCGCGGGCTGCCCGGGCGCGGGCACCACGATCACCCGGTCGTGGGTGATGTCCTCGACCCGCCACGACGACGTGCCGAGCAGGAACGTGTCGCCCACCCGCGACTCGTAGACCATCTCCTCGTCCAGCTCGCCCACCCGCGAGCCGGGGCGGTCCTCGGACGCGGGCGTCATCACCGCGAACAGCCCCCGGTCGGGGATGGTGCCGCCCGAGGTCACCGCCAGCCGCTGCGCGCCCGGCCGCCCGCGCAGCTCGCCGCTGATCCGGTCCCAGGTGATCCGGGGCCGCAGCTCGCCGAACTCCTCGCTCGGGTACCGGCCCGCCAGCATGTCCAGCACGGCCTGCAGGGCCGACTCCGGCAGCGCCGCGAACGGCGCGGCCCGCCGCACCAGCCCGGCCAGCGCCTCCACCGTCCACGGTTCCATCGCCACCATGGCCACCACGTGCTGCGCCAGCACGTCCAGCGGGTTGCGCGGGTAGCGCACGGCCTCGATCGCGCCGTCCCGCATCCGCTCCGCGACCACCGCGCACGACACCAGGTCGCCCCGGAACTTGGGGAACACCACCCCGCGCGACACCGCGCCGACCTGGTGCCCGGCGCGGCCGACCCGCTGGAGCCCGGACGCGACCGTCGGCGGTGCCTCGACCTGCACCACCAGGTCGACCGCGCCCATGTCGATGCCCAGCTCCAGCGACGACGTGGCCACCACGCACGGCAGCCGGCCGGACTTCAGCTCCTCCTCCACGGCGATCCGCTGCTCGCGCGACATCGAGCCGTGGTGGGCGCGGGCGACGGTGGCCGTGCGCTGGGTGGTGATGCCGGACTGACCGGGTGTTTCGGCGGGGAACCGGTCCGGCCCGGGCGCCTGGTCGGCGAACCCGTCCAGCCCGGGCACCCCCTCCGCCTCCTCCTCGGCCAGCTCGTTGAGCCGGGCGGTGAGCCGCTCGGCCAGCCGCCGCGAGTTGGCGAACACGATCGTCGACCGGTGCCGCCGCACCAGTTCCAGCACCCGCTGCTCCACCGCGGGCCAGATCGAGGCCCGCCGCTCCGCGCCCGCCGCCGACCCGGACACCTCGCCGGTCGGCTCGCCGAGCACCGACATGTCCTCGACCGGGACCTCGACCCGCACCTCGATCGTCTTGGCCGTCCCCGGCTGCACGACCGACACCGGCCGCCCGCCCGCCAGGAACGCGCCGACCTCCTCGACCGGGCGCACCGTCGCGGACAGCCCGATCCGCTGGGCGGGCCGCTCCAGCAGCGCGTCCAGCCGCTCCAGGGACAGCGCCAGGTGCGCGCCGCGCTTGGTGCCCGCCACCGCGTGGACCTCGTCGACGATCACGGTCTCCACGCCGCGCAGCGACTCCCGCGCCGCCGAGGTGAGCACCAGGAACAGCGACTCGGGCGTGGTGACCAGCACGTCCGGCGGGGTCCTGGCGAACGCCCGCCGCACGTCCGCCGGGGTGTCGCCGGTGCGCATGCCCACGGTGGTGCCGGGCTCGGGCAGCGACAGCCGGTGCGCGGCCTGCCGGATGCCCGCCAGCGGCGCCCGCAGGTTCCGCTCCACGTCCACGGCCAGCGCCTTGAGGGGGGAGACGTAGAGGACGCGGCAGCGCCGCTGGGGGTCTTCGGGCGCCTCGGACGAGGCCAGCCGGTCCAGCGCCCACAGGAACGCCGCCAGCGTCTTGCCGGAACCGGTCGGGGCCACGACCAGCGCGTGCTCGCCCGCGGCCGCCGCCTCCCACGCACCGGCCTGCGCCTCGGTGGGCGCGGCGAAGGCCCCGGCGAACCACTGCCGGGTGGCGGGGGAGAAGCGGTCCAGGACGTCCACGGCAACCATCGTGAACCAGAGGTCCGACAGTTTCGAATCGCGCCGCCTCCGGCGTCGCGGGCTCGGGCGCCCGGAAGTCGGCCGCTCGCGCCCGGTTTCCCGACGACCGATGAGCGTGATCGCCGGGAAATGAGTCACGAACGACCGACGCGCCCTCGCGGTGCGGGGCGTCTATGGGACGATCACCCCCGTCGAACCGAGGGGTGAGAGCGTGCGCGTGCTGTCCGTTGACCTGGGCACTTCCAACACCGTGGCGGTGCTCGCCGCGCACGGCAGGCCACCCCGGGTCGTCGAGGTGGACGGCTCCTCGACCATGCCGTCGGCCGTCTACTGCGAGGAGGACGGCACCCTGGTCGTGGGCCGCGACGCCGAGCGCCGCGCCCGCCTCGACCCCGCCCGCTTCGAGCCCAACCCCAAGCGCCGCGTCGACGACGGCGTGCTGCTGCTCGGCGACAACGTCGTCCCGGTCACCGACGCGCTGGCCGCGGTGCTGCGCCGGGTGCTGGAGGAGACCACCCGCCAGCTCGGCGGCGAGCCCCCGGACGAGGTCCGCCTCACCCACCCCGCCCAGTGGGGCCCCACCCGCCGCAACGTGCTGATGTCCGCCGCCCGGCTCGCGGGCGTCACCGGCGAGGTCGTGCTGGTCCCCGAGCCGGTCGCGGCCGCCTCCCACTACGCCTCGCTGGCCGTCGGCCAGGCGCTGGCCGTGTACGACCTGGGCGCGGGCACCTTCGACGTGGCCGTCGTCGGCGCCACCCAGAGCGGCTTCACCGTGCTCGCCGAGGACGGCCTGCCCGACCTGGGCGGCCTGGACGTCGACCAGGCCCTGCTGGAGCACGTCGGCAGGCAGGTCTCGCACCGCGACCCGGCCGCGTGGCAGCGGCTGCTGCGCCCGGAGTCGACGGCGGACCGGCGGGCCCGGCGCGCGCTCCAGGAGGACGTGCGGGTCGCCAAGGAGTCGCTGTCGCGGCACGCGCACACCGAGGTGCCGATGCCCGAGCCGTTCGAGGACGTGCTGGTCAACCGGTCCGACCTGGAGGCGCTGATCCGGCCGAGCCTGCTGCGCAGCGTGGAGCTGCTGGCCTCGACGATCCGCTCCACCGGCATGGCGCCCAACCAGCTCGCGGGCATCTACCTGGTCGGCGGCGCGAGCCGCATCCCGCTGGTGGCGACCATGATCGCCGAGCACGTGCGGGTGGTGCCGACGAGCCTGGACCAGCCGGAGACCGCGGTCGCCCTGGGCGCCCACCACGTGCCCAAGGACGGCATCACGCCCCGCTCCCAGGACCTGACCGTGCCCCGCGGCGAACCGGACACCGTGGTCACCCGGCCGGTGAACCCGGCGACCGGCGGGTCGCCGCAGGCGAACCCGGCCACCAGCGGCGCCCACCAGGTCAACCCGGCGTCGAGCGGCCCCTACCAGGTCAACCCCGCGATGAGCGGCCCCTACCAGGTCAACCCGGCGGTGAGCGGGCCCTACCAGGTCGGTGCACCGCAGCAGTTCAACTTCCCCAGCGTCACCCCGCGGCAGCCCGAGAAGAAGGGCCCGAACCGGAAGGTGCTGGTCGCGGCGGGCGCGGCCGTGGTGCTGGTGCTGGCCGTGGTGGGCGGGATCTTCGCGTTCGGCTCGTCGGGCACGCCCGACGCCCAGGACTGCAAGACCGACGTCGCGCTCGACGACAAGGGCTTCACGGGCTGCATGCGCCTGCTCGCGGGCGCCGTCGCGGACAACGCCTCGTGCAAGTCGGGCGGCACGCCGGGCGTGGGCGGCGTCAACAGCATCAAGGGCACCGTGGTCACCTGCTCGGTGCGGGACGACTACTCGGTCCAGTACGTCCTGACCGAGACGGTCACCGGTGCCGAGAACGGCGCCGAGGCCATGGTGCGCTCGCTCAAGAGCGACGTCGTCGAGGCGCGCTGGGAGGGCAACGGCCTGGGCGGCAAGTACCAGGCCGCCGCCGACGGCGGGCTGGGGCTGCTCGTGTTCACCGTCGACCGCCTCCCGCTGCTGGGCGTCGTGACCACGAGCACCGGCGGCGAGGACCTGACCGCGGACGTGGTGGCGGACTTCTTCGAGCGCGACGTCCAGCCCGGTACCTGACCCGGACGGTGGCTGGTCGGACCAGGGGTCCCCTGGGACGATCAAGATCGTGGTCGTCGCCGTCGGTGTGGTGCAGCGCAGGGTGCTGCGGGTGCTGGCGACCACCCAGGTGCTGGGCGCGGCGGGCGTCACCATCGGCCTGGCGGTGAGCACGCTGGTCGCCGCCGCGCTCGCGCGCTCCGACGCGGTGGGCGGGCTGGCGCAGACCGCCGCGGTGCTCGGCGCGGCCGCGTTCGCCCTGCCCACGGCCCGCCTGGCGGACCGGCGCGGGCGCCGACCCGCGCTGGCGCTCGGCTACGGCGCCGGCGCGGCGGGCGCGGCCCTGGCGGCGGTCGCGGTGGCGCTCGGCTCGTGGCCCGTGCTGCTGGCCGCCCTGGTGCTGTTCGGCGCGGCGTCCAGCGCGAACTACGCCGCCCGGTACGCGGGCGCCGACCTGGCCCACCCGCACCGCCGGGCCCGCTCGGTGGCGCTGGTGGTGTGGGCGTCGACGGCGGGCGCGGTGCTGGGGCCCAACCTGGCCGACCCGGCCGGCCGGCTGGTCGCCCGGCTGGGGCTGCCCGCGGGCGCCGGTCCCTACCTGCTGGCGGCCGTGCTGTTCGGGCTGGCCGCGGTCGTGGTGCTGAAGGCGTTGAGACCGGACCCGCTGACCGTGGCGCGGTCCGCCGTCCGACCCGCGCACTGCGCTGGCGGCCTGGGCGACACCAGGGGCTCGGTGGCGCTGTGGCGGTCGCTGCCGCCGGGCGCGAGGCTGGCGCTGGGCGGCGTGGCGCTGTGCCAGACCGCGATGGTCGGGCTGATGTCGATGACCCCCGTGCACATGGACCACGCCGGCTCGTCGCTGCGGGTGGTCGGCCTGGTGATCAGCCTGCACGTGGCCGCGATGTACGTGGCCAGCCCGCTGTTCGGGTGGATGGCCGACCGGCTGGGCCGGGTGCCCGTGCTGGCGATCGGCGCGGCGCTGGTGGTGGCCGCGGCGGGCGTCGCGGGCATGGCGCCCTCGCACGACGCGCCGCAGTTGGCCGCCGGGCTGGTGCTGCTCGGCTTCGGCTGGTCGGCGGGCCTGGTGGCGGGGTCGGCGCTGCTCACCGAGTCGGTGCCCGCGGCCGACCGGACGGCCGCGCAGGGCCTGTCCGACCTGTGCATGAACGTGGGCGGCGCGATGGGCGGCGTCACCGCGGGCCTGGTGGTGACCGCGTGGTCCTACGCCGCGCTCGGGCTGCTCGTCGGGTTCACCGCGCTGCCGCTGCTGGTGGTGTGCCTGCTCTCGTCGCTGCAGCGGGTGGGCTGATCAGCGCCTGCGGTTGTGCCGGAACGCGCGCAGGGCCACGACGAGCGCGGCCACGATCGTGGCGATCGCCACGACGGTCACGATCGGCGAGGACAGGTCCCCGAGGTCTGCCTGTGCCAACACCATGGTTCGAGGTTAGCGCCGTTCTCCCGGTCACGGCGACGGCGGCCCGGCGAGCCCGCGCCCGGCGCCGGACTCCCGCTCCACCCGGCGGCGGCCCGGGGCCGGGGCCGCCCTGCCGGCGGGCCGACGGCGGTTCGCGCGCTAGCCTGGGTGCGATGCGCAACACGGTGTTCCGCAAGTTGATGGCGAACGAGTTCGGCCAGGTCCGGGCGGAGATGGTGGCCCGCGACCACGTGATGTCGGCGCTGGGCGGGCGCACCGCGGACGAGGCGTTGGAGGCGGGTGTCCCGGCCAAGGAGGTCTGGCTCGCCGTCTGCGACGCGTTCGACGTGCCCGAACACCGCCGGTGACCCGGCGTGGCGACCGGCTGGTCGAACACCTGTTCGGCTACACTGCCCGACACGACCGGGTGACCTCACCCCGCTGGTGACCTGGTCCCCGCCGAAAAATGTCGGACCCCACCCGTAACGTCGGCCCCGACATCGCCAAGCGACCCCAAAGACAACCGAGGTGGACCCCAGATGGCACCCCAGGCTCCCGACCGGGACAAGGCCCTCGAACTGGCCCTGGCCCAGATCGACAAGCAGTTCGGCAAGGGCTCGGTCATGCGGCTCGGCGAGGAGGGCCGCGCCCCGATCGAGGTGATCCCGACCGGCGCGATCGCGCTCGACGTCGCGCTCGGCATCGGCGGCCTGCCCCGCGGCCGCGTGGTGGAGATCTACGGCCCGGAGTCGTCCGGTAAGACGACGGTGGCCCTCCACGCCGTGGCCAACGCCCAGCGCAACGGCGGCATCGCCGCGTTCGTCGACGCCGAGCACGCGCTCGACCCCGACTACGCGCGCAAGCTGGGCGTCGACACCGACGCGCTGCTGGTGTCCCAGCCGGACACCGGCGAGCAGGCGCTGGAGATCGCGGACATGCTGGTCCGCTCCGGCGCGCTCGACATCCTGGTCATCGACTCGGTGGCGGCCCTGGTGCCCCGCGCCGAGATCGAGGGCGAGATGGGCGACAACCACGTGGGCCTCCAGGCCCGGCTGATGAGCCAGGCGCTGCGCAAGATCACCGGTGCGCTCAACTCCTCCGGCACCACCGCGATCTTCATCAACCAGCTGCGCGAGAAGATCGGCGTGATGTTCGGCTCGCCCGAGACCACGACCGGTGGCAAGGCGCTGAAGTTCTACGCGTCGGTGCGCCTGGACGTGCGGCGCATCGAGACCCTGAAGGACGGCGGCGAGCCGGTCGGCAACCGCACCCGCGTCAAGGTCGTGAAGAACAAGGTGGCCCCGCCGTTCAAGCAGGCCGAGTTCGACATCCTCTACGGCCAGGGCATCAGCCGCGAGGGCTCGCTCATCGACATGGGCGTCGACCAGGGCATCCTGCGCAAGTCCGGTGCCTGGTACACCTACGAGGGCGACCAGCTCGGCCAGGGCAAGGAGAACGCGCGGAAGTTCCTGCGCGAGAACCCGGACGTGGCGAACGAGATCGAGAAGCGGATCAAGGACAAGCTCGGCATCGGCGCCACCCTGGACGCCGACGAGACGGCGGCCGCCGCGCCGGTCGAGTTCTAAGCGGGCGTGGCGGGAGGAGTGGTCGGAGGAGGCGGTCGAGGTCGCGGGACGCCCCGCGACCGCTCGACCGGTGAGTTCGGCGTCGGCGCAAACAGCACCGGCCTGCCCGGCTTCGGCGGGGCGGGTTCGGATGGCCCAGGTTTCGGCGGGGCGGGTTTCGGTGGTGCCGACTCCGACAGCCCGGCGTTCGGCGGCCGTGATTCCGGTGGTCCGGGTTCCGGCGGCCGGGGTTTCGACGACACCGGTTTCGACGACACCGGTTTCGGTGGCGAGGGCTTCGGCGGGACGGGCTCCGGCGGCAGCGGTCGCCGAAGCACGGAGCGCCGGGGCGCGGGCCGCCGAAGCGCGGGTCGTGGGAGCGCGGGGCGCCGACGAGCGGACTCCGGCGGCGGGTCCGGTGGTGGGCCCGGCGACGGGTTCAGCGACACCGCCTCCGGCGGCGGGGGTTCCGGTGACGCGGGTCCCGACGAGCCACGCCCGATCGACCCGGCCAAGGAGCAGCGCAAGGCGACCGACATCTGCTACGCGCTGCTCACCGCCCGGGCGCGCACCAGGGTCGAGCTCCGGGACGCCCTCCTCCGCAAGGGCATCCGCGAGGAGACGGCCGACCTGGTCCTGGGCAAGTTCGACCGGGCGGGCCTGATCGACGACGCGGCGTTCGCCGAGGTCTGGGTCCGCTCGCGCCACACGCACCAGGGCCTGGGCCGCCGTGCCCTGGCCGTGGAGCTGCGGCGCAAGGGCGTGGCTGACGAGGTCGCGGCCGAGGCGATCGCGGCGGTCGACGACGAGGCGGAGGAAGAGCGGGCGCGGGACCTGGTGCGCAAGAAGCTGCGCCCCATGGCGGCCCTGGACGACACCACCAAGATCCGTCGGCTGGTCGCCGCGCTCGCGCGCAAGGGGTACGCGGAAGGTCTGGCCTACCGGGTGGTCCGCGACGAACTCCGCCGGGCGGGCGAGGAGACCGACGCCCTGGACGACCTCACCCACGACTGACCAGGTCCGCGGGCCGGCAAGAGGGCAGGCGGGCCGGTCGGGCTGGACGCGTCAGGAGCATCAGGTCAGGGCTCGGCAGGTCGAGGCAGCCGGATTGGGCCGGGTCAGGCGGGCCCAGGGGAGTCCCTTCGGCAAGTCGGCCCGGGCAGGCCAAGCCGGAGAAGCCGGGTCAGGCAAGTCAAGCCGGAGAAGCCGGGTCAGGCAGGCCAAGCCGGAGAAGCCGGGTCAGGGAAGGCGGCGGCTCAAGCGCCAGAACTGGCGCTTCCCCTCCTCCCGCACCACCACCCCGAGCCGGCTCAGCTCGTCGCGCAGCTGGGCCGCGTCCTCCCCGTCCCCCTTGCGCAGCGCCTCCGCCCGCACCTTCAGCAGCGCGTCCGCCCCGGGCGGCAGGTCGGGCGTCCCCGCCACCCACCGCCGGTACTCCCCCTCGTGCGGGTCGCCGTCCAACCACTGGTAGCCGTGGCTCCGGAAGGCCCCCGCCAGCCGCTCCGCCGACAGGTCGTGGCGTTCCCGCGCCAGCTCCCCGGTGTCGACCCCGAGCAGCACGAGCTGCTTGCCGTCCTGGAAGGCGCCCGACACCAGGGTCCGGTCGAAGTTCCGCAGCCGCCCGCCCCGGTCGAACTCCACGCCCTCGTCGAAGACCTCCACCGCCAGCCGGTCGTGGGCGGCCATCCCGGCCAGCACCAGGCCGCCGAGTGCGCCGAGCCCCACCGCGCCGATCGTCACCCACGGCTCCGGCGCCGACGCCACGAGCCGGAACGGGCCCTGCAGCGGTGCCCACGGCAGGTCCGCCACCCAGCCGGAGATCCGCTTCAGCAGGTACAGCACCGCCGCGCCCAGGAAGGGCGACCCCGTCCAGACCAGCGCCACCTGCCCACCGGGCTCGGCCACGACCGTGCTCCGCCGTGCTCCCATCCCCCACTCACCTTCCCCCGAAGTGAGCCGCCAACCTATCGCCGTAGGCTGCGCGGGTGCGCATCAGGGCCGAGCACGTGGTCTGGGACTGGAACGGCACGCTGCTGGCCGACAACGAGGCCGTGCTGGCGGCGGTCAACCGGGTCTGCCGCGAGTTCGGCCGCGACGCGGTCACCCTCGACCTGTGGCGCGACACCTACAGCCGCCCGCTCAAGGACTGCTACGAGGGCCTGCTCGCCCGCACCCTGACCGCCGACGACTGGGCCCGCATCGACCTGGTCTTCCACGAGGAGTACCGCGCCGCGCTGCACGCCTGCGGCCTGGCCGAGGGCGTGCCCGACCGCCTGCGGTCCCTGCGCCAGACCCAGTCGCTGCTGTCCATGCACTTCCACGACGAGCTGGTCCCGACGGTCACCGAGCTGGGCCTGCTCGACCTGTTCACCCGCGTCGACGGCCTGCGCGCCGAGGTCGGCGGCGGGTCGAAGGCCGAGCACCTGGCCGCCCACCTCGACGCCCAGCGCCTGCGCCCCGCCGACGTCCTGGTCATCGGCGACGTGGTCGACGACGCCGACGCCGCCCGCCACGTGGGCGCGCAGGTCGTGCTCGTGGCCACGGGCGTCAGCTCGCACCGGGTGCTGGCGCGCACGGGCGTGCCGGTGGCGGACTCCATCCCGGAGGCCCTGACGTATCTGGTGTGACGCGGGTCACTCCTAGTACAGGCAAGCCGCCGCACCACTGGAGATGACCGCCATGACCCACCCAGCCGACCCGGGGCCGAGATCGGTCCGCCTGATCTTCGAGTACGACGACGACCGGCTCCGGCTGGTCCACCAGCAGCAGGTCGACGTCGCCGTCACCGGCTTCGACCTGCCCCGCGAGCACACCCCCGGCGACCACGTCGAGGTCCGCGACGCCGACGGCACCCCGCTCGGCCGCGTCGCCGTCCGCGCGCCCGCCGGGACCAGCGCCGAGGTCTTCCCCGAGGACCCCGACGACCCGATCACCCGCACCGACCTGCCCGCGGCCCGGGGCGCGTTCACCGTCGTCGTCCCGGTCACCGCCGACGCCGACCACGTCGCGGTCGTCCGCGTCGCACCGACCTCGGGCCGGGCCACCGCCGAATCCGCCGGAACCGCCGCCGTCACCGAGCTGGCCAGCTTCCCGCTGGAGCCGCGATGACCACCTCCGACGGCGCCGTCATCGGCACCACGCAGATCTTCGGTTCCGCACCGCGCAACCGCGCCTTCAACGTCGTCCTGCTCGCCGAGGGCTTCACCGCCGCCCAGCAGGCCGCCTTCGACAGCGCGGCCACCGCCTTCGTCGCCGCCCTGCGGGCCACCCCGCCGTTCGACGACCTGAGCCCGGCGGTCAACGTGTTCCGGGTCAACGTCCGCTCCACCGACGCCGGCGCGGACGACCCGGCGTCGGCGGGCGGCACGGGCGCGACCGCGCGGACCTACTTCGACGCCACGTTCGGCGGCAACGGCATCCGCCGCCTGCTGCTGGTCGACCAGACGACCGCGCTGACCGTGGCCGCCGCCCAGGTGCCCGAGTTCAGCCTGGTCCTGGTCGTGGTCAACTCCACCGTCTACGGCGGCGCGGGCGGCTCGGTCGGCACCTACTCGCTGGCCGCGGGCGCCACCGAGATCGCGATCCACGAGGCCGGGCACACCGCGTTCGGCCTGGCCGACGAGTACGCCTACTACGCGGGCGGCAACGAGACCGGCCACGACGTGCACCCGAACACCGAGCCGGTCGAGCCCAACGTCACGATCAACACCAACCGCGGCACGCTCAAGTGGGGGTGGGCGGTGGCCGCGTCCACCGCCCTGCCCACGATGTCCAACCCCGACTGCTCGACGGTGGACGACCGCCCGAGCCCGGTCCCCCCGGGCACGGTCGGCGCGTTCGAGGGCGCGCACTACTACCACTGCCGCGCCTACCGGCCCGAGCACGACTGCAAGATGCGCGCCCTGGGTCGGCCGTTCTGCCGGGTCTGCCGCGCGGTCATCTGGAACCGCATCGGGCCGCTGGCCGCGCTGCCCGCCCGCGCCCGCACCCCGATCACCGTCGTGGCCCGCTACCCCGAGCACCTGGACGTGTTCGCGGTGGCCGACAACGGCCGCACGATGAGCGACTGGTGGAGCCCCGCCACGGGCTGGGCGGGCTGGTTCCACGTCTCGGGCGGCATCGCCTCGCCGGGCGGTGCGGGTTCGCCGGTCACGGCCGTGTCCCGGGCCGGCGGCCACCTCGACCTGTTCACCGTCGGCACCGACAACCGGGTGTGGAGCGCGTGGTGGGACGTCTCCTCGGGCTGGTCGTCGTGGTTCCGGATCGGCACCCTGACCTGCCGCCCGGGGTCGACGGTGACCGCGGTCAGCCGCTACGACGACCACCTGGACCTGTTCACCACCGGCAGCGACGGCCGGGTCATGTCCACCTGGTGGCACGCGGGCAGCGGCTGGGCGGACTGGTTCCACCTGGCGGGCGGCGTCGCGGCCAACGGCGCGACCGTCACCGCGATCGCCCGCTACCGCGACCACCTCGACGTGTTCACCGTCGGCACGGACAACCGGGTGTGGAGCACCTGGTGGGACGACCGCGGCGGTTGGGCGGGCTGGTTCCGGGTCGGCACGCTGACCGCGCGCCCGGACTCCACCGTCACCGCCGTGGCCCGCCACCCCGACCAGATCGACCTGTTCACCACCGGCAGCGACGGCCGGGTCGTGTCGACCTGGTGGAACGCGCGCGGCGGCTGGGCGGACTGGTTCCACGTCTCGGGCGGGGTCGCCTCGGCCGGCTCGCCGGTCACCGCCATCGCCCGGTTCGACCACCACCTGGACCTGTTCACCATCGGCACCGACAACCGCGTGTGGAGCACGTGGTGGGACGCGGCGAGCGGCTGGGCGAACTGGTTCGTGGTGTCCGGCGGCGTCGGCAGGCCCGGCGGCCAGGTCGCGGCGATCCAGCGGGTCACCGACCACATCGACCTGTTCGTCGTCGGCTCGGACGGCCTGGTCCACAGCACGTGGTGGGACATCGCCTCGGGCTGGGCGGGCTGGTTCCAGCTGGGCGTGAGCTGAGGACGGGGGCGCTCCCGCACGGGAGCGCCCCCACCCGGGAACCCCTACAGCGCCGAAGCGGCGCGGGCCAGCTCCTCGACCCGGTCCCAGTCGCCCGCGGCCAGCGCGTCCTTCGGCGCGAGCCACGAACCGCCGACGCAGCCGACGTTGGGCAGCGCCAGGTAGCGCGGCGCGCTACCTGGCGTGATGCCGCCGGTCGGGCAGAACCGCAGGCCGGGCAGCGGGCCGCCGATGGACTTGAGGTAGTCCACGCCGCCCGCGGCCTCGGCCGGGAAGAACTTCAGCGCGGTCAGGCCGCGCTCGGCCAGCCGCATCGCCTCCGACACGGTGGCCGCGCCCGGCAGGAACGGCAGGCCGGTGTCCTCGGCGGCGTCCAGCACCCGGTCGGTGGAGCCGGGCGTCACCAGGAACGCCGCGCCCGCCTTGGCGGCCTGCTCGGCGTGCTCGGGCCGGGTGACCGTGCCCGCGCCGATGACGATCTCCGGCACCTCCGCGGCGACCCGCTCGATGGCCGCCAGTGCGGCGGGCGTGCGCAGCGTCAGCTCGATCACGCGGACGCCGCCGCGCAGCAGCGCCCGCGCCAGCGGCACGGCGTGCTCGGCGTCGTCCACGACGACGACCGGGATGACGGGGGAGAGCGCCAGCAGGTCAGAGCTGGTGGTCACCGGGACACCTCCTGGTTGAACTGGCCTTCGAAGTGCGAGGCCGCGATCGGGCCGAACACGCTGGCACCCCGGTCGGCGGGCCCGACCGCCCGCCGCAGCGCGGCGAACAGCTCGCGGCCCGTGCCGGTCCACGCCTGCGCGTCCGGGGGGAAGTCCACCAGCTCGCGCCCGGCGAGCTCCGCCGGGTCCACGAACGCCTCCAGGGTGCCGGTCTCGGCGTCGAGCCGCAGCACGTCGCCGTCGCGCACCCGGGCCAGCGGCCCGCCCACGGCCGCCTCCGGGGTGACCTGGATCGCGGCCGGGATCTTGCCCGAGGCGCCGGACATGCGGCCGTCGGTGACCAGGGCGACCTTGAAGCCCCGGTCCTGGAGCACGCCCAGCGCCGGGATGAGCTTGTGCAGCTCGGGCATGCCGTTGGCCTGCGGGCCCTGCTGCCGCACCACGATCACCACGTCGCGCTCCAGCTCGCCCGCCTTGAACGCGGCGCCGAACGCCTCCTGCGAGGTGAACACCCGCGCGGGCGCCTCCACCACGCGGTGCTCGGGCTTGACCGCCGACACCTTGATCACCGCGCGGCCGAGGTTGCCCGACAGCATGCGCAGGCCGCCGTCGGCGGCGAACGGGTCGGACGCGGGCCGCAGCACGTCGGTGTCCAGCGAGCGGCCGGCGCCGGGGCGCCACTGGAGCGCGCCCTCGACCAGCACCGGCTCCCGCGTGTAGCGCTCCAGGCCGGGGCCCGCGACCGTCCGCACGTCCTCGTGCAGCAGGCCGGCCTCCAGCAGCGTGTGCACCAGGAACTGCACGCCGCCCGCCGCCTGGAAGTGGTTGATGTCGGCCGAGCCGTTGGGGTAGACGCGGGCCAGCAGCGGCACCACCGAGGACAGCTCGGAGAAGTCGTCCCAGCTCAGCTCGATGCCCGCGGCCGAGGCGACGGCCACCAGGTGCATGGTGTGGTTGGTCGAGCCGCCGGTGGCCAGCAGCGCCACCAGGCCGTTGACCACGGACTTCTCGTCCACCACGTGCCCGACCGGGGTGTAGTCGTCCCCGCGGCTGATCTCCACGGCCCGGCGCGCGGCCTCCTCGGTCAGCGCCTGCCGCAGCCGGGTGCCCGGCGGCACGAAGCTCGCGCCCGGCAGGTGCAGGCCCATGACCTCCACGACGAGCTGGTTGGAGTTCGCGGTGCCGTAGAACGTGCAGGTCCCGGGGCTGTGGTAGGAGGCGGCCTCGGCCTCCAGCAGGTCCTCGCGGGTCGCCTTGCCCTCGGCGTAGAGCTGCCGCACCCGGGCCTTCTCCGAGTTGGGCAGGCCGGAGCTCATCGGGCCCGCGGGCACCAGGATCGCGGGCAGGTGCCCGAACGCCAGCGCGCCGATCAGCAGGCCCGGCACGATCTTGTCGCACACGCCCAGCAGCACCGCGGCGTCGAACATCTCGTGCGACAGCGCGATGCCGGTGGACATCGCGATCACGTCCCGGCTGAACAGCGACAGCTCCATGCCCGCGCGGCCCTGGGTGATGCCGTCGCACATGGCGGGCACGCCGCCGGCGAACTGCGCGACACCGCCGGCCGAGCGCGCCGCGTCCTTGATCCACGCCGGGTACTCGTGCATCGGCTGGTGCGCCGACAGCATGTCGTTGTACGAGGACACGATTGCCACGTTCGGGCGACGCACGGCCCGCAGCAGGTCCTTGTCACCGCCGGTGATCCCGGCGAAGCCGTGGGCGAGGTTGCTGCACGCCATGTCGCGGCGAGCGGGTCCCTCCCGGTGGGCCTGGGCGAGTCGGTCCAGGTAGGAGGCCCGGCCGGGGGCGCTGCGGGCGGCGATGCGGGCCGTCACTCGGGCGACGACGGGGTGCACGCTCATGTTCGCGGTCTCCGGTTGGTGATCACGGGCCGTGCGGGCCCGGTGGGACGACAGCGCTGGCGTCGCACGGACGGACGTGACAGCTCACACAGTAAGTCACGACACCGCGTCCTCACAAAAACGATTCAGGAACTGGGACGCGCCGGGGATACTTGTGGTGCTTGTCACAGACCCGCCGACTTGGCAGAGTTCGGCGGAGGACCGAAGGAGGTGCTGACCGTGACGTCTTCCGAGATCGTCGCCCTGCGCCGGGCGCTCGGGCAGCTGCGTCAGTGCGTCGGCGGCCTGCGCGCGCGGTACGGCGACGTGGCCGCCGTGCAGAGGCTGGCCAACGACGTCGAGCGCATGGACATCGACGCGACCGAGCTGGTGGACCTGGACCGCACGCCACGACCGCGGGAGGCACCCCGGGTCGAGCGGGAGGTCGTGGTCGTGCCCGACACGCCCTACGACCCGAAGCTGTGGCACGACGCCGACGACGAGGGTCTCGGCGGCTACCGCAGCCACCGCACCTGAGCGCCGACCGACCGGCCCCCGCGTGGATCACCGCGCGGGGGCCGGTTCGGTTTTTCCGGGGCCCCGGGTCACCGGTTCGGGCCATTGCCCCGAGGGCACCGCTGCGCCAACGTCCCTTCCCTGAACTGTCCCGCCACAACGGAGTGGAACCGAGGTGAGGTATGAGGGCGCAGATCGCCCAGCGCACGTTGCGAACCGACCGGTGGTGGCTGCCTCCGCTGGTCACGGTCGTGGGCCTGCTGTTGATCTCGGTCTACGCGGCCGTGCGCACGTTCATGGGCGACCACTACTGGGTGGACGAGTACCGCTACCTGACGCCCATGTACTCGCCGTGCCTGAGCCAGGAGTGCCTGCCCGCCGCGGCCCACTTCGGCCGGCCGCTGCCCGAGCTGCCCGGGTTCCTCACCCCGCCCGTGGTGATCATCCCGTTCCTGCTCGGCTTCCGCGTGACCTGCTACTACTACCGCAAGGCGTACTACCGGGCGGCGTGGCTGTCCCCGCCCGCGTGCGCGGTCGCCGAACCCCACGGCCGCTACACCGGTGAGACCCGGTTCCCGCTCGTCGCGCAGAACCTGCACCGCTACTTCTTCTACGCCGCGTCGATCCTGCTGCTGATCAACATCTACGACGCGTTCTACGCGCTGACCGCCGGCGTGGGCGTGGGCAACCTGGTGCTGCTGGTCAACGCGGGCCTGCTGGCCGCCTACACGCTGTCGTGCCACTCCTGCCGGCACATCGCGGGCGGGCGGCTCAAGCACTTCTCCAAGCACCCGGTGCGGTACTGGGCGTGGACGAAGATCTCCAAGCTCAACGCCCGGCACATGCAGCTCGCGTGGGCGTCGCTGATCTTCGTCTGCCTCACCGACCTCTACATCGCCCTGGTGTCCGCCGGGGTCGTCACCGACCTGCGAATCGTCAACTGAGGAGTGGTCTTGCCCGAGCTGGAACGGCATTCGTTCGACGTGCTCGTGATCGGTGCCGGTGGCGCCGGGCTGCGTGCCGCGATCGAGGCCAGGGAACACGGGATGCGCACGGCGGTGCTGTGCAAGTCGCTGTTCGGCAAGGCGCACACCGTCATGGCCGAGGGCGGCATCGCCGCGGCCATGGGCAACGTCAACGCCAACGACAACTGGCAGGTGCACTTCCGCGACACCATGCGCGGCGGGAAGTTCCTCAACAACTGGCGGATGGCCGAGCTGCACGCCAAGGAGGCGCCCGACCGGGTGTGGGAGCTGGAGACCTACGGCGCGCTGTTCGACCGGACCAAGGACGGGCGGATCAGCCAGCGCAACTTCGGCGGCCACGAGTACCCGCGGCTGGCGCACGTGGGCGACCGGACCGGGTTGGAGCTGATCCGCAGCCTCCAGCAGAAGGTCGTCTCGCTCCAGCAGGACGACTTCGCGCAGACCGGCGACCACGAGTCCCGGCTGCGGGTGTTCCAGGAGTTCACCGTCACCGACCTGGTCCTGGACGGCGACCGGGTCGCCGGCGCGTTCGGCTACTGGCGCGAGTCGGGCCGGTTCGTGCTGTTCGAGGCGCCCGCCGCGGTGCTCGCCACCGGCGGCATCGGCAAGTCGTTCAAGGTGACGTCGAACTCGTGGGAGTACACCGGCGACGGCCACGCGCTGGCCCTGCGCGCCGGCGCGTCGCTGGTCAACATGGAGTTCGTCCAGTTCCACCCCACCGGCATGGTCTGGCCGCCGTCGGTGAAGGGCATCCTGGTCACCGAGTCGGTGCGCGGCGACGGCGGCGTGCTGCGCAACTCCGACGGCAAGCGGTTCATGTTCGACTACGTCCCCGAGGTGTTCAAGGACAAGTACGCCGACAACGAGGCCGAGGCCGACCGCTGGTACACCGACCCGGACTCGAACCGCCGGCCGCCGGAGCTGCTGCCGCGCGACGAGGTGGCGCGGGCGATCAACGCCGAGGTCAAGGCGGGGCGCGGGTCCGAGCACGGCGGCGTGTTCCTCGACGTGTCCACCCGGATGCCCGCCGAGGAGATCACCCGGCGGCTGCCGTCGATGCACCACCAGTTCAAGGAGCTGGCCGACGTCGACATCACCGCCCAGCCCATGGAGGTCGGGCCGACCTGCCACTACGTGATGGGCGGCGTGCAGGTCGACCCGGACACCGCCGCGTCGTCGGTGCCGGGCCTGTTCGCGGCGGGCGAGGTGTCCGGCGGCATGCACGGCTCCAACCGGCTGGGCGGCAACTCCCTGTCCGACCTGCTGGTGTTCGGCAAGCGGGCCGGCGCGGGCGCCGCGTCCTACGTGGCCGGGCTCGCGCAGCGGCCGGTGTGCTCCGACGAGGCGGTGACCGAGGCCGAGCGGGTGGCCCTGGCGCCGTTCGACGGCACCGGCGGGGAGAACCCGTACACCCTGCACATGGAGCTCCAGCAGGGCATGAACGACCTGGTGGGCATCATCCGGCGGGCCGAGGAGATGGACCAGGCGGTCAAGCGCCTCGACGAGCTCAAGCGGCGCGCGGCGTCCGTGGTCGTCGAGGGGCACCGGCAGTTCAACCCCGGCTGGCACCTCGCGCTCGACCTGCGGAACATGCTGCTGGTCAGCGAGTGCGTGGCGCGGGCGGCGCTGCTGCGCACCGAGAGCCGCGGCGGGCACACCCGCGACGACTACCCGGGCATGGACCCGGAGTGGCGGCGCAGGCTGCTGGTGTGCCGGCTGTCCGGCGGCGAGGTCGAGGTGGTGGAGGAGCCGCAGGTGCCGATCCGGCCGGACCTGCTGGCCCTGTTCGAGCGCACCGAGCTGGAGAAGTACCTGACCGCGGGCGAACTGGAGGCGTGACGTTGGGGTACCAGGGGCACTTCCGGGTGTGGCGCGGTTCCGCCGAGGGCGGCGGCCTGGAGGACTTCACCGTGGAGGTCAACGAGGGCGAGGTGGTCCTCGACGTGATCCACCGGCTGCAGGCCACGCAGGCGCCCGACCTGGCCGTGCGGTGGAACTGCAAGGCGGGCAAGTGCGGCTCGTGCTCGGCTGAGGTCAACGGCCGGCCGCGGCTGCTGTGCATGACGCGCATGTCGGTGTTCACCGAGGACGAGACGGTCACCGTGACGCCCATGCGCACCTTCCCGGTGATCCGCGACCTCGTCACGGACGTGTCGTACAACTACCGGAAGGCGCGGGAGGTGCCCGCGTTCCGGCCGCCGGTCGGCGTGGCGCCGGGGGAGTACCGGATGCAGCAGGTGGACGTGCAGCGCTCGCAGGAGTTCCGCAAGTGCATCGAGTGCTTCCTGTGCAACAACACCTGCCACGTGATCCGCGACCACGAGGAGAACAAGGAGGCGTTCGCCGGGCCGCGGTTCCTGATGCGGGTCGCCGAACTGGAGATGCACCCGCTGGACGCGGCGGACCGGGTGCGCGAGGCGCAGTCCGAGCACGGGCTGGGGCTGTGCAACATCACCAAGTGCTGCACCGAGGTGTGCCCGGAGCACATCAAGATCACCGACAACGCGCTGATCCCGATGAAGGAGCGGGTGGCCGACCGCCGCTACGACCCGGTCACCTGGCTGGGCAACAAGCTGTTCCGCCGGTCGTGAGCGCGCGCGGGGTTCTCCGGGGCGCCCCGCCCCGGAAAACCCCGCGCGGTCCGGGGCCCCGCCGTGGCACGCTGGTGGTTCACCGTTCGCCGCCTGGGGGTACCCGCTTGCCCGCGTCGACCTCGCCCCACCCGAACCTCGCGGACTGGAAGCTCGAACCGTCCGGCTCGTCCTGGCTCCTCCGGTTCCGCTGCCCGCCGGAGGTCGCCGACCACGTCTTCGGCGCCCTGCCCGACGCCGAACCGCTGCGCAACCGCGGCACCGACCCCCGCTGGCCCTACCGCCTGCGGCTCGACTCCGCCCCGCCCGCCGACCTGGCCGACTTCCTCGCGCTGCTGGGCGAGGTGCTGGTGGTCCCCGTCAACCACGAGGCCCTGGACGCCGTGCTGGCGCTCGACCACCGGATGCAGTTGGACGGCTCCGCGCGCACCGACCGCGCCGAGCAGCTGCACCTGGTCAAGCACGGCGGCGTGCCCGCCGAGGTCGACCGGGCCGGGCAGGAGCTGGTCGCGGCGCTGGCGGAGGCGGTGATCCGGCACGAGTGGTACGTCCGGGCGACCCGCGTGCTGCCGGTGCCCGGCCACGAACCGCCGCGGCCGGCGGCGAGCGTGCTGCTCGGCCTCGCGCTGGCGCAGGACCTCGGCCTGGGGCTCACCCCGGTCACCGGCCCGGCCCGCAAACCCGCCCGGCTGATGACCGCGCGCGAGCGCGTCGACCTGCTGTCGGCGTTCCGGGTCGACGAGGACCTGACCGGGCGCACGGTGCTCGTCGTGGACGACGCCTACCAGAGCGGCTACACCATGGCGGGCGTGGCGAACGCGGCCCGCCGCGCCGGCGCGACCACCGTGCTGGGCCTGACCGCGGTGTGGCACACCCGCCGCTAGTCCCGGTACCCGGCGCGGCCGGCGCGTCGCCGAGCGCGGGCCCGCTTCACCGGGGCAGCGGCTCCCGGCGGCTCAGCCAGTTCCCCGGCACGCCCGTGCGCGTGGCCACGACCCCGCCGACGACGGCCGCCGTGGTGTCCATGTCGCCGCCCGCCTCGACGCAGGCCCGCAGCGCGGCCGGGTAGTCGTCGGCGTGGGTGGCGGCCACCCACAGCGCGAACGGCACGGTGTCCTGCGCGATCGACCTCGACCCGTTGCCCAGCTCGTGCGCGGCCTCCCCGACGGACCGGCCCAGCAGCCCCCGCGCCCGCTCGACCCCCCGCCGCACCTCGCCGTCGCCGAGGTGGTCGAGCACCGCGTCCAGCAGGTCGGGCCCCGGCAACGCCGCCGCGACCGCCACGGCCGCGGCGCCGGCCACCCCCTCCGGGTGCCCGTGCGTCACCTCCGCCTGCCGCACCGCCTGCGCCTTCGCCGTCACGGGGTCGCCGGCGAAGAACGCGCCCAGCGGCGCCACCCGCATCGCCGCGCCGTTGCCGCACGAGGGACCGCCCCGGTAGGCCGTCGCCGCCGCCTCCCGCCACGGCACGCCGTCGCGCACCCGGTGCAGCACCACCACCGCACCGGGCCCGTACCCCCGGTACGGGTCGCAGTGCTCGGCGAACGAGGCGGCCAGCCGGTCCTGGTCCACCTCGCCGTGCGCCAGGAGTTCGGCCAGCAGGAGGTGGGCCATCTCGGTGTCGTCGGTCCACGGCCAGGGACCCGGCGGGAACCGGTCGGTGCGGGGGCGGGCGAAGAACTGGGCGCCGAAGGCGTCGCCGACGGACAGGCCGTCGAGGGAGAGGAGCGCGGATTCGGGAGACATGTGCGGTCGAGGGTAGCCCTCACCACGCGTGGTGGACGGCGGAATGCCGGTGCCGGGCGGGCGCGACGTCGTCGCGGGAGCACCGCAGGGCACGGCGCTCGGCCAGGCGGGCCGGCCGGGCGACCTCCCGGTCGCGGTGGTGGGCGCGCGGGAACGAGCGGACCTCGACCACGCGGCGCACCGCCTCGGGCCGCGGCCTCCGGCGGCGGGCGGCGCGCGGGCAGGCGGAGCTGTGGCGCAGGTCGTCGAGCACGACGGTGAGCCACGCGCGACCGGGGCGGCGGGCGCGCGTGGAACGGGTGTGGTGGGTGGTGCGGGACACGATCGGCTCCCTCGGCGACACCGCCGGGTCCTTCCCGGCGGGGCTACCCGAAGCCGTGCGGACCCACCCTCGTCATCGGCGCGGCCGGAGCGCAACCGGCCTCGGAAAGCCGGAGGGCCCGGGACACGGGGTCCCGGGCTCAGGTACTGGTGGAGTGCACTTGTTCGTACCGTGCGCTATTCATCCAGCTGTCACTCGATCAGCTGTCCTCGGTCCAGTAGCGCTGGAGCCTGGCGACCGCTTCGTCCTTGCTCATCCCGGCCACCTCGGACTCGGCGAGGCCGACACGCGTGATCAGCATGTGCACGAGGTCGGCGGGCAGGGCTGCCGCCGGCGGCTCAGGCGTCCCGCGAGCAGGTTTGACGCCATCCTGCACACATGACCAGAACGCCGGTTCGTCGACGTCGAGTTGATCGCGGAGGATGTGCTTCCAGATGCTCTGCCCGTAGCCGGTGCGGTCCACCGGGTGCGAGATGCGGGTGCGCAGAATCCTGCCGTCGACAAGATCGAGTTCGTAAGTGACGTGATGCGTTCCAGTTCGGCCGCGGGCGTCGCGCACCCGGCGCCATTCCTCGACCTGGCAGAACGCCTCGTGATCCTTGCGCGCCGGCTGCGGCCAGGAAGTCACCGCGCGGCACCGACAAGCCACTCGCGTAGCTGCTCGTCGTCGCTGAAGCTGATCAGCTGCACCAATCCCCACTTGTCACGGTGGTTCGGAGCGTCGAGCAGGCGCTGCTGCCAGTCTTCCGCGTACTCGCGCAGGGCGTCGATCATCTCGGTGATCGCTTCGTCGAACGACGCGCCATCAGCCGCCACCGGCAGCCCCGGGATGAACACCGACCAGCCGCCTGCCTCCGGGACGACCTGGGCGTGCGACGGAACGATCGATGCGAGGAAGTGGCGCAGCCGCTTGACATCCACGACGGCTGTCGTGGCTGAGTCACGTCGAACCGTGGCGACTCGCCCCTGCTCCGCGGCATCCAGCAAGTCCTTCAGATGTGCGCGAGCATCGGTGTAGCTGTCGTAGTGAACAGCAGACATGCCGGCCTCCCCGGGTGGTCCTCACAAGCATGCCTCCGAAGCCCAAGTACGTCAAGTACGTGACGTACTTGGGCCGATGTTGCATTCAATGCAACCGTGAGCGGACATGGCAGAGCCGGGGCGACGACCGTCGCCCCGGCTCTGACCGGGTACTTCACCTGCTCAAGGCGCTCAGGGTCAGCTGCAACCCGAGGTGGAGCCGCAGCCCTCGCACAGGTAGCAGGAGCCCGCCGGGCGCATCTTCGTGCCGCACGTCATGCACAGCGGCGCGTCGGCGGCCTTGCCCAGGTGCAGCTCCAGCAGCTCGGTGGAGCTGCCGACCCGCACGTCCTGCGGCTTCGACTTCGACTCCGGCGCGGGCGACGGCGCGTTCGCCGGTGCCGCCGGCTCGACCGAGCCCACCGACGTGCGCAGGCCCTCCAGGTCCACGTCACCACCGCTGTAGTCGGCCGCCACCTGGGCGGTCCGCTCGTCGGCGGTGAAGATGCCCAGCTGCGCCCGCTTCTCGAACGGCAGGTAGTCCAGCGCCAGCCGGCGGAACAGGTAGTCCAGCACGCTGGTAGCGATCCGCACGTCCGGGTCGTCGGTCATGCCCGCCGGCTCGAAGCGCAGGTTCTGGAACTTCGAGACGTAGAACTCCAGCGGGATGCCGTACTGCAGGCCCACCGAGATGGACATGGAGAACGCGTCCATCACGCCCGCCAGCGTCGAGCCCTGCTTGCCGAGCTTGACGAAGATCTCGCCCAGGCCGTCGTCGGGGTACGAGCCCGCGTGCAGGTAGCCCTCGGCGCCGCCGACCGTGAACGACACCGTCTGCGACGGGCGCTTCTTCGGCAGCCGCTTGCGCACCGGCCGGTACTCCACCACCGGCTCGGCGGCCTTGGTCTCGGTCGCCTTGGCCGACTTGCCCGCCGACAGCGGCTGGCCGACCTTGCAGTTGTCGCGGTAGATGGCCAGCGCCTTCAGGCCCAGCTTCCAGCCCTGGTAGTAGATCTCCTCGACCTCCTCGACGGTCGCCGTCTCCGGCATGTTGACCGTCTTGGAGATGGCGCCCGAGAGGAACGGCTGCACCGCGGCCATCATCCGCACGTGGCCCATCGGCGCGATCGAGCGGTCGCCCATCGCGCAGTCGAACACCTCGTAGTGCTCGGGCTTGAGGCCCGGCGCGTCGACCACGTGCCCGTGCTCGCCGATGTACTCGACGATCGCCTCGACCTGCTCGTCCGGGTAGCCCAGCACGCTCAGCGCGCGCGGCACGGTCTGGTTGACGATCTGCATCGAGCCGCCGCCGACCAGCTTCTTGAACTTCACCAGCGCCAGGTCGGGCTCGATGCCGGTGGTGTCGCAGTCCATCATCAGGCCGATGGTGCCGGTGGGCGCGAGCACGCTGGCCTGCGCGTTGCGCCAGCCGTGGCGGGCGCCGACCTCCTGGCACCGCTGCCACTCGCGGGTCGCGGCCGACCGGACCGCCGCGTCGTTGGCGTGCAAGGTGCGGATCAGGTCGTTGGCCGCGGCGTGCTTGCGGATGACCCGCTGGTGCGACTCGGCGTTGCGGGCGTAACCCGCGTACGGGCCGACGACGCCCGCCAGCTCCGCGGACCGCCGGTAGGCCACGGCCTGCATCAGCGAGGTGATCGAGGCCGCCAGCGCGCGGCCGCCCTCCGAGTCGTACGCGTGGCCGGTCGCCATGAGCAGCGCGCCCAGGTTCGCGTAGCCGATGCCCAGCTGGCGGAAGTCCCGGGTGGTCTCGCCGATCGCGGGGGTCGGGAAGTCCGCGAAGCAGATCGAGATGTCCATCGCGGTGATGATCAGCTCGACCGACTTGGCGAACAGCTCCGCGTTGAACGAGCCGTCGTCCTTCAGGAACTTCATCAGGTTCAGCGAGGCCAGGTTGCAGCTGGAGTTGTCCAGGTGCATGTACTCCGAGCACGGGTTGGACGCGGTGATGCGGCCCGACTCCGGCGTGGTGTGCCAGTCGTTGATCGTGCCGTCGTACTGGATGCCCGGGTCGGCGCACTCCCACGCGGCCTGCGCCAGCTTGCGGAACAGGGACTTGGCGTCGACGTGCTCGATGACCTCGCCGGTCTGGCGGGCGCGCAGGCCGAACTGGCCGCCGCTCTCGTAGGCGTGCATGAACTCGTCGGACACGCGGACCGAGTTGTTCGCGTTCTGGTACTGCACGGACACGATGTCCCGGCCGCCCAGGTCCATGTCGAACCCGGCGTCGCGCAGCGCGCGGACCTTGTCCTCCTCGCGCGCCTTGGTCTCGATGAACTCCTCGACGTCCGGGTGGTCGACGTCCAGCACGACCATCTTCGCCGCGCGGCGGGTGGCGCCACCGGACTTGATGGTGCCCGCGGACGCGTCGGCGCCGCGCATGAACGACACCGGGCCGGACGCCGTGCCGCCGGAGGACAGCAGCTCCTTGGACGAGCGGATGCGCGAGAGGTTCAGGCCCGCGCCGGAGCCGCCCTTGAAGATCAGGCCCTCCTCGCGGTACCAGTTCAGGATCGACTCCATCGTGTCGTCGACCGACAGGATGAAGCAGGCGCTGACCTGCTGCGGGGACGCCGTGCCGACGTTGAACCACACCGGGGAGTTGAAGCTGAACACCTGGTGCAGCAGCATCCAGGTCAGCTCGTGCTCGAAGACCTCGGCGTCGGCGTCGGTGCCGAAGTAGCCGTGCTCGACGCCCGCCTTGACGTAGGTCAGCACCACGCGGTCGATGAGCTGGCGCAGGCTGTGCTCGCGCTGCGGCGTGCCCACCGCGCCGCGGAAGTACTTGCTGGTCACGATGTTGGTCGCGTTGACGGACCAGAAGTCGGGGAACTCCACGCCGCGCTGCTCGAAGTTCACCGAGCCGTCGCGCCAGTTCGTCATCACGACGTCCCGGTGCTCCCAGGTGACCTCGTCGTAGGGGTGCACACCTTCGGTGGTGTAGACGCGCTCCACCTTCAGCTTGGCGTTCTTGGCGCCCGCGCCGTTGCGGGTGGCTGTCTTCTTGGCTGAGCCACCGACGGTCTCGGTCATCCGGGTTCCCTCTCGAAATCGGTTAGGAGTGGCAGCGACCACGTCCGGGCTCCCCGTCCGAGGCGGTCGCTTGGTGTTCTGTGCCGCGGCGGCAGGCGCTAGTCGCGCTTGGCGTCGCGAAGATCGGCGATCTCCTTCTCGAAGTCCTCCACGGACGAGAAGGAGCGGTAGACGCTGGCGAAGCGCAGGTAGGCGACCTCGTCCAGCTCGCGCAGGGGGCCGAGGATGGCCAGGCCGACCTCGTGGCTCGGGATCTCGGCGACGCCGCCGGAGCGGATCGACTCCTCCACGCGGTGCGCGAGGTGCTGGAGGGCGTCCTCGTCGACGGGGCGGCCCTGGCAGGCGCGGCGCACGCCGTTGACGACCTTGTCACGGCTGAACGGCTCGGTGACGCCCGAGCGCTTGACCACGGCGAGCACGGCTTCCTCGACGGTGGTGAACCGGCGGCCGCAGTTGGCGCAGGACCGCCTGCGGCGGATCACCTGGCCCTCGTCGACCTCGCGGGAGTCGACCACGCGTGAGTCCGAGTTCCGGCAGAACGGGCATCGCACGGCTGGTCTCCCCTACTTGCGCGCAGCATCCATCGCGTTAGCCCTCGTGACGGGGAAAACCCCAACCTGTGGACTAACTACAACGGTGTAACCACTAGATGTAGGGGTCAACCTATGCCTTGGCCCTACCGTCCTGCAACTCGGACAGGCCCTTGGCGTGTCACCCGTACGGCTGATCCGCCACCCGTCCCGAACGACGCTGCACCCTACCCACCCACCCCGCGCGTGTCCTTCACCCCGACACCGCGAGTCGAACGTTCAGGACCGTCGTGTCGAACGCTCAGGACCCCCGAGTTCCACGTTCACGCGCCCTGGGTTGGGGCGCGAATGTGGAACTCGGGGGTCCTGGAGGTTCGACACGCGGGGGCTGGGGGTTCGACTCGCGCGGGGGAGGGGTCAGGGGGTGGGGTGGCCGTGGGGGACGGTGAGGGGTTGGCCGGGGACCACCTGGTCGTCGGGGAGGTGGTTGAGCTCGCGGATGCGCTCGGCGACGGCCTCCGGGTCGCTGGCGGGCGCGCTGCGCTCGGCCACGTCGAGCAGGGTCTCGCCCACCTGGACGTGCACCACGGCGGTGCGCTCGGGGACCGTCGTGGCGCCCGAGGTGTAGAGGTACAGGAGGGTCAGGGCGGCGGCCAGGACGGCGGCGGCCAGGGCGTAGAGGGTGAACTGGACGGCGGGGTGGCGGTGCGGTCGCGCCTGCCGGGTCGCCGTGGCCGAAGGGGCGTCGGGGGTCGCGGGCGGCTGGGGGCGCGGTGACGGGTGGGTGGCCGGGCGGGCGGAGGGGCGGGGGGAGGGGTGCTGGGGGCGGTCCGGTACGGCGAAGCGGCGCAGTACGCGTGGGCCTGGTCGCAGGCCGGTGCCCAGGGTGACGTCCTCGACCCCGGCCCCGTCCACGAGTTCGAAGCCGTTGCGGGTGCCAATGACCACCGCCATGATGCCCTCCAACGCAGGTCATCCGATCATGATCGAACTTGTGTTCGATCGAACGTCCGTGCGAATGTCTACCACTAAGTGCCGCATAATCTCCAGGACACGCCGGTACTTACTTCGAACAGGTGTTTGATCTGGGCGTGCAACACGACTACCGTCCACAACTGAAGATCGACGCAGAGCCGGCCTGGGCGAAACTGAGCCGGTGAGGAGGGAAAGCACCGTGGCACGCAAGACCAATGACGACCTCGGCATCGCCGCAGACGTGCCCTCCCTGCCCGAACCGGCGGACATCGCGGGCAACGCCGGGCTCACCCTGCGCCAGCGCAAGGTGCTCGACGTGATCCGCGACTGGCTGGACCGGTTCGGCTACCCGCCCAGCGTGCGCGAGATCGGCGAGGCGGTGGGCCTGACCAGCACGTCCTCCGTCGCCCACCAGCTGCGCGCGCTGGAGAAGAAGGGCTTCCTGCGGCGCGACCCGAACCGCCCGCGCGCGGTGGGCGTGCTGCCGACCGAGATCGTGACCGGCCTGGCCCCCGCGTCCAAGCCCACGCCCGCGTACGTGCCCATGCTGGGCCGCATCGCCGCGGGCGGGCCGATCCTGGCCGAGGAGGCCATCGAGGACGTGTTCCCGCTGCCCCGCGACCTGGTCGGCGAGGGCGAGGTCTTCCTGCTCAAGGTCGTGGGTGACTCGATGGTGGACGCCGCCATCACGGACGGCGACTGGGTCGTGGTCCGCCAGCAGCCCACCGCCGACAACGGCGACGTGGTGGCCGCGATGATCGACGGCGAGGCCACGGTGAAGACGTTCAAGCGCAAGGACGACGGGCACGTGTGGCTGCTGCCGCACAACACCGCCTACCAGCCGATCCTCGGTGACGAGGCGTCGATCCTGGGCAAGGTCGTCGCGGTCCTGCGCCGCCTCTGACCGCGAGGTGCGGAGCAACGGGGTCCGGGTGCGCCCGGGCCCCGTCGTGCGTGGAGGGGCCCCTCAGGCCCGGCGGCGGGAGCGGCGCACCAGCGCGGCCGTCAGCACCAGCACCACGGCGGCACCCCCGACCGCCGGCCACGGCGAGGAGGCCGGCTCGGCGGGCCCGGCGGCCTGCGGTTCCCCCGCCCGCGCGGGCGCGTCGGTCGAGGTCGGGGCCGGTGGGGGCGGTGCGGCCAGGGCCGCGGCACCCTCGACCCGCCGCACCACCGAGGACGTCGCGCCGCTGCCGAACTCCGAGGCCGACAGCAGCGCCCCGTCCGGGGTGAACGCGATGGCCTCGCCCTGCGGCTCGTCCGGCAGGGGCACCCGCACCGGGTCGCCCTCCAGCGCCTTGGCCAGGTCGCCGTCGGGCACCGGGAACAGGTAGGCGTCGGTGTAGGTGCGCAGCGCGACCACCCGGCCGTCCGGGCTCGTCGCACCGCCCGTGACCAGGCGCGACACCACGCGGTTCGCCAGCGGCCCGCCGGGCGTGTCGGTGCTGCCGATCCGCACCTGACCGACCTGTTCCAGCGGTGTCGGCGCGTTCTCGGCCAACCCGGAAACAGGCCGGTACACCAATGCCGAGCCGATCGTTTCCTTGGTGACGATGTGCGGAATTCCCGCGCCGTCCAACAACAACGCCTCGGCGTCGTGCTTTCCGTCAGGATACGTAAGGCGGTACAAACGCGTCGTGCCGTCCGGGGAAACCGCGTGCAATGCCACGGTTTCGCGCGTCTTGCCGTTGTCCCCGGTGTCCGCGACCCACAGGGTTCCGTCAGGAGCGAGGGCGAGGTCTTCGACGTCGAACGGGTTGACCGGGGTGGTGATGGTCCGGGTGACCGCGCACCCGCGGTCCATCACCTGGACCACCAGCCTGCCGTCGTCGCTGTCGTTGACCGCGAACAGCTCGTCCCCGCCCGCGGCGAGACCGGACAGCTCCGCCAGCCGCTCGTCGGTGACCGCGCACAGGTCGGCGGGGGCCGGCGCCGCCACCGCGGCACCGGCCCCCGCGAACAACCCGAGGACCACCAGGAGGGCGCGCACCGGGTCAGGCGCGGCTTCCGTCCACGGCGAACTGCCCCAGCACGCCCGCCAGGTCCGGCCGCACCCGGGCGGACAGCTCGGTGCCCTCCTCGGTGTGCCGCTCCTTGAGCACTTCACCCTCGCGGTGCACGCGCGCGACCAGCTCGCCCCGCGCGTAGGGCACCAGGGCGTCCACCACGACCTCCGGCCGCGGCGTCATGGCCGCGATGCGCTCGCGCAGCTCGGGGATGCCCTCGCCGCTGTGCGCGGAGACGAACACCGCGCCGGGGAACAGGTGCCGCAGCCGGGCCAGGCCCAGCTCGCCCACGGCGTCGATCTTGTTCACCACCAGCAGCTCGGGCGGCATCGGCTCGTCGCGCCGCTCGGTGATCTCGCCGATCACCTCGCGCACGGCCGCGACCTGCTTCTCCGGCATCCCGTCGGACCCGTCGACCACGTGGACCAGCAGGTCCGCGTCGGCGACCTCCTCCAGCGTCGACCGGAACGCCTCGACGAGCTGGTGCGGCAGGTGCCGCACGAAGCCGACGGTGTCGGTCAGCGTGTAGGGCAGGCCCTCGGGGGTCTCGGTGCGCCGGGTGGTCGGGTCCAGGGTCGCGAACAGGGCGTCCTGCACCAGCACGCCCGCGCCGGTCAGCGCGTTGAGCAGGCTGGACTTGCCCGCGTTCGTGTACCCCGCGATGGCCACGTTCGGCACCGCGTTGGCGACGCGGCGGTGCCGCTTGGTCTCCCGGATCACGCTCATCGCGGCGATCTCGCGGCGCAGCTTGGCGATGCGCGCGCGGATGCGCCTGCGGTCGGTCTCCAGCTTGGTCTCACCGGGACCGCGCAGACCCACACCGCCGTTGGCGCCGCCCGCGCGGCCACCCGCCTGCCGGGACAGCGACTCGCCCCAACCGCGCAGGCGCGGCAGCAGGTACTGGAGCTGGGCCATCTCCACCTGCGCCTTGCCCTCCTTGGTGGAGGCGTGCTGGGCGAAGATGTCGAGGATCAGCGCGGTGCGGTCGACGACCTTGACCTTCAGCTTCTCCTCCAGCTGCCGCAGCTAGCCGGGGGAGAGCTCGCCGTCGCAGATCACGGTGTCGGCGCCGGTCGAGATCACGACGTCGCGCAGCTCGGCCACCTTGCCCGCGCCGATGTAGGTCGCCGGGTCGGGCCGGTCGCGCCGCTGCACGAGCCCTTCGAGCACCTCGGAGCCCGCGGTCTCGGCGAGCAGCGCCAGCTCGGCCAGGGACGCCTCGGAGTCGGCCGCCGTGCCCTCGGTCCACACGCCGACCAGCACGACCCGCTCCAGCCGGAGCCTGCGGTACTCGACCTCGGTGACGTCCTGGAGTTCGGTGGACAGCCCGGCGACGCGGCGCAGTGCCGCGCGCTCCTCGAGAGCCAGGTCGCCGGTGGACAGCTCGTCGTCGCGGTCGAGCCAGTCGTTGGTTCGGTACGTGTTTTCCGTCATTTGCCCTTCATCGTCCCATGACGACCCCGCCGGGACCGAGTGGTTAATCCCCCGGGTACAGCGCCAGGTAGATCGCCACCCGCTCGTCGCCCGGGTCGGCCGGCTCCTCCGCCAGCTCATCGAACAACGTCCGGAGACGGCGTTTTAGTTCCTCGGGGTCGGCGCGCACCACCAGCCGGATCTGCCGCAACGCGTCCACGCCCACGTCCGCCACCTCGCCGAGGAACGCCTGCAACGCCGCCTCCTTGGCCTCCGGCGGCCGGTTCTCCCAGGTCAGCCGCCAGGACAGGCCCGTGGACAGGTACGGGATCTCGCGCGCGCCGCGCTTGCCGGCGCGGGCCGGCTGGGCCTCCAGGAAACCCGTGGCGACGAGTTTGCGCACGTGGTGGAGGGTGGTGGCCGGGTCCTTGCCCAGCCGCTCGGCGATCTCCTTGTTGGTCAGCGGCGTGTCGTAGGTCAGCCGGATGATGCGCAGCCGCACGTCCGAGGAGAGGACGGCGATCTCCGCGGCCGTGGCGAGGCGTCGGGACACCCGGACAGGATAAGTGATTGACAGTTTCCAATCACTCTCGGGAGACTCCCGGCCATGTCCCTGTGGTCTCACCGCGACTTCCGCCTGCTGTGGGTGGGCGACACCGTCAGCCAGTTCGGCGCGACGATCGGCCGCACCGTCCTGCCCCTGCTCGCGGCGGGCGCGCTGGCCGCGACCCCGTTCGAGATGGGCGTGCTGTCCGCGGCGGGCTCGGCCGCGTTCCTGCTGATCGGCCTGCCCGCGGGGGTGTGGGTGGACCGGCTGAGCAGGCGCCCGGTGATGCTGGTCGCCGACTTCACCCGCGCCGCGCTGCTGCTGTCCGTGCCGGTGGCCTGGTGGCTGGGCGCGCTCACGCTGGCCCAGCTGGTCGTGGTGGCGCTGCTGGTCGGCGCGGCCACGGTCATGTTCGACGTCGCCTACCAGTCGTACCTGCCGGCGCTGGTCGGGCGGGACCAGCTGGTCGAGGGCAACTCGAAGCTGGAGACCAGCCGGGCCGTGGCCGAGGTGTCCGGGCCCGCGGCGGCCGGCGGCGTGGCCCAGGCGCTCGGCGCGGCCAACGGCGTGCTGGCCACCGGCGTGGGCTACCTGGTGTCCGCGCTGTTCCTGCTGCGCATCCGCACCCCCGAGCCGCGCCCGGAGCCGCCCGCCAGGCCCGGCCTGGTGCACGAGATCGGCGAGGGCCTGCGGTTCGTGTTCGGCCACCCGTCGCTGCGCGCCATCGTCGGCTGCACCGGCACGGCCAACTTCTTCGGCGGCATCGGCGCGGCCGTGACCGTGCTGTTCCTGGTCCGCGAGCTCGGCCTGTCGGAGGGCGTGGTCGGCCTGCTGTTCAGCACCGCGGGCGTCGGCGGCGTGCTGGGCGCGCTGACCACCGGCTGGTGGAACCGGCGGTTCGGGCAGACCCGGACGATCTGGCTGTCGGCGCTGGTCACGTTCCCGTTCGGGCTGCTCGTGCCGTTCGGCGCGGCGGACTGGCGGCTGGTGCTCGTGGTGCTCGGCGAGATCGGCGTGGCCTACGGGGTGATCGTCTACAACGTCTCGCAGGTCAGCTACCGCCAGTCGATCTGCCCGGACCACCTGCTCGGCCGGATGAACGCGAGCATCCGGTTCGTGGTGTGGGGCGCGCTGCCGCTCGGCGGGCTGGTCGGCGGCGCCCTGGGGGAGGGCATCGGCATCAGGTCGACGCTCTGGGTGGCCATGGCGGGCCAGGCCGCGGCGCTGCTGTGGGTGGTGCTGTCACCGCTGCGCACGCGTGAGGGGGAGGAGCAGGAGGATGCCGTTATCGCGTGACTTCCGGCTGTTCTGGGGGAGCGACGCGGCCAACCAGTTCGGCACGGCCGTGTCGTCGTTCGTGCTGCCGGTGGTGGCGATCGAGGCGCTGGACGCCTCGGAGTTCCAGGTCGGGCTGCTCAACGCCGCCGGCATGGCCGCGTTCCTGCTCATCGGCCTGCCCGCGGGCGCGTACGTCGACCGCCTGCGCAAACGGCCGCTGATGGGGTGGAGCACGGCCGGGCGGGCGCTGCTGCTGCTCGGCGTGCCGGTCGCCGCGTGGCTGGGCGGGCTGACCTACGCCCACCTGCTGCTCACCGCGCTGCTGGTGGGCGTGCTGACGGTGTTCTTCGAGGTGGGCGCCCAGGCGTACCTGCCGGCGCTGGTCGACCGCGGCCTGCTGGTCGGGGCGAACAACCGGCTGGTGTCGGTGCAGCAGGTGGCGCGACTGACCGGGCGACCGGTGAGCGGGCCCCTGGTGCAGGTGCTCGGCGGCGCCAACGCCGTGCTCGCCATCAGCGCCTGCTACCTGGCCTCGGCGGTGCTGCTGCGCGGCGTGCGGGTGGTCGAGCGACCGGCCGGGCCGCGTCGCCGGGCGCTGGGGGCGGAGGTCGCCGAGGGGCTGCGGTTCGTCTTCGGGCACCCCCTGGTGCGCCCCACGGCGCTGTGCACCGCCTCGTTCAACCTGACCAACGCCGTCTGGGGCGCGGTGAACGTGCTGTTCCTGCTCCGCGACCTGGACCTGCCGCCGGCGGCGGCGAGCCTGCTGCTGGGCGTCGGCAGCGCGGGCGGGGCCCTGGCCGGCCTGTTCGTGGGCCGCCTGGTGCGGGTGGGGCAGGTGCGGCTGGTGTGGCTGTCCCTGGTCTGCACCCAGCCCGCGTGGGTGCTGATCCCGCTGACCCGGCCGGACTGGCGGATCGCGCTCTTCGCCGTCGGCACCGCGATCGCCTCGGCCGGGATCGTCGTCTACAACGTCGCCCAGGTCAGCCTGCGCCAGGCGCTGTGCCCGGACCACCTGCTCGGCCGGATGAACGCGAGCATCCGGTTCCTGGCCTGGGGGTCGATCCCGCTGGGCGCGCTGGCCGGGGGCGCGCTGGCCGGGTGGATCGGGGTGCGCGGCACGCTGTGGGTCGCCGCCGCGGGCATGGTCGCCTCGGTGCTGTGGCTGGTCCTGTCACCGCTGAGGGCGATGCGGGACGTGCCGGAGGTCACTACGGTCGAGGGGCGTGGCTGACACCGAGGTGCTGCGCGACGGCCTCCGGTTCGGCGAGGGACCTCGCCGCGGACCGGACGGCCGGCTGTTCTACTCCGACTTCTACGACCACGAGGTGCGCGCGCTCGACCCGGGCACCGGTGCCGAGGAGGTCGTCTGCGAGGTGCCCGGGCAGCCGTCCGGACTGGGGTGGCTGCCCGACGGCCGGCTGCTCGTGGTGTCCATGACCGACCGCCGGGTGCTGCGCCTGGAGGACGGCGGGCTGGTCGAGCACGCCGACCTGGGCGGCATCGCCACCTTCCACGCCAACGACATGCTGGTCGACGCGCACGGCCGCGCCTACGTGGGCAACTTCGGCTTCGACCTGCACGCCGCGATCGCCGCCGGGGGCGAGGCGGCGCTGCTGGACCCGGACTGGGTGGCGCCCGGCACCCCGCTGGCGCTGGTCCGGCCGGACGGGGCGGTGGAGCGGGCCGCCGACGACCTGAAGTTCCCCAACGGGGCGGTCCTGCTCCCGGACGGCCGGCTGGTCGTGGCCGAGACGCTGGCGTTCCGCCTGACCTGCTTCGACGTGGCCGACGACGGCTCGCTGTCCGGCCGGCGGGTGTGGGCCGGGCTGCGGGAGCGCCTGATCGCGCCGGACGGCGTCGCGCTCGACCCGGGCGGCGGGGTGTGGGTCGCGCCCGCGCTCCAGCCGGCCGCGTTCCTCGTCGAGGAGGGCGGGCGCATCACCCGGAAGGTGGAAACCGGCCAGGCGTGCTTCGCCGTGGCGGTGCTCGACGGCCGGCTGGTCTGCTGCACCGCGCCCACGTCGCAGCCCGAGGTGGTCGCCAAGGCGCGGCTGGGGCGGCTGGAGGTCGTCGACCTCTAGAGCGCGTCCCACCAGACCTGGTCCAGCTCGCCGCGCGCGAGCAGCACCGCCGGGCCGGTCAGCGTGGCCGTCTCCTCCTCGACCACCACGCTCACCCGCCCGCCCGGGACGTCCACGGTGGCCTTGCCGGTGCGCTGACCGGTGCCGTGCAGCCACGACGCCACCGCCGCCACCGTGCCCGTGCCGCACGACCGGGTCTCGCCGACCCCGCGCTCGTGCACGCGCATCCGCAGCGCGCCCTCCTCCAGCACGTTGACGAACTCCACGTTCACCCCGTGCGGGAACTGCGCCGGGTCGTGGCCGGGCGGCGCCTCCAGGTCCAGCTCGGCCACCGGCACCCCGGTCACGCACGCCAGGTGGGGGTTGCCGACGTCCACCGCGACCCCGTCGAACGCGCTGCCGCCCACCGTGGCCGTGCCCGTGCCGGTGACCAGGGCGCGGCCCATGTCCACGGTGACCGAGCCGTCGGGGTGGGTGACGACCTGGCGCTCGCCGGCCCGGGTGCCCACCGCGAACCCGCCCTCGGGCACCAGGCCCGCGTCGACCAGGTAGCGGGCGAACACGCGCACGCCGTTGCCGCACATCTCCGCGATCGAGCCGTCGGCGTTGCGGTAGTCCATGAACCACGGGCCGAAATCGGGGCGCACGACCCGCAGCACGCCGTCCGCGCCCAGGCCGCGCCGCCGGTCGCACAGCGCCCGCACGCGCGCCTCGGTCAGGTCCAGCACGCCGTCCGGGTCGGGCAGCAGCACGAAGTCGTTCTCGGTGCCGTGCCCCTTCAGGAACTCCACTGCCACGGCACCAGGCTACGGTGCGACCAGGGCCAGCACGTCCTCGGCCAGGGTGGGCGAGGACGCGTCGAACCAGGTGACCCGCCGGTCGCGCCGGAACCAGGACCGCTGCCTGCGCACGAACCGCCGGGTGCCCTGCGCGGTCAGCGCCGCCGCGTCCGCCACCGGGTACGCGCCGTCCAGGGCGGCCAGGACCTGCTGGTAGCCCAGGGCGCGCGACGCGGTGCGGCCCTCCCGCAGGCCCCGCGCCGCCAGCTCGCGGACCTCGTCGACCAGGCCCGCGGCGAACATCCGCGCCACCCGGGCGTCGACCCGCTCGTCCAGTTCGGACACGTCCCGGTCCAGGCCGACCAGCACGGTGCCGTAGCGGGCCGGACCGGGCTTGGGCAGGGTCGCCGAGAACGGCTCGCCGGTCAGCTCGATGACCTCCAGCGCCCGCACGACCCGCCGGCCGTTGCCGGGCAGGATCGCCAGGGCCGCGGCCGGGTCGAGCCGCGCCAACCGCTCGTGCAGAGCCGGCGCGCCCACCTCGGCCAGCTCCCGCTCCAGCCGGGCCCGGACGACGTCGTCGGTGCCGGGGAACCGCAGGTCGTTGAGCACGGCGTCGACGTACAGGCCGGAGCCGCCGACCAGGACCGGGGTGCGGCCGTCGGCCAGCAGCTTCTCCACGACCGCCCGCGCCTCGCGCTGGTAGGCGGCCACCGAGGCGGTCTCGGTGACGTCCAGCACGTCGAGCAGGTGGTGCGGCACGCCCCGCCGCTCCTCGACGGTCATCTTGGCGGTGCCGATGTCCATGCCCCGGTACAGCTGCATCGCGTCGGCGTTGACCACCTCGCCGCCCAGCTCCAGGGCGAGCCGCACGGCCAGGTCGGACTTGCCGGTCGCGGTCGGCCCCACGACGGCCACGGGGGTGTGCACGGGCCCAAGCCTCCCAGATCAGGCTTCCCAGACGGCCCAGTGGTAGCCGACGCCGAAGGGCGCCCGGAACGCCGACCGCGCGCACCGCCACGCGCCCGGCACGCCCGCGGCCACCTGCCAGGCGGCCCGGCCCTGCGCGCCCAGCTCCGCGGCCAGGCCGGGGTCCAGCGCGCGCAGCGCGTCCACGTCCGCGGCGGCCAGCGCCCGGTGCACGGCCTCGTCGAACGGGCCCGCGCGCTCGTCGGACCGGCCCACGGCCAGCTCGCCGTGCCGGGGCGAGCCGTCGCCGAGCACGAGCAGCGCCGGCGCGCCGGCCAGCCGCGCGCCCAGCGCGGCGCACTCGTCGGGCGGCAGGTCCGGCGGCACGAGGTGCACGCGCACGCTCCGCGCGCCCACCCGCCCTCGGAGCCAGCCCGCGACCAGGGCGGGCAGCGGCAGGTCGTCGTCCACGGCGGTCGCGCCCTCGGACAGCGCAACCGGGACGTCGACCCCGAAACCGGTGAAGCCGCCGGCCACGTCCGCGACCTCGCGGGGCCCGGACGGGTCGACGCCGACGGCCACCCAGTCGGCCGAGTGCGAGGCCAGCGCACGCGCGGCGGCCAGGGTCTCGGCGCGCACCGGCTCGGTCTCCGGGGCCGCCCCGGACACCAGCTCGGGCACCAGCAGCGGGGGGTGCGGCACGACCGCTAGACGCGAGAACATGGCAACCCACGCTACTCATCGGCCACCACCGGTACCGATGCGAGCCCTGACCTGTTTGAATGCGCGCGAGGTACTGGCGACCCTTGAGGTGGGTCGCGCGGCACCCGGGTGCTGGGCCCCGCCATCGGCGGGGCGCCCGTGGTCGGCACGGGCACCACGAAGTGGGCAGGCGAGGAGGAAGCCGGCGATGACGGAGCACGAGACGACACCGGGAACCACTGGGGACAGTGGCGCGGGGGTGGCGGTCGAGGAGACCCAGGTGGCATCGGCGCCGGTCACGGCACCACCGCCGGTCCCCGTGGCGTCGGACCACCCTGACCGCTGGGGGCGTGTGGACGAGGACGGCACCGTCTACGTCAAGACGGCCGACGGGGAGCGCGTCGTCGGGTCCTGGCAGGCGGGGGAGCCCACCGAGGGGCTGGCGCACTTCGCGCGCCGGTTCGACGACATCCGCACCGAGGTCGAGCTGCTGGTGACGCGGCTGTCCTCCGGTGCCGGGGACCCCAAGCACGCGATGACCAGCGCGAAGCACGTCCAGGAGAGCCTGGCCGACGCGGCCGTGGTCGGCGACCTCGCGGCGCTGTCCGCGCGCGTCGAGCACGTCCTGGCGCTGGCCGAGCAGGGCCTGGAGGCGGCGAAGGTCGCCAAGGACGAGGCCCGCGCCGCGGCCGCCGCGCGCAAGCAGGAGCTGGTGGAGGAGGCCGAGCAGCTGGCGGCCGAGTCGACCCAGTGGAAGGCGGCCGGTGACCGGCTGCGGTCGATCCTGGACGAGTGGAAGACCATCCGGGGCGTCGACCGCAAGACCGACGAGCAGCTGTGGCGCCGGTTCTCCAAGGCGCGGGACGCGTTCAACCGGCGGCGGGGCTCGCACTTCGCCGACCTGGACCGGCAGCGCAGCGTGGCCAAGGCGCGCAAGCAGGAGCTGGTCGAGGAGGCCGAGAAGCTCGTCGAGTCCGACGACTGGGGTCCCACGGCCGGTCGGTACAAGGAGCTGATGGTCGAGTGGAAGGCCGCCGGGCGTGCGCCCAAGGAGGCCGACGACGCGTTGTGGCAGCGGTTCCGGGCCGCGCAGGACGCGTTCTTCGCCAAGCGGTCGGAGGCGTTCAGCGAGCGTGACGCGGAGTTCGCGTCCAACGCGAAGCTGAAGGAGGAGCTGCTGGTCGAGGCCGAGCAGATCGACCCGTCGCACGACCTGGAGGCGGCGCGGCAGCACCTGTACCGCATCCAGGAGCGGTGGGACGCGATCGGCAAGGTGCCGCGCGAGCGGGTCCGCGAGCTGGAGGGCCGGCTGCGGTCGGTCGAGGAGCGGGTCCGCGGCGCGGTCGACGCCCAGTGGCGCCGGTCCGACCCGGAGGCCGAGGCGCGCGTGGCCCAGTTCCGCGAGCGGGTGGAGCAGTTCGAGGCGCAGGCCGCGAAGGCCCGTTCGGCGGGCGACAAGCGCCGGGCCGAGCAGGCCGAGGCCCAGGCCAAGCAGTGGCGCGAGTGGCTGGCCGCCGCCGAACAGGCCGTAGCCACCCGCTGACCCGGTCCGCCGGGGGCCCGTGCCGCCTGCGGCACGGGCCCCCGGCTTTCCTCTCCCTCGTTCGGGCGATCGAGAAGTCGCAAAAGGGCGGACGACGCCGGCGGGCCGGCCGATAACGTCCGCACATGATCCACCAGCGCATCGGGCGGGCCGCGTGACGGCGGCGACCACCGGTGAGGGGACATCGACCGCGCACAACGCGCTGACCGGCGAGTTCCACGGCACCACCGTCGCGGCTCACACGATCGGCGGCGTCACCATCGGGGCACCGCAACACCGACCGGTGGTGTTCGCGGCCGTGGCTTCAGGCGCGTTCCTGGCGGTCGTCGCACTGGCGGCCCTGACCCTGCTGGTGTGGCAGGGCCGCGTCGACCTCACCCCCCGACGGGACGCGGGCAACCAGGTCGCTCCCACCGCCGGCTCAACCGCCGCCACCCCGACGGGCTCCGCCGCGCCGACGACGACCCCGACGGCCACCACAGCGGTCACCACCACACCGGTCACCGCCACACCGATGACCACGACCGCACCGGGTACCGGGAACGCACCCGCCCCGGTGACGTCGCCCGCCGCCACGACGGACCATGCGCCCACGAGCACCCGCACGATCACCACGACCCCTGCCACGAGCACCACAGTCGTCAGCACGACCACCAGGGACACGAACCCGTGCAACGGCCCGTACTGGATCAACTGCTGACAAACCGGCAGCTCACCCGCGTGTCCCCGTTCAACCCGCGCGAGTCGAACCTCCAGCCCCCGCGTGTCGAACCTCCAGGACCCCCGAGTTCCACATTCACGTCCCAGGTCAGGGTGCGTGAACGTGGAACTCGGGGGTCTTGAGCGTTCGACACGACGGTCCTGAACGTTCGACTCGCGGTGTCCGAGTGGAGGACACGCGCGGGAGGGGGTTAGGTCAGGGGTGGGCGGGAGGCGGCTATGCGCAGCCACTTGACCAGCAGGACGACGATGGCGATCACGGCCAGGACCAGGCCGAAGCCCGGGCCGGGGCCCGGGTGGTGGCCGGTGGTGGTCTGGGTCGTCCAGATCGACAGGACGCCGGCCACGCTCGTGGCGAACGAGGCCAGCGCGGACACCCAGGCCAGGGCCCAGCGGCGGACCGCCAGCGTCGCGGCGGGCAGCAGCACGCCCGCCACCAGCACCGCGACCGAGAAGACCCGGGGGAGCGCCGGGGCCTCGCCGAGCAGGACGGACAGGCCCGTCCCGCCGTCCACCCACGGCAGCACCAGGGACACCAGGATCGCCAGCACGCCGATGGCGATGGTCAGCGCGCCGGCACCGGGGTCGAAGCGCTTGGCCGCCGTGCGGCCCACCCCGTTGATCTCCTCGCGCAGCCGGTCCAGGTCGTCGGGTTCGCGGCTCATCCGACCGAGCACCCGCCCACGGCCGCGGGCTGCGGCGCCGGCGCGCCGAACGACGGCAGGCCCAGCGCCACCCCCGGCGTCTTCGGCTTCACGCCCGCCTCGGACCGGTCACCCGCCTTCGTGCGCCGGTGCGCCAGCAGCGGGCCGTCCGCGATCAGGTTGTGCGGCGCGGCGTAGGTGACCACCGTCTCGACCACGTCACCGGGGCGCACCCGCGCGTCCCCGGGCGCGAAGTGCACCAGCCGACCGTCCCGCGCCCGGCCGGTCATCCGGTTGGTCTCGGTGTCCTTGCGGCCCTCGCCCGCGGACACCAGCAGCTCCACCCGCCTGCCGACCTGCTTCAGGTTCTCCTCGTGGGCGATCTCGTTGACCAGCGCCACCAGCCGGTCGTAGCGCTCCTGCACGACCTGCTTGGGCAGCTGGTCGGGCAGCTCGGCGGCCGGCGTGCCGGGGCGCTTGGAGTACTGGAAGGTGAACGCGGAGGAGAACCGGGCCTGCCGGACCACGTCCAAAGTGGCCTGGAAGTCCTCCTCGGTCTCACCGGGGAAGCCGACGATGATGTCGGTGGTGATGGCCGCGTCCGGCATGGCCGCGCGCACCTCGTCCAGGATGGACAGGTACTTGGCGGTCCGGTACGACCGGCGCATCTGCTTGAGCACCCGGTCCGAGCCCGACTGCAGCGGCATGTGCAGCTGGTGGCACACGGCGGGGGTCTCGGCCATCGCCGCGATCACGTCGGAGGTGAAGTCCTTCGGGTGCGGCGAGGTGAACCTGATCCGCTCCAGGCCCTCGATCCCGCCGGCGGCGCGCAGCAGCTTGCCGAACGCGTACCGGTCGCCGAACTCCACGCCGTAGGAGTTGACGTTCTGGCCGAGCAGGGTGACCTCCAGCACACCCTCGTCGACCAGCGCGCGGACCTCCGCCAGCACGTCGCCGGGCCGCCGGTCGCGCTCCTTGCCGCGCAGCGAGGGGACGATGCAGAAGGTGCACGTGTTGTTGCAGCCGACGGAGATCGACACCCACCCGGAGTGGGTCGAGTCGCGGCGCGCGGGCAGCGTCGAGGGGAACGTCTCCAGCGCGTCCAGGATCTCGACCTGCGCCTCGCGGTTGTGGCGGGCGCGCTCCAACAGGACCGGCAGCGAGCCGATGTTGTGCGTGCCGAACACCACGTCCACCCACGGCGCGCGCTTGACGATCTCGCCCTGGTCCTTCTGGGCCAGGCAGCCGCCGACCGCGATCTGCATGCCGGGGTTCGCGGACTTCGCCGGCGCGAGGTGGCCGAGCGTGCCGTAGAGCTTGTTGTCGGCGTTCTCCCGGACCGCGCAGGTGTTGAAGACCACCACGTCGGGGGTGGTGTCGCCCTCGGCGGGCGCGTAACCCGCGTCCTCCAGCAGCCCGGCCAGGCGCTCGGAGTCGTGCACGTTCATCTGGCAGCCGAACGTGCGGATCTGGAAGGTTCTAAAACCCTGCGACGCGCTCACCCACCCACCATATCCCCTGGTCAGTGGCTGCTCCGGGCCACGGGTGGCGGTGAGGTCATCGCTGCTGCTCACCGGCCGGGTCACCGGCACCCGTCCGCCGCTCCCGGGCTGCGGGTCCGCCGTGCGACGATGCGCGGGTGTCGCGAACGCCGCCGCGCCTGCGCGCGCTCTGGGCCGCCCTGGTCCTGACCGCCCTCGCCCTGACCGCGTGCGGCAACGACTTCGAGCGGGTGGAGCTGACCATCGCCGCGGGCAGCAAGGTCGGCGTCTACAACAAGCTGAGCACCGCGCTGGCCGAGGCGTGGACCCGCGACCCGGGCATCCGGCGCCCGGAGGTGCTGGAGACGTCCGGATCGGTGCAGAACCTCCACATGCTGCGCAACGGCGAGGCGCACATCGGCTTCTCCGCGGCCGACGCGGCGGAGCAGGCCGCGGACGAGGCCGAGCAGGCGCGGCAGACCGGCACCGGGCACCGGCTGTTCGCGCTGGCCCGGATGCACGACGACTACCTCCAGGTGCTGGTGCGCGCCGACCTGTCGGTGACCAGGCTCACCGACCTGGTGGGCATGCGGGTGAGCCTGGGCGCGCCCGACTCGGGCGTGAAGCTGATCGCCGACCGCCTGCTCGCGTCGGCGGAGATGGACGGCAAGCTGCGGGTCCGCTACCTCGACCTCCAGGCCAGCACGGACGCCATCGCCAACGGCGAGCTGGACGCGTTCTTCTGGTCCGGCGGCGTGCCCACCGACGCGGTGACCACCCTCGCCACCAAGGTCGACATGCGGATGCTCGACCTGAGCGACGTGCTGCCCAAGTTGCGGGCGGACTTCCCGGTGTACGGCTCGGCCACGCTGCCCGCGTCGGCCTACCGGCTCGACGGCGGCCCGGTGGTCACCCTGGTCGTGCGCAACTTCCTGATGGTCAACGACACGGTGACCGACGACGTGGCGGAGGCCCTGCTCAGGGGCTTGTTCCGGGCGCAGCCGACGCTGGTGTCGGCGAGCCCGGTGGCCAGGTCGATAGAGGTCCGCTCGGCCATCGAGACCACGCCCGTGCCGCTGCACCCCGGCGCGATGCGCTACTACCGCGACGCGAAGGTCTGAGGTCCGGAACGCCGCGGCCCGACGAGCAGGTCAGGCCGCCGGGAACTCCACCGTCACGGTCAGCCCGGCGCCCTCCGGCGACTCCAGCCGGATCGAGCCGTCCACCCGCTCCACGACCTGCCGCACCAGCGCCAGCCCCAGGCCGGAGCCCTGCACGTTCTGGTGCGCCGGGCTGCGCCAGAACCGGTCGGTGGCCCGCTCCAGCTCCTCGGGCCCGAGCCCCGGCCCCTCGTCCCGCACCGACAGCCGCACCACGCCGTCCCGGCGCCGCACGTCGACGTGCACCAGCGTGCCGTCGGAGGTGAACTTCAGCGCGTTGTCCAGCAGCGCGTCCAGCACCGTCTCCACGCCCCGCGGCGGCGCGAGCGCGGTGCCGCCCGGCTCGCCGTCGAGCACCAGGTGCACCTCGCGGGCCGCCGCCGCGGGCTGCCACGCGGTCAGCCGCCCCGCCACCACCCGGTCCACGTCCACCGGCACGGGGTCCACCGACGACGCGCCCGCCCGCGCCATGGACAGCAGCTCGTCCAGGATGCGGTTGAGCCGGTTGGCCTCGTCCAGCGCCGCCGCCTGGTGCGCCGCGCCCTCGCCGACCACGTGGTCTTCAAGGTTGGACAGCCGCAGCTTCAGCGCGGTCAGCGGGTTGCGCAGCTGGTGGGACGCGTCGGCCACGAACGCCCGCTGCGCCGCCAGCGCGTCGCTGACGTTGGCGGCCATCTGGTCGAACGAGCGCGAGAGCTGCCGCAGCTCCGGCGGCCCGGACGACGAGCCCACCGGCTCCACCGGCTCCCCGGACACCACCGCCGCCAGCAGCGCGCCGGTCGCGTCGTCGAGCCTGCGCACCGGCCGCAGCGTCCACCGGACCAGCGGCAGCGCCGCGAACACCGCCGCCACCAGCACCAGCAGGCTGGACACCAGCAGCACCGCCCACCACACCAGCACCTCGGAGCGGGTCTTCCAGGTCGGCGAGAACGTCACCACGGCCCCGCGCACCTCGCCCGCCTCCAGCACCGGCTCGGCCAGCACCAGCTCGGTCGAGTCCCACGGCATGATCAGCTCGGGCGCGACCGGCTGCCGCCCGGCCAGGGCGCCGTTGACCAGGTCGGACACCTCGGGGGAGGACAGGTCCACCGGGCCGCCGGACGAGGCCACCACCTCCTTGTCGCGGCTGAGCAGCGCCACCCGGATGCCGTACAGCTCCCGGTAGCGCTCCAGCTCCGGCTCCAGCACGCCCGGCTGGTCGTCGATGAACGGCCGCTGCGCCACCGACGCGAACCGCGTGGTGTCGGTGAGCCGGTCCAGGAACATCTCCTGCTGCTCGGCCTGCGCCACCCCGCGCCCCAGCGGCACCCCCATGCCGAGCAGCACCAGCACGACCAGCGCCAACACGATCCCCAGCAGCCGCGACCGCACTCAGCCCCCGCTCAACCGGTACCCGACGCCGCGCACCGTCTCCAGCAACGACGGCCGCCCCAGCTTGGTGCGCAGCGTCGCCACGTGCACGTCCAGCGTCCGGTTGGCGCCGGACCAGGTGCGGCCCCACACCTCGGCCAGGATGCGCTCCCGCGTGCACACCGCGCCACCGGCGGCCACGACCAGTGCCAGCACCTGGAACTCCTTGCGCGACAGGGTCACGGGTTCACCCGCCACGGTGACCTCGTGCCGCCCCAGGTCCACCCGGACGTCGGCCACCTCGACCACCTGGGTGCCGCCCCCGCCGACCCCGACCGGGTCGCCGCGCCGCCGCCGCACCGCGTGCACCCGCGCCACCAGCTCGCCCACGTCGTAGGGCTTGACCAGGTAGTCGTCCGCGCCGGCGTGCAGGCCCAGGATGCGGTCGTCGATCTCGCCACGGGCCGACACGACGATGATCGCCACGTCGCTGGCGGCCCGGATGTGGCGGCACAGGGTGACTCCGTCCACATCGGGCAGGCCCAGGTCCAGCAGCACGACGTCGACGCCGGCCAGCCGGTCGAGCGTCCCCCGACCGGTGGCCTGGCGGTCGACCGTGAAACCACGTCGCGTCAGCGCCGGTACCAGCGCTTCCGCCACCCGGTCGTCGTCCTCGACCAACAGCACGCGCACCGTGGTGCCTCCCGCCAAGTGTCGCCACCCTGTGACAGAGTTGAGACCCTAAGTCTTGCTCAACCGCCTGGACTGGTGTGGTGATTCACACCTAGGTTTCCGCCATCGCTGGCGAACCCCCTACTGGAGGACTGATGACCGCCGCCACTCCTGCTCCGCCCATGATCCGGATGGCGGGCGTGGACAAGTTCTTCGGCCCGCTGCACGTCCTCAAGGACGTCACGCTGGAGGTGCCGAAGGGCCAGGTGGTCGTCGTGCTCGGCCCCTCGGGGTCGGGCAAGTCGACGCTGTGCCGCACGATCAACCGGCTGGAGCCGATCAACTCCGGTGTCATCGAGGTGGACGGCCAGCCGCTGCCCGCCGAGGGCAAGGAGCTGGCCCGGCTGCGCGCCGACGTGGGCATGGTGTTCCAGTCGTTCAACCTGTTCGCCCACAAGAGCATCGTCGACAACGTGGTGCTGGCGCCGGTCAAGGTCCGCAAGGTCCCGGCCGCGCAGGCCCGCAAGGACGCCATGGAGCTCCTGGAGCGGGTCGGCATCGCGAACCAGGCGGAGAAGTACCCCGCTCAGCTGTCGGGAGGCCAGCAGCAGCGCGCGGCGATCGCCCGCGCGCTGGCGATGCGACCCAAGGTGATGCTGTTCGACGAGCCCACCTCCGCCCTGGACCCCGAGATGGTCCAGGAGGTGCTGGACGTGATGACCACGCTCGCCCGCGAGGGCATGACCATGCTCGTGGTGACCCACGAGATGGGCTTCGCCCGCAAGGCCGCGGACCGCGTGATCTTCATGGCCGACGGCGAGGTCGTCGAGGACTCGACGCCGGAGGACTTCTTCTCCGCGCCGAAGTCGAACCGCGCGAAGGACTTCCTTGGCAAGATCCTGACCCACTGAAGTCCCACGACCGCGGCGCTGAGCCTGGCGCCGCACGACCCGATGAAGAGCAGGAGAAAGACGATGAGGGTTCGCACCCTGGCGGTGGCGCTGCTGGCCGGCGGCCTCGCCCTGACCGCGTGCGGCAAGGAGGGCAGCCCCACCGACACGGGCTCGACCGTGTCCCAGGAGGTCGCGACGGACGTGAAGGTCGACGGCTCGCCCACCTTCCAGAAGATGCAGAGCCGGGGCAAGGTCGTCATCGGCGTCAAGGAGGACCAGCCCGGTCTGGGTTACAAGGACCCGACCAGCGGCAAGTTCACCGGCTTCGACATCGAGATCGCGAAGCTGATCGCGTCGAAGCTGGGCTTCGGCGACGACAAGATCGAGTTCAAGGCCATCGCCTCCGCCGGCCGCGAGCAGGCGATCATCAACGGTGACGTCGACTACTACGTCGGCACCTACACCATCAACGCCAAGCGCAAGGAGCAGGTCTCCTTCGCCGGCCCCTACTTCACCGCGGGCCAGGACCTGCTGGTGAAGAAGAGCGACAGCTCGATCACCGGCCCGGACGCGCTCAAGGGCAAGAAGGTCTGCTCGGTGACCGGCTCCACGCCGATCCAGAAGGTCAAGTCCGAGGGCCTGACCGAGCCGGAGAACATCGTCGAGCTGCAGAACTACTCGCAGTGCGTGCAGCAGCTGGAGCAGGGCGCCGTCGACGCCGTCACCACCGACGACGCGATCCTGAAGGGCTACGCCTCCCAGCAGCCCGACACGTTCCGGGTCGTGGGCAAGCCGTTCTCGAACGAGCCCTACGGCATCGGCCTGGCCAAGGACGACAAGCCGCTGCGCGACAAGATCAACGACGTGCTGGACGCGGCCATCAGCGGTGCCGAGTGGCAGGACATCTACGACGCGACGCTGGGCAAGTCCGGCGCGACCGCCGAGAAGCCGGTGCTGGACCGGTACTGATCGACCCCGGGGCGGTCGGTCGCGGACCGGCCGCCCCGCCACACCCCACGTTCGAGGACACCAGCCAAGAGGGAACCGATGGACGTCCTGCTCGACAACCTCGACCTGTACGGGCCCGGGTTCCTCAACACCGTTGAGCTGTTCCTGATCTCCGCGGTCGGATCGCTGGTGTTGGGAACGATCCTGGCCATGCTGCGGGTCTCGCCCGTCCCGGTGCTGCGCGCCGCGGGCGCCGCGTACGTCACGATCGTGCGCAACACGCCCCTGACCTTGGTTTTCTTCTTCTTCGCGTTCGCGTTCCCGCTGCTGGAGATCGTGAACGCCGCCACGTTCGGCGGTTCGGCCTCCGCCTACTACTTCAGCGCGGCGCTCGCGGCGCTGATCCTCTACACCGCGGCGTTCGTGTGCGAGGTCGTGCGCTCGGGCATCAACACCGTGCCGGTCGGCCAGGCGGAGGCGTCCCGGGCGCTGGGCCTGACCTTCGGCCAGATGCTCGGCTCGGTGGTGCTGCCCCAGGCCACCCGCGCGGTCGTGCCGCCGATGATGAGCACGATGATCGCGCTGCTGAAGAACACCACCATCGCGGCCGGCTTCTCGGTGTTCCAGGCGGGTTCGATCAGCCTCAACCTGTCCGAGCGCGGTGAGGACCAGCTGGTCGGCCTGCTCTGGGTCGCGCTGTTCTTCGTGGTGCTCGTGATCCCCATGACCCTGCTGCAGCGCAGCCTCGAGAAGCGGTGGAGCATCGCCCGATGACCTCGGTCCTGTTCGACGTCCCCGGGCCGCGGGCCCGGCTGCGCCACCGGCTCTACGCGGTCGTCGGCATCGCCGCGCTGCTCGCCCTGATCGGCTTCGTGGTCTACCGGTTCGCCGAGAGCGGCCAGTTCGACGGCGCGAAGTGGTCCTGGCTGGAGTACGAGTACGTGCAGCTGGAGCTGCTGGACGCGCTGGGCAACACGCTGCGGGCGTTCGCGGCGGGCGCGGTGCTCGCCCTGGTGTTCGGCGCGGTCTTCGCGGCGGGCCAGCTGTCCGACCACCGGTTCGTCCGGGTGCCGTCGATGGCGGTCGTCGAGCTGTTCCGGGCCGTGCCGCTGGTCGTGCTGATCTTCGTCTTCCACTACGGCATCGCGCTGGGCGCGCCGTTCTACTCCGTGGTGCTGGGCCTGACGCTGTACAACGGCTCGGTGCTGGCCGAGGTGTTCCGCGCCGGCGTGCTGTCGCTGCCGCGCGGCCAGCGCGAGGCCGCCTACGCCCTGGGCATGCGCAAGACCCAGGTGATGACGCTGGTGCTGCTGCCGCAGGCGGTCCGCGCCATGCTGCCCGCGATCATCAGCCAGCTGGTGGTGCTGCTCAAGGACTCGGCGCTGGGCTTCCTCATCACCTACGAGGAGCTGCTCTACCAGGCCCGCTTCCTCGGCGGCAGCTTCGAGTTCGGCCGGCCGCTGGTGCCCATCACGATCGTGGTGGCCGCGATCTACATCGCGATGTGCCTGCTGCTGACCTGGCTGGCGAACACGCTGGAGAAGCGGAACCGGCGCAACAAGAAGGTGATCGACACCCCGGCGAAGCCCGCCGAGGACGCGGTCATGGCGGCGGTCTGACCGACCCGGTTTCACCCGAAGGGGGCACGTCGGCCGACGTGCCCCCTTCGTCGTGCCCGAGGACCTACCGGTGGCGCAGCAGGGCGCCCACGCCCTCGAACAGGTCGGTGCCGTCGGCGATCAGCACCTCCGCGCCGGTGGCCGCGGCGGCGTTGGGCAGCACCTCGTCGGCCCGGTGCTCCTCCACGTGCTCGATGCCCAGGCCGCTCAGCTCGGACCGGCGCAGCGCCACCTGCGCGGGGTGGTCGCCCGACCACACCGTGCGGTCGCCCAGCGCGGGGTCGGCGACCAGCAGCGCGGCCACGTTGGCCTCGCGCAGCGCCTCCACCACGGGCTCCAGCCCTTGCACGGCCAGGCCGCCGTCGCGACCGGCCTCGGCGGAGAACCGCTCGACCACCTCGTGCGCCTGGTTGTACTGGTACTGGGCGACCAGCGACTGCACGGCGCTGTCGAACGCCTCGTCGTCCGACCCGTCGGCCAGGCTGGCGCCCTCGACCTCGACCAGCACGTCCCGGCACCGCTGGCCCAGCTCGTCGCGCACCGCGGCGCGCGCCTGCAGCTCGCCGCCCAGGATGACCAGCCTGGCGTTGAGCTTGTTGACCAGGCGGTCGACGGCCTCGGCGACCAGGGCCGCGTTGCGCTTGGAGTTCTCCTCGACCGAGTGCTGCATGCGCAGGTGCGACCAGCCGCCGCCGCGCACCTTGTGCACCGGGTGCTCCTCGCCCCGGACCTCCTCGGCCGCGACCTCGCCCTGGCCGCCCGCCTCGCCCGCGTACCCGTGCAGGTCGGCGCCCACCTTGTCGGCGAGCACCACCACGTGCGGCACGGTCGGGCCGAGCGAGTTCGCCAGCGGCAGCACGTGCGGCAGGTCGGACCAGCGGGCGGTGTCCGCGGCGGGCGGGCGCGGCAGCACCCGGTCCAGCAGCACCCTCCCGCGGGCCGCGATGAGCGCCCGGCCGGCCTTGCCGACGACCGGCGCCAGCGCGGGGCCCTCCAGCGCGGCCAGGGTCTCCTCGTCCGCGCCCTGTCGGGCCAGCTCCTCGCGCACACCGCGCCAGCGCAGCTCCATCGCCTTGGCCGCGTCCTCGGTGTCGTGCGAGGCGTCCAGGTAGACCGACGCGAACGGGCCGCGTTCCCTGACCAGCTCTCCCAGCGAAGACATGTCCATTGGCCGGGTTTACCCGCTGTCGCGCCGCGTAACCTCGGGGGCATGGCGGAGGAACCGGGTGCTATCAGCAGGGTGCAGCAGAACGCCGTCGACCACCTCCTCCGGGTGGGCATCAACGGCTTCGGACCGTTCAAGGGGGCCGAGCAGATGGCCCTCGAAGCCCTGGACAAGGGCCTGACCAGGCAGGAAGCCGTCAAGCACCTGATCAGGACGCACGTGGCCGCGGCGGGCGTGCAGGGGTTCGCCACGAACGTGGGCGGCCTGATCACGCTGCCCGTCGCGCTGCCGGCGAACCTGACCGCCGCGTACCTGGTCCAAACTCACCTGATCGCGTCAATCGCGGCCGTGCACGGGCACGACCTGGAGAGCGAGGACGTGCAGACCGCCATCCTGGTGTGCCTGCTCGGCAACGCGGGCACCGAGGTGCTGAAGAAGGCGGGCATCAAGGCCGGCGCCAAGCTCACCATGAACCTGATCAGGAAGATCCCCGAGCAGCTCATCCGGGAGATCAACAAGCGCATCGGGTTCACCCTGCTGGCCAAGTACGGCACGACCAAGGCCACGGTGACCCTGGCCAAGGGCGTGCCGCTGGTGGGCGGGGTCATCGGCGGCACGTTCGACGCGGTCACCACGCGCGCGGTGGGCGCCTTCGCCGCCCGCTTCTTCACCGAGCGCGAGGACGCGCCCGCCGTGGTGGACGGCGACGTGATCGACGGGGAGGTCGTCGAGATCGGCGACTGAGCGGCCGTCCGAAGTGGACCCCGGTGCCGGGCGGCAAATAAAACTGTTGGCACGGTCGTCGATCCGCGCTACGGTCATCACCATGTTCTTCCAGATCTACCTCTGAGGACTTCTTCCTCCAGCGCCGCACCGGCCTCGGGCCGTGCCGCGCTCTTCTCCTGGTGGCCCCAGCGGCTCTTCTTCGCGACCCCCTTTTTCGGGTCGCGGTACTTCTGCACGCCTCGACACGTTGAGGAGGCGCACGCATGCCCACCATGCGAAACGTTCCGCCGCACGACGACCCGCCCGCCAACCGCGCCGCCCGCCGCGGCAGGCGCCAGGCCGGCGCCGCCCAGCCGCGCTTCGGCGGTGGCCGGATCGTCGCGAACCCCCGCCAGTACGCCATGCGACGCCGCTGACCAGCGGTTCCGCTCACCTCAGGAGGTAGACCGATGATCAACGAAGACCTGCCGGCGGACGACGGCGACCGCGCCGAGCAGCCGACCGTCGTGCCGAACCGCCGGGAACGCCGCGGGCACGGCCAGAAGGGGGGCGCCGTGAACCAGGTGCCCGGCAAGGCGCACCAGAACACCTTCGCGGGACGCCGCGTCTTCCGCCGCAAGGCCGGGTGACGCACCCGCGCGGTCGGTCGAGCCGGGGCACCGTCGCGGGCGCGTTCACCAACGCGCCCGCGACGGTGCTTCCGCGCTGTTGGGAAGATCGCCGGCGCCTCGCCAGTCCGGTCCTCTGTGGACAGAGTGCCGGTGGTGGCCGGCGACGGCCGCGCGTCCCGGCACGCGTTGGTCCGCGGGGCGCTCCACCGGCACCTGCCGCGGGCTGCGCGTGTGGTGCGCCGCCGCGCTGCTCGGGGACGCCGCCGAGCCGGCCCGGCACGCTCGTGGTCCTGATCGGTACCGCGCTGCTGCTCCGGGCGGGTGACGACCAGTAGGCCCTGGCGTGCCGGTCGGCGTGGGCCACGGCCTGTTCGCCGGCCCGGACGCGGCGCCGGCGGAGTCCCCGCCGCGGCTGGTGGGCACGTCAGGCGGGGTGGCGGCGCTGCCGCGCACGGTCGGGCCGGCGCTGGACGGGCCCACCGCGACCGGTGGGGATCACGGCACTGGGCGTGGTGGCCGCTGTGGGCCAACCGCGTGGGCGGTCGTCCCATCGGGCGCGTGACCTGCCGATCACCGCGCCGGCCAACTAGCCTGAGGCCGGTAGCTGCCGGGTCTGGGCGGGATCGGGAGGCGCACCATGAGGATCGCGGACGTGTTGCGGAGCAAGGGGTCGGCCGTCGCGACGGTCGGCGCGGCGGACTCGGTGGCGGACCTCCTGGCCGCGCTGGCCGAGCACAACGTGGGCGCGCTGGTCGTGCTGGGCCCCGACGGCATGGCCGGGATCGCGTCGGAGCGCGACGTGGTGCGGCGGCTGCACGAGCGGGGCCGCGACCTGCTGGACGCGCCGGTGTCGGAGATCATGACCAGCGAGGTGTTCACCTGCACGCCGCGCGACTCGGTCGACAGCCTCACCGTGCTGATGACCGAGCGGCGGATCCGCCACGTGCCGGTGCTCGACGGGGACCGGCTGGTCGGCATCGTCAGCATCGGTGACGTGGTCAAGAGCCGGATCGACCAGTTGCAGACCGACCACGACCAGTTGGCCGCCTACATCGCGCAGGGGTGACGCCTAGTCCCGCGCCCGGTGGTAGTGCCTGCTCACCCTGGCCCGGTTCCCGCACGACGGCTTGCACCACTCCTGCCGCGGGTGGTCCTTGACGAAGTACCGGACGCACCGCGGCGCCGGGCACGCCCGCAGCCGCGCGCCCTCCGGGCCGCCCAGGAACTCGATCACCGCGGTCGCCAGCCCGGCCAGCAGCCGGTCGCCCGGGTCGGCGGTGTCGCGGTAGTCCACCCGGGGCGGGTCGCCCCACTCCAGCCGCGGCGCCCGGGGCACGCGCGCGGCGGTCTCGTTGACCAGCGCCAACGCGCGGTCGAACGCCATCAGGTAGGGCGTGTCCAGCCGTTCCCCGGTGCCCGTGGCGCGGGCGTAGAGCGTCCGGACCGCCCAGCGCAGCTCGACCGCGCGCCGCCACAGCCCCTCGTCCGGCTCGACCCCGGCCCACGCGGCGAAGCCCTCGGGGGTGAGCAGGTCGTCGACGAGCCCGCCGTGGCCGTCGTGCCGGACCGTGCCCGCGAACTCCAACGCCAGTGCCACCCGGGCGAGTCTAGTGATAGGTTCCCTAACGGCTTTCGGTGAACTAATCATTAGGGGGAAATCGTGACGACCCAGGCGACCGCGCTGGCGGGCTACACCCGGCTGACCGAGCTGATCGCGGACCTGACCGACGCGCAGGTGGCCGAGCCGTCGGCGCTGCCCGGCTGGACGCGCGGCCACGTGCTGGCGCACCTGACCAACCTCACCGCCGCCATGGCCCGGCAGGCCGAGCTGGAGGGCACCCCGACCGAGGTCTACGACGGCGGCCAGGCCGGTCGCGACGCCGCGATCGAGGCCGCCGCCGGGCGCTCGGCCGACGAGCACCGCGCCGCGCTCGCCGCGGCCGTCGAGCGCCTGACCGCCGCGTGGGCCGGCGTGCGCGACTGGGGCGCCCCCGTCGCCTACCGCAGCGGCACCCTGCTGACCACCGTGCACGCGGTGTGGCGCGAGGTCCAGATCCACGCCCTCGACCTGGACCTGGGCCCCGTGACGTGGTCGACCGAGTTCTGCGAGCACACCATCGACTTCCTGGCGCCGCGCGTGCCCGACGGCGTGCGGCTGGTGCTGGTGGCCGACGGCCGCCGGTGGGAGCTGGGCGAGGGCGAGGAGGTCGAGCTGCGCGGGTCGCTCCAGGACCTCACCGCGTGGCTGGCCGGTCGCGAGCCCGCGGGCGAGGTCGCCGGGCCGGAGGTCGCGCTCGCGCCGTGGCCCTCGGCCGCCGCTCCCGCCAGGTGACCGGATAGTTTCGGGGGATGCTGCCCGAGATCGCCGAGGCCACCCGCGGGTTCCTGGAGACGCTGGACGACGCGCAGCGCGCCGCGGCGGTGCGCGCCGTCTCCGACGACGACCTGCGCAGGCGGTGGGCGTACACGCCGGGTCCCCGACCGGGCCTGGTCTACGGCGACCTGACCCGCGGCCAGCGCAAGGCCGTGCACCGGCTGCTGGCGCGCGTGCTCAGCCCGCACGCCTACGCGCAGGTCACCGCGGTGATGGCGCTGGAGGACGTGCTCGACGACCGGGAGGGCGGCCACCGCGACCGCCACCAGGGCGACTACTGGACCGTGCTGTTCGGCGAGCCCGGCGGCGACGAGCCGTACGGGTGGCGGGTCGAGGGGCACCACCTCTCGCTGAGCGTGGTGGTGGCCGACGGGCGCGTGTCGGCCACCCCCTTCTTCCTGGGCGCCAACCCGGCCCGCACCACCTACCGCGGCCGGACCGTGGCCCAGCCGCTGCGGCTGGAGGAGGAGCTGGCCCGCGAGCTGCTGGACCGCATGGGCCCGACGGCGCGCGGCCTCGCCGTCGTCGCCGACACCCCGCCGCCCGACGTGCGGACCGGCAACGCGCCCCGCGTGGTCGGCGTGGAACCCGCCGGGGTCGCCTTCGGGCAGCTCGACCGGCCCTCCCGCGACCTGCTGGTCGGGCTCGCGCGCTGCTACCTCGACCGCCTGCACGGCGACCTCGCCGACGAGGAGTTCGACGCCCTGGACCCGGAGCGGCTGCACTTCGCCTGGGAGGGGTCGGCCAGGCGCGGCGAGGGCCACTACTACCGGCTCCAGGGGCCGGAGCTGCTGATCGAGTACGACAACACGGCCAACGGCGCCAACCACGCCCACTCCGTGTGGCGGCGCGGGTCGGGCGACTTCGGCGACGACCTGCTGGCCGCGCACCGGGCGGAGGTGGGGCACGGGTGACGCCGGAGGAGGCGGTCGCCGAGCAGGAGCGGCTGCGGTCCCTGGTGGTGCCGCGCACCGACCCCGGGCTGGTGGTGCGGCGCGTCGCGGGCCTGGACGTGTCCTACGCCGAGGACGACCGGCTCGCCGCGGCGGTCGTGGTGCTGGACGCGGGGTCGCTGGAGACGGTGGAGGAGGTCGTGGTGCCCGGCCGGGCCGACTTCCCGTACGTGCCGGGGCTGTTCGCGTTCCGCGAGCTGCCGTCGCTGATGACCGCGCTGGAGCGGCTGAGCGCGCCACCCGACCTGCTGGTGTGCGACGGGCAGGGCCTGGCGCACCCGCGGCGGTTCGGCCTGGCCTGCCACGTCGGGGTGCTCACCGGCCTGCCCAGCCTCGGCGTGGCCAAGACGCCCATGGGCCGGTTCACCCCGCCCGGCGAGCACCGCGGCGCGCACAGCGACCTGGTGGACGACGGCGAGGTGGTCGGGCGCGCGCTGCGGACCCGTGAGGGGGTCAAGCCGGTGTTCGTGTCGGTGGGGCACCTGATCGACCTCGACCGGGCGTGCGCCGAGGTGCTGCGGCTGTGCGTGACCCGGCTGCCGGAGACCACGCGGCGGGCGGACGCGCTGGGGCGGGCTCAGCTGAGGTAGGCCAGGCCCGGGTGCTGCCGCGCGTAGGCGTCGAGCAGGCTGCGGGCGGTGGCCACCGAGTCCACCAACGGGTGAAGCGCGAACGCCTTGAGCGCGGCCGCCCGGGTGCCCTCCAGCACCAGCCGGTCCACCGCCTTGACCGAGGTGACCAGGCCCGCCGCGTGGTCGGGCAGTTGGCTGACCGGCAGCGGCCGGGCGCCCGTCGCGTCGACCTCGCACGGCACCTCCACCACGGCGTCGTCGTCCAGTGTGGACAGCGTGCCGTTGTTGCGCACGTTGAGGATGAGCGTGGTCTTCTCGTCCGCGTGGATGGCGCGCATCAGCGCCATGGCCACGTGCTCGTAGCCGCCGCCCTCCAGGGAGTCGCGCTCGCCCTCGCGGTCGTGCGCCATGTAGGTGGCCTCGCGTTCCAGCCGGGTCGTCTCCCAGTCCACGGCGCCGTCGTAGAAGCGCTGCTGCTGGGCGAGCAGGAAGGCACCGCGGTCGGCGCCCATCGCCTCCCGCGTGGAGTAGTAGTAGTGCAGGTACTCGTTGGGCACGGCGCCGAGCGCGCGCAGCCACTCCCCGCCGAACAGCCGGCCCTCCTCGAAGCCGGCCAGCGCCGCGTCGTCGGCCAGCAGGCGGGGCAGCAGGTCCTCCCCGTTCGAGCGCACCGCCTGGAGCCAGCCCAGGTGGTTCAACCCGGCGTAGTCGAACACCGCGCCGGCCACGCCCAGCGCCCCGGCCACGCGGCGGCACAGGCCCACGGGCGAGTCGCAGATGCCGATCACCCGGTCGCCCAGGTGCCGGGCCATCGCCTCGGTGACCAGGCCGGCGGGGTTGGTGAAGTTGACGACCCACGCGCCGGGCGCGACCTCGGCGACGCGGCGCGCGATCCGCTCGGCCACGGGCGCGGTGCGCAGCCCGTACGCGACGCCGCCCGCGCCGACGGTCTCCTGGCCCAGCACGCCGTGCTCGTGGGCCACCCGCTCGTCGACGGCCCGCCCGGCCAGGCCGCCCACCCGGATCGCGGAGAACACGAAGTCCGCGCCGCGCAGGGCCAGGTCCAGGTCGGTCGTGGCGGTCACCGGCGGCCCGCCGCGCAGGACGGCCCGGATCGCCCCCAGCCGGTGCGCGTCCACGTCGTGCAGCACGAGTTCGGTGACGCTGTCGTCCAGCGCCCGGTGCACGAGGGGCACGCGGAACCCGCCGCCGCCCAGGATGACCAGCCTCATGCCGTCCATCCTGCCCGGCCGGCCGGGGTGCGGGCGCGTCGATCACGGGACCCGGTCGCCCGCCCGCGGGCAGGGGGGTGAACACCCAGGTCAGCCCGGCGCCGGGCCGTCCGCGCCCGGACGCCGCGACCGGTGCGCCGACGTCGTCCCCGTGGTCGCGGGGGAGTCTGCACAGGTCGACGCCGCTGGTCAAGGGGCCGATCGTCGGGAGTTGGCGTATCGTCCACAGTGGAGTCCGGGAACCCTTGACAGGGGTGTGCCGCACGGGGAGGGTCTGCCGGAAACCTGTCCTACACATGATGGGGGTTCGGTCGTGAAGGGTGCACGGAGAGCCGCGGTGCTCGCGGCTCTGGTCACGCTGCCGCTGGGGCTCGCGCCCGCGGTCGCCGGCGCGGCCGCTGAGGGCCCGGTGTTCAAGGACGGCGAGGCGCAACCCGTCTTCGACGCCAAGGACGTCGTGCGCGAGAGCGTGTGGGTGCGCGCGCCGGTCGACAGCGACCGGGACGGGCGCGACGACGAGGTCTACACCGAGGTGGTCCGCCAGTCGGCCACCGAGCGCGGGCTCAAGGTGCCCGTGGTGTTCATCAACAGCCCGTACTTCTCCGGTGGCAACGACGTGGCCAACCACGACGTCGACGTCGAGCTGTACGTGCCCGACCGGCGCGGCGGCTACGACCGGCGCGACGGGTCGGTGCTCAAGGCCGAGGCCGACGAGCGGATCGCGGCGGCCGTCGGGCCCAACGCCGGCCCCATCACCTCCGGCCGCTACGAGGCGTACTTCGTCTCCCGCGGCTTCGCCATGGTCTACGCGGAGTCGCTGGGCACCGGCAAGTCCACCGGCTGCCCCACCTCCGGCGGCCGCAACGAGACCATCGGCTCGAAGGCCGTGGTGGACTGGCTCAACGGCCGCGCCACCGCGCGCGACGCCGCGGGCACCCCGGTCGAGGCCGACTGGACCACCGGCAAGGTCGCCATGATGGGCGTGTCGTACAACGGCACCCTGCCCAACGCCGTGGCCTCCACCGGCGTGGAGGGGCTGGAGGCCATCGTGCCGATCGCGGCCATCTCCAGCTGGTACGACTACTACCGGGCGGACGGCGCGGTCGTGGCGCCGGGCACCTTCCAGGGCGAGGACCTGGACGTGCTCGCCGAGTACGTCTACACGCGGGCCGACCAGGAGATCTGCAAGCCGGTGATCGCCGAGCTGGCCGCCCGGCAGGACCGGGTGACCGGCGACTACAGCGAGTTCTGGGACGAGCGGAACTACGTCAAGGACGCGGACAAGGTGCGGGCCGCGGTGCTCGCCGTGCACGGCCTGAGCGACTGGAACGTCAAGCTCAAGAACGTCGCGCAGTGGTACGAGGCGCTCAAGCGCAACGGCGTGGAGCACAAGATCTGGCTGCACCAGTCCGGGCACACCGACCCCGACACGCTGCGGTCGGCCGAGTGGCGGCGCACGGTCAACCGGTGGTTCAGCCACTACCTGTACGGGGTGGACAACGGCGTCGAGGACGAGCCGAAGGCCACCATCCAGCGCGAGGACCGCACCACGTGGGTGGACGAGGCCGAGTGGCCCGCCCCGGGCACGGCCAAGGCGCGGGTGCACCCGTGGGCCGGCGGCTCGACCAAGGGCGCGCTGCGGACCTCGTCGGTGCCCGGCCGGTCGGTGGTGGAGTCGCTGCGCGACGACTCGTCCAAGCTCGCCGAGGACCTGGTGGACCTGCCCAGCTCGGGCAACCGGCTGTCCTACGCGACCCAACCCGCGTCGACCGACCTGCGGTTCTCCGGCACGGCGCGGGTGCGGCTGGAGATCTCGTTCGACCGGCCGGCGGCCAACGTGACGGCCCTGCTGGTCGACCGCGCGCCGGACGGCACGTCGCACGTCATCACGCGGGGGTGGACCGACCCGCAGAACCGCGTCTCGCCCGCGAAGACCAAGCCGGTCGAGCCCGGCCGGTGGTACCAGGTCGAGGTCGAGCTGGAGCCCAACGACTACGTGGTCAAGGCCGGGCACTCGGTGGAGTTCGTGCTGCTCTCCAGCGACTACGACTACACCCTGCGGCCGAAGCCGGGCGCCGGGCTGTCGATCGACCTGACCTCCACGGTGGTGGAACTGCCGGTGGTCGGCGGGACGCCGGCGTTGCGCCGTTCGGTTGGTTAGGAAGTAATTCACGAACTCAATACCTGGCAAGTCTTCCACTTAACCGGCCGGGCGTGGTCCGATGCCCGCACCCAGTCGTCAAGGAGGTGGCAGATGAGCCGAGCCAGGCGCGTGGTCGTCACGGCCCTGGTGGCACCGCTCGTCGGCCTCGCCCTCACGCAGGGCGAGGCCGCGGCGGCGCCGAACTTCCAACTACCGTTCCCGTGCAACCAGGTGTGGGAGGGACAGACCCGCACCAACCACAGCCCCGCGAACTCGGTCGACTTCAACCGCGCCAACGACGACGGCGACCCCGTCGTCACGTCGGCCGCGGGCACCGTGACCAGGGTCGCGAACGAGGGCAGCACCAGCTACGGGCGGTGGGTCGAGATCGACCACGGCGGTGGCTGGCGCACCCGGTACGCGCACCTGTCCGCGCAGGCGGTGTCGGTCGGGCAGGCCGTGCGCCTGGGCCAGCGCATCGGCAACGTGGGCACCACCGGCGGGTCGACCGGGCCCCACCTGCACTACGAGCAGCGGCTCAACGGGGTCGACCAGAAGGCCGTGTTCAACGGGACCCAGGCGTACTACTGGGGCACCCGCAGCTACACCAGCCGCAACTCCTGCGGCAGCGTGACCGGCACGGTCGGCACCGACAGCGGCGCGGCGGTGACCGTCCGCTCCGGGCCCGGCACCCAGTACGCGGCGGTCGGCTCGGTCGCCAGCGGCGCGACCGTGACCATCCGCTGCCAGGCGCGCGGCGAGACGATCACCGGCAGGTACGGCACCACCGCGCTGTGGGACCAGATCGGGTCCGGCTACATCTCCGACGCGTACGTGTACACAGGTTCGGACGGCCAGGTCGCCCCGAGCTGCTGAGTTTCCCCAGGTCGCCGGCCGCTCCCGCCTCGCGCGGGAGCGGCCGTTCCCGAGTTGTCCACAGATCGGCCCGCCCTTGAGCGGCCGGGCCCGGCGCTCGGGCAGGGTCGGAGCCATGACGAAGCTCCTCTCCACGCCCCGGCTCCACGACCCGGGCGACCTGATCGCCGCCGTACCCCACCTGCTGGGCTTCCACCCGGCCGACTCCCTGGTGCTGCTCGCCGTCGAGCGCGGCGAGGTGGCCCTGACCCTGCGCGTCGACCTGCCCGCGCCCGACCACCCCGACGGCCTGGCCGAGCGGCTGGTGCCGCCCCTGGCCCGCCACCCCGGCGCCGTCGCCGTGGCCGTGGTGGTCGGCGGCGGCTCGGGCGACCCGCCCGAGGACCTGCCGCACGACGCGCTGGTGGACGACCTGGAGGAGGCCCTGCGCGCGGTGGGCACCCCCCTGGTGCTGGCGGTGTGGACGCGGGCCACGGCCAGGGCCGAACCGTGGTTCGACTACCACGACGCGGGCACGCGGGGGGTGGTGCCCGACCCGACCAGCACACCCCTGGCCGCAGCCACGGCCGCCCGGGGGTACGTCACCCACCCCAGCCGTGAGGCGATGGCCGGGCTGCTGGCACCCGACCCGCCCGAGCTGCTGTCCCACCGGTCCGAGCTGCTCGACCGCCGGGCCATGGGCGCCGCGCGCCCCGACCCGGGCGTCCGGGCACGCCACCGCGACCTGGTCCGCGCCGAGGTGGTCCGCGCCGCAGGCCGCAAGCGCCCGCTGACCGACGAGGAGGTGGCCGACCTGGCGCACGCCCTGGGCGACCCGTGGGTGCGCGACGCGAGCCTGGCCCACTGCGTGGGGGAGCACGCCGGGAGTGCCGAGGTGCTGTGGACCGAGCTGACCAGGGCGTGCCCCGCCCCGGAACGAGCCGAACCCGCCACCCTGCTGGCCTTCTCGGCGTACTTGAGGGGGATGGGGAGCCTGGCGTCGATGGCGCTGGAGCGGGCCGAGGAGGCCCACCCGGGGCACCGGCTCAGCGAGTTGCTGAGGGAGGCGCTGGACACCGGCCTGCCACCGGACCGGCTCCGGCGGCTCGCGGAGCAGGCCGCCGAGAACGACTGCACGTCCCCGGAGTGGTCCTCGCCGGAGCGGTTGTCCTCGCGGTTCGCTTCGGAGCGGTCGTGTTCGGAGCGGTTCGCTTCGGAGCGGTCGTCTTCGGGCTGCTCATGCCCGGACCGGGCTTCGACGGACCGGACTTCCCGGGAGGTCGATTGACAGCTCCCCGACCGATTCCGCCTTTCGGGGCGTTCGCCACCTGCCTCACGGGCGCGCCCGAGGCAGCGGTGGGCTGCCGCGGGCACGCACGGCCGGTCCGATCCCGGCCGGTGCCGGTGCCGGTGCCGGTGCCGGCGCTGGCGCTGGTCTGGGCCAGGCCGGTCCGATCCCGGGCGCCCGGGATCGGACCGGCCCCACCTCGGCGCAGTTCGGGCCTGAGCGGTTCGAGCCTCAGCGGTTCGGGGCTCGGAGCGGTTCAAGCCTCAGAGCAGCTCCGGGCGGCGCCAGGGCTCGCCCAGCACGTGCTCGGCCAGGAACGCGAACACCGTCTCGTACCAGACCTTCGAGTTCCCCGGCGTCAGGATCCAGTGGTTCTCGCTCGGGAAGTACAGGAACTTCGCCGGCACGCCGTGGCGCAGGAGGTCGAAGTACAGGCGCTGCCCCTCGCCGATCGGGACCCGGTAGTCCTTGTCGCCGTGGATGACCAGCATGGGCGTCTTGATGTCCGCCACCCGCAGGTGGGGTGAGTTGGCCGCCAACCGCTCCTGCTGGCGCAGCGGGTCGCCCATCTCGCGGATCCAGTAGTACGAGTCGTCGGTGGTGCCGGTGAACGCGTCCAGGTGCCACAGCGACGCGTGCGTCACGATGGCCTTGAACCGGTCGGTCCGGGTGGCGATCCAGTTCGCCATGTACCCGCCGAACGACCCGCCCATGGCGGCCGTGCGCGAGTCGTCGACGTCCTCGCGCCGCACGGCCACGTCGGTGATGGCCATCAGGTCCGTGTACGGCTTGGCACCCCACGAGCCCCAGCCGGCGCGCACGAAGTCGTGCCCGTAGCCGGTGGACAGCGCCGGGTCCGGCAGCAGCACCGCGTACCCCCGCGCGGCCATGAGCCACGGGTTCCAGCGCCAGCTCCACCCGCTCCAGCTCATCACCGGGCCGCCGTGCACCCACAGCAGCAGCGGGGCGGGCTGGTCCGCCGACGCGCCGCGCGGCAGCACCAGCCACGCGCGCACGGTGCGGCCGTCCTCGACCACCGTGTCGATCTCGGTCAGCGTGCCCGGCAGCGACTCGACCGCGCCCGGCGCGGGCAGCGGCACCGCGTCCTGGTCGGCGCCCGCGGCGGACAGGCGCACCGGCTGCGGCGGGTGGTCCCACGCGCTGCGCAGCGCGTACACGGTCGAGCTGTCCGGGCTGACCCGCACGTCGGTGTACGCGCCGGTGGCGGTCAGCTTGACCACCTCGCCCGACGCCAGGTCGAGCCGCCAGACCGGCTGGTGCCCCCGGTGGCTGCTGGTGAAGTACACCGCCGCGCCGTCCGGGCTCACCACCGGGTGCTCGGGCTCCTCCGGGAACCCCGGCGCCAGCTCGGTCACCTCGCCGTCCACCGAGATCCGCACCAGGGTGTTGCGCCACGGGCTGTCCGGCGTGGAGTCGAGCGCCCGCACCGCCACCACGCCCGACGAGTCCGGCAGGAACACCGGCTGGAGGAAGGAGTGCCCTTCGAGGTCGGCCAGCACGCGGTCGGTCGACCCGTCCGCGGCGACGAGCCGCAGCCGCACCCGCGACCCGTACGACGCGCTCACCGCGACGCTCTCGGTGCGCACCACCCACCGCCCGTCCGGGCTGATCACGGGGGAGTCGTCCAGGCGCGCGGTGGCGTTGGGCGTCAGGTCGACCAGGTCAGCGGCCGCGTCCAGGCGCGGGGCGTCCACGTCGACCGGGCGGGTGGTGGCCAGCACGCGCGGGTAGCGCGGGCCGAGGTCGGCGTCCCAGTACCGGATCGGGTAGGACTCGTGCAGGATCGCGGTCACCCCGGCGTCCTCGCGGGCCTTGCGCAGCTCCTCGTCGGCCTCGCCGAACGCCGCCGTCGAGTGGGTGTGGGCCACGAGCAGCACCGTGCCCGCGTCCCGCGCCACCGCGAAGCCCGCCACCCCGCCCGAGGGGCGGAACAGCTCGCGCGCCTCGCCGGCGGGCGGCAGCAGCCACAGCGCGGCCCGGTCCTTCGGCTTGTCCTTGCCGGTCGCGGCCTCCGGGTCCGGCCGCGACGAGACGAACAGCAGCCCGCCGTCCGGGGTGAACGCGGGCGAGCCCTCGGCCTTCGCGCCGCGCGTCAGGCGCCGCGCCGGCCGCTCCCCGGCGGGGTCGACCTCCCACAGCGCGCCCTGCCAGGTCTTGCGGTCCGGCGACAGCGCCGCCACCACCGTGACCAGCCGCGTGCCGTCGGGCGAGAGCGCCAGCGACGTCAGCCGGGGCATCTCCGCGTACGAGGTCAGGTCCCCGAACCCGGCCTCGGTGATCTTGTCCGTCATTCACGCCCCCTGTCGTGACCGGGTGAACTCCCAGGCGTCGCGCACGATGCCGGTGAGGTCCACCCGCTCCGGCTTCCACCCCAACTCGGTGCGGGCCTTCTCGCTGGAGGCCACCAGCACCGCCGGGTCGCCCGCCCGCCGGGGCGCCACGGCCGCCGGGATCGGGTGGCCGGTCACCTCCCGGCACGCGTCGACGACCTGCTTGACGGAGAAGCCCAAGCCGTTGCCCAGGTTGTAGATCCGGTGCTCGCCGGCCGCCGCGTGCTCCAGGGCCAGCAGGTGCGCGTCGGCCAGGTCGGCCACGTGGATGTAGTCGCGCACGCAGGTGCCGTCCTCGGTCGGCCAGTCCTCGCCGTAGACCTGGATCCGCTCGCGCTGCCCGAGGGCGACCTGGAGCACCAGCGGGATCAGGTGGGTCTCGGTGCCGTGCCGCTCGCCGAACCGCCCGTAGGCGCCCGCGACGTTGAAGTAGCGCAACGACACCGCGGCCAGCCCGTGCGCGGCGGCGTAGGAGGTGATCGCGTGGTCGATCGCGAGCTTGGTCGCGCCGTAGGTGTTGGTCGGCCGCGTCGGCGCGGTCTCCGCGATCGGCACCCGCTCCGGCTCGCCGTAGGTGGCGGCCGTGGAGGAGAACACCAGCCGCGGCGTGCCGTGCCCGCGCATCGCGTCCAGCAGCCGCAGCGACGTGACCACGTTGCCGTGCCAGTACTTCGCCGGGTCCTGCATGGACTCGCCGACCAGCGACTTGGCCGCGAAGTGGAGCACGCCGTCGAAACCCTCGGCGAGCACCTCGCCGATCGCCTCGTCGATGCCCGCCTCGACCAGCCGGACGCCGTCGGGCACCGCGTCCGCGTGCCCGGTGGACAGGTCGTCGAGCACGACCACCTCGTGACCGGACTCGACCAGCCTGGCCGCGCAGACGCTGCCCACGTACCCGGCACCGCCCGTGACGAGCAGCTTCACCTCTGGATCCCCGCTTTCGTCGGTCGTTTCACTCGTCCCGGCCCGCGCCCGCGGAGGGCACGGCCGTGAACGTCCGCGGCGTGGTCCAGCCGCGTTCGGCGAACGCGGCGAGCACCCGCCGCACCACCCGGTCGTGCTCGGGCACCGGCACCAGCGCGATCGCCGACCCGCCGAAGCCGCCGCCGACCATCCGGGCGCCCAGCGCGCCCGCCTCGCGCGCGGCGTCCACCGCCACGTCCAGCTCCGGCGCGGACACCCGGTAGTCGTCGCGCAGCGACGCGTGCGAGGCGTCCAGCAGCGGACCCAGCTCGGCGAGCCGGTCGGCGCGCAGCAGCTCCACCGCCTCCAGCACCCGCCGGTTCTCCGTCACCACGTGCCGCACCAGCGGCCGCAGCCGCTCGGGCAGCCGGTCCAGCGCGCCGGCCAGCCCGTCGGGACCCACGTCGCGCAGCGCGGGCACGCCCAGCAGCCCCGCCGCCTCCTCGCACCCGGCCCGGCGCGTGCCGTAGCCGCCGTCGGTGTGCGAGTGGCTGGCCCGCGTGTCCACGACCAGCACCTCCAGGCCGTGCGCTGCCGCGTCGAAGGGCACCTGCTCCGACTCGAACGACCGCACGTCCAGGAACAGCACGTGCGCCTCGGTGCAGCACAGCGACGCCGTCTGGTCCAGCAGCCCCGTCGGCGCGCCCACGAAGTCGTTCTCCGCCCGCTGCACCCAGCGCGCCACGGTCGGCAGGTCGTCGACCCCGCGCTCCGCCAGGCCCAGCAGCGCCAGCGCCACCGCGCACTCCAGCGCGTGCGACGAGGACAGGCCCGCGCCCGCCGGCACGTCACCGGCGATCACCAGGTCGGCCCCGCCGGTCACGCCCTGCTCGCGCAGCACCCACGCCACGCCGGCCGGGTACGCGGCCCAGCCGTCCACCACACCGGGCGCCAGGTCGGCGACCGCCACCGGATCGGTGTGCTGCACACCACCGTCGTCACCGAGCGTGGCCACGTGCAGCACGCCGTCGTCGCGGGGGGAAGCGGCCACCGCGGTGCGGTGCGGCAGGGCGAAGGGCAGCACGAAACCGTCGTTGTAGTCCGTGTGCTCCCCGATCAGGTTCACCCGACCGGGCGCGGACCAGACGCCTCGCGGCGCGGCGCCGTGCAGCCGGGTGAACGCGGTGGCCGCGCGCCGCGCCGGCCTCACCGCGCCTGCACCAGGACGGCGTGCGCGACCGCGGGGTCCAGCTCGGCGGTGGTGCCGTTGCCGCGCACCTGCACGACCTTGGCGACCGTCATCGAGTCGACCTCCACCATGCCGCCCGGCACCACGCCGGCGGCCTTCAGCTCGGCCATCAGGTCCGGGTCGAGCTGCACGTGCTCGGCGATCCGCCGCACCTCGACGCGACCGCCGCCGCGGCGCGCGACCTCGTCCACGCGCAGCAGGTCGGCCTCGGCGGGCGGCGCGGGCTCGCCGTCGCCCAGCTTGTCCAGCCCGGGGATGGGGTTGCCGTAGGGCGAGGTGGTGGGGTTGCCCAGGAGCTTGACCAGCTTCCGCTCGACCGCCTCGCTCATCACGTGCTCCCAGCGGCATGCCTCGCTGTGCACGTGCTCCCACTCCAGGCCGATGACGTCGACCAGGAGGCGCTCGGCGAGCCGGTGCTTGCGCATGACCGCGATGGCCAGGTTGCGGCCCTGCTCGGTCAGCTCCAGGTGGCGGTCGTCGGCGACGACCACGAGGCCGTCGCGTTCCATGCGGCCGACCGTCTGGCTCACCGTCGGGCCGCTCTGGCCCAACCGCTCGGCGATTCGGGCGCGCAGAGGCACGACGCCCTCTTCTTCGAGCTCGTAAATCGTGCGGAGGTACATCTCCGTGGTGTCGATGAGGTCGTTCACACCCGCTCCCCTTACGTATGGCGTCAATGCTAGTCGGCCGGTCACGGGTGCAGGATGGTGCCGTGCATCCACTGATCAGCACCGACGCCCTGGCCTCCGCGCTGGACGGCGCGCACGCCCCGGTCGTGCTCGACGTCCGCTGGCGGTTGGGCGGACCCCCGGGACGTCAAGATTACGAGGTCGGGCACGTCCCCGGCGCCGTCTACGTCGACCTCGACACCGAACTGTCCTCCGCGCCGGGCGCCGGCGGCCGCCACCCCCTGCCCGACCCCGCCGCCCTGCAGACCGTCCTCCGCGCCGCCGGCGTCCGCGAAGGTCACCCGGTAGTGGCATACGACGCGGCCGACGGCTCCGTCGCGGCCCGCGCCTGGTGGCTCCTGCGCTGGGCGGGTCACCGGGAGGTGGCCGTGCTGGACGGCGGCTTCGCCGCCTGGACCGCCGAGGACCGCCCCGTCACCACCGAGGTGCCCACCCCGGCTCCCGGGGACATCACCGTCCGCCCCGGCTCCATGCCGACCCTGACCGCCGACGAGGCCGCCGCCTTCCCCGCCGCCGGCACCCTGCTCGACGCGCGCGCCCCCGAGCGCTACCGGGGCGAGACCGAACCGGTCGACCCGCGCGCCGGCCACATCCCGGGCGCCCTGAACGCCCCCACCGCCGGCCACACCGCCGACGGCCGCTGGCTGCCGCCCGCCGCCCTGGCCGAGCGCTTCACCGCGATCGGCGTCTCCCCGACCCGCCCGGTAGCCGCCTACTGCGGCTCCGGCGTCACCGCCAGCTCCGTGGTCCTGGCCCTGGAAGCCGCCGGCGTCACCACCCCCGACGCCCCCGCCCCCCTCTACCCGGGCTCCTGGTCGGAGTGGTCGAGCGACCCCACCCGCCCCGCCACCACCGGCCCAACCCCCTAACCCCCGCCCACTCCCGCGCGTGTCATGCGCCCAGCCCCGGCGTGTCATGCACCCAGCCCCGGCGTGTCATGCACCCAGCCCCCGCGTGTCCTCCGCTCGGACACCGCGTGTCGTGCACTCAGGCACCGCGAGTTGACCGGTCGGCACCGCGTGCCGACCGGTCAAGCCGGGGGAGTCGGACCTCGGAACCGGGGCCAGCCGAACGCTCAGACCGGGCGAGTCGAACGCTCAGACCGGGTGAGTCGAACCTTCAGACCGGGTGAGTCGAACCTTCGGGTCGGGTGAGTCGAACCTTCCGGACCCCTGAATTCGACATTCGGGCGAAATGAGCAGCCCCCGACATCAATCCAAGCACGCCTCACCGACGTTTTTCGGTGGGGCGTGTGGGCATTCCGGGCGTCACACTCCGGGTGTCACGCGTTCGGGATCTTCTCGAAACCCTTGGTGGCCAACTTCAGCGCCACCGGGCACGGGTCGATCTCGTCGATCGGCGTCACGCTGGCCATGAACGCGGGCGTGACCTCCGACGAGTCGTCGGTCAGCATGACGAGCACCGTGCAGTCGCCGCCGCTCTCCCGGATCTCGTACGCGGTGTTCCCGCCGACCTCGATGGTGCGCGGCTCGCCCTCGTACGAGAGCGGCGACAGCATGAACAACACCACCGTGTACGGCTCCTCGGTGCTCTGCACGCACCCCGGCTCGCCGCCCTTCGCCGCGCCCACGGCGGCGGTCACGTCCTCGGGCGTGAGGAGGGCGCAGTCGTCGTAGCCCTCGGTCTTCTTCTTGGTGGTGATCTTCACGTTGCCGGAGGGCTTCTTCGGGTCCGGGGCGCCCGAGTCCTCGTCCGTCGGCTCGGTGGTCTTGGGGGAGGACGTCTTCGTCGAGGACGCGGGCGGCTTGCTCGACGTCGTCTTCCCGGTCCCGCCGCCGGCGGCGGCGAGTGGCTTGCCCGTGACCGACGTGGCGCAGGCGGAGAGGCCGAACACGAGCGCCACGGCCAGCGCGGCGGTCAAGGCGGGGACTCGTCGCAGGTGCATGGCGCTTCGACCTCGTTCCGACGTGCGGGGTTCCATCTCGACACCCGCGATCCTGGCCCGCCCGGTACCGGCAGACGCGCAGACTCTAAGTCCCCCGGTCCGGCCTGGGCGCAAGTCCCCCGGTCCGGGGGTGGGCGTGAGGGCCGGGGCGGACGCGAGGCCCGCGGGTCCGGACCGGACACCGGGGGCCGCCGGCCGCAACTCCACGGGCCCGACCGCAGCTCCGCCGGCCATGCCCACCACGCCCCGCACCCCCACCAGCCCCCCGCCGGTGAGTTAGGTTGCCGACATGGGCAAGGCAGCCGCTGTCGTCTGGGACGAGTCCTTCCTCGGCTACGACCTGGGCGGGGACCACCCGCTCAACCCCGTCCGCCTGGACCTGACCATCCGCCTCGCCACCGGGCTGGGCGTGCTGGACGGCGTGGACCTCATCCGGCCCACCCCGGCCACCGAGACCGAGATCGAACGCGTCCACGAACCCTCCTACCTCAACGCCGTGCAGGCCGCGCCGATGGCGGGCTGGGACGTGGGCCACGGCCTGGGCACCCCGGACAACCCCGTCTTCACCCGCATGCACGAGGCGTCCGCGCTGGTCGTCGGCGGTTCGCTGGCCGCCGCGCGGCGGATCGCCGAGGGCACCGCCGACCGGGCGGTCAACATCGCCGGGGGCCTGCACCACGCCATGCCCGACCGCGCCGCCGGGTTCTGCGTCTACAACGACTGCGCCGTCGCCATCTCCTGGCTGCTCGACCACGGCTTCGACCGCATCGCCTACGTCGACACCGACGTCCACCACGGCGACGGCGTGCAGGTCGCCTTCTACGACGACCCGCGCGTGCTGACCGTCTCCCTCCACCAGAACCCGCTGACCCTGTGGCCCGGCACCGGCCGCCCGGCCGAGCTGGGCGGGCCCGGCGCGGAGGGCACCTCCGTCAACCTCGCCCTGCCCGCGGGCTCCAACGACCGCGCCTGGCTGCGCGCCTTCGACGCCACCGTGCCCGCCCTGCTGCGCGCCTTCCGCCCCCAGCTGCTGGTCACCCAGTGCGGCGTCGACACCCACCGCGAGGACCCGCTGGCCGACCTGGCGCTCACCGTCGACGGCCACCGCGCCATCTACCACCGCCTGCGCGAGCTGGCCGGCGAGGTCGCCGGCGGCAAGTGGCTCGCCCTCGGCGGCGGCGGGTACGAGCTGCTGCGCGTGGTGCCCCGCAGCTGGACCCACCTGCTGGCCGCGGTCCTGGACCACGACCTCGACCCCGACACCCCGCTGCCCGCCGACTGGGTCGCCCACGCCTCGGCCCTCGCACCGCACCGCCCGCTGCCGATCTCCCTGACCGACGGCGCCGACACCGGCTTCCGCCCCTGGGGCGGCGAGCTGGACACGCCCGTCGACCTGGCGATCCGCGACACCCGGCGCGCCCTGTTCCCGCTGCACGGCCTGGACCCCGACGACCCGAGGGACTGATCACCGGTGGACCCGTTCGACTACCCGCGGTCCTGGGAGGCCGACGTCGTGCTCAGCGACGGCGGCACGGTCCACCTGCGCCCGGTCACCCCCGACGACGCCGAGCGCCTGCTCGCCTTCCACGGCCGGCTCTCCGAGCGCACCCGCTACTTCCGCTACTTCGGCCCCTACCCGCGCATGCCCAAGCGCGACCTCGACCGCTTCAGCACCGTCGACCACGCCGACCGCGTCGCGCTCGCCGCGCTGCTGGGCGACGACATCGTCGCCGTCGGCCGCTACGACCGCCTCGGCCGGGGCGACTCCGCCGAGGTCGCCTTCGTCGTCGAGGACGCCCACCAGGGCCGCGGCCTCGGCTCCATCCTCCTGGAGCACCTGGCCGCCGCCGCCCGCGAGCGCGGCCTGAGCCGCTTCACCGCCGAGGTGCTGGCCGAGAACGGCCAGATGGTGCGCATCTTCCGCGACGCCGGCTACAGCGTCAGCCGCGCCTTCGACGAGGGCGTGCTGCACCTGGAGTTCGACATCGACCCCACCGACGAGTCGGTCGAGGTCGCCCGCGCCCGCGAGCAGGCCGCCGAGGCGCGCAGCGTGCACAACCTGCTGCACCCCCGCTCCGTCGCGGTCATCGGCGCCTCCACCGACCGCACCAAGATCGGCCACGCGGTGCTGACCAACCTGCTCACCGCCGACTTCGCCGGCCCCGTCTACCCGGTCAACGCCGAGCACCGCTCCGTGCGCGGCGTGCGCGCCTACCCCTCGGTCCTCGACATCCCCGACGACGTCGACCTGGCCGTGGTCGCCGTGCCCGCGCCGCGCGTGGACGAGGTCATGGACGCCTGCCTGGCCAAGGGGGTGAAAGCCCTGGTCGTCGTCACCTCCGGGTTCGGCGAGACCGGGCCCGGCGGCCGCAGCGCCGAGCGCAGGCTCGTCGCCGAGGCCCGCGCCCACGGCATGCGCGTGGTCGGCCCCAACGCCCTCGGCGTGGTCAACACCGACGCGGGCGTGCGCCTCAACGCCACCCTCGCGCCCAGCCTGCCCGCCCGCGGCCGCACCGGCTTCTTCTGCCAGTCCGGCGCCCTGGGCACCGCCATCCTCGCCGCCGCCGCCGAACGCGGCCTCGGCCTGTCCACGTTCGTCTCCGCCGGCAACCGCGCCGACGTCTCCGGCAACGACCTGCTCCAGTACTGGGAGACCGACCCCGCCACCGACGTGGTCCTGCTCTACCTGGAGTCCTTCGGCAACCCCCGCAAGTTCGCCCGGCTGGCCCGCAGGCTCGGCCGCACCAAGCCCATCGTCGCGGTCAAGTCCGGCCGCCACGCCGTCACCCCCGCCCTGGCCGCCACCTCCGTGCCGGTCGACGAGGCCAGCGTGCAGGCCCTGTTCGAGCAGGCGGGCGTCATCCGCGTCGAGTCCCTGGCCCAGCTGTTCGACACCGCCCTGCTGCTGGCCCACCAGCCCCTGCCCGCCGGGCCCCGGGTGGCCGTCGTCGGCAACTCCACCGCCATCGGGCTGCTCGCCGCCGACACCGCCCTCGCCGAGGGCCTGGAGCTGGCCGGCGACCCCGTCGACGTGGGCGCGCAGGCCGAACCCGCCGCGTTCGCCGCCGCCGTCGAACAGGCCCTGGCCAGGCCCGACACCGACGCGCTGGTGGTGGTGTTCGTGCCGCCGCTGGCCGTGCCCGGCGCCGCGTTCGCCCGCGCCCTGCGCGAGGTCGTCGAACGCGGCGGCCGCGACAAGCCCATCGCGTCCACCTTCCTCGCGGTCGAGGGCGTGCCCGACGAACTGGCCGTGCCCGGCCCCGGCGGCGCACCGGGCCGCGGCTCCGTGCCCTCCTACCCCAGCCCGGAACGCGCCGTGCTCGCCCTGGCCAGGGCCACCCGCTACGCGCGCTGGCGCTCCGCGCCCCAGGGCAACTTCACCAGGCCCGACGGCGTCGACGCCGAGGCCGCGCGGCACCTGGTCGCCTCCCTCGGGCTCGACGAGACCGGCGAGCGGCGCCTCGACGACGACACCGCCGTGCGGCTGCTGGCCTGCTACGGCGTCGAACTCGTGCCGTTCCGCGTGGTCTCCTCCGCCGACGACGCCGTGCGCGCCGCCGCCGAACTCGGCCACCCGGTGGCCCTCAAGTCCACCGACGACCGCCTCCGGCACCGCACCGACCTGGTCGGCGTGCGCCTCGACCTCACCTCCGACGAGGCCGTGCGCACCGCCTACGACATGCTCGCCGAGGTCTCCGACCGGCCCGACGTCTACGTGCAGCGCATGGCGCCCAAGGGCATCTCCTGCGTGCTGGGCCTGCAGGACGACCCGTCGTTCGGCAGCCTGGTCTCCTTCGGGCTGTCCGGCCTGGTCAGCGACCTGCTCGGCGACCGCGCCTACCGGGCCGTGCCGCTCACCGACGCCGACGCGGCCGCCCTGGTCCGCGCGCCCAAGGCCGCGCCGCTGCTGGCCGGCTACCGCGGCGACGAACCCGCCGACCTCACCGCGCTCCAGGACCTGGTGCTCCGGCTCGCCGCCCTCGCCGAGGACCTGCCCGAGGTGCGCGAGGTCGCCCTGGAACCGGTGCTGGCCAGCGCCGCCGGCGCGTACGTCAGCAGCGCCCGCGTCACCCTCGGCCCGCCGCCCTCCAAGCACGACACCGGCCCGCGCCGGCTCCGGTCGCCCGGCGCCGCGGGCTGAACCGGTCACCGCGTTGGTACACGAGCGTCACCCTTGACCGATCCGGACCGCCTAATCTTCACCGTTTCCCTGGACGGATTTCTTTCGCGCGCCTAAGTTCCGCACGTCCGGGGAACGACCCGAAGAGGGGAAGAATGGCTCTGGCAACACTGCGCGCCCTGGTGGTCGCGTGCACCGCCGCCCTCGTCCTCGCCTCGTGCTCCTCCGGCGACGAGTCGACCGTGGCGGGCAAGGCGGAGAGCACCGAGCGGCTCACCATCGCCGTCGCCTACGACCAGCCCGGCCTGGCCGTGCGCCGGCTCGACGGCACCCACAAGGGCTTCGACGTCGACGTGGCCCGCTACGTCGCCAAGGAGCTGGGCGTCCCGGAGACCGGCGTCAAGTTCGTCGAGGCGGTCCCGGCCGAGCGCGAGAACCTGCTCACCACCGGCGCCGTCGACCTCGTGGTCTCCAGCTACTCGATCACCGACAAGCGCAAGGAGGTCATCGACTTCGTCGGCCCCTACTTCGTCGCGGGCCAGGACCTCCTGGTCCGGCTGACCGACGAGCGCATCACCGGACCCGAATCGCTCAACGCGGGCAACCTCAAGCTGTGCTCGGTGACCAACACCACGTCGGCGCAGCACGTGAAGGACCGGTTCGCGCAATCCGTGCAGCTGGTGGAGTACCCCAACTTCAGTGATTGCGTCACCGCCCTGCTCGCCGAGCAGGTCGACGCGTTGACGACCGACGACGTGATCCTCGCCGGCTACGCCGCGCAGAACCCCGAGCTGCTGAGGGTGGTCGGGCAGCCCTTCAGCAAGGAGGAGTACGGCATCGGCATGCGCAAGGGCGACTCCGACAGCAAGGCGAAGATCACCGCCGCCGTCCGGAAGATGATCGACTCCGGCGAATGGCGCAAGTCCCTGGAGGCCAACGTGGGCGAATCGGGTTACGCCATCCCCGACCCGCCCCAGTTGACCTCGTGATCCGCACCCCACCCCGTTAGCGGTCCGACCGGCGGGGACGCGCCCGTAGGCTCGCTGGGTGCCCACTTCGCATTTCATGCCCCACTACCGCGCGGACGGCCCCGTCCGCGCGGGCGTCCCCGAACACGGCCGCGTGCCGCGCTACTACGCGGTCAAGACCGAACTCCTGTGGCTCATCGAAGCGCTGGGGGAGGGCACGGCGCTGCCGTCCGAGCGCGACCTGGCCGAGCGGTTCTCGGTGTCGCGGGTCACGCTGCGCCAGGCCGTCGGCGAGCTGGTCATGGAGGGCAAGCTCCAGCGGCGGCAGGGCAGCGGCACCTACGTCGCACCGCCCAAGCTGGTGCAGCCGCTGTCCCTGGTCAGCTACACCGAGGGGATGCGCCGCCAGGGCGTGACCCCCGCCCGCGGCGTGATCACCGTCGAGCACCTGCCCGCCGACGACGTGCTCGCCCGCGACCTGCGGGTGCCGCGCGGCGACGCGGTCATCCACCTGGAGCGCGTCCTGCTGGCCGACGACGAGCGGGTCGGCCTGGAGTCGACCTACCTGTCGGCGGCCCGCTTCCCGACCCTCCTCGACGTCTTCGACCCCACCACCTCGCTGTACGCGTGCCTGCGCGACCGGCTCGGGGTGGAGTTCACCGAGGCCGAGGAACGCGTGGAGACCGTGCTCGCCACCCCGCGCGAGGCGCTGCTGATCGGCACCAACCCCGCCCTGCCCATGCTCCTGCTCCACCGGGTGTCCTACGACCGCGACGGCGCGCCGGTCGAACGCGGCCGTTCGCTGTACCGGGGGGACCGGTTCAGCTTCATGGCGCGCCTCCGGTCGGAGTGACCGCTCGACCGTCCACAGTGGACGTGCCCCGACGGACGCGCCCTCTCGGGTGACGCCGGGGCGGTCGAGGCCCGGAAACGCCCATTGGCAGGAACTTCGGCGTGCCCTTGCCGGGGTACGGTTGGTGCACAGGGACGTGAGTCCTCCTCACCCGCAGTGCGGCGGGGGAAGCGGGGGTGGCGCCGTGACGTTCAAGGAAGAGTTCCTCGCGGAGCTCGAAGACTGCCTGCGCGGGTACGGCGCGGTACCGGTGCTCAACCCGAACGCGCTCGCCCGGCTCATCGACTTCGTGCGGCGGATGTCGGACGACGACCCGCGGCTGAGGTGCCTGGAGGGCGTGGACCAGGGGTCCGGGTCGTTCTGGAACAACCCGGCGGTGTGGTGGGAGCTGGTGCCCAGGTTCGGCGTGGCCTCCGGGGACTGCGCCGAGCTGCTGGACCGGATGCTGGACGAGGCGATCAGCGACGAGATCGACGTGCTGGAGATGGAGATCCGCGAGCTGCCCGGCTGACGGCCCGCCCGCCGTGCACCCGGTGAGTTCACCCGTTGTGCACCTGGGTCGCCAGATGCACAACGGGGAGCACCCTCACCTGCACTTGCACCTGCACGGTCGGACCGGACGCCGGTCACCCGGGGAACCGGTCACGCGGGACGTCACACGGACAGCAGGCGGTCGAAGAACGACCGGTAGCGCTTGAGCGCCTGGCGCAGCTCCTCGGTCTCGACCTGCTCGCCCTGCTGCCACTGGCCCTCCAGCGAGCGCTTGTGGTCGGCGAACGTGGTGGCCAGGTTCTGCATCACCTGCGCGACCAGCTCGTCGGCCCGCTGCACGGCCTGGCGCGGGTCGTCGACGAAGTCGGCCTGCAACGCGCGCCACTCGGACTGGTAGTCCGCCGCGTCCTCGGCGTTGAACAGCGAGGTGTCGCCCGCCGTCGGCGAGACCGCCGAGGGCTCGACCGGTTCGTCCCCGGCAGGGGGCCGCTCGTCGTCGGCACCGCGGTCGGCCTGCTCGTGGACCGCGTCCCGGTCGACCGGCTCCTGCTCGAAGGGTTCCTGCTCGACCGGCTCGTGCCCGACGCGCTCGTGGGCGAGCGGTTCGGCGTCGTGGTCGCGGTCGGTGTCGTAATCGGTGGGGTCGGTGTCGCGGCGGTCGTGCTCCTGGGGCACGACCACGCCCTGCTGCCCGACGGGGCCGCCCGGTTCGGCGTCGTGCGCCGGCGGCTCGTGCCCCAGCGGTCCGCGCTGCGCGGCCAGGTCCTCGGTGGTCAGTCGACGCTCGGTCATCACCGCGCCCCTTCCTGCCGCTCGTCCCGGCGCTCGTCGCGGGACCCGGCCTCGTGGCGGTCGCCCAGCAGGTCCTCGAACAGGGTCCGGTAGTGGACCATGGCGTTGCGGAGGTCTTCGGTGGACGCCTCGCCCCGCTCCTGGCGCTCGGAGATCGCGTGCGCCTCGCGGTAGTGCTCGATGGCGCGCGCGTGCTCGACGGACAGCAGCGACAGCCGCCGCTCGTACCCCTCGGTGGGGTAGCCCCGTTCCGCCATCAGGTCGGTCACCAGGCGGTCCGCCTGGCCCACCGCCGCGGCGGGCGAGTCGACGAACTGCTCCTGGACGCGGGTCCAGTTGCGCTCGTAGCTGTCGCGCGTCACCGGGGTGAGCGGGCGCAGCTCCAGCTTGGAGTGCTCGCGCGCGCGCTCGGCGAGCTCGCGCTCGGCGGCCATGCGGCTGTCGGTGCGCTGCATGACCCGGTCGTACTCGGGCCCGAACTTCTCGCGCAACCTCTTGCGCTGCACGGACTTCCGCACGAGCAGCGCCGCCGCGACCAGTACGACCAGCACGACCAGGATGATGCCGATGACGGTGCCGGTGGACATCTCTGCCTCCTCACGGCTTCGGATGCCACCGGGCTACCCGTCACGACTCGGACCCGAAACCTCCTCACAGCTTGACGCGGGCGGCCCGACCGCCTAGCGGGACACCGCCCTGCGGTACTGCCGCACCGCCAGCGGCACGAACACCACCAGGAACACCACGACCCAGATCAGCGTCATCAACACCGGGTGGCGCAACGACCACGCCTCCGCCACCGGCGCCATCGGGTTGGTGTTGCCGAACAGCTCGCGGGTCGCCGCGGTCACCGCCGACACCGGGTTCCACTCGGCGAACACCCGCAGCGGACCGGGCAGGTTGTTCTCCTGCACGAACGTGTTCGCGATGAACGTCAGCGGGAAGATCACGATGAAGGACGCGTTGTTGAACACCTCCGGGCTGCGCACCATCAGCCCGACGATCGCCATTCCCCACGACAGCGCATAGGCGAACAGCAGCAGCAGCGCGAACCCGGCCAGCGCTTCGAGGAACGAGGAGTGGACGCGCCAGCCGACCAGCAGGCCCGTCACCGACATCACCACCACGACGATCACGTTGTTGACCAGGTCGCTGGTGGTCCGCCCGATCAGCACCGCGGACCGCGCCATGGGCAGCGAGCGGAACCGGTCGACCACGCCCTTCTGGATGTCGTCGGCCAGGCCCGAGCCGGTGATCGTCGCGCCGAACACCACGGTCTGCGCGAAGATGCCCGCCATCAGGAACTCGCGGTAGTCCATGCCCGGGATCTCGATCGACCCCCCGAACACGTAGGCGAACAGCAGCACGAACATCACCGGGGCCAGCGTCGAGCCCACGATCAGGTCCGGTACCCGCTTGATCTTGATCAGGTTGCGCTTGGCGACGACCGCGCCGTCACCCAGAGCCTGCACGAACGCGGTCATGCCCCCTGCCCCTCCTGCTGCCCGTCCTCCGCCGCGTGCCCGGTCAGCGAGAGGAACACGTCGTCCAGCGTCGGCCTGCGCAGGCCGATGTCCAACACCTTGATCGCCTCCGCGTCGAGCCGCCGCACGCCGTCCACCAGCACCGCGGCCCCGCCCGACACCGGCACGGTCAGCCGGTGGCCGCGTGCGTCGGAGGTGATCTCGCCGATCGCCAGCGGCGCCAGCGCGGCCCGCGCGGTCGCGGCGTCCTGCGCGGAGGCCACGGTCAGCTCCAGCCGCTCGCCGCCGACCTGGTCCTTCAGCTCGTCGGCGGTGCCCAGCGCGATGACCCGGCCGTGGTCGATCACCGCGATCCGGTCCGCGAGCTGGTCCGCCTCCTCCAGGTACTGCGTGGTCAGCAGCAGCGTGGTGCCGCCCGCCACCAGCTCCGAGATCACGTCCCACAGCCCCAGCCGGCTGCGCGGGTCCAGCCCCGTGGTCGGCTCGTCCAGGAACAGCACCGCCGGTTCGGCCACCAGCGCGCCCGCCAGGTCGAGCCGGCGCCGCATGCCGCCCGAGTACCCCTTCACCGGCCGGTCCGCGGCGTCGGCGAGGTCGAACCGCTCCAGCAGCTCCCGCGCCCGCTCCCGGCTGCGCCGCCGGCCGAGGTGGTAGAGCCGGCCCACCATGTCCAGGTTCTCGAACCCGGTCAGGTTCTCGTCCACGGCCGCGTACTGCCCGGACAGGCCGATCCGGCCGCGCAGCTCGCGCGCGTCGGCGACGACGTCCAGCCCGGCCACCGTGGCCCGCCCCTCGTCGTGCTCCAGGAGGGTGGTGAGCACGCGCACGGTCGTCGTCTTGCCCGCGCCGTTCGGGCCCAGCAGTCCCATCACGGTGCCCTCGGGCACCACCAGGTCGAGCCCGTCGAGGGCCACCACCGACCTGTATCGCTTGACCAGGCCCTCGGCCACGATCGCATCCGCCATGTCGGCCATGATGGACCCGGGGACCGACAATTTCAGGCGATTATCCGCCAGACCGCCGCGGTGCGGTGAAAACTGACGTTGTTCGGTACGGCTTGCCGCGCAAGCGGGCCGGGTCGGTTCCGGCCACTGTGGACGGCACCGCCCGGTGGGCGGTTCGCGCACCGTCGCGGCCGGCTCGGCGCGCGGCGCGGACAGCCGGGCCGGTTCCGCGTCGAGCTCGGCGACGTGGCGGGCCGGCAGCTCCTCGGCAGGCTCGCACGGGCACGCGCCGGTGTCGCGGACGGTCGGCAGGTCGGCGATGTCGCGCAGCCGCAACCCCAGCCGCTGGCAGCCCCGGACGAAGCGGAGCCGCTCACCGGCCGCCTCGGCCACACGCATGGGGCGACGGCAAACCTTGGAGCGCGCTCCAAGGTCAAGGTGTGGGGCGGGAGACGGCTGGGAGCGGTGCCGGCCGCACGGGAGCGCACAGCCGCCCCGCCGATCGGAGAGGGCCGCGCGGGCTGTCGCACGAGGGCGTTGTCGGTGTGGCGCCGGGGAATCCGCGTGCCGTGGCGGGGACCGGTCCGGCTCCCGTTGGTGCGGGCCGGCGGGGCTGTGCGGCGTGGCATGCGTCGCGGGCGCCCACCCGCGACCGCGCAACCCCACCGGCGGGTTCATGTTATTGGGGGCTATATGCACCTCAGAAGCGATCGAACGAGTGAACTGGTCAGGAGCCGGAACGGCACTAGTGTGGTCCCAGTTCTTCCAGCGAGGAGAGATCCGCATGGCAGCCGTCCAAACCCGACGCAAGCGCAAGTTAGGCCAGTTCCTCAACGCGCTGCGCAAACGCGCGGGCAAGACCGAGGTCGACTACCACGCGCTGACGCGGAAGACGCAGTCGACCCTGTCGCGGATGGAGAACGGCTACATCAGTCCGAGTTGGACCGAACTGAGCGCGCTGCTCGGCCTGTACGGCGCCACGGAGGCCGAGCGGCGCGAGGCGGAAGCCCTGTGGGAGGACGCCAAGCAGGACGGCACCCGCCTGGTCTACGCCGCCGCCTACACGCCCGAGGCCCGCACCTACGCCCGCCAGGAGGCGGACGCCACCGAGGTGCGCACGATCGAGATGATCGTCATACCGGGCCTGCTGCAGACGCCGGCCTACGCGCAGGCGATCCGGCTCGCCGGGCAGCGGTTCATGGACTCGTCGGTGTCGGCGGAACAGGTCGCGGCGGCGCTGGCGAGCCGACAGCGCCGGCTGCCGGGGCTGCGCCTGCACGCGGTGATCGACGAGGCCGCCCTCCACCGGGTCGTGGGCGGGCAGGCGGTCATGCGCGAGCAGTTGTCGCATTTGCTCGACATGGGGAAGCAGGACAACATCACCATCCAGGTGGTCCCGTTCGGCGCGGGTGCCCACGGGACCATGTCCGGCGGCGGCGCGACCGCGCTGCGGTTCGAGGACAGTGAGCCTTCGGCCGTGTACCTGGAGTACGCGGGTGGTGGCAAGTGGGTGGACAATCGCGCCGACGTGCAAAAGTACCTTCTGCACTTCGAGGAAATGGTGAACGAGGTCGCCCTCTCGCCCAAGGAGTCGGCCGCGTTGATCAGAAAACTGGCAACGGCACTGAAGGACTCATGAACATCGACAAGACGTGGCGCAAGAGCTCCTACTCCGGCGCGGGCAACAACTGCGTCGAACTGGTCGTCGGCCGGGCCGCGACCTCGGTCCGCGACAGCAAGAAACCCGAGCTGAGACTGACCTTTGGGGACCGTCCATTCCGGGCGTTCCTCACATCCGTCCGGCATGCCTGATCCGTCCCCGACGGACCGCCGCCCGCGTCGCGCTCACCGCACCCCGCGGGCGGCGGAGAGCACACCGACGGTGGGTGCGCACCGGTTCCGCGCTGGTCCGCGCAGGTGATCACTGAGCCGGTCGGAGGAACAACCGGAACGCACCGTAGAATGGTGCGGACATAGCGTGAACGTTTCAGCTCATTGGCTCCGTCAATGACTCCCCTCGCATATTGGGAAATCCGTTCACCCACGCGGGTGATTTTTTTAACGGGGTTGGTGGGGTGGCCCCCCGCGCGGGTGGTCGGACCGGCGAACGTGAACGCCCCGGCGGCCCCGCCCCACCCGTCCTCGGTCCACGGTGGACCGGCCCCGCCACGTCCCCGCGGTCCGCACCGGGGGCCGGCGCCCCGGCGAGGTGGCCGCGTGGTGCCGCGGGCCCCGGAAGCGCTCGACGCGCGGCGGTGTCGGCCACGGCGGCGTCGTGCGGGCGGTACCGGAACCGCGGCGCGATCCGGTTGGCCGTCCGCACCACCGGCGGCGGGCCGCTCACCGGTCCACCGCCGCGCAGTCCGAGTCCTCCGTGGTCACCACGCCCGCCCCGGTCACCGGGTGGTGGAAGGTCGTGCGGACGACGCCCGGCGGCACCCGGGTCGGGTCGAAGTCCGGTTCCCCGAGGATCGTCACGGGACGGTCCTCCTCGGCGTGAAGTCGTCGGCGAGGCGCCGCAGCGCGCTGCGCACCGGGTCGGCCGTGAGACCGCCCATCGCGCCCGCCTCTACGGCAACTTCCCGTCCCGCTGCCCCCAACCGCGAGGTGACGGGCCACAACACCCGCGCACGGCCGCCGGCCACCCCGCACCGGCACCGGCCCGCCGCGGTGGCTGCCCGGCAACCGCCGGGCAGCCACCGGCAACCGCGGATCAGTGCACGCCCAGCACCCCGTCGACCCGTCGCGGGATGCCCAGCGGGTTGTCGGACCGCAGTTCGGGCGGCAGCAGGTCCTCGGGCCAGGACTGGTAGGTCACCGGCGCCAGCCAGCGCCGGATCGCGGTGGCGCCGACGGAGGTGTGCAGCGCGCTCGTGGTCGCCGGCCACGGCCCGCCGTGGTGCATGCCCCACGCCACCGCGACCCCGGTCGGCCACCCGTTGAAGATGAGCCGCCCCACCGCGGGCCGCAGGGCTTCGGCGACCCGGCCGGCCAGGGCGTGCTCGCCCTCGTCGGCGTGCACGGTGCCGGTGAGCGACCCGGGCAGCAGCGGGAGCACGTCGAGCAGTTCCTCGGGCGAGGAGTAGGTGACCACGACCGCCGCCGGGCCGAAGTGCTCCTCGGTGAGCTTGCCGAGGTTGTCCGCGAACGTGGCCAGCGGCACCGAGTACAGGCGCGGCGGGACGCTCCACCCCTCGTCGGGCGCGGTGCCCTCGGCGACCGGCGTCACCAGGCCCGACGAGCCCAGGCCGGCGGTGCCGGAGCGGTAGGCGTCGCACATGCGCTCGTTGAGCATCGGGCCGCCGGTCGCGGCCGACACGGCCCCGCCCAGCGCGGGGACCAGCGACTCCGGCGCGAACAGCAGGCCGGGGTTGGTGCAGAACTGGCCCACGCCCAGCGTCAGCGAGCCGACGAACTCGGCGGCGAACCCCTCGGGCCGCGCACCCGCCGCGCCCGGCAGGACGACGGTCGGGTTGACGCTGCCCAGCTCGCCGTAGAACGGGATCGGCTCCGGGCGCCCGGCGGCGAGGTCGAACAGGGCCCGGCCGCCGGCGGTGGAGCCGGTGAAGCCGACCGCCTTGATCGCGGGGTGCTCGACCAGCGCGACGCCGGCCTGCTGGCCGTGCACGATGCCGAACACGCCCCCCGGCAGCGCCGCGGCGACCACGCGCGCCGTCTCGTGCGAGGTGCCCGGGTGGGACGGGTGCGCCTTCACCACCACCGGGCAGCCGGCCGCGAGCGCGGACGCCGTGTCGCCGCCCGCCACCGAGAACGCGAACGGGAAGTTCGACGCGGCGAACACGCCGACCGTCCCGAGTGGACGGAGCAGGCGCCGCAGGTCGGGGCGGGGCGGGATGATGTCCGGGTTTGGCGAGTCCAGCGTCGCCTCCACCCAGCTGCCCTCGCGCAGCACGTCGCCGAACAGCCGCAGCTGGTTGGTGGTGCGCTTGAGCTCCGTGGTCAGGCGCGGGGCGCCGAGGGCGGTCTCCGCGTCGGCCAGGGCGACCAACCGCTCCGACGCGGCGTCCAGCGCGTCCGCCACCGCGTCCAGGTAGGTCGCTCGTTCGTGGGACGAAAGAGCCGCCCAGGACTCGAACGCGGCGGCGCCGGCCCTCGCCAGGGCGTCGACCTCGTGGACCGCGGTCGACGGGATCGGGTTCCCGTGAGGTTCACCGGTTCGTGGGTTGTACCCCTGGATGTCGCTCACCGGCCGTACTCCTTGACCGCCGTGTCGAACTCCGGCGTGCACCAGAGCCCGCCGAGGTGGGTGCGCGCGGGCGAATCCGCCGGGGGTTCGCCGCCGGCCGCGACGACCTCCTCGGCGTAGACCTCGGAGTCGTCCTCCGACTTGTAGCCCAGCGCCTCGGCCTCGGCCAGCGAGAACCACCTGCGCGTGTTGTCCGAGACGCCCCAGACGACCCGGAACCCGGGCGACGGCGCCGACAGGCACGCCTCGAACAGCCGCCCCGCGTCGTCGGGGGACAGCCACGTCGCCAGCATCCGGAAGTCGCGCGGCTTCTCGAAGCACGACCCGATCCGCACCGCGATCACGTCCAGCCCGTACCGCGACGCGTACAGGCTGCCCAGCGCCTCCAGCGCCACCTTGCTCACGCCGTAGTACGTGTCCGGCTGCGGGAACAGGTAGTCCGGCGCCTCGCCCCCCGAGGCCCGGTAGTACCCGACCGCGTGGTTGGAGCTGGCCAGCACGACCCGGCGCACCCCGGCCCGCCGCGCCGCCTCCAGCACCACGTGCGTCCCGTTGATGTTCACGTCCAGGATCTGCTCCCACGGGCGCTCCAGGCTGTGCCCGCCCAGGTGGATCACCGCGTCCACGCCCCGGCACGCCTCGTCCATCGCGGCCTGGTCGGTCACCGACGCCGTCACCAGCTCCACCCGCTCGCCGTCCGCCGCGGCGGGCAGGGGCGCGACGTCCAGCAGCCGCAGGGTGCGGTCGGGGGCGGCCAGGCGGGTGCGCATGAGCGTGCCGACCCCACCGGCGGCGCCGGTGATCAGGATTCGTGCGGTCACGTGTAGCCCTTTCCAGAGGTCTCAGCGGCCGAACTGGCGGAGCAGCTCGGTGATCGTGCGGGCGCCGTGCAGCAGTGCGTCGATGACCTGGCGCTCGTGCTCCGGGTCGAGCCGCCCCAGCGGCACGGAGCAGCTCATCGCGTCGAGCACGGGGTTCCGATAGGGCAGGGCCACGGCGAAGCAGCCCAGGCCGGGCGTGTTCTCCTCGCGCTCGTGCGCGTAGCCCGCGGACCGGAACCCGGCCAGCTGCGCGTGCAGCGCCGGGCGTTCCACGACCGTGTTGGGCGTCAGCGGCTCCAGCCGCGCCGGCAGGATCGCGTCCACCTCGGCGGGTGACCGCGCGGCCAGCAGCGCCTTGCCCAGCGACGTCGAGTGCGCGGGCAGCCGGCGGCCGACGCGGGAGACCACCCGGAGGTGGTGCTCCGACTCGCGGCTGGCCAGGTAGACCACGTCCGCGCCGTCGAGCCGCGCCAGGTGCACCGTCTCGTTGATCTCGCGGCGCACCTGCTCCATCACCCGGATGGCGACCTGCACCACCGGGTCGTGGTCGAGGTACGAGGTGCCGACCAGCAGGGCGCGCACGCCGATGCCGTACGTGCCGCGGGTCTGGTCCAGCTCCACCCACCCCCGGGCGACGAGCGTCTGCAGCAGCATGTACAGGCTCGACTTGGGGTAGCTGAGCTCGCGGTGCAGCTCGGTCAGCGTCAGCGGCCGGTCCGACGCCGACAGCACCTCCAGCAGTTCCACCGTCCGATCGGCCGACTTGACCGCGTTCGGCCGAGCGGGTGACGCGGGTGAAGTCACCTGATCCTCCAGGGGAAATGTTCCGGCAACACGCACTTGACACGTCGCTGCGCCGATTCTTACAGTCCGGCCAACACGTTCACAAGTACGACCCCGCTTCACATATATGAACACCGAGGGCGTGGAGAGGAGCCAGGGCACATGACCTCCCCAGCGGTCCGCCGACGAGGTCCACACCGCGATCCTGGCCGACCCCGGCGAACCGGGCCGGCGGCGCGCCGGGGCCGGGCACTCCCCGCCGGCCCGGGGGACGGCCCGGTGACGGCGACCCGCACCCCTCACGACGCGGTGGCGACGGCCGGCGGCGCCGTCGCCCACCCCGCGGGGCGTCTCACCGGCCCCGAGACACCCGGACCCGCCGCGTTCGGACCCGCCGCGCTCGAATCGGTTGCGCTCGGAGCCGCCGGGCCGGGACCGGCCGCGCTCGGGCCGGCCGCTCCTGGAGCCGCGCACGAGCACGCCGCCGACCGGCCAAGGCCCGCTCCGGCCACCTCGGGGTTCGTCGCACCGGGAGCCGTCGCGCCGGCGGTGACCGCGTCCCGGCTCCTCGCACCCGCGACCACCGCACCCGCGACCACCGCACCGGTGACCACCGCGCCCGCAGCTCTCTCTGCTGCCGCCCTCCCGCCCCACCTCGCCGTCAGCGTGTTCGCCGCCTGCGCGCTGGCTCGCGAGCGGACTCCCGACCGCCACCGCGCGGCCGGGGCCCGTCCGGCGGGAACCCCCGCCGGACAAGCCCGCGCCGGGTGTGGTCGCGGTCCTCGGTTCCACCGCGGTCGGGGAGCGGGGCCCGTCCCCGCCGGCCGGAGCGTTGCCGGCACCGGCGCTCGCGCACCGGTCGCCGCGGAAGTCCTTCCGGCGTGGGATCACCACCGGAGCGATCTAGGGATGAAGGTCAGGGTATGCAACTCGATGGGGTGCTGTTCTTCCCGGTGACGCCGTTCGGCGCGGACGGCGCGCTCGCGGAGGACGTGCTGGCCGAGCACGTCAAGCGCGGGGTGGCGGCGGGCGCGGGCGGCGTGTTCGTCGCCTGCGGCACGGGCGAGTTCCACGCGCTGGAGCTCGATGAGGTCGAACGGGCGGTCACCGTCGCGGTCGAGGCCACGGCGGGCCGGGTCCCGGTGTTCGCGGGCGCGGGCGGCCCGGTGCCGACGGCGCGCCGGTTCGCCGAGGCGGCGCGGCGGGCCGGCGCCGACGGCCTGCTCCTGCTGCCCCCGTACCTGGTGACCAACCCGCCCAGGGGCCTGGTCCGGTACGTCGCGGAGGTGGCGGGCGCGACCGACCTGCCGGTCATCGTCTACCAGCGCAACAACGCGGTGTTCACGCCGGAGACGGCGGTCGAGGTCGCCTGCCTGCCGACCGTGGTCGGCTTCAAGGACGGCCTGGGCGACATCGACCTGCTCCAGCGCATCGTGCTGTCGGTGCGCCGGCACGTCACCAAGCCGTTCCAGTTCTTCAACGGCCTGCCGACCGCGGAGCTGACCGTGCCCGCGTACCGGGGCATCGGCGTGGACCTGTACTCGTCGGCGGTGTTCTGCTTCGCGCCGGAGATCTCGCTGGGCTACTACAACGCCGTGCGCTCGGGCGACCGGGAGCTGGTCGACCGCTACCTCGACGAGTTCTACAAGCCGCTGGTGGAGCTGCGCGACCGGGTGCCCGGCTACGCGGTGTCGCTGGTCAAGGCCGCGGTGCGGGCCACGGGCCTGGACGTCGGAGGCGTCCGGCCGCCGCTGCTGGACCCGACGCCGGAGCACCTGGCCGAGCTGGAGGAGATCGTGGCGGCGGGCCGGGACCTCGCCTCATGAGGATCACCGGCGTCACCGTCACCCCGATCGCCTTCCGCGACCCGCCGCTGCTGAACTCGGTGGGTGTGCACGAGCCGTGGGCGCTGCGCACCATCGTCGAGGTTCACACCGACGAGGGAATCTCGGGCCTGGGCGAGACCTACGGCGACATCGGCCACCTCACCCGGGTGCGCAAGGCCGCGCCCGCGCTGGCCGGCGTGGACGTCCACGACCTCAACGGCCTGCGCGCCCGGGTCGAGGCCGCCCTGGGCGGCGAGGTCGGCTCGGACCGGCACGGCCTGACCGGCCAGCTCACCCTGGAGTCCACCGTGGACCGGGTGTTCTCCTCGTTCGAGGTGGCCACCTGGGACATCCGCGGCAAGGCGCTGGGCCGCCCGGTCGCCGACCTGCTCGGCGGGCGCGTCCGCGACGCCGTCCCCTACAGCGCCTACCTGTTCTACAAGTGGGCCGGGCACCCCGGCGTCGAGCACGACGGGTTCGGCGAGGCGCTGGACCCCGCGGGCGTGGTCACCCAGGCGCGGATGCTCGTCGCCGAGCACGGCTTCGGCTCCATCAAGCTCAAGGGCGGCGTCTACGCGCCGCACCTGGAGGTCGAGGCGGTCAAGGCCCTGCGCGAGGCGTTCCCGGACCACCCGCTGCGGCTGGACCCCAACGCGGCGTGGACGCCCGAGACCTCGCTGGAGGTCGCGGCAGAGCTCGACGGCGTGGTCGAGTACCTGGAGGACCCGGCACCGGAGATCGAGGGCATGGCGCGCGTGGCGGCGGGCGCGCCGATGCCGCTGGCGACGAACATGTGCGTGATCGCGTTCGAGCACATCGCCCCGGCGGTGGCGCAGGGGGCGGTGCAGGTGATCCTGTCCGACCACCACTACTGGGGCGGGCTGGCGCGGTCCAAGGAGCTGGCGGCGATCTGCCGCGCGTTCGGCATCGGCCTGTCCATGCACTCCAACTCGCACCTGGGCATCAGCCTGGCCGCCATGACGCACCTGGCCGCGGCCACGCCCAACCTGAACTACGCGTGCGACACGCACTACCCGTGGAACTCGGCCGACGACGTGATCACCGAGCCGTTCACCTTCGTGGACGGCGCGATCCCGGTGCCGACCGCGCCGGGCCTGGGTGTGGAGCTGGACCGCGACGCCCTGGCGCGGGCCGCCGAGGACTACGCCAGGTGCGGCATCGTGCAGCGCGACGACACCGGGTACATGCGGCAGCACGACCCGTCCTACGAGAGGAAGCGCCCGCGTTGGTGAGGACCGTCGCCCATCTGTACCCGTGGGACGTGGTCGGTGACCCGGCCGCGGTCGAGCGAGTGGCATCGCTCGGCGTGGACGCCGTGGCGCTGGCCGCGTCGTACCACACCGTGCGCGCCGCGACCCCGTTCCACCCCGAGCACCGCCTGGTCGACGCGCGGCACGCCGCGTTCTACCTCCCGGTGCGCGAGGAAGTCTGGCGGGGCAAGCGCCTGGTGCCCGCCGAACCGTCCTGGGTGGACGGTCCGGACACCTACGGCGCGGCCTCGGCCGCGCTGCGGGCCGCCGGCCTGCCGGTGTACGCGTGGACCGTGCTGACGCACAGCAGCCGGCTCGGCGAGGCGAACCCCGACCTGGTGGTGCGCAACGCCTTCGGCGACCGCTACCCGTACGCGCTGTGCCCGGCCAACGACGACGTCGTCGACTACGCCCGGACGCTGGTGTCCGAGGTGCTGGAGCTGGGCCGGCCGGACGGCGTGGTGCTGGAGGCGTGCGGCCCGCTCGGCTTCTTCCACGGCGGGCACCACGAGAAGACCGACGGCGCCGACTGGTCGCCGGTCCAGCAGAAGCTGCTGTCCCTGTGCTTCTGCGCGGCCTGCGCCGAACGCCACCCCGACCCGGACGGCCTGCGCGCGGCGGTCCGCGCGGGGGTCGACCGCGGCGCGGGCAGCGTGGAGGAGGCGCTGGGGGAGCGGGCGGGGCAGGTGCGCGACGTGCGCACCGGCATCTCCCGGGACCTGCGGCGCGAGCTGGTCGGGCTGGTCCGGGCCGCGGACCCGCGGGTGCGCGTCGCCGTGCACGCGACCGCGGACCCGTGGGGGACCGGGCCGTTCGCCACGGTCGCGGGGGGCGTCGACGCCGACGTCGACGTGCTGACGCTGACCTGCTGGCCGGGCGTCGACGCGTCGCTGCCCGCCATCCGCGCCCTGCGCGCGGAGGCCGGCGGCACCCGCACCGCCGCGTACGTGCTGGCCCTGCCGCCCAGGCCCGCCGACGGCGAGGAGCTGCTCGCGGAGTGGCTGGCCTGCGCCGAGGCGGGCGTGGAGGAGTTCCACCTCTACCACGCCGGCTTGGCGTCCGGGCCCCGCCTGGACGCGCTGCGCCACGCCGTGGCGGGGATCGGGAAGGCACTCGGCGACGGGTGACCCGGACCGGTGGTGGTGCGCGCCTGCTGCGGAGCGCGCACCACCACCTCCCGCTTCACCTGGACGTGTACTAACGGCAATTGTGAAGAAGGCTCGGGCAACCGGGCCCGCCGAGTGCTCCGTCCTTGGCACATGAGAAGCCTCGGAACCGCTGTTGGCGCCGGCGCGCTGCTGGTCGCGCTCGTCGGCTGCGCCTCGTCACCCGCGACCGCCCCGGTCGGCGCCCCCGGTCCCGGTCCGACGCTGACCACGTCAGCCGCCCCGGAGGAGCCGGAGTTCGACAGCCCCGTGCCGCCCGGCGCCCGGGAGGTGCCGAAGGAGCGGGTGGACGCGGGCGCCCTGGCCGAGGACGCGCCCAAGACCGTCTGGACCGAGGGCGACGGCAGCACCGTCGGCGTCATCGCCCAGGAGGCCGGCTGCGGCAAGGCCAGCGTCGAGGTCGCCGAGCAGGGCGCCGAGGTCGTGCACGTCGTCCTGGTCGAGACCACGCCCGCCGACCAGCAGGTCTGCACCATGGACATCCGCTTCCCGCCGATGACGGCCAAGCTCGACGCGCCGCTGGGCGACCGCCGCGTGGTGCTGACCAGCCGGCAGGACACCGAGTAGGACCCCTTTCCCGGTGCCCGGCCGACCGGCCCCCAGGTCGGCCGGGCGCCACCCCCTGCAACCCGGGCGGCCGCGAGTACCGTCCTCCAACCATGAGGAACGTCAAGGTCGCCGTCGCCCTCGCCGTGCTCGCGCTGGCCGGGTGCACCGCCGGCAACGAGTCGCCCGCGCCGGGCGGCACCACCTCGTCGAGCGCGTCGACAACGTTGTCACCCGGGTCGTCCACCGCCCCGACGAGCGGGTCGCGACCCGGCCCGACCACGCCGGCCCCCGTGCCGCCGCCGCAGAGCACCCCGCCCCCGCTGCCCGGCGGCGAGACCGAGGTGCCGGGCGCGCAGGTCGACGGCGGCACCCTGCCCGACACCTACGAGCGGCAGGCGTGGACCTCGGCCGACGGCCGGGTGCTGCGCGTGGTCGGCCTGGCCGGCGGCTGCAAGACCGCGAGCGCCGAGGTCACCGCACAGTCCGCCGACCAGGTCCGGATCACCCTGGTGACCACCTACTACCCGCCGGCCGAGGGCACCGCCTGCACCCAGGAGCTGCGGGACGTGCCGCTGGACGTCACCCTCGACGCGCCCCTGGGCGACCGGCTGGTCGTGCTGGAGACGCGCGAGCAGACCGCCTGACCCCGGGCGGCTACTTGCGGAAGCTGATCTGGAGGGTCGGGGCGGAGGTCTCGGCGAAGAAGTCGTTGCCCTTGTCGTCGACCACGACGAACGCCGGGAAGTCCTCCACCTCGATCCTCCAGACCGCCTCCATGCCCAGCTCGGGGTACTCCAGCACCTCGACCTTGCGGATGCAGTCCTGCGCCAGCCGCGCCGCCGGGCCGCCGATCGAACCCAGGTAGAACCCGCCGTGCGCCTGGCACGCCTGCGTGACCTGCCGGGACCGGTTGCCCTTGGCCAGCATCACCAGCGACCCGCCGGCCGCCTGGAACTGCTCCACGTAGGAGTCCATCCGGCCCGCGGTCGTGGGCCCGAACGAGCCGGACGCGTAGCCCTCGGGCGTCTTGGCCGGGCCCGCGTAGTACACCGGGTGGTCCTTCAGGTACTGCGGCACCGGCTCGCCCGCGTCCAGGCGCTCCTTGATCTTGGCGTGCGCGATGTCGCGGGCCACCACCAGCGGGCCGGTCAGCGACACGCGCGTCTTCACCGGCAGCTTCGACAGCGCCTCGCGGATCTCGGCCATCGGCCGGTTCAGGTCGATCCGCACGACCTCGTCGGACAGCTCCTCGCCCCGCACGTCCGGCAGGAAGTGGGCCGGGTCGCGCTCCAGCTGCTCCAGGAACAGGCCCTCGGGCGTGATCTTCGCCTTGGCCTGCCGGTCCGCCGAGCACGACACCGCGATGCCCACCGGGCACGACGCGCCGTGCCGGGGCAGCCGGATGACGCGCACGTCGTGGCAGAAGTACTTGCCGCCGAACTGGGCGCCGATGCCGAAGTCGCGGGTCAGCTCCAGCACCTGCTGCTCCAGGTCGACGTCCCGGAACGCGTGGCCCAGCGCGGAGCCCTCGGTCGGCAGGCCGTCGAGGTAGCGGGCCGACGCGAGCTTGGCCACCTTCAGGTTCTGCTCCGCCGACAGGCCGCCGACGACCACGGCCAGGTGGTACGGCGGGCACGCGGCCGTGCCGAGCGAGCGCAGCTTCTCGTCCAGGAACCGCGCCAGCCGCGACGGGTTCAGCAGCGCCTTGGTCTCCTGGTACAGGAACGTCTTGTTGGCCGACCCGCCGCCCTTGGCCATGAACAGGAACTCGTACTTCGGCTCCGTGCCGGGCGCGGTGAACAGGTCGATCTGCGCGGGCAGGTTGGTGCCGGTGTTGCGCTCGTCCCAGAACGTGACCGGCGCCATCTGCGAGTAGCGCAGGTTCAGCTCCTGGTAGGCATCGAAGATGCCCCGCGACAGGGCCTCCTCGTCGGTGCCGCCGGTCAGCACGGACTCGGTGCGCTTGCCCATCACGATCGCGGTGCCGGTGTCCTGGCACATCGGCAGCACGCCGCCCGCCGCGATGCAGGCGTTGCGCAGCAGGTCCATGGCGACGAACCGGTCGTTGCCGCTGGCCTCCGGGTCGTCGACGATCGCGCGCAGCTGCGCCAGGTGCGAGGGGCGCAGCAGGTGCTGGATGTCGCGGATGGCCTCCTTGGCCAGCAGCGTCAGCGCCGACGGCTCGACCTGGAGGAACGTCCGGCCGGCGGCCTCGACCACCGACACCCCGTCCGGCGAGACCAGCCGGTACTCGGTGTGGTTGTCCTTGGCCAGGGGCAGGACGTCGGTGTACTGGAACGTGGTGGGCACAGCGGGCACGTCGCGGGCTCCCTTGCGCGCGTTCGGGTTCCGCCGAACCTATACCGATCGCGCGCCCGAATCCGCCCGGCCGTGGTGTGATTCGCGTCGTGGTCTTCAGCCTCACCAAGCGCAGGCTCACCGCGGACCGGCTCGACGCGCTGGCCCGCCGGGCCCTCGGCGCGCCGCTGGCCGCGCACGTCGAGCTGACCGAGGGCATGTTCAACACCGCCTACCGGCTCACCGCCGCCGACGGCCGCGAGGCCGTGCTCAAGGTCGCGCCGCCGCCGGACGTGCCGCTGCTCACCTACGAGCGCGACCTGATGAGCACCGAGGCCCTGGCGTTCCGGCTGATGGCCGAGCGGGGGCTGCCCGTGCCGGAGGTGCTGCTGCACGAGGACGGGCTGCTGCTGATGACCGCGCTGCGGGGCGCGCCGTGGCACGCGGCCGGCCTGTCCGGGGTCGAGCGCGCGGCGCTGCGCCGGGAGCTGGGCGGGGTCGTGCGGCGCCTGCACGGGATCACCGGCGAGGTGTTCGGCTACGTCCAGGGGCCGAACGGGGCCACGTGGCGGGAGGCGTTCGGGAACATGGTCGCCGCGGTGCTCGCCGACGCCCGGCGGTTCGGGGTGGAGCTGCCGGACGTGCGACCCGCGTTCGACGGGTGCGCCGACCTGCTGGACGAGGTCACCACACCCGTTCTGGTGCACTTCGACCTGTGGGAAGCCAACATCTTCGTGGCTGACGGTCACATCGAGGGCATCATCGACCCGGAACGGGCGTTCTTCGGCGACCCGTTGGCGGAAATCCCGAGCGTGGCCCTGTTCAGCGAGCCGGACGAGGACTACCTGGCCGGGTACGGCGTGACCGGGTTCAGCGAGGCCGAGCGGACCAGGATCGCGCTCTACCGCGCCTACCTGTGCCTGGTGATGCTCGTCGAGGGGGTGCCGCGCGGGTACTCCGGGCCGGAGCGGGAGCAGCACGTGGCGTTCTTCCGGGCGAAGCTGGCCGAGTACCTGGACCTGTGAGGCGGGCCGGCCGGGGAGCCCGGGCACGGCAATGCGGAAGGCCGGGCCGGCCCCCGACCGCCCCGACCTTCCTCGGCGTGCGACGGCTCCACGTGATGGGGTGGAGGCGTCGCGCAGCTCGTTGTAACGCACGACCGTGCCGTGGCGGACGTCACAAGTCAACCCGGCTGAACGGGTGAACCGCGCTGGTCCGCCCGTCGGGATCGCCGAAGTCCCCCGTTCGGCGGCTTGGCCGGTGCGGCGCCCCGCCGCAGGCGGCTGCCCGCCCCGGCAGGCGCGGCGCCAGGCGTCCCGCCTCGGTCGGCTCCCGATTCCGGCCGGCACAGCACCGGGCGCCCCGCCTCAGCCGGCTCCCGGTCCCGGCAGGCGCGGAGCCAAGCGCCCCGCCTCCGTCGGCTCCCGGTCCCGGTCGGCACAGCACCAGGCGCCCCGCCTCGGCCGGGGTCCGGCCTCGGCGGCGCGCCCACCCCGGTCGGCGCCCCGTGCTCCCCGGCGTTGCCCAGCGCTCCCCGGTCTCCCCGATCTCCCCGTGCTCCCCGGCACTGCCCGCGTGAACTCAGCTGGCGTAGGCGCGCAGCCGGGCGGCCCGCTCACCCTGCCGCAGCTTCGCCATGACCTCCCGCTCGATCTGCCGCACCCGCTCCCTCGACAGCCCGAACTGCTTGCCGATCTGGTCCAGGGTGCGCGGCTGCCCGTCCTCCAGCCCGTAGCGCAGCCGGATCACCGCCTGCTCGCGCGGCTCCAGCGTGGCCAGCACCCGGCGCAGGTCGTCCTGCAGCAGGCCGGAGATGACCGCGCTCTCCGCGTCCGTGGCGTCGGAGTCCTCGATGAAGTCGCCCAGCGGGGCGTCCTCCTCGGTGCCGACCGGCATGTCCAGGCTCACCGGGTCGCGCGCGTGGTCGAGCAGGTCGGACACCTTGTCCGGCGACAGGCCCGACTCCTTGGCCAGCTCCTCGTTGGTCGCCTCGCGGCCGAGCTGCTGGTGCAGGTCGCGCTTGATCCGGGCCAGCTTGTTGACCTGCTCCACCAGGTGGACCGGGAGCCGGATGGTGCGGCCCTGGTCCGCCATTCCGCGGGTGATCGCCTGGCGGATCCACCACGTGGCGTAGGTGGAGAACTTGAAACCCTTGGTGTAGTCGAACTTCTCCACCGCGCGGATCAAACCCAGGTTCCCTTCCTGGATGAGGTCCAACAGCGGCATTCCGCGGCCGGTGTACCGCTTGGCGAGCGATACCACCAACCGCAGATTCGCTTCGAGCAGGTGGTTCTTCGCGACGTGGCCGTCGCGGATCAGCGCACGAAGTTCGCCGCGGCGCACATCGGTCAGACCGGACTTGGTCTCCAGCATGTGCTGCGCGAACACCCCCGCTTCGATGCGCTTGGCGAGTTCCACTTCCTCGGCCGCGGTCAGCAGCGCTGTCTTGCCGATGCCGTTCAGGTACACCCGAACGAGGTCGGCGGCCGGTCCCTGGGCGTCGAGGTCCATCTCGGCGCTGGTGCTGGTCTGCTCGTTCCCGACCTCTCGGTCGAGGACCTTCGGGACGGTCATGGAGCTCCCTCCCCCTTGTCGCGGGCTGGCAGTGCGGTCGTGTCGCGCACTCCGCGCTGCGCTGCGCGGTCACCTTTCGGTGTCTGACACTTGGGAGAACGCAAACCCGATCGAAATGGTTCCCGCATCCTCGACCTGGAAGACGTCACTGCCGTCACAGCGGTTGCGCCCGGAATCCTGAGGATTTCCTGAGAAGGATCTTAGAGTTCCACCAACACGGTGAACGGACCGTCGTTCGCACTGCGCACGGACATCATGGCGCCGAACCGTCCTGTTTGAACCCGAGCACCCCTCAGGCGCAGTTCGGACACCACGGCTTCGACCAAAGGCGCCGCGTGCCCGGGCCGGGCGGCGGCCGTCCACGACGGCCGCCGCCCCTTCCTCGTCTCGCCGTAGAGGGTGAACTGGCTCACCACGAGCAGCGGCGCGCCGGTGGTGGCGCACGACTCCTCGTCCCGCAGCACGCGCAGTTCGTGCAGCTTGCGCGCCATCAGCGGCGCCTTGTCGGGAGTGTCGTCGGCGTGCACCCCCAGCAGCACCAACAGCCCGGGCTCGTCGATGGTGCCGACGACCTCGCCCTCCACCGTCACGGACGCCTCTGTGACTCTCATCACAACAGCTCTCACGCGGGCACGACCATCCCGTGCCGGACCAGCTCGCGCACCACCGGCAGCGCCGCCGCGGCCAGCGCGTCCGCGTCCAGGTCCTCGGCGTAGGCCAGCAGGGTGATCAGGTCCTCCAGCGGCAGCACGCCGCGGAAACCGGCCAGCAGCCGCGCCGCGACCTCGTCCAGCTCGTGCTGCCACCCGGGCCCGTCGGTGCGGTGCAGGCGGCGCACGACCGCCTCCCAGCCCTCCTCCGACGGCGAGGACACCTCTTCGAGCAGCACGGAGGCGGGCACCGTGAACCGCGTCTTGAGCAGGTCGTCGTTGCCGCGCTCGCGCAGCCACGCGACGCGGTCGAGCCAGGCGGCGGACTCGGGGCCCAGCGGGTCGTCGTAGGCGTGGCGCAGGTCCTCGCAGACGACCTCGGCGTGCGCGGCGTCGGTGCGGCGCAGCGTGACGAAGCCGAAGCCGATGCCCTCGACGTCGTGCTCGGCGAACCAGTCCAGCCAGGCGCCCGCCTTGGCGCGGCCCTCGTCGCCGCGCGGGTCCACGCCCGCGTCGCGCAGCCAGGTGCCCACGTACAGCGTCGGGTCGGCGACGTCGCGCTGCACGAACCAGGCGTCCACGCCGCCGCGCGGCAGCCAGGAGGAGACCCGGTCGGCCCAGTCCTCGCCCCGGCGGTGCAGCCAGGACGCCAGTAGCTGCCCGACACCGCCCTCGTTGAGGAACGACGGCATCTGGCGCACCACGAGCGCGCTGGCGTCGTCGCCGCCCAGGCCGGAGTCGCGGTAGACGTAGTCGACGCGCGGGGGCCCCACCACGAACGGCGGGTTGCACACCACCTGGTCGAACCGCCGCCCGCGCAGGGGCCCGAACCACTCGCCCCGGCGCAGCTCGACCTCGACCTCGTTCAGCCGGAACGTGCCCGTCGCCAGGGCCAGCGCCCGCTCGGACAGGTCGGTGGCGGTGATCCGCCGGGCGTGGCGGCTCGCGTGCAGGGCCTGGACGCCGCACCCCGTGCCCAGGTCGAGCAGGGTGTCCACGGGCCGCCGCGACGTGGCGCGGGCCAGGCTGATCGAGGCGTGGCCGACGCCCAGCACGTGGTCGGCGGGCACGGGCCCGCCGCGCTGGTCGGAGTCCAGGTCGGCGACGACCCACCAGGACCCCTCGTCGTCGCCGTAGGGCCGGATGTCCAGCCCCGCGCGCAACCGGTCGCCCTCGCCGCGCAGCACCTCGTTGCGGACCGCGTCCTCCAGGTCCACCCCCGGCAGCGCCGACCGCACGTCCTTCTCCTCCTCGGCGTCACCGAGCAGGAACAGCCGCACCAGCGTGCCGAGCGCCCCGGCGTCGAGCGACGCGCGCCGGGCGGCCTCGGGCTCACCGCGCCCCAGCGCGGCGTGGGCCTGCGGCCCCAGGGCCTCGACCACCCCGTCCGCGTCGTACCCGGCGTCCCGGAACGCCTCGCGCAACCGAGCGGTCAGTTCAACAGAAAGATCAGGGAGCACCGCAGCATCGTCCCGCGCCCCCACCCCCCACGCCCGCCCACCCCACCTCCCCTCCGGCGTGTCATGCCCTCAACCCGCGCGTGTCATGCATTCAGTCCGCGCGTGTCATGCGTTCAAACCCCGCGTGTCATGCATTCAGCGCTCGTGTGCCGGCGAATGTCGAACTCGGTGGTTCTGAATGCATGACCCGCGGGTGTTGGAGGCATGACTCGCGGGAGCTGAGTGCATGACACGCCGGTTCTGGAGGCATGACTCGCCGGGATTAAGGGGGTGGGGTTATGGCCAGGGCGATGGCCATGGCCAGGCGTTGGTCTGGGTTGTCGAGGGGGAGGGGGGTTACTTCGGCCATGCGCTGCATGCGGTAGCGGAGGGTGTTCGGGTGCACGGCCAGGGCGCGGGCGGCCTCGCGGGCGTCGCCCTGGGCGGCCAGCCAGGCGCGGAGGGTCGAGGCGTACTGGGTGCCGTGCCGGGCGTCGTGGTCCAGGAGGTCGGCCACGGGGCCCCGGGTGGGCAAGCGGCCCGCCTCGGCCACGCCCGCCAGCCGCCGCAGCAGGACGTGCGACCACGAGTCGTCGTAGACGACCGGGTTGCCGGACGAGAGGGCCAGGCACTCGTCGGCCTCGGCGCGGGACGCGGGCAGCGACCCGGCGTCCGCCCGGCCGCCCACCCCGGCCTGCACCACGGCCTCCGCCGGCAGCTCGCGGACCAGGGCGCGGACCCACTCGACCGCCGCCGCCGGGTCGTCACCGCACGGCAGCACCGTGTAGAGCACGTTGCCGAACAGCGCCGACCGCCCGGGCCGCGACCAGCCGAACCCCGCCGTGGCCCGGGAGAACGCCAGCAGCGCCGCCCCGTGCTCGCCCTCGCCGGCGTGCGCCTGCACCGCGATCACCCGCAGGTCGGTCGACGGCAGCCCCAGCCGCGCCAGGCTGCCCGGCGCGCCCGCGTCCAGCGCCTCGATCACCAGGTCCGCCTCGGCCTGCCGCTCCAGGTCCGCCGACGCCCGCGCCCGCAGCAGGTGCAGCGCCGCCGTCCGCGCCCCGTCCACCAGGGCCGCGTGCCGGACCGCGTCCACCGCCGCGTCGACCTCCACCCACACCGACCCCAGCAGCTCCCGCCCCGCCCGCACGGCCGCCACCAGCCGCCCGCCGAGCTGGTCGGTGAGCTTCGGCACGAACATCGGCTCGTCGGACCGCGCCAGGTGCGCGAACACGCCGTAGGAGTCCAGCGCCCGCCGCGCCTCCTCCGGCACCCGCCGCCCCAGGATGGTCTGCACCCGCACCGGGTCCACGTCCTGCTGCCGGTACGAGTAGGCCAGCACCCGCGACTGCTGGTCCTCGATGGTCACCGGCCCGCCGACCACCGCCGCGATCGCGTCGGCCACCGCGAACAGGTCGCCCGCGCCCTGACCGCCCAGCACCAGCGTCTGCGCCACGTTCGCCAGCTGCCCCCACGGCACCGACGGGTCCACCAGCAGCACCGCCGCCCCGGACCGCCGCGCCGCCGCGGCGACCCGCTCGTCCAGCGGCGGCGCGCCGTGCAGCACGACGGCCGCCGCCGCGGTCCCGCCGACCAGCCGCGCCGCCGCGGCGGGCGTGGGCACGCCGAGGCCGAGCAGCACGTCGTCGGGCGCCGCCGCGGTGTGCTCGGCCGGGTCGTGCAGCGCCACGCCGCGCAGCTCGACGTCCCGGCCGCGCGGCGCGCAGCTCAGGTGCGTGCCCAGGCTCCCGAGCACGTCCACCAGCCGATCAAGGGCGACCACAGCCGGATCGTAGGGGCCGAACGGCCGCAACCGCGGCGCGAATCACCCCGCACCCGTTGTGTCCACCCCGGTGCGGGGTGGGACCATGGGTGCATTGGAGGTGATGTCGTGACCAACCCCGAGCGCGACAGCACACCGGTGCTCATCACCGAGGCGGCTCCCTCCTACGAGGAGCAGCACGCCGCCCGCAAGCGCAAGTACGCGATCATGATGAGCGCGCGCATCCCGTGCCTCATCCTCGCCATGGTCTTCCACCAGACCTGGTGGCTGGCGCTCGCCTTCCTCCTGCTGTCCGTGCCGCTGCCCTGGATGGCCGTGCTGATCGCGAACGACCGGCCGCCCCGCAAGGCGGAGAAGGCCAGCCGCTTCGTCCGCGAGCACCGCGCCGTCGAGGCCCGCCCGCACCAGGTCATCGAGGGCTGAGGGCACCGGGCACCGGGGGCTGGGCGCCGACCGACGACACGGCCCGCGCCGCCGCCCGCACACCGCCCAGCAGGGCGTCCCGCCGCGACGCCCCGGTCAGCCACGCCGCCAGCAGCCCGGCGTCGAACGCGTCGCCCGCCCCGGTCGAGTCCACGCAGTCCACGTCCTCGGCGGGCACCGACAGCACGCCGTCCGCGTCCACCCAGCTCGCGCCGCCCGCGCCGGACGTCAGCGCCACCGCGCCCGCCACGTCCAGCAGCGCCGAGGCCGACGCGGGCGAGGCCGACCCGGTCAGCGCCACCAGCTCCTCGGTGTTGGGCAGCAGCAGGTCCACGCCCCGCACGTCGTCGAGGAACCCGTCGTAGACCAGCGCCGCGGACTGCGGGTCGACCGACGTGGTCAGCCCGGCCTCCCGGGCCGCCCGCAGCGCCGCCACCCCGGCGGGCCGCGACGACGCGTCGAGCAGCACGTAGCCGGACAGGTGCAGGTGGGAGGCCCCGCGCAGCAGCGCGGGGTCCACGTCGCCGGGCGCGAAGCGGGCGTTGGCGCCCCGGTCGGGCAGCATGGACCGCTGCCCGGTGTCGTCCACCAGCACCACCACGCAGCAGGTGGCCGCCTCCGGGTCGACCGCGAACGCGCACCGCACCCCGGCCGAGGTCAGCTCCGCGTGCACCTGCCGCCCGGCCGGGTCCGCGCCGACCCGCGCGACCAGCACCGGCGACGCGCCGCACGCGGCCAGCCACACCGCCGTGTTCGCGCCCGCCCCGCCCGGCTCGATGGTCACCGAGGCCCGCGAGTCGCCGCCGTGCACGACGGGCCCGGAGTGCCGGGCCACCACGTCCAGCCCGGCGTCGCCGACGACCACGACGCGGGTCACCGACCACCCTCCAGCCGGGCCAGCTCGACGGCCACGCCGGCGGCCAGCGCCGCGTTGGACACCACCAGCTCCTCGTTCGAGTCCAGGCTCACCCCGCCGCTGGCGCCGTGGAAGTGCTCCAGCAGCACGGGCGTGACCTCCTTGCCGCGCACCCCGCGCGCCCGCAGCAGCTCCAGCCCGTCGGCGAGCAGGCGCTCGTGCAGGTCGGCGGGCATCTCGAAGGACTCGGGCACGGGGTTGGCCAGCAGCACGCCCGCCTCGCCCGGCACGCCCCGGTGCGCCGCCACCACGGCCGCGGCCTCGGCCGCCGACTCCACCCGCCACGGCACGCCGAACTCCGACTCCCGCCGGTAGAACGCGGGGAAGCGGTCGGTCCGGTACCCCAGCACGGGCACCGACCGGGTCTCCAGCAGCTCCAGGGTGGCCCCGATGTCCAGGATCGACTTGACCCCCGAGCACACCACCAGGACCGGTGTGGTCGCCAGCACGTCCAGGTCGGCGGACACGTCCCACGTCTCCCGCGCGCCCCGGTGCACGCCGCCCAGCCCGCCGGTCGCGAACACCCCGATGCCCGCGGCGTGCGCCAGCGCGGCCGTGCCCGCCACCGTGGTGGCGCCGTCGCGCCCGAGCGCGAACGCCGCGCCCAGGTCCCGCCGCGACAGCTTCACCAGCTCGTTCGCCGGGTCGCACACCCGGTCCAGCTCGGCGGCGGTCAGCCCCACCCGGGGCACCCCGCCCAGCACGGCGATCGTGGCGGGCACCGCGCCCGCGGCGCGCACCGCCCCCTCGATCCGGTCGGCGACCTCGCGGTTGCGCCCGGGCGGTAGCCCGTGCGACAGGATCGTGCTCTCCAACGCCACCACCGGCCGGTTCTCGGCCAGGGCGGATTCGACCTCTTCGGTGATGCTCGGCGTACTCACGAGGGGCCATCCTCCCAGGTAAGCTGGGTGGGTGAGCACGCAGACTCTGCCCGACGTGGAGACGCGGCCGGAAGGCACCGACCACACCGGGGACGACTCCCCGAAGATGTTCCACTACGTGCGCAAGAACAAGATCGCGGAGAGCGCGGTCATGGGCACGCACGTGGTGGCGCTGTGCGGGGAGGTCTTCCCGGTGACGAAGTCGCCCAAGCCCGGCTCTCCCGTCTGCCCGGAATGCAAGAAGATCTACGACGGCCTGCCCAAGGGCGGCGAGTAGGTCCCCACCCCGCGACGTCCCGGCGCACCCGCGCCGGGGCGCCGCCGTCCGGCGCTCACCCCGCCAGGCCCGGCCCGCGCCGCACGGACGGCGGGTCCTCCCGCGGCTGCTGCGCCGCCGCGCCCCCCTGCCGCTCCTGGGCCCCCGACGCCTGCGCCCCCGACGCCTGAGCCTCCGGCCCCACCGGCTCCCGACCCGAGGGCGCCTGCCCGGACGGCGGTTCCCCCGCCGCCGCGGTGCCGTGGCCGCCCGCGGCGTGCTCCCGGGCCCGCTTGTCCTCGTCGGAGCGGATGCGCTCGGCCGCCCGCTCGATCTCCAGCCGCTGCCACCGCCGCCGCTGCCGCCGGGTCATCCGCGCGGGCCACATCTCCTGCAACGCGCTGTTGAAGTACGCGCCGAGCGTGATCGCCAACCCGATGAAGAACGCGAACAGCAGGAACGCGATCGGCGTGGCCAGCGCGCCGTAGGTGTAGCCGGTGGTGGTGATCCACCGGATGTAGAGCCGCAGGCCGATCGACGACAGCAGGAACACCGCCATCGCCAGCACGGCGCCGGGCACGAGCCGGTGCCACGGCAGCTTGTTGGGCAGCGCCACCTTGTAGAGCGTGGCCAGCGCCAGCACCAGCAGCACCCCGATGGTCGGGTAGTAGAACGCGCTCAGCCAGCCCGCGACCGTCGGCTCCCACGCGTCGGGCAGCAGCCGCGCCAGCACCTCCGGGCCCAGCGCCAGCACCGGCAGGCCGATGATCAGCAGCACCAGGCTGGCCATGTAGAGCAGCAGCGCGAAGATCCGCTGCCACACCTCGTTGCGCACCCCGTACTGGTCGTGCGCGGCCGTGATGGCGTCCACGAACGACGACATGGCCGACGAGCCCGCCCACAGCGAGATCAGGAAGCCGACCGAGACGATCTCGCCCTTGCCGGTGGTCAGGATCTGGTCGACGGTGGGCGCGATCACCTCGTTGACCACGTCCGAGCTGAAGATCGTCCGGCAGGTGGAGATGATCCGGTCCTTGACCGCGGCCACCACCTCGGGCCCCAGCCAGTCGCCGACGTAGCCCATGCTGCCGAGCAGGCCCAGCAGCAGCGGCGGGAACGACAGCGTCTGCCAGAACGCCGCCTCGGCCGACTCGGAGAAGATGCTCCCGGCCCACGCCTTGGACCACGTGCGCGCCAACAGGCGCAGGGGTCCCTTCCGACCCGTGCGGCGCGCTCCGTCGACCCTGGGCGAAACCATCGCGAGGTCAAGCATGGTGCATCGCGGCCGATTCCGCGGCACCGGAGCGCGTGTCCCGGCGCGAAACCCCGCGCGCGCCGGCAGCGGGTAGGCTGTCCCTGCCCTCGACGGTCACCCGCACCGAGGGCATTCGCATGTCCACCGCGCCACCGCGGATCAGCCACGGGAGGGGTTCGAGGTTGTCGCAGCCGCAGGTCGTCGCGACCCGACCCCTCCGCGCCTGGCAGCGCCGCGCGCTGACCAAGTACCTGGCGGCCGGGCCCAAGGACTTCCTGGCCGTGGCGACGCCCGGCGCGGGCAAGACCACGTTCGGCCTGCGCGTGGCGGCCGAGCTGCTGGCCGACCGCACCGTCGAGGCGGTCACCATCGTCACGCCCACCGAGCACCTCAAGCACCAGTGGGCCAAGGCGGCGGCCGAGGCGGGCATCGCGATCGACTCGAACTTCCGCAACACCAACGCGGTCACCTCGCGTGACTTCCACGGCGTCGCGCTGACGTACGCGCAGGTCGCCGCGCACCCGACGTTGCACCGCGTGCGCACGGAGAACCGCAAGACCCTCGTGCTGCTCGACGAGATCCACCACGGCGGCGACGCCAAGTCGTGGGGCGACGCGATCCGCGAGGCGTTCACCCCGGCGGTGCGGCGGCTGTGCCTGACCGGTACGCCGTTCCGCTCGGACGACTCGCCGATCCCGTTCGTCACCTACGAGCCCGGCCCCGACGGCGCGATGCGCAGCAAGGCCGACCACTCCTACGGCTACTCCGACGCGCTGCGCGACGGCGTGGTCCGGCCGGTGATCTTCCTGGCCTACTCGGGCGAGGCGGCGTGGCGCACCAGCGCGGGGGAGGAGTTCTCCGCCCGCCTGGGCGAGCCGCTGACCCAGGAGCAGACCGCGCGGGCGTGGCGGGTGGCGCTCGACCCGACCGGCGAGTGGATGCCGTCGGTGCTCAAGGCCGCCGACGTGCGGCTGACGCAGCTGCGCAACGGCGGCATGCCCGACGCGGGCGGCCTGGTCATCGCGACCGACCAGACCGTGGCCAAGGCGTACGCCGAGGTGCTCAAGCGCGTCACCGGCCACGACGCCACGCTGGTGCTGTCGGACGACCCGAAGGCGTCGGGCCGCATCGCCGAGTTCTCCGCCTCGCAGGAGCGCTGGCTGATCGCGGTGCGCATGGTGTCCGAGGGCGTCGACGTGCCGCGGCTGGCCGTCGGCGTGTACGCCACCAGCGCGTCCACCCCGCTGTTCTTCGCCCAGGCCATCGGCCGGTTCGTGCGGGCGCGGGCCAAGGGCGAGACGGCCAGCGTGTTCCTGCCCAGCGTCCCGGTGCTGCTCGGCCTGGCCAGCGAGCTGGAGGCGCAGCGCGACCACGTGCTGGGCAAGCCGCACCGGGAGAAGGACGGCTGGGACGACGAGCTGCTGTCCCAGGCCAACAGGGTCGAGGACGAACCGGGCGAGGAGGAGCGGTCGTTCACCTCGCTGGGCGCGTCGGCCGAGCTGGACCAGGTGATCTACGACGGTTCGTCGTTCGGCACGGCGGCGTTCGCGGGCAGCGACGAGGAGCAGGAGTACCTGGGCCTGCCCGGCCTGCTGGAGCCCGACCAGGTGCGCGCGCTGCTGCGGCAGCGGCAGGAGAAGCAGCTGGTGGAGGCGAGCAGGCGCAACGCCGCCGCGGCCACCGCGCCCGCGCCGCCCGCGCCGGCGCCGAGGTCGGCGAGCGTGCAGGAGCGGCTGGCGCAGCTGCGCAAGGAGCTGAACACGCTGGTGGCCATGCACCACCACCGCACCAAGAAGCCGCACGGCAAGATCCACAACCAGCTGCGCGAGTACTGCGGCGGCCCGCCCACCGCGATGGCCACCATCGAGCAGCTGGAAGAGCGGATCGCCACGCTGCGCTCGTGGTGACCCCGCCGGTGCCGCCCGGTCGGTGACCCGCGTCACCCCTTTCGCCTGCGTGGAACGCCGTTCCGCGGTGTCGGGGCGATCTTCGAGCCGATCATCGTGGTCGGTCGCAACAAACCCTGCGTTGGTCTCTTTGTGACCGGGCGTGGTCAAGTGGTCCGTTCGGCGTATTCAGATGACCGTTCGGTTACCTGGCCGTTAGCGCATCGTGTCTCCTTTATCGGTCAAGTGTGCTTCCGGTCACCGTGGGTGTGGGCATACGTTGTGCGCCACAACATTTACGCTCCTGCGTGAAAGGGATGGCGGATGCGTAGCAAGAGCCTCGCTCTCATCGCCGCAAGCACGGGCCTTGCGTTGGCCATGACGGCATGTGGCGCGAACTCGTCCTCGGGTGGCAGCTCCCCCTCGGACACCAACACCAACAGCGCCTCGGGCGGTGGCGAGAAGGTCGGCGTCATCCTCCCGGAGACCAAGTCCTCCGCCCGCTGGGAGGGCTTCGACAAGCCGCTGCTGGAGAAGGCCCTGAAGGCCGAGGGCCTGGAGCCCGACATCCAGAACGCCCAGGGCGACGTCCAGAAGTTCTCCACCCTGGCGGACGGCATGATCAACGCCGGCGTCAAGGTCCTGATCATCGCCACGCCCAACAGCGAGGTCGGCGCCGCGGTCGCCAAGAAGGCGCAGGCGCAGGGCATCGCGGTCATCGACTACGACCGCCTCAACCTGGGCGGCTCCTCCGACTACTACGTCTCGTTCGACAACGAGAAGGTCGGCGAGCTGCAGGGCCAGGGCCTGGTCCAGGGCCTGGAGGCGCTGGCCGCGGGCAAGAAGCCGGCCGAGGTCATCGAGATCGAGGGCGCCCCGACCGACAACAACGCCACCCTGTTCTACAACGGCCAGCAGAAGGTGCTGAAGCCGAAGTACGAGGCCGGCGACTACAAGCTGGTCCAGTCGCAGCCGATCCCGGACTGGGACAACCAGCAGGGCGGCGTGACCTTCGAGCAGATCCTGACCGGCAACGGCCAGAAGGTCGACGGCGTCGTGGCCGCCAACGACGGCCTCGCGGGCGCGGTCATCACCGTGCTCAAGAAGTACGGCCTGAACGGCAAGGTCCCGGTGACCGGCCAGGACGCCACCCCGGAGGGCCTGCAGGCCGTCCTGCGCGGCGACCAGTTCATGACCGTGTTCAAGCCGATCGACGCCGAGGCCAACGCCGCCGCGAAGCTGGCCGCCGCCCTGGCCAAGGGTGACACCGCCGCCGCCGACGCCCTGGCCAAGGGCTCGGTCCAGGACACCAAGGGCAACCGCGCGGTCAAGTCGGTGCTGCTGGAGGCCCAGCTGATCACCAAGGACAAGGTCAAGACCGTGGTGGACGCGGGCTTCGTCAAGGCGAGCGAGATCTGCGTCGCGGACCTCACCGCCGCCTGCACCGAGCTCGGCATCAAGTAGTCAAGGCTCGCGCCGGGGCGGGGTGCGGGAGGCGCACCCCGTTCCGGCGCACCCACGCGTGTGGGCCCAAACGGAGGAAACCAGTGAGCGAGCCGATCCTCGAACTGCGCGGCGTCAACAAGAGCTTCGGTCCCGTGCACGTCCTGCACGACATCGACTTCGCCGTGCACCCCGGCCAGGTCACCGCGCTCGTCGGTGACAACGGCGCCGGCAAGTCGACGTTGGTCAAGTCCATCGCGGGCATCCACCCGATCGACTCGGGCCAGGTGCTCTTCGACGGCAGGGAAGTGCACATCCACGGTCCGCGCGAGGCCGCGGACCTGGGCATCGAGGTCGTCTACCAGGACCTCGCGCTGTGCGACAACCTCGACATCGTCCAGAACATGTTCCTCGGCCGCGAGCGCGGCAAGGCGGGGCTGCTCGACGAGGCCGACATGGAGCAGGCCGCCCGCAAGACGCTGACCTCGCTGTCGGTGCGCACCGTCAAGTCGGTCCGCACCCAGGTGTCGTCGCTGTCCGGCGGCCAGCGGCAGACCGTGGCCATCGCCAAGGCCGTGCTGTGGAACAGCAAGGTCGTGCTGCTCGACGAGCCCACCGCCGCCCTCGGCGTGGCGCAGACGCGGCAGGTCCTCGACCTGGTGCGCCGCCTGGCCGAGCAGGGCCTGGGCGTGGTGCTGATCAGCCACAACATGAACGACGTCTTCGAGGTCGCGGACCGCATCGCGTGCCTCTACCTGGGTCGGATGGCTGCCGAGGTCAACACCAAGGACGTCACGCACGGCCAGGTGGTCGAGCTGATCACCGCCGGCCGCTCCGGGGAGCTGGGCATCGCCCGGCCCGAATCCGCCACCATCTGATGCCGGCGACCCCAGGCTCACCAGCCGCAGAACGAGGAACGAGCATGACCAACACCACGAGCGAGACGTCGCCCAAGGACGCCCAGGGCGCGATCTCCGACTTCGGCATCGACACCACCTCCCAGTCGACCGGCGAGGCGGTGCGCGACTACGTCGCCCGCGTCCGCGGCGGCGAGCTGGGCTCCCTGCCCGCGCTGCTGGGCCTGGTCGTCCTGCTGATCGCGTTCAGCTCGCTGGCCGACACCTTCCTGACGCTGGGCAACATCGCGAACCTCCTCGCGCAGGGCGCGAGCATCGTCATCATCGCCATGGGCCTGGTCTTCGTGCTGCTGCTGGGCGAGATCGACCTGTCCGCGGGCACCGCGTCCGGCGTGTGCGCCTCGGTCATGGCGCTGCACCTGGTCAAGGGCGGCAACCTGCTCGGCGGCATGGGCAGCACGGTGTTCTACGTGTTCTGCGCCATGCTCGCGCTGGCCATCGTGCTGGCCTCGCTGATGAAGGTCTGGCCCGGCGCCGCGCTGGCCGCCGTCGCGCTCGTCATCTCCCTCGTCGGCGTCCCGGCCAACCCGTGGGTCGAGATGCTGCTCGCCGTCTGCGTCGGCGCGGCCATCGGCTCCATCACCGGCTTCCTCGTCGCCAAGGTCGGCATCCCGTCGTTCGTGGTGACCCTGGCGCTGTTCCTCGCCTGGGGCGGCGTGGTGCTCCAGTTCATCGGCCAGGGCGGCACGCTCGGCCTGAACAACGAGGTCCTGTTCAACGTCGCCAACGGCAACCTCGACACCGCGGGCTCGTGGATCCTGTTCGTCCTGGCCGCCGGTGGCTACGCCGCCGTCGTGCTCGGCCGCCACTTCAGCCGGCTGCGCAAGGGCCTGGTCGCCCAGCCCACCCCGATGGTGCTGACCAAGGTCGGCGTGGTCGTCGTCCTCGCCGCCGCCGCCACCTACGCGCTCACCCTCAACCGGTCGGTCAGCCCCCGCGTGGTCATCGCCGGCGTCCCGTACGTGGTGCCGCTGGTGCTGGTCCTGCTGGTCATCGGCACGTTCGCGCTGGAGCGCACCCGCTACGGCCGGCACGTCTACGCCGTCGGCGGCAACAAGGAAGCCGCCCGCCGCGCGGGCATCAACGTCGCCCAGATCCGGATGAGCGTCTTCGTCATCGCCTCCTCGCTGGCGGCCATCGGCGCGATCGTCTACTCCTCGAAGGTCGGCTCGGTCGACCCGAACGCCGGTGGCGGCAACACGCTGCTCCTGGCGGTCGGCGCGGCCGTGATCGGCGGCACGTCGCTGTTCGGCGGCAAGGGCCGGCTGCGCGACGCGGTCATCGGCGGCGCGGTGCTGGCGATCATCCAGAACGGCATGGGCCTGCTCAAGCAGCCCGCCGCGGTCGTGTTCATCGTGACCGGCCTGGTGCTGCTGCTCGCCGCGAGCGTCGACGCCCTGTCCCGGCGCCGGGCGGCCAACGCCGCCCGCTGACGTGAGCACACCGACCGCGGGAGCCCGACCGGACGAGGTCCGCAGGCACAACCGCACGGCACTGCTGCGCCGGCTGCACGTGGACGGGCCCTCCACCAGGGCGTCGCTGGCGGCTGAGCTGGGGCTCAACCGCAGCACGATCAAGGCCCTGGTGGACGGCCTGGCCGAGTCGGGCGTGGTGGCCGAGCGGGTGCCCGCCCAGCGCTCCGGCGCGGGCCGCCCGTCCCTGCTGGTGCTGCCCCAGCCGCACGCCGCCGTGGTGATGGCCATCGACATCCGCGTCGAGCAGGTGGCGATGGCCATGGTGGGCCTGGGCGGCGACATCCTCGGCCGGGACTCGTGGAACCTGCACCACCGGTCCCGCGAGCCCGGCGAGGTGATCACGCACATCGCCGACTCGGCCAAGCTGCTGGCCGACGAGCTGGGCGTGTCGGCGGTCGGGGTCGGCGTGTCGGTGCCCGGCGTGGTCCGCAGGTCCGACGGGCTGGTGCACGAGGCGCCCAACCTGCACTGGACCGACGTCGCCCTGGGCCGTCGGCTGTCCGCGGTGCTCAAGCTGCCCGTCCAGGTCGGCAACGACGCCGAGCTGGGCGCGCTGGCCGAGCACACCCGCGGCGCCGCCCGCGGCTCCTCCGACGTGGTCTACATCTCCGCCGACGTGGGCATCGGCGGCGGCGTCATCTCCAGCGGCCGACCGCTGCGCGGCACCGGCGGCTACGTGGGCGAGCTGGGGCACATGGTGGTCCGGCCCGGCGGCCGGCGCTGCTACTGCGGCTGCCACGGCTGCTGGGAGACCGAGGTGGGCGAGGCGGCGCTGTGCCGGGCCCTCGCGCTGCCCGAGGACGCGCCGCGCGGCGCGGTGGTGGCCGAACTGCGGTCGCTGGCCGGTTCACCGGACTCGGTGGCCCACCGGCTGGGCGAGTTCACCGAGTGGCTGGCCATGGGCCTGGTGACCGCGGTCAACATGCTGGGCCCCGAGCTGGTGGTGCTCGGCGACCTGTTCACGGCCCTGCCGGAGTCGCTGGTGGAGCAGCTGCGGCGGACCGTGCAGCAGCGGTCCCTGGTGTCGCGGGCCGTCGGCGGCACCCGCATCGAGACCTCGCCGCTGGGGCGGGACGCGAAGCTCGTCGGTGCCGCGGAGCTGGCCTTCGAGCCGGTGCTCGACGAGGTCTGAGGACCGGGCCCGGCTGTCCGCCGAGCCCGGTGGTCCCGGGCGGTCCGGCCCCGTCCTGGCCGGGAACCCCGTGGGAGCCCGGGAAAATGCAGGGGGCGGGAACCTCGGTGAGGTCCCCGCCCCGGACGGCTAGGGTGCCACGAGCCCCGGGGGCTCGCGGTGTTCAGCCCTGCTGCAGTTCAGCAGCGAGCTCGCGCAGCTTCGTGCTGTGCTCGCGGGCGTGGTGCCCGCAGAACAGCAGCTCGCCCCCGGAGGGGAGCACGGCGCGAACCTGGGCAGCGGCCCCGCAGCGGTCGCAGCGGTCGGCAGCGGTCAACGCGGGGCGGGTGAGCGTGGTAGTCATGGAAATCTCCCTCCGTCCCGGCACCGGGGATCGGTGCCCTCACACCTAGCTGCGACCACTTCGCATCTGGCGGGTGCGCCGTGTTCGCTGCTTCCACTCTTGCAGACGCACGGGCGTAAGTCAGTGTTCCCTGGGCCGTGGCGACCCGCGTCACTGTTCGTCTTACCCGGCGCGCGAGTGGTTCGAACCTGGCCCCTCCACCGGTTCGATCACCGGCCGCTCACTTTCCGCTGTCGCCTCAAGGGTTTCCCGACCTGCGAATACGACGTCAGGATCACCGCCGCTGCTCCGAAAGGTGGTTCCCGCGGGCCCCGCGAGGTGACCGGGAGGACTTCTGTCCGCCCAAAGCGAACAGGGCCTTGCGTTCCACCATTTGGACGTACGTCTCGCGCCGGGCGTGCCGTCGGACGGGGTAGTGGCGCACCGCCGGCCCGGCGCGCGACCCGGGTGGCCGCACCCGACGGCGGTGGGCGTCGGGGAGCCGCGACCGGCCGTCGTCGGGCGAGGTGGGCCGAGCGGACTCCCGGGGCCACACGTTCGAGTGAAAAACGCCGTGGGGCCCCCGACCGACCGGCCGGGGGCCCCACGGGAAGCGCGTCGAACTAGTCGAGGTAGTCGCGCAGTAGGTTCGCCTGAAACGCAGTGCGGACCTGCGGAAACCGCTGGTCGCAGCGGACCGTAGCCACTGCACTATCTTCGACTGACTCTTCTGGGCGGGAACGCCAGGACGGCCCCGCAGGGTGCGGACACACCCTCACGGGGCCTCGACCTGGACACCGGAGGTCCCGGCCGTGACCCGATCTTGTCATATCCCCAGTTCAGCGGCGGTGGCCGCATGAGTATCGAAGCCGTCTCGTGGGTGCTCAACAGCGCCCCCATCCCCCGCGACCGCCGCGACGCCTCGTCGTTGACCGTGGTCCTGCTGGGCCTGGCCAACCACGCCGACCCCGCCGGGCGCAACGCGTTCCCCGCCGTCTCCACGCTCACTCGCTACACGAGGCTGTCGGAGCGCTCGGTCCAGTACGCCCTGCGCGCGCTGGAGGAGCTGGACCTGATCCGCCCCTCGGACCCGACGATCGTCGCCGCGTACGTGAAGCGGTCCGACCGCCGTCCGCGCGGCTGGGACCTCGCGGTGCACCGCTGCGAGGGGGCTGTGGACAACCCGGCGGACGGGGTGCAGAGTCTGCGCCCCGTCGACCTGCACGGGGTGCAAAACCAGCGCCACGGGGTGCAAACAGCGACGTCACGGGGTGCAGAGCTTGCACCCGAAACGTCCTTGAACCGTCCCAAGAACCGTCCTTCGCGCGAGCGCGCGCCCGAGGCGCGCTCGCTGCCGGCGGAGTGCGGCGAGTGCGACGCCCGGCCCGGCGACCCGATCAGCGCCCGGCTCATCTGGACCGACGAGGACCGCACGCAGTCCGTGCCGTGCCCGCGCTGCGCGCCGGCCCGGAGCGGGGGTGCCCGGTGACGCGCGCCCACCTGACCTACCGCGAGCCGCACGGCTGGACCTCCCCCGTCGAGTGCCTGCCCTCCCGCGAGGCCGCCGAATTCCTGCGCGATGCCACGAACGCGCTGACCCCGGCCGCCGCTGAGCGCCGGACCTGGTCCATCACCACCTGCGACGACGAGAACTGTGGGGCACGCCGATGAGCTGGGCAGAGGAGCGTCGGGCGGACCGCGTCACGGCGGCCGAGCAGCGCCGGGCGGACGAGGTGCTGCGGTTCGAGCAGCGTCGCGCCGACCGGGCCGCCGCCGTCGAGCAGCGCCGCGCGGAGAAGGACGCCGCGCGTGCCCGCCGTGCCGCGCTGGTCGCGGCGGTGGCCGGGTGGCTGCGCGGCCACACCCTGGACCTGCTGTTCGTGCCGGTCATCGTGGTCCCGGCGGTGCTGGCCTGGACTGCGATGGCCGCCTACGGCCGCGAGGTGTTCGGGCCGGTCGGGGTGCTGCTACCGCTGTTCAGCGAGGGCGCGATGTGGTGCTTCGCGTTCGCGGTGCCGATGGCGCAGCGCGCGGGCCGACCCACCGGGTGGCTGCACTGCGGTACGTGGGTGTTCGCGGCGGTCGCGGGCGGCCTGAACTACGTCCACGGCGCGACCGTCGCCCACGGCGTGGTGATGGCGCTGGTGTCGGTCGGCGGCGTCGTGGTGCACCAGCTCGTCACCGCCGCCCCGGCCCGCCGCCGCAGCCGCGCCGAGCGCGACGCCGCCCGGCTGGAGCGGCAGGCCGCTCGTCGGGTGCTGGCGGTGCGCCGCGCCGCCCTGCGCCAGGCGGTGGCGGAGCTGGCCGCCGACGGCACCGCCACGCTGGTGCACCGGCCCGGCACGGTCGCGCTGCGCCGCCGCGCGGGCCGCACCCGGCTGGTTCCCGCCACCGTTCCCGGGCTTCCCGTCGCCCCGGTCGCCGACGGGCTCGGCGACGAGTTGGCGGCGGAGGTGGCGGCGTTCCTGGCCGCCGTTCCCGCCGACGCGGGAAACGCCGGGAACCGGCCGGGAAAAGCGGAAACGTCCCCGGAGGGCGTCCCGGCGGAGGCGGCGGGAAAGGTCGCCGAGCACCTTTCCCGGGTCCGTGCCGCCATCGCGGACGGACGCCTGCCGGCCGCCCCCAGCCAGGCGGCCGTGCGCCGGTTCCTGCGGTGCCGCGCCGAGCACGCCGCGCTGGTGCACCGCGCCCTGACCGGTCGCGGTGACGACGACTCCCACCCGGCGGTGACGGCATGACCCGGGCGGCACGGAAGGACGACGACATGGCCGGCGAGCTGATCCCGTTTCCCGGCGCGGCCACTCCCGCGACCGCCGACGAGCCGGGGCCGGTCGCGCCGGTCCCGGCCGCCGGGCCGGTGCAGCCCGCCGAGCCCGTGCTGGACGGCGAGTTGATCAGCGAAGCCGAGTACCGGCGCAGCAAGGCACGGCGGCTCGCCGAGTCCGCCATGTCCAAGCTGCCCGCGAAGTGGCAGAGCCCGGAGACCGCGAAGCAGGCCGGGGCCGCGCTGGCGGGCCGCGCCGCCCTCGCCCCGGTCCGCTACCCGGCGGCCGTCGGCCGGGGCCTGGTCGTGTCCGCCCGCGCCTGGTGGGCGTGGGTCCGGGTGGCCGACTTCTACGACGCCGCCCGCAGCAGCGACAGTCTCGCCAGCCGCTGGCAGGAGATCGCGGTGGTGCGCCGCCGCCGGGGCGTGATCACGCTGGTGGCGACCTGTGCGACCGGGCTGGGCGGCCTGGTGGTCGACTTGACCGCCGGGTCTGTGCCGCTGGCCGTGGCCGGTGGCGCGGTGTCCGTGGCGCTGGCCGTCGCCGGACGCCGCAAGGACGGCTCGCCGGGCCGTCAGGCCGTGCTCGGCGGCGCGCGGTCGCTGGCGATGCTGCTCGACGGCGACAACCTCGTCCAGGCGTTCCGCGACGCCGGGGTGATCGGCAAGGCGGACCGGCTGTACCTGGTGGAGCGACTGCGCCGCGACGACACCGGGTTCTCGCTGGTCGTGGACCTGCCCGCAGGCCGCCGTGCCTCCGACGTGATCGCGAAGCGGGAGACCCTGGCCTCCGCGCTGGCGGTGGACGAGGTCAGGTTGATCTTGGAGCGCGTCCGGGGCGACAAGGGGCACGCGGGCAGGCTCGCGGTGTGGATCGGCCACGCCGACCCGTACGCGGCCGACCCGGTGCCCAGCCCGCTGGCCACGGCCGCGAGCTGGGACCTGTGGAAGCCGGTGCCGTTCGGCACCACCGCCCGGGGCGCGGCCGTGAACCTGCCGGTGGTGTGGACGTCGCTGCTGATCGGCGCGATTCCCCGGCAGGGCAAGACGTTCGTGATGCGCCTGCCGATCACTGCCGCCGCGCTGGACCCGCACGTGCGGCTGATCATCGCCGACGGCAAGGGTGGCAAGGACTTCCGCCCGTTCGAGCAGGTCGCCCACCGGTTCATCCGGGGCTCCCGGGAATCCGAAGCCCGCCGCCTGATCGCCGTGCTGGAGGAGTGCGCGGCGGACGTCGCCGACCGGTTCGACCGGCTCTCGGAGATGGACGACACCCTGTGCCCGGAGTCCAAGGTCACCCCGGAGATCACCCGCGACCCGGCCCACCGGATGCCGCTGACCGTGATCGGCATCGACGAGATCCAGAACTACCTGGGGCTCGACATGCCGTTGAACGAGGATGAGCCCAAGGGCAAGCGGGTCGGGCAGCGGATCTACGAGCTGCTGACGTTCATCGCGAAGACCGGCCCGGCCGCCGGGTATTCGCTGGTCCTGGCGACGCAGCGGCCGGACGCGAAGGTGATCCCCGACGGCTTGCGCGGCCAGCTCGGGACGCGGTTCGCGTTGCGGGTGATGAACTGGCAGGCGTCCGAGACGATCATGGGTGCGGGCACCTACAAGGCCGGTGTCGACGCCTCCAAGCTGCTCAGCAGCCACAAGGGGGTGGGCTTGCTGCTGGGCGCGGACGGCGAGACGGAGCTGTCCGCCGGGGACGCAGTGGTCGTGCGGACCCACCTGCTGCACATCGCCGCGATCCGGGCCGCGTGTGAGCGCGGCCGGGCGCTGCGCGAGCAGGCCGGGACGCTCACCGGGGACGCGGCCGGCCAGAACGACCTGGCCGCCCTGGACCCCACGGTGGCCGCGCGCCTGGCCGACGAGGTGACCGCCACGGCCGGGCCGGAGCCGGTGGACGCGGAGTTGGTCGAGCTGCCCGCCGCCCTGGCGGCGCTGGCCGACGTGCTCGTCGACGACGAGCACGGCGTGGTCGCCGTCGCCGAGCTGGCGTCCCGCGTCGGCTGGTCCGCGAAGGCGCTGGGCGAGGCGCTGACCCGCGCCGGAGTGCCGTCGCCGACGCCGGCACGGCAGCGCGTCAACGGCTCCAAGAACGCCGTGAGCGTCGCCGATTTGGACGCGATCAGGGTCGCGATCGACGGCCGCTGAGGTCCGCACAGGGGTCGGCACACGTGTGCCGACCCCTGCCGCCGCTGTGCCGACCTCCCGAAGGGGTCGACACAGGCCCTGAGCTGCACGGACAGGCCGTGTGCCGACCTTGGAGGGTCAGCCCGCGGCCTCCCCCGAAACGCCCCGCACAGGCCCGCTGAGCGGCCTGTGCCGACCGGTCGGCACACCGACCGGGGTCCGCACACCAACCAGGAGGACACCGTGCCCACGATCAACACCTCGCGCGAGTTCAGGCCCGGCCGCTGGCTGGCCCTGGCCGCCGCCGCGTGCGTCGCCGCGTACGTGTTCGGCTTGATCAGCGCCACGCCCGACGGCACCACGACCGCCCCGCCGTCGGCGGTCTGCGCGCCCTGACGACGACTCCGAGGTCTTGAGGAGTGGCCCCGGTCACATGGCCGGGGCCACTTCTCGCGCCCTTTGTCGCGCCGAGTTAATTCGACTTGTCTCCCCTTTTCGGAGTTTGCGCAGGATATGGCGTCGGCCGTACCGAGTTAACTCGGCTAGTCTCTCCTCCGGCATTTGACGCGCCGAGTTAACTCGGGAAGGAAACCCCTGGTCAGACGGGGTGCTGCGGTTGCATAGTGCACCCGCATAGCGCTACCGTCGGCGGCGTAAAACGACCGGCCACCTGGGAGGAAAAATGGCTGATCGGAAGCCCTCCGAAAGGCACCGTGCGGCAGCGCTCGCGCGGTGGAGCCGTCGCACGCCGGAACAGCGGCGCGCCGAGAGCGCCAACGCCGTGAACGCGATGCGGGCCGCGTTGCGGGCACGGCTGGACCCGGACGGCCGACTGACGGCCGAGCAGTACCGGCAGGCAGTCAGCCGACACATGGCCGACCTGGCGCGTGCCCGGCACGCGGCGGCCTGACCAAGGGGTCAACCTCACCCCGAGAAGCAAGAGGCCCCGCTTCGAGGTTCCGCGTGTTGGTAGCACGCGGCGAAGCGGGGCCAGAGATCGGAACCCCTTCACAGGAACCGACTCGTCCCGAGTCTAGCCGGCCAAAGCTGGCTCGTGAACCGGGACGGGGACGTTCCGCACGTCCCAAAGGACTCCCACAATGGTGTCACACCCGGTCGACCTGCGCGAACCCCGCCGCTGCGTGGACTGCAACGCCGACCTCGTGCCCACCGGGCACGGCCCGTTCTCCCTCGTGCACGAGGCGAGCTGCCCCGTCGCAATGGACGACCGCGCGCAGCGCGCCGCCGACTTCGCGTGGCTGACGGCCCACCCCGGCGAGGTCCGCGACCGCGAGCCCAGCGCCGGCGAGCGCGAGATGATCCGCATGCTGGGCGCACCCCGCAAGGTCGTCCGCTCCGTCCGCGTGCAGGTCAGCGCGCACCACGGCGGGCGGCTGATCATCTTCCACCAGCGCGGCAGGGCGCTCGTCGCCACCGCCGACGTGCCCCGTGGCGGTGCGGCATGAGCACCCCGACCGCCGACACGGCGCTGATCGCCGAGTACGCCAAGCACCGCTTCGGGATTCACGAGCTGGGCGGCTACCACCTGGGCATCACCGCCATTCGCCACGGTGGCCGGGTGGAGAACGTCAGCGTCCCCGCCGACGACCTCGACGCCATCACCGCGACCGTGGCCCGCTACGCCGACGACCCCGGCGTGATGGGCGTGTTCGACTCGCAGACGTTGAGCCGCAAGCCGATCAGGGCGGGCCACCGCTACACCAGCGCCGACGCCGACGCGCTCCTGAGCTGCTGGGCGGAGGTCGACTTCGGCAAGCCCGACGCGCCGCCCACCCTGCACGACGCGCTGCGAGTGGTCGACGCGGTCGGCCTGCCGCCCACGACGATCAAGCACAGCGGTAACGGCATCCACGTCTCGTGGGCGCTGCCCGAGCCGTGGGAGCTGAACACCGACGCCGACCGGCGCGAGGCCGCCGAGCTGGAGCGCAACCTGGTCCGCAGCGTCGCTTTCCGCGCGCACGAGCTGGGCCTGTGGAAGGTCGACCGCATCCACGACCTGGCCCGCGTGCTGCGCACCCCCGGCAGCGTGAACCGGAAGAACCTGGCCGACCCGAAGCCGGTCACGATCCTGTCCCACGAGCCCGGCCGCGTGTACGAGGCCGACGACGTGCGGGCCGTGCTGGTCGAGAAGCGCTACCTGGACTCGATGAACACCGCCGGTGGCGTCACCGACGCCGACCAGCGCGCCGTGCTCGCACGCGTCAGCCTGGGCAGGGCGTGGGCCGAGGCGCGGCGCGGTGCCGCGCAGGAGCTGGTGGACATGATCGAGGACAGCGGCCTGGACGTCCGACTCCCGGAACTGTGGCGCGAAGCCGCAAAGCCGACCGTGGACGACAGCAGCGCGGATCTCGGGCTGGCTAACAGCACCTTCGCGCTGTTCCGCTCCATGGGCGAGGACCAGGCGCTGCACAAGGCCGCCGTGGTGATCATGGGCAGCCGTCTGCGCACCGGCCGCCGCGTGGAGAAGCTCGACCCCGGCCGGCGCATCGACTACGTGACGCGCACGCTCGCGTTGGTCGTCAAGCCGCGCGAGGACCGCACGCCCACCGTCGTCACCGAGGAGGGCATCGCCCCTGTGACCGCCGCCGTCGAGCCGACCACCGACACCCCGGCCGTGACGGACGAGGCCCTGGAGTCGCTGCTGGCCTCCGAGCCGTCCGCCGAGAACGCCCCGACCACGTCGACCAAGGGCGAGGGCACCAAGAGCAAGAAGCCGAAGCGCCGCCGCGAGGCGGACGAGGCCCACGAGGCGGGCAACGGGTTGCCCGACGTGATCGTGACCGGCCGACCGCTGCGCGACACCGAGGCCGACGCCCGCAAGTTCCTCGCCCTCGCCCAGATCGAGAAGCCGATGATCTTCCACTACGCGGACGCCGGGCTGGTCGAGATCGACCCGAGGACCGGCGAGATGAAGACCATCGCCCCCGCACGCCTGGCCCTGCTGCTCAACACCGTCATGAACTTCCGCGAGAGGCACACCGAGGAGGCCGACGACGGCACCAAGACCGTCAAGCTGACCCACACGCCGAAGGTGCCGTTCGACATCGTGGCCGCCCTGCACTCCGCGCCCGGCCTGATCGGCGTCCCGGAGCTGAAGAGGATCGCCAAGCTGCCGTACTTCGCCGAGGACGGCACGCTGGTCACCTCGCCGGGCTACAACCGCAAGACTGGCATCTACCTGCACCGTGGGCCGGACAGCCCGCTGATCCCCGAGGTCTCCGCCAAGCCCTCCCCGGAGGAGCTGCGCGTGGCCCTGGAGCTGTTCACCCAGGATTTGTTGATCGATTTCCCGTTCGAGACCGACGCCGACCGCACCGCCGCCATGACCATGCCGATCACCCTGCTGGCCCGCGAGATGATCCGGGGCGCGTGCCCCCTGTTCATGATCGACACTCCCCGCCCCGGCACCGGCAAGGGCAAGCTCGTCAGCGGCCTGGTCAAGCCGTTCGACCCCGAATTCGCGTTCAGCATCGCGCCCACGGGCTCGGACGAGTGGCCCAAGAGCCTGGTCGCGGCCATGCGCAAGGGGCGGCCCACGGTCGCGTTCGACAACATCAACGCCGCCCTGGACTCCGGGGCGCTGGCCGCCGCCGTCACCGAATGGCCGTTCGTCCGCAACCGCCTGATGGGCACCCACGAGGAGATCGTGCTGCCCACCCCCGCCCTGTGGGTCGGCACCGGCAACTCCGTCACCGCCTCCAGCGAGCTGGCGCGCAGGATCGTCCGCGTGCGGCTCGACGCCAAGACCGCCAAGCCCGAGGAGCGCACCGGGTTCAAGCACCCGGAGATCCTGGACTGGATCGAGGAGCACACGCCGCAGCTCATCTGGGCCGCGTTGACCATGATCCAGTCGTGGATCGCGGCCGGGCGGCCCATCGCGGCCGACCTGCCGAAGTTCGGCAGCTTCGAGAGGTGGACCCGGATCGTCGGCTCCATCGCCGCCCACGTGGGGATGCCCGACTTCCTGAAGAACCGCAGCGCCGCCAGCGCGGACATCGACACCGAGACCGAGCTGATCATGGCCTTCTGCACCACGTGGGCGCACGACCCCGGCCGCGACCCGATCAAGGACGAGACGGGCGAAATCCGCGACCCCGGCCGCCCGTCCTGCGCCAACCGCGCGGTCCGCGTGGACGAGCTGCTGGAGCTGGTGGACGAGTACAAGCTGGAGCTGCCCGCGCAGATCGGCCCTCAGGGCACCGACCGGCGCTCGAAGTTCGGGACCTGGCTCCGCAAGGTCATCGCCGCCCCCGTTGGCCCGTACAGCTTCGTCAAGACCCGGCCGCGCAACGTCGCGCACTACCGCCTGGTGGACGACGGCACCGGGGAGTTCGACGAAGGCGGCATCACCATCGACCCCGAGCCGACCAGCAAGCACACGCCCCGCGCGAACCCCCCGACCAAGCCCAAGGCCCAGCCCGCCCCGGAACCGGAGACCGCCCCGGAGCCCACGGTGGGCGGGTACGCCAGCGACGAGGACGAGGCGCGCTGGGAAGCCCTCATGAACGAGGAGCCCGCCGCCTGATCCACGGCACCACCCACACGGCCCCCCGATCCACACGGACGGGGGGCCGTTCCGCGTCCGGCGGCAGGGCCTGGGTTAGGGCCTGGGTTAGGTGCGAGCAGGGTCCGGGTTAGGGGGTGGGTTAGGTGCCCACAACGTTCTGACCAGGCAAGGTTAGGTGGGTTAGGTGCTCCCTTGACCTCTACGCGGGTAGCGAGGTTGTGGTCGTCGTGGTTATCCCGTGCGCCGTGTGGGCGTGTACGCGCTCGTGTGGGCCTCCGGTGGACCCCGCTGCACCTAACCCACCTAACCTCCCCAGGTCAGAGCGTTGGGCGCACCTAACCTCCCCCCTAACCCAGCGGGGTGGAGCACCTAACCTTGCACCTAACCCAGCGCATCGCCGCCCGCCGTGGTCTCACCCCGGAGCCCACCCACTGGCCCGCCGACGGGGAGCCCGCGGTGCCCCCCTCCACGTCCCTGCGGTCCGCCCGACGCCCCGTGGTGCGCGTGCCCGCGCGCTGCGGCGCAAGCAGGCGCATCGTGAGAAGCGCGTGTACAACGCGGCGACACGGAAGGAGTGGCGGCCATGACGCATACCGACGCGCTCGTGCGCTGGTTCCGGGAGCAGGTCGATGCCGATCTCGCCAACCTGGCAGAGGACGCCAAGCGGTGCAACGCGGCCCGCGAGCGAGGCGAGCAGGGCGTCGAAATGCTCCCAAAACCAGATCTGGAGGCGCTGGACCGCTATTGGGCCTACCGCAAGTTCATCGACCAGTACGAGCACTTCCACCGCGAGTGGAGCAAGCACGGCCGCGAGGACTTCGAGGTCGCCGACGCCCTACTCCGGGCGCTCGCGAGTGCCTATCAGTGCCGCGAGGGCTACGACGAGGACGAGTGGGCACCGTGACCTCGTATCGGCAGCGGACCCGAACCCAGGGCCAATGGGTAACTGATCAGCCTGGGCATCAGTCGGATTCGATGCCGATCGGCTCGTCCGGGCAGCCCGCGGCCAGCACTGCTGATCCATGTGGGCGGAAATGGCGGCGAGACGTACGTGCGCCGCGTCCGCACGCACTTCCTGTGCATGTCGACGAACGCTGTGCTGCCCGCCTTCATCGCCGCGACCGCCGCCCTCGGCGGCGTGACCCTCGGTGCCCTCGTCGAGCCGCTGCGGCTGGGTGCCGCGCGGCGTGCCCGTGTCCGCGACGACCGGGCCGCGCGGTGCGCGAAGTTGATCGAGGCGGCGATGACGTGCCGCGCCCGCCTGCTGGCGCTGAATTTGGCGCACCGCCGCGCCGCGTCCGGCGTCGAGGTCGACGCGGCGCGCGAGGAGGAGTTGGTGGAGGCGTACCGGCTGGCGCGCAACGAGCTGCGGCAGACTGTGGCGCTGCTGCGGTTGAGCGGCCCGGACGAGCTGGTGGAGGCCGCGATGGCGGTGCGACAGGCCGAACGTGCGCTCCGCGGTGTCCGGTTCGTCGGTGACGACGGCGCGTTCGACAGGGACAAGCCCCCGCAAGGTGTGCTCGACGTGGCCCGCGCGCTGGAGGACGTCGTGCACGAGTTCGCCGCGACTGCCCGGAAGCTCGCGGCGTAGCGGTCTCACCGTGCTGGCGGATCGCCCGTCCACGAGCCGGCAGCGACGCTACGAGGATGCTGGTCCGGTCGATCACCGTGGCTTGTCCCACCCGCCGTGGTGCGGAGTCGGGTAGGTGACGCCGCTGGGATGAACCTGCCGGAATCGCACCCGGATGATCGGCAGATCGCCTACAACGGTCCGGTGCCCGATGACACCACCGCCGACGCCCGCTCCCGCGTCAAGCCCGACTGGCCGACCTGCTCGCACGACGAGGGGCGGTGTATCGGTCGTCGGGTCGCTGAGTACGAGTACTGCTTGGCGCACCTGCCGCCGGACGAACTCGACGGCTTGCTCCAGTCCGTTGAACCGGGGGCCGACCTAGACCTGCGCGGCACCGACCTCACCGGTGCCGTGTTCGACCGACTGCTCGTCCGCATGATCGAGGAGCCCGATAGTCCCGATCCTTCAACTCTTATTGGCATAGCCGACCTGCGCTACTGTGATATCCCTGCCGTTAAACGATTTCGTCGCGCACAGTTCGCCGATGATGCCCGGTTTGATGGTGCGACGTTTACCGGTGAAGCTCGGTTTGATGGTGCGACGTTTACCGGTGAAGCTCGGTTTGATGGTGCGACGTTTACCGGTGAAGCCGTGTTCGTCAATGTGACGTTCACTGGAGACGCTGTATTTGACGGAGTAAAATTCGCCAACGAAGCCATATTTGAGCAGGTGGAGTTCGTTGGTAGGGGCATATTTGCCGATGCGCACTTTGTCGATGTCGCCGCATTCATCGGTGTGGCGTTTACTGGCAACCCCTGGTTCGAGAGTGCGAGGTTCGACGGTGACGCTTTTTTCGATTCTGCACATTTCGCCGATGGTGCCTCGTTCGACAATGCAACGTTCGCCGGTGACACTGAGTTCGGCGGTGCAGAATTCGAAGGAAATGTCCATTTTGACAAGGTGGCTTTTACTGGCAGTATCCAGTTCGCCGGGACGACATTCGCGCATGTCGTGACTTTTGTTGGAGCGACGTTTGCTTTAGTCGACGTGTTCGGCCCGGTGGTGGCGGAGGTTATCAGCTTGAACCGGGCGTCGTTCGCCAAGCGGGTGGCCGTGAAGGTGGAGGCCAGTCTGCTGTCGGCGGAGGATGTCCGTTTCGACGACGGAGTGGAGTTGAGAATACGTCACGCGCGTGTGTGGCTCCGACGGGCATTCTTCGGCGCGGCATCATCGGTGAGCGGGATCGCCGTCCCATTCGCCGTTACATTCGGCCAGCAGACTCAGGAGGTCGGGGCCGAACCGGAGCGGATAGAAGCGTGGACGATTGCGGCGAGGCAGGAGTCCGTTCCCAAAAAGCAGCATGATCAGAATAGAGATGAGGCGTGGGTGCCACAGGTGCTCTCATTGCAGGAGGCCGACGTGTCGCAGGTGACGCTGACCGACGTGGACCTGCGGTGGTGCCGCTTCGCTGGGGCGCACCAATTGGACAAGCTGCGCTTGGAAGGCCGCAGCCCGTTCCACCGGCCTCCGGGCAGGTGGTTGACGGGATGGGCTTGGCCGCCGGTATGGCGTTGGTCGGGGCGGCGTGTGCTGGCTGAGGAACACCCCTGGAGGGCGAGCCGCCGCAAATCTGCTGGCTGGAGCCCTACCGTGCCTCTTCCGAACTACCTAGCCGAGCAGATACCGGATGGCGGACAAGTGCCAGCGGTGGGGCCGGAGCGGCTGGCCGTACTGTATCGGAGCCTGCGTAAAGCTCTGGAGGATGCAAAGAACGAGCCCGGAGCGGGCGATTTCTACTACGGCGAGATGGACGCCCGCCGCCACGCCTCCTCAACCGGAACCGGTGAACGCCTCGTGTTGGTCGTCTATTGGCTGCTGTCGGGCTACGGCCAGCGTGCCGGTCGCGCTTTCGCCGCGCTGGCGTTGCTGGTCGGAGTGCTGTTCACCGGCTTGACCTACTACGGCCTGCCCGACACTTCCACTCCGGCGGCCCCGCTGACCGGCACCGTCCGCACGCCCACCGGCCAGCCGCAGCAGGTCACCATCGAGACCACCGCGCCGGCCAAGCTGCCCCCGCCGGACCGGCGCTGGACCGCGGAGCGCATGGACAAGGCCGCGCGCATCGCCTTGGGCTCGGTGGTCTTCCGCGACACCGACCAGAAGCTCACCACCGCCGGGTCCTGGATCTTGATGGCCGGGCGTGCGTTCGGGCCGCTGCTGCTCGCGCTCGCGGCGTTGGCGATCCGTGCCCGCGTCAAGCGGTGAGGGGCGCGATGAACTCTCGGCGGGTTGGTGACACGGTCACGAGACGATGACCGGATGAACGACGAGAACACCGACGCGGACATGTACGCCCAGGCGTTGTCCAAGGCAGCGGACTTCCGTGACGACCGGCTGAACAGCCAGTTCCAGCGCGTGCACTGGTCGACGGTGCACCGCATGTTGACTGCGCACGCCCCCGTCGAAGGGAATCCAGGCGTGTGCGTCGACTGCGGGCAACCGTGGCCGTGCGAGGTGGTCACCGGGGCAGTGAAGGATCTCGGGTTCGGCCCGGCGGGAGGTTGATCGGGCTGTGCCCCCGGGAGAGCCGGCGCTTGAACCAGGAGCCTGAAAATCCGGTCGCCGGTCGGCGCGTGCTTGACGCGCCGACCATCCCTGCGGCGCACCCTGTGTCCATGAGGACAGGAGAACCACCGCGCGCACGCGGTAGGTCTGCGGACGAGCTGTCGAAGTCTCGGCACCGGGGCCGCGCCCACGGCGTCGAGCGCGCCGAGCTGGCGGCCCGCTTCGGGGCCGTGCTGCGCACGGAGCGGGCCGCCCGGGGCTGGTCGCAGGCCCGGCTGGCTGAGGCTGCGGGCATCACCCGGGAGTCGGTCTACCGACTGGAGGGCGGGCGCCAGCGCCCGTCCACGTCAATGACGTACCGCCTGGCCCAGGCGTTGAGGCCGGGCGCTGACCTGCGCACGGTGGTCGAGCTGGAGGCACGGCTACGCATCGCCGCGGGGAACTCGCTGCGCGAGTTCAGCACACGGACCCGACGGCGGCGTGAGCGGCTGCTGGCGGAGGCGCTGGCGGGCGACGAGGTGCCGGTTAACGCGGCGGACCCATTCGCCGGCCTGCTGATGTCGTACTTGGCGGCGTCGTGACCGGGCGCCAGGGTCGGGACCGCGTCGCCGAGCTGGCGGCTCGCGCGTCCACGGACGCCGAGCTGGCGGAGTTGGCCGCCGAGGGCCTGGACCGTGTCGCGCGCCGCGAGGTGCGGCGGCGGCGCGGGGTGGACGCGCTGCTGCGGGACGCGGCGCGGGCGTTGCTGGACGAGAGCGGAAGCGGTGGTGCGGCGTGAGGATCGAGACGATGGACGCGCTGTTGCCGACGACGCACGTCGAGGACGAGGACATCGACCGCGAGACGCTGGCGACCCGGTTGGGGGACCGGCGTTGGCGCTCGTGGACGTGTCCGGGGTGCGGCTGCACGCAGGCCGGCTACCACCTGCCCCACGACCTGGCGCTGTGCGCGGGCTGCGTGCAGCGCCGCCGCGAGGGCAAGGCGCTGCTGTCGGCGCGCGAAATCTGGCAGGAGGTGTTGGTCTTCCCGGAGGTGAAGGCCGCCGGGCCGTCGTCGCGGCCGGGCCGTGCCCGCCTCACGCGGGACGAGCTGGCGGCGGTGCGGGACCTGCGGCAGGACGTGGGGAAGCTGTACGAGGCGGCGCTGGACGCGGACGCCGTGCACGTGATGACCCCGGACGGCGACGTAGTCCCGGCGGCGTGCGCGGTGTGCCAGGGGCCGGTGCTGGCGCGCGACGGCGGCCGGGCCGGGAACGCGTTCTACTGCGGCGCGCACGCGTGGGGAAGGACGGCGTGAGCGGGGACGTGCGGGAGTTGGCGGCCGGGACGGCGGAGCGGTTGCGGGCGGTGTTGGAGTCGGTGGACGAGGGCGCGTTGACGGCGGAGACGGACCAGGCGGCGTTCCTGCGCGGGGCGGTGGCGGCGCTGGAGCTGGTGGCGGACGGCCTGCGCGGGGGTGTCTCAGATCCTTCGCTTTGAGACACCCGCTCGGGTGACGGGTGTCGGTCGGGTTGCCCCTGGTCGCGGTGTCTCAGAAGTACGTATCAAAAGTAGTGTCCCGATATTGTGTCGTGCGCCGACTTTTGAGACACTTGGGGCATGGCAGTTCTCGGATACGCGCGAGTCAGCACCACCAGCCAGGTCCTCGACCGGCAGATCGACGCCCTCGTGGCGGCGGGCGTGCCGGAGGACCGCATCTACACCGACAAGATCAGCGGGGCCAAGGACGACCGGCCCGGCCTGGCCGCGCTGCTCGACTACGTGCGCGAGGGGGACACGGTCGTGGTCCACTCCCTGGACCGGTTGGGCCGCTCCCTGTCCGGCCTGCTGCGCACGGTCGAGACGTTCAAGGAGCGCGGGGTGGTACTGCGCTCGCTCAAGGAGTCGATCGACACCAGCACCGACGTGGGCGTGATGCTGCTCGGCATCTTCGGCACCCTCGCGCAGTACGAGCGCGCCTTGATCAACGAGCGGGCCGCCGACGCCCGCGCCGCCGCGAAGGCGCGCGGCAAGCAGACCGGGCGGCCTCGCGCGCTCGCCCCGGACCAGGTGGCGCTCGCCCGCCGGATGCGCGCGGCCGGGGAGTCCGTCGCGACGATCTGCGGCACGCTCAAGGTCAGCCGCGCGACGCTGTACCGGGTGCTCGGCGAAGACCAGGCACCCGCTCCCGCATAGCCAGCGCGGCGTGGTCCTGTCCGATGCGGCGCGACAGCCTTGGGGAAGAGGTAGAGGGACCGAACCGCGGCCCCGGTCCTCGGAAAGAGGTCGTGATGTCACGACGCACCACCAACGCCGCCGCCCTGCCCCGCACATGGCCTGTGGGCCACGAGGTGGCAGTCAACCGTTCGGCCGGATCGTCGACTACGTTGTCGGCCCTGATGGGCGGCCGGTGCACCCGCTGCTGCCCGGCCGCCGTTCCTGCCGCAGGCAGGCTACCGATCGCGTGGCCCGGCGTTCCGGGCCTGCCAGGTCTGTGGCCTACTGACTTCGCGCGGCTGACAAACGTCGCCGGCCCGCCGCTTCACGTCGCGGGCGGGCTGGCGACCCGGTGCGAGCGGGCGCGTTATCGAGATCTGGCGCTGACCAGTTTCGTGATCACCACCAGGACCGCCGCAACGGAAATCAGGACGACTTGCAGGTTGAACCGGCCTTGGTCCGGTGGTGTCCCCGTCGCGATGTCCACGACCCCCACGGCCGACAAGACGACCGCCGGGGCCAACAGGGCGCTGGTGACGAGCCTCAGCGCCAACGGTGTCCGGGCCGGTACCGGCCCTACGTGAACGGCCACGTCCACTAGGTCACCGACCGGCCGGAAGTCGGGCTTGCCGTCGACCAAGACGCTGTAGCGCAGCCGGTGGCGGCGGGTCAGCAGCGCGGGAGAGACGTGTAGCGCCGTGCTGGCCACCTCGACCTTCGGTTCACGGACGGCAGGGCGTCCGGCGTCCGACTCCTGGTCCAGCAGTGCCAGGACGGGCACGCCGAACTCCAGCTCCAGCGGCGAGCCGCCGAATGCGGACGGCGCGATGTCCAGCGCGCTGTTGCTGACCACGTCCACCGTGACGACGTAGGGGCGGGTCAACTCGCGGCCGTGCAGGCTCACCGCGACGCCGCTGCCGTCCAGGCCCGGTGCGGCGCGCAGCAGCGACACCGCCTGGTCCACCGTGATGTACAGCGCCCGGCGCGGTCGGGCGCTGCGGAACGCCGCCCACGCTCCCACCACGATCGCGATCACCGCGACCACCACTGCGGCGATCGTCCAGAACGTGCCGGAGGCGTACCAGGGCTCTCCCGCCGCCCACACCTGCTGACCTAACGCCATCCGGCGATTGAAGCAGGCCGTCACGCGAATGATGCGCCGACCTGCCCCGGCTACCCTTGGGGTGACCGGGGAGGTGCGCGTGGACGTCACGGACAACCACATCGGCCGCCGTCTGCGGGAGGTCCGCTCGTGGCGTCGGCTGTCGTTGACCGCCGTCGCGGGGCTCGCCGGGATCACCCCCGCGTACCTGAGCATGATCGAGCGCGGCTTGCGCCCGGTGACCAAGCGGGCCGTGCTGGAAGCGCTCGCGAGCGCCCTCCAGGTCGCCCCGACCGAGTTGACCGGCTCGCCGTTCGCCCCGACCGACGCCCACGGGTCGGAGGCGCATGCCGCGATCCGCGAGGTCGAGACGGTGTTGTCCGCCGTCGACCTCGGCGTGGACCCCGGCGTGACGCCCGCGCCGTGGCCGGAGCTGCGTGACCGGGTCATCCACTTGAACACCGTGCTGCGGCCGGAGGCCGACTACGCCGCCCAGGGCCGCGTGGTGCCCGGCCTGCTGCTCCAACTCCACGCCGCCTACGTGCACCACCCCGCGCACCGCCGTGACGTGTTGGTGGGCCTGCTGCACACCTACCACGCCGCCGCCGTGCTCACGAAGAACCTTGGGGTGCGCGGGCTGCCCGTGGTCGCCGCGCGCTTGGCGCAGCAGTGCGCGGAGGAGCTGGGCGAACCGGAATGGCTGGCGTTCGCGGTGTGGCTGCGCGGGCACGCCGCCGGGTCTCAGGGCCGCGCCCACCAGCTCGCCGCGTCCGTGCGCGGCATCGACCGCCTGACCGGGGCCGACGGGCCGAATGTGCTCCAGGCGCGGGGGATGTTGCACTTGAACGCCGCCTTGGCCGCCGCCTCGCTGCGCGACGGCGACACCGCCCGCGTGCACCTGGACGAGGCCGCCGCGCTGGCGCAGCGCCTGCCGGACGAGCGCGAGAACTTCGCGTTTCTGCACTTCGGCGTGCCCAACGTGGGCGTGTGGCGGGTGTCGCTGGCGACCGAGCTGGAGGAGGGCGGCAAGGTCGCCGAGCTGGCCCGCCGGGTGAACCCCGACGAGCTGCCCGCCAAGGCCCGCCGCGCGATGTACTGGGTCGACCTGGGGCGCTCGCTGCTCACCGAGCGCGCCACCGTGGAGCAGGGCATCCAGGCACTGGTCACCGCGGAATCCATCGCGCCGCAGCGCGTGCGCAACAACGTGTTCGTGCGCGAAGCCGTCGCCGACCTGCTGCGCCGTGCGCAGCGCGACTCGTCCGGCCGGGAGCTGCGCGGTCTCGCGTGGCGCATGGGAGTCGCGCCGACCGGGTGAACCCGCCGGGGCCTTAACCGCTTGTTAATTCTCGCCGACCTGGCGTTCCTACCGTCTGCGGCATGGCCGTCGTCCTCGCCCTCATTGGTGCTGTGGCCGTGCTCGCCGTCTGCTGGTGCGTCGTGCACGCGCGCCGTGAGCTGCGCCGCCCGGCCGCCCGGGTATCCGCCCCGACTGCGGCGGGTACGGCCGACGCCGTCTCTCCCACGGCCGCGCCCGCCGTTCCGGATCCGTCTCCGACCGGGGCGGCCGGTGTCCGCGCCCCGTCCGCCCCGGTCGGCCCCACCCCACACGGGGCGGTGGCGTGATGGGGCGGTTGATCGTGCCCGGCCAGGGCCAGGCGGAGATCGTGAAGGCGTACCCGGTGCTGCGCGGCCTGCTGGACCTGCGCGCCGGCGGGTGGAAGTTCTTGCCGGTCGAGCCCGGCCGCGAGGAGATCGACGGCTACAGGCAGTGGCCCGGCCCGTGGCGCGACGCGATCCGCTTCCGCGACGAGGACGACGCGTTGGGGCTGCGGCTGCGCCTGGACGACGGCGTGCACCTCGTCTGGGAGCGCACGGGCGGCCTCGCCGAGATCGTGAACGAGCTGCTGTTGCTGCCCGCCCCCGGTCACCGCCTGGCGCCCCGCCTGGCCAGGGGGCACGGCCCGGACCTGCGGTGACGGCCCCGGTGCAGGGGCCGCCCGCCCGCGCGGTCGGGGTGTTCCGCCGCCTGGTGCACCTGGTCGACCCCGACGCCCGCACGCTGGACTTCCGGGGGCTACGGCTGCACGCGGCACGCTGCGGCGCGATGTGCGCGGTGGTCCGCGCCCCGGTCCCGGCGCGACCGGTTCGCCCGACCGGGTGGTGTTCGGCGTGCACGGCTGTCCCGAGTCCCGCGTGACCGAATGGCCGTTGGGATTGTCGCCGTTCGGCGGGCACTCGCGCGGTCGCCGGTCCACGGGGCACGCTGTGCGGCGTGCCCGCTCGACGCTTGGAGATCCTGCTCCCCGCCGACGTGTCCGCCCGCGAGTACGCCGCTGTGGCCGGACAGCGGGATCACGGACGAGGAGTTGAACGCGGCGTTCGACGCGGACGTGGAGGGCTACCCGCGGGGACCACGCTGACAGCAAGAGCCAGCTCGATCGCATTGCGCTGCTGGCGACTCGACTAATCGCCAGCAGGGCGCGACAGACCTTCCGGCAGGGCCGTGTGCTCGTCAACCACAGCCGAGTCGAGTTGGGCTTGAGTGAGCACCGAATCTTTTAGGTGGAAGTAATGCAAGGAGATTTTCGTCAGGTGCGCGCGTCGGAGGTCAGCGCTCCACAGCTGCGCGTGTTGGAGGTTGGCACCCGCTAGATCCGCGTGTTGGAGGTCGGCACCCACCAGGTTCGCGTATTGAAGGTGGGTGCCCTTCAGATTCGCGTGTTGGATGTCGGTTCCCGCCAGGTCCGCGTGTCGGAGGTCGGCACCCCATAGGTGCGCATGTCGAAGGTGGGTGCCTCTCAAGTTCGCATATCGAAGTCGGGCACCTGCCAAGTTAGCTTGTTGGAGATGCAGCCCGCTGAGGTCAATTTTACCTCGTTCATGATCGGGCCGATCCGGGCGATGGCCGAGCGCAGTCAATGCCGCCTGCACGTCCGCTGTGGGCTCGGTCGGCAGTTCGCACGACTCGGTGCTGATCGGTGGGTGTATCCACCGATCGTCCGTCGGCTTCTCGTCCGCTCGATGGGGAGCCCGATCGCGGACGAAGGCCACTAAGACCTCGACCACGCCTCCATGGTGCCCAGGGGAGTCGCGCATGACACGCTCCAGCGCGTGCACGCCGCCGATGCGTACATACATCTCATCGGAGCCCAGCCGCTCCAGCGCCTTCGTGAACCGGTCGGTGACCTGCCCCCGGTGTGCCAGCCGATAGTTGCGCGCGGTGTAAACGAGACCGGCGAGCACGACCAGCGCGCCGCCGATGGACACCACGATCAGTCGCGCGTTGTGCTCGGCGGGCAGCCGGTGCTCCGGGTTCGCCTGCTTCAGTACGTCCTGGTTGACCAAGAACTCGGGCGCGCGCCAGATCGCCACCCCATACAGCGCAAGTAGGACCAGGCCACTCATGACCAACGCGGCTACCCGCGTAGTCGAGCCGATGAGGGGGCGGGGAGGATTTGCCCATTCGGCAAGCCCCTGTTGGGCATACCGCCAGCGGGCATACAGCTTCAGGACACGTTCGGTGAAAGTCACGTCGACAGTGTCGGACTGTGCTCCGAGGGTCGTTACAACTGTGAACCGCCCTGCATGCACTGAAGCCGCCCCGGCGACGTGCCCGGGGCGGCCTCGTGGTCGTGCCCCCGGCCACGGCCAGGGGCACGACCGTCACCCGCGCCGCAACAGTCGGGACCACCCCGCCGACGGCGTCGCCGGGGCCTGCTGCGGCCGGTCGTCCAGCTCGCTCAGCTCGCGCAGCAGCTCGGCGCGGCGCTCGGCGCGCTCGACGTCCTCTGCCAGCTCGACGCGCTGTCGGTCGGCCCGGTGTTGCTCGGCGACCACCCGCCGCTCGTGCTCGACGCGGGCGCGGTCGGCCGCCAGGCGCAGCGCCTCGTCCAGGTCCGCCGCCGACGGCTCGACACCGAGCTGCCCGCCCAGGTCGGAGCGGCGCAGCAGGTCCCGGACCGCCCGCGCGTCCACGCGCACGGCCTGGCCGTGCTCCTCGCCCAGCAGCGCGCCGTCGTCGGCGAACGTGAGCGGCCCGAACCAGCCGCTGATCAGCCGCCCCAGCGTGCGCGCCAGGGGGACGGACGACGCGGGGCCTGCCATGGCTTCCACGTGCCGACGGAACCGCTCGTCGGCCTCCGGGCCGGCCGGGGTCGGGCGCGGGATGTTGCCGTGCGCCGGGGCACCGGACGGGGCGACGTGGGTGGACGTGAAGGCGCTCACGCAGCACCGCCAGTCCGGCGGGCGGCCTGGAGTGCGACGGCGGCGCGGGCCTCTGCCTCGCGCGCCTCGCGGGTCTTGCGCCGGGCCACGACGCTGCGGTGCGCGAGCTTGGCGTAGTGCGCCCGGCGCGCGGCTTCGGCCCGGCGGGCGCGCTCCTGCACGGGGAGAACTCCGTCGGGGTCCACCGCGGCTTCGAAGGAGTCGGCGAACGCTCGCCGGGCGGCTTCGGTGCCGGTCACGCCGTCCTGGCGGGACCAGCGGGTGTTGGCGGCGATCTGGGCGGCCAGTCGCCGTTCGGTCGGGTTGGTCACTGTGGTGCTCCGCTCCTCGGGGGTGATCCGAGCGCACGGACGGAACCGGAACGTCGTGACCATACGTGACCACAGTGCGGACGCCAAACCGCACCGCGTACGCGGAACAGCCGCACAGGAAGACGCTCCGACGCAGGTCGGAGCGTCAATCCCAGGGGAGTGGGGGTTACAGGTCACCCAGGTTCAGGGAGCGCGCTTCCTCGGCCGCGCGGTCACTTGCCGTAGCGCGTGTGTACCTGTCGATCATGTCGCGCCGCGACCATCCCGCGACCGCCATCAAGCCGCCCTCGGACCCACCCGCCGCGAGCCACCGCGACGCTGCGGTGTGCCGAAGCCGATGCGGATGAAACCCGCTGATGCCGGCGAGCCCGGCGCGGTACTGCAAGGCCCGGTACAACCCCTGGTACGTGAAGCCCTTGCCGCGCTCGCCGAGCCACAGGGTGTCGGTCCCGGCCAGCCTGTGGGACCGCCGCAGCCGCACGTAGCGGTCCAGCGCCCGGCCGGCCTGCGCGGAGAACGGCACGCGGCGCCCCTTGCCACCTTTGCCGCGCGTGATCAGCGCGGACCCGGCGCGCAGATCGACGCCCGACAGCGTCATCTCGACCACCTCGCTGGCCCGTGCGCCGGATTCGAGCATGAGCCGGATGATCGCCTCGTCGCGCCGCTCGCGGAACTCCTTGCCGGTGCACGCGGCGAGCAGGGCCTGGAGCTGGTCTGTGGTCAACGGGTCGACCACCTTGGCGTCGAGCCTCGGCGGTTTCAGCGCCACCAGCTCGTCGCCCGGGATCTCGCCTTCCTCCGCGAGCCACGCGGACAGCCGCCGCAGGGAGAGCTGACGCGCACGGGCGGTGGCGGCTTCGGCCCCGGACTCCAGCAGGTCCGCGACGAACGCGTTCACGGTGGGCCGGTCGAGCACCGGGGGAGTGTCGTTCTGCTCACACCAGGCGAGAAACCGGCGGACGCCGTCGCCGTAGGACTTGAGGGTCTGCGGGCTCTTGCGCTCGGCGCGGAGGTGGAGCAACCAGGACTCCAGCAGCACGCGAAGATCGTCGGGGGTCACCACGATATCTTGACTGACAACTTTGTGCCCGTCTACGATAAACGCCGGTGACCCGCAAACTCGCAGGTCACCGGCGTTTATCGCTCAGAACGTCAGTCGAGGTAGTCGCGCAGCACCTGCGAACGGGACGGGTGGCGCAGCTTCGACATGGTCTTCGACTCGATCTGCCGGATGCGCTCGCGCGTCACGCCGTAGACCTGGCCGATCTCGTCCAGCGTCCGCGGCTGGCCGTCGGTGAGGCCGAACCGCAGCCGCACCACGCCCGCCTCGCGCTCGGACAGCGTCGCCAGCACCGACTGGAGCTGGTCCTGCAGCAGCGTGAACGACACCGCGTCCACGGCCACCACGGCCTCGGAGTCCTCGATGAAGTCGCCGAGCTGGCTGTCGCCCTCGTCGCCGATCGTCTGGTCCAGCGAGATGGGCTCCCGGGCGTACTGCTGGATCTCCAGCACCTTCTCCGGGGTGATGTCCATCTCCTTGGCCAGCTCCTCCGGGGTGGGCTCGCGGCCCAGGTCCTGGAGCAGCTCGCGCTGGATGCGGCCGAGCTTGTTGATGACCTCGACCATGTGCACCGGGATGCGGATGGTGCGGGCCTGGTCGGCCATCGCGCGGGTGATCGCCTGGCGGATCCACCACGTGGCGTACGTGGAGAACTTGTAGCCCTTGGTGTAGTCGAACTTCTCCACCGCGCGGATCAGGCCGAGGTTGCCCTCCTGGATCAGGTCCAGGAACGCCATGCCGCGACCGGTGTAGCGCTTGGCCAGCGACACCACCAGGCGGAGGTTGGCCTCCAGCAGGTGGTTCTTGGCCCGCTCGCCGTCCCGCACGATCCACCGCAGGTCGCGGCGGAGCTGCGGGGTCAGCTTCTCGTTCTCGTCCTCGGCGCGGCGCACCCGCTCGGCGGCGTAGAGGCCGGCCTCGATGCGCTTGGCGAGCTCGACCTCCTCCTCCGCGTTGAGCAGGGCGACCTTGCCGATCTGCTTGAGGTAGGCGCGGACCGAGTCGGCCGAGGCGGTCAGCTCGGCGTCCTTGCGGGCCTGCCGCAGGGCCTCCGACTCCTCCTCGTCCCAGACGAAGTCGCCTTCGCCGGGCTTGGCCTCCTCCTCGGCCGGCTCGTCCTCGACCGGCTCGTCGATCAGCTCGACGTCGTCGACCAGGTCCTCGCCGTCCGGGCCCTCGAAACCGTCCGGCTCGTCGCCCTCCGTCGCCTTCTTCGCCTTGGCCGGTGCGGCGGGCGCGCCCTTGGCGCCCGCCTTGCGCGGCGCCCTCGCGGCCGTCTTGCCCGCCGCGGCGGTCTTCGCCGCCGGCTTCTTGGCCGGGGCCTTCCTCGCCGAGGTGGCCTTGGGCGTCTCCTCGGCGTCAGCCTTAGCTGCCTGGGTCGTCTTCGCGGCTGCCACGTACGCCCTTTCGCGACTGTCGATCAAGGCAAACCGAAGGGCGCGAACCTCGGTCGCCGGAGTACGGGGGATCCCCCGCCGGATCGTTCGTCAGCGGGGCACCGTTCCATTGTAACGACGAGAATCGCGTGCCGTTGCGCCCCGGCGGGCCACGAACTGGTCCGGCACGCGTTCTCGCAGCTCAGAGCTGTCGGTATTGGTGCACCCGGGGTACCCCGGACCGCTGGGCCGTCAGGGTGCCAGGCCCCGCGCCGCGGCCACCGCCGCGCCGACGATGCCCGCGTCGTTCTTCAGCGCCGCGGCCACGACCTCGGTGCGGACCTCCAGCAGGGGGAGCCACTTCTCGGCCTTCTTGCTCACCCCGCCGCCCGCGATGACGAGGTCCGGCCAGATCAGGTTCTCCAGCACGGAGATGTACCGCGACACCCGCGGCGTCCACTCCGCCCAGGTCAGGCCCTTGTCCTCCTTGACCGAGGCGGCCGCGCGCTTCTCCGCGTCGTGGCCGTCGACCTCCAGGTGGCCGAACTCGGTGTTGGGCACCAGCCGGCCGTCGAGGAACAGGGCGCTGCCGATGCCGGTGCCGAAGGTCAGCAGCACCACCAGGCCGTCCCGGTCCCGCCCGGAACCGAACCGCATCTCGGCGATGCCCGCGGCGTCGGCGTCGTTCAGGACGACGACCTGCTCCTTCGGGCGGCCGAGGCGGTTGGCGAACAGCTCGGCCGCGTCCGTGCCGATCCACTTCTTGTCGACGTTGGCGGCCGTGTGCGCGACACCGTGCTTGACCACGCAGGGCAGCGTGACGCCGACCGGACCGTCCCAAGCGCACTTCTCGACGATCTCGGCGACGACGTCGGCGACCGCGTCCGGCGTCGACGGCTGCGGCGTGTTGATGCGCAGGCGCTCGCTCTCCAGTGCACCTGCCTGCAGGTCCACGAGACCGCCCTTGATGCCGGAGCCGCCGATGTCCACGCCGAACCCGCGGGTCATGCCCATCCCCGTGGCCCTTCCTACTCGATTCAGTGACCGTGGCCGCAGACATTAGCCTGCAGTTCTCCGATAGTCCCGTGAGAGTGACGCAGGAGGAACAGTTGCGTTTCGATCCGCGCTCGTTGGCCGAGGTCGCCGCCGTTGTCGCGCGCGAGGCCGGTGACCTGGCCAGGGACATGCGCGAGGCCGCCGTGGCCGACGTCGACACCAAGAGCACCCAGACCGACGTCGTCACGGCCGGTGACCGGGCGTCCGAGCAGTTGGTCCGCCGCCGGCTCGCCGAGCTGCGGCCCGGCGAGCCCGTCCTCGGCGAGGAGGAGGGCGGTGAGGCGGCCGTCGAGGGGCTGACCTGGGTCGTCGACCCGATCGACGGCACGGTGAACTACCTCTACGGCATCCCGCACTACGCCGTGTCGATCGCGGCGCAGGTGGACGGCGAGTCCGTCGCGGGCGCCGTCTACGAACCGGCCGCGGGGCACCTGTGGACGGCGTGGTCGGGCGGCGGCTCCTACCTGGACGACCGGCGCCTGGCGGTGTCCAAGGCCACCCGGTTGGACGTCTCCCTGTTGGGTTACGGGTTCGCCTACCGGGCCGACCGCCGCCAACGCCAGGCCGAGGCGTGGGCCGCCCTGGCACCCCGGCTCCGCGACCTGCGCCGCGCCGGCGCGGCCTCGCTGGACCTGTGCGCCGTGGCCGCCGGCCGCCTGGACGCCTACGCCGAGCACGGCCTGGGCCGCTGGGACTGGGCCGCCGGCGCGCTGATCGCCCGCGAGGCGGGCGCGGTGGTCCACCTCCCGGGCGGCCCCCACGCCCTGGGCCCCGACGCCACCTTCGCCGCCGCCCCGGGCATAGCCGACGCCCTCTACGAGGCCCTCCTGGAAGCCGACTTCCCCAAGGTCTAACCCCCGCGAGTCCTCCACCCAGACACCGCGAGTCCTCCACTCCGACACCGCGAGTCGAACCTCCAGACCCGTCGTGTCGAACCTTCAGACCCCCCGAGTTCCACGTTCGCGCACCCCAGCCACCCGGCCCGAGGCGCGCGAACGTGGAACTCGGGGGTCCTGAGCGTTCGACACGACGGGTCTGAGCGTTCGACTCGCGGTGTCCCAGTGGAGGACACGCGGTGTCGGAGTGGAGGACACGCGCGGGATTGGGCGACACGCCGGGGGAGGCGGGTCAGCACTGGACGTCGCGGGCGCCTTCCAGGTTGGCGGCGTTGAGGGACGGCGGGGTGGAGCCCTCGGCGGCCTGGCCGCCCTGGCGGTCCGGCTGCTGCTCCGCCCACGCGGCGAGCTGGTCGATCACCTTGCGGGCGTCGCTGTTCGGCTTCACCTCGCTGAACTTCTGGCCGACCGCCACGTCCACGGTCGCGTCCTGCCGCTCGTCGCGCACCAGCTCCAGGCACGGCTCGACCAGGCTCAACGTCCGCGCGGCCCCGGCGCCGGGCGCGCCGAACCGGATCTGCCCGCGGCACGACATGTCCTGCGCCGGGTACACCGGGTCGTTGCCCGGGTCCGCCGCCTGCTTCATGCCCATCTCGGCCAGCGTGGTGGCCACGAACCGGGCCTGGTTGCGCTGCGTGCTCGCGTTGAACACGCGGAACTGCACCTCGGTCACCGGCACCGGGTCGGTGCGGTCGAGCGCGTCGTGCGCCAGCACCGTCCCCAGCGCCGGGGCGGCCGACGACGGCGCCCCCGACGCGGGCGCGCCGCCGGGCGGGTTGCACCGGATCGCCGCGTCCACGTCCCCGGCCTCGGAGAGCACCCGGTTCCACACCACCACCGCGGTCAGGGCCAGGACCAGGAACAGGACCAACGCCGGCAACGGTCGCCGCTTCCGGTACCGCGACGACCCGCTTCCTCCCGTACCGGGTCCCACGTCCGCCGACCTCCCCATGGCCCACTGGTGATGGTGATCAGGCTATGCCCCGCCGCGCCGCCCCGCGCCTCGGGCGTGGGGTGGCGGGCCGTTATCACCCGGTCGCGGAGCGTCCGCGACGGCGGGAGGGTCACGGCACGGGTGCCGGCGGGTGTGCGATGCCTGCCCAGAGCCTATCGGTCCAGCGTGTGAAGGGCCTGTCACCCGTCTGCTCAATTAGGGGGAACCCGCTGCACGGCGCCCCGAACGATGAGCTACCCTCTCGGCGCTCCGCGCAGGGCCGGACACCGGGAAGCGTCGACGTACAGGGGGTTGGCGCCCGGCCGCGGAGAGCGAGACCTCCGTCACTCGGACGGAGGGCACAAACAGGGGCGCTGGGACGTTAACCAGCGACACGAACCAGTCTCCGTTGACCGCAGGGGTGTGAAAGAAGATGGCGACCGACTACGACGCGCCGCGTCGCAGCGAGGCGGACGAACTCGCTGAGGACTCCCTTGAGGAGCTGAAGGCGCGGCGCAACGAAACGCAGTCCGGGGTCGTCGACATCGACGAGGACGCGACCGCCGAGAACTTCGAGCTGCCCGGTGCGGACCTGTCCGGTGAGGAACTCACGTTCAAGGTCCTGCCCAAGCAGGCCGACGAGTTCACGTGCTCCAAGTGCTTCCTGGTGCACCACCGCAGCCGACTGGCCGAGGAGGTCAACGGCCAGTACGTCTGCCGTGACTGCGCCTGAGCCGATCGAGCACCAGCCGACCAGCACCAGCAGCACCGCGCAACAACAACCAGGTCTGGGCGCTCACCCCTCCGCCGGGGTGGCGCCCAGTCGCCGTTGGGCGACCGCCCGCCGGACCCCGGCACCGAACCCGCGCGCCGAAGTCCTCACCGGCCGCGCAGCACCGCCGCCAGCTCGTCGGCCGAACGCACGCTGAACAGCCAGTACGGCGTCGGGTCGGCCGGGTCCTCCAGCTTCACCCTGACCATCGGCCCCACCCACCCGCGGTGCGCGACGAACGCCGCCGGGTCCAGGTTCGGCCCCATCGCCCGGCGCTTGGACCTCGCGTCGAACACCTCGACCTCGCCCAGCAGCTCCAGCGGCACGTGGGCCTCGCCGACGCGCAGCTCGCCGCCGGACACCTCGACCTTCACCGCGCCCATCCGCACGATCAGCAGCACCACCAGCGGCACGAGGACCGCGTAGGGCAGCCACGACCGCACGCCGGGGAACCCCATGTGGATCTCGGCGGCCAGCAGCACCGCCGCCCCCAGCGGCAGCGGCCAACCCCACCAGGGGACGTACAACCGCTCGCGGAAGGCGATCGGGGCGGTCACAGCACTCTCGCTCACGTCCCCAGGGTAATCTCGCGCGCCGTGCCCAGCGTCGAGGTCCTGCTGTCCCGGCTCGATCCGTCAGTGCCACTTCCGGCCTACGCCCGACCGGGTGATGCCGGTGCGGACCTGGTGACCACCACCGACGTGGTGATCGAACCGGGTGAGCGCGCCGTGGTCGGCACCGGCGTCGCGATCGCGCTGCCCGAGGGTTACGCCGGGTTCGTGCACCCCCGATCGGGTCTCGCCGCGCGCGTCGGGCTGAGCGTGGTCAACACCCCCGGCACGATCGACGCGGGCTACCGGGGCGAGATCAAGGTGTGCCTGGTCAACCACGACCTGCGCGAACCCATCGTGCTCACGCGCGGTGACCGGATCGCCCAGCTGGTGGTGCAGAAGGTGGAGCACGCCGTGTTCCGCGAGGTCGACGAGCTGCCCGGGTCCGCGCGGGGCGCGGGCGGCTACGGCTCTACTGGCGGGCACGACGTGCTCGCCCGGACGGAGGGGTGAAGGCGATGTTCGGAAAGCGCCGCAAGCGCGGTAGGCACTCCGCGAACCGGGGGACGGCGCAACCCGAGGTCGAGTTCGACGGCGCCGACGGTCCCGAGGAGGGCCCGTTCGACGTGGCGCAGGCCCCCGACGACGGCCTGAACCGGCTCGACCTGGGCTCGATCCGGCTGCCCGTGCCCGACGGCGCCCAGCTCCAGGTGGAGATGGACCCGACCGGCGCGGTGCGGGCCGTGCACCTGCTCACCGCGGTCGGCCAGCTCACCGTCAGCGCGTTCGCCGCGCCGCGGACCGACCGGCTGTGGCCCGAGGTCAGCGGCGAGATGATCGCCCAGTTCAAGAACGACGGCTTCCGCATCCTGCGGGAGAACGGCGAGTGGGGCGAGGAGGTCGCGGCGCGCAACAACGAGGTGCACCTGCGCGTGGTCGGCGTGGACGGCCCCCGGTGGATGCTGCGCGGCATCGCGGCGGCGCCCAACGAGGAGTTGGCCGCCCAGGCGGCGCAGGCCCTGTACGCGTTGATGCGCGACACGGTCGTGGTGCGCGGCGAGCAGCCGATGCCGGTGCGCACGCCGCTGCCGATCGAGCTGCCCGAGGCCATCGCCCGGCACATCCAGGCCCAGCAGCAGGGCTAAGCCCGGCGGGTGCGACTCAGCGCCTCGGCGTACGCGGCGAGCGCGGCGCGGCCCAGGGACTCCCGGTCCGCGCCGAGCGCCGCCAGCGTCGTCGTGCGCAGGGCGCCACGGGGCAGGGCGCCGACCCACGTCCGGGCGATCTCCACCGGGTGAATTGGGTCGTCGGTGCACGCGGCGACCCCGACCGGCACGGCCAACCCGCCCAGCTCGGCCCGCGTGGGCGCGCGCGACCCGGCCGCCTCCCGCAGCGCGGCCGCCAGCCGCGTCCCGTACCGGGGCCAGGCGCGGCGCAGCTCGTCCCCGAGCCACCCGTCCACCCCGGCCAGCGCCGCCTCCACCCCGGCCGACTCCACGGCGTCCGCGCTGGCCAGCGCCGTGAGCGCGGCCGGCGCGCCGTCCGCCTCGCCGTGCCACGCGGGCAGCGCCGCCAGCACGCCCGCGCACCGCGCCGGGTGCCGCACCGCCCACAGCGCGGCCACGTGCGCGCCCATCGACACGCCCCCGACCAGCAGCGGGGTGCCCGCCCAGGCCGCGTCCAGCGCCGCGAAGTGCTCCCGCACGCCCCGGGACGCGGGGGCGGCCAGCGAGTAGCCCGCCTCGGCCAGCGGGCGGGCGAACACCCGCGCGACGAACACCTCGTCGGACGCGGTGCCGGGCAGCAGGACGGCGGGCGGCGGGCTCATGGCCGCAGATCCTCCCCCAGTCGGATACCCGGTTGGGTGTACGTGGTTACCCTGGCCTTCAGACGGGCTTCGATGTCGAGGCCCCGCGCACTCTCCTGGAGTCGGGGATGACTGGTACCGGGGGCGGCTACTGGCGCCGCCTCGTGCGTCGGCTCAGCGCTGACGTGAGCGAGTTGGACGCCGATGACCTGTCTCGGAAAGTCGAGGCCGTCGGTGCCGTACGCGCGTGCGACTGCAAATCCGGGCAGGAGGTGACCGTGCTCGGGCGGCTGCGCAGCGTGGAGCTGTGCCCGCGGGACGCGGTCGCCACGCTGGAGGCCGAGTTGTTCGACGGCACCGAGGGCGTCACGCTGGTGTGGCTGGGCCGCCGCAGGATCGCGGGCATCGAGCCGGGCCGCACCATCAAGGCCAGGGGGAGGATCGCGGTGCGCGACGGCCGCAAGGTGCTCTACAACCCCTACTACGAACTGCAGAACGCTTCATGACGCAGGTGGACGAGACGGAGAGGCAGCCGACGCTGCTGGAGCAGATGGGCGGCGTCAGCGGCCTGGTGTTCTCCTCGCTGCCGGTGGTCGTGTTCGTGCTGGTGAACGCCTTCGCCGGGCTCATGCCCGCGATCTGGGCCGCGCTCGGCTCGGCGGTGGTCATCGGCGTGGTGCTGGCCATGCGCAAGGGGTCGGTGCAGCCCGCCGTCTCGGCGGTGTTCGGCGTCGGCATCGCGGCGTTCATCGCCTACCGGACCGGCGACGCCAAGGGCTTCTTCCTGTTCGGCATCTGGCAGAGCCTGGTCTACGGCGGCGTGTTCGTGGTGTCGATCCTGGTGCGGTGGCCGCTGGCCGGCGCCATCTGGTCGATGCTCAACGGCCAGGGCAGCGCGTGGCGCAAGGACCGGGCGAGCATCCGGGACTACGACATCGCCACGCTGGTGTGGGCGCTGGTGTTCTTCGCGCGGTTCGTGGTCCAGCGGTGGCTGTACGACGAGGCGTCGGTGGGCTGGCTGGCCGCGGCGCGCCTGGCCATGGGCTACCCGCTGATGGCGGTGGCCCTGGTGGTGACCGTGTGGGCGGTGCGGCGGTCCGACAAGCGCCTCAAGGAGGCGCAGGAGCGCGAGGAGCGGGAGAACCGGGAGGCCGAACAACGGCTCCGGGCGGAGGCCGAGCAGGCGGTGGGCGAGGGCCTGCCCAGCCTCTACGACCAGCTGACCAACCCGCCCCAGCCACCCCAGCCGACGGCCCAGCAGCGGCCCCAGGCGCCGCACCCCGCCCCGGCCGACGAGCGCTGACCTGGCGGAACACCTCGCAGGACGTGAGGACTCAGGCCCCCCGAGCGCACGACTCGGGGGGCCTGAGCGCATGACACGCGGGTGCTGAGTGCATGACACGCCGGGGTTGAGCGTCCGGGTTCCGGGCGTGTCATGCGTTCGGGTCGGGCGTGTCATGCGTTCGGCACGCCCGAGGTCGACGTTCGGGGCGGGTCAGTAGCCGAGGGAGGAGCGGATCTCGCGTTCCACGTCCGCGGCCGCCACGAACAGCAGTTCGTCGCCGCCTTCGAGGGTGTCGTCGGGGGTGGGCACGATGACCCGGCCCCCGCGCAGGATGGTGACCAGGGCGGCGTCGCGGGGCAGCGCCAGGGCGTTCACCGGGGAGCCGGCCAGCGGGGTGTCCTCCGGGAGGGTGATCTCGACCAGGTTGGCCTGGCCCTGGCGCAGGGTCATCAGGCGGACCACGTCACCGACCGTCACGGCCTCCTCGACCAGCGCGGACAGGATGCGCGGCGTCGACACGGCCACGTCCACGCCCCACGACTCGGTGAACAGCCACTCGTTGGCCGGGTCGTTGACCCGCGCCACCACGCGCCGCACCGCGAACTCGGTCTTCGCCAGCAGCGACACGACCAGGTTGACCTTGTCGTCACCGGTGGCGGCGATCACCACGTCGCACAGCTGCATCCCCGCGTCCTCCAGGGACGACAGCTCGCAGGCGTCGGCCTGCACCCACTCGGCCTGCTCCACGGTGTGCGGCTCGAAGTGGTTGCGGTCCCGCTCGATCAGCATGACCTGGTGACCGTCGGCCACCAGCTCCGCCGCGATCGACCGGCCGACCGCCCCGGCACCGGCAATGGCGATACGCACGTCAGCCCTCCTCGGGCGCGTGGGCCGCGGCGGCGGCCACGTCGGTCACGGTGCCGGACAGCGCCGCCACGTACACCTGGTCGTCGGCTTGCAGCACGGTCTTGGACTCGGGCAGCACGCCCGTGCCGAACCGCATGATGAACGCCACCCGGCACCCGGTGGCCTCCTGGAGGTCGCGCACCGTGCGCCCCACCCAGTCCTCGTGCAGCGACAGCGGCAGCACCGCCACCGAGCCCGACGGGTCGCGCCACGCCGTGGCCGAGCCCTCGGGGATCAGCATCCGCAGGAACCGGTCGGTCGACCACGGCACGGTCGCCACGGTCGGGATGCCCAGCCGCTCGTAGACCGCGGCGCGCTTCTCGTCGTAGATGCGGGCGACCACGGCCTCCACGCCGAACGTCTCCCGCGCCACCCGCGCCGAGATGATGTTGGAGTTGTCGCCGCTGGACACGGCGGCGAACGCGCCCGCCCGCTCGATGCCCGCCTCGATGAGGACGCGCTGGTCGAAGCCGTTGCCGACGACCTGCTGCCCGTGGAAGTCGGGACCGAGCCGCCGGAAGGACTGGGCGTCCTTGTCGATCACCGCGACCTGGTGGTCAAGGCGTTCCAGGGCCCTGGCCAGGGAGGAACCCACCCGGCCGCACCCCATGATCACCACGTGCACGTAACCCTCCCGAACGACTATTACGCAACCCTAACCACGACTACTCCGACCAGGGGACGCGGACCCCTTACGCTTTCCACCCGTGTCCAAGCTCGCAACCGCGGCCAAGCGCCTCCTGGTCGGCAGGCCGTTCCGAAGCGACCGGCTGGCCCACACGCTGCTGCCCAAGCGCATCGCCCTGCCGGTCTTCGCCTCGGACGCGATGTCGAGCGTGGCCTACGCGCCGGAGGAGATCTTCCTCGTCCTCTCGGTGGCGGGGCTGTCGGCCTACGCGATGGCCCCCTGGGTGGGCGTGGTCGTCGTCGTCGTGATGCTCACCGTCGTGGCGAGCTACCGGCAGAACGTGCACGCCTACCCCTCCGGTGGCGGTGACTACGAGGTCACCACGGTCAACCTGGGGCGCAGGGCCGGGCTGACGGTGGCGAGCGCGTTGCTGGTCGATTACATCCTCACCGTCGCCGTCTCCATCTCCTCGGCCGCCGCGAACATCGGTTCGGCGATCCCGTTCGTGGCCACCCACAAGGTCCAGTTCGCGGTCGTGGCCATCGTCCTGCTCACCGCCGTCAACCTCCGGGGTATCCGGGAATCGGGCAGCGCATTCGCCGTCCCGACCTACGCCTTCATGGCCGGTGTCCTGGTCATGATCGGCTACGGCCTGTTCCGGGGCTTCGCCCTCGGTGACGAGCTGCGCGCCGAGAGCGCCGGCTTCGAGCTGCGCGCCGAGGACGACCACCTGCTGGGCCTGGCGTTCGTGTTCCTGGTGCTGCGCGCGTTCTCCTCCGGCTGCGCGGCGCTGACCGGCGTGGAGGCGATCAGCAACGGCGTGCCCGCGTTCCGCAAGCCGAAGTCGCGCAACGCGGCGACCACGCTGCTGATGATGGGCCTGATCGCGGTCACCATGCTCATGGGCCTGATCGTGCTCGCCCAGCTCACCGGTGTGAAGATGGCCGAGGACCCGGCGCACCAGCTCGTCGGCGCGCCCGAGGGCTACGAGCAGAAGACGATGGTCGCCCAGATCGCGGGCGCGGTGTTCGAGGGCTTCCCGGTCGGCTTCTTCTTCATCACGACGGTCACCGCGCTGATCCTGGTGCTCGCGGCCAACACCGCGTTCAACGGCTTCCCGGTGCTGGGCTCGATCCTGGCCCAGGACCGCTACCTGCCCCGCCAGCTGCACACCCGCGGCGACCGGCTGGCGTTCAGCAACGGCATCCTGTTCCTGGCGGGCGCGGCGATCATCCTGGTGGTGGCGTTCGAGGCCGAGGTCACCAGGCTCATCCAGCTCTACATCGTGGGCGTGTTCGTGTCGTTCACGATGAGCCAGGCGGGCATGATCCGGCACTGGAACCGGCTGCTGGCCGGCGAGACCGACGAGGCCGTGCGCAACCGGATGCGCCGCGCGCAGGCGATCAACGCCTTCGGCCTGGTGATGACCGGCTCGGTGCTCGTGGTGGTGCTGATCACCAAGTTCCTCCTCGGCGCGTGGATCGCGATCGCCGCGATGGCGGCCATCTACGCCCTGATGACCGCCATCCGCAAGCACTACGACCGGGTCGCCGAGGAGCTGCGCCAGCAGGAGCGGCAGAAGTTGCTGCCCGCCCGCAACCACGCGATGGTGCTGGTCTCGAAGCTGCACATGCCCACCCTGCGCGCCCTGGCCTACGCCAAGGCGACCCGACCCGACATGCTGGAGGCGGTGACGGTGAACGTGGACGACGCCGACACCCGCCGGCTGGTGCGGGAGTGGGAGAAGGAGAACTTCAAGGTGCCCCTGAAGGTGATCGAGTCGCCCTACCGCGAGATCACCAAGCCGGTCCTGGACTACGTCAAGCGCGTCCGCACGGACAACCCGCGCGACGTGGTGACCGTGTTCATCCCGGAGTACGTGGTCGGCCACTGGTGGGAGCAGTTCCTGCACAACCAGAGCGCGCTGCGGCTCAAGGGCAGGCTGCTGTTCCAGCCCGGCGTCATGGTGACCAGCGTGCCGTGGCAGCTGGCCTCGTCGAAGAAGGTCACGCACAAGGACGACGAGGTGGTGGCGCCCGGCGCCATCCGCCGCGGCCTGGACAACAGGGACGGCAAGTGACCGGGCACGAGACCCCGACCTGGCGGGACCGGCTCGTCGAGGTCGAGGTGGGCGCGGTCGCCCACGGCGGGCACTGCGTGGCCCGGTACGAGGGCCGCGTGATCTTCGTCCGGCACGCGCTGCCCGGCGAGCTGGTCGTGGTCCGGGTGACCGAGGACACCGGCGGCTCGTTCTGCCGCGGCGACGCGGTGGAGGTGCTGCGGGCCTCCCCGGACCGGGTGACGCCGCCGTGCCCGTTCGCCGGGCCCGGCCGCTGCGGCGGGTGCGACTGGCAGCACGCCTCCTGGCCCGCCCAGCGCGAGCTGAAGGCCGCCGTGGTGGCCGAGCAGCTGCACCGCCTGGCCGGCCTGGACCGCGAGGTCGTGGTCGAGGCCCTGCCCGGCGGGCCCGCGGACTGGCGCACCCGGATGCGCATGGCGGTCGACCCCGACGGCCGGCCCGGGTTCCGCGCCCACCGCAGCCACGAGGTCGTCCCGGTCGACCACTGCGTGATCGCCGTGCCCGGCGCCCTGGACGGCGTGGTCGACCGCACGTGGCCGCCGAAGGCCGAACTGGTCGTCGCGCGTGACGCCGACCACCAGACCCACCTGATCGAGGTCGGCCCGCCGGTGGTGCGCCGCGGCCGCCGCCCCGTGCCCGGCCCGTCGCGGCGCCGCCGGGGCAGCGGCACCGCCGCCGAGCACGCGGCGGGCCGCGACTGGCGGCTGCGCGCCGACGGGTTCTGGCAGGTCCACCCGGCCGCCGCGGACACCTTCGCGCGCGTGGTCGGCGAGTGGGCGGCCTGCCGGCCCGGCGACCGCGCCTGGGACCTCTACGGCGGGGTCGGCCTGTTCGCCTCGGTGCTGGCCGGACAGGTCGGCCCGACCGGGTCGGTGGCCGTGGTGGAGTCGTCGACCGGCGCCGTCGAGGACGGCCGGGCCAACCTGGCCGACCTGCCGCAGGTCTCCTGGCACGCCGGGCGCACCGAGGCGGTGCTGGCGACGCCGGAGTTCGCCGGGCGGCCCCCGGACGTGGTCGTGCTCGACCCGCCGCGCAAGGGCGCGGGCAAGGACGTGGTGGCCGCGGTCGCCGCCGGGCGGCCCGCCCGTGTGGTCTACGTCGCGTGCGACCCGGCCGCCCTGGCCAGGGACATCGCCGCGTTCGCCGGCCACGGCTACGAGTTGGCCCAGCTCAGGGCGTTCGACGCGTTCCCGATGACCCACCACGTCGAGTGCGTGGCCCTGCTGGCGCCGGTTCGCTGATCGGGCGTCTCAGCAAGTGGTCCGTAGACTGACCCGACGAACCGGGAGTCGAAAAAACCACTAGGTAGAGCCACTTAGGTGAGGTGGAGCGAGTGACGCTGCTGGAATCCGTCCACGGCCCGGCGGACCTGAAACGGTTGGGCACCGACGAACTGGTCCGGCTCGCCGAGGAGATCCGGCGCTTCCTGGTCGAGAAGGTCTCCCGGACCGGCGGCCACCTGGGGCCCAACCTCGGCGTCGTCGAGCTCACCATGGCGGTGCACCGGGTCTTCGACTCCCCGCGCGACTCGGTCGTGTTCGACACCGGCCACCAGAGCTACGTGCACAAGATCCTCACCGGCCGCCGCGACGGGTTCGACACGCTGCGCCAGAAGGGCGGCCTGTCCGGCTACCCGTCCCGCGCGGAGAGCGAGCACGACGTCGAGGAGAACAGCCACGCCTCGACCGCCCTGTCCTACGCAGACGGCCTGGCCAAGGCGTACCAGCTCACCGGCCAGCGCAGGCACGTCGTCGCGGTCGTCGGCGACGGCGCGCTGACCGGCGGCATGTGCTGGGAGGCGCTGAACAACATCGCCTCCGGCGCCGACCGGCCCGTGGTGATCGTGGTCAACGACAACGGCCGCTCCTACTCGCCGACCATCGGCGGCCTGGCCGACCACCTGTCGTCCCTGCGCCTGCAGCCCGGCTACGAGCGCGCCCTGGAACGCGGCAAGAACGCCCTCCAGTCCGCCCCGATCGTCGGCAAGCCCCTCTACGCGGCCCTGCACGCGACCAAGCGCGGCATCAAGGACGCGATCAGCCCGCAGGCCATGTTCGAGGACCTGGGCCTGAAGTACATCGGCCCGGTCGACGGCCACGACACCCCGGCCCTGGAGTCGGCGCTGCGCCGCGCCAAGTCCTTCGGCGGGCCGGTCATCGTGCACACCGTTACCCGGAAGGGCAACGGCTTCGCGCCCGCCGAGAACCACGAGGCCGACCAGATGCACGCCACCGGCGTCATCGACCCCATCACCGGCGAGAACATCGGCCCGGCCAAGCGCACCTGGACCCACGTGTTCGCCGACGAGCTGGCCGTGCTCGGCGGCGAGCGCCCCGACCTGGTCGCCATCACCGCGGCCATGCGCGGCCCGACGGGCCTGGACAAGTTCGCGGGCCTCTACCCCGACCGGTGCTTCGACGTCGGCATCGCCGAGCAGCACGCCATGACCTCGGCCGCGGGCCTGGCCATGGGGGGCATGCACCCGGTGGTGGCGATCTACGCGACGTTCCTCAACCGGGCGTTCGACCAGCTCCTGATGGACGTGGCCATGCACCGGCAGGGCGTCACCGTGGTGCTCGACCGCGCCGGCGTCACCGGCCCCGACGGCGCCTCCCACCACGGCATGTGGGACCTGTCGATCTGCGGCCTGGTCCCCGGCATCCACGTGGCCGCGCCGCGCGACGCGGCGTCGCTGCGCGAGCAGCTTCGGGAGGCCGTGGCGATCCCCGACGCGCCGTCGGTGGTGCGCTACCCCAAGGCGTCGGTCGGCGCCGACCTGCCCGCGCTGGAGCGCGTCGGCGGCGTCGACGTGCTGCGCCGCGACGGCGACGACGTGCTGCTGGTCACCGTGGGCGCCTTCGGCGAGCTGGGCGTGGCCGCCGCGCAGCGCCTCGCCGACCAGGGCATCGGCGTGACCGTCGTCGACCCGCGCTGGGTGTTCCCGGTGCCCGACGAGCTGGTCCGGATGGCCGCCCGCCACCGCCTCGTGGTCACCGTCGAGGACGGCGGCAGGCACGGCGGCTTCGGCTGGGCCCTGGCCGCGGCCCTGCGCGACGCCTCGGTCGACGTCCCGCTGCGGGACCTCGGCATCCCGCAGGAGTTCCACCAGCACGGCGAGCGCGGCGAGGTCCTGGCCGACCTGGGCCTGACCGCCCAGGACGTGGCCCGGCGCATCACCGAGTGGGTGGCCGCCGCCCAGCCCGCGGAGATGAGCGCGACGGTCGAGAAGTAGGCCGGGTACCCCCGGTGCCCGCTGAGCGGCCCGGTCGAGCACTGCTCGGCCGGGTCCCGCGAGCGCGGCGCGTGCCGGGACCCGGCCGCCACCGCCTGTGGGGCCGGCACGTGCTGCACCTGCTCGTCCTGCGCACCCGCGCCCACGACCGGGGCGACCCCGGGCGGGACGGGATCGCCGCGGAGGTGCCGGCCGCGGTCCGGTCCCGGGCCGCCGAGCCGGGCCCGGGGCCGCGCGACGTCGTCATGCCCGCCGAGGACCACCCGGCACTGCTCCGGCCGCGGGCGTTGTGGCAGGCCGGGACGGTCGTGGGCGAGCACGCGGGTCCCCGGCGGCACGACGGCCCACCGGCGCGTTCGCGCTAAGCAGCCTCTCAGGTACTTGTGGCACCTTTGTGAGGTGCGGATCCTGGTAGTCGAGGACGAGGTGCCGCTGGCCGACGCGATCGCGCGCGGCCTGCGGCGCGAGGGCATGGCCGTCGACGTCGCCTACGACGGCGAGACCGGCCACGAGAAGTCGACCGTGACCCGGTACGACGTGGTCGTGCTCGACCGCGATCTGCCCGGCATGTCCGGCGACGAGCTGTGCAAGGAGATCCTCAGCTCCGGCGCCCTCACCCGCGTCATGATGCTCACCGCCAGCGCCGGCGTGGACGACCGGGTCGCCGGCCTCTCCCTGGGCGCCGACGACTACCTGGCCAAGCCCTTCGCCTTCCCGGAGCTCGTCGCCCGCGTCCGCGCGCTCGCCCGCCGCGCCACCCCCGCCACCCCGCCGCTGCTCACCGCCCGCGACGTCGAGCTGGACCCCGCCCGCCGCACCGTGCGCCGCGCCGGCCGACCGGTCGAGCTGACCCGCAAGGAGTTCGGCGTGCTGGAGGTGCTGCTGGCCGCCAAGGGCTCCGTGGTCTCCAGCGAGGAACTGCTCGAACGCGTCTGGGACGAGAACGCCGACCCGTTCACCACCACCGTCCGGGTCACCGTCATGACGCTGCGCAAGAAGCTCGGCGAACCCGGCATCATCGACACGGTGGTCGGCTCCGGCTACCGGGTGCCCACGGCAGGTTCCACTGAGGTCTGAGCTCGCCCGCAGGCGCGGACCCGGGCTGCGCACGCGCCTGTCCCTCCTCGCGACCGGCCTGGTCGCGTTCGTCAGCGGCCTGCTGCTCCTGCTCGGCTGGCTCCTCGTCGGCCGGGTGGTCGCCTCCTCGCCCCGCTTCGCCGACGGCAGCACCGTCTTCGTCGACGGCCGCGAGGTCGACGCCGCCACGCTCATGGAGGTCCTGGGCGAACAGGCCCGCGAGGACGTGCTGCGGTCCGGCTCCATCGCGTTCCTCTGCGTGGTCGCCGCCGCCGCGCTGCTCGCCTGGACCATCACCGGCCGCGTCCTGCAACCCGTGCACGACGTGACCGACGCGGCCCGCAGGCTCTCCGCCGAGTCGCTGGGGGAGCGCCTGCGCCTGCCCGGCCCCCGCGACGAGGTCGCCGAGCTGGCCGACACCTTCGACGAGATGCTCGACCGGCTCCAGGCCGCGTTCGAGTCCCAGCGGCGGTTCGTCGCCAACGCCTCCCACGAGCTGCGCACCCCGCTGGCCGTGGTGCGCACCGAACTGGACGTCACCCTCGCCGACCCGGACGCCGACGCCGCCGAGCTGCGCCGCATGGCCGCCGTGGTGCGCGAGGCGACCCAGCGGGCCGAGCAGCTGGTCAGCGCGCTGCTGCTGCTCGCGCGCACCGACGGGGTGGGCCTGGCCGTGCGCGAACCCGTCGACCTCAACGCCGTGGTCGGCTCCGCCTGGCGGGCCGTGCGGGCGGAGGCCGACGAGCGGCAGGTGCGCGCCACGTTCCGCACCGGCCCGGCGCCCGCCGTCGGCGACCCGGCCCTGCTGGAGCGCATCGCGGGCAACCTGCTGGAGAACGCCGTCCGCCACAACCTGCCCGGCGGCTGGATCGAGGTGCACACCGAGGGCGGACCCGAGTGGACCCTCCTGCGGGTCTCCTCGTCCGGCCCCGTCATCGCGCCCGACCGGGTCGACGAGCTGTTCGAGCCGTTCCGCCGGGGCGGCACCGACCGGACCGCGCGCACCGGCACCGGCCTCGGGCTGTCCATCGTGCGGGCCGCCGTCGCAGCTCATGACGGTCAGGTGCACGCATCGGCGGTGCCCGGCGGCGGCCTGTCGGTGGTGGTGCGGCTGCCCTCCGGACCCCATCCGAAACTCGTGTGAGTGTCCCCGGTCACACGGAAACCGGTTTGAGGGCCGTCGCACGTGGTACTACCTGCGGAAACATGCCCCTGGGACCCGGATTTGTCTCCGCGTTGGGCGGCGTGTAACTTTCTCTCTGCCAGCGCGGAACGGGCCGGGACAGACCGGAACGGAGCGCGGGACACAAGCCCCGGATCGAAGCCACTGGGAACAGTGCGCCAGTGACGGTGAGCGCGTGTTCTTTGAGAACTCAACAGCGTGCCGAATAGCCAGTAAATTTATGATCCTCGTCAAGAGGATTCCTTTGAGATTGTTACTGGACAGCTGACGTAATTGTCAGTGTTGTTCGGAGCGATCGAACTCATTCCTTATTGGAGAGTTTGATCCTGGCTCAGGACGAACGCTGGCGGCGTGCTTAACACATGCAAGTCGAGCGGTAAGGCCCTTCGGGGTACACGAGCGGCGAACGGGTGAGTAACACGTGGGCAACCTGCCCCGTACTCTGGGATAAGCCTGGGAAACTAGGTCTAATACCGGATATGACCTCCTTCCGCATGGTGGGGGGTGGAAAGTTCCGGCGGTACGGGATGGGCCCGCGGCCTATCAGCTTGTTGGTGGGGTGATGGCCTACCAAGGCGACGACGGGTAGCCGGCCTGAGAGGGTGACCGGCCACACTGGGACTGAGACACGGCCCAGACTCCTACGGGAGGCAGCAGTGGGGAATATTGCACAATGGGCGCAAGCCTGATGCAGCGACGCCGCGTGAGGGATGACGGCCTTCGGGTTGTAAACCTCTTTCAGCAGGGACGAAGGGCAACTGACGGTACCTGCAGAAGAAGCACCGGCTAACTACGTGCCAGCAGCCGCGGTAATACGTAGGGTGCGAGCGTTGTCCGGAATTATTGGGCGTAAAGAGCTCGTAGGCGGTTTGTTGCGTCGGCCGTGAAAACTTCACGCTTAACGTGGAGCCTGCGGTCGATACGGGCAGACTTGAGTTCGGCAGGGGAGACTGGAATTCCTGGTGTAGCGGTGAAATGCGCAGATATCAGGAGGAACACCGGTGGCGAAGGCGGGTCTCTGGGCCGATACTGACGCTGAGGAGCGAAAGCGTGGGGAGCGAACAGGATTAGATACCCTGGTAGTCCACGCCGTAAACGGTGGGTGCTAGGTGTGGGGGGCTTCCACGTCCTCCGTGCCGCAGCTAACGCATTAAGCACCCCGCCTGGGGAGTACGGCCGCAAGGCTAAAACTCAAAGGAATTGACGGGGGCCCGCACAAGCGGCGGAGCATGTGGATTAATTCGATGCAACGCGAAGAACCTTACCTGGGCTTGACATGCACCGGAAACCTGCAGAGATGTGGGCCTCTTCGGACTGGTGTACAGGTGGTGCATGGCTGTCGTCAGCTCGTGTCGTGAGATGTTGGGTTAAGTCCCGCAACGAGCGCAACCCTCGTTCCATGTTGCCAGCGCGTTATGGCGGGGACTCATGGGAGACTGCCGGGGTCAACTCGGAGGAAGGTGGGGATGACGTCAAGTCATCATGCCCCTTATGTCCAGGGCTTCACACATGCTACAATGGCCGGTACAGAGGGCTGCTAAGCCGTGAGGTGGAGCGAATCCCAAAAAGCCGGTCTCAGTTCGGATCGGGGTCTGCAACTCGACCCCGTGAAGTCGGAGTCGCTAGTAATCGCAGATCAGCAACGCTGCGGTGAATACGTTCCCGGGCCTTGTACACACCGCCCGTCACGTCACGAAAGTCGGTAACACCCGAAGCCCGTGGCCCAACCCGTAAGGGGGGGAGCGGTCGAAGGTGGGACTGGCGATTGGGACGAAGTCGTAACAAGGTAGCCGTACCGGAAGGTGCGGCTGGATCACCTCCTTTCTAAGGAGCATCTGCGAACTGCTTCGGTGGTTCGGAGGCCACGCCGGCGGCGAACGATCGTCGGGTGGAGCTCATATTAGTGGATGCTGGCTAATGCAGAACCTCGGGTTGTTGACGGAGTTAGTACTGCTCGCTTGCGAGCGTGGAAGGGTCCGTCGAGGGTTCAAGGCTTCTGTTCGGTACGCTGTTGGGTCCTGAGGGAACACGCTTTGTGTTTCTTTCAGCGAGTAACGACAGGGCGATCCCCGCCCTCGAACCGCCGGGTGTGGCTCGGTAGGCGTCGGCAGTAGCGGGGTTGTGTCTGGTTGTTCTTTGAGAACTGCACAGTGGATGCGAGCATCTTTGTGGCAAGTTATTAAGGGCATACGGTGGATGCCTTGGCACCAGGAGCCGATGAAGGACGTAGGAGACTGCGATAAGTCTTGGGGAGCTGTCAACCGAGCTGAGATCCAAGAATTTCCGAATGGGGAAACCCGGCCTCAGTCATGTGGGGTCACCCGTACCTGAACACATAGGGTGCGTGGAGGGAACGCGGGGAAGTGAAACATCTCAGTACCCGCAGGAAGAGAAAACAACCGTGATTCCGTGAGTAGTGGCGAGCGAAAGCGGAAGAGGCTAAACCGCGTCTGTGTGATACCCGGCAGGGGTTGCATTCGCGGGGTCGTGGGACCTGTCTGATCGTTCTGCCGGACGGTCGAGGAGTTATAAAACACTGTGGTTAGCGGAATGCGTCTGGAAAGCGTGACCGTAGAGGGTGAGAGTCCCGTACGTGAAAACCCGGTGTCTCCTGACGGTGTTCCCAAGTAGCAGCGAGCTCGTGGAATTTGCTGTGAATCTGGCGGGACCACCCGCTAAGCCTGAATACTCCCTGGTGACCGATAGCGGACTAGTACCGTGAGGGAAAGGTGAAAAGTACCCCGGGAGGGGAGTGAAATAGTACCTGAAACCGTGTGCCTACAATCCGTCGGAGCCTTTAGGGGTGACGGCGTGCCTTTTGAAGAATGAGCCTGCGAGTTAGTGCTGCGTGGCGAGGTTAACCCGTGTGGGGTAGCCGTAGCGAAAGCGAGTCCGAATAGGGCGGTTGAGTCGCGTGGTCTAGACCCGAAGCGGGGTGATCTAGCCATGGCCAGGGTGAAGCGTGGGTAAGACCGCGTGGAGGCCCGAACCCACCAGGGTTGAAAACCTGGGGGATGAGCTGTGGTTAGGGGTGAAAGGCCAATCAAACTCCGTGATAGCTGGTTCTCCCCGAAATGCATTTAGGTGCAGCGTCGTGTGTTTCGTGCCGGAGGTAGAGCACTGGATGGTCTAGGGGGCCCACAAGCTTACCGAAATCAACCAAACTCCGAATGCCGGTACGTGAGAGCGCGGCAGTGAGACTGCGGGGGATAAGCTTCGTAGTCGAGAGGGAAACAGCCCAGAACGCCGGCTAAGGCCCCTAAGTGTGTGCTAAGTGGGAAAGGATGTGGGGTCGCCCAGACAACCAGGAGGTTGGCTTAGAAGCAGCCACCCTTTAAAGAGTGCGTAATAGCTCACTGGTCAAGTGGTCCTGCGCCGACAATGTAGCGGGGCTTAAGCACACCGCCGAAGCCGTGTCATTCCAGTTTTGCTGGGATGGGTAGGGGAGCGTCGTTCAGCCGCTGAAGCTGCAGGGGAACCTAGTGGTGGAGGCTGGACGAGTGAGAATGCAGGCATGAGTAGCGAAAGCAGAGTGAGAAACTCTGCCGCCGGATGACCAAGGGTTCCTGGGCCAGGCTAATCCGCCCAGGGTAAGTCGGGACCTAAGGCGAGGCCGACAGGCGTAGTCGATGGACAACGGGTTGATATTCCCGTACCCGTGTGAACGCGCCCATGGCGAGGCTTGCGATGCTAACCGCCCAAAGCTTGGGGGCCGACCTTCGGGTCTTCTCCAAGTGGAGCGCGGGACCCGAGCTTGTAGTAGTCAAACGATGGGGTGACGCAGGAGGGTAGCTCCGCCAGTGAGTGGTAGTACTGGTGTAAGCGTGTAGGGAGAGCTGTAGGCAAATCCGCAGCTCACACATCCTGAGACGTGATGCATAGCCGATTGAGGCGAAGTAGGGTGATCCCATGCTGCCGAGAAAAGCCTCTAGTGAGTGTTCATGCGGCCCGTACCCCAAACCGACACAGGTGGTCAGGTAGAGAATACCGAGGCGATCGGGCGAACTGTGGTTAAGGAACTCGGCAAAATGCCCCCGTAACTTCGGGAGAAGGGGGGCCAAAGGGTTTGAAGCCCCTTGCGGGCTAGGACCAGTTGGCCGCAGAGACCAGCGAGAAGCGACTGTTTACTAAAAACACAGGTCCGTGCGAAGTCGCAAGACGATGTATACGGACTGACGCCTGCCCGGTGCTGGAACGTTAAGGGGACCGGTTAGCTCTTCGGGGCGAAGCTGAGAACTTAAGCGCCAGTAAACGGCGGTGGTAACTATAACCATCCTAAGGTAGCGAAATTCCTTGTCGGGTAAGTTCCGACCTGCACGAATGGCGTAACGACTTCTCGACTGTCTCAACCACAGGCCCGGCGAAATTGCACTACGAGTAAAGATGCTCGTTACGCGCGGCAGGACGGAAAGACCCCGGGACCTTTACTATAGCTTGGTATTGGTGTTCGGTTCGGCTTGTGTAGGATAGGTGGGAGACTGTGAAGCGGCCACGCCAGTGGTTGTGGAGTCGTCGTTGAAATACCACTCTGGTCGTACTGGATGTCTAACCTCGGTCCGTGATCCGGATCAGGGACAGTGCCTGGTGGGTAGTTTAACTGGGGCGGTTGCCTCCCAAAGGGTAACGGAGGCGCTCAAAGGTTCCCTCAGCCTGGTTGGCAATCAGGTGTCGAGTGCAAGTGCACAAGGGGGCTTGACTGTGAGACCGACGGGTCGAGCAGGGACGAAAGTCGGAACTAGTGATCCGGCCATGGCTTGTGGAAGCGTGGTCGCTCAACGGATAAAAGGTACCCCGGGGATAACAGGCTGATCTTGCCCAAGAGTCCATATCGACGGCATGGTTTGGCACCTCGATGTCGGCTCGTCGCATCCTGGGGCTGGAGTAGGTCCCAAGGGTTGGGCTGTTCGCCCATTAAAGCGGTACGCGAGCTGGGTTTAGAACGTCGTGAGACAGTTCGGTCCCTATCCGCCGCGCGCGTAGGATACTTGCGGAAGGCTGTCCCTAGTACGAGAGGACCGGGACGGACGGACCTCTGGTGTGCCAGTTGTCCTGCCAAGGGCATTGCTGGTTGGCTACGTTCGGAAGGGATAACCGCTGAAAGCATCTAAGCGGGAAGCTCGTTCCTAGATGAGGTATCCCACCCTTTGTGGGTTAAGGCCCCCAAGAGACCATTGGGTTGATAGGCCGGAGATGGAAGGTCGGTAACGGCTGGAGTTGACCGGTACTAATAGGCCGAGGACTTGTCATGAAGACGCTACGCATCCACTGTGCGGTTCTGAAAGAACCGAACCGGACCACCGGGTCCACTCGACTGAATGGTTGGGTGTGGCCGGGTGCCTACGGGTTGGTAATTTCATAGTGTTTCGGTGGTCATTGCGGTTGGGGAACACCCGGTCCCATTCCGAACCCGGTAGTTAAGCCTTCCAGCGCCGATGGTACTGCACTCGTGAGGGTGTGGGAGAGTAGGACGCCGCCGAACATTCTTTCCCTCAGGGGCACCCGGTTCGCCGGGTGCCCCTGAGGGCTTTGTGCGTTCTGGACCGCCCGGTGGCGAGTGCCCTGGGAGGTTTTCCGCCGTTCAGGACAGCTTGGCGGCGATGGCCTGGCCGAGCGCGGTGCCCGACAGCCACGCCGTTTCGACCTTCGGGCTGCCCCACGCGTCACCGGCGATGCCGACCGCCTCCGCACCGAGGTGGAACGGCGCCTCCCCGGGCTTTGCGGGTCGGGCGAACGACCACCGGTGCACGTGGACCCGGGACGCGGGCTCGGGCAGCCCGAGCAGGTCGCGTACCGCGGTCCGGATCTCGTCTCCGGCGGCGGAGGCGTCGGCCACGTACTGCTCGGCGAACGCGTCCCCGGTGTGCGCGACCAGCACCGGCGCGCCGTCGCCCCGGCGGCTGCCGTCGTCGAACAGCGCGCTCAGGACGGGGTGGTCGTTGACGAACGCGCCGCGGAAGTCGGGCCAGGTCCGCCTCTCGTGGACCAGCGTCGCCACCAGCGACGGCAGCCACTGCTGCTCGGCGACGACCGCGCGGACCGCGCGCAGGCCGGGGTCGAGCACGCGGAGCGCCTGCGGTCCGGGCATGGCCAGGGCGACGGCGTCGACGGCCCGGCCGTCCACGCGCGGCCCGGGTTCGACCCACTCGACCGCGTGGGACGTGACCACGTCCAGGCCGGTCGCCAGGTCCTCGACCAGCGAGCGCAGCCCGCCGGCCGCGGCCCAGCGCACGGGGCCCGTGGTGGAGGACGTGCCCTCGCGGGAGTGGACGGCGAGCGTGTCGGTCCACTCGCGGGCCAGCCCGGCCCGTCGCCACCGCTGGGCGACGGCGGCGAACCGGGGGTCCGAGGTGGTGAAGTAGCCGGCACCGATGTCCGCCCGCCGACCGTCGTAGCGCTTGGTCGCCATCCGGCCGCCGCAGGTGTGCGCCCGCTCCAGGACGGTGACGTCGGCACCCGCGTCGACCAGCGCCCGCGCGCACGCGACGCCGGCGATCCCCGCGCCCACCACCACGACCCGCACCGCCACGTCCTCCCGGTGGACCGTCACGTTCCGGTTGGCCGCGCCGCTGTCCGGGCGACGCGCCTCCGGCGAGCGGGTGACGGAGCACGTCCGCCCGGTGTCCCTCCTTACCGTAACCGCACTGGCGCCGGTCCGTGGGAGGTCTCCAGTGCCGTGGCGGTGGCGCAGAAGGCGGGGCAGGCACTCCCGCGGCCGGTCGCGGCCGGGGACGCCGGTGTGGGCGCCGGTGGTGCTGGCCGTGGTGCTGCTGGTGGCGCTGGTGCTGCTCCTGCTGACCTACGTGTAGGTCACTCGACGGGCTTGAGCGAGCCGGTGGGGAAGCGGTGCTCGTTGCGCTCGATCTTGGCGAAGGCGGCCTCGACCAGGTCGACGTCGAGCTTGTCCGCCAGCCGCACCAGGTAGTGCACGACGTCGGCCAGCTCGTCGCGCACGTTCCAGGCCAGCTCGGGGTCCTCCATGGCGCGGGCGGCCTCCTCGGGGGTGAGCCACTGGAACAGGTCGGTCAGCTCGCCGACCTCGCCGGACAGGGCCATCACGAGGTTCTTCGGGGTGTGGTACCGGTCCCAGTCGCGGGCGGCGGCGAACCGGCGCAGGGCGTCCCGCAGGTCTTCCAGGTTGTTCATGCCCGCAGGGCTACCACACGGTGGTCGCTGGGCCGCACGCCGCGCACCCGCTTGAACGCGGTGCTGAACGCGAACCCGTCCGCGTAGCCGACGGCGCGGGCCACCGAGGCGACCGTGGTGCCCGGTTCGGCCAGCAGGCCCGCGGCCACGTCCATGCGCCACTCGGTCAGGTAGGTCAGCGGCGGCACGCCGACCAGCGCGGTGAACCGCCGGGCCAGCGCGGCCCGGGACACCCCGGCGCGGGTGGCCAGCTCGGCGACCGTCCAGGCGTGGCCGGGCGCGTCGTGCATCGCCCGCAGGGCTGGGCCGACGACGTCGTCGCCCAGTGCCCGGTACCAGGCGGGCGCGTCGGCGTCGGGGCGGTCGAACCAGTCGCGCAGCGCGAACACCAGCAGCAGGTCGAGCACCCGGTCGAGCACGATGTCCTGGCCGGGCCGGTCCTTGGCGGCTTCGGCGGACAGCAGTCCCAGGGCGGGGCACGGGCCGTCCGGGCAGGGCACCGCGAACGCGGCGGGCAGGGCGTTGAGCAGGCGGTCGGAGATGCTGCCCTCGACCTCGTAGCTGCCCATGACCACGACGGTCTCGCCGTCGGCGTCGAGCCCGTAGGTGCGGGTGCCCAGCCGCCAGCGCTCGCAGCCGGGTTCGCCGACGCGGACCTGCGGCGGGGTGGCCGGGTCGTCGGCCAGCACGAACCGCGAGGGGCCGCGGACCAGGCCGACGTCGCCGGTGCGCAGGAAGGCGCGGGTGCCGTCGTCGGCGAGCAGCCACGCGTCGCCGCGCACGGGGGTGGCGAGCGTGAGCGGCGCGGTGGCCGAGATCGCCAGGGACCACGGTGGCGAGGCCAGCGAGCGGCACACCTGGGCGCCGTGCGCGTGCACGCCGCGCAGCAGGTCGGTGAGAGCGTCCACGTGGACGATTGAACATGCGCCGGCGACGCTGGGCCATGTCCGGCGCGGGCCGTCGTTGGTTGGCTCGTGGCATGACGATCCTGGTTGTTGGAGCCACCGGCAAGACCGGCCGCCGCGTCGCCGCGGCCCTCGGCGCGCGCGGCGTCGACCACCGCCCCGTGTCGCGCAAGTCGCCGATCGCGTTCGACTGGTTCGACCGCGCCACGTGGGGGCCCGCCCTGGAGGGCGCCACCGCCGCGTACCTGGTGCCGCCGACGTTCACGCTGGACGACGCCGAGGTGGCCGCGTTCGTGCCGCGGGCGGTCGAGGCGGGGGTGCGGCGGCTCGTGCTGCTGTCGGCGCGGGGCATCCCGGACGGTGACGGGCGCGAGCGGGCGGTGCGGGAGTCCGGTGTGGACTGGGCGGTGCTGCGGCCGACGTGGTTCTCGCACAACTTCAGCGAGGACTTCTTCCTGCCGCAGGTGCGCGCGGGGCAGGTGGTGCTGCCCGCGGGCGGCGACGGGGCGCACCCGTTCATCGACGCGCGGGACATCGCGGACGTGGCGGTGGCGCTGCTGACGGGGGAGGGGCCCGTGGGGGCGGTCCACGAGCTGTCCGGTCCGCGGGCGCTGTCGTTCCCGTCGGTGCTGGAGCGGATCGGCGCGGTGTCGGGGCGGACGCCGGAGCTGGTGGACGTGGCGCCGGCGGCGTTCACCGCGATGCTCGTGGACGGCGGGATGGCCCCCGACTACGCCGAGGTGCTGACGGGGTCGCTGGTCGCCATCCGCGGCGGGCACGACGCGCACGTGTCCGACGGCGTGCCGGCGGTGCTGGGGCGGGACGCGCGGCCGTTCGAGGACTACCTGGCGGAGGCGTCCGGGGCCTGGGCCTGAGCGAGCACCAGCAGGTGCTCCTCGACGGGCTGGCCCTCGCGGTCGGGGTGGAACAGGGCGGAGCGGTTCTCCAGCACCACCAGGCCGGCCCGCTCGACGAGGCGGAGCAGGTCGGGGGTGGCGAAGCTGGTCAGCCGCACGGTGTGGCCGAGGAACGGCACCTCCAGGTCCTCCACGTCCATCGGGACGGTGACCAGCGCCAGCAGCCCGCCCGGCACCAGCCAGCCGGCGATGCGGCCCAGCACGGCCGCCACCTCGTCCCGGGTCATCTGCAGGAACGGGAAGAACGCGCACACCGCGTCCCACCGCCGCGGTGACTCCCAGTCGCGCACGTCGGCGTGGACGAACTCGGCGCCGGGCACCTGCTCGGTGGCGATCTCGACCATGGCGCGCGACACGTCCAGGCCCAGCACCCGGTGCCCGGCGGCGGTCAGCTCCTCGGCCGCGGGCCGCCCCGTGCCGCTGCCGACGTCGAGGACGTGGGCGTGCTCGGGGAGGCGGTCGAGCAGCAGGCGCACGGCCTCGCCCACGACGGGCGGGCGGCCGAACGCCTCCTCGTAGCCGCGGCCGACGGCGTCGAACAGCTCGGCGGCGGTGAGCGGTCGGTCCACGGTGTGCCTTTCGGGCCGGGTGCGGGTCGTCCGGGTGCGGGTCTTTCAGGTGCGGGTCTTTCAGGTGCGGACGAGGGTGAGGTGCGGTCTGGGGTGGTCGGCGCGCTCGCCCCGGCCGGGCAGGGCCGTCAGGACGAGGCCGAACACCAGGCCGTTCAGCTCCTCCACATCGAGCAGCAGGTCGTGCGCCACGCGGTGCGGGGTGGTGCCGCGCTCGCGCAGCGCGCGGAAGACCTTGGCCAGCAGCTGGGAGGTCTCGCGCCGGGCCTCGGGGGCGGGGCGGCGGGCCAGGTGCCGGCACACGGTCGCGTGCCGGGGCGGGGTGAGCAGGTCGAGGTCGCGCAGCCGGTGGGCGAGGGTGAGCGGGTCGACGTGCCAGGTGCCGGCGTGGGCGGCGACCTGCTCGGTCACGGCGTTGCCCGGCACGCCGGCCAGGATGTCGGCGCGGGGCAGCAGGAAGGCGGTGGCAAACGCTTGCGGGTCGGTGGTGCCGACGAGCCTGCCCAGTTCGCGGGCCGCGTCGAGGCGGGCCTGCGCGGGGGAGGCGGTGGGGTCGAGGAAGACGTACGGGGTGCCGGCGTGGCGGCAGGAGAAGGCGCCCGCGGCGGCGCAGTCGGGGGGCAGCGAGAACACCCGCACGCCGTGCGCCTCCAGCAGGTGGACCATGTTGGGCGCCGGGCGGCGGGGCATGCCCCAGCGGGCGCGCACCATGCCGGCGGCGGTCTCCGGGTCGGCGTGGTGCCAGGTCGGCACGTCCGGGTCGGGGAGGGTGAACGCGCGGGTCAGCCAGTCGGCGAAACCGATGGCCAGGCGGGCGGCGGCGGTGGCGGCGTCCCTGCGGCGGCGGGGGGCGGGGGTGGTGAAGGTGGCCTCGACCTCGGGCACGTCGCCGGCCGCGAGGAAGCCGGGTGGGAAGCCGAGGGCCGCGGCGAGCCTGGCCGCCGTCTCCGGCCGGGGACGGCGGCGGCCGCGCTCGTAGTCGCCGATGCTCGCCGGGCTGGTGCCGGCCTTGTGCGCCAGCTCCGCCGCGGTGAGACCGCGCCGGGTGCGGGCCAGGGCCAGTCGCGACGGCGTGAGCATGATCGCGCCATTCTGCACTACCGCCGGGGTGTGGCGGACACCTCGCTGTCGGGGAGGGGTGGCGGGGAGCGCTGTGGGGAGCGCCGGCCGGGAGTGTTGTCGAGGGCCGGTGTTGTCGAGGGCCGGTGTTGTCGAGGGCCGGTGCTGTCCAGGGCCGGTGCTGTCGGAGGCGGGTGTTGTCGGAGGCCGGTGCCGTCTGGGCCGGGGACGACCGCGGGTCCCGGGGTGCCTCCAGGGCCGCTACCGCCTCAGCGTCACCGGCACCTCGACGTCGTCGGGCCCGTCCACGTCCCGCTGGACCGGCAGGGGCCCGAACACCAGCGGCGGCAGCGTGATCCGGCGGGCCCAGCGGTCCACCACCTGGCCCTGCGGGGTGGGCTCGGGCTGCGCGACCTCGCGCAGCACCACCAGCCGGTCGTCCTCCTGGTGCGGGTAGGTGACCAGGAACCACAGCTTCCACTCGTGCGCGTGCAGCGAGTCGAACAGGGTGAACTGGTCGCTGTCGTTGCCGCGCATCATCGCCGCGATCGCCGGGCCCTTGGCGTAGTCGCTGCGCAGCGGCGCGCCGGGCGTGCCGGTGTGGCGGTTGCCCTGGAGGGTGCCCAGCACGACCGGCTTGGTGGGGTGCTGGACCAGGCCCGCGTTCCACTTGTCGACCCGGGTCCAGCCCTCGGCGACCAGGACCTCCCGCAGCTTGCCGACGCGGTGGATCCAGTCCAGCAGCCCGGCGCCGTTGGTCGGGCCGAGCGGCGGCGCGGAGGCCCGCGCGTCCACGCCCGCCCAGATCGCCTCGTCCAGGTGGTCCACGCGCAGGCCGAGTTCGGCGAGCGCCGCGTGGTGGTCCGCGGTCAGCTCGGTGGCGTTCGACATCCGCATGACCCGCACGGTAGCCGCGGGCACCGACAATTCCGGGTTGGATCGGTTTTCGCGCCGCCGTCCCGGGCGGTCGGTGACAGGATGGGCCGGTGGACGTGCGCAGCGGGGACGACGTCGTGGCCGCCGGTCCGGGTGGGTGGCCGTCCGGCGCGGTGGCGGTCGTCTCGGGGTCCGTGTCAGGCTTGGGGTGAGGTGCGGCACCGGGAGCGGCCCGGACCACGACCAGGTCGAGTTCTCGGCCATGTTGGAGGACAGCGCGGACGACCTCTACGACAACGCGCCGTGCGGCTACCTGTCCACCATGCTGGACGGGCGCATCGCGAAGGTGAACACGACCCTGCTGCGGTGGCTGGGCTACGAGCGCGACGAGCTGGTCGGCCGGCGCACGTTCGCCGACCTGCTCAACGTCGGCGGCAAGCTCTACCACGAGACGCACCTGGCGCCGCTGCTGCGCATGCACGGCGAGGTCCGCGAGGTGGCGCTGGAGATGGTCGCCGCCGACGGGCGGCGGTTGCCGGTGCTGGTCAACTGCGCGCTCAGGACCGGTGAGGGCGGTCGGCCGACGCTGATCCGGACCACGGTCTTCGACGCCCGCGACCGCCGCGCGTACGAGCAGGAGCTGCTGCGGGCCCGCAGGCAGGCCGAGCGGGAGCGCGACGAGATCCGGGAGCTGGCCACCACGCTGCAGCGGACCCTGCTGCCGCCGGCGCTGCCCGAGGTGCCCGGGATCGAGCTGGCAAGCCACTACCACCACGCCTCGCTGTACCAGGTGGGCGGCGACTTCTACGACGTGTTCCCCCTGGCCGACGGCAGGTGGGGCCTGTTCCTGGGCGACGTGTGCGGCAAGGGCGCGGAGGCGGCGACGGTGACGTCGCTGACCAGGTACACGCTGCGCTCGGCCGCCGTGTTCGACCCGGACCCGGTGGCCGTGCTGACCAACCTGAACACGGTGCTCGGGCAGGTGCAGGAGGCGCTGCCCAGGTTCTGCACGGTGACCTTCGGCGTGCTCGCGGTCGACGCGGGCGGCTGCACCCTCACCCTGGCGTCCGGAGGTCACCCGCCCGGCCTGCTGCTGGGGGCGGACGGGAGCGCGGAGTACGTGGACACGCCGGGCGGGCAGCTGATCGGCGTGCTGCCCGACGCGGTGATCGCGGAGGCCGCGGTCCGACTGGGCCCGGGTGACGTGTTCGTCCTCTACTCCGACGGCATCACCGAGGCCAGGACCGGGCCGGGCACGAGGTACGAGGAGGAGGCGCTGCTGGAGTTCGCCGAAGCCACCGCCCCCACCTCGGCGGCGGGGGCGGTGAGGGCCCTCGAAGGACTGCTGGACCGGCTCGGCGAGGGCGTGGAGGACGACACGGCCGTGCTGGCGATCGGCGTGCCGCGCCGGGGGTGACGTCAGCGTGCCAGTTTCTCCAGGTACTCCTGCGTCTCGGCGTCGGTGGAGTGCACGCACACCCCGCGCATGCCGCGGGTGAGCAGCACCTTGTAGGTGTTGCGGACCAGGTCGCGGAAGTGCGCGTCGTCGGCCTTCTTCACCGCGGGGTCGTGGGAGAACTGCCGCTGGGCGACCCACCGGCCGTCCCGGCGGACGAAGTCGGGGCCGAAGACGACGCCCGCCCAGTCGTACTCGAAGCCCTGGGCGGTGTAGACGCAGCCGACCTGGCCGAACCCGCGCTCGTCGCTGGCCCAGTAGTGCGACTCGGGTGCGTCGGGGACGCGCTTGTCCGGCTTGGCGTTCCACGGCCGCTGCCAGTCCCCGATCCGCACGTCCGGCACCAGCACCTTCGTGCCGTCCACGACGACCGGGTCGCTCCAGCGCCAGCAGTAGCCCGCGGCCAGCCGGGCGGTGCCGCCGGACTCCGCCCGCCGCGCCAGCAGCCACTCCTCCAGCTCGGCGGGGGAGCCGGCGGTGCGCACGACGAAGTCCTCGTCCTCGCGCGTGACGAGGTCGGACCAGGCGCGCGCCCGGCCGCGACCGATCTCCAGCAGCCCGGCGACCCAGGCGTCGAAGAACTCGGACCCGCCGCAGCGGTACTGGCCGGCCAGGTGCACGACCTCCACCCGGCAGCCGAGCGCTTCGGCCGCGGCGGTGACCTCCCGCAGCGAGCCCATCTCGCCGGGGCGCACCACCTGGTGCTCGTCGAGCAGGAACACCGGCACCCACGCCGCGTCGATCAGCTCGGTCACCTGGCGGCGGGCGCGCTGCCTGGCCTCGGCGCGGGTGTACCGGTTGACGCTGGTCTCCCGGATGCGGTGGGCCTCGTCGCAGATCAGCACGTCCAGCCCGCGCGGCTCGGCGTCCATGAAGTTGTTGAAGTACTTGAACATGCTCTTCACCCGCGGCGCGCGCTTGGCGGCCACCTTGCGCAGCGTGTTGGTGAACGCGCTGGACCCCGTGGCGTGGTAGGCGCGGCGGCCCAGGCGGGCCAGCTCGCCGAGCAGGCTCAGCGCGATGACGCTCTTGCCGGAGCCGGGACCGCCGAGCACGACCACCACGGTCTGCGTCCGGCTCGTCCGCGCCCGCTCGACGGCCTGCAGGACCGTGCTGTAGGCGACCTGCTGCTCGTCGAGCAGGACGAACTGCTCCCGGTCCTGGATCTCCCGCGCGGCGAGGTCCAGCAGCGGCTTCGACGGGGCGTGCCGGGCGTTGAGCAGGTCCTCGGCCGCCCGGCTCGCGGCCTCCCGGGTGGCCGGGTCGGTGTCGAGCAGCGCCCGCAGGCGGTCGACCAGTTGGGCACGGGTGTCCATGGTGTAGAGCCGGCCGTACTCGTCCATCCCGTATTGGGACAGGCGCCAGACGCCGGACTCCAGCGCGTTGTGCAGGTACGCGAGCCCGTGCACCGCGTCGGGCCGCTCGGCCAGGGCCGGCGTCGAGTCGACCAGGTACTCGCAGTACCGGCGCACCTGCTCGACCGGGTGCAGCACGGGCTCCGGGTACCGCGGCACCCGCACCAGGTCGCCGCCCGCCGGTTCGGCGCTCGACCACTGCTTGAGCTCCACCAGCACGTAGGACGGCGTGCCGCGGCGCGGGTGGGTGCCGCACAGGACCACGTCGACCCGCTTCGGGTTGTGCGGCAGCTTGTGCTCCAGCAGCACCTCGACGTGGCCGAGTCCGGCCTCCACCACGTCGGTCAGGAAGGCCGGCAGGCTGTTCTGCCACGACCGCACCTCGGCCGCCCCCACCCCCGACTCGAACTGGATGCGGGCCTGCTCCCGGAGCACCGTGTGCAGCCGGTCGGACATGTCGAGCAACTGCTGGGCGCTGCGGCGCACGAGAGCCACCGGTTGATCCCCCACCTGGGCACGCGAAATACACGTGCGGGTGGGGGCAGCGACGGGGGAACCCGGTGCCCGGCGGGCCGCGGGGGGAGACTAGCGCCTCGCGCCCGCGCGGTGGCTGCGCGGTGGTCGACGCGGCTCGGCCGGGTGCCGTCGGGCTGCCGACGAGGTGGCCTGGCGTCCTTCCCCTCGAACCTGGACTCGCGGCCCGCGTTCCCCCTGGTCATCGGTGGGAGGAGCGCCTCGCGGCAGCCCCGGCGGACCGGGCTCAGCCGGTGCCGGCCAGCAGTTCCGACACCGCGCGGACGAGGCGCGGCTGGTCGGCGGGGCTCAGCGTGGACCACTCGCGGCCGTCGCCGGAGGGGCGGCGGGTGAACTGCCAGCGGCCCTCCGGGGTGTCGTAGAACGACACCGCGTAGGGGCCGCGCCGGCGTGGTCCCGGTCGACCCCGCGCGGTCGGCCGGACCGCCGCGCCGAACTGGCCCATCCGCACCACGTTGCCCAGCACCGAGCCGACCTTCCGCGCGTCCGGGCGCGGCAGGCCGCCGTCGCACAACGCCCTCTCCAGCCGGGTGGCCGACTCGCCCGCCACCGCGGCGGCGTGGTCGAGGACCGCGGCGGGCAGGCTGATCGACCGCGAGCGGGGCGTGGTGTGCGGCGGCAGCAGCGACACCACCGACGCGGCGAGCGAACCCTCGTCGACCCGGGTCAGCCGCAGCCCGTCGGCCGTCAGGACGGCCAGCACGGCGTGCCGGCGCCGGGCCGCGGCGACCGCGCGCACCCGCGGGCCGGCGTCCAGCCGCAGGCGGGCGTCCACCTCGCGCTCCGGCCGCGCCAGCAGGTCCAGCCACCCGGCCAGGCCGGCGTCCACCGCGCCCCGCTCGACCAGGCCCCGCGCCCGGAGCCCGTCCCACGCGCCGTGGAACAGGGCCCGCCGCTCGTCCAGCGTCGCGCCGTGGGACGGGATCGCCAGGATCGTCGGCTGCTCGCCCAGGCCGAGGTGGTCCCAGCACAGCTCGAACTCCAACCGGGACAGGGTGACCGTCACCGGTGGTCGTCCCCGATCACCGGCGGCGCGACCGCCGGGACGTCGTCCTGGCCCCACACGTCCTCCAGCTCCTCCAGGTACGGGGCGGTCCTGTGCTCCAGGTCGTCCTCGTCCCGGCCGCGCTGCGGCGCGCCCGCGGGGCCGCCCGCCACCGGGCCGCCGGTCCCGCCCCTCGCGGCGGGCGTGCCCGCGCCGGGGCGGTCGGTGGGCTGCCGTGCCCCGCCGATGCCGGAGGACGTGCCGGGGCCGAGCGGCCGGTCGGCGCCGTGACCCGGCTGCCCCGGCGTGCCACCCGCCCAGCGCGGCCCGCCTCCCGGGCCACCGCTTCCCCGGCCGCCGGGCGCGCCACCGCCGGGCGTGCCGCCGAAGCCCCTCGTGCCCCGGGCGCCTGCGGGCGGGTTCCGGGTGCCGAGGGGTGACGGCCCCATCGGGCCGGGGGCGAACGGCGCGGCGGCAGGCGGTGGGGGCGGCGCGTGCTGCGGTGGCGGCACCGGGACGGGCGCGGGTCGGGCAGCGGCGTCCGACGGCGTGGTGACGCCCGAGGTGCCGGTGTCGCCGCCGATCGGCGCGACCGCCGGTGGCACCGGCTGCCCGTCCGGAACGGGCGTGCCCCGGTCGGTCGGGGGGTTCGTCGTGCCCCACCGGTGTTCCGCGACGTGCGGCGAGTGCTGCTGGTGCCGCTGCGCCTCGGGTTGCCCGGCCGTCGCCGGTTCGACGACCCGCGCGGTGACCGCCGGCGGCGGGGTGAAGGCCCCCAGGGAGTCCACCGCGGCGGAGGCGCCGTCCCGGTAGTCGTTCATCACCCGGACCGCCTCGCGCTTGGCCTCCTGCGCCCGCTGCTCCTGGACGTCCTGGTCGGTCTGCCCGCCGACGAGGTGGGTGAAGCCCGCCGGTACGCCCCAGTAGTCGTCGTTGGCGGTCGAGGTGACCTCAACGGGCTCCGGCATCCCCGTCACCGCGCCGCTGTAGTGCGAGGTCTGGGCCAGGAAGGAGTTGTGCGTCTCCACCCCCGCGGCGCGGGCGTCCTCGGCCCACTGCACCAGCGGCGCGTTGCCGGCGGTGAACCGCTCGCCCGCCGCGCCGATCCATGAGGCCCCCGCCTCGGCACCGGCCGACGTCAGCTCCGCCTTGGCGTTGCCCATCACCGCGCGGAAGTCGTTCCAGGCATCGTCGACGGCCTGCGCCGCCGCGTGGCCGGGGCCGCCGTGGATCTTGTCGTAGAGCTGCCGGTGCGATTGGGCGTCGAAGTTGTGGTTGCCGATCCCCACCGCCGTTCCCCCCTCACCTCAACAGGTTCTGCATGGCCGCCTCCGCCAACCGCCGCGCCCCGTCGCACGGCTGGGGGAAGCGGTCCCGGAAGCTCGGGCTGACCGAGAACGCGGACGACAGGTACTGCCCCTCCGCGGTGTCCACGAGCAGGTCGCACCGGTCCGGGTCGTCCGGCAGGGTGACCGTGATCGCCGGGAACTCCGCGACCGGCTCGACCTCGGTGGGCCTGCCCTTCCGCCCGCCGCCGCTCCACGCCTCGATCCCCTCGGTGGTGACCGGGATGAGCTGGACGGACTGACCCGTGACCGTCCAGGAGCAGTACGGCGACTTGAACGTCGGGTCCGTCCCGCCGCGCCCCGGCCGGTCGAACCGCATCTGCTGCAACTGGGCCTCGGACACCAGGCCGCAGGGGTCCCTGCCGTCGAGCCTGACCTCCCGGGGACGCGTCGCGCCCTGGTCGGCCGAGGCGGCGCCGGTGCTCGTGCCGGTGGTTCCCGGGCCGGTGCTCTCCGGGGTCGGGGTGCCCGGCTTGGCCGCGCAGCCGGCGAGCAGGAGGGCCAGCACGGCGGCGGTCGACGCGTTCCTAGGCATCGCCGGTGCTTTTCCCGATCTGCCGGATGGCGGTTTCACCGCCGTCCTCGACCAGGCGGTACCCCACGGCCGCCTGGTGCAGTTGTTCGATGTTCAGGTTCAACTCGTCGACGAACCGCCTGCTGACCTCGATGGCGGTGGTCGCGTTGTCGGAGAACACCTCCGCCGCGTCGCCGGACACCTCGTCCGCCGCCAGCGGAACGGCGCGCAAGGCCGATCCCCGCGCGTCGAGGAAGTCCTGGACCGAGTCCCGCACGGCTTCGTACCGCGCCTTGAGCGCCAGGACCCTGTCCGGCTCCACCTGCATCGTCACCGCCGCGGGTGGAGCCGGAACCCCCTGGCCACCGCCACTCGCCATGAACGGCATGAGTCTCCCCTCTCGTGCCTGACGACCGAAAGTACCCGGGTCATCGCTCTGGGTATCCGCAATAAGGTGTCGTTCCCCGGGCCTGTTCGAGTGAATTCAGCGCGCGTGCGCAACGAGTGTGCCGGAACGCCCGTGCCGGCACGGGCGGGTTGTTCGCTATTCGCCCGGATGAAGCAGTGGCGTGTGCAGGAATTCGAGCCAAAGTAGAATCGGGAATGAATTCGCTTGGAATGGGCGAGGTCACCGGTGGTGGGCGGGCGGACCCCACCCACCACCGCCGGGCGCCACTACTCCCACACCTGGATCGCCCTCACCGCGAACGGCGCGTCCGGCACGTAGGTCCCCCCGCCGGGGTAGGTGGTGAACTCCGCCTCCGTCGAGCACGTCGCCCCCTGGTAGACCGACGCGTCCCGGGTCAGGTGGTTGACGAACGACCGGGCTACGAAGCCGCCCGGCAGGGGTATGCACTCGCCCGGGTTGGCCGTCTCCAGGTCGAGCCGGTGGGACTGGCCCGCGTAGTCCGCGCCCGACCACGCGCAGAACTCGCCCCGGTCGCACTCGGGGGCGGCCGCGTGGGCGGTGCCGGTGGTCAGCAGGGTGGTGGCGACGAGGGTTGTGATCATCTTCATGCCACCAGGTTCCACACCCGGGACCGGGTTGTCGCGGTTCCGGCCGGGCGTTCACCGGTTCGTGTGGTTTACGCCGCGCGGCGCCTCAACCTGCGCAGTTGTCCCTCCAGGTACGGCCGGGCGCGGCGTTGGCCGCCCCTGGTCGCGATGGCCGCGGACAGCGCGGTCAGCACCCGGGCGACCCGGTCGGCGTCCGGGTGCCACCCCCGCCGCTCGCACTCGGCCAGCCAGTCGGACGGGGACAGGTGGCCGCGCTCGCGGTTGCAGCGCCGGCAGGCCGCCACCTCGTTCTCCAGCCACGACGGGCCGCCCTTGACCCTCGGCACCAGGTGGTCGGTGGTGGGGGTGACCCGGTCGGTGAACGGGCGCCGGCACCAGGTGCAGTCCGGGCCGTCGCGGGCGACCGCCAGGATCAGCCTGGCGGCGCGGTCGAGCAGCTGGTCAGCCATCGGCCAGGCGGGCGGCCAGCCGGATCGCGTCGTGCGGCGCGGCGGCGTCCGTGTCGTTGTCGAAGTACACGTACACATCGTGGGCCGCCGACCAGTCGCGCACCTTCCGGGCCCACCCGTCCAGCTCGGCGTCGGTGTAGCTGCCCGCGTACAGGGCCTGGTTGCCGTGCAGGCGCACGTAGGCGAAGTCGGCCGTCACGTCCTCCAGGTACGGGTACACGCCCGCCGAGTGGGAGACGACCAGGCCGATGCCGTGGGCGCGCAGCAGGTCGTGGAACTCCGGCCGCAGGAACGTGGGGTGGCGGACCTCCAGGGCGTGGCGCAGCGGGCGGTCGGCCTCGGTGGTGACCCACGCCCGTTCCTCCGGCAGGCGCTCGTCGTGGCCCTCGGCCAGCTTGGCGGCCTCCCGGGTGCTGCGGGGGAGCAGGTCGAAGAACGTGGTCAGGCGGTCCGGGTCGTAGGCGGTCCGGGGCGGCAGCTGCCACAGGAAGGGGCCCAGCTTCCCCTCCAGCGCCAGGATGCCCGACGCGAAGAAGTTGGCCAGCGGCACCTCCACGTCGCGCAGCTGCTTGAGGTGCGTGATGAACCGGCCGCCCTTGACCGCGAACACGAAGTCGTCCGGGGTCTGCGCCGCCCACGCCAGGTAGCTGGTCGGCCGCTGCAGCGAGTAGAACGAGCCGTTCAGCTCGACCGAGCTCATCAGGCCCGAGAGGTGTTCCAGCTCGCGGCGCTGGACCAGCCCCTCCGGGTAGAACGCGCCGCGCCGCCAGTACGGGTACACCCACCCCGACGTCCCGATCCGCACCTCGCCCACGGTCCGCGGGGTACCCGCTGACCGGCCGGTGTACCGGCACCCCGCTTGACCTCCACCGCACTCGATGTTGGAGGTTGGTGGCATGGACGACCGCACGCTCGACGCCTACCTGGCCCTGCTCGGGGCCACCCGCGCCGCCACCGTCGCGGAACTGCACGAGCGGCACGTGCGCACGGTGCCGTTCGAGAACCTGAGCATCCACCTCGGCGAGGAGATCGGCCTGGACGAGGACCGGCTGGTCGACAAGATCGCCCACCGGCGTCGGGGCGGGTTCTGCTACGAGCTCAACGGCGCGTTCGCCGCCCTCCTCGAAGCCCTGGGCCACGACGTGCAAAAACTCTCGGCCAAGGTCTTCCACGACGGCACCTACGGCCCGCCGTTCGACCACCTGGCGCTGCGGGTGGGCGACCTGCTCGCCGACGTGGGCTCCGGCCGGTTCAGCCTGCGGCCGCTGGACCTGACCAGCCGGGAGGACCAGCACGACGAGGCGGGCGTGTTCCGGCTCGTCGACACGCCCGAGGGCGACGTGGACGTGCTGCTCGACGGCGAACCCCAGTACCGGCTCGAACTCCGCCCGCGCGAGCTGGGCGAGTTCCGGGCCATGTGCTGGTACCAGCAGCACCACCCGGCCTCGCCGTTCCGGCGCGCCCCGATGTGCACGCTGCCCACGCCCACCGGCCGCGTGACCATCTCGGGCAGCAGGCTGATCACCACCGACGGGGACGGCAAGCGCGAGGAGGAGCTGGACGACGACGCCCTGCTCGCCGCCTACGCCAAGCACTTCGGCATCGAGCTGGACCGGGTGCCCGGACGTACCTGACCGCGTTCGCCTTCCCGAACGCGCCGGCCCGGGGGCGCTTGATCACCACCGCGGTCGGTGCCGGAACTTGGCGGTCATGGATCAACGCACGCTCGACGCCTACCTGGCCCTGCTCGGGGCCACCCGCGCCGACACCGTGGCCGACCTGCACGAGCGGCACGTGCGCACGGTGCCGTTCGAGAACCTGAGCATCCACCTCGGCGAGGAGATCGGCCTGGACGAGGACCGGCTGGTCGACAAGGTCGTCAACCGGCGTCGGGGCGGGTTCTGCTACGAGCTCAACGGCGCGTTCGCCGCCCTGCTCAGGGCGCTGGGCCACGACGTCGTGCTGCTGGCCGCCAGGGTGTTCAACAACGGCTCCTACGGCCCGCCGCTGGCCCACGTGGCGCTGCGGGTGGGCGACCTGCTGGTCGACGTGGGCTTCGGCCGCTCCGGCCTGCGGCCGCTGGACCTGACCGACCGGGGCGACCAGCACGACGAGGCGGGCGTGTTCCGGCTCGCGGACACGCCCGAGGGCGACGTGGAGGTGCTGCTCGACGGCGAGCGGCAGTACCGGCTGGAACTGCGCCCGCGCGAGCTGGAGGAGTTCCGGGCCATGTGCTGGTACCAGCAGCACTACCCCGCCTCGCCGTTCCGGCGCGCCCCGATGTGCACGCTGCCCACGCCCACCGGCCGCATCACCATCGCCGGTACCAAGCTGATCACCACCGACGGGGACGGCAAGCGCGAGGAGGAGCTGGACGACGACGCCCTGCTCGCCGCCTACGCCAAGCACTTCGGCATCGAACTGGACCGGGTACCGGGGCTCACCTGAGCCGCTCGATCAGCGCCAGGGCGTTGTGGGGCGCGGCACCGCGCATGGTGTTGTCGAAGTAGACGTACACGTCGCGCGTCCGCGCCCACTCCCGCACCCGCTCCGCCCACCGGTCCAGCGCGGCGTCGGAGTAGGCGCTGGCGTACAGCTCCTGGTCGCCGTGCAGCCGCGCGTACACGAAGTCGGCCGTCACCTCCCGGGGTTCCGGGAACCGGCCCGCCGACTCGGCCGCGCACAGCGCCACGCCGCGCTCGGTCAGCATCTCGACCAGCTCCGGGTTGTCCCAGGTGGGGTGACGGATCTCCAGCACGTGCCGCACCGGCGGGCCGGGCAGCAGGTCCAGGAACGCGGCCAGCCGCCCGGGCCGCCACGGCAGGCCCGGCGGCAGCTGCCACAGCACCGGGCCGAGCTTGTGCCCCAGCTCCAGCACGCCGGAGTCGTAGAACCTGGCCAGGTCCTCGCCGACGTCCGCCAGCCGCTTCGCGTGGGTGACCTCGCGGTGCCCCTTGACCGACAGCACGAAGTCGTCCGGCGTGCGCTCGAACCACGACTTGTAGTCGGTGGGCCTGCGCAGCCCGTAGAACGAGCCGTTGACCTCGACGGTGTCCAGGCGCTCGGCGAGGAAACCCAGCTCCAGGCGCTGCTGGAGGCCGCGCGGGTAGAAGTCGCCGCGCCACTCCGGGAAGTGCCAGCCCGACGTGCCCACTCGGATCTCGCCCACGTGGTCCAGTTGCCCGCCACCGCCACGGGCGAAACCCGCCTAGAACCCCGCCCCGTCCAACGCGCCGGTGACCACCCGGTCCACCCGCGCCTGCTGCGGGTCGCGGGCCAGCGCCTCGGTGCACGGGCAGCGCGCCAGGTCGCTGCCGCACAGGTACACGCCCAGCACGCGCAGGCTGCGCGCGGTCTGCCGCAGCCGGGCGGCACCGCGCAGCCGCACCTGCCCGTACACGGCCTTCGCCAGCTGGTAGGGCGCACCGGGCCCCAGGTCGACGCACGCCTGGCTGTCCAGCTCCTCGGCGACGTGCGCGAGGGGCCGGCAGCCGCCGGCCCGCGCCGACCGCACCAGCCGCTGGTCGAGCCGGGCCACCAGCCGCCGACCCACCTCCTCCCGCCAGCCGCGGTCGGAGCTGAGGAAGGCGACCAGCTCCTCCACCCGCACGGGGTCGGGGCTCGGGCGGCGGGCGCGGGACCTCCGGCGGTGGGGCGCGGCGGCACGGCGGTGGGGCGTCATGACACCCAAACATCGTGGTGGGGCGACCTCCGCGAGGGGCACTCACCCGGCTGCCGCCGCACAAGCACCCGCTCGCACTACGACACCGCGCCCGGTCGCCACGAAGGGCGACCGGGCGCGGCGCGGGGGATCGCTAGGCCGGGACGGAGGCGACGCCGGCGGGCAGGAAGCGCCTGCCCGTCACCTTCTCCGAGATGCCCGCGCGGTCCAGGTACGGCGTGACGCCGCCCAGCCAGAACGGCCAGCCCGCGCCGAGGATCATGCACAGGTCGATGTCCTGCGCCTCGGCCACCACGCCCTCGTCGAGCATGATGCGGATCTCCTCGGCCAGGGCCTCCAGGGCCCGGTTGAAGACCTCGTCACCGGTCAGCGGCCGGTCGCCGAACCGCCACAGCGCCTGGACCTCGGGGTCCACGGTCTGGTTGCCGGAGGCGTCCCACTGCCACACGGCGGTCTTGCCCGCCTCGACGAAGCGCTTCATGTTCTCCGACACGCCGAAGCGGTCGGGGAACGCGCCGTGCATCGTGCCGGCCACGTGCAGCGCCACGGCGGGGCCGACGAGCTGGAGCAGCACCAGCGGGGACATCGGCAGGCCCAGCGGCTCGGTGGCCTTGTCGGCGACCTCGAACGGCGTGCCCTCGTCGATGGACTTGACGACCTCGCCCATGAACCGGGTCAGCAGCCGGTTGACCACGAACGCCGGGGCGTCCTTGACCAGCACCGAGGACTTCTTGAGCTGCTTGCCCACGGCGAACGCGGTGGCCAGCGTGGCGTCGTCGGTGCGGTCGGCCCGCACGATCTCCAGCAGCGGCATGACCGCGACCGGGTTGAAGAAGTGGAACCCGACGACCCGCTCGGGGTGCTTGAGGCCGGACGCCATCTCGGTGATCGACAGCGACGAGGTGTTGGTGGCCAGCACCGCCTCGGCCGAGACGTGCTCCTCGACCTCGGCGAACACCTTCTGCTTGACGCCCAGGTCCTCGAACACGGCCTCGATCACGAAGTCCGCGTCGGCGAACGCCGCCTTGTCCAGCGACCCGGTCACCAGCGCCTTGAGGCGGTTGGCCTTGTCCGGCGACACCCGCTTCTTGGCCAGCAGCTTGTCGACCTCGCCGTGCACGTAGCCGACGCCCTTGTCCACGCGGGCCTGGTCGATGTCCGTCAGCACGACGGGCACCTCCAGCCGCCGGGCGAACAGCAGCGCCATCTGCGAGGCCATCAGGCCCGCGCCGACGATGCCGACCTTGGTGACCTTGCGCGCCAGCGACCTGTCCGGCGCGCCGGCGGGCCGCTTGGCCCGCTTCTGCACCAGGTTGAACGAGTACAGCCCGGCCCGCAGCTCGTCGCTCATCACGACGTCGGCCAGCGCCTCGGTCTCGGCCGCGTAACCGCGGTCGAGGTCGTTCTCCCTGGCCAGCTCCAGCAGCTCCAGGGCCTTGAGCGCACCCGGCGCCGCGCCCTTGGTCCGGCCGTGGACGATGGCGCGGGCCCGCGCGACGGCCGCGTCCCAGCCGGCGCCGCGGTCGATCTCCCTGCGGGCGGGCGTGACCTCGCCGCGCACCACGGAGGCCAGCCACAGCAGCGACTGCTCCAGGTAGTCCGCCGACTCGAACAGCGCGTCCGCGATGCCCAGGTCCAGGGCCTGCCTGGGGTTGAGCATCTTGTTCTGGTTGAGCGCGTTCTCGAAGATCACGGTGACCGCGCCGTCCGGGCCGATCAGGTTCGGCAGCAGCTGCGTGCCGCCCCAGCCGGGGAACAGGCCCAGGAACACCTCGGGCAGCGCGATGGCCGCCACGTTGGACGCCACGGTCCGGTAGTGGCACGACAGCGCCAGCTCCAGGCCGCCGCCCATGGCCGCGCCGTTGACGAAGGCGAAGGTGGGCACGGCGGAGTCGGTGAACTTGCGGAACACGTCGTGGCCGAGCGCGCCGGTGGCCAGGGCCTGCTCGCGGGAGGTCGCGCCCTCCACGGCGGTCAGGTCCGCGCCCACGGCGAAGATGAACGGCTTGCCGGTGACCGCGATGGCCACCGGGGACGCCGCGGCGGCCTCGTCGAACGCCTGGCCCAGGCTCACCAGCGACTGCGGGCCGAAGGTGTTGGGCCGGGTGTGGTCGTGGCCGTTGTCCAGGGTGATGAGGGCGACCGGGCCGGTCAGGCCGGGCACGGTGACCAGGCGGGTCCTCGCGACCGTCACGACCTCGTCGGGGAACAGGGCCTTGGCCTCGTCGGCGGTCAACGCGGTCACTTGGCTTCTCCGTTCCAGTGCGGGTTCTCCCAGATCACGGTCCCGCCCATGCCGATGCCGATGCACATGGTGGTGATGCCGTAGCGCACGTCCGGGCGCTCGGCGAACTGCCGCGACAGCTGCGTCATCAGGCGCACGCCCGAGGAGGCCAGCGGGTGGCCGGTGGCGATCGCGCCGCCCCACTGGTTGACCCGCGGGTCGTCGTCGGCGATGCCGAAGTGGTCGAGGAAGGCGAGCACCTGCACGGCGAACGCCTCGTTGATCTCGAACAGGCCGATGTCGTCGATGGTCAGGCCGGCGCGCTTGAGGGCCTTCTCCGTGGCCGGCACCGGGCCGACGCCCATGACCTCGGGCTCGACGCCCAGGAACGAGTAGCCGACCAGGCGCATGCCGACGGGCAGGCCCAGCTCCCGGGCGGTCTCCTCCTCGGCCAGGATGCAGCCGGTGGCGCCGTCGTTGAGGCCCGCCGCGTTGCCCGCGGTGACCCGGCCGTGCGGGCGGAACGGGGTCTTGAGCCTGGCCAGGTCCTCGACCGTGGTGCCGGGGCGCGGCGGCTCGTCGGCGGTGGCCAGGCCCCAGCCGTGCTCGGCGGAGCGGGTGGCGACCGGGACCAGCTCGGGCCCGATCTTGCCGTTCTTCACCGCGTCGGCGTACTTGGCCTGCGAGGCGGCCGCGTAGGCGTCGGCGCGCTCCTTGGTGATGTGCGGGAACCGGTCGTGCAGGTTCTCCGCGGTGGAGCCCATCACCAGGGCGGACGGGTCGACGATCTTGTCGGACAGGAACCGCGGGTTGGGGTCGACGCCCTCGCCCATCGGGTGGCGGCCCATGTGCTCCACGCCGCCCGCGATCACCACGTCGTACGCGCCGAACGCGATGCCGCTGGCCGAGGTCGTCACGGCGGTCATCGCGCCCGCGCACATGCGGTCGATGGCGTAGCCGGGCACCGACTTCGGCAGGCCCGCCAGCAGCGCGGCGGTGCGGCCGATGGTCAGGCCCTGGTCGCCGGTCTGCGTGGTGGCGGCGATGGCCACCTCGTCGACCCGCTCCGGGGGCAGCTCGGGGTGGCGGCGCAGCAGCTCGCGGATCACCTTGACGACCAGGTCGTCGGCACGGGTCTCCGCGAAGATTCCCTTGGGGCCGGCCTTGCCGAACGGCGTGCGCACACCGTCCACGAAGACCACGTTGCGAACGCGTGCCGGCGCTACTGGTGCGGCCACGGCGTCTCCTCTCCTACCGATCGGTAACACAACTCTAGCCCCTGTTACTGGCCGGTAACCACGGTGGTGCCCCTGTTCCGTCGGTCACAGGCGTACCGGATGGCCAGGAACAGGGCGAAGCCGAACGGGGAGAGGACGATCGTGAGGACGAGCAGGGGACCCATGAGCAGCGGGTGCAGGCGCAACCGACGTCCCTCCCGGTACATCCAGGCCCCGATCAGCAGGTCCCACGCGATCACCTGCGCCCACACCGCCGAGGCGCCCCACGCCGAGCCCGCGAACGCGCGCAGCTCCGCGAGGTCCGGCGTGCTCATGGTGGCCCAGAGCTGCGGCAGGTGCCCGGCGACCAGGACCGAGTACACGACCAGGGGTGGCACCGCGATCAGCGGCGAGGCGGCGATCCTGGCCGTCAGGGGGGAGCCGGGGGCGAAGATCATGAGCCCCCAGAACGGGACGGTGAGCCAGAAGGTGATCTCGAACAGGGCGCCGGTCACACCGCCACCGCCTGACGGGGGCTCGGTCGGTCGCCCACGTCGCGCAGCGCCCACGCCGCGGAGCCCGCGGTCCAGGCCGCCACGGCCAGGGCGCCCAGCGCGGTGATCAGGTCCGGTCGCAGCAGCGGCTGGCCGCGCAGCGCCTGCCAGGTCAGCAGCGCCATCAGGCCCGCGTAGCCGATCGCCGCGCCCCAGACCAGCCGGGTGTTCGCGCGGCCGCGCAGCAGCAGCACGACCAGCGGCAGGACCTGGAGGGCGTGGATGCCGACGAAGTGGGGGACGCGCAGGTCCCCGCCGGTGGTGCTCCACCCGGTCAGCGCGAGCTGCGGGCCGCCGTCGGGCACGCCGACGCTGTGGGCGCCCGCGATGCCCGCCGCGACGTCCTGGCCCGCGACGGGCAGGGCCATCAGCAGGCCCAGCCCCAGGCCGACCAGCCCCAGCAGCAGGCCGAGCCGGACCGCCAGGCCGGTCGCCCGGTCGCGGAACCCGCTCAGCAGCAGCGCCACCGCGATCACGGCGTGCATGACCCAGAGGGTCGAGATGGTGACGCCCATGACGCGCCACATGAGCGCGTCGAACGGCGTGGCCACGTTGAAGTGGCTCTGCCTGCCCCGGACCACCTGCATGACGATGATCGCCATCTCCAGGACGCCGGCCGCCGCGACGGCCGTGCCGGCCCACCGGGCGGTGCGGCGCAGCCGCGTGGTGAGGCTGAGCATCCAGGCCAGCGTGACGGAGTACAGGACGAGGGACACGCTGAACTTGAACGGTTTGAACCAGATCGGTGAGCCGACCAGAATCCGGTCGTCCACCACCAGCCCGACCGTCGACACGACGACCAGGGCTGCCATGAGCAGGGAGAACACCATCAGGGGCGGGTGCCACCGCAGGAAGCGGGCCATGCTGGACTCCTAGGAACGGATAGTGACACTTTCTACTATCGGATAGCTACAGTATCCATACTGAGGGTCCTCTCAGGAAGGGGTTCGTGCGATGCGCATCGCGGAGCTGGGCCGGCGCAGCGGTGTGCCCGTGCCGACGATCAAGTACTACCTGCGGGAAGGTCTGCTGCCCGCCGGTGAGCTGACCAGCCCCAACCAGGCGCGGTACACCGAGGACCACCTGCGCCGGCTGCGGCTCGTGCGGGCGATGGTCGAGCTGGGCGGCCTGTCGATCGCGGCGGTCCGCGACGTGCTGGGCGCGCTGGACGACCCGGAGAAGTCCCTGCACAAGGCCATGGGCACGATCTCGGCCGCGATGGCGCCGCCGGACCTCGACGCGTCCGACGAGGCGGCGCGCGAGGTGGCGCGGGCGTTCGTGGAGCGGCAGGGCTGGACGCCCCGCCCGGACTCCTACGCGTTCAAGGCCCTGGTCGCCGTGCTGACCACGGCGCGGGACGTGGGGCACGAGCGGTTCACCGGCGTGCTGGACGCCTACGCGCGCGCCTGCGTCCCCCTGGCCGAGGCCGACCTGGACTACGCCCTGGGCGCCGACTCCGAGGACGAGGCCCTGGAGAACGTCGTGGTCGGCACCGTCCTGGGCGACGCCGCCATGGCCGCCATCCGCGCCATCGCCCGTCGCGAGACCTCCGAACGCCGCAAGGACACCGGCTCGCCCCCGAACCCGGAACCCGACTGCTGAACTCGGGGGCCTTGACCGCATGACACGCCGACCCTCAACGCATGACACGCGGGTGCTGGAGGCATGACACGCCGGCCTTGAACGCACGACACGCGGTGCCCGAACGGAGGACACGCGGTGCCTGAGCGGAGGACACGCGCGGGTTCAAGTGCTTGAGACCGGCGTGTCCTCCACTCGGACACCGCGTGTCGTCCACTCCGACACCGCGTGTCGTGCGTTCAGGACCGGTGTGTCGTGCGCTCAGGTCGGGCGTGTCATGCGTTCGAGGCCGGTGTGTTGGGCGTTCCGGGGCCGCGTGTCATGCGGGCGGGACGGGTGGGTCAGGCCGGGGCGGTGTTCAGGGCCTCGGCCAGGGCCGTGGCGGTCAGGGTGACCTGCCAGGGGCGGGCGCCGGCCTCGCGGAGGGCGGTGGCCACGCCGGTGGGTGAGGTGTCCGCCGGGGGCTGCCAGCACGTGCGGCGCACCAGGTCGGGGAGGAGCAGGTTCTCCACCGGCAGGGTGTTGGCCTCGGCGATGGCGGTCAGCGCCGTTCGGGCGGCGGCCAGGCGGGCCGCGGCGGCCGGGTCCTTGTCCGCCCAGCGGTTGGGCGGTGGCGGGCCGTCGTGCTGCTGGGCCGCTTCCGGCAGTTCGGACTTCGGCAGGGCGGCGGCGCGTTGGAGCGCGCCCAGCCACACGCCGACCAGCCGTCGCTGCGCCCGGCCGCGGAAGACGGGCAGGGCGAGCAGGGCCGGTTCGTCCGCGGGGTTGCGGACGGCGGCCTCGACCAGGGCCGAGTCCGGCAGGACGCGGCCCGGTGCGATGTCGCGCTCGCGCGCCAGGGCGTCGCGGGCCTCCCAGAGGGAGCGCACCGCGGCCAGTTGCCGCGGGCTGCGCACGCGGTGGATGCCCGACGTGCGGCGCCACGGCTCCGCGCGCGGGCGCGGCAGGGGAGCCGTGCGGGCGGCCTCGAACTCCTCGAGCGCCCACTCCAGCTTCCCCTGCCGCTTGAGCTCCTGTTCGAGCACGTCGCGCAGCTCGATCAGCAGTTCGACGTCGAGCGCGGCGTAGTTCAGCCACTCGGCCGGCAGGGGCCGACGCGACCAGTCGGCCGCGCCGTGCCCCTTCTCCAACCTGTAGCCGAGCAACCGCTCGACGAGCGTGCCCAGCGCCACCCGCTCGAAACCGGCCAGCCTGCCCGCCAGCTCGGTGTCGAACAACGTGCTCGGGCGCAGGCCGAGTTCGGCGAGGCACGGCAGGTCTTGCGACGCTGCGTGCAGCACCCACTCGGCCCCGTCCAGCGCCTCGACCAGCGGGTCGAGCCGACCGCCGAGGGCGATCGGGTCGACCAGCACGGTCCCGGCGCCCGCCCGGCGCAGTTGCACCAGGTAGGCCCGTTGCGAGTAGCGGTAGCCCGAGGCTCGCTCGGTGTCCACCGCGACCGGACCCGTCGCTCCGGCGAGCGCGTCAGCGGCACGCCGGAGCGACGGGGCGTCGGCGACGACCGGTGGCACCCCGTCAGCGGGTTCCACCAGCGGCACCGGATCAGCTCCGGTTGGTTCGGTTGGCTCGTCGGAGGGTACGTCCACGGCGGAAGACCCTACGACGAACGCACCACTCGCGGGTGTGTTCGGCCGGTTCAGTGCGGTAACCCGCCTCAGCGGATCACGCCGGCACGCATGGCCAGCGCGACCATCTGAGCCCGATCCCCGGTGCCCAGCTTGCGCCCGATCCGCGACAGGTGGCTCTTCACCGTCAGCGCGGAAAGGCTGAGCGCTTCGCCGATCTCCTTGTTGCTCTGGCCATCGGCGACCAGCTGGAGGACCTCGACCTCACGCGCGGACAGCTCCCGCGGCGTGTTGTCGGTGCCCGGCACCCTCGTGCCCGCTGCGAGCACGGGCGCGACGCTCGGGTCCGCGTAGACGCCGCCGTCGAGGACCCTGCGCACCCCGTCGGTGACCACCATCGGCGAGGCGGACTTCAGCAGGTACGCCTGGGCGCCCGCCTGGAAGGCCGACCTGACCGCGTAGGGGTCGTCGGAGGACGCGAGGACCACGATGCGGGGCCAGCCCTGGGCACGGAGTTCCGTGACCAGGTCGATGCCGGTTCCGTCCGGCAGACCCAGATCGAGGATCGCGAGATCACACGGTCCGGTTGCGAGTGCCCGCGCCCGAGCCTCCGCGACCGAAGCCGCCTCATGCACCGTCCCGGCTCCCATCTGGGTGAGCCGAGCGCTTATCGCCTCCCTCAGCAGCGGGTGGTCGTCGACCACCAACACCGAAAAAAGCTCCTCCCGCGGGTGCGGGACCATGTTCGCCGGCAACGAGCCGGCTGGCGTGGTACGAACGGCCTGACCTAAGCCGACGGCAGCCACGTCACTACCTCCCTGGAGTCGGTCGTGCCCCCCGACCGGCACCGGGACTTTCGTCCAATCAGCCGCGCCACTGATCGACCGAAAGTGGTGTCGTCTGGGGCAGCGTAGCCGCCCAAGCGGGTCTACGGGACGATCAATCGGGTATCTATCCCGAATGAGTTGTCACTGATGGCCCCCGCTGTCACACGATCGGTGGACAACTGGATAGGTCGCGTAACGCGAAGCCTTCTCATGACGACATCCAGGAGTTGCCCGTGGTGAGCACCACACGTCGGGACGAGGCCGAGGAACTGCTGGCACGCACCCCCCTCGTGGACGGTCACAACGACCTGCCGTGGGCGCTGCGGGACCTGGCGCTGTCCGGGCAAATCAGTGAAAAGTCAACGCCCGGTGACCCCGTGGTGACAGCTTCGGTCGTCGACCTGACGACGCGGCAGCCCGCCCTGCAGACCGACCTGGTGCGCGCCCGCGAGGGCCGGTTGGGGATGCAGTTCTGGTCCGTCTGGGTCCCGTGCCGACTGGCGGGCGACGCAGCCGTCACCGCCGTGCTGGAGCAAGTGGAGTTGGTCCACCACCTCGCCGCCCGCTACCCCGACCACCTCCGCCTGGCCACGACGGCGGACGAGGCCGAACGGGCGTTCGCGGACGGGCGGATAGCCTCGCTGATCGGCGCGGAGGGCGGACACTCCATCAACGGCTCGCTGGGCGTGTTGCGCGCCCTGCGCCGGCTGGGCGTGCGCTACATGACCCTCACGCACAACGAGAACACCCCGTGGGCCGACTCGGCCACCGACGAGCCCGTCCACGGCGGCCTGACCGACTTCGGGCGCGAGGTCGTGCGGGAGATGAACCGGATCGGCATGCTGGTCGACCTGTCGCACGTGGCACCGTCCACCATGCGCGACGCCCTGGACACCACCTCCCGGCCGGTCGTGTTCAGCCACTCCTCCTGCCGGGCCGTCGCCGACCACCCCCGCAACGCGCCCGACGACGTCCTGGAGCGCCTGGCGGGCAACGGCGGGGTCCTGATGGTCACCTTCGTGCCCCAGTTCGTCTCCGCGGCCCACGCGGCCTGGGACGCCCGCCTCAAGGAGGCCATGCACGAGGCCGGGGAGAGCCACAACGACCTGGAGGCGCGCCACCGGTTCCAGGCCGGCTGGCCCGAGCCCGCGCCGCGGGTGACCCTCGACGACGTGGTCGCGCACGTGGAGCACGCCCGCGAGGTGGCCGGGGTCGACCACATCGGGCTGGGCGGCGACTACGACGGCGTGACCGCCCTGCCGGAGGGCATGGGCGACGTCTCCTGCTACCCGGACCTGTTCGCCGCGCTGCTCGACCGCGGGTGGAGCGAGGACGACTGCGCCAAGCTCGCCGGCCGCAACGCCCTGCGGGTCCTGCGCGACAACGACGACTGACGGCCCTGAACGTGGAACTCACCGGCCCCGAAGGTTCGACACGAGGGCCCTGAACGTTCGACTCGCGCGTGTCGAACGTTCGGGACCGGCGTGTCGAACGTTCGGGAACGGTGAGTTCTGCGTTCGGGGGCGGCTAGCGCAGGGTGGTGACGCCGATGGGGGGCAGGCCCACGGCGGTGGCCATCAGGTCGTAGAACGCGGTGCCGTGGGCGGCCAGGTCGGCGGTGCGGGCGGTCCAGGAGGCGCGCAGCTCCAGGTCGTCGGTGCGGGCCGGGCCCGCGATGTCGCCGAACCGGGCCGAGGAGGTCTGGGTCACCGTGCCGCCCAGGGCCAGGAACTCCGCGCCCGCCACCTCCAGCGCCTCGGCCAGCCACGACCAGCCGACCTCGGGCAGCAGCGGGTCGGCGGCCAGCTCGGCGTCCAGCTCCACCCGCACGTAGGCCACCAGCCGGAACACGCCGGCCCACGCCTCGACGCCCTCCGGGTCGTGCAGCAGCACCAGCCGCCCGGTGGACAGCTCGTCGCCGGGCCCGGTCACCTCCGCGGTCAGCGCGAAGGCCCACGGCGCCAGCCGCTGCGGCGGGCGCACCTCGGTCAGCTCCAGCTCCGGTCGGGTCCGCACCGACCTGAGCGTCGCGACCGCACGCCGGAACAGTTCGGGCTCCGTCACACCTACGGACTGTAGGCCCCGGGACCGCGCATCGTGAGCGCGGCACGCCGGACCCCGGGGACCTCGGGGCGCCCGCCGACCGCCCCGTGGGACGATGGCGGACGAGATGAACGACATCACCGAAGCCCCGTTGCTCGTGGCCGCGCGCGGCGGCCGGCCGTCCCGGACCCCGGTCTGGTTCATGCGCCAGGCGGGCCGCTCGCTGCCGGAGTACCGCAAGGTCCGCGCGGGCACCGCGATGCTGGACGCCTGCATGGACCCGGAGCTGGTCTGCGAGATCACCCTCCAGCCGGTGCGCAGGCACGGCGTGGACGGCGCGATCCTGTTCTCCGACATCGTCGTGCCGCTCAAGGCCGCGGGCGTCGACCTGGACATCGTGGCCGGCACCGGCCCGGTGGTGGCCCGGCCGGTGACCACGCGCGCCGACGTCGACGCGCTGCCCGAGCTGCACGAGGAGCAGGTCGCGCCGGTGGCCGAGGCCGTGGGGCTGCTCAACCGCGAGCTGGGCGACGTGCCGCTGATCGGGTTCGCGGGCGCCCCGTTCACCCTCGCCTCCTACCTGGTCGAGGGCGGCCCCAGCAAGCACCACGAGCGCACCAAGGCGCTCATGCACGGCGACCCCGACCTGTGGCACGCCCTGCTGGACAAGCTCGCCGGCATCACCGCCGAGTTCCTGCGCGTGCAGGTCGCGGCGGGCGTCAAGGCGGTCCAGCTGTTCGACTCGTGGGCGGGCGCGCTGTCCGAGCGCGACTACCGCGAGTTCGTCCTGCCGCACTCGGCGAGGGTGCTCGGCAGCGTCACCACCGTGCCGCGCATCCACTTCGGCGTCGGCACCTCCGAGCTGCTGCCCGCGATGCGCGAGGCGGGCGCGGACGTGGTCGGGGTCGACTGGCGCACCCCGCTGGACGTGGCGGTCCGGCGGCTGGAGGCGGCCGCCCCGCACCTGCCCAAGCCGGTGGTCCAGGGCAACCTCGACCCGGCGCTGCTGTTCGCCGGGCTGCCCGCGCTGGAGCGGGAGGTCGACCGCATCAAGCGCGAGGGCGAGGCCGCCGCGGGCCACATCTTCAACCTCGGCCACGGCGTGCTGCCCGACACCGACCCGGACGTGATCACCCGGGCCGTCGAGCTGGTGCACCGGGCGGGGTGAGCGCGGTGCGGGTCGCGGTGGTCGGCGGCGGGATCTCGGGCCTGGCCGCCGCGCACCGGCTGCGGCACCTGCTCGGCCCGGACGCGGAGCTGACCGTGGTCGAGCAGGCCGACCGGCCGGGCGGCAAGCTGCGCACGGTCGAGGTCGGCGGGCGGCCCTACGACGTGGGCGCGGAGGCGTTCCTGCGCCGCCGCCCCGAGGCCGCCGACCTGGTCGCCGAGCTGGGGCTGGCCGACCAGCTCGTGCACCCGACCGGCGCGCCGTCGGGCATCCAGGCGGGCGGCGCCCTGCGCGCCATCCCCGGGCGCACCCTGATGGGTGTCCCCGCTTCGGTGGAGGCCGTGCGCGACGTGCTGTCGCCGGAGGGCCTGCGCCGGGTCGCGGGCGAACCGTCGCTGCCCCCGATCCGGCTGGACGGCGCGGACGTGGCCGTGGGCGCGCTGCTGACCGAGCGCTTCGGCCCCGAGGTGGACGCCCGCCTGGTCGGGCCGCTGCTGGGCGGTGTGTACGCGGGCCGCACCGGGCACCTGGGCCTGCGCGCCACCATGCCGCAACTGGCCGAGGCGCTGGACTCGGGCGTCGGCTCGCTGCTGGCCGCCGCCGCGACGAGCATGCCCGCGCCCCCCCGGCCGGGGGTCACCCGACCGCCGGTCTTCGGCACGCTGCGCGACGGCCTGTCGACCCTGGTGACGCGGCTGGCCGAGGTCTCCGGCGCGCGGGTGCGGCTGGGCCTGCCGGTGCGCCGCCTGCTCCGCCGGGGGCGCGGCTGGCGCCTGGAGATCGGTTCGGCCGCCGCGCCGGCGCACCTGGACGTCGACGGCGTGGTGCTGGCCGTGCCCGCGCCCGCCGCGCGCAAGCTGCTCGCCGACGTCGCGCCCGCCGCGTCCCGCCGCCTCGGCGAGGTCGAGCTGGCGTCCATGGCGGTGGTGGCGCTGGCCCTGCCGCCCGGCACCGCGCTGCCCGACCGCTCCGGCGTGCTGCTGGCCGAGGGCGAACGCGCGCCCGACGGCACCCCGTTCACCGCCAAGGCGTTCACCTTCTCCAGCCGCAAGTGGGCCCACCTGGGCGGCGACCCGGTGCTGGTGCGCGGCAGCGTCGGCAGGCACGGCGAGGCCCACCTGCTCCGGCGCGACGACGACGAGCTGGTCGCGGCCGTCCGCGCCGACCTGGCCCGGCTGACCGGCGTGACCGCGGCGCCGGTCGACGCGGTGGTCACCCGCTGGGGCGGCGGCCTGCCGCAGTACGGGGTGGGCCACGTGGACCTGGTGCGGGAGGTCGAGGACGAGGTCGCGCGGGTGCCCGGGCTGGCCGTGGCGGGCGCCGCGCTGCACGGCGTCGGCATCCCGGCGTGCATCGCCACGGCGGGCGCGGCGGCCGCACGTGTCGCCGCACACGTGCTCGGCGGGGTGCGCTGAACAGCGCGGATGAGAGGATGGGGCCCATGTCCCGCTTGAACTACACCGAGCTCAACGACACCATCCGCTACACCGCCTGGTCGGTCTTCCGGGTCGAACCGGGGCGCCTGCCCGACGACCGGGGCCCGGCCGCCGCGGAGGCCCAGGAGTACCTGGACGGCCTGGAGGCCAAGGGCGTCGTGGTGCGCGGCGTGTACGACCTGGCGGGCCTGCGCGCGGACGCCGACTTCATGGTCTGGTGGCACGCCGAGGAGGTCGAGCAGGTCCAGCAGGCGTACACCGGGTTCCGCCGCACCGCGCTGGGCCGCGCGAGCACGCCGGTGTGGAGCCAGTTCGCGCTGCACCGGCCCGCGGAGTTCAACCGCAGCCACATCCCGGCGTTCCTGGCGGGCGAGGAGCCGCGCAAGTACGTCTGCGTGTACCCGTTCGTGCGGTCCTACGAGTGGTACCTGCTGCCGGACGAGGAGCGCCGCAGGATGCTCGCCGAGCACGGCAAGGAGGCCCGGGACTACCCGGACGTGCGGGCCAACACGGTCGCGTCGTTCGCGCTCGGCGACTACGAGTGGATCCTCGCCTTCGAGGCCGACGAGCTGCACCGCATCGTCGACCTGATGCGGCACCTGCGCGCCACCGACGCGCGCCGCCACGTGCGCGAGGAGGTCCCGTTCTACACGGGCACCCGGGTGCCGGCCGCCGAGCTGGTCACGAACCTGCCGTAGCCAGGGCCGCGACGACCCGCTTGGCGTGGGCGCTGCCGACGTGCGCGCCGAACGTGCCGAGCACGATCCACGAGCCGTCCCGGAAGACCAGGCCGAACCGCCCCCGCGCGAGCAGGCGGGGGCGGCGCCGGGCGGCCACCACGGCCTCGCGCGGCGCCGCCCACGCCCGCTCCAGCCGCTCGCCCCGCTTGTGCAGCACCACCAGGCGCCGCGCGGTCACGGCCAGGAAGCTGTGCCCGGTGGCGGCGGCCTCGACCTGCCTGGCCAGGGACCCGGCGGGCCCGAGGCAGGTGCGGCCGCCGATCCAGCGCTCCGGGAAGTCCGCGGGCAGGTCGAGCGACGGCGCGGCGAACGCGACGCCGCCGATCCCGGCCACGGCCCGGCCGACCCAGCCCTCGGTGGGCACGGCGCGGGCCAGCCGGTCGGTCGCCCGGCCCACCGGGGTGGTCCAGAAGTCCGGTCCGGCCCCGCCGCGCGCGCCGTAGGCCACGCCGACCGAGGCGAGGGCGAGCAGGGCCTCGTCGGGCGGCAGCGCCGCCCGGGCCTCGTCGCCCCACACCCGCAGGTCGTCGACCAACGGCATCAGTCGTCGTCCGTGGCGTAGTTGTAGACGTCCTTGCCCATGTTGAACACGCCGCCCGCCGGCCCGCCCGGCACCGACTCGCCCAGCACCTTGCCGAGCGGGATGCGCACCGGCGCGGTGTAGACCGACTTCATCACGCCCAGCGCGATGCCCTCCTTGCTGAAGGTGCCCGCGGCCTTCTTCAGGGCCTTGATCGCCTTCAGGCCCTCCTTGTACGCCTTCGCGGCCTCGGCGAGCTTGCGCAGCATGTTCGACAGCTTCATCAGCAGGTCGGCCAGCTTCTGCACGATCCTCATGACCTTGCCCAGCGTGGCGGCGGCCTTCGCGGCGGCCGCGGCGGCGCCCGCGGCCAGCGAGGCGCCGAAGCTGATCACCGACAGCGAGAGGCTGACCAGCAGGTCGGTCACCAGCATCATGATCAGGTCGATGATGAGGTCGATGATCAGGTTGGCCGAGTCGACGCAGCCCTTGGCGGCCTCCACCAGCATGCCCGAGGTGTCCTGCACGTTCTGGGCGAGCTGGTTGACCTGCTCCTCGATCTCGGTGAGCTTGGCGTTGAACTTGTCCGCCGCGGGCCCCTGCCACACGCCGGTGACGCTCTGCCGGGCACTCGCCTCGTCGGACACGATCGCGCGGATGTCGGTGGCGGCCTTCTCCCACGCGTCCGCGGCCCGGATCAGGTCGTCGGGGTCGCCCGCGACCCAGTCGATGGCCTCCAGCAGCGGGTTGAGCAGCGGCCGGATGATGCCCTGGACCGGGCCGGGGCACCCGTTGAGGAAGGTCTCGATCTTGTTGTTGACCTCGACGGTCGTGCTGGGGCTCATCCGCCCACCTTCGGTGCCTGGATACCGGACATGGCCTGGGAGATCCTGTCCATGACCTCGCCGAGCCCGGTGTCGAGGTTCCGGTACTCCTGCGAGGTGTCGCGCACCGACTCGGCGATGTCGCGCATCGCCTCGGCGCACTCCTTGAGGTCGGCCAACGTCGAGTTGACCCGCTCCTCGTAGGTCGAGTAGATCTCACCGCTGGACGGCATCTTGCCGAACGACTCGCGGCCGACCCGGGCGGCCTCCAGCGCGGCCACGACCTCGTCGAACCGCTCCCCCCGCCGCTCCGAGGTGCCGGCGAACTCCAGGATGCCGTCGAGCCTGACGTCGAACTTGGCGGTCATCGCGCCCCCTTTCCCTGGCGGTTGCTCCGACGGCGGGCGGCCCGCCTCGGTTCCACCGGATCCGCGGATGCTCCTCCGTTCGGTGCACTAGCCTGCCACCCGGACACCTACACGGGATCGGGGGTGTGTGCGATGCGGGAAGACCTGGAGCAGAAGCTGGAACGGCTCACCCGGCTCGCCGCGCAGAAGCAGCAGCAGGCCGACGAGCTGCAGGGGCAGCTGGCGAACCTGCGCGTGACCAGGCAGTCGCCGGACGGGGCGCTGACCGCGACCGTGACCGCCAACGGCCAGCTGGTGGACCTCAGGATCGACGACCGCGCGCTGCGCGGCGGCGGCCGGCAGCTCGCGTCGAGCCTGCTGCAGGTGGTCTTCCAGGCATCGTCGGCGGCGGCCCAGCAGGTGCAGGGCCTGGCCGCGCCGCTGCTGGAGGACAGCTCGATCGACCCGGCGCAGCTCGGTGTCTCCGCCACGCCACCGGTGCAGGCGCCGCCGCCCGGCTTCCCGCCGCCGCAGCAGCAGCCGCAGGGCGGGTTCCTCCAGTCGGCACCGCGGCAGCCCCCGCCGCCGCCCGCCCAGCAGCCGCCCGCCCAGCAGCCGCCGTTCCAGCAGCAGCCGCCGCAGGCGCGGCCCGCGCGCCGGCCCCCGGTGGACGAGGACCCGGACGAGGGCACCGGCTCGATCTTCCGCAAGGACACGTGGTGACGTGCCGGGAGGGGCGACCCTCCCGGCACGCGCACCTCACTTCGTGATCTCGTAGGCGCGGATCAGGGTCTGCTCGAAGGTGTTGCCCTTGCTGTCGGTGCCGCTCGCGCGCAGCGAGGCGTAGCCGGCCGCGTTCGGGCTGCGGACGAGCGCGGCGCCGCCCGCGACGGGCACGGCCGCCCAGCTCTTGCCGTCGTCGAACGACACCTCGACCCGGATGCGGCCCACCTCGCCGTTGTCCGCCCCCTGCTGCTGCTCCACGGTCAGCGGCACGCGCAGCAGGCGCCCGGCGGGCGTGCCGCCCGAGGCGTCGAGCTCGGGGGTGAACCGCACCACCGACAGCGGCAGCCGCTTGCCCTGCCCGGCGGGCAGGACGTCCGTGCGGAACGTCCACGCCCCGCTCGCCCGGGTGCCCAGCTCGAACCCGGTCGGGTCGCGGGCGATGTCCTGCTCGACCCGGTAGCGGGCCTCGCCGGGCTCCACGGTGAACTGGCCGACCTGGTCGTGGGCCAGGCCGACCAGCCTGCCGTCGCGGTAGAGCGCGGTGCGGGCGGACTCGGCGCTGCCGCGGCCCAGGTTGCCGTCGCGGTCGTTGAACAGCGGCACCTGCGCGGTCACCCGGTCCCGGTCCAGGCCGAGGTAGGTGGCGGGCAGGGCGGACAGGCCGGGGCCCATGACCGGGAACAGGAACCGCTCCGCGTACCGGCCGTCCCGCTGGTAGGTGCGGTCGTAGGAGGAGTAGTCGGCCTCGGACCGGTACTGGGGCGACAGCCGCAGGTAGGACCAGCCCCAGGTCAGCTCGTCGGTGGTGATGTGGTCGACCACGGCGCCGCCGCCGGGCACGGTCAGCAGCGCCGACCAGCCGCCCGAGCCGTCCGGCGGGCTGGCGTTGCCGCTGTGCAGGTGCTGGCGGTCGGCCGGGGCGGGCGCGAAGGTGGTGCGCACCTCGGCCAGCTCGTCCTCGGTGGGCGCGCGGGTGAACCCGGTGGGCACCTCGCCCCGCTCGACCCAGCGGAACCGGTAGTTCACCGCGGTGCCGTCGACCGGCGGCGCCTGGTACTGCGCGCCGACCGAGACGGTCAGCTCGTCGTCGGTGAGGACCGGGCCGACGTGGCCGATGGACATGTCCACGAAACCGGACAGGAAGGCCGTGTTGAGCACCACGCGCCTGCCGTTGAGCAGGCGTGAGACGTTGATGTCGCCGATCGCCGGCGTCGCGCCCGCCGCGGGCGGGGTGATGTCGATCGGCGCGGCCGTCCGGGCGTCGAAGGTGAACAGGGTGTGGTCGGCGTCGACGGTCATGCTCGGCCGGGCGAGCACCGCGGTGCGGTTGCCGGTGCGCACGACCGTGCGCGCCATGTACTCGCCCTTGGGCACGCGCGCGGTGGCGGTGCCGTCGAAGTCGTACAGCGAGGTGTAGACGTCGTTGTCCATGCCCACCAGCGCGGTGGTGTGGTCCGGGGCGGGGTTGCCCTCCGCGTCCAGGTGCGCGACCGACACGTCGTAGCTCTCGACCTCGCGGGCCAGGCTCAGCGGGGTGCGGGTGGGCCCGCCGACCACGGCACCGGCGAACAGGCCGTCGGTGGTGCCGACCCTGGTGTCCGCGGTGACCGCCACGGCGGCCTCGCCGCCGGCCGGGACGGTGACCGTCGCCGGGGTGACGGTGACCAAGCCCGCGGGCGCGGGCCTGCCGTCGGGGCCGCGCAGGTCGACCGCGAGGTCGAAGGTGACGGGCTGCGGGCCGCTGTTGCGGTAGGTGACGGTCTTGGTGACCGGGGCGTCGTCCTGGTGCGGCCACTGCTGCTCGCCGAAGGCGAGGCTCACCGGCCGGGCGCCGACGGTGGCGGTGATCGCGCGGGTCAGGTCCACCCGGCCCGTGCCCTGCTCGAACACGGTCAGCGCCGGGTTCGGCCTGGCCGAGGCCATCAGCACCGACTTGATCCGGGCGCCGGTCCAGTCGGGGTGCTGCTGGGCGAGCAGGGCGGCGGCGCCGGCGACGTGCGGGGTGGCCATCGAGGTGCCGGACAGGGACACGTGCCGGCGGCCGACCGGGGTGCCGATGGTGCCCTGGGACGCCTTGGCCGCGACGATGTTCACGCCGGGCGCGGTGATGTCGGGCTTGACCGCGCCGTCGCCGGTGCGGGGGCCGCGGCTGGAGAAGTACGCGAGGTCGTCGTCGCGGCGCACCGCGCCGACGGTGAGCGCCGCGTCCGCGCTGCCCGGCGAGTCGACGGTCTTGGCCCGACCGGAGTTGCCCGCGGCGACGACGAACAGCGTGCCGGTCTCGTCGGACAGGCGGTTGACCGCCTCCTCCATCGGGTCCACGCCCGGCGAGTCGTAGCCGCCGAGGCTGAGGTTGACGATGTCGGCGCCCTGGTCGACGGCCCACTGCATGCCCGCGAGCACCGAGGACTCCTGGCAGCCGCCGTCCCGGCAGACCTTGCCGTCGAGGATGGCCGCGCCGGGCGCGACGCCCCGGTACTTCGCGTCGTTGCTCGCGATGGTGGCGGCGACGTGGGTGCCGTGGCCGTCGTGGTCGACGTTGTCGGGCGCGTCGGTGAAGTTCCGCTCGGCGATCTCGCGGCCCTTGAGGTCGGGGTGGTCGCCGTCGACGCCGCCGTCGAGCACGGCGACCTTGACGCCCTTGCCGGTCAGGCCCGACCGCCACGCGGTGGGCGCGCCGATCTGGGCGGTGGAGCGGTCCAGGGTGGGGCGCAGCACGCCGTCGAGCCAGACCTTGGTCACGCCCGGGTCGGCGAGCAGGTCCCGGAACGCGGCGCCGGCCTCGGCCTTGGCGGGCTCGGCGGCCACCGCGCCGGCGGCGGGCAGCGCCGTCGTCGCGCCGAGGCCGGCGGTGGGCGTGCCGGTGACGATGAGCGGCACGGTGTCGCGGTGGGCGTCGTCGTAGCCGGCCTCGATCAGGCCGGTGACGTCGAACAGCCGCGGGTCCAGCCGCCCGGCCGCGATGCCCTTGAGCGCGTCCTCGGGCACGACCTGCAGCCGGCCGTCGCGCAGGGTGGAGTGGACGACGACGCCCTCGCGGCCGGGGCCGGGCTGGAACGCGCCGACCGCGGCGCCGGTCACCACGACCCGGTCGCCGGTGATCAGGGTGACCGTCCGCGGCGCTTCGGCGGGCGCCCCGGACGTCGCGGGTGGTGCTGCGGGTGCGGCCGGTGCGGCCGGGGTGGTGAGCCCCGCCGCCAGGACTGCGGCCACCAGGGCCGCGCCGCGCTTCCGTGGTCTGAACACAGGTACCTCCGATGGGTGGCGCGTGGGTGTCGCGCGGTCGGAAGGCACCGCAGACCCGCGGTGGCGGTGAACCGGAAGTGACGAAGCCCCCCAACGGCCCTCGACGCTAGCCACCCGTTCGGGGTGGGGGCAGCGTCCCTTCGAGGGGAGTTGCGCCACCCGAACGCACCACCGCGGTCGCTGTCCGCTTCGCCGGTTGAGACGGGGGCGTCCACTCCGGGGAGCGGACGCCCCCGCCCGTCACCTGATCTTGTAGGCGCGGATCACGGTGTGCCGGAAGGTGTTGCCCCTGCTGTCGGCGCCGCTCGCGCGCAGCGAGGCGTACCCGGCCGCGTTCGGGTTGCGGATCAGCGCGGCGCCGCCCGCGACGGGCACGGCCGCCCAGCTCCTGCCGTCGTCGAACGACACCTCGACCCGGAGCCGCCGGACCCGGCCGTTGTCGGCGCCCCCCTGCTGCCGCACGGTCAGCGGCACGCGGAGCAGGCGCCCGGCGGGCGTGCCGCCCGAGGCGTCGAGCGCGGGGGTGAACCGCACCACCGACAGCGGCAGCCGGCGCACCTGATCGCCGGGGACGGTGCCGGAGCGGAACGTCCAGGCCCCGTCGACCCGGGTGGCGAACTCGAACAGCGCCGGGTCCCGGACCACCTCCTGCTCCAGCCGGTAGTCGGCCGCGCCGGGCGGCACGGTGAACTCGCCGTACGGGTGGGCGGTCTCGCCGACCGGCTCGCCGTCGCGGTGCAGCGCGGTGCGGCCGGACCGGTAGACCGACGAGCCGAGGTTGTCGGCGGCGTCGTCGACCAGCGGCACCTGCGCCACCAGCCGGTCGCCCGCCCGGCCCAGGTAGACGTACGGCGAGTCGGGCAGGCCCGGGCCGAACACCGGGAAGCCGAACCGCTCGCGGTAGGTGCGCCCCGCGCGGTAGGTGCGCTCCGCCGACTGGTAGTCGACGACGGGACCGCTGGCGCCCCACTCCGTCTTCGTCCAGCGCCACGTGGTCCCGTCCACGTTGACGTGGTCGACCGCCCCGCCGCCCGGGGTGACCGGGAACAGCGCCGCCCAGCCGCCGGTGCCGCCCGCGACGAAGCCCACGCCGCCGTGCAGGTGCTCGGCGGCGGGGTCGCCCGGCCCGAACGACGTGCGCACCTCGGCCAGCTCGCGCTCGGCGGGCGCGCGGGTGAAGCCCGTGGGCGCCGCGCCGCGCTCGGCCCACCGGAACCGGTAGTTCTCCGGCGTCCCGCCGGCGGGTTCGGCGCGGAACTGGGCGCCGATCGCCGAGGTCAGCTCGTCGTCGGGCAGGCGCGGGCCGAGGTGGCCCACGGTCAGGTCGTCGGGGATGCCGCCCAGGTAGGCGTAGCCCATGGTCGTGGGCCGGCCGCCGAAGACGCGGATGACGTCCACGTCGGCGAGGACCCCGACGGCGCCCGGGTTCGGCGGGGTGACCCGGAAGGGCTTCGCGGCGCGGGCGTCGAAGGTGAACCTGGTGTGGTCGCGGTCGACGGTGAGGGCGGGCTGGAACAGCACCGAGGTCTGCTCGCCGTTGGCGATCACCGAGCGGGCGGTGTACTCGCCCCTGGGCAGGCGGACCGTGACGCTGCCGTCGGGGTCGCCCAGGAGCTCGTACGCGGGGTTGTCCAGGCCGAGCACCGTGCCGAAGTAGTCGGCGGCGGGCCTGCCCGCGGTGTCGACGTGCTCGAACACCACGTCGTAGCTCTCGGCCTCGCGGGTGACGGCCAGGGGCGTGCGCACCGGTCCGCCGACCACGGCGCCGGAGTACGCGCCGTCGAGGGTGCCGACCCTGGTGTCGGCGGTGACGGTCACCGCGGCCTCGCCGCCCGCCTGCACGGTGACTTGCGCCGGGGTGACGGTGAACAGGCCCGCGGGCGCGGGTTCGCCGTCCGGGCCCGCGGCCTCGACGGAGAGGTCGAGGGTGACCGGCTCGGTGCCGAGGTTGCGGTAGGTGACGCCCTTGGTGAGGGGGGTGTCGTCGTCGTGCGGCCACTGCTGCACGCCCAGGCCGGCGCTGGCCGGCTCGGAGACGACGGTGGCGGTGACGGCGCGGGCCAGGTCGACGCGCCCGGCGCCCTGGTCGAACGCGGTCAGCGCCGGGTTCGGTGCGGCCGAGGCCATCAGGGCGGCCTTGAGCTGCGCGCCGGTCCAGTCGGGGTGCTGCTGGGCGAGCAGGGCGGCGGCGCCGGCGACGTGTGGGGTGGCCATCGAGGTGCCGGACAGGGCCACGTGCCGGTCGTCGACCGGGGTGCCGAGGTTGCCCTGGGACGCCTTGGCCGCGGCGATGCCCACGCCGGGTGCGGTGATGTCGGGCTTGATGGCGCCGTCGCCGGTGCGGGGCCCGCGGCTGGAGAACGGGGCGATGCCGTCCTGCCGGTCGACCGCGCCCACGGTCAGGGCGGCGTCGGCGCTGCCCGGCGAGCCGATGGTGCCGGGGGAGCCGGAGTTGCCCGCGGCGATGACGAACAGCGCGCCGGTCTTGGCCGACAGGTCGTTGACGGCCTGCTCCAGCGGGTCGACCTGCGGCGTGTCGCGGCCGCCGAGGCTGAGGTTGACGACGTCGGCGCCCTGGTCGACGGCCCACTGGAGGCCGGCGAGGATCCAGGACTCCTGGCAGCCGCCGTCCCGGCAGACCTTGCCGTCGAGGATGGCCGCGCCCGGGGCGACGCCCCGGTACTTCGCGTCGTTGCTCGCGATCGTGGCGGCGACGTGCGTGCCGTGGCCGTCGTGGTCGACGTTGTCGGGCGCGTCGGTGAAGTTCTGCTCGGCGACCTCCCGGCCCTTGAGGTCGGGGTGCTCTCCGTCCACGCCGCCGTCGAGCACGGCGACCTTGACGCCCTCGCCGGTGTAGCCGGCTTCCCAGGCGGCGGGTGCGCCGATCTGGGCGGTGGAGCGGTCCAGGGTCGGGCGGCGGACGCCGTCGAGCCAGATCCTGGTCACGCCGGGGTCGGCGAGCAGGGCCCGGAACGCGGTGTTGGCCTCGGCCTTGGTCACCTGCGCGGCCGTCGCGCCCACGGCGGGCAGCGCCGTCGCCGCGCCGAGACCGGTGGCGGGCGTGCCGGTGACGATGAGCGGCACGGTGTCGCGGTGGGCGTCGTCGTAGCCCGCGTCGACCAGGCCGGTGACGTCGAACAGCCGCGGGTCCAGCCGGCCCTCGGCGACGGCGCGGGCCGCGTCCTGCGGCACGACGTGCAGCCCGCCGTCCCGGCGGAACGTCTGGAAGCCGATCCCCTCGCGGCCGGGGGCGGCGCGCAGCGCGTCGACCCCCGTACCGCCCAGCACGACCTGGTCACCCGTGATCAGGGTGACGGTGCGCTGCCCTGCGTCCGCCCGCGGCGGTGCCCCCGGTGCCGCGGTGGCCACCCCCGTGGCCGCGGTGGCGACGAGCCCGAGCGCCAGGGCGGCTCCCAGGGGCGCGCCACGCGTGCGTAATCCCAGCACAGATACCTCCCGAATCCGGTGGTGCGCGGTGAAGCGCGCGGTCGGAAGGCGCCGACCACTCGCGATGGCGGCGTGAACCGAAAGTGACGAAGCCCCCCTGCGCTTTCGACGCTATCCACCTGTCGGTGTCACGTCAGCGTCTCTTCGTGGGGTCTGACCACCCGATCGGCCCTGCGGTCGGTCACCGCGCGTTGAAGTGGGGCGTCCACTCCGGAGTGGACGCCCCACGACCGGTCAGCCGATCTTGTAGGCGTGGACCAGGGTCTGCTCGAAGGTGTTGCCCCCGCGGTCGGAGCCGCTGACCCGGAGCGAGGCGTACCCGGCGCCGGCGGGGTTGCGGACGAGCGCGGTGCGCCCGGCGACCGGCACCGCCGACCACGTCCTGCCGTCGTCGAACGACGCCTCCACGCGCAGCCGGTCGACCCGGCCGTTGGCCGCGCCCTCCTGCTGCTCGACCACCAGCGGCACCCGCAGCACCCGGCCCGCCGGCGCGGTGCCGGACGCGTCGAGCGCGGGGGCGAACCGGACGACGGTCAGCGGCAGCGGCGCGTAGCGGTCGCCCGGCGCGGTGTCCGAGCGGAACGTCCACGCGCCCCGGACCTGCGAGGTGAACTCCGAGACGCCCGGTGCGCGCACGGCCTCGGTCTCCACCCGGTACGTCGCTGCGCCCGGCGGCACGGTGGTCCGGACGCGACCCGGGTAGTCGGTCCGGCCGACCTCGACGCCGTCGCGCAGCAGCCGGGTGCGGGCGGAGGACACCAGCGACTGGCCGCCGTTGCCGCGGCCGTCGCCGAACAGCGGCAGCGAGAAGTCGACGGTGTCGCCGATCCGGGCCAGGTAGGGGAAGGGGGTGGCGGGCAGCGAGGGCCCGAACACCGGGTCGTTGAACCGCTCCCGGTAGGTCCTGCCCGGGCGCGGGGTCCGCACCGGCGAGTCGAGCACCGCCTGCGGCGCGTCACCGAGGACCTGGAGCGCCGACCACGCCCACCGCACGTCCGGGCCCGGGGTCGCGTAGTCGATCGCGCGGTCCTTCGCGTCGACCTCCCAGCCCAGGCCGCTGATGCCGCCGGCCAGCACCGGGAAGCCGGCGTGGCGGAAGGCGGTGCCCGCCGGGCCGGGCGCGAGCTCCGAGCGCACCTCGGCCAGCTCACGCCTGGCGGGCGCCCTGGTCAGGCCGGTGGGCACGCGGCCCCGGAACAGCCACGAGAACCGGTAGGTCACCGGGGTGGTGCCGACCGGGGTGCCGGTGGCCTGCTCGCCGAGCAGCGCCCCGAACCGGTCGGCGGGCAGCTCGGGGCCGAGGTGCCCGATCGACAGGCCGCCGATCCCGCCGGCGTAGCCGCTGCCGATGCCGAAGCTGGGCTGCCCGCCCTCGTAGCGGGTGAACAGCACGTCGCCCACCTGCGGCCGCGCCGCGGCGTCGGGGTAGGTGATCCGGACCGGCTCGGCGGTGCGGGCGTCCGCGGTGACGGTGGTCGGGCCGGTGACGCGCAGGCCCGGCTGGGCCAGCAGGGCCCACCGCCCGTCCGTGGGGATCTCGGTGACCAGGAAGTACTCGCCCACGGGCAGCCGGACCGCGGCGCGGCCCGCCTCGGGCTCCAGGAACGCGATCGTGCCGTTGTCCAGGCCCAGCAGCAGCCCGAACGGTTCGACCGCCGGGCGGCCCGCCGCGTCGACGAACTCGAAGGTCGCGTCGTAGCTCTCGACCTCGCGGTCGACGCCCAGCGGCACGCGCAGCCGGGTGCCGCCGCCGGAGGCGACGACCGCGCCGGAGTACGGGCCGTCGACCGCGCCGACCCTGGTGTCGGCGGTGACGGTCACCGCGGCCTCGCCGCCGGCGGGCACGGTGACCCGCGCCGGGCTGACGGTGAACAGGTCCGCGGGCGCGCCGCCGGGGCCCTCGGCGTCGACGGTCAGGTCGAGCGCCACCGGCGCGGTGCCGGGGTTGCGCAGGGTGAAGGTCTTGCTGACCGGGGTGTCGTCGTCGTGCGGCCACGGGTGCAGGCCCAGCGCCAGGCTCGGCGGGTCCGCGGTGACCGAGGCGGTCAGCGCCCGGCCCGAGTCGACCCGGCCCGCGCCCTGGTCGAACGCGGTCAGGGCGGGGTTGTGCGCGGCGGAGGCCATGAGCGCGGCCTTGAGCCGCGCGCCGGTCCAGTCGGGGTGCTGCTGGGCGAGCAGGGCGGCGGCGCCCGCCACGTGCGGGGTGGCCATGGACGTGCCGGACATGGCCACGTGGCCGTCGTCGACCGGGTCGCCCAGCACCCCCTCGGCGGCCTTGGCGGCGACGATGTCCACGCCGGGCGCGGTGATGTCCGGCTTCGGGCCGCCGTCGCCGAGGCGCGGGCCGCGGCTGGAGAAGGGCGCGATGCCGTCCTGCCGGTCCACCGCGCCGACGGTGAGCGCGGCGTCGGCGCTGCCCGGTGAGCCGATGGTGCCGGGGGAGCCGGAGTTGCCCGCGGCGACGACGAACAGCGCCCCGGTCTGCCGCGACAGCGTCTCCACGGCCTGCTCCAGCGGGTCGAGCCCCGGCGTGTCGGTGCCGCCCAGGCTCATGTTGACCACGTCGGCGCCCTGCTCGACCGCCCACTGCATGGCGGCGAGGATCCAGGAGTCCTGGCACATCCCGCTGCTCGCGCACACCTTGCCGTCCAGCAGCGCCGCGCCCGGGGCCACGCCCCGGTACTTCGCGTCGTTGCTCGCGATCGTGGCGGCGACGTGCGTACCGTGGCCGATCCGGTCGACGGCGTCGGGGTCGTCGGTGAAGTTGCGCTCGGCGGCCTCCCGGCCCCTGAGGTCGGGGTGGTCGGCGTCGACCCCCGTGTCGAGCACGGCGACCTTGACGCCCTCGCCGGTGTAGCCGGCCTGCCAGGCGGCGGGTGCGCCGATCTGGGCGGTGGAGCGGTCCAGGGCGGGGCGGCGGACGCCGTCGAGCCAGACCTTGGTGACGCCGGGGTCGGCGAGCAGGGCCTGGAACGTCGCGGCGGCCTCGGCCTTGGCCACCTGGGCGGCCGTGGCGCCCACGGCGGGCAGCGCCGTCGCCGCGCCGAGACCGGTGGCGGGCGTGCCGGTGACGATCAGCGGCACGGTGTCGCGGCGGGTGTCGTCGTAGCCCGCGTCGACCAGGCCGGTGACGTCGAACAGGCGCAGGTCCAGCCGGCCCGCCGCGAGCGGTCCGGCGACGTCGCGCGGGACGACGTGCAGCCGCCCGTCGCGCACGAACCGGTGGAACGCGAGCCGTTCGCGGCCGGGTCCGGGGACCACGGACCGCAGCGAGGTCCCGGCGACCACGACCCGGTCGCCGGTGATCAGGGTGACCTGGTGCGGTTGGGCTCCCGGGGTGGCGGGGACCGGTGGTGCGGGTTGTGGTGCGGCGCCCGCCCGCGGGGTGTTCACGAGGCTCGCGGCGAGCCCCAACACCAGCAGCGCGGCCCCCGTGGCACGCCTTCGTGATGCCGGCACAGATACCTCCCGAATCTGGTTGCGGCCGTCGGGAGGCGTGGTGCGGAAGGCGCCGACGCGCCCCCGACCACCTCGACGCTATCGACGCGCGGTGGTCGGGGGTGCGTCTTTCCGGTGCGCGGGCCCGCTGCCGGACGGAGCAGGGCCGTTGCGCGGTCAGGAGACCTTGTAGGCCCGGATCACGGTGTGCTCCAGGGTGTTGCCCGCGCTGTCGGTGGCCTTGACCCGCACCGAGCCGAACCCGGCCGCGTTCGGGTTGGCCACCTGCGCGGCGCCGCCCGACACCGGTGCCGCGGCCCACGTGGCGCCGTCGTCGAACGACACCTCCACGTCGATCCGCTCCACCCGGCCGCTGCTCGCGCCCTCCTGCTGCTGCACGGTCAGCGGCACCCGCAGCACCCCGCCGCGCGGCGCCGCGCCGGACGCGTCGAGCGCGGGCGTGAAGCGGACCACCGACAGCGGCAGCGGCACGGCCCGGTCACCGGCCGCCGTGCCCGAGCGGAACGTCCACGCCGCGCCGACCCGGGTGGCGAACTCCGACACGCCCGCCGCGCGCACCGCCTCGGTCTCCAGCCGGTACCCCGCCTCGCCCGCGGGCACCCGGAACAGCCCGTTGGCCGCGTACGGCGTGGCACCGACCTCGACGCCGTCGCGCAGCAGCCTCGTGCGGGCGGAGGCCACCGCCGAGTTGCCGCCGTTGCCCGACGCGTCGGCGAACAGCGGCACGTTGACGCTGATCTCGTCGCCCAGCCGCCACAGGTACGGCGACCGCGACTCGGGCAGCGCGGGCGAGAACACCGGGTCGTTGGCCCGTTCCGAGGCCCGCCCGCCGCGCGCGTAGGCGCGTTCCGGCGAGGCCAGCGTGGCCTCCACCGCGCCGTCCGGGCCGAACTGCAGGAAGCCCCACGACCAGCCCACGTCGGTGTTGACGCGGTTGACCGCCCGACCCGGCGCGGTCACGCCCGTGGTCCACGCCCAGCCGCCCACCCCGTTCGCGGTCGTGGGGTTGCCGCCGTAGCCGAACTCCCGGCCGGCCGGGCCGGGGCCGAACTCCGCGCGCACCTCGGCCAGGTCGGCCGCCGCGGGCGCGCGTTCGAACCCGGTGGGCAGCCGGCCCCGCTGGGCCCAGGCCAGCCGGTAGGACACCGGGGTGGTGCCGTCCGGCGTGCCGCGCAGCTGCGCGCCCAGCAGGGCGGTCAGCTCGTCGTCGGGCAGCGCCGGGCCGGAGTGCGCGATCGACACGTCCGGGCCGAAACCGCCGAGGAACGCGGTGCTCACGCCGGCCTGCCGGCCGCCGTGCCCGCGCACCAGCGTGACGTCGCCCAGCGCCTCCTCCGCGCCCTCGTCCGGGGCGGTGATCCGCAGCGGCCGGGCCGCGCGGGCGTCGAGCGTGACGGTGGTGTCGGCGGTGACGGCCAGCGAGGGGTGGGGCAGCAGCGCCAGCGCCGCGTCGCCGGTGACCACGTCGGAGTTGGTGAAGTACTCGCCCCTGGGCAGGCGCAGGGTGAACGAGCCGTCCGCGTCGAACGGGAAGGCGAACGTGTCGTTGTCCATGCCGATGATCGACGAGTAGTAGTCGTCGGCGGGCGCGCCGGTCGCGTCGACGTAGTCGAAGGTCACGTCGTAGCTCTCCACCTCGCGGTCCACGCTCAGCGCGGTCCGCAGCGGCGCCGGCCCGCCGGTGGCCACCACCGCCCCCGCGTACAGGCCGTCCGCCGCGGCGACGCGCGTGTCCGCGGTGACCGAGGCGGTGGCCTCGCCGCCCGCGGGCACGGTGAGCTTCGCCGGGGAGACGCCGAGCAGCCCGGCGGGCGGCGTGCCGCCGTCCGGCCCCTCGACCTCGGTGGTCAGGGCGAGCGTGACCGGCGTGGAGCCGCCGTTGCGGTAGGCGACGGTCCTGGTGACCGGGGTATCGTCGTCGTGCGGCCACCGCTGCAGGCCCAGGACCAGGCTCGCCGGTTCGGCGGTGACCGTGGTGGTGATGGCCGCGGCCACGTCCAGCCGGCCCGCGCCCTGGTCGAACGCGGTCAGCGCCGGGTTGTCGCGCGCCGACGCGATCAGCGCGGCCTTGAGCCGCGCGCCGGTCCAGTCCGGGTGCTGCTGGGCCAGCAGGGCGGCGGCGCCCGCCACGTGCGGGGTCGCCATCGACGTGCCGGACAGGGCCACGTGCCCCTCGTCGACGGGCGTGCCGACGGTGCCGCTGCCCGACCTGGCCGCGACGATGTCCACGCCCGGCGCGGTGAGGTCCGGCTTGACCGCGCCGTCGCCCACCCGAGGGCCGCGGCTGGAGAACGGGGCGATGCCGTCCTGCCGGTCCACCGCGCCCACGGTCAGCGCGGCGTCGGCGCTGCCCGGCGAGCTGATCGTCCCCGGCCGGGAGTTGTTGCCCGCCGCGATCACGAACAGCGTGCCGGTCCGCGCCGACAGCGTGTCGACCGCCTCCTCCAGCGGGTCCAGCTCGGGCGTGTCACCACCGCCCAGGCTCAGGTTCACCACGTCGGCGCCCTGGTCGGCCGCCCACTGCATGCCGGCCAGGATCGCCGACTCCTGGCAGCCCGCCGCCACGCACACCTTGCCGTCGAGCAGGTCCGCGTCCGGCGCCACACCCCGGTACCTCGGGCCGCTGCTGGCGATCGCGGCGGCGACGTGCGTGCCGTGGCCGACGCCGTCGGTGTTGTCCGGCTCGTCGGTGAAGTTCGCCGCGCCCACCACGTGACCGGCCAGGTCCGGGTGGTCGGCGTCCACGCCCGTGTCCAGCACGGCCACCTTCACGCCCTTGCCGGTCAGCCCGACCGCCCACGCGGTCGGCGCGCCCACCTGCGCGGTGGAGCGGTCCAGGGTCGGCCGGCGCACACCGTCCAGCCACACCCGGCGCACGCTCGCCCCCGACGCGAGCGTGCGCCAGGCGTCCGCCGCCTGGTCCTTGACCACCCGCGCGGCGAACGCGCCGACCGCGGGCAGGTCCCGACCGGCGCGCCACCCCGCCGCGGCGGGCGGGCGCTCCCCGACCAGGAGCAGCGGCACGTCGTCCCGGCGCGCGTCGTCGTAGCCGGCCTCGACCAGGCCGGTGACGTCGAACAACCGCGGGTCCAGCCGGCCCTCCGCGACCAGCCTGGCCGCGTCGCGCGGCACCACGTGCAGGTGACCGTCGCGCTCGTAGGAGTGGAACACCGCGTGCTCGCGGCCGGGGGCGGCGACCAGCGACCTCACCCGGTCGCCGGCCAGCACGACCCGGTCACCGGTGACGAGGGTGACGGCGTGGTACCCGGCTTGGTATCCGGTTTGGTGCGCGGTGGTGTTCCCGAGGGCGTGCGGTGCGGGTCCTGCCGCGGTGGCCGCGACCAGCGCGACCACCGGCGCGGCGCGGCGCCAACGTTTGCTCTTCAACTCGACCTCCCGTGGGATGCCGCGCGCGACGGTGAGCGCGGCCGGAAGGGCGTTGCTACCCGCGGAAGCGGCAGTAGTACCGGGAGTGACGTCGCCCTTGACGTCTCGACGGTAAGGCGGGGCCGGGGGTGCGGGCAGCCGCTGATTGGTCGGTTTCTTCTTGGCCGGTTCAGCCGAGTAAGCGGTTACCTAAGGGGCGGTCACTGATCCGTCGGGGCCAACTGAGATGCGTGCCTGCGGACCACCGGGTGGGCAGTTCGGACCGTTCGGGTAGGCCATTTCGGGTGTCAGCGCGATCTCGCGGTTCACCAGCACGGATCCGGATTGGTCTGCCAACGTCAGGCGTGCCGTCACCGGTCCGGCGGGCAGCCCCGGCACGGCCGCGAACCCGTTGCGGGCCCCGGTCGGCTCCGACCGCGCGCCGCACGAGTCGTCCGGACCCGTGCCGGTGCACGTGGTCTCGACGACCCGGCTCGACGGGTGCAGCGTCAGGGCCGGGGTTGCACAGGAACCGGCCCAGCAAACCTCGATCGCCGCACTCGTCGCCTCCCGGAGTTGGACGTCGACGGCGACACCGACCGGCGTGCCGATCGCGGTGCACTCGTGCTGGGAGCCGGCGCTCTGCGCACCGCACGCGGTGACCAGCAACAAAACCAAGGCCGCAGTGGGTCTGAGCATGTGTGGGAGACGGAGCGCGAGGGCCGTCGGGTTGCCCCGGGCCGTCAGGTTGCCCTGCGCCACCAACGCCGCTTCGGGGCCGCCAGCTCCCCGCGAGCTGTGGCCCACTCGGCGAACGCGGCCGCGTCCTCCCGGAACCGCGTGCCCACCCGCCGCGGCCGGGACGACGCGTACTCGTCGAACAGCGGCCGGAACCGCTCACCCAGCTCCGCGGCCACCTCCGGCCGCAACGAAGCCACGATGGCGCGGCGCTTGTTGAGCAATGCCCGCCGCTCCACCCGCACCCGCTCCGGGTCGAACCCGTCGGGCACCGGCCCGTCCGCGAGCAGGGCGTTGAGCAGATCCTCCTGAGCGGCGGCCAACCTCTCCCGCTGCGGCCGCGTCACCCCACCACCGCCCGGATCGCGGCCAACTCGGCGGCGAACTCCGCGTCGGCCGGGTAGTCGTCGTCCCGCTCCAGCAGCACACCCGGCGGGTCGACCCGCTCGCACAGCGCGGCGAGCACGTCGAGGACCGCCCGGGGGACCGCGTGGGCGTGCGTGTCGTGGTAGATCCCGTGGTGCTCGGCGCCACCCGCGACGTGCACGTAGGCCAGGTGCTCCAAGGGGATCTCGTCGAGGAAGCGGTCGACGTCGGTGCCGAGGTTGCGGGCGTTGGCGTAGAGGTTGGCGACGTCGACGAGGAGGCGGCACCCGGTCCGCTCCACCAGCTCGGCGAGGAACCGGCCCTCGGTCAGCTCCCCGCCGGGCCAGTCCAGCAGGGCGGCCACGTTCTCCAGGGCGAGCGGGACGGGGAGGTCCTGCTGGACGGCCTTGACGTTGGCGACCAGGACGTCGAGGGCGTCGCGGGTGCGGGGGAGGGGCATGAGGTGGCCCGAGTCCAGGCCGCCCGCGCGGACGAAGCAGACGTGGTCGCTGACCAGCGGGGCGTCCAGGGCCTCGGCCAGTTCGGCCAGGTGGGTGACGCGGTGGGCGTCCACGGGGTCCGCGCCGCCGAGGGAGAGGGAGACGGCGTGCGGGAGGACGGGCAGGCCGCGGTCGCGCAGGAGGAGGACGGATTCCGGGAGGTGGGCGGGGTGCAGGTTCTCGGCGACCACTTCGACGAAGTCGAGGTCGGGGAGGCGTTCGACGGTGAGGTCGATCTCGGGGCGCCAGCCGATGCCCACACCGAGCTTGTGCATGATTGGCCTCCTGAGCTGCGGGTTTGTAATTCGTCAAACACGATCGGGTGATGGATGTACGGAAACGGGGGGCAAATCACTCGGTTAGATCATGAAGGAACCCGCGCCGACCACCACACCACTCCCACCACCCCCACTGCGACCGCTGCACCACCCCGACCCCCACGACCACCCCACCCCTCACACCGCCACCGGCCCCACTCACCACGCCGCCCGCCACGCTCGCCCCGCTTGCCCCTGCGCCGCCCGCCCCCGCGCTGCCCGCCGCACCTGCCACGCCGGCCCTTGCGCCGCCCGCCACACCTGCGCCACCGGCCAGCCCTGCCCTGCCCGCCGCACCAGCCGTGCCCACGACGTCAGCCCTGCCCGCAACACCGGACCCGCCCGCCACGCCGGCCCTGCCCGCACCACTTGCCACGGCACCCCTGCCCACCGCGCCGGCCATGCCCACACCCGGCCGCCGCACCAGCCCCGGCCGCCGCCCCACCTCGCCCCGTGACGTGATCAGTCACCCCCACCGCCGCCACAACCCCCACCGCCGCAAGACGACCCACCGCCACACGACGACCCGCCGCTGTCCGACCCGCCACTCCCGCAACTGCTGCTCGAACAACTCCCGCACCCGCCACCGCAAGACGACCCCCCGCCGTCCCCACCGCGCCCACGCACCCGCCGCCGCAAAGTCCCGGCCGCGGCCTGCGTGATGCCCAGCACCTCCCACACCGCCCGCCGCCCGACGCGGCCCAGCAACCCGTGGCACGCCACCAGCGCCACCCGGTCCGCCGCCGCCAGCCCGCCGGCTGTCGCGTCCGAGCCACCCGAGCCACCCGCGATCCCGCCGGCCCGAGCCGACGACGCTTTCCGGCCCGCCGAACCCGAACCCGGCAGACCGCTCGCCCGGCGCTCGGCCTCCGCCGCCGCCAACCGCAGTCGCCGGGCCGCGGCCAGGCCGGCGCCGGTCAGCGGCCGCGCGGCGCGGCCGGTCACGACCCAGAAGACCAGCGCGACCGACAAACCCGCCCAGAACACCGCGAACGGCACGTCCAGCGCGATGTTGAGCACCAGCAGCACACCCACCGCCACCAGCAGGAACCGTCGCAGCAGGCGGATCGCCGCGCGTCGTCCCGGCGGGGTGAGGTAGCCGCGGGCGATCAGGTCCTGGCGCAGCGCCTGGGCTTCCGCGCTTCCCGCGACCGAGGTGATCACGTCGCCGAGGGACTGCGGCACCACGCGCAGCGCGCGCGTCTGCAACGGGCTCCACGTCCGGCCGGGCAGGTGCACGGCGCTGACCGCCCCGCCGCGCGAGATGCGCAGCGCCCCGGCCTCGACCAGCGACACCACGGCGACCTCCGCCGCGCGTCCCGGACCGGCCATCAGGAACGCCTGCTCCTCCGGTCGGGGCTCGGGTGCCGAAGCCCCGGGTCCCGTCGAACCCGCCGGAGCCGGGGTCCACGAAGTCGCCACCGCCATCGCCCTCCAACCCGCTGTCGCCGTCCAGGTACTGGCCGGTGAGCCGTCTGCTCGCGAACCACCCGCCGGTTGACGGTCACCCGTTGCTGTGACGCCAACACGAAAGGGCGACAACCCCGAAGCGGCCGCACCGGGGGAGCGGTGCATGAGACGGGTCCGGATGGGTGATCGGTTCCACCCGTTCGTCGTCGAACACCGCCGGCCGCGAGTGGTCGGGCGACGCCGGTCCCAACCGTGCCGACCCCTTGTGCGGCACGGGTGGGACCGGCGGTGCGCGCCAGGCCCCGGCGCGCGGTCAACCCGGCCGGGTCGACCTGGGGGCAGCTCCCGTGACCTGGGCGAACACCCGCACCGAACCACCCCCGGAGGAAAGCCCCCGCGCGGCCCCGGTCACCCGCTCGAGCCGCGGCACCACCGGCACCGCGACCACCGGCGCCACGCCGCACCACCACGGGAAGCCGGCCACCTCAACCGCCGCCACCGCCGCCGCAGCCGCCACCACCGCCGCCGCAGGACGACCCGCCGCCGCAAGACGAGCCACCACCACAAGACGAACCGCCGCTGCAAGACGAGCCGCCACCGCAGGACGACCCCACCGCCACAGGCCCCGACCTGACCCGAACGGGCCGGGGCGGGCGGGCCGCCGCGCGCAGCACGACGTCCGGGTGGGCGTCGAACCCCTTGAGGGCGACCGGCTCGGCCGCGCGGGCCGAGCCGGTCACCCCCCACCCCCTGGTGACCTCGCCTGCGCGAGCCAGTGACACCGCGGCGTCCCCGCGCGCGGTGAGCATCGGCGAAGGGACCTTCGCCGCGAAGAAGACCAGCACCCCGGTCGCGACCAGCGACAGCGTCAGCCACCCGACGGACGAGCCCACGCCCAGCTCGACCACCCAGCGCACCAGCCCCACCGCGAGCACCAGCACCGACGGCGCCACGCCGCGGCGGGCCGACGACCGCACCCGGTCGGGCTCCACCAGCAACCCGCGCTCGACGAGCCGGCGCCCGACCGCGCGCGGCGCCTCGGCACCCGCCACCTGCTCGAACAGCAGGTGCAGCGTCCGGTACCGGTAGCGCGTCACGTCCGCCAGCACGGCCTGGTCGACCGGGTGGTCGACGACGGGCCTGCCCGCGACCCGCACGGCCCCGTTGCGGGCGGGCACCAGCGCGCCGGTCTCCACCAGGCGCGCCACGGACGCCTCGACCACCCGTCGCGGTCCGCCGGTCAGGTAGGCGACGTCCAGCAGGTCGGGCACCTCGTCGGGGGCGCCTCCCCGCGTCCCCCGCAGGCGCGCCCGCACCACCGCCGCGAACACCAGCGCCAGGACCGCCGCGATCCAGTAAAGCTCCAGGAATCCGGGGCTCGACAGCCCCCACGGTTGCTCCACGGTCCACCCCCTGTGGGCCTCGGTGGAACCGGGTCCACCAGCCAGGAGGCAATCGTGTGCCCGGGAACACACACCATCAAGGGGGCTTTAGCAAGCCTTAGGGTTGACAATCTGCGCTTCCGCAATAGTACGGCCCCGCGGGTTCCGAACCCCTCGGCGGTCCGGAGCCCACGGGGCCGTCGTGGCGGATCAGGAGGACGAGGCGCCGTCCACGCCGCCGGAGCCCTCGCCGTCCGTGCCCTTGAACATGCGCATGATTCCTCCCAGTGCGGTTCTCTCCACCGTGCCGAGCTGGCCCCTCAGTCTGCTCGACCGCCGGGGTCCTCGACCAGACGCAAACTCACCGAGTTGATGCAGTAGCGCTGATCGGTGGGCGTGTTGTAGCCCTCACCCTCGAAAACGTGCCCCAGGTGGCTGTGGCACGTGGCGCACAACACCTCGGTGCGGACCATCCCGTAGGAGCGGTCCTCGCGGAGGATCACCGCGTCACCGGCACGGGGCGCGTAGAACGACGGCCAGCCGCAGTGCGAGTCGAACTTGGTGTCGCTGCGGAACAGCTCGGCCCCGCACGCGCGGCAGGAGTAGACGCCCTCGGTCTTGGTGTCGGTGTACTCGCCCGTCCACGCGGGTTCGGTGCCCGCCTCGCGCAGCACCGCGTACTCCTTGGGCGTCAGCACCTCGCGCCACTCGAGTTCGGAGCGAACCACCTTCGGGGTGGCGCCGACGACAGGTTCCATGTCCCCAAAACTAGTCGATGCCCGGCCGGAGGTGCTCAGCCGAACAGGACGGCGAGCAGGTCGCCGAGGTAGTACCAGACGCTGACGGCCACGCCCAGCAGGATCAGGCCCACCACGACCACCGCGGTGAGCCGGCGCAGCCCGCCCGCGCGGTTGGCGGAGTCGGCGAACTCGGCGACGCCCTCCAGCGAGCCCTCGACGGTGTAGTTGGACCGCTGCCGCTGCATGCGGTCCAGGTGCGCGGCGAACGCCCTGGTCTCGGGGTCCTCCGGGTCGAGGCCGATCAGCTCGTCCTCCAGCCAGTCCTCGGGCCGGTCGTCGGGGTGGTCGGCGGCTCGGGCACTGGCCATGCCGCCAGGGTAGTCGGTGGTTCAACCCGCGAGGGCCCGCGCGGGCCGAACCGCCCCGACCGGGCGACCGTGGCCCAGCACCGGGAACGTGGCCAGCTCGTCGGGCGCGTCGACGGCCAGCCTGCGCAGCGCGGCCACCACGACCACGGCCCGCGCGCGGCTGGAGCCGTCGGCGATCTTGCAGGCCACGGCCTCGCCGGTGGGCAGGCCGACGGCGTAGACGCCCTCGGCGCCGTCCTTGGCCACCGCGCCCGGCATGGCGCGCATGAGCTTGGTGACGTCGCGGTCGGTGCCGCCGACCCACTCCGGGTGGCGGGTCATCGCCCGGGCGACGCGGTGCTCGTGGGTGCCCTCGCCCGCGGTGGCGAGCGTGCTGAACGCCCTGGCCAGGCCCTTGAGGCTGATGCCGAACAGCGGCGCGCCGCAGCCGTCGACGCCCTCGGCGCCGATGGGTTCGCCCGCCAGCTCCTCCAGGGTGGCGCGGATGGCGGCCTGGAGCGGGTGGGCGGGGTCGAGGTAGTCGTGGGTGGACCAGCCGTTGACCGCGCAGGTGGCGAGCATGGCGGCGTGCTTGCCCGAGCAGTTCATGTAGAGCGGGGCGGCGCCGCGGCCGGCGGCGAAGTGGTCCCTGAGGGCCTGCTCGCCGATGGGCAGGCCGGGGGTGCACTGGAGGGCGGTCTCGTCGAGGCCGTGCGCGCGCAGGACGCGGCGCACGCCCTCGACGTGGAAGTCCTCGCCGGAGTGGCTGGCGCAGGCCAGGGCGAGCAGTTCGCCGTCGAGGTCGAGGCCGTGCCGGAGCATGGCCAGCGCCTGCACGGGCTTGTTGGACGAGCGCGGGTAGGTCGTGTCGTGGGGGCGGCCCACGGTCAGCGCCTCGCGGCCGTCGCGGTCCAGGGCGATGACCGAGCCGTGGTGCACGGATTCCAGGAACCCGCCCCGCCAGACCTCGGCGACCAGCTCGTGCGCCATGCGTCCCTCCCGGATCTCGCTGCCAACTGTCGACAGTTAACATGGCGTCGGGCGACCTGCGCTAGGAGACGTTGATGACACCTCCCCTGCACCTCAGCCTGGCCGGTCAGGCCGTGGAGGTGCTCCGCGAGCTGGTGCTGACCGGCGAGATCCCGCCCGGCACGCGGCTCAACGAGGTCGAGCTGGCCCAGCGCCTGGGCATCTCGCGCGGGCCGCTGCGCGAGGCGATCCGGCACCTGGCGTCCGAGGGGCTGCTGGTGCTGGTGCCGCACCGGGGCGCGTCCGTGCCCACCGCCGACGCGGCCGAGGTGCAGGCCCTGTTCGAGCTGCGCACGGCGCTGGAGTGCGCGGCGGCGCAGCTCGCGGCGTCGCGCCGGACCGAGGCCGACGTGGTGCGGCTGCGGGCGGTGTGCGAGGAGTCGCGCCGGGCCAACGCGCTCGGGCAGCGCTTCCCCTACCGGCTGGACCTGGCGTTCCACCAGGCGCTGCTGGACGCGGCCCGCAGCCCGCGCATCGCCGAGCAGGTGCGGTTGGTGCAGCAGCGGGTGGTGCTGCTGCGCAGCGCGCTGCGCGACGACCCGCCGCACCAGCACGCCTCGCTGGACGACCACGACGCGCTGGTCGCGGCCGTGGCGGCGGGGGAGCCGGAGCGGGCGTCGGAGGTGATGCGCAAGCACCTCGCGCGGGTGTGCGCGCAGATGCTGACCGGCCTGGGCTGAGGGGCGCGCACCCCGCACAGGGGGCGCACAGGCGGCTCATCCCCGGCGCACAGGCCGGGTGGCGACGCTGGCCGGTGTTCGCGGACCGGCCGCGGACCAGTCGAGGAGTCGCCATGAACACCGATCACCCGCCGCAGCAGGCCGTCTGGGGCGCACCCGGGCCGGCCGACGGGACCGCGGCACCGGGGAAGCCTTGGCCGCGCGGCCGGAACGCGCTGGTGGCGGGGGCGCTGGGGATCGCGGTCGCGAGCGGCCTGGCCGGGTTCGGGGTGGGGATCGCCACCGGGAGCGGGGGCACGGCCGTGGAGGACGGGACGGGTTCCGGCGGGCCGCCCGGGGGTGGGTACGGCCGGTTCGGCACACCGCCCGATGGCCGGTTCGGCACGCCGCCCGACTTCGGGGACGGCACCCAACCGGACGCCGGCACCGGGTCCGACGACGGCACAGGCACAGGCACGGGCACGGGCACCGAGTCCGACACCGGCACCGACACCGGCACCGGCGAGGCGTCGTCGACCTGACCCGCCCGTGCCCGCGGCGATCCCCGCCGCGGGCACGGGGGCGGGGGTCAGCCCAGGCTGCCGGTCACCTTCGCGTGCCCCTTGAGCAGGTTGCGCGCGATCGTGCGGCGCTGGATCTCGTCCGTGCCCTCGTAGATGCGCAGCAGCCGCAGCTCGCGGTACCAGCGCTCGACCGGCAGCTCCCGCGTGTACCCCATGCCGCCGTGGATCTGGAGCACCCGGTCGACGATCTCGTTGGCCTTGATGCCGCCGTACAGCTTGGCCATGCTCTGCGCGTGCCGGGAGTCCACGCCCTGGTCCACCAGCCACGCCGCGTGCAGCACGAGCCACCGCAGCGCCTCGATCTCCACGGCCGAGTCGGCGATCATCCACTGGATCGCCTGGTAGGACGCGATGGGCTGGCCGAACGTCACCCGGTTGTTCGCCTGCTCCAGCGCCATCTCCACCAGCCGCTCGCAGGAGCCGATGGCCCGCGCGGGCAGCAGGTAGCGGCCCTGGCCGATCCACTGCATGGCCAGGTGGAAGCCCTTGCCGACCTCGCCGAGGACGTTCTCCTCGGGCACGCGCACGTTGTCGAACACCAGCGCTGCCGGGCCCCACTGGCCCATGGTCTGGATGGGCTCGGACTTCCAGCCCATGTCCCGGTCGACCAGGAAGCACGTGACGCCGCCGTCCGCGCCCTTCTCCCGGTCGGTCACCGCGAACACCATCACGAAGTCGGCCTCGTTGCCCTGCGTGATGAACGTCTTCTCGCCGTTGATCACCCAGTCGCCGCCTTCCTTGCGGGCGGAGGTGCGGATGGCCTTGGCGTCGGAGCCCGCGCCCGGTTCGGTGATCGCGAAGCACGAGATCCGCTCGCCGGAGATGGTGGGCAGCAGGTAGCGCTGCTTCTGCTCCTCGTTGCCGTGGAACAGGATGTTGTCCGCGTAGCCGCCGAACCGGAACGGCACGAAGCTGCGGCCCAGCTCGGCCTCCACCAGCGCGGCCATCACCGCGCTCAGGCCCATGCCGCCGTACTCCTGCGGCGTCAGGGTGCCGAAGAAGCCCGCGGCCTTGGCCTTGTCCTGGAGCTCCTTGAGCTCGTCCCGGGTCAGGCCCGGCTGCCCGAGGCGTTCCCGGCGCAGCACCTCCTGCTCCAGGGGCGCCACCTCCCGGCGGACGAACGTCCGCACCCAGTCGCGGATCTCCCGCTGCTCCCCGTCGAGCCCGAAATCCATGCCGTCCTCCTACGCGAACGCGTTGATGCCGGTCAGCGCCCGGCCGATGAGCAGTTTCTGGATCTGGCTGGTGCCCTCGTAGAGGGTCGTGACCCGGGTGTCGCGCAAGTACTTGCCCACCGGGTACTCGTCGACGTAGCCGTAGCCGCCGAAGACCTGGATGGCGTTGTTGGCCACCCGGACGGCCGCCTCGCTGGCGTAGAGCTTGGCCATGGACGCCTCCGTGCCGAACGGCTCGCCGCGGTCGGCCAGGTCGGCGCACCGCCAGGTGAGCAGGCGGGCGGCGTCGGTCTCCACGGCCATGTCCGCCAGCAGCTCCTGCACGAGCTGGAAGCCCGCGATGGGCTTGCCGAACTGCTCGCGCTGCTTGGCGTAGCCCAGGGCGGCCTCCAGCGCGCCGCGCGCGGCGCCCACGCACCCCGCGGCCACGGACATGCGGCCGCGGTCCAGGGCCGCCATGGCGATCCGGAAGCCGGTGCCCTCCTCGCCGAGCCGGTGCCCGTCGGGGACGCGGACGCCGTCGAGGCCCAGCTCGGCGGTGGCCTGACCGCGCATGCCCAGCTTGCCGCGGATCTCGGTGGCGGTGAAGCCGGGCGAGTCGGTCGGCACGAGGAACGCGGTGATGCCCCTCGGGCCGGGACCGCCCGTCCGGGCGAAGACCAGGGCGACGTCGGCCCACGTGCCGTTGGTGATGAACACCTTGCGGCCGGTGATCACCCAGTCGTCGCCGTCCCGGACCGCCCTGGTGGCCAGCGAGGCCGCGTCCGAGCCCGTGCCGGGTTCGGTGAGGCCGAAGCAGCCCAGCAGGCGGCCCGCGCACAGGCCGGGCAGCCAGCGCTCCCGCTGGGCGTCGGTGCCGTGCCCGGCGATGGTCTTGGCGACCAGGCCGAGGGAGACCGAGATGATCCCGCGCACGGCCGAGTCGCCGCGCGCGACCTCCTCCAGGACCAGGCAGTACGCCAGGTTGTCGCCGCCCGAGCCGCCGTGCTCCTCGGCGACGCCCAGGCCCAGGAAACCCACCTCGCCGAGCGCGGGCACGAGGTCGCGGTCGATCGCCTCGTCGCGGTCCCAGCGCGCCGCGTGCGGGACGATCCGCTCCTCGGTGAACCGGTGGGCCAGCTCCCTCAGCTGCCGGTGCTCGTCGGAGATGCGCAGATCCACCCCGGTGTCCTCCTAACCGAACGCTGTTAGGTTATCTAACCTAGGCGCGGACCAGACCCGCGGGCAAGGGAGCGACATGCCGAGGAACCCGATCCTGAGCGCCTCGCGCATCCGGGCCGCCGCCCTCCACATCATCGACCGGGACGGGCTGGACGGCCTCTCGATGCGCAAACTGGCCTCCGAGCTGGGCGTGCAGGCGGCCTCGCTGTACGGGCACGTGAGCACCAAGGACGACCTGCTGCACGAGGTCGCGGCCGAGATCCTGGAGAAGGTCGACGTGTCCGGCTTCGAGGGCGGCGACTGGTGCAGCGGCCTGCGCAGCGCGGCGCGGTCCTACCGGGCGGCGCTGGCCCAGCACCCCAACATCGTGCCGTTCCTGGCCTACGGGCCCGCGCACCGCGAGGCGTCCCTGCGCAGGCTGGACGTCGTGCACGGCGGCCTGGTGGCCGGCGGCTGGTCGCGGCGCGAGGCCACCATGATCGCGGCGGGCCTGATGTACCTGGTGTTCGGCGCGGCCCTGTCGTCGTTCTCCAGCGGCTTCTCCGAGGACCAGGCCCTCTACCGGGACCGGTACCCGAACCTGGACAAGGCCCACCTGCTGCCCGGCGTGGCGCAGGAGCTGGACCACGACAGCTTCGAGCTGACCCTGGACGCGTTCGTCACCGGGCTGGTGGCGCGAGCGCCCGGCTGAGCCGGCGCACCAGCGCGGCGGGGTCGGCGGGCGCGACGGTGAGCCAGTCGGTGCCGACGCTCGCGTACCGGCCGCGCGGGGTGTCGATCCAGGTCACCGCCTGCCCGGACGGCCGGGCGGTGAGGTGGCCGGTGCCCGTGACCGGGCCGGCGAGCATCCGCTGGAGCGCCCGCACGTCGTCGTGCGCGCTGGTCCGATGCTGCTCCTGGAGGGCGGACGCCGGCACGGTGACCGCCCGACCCGGCCCCGGCGGCCGCGGCGGCAGCACGCCCACCGCGGCCTGCGCCGGGCTCACCTCGCGCAGCAGGTCGAGCCGCACGCCGTCGTCCTGCTGGACGGCCACCACCACCCGCCTGCCGCGGGCGGCGACCAGGGCGCGCAGCAGCCCGCCCCGGTCCGGCAGGCCCAGGACGGTGATGGACGTACCGGGGTTGGCCAGCAGGCGCAGGGCGTCTTCCAGCTCCGGTTCGGGGCGTTGGCGGTGGGCCAGGCCGCGGCGTTCGAGGTCGGCGTGGACGTCGGCCTTGAGGCGGGCGCGTTCGGGCAGGGTGGCGCCGTGGGTGGGGATGTCGAACGGGTAGGGGATCGGGCCGGTGCGCAGGTCCTCCCAGAGGACTTCGAACTCGGGCAGGGACAGGGTCGCGGAGGTGTTCATCTACTCGCCGATGGTGGGTGGTGCGACGAGGCGGTTGTCGTCGAAGTAGTCGTCGGTCGGGATCAGGTACTTGGCCTTGTGCTCCTGGTCCTCGGCGCCCTGACCGGCTCCCGCGCCCGTCGCGGCGGGGGTGCCGGGGGTGTTCGTCGGGCCGCGTCCGCCCTGACCTGCCGGTCCGCCCTGGCGGGGGGTGCCCGCGGGGCCGTTGGGGCCGTTCGGGCCTTGAGGGCTGTTGGGGTTGTTGGGGCTGTTGGGACCGAAGCCGGACTGGCCACCGCCGCCGAGGGGCCCGAACCCGCCCGGCGCACCGCCGCGCCCGCCCGTGCCCGGCATCGTGGGCACGCCGGGACGCCCGCCGCCTCCCGGACCGCCTCCTGCACGCGGCCCTCCACCGGGACCACGCCCGGGCGGGTTGTTCCCACCGCCGGGAGGCCGGAGCCCCGGGGGCGGCGGCACGGGCCTGCGCGGCGGCGCGGTCGGTCCGCTGCCGGGCGGCCTGGTGCCGGGTGGCGCGAGCCACGGGGGTTGCGTCGGGGGTGCGGACGGGGGTGGTTGCGGCAGGGTGACCGGGGGCGTGGCGGACGGCGGGGGAAGGGTCGGCGGCGCGGTCCACGAGGGTGTGGTCGTGCCGCTGGGGTCGGTCCGCCCCGTGTTCGGCGTCTCCGTCGAGCCGGACCGCGTGCCCGGGTCGACGGTGTGCGTGGAGGTCGAGGAGGTCTGGCTGGTGCTGGTGGCCGTGCCCTGGTCCCGGGTGACGGTCGGGGTCTCGGCGAACGCGGGCATCGACGAGGTCGCCGAGCGCATCGCGTCGTCCCGGGCCTGCATCACCCGCACGGCCTCGGCCTTGGCCTCCTCGGACTCGGCCTTCCGCAGGGGCATCGTCACCGGCAGCGCGGCCAGCTCGACCAGGCTGCCGCTGGAGATCGCGTCGGTGAACATCTTCTTCGGGTCGTAGTCGACCGGGTCGGGCATCCGGCTCTTCGCCTCGGCCGCGGCGGTCGTCTGGTCGTGCAGGGCGGTGCCGGTGGCGGTGAAGTGGTCGCCGGTCAGGTCGCTGAAGTCGCCGACCTTGGCCAGCGCGGTGCGGACGCCCTCCCCGGCGCTGCCCGTCCAGCCCGACTCCGAGCCGCTGACGATGACCCGGAAGTCGACGGCGAGCTGGGTGAAGGTCTCGCCGATGGACTTCCACTCCTCGGCGATCTCCCCCGCGGCGCCGGGGTTGAAGTTCTCCTCGACCTGCCGCTTCATGTCCGCGTGCTGGTACGCGGGGTAGTTCGCGGTCGGCTCGGGCACCGGTGGCTTCTCGTGGGTCACGTCATCCCCCGTCGGGACGTGGGCGGGTCAGGGCAGCTTGGGCGCGATCAACTCGGCGGCGTCGGTCGCCCGCTTGCACGCCGCTGCGGTGTCGGTGGAGCTGGCGGTGAGGTTGGCGATCACCTGCACGCTGGACGAGTCGGAGACCTCGATCACCACGTGGCAGATGTTCTGGGCGCCGGCGTGCGCTTCGACCAGGATCGCGTCGCGATCGCCCGCCTTGGTGGGGGAGGTCTTCTCGCCTTCGTAGTTGAGGTCCGCGAAGCCCTGCGTCGGGTTGACCGCGGCGAGCAGGCCGCCGTTCCCGCTGACGTTCCAGCGGCACGCCTCGGCGCCGCCGACCCGGTCCGCCTCGCCGGGGTTCGACAGTCCCAGCCGGGTCACTTCACCGCTGGTCAGCAGGTCGCAGGGCTTGAGGTCGGCGAGGGCGTCGCCACCGCCGACCGTGCTGCCCGTGGTCGAGGTGGTCGTGCCACCGCTGTTCGGCGCGGGCGTCGGCGTGCCGGAAGCCCCGTTGCCCGAGCACGCCGCGGCGGCCAGCAGGGCGAGGGCGATCGGGAGACGGGTGAGTGCGCGGTTCATCGGGGGTGCGTCGTCCTGTCAGAGGTTGTTGAGCGTCTGCGACTTGGCTTCGTCGGTGTTCTGGTAGGAGTTCCGGCTCTTCTCGATCTGGTCCTTCAGGTCCGTGATCGCCTTGACCATCTCCGGGATGATGTCGCCGACGACCTGCCGACCGAGTTGCGCGTTCACGTCACCGACTTCCTCCGCGTACCCGAGACCGATGGGGGTCCGGGTGACCAGGAAGTCCGCGCGTTGCTGGACCGCGTCCAGCGCGTCCTGCATCTCGGTGAGCTTGCGCAGCATCGAGTCGACCGCGTGGGGGTCCACCGACAGCGCCTGCGCCTCGCTCGCGGCCACCACCGCCCTGGTCGCGGCGACGATGTTGCCCAACCCCGTGGCGAACAGCCCGGCCAGGCCGCCACCGCCCTGCTGCTGGTACTGCTCCACGGCGTACTGGCCCACGTCCCCCGTCGGCCCCTTGTCCGCACCGGTCACAGCACAAACCTCCCCGATTGCGCTATGTAGTCGGCTCAGGACTGTAGCGAAGCGCGGGCCAGTAGGGCGCAGGTCCGACCACTTGCATACGAAAGGGTTAAATCCCCAAACCACATCGCCAAAACACGCTCACGTTGTGCCTGTCCGAACCGGAAACCGCGCCGATCGGGGACTAGGCTCACCCGGGTGGCCCAAGCGGTGGAACTGGCGGTAGGCGAGCGCGTGGTCCGGGTGTCCAACCCGGGCAAGGTGTACTTCCCCGAGCGGGGCATCACGAAGCTCCAGGTGGTCGAGTACTACCTGGCCGTTGCCGAACCGCTGCTGCGCGTGCTGCGCGACCGGCCCACCACGCTGAAGCGCTACGTCGACGGCGTGACCGGCGAGGCGTTCTACCAGAAGCGCTTGCCCAAGGGCGCGCCCGAGTGGGTCGGCACGGCGCGCGTCAAGTTCCCCTCGGGGCGCCCGGCCGACGAGGTGTGCCCGACCGAGCCGGCCGTGCTGGCGTGGGCGGCGAACCTCGGCACCTTCGACTTCCACCCCTGGCCCGTGCGGCGCGCGGACACCGACCGGCCCGACGAGCTGCGCGTCGACCTCGACCCGCAGCCGGGCACGGGGTTCCGGGACGCGGTGGAGGTCGCGTCGGTCCTGAAGGAGGTGCTGGACGAGCTCGGGCTCGTCGGCTACCCCAAGACCTCCGGTGGGCGGGGCGTCCACGTGGCCGTGCGCATCCGGCCCGAGTGGGACTTCGTGGACGTGCGGCACGCCGTCATCGCGTTGGCGCGCGAAGTGGAGCGCCGGGCACCGGACCGGGCGACCACGTCGTGGTGGAAGGAGGAGCGCGGCGAGCGCGTCTTCCTGGACTACAACCAGGCCGCGCGGGACCGCACCATCGCGTCCGCCTGGTCGGTGCGCGGGACGCCCCGGGCCACCGTGTCGACGCCGGTGACGTGGGACCAGCTGTCCACTGTGGACCCCGACGACTTCGACGTGCTCACCGTGCCGGGGTACCTGGCGGAGCACGGGGACCCGCACGCCGGCCTGGACGACGAGGCGTTCGGCATCGAGACCCTGCTGGACTGGTACGCCGCCGACGAGCGCGGCGAGATGCCGTACCCGCCCGACTACCCCAAGATGCCCGGCGAGCCGCCGCGCGTGCAGCCTTCGCGGAAGAGGGCCGACTGACGCGTCCGAACGGGTGATGATCGACTCCGGGGAAGCCTCGGGGGGTCGCCCGGCCGCACCGGGGACGTGGGCCTGCGGAGCCCGGCCGGTCGACGAGCCGGCGGACTGGACGGCGTTCGTGCGCGCCCGGCGGCCCGGCTGCGTCGAGCGGCAGCGGCGCGGTCTCGACGGGCACCGGTCCGGCGATTGGGTCATCCGGCTGTTCCCGACGCCACAGCGGTCCTGTTCACGCTGGTCCGCCCGTACCATGGAGCCGAACGCCGAACAGGGGGAGGACACCGGATGACGCAGGCGTACGTGGTGCGGTTCGTCGGCGGCCCCCTCGACGGCCGGGTCGACTCGCACGCCAAGGCGCCGGACGAGCCGAAGCCCACCGTCACCCACGTGCACCTCCACGGTGGCCCCAAGATCGTCCACCACTACGACCTCCGGTACGCCGTCGAGTACGGCTGCGAGTACCACCTGAGGACCGAGGGCGACGACGCCCCGTGATCCCGCGTCCGTCCCGCTGAGACGGCTCTGAACAGGGCAAGAAGCGGCGGACCGTAGACAAGCAACAGCAGGGCGTTTACCGTTTGGACCTGTGAGAGCGCTCTCATGCGTTCCCGCTCACAGAGCTGTGAGTCCCTGCTGGAGGTACCCCGTGCGTTCGATCCGCCCCCACGTGGCGGCCCTGGCGGTCGCCGTGCTCGCGGCCGCCGCCGTCCCGCTCGCCACGACCGGCACGGCCGGTGCCGTCACGGTCGGCGCGGGCGGCTATGCCACCACCCGCCCCGCGGGCACGACCGGCCCGACCAACTCCGACGGCGCCGCGGTGACGCCCAAGGTCACCTCGCGGCTGGCCGGCCGCCCCGTCCCGACCAACGACTGGTGGTCGTCGCTGGCCTTCCAGCGCTACGCCGGCAACCCGTACTCCGAGAACATGTACGCCCACCCGCTGACCTTCCACGCGGCGGCGCAGGGCCTGGGCGTCGGCTACCCGACCAGCCCGACCATCACCTCCGACGGCCGCGGCTACGAGTTCATGCACCGGGACGAGCTGTTCGTCGGCGTCAGCGGCCTCAACGCGCCGCGCACGCAGGTCGACGGCTGGTCCGACTGGACCGTCAGTCCTCTGTGGACCGACGGCACCCGCACCCTGCGCACCACCATCGGCCACGGCTCGCCGTACGTCTACGCCGAGGCCACCGGCGGCAACGCCCGGGTCGCCTTCAACGCGCCCACCACGGTCTGGAGCAACACCGGCACCACGCTCGGCGTCACCGTCAACGGCCACGACTACGCCCTGTTCTCCCCGGCGAACTGGTCCCTGGTCGGCACCGCCGAGGCCACCTCGCCCGCGGCGTTCTTCTCCGTCGCCGCGCTGCCCAGTCGCGACGCGCTGAGCCTGTTCCAGCGCTACGCGTTCTCCTTCGTCACCGACACCAAGGTCAGCTGGTCCTACAACTCCGCCAACGCCCAGCTCACCGCCACCTACACGGCCACCACCACCGCCCGCCAGGGCACCCAGACGGGCACCCTGCAGGCCCTCTACCGGCACCAGTGGCTCAACTCCGGCGACACCACCACCGCCTACCGCTACACCTCGCCGCGCGGTGAGATGCGGCTGCGCGAGGGCGCCTCGTTCACCACGCGCAGCGCGTTCAACGGCGTCCTGCCCGCCCTCCCGCTGTCGCCGTCGGCCGACCGCAACCGCCTGCGCGCCGAGATCGACCAGGAGCTCAACGCCGCCGACCCGTGGAAGGGCGCCTCCGACACCTACTGGACCGGCAAGGCGCTGTGGCGGCTGGCCGCGCTGGCCCGGGTGGCCAACCAGATCGGCTACACCGCGGGCCGCGACCGGCTGCTGACCCTGGTCCGCGACCGGCTCACCGACTGGCTCACCGCGAGCTCCGGCGAGACCGGCAGGCTCTTCGCCTACGACGCCACGTGGGGCACGCTGATCGGCTACCCGGCCGGCTACGGCACCGACTCCGAGCTGAACGACCACCACTTCCACTACGGCTACTACGCGCTGGCGGCCGCGATCCTCGCGCAGCACGACGCGACGTGGGCGAGCGACGCCCGCTACGGCGGCATGGTCAAGCTGCTGCTCAAGGACGCCAACAACTACGACCGCGGCGAGACGCGCTTCCCGTTCCTGCGGAACTTCGACGCCTACGCGGGCCACGGCTGGGCGTCCGGCCACGCCGGTTTCGCGCACGGCAACAACGAGGAGTCCTCGTCCGAGGCGATGATGTTCGCCACCGCGGCCGTGCTGTTCGGGCAGGCCACCGGTGACACCGCGCTGCGCGACGCGGGCATCTACCTGCACACCACGCAGGAGACCGCGATCGGCCAGTACTGGTTCGACAAGGACAACGCGACGTTCCCGGCGGGCTACGGCCACGACACCCTCGGCATCGTCTGGGGCGCGGGCGGCAGCTACAGCACGTGGTGGACGGCCAACCCCGAGGAGATCCACGGCATCAACATGCTGCCGATCACCGGCGGTTCGCTCTACCACGCGGACTACAAGGCCGACATCCTCCAGAACATCAACGAGCTGCGCGCCAACAACGGCGGCACCGAGGTGGAGTGGAAGGACGTCATCACCCAGTTCCTCGCCCTGGCCGACCCCGCGCAGGCGCTGGCCCAGTACGGCTCCGGGCTGGAGCCGGAGAGCGGCGACTCGCGCGCCCACGCCTACCACTGGCTGACCTCGCTGGACACCTTCGGCACGCCGGACACCTCGGTCACCGCGAACGTGCCCACGCACGCGGTGCTGAGCAAGAACGGCGCCCGCACCTACGTCGCCTACAACCCCGGCGCGTCGGCGACCACGGTGACCTTCTCCGACGGGCAGTCGCTGAGCGTGCCGGCCTCGTCCACCGCCTGGCGCGGTCCGGCGGGCAGCGGCACGGACTCCGGTTCGGGCGGCACCACCACCACGTCGACGACGACGACCACCACCACCACGACCACTTCGACCACCACGACGACGACCACCCCGCCGACGTCCCGTGACGCGTTCGGCACCATCCAGGCCGAGTCCTACGACCAGCAGAACGGCCTGATCCGCGAGACGACCACCGACACCGGCGGCGGCCAGAACATCGCCGCCATCGCCAACGGCGACTGGGCGCTGTTCCGGGGCGTCGACTTCGGCACCCGCACCGGCAGGCAGTTCGTCGCCCGGGTCGCCAGCGGCGCGGCGGGCGGCGTGAGCGGCCTGGTCGAGGTGCGCCTGGGCAGCCCGACCGCCACCCCGGTCGGCAGCTTCGCCATCGCCAACACCGGCGGCTGGCAGAGCTGGCGCACGGTCCCGGCGAACACGTCGGACCTGACCGGCCGCCACGACGTCTACCTCACGTTCACCAGCGGCCAGCCGGCGGACTTCGTCAACGTCAACTGGATCAGCTTCGGCGCCTGAACGGGCTGACCGCGGACCCGGGGGGTCCCGTGTGGACGACGAGGTCCGCGCGGGGCCCCTCGGCCGTGGCAGGATCGACCGGATGAGACCTGGGGACCGCCTGCCGGTCGCGCTCGGGGTGCTGGTCCTGGTGGCGGTCGGGGTGTCGGCCGTGCACCCGAGGAGCTGGGGCACCTGGCTGCTGGAGGTCGCGCCGATCCTGCTGGCCCTGCCGCTGCTGGTGTGGACCCGCCGCCGGTTCCCGCTCACCCCGCTGGCCTACTGGCTGGTCTTCGGGCACGCCCTGGTGCTCGCGCTCGGCGCCCACTACACCTACGCCGAGGTGCCGCTGGGCGAGCTGCCGTGGTCCGAGCGCAACAACTACGACCGGTTCGCGCACTTCGTGCAGGGCTTCGCGCCCGCCGTGCTGGTGCGGGAGGTCCTGCTGCGCCGCACGCCGCTGCGGCCGGGCGGCTGGCTGTTCGCGCTCGTGTCGGCCACGTGCCTGGCGGTCAGCGCGTGCTACGAGTTCGTGGAGTGGGCGGGCGCGCTGATCGGCGGCGAGGCCGCGGCGGACTTCCTCGGCACGCAGGGCGACGTCTGGGACACCCAGTGGGACATGCTGCTCGCGCTGGTGGGTTCGGTGGTCTCGCAGGGGGTGCTCTCGCGGGTGCACGACCGGCAGTTGGCGCCGTTGTCGGTGGCATAGGGCAAACTGCACGACCGAACACTTGTGCGAGTTGTGGAGGTGGCCGGGATGGCCAGGGCGAAGCCGACCGGGTTGTCGGCCGAGGACGTCGAGCGCCTGCGCGCGGAGCTGGCCACGGGCACGCCGCCCGCGGTCTGGTTCACCTCCGCCGCGGTCGGGGTGGAGGCGGGGCGGTCGGGCAAGGTGGTGGCGTTCACCGAGCCCGCCGAGGGTGACTTCATCCAGGTGCGGCCGACGGGGGACAAGGACGACCTGTCGTTCTCGCCCGCCGAGCTGACCCTGGAGAAGCCCGCGCCGCGCAAGCGGGCGCCCGCACCGCCGAAGGAGGCCGAACCCGCGGCCGCGCCCGCGCCGGTCGAGCACATCTACACGCCCGCGCCGCCGCCGCCCAAGCCGAAGCCCGCCGCGCCGCCCGCGCCCAAGCCGGCCGCCGCCGCGACCGCCGCGAAGCCGGGCGGGGCGCGCAAGAACAAGCCCGCCGAGGTGACGGTCACGCTGGCGTCCACGGCCGAGGGCGAGTGGACGGTCGACGTGCAGTGGGGGTCGAAGCGGACGTTGAAGGCCGCGCCGGTGGCCGCCTCGGCGGTGGCGCAGGCGGCGAAGCTGCTGCCGGCCGAGGTGGACGAGGCGGTGGAGAGCGTGCTCACGGCGGCCCGGGAACGGCACCTCGCGCGGGTGGAGCAGTTGCGCGCGGAGCTGGAGGCGGCCCAGCGGGCGCTGGACGAGCTGAACGGGTGACGGGCCGGGGTGACCCGGGTGGCCCGGGTGGCTGACGGGGCGGGTGGTCGACCGGGTGAACACGCACCGCTACGTGCCGCCGGTCGGCGTTCCGCTATCGAGTGAGGGGCCTTCCCCTGCGCAGCGGTAGGGCGGACCGTGGGGGCGAAATACCTTCGGGTCGCAGGAAGTCCGCTCGATCGCGGGAGGCCAGGATGGTGGTAGAGATCACGACCGCGGAACAGGCCCAACTCGACGGCTGCGGCTGTTGCAACGGCTGCACGGGCCCGGGTTGCGGGTGTTGTTCGAGCTGTTAGCCGGCGCGCAGTCAGTCGGCGCGCGGGTCGACCGCCGGCCCCGGCCGCCCAGGCGAGCCGGGGCCGAGGTGTGAGAAGACCGGGTTGTTTCACTCGAACCGGTGACGTTGGCCCGCGCAGCCCGAGCCCACCCGAGCCCACCCGAGCCAGGGCGGTCAGCCCCGGGCGGCCCGAGTCGGCTTCCGGCCGGCCAAGCCAGTCCCGCTCAACCCCGCCCAGTCCGAGCCACTCTCGCCCAGCCTGAGCTGGCTTCCGCCCAGCCGAGCTAACCCCGCCTAACCCGAGCCACCCTCGCCCAGTCCGAGCCGGCTTCCGCCCAGCCCGAGCCACCCTCGCCCAGCCCGAGCCGGCTTCCGCCCAGCCCGAGCCGGCTTCCGCCCAGCCGAGCCACCCTCGCCCAGCCCGAGCCGGCTCCCGCCCAGCCGAACCACCCCCCACTCAGGGCGGGCAGACCGTGCCCGAAACAGGCACCTTGGCGTTGACCAGGAACTCCTGGGCCGCCGTGGTCGCGCAGACCGACTGGCCCAGCGCACCGTGCCCGCTGCCCTGCCAGGCGACCACCACCCCGGCCGGGAGGGCCTGGGCCGCGCGCTCGCCACCCGCGGCCGGCGTCACCGGGTCCGCGGCCGAGGTCAGCACCAGCACCGGCGGCGCGCCGACCAGCTTCGGCACCTGCACCGCCTGCGGCACCGGGAAGGGACCGCAGGTCAGCAGCTTGCGCGCGAAGTACGCCCCGAACAGCGGGTGCTTCTCCCGCCAGTCCGCGGTCAGGCTGTTCACCCGTTCCGGTGGGATGCGGGTCGTGGTGTCGTTGCAGGTGGTGACGATCCCGGCGTCCAGCCACGGCGGGCTGTCGTCCTGGTCGACCAGCAGCGGTGCGACGAAGGCGGTCAGCTTGCTCCCGTCCCCGCCCTCGGCCGCCACCAGCGCGTCCGCCAGCTGCGGCCACCGCGACCGGTCCGCCAGCCCCACCAGCACCGCCACCGTCGCCGTGCCCGGCGTCAGGTCGACGTCCTCACCGCGCAGCGGCGCGTCCCGCAACGCCTCCAGCAGCGCCGTGAACCGGCTCGTCGCGGTGGCGCCCAGCGGGCACCCGCGCAGCACGCAGTCCTTCTCGAACGCGGCGAACGCCTCACCGGCCGCCACCGCGCGCGCCTCGGCCACGCCCTGCGCGTCCAGCGTCGGGTCGGGCGCGCCGTCGAGCACCAGCCGGCCGATGCGGTCCGGGTACCGGCTCGCGTACGTGGTGAGCACCCGCGAACCCTCGCCGACGCCGATCCCGTTGAGGTGCGGCACGCCCAGCGCCTCGCGCAGCTGCTCCAGGTCGGCCGCGGTGCGCCAGGAGTCGACCGCGGTCAGCCGGTTCTCCAGGTCGATCACGCACTCCTGGCTCGCCTTGGTGAACGCCTCCTGCAGGTCCTCGGAGGTCGGGTCGGCCGGGTCGGCCTCCACGATGGCCGTGCGCGCCGAGTTCGGCACGCACTGCACGCCGTCCGACTGGCCGGTGCCCCGCCGGTCCACGCCGATCAGGGTGAACGTGCTCAGCACCTCCGCGGGCAGCACCGCCGCCAGCCGCGCGGCCTTCAGCGTGCCGGGCTCGCCCTCCGCGTCGCCGACGACCACCAGCGGGGTGCCGCCGGTGCCCACGCGCAGCAGCGCCACGCCCAGGCTGCCGCGACCGGGCCGGTTCGACGCGTCCAGCCGCACGGTCAGCCGGGCGCACTCGTACTCGTGGTCGCCCGCGGGCGCGGTGCCGGCCATCCGGGACTCGGTCTCCTCCGTGCACGACGACCACGTCAGGCCGCCCTGCTCGAAGTCCTCCAGCGGCGGCACCTCTCGGGGACCGGAGGGCACCGCGGCCTGCGCGCTCTCGGCGCCGTCGCCGCGCACGGCGATCACCGGCCGGGTCGAGGGACCCGCGCTGCACGCGGCGAGCGCGCTCAGGGCCACCAGGATCAGGGCGGCGTGACGCCGACGCGGCACAGCAGGTCCTCGCTCTCTCCCAACAGAGTGGGGGAAGCCTCACACAATCCAGGTGAGAACCCGGTGAGCGGGGTGTCAGGATGGTCGCCGTGGTCATGGTGCACGTCGAAGGGCTCCCCGAACGCAGGTACCACCGCGCGGGGCCGCTCGCGCTCGCCGCCAGGGCGTTCGGCGCGATACCGCCACCCGCCCTGGTGCTGCTGGGCGTGGTCAGCGTCCAGGTGGGCGCGGCGGTGGCCAAGCAGCTGTTCACCGTGGCCGGTGCGACCGGCACGGTCATGCTGCGGCTGGTGCTGGCCGCGGTGGTGCTGCTGGTGGTGTGGCGGCCGTCGCTGCGGCTGGACCGGCGCACCTGGCTCGTCGTGGCCTCCTACGGCCTGGTGCTGGGCGCCATGAACCTGAGCTTCTACCAGGCGATCAAGCACATCCCGCTGGGCGCGGCGGTCACCATCGAGTTCCTGGGCCCGCTGGCGGTGGCCGTGCTGGGCTCGCGGCGCTGGCTGGACGGGCTGTGGGCGCTGCTCGCGGCGTCCGGCGTGCTGCTGCTGACCAGGGTGGACGGTGGCCTGGAGCTGACCGGCGTGCTGTTCGCGCTGGGCGCGGGCGCCTGCTGGGCCGGGTACATCCTGCTGGCCGCCGCGCTGGGCAACCGCACCTCCGACGGCGGCGGCCTGGCGCTGGCGATGGTGTTCGGCTCGGTGCTGGTGCTGCCGTTCGGCATCGCCGAGGCCGGTACCGCGCTGCTCGACCCCGTCGTGCTGGTCGCGGGCGCGGCGGTGGCGCTGCTGTCGTCGGTGGTCCCGTACTCGCTGGAGCTGGAGGCGCTGCGCACCATCCCGCCGCGCGTGTTCGGCATCCTGATGAGCCTGGAGCCCGCGGTCGCCGCGCTGGCCGGGCTGCTCGTGCTGCACGAGGGGCTGCACGCGGCGCAGTGGGTCGCGGTGTTCTGCGTCGTGCTGGCGTCGATCGGGGCCACGCGCACGGCCAGGCCGCCGGAGGTGTAGCGGCGGCGCGCGGCGGGTGTCAGGGCTGCTGCCCCGGCTCCGGTCCGCGGTCGGGGGCGGTGCCCGGGGTGCTGCCGGCCCCCGGGGTGCTGTTGGCCCCGACGTCCGGAGCGTTGTCGGCCCCGGTCTTCGGGGTGCTGTTCGTCCCGGCGTCCGGAGCGTTGTCGGTCCCGGTCTTCGAGGCGCCGTCCGACCCGGTGTCCGGCGTGTCCCCGGTCCCGGAGTCCGGCTCGGCATCGGTGCCCGGCTCCGCGCTCAGCCTGCCGTCCAGCAGTTCCCCGCCGCGCTGCTCGAACTCGGCCGCGTAGGCCGCCGAGTACTTCCGGTAGACCGCGAGCCGGTCGCCGCCCGCCGCCACCTCCGCCCGGAACTCGTCCCGCAGCAGGCGCATGGTGTTGACGTCCGAGCGGCGCTTGTTGCTGTGCAGGTACGGCTTGAACGTCACGTTCAGCCCGCCCACCACGGCCGCCGCCAGCAGCAGCACCTTGCCCAGCGGCGTCTCCGACGAGGTGAACCCCACCGCCAGCACGGCGGGCACCAGGATCATCACCACCGTGTAGGACATGCCGGTCGTCCGGTGCACGTTGCGCCACAGCGACAGCCGGCGGCAGTCCTGCCGCATGCGGTCGTCCAGTTCGCCGATGAGCGCGTCCACGTCCCCCACCACGACCTGCAGGCTACGCCGGTCGCACCTCACCGCGAAGGACCGACTCCACGTCGTAACGAGCCGGTTGTTCGAGCTGGTCGTAGCGGCACGACCCGGCGTCCCGGTCGGGCCGCCACCGGCGGAACTGGCCGTTGTGGCGCAGCCGGGCGGGCGCGGCGCCCTCGGTCTGCGTGTAGGAGATCTCCAGCACCCGCTCGGGCCGCAGCGGCACCCACTCCGCCTGCTTGCCCCGCCACCGGTTGATCTCACCGGGCAGCCGGCGGCCGTCCGGCTCGACCAGCCACGGGTGGTCGCCGTCGGTGATCAGGTCGGCCAGCTCGGACGCCAGCGCGCGCCGCTCGGCGGCCTTGAACGACCCGACCACGCCCACGTGGTGCAGCACGCCTTGGTCGTCGTGCAGGCCGAGCAGCAGCGAGCCGACCGCCGTGCCCGGCTCGGTGTCCTTGTGCCAGCGCAGGCCCGCGACCACGCACTCCGCGGTGCGCGCGTGCTTGACCTTGACCATGGTGCGCTTGCCGGGCGTGTAACCGCCGGTCGCGGGCTTGCCGATGACGCCGTCCAGGCCCGCGCCCTCGAACAGCTCGAACCACTGCGCCGCCACCGCCGCGTCCGCGGTCGAGGGCGTCAGGTAGAGGGAGTCGCCGGGGGTGATCAGGCCCTCCAGCACCTCCCGCCGCCGCGCGCACGCCTCGTCCAGCAGCACCCGGTCGCCCAGGGCGAGCAGGTCGAACGCCACGAACCCGGCGGGCTGCTGCTCGGCCAGCAGCGCGATGCGGCTCGCCGCCGGGTGGATGCGCTCGGTCAGCGCGTCGAAGTCCAGCTTGCCGCCCTTGGCCACGACCAGCTCCCCGTCCACCACGACCCGCGGCGGCAGGGTGCGCCGCAGCGCGGCCTCCGCTTCGGGGAAGTAGCGGTTGAGCGGCTTGCCGCTGCGCGACTGGAGGACCACCTCGTCGCCGTCGCGGAACACCAGGCACCGGTAGCCGTCCCACTTCGGCTCGAACAGCAGGTCCGAACCGGTCGGGATGGCGTCCACCGCGGTGGCCAGCATGGGCTGGACGGGTGGCTTCAGCGGGAGCGGCACGCCGGCCATCCTGCCCGGTGAACAGCGCTAATGCACGCGTTTGCGCTCTTTCGCGCCCAGCTCCAGCACCACGGCCGCGGGCACCGTCGCCTCCAGGGCGGTGCGCGCCCCGGCCAGCACCCGGGCGTCCAGGGCCTGCCACACCGCGCGCACGTCCGCGCCGGGCCGCAACACCAACCGCACCCGCAGCGCGGGCGAGCCCACCGCCGACACCCGCTTCCCGGCGTCTGCCCGTGCCGCCGCGTCCGGCGCTTTCGGTGCGCCTGTCGCCGACACCCGCTTCCCGGCGCCCGTTCGCACCGCCGCGTCCGGCGCTTTCGGTGCGCCCGATGCGCCCACCACCGACACCCGCGCCGCGGCCACCCCGTCGACCCGCTCGGCGTCCGCCCGCACCGCCGCGGCCAGCGCGTCCGGCGTGACCACCAGCCCGTCGTCGAGCACCAGGTCCGGGTGGGCCTCCGACCGCACCGCCCGCCACGCCCACAGCAGCCCGGACAACACCGCCAGCAACCCCGCCACGACCAGCCCGGCCCGCACCCACGGCAGGTGCCCGCGCGCCCAGTCCAGCGCGACCGGGTCCAGCACCGGCCGGTCCACCCGCCAGTAGTGCAGGGCCAGGGCAGCGAACCCCAGCAGCAGCGCGACGAGCCCGACCAGCACCGCCATGGTCCGCTCGGTGCGGCAGGAACGGATCACCGGCCCTCCCGGTCCTTCGGCGAGAGGACGACGACGGACACGGCGGGCCTGTCGGCCAGCGGCAACTCCTCGACCACCGCCCGCGCCACCTCCAGCAGCCGGGGGCGCAGCGCGGCCTCGTCGTGGGTGCGGCTCACCGCGCGCACCCGGACCCGGCGCCGCGAGGCCGTCACCGACGCCTCCACCACCCCCTGCTCGACCCGCACGCGGCGGCCGACCACCCGGGCCAGCGAGGCGGGCGTGATCGCCACCCGCACCCGGTCCGCCGGGGCGTCCAGCGGCACCAGCGGGGCACGCGCGGCGAGCGCCACGACCAGCAGCACCAGGCCGCCTGCCGCCATGCACGCGCCGACCAGGGGGACCGGGCGGTCGGTCCAGGTCCAGGCGGTCGGGGAGAGGCCGGTCAGCGGGCCGACCAGCGAGCCCTGACCGACCCACCGCCACCCCACCTCGACCACGACGAGCAGCCCGGCGGCGGCCAGCGCCAGCCCGAGCAGCGGGGACAGCACCCGCAGCACCACCCGCACCGCTCACCCCACCCCGGGCCCGCCGCGCAGCGCCGTCACCGTCACCAGCACCGACCGGACCCGGTACCCGGTGATCCGCTCGACCTCCCCGGCGACGCACCGCCGCACCTCGGCCGCCGCCGCCCGGAGCGGCGCCGGGTAGGCCAGCGCCACCCGGACCGCCACGGCCACATCCGGCCCACCGGGAACGGCGGCGCCCGACTCGGCACCACCCGGCCCGTCGGCCGGCCCGTCGTCCAACCCGCGGTCCGGCCGCCCGTCGTCCAGTCGGATCGCGCCACCCACCCCCGCACCGTCCACCCGCGCCACCCCGTCGGGCACCGCGCCCGGCACCAGGCGCACCGCGTGCGCGGCCACCTTCCGCACCACGGACGAGTGAATCTCCAGCACCCCGGTCACCGGTCGCGCCCGCGGCCGAGCAGGTCGCCCAGGTCCAGCCGCCCGTCGAGCACCCGGCCCACCACCACGCCGATCACGCCCACCGCGAGCGTCACCACGAAGGCACCGAACCCGTTCGTCGCCGCCAGGCCCAGCACCAGGCCCGCGACCAACCCGGTCTGCGTCGCGCTCATCGCCCCTCCCCGCCACCCGGCCGCAGCAGGCGGCGCCACCACGGCCTGCGCTCCGCCGACGGCTCCCGGTGCGCGGCCAACTCCTCGCGCAGCGCCGCCAACCCCAGCGCGAACGCCTCCGGGTCACCGCCGTCCGCGCGGGACCGCCCGCGGCTCACGCGTCCACCAGGTCGGCCACCACGACGTCCACGGGCACCGGCCCGGCCACCGCGCCGACCCGCTCGCGCAGCTCGGCGACCACCTCGGGGATCGGGTGCCCGAGCCGCAGCACCACGGCGACCTCCACGCGCTCCTCCACCCGCACCCCGACCACGCGCCGCCCGGGCAGGCAGGAGCTGAATACCCCGTCGAGCCGCGCGACCGCGGGGTGGGCCAGCAGCGCGGCCTCGACGTCCTCGGACACGTGCATCACTCGACCCTCGACTGCCCGGCGGGCTGCTCGTCGTCCTCGGGCAGGTGGATGTCGTTGACCGCGATGTTGACCTCGATGACCTCCAGGCCGGTGATCCGCTCCACCGAGGTGATCACGTTGCGCCGCACGGCGCGGGCCAGGTCGACGATGCCCGCCCCGTACTCGACCACCAGGTCCAGGTCGATCGCGGCCTGCTTCTCGCCGACCTCCACGGCAACGCCCGCCGTGTTCGCGGTGCCCGCGCCGGGGATGCGCTCGCGCAGCGCGCCGAACGCGCGGGACACGCCGCCGCCGAGCGCGTGCACGCCGGAGATCTCCCGGGCCGCGATGCCCGCGACCTTCTGCACCACCGACGAGGCGATGGTGGTCCTGCCCTGCGAGGTGTCCTCGGCGAGCCGGGCGGGTGGGCCGCCCTCCGCTGCGGCGGCGCTGCTCTCGGCCATGGCGGTCCTTTCGACTCCGACTCCCACACCGACCCCGGTGCCGGCACCGGACTCCGGTGCCGACGACGTCGTGCACCCGTTCGGATGCGGACTGTGCCCAGATCGCGCCGCCACCGCGACCCGAGTCACCCGTCAGTGTCAGTTCAGGTCACTTCACCCCGCTCGCCCCGCGCCCGCCCACCGGTACCGCAACAGCAGCGTGCTGTCGTCGTGGAGCACCGACTCCAGCTCCAGCGCCCGCCGCGCCTCCGGCAGCCCCGCCGTGATGCGCCCCGCGTCACCGCCGACCAGCAGCGGGGACAGGGTCAGGCACAGCACGTCCACCAGCTCCTCGGCGACCATCGCCCCGAACAGCGCCGGCCCGCCCTCGCAGGAGATCCGCCGCAGCCCCCGCTCGTCCAGCGCCGCCAGCGCCGCGCGCAGGTCCACCGAGGTGTCGCCGACCACCACGACGTCCGCCCCGGCCTCGGCCAGGGCCCGCCGCCGCGCCTCGGGCGCCGCCGCGGTGGTGAGCACGATCGGCGGGACCAGCGTGCTGGTCACCAGCGGCGAGGTCGGCTCGACCGAGCACCGCGCGGTGACCACCGCGATCGGCGGCACGGGCGCCAGCCCCAGCCGGGCCCGCCGCTCGGCGCGCACCTCGCGCACCTTGATCCCCTCGTAGCCCTCGGCCGCCGCGGTCCCGTGCCCGACGAGCACCGCGTCGCACAGGTCGCGGGTCAGCGCGAGGACCCTCCGGTCGGCCGCGTTGCCCAGCCCGCGCGAGCGGCCCGCGAAGGTGACCGCCCCGTCCACGCCGGACACGAAGTTCGCCTGCACCCAGGGCCGGGTGAGCGCGTCGGGGTAGTCGTAGAGCCCTTCCAGCTGCTCGTCGGGAAGCTCGCCGTCACGTGGTGGCCACAACATCCGCACGACCACATCCCAGCACGCCGTTAGGCTTCGGGCATGTCCGCCACGCGCCTCGCCGACCGAACCCCGCACGTCGAGGCGGACGAGCTGGTGGCGGCGATGGTCCCGCCGCCGAGGTTCGACCGGGTGCGCTTCGACACCTACCTGCCCAACCCCGACGAGCCGAGCCAGGCCGCGGCCGTGCGGGCGTGCCGGGAGTTCGCCGAGCGGGTGTCCGCCGGCGGCGACCGGGGCTGGCTGGGGTCGCTGTTCAAGCGCTCCGCGCGGCCCGACGACAAGCCCGGCCTCTACCTCGACGGCGGCTTCGGCGTCGGCAAGACCCACCTGCTGGCCTCCACCTGGCACGCCGTGCCGGGCCCGAAGGCGTACGGCACGTTCGTCGAGCTGACCAACCTGGTCGGCGCGCTGGGCTTCGCCGAGACCGTGCGGCGGCTGTCCGGGCACCGCCTGCTGGCCATCGACGAGTTCGAGCTGGACGACCCGGGCGACACCATGCTGGTCACCCGCCTGATCAAGGAGCTGACCGCGGCGGGCGTGTCCGTCGCCGCGACGTCCAACACGCTGCCGGACAAGCTGGGCGAGGGCCGCTTCGCCGCCGCCGACTTCCTGCGCGAGATCCAGTCGATGGCGGCGCGGTTCACCGTGGTCCGGGTCGACGGCCCCGACTACCGCCACCGCGGCCTGCCCGACGCACCGCCGCCCCTGGCCGACGACGACCTGCGCGCCCGGCACGCCGGCACCCCGGGCAGCACCCTCGACGACTTCGCCGAGCTGTGCCGGGCCCTGGCCCGCATCCACCCCTCCGGCTACGGCCGCCTGGTCGACGGCGTCACCGCCGTGCACCTGAGCGGCGTCCGCCCCGCGCCCGACCAGGCCGTGGCCCTGCGCCTGGTGGCCCTGGGCGACCGCCTCTACGACCGCGACATCCCGGTGGCCGTCTCCGGCGAACCCCTCTCCGAGCTGTTCACCGACGAGATGCTCCGCGGCGGCTACCGCAAGAAGTACCTCCGCGCCATCTCCCGCCTGGTGGCCCTCTCCCGCTGACCCCCGCGGGTCGAACCCCCAGCCCCCTCGTGTCGAACCCCCGGTACCCCCGAGTTCGACGTTCAGCTCCCGCGAGTCCTCCGGTCCGGCACCGCGTGTCCTCCGTTCCGGCACCGCGAGTCCCTCACCCGGGCACCGCGCGTCCTCCGGCCCGGCACCGCGAGTCGTCCGTTCGGACACCGCGAAACCCACCGTTCGGGGTCGGTTTTGCCAGGTGGGGCCCGGGTATCCCTCGCCCGTGATGAGCGAAGCGGAACGCCGCACCCTCAGCGAGATCGAGATGAGACTCATGGACGAGGAGCCGGCCCTGGCGTCGGCGCTCGTCGCCGGGAAGCCCGACAACCCGGTCCTCAGCTACGCCCTGGTCGCCGTGTTCGCCGGTCTGGGCGCGCTGCTGCTGGTACTCGGTTCCTTCGGCCCGGCGCTGGGCTCCATCGGGTTCGCCGCCGTGCTGGTCCTGATGCGCGGGTACACCTGGCGCTAGGCGACGGGCGGGTGCCGCCGGTCGGCCGCGGCATGCTCATCCACGCGCCGCCGGCGACCCACCGCCCTCGCCCGAAGCCCCAGCCCGATGCCCCAAGCCGAAAGCCCCAAGCCCGTCCCTCGGTGCCCGACGCCCGGCGCCCGGACCCGGGGTCCGAAAACCGGAACCCAAAACCGCTCGCCACGACCACCCCTCGTGGCCGACCATGCCCGACGTGGGATTCCTCGACGCCAACGGCCTCGCCTTCCGCCTGCCCGACGGCCGTGAACTGTTCCGCGACGTCTCCTTCAAGGTCGACGCGGGCAGCGTGGTCGCCCTGGTCGGGGCCAACGGCGTCGGCAAGACCACCCTGCTGCGCATCCTGTCCGGCGAGCTGGCACCGGGCGCGGGCAGCGTCCGCGTGCAGGGCGGCCTGGGCGTGATGCCGCAGTTCGTGGGCTCGGTCCGTGACGAGAGCACCGTGCGCGACCTGCTGCTGGCCGCTTCGCCACCACCCCTGCGCGCCGCCGCCGCGGCCCTCGACGCGGTCGAGCTCCAGCTCATGGAGACCGACGACGAACCGACCCAGCTCCGCTACGCCGACGCGCTGACCGCGTGGGGCGAGGTGGGCGGGTACGACGCCGAGGTCCTGTGGGACACCGTGACCGTGGCCGCGCTGGGCGTGCCGTTCGACCGGGCGCGGTTCCGCGAGGTCCGCACCCTCTCCGGCGGCGAGCAGAAGCGCCTGGTGCTGGAGGCCCTGCTGCGCGGCCCCGAGCAGGTCCTGCTGCTCGACGAGCCGGACAACTACCTGGACGTGCCGGGCAAGCGCTGGCTGGAGGCCCGCCTCACCGACACCGGCAAGGCCGTGCTGCTGGTCAGCCACGACCGCGAACTGCTCAACGTCGCCGCCACCCGCGTGGTCACCGTCGAGGCGCACTCCGCGTGGACGCACGCCGGCTCCTTCGGCACCTGGCACGACGCCCGCCGCACCCGCATCGAGCGCCTGGCCGAGCTGCACCGCCGCTGGGACGAGGAGCACGAACGGCTGAAGGAGCTGGTCCGCACCCTCCAGGTGCAGGCGCGGATCAGCGAGGTCATGGCGGCCAAGTACCGCGTGCAGCGGGCCAAGCTGGAGCGGTTCGAGGAGGCCGGCCCGCCGCCGGAGCTGCCGACCGACGAGAAGGTGGCACCGCGCCTGCGCGGCGGCCGCACCGCCGTCCGCGCCGTCACCTGCGCCGACCTGGAGCTGACCGGCCTGATGAAGCCGTTCGACCTGGAGGTCTTCTTCGGCGACCGGGTCGCGGTGCTCGGTTCCAACGGCTCGGGCAAGAGCCACTTCCTGCGGCTGCTGGGTGGCGACGACGTCGCGCACACCGGCTCCGCGCGGCTGGGCGCCCGGGTGGTGCCCGGCCTGTTCGCGCAGACCCACCAGCACCCGGAGTGGATCGGCCGCACCCTCGTCGACATCCTCTGGCACGGCGAGGACGGCCGCGCGGGGCGCGACCGGGGCGCCGCGATGGCCGTGCTCAGCCGCTACGGCCTGGGCAGGCAGGGCGACCAGCGGTTCGAGACGATGTCCGGCGGCCAGCAGGCGCGGTTCCAGGTGCTGCTGCTCGAACTGTCCGGCGCCACGATGCTGCTGCTCGACGAGCCGACCGACAACCTGGACCTGAACTCGGCCGAGGCGTTGCAGCGGGCGCTGGAGGAGTTCACCGGCACGGTCGTCGCGGTCACCCACGACCGCTGGTTCGCCCGCTCCTTCGACCGCTTCCTGCTGTTCCGCTCCGACGGGCGGGTGGTCGAGGTGCCCGAGCCGGTGTGGGACGAGGCGCGGGTCGAGCGGGTGAGGTGAGCGCCCGGGGTGACCGCGTCGCCCCTGCCCGCCGGTCGCCGACGTGCTCACCGGCGCCCGCCGCGCGGCGCCCTGCCCCGGCGGTCGCCGCGCGGGCGTGCGGGGCCCCGCGCCCGGGGTCGTCGCCGCGCACTCCCCGGCCGGCCCCGGTCACCCGCGCCTAGCGCGACCGCAGCTCCACCAGCACCTGCGGCACCTCGGCCAGCAGCTCGCGGGCCAGCATGCCGGTCAACCCGGTGCGCGGCACGAGCCGCTGCCCGGCCATCGCGTGCACGTGCCCGGCCCAGCAGGTGGCGCGCGCCAGGTCCGGGTCGCGGGCCAGCAACCCGCCGACCAGCCCGGCCAGCACGTCACCGCTGCCCGAAGTGGACAGTCCCACGTGGCCGGTGCTGTCCCGCCACACCCGCCCGTCCGGCGCGGCCACCACGCCCATCAGGTTGACCACCGCGTCGTGCTTCCCGGCGATCGCGGCGGCGGCCTCCACGTGGTCGTCGACCTCCTCGCCCAGCAGGTAGCCCGCCTCGACGGTGTTCGGGGTGAGCACCATCCGCCCGCGCACCGGGTCGCCCAGCGCCGGGTGCGTGCCCAGGGCGCCGAGCGCGAACGCGTCCAGCACCACGGGGCCGCGCACCAGCGGCAGCAGGCCCTCCAGCAGGGCCGTCGTCTCGTCCGGGTCGGTCAGCCCCGGCCCGACGACCACCGACGCGGCCTCGCCGACCAGCTCGCCCAGCACGTCCACCGCCGCGCGCGAGATCGCGCCGGAGCCCGTCTCGGGCAGCCCGACCACCAGCGCCTCGGGCACGGCCAGGCCCAGCCCGGACGCGTGCCGCTCGGCGATGGCGAGCTGCAGCGTCTCGGCCCCGGTGCGCAGCGCCGCGATCCCGGCCAGCAGCACCGCGCCCGGCGTGCGCCGCGCACCGCCGACCACCAGCACCGTGCCGCGCTCCTCGTGCTCGGGCAGCCACTCGCGCAGCAGCGCGGAGGTGACCGGTTCAGGCGGACCTGGTCGTGGCATCCTCGGTCTCCGTCGGTTCGGCTCCGTGGGCGCGGAGGTGGTCGGACTTGAACTCCTCCTCCAGTACCCAGCGACCGCCCTCCCGACGCCACGAGCTCAGCGCCCCGTTGGGCACCACCGAGTTGTGCGCGTAGGCCAGCAGGTCCCGCTCGGGCAGGTGCTCCAGCAGGTAGCGCAGCAGGAAGTGGGTGATCTCGTGCCCGAACAGCAGCACCCGCCGCCCGTCGAGGTCGCGCAGCAGCGACCGCAGCCGCAGGGCCACGTCCGCCCACGACTCGCCGCCCGGCGGCCGGTAGTAGAACTTGCCCAGCCGCCGCTTGCGCACCAGCTCCTCCGGGTACCGGGCGGCCACGCCGTGCGTGGTCAGCAGGTCCAGCACGCCCAGCTCGCGGTCCCGCAGCCGCTCGTCGACCAGCATCCGGGGGTGGCCGCGCAGCGCCAGCCCGGCGGTGTCCAGGGCCCGCAGGTAGGGCGAGGACACCACCAGGTCCGGCCACTGCTCGCGCGGCATCCCGGCGAACCACCGGCCCAGCGCGCGCCCCTGGGCCACGCCCCCGTCGGACAGCGGCACGTCCGCGTCCCGCTGCCGGATGTCGATCACCTCGTGGCCACCGGACTCCGCGACCTCGCGGGCCACGTTGCCGGTGCTCTCCCCGTGCCTGACCACTCCGATCCAGTCCACACCGCGAACTTAGCCGGGACACCCCCGGAGTTCACCTCGGCGCGGTGGAACTCCTCCCGGTGGAGCACGCGGACGCCTGCCGCGGCCGGCCGGCCGCGCCCGCGGGCCCGCTCAACGCGGTGGTGCCCCCGGTCACCCGGTCGCCGCGGGCAGCCGCCCGGCCCCGACCGCCCGGACCAGCTCCTCGTGGTCGGCGCAGGTCTGGTCGGCGTAGTCCAGCGCGTACCGGCCGATCGCCCGGTCCAGCTCCTCGCCGCCCGCGCAGTACCCGGCGAGCAGCCGCGGGTCGAGCGACCGGCTGTGCGCGCGGGCCAGCAGCGCGCCCGCCAGCCTGCCGTAGTCGTCCAGGTCGTCGCGCTTGAGCGCGGTCGCGTCGATCTCGCCCTTGCGGTTGCGGAACTGCCGGACGATGAACGGCCTGCCGTCGATGGTGGTCCAGCCGAGCAGGATGTCGGTCTCGGCCTGCACGAGCCGGGCGCCGTGCACGACGCGCTTGCCCTCGTGCTTGACCGGCGCGGCGGGCAGGAACGGCGCCAGCGCCGACGGCCGGGCCTCCTTGGCCTGGAGCACCAGCGCCTCGTCGCCGTTGCCGCGCAGCAGCACCAGGTAGTTGCGCAGGCCCACGCTGCCCGTGCCGACCACGCGGAACGCCACGTCGGACACGCCGTAGCGCATGATCAGGTTGTAGCGGGACTCGCGCAGCGTGTCCACGTAGGACGGCAGCGCGTCCACCACGTCCCGCGCCACGCCGGGGGAGACGGCGGTCAGCACCGGCGGGTCGGGGACGAACCGCCAGTGCTCGCCCTCGCGCCGGGTCCACTTCGCCGCGACCCGGGCGCTGGTGTTCTTGCGCGCCTTGGACGCGGCCTTGGCGAAGTGGTCGACCAGGTCGTCGGCCTTGCTCTTGGACAGCGCCGACTCGTCGCCCAGCGCGCTCCACGACTCCAGGAACGGCAGCTCGGCCAGGTGCCGGGCCGCGCCCCGGTAGGCGCGCACCGCGTCCTCGGCGGCGTCGCGGCAGCCCTTCTCCGACACCCCGCCCTCGCGGCCGGCCAGCACCAGCGAGGTGGCCAGGCGCTTGAGGTCCCACTCCCACGGGCCGGGCAGGGTCTCGTCGAAGTCGTTGATGTCCATGACGATGTTGCCCTCGGGCGTGCCGTAGAGCCCGAAGTTGGCCGCGTGCGCGTCACCGCACAGCTGGGCGTCCAGCCCGGTGCGCGCGCCCACCGCCAGGTCGCCCGCCATGAGGCCGGCGCTGCCCCGGAAGAACGCGAACGGCGAGGCGAGCATCCGGCCCACGCGCAGCGGCACCAGCTCGGGCAGCCGGCCCTCGTTGGACGCCTCGACGTACTCCACGACCGTCGGCCGGTCCGGGGCGAGCGGCGCCTTGCGGTGGGCCTCGTGGCTCACCGCCGCGCGCAGCTCGCGTCCGCGCGCCAGCACCTCCTCCGGTTCCACCCACCGGCCCAGCGCCCTGGCCGCCTCGGCCCGCTTGCGTTCACCCATGTGGTCAATGATGGGCGTGGAGGCCGGTGGATACACCGGCCTCCACGCGTCTGTGACCTGGGGAATCACGCTTAAAGCGCAATTCGGGCGGGGAATCACCGCCGAGTGGTCAACACCTCACCGACCGCGTCCACACCGCGGTCCAGCTCCTCGCGCGTGATCACCAGCGGGGGCGCCACGCGCAGGGTCGTCTCCTGGGTCTCCTTGCACAGCACGCCCAGCCGCGCCAGCGCCTCGGACGCCTCCCGGCCGCGCGGGCCGCCGGGCGCGATCTCCACGCCGGCCCACAGGCCGCGCCCGCGCACCTCGGCCACGCCGTGCCCGACCAGCTCGCCCAGCCGCGCGTGCAGGTGGGCGCCCAGCTCGCGGGAGCGCCGCTGGAACTCCCCGGTCGACAGCAGCCGCACCACGGCCCGGCCGACCGCGCAGGCCAGCGGGTTGCCGCCGAAGGTCGACCCGTGCTCGCCGGGCCGCAGCACGCCCAGCACCGCCCGGCTGCCGACCACGGCGGACACCGGCACGATGCCGCCGCCGAGCGCCTTGCCCAGGGTGTAGAGGTCGGCGCGCACGCCCTCGTGGTCCAGGGCCAGCAGGTCGCCGGTGCGGCCGAGGCCGGACTGGATCTCGTCGGCGATCATCAGCGCGCCGCGCTCGTCGCACAGCGCCCGCACGCCGGCCAGGTAGCCCGCCGGGGGCACGACCACGCCCGCCTCGCCCTGGACCGGCTCGACCAGCACGGCCGCGGTGCGGTCGGTGACCGCCGCCCGCAGCGCGTCCAGCGAGCCGTAGGGCACCACCCGGAAGCCCGGCGTGAACGGCCCGAAGTCGGCGCGGGCGGTCTCGTCGGTGGAGAACGACACGATCGTGGTGGTGCGGCCGTGGAAGTTGGCCCCGGCCACCACGATCTCGGCGGTGTTCTCCGGCACGCCCTTGACCCGGTAGGCCCACTTGCGGGCGACCTTGATCGCGGACTCCACGGCCTCCGCGCCGGAGTTCATCGCCAGCACCATCTCGGTGCCGGTCAGCTCCGCCAGCTCGCGGCAGAACGGGCCGAACTGGTCGTGGTGGAACGCGCGGCTGGTCAGCGTGACCCGGCCCAGCTGCCCGACCGCGGCCGCCACCAGCTCCGGGTGGCGGTGGCCGAAGTTCAGCGACGAGTAGCCGGACAGGAAGTCCAGGTAGCGGCGCCCCTCGACGTCGGTCACCCACGCGCCCTCGCCGTGGGAGAGCACGACCGGCAGGGGGTGGTAGTTGTGGGTGCTCCACTCGTCGTCGAGCGCGATGAACTGCTCGGTGGTGGGAGCGGCGATGGCGGTCATGTCACCAGGCTAAGGGGCCCGTGCCAGCGATTTCAGCCGCCAGGCGTTGCGCATCCGGTGTATTCGTTGCGCAATCTGCCGTTAACGTGGCGATGCATTGCGTGCGAGCCGTCGCGCCCGCGGCCCGACTACCTTGACGGGGATGGCGAAGAAATCCTCGAAGGTGGGGGCGGGTCCCGTCGAGCCGGTTCCGGCCGAGTCGGTTTCGGCGGCCTTCCGGGTCGGCCCGGACCTCGACCTGGCCGCGCTCGACCCGGCGGCAACGCCCGTCGGGCCGTCGTCCAAGGCCGAGGCGGCGGCGGACCTGGCCAGGGTCGGCGAGGAGCTGGACGGGCTCCAGGAAGCCCTCTACGCCGAGGGCACCGGCGGCGGTCGCCGCAGGCTGCTGCTGGTGCTCCAGGGCATGGACACCTCCGGCAAGGGAGGCACCATCCGGCACGTCGCGGGCCTGGTCAACCCCCAGGGCCTGCACATCGCCTCGTTCAAGAAGCCCACCCCCGCCGAGCTGCGCCACGACTTCCTGTGGCGGGTCCGCCGCCAGGTGCCCGCGCCCGGTTACATCGGGGTGTTCGACCGCTCGCACTACGAGGACGTGCTGATCGCGCGGGTGGACGAGCTGGTGCCCGCCGCCGAGTGGCGGCGCCGGTACGCGCTGATCAACGACTTCGAGCGCGAGCTGGTCGACCAGGGCGTCACGATCGTCAAGTGCTTCCTGCACATCTCGCCCGAGCGGCAGAAGGAGCGGTTGATCGCCCGGCTGGAGGACCCGGTCAAGCGGTGGAAGTACAACCCGGCCGACCTGGCCGTGCGCGCCAAGTTCTCCCTCTACCGGCAGGCGTACCAGGACGCCCTGGTCGAGTGCTCGTCGCCGACCGCGCCGTGGTTCGCCGTGCCGTCCGACCGCAAGTGGTACCGCAACTGGGTGGTCGCCCGGCTGCTGCTGGAGGCGTTGCGGGACCTGGCGCCGGCCTACCCGCAACCCTCGTACGATCCCAGCGTCGAGTTGGCACGCCTCCGGGACGCCGATCCGTTGCGCTAGACGCAATCTTCGTTGCGCCTCTTGTCGCCCGTCAGTGGTCCAGGCCACTGTGGGACTGCCGCGGGCAGTTCGAGCGGAGGTGTCGGCGTGGTCGTGGGCAGGCGGCGGTTCCTGGGGGCCGTTGGCGTGGGAGCGGGGTTGTTGATGACCGAGGGTGTCGCATCGGCGGACGGGGGCGGTGCGGTGGTCCGCGCGTACCTGGGGACCTACACCAGTTGGCCGGGCGGCGGCGAGGGCATCGGCGTGGGGGAGTACGACCCGGCCACCGGCGCCCTGCGGGTGACCGGCGTGGTGGCCGGCGTGCCGAACCCGTCGTTCGTGATCGCCGAGGGCAGGCGGCTGTACGCGGTGAACGAGGAGGCCGACGGCGGCGTGACCGCGCTGACCACGGGCCGCGACGGCGTGCCGGAGGTGGTCAACCGGGAGTCCACCGGCGGCGCCGACCCGTGCCACCTGGCGCTGCACCGCGGGTACCTGCTGTCGGCCAACTACAGCTCCGGCAGCGTCGCCGTGCACCCGGTCCGGCCCGACGGCGGGCTGGGCGGGCGCACCGACCTGGTCGAGCTCACCGGCTCCGGCCCGGACCCCGAGCGGCAGGAGGGCCCGCACGCCCACCAGGTGCTGCCCGACCCGAGCGGCCGGTTCGTGCTCGTGGTCGACCTGGGCACCGACTCGGTCCACACCTACGAGCTGGACGACCGGGGCAGGCTCACCCGGACCGCCACCGCGCGCCTGCACCCCGGCGCCGGGCCCCGGCACCTGGCGTTCCACCCGTCCGGGCGGTTCGCCTACATCGCGAACGAGCTGGACTCCACGGTCGTGGTGGCGAGCTACGAGCGCGGCGTGCTCAAGCCGGGGCCGAAGCTGAGCACCCTGCCCGAGGGCGCGCCCACCACGCCCCGCAACTACCCGGCCGAGGTGGTCGTGTCGGCGGACGGGCGGTTCGCCTACCTGTCCAACCGCGGGCACGACAGCGTGGCGGTGTTCGCGGTCGAGCGGCAGGGTGCGGCGCTGCGGCTGGTCGAGGCCGTGCCGGTGGGCGGCGCGTTCCCGCGGCACATCACCCTCGACCGGGCCGGGCGGTTCCTGCTCGCGGCCAACCAGAACTCCGGCAACGTCACCACCTTCGCCGTCGACCGGGCCACCGGCAGGCTGCGGCAGGTCGGTTCGGCGGAGGCGCCGATCCCGGTCTGCGTCGCCCTGAAGGGGTAAGCCCTGACGGGTTAACTTCCCGGCCCCCGACTGTCCACAGTGGTAGGACGACCGCATGAACATGATCGCGGTCGCGCTGCTGCTGTCCCTGGTACCCGCCCCGGCCCCCGTCGCACCGGAGTACGTCGCGCTCGGCGACTCCTACGCGTCGGGGCTCGGCGCGGGCAACGAGTCGTCCGCGCTGTCCGACTCCTGCCGGCGCAGCCCCCACGGCTACCCGGAGCTGTGGGCCGAGCGGAGCGGTGCGTCGCTGGTGTTCGCCGCCTGCGCGGGCGCCACCACGGCGGACGTGATCGCGCAGGCGGCCCGGATCACCCCGGAGACGGGGCTGGTGACCATCACCGCCGGCGGCAACGACGCCGGGTTCACCGACGTGATGACCACGTGCACGATCAGCCAGGACGACGCGTGCGCGCGGCGGGTCGACGAGGCCGAGGCGTTCGTCCGCGACGAGCTGCCCGGCCGGCTGGACGCCCTGTACCGCGCGGTGCGCGAGCGGACCTCGGCGGAGGTCGTCGTGCTGGGGTACCCGCGCCTGTTCAGCGACAGCGCGCTGTGCGTGATGGGCAAGCCGAAGCGCGACGCGCTGAACCGGGCGGTCGACCTGGTCGCCGAGGTGACCGCGGCGCGGGCGGAGGCGGCCGGGTTCACGTTCGCCGACGTGCGCGACGGGTTCGACGGGCACGGCGCGTGCGCCGCCGCCCCGTGGGTGAACGGCGTGGTGCTGGTCCCGATGGACCGGTCCTTCCACCCCAACCGCGACGGCCACCGGTACGGCTACCTGCCCGCGCTGGCCGAGGCGGTGGGCGGCGACGAGGTCGCTGACGACGAGGTCGTCGACGGTGAGCCGGTCGGTCCGGGCGCGGTCGCTCCGGGCGTGGTCGGTTAACCGGTTGGCGGTGGCCGCGGCCGACCGGCGATGATGCCCGGCGTGGAACCCACGAACGGGCTGCGCCGGGTCGCGGCCACGCGTTACGTCACGCCCTTCCGGGAGGGCGGCTCCCTGCCGGGGCTGGTGGAGGCCGACGACCTCGGCATGTACGTGCTGAAGTTCCGGGGCGCCGGCCAGGGCGTCAAGGCGCTGGTCGCGGAGGTCGTCGTCGGCGAGCTGGCCCGCCGCCTCGGCTTCCGCGTGCCGGAGCTCGTCCTGGTCGACCTGGACCCCGAGCTGGGCCGGTCCGAGCCCGACCAGGAGGTGCAGGAGCTGCTGAAGGCCAGCGGCGGGTGGAACCTGGGCCTGGACTACCTGCCGGGCTCGTTCGACTACAACCCGGTGGTGCGCGAGCCGTCCGCCGACCTGGCCGCCCGGCTGCTGTGGCTCGACGCGCTGACGCTCAACGTGGACCGGAGCTGGCGCAACCCCAACACCCTGCTGTGGCACCGGGAGCTGTGGCTGATCGACCACGGCGCCTCGCTGTACTTCCACCACTCGTGGCGGCCGGAGCGCTTCCCGGCGGCGGGCTACCGGTTCGACGCGGCCGACCACCTGATGATGCCGTTCGCGGGCCCGCTGGCCGAGGTCGACGCCGAGCTGGCCGCCCGCGTCACCCCGGAGCTGGTGCGCGAGGTGCTGGCGCTGGTGCCGGACGCGTGGCTGGCCGCGGACGAGGCGTTCGGCACGCCCGAGGCCGTGCGCGACGCGTACGAGCGGTTCTTCGCCGCCCGCCTGGCCGGGCCGCGGACGTGGGTCGACGAGCTGGAGGCCGCGCGTGCCGCACGTGTTTGAGTACGCCGTGCTGCGGGCGGTGCCGCGGCAGGAGCGGGGCGAGTTCGTCAACGTCGGGGTGCTGGTCTACTGCCGTGACCTGGACTTCCTGGGTGCCCGCGTGCACGTGGACGAGGCGCGGGTGCGGGCGCTGGACCCGTTCCTGGACGTGGAGGTGCTGCGGGAGAACCTGGCGCACCTGGGGCTGTCGTGCGACGGCTCGCCGCACGCCGGCCCGGTGTCGCGCACCTCGCCCGGCCAGCGCTTCCGCTGGCTGACCGCGCCCCGGTCGACGATCATCCAGACCTCGCCCGCGCACACCGGCCTGACCGAGGACCCGGGTGCCGAGCTGGACCGCCTGCTCACCGCGTTGGTGCTGCCGCCCGCGCACTAGGCTTGGCAACCTCTTGGCCCGCACCGCGTCCCTAGGTGCGAGCAGTGGCCGACACACGGAGCGGGGTCCCTTGATGAACGCCGGGTATCAGCAGGGCGGGTACCAACGGGGTGGGCGCCCGCCGCAGCGCCCCCACCAGCCGACGCGGGCCTACCCGGTCGGCGGCAGGCAGCCGCGGGACACCCACCGGCCGCCCGCCCACCAGCCGGTCGGGCAGCAGCGGGCGGCCGCGGGCGGGTACCGGCAGGCGCCGCCGCGCCGCAAGCGGCGGGTCGGCCGGATCATCGCCGTGGTGCTGGTGGCGCTGCTGGTGGTCGCCGTGGGCATGTGGTTCTACGTCGACTCGTCGCTGCGCCGCATCGAGGCGCTGCCCGACTACGAGGGCAGGCCCGCCGACACGCCCGGCACCAACTGGCTGCTGGTCGGCTCGGACGCGCGCGACGACCTGACCGAGGAGCAGAAGGCCGAGCTGGCCACCGGTGACGCGGGCGGGCGGCGCACGGACACCATCATGCTGCTGCACATCCCGGAGGGCTCCGGGAACGCGACGCTGGTGAGCATCCCGCGCGACTCCTACCTGCCCATCCCGGGCAACGACCGGAACAAGGTCAACGCGGCGTTCGCGTTCGGCGGCGCGCCGCTGCTGGCGCAGACCGTCGAGGGCGCCACGGGCATCCACATCGACCACTACATGGAGATCGGCTTCGGCGGGTTCGCCGGGATCGTGGACGCGGTCGGCGGCGTGGACATGTGCATCGAGGAGCCGATGCAGGACCCGTTGGCGGGCCTGGACCTCCAGCCCGGGTGCCAGGAGCTCGACGGCGCGCAGGCGCTGGGCTTCGTGCGGACCCGCGCGTTCGCCACGGCCGACCTCCAGCGGGTGGAGAACCAGCGCAAGTTCCTGGCCGCGCTGACCGACAAGGCGACGAGCCCGGGCGTGCTGCTCAACCCGTTCCGCGCGTTCCCGCTGCTGTTCGCGGGCACGGACTCGATCTCGGTGAACGAGGACGACAACCTGCACCACCTGGCGGGCATGGCGTTCGCCATGGGCGGTGGCGTGGACACGGTCACCGTGCCGGTGGGCGGCACGCCGACCGTGCCGGGCGCGGGTTCGGTCGTGGAGTGGGACCGGGAGAACGCGCTGCGCCTGTTCGGCGCGCTGGAGAAGGACGAGCCGGTGCCCGCCGACCTGCTGCCGCAGCCGAAGTAGGGCTCTGCCGGGGAGAGAGGTCGGGCCGCCGGGCGCTGAGGTCCCGGCGGCCCGACCGTCCTCAGACCTCCTCCACCGGCACGTCCGGCACGCCGAGCGCGCGCACCGCCCGCGGCACGACCACCGCGCCCGCCAGGATCACCCCGGCGGCCGCCAGGCAGGCGACCCGCCAGTGCGCCCCGTCGTACAGGGCACCCGCCACCACGCTGCCGACGAGCGCGCCGACCAGGCACGCCGCCTCGTAGACGCCCATGCCGCGGCCGACCTGCCCGCCGGACGCCTCGGCGACGACGGCCTGCTGGACCGGCACCACCGCCGCCCACGCGAGCCCGCTCAACACCCACAGCGCGGCGATCGCGCACGGGTTCGGCGCCCACGCCAGGCCCACCGCGAACGCGCAACCGGCCAGCGATGCCGCGACCAGCACCCGGCGCCGCCCGAACCGCAGCACGTACCGGTGCAGGTGCTCCGCCCCCACGCTCATCGCGACGGCGCCCGGCAGGAACACCCACGCCGTCTCCACGACCCCCAGGCCGAACCCGCGCTGGAGGTGCAGGAGCAGCAGCAGTCCGACGGCCGACTCCGCGGCCGTGGTCATCACCACCGCGAACAGCACGGGCCGCAACCGCCTGCCCACCACGCGCAGGCCGAGCCCGGTCGCGCGCTCGCCCGTCGCGTGCCTCCGGGGAGCGGTCCCCAGCAGCACCGCCGCCACCGCGCACGCCGCCGCGCAGGCCCAGAACACCCCGGCGAACCCGATCCGGCCGATCAGCGACAGGCCCACCACGAAGGCCACCCAGGCCCCTGTCTCCCGCGCGGAGAACAGGCGCGGGAACACCGCCGAGTCCTCGGCCAGCCGTTCGCCGACGATCGCCCGCACGGCCACCCACAGCAACGCGCCACCGGCGCCGCCGACCGCCGCCGCGACGTACGCGGTGACCGCCCCCTGCGCGACGGCGTACCCGGCGCACGACAACGCGTACAGCAGGGCGCCCAGCGCGGCCGTGCGGCGGCGGTCCCACCGATCGGCCAACACCCCCGCGGCCGGCCGCACCACTACCGACAACGCCATCTCCGCGGCGAGCAGGACACCGACCTCGGTGGCGCTCAACCCGATGGCGGCACCGGCCCACAGCGGCAGCACGAAGTCGATCAGCTCGTTGGGCCCGTTGGCGAACGCGGCCGCCCACAACGCGCTCTTCTCCCTCTCGTCCCCCCTCGTCCCCCTGCTCCGCCGGTCCCCTTCCACCACCGTCAGCCCCCAAACTCCGAACACCGTTCGAACAACTCCGAACGGTATACTGAGTTTCACCATGGCCGCAAAGGACGACGTGCAGCGACGGACGTTGGAGCTGCTCTGGAAGGGCGCACGCCGCCCCGCCCGCGGCCCGCAGCAGGGCCTGACCGTCGAGCGCATCGTGGCGGCGGCGATCGACCTGGTCGAGGCGGAGGGCCTGACCGCGCTGTCGATGCGCCGGGTGGCCCAGGAGCTGGGCGTGGGCCCCGCGTCGCTCTACACCTACCTGCCGGGCAAGGCGGAGCTGGAAGCCCTGATGCTCGACGCCGTCCAACTGGGCGAAACGCTGCCCCACGAGTGGCCGGGCGACTGGCGCGCCAAGACCGAGGCGTGGGCCAGGTCGGACTGGGAGGGCTTCCGCCGACACCCGTGGCTGCTGCGCCTGGTGGCCACCACGCCGTTCCCGGGCCCGAACACCCTCCGCTGGCTGGACTCGGCCCTCCGGGTGCTGGAGGACACCGGCCTGACCGAGCCCGAGAAGATGGCCGTGGTCGAGTCGGTCGACTCCTACGTGCGCGGCCAGGCCCGCCTCAGCCTGGAAGAACACGCCCCCAGCCCCACCGAGGCGTCGGAACGCGACGCCCTGCTGGCCGAACTGGTCGACTTCACCGCCTACCCGGCCCTGACCCGCACCATCCAGGCCGGCGTGGCCCCCTACGCCGCCGACCGCTTCGAGTTCGGCCTACAACGCCTCCTGGACGGCGTAGCCACCCTGATCACCACCCGCACCCCACCCCCCTAACCCCGCGCGTGTCCTCGAGCGTTATTCAGAACTGCTGGCTGGGGTGGCCGGTGGTGATGCCTGGGCTGACAGCGCAACAGCCCTGCCCGGATAGGGTCGGTTTCCTCTCACAGAAGCACGACCACCAGGACAGGGCTGTTGCGCTACCACTCTACGACCGGGCTGTCCCCTGCCCAGCTGCGGGAGCTGACCACCCGGATCCGCCAGGTCGTCCCCGATCCCGACCTGCGACGGGGACGACCGCCCGCGCTCAGCCTGCACCGTTGTGTGCTGCTCACGCTGGTGCTGCTGCGCCACAACCTGTCCCAGACCCTCGCGGCCGACCTGTTCGGCGTCTCCCAACCCACCGTCTCCCGGATCTTCCGTCGCTTCACGCCCCTGATCGGCCAGGTCCTCTGTCTGCACACCCCGCGCCTGCCCGACCTGCCGGCCCGCCTGACCACGGTGCTGGTCGACGGCACCCTGATCCCCACCGGCACACGCGCCCACCCCGACCCGCACCCCACCGACGCGCCACGGCGCGGCCCGCACCCCAACCACAACGGCAAACACCGCAAACAAGGACTCTCGATCCAGGTCCTGACCGACCGGCGAGGCCGACTGCTCGCCGTCCTCCCACCCCTGCCCGGCCGCACCCACGACAGCCGCGCCTACCGCCTCTCCGGCCTGGCCGACCTGCTGGCCACCACCGTCGTGATCGGCGATCTGGGCTACCAGGGCACCGGCGTGACCACCCCACGCCGCAAACGCCCCGGCCACACCCGCCACACCCCCACAGACCAGGCATGGAACACCCTGCTCGCCCGGCACCGGTGGCCCGTCGAACGCGCCATCGCCCACCTGAAGAACTGGAAAATCCTCGCCACCGGCTACCGCGCCCGCCTGGCCGAACTCCCCACCATCATCCGCATCGTCACCAACCTCGAGCACTACCGCCTGAGCCGATGACTTCTGAATAACGCTCCTCCACTCCGACACCGCGTGTCATGCCTTCAGGCCCGGTGTGTCATGCGTTCAGACCCCTTGAGTTCAACACTCGCGCGACCAGCTTCCCTTGGCCGGATGTCGAACTCGGGGGTCCCTAGCGCATGACACGCGGGTGCTGAGCGCATGACACGCCGGTGCTGGAGGCATGACTCGCGCGGGGTTAGGGGGTGGGGGGTGTGGCGGGGTCCTGGGGCGCAGGTGGGGTGGGAGCAAGAGGGGGAGGCGGGGTTGGGGTGGGGGAGTCTGGGGTGGGTGGGGCGGACTGGCTGGCGAGGATGATGCCCTCGAACTCGCGCAGCAGGTCGTCGTAGATCGGCGTGAGTGACACTTGGTAACCCCCATGGCCTGGTTCGTCCCCCGATCGGGCCAAGGCAGCCTACTTGGGTGGGTGGGGTTGCTTCATGCCGTATTCACGAAGTCGATGTGGAGTGCACTAACTGTTGGCTAAACACATCGGGTGCCGGTGGGTTGTGTTGGCTGCTCACATGGGCCCTGAACCGCAGGTCACCTAGCGTTTCGGGCCATGACGAGTGTCCCCGGTCACAGCGACGACCTGTTCGGCCTGTCAGGGCGCACGGCCCTGGTCACGGGCGCCGGCAGCGGGATCGGGCGGGCGTGCGCGGTGGCGCTGGCCCGTGCCGGGGCGAAGGTGCACCTGGTCGACCGCGACCGCGACTCGGTGACCGGGGTGGCCCGCGAGACCGGCGGCACGGAGCACGTGGTCGACCTCGCCGGCCCCGACCCGGCCGCCGACCTGCCCGCCGAGGTCGACGTCCTGGTCAACAACGCCGGCCTGCAGCACGTCGCCCCGGTCCACGAGTTCCCGCCGGACCGGTTCGAGCTGCTGCAGAAGGTCATGGTCACCGCGCCGTTCCTGCTCGCCCGGCACGTCCTGCCGCACATGTACCAGCGCGGCTGGGGCCGGGTGGTCAACCTCTCCAGCGTGCACGGCGTCCGCGCCAGCGCCTTCAAGTCGGCCTACGTCGCCGCCAAGCACGGCCTGGAGGGCCTGAGCAAGGTCATCGCCCTCGAAGGCGCGCCGCACGGCGTCACCAGCAACTGCGTCAGCCCCGGCTACGTGCGCACCCCGCTGGTGGAGAACCAGGTCGCCGACCAGGCCCGCGCCCACGGCATCGAGCCCGACCGCGTGCTGTCCGAGGTGCTGCTCACCCGGCACGCCATCAAGCAGCTGGTGGAACCGGACGAGGTGGCCGCCGTGGTGCTGTGGCTGTGCGGCCCGCACTCCGGCCACGTCACCGGCTCCTCCTTCACGATCGACGGCGGCTGGACCGCCCAGTAGCCCCCCGTTCCCCCCAACGAAGTGGTGACCGACATGACCAACGCCGCCCGCCCGAAACCCGGATTCCTCAAGGTCGTCATAGCCAGCCTCATCGGCACCACCGTGGAGTGGTACGACTTCTTCCTCTACGGCTCGGCCGCCGCCCTGGTGTTCAACAAGCTGTTCTTCCCCACGGCGGACCCGCTCACCGGCACGCTGCTCGCGTTCACCACCTACGCGATCGGCTTCCTGGCCCGCCCGCTCGGCGGCCTGGTGTTCGGCCACTTCGGCGACCGGCTCGGCCGCAAGAAGCTGCTCGTGCTGAGCCTGCTGCTGATGGGCGGCGCGACGTTCCTGATGGGCGTGCTGCCCACCTACGCCGCGATCGGCGTCGGCGCGCCGCTGCTGCTGACGTTCCTGCGCCTGGTGCAGGGCTTCGCGCTCGGCGGCGAGTGGGGCGGCGCGGTGCTGATCGTGTCCGAGCACGGCAGCGCCGAGCGGCGCGGCTTCTGGGCGTCCTGGCCGCAGGCGGGCGCGCCGGCGGGCAACCTGCTGGCCACCGCGGTGCTCGCGGTGCTGTCCGCGGTGCAGAGCGACGAGGCGTTCCTGTCGTGGGGCTGGCGGGTGCCGTTCCTGCTGTCCGGCGTGCTCGTGCTGATCGGCCTGTGGATCCGGCTCAGCGTGTCGGAGTCCCCGGTGTTCCTGGAGGCGCAGCGCAAGTCCGCCAAGCAGCCGAAGGAGGAGAAGCCCCCGATCGTGGCCGTGCTGCGGGACCACTGGCGCGAGGTGCTGGTCGCGATGGGCGCGCGCATGGCCGAGAACGTGTCCTACTACGTGATCACCGCGTTCATCCTCGTCTACATCACCACCGAACTGGGGCTGGCCCGGTCGGTGGGCCTCAACGCGGTGCTCATCGCCTCCGCCGTGCACCTGGTGACGATCCCGTTGTGGGGCGCGCTGTCCGACCGCATCGGCCGCCGCACCACCTACCTGCTGGGCACGGTCGGCATGGCCCTGTGGATGTTCGCGTTCTTCGCCCTGCTGGACACCAAGTCGTTCCTGCCGATCACGCTGGCCGCCACCGTCGGCCTGGTGCTGCACGGCGCGATGTACGGCCCGCAGGCGGCGTTCTTCTCCGAGCTGTTCGGCACGAAGGTGCGCTACTCGGGCGCGTCCATCGGCTACCAGCTCGCGTCGATCGCGGCGGGCGCCCTGGCACCGCTCATCGCCACCGCGCTGCTGAAGGCGTACGGCACCTCGTTCCCGATCGTGCTGTACGTGCTGGCGATGTGCGTGCTGACGGTCATCGCCGTGGTGGCGGCCAAGGAGACCCGCGGCACCTCGCTGAGCCGGACGGTCACCGAGCGCACCCCGGTCGACGCGTGACAGTGGAAGCATGACGGCATGACCGACGGGCCGGACGCGGTGGAGCACCTGCTGGAGCTGCTGGACCTGCTGGCGGGCGACGCCGACAGCGAGCGGCTGGCGGCGGTGCTCCCCGCGGCCCGCGCGGCCGGGCTGCCGGACCGCGAGCTCGACCGCGTCGCCCGCGCCGCGGAGTGGGCGCTGCGCATCCGCCGCACGCTCACCGCGCACCGCCGCCGCGAGGCCGAGCTGGAGGCCCTGTTCGACACGGCCAACGACCTGGCCGGCGCCCGCGACCCGGACGCCGCGCTGCGGTCGATCGTGCGCCGCGCCCGGCTGCTGCTGGGCGCGGACATCACCTACCTGAGCATGAACGACCCCGGCGAGCGCGGCACCTACATGCGCGTCACCGACGGGTCGATCTCCCCGCTGTTCCAACAGCTCCGGCTCGGCATGGGCGAGGGGCTGGGCGGCCTGGTCGCGCAGACCGCCCAGCCCTACGTCACCGCCGACTACGCCGCCGACGACCGCTTCAACCACACCGGCCCGATCGACGCGGCGGTCCGGGACGAGGGGCTGGTCGCCATCCTGGGCGTGCCGCTCAAGCTGGACCGCCGGGTCATCGGCGTGCTCTACGCCGCCAACCGCACGCCCCGCCAGTTCCCGCCCGACGAGGTGGCGCTGCTGTCCTCGCTGGCCGACCACGCGGCCATCGCCCTGGACACCGCCAACCTGCTGGAGGAGACCCGCGCCGCGGGCGAGGTGATCCGCGCCCACAACGAGGCCATGCGCCGCGCCGAGGAGGCCCACGACCGGCTCACCGACCTCGTGCTGCGCGGCGCGGACGTGCCCGAGGTCGCCGCCGCGGTGGCCAAGGTGCTCGACGGCGGCATCGCCGTGCACGACAGCGACGGCGCCGAGCTGGCCCGCATCGGGACCGCGCCCGCCGCCGCGCCGCGCGCCGCCGTGAACGCCTCCCGCGCCAGCGGCCGGGCCGTGCCGCAGGACGGCGCGTGGGTGTGCGCGGTGCTGGCGGGCCGCGAGCTGCTGGGCAGCATCACCCTGGCCGATCGGCCGGACCTCGGCGACGCCGACCGCCGCCTGTTCGAGCGCGCGGGCGTGGTGACCGCCCTGCTGCTGCTCCTGCGCCGCACCGTCGCCGAGGCCGAGAACAAGGTGCGCGGCGAGCTGATCCACGACCTGCTGACCAGCGCCGACCTGGACCCGGTCGCGCTGCGCGCGCGGGCCCGCCGGGTGGGGGTGGAGCTGGCCGCGCCGCACGTGGTGCTGGTCGCCGACGGCCCGCGCGACCGGCTGCTCGCCGCCGCCGCGCACCACGCCTCCGGCTGCCGCGGCCTGGCGGGCGTGCACGGCGAGCACGTGGTGCTGGTGCTGCCCGGCACGGACCTGGTGGGCGCGGCGGGCACGGCGGCGCGCGTGCTCGGCAAGGCGGTCGGCGCGCCGGTGACCGTGGGGTCCGGCGGACCGGCCGACGGGCCCGGCCGGGTGGCCGCCGCGCACGCCGAGGCGGTGCGGTGCCTGCTGGCGCTGCTGCGGCTGGGCAGGCGCGGCACCGGCGGCACGCTCGCCGACCTGGGGTTCGTCGGCGTGCTGCTGGGCGACCGGGCGGACGTGGCCGGGTACGTGCGGTCCACCCTGGGGCCCCTGCTGGACTACGACGCGAGCCGCGGCACCGAGCTGGTGCGCACGGTGACCGCCTACTTCGCCTGCGGCGCGAACCTCAGCCGCGCCAAGGACGAGCTGCACGTGCACGTGAACACCGTGGTGCAGCGGCTGGACCGGGTGGCCAGCCTGCTGGGGGAGGACTGGCAGTCACCGGACCGCGTGCTGGAGGTGCAGCTCGCGCTGAGGCTGATGCGGGTGCTCGGGTAGCCCCGCCGCTCGGCCCCCGGTGCGGGTCGAGCGGCGGGGCACCGGATTTCAGGCGAGCGCGCACTCCGCGGAGCTCACCGCCGCCGGTCGGCCGACGGTCGCCGACGCCGGCGGGCGGTGACCCGAGAGCCACCCCTCCAGCGCGGCGAACGCCGCCCGGTGGCACGGCGCCAGCGGCCGCAGCCGGTCCGGGAACGCGTCGAACAGCGAGTCCACGTGCGTGCCCCCCTCGATCCGGTAGTAGCGGAACAGCGCGCCGCGGCCCGCGCGCCGCACCATGTCCGCGTACACGTCGGAATCGCGGGAGATGGGGAGCAACACGTCCAAGGTGCCGTGGAGGGTGAGCAGCGGGCGGCCGATGCGCCCGGTGAGCGCGATCCGCTCGACCGCCCGCTGGGCCTGCGGGCGGGTGGCGTAGTCGTAGTCGGCGTCGCAGGCGGGGGTGCCGGGTGCGCAGAACGGCGTGCCCGCCTCCAGGTCGCCGTCCCACGCCGGGTCCAGCTCCTCGCGGTAGATGCGCTGGGTGAGGTCCCAGTAGACCTGGTGGTGGAAGTCCCACAGGAACTCGGACCCGGCCGGGAAACCGGCGGCGACGACCTGCTGCCGGTCGCCGGTGCGGTAGCCGGCGAGGGCGGGCGGCAGGAACGTCAGCAGGTTCGGGCCGCGGGCGGTCCAGAGGGTGCCCTCCCAGTCGACGCCGCCGTCGTACAGCTCGGGGTGGTTCTCCAGCTGCCAGCGCACCAGGTAGCCGCCGTTGGAGATGCCCGTGGCGATGGTCCGCGCCGGCGGGCGGCAGTAGCGCTGCGCGACGACCGCCCGGGCCGCCCGGGTCAGCTGGGTGACCCGGTGGTTCCACTCGGCGATCGCGTCGCCGGGGCGCGTGCCGTCGCGGTGGAACGCGACGCCGGTGTTGCCCTTGTCGGTGGCGGCGAAGGCGTAGCCGCGGGCCAGGGCGAAGTCGCTGATGGCGCGGTCGTTGGCGTACTGCTCGCGCACGCCGGGCGAGCCCGCGACGACCAGGCCGCCGTTCCAGCGCTCGGGCAGGCGGATCACGAACTGCGAGTCGTGCGCCCAGCCGTGGTTGGTGTTGGTGGTGGAGGTGTCGGGGAAGTAGCCGTCGAGCTGGGTGCCCGCCACGGGGGTGGGCGCGGGCAGGTCGGCGGCGGTGAGCCCGGCCCAGTCGGCGGGGTCGGTGCGACCGCCCGCGGTGGACAGGTCGTCGAGGCGGGTGAGTTCCTGGTGCTCGGCACCGGGGACGCGCAGGGGGCCGCACCCCGCGGCGTGCGCGGGTACCGCCTGCACCGTGGTGGCGAGGAGCGCTGCGATCAGCGGAACGGCGATGTTCACCCGTGGCACCGTAGGTCCGTTCGCGGTGCGGGGTAATGGGTCGCGCCGCCATGACGGGGGTCACCGGTGTGGTGCGGGCAGCCACTCGGGCGGGGTGGGTTCGACGACGGTGGGTCAGGGCGTTGTGCCGTCACCTGTACGGGTTACGGCCAGGCGGGGGTGGTTCCGGATCAACTTCGGTCCGAAGGCGTTTGGCCTGGGGCCGAAGTGGTTACTCGCCCGCGCGTGGCGGCCTTGAGTCCCACGAACGGGGTGTTTTGGCCCCTCTGCGCGGGGTAGCTGAGTTGACGCAGTGAAGTTCGCACCTCCAGGTGATTTACGTTCACCCGGCGTGAGGTGTCTGCTTCCGGGGTGACTGAGCAACGGCGCTCTACGCGCACTGACCAGGAGTGGGACCTGATCCGGCGCATCCAGAACCTCGCGTCGCGAGCCGAACGCACCGCGTTCGACCACTCGAACCTCGTGGGCCCGCCACCGTCCCAGCAGCACCTGGACATCCTGGCGGAGATCCGCGCGCTCACCGAGCAGGCGGTGGCGCAGCGGATGCCGAGAGCGGCGGGCCTGCCCCGCCAGGCCGATCCCGTCGAGGACTCCCAGCTGACCGCCCCCCTCACCTGAGGCGGGGCAGCTTCCCCGGTCCGCTGGAACCCGACCGCCGAGGACCCGCCCGCAGCGGGTCGGCTCACCCCGTCCCCACCTCCCATCCCCGACCCCCTCGCCCCCGACCCCGCCGCCCGACCCCGTGCCCGCCCGCAGCGGGCCCGTCCGGATCACCGGGTGCCCGCCCGCGGCGGGTCCCGTCCCCGGTCGCGGGAACCGCCCGGGCCGTCCGGCGCCGATGACCGCCCCTCCCGGACGACGAAGGGCGCGAGCCCCGCGGCGGTCCGACCGCCGCAGGACCCGCGCCCCGCCCCTCGTGCCCCGTCGCCCGGCGCCCCGCGCCCGCCTCAGCGGCGGCGCACCAGCTTCACCAGGCCCTTGAACGTCTCCTCCAGCCCGGACGAGAACGGGTTGTCGTTGACCAGGTAGGTCCACGTCGTGTTCGGCCGGTGCACGCCCGCCTCCGCCAGGTGCACCCCGTCCTCGTCGATCTGGACCTTGGCGAAGGTCTCCTCCGCCTCGTCCCACGCGTCCGGCACGATCTTGTGGTAGGCCGGGATCGCCTCGCGGTGGAACTCGTCGAGCGGGTTCTGCCGGGCCAGCGCCCGCAGGTGGATGCCCTCCCGCAGGTCGGTCAGGAACACCAGGTGGTCGCTCCACCGCTGGTCGAGGTGGTGCAGCGCGATCAGCCGCGCCGCGGAGACCTTCAGCTCCTCGGGCAGCTCCGCCAGCTCCTCGGCCCGCTCCGGCCGGCGCTTGGACAGCTCGTGCCACGCGGCGTCGGTGCGCAGCACGTTGTCCCGGAACTCCAGGATCAGCTCGCGCTGGTGCTCGATCAGCTTGTTGTACCGCCACGTGTTGCGGTGGATCTCCAGCTGCACGCCCTCGGCCACGCGCTGCGCGTGCTCGACCGTGTGCAGGGTGCCCGCGTCGGTGACGCGGCCGTCGTCGTCGATCTCGGTCGGCTCCTCGTGGTCGGGCACGTACTGCGTGACCAGGTCGTCCTGGAGCGAGGAGAAGAACACCGAACCGCCGGGGTCGCCCTGGCGGCCCGCGCGGCCGCGCAGCTGGTCGTCCAGCCTGCTGCTGGAGTGCCGCCCGGTGCCGATGACGTAGAGGCCGCCCAGCTCGGCGATGCGCTCGCGGTCGGTCGACTCGTGCCCGCCGAGGCGGATGTCCGTGCCGCGGCCCGCCATCTGGGTGGACACCGTGATGCGCTCGAACGAGCCCGCGTCCGCGATGATCGCGGCCTCCTCGGCGTCGTTCTTGGCGTTGAGGACCACGCACTCCAGGCCCGCCTCGGCGAGCTTGCGGGACAGCCGCTCGGACTCGGCCACGTCCAGCGTGCCGACCAGGATCGGGCGGCCCGTGGCGTGGACCTCCTCGATCTCCTTGACGATGGCGGCTTCCTTCTGCTCCAGCGTCGCGTACAGCCGGGGCGCCTCGTCCTCGCGGACGGTCGGCACGTTCGGCGGGATGACCAGCACTTCCAGCTTGTAGAAGTCCCGCAGCTGCTCGGCGACGGCCACCGCGGTGCCGGTCATGCCGCACACCGTGGGGTAGCGGCTGAGCAGGGCCTGGACGGTGATCGAGTCCAGCACCTCGCCCGCGTCGGTGGTGGCCACGTTCTCCTTCGCCTCGACCGCGGCCTGGAGGCCGTCGGGCCAGCGCTGGAGCTTCGCGATCCGGCCGCGGGTGTCGTTGATCAGGTGCACCTTGCCGTCGCGGACGATGTAGTCCACGTCGCGGTGCAGCAGGACCTGCGCGTGCAGGGCCACGTTGACCTTGGACAGCGTGGTGGAGACGTGCTCGTCGGAGTACAGGTCGATGCCGCCGAGGGCGCGCTCGACCAGCTCGCTGCCCGCGCCGGTCAGGTAGACGTTGCGCTCCTCGTCGTCGATCTCGAAGTGCAGGTCGCGGCGCAGCCGCTTGACCAGGTCGGCCAGCGCCGGGTCGACCGCCGGGCCGGCGGTGGAGCCCGCGAGCACCAGCGGCACGCGCGCCTCGTCGACCAGGACCGAGTCGGCCTCGTCGACCAGCGCGACCCGCGGTTCGGGCACGATCAGGTCCGCCACGTCGGTGACCAGCCGGTCGCGCAGCACGTCGAAGCCGATCTCGCTGACCGGGGCGTAGGTGACCTCGGCCTGGTAGGCGGCGCGGCGCTCCTCGGGCTTGGAGCTCTGGTTGATCCAGCCGACGCTGACCCCCAGCAGCTCGTAGAGCGGGCCCATCCACTCGGCGTCGCGCTGGGCGAGGTAGTCGTTGACCGAGACGACGTGGACCCGGTCGCCGCGCAGCGCGAAGCCGGCGGCGGCGATGGCGCCGGAGAGCGTCTTGCCCTCACCGGTCGCCATCTCGACGACGTGGCCTTCGAGCAGCCCGAGCGCGCCGAGGACCTGCACGTCGAACGGCCGCAGGCCCAGGGCGCGGTCCGCGGCCTCGCGCCCGAGCGCGCAGACCTCCACCAGCTCGGGACGGCCGAACTCGGACCTGCCGCGCAGCTCGGCGGCCGCGGCGGTCAGTTCCTCGTCGCTCAGCTGTTTCACGCGCTCGGCCCGCTCGTTCACCTCGTCGAGCAGCTTGCGGTAGGGCGTGAGGTCGGCGGAGCCGGGCTTCTGCGCGAACCGGCGCATCCGCTGCTTGAACCGTCCCAGGAGAGTGGTCACGGCACGGCAACGTACGGCAAGCCCGCAACGTTCCGCACGTCACCCGGTTGACCGTTCACTCGGGGGAGGGCGTTGATCTTGCCGGGCAGGTCCGTAGAAGTGCGGGCGGTGTTGCGGCCGAGCGGGCGAAATTCGGGCGTTCCCGGACGAGGCGGTCCGCTCGGCACTGCGCACGGTGACTACAGATCGATACCCTCTGGCTCCATCGGGTGACTGCGTCTCCCAGGGGGCGAGGTGCTGGACCGGTTCGTGCAGTGGCTGGACGACCTGCTGGCCGAAGAAGGCGCGGCGGCTGTGGTCAGGGCGGTGCTCGGCTTGATGTCCTTCGCCATGCTGCTGGCCGCGGTGTTCGGGAACGCCGCCGTCAAGGCCGGCGCGTTCGTCGTCACGACGCTCGTGGTGCTCTCGCTCGGCCTTGTCCTGCTCTCCAGGCAGCGGGTGCTGAAGAGGCGGGTCGAGGAGAACGTCGCCCTGGTGGCCAAGTACTCCAAGATGGTCGCGGACGACCGCCACCCGTCCTATCAGGTGATCAAGTGGGAAGAGCACCTCGTCGTCGAGGCCAACGGTGACGCGCGCAAGTCGCTCACCATCCGCGCCAAGGTGGTCAACGACCTCCAGGTCCTGCGCCTGGTCGAGGGCTGCCGCTGGCCGCAGCCCGCCCGCTACCGGTCGCGGGTGCGGGTTGACGTGCGGAAATTGCTGGTCGGAGACCTGCCGGGGGCGAGTTTGAGCACCACCAAAGCCTGGGTCGAGGACGGCAAGTTGGTGCTGATCGTGCACTTCCCGCGCCCACCGCGACTGGGTAGCGAGATCAACATCGCGATCGGGTTCGAGTGGCCGGGGCGATGTGAGCCGTTGGTGCGCAACAGGGTTCCCGAGGACTTCGTCATGCGCTTCCAGACGCCCGTGGTCTACGCGTCCTACAAGGTGGTCCTGCCCCGTGGTACCGATGCTTACGTGGAGCCCGTCGGTTTCGACGAGAACGAGAACGGCTTCTTCGCCGGGCCGAGTGCTGAGGAGAACGGCCGGCCGGTGTTCCTCTTCGACGGTTTCGACCTGCCCGAGCGGCGCACCATCGGAATGCGGCTGGAACTCAAAGGGCGGGGCGTCACAGTGTGACGCCCCGCCCTTTCGAGTGACCCACTACCGATTATTGACCGTCATTGCCGCTTTCACCGCCGGGGAAATCCTCGGTGAAATAATTTTCATTTTTCTGCATCGTCGACACGGGTGCGCAGATTAGTTCCAGGTGGTGTCGAATAGCAAATCGAGTCTAAGTCACTTCTTGTCTCCCCGGTGCGTCTCCGGCAACCCGAGCACGGAGGCCAGCGTCACCAGCCCCATCACCAGCAGGAACGCCGACACCGACAGCGACGACCCGGTGGCCGCCAGCAGCGCCGCCATGATCACCGGCGTCCCACCGCTGACCAGGATCGACGCCAACTGGTACGCCAGCGACGCCCCCGAGTACCGCAGGTGCGGCGCGAACAGCTCGGCCAGGTACGCGGCCACCGGCCCGTACACCAGGCTCGACCCGATCCCCGACACCGTCAGCGCCACGAACAGCAGCCCCAGCGACGCCGTGTCCACCAGCCAGAAGTACGGGAACGCCCACACCGTCATCGCCACCGCGCCGACCACGATCAGCGGCCGCCGGCCGTGGCGGTCGGACCAGCGGCCCGCCAGCAGGATCACCGGCACGGACAGCAGCGACGACAGCAGCGTCACCACCAGCACCGGGTTGCGCGCCAGCCCCAGCTCCCGGGTCGCGTAGTCCAGCACCCCGGCGATGCTGACGTAGAACACCGCGTTGGACGCGAACATCAGCCCGGCGCCCAGCAGCACGGGCCGCTTGTGGGTGCGCAGCACCTCCGACAGCGGCGCGACCGGCGCCTCGCCCCGCCGCTCCTTGATCTCCCGGAACACCGGGCTGTCCTCGACCTTCAGCTGGATGAACAGCACCACGGGGAACAGCAGCGCGCTGGCCAGGAACGGCACCCGCCAGCCCCAGGTGGCGAACGACGCGGCGGGCACCACCGCGCCGACCACCAGGAACGCCACGTTGCCCAGGATGACCCCCAGCGGCACCCCGGCCTGGCCGAAGGTCCCGGCGAACCCGCGCCGCGCCGGACCCGCGGTCTCGGTCAGCAGCAGCACCACGCCGCCCCACTGCCCGCCGACGGCGATGCCCTGGAGGAACCGCAGCAGCACCAGCAGCACCGGCGCGCCCACGCCGATCGACGCGCTGGTCGGCAGCAGCCCGATCAGGAACGTCGCGGTCGCCATCAGCGCCAGGCACGTCACCAGCGCGGGCTTGCGGCCGAGCCGGTCGCCGACGTGCCCGAACACCAGCCCGCCCAGCGGCCGGGCGACGAACCCGGCCCAGAACGTGCTGAACGACAGCAGCAGCCCGACCAGCGGCGACGCCTCCGGGAAGAACAGCTTGGGGAACACCAGCGCCGCGGCGGTCGCGTAGATGAAGAAGTCGTACCACTCCAAGGAGGATCCGACGAGCCCGGCGGCCATGAGCTTGCGCAACGTGCGGCGCTGGTCGGGCGGGGCGGTCGTGACCATGCTTATCCCTCTCACCAGGTGTCCACGAAGGGACGTTTCTTGCCGGTCCGCGCGGGCACGGGCCCGCAGGTCAGCAGCGAACTGATCCAGCGCCGGGTGTCGGCGGGGTCGATGACGTCGTCGATCTCGAACGCGGACGCCACGTTCAGCGCCTTGCCGTGCTCGTAGGCGGCGGCGACCATCGCCTCGAACGCCTCGCGGCGCTGCGCGGGGTCGTCGATGGCGTCCAGCTCCCGCCGGTAGCCCAGCCGCACGGCGCCCTCCAGCCCCATCGGGCCGAACTCGCCGCTGGGCCACGCCACGGCGAACCGGGGCGCCCGCAGGCTGCCCGCGGCCATCGCCTGCGCGCCCAGCCCGTAAGCCTTGCGCAGCGCCACGAAGCCGAACGGCACGTCGAGGTTCGCGCCCGCCACGAGCAGGCGGGTCAGGTGCCGCACGGTGGCCGTGCGCTCGGCGTCCGGCCCGACCATGAACCCCGGCGTGTCGCACAGCGACACCACCGGCAGGTCGAACGCGTCGCACAGGCGCAGGAACCGCGCGCCCTTGTCGGCGGAGTCGGAGTCGATGGCGCCGCCCAGCCACGCCGGGTCGTTGGCGATCAGCCCCAGCGGCCTGCCCTCGACGCGCACCAGGGCGGTGACGATCCCGCGCCCGAACGCCGGGCGCAGCTCCAGCACCGACCCGGTGTCGGCCAGCGCGTGCACCACGGTGCGCACGTCGTAGGCGCGCACCCGGTTCTCCGGCACGGCGTGCCGCAGCACCCGCTGGTCGCCGCACTCCCAGGCGGGAACCGGGCCCTGGAAGTAGGACAGGTACTTCTTGGCCACCGCGACGGCCTCGGCGTCGTCGGACACCAGCACGTCGACCACGCCGTTGGGCACCTGGACGTCGACCGGGCCGACCTCCTCGGGCCGGAACACGCCCAGCCCGCCGCCCTCGATCATCGCCGGGCCGCCCATGCCGATGGTGGCGTCGCGGGTCGCGATGACCACGTCGCACGTGCCCAGCAGCACCGCGTTGCCCGCGAAGCAGCGGCCCGAGGCCACGCCGACCAGCGGCACCAGCCCGGACAGCTTGGCGAACAGGTGGAACGCCTGGCAGTCCAGCCAGCTGACCCCGCCGTGGTCGGTGTCGCCGGGCCGCCCGCCGCCGCCCTCGGCGAACAGCACCACGGGCAGCCGCTGGTCCCGGGCCAGCGCGAACATCCGGTCCTTCTTGGCGTGGTTGCGGATGCCCTGCGTGCCCGCGAGCACCATGTAGTCGTAGGACATGGCCACGACCTGCCGGCCGTTCACCCGGCCCACGCCCGCCACCAGCCCGTCCGCGGGGGTGCGCTCGACCAGCTCGTCCAGCGACCGCCGGCGGCGCTGCGCGGCGATCGCCAGGCCGCCGTACTCGACGAAGTCGGTGCACAGGTCGGCGATGTTCTCCCGGGCGGTGCGCCGCCCGGCCGCGTGGCGCCTGGCCTCGGCCTCCGGGCGGGCGAAGTCGTGCCGGGCCAGCACCTCGGCCAGGTCCGGCCGCACCTCGTCCGGGTCGACCTCGCCCGCCTTCTCCTCCACGGCCACGTCCACGCCCTCGGCCAGCAGGGCGCCCTCGGCGACGGTGTCGCCGACCGACACCAGCACCCGCGCGTCGCCGACCCGCACGACGTGCTGCATCTTCATCGCCTCGACGACGACGGTGCCGTCCTCGACCGCCACGACCGTGCCCTGCACGGGGGCGCGCGCCCCGGTGTCCTCGCGCGGCAGCGAGTCCACCAGCCCGGTGTGCGCCCGCCAGAAGTCCGGGTGGTCCAGCAGGTCGCGCAGGAACGCGATGTTGGTCCGCGCTCCCTCCACGGCGAACTCGTCCAGCGCCCGCCGGGCCCGCTTGAGCAGGGTGTCCCGGTCGTCGGCGTGCACCACGACCTTGGCCAGCAGCGGGTCGAAGCCCAGGCCCGCGCGGTAGCCGACCGAGGCGTGCGTGTCGACCCGCACGCCCGGCCCGGTGGGCGGCGTGAACGTCGTCAGCCGGCCGGTCGAGGCCAGGCCCACCCGCAGCTGCAGGGCCCAGCCGCGCGGGGTGTGCGCGAGGTCGGGCTCCACCTCGGCGGCCAGCAGGAGCTGCGCGCGGACCAGGTCGAGCCCGGTGACCTGCTCGGTGACGGTGTGCTCGACCTGGAGCCGCGGGTTGGCCTCCAGGAACGCGAACCGCCCGTCCGGCGCCACCAGGAACTCCACCGTGCCCAGGCCCGTGTACCGCACGGCGCGCGCGATCGTGGCGGCCGCGTCGTGCAGCGCGCTCCGCAGCCCGGGGGACAGGTGCGGCGCGGGCGCGACCTCGACCAGCTTCTGGTGGCGGGCCTGGAGCGAGCAGTCGCGGTCGCCGAGCACGGTCGTGCCGACGAGCTGCACCTCGACGTGCCGGGCGGGTTCCAGCAGCTCCTCCGCGTACACCGCGTCGTCGCCGAACGCGGCCAGCGCCTCGGCCCGGCACCGCTGCACCGCGGCGTCGAGGTCGGCCAGGTGCCGCACCACGCGCACGCCCTTGCCGCCACCGCCGGCCGCGGCCTTCACCACCACCGCGCCGTGCGCGCGGAAGAACTCCTCGAACCCGTCGCCGGCGCCCGCCAGGACCGGCACGCCGACCTCGGCGGCCAGCTCCCGGGCCCGCCGCTTGTCGCCCAGCAGCTCCAGCACCTCGGGCGGCGGGCCGACGAAGGTCAGGCCGGCCTCGGCGCACCGCCGGGCGAAGCGGGCGTTCTCGGCCAGGAAGCCGTAGCCGGGGTGCACCAGGTCGCAGCCCGCGGCGGCGGCGACCACCGCGTCGACGTCGAGGTACGCGCGCCCGTCGGGCAGCCGCACCGCGCGGTCGGCGAACCGGGCGTGCGCGTCGTCGGAGTCGGTGACCAGCGCGACGGTGCCCCAGCCCAGGTCGGCGGCGGCCCGCAGCACGCGGACGGCGATCTCACCCCGGTTGGCGACGAACAGCGTGGGCACTTCGACCTCCTGAGCGACCGCTTAGTATGTGACCCCGGTCGCATACTGACACCTGGACTTAGCGTTAGTCCAGAGGGAACCGATCCACCCACCGAGGCGTCCTTGGGGCATTCGGGTCGCAGGGCGTGGAGTTCAGGAGGCACCACCGTGGTTTTCAAGAGGATGTTGCGCGCGTTCGGGGTCGGCGGTCCCACGGTCGACACGGTGCTGGCCAACCCGAACGTCCGGCCGGGCGAGCTGCTCGGCGGCGAGGTCCGCATCGCGGGCGGTGACCACCCGGCCGACATCGACCAGGTGAAGCTCTCGCTGGTCACCCGCGTCGAGGTGGAGAGCGGCGACAACGAGCACAACCGCACCGTCGAGTTCGCCCGCGTCGTGGTGGGCCAGCGCATCACCGTCGGACCGGGCCAGAACCTCGTGCTGCCGTTCCGGTTCCCGGTGCCGCTGGAGACCCCGCTGACCGTCGTGCACGGCCGGCCCCTGCACGGGATGACCATGGGCGTGCGCACCGAGCTGGAGGTGCGCGGCGCCGTCGACCCGGGCGACCTCGACGCGTTCAACGTGCACCCGCTGCCGTCGCAGGAGCACGTGCTCAACGCGTTCGGCGCCCTCGGCTTCGGCTTCCAGCGGGCCGACTGCGAGCAGGGGCGCATCCACGGCGTGCCGCAGCAGCTGCCGTTCTACCAGGAGATCGAGTTCCGGCCCCCGGCCCAGTTCGCGCACCGGATCAGCCAGCTGGAGCTGACCTTCGTGACCGACCCGCACCACCTGTACGTGGTGCTGGAGGCCGACCGCCGCGGCGGGCTGTTCCGGCAGGGCGGCGACACGTTCGGCCACTTCGCCATGTCCCACGACGAGGCGCTGCGCACCGACTGGGCCGCGTTGCTGCACCAGTGGACGGACCAGGTCGCCCACCGCCGCGGCGGCCACCACGGCGGTGGCCACGGCGGTCACCACGGTGGGATCGGGGCCGGCGGGGTGGTCGCGGGTGCCGCGGCGGGCGTGTTCGGTGGGATGATGATCGGTGAGGTCCTGGACGAGGTCGGGGACTTCTTCGAGGGCGAGTGACGGGAGGCGCCGTGGGCGTCGACGGTGTGTTCAGCGCTCTGGCCGCGGGACTCGTGATCGGCCTGCTCGGCAAGCTCGTCGTGCCGGGCAGGCAGGCCATCCCGCTGTGGTTGACCGTCGCGGTCGGCATCGTGGCGGCGTTCCTGGGCACGGCGGTCGCGCGGGCGTTCGGGGTCGAGGAGACCTCGGGGCCGGACTGGATCGAGATGGCCGTGCAGGTGGGCATCGCCGCGCTGGGCGTCGGGCTGGTGGCCGGGTTCCACGGCACGAAGTCGAGGCGCTGACGGGTCCCGTTCGCCTGCCGGGGAGAATGCCGGCGTGGCCGACGAGTCAGCAGAGCCGAGGGGCATCCTCGACGGGTTCGGCGCCTACCGCACCGCCCGTCCCGACCACTACCGCGACCTGTTCACCCGCGGCATGGTCGTGCTCGACACCGGGGTGCTGCTCGACTGCTACCGCTACACCGCCGCCACCCGCGCGGACTTCGTGCGCGCCCTGCGCCGCGTCCGCGACCGGTTGTGGGTGCCGCACCAGGTGCTCGCCGAGTTCTGGCACGGCCGCGAGGCGGCGCTGGCCGCCGCCGGGAGGGCGACCGCGCGGGCGGTCGAGCGGGTGCGCCTGGCCGAGGAGCAGGCGCTGCGGGAGCTGCGGACCTGGGCGGACCGGGTGTCCTGCGACCCCGGTGAGCTGGCCGGGCTGGAGCGGGTCCTGCGGGACGCCCACGAGCAGGTCGCCGCGCGCCTGGCCGAGGTCACCCGGGTGGTCGACGCGGAGGAGGACCCGGTCGTCGCCGACCTCGACGGGCTGCTCTACGGCCGCGTCGGCGAGCCGCCCCCGCCGGGGGAGCGCGAGGACGACCCGGTGTGGCGGCAGATTCTCGCGGAGGCCGCCCGGCGCCGGCGGGACGTCCTGCTCGTCGCCGACGACACCGCGCGGGACTGGTGGCGCCTGGACGAGGACGGCACCGCCCGGGGGCCGCGGCCCGACCGGTACGAGGAGCTGCGGGCGGTGGCGGGCGTCCGGTTGTTCCTGATGCGCCCGGAGACCTTCCTCCGGCACGTGCGCGAGCACGTCGGGGAGCAGGCGCGGGAGAAGCCGGTCGACGAGGTCGAGCGCGTGCGGCGGCAGGAGCACGCCTCGGCGCTCCAGGTGCTGGCGCTGGACTTCGTGGAGGTCTTCCTGGCCCGCGACCTGATGCCGGACTACCACACCGGTGAGGGCCACGTGCTGCTGCGCGCCGGGGAGGCGGGCGGGCGGTGGCGGGCCTTCCTGGTCGACCCGCCGTTCGCGGACCCGGCCGCGGCCGCGAAGTGGGTCGGCAGGCTGGTGCGCGGGCACGCCGAGGCGGGCGACAACGACGTGGTGGTGTTCCGGGACCGGCCCGGGGACCGGCTGCTCGACGGGCTGGCCAACCTCGACGTCGCCGCGATGTGGCGGGCCGGCGACGCCTGGGAGGGCTCCGGGGCGGCCCGCGAGCGCGGCTGGTTGGCGCCCTAGGGCGCCTTCGCGCCGACCATCCGCAGCACCAGGTCGGCGTACAGGTCGCCGATCTCCGCGGGCGTGCGCCCCCGGTCCGGCTGGAACCACCGCGCCACGTCGATGCACAGCGACAGCACCGCCAGGGTCGCGCCCCGCACGTCGGGCACGTCGAACGCCCCGGCCGCCACCCCGGCCTCGACCATCTCCCGCACCGCGCCCTCGATGCCGCGCCGCAGCTCGGCGACCTCGGCCAGGTGCTCGGGGGTCAACGCGCTCAGCTCGTACTGCACCACCCGCGCCGTGGTCCGGTACTCCGCGTGCCACGACGCGAACACCCGCACCGCCGACGCCAGCCGCGCCACCGGGTCGTCCCCGGTCACCGCGGTCAGCAGGGACAGCGACGTGGCGTGCCCGATCCGCGAGATCTGGAACAGCAGCTCCTCCTTGGACCGGTAGTGGATGTAGACCGCGGCGGGCGACATGCCCGCCTCGGCGGCGATGTCGCGGGTCGTGGTGCCGTGGTAGCCGCGCGCGGAGAACGCGGCCGCCGCCGCGATCAGCATCCGGCGCGCGGCGGGCGGGGTGACCGACGCCCACGTCGAATCCAGTCGTTCGAACTCGTCACGCGGCATGGCCCCTCCTTGACACGAAGACGGACGATACCTCAGGCTAGAGGCTAAGCAACCGCTTAGTATGGAGGCTGGAGAAGTGCGTCGCACGTTGTACGGACCCGACCATGAGGCGTTCCGCGAGTCCGCGAAGGCGTTCGTCGACCGCACCCTCAAGCCCAACCACGACAAGTTCATCGAGCAGCGGCACATCGACCGCGAGGTGTGGCTGGAAGCCGGTCGCCAGGGCCTGCTCGGCCTGGAGGTCCCCGAGGTCTACGGCGGCAGCGGCGCGGGCGACTACCGCTTCAACGCCGTCCTCGGCGAGGAGCTGTCCAAGGTCAGCGCCGCCATGTCCTCGTGCCTGGGCATCCACTACGACGTCGTCGCCCCGTACCTGGTGGACCTGTGCACCGAGGAGCAGAAGCAGCGCTGGCTGCCGCGCTTCTGCTCGGGCGAGACGATCACCGCCATCGGCATGACCGAGCCCTCCGGCGGCTCCGACCTCGCCGCGCTCAAGACCACCGCCGTGCGCGACGGCTCCGACTGGGTCCTCAACGGCTCCAAGACCTTCATCACCAACGGCTTCTCCGCCGACCTGGTGGTGGTCGCCGCCCGCACCAGCCCGGAGAAGAAGGCCCGCGGCATCACGCTGTTCGCCGTGGAGACCGGCATGGAGGGCTTCGAGCGCGGCCGCAAGCTCGACAAGGTGGGCCAGCCCGAGTCCGACACCGCCGAGCTGTTCTTCGAGGACGTCCGCGTCCCGGCGGACAACGTCGTCGGCGAGGTCGACCGCGGCTTCATCCACATGATGGAGCGCCTGCCGCAGGAGCGCGTCGGCTCCGCCATCGCGAACCTCGCGCACGCCAAGCAGATCCTCGAAGAGACGATCGCCTACACCAAGGAGCGCAAGGCGTTCGGGCAGGCGATCGGTTCCTTCCAGCACAACAAGTTCCTGCTCGCCGAGCTGGTCACGAAGGTCGACGTCACCCAGGCGTTCGTCGACCAGTGCACCGAGGCCCACGTGCGCGGCGAGCTGACCGCCACCGACGCGGCCAAGGCGAAGTACTGGAGCGCGGACGTGCAGAACGACGTGCTCGACGCCTGCGTGCAGCTGCACGGCGGCTACGGCTACATGACGGAGTACCGGGTGGCCCGCGCCTGGATGGACGCCCGGGTGACGAAGATCTGGGCCGGTTCCAACGAGATCATGAAGGAACTCATCGGCCGCGAGCTGGGCCTCTAACCACCGAGCAAGAGGAGAAAACCGTGCCCGAGGCTGTCGTCGTCGCCACCTCGCGGTCCCCGATCGGCAGGGCGCGCAAGGGGTCCCTGGTGGACCTGCGCCCGGACGACCTGGCCGCGCAGGTCGTCCGCGCCGCCCTGGACCAGGTGCCCGCGCTCGACCCGCGCGAGATCACCGACCTGCACCTGGGATGCGCCGAACCGCAGGACGAGCACGGCCAGAACGCGGCCCGCCGCGTCGCCGTCCAGCTCGGCCTGGACACCGTGCCCGGCACCACGGTCAACCGGTTCTGCGCCTCGTCCGTCCAAACGGCGCGGATGGCCTTCCACGCCATCAAGGCGGGCGAGGGCCACGCGTTCATCAGCGCCGGCGTGGAGTGCGTGTCCCGCTACCGCCACGGCGACCCCCACCACAACCCGCTGTTCGACGAGGCCCGCGCCCGCACCGAGCGCACCGCCGAGACCAACGAGACCTGGCACGACCCGCGCGAGGACGGGCTGCTGCCGGACTACTACATCTCGATGGGCCAGACCGCCGAGAACGTCGCCACCCTGCTCGGCATCAGCCGGCGCGAGCAGGACGAGTTCGGCGTGCGCTCGCAGAACCTGGCGGAGAAGGCCATCGCCGACGGGTTCTTCGCCCGCGAGATCACCCCGGTGACCCTCCCGGACGGCACGGTGGTCGACACCGACGACGGCCCGCGCGAAGGCGTCACCTACGACGCCGTCGCCGCGCTCAAGCCGTCGTTCCGGCCTGGCGGCACGGTCAACCCCGGCAACTGCTGCCCGCTCAACGACGGCGCCGCCGCCGTGGTGGTCATGAGCGACACCCGGGCCCGGGAGCTGGGCCTGGCCCCGCTGGCGCGCATCGTGGCCACCGGCGTCTCGGGCCTGAGCCCGGAGATCATGGGCCTGGGCCCGGTCGAGGCGACGAAGCAGGCCCTCGGCCACGCCGGCATGGCGATCGGCGACATCGACCTGGTCGAGATCAACGAGGCGTTCGCCGTGCAGGTGCTGGGCAGCCAACGCGCGCTCGGCATCGACGTCGACCGGCTCAACGTGCACGGCGGCGCGATCGCGCTGGGCCACCCGTTCGGCTCCACCGGCGCCCGCATCATGACCACCCTCATCAACGGCATGCGCGCCCGCGACGCCCAGTTCGGCCTGGAGACCATGTGCGTCGGCGGCGGGCAGGGCATGGCGATCATCCTCGAAAGGCTCAGCTGATGGGCATCCTCGACAGGTTCCGGCTGGACGACCAGGTCGCGATCGTCACCGGCGCGTCCTCCGGCCTGGGCGTGGCCTTCGCCAAGGGGCTGGCCGAGGCGGGCGCGGACGTCGTGCTCGCCGCCCGCCGCGCCGACCGGCTCAAGGACACCGCGCGACTCGTGGAGGACGCGGGCAGGCGCGCGCTGGTCGTGCAGGCCGACGTGGCGCGGCCCGAGGACTGCCGCGAGGTCGCCCGCGCCGCCGCGGGGTTCGGCGACGTGCGGGTGCTGGTGAACAACGCGGGCATCGGCACCGCCGTGCCCGCCTCCCGGGAGACCCCCGAGCAGTTCCGCAACGTGCTGGACGTCAACCTCCACGGCGCCTACTGGATGGCGCAGGCCGCCGCCGCGGTGATGACCGGCGGCGGGTCGATCGTCAACGTCTCCAGCGTGCTCGGCCTGGTCACCGGCGGCCTGCCGCAGGCGGCCTACTCGGCGTCCAAGGCGGGCCTGCTCGGCCTGACCCGCGACCTGGCCCAGCAGTGGACCGGCCGCAAGGGCATCCGGGTCAACGCGATCGCGCCCGGCTACTTCGCCTCCGAGATGACCGGCCAGTACCCCGAGGGCTACCTGGAGGGCCACATCGCCCGGCTGCCCATGGGCCGGGTGGGCGACCCCGAGGAGCTGGCCGCGGCCGTGGTGTTCCTGGCCTCCCCCGCCGGCGGCTACACCACCGGTGCGACCTTCGTGGTGGACGGCGGCGTGACGCTGGGAGGCTGAACGGACGCATGTTCGGGGTTCCGCCCCCGCGCGGTCGGTCCGCGCCCTAGCCTGGCGCCACGAGCACCGACCGCACGGGGGAGACCGTGGTCGCCACGAGCACGCGAGCAGAGCCCCAGTTCACCATCGCCGACCCGTGGGCCGCCTTCCGCCAGAAGCGCTTCCTGCTGCCGTTCGGCACCTCGGTCGTCACCGCGCTCGTCGGGGCCCTCCTGCTGGTCCTGTCCGGTACGGCGTGGCTGCCGTTCCGCGACGTCACCGTGGTGCGGGTGATGATGGCGTCCAAGCGGGACTTCTTCGAGGACGCCGAGGTCCGCCGCATCATGCAGTCCCACGGCATCCGGGTCCAGGTCACGCCGATCGCCTCGCGCGAGCTGGTCTACCGGGACGACCTGGACGACTACGACTTCGTCCTGCCCTCCGGCCAGTCGGTGGCCAACGTGGTCCGCGAGCGCCGCCGGGGCAAGGTGATCAACACCTACCGGCCCTTCTTCAGCCCGATCGTGCTCGGCACCTACCGCGAGTACGCGAAGGCGCTGGAGGCGGCCGGCGTGGCGAAGCGGCAGGACAACGGCGGGGGGTTGTACTACGACCTGTCGCTGCCCAGGTTCGTCGACCTGGTCGAGGCCGGCACGACCTGGAGCAAGCTCGCGGAGGAAGCGCCGCTCTCGGAAGGACTGCCGAGGAACGGCAACCGGATCATCGCGCAGACCCCGGACCCGTGCCTGGCCTACTCCGGCGCCACCTTCCTGGGCATGGTGGCGTTCGCGCGGAACGGCAACCAGGCCCCCGCCGACGAGGAGAGCGCCGCGCGGCTCGCCAAGGAGATCAAGCCGCTGTTCGACATCGAGGGCCAGCACGGCGACGACCTGGGGCCCAAGTACGTCACCCCGGAGGGCCGGTCGTTCGCCACGATCGTGGTCATCTACGAGCACCAGTACCTGGCGCACCAGTTCCGGTGGATCGACGGCACCGGGAAGCCGGACGAGGACCGGGTGCTGCTCTACCCCGAGGAGCAGCACGAGACCGCACCGGAACTGCTCGCCTTCACCCCCGCGGGCAACCGGGTCGGCGAACTGGTCACGCAGGACCCGGCCCTGCGCAGGCGCGCCGTCGAACTGGGGTTCCGCGTCTACGGCACCCAGGCGTCCCCCGCCGGCAGCGAGCTGACCGCCCACCTGGTCCGGCGCGGCCTGCCCGTGCCCGGCAGCGGCGTGGGCGACACCGAGGCGTGGCTGCCGGACCTGCCGCTGCTGGAGAGGATGATCGAAGACGTGGGCGGCTGCCGGTGAGGCGGCTCGCCGTGCTGCTGGTGGCCGCGCTGCTCGCGGGGTGCACGGGCGGTGCCCCGGAGACCACGACGCTGACCGTGCTGGCGGGCGCGGAGCTGGCCGACCTCGCCCCCGTGCTGGCCGACCTGCGCCGCGACACCGGGGTCGAGCTGCGCGTCGAGTACCGGCCGACCCTCCGGGCGGGCGAGGAGCTGGCCCGGGGCGGCACCGGGTACGACCTGGCGTGGCTGTCGTCCAACCGGTACCTCAAGCTGCGCGGGGCCGAGCTGCCGCTGTCCACCAGCGTGATGCTGTCCCCGCTGGTCATGGGGGTGAAAGCGGGCAAGGCGGCGCAGTTGCGCGACGCCTCGTGGGCCGACGTCGCGCAGCGCGCCGGCGCGGGGGAGCTGACGTACGTGATGGCCGACCCGCGGGTCTCCGGCGCCGGCCTGTCGGCGCTGATCGGCGTCGCCACGGCCGCCGCGGGCACCGGGGCGGCGCTGCGGCCGCAGGACGTGGCGTGCGACAAGCTCCAGGGGTTCCTGGCGGGGCGGGTCGCGTCGGTCCCGGCCGAGGACCCGGCCGAGGAGTACGTCACGCGGCAGGACGAGGTGGACGCGGTGCTCGCCCACGAGTCGACCGTGCTGTCCCTCAACGCCTCCGGGAAGCTGCGCGAGCCGCTGGAGGTGGTCTACCCGCGCGACGGGATCGTGCTGTCGGACTACCCGCTGATGCTGCTCGACCGCGGCAAGCGCGCCGCCTACGACCGGGTGGTGGCGTGGCTGCGGGCGGAACCCGCGCAGCGGGCGATCATGGAGCGCACGTTCCGCCGACCCGCGAACCCCGACCTGCCCCGCGATGCCCGGCTGCGCGCCCCGGTCGGCAACGCGCTGTACTTCCCGGCCACGCAGGACGTGGTGGACGCCCTGCTGGCCGCCCACGACCGCGCCGGCAGGCCCACCAGGGTGGTGTTCGTGCTGGACCACTCCACGTCGATGGAGGGACCGCGGATCGCCGGGCTGCGGCAGGCGTTCGAGGTGCTGAGCCGGGGCGGCGGGTTCGACCGGTTCCGGCTGGGCGAGACGGTCGTGGTGGTCCGGTTCGCCGGGACCGTGCTGGACGAGCGGGCGGTGACCGTGCGCGGGCCGGCGGACCTGGACGCGCTGGCCGGCCTGCTGGCGTCCGCGCCGCTGGCCGACCACACCGCGATCTGGTCGGCGCTCGACCACGCCTACCGCGGCGCGGGCGCCGGCGAGGGGAGCGTGGTGCTGATGACCGACGGCGAGAACAACGCGGGGATGAGCGCGGAGGAGTTCCTGGCCGCGTGGCCGGACCCGCCCGCGCCGGTCTACGCGATCCGGTTCGGCGAGGCGGACCCGGTGGCGCTGGACCGGGTGGCGCGGGCGACCGGTGGCCGGGTGGTGGACGCCGGCGCGGGGTCGCTGCTGGAGGCGGTGAGGGAGATCCGTGGGTGTCGGTAGCGGGGCCTGGTGGCCGTCGTGGGTCGGGTGGCTGCTGTGGGGGGTGACCGCGCTGGCCGTCCTGGTGACGGTCGGCGTGCTGGTCGTGGCGTGGCGGATCTACCGCGAGGACAGGTCCGTCGAGCACTCCCTCGGCGTGCCGGTCTACCTCGACGCGGCGGCGGTGGTGAACATCATGTCGTCGCTGGGGCTGCGGCCCGTGCCCCAGGGGATCACCCTGCGGGAGGTGCGCGCCAAGGACCGGAAGATCGAGGTGCGCGGCGTGGCCGCCGGGATGAACGACACCACCGAGGAGACCCGGCAGTACCAGGAGGTCCACGAGCCGATCGACCTGGTCACGCCCCTGCTCAAGGCGCTGTCGGACCGCCGCCAGCTGGTGCTCGTCGACCTGGTCGGGCGCCGGCTGTGGCGCAACCGGGCGGTGGACCGGCACCTGCGGTCGTCGGGGCGCCGGGGCGACACCACGCCGCTGTGGGGCGGCACCGCCTACGTCTCGCTGGTCGGCATGTTCCGGATGGAGTCCGAGGACGACGGCTCCACCGTCTTCCTCGCGCCCATCGGCGAACCGGGCGGCGGCGGGGACGTGCCGCACGTGCGCCTGGAGTGCCCGCACGAGTGGCTGCTCGACCGGGTCGTGCCCGACGGCGAGTTCTTCGGGTCCTGCCTGGGCCGGGTGCGGTCGTGGCAGCCGGAGGAGGGGCACCTGGTCGTGCGACCCATCGCGGTGTTCCAGTGATCGCCGCGTGCGATGCTTGGACCATGGCATCGGTACCGGAGCGGCTGGTCGAGGCCGCGACGCGGTTGTTCGCCGCCAAGGGCTACGACCGGGTCGCGGTGCAGGAGATCGTGGACCTGGCCGGCGTCACCAAGGGCGCCATGTACCACTACTTCGGGTCCAAGGACGACCTGCTCAACGAGATCTACGGCCGCCTGCTGCGGATGCAGACCGAGCGGCTGGAGCAGATCGCGGCCGGACCGGCCCCGGTGGTCGAGCGGCTGCACGCCGCCGCTTTGGACGTGGTGGTCACCTCGGTGGACAACTTCGACCAGGCGCGCGTGTACTTCCGCTCGGCCGAGCACCTGGCCGAGGACAAGCGGCGAGAGATGCGGGTCGCACGGCGCCGGTACCACGAGCGGTTCCGGGCGCTGGTCGAGGAGGGCCAGGCGGCCGGGGTGCTCCGCGCCGACGTGCCGGCCGACCTGACCGTGCACTACTTCTTCGGTTCGGTGCACCACCTGGGGCAGTGGTACAACGTCGGCGGGCCGCTGACCGCCAAGCAGGTCGGCAGGCACTTCGCGGACCTGCTGCTGGCGTCGTTGCGCCCCGTGGAGGAGGAGCGGTGAGCGAAGGGCCCAAGGCCGTGCTGCACCGGTACCTCCAGGTGGGCCGGGACGCCGCGCTGTGGAAGCTGGAGGGGCTGTCGGAGTACGACGCGCGCCGCCCGCTCACCCCGACCGGCACGAACCTGCTCGGCGTGGTCAAGCACCTGGCCTCGGTGGAGATCGGGTACTTCGGCGACGTGTGGGGCCGCCCGTTCCCCGAGGACCTGCCGTGGCTGGCCGAGGGCGCAGCGGAGAACGACGACATGTGGGCCACGGCCGACCAGTCGCGCGAGTACGTCACCGACCTGTACCGGCGGGCGTGGGCGCACTCGGACGCCACCATCGGCGAGCGGGACCTGGACGCGCCCACCGAGGTGCCGTGGTGGGGCCCGCAGCGGCGGCACACCACCCTGCACACCCTGCTGGTGCACATGATCGCCGAGACGCACCGGCACCTGGGGCAGTTCGACATCCTGCGCGAGCAGGTGGACGGCGCGGTCGGCCACCGGCGGGAGCTGGACAACATGGCGTCCGGTGACGAGGCGGCGTGGGCGGAGTACCGGGCCAAGCTGGAGGATGTCGCCCGGCGGTTCCGCTAAGAGCTCCGCCGGCTTCCCCGGGGACAGGACGGCTGGACCGCCGGTTGCCCGGTCGCGGCCCCCGGGCGGGGGCTGGCTCACCCCCGCGGGCTCACCCCCGCGGGCTCAGCCCGGTCACGGCCAGCCGGAACAGGCGGTCGGCGCGGGCGGCGGGCTCGGGGTGGTGCTCGGTGGCCAGGACGACGCCCACGGCCAGGGTGATCAGGTCCGTGACGGTAACGCCCGCGGCCACCGCGCCGTCCCGCGCGGCACGCTCCAGCAGCGGGCCCGCCGCCTGCTCCAGCGCCGCCGAGCAGCTGTTCTCGTGCACCGGGTCGGGTTCGGCGCCGTCGTAGGCGAGCGCGGCCGCCAGCCCCCGGGCCGAGACGCAGTAGGCGACCACGTCGTCCAGCCACTCCAGCAGCGCGTCGCGGCTGTCGGCCGCACCGGTCAGCTCGTGGGCGCGGGCGCACAGGGCGTCGATCCGCGTGCGGGACACCGCTTCCAGCAGCGCGTGCCGGGTGGGGAAGTGCCGCCGCACGGTCGCCGAGCCGACCCCCGCCGTGCGGGCGATCTGCTCCAGCGACGCCTGCGCGCCGTGGGCGGCCACCTCCTGCTCGGCCACGGCGAGGATGCGCGCGTAGTTGCGCCGGGCGTCGGCGCGCCGGTGGTCGGTGCGCTGCTGGTCGGGCATGGCGTCGTCTCCAGGCTTGCTAAGTGGCGGGCCCCGCCATATCGTACTCGGGCAGAAACGGCGGGCCCCGCCGTTTCGTGGTCGAGTCCCCGAGGAGTGCCATGTCCGCCGATTCCGCCCCCGTCCTGGTCACCGGTGCCACCGGCAGGCAGGGCGGTGCCACCGCCCGCGCCCTGCTCGCGGCGGGCGTCCCCGTCCGCGCCCTGGTGCGCGACCCGGGCGGTGACCGGGCCAGGGCCGTCGAGGCGCTGGGCGCCGAGCTGGTCGCCGGCGACCTGGGCGACCGCGACTCCGTGGTCCGGGCCGCCGAGGGTGCCCGCGCGGTGTTCTCCGTGCAGATGCCCCCGTTCACCGGGGAGGGCTTCGACTTCGCGACCGAGGTGGTCTGGGGGATCAACCTCGTCGAGGGCGCGAAGGCCGCCGGGGTGGAGCAGTTCGTGCACACCTCGGTCAGCGGCGCCGGTCAGCACACCGGGGTCCCCGGCTGGGCCGAGGGCCGCTGGGCGTCGATGGAACCGACCCTCGGCGCCAAGACCGCGATCCAGGACCACGTCCGCGCGGCCGGCTTCCCCCGCTGGACGTTGCTCAAGCCGGCCTTCTTCATGGAGAACTTCCTGCCCTCCATGAAATTCCTGTTCCCGCGCGGCGTCGAGGGCGGCCTGGTGAGCCTCGTCAAGCCCGACACCCGGCTGTCCCTGGTGGCGGTGGACGACATCGGTCGGGCGGCCGCGGCGGCCGTCGCCGAACCGGAGCGGTTCCACGGGGTCGAGCTGGAGCTGGCGGGCGACCACCTGTCGATGGCGGGGGTCGCCGAAGTCCTCTCCCGCGTCCTGGGCGTGCCGCTGTCCGCGCCGGACATGACCGAGGAGGAGGCTTTCGCCGCCGGGATGCCGGGGATGGGCGCCTCGCACGAGTGGCTGAACGTGGCGGGCCAGCCGGCCCGCCCGCACCACGCGGCGGAGTTCGGCATCCGGCTCACCGGTTTCGGGGCGTGGGCGGAGGAGCGCGTGCGGGCCGACGCCTGAAGTGGAAGCCCCCTCGGCGCCCGGGGGCGCCGGGCGCCGAGGGGGTTGCTCAGGCGACCAGCAGCACGACGGTCTCGGCCACGCAGCCGGGCTTGGGGTTGCCGTCGATCTCGACGGTCACCCGCACCACGGCCTGCTTGCCCTGCGCCACGTCGGCCACCTCGACCAGCTCGGCGCCGGCGCGCACGCGCGAGCCGACGACCACGGGGCTGGGGAAGCGGACCTTGTTCAGGCCGTAGTTGACGCCCATCTTCAGGCCCTGGACGGTGTAGACGTCCCGGACCAGCATGGGGATCAGCGACAGGGTGAGGTAGCCGTGGGCGACGGGCGCGCCGAACGGGCCCGCGGCCGCCTTCTCCAGGTCGACGTGGATCCACTGGTGGTCGCCGGTGGCGTCGGCGAACAGGTTGATCTCGTCCTGGGTGACCTCGTGCCACTCGCCGAAGCCCAGGTGCTCGCCCTTGGTGGCGGCGAACTCGTCGAGGTTCGCGAACACGCGCATGGCTTGTCAGTCCTTCGGTCCGCCGGCGACGTAGATGACCTGGCCGGAGACGAACCCGGCGCCCTCGCTGACGAGGAACGAGGCGGTGTGCGCGATGTCCTCGGGGGTGCCGACCCGGCCGACCGGGATGGCGGCCGCCGCGCCCTTCTTGAAGTCCTCGAAGTCCACGCCGACGCGGGCGGCGGTGGCGGCGGTCATGTCGGTGGCGATGAAGCCCGGCGCGATCGCGTTGACCGTGACGCCGAACTTGCCCAGCTCGATCGCCAGCGTCTTGGTGAAGCCCTGGAGGCCCGCCTTGGCGGCCGCGTAGTTCGCCTGGCCCCGGTTGCCCAGCGCGGAGGTGCTGGACATGTTCACGATCCGGCCCCAGCCCGCCTTGGTCTGGAACGCCTGCACCGCCCGGCTCATCAGGAACGACCCGCGCAGGTGCACGCCGATGACCGCGTCCCAGTCGTCGTCGGTCATCTTGAACAGCAGGTTGTCGCGCAGGATGCCCGCGTTGTTGACCAGGACGGTCGGCGCGCCGAGCTCGTCGGCCACGCGCCGCACCGCCGCGTCGACCGCCGTGGCGTCGCTGACGTCCACGCCCACCGCCAGGGCCGTGCCGCCGGCCGCGCGGATCTCCTCGACGGTCTCGGCGCAGCTGCCCTCGTCGAGGTCGAGCACGGCGACGGCGAGGCCGTCCCGGGCGAGCCGCGTGGCCACCGCGGCTCCGATGCCCCGCGCGGCGCCGGTGACGATCGCCACCCGTGCGTTGGTGTCGACCACGGTTGGTCCTCCTTGATCTGCGGGCCTAAGCAACCGCTTAGTAACCTACCCGCGCGGTCGCCTTGACGCCAGCGTCGGGCGCGGGAAGCATACCGACTGGTCGGAATGTCCAACAGGGGAGACGCGGTGGAGTTCTCGGGCAAGGTCGCGCTGGTCACCGGAGCCGCCAACGGGATCGGGGCGGGGGTGGCCCGCCGCCTCGCCGCGGGCGGCGCGTCCGTCGTGGTCGCGGACGTGGACGACGCGCGCGGCGAGGCGGTGGCCGCGGAGGTCGGCGGCGCGTACGCGCACTGCGACGTCCGGGACCCGGCGCAGTCGGCGGCGGCCGTCGAACTGGCCGTGTCGCGCTTCGGCGGCCTGGACTTCGCCGTGCTCAACGCGGGCATCGGCACCGGGTTCGGCCTCGGTGACGACTTCGACCCCGAGCGGTACCGCAACGTCATGGGCATCAACCTCGACGGCGTCGTCTACGGCGTCCACGCGGCCCTGCCCGCGCTGCGCGAGCGCGGCGGTCGGATCGTGGCCACCGCCAGCATGGCAGGTCTGATGGCCATGCCGATCGACCCCCTCTACGGCGCCAACAAGGCCGCCGTGGTCGGCCTGGTGCGCGGCCTGGGCCCGGTGCTGGCCGCCGAGGGCGTCACGGTCAACGCGGTGTGCCCGTCGTTCGCCGACACCGACATCATCTCCGGCTTCCGCGACGCGCTGGAGTCCGCCGGGATGCCCGTGCTCGGCGTGGAGGACGTGGTGGACGCCTTCGTCGCCGTGTTGCGGGACGGCCGGCCCGGTGAATGCTGGTTCGTGCAGGCCGGCCGGCCGAGCGCGCCGTTCAGGTTCCCCAACCCGCCCGGACCGCGCACGGCCACCGGCGAGCGCGTCACCTTCCACCACGACGTCTCGGCCACCCCCGACGTCCCCACCACCGGCAAGGAGAGCTGAGCCCCGTGCGAGCCGTCCAGATCACCGAGTTCGGCGGACCGGAGGTCCTGACCGAGGTCGAGCTGCCCGACCCCGTCGCCGGACCGGGTGAAATCCTCGTCGACGTCAGCCGCGCGGGCCTGAACTACGCCGACACGCACCAGGCCGAGAACAGCTACCTGTCGAAGATGGAGCTGCCGCTGGTGCCCGGCGGCGAGGTCGTCGGCACGGCCGGCGCGCGGCGCGTGGTCGCCCTGACCGCGGGCGGCGGCGGGTACGCGCAGAAGGCCGTGGTGCCGGGGGCCACCGCCTTCGACGTGCCCGACGGCGTGGACGACCTGACCGCGTTGAGCTTGGTCGTGCAGGGCGCCACCGCCTGGCTGCTGCTGCGCCGCAGCACGCACATGGAGCCGGGGGAGAGCGTCGTCGTGCACGCCGCCGCCGGCGGGGTCGGGTCGCTGGCCGTGCAGCTGGCGAAGAAGTGGGGCGCCGGGCGCGTCATCGCCACGGCGAGCACCGAGGAGAAGCGCGCGCTGGCCCTGGAGCTGGGCGCGGACGTCGCGGTCGACTCCACCGCGCCGGACATGACCGGGGCGCTGCGCGAGGCCAACGGCGGCCGGCGGGTCGACGTCGTGCTGGACATGACCGGCGGCGCGGTGACCGACCAGAGCGTGGCGGCGCTGGCGCCGTTCGGGCGGCTGGGGTTCTACGGGATGGCGAGCCGCGAGCAGCCGTCGCCCATCGCGCCCGGCAAGCTGCTGGTGCGGTCCACCGCGGTGGCGGGCATGTGGCTGCCGCACGCGTTCAAGCTGCCCGGCCGGGTCGTGCACCGGGCCATGGCGGAGCTGTTCGACCTGGTGCTGGCGGGCGAGCTGCGGGCCGTGCCGGGCGGGGAGTACGGGCTGTCCGAGGTGCGCCGGGCGCACGAGGACCTGCGGGCCCGGCGCACCACCGGCAAGCTGGTGCTCGACCCGTCGCGCTGAGGCTGGGGGGCCGCTCGCCGCGGCCCCCTCGCCCCCGTCAGTCGTCGCTGAGCTCGGCCAGGGCCGCCTTGACCCGGGCCAGCTCGGCCTCCAGCTCCTCCATGCGGGTGCGGTGCTGGGCGCGGGCCGTCTCGATGACCTCCTCGATGCCGCCCGCGATGTCCTCGTGCAGCTCCTTGGCCGCCCGCGCCACCGCGGCGGCCGAGATGCTCAGGCCCTGCACGACCCGCTTGGTGCCGTGCACCAGGTCGGCCTGCCACTCGCCGTCCGCGGTGCCGGTCACGGTCAGCGTCAGCTCCACCGTGCGGGTCTTCTTCGCCGTCGACTTGGGGCGCTTGGCCGGCTTGGCCTCGGCCTCGTCGGTCTTGGGCTCCTGGGTCTTGGGCTCCTGGGCCTTGGGCTGCTCCTCGACCCGGGGCTGCTCCTGGGGCACGGCTGCGACCTCCTCCTGCACGGGCGCGGCGGCGGGCGCCTCGGCGTCCACCTTCACTTCCTGCTCTGCGAGCGTGTCCGCCTGCACGATCCTGTGGTTCCTCTCTGCGCATCCGGCTCGACCCGCCGTGATCGTAGAACACCTGTTCGAGGGTGGGTCGATTGCCCCGCACAGCGTAGGGTGTCGGCCTTGTGAGCGTGTGGAGGGACTTCTCCGCTCGCCGGTTCCTGGACCGGTTGAGCGACCAGCTCGGCATCGCGGTGGTGCTGGCACCGGGCGTGCTGGCTGCCGTGGACCAGCACGGAGCGGCGGTGCGCGACATCCTGGCGCACGGCGTGTCGGCCTCGGCGGTGGCCGCCGGGGCGGTGCTGCTGGCCGGGTACGCGAGGGGCGTGCTGGACGAGGCGGTGGAGCAGGGGTGGCGGTTGCCCGCCATCGTGGACTGGGCGAACGCCGACTGGACGACCCTGAGACTGGCCGCGGTGTGCCACCTGGCGAGGCGCGAGGAGCCGGCGCTGGGAGCTTGACCCCGTGGTGGTGCCGACCCGTCCACCCGCCGGCCGCGGCAGCGGCGGACCGCCGCTTTCGAGGTGATTGAACCTTTTTCACCTTGCGGCGACCTCGTGGTTCTGCAGGACGTGGACGGCCTTGGCCAGGCGGCCGGACACCCGCGGGATCCTGCCGTCCGGCGAGGCGATCATCTGCGGGTTCACCTCGTGCATCCGGCGTTTCGCCCCGCGCAGCGCCTGCCGTCCCGGGTCGGGCCTGCGCCACGCCGAGCTGGACCGTCGGCGGTGGGGGCGGACCGGGCCGGAGACGAAGGTCGGCGTCCGGTGTGACAACGGCGGTGCGGCACCGACACGCCGACGATCGCCGGTTCGTGGCCCCCTTGTCCGTCAATGCACCCCGACCAGGATGAAAAACGTTCATTTTCGAGAAATGTCCGTGGGGCGGGGTTGGGGCAATCGGGTGAAGTTGAGGTTCGGCGTGGAATTGGTGTGACATCGACACCCGTCGGAGCGACTACCAGGGTGAAGGGTCGACTCCGCCGTCGACGTCGGAGCGCCCTCCCGGAGATCCGACCAACAATGAAGCTCCCGGGTACCGCGCCACATGTGCCTGACAGGACGCTGCGGAACCCAGGCGGAATGGAACCGGCCATGAAGCGCATTTTTGTCGTCCTCGCCGCACCCCTGACCCTCGTGCTCGGCCTCGGCTCCGGCACCGCCGCCGCCGAACCGACTGCCCTGAGCGATCTGGCCGCTGCGCCCGCACCGGTGGGCATCGTGTGCGCTGGTGCGCAGACGACCGACTACGCCCCTCCGCTGACCAACACGACCCGGAACACGAAGACCAAGAGCACCGAGAACTTCAACTGCTCTTCGCTCGCCGGTGTCAGCAGCGCCACGAGCACCCACACCGCGACCAGCCCTCAGAGCTGCGTGCTCGCTCTCGTCCCGCCCACCAACACCAGCACCCGGACCTACACCTGGAACACCGGGCAGAGCAGCACGGTCACCTTCTTCAGCTCGACGGTGGCGACCCTCGCCAACGGCACCAAGGTGACTACCTCCGTAGGCACGGTGACCGCCGGGTTGGGGGAGGGGAGCACGGCCACCCGCGTGGTCACCCTGCCCAGCCTGAGTCTCACCGCCTGCGCCACTACCGGCATCGACAGCCTCACCGGCCCCGCGACCCTGGAAATCCTCCCCTGAAGCGGGAAAGGCGGTTCCCCTCCCTGATCGCGCACGAGGCTGTCTCCGCGACCCGCGACCCGCGACAACGCGGCACACGCCGCTGCAAGCCGAGACTCTCAGCGCCCGTCAGCCCGGCGAGGCTGTGTTCTGTTCCCCGGGAAACCGCGTCGCCGCAGGATGAAAAAGATCCATTCGACTGATCGCCGAATAACCGGATGATCCCGGCTGAAATCGATGGACGGAAGCCGGTGAACGTTCGCCGCCGGGATTGTCGGACCTCGCCGGCAAAATGAAAGCAGGGGTCCCCTGGGCGGGCAGGGTTCCGGCAAAGTAGTTTGTGCTGTTCAGGGTTTGAATGCGGGTGGGCACGGCGCTCCGGGGTGATCATGTGAGTGTCTGTGTCGCATGGTCCGGGGAGTGCCGTGTCCGCCTTGTCGTCCTGTCCGGTGTCCGGTGTCCGGTGCCGTCGGTGGCGGTGGCGGTGGACGGCAAGTCGGTGGCCGGGACGTTCGGTCGGGCCGGTGGCAGCGGGGTGCACCTGCCGGCGGCGTTGCGTCATGCCGGCCGAGGGGCTACCCCCACCCCGATTCGCCGCCCGGGGACGACATGCCCTGCCCGGTCTTCGAGGACCGAGGACACGGCCGCACCGAACCGCGCGCCGTCCGGGTCGCCCCGCTCGGGGACCACGGCTTCGGCGACGTCGACCTCCCCCACGCCCGCACCGCGTTCCCCGTCGGGCGCTACCGGGCCTGCCACGCCACCGGCCGGCGCGGCGCCTTCGCCGGGCTCGGGGTCGGCAGCCCGACCGGCGACGACGCCCACCCCGCCCGCCCAGGGGACCCCGGCACCGCGTGCTCGCCCGGACCTCCCGGACCCGACGAGCCCGACTCCGCCGAGCCCGGACCAGTCGACCCCGGCCCTACCGAGCCGGGTCCTGCGGCGGGTACTGGGGCTGCTGCACCGGCATCCCCACCGGCGGCGTGGGCATGGAGGCCGCGTGCGCCGGCGTCTCGGTCACCCGCTGCGTCTGCCCGGCCGGGGCCTGCGTCCGCTGCACGTCCTCACGCCCGCGCTGGTACGCCTCCGCGTGGGCCCTGGCCTGCGGCGCCTCCTGCTCGGCCCGGCTCAGCCACCCCTCCCACCGCTGCTGCATCGGCCGCACCAACCCGCCGCCGACGCCGACCACCAGGATTCCGCCGACCGTCGCCAGGATCGCGATCAGGATGGGCGTGGTGACCGTGGTGGCCACGCCGATCTGGTTCAGCGCCGCGATGACGCCCAGCCCGATGATGAACCACGAGGCGACCTTGCCCAGCACCGGCCCGTAGGACAGCCCGCCCAGCGCGCGGCCGGTCAGGTCGCGCACCGCGCTCGCGACGGCCGCGGCCACCACGACGATCACGATGGCCACGATCGCCCGCGGCAGCCAGGCGACGATGGCGGTCAGCAGGTCGCTCACCGGGTTCGAGCCGAACAGGCCGAACGCGATCTGGAGGGCGATCAGCAGCACCGCGTAGTACACGATCTGCGCGACCAGGCCCGAGGCGTCGAACTTGGAGCGGGCCAGGGCGTCGCCGATCCCGCCGCGCTGGACGGCGCGGTCGAAGTGCACGCGCTCCAGCACCTTGTTCACCGCCGTGCGCAGGAGTCGGGCGACGACCCACCCGATGAGCAGCACGAGCAGGAACCCGACGAGCTTGGGCACGAAGGTGACCACCGAGCGCAGGGCGTCACCGGTGGCGTCACCGATGCCCTGCGCCACGAGCAGTTCCGTCATCGTCTTCGACCTCCTCGGACGAGGGTTGTCCCGTCGATCCGGTTACCCGAGGTCTCCCCGCCAAACCTGTCGTCAGCCCGCCGTGGAAGTGTCACTCGCCGGGGGGAAGACCCACCTCCCGCTCCACTTCGACGGTGGCGACACCGGGCACGGTACCGAGCACACCACTCGCCTGGGGGTCAACCGATCCGGTGACCACGCCCAGCGTCTCCATCACGTCGTCGACGTGCATCCCGGCGTCGCGCAGCGCCGAGACCACGGCGGGCAGGTCGGCCAACCCGTCGTCGGCGACCGAGACAACCACCTTGTGCCGAGCAGTTGCCACGGTCGCCTCCAACGCGTCCTCAGGGAGCCTGCACCAATCCTCCACCCACGTCCGTGGAAGGCAACCCCAGTCGACGGCCGGACTGCGCCAGCCGCGCCCACAGCTCCCAGCCGCGGGCGCCGTACTTCTCCGCCAGCAGGGCCGCCACGCCCGCGACGTGCGGCGTGGCCATGCTGGTGCCCGCGATGCGCTTGTAGAGCCCCTTGCCGGAGTCGGTGTTCCAGCTGGAGTAGATGTCCATGCCCGGCCCGACCAGGTCGACCTGGCCGATGGTGTCGACCGTGCCGCAGGAGAACGGCGCGATGGCCCGGCTCACGTCGATCGCGCCGACGGACAGGATCGACGGGCAGTTGGCCGGGTGGCCGACCGGGTTGACCGCGCCCGGCCGCCTGCTCTCGTTGCCCGCGGCGGCGACGATGAGCGACCCGCGGGCGATGGCGCGCGTGGCGGCCTGCTCGAAGATCTGCGAGTACGGCGTGTTCGGCCGCACGGCCGCGCCCAGCGACATGGAGATGACCGCGCACCCGTTGGTGACGGCCCACTCGATGCCGGCCAGGATGCCGCTGTCCGTGCCGCTGCCCGCGTTGGACAGCACCTTGCCCGCGTAGATCTCGACCTCGGGCGCGACGCCGTAGCCGGGACCGGCGGCGGGCTTGCGCGGGCCGCCCGCGGTGCCGATGCAGTGCGTGCCGTGGCCGTGCGCGTCGTCCACGGTCTCGCCCTGGATGAACGACTGGGTGACCACGGTGCGGCCCGCGAAGTCGGGGTGCGCCACGGTGAAGCCGGTGTCGAGCACGGCGAGGCGCACGCCCTTGCCGGTGGCCGCGCAGATGCTGGCGCCCACGGCCTGCAGGCCCCACGTGAACACGGACTCGTCGACCGCGGCCGCGGCGGCCTGCTCGGTGGAGGTGTAAGCCTGCACCACCCGCTCGGCCTCGACCACGGAGATCGGGCCGGTCGACTCGGCGGCGCGGGAGAGCTGGGCGACCTGCTCCGGCGTCGCGTCGACCACCGCGACGCCCAGGTCCTGGAAGATGACGCCGTCGGTGGCGGCGAGGTCGGCCGCGGTGGGCCGGTCGGCGGTGCTGGCGGCGCTGATCCCGGCGACCCGGTTCATCTCCAGTGCGCCGGCCGCGACCGACCGGTCTTCGAGGAGCACCAGGTAGCGCCCCGTGGTCTCGGTGCCCGTTGGCTGTGACATGACGACCCCCTCCGGGGTTTGGCGGCTGTCAGGTGTAGCGCCGGACCACGCCCGCGCTCAAGCGCCCGTACGGGTTGGAATCCGTGAAGGCGTGGTCCGTACGCAGTACTGGAGGGGCCGGGGGGCCGATAAATACAGGTCAGGCCGTTGTCGCCTGCTCATCACGCCTTCGGGTGAACTTGGCGATCGGCTCGACCACGCGGGCCGCCACCGGGCCCAGCACCGCCATGAGCAGCACGTACGCCGTGGCCAGCGCCGCCAGCCGCCCGTCGACCGCGCCGGAGGACACCGTGAGCGAGGCGATGACGATGGAGAACTCGCCGCGCGCCACGAGCGCGGCGCCCGCGCGGGCGCGACCCATCCGGCCGATGCCCTGGCGCCTCGCGGCCCACCAGCCGGTGGCCACCTTGGTCGCCGAGGTCACCACCGCCAGGGCCACCGCCAGGCCCAGCACGGGCGGGATCGACGCCGGGTCGGTGTTCAGCCCGAACACCACGAAGAACATCGCCGCGAACAGGTCCCGCAGCGGCTCCAGCATCCGGGTGGCGTTCTCCGCGGTGGACCCGGAGATCGCGATGCCCAGCAGGAACGCGCCGACCGCCGCCGACACCTGCAGCTGCGAGGCCAGGCCCGCCACCAGCAGCGCCGCGCCCAGCACCTTGAGCAGGAACACCTCGGGGTCGGGGCTGTCGACCAGCGCGGAGACGTAGCGGCCGAACTTGAGCGCGACGACCAGGACCACGGTGATGGCGGCGAGCGAGATGCCCACCGCGCTCAGCCCGCCCAGGAAGCTCACGCCCGCCAGCACGGCGGTCAGGATCGGCAGGTAGACCGCCATCGCCAGGTCCTCGAACACCAGCACCGACAGCACCACCGGGGTCTCCCGGTTGCCCAGCCGGCCCAGGTCGCCGAGCACCTTGGCGATGATCCCGGAGGAGGAGATGTAGGTGACGCCGGCCATCGCCAGCGCGCCGACCGGGCCCCAGCCCAGCACCAGCGCGGCGACCGCGCCGGGCGCGGCGTTGAGCACGATGTCCACCACGCCGGCCGTCCACGACCGCTTCAGGCCGGTCATCAGCTCGGCCGCCGAGTACTCCAGGCCGAGCAGGAGCAGCAGGAGGACCACGCCGATCTCGCTGGACAGGTGCGCGAAGTCCTCGATGCCGTGCAGGGGGATCAGGCCGCCCTCGCCGAACGCGAGGCCGCCGATCAGGTAGAGCGGGATCGGGGAGATGCCGATCCGCCACGCCATCTTGCCGAGCAGGCCCAGGCCGAAGAAGACCGCGCCGAGCTGGACCAGCGCGATTGCTGTGCTGTGCAAGGTGCTCAGCCACCGCCCAGCAGGTCGCCGGCGGCGGTCAGGCCCTCGGCGGTGCCCACGACCACGACCAGGTCGCCGCCCGCGAACACGAAGTCCGGGCGCGGCGAGGGGTGCACCGCGCCCGAGCGCACCACGGCCACGATCGACGCGCCGGTGCGGGTGCGCAGCTCGGTCTCGGCCAGCGGGCGGCCGTCGAACCGGGAGCCGGGGATGACCGGGAACTGCCGGGTGGACACGCCCGCCACGTCGCGGTGCTGCTCGTCCAGGTGCGCGACCAGTTGCGGCGCGCCCAGCAGGCCCGCCAGCGTGGCGGCCTCGGCCGGGGTGAGGGCTATGGATGCCATGCAGTCGTCGGGGTCGTCCCGTCGGGACAGGATCAGCTCGAACTTGCCGTCGCGGTGGGTGATGACACCGATGCGGCGGCCGGCGCGGATCATGAAGTCCTGGCGGGTGCCGATGCCCGGGAGCGGCGTTACCTCGACGTTCACGGTGCGATCCTAGACGGGTGAGTTCTCGGGTGCGCCCGATAAGTCGGGGATGGGTGGTTCGGGACGGCGTGCCGGGGCCGGACGTGGACGAGTTCGCCGAACCGGAGCGGGTCGTGGCCGCCCTGGCCCGCGCGCGGACCGGCACGCTGCTGGCCGTGCAGCACCCGCACCGCACGCCCGCCGCGCTGGCCGCGGGCGAGTCGGCGGTCGACGCGCTGCCGCGGGCCCGCGCCGAGCTGGCCCGGCTGCGCGCCACCGCCTACCGCGAGGTGCGCGACGTGGTGGCGCCCTACCGCGTGGACGGCCCGGACGGCACCGCCTGGGGCCTGCTGTGCGTGGCGGACCCGGCGGCGGTCGGCCACACCGAGGACGTCTACCCCGGCGTCGTCGCCGAGCGGGCCCGCGTGCTGGCCGGCCTGGGCTGCGCGACCAGCGCGGCGATGCTGGTGCCGGTCGGCCGGGACGTGTCGCTGACCGGCCTGGTCGCGGAGTTCGACGGGGAACCCGCGGCGTCGGTGGTCGACCCCGGCGGGCGGCGGCACCGGCTGTGGCTGGAGGGGCCCGGTGAGCGGCAGGACGCCCTGCTGGCCGCCGCGGGCGAGCACCCGCTCATGGTCGCCGACGGCAACCACCGGGTCGCCGCCGCGGCCGGGATGCCGGGGCTGCTCGCGCTGGTCACCGCGGGCCCGGACCTGCGCGTGGGCCCGATCCACCGCGCCGTGTCGGGCACCGGGCTCACCGCGGCGCGCGCCGCGGCGGCGTGGCGGGCGCTCGGGCTGGCGGTGACGCCGGTGGCCCGGGGCACGCGCCCGTCGCCGGGGGTGGTGGTGGCGGTGGCCGGCGACGGCGCGGTGGCCGTCCCGCTGCCCGCCGGGGGCGTGGACCACGCGTTCGTGGAATCCGTGCTGCTGGCCGAGGCGCTGGGCCTGGACCCGGAGGGGCCGCACGTGCGGCCGGTGACCGACGAGGCCGCCGACGCCGACCTGCTGCTGCTGATCGCCCCGGTGCCGCCGGCGGAGGTGCTGGCCGTGCACGCCGCGGGCGGTCGGATGCCGCGCAAGAGCACCTACTTCACGCCCAAGCCGCGCAGCGGTCTGCTGCTGGCCGACCTGGAGCTGCCACCTGGTGCGGGTGTGACGCCTCGCACCAGGCACAATTGCGGGGTTGACGACCGCAGTCGCGTTGAGGAGGACGACCCGGTGGCACACGGTGAGCTGCGTGGCGTGGTGGCCCTCGACGGGCCGTCCGGCACCGGCAAGTCCTCGGTCGCGCGCCGGCTCGCGGCGACCCTGGGCGCGCGCTACCTGGACACCGGCGCCATGTACCGGGCGGTGACGCTGGCCGTGCTGCGCGCCGGCGTCGACCCGGCCGACGACGACGCCGTGCTCGCGGTCGTCCGCCGCGCCGAGGTCGTCCAGGCAGCCGACCCCGACCGCTCCACCACGCACCTGGACGGCGAGGACGTCGGCACCGAGATCCGCGGCCCCGAGGTCACCCGCGCGGTGTCGGCGGTCTCGGCCGTGCCCGCGGTGCGCGAGCTCGTGGTCGGGCAGCAGCGCGACATCATCGCCGCCGCCCTGGCCGAGGCGGGCGGCATCGTGGTCGAGGGCCGCGACATCGGCACGGTCGTCGTCCCCGACGCCGCGCTGAAGGTCTACATCACCGCCGACGCCGAGGCCCGCGCCCAGCGCCGCGCCAAGCAGGACGCCGCGTCCGGCCGGGCGGTCGACCCGGTCGCCATCCTGGCCGACGTGCGGCGGCGCGACGCCCACGACTCGTCACGCGCGGTGTCGCCGCTGCGCGCCGCCGACGACGCCGTGGTGCTCGACACCACGTCGCTGGACCTGGCGGGCGTGCTGGCGGCGCTGCTGGAGCTGGTGGACGCGCGCGACCTGCTGGCGCAGCCGAGCGGGCGGGTGCGCCGGTGAGCGACCAGCTCCCGGGGGGCGCGCGGCCCCGCCTGCACGACTTCGCCCGCTGGATCGCGCGCCGGCCGTTCCGCGCGGCGTTCACCCGGACCCGCGTGCGCGGCGCCGAGCGGGTGCCGCCCACCGGACCGGTCGTGGTGGTGGCCAACCACAGCTCCGGGCTGGACGGGCCGATCCTGTTCGGCGTGGTGCCCCGCCGGGTGACGTTCCTGATCAAGCAGGAGATGTTCAAGGGCGTGGTGGGCACGCTGCTGCGCGCCATCGGCCAGCTCGCCGTGCGCCGGGGCGTGCCCGACCGGGCACCGCTGCTGGCCGCGCAGGCGGTGCTGCGCGACGGCGGCGTGATCGGCGTGTTCCCGGAGGGCACGCGCGGCGCGGGCGACGTGGCCGAGGCCCAGCAGGGCGCGGCCTGGCTCGCCCGGTCGACCGGCGCGGTGGTCGTGCCGATCGCCTGCCGCGGCACCCTGCGCCCGCCCGGGGCCGGGCGGAGGTTCCGGCCCGCGGTGGACGTGCTCGTGGGCGAGCCGTTCGAGCTGCCCGCCGACAAGGGTCGGCAGGGGCTCGCGAAGGCCACCGAGCAGGTCCGCGACCGCTTGGCCACCCTGGTGGCCGAGCTCGACAGCCAACGAGGAGAAGCACGATGACGGACTTGGACGGCACCTGGGCGGACGAGTCCGAGTGGACCGCGTTCGACGACGAGGGGCTGGGCGACGAGGGTTCCGCCGCGCCGCCGCAGCCCGTGCTGGCCGTGGTCGGCAGGCCCAACGTCGGCAAGTCGACCCTGGTCAACCGCATCATCGGCCGCCGCGAGGCGGTCGTGCAGGACGTGCCGGGCGTGACCCGCGACCGGGTCGCCTACGACGCGCTGTGGAACGGCCGCAAGTTCACCGTGGTCGACACCGGCGGCTGGGAGCCCGACGCCACCGGCATGATGGCCTCCGTGGCCGCGCAGGCCGAGCTGGCCATGCAGACCGCGGACGCCATCCTGTTCGTGGTCGACGCCACGGTCGGCGCCACCACCACCGACGAGGCCGCGGTGAAGCTGCTGCGCCGGTCCAAGCGGCCCGTGCTGCTGGTCGCGAACAAGGTCGACGACGAGCGCCTGTCGGCCGACGTGGCCTCCCTGTGGTCGCTGGGCCTGGGCGAGCCGATCCCGGTGTCCGGCCTGCACGGCCGCGGCTCCGGCGACATGCTCGACAAGATCCTCGACGCCCTGCCGGAGACCCCGCGCGAGACGTTCGAGGCCCACCGCGGCGGGCCGCGCCGGGTCGCCCTGGTCGGCAGGCCCAACGTCGGCAAGTCGTCCCTGCTCAACCGCCTCACCGGCGAGAACAGGTCGGTCGTCGACGCCACCGCGGGCACCACCGTCGACCCGGTCGACTCGCTGGTCGAGCTCGACGACGAGGTGTGGCGCTTCGTCGACACCGCCGGCCTGCGCAAACGGGTGAACTTCGCCTCCGGCGCGGAGTACTACGCGTCGCTGCGCACCAAGGCCGCGATCGAGTCGGCCGAGGTGGCGATCGTGCTGCTGGACGCGTCCGAGCCGATCAGCGAGCAGGACCTGCGCGTGCTGACCACGGTGGTCGAGTCCGGGCGCGCCTGCGTGCTGGCGTTCAACAAGTGGGACCTGGTGGACGAGGACCGGCGGCACGCCATGGTGCGCGAGCTGGAGCGCGGCCTGGTCCGGGTGCCGTGGGCCGAGCGGGTGAACATCTCGGCGCTCACCGGTCGCGCGGTGCGCAAGCTCGCCCCGGCGCTGCGCACCGCGCTGGACTCGTGGGACACCCGGGTGCCCACCGGCCGGCTCAACGCCTGGCTGAACGACCTGGTCGCGGCCACCCCGCCGCCCGTGCGCGGCGGCAAGCAGCCCAAGGTCCTGTTCGCCACCCAGGCCGCCACCCGGCCGCCCACGTTCGTGCTGTTCACCACCGGTTTCCTGGAGGCGGGCTACCGGCGGTTCATCGAGCGCAAGCTGCGCGAGGAGTTCGGCTTCCAGGGCAGCCCGGTGCGGATCTCCGTGCGCGTGCGGGAGAAGCGCCCGAAGAAGTGATCGGTTGCCCCGGCCCGCCGGATGCGGTTGCCTGACCACGTGCCGGTGCGACTGGTCCTGGCCGACGACGAGGCGCTGCTCCGTCGGGGGCTCAAGGTGCTGCTCGAAGCGGACGGCCGGGTCGAGGTGGTGGCCGAGGCCGCCGACGGCGCGGGCCTGCTGGAGGTCGTGCGCCGGCACCACCCGGACGTCGCGCTGGTCGACGTGCAGATGCCGGGCGTCGACGGCCTGGTGGCGCTGCGCGAACTGCTGACCTGGCCGGACCCGCCCGCGCTGGCCGTGCTGACCACGTTCGACCTGGACGACTACGTGGCCACCGCGCTCGACCTGGGCGCCCAGGGCTTCCTGCTGAAGGACGCGGAGCCCGACGCCCTGGTACGAGCGGTGCTCGACCTGGCCGCGGGCGGCGCGGTGCTGGACCCGAGGATCACCGCCCGCCTGCTGCCCAGGCTGCGGGCGGTGAGGACGCGCGGCAACCCGCTGCTGGACGGCCTGAGCGCCCGCGAGCGGCAGGTGCTGGCCCTGGTGGCCCACGGCAGGCCGAACAGCGCCATAGCCGCGGAACTGGGCCTGAGCGAGGCGACGGTCAAGAGCTACGTCTCCACGGTCCTGACGAAACTCGGGGTGGAGAACCGCGTCCAGGCGGCCCTGGTGGCACACCAGGTGGACGCGTGGTGATCCTCCTGGAACTGCTGGTGGTCACCGTGCCCGCGGCCATGGTGCTGATGGCGGGCGGCGTCCCGTTCACCTGGTCGGTCCCGGCGGCCCTGATCGCCTGCGCGGCGCTGCCACTACGACGCCGGAACCCGTCCCTGACCGCCCTGCTGTGCCTGCCGGCGCTGGTAGGAGGTTTGGGCTGGCCACCGACGGTGGTGGCGATGTACCGAGTGGGCCGCAAGACGAGCCCACCAGTAATGATCTCCTGGGTAGCCGCGGCCACCACCGTCCCGGCGACTTTCGTGGTGGTGCACGAGGCCCTGCCCCCCAACGCCGCGTTCCTGACGTTCGCCTTCGCCCTGTTCATGGCAGGCGCCCCCGCGGCGTTGGGAGCCCTGATCACCACCAGGCGAAAGCTGACCGCGAGCCTGACGGAAGCCTCGCGGGCCAGGACGGCCGAGCTGGAGGCGCGCGAGGAGAGCGCCAAAGCGTCGGAACGAGCCAGGATCGCCCGAGAGATCCACGACGCGGTGGGCCACCACGCCACCCTGATAGCGGTCGAGTCGGCAGCCCTGGCCGCCACCACGGAAGACGCGGAGACCCGAGAAGCGGCGCTGCGCCTGCGAGGTCTGGCCAAGGAGGCACTGGCCGAGATGCGAGCAGCCCTGGGCCTGCTCAACACCGAGCCGATCCCGGGGTACGAAGGAATCCCCCACCTGGTCGACAGGGCAAGAGCCGCAGGTCTCGCGGTCGCCTACCAGGACCGGACCACGGATGCGCCACCCCCGTCAACAGGCCGAGCCGCCTACCGCGTGATCCAGGAAGCGCTGACCAACGTCACCAAACACGCCCCGGGTGCCCCCGCAGAGGTGCTGCTGACCCACAACAGGGACCACCTGACCATCACCGTGACCAACGGTCCCCCCACCACCCCCGCACCCCCCACCTCGGGAGGCCACGGCCTGCACGGCTTGCAGGAACGAGTCACCCTGGCAGGCGGCAAGCTGACCACCACAGCCCGAACGGACGGCAGCTTCACCCTGGAAGCGACCCTCCCCTCAACCCCATCACAAGACGACTCGACTTTTGGCGGTAGTGCACACAGTCGGACGACCGCATAGTGGGTCGGACGTCGGCGAGGGGGAGCGGCCTGGCCGAGGGGAACGCGGAGGCCCGCCACGAGCGGGTCTCCGCCGTAACCGCTGGTAGAACGCCCTACGCGACCAAGTCGGGGGGTCGCGTAGGGGGCCTCTCGGGGGTGCGCTAAGCTATGCGAGCACCCCACAACGGGGGGTGTGGCCGGGACGTGGCGCAGTTTGGTAGCGCACTTGACTGGGGGTCAAGGGGTCGCAGGTTCAAATCCTGTCGTCCCGACGGTCGATAGAGGGCGAAAGCCCAGGTCAGGGCCTTGGATCACTTCGGTGAGACAAGGCCCTGACCCGTTTCAGGGCAGCGCTATCTCACAATTTCTCACGAACGCTCGTACTGCTTGTTCAGCCCAGGAGTTCGTCGAGCTGGTCCGCTGCCTGGCGCAGGTGCTCGACGTTCGGGTGGATGTAGACCCGCTTGGTGAAGCTGAGGTCCGCATGGCCCGCCCAAGCGCTGACGATCACATCGGGGACGCCCGAAGTGGCCAGGTACGTCAGGCAGGCGTGGCGGGCGTCGTAGGGCCGGACCTTCCTGACCTTCGCCTCGGCCATCAGCTTGTAGATGGCCCGCCGGAGTCGATCGGTCTTCCAAGGCTGTCCCAGCTCGTCGACCAGCACGAACCCGGACCGCTCGTACAGCTCACCGGCCCTGATCGCCTCTGCGGCCTGCCGAGCCTTGAACGCCTTCAGTGCGGCGTGCAGGGGCTTGGGGAGCGGGAGCTTGCGCTTGCCCTTCTCCGACTTCGGCCCCTTCTCCTCGACTTCGCCCTCGACCAGCGTGCGCGTCAGCTCGACCGACAACGTCCCGGCCTCCAGGTCGACGGCGCTCCACCTGAGCCCGCAGACCTCGGCCGGACGCATCCCGATCAGCGCCAGGAGCACGGGCGCGTGGAGCCGGTGGTCGCGGATCGAGGCCAGGAACTGTCTCACCTCCGTCTCACTCCAGGGCACCCGCTGGGCTGCCGCGGCCGCCGCCTTGCGCCGCGCCTCACGCGGGATCTGCGTGTACTGGGCGACGTTGCGGACCACCAACCTGCGCCGCATCGCCACGTTCAACGATGACCTGAAGCGCCCCAGCGTGAGCTGGACGGACCGGACGCTGAGACCGCTGCCGACCTTCCCGCCGCGCTTGCGACCGGAGGTGAGCATCCAGCTCACCAGTTCGTCCACGTCCTCCTCGGTGACGTCCTGGAGCCGCTTCCCGCCGAGTCGCTCCCGCACCGGCAGCAGCGCGTCGGCGTAGTTGGCGGCGGTGGCCTTCTCGACATCGACCGTCGTGGACTTCAACCAGGTGTCCAGCCACGCCGACACGGTGGTCTTGTCCGGCCCGACGAACGTCCCCTCGTCGGTCTGGTGCTTGACCTTCGCGTACTCGGCGCGGGCTTCCTTCTTGGTGTCGTAGGTCTTGGTGAGCTGCCTGCGCTTGCCGGTCGCCGGGTCGCGCCCGATGTCGATCACGAACCGGTACCTCGTCGTGCCGTCCTTCAACTCGATCTTCTTGATCGGGTCCCCCACGAGCTTGCAGCTCCTTAGTTCAGGCCCCCTCCGACGAGCCCAGAGGGGGCAGCAATCCGAGTTCACGGGCCCTGCGGATGTACCGCGCCGCCTGCGTCCGCGACCTGTTCATCACGTTGGCCACGGCCACCGCGGGTGCCCTGTTGCCGGCTGCCACGGCGTCGGAGTAGATCCGCGCCGCGCGCCGGGCGTCGTCGTCGGCCTGGTTGCGGATGCGTTCATCCGCGTCCGGCAACGAGGCTCCACGCTGCTCGACCGGCTGGATCCCGGGCGGCAGGGTCGCCAGCCACTCGTCCCGCACGGAGGCGGGCACCGTCGCTTTCTCGACCGCCGCACGCGTCATCTGGTCAATGAGGATCTGCCTCATGACCCCCGTCGTGACCGGTGCCGTCGCCTTGCCCCTCACCGTTACCGACAGCACGACCGGCCGGAGGTCGGGGCCGACGAACACCTCCATCGTCGCCGCGACGTCCGGCTCCTCCAACACGAAGTTGGCTTGGAAGCGAACCGGGATGGCGCTGTCAGGCGTCAGCGGCAGATAGCCATCGGGCGGCAACACGTCGACCGACACCCAGGCGATCCGGAAGTTCTTCGGTAGGCGAGGCACGGCAGAACGATACGCACCTCCTTCCTCGTCAGTGCCTTGGATGACCAACAAGGTATGCCATGGCTGCGGCATGAGTAAAGACCGTTCGCGTACCGTGGTCGGCATGTCTATCGGGGGGAAGACTCTGGCGGACCGCTCCGCCGAGCTTCAGAACTGGATCCGTACTGGTAGAACGCGTCGGCTCCGCGTCGATGCCGGCCTCAGCCAAGCGCTGGTCGCGCAGGACTGCGAAGTCACGCCGTCCACTGTGCACCGCTGGGAGACGGGGGATCGGCTGCCGCGTGGGCGCAACATCGCCGCGTACCACGCCTTCCTCGCTCGCCTGGTCGAGCGGGAGCAGCAAGGGGATGGCCGCGATGGGGAGTAGGCATGCCCCCGAGCGGCGTCCAACCCTGGCGGAGATCAAGGCGACGTGGCCGCCCGCCGTGGACGTCCCGACCGCCGCGACGGCGTTCGGGATGAGCCGCAGCAAGGCGTACGAGCTCGTCGCCCGCGACGAGTTCCCCGCCAAGGTGGCCAAGTACGGCGGTCGGATCATGGTGATCACGGAGTCGCTCGTGCGCGCGCTGTCCGCGGGGGACTGACGCCATGGCTGAGTTCGGTGGACAAACTCCGCCTGGCGCGCACGACGAACCACCGACCCGGCGCCTGCGGGTGAGGACGGTGCACGAGGTCGACATCAGGCAGACGCGGTTCGCGTGGCGGGACTACCTACCCGTCGGCGAGGTCGCCCTGCTGGTCGGCAAACCCGGCATCGGCAAGAGCACCGTCGTCGTAGACCTGGCGGCGAGATTGACCACGGGACAGCTCGACGGCGACTTCACCGGCGAGCCGCAACACGTCCTCTACTCCGTCACGGAGGACTCGGAATCCACGCTCAAGGCCCGGTTCATCGCGGCCAAGGGAGACCCGCAGCGGCTGCACCTGGTCGACGTCGTCTACGGTAATTCACCCGACGGCACGCCGCTCATCGTCAACCTCGACCTGGACGCGGTGCGTGAGGTGGTCGAGGCGTGGAGGCCCGCTCTCCTCGTGCTGGACGCGCTCAACTCGTCCCTGTCCGGACAGCTCAACGACAACTCCGTCGTGCGCCCGCAGTTGGAGAAGTTGAGGCTCCTGGCGCAGCAGACCGGCACGACTGTCCTGGGCATCGGGCACTTCCGGAAGGCGACAGCGGGTGTCGATCCGGTCGACGCCATCGGCGGTGCCGGGGCCTACACACAGGTCGTCCGGCACGCCTTGGGATGTGCTGCGGAGGACAAGGACAGCTACGTCCTGTCGGTCATCAAGTCGAATGTGGTGTCGGTGTCGAGCATCCCGTCGCTGTCCTACAGGACCATCTCAGCGACCGTCATGGCCGACGACGGAGGGGAGACCGCAGTCGGTCGGATCGTCTGGCAGGGGCACTCGACGGCCTCGGTCGTCGACCTCCTCCAGCGCTCCGCGTACGACGATGGGGACGAGCGCGCCGATGCTGCCGCGTGGCTCATCGACTACCTGAGGGAGCGTGGTGATGAGGCGCCGGTGCTGGAGTTGTTGGACGAAGGACATCAGGCCAGCTTCTCCAAGGACGCCCTGAAGCGTGCCAAGACCAGAGCCAAGGTGCGCTCCGAGAAGGCCGAGTTCGGTGGCGGCTGGGTGTGGCGGATCAGCCCGACAAGGCACGAAGGGAGCACACAAGGGAGCGAAGGGAGCAGTACGGGCGACACCGCTCCCTTCGCTCCCTCCGTGCGCTCTTCGCAGCACGACGACGCCCATCCGCCGCCGTAGCAAGCTAGAGATCAGGACACCCGAAGGGCGTCCTGACCAAACGGCACCGGCTTACCGCGCAGCCCACACGCCATCGACCAAGGCACTCCCGTGCCGTCGGCGACGGGCGAGGGCTGCGCGGTGGCCGACGCGGCAGCGAGGCCGGCCAAGGCGCCGTGCGCGAAGCCGATGCTGGCCCGGTCGGCACGGTGCCTGGCTCGACACCACAGGGCGCTGCACGGACCGCGCCGACTTGGCGGGGCACAGATCGGCAAGGCAAGGCTGGGGAGTGCCCAGCCAGTCGTTCGACGTTGAGAGCGAGCGGGCCCCGGAGCCCGCCTGTCGTTTCGGGGGGAACGATGAGCACGAGGAAGCAGGGTGTGCGTCGGCAGCGGCGTGTGCGCGGAGGCGCTGAGACCCGGATCAACATCCGCACCACGGTCATGGTGCGGGCCGCGTTGGAAGTGCGGGCGGCGGTGGCCAGGTTGTCGGTGCCGCTGTACCTGGTCGAGTGCGGGCTGCGTGAGCCCGACGGCTGGTCGCTGCACCAGCAGCGGTACTGGGTGGCCGAGTGGGAAGCCGCCGCGGTGAAGCTGTCCCGGTCGGGCAGCGCGCTCAAGCAGCTCGCTCGCCAAGCCGACAGCGGCCACGTCGTCGACCAGCAGCAGTTGCAGGCGGCGCTGACCTACCACCAGCGGGTCCTGGACGAGCTGCACCGGGTGCTCGACGCGGTGGACCGGCACCGAGGGACCGGGCGGTGATCGCCGAGGTCGCGGGCCGCGGCAAGCGCGGCTCCAACACCCTGGGGCTGCTGCGCTACCTGTTCGGCCGGGGCCGCTCCAACGAGCACCGCGACCCGCACGTCGTGGCGGCGTGGGATCCCGACTGGGTACGCGGTGGGGCCTGGGGCGAAAACGCGACCACCGCCCCAGGCCGCGTACGGCTGGCCCAGCAACTGGACGCCCTGATGGTAGGGCACCAGGTGGACCTACCCGACGGTCACGTCTACCACGTGGTCCTGTCCATCCCACCCGCCGACGTCACCACCGCCGGCTACCCACCCCAGCCGGAGGCGCACACCGACGAGGACGGGAAGCGCCCCACCCAGCAGCGGCTGCCGGACGAGGTGTGGCACGAGCTGGTCGAGTCCGGCATCGCAGCCCTGGGTCTGGGTGCCGACGACGACGGTCAGGGCGGCTGTCGGTGGGTCGCGGTCCACCACGGCCTCTCCACCAAGCGCAACGACCACGTCCACGTCGTGGTCAACGTGGTGCGAGGCGATGGCCGGGTCGCCAACCTGCACCGCGACTTCCTGCGGTGGCGCGACTGGTGCCGCCAGGTCGAGGGGGAACGCAGCTGGACCCGCACCGCCCCAGCTGGCGAGGGACGCTCCAAACCCACCTCGCGCATCGAACTCGTACGCGCGGACGCCAACGGGCAACGCACCGAGAGGGACCGGCTGCGCGACCTCGTCACGGCCGTGGCCGCCGAGGCCGCCGACGAGATCGGGTTCGTACTGGGCCTGCGTCGCCGTGGCGTGCTGGTCGCCGCCTGCCCCGGCACCGGGCCGGTCACCGGCTACAAGGTCGCCTTACGTCCCGAGCAGCACGCCGTCGAGCAGGACCGCCCAGAACCTGAGCCGCTGTGGTTCGCTGGCTCGACGCTGCGCCGCGACCTGTCCTTGCCGCGGCTCCGCGCCCGCTGGGTTGACTCCAGACCGCTTCTCGTCAGCAGACAGCAGAGGCTGTGGCGTGACATCACCGACCACCCCGTCGGCCCGCAGGACCGCACCGGCGGGACGAGCGAGCAGACCTTGCAGCGGGAGCTGAACCGAGCCTGCGCCGCGGTGGAAGCCGCCACCGGCACCGCAGAGGGCACCGTCCCAGCGTCAGACTTGGATCAACGCACCTGGCACCTGTTCGTCGAGCGCTCCGCTGACCTGGTGGCCGTAATCCGGCTCCATGACCCGCACGAACTCCTGGAGAAGGTCCACGACCAACTCACCCGGGCCGCCCAACTTCCTCGCCCTGGCCCAACAACCAGCTTTGCCGGTCCACTGGGTACCAAGCGACCGTCGACGCCAGTCATCACCGCGCAGGAGGCGCTGCGGCTGCTGGGCGACGCTGTCCGTGTCGCCGCCCGAGTCCGCGATGTCACGCCGGTCGTTCTGGCCCTGGTCGTGGTCGCTGTCTTACGAGTCATCGCAGCCGTGCAGGCGGTCGCCGAGCATCGCGCCATCCGCGAGGCTGCCCGCTACCAACTCAGCACCGCCATCGCTGTTCTGGAAGGGCACCCAGCCCGCAGCGACCTGCCTCCGGAGCAACCGACACTCCGTCAATCGACTACTGCGATCGGTCGGTCCGCCGGTCCATCGGGACGGCCACCCCTTCCTCGTGGCACAGCGACACGACCTCACCGACCTACTCTGCCCGACTCGACGAGGCGAGCGGGGCCGCAGCGCTGACCGCAACTGCGTGGCATTCAGTACCCAACCTGACTGCACACCGTGGGCCGAAAGGGCGAAGGTAAGACCTCCACTGTCTGTAGCGCGCCCGCCTTCTGCGGTGCGCCTGACCGACTACCTAAAGTGAAGGTGGGCAAGGGGAGTTCTGGGGTCTCGTTCTTGTAGCACACTCCTCACCAGCGTAAATGTCAAGAGTGGCAGCGTGGAGTCGTAAGAGCTGCTACTGAATCGCTACACGGGGCGTTCACCCGTTTGGGGTCTAACGCGGGAGGCTGCTCACAGGGTGTAGTGCCTGTCAACGTTCTTGCTCCAACCGGAGCAGTTCCGTCAGCGTCACTTGGTGGAGGTGGTATGACGGCATCCCTGCCTTCCGGCCTCTGGTCGGATGACCCTGCGACCGTAGACCTGCTGTCCTTCGATGCAGTCGCCCAGACTGTCGCCGACGCCTTGCTCGATGACTCGCTCGACCCCGTCGCCCTCGGGCTGTCCGGTAGTTGGGGAAGCGGTAAGACGACGGTGCTCGGCCTCGTGGCCCAAGAGCTTGACCGCCGAGGCACATCCGAGCAGAAGGTGCTGGTCATCCAGACCGATCCTTGGCGTTACGACCCGTCGACGGGGGCCAAGGAGAGCCTCATCGCCGAGGTGTTGGACGCACTCGCCGGAGAGGTCGACAGGTCGGCTACCAAGACCGACAAGGCGAAGGGGCTCGTGGCGCGGCTCAGCAAGCGCGTCGACTGGGCCAAGGCGATCAAGTTGGCCGCCAAGTCCTCGTTGACCTTGCAGATCCCGGATTTCGATGCGCTCGTCGAACTGGTGAAGCCCAAGGAGGAGGACAAGCAGTCGGTACGTGGCCTGGATGACTTCAAGGACGAGTTCGAGGAACTGCTGGCCTCTGAGGACCTCAAGCACATTCGGGCCGTTGTCGTCCTGGTGGACGACCTCGACCGCTGCCTACCTGAGACGGTCGTGCAGACCTTGGAGGCGATGCGCCTGTTCCTGGCCGTACCGAAGATGTCGTTCGTGATCGCTGCCGACGAAGAGCGGGTGGCGGACGCCATCCGGACCCGTTTCAAAGCGACCGGACGACCGGACGAGAGCGACGAGGAACGGCAGGACCCCGCCACCCTCTACCTGCACAAGATCGTTCAGACCACCATCCCGCTCCCGGCGCTGAGCCACTTCGACACCCAGGCTTACCTGCTCCTCCTCCAGATGCAGACAGCTGCCAAGCCGGACCAGCTCACCACGCTCATCGAGCGGTGCGCCCAGATCCGTCGGCAAGGCCGCGGTATCGATGACATCGGGCAGGTCGACGGGTTGGCAATGGACGACCAGTTGGCCTTCGCGGCGCGCCTGACGCCGCTGCTGTACGAGAAGCTGCGGGGCAACCCCCGCTACATCAAGCGCTTCCTCAACGACCTGCGCGTTCGTCAATCCGTGGCAGCTCGCCGGGGCATCGACTTGGACCCGGCCGTCGTCGCCAAGCTGATGACTCTTGAAGCCCTGATGAAGACCGAGTTCCAGCTCTTGCTGGGCTGGTTCGCCAAGGGTGAGATGCGGGACCACTTGGAGCGCTTGGAGGACGAGGCAGGGCGTCCCGCCTTGGCCAGCGCACCCTCCGTGAATGAACAGGGCGACGCCGACTCCGTCGACACGCCTCCGCAACCACGACGTGCAGGATCGACTCGACGTGCGAAGACTGCCACCTCAGGCCAGTTCTCCCAGGCGATGGTGCGGTGGGCCAAGCTCGCACCACCACTGCGCGGACTCGACCTGTCGCCGTACCTGACGCTGGCGGCAAGCTTCGCGGGCGTCACGCTGATCGACGACAGCCTGCCGGAGCGGTTGCGCGACATCGCGGCCAACCTGCTCTCCGACTCGCGTCGCGAGCAGAGGTCGGTCACTGACCCCGAGTTGAATGAACTGGGCGACGGCGACGCTACGGATCTCTTGCGCCACATAGGGCGAACGATGCGCGATCAGCCGACCAAGCAGAAGGCGGGTGTCAATGCCGTTCTGCGCCTCGCCAGGCTCCAGGCCGGTCTGGCGACCGCGGCCCGGGATGCCCTTCTGATGCTGCCTCCCAGTGAGGTCACCATGGCCACTCCGGTCCAGTTCACAGCAAGCGACTCCGCGCCCATTCGCAGCGTCCTCACGACCTGGAAGGGCAAGTTGCCCGACGGTCCGGTCAAGCGGGCGATCGACAGCGTGCTTACGGATCGAGGTACTGCCTGATGGGGACCAGCGGCGCCTACTCCGGTAGCGGAGGCAAGGACGGCAAGACAGTTCGTGACGCCGTCCGTAAGTACCTGGATGGCCTCTCAGGCCCTGACGGACCGCGGAAGAACGGCGATCGGCCTCCGCTCGACCCTGCTTCGCTCCAGCGCATCGTCAACCTGATCCGTCCTCGGGGGGCGAGTGGTGGAGGTGGTGATGGTCCAGGCGGTGGTGGTTCCGGGGGCTCGGGAGGGCCGCAGCGCACCACCGCCGCCTCTGCTCGCACCGCAGGGCGTGCAGCAGCTGCCGCCTATGCGTACAGCACGGGTGACGCGGCGACCCTGCAACGCTTGGGGCTGGATTACGAGGAGTTGCGGAGTCTCGGAGACGACGTTGAAGTCCTGCGTCGAATCGTCAACATGGCTTGCAGTACGCCGGACAGCAGCATCGAAGACCACGAACAGCGGTATGTGGCGGCGGATGTAGCAGAGTGGGTGATGGAGCAGGAACGGGGTGGCTACAGACCAACTCCCGACGAGGTGGTCCGCCAGACCATTGCGGTGATCATCGCCGAGGCGCTGCTGGTGGAGACGGGGAACCTGGTCAACGGCCACGAGTCGGCCGACGTGGCCGAGCAGGACATCCGAGACGCTGCGGAATTCATCGCTGTCCAAGCGGACCTGTCGGTGAACGGTGTTACTGAAGATGAAATCAGTCGAGCTGTGGAGGACGGTATTGAACGACTCCGTGGCATCGTGAGGGGTGGTAGTTGATGCCTCGGTTCACTCTGCGCTTGACTGCGGCAGACGATATTTCCGCAGCCGAAGCTGCCGCTTCCTTCTACTGGCTCGGTGACCAGAGGTCGTCGTTCATCTCAAGTATCGGGCCTGGGTTGGAGCAATTGGGTGCTGTACCTGCGCCCAACGTCGATGTGGTGCGGATCGCCCTGACGGTGCTTGCTGCGGATCGCTCTGTACCCAGGAAGGGAGGCGGATCTGATTGGAATCAGCGAGACATCCATCTTGAGGTTCCCGTCTCCGATGCGGTGATCTGGAACGCCGTCGCAGAAGACCTGGCGCAGACGCTTGGCTTCCTCAGTGGTGACCGGTGGAGCCTTCACTTCGAGCAGGAGCGGCCTGCCGTGGAAGTCCCCGTGCGGGTGGATGGCGGCGCTGTTCCTTCGCGCGTGGTCCTGTTGAGCGGTGGAGCCGACTCGGCCGTAGGCGGCCTGTATTCCCGCTCGCTGCTCAAAGATGATGAGCATCATGTCTTGCTGTCGCACTTCGCTAATACGATGCTCCGGCCTATCCAGATCCGCGTCGCCGAAGAGATCGAAAGACTGCTCCCCTGCGGCAGTCAGGAACACGTAGTAGTGCATTTGGGGCGTCGTAGTGAGCGAATTGATGGCACGCCGTACCCGTCGGAGTCGACTACTCGGTCTCGCTCGCTCCTGTTCCTTGCGCTCGGACTCGCAGTAGCTTCAGTTCACCGGGTGCCTTTGTGGGTGCCTGAGAACGGATTTGCGTCTATCAACCCACCGCTGGGCCGGGAGCGGCTCGGAAGTCTGTCCACTCGTACGACACATCCCAAATTCCTGAAAGATTTGTCCGCTGCTCTCTCGAAGGCTGGCGCTCATGCAGTCATCGAGAACCCATTCGCTCTTGCCACGAAGGGTGAGATGTACCGTCGAGTTGTGGACTTGATTGGCCTGGAAGAAGCATCCACATTCTTGAGTGCTACCCACTCGTGTGCCCTGACTGGCCAACGGGCTCATGGTTTCGGTAGTGAGCGCCCATGTGGAGTATGCTTCGGCTGTGTCCTCAGGCGCGCATCCTTCGCATCATCTGGCGTTGCCGATCGTAGTAATTACATTGCGCCGAGTGATGACTCTGCTGTGCAGGCTTGGCTCAATTCCAAGTCCGTGGAGCAGCAAGTCCGCAACTTCATTCGCAGGGGTGTGAGGATGCGAGACCTCGTGACACTGAGTCTGCCGGATGACTACTCGCTGCACGAAGCGTCCAGTCTCTGTGAACGCGGGATTCGCGAACTCCGGAGCTTGTACTCATGAGACGCTTGCTGGCGATCGACATGCACGCCCATGTCGAGGTCGATATTTCTGTCGATGACCTGCTTGAGTTGGACGCACTCGTCTTCGCTGTGACCCGTTCGCTGGATGAAGCCGAGAGGGCAGTCAAGCGGTCGGACTCGTGGACGGTCTGGGGTGTGGGGTGTCACCCTGGCCTTCTCGGTGTGCAGAAGGCATTCGACGAAAGGCGGTTCACCGAGCTCATCGCCGGCACGGCATACGTGGGAGAGGTTGGACTCGACGGCAAGTCGCGGGTTCCTATGGACATCCAGCGGAGAACCTTCGACTCGGTACTCGGCGTTCTCCAGGCCACCCCTCGGTTGACAAGTGTCCACAGCTTCGCCGCAGCGGAAGAAGTCGTTTCCTCCTTGGCTGCTCGACCGACGCAGGGTGTAGTCCTTCACTGGTGGTTGGGTGACGAAGCGCAGACCGAGCGGGCAATCGAGCTCGGTACCTACTTCTCGGTGAACGCTTCAATGCTGCGTCACGGGGATGTACTGGCAAGGTTGCCGCTCAACAGGGTGCTGACTGAGACTGATCATCCCTTCGGTGACAAGACAGGTGGGCGAGGTCGCAGGCCGGGTAGGGTGAAGATCGTCGAGGACGCTCTAGCCGTCCTGCATGGAATTCGGCCTGAGGAGGTTCGCAGGATCGTGTGGCAAAATCTGGCGCAGCTCGTCCGGGAAACCAAGTGCGGTGTACTGTTGCCGCGGTCCGTACGGACAGGAATCGTGGCGATTGTGTAGTACCCTCCGGGTAAGCGCTTAATACTTTACCTGGCGATACGTCCCCGTTATTACAATGCGGGTGTCCACTGCCATGGGCGTGGCGGGCACTTTTGAAGGCAAGCGACACGAAGTGCAGCCTCCCGGTGAACCAGGGGTTCCTCACCTGCGCGTTGGGCGACGTACAGCGCCATGCGCAGTTCGCGGATGTCTCGGAGCAGTTCGAAGCCGGTCCACGTGGTGACGTCGTGGCCGTAGCGGTCGCAGAAGTCGCGGTAGTCCTCTGCGGTGATCCAGTCGAAGCTGGTGTGCTTGATCGCGGTGCTGACGAGGTCCCACTCAGGTGGGCCGATGGAGCAGCGTTCGAGGTCGAGCAGCACCACCTGGCCGTCGTCGGTGGCCACTACGTTGCCGACCCAGGCGTCGCCGTGCACGACGCAGCGCGGCAGGCCGGGAGGCAGGCTGGCGTAGCGGGCTTCGAGGGATGCCAGGTGTTCGCGGAGCCAGCTCCGGTCTTCGTCGGTGAGCGTCGTGGCCGCGTCGATGCGCTCGGCGAGCCGGACGAACGGGGCCAGGTCGCCGAGGGGGAGGTCGGTGGGGACGGGAAGGTCATGGAGTCGGCGGATGGCGATGGCGACCTCGGCGGGAGTGCCGTGTCGGTGGGGAGGGAGCTCGTCCCAGAAGGTCACGGCCCTGCCCGTCACCTGCACCGGCTGGGCGATGTCTTTCAACGCCCGGACGGCCGGGACCTCGTGCTCGGCGAGCCACTGCGCGATGCGGACCTCACGAGTGGCAGCGGCGAGCTGGCCGGGCCGGGCGATGCGGGCCACTACGCCGCCGGGCAGGCGGAACAGGGCGTTCTCGCCCAGCCGGATCGGCTCGGCATCGGTGTGGTCGAGGCCGACCTCTGCGCAAGCAGCGGCCAGCACGGACGAGTGGTCGTCGCTCACCGTGCCACCACCAAGGTCGTGATGCGGTGCCGCAGGGCCTCCACCGCGGGGATGCTCCGGTGCCGCTGGCTGTAGCGAGCCAGCTCGCGCAGGTCGTCCACGGCGCGGTTGGAACGGATGGTCCCGGCGGCGTCCAGCGCCACTGAGCCGATCACCGCGGCCTCGCGCGGGTCGCCGGTGGCCATGGTCAGCGAGGCCAGCTTGATCTGCGAGATCGTGCGCGACCGGGCGTAGGCGGCGGTGTGCCCGGCTACGGCCGTGGAGAACCGGGCGGTGGCCTCGGCGGGGGAGCGGCCGTGGACGGCGATGTCGAACAGGGCGTGGCCGGTGTCGCCCGCGTGCTGGGCGGCGTCGTAGTAGCGCATCCACGACGCGTCGTTGGCCAGGTTGCTGTGTGCGAAGTGGTCGTCGGCGGTGCCGACGGCGATGAGCGTTTCCCGGACGCGGCCCATCTTGGCCAGCGCTCGTGCGTGGGCCGTGTGCAGCATGGCCCGCTCGGTCGCGGTGAGCCGGTCGGCGCGGACGAGGGCGTGCTCGGTGAGCGTCAGGCCCTCGTCGGGCTTGCCGATCCAGATGGCCTGTCGGGCCATCGAGGAGAGGATCTTGGCGCGCAGGTGCCAGTCCTCGGCCTCCTCGGCGCAGGCCAGGGCGAACTGGAACACGCGGCGGGCGTCGTCGTGGGCGTAGGCGTCGAAGGCCATGAAGGCGCAGGTGTGGGCGAGGTAGCCGACGGCGCTGTGCAGCGGGCCGTGCAGCTTGGCGGGGTAGTTGGCGCCGAGCAGGTCGGCGGAGAAGCGGAGTTGGGCGAGGACGGCTTCGCGGGCCAGGCCGCCGCCGTAGGTGTGGTCCCACCCGGCGAACACGCGCGCCGCGGTGTGGATCTGCTCGATCTCGGTCTGGCCGACGCGGGCGGGGGCCGCGGTCGGCTGGGTGCCCTCCAGCAGGGCGGCGACCGGGGCGAGCGCGAGGGTGCCGACGCCGAGGGCGGCAGTGCGCAGGAACTGCTTTCGGTCCACGGTCGCCAGCTTTACCACCGACCGGCGGCGGTTGCTGAAGCCCAGTGCGGCGTCGCTGGAGGCACCCAGGGTGACGCGAAGCGCCTCCCGGTACAGCGCGCTCGGCCAGCGGATGGCGCCGCGTTCGAGCTTGCCGATGTAGTTGGCATCCAGCTCCACCTTGCGCTGGTGGTGGTGCCAGACGTAGGCGTTGACCAGGTCGGCGAGCTCCTGCCGGGACAGGCACTCGTCGGGCTGGGTGGGCGAGGCGGTGCGTTCTCGCGCCTGCCGCAGCTGATCGTTCGCCGTGGGCACTGGTCCGGCCTCCCCGAGTGTGACCGGGGTCATGGTGGCACGCATCGTGACCGGACGGGTACTGCTCCCCGGGAGGGGAGGATTGCAACCCTCCCCGATTCCTCCCCTTGACATCCTCCGTTCCCAGTGCCCGCAGCGGCGCTGGCAGCGGGCACGGTTGGTTGCATGACGGAGACCCCGCTTGAGCAGGGCAGGACGGTGGACGCTGCTGCTGGCGCCATCCCGCGCGTCTCGCTGGTGGTCCGGGCGTTCAGCAGTCCCTGCGAGGTCGACGGCGATCACCCGGTGCTCGTCGTGGCGGCGGACCTGGGAGCTGAGCACCGGGCGCGTACCGAGGCCCAGAGGATCGTCAGCGACCCGTGCAGCGATGACCACGTGGTCGCCGCCGCTCTCCGTGCTCTCCACGACCACGACGTCACCCGATCGAGGCTTGCCGAGCAGGTCGACGTCTGGGCGACTGGGCAGTTCGGCGAGTCCGGTGCGCGGCTGCTGCACACCGAAAGCCTTGGGCAGTTGGTCGACCGGCTGGGCGCGCTGTGGGCCTGGTCCCGGCTGTTGGCCGAGGACGACGACCCGGCCGCACGCGATCCGGCGAGGCTGGCGCTGCACCGGCTGGGCGAGCTGTGCATCGGTTACGACGACCTGGTGACCGACCTGCTGAGCGGTCGGCGTCGGCTGCCGATCTATCAGGCGCTCACCAGATACGACGTGGCCGCGTGAGGCATGGACGGGACACGCGGTGTGGTCGCCGTTGTCGTGGCGGCCGACAGCCCCACCGGCCGTGTTGCAACGGCCATCGACGACCTCACCGCTCACTTGCCGACCGCTGGCCAGCAGTCCTCCTGCTCGGTCTGCTCGGCCAGGTCGTGGCCCTGCCCTCCGTTCCACAACGCGGCGCACCGGGTGATCGAGGCAGGCGTCCGGCTCGCCGACCTGGTGCCGGTCGACCTCCACCCGCGGCTGTGACCGCCGGCACCTCCACAGCAACCGCGCTGGTCCACCGAGGAGACCTCCAATGGCTGAAGTGCAGCTCACCGCTTTCAGCAGCACTCCGGCTGGCGCCGTGTGCGGAGATGACCAGGCGCGGTGTGGACCACTGCCCACCAGCACTTGGTCGCTGACGGGTCTCCCACGACCGCGAACGGTCGGCAGGCGGCAGCCGACCGACGGTCGTCCGTCGCCCTGCTGAGGGCCCCATGAGCGGGGAACGTGCCGTTGCAGGCGCGGCGCGTTCCCCGCTTCGAACCGCAAGCCACCGCTCACCACAGGCGACGGCGGTCCGCTCACCCGTGAGCAGCCGCACCGCATTCCACATCCGAACAACCTCTGGAGCCCACCATGACGGCACTGTCCCTCGTTCCCCCGGTCGACACCGCGGCGATCGGCGCGGTGAACCTGGACGCCGAGTTCGACCTGGACCTGCGGGTGTCCACCGACCCACTGCCCGGCATCTCCGACGGGTGCGCGACCGACGACGGGTGCGACCCCACCTGCGCCTCGTCCTGCGTCAGCAACGCCTGAGCCGAGTTGTCGCGGTCGGACCGGACGCGTGTCGCCCGGTCCGACCGCCGCCTTGGAGGACCAGATGCCTGCTTCGAACGCACCTCGGCTCTACCGGCACCAGGGGATCGGCCTGCTGCGCGCGGCAGCGATCCCGCTGAACGAGGTGCCGTCGTGGTGGCCCGACCCCGCTGACACCGAGACGTGCAGGTCGTGGATGCGCGAGGTCTGGTCGCGGGCGGACCTGGCCGAGGCGATCGGTGCAGCCAGCCCTGGGTTGGCGGCACGGGTGCAGGTTCTGTGCGAAGACCCCAACGCCCCGGGCAAGCAGGTGCGGCGCGCCACCCTGACCACGGTCCGCTACCTGCTGCGCGCGGTTGGTCGGCACACGCCGTTCGGATTGTTCGCGGGCGTGGCGCCGGTCCCGCTGCTCGACGCTCCGTCCAACGGCGTGCCGACGCGCTGTGGGAGCGGGCACCGCGTGATCGCGCGCGTCGACACCAGCTGGCTGGCCGACGTGATCGACCAGCTCGAAGCGCGACCTGAGCTGGTGGAGCGCTTGGACGTGGTGTTCACCGACCTCGCCGTCGAACGCGGCCTTCGGTTGGAAGCGCCGCACGGCCCCGCCAAGACCAGCGTTCGCCGTACCCGTGCCGTCGAGGCGATCCGTGAAGCCGCCACCACGCCGATCGGCTTCGGCGACCTCGTCACCGCCGTGATCGCTGCCTTCCCGCAGGTCGATCCTGCCGCAGTCGGTGGCACCCTGACCGCGTTGGTCCGCCAAGGACTGCTCATCACGTGCCTGCGTGCCCCGATGACGATCACCGATCCGCTGGAGTACCTGGTCAACCGCTTGAGGAGAGCACGGGCTGGCACTCTGGCCGCGACCGCTCCCGTACTGCGTGAACTGGAAGCGATCCACTCCGAACTCGTCCGGCACAACCAGGTGGGTGCCACGCGTGCAACGCAGGTACCCGTGCGGGCGACGCTCATCAGCCGCATGCGGACGGTCTCCTCAGCCGGGCGCGTCACTTTGGGGCTCGACCTGCGCCTGGACGTCAGAACAGCCCTGCCTGAGCAGGTGGTCAACGAGATCGAGCGCGCCGCCGACGTCCTGGTGCGGCTGAGCAACCAGCCAACCGGGCAGGCCGTGTGGCGCGAGTACTACACGGCGTTCTGCGCTCGCTATGGCACCGGAACCCTGGTGCCGCTGGCCGACGTGGTCGACCCGGACACTGGACTCGGCTTCCCAGCTGGCTACCCCGGCAGCCTGCACCCGATGCCGCCGGAGTCGGGAGCACCACGCCAAGAGATGCTCTTGGCGTTGGCTTGGGAGGCGGTTGTCGACCGCGCCGCCGAGGTCGTCCTCACCGACGAGGTGATCGACGCGCTGACCGTGGGAGGCAGCTCCGCGCAACGTCGCATCCCGCCGCACGTCGAACTCGCCGTCCGCATCCAGGCCGCCGGTCCGGAGGCGCTCCAGCGTGGCGACTACACGTTCACCGTGGCGCCGGGCCGCTCGGCCGGGACCTTCACCTCCCGCTTCACCAACGTGGTCGACGGCGCGGAACTGGGGGCGACGTACGCGGCCATGCCGACCGCGGTGGAGGGCGCCCTACCGGTGCAGCTCTCGTTCCCGCCGGTCCACCCCAACGCCGAGAACGTGTCCCGCGTCCCGGCCTACCTGCCGCACGTGCTCCCGCTCGGCGAACACGGCGAGAACGGCCAGTCCGCTGTCGTGAACCTGGACGACCTCGCTGTTACCGCCACCCACCACGGCCTCCACCTGGTCAGCCTGTCCCTGAACGAGGTGGTCGAACCGCAGGTGTTCCACGCGCTTGCGCTGGACAAGCAGGTCCCGCCGCTGGCCCGGTTCCTGGCCCACCTGCCTCGTGCGCTGACCGCGGCGTGGCACGAGTTCGACTGGGGACCGCACGCGGGCCGGCTGCCGTTCCTGCCCAGGGTGCGCTACCGCCACGCCGTGCTCGGCCCAGCGCGCTGGCGCCTCGACACCACCGACTTGCCCAGCACGACCGACCACGGCCAGTGGAGGAGGGCGCTCGAACACTGGCGACAACGATTGCGCTGCCCCGGCACGGTGGAGCTGCGCGACGGTGACCGCTCGTTGCGGCTCACCCTGGACGAGCCGGTGCACGCCGAGGTGCTCCGCACCCACTTGGCCCGCCATGGGCAGGCGATCCTGGTCGAAGTCTCTGACCAGGCCATGTTCGGCTGGGCGGGCGGCCACGTCCACGAGATCGCTGTGCCACTGGCCTCCACACGACCACCGACGCCTTCCCCGCGCGTCGCCGCCTTGCCGCTCGTGACCAACAGCGATCACGGCCATCTCCCCGGCACGGGGGACTGGCTGTACACCAAGCTCTACACCCATCCCGACCGGGTGAACGAGATCGTCGCCCACCGGCTGCCACAGCTCCTCGAAACCACTGGTTCGGCAGCACGAGCCTGGTACATCCGCTACCGCAGCCCACAGGAGAACGACCACCTGCGGCTGCGCCTGCGCACCTCCGGTCGGGAAGAACACCTGCGCGCCGTGGCTGCTGTTGGTGAGTGGGCGCAACAACTCCGCCGCGACGGCTTCGCCTCGCGCCTCGTCCTGGACACCTACCTGCCCGAGACGGGTCACTACGGGCACGGCCCGGCGATGGAAGCGGCCGAAGAGGTGTTCATCGCCGACTCGACCGCGGTCTCCAGCCAACTGCGGCACCTGCCCGACACCGCCGTCGCTCCCACCGTCTTGGCCGCAGTCGGCATGGTCGCCATCGCAGACGGCTTCCTCGGCAGCCGCGAAGAGGCGCTGCGCTGGCTGCTCGACCGCCCTGCACCGGGCACTGCGGACCGACACCACACCGCGAGCACGACCCGCTTGACCCTGGCCGACAACCTCTGCGAACTGCCCGGCTGGACCGACGAGCTGACGCAGGCGTGGAAGGCCCGAGCTGCTGCTCTTGCTGCCTACCGCAAGCAGTTGCCCGCTGAGATCGGCTCCGACGCGGTGCTGGAGTCCCTGCTGCACATGCACCACAACCGGGTCCTCGGCGTTGATCGCACGAGCGAGGCCGCCTGCCGCCGCATGGCCCGTCAAGCCGCCCTGGCCTGGCACGCCCGAGGTGCTCGGTGACCACGTTGACCAATACCTCGCTGCCAACTGCGCAGCCAGGTTGGGGACAGGACTTGAGCAGGGGAGCGGCAGGAATCGCCCTGCTGCACCTGGAGAACGGCCGGTGGGACACCGCTCAGCCGTGGCTGCGCATGATGACCGAGCACCCCATCACCGCTGAACCCTCTGCCTGCGGCTTGTACCGAGGAGCACCAGCCGTTGCCTTCACCCTGCACGCGGCCCGCCGAGCGGCCGGGAAGCCGGTCTCCCAGACCGCGCTGAACACCCTCGACGAGCACATCACGACCCTCACCCAGCAGCGCCTCGCCGCTGCCCACGACCGCATCGATCGGCGCCGGCTCGCCGAGGTCCGCGAGTTCGACCTGATCAGCGGTCTTACCGGGATCGGTGCGTACCTGCTGCACGCCCACGGCAACACCGAACTGCTGCGCCAGGTCTTGACCTACCTGGTCCGGCTGACCGAACCCGTGGTCGTCGACGGCGAGCAGCTACCCGGCTGGTGGAGCGGCAACGGACCAGCTGGTCGCCCGGGAGACCGCTGGTCGGGCGGGCACGGCAACGTGGGCATCGCCCACGGCATCACCGGCCCACTCGCCTTGCTGGCCACCACCGCGCGACGCGGCATCGCAATACCTGGTCAGCACGAGGCGATGGAGCGGATCTGCACCTGGCTCGACGACCTGCGCCAAGGCCCGGTGGACACCCCGTGGTGGCCAGGCATCGTGTCCCGCGCCGAACACCGGAATCGCGTCGTTCACCAACACGGTCCGCAACGTCCCTCCTGGTGCTACGGCACACCGGGCCTCGCTCGTACCCAGCAGTTGGCCGCCCTCGCCCTGGAGGACCAGGCTCGCCAACACACTGCTGAACAGGCCCTCGTAGGTTGCGTGAACGACGAGCGCCAACTCGCGCAACTGCACGACGCCTCGCTGTGCCACGGCTGGGCCGGACTCCTGCACACCACGCGGTGCACGGCTGCGGACGCCACCGACGATCGCTTGGCCGCCGGCCTGCCCGCGCTGCGCACCCGTCTGCACGACCACCTCGACCGCCACGGTCCGCCGACCTCACCCGGCCTGCTGGAAGGCACCACCGGAGTTCTCCTGACCGACCGAGCTGGTGCCGCGCCGGTCACCCGATGGGATGCCTGCCTGCTGCTCAACGGCTGACATCCACCGCAACCCAGCGCGGTGCCTGGCGCACGCCGCTACCATCCGCCCGCCCGCACCGAAAAGGAACTGATGAACACCACCACCAACTCCTCGCCCGAGGCCCTGCGCGCCGCGATGGTCGACCGCATCAAGGCCGCCGGCCACGCCCGCACCGCCGCGGTGGAGCAGGCCCTGCGCGAGGTTCCCCGGCACCGCTTCGTGCCCGCCGCGCAGCTCACCGACGCCTACGCCAACCAGGCTGTGATCACCAAGCGCGCCGCCGACGGCGCCGCCCTGAGCTGCGCGTCCGTGCCCACCGTGGTCGCCATGATGCTCGACCAGCTCGACGTGCAGCCCGGTCACCGCATCCTGGAGATCGGCGCGGGCACCGGCTACAACGCCGCCCTGCTCGCCACGCTGACCGGCCCGACAGGCCACGTCACCACCGTCGACATCGACCCCGAGGTCACCGCAGGCGCCCGCGCGGGCTTGGACGTCACCGGCTTCGCCGACGTGGAGGTGATCACCGCCGACGGCTCCCTCGGCGCACCCGGCAACGCCCCCTACGACCGGATCATCGTCACCGTCGGCGCGTTCGACATCCCACCAGCTTGGCGCGAACAGCTCGTTCCCGGTGGTCGCCTGGTCGTCCCCCTGGGCTGGCGCGGCCAGACCCGCAGCGTCGCCTTCGTCCGCGACGACGACCGGCTGCGGTCGGACTCGGTCAAGCTGTGCGGCTTCGTGCCCATGATCGGCCAGGACAGCGAGCGCTCCGCCCACCTCGACGACGATGAACAGGTCACCCTGTACTGGGACGCCGACCAGGACATCGACCCCGAACTCCTGCACGGCGTCTTGAGCACACCGAAGACCGAGGTCTGGTCCGAGGTCACCGTGGGCGGCTCCGAACCGTTCGACGGCGTCTGGCTGCGCATGACCGCCACTGAGCCCGCCACCTGCCGCATCGCCGCCGACCAAGCCGCGGTCGACAGCGGCCTGTGTACTCCCGCCATTCCGAGCCGCAGCCCTGCCCTCGCCGAAGCCGACTCCTTGGCCTACTTCACCTACCGCCGCGTGGACCCGGATCAGAGCAGTGGCGTCCGCGCTGAACTCGGCGCGATCGGCCACGGTCAAGCTGGGGAGCGCCTCGCGCAGAGGCTGTGCGATCAGATTCGCGCCTGGGGAATGAATCGCACTGATGAGCCGGTCGTGATCGCCCACTTTGCTGAGCACCCCGTGGAAGGCCCGAACGTCATCAAGCGCTGGATCAATTTGACCATCGCATTCTGAACCGGCGAATTCCTCAGTGTGCAGGTGAGCGGTTTCCGCCTTTGCTGACGGCCCGGTCCGGGCGGTGACGGTGTCGACCGGGCCGTCAGCATCATCTGCGATTCAGGTCAGAACAGCCTGTCCGAGAACTCGCTGTCGCGGGCGGTCGCGCATTGGCGGGCCAGTGGACACCCCTCGCACATCGGTGCTTGCTTGTGGCAGTGGAGCTGGCCGACCAGTCGCAACGCGGCCATGCGCAACGGTGCCTTGGCGTCACCTCCCACCAAGCGGGACAGGTCGACCCTGCCGTCGGTGAGGCTGTTCGCTCGTTCCGAGCTGGTGTTGAGCACGCGTGACGACACGCGGATGACCGGTTGGCTGGTCAACAGGACGTCGTCGCCCGCCAAGAGCTTCAAGAGGACGGTCTTCCCGGGTGGAAGGGCCAAGACCTCCGGCATGTCCTGGGGGTGCAACCAGAGTCTCCGGTCATTCTGCAACTGCCGCAAACGCGTGACCGCCGCAGCGGCCACGCGCCTGACTGCCGCCTGCTCGATGAGGTCCACCGCTTGCTTGGTGACCCGCCTCTTGCTGGCCACTTCACGGAGGCCGGGAGTGTACGCGGCCAGTTCAACGGGTGACGGGTCCAGCATCGCCACGACCGCGGCGACCGGTGGGGTCAACTGCTCCCCGGGGAGCACGCACCAGTAGTTCCCGTCACGCCGCTCCTCGGCCCAAGCGGCCAAGTGGTTGGCGAGAACGCGCCACCGGTTCTGACGGGCTTTGTCGATAACCGGTACCGGGGACAATGCGATGGCTGCGGCCTTGCCCAGCATCGGTGGAACGGCGTTGCCGATCTGCTGGAACGCGTGGCTGCGGCTGCCCGCGAAGCGGAAGTCGTCCGGGAACGTCTGGATGCGGGCGGCCTCGCGAACGGTGAGGGTGCGGTTCTCCGACGGGTGGATGTACCAGTAACCGTCTTTGGCGATGTGCGCTGTGATGGAGCGGCTCAGCTCGTCCCAGTCCAACCGCTTGTACTTGTCGTCGAACGTTTCCGCCGTGTACCTGCGCAAGCTGGGGTCGATGTGCGCGTAGAGCGTCTTGGACGTCATCGAGGCGAAGATCTCGCGATCATCGTCGCGAACAGGTCGGGTCATGTGGTCCCACACCGTCTCCTCATTGGTGCCGCGCCTCATCACCTTGGCGAAATCCGACACCTCACCAGTGGGTGAATAGCTCAGCTCTCGACCGCCCGTGGTGAGGCCGAGGTCGGGTAAGTCGGCGATCGCGTCCCGCACGGTCACCGCTTTGCCGGGGCTGGGCCAGGTGAAGGTGTCGCTGTCCAGGCGGGCGAGCAAGATCAAGCGCTTGCGGTGCTGGGGAACGCCGTACTGCCAGGCGTCGACCAAGCGCAGGTTGGTCCGGTATCCGACGTCTTCCAGCATGTCCACGATCCGTCGCACGACGTGGAAGTCGTCGCCCAAGGCCATGTCGGGGACGTTCTCCATGAGCACCGCACGGGGCTTCACCTTGAGCACGACGTCGACGTACGCCCGCCACAGCTCCTTGCGCTCGTCGAACTCGTCGCGCACACCCGCGTCCACCAGACTGCGGATCTTGCTGCGCCCGGCCCTGCTGAACGGTTGGCACGGTGGTCCACCGGCGATGAGGTCGATGTCGACGCGTTTGAGCCTCCTGATCAACGCGGCGCGCTTCTTCGGGTCTCCCAGGTCCACGTCGAGCGCGAGGCCGGGGAAGTTCGCCCGGTGGGTCTGGAGCGCGAACTTGTTGTGGTCGACCGAGGCCGCGACGGTCCACCCGGCGTCGGTCAAGCCCAGGCTCAACCCACCGCCACCGGAGAACAGGTCGACCGCGAGCCGGGCGCCGTTCGCCACCCGCTCGGCGCACCACTGCTCGAACGTCTCCTCGGTGCACGCGTCGGGGTGCACCGGCAGTTGGAGCAGGTCGCTGCGTTCGAGCTTCACCGCGTAGACCGCCACGTCGCCTCCCGTCCACCGAACAGGGACCCGCGCGGGACCTCCACCACCGACGATCTGGTTCTGCTCAACTTCTTCCATGCCACTTCCCGGGACCGGTCCGCTCGGCCGCCCCGACGCGCGAACGATGAAAACGGGGATGAAGTCGCCTAGCCGGCGAGTACGTCGGAGGGGGGAGCCCAGCCCACGGCGCGGACGCGGTCCCAGCAGGCGGTTTTCTTCGCCCACTCCGTGATGTTCCCCCCGCTCGGGGGAGAGGTGAGCACCCGCCGCACCGCCTTCGCGACATCGGGCACCGCCGTGGCGATCGCCTCGGGCAGCGTCTGCTCGCGCCAGAGCCGGTCCAAGTCGAGTCCACCGAGCGTGTGCACGATCAGCGACACGGTGTGCGCCGCAGTCTGCCCCAGGTAGCCGCCGAAGTTCTGCTTCTGGATGATCGACCTCACCTGGCGGAACAGGATCCCCTTTGCGACCAAGTGGCGGAAGTACACGTCGTCGGGGGCTTCGCGCTCAGCCAAGCCCTCGTCCGACGTCCACGTCCGGAAGCACTTCTCGGCGCCCTGGCACACGACCTCCGGCCGGAGCGAGTAGGCGTACTCGTACTTCGCGGCGTCGGTCTTGCCGAACCGCTGCCGCACGGGGTTCTCGCGGTCGAACTTGCGCCGCGCGGCGGCGGTCGTGAACTTGTTCTTCTCGACGTCGTACTGCCCACGCACGCGTTCGTAGTACCAACGGGTCTGCTCGACGTCGACACCGAGAGGGGTCACCCAGGTGGTGCGGGACCAACGTTCCAGCCCCACGTGGAAGCGGCTGTTGCCCTCGAAGTCGGCCGGGGTGACGGCGTTCTGCGAGTTCGCGTAGCGGGAGATCTCCGGGACCATGCTGTCCAACCGGTCGTCGGGGATCAGGGTGATCTTCGCGGGCACGGTGACCTCGGACAGGTCGATCCCCTTGCGGGCCGCGTGGTGCAGCGAGGCCGTGGTCTGCCCACCGTTGACGATCTGCAACTCGGTCAGGGTCCGCAGCACCAGTCCGTTCGACGTCCGTTCGAGGTCCGCTGCACGAGCGGTGGCCGAGACGCCGTTGTTGTAGGCCAGGAACCGGCCGGGCTGTTCCTTGATCGTCTCCGCGATCCCCTTGTTGACCTTCCCCCGGGCCTGGAGGTAGGCGCGCACGTTGCGCTGGAGCAGGCGGCTGTGGTGCTCGTCGTACAGGTCGGCGAGCAGCTTGCCGGGCAGCATCGCCATCAGGCAGCGGTACCCGTCGGCCTGCTCGGGTGACTCCAAGCACTGCACCTCGTACCCCATCTTCGCGACGTCGATGAGGATGTCCTCCTGCTGGGCCCCCGAGCTGATCAGCTTCTGGAGGCGGCTGACGTCCCACACGTTCACCAGGGTCGGGAGACCGGCGACCGTGGCTTCCTCCGCGCGGCGCAACCCGGTCTTCCCGTCGGTGAAGACGAAGATTTTGATCATCTGGAGCTGGGACCACGCGCTGTGGATGCGCTCGACCATGTCGTACGCCGGACTCGACCGCTCCAGCTGCTCGTGCAGGCCGTTGCGGCAGAACTCCGCGAACGCGCCCACGTAGCGGACCAACTGGGTGAGCCGCTCTCGCTTCAACGGCTCGGCGTCCATGCCGTACTCGGACGTGACGAGGTGCAGGATCGTGCCGTCGCCCGTGATGTCGTACCCGGCGACCTCGACGCGGCGGTTCTGCCAGGGCATGAACAGGTAGCAGGTGTCCAGGTCGTCCAGCGCCCCGTCGTCGATCAGGTGCTCGCCGACCAGGGTCACGAACGCGTCCCGCGCCATCAGCTCCGGTTCGGCCTGGACCCGGTCGTCCACCCTGCGCCGCAACTCGGCTGCGAAGGCGGCGAGCTCACCGTCCGTCACGTCGTCCCCCCAGTTCGGTGTCGTTCGATCACGAGTTCGGACTTGCTGCGCGCTATGCGGGCGAGAGCGGCCAACCTCGGCCGGAGCGGCTCCGGCGGCACGACGGTGGCACCGGGGTGATCTCCACCCCACGTGGCGCGCTGTTCGGGCGGCACCTCGACGAGCACCCTGGCCAGTGCGGTGCCCTCCGCCATGTCCAGGCCGTCGAGCCCGAGCCAGCCGCCGCGGGAGAGGTATCGACCGTCGCACCGCACGTAGAAGCCCTGGCTCATCCGCCAGTCGGAGGGATCGCCCACCGAAGCTGTGTCACCCGCCCGCAGAGCTTCCGGGTGGGGGAGGACGCGAGGGCTCGCCACCACCGACAACCCCGCGGCGGTCACCCGTTCCTCCCCGAGGTGCTGACCGGCCGGGTTGCCCCACAGGAAGGGGTCCTGAGCGGTGACCGCACGTCCGTTGACGTCGATCTCGACCTTTCGCCGCAACAACTCGCCGAACACGACGCCGAGGTCGCGGACGCACCGGTCGAGGACCGCACCGACGCGCGCACGTGCGACCTGGGGCCGCGGGGCCCGGAGCAGCACGACCGACCACCGATCGGACTTCATCCCGGGCAGCAGTCCTGTGGGCAGCCTGCGCGTGGCGCGGTGCAGCCACCAGGCGTCGGTGTGCGCTGCGGAGGTGAGGACCAGGCAGGCCGAGGAGGTGTGGGAGTCCCAGGCGGTGACCTCGTCGTAGAGGGCGGCGGCGACACCGAGGGCCGCGGATCCGCGCGACACCTCCTGCCCTTCGCGGAGGGTCGAGAGCAGCGCGTACCCGGCGAAGGCGGCTCCGTCGTGGACCAGGGCGAGCCTGGAACTCGTGCCTGCGCCCGCGGTTCTGATCCGGATGTGACGGGCACCGGACGACAATGCGCGGTCCGCCAAGGCGATCAGCAGGTGGCCGACAGCGCTGTCCTCACCCGCGGCGCCGAGCCGTTCCACCAAACCTGTCCCCGTGGCGATCTCCGTGCCGAGCGGCCGCCGTTCGCGGACAGGTGTCCGCACGACGCTCAACCGGCGGAGCGAGACCTCCTTCGAGGGAGTGGAGGTCGTTCCGCCGGCGGTGAGTCCCACGTCCGCCAGTTTCCCGACGAGCTTGCTCTTCGCCTTGCTCTCGATCTGCCGTATCCGCTCGCGCGTGACCGAGAAGTGCTCGCCGATCTTCTCCAGCGTACGGTCGTCACCACCGTCGAAGCCGAACCGCAACCTCAGCACCTCGGCCTCGCGCTCCTTCAGCTGCGACAGGGCTTTCCGCACGAGTTCGGCGCCGAGTTCGTTGTCGATCACGTAGTCGGGGTTCGAGTGGTGTTCGAACGGAGCGGGAACCAGTTCCGCGAACGAGATCTCCCCGTCCGCGCCCAGAGGTGCGTCCAGGCTGATCACGCCCCTGGACAACCGCAAGCAGTCCACCACCTTCTCCCGGGAGAACCCGGTGCGCTTGGCGATCTCCGCGATCGGAGCGTCCTCCTGCTCGAGGAGCAGCCTGTTCCGGACGGCGCGGACCTTGCGGACTTCCTCGTACTTGTGGACCGGCAACCGGATCGTCGCGCCTTCGTCGGGAACGGCGCGACCCATGTGCTGGTTGATCCAGTTCACCGCGTAAGTGGAGAACTTCAGCCCCCGCGAGCCGTCCCACTTCTCGATCGCCCGCATCAGGCCCAGCAGCCCGTGCTGGTACAGGTCCTCGTAGTCGAGTCCCGCGCCGAGGTGCCTGCCGATGCACGAACCGACGAGACCGGTGTTGTGCAGCACCATCGCGTCGAACGCTCGGGCCCGCACGTCGTCGTCACGCAGGGTCGAGCGGAAGCCCTTCGGCAGTTCGTCCGACAGGGCTTCGTCGGCTGAACGCATGAGCTGTGCCAACCCGACCTCCTGGTCGGCGGTCAGCAGGCGCTTGGACCGGGCGTTGCTCCGCATCGGGACTGCGAGCAGGGCGCGAGCGCTGTCGACCGCCGACCGGGTGGGCAGAACCGGTTGCTCCGGCACGGCGGCACGAGACGTCGGGAACTCGAAAGTCGGGTCTGCCTCCACCCATTCGCCACCAGGCGCGTCGCGGGTTCGGTCGTCGAGCAAGGCCGGCGTCAGCCCGCTCAACGAGGTGGGTCGTCCGACACCGGAGTAAGAGAGGAACAAATCCGAACGTGCCGTCGGACCGAGTACCCGCAGCGCGTTCTCCAACCGGAAGCGGTCCTCCACGTGGTCGAGTCCCGCCAACACGATGTGGTCGAACCGCATTCCTATGGCGCTGACCCAGGTCAACACCTTCACGCCGGGGTCGGACCAGGTGATCGCGGCGTGCTTCGGGGCCTTGACGCCCGAGAGGTGCCATTGCGTCTTGCCGTCGAACAGGTCTCCGATCCCGTCCTTGAAGACCTGGACCAGTTCCCGGGTCGGGAGGAACACACCGATCTGCCGGTCGCGGTGCGCTGCCGCCTGCTCCACGACGAACCGGATCTCCTCGTCGACGTCTTCGTGGTCGACCAGCACCGGTCGTGGGCCTTCGCGGTGAGGCGCGGCCACCGGGAACGACCTGTCTCCGATGTGCGCCAGCAACTCGTGGATCTGCGCCGTACCGCCGTCAACCTCGTGGGAGGTGGTGGCGGTTCTCGCGCCGAGGAGAGTGGTCAGGTCCTCCAGCGTCGTGCCGGACTCGTCGACCGTCTGCACGGGGTCGACGAATACCGTCGCCTCGATGCTGAGCAGACGGAGCACCGTGTAGAAGTCACGCGGCAGTTGCTGCCCTTGGACGACGATGACGTGCCGTCGGTCCAGAGGTCGGACGTAACGAGCCCGGAGGTGTTGCTTGAACTCCCAGAAGTCGATGTCGTAGTCATCCGCCTGCGGCTGCTTGATCCGCAGCACCGTGCGCCAGACGTTGGCGAAGTACGAGTGGTACGTCATCACGGTGTCGCCGCGGCTCTCGAACGGCATCAGCGTGCGGATGCGGTTCGTCAGCACGCTCGACCGGGTGATGACGTGCAGCTCTTTGCCATGCCCCCGCAGGCGGCGGTAGGCCGCGACGGCTTCGCGTGCCTGGTCGACCGCAGGTGCGGCGACCACCACAGCGTGACGGGGCGCCTCGTGGACCGAGGCGTGTAACGCGGCGCTCACAGGAGGTTCCCCGGGACACCGCCGACGGTTGCGGCCAGGTCCTTGAAGAACCCGAACTCCGGGTCGACCAGCAGGCGTCGGTCCAGCAGCCGGTTCGTCGCCTCACAGCTCGTCTCCGGCGTCAGCGAGCACGCGTGGCACGCGGCCAGCGACAGCCCGTCGGGCCCTTGGCCGGGGTGGTCCGCGCACACCGGGTCGAACGAGCACCACAGGGCGGTGGTGATCGACATGTCGAGGAGTCTGCCCAACCGGGGGAACTCGCCCATCCTGACCAGGCCGCCCAGCGTGCCCTCCGAGTCACCAGCCGCCGTGTAGATCAGCACGCCGGACATGGGGGGACCGCCACCGTTCTTCGTCACGTACAGGCGCTCGCGCAACGAAGATGTCGAGTAGCCGGCTTCGAAGGCGGTGTTGCGCAGGAGCAGGTGCGCGAGGGTGTGCAACAGCACGAAACGCGGCGTGGGCTCGGGGAGCCACGTCGCACCCGTCAGCTCGCGCCGGTCGGCCAATCGCCGGCACCGGGTCACCACCGGAGCGGACTTCTCCCACCGAACGAGGGGCTCCTCGTCGAACCTGAGGAAGAACCCCTCTCCGAACACCTCGACGGCCGGCAGGAAGTCGGGGTCGTCGCTCAGGTTGGACGGCACCTTCTCCTCCATCGCGTAGCGCTCGAAGTGCGTCAGCACCCGAACCTCGCGGAGGCGGTCGACCAGCACGACCTCTGGGATCAGCCGGCTCCAGCCGTTCACGGTCCCACTCGCGGGGCGCAGCGGGCGATCGGCCCGTCGTGAGATGAACTGGTCCTGGTGGTGGTGCTCCTCTTCCCTCGGGTTGATCAGAGCTGCCCACTCGTCCGGGCGGATGTTCTCGGGTCCGCCATCGGGTTGTGCGTGGGATGCGCTCATCTCGTTGGCCAGCGCCGCCTCGACCTCGGCGACGGACAGGCCGTGCTCGTCGGCGATGACCTCGATCATGGCCTTGGCCAACTTGTAGCCCGGGTTGTTGACGAGGAACTTGAAGTCGTCTCTCTTCCTCAAGACCGCCAAAGGCTCGCTGACGGAACTCCAATCCGAGTCGGGTGGGATGTCGATCGCGCTGACCACGTTCGGGAAGTACACGCTCGACGCGCCGCGCTGCATCGCCACCACCTGCTTCGCGCACACCTTCGCGTCTTTTTGGTCCTGCCACGGCTGCCTGCCTGTGCACTTGCTGCCGATGTGCTTCAGCCCGACGCTCGTGGTGAGCCCGTCCAGCGTTCTCTCACCGCCGCAGGGCACGCACCGCACGACGAGGGAGTTGAGGCCGCCGCCGACGTTGGCCTTGCTGAGGAACTTCAGGTCCGATCGCTGGCACTGGTTCTGGTTGCGGTCGCGGCGATCGGCCGAGTGCGCCCAACGGACCCAGTCGACGTCCGACAGGTGCCCGTCGGCGCACACCGCCACGAACCGCATGGGGATGAGTTGCTTTCCGGCGGGGCAGTGCTCGCACTTCGGAGGGGTGTTGGCGACTTCTCTGGTGTACGACCACCGGCTCATGCGCCGACAGGCCGGGCAGAACAACCACTGCGGGAACCTGTAGTAGGGGATTGGCCTGCCCGGCATGGGCGAGGCCAGGGAGTTCACCCCGAGGTACGAGGCGAGCCTGGGGAAGTCGACGGGCACGCGTTGACGGGGCCACCTGCCCGCGTCCTCCACCACGAAGGACTCGCCGACGAGGTCGATGATCGCCCCGGGTCCGAACGGGCTGATGACCTGTGAACGTCGAACCTTGCGCACGGTCACTTGCGAGGCCCCCTCACTTGCACGTGGACCTCGACGTCGACGCTGCGCATCGAGTCGAGCGTCGCCCAACCATCACCCCGCTCGGTGAACCGCTTGAGCAGCTTGGGGCGCTCACGCCCACCTTGGCTGTAGCGCAGCCCGCCGAGGGGTTCCGCGTCGGCCGCCCGCTTCACCCACCTCTCGATCAGGGTGTCCAAGTGGGTCTCGACTCGTTTGAGCTCGGTCGCATCCGCCCGTTCCACGCGGCTGAGGAACCTCCTGAGGAGCGTGGCGAAGCGCTCGTCATCGGGGTCGAACGACGCAGCTTGCTGATCGCCCGACAGGCCGAGCGCGTGGCGTACCAGCACGACCAGGTCAGCGTGGAGGGCGCGCAGTCGCGCCGGCACCGAGAACGGGGTCACCGAACTCGGTTCCACCGAGCGGTAGAGGCTCGCGTGGTAGGGGGTGAACGACTCGTAGTGGGACCGGTCGCGCGGCTTGGACGGCGAGTAGACCGTCACCACGAGGCCGGGGCGGTCGACGTTCCGCCCCACGCGGCTGGTGGCCTGGATGTACTCGGCGGTCGTCTTCGGTTGGCCTACGACGGTCATGATGCCCAGCCGACCGACGTCGACGCCGACGGAGATCATGTTGGTGCTGGCCAGGAAGGCGACGCCACCGGGCGCGTCGTGCGGCTCCTTCAGCCGGTCGAGGCGTTTCGGGATCTGCGCGGAGGCCACGTTGCTGGTCAGCTCCACCACGTTGTCGTCGTGGAGCTGCCGCACGTGGTCCTCGGCCCGTGCGATCACCTTCAACCGCGACGGGATGTCGTCGGCTGCCAAGTTGATCGTCTTGCCCAGCTCGCGGAGGCTGTTGTGGTAGACGACGAGGGTGGAGTACGCGTCCTCGGCCGCGGGCGTCAGCTCGACCTCCAACGGCGCCTGCAACTGCGCCGCGGCGACGTGGATGAGCGCGGTGAGCGGTGTGTGGCCCTGCGGCATGACACCCATGTAGGCGCGCCCGGGTGCTGAGTGGTTCGTGCGCACGAAGTACGAGTCGGTGGCGTCGAGACCTGCGGGTGGGAACAGCGAGACGGACCGCCCGAAGACACCCCTGGTCTGCTCGTCGGCCCGGCGGATGGTGGCTGTGGCGGCAACGATCTTCGGCTTGTTCCCCAGGTGCTCCATCAGCACGTCGAAGGCCGCTTCGTAAAGGCCGACGATGGTACCCAGCGGACCGGAGATGAGGTGGAACTCGTCCTGGATGATCAGCGACGGACCGGGGTCGCGGCCCGCCCCGAAGAACACGCCGGTGTTCTCGTTCCACACCGTGCGGGCGAACTTGTCGACCGTGCCGACCAGCATGGTGGGCGGGTTCTGGTAGAGGTCCTCGTCCACCGACGACATCGGCAGTTCCGTGCGGAACGGGCACTTGTCGTTCAAGCACCGCACCCGGAATGAGTTGTTGGTCGCCGAGATGCCCCACCGCTGTTCGTCGTCCTGGTCGCCGGGGACGATCCGCGTTCCGCACCACGGGCAGGACTCGATCTGGAACCCCTTGTCGCCCGCCGCACCGTCACGCGCTCGCGCGAGTAATCGGCGGGCGTCCACGAAGCTGTTGGGGCTGTTCTCGCCGCCGACCCACAAGCCGATCGACACGGGGCGGCTGCCGAGTCGTCCGTTGGAGTCGCGGCGCACCAGCTCACAGGCGGCGATCATGGTCGCGGCTCGCTGGAACTGCTGGCTGGTGAGCAGCCGCAGGGTGTACCTGGTGATGACGGCGGTGCCCGCTCCGCCCTCCCCCAGGGTCAGCCTCCGGTGGAAGACGGTGAACGCGGCGAGCCCGAGGTACGCCTCGGTCTTGCCACCGCCGGTGGGGAACCAGATCAGGTCGACCAGGTCCCGATCCTCCCCCTCCTGGACCACGCCCTTAACGGTCATAAGCAGGAAACCGAGTTGGAAGGGACGCCAGGTGGGGTTGAGCGAGTCGTAGTCGACCCGCGGGTCCGGCGCTTCCGAGGGGGCGTGCGGTGAGCCGCCGAGGTGCGGCCGGCTGTGCGCCATCTGCATGGCCATCACCCTGTTGGCGAGCGCGAAGGCTTCGAGCGCGTCCGGGTCCTCGCGCAGGAAGTCCAGGCCGGAGAGCATGCGATCCCTGGCCCGGATCGCGCGGTCCCGCAACCGCTCGGCCGCAGGGCGGAGGCGCGGGTCGAGGTCTGCCGGCGCCGCGTCCCAGGTCTTCCCGATCCAGTCGGAGTACCGGTCGACGAAGCGGGTCAGAGCCGCGAACACGGGCTCCGGAGTGGTGGCGATCTCAGCGAGGCCGTTCAAGCGGACGGCGTCCGCCACGTCGGGCAGGTCGAAGGCGACATCCGGCACGACGTGCACAGGGAGGAACGACGTGCCGACCCACTCGGGCCGTTCGCCCGCGGTGTCCCAGCGGGCTGCCGTTCCGTGGCCGACGGCGTACACGGGCACATCGCGGTACTGGAGTTCGAGTTCTTCAGCTTCGTCGTCGCTGTGGGCCCGTGCCTGCGTCGGATAGCGGATGATGGCGCTTCCCGCAACCCGGCAGCGGAGCCCGACTTGGAAGAGGCAGTCCTCCGGAGCCACCGCCCGGCGCTGCTCCTGCACCTTGCGGTTGACCAGGACGACGGTGACGATCACCCCACCCGGATGTGGACGCCAGGTGACCTCGGCGCTGGCGGCCTCGCCCCACAGGTTGACCTTCCGGTGAATCCCGGAGGACGGGGGCTCGACCGTCAGCGCGGCACTTCCCACGAGGTCGAGCGGTTCGCGCTGCCACTCGTCGTCCTCGTCCGAGAAGCGGTGGTACCGCGCGGCCCGCACCTCCACGCTGATCGCGGACCGGTCCGCGATCATGAAGCTGATGCCGGCCGAACTCGGTCGGCTCTGCCCTGCGAGGGTGATGGGATCGTCGTCGTCGTCCTCGATCAGGGCGCCCGCCTGGTCGTCGACCTCCTCCGCGTCATCCGCCGGACCGCTCGCGTCGGCGGTAAGCGGGGCGAGCGACACCGGGTACAGCACGGCAGTCAGGTACCGGTGCTGCGGCGCCTTCTCGTAGAGGACTTCGTCATCCCCGTCGACCGGGCCGACCAGCTGGTCGTGCAGGTACTCGAGCACCCTGTCCCGGTCCGGGAACCCCGTGGTGTGCACCTCCGTCACCCGTCCACTCCCGTTCCACCCGGCTTGAAGACCCACAGGGCGGCCTTGGCCCGGGTCATGCCCACGTACAACTGCGCACGTGCCGCCTTTTCGTCTGCCGTGTCGTCCACTTCCAGGAGGACGTACCGGCTTTCCAGCCCCTTGAAGTCGGCCACTCGGGCGAATCCGACGCGACCTCGACCGGGCCGGCGCATGCGCATCAGGTCCAGCACATCGATGCGTTCGAGCCATTCCGCAGGCAATTCGACGAAGATCGATGCGTTCAACTGGTGCGGTGACAGCAGCACGACCTGCTCCGAAGGCACATCGTGTTCTTCGAGTTCGGTCAAGGCTGCCAACACCGCGGCGACCGCCTTCTCGCGGACCTCCTCGACCACCACGACCTCGCGGCCGTGGCCCGCCTCGGTCACCCCCAGATCGGCTCCTGTGCGCTCCTGGGTGGCGCGGACGATCTCGATGGTGTTCCGGCAGTTGTCCATCAAGTCGACGTTGGTTGGGCGGTGGGAGTCCAGCCTGGCCTTCGCATCGTCCTCGTAGCGACCGACCAGCCCCCGCTGGTTGTTGGAGTCGAGGAAGAACGCCCAGCGGCCGTCCGCCAGGCCGCCCACCAGCACGGTGTCCAGCACGTCGAGGTCGTGCCCGTTGACGACGTCCTGCCCCTCGTCCACCACGACCACGTCGAAGGTGTCCGCGTCGAAAGCCGACACCTGGTCGAACGGGACTGCGGTGATGCCGTCCAAGTCCTGCTGCGAGCGGATGAAGGCGGCGAGGACGTGGCTTCGGCAGGTCAGCAGGACACGTTCGCCGGAGACCCGGGCCCGCCTGCACATCTCGACCGCCAGCATGGTCTTGCCCGTTCCGGCACCGCCCTCGAACACCACCCGCGGGTTCCTGCGGTGCTGGTCCAGGGCCTTGTACTGGCTCTTGGTCAGGGCGACGAGTTCCTTCTCGACCAGGTCGTCGAGACGGCGCAGGGACAGCACGCGGTCGAAGTCGGGGCGGAGGACGTTGAGGTAGCGCTCGATGTCATCGGGTGACAGAGGTCCCCGCCCGCCGAGCTTGTTCTCCCAGAACGCGCCCAACCGGTCGAGGCAGTCCGCCCATCCCTCGGACGCCAGTCGGACCTCGTTGATCACCATTTCCGGAGCCCATTCCACGCTGACCGCGTCGAACTCGCTGTCGGGGAAGACAGCTCCGTACCCGAAGACCGTGCGGTCGACCAAGTCCGGGTCGGCCGTGGTTCGGCGGAGGACCTTCTCCAGGGCGAACATGCTGGTCTGCGCTTGGTCGAGAGGGCTCTCCTTGAGTCGGTGCCGATTGCCCTTGAGGTCGCGCGTGTGCCACACACCCTTCCTCAACAGGATCTCGCCACCTTTGACTTCGAGTACCAGCAGGCCGCGTTCGCCGAGCAAGAGGAAGTCGATCTCGCACACCCGCTTGCGGTCGTGCTCGGGCAAGTTGGTGCTGTGCATGGCATATTCCCACCCAGCCACTTCGAGTGCAGCCAACTGGGAGAAGATCTCCTGCTCGGCCCGGCTGGCACCGGGATGCACCGAATCCGGGATCATGCGCACGGTAACCTGCCTGCTCTGCGACGAGTGGGGGAAGTGGTCGAAAGTGTGTTCGAGCAGTTCAGCGAAGTCCCCCTCTTGGATCACCTAAGCAGTCGTGCGCGAACGATCCATCGCTCGTTCGGGTGACATGGTTACACGGCAAAAAATGTGAGCTTTAGTCACGTGTGCATGTCGGGCTCGTCATTCGATCAGAACACTTTGAGTGTGCCTGCGAACCCGATTTTTGCGGTCTCATGTTGCGTCGTACGAGTGGTGAAACACCCATGTAGGGGCACCTGTGAACAAGCTCGGCGCGCTGAAGTCGGCAGTTGCTCGGACGGGGCTGCTGCTACCAATCGCGCCATGCGGGGCAACCCTGAGACCGCCCTCATTTCGCAAGCGGTCGGTATCCGCGAAGTCATGTCGACCGATGTCGAGGTGGGCCAGGTTGTCGGGGGTCACAGGCAACATGAGGGCGTGTACACCTACCTCGATCCTGGGCCGGCACCTCCTGCAACACGCCAGGCCACCGCGAAGGTGCTGCGCCGCATGAAGCGGTCCGGCACGCGGCCCGAGCTGGCGTTGCGCAGTGCGCTTCACCGCCTGGGTCTGCGCTTCGTCGTGGATCGCGCTCCGCCCGGGACGGATCGCCGCAGGCGCGTTGACATCCTGCTGCGCGGTGCGCAGATCGCCCTGTTCGTCGATGGGTGCTTCTGGCACTCCTGTCCGGTACACGGTCAACTCCCGAGAGCCAACCGCACGTGGTGGCGGCTGAAGTTGCGGGGCGTCGTGTTGCGCGACCGCGACACGGACGCCCGGTTGACCGCAGCCGGGTGGTTGGTGGTCAGGGTGTGGGAGCACGAAAATCCCGCAGAAGCTGCGGAGCGCATACGCGGTCTGGTCGCGATGCGCACCACACATGCGCAGATAGGGGGAGGATGACATCGGGCTTGACTTTCTGATGGCGCCTGCGCACCGCTTGCTGAGGCCAGCAGCGCGGCTCGCGGATCCTCGGTCGACGACTTGGCTCGGGAATGGGCGGTGTCATGAATTCTGGTGCGGTTGAGGCGGTGGTAGCTGCTGCTATCAGGCTTAGGTTGCACGCAGTCCCACGGGTTCTGCACTCGCCGAGACGGCGAGAACTCCTCAACGGGACCGCTGGTCACATCACCCGTTCTGCGTCGCCCAGCTGAGGGATCGTGTGGCCAGTGGTCCACGGGCACAGTGAAGCAGGTGAACGTCCGACGTCTCGAAGTCCTGTTCCCCGCTCACGTGAATACCCGTGAGTACGCCATTGCCTGTGCGGTGTGGAGTGCGCTCGCGCCGACCGGGCCCATCGAGGACAACTCGTTGCGGTCCGACAAGGGCATGGGCGACGTAGAGTCGCGCGAGGTGTTCGACGAGGGTGTTCCTGGTTCCTCGTGAATGCCACAACCGGTGCTTGACTCAGCAGACCGGACAGATGTGTCGAGCTGCAGACCGCGAGGTTGTTCAGCTGTGCTCCGGATCCGCGTCGCTACGGGCGTTGCCACCTGAGCCAGCGGTGCCGACGCAGAAGTCCCGGCTACTGCACGAGGATCGGAGCTTTCACCAGTGGTAGCGCAGTATGGGGCGGCGGTGAGTTGGAGGTGGGTGCGGACTCCCTGTGCCCACCTCCAGCGATGTTCCGGAGGGTTGGAACGAGAGACCTTCGACAGGTCTGCAGGAAGGTGCCGGAGCAACTGCAGTTGCTCCGGCAAGACCGGAACAAGACCTGTTCGAGCAGATCAGAACCTTTTCTTATCGTCCCTGCAGGGTTGAACAGCCAAGTGGGGTCGGCACAACTGTGCCGACCCCGTTCCGGCCTCAGCTGCCGTGGATGGCGGCGCGGATCGTGTCCAGGTCGGCCACGCTGACCGGGTTGTCGTGGCCCGGCATCCGTCGCTTGCCCGCTGAGGGAACTCCGGCGGCGCGCAGTGCCTCACCGAACGCCTTGACCTCCCAACCGATGCGCCCGGCCAGCTCCGATCGAGCTACCAGGCCGTGCTCGTCTTCGCTGATCACGTTGGCCAGCAGCGTCAGCACTTCCGGTGGTTCGCGTCCCGGCTCGGCACCTGTGAGTTCTGGTGTACCGGCGGTGGCGGTGGCGACCTCGGTGGTCAGGCGTGCGGCTGCCGTCGGATCGAGCACCGCCAGGTCGTGCTCTCCGGAGGCGTCCCCGGTCAGCGTCCCGGCCTGCTCGCGCAGCACTCGGCCGCGTTCGCAAGCGGCGCGGATCGCGGTGATGTGCAGCAGGTGCGTGCGCACCGTGACCGCCTCCCTGGCTGACAGCTCGGTCTCACCGTCGGCACCCAGCAGCAGGCCGACGCCCTTGTGGCTGGTCAGCAGCTTGGAGGCGTCCATGCCGGCCTTGTAGGTGCCAGCGCCGAGGATGGTCTCCGATGCCTGCCAGGTCATGGTCTTCAGCGCGAATCGCGTCCCGAGCTGGCCGCGCAGCCCGTCCGGGATGACCTGGGCGTCCGGCTTCTGGGTAGCCAGGACCAGCGAGTAGCCCGCGGCCGGACCGGTCTTGGCGATGTAGGTCAGGAGTTCGCAGATGCGTGCGCCCACCTTCTTGCCCTTGGGGTTGTCATCGTCCAGTGGCACGTCGAGGCCGAGGAAGTTCTGGACCTCATCGATGCCGATCACGGTCAGCGGCATTCGGTGGGTTGGGTCGCGGGTGATCTCCGGGGTGACCTTGGACTCGGGGCACAGTTCGTCGTCCATCTCGGCGAGCCGGTCGAACCGGTCGGCCACGTCCGCCGCGCACTCCTCCAGCACGCTGATCAGCCGGCGGGCGTCGGCCTCCCGGGAGCCTCGGATGAAGCGGTGTGCCACCTGTTCGAACGGTCGGAAGTCCTTGCCGCCCTTGCCGTCGGCGATGATCAGCCGCACGTGAGGGTCCAACGCCGCGGCGGTGAGCGGGAGGCGGGCGACGAACGTCTTGCCTTGGCGAGGGATCGCACCGATCAGCAGGGAAGTCCACACCACCGGCAAGTTCACGGTCGCACCGCGGGCGGTGGTGCCGAAGGGTACTGGCTGCCACAGGTCCCAGCTCGGCGCCGACGCGAGCGGGCTGGGGATCGGGTCGGTGGCGTACGGGTCGGCGTCGCCCACCCACAGCGCCAGCCGTCCGGCGTGGCCGTCGTCGCCCCGGACGCGTTCCACGATCAGCCGCACCTCGTCCACCGCCAGCGCCGAGGCCAGGGCTTCCCGCCTGCCGATCACGTCGGACGCCTTGCGCGACGGTGGCAGGTCGAGTGTCAGCGCCCATCCGGCGCCGTCGTGGCGCGGGGCCTTGACCAGCATCAGCGACTCGTCGCGGCCGATCAGCTTGGCGTCGCGGAACGCGGTGACCAGGTGGTCGCCGTTCATCAGCCACGCCAGCGACCGGGAGCCCAAGCGGGTGCTGCGTCCACCCGCGCCCTCCCGGCTTCGACCGGCCGCCGCCAAGACCGCAGACATCGCGCCAGCAGTGACCAGCAGCGGCAAGGAGCCGACAGCCAGTTCGGCGACCAGGCCGGCAAGGCTGGCCGCGCTCATCCCCACCAGGGAGATCACGCCTCGACGGCGGCGCACGACGGCGATCTCCTGCCACTTGTCGGCCAGCCGGTCGGCGGCCTTGGACGCCTCGTAGAAGTCCGTCACCCGTACCCAAGCCCACCAGGCGCGGGCCGACACCGCCAGGCCGCGCCCGACCGCCGCCGAGTAGCGCATCGGCACCAGCAGCGCTTGGTTCACCAGTTCAACCCCGGCCTGGCGGGCGGACTCGGGGGTCTGCCACTGAGTGGGCAGGCGGGACACCGCCGACTCGGCCAGGCGGCGGACGCGAGAACGCTGGTACTCGGCTTCGGTGATCAGCTCGCCGTCCAAGGCAGGTGCGGTTGCTTCCACCGCACCTGCGTCCTCGGCGTTCCCCTCGACGGGGGCGTTCGGGAACGGAATCAACTCGCCGCCCCTGTCGCCCTGCATCGTCAGGCTCATGCAGCACTCCTGCGGAGGGCATCACGGACCTCGCGGGCCGTGTCGGTTCCGCACCCCAGCGCCTCCCGCAGTCGCGTGGCGGATGGGTCGGCGGACAGGTGGCCGGCGGCGATCATCCAGCGGGCGCGGTCTACCAGTAGGGCCACTCGGTCGCCGGTGGTCCCGCGCTGTGCTGCTGCGGTGCCAGGCGTGTTTTGCCTGTACTCGGGGCTGGTGGGGGTAGGAGTAGGGCCTACCGGTAGGCCGTGGTCGAGGTCGGCGAACGCTGTCCAGATGATCGGCAGCACCGCCACGGCGCCGACCGCGACCAGTGGGCCGATGGCGTGGGCGAGGAGTTGCATCGGGTCGAACCGTGCCCACGGCACCGACACCCACGGCAGGTACGGCCACACGTTGAGGGTCAGCGTCACCGTCAACGCGCCGTACTCGACCACCGCCAGGTGCGGGTGGTGCAGCACCCGGCCGCGGGTCGCCAGGAACGCCCGCGCGCCGACGACCACCAGCAGCACCGTCGAGATCACGGGCTCCACCGCCCAGGCGCCCCACCATGCGGCGGTGCGTTCGACCATGCCCAGGGTGAGCGTGTGGTGAACGCCGGTGGTGGACCACGCCAGTGCCCCGACCAGTGCCGTCAGCGCTGCGGCGGTGAGCACCAGGCGCACCCGTGATGCCTGCCAGGCCCGTGCGGCCGGGTCTTGGGCGAGGGCGTGGAGGCGGGCGGCTTCGGCGGCGCGTTTGCGGCTGCGCCGGACCCGGTCGGTGTCCACCAGCAGCGGCGCGGCGTCGGCCTGCAACTCCAGCAGGAGGTGGGCCTCGTCGACCTCGGCACGGAGGTCGCGGACCCGCTTGGTGGCCGGTGCGGCAGCGGGTGGAGCCGGGTCGGCTGCGGCCGGGGCGTGGGCGGCGACGTAGTTCTCCAGCTCGGCCACGGCGCGCTCCACGTCGTCGTCGTTCGGCTCGGGGAAGGGCGTGGAGGTGTTCATCGCTGCACTCCGCAGTCGTCGCCGGGGCAGTCCACGATGTGCCAGGTGCGGCGCGCGGTGGCGCTGCGGCCAGACAGCAGGTTGGTGGCGTCGCGCAGCCGCTCTGCGGTGGTCCGGTCCTCCAGGCAGTGCGGCGAGGAGCGCCAGCCGTTGGGGTGCGCGATGCTCGGCGGCTCCTTGTAGAAGAGGTGCACCCGGCTCATCGGGCACCCCCGTTTCGCTGCGGCGCGCAGCGCGGGCACGGCACCGACCGCGTGCGGTCCTCGTCCAGCCACAGGACGCGGGCGCTGACCGGGTCGGAGTCGCGGGCGTCGCACTGCCCGCACACCGGTGGCACCGCCGAGCGCCCGGTAGGGGGCGCGCTCGGCGCGGGACGGTTATCTGGACGGTTGAAGGACGGTTTGGGCGTCGTGGTGACGCCCCCGCTGGTCGCTGCTGACGCCCCCAGGCGCTTCTGCTGACGCCCCCTGCTGGTCAGGGGGGCGTCATCCTGACGCCTCTCGTCAGGGGCTGTGGACAACCTGGTGGACAGCGCGAGGTTGTAGACCTGGGGCCGCGAGTTGGCTTCCGGGATCTTGGCGTCGCGCACGTGCGTGTTGCCCGGCTTGATCAGGCCCAACTCCTCCAGCGACCGCAGCGAACGCTGGATGGTCCGTCGGGACAGGCGGGTGTAGCGCATCATCCGCTCGACCGACGGGAACGCGTCGCGGCCGTCGGGACCGGCGTGGTTGGCGAGCGCGATCAGCGTGATCGCCAGCGTCGAGGCATCCTTGCGGTCGGTGGGGATGGGGGCGTGGTTGAGCGCCCAGCTGATGGCTTCGACGCTCACCAGGCACCGTCCACGGCGCGGGCGCGGTAGAGGAGGCTGGCGACGGTGCCGACCACCGAGGTGTCATGGGTAGCCAGCCACTCGATGACCCGCCGGTCGTGCTCACCCAGTTCGACACCGTCCAGCGGCTCCAGGAGAGCGATGACGCGGTCGGCGTGGCGACGAGTGCGCCGCCGGTCAGTGGTCTCGCCCGGCTGCTGGCTGTCGACGGGCCCGCTGTCCTCCATGTCGAAGGGCGGGCGAAGGCGCCGCGGTGGTCGTTGGAGCGGCGTAGTTGAGGTGGGGGAGGGGGTGGTGTTCATCGTGAACAGGACCTCTGGTGCTCGGGTCCCGTCTCACAGGCATCTCACGGACCTGTTGGACGGGGCCGGACTGGAGGCCCTGACCTGGACTGCCGTCGGACTCGACCAGCCACAACGGACCCGACAGGACCACTGTGGACACCCCTTGTCCCGCTGGGGGTCAAGGGGTCGCAGGTTCAAATCCTGTCGTCCCGACGGTCTGAAGAAGCCCGCTGGCTTGGAAAGTTTGCCCAGGTCAGCGGGCTTTTTCGTGTGTTCGCGATGATCTTTGGTTGGTCACGGGACGGTAACTTTCCGATCTTGGTGAACGGTGTATAGGAGCGAAATCGGGAGCGGGCGGCTCCCGATCTTTGACCAACGCCAAGTGGGGTCGCCTCGAACGGGTGAATCCGCCCAACCGACGCCAAACATCACCCGGTGGGGTGAACCATCCTCAAGGTCCGTCAACCGCCCCTGCCTGTCCTGAGCGGCGTCGTAGGCTCGCCGGATGACCGGAACCGACGCGACCGGGCGCAGGCTGAAGGTGACGGCCGAGGTCCTGATCGAGGTCACCGATCCCGCGGCGTTGGAACCGGCCGCGCTGCGTCGCATCGACCAGGCCGACTACTGCCTGGACGACACCGGGCAGACCCTCGAACAGGTGCGCGCCGACGAGCGGGAAGTGGTGCGCGGTGATGTCGAGGCCGCCCTGCTGGAGGTGGTCGACCCCTTCCTGATGGTCGAGGTCGACGGGGTGGAGGTCTCCGGCTCCGAGTGCCAGGTCGCCGAGGTGGACGAGCACGATCGTCCGATCCCGTCGTGGCCGGACTTCGCCTCCCTGTTCGCCGTGTGCGGATGCGGTACCGCGGACTGCGGGGACTGCGCGTCCGATTACGTCACACCGCGCACGGCGGCGGTGCTGTGGGGCATGGCCGGACTGCTGGCCGACCACGCCTACGACGACGTGACCACCCACGGCGACGACCCGGTGGACCCCGACGACGGCACCTGGTCGGTGTTCGACGAGTTCCCGCGGATCACCTGGCGCCAGGACGCGATCTGGCGACGGCGGGCGGCCCGCGCCTTCGACGACCTGGCCGCCGATCTGGCGACGGGCCGGTGGCCGCGACCGACGTGTCCGGCGGAGGAGATGGCGCTGCACCTGATGCTGCGCTACGGCGAGGAACTGACCGACGACGGCGTCTCGGGCCTGGAGACCCACTTCGCCGGCCTGGTCGGCAACTGGGCCGGCGTCCTGGACATCACCGCCGCCTGGACCGGCGCCCGCTGGGGCGAACTCGCCGGACTCCAACGCATCAACACCCACCTCGACGACGGCTGCCTCGTCGTCGCCCCCGACATCGGCGCCCTCCATGAAGTCGACGGACAGCTCGAACTCGGCCCACCCAAACCCCCGAGTCCGCCCGCACCATCACCCTGCCCCCGTTCCTGATCGACCTACTGCGCCACCACCTCGACACCCACGACCACCCCCACGTCTTCGCCACCGCTGACCACCAGCTGCTGCGCCGCTCCAACTACTCCCGCCGCGCCATGCGCCCCGCGGCCGACGGCAACCGCCACCGCTACAACCCCGCCATCCGCCTCAACCCGGTCAAACCCGGCCTGACCTTCCACGGCTTCCGCCACAGCCACAAAACCTGGCTCATCGCCGACGGCATCCCCGAAGTCGCCCAAGCCCGCCGCCTCGGCCACAAACTCCCCGACAAGATCCAGGAGATCTACTCCCACGTCGCCCCCGAAGTCGAACACCGCCTCCTCCACGCCCTGCGGAAGCGGTGGACCGACGCCCTGACCGGGCTCCAACTCACCACCAGCCACACCGCAACCCCATGGCCATCCCCGGCGCTGCCTGCGGCCTGAACATGCAGTCGACAGCGACACGGACCCACGCCCTTCCGTGTACTTCTCGGAAGGCGCCGACGGTGTAGCGGGCAACGCACACCGGACACCGACACAGAACCTGCATGACGAGCAAGTTCACCAACAGGGGAGGGGCGCTCACCCGGCGTCGGACGATCGTAGAGGCAAGACACGTCGCCGCCCGCCCTGCGATCAGTGCAGCCGACGGCATATGGGACCGTGGATGCATGGGAGCCGAGCAGCGGACGATCAACAAAAACGAAGTGAATGAGAAACGCTGTTTTGGTTCGTAAAGCCGCTGGTCGCGAAGCCTCGACCCCGCGCACGCGGGGGTGTTCCGTCCAACTTCTCTTGCTCGATGTCCTTGTCGCTCTCGATCCCGCGCACGCGGGGGTGTTCCTGAGGCTGCGGATGGCTTCGCAGGATGAGTTGCCGTCGGCGAGTTTGCGCCGGTAGTAGGCGCGACACCTGGATGTCGTGGCGGAGTTGCACATTGGCCATGATGTGCAGGACGCGGTTGATGCGGGGTGGTTGCCAGCCTGGGAGAGGCGATGTCGGCGTTGGTCACCGCTGGAGGCGTCGATAGGCGCGGTGCCGTTCCAGCTAGCGAATCGTCCGCGGTCGGGGAGGCGGCTGATGTCGCCGACGTCGCCGAGGATCCTGGCGGCTGGACGAACCGATGTCGTAGAGTTTGCACAGGTCGCTGCCAGCCGTGTCGAGTAGTTCGGCGGGTGCTTGTTGGCGGAGGTCGTCTTCCGGTCGATCGTGGCCAGTTCCGAGATCAATTCGGCGGCGAGCTGTCGTAGGGTCTTGTCAACTACGTCCCGCGGGCGGGACGCCGGTGAGCAGAGCGCGTGCCTGGGGCGCGGACAGGAACTTCTCGGCGTCGGGAATCAGCTCGGTCAGCAGCTTGCGCAGGCGGTTCACCGTGTCGGTGCGAGTTCGTCGCGCCGGTCGACCAGCAGCTGCAGGGCCCCGGTGTGGTCGTCGGCGACGACACGGTTCAGGCCGCGCCGGTGCGCAGTGCGACCAGGGCGATCGAGCGGGCGTCGGTGGTGTCGGTCTTGCGTGCCTGTCGCGTGCCGAACACCCGTGCCCGCGCTGCGAGCTTCGCGGGCACGTCTACGACCGGTTCACCGTCGGCGACGAGGCGCTGCGCCAGGGGCTTGCCAACACCGTTGCAACCCTCGACCGTCCAAACCATGGCCGGCCGGTTGCGTCCTTCTTCAAGCATCCGTCGGTAGCTACCGTTGTCGGTGCCGAACTGTCCTTGTCCGATGGTTCGTTACGGGTCGTCGATGATCTCGGTCGTGCCCGGGTGCTTGTGCGGGTCGACACCGATGACCACGGGACTCACATCGGCTCCTCGCCTGTTCAGGGCACCTGACAGACGGGAGGGCAACGCTACTTCGAACTGGACGGACCCCTCTTGAGTCACAACCCCGCCTCGATGCCCGGCGCGACACACGTCATAGATGAGCCACACCGCCGCATACGCAGGTGGACAGCCGATGAGAGAGCGTCCCGCCCAACATCTCGATCGAGCCTGGTTTGGCATCGGCCGTGGCACCAGTCAACAGGACCAGATGAGCGGACGGTCGGTGATGTCGAACCCTGCCTCCGCTCGGCGCGGAGCTCAACACGCCTACTTGACCATGCGAAAACTGGTGTACGCCGACGACCTACCGGCGCGGCTGCTGTGACCGGCGACCAACCGTGAGGTAGCAGAGATTCCACACTCGGTGGACTCTTCCGCTGTCGGAGCCTCAGCAACACCACGGGCGAGCACCTCCGCCGGTGGATCGGCCACGAGTTCGAGGCCGGCCCGGGTCGCCCGCGTGCACCTGGCAGGTCACCGTCCACAGGAGACGATCGCCGTCCATAGCAGCCTCGGCGACAGCGTCGTAGCGCCTGCGGCCCAACGTACGGCCCGCGGGGCGGACGACGACCACAGCATCCGGACGGTGTTCTCGTCGTCGCCCAGGACTCTTGACGAGCGGCATACGCGGCGTCGCCGGTGGCCGAGCCCGAGGAAGTGCCCCACCTCTTGGTTCACCCCGTAGATCCGGTAGCCGCGCAGGTCGTCGCCGCAGGCAACCGGGGTGCGGGAGGTGCGGCGGACTGGTTCCGGCAGAAGCATGATCAATCGCCGAAAAGTTTCGGAGCATTATTTCTGTGCACTACGCCCAATGTTGCCAGTCTCCGTGCATGATCGACTCACGAAAAACTTTCGGAGATCCGGATTGTTTTCGGCGGTGATGCATGTCACACGAACTGATCTTTCTGCTCATCGGTGACGCCGCTACGGTGGTGACTGACGGTGTTTGCATGGTGTGTCACCGTCATCTATCGGGGGACAATAGATCGGTCCGTTGAGGGCTGGTCATATCTGTGCGCACGGCTGTGCCGTCTGCGCGTAAGCAAGTTGCTTCGGGGGGTAGTTCAGTGTATTCACGCTGGGCAGATTCAGCGAGAACTCTGCAAGTCGGCGGCATTCCGGTTACCATCAAGCCGGACCGGACCCTGCGCGCCAAGGTAACGGACTCCTGCGGTCTGACCTGTACCTTCTGTCACAACGAAGGCACGCCGGTCACGGTCGACAATCGGGGTCGGAGCTCGCGCACTTTCCTTGCGTCGGGGCGTTCCGGGAGGTCGTCCATTTATCTCGGTCGCAATGGGGTGGATTTCCTCGCCGCGACGATGCGCGCGGACGAGGACCTGCGGCAGGCGCTGGAGTCGATGGCCGCCGGCCTGGATCTCGACGAGCTTCACCTCACAGGCGGCGAGCCGACCCTGCACCCGACTATCGCCGACATCGTCGCACTGGGCGCAGCGGCCGGTTACCGCGTCTGCATGACCTCGAACGGTGAGAACGGCGAACGGGTGATGAGGGCCTGCGCGAAGGCGGGTCTCGACCGCGTCAACCTGAGCATCTTCGGGACGACCCCGGAGGAACTCGCCGAGGTCCAGGAAGAGCGCTTCCGGGACGTCCGCCTGGCTGCGAAGAAGATCGAGGCGCTGGAACGAACGATTGACGCTGCCTTGACGCACGGCGTGAGGGTCAGTGCGAATATCGTCGTGCCCGATCGGACCCACATACCGCGGGTGCACCGCCTCTTCGAGGCGTACTCGGATCAACTCTCCATTCGCCTGCTGAACTCACTCGGCGACGGCATGGAGTCCATCCGAAGCATCAACCAGGTGCTCGACGAACTCGGCGCCAGGCCGGTCGCGCACCACGCGACCGCTGGGGCATCCGGTTACCGGACGGAATATGTCCTGCCGAACGGGCGCACCGCCTACTTCAAGAAGATCCGTCCGACCAGGCTTTCAAAAACCTGTGCGACATGCCGCTTCCGTGACCCCGCCACGTGCGAGGAAGGGTATTACGGGCTTCGTCTCTACCGATCCACCGACGGTCGCTACCTGACGGGTGTGTGCATCCAGCGGATGGACTTGTGTCTGCCGGTGGAGGAATTCGTGTCGAGCGCCCTGGCCGACGAGGTCCGCGAACTGAGGGAACGGGAACTCGCCGACCCCGAAGCGATACTCAACCACCTGAGCGTCGAATTCGAGCAAGTCTAGAGCCTCGAGAGGGTTTGTTTAATGTCCAGGAATGAAATCGCGGTCGTCGTCCTCGAGTACAATCGGCACAAGCGTCTGCAGTTGATCCTCGAACGGCTGACCGAGCAGGACATCGGCCAGGACAGGTTCCGCGTCGTCGTCGTCGACAACGGTAGCGCCGAACCACTCCGCCCCGTCGTCGACGACTACGCCTCCAAGCTCTCGATCGAGTACCTCCGCATCGAGAAGCCGGTGAGCAGGGGCAAGGCGAGGAACTGCGGCATCGAAGCTGTGCGAGAGCCTGCGGTGCTCATCCTCGACGGTGACACGCTGCCGGACCGGGACCTGGTGCGACGCCACCTCGAGGTGCTCGCCGACCCTGACGTCGCGGTGAGCCTCGGCTCACGGCGAGAGCGCCGGGTCCGTTCCTTGACGACCCCGGTGCCGCTCGACCACGACTCGCCCACCACCTTCGCGGCGTTGCACGAGCAGGCGGAGCGTGATCTCCGGGTACCCGACATCGACCAGCCGGTGATCCAAGCCAACTTCCGCAGGATCGGCTACTTCTTCTTCTACAGCCACAACATCGCCGTGCGGACGGACATCGCCAAGGCGGCGGGGGGCTTCAACGAGGAGCTGGTCGGCTGGGGGTTGGAAGACCTCGAGTTCGGGTTCAGGATCCGGGAGGTGTTGTCCGGGGGGCAGACGATGAAGTGGTCTCCGCAGGCGGGCTCGGTGCACGTCCCGCACCTGCGTGACTTCGTCAGGAACTTCGGCGACTTGAAGTCGAACCAGGAGAAGCTGCACCAGAGCTACAAGTCGTTCCACTGGGAGGGGCACAAGTTCGCGACTCCGTTGCTCGAGTGTTTGCGCATCATGATGATCGAGGAACTCACCGAAGCGTTGCCGCACGACGCCGTCCTCCCGGAACTGCCGGAGATCGAACGTTGGGTGGGCGACGTCGAGTCGGGCGACTCGTGGCTTCTGGGAATCGGCAGGGTCGCTGGGTGGCGCGGTATTGCGCCGCAACTGCGCTCGTCTCTTGTGGACTGGCGTGATCCCGCCGTGCCGAGTTTCTGTGGCACGCAGTTCCTGCACCAGGACAACACGTTCCGCAATGTGATCAACCTCGATGTGTGGCGCGCACTGCCTTGGCACCACGTGTCGGAGGCACTCGGCGAAGCCAGGCGCGTCTCGCAGTTTCCGATCTTCGTGGCGACCGCGGCACACGACGCGAATGTCGCGGGCCTGGAGTCGAGCCCGGGCCTCGACCGGAGCGTGCCGCGGTTCGTCGAGGACGCCGAATGGCTCGCGGCGGCCGTGCGCGACTTCGGTCTAGCGTGTGAAACCACGCGGACTGCGGAGGCGGTCGCGGTGCGGGTGCTTCCGGTCGGGTACTGACGAACCATGGCCGAGGTGCTGACACCGGCAGGGAAGAGGTCGTGGCCGTTCTACGTGGCGGGGTTCGTGGACTCCGTGGGCTCCGGTCTGTTCCTCCCTGTCTCCATGCTCTACTTCATCCGAGTGGTGGGTCTGCCCGAGTGGCAGGTCGGCACCTTCATCGCGTTGTCGAGCGTGATCGCGCTCGTCGTGCCGGCATTGGTCGGATCGTTGATCGACCGGGTCGGGCCGCTGCGAATCATCGTCATCGGCCAAGTCCTGCAGGCAGTGGGAACGGCGGGCTACCTGCTGGTCGGCAGCCCGTTCGGGGTGCTGGTGGTGACGATGCTGTGCGCGGTCGGGCAGCGTGTGTTCTGGTCCTGTTTCTTCGGCCTGGGCGCTCAACTGGCGGGTGATGGCCCGAAGGAGAAGTGGTTCTCGGTCGCCTCGACCATGCAGGCCGGGGGCGCGGGCATAGGTGGACTTCTGGCGGCGTTGTTGTTCGTTTCCGACACCGCGGCCAGCTACGTGCTCCTGATCGTGCTCAACGCCGCCAGCTTCGCCGTGTCGGCGGCGCTGCTACTCGTCATCCGGGTGGGCAAGACCGGCACATCTCTCGACACAGGCGATGGCGTATCCGGGAACGGGGGATACCGGCTGGTGCTCCGAGACCGGCGATACCTGCTGATCGTCGTACTCGGCACCGTCCTGGCGATTCCGAGCACTTTCTTCGCCTCGGGGCTTCCGGTCTACCTGACCCAGGAACTGGACGCGCCGTCGTGGATCAGCGGCGGGCTGTTGACGACGGTCACCGTGCTGATGGTTGCGTTGCAGATGCTGGCCGTGCGCGTGGTACGAGGCGTCCGGCACACCACCACACTGGCCATCTGCGCCTTCTTGTGGACGGCGTGGGCGATCGCGATGGCGGTGGCCTCGACCGTGGACGACTCCGTGCTGGTGGCGTTCCTGTTCGCGGTGACCGGCTTCTACATCGTGGCCGACCTGCTGCACGGACCGATCGTCAACGCACTCGTCGAGGAGATCGCTCCTGGGGGGATGAAGGGCCGCTACCTGGCCTTCTTCCAGTATTCGTACAACTTCGCCGCAGTGCTGTCGCCGCTGTTGGTGGCGGCGTTCGCCTGGGGCCCCGCGCTGCCGTGGGGGATCTTCGCCGCGCTGAGTGGTGCTTCCGGCTTGCTCTTTCTGATGCTCAACGTGGGGGGACGTCGTGCCAGGAAACCTTGACGAACCACGACGCCGTCGTGCGCTGGTGTATTGCACCTTCGACGGTGTGGCCAATCTCTATCACGGGATCGGAACACAGACCAGGTACCTGATCTCCTGTCTGGGTGGTCACCGCGCCGAACTCGTTGACGCGGTAGGGGAGTTCGACGTGCACCTGCTGGTACCGGACGCGAGCTACTCGCGTCCCGGTTACGCGGTGGACGAAGCGATGCTCGCCGCCAACCGCTTGCGGGTCGAAGCAGCGGACATCACGTTGTGGGAGCTCGCCCACGACGACTCACGGCTGTTCCACATCGACAAATGGCACCAGGTGTCCGCCGAGGCGGCCAGGGTCGTCAGTGTCCTCGCGGAGCGCTACGACGAGGTGCTGGTGGTCGCTGTCGACGCCATCTACTGCGTGGTGGGCGACCACCTGGACCGGCTCCTGACCCCAGGCCAGTGGGAGCGGACGTCGCTGGTCTACACGCTCTACAGCAGTTCCCGTATCCCGGGCACCACTCAGGAGCCGGGACGCGACGAGGGCGAGCTCGCCGCGGTGATGCGGGCGAACACCGACCCGAGGGTGTTCTTCGCCGATGTAGGCACCTATTTCTCCGCGCATCTGGTGGAGGACTTCGGGCTCGACCCCACGCGGCTGCGCCCGTTCATCCAGGCGCTGAGCCTGGACGACCCTGAGCTGCAGCGACGTGATCGCGCCGAAGCGCTCGAAGAGGTCCGGTCCTGGAACATCCCGCTGGACCGGCCGATCGTGCTGTCGATGGGCCGCGCGGATCCGATCAAAGGACTGGATCGGGCGATCAGGGCGGTGACCCCGCTGCGCGAACGGCTCCACTTTGTACTCATCGCGGCGCCGTACACACCCGAGGACGCCGAGATCCGCAAGTACCGGACGCTTCTGGCCGAGTCGGGCCTGCGGCACACGCTGGTCCCCAGGTTCGACAGAACTCTGCCGCGTAGCCTGTGCTCGTTGCATGAGACGGCTGCGGTGCTGTCCGCATCACTCGGCGAACCGTGCGGACAAGTGCCCCAGGAGGCGGCGCTCTGGGCGCAGGGCGGCGGCCCGGTCGTGATCGTGCCCGACGAAGGTGGCCTTGCGGCGCAGATCATCCCGGGCACGACCGGGTTCGTGTTCCCCCAGGGCGACATCGGGGCGATGACCCGCATGGTCGAGACCGTTCTGGACCAGACACCCGAGGAACGGGATCGGATGCGCGCGGCAGCGACGCGGAAGGTCCTGCAGGAACGCGACTTCACTCGGTCGCTGGGCACGTTCCTGAAATCGGTGTGGGGTGTTCGACAGGCGGTGTCGCATGGCTGAGTCGACGGTGTTGGTCGTGGGCGGAGCCGGGTTCATCGGCACGAACCTCGTCCGCTATTGGCTGGACGAGCACCCTCGGGACCGGGTCATCTCGCTGACCAGTCCGCGGCACCGCAAGCACGCGCACGACTCCGCTGTGAACGTCGAGTGCGAGCTGGACAATCCTGTCCGCATCCGAGAGGTCCTGTCCGAGCACGACGTCGACACGGTGATCAACTGTGGTGGTTGGTCGGACAACGCCAGGGCGGTACGTGATCCGCTGGGCTGTTTCCGCGCCAACGTGGCCGACTGCGTGAACGTTCTGGAGGCTTGCCGCACCAGCGGTGTGCGCCGGTATCACCAGGTCTCCTCCGCGGAGGTCTACGGAGACATCGACGACCGGGCCACCGCGGACGTCGACGAGTCGGCGGCGCAGCGCCCGTTCACCCCGTACAGTTCGACGAAGGCGGCCGCGGACCACCTAGCTCTCGCGTATGGCCGGACCTACCGGTTCGACGTGACGATCACGTTGTCCTCAAACAACTACGGGCCGGCCCAGCTACCGGAGAAGTTGATCCCCCGCTTTGTGATCCGGGCACTGCTGGGGCAACAGCTCCCGATCTTCGACTCACCGGGGTCGAGCAGGGAGTGGTTGCACGTCAAGGATCACTGCCGCGCGATCGACCACATTCTCGCTCATGGCACCCCGGGACAGCGGTACAACGTCGGCAGTGGGGAGAGCGCGGATGCGCATCAGATCGCGGACCTGATCCTCGACTACCTCGGCCTGCCTACGGCTTTGAAGACCCTCGTGCCCTCGCGGCCTGTGCTGTTGCGCCGCACGGGTGTGGACTCGGGCAAGCTCCGCACCGAGGTCGGCTGGCGACCGGAGAAGCACTTCGCGACCGCCCTCAAGGAAACGATCGAGTGGTACGTCGACAATCGCACGTGGTGGCTTCCCCACGTCGACCTCGTGGGGGCTCGATGATGATGGCTCGGCTCACTGGCAAGGGGGTGTCCGACGTTGGCTGACACCTCACAGCGCGAGCGCATCGCCGCCTTCGATCCGGCGTACTGGTCGCTGGCTGCCGTGTTTCTCTTCAACGGCTTCCAATTCAGCACCTGGATCAGCCGGGTTCCGGCCCTGACCGACCAGATCGGCGCAGACGTCGGGGGTATCGGCCTCGCGCTCACCATCTCGGGTGCGGGGATGCTGGTCGCCACGCCGTTCGCACCTGGCCTCTGTGGGTGGCTGGGTCTGCGACGGGCGGTCGTCGTTCCCGCGCTGATCGCCGTGCTGCTGCTGCCGGTGGCCGGGCTGACCCGGTCCGTGGTTCAGCTGTCCTGCGTCTTGTTCTTGATGAGCGCTTGCATCGCAGTAATGAACGTGGCGAGTAACCTGAGCGGTCTGGCGCTGGCCCGTCGGCTCGGCCGACAGGTGATGCCGTTCTTCTACGGGGTAGCCGGGCTCGCGGGGCTCGGTGGCGCCGCAGTGGCCTCTGTGCTGTCCGGCGCGGGGTGGTCACCCCTAGCGCACTTCTCGGCCGCCGCGGCGCTCATGGCGCCCGTGTTGCTCATCGCCTCCCGCTTCCTACCGGTCGAGGAGTCGGCGGAGCAGGACCGCACGCCTCACGTCCGGGGACTACCTGTGCGTCGTTTCGCGGGGTACGCGATCGCGGCCTTCGTGATCACCTTGGCGGAGTCCACGACGCTCGACTGGTTCGGACTGCTGCTCACCCGTGAACGCGGAGTGACGGAGGCAGCGACCGCTGCGGGCCTCGCGGTGTTCTCCCTGTCGATCGCCGGGTTGCGGTTGGTCGGCTCATGGGTCGAGGCGGCCGTGCCGGTCAGGGGCCTGCTGGTCGTCGGAGCCGCGTTGGCGGCGTCGGGGATGACCCTGCTGGCCGTCGGCCTGGTGCCCGGATCGGTGTACGTGGTCTACGTGCTGGTCGGCGCCGGACTGGCCTACCTGTACCCGGCGGTCGTCGGACAGGTCGGCAGGAACGACCCGCAGGCGGCTCGGACGAACATGGCGGTCGTAGCCTGGGCTAATTCGCTGGGTTACGCGGTCGGTCCGATCGTGGTCGGAGCGGTCGCCATGGGGTGGTCCATTCCGATCGCGATCATGATGGTCGCCGCACTGCTGATGGGCGGCGTGCTGCTCGCCGTGTCGACGGCGGTGGGGAGATCGGTGAAGTGATACACGGACCACGAACGAGCTTGCTCGACACCGCCACGGGGCGGTACCGGACCCCACGCGGACGCGTGGCGGCGATCGACCGGTTCGAACCGCGCGGAAGCGTCCTGTACTTCGCCGCACCGGAGGTGGACAACCCTCGTCTGCGCTCGCTCGAGTGCTGGGTGCTCCCACACCGGAGTCTCCGCGTCCTCCGCTGGGAACTGCTGGATCCCGCGACAGCCACCGAAGCGGATTTCGACTACTACATCGACTTCTGCCGGATCGACACCTTCCCGGGCAGGGTCGAGATGACCGATGACTACCTCGACGTGAAAGTGTGGCACGGGAAACGGCTCTCGGTGGCCGACGTGGACGAACTGCTCGCCGCGGTCGCTGCGGGGTTCATCGGGTCCGACGAAGCACAACGTGTCATCGAGTCAGCTTTCGAGGTCGCAGTGGCGGTGACCGCCGCTGGTTTCCTCGTGCCCGAGTGGCTGGCGCAGGAGGGAGGGAAGTGATTGTCGTGATGGAAATCCTCGAGAAGTTGCGGTCCATCGCCGTCGACACCGCGCGAAACGCATACGTGCCCTATTCCGAGTTCCCGGTGGGTGCGGCTGCGGCGACGTCGACCGGCGAGATCTACCGCGGGTGCAACATCGAGAACGCCTCGTTCGGCATGACGTTGTGCGCCGAGGCGTCGCTCATCGGCTCCCTCGTGAGCAACGGCGGCGAGGGGATCGAGGTGATCTCCTGCCGCACCGTGGCCGGTGTCGCCCTGGCGCCGTGCGGCCGCTGTCGACAGATGATCATGGAGATCGCCGGGCCGGCCTGCCTGGTCGATCTCGGCGAGGAGTTGGTCAGACTGGACACGCTGCTTCCCGTCGCGTTCACCGGGCGGGACATGGACATCGAGACGACGCTCAAGAACGGAAAATGGAACCCGTCCAATGGCAATTGAGTTCGAAGCAAAAGTGCTCGACGTAGATCCCGTCGCGAGCGAGCAACTGATCCTCGCCCGTGGCGGGGTCAAAGTGGGTGACCGGCTGTTGCGGCGCTTCGTCTACGACATCCAGCCGGGCGACCAGTCGCGCTGGGTGCGCCTGCGCGACACCGGTGACGAGATCACGCTGACCGTGAAAGAGATCCGGTCGGACGCCATCGGCGGAACCATCGAAACGGAAGTCGTGGTGGACGACTTCGACAAGACGAACGAACTTCTGGGTAAACTCGGATACGCGCCGAAGTCGTATCAGGAAAATCGCCGATCCAGCTTCACGCTCGACGAGGCCCGGCTTGAGATCGACCACTGGCCGCTCATTGCTCCGTATCTGGAGATCGAGGCGGATTCAGCGGAAGAGGTCAAACGCGTGGCCACAGCGCTAGGCTACGACGAATCCGAGTTGACCACTGAGAACACTGTCGCGGTGTACGCCCGCTATGGCATCGATCTCGCCACTCTCGCCGAGGTCCGGTTTGAGTGACCTGCCGCGTTTGATCGCCACCGATCTCGACGGCACCCTGCTTAACGACGATTACGCCGTGTCCGCTCGCACTCGCCGCGCATTGGAGGCGGCGGGTGCGGCGGGTATCGAAGTGCTGTTCGTTACGGCGAGGGCGCCACGTGCCGTCCATGACATCGCCGATCAAGCCGGTCACGAGGCGCACGCGGTGTGCAGTAACGGTGCCATCCTCTACGACGTGGGTACCCGGACGATCCTGCTGACCGACTTCATCGCCAAGGATCTGGTGACCCTCGTATGTCGCCGACTTTCCGAGGTGCTGCCGGGCTTGCATTTCGCCGTCGAAACGGGCCAATCCCTCCAGACGCTACCGGGCTTCGTCGTGCCTTGGAACGACGAGTGCTCAACGGTCGACCACTACACCGATTTCGGGCCTGCTGGCAAGCTCTTCGTCCGGCTGGAAGGACTTGACAACGACGCCCTCGTCGCCGTCGTGCGTGATGTGGTCGGCTCGCTGGTGACCTGCACCCACTCGGGTGGTCAGGGGTTCGTGGAACTGACCGCCGCCGGAGTCTCGAAGCTCGACGCCGTCATGGACTATTGTGCAAGCCGCGGGATCGATCGGTCGCAGGTGCTCGCCTTTGGTGACATGCCGAATGACCTTGACTTACTCGGGTGGGCGGGGGGCGCGTACGCGCCACGCAACGCACACACCAGCGTACGCGCGCTGATTCCAGTGATCGACGGCAACAATGAGGACGGGGTCGCCAAAGTCCTCGAAAACCTCTTGAGCGCCACGGACTCGACTGGATAGCGTCATTCCATTTGTCCGTGACCTGGCTTACCGGGTTGAATCAATCACGTTAATCGGACCCTGTGCGACAGATGCGGTATGTCAGGGCCTGAGTTTGGGGGGCAAGTGTCCTTCTATCGAGTTGTGGTGGTCGGGGTCGGCTATGTCGGTCTGACGACGGCGGCGTGCCTGGCCTCGCTGGGCCACCACGTGGTGTGCGCGGACATCGACGAGGCCAAGGTCGCGGCGCTGCGCGAGGGCCGGGTATCCATCCTGGAGCCGGGGCTAACCGAGCTGGTCGCCAAGGGTTTGGCGGCTGGACGGTTGGAGTTCGTGGTGGGCGCGCGGGCGGCGGTGGGGGAGGCCGAGGTGGTATTCCTGTGCCTGCCCACGCCGATGGGCGCGGGCGGCGCGGCGGACCTGTCGGCGGTGGAGGCGGTGATTGCCGAGGTGCGCGGGTTGCTGCCGCCGGGCTGCGTCCTGGTGACGAAGTCGACGGTGCCGGTGGGCACGGCGGCGCGGGTGACGGAGCTGCTGGGCCGTGGGGACGTGGCGGTGGTGTCCAATCCGGAGTTCCTGTGCGAAGGCAGCGCGGTGGATGATTTCATGCACCCGGACCGGATCGTGGTGGGTTCGGACGTGCAGCACGCCGCGGAGCGGGTCGCGGCCTTGTACGCGCGGGTGGGTGTGCCGACGGTGTTGATCGACGCGGCGTCGGCGGAGATGGTGAAGTACGCGGCGAACACGTTCCTGGCGATGAAGCTGTCTTACGTCAACGCGATGGCCGAGCTGTGCGAGCGGTTGGGCGCGGACATCGCGGACGTGGCCGAGGGGATGGGGTTCGACCACCGGATCGGGCAGTCGTTCCTGCGGCCGGGGCCGGGATGGGGCGGGTCGTGCCTGCCCAAAGACACCCATGCGCTGTTGCGGATGTCGGAGGCGGCTGGGTTCGACTTCTCGCTGTTGCGGGCCACGATCGAGACCAACGAGGGGCAGCGCGACCGGGTGGTGGAGAAGGTGCGCGCCGCGGTCGACGGCAGGCTGGACGGCGCCCGCCTGGGGCTGCTGGGGCTGGCGTTCAAGGCGGGCACCGACGATCTGCGCGACTCGCCCGCCCTGGCGGTGGCGCATCGGTTGCGGGAGGAGGGTGCGGAGTTGGTGGCGTTCGACCCGGCCGTGCCCGCGGCGGTGGTCGGTGTGACCGACGACGTGGCGGTGGTGAGTGACGCGGGGCAGGCGGTCAAGGGCGCGGACGCGGTGGTGGTGCTGACCGAGTGGCCCGAGTTCCGCAAGCTGGACTGGGCGGACATGGCTGGGCGGATGTCGGGTCGGGTCGTGGTTGACACGCGCAACGTGCTCGACCAGGACATCCTGGGCTTGGCCAACCTGAGCGTGATCGGCATCGGCCGCTAGGGCCTGTCCTCAAAGCCAGATGAGCAGCGTGGCCAGGTCGAGCATGCCTCGATAGGACACGGCGGTCTTGTCGAAGCGGGTGGCGATGGCGCGGAACTGCTTGAGCCGGTTGAAGCAGCGTTCGACCACGTTGCGGCGCTTGTAGGCAATCGGGTCGAAGGCCGGTGGGCGTCCGCCGGCCCGGCCGCGGCGGCGCCGGTTGGCCTGTTGATCGCGGCGTTCGGGGATGGTGGCCGGGATGTGGCGTCGGCGCAGGTAAGTGCGGATGGCGCGGCTGGAGTACCCCTTGTCCGCGATCACCCGGCTCGGCCTGGTCGCCGGCCGTCCCGGTCCCGGCCGGTCGAACCGGATCCCGGCCAGTACCTCCCCGATTCCGTCAGGGCCTCTGATCGTCGTCTCGACGGATCCGTCCTGCAACGCGTCGGCTGATCGACGAACTGATAATGAGAGAAAGGATCTGCGGTGATGCGAGCGGTAGTCATGGGGGGTGCGGGCTTCATCGGCTCGCACCTGGTTGACCGGCTGGTCGCCGATGGGTGGCGGGTCGTCGTGCTGGACGACCTGTCCTCCGGGCACACCGCGAACATCGCCGGGCACCTGGAGCGGCCGGGCTTCGAGTTCCACGAAGTCGACATCTGCGGCGACTGGGAGGTCGCGGGCGGGGTCGACCTGGTGCTGAACTTCGCGAGCCCGGCCTCGCCGCCACGCTACCTGCAACGGCCGTTGGAGACCTTGGACGTAGGCTCGACCGGCGTGCGGCGGGTCGCGGACTTCGCCGCTGCCAAGGGCGCGCGGTTGGTGCACGCGTCCACCAGCGAGGTCTACGGCGAGCCACAGGTGCACCCGCAGACCGAGACGTACTGGGGCAACGTCAATCCGATCGGCCCGCGCAGCGTCTACGACGAGTCCAAGCGGTTCGCCGAGGCGCTGCTGGCTGCCTACCACCGGCTGGGCCGGGTGGACGTCGGGTTGGTCCGGATCTTCAACACCTATGGGCCGCGACTGCACGCATCCGACGGGCGCGTGGTGTCGAACTTCGTGGACCAGGCGCTGCGGGGCGAGCCGCTGACCGTCTACGGGACCGGGCAGCAGACGCGCAGCTTCTGCTACGTCGACGACCTGGTCCGCGGCATCCTGGCGTTCGCCGCCGCCGGGAGCGAGTTCGGCCCGGTGAACCTGGGAAACCCGCACGAGGTCACCGTGCTGGAGCTGGCGACGTTGGTGGGCGAGCTGACCGGCACCGAGGTGAATCTGGTGCACCACGACCTGCCGGTGGATGACCCAACCCAGCGCCGGCCGGACATCACCCGGGCCAGCGAGCTGTTGGGCTGGAAGCCCGAGCACTCGCTGCGCGACGGCCTCGCGCATACCGTCGACTGGTTCCGCGAACGATCCAACAGCAACGCGGTCAAGGTCTTTGCCGAAGGCGCCAACTGCTCGGGCCACTGATCGAAGATGATGACCTTGCGGGGCTGGATCGTCGTCGACCCGGCGCGCGCACCCGCCGTGCTGGATGTGCTCATTCCAAAAAGACGGTTCACTGACCGCCCACCAGGCATGCCGCCAGTCCGTACCGTGACACAGATGAGCGCCTGGTCAAATAGGTCCGACACCAGGCGTTGGCCGTGCGATCAAACCGCGCATAAACACCTGTGGGGTGTCAAAAGTCGGCCACATGCTCTGACCTGCAGTTAGGCTGCTGCGGGTTCGTACTCGTTGATCAGGTCGCCGAGGACTGGTCGACGGCGTTGTGCCTGTCGAAAACCTCGTCCGTAGGGACTGTACAAATGTCGGCTCTGGCCCGTAGTCGGTGGTAACGGTGAGTAGCCGGTCACGGCCGTGACCTTGCGGTGGAGATCGATCCCCTTGCCGGGAAGGTGCTTTCGGACTGTCGACGCCTTTGTCATCGCAGCGCCGGGCATCGGACGGCACGGCCACAACCCGGACAGGGGACCGCGACCACTGCCCTCCGCCCCGCATCCAACGACCAGAACCGACAGTCCGGAAATGCTGTCCCGCAAGGGGGTCGGCATTCATCATAGATCACGAACCGACCGGCTACTCACCGTTACCACCGAAAGTGCACCAGAGCCGACAACTGGACAGACCCACGAGACTGCCAAGGCGATGGCCAGTCAGGGCATCAGCAAGGAGGACTACGAGCGGGCCCTGGCCGATGCCCACAAGACCAAGTGGGATGTGATCAAGGAGGTCGCCTGGGACGTCCTGAAGGAGATCTCGGGCTGGAACGACATTGTCGACTGCTTCACCAAGGGTGACATCTGGGGTTGCGCCGGCATGGTCGCGGGCTTGGTCCCGTGGGGCAAGGTCGGCAAGATCCTCGAAGCCGGCTGGAACGCCATCAAGGCCGTCGACCGACTCACTTCCATCGTCAGCAAGGCGCAGGGCGTGCTGCGCCGCGTCCAGGGCATCACCGAACGGGTGACTCAGGCTGTCACCGAGAAGTTCCAGAAGCTGGGCTCTCGCGGCGGCGACGTCGGTGAGAGTTGTGTGCTGCACAGCTTCGTCGGCGCGACCCTGGTGCTGATGGCCGACGGCTCGACCAAGCCGATCTCCGAGGTCGAGATCGGGGACGAGGTCAAGGCCACGGACCCGGCCACGGGTGAGACCACCGACCGCGAGGTCGTCGCCACCATCGTCCACAACGACGAAGGCGACATGACCAAACTGACCGTGGCCGGTGAGGACGGCACCACGGGCAGCGTGAGCGCCACCTCCTGGCACCCGGTCTGGGTCGACGCCGAAGGCCGCTTCGTCAACATCGGTGACCTCGAACCTGGCCAGCGCCTCGCCTCGGCCGACGGCGGTGGCGGCGGCGTACCGACCGTCACCGACGTTGACCGCTACACCCACTACGAACCGGTCTACGACCTCACCGTTGAGGGCGTTCACACGTACTACGTGCTGGCGGGGACCACGCCGGTCTTGGTTCACAATTGTGGCAATGCCGTCAGCGTCAAGCAGGTTAAAATGGCGGTGGGCAGGGCTGACATGAGCGTTTCCCAATACGACATAGTGCACGTTCCAGAAATTCGCACCACGGGTGATGGTATTCCTGCCTACGGGAACAGTCCTCACGACGGCAACGGGAGGCCGAATCTGGGCCCGCGAGGACGTCCGGTGATCCAAATCTCAGACATGGGGCTGGCCGACATGGACACGGCAGTGGCGACGATCTTCCACGAGGTCTACCACCATCGGATGTATGCCACTCGGCGAAGCTCCATGGGAGGCACGGAGGCCGACGCAGAGGCATACGGACAGGCTATGCTTGGTGTCTTCAGGCGGAGGACGAGTTGATGAATCGAATTACGCGCTTCACGTCCCAGGAGTTGGAGGCCCTTGGGCGGGAGCGGAACTTTCTCCGGGACCAGTCGGAATGGCTTTGTCCCGCATGTGGCGAGATTTCAGTTCGCACCTATCTCAGGAACGCGCAACACGCAGGTCGTCCTGCGGTGATCGGTTACACGTGGTGTGCTGCTTGCCGCAGGATGTCCGGCTCGACCGGTCCGCTGCCACCCGGGCTGGTCATCTCCGATCCGTGGCGAGAACTGGACAGGGCGGCGTGGGAAGAGTTCGACACGAGCCTGCCCAGGCTCTTCGCCAGGCTTGACCGGCTGTGGGAGGACGGGGTGCTGCCGCAAGGCATCAGTTGGAGCCGGCGGTAGGTCGGCGACGTTATAACCCGAGCAAGCGCAGGTCCCGCCAGGTCCGTCTTGGCGGGACCTCTCGGCCTGAACGTTCCTGATCGGCACACCGCCCCGTCGCATAACGGATCACATCAAGATGCCGCCTGCCCGCCGCGAGGCCGGCACCCCAGTAGCCGGTCCCGCAGCTCCGGTCGGCAGGTCACCAGGTCGGGGATCAGCGGGGCCAGGTTGCCGTACACCATCGACCTACCATCCAACCGGGAGCGTGCGCCCCGGCGGCCTGTGCATGCCGAAAATGTCATCCGCGCAGGTCTGGCAACGTGGTGGTACTCGTTGAGGATGCTGCCCAACCGCCGTTGTTGGCGGAGGCGATGTCGGACAGCGGATACGGGAACAATCGGTCCAGCGCTGCGGCGTTGTGCTTGGGCGGGTCGTCGCCGGACTGAGTGCGGCCTTAGCCACTTGATTTCGTGGTCAAGTGAGCAGGCTCCACCGGGATTAAGCACTTCAGCGACACGGTCATGCCTGTCGTACGGCTCGTGGATGGCGTGACCGACCCGACGTGCCCCGACGCGCTGTGCGTGACGTTCGCTCGCGTCGAGCATCATGCTGTTCCCGCACCCGCTGTCCGGCCGGTTCGACAGCGCCTTCGGCGACGACAGCGGTCGGACAGTACTCTCAACGAGCACCATCATGCTGTCTGACCTGCACGGACGACATTCTCGGCAGGCACAAGCCTTGCGGCTGGCTGGTTCACTTCTGGAGTTCAGGTGCTCTCGCGCGGCGCTACCCAGGTGGCGTTGACAGCGCCGCCCGCTACGGCAACGGGATCCGTCTCGGAACGCGGAGCCCAGGGCTGGTCGGCGCGTCCTCGGCACCGACGAGGCCGAGCTTGGCGAGCGCTCTGGCCAACCGCCGCGAGCCGTGGTCCCCGCCGCCCACGCGTCTCATCAGCGAGAAGAACCGCTGCACCTCCGCCTGCGACCCCAGCCGTGCCTCCAGCGCCACGTGCAGCGGTCGCCACCGTTGGTCGAGGTATGCGTGGATCATGACATCCTCGCCGACCACGCCCGCTAGTTGTTCCACGACGCGGACGTTGCGGTCGTAGGCGTTGCGCACAGTGGCCGCGCCGGACCACCGGCGAGCCAGCCACTCGGTGACGCCCTCGTTCCAATAGGTGCCGAGCAGGACGTTCGTGCCCGACCGCTGCGACGCCCAGTGCAGCATCTCGTGGAACACCTCGTGGTCGGTGGCTCCCGGCGGCAGGTGCAACGCCCCGCGCACGTGCACGACCAACTCCTCACGCGCCCGCGAACGCAACGGACGTTCGCGGAAGAACGCGCCGACGTCTTGCGGCGCCACACCACGTACCGGATCAAGGGCATAGGTCGCCTCGAACGACTCACGTGACGGATGCGCTCGCACGACGCTGCGACTGGGGCCCGGCCTGCGCACCGTGCGGAGGAAGCGTTCCAGCACGCGGTCCACCCGGACGTCGGCAGGCTGTCCCGCCGACGGGGCGGTGGCCTGCGTCCTAGGCACTTCTTGTTCTACCTCCTCGACCTGGTGCAGGACTTGGTCCACTTCGCGCTGGATACGCTGCCGGGAAGCGCCGGTCGACTCGAGCCCGCGGCAGCGGTCGCGAAGCCCGCGGAACACTTGCGGCGTGGACCTGACCATCCGGGCCATCCCGTACACCAGCACCAACTGGTTCACGGTGTCCCAGGCGCGCAGGAACTGCCGACCCTCCGCCGTACACCCCAGGTCGTCGCGCATCTCCCGCACGGCCAGGTCCGCCGCGCCGTACGCGAGGTCCACCGCGGCGACGAGCCTGGCCGCGCGAGACCCGGCGGCGATGACGCCGTGACCGCCCATCGCCAACGCGGCGACGTCGGCCACCGTAGCCATCTCCTGCCGGAACTGCTTGTTACGCAACGAGAACAGGTTCACTGCCGGCAGGTTGACCACGTCACCGGACCGTGCACCGACCTCCGGCTCGGCGGCGAGGAACCGCACCGCGACCAGCTGGAGCGGGTCGAGGTCCCACGTGCGTCGCCACACCCGCACCGGTCCGACAAGGGCGTCCAGGCACAGCCGCAACCGCCCCGCGGACGTCCACTCGAGCACCTCCACGTGCACCCGCTGCCGGAACCGCGCGGCCTGGGACAGAGGAGGATCGGCCCATGGGATCTCGGGCGCGTTCTCGGCCTCGACCAACGCCCGCGCCGGGTCCAGCGCGCCGAACGTCAACCGCCGGAGCTCACTGTGCAGAGCGCTGTTCTCCGTACCGTCGACCACCGCCTCCAACCGGCGCAACAGCGCCGACCCGCCCGATCGGAGCCGGGCGACGAGCGTCGGCCGGTCGGCGGTCCCGGTCGTGGCGAGTAACCGCACGATCTGCCGTTCATCGTCGTCCGCGACGACGACCCCGCCGGCGAGGTCGGAGAGCAGCCGGACCCGGTCATCCAACGGCAGCGAACGCACCTCGTCGTCATTCAGCTGGTCGATGGTGATGAGACCGCGCCGCAGCTGCTCGAGCCTCTCGGCCACGCGTTGCTCCGCCGGAACCGGCCGCCGCCGCACCCACGCCTCGATCCTCAGCAACGCCGAGACCGGGTGGTCGAACACCTGTCGCTGCGCCGCCGCGTCCAGCCGGAACAGCTGGAGCGCGTCCAGACCGGCGAGGTGCCGCTCCTGCTCATCCGCCGTCCACGAGTAGTACAGCGCGGCCGCGCGGTCCCAGGCGCCACCGGCGACCGCCGACGCCCAAGCCGACTCGCCCTGGCCTCGGCTCTGCCGCTGCACCACGGTCTCAGGCCGGCTCCCTGCCCGAATGGCGCGGGCCACGGCCCGGTTGCCCGCCGTGCGCTGCAACGAGTCCCATGCGCCCAACGGCATCCGCTGCACAGGTTGCCCGTCCTGGGTAGGGTCCAGCGCCGACCGCCCGCTGCCAGGCCACCGCCGAGTAACCACGCAGCCATGGTGCTCCGAATGCCGATGCCGCCGTACGCAATGCTGCGGATCGCATGCGACCACACGTATGCGAACCCTTATAGCCGCGCGGCCGTCGTGGGTGACTCCGGTCGTGGTTCTGCTGGTCGAGCGGGGTGATCTGGCCGGCGCGATGGGCGTATGGCGGTGTGCTTGCCGAAAATGTCATCCGCGCAGGTCAGAGAGCATGGTGGTACTTGTTGAGGGTGTCGCCAGACCGCCGTCGTCGGCGGAGGTGCTGTTGGACCGGTCGGACGGCGGGTGGGGGAACAGTTGATTCTGGGCAACATCGCGTGACTGGTCCCAGTGTGCACGAGGTCGAGGTGCTCCACCGGGAACGCTGGCGCTCGGCGGGGGAACACCCCCGCGTGCGCGGGGTCGAGGCAGATGGCAGCCGTGCCCATGGGCGCTTCGAGGTCTTGAGCTCCGCACGCCTTCCACCTGCGTGGACGAAGTTACCGGCAGGCACGAGGCGTAAGGCAAGCCGGAGCAGCACGGTCGGCCATCATGCCGCGTCAGCCGAGGGAACTGCTGAGCTGTGGCCGCACCCGGAAGTTCTTCGACCCCTCATGCTGTGCATAGCTTCAATCTGCATGGATGGAGTTGTCGGCAGGCACAGAGGCGGTGACGGCGATCTGCTGCAGCAGCCGCTGGGCCTCCCTCATCCGTCGACTACGGACCGGAGCCGCTCGTCTTGCAGTCCCGTTCCCGGTGCCGGACACCGCAACCGCGCACTGCGACTGATGGCCGCCGGTCCCGACCGTGCCTGGCGACCCCGCGAACTGGCCAACGCCTCGGGAATCCACGGCACGAAGAGCTTCGGCACGCAGATGCCCACGTGGCCGGCCGAAGGATTCCTCCGCGAAATCCGTCGCGGCACCTACGCCCTCGCCGACGTCTGGCAACCACGCGCGGAGGACTTGACGGCCCCGTCATCCCTCGACTGCGCGGCCTTGGGGCAAGTCCCTCGAGTCGCCGCGACGCGGTCCGCGATGTGGTCGATGACCACGTTGACCGCGCGGCGGTACGGGGTGGCGTCTTGCTGCACCTGGGACAGGAGCATGCCGCCCTGGATCGCGGCCAGCAGCGCGACCGCGAGCGCCGAAACGTCCTCGTCGGCTCCGAGGTCGCCGCGCTCGCGCATGCGAGTGAGCCCGGATTCGATCGCCGCCTGCCACGCGGCGAATCCCGTAGCCAGGCCGAGGCGAGCCGAGGGGTCGATGTCCGACAGCTCGCTCGCGAGCGAGCCGATCTCACACCCTCCGGCGCAGCGCACCGCGTCCAGGCGGACGGCGGCGCGTTCGCACCACTCACGCAGTGCCTCGATGCTGTCGAGGTGGTCGAGCAGGGGCCGCTGCTGTTCGAGCTTCACGGTGTTCTGGTACTCGATCACCGCCGCCGTGAGGCCCTTCTTGTCCCCGAAGTAGTGATAGATCTGCGAGGCACTCACCTGAGCACGGCGTTGCACGTCGGGGATGCTCGTGCCGGCGACGCCCTGCTTGAACATCAGCTCGGCGGCGGCGCGCAGGATGCGGTCCCTCGTGCGACGACCACCCTCGGTACTCGCTGCCTTGACCTGGGCTTCGGCACCGCGTGTCGGCATGGGAGCGAGCCTACCAAGATTGGAATTGACTTTCCAATTTCGCGATGCCTACGGTTGGAGTGTTCATTCCAAGATCGCTCCGGTGCCCGCGAAAGGTGGAGCTCATGGCCCTCAACCCCCAGATCCAGACCGTGCTAGACGGCTTGGCCGCGACCCCCGCGCCCGCGGCCAACACGCTCACCGTGGCGGAGAACCGCGCCGCCGGCCTCGCGTTCGCCTCGTTCGCCGGTGACGTCGTCCCGGTTCGCGAGGTTCGCGACACGACCTTCCGCAACGGCGACCACGACGTCCCGATCCGCATCTACACGCCCGAGACGATCCCGACGAGCTCGCCCGCTCCGGTGACGGTGTTCTTCCACGGCGGCGGCTGGGTGTTCGGCGACCTCGACACCCAGGACCACTTCGCCAGGGTCGTCGCGACGCGCTCGAAGACCATCGTCTTCTCCGTCGGCTACCGGCTGGCGCCGGAGCACCGGTTCCCGGCAGCCGTCGAGGACACCTACGCGGCGCTGCGCTGGGTTGAGCGGAAAGCGAGCACCTTCGGCGGCGATTCGAAGCGCATCGCCCTGTTCGGAGAGAGCGCGGGAGGCAACCTCGCCGCCGTCACCGCACAGGAAGCGAAGCGACGCGGCGGACCCGCCGTCACCTTCCAAGCCCTCGCCTACCCTGCAACCGACCGCTTCGACGACAGCGCATCGATGTACGACCACGCCGCCGGCCCCCTGTTGACGTGGCCTTGGCTCGAGTGGTTCTGGGGCGCCTACCTGAACACCCCCGACGAGGGCGCCGACCCCCGCGTCTCCCCGCTGCGCGCGGGAGACCTCACCGGGCTCCCGGCCACGTTCATCGTCACCGCCGAACTCGACCCACTGCGCGACCAGGGCATCCGGTACGCGGACGCCCTCCGCGAGGCCGGGGTGCCGGTGACGCACCGACCGGTCGAAGGGGTGCCCCACGCATTCCTGTGCTTCACCCGCGACGTCCAGGTCTCGCGTGAAGTGCTGGACGAGATCGGCGACGCCATCGGCGCGGCCTTCGCGTGACGGCCGGCCAACGGTTCGCCGAGGCGCCCGCCGCGGAGCCGATGCCGAGTGGAGCGCCGACCGGCACACCGCGACCACGAGCCACACGACCAGAAACCCGGGCACGTTCGTCACCGTCGTCGAGGCGAGTGGCAGGGTCGAGGTGCTGCGCACCGACCGCCGCGACCGCAGATTGCGCGGCAAGAGCGACACCATCGACGCCGAGAACGCCGCCCGCGCCGTGCTCAACAACACCGCCACCGCAGTACCCAAGACCAACGACGGCACGGTCGAGATGCTGCGTCAGATCAAGGTCGCCAAGGACGTCGCGGTCAAGGCCCGCACCTCCGCCATGATCACCCTCAAAGCCGTGCTCGTTACCGCCGACCCCGAACTGCGCGAACAACTCCAACCACTGACGAAGACGGCGCTGATCCACCGCCGCGCCGGCCTGCGTCCCGGCACGGTCGACAGCGTCACCTCAGCGACCAAACACACCCTGCGCGCCATCGCCCGCCGGTGGCAGCACCTCGACGAGGAGATCAAGGCCCACGAGGCGTTGCCGGGCGAACTCACCACCCGGCTGGTGCCACAGCCGGTCGACGCGTTCGGCATCGGCGCCGACACCGCCTCCGAGATGCTCATCGTCGCCGGCGACAACATCGACCGCGTCCGCTCCGAACCGGCCTGGGCGCGGCTGTGCGGCGTCGCCCCGGTCCCGGCGTCCTCCGGCATGACCCACCATCGTCTACGTCGCCCGACGAACCACAGTAGGAGCGTCTGTGACTGTCGCGGAGGAACCGTGGGACAGCGCGGATGGCCTCCGGCTGCGCCGCGCTATGCAAACCGAGTTGGCCGCCCGGTACGACATGCCCGACCGGGAGACCGAGCCGACCACCGCCGAAACGATCAGCGTGTTCCTCATCGCGCGCGACGCGGGAGGCGACGCGACGGGCTGTGGCGCGCTGCGCCTGCTGGGCGACGGCGGGGCCGAGATCAAACGGATGTACGTGATCCCGGAGGCCCGCGGCACCGGCGTGGCGACCCGCGTCCTGCGTGCGCTGGAGGACCACGCCCGACGGCACGGGACCGGCTCGGTGGTGCTGTCGGCCGGCGTGGAGCAGCCCGATGCGATCCGGTTCTACGAGCGTGAGAGCTATCAGCCGATCGACGGTTGCGGGCCGTACTTCGGCGAACCGCCGGCCAGGTGCCTCACCCTTGAACTCGGCTGAACGAGGCACCCGCCGAGCCGGACCGGCCGGGGGCCGCTCGGAGCCGGAGGCGGGTGCCCCGACGTCGTCAGGTTGGGGAACCTATTCGGAGAACATGGTGAACGAGCGCATCTTGTCGAAGCGCTTGGCCGCGAGGTCCTCGAAGCTGATCAGGAAGCATCCGTAGTGAACGTCGCTCTGCGTGTAGAACTGGGCGAGTGGCACCCACTCCCGGATCAACCGGTGCTCCTCCGCCTGGATCAGGGGAAAATTCCACGTCTCCGCACGGTCGAGGCCCGCTTCAGGTCGGTTCTTGAGGTTCGCCACCGCCATCTGGTGCCACGGGCCGTCGCTACCGCCTATCTCCATGCAATGCCCGCCGATGCGGAGCGTGGACATGCGGCGGCCAGGCCCCGGCCAGAGGCTGTCGACGATTTCACACAGTTGGTCGAAGTGCTTCAAGTCGTTGAACAGCTGCCTCACGTAGCCCGGCTGGAGTTCCATGTCGGACTCGTCGGTTTCCTCCATCCACTCCGGCAGATCCGCCTCGACCCACGCGGAAAGCTCGTACTCGGGAATGAGGAGCGGCATGCCGTAGACGTCCATCCCGTCGAGCTCGGGCGGCAACGGCGCCACCACCGTCTCCGCGCCCGCCGGGACGTACAGAAGCCGCGCGTACTCCGGCTGCTCGTCGGGGCTGAAAGGCTCCAGTGAATCTTCCTCGTACTGCAGGAACAGGAGGAGGGAGCCGTCCGTCGGCAGGGGAAGCCCTTCGACCCGCGGAAGGGCCGCGCAGTCGACGGAGGCGATGAACGGCAACGCGTACCCGTTCCCGTCGGTGGGCCATTCCGTGCCCACCGGCAACCGGGGCAGCCCTCCGGCCTGTCCGACGACCTCCTGGTCGGAGCCCGCGCCGCCCAGCCAGACCGCGAATCGGAGCTGATCCGCGAACTTGCTGATCTCGTCGTTCGGGATACCCTGGCTGGTCGCCGCTTGGCGGAATTGCTCGTAACGGTTCGTGGTCGCATCGTCGTACATCGATGAGAGCGCTCTCTTGGTGGGATCCGCATGGGGATCGTTTTCCTGCCCTGCGGCAGGCGACAGCTTTCTTCGGGAAGGACGGACTTCGGCGGACGGCAGTGCCTCCTCGCGGGGAACGTCCGCCAGGGATCAGGGTCCGAGGTGATCGGTGTTGTTTTCGGTCATGTCAGCGGTCGGGCAGGAGTCGGCCGGTGGCGATGGTGAAGCCGATTGCCGCTCCGCCCCCGGCCCGGTTCCCGGCGAAGGTGGTTCCGTCGTGCGCTTCGGCGATGCCGGCCACGATGGCCAGGCCGAGACCTGAACCGGGTAGTGACCGCGAGGTGTCCGCGCGGTAGAACCGGTCGAAGATCCTGCCGAGGTCGTTGGTGCCGAGTCCGGGTCCGCGGTCCGACACGGTGATCGTGCCCGCGCGAACCTCGACGCCGATCGGGGCGGTGCCGTCGGTGTCGAACTTCGCGGCGTTCTCCAGCAGGTTGCCGACGGCGCGTTCCAGGGCGAGGCGCTGTCCGCGCACCCGCGTCCGGTCGGCGTCGACGGTGATCTCGCGTTCGGTCCGGCGCCGTGCCCGTGCGGCCGCGTTGCGGACGACTTCGGCGAGCTCGACTTCGGCCTCCTCCTCATCGGTCCCTCTCGCGAGTGCCAGGGTGATCAGTTCGTTGACGAGGTGGGAGAGCTCCCTGGTCTCTCCTTCGACGTCGGCGAGCAGGCGCGCGCGGGACTCCGGCGGGAGCTGGTGGAGGCGGTGCAGGACGTGGGCGTTGGTGCGCAGGCTCGTGAGGGGCGTGCGGAGCTCGTGCGCTATGTCCTGGATCAGTCGTTCCTGCGCCTCCCGTGCGTCCGCGAGCCTGCGCAGCATGGTGTTGAACGACGACGACAGCCGAGCCACCTCGTCCCGCCCCTCCACCGGGACCTCACCGGCACCCGGTCCGGTGGCGCTGACGTCCTCGGCGATCGCGGTCAGCCGCACCAGCCGCCGGGTGATCCGGCGGGCCAGCACCCAGCCGAGGCCCGCGGCGACCGCGGTCACGAGCAGGGTGAGCACGGTGATCTCCTTGGCCATGCCGCTCATCACCTGCCGCGACTGGTTGACGTCGATGCCGACCTGCACCGCACCGGCACCGTCTCCCAGCGAGGTGGTCAGCACCCGGTAGGTGTCGTGCTCCACGATCACCTCCGCGGTGTTCGTGGAGCCACGGGCGGATCCGGTGGCGAGGGCGCGGTCGGCCTCGCTGACCGGGAAGACCACAGCCCGTCCGCCGAGCGGTGTGACGCCACCGTCCGGCTCGATGCGCTGTGCGGTCAGCGGCGGGGGCTGCTCCTGTCCCGCGTCGCCGACGACATCGCCGTCCGGGTGGTGCAGTACCCCGTGATGCCCGTCGATGATCGCGGCGGAGGCGGTGTGCAGGCCGCGGTTCACCTCACCGATCACGCGTTCGACCGCGGAGCGGAAGGCGAGCACGCCGACCACCCCGGCGGTGAGTGCGACGACGAGGGCGAAGGCGAGTGCGAGCCGGGTTCCGAGGTTCACGGCTGCCGCACCGCGTAGCCGATGCCGCGCACCGTGTGGATCACGGACGAGGCGCCCGCCGCCGCCAGCTTGCGGCGCAGGTAGCCGACGTAGACCGCGAGGTTCTTCGAGTCACCGCCGAAGTCGAAGCCCCAGATCCGGTCGTAGATCGACGTGTGGTCGAGCACGACCCCCTCGTTGCGCATGAGCAGCTCCAGCAGGTCGAACTCGGTCTTGCTGAGGTTCAGCTCGGTCGTGGCCCACCACGCGCGCCGACTGGCCGGATCGAGCCGCAGCGCCCCGACGGACAGGGCACGATCCCCGGTGCCCTCCGCCGGGACGGCCCTGCGCAGCAAGGCCCGCAGGCGTGCCAGGAGCTCGTCGAGCTCGAAGGGTTTGGGCAGGTAGTCGTCGGCGCCGGCGTCGAGGCCCGCGACCCGGTCGGAGGTCTCGACCCGTGCCGTGAGCATCAGCACCGGCACCCGATCACCTTCCGCTCGCAGGAGCCGGACGACGCCGAGCCCGTCGAGCTCGGGCATCAGCACGTCCAGGATGAGGACGTCGAACCTCTGCCGGCGGACCCGGGTCACCGCCTTCACCCCGTCGTCGACGTCGACGACGGAATAGCCCTCGAGCTCCAGCGCACGGACAAGCGACTCACGAATCGCGCGGTCGTCATCGGCGATCAATACGGTGCACGTCACCCGGTTCCCCTCTCCCGACTCGGCCACTGCGGATGATTCTCGCGGAGCGACACACCGCGCCGCACAAAAGTTCACCCTGAGAAGGGTAGGAACTCGGTGAGAATCCACCGGTGAGGAGCCCTTCGCCGTTGCCGCCGGGTGAGGACGATTCTTACATTCGGTCACGAGCGAGCACTTTCCCGCGGTCCGCGGGTGCCGCACCCCCTCACCCAAGGAGTTTCGTGGATACCACCATGAGCACTCACGCCCCGCCGGGCACGCCACCGCACACGCGGTGGAACCCGCGGCTCGTCGGGCAGATCGCCGCGTTGCTCCTGGCGAACGTCACGGCGGACTCGGTGATCGTCATGCCCCTGTTCGTCCTGCCTCAGATGCTCGACCACTTCGACACCACCCAGGCGGCGTGGATCGGCTCCACCGCGATGCTCGCGGGGGCGATGTGGGCGCCGCTGTTCGGCAGGAGCGCCGACATCCACGGCAAACGCCGGATGCTGGCGGTCGCGTTGCTCGTCGCCTGCGGTGGTGCCGTGGTCTGCCTCGTCGCGCCCAACCTCTGGATCTTCGTGCTGGGGCGAATGCTGCAGGGCGCCGCGGTGGCGGCGGTGTTCCTGACCGTCTCGCTCGTCCGCGACCTGTGCGCACCGCGGATCGCGATGCCCGCGGTCGGTGCGGTGACCACCTGCGCTGGAGTGGTGGGCATCGCCCTGACCTCCAGCGTCGAATCGCTCGTGGCGGAGTTCGGGTTCCAGGTGGTGTTCGTGGCCTCGGCGCTGTCCGCGACCGTCGCGGTGACCTGCATCCGCGCCTTCGTCCCGGAATCGGAGGTGAGGACACCGGGACGGGTCGACGTCAGGGGAACGCTCCTGCTCGGCGGAGGCGTCATCGCGGTGCTCGGCTACATCAGCCTCGGATCGGACATCGGCTGGCTCAGCGCGGGCGCGCTCGCGCTGCTCGCCGCCGGCGTCGCGGCGTTGACCCGGTGGTACCTCGTCCCGAGCCGGGCTCCCGAGTCGGTGATCGACCTCAGGAACCTCGGCAGGCCGATGGTGCTCACACTGCTCGTGGTCGTGCTCGCCACCGGTGCGGGGCAGAGCATGGACCAGCTGCTCAGTCTCATCGCCCAGGTCTCGCCGGACCAAGGGCTCGGCTACGGGCTCGACGCCCAGGGCTCGCTCGCGCTGCTGTTCGGCCTGCCCGCCATCGGGATCATGGCGGGAGGACTGCTCTCGGGCCGGCTCGCGGCCCGTACCGACCCCGCCGTGGCTCTGGCCGCAGGCGTCCTGGTGGGCACCGTGGGAGCCCTCGGCATGTTCCTCGGCGCGTCCTCGTTCCCCGTCGCCGTCTTTTTCGTCCTCTTCCTGAACCTGAGCATGGGATCGCTGCTGGCCTCCGGGTTCAACATGGCGGCCGTCCTCACGGCGCCGCACCGCCAGGGCGCGACCGCGAGCATGGTCTCGGTCACGAGCGCGATCGGGTCGGTGGGGGTGAGCTTCGCCGGTGCGGCAGTCCTCTCCGGCACGAGGGTCACGGTCGACGGCAGAACGGTCAACTCCGCCACGGGCGTGTACAGCTACATCGCAACCTCAGCTGGGCTGTTCGTGATCGCCGCTGTGCTCGCCCTCCTGCTGCTCGCTCAGCGGCGCGCCGAGCAGCCACGGCACTGAGTGACGTGCTCGAGCTGGTGGAGGGCAGGCGGAGCCTGCTCACGGGTGGCCTGATGCTGTCACTGGTCCGACCTCCTACCTGCATGTCGTGTCGGCAGGTGGACTCGACCCGGTCACCGACGTGATCGGTGACGACGTGTTCGTGCACAACGGCACCGGGTGGCTGGGGGCTGCTCCTCCGTCGCCGGCCGCGGTGAGCGGCCTGCTGGTGTGGAGTCTGCGCCACGGCGCCGGGCCGGCGAGGTGGCTGATCGCCATCGCCGCCGACACGTTCCCGCCGGACGCCAACGGTGCGGCGCGTTTCGCCCAGAGCCTCGCCACCGGCCTGGCCGAAAACGGTCGTGATGGCTTCTGCCCGCCGTGGCGGGTCTCCCGCGAGGCCGACGAGCTGCTCGGCGCCTACGCCCGCGCCGACCTGTTCGTCATGTCCGGTGTCGCCGAGTCGCAGGGCCCCGCCACGATGGGGGCGGTGGCCGCGGGCAAGCCGGTGATCGCCGCGAACGCCGTGGCCCCGCCGCCCTCGTGCGCCCCGGCCGGAACGGCCGGCTGTTCGAGCCGGGAGACGTGAACCAGCCGGCCCGGCGCCTGCACACGCTCGTGCACCACGTGCCGATGCGCGCCCGCACGCAGCGGAACCACCTCCCACCACGCGCTCGCTACGACGCTGGAGCGGTTCGACGCCCTGTACGCACGGGCGATGGGCCGCACGGCGCCCGTGAGCACTCCCGCGCCCCGATCTTTCGGGCCTCCCTGGCCCGAGTCACTTCAATCCAGTTGAGGAGTTCCCTTGTCCAACACCGACCCAAGCCACCCGGACGCGAAGATCCTGTCAGTCCACCAACGTCTCGCCACATCCGGCGCCCGCAGCGCACACGTGTTCCGAACCGACCGCGGACTGCATCTCGTCGTTCCCCAGTTGGCTGAGGACGTACCAGGACGGGCGCCGGACATGAACGGTGGCAACGCCGACGTCGACGCGCTCCTCTACCGCTGGGAGGAAGAGCGGTTCGTCGAGGTGAACCGCCTGCCCTGCCCGAGCGGCGAGGACGCGCTGAGCTTCCGCAGCGGAGGGAGGAACTACCTGGCGTTCGCCAACCTCCGCACCGGGAAAGGTCCCTATGAGACCGACGTCAACTCGCTCATCTACCGCGAGGACGAAGACGGGGAGTGGGTCGTGGACGAGGCGCTGCCCACCTTCGGCGCCAAGCAGTGGCACCACTTCTCGATCGACGACCGCGAATTCCTGGCGCTGGCCCAGGGCCTGACCATGCCCGGCCTCACGCCCAAGGGCCACGGACGTTCGGTCATCTTCGAGCGCATCGACGGGCGGTGGAAGGAGTTCCAGGTCCTGGGAGGGCGATGGGGCTACAACTGGACCGACTTCCAGGTCGGCGGACGCCACTTCCTGGCTTATGCCGACCAGGTCACGCCAAGTGTCGTCTACCGCTGGGACGGGGACTCCTTCATCCCTTACCAGACTTTCGCGGAGACGTCCGGACGGAGCTTCCGGCACTTCTCGCAGGACGGCGGGGACTGGCTCGCCTTCGCGTGCATCAGCGGTGACTCGACGCTCTACCGCTGGAACGGCGAGCTCTTCGAGCCGCACCAGTTGCTCGGCGGCCCCGGAGGCCGCGAGTTCGCACTCTTCCGCCACCACGACGACCTGTTCCTCGTCCGGATCTGCTTCGTCCGCGGAAAGCCTCCCGTCGCCAAGACCGATCTGATGTCGCAGCTGTACAGGTGGGACGACGGGAAGTTCGAAGTGATCGAGGAGTTCCCCACCTTCGGCGGCACCGACGCGAGCTTCTTCGAGGCCGACGGCAGAACCTTCCTGGTCGTCGCCAACAGCCTCACCCCGGACGTGCGGTTCCGCCAGGACAGCATCGTCTACGAGCTCTCACTCGACAACGCCTGACCCGTAACGACAAGGAGAATCCGATGCGCTACCAACCCAACCCGCACTTCATGCGGCTGTTCGAGATGTTCACCTCCGCCCCGGACAGCATCGGCCAGAACCTGCAACAGCGACTGGGCGAGGCCCATTCCGACTCGCCGTTGCTGCTGGCGACGGGCACCGACCTGGTGCTGTTCCCCGGCGGCGGACGCCCGCCCACGTCGGTCGACATCAGGAAGGGCACCAAGGGGTTCTTCGAGATCACCGCGGTCTCGCACCTCGGCCTCGCGATCCCCTACCTGGCCCGGCTGCGCGAGCTCGGCGACCTCGGCTGCAAGACGGCCGCCAGGGAGCTGATCGCGCAATGTCGCGTCGTGCAGGACTTCAACAGCGTCTCTTACTGGCGTGACGAGGTCGCGGTCACCGCGTGGCGGGGGCACGAGGAGAAGATCACCGATCTGGTCGACTACACCTGTGCGACCACCGCGGACTACCTGGAACGCGCGGTCGAGAACCCGAAGCTCCTGAACTTCGAGTACATGCGCGCGAACCTGCTCGAAGGCGACGGGGCGGACGCGGTAGCCGTGCCGTTCAACGACATGATGGCGGCGACCTTCGCCCTCTCGGCACTGGACTCGCTGCACCGGAGCCTGAAGTGGCTTCACGAGCAGTCCATCGACTGGGCCCGGCTGATGGTGATCGTCGCCGGTCGTGCCGGACGCCCGAGCGCCGGCCTGACCTGGCAGACCAACAACGTGTGCCCGCTGCTCTACGAAGCGTCGAACCACGAGCTCGATCCGGCCAGGCTCATCATCGCCCCAACCGCCCCGGCCATCGAACTCGAGCAGCTCACCGACAACGAGGCCAGCGCTCGCGCCGAGGCGCAGTACCGCAGGTTCTGGTACGGCTGCTTGTCGTCGGTGGAGATGAGCCGCCTCATGTGGCCGGGCTACCCGGCTTTCCGGAAGGGGATCGACCAGACGCCCGTGGTCGACTCCGACACGGAGGTGGTCGACGCCATGCCGCGTGTCCGGTCGGTCCACGACAAACGAGCCATCGTCACCAGGCTTCGCTACGTCATGGAAGACCCCGGCGCGCAGATCGCGACCGCCGGTATGCAGTTCGTGCTCGACCAGTTGAGCGTCAACGGGAACCGCCCCGAGCTCGTCGAGATCCCGGGTTTCACCTACACCACCTACCCGGTCGGGTCGCGGAGGTAGGACCCGCCCGCGCCGGTGCGGATCGGGCCTCACCCGGTCCGCACCGGCGTGTTGCCGGTCGGCTCGCCTTCGGTGTCCACTTCCGGTGGTTGCCGAGAAGTGGATGACCAACGCGTTCGCCGTGCTCGACGAGGTCCTGCTCCAGTCGGCGGTTCTCCCGCCGCAGCCCGACCAGCTCCTCGCGCTCGTCGCCGGTCAACCCGTCGGTGCGGGTCCACGATCTCGGCCTTGGACTCCGGGGTGAACGACCGCCGAGGCCGCCGCTTCTTCCCGCCCAAGGACTCCATGATGGGACATCCTTCCGGGGACCGGTGTCCCCTGATCCCGGATGATCCTCCCCTGGTTGTTCGGAGTCGGGTTGCTGGATGATCACTCATTTCAGTAGCCGGAGGACAGCACACGATGCCCGGGCGGTACCCACCCGAGTTCCGTCGCAAGGTGCTCGACCTGGTCGCTGATGTCGAGGTCCGCCGCGACCTGGGCGACGCGGCAGACCTCGACATCAGCGACCAGACCACCTACGCCTGGCGCCGCCAGGAGCTCGTCGACACCGGACAGATGCCCGGAACGACCAGCACCGACAACGCCGAGCTGGTCGCCGCGCGTCGAGGGATCGCCGAACTCGAGGCCGAGGTCGCCGTCCACCGCCGTGCCGCCGAACTGCTCAAGGAGGGCAGCACCCCACAAGACGGTACGAGGCGGTCACGGTGATCGCCGCCGAGGGCCGGTCGATCCAGCTCGCCTGCCGCGTGCTCGGGGTGTCGGAATCCGGCTTCTACGACTGGCGAGGGCGTGCGCCCTCGCCGCAGGCGGTCCGACAGGTCTGGCTCGTCGACCTGATCCGCCAAATCCACGTGGAGTCGTTCCAGGTTTGCGGCGCGCCGCGGGGCATGCCGAGCCCACCCTCGGCCGCGGGATCACCGTCGGGCACAACACCATCGCGCTTCTCATGCGCCGCAACGCCAATCAAAGGGCTGCCCAACCGCCGTCGGCCGCGCCCGAAGCACGACACGCCCACCTCGGCGGACCTGGTCGACCGCGACTTCGCCCGCGCCGCGCCGAACCAGTTGCGGGTCACCGACATCACCGAACACCCCACACGTGAAGGAAAGGTGTACCGCGCGGTCGTGCTCGACGTGCACTCCCGCCGCGTCGTCGGGTGGTCGATCGACTCCAGCCAGACCGCCGCCCTGGCCACCAACGCGCTCGGCATGGCGATCTCCAACCGGTCCCCGCTGTCGGACACGGTGATCCACTCCGACCACGGAGTCCAATTCCCATCATGGTCTTTCACCAGACGGGGACTGTAAGACGAGCGGCTCTGGCACACTTTCGGTGGTCACGGTGAGTAGCCGGTCGGTTCGTGATCCTGTGATGGATGCCGATCCCCTCGCGGGGACGGCATTTCCGGGCTGTCGGTTCCGGTCGTCGGGTGCGTGGCGGAGGGCGGTGGTCGCGGTACGTGTCCCGGTTGTGGCCGTGCCGTCCGGTGCCCGGGGCTGCGATGACGAAGGCGTCGACAGTTCGGAAATACCGTCCCGGCAAGGGGGTCGATCTCCGCCGCAAGGTTACGGCCGCGACCGGCTACTCACCGTGACCACCGAAAGTGCGCCAGAGTCGCTCGTTTGACAGACCCCCACCAGATTGGGAACGACTTGGTCATGGAGGCATCTCAGTGGTGGCCGTGGCTGACGAGGGCATCGCCGGTCTCCTGCCGGGCACCGGTTCTCGTCGAAACCGCTCCGGAAGTCCAAGCGGTGTTTCCGGCGTACCGATTGGCACGACGGCATCGGTCGAGGTCGTGCGATTCCTTCCGCCCGCTCCGCGGTGCGGGGGTTCTGGACAGGCGGCGCGCCGGCGCCTCCCGGTCGGGGGCTACACCCCTGTGGCAGCCGTCTCGGCGGCCTCGATCGCCGACTTGAAGTCGGGGGCGGCTCCGATCTGGGCGAGCATCACGCTCGTCGCGTTGTAGCAGTTGAACCTCGCGATCTTCCCCTCACGGAGGTACCAGAGGTCCGCCGCCGGCATGTCGATGCGCCTACCGGTCGGGCGGATGTCGCCGATCGGGGTCGGGAACCCGCCGAGGTGCGTTCCCTGGATTCGCAGTTCGACGGCAACGACATCGCCGAGCGCGCGGACTTCGAGCAGTTCGCGGTGGATGTCGGGAAAAATGCCGGCGAGGCCCGTCAACGCCTGAGGGATCTGGTCCCCGCGGAAGGTCTGGGAATTCGGCACGTCGTTGAACGTCCCGTCCTCGGTGAACAAGGCGCGAAAACCGGCTCCGTCGAGGACGTTCCCTTCCGCCAGCCGGTACGCCTCGCGGACGATCTCTTCGTTGCTCTTCACTTCTGCTCTCCTGTGATCCTTCGCATCGCTGCGGGGAACAAGTCGCCGCCGCCCGGGCGGCGGCGCGGGCCCAGGGGCTCGCGGGCGGCCCGGGGTCGGGCAGGAGTCGGGTGACGATGCCGTCCGCCAGGGCGACGACGCCTCCGACGTGGTCTTTCCGATGCGCGCCCAGTCAAGCTAGCAAGTTTTTGACCATATGGTCAATAACGTAAGCTTGCTCACGTGCCTCGTCCCCGCAAGTTCCGCGAGAGTGATGTCATCAGCAGCGCCGGCGAGGTGTTCGCCGTGCGCGGCCTCGCCGCTGCGACGCTGGATGACCTGGTGCGGGCGACCGGCCTGGGGAAGCAGAGCCTGTACAACGCGTTCGGCGGGAAGCGGGAGTTGTTCTTCCGGGCGCTCTCCGAGGACCGGGAGGAGGCGACGCGCGCCGTCTCGGAAGCGCTCGGGCACGATGGCGCTTCGCCGCTGGAACGAATCCGGGGCCACCTGCTCACGATGGCGATCGAGTTCAGCAGCAGTGATCGGCGGGTCTCGCTCACCACGCGTGCGCTGGTCGAATCGACCGGTGAGGAGGACCCGCTCTCGACGGCCACGAAGGCCGGCATCGAACAGCTCGCCGGGGTCTACGCCCGATGCCTGGAACACGCGCGGGAGAACGGGGATCTCGCGGAGGACGTGAACGTGCAGTCGCTGGCGCTCTACTTCGTCGCCGTCACCCGGGGGATGGAGTTGCTCGGCCGCGCCGGTGTCGGCCGCGGCGTTCTCACCGCGGTCGCACTCGACGCGCTTCGCGCGCTCCGCGGTCAGCGCATGGAAGAGGCCGGTGATCGCCCGTCTGTGCGGGAGTGACCGCCGACGTCCGGCCGCTGCCGAGGTGAACCCCCTGCGACAGGTCCGCACACCCGCCGCCGGGTCGGTTGTCACCGGTCGTGGAAGTCACTGCGATCCGGCTGGATGTCGAGCACCTGCCCCGTACAGCGACACCGAAACCGTTGTGGCTCTGGTGCTCGACGACCGGTCGGGAAGCCACACCCACCGCGGCCCGGATGGATCGGTCGTGGCAGACGTTCCTGCTTCGGTTCGATCCGGAACACACCTTCGGGTCCCTCGAGCAGACCCCGGGTCGGAGCACACGGGACTTGACCCAAGGCCGGGTAGTTGACGTTTTCGCTGGTCACGCGATCGAGTGGCAGGAGTCGCGACGCAGGACAACGGAGTTCGTTGGTACAGGCAGTCGACCAAGACAGCTTGTTCCCGAGGAACTCCGTTGCCCTCTCATTGTGTCCCGCCGCCTGCGCTGACGACCATCACCCGCACGGTCACCGTGGCCGCGGGCCGGTTCGCTCCCGGGTACCTGGGGGAACTGACGCGAGTGGTCCCGTTCGATCTCGTGGACGCGATCCTCGCGGAGACCAGGACGGTCCAGTGGCGGCTGCGTGACCTGCCCTCGCGGGTCGGTGTCTACTTCCTGCTCGCGATGTGCCTGTTCCCCGAGGTCGGCTACCGGCTGGTCTGGCAGAAGCTGATTGGCGGACTGACCGGTCTTATCGCATGGTCTCCTTCGACGGCTGCAGCTCGATCAAGGTCCCCGACACCGCCCGCAACCGGGCCTGGCTCGATTCCCCGGGCAACGGCGGCCACCCCTGATGGAGCGATGACACTGGTCGAGACCGACTACACCAGACGCCTGCTGCACCTTCTCACCCCGGACATGGTGGTGTTGTGGGACAAGGGCTTCGACAGCAACGCCTTCCTCGCCGACGTGCACGCCACCGGCGCGCGGATCCTGGGGACGGCTGCGCGACAACCGGCGCATCCCCGTCCTGGACCGTCTCGTCGACGGCTCCCACCTCTCGACGATCGGCGCCGTGCGGGACCACGTTCACCGGGACCTACCGGCTGGTCACGAGCCTGACCGACGCCCGCCGCCACCCCGCCTCCGCCCTGAACGCCCTCTACCACCAGCGGTGGGAACACGAATCGGCGTACCACGCCCTGCGCCACACGATCACCGCCGGACGCGTCCGGCCGGGCTCGAGCAGGAGATGTGGTCCCCGCTCACGCTCTACCAACTCCTGCGCACCGTCATGGTCGACGCGGCGCAATCCCGGCCCGGCACCGATCCCGACCGCTGCGGGTTCACCATCGCCCTGCACGCCACCCGCGACCAGGTCGTCCAGGCGACCGGAATCACCGTCGACAGCAACGAAGAATCCTGTGGGGTGCCAGAACTCTGCACTGAGGCGCTTGAGCTGCGGCGATCGCGCACCACGAGCTGTAGGAGCATGATCGTGAGGCGTGGTGCTACGACTGCTTTACCTGATCTTCGTCCGGGTCGTCGGCTGATTGGTTCTGTTGGGTCGGTCACCGGCGGCCAAGGACGTGGAGTTGCTGGTGCTGCGGCACGAGGTCGCCGTGCTGCGGCGGGCCAACCCGTGCCCACGACTGGATTGGGCCGATCGTGCGGTGGCACCGGCGCCTGGTCGCGAAGAAGTGGACCTACCCGAACCGCACCGGCCGACCACCGATGGACGATGCCGCGGTGGTGTTGATCGAGCGGATGGCCCGGGAGAACGCCGGCTGGGGCTACCGCCGCATCCAAGGCGAGCTGCTCGAACTCGACCACCGAGTAGCCGCTTCAGCGGTTCGCCGCGTGCTCAAGCGCCTGCGACTTCTTCCACGTCGACTGCGCCGTGACGCTCAAGCGGGCCTACGTGCTCTTCGTGATGGAGTTCGCCACCCGCTACGTCCACATCCTCGGCACCACCGCCAACCCGGACGGAGCATGGACCACGCAACAAGCCCGCAACCTGCTGATGAAGTTCGGCGACCGGGCAGACGACTTCCGGTTCCTCATCCGCGACCGGGCCGGTCAGTTCACCGCCTCGTTCGACGCGGCCTTCTCCGGCGCCGGCATCAAGGTCGTGAAGAGCCCACCACAACCACCGCCGACCCCACCGAGCACTGCAACTCGCACCACCACGACCGGACCGGCCGATCGCAGAGCCGGGCTGTACCTCGATACGCCGCCAGCCGATTCTCGGCGGCCTGATCAACGAGTACGAACCCACAGCCGCTTAACCGCAGGTCAGACCATACGGCCGACTTCTGGCACCCCACAGGGAGCCGGCGTTTGCGGCTGCATCGTTGCGGTCCTTTCCGAGAGATGCGGATCAGCAGTGCCCGGCGCGGACGGATGTGGGCGAGACCGCGCGCACGTTCGCCTTCAGGCCACCGACCTCGATGTGGCGATCCGCGAGCAGGTGAGCGGGATCAGGCTCGAACCCGCTCACCGGGCGAAGTAGCGGAGCTCAGGAATCCAGTCCGGGCAGATAGCCGCCGGCGGCGCCGCGCACGGCACTGTCGACGAGCCTCCTGATCTCGTCGGCGGGAACCGCGGCGCCGGGGTTGTTGACGAACCAGCGGTAGACCTCCTCCGGCTCCGCGTCCTGAGGCCGTTGTCCCGCGAAGTAGGGCTCGACGTAGACCGGGCTGTTGGGCTCGCTGCGCCAGCTGTCCGCGAGGCCGCCGATGTCCACGGCGTCGTAGCCCAGCTTGTCCAGCAGCACGGACACCTCCTTCTTGGCGGCGTCGTCGTCACCTGCGATGGGCAGGGCGCTGCGGTCGGGCGCTCCCGCAGGCCGCGCCCGGCTGCCGAGGCTGGCGTAGACGATGCTGTTGAACGCCTTGACCACAGCGGACCCGGCCAGGTGCCGCTGCACCAGCTGGCTGGACGTCAGCTCGTTCGAGTCCAGTTCCGCGATGCGGCCGTCGCGCTGCGGGTAGTAGTTCATCGCGTCGACCACGATCCTGCCGGCCAACGCCTCCGCCGGAAGCGACCGGTAACCGTGCAGCGGGATGGCGACCACCACCAGGTCACCCGCTCGCGCGGCGTCGGCGGGGGTGCCGGCACGGGCGTGGTCCCCGAGATCGGCGACGAGATCGGCGAGGGTTTCGGGCCCGCGCGAGTTGCTCAGGACGACGTCCAGACCAGCGGCGATGGCCAGGCGGGCCACCGTCGTGCCGATCATGCCGGAACCGATCAAACCGAGGGTTGTGCTCACGTGCTTCCTCCAGTCCACGTTTACCTACATCTGTAGGTTAGCCTACAAATGTAGGAAAGATAGACTGGTGGGTATGGCCAGGACGAAAGGCGGCCCTCCCGTGGTCGATCGCCGGGTGCGGCGCACCCAGGCGGCACTGCAGTGCGCGCTGATCGACCTGGTCGAGGACCGGGAGCTGTCGCAGATCAGCGTCGCCGACGTGGCCGAGCGCGCCGAGGTGAGCCGCTCGACCTTCTACGACCACTACCGGGACGTGCACGAACTGGCCGAGGCCGCCTGCACGGAGATGCTCGACGAGCTGATCAGCCTGGTGAGCGCGATCGGCGGCGATCCGGAAAGAGGGGGACCGACGGGGTCGTTGGAAACCTTCTTCGCCACCCTCGCCAAGCACGCCGGCCTGTACAAGAGCCTGCTCGGACCACAGGGAAGCGCCCGCATCATCGACCACATCCGGCGCCGCATCACCGCGGAAGCGCTCTTGACGTCCACCGGCAAGGCAACGCCAACGAAGGACGATCCAGACAACGTGCACGCCGCGTTCGTCGCGGGCGCGCTCATCGGGCTGGCCGCCGACTGGCTGCAACGCGACTGCGCCCACACGCCGGCGGAGATGGCCGCGCTCGCCTGGCCCCTGCTGTCCAGCTGCCGCTTCGGCGCGGACGGCGTCCGCGCCACACCCGTCTGCGACGGTTCGCACACCTGATCAGCTTTCGCTTGCCGGCCGGAAGATTCCGGCGTGCCGTGTCAGCCGAGGACGCTGCGGACCTGCGGTCGCACTCACGAGCAACTCGGCCCTTCACGCTACGTACGGCTTCAACCTGCATGGACGGGGTTATCGGCAGGCACAGCGTTGCCGCACCTTGAGCACGTGTGGTCCGGTCGGCAGCTCTCCGACGAGGTCGTCGCGGCTGTCGACCGGGTCCAGTGCCACGCGCACCAGCCGTTCTCGTGGGACCGGCCGACGTCCACGGCCGCGGGCGGTCGCCGGCTCACTCCGTTCGGGGATGAACTCCGGATCTCGGGCTGAGGGACTGCGGCCGCAGCCGGGAAGTGCTGGAGCGCACTGACGACGTCCCTCACCCGAACACGTTGCTCATCGCCCGGTACGACGCCGATGCCGTGAGTGGGCTGCCACGCGACCACGGGCACATGCGGCCGGGCCAACCGGCCCGAGCACCGTTCTAACGGTCGTCTCAGGTTCGCTCGGTATGAAATGGGCATCGCCGGGCGACGCGGTCCCGTCCTCGCCGGACATGCGCGCTCCACGGCGGCACGGTCGGCGCCGGTCCCGCACCGGACGGCGGCTGGACCGTCCACGCGACCCCGAAAGGCAGCCGTTCATGATCTCCGTGCTCGTGGTGGACGCCCAGCCGCTGCAGCGCTTCGGGTTTCGCGTGCTGCTGGAGAGCACCCCCGACACCGAGGTCGTCGGCGAGGCCGAGAACGGCGCCGAGGCCGTTCGGCGGACCACCGAGCTGCATCCGGACGTGGTGCTGATGGACATCCGCATGCCGGGCGTCGACGGGATCGAGGCCACCCGGCGCATCGCCGCCGCCGGTGGGCGTTCGCGGATTCTCGTGCTGGCGACGTTCGACGTGGACCGGTACGCGTTCGCCCTGCTGCGGGCCGGGGCGAGCGGTTTCCTGCTCGAGGACACCCGTCCGGAGGAGCTGCTCGCCGGCATCCGGGCCGTCGCCGCCGGGGACGCGGTGATCGCGCCGGCGCTGACCCGGCGGCTGCTCGACACGGTCGCCGACCGGCTCGACGACGACCTCTGCGGGCCCGTGCGGAAGGATCCCCGGCTGGACTCCCTGACCGGCCGCGAGCGCGAGATCCTCGTCGCCGTCGGCCAGGGCCTCACCAACGGTGAGATCGCGCGACGGTTCACGCTGTCGGAGTCGACGGTGAAGACCCACGTCGGGCGGATCCTCGCCAAGATCGGGGCGCGGAACCGGATCCAGGCCGTCATCCTCGCCTACGACCTGAGACTCACCCGGCCGGTTTAGCGCTTCCTCTCGCGGGTTCGAGATCCCGCCGGACCTCGAAGACGTCATCACCGTCGTGGGTCGAGCGACACCGACGAACAACGTCTCCGAGGCCGAGCTGTTCCTCAGGCGAGCACGACCTGGCCCTCGACGACCTCGACCGGGATCTTGACCAGTGGCTCGGGTGCCGGACCTCCGGTCACCTCTCCGTTCCCGCCGTAGGTGGCGCCGTGGCAGGGGCACCGGAATCCGGGGCCGACGTAGGCGACCGGGCAGCCCTGGTGGCTGCAGGTGGCGTTGAACGCCAGGAAGGTGTCCGGCGCCGGGCGCAGGAGATGGGCGGGCGTCCCGTCCGGCATGGTGAAGCTCGCCGACGAGCCGACGGCGATGTCGTCGACGGCGGCGATCACCGGGCCGTGGCCCACCGGGTCCGCCGGCGGCCCGGCGGGGCGCCGGGCGAGCGCCAGGGCGCTGCCGGCGGGAATTCCGGCAGCGGTCGCGGCCCCCGCGATCAGAGCGCCCCGCAGCACGGTGCGCCGCTCGACGTCGTCCCGCACTGTCCCGTCTTCCTCCGGCGTGGGGTGCACCGGCAGGCCGAGCCGGTGCCGCACCTTCGCGCGCAGCCGGGCACTCAGTGACAACACCCCGGCGTCGCCCGCGATCAGCAACGGCGTCCAGGCGAAGGCGAACACGATGTCGGCTCCCAGGTAGTACGGCCGAGTCGTCCAGCTCACCGTCAGGAAGAAGCCGAGCGAGAGCAGGACACCGCCGAGCGCGGCGAGCCGGGTGAACAGCCCGAGCAGGGTGGCGAGCCCGACCGCGACCTCCCCGAGAGCGACCGCCAACCCGATGACGGTCGCGTGGTCGGCGGCCGGCGAGACCAGCGGGCCGATCGGGGAGGTCGCGGCGGCGTTCACCATCTGCGCGTGGACACCGAGCGGGGAGGTGTCGTCCAAGTAGTGCGCGTCGAAGAGCTTGGAGAGACCGGCGTAGGCGAAGGTGCCACCCAGAAAAGCACGCAGCGGCAGCAACACCCAGACCGGCGACCGCCTCGGGGAGTCCAAGCGCAACCGGGTCATGTCGTGGCCGGGTTCACGGTCGTGGCCTGAGGCACCTCAGTGGGTTCACGCATGTCCGACCCCCACCTCAGGACTTGCGGGGGGAGACCGTCATGATGCCCGTGCACATCTCGTCGCTGGTGCCGTCACCCCACACCACGTAGCGCGGCGGCAGCTTGCTCAGCTGCGGCAGCTGTTTGCGCAGCCCCGCGTCGTGCGTGCACGTCACCCGCAGCGTGTCCCCCGGACCGACCTCCACCGGTGACGGCAGCTTCACCAGCCGCTGGTTGTCGAAGTCGAACTGCGGCACGTCCAGCACGACCTCGGCGTTCGGCCTGCCCGGGTTGAGCTCGACCTTGATGGCCCGCCCGAGCAGGTGCATGTGGCCGAAACCGGCGAACAGCGTCACCGGCTCCGACACCTCGTGGTCGCAGGTCTGGGTGTCGCCGGGCTTCGGCGCGCTCTGGCCGCACTCCTCGAGCTGCTCGTCCGCGGTGGCGCCGACCTCCGCCCCGAACCGCTTCGTCACGTCCGCGATCGAGGCCGCCCGGTCGCAGAGCGGACCCGACTCGTCGGCGGCGCAGGGCAGGTCGGTCGGCGCGTCGAGCGGCAACGTGTCGAGCTCCCGGGTCTGCGGCGTGCCGTCCGTCAGCCGCAGCCGCACCGCCGAGCGGTCCGACCCGGCGGGCTTGCCGTCGGTCGCGAGCAGGTTGTAGTGCATCTGGAGGACGATCAGGCTGCCCGGCTCCAGCTTGAAGCCGACGTCCTCGGTGAACAGTGTCTCCGTGGCGCCCGGCGCCCAGGTGTCCACCCACGCCGCCTCCCCCTCTTCCACCTCGGCGCCGGCCACGCCGGTCCCGCCGAAGCACTGCCAGCCGAGGCCGGGGGTCTTCGCGTCCTGCTCGCGCACCGCGGCAGCACCGCCCGGCGGCACCGCGTACACGATGGCGTGGTGCGCGATGGCGACGTTCTCGGGCGTCACCTGGGTCCCGGTCAGGAACGCCGCCTTGGTCAGGCCCGGATCGATCACCTGGCACCGGTACTCGTCCGTGCCGCCGCCCTCCGGCGGCGCGGGCGTGTACGCCTCGGCCATCTTCAGGTCGAGGAACCGCTCGCCGGCGCGCAGCGGCTGCGGCGCGGACGACGGCTGGGCCGCGTGCGCGTTGTGCGAGCCGGCCGGAGGGGGCACCGCACCGTTGCCGGCGTTCGACCCGCAGGCGACGACGGCGAACGCCGTCGCCAGCGCCGTGGTGGCCGTCCCGAGCCTCCACAGTGGACTAGCAGGTTTCGTCATGACCTGAACGCTAGGCCCGATTCCGTCGCTTTTCGTCGTACCGCGGTCGTCACTTCGGGAGAGAGGCGGTACGACGGTACTACGCCGAGAAGTCCCCTTGTGACTGTCGACGGGCCTGAGCGCCGCATTAACGCAGTCAACGCAGCGCCGTCCGGGAAAGCGCCGGCCGGTCGGCCGGCAGTCCACCGAGGTCGCGGTGCTGGAGGACAGCCTCCCCGGCGGGGAGGACGACACGTTCGTCTTCGTGTACCACCGCGACAGCGGCATGACCGACGCCGACCGCGCGACGGTCGAGCGCCACTACGACACCCTTGCCGAGCGGTACCCGCCGAAGGTGGCGGCCCCGACCGGTGAGGAGGACGAGGGCCCGCGGACGAGACCCTCCACCGACGGCAAGGCGATGATGTCCACCCTCGACGTGAGCACGACCTACGGCGCACCGGAGACCATCGTCGTCGTCACGCTCCTGCTCATCACCACCTACCGCAGCCCGGTGTTGTGGCTCGTCCCGCTCGTGGCCGTGGGCGCGGCCGCACTGACCTCGATGGCGACCGTCTACCTGCTCGTCACGGGGTTCGGCATCGTGGTCGACGACCAGAACTCGGCGCTGCTGACGATCCTGGTGTTCGGCGTCGGCACGGACTACGCGCTGCGCGGCGCGGCGCCGGCCATCGTCGCGTCCGCGGCCACCGTGATCGCCGGCCTGTTCTGCCTGCTCGTCGCGGACCTGAACAGCACCAGCGGGTTGGGCCCGATCGGCGCGGCCGGCATCCTGTGCGCGCTGGTGGCCGTGCTGACGCTGTTCCCGGCGATGCTGGTGGTCCTCGGCAGGCGGATCTTCTGGCCGGCCATCCCGCGGTTCGGCACGGCCGTGCGGGAGAAGCCGGGGCTGTGGGTGCGGCTCGGCGCCGCCATCAGCCGCCGCCGGTGGGTGGCGGCGCTCGGCTCGCTCGGAGTCCTGGGCGTGCTCGCCATCGGTTTGACGGGCAGCACCGGCGCCCTGGGGGAGCAGGACCAGTTCGTGTCCGCGCAGGAGTCGGTCACCGGCTTCACCGCAGCCGATGACGATCTTTACGCGGCCGGCGCACCAGGAGCGGGTGCTCGCCGTCGTCAAGGGCACTCCCGGCGTGGCAGTGGCCGTCCCGGGCGAGTCCCGCGGCGGCTGGGCCGACATCTCGGTGTTCCCGACGGACGCGCCGGACACCGCCGCGGAGTACGACACGATCAAGCGGGTGCGCACCGCCGTGCACGCGGTGACCGGCGCCGGGGGACGGTCAGCCCATCGCGGCGTCGTCCCCGGCCGTGAGCCGCGCGATCGGGGCGGCCGGGAGGTCGACCCGGAGCAACGCGCCGCCGCGCGCGGAGCGGCCCACGGTGGCCTGGCCGCCATGGGCGTCGACGACCCGCTGCACGATCGACAGCCCCAGACCGGATCCCGGCAACGCCCTGGCGCTGTCGGCGCGGTAGAACCGGTCGAACACCCGCGGTACGTCGGCGGCGTCGATGCCCGGCCCGGCGTCGTCGACCTCGAGCACCGCCGACGCGCCCCGGGCACGGAGCCGGACCTGGACCGGCTGGTCCGCGGGGGACCACTTGACGGCGTTGTCGACGAGGTTGAGCACCGCCCGTTGGAGCGCGGCGGGACGCCCGCTCACCCACACGGGGGTCACGTCGAGCGCGACCTCGATGTCGGGCGTGCGGGAACGCGCCTGAGTCGCGGCGGCCACCACCACGTCGGCGAGGTCGAGCAGTTCGGTGCTCTCGTCGCTGACGTCACCGCGCGCCAGGTCGGTCAGCTCGGTGGCGAGGGTGCTCAACTCGGCGACCTGGGCGCCGAGATCGTTGAGCAGCCGGGTCCGGCTCTCCGAGGGCAGTGCGCTGTCCAGGGTGCCGCGCCGATCGAGCCGGATCAGCAGTTCGATGTTGAGGCGCAGGCTGGTGAGCGGGGTCTTGAGCTCGTGGGCGGCGTCCTCGGCGAGCAGCCGCTGGGCCTGCCGGGAGTCCCGGAGCGCGGCGAGCATGTCGTTGATCGACTGGATCAGCTGCCGGATCTCCCCACCCCCCTCGTCCGGGATGTCGGCGTCGAGGTCCCGGGTGCGCGCGACGCGGACCGCGGCGGCGGCCAGCCGGTCGATCGGTGCCAGCCCGGTCCGCGCCACGGCCCGCCCGACGAGGGCGCCGCTGGCCACGCAGAACAGCCCGATCAGCAGCATGCCCAACCCGAACCGGTTGATCAGGCTGTCGTCGGCGACGCGGGCCACCTGGACCGCGCCGCCGCCTGCCCGCAGCGTGTAGACGAGGTAGCCGTCCTCGTCGCTGTCGCCCGACTCCATCAGGTCGGCCGACACGCCCCGCGCCACGCGCCCGGCGTGCTCGCTGACAGGCGGCAGCGCGGGTTGGCCGTCCGGCGTCCGGGTCGAGCCGTCGGGCAGGACGACCCGCACCAGCGGACCCGATCCGGGATACGGCGGTAGCCGGACCTGCGCCAGACCGGCGAGCTCCGCGTTCGTCGCCAGGACGCGGCAGTCCACGCGCAGCTGGTCCTTCGCGGTGTCCTGCAGCTCCCAGGCCAGCAGCTCGCTGGCGACCTGGAAGGACGCGAACACGCTGACCGCGATGGCCGTCGCCGCGATCACCGTCAGCCTGGTCCGCAGGGACCGCCGACGCCACCAGCGGGCCGGCCGGCGCGAGCCCCGGCCGGCGGACCCGCTCACGGAGGGGTCTCCCGCAACGTGTACCCCAAGCCGCGCCGCGTGTAGATCAATCGCGGCTCACCCCCGGCCTCCATCTTGCGGCGCAGGTAGCTCACGTACACCTGGAGGTTGTTGGAGGTGACGCTCATGTCGAAGCCCCAGATCGCCTCGAACAGCTCGCCTCGGGTCAACACGCGGTTCGCGTTGCGCACGAGGACCTCCAGCAGGAAGAACTCGGTCCGGGTCAGGCGGAGCGGCCGCCCGCCCCGCCACGCCTCGAACCTGTCGGGATCGACCCGGACGTCGGCGAACGTCAGGACCTGCGACTCGTCGTCACCCGACGCCCGGCGGCGCAGCAGGGCCCGGACCCTGGCCAGCAACTCCTCGGTGGCGAACGGCTTGGGCAGGTAGTCGTCGGCGCCCGCGTCCAGCCCCGCGACCCGGTCGGAGACCTGATCCCGGGCGGTCAGCATCAGCACCGGCAGGTCCCGGCCGGCTGCCCGCAACCGCCGGCAGGTCTCCACCCCGCCGAGGCGGGGCATCATCACGTCGAGGATCAGCAGATCCGGCTCGTCGCCCTCGACCCCGTCGAGCACGGCGAGACCGTTGGCGACGGTGCTGGTGTCGTAACCCTCGACCTGGAGCACCCGCTCCAGCGACTCGCGGATGGCCGCCTCGTCATCCGCGATCATGATCCGCACGCCGCCCCGCCCCCTCCGGTCGATGCTTCAGCCGCTCATCGTCCCGGATCAACCTGAGGCCAGGGTTAGAGCGCCGCCGCTCTGGTGCCCGCGGGTCATGCCCTTGCGAACGCCTGAGCGGTCCGCGCCGTCAGTTCGTCAGGCTGTCCAGACCGCCGGCGTCGATCCGGCTCCGCGTCGACGATCCCGTTGTCGGCTTGGCGGAGGCGACCGGCGCAGAAAGCAGAGGGGCTCAGCGCCCGAACTGAGACTTCACCTGCTCGGGGACGCGCTCGCCCTGGACGTGGTGTGCGGCCACCTCGATGCGGTGCAGGTCGCCGGACGTCGGTTCGACATCGAGCGCCGCGACCACCCAGGTCGTCGCCGCGGTGGTCACGGCCGGCACGATGGCGGTGGTGCCGGTCCTGGTGGTGTTCGTGCCGGCGCAGCGGCGGTTCATCGAAGGGCTGGCGAACACCGGTGTGAAGGGATGACGACCCCGGGCTACCGGCCCAGCACGTCGCGCAGGACGCCGGTCGTCTCGTCCGGGCTCTCCAGCGGCCAGAAGTGCCCGCCGGTCACGTAGCGCACGTCGACGCCGGCCGCGTGCGGGATGTGCTCGGCGGCGTCGGCGAAGAACTCGCGGGGCTGCGTGCGCGAGTCCCAGCCCTGGAGCAGGGTGATCGGGCTCCGCCAGCGCGGGATCAGGTCCCGGCGCCGCTCGAGCCACTCCTTGCGGAAGGTGGACGCCATCGCGTAGCGCGGGACGGCCCGGTCGATCCCGGGGTAGGAGAACTCCTGGATGACGCGGCGCAGGTCCGCTTCGGTGATCGGCAGGCCGCCGACCATGGCATGGGCGCGGACGACGAACTGACCGGGATCCGCCAGCATCCCGGTCCACGGGGCTTCCGCGAGGAGGTCGTCGTGCGGGGAGAGCGCCGGGTGGAAGTGGTGCAGGTGCTGCTCGCCGCGGACGTAGTGGCGGACCCGCGTCGGCTGGGCGGCCGCCACGTGGTCGCCCAGCACGGTGCCGCGGTCGTGGGTGACCAGCGCGAACCGGTCGATACCGAGCGCGTCGAGCAGGTCGACCAGTTGCCGGGCCACGCCCGCCTGCCGGTAGTCGCCCCTGCCCTTCTCCGACTGCCCGTAGCCCTTGAGGTCCACGGCGATGCAGCGATGGGAGCCGGCCAGCGCCGCCATCTGGTGGTGCCACAGGAACCACGAGTCGGGCATGCCGTGCAGGAACACCACCGGGTCGCCGGTCCCGGTCTCGACGTAGTGCCAGCGGACCGTCTCCTGGTCGCCGGGGACCTCGGCGAAGTGGTGGTTGAACACGACCCCGTCGAGCACCTCGGTGTCGCCTTCGCGGTCCGCGGGGCGGGGCCGCACGTCGGCATAGCGCCGCAGGTGCTCGGCCACGAGGGCGTCGGGCGGCAGGAAGTCTTCGATCGCCCGCCGCGCGCGGGCGGGGAGTTCCGTGTACTGCGGGGTGTCGTCGTCACGCATGGGTCCAGTGCACCGGAGTTCGGTCAGCACGTCCAACGATGTCTGCTGATGATCGTCAGCATGATGAGTGATAATCGGCCCGTGGAACTGCGTCACCTCGAACACTTCCTCGCGGTCGCCGACACCGGGAGCTTCACCAGGGCGGCGGCGCGGCTGCACGTCGTCCAGTCCGGGGTGTCCGCGACGGTCCGCGCCCTGGAACGGGAGCTGGGATCGGAGCTGTTCGACCGCAGCGGCCGGCACGTCACGCTCACGGCGGCCGGGAAGGCGTTGCAGCCGCGGGCCCGGGACACCCTCGACGCCGCGCGGGCCGCCAAGGACGCGGTCCACCGGGTCCAGGGTGCCCTGCACGGCACCGTGACGGTCGGCACGCTGACCGCGATCGACGTCGTCGACCTGCCGGGGCTCCTGGCGGAGCTGCGCGCGGAGCACCCCGGCGTCACGGTGCGCCTGCGGGCCGCCATGGCGGGCTCGGCCGGCCTGGCCCAGCACCTGCGCGAGGGCAGGCTCGACGTCGCGTTCCTGGCCCTGCCCGACCCGCGGCCCTCCGACCTCGACACCCGGCTGCTGGCCACCGCGGAGCTGGCCGTCTACGTGCCCGGTTCCCACCCCCTCGCGGGCGAGCACCGGGCGACGCTCGCCCGGCTGGCCGAGTTCCCGTTCGTGGACACCCCCGTCGGGTTCGGCAGCCGCACCGTCGTCGACCGGGCGTTCGCGGCCGCGGGGGTCGAGCGCGAGGTCACGGTGGAGGTCGCCAACGTGGCGACGGCGGTCGACTTCGTCCGGGCCGGCCTGGGCATCGCGTTCCTCGCCGACCGCCTGGTGCCCGACCCGAGCGGCCTGCACGTCGTCCAGGTCGCCGACGGTGACCTGCACTGGCGGTTGACGGTCGCCACCGCCGCGGCACGCCGCCCCAGCGCCGCCACGCGGGCGTTCCTCGACCTGCTCCACGAACGGCATCCCACGCCGGTGACGCCGCGGGGCTGAGGGAGGTCGCATCCTCCTCGTCGAGTTCGCCGCTACCGACCGTTTCGTTTCTGGGTGACGGTTGGTGGTGGTCTGACCGCGAAGCAGCGGGCCCAGCGGGAGCGGGTCCGGTTCGAGGCCGCCGGGATGTTCGCCCGGGGGTGTGGCTCCGCCGCGGGTGGCGCGGCTGTTACGGGTCTCGCGCAAGTCCGCCTACGGCTGGCACGCCCGCTGGCGGACCGGCGGGGTGGAGGTGCCGCGGTCGCGGGGCCCGTGCGGGCGGCGGTCGCGCATGCGCCCAGACCTGGCGGATCCTGCGGCAGATGGGCTTCACCCCGCAGCTGCCGGTCCACCGGGCCGCTGAGCGCGACGAGTCCGGCGTGGCCGCCTGGGTGCGCACCACCCAGGCGGGTCGGGTGTCCCTGGCCGGCACGGTCTGCCGCAAACCCGATTTCGCCGTCCTGCTCGACGCCGCCATGCGCGCACTGATCGCGACACGGCTGTGGTTGACGGTGTTCCGGCTGCCGCCCTACGCCCCGGACCTGAATCCGGCCGAGGGCGTGTGGTCTCACCTGAAACGCAGCCTGGCCAACCTGGCGCCTTTCGCGCTCGACGGGCTGGTCGCGGTGATCCGCAACCGCCTCGGCAGTACCGCCCCGTTCAGCTCGCCGGCGGCATCAGCTTCGTGTTGGAGCGCTGGCGGGTCATCCCGGCGCAGGTGGGGGAACACGAGGCCCTCGATCGTCTGTCGGTGATCACGAAATGGGCGGTTGTTGCCGTACTGCGTCGGCAACAACGGCGTGATCCGCTCCCACGTCTGGTCCGACAACACCTGATCACGGGTCACGCGCCCAGCTCAGCGCCTTGCCGGGGAGTACGCCCCAGTTGACGGCGCAGCCATGCCGCTCGGGCGGCGATGGCGTCCTGCGAGATCACGGCGTGAGGAACCACGACGTCGAACCCGTGGAACCCGCCAGGCCAGACGTGCAGTTCGACGTGGCAGCCCGCCTGCCACATGCGGCTCGCATGGGCAACGTCCTCGTCCCGGAACGTTTCGGCCGACCCGACGTCGACGAACGTGGACGGCAGGCCGGAGAGGTCCGCGGCACGGGCAGGCGCGGCGTACGCGGACACGTCCGGTCCTCCGCGCACGCTGTCGCCGAGGAGCGCGTTCCACCCGGTCTCGTTCGAGGAGCTGTCCCAGATGCCGAGGCCGCGCATCTGCTGGGCGGAGGGCGAGTCGTTGCGGTCGTCGAGCATCGGCGACAGGAGCAGCTGGGCCAGGACGGCCGGGCCGTTGCGGTCGCGCGCCATCAAGGTGACACCTGCTGCGAGGCCGCCGCCGGCGCTCGCACCGGCGATGACGATGCGCCCGGGGTCGATGTCGAGCTCGTGGGCGTGCTCCGACACCCACACCAGGCCCGCGTAGCAGTCCTCGACGGGACCGGGGTGGGGTGTCTCGGGTGCGAGCCGGTACTCGACCGAGACCACGGCCACGCCCATCGGTTCGGCCAAGTCCAGCATCTCGACGAGGCCGAACCGGTTGTCCCCGACGATCATGCCGCCTCCGTGGACGTGGTAGATCACCGGGGTGGGGGTCGCCGCGTGCTTCGGGAGGCAGATCAGCAGCGAGATGTCCGGTTGCCCGTCCGGCCCCGGCACCACCCGCTCCCGCACGCTGTAGGCGCCACCGCGTGAGAGGACCTCGTCGGTCGGGGTCTCCACGCCGGGAACGGGCTCGCGCATCTCCACGATGTTGTCCGGGCGGTACGCGTCCGGTGGGCGCAGGCCGGTCAGCACCTCGAGGACGGGGGCGAGCTCTGGATCGAAAGGTGGTGGCGGTCCGACCGGCTGGGCGGAAGACCGCTCCGTGACTTGCTTGGTCATGGGTTCTCCTTGCGGCAGGAGACGCGATGTCCGCCTGCCGCAGGTCACAGGTCATCGGTGAATGCGGGAGGAGTCCGGCTCAGACGGTCGGCACGGTCCCGCCGTCGATCACGTACTCGGCTCCCACGATCGCCGAGGCGCGGTCCGAGACCAGGAACCCGACCAGGTCCGCGATTTCCGCGGTGTTCGCGAACCGTCCCAGCGGTACTCCTCCCAGGGAGTCGTAGATGGTCTGCTTGGCTTCCTCACGTGTGAGTCCGTTGCCCTCGGCGATCCGGTCCACGAACCTCTCGTACGCCTCGGTCTCGATCCCGCCGGGGCTGATCGCGTTGACCCGTACGCCGCGCGGCGCGAGTTCGTTGGCAAGTCCCTTGCTGTACGTGCGCAGAGCGGCCTTCGCTGCCGCGTACGCCAGGGACGCGTCGTACTGGGGCAGTTCACGCTGGATCGAGGTGAAGTGCAGCACCACGCCCGCCCCGGACTCGATCATCGCCGGGAGAAGCGCTCGATCGAGCCGCACCGCTCCCAGGAAGTTGAGGTTCAGCTCCGTGAGCCACTGGTCATCGGTGATGACCGCGAATCCACCGGCCGGCGTCGACGCGCCTCCGACGACGTGCACCAGGATGTCCAGTGCGCCGCCGACCTCGGCGATTCGAGCGGCCACCGCGTTGGTGCCCTCGACCGTCGTCAGGTCCGCTTCGATGAATCGGTCTGGGTGCTCGTACCCGTCGGGCATCGTTCGCGCCGTCACGTAGACGTCGGCGCCCATCTCTCGCAGCCTCTGCGCGACGGCCTTGCCCGAGCCCTTCGAACCGCCCGTGACCAGCGCCCGGCGACCGTCGAGACGATCGCGGTCGGAACCAGACATCTTTCTCTCCGCTGAAGATCGGTGTGGCACGGGTTCGGTCAGGCGGTGTGGTTGGCGATGACGAGTTCGGCGACGAGGCCGCCCCGCAGTGCGAACCGGTAGTCGAGCTCGGCGACCCCACCCGGGAAGGTGCCTTCGAGCCGCACGGTCACCACCCAGTGGGCGTCATCGACGCGCCGAGCGCCGATCTGCTCGGTCGTGTACTCGAACTCGGACCCGGCGTCCCGCAGGAACGCGTGGACCGCTTCCCGGCCGCGGAAGGTCTCTTCCTGGTCCACGACCACGACGTCCTCGGTGAGGAACGACGAGGCGGTGTCGGCGTCGCGGGCGACGTGGGCGGCGAAGAACTCGCGCACGGTGGCCGGGAGCAGGTCGGACGGAAGATCGGTGTGCTGTGTCATGACCCCACCGTGTGGCCTCACGGCGCGAGAGGGTCAAGCCGTGGACTCTCCCCCGGGGAGAGGGTCCAGAATGCGGGGATGTTGACCATCGGAGAGTTCTCGCGGCTGACCCACCTGAGCGTGCGGACCCTTCGCCGGTACCACGAGGCGGCCCTGCTGGAACCCGCCGTGGTGGACGAGAGCACCGGCTACCGCTACTACGCCGTCGACCAGATCCCGACCGCGCAGGTCATCCACCGGCTCCGCGAACTCGACGTCCCCCTGGGCGATGTGCGGCGAATCCTCCGGACCCCCGACCCCGGTGTCCGGGCGGCCCTGGTCGCGGACCACCTGCAACGCCTGGAGGACGTGCTCGACCGCACCAGGACCGCGGTCGTGTCGCTGCGGCGCCTGCTCCGGCCCGACCCCGCGCCGATCGACGTCGAACTGCGCGCGGAGCCCGCCCGGACGGTCGCGGCGGTGGAGGCCGTGGTCGAGCACCACGAGGTCGCTGCCTGGTTCGCAGGCGCGATGGCAGAACTGGAGGCGGCCGTCGGCTCCGCCGTGACCGGACCGCCGGGCGGCTGCTACGACAACGCTCTCTTCGAACAGGAGCGCGGTCACGCGCTGGTCTACCTGCCGACCGCCGCGCCACCTCGCACCGGACGCGTGCACCCCGTAGTCCTCCCGGCCGCGGAACTGGCCGTCACCACTCACGTCGGCGAGCACAACGGCGTCGATGTCACGTACGGCGAACTCGGGACCTGGGTGGTGGAGAACGCGATGTCGGTGGCCGGACCGGTGCGGGAAGTCTACGCCGTCGGTCCTCGTGACTCGGGCGATCCCGCCGCGTGGCGCACCGAGATCGGCTGGCCGGTCTTTCGCGTCACCTGAAGCGGTCGGCAGAACGACGAGACAACCGCCTTGATCGGGGAACCAACGCCGAGGTGGGCTTCGAGTCATGTTAAAAGGCCAGTGGCGGCGGCATTTCGTCGGTCGGTTAGTGATCTGGGTACGTGCCGCCGCCCTGGCCGGACCTCGCGGAGGGCGCCACCCCACAACGCAATGCCCCTGGGTGCAGGGCGAATAGGCCGCCGCCGACCGCGATGCTCGCGGCGGTCCTGACCGCATCCAGTTGTGCGCCGGCCTTCTTGTCCGCGTCGGCCAAGGTGGCACCGTCCACTGCGCCCGAGTCCTCCGCGAGGTGGCGGGCGGCGACGGCTTGGGCTTGGCGAGGTCATCGGTCGTAGAAGAATCATCGTGTCGAGCGCGAAAAGCGTATCCGCCGCGGCCTTGGCTCGTTCACGCCGAACGCGTGGTACATCGTCATCAATCGTGGCAGCAGCTACCACCTCGGCGCCCTGCTGGCCCGCATCGAACTCCGGACGGCGCTGGATAGGTTCACCAGCCGCCTGCCCGTCCTATGCTCGGTCATCCCACCCGTGTGGCTCGTTGCGCGGGCGACGAGCCCACCGAACGTGTGATGGTCTATTCGGTGGCTTTGGGATGAGCACCTGCGTACTGCACCCACACGGTGTGCTTGTCGGCGTCGAGCAAGTACCAGATGCGGTCGCCGCCGGTGACCTCGATTTGCCAGCGGTGCAGGGTTTTCCCGTTGTGCGTGCCGTGGGCGAGGCTGCCTTTGAGTTGGTGGTGGCGGTTGGTCGGCTTGCCGGGCCCCGGGCCGGGGTTGCCGCGCATGGTCTCCCAGGCTTGGCGCAGGTTGCCCGAGGCTCGGGTTTCGAGGTCCTGCCAGCCCTTGACCGCCTCGGTGGTGCAGTAGCGGATGCGCCACTCGTCCCCGATGGTGGGCGGGGCGACCGGGTCGCCTTTCTTCGGGCTCACGCGGTGGCTGCCCCCGGTGCGGGGACGTCACCGAGGTCTTCGCCGTCCTGGCGGAGGATCGCGAGAAGTCGTGGGTCGGCGTGGACTTCGGCGGTGTGCTGCCACTGGGTGATGAGTTGGGTGACCGGGGCTGGGGTGCCCAGCGAGTCGGCGGCTTGCAGGGTGTCGACGAGTTCGACGACGAACGCCTGCATGTCCTCGCGCGGCAGGAACCGCACCCAGGGGAGGGCCGTGGGCATCACGTCGGTTACCAGGTCCCGGACGCTCTCGCTGTGCTGCATCAGCGCCACGAAGAGGGCGGTGGTGGTCGAGACGACCTCGCGGACCTCCCGTGCCCGGCTGGCCGTGGTGAGGACCAGGTCCTCCTCGTCGCCGCGGCGGTGCACGAGCAGTGTCCGGCTCGGCGACTCCTGGAGCTTGCGGACGGAGTCGGCCGGCTTGTTCGACAGATCGCTGAAGTTGATCTCCGACGCAGCGATGGACATAGTTGCAAGGTACCTTAAAACTCGTCGGCGTGCCAGGTCGTTGCGTCTGTGGCTGTCGAAGCGACCGTCACGGCTCTTGTCCGCGGCGATGTGGCCCTCGTTGATCGAGTTCGCTGGTGCGATGGCCGCTGGCACTGCGGCGCTGGCGGCGTTGGTGAAGGTCGGTCGCTCGATGAGCGCACGAGTGTTCGATGTCCGCACCGGTCGATATCAGCTCGCCGTGGGAGGGGGGTGGGAGGAAATTGGGAGAATTCAACTTGAATGAACTGGCGTGAGTTGCGCCGAAGTGCGTTCAACTGCATCTTCGCTACCTGTCGATTTGCTATTTCCGCAGATCGGGACAGGATTTGGGCAATTCTGGGGGATGAGTCTGTGCGACTTACCACGTGGATAAGTGGTCGTCTCTTCGGATTTGGCTGAGGTCGACCTGGGGAAGTGCGGTCGGATCGTATCGCGGTGCTGTCCGGGACGGCTGTTGGGGTGTTGGGCGACATCGCGCGACTGATTCCCTGCGTGCGCGAGGTCGAGGCGCGTTTGGCTTTGTCGGTGACAAGTGGGTCCTGGCCCGTCTGCGCTGCGGCGACACCTACACCCGTCGCGCCGCCGACTTCGGCATCGGTAACGCCACAGCTCACGATCCTGCCCTGGGGGTCCAGAGGGCAGGATCGCCGCAGCTCAGCAGTTCTGGAGCCCCGCAACCTGCACTACGGCAGCGACTGGTCCGCCATGCCGGTCGACGAGATCGCGCTGGCCGCCGAGGCGCTGGACACCGATCCGGCGCCGGACCACGCCCGACGGGCAGCGGTCAGCCACCACAACACGGCGATGCCTTCCCTCGACCGGCCTGACAGGAGGGCCGGTCGAGCCGGTGGCCGTGCCGACCCCACCCGGACCGCACAGCCCGAGCGCCGAGCGCGTCGCGCAGGCGACGCCATCCACGTGCCCACCGCCGGTCGGGCGCACGGCAGCCGATTGCGTCAGTTGATCTTGCACTGCACCACGTACTGGTCCTTGGCCTCCTGCTCCAGGTTCCACTCTTTCGGCGTCACGGAGTTCAGGATGAGCTTGTCGCCCGCCAGGTCCAGGGAACCCGCGGCGGTGTGGGCGCCGTCCGCCGTCATCTGGATCTTGTCACCGGTCTTCATCTCCACGGTGACGTACTTGCTGGTGCTGTTCCCGGGCTGGAGGGTGAACGTCGCGACCGACACGCCGTCGAGGAACAGCGCCCAGCTCTGGGTCGCGGTGCCGGACAGGTTGGTGAAGCCGAGCTTGAACTTCATCAGGATCTCCCTCGATCGATGGTCGTCGGTCCGGGCACCGCACGACGAACACGACCCGTCGACCACGTCGTGGCGGTGGGCCGTGTGCCGCAGCGCGACGGCGGCCGTGCGGTCGGACCGTGCGGGGAGCGGCGTGTCGGGCGGATGTCGCGAGCCGGGTGCGGTTCGGTCCGGACAGGACTCGGCGGCCCGCGCCCCGGCGCACCGCTTCCAGGGCACGTCGCCCGGTCCCGTGGCCGGGCGGTTCCTGTCGCCTCCTCCGGACCGAAACGGAGGTTATGAAAGACGCGGCGGCGCGACCACGTCCGGAAGGGCACCAATGCGGGCACTGCCGGCTTCACACCGCCGGTCGTAGGGGGTGTCGACGTCGGCAACATGGTCTGACCTGCGGTTAGGTGGCTGCGTGTTCGTACTCGTTGGTCAGGCCGCCGAGGACTGGTCGGCGGCGTATCGGCACGCGGCCCGGTTCTGCGGTCGGGTGGTCCGGTCGTGGTGGCGAGAGTCGCGGTGCTCGGTGTGGTCGGCGGTGGTTGCAGTGGGCCGCGTAGCGGTTCAGCACTGCTCGCAGGTGGTGTTCGTTGATGATGAGCAGTCGGTCGGTGACTTCTCGCCTGGTGGTTCCAACGAACGGCCGGTCCGGTCGCGGATCAGGAACCGCACGTGTCGGCCCTCGTCTTCGAAATCCATGACGAGGTTCCTGGCGGCTGGGGTGATCCAGGAGGTGGTCGGGTGCGCGGTGGCGCCGAGGATCCCGGTTCGGCGGTTGGCGTGTTCGACGACCGCGAATACGTACAGCCGGGTGCCGCTCAAGGTGGTGGTCTCGAAGAAGTCGCAGGCCGGCAGGGCGTCGGCCTGCGAGCTGAGGAAGGCCGGCCAAGTTGTCGAGGCGTGCTCATGTGTTGGGTCGATTCCGGCGTCCTTGAGGATCTGCCACACCGTGGACGCGGCGATCTTGATGCCGGGCGCGAGGAGGCGCCAGTGCAGGACCGTCTTCGGACGCGCCAACAGCCGAAGCTGACGAAGCGCCTATCGTCCTTGGCCCGGGCGCACATGGGCAGCAGGAACAGCGGCGAAGGCGTTGGCCACGGTCAAGTGGGCCGGCCGGACTTCTCCCGGCATGTCGGAACGGAACCATGATCACGAGTGCGGCTGGAACGGGGGAGTTGCCGCTGCCGTTGGTCGTGTCTTCAATCGGCCGACGGTGCCGGGGCGAACGGGACGGGTCAGCGGTCCACCGACCGCAGGTGCTGCCGCCACACCTGACGGGTGTCGCTGCTCGCGCACGTCACCTGCGTGAGCGCCGTGCCGGTCGGCTGGCCGCGCAGGCACTTGCCGCTGTTGACGTTGCGGAGCTGGACGTTGAACGACCCGTTCGGGTTCTCGCTGACCAGCGGCAGTTCCCACACCTGGTGCGCCGCGCCCGTGCAGGTGAGCTGCTGGGCGATCGCGCCGTCCACGAGCGAGCCGCCCTGGATCTGCATGCATTTGCCGCTGTGCATCGCGACCAGTAGGTACCCACCGGTTGTGGCTCGGGTCTGGAACCGCTGGTTGCCCGACCCGCTGGCAACCGGGTTCTTGCACCCGGCCTCCTGCAGGATCGCCCCGTCCGCGCTGGAGCCGCCCGCGACGTCCAGGCACAGGCCGGTGCCGCGGTCGGAGTACTGCAGCCACCAGTCCGACGCCCCGGCCTGGGGTGGAAGGACGAGGGACATGCCGAGAACGCAAACCGCGACGAGCAAGCGCGCGACCATGGCGACCACCACTCCCAGGCACGGGTGAAAGAGGAGAATCCCAAGAATATTGCGGAAACCGGTGTGCGACAGGCTGTCATCAGGTGGCTGTCACTGCGGCGAGCGGCGCAGCCGCCGCGTACCTCGCGGTCAGGAGCTTCTGCTGGTGGACTCCCAACGGCCATGGGGAGTTCGGGATTCCGCTGGTCCTGGGGCCGATCACCTGGTACTGGGATCGCGGGTCACGGCAAGCGGGCAGCTGTACCGGGCGGCGAGCACGGGCGTGTGGAGTGCCCAAAGTCGGCATCCCTGGTCTGATCTGCAAGCCGGCCGCCGCGGTGCCGAACTTGTCGATCGAACCGCGTCGGTGGGAGGTGTCATGGCCGCAGCGTTCTCGGTGCCGGCGGAAACTCCGGTCACTTGATCTGCGCGTCAAGTGCGCACACGTGTGCCTGACGGCGATGGGGCAGGTGGACCAGAACGTGCCGGGTGGCGAGTTCTTCGCCCAGGAGGCCGAGTTCCAGCGGCACGCGGCCTCCGGCGCTGCCCTGGACGACCCGGACCGGGCCTCCCCGCGGCTGAGGGTCGGTGACCGGGCCGTCAGCCGCGAGCGTTTCACCGTGGTTCAAGGTCGTTCGTCCAACTGACTGCCGGATTCGGGGTTAGCCGAAGACCACGGTCCAACCGGTCCCGTGGAAGTGGACGTGGGTGGTCCGGCAGTCGACGGTGTGAACCAGCCCGTCAATGAGTACAGACAAGCCTTGTGACCAGATGCGATGACTTTCCGGGCGGCACAGGATGACCCCGGCGTGCACGGGATCGAGCCGAGCACGGCTCCGTGGCCGGAACCCCGGTGCTGATGGCCGGCGGCACGACCATACCGATCTCCGAGGTCGGGATCGGGGACGAGGTCGAGGCCACCGACCCTGAGACGGGCGAGACCACGGACCGTGAGGCCGTCACCACCATCGTCCATGACGATGAAGGCGACATTACCAAGCTGACCGTCACCGGCCAGGACGGCACCACCGGCAAGGTCGACGCCACCTCCTGGCACCTGGTGCACGATTGTCGAGATGAGGTTTGGGAGCCGTTCCGCGGAGGCGTCGACCAAAGCTTCCAGGGACCTCTTCCGGCAGGTGCAGGGATTTCGCCGGGGTCATCTCCGGTGGAAGGTGGGTGTGCTCGTGGCAGGAACGTTCGACGTCGATGCGGGCGGCATGATTTCCAGGATCGGCAACTTCGCCGGCCATTGCCGTCCGACGGATCTTCCGGGTTCCGCTCCATTGTTGGACATCACGCGCAGTGCATTCCGGTGGCACGGTTGGAGCTTTGGAGACGGTGCTTGGGATTACTGTGCAGGGCTACCGGGTCGCTGAGATGGCGCATGTTCCCGTTGGGTTGGTCTTGTGGGGCTTGCTCCGGGTGGGCTCGGGTGGCGACGGATCTCGCGATATAGCGGTGGTGATGGGAGAACAGGTGTACCCCGGGCCAAGTGTGCTCCTGGCGCGTCTCGTGCGGGCGTGAGAAGATCGTCTTCTGCGGAGTGGGAAGTTTTCGACAGGTGAACTTTCCCCGATTCCTGCTGGGCAACCTCCGGGTGAGGGGTTCCTCCGTCGACTGGCGGAGCAGGTCGGGATGCAGGACCAGGATCTCTACCTCGTGGCAGGTATTCCCGTTCCGGACGACGCGTTGCGCTTCGACGAGGCGGCAGGCCGGGAACTTCCTGAACTGGTACGTCGCGCTCTGTCCCTGCCCGCTTCGGGTAGGCAGCGGTTGCGTGAACTCGCCCAGTCCTTGCCTCTGCTCCCGCGAGCCGCGTCCCCGGGGAATCTGCGCCCTTACGAGCAGTCCTCCCCGGGTTTCGGCTCTCTTCTCGTGAGGGTGCTCGCCCTCCGGAATCTGGGGTGGTCTTCGGCGGCCAAGGTCATGTACCTGATGTCCGGCGTCTACCCGTCAGCGGCGACGATCGGGGCAGTGGGACGCGGGGTGAAGAACCCGATGCCGAGCTTCTCGGCGGATTTTCTGCTGTTCTCGGCATTTCGGTCGAGGTTTTGGGGGGTCTGGTCGGGATGTCTGAACCGGTCGTGAGTGGCGAGCTTCCCGGGGAAACTTCCGACACGGCTGCGCTGCTCTGGGACGTTCGGCACCTGGCCGCAGCGCAGGTGCGTGAAGTTCGTCAGTTGGCGAAGGCATTGGGATGAATCATCGATGCTGATGTCGGGCGGGCGATGCCGTGTCGATTCGGGTGGATGTCGAGGTCGAGCGCAGGTGTGTTGAACGACCTGTCGTTGTAGGAAGCTGGTCGAGTGTTCGAACCGATGACGAGCTGAAGAGAGTTGCGGGACCCGTGGACCGGTGTGCGTCGCTGGTGGGTGAGATCAAGTCGGCGCTGGCGCGGAAGTGGCCTGGGCCGTTGGTGCGCCCTCGCGGGTACCTCCGCGCCCCGCGGGGGCGGTGCCTGGGGGCGACGCTGTCCGGGGCTCGTGTCGAGGTCTTCGAGGCGGTGCACGGCATTCGGTTGCCGCCGCCCTACCGGGCATTCCTGAGCTCGGTGGGGGACGGTGGGGTCGGGCCCGGGTACGGGCTTCAAGGGCTCAGCAGGTGGCGCAGCGTCGAGCTGCCGGGTGGTCTGGCCCGGGTCGAGTTGGGCGACGCGGCGGCCACGGGGCTGCGGGTGGTCGATGCGGGCGGGGTTGAGGCAACCGTCCTGTTGGTGACGGGGCCGCATTCGGGCCGGTTGGTGGACGTGGGGGCGGGTGTGTCCGCGCGCCTGCGGCCTGAGGAGGACTTCCTGTCCTGGTACGCCGCCTGGCTGGAGTCCGCCGATCTGCCGGGTGTCGCACCTCGCGGGGAGTCGGTGCTGGTCGAGGTGCTGTCCACCGCCGATGAGGCGGAGCGGATCCGCGCGGTGCACGAACTCGGGGCGCTCGACGCGCTCTCCGACGACACCGTCGGGTTGGTCGGATCACTGGCCTTGCGCGACCCGAGTTCGAGGGTTCGTTATCAGGCGGTCGAACTGCTCGGGGAGTTGGGAGACGAGGTGGTGGGCGTCCTGGTCGGAGCCGTTCGGGATGGGAAGCGCTCGGTCGGCCGCCGGGCGCTGGTCCACGTCATGCGCCTGGCCGGTGCCACGCCCGCCTGGCAGGAGGCCCTTGGCGCCATGCGCTCGACCGGCGACGACGTCGGTGTGCGGATCGCCGAGGATCTGGAAAGCCGTCGGCTCCTGGGTGCGGTGTTGCCGCCGGGTGGGGCGTGACGCTGATCGAACCGCTGCCGGGTGTTGTGGCGGGAAGGCGATGTTCACGCTCACAAGCTCGGTGTGGTGTGGTGGGGCTTATGCTCGTCCGAACGGGCGAAAATCGACGATGTCGTGAGGGTGACCAGGTTTGTCGAATCGCGATTCGACTGCGTGAAAGCGTTTGCTGCTCAAGTTAGCGCTAACAATTTTAGCATTGACGTCCGACTTCGGTTGTGGCTACGTTGCCCTCGGAACCCGTCCTTGACGACCTCGAACGCGTCGATCGGCCGCCACTTCGGCCGTCCACCGCGAACCCTGGATCACACCAGCTCGGAGGAAGCTCGATGGCGCTGCTCGGTGGTCGAGGTCGGCGGCGAGGGGCCCGCCTGCTGCGCTCTCCACTTCCGGGTCGGGCGGTGGGGGAACTGCGCCGGGTGGTGTCGGATTCCGGGTCGATCGCCGTTCTCGTCGGCGGCTGCGATCGCGGACAGCGCCGTTTGAAGCTTGCCCAACGTCCACAGACGAGGAGATGTCATGTCAGTGCAACGACGCAGCTTCATGACCAGGTTCAGAGCGGCCAACGTCGCCGCCGCGTCGGCGAGTGCCGTGGTGCTGGCTTCGGCGGCGGTCCTCGTGGCGATGCCGGCCGGTGCCGCAGCCGCGGGCTGTTCGGTGAACTACGCCGTGGCGTCGCAGTGGGAGGGTGGATTCGGCGCCAACGTGTCGATCACCAACCTGGGTGATCCGGTGTCCGAGTGGACGTTGACGTGGTCGTTCGGCGCCGGGCAGACGGTGACGCAGTCGTGGAACACGACGTTGACGCAGAGCGGTGCGGCGGTGACCGCGAAGAACGTCAGCTACAACGGGTCGATCGCCACCGGTGCCACGGTGTCGTTCGGGTTCAACGGTTCCTGGACGGGGAGCAACCCGAGTCCTGCCAGTTTCGCCCTGAACGGTGTGGTGTGCACCGGTGGCACGACTACGACGACCACCACGTCCAGCACCACTTCCACGACGACGACCACGTCGACGACCACCACCACGACGACCACCTCGCAGGGTGGTACGTGCTCGCTCCCGTCGCGCTACCGCTGGACGTCCACGGGGTCGTTGGCGAACCCGAGGTCGGGGTGGGTGTCGCTCAAGGACTTCACGCACGTGATGTACAACGGCAAGCACCTGGTCTACGCGACTACGCACGACACGGGGACGTCCTGGGGGTCGATGAACTTCGGGACCTTCACGAACTGGTCGGACATGGCCTCGGCCAGCCAGAACGCGATGAACTCGGGCACGGTGGCGCCGACGCTGCTCTACTTCGCCCCGAAGAACATCTGGGTGCTGGCCTACCAGTGGGGGCCGACCGCGTTCAGCTACCGCACGTCCAACGACCCGACCAACCCGAACGGGTGGTCGGCGGCGCAGCCGCTGTTCACCGGCAGCATCTCCGGTTCGGGCACCGGCCCGATCGACCAGACGCTGATCGGTGACGGCACGAACATGTACCTGTTCTTCGCCGGTGACAACGGCAAGATCTACCGGGCCAGCATGCCGATCGGGAACTTCCCGGGCAACTTCGGCTCGTCGTACACGACGATCATGAGCGACTCGACGAACAACCTGTTCGAGGCGGTCGAGGTCTACAAGGTCCAGGGCCAGAACCAGTACCTGATGATCGTCGAGGCGATCGGGGCCAACGGCCGCTACTTCCGGTCGTTCACCTCCAACAGCCTCAGCGGCTCGTGGACCCCGCAGGCCGCCACCGAGAGCAACCCGTTCGCGGGCAAGGCCAACAGCGGCGCCACCTGGACCAACGACATCAGCCACGGCGACCTGATCCGCACCAACCCCGACCAGACCAAGACCATCGACCCCTGCAACCTCCAGTTCCTCTACCAGGGGCGCAGCCCCAGCTCCGGCGGTGACTACGGCAAGCTGCCCTACCGACCGGGTGTGCTGACGCTCCAGCGCTGACCCCGAGGGGCAACCCCCGGCCCGGCCGCAGCCGCTTCGAGCGAGCTGCGGCCGGGTTTCTTCGTGTTGGGGTCCCGGCTCGCGTCGTGAGGGATGTGGATGTCCGTCTACCTGGTCTGATACACGGTTCCTGGCACGGGGTTCGGTGTGCGGACGTCGGGGCTGCGGGAGTCCTGGGCCGATCGAGTGGCTGTTGTTCCAGGAGACCCGGACGAAGGTGATCCTTGCTCCGAATCGGGTTTCACGGACTTCGAGAGGTTGGGACTCAATGTCGAGAACCGTTCAGCGGGTCGCGTCGGTGGTGTTCATGGTCCTGGCACTGGCCGGGGGCGGTGTGGTGGGCGCGCAGGCGTCGGCGGACTTGGTGGAGCGGGATTTGGTGACCCTGCCGGTGCCACCGCTCAAGCCCGCCGAGGGTGAGGTCGAGGCCGCGTCGGTCTTCTGCGTCTGGCGGTACTCGCCCGGCCGCAACTCCACCGTCTGGGCGGACTGCTACCAGATCGGCGGCGGCGCGTCCGGTTTCTCCGTGTCGGTGTCGTGCAGCGACGGCAGCGTCCACAGCAGCAAGGTGACCCGGTTCGGGACCTCCGCGGTGGCCTACTGCCCCGGGGCGACGACGATGCTCAGCTTCACCCTCCGGGCCCACTACTGACGGTCGCGGCGCCGGTGTCGGAAAGGCGTTTTCGGGCGTCCGCGCCGTGATGACAGGATCCGGGGCATGTTCTCCGGCGATTTCGAGGTGCACCTGACCGGCTCCGCGGAGGAGGCGGACGCCCTGGCCGCGTTCGCCTCCCGGAGGGGCGCGAAGTTCACCCACATCCTGCTCAACCGCGGCGACACCCCTTCCCAGCCGATGCTCACGGTGCGGGGCAGCGGCACGCTGGAGGACCTGCACCGCCTGGCCGAGGGGTGGCGGGCGGACCTGGCCGCGGCGGGGCTGCGGGTGGTCCGGGTCAAGATCGAGGCCGCCCCGTGGAACGAGGGGGTGCCCGCGTCCGACCTGGACGCCTCCGACGAGCTGTACTTCGAGCACCACGTGAAGGTGCTGCTGCCCTCCGACGACCGCGCCGCGGTCGACCGGTTGAGGTGGGCGATCGCCGACAACGGCGCGAACGTGTCGCGCAACGCCCGGCGGCGGCGCGGCCGGCACGAGGAGCGGTTCGTCACGCAGCGGTGCCGCGGGGTGGGTCGGGCCACTGCCCGCGCCCGGCTCGACGCGCTGCTGGCCGCGCTGCGCGACGGCGGGTATGAGGTGCTGGAGGTCGAGGAGGAGTACGTCGTCCACGACGACGCGCTGCACGTCGACAGCGGGTGGCTCGAAGCGAACCGGTGGGGCGATCGGCAGACCGTGCGCGACGACCTGCTCGGCAGCGCGACGTCCCGGGGCCGCGGTCTGCCGTCGACCTTCCGGCCGCTGGTGGCCGAGGGGCGCGACGTCCGGCAGCACCGGGTGTTCGACCCGGCGCTCAAGCACTTCGACCACGCCTTCCGGGCTGGTGAGCCGGTGTTCGGCGACCCGGCGGAAGGCTCCCGCTGGTCGGCCGCCCGACGGGCCGCGATGGCGCACGTGCTCGCGGTCCTGGCCGCCTCGCCGTGGGCGGGGAACCTGGTGCTGCGCGGCAGCGTCGCGCTGCGCGCCTGGCTCGGCGAACTCGCCCGCGAACCCGGCGACCTGGACTTCGTGGTGGTGCCGAAGACCTTCGCCCCGGACGGGCCGCAGGCGCGGGCGATGCTGGAGGGCCTGGTGGCCGCCGTCGCCGCCGATTCCGGTCCGGGCCTGCGCGCCGACCGGGTGGTGGCCGAGCACATCTGGACCTACGAGCGGGTGCCGGGCCGGCGGCTGGTGTTCCCGTTCGACGTCGACGGCCTGCCGCGGGGGGCGGTGCAGGTGGACCTGGTGTTCAACGAGGACCTGCCCGACGCGCCGGTCACCGTCGAGGTCCCGCCGCTGGGCACGCGGGTGCTCGCGGCGTCGCCCGCCCTGTCGCTGGCGTGGAAGCTCCAGTGGCTGGTGACCGACATGTACCCGCAGGGCAAGGACCTGTACGACGCCGTGCTGCTCGCCGAGCGCACCTCGACGTCGCTGGATCTCGTCCGTGAGCTGATCCGCCCCGAACTCGGTGCCGGGGCGGACGACTTCACCTGGGCGTCCGTGCTCGACCTCCACGTCGACTGGGAGAACTTCCGCGCCGAGCTGCCCGGCGTCGACGGCGACGCCGGGCCGTGGCTGCGCAGGCTCGCGGACGCGCTGGGCCGCTCGTGAGCCGGTGACGCGTCCGCGGTTGCTCAGAAGGAGCCGGCGATCGGCTGGTCGCCGACCTCGCCCCAGTTCTCGGCCATGACGGCGCCGTGGCGGTACCAGGTCTTGGTGCTGGGGCGGAAGACGCCGGGTTCGTCGGTGCCGTCGCCGTTCCAGTCGCCGGCGATGGGTTGGTCGCCTGGTTCGCCCCAGCCGGTGAGCATTGCGGCGCCGGGGCGGTACCAGGTTTTGGTCGATGGGCGGAACACGCCTGGTTCGTCGATACCGTCGCCGTTCCAGTCGCCTGCCAGGGCGATGTCGCCTTCGTCGCCCCACCCGGTGAGCAGGGTGGCGCCGTGGCGGTACCAGGTTTTGGTGGACGGGCGGAAGACGCCGGGTTCGTCGGTGCCGTCGCCGTTCCAGTCGCCGACGATGGGTTGGTCGCCTGGTTCACCCCAGCCGGTCAGCATTGCCGCGCCGACGCGGTACCAGGTCTTCGTGGACGGACGGAAGACGCCTGGTTCGTCGATACCGTCGCCGTTCCAGTCGCCCGCCAGGGCGATGTCGCCGGGTTCGCCCCATCCGGTGAGCATTGCGGCGCCGGGGCGGTACCAGGTCTTGGTGCTCGGGCGGAACAGCCCCGGGCCGTCCGGGCGGGTGCCGCAGTTGGCGCTGGTGACGTACCACGTGCCGTTGTTCGACTGGCCGTAGGTCACCCCGTTGAACACGGGGGCCACGCGTTCGTCGTTGGGGTAGCCCCACTCCGCCCGGCCGTCGCCGTTGCGGTCTACGGCCATCTCGAAGTGCAGGTGCGACACGCCGTTCGACGTCTCGCCGGTGTGCCCGACGCGGCCGATCGGCGTGCCCGCGGCCACCTGGGCGCCTACGCCGACCGCGCGGGACTGCAGGTGGATGTAGGTGGTGAACCAGCCGCCGCCGTGGTCGATCTGGATGATGTTCCCGGCTCCGGAGGGGTTGCTGTACGACTGGTTGACCCGTCCTGCTGCCGGTGCGATAAGGGGTTCGCCCTCCGTCGCCGAGGTCGGTACCCGGAAGATGTCCAGTGCGGGGGCGTGGCCGAAGGACTCCATCCGGATCTGGCGCCCGCACTGGAACGGGGCCTGGAAGGCGGGGCGTGCGGCGGCTTGGGCCGGTGGGCCGAGGGGTAACAGCACTACGGCGGCGATGACGGGTGTCAGCGCTCGCGACCACCTTGTGGTGCGGGGCGTGCTCGTCATGGCTGTCCTCCCGGGTCTGGGTACGTCGCGGTTGGCGAGCCTATTGGCAATGTTGGTTACCTGTTGACCTCCAATTGGGGGTGTTCGTGGGTTACTGACGAATCCTGGTCTCTGCCATGATCTGCGCTTCGCCCACTACCACGGGAGGCACCATGACCCGCACCAGCCGGAACACGCTCGGTACGGGGTTGTGGGTCGGGTGCACCGATGGGCGGGTGGTCCGGGCGGCCGCCGGTGGTGGGTTCGACTGGGCGTGCGTGGACGAGCAGCACGGTGGTGCCGCCGGTGGGCGGGAGAACACCGATCTGATCGCGGCCGTGCGTGCGGCGGGTGTGCCGGCTTTCGTCCGGGTGGCCTGGAACCGGCCCGAGCTGATCGGCAGGGCTTTGGACAGCGGGGCCGACGGGGTCATCGTGCCCATGGTCGACGGTGTCGAGCAGGCGCGGGCGGCTGCCGCGGCGGCGCGGTTCGCGCCGCGGGGTACCCGCAGTTTCGGGCCGATCCGGTCCGCCGACGCGGTGACGGTCCCGGTGCCGGAGCGGGCGAACGCGGATGTGCTGTGCCTGGTGATGGTCGAGACGGCGCGTGGTCTGGACGCGGTCGACGACATCGCGGCGGTGGACGGGGTGGACGGCATCTTCGTCGGTCCGTTCGACCTGTCGTTGGCGCTGGGGCTGGAGGTGGCCGAGTTGCTGGCCGATGGTGGTGAGGACGCCCCGCTTCGGCGGGTGGTTCGCGCCTGTCGGGCCAATGGCCTGGTGGCGGGTGCGTACGCGGGGGCGGTGGAACGCGTCGGGCCTCTTCGGGCGGCGGGGTTCACGATGATCGCCGCGGTCGACGACCTGGCGATGATCGCGCGGAGTGCGGGCGAAGCGGCTGCCGCGGCGAAGCTGCGCTGATCACGGCCGGCTGCGGCGACCCCGCTGGCGCCTGCTTCGTCGGGGCTGGGATTCGGCCGCGTGCGCCCGGGATTCCGCTCTGGGTTCACGTGGTGTTGCTGCTGGGGGCGGCCGTGGTGGTGGCCGGTGTGGTGGGTCTGCTGCTGTGGGGTGTGCTGGGAGGACCGGCCGTCGGGGTGCTCGGCGCGTCGACGGCGACGGAGTGGGAGGTCCGAGACCGGCTGGAGGCGGTGAAGGTCGTGCTGGCGGTCGTGGGCGGTGTCGGGGCGGTGGTGGCGTTGGCCGTGGCCTATCGGCGGCAGCGCCTCGACGAGGTGGAGGTCTACCGGGAGGACGCCAAGGTCCTGCTCGACAGCGATCCGCGCACCTGGCGCGGCCACGACTTCGACTTCACCGGCGCCGTCTTCGACGGTGGCGACTTCGTCGGTGCGACGTTCACCGGCACCGGTGTCGTCACCTTCGCCGGTGCCACGATCATCGGGCGGCTGTCGTTCGACGAAGCGACATTTGCTGGTGAGGCATTCGTCTCGTTCGACGGTGCCCGGTTCGTCGAGGGCGGGATCTCCTTTGAGAACGCCAGGTTCAGCGGGGGTGTCGTCGACCTGGAGAAGGTCGATCCGGCACGACCGCCCACGAGGCCCGAACCGTGGCCGTCGGGCACCCCGGCGCCCACCGGCCTGCGATTACCGCCGCCGCGAGTCGCACCGCAGTAGGGGTGAACCGCGTCCCCGCCCAGCGCAGGGGGAACGCGTCCGGTGTCGACGTGCGCGGCTGGGGCGGGCTGCGCGGTGCCGTAATCGGTCCGTAACGCCTCGGGGTGCGGTTGAGGTCGGGGTTTTTGCGGCCGGCAAGGGGTGTGCAAGGCGGTGGCGAGGGCGGGTTCAGCGGCGTGGTGAAACTCGGCCGAACCCGGCCCGGAAGTGGGCCGCACCCGAAACCCCGGAGCCAGTCGTGACCAACCTGAACAGCCCCGTCGTGCCCTTCTCCCGCCGCCCGTCCTCCTCGTCCGAGTTGGCGACCATGCGCTTCCACGTCGACCGCCTCGCCGACCTCGTGGACCGGTTCCCGGGCACCGGTGTGGAGGACGAACCGGTGGAGGAGGTGGTCGACCGGCTCGTCCGCCAGGCCGCGCGGCGATTACCCGAGGTGTGGACCAACTACGCCACCTTCCCGCTGCCCGACGGGCTGCGGGAGTTCCAGCGGTTGCAGGCGGTGCTGCTGGACGGCAACCGGCGGGCCCGCGTGGTGGTCGCGCGGGACCTCGTCGTGGAGGACGTGTTCGGGGCGCTGCCCGACGTGGACGTCCGGGTGCACGGCTCGGCGCTGCCGACGATGACCCTGGTGGACGACCGGGTCGCGCTCGTGGCCACCGGCGGCGGCCTGGCGGTGGTGCGCGACCGGGCAGTGGTCGGCGCGGTCCGGGCGCTGTCGCGGGCCGTGTGGGAGGACGCGGTCGACCTGCGGGCGGTGCGGCGGGCGGAGCTGGCCTGGCCCGAGGGCAGCGCGTCGCGGCAGGTGCTGGAACTGCTGTGCGCCGGGTACATCGACGAGGTGGCCGCGCGGCGGATGGGGTTGTCGGTGCGCACCTACCGGCGGCACGTGGCCGACCTGATGACCGGGTTGGCCGCGCGGTCGCGGTTCCACGCCGGGGTGCTGGCCGCCCGGCTGGGGCTGGTCCGCGGTCACGCGACGGCGGCCAGCAGCGCGTCGATCGCGGCGGAGTAGGCGTGGCCGGGTGGCGTGGCGTACCCGACGACCAGGCTGGGCGGGCGCATTGCGGCGGTACGGCTGTAGGCGCTCAGCGGCTGCACGCTCACCGACGCCGCGCGCAGCCGGGCGGTCAGCTCCGCCTCCCGCGCGCCGGGCAGCTCCAGGATGGCGTGCAGGCCCGCGGCGATGCCGAGCACGCGCGCGGTCGGCACGCGTTCGGCGGTCCTGGCCGTGAACAGGTCGCGTCGCCGCCGGTAGGCGAGCCGGGCCGCCCGCAGGTGCCGGTCGTAGCCGCCGGAGGTGATCAGGTCCGCGAGCGCGAGCTGGTCGAGCGGCGGGGTCTGCCGGTCGGCGAGGCGCTTGGCGGCCACCACGTCGTCGACCAGCGCGGGCGGGCAGGCGATCCAGCCCAGCCGCACGGCCGGGCCCAGGGACTTGCTGGTGGAACCGACGTAGGCGACCCGGTCGGGCGCGTGCGGCTGCAACGCGCCCACCGGGCGGCGGTCGTAGCGGAACTCGCCGTCGTAGTCGTCCTCGACCACCCACGTGCGGCGCGACGCGAGCAGCCGGGCCCGGCGCTCCGGGGACATGCTCACCCCCAGCGGGAACTGGTGGGCCGGCGTGCACACCACCACGTCCGCGCCGCTCACCGCGTCCAGGACCATGCCGTCGCCGTCGACGGGCGCGTCGAGCACCCGCATCCGCTCGGCCAGGATCGCCACGTGGTCGGGCATCGCGGGGTCCTCCACCGCCGCCGTGCCGGCGCCGCGGCCGGCGAGGGCGCGGGCCAGCAGGTTGAGCGCCTGCGTGTAGCCGGAGCAGATCACCAGGTTGGCGGGGTCGACCCGGACGCCGCGCACCCGGGCCAGGTAGCCGGCCAGGGCGTCGCGCAGCTCCGGGCGGCCGCGCGGGTCGGCGTAGCCGAAGACCTCGGTGGGCGCCTCGCGCACGACCCGCGCCACCGCCCGCGCCCAGGCCCCGCGGGGGAACGCCGAGACGTCCGGCCGGCCGGGGAGCAGGTCGTGCCGGGGCGCGGCCTCGGCGGGACGCGGCGCGGTGCGCCCCGGCACCGGGACCGCGGCGCCGGCCACCCTGGTGCCCGCGCCGGCCGCGGCGGTCAGCCAGCCCTCCGCGACCAGCTGCGAGTACGCCTGGGTGACGGTGCCGCGGGACAGGCCGAGCCGGTCGGCCAGGTCGCGGGTGGAGGGCAGCCGGGTGCCGGTGGCCAGGCGACCGGACCGGACCGCCTCGCGCAGCGCGTGCTCGACGGCGTGCCGCAGCCCGCCGGGCCGGTCGACGTCGATGAACAGGTCGGGGGTCGGTGAACTTGGTCCATCGCCACGGGTGCTCACTTGGACCATTGTCGTGTACCAAAGGCCGCTAGCGTAAGGGCGTGACCTCGCCGACCCCCACCGGGACGCAGGCCGCGCCGGGCGCGGGGCTGCGTCGCTCGCTGATGCTGCTCATGGCCGTCGCGTGCGGCGTGGTCGTGGCCAACCTCTACTACATCCAGCCGCTGCTGCCCGACCTCGCGCGGGACTTCGGCGTCGCGCCCGGCGCGGTCGGGTCCGGCGTCGTGGTGACGCAGGTCGGCTACGCGGTCGGGCTGGTGCTGCTGGTGCCGCTGGGCGACCTGGTCGCCCAGCGGGCGCTCGTGGTCACCATGCTCGCCGCGGGCGCGGTGGCGCTGGCCGCGACGGCGCTGGCCGGCGGGCCCGCCGTGCTGCTGGCGTGCCTGGCGGTGGTGGGCCTGGCCAGCACCACCATCAACGTCCTGATCCAGCTCGCCGCCACGCTGGCCCGCCCGCAGGAGCGCGGCAAGGCCGTCGGCACGCTGATGACCGGCCTGTTCCTGGGCGTGCTGCTGGCCCGCACCGCCTCCGGGGCGCTGGGCGACGCGGCCGGGTGGCGGGCGGTCTACGCCGGCGCCGCCGTGCTGCTGGCGCTGCTGGCCGCGGTGATGCGGGTGGCGCTGCCCGACCTGCCCGCGCGGCGCGGCGCGAGCTACCCCCAACTGCTGCTGTCCGTGGTCGCGCTCGTGCGCTCGGAGCGGTTCCTGCGCCGCCGCATGGCCTTCGGGCTGCTCGGTTTCGCCTCGTTCCAGCTGCTGTGGACGTCGCTGCCGTTCCTGCTGTCGGAGGAGCCCTACGGCTACTCGTCCACCGTCATCGGCATGTTCGGCCTGATCGGCGCGGCGGGCGTGCTGTGCGCGCAGGTGTCGGGCCGGCTGCTGGACCGCGGCCTGGCGCACCCGGTGACCGGGGTGCTCGTGCTGCTGCTGGCGGTGGCCTGGGCGGCCAACGCCGCCGGCGCGACGCTGCTCGTGCCGCTGCTGGTGGGGATCGTGCTGCTCGACATCGGCGTGCAGGGCGTGCACGTGCTCAACCAGACCCGGATCTACACCTACCCCGACGCGGTCCGGTCGCGGGTGACCACCGCGTACATGACCTCCTACTTCCTGGGCGGCGCGCTGGGCGGGGGACTGGCGGTGCTGCTGGTGCAGCGCGCGGGCTGGCCGGGCGTGTGCGTCGCGGGCGGCGTGCTGGCCCTGCTGGCGGGCGCGCTGTGGGTCACCGACCGCCGGATCACCCCGGTGCTGACCTGAGGCACCACACCGAAAAGGGCGCCGGGGCGAAAGGCACCGGGACAAAAGGCATACAACAAGGAGAGAGCTGCCCACCATGCGGATCTTCGTTGCCGGCGCGACCGGCGCGATCGGCCGACGCCTCGTCCCGCTGCTGCGCGCGGCCGGGCACCAGGTGACCGGCACGACCCGGACCGAGCGGGGCGTGGCGCTGCTGCGCGACCTGGGCGCCACCGGCGTGCCGGTCGACGTGTTCGACCGCGACGCCCTGATCGCCGCGGTGGCCGCCGCCGCACCCGACGTCGTCGTGCACCAGCTCACCGCGCTGTCCGGCGGGTCTCCGGTGGACAACGCGCTCGTCCGCCGCGAGGGCACCCGCAACCTGGTGGACGCCGCCGGGGCGGCGGGCGTGCGGCGGATCGTGGCGCAGTCCATCGCGTGGGCCTACGAACCCGGTGACGCCCCGGCCGACGAGGGCACGCCGCTGGACCTGTCGGCGGGCGAGCCGCGGTCGGTGTCCGTGGGCGGCGTGCACGCCCTGGAGACCGCGGTCGCGGAGCTGGCCGAGCACGTCGTGCTGCGGTTCGGCGCGTTCTACGGGCCCGGCACCTGGTACGGCCCCGACGACCTGTTCGGCCGCAAGTTCCGGGCGGGCGAGTTCACCGCCAACGAGGGCGTCACGTCGTTCGTGCACGTCGACGACGCCGCCGCGGCCACCGTCGCCGCGCTGGACTGGCCGTCCGGTCCGGTCAACGTGGTGGACGACGAGCCCGCCACCGCCCACGAGTGGGCCCCGGTGTTCGCCGCGGCGGTGGGCGCGCCGGCGCCGCGGCGGGTCACCGGTCGGGCGCCGTGGGAGCGCGGCGCGCGCAACGCCCTGGCCCGCGGTCGCGGCTGGGAGCCGCGCTTCCCGTCGTGGCGCAAGGGTTTCGCCGAGCTGGGATGAGCACGCGGCGGTCCGGGGGCCACCCCGGACCGCCGCGGCGGGCTCAGGTGCCGTAGCGGCGCAGGACCCGGTCGGCCAGGGCTTCGGCGGCCCCGGTGTAGCCCGCCGGGTCGCACAGGGCGCGCCAGTGGTCGGCGCCCCGCTCGTGGCCGCGCTCGCGCAGCGCCGCCGCCAGCACCTCGGGCAGGCGCTCCGGCCGGTCGGCGGTCGCGGCCGTCGCCTCGGCCAGCACGGCCTTGGCCTCGGCCTTGCCCAGGACCGGCGCGAGCACCGCGCCCAGCCGCTCGGACACGATCGCCCCGCCGGTCAGCTCGGCGTTGCGCCGCATCCGCTCGGGGAACACGACCAGCTCCGAGGTCAGCGCGGCCGCGTTGCGCGCCGCGCCGCACACCAGCCGCAGCGCTTCCCGCAGCGGCTGCCACTCGGCGTGCCAGCCGCCCGCCGACCGCTCGTCCTCCACGACCGCGCACTGGTGCAGCACGGCCACCAGGCCGGGCACCTGCCGCGCCGCGGCGGCGATGGCGGTGCTGCGCACCGGGTTGCGCTTCTGCGGCATGGCCGACGACGCGCCCCGACCGGGCGCCGACCCCTCGGCGACCTCGCCGACCTCGGTGCGCGTCAGCACCGCCACGTCCACCGCGATGCGGCCGAGCGCGCCGCCGACCACCGCCAGGGCCGCGGCGACGTCGGCGACGGGCGTGCGGGTGCTGTGCCAGGGCACGTCGGGGGCCGCCAGGCCGAGTTCGGCGGCCAGCGGCCCCACCAGGTCCAGCACCCGGGCCGGGCCGAACTCGGCGTAGGCGGCCAGCGTGCCCGCCGCGCCGCCCAGGGACACCGGCAGGCCGCCGTCGAGCACCCGCTCGACCCGGTCCAGGGCGTCGAGCACCCCGGACAGCCACCCGGCGGCCTTGAGCCCGAACGTGATCGGCACCGCGTGCTGGGTCAGCGTGCGGCCCGCCATCACCGAGCCCCGGTGCGCCCGCACGTGCCCGGCCAGTGCCCCCGCGGTGCTCCGCAGGTCGTCGCGCACGCGCTCGAACGCGTTGCGCACCACCAGCATCGCGGCCGTGTCGAGCACGTCCTGGCTCGTACCGCCCAGGTGCACGTGCTCGGCGGCGGTCGGGTCGACCCGGCGCACCAGGTCGGTCAGCTGGCCGACGAACCCCACCACCGGGTTGCCGGTCTCCCGGACGCCCCGCACCAGCGCGGCCCAGTCGAACCGCTCGGGGTCGCCCGCCTCGGCGATGGCCTCCGCGGTGCCGGGCGGCACCACCCCGGCCTCGGCCTGCACCCTGGCCAGGGCGACCTCGAAGGCGATCATCGCCTCCAGCCAGGCCCGGTCGCCCAGCAGGTCGTCCGGCGCGGTGTCCGCCCAGCCGGGCGAGAGCAGGCCGGTGTCGGCGTGCATGGTGAACCTCCTCGTTCGGTCGTCGCGCGGCGGTCACACCGGCAGCCGGTCCCCGCGCCGCGCGGTCAGCGCCAGGCTCTCGCGGGCCACCGCGTCGGCATCCGCCAGGATCACCGAGTTCACGCCCGGTCGCACGCCCGCCGCCGTCGCCCAGTGCACGCCCTCGGTCGGCACGCCGAACGCGAACCGCCTGGGGTGCGCGCGCCACGAGCGGTCCAGCAGCCGGTAGGGCCGCCCGGTCACCGCCAGGCCGCCGAACTCGCGACCGGCGCCGTCGCGGTCGGCCACCCGGTACGGCGTGCCGTCGCCGCGGTCCAGCAGCCGCCGCAGCAGCGGGTTGGTGGTGCGGCGCACGTCGGTGTCGGGCAGCCGGGCCTCCAGCAGCACCCGCGCCCGGTGCACCGCGCCGCGCACGAGGGGGCTGTGCGCCTCGAACCCGAGCCCGTCGTCGCGGACGCGCACGACCATCCCCGGCCCCACGGCGGTGAGCACGCCCGCTTCCAGCAGCGCCGCCATCTCCTCGATGCGGCGCGCGGGCGGGCCGATGGACAGGAACGCGTTGAACGGGGTGTACCAGCCCTGGAGGTCGGCGCGGTAGGAGTCGCCGGCGAGGCCGCCGTGGTCGACCACCAGGCGGATCTCGTTGCGCAGGTCCCGCAGCACGTCCAGCGCCGCCTTGAGCGGGCCGCGCACGTTGCCCAGCCGGGCCTGCCGCACGTCCTCGCGCAGGTACCCCACCAGCCACCGGCGGAAGTGGTCGGGCCCGGTGAACCGGGTGTCGCGGTGGGGCCGGGCCACCAGGTCCCAGTCCCAGCGCGCGGTGATCCCGTGCTCGTCCAGCAGCGCCTCCTCGGCGGCCCGGTCGCCCGCGACCCGGGCGAACCGGTCGGTGAACCGGGCGCCGTCGCCGGTGCGGGCCCCGACCAGCGCCGCGTAGTACACCGCCCGCACCTCGCGGTCGATCCACGGCCACAGGTCGGCGCGGAAGTCCAGCGGCTCGCCGCGGTCGGCGCGCAGGCGCAGCGCGGCGAGCCGGTCGGGGACGAGGAACAGCGGGGTGTGCCGCCCGAACGCGCCCTTCTGGTTCTCGCCCCGCGCGTGGTGTGGCACGCCCCGGCGCGACCCCGCGACCAGGCGGGGTTCCGCTCCCGAGGCGCGGTAGCGCAGCCACCCGTCGTCGCCGCGCTCGAAGCGGCCACCGCGCCCGGAGGTCAGCAGCGCGAGGTGGTCGAAGAAGTTCAGGCCCAGGCCGCGCAGCAGCACGGTGTCGTGCGGCGCCACGTCGCCCAGGTCGACCTCGGCCGGGCTCGCGGGCGGCAGGTGGCGCAGGCCGCGGGCGTCGGCGAGCGCGCCGAACCGCCGCGCCCCGGGTTCCGGCAGGTGGTCCAGGTGCCCGAGGGTCAGCACGACCGCGGCCAGCCCGGGTATCCGCCGGCCGCCGGCGAGCACCACCGTCTGCGGGCCGTCCGGCTCGTCCTCCAGCACGTCCACCGCCAGGTCGCCGTGGCGCACCACGGTGACGTTGGGCGGTGCGGTGCGCTCCAGGTGCTCGCGCACCCACACCAGGTAGTGGCCGTAGAAGGCGCGGGTGGGGTAGGTGTCGGGGCCGAGCCGGGCGGCCTCGGCGCGGACGTGGTCGGGCGGGCCGGTGATCCGGCCGGCGGCGACCGCGCGCGCCCAGTCGTGCAGGCCCGGCCCGGGCACCACCGGGCCCGCGCACTCCACGCTGTCGTCGAGGAACAGCGTCACCTGGGAGGCGACGGTGTTCATCAGCAGGTGCGGCGACTGGTCGGTGCGCCACACCCGGCCGCCCACCTCCAGGTGCGGGTCGACCAGGTGCAGGCGCAGTGGCGGGTCGGTGGCGTCGGTGTTGGCGCACAGCCGTTCCACCACCGACAGACCTCGGGGGCCCAGGCCGACCACGCAGACCTCGCGGACGTCGTCGGCCGGGTGCACGATCGCGGAGTTCATCACGGTGCCGTTCTCGGTCGGTGCGGACGGGGACGGGGGCGCGTGAACGGGGTCAGACGACGTCGAAGTCGATGGTGACGCGCTCGCTCAGCGGTGTGGCCAGGCACGCCAGGGCGTAGCCCGCGGCCCGCTCCCGCTCGTCCAGCGCCAGTGAACCGGGCATGCGCACCTCGCCCTCCACCACGCGGACGCGGCAGGTGCCGCAGACACCGGTGCGGCACGAGTAGGGCAGTTCCGGGCGGGCGGTGAGCGCGGCGTCCAGCAGGGCGGTGCCCGCGTCGGTGTCGACCCGGGTGCTGCGGCCGTCCAGGCGCACGGTCAGCGCCCGGTCGCCGCCGGTGGTGGCGGGCGGGGGCGCCGGTGCGGCGTGGAACAGCTCGGCGTGCACCGCCTCGGCGGGCACGCCGCGTCCGGCGAGTGCGCGCCGCACCCGGTCCACGACGCCGGCGGGGCCGCAGGTGAACCACTCGTCGACCTGGTGCGGCGGCAGCAGGGTGGTGAGCAGCCCGTCGAGCGCCGCGTCGTCCAGGTGCGTGGCCGCCAGGCCCACGTCGAGGCGTTCGCGGGAGAACAGCCTGGTCAGCGCGAAGCGGGCGGGGTAGCGGTCCTTGAGGTCGGCCAGCTGCTCGGCGAACATCGTCGAGTCGGCGGTGCGGTTGGCCAGCACCGCGGTGAACGTGCTGCCGGGTTCGGCGGCCAGTGCCGCGGTGGCCAGCGCGAGCACGGGGGTGACGCCGGAGCCTGCCACGACGGCGGCGTAGCGCCTGCTGCGCGCCGGGTCCGGCGAGGTGGTGAACGCGCCCAGCGGCGGCATGGCGTGCACCGTCGCGCCCGGCACGAGGGCGCTCGCCGCGTGTCCGGAGTAGACACCGCCGGGCAGCAGCCGGATGCCGATGCGCAGCGTGCCCCGTCCGGTCAGCTCGTCGGGCGGCGAGCACAGCGAGTAGGAGCGGCGGACCTCCGCGCCGTCGACGGTGGCGCGCACCGCCAGGTGCTGGCCCGGGGTGAAGGAGAACAGCTCCCGCAGCGGGGTCGGTACGCGCAGGGTGATCGCCAGCGAGGCGCCGTCGGCCGAGGCGGTGTCGCGGTCGACCACGGTCAGCGGGTGGAACCGGGTCCGCGCGGCGGCGGTGGCGCGGTTCATCAGAACTCCTTGAAGTGGTCGAAGGTCTCGCGGCAGTCCGCGCAGCGGCGCAGGGACTTGCAGGCGGTGGAGCCGAAGCGGGCGATCTCCTCGGTGGCGGTGCCGTCGCACCGCGGGCAGCGGGTGACGGGCCGCGGCAGCGCCAGCGGCACCGCCCCGGCGCGCCGGGCGGGTGGCGAGATGCCCGCTTCGCGCAGCTTGCGCCGGGCGTCGTCGGTCAGCCAGTCCGTCGTCCACGGCGGCGACCAGGACGTGACGACCTCGACGTCGGCGAACCCGGCGTCGCGCACCGCCGCGGCGACGCCGGCGCGGATCGCGTCCATCGCCGGGCAACCCAGGTAGGTGGGGGTGAGCGTGACCGTGACGCGGTCGGCACGGACCTCGACGTCGCGCAGCACGCCCAGTTCCGCGATCGACAGCACGGGCAGCTCCGGGTCGGGCACCGAGCCGGCCGCGGCGCGTGCCCGCGCTTCCGCCTCCGGCGCGCTCACCAGCGGACCCCGGGGTGCGCGCGGTGCAGGACCTGCATCTCGCCGACGAGGTAGCCGAACGCCTCGGTGTGCGCGCCCGCCCGGCCGCCCGCGGGCGCCCAGCCGTCCTCGGGGCGGCGCAGGGTCGCCTCGGCCAGCACCGCCCCGATCCGCCGCGACCAGTCGGGGCGCAGGGCGGCCGGGTCGACCGCGGAGGCGGCGGCGCGGGTCACCTCGTCGGGGGTGAACAGCTCGTGGGTGTAGGGCCACACCTCGTCCACGGCCGCCTGCATCCGGCGGTGCGACTCGTCGGTGCCGTCGCCCAGGCGCACCGCCCACAGCGCGGCGTGCTCGACGTGGTAGGCGGTCTCCTTGACCGCCTTGGCGGCGATCCCGGCCAGCACCGGGTGCGCGACCGCCGACAGGGCCCGGTAGAGCAGGTTCTGGTAGGCGGCGAAGAACAGCAGCTTGGCCGTGGTGACCGCGAAGTCGCCGTTGTCCAGCTCCACCAGCAGCGCGTTGCCGAACTCCGACTCGTCGCGCAGGTAGGCCAGGTCGTCCTCGTCGCGGCCCGCGCCCTCCTCCTGCCCCGCCAGGGCGAGCAGCGCCCGCGCCTGCCCGAGCAGGTCGGCGGCGATGTTGGCCAGCGCCACGTCCTCCTCCAACTCGGGTGCCCTGGTGCACCACTGGACGAGCCGCTGGGCGGCGATGAGCGCGTCGTCACCCAGCCGCAGCACGTACCGCGCGTCGGCGTTCACAGGTGGCGCACCCCCTCGGGCAGCTCGAAGAAGCCGGGGTGGCGGTAGACCTTGTCCGCCGCCGGGTCGAAGAACGGGTCCCGCTCGTCGGGGCTGGAGGCCACCACCGCCGCCGAGGGCACCACCCAGATCGACACGCCCTCGCCGCGCCGGGTGTAGAGGTCGCGGGCGTGCTGCAACGCCATCCGCGCGTCCGCGGCGTGCAGGCTGCCCGCGTGCAGGTGCCCCAGGCCGCGCTTCGCGCGGACGAACACCTCCCACAGCGGCCACTGCGACCTCTCGCTCACCACTGCTCCTCCTCCCGGTGCTTGGCCGCGTACGCGGCGGCGGCTTCGCGCACCCACGCGCCGTCCTCGTGGGCCCGCCTGCGGTGGGCCACCCGCTGCCGGTTGCACGGGCCGTCGCCGGCCACCACGCGCCGCAGCTCCTCGAAGTCGGGCGGGGTGAAGTCGTGGTGCCCGCGCCCGGCGTTCCACCGCAGCGCCGGGTCGGGCAGCGTCACGCCCAGCGCCTCGGCCTGCGGCACGCACACGTCGACGAACCGCTGGCGCAGCTCGTCGTTGGTGTGGCGCTTGATGCGCCAGCGCATCGACCGCTCGGAGTGGGTGGACTGCGCGTGCGGCGGCCCGAACATCGCCAGGGCGGGCCACCACCAGCGGTCGACCGCCTCCTGCGCCATCCGCCGCTGCGCCGCGGAACCGCGGGTGAGCACCCACAGCGCGGCGAAGCCCTGCCGGTGGTGGAAGGACTCCTCCTTGCACACCCGCACCATCGCCCGCGCGTAAGGCCCGTAGGACGACCGGCACAGCGGCACCTGGTTGACGATCGCCGCGCCGTCGGTCAGCCACGCCAGCGCGCCCGCGTCCGCCCACGTCGGCGTCGGGTAGTTGATGAACGACAGGTACTTCTGCCTGCCCTCGTGCAGCGCCCGGAACAGCTCCTCGCGGTCCACGCCCAGCGTCTCCACCGCCGAGTACAGGTAGAGCCCGTGCCCGGCCTCGTCCTGGACCTTGGCCAGCAGGATCGACTTGCGGGCCAGGCTGGGCGCGCGGGTGAGCCAGTTGGCCTCCGGCTGCATCCCCACCACCTCGGAGTGCGCGTGCTGCGACATCTGCCGCACCAGGGCCCGGCGGTAGTCCTCGGGCATCCAGTCGCGCGGCTCGATCTTCTCGTCGGCGTCGATGACCGCCTCGAAGCGCGCCAGCAGCTCCTCCGCCGAGCCGCCGCGCGGCTCCAGCGGTGCCCGCCCGCCGGCGCGGGCACCGGCCTCGGCGGCGCGCACCTCGTCCAGCAGCTCTGCGGACCCCGGTGGCTCCGGTGCCTCGAAACCTCGGTAGCGCAAGGTGTTCCCCTCACCGCGAAGTGACCGCCCCACGGTAGGAACGCGGCGGCCGGCGGTCCGCCCGGCTTGGCAGCAATCTGCCGCGGCCGGGCGGGGGTGACAGGAACGTGCCCGCACGGCCCGCAACGGCGCGGGCCGGCCGCGATGCTCGGTCGCACACAGCTCCCGGCACGAGGGAAGCCCACCCATGAACGAGGTACCGACCTTCTGCATCGGCGAGATGTTCGACCAGGCGGCGGCCGCGCACGGCGCGGCGACGATCGTCCTGGACGCGCCGCTGCAGTTCGCGCCCGAGGACGGCACGACGTTGACCCTGGCGCGCGTCGCCGAGCACGTGCGCACCCTGTCGGCCCGGCTCAAGGCCGCCGGCGTGCGCCGCGGCGACCGCGTGGCGCTCTACAAGACCGACAACTTCGACATCGCCCTGCTGGCAGCCTCGGTGCAGCGCCTCGGCGCGGTGCCCGCGCTGCTGTCGCCCGCGCTGGGCGCCGAGGTCGTGGCGGCCCTGCTGGAACGCCTGGAGCGGCCGTGGCTGCTCACCGACCGCGCCAAGCTCGACGCCTCCGGGTTGGACACCTCCGGTGCCCGCGCGGTGCTGCTGTCGGCGGGCGAGGGGACCGGCGACTGGTCGCCGCTGGCGCGGTTCGACGGCCCGGTCGGGCCACCGACGCCGCCGGACCGGTTCGACCCGGCGCTGATCACCCACACCTCGGGGACCACCGGCCTGCCGAAGCTGGTCGTGCAGACCCCCGACGCCCTGGGCGAGCGGCTGCGCCCGCAGAAGGTCGTGGCCCGCCGCACCTGGCGGCACGAGCGGGTCGCGCTGTGCATGAGCTTCGTGCACGCCCGCTTCTACAGCGCCCTGTACCTGGGCCTGTCCTACGGCAACACCCTGGTCGTCGCGGTCGACCCGGACCCGGACCGGATCGGGCCGCTGTTCACCCGCACCCGGCCCGGCGCGGTGGAGACCCAGCCCAACACGTTCGTCGACTGGGAGGCGCTGGCCGACGCGCCGGGCGCGCCGCTGTCGAGCGTGCGCTACTACAGCGCCACCTTCGACGCCATGCACCCGCGCACGATCCGCGTGCTGCTGGGCGCGTCGCGGCGCAGGCGGCCGTACTTCGTCCAGCTCTACGGCCAGACCGAGACCGGGCCGGTGACCGCGAACCTCTACAGCGCGCGCGGCGCCCACCGGGCCGACGGGCGGTGCGTGGGCTGGGCGTTCCCCGGCGTGGTCAGGCTGCGCGTCGTCGGCGACGACGGCCGGGAGGCGCCCGCGGGCCGCGTCGGGCACATCGAGGTCAAGAGCCGCACCCGGGCCATCACCTACCTCGGCGAGGACGACCGGTTCCGCGCGCAGCTCACCGACGGCTGGTGGCGGATGGGCGACCTGGGCTCGAAGGACCGCTGGGGCCGGGTGAGGCTCTACGACCGCGAGGTCGACCGGGTCGACGACGTGGACAGCAACCTGCGGGTCGAGGACGAGCTGATGTCGCGCCTGCCGGAGCTGCGCGAGGTGGTGATCGTGGCGGGCGAGGGCGGCCGGGCGCTGCCGGTGGTGTGCACCCGCGGCGACGTCGAGCTGGACCCGGGGCGCTGGTCGCGGGCGACCGCCGACCTGCCGCCGATGGCGCCGCCGCGCCGCATCCCGTTCGACCGCGTGCCGCGCACGGCCACCTGGAAGGTCCGCCGCCCGGAGCTGGTGCGCTCGCTGCGGGACGGCGTCTATGACTAGCCCGTCGGTGACCGGGACGTCGGCGACCGGCTCGTCCACGACCGGCTCGTCCACGACCGGCTCGTCCACGACCGGCTCGTCCACGACCGGCTCGTCCACGACCGGCTCGTCCACGACCGGCCCGTCCACGACCGGCCCGTCCACGACCGGCGAGGTCCCGCGCGGCGACCTGGAGAACCGCCTCGGCCTGACCGTCGCCGAGGCCGGCCCCCGGCGGGTGGTCGGCTCGCTGCCCGTGGCGGGCAACACCCAGCCGTTCGGCGTGCTGCACGGCGGCGCGTCCTGCGTGCTGGCCGAAACCCTCGCCTCGGTCGGCGCGTGCCTGCACTTCGCCGCCGACGGCGGCACGGCGGTGGGCACCGAGATCAACGCCACCCACCACCGGCCCGCCACCGCCGGCCTGGTCCGGGGCGTGGCCACCGCCGTCCACCTGGGGCGCGGCCACGCCACCTACGAGGTCGTCATCACCGACGAGCGCGGCAAACGCGTCTGCACGGCGCGGATGACCTGCGTCCGCGTCCCGGCCTGACACATCCCGGAGCTGCCATGCGACCGCTCACGCCCTCCGCGCACATCGACACCTTCGCCCGCGACCGCCTGCCACCGCCGCGGGAGTGGCCGGTGCTGGACCTCGCGGGGCTGCACCACCCCGACCGCCTCAACGCGGCGGTGGAGCTGCTGGACACCACCATCGCCCGGTGGGGCGCGGACCGTCCTTGCCTGCGCGCCGGCGACGGCACGACCCTGACCTACGGGCAGGTGCGCGAGCGGGTCGACCGGATCGCGCACGCCCTGGTGGACGACCTGGGCGTGGTGCCGGGCAACCGGGTGCTGCTGCGGGGCCCGAACAACCCGGCGCTGGTGCTGTGCTGGCTCGCGGCGCTCAAGGCCGGTGCCGTGGTGGTGACCACGATGCCGCTGCTGCGGCGGCACGAGCTGCGCACCGTCGGCCGCGACGCGGCGGTGCGCCTGGCGCTGTGCGACCCCCGGTTCACCGAGGACCTGCTCGCCGCCGGGGTCGACGGACTGCGGGTGGTGACCTTCGGCGACGACACCGCCGAGCTGGAGGGGTTGGCGCGGGCCAAGCCGGCGGAGTTCGCCGCGGTGCCCACCGCCGCCGACGACGTGGCGCTGATCGCGTTCACCTCCGGCACGTCCGGGCAGCCCAAGGCCACCGCGCACTTCCACCGCGACGTGCTGGCCATCGCCGACACGTTCTCCGCGCACGTGCTGCGGCCCACGCCCGACGACGTGTTCGCCGGGAGCCCGCCGCTGGCGTTCACCTACGGGCTGGGCGGCATGGTGGTGTTCCCGCTGCGCGCCGGCGCCTGCTCGGTGCTGCTGGAGCGCGCCGGGCCCGAGGAGCTGTTCGGCGCGGTGGCCCGGCTGGGCGTGACGGTGCTGTTCACCGCGCCCACCGCCTACCGCGCGGTGCTGCCCTCGATCGACCGCCACGACCTGCGGGGGCTGCGGCGGTGCGTGTCGGCGGGCGAGGCGCTGCCCGCCGACACCTGGCACCGCTTCCACGACGCCACCGGCCTGCGGATCGTCGACGGGATCGGCGCGACGGAGATGCTGCACATCTTCATCTCCGCGGCCGAGGACGACATCCGCCCCGGCGCGACCGGCAGGCCGGTGCCCGGCTACACCGCCGTCGTGGTCGACGACGACGGCCTGCCGGTGCCCGACGGGGTGCCGGGCCGGCTCGCGGTGCGCGGGCCGACGGGCTGCCGCTACCTGGCCGACCCGCGGCAGCGCGAGTACGTGCGCGACGGCTGGAACATCACCGGCGACACCTACGTGCGCGACTCGGACGGCTACTTCTGGTACCAGGCCCGCTCCGACGACATGATCGTCTCCGCCGGCTACAACATCGCCGCGCCGGAGGTGGAGAACGCGTTGCTGCGCCACCCGGCGGTGGCCGAGTGCGCGGTGGTCGGCGCGCCCGACCCGGACCGCGGCGCGGTGGTGAAGGCGTACGTGGTGCCGGCCGCGGGCACGGTGCCGTCGCCCGGCCTGGTGGGGGAGTTGCAGGACTTCGCCAAGCGGGAGATCGCGCCCTACAAGTACCCGCGGGTGGTCGAGTTCGTGGACCGGTTGCCGCGCACCGGCACCGGCAAGCTGCAACGCGCGCTCCTCCCCGAACGGCGGACCGACGCCGCTCGCCCGGCCGTGGGTTCGGGCACCGCGCGGGCCGGCACCGCCTGACCCGCCGCCCGACGAACTACTCCCGAGGAGAACGGATGTCCCTGCTCGACCTGGTCCAGTCGCCCGGCTCCGCGCAGCGGTGGCCCACCCGCGCCGGGGTCGCCGTCACCCGCACCACCGAGTGGGCCGCGGGCGCGGCGGCGACGCGGGCCCGCCTGGAGGACGCGCTCGACCACCGGCGCGGGATGCTGCTGTTCCGGGGCGACGACCGCGCGGTGGGCTACGTGGACCCGCCGGTGGAGGTCGTGGTCCGCTCCGGGTGGGTGGCGGTCACCGCGCTCAACGACCGCGGCCTGGTGCTGCTCGACCCGCTGCGGCGGGCGCTGCGCGAGGTGCTGCGCGACCTGCGGGACGACGAGCACGGGTTCCACGGCATCGCGCCGCGCCCGGCGCCCGGTTTCGCCGAGGAGGACCGCACCCGCCACGCCGGGGTGTTCCGGGCCGTGCGGGCGCTGACCGCGGCGCTGGCGTCGCCGCGGGACCCGGTGCTGGGCCTGTACGGCGCGTTCGGCTACGACCTGCTGTTCCAGGTGGAGCCGGTGGAGCTGCGGCAGCCGCGCGACCCGATGGACCGCGACCTGGTGCTGCACCTGCCCGACGAGGTGCTGGACTTCGACTTCGGGCGCGACCGCGTGGCGCTGCACCGCTACGAGTTCACCACCGCCGGCGCCTCCACCGAGGGCCTGCCGCGCGGCACGTCCTCGGCGCCGTTCGTGCCGGCCACGCCGGTCGCGCCGCGCGACCACGAGCCCGGCGAGTACGCGGCGGTGGTGCGCGAGGCGATGCCCCGGTTCGCCGCGGGCGAGCTGTTCGAGGTGGTGCCCAGCCAGGTGTTCCGGCGGTCGTGCCCGCACCCGCCCGCGGAGCTGTTCCGCAGGCTGCGCGACCGCAACCCCGCGCCGCACAGCCTGCTGGCCAACCTGGGCGAGGGCGAGCACCTGGTGGGCGCGTCGCCGGAAATGTTCGTGCGGGTCCACCGCGGCGAGCGCGGCCTGGTGGTGGAGTCCTCGCCGATCAGCGGCACGATCGCGCGGGGCCGGGACGCCCTGGAGGACGCCGCGCGGGTGCGCGAACTCCTCGACTCGGCCAAGGACGAGACCGAGCTGACCATGTGCACCGACGTGGACCGCAACGACAAGGCGCGGGTGTGCGTGCCGGGCACGGTGCGGGTGACCGCGCGGCGGCGCATCGAGACGTACTCGACGCTGATCCACACCGTGGACCGGGTCGAGGGCGTGCTGAGGCCCGGCCTGGACGCCCTGGACGGGTTCCTGGCGCACCTGTGGGCGGTGACCGTGACCGGGGCGCCCAAGCTGGCCGCGGTGGAGTTCGTGGAGCGCCACGAGCGCTCGCCGCGCCGCTGGTACGGCGGCGCGGTGGGCCGGGTCGGCTTCGACGGCGGCCTGGACACGGTGCTGACGCTGCGCACCATCCAGGTGCGCCACGGCGTGGCGATCGTGCGGGCCGGCGCGACGCTGCTGCACGACTCGGTGCCGGAGGCCGAGGAGGCGGAGACGGAGCTGAAGGCCAGGGCGCTGCTGGACGTGCTCGACGACCTGCCCCGCCGCCCGGTGGTCGCGGCGGCGCCGCGCGGCGGGCGGGACCGGCGGGTGCTGCTGGTCGACCACCGCGACTCGTTCGTGCACAACCTCGCCGACTACCTGCGGCAGACCGGCGCGGAGGTGGTGACCTACCGGGCCGGCGCGCACCTGGGTCCGCTCGCCGAGCAGCCGCCGGACCTGGTGGTGCTCTCACCTGGGCCGGGGCGCCCGGACGACTTCGACGTGGCGGGCACCCTGGCGGAGGCCCGGCGGCTGGGCGTGCCGGTGTTCGGGGTGTGCCTGGGGCTGCAGGGCGTCGTGGAGCACCTGGGCGGGTCGCTGGGCGTGCTGGACCGGCCGGTGCACGGCAAGTCGTCGCGGGTGCGGGTGCTCGACGCGGGCAGCCCGCTGTTCCGCGGCGTGCCCGACGGGTTCCGGGTCGGCCGCTACCACTCGCTGCACGCGGTGGCCCTGCCGCCGGGGCTGCGGGTCACGGCGGCCTCCGACGACGGCGTGGTGATGGCCGTGGAGCACCGGGAGCTGCCGTGGGCGGCGGTGCAGTTCCACCCCGAGTCGATCCTGACGTGGGACGGCGGGGCGGGGCACGCGGTGATCGCCAACGCGGTGGCGTCGCTGGCCGGGCGGGGGGCGGGGCGGTGATCGCCACCGAGGCGCCGGCCGTCCTGGACTCCTGGCGCGGCCTGCCCGCCGCGCAGCAGCCGCCGTGGCCCGACGAGGGCGCGTTGCGGGAGGCGGTGGCGTGGCTGTCGGTCGCGCCGCCGCTGGTGACCGCCGAGGAGACCGACCGGTTGACCTCGCTGCTGGGCCGGGCGGCGCGCGGCGAGGCGTTCGTCCTCCAGGGCGGCGACTGCGCCGAGCGGTTCGACCACGTCACGCCGGAGCGGGTGGCCGGCAGGCTGGGGACGCTGGCGCGGATGGCGGAGGTGCTGGAGGCGGCGGCGGGCGTGCCGGTGGTGCGGGTGGGCCGCATCGCCGGGCAGTTCGCCAAGCCGCGCTCGGCGCCGGCGGAGACCCGCGACGGCGTGTCGCTGCCGTCCTACCGGGGCGACATCGTCAACGGGGCGGAGTTCACCGGCGCGGCCCGGACGCCCGACCCGTGGCGGATGGTGCGGGCCCACCGGGCGTCGGCGGCGACGCTGGAGCTGGTGCGCGCCTCGGGTGTGCCGGTGCACACCAGCCACGAGGCGCTGCTGCTGGAGTACGAGGGCGCGTTGACCCGCCGCCGGGCGGGCGGCTGGTACGACACCTCGGCGCACCTGCTGTGGATCGGGGAGCGCACCCGGGACCCGGGCGGGGCGCACGTGGAGTTCGCGGCGCGGATCGCCAACCCGGTCGCGGTGAAGCTGGGGCCGGCGGCCACCGCGCGGGAGGTGCTGGAGCTGGCGGACCGGCTCAACCCGTGGCGGGTGCCCGGCCGGTTGTCGTTCATCGCGCGGATGGGCGCGGACCGGGTGCGCGAGGCGCTGCCGCCGCTGGTGCGGGCGGTGGCGGCGAGCGGCGTGCCGGTGGTGTGGCTGTGCGACCCCATGCACGGCAACACGGAGACCGCGCCCAGCGGGCACAAGACGCGCCCGGTGGCGCGGGTGCTCGCGGAGGTGGCGGGGTTCTTCGAGGTGCACCGGGCGGCGGGCACCCGTCCCGGCGGCCTGCACCTGGAGATGACCGGTGACGACGTGACCGAGTGCGTGGGCGGCGCGGTGTCGGAGCGGGACCTGCCGCTGCGCTACGAGTCGGCGTGCGACCCGCGGTTGAACCGGGAGCAGTCGCTGGAGGTGGCCGCGTACGGGGCGGGGCTGCTGCGCGGCTGACCGTCCCCGTAGGCCGGGTCGGGGTCGGCGGGGACGGGGTCCGGGTCGAGCCGGGCGTGCTGGATGGCGTCGCGCAGCTCGCGCAGCGACCAGCAGGGTTGCAGCCGCATCTCCGCCCACAGCGCCGCGCGGGTGCGCTCGTAGACCTTCAGGGCCTCGGCGCGGCGGTGCGCCCGGTGCAGCGCGCGCATGAGCTGCGCGGCGAACGCCTCGTGCATGGGGTTCTCCGCCACGACCGGGTGCAGGGCGCAGATGACCTCGTCGTTGCGGTGCAGCGCGAGGTTGGCGGTGGCGGCCAGGCCGACGCACTCCAGCCGCAGGGTCTCCGCCCAGTCGGCGAAGCGGGTGACGACCGGGCCGCCGGACACCTCGCCCAGCGGCTGGCCGGGGCACAGCGCGAGCGCGCGCCCGACGTGCCCGACGACGTCCTCGTGGGCGTCGGCCCTGGCCAGGGCGCGTGCCCGGTCGAGCAGGCCGAGCAGCTCCAGCACGTCCAGCTCGTCGTCGCCCAGGGCCAGCAGGTAGCCGGTGTTGCGGGTGACCACGGCGTTGTCGGCGCCGAGGTCGGCGAGCACCTTGCGCAGCCGGGACACGTGCACGTGCAGGGCGGCGGTGACCCGCCGGGGCGGGGAGCCGCCCCAGATCTCGGTGATGAGCTCGTCGGTGCTGACCACTTGGTCGTGCCGGATGAGCAGGGCGGCCAGCAGGACCTGCGCCTTGCGGGTCGGGAGCGCGCCGACCACCCCGTGCGCGCGCACGAGGGGCGACGGTCCGAGGACTTCGTACCTCACGCGCCCCCCGCCGGGGCGATTGGTGGTCATGTCCACCACTTGTACCCGGCACGTCGGAGCGGCGCAGGGAGCCCGCCCGGTGGGATTGCTACTCGACGTCCCCGTTCTGCTCCGACCATGCGGGACGTTGATCCGTCCGGATCAGGTCGAGGGCGATTTCGACCGAATTCGCCACCTGTTCGTGAGCGTGGCGCGACACCGGGTCACCTGCTTGAACCCGTATAGGCGTATGGCATGTCTGCGGACTGACGAAGGGTGACGGTCGTCAAGCGGATTTGTCCTCCGAGAGGGGGAGCGGACGGGACTATGCGCAATCGCGACGAAAAGGACGCGGAATTCGTTGTCCGGTCACTCGGGCCTCGGCCTGGGCGCCCACGCGATCAGGTTCGCGAAGATCCCGCCGAGGACGAGGAGGCCCAGCACGCCGCCCGCCACCAGGTGCGCCTGGTCGTTGTCGGCCAGGGCGGCGGCGACCACCCGGCCGTCCGCCAGGTCGTAGCGGACCGCCACGCGCTCGCCGGGGTGCCGGGCCGGTCCGTTCTCGGACAGGGTCGCGACCTGGCGCGTGCCGTCGGGGAGCGGGTACTCGACCTCGACCGAGTAGCTCCTGCCCGACCGCAGCCGCTCCCGCACGGTCCCCTCGGCACTGGGCCAGGACCGCTGCTCGGCCGACGACCGGAGCACGAGCACCAGCCCGGCGACCGCGCCGGCCAGCACGATCCCGGCCACGACCCGGCCCGGCCGGGACTTCAGCGATTTCGCCACCACGCCTCCTTCGCACACGTCATCGCCGCCGGGTGCCCGGGTGTGACAGGCCGGTCGACGCGCGGCCGGTGCTAAAGGAACCGCCCGCACATTTAGCGGCTCGGGCGCGTTGACGGCCTGAACGGCCCGTGGCTACATTGACGTGCCGATCGAGATTGATCGGTTTAAGTGTCGAAAGTTTCGACCGCCGGTGGGTGCCCACCGCGGTCGCATCCCGATGACGACGCGCCGGGAGTCCCGCGATCCCCGGCCGCGCGGGGGCCCACTTGCCCAGGCGCCCCCGTGCGGCCGGTCCCGACACCGATGTCAGGAGACGACACGATGCCAGCACCAGCAGGACGCGCTCGCCACGTCCTCGCCGCGACGGCGGTCGCCGTCGCGGGCGCGCTCGCCGTCGGCACGGCGGTCGCCGCGCCCTCCCCGGCGGAAGCCGGGTCGACCCTCGGGCGGCTCGCCGCCGCCAAGGGCCGCTACTTCGGCTCGGCGACGGACAACCCGACGTTGGACAACGCCCCCTACACCGCGGTGCTGGGCAGCGAGTTCAACCAGATCACCGTCGGCAACACCCAGAAGTGGCAGTACACCGAGCCCAGCCGCGGGCAGTTCGACTTCACCCAGGCCGACCGGATCGTCGCCTTCGCCCAGGCGCACGACCAGGTCGTGCGCGGCCACACGCTGGTGTGGCACAACCAGTTGCCCGACTGGGTCAACGACGTGCCCGCCGGCGAACTGCTCGGCGTGGTGCGCAACCACATCTCCGCCGTGGCCGGCCACTACCGGGGCCAGGTCGTGCACTGGGACGTGGTCAACGAGGCGTTCGAGGAGGACGGCACCCGGCGGCAGACGGTGTTCCAGCAGAAGATCGGCGACGGCTACATCGCCGAGGCGTTCAAGGCCGCCCGCGCCGCCGACCCGCACGCCAAGCTGTACTACAACGACTACAACATCGACGGCATCGGCGCCAAGAGCGACGCCGTGTACGAGATGGTGAAGTCGTTCAAGCGGCAGGGCATCCCCATCGACGGCGTCGGCCTCCAGGCCCACCTGATCCTCGGCCAGGTGCCGAGCACGGTGGAGCAGAACATCCGGCGCTTCGCCGAACTCGGCGTCGACGTCGCCATCACCGAGCTCGACATCCGGATGCGCACGCCGCGCGACGCCGCCAAGGACGCCCAGCAGGCGCAGGACTACCGGGCCGTCGTCAACGCCTGCCTGGCCGTGACCCGCTGCGTCGGCATCACCGTCTGGGACTTCTCCGACGGCTACTCCTGGATCCCCTCGGTCTTCCCGGGCGAGGGCGCCGCCCTGATCTACGACGAGAACTTCGCCAAGAAGCCCGCCTACTGGGCGGTCTACGAAGCCCTCGGCGGCACCGTCACCACCGACCCGCCCGCCGGCTGCGCCGCCACCTACCGCGTGACCGCCCAGTGGCACGGCGGCTTCCAGGCGGAGGTCACCGTCCGCAACACCGGCACCACCGCCACCACCGGCTGGACGGTCCGCTGGACCCTCGCCCAGGGACAGGCCGTGCGCAGCCTGTGGAACGGCGTGCTCGCCACCAACGGCCAGGAGGCGACCGTGCGCAACGCCCCCTACAACGGCCGGCTCGCCGTCGGCGCCGCCACCACGTTCGGCTTCATCGGCAGCTCCACCGGCACCAACCCCGTGCCCGCCGTCACCTGCGCCACGGCCTGACCGGAGACCGCGGTGGGGCGTGATCGGCCGATCACGCCCCACCCTTCCGGCGGCGGGGCGCGGCCGAGCGGGGCGGTGTCGAGCGCATGTGGTCGCGCACCGGTGCCAGCAGGGCGGCGAGGGTCCTGACGTCGTCGCGCGAGAGCGGTTCGAAGAGCAGGCCGCTGACCACCTCGACGTGGCCGGGCAGCACCCGCGCGAGCAGCGCGCGGCCGGCGTCGGTGATGGTGACGGTGGTGCTCCGCTCGTCGTCCGGCGAGGGCGCGCGCACGACCAGGCCCGCCTTCTCGAGCAGGCTCGCCTGGTAGGTCAGGCCGCTGCGGCTGTAGACGACGCCGTCGGCGAGGTCGGTCATCCGGTGGCTGCCGGTGGGGGAGTCCCCGAGCCGGGCCAGCAGTTGGAACTGCACGTAGCTGAGGTCGCCGGCCTCCTTGAGCTGCTGCTCGACCGCGTGCCGGAGCAGGCTGGTCACCTCGACGAGGGCGAAGTAGGCGCCGAGCTGCACGGGGTCGAGCGAGGGCGGGGAGTCGGGCATGGCGCAAGTCTACTGCTTCGAATTCGAAGGAGTGGTGTCGCACGTCACTTTGCTTCGAATTCAAAGCACCAGTAGCGTGATCGGCAGATGCTTCGAGTTCGAAGCAAACCCGATCCGAGCGAAGGTGTGACCCCCGATGAAGGCAGTGCGCTTCCACGAGTACGGCGACCCCGACGTCCTGCGCCACGAGGACGTGGAGCAGCCGGTCCCCGGCCCCGGGCAGGTCCGCGTCCGCGTCGCCGCGACCTCGTTCAACCCCGTCGACGGCAACATCCGCGCCGGCTTCATGCGCGGCCCCATCCCGGTGGTGCTGCCGCACACCCCCGGCCTCGACGTCGCCGGCACGGTCGACGCGCTCGGCGAGGGCGTGACCGGCGTCGCCGTCGGTGACGAGGTCGTCGGCTTCCTGCCGATGGGCGAGGACGGCGCGGCCGCCGAGTACGCCATCGCGCCGGCCGAGGTGCTGGCGCCGGCGCCCAAGGGCATCCCGCTGCCCGACGCCGCCGCGCTGCCGCTGGTGGGCCTCACCGCGTGGCAGGCGCTCTTCGACCACGCCGGGCTGACGGCCGGGCAACGCGTCCTGGTCAACGGCGCCGGCGGGGCGGTCGGCGGGTACGCCGTGCAGCTCGCCAAGCACGCGGGTGCCCACGTGATCGCCACGGCCGGCCCGCGCAGCCGCGAGGCGGTCGAGTCGGCCGGTGCCGACGAGGTGGTCGACCACACCACCACCGGGGTGACCGGGGCGGTGACCGAACCGGTCGACGTCGTGCTCAACCTCGCGCCGGTCGACCCGGCGGAGCTGGTCGCGCTGGTCACCCTGGTCCGCCCGGGCGGTGTCCTGGTGAACACGACGGTGTGGATGCCCGCGCCCGGCGACGAGGAGCGCAAAGTGCGCGGCATCGACCTCTTCGTCCGCAGCGACGCCGACCAGCTGTCGCGGCTGGTGGCGCTGGTCGACCGCGGCGAGCTGCGCGTGGACGTCGCCGAGCGGGTGCCGCTGGCCGAGCTGCCGGAGGTGCACGCCCGGGCCGCCGCGGGCTCGCTGCGCGGCAAGGTCGTCGTCCTGCCCGCCTGAAACCCCGCCTCACCGGTGCAGGGGCACCGCCGGGGTGGCGGGGCTCCCGCCGGTCGCCTGGCGCAGCAGCGCGAGCGCCGCCGCGGACGGCGAGCCCGGCGCGGTCGTGCACACGATCAGCGACTGGCCGGGGGAGCGGGCGATGGACAGCGTCTGCTGCGTCACGGTCAGCGCGCCCACGACGGGGTGGCGCAGCTCGTGGGTCGCGGCCTCGCACGGCGTCACCCGGTGGTCGGCCCACAGGGCGACGAACTCCGGGCTCCTCATGGTCAGCTCCCCGACCAGCTCCGCGAGCAGCCGGTCCCCGGGGTGCCTGCCCACGGCGATCCGCAGGTTGCCCACGACCGCCCGCGCCTTGCGCCGCCAGTCCGGGTACAGCTCCCGGAAGTGCGGGTCCAGGAACAGCAGCCGGCTCATGTTCGGGCGCCTCGCCGGGTCGCCGGGGCCGTCGGGTGCCAGGTGCCCGGCCAGCAGGGCGTGCCCGAGCGCGTTCCACGCCAGGACGTCCGTGCGCCGGCCGAGGACGAGCGCGGGGGCGTCGTCCAGCACCCGCAGCAGCTCGCGGGTCTCGTCGGCGACCTTCTCCGGCCGGGGGCGGTGGGGCCGGGGCGCCCGGCGGGCGGCGTCGGCGAGCCGGTGGAGGTGGTCGCGCTCGTGGTCGTCCAGGGCCAGGGCCCTGGCGACGGCGTCGAGCACCTCGGCCGACGCCCCTCGGGAAGTCCCCTGTTCGAGCCGGGTGTAGTAGGAGGCGCTGACGCCCGCGAGCTGGGCGATCTCCTCGCGGCGCAGCCCGGCGACCCGCCGCCGCGGGCCGACCAGGCCCAGGCCGACGTCCTCCGGGCGCAGCCGCGCCCGCCGTGCCCGCAGGAAGTCCCCGAGCGGTCCAGGTCCGTCCACCCCGCCAGTATTCGGCCGCCGCGGTCGGGTCAGCCACACCCCGCGAGGGCTAGGACCGGGCGGGGCTGGTCCGTCGCGCCGGTCCCGCCGCAGGCTCGGGAGCGATCCCGTGCCGAGACGTGAGGACCGCGATGCCCGACCAGATCACCCTGGGGGACGTCACCGTCACCCGCATCCCCGAGTACTGCGGCCCGGTGGGGATGACCCCGGCCGAGTTCTTCCCCGACAGCCCGGGGGCGTCCTGGGCGGCCAACCGGGACTGGCTGGCCCCCGACTTCTGGGACCCCCGGACCGACGGGTGCCGCTCGGCGGTCCAGACGTGGCTGCTGCGCAGCGAGGGCCGCACGATCCTCGTCGACACCGGTGTCGGCAAGCACAAGGAGCGGCCCTACGCCCCGGTCTGGAGCCGGCTCGACACCGGGTTCCTCGACACCCTGGAGGCCGCCGGGGTGCGGCCCGAGGAGGTCGACGTCGTGGTCAACACCCACCTGCACCTCGACCACGTCGGCTGGAACACCCGCCTGGACGGCCGCACCTGGGTCCCGACCTTCCCCAACGCGACCTACCTGGTGCCCCGCCGGGACTTCGACTTCTGGGACCCGGCGGGCGGGCACCCGTCCCGCCTCGGCCGCGGCAACCAGAACGTCTTCGAGGACAGCGTCGCCCCCGTGCACGAGGCCGGCCTGACCCTGCTGTGGGACGACTCCCACCGCATCGACGCCAACCTGCGGCTGGAGCTCGCGCCCGGCCACACGCCGGGGTCGTCGGTGCTGCGGCTGGAGTCGGGCGGTGACCGGGCGCTGTTCGTCGGCGACCTCGTGCACACCGCCCTGCAGGTCGTCGAGCCGGACACCAACTCGTGCTTCTGCGAGGACCCCGCCGCCGCCCGCGCCACCCGCCGCAGGCTGCTCGGCGAGGCGGCCGACCGCACCGCCCTCGTCTTCCCCGCGCACTTCGGCGGTCACGGCGCCGTCCAGGTCAAGCGCGCCGGCACCGGGTTCGCCATCGAGGGGTGGGCGGGCTTCCCGCGCCTCGCCTCCGCATCGTGAAGGAGAACGCCTTGTCCCACCAGGGAGATCCGGTCGTGCGGACGCCCGCGGGCGCCGTGCGCGGGGTCCGTGACGCGGCCGGGGAGCTGTACCGCGCCATCCCGTACGCGCAGGCACCCGCCGGCGCCGGCAGGTTCCGCGAGCCCGCGCCCCACCCGGGGTGGTCCGGCGTCCGCGACGGCACCCGGCCGGGACCGACCGCGCCCCAGCCGACGCGCGACTTCGGCCGGCTCGACCTGACCCCCTTCTTCGGGCCAGGCTGGGTCCGCGGCACCGACCACCTCACCGTCGACGTCCGCACGCCCGCGGCCGACGGCGGGGAGCGCCCGGTGATGGTCTTCGTGCACGGCGGCGGTTTCGTCACCGGGTCCACCCGCGCGGCGCTCTACGACGGCCGCGCCTTCGCCCGGGACGGCGTCGTCCTCGTCACCGTCGGCTACCGGCTCGGCATCCCGGGGTTCCTGGCCCTGGACGGCGCGCCCGACAACCGCGGCCTGCTCGACGTGCTGGCGGCCCTGCGCTGGGTGCGCGACACGATCCCCCTGTTCGGCGGCGACCCCGGCGCGGTGACGGTGTTCGGCCAGTCGGCGGGCGCCACGCTCGTCGGCGCCCTCCTCGCCGACCCGCGGGCGAGGGGCCTGTTCCGCCGCGCGATCGTGCAGAGCGGCAGCGGCACCGGCGCGTTCACCCCGGAACAGGCACGGCGGGTCACCACCGCGGCCGCCACCGCCCTCAGTGTCGACGGCACCTCCGACGCGTTCGCGGACATCCCCGACGAGCGCTTCCTCGAAGTGCTGCCGGCACTGTCCGGTGTGGACCTGCGCACGGACACCGCCACCGACCCCCTGGTGGGCCTGAGCCCGTTCGGCCTCGTGCTGCCCGCACAACCGGCCGACTCCCTGGCCGCGGGCCCCGCCGCCGAGGTGGACCTGCTGATCGGCACCAACACCGAGGAGGGCAACCTCTACCTCGTCCCGCAGGGGGCGTTCGAGCGCTCCACCGACGCCGACGTGCTCGCCGTCGCCGCCGCGACCCACCCGGACCCGCACGCCGCCGTCGAAGCGCTCCGCGCGAGCCGCCCGGCGGCGACGGCCGGGGAGCTGCGCTCGGCACTGCTGGGGGAGGCCCTGTTCGGGGCCGGGTCGGCACGCCTGGCCGACGCCCACGCCCGCCTCGCGGACGGCCGGACGCACGTCTACTCGTTCGCCCACCGGTCGACCGCCCTGGGCGGCCGGCTCGGCGCCGCGCACACCGTCGAACTGCCGTTCGTGTTCGACCTGGCCGACGAACCGTCGCTGCACGGCGACACGGGCCTGCTCGGTCCCGACCCCGCGCCGGCGGGCCTGGCCGAACACGTGCACGGTGCCTGGATCGGGTTCGCGCGCACGGGCGAACCGGGGTGGGCGCCCCACCCGGAGGTGCACCGGTTCGGCTCGTGAACCGGGGTCACCCGGCAGGCGGCCGCCGGGGCGTCCGCAGCACCACCACCGTCGCGGTGAGCGAGGTTCCCAGCAGTACGGCCGCGCAGCCGGCGGCGACGGCGACCAGCGCGCCCCATGGCAGGTCGAGCGGGACGTCGAGCCCGGTCGCGCGCAGCGCCTGCCACAGGCCGCCGACCGCCAGCGCGGTGGCCGCCGCGCCGAGGACCAGCCCGGTGGCGGCGATGCCGACGGCCTCCCACAGCGCCACTCGCAGCACCTGACCCGGGCTCGCGCCCAGCACGCGCAGCCGGGCGAACTCGGCCGAGCGCCGCGCGAACGACATGACGACCGTGTTGGCGACCGCGAAGAGCGTGTAGAGCAGCGCGAACCAGGACAGCAGTTCGGCGCCGAGCCGCATCCCGTCCTCGCGACGCCCGGCCGAGGAGGCCAACCAGTCCTGTGTGGACACAACAGTGGCACCCGGCACGTCCGGCCGTCCGCCCCGCACGAGCAGCGCGGGCGGTGGCCCGCTCCCCGCGCCGACCAGGTCGGCGGGCAGCAGCACCGGCCCGGTCAGCGGCGGCCCCTCGTAGAGGGCGACCACGCGAACCCCCAGCCGGGTCCCGTCCGCCAGGGCCAGGTCCAGCACGCCACCCAGCGGCACGCCGAACGCCGCCGCCTGCCGGGCGGGCAGCGCGGCGGTGTCGCCGGTCAGGGCGTCCAGGTCGCCGGTCACCGCGCCGAGCCCCAGCACGTCGGCGAGGTGCTCCCGGGTGACGCCCAGCGCGGCCACCGACCGCGAGCCCCGGTTGACGAACGCGGTCACCGAGGAGTCGACGGCCGGCACCGAGCCGGGCACGGCCGCCGGGTCGAGGCGCGGGCCGGTGACCCGGTAGTCGGACGTGTGGAGCAGCGCCGCGTCCGCCCGGCTCGCCGCGCCCAGCAGGTCGGTGCCCGCGAGCAGCGAGCCGGTGATCCCGATGGTGGCCAGCACGGGCGCGGCGCACGAGGCGGTGCGGCGCACGGCGGTGCGCAGGTTCTGGCGGGCGACCAGGGCCGTCACCCCGGCGAACCGCTCCAGCGGCGCCACCGCCAGCGCGGTCGCCCCGGGCACCACGGCGGGGCCGATCAGCGCGAGCCCCACCACCAGCGGCTGCGCCACGAACAGCGCCAGCGGCAGGCGCCCTTCGACGGGGACCCGCGGCAGCAGTGCGAGCAGCCCGAGACCCGCGCCCAGCGCCAGCAGGCCCAGCACCCAGCGCCCGAGCGGTACCGGCCGGGTGTCCGCACCCGCTTCGCGGAACGCCTCGACCGGGCTGATCGCACCGGCCCGGCGCGCCGCCGGCCACGCGCCCAGCACCGCCACCACCAGGCCGAGCCCGAACGCCAGCAGCAGCGGCCCGGCCACCCCGGTCACCGGCAGCTCCACGCCGCCGGGCACCACGCCCCGCGCCTTCAGCACCGCCACCAGCACCGACCTCGCGGGCAGCCCGAGCACCGCGCCGACCAGCGCGGCCGCCGCGCCCAGCACCAGCGCCTCCGCCTGCACCACCCGGAACACCTGCCCCGGGTCCGCACCGGCCATGCGCAGCAGCGCGAACTCCTTGCGGCGCAACGACACCGTGAACCCGACCGTGCTCGCCACCACGAACACGGTGAGGAACGCGCCGAGCCCCGCGAACAGCGCCAGCAGGCTGCCCGCCTCGGACCACGCCGGGTCGTCCCCGGCGGCCGAGACCACCAGCCCCGCCGCCGACACCAGGGTCACGCCGAACACCAGGGTCAGGAACGCGCCCGCGAACGACACCCGGCGCTCGCGCAGCGACGCGAGGGCCACGAGCAGCACGTCACCCCACCTCCGACGCCGTCATCAGCTCCGCCACCGCGCGCGGGGTCGGCGCGTCGAGGTGCCCGGAGACCCGGCCGTCGGCCAGGAACGTCACCCGGTCGGCGAACGAGGCGGCCACCGGGTCGTGCGTCACCACCACCACGGTCTGCCCGCGCTCGTTGACCAGCGACCGCAGCAGCCCCAGCACCTGCCGACCGGTGGCGCTGTCCAGCGCGCCGGTCGGCTCGTCGGCGAACAGCACCTCGGGCGAGGTGGCCAGGGCGCGGGCGATCGCCACCCGCTGCCGCTGCCCGCCGGACAGCTCCCCGGGCCGGTGCCGCAACCGGTCGCCCAGGCCGACGTCGGCCAGCAGTCGGCGGACCGTGCCGGGGTCCACGCGCCGCCCGGCCAGCCGCGGTGGCAGCGACGCGTTCTGCTCGGCGGTGAGCGACGTCAGCAGGTTGGCGCCCTGGAAGACGAACCCGACGCGGCCCCGGCGCAGCCGGGTCAACTCGCGCTCGGACAAGCCGTCGATCCGCGTGCCACCCAGCCGGATTTCGCCGCCGGTCGGCCGGTCCAGCCCGGCCATGCACTGGAGCAGCGTGGTCTTGCCCGACCCGGACGGGCCCGTGATCGCGGTGAACGTGCCCCGGTGGAGCACCAGGTCGACCTCGTCCAGCGCGACCACGTGGTGGGGCGGGCGGCCGTGCACCTTGCTCAGGCGGGTCACCCGGATCGCCTCGGCGGATGTCATGGCCCCAGGCAACCGGTCCCGGCGCGGCATGTCACCAGTGCCCGGTCCACCGCGGGGGTAGAGCCCGCGCTACCCCCGGTCGGGTCAACCGCGCCCGGGGGCGGCCCGCTTGCCTAGGCTGGGGGAGTGGACACCTCGCGGCTGCTCGGGACGTCCCGACCGTGGCGGTCGCTCGCCTACCTGGCCTCCGGTGTGCCGGTGGGGTTGGCCTGCTTCGTGGTGATCGTCGTGCTGGCCGTGCCGGGCGTGCTGCTGCTGCCGGTGCTGCTGGGCGTGGCACCGCTGGCGGTGTTGGGGCAGTTGGGCATCCCGGTCGCGGTGCTGGAACGGGCCCGGTGCCGGTGGGTCGACCCGCGCCCCGCGCCCGGCCCGCACCCCGTGCTGCCGGACGTCGGGTGGTCCCGCCGGGCGAGGATCCGGTTGCGGGAGCCGGCCACGTGGCAGGAGTTCGCCTACGCGGTGCTCACGGCGACCCTGCTGTGGGTGGTCGACCTGGTGGTGGTGCTGGCGGCCGTCGTGGTGCCCGGGATCATGCTGCTCGCCCCCGTCCTCGTGCCGTCGCTGCCGCCGGAGGCGGTGCCGGCGGGCACCGCGATGGCGCGGGCCGGGCTGCTGTGGACCACGATCCCGCTCGGGCTGGTCGCGCTGGTGGCCGCCGCGTACCTGGTGACGCTGGTGGCGTGGGGCCGGTCCCGGCTGGCCCGCGCGCTGCTGGTGCCCGGGAAGGCCGCGCCCGCCGGGGAGCTGGTGGAGGTGCGGAGGTCGCGGGCGCGGGTGGTGGACCGGTACGAGGCGGAGCGGCGGCGCATCGAGCGGGACCTGCACGACGGGGCGCAGCAGCGGCTGACCTCGGTGACCATGCTGCTGGGGCTGGCGCGGGCGCAGCTCGACCCCGACCACCCGGCGGCCGAACCGGTGGCCCGCGCGCACACCGAGGTGACCAACGCGCTGGCCGAGCTGCGGGACCTGGTCAACGGCATCCACCCGAAGATCCTGGCCGACCGCGGGCTGGACGCGGCCCTGGGCGGGCTGGCCGACCGGTGCGCGGTGCCGGTGCGGGTGGACGCGGCGGTGGGGCGCAGGCTGCCCGACGCCGTGGAGAGCGCGGCCTACTACGTGGTCAGCGAGGCGCTGGCCAACGTGGTCAAGCACAGCGGAGCGCGGCGGGTGCGGGTCGGCGCGCGGTGCGAGGACGGGGTGCTGCGGGTGGAGGTGCGCGATGACGGGCGCGGTGGTGCGGACCCGGCGCGCGGGGCCGGGCTGACCGGGCTGGCCGACCGGGCGGCCGCGGTCGGCGGCACGGTGGCGCTGGCCAGCCCGCCCGGCGGGCCCACCGTGCTGCGGGTCGCCATCCCGGTCGAGCGGTCGTCGTGAGCGGGCTGCGGATCGCGGTCGCCGAGGACTCGGTGCTGCTGCGCGAAGGACTGGTGCGCATCCTGGAGTTCTTCGGGCACCGGGTGGTGGTGTCCGTCGGCACGGCCGTCGAGCTGGTCGCGGGCGTGCGCGGGACCGGGGTGGACCTGGTGGTGACCGACGTCCGGATGCCGCCGGGCCACGGCGACGAGGGCCTGCGGGCCGCGCTGGAGCTGCGCCGGGAACGCCCCGACCTGCCGGTGCTGGTGCTCAGCCAGTACGTCGAGCAGACCTACGCCGCCGAACTGCTCCGGTCCGACTCGGCGGGCGTCGGCTACCTGCTCAAGGACCGGGTGGGCGACCTGGAGGCGCTGGCGTCGGCGGTGCGGCAGGTCGCGGGCGGCGGCACGGTCGTCGACCCGCAGGTGGTGCGGCAACTGCTGGCGCGCAACCGGGAGCGCCCGGCGCTGGGCAGGCTCACCGCCCGCGAGGTCGAGGTGCTCGGCCTGATGGCGCAGGGCCACAGCAACACCGCGATCGCGCACGACCTCGCGGTGAGCGAGGCGGCGGTGGCCAAGCACATCGGCAACGTGTTCGCCAAGCTCGACCTGCCGGTCGCGCCGCAGACCCACCGCCGGGTGCTGGCGGTGCTGGCCTACCTGCGCGAGGCGCCCTGACCTCGGGTTTCCCGGCCGTGTCAGCGCCGTGTTCGTCCCGTGTGAGCGGCCCGTCCCAGCCTTCACGTGTCACAGCACCACGAACGACGGAGGCAGCAATGACCGGGACGGACGACGGCTGGGTGCGGAGCTGGGGCGCGTCGCCCCAGGCGGCCCACGACGGGCTCGGCTCGTTCGACGGCCACCCACCCCTCGCCGACGTGACCCTGCGCCAGGTGGTGCGGATCAGCGGTGGCGGGGGACGGGTGCGGGTGCGCTTCACCAACGAGTTCGGGACCACGCCCCTCACCATCGGCGCGGCGCGGGTGGGGCTGGCGGAGCCCGGCGGCGGGGTGCGGGCGGGCAGCGAGCGCGTGCTGACCTTCTCCGGCGCGCCGGGCGTCACGGTCCCGGCGGGCGCGCCGGTCCTCAGCGACCCGGTCGACCTGTGCCTGCCCGCCCTCGCCAAGCTGTCGATCAGCCTCCACGTGCCGGGGCGGGTGGAGACCTGCACCTGTCACGACCCCGCCCTGGAGACCGGCTGGGCGATCCCGGGTGACGCCGTCGCCGCCCCCGCCCTGCCGGGCGACGCCGTGCCCCTGCCGGTGCGGGCCCTGCTCTCCGCCGTCGAGCTGGTGCCCGACGTGCCGGCCAGGACCGTCGTCGTGGTCGGCGACTCCCGCGTCGACGGTGCCGGGTCGACCCCGGGCGCCAACCGCAGTTGGCCGGAGCTGCTGGCGGAGCGCGGTGTGGCCGTTCACGTCTCCAACCAGGGGATCAGCGGCAACCGGATGCTCAACAACGGCATCGGCCCCGCCGTCCTGGCCCGCTTCGACCGCGACGTGCTGGCGACGCCCGGTCTCGGCTACGTGGTGCTCTCCGTGGGCGGCAACGACATCGGCATCTCCTTCGCGCCGCGCGACGCCTCCCTGGCCGACTTCCTGGCGATGTTCCCCGGTGCGCCGGTGACGGTCGACGACGTCATCGCCGGCTACCGGCAGTTGGTCGGCCGTGCGCGCGAACGCGGCGTGAAGGTCTACGCCACCACGATCGCGCCTTACGGGGGTTCGGAGATCTACAGCCTGGAGGGCGAGAGCGCGCGTCGGGCGGTCAACGAGTGGATCCGCACCGGCGGTGCGTTCGACGCCGTGCTGGACTTCGACGCCGTCTGGCGCGACCCGGACCACCCGAGCCGGATCAGGGAGGACTTCCACGCCGGCGACCACCTGCACGGCAACGACGCGGGGTACCGGGCGCTGGCCGACTCGGTGGACCTGTCGCTGTTCGGCTGAACCGGCCGGGACCGGTCCGCCCGCCGGTGCCGCCTCCCGGGCGGGCGGTACCGGTACTACCGTGGTTCCCGGGTCGACGCGCGGGGGTGCTGCTGGATGTCCGATCAGGAGAACGGCGTGCGGGTCGAGCTGTTGGGGCCGGTGCGCCTGTGGGTCGGGTCGCGCGCGGTGGACCCGGGGGCGCCCCGGCCGCGCGCCGTGCTGGCCGTGCTGGCGTCGCACCCCGGCTCGGTGGTGCCGCGCGACGACCTGGTCGCGGCCGTGTGGGACGCGGGCGCGCCGGCCACCGCCGTCGGGAACCTGCACACCTACGTGTCGGCCCTGCGCAAGGCGCTGGAACCCGGGCGGGGACGGGGTGAGCCGTGGCGGCTGCTGACCTCCACCGGTGCCGGCTACCGGCTGCGGGTGGCGCCCGGCGCGGTGGACTCGGTGGAGTTCGCGCGGCTGGTGGAGCAGGCGCGGGGGCGGTTCGCCGAGGCCGACGTGCACGGCGCGTTCGCCTCGGCCGACGCCGCGCTGGCGCTGTGGCGCGGCGAGGTGATGCCCGGGTTGCCCGGTCCGTTCGTGACGGCGCAGCGGGCCAGGCTGGAGGAGCTGCGGACCGCCGTCGTCGAGCTGCGGGCCGAGGCCGGGCTCGCGGCGGGGCGCCACGCCGAGCTGGTGGACGGGCTGGCCGCGCTGGTCGCCGAGCACCCGCTGCGCGGGCGCCCGCGCGAGCTGCTGATGCGGGCCCTGCACGCGTGCGGGCGCGGTGCCGAGGCCGTGGACACCTACCGGGAGTTCCGGGCCGCCCTGGTGGACGCGCTGGGCATCGAGCCGGGGCCCGAGCTGCGCCGGCTGCACGACCGCATCCTCGCCGACGACCCCGCCCCGCTCATCTCGGCACCCGGCCCGGCCGCGCCGAGGAGCGGGGTGCCGAGGACGGCCGTGACGGGAGCGGGGGCGCCGAGAGCGGGGTTGTCGGTGGTCGGGTTGTCGCGAGCGGGCTTACCGGGGACCGCGGCGCCCCGAGTCGTGTCGCGGGCGGCCGCGGTGCCGGCCGCGCCGGTGCTCGCGGGTCGCGCGGCGGAGCTGGCGGTCGTCGAGGAGCTGGTCCGCGACCTCGGGTGGGGGCGCGGCGGGCGGCTGTGGGTCGAGGGCGAGCCGGGCATCGGCAAGTCCGCCCTGGTCGCCACGGTCCTGGACCGCGCGGCGCGGGCGGGCGCGCGGGTCGCCCACGGCGTCGCCGAGGAGCTGGGCAGGCGCTTCCCGCTCGGCCTGGCGCTGGACTGCCTGGACATCACCGGCCGGTCCACCGACGAGCGCGGCGCGGCGATCTGGCGCGCGCTGCGGGACGACCGGGCGGGCCAGTCGGTCCTGGTGTCGATCGACCCCGTCTTCAGCGTGATCGAGGACATGGTGGCCCTGGTCGCCGCCCGGTGCGCGGACGGACCGGTGGTGCTCGCGCTCGACGACCTCCAGTGGTCCGACGACGCGAGCGTCGTGCTGTGGCACCGCCTGCTGCGGCTGACCGAGCACCTGCCGCTGCTGCTGGTCGGCGCGACCCGGCCGCTGCCGAACCGGTCCGACCTGCGCAGGCTGCGCCGGGACGTCGACGCTTCCGGCGGCGCGCTGTTCGACCTGGCCCCGCTGGACGACCACGCCGTCGCCGCCGTCATCGGCGACGTGGTCGGCGCGCCGCCGGGTGCCGGGCTGCGCCGGGTCGCCGAGCGGGCGGCGGGCAACCCGCTGTACGTGCGGGAGATCGCCGACGCGCTGCTGCGCGACGGCGTGGTGCGCCTGGACGAGGGCGTGGCCGACGTGGCCGCGGACTCCCTCGACCGGGCGCCGCGGTCCCTGGTCTCCGCGGTCACCAGCCGGTTGGGGTACCTGACCGACGCCACCCGCGACGTGCTGCGCTGGGCGGCCCTGCTCGGCGGCGAGTTCACCGTGGGCGACGTGGCCGCCGTGCTGGGCAAGCCGGTCACCGACGTGGTCGAGCCGCTGGACGAGGCCATCGCGGCGGGCGTGCTGCGCGACGCCGGGCTGCGGCTGGCCTTCCGCCACCCGGTGATCCGGCAGGCGCTCTACGAGGGCACGCCGCTGGCGCTGCGGGTGGCGCTGCACCAGCAGGCGGCCCGGACCCTGGCGCGGTCCGGCGCGCCGGTCGAGCACGTCGCCGGCCAACTGCTGGCCGCGGACGGCGGGTCCGGCGCCTGGGTGGGCCGCTGGCTGGCGGGCGCGGTGCCGCTGCTGACCTACCGCGCGCCGCTGGTCGCGGTGGAGCTGCTGCGCCGCGCGGTCGAGCCGGGCGTGGACCTCGGGGACCCGGCGCGGGGCGCGGTGCTGACGGCCCAGCTGGCGAGCGTGCTGTTCCGCATCGGCCGCGACGCCGAGGCCGAGTCCTGCGCGCGGCGCGCCCTGCCGCTGCTGGCCGACCCGGACCTGGCCGCGCAGACCCGGTGGATCCTCGCCTACGTGCCCTACCGGGCCTCGCGCGCCGAGGAGGCGCTGGTCATCCTGGACGACGCGCTGGCCGACCCGGCCCTGCCGGAGGCGTGGCGGGCGCGGCTGGTGTCGCTGGTGGCGCTGGTGCAGCGGGCGGGCGTCGGCGAGGTCGAGCGCTCCGCGGCCAGCGCCCGCGAGGCGATCGCCCTGGGCGAGGCCGCGGGCGACCGGTTCGCCGTCGGCCAGGCGCTGGAGGTGCTGTGGCAGGTCGACGCGGTGCGGCGGGACTACGCCGGCGCGGTCGGCCACCTGGACCGCGCCCTGGACGTTGTGGGCGTCGACGTCGGCCTGACCGACCTGCGGCTGGTGCTGCTGGACAACCGGGCGTTCACCCTCCAGTGCCTCGACCGGCTCGACGACGCGACCGCCGACCTGCGCCTGGCCGCCGAGATCGCGGGCCAGGGCGCCCCGGCGGCGGGCGTGCAGGTGGCCGGCGCCGTGCACGACTTCTGGCTGGGGCGCTGGGACGACGCCACCGCGCGACTGTCCGCCGTGCTCGACGACGACCCCGCGTTCACCGGCTTCGGCCTGCGCGAGGGCGGCCCCGTCCTGCTGCTGCACGGCGTGGGCGCCCTCATCGCCGCGCACCGCGACGACCAGGCCGCCCTGGACCGGCACCTGGAGGCGGGCACGACCCTGCCGCTGGTCACCGCCGCCGACCGGGAGAACTGCGACTTCCTCATGGCCGCCCGCGCGGTGGCCTGCGCGCGGCGCGGTGACGTCGCCGAGGCGATGGCCGTGCTGCGCACCATCCTGGACGCCAGGTACGCGCAGATGATGCTGCGCCACCAGTGGCTGCCCGACCTGGTGCGGCTGGCGCTGGACCACGGCGACGACGCCACCGCGCGCGCCGCCACCGAGGCGTGCGAGGAGGAGGCCGCCGTGGAGACCCGCCCGGCACGGGCGGCGACCGCGGCCCTGCGCTGCCGGGCCCTGCTCGACGGCGACCCGGACGGCATGGCCGAGGTCGTGCGCCGCTACCGCGCGGTGGGGCGGCTGTTCGAGCTGGCGCAGTCCGTCGAGGACCACGCGGTGCTGCTCGGCCGGGCCGGTCGGGCCGAGGAGTCGGCGGACGTGCTGCGCGAGGCGGTCGCGCTGCACCTGCGGCTGGGCGCGCGGTGGGACGCCCGGTGCGCGGCCGAGCGGGTCCGGGGGCGCGGGCTCGGCGCCGGGGCCGGCCGCGCCCTGGAGCGCAGCAGGGCCCGCTGGTCGCCCAACCGCTCGTAGCCGTTGCGCGGACCTCCCCGCGGTCGACCCGGGCGGTGCGCGCCACCGCCGCGTCGACCGGGAGGCCGGCGACCGCCCGGACCCCGATCACGCCGAGCAGGTCCGCGGCTCGCGGCGTGGTCGGCGGTGGCCCCGGGCGGCTGATCCGTTTTGGCGTTCACCCCTCCGGGTAAGGATTCCGAGGCCGCTGTACCAAGTCGGCGTTCTGGCTCGCCGGCTGCGATACGACGGATGGAGAGACGGATGACCGAAGCGAACCGGCCGCCCCTGTCGATGGCCGAACTCGCCGCCGAGGGCGGCACGGCGTTGCCGGACAAGGAGGTCTACTCCCTGCTCGACCTCAACGTCGACCTGGACCTCGGGCTCGACCTGGCCGCCCCGATCGACCTCGCGCTGGCGGCGAACGCCAACGTGGCCGCGCCGATCGACGCCGCGGTCGGCGCGAACGTGCTGTCCGACGGCTCCACCGCGCAGGCGCTGTCCGACCAGGGCGTCCTGATCGACCAGGGCATCACCGGCGAGGCGATCGCGAACTCCACCCAGGACAGCACGATCGACCAGACCGAACCCGCGCCGCAGGTCCCCCCGGCCGGCAACGCGGGCCAGGTCGAGGCGCTGCCGGACGACACGGCCGCGGCGCTCGACGGCGGCCTGCTCAACATCGACGTGGACGTCGCGGCCGACCTGGACCTGGCGGCCCCGATCAACGGCGCGGTGGCGCTCAACGCGAACATCGCGGCACCCATCGACGCCGCCGTGGCCGCGAACATCGGCTCGATCGGCTCGGAGGCGACCGCGGTCGCCCAGCAGGACGCCATCATCAACCAGGACATCGACGCCATCGCCGAGGCCAACGCCGACCAGAGGTCCGACATCGCGCAGTGAAGGGGCCGTTGATGAGCGTCACCTCCGGTCCCGGCACGTCACCGGGGCGGGGCACCGCGGTGCCCCGCCCCGGCGGTGCGGACCCGACCACGCCGGACCCGACCACCGCGGACCCGGGCGGTGCCGACGTGCCGCACCTCGCCGACGGCGTGGAGCTGATCGGCGAGGTGCCGGGCTCCGGCCACCGGCGCCCCCCGGCGCTCGTCCGCCGCGGCGACGGGCAGGTCGTCCAGCTGACGCCGCTGCTGTACCGGGTCCTGGCCGCCGTCGACGGGCAGCGCGATTACGAGCGGATCGCCGCGGTGGTCGGTGCGTCGGTCGGGCGTCACGTGACGGCGTCCGACGTGCGCCTGCTCGTCGAGGACAAGCTCGCACCGCTCGGCCTGCTGCGCGGGGCCGACGGTGCGCAGCCCCGCGCCGCCAAGGCCGGGCCGCTGCTCGGGCTGCGACTGCGCTGCGTGGTGTCCCGCCCCGAGGTGACCCGCCGCGTCACCGCCCCGTTCGCCCGGCTGTTCCACCCGTTCGCGGTCGTCGCGTTCGTGCTCGCGTTCGCGGTCGTGTCGTTCCGGGTCCTGTTCGAGGTGGGTTTGGCGGGTGCGACGCGCCACGCCTTCGAGCGGCCGGAACTGCTGCTCCTCGTCTTCGCGGTGACAATCGTCTCCGCCGGCTTCCACGAGTTCGGGCACGCCGCCGCCGCGCGCTACGGCGGCGCGACGCCCGGCGCCATGGGTTTCGGCCTGTACCTGCTGTGGCCGGTGTTCTACACCGACGTCACCGACAGCTACCGGCTCGGCCGCGCCGGCAGGCTGCGCACCGACCTGGGCGGCCTGTACTTCAACGCGATCGTCGCGGTGGCGACCTACGGCGCCTGGTTGGCCTCCGGGTGGGACGCGCTGCTGCTGGTGGTCGCGACCCAGCTCGTGCAGATGGTCCGCCAGCTCACGCCGGTCGTCCGGTTCGACGGCTACCACGTGCTCGCCGACCTCACCGGGGTGCCCGACCTGTTCCGCCACGTCAAGCCCACGCTCGCGGGGCTGCTGCCGCACCGCTGGGGCTCGCCCGAGTCGAAGGTGCTCAAGCCGTGGGCGCGCGTGGTGGTGACCACCTGGGTGCTCCTCGTCGTCCCGCTCCTGGTGCTGTCCACGGCGCTGGTCGTGATCGCGCTGCCCCGGATCGTGGGCACGGCCTGGCACCAGGTGGCGGAGCGCTGGAGGTCGGCGGGCGCCGACCTCGGCGAGGGCGACCTCGCGTCCCTGCTGCTGCGGCTGCTCTCGATCGCGGCCATCACCCTGCCGCTGGTGGGCCTCGGCTACCTGCTGGTGCGGCTGGTCGGGCGCGCGGTCGCGCGCGTCCGGGGCGCGACCGGCGGCAAGCCCGCGCACCGGTTGGTCGCCGGCGTGGTCGCGGTCGCCGTCGTGCTCGGGCTGGCCTGGGCGTGGTGGCCCGAACCCGACCGGTACCGCCCGATCCGGCCCGGTGAGCGCGGCACCGTGGCCGACGTCGTGCGCAACGCCCGGAGCACGCCCCCGGTGGTCCCGGACGGCGTCGCGCAGGCCACGCCCGACGCCGCGGTCCGGACGGTGTGGCCCGCCGGGACGGCGTTGCCGACCCGGGACCGGCCCGCCCTGGCCATGGTGCTCGTGCCCGTGGAGCAGCCGGCCGGCACCGACGCGCCGACGTGGGTCTTCCCGTTCGACCGCCCCGAAGCGCCCGGGCCGGGCGACAACCAGGCGCTCGCCGTGAACACCACCGACGGCGGGGTGCGCTACGAGGTGTCGTTCGCGCTGGTCTGGGTCACCGACGGCGTCGTGGACAACCGGAACGAGGCGTACGCGCTGGCCAGTTGCCGGGGGTGCACGACCGTGGCGGTGGCGTTCCAGGTGGTGCTCGTCGTCGGTCGGGCGAACGTGGTGGTGCCGGAGAACGCGGCCGTCGCGGTCAACCACTCCTGCGTCGACTGCCTGACCTACGCGTTGGCCTCGCAGCTCGTGGTGAGCCTCCCGGACGGGTTGAGCGCGCGGGCGACCGCCGAACTGGCCGAGGTCTGGGCCCGCCTCGCCGACCTCGCCCGCAACCTCCGCGGCATGTCCGCCCAGCAGGTCCAGGCGGCGCTGGAGGGCGTCAAGTCCGACATCCTCGACGTGCTGGGCGAGGAGGGCGCGGCGATCGGGACCCCGACGCCGACCGGTGCGCCCGGCACGACCGCGACGAGCCCGCCGCAACCCCCGCAACCCCCGTCACCCGCGCCGACCGTCCCCGGTTCGACCACCGCCGGTTCGACCGCCCCCGCGCCCTCCGCGACGAGCACGGCGCCGACCACCGGGACGACCGCGCCCGACCCCACGACGTCCGCCCCGTCGCCGTCCGGCGGAACGACGGTGCCACCGCCGGAGTAGGTCTCCGGCGGTGGCACCCCGTCAGGAACGGGCCAGTCGGTAGCGGCGGGCCAGCGGGACCACGTTGAGCGCCAGGCCGACCACCGCGACCGCGGTGACCAGGTTGACGCCGGGGTGGAACTGGCCGAAGTCGGCGGCGTGCGGGGTGCCGGCCACCAGCGCGGTCACCCCGGCCAGCACGAGGGCGGCGCCCACCTGGCCCGAGGTCTGGACCAGCCCGGACGCCAGCCCCTGCTCGTGGTCGGCGATGCCGTCGGTCGCCTGCGCCATGATCGAGCTGAAGCCGAAGGCGAAGCCGCCGCCCAGCAGGATCATGGTGGGCAGCACCGAGACCGCGTAGTCGGGCGCGGTGCCGGCGGTGAGCAGGAACCACGCGTAGCCGAGGCTCAGGGAGACCATCGAGGTCAGGATGAGCGGCGCGGTGCCGTAGCGGTCGATGAGCCTGCCCACGAACGGGGAGCCGACGGCCACCAGGACGCCCGCGGGCAGCAGGGCCAGGGCCATCTGGAGCGGGGACCAGCGCAGGACGTCCTGCAGGTAGATCGTCATCATGAACTGGAAGCTCAGGTACGAGCCGAACAGCGCCACGAGGCTGAGGTTGGCCCGGACGACGCTGCCGACGCGCAGGATGCCCAGGCGGATGAGGGGGTGCCTGATCCTGCTCTCGGTGATGAAGAACGTCGTCAGCAGCGCGGCCGCCAGCAGGGCCGAGGCGATGGTGGTGAGGCTCAGCCAGCCCTGCTCGGGTGCCGCCACCACGGTGTAGACGGCCAGCAGCATGCCGCCGGTCAGGGTCGCCGCGCCGATGAGGTCGTGGCCGCCCTCCGCCTCCGGGCGGTCCCTCGGGATCAGGCGGTGGCCCACGGCCAGCGCCAGCAGCGCCAGCGGGACCGGGGTGAGGAACGTCCAGCGCCAGCCCGCCGTGGTGAGCAGGCCGCCCAGGATCAGGCCGGAGGAGTAGCCGCTCGCGCCGAACACGGTGAAGATCGACAGCGCCCGGTTGCGGGCCGGGCCCTCGGCGAAGGTCGTGGTGAGGATGGACATGGCCGTCGGCGCGGTGAAGGCCGCGGCCACGCCCTTGACGAAGCGCGTGACGATCAGCAGGGTGCCGTCGTCGACGAGGGCGCCGACCAGTGACGCGGCCGCGAAGACGGCCAGGGCCACCAGGAACACGCGCCGGCGGCCGAGCAGGTCCGCGGTGCGGCCGCCGAGGAGCAGCAGGCCGCCGTAGCCGAGGACGTAGCCGTTGACCAGCCACTGCAGGGACGTGGTCGTCATGCCGAGCTCGGCGCCGATGGAGGGCAGGGCGACGCCGACCATCGAGACGTCGAGGCCGTCGAGGAACAGGACCAGGCACAGCACCGCCAGCACGCCCCACAGGCGCGGCGACCAGCACTGCGCGGACGTCGGTGCGGGGACTGCGAGGTGATCGGTCGTGGACACGCCGGCGAAGCTACATGCGGCGGCATTTTATGCACAAGCATTAATCCCAGAAGCACTTAATGCTTTGACATATTTTGTCGACGCATGGTACGGTGCCCGGCATGTCCGCGGAGTCTCGCCTCGTCGACCGGTGGCGGGAGCTGTCGAGCTGCTACCACGACCTCGCCGGGCGCCTCGACCGCGCCCTGGAGGACGGGCACGGGGTGAGCCTCAACGAGTTCGAGACCCTGGACCGGCTGGCCGCCCACGACGGCGAGAGCTGCCGGATGCTCGACCTCGGCGGGGTCATCCACCTGAGCCAGAGCGCCCTGTCGCGCACCGTCGCCCGGCTGGAGCGCGACGGCCTGGTCGAGCGCGCGATGTGCGCCGAGGACCGGCGCGGCGTGTTCGTCCGGATCACCGAGCAGGGGCGCGCCCGGCACGCCGAGGCCCGCCGGACCCACCTCGCGATCCTCGCCGACTGCCTGGGGGCGCGCGGCTGACCGCGGCCGCTACAGGTCGGAGCGGAACTCGGCGGCCGGTCGGTCGGGGCCGAAGTGCGGGCCGGTGGCCAGGTGCGCGCCCGCGTCCCGCCACCGGGCCGCCTGCCCGACCGCGGTGATGCCGTCGACGGTGACGACCACGCCGCTGTCGCGCAGGGCGGGCACCAGGGCGCCCGCGGTCGCCGCCCGGAGGTCCGCCAGGCGCCCGGCCACGCGGACCGCGTCCACCTCCAGGGCCCGCGCGGCGGCCAGGTCGTCCGGGCCGAGGCCGAAGTCGTCCAGCGAGGTCCGCACGCCCATCTCGGCCAGCACGCCGAGGTTGTCCGCCGCCTCGGGCACCGCCGCCGCGGCCACCGGGATGCCCACCACGAGGCGGTCCGCCGGCAGGCCGGTGCGCTCCAGGACCCGGACCACCCGCGACACCAGGTCCGCGTCGGACGCCTGGTGCGCGGTCAGCGCGACGGTCAGCGGTCCCGTGAAACCGTTGCGCCACCACTGGACCCGGTGACCGGCGGTGTCGAGCAGCCACTCGCCCAGCGGCAGGATCAGCCCCGTCTTCTCGGCCAGCTCCACGATGCGCCCGTGCGGCACCTCCCCGCCCTCGCGGTCCCAGTGCAGCACCGCCTCCACGCCCGCGACGGCGCCGTCGGCCAGGCGCACCACCGGGCGGTAGCGGACGGTGATCTCGCCCTGCTCCCACGCGCCCGGCATGCCGACGGCCAGGGCGTGCGCGGTGCGGTCCGCCAGGTCGCGGCCCGGGTCGAACAGCTCCCACTGGCCGCGCCTGCCGGTCCTGGCCCGACGCAGCGCCTGGTCGGCCGCCCGCAGCAGCTCGGTCGGGTCCTGGTCGCGCGACGTGCCCCGCGCCACCCCGATCGACGCGGACAGCGCCAGGCCGTGCCCGTCGACGTACACGGGTTCGGCCAGCTCCCGGTTGACGGCGGCGGCGATCGTGGCGATGTCCGGTGTGCCCGCCGTGTTCTCCACCAGGATGCCGAACTCGTCGCCGTCGAAGCGGGCGACCATCGCCTTCTCCAGTGCCACCACGGACTTCAGCCGCCGCGCCACGTGCACCAGCAGCTGCTCGCCCGCGCGCCGGCCGAGGCCGTCGCACACCATGCCGAACGCGTCGAGGTCCAGGTGCAGCAGCGTCACGCCGTGCGCCGGGTCGGCCCGCCGCACCGCGCTCTCCAGGTGGGTGCCGAAGAACTGGCGGTTCGGCAGGCCGGTGAGCACGTCGTGCAGCGCCTGCCGGTTCAGCTCGCCCTGCAGCAGCATCAGCTCGGTGCCGTCCTCGACGACCGCGACGAAGTGGCTCGGCGCGCCCTCGGCGTCGCGCAGCAGGGACGCGGTCAGCGAGATCCGCGCGACGTCGCCGTTGCGGCGCAGCAGCCGCTGCGACTGCCGGACGCGGTCCAGCCTGCCCTCGACCGCGGCCCGCATCGCCTGGCGCAGCATCCCGACCGTGTCGGGGTGGACGAGGTCGAACAGGGACGCGTCGACCAGCTCGGCGGCTTCGAGGCCGAGGATGTCGCCGAGCGCGCGGTTGGTCCGCACCAGCCGCCCGTCCAGGTCCACGACCATGACGCCGCTCGCCGAGGACGTGACCACCTCGTCGAACCGCGCCTGGGTCTGCCTGAGGTTCCACCGGGCGTCGCGCACGGCCTTGAGCAGCGACAGCTGCATCCGCTCCTGCTGCTCGAACACGGCCCGCCGGTTGGCGGTCAGGAAACCGGTGGCCAGCGCGCCGATCACGAGGGCGATGCGTTCCGCGTGCGCGTCGACGGGCTGGAACTCGGGCAGTGCGGGGAGCCCCTTGCCGAGGACTTCGGCGGTGCGGCGCAAACCGTCCTCGCCGACGTAACCCAGTGCGACGACGCGTTCGCCGACCAGCTCGACCGCGGCGGCGTCGAGGGGATCACCGGTCACGGCCGAGCACAGGGCGTCGAGACAACCGCGCAGTTCCGCGTCCAGTTCCTCCGCGGACAGCGGGATCACCGCGACGCCGCTGAGCAGGTACGCCCATTTGCGCGCCAGGAGTTCCCGGGCGCGCCCGGCGTGCCGGGAATCCGGTCGGGAATCGGGTACGGGATCCGGCTGCGACATCGGTTCAGTCCTGCTCCGCATCGGTTGCGCGGCAGCTTACCCGCCGAAAGGCGGTGTGCGTCCGCGCACAAGGGTGAAACCCGGTCCGGTTCGGTGATCCGCGGGAACGAAAAAGGTGATCTCCGCGAACGCGGGGGATGATCCGCGCGAACGGTGTGCGCGCCGTCAGCGTTTTCGGGCGACACCGCCGTAGATCACCATGTTCATCTGCGGGGTGTCGGAGATGTCCCCCGGCCCGGTGGGCCGCCACCCCGCGCACCCCACCAGCCCCGGCTCGGCCAGCTCGAAGTCGCCGAACAGCTCCAGCACCTCGTCGTGCGAGCGCTCGGTGAGCTGGTCGGCGCTGCGGCTTTGCCTGATCAGGCCGGTCACCTCGGTCAGCCGGCGCTGGTCCTGGTTGTCCGCGGTGACGTGGGTGATCGCCAGGTGGCTGCCGGGGGCCAGCGCGTCGCGGTAGCGCGCCACCAGCTCGCGGGGACCGGCCTCGTCCGGCAGCCAGTGCAGCATCATCAGCATCAGCAGGCCGATCGGCCGGTCGAAGTCGAGCAGCCGCCGGGTCTCCGGGTGGTCCAGGACCGAGTCGGGGTCGCGCATGTCGGCGTGCACGACGGTGGTGCGGTCGTCGTCGGCGAGCATCAGCTCGCTGTGCGCCACCGCGATCGGGTCCTTGTCCACGTACACCACCCGGCACGCCGGGTCCTGCGCCTGCGCGACCTCGTGCACGTTGGCCACGGTCGGGATGCCGGAACCGATGTCGAGGAACTGCCGGACGCCCTGGTCGACCATGAACCGGACGGCCCGGCCGAGGAACGCCCGGTTCACGCGCGCCGCGGAACGCGCGTCGGGCATGACGCGCTCGACGTGCACGGCGAGTTCGCGGTCCACTGCGAAGTTGTGCGCGCCGCCGAGCAGGAAATCGTAGGTGCGGGCCATGCTCGGAACGGAAACGTCGACGCTGTCCGGAATCCATTCCCGTTGCACCACCGCGAACACCCCTTCGGTAGGAGGGCGTCATCCTAACCACCGCGGGCGCCCGCGTTGCACCACCGGAAGTGGTCGTGAGTCACCCGATCGGGCGCTGTCGGCTTCGTCCGAACGGCTTCTATCGTAACTCGTCCCCGAAAACTCGGCGAGGAGCGGATATGTCCGTCCCGGTGGCTCCGGGTCGCCTCCCCCTGTTCGGTCACGCCCTGCCGATGTTGCGTCGGCGACACGAGTTCACCGCATCGCTGCGGGCGCGGGGCGACATCGTCCGGATCGATCTCGGCACGATGCGCACCTATTTCGTGACGAATCCTCGACTTGTCCACGAACTGCTGGTCACCAAGGGCTCGTTAGTGCGGAAAGGGGCGTTGTTCGACAAGTTCCGCCCCTTCTTCGGCAACGGCCTGGCCACCTCCGACGGCGCGTTCCACCGCCGCCAGCGGCGGATGGTGCGGCCCGCCTTCCACGGTGCCCGGATCGCCGGCTACGCCGACATCATGGCCCGCGCGGCGGCCGACCTGACCGCGACGTGGCGCCCCGGGCAGGTGCGCGTGGTCGAGGAGGACGCCCAGGCGCTCGCGGTCACCGTCGTCGGCGAGGCGCTGTTCTCCACCGAGCTGGGCCGACCCGTGATCGACGAGGTGCGCCGGTCCATCTTCACCGTGCTCAGGCACGGCATGGTCCGCGTGCTGTCGCCGTCGTTCGTCGAGAAGCTGCCCCTGCCGGGCAACCGCGAGTTCGACGAGGCCATCGGGCGCATCCGCGCGATCGTGCTCGACGTGGTGCGCGGGTGGCGGGAGGAGGGCGTCGACCGCGGCGACCTGCTCTCGACGCTGCTGCTGGCCCGGGACCCGGAGACCGGCGAGGGCATGTCCGACCGGCAGGTCCATGACGAGGTGCTGACCCTGCTGGTGGGCGGCATCGAGACCACCGCGCTGGCGCTGGCCTGGACGTTCCACGAGCTGGCCCGGCACCCGGAGGTCGAGCGCCGCGTGCACGCCGAGGTGGACGAGGTGCTGGGCGGGCGCGTGCCGACCTCCGCCGACGTCGGGAAGCTGGTCTACCTCAACCGGGTCGTCAACGAGGTGCTGCGCCTGTACCCGGTCTGGTTCCTGATGCGGCGCACCCTCGCGCCGGTCGAGCTGGGCGGGGTGGTGCTGCCCGAGGGCGCCGAGGTGATCTTCAGCCCGCACGCCCTGCACCACGACCCGGCGTCGTTCGAGGACCCCCACCGCTTCGACCCCGACCGCTGGACGCCCGAGCGCGCCGCGCGGATACCCAAGGGCGCGTTCATCCCGTTCGGCGCGGGCGTGCGCCAGTGCGTCGGGAACGTGTTCGCCCAGACCGAGATCGTCATCACGCTGGCCACCGTCGCGGCGAGGTGGCGGCTGGTCCCCGTGCCCGGCAAGCCCGTGCGCGTCAAGTTCACGTCCGCCGCCTACCCCAGCGGCCTGCTGATGACGGCGGTCCCCCGCAATTGAGCCTGGAGGTAGTTCCCCGTGGGTTGGTCGCGTTTCCACCGGTTCGGCGCCGTCGTGCTGCTCGCCGCCGGGGCCTGCCTCGCGCCCGGCACGGCCGGCGCGGTGCAGACCGCGTGCCAGGACGTCCGGGTGCCGGTGGTGGTTACCCTGACGGTGCAGTCGGTGTACGGCAGGCTGTGCGTGCCGGAGGGCGCCACGACGCTCCAGGTGCTGGTGCCCGGCGGCACGTACAACAGCGCGTACTGGGACATCGGCTACGCCCCGGAGACCCGGTCGTACCGGCTGGCGATGAACAACGCGGGCATCGCCACCGTCGCGATCGACCGGCTCGGCAGCGGGCGCAGCTCCAAGCCGCCGAGCGCGCTGGTCACCGTGCCCGTGCAGGCGAAGGCGGTGCACGAGGTGATCCGCTCGCTGCGGCCGCGGTTCGACCGGGTGGTGCTCGTCGGGCACTCCATCGGGTCGGCGGTGGCCACGGTCGAGGCGGCGACGTACCGCGACGTGGACGGCGTGGTGATCACCGGGCTCACCCACCGGATCAACCTGCCGGGCGCCGTGCCCGTGTTCACCACGCTGGTCCCGGCGCTGCTCGACGACCGGCTCAAGTCCTACGGCCTCGACCTCGGCTACCTGACCACGATCGCCGGGTCGCGGTACTCGTCGTTCCACGCGCCCGGCGCGACCGAGCCGGGGGCGCTCGCCTTCGACGAGGCCACCAAGGACGTGGTCACGCCGACGGAGACGGTGGACACCGTGCTGGTCGGCAGCCTGGTCCCGGTGTCGCGGGCGATCAAGGTGCCGGTCATGCTCGTGATGGGCGGCGGTGACGGCAACTTCTGCGGGCCGCCGCTGGGCGCGGACTGCTCGTCGGACGAGGCGTTGCGAGTGTCGGAGGGGCCGTTCTACGCGCCCGAGGCCCGGTTGCGCACGCACGTCGTGCCGGGGTACGGGCACTCGCTGAACTTCTCGGCGAACGCGCCGGACTACCACCGGGCGGTCGTGGAGTGGACTCGCGGGATCGGGTGACCGCGGCGGCCGGCGGGCGTGAGTGGAGGAGGACCGGTGTCGCTGCTCGGCGTCGTGGCCGTCGTCGGGCCCCGCGGCGACCGCATCCGCGTCACCGGCCGCTGCCACCGGGGACCCGTCGCCGTCGGCGACACCTTCACCGCGATCCTCGCGGGCGACACCTCCCGCCCCGCCGCGCTGCGCGTGGAAGCGCTCTTCTTCTACGGTGAGCCCGTCACCCGGCTCGACGAGGGCGACACCGCCGAACTGCACCTGACCGGCGACCCCGCCCACGTCGTCCCCGGTGAGGACGCCGACCCGGGTCACCGCGACGGTTCGACGGCGTCGTGCACGACGAGCGGGAAGGAGTCCTCGGCCAGGAACTCGTGCCCGGGGAACCCCTCCAGGTGCACGTGCCCCTCCGGGTCGCCGGACTCGGCGCTGTCGCGCAGGATCAGCCCCAGCGTGGCCAGGTGCCGCACCGGGCCGCGGATCACCAGGTCGAGCGTCGCGCGGTCGACGACGAGGCGGACCTCCGGGGTCTCCGCGGCCTCGACGGTCAGGGTGCGCAGCGCGGCGTCGTAGGGGGCGACGTCCCGCGTCGTCACCAGCTCGAACCTGCCGTGCCCGCGTTCGAGCGCCGCGGCGAGTTCGGCGTACTCGTGCGGTGTGCCGGACAGCGCGGCCTCGTCGGTCTTCCCGGACAGCGCGATGATCATCTTCGTCGTCACGGTATGTCGCCCGGCCGGGTGGTGGACGGGTCGATGGGGATGTGCGGGTCGCTGTAGGGCCCCGAGCGTATCGGTCTGCCGTTGACCTGGGTCTTCAGGTTCAGGTGCGGGCCGAGCTGCTGCACGTGCGGGGTGTTCGGGTTGATGTCGAAGCGGGCGATGCTGTCGGTGGCGCAGCGGGCGGTTTCCGGGTCGCAGTAGCGCAGGTAGTTGCAGTGCGGGTCCGATTCGGGGTCGTGGTGCCGACCGGGGAACCGCAGCGGCGTGGCCCCGTGCCCCTGGACCGACGCCCCCCGCAGCGCGGTGCGCGCCTGCCGCACCGCCGCGCCGTCGGGCGCGACCAGCTCGGTGGGCGTGCCCACGAGGTCGGTGACGACCTCGTGGAACTCCCGGTCGACCCACGCCGCGTCGGGGGATGGGTGTCCGCCTGCGCTGCGCCACCGGTCACGTCGTGGTCCCACGTCAGCGCCTGACCGGGCTCGACCTGCTCGGCCAGGAGCGTGCCGCCCCGGGCGGAGTCGACCCGCGCCGGCACGTCGCCACACCTCCGGTTTGCGCGACAGCCGGCGCCGGACGCGCTGCACGACCCGGCCGCGCCGGTCGTGGTCGAACGTCGTCCGCCCGGCCCCTCGGCTCCCGCGAGGTTGTCCGCCGGGTCGTAGGCGTAGCGCTCCCGCCACCGCGGGCCGTGCACGGACACGACCCGGCCCAGGGGGGCGAGGTCGTAGGTCCGCGGGCCGGCGGGTTCCGCGACGGCGCGCAGGTAGCCGTCGGCCCGGTAGTGGTGCCGGCGCTGCGCGATCGACCGCGTCGCACCCGCAGGGCCCGTCGCGGACAGGTCCCGCCGGGCGCGGCGGTCTCACGCGTCGCCCAGTTCGGCGGTCGGGCGGCCCGTCACCACGGCGAAGCGCGCGGCGGTCAGGCGGGCCAGCCTGGCCGCCTGCACGGCCAGCGCCCGCCTCGTCGCCTCGCCGTCGCCGCGGCCGGCCAGCACCGCCGCGGACAGGCGGGCCAGGCCCTCGGCCTGGCGGGCGATCCGCACGTCGCCGTCGTGCCTGGCGCGCTCGTCCAGCAGCGGGAAGCGGGCGGACGGCGGCAGGTCGTCGTCGCCGCCCAGGGCGCGTCGCCAGACGGCGCGCTCCAGCCGGTCGAGCGCGGGCTGGTCGGGTGCTCCCCAGGCGGGCCACAGCTCCAGCTCGGCGACCTCCTGCGCCTCCAGCAGCCGGGCCGTGCCGGGGTCGGCCAGGTGTTCGCGCACGGCCGCGGCCAGGGTGCGGTCGGTCTGTCCGATGTGGACCGCGTTGCCGTCGGGGTCGTAGAGGGCCCAGCAGCCGTGCCGCGCCTCGGACCAGCGGCGGCCGCGGGCGTCGCGGGCGGACAGGGCGCGGTCGAGCAGCACGCGGTCCACCGGGTTCGGGTCCCACCGGATCGGGTCGGCCGCGGCGGGGTCGACCGGGTGCGGGTCGGCGAGGGCCGGGTCGACCGGGTGCGGGTCGGCAAGGGGTGGGTCGACCGGGTGCGGGTTGGCGGGGGCGACCGGCTGCCGGGTGGTCGGCGGTACCCGGGCCGGTGGTTCGCGGTCCGCCGGGCGCGCGGACGGCCGGCCGCGCGGGGGACGGCACGCCCTGGGCGCCAACTGGGCCTGCTGCCACCGCAACCGCCACCGGCGCACCTCCGCGTCGTGCCGGGGGCCGAGGTCCGCCCCGTCCCGGTGCCGCAGCACGGCCCGCACGAACGACACCACGAACTCGACCTTCGGCATCCGCTTGCCGTTCAGCACCTCGCTGATGGTGGGCGGCGACAGGGCGTGCCCGCGGGCGAGCCCGCAGATCTTCGCGTAGCTCGGCTTGCCGCACGTGACGTGCAGCTCCCGGAGGCTTTCCGCGAATTCCTGTACCGAAACGTTTCGCACGACGCTCTCCCCTTTTTCCACGGCGCGGCGGCGCGCTGGGTACAACTGGTCGGGTGCGTCCCGGGGTTCGGTCGACCTGAATGGGTGTTCCGCCAACCGCCCGCCGCGTTCCGGAACATTCGGCGCCGTTCGGCGGGCCGTCGGCAAAAGCCCTCGTTAACGCGGTCCCGGGAGGCACGCGTTACGCCGTTCGGTGGAAGTTGCGCTGTGCCCGGTGGCGTCCCACTCCTTGGTCTGCCGATTGACAGCCTTTCCGGCACCTCGACACGATCCAGGCCATGAGCACCGCTGTCGCCCTGGTCGGGCGCCTGCACGTGGACCTGCGCCGGCAGGCGGCCGCGCTCTGTCCCGGCCGCTGAGGCCCCTCTTTTCCCGCACCCCCCTAAAAGGCTCCCGGTAACGCCGGGGATCCCGCCGCGCACACGCGCCCGGCGGGTGTTTCGCGCACCCGGGAAATCGGGCGCGCGACGATCCACAGGAGTGCCCATGTTGTCGAACTCGCCGCGCCGGCGAAAAGTGCTGACCTCGACGGTGGCCGCGGTGCTGGCCGTCGGCGCGGTCACCTACACCGGTGGCAGCACCGCCGCCTACGCCGACGTCCGGACCACCACCGATTCGCGCACCGCGTCCGACGGCAAGCAGTACTGGGTGAAGAACCACCTGGTGACGGGCGCCGTCGAGCGTGCCGCCGAACCGGGGCAGCGCAAGAAGTGGCTGCTGGTGTGGGCCGGTGACGAGAACATCGCCGACACCCTCGTCAAGGACGTCAAGAACCTGCCGGGCTCGCTGACCGGCGGCCTCGGCAAGGTGGTCAACGCCCTGCCCGGCCCCGACTTCCTGGCCGTCATCGACGCCACCGAGGGCTCGCCGTCCTACGGCAAGGTGGTCAACACCGCCACCGTCGGCCCGCTGGTGGAGAACGAGCCGCACCACATGCAGTACGTGTGGCACAAGGGCGACACCGTCTACGCGGGCGCGCTGTTCGCGGCGGCCACCTACGCGTTCGACGTGTCCGCCCTGCCGGAGCTGAAGCTCAAGGGCATCAGCCTGCCCACCAACACGCTCGGCGGCTCGGTGCCCGACGCGTACTGGACGCTGAAGGACGGCACCGCCTACGGCACCTACATGGGCGGCCCGGTCGTGCCCGGCCCGTACCTGTACGCCAACGGGCAGACCGTTGTCGGCAACGGGTTCGCGGGCAGCCCGGGTGCGCTGATCCGGTTCGACCGGGACGGCCGGGTGCTGTCGCAGACCTCCGCCGCCACGCCGCAGGGCGACAACGCCAAGCTGTGCGCGAACCTGCCGCAGCTGGCCCAGCCGACCTGCGCCAACCCGCACGGCATCCAGGCGCGCGAGGACCTGAACACCCTCATCACCAGCGACTACGCCGAGCCGCGCAACATCATCCTGGACCCGGTCAAGCAGCCCTCGCCCTACCTGCGCCGGCCGACCGTGCGCACGTGGGACATCACCGACCGGGACAACCCGAGGCTGCGCGCGGTGTCCTACCTCCAGGACGGCCCCCGCGCCGACCCGGCCGACCCGCTGCACGCGGAGAGCCGGGCGGTCATGGAGACCACGGTGACCAACCTGCCCGGCCACAAGGGCGCGTTCGCCCAGACCATGCAGGGCGGCGCGGTGCACTACACGCCGGACATCACCGCGCCCGAGCCCAGGTGGGTCGAGGTGTTCGACGACGGCGCCGCGTCGAAGGCGATCTTCGCCGGCAACGACTCCAACGGCGGCGGCTCGAACGGCGGTTGGATCCAGACCAGCCCGGACGACAGGTTCCTGTACCGGGCGATCTCCGGTCGGGGCAAGGGCGCGCTCGGCCCGAACGACCCCGGCGCGACCGGCGGCGTGTACGTGCTCAACATCGAGAAGCTGCTCGCGGCGGGCACGGACTTCAAGTGCCGCATCGACACCCTCGCCGAGGCGCAGAACGGCGGCGCCGAGGCGGACTGCCCGACCGTGGCGGGCGCGGTGCCGATCAACGCGGGCACGCCCGCGGCCGGCCCGCACTGGGGCGCCTACGACAACTTCGAGCTGGGCGAGGACGGCTTCTACCACGAGACCTCCTCGCCGCGGCGGCTCGCGGTGTCGAACTACTTCGTCGCCCGGTCCGGTTTGGACGGTGACCACAAGGTCAACGTGGTGAAGGTGGCGCCGGACGGGAAGCTGACCGTCGACCAGGACTTCCGCGACGAGTTCAGCGGCCAGGTCGGCATCAACTTCAACCGCCGCGACTGGCCGCACGGCGCGTTCGGCAACGCCAAGCCGCACTCGGAGCTGTTCGTCGTCGCGGATGCGGACGTGAAGTAGTGGAGCACTCCCACGGCGGTCTCGACGCGGGCCCGGTCGACGGGTCGGCCTGGTTCCTGGTGCTGCGGCTCGTGCTGCTGCTCGCCACGGCGCTCGTCGCCGGGGCGGGGCTGGTGCGGCCGCGGGTGGAGCCGCTGCCGGGGCGGGCGCGGTCGGCGGTGGTGGCGGCCGCCGCGGTGTCGGCCGGCCTGGCGCTGGTGTCGGTGGCGGTGCTGGACGTCAACGTCGTCGGTGCGGCGGCGCACGTGCTGCTGGTGCTCGCGGTGCCGATGCTGTTCGTCCGGCCGGTGGCGGCCCGGTGGGCCTCGGTGGCCCTGGTGCTGCTGCTGGTGCTGGAGACCGCCGTGGGGCGTTCGGGGGCGCAGCTCCTGGTGGACGGCGCCTACGTGGCCGCCTCGGTGGCGTGGTTCGGTGCCGCCTTCGCCCGCGAGGCGGGGGCGGCCCGGGGCCCGCGGCCCGGTCTGCCGGTCCTGGGCGCGGTGCTCGTGCTGGCGGGCGGTGCGCGGCTGCTGACCTCGGGCGTCGCGTTCGACCGCCGGCTGGTCGACACCGCGCTCGGGCTGGTGCTGCTGGCCGCGGTGGCGCTGCCGCCGGTGGCGGTCCTGCTGTCCACCAAGGGCCGCCGGTACGGCACGGCGGTCGTCGTGGCGGCGTTCACGGCCTGGGGCGCGCTGGCGGCGGTGCCCCAGCCGGCCGAGTTGCCCGTGCCGGGGGTCCCGGTGCTGGCCGACGCGACCCTGGCGGGCCGGCACGTGCCGGTGCTGGTCAGCCCGCACCGGCCGGGCCGCAACCTGGTGCACCTCCCGGCGGGCGCGGGCACCGGCCTGGTGGTGGCCGTCGGCGACCGGGAGGTGCCCGCCGTGCCGGTCGAGGGCGCGGAGGGCACGTGGGCGGAGGTCGACCTGCCCGCCGGGCGCGGTGCGATCACCGTCCGCGCCGGTGGCGACTCGGCCTCGGTCGACGTCGACCCCGGCACCGAACCGGGGCCCGGCCTCGGCGCGGACGCGCCGGAGTGCGCCTCCGCCGCGCTGGGCGGCCTGCTGGCCGGGCGGCGCGAGGTCCTGGCGGCCTGCCCGGCCGACGGGCTGGCCCCGGAGGACGAGGCGGCGCTGGGGCGGCTGGTGTCGTTCCTCGGGGAGCGCGGCGCGGGCGGCATCGTGCTGGCCGCCGACGACTCGCCGCGCGGGACCCGGGCCGCGCGGGTGGTCCGCGAGGCGGCGGCCGGGATCGGGCTGCGCGTCGACGACGAGGCGGGGCCCGACACCGCGCTGGTCGCGGTGTCCGGGTGGGCGGTGGCGCACCGGGCGCTGTCCGCCGCGGCGGCGGCGCAGGCCGAACGCCCCGTGCACGGGCACGGCCTGTACCTGGCGCCGTGGCTGCTCACCACGCCCCTGGCGACCGCGGCCACCACGGTCAGCGCACCGCTGGGCTTCGACCCGCGCGAGCCGCTGCCGGTCGGGTACGCGGTGGCCGTGGGCAACGGGTTCGGCGGCGAGAACCCCACCCCGGCGGGGTTCCGCTCGTGGCTGGGCGGGCGGGAGCCGTCGTCCGGCGGCGTGCGGCTGTACGCCGTGGCGCAGGTGACGGCCATGCCCATGGGGCCGGACGAGGTGCACGCGCCCGGCATGCCCATGACGGAGGAACTGGCGGGTCAGTGGATCCCCAAGGCGACGGTGGTCCCGGTCAGCGGGCCGCTGGTCTGAGGTTTTTCGAAGGAGGAGGACGGATGAAGACGACGACGAGGGTGGTGGTCACCGCGCTCGCGGTGGCGGCGCTCGGGGTCGGCACGGGCGGCGTGGCCTTCGCGGACACGCCGGTCTGGGTGCTGCCCGGCGTGGACCTGGGCGGCCCGCTCGGCCCCACCACCGGGGTGCCGGGCGCGCTGGCACCCCTGTTCGACCTGTTCAAGCTCATCGGTGCATGAGGAGTTGGTGGAGATGAAGAAGTCCCTCGCCCGCGCGGTCGTGGCGGCCGCCCTGTCCGGTCTGGTGCTCACCGGCGCGGCCGCGCCCGCGCTGGCCGACCCGGTGATCGTGGACGAGCCCGACACCGGCGGGCTGGAGAACATCTGGACGTTCACCCCGGTGCTCGGCATCCCGGTGATCGGCCTGGTGCAGCAGCTCGTCAAGGCCCCCAACGGGCTCATCCCGAACTGACCACCGCGCCCCGGCCGCTCCCGGCGGCCGGGGCCCCACCCCCTTGGAGGCCCGCGTGACCACGACGTCCAGACCACCGTCGGGGAGGTTCCTCGACTTCCCGACCTCCTGCCCCGCACCGGCCCCCCGGCCGGAGGAACCCGTGCGGTGGGTCCCGCTGCTGGTGGCGGGCCTGCTGGGGATCGGGTTGACCACGTACGTGTGGTCCTCGTACGGCGGGAAGAACGGCGCGCTGCTCGCGCTGGGCCTCGGCCTGGGCCTGGCGCTGTTCCACTCCCGGTTCGGCTTCACCTCCGCGTGGCGGCAGCTCGTGGCCGTCGGCAACGGCCAGGGGCTGCGCGCGCACACCCTGCTGCTGGGCACGGCGGCGACGCTGGTCGCCCTGGTCGCCTCCACCGGCTCGGGCCTGTTCGGGTCGGTGCCGAAGGCGACTGCCGGGCCGCTCGGGCTCGCGCTGCTCGTCGGCGCCACCCTGTTCGCCATCGGCATGCAGCTGGGCGGCGCGTGCGCGTCCGGCACCCTGTTCGCGGTCGGCGCGGGTCAGTCCGCGATCGTGCTGACCCTCGGCGGTTTCGTGCTCGGCTCGGTGCTCTACACGTGGGCGTTCCCGCTGTTCGACGGGTGGCCCGCGGTGCCGGGCGTGCTGCTGTCCGACCACGTCGGCTGGTTCGGCTCGTGGCTGGTGACGGTCCTGGTGCTGGTGGCCATCGTGCTGGTCACGCGGGTCGTGCAGGCGCGGCGCAACCCACCGCCGGTGGACGCGGTGCCGACCGCGCGCGGCGTGGCCCGGGTGTTCCGCGGGTCGTGGCCGGTGCTGGTGGGCGCGGTGGTGCTCGGCGTGCTGGCGGGCGCGGTGTTCCTGGTGTCCGGCGGCACCTGGGGCGTGACGTTCGCGTTCGCGCTGTGGGGCGCCAAGCTGCTCCAGCTGGTCGGGCTGCACCCGGAGGCGTGGGAGTTCTGGCAGGCGCAGTCCAACGCCAGGGCGCTGGCCTCGCCGGTGTGGGTGGACCGGACGACGCTGACCAACGTCGGCATCATGATCGGCGCGGCGGTCGCGGCCGCGGCGGCGGGCGCCTGGAGGCTCCACCGCGGCATCCCGTGGCGCACGGCCCTGGCCGCGGTGCTCGGCGGGGTGCTGATGGGCATCGGCGCGCGGCTGGCCGGCGGCTGCAACATCGGCGCGTACCTGGGCGGCATCTCGGTCGGCAGCCTCCACGGCTGGCTGTGGGGGGTGTTCGCGCTGGGCGGCACGTGGGTCGGCCTGAAGCTGCGGCCGCTGTTCGGGCTGGCCAACCCGAAGCCGGGTGACGGCGTCTGCTGAAAAGGGCCCGGCCGCCGGACCGCCGATCGGGTTCGGGGGCCGGGCGCCCCGGTGCAGTCGACAATGTTCGAAGCCGAATGCGGTCGAATTCCGGAATCCCGCTATTCCGGCCTCCCGGCCGCGCCGTCTGGAATATCCGCAACAATGATCCATTGGCGACGAAAGCTCTTCACGGTTGGTCACGGGCGTGCTACGGTCCGATTTCTGGGAGCGTTCCCAGGAATCCGCCGCCCGAATGTGTGATCCACATACCAGGGAGCCGAAGATGCCACTGAAGTCATCACCAGGCCCGATCGGGAGGCGGAGGCCGCGCCGCGGGCTCGCCGCGACGGCGGCGTTCGCGTTCGCCGCGGCCACGGCGCTGGGCACCGGGCCGGCCGCCGCGGACGTGACCGCCGCCGCGCGCGTGGACAACCCGTACGCCGGTGCGTCGGTGTACGTGAACCCGGAGTGGTCCGACAAGGCGCGCGCCGACGGCGGGTCGGCCATCGCCAACCAGCCCACGTTCGTCTGGCTGGACCGGATCGCCGCGATCAACGGCGTGAACGGCGGCCGCGGCCTGCGCTCGCACCTGGACAACGCGGTGAGCCAGGCGGGCGGGCGCCCGATGGTGGTCCAGTTCGTCATCTACAACCTGCCCGGTCGAGACTGCTCGGCGCTGGCGTCCAACGGCGAGTTGGGTCCCGACGACCTGCCCCGCTACAAGACCGAGTACATCGACCCGATCGCCGCGATCATGGGCGACTCGAAGTACGCGAACCTGCGCATCGTGACGGTCATCGAGATCGACTCGCTGCCCAACCTCGTGACCAACGTCGGCAGCCGGCCGACCGCCACGGCCGCGTGCGACCGGATGCTGCAGAACGGCAACTACGTCAACGGCGTCGGGTACGCGCTGGCCAAGCTCGGCGCGATCGGGAACGTCTACAACTACATCGACGCCGCTCACCACGGGTGGATCGGGTGGGACGACAACTTCAACGCCTCCGCGACGCTGTTCGCCCAGGCCGCCCGCGCCTCGGGCAGCACGGTCAACAACGTCACCGGGTTCATCTCGAACACCGCGAACTACGGTGTCCTGAAAGAGGACAACTTCACCATCAACGACAACGTGAACGGCACTTCCGTGCGCCAGTCGAAGTGGGTCGACTGGAACCGGTACGTCGACGAGCTGTCGTTCGCCCAGGCGTTCCGCACGCAATTGATCAGCGCCGGGTTCCCGTCGAACATCGGAATGCTGATCGACACCTCGCGCAACGGCTGGGGCGGCGCCCAGCGCCCGACGGGCAAGGGCCCGACCACGAGCGTGGACGCGTACGTCGACGGCGGCCGTTACGACCGCCGCATCCACCTCGGAAACTGGTGCAACCAGTCCGGGGCGGGCATCGGTGAGCGGCCGAAGGCGAGCCCGGCCGCCGGCATCGACGCCTACGTGTGGGCCAAGCCGCCGGGCGAGTCGGACGGCGCGAGCCGCGAGATCCCGAACGACGAGGGCAAGGGCTTCGACCGGATGTGCGACCCGACCTACAGCGGCAACCCGCGCAACAACAACAACATGTCCGGTGCGCTGGCCGATGCGCCGCTGTCCGGGCACTGGTTCTCGGCCCAGTTCCGCCAGCTCGTGGCCAACGCCTACCCGCGGCTCTAGGACCGGCACCGCGGGGTGCCCCGGGGCCGCCGGCCCGGGGCACCCCGTCGTCACGCCGCCGTGCGGTCGGGGGAGTCGCCGACCAGCGTCGGCGGCCGGTGCTCGCGCAGCCACGCCGGGTAGGCCCCGACGTGGTGGTGGTCGTAGGCCGGCCGGTCGGGAAGGACTGGTCGGGCAACCACCCCTCGGACCGGGCCCGGGTCGCGTCGGGCGTGAACGGTGATCCCCTCCACGGTGCCGGCAAGGCGGTGGGCGGCCCGAGCGGGCACGTCATGCGCCTGCCCGGCCAGATGCCGCGCCGACCCCCTCGCCGAGGTCGGTCAGGAATCGAGAAGCACGGCCCGGCGGCCCGCGCCTAGCCTGATCGCCATGGACATCACCATCCACACCACCGTCCTCCCGCACGAGGACCCGGAAGCGTCCCTGGCCTTCTACCGCGACACCCTCGGCTTCGAGGTCCGCAGCGACGTCGGGCAGGGGCGGATGCGCTGGATCACGGTCGGCCCCGTCGGCCAGCCGGGCACCTCCATCCTCCTGGCGCCGCCGGCCGCGGACCCCGGGATCACCGAGGACGAGCGCCGCACCATCGCCGAGATGATGGCCAAGGGCACCTACGGCTGGATCCTGCTGGCCACCCCCGACCTGGACGGCACGTTCGAGAAGGTCCAGGCGGGCGACGCCGAGGTCGTCCAGGAGCCGACCGAGCAGCCGTACGGCGTGCGCGACTGCGCCTTCCGCGACCCCGCGGGCAACCTGGTCCGCATCCAGGAACTCCGCTGAGGAAGGGGGCCTCCCGTGTGCCACACCTCGTGGGGGCGCGCCCGCGCCGAGGCGCAGCGCCTGGGCGACCTGGCGCGGTTGCGCCGCGTGCGCGACCGGATCGACCGCGACCACGCCCAGCCGCTCGACGTGGAGGCGCTGGCCCGCGGCGTGAACATGTCGGCCGGGCACCTCAGCCGCCAGTTCCGGCTGGCCTACGGCGAGTCGCCCTACAGCTACCTGATGACCCGGCGCATCGAGCGCGCCACCGCCCTGCTCCGGCGCGGCGACCTCAGCGTCACCGAGGTCTGCTTCGCGGTCGGCTGCTCCTCGCTGGGCACCTTCAGCACCCGCTTCACCGAACTGGTCGGCATGTCGCCCAGCGCCTACCGCAAGCAGGCCGCGCTCGCCACCGCCGGCATGCCCTCGTGCATCGCCAAGCAGGTCACCAGACCGGTCAGGAAGCGGGAGGTGCCGGTCGGTGCGGGGAAGCCCGGCGGTCGCGTCGCCGCGCGGGTTTGAGACCACCCCTGTCGCCGCTGTGCGGCCAACCGTGCTGCGCGGTCGGGCAGCTCGCGGATGTGATCAGCTCCTACGCGTGCAGGCCGGTTTCCACCGACCCCGACGCGTACGGCGAGGAGAAGTGGCGGCTGAACAACCCGGGCACCGACCCGCGCACCGACCCGCGCACCGCGGTGAGCCCCGGTCACGGGAGGCTCCCGCCGTTCCTGCTGCCGCACCAGGCCGAGACCAGGCGCTGGGGCTTCGTGTGCTCGGGTGCGCCGGCTCCGGGGCGGGTCTCTCAGCCGTGCTTCGACACCCGTCGAGCCGGGTCGGGCGGCGAAGTGCCCCGGTTGCCGTGACGACGGCCGTCGTCACGGCAACCGGGGGTGGTGCACCTGCGGCTCGCGGCCGGGGGGGCGGTCGGATCGCGGGCCGCAGGGGACCGCCGCGGGTCTCCTTGGCGTGGGGCGCAGGACGGCCGGGGCGGAGTCCTCCGGTCCGGGGGTCGCCCGCCGGCTTCGTCGGCGGTGGGCGACCGACCCGTCAGAACGCGGCGAGCAGGCGGACCGGGCCGCCGGTGCCGCCCTTGGTCTTGAGCAGGCCCACGACGGCGATGGCGCCGCTGTCGGGGGCGGTGTTGAGGTTGGCGGTGATCTCCAGGCCGTACTTGTTGGCGCCCAGGAAGTAGCGGTGGGCGTTGGGGTTGCTCACCGAGTTCGGGCCGTTGTCCATGCTCGGGGTGTCGACGGCGATGCCGGCCACGCTGCGCTTGCTGAGCAGCCACTCGCAGGCGGCGTGGCTGAAGCCCGGGAAGTGCGGGACGTTGTCGGCGTCGCGGTTGACCATGGCCTCGCCGCCCTGCAGGACGCGGCTGGTCCAGCCCGAGTCCATGGCCACCAGGGCGTTGTCCGGGATGCGGCCGTAGCGGCGCTCCCAGTTCTCCAGGTCCGCGATGGTGACCTCGGCGTCGAGGTTGGTCCGGGCGCGGTCGGCGATGCGGATGACCACGAGCGGGCAGACCAGGTTCTCCGGGCGGATCCGGTCGGAGGTCAGGGCCTCGGCCGTGTCGACGAAGTGCCACGGCGCGTCCATGTGCGTGCCGGTGTGCTCGTCGATCTCCAGCTTCAGCGCGTTGTAGCCGTCCTGCGGGACGAACGAGCTCTGGAAGATGTTGGGCTCCAGCACGTACGGCGAGTACACCGGGAAGTCGGTGTGGATGGCGTGGCTGAGGTCGCGCACCCGGAACGAGGACGCGCTGCGCGTGGCCAGCGCCTCGGCGGCCGCGACGGGGGTCCGGCCCAGCGCTCCGATGCCGGCGAGGGTGGCGCCGAGCACGGCGCCCATGCCGAGCGCCCGGCGGCGGTTGACGTCGGCGCGCGGCCTGACCTCCTCGACGGGCTCGGGGTCGGGCGCCACGGCCACTGTGGACGCCGTGGACGCCGTGGCGGAGTCCTTGGCGAGGTTCATGAGCTCGGGTCCGCACATCCTGCGGCTCCTCTCGTGCTCTTGCGGTGGGGTGCCATGACTATAAGCCGTCTTACATACATATTGGAACTGAGAGATCTAAGAGATCTTCGGTTATCCGAGCCACAGCAGGGTGGCGGCGCCGACGAGCAGGCCCGGCACCGTGGTCAGGACCGTCGCCAGGGCCGCGGGCCGCCGGTTGCGGGCCAGCAGGGGCAGCAGCGCGTCGCCGTCCTGGCTGATCGCGTTGGCCACCAGCGTCGGCAGCGGTGCGGCGCCGGCCAGGTAGAGCGAGGTGAAGGCGATCTGCACGGCGCAGCCCGGTACCAGGCCGACCAGGGCGCCGACCACCACGCCGGTCAGGCCGTGCAGGGGCAGCTGGGAGCCGTCGAAACCGGTGGTGCGCACGACGACCTCCCACGTCAGGTAGATCGCCGCGACCCACACCACGATCCCGGCCACCTCCCGGGCCCCGGTCGTCAGCGCGTCCGCGTGCCGGTGGGGGTGCCTGCGCCCGTCGATCGCGACCGCCGCGGACAGCACCGTGCCGGCCGCGCCCAGCACCAGGTACGGGTCCGCGCCCGGGAACCCCGCCAGGAACTCCGGTGGGACGAGCTGGAACGCCGTGGGCACCGCGACGACCGCGGCCAGCGCCGTGGTCACCCAGAAGGCCACCGGCAGCGGGGTGGTCGTCCGCGCGGCCAGCGCGACCCCGCCGGGCGACGCGGCCGGCCCGGGTGCCGGCAGGGGCTCCGGGGCCCGGCGCGGCGCGATGCCGAAGGCGTCCACCAGGTAGCCCGCCGCCAGGCCGGTGGCGAACAGCAGCGCGTGGATCCGCAGCGCGACCAGCGGCTGTGCCGCGAAGATCACCCACGACGAGTCGCCCATGGTGGCGGCCAGCGCCGCCACGACCGTCCCGAACGAGACGCTGCCCCTGGTGTAGAGCGGCATCACCATCAGCGCGCCGGCGCAGCCCGGCGACACGCCCAGGGCGGCGCCGATCAGCGGCCCCAGGCGGGCCCGGCGCTCCAGCAGCCCGGTCAACCGGTCGCCGTGGCGCGACCGCAACCGGGTGAACGCGGCGACGAGCACCGCGACGAACACGCCGACCTGCATGAACGCGTCGGCCAGTGGACGGATCACGATGTCCGGCATCGCCGTTCCCCCATCGTCAAGGCGCGAACCATCAGATATCGTAGGTGCGTACGAGAACGTACGTTGAACCGTTACCTGACGGCAAGGGTGAGGGAATGTCTCTGGCGAGCAGGACCCTGGGCGAGACCGGGATGAACATCACGAGGGTCGGCTTCGGCGCGTGGGCCATCGGCGGCGGTGGCTGGCGCTACGCGTGGGGCGACCAGGACGACGCCGAGTCGATCGCCGCGATCCGGCACGCCGTGGAGTCCGGGATCAACTGGATCGACACGGCCGCGGTCTACGGGCTGGGCCACTCCGAGGAGGTCGTCGGCCGGGCGATCCGCGACCTGCCCGAGGCCGACCGCCCGTACGTGTTCACGAAGTGCGGCCTGGTGTGGGACGAGCGCAACCCCGACGCCCCGCCGCACCGGATCATGCGGCCGGACAGCGTCCGCCGCGAGGTCGAGGCGTCGCTGCGCCGGCTCGGCGTGGAGCGGATCGACCTCTACCAGGTGCACTGGCCCGACACGGGCGCGTCCCTGGAGTACGACGGCACCTCCTCCGACGGGCCGGCCCCGCAGGCGACGCCGGTGGAGGAGTACTGGGCGGTGATGGCCAAGCTCAAGGCGGAGGGCAAGGTGCGGGCCATCGGCCTGTCCAACCACGACCTCGGGCTGCTGGAACGGGCGCGGGAGGTCGCGCCGGTTGACGCGCTGCAGCCGCCGTTCTCCGCGATCAACCGCTCCAACGCGGCCGAGATCGCCTGGTGCGCGGAGCAGGGCGGTGGCGTGATCGTCTACTCGCCCATGCAGTCCGGCCTGCTGACGGGCTCCTTCTCCGCGGAGCGGGCGGCGAACCTGCCGGACAACGACTGGCGGCGCGGGCACGTCGACTTCACCGCCAACCTCGACCGCAACCTGGCGCTGGCCGAGGCGCTGCGGCCGGTCGCGCGGCGGCACGGGACCACGGTCGCCGCGGTGGCCGTGGCGTGGGCGCTGGCGTGGCCCGGCGTCACCGGCGCCATCGTCGGCGCGCGCAACCCCCGGCAGGTCGACGGCTGGCTCCCGGCCGCTTCGCTGGAGCTGACCGGGGAAGACCTCGCCGAGGTGGCCTCCGCCACCGCCAGCCTCGGCGCGGGTGAGGGGCCGGTGCGGCCCTAGCGCCCACCGGCACGCACACCGAGGGGCCGGCATCCAGGCGATGTCGGCCCCTCGGCCTGTCCGCGGGGTGTGCGACGCCCATCCCGCAGGCGTACGCCCACCGGCGCACACGCCGGGAGGCCGGCATCCAGGCGATGCCGGCCTCCCGGGTCTTGCGCGCGAACGTGCCTCAGTCGGTGAGCTGGGTGCCCTTGACCAGCCACTTCGGGCCCTCCTGGCCCCAGGTGCCCAGCACGTCGAAGAAGGTCTTGAAGTGCGGCCCCTCGCAGTGCGCCTGGAAGGCGGCCTCGTCCTCGTAGGCTTCGACCAGGTAGAAGCGGTTGGCCTCCTCCGGGTCCTCGATCAGGTTGAACGCCAGGGTGCCCGGCTCGTCGGCGTTGGAGTTGCGGCCGTCCTCCAGCGCGGCGGCGATGAACTTCTCCCGGTGCTCGGCGGGCACGTCGAACTGGACAGCGATGTGGTACGCCACGGTGTTTCTCCTAGGTGAGGGTTTGGTGTTGCGGGTCAAGCGACGGCGTCGGCGACCCTGAGGGTCTTCGACGCCGGGTCCTCGGGCCCGGACGCGCTCGGCTCCGGGGTCAGCACGTCGGCCAGGAAGCGGCGCAGGCCGTCGACGTGCTCGCGGTGCCCCCGGGCGGCCACGAAGCCGTCGGGGCGGATCAGGACGAACGCGGTGCTCGGGCAGCCGCCGGGGGCGAGGGCGCCCGCGTCGACCGGCACGGTCCGGACCGACGAAGGCACGTTGATCCGGACCGCCCGGTCGACCAGGAGCCGCCACGAGCGGTGTTCGGCGGACCGCGGGGAGGTCTCGCCGAATCGGGCGGCCAGGTCGAGCGGTGCGGCGGTGCCCACGCGCAGCGTTCCCCGGTCCTCGCACCGGGCGGGCGCCGCCAGCAGGCCGGTCGACGAGTCGACCGGGTACTTGATGCGCCGGCCCGCCAGCACGGGCAGGTAGTCGCGGCCCAGGAGCCCGCTGTGGTGGGCCACCCGGAACGCGGTGTTGCGCAGGGCGATCGACGCCGGGTGGCGCACCATCCAGGCGCGGGTCTGGAAGTCGGTGTCGCGGATGACCTGGGCGGCCACCTTGTCGCGCTCGGGCGTGTAGCTGTCGAGCAGCCCGTAGCCGGCCTCGCGGTGGACCACGGCGGCGAGCTTCCAGGCGAGGTTGTGGGCGTCCTGGAGGCCGGTGTTGAGGCCCTGGCCGCCCGCGGGGCTGTGGGCGTGGGCCGCGTCGCCGACGAGGAACACGCGGCCGAGCTGGAACCGGTCGGCCTTGCGGCGGTGGATGCGGAAGGCGCTGACCCACTCGGGGTCGACCAGCCGCACGCCGCGCGGGCCGCGCTCGTCGGTCAGGCGCTGCAGCAGCGGCAGGTCCACCTGCGGGCGGCCGCGCTTCGGGATCACGCCGGGCGGCGCGCTGGCGAAGAAGCGGTACAGCCCGTTCGGCAGCGCCACGATGACCAGGACGCCCCGGGTCGACTGGTAGTAGTGCGCTTCGTCGGGCCGGAGCACGTCGCCCTCGACGTACGCGTCGGCGAGCACGAAGTGGTTCTCGTAGGTGGCGCCGGTGAAGCCGACGCCGATCTGGGCGCGCACCGCGCTGCCCGCGCCGTCGGCGCCGACGAGCCACGGCGTGGTGGCCCGCTCCACCCGGCCGTCCGGGTGCTCCAGGATCGCCGTGACCGACTCGCTGTTGCCCGGGTCGCCGGAGAAGTCCAGGCGCTCCAGGGCGAGCAGGCGGACCCCGCGCTCGACGCGGCCGCCGAGCGCGGTGAACCGCTCGTGCAGCAGGCGCTCGGTGGACGCCTGGGGTAACGACCAGGGGGCCAGGGCCTCCGGGAAGCCGACCCGGACCAGCGGCTTGCCGTTGGTGTAGTAGCGGAAGGCGTCGATGCGCACGGCGTTGCGGGGTACCTCGTCGGCCAGCCCCAGCTCCGCGAACAGGTCGAGCGTGCGCGGCCAGAGCAGCAGTGCCTTGGAATAGGGGACGGGCTCCGCCAGGGCGTCGACGACGCGCACGGACACGCCCCTGCGGAGCAGTTCGCACGCGGCCATCAGGCCGCTCGGTCCCGCACCCACGATCAGGACGTCGGCGTTCGGGTCGGTGTTGGGCATCGTTTACCTCCCTGGCCGAGGGAACGCAGTGGTCGCCGATTCCTTCGGCTTACTAGCATCATAAGAGACCTTACACCATTGCGACAGTGCTCTGGTTGTCACATGGTCTTACGTGACCGATGGACTGTAAGATATCGTATGCTCCATCGAGGTCATACGCCAGAGGTGCGGCGCGGTGGCCTGGCCGGATCGTCGAGGAGGGTTTTCAGATGGCACTGGACACGTCCACCGCCGGCGCGGCGGCGCGGACCGACCGGCGGGGCGGTGGCCTGGTCGTCGCGCTCGCGGTGGCGCTGGCGAGCCTCACGCTGCCGCTCGCGGTCACCCCGCCGGGGGTGGCGCTCAACGCCATGGCCGCCGATCTCGGGGCCTCACCGGGCGCCGCCCAGTGGATGCTCAACGCCTACAACGTCACGTTCGCGGCCTTCATGCTGGCCGCGGGCGGGCTCGCCGACCTGTTCGGGCGCAAGCGGGTGCTGACGATCGGCCTGTGGGTCTTCGGCGCGATGTCGCTGCTGTGCGCGGTGCTGACCGACATGGTGCTGATCGACGTCGCCCGCGGTCTGCAGGGCATCGGCGCCGCGGGCGTGCTCACCAGCGGCGCGGCCGTCCTGGCCGCCCACTACACCGGCCCCGCGCGCACCCGGGCCTTCGGCATGCTCGGCGCCTCGTTCGGCTTCGGCCTGGCCCTGGGACCGCTGGTCGCGGGCTTCCTGGTCGACGCCGCCGGCTGGCAGTCGGTGTTCTGGATGAACGTCGTGATCGTGGCCGCGGCGCTGCTGCTGTCCCGGCGCGTCCCCGAGTCGTCCGACCCGGGCGCCGAGCGCGTCGACTGGGCCGGTGTGGTCACCTTCACGCTGAGCCTGTTCCTGCTCACCCTGGCCTTCGTCCAGGGCCCGGCGACCGGCTGGACCTCGTGGCAGGCGCTGGGCGCGATCGCCGGGTTCCTGCTCTTCCTGGCCCTGTTCGTGGTGGTGGAGCTGCGCCAGCGGCGGCCGCTGTTCGACCTGTCGCTGTTCCGCCGGCCGACCTTCATCGCCGTGGTGTGCCAGCCCTTCACCATCACCTTCGGCTTCGTGGTGCTGCTGGTGTTCCTGCCGCCCTACTTCCAGGGCGTCGGCGGGGTGGGCGCGGCCGAGTCCGCCGCGGTGCTGCTGCCGCTCACGCTGCCGGTGCTGCTGATCCCGCTCGTGGCGGGCTCGGTGGCGGCCCGCGTGCCGCTGCGGGTCATGCTGGGCACCAGCTCCCTGCTGATCGCCGCCGGCTCGCTGTGGCTGGTCGTGCTCGACCCGGCCGGCGGCATCACCCGGGTCGTGGCCCCGCTGCTGGTCGTGGGCATCGGCGTGGGCAGTGCCTTCGGCGTGATGGACAACGCCGCGGTGAGCGTCGTGCCGCCGGAGCGCGCGGGCATGGCCTCCGGCATCTTCAACACGATGCGCATCACCGGCGAGGGCATCGCCATCGCCGGCGCGGCCTCGCTGCTGGCCACGCTCACCGCCTCGGGCCTCGGCTCGCGGCTGCCGGGCGTCGGGGCGCGGGACGCGGGCGCCGCCGGCGGCGAGGTCGTCCAGGGCCACGTCGACGTCGCGGTGCGCGAGCTGGCCGGCTCGCCCGCCGGCGACGTGGAGAAGGCGACGGCGCTCGCCGACTCGCTGACCTCCGCCATGCACACCACCTTCATCGTGCTCGCCCTGCTGGCCCTGGCCGGCTCGGTGGCCACGTTCCTCGTCATCCGGGACCGCGACCTCAACCCGCGGGCGTGACCCGGCACCACCGCAACACCCGGTACCACCGAACAACCCGACGCCGGCAACGGCAGAGGAGGGGGCACGAAGTGCAACAGCGCAAACTCGGCTCGACCGGCCTGGTGGTCGGTGCCATCGGCCTCGGCTGCATGGGCATGAGCTTCGCCTACAACCAGAGCCGCCGCGACGACCGCGAGTCCGTCGCGGTGATCAACAAGGCGATCGACGAGGGCATCACCCTGATCGACACCGCCGACGTGTACGGCCCGTTCACCAACGAGGCGCTGGTGGGCCGCGCGATCCGGGACCGGCGCGACGAGATCGTCCTGGCCAGCAAGTGCGGCCTGGTGGTCCGCGACGGCGAGATCGTGCCCAGCGGCCACCCCGACTACATCAGGCAGGCGGTGTCCGGGTCGCTGTACCGGCTCGGCGTCGACGTCATCGACCTCTACCAGCTCCACCGGGTCGACCCCGCCATCCCGCTCGCGGAGACGTGGGGCGCGATGGCCGAGCTGGTGCAGTCGGGCCTGGTGCGGGCGATCGGCATGTCCGAGGCCGACGTCGCCCAGCTCGACACCGCGCACGCCATCCACCCGGTGGCCACCGTGCAGACCGAGCTGTCGCTGTGGAGCCGCGACGTGCTCGCCGAGGTCCTGCCGTGGTGCCGGGCCAACGGCGCCGGGTTCATCGCCTACTCGCCGCTGGGCCGGGGCTTCCTGGCCGGTGCCCTGGCCGAGGCGGAGGACCTGGAGGACACCGACTGGCGCCGGGGCAACCCCCGGTTCCAGCCCGAGGCCGTGCGGGAGAACCAGCGCCTGGTGCGCATCGTCAGGTCGGTCGCCGAGCGCAAGGGCGTCACGCCCGCTCAGGTCGCCCTGGCGTGGGTGCTGGCCGTGGGCGACGACGTGGTGCCCATCCCGGGCACGACGCGGCTGTCCCACCTCGCCGACAACATCGCCGCGCAGGACGTCCGGCTCACCGAGGAGGACCTCGCGGAGCTGACCGTGATCGCCGACCAGGTGGTCGGCTCGCGTTACTGAAGAACAACCCACACCACCACGAGGAGACGGGAAACCGTGAAGTACCGCTACCTGGGCGACACCGGCCTGGCAGTGTCCGAACTGTGCTTCGGCGTCATGACCTTCGGCGGCGGGGCGTCGTTCCTCGGCGCGCCGGACCGCAACTGGGCCGAGTTCGGCACCGTGCCGGACGACACCGCCCACAACATGATCCGCATGGCGCTGGACGCCGGCATCAACTTCTTCGACACCGCCGACGTCTACAAGAACGGTGTGGGCGAGGCGATGCTGGGCACCGCGCTCGGCACGGACCGCGACCGCGTCATCATCGGCACCAAGGGCCGGTGGCGGATCACCGACGACCCCAACGACATCGGCGCCACCCGGCACCACCTGTACGCCGCGGTCGAGAGCAGCCTGCGCCGGCTGCGCACCGACTACATCGACGTCTACCACATCCACGGCCCCGACCCCCGCACCTCGATCGACGAGACGCTGCGCGTGCTCGACGACCTGGTGCACTCGGGCAAGGTGCGCTACATCGGCGTGTCCAACTTCGCCGCCTGGCAGCTGATGAAGGGGCTGTCGGTGTCGGAGCGCCGCAACCTCAACCGCTTCGTGTGCTACCAGGGCTACTACAACCTGGGCGCGCGCGAGCTGGAGCGGGAGATCGTGCCGCTGTGCGTGGACCAGAACGTCGGCATCACCGCGTGGAGCCCGCTGGGCGGCGGTTTCTTCACCGGCAAGTACAAGCGCGGCGAGGCCATGCCCGAGGGCAGCCGGCTGGCGCAGCGGACGCCGTCGGAGTCGGCCCCGCTGACCCACCCGGAGCCGCACGACATCATCGACGTGATGGGCAAGATCGCGGCCGAGCGCGGCGTGACCATCGCGCAGGTGGCGCTGAACTGGGTGCTGCGCAAGCCGGGCATCACCTCGCTGGTCATCGGCGCCACCAAGCCGCACCAGCTGGAGGACAACCTCCAGGCGGTCGAGTGGGAGCTGTCCGCGGACGAGCTGGCGCAGCTCGACGAGGTCAGCGACGTGCCGCCGCACTACCCCTACTGGCACATCCGCGACGTGGCCGGCGACCGCAGGCTGCCGACCGACATCTACCCGTGACCGGGTGCGCGGTCCCGCGTCGTCGCGGGACCGCGCACCTCGGCGGTTCCAGGGCGCTTCTGACGATCAGGTGGAGGGGGCGCCCATTACTCGCGGACGGAGGGCGCCCGGTGGTCCGGGCGCCCTCCGCTTCGTGCTGTCGGTGAACCGATCCCCCAAGTCAATCGGCCGCCACCGGCGTCACCTCGTCGGCGCCGCCTTCATCTCCACCATGTGCTTGGACAGCACCGCGCCGCAGCGCGCCAGCAGCTGCTGGAGGGTGGTGCGCTCCTGCGCGGTGAACTCGTCGCCCAGCTTCTGCTCGACCTCGATCGCGGCGACGTCCGCCCGGTTGAGCAGGCTGCGCCCCTTCCGGGTCAGCCGGGCCTCGTGGATGTGGGTGTGGATGGGGTGGTTCTGGCGGATCACCAGCTCCTTCGACTCCAGGGTGTTCAGCACCGTGGACATCGTCTGCGGTGTCACCAGGCAGCGCCTGGCCAGCGCGGCGCCCGACAGGCCGGGCTCCTCGGCGAGCACCAGCAGGACGGTGTACTGCGGGACGTTGAGGCCGAGCGGGCGCAGCACCGCGTTCTTCACGGCGATCAGCTCCTGCTCGACCCGCTTGATGTGGTGACCCAGCCGGTCGTCTATGGGGAGGCTCATGTATCCATCATATGACGACATGGGCTCAGAGGGCGTGACACCCTTCGCATACTTATACCTAAATCGCCCTGGTGGCAGCACTGCGGAGGCGGTTGGTCACGCTGCGTTCCCCCGTTTCGTCGAGTGCCAAACAAGATGCCCACTACGGACACCGGGTCGGCGGGCACTTCGGCGGGCGTCCCCGGTGATCTGCCGGGATCACCGTCTGCGACCGCGGGACCGAAGCCAGGTTCACGGTCCGTTCATGTGACCTGCACCACCAGTGAAGAGGGCTCCTTGACGACAGTGAACTGACGGCAGACAGTTGTCTTAGGGTTATCCGAGCACGATCAGTGCGAAGAAACCTTCTCGTTCGGGGGGACAGTTCGACCGCCGGGACCGCGGGATGGGCGCCCCGGCATCGGCAGAGAGGAACCGAGAAGTTGTCCGAGTCCAGTATCCTCAGCCCCGGCCGCTTACGCGGCGACGACGGGCGGATCGACACGCGATCGGTCGTGAGCTTCAGCCGTACGGTTGACCGTGAACTGGTGCACCGGGAGGCCCTGGGGGAGGTCTTCATCACCGACGTGACGCAGTTCGCCGGTGGTGAGTTCCGCGTCGGAGCCCAACTTCCCCGCCTGCACGCCTACTACGGCGACCACCTGCACCACCGGCCCCTGGTCGACCCGGTGCTGCTGCTGGAGACCGCGCGCCAGGCCGGTCTGTGCCTGGCCCACAAGTTCTTCGCGGTCCCGCAGGACCACAAGTTCATCCTCACCCGGCTCGACCTGAGGCTCGGCGACCTGGCGCGGCTGGTCATCGGTCCCCGCCCGGTCGAGCTGGAGCTGCGCGGGACGATCCTGGACCGCAAGGACCGGGACGGCGCCGTCGTCGGCCTGGACTACCGCTTCCAGATCGTCGCGGAGGGCCACGAGCTGGGCGAGGCCGTCGTCGGCCTGCGCTTCCGCTCCCCGCAGAGCTACAACGACCTGCGGATGAGGAACCGGCAGAGCCGGGCGCTGCCGTCCTCGGCCAGCTACCGGCCCGCGCTGACCGGGCTGCCCGCCCAGCCGCGGCGGGTCGGCAGGCGCGACGAGCGCAACGTCGTGATCACCGAGCCGGTGGCGGTCAACGGCACCGTCGTGGCCGACTTCCGGCTCCCGTTCAACCACCCGTCGATGTTCGACCACCCGCAGGACCACCTGCCGGGCATGGTGCTCGCCGAGGCCGCGCGGCAGCTCGCCGTCGCCGCGGTCGTGGAGCGCCACGGGTACGCGCCGGAGAAGATGGTGCTGCGCGCCGTGTCCACCCGGTTCGTCAAGTTCGGCGAGCTGGAGCCGATCACGCGCCTGGTCGCCGTGACCGGCGCGCGGGGCGGTGCGGCGGAGCCGGAGGTCGTCTACACGGCGGCCGGCGAGTTCACCCCGCCGGACGACCTGGGCTGGCCGGCGTCCGGCAGCGAGGTCGTCGTGCTGGTGGACGCGCTCCAGGACGGCGAGTCGATCTGCAGGTTCACCGTCGTGATGAGCACCATCGTCGACGGTGGGGAGCAGGCCCGATGATCAGGGTGGACAGGATCACGCCGGAGTCGCGGGTGCGCGCGGTGTGGACCGACTTCGACGGCGTCGTCACGCCGCCGGTCGACCTCGCCCTGGCCGAGGTCAGCAGGCGGGTGGGCCGCGGCCTCACCCCGGACCTGCTGCGGTCCGCCATGGAGGCGGTCGGGCGGTCGATGGGCACCGACGCGATGGCCCCGCTGGACACCCCGCTGCTCACCGAGGAGCAGTGGGCCCGGCAGGTCGAGCAGGTGCTGCTGGAGCGCCACGAGCTGCGCGTGGACCTGTCGGACTTCGGCGGCAAGTGGTTCGCCGACCGGCCGGCGGACGAGCACTGGGTGGAGTTCCTGATGGCGCTGCGCCGGTCCGGCTTCTTCGTCGGCCTGCTGTCGAACACGCCGCCGGCGTGGGAGCGGCACTGGCGCCGGCTGGTCGCGGCCGACCTGCTCTTCGACGCGGTCGTCTCGTCCCACCAGGTCCGGTGCCGCAAGCCCGAGGCGGCGATCTTCGACCTCGCCGCGGCGCGCGCCGGCCTGGCGCCGGACCAGTGCGTGCTGGTCGACGACCAGGAGGTCCACTGCGAGGGCGCCCGGGCCGCCGGGTGGCACGCGGTCCACTTCACCGACGTCCCGCGGGCGGCGTCCGCGCTCAACGAGCTGCTGAGCAGGCAGCCGGTTCGGTCGGTGGTCCGGTGAACGCGAACCTGGGGGTCATCGGGACGGGTTCCTACCTGCCCGAGCTGGTCGTGGGCAACGACGAGGTCGGCGCCGCCGCGGGGGTCGGCGGCGAGTGGATCCGGCAGCGCACGGGCATCACGGCCCGGCGCCGCGCCGCACCGCACGAGGCCGCCTCGGACCTCGCGGCCAACGCGGCGCTGCGGGCGCTGGAGAGCGCCGGGGTCAAGCCGGCGCAGCTGCGCTACATCGTGGTGGCGACCTCGACGCCGGACCACCCGCAGCCGGCGACGGCCTGCCTGGTCCAGCACAGGATCGGCGCGGTGCACGCGGCGGCGTTCGACGTCAACGCGGTGTGCAGCGGGTTCGTCTTCGCCCTGGGGGTCATGCACCGGATGCTGTCGGTCGAACCCGACGGCTACGGCCTGGTCATCGGCGCGGACGTGTACTCCCGCATCCTCGACGGCGCCGACCGCAAGACCGCGATCCTGTTCGGCGACGGTGCCGGCGCGGTCGTGGTCGGGCCGACCGAGCTGGACCAGGGCCTGCTCGGGCTGTCGCTGATCAGCGACGGGTCGGCGCACGAGATCATCCGGGTGCCCGCCGGTGGCAGCCGGCTGCCCGCCTCGCCCGCGACGCTGGCGGACGGCGAGCACTTCTTCAAGATGGACGGCCGCGCGGTGCGCGACTTCGTCTCCGACCGGGTGCCCCCGATCCTGCGCCAGCTGCTCCGCGGCGCCGGTGTCGTGCCCTCGGCCGTGGACCACTTCATCCCGCACCAGGCCAACGGGGTGATGCTCGACGGTTTGGCGCGCGAACTGGGGTTGCGCGCGCAGATGCGCCTCACGGTGCACAAGTACGGCAACACGGGCGCGGCGTCGGTCCCGATCACGCTGGACGAGGCCGTGCGCTCGGGCTCGATCCGACGGGGTGACCTGGTGCTGATGGCCGGGTTCGGCGGCGGCATGGCCGTGGGGGCGGCACTGCTGCGCTGGGCGGGGGTGGGCCAGGGGAACGTCGACGCGGACGTCGTCCCGGCTCCGCGGTCCCGCGTGCACATCGGCTGATCCGGTGTTCCGGCCCCCGCCCGCCGCGGCCTCCCGCCGCGGTGGGCGGGGGCCGGCCGGTGAGCCGCGATTACCGGCTCGTGAGCACCGATCCGTGACCATCGATCAGCGAATTCGTGACCACCGAACTCGCGACCGTGAGGAGCACCCGTGACGACCGCCGAGGAACGCCTGCTGGACGACATCGCGCTGGAGCACGTGCTGGACGGGCTCGTCGCCGGACCGGCCGGACCGGTCGGGCCGGCCGGTCCGGTTGACGACGCGCCGTTCGACCGTGCCGCGGCCGAGCGCACCGCGTCCGACCTGGCCGCGTTCGCCAAGGCGTGGTTCGACGACGGCGAGGACCACATCGTGCGCGGGATCGACTGACCCGCGCCCCGGTTGCGCCGGTCGGCCGTACCGGGGTGCCGCCGACCGGCGCGTCCGGGTGGACCACCGTTCGACCGAACTTCGCCGCAGAATCAGACATATGGGTGGAGTTAGTTTTGCGATTGGCATCAGACTTCGTATAGTCATCAGTGTCATTGCTACTCGCACCCGTCGCCGGTTCCGGTGGCGATCAGGCGGAGGATTCCCGTGACCGCTCGTCCTGACGTCCGCGCGACGTCGAACCTGTTGTGGACCGCCGTGGGGTTGGTGCTGCTGGCCATCAACCTGCGGCCCGCCATCGGCAGCGTGTCCCCACTGCTGTCGGATGTCCAGCGCGACCTGGGCCTTTCCGGTGCCGCGGTCAGCGTGCTGACCACGCTGCCGGTCCTGTGCCTCGGCCTGTTCGCGACGATCGCGCCCGCGCTGGCGCGTCGGGTCGGCGTCGGCCGGGCCCTCGTGCTCGCCCTGGCGCTGATCGTGATCGGCCTGCTCGTCCGGCTCGCGCCGGCGGTGTTCCCGCTGTTCCTGGGCACGCTGCTGGCCGGTGTCGGCCTGGCCATCGGCAACGTGCTCGTGCCGGCGGTCATCAAGACCACGTTCCCGACCAGGATCCGGCTCTACACCGGCATCTCGACCGCCCTGCTCAGCGGTGGCGCGGCGCTCTCGTCCGGCGTCACCGTCCCGCTGCGCGAGGCGTTCGGCACCAACTGGTCCACCTCGCTGGCGCTGTGGGCCGTGCCCGCGGTGCTCGCCCTGGTGGTGTGGCTGGTCCTGGCCGCCCGCTCGGGCAAGCCGACCGCCGCGGCGGCGGCCCCGTCGGTGATGGGCGCGCTGCTCCGCGACGCGACCGCCTGGCAGGCCACGGTCTACCTGGCGCTGCGCGCGCTGGCGTTCTTCACCGCGCTGGGCTGGCTGCCGACCGTGCTGGTGACCTACGGCTACGGCCGCGCCGAGGCCGGCGCGATGCTGTCGCTGGTGATGCTCGTCAGCATCCCGGCGGCGGTGCTCGCCCCGGTGTTCGCCGGCAAGGTCACGCCCCGGCCGGTGATCGTGCTGATCGTGCTGCTCGGCGCGGTGAGCAACCTCGGGCTCGTCATCGTGCCGGACGCGGTCACGCTGTGGGCCGTGCTGCTCGGCGTGGCCCTCGGCGGCGGCTTCGCCATGGCCATGACGTTCATCGGCCTGCGCTCGCCGGACCCGGCCACCGCCGCCCAGCTGTCGGGCATGGTGCAGACGATCGGCTACCTGGTCGGCGCGGTCGGCGGCCCGTTCGCCTTCGGCCTGCTCAACACGGCCACCGGTGGCTGGACCGTCCCGCTGGTCGTGGCGGCCGTCCTGACCGTGCCGGAGCTGGTCGTCGGCCTGCTGGTCAGCCGTGACCGGCAGGTGCTCCAGCCCGCCCCGCGCCGCGCGGCGGAGGGCGGGGCGTTGTTGGAGGGCGCGGCGACCCGCTGAACCGCGGGCGCGAAACCCCGTCGTCCCCCCGGGAACCGAGCGGTTTTCGGGGGGACGGCCGTGAGATCAGGAGGAGGAAGGCATGGTGGCGGGGGAGTTGCTCGTCCTCGCGGGCCTGGTGAGCGCGGCGGGGTGCGCGTTGGCCGCCTTCGCGCTCGACCGGGCGGGCCCGCCCCCGCTGCCGCCCCGGCTCGACCGCCGCGTGCGCGCGTGGGGCCGCCGGGCGCCGTGGTTCGTCGCCGCGGGCTTGGCCGTCGCCGCCGGCGGCATCCTCCTGCTGTTGCTGCGGCCGTGAGGTCGTGGCGCGTGAGACGAGCCGCGAGCCGCCCATGATGGCCGGTCGGGTGGCGGCTCGCGGCCGGCGGCGGGTGGGGCGTGCTCCTTCTCCACGCCCCACCCGCCGCGTCCCGCTGGTCCCACCTCCCTTGGTCGGGCTGCGGGATGGCGGTCCGCCAGTCCTCGCCGCTCTGGTGGCGGGCGGCGAGTTCCCGGCACTGCTCGTCGGCGGGCACGTCGGCGAAGTCGGGGGACGCGATCACCGCGACCGAGCGGGCGAAGCACGTGCCGGGGACCGGGTACCGGCCGACGTGCCCTTGAGGTCTTCCGGGGTGCCTCAGGGGAATCCCCGATGTCCGGGGGTGATCGCGTGGCTATGTTGCGAACATGCCAGTTGAGCGGAAGACGCCGGAGACCGGAGCCGAGCAGGCCGCGCTGCGGGAAGCCCTCGTGAACGGCGAGCAGTACCGGGTTTCCCTGGACGTCGTCGTCACGGTGCTGGACCGCGACGCGGTCCGGTCGGCCGCGCAGCGCAGGCTCGACTCCGCGCGGTTCGACAGCGAGGACGCCCGACGCCGGGTGGCGGACGCCCTGGAGGGCGACTTCTCCGAAGCGCTGCAGTTCATCGTCGACGCGGGCGGTGTCTTCGCCGGGCAGGACGCGCTGCACGTGCGGTCGGCCGGCGTCCGGGTGCGGCCGCACGACGCTTGAGCGGGCTCGCATCTTCGCGGCGCTGCGCCTGATCGCCTCGTGGTGCACGCCTTGCAGGCGTCGATGCCGCGGCGGCGACGTCGGTGTGCCGTTGCGCGTGGCCGAAGGCCGACGACGAACCCGACCCCCGCCGCCGCGGCCCCCCGGCAACCGGTACCGGCCGCCCGGAGACCGGTTGGCCAGTGCCCGTCCTCGTGTTCTGAATCGATGCGGTCACCCGTTGTTCACCCGAACGGTTTGGCGGTTCGCCCGTGCGGGGTAGTCATCACCGGGCCTTGAAACCACAGGGCGTTGCGGACCCCGGGGACGGGGAAGAGGCGGCGATGACGGCATGACGCACGTGGACGTGGATGTCGACGAGGTCCTGTTGCAAGGGGTGCGGGGTTACGCCCGATCGGTGACCGACGCGCTGGGTTTGCGCGGCGAGTGCTCGTACGTGCAGGTCGAAAGACCCGTCACGGCGTACCTGGCGGTGGACGGGCGGTTGCCGGGCTTCCCGGACCGCGACACCGCGCTGCTGTGGGACGAGGACCGCGGCTGGTCGGCGGCCGTCGAGACGCACAGCGGCGAGGACCTGCTGGTGGTGGCCCACCTGGAGGGTGACGTGCTCCCGCCGCCCGCGGTGGTGGCCGAGTGGGCCCGGTCGCTGTTCCGCGGCGACCGGCGGGTCCCGCCGGCCCGGCCGGCCGGTGCCGGGGAGCTGGCGCACCGGCTGGGCGCCTACGTGGGCGGGATGTCCGTGCCGGAGCCCAGGAGGGCCTGAACGGGGTGGTTCGACCGGGTTGCGGCGGACCACGGCCGAGCGCACCCACGCCGAGTGCGGGGGTGCGTCCGGTACGAGCGGCCGCGCCCGGGTGAAGCGCCCACCGATGCCCGAGCGGCCCTGGTGACACGTCTAGGCTGACCGCATGATCTTCTACACGGACGCGGAGAGCCGGGTCCTGCGCACGGCTGTCTTCGGTGTGATGGTGCTGGTGTCCCACGCCGACCCCGGCCCCGTGATCCAGGAGCGCTACGCCGGCCTCCAGGCCCTGGGCAACCTCTCGCCGGACCTGCGCCACGCCCTGCACGCGTCGCGGATCGACCTCTCCCCGATCCCCGAGGCCGAGCTGGAGGAGCGGGTGCTGGAGGCCCTCCGGGCGTCCGTGGAGATCCTGAACGCGAAGGCACCGGCCGAGGCCGCCACCTTCCCGGCCGCGGTGGAGGCGATCTGCCACCAGGTGGCCGCGGCCGACGGCCAGGTGGCCGAGGTGGAGCGAGCGGTGATCGAGAAGGTGCGGGCCGCGCTGGGCGGGTGAGGTGCCCGGCGGAACCGCCGCGGGCGTGCCGGCGTCGCACCGGTGTGGGCGAAGGGCGCTGGTGGGTGATCCTGGAAGAGATCCGCGGCATGGGCGACGGGCGGGAGTGGACGCTCTCGCACACGCGGGCGGCCGGTGATCGCGAGGCGGCCCGTGCGGAGGCGCTGCGCCTGGCACGCGAGTACGCGCCCGCCTACCCGTGGTCGCTGCGGTCGCGCAAGGTGCTGCGGGTGTCGGAGGACTCGTACGTGGTGATCGCGAACGGGCTCACGTCCACCTTCCACTTCCGGGTGCAGGTGGGCGAACTGCTCGACTGAAGCGGTTCACCGTCCCGGGTGGACCCGTTCCCGCGAACACCGCCGACCCCGCCCCACCGGTCACGCCCCTCCCACGAGCAGGTCGCGCACCGCGCCCGCGGCCTTGAGCCCCGACCCGCCGAGCATGACCACGGTCGTCTCGCCCGGCGCGATCCGCCCCTCGTCGAGCAGGCGGGTGACCGCGGCCGCGGCGGTCGCGCTGGTGGGTTCCACGAACAGCCCCCGCGCGCACAGCCCGCGCAGCGCGTCGACGATCTCCCGCTCGGGCACCGCCACGGTCGCGCCACCGGTGTCGCGCAACGCCGCCAGCACCTCGCGCAACCGCAGGGGCGCGCGGATGGCGGTGCCCTCGGCGACGGTCGGCCGCACCTCGCGGTCGGCCGACCCGGTGGTGAACGCGGCGTCGACGGGCGAGCAGTTGAGCGGCTGCGCCGCGAACAGGCGGGGCGCGCGGGGGATCTGCCCGGCGGCGACCAGCTCGCGGAACCCCAGGTGGCACCCCAGCAGGCCGCTGCCCGCGCCGACCGGCACGACGACGTTGTCCGGCGCCCGGAACCCCAGGTCCTCCCACAGCTCGTAGGCCAGGGTCTTGACGCCCTCCAGGAACAGCGCCTGCCAGTTGTGGCCGGCGTAGAAGGCGCGGTCGGACCAGCGGATCGCCTCGGCCTGCGACTCCTCGCGCGGCCCCTCGACCGGGTGGACCCGCGCGCCGTACGCCTCGACCTGGGCGATCTTCGCCGGGGAGGTGCGCGCGGGCACGAAGATCCGCACCTCCAGCCCGCCCGCCGCGCCGTACCCGGCGATCGACGAGCCGCCGTTGCCGGAGCTGTCCTCGAGGACCGAGGTGACGCCGTGCTGGCGCAGGTAGGACAGCATCACGCTGCTGCCGCGGTCCTTGAAGCTGCCGGTCGGGCTGAACCACTCCAGCTTGAACAGCGGCCGCGCCCGGCCCCACGGTCGCTCCACCAGCGGGGTGCGGCCCTCGCCCAGCGAGATCGGGTCCGCGATGGGCACCGGCAGGCACGCGCGGTAGCGCCACAGCGAGCGGTCGCCGGTCTCGACGTCGTCGCGGGAGATGCCGGGCTGCGGCGTGACCATCAGCGGCCGGCCGGCGTCCGAGCGCCAGCGGGGGACGCCCAGCGGGTACTCGCTGCCGTCGACGGGGTCGACGTACCGGGCCATCCCGACCACCACCTCGGGGCGAAGCGTCAGAAACCGGACCCAGTGTTCCACGGCGCTGCGGTCCGGCGCCGAGGGCTCCGAAAGGCTCAACATGTGGGACCGTCACGGCGCGTGTTGACCCCATAGCGCTGTGCTGCTGGAGTGGGTGGCGTGCAGCGACCGATGTTGACCAGGCGCCGGCACGTGGACTTCGTCCGCGTCGCCGGTCAGGGCTGTAGCCCCCGGTAGTCCGCTCCACCGTCACGCCCGTCCACTCCGGACGGTCCGCCGCTCGCCACCTCCCACAGCTTGGAGTTCCACCGTGCCCGAGAACCGGGGACGGGAGCCGCTGAAGTTCGCCTACTGGGTGCCGAACGTCAGCGGTGGCCTCGTCGTCAGCGACATCGAACAGCGGACCGACTGGTCCTACGACTACAACCGCGAGCTCGCCGTCCTCGCCGAGGACAACGGGTTCGAGTACGCGCTGAGCCAGGTGCGCTACATGGCCAGCTACGGCGCCGCCTACCAGCACGAGTCCACCAGCTTCAGCCTGGCACTGCTGCTGGCCACGCAGCGCCTCAAGGTCATCGCCGCGGTCCACCCCGGGCTGTGGCACCCCGCCGTCCTGGCCAAGCTCCTGGCCACCGTCGACCACGTCTCCGGCGGCCGGGCCGCGGTCAACGTGGTCAGCGGCTGGTTCAAGGGCGAGTTCACCGCGCTGGGCGAGCCGTGGCTGGAGCACGACGAGCGCTACCGCCGCGCCGAGGAGTTCATCCGCGTGCTGCGCAAGAGCTGGACCGAGGAGCCCGCGGAGTTCGCGGGCGACTTCTACCGGCTGCGCGGCTACGACCTCAGGCCCAAGCCGCTCGACCTGCCCGGCCGCGCGCACCCCGAGGTCTTCCAGGGCGGCAACTCCACCGCCGCCCGCGCCATGGCCGGCCGCGTGTCGGACTGGTACTTCAGCAACGGCAAGGATTTCGACGGCGTCACCGAGCAGGTGGAGGAGGTGAACCGGACCGCCGCGGCGCACGGGCGCCGGGTGCGCTTCGGGCTCAACGGGTTCCTCATCGCCCGCGACACCGAGGCCGAGGCCCGCGACACCCTGCGCGAGATCGTCGCCAAGGCCGATGTCCAAGCGGTGCAGGGGTTCCGCGACGCCGTGCGGCAGGCCGGCGGCTCGACGGCCGACAAGAAGGGCATGTGGGCCGACTCGTCGTTCGACGACCTCGTGCAGTACAACGACGGCTTCCGGTCCAGGCTCATCGGCACGCCCGAGCAGGTCGCCACCCGGATCGTGGAGTACAAGCGGCGCGGGGTCGACCTGCTGCTGCTCGGTTTCCTGCACTACCACGAGGAAGTGGCCTACTTCGGCGAGCACGTGCTGCCCGTCGTCCGTGAGCTCGAAGCCTCCCTCGACGCCTCCGCCGCCACCCCGGAACCGATCGGAGCCCGACCGTGACCACTTCCGCGCAGCAGACCTGGACCACCACCCCCACCGACCCCGACGGGTGGGTCGCCCGCGCCCGCGAGGTCGCCGCCCTCCTCGCCACCGACGCGGTGGCCCGCGACCGCGCCGGCGCCACCCCGCACGCCGAGGTCGCGCTCCTCAAGGACGCCGGCCTCGTCACGCTGCTCGGCCCGCCCGAGCACGGCGGCGGGGGCCAGAACTGGACCACGGCCTACCGCGTGATCCGCGAGGTCGCCGCAGGCGACGGGTCGATCGGCCAGCTCATCGGCTACCACTACCTGTGGGCCTGGGCCGCGCGGCTGGTCGCCACGCCCGAGCAGGTCGCCGCGGTGGAGGAGCGGGCCACCCGCGAGCGCTGGTTCTTCGGCGGCGCGGTCAACCCGCGCGACAACGACCTCGTGATCACCGACGAGGGCGACGAGATCGTGTTCACCGGCCGCAAGTCGTTCTCCACCGGCAGCAAGGTCTCGGACGTCACCGTGCTGGAGGGCGTGCTGGAGGGCACGGACAAGCACGTCTTCGCCATCGTGCCGTCGAACCAGGACGGCATCGTGTTCAACGACGACTGGGACAACCTGGGCCAGCGCCTCACCGAGAGCGGCAGCGTCGAGGTGCGCGGCGTGCGCGTGCCGTGGGAGCAGGCCGCCGGGTACGTGGGCAAGGAGTTCCGGCCCCGCACCTACAACACCCTCAACGTGCCGCTGATCCAGTTGGTGTTCACCAACTTCTACCTCGGCATCGCCAAGGGCGCGCTCGCCACGGCCACCGCCTACACCCGGGAGCGGACCAGGCCCTGGCCGTACGGCGGCGACAACAAGGAGTCGGCGTCCGAGGAGTTCCACGTCCTGGAGACCTACGGCGACCTCCAGGCCAAGCTGTGGGCCGCCGAGGCGCTGGCCGAGCGCGCCGCCGGGCTGATCGAGCTGATCAACGACCACCCCGACGAGGTGACGGAGCGGGAGCGCGGCGAGGCGGCGGTGGTGATCGCGGCGGCCAAGCAGCGCGCGGTCGACACCGGCCTGGAGATCGGCACCCGGATCTTCGAGGTGACCGGGGCGCGGGCCAGCGCCAACGCGGTGGGGCTGGACATCTTCTGGCGCAACATCCGCACGCACAGCCTGCACGACCCGATCGCCTACAAGCGGGCCGAGGTCGGGCGCTACGCCCTGCTCGGGGAGGTGCCCGAACCCACCTGGTACACCTGATCACCCGGGACGCCGAAGCGCTCCGGACGGCTGCCGAGCCGTCCGGAGCGCTTCGCCGCTCGTGGCAGCCACCGCCCGCGTGCGGGAGGGGCCGGTGACGCGGTCAGCCCGGCTGGAAGTCGCTGAACAGCACGACCGCCAGGCCCAGGGCGGCCAGCAGGTTCACCGCCGTCGCGGCGGCGAACACGCCGACCGGGCGCCAGCCCGCCTCGCGCAGGTCGCGGGCCCGGAACTCCAGCCCGATGCTGACGAAGGCCAGGATCAGGAACCACGTGCGCAGGTCGTTGACCACGCCGACGGCCGCCTTGCCGGTGGCCGCGTCGACGGTGTTGAGGTAGACCGTGGCCGCGATCGAGGTGGCCAGGAACCCCAGCACGAACTTCGGGAACCGCTGCCACAGCTGCCCGGCCGCCGAGGTGCCCGTGGTGGCGCGCCGCTCGACCTTGAGCGCGAAGTACGCGGTCAGCGCGACCGCGACCACGCCCAGCAGCGCGTTCTGGGTGACCTTGACGATCGTGGCGATCTGCAGCGACTCCTCGCCCGCGATCGCGCCCGCCGCCGTGACCGCGGCCGTGGTGTCGATGTTGCCGCCCAGCCAGGCGCCGGTGACCACCGGGTCGAGCCCGAGGACGCCCGCCGCCCACGGCAGCACGAAGATCGACGGCAGGGCGAACGCGATGACGAGGCTGGCGCTGTAGGCCAGCTGCTCGCGCCTGGCCTGCACCGCGCCCGCCGCGGCGATGGCCGCGCTGACCCCGCAGATCGCCACCGCCGCCGACAGCAGCGCCCGCAGCTTGTCGTCCAGGCCGAGCCGCCCGCCCAGCCACCAGCTGAAGCCGAACACGACGCTGATCAGCACGACCGACTGCGCCACGGCCGGGCCGGCGGCCTTGACGATGACCGCCAGGTTGATCGACGCGCCCAGCAGGACCAGGCCGGTCTTGATGAAGAACTCGGTGCGGAAGCCGCCGGCGAGCCGGTCGCGCAGCCCGGTGGCGGACAGCACGGCGTTGCCCAGCAGGCCGAGCAGGATCGCGTACACCGGGAACTCCAGCGCCGCGCCAACGCCCTCCCACGACGTGCCCTCGGTCGCCTCGGGCACCGCTTTGCCCAGCCAGCGCGTGACGGCGGCCAGCACCAGCACGACGAGCACGCCGGCCACCGCCCACGCCCACGGCGGGCGTTCTGCCGCGTCGGCCCCGCGCACCCGGGCCTCGCCCCCGGCGCTCACGGCCTCGCCCCCGGCGCTCACGGCACCAGCCCCGGCGGGATGACGCCCAGCAGGGCGAGGGCGAACAGCACCAGGCCGACCGCCACGGCCAACCAGTCCTCGTTCACCGCTCTTCGGTTGCGCTGTCCGACGTCCTGTTCCTCGCTCATGGCGCTCTCCGCTGTCCGCGACGGGATTCGGGGGGATTCGGGGGCTGCGGCGTCTTCAGGCCGTACAGGAGGCCGACCACACCCGACCGAGGTCGATGTGGTCGCGGGTGACCAGCCGCACCGGGTTCACGGGGGCAGTGGAGCAGCGGCGCGGGCGCGGCGTCAACGACGTCCACCACGCGGACACCCGGGCGTGGACACCCGGGCGCGGACACCCGGGCGCGGACACCCAGGCGCGGGCACCGGGGCGCGGGCACTCAGATCCGGCCCGACCCGGCCCGACTTGTCCCCGTGAGCCCTGCGCTACCCTCTGCAAGACGATAGATACCTATTGACTTTCGATAGCCACCTATCGAGAATCGATAGCATGTTGGCAGAGCATCGGGCCGTTGGCCCGCTCCGGGTGTTCCTCGTGCTGCTGTTCGGCGTCCTGGTCCTGTTCCAGACCATGTCGCTGCCCGGCCAGTTCGCGCACATGGCCGAGGAGTCGCCGGACCTGGCGTACCTCAGGTGGCCGCTGACCGCCGTGACGATCTTCTGGGTGCTGTGCGTCCAGGTGGTCGTCGTGGCCACGTGGAAGCTGCTCACCCTGGTCAAGCACGACTGCATCTTCAGCGAGGCGGCCCTGAGGTGGGTGGACGCGATCGTGTGGGCCGTCGCCGCCGCGTGGGTGGTGCTCGTGGCCGTCTTCCTCTACGTCGGCTTCAACGCCGACGACCCCGGCCTGCCCCTGCTGCTGTTCCTGCTGACGACCGGCCTCACCGTGCTGGGCCTGCTGATGGTCGTGATGCGCGCGCTGCTGCGCCAGGCGACCACGCTGCGCACCGACATGGAAGCGGTGATCTGATGCCGATCGTCGTGCGCATCGACGTCGAGCTGGCCAAGCGCAAGATGAGCGTCGGCGAGTTCTGCGAGCGGGTCGGGCTCACGCCGGCGAACGTGGCGGTGCTCAAGAACGGCCGGGCCAAGGCGGTGCGGTTCAGCACCCTGGAGGCCATGTGCCGGGTGCTGGGCTGCCAGCCCGGCGACCTGCTGGAGTGGGTCGACGACGAGAGCACCGGCGAGGTGGGCCGCGGATGATCCGGGTGCGCGGGCTGACCAGGCGTTACGGCGACGTGCTCGCCGTGGACGACCTGACCTTCGACGTCGAGCCGGGGAAGGTCACCGGGTTCCTGGGGCCGAACGGGGCCGGGAAGTCCACGACCATGCGGGTGGTGCTCGGCCTGGACCGCCCCACGTCGGGCGAGGCGCTGGTGAACGGGCGCCCGTACGCGGCGTTCGGGCAACCGCTGCGGGAGGTCGGCGCCCTGCTCGACCCCGGCTCGGCGCACCCCGGCCGCACCGGGCGCGACCACCTCCGGGTGGCCGCCCGGACCAACGGCATCCCGTCGCGGCGGGTGGACGAGGTGGTCGAGCAGGTCGGCCTCGACCGCGCGGCCCGCCGCCGGGTCAAGGGCTACTCGCTGGGCATGCGGCAGCGCCTCGGCATCGCGGCGGCCCTGCTCGGCGACCCCGGCGTGCTGCTGTTCGACGAGCCGGTCAACGGCCTGGACCTCGACGGCGTCCGGTGGATCCGCGGCCTGCTGCGCCACCTGGCCGACGAGGGCCGCGCCGTGCTGGTCTCCAGCCACCTGATGAGCGAGGTGGAGCAGGTCGCCGACCGCCTGGTCGTCATCGGCCGCGGCCGGCTGATCGCCGACGCCACGACGGAGGAGGTCGTCGGCGGGCTGGGGCACGTCCGGGTGCGGGTCCGCGTCGCCGAGCCGGACCGGCTGCTGGCCGGGCTCCGGGCGCACGGCTGCGAAGCCCACCGGGCCGACGACCGGGAGTTGCTGGTCACCGGCTGCGCCGCCGACGAGGTCGGCCGGCTCGCCCACGCCCTGGGCATCCCGCTCCGGCACCTGTCCGAGGTGCGCCAGTCCCTGGAGGACGCCTACCTGGAACTGACCGGCGGCAGCGTGGAGCACCACGGCCGCCAGGCGGAGGCGGCCCGGTGAGGCGCGTGTTCGCCCGCGCCTGCGCCGCCGAGTGGACGCGCCTGTGGACGGTCCGGACCACCTGGTGGTTCCTGGCCGCGGCCGGCGCGACGATGGTGGGCATCGCCACCGTCGCCGGGGTCGAGGCGGCCGGGGACCCGGAGCCGTCGCCGGGCGCCTCGGCGTGGGTGGCGGCGAGCGTCCCCGCCCTGCCGGGCCAGTTCGCGCTCCTCGCCCTGGCCCTGACCGCGGTGACGGCCGACTACGCCACCGGCGGGATCGTGCCGAGCCTCCAGTGGACGCCGCGGCGCGGGGTGTTCCTGCTGGCCCGCACGACCGTGGCGGCGGGGGTGGCCGCGGTGGCCGGCGCGCTGCTGGCGGCCGCCGCCGGCCTCGCCGCGTTCATCGCGGCCCGACCGCTGCTCGGGCTGCCCGCGGCCGGGGCGCTGGAGGTGCTGCCCACCGTCGCGCTCGTGTTCGCGGCCGGGGCCGTGTTCGCGGTCGGGCTCGGCTTCCTGCTGCGCAGCACGGCCGGTGCGCTGGTCGCGGTGTTCCTGCTGATGCTGGTGCTGCCGCTGATGCTGCCCAACTTCGGCTACGGGTGGACCACCGGCCTCGCCCGGGCGCTGCCCGGTTCCGGTGCGGCGTTCCTGCTGATCGGGCAGGTGCCGGGGATGACGTGGACGTCCTCGGTGGTCACCCTGCTCGGCTGGGCCGGCGGCGTGCTGCTGCTCGGGTGGCTGAGGCTGGCGCGCGACGACGCCACCCGGTGAGGGACCGCCGGCCCGGTGCGGCTACCGGGCCTGGAGGGCGTCCAGCGCGACGGACTGCGCGATCACCACGCGGCGGTCGACCTGCGGGTCGGTGATGCGGATGAGGTAGTGGTCGCGGACCCAGGTCTTCTTGTCCACGCTGAACACCGGTTGGCCGCCGCGGGTGAAGTCGAAGTGGTAGCGGAACGGGAACGGGATGTTGTTGACGAACGGCAGCAGGTCCCACACGCGGCGCAGGATGGCCAGCCCGGCGTTGCGCTCGCTGCCGGTGGCGGTGGGCGCGCCCGGCTGGTCGAGGTGCCAGGTGGAGTTGGTCAGGGACTTGCCGAAGTCCTTGCGGAACGCGCCGATGGGCTGCCCGCTGCCGTCGGTGACGTCGTAGCCGCTGCCGAGGTCGATGACCTTGCGCGCGCGGAAACCGGCGAGCACCTGGTTCTTGTCGGGGCCGGTGTAGATGGTCACCTGCTCCTTCATGGTCATCCGCTTCTGCTCGGCGAACGCCACGAGCTGACCGGGCTCGCCGTTGGCGTCGTCGAAGATCTCGTAGCGGTTCACCATCAAGGTGACCTTCTGGTGCATGTGCAGCACGCTCGTGGCCGGTGTGAGCACGGTTCCCCCTGGTTCGTCGGTGGCCCGAAGTTTCTCACCCAACCGGGTGAAAGACCGGTGGGGGTCGTGGAACAGCCGCGACCACTTCCCGGCGACCGCGGCCGGTGCGGTGCCCGTGACCGGCGTGGACGACTTCGGTGACCTGCGGCTTTCCCGTCAGCCGTGCCGGCACCGGCGGCGGGTGGGTGGGCGGGAGGGCCGTGCCGGTCTGGCCCTAGACTCCGGCGGACGGGAACACCTGCGCGTCGCCTGATGCATCGAAACGATCAAGGAGTCGAGCACCCCCATGCGAACCGCACTGGTCACCGGCATCTCCGGTCAGGACGGCGCCTACCTCGCGCAGCTGCTGCTGGAGAAGGACTACCGGGTCTACGGCGCCTACCGCCGCACGAGCTCCACCAACTTCTGGCGGATCGCCGAACTGGGCATCGCGGAGCACCCGAACCTGCACCTGGTCGAGTACGACCTCACCGACCTGGGCAACAGCATCCGGCTGCTGGACTCCACCGGTGCGGACGAGATCTACAACCTGGCCGCGCAGAGCTTCGTCAGCGTCTCGTTCGACCAGCCCGTGACGACCGCCCAGATCACCGGCATCGGCGCGCTGAACCTGCTGGAGGCGATGCGCGCGGTCAACCCGCGGGCGCGCTTCTACCAGGCGTCGACCTCGGAGATGTTCGGCAAGGTGCAGGCCGTGCCGCAGACCGAGACGACCTCGTTCTACCCGCGCAGCCCGTACGGCGTGGCCAAGCTGTTCGCGCACTGGACGACGGTGAACTACCGCGAGTCCTACGACCTGTTCGGCGCCAGCGGCATCCTGTTCAACCACGAGTCGCCGCTGCGCGGCCGGGAGTTCGTGACGCGCAAGGTCACCGACTCGGTCGCCAAGATCAAGCTGGGCAAGCTCGACGTGCTGGAGCTGGGCAACCTCGACGCCAAGCGCGACTGGGGCTACGCCAAGGAGTACGTCGACGGCATGTGGCGGATGCTCCAGGCCGACGAGCCGGACACCTTCGTGCTGGCCACCAACCGCACGGTGACCGTGCGCGACTTCGTCGCCCTGTCGTTCAGGGCCGCGGGCATCGAGCTGAACTGGGAGGGCTCGGGCGAGTCCGAGCGTGGCGTGGACGCCGAGACCGGCCGGGTGCTGGTCCGGGTCAACCCGAGGTTCTACCGCCCCGCCGAGGTCGACCTGCTCGTCGGCGACGCCTCGAAGGCCCGGGACGCGCTCGGCTGGGAGCCCACGACCACCCTGGAGGAGCTGGCCCGGATGATGGTCGAGGCGGACGTCGAGAGGAACGGGCGTGGGTTCTCCTGCTGAGCGGGGCCGGGTCCTGGTCACCGGCGTGTCCGGCTTCACCGGGCGGCACGTCGCCGCCGAGCTGGTCGGGGCCGGGTACGAGGTGGTCGGGCTCGCGCGCCGGGGCGCCGGCGAGGTGCCCGGGGTGGTCACCCACCGGGCCGATCTGCTCGACCGCGCGGCCCTGCGCGCCGCGGTCGCCGAGGTCCGGCCGGACGCGGTGGTGCACCTGGCGGCCGTCTCGTTCGTGGCGCACGGCGACGCCGACGAGCTGTACCGGACCAACGTCGTGGGCACCCGCAACCTGCTCGACGCGTTGTGCGGGACGGGCGCGCGACCGCGCATCGTGGTGCTGGCCGGCAGCGCGAACGTCTACGGCAACACGACCGTCGAGCCCGTCCACGAGGACGTCCCGCCCGCGCCGGCCAACGACTACGCGATCAGCAAGGTCGCCGTGGAGCACCTGGCGGGGCTGTGGGCGGACCGCCTGCCGATCGCGATCACCCGGCCGTTCAACTACACCGGGGTCGGGCAGCACGCGAAGTTCCTGATCCCGAAGGTCGTCGACCACTTCCGCCGCGGTGCGCGGAGGATCGAGCTGGGCAACACCGGGGTCTGGCGCGACTTCGGCGACGTGCGCACCGTCGCCCGCTACTACCGCAGGCTGGTCGAGGTGGCCCCGGCGGGCGCCACGCTCAACCTGTGCTCGGGGGTGGCGCACTCGCTGGCCGAGGTGCTGAAGATGATGGCGGCCATCGCCGGGTACGAGATCGAGGTCGAGGTCAACCCGGCGTTCGTCCGGGCCAACGAGGTGGTCCGCCTGGTCGGCAGCCGCGAGCGGCTGGTCGCGACCCTGGGCGAGGAACCGGTGATCCCGTTCGAGAAGACGCTGGAGTGGATGTACTCGGCGTGAATTGGCGCTGCCGCACCGGGTGTTGACGCACCCGGCGCTGACGCACCCGGCGCGGCGCCCCCCGGGAGAACGCCGCACCGGGTACCGGTCACAGCAGGGACACCGCCTTGTCCAGCCCCGGGTCGCGCCCGGCGGACAGGTCGGCGGCGGTCGTCGGGGCGTTGTGGTCCGGTGCGACGCCCACGGTGTTCACGACCTCCTTGTTCGCGCCCACCTCGTGGTACTTCGGCAGCCCGAGCACGCTCCCGTTGTCCAGCAGGTACGGCGACCCCGGCCCGGACACCGCGCCGGCGGTGCGCGTGCCGACCAGCGTGCCGAGCCCGAGGTCCTTGACCGTGCTGGAGAACGAGTCGCACGCCGAGGCGCAGCGGCGGTCGGTGAGCGCGACGAGCGGCAGGTTCAGCAGCTCGACCGAGTCGTCCGTCCGGTTGGGCGTGCAGCGGCCCTTCACGTCGCACCAGTAGCTGGTGGTCCTGCCGTGCGCGAGCGCGCCGAGCAGCCTGCTCACCGCCACCGGGCTGCCGCCGCCGTTGCCGCGCAGGTCCAGGACCACGCCGCGCAGCCGGGTCTGCCCGCGCAGCTCGGCGATGGCGGCCAGGACCCGGTCGACCAGCTCCGGGGCGAAGCCCGGCAGGCTGACGTAGGCGATGTCGCCTGCCACGAGCCGGGACTCGACGTCCCGGCGCGGCGGCTGGAACTCGGCGGCGGTCACGGTGGTGGTGAACGTCCGGCCGGTGGCGGGGCGCCGCACGGTCAGCTCGACCCGCGAGCCCGGCCCGCCGTTGGTGAAGTACGACAGCACGCCCCTGGTGAGGACGCCGTTGACGAACACCGGGACGCCGTTGACCGCCAGGACCTCGTCACCGAGTTCGAGGCCCGCGGCGTCGGCCGGGCTGCCCGTGACGATGCCGTTGACGTGAGCGGGTTCGGCGGCCACCGGGTCGATGTCGCCGGGGCCGACGACCACGGACAGGTCCAGGCCGTACAAGTTCCGCGTGAACCCGTTGAGCCACCGCGCGTGGTTGTCGTCCAGCGCGTCCACCATGGCCTTGATGGCGGCGGTGGCGATGGCGGCGCGGGCCCCGTCGTCCGGCAGCGCGTCCGCGATCCGCCGGTAGACCCGGCTGAACGCGGTCCAGTCGGCGTCCCGGCGGCCGGTCAGGGCGGGCAGGGTGGCGTCGGGCCGGTCGAGGCCGCGGCGCTGGAGCTCCTGGGTGAGGGCGGCGAACGCGGGCACGAGCAGCGTGCGGCTGTCGAGCACCGGACCGCTGTAGTAGTTGTCGAAGATGCAGTGGTACGCCTGCCCGACCGTGGTGGCGGTGGGCGGCGTCGGCGTCGGCGGCTGCGTCCCGGGCTGGGGCTGGGTGCAGGCCGGCGGCCGCTCGGGCGCGGCGGTGCCGGTGCCGTTGCCCACCCCGACGAGCACGGCCGTCGCGGCGAGTGCCCCGACGAGCGGGCGCCATCTGTGCTTCACGGTGATCCCCTGGTGTTCGCTGGTCGTGCGGACGGTGGGGAGTTCTACGGGCCGGGCGGTTTCGGCGCGGTATCGCCCGCGATGAGACCCCGCCGAAACCGGTGGCCGGCGATACTGGTGCGCGTGCGGGTGCTGGTGGTCGAGGACGACGAGGAGATGGCGCACGCGGTGGCGACCGGGCTGCGGCGGGCCCGGATGGCCGTCGACGTGGCGCTGGACGGGACCGGCGGGCTCGAACGCGCGCTGTGCACCGACTACGACGTGGTCGTGCTGGACCGGGACCTGCCCGGCACGCACGGCGACGACGTGTGCGCGGAGCTGATCGCGGCCGGCTGCCGCAGCCGGATCCTGATGCTGACCGCGGCGGCCACCACCGAGGACCTGGTGGACGGGCTCGGCCTCGGCGCGGACGACTACCTGCCCAAGCCGTTCGACTTCCGCGCGCTCGTGGCGCGGATCGGGGCGCTGGCGCGGCGGGCGCACCCGGCCGTGCCGCCGGTGCTGCGCCACGACGACCTGGTGGTCGACACCGCGCGGCGCCGGGCCACCCGCGGCGGCCGGCCGCTGGGGCTGGCGCCCAAGGAGTTCGGCGTGCTGGAGCTGCTGCTGGCCGCCGGCGGCCGGGCGGTGTCGGCGGAGGAACTGCTGGAGCGGGTGTGGGACGAGGCGACCGACCCGTTCACCAACGCGGTCAAGATCACCGTCAGCAGGCTGCGGGCCAAGCTCGGCGACCCGCCGCTGGTGGAGACCGTGGCCAAGAGCGGGTACCGGATCTGATGCGCGCACCGCGCCGCACCGTGCGGCTGCGCCTGACCCTGCTCTACGGCGGGCTGTTCCTGGTCTGCGGGGCCGCCGTGCTGACCGTCACCTACCTGCTCGTGCGGCACGCGGTGACGCCGTCGGCCGACGTGCGGCTGTTCTCCTACCCCGGTGACGCGGCCCCGATCGGCCCGCCGCCGCCCGGCGAGGTCCAGCGGGTCGCGCTGCGGGCCGAGCAGGCGCTGGCCGAGCAGCGGCGGGACGTGCTGGACCAGCTGCTGGCCCAGTCCGGGATCGCGCTGGCCATGACGGTGGTGCTGGTGCTCGGGCTCAGCTGGTGGGTGGCGGGCCGCGTGCTGCGCAGGCTGCGCACGATCACCGCGGCCGCGCGGGAGATCTCGGCGACCAACCTGCACCGCCGGCTGGCCCTGGCCGGCCCGGACGACGAGCTGAAGGAGCTGGGCGACACCTTCGACGAGCTGCTGGGGCGGCTGGAGGCGTCGTTCGAGGCGCAGCGCCGGTTCGTCGCCAACGCCTCCCACGAGCTGCGCACGCCGCTCGCCCGCCAGCGCACGATCGGGCAGGTGGCGCTGGAGGACCCGGACGCGACGGTGGAGTCCCTGCGCGCGGCGCACGAGCGGGTCCTCGCGGCGGGCGCGCAGCAGGAGCGGCTGATCGAGGCCATGCTCACGCTGACCCGCGGCCACGCCGGCATCGACGTCCGCCACCCCTTCGACCTCGGCGAGGTGGTGACCGACGTGGTCGACGTCCGCGGGCCCGCGGGGGTGGAGCTGCGGGCGTCGGTCGGGCCGTGCCCCGTGTCCGGGCACCGCGCGCTCGCCGAGCGGCTGGTGGTGAACCTGGTGGACAACGCGATCCGGCACAACGTGCCCGGCGGGTGGGTGGAGGTGACGTGCGGCGCCGGCGTGCTGACCGTGGCCAACACGGGTCCGGTCGTGCCGGAGGCCGAGGTCGACCGGCTGTTCCAGCCGTTCCAGCGGCTCGGGCAGGCCCGGACGGGGCCGGGGCCGGGGCTGGGGTTGGGGCTGTCGATCGTGGCGGCGATCGCGACCGCGCACGACGCGCGGGTCACCACGACGCCGCGCCGGGAGGGCGGCCTGGTGGTGCGGGTGGCGTTCGGCTGAAGCGGGCCGGGGCCCCGCGAGCCCCGGCCCCCGCGGTCACTCGAAGCTGGCGCCGTACACGTGCTCGACCGTCACCTTCACCAGCACCCGCCGCTCGGACACCATGACCGAGCGGTACTCGTCCCAGTCGGGGTGCTCGCCCGCGGCGGCGCGGTAGTAGCCCACCAGCTCCTCCACCTCGGGCCCGTGGGGGTCGGTGCCGGGCCCGACCAGCGCCGCGGTGCCCTCGGCGGTGGCCCACGCCCCGCCGTCGGCGCTGGTGACCTCCAGCGCGCAGCGCGGGTCGCGGCGCAGGTTCGCCGCCTTGACGCTGCCGGCGTCGATCGCGACGTAGAGGACGTTCGCCTGCTCGTCGTAGTACGGCAGCACGGGGGTGAGCTGCGGGCGCCCGTCCGCCTTGAGGGTCGCGAGGACGCCGAGCCTGCTCTTCGCGAGCAGCGTGCGGGGGTTGAACGGTGTGGTGCTCATGGCCCCATCATCGACCTTCACACCGGTGTGGAGGTCAAGGGAACCGGCCGCGCCGATCGGGGAACCGAAGCCGTTCGGCCCAGCCAGGCGGACACCTCGCGCAGCAGCGCGCGGTAGTCGTCGAGCACGCCGTCCAGCAGGGTGAAGGCGTGGACGGTCCCGGGCATCCGCAGGTGCCGCACGGGCACGCCGGCCGCGGCCAGCGCCTCGGCGTACCGCTCGCCGTCCGAGCGCACCGGGTCGTGCTCGGCGGTCGCCACGAAGGTCGGCGGCAGCCCGGCGAACGACCGCGCGCGCAGCGGGGCGGCCAGTTCGGAGGGTTCCCGGTCGCCCAGGTACTGCGCCCAGAACCACCGCATGGCAGCGGTATCCAGGCCGAATCCCTCGCCGCTGTCCACATGGGACTCGGTGGTGAAGTCGCGGTCCAGGGCGGGCACCACCAGCACCTGGAAGGCGAGGGCCGGCCCGCCGTCCCGCGCCTTCGCCGCCACCGCGGCGGCGAGGTTGCCGCCCGCGCTGTCGCCCATGACCCCGATCCGGTCGGGCCGCACGCCCAGCGCCCCGGCGTGCGCGAAGAACCACCCGGTGGCGGCGTAGGAGTCGTCGAGGGGAACCGGGAACGGGTGCTCCGGCGCCTTCTGGTAGTTCACCGCGAACACGGCGTGCCCGGTGGCGTTGGCCAGCGCGCGCAGCGCCACGTCGTAGACGTCGAGGTTGCAGGTCACCCAGCCGCTGCCGTGCAGGAAGACGATGCCGGGGAAGGGGCCCCCGCCCTCCGCCGGGTAGTAGACGCGGGCGGGGAGGTCGGCCGTGGGGCCCGGCACGAACAGGTGCTCGACGCGCGCGGGCTCCGGTTCGCCCTGGAACTGCAGGTACCCCAGCGCCGCCTGGCGCGCGGCGAAGGGGGTGGACTCCTCGACCCGCGGCCCGCCGGCCATCTTCTCCAGCACGGCCCGGACTTGCTCGTTCACTGCCATGAGCCCATGGTTCGACGATCGACGGCATAAGTCCAAGCCATAGATCTTGTGACACCCATAAACTGCGTTCATGACACTGCGGCAGTTCGAGTACCTGGTCACGGTCGTGGACGAGGGCTCCTTCACCCGCGCCGCCGAGCTGCTGCACGTCACCCAGCCCGCGCTGTCGCACCAGATCAGGGCGCTGGAGCGGACCGTGGGCACGCCGCTGCTGGACCGCCTGCCGCGCGGGGTGCGGCTCACCCCGGCCGGGCGCGCCTGGCTGCCGCACGCCCGCGCCGCCCTCGCCGACGCCGACCGCGCCACGACGGCCGCCCGCCGCGCCGCCGGCCTGGAGTGCGGTGAGCTGCGCGTGGCCGCGGTGTACTCGCTGACCCTCGGCGTGCTCCCGCCGGTGCTGCGCCGGTGGCGGGCGCGCCACCCGGACGTCCGGGTCCGGCTGTTCGAGCACCGCCACGCCGACGAGCTGCGCGCGGCCATGCTCGACGGCCTGGCCGACGTGGCGGTCGGGCCGGGACCCGCGGGCTGGCCCGGGTTCTCGGTGGAGCTGGGGGAGGAGGAGTTCGTGGTGGTCCTGCCGCCCGGCTCGCCGCACCCCGACCCCGTCGACCTGGGCGACCTCGCCGACGAGGGCTGGGTGCACTACGCGCCCGGCAACGGCCTCGCCGACGTGGTGGACGCGGCGTGCGCGGCGCGCGGGTTCCGGCCGAGGGCGGTGGTGCGGACCGAGCAGACCGCGGCCGCGCCCGTGCTCGCCGCCGCCGGGCTCGGGCCCGCGCTGGTGCCGCGCAACGTGCTGCCCGCGCGGTTCGACGGGGTGGTGCGGCGCACCGACCCGCCGGTCCGCCGCCGGCTGGTGGCCTACGGGCACCGGGAGCCGGACCCGTTCACCGCGGCGTTCGTGGAGCTGTTGGTCGAGGCCGGGTGGGGTGGGTGAGACCGGTCCGGCAACGGCCGGCGTGCGGGAGCCGGCCGGTGTCGCCTGGACCCCGGCACCGCACGCGCCGGGTGCCGCGGTGTGGGCGGTGGACGTCAACGACCGGGCGGGTGGCCCACCACCCGCACCGCCTCGCGCAAGGGGTTCCGGGTCCCGCGCTGCGGCCACCGGGGCGCCTGAGGGGTCCGGTCGACCGGTACCGAAGGGTCGGCCGCGGAATTCGTCCGATTCATTGCCGGCGCTTTGGTGAAGCCATACGCTGGCGTTGCAGCTGCGTTTCAGCGGGCGGAACCGCGGTCCGGCCGATCCGGTCGAACGAGGAGTGTGCCTTGAGGTCGAGGGGAATGTCCGAGCGAGTTCTTCTGCGCGTCGCGGTGGCCGCGGCGGCGACGGCGGGCCTGGTGTTCGCGGGTCCCGCCGGCGCGTCGGCCGAGGGCGTCGGCGCTGCGGCGACCTGTGAGTTCTCCAACACGTTGTGCGCCTGGGACCAGCAGGGCTTCACCGGCGCGAAGTTCAACGTGAAGTCGCTGGTGCCGCAGGGGACGTGCGTGGACCTGGCGGCCCACGGCTGGGGCGCCGGGCGGATCAAGTCGGCGATCAACACCCACTCGCAGTCGGCGAGGTTCTACACCAACACCAACTGCACCGGGTCTTCGCAGGTCATCTCCGGTGGCGCGAGTGTGAGCCCGGTCACGCTGGTGTCGAACAGCGTCTACGTCTACTGATCGACCCGGACCGCGCGGCGGCGGCCCCGTCGTCGCCGCGCGGCACCGCGCCGTGTCCACTCGGTGCCGGGCAACTTGTTGCCGGCGGCATTGCCTGGACAGTGGCGCACCACGTGCGGGAAAGTGGTGGGAATTGCCCTCGACAATTCACCGCGAGGGTGTGCGAAGCATTTCCGACAATCGCCGGCGTGATCGTTCCCCGGCGGGTGCGGTGACGGGGTCCGCCGTTGTCCGGAGTACGGGAAAATGGAACATGACGCGAGCGGACGTGCGCATCGGCGCCGTGGTGGTGCACCACCCCTCGCGCGGGCCGGCAACAGCCGACCTGCTGCGCTCGGCCGCCGCGTCGTCCCCGACCCCGAACCCGACGGGCCGCCCAGCCCGCTGCGCACCGCCAAGCGCGCCCGGGCCGCGGTCGCCGAGGGGCGACCCACCACCTGGTGCTCCAGGATGACGTGGAGCTGTGCGCGTTCGCCGAGCACCTGCGGCACGCCGTGGCCGCGCGCCCGGACGACGCCATCGCGCTGGGCGTGTTCTCCACCGCCGGCTGCAACTCCTAGCACGCCTCGGCCAGCGCGGTCACCTCGTAGCCGGCCCGCCGGCAGGCCACGGCCGGCTGACCGCCGATGAACCCGGCGGCCCCGGTGACCAGCACCTCGCCGGCCGCTGAGCCGGCTCCCGCGCCAATCCCCTCACCGGCTCCCGCGCCGGCCGCCGCTCCGTTCACCGGGCCGTCCCCCCGACCCATTCGCCAACCCGGTCACCGAGCGTCCCCCGCCCTGGTGTGCAACAGCACCTCGCGCACCTTGGCCGTCTTGGCCGCGGCCTCCTCCGGCGTGTCCAGCACAGGTACCTCGCCCAGCGTGCCGAGGTATCCGTTCACCACCCTCACGCTCAGCGCGACCGCCCGGGACAACAGGGCTTGGTCAAGCGTCCAAAGTGGACTTGTCCAGCCCCTCGCGCACCACGGCCGCCAGCGCGCGGTCGAGCTTGCACACCTGGGCCAGGCCCAGGGCGGCGGCCGGCTCGTGCATCCGCAGGTTCGGGCCCACCCGCGACCCGTCCTCGACCAGGCCCGCGCGGTCGGGCGCGAACCCGTGGTCGTGGAAGGCGCAGCCCTGCCGGTGCGCCTCGGGCGAGTTGGTGGCCGGCCGCCAGGTGGGCCGACATCAGCGCGTCGAACCCGTCGCGGGTGCGGCTGGCCTCCAGCTGGTACCGGTTGATCGCGGCCTCCGGCGGCAGCATCGTCTCGGCCGGCGCCGCGTCGGGGTGGACCGCACTACCGTCGGGCAGCTCCCGCAGCAGCCGCCGGCCCATCAGCGCCTCGCCCGGCCGTGGGCCGGCGCCCGGTCGTAGACCTGGTAGGCCCGTGCGCCCGGCGACGGCGGCAACAGGGTGTCCACGGCGGTGTCGCCCGTCGACGGTTGACGGGCCGGGTTGTGTTCCTCCGTCATTCCCCGCCATGTATTTCCGGTCCCCGGAATTGCTTTTGTCGCTTACCGCGGCGCCGGTGCGGTCGCGGGGAGCGGTTGCCGGTCGAGCGGCTCCGTGAATGTGGTTCCGGACCTCCGTCGGGCATCCCGGGAGTAGCGCGGAACGGGCCGGTGCGGGGTCGCGCCGGTCATTTCCGCTGTATTCGTTGGTACCGTCGCCGGTTGCTCCCGGCGACCGCGGTCGCACCTGCCGGTGACGCCTCCTGGCGGTACCGGGAGGTCCGGCCACCCGGTAGGTTCCCGGTTATTCCCGGTCGCGGGGCCCGGAGCACGCCGTGCGGAGCCCTCGGAAAGCCGGTGCGCGCCGTATGTCCTGATTTTTCGGTTTAGCGGTGTTCTCCCGGGAGTGCGGCCGATGTTAACTGCCCCACACGGGCGGGTCAATATTGTGCGCAGTGGTCCCGAACCGCTTCGTTCGGTGGTTACGCACGGTCACGTGGAAATGCGCTTGCCGACGATCGGGTGATATTCTTGACGGCCGCCGGGGGTGTGGTTAGGGTCCGAATTGGGGCGGCTAACCGGCCTGTTCGGGGGGATAATCTTTGTTTTCCGAGCCGGAACTGGACGAAAAAGCGCGCGGGGCGGCCGACCGGCCGCCGACAACGTTGTCGGCGGCGGTGGGTCCGGCGGAGGTGGGGCCGGACCGAGCCGCGGACCACCTGGGCCAAGCCTCGGACCATGCGCCGAGCCGAACCGGGGGCCAAGCGCCAAGCCAAACCCCCAGCCACGCCAAGCGCCAGGCGCCAGGCCGCGCCGCGGACCTGCCCCTGAGCCGGGAGCCGGCCCACGTCCCGCCCCCGCCCCCACCCCCGCGCTCCCGGGACTTCCCCCTGTTCTGGGCGGCCCAGACGGCGAGCTTCGTCGGCGACCGGCTGACCGGCTTCACCGCCCCGACCGCGGCCATCCTCCTGCTCGACGCCTCGACCGCCGAGGTGGGCCTGGTCTCGGCGGCCGGGTGGCTGGCCTACCCGGCGGTCGGCCTGCTCGCCGGCGCCCTGCTCGTGCGGGCCAGGGTGCGACGGGTCGCCGTCTGCGCCGAACTGGTCCGGTTCGGCGCGTTCGCCCTGCTCGCCGCGGCCGTGGCCGCGGGCCTGGTCACCTCGGTCGCCCCGCTGGTGGTGGCGGTCGCGGTGGCGGGCGTGGCCACGGTGTTCAGCGACCTCTCCGGCCAGGTGCAACTGCCCGCGTTGGTCCCGGCCGGGCGGCTGGTGGGCGCCAACTCCCGGTTGCAGGTCTCGGACAGCGCCTCGAAGCTGGCGGGACCGGCGCTGGGCGGCGCGGTCGTCGGCGCGTTCGGCGCGGTGGCCGCGTCGGCGCTGGGCGCCCTGCCGTTCCTGGCCTCCGCCCTCTGCCGGCTCGGCGTCCGCGCGCCGGCGCCGCCGACCGCCGACCGGGGGTCGCTGTGGGCGCGGGTGCGCGACGGCCTGCGCTACGCCCGGCACCACCCCGTGCTGGGCCCGCTGGTGCTCAGCTCCGCGGTCCGGGCGTTCGGCACCGGCGCGGTGGACGCCGTCCTGCTGCTGTTCGCCTACCGGGTGCTGGGCCTCTCCAGCGCCACCGCGGGCCTGCTGCTCGCCGCGGGCGCGGCGGGCGCGCTGGTCGGCGTGCTCTGCGTCGGACCGCTGACGCGCGCCCTGGGCACGCGCGGCGCCCTGCTCGCCACGGGCCTGGAGGGGCTGGCGTGGTGCGCGGTCCCGCTGTGCCTGGCCCTGTCCGCACCCGTGCCCGCGCTGTTCGCGATCAGGGTGTTCTCCGCCCTGTGGATCCCGGTCTGGGGCGTGCTCGGCACCAGCGCCCGGCAGCGGGTCGCGCCGCCCGACCGGCAGGCCACCGTCCACGCCACGGCGCGCGTGCTGACCTCGTCGGCGATCCCGCTGGGCTCGCTGACCGGCGGCGCGGTCGCGGGCCTGGCCACCGGCGTCCTGGGGCAACCGCTCGCGCTCGCCGCCGTCATCGCGGCCGGCGGCCTGTGCTCGGCCTGCGCCGTGCTGCTGCTCCCCGGCCGGCTGCCGGACCACGTCACCCGTTGAAGTCCGCAAGAGGAGGAAGCGTGCACCCCACCACGACCCGGCGGTTGAACGCCAAGGAGTTCGCGGACATCAAGCACACGGTGTCCATCCGCTCGGCGGCGCGCAAGAACCTGCGCACCGACCCCGGCTACGCGGCGGCCCTGCCGCAGGAGGTCAGCCTCCAGCTCACCTACCGCTGCAACCTGCGGTGCGTGCACTGCTACCAGTGGAACGAGCAGGGGTTCTTCCGCGACTTCAGCGCCCAGAAGCAGCGCACCGAGCTGGACCTCTCGGTGGTGGAGGAAGTCCTGCGGGTCACCGCGCCCCGCCGCTCCAAGCTGTTCCTGTGGGGCGGCGAACCCCTGATGCACAGCCGGTTCGGCGAGGTGGCCGAGCTGCTGGAGCGCTACCCGCGCACGGTCAACATGTGCACCAACGGGCTGCTGTTCAAGCGCAGGCTCGACGACCTGCTGCGCATCGGCGAGAACCTCAACCTGCTCGTCAGCCTCGACGGCCTGGGCGAGGACCACGAGGCGCTGCGCGGCCGGGGCACCTTCGCCAAGACCACCGGGAACATCCGGCGGATGCTGGACCTCAAGCGCGACGGCGAGTTCGGCGGCGAGGTCTCGCTGTCCTGCATGGTCTCCCACGTCACCGTCGGCAAGATGTACGAGTTCATGGAGTGGGCCGAGGAGCTGGGCGTCAACACCGTCTACTTCCAGTTCCCCTGGTACATCAGCCCCGAGGTCGCGCGGGCCATGGACGAGCTGTACGAGAAGTCCTTCGCGTGGCTGGCCAACGACACCGGCACCAGCAAGCCCACCTGGCACTCCTACACCTACCGGTTGCCGCCCGAGCAGCTGCCCGTGCTGCGGGAGTCCATGGCGCGGCTGGCGTCGCGGCCGTGGCGGGTGCGCGTGCGGTACCAGCCGCAGCTGGAGGCCGACGAGGTGGAGGACTTCATCCTCGGCACCTCGCGCCCGGCGCAGCACCGCAGCAGGTGCCTGGCGGTGTCCAACCGGATGGAGGTCCACGCCGACGGCAACGTCAGCTCGTGCAAGTTCTTCCCCGAGTTCGTGGTCGGCAACCTCTACGACACCGGTGTGGCCGAGCTGTGGGGCGGGGAGCCGTTCCGCGAGGTCCGCAAGATCCTGTCGGCCGGCGGCATGATGCCGGTCTGCTCGAAGTGCATCCTCCTCTACCTGAACGGAGTGTGAGCAGTGGACGAGGTCTACTCGAAGGTCAAGGTCGTGCTCGCGGCGGTGCTGGCGAACGGGACCACCGCGGCCGACATCCCCACCGACGCCGACCTGGTCGAGGAGTACGGGCTCGACTCGCTCCAGATGATCTCCTTCCTGCTCGGGGTGGAGGACGCCTTCGACGTGGAACTGGACTACGAGTCGCTGGACCTGGAGCACCTGAGGTCGGTGCGCCAGTTCGGCACGTGGCTGGCGGCGCTGGACGGTGCGGCTCCGGACGGCGCGGTGGTGCGGTGAGGGCGGCCCTCCGGCTCGGCGCGTTCGACGCCGAGCGCTCGTGGCGGCCGCCGGAACTGGCGCGGCTGCCCGCGGCACCGGCGGCGGCGGACCACGTCGAGGTGATGGACGAACTGCTCGCGGGCCTGTGCGCGCCGGGCGACACCCTGGTCACCCGGCGGCCGGTCGACCCGGACCTGCTCGCCGCGCTGCGCGGCGCTGGCCTGGCGTTCGCCCACCACGTGGTCGCCGACGGGCCGGGGGGCGCGGTGGAGGAGCTGTTCGCCCGGGACCCGGCGGCGCCCGCCCTGCTGCGGGACCACCGCCTCGTGCCGTACGCGGTCACGCCGCACGTCGCCGCGCTGGCCTCGTCGACGCCCCTGCCCGCCGTCGCGGACGTGGCCCGGGTCAACTCCAAGACCTGGTCCAACGACCTGGTGGTCGACCTGGGGCTGCCCGGCGCCGGCGTGGTGGTCCGGTCGACCGCGGAGCTGGCGCGGGCCGTGGCCGACGCCGGGTTCCCCGCCGTGGTGAAGGACCCGTACGGCGTGTCCGGCAGCGGTGCGCTGGAGGTCGGCACGCCCGGTGTGCTGCGGGCGGTCACCCGCGTGCTGGACCGCCAGGTGGCCGGCGGCGCCCGGGTGGAGCTGCTGGTGCAGCCCCGGTACGACAAGGCGCACGACCTGTCCGGGCACGGCGAGCTGGCCGAGGACGGCACCTGGCGCTGGCTGGGCGTGCGGGCGGTGCACAACCGCGGCTTCCGGTACGCGGGCGCGGGTCCGGCGGACGGTGCGCGGGCGCGGTTCGAACCGGCCCTGCGGGACGCGGCCGCGGAGGTGGCGCGGCGGGCGTTCGCCGAGGGGTACTGGGGACCGCTGTCGATCGACGCGATGGTGCTGGCCGACGGGGCGCTGGTCCCGGTGCTGGAGGTCAACGCCCGGACCTCGCTGGGGCGCCTGGCGCTGGAACTGGACCGGGTGCTGGGCGACGGCGCGCTGCGCTGCCACCTGTGGCAGGTCGAGCTGGCCGTGCCGCCGGGTACGACCACCGGGCACCTGGTGCGCGCGCTGCGCCGTGGCGGTCTGCTGCTGGGGGCTGGGAGCGGTGCGGGGTGTTCGGTGCTCGGCGGAGGTGTGGTGGGGCCGCCGACCGCCCGGCTGCACTGCGCGCTGCGCTGCGGGCCTGGGGAGCTGGACGCCGTGCGGGCGCGCGTGCTGGCCTCGTTCGAGGCGGCGGGTGCCCGGCCGAGGGGGACGGTCCATGCGGCTTGAGACCGAGCGGGCCGGGAGCGGGCGGCCCGAAACCGGGCATGCCGGGACCGGGCGGCCCGAAATCGGGCGGGCCGACACCGGGCGACCCGAAACGGAACCGAACGGGGAGCGGCGTGACACCAAGCCGCTGCGCATCGGCCTGATCGGCGCCACGGGCATCGCGGAGCGGGCCGTCATCGGGCCCAGCCGGGCGGAACCCGGCGTGGTGCCTGCCGCGATCGCGGCGAGCGACCCGGAGCGGGCGCGGGCGTTCGCGCGGCGGCACGGCGTGCCCCGCGTGCACCCCGACTACGCCGCGCTGGTGGCGGACCCGGACCTGGACGCGGTGTACGTGTCACTGCACAACTCCGCCCACCACCGGTGGGCCGCGGCCGCCGCGCGGGCTGGCAGGCACGTGCTGGTGGAGAAACCGCTGTGCCTGACCGCGGCCGAGGCGGCCGACCTCATCACGGCGGCCGAGGCCGGTGGCGTGCACGTGGTGGAGGCCGTGCCGGCCGCCGGGCACCCGTGGCAGGACTCGGTGCGGGCGATGGTCGCCGACGGCCGGTGGGGCCCGCTGGAGGCGGTCACGACGACGATCCGGTTCGCCCCGCCCGCCGACGGCTACCGGCTGCGCCCGGAGCTGGGCGGCGGCATCTTCCGCGACGCTGCGAGCTACTGGTTGCAGGCCGTCCAGGCGACCGTCGGCCTCACCGGGGCGCGCGGCGGCGGCCGGCGGATCCGCACCGCGGCCGGCGGGGTCGACGTGGAGTTCGCCGCCCGGCTCGACCTGCCCGGCGGGGTGCGGGCCGAGCTGGCGTGCGCGTTCGACCCCCAGCACGCCGCCGAGCACGAGTTCCGGTTCGCCGGGGCGCGCGTGCGCGTGCGGGCCTTCCTCCGGCCCGTCGCGGGCGCGCTGCCGCTCAACCTCGCCGTGCGGCGCGCCGACGGGACCACCGAGATCCGCTCGTTCCCGCCGATCTCCTACTACGACCGGCAGCTGCGCGGGTTCCGGGACCTCGTCACCGCCGGTGCGCGCGGCGCGGAGCTGTCCGCCGCGGTCGAGCGCATCGGCCTGATGGCCGCCATCCACGACGACGCCGAGGGGGGTTCGTGACCGACGACGCGAAGGTGCGGCCGGACCGCGACCGGTTGACCGAGGTGCTGCGCCGCGCCGGCGTGCCCGACCCCGAGGGGGCCCGGGTGGAGGAGGTGCACGGCGGCACCTTCAACACCGCCTACCGCGTGATGGCGGGCGACCGGCGCCTGGTGCTCAAGGTGGCGCCGCTGCCCGAGACCGCCGGCCTGACCTACGAGCGCGGGCTGCTGACCACCGAGGCCGTGTTCCACCGCGCCGCGGCCGGCGTGCTGCCCGTGCCCGAGGTGGTGCACCTCGACGCCGGCGGCGACCTGCTGCCGTCCGAGTGGCTGCTGATGACCGAGCTGCCCGGCGTCAACTGGCACGAGCACCGCGAGCGGTTCGACCCCGACCGCCGGGCGGCGCTGCGGCGCCGGCTCGGCGAGGCCGCGGCCGGGCTGCACCGGGTGGTCGGCGAGGGGTTCGGCTACCCCCAGCTCGGCCTGGCCGCGGACTGGCCCACCGCGTTCACCGGCATGGTGGAGGCCGTGCTCGCCGACGCCGACCGCTACCGCGTGGAGCTGCCGGTGCCCGCCGACCGGCTGCGCGCCCGGCTCGCCGCCTCGCGGGGCGCGCTGGCCGAGGTCCGCGAACCGGCCCTGGTCCACTTCGACCTGTGGGCGGGCAACGTGCTGGTCGACCCGGGTGCGCCGCGCCTGACCGGCGTGGTCGACGGCGAGCGCGCGTTCTGGGGCGACCCGCTGGCGGACATGCCGTCGCTCGGCCTGTTCGGGCTGGCCGAGGACGACGCGGACCTGGTGGCCGGCTACCGGGGCGCGGGCGGCGTGCTCGACCCCACCCCGGCCACCCGGTGCCGGCTGGACCTGTACCGCTGCTACCTCTACCTGGTCATGACCGTGGAGGCGGTGCCGCGCGGCGCGACCGGGCCCGAGGACCGGCCGTTCGCCCGGCTGATCGCCGCGCACCTGCGCCGCGCCGCGGACCGGCTGGACGGTGGCGCGCCGTGATCGAGGTGCTCACCTCCGGGGTCGCCCTCGGCGTGCACGTCCCCGGCCTGCTGCTGGCCGACCGGCTCCGCGAGCGCGGCGCGCGGGCCGGCGTGACCGTGCTGGAACGGCTGCTGCCGGCCGCGAAGCTGGCCACCACCGCGGCCATGCGCACCGCCTTCCACCGGGACTTCCGGGTCGCGCTGGTGGGGCAGCGGGTCGCGACCAACCCGTTCGGCGCGGTGCCGGGCGACCGGCTCGACGAGCTGTTCGCCGAGTGGGACGAGCGGGGCGTGCGGCGGTTCGTCGTGCTCTCCGGCTACTGGCTGCCGGTGCTGGAGCGGTACGCCGGCGACGCGGACGTGGTGGTGTGCCACGTCGACTCGGTGGCCTCGCCGTCGTTCAAGGGCGACACCGGTTTCGGTGCGCGGGTGTGGCTGGCCGACGCCGAGCGGGTGGCGCTGCCCGCCACGATCCCGGTGTCGCGGGAGCCCCAGGTCCCGTGGGCCGACCGGGCGAAGTCCCTGCTGCTGCACGGCGGCGGCTGGGGCATGGGCACCTACCGCGAGCGGGTCGGCGAGCTGCTGGGCGCGGGGTTCGAGCTGGACGTGGTGGCGCACGAGGAGGCCGACGCGGAGGTGGTCGACCCGGCGGTCCGCTACCACCTGATCGACCCGGCGTGGCACCCGTGGGTCGACGACGGCTACCCGCCGTTCGGCAGGCTGCGCCCGGGCACCCCGACGACCTACGCGCGCGGCGTCGGCCACCACGCGTCCTTCGACCTCATGCGCACGTCCGCGGCGGCGGTGAGCAAACCCGGCGGCGGCACCCTGCTCGACTCGCTGTGGTCGGCCACGCCGCTGGTGCTCCTGGAACCCTTCGGCGCGCACGAGCAGCGCAACAGCGAGCTGTGGCAGCGCCTCGGCTTCGGCATCACCGTCGAGGCGTGGCGCGAGCGCGGGTACGCCCTGGAGGTGCTGGCCGAACTGCACGAAGCGTTGTCGGGCGTGGCGCGCCGAGTGCCGGATTTGAGTGGGATGCTGCTGTCGGGGGGTGCGTGAATGAGCACGGTTCGGCCCGCTTCGCTGTGGCAGCGGTTCGCGCTCTGGCTGGAGGACGAGCGCCCCGGCGTCGCCACCGGCCCGTGGTTCGCGGTCAACGCGGTGCTGCGCGTCGAGGGGGAGTTCGACCCGGACCTGCTGGTCGCCGCGGCCGGCGACCTGCTCGCGCGGCACGAGCTGCTGCGCTCCCGCCTCGACCCGGACGCGGTGGTGCAGGTGGTCGAGGACGCGGTGCGGCCGTGCGTCGAGGTCGGCGGTGACGAGTCGCCGCACCACCCCGTGCCGTCGACCGCGCCCACCCCGCTGGTGCTGCGCGTGGTCCGGCGGTCGGCGCGTGAGCACGTGCTGTCGGCACACCTGCACCACCTGTTCGGCGACCCGGCCACGCTGTGGCGGGTCCTGCGCGACCTGGGCGAGCTGTACGCGGCGCGCCTCGGCGGGCCCGAACCCGCCCCGCCGACCGCCCAGTACGGCGAGTACGCGGCCCACGAGGCGGAACTCGCCCGCGACCCCGGCACGGCGCGCTGGTGGCGGGAGGAGCTGGGCGGCCTGCGCTTCGCCGCACCACCGCCGGACGCCCGCGACGCCCCCTTCGCGCTGCGCCGCCCCGTGCTCCCGGCCGACGACACGGCGCTGCTGGAGACCTGGGCCCGCCGCCGGCTGAGCACGCCGTTCGCGGCCGTGCTCGCGCTGCTGACCGAGGAGCTGGCCGGGCACGTCGCCACCGGCGACCACGTGCTCTACAACACGCTGTTCCTGCGCCGCGACCAGCCGCGCTGGCGCACCGTCGCGGGCCCCTGCATCACCCCGGCGTACGCGGCGGTGCCGCTGGACGCGACCGCCGACCTGCGGGCGTTGACGGTGCACCTGGCCGCGGCCGAGCGGCACTCCCGCTGCCCGGTGTGGGAGCTGGAACCGGTGGCGGGCGCCCCGTCCGCCCCGTTCGTCGAGCTGATCCCGCAGCTGCGCCCCGACGAGGTCCCGTTCGGCCCGGCGCGGGCGTTCGTCGAGGCGGCGGCCGGTCCGCGCGACACCGGGCAGGCCGCCGGGCTGGGCATCAGGTTCCGCAAGGCGGTCGACGGCGCGCTGGTCGCGCACGTCAGCGGCAACGGCAGGGGGTGGACCGGTAGTGCCGTGCACGCCGCGCTGGACGGGCTGCCGGACCGCGTGGGCCGGCTACCGGCCCGGGCCGGGTGATCAGGGGGGATTCGGATGGACACACCAGCGGTGCTCTCGACCGACCGGGCGGCGCTGCGCCGGGAACTGGCGGAGCTGGCGCAGCGCATGGCGCGTGAGTGCGACCGGGCGGACCCGGCCGCCGAGGCGGGGTTGGCGTGCCTGGAGGCGGCGCTGACGGCGTGGGACGCGTGGTGCCGCCCCGGCCGGGTGCCGCTGGGCGACGCCCTGGACGCGACCCGCGCGGCGACGCTCGCGCTCAGGTTCGCCGCGGTGGAGCAGGCCGATCGCGACCGCCTCGCGGGGCGGGTGGGTGACGCGGTCGGGCGCGGGGCGGCGCGGTCGTAGGGCAGGCGCTCGTCGATCACCGGGGGTCGGCCCGCGCCTCGCTCGCCGGGCGGGTCCGGCCGCGGTTGGACTACGCTCGGTGGTGCCGGAGGGAGGGCACGTGACGGACGAGGAGCTGGTCGTCGAGTTCGCCCTGGCCCGCCTGGACAACCCCGGCCTCGACCTGGAGGAGGTCGCCGCGCTCGTGGTCCGGCGGCTGGGGTCCGAGCGCATGCTGGAGTTCGCCTCGCGCACCCTCGCCTCGCGCGACGAGCTGCGCGGCGCGGTGTTCCCCGCCGCGGTCGAGCACGTGCTGCGGGTGGTGCTCACCCTGCGCGGCCCCGTCGACTAGCGCGACCCCTACCTCTCGCCCCGGCGGTTGATCCGCCCGCCGGGTACCGCCATGATGGGCCCTCGTCGGTGCTCAACCAACAATGGGGGTAATCCGGTGAAGAAGTACCGAAGGCTGGTCGTCGGCCTGGTCGCGGGCCTGGCGGCGGCCCTCCTGCCCGCCGTGCCCGCCCAGGCGGCGACCGCGCTGCCCGCGGCGAACTTCCGCCTCAAGGCCACCGCCTACTCGGGCCTGATCGACGACCTGGACGCCGCCCTGCCCAACGTCAGCGTGCCGACCGTCGTCGCCGACGGCAACCGCGCCGCCACCTCCTGCTCACCGGCCGCGGCCAACCGGGTCGCCTCGTTCTGCTGGAACAGCGGGGACGACGACGTCGCCTACTGGGTGCCGCAGGGCATCACCACGACCGCGGACGCCTACGGCGAGGCCACCTACGAGGGCGCCACGGCCGTGCTGGTCAGCTGGTACGACAACGGCACCGACGGCGTCGACCGGGGCGTGCGGGTCTCGTTCGTCGACTACTCCACCCCGTCCGCGCCCACCTACCGCCACGTCCTGCTGGTCGAGCCGTACACCAACGGCTCTGGCCAGGCGTCGTTCCGCGCGGTGAACCTGCACGCCGGCGGCATCTTCTGGTACGGCCATTACCTCTACCTGGCCGCCACGGGCACCGGCTTCCGCGTGTTCGACCTGCGCCACCTCTGGCAGACCAGCACCACCAACGGCTCGGCGATCGGCCGCCAGTCCGACGGCAGCTACCAGGCGTACGGCTACAAGTACGTGTTGCCGCAGGCTTTCGCCTACAACCAGTCGACCACCAACGGGTACGCGAACATCCGCTTCTCGTTCGCGTCCCTCGACCGCACCAGCACCCCGGACAGCGTCGTGGTCGGCGAGTACGCCAACCCGGGCGCGGGCAGCCGGATCTTCCGCTTCCCGATCGACTACACCGACCGGATGCTGACCGAGAGCTCCGACGGCTACGCCAAGGCCACCCAGGCGTACGACGTGTCCGTGCAGAGCATGCAGGGCGCCACCTCGGTCAACGGCAAGTTCTACCTGTCGACCAGCGACGGCAGCGGCAACGCGGGCGACCTGGCCACGTTCACGCCCGGCGGTTCGGTGGTGATGCACCACGACGTGCTGCCGGTCGGCCCGGAGGACCTGTCGTACTGGCCGGCCAAGGGGCAGTTGTGGTCGTTGACCGAGTACGCGGGCAACCGCTCGGTGTTCGCCGTGCGCGCCTCCGCGTACTGAGCAGGGTCCCCCGGCGGCCGGAACCGCCGGGGGACCCTGCGGCGGGGCGGTGTGCGCCGCAGCGGCGGCGGGCGTCCGGTCATCACCCGTCGGATCACCGGCTGTGCCGCAGCAGGCGGAACAGCTCGGGGTCGCGCGGGTAGCCGCCCGGCGCCGCCGCCACGGCGTCCACCCCGGCGGCGAACACCACCCTCCCGAACCCCAGCAGGGCGGCCAGGCGCTCGGTGTTGAGCAGCAGCCGCCGGAGGAGGTCGTGGTGGGCCCCGCCGACCTCCGCCACGCGCAGTTCGTCCACATCGGACCAGCCGAACCGCACCGCGCCCCCGCTGCCCAGCGCCACGTCGACCGCGCCGCTGCCGTCCGGGTGCAGCGCCACGCGCGCCCGCGCCCCCGCCAGGCCCCGCAGCAGCGTCCCGGCGAACACCGCCGGGGCGACCGGCACCCGGGACCGCCAGGACGACGCGAACGAGTCGTCGAGCCCCACGACCGTCAACCCCGGCTCCAGGCGCCGGAAGTCCGCGACCGCCGCGCCGCCCTCCTCCGGCGGGCCGGCCAGGACCAGCTCGTCCCACACCGGGTCGGCCCGGAACGGCGGCAGCGGCACGTCACCGCCGACCGCGGCCCAGGCCCGCTGCCACCACCCGGCGCCCCGCACCGGCCGCAGCCCGACCAGCGTGGCGCCGACGATGAAGCACCGGACCAGCAGCAGCGCGGCGCCCAGCCCGGACAGCTCGGCCAGCCCCGGCCGCTCGCCGTCCAGCGCCAGCCGCTCGGCGGCCCGCTCCATCTCCGAGTACGCGACGAGGTGGGGCGCGCTGCCCACCCGGTGCTCCGGCGCGGGGACCAGCACCGCCCGCGGGCCCGCCGGCCGGTAGACCACGTCGGTCGAGGTGACGATCAGCGGCCAGGTCCCGTGCTCGTCACCCAGGGTGAACTCCACCGCGGGCGACCCGTCGGGCGCCCGGATCGGCTCGTGCCGCCGGATCGCGGCGACGTCGACGCGGACGGCGTCACCGATGGCGGGCACGTGCACCCACACCCGGTCGGCCAGTGCGGTGACCCGCACCCCCGGGACGCCCTCCAGCGCTCGGCAGACCTCCGCGATCGCCACCCACGCCCCCGATCCCTCTCCCCCCGGGGACCATCGTAAGCCTCGTCGGCGGGGGAGCGGCCGTCGGTGCGCGCCCGGGCGCGACCGGGAGCGGTCCCGGAGAACGGGCTCGGTCCGCATGGCCCCCACGGCCGCGACTTCCCCTCGGGTAGTCCGTCCTTTGTGGTCTGGAGAAGAGGGAATTCCCAGCTCCGGGGCCATTTCAGATCCAATGTGGATCGCGTGAAGAGGTCTCGACCAGACTCGCGACCAGGACGGGTTGCCGGGACGAGCGAGCGGGGTGGGACGTGACGCCGGAGATGACGGCGACCGCTGCGGGGGCGGTGGTGCGGGCCGAGGACCCGGTCAGCCGGGCCGGCCTGGTCAGCCACCTGGAGGCGGCGGGCATCCCGGTGCTGCCCGACCAGGAGTGGCACCGGGCCGACGTGGCCGTCCTGGTGGTGGAGCGGTTCATCGGCGAGGTGGTCGCCGGCCTGCGCCGGGAGGTCGGCCGGACCGGCACCCCGGTGGTGCTGGTCGCCGACGAGCTGAGCACCGAGGAGTTCCTGATCGCGGTCGACTGCGGGATCACCGCGGTGGTGCCCAGGACCGCGGCGGGCGGCGACCTGGTCGTGCGGGCGGTGCGGGCCGCCGCGGTCGGCGACGGGCTCCTGCCGCCCAGGCTGGTCGGTGAGGCGCTCCGCCGCCTGCAGACCGCCCGGCGCGAGGCCCAGCCGCGGGGCGCCTCGTCGCCGAACGCGCAGTTGAGCAAGCGGGAGGTGGAGGTGCTGAGGCTGATGGCCGACGGCCTGGACACCGCCGAGGTCGCCGAGCGGCTGTCCTGCTCGCAGCGCACGGTCAAGAACGTCGTGTACGGGATCACGGTGCGGTTGAACCTGCGCAACCGGTCGCACGCGGTCGCCTACGCGGTCCGCTGCGGGCTCATCTGACCAGGCTCGTCCGCCCCGGCTCCCGCCCCGCGATCCGCCCCGCGATCCGCCCCGGCCCTGTGATCCGCCCCGTCTGCCCCGGCTCCTGCCCCCCGATCCGCCCCTGCCCGCCCCCCGATCCGCCCTCCACCCGCCTCCGACCTGTCCCGGCTCGCCCCCACCCGCCCTACCAGGCAACCCGCGAACCGGCCCGCGCCAACCCCACCCCCAGCCGCTCCATCCGCGCGGCGGCCCGCCGCAGGTCCCAGTGCGCCCCGAGGGCCCGGTACCCGTCCACGGCCTCCGCGTACACCACCGCGGCCTGCGCCCCCCTCCCCGCATCCGCCAACAGCGCCGCCGCGTCCTCCAGCGCCGTCGCCAGCTCCACCGGCCGCCCGACCGCCCGGTGGTGACCGGCCGCCCGCAGCACCGGTTCCGGGTCACCCGACAGCAGCCCGCGGCAGTGGTCGGCCGCCGCCGCGGCGGCCCCGGGCACCACCTCGGCCGCCGCCTCGCCCTCGCTCGCCGCGAGCACCGCGCGCGCCTCGTTGGGCCAGTCGGCGTCCAGGGCGAGGCGCGCGGCGAACGGCAGCCACCGGTACCGCGGCAACCGCGGCCGGGCGGGCGCGACCAGCGGCGCCAGCGCCTCCAGCGCCGCACCGACCCGGCCCCGCCGCTCGGCCGCGACGGCGGAGGCGACCAGCAGCAGGTCGCGGTCCTCGTCGGCGTGCGCGTAGGTCATGGCCAGGTCCAGGTGCACGGCCGTGGTCGCCTCCTCGTCGCGCCGGGCGGCGATCAGCGCGGCCAGCCCGTGCAGCCGCAGCAGGGCCGCGTCCAGCTCCCGCACGCCGTGGAAGGTCAGGCCGGGGGAGTCCCGCGTCACGCCGTGCAGCTCCACCAGCGCGCTGTCCCACCGCCCGGTCCAGTAGTGGTGCACCGCCACCGGCAGCTGCATGCTCGGCGGCAACCCGTGCTCGGCCGCCAGCTCGCGCGCCTCGCGCAGCGCCTCCCACGCCTCGTCGACCCGGTCGAGGTGGTGCAGCGACGTGGCCCGGTTGTCGAGCACGTCGCACCGCGACTCGACGGCGCCGCTGCGGCGCTTGAACAGCTCGTGCGCCTCGTCGGCGCAGCGCAGCGCCTGCTCGTGGTCGCCGCGCATGGTCGCCACGATCCACTTGGTCTGCATCGCGTACGCCGCCGCGCAGGTGTTGCCCACCACCATCGCGCGCGTGTACTGCCGGGTCGCCGCGGCCTCCGCCTCGTCCAGGTCGAGCAGCCCGCCGCGGAGGATCGTCGCGATCAGCGAGCGGTGCCTGGCGCGCCACTCGTTGGGCGCGTCCGGTTCCTTGAGCGCGGCCTCCAGCTGGCTGACCGCCTCCGCCGTGTCGCCCTGCCGGTGCCGCAGCAGTGCCAGCAGGTGCCGCATCTCGGCGGCCAGGGCCGGGTCCTCGGCCAGCACCAGCGCCTCCTGGGCCGCCGCCTCGGCCTCGCCGTCGCGCGCCAGCCGGAACCGCACGCCGGCCAGCGTGGCGAGCAGGTCCGGGCGCGCCTCGCCCGCGACGCCCGAGTCCAGCACCCGCTCGGCCAGCCGCGCGGCGAGCAGCGGCGCCCGGCCCGCGAGCGCCTCGCGGTTGGCCACCAGCCAGGACGCCGTCCACCCGTCGGCGGCCGGCTGCGCGGCCAGCAGCTGCCCGGCGACCCGCTCCACCGGCGCGCCGGCGCGGGCCAGGGCCTCGGCGGCCTGCCGGTGCAGCGCCAGCCGGACCGGCACGGCGATCTTGCCGTGCACGACCTCGCGCAGCACCGGGTGCCGGAACGCCAGCGCGCCACCGGCCTCGACCACCACGCCCGCCGCCATCGCCTCGTCGAGCGCGGTCAGCAGGTGCCGCGCCGGACCCGCCACCGCCACCAGGTCGCCCACGGCGAACCGCACGCCCAGCAGCGCGGCCCACCGCAGCACGTCGCGGGCCGCGTCGGTCAGGTGGGCCAGCACGCCGTCCACCGGGCCGTCCAGCGACGGCGGGACGTCGTCCCCGGTGGCGCGCCGCGCGCCCTCGCGGGTGAACGCCTCGGCCAGCACCCTGGCGTACAGGGGGTTGCCGCCGGAACGCGCCGCCACGTCGCGCACCACGTCGGCCTCGACCGCGTCGCCGACCAGGTCGCGCACCACCTGCTCGGTGTCGCGCTGCCCCAGCGGCTTCAGCTCCAGCTCGCGGCCACCCGCCGCGGCCGCCGCCGCGCGCAGCGAGGACTGCTCGCCCGTGCCCGCGCCGGGCCGGCACGCGGCCACCAGCAGCAGCGGGTGCCGCCGGGTCACCTCGACCAGCTTGCGCCACAGCAGCAGGCTCGCGTCGTCGGCCCACTGGATGTCGTCCACGACCAGCACCAGCGGCGCCGCCGCGCAGACCTCGACCACGAACGCCAGCAGCCGGTCCACCGTGGCGGTGTGGTGCCACCAGCGCTGGCGGTGCTTCTGGAGCTGTTCGCCCAGGTCGGCCAGGCGCGGGTCCGGCGACGTCGGCGTGGCGCCGCAGCACTCCACGAACACCTGGAGCGGGAAGCGGCCGCTGAACTCGTCGGCCACGCCCCAGGTGAGCTGGAAACCGCGCGCCCCGACCCCGGCCAGCGCCGCCCGCAGCAGCGCGGACTTGCCGATGCCCGCCTCGCCCTCGACCCAGACCACCCCGCCGCAGTCCTCGCCGACCCCGTCGACGGCCGCGGCCAGCTCCGCCAGCTCGCCGTCGCGGCCGACCAGCCGCCCGGGCGCCTCCCGGGTGACCTCGCTGGGCACCACGTAGAGCAGGGGCGTGGGCTCCCGGGACGGCTCGGGCGGTGCCAGCACGCGGTCGTGCAGCTCGCGCAGCGCGGGACCGGGCCGCAGGCCGAAGCGCGCCAGCGCCGCGCGCGCCGTGCCCAGCGCCTCCACGGCCTCGGCGTGGCGGCCGGCGCGGTGCAGGGCGAGCACGACCACCTCGTGCAGCGCCTCGTCGGCGGGGTGCTCGCGCACCAGCGCGGTCAGCTCCGCGACGAGGTCGGCCAGGTCGCCGCGCCCCGCGTCGTCGAGGCCGAGCCGGGCGCGGGCGCGCAGCACCACCGCCGCCAGCCGCGCCTCGGCGAGCCCGGCGCGGGCCGCGTCGGCGAAGGGGCAGTCCACGTCCGCGTACGCCTCGCCACGCCACAGCGCCAGGGCCTCGTCCAGCACCGACAGCGCGCCGTCGAGGTCGCCCGCGGCGTAGCGGCGGCGCGCGTCGGCGTGCGCGGCGGTGAACACCTCGCGGTCCACCGCGGTGGCCGGCAGCCGCAGCGAGTAGCCCGTGCCGGTTGAGCGCAGCAGGTCACGGGCCTGGCCGAGGGCGGAGCGCAGCCCGGACACGTACGTGTGCAGGTTGCCGACGGCGCTCGCGGGCGCGTCCTCGCCCCACACGCCGTCGACCAGCTCGGCGCGGGTGACGTTGCGGTCGGGGCGGGAGGCCAGCAGCGCCAGCACGGCCCGCTGCCGGTTCGAGCCCACGGCGACCTCCTCGTCGCCCGACCACACCCGCAACGCACCCAGCACCTGTACTCGCAGTGCTCCTCGCGCGGTCGATGGCATCTGGTCCTCCGTTCGCGGCGGGAGTGGGTTCGACCGGTGCACGTAGGGGTTCGGCCATCGGTTCACCGGTGTCTTCGGTGGCGGGTCGGCGCACCTTCGGGCAGCCGGGGCCGGGCGTTTCGCGCAGCGCGGCGCCCGCGGCGCTGCCCCGGGGCGCGGGGGTGGTCCATGATCGGGTGCGCAGCGGTCGCGGGACCGGCGGGCGGACTCGGGACCGGGAGGCGGGCATGCGCGGACGGCGACGCGCCCGGTGCGCGGCCGGGGTCCCCGGTGCCGGGGTCCCCGGTGCCGCGGGCGGTGTGCTCATACCCGTGGTAGTCGTTCGAGGCGCCGCTGGGGTTCCCGGTGCGGCGGAGGTGCCCGAAGAGGTCGGGATTCCCGAAGGGGCGGCGGTCGCCGGGCCCCGGCCCCGCCGGCGCGCACCGGCCCGCCGCGCCCCGGTCCACCCCGTCCCGACCCGCCGCGCTTCCCCCGGCCGTGCCGACCTCCCGGCCGGGTAGCCGTGCGGGAGCCGCGACCGAGCCCCCCGCGTCACCCGGCACGGTGCTCCGCGGCCTCGGCACCCAGCGCCGAGCGCGAGGTGTGCCCGGTCTTCTCCAGTATCCGGCTGATGATGGCGCGCACCACCTCGTGCGGCAGCCCCAGCAGGTCCGCGATGTCGGAGTTCGACCGCTCCGCGCCGACCAGCCACGCGACCTCGCGCTCCCAGTGCGTCAGCGCCGGCCAGCCGGACGTCGGCCGCGGCGCGGTGGGCGGCCCGGCCAGCCCGTACCGGTTCAGCCGGTACTGGGCCCGCCGCACGTCGCGCGCGGCGCCGAGGTCGGTGAACAGGGCCACCGCCTCCCGGAAGGCGGTTTCCGCCCCGGCCCGGTCACCGGACCGGGCGAGCAGCACGGACAGGTCCTCCAACGCGTCCGCCAGCTCCACCGGCCGCCGGGTCGCGCGGTAGTACGCCACGGCCTCCCGCACCGACGCCGGGTCGTCCTCCACCAGCCCGCGGACCCGGGCCAGCGCGGCGGCCGCCCGGCCGGGCACGCGTTCCAGCGCCGCCTCCCGCGCGCACACCTCGTACGCGCGTTCGGCCAGCTCGCGCGCGCCGGTGTCGATCGCGGCCCGCGTCGCGTTGGGCACCCACTGGTACCGCAGGTCCAGGTGGTCGGTCCCGTCCAGCAGCGCCGCCAGCACCATGAACACCTCTTCGGCGCCCCCGCCCGCGCGCTTGACCAGGTACGCCCGGGTGGCCAGCAGGAAGCCCGAGTGCTCCCGGTCGGCCGCGTTGAGCACCGGCAGCTCCGCGGCGGCGCGCAGGTGCTCCAGGGCGACCTCCACCCGGTCGCGCTTGACCTCGATCAGCGCGGCCACGCCGTGCATCAGCAGCGCGGGCGGCCGCTCGCGCAGGCCGTGGTACCCGTGCTTGGACAGCCGCTGGGTCACCGCGTCCAGCTCGGCCAGGGCGTGGTCCCACCGGCCGGCCCAGTAGTCGCGCAGCGCGGTGGCGATGTGCACGCCGCCCGGCGCCATGCCGGTGCCGACCAGGTCCCGCGCCACCCGCAGGCACTCGTCGGCCTCGGCGTGCCGGTCCAGGTTCTGCAGCGTGCCCGCCCGCTCGCTGAGCAGCTCCAGGTGCAGGTCGGCCAGGATGGACTTCCACTCGCCGTCGAGCGAGGCCAGGGCGCGCGCGGACGCCTCCAGCGCGGCGGCGTGGTCGCGCCGCACCGTCTCGACCTGCCACAGCACCTGGTGGGCCAGGGCCGAGGTGAACGGGTCGTCCGGCGCCAGGCGCAGCGCCTCGCGCGCGTTGGCCTCCGCCGCCACCACGTCGCCGTTGCCCTCGCGGCACACCCGCGCGTACAGCGGCCGCAGGCGCGCCCGCCACACCACCGGGGTGGCATCGTCGTCGATCGCCGCCCGCAGCACCTCCCCGGCGGCCTCCACGCGCCCGTCCACGAAGTACATGTAGCCCAGGCAGTAGCGCATGTGCGCCGCGTACGCGGGGTTGCGGGTGCGGGCCAGCACGCGGCGCGCCTCCGCCTCCGGCCGCCTGCCGGTCCGCAGCATCAGCTGCACGAGCTGCACGGTGAGCGGTTCCAGCCGCTCCTCGTCCTCGGGGCAGTGGTCCAGCGGTGCGCGCAGCAGCCCGATCGCCAGGTCGGGGGAGCGCCGCGCGACCTCCAGCGCGTTGGCCGCCAACCAGTCGACCACCCACGCGTCGGCCTCGGGCGGGCCCGCCGCCACCTGCTGGGCGACCGCCTCCACCGGCGCGCCCGCGGCGGCCAGCGCCTCGGCGGCCTGCCGGTGCAGCATCGGCCGCAGCGCGGCGGGCAGGCCCTGGTAGAGCGCGTGCCGGAGCAGCGGGTGCCGGAAGGTCAGGTTGGCGCCCGCGTCCACCAGCACCGACGCGGCGGTGGCCTCCTCGACCGCGGCCACCAGCTCCGAGGCGGGGCGGCCCAGCACGACCGCCACGTCGTTCACCGCGAACTCGGTGCCCAGCAGGGCGCCCCAGCGCAGGACCTCCAGGCAGGGCTCGGACAGGAAGCCCAGCCGGCGCGCCACCGCCGACCCCAGCGAGCGGGGCACCTCGTGCTCGCCGCCGACCAGCTCGGCCGTGCCGCCCTCGACCCGGACCGCGCCCTCGCGCACCAGCGCGTCGACCAGCTCGCCGGTGTAGAGCGGGTTGCCGCCCGCCTGCGCCACCATCCGCAGCAGCGCCGGGGAGGGCGCCGCGCCGAGCTGCCCGGCCACCACCTCGGCCACCACGGGCTCGGGCAGCGGTTCCAGGGCGACCAGCGCGCCGCCCGCGTCGAGCACCGCGCGGCGGATGCGCGTCACGTCGCCGCGCCGCGGCACCGGGCGCGCGGCGGCGACCAGGAGCAGCGGGAGCTGCCGCGTCAGCCGGGTGAGCCGGTGCCACAGCAGCAGGCTCGCCTCGTCCACCCACTGGAGGTCGTCCAGGACGACCACCAGCGGCGCCTCCGCGCACAGCTGCTCCACCAGCTCCAGCAGGCCGTCGATCGCGGTCAGCGCGGGGTCGCCGGTGCGCACCGGGTCGAGCAGCGCCTCGGCCAGCGCGGCCCGGCGCGGGTCGGCCGAGGACATGCCCACGTCGAGGCAGTCGAACACCACGCGCAGCGGGAAGCGCATGCCCAGCTCGTCACCCGCCGCCCAGGCGACCTCGCAGCCCCGCCCGGCGGCGTCGGCCAGCACGGCGGTCAGCAGCGTGGACTTGCCCACGCCCGGCTCGCCCTCCAGCCACACGCACCCGCCGCGCCCGTCCGCCACGGCGGAGACGACCTCGCGCAGCCGCGCCAGTTCCGCGTCGCGCCCGAAGACCCTCGGCGCGGGCGGCAGCTCCCTGGCCGGCGCCGCGGGCCGCTGGGGCGTGCCGCGCAGGATGCGCTGGTGCAGCTCCTGCAGCGCCGGGCCGGGGTCCATGCCCAGCTCCTCGACCACGGTGCGGCGCGCGTCCTCGTAGACCTCCAGCGCCTCGACCGTGCGGCCGCCGCGGTGCAGCGCCGTCATCAGCAGCAGGCGGGCCTGCTCGCGCAGCGGGTACCGGGCCACCAGCCCGGTCAGCTCGGCGACGACCTCCGCGTGGCGGCCCAGCTCCAGCGCCAGCTCCGCGCGCCGCTCGACGGTGGCCAGCCGCAGCTCGGCCAGCCGGGCGCGCTGCGCCTCGGCGAACGGTCCCGGTATCCCGGCCAGGGCCTCGCCGCGCCACAGCGCCAGCGCGGCGTCCAGCTCGGCCAGCGCCCGCCCGGGCGGCAGGTGCAGCGCCGCCTGGCGGTGGCGCTCGAACGCCTCCACGTCGCTGTGGCCGGGTTCGAGCCGCAGCGAGTAGCCCGCGTCGGTGGAGACCAGCACGGACGGCGCCGCGCGCCCGGTGCGCTGCGGTTCCAGCGCCCGGCGCAGCCCGGAGACGTAGGTGTAGACGCTCGCCGCGACGCTGGCGGGCGGGTGGTCGCCCCACACGCCGTCGACCAGGTCCTCCCGCGACACGACCTGGTTGGCCCGCACGGCCAGCACGGCGAACACGGCCCGTTGTCGCGCGGCGCCCAAACCGATCTCCCGCTCACCGCGCGCAGCGCGCACCGGCCCCAGCAACTGCACGGAGATGGACGAACCACTGGTCAACGAGAATCCCGTGTGTGAAATGTGCAAAACATTTGGCAGCACCTCTCGGGGTGTTGCCGGCAAACGCGAGTCTAGCACGTGATCCATATCAATCGAAGTGTGCGCGAGTGTGCGCCATTCGAAGCCCCATTGGGCACGGGTGGCGCTTTCCGCCGGGGGATGAGCCGATGATCGGGCGGGTGGGGGGCGTTCGGGCAGGCCGAGGGCCACGTCGGGGCGGGCTGCGGGTGCGGCTTCCCGCAACGGATGTCGGTTCGCTGTCTAATCCGGGCGACCTTAATGGAATGTAAAGAATTGGCGAGTAGGATTCACAAAGCCGGCCGCACTTCGTCTCAATTGGCAGGTCCGCGCCGATCGCCTTTCGCGATCCCCGGAATGGCGCGCGAGCGCCACCGGTGCTCCCGTGCCGCACGAGGTCCAACGTGGACGGAGAAGCCGTGACGCGCGCTACAACAGGCGTTTCGCGCGCGTTGCGTTCCCGTTGCCCGTTCGTGCAGAGCTTGTCCCGCGGGTGCGGGGCATGGGAGAAAAGGGACGATCCGTCCCAGGGAGAACCGCTGCCGTGACCGCCGCCGTCCAGATGCCGCCCGCCGCCGAGGTGCCCCGCCCGCTGGGGGTGGCCTACGAGGTGCACCGCCACCGGACGACCATCCGCCGCGTGCTCGACGGCGAGGACGACCGGCTCGTCGTGGTGGCCGGCCCGAACCCGCTGCGCGGCACGGCCGCGCTGCTCGACTACGCCCGGCAGCTCGCCGAGGCCGCGGTCCCGTACACGCAGCAGTTGCTGGTCGTGCTGCGCGTGCTGCCGGAGGTGCCCGGTGGCGGGGGACTGGTCGGCGGCATGGACTTCCCCGCCCTGCGCCGGTTCCTGCTCGACGCGGGCCGGATCGGCCTGCCGGTGGCGACCGAGCACCACCACCCCGCCGCGGCCGCGGCGACGGCCGACCTGGTGGCGCACGCGGTGGTGCGGTCCCGGCGGGTGCCGGTGGCTGTGCTGCCGATGCCGGCGGGGGTGGCCTGCGACAGCCCGGAGGACATCGCCGCCGCGGTCCGCGCCGCTGCTGTTCCGGCCGACCGGTCACCCGGCCACGGCACTCCCGACGCCGTCGCGGTTCGCGCTGCCGGCTCGGCCCGGCCAACCGGATACTCCACTCCCGATGCCGTCGCGGTCCGTGCCACCGGCTCGGCCCGGCCAACCGGGTACCCCGCCCCTGACGCCGTCGCGGTCCGTGCCACCGGCTCGGCCCGGCCAACCGGGTACTCCACCCCTGACGCCGTCGCGGTCAGCGCCACCGGCCCCACCGGCACACCACTCGGCCACGACACCCGGGCCTGGTGCCCCCGACCGCACGCGGTGGTGCGCCCGTCGGCGGCGGGGGTGCTGCCCGTCCGCGCGACCGTCGACCGGCTCCGCGGCACGGGCCTCGCCGGGCGGCTGCTGGTCGACCTCACCCCTCGCGCCGACCACGAGCGCGGCCAGTGGGCCGGCGGCGCGGAGGTGGCGCGCCTGCTCGCGGCCGGCCACACCGGACCGGCGGGCGTGCTCGTGGAGTCGTCCCTGCACGGCGCCGGCGCCCGCCTGAGCCTGCCCGACACCGTGGCGTTGCTGGACACCCTGGCCATCGCCGTGGAGCGGCGCCGGATGCGCCTGCGCTGACCGCGCCCTCCCGCCCGACCCGACGGGTGCTCGCGGTGCACCCGCCCTTGGGGTGGCCGGGCGGAAGGACGGGACGGCGGCCACTGGGGGGAGGGCCGCACCACCCCAGGTTGCCCCAGCGGAACCGCCGAAAGCGTGCAACGGCGGCCGATGTGCTCGAAAGGTCCGGGGCCGGTGCACTAGGAGGCATCCAGGGTCGCGCCGCCCCGTGCTCCCCGCGTCAGCCGAAGAACAGCGACCCGGGGCCGTGGGGGAAGCCGAGCGCGGTCACGTCGCGGACGTCGTCGGTGACGACCAGCGAGGTGCCCTTGCAGCCGGGCTCGGACCACAGCTTGACCGACCCGCCGGGGACGAGCGACAGGAAGGTGCCGCGGACGTCCTGGCAACCCGGGCCCTGGAGGCTGGTGGCGAAGTTGTTCCCGGAGAAGTCGTCGAAGTCCTTGCCGGAGAACAGCACGACGTTGGTGGCGGGCCCGGCCGCGGGGTCGGTGGCGGGCGGCTGCGGCGCCGCGCCCAGGGCCTTCCGCCCGTCGGGGGTCACGCCGAACCACGTGCCGCCCACGCCCTGGCCCAGGGTGTCACCGGGTTCGGCGTCCTTGGCGAAGCGGTAGACCGGCCAGCCGCCGACGGTGAGCTGGAGCTGTCCGTCGTCCCGGCGCACGAACCCGACGTCGGCCTTCCTGATGCCGGTGAGGAAGACCTTGCCGCCCGCGTTGACGGTCACCGGCGGCCAGGTCTTGGCGCAGTCGCCGTTGCAGTTGGACTTCGAGGGCTTGGCGGTGTCCTTGTCGAACCGGTACAGCGTCAGGCCCCTGCCGTCGACGACGACCGGGTCGAGGGCGCCCGCGGACGCGGCCCGCAGCTGGACCCACCTGCCCTTGACGTCCCGGGGCGCGGCGGCGGGGGCGAGGTCGCCGCTGCTCTCGTCGGCCTTGTTGGACCTGGCCGAGCCCGAGAACAGGGAGGGCTCGCCGTCGGCGGCCCCCGCGGCCTGCTCCTGCGCGGTACTGGTGGGTGCGGGGGCACTGCCCGCGGTGCTGCCGCCACAGGCGGTCAGCGCCAGGGCGCCGAGGGCGAAAAGGGCGGCAAGGGGTGCGACATGCTTGCGCAGCATGGTTGTTTCTCCGTTTGGTTGGCTCAACTGCCGAAGTCGGACAGGCACCACACGGACGCGGGCGCCGACCGGTTCAGCCGGTCGCCGGGTGACCGCGGTTACGGCTCCGCCGCCGGGCCGGTGGAACCGGCGCGGCCCCGCCCGCGTCGATCGCACCACAGGCGCAGTGGGAGAACGCGGGGCACATGGCTGACGAGATGTTCGGTCCGTACCGGATCGGGCCGCTGATCGGGCGCGGCGGGATGGGCGAGGTCCACCGGGCGCACGACACCGCGCACGACCGGGCGGTGGCGCTCAAGCGGCTCGCGCCCGCCTTCCACGACGACGCCGCGTTCCGGGCCCGCTTCCGCCGCGAGGCGCAGGTGGTCGCCCGGCTGCGCGAACCGCACGTCATCCCCATCCACGCCTACGGCGAGATCGACGGGCGCCTCTACCTCGACATGCGCCTGGTCGAGGGCGAGGACCTCAACGACCTGGTCGCGCGCGGGCCGCTGGAGCCGGAGCGGGCGGTGCGGATCGTGGAGCAGGTGGCGGGCGCCCTCGACGCCGCCCACGCCGACGGGCTCGTGCACCGCGACGTGAAGCCGTCCAACGTGCTGGTCGCGCCGGGGGACTTCGTGTACCTGGTCGACTTCGGCATCGCCCGCAGCTCCTCGCCGGCCGCCACCGGCATCACCGCGTCCGGCGAGGTCATCGGGACCGTCGACTACATGGCGCCCGAGCGGTTCGCCGACGGCCCGGTGGGCGCGGCGGCCGACACGTACGCGCTGGCCTGCGTGCTGTTCGCCTGCCTGACCGGGCGAAGGCCCTTCGAGGTCGACGGCACCGCCGCCCAGATCTACGCCCACCTCCAGGAACCGCCGCCGAAGGCCCGCGCCCTCAACCCGGCGGTGCCACCGGCCCTGGACCACGTGATCGCCCGCGGCATGGCCAAGGACCCGGCCGCCCGGCACGAGAGCGCGGGCGCCCTGGCCGCCGCCGCCCGCGCCGCGCTCGCCGCGGCACCCCCGCAGGGCGGGGCACCGAACCCGCCCGGCCCGGTCACGCCCGCGAACCCGGCCTCCGGACCGAACCCGGTTCCCGGCGCGGCGGCCTCCAGGCCAGTGGCTCCCGGGGCAGTGGCTCTTGGGGCAGTGGCTGGAGGGGCAGTGGCTGGAGGGGCAGGGGCTGGAGGGGCAGGGGCTGGAGGGGCAGGGGCTGGAGGGGCAGGGGCTGGAGGGGCAGGGGCTGGAGGGGCAGGGGCTGGAGGGGCAAGGGCTTCGGGGTCGGCGGCTTCGGGGTCGGCGGCGACTCCCGGATCCCCCTCAGCCCCCAGCCGGCTCCCCGCACCGACACCGGCACCGACCCACCCGGCACCGACACCGGCACCAACCCACCCGGCACCAACCCACCCGGCACCAACCCACCCGGCACCAACCCACCCGGAACCCGCCACCCCGAGCGGCGGCACGCGGTTCCCCGCCCCGCCGAACAGGCGCCCGTCCCACCCCGCCTCACCAACCGCCCGCCGAGCCGCCATTGCCGCGGTGGCCGCCGCGGTGGTGGCGCTGACGGTCGTCGCCTACCTGGTGTTCGACGGCAGGTCCGAGCTGATGACCGGCCAACCCGGCCCGGCCACGAGCACCGCCACCAGGACCACCGGCACCACAACCACCCGCTCGACCACCAAACCCCTCCCCACCTCGATCAGCATCGTCACCCCGACCACCACCGGCGTGAACCCCGGGGAACGGGCCCTGCTCGACGCCCTGCCCCAGGTCTACCGCGGCAACCCCTCCTGCACCCCGGAGCACGCCGACGGCCCGGGCGTCACCGCGAAGGTCGTCTGCACCGAGCCCAACGACACCTACGAGCGGGCCGTGCGGCCCACCCGCGCCGAGTTCCGCCTCTTCGCCGACCGCGCCGCCCAGGACGCCCACTTCCAGTCCGTGGTCACCGGCCGCGGCATCCCGCGCGACGACTCGCAGGGCGGCTGCCGGCCGAAGACGCAGCCGATCCACTACTCCTCGTACTGGCGCGACACCTCGGGCCCGCTCGACGGCGACTTCACCACCTGCTACCTGGACGGCGGCGTGGGCGTGCTGTGGTGGACCGACTCCCGCACCACCACGACCGGCACCTTCGCCACCGCGCCCGGCGCCGACAACGACACCCTCGACAAGCTGGACCTGTGGTGGAACACCATGGTCCTCAGCGCCATGTGACGGTCAGCGGTCAGCGGACGGGGTGCCGGTGCGCAGCAGGAAGACCACGACCTCGAAGGGCAGGTTCTCCTCGACGGCCTGGTCGACGTAGTGCAGCACGCGCCGGGCCTCCCGGCCCAGCGGCTCGGGCGCCCCGTCCGGCGCGTCGGTCATGGCCTCCATCGCGGCCATCCGGGCGGTCCACCTGGCCGCGCGCACGGCGTTGCGCAGCCGCTTGACCGCCTCCACCGGCGGGTTCCCGGCGGAGGCCAGCACCACGTCGAGCGCCTTGCGGACCGCGGGGTCGTCGGCGACGACCTGCTGGCGGCCGACCCAGTCGCCGACGCGGCGGTCCACCGGCCTGCGGCGCGGCCGCCCGACCGGCTCCACCTGCACCGGCTCGGCACCGGGGATCAGCAGGTCGTCCAGCACGTCCTGGCGCTGCCGCCCCTTGGCGCGGGCCATGGCCACGGCGTCGCGGCCGCTGCCGCGCGCCCGGGCGCGCACGTCCTGGCGGGCCCGCCGGCCCTCGGCGCCGAGGGGCCGGTGCTCGCGCGGCCGGTTGACCCGCTCGTTGCGGCGGCTGATCGCCCACCACCGCTCCATGGTCATGCCCGGCACGGGAGGGGGCAGCGGGTCGGTGGCGCTGTCGCCGTCGTGGTCGGCGAACCACCACCGCAGCCGGTCCTTGAGGAACGCGTGGGGGGCCTGCCGGTCGCTCTTGCGGCGCTGGAGCCTGCCGTCGGGGGTCAGGTCCACCGCGCGCAGCACGGCGTCGACGCACCAGCCGCGGTCGAACCAGCGGCGCAGCACCGAGGTGACCCCGGCGCGGTCGGCGTCGGGCCACTGGGCGCGCAGGCACAGCGACGCCACGGCGGCGGCGACCTCGGCGTCGCTCTCGGGCACCACGCGCCCGGGCCACTGCCGCGGGTCGATCGTCGCGTGCATCGCCTGCCCCCTTCGCCGGACGGTCCTGCTCGGGAACCGAGCGCACATGATCCCAGAGCCGTCCGCCCGCTCCGACGAGGGCGTAAAGAACTTCCCTATCGATCCTCAACTGCCGTACAGTCCGGTCCGATGAGTAACGAAATGTACTCGGTCGAGCAGGTCGCCGACCGGCTGGGCCTGCACGTGCGCACCGTGCGCGGGTACATCCGGTCCGGTCGCCTCAAGGCCGTGCGGATCGGTAAGCAGTACCGGGTCGCCAGGGCCGACCTCGACGAGCTGACCGGTCGGCCACCGGTCCCGGCCGCCGGCGGTCCGCTGGTGGAGGTGTCGAGCATCGTGCAGGTCGACGGGGTGGACCGGCTCGCCGCCGACCGGCTGAGCACGCTCGTGGTGGCCGGGGTGAACGCGGGCCACGACCCGGCGGCGCCGCCGCTGCGCGTCCAGACCGTCTACGACGAGGAGCGACGGCGCATGAAGGTCGTGCTGCTGGGCGGCCCGGCGGAGACGGCGGAGGTGCTGCGGGTGCTCGACGCCGTGCTGAACGGCGACAACGGGTTGCTGGGGGAGGGGAGTCGTGGCTGACGAGCTGGAGGAGCGGGCCGGGGTGACCGTGCTGGTGTGCGACCCGGGCGGGCCGCCGCTGACCACCGGGGCGGACCTGGTCGACCTGGTCGGCGCGGTCTTCCTCGGCGCGGAGGCGGTGGCGGTGCCCGCGAGCCGGTTGGGCGACGACTTCTTCGCCCTGCGCACCGGGATCGCCGGCGAGGTGATGCAGAAGTTCGTCAACTACCGGCTGCGCCTGGTCGTCGTCGGCGACATCTCCGGGCACCTGGAGGCCAGCTCCGCGCTGCGCGCCCTGGTCCGGGAGTCCAACCGGGGCGAGCACGTGTGGTTCCTCCCCGACCTCGACGCGCTCGACGCCCGGCTGCGGGCGGGCCGGGCGGTGTGACGCGCCCGGCCCGCCCGCTCAGGCCCGGTCGTGCCAGCTCGGCTCCCGGGCGATCAGCTCGTCCCAGGTCGGCCAGCCGCGCCCGGTGGCCTGCCGCACCAGCTCGCCCGGGAAGGTGAAGGGCGGCGCCTTGTGCGGCTTCTCCAGCGCCTGGGCCACGATCGCGTCCCGGATGCCGGGCCCCACGCCCAGGCGCGGCAGCACGGCGTGGACGCGCTCGGCGTACCCGGGCGGCAGCGGGTGCTTCGGGCTCGGCGCCAGGTCGTAGCCCGCGCCCGCGGTCACCAGGGCGATCTCCGGCCGCTTGCGGGCGGCGACCTCGACGCACAGGTGCAGGGCGATCGCGTCCCAGACGACCTCCACCCGGTCGGCCGCCACGCCCCGCCCGGTCAGGAACCGCGCGGCGAGGTCGGCGCCGTCGAGGTCGAAGGACTGGTCGCCGTCGCCCTCGGCGCTGAGCCCGGCGTCGTGCAGCACGCACCCGAGGAACAGCAGTTCGTCGTCGTAGTCGAGGTCCGGTCGCAGGCCGCGCCGCTCGCCGACGAAGCGGCCGTAGAGGTAGGTGCGCATGCTGTGGTTGAAGATGTCCGGCTGCTCGATGTCGCGGGCGAAGCGCATCGCGGCGAGAGCCGTCGCGGTGCGGGGGAACGGCAGGTCGCCGTACTCGTCCAAGGTGGTCACCCTTCGTGCGTCGACGGGATCCGGTGGCGTCGGAGGGCGAGCAGCCCGCCGACGCCGGGGATGAACGCGCGCCACCGGGCGCCCGGCGCGGGCAGCGCGAACGCGAAGCCGATGACGGCGACGTAGGCCAGGCCGTGCACCGGACCGCCGACCGACGTGACGAGTCCGTTGTGGACGGTCACGAGGTTGACCAGCAGCACGGCCAGCGAGCCGGCCTCCGCGGCGGCCGCGACGCGCAGCGCGGTCACGCCTCCACCGACCCCGGCCGGACGACCATCAGCACGACCACGGCGACCCACAGCAGGTTGTAGGCGCCCGCGAACGCGGAGAGCGCCCGCAGCCGGCGCCCGTCGTCGGGGCGGGCGAGCGCGTCGCGCTGCCGCGGGTGGACCTGGGTGGCGAGCAGCAGGCCCGCCGCGGCGGTGAGCACCACGGCGACGGTGATCCACACCTCGCCCACCCGGCCCTGGACGACGGCCAGCGCGAGGCCGACCAGGGGCACCAGGATGCCGAACGCGGCGTAGCCGCCGGTGATGCGGTGCAGCGCGGCGGCGACGGCCCGGTTGCGCTGCGACCCCTCCGGCGCGGGGACGACCGGCGCGTAGCGGGGGAACAGGCTCGCGGCGACCGCGGAGCCGCCGACGAACACGATGCCGGCGACCACGTGGATCGACAGCAGGACGTGGTCCATGGAACCTCCAACCTTCAGGTTGCCTGAAGCGTAGCCCATGCTTCAGTCAACCTGAAGGTTGGTCCGCGGGATCAGCCCGTGAACGCCGCGCGCACCGCCGCGCCGAACCTCTGGTGAACGGGGTCGGCGCCCGACCCGAACAGCCGCTCGTCCACCTCGGCCACCACCTGCCGGGCCGCCTGGAGCAGCCGCGCGCCCTCGGGCGTCAGCTCGATCGTCGACGCGGACCCCGGCCGCGCGTTCAGGTCCCGCACCAGCCCGGCGGCCACGAGCGCCTTCACCGCGCCGTGCACGGACTGCACCGAGATCCCGGACATCCGGGCCAGGTCGCTGAACGAGGCACCCGGCACCCCGCCGATGTGCCCGAGCAGCCCCAGCCTGCTCACCGTCAGGTCCAGCGGGGCGAGGGCGGCGCCGAGCTCGGCCTCCACCCGGCGGGCCACCGTCAGCACGAGGACGGAGGTGCTGGTCAGGGGCGGTCGGGTCGGGTCGTCCTCGGCGGTCACGGCCCCAGTTTCCCGCACCGGTGCGGCCGACGCCCCACGGGCTGACCAGCACGTCGCCCTTTTCGGCGCCGGGATCGGCGATCGGGCCGGCCGGCATCGCGGCGTCCTCCCGACGGTTCCGCACCCGGGGCGTAGGTTCGCCACCATGCGCGTGCTCTTCGTCGCCCTGGGCTCCGTGGGCCACACCTACCCGCTCATCCCCCTCGCCACCGCCGCCCGGGACGCCGGTCACGAGGTCCACTTCGCCACCGGCGAGGAGGTCCACGCACCCCTCGCCGCGAACGGCCTGCGCCCCTTCCGCCCCGCCGACGTCTTCTACGAGGTCTACGCCGAGGACCTGGCCCCGGAACTGGACCGGCTGCGCCCCGACCTCGTGGTCCACGAGTGGGGCGTCCCCGGGGCGGCGGTCGCCGCGCACCGCGCCGGCATCCCCGGCCTCTGGCACGGTTTCGGCCGCATGGTCCCGAAGGGCATCGGCCTCGAACTCCCCACCGAGACCACCGGGGTCCCCGCGCTCCCGCACGTCGACATCTGCCCGCCCTCCCTCCAGGACCGCGACTTCCTGTCCTCGCAGGAGCGGGTCGAACTGCGCCCGGTCCCGTTCGCCGAACCGGCGGGACCACCGGTGCGCCGCACCTCGCGCCCCCTGGTGCACCTGACCCTGGGCACCGCGTTCGGCACCCCGGAGCTGCTGACCGCCGCGATCACCGGACTGGCGGCGCTCGACGTGGACGTGGTGGTCGCCACCGGCCGCGTGCGCCCGGACCTGCTCACCGCCGTCCCCGACCACGTCGACGTGCGCCGCTGGGTGCCGCAGGCGCACCTGCTGCCGCACGTCGACCTGGTCGTCCACCACGGCGGCAGCGGCACCACCCTCGGCGCGCTCGCCTTCGGCGTCCCCCAGCTCCTCCTGCCCCAGGGGGCCGACCAGTTCGCCAACGCCGACGCCGTCAGCGCGGCCGGCGCGGGCCTGCGCCTGCTCCCCGGTGAACAGGACGCGGGGGCCGTCGCCGAGCACGCCCGCAGGCTGCTGGCGGCCGACGGCGACCACCGCGACGCCGCCCGGGGGATCGCCGAGGAGATCGCCCGCATGCCCTCCCCGGACGACGTCGCCCGCCGGCTCCCGGAATACGCCTGAGCCGGCCCCGGCTCCCCACTAGGGTGCCGCCATGCGAGCGATGACGGCGGCGGTCGTGGCCGTGGTGCTGGTCCTGTCGGGCACGACCCCGGCGGTGGCCGCGGCGGAGCAGCGGTGCCCCGACCTGGTGCCGCCGGGGCGGTCCGCGGACGACCCGGCCTGGTACGACTTCGTGATGACCTACCGGTCCCGGTGCGCGGCCCAGGACAACCACGGGCACCCCTACCCGGACGTGACCGTGTCGACGCTGGTGGACGGCCGGGTGGACCTGTCGGTCACCACGTCCACCGCCCTGGCCGGGGCGATCGGGTCGCTGAAGGTCGCGGGCAAGGAGTACGTCGACAGCGGCGGTCACGGGTCGGCGCTCCAGTACGCCTTCCACGCGTGGCGGGACGGCGCCGGGCCGTCGGAGTGCTACAACCCGACCCAGGCGGGTGCGCGCGTGGACGACGACGGCGCCTACGCCCCGTTCCACGAGGCGAGCACGAGCAAGGTGCTGTCCGTGACCCGACCGGGCACCTCGTCGGTGCGGTACGTCTCGCAGCCCGCCATGTTCGTCACGCTCGACGACCCGCGCACCGGCCACGGCGGCTGTCGCGCGGCCGGGCACCAGGACCCGGTCGAGCCGTTCACCGCCGGGCTGTCCAGGGCGACCCTGACCGCGTCGGTCCACCTGGGAGCCGACAACGGCCTGCCCGGCCTGGAGAACGTCGTCAAGCTGGCCGCCGCGTACGACACGAACGACGTGCCCTACGACTGGTTCGACGGCCTGCTCATCGCGTACCTGCAGAAGGACTTCACCGCCGCGTACAGCTACGTCGACGGCCGGCTCGTCCCGCCGGCGGACGTCTACGCCCCGACGGCCCGCTGCACCGCCGCCGGCGACTACTGCCTGGGCCTGTACTTCCCGCCGCACGTCATGCCCGGGGCGTACTACTACCTGATGGACCGCCACACCCCGGGTGCGTTCGGCGAGCAGACCACCCAGGTGACGTGGGAGGTCCGGGACGTGCCCGAACGCGGGCGGGTCTCCTACGAGGTGTACCTCGCGGTGGGCAACCGGGACCGGGTCGCCTGGACGCTGGGCGAGCTGTCCCGCCGGTTGGCCCCCGCGCGGTAGGGCGGCCGGGCACGACCGGCGGCGGGTGGGGGAGTTCGCGGCGCGCGGGTCGCCACCGGGGCGCGCAGCCGCCTCCTCCGCACCCGCGACGCCCCCTCCGCCGGCGTCCCGCGCCAAAAAGCCGGCGATCGGGCATGGCGCCGGAGCGGTTCGCGGAGTACAAATAGCCAACCCCCGCCAGCCGCCGCCCGACCTCGAACGACACCCGAGAGAGCGCTCTCGCGGCCGGCCCGGCGTGGGCATCGGGCGTCCCTACCCTCCCGAAGGCAGGTCAATGAGGATCATGCGCCACGCACGTCGTGAGAGCGCTCACACGCGTCCCGGCCGGGTGTTCGTGCTCGGTCTCGTCCTGGCCGCCACCGCCGCGGCGACCGCACCGGCCGCGAACGCCGACCCGCCCCGCCGCGGCCCCGCGGACCTGGGCGCGAACGTCACCGTCTTCGACCCGGCCATGCCGGTCGCCGAGATCCAGGCGACCCTGGACGCGGCGCACGCCGCCCAGGTCGACGACGAGATGGGCACCCGGCGGCACGCCTACCTGTTCAAGCCCGGCCGCTACGGCACCGCCGAGCAGCCGCTGCAGATCAAGGTCGGCTACTACACCGAGATCGCCGGCCTCGGCGCCTCGCCCACCGACGTCGTCATCAACGGCAAGGTCGAGGTCTACAACCGCTGCCTGGCCGACAACGGCACCGGCAACTGCCTGGCCCTGGTGAACTTCTGGCGCACCCTGTCCAACCTGACCGTGGACGTCAACGGCGCGGGCCAGGACGGCTGCCGGTCGACGGCCAACTTCTGGGCGGTGTCGCAGGCGGTGTCCCTGCGGCGCCTCAACGTCACCGGCGGCACGCTGTCCCTGATGGACTACTGCACCGCCGGCCCGCAGTACGCCAGCGGCGGGTTCATCGCCGACTCCAGGCTGCCCGCGGTGACCAACGGGTCGCAGCAGCAGTGGCTGACCCGCAACAGCGAGGTCGCCGGCTGGTCCAACGGCGTGTGGAACCAGGTCTTCTCCGGCGTCGTGGGCGCCCCGGACGACGCGGCGTTCCCCAACCCGCCGTACACCACGCTCGACACCACCCCGCTCAGCCGCGAGAAGCCGTACCTGTTCGTCGACGCCTCGGGCGCCTACCAGGTCCGCGTCCCGTCGGCGCGCGCGAACACCAGGGGCGTCTCGTGGGCCGACGGCCTGACGCCCGGCCGCACGATCCCGCTGCGGGACTTCTTCGTGGCCCGGCCCGGCGACTCGGTGCGCGAGATCAACAGCCAGTTGGCGCGCGGCAAGCACCTGCTGCTGACCCCCGGCGTGTACGACGTCGAGCGCAGCATCGAGGTCAAGCGCCCCGACGCGGTGGTGCTCGGCCTCGGCCACGCCACCCTCACCGCGGTCAACGGCTCGACCCCGCTGGACGTCGCCGACGTGCCGGGCGTCGTCGTCGCGGGCATCACGGTCGACGCGGGCACGAAGCTGTCGCCGGTGCTGCTGCGCGTGGGCAAGGAGCACGGCAAGCGCCCCGGCTCGCCGCTCAACCCGACCACGCTGTCCGACGTCTACTTCCGGGTCGGCGGCCCGCACGTGGGCAAGACCGACACCGCGCTGGAGGTCAACAGCGACAACGTGCTCATCGACCACACCTGGGTGTGGCGCGGCGACCACGGCGTCGAGGGCTTCACCGACACCCAGCGGTGGAACACCAACACCGGCCGCACCGGTGTCGTGGTCAACGGCGACCACGTGACGGCCACCGGCCTGTTCGTCGAGCACTTCCAGCGGCACAACACCGTCTGGAACGGCGAGCACGGCGTCACCGTGCTGTACCAGAACGAGCTGCCCTACGACCCGCCGACGCAGGCGGACTGGATGAAGGGGTCCGTCGAGGGCTGGGCGGGCTACAAGGTCGGCGACCGCGTGCGCGAGCACGACCTGTACGGCGGCGGTGTCTACGTGTTCAACCAGAACAACCCGGCGATCCACACCGAGAACGGCTTCGAGGTGCCCCGGGCGCCCGGTGTCCGGCTGCACCACGTCATGACCGTCAACCTCGGCGCGGGCACGGTCGACCACGTGGTCAACGGCGTCGGCGACCCGGCCGACACCAGCCGGGTCGGCACCCCGGTGTACGTCGCGGAGTACCCGGCGCCGTGACGGCGGTCCGCGCGGACGGCGCCCGGTCCCACCGGGTGCCGTCCGCGCGAACCTCCCCCTGCCGTCAGGCTTCCCGCTCGGCCCGACCGAGCAGGGCACGCCGCTCCGCCTCGCCCCGCGCCAGGGAGGCGGCCTGCCGGAACAGCTCCGCGGCCCGGACCCGGTCACCCGCACGGGCGGTGAGGTCGGCCTCCGCGGCCACGGCGTGCGGGTGCCCGTCGAGCGCGCCGCCCGCCCGGACCTCGGCCAGCAGGGCCAACCCGGCCGCCGGGCCGTGCGCGTACCCGTGCGCCACGGCCCGGTTGAGCCCGACCACCGGTGACGGCTGGAGGCGGACCAGTTCGTCGTAGCACCGGGCGATCCGGTGCCAGTCGGTGGTCTCGTGGCGGGAGGCCGTGGCGTGGCAGGCCGCGATGCGGGCCTGCCAGGCGTACGGCCCGGCCGACCGCACCCCGTCCAGGATCGCCACGGCCTCGGCGATCGCCGCGCGGTCCCAGCGGGACCGGTCCTGCCGGTCGAGGGTGAGCAGGTCGCCCCCGGCGTCCCGGCGGGCGGCGCGGCGCGAGTGCTGGAGCAGGAACAGCGCCAGCAGCGCCGAGACCTCCGGCTGGTCCGGCACCAGCCGGACCAGCAGCCGGGCCAGCCGGATCGCCTCCGCGGCGAACGCCGGTTCGCCGTCGGCGTCGTAGCCGCGGGTGAACAGCAGGTACAGCACGGCGAGCACACCCGGCAGGCGCTCGGCCAGCGCGTCGCCCTCCGGCACCCGGTACGGGATGCCGGCCTTCGCGATCTTGGTCTTGGCCCTGGTCAGCCGCCGCGTCATGGTGGGCTCCCCGACCAGGAAGGCCCGGGCCACCTCGGCCGTCGGCACCCCGCAGACCGTGCGCAGGGTCAGCGCCACCCGCGCCTCCGGCGACAGCGCCGGGTGGCAGCACGTGAAGATCAGCCGCAACCGGTCGTCCACGACCTCCTCCTGCCCACCACCCGGCGCCGCGGTGCGGTCGGGACCGGTCAGCGCGAGCACCGCCAGCTCCCGCAGCTTGACCCGCTCCACCCCGGCCCGCCGCAGCACGTCGAGCGCGCGGTTGCGGGCCGCGGTCATCAGCCAGCCGCCGGGGTTGGCCGGCACGCCCCGCACCGGCCAGGTCTCCAGGGCCAGCCGCGCGGCCTCCTGCGCGCAGTCCTCGGCCAGCCCCCAGTCCCCGGTGACCCGGATCAGGTGGGCCGTGATGCGCGGGTGCGCGTCGGCGACCGCGGCCGCGACGGCCGCGCCGACGGTGCCGTCGGCCACCGCCGCGCGGCCGCCACCGCCGGTGGTCACCGCCCGGGCTCGGCGAGCGGGCGGACCTCCAGCCGACCGGCGTGGGCCATGGGGTGGGTCCGGGCCACCTCGATCGCCTCGTCCAGGTCGGCGCACTCCAGCAGGTCGAAGCCGACCACGACCTCCGCGGTCTCGGCGAACGGCCCGTCGGTCAGCAGCAGCTCGCCGCCGCGGACGCGGACCGTCGTGGCGGTGGAGGCGGGTGCCAGCTCCGAGCCCAGCAGCCGGCGGCCGGCGCCGTCGTTCTCGGCCACCCACCGGTCGACGTCCGGCCAGGACCCCGGGTCGGTGTCCGGCTCCGGGTCGGTGCAGACGAGCATCAGGTACTTCATCGGGATCCTCCTCGTGGACGGTTCACCATGGTGACGAACGGGCGGACCGCATCCGGACACCCCCGGGCCACCGGATCGGGGCGGGGGAGGAGGACCACCGGCCGGCCGGGCATTCCGGTGCCCGCGAAAACCGGTGGGAGCGGCCATTGTTTCCCGCCCCCGAACGCGCGACAACCCCTATCGGAATGCCTGGGGAACCACGGCTCCGTAGGGGTTGTCGGCCTGCTGAGCAGGTCACTAGCGTGACGCGGGTCGAACTGCTCGAATTCGCGAACGAGGGGGAGATGAATGTCCGAGAACAAATTTGCGGAGATGCGGCGGCTCGTCGTCCGGCTGCGCACCCAGGTCGATTCGCTCCGCTCGGACGCGAACACCCCCGCCGCGCGCCGGGTCGCCAACAGCGTGGAGCGGCTGGAGATCGACCTCGCCGAGCTGGCCCGCTCGGTCCCGGCCGCGTCGGACCAGCGCGCCGTGGTGGTCGTGCCCGACACCCCGTACGACCCGGCCCTCTGGTCCGGCGCCGACGACGAGGGCGTGGGCGGCCACCGGCGCGACCACGCCTGAGCCGGCCGGGCCGCGCTCGACCGACCGCGAGCCGACCGACCTCGAACCGGTCACCGCGCCCGCCCGGCGTCGACCAGCGGCGGCGACAGCTCCACCTCCCGCCGCGCGTCGCGCAGCTCCGGGAACGGGTAGCGCACCCGCGAGGCCAGGTACTCCGCACCCGTGGTGCCCCCGGTCCCCCGGGCCGCCCCCAGCATCCGCACCACGCACGCCAGGTGGGCCGCCTTCCAGCGCCAGTACGACCCGGAGATCTCCAGCAGCAGGTCCACCACGGCCAGGAACCGGTCGTCCCGGAGGCACGCCTCGGCCAGCCCCCGGTCACCCGCGGCGCGGCGCAGCGCGGCGACCACCGGCGCCTCGCCCGACCCGAACCCCATCACCCGCTCCACCTCGGCGAACTGCACCGACTGCGCACCGCTGGCCGTGCCGAGGTAGGGCCGGAACCGGGTGAAGCAGTCCGGTGGCAGGCGGTCCAGCACCTCGATGTGCGCCTGGAGCAGCCCGAAGACGTGGCTGACCCGGGCCAGGTACTCGGCGGCCGCGTCCAGCCGGCCGCCGGCCACCGCGTCGACCGCGCGGTCGAGGTCGAGCAGCAGTTGGCGCAGCCACAGCTCGCTGGCCTGGTGCACCACGATGAAGAAGTGCTCGGCCAGGTGCACGCGGTCCGGTTCCCGGCCCTCGGCCCGGGGGCGCTGGAGCGACAGCAGCGTGTCCAGCTCCAGGTAGCGCTGGTAGTCCAAGCCCTGGTCGACGACCTGTCGGTTCATCGTCGGTCCCTTCAGGAGGAGGTGACGGGCAGCAGGCGGTGCTCCGCGAAGACCTCGTGCGCGCCGGGCACGTCCAGCACGCCCGCGGAGCGGAACACGCGCACGGTCGCCCGGCAGACGTGGGCGATGCGGTCGGCCCCGGCGTCGCCGCCGTAGGTGTCCGCGACCACCCCCCGGGCCGTGTCGGGATCGAGGCCGGCCCGCTCCAGCGAGCCGATGATCGGCACCACGTCCCAGTTCAGGCAGGCGCGCACCAGCGCGGGCAGGGCGTGGGCGACCGGGCCGCGCAGGGACGGGTCGAGCTGCGTCCACAGGCGGTGGAAGAAGTCGGCGAAGAACCGGTGGTGGTGGCCCTCGTCCTTGGCGTGGTCGCGGGTGAGGTCCCGCACCACGGTGAGCACGGTCGGGTCGTTCGGTATCTCGTTGAGGACCGCGGTCACCAGCGTCTCGAACACCACCACCTGGAGCAGGGGCACGAGCGCGGGCACGTCCGGCAGCAGGCGGGCCCCGGCGGACTCCAGGGCGTCGACGAACCCGCCGTAGTCCCACGGCGGCACCTCGACCCCGGTCTCCCGCGCGATCTGGTCGGCCAGGTCGAGGCTGTAGAGCGAGTGGTAGCCCTCGTCGCAGTAGACCTTGAACGCGTCGAGCCTGGCCCGCACGGGCAGCTCGACCCCGGACCGGTCGTTGGCGATCAGCTCCGCGGCCCGGTTGACAATGCGGGTCTCCAAGTGCGCGGTGGACAGCAGGAACTGGTAGAGGTGGCGGATGGTCAGGTCCCGCCGCGCCCGCTCGGGCAGCGCGGCCACCGCCTCGTGCGCCAGGTACGGCACCTGGTCGGCCGGGTAGAACACCTTGCCCTGGTCGGTCTCGTCGTGGAACAGCCGCCGCGCGCCGGAGCGCACGCCCGCGGTCTCGTACCAGGTCCCGAACGGTTCGCTCACGGCTTCCTCCCGGCGGTCGCCTCGGCCACGCGGGCGACCCCGGTGGCGACCAGCGCCGCGTCCACGGCGTGGCACAGCCGGAACCACCCGGGTTCGGGCGACGCGAACGCGCCGCCCGGCAGGACGTTGACCCGGCCCTGGTCGAGCACGTGCCGCCACAGCCGCCGCTCGGCGGTGAACGTGGGCTCCGCCAGCCGGTCGCGCAGGTCCAGCCAGATGCTGAACCCGGCGGTCGCGGGCAGGTACCCGATGCCGTGCTCGGTCAGCCGGGCGGTGGTGTGGGTGTAGGACCGCAGCAGCCGGCGCCGGTTCTCCGCCAGCAGCCGCGCCACGCCGTCCCGGTCGGCCAGCAGGTCGGCCAGCAGCGCCTGGGTGTCGGTCGACACGGTCGCGAAGTAGGCCAGGGCGCGGGCCGCGGCGCGCGGCGCGCCGGAGGTGCGCAGCACGCCCACCTTGAGCCCGGACAGCCCGAAGTCCTTGGCGAAGCCCCACACCACGTGCAGCCGGTCCGGGTCGAACTCGGGCACGCCGCCCAGCACGTCCGGGTCGAGCACGCCGGTGAACGGCTCGGGCCCGAACACCGAGTGCGCGTACACCTCGTCGGAGATGACGTCGAGGTCGTGGGCGGCGGCCAGGCGCAGCAGGTCGCGCAGCACCGCGGGCGGGTGCGTGGTGCCCTGCGGGTTCGTGGGCGAGGTGATCGCCACGGCCCGCACGGTGGCGCCGTCGCGCCGCAGGCCGGCCAGCGCGCGCTCCACGGCGTCCGGGTCGAGCGCGAAGCCCGCGCCGGGGTCGGTCGGCACCGGCACCAGCCGGGCACCGGACCGGCCGGTCAGGTCGGTGTCGAACGCCGAGTAGTAGGGCGCGGGGACCAGGATGACGTCGCCGGGGTCGCACGCGGTGGTGGCGGCGATGTCCAGCGCGGCGGTGGCGCCCGCGGTCACCACCAGGTCCTCGGGGTCGACGGCGGTGCGCCAGGGGCCGCCGAGCAGCCGGGCGACCGCCTCGCGCAGCTCCGGCGTGCCGTGCGGCAGGCCGTAGTGGGCGTGCTCCGGGCGGCGCCGGCGGGTCCCGGTCAGCAGGGGCTCCAGCAGGTCCCACCCGAGCCGGTTCTCGGCGGTGCCGAGGTTGACGTAGCCGCGGGGGTTTTCCTCGGGGTGGAAGCGATCGGCTTCGGCGGCGAAGTGCGCGGCGGCGATCACCGGGACGTCGTCGGCGAGCCGGGCGGCGGTGCGCGAGACCACGTCAGACCACGCTCCGCTCGACCGGGCGCTTGGCGACCAGGCCGGGGTGGACGCCCAGGCCCATCGACGCGTCGATCACCGCGCCGTGCAGCAGGGCCGCGCCGGGCAGGGTGAGCCAGTGGACCAGCTCGGCGACCTCCTCGGCCTCGATGAGCCGGCCGCCGGGCAGCCCGCCGACCAGCGACGCGCGCGCGTCGTCGTCCAGGTGGGACAGCGTGCTGGCGCGGAACATCGTGGTGTCCACGGCGCCGGGGCACACCGCGACCACCCGCACCCGCTCGTGCGCCAGCTCCGCGGCCAGGTGCCGGGTGAGGTAGGCCAGCGCGGCCTTGCTCATGCCGTCGGCGACGTGGAACCCGGGGAACACCGAGACTCCGCCGCCGACGCTGGCGACGTTGACCACCACGCCGCCGCGCTCCAGCATGTCCGGCAGCACCTGCTGGACCAGCCACAGCGGGCCGACGCTGTTGATCCGCAGGAACGCCTCGGCCCGCTCGACCTCGCCGCCCTCGACGTGCCACTCGACCGTGCGCGACCCGACCGCGGCGTTGTTGACCAGCACGTCCACCGGACCGGGTAAGTCGGCGAACAACCGCTGGTGCGAGGACCAGTTCCCCTGGTCGAAGGGGAACGCGGCCACGTCGGCGCCCGCGGCCGAGAGCTCGGCCACCAGCTTCTCGGCCCGCTCCTGACCGGTCCGGTAGGTGAACCACACCCGGTCACCGGCGGCGGCGAAGCGGGCGGCGGTCGCCCGTCCTATGCCGTCCGAACCACCGGTGACCAGCACTGTCCGCGTCATCTCGTCCTCCTGCGACGGTTGTGGCCTGGGTTGCTCTGGGGAACCGACCGCGCCGGGCGAACGACGCGGGGACGCAGGCGGGGCCCGCCGGGGTGGTTGTGCCACAACGGGATTCGGCTGCGGGGTGCGGTCGGTGGGCAGCGTGCGCCCGGGGCGCGACCGCGGTCGGGAGCGGTCGCCGCCGGGGCGGGTGGGGGGCGCGGGGGCGGCTGGTGCCTGCTCAGCCCGCGTGGACCGGGGATGTGCGCGTGCGCCCGCGCCGACCGGCCGATCTCGGTGTCGCGCCGGGTGTCGCGTCGCCGGGCGTCGCGCCGTTGTGCGCCAAGGGGATGCGGCGCGCGGATCTCAGGCCGCGGCCGGCTTCGGCCATCCGAAGCGCGCGGGCGGTGGTGCCCGAGACGTGCTCCCCGGTGTCGCGGCCGGCGCCGGGTACGGCCGGCTCCTCGTGGCGCGGACCGGGGGTGCGTCCGCGCCGACCGCGGAGAACCACGTCATCGGGCGATAACCGCGCTCGCCTGCCGGACGGCGAGCCCCGTAACGCCTCGCGCCATCGCGGCGGGCTCGTAGTGGTCACGAAGCCACTATAAGTGCGCCCTCCCCGCCGTCGCCGCATGATCAAAGAGTCGTGGCGCGGCAATGATTCGGGTTCCTGAAGGTCCCGTCCCGCACCGCCCGACCTCGCAGCACGAAGGCCCCTCAACGGCAAGGTGAACATGACTTTGTCCCGCCCCCTTTGTTTTTCCGCCTTTTCCGGCGACGGTCCACGACCGCGGCGCGTCCGACAACCATCAGTACTCTAATGGGTATCAGGCGTGATATCACTGCTTGACAGTGCGGGCCGCGAGCCGGCATGGACGCGCGAACGGCGGCCCGGCGTGGTGCCGGACCGCCGTTCGCGGAAGGGGCGCGGTACCCGGTGCGGGGGTGCCCCGCACCGGGTCGGGTGGGTTATCGGGCGGAGCAGGTCGGGGAGAGGCCGGTGCCGACGCCGGTGCCCTGGAAGCCGAACTCGGTGGACTGGCCGGCTGCGACGTTGCCGTTGTAGCTGACGTTGGTCCACTGGATGGTGCCGGTGTTGCCGCTGCGGTTGGCGTTCCAGGAGCCGGTGACGGTGGAGCCGGAGGGCAGGGTGAGGGTGACGGTCCAGCCGTTGAGGGGGGTGGAGCCGGCGGTGACCCGGATGGTGGCGACGAAGCCTTCGGCCCAGGAGTTCACCGAGGCCGACGCGGTGCAGCCACCCGGACCCGACGTCGTCGTGGTGGTGGTCGTCGTGGTCGTCGTGGTCGTGGTCGTCGACGTGGTGGTGCCCGTCGTCGTGGTGGTGCTGGTCGTCGTCGTGCCACCCGCGTTCAGGGCGTCGAGGACCGCGGTGTAGGCGGCCTTCTTGTTGCCCGAGCCGTCGAACAGCAGCGGGGTGCCCGAGGAGCGCCACGAGTCGCTGTCACGGATGCCCCACACCGTGATGCCGGCGCAGCGGGCGACGGCCAGGCACGCCTGGGTGACGCGCTGGTAGTTCTGCGCCTGCGCGCTGCCCGAGCCCTCGATGTCCAGCTCGGTGATCTGCACGTCCACGCCGAGGTTGGCGAAGTTCTGCAGGGTCGTCTGGTAGTTCGACGGCACCGGGGACTGCGGGTTGAAGTGGGACTGGAAGCCGACGCAGTCGATCGGCACGCCGCGCTGCTTGAAGTCCTGGACCATCCGGTAGACGCCCTGGGTCTTGGCGTGGGTCCAGTCGTCGGTGTTGTAGTCGTTGTAGCAGAGCTTGGCGTTCGGGTCGGCGGCGCGGGCGGTCCGGAAGGCGACCTCGATCCAGTCGTTGCCGGTCCGCTGGAGGTTCGAGTCGCGCCGACCGCCGGAGCTGCCGTCGGCGAACGCCTCGTTGACCACGTCCCAGGCGTAGATCTTGCCCTTGTAGTAGCTCGCGACCTGGGTGATGTGGTTGATCATGGCCTGCCGCAGGGCGGAGCCCTCCATGCGCTGCATCCAGCCGGGCTGCTGGGAGTACCAGGCCAGCGTGTGGCCGCGCACCCGCTTGCCCTGGCTGATCGCGTGGTTGACGATCCGGTCCGCGTTGCCGAACGAGAACTGGTTCTGGTTCGGCTCGGTCGCGTCGATCTTCATCTCGTTCTCGGCCGTGACCATGTCGAACTCGCGGTTGAGGATTCCGACGTAGGTCGAGTCCGAGAGCTTGTTCGCGGCCACGGCCGTGCCGAAGTAGCGGCCGCTCTGCTGCGCCGACGCGCCGAGCGTGGTCGCGGCCCCGGCGGGCGACGCGGCGAGCAGCACGGCACCGGCCGTGGCCGCCACGAGCGTCGACGCGAGCGCGACTCGTGAGACTGACTTCGCTGTCAGCTTCATGTTGGACACCTTCTGGGGAGCACTGGGGATTCGGGCAGGGGGTCGGACCTGGTGGTCCGGGCCGCCGACGCCGGGGCCGGTTGCGGCACGGCGTCGCCGCGGCGGGTTCAGGTGGCCGGGTGCGCGCGCCGGTCGGCGGCGCACCCCCGCGCCCGGTGCGGTCCGGGCGTGCCGGCGCGTCCCGTGGTGTTCGGTCTCATCTGGTCGGATCCTCCGGGGCGTGCGGCGCAGGGGGAGACCGTCGAGGGCGGTACCCGACGTATCCGGGCCTGAAACTTTCAGCAGTATTGACCGAAACAGATATGCGTGGCAAGCACGGAAGCGGGGGAATTTCACGGGTTCTCCCCGGCGGTGCCCGGTGCCGGCTTCGCTCCCCGATCACCGCACCCCGGCGGGAAGTGACGTGCCGGAGCCGGTTTCCAAGACCAAAACCGCACTTGAAGACGTGTGGGTTCGATCCAGGTGCGACGGTCGCGGGAGGGGTGTCTCGGGTGGTTCACCGACCCCGCTCGGTCGAAAGACTTTCGAAACTGTAGGCGAAGTTTTCGACTGCGCGGCGTCGATCCCCGGCCCTGGATCGATGCCGACCGGCCGAGTGCGGCGGCATCCGCCCGGCACGTGCCGCACCTCCGGGGGAGCGCGGCGGGTGTGGCGGCCCGTCCGCACCGCTCCGCCGCGCGTCCGACCGGGGTCACCCGTATGCGCTGGGGTAAGTCCTCCGGCCGCAGCAACGGACCACGAGTAGTCCACTGTGGATGTACAAATGTATGAGAGCGCGACCATTGCGATCCGGCAGCGTTTCTGGCCACTCTTCACCTCTGCCGCACCGGAATTGCGCTACCTTCGCCGACGACGGGGAGACTGCCTACGCTGGGAGTTCCGGGCGACGGATGTTGACCATGGTGGATCCTGTTGACGCGGCCGAACTGCTGATCGCGCTGGTGCGGGAGAACGAGGACATCGCCAACCACGGTGACGGGTGCGACGAGGCGGCGCTGGCGGTGGTGGAGGACCAGCTCGGCCGGCCGCTGCCCCCGTCCTACCGGCGCCTGATCGAGGAGTTCGGGACCTGGGACCTCGCCGGCCAGGAGTTCCTGGGCGTGTACCGGGGCGAGGCCCCCGGGGGCGCGGTGCTCGGCTCCGGGGTGGAGACGCTGGTCGCGCGCGCCCAGTACGGCCTGCCCGCGGACCTGGTCATCACCGCGCTCGACGGCGCGGGCGGCCTGGTGGTGCTGGACGCGGCCGCGCCCTGGGGGCGCGGCGAGTACCCGGTGCTGGGGTGGACGCCGGGGACGACCGGGCGCGACCTGCCCCGGCTGGCCGACGACTTCGGCAACTACGCGCTGTGGGCCTCGCGGCGGGCGGTCGCCCGCAGGCGCGGCCTGGCGCCGTCGGACCTGTAGTCGTCCGCCGCGGGACGACTGCCGGGAAAAGCTTGTCGCAGTCAAGGTAAACGCCGTGGCGTAATTCCTCGGCGCACCAACCCGTTCCGGGAACAACCGGGCACCGGTGGGGTCGGCGCCTGGTCCGACCCCACCGCCCCGGGACCTCAGGTCCCGGGTTGCTCGGTGCGCGACGGCTGGTCGAGCCCGAGTTCGCCCGCCTCCTCCGCGTCGGGCATCTCCGGGTCGCGCCAGTCCTGCGCGCGGGTCGGCTTGTTGCCGCGCAGCTCGTTCTCGACGCCCCGCTTGAGCTGGTCGTCGAGCATCGGGCCGTGCTGTGCGCTGCCTCGTTCCACGGTGGCTCCTCCGGTCGTAGGTGCCTGGACGCCTCGTGTACCCGCCCAGCGCCGGATTCCACCTCGCGGCGCCGGGCTTTCGCGCGACCGCGCGGCCCGCGTTCGACGGCCGGCTGGTCGATCGCGTTCGACGATCCGTCGAACGGGGCCGACGCCCGTTCGAGGGCGGAGTTGACGCGGGGGCCGGTCCCCGTCGATTTGCGTCGAATCCCTTGTGCCGGTTGTGCGGCGCGGTCAACATCTTGGCGAGGCAGCACCGGAACACGCCGTAGTGCCCGGTGGCAGACGCGCGTTCGGTTCCCTCCTCCGGCTGCCCCACGTGACAAGAGGAGCGTCATGGCCGATTTGCGCGGCAGGGCACGAACGGTTCGCTGGTGGCTCGGCCTGGCGGTGACCGCGGTCGTCACGGTGGTCACGGGCACCGGTCTGGTGGCCACGTCCAACGCCGAGGCGGCGGCGGGCTGCCGGGTGGTGTACACGACGCCCTCCCAGTGGCAGGGCGGGTTCAGCGGGAACGTCGCCGTGACCAACCTGGGCGACCCGGTCAACGGGTGGCGGCTGACCTGGACCTTCCCGTCCGGCCAGAAGGTCACGCAGGCGTGGAACGCCACCGTCACCTCGTCGGGCGCCGACGTCACCGCGGCCGACGTGGGCTACAACGCCGCCATCGCCACGGGCGCCACCGTGTCCTTCGGCTTCAACGGCACCTGGACGGGCGCCAACACGGCGCCGTCGTCGTTCGCGCTCAACGGCGTCACCTGCAACGGCGGCACCACGACGACGACCACCAGCACGACCACCACGACGACGACCACCCCGCCCGCGGGCGACGCGATGGCCGCGGTGGCCGCGATGGAGCCGGGCTGGAACCTGGGCAACTCCTTCGACTCGACCGGCGCCGACGAGACCTCGTGGGGCAACCCGCGCGTCACCGAGGCGCTGCTGGACAACGTGCGGGCGCAGGGTTACAAGAGCATCCGCATCCCGGTGACCTGGGGTCAGCACCAGGGCGCCGCCCCGAGCCACACCATCGAGGCGGCCTACCTGGCCCGGGTCAAGGAGGTCGTCGGCTGGGCGCTGGCGGACGGCTTCTACGTGATGATCAACGTCCACCACGACTCGTGGCAGTGGATCAACACCATGCCCGCCGACCGCACCGGCGTGCTGAACCGCTTCAACGCGACCTGGGCGCAGATCGCCACCGCGTTCCGCGACTCCCCGGCCAAGCTGGTGTTCGAGAGCGTCAACGAGCCGCAGTTCAGCAACAGCTCCGGTGACGCCCAGAACGCGCAGCTGCTCGACGAGCTGAACAGGTCGTTCCACTCGATCGTGCGGCGCTCCGGCGGCGGCAACGCCACCCGCCTGCTCGTCCTGCCGACCCTGCACACCTCGGCCGACCAGGCCCGGGTCGACGAGCTCAACACCACGCTCACCGCGCTGAACGACCGCAACCTGATCGCGACCGTGCACTACTACGGCTACTGGCCGTTCAGCGTGAACGTGGCGGGCGGCACGCGCTTCGACGCCACCGCGCAGAAGGACCTGGTCGACGCCTTCGACCGCGTCCACAACAGCTTCGTCGCGCGCGGCATCCCGGTCATCCTCGGCGAGTACGGCCTGCTGGGCTTCGACCGGCACACCGGCACCATCGAGCAGGGCGAGAAGCTGAAGTTCTTCGAGTTCCTGGGCTACTACGCCAAGACGCGGAAGATCACCACGATGCTGTGGGACAACGGCCAGCACTTCGGCCGCACCTCGTTCCAGTGGAGCGACCCGGAGCTGATCGCGATGATCAAGTCGAGCTGGGCGACCCGCTCCGGCACCGCGTCGACCGACCAGGTGTTCAGCGCCAGGTCGAGCGCGATCACGGCCAAGACGATCACGCTGAACCTCAACGGCACCTCGTTCACCGGCCTGCGCAACGGCGGCACCGACCTGGTGCGCGGCACCGACTACACGGTGCAGGGCGACCAGCTCACCCTGTCCGCCGCGCTGATCACGCGGTTGAGCGGGTCCAGGGCCTACGGCGTCAACGCGACGCTGTCGGCGCGGTTCTCCCAGGGCGTGCCGTGGCGGATCAACCTGATCACCTACGACGCGCCGGTCCTGCAGAACGCCACCGGCACCACCAGCGCGTTCTCCATCCCGACGGCGTTCCGCGGCGACCTGCTGGCCACCATGGAGGCCAGGTACGCCGACGGCTCGAACGCCGGTCCGCACAACTGGACGTCGTTCAAGGAGTTCGACCGGGCCTTCGCGCCGAACTACACCACCGGCGCCACCGCGCTGACCGCCGACTTCTTCGCCGAGGTCAACGACAACGCGCGGGTGACGCTCACGTTCCACTACTGGAGCGGCACGACGGTGACCTACTACGTCACCAGGTCGGGCACGTCGGTGACCGGCTCCACCGCCTGACCCGACGCCGCGAAGCGGGCCGGACCACCCCGCGGTCCGGCCCGCCGCGCTAGAACCCCTGCGTGCGGAACCGGTCGAGCACCCGGCGCTCCCGCTTGGTGGGCCGCCCGGCACCCCGCTCCCGCCGCGCCACCGGCACGACGACCTCCGGCGGCGGCGCTGGCGTGCGGTCGATGAAGCACGTGGCGGCGTCCGCCGCGCCCACCCGCTTCTGGATCACCCGCACGACCTCCACGACGCGCGTCACGTCGCCCACCCGCGCCCGCACCTCGTCGCCGGGCGACACCGTGGTGGCGGGCTTGGCCGGCCGGTCGTTCACCCGCACGTGACCACCCCGGCACGCGGCCGCGGCATCCGGTCGGGTCTTGGTCAGCCGGACCGCCCACAGCCAGCGGTCCACACGGGTGGACTCCACGCACCCATCATCGCACCGACCCCGGCGGACCCGCCCCGGCCGGGCTCACCTCGTGCCGCAGAGGGCGTGCTCGACCAGGTCGGACGTGATGTCCCCCGACGCGGGCACGCCGCTCGCCGGCACCGGGGAGTCGGTGTTGATCGACACCACGACGCTGCGCGAGCCGTCGTCGGTGACGCCGTTGCGGGTCATGAAGCCGTGGATGTCACCGCCGTGCGACCACGCGCCGCCGCACGCGTTGGGCACGTGCATGATCCCCAGCCCGTAGCGGGCACCGGGCCACACCTGGTCGAACGCCGGCGCGGGCACGGTCTTCCTCATCTCGGCCAGCTGCGCCGGGCGCAGCACCTCGCCGCCCATCAGCGCCCGGAGGAACCGGTTGGCGTCCCCGGTGGTGCTGATGATGTCGCCGGCCGCGCCGCCCCAGGACGGGTTGAACTCGGTCACGTCCACGGCCCGCCCGTACCGCGGGTCCTTCGGGTCGGCCTCCAGCCCCTTCTCCGGGAACCGCTGGTAGCCGACCGCGTGCGGCCTCGGGATGAGGGGCGAGGTGCCGGGCAGGTGGGTGTCGCGCAGCTTGAGCGGCTTGACGACGCGCCGGTCCACCTCCTGCTGCCAGGTGCGCCCGGTCACCCGCTCGATGATCATCCCGACCAGGGCGTAGCCGGTGTTGGAGTAGCTCCAGGCCGTGCCGGGCGCGAAGTCCGGCGGCACCTGCACGGCCAGCGCCACGGCCTGCCGGGCCGTCACGGTGTCGAACCGCTTCCGCTGGAACTCCCCCTCCGAGTACAGGTACGGCAGCCGCATCGTGTAGTTGTGCAGTCCGCTGGTGTGCTGGAGGAGCTGCCGCACGGTGATCCGGGAGCCGTCGTTGCCGTTGCCCGCGACCACACCGGGCAGCCACCGCTCCACGGTGTCCTCCAGGGACAGTCGCCCCTCGCCGACCAGTTGCAGCGCCGTCGCGGCCACGAACGTCTTGGTGTAGCTGCCGATGCGGAACTTCGCGTCCCAGGGGACCGGCGTCCCGCGAGCCACATCTCCCAGACCGCTGCGCACCTTGATGTCGCCACGAGGGGTGTCCACCTCCACCAGGACGCCGGGGGCGCCGGCGGCGAGCAACGCGTCCGCGTGGCGCTGCAACACCCGGTCGCGGGGTGCCGCGCCCGCCGCGCCCGCCGCCGTGATGCCGAGCACCGCGGTCATCAATGCCACCGTGAGTCGTTTCATGTCACTCGAAGTTAGGGATCGCGGCGGCCGCCGTCGTCGCCCCGGCACGGCATCTTCGCCTACCCCCGGCGGGGTAGCGGGAGATCAGCCCACGGGGTGGCGACCGGTGGGGCGGGGCCCGGCTAGGTTGGTCGGGTGCCCGTCGAACCCAAGGCGATCCACCTGGACGTGCTGCTGGCGGTGGTGCTGACCTGGCTGACCCTGGACACGGTGCGCAACTACGACGACGGCACCGTCGCGCCGGTCACCTACCTGCTCGCCGCGCTGACCGTGGCGCCGATCGCGCTGCGCCAACGCGCGCCGGTGACCACCGCGCTGGTCGTGCTGGGCGCCCTGGCCGCGTACAGCGAGCTGGGCCGGATGGCGTTCCCCAACGCGGGCGTGGGCATGCTGGTGTGCGTGCTGACCGTGGCCACCCTGCGCCCCCGGCCGGTGACCGCGGCGGTGTGCGCGACGGCCGCGGTCGTGCTGGTGTTCGCCTACATGAGGATGACGCCCGACTTCGCGTGGTCGGAGATCGTCCAGGCGGTGCTGGTGGTGTTCGGCGCGTGGGTGCTCGGCGAGGGCACGAAGCGGTGGGCGGAGCGCGCCGAGCGGCTGGCCGAGCGCGCGGCGCGGGCGGCGGCGGACGAGCGGGTGCGCATCGCCCGTGAGCTGCACGACGTGGTGGCGCACCACATGTCCGTGATCTCGCTGCAGGCGGGCGTGGCGCGGTACGTGCTGGACACCGACCTGGCCACGGCGCGGCAGGCGATCGGCACGGTGGGGGAGGCCAGCCGGGAGGCGCTGGCCGAGCTGCGCCGCCTGCTCGACGTGCTGCGGGTCGACCACGACGGCGAGCTGGCGCCGCAGCCCGGCCTGGCGTCGCTGGGCGAGCTGGTGGAGCGGGCGCGCGGCGCCGGGCTGCCGGTCGAGGTGGCGGTCACCGGCGAGGTCCGCGACCTGCCGTCGGGACCGGACCTGTGCGCGTACCGGGTGGCGCAGGAGTCGCTGACCAACGTGCTCAAGCACGCGGGCCCGGCGACCGCGCGGGTCGACCTGGACTACGGCGAGCACACGTTCACGCTGAAGGTGACCGACGACGGCGCGGGCGCGGCGGGCCCGGTGTCGCCGACCTCGCACGGCATCCGGGGCATGCGGGAACGCGCCGCCCTGTACGGCGGGGTGCTCACCGCGGGCCCGCGTCCGGGCGGCGGGTTCGGCGTGGTGCTGCGGCTGCCGGTGGAGGAGGCGGGATGACGATCCGGGTGCTCGTGGCCGACGACCAGGCGCTGATCCGCGCGGGCCTGGTCGCGCTGCTCACCGCCGCGCCGGGCTTCGAGGTGGTCGGCGAGGCCGCCGACGGCGCGCAGGCCGTGGCGCTGGCCGCGTCGACCGCGCCGGACGTGGTGCTGATGGACATCCGGATGCCGGTGCTGGACGGCATCGCCGCCACCCGCCGCATCCTGGCCGACGCCGGCGAGGACCCGCCGCGCGTGGTCGTGCTGACCACCTTCGACCTGCCCGAGTACGTCTACACCGCGCTGGGCGAGGGCGCGGCCGGCTTCCTGGTCAAGGACACGCCGCCGGAGCGCATCCTGTCCGCGGTCCGCACCATCGCGGCGGGCGACATCCTCATCGCGCCGCACATCACGCACCGCTTGATCGAGACCTACGCCCGGCACCACCGCACCACCGGCGCGGCCGCGCCCCTGCTGGCCGAGCTGACCGCGCGCGAGACCGAGGTGCTGCGCCTGGTCGGCAACGGCCTGACCAACGCGCAGATCGCGCAACGCCTGGTGCTCAGCGAGGCCACGGTGAAAACGCACGTCAAGCGCATGATGGGCAAACTGCGCCTGTCCAGCCGGGCGCAGGCGGTCGTGGTCGCCTACGAGAGCGGCCTGATCGTCCCGATGTCGAAGCCGCCCCTGACATGATCGCCCCGTGACCGTCGAACTCCAGATCGCCGTCGACTGCGCCGATCCCGCCCGCCTGGCCGCCTTCTGGTCCCGGGCCCTCGGCTACACCACCGAAGACCTGCCCACCGACGAGTGGCAGGCGATAACCGACCCCTCCGGCACGGGCCCGCGCATCCTCTTCCACCGCGTCCCCGAACCCAAGCTGACCAAGAACCGCCTCCACCTCGACGTCCGGGTGGGAGGCCCCCGGGGCACCCCCAAGCCCACCCGCCGCCCCCTGGTGGACGCGGCGATCCCCCGCCTCGTCTCCCTGGGCGCGACCCACCTGCGCACCGTCGACGACGAGGAGGACTACTTCGCCGTCCTGACCGACCCGGAATCCCACGAGTTCTGCCTCTGCTAACCCCCGCGTGTCATGCGCTCAACCCGCGCGAGTCATGCCCCCAGACCTCGCGAGTCGAACCTCCAGACCCGTCGTGTCGAACGCTCAGACCCCCCGAGTTCCACGTTCAGACCCCGAGGCTCAAGCCGGCAGCAGCACCCGGCGCCGCTCGACCAGCACCGCCACCCCGGCCACCGCCAACCCGGACAGGCTCAACCCCACGCCCACCCACGCCGTCGACGTGTACCCCCACCCGGCGGCGATCGCGGCACCACCCAGCCACGCCCCCGCCCCGTTGGCCAGGTTCAACGCCGAGTGGTTCGACGACGAGGCCAGCGACGGCGCGTCGGGCGAGGCGTCCATCAGCCGCACCTGCAACGCCGACGCCAGCACCTGCGTCACGAACCCCAGCAGGAACACCCACGTCACCGCGAGCACCGGCACCGACGCGGTGAGCCCGAACCCCAGCAGCACCACGGCCACCGCCACCAGCGACCCGAACAGCGCGCCCGTCACCGACCGGTCCACGAACCGCCCGCCGAACGTGGCGCCGAGCGTCATGCCGAGGCCGAACGTCGCCAGCACCCACGGCACCGCGCCCGCGGGCAGCCCGCCGACCTCGGTGGTCAGCGGCGAGATGTAGGAGTAGACCGCGAACATCCCGCCGAACCCGATCGTGCCGGTGACCAGCGCGAACCACACCGCGGGCCGTCGGAACGCGCGCAGTTCCGCGGCCACCCCCGCGTCCCGCGCCGCCGGCACCCTGGGCAGGTACCGGGCCAGCGCCACCGCGGTCGCCAGGGCGATCAGCGCCACCGCCAGGTAGGCCACCCGCCACCCGATCCGCTGCCCGGCCGCGGTCGCCACGGGCACGCCGACCAGGTTGGCCACGGTCAGGCCGACCATGACGCGGGCGACCGCCGTGCCCCGCCGCTCCGGCGGCACGAGGGCGGCGGCCACGACGGCGGCGATGCCGAAGTACGCGCCGTGCGGCAGCCCGGCGACGAACCGGGACACCATCAGCAGCGTCCCGTTCGGCGCCACCGCGGACAGGCCGTTGCCCGCGGCCAGCGCGATCGTCAGCGCGATCAGCAGCCCCTTGCGCGGCAGCTTGGCGGCCAGCCCGGCGATGAGCGGTGCGCCGACGACCACGCCCAGCGCGTAGAGGCTGATGGCGTGGCCGGCGGTGGGGATGGAGATGTCGAAGGTGTCGGCCACCTGGGGCAGCAGGCCCATGGTGGCGAACTCGGTGGTGCCGATGGCGAACCCGCCCAGCGCGAGCGCGCCCACCGCCCCACCCCGGCGGGTCGCGGCGGACTCGACGGTCGTGGTCATGCGATCGCTCCTGTCACCCGTGCCGCGTCGACGGTGACCGGACGTTGGTTAGCAAATGAAACTATCTTATTCGGTCGCGGGCGTGATCAACTCGTGCCGCTGCTCACACGGCGCGGCACCAGCACCGCCACCAGCAGCCCGGCCACCAGCAGGCCCGCCGACGTGGTGAACGCCGCGTGGTAGCCGGCGGTGAGGGCGGCGGGTCCGTCGGCGCCCCCGGCCAGGGCCTCCCCGGTGCGCGCCGCGGCCAGCGTGGACAGCACCGCGACGCCCGCCGCCATGCCGACCTGCTGCGTGGTGTTGAACAGCCCCGACACCAGTCCCGCGTCGTCCGGCGCGGCGTCGGACATGCCGAGCGAGGTCAGCGCGGGCAGGACCAGGCCGCCGCCCGCGACCAGCAGCATCACCGGCAGCAGGTCGGTCACGTAGTCCGCGTCCACCGGCACGGTCCGGAGCTTGAGCATCGCGCCCACCAGCAGCACCAGCCCGGCCACCAGCACGGTGCGTGCCCCGAAGCGACGGCTCAGGCGGGCCGACACGAACAGCGACACGACGCCGATGGAGACCGCGGCGGGCAGCATCGCCAGGCCGGTGGCCAACGCGCCGTAGTGCAGCACCTGCTGCATGTAGAGCGCGACGACGACCTGGAAGGCGAACATCGCCGACAGCGCCAGCACCTGCACCAGGTTCGCGCCCACGACGTTGCGGGAGCGCAGGATCCGCAGCGGCATCAGCGGGGTCGCCGCGGTGGCCTGCCGGACCACGAACGCGGCCAGCAGCGCGAGCGAGACGGCGCCCAGCCCCAGGGTGTGCGCGGCGAGCCACCCGTGCTCCTCGACCTTGACCACGGTGTAGATGCCCAGCACCAGACCGGCGGTGACCAGCACCGCGCCGATCACGTCGGCACCCGCGCGCAGGCCGGGGCCGCGGTCGGCGGGCAGCACCCGGACCGCCAGGGCGATCGTGGCCAGGCCGATGGGCAGGTTGACGAAGAAGATCCAGTTCCAGCTCAGCGCGTCGGTGAGCACGCCGCCCAGCACCTGGCCCAGCGACGCGCCGACGGCGCCGGTGAAGCTGAACACGCCGATCGCCCTGGCGCGCTCGGCGGGGTCGGTGAACAGGGTCACCAGGATGCCCAGCACCACCGCGGAGGCCAGCGCGCTGCCCACGCCCTGGAGGAACCGGGCGGCGATCAGCACCCCCGGGGTGGTGGCCAGGCCCGCGAGCAGCGAGGCGGCGGTGAACACCGCGTTCCCGGCCAGGAACAGCGACCGGCGGCCGAGCAGGTCGCCGAGCCGCCCGGCCAGCAGGAGCAGCCCGCCGAACGGGATCAGGTAGGCGTTGACCGCCCAGCTCAGGCCGGCGGGGGAGAAGCCCAGGTCCTGCCGGATGGCGGGCATGGCGACGGTGACGATGCTGCCGTCGAGGATCGTCATCAGCATCGCCGCGGACAGCACGGCCAGCGCCGACCAGCGGCCGGTCCGGGGTGCGTCGAGGGTGGTGGTCACGGTGCTCTCCTGTTCGTGGTGCGACAGGAGAGACGCTAGCAGATAGTTTCGTTACAGACAATCTTCTTCGGAGCTACCTCGTGCTCTCGCGGGCCCTCCGGGCGTTCGACGGCGCCGCGACCGGCGTGGACAGGTGGCCGGTGACCAGGCGGTTCATCGCCCGCAGCAGCACCTCGCGCTCGTCGGCGGGCAGGCTGTCCAGCGCCGCCCGGTGCACCCCGTCGACGATCCGCTGGCTCTGCCGGGCGACCTCGGCGCCCTTCTCGGTGACCGCGATGACCCGCGCCCGGCGGTCGGTGCCCGACGGGCGCCGCTCGGCCAGGCCGGCCTCCTCCAGCGCGTCGACCGTGACGACCATGGTCGTCTTGTCCATGTCGCCGAGCTCGGCGAGCTGGATCTGCGTGCGCTCCTCCTCCATGGCGTGCACGAGCACGCAGTGCATGCGCGCGGTCAGGCCGATCTCGGCCAGCGCCGCCGCCATCCGGGTGCGCAGGACGTGGCTGGTGCGGTCGAGCAGGAACGACAGGTCGGACTCGGTGCGGGCCGGGGCCATGGCAGACATGACCCCAGCGTAACCCCCTCGTCCCGTTCGGGATGATCTGTTGAAAAACGGTGTTACAGGGGCGGGTGCGCGTTGCGCAGCAGCTCCTGGAACCCGGCGGAGTGCCACGTTCCGGCCGGCGGCGTGTTCGGCCACGCCCCGCTCGGGTCGGGCGTGGCGTCGGGCCGGCCGGTGTAGTCCGGGTCGCACATCCGGTCGTGGTTCTCGCCGGGGTAGGGCAGCGGCACGCTCGCCCCGTCGGACAGCCCCGGCGGCTTCATCCACACGTACGCGTCCACCCCGGGCGCCGGCGACGCGACCGGGCGCTCGCCCAGCCCCGCGCCGACCTGGTTGCACCAGTTGGAGACCAGCAGCCGGCGGTCCAGCCGGCTCTCGTCCACGTACGTGTTGACGTTGGTCGACGTGCTCGACCGCGTCGGACGCTTCGGCCCGCCCCAGCCGTTGCGCGAGGTGTCCACCAGCACCCCGATCCCGGCGTCGAAGCCGTTGGCCACCAGCTCCCGCCGCAGGGTCGACGCGTAGGACAGCTCGTCGATGAACGGGTTCCAGTCCACCCACCTGGTCTGCAGGATGGGCTGGCCGCCGACGACGGACTTGGTGATGTACTCCTCGCGCAGCACCGAGTAGTTCGCCGTGTTGGCGATGACCCCGTGCACGTTCGCCGGGGTGCTGCCGGCCGCGTTCACCGCCCGCGCCAGGACCTCCAGGAACGGCTTCCGGTTGTCCGACCAGCCCAGCACCCCGTGGTGGCTGACGTCGACGTAGTTGTACACGTTGGGGATCGCGCCCAGCGCCGCCAGCGCGTACCCGACGCCGTTCACGTACGCCCCGTTGGCCTTGACCGCCTCGCACCGCTGCGTCCAGTCGGGCCGCCACGCCGTGTGCGTGACCAGGTACGGCAGGGAGTGCGGCTCGACCACCGCCACGACCCGCAGCCCCGCGTACGCCGGGTCGCGCAGGGTCTCGGCGATCGGGTCGACGAACTGCGCCCGGTAGGCCGGCAGGTCCTCGGTGCCCAGCTCGCCGTTGCTCGCCAACCGACCGCAGTCGCGGCCCGGCAGGTCGTAGAGCACCAGCTGGACCAGGTCGGCGCCCTGGCGCAGCGCCTCGTCCAGGTGGTCGCGCAACCCCATCCGGCCGGACTCGCCGCGCACGGCCGCGATGCTGTCCAACCACACCCCGGTCGGCCGGTCCGCCACGGCGGCGCCACCCGGTTCGGCGGCGGCCAGGGCCGACCACTCGGGGTTGACGTAGACCCGGGCCCCGGCGTACGGGTTGTCGACCCGGCCGGTGGCGCCCGCGGTGTCGACCAGCCCGAACGCGAGCACGGCCGTGACCAGCGCGGAGCGGAGCAGGTGGCGTCCGAAAGACCTCATCACGGTGCTGACCCCCATCACGACGTTGTGCGGGTGGCGGTACTTTCACGTTACAGCTACGCCTGATCGCGCATCAGCGCCGAACGGATTTCCCACGTTCGGATGACCGGCGGATGACGTGCCCGCGAACTGTCCGGCGAACGGCCACGACAACCGGACAAGATCGCCGCCGAGCCTTCCGACGGGTCCCCGCCGTTGGGTAAGACCTCTGGCCATGCGGGGAATCACAGCGGGACTGGCGGCCGTCCTCCTCATCGGCACGGCGGTGCCCGCGACGGCCGAGCGGGGGCCGGTGCGCGACGCCACGGCCTACGTCGACCCCCTGATCGGCTCGGCCGGCGGCGGCAACACCCACCCCGGCGCGGTGCGGCCGTTCGGCATGATCTCGTGGAGCCCCACCAGCACCCGGGGCGACCAGACCAACACCGGCGCCGCCAACGGCTACTCCTACGACGCCACGCGCGTGCGCGGGTTCAGCCTCACCCACGTCAACGGCGCGGGCTGCCACCCCGGCGCGGCCGGCGACGTGCCGATCATGCCGTTCGTCGGCGAGGTCGCGAGCTCGCCCACCGCCGACGTGCGCGACGAGGTCTACGCCGCCGACTTCCGGCACGAGGACGAGTCCGCCACGCCCGGCCGCTACCGGGTCGGCCTGTCCTCGGGCGCCTCGGCGGACCTGAGCGTCACCACCCGGGCCGGCATCGGCGACTTCACCTTCCCCGCCGACCGGCCCGCCGCCCTGCTGTTCCGCGTCTCCAACTCGCTCAACGGCAGCGAGGACGCGTCGGTCACCATCGACCCGGACCGGCGGACCGTGTCCGGCTCCGTGCTCACCGGCGCGTTCTGCGGGCGGCGCGCCAACGGCGGCGCCAACAACAAGAAGTCCTACTACCGGCTGCACTTCACCGCCTCCTTCGACCGCGCCTTCGCGGGCACCGGCACCTGGGTCGACGGCGAGCTGCGCCCCGGCACGACCACCGCGTCCGGCGGCGAGGGCTACGAGACCGGCGCGGCGCGCCAGGGGCGCGGCTCCGGCGGCTACGTCACCTTCGACACCTCGACCGACACCGACGTCCGGGTCCGCGTCGGCATCTCCTACACCAGCGCGGAAGCCGCCCGGCGCAACCTCGACCGCGAGATCGGCCCGCGCGAGGCGGTCGACTCGGTGGCCGCCGACGCCCGCCGCGAGTGGGCCCGCCAACTGCGGTCCGTGGAGGTCGCCGGCGGCACCGACGAGCGGCGCACGGTCTTCTACACCGCGCTCTACCACGCCTTCCTGCAACCGAACGTGACCAGCGACGTGGACGGCACCTACCTCGGCGGCGATCGGGAGGTGCACCGCCTGGAACGCGGCCAACGCGCCCAGTACGGCAACTTCTCCGGCTGGGACCAGTACCGCGCCCACACCCAGCTGCTCGCCCTGCTCGAACCCCGGGTCGCCTCCGACTACGCCCAGTCGCTGCTCAACCTGGCCCGCCAGAACGGCGGCGTGTGGGACCGCTGGGTGCACGTCAACGGGCCCACGCACGTGATGACCGGAGACCCGTCGGCACCCGCGCTGGCAGGTATGCACGCCATGGGCGCGCGGGACTTCGACGTGCGCGCGGCGTTCGACTCCCTGGTGCGCCAGGCCACCACGCCGCACCCGGACGGCCTGTCCGACAAGGGGTGCCCGGGCCAGTGCGAGGGCCAGCGCCCGAACCTGGCCGAGTACCTGCGCCTCGGCTACGCGCCGCAGGACACCTGCCACTGCTGGGGCGGCGCGGCCGAGACGCTGGAGGACGCGGTCGCGGACGCCGCCCTGGCCGACTGGGCCGCGCGGCTCGGGCGGACCGACGTGCGCGACGCCCTGCTGCCGCGCGCGAGCTGGTGGCGCAACACGTTCAACCCCTCCGCCGGCGACACCGGGTACCAGCAGGCGCGCAACTCCGACGGCACCTGGACCTGGCCGTTCAGCCCGTCGTCCGACCTGGGTTTCGCGCAGGGCACCAGCGCCACCTACACCTGGATGGTCCCGCACGACGTGTCCGGCCTCGCCGCCGCGATGGGCGGGCGGGACCAGGCGGCCCGGCGGCTGGACGCCTTCTTCCGCAAGCCCGACGGCTCGTGGGCGACCGGCGGCGACGGGCTGCGCTACGACCCGACCAACGAGCCGGGCATTCACACCCCGTGGCTGTACAACGCCCTGGGGCAGCCGTGGAAGACGCAGCAGACCGTGCGGGTGATGGCCTCGCTGGTGTACCGGACCGGGCCCGCCGGGCTGCCCGGCAACGACGACCTGGGCACCATGTCGGCGTGGTACGTGTTCGCGGCGCTGGGCATCTACCCGCAGACGCCCGGCCGCGCCGAACTCCTCTTGTCCAGCCCGGTTTTCCCCTACGCGCGGGTCAACCGCACCGGTGCGCCGCCGCTGACCATCAAGGCCCCCAACGCATCCGACACGAACGTGTACCTCCAAGCCGTCGAGCTTGACGGTCGGGAGCACACCGCGCCATGGTTGCCGGAGAGGTTCGTGGCACGCGGTGGCGAGCTGGTCGTGGACGTGAGAGCCACCCCGAACACCACCTGGGGCACAAGGGATCTGCCCGTCGACCACGTGCTGCCGGCAACAGGGCCGGTGCCGAACCTCCCCACCGCGTGCACGGCCTCCGGGCCGTGGTGCGCACAGGACCTGGGAGGTCAGTACGATGTGGACGGAGCAGCGGCGGCAGACGCCAAGCAGCAGGGCGACCTCGACGGGAAGGGCTGGAGCTTCCCCGCCGAGCAGCTGCCCGCACCGGGCACGCGCCAGGTGGGCGACGCCACCTTCACCGCGCCCGACACCAGCGGCACGGCCCGCAACTTCCTCACGGCGCGCGGCCAGCGCCTGCACCTCACCCCGGGCCGCCACGCCACCCTGGAGGTCCTGGCCACCGCCGTCAACGGCGACCAACGCGTCACCGCCACCACCGAGTACGCGGACGGCACCACCACGGCGACCGAGCTGTCCCTCACCGACTGGGCGGCACCGGCGGCGCGCTTCGGCGAACGCACCGCCGTGACCGCGACGACCCGCTACCGCACGGACGGGACGGCCGACGGGCGCACGGTGCGGATCTGGCGGTTGAGCGTGCCGCTCGACCCGACGCGCGAGGCCACCTCCTTGGTGCTGTCCGCGAACGCCAACGTGAAGGTGTTCGCGCTCAGCACGGGTGCACCCCAGGAGGTGGGCTCACGCTGAGCCGACCGGGTGCGCGCCGAGCCGACCGACCTCGCCGTCGAACTCGCCCGGCGTGCGCCCGCCGAACTAGTTCAACACCCGAGCACCGCCCTGCGCTGATCTCCCTGCCCTGAACCGAAAATCGGTCATCGCGGAGCGGTGTACCGGCGGTGTCACCAACACAGCCGCCAACTACGACCAGGAGGTGCCGTTCTCCACCACGTTCGACGAGCACTTGGCCGAGTGGACACCCGACTGCTGGACGCTCGTGTTCTCCGTCCCGACCCCAACGCGGACTGCGGGTGGTGGGCCGCCCACGGACGGCTGGTGGAGGAGTTCGAACGGCGGGTGCCGCCAGGCTCCGGTCACGGACCGGAGCTGTCGTTCGGGCGGAATGCGCAGTCCGGCTTCGGCGCACCTCCCGCCTGCGACACACGCACCTCCCGACTTCAGCAGCCCAGCCCGACCTCGGCACGCACCTCCCGACTCCGGCACGCACCTCCCGACTTCGGCGGACCCAGCCCGACCTCGGCACACCCAACCCGACCTCGGCATACACATCCCGACCGCGACACACCCACCTCACCCTCCGCACACGCACCCCTAACTTTCGTCAGGGGTGCTCCGGCAAGTCGTCGGATGTGGCAGAAAGGAGCTGATCCTTAGGTTTTCCCTCGTGAGAACGACACTTGTGGCCCTGGTCGCGGGCCTGATGGCGACCCTGGCCCCGCTGCCCGCCGCCCACGCCGAACCGGCCGTCGACCCAGCCGCCTTCGACACCTACCTCACCGACGCCCTGCACGACACCGGCCTACCCGGCCTGGCGGCGGTGGTGACGCAAGGCGACCGGATCGTCCACGCCGCCGGCTACGGGCACGACTCGGACGGCAACCCGGTCACCGCCGACACCCCGATGCGCGTCGCGTCGCTGAGCAAGTCGTTCACCGCCCTCGCGGTGATGACGCTCGTCGAGGACGGCCGAGTCGCGCTGGACGAACCGGTGGCGCGGCAGCTACCCGGCTTCACCATGGCCGACCCGCGGTACGAGCGGGTGACCGTGCGCCACCTGCTCAACCAGACCTCCGGGTTCTCCGACACCACGATCGATGTCGAGGACCTGGCCGGTTCCGGGTCGCTCGCCGGGTACGTCGCCGGGCTCGCCGACCAGGCGCTGGCCGACGACCCCGGCACGCGGTACCGGTACTGCAACGCCAACTACGAGGTCGCGGCCCGGCTGGTGGAGGTGGCGAGCGGTCAGGGCTTCGCCGACTACCTGCGGTCGGCGGTGTTCGGTCCGCTCGGCATGGGGAGCAGCGGGGTCACCGAGGCCGAGGTGCGGCCGGCGGACGGCTACATCTCGCTGTTCGGGGCGTGGCTGCCGCGCGCCGAGCTGCGGGGGCTCCGCGGCTCCAGCGGCGCGGGCGGGGTGATCACCACCGCCGCCGACATGGGCAGGTGGCTGATCTCCCAGACCGGCAACGGCGTGCCGCTGGTGTCGCCGGACGGGCTGCGCACGATGCACGCCTCGTCCGACGTGGCCGACTACGCCATGGGCTGGGCGCCGGACGAGGACCTGGACGTGCTCGTGCACTCCGGCAACCTGTTCACCTACACGGCGGCGCAGGCGATCGACCCGGCCACCGGCTACGGGTTCGCCGTGCTGGCCAACAGCGCCGCGCTGCAGGACGACACGTACGCCGTCCTCCAAGGGCTGCTGGCCATCAGCCGGGGGCGGGCACCCGGCGAGGTCGGTGGCGGGCGGCAGCTGTTCGAGCTGGTGCTGGGCCTGCTCGCGCTGGTGGCGCTGGGGCTCGGGGTGCTGGGCGTGCGACGTGCCGGGACGTGGGCGCGACGCCGGGCGGGCACGCCCACGTGGCGTGCGGCGCTGCGGTGCGCACCCGCGCTGCTGCCGGTGGCCGTGCTCGTCGGCTACCCCGACCTGCTGTCCGTGCTGATGGGCGGTCGGGCGGTCACCTGGGCGCAGCTGACCTACTTCCCGCTGCCCCTGACGGTCGCGGTGGTCGTCGCGGCGGCGGCCGGTGCGACGGTGGTGGTGGCCCGTGCCGTGCGGCTGCGCTCGGCGCGGACGGCGGCCTGAGAGACTGCCTGGCGGCAGGTCGGGGAGGGGGATCGGGTGGTCAACGGCGTGGCGCTGGCGGTGCTCGCGGTGGCGGGTGTGCTCAACGGTCTGGGGCTGGACTCGGTGCCGCTGTGGCGGCAACTGCTGTTCGTGGTGCTCGCGATCCTCGCCTACCTGCACGGACGGCACCTGCCGGTACCGCGCGGCTGGGTGGTGCTCGTGGTCGGCGGCGCGGTGGGACTGGTGGTCACGGCGGTGCGCCCGTCGGAAGGCGTCGGCGTGCTGGGTTCCCTGGGGCTGTTCGTCGCGCTGCCCCGGCTGGCCGGTCAGTTCCGGTTGCAGCAGGCCCAGCTCATCGAGGTGGGGCGGCAGCGGATCACCCAGCTGGAGCGGGAGCGCGAGTGGGTCGCCGAGCGCGCCAGGCTGCGGGAACGCGGCCGGATCGCCGCCGACGTGCACGACTCGGTCGGTCACGAGCTGGCGCTGATCGCCCTGCGCGCCGGCGCGCTGGAACTGACCGCCGACACCGAACGCGGCCGAGCGGCGGCGGCCGAGCTGCGCGCGTCGGCCGTCGCGGCCACCGACCGGCTCCGCCACGCGATCGGCGTGCTGCGCGAGGGCGCGCCGCCGCTCGAACCACCCGACGAGGAGGTGGGCGAACTGGTGGCCCGCGCCCGCCGCGCCGGCCTCCGGGTCACCCTGAGCGGGTCGCCGGGGCGGTTGCCCGCGCTCGTGGACCGGGCGGTGCACCGGGTCGTCCGGGAAGCACTGACCAACGCGGCCCGGCACGCGCCCGGCGCACCGGTGGAGGTGCGGGTCGAGCGGGCCAGGACCGAGTTGGTGGTGACCGTGACCAACCCGCTCGTCGGACCGGGGACCGGCCTGGCGACCGCGGGCACCCAGAGCACCGCGGGCACCGCCAGGAGCGCAAGCACCACGACCACCGCCGCCACCACCACCGCGGTGACCGCACCGGATGAGACATCATCGGCCGAGGAAGACCGCCGCGACAGCGGCAACAGGGGTGGCAGCGGGCTGGCGGGCTTGGCCGAACGGGTCCGGCTGCTGGGTGGCACGCTGCGGTCCGGCCCGACCGCCGAGCGGTTCACCGTGACCGCCCACCTGCCGATCGACCCCGTGGAGCGTGACCGGTGATCCGGGTCCTGCTGGCCGACGACGAGGCGGTGGTCCGGGCCGGCGTGCGCGCCATCCTGGACACCGACCCCGGCATCGAGGTGGTCGCCGAGGCGGGCGACGGGCACGAGGCGATCGACCTCGCCCGCCGCCACCGCCCGGACGTCGTGCTGCTGGACGTCCGGATGCCGCGACTGGACGGCCTGACCGCCCTGCCCGAGCTGCGCAGGGCCGTGCCGGACGCGGCGGTGGCGGTGTTGACGACGTTCGACGAGGACGAGTTCGTGGCCCGGGCGCTGGGCGGCGGCGCGAACGGGTTCCTGCTCAAGGCCGCCGACCCGCGTGAGCTGATCATCGGCGTGCGGGCGCTCGCGGACGGTGCCGCCTACCTGTCGCCGCGGATCGCCCAACGGCTCGTGGCCGAGCTGCGCGGCGGTGGGCTGTCGCGCCACGAGGGTGCCCGGGCGCGTGTCACCGCGTTGACCGCCCGGGAGCGGGACGTGCTGGCGCTGCTCGGCGAGGGCTTGTCCAACCAGTCCATCGCCCGACGGCTGACCCTGTCGGAGGGCACGGTGAAGGCGCACGTGAGCGCGATCCTCCAGGCGTTGGACGTGGAGAACCGGACGCAGGCGGCGATCCTCGCCCACGATGCCGGTCTCACGCGCTGAGGTAGCGGTGCAGCGCGCCCGCCGCTTCGAGCATGACCAGCGCGCGGGCCGCCAGGTGCGCCTCGCGGTCGGTGATGGCGGCCCGCAGGGCCTCGGTGCCGCCCGCCGCGCGGAACTCGTCCATGATCGGCTTGATGCGCGGCAACGGGTAGCGCGCCTGGCGCAGCATCGCCACCAGCCGGGCGTCGCGCACGTCCGCCGGTCCGTAGACGCGGTACCCGTCGGTGGTGCGGGCCGGGGCGAGCAGGCCCGCCGCCTCCCACACGCGCAACGCCGACGGCCGCACACCCAGCTTCGCGGCCAGGTCACCGACGTGCAGCCCGGCGCGCGGCACGGTGTCCGGCGGCCGCCCGGCCACCGCCTCCAACGCCTCGGCGGTGGCCTTGAGGGCTTCGCGCTGGGCGTGCGCGGCCGCGTGCGCCTCGTCGACCGCCGCCAGCGCCGTCAGCGAGTCACCGGCGTGCACGGCGCGCATGATCGTCCGGGCCACGGCCCACCCGTAGCCGCGGCCGAGCAGGCGGTAGGTCAGCAGCGCCTCGCGGTGCCGTTCACCGAACACCCGGTAGCCCGCGGGGGAGCGCTCGGCCGGGGGCAGCACGCCCGCGTCGAGGTGGTTGCGCACCTGCTGGGGCGAGATGCCCGCCGCGCGGGCCAGGTCCACCGGTCGCAGCGCTGCCTCCGCGGTCGACGTGGGGGTTGCCGGGCGGTGTCGCAGGCCGGTCCGGCGCAAGCCTCAAGCTAGCACTGCAACGACCTCGTCGAAGCCGCGCCGGGGAACGAGGCGGGCAGCTCACCCGGAGCCGCCCCGGGCTCCTCAGCCGAACAGCGCGGGCAGATCACCGCTGTGCCACACCGTGAACACCCGACCGACCTGCGCACCGGGCACGGCCGGCACCAGGACCCGCACCACGCCGGTCTGGTCGGCGGGCTGCTCGACCCGCGCACCGGGCAGCACCGCCGACCACGGCTCGCGGGCGCCCTGACCGGTCTCCAGGTTGTCCCGCACCCGCCCGGCGAGGGCCTTGGGGTTCTCGTCGGGCACGCACACCACCTCGGTGGCCTCGCCCGCGGCCGTCGTGCGCACGCCCGCCGCCATCGGCAGCCCGGTCTTCGGCCTGCTGACCAGCGCCGCCGACACCTCGCCCAGGCACCGCGCCAGCTCACCGACCATCGGGTCGTCGGCCAGGGTCCGGCCACCGGGCTCGGTGACCCACCGCAACGCCTCCGCGCCGGTGGCGTGGGCCACCGACCCCGCCTGCACGCGAACCCGCTGGAACCCGGTCACGACGCCCTGCCGCGCCAGCGGCCCGTCCGGGGAGATCTCGTCGTCGCCGGCGGTGGTCCAGGTGCCGCCGTCGCGCCGGCCGCCCAGGGCGGTGAGCTTCGCGTCGACCGCGGCCACGTCGACGTCCATCCGCAGCACGGCCGCCCAGGAGTCCCGGCCCACCTGCACCGCCGTCGTCGCCAGCCCCGGGTCGAAGCCGACCACGTCGGCCAGCACGCGGTGCTGCGCCGCCACCCGCGAGTACCCGTAGCCGACCAGGCCGAGGAACCGCCCGTCCCGCTCGGCGAGCGCGCGCAGCGCCGCCACCTCCCCGTACTCGACCTGCGTGGCGGACCCGTCGGTGGCCCGCACGCCCGCCAGCGCGCCGAGCAGCCCGGTCGCCGGCGGTGCCTGGGGCACGTCGGCCTCCGCCGCGCACCCCGCCAGGAGGACCGCCACCAACGCCACGCCCCAACGCCTGCCCACCGGTCGGCTCACCGGTCGGATGTTAGGGCGGCGGTCGGAACCGCACCCCCGTTTCGGCCGAACACCCCGGTGAACGCCTCGAACGTCGGCGCACCGCGCCGCCGCTCCAGCACGGCGAACGTCACGTGCTCGAAGAACGGGTTCTCCCGCAGCGCCGCCCGGAACGCCCCGGCCACGGCCACCGGGTCGTTGCCGAACACGCCGCAGCCCCACGCGCCGAGCACCAGCCGCCGGTGCCCGTGGGCGGCGGCCACCCGGAGCACGCGGGCGGCGCGCCGCTCCAGCACGGCCGGGACCTCGGGCAGCAGGTGGGGCTGGGTGCGGGCGATCGCGGCGCGGTTCGGCGCGGCGGCGGTGAGGAACGAGACCGGGTGCGGCTCGGGCAGCAGCGCCCCGTCGTCGTCGCGGAACACCGGCACGCCGGGGGAGTGGATCACCCGGTCGCTGTAGGTCAGCTCGGCGTGCGCGCGGTGGTGCGTGTAGAAACCGCCTGCCGCCAGCAGGCACGGGTACAGCGCCGAGCTGCGCGCGAGGCTCTCCTCCTGCGCCTGCGCCCCGTTGAGGAAACCGCCGCCCGGGTTGCGCGCCGAGGCGAACACCAGGCAGGCCGCGTCCCCCAGCCGACGCGCGGCGGCCAGGGTCGACTCGCCGGTCACCTCCACCGCGGCCGCACCGCGGAACTCCGGCACCCCCAGCGGGTCGTCCGGCTCGTGCAGGCGGGTACCGGCGACGGCGCGACCCACGGCCGCCCGCACGTCCACCTCGACCCCGCCGACGCGGTAGGAACCGCGCTCGGCGATCTCCACCGCTTCCCGGGCGAGCGCCCGCAACCGACTGCTCACGACGGCCATCGTGGGTGCCGGGCCGCCGGCCGGGCAACCGGGTTTCCCACCGGGCCGACCTGTTCGGACCGGCCGGCTCAACCGCGCCACCCCGCGCCCTGCCCCGCCCGATCACCCCTCGACCGGGATCTCCACCGCGATCTCCTCGCCCAGCCGAGCCCCGCCCAGCAGGTCCAGCTCGTCACCGCTCCAGAACCGCCCCGGGTCGTACCAGTTCGCCCGCCGCCCGCCCGGCAGCAACCCCATCGCCTCGTACGTCACGGCCACCACCTCGGCGCAGTAGGCGGTCTCCAGCGTCGAGTCCGCGGTGCGCCGCAGGTTCGGCAGCCGCCCGCGCAACCACCGCGTGGCCAGCCGCGCCGTGGAGGGGAAGGGGGTGCCGTTGAGCCGGGCCACCGTCTTGAGCACGGCGTCGTCCTGCTCGCGGGTCGTGGCCCGGTCCAACTGGCGCAGCCAGGCCCGCTGCCCGTACTTGCGCGCCCACACCAGCACCGCCTCCCGCAGGTCGTGCAGCTGCACCCCGCGGTGGTGGGTGCCGGTCCACACGTCGGGCAGCGAGCGGCCCAGTTCGGCGTGCCACATCAGCGGCGGCAGGTCCTCGACGGCGACGGTCATGCCCACGTGGTTGACCGGGCTGTTCGTGGTCACCCGGATGGCGCGGTCGGCCGCCGAGCTGCCCCGGAACAGCCACACGTCGCCGGTGCGGGTGAGCTCGACCGCCTCGTCCAGACCGATCTTCGTTCCAGCCACGCCGGTAGCCTAGGCGGATGCGGTGGTGGAAGCTGCTCGGCCTGGCCGGTGTCGCGGGTGTCGCGGCGACCGGCGCGGTGATCGCCCGCGCGGAGCGCAAGCGCCGCGCCTACACGCCCGACGAGGTCCGGGCCCGCCTGCACGCGCGGCTCGCGGAAACCTCCAACGGACGACCATCGGGGGGTTGACCCGGACGGGCGGCGGGTCTGGGCTGGACCGCATGCGATCCCTGTTCGCGGCGCTGCTGTGCGCGCTCCTCGTCGCGCCGCCCGCCCACGCCGACTCCCGCCCGGCCCTGGACCTGGACGCGGCCACGATCCCGCAGTTGGCGCGGCGGATGGACGCGGGTTCGTTGACCTCGGTCGAGCTGACGCGCGCCTACCTGCGGCGCATCGACACCGTGGACCGGAGGGTGCGGTCGGTGCTGGCGGTGGATCCGGAGGCGTTGCGGCAGGCGGCGGAGAGCGACCGGCGGCGGGCCCGCGGTCAGGCGCGGGGGTTGATGGACGGCATCCCGGTGCTGCTCAAGGACAACATCGACACGCGCTCGGGCGGCACGGCGGGGTCGCGGGCGTTGCGGGTGCCGCCGCGTGACGACGCGGAGCTGGTCAGGCGCCTGCGCGAGGCCGGCGCGGTCGTGCTGGGCAAGACCAACCTGTCGGAGTGGGCGAACTTCCGCTCCACGCGCTCCACCTCGGGCTGGTCGGGCGTCGGCGGGCAGACCAACAACCCGTACGTGTTGGATCGCAACCCGTGCGGGTCGTCGTCCGGCTCCGGTGCGGCGGTGGCGGCGTCGTTGGCGCAGGTCGCGGTCGGCACCGAGACCGACGGCTCGATCGTGTGCCCGTCCGGCCAGAACGGCGTGGTGGGCCTCAAGCCGACCCTGGGCCGGGTCAGCGGTGACGGCATCGTGCCGATCTCCGCGCAGCAGGACACCGCGGGCCCGATGGCGCGGCATGTCGTCGACGCGGCGATCCTGATGTCCGCCCTGGAGGGGCGCGGTGCCGACTACGCCCGCGCGCTCACCCCCGACGCGCTGCGCGGCGCGCGGGTCGGCGTGTGGCGCAAGGCCGGGCGCGACGCCGAGGTGGACCGGGTCGTGCAGTCGGCGGTGGACGTGCTGCGGCGCAACGGCGCCACCGTGGTCGAGGTCGAGCTGCCCTACCAGGACGAGATCGACGCGGTCGAGTTCCCCGCCCTGATCACCGAGTTCAAGCACGACCTGGAGGCGTACCTCAAGTCCCGGCCCGGCGTGCCGCGGACCCTCACCGAGCTGATCGCCTTCAACGAGGCCGACCCGGTCGAGCTGAGCAGGTTCGGCCAGGAGCTGTTCCACGAGGCGGAGAAGGCACCGCCGATCACCGACCCGACCTACCGCGAGCAGCGCCGCACCGCCACCGACCTGGCCCGCCGCTCGATCGACGAGGTCCTGGCCGCCCACCGGCTGGACGTGGTCATGGCGCCCACCAACAGCCCCGCCTGGCGCACCGACTACGCCAACGGCGACGCCTACGTGCTGGGTTCCTCCACCCCCGCGGCGGTCTCGGGCTACCCGAACGCCACCGTCCCGGCGGGCTTCGCCGGCCCGCTCCCGATCGGCGTGTCGTTCATGGCCGGCCACGGCGCGGACGCGCGGGTCCTGCGGTTCGCCGCCGCCTTCGAGCGGGCGGCACCGGTGCGCCGCGCACCCGCCTACCTGCCCACCGTGTCGTGATGATCACAGAGAGTTAGTTCCGGCGTGCGGATCCCCGAAGTCGGTGCCATGTTGATCCCATGGTCGCTGTGGTGTTGGGAACCGGTTTGATGGGTGCCGGGATGGCGCGCAGCCTGCTGCGCGCCGGCCTGGAGGTGGTGGTGTGGAACCGCCGCGCCGACAAGGCCCGTCCGCTGGCCGAGGCGGGTGCGCGGGTCGCCGAGGACCCCGCGTCGGCGGTCGGGGACGCCGACGTCGTGATCACGATGCTCTTCGACGCCGACTCCACCGCCGAGGTCATGGCCGAGGCGCTGCCGGCGGTCCCGAAGGGCGCCACGTGGTTGCAGTGCGCGACGGTCGGCCTCGACGGCGCCGAGCGGCTGGCGGCGCTGGCCGCCGAGCACGGCGTGGACCTGGTGGACGCGCCGGTGCTGGGCACCCGCCAACCGGCCGAGCAGGGCCGGCTCACCGCCCTGGCCGCCGCGCCCGAGGCCCTGCGGGAGCGGGTGCGGCCGGTGCTCGACGCCGTCGCCAGCCGGGTCGTGTGGGCGGGCGAGCGCCCCGGCGACGGCCAGCGGCTCAAGCTCGTCGCCAACTCGTGGGTCCTGTCGATCACCGCGGCCACCGCCCAGGCCGTGGCGCTGGCGCGCGGGCTCGGGGTGGCGCCCGGGGCGTTCCTGGAGGCCATCTCCGGCGGGCCGGTGGACAGCGCCTACGCGCAGACCAAGGGGCGCGCCATGGTCGACGGCGACTTCACGCCGTCCTTCGGCGTCGACGGGGCGGCCAAGGACAGCGCGCTGATCGTCGAGGCCATGGGCGCCGCCGGCACCGACGACCGGCTCATGCGCGTCCTGCACGACCACTACCGCGCCGCCTACCGGGGCACGCCGGAGGACATGGCCGCCGTGGTGCGGGCGTTCGGCAGCTGAGTTCACCCGTTGGTGGAAGTTACCGTCGAACCGGGTACCTGTGCCGGGGGAAGGGGTCGTGAGGAGGCGGGCACGTGGGAACCGGTGGCGTGGTCGCGGCGGCGGCCCTGGCGGGCGCGGTGGCGGCGGGTGCGGGCGGGCTGGCCGCGTCCGCGGACCCGGACGAGATCTGGCAGGGCACCGGGCTGCGCGTGGTGGACCGGGCGGCGCGCTCCGACACCGAGTGCGTGCCCCACTCGTTCGGGCAGTTGCGGCAGTTGCTGACGGCCACGCCGTGCGTCGCGCTCGACCGGGTGCTGTTCACCCTCACCGACGACCGGGGCGGCACCATCGTCGTCTCGGTCGCCTGGGTGGAGTTCGGCGACGCGGACGCCGCCCGCGAGTTCAAGCGGGTCGAGGACATCCACGGCACGGGCGACATCACCCCGCTGTCGGGGTCGCTGCTGCTGATGAACGACGTCCCGTTCAGCGCGTACAACTACGACTCGGACACCCTCGACGGCACGACCGTGGTGGTGGCCGAGACCGAGGCGGTGTCGGGCGGGTTCACCGCCGAGTACCTGGACGACGTCGCCGGGATCGCGGTCCGCACCCCGCGCCCCTAACCGCAGGTGGCCAGGGCCTGCTCCAGCGCGGTCCGCTCGGCGGCCGTCACCGTCAGGCCGTACTGCGCCTTGATCCCCGCGTAGATCCGGCCGTACTGGCAGGCGTACGCCCCGTTCGGCGGCATCCACCGGTCGGGCGTCTGGTCGCCCTTCGCCTGGTTGACCTTCCCGGCGGTGGCGACCAGGTTGCGCAGGTCGTTGGCCGCCGCCACGCGCCGCTCCCGCGGCCACCCGGCCGCACCGCTGCGCCACATCTCCGCCAGCGGCACCACGTGGTCGATCTGGATCTTCGACACGCCGGTGACGGTCTCCCCGGTGTACGGGTCGAGCAGCGTGCCCGACTCGACCCCGCACCGCCCCTCCTTGCGCCGCACGTCGGTCAGGTCGCGCGCCAGCACCTGGCTGCGCTGGTCGCACCCGTCGCCGTCCACGTCCTCCCACGGCCGCCCGAACACGCACCCCTCGCCGTTGTCGCAGTCGCGCGCGTAGCCCTCCATCCGGCCGGGCTGCGCGACCGGCAGCTGCGCCAGGAGGGTCCGCGCGGTCGGCGCGTCCGGGGTGCCCTCGGGCACCCGGTCCACCGCGGTGCCGCCGGGCGCGGCACCCGGCAGGGTGTCGACCGCCTCACAGCCGGTCACCGCCAGGAACAGCGCGGCCAGCGCGGCCGCAGTCCGCCGCAGCATCTCGGCACACCCTCCCCGGTCGTCGGTGACCCGCCCGTACCCGGGCCGCGACCGGGGAAAACGCCGGTGGTCCGCGCGGAGCAGGCCGTGCCGACACCCGGCCGCACCGCGTTGGGCCACGCGGCCCGACGCGGTCGCCACCGGTGAGGTAAACGAAACGCGCATGTTTCGAACCCACTCGTTCGGGCTACCCGGGAACGCGTCGTGAGGACGGCGCGTTCCGGCGGTGGTTCGGGGGTGCGCGATGGACTGGGAGTTCGACGAGAACGTGATCCGTGCACTGCGGGCGTACGTCCTGCGGGTGACCCGTGCGCTCGGGCTCAGCGGTGAGTCCTCCTACGTCCAGGAGGACACCGCGTACCTGGCGCTCGACGGCAGGCTGCCCGGGTTCCCCGATCGGGACGTGGCGCTGCTGTGGGACGCCGAGCGGGGCTGGGCGCTGGCCCTGGAGAGCGACAGCTCGGAACCGCCGTTCGTGGTGGCGCGGATGCGCGACCGGGTGCGGCCGGAGCCGATCGCGGTGGCGCGGTGGGTCGAGGGCCTGGAGCTGATGACCGACAAGGCCGTGGCCGCGGGCGACGAGATGCTGGCGGCCAGCTAGTCGGACGTGCGGGAGTCGAGGTAGGTCTGGGTCTCGTCCAGGAGCGAGCGCACGTCCCGCATGAAGCTGCCGGCGCCGTGCAACGCCTCGTGGAAGCGCTCGGCGGACTCGGTCGACGCCGAGGTGAACACCAGCATCTCGGTCAGCTCCAGCCGCCGGTTGACCGAGCTGACCGCGCTGCGCCAGCGGTGCAGCAGGTCGATCAGCTCCGCGTCCCGGCGCGGGGTGAGGGCGCCGGAGGCGAACGCCGAGTCCACCGCCGACTGGATCAGCCGCGGGTACACCCGCCGCCCCGGCGGCGCGCTGGGCCGGAACGCCTCGCCGTCCAGGGTCTCCCGGTTGCGGGCCATCTCCAGCCGGATCGACTCGATGGCCTGCTTGCGCTGCTCGCGCTGGGTGGCCCAGCGCTCGGCGAAGATGCCGGTGATGCCCGCGAGCAGGGCGAGCGAGTTCACCGCCGGCTCCCAGCGCCCACCGGGCGGTGACACGGCGAACCAGGCCACGCCCAGCGCCGTCGCCACCGCGAGCGCGCCGAACGTCAGCACCGTGATGGCGATGCGCGTCATCGGGGGTCAGTTCTCCCAGATGTCGCGCGCCGGGTCGTCGCCGCGCCGCGGCACCCCGCCCGGTGCGAGCAGCAGCAGGTCCATGCCGAAGCCGTGCGCGGAGCGCGCCACCTGGAAGTCCGAGTGCGTGACCGCGACCCGGCGCATGCCCGCCTCGGCCACCACCCGGTCCAGCGCCGACCGCGCGTACTTGCGGGTCAGGTAGAGGCGGATGGTGTCGTGCTCGGGGAAGGGCACCCGGTTCCGGTCGGGCAGCATCACCACGAGGTCGCCGCCGGTCTGGTTCTGGTAGACGACCTTGACCTTCAGCGCCCGGTCGCCCTCCACGGAGCCGTGGAACCGGACCGAGTCCAGGCGGATGGTCAGGTCGGTGTTGTGCATCAGCGCGCTGGTGACGAACTTGCGGTAGGCGTGGCTGCGCTCGTACTCCTCGACCGCCTCCCCGGCCAGCTCCTCCGACAGCGCCTCGGTGGTGGCGACCTCCAGCAGGAACAGGTCCTGCGGGCGCGTGATCGAGGTCAGGTCCGCCAGCAGCTCGGCGTCCCGGTCGAAGTTCGCCAGCGTGTTGCCCAGCAGCGAGTACAGCACCGGCTCGTCGCCCACGACCCGGTGCACCAGGTCGCGGAACGCGGCCAGGTTGTCCCGGAGGGAGAAGTCCAGCTGCACCGGCGCCACCCGGTGGCCGCGCAGGCCCAGGCCGGTGGTGGCCTGCTGGGTGCCCAGGCGCAGCATCTCCGAGCTCATGTCCACCGGCACGTACAGCAGGTCGGGGTGGCGGTCGAGCAGGTGCGACAGGACCAGCCGGTCCTTGTGCCCGGTGCCGACGCCGAAGCTGACGTGGTGGAACCCGGCGCCGACGTGGTCGCGCACCTCGTTCCAGCGGCGGGTGAACGAGTCCAGGCTCTGCTTCATCACCAGGTAGAACGGGTCGGCGCAGGCGTGCGCCCAGGCGATGGTCGGGCCGATGCCCCAGTAGGCGTAACCGGAGGTGATCTGCTTGCCGTCGCCGGTGGCGGAGGGCTTGCCCAGCAGGTCGCTGGTCAGCGCCGCGAGCTTGTCCCGCTGGTCCTCGCCGACCAGGACCAGGGACCAGGCGAAGTCCGCACCGTCGATGGCCTTGGCCAGGTCGTCGACCAGCCGCCGCTCGCTCGCCGCCACTCGGCCTCCTCCGCACGCCGTCGCTCTCCGCAGCCTACCGACCACGGCCTCCGGGGACCGGGCGATCGGGTGTCCCGGCGGGGCGGGGTCGGGGACCGGGCGCCGGCACTCCCCGGGGCGACCGCCCCGACGCGCGCACCGCCCGCCGCCGGGCCGGTGCCCCCGCTCGACCGTCCACTTCGGAGCCCGCAGCCCGGTCGCGGTCCGCGACCGCTGCCCGGGTGCCCTTCGTCGTACGTCGCGAGGGGCGGAAACTCGCCTATATACAAGGAAAGGGGCCGTAGGCTGTGCCTACGGCCCCGTCGGGGGGTATGCGCCGGGGTTCACCCGCTCGCCGGCCGGAGCTCGCGGCCGGAGGCGGTCAGGTGCTCCCAGGTGCGACCGCGCTGGCTCGGCGGCGCCGAACCGTCCGCCGTGCACGTGGGGTACACCAGCCCGAAGGGCACTGGCTGGTAGAACTCGTCGCCGCTGCGGATGTCGATCAGGTCTCCCACGTGTGCCATCACAACCTCCCGAACGAATGCCGGAGGTGCCCGTCATCGGCTCCTCGTTGAACTGGGTGGGGGAGCCTCGGATACCCTTTCGCCAGGGCGTATATGCCTTGTACGCTGCGACAACAGGGTGAAAACGTCAACGCTTGTGGTGTGCGACCTCCTGCTCCGGGTCCGCCGCGGGCGGCAGGTCCCGGTCCACGTGGTCGGCATGGAAGAGCGCTTGCGCCAGCAGGCCCTTCACGTGGTCGTTGGCCGCCGAGTAGTACACGAACGTGCCCTCGCGCCTGCCCTTCACCAGACCCGCCAGGCGCAGCTTCGCCAGGTGCTGGCTGACCGCCGTCGGCGCGGCGCCCGCGACCTCGGCGAGGCAGGCCACCGACGACTCCCCCTGCAGCAGCGCCCACAGCACCTTGATCCGCGTGGGGTCGGCGAGCAGCCGGAACGACTCGGCGGCGAGGTGGACCTGTTCCTCGTTGGGCATGTCGAAGTCCGGCAGCGCGCTGTGCATGTCGTCAGCCTAACTACTTGCGTATCTGCGTGACTACGCAGATAGTCTAGCAGGGGAGCGCCGAGGTCGAGCGGAGGACGCAGCGGTGACGGGCAAAGGGCACGGCCACGGGCATGGCCACGGACACGGGCACGGGCACCGTTCGGTGGACCGCGTCGACACGGCGTTGGAGAGCAGCCGCAAGGGCATGCGCGCGCTGGTGGTGTCGTTCGCCGCGCTCTTCGCGACCGCCCTCGCGCAGGCCGTCCTGGTGGCGCTGACCGGTTCGGTCGCGCTGCTCGGCGACACCGTGCACAACTTCGCCGACGCCCTGACCTCGGTGCCGCTGGCCATCGCGTTCGTGCTGGGCCGCCGCGCGGCGTCCCGCCGGTTCACCTACGGCCTGGGCCGCGCCGAGGACCTGGCCGGCGTCGCCGTGGTGCTGGTGATCGCCGCGTCCGCGGTCTACGCGGGCTGGGAGTCGGTGCGCGGCCTGCTCGACCCGCACCCGGTGCGGCACCTGTGGGTCGTCGCCGCGGCGGGCGCGATCGGCTTCCTGGGCAACGAGCTGGTCGCGCGGTACCGCATCCGCGTCGGCCGGGAGATCGGCTCGGCCGCCCTGGTCGCCGACGGCCTGCACGCCCGCACCGACGGCTTCACGTCCCTGGCCGTGGTCCTCGGCGGCGCCGGCGTCGCCCTGGGCTTCCCGCTCGCGGACCCGCTGGTGGGCCTGGGCATGACCGCGGCGATCCTGTTCGTGCTGCGCGACGCGGCGGCCGAGGTGTTCGGCCGGCTGCTCGACGCGGTCGACCCGGCCTCGGTCGACCTGGCCCGGCACGCCGCCGAGCGGGTCGAGGGCGTGGTGCGGGCCGAGCGGGTGCGGATGCGGTGGACCGGGCACGTGCTGCGGGCGGAGCTGGCGATCGCGGTGGACGCCGGGTTGAGCGTGGCGCAGGGGCACCACATCGCGCACGAGGTCGAGCGGCACCTCAAGCGGGCCGTGCCCCGGCTGGCCGCGGTGACCGTCCACACGGAGCCGGCCACCGCGCCGGCGTGAGGACCGGTCGGTGCCCCTGCGGGACGCGGATCACCCGCCGGCCGTGACCGGGGCCGGGCGCAGCAGCGTGATCCGGTTCGCGCCCAGCTCCGTCACGTACAGGTGGCCCGTGGCGGGGCTCTGCGCGATGTCCAGCGGCTGGTTGAACCCGGTCATCCCGGGGGTGCCCGTGGTCCGGTTGGACAGCGCCCCGGTCGGGCCCACGTCGAAGTACTGGATGTCCTGCCCGGACGAGTAGCGCACCACCAGCAGCCTGCCGTCCAGCCGGCCGCCGAACGCGGTGCCCCGGTACTCGACCACCCCGTTCGCCGAGGCGTGCAACCCCGCGTCGTAGGTCCCGGCGAGGTCGAGGTTCCGGTCCGGCGCGGTGCCCACCGGGTACGCGTCGGTCTGGAACGGGTCGGTGCCCGACGTGGGGTTGCCCCCCGCCAGCACCCACTCGCAGCGCACCGGCGCCGGGTGCCCGTAGTACCGGCCCGGCTTGACGTCGAACACGTAGTCGGTCTCGGCCTGCGGGTTGTTCGTCACCGCGGGCACCGCCGGCCCGGTGTACGGGCCGTCGGGCCGGGAGGCGCAGGACGCGGGCAGCGGTGACGGCGTGGCCGGCGCGTTGCCGCCCGCGGCCGACCCGTTCGTCGGCACGTACAGGTGGCCGTTGCGGTGCCAGTGCAGGTCGTAGGCGTTGCGGACGCCCGTGGCGTGGATGGTCAGCGGCGCGGAGGCCGCGTACGGGTTGTACGAGCCGCCGGCCTCGGTGCGCACGTTCACCGGCAGCGACGCGGGCAGCCGCGCCGGGTGCAGCTTCAGCACGGCCGCGCTGAGCAGGTGCTCCGGCCGGTTGCCCCAGGTGGTGTCCGGCGCGCCCATGGCGTTCATCGACCCCTGGGTCAGGTACAGCCCGCCGTCCGGCCCGAACGCCAGCGAGTTCGTCTCGTGGTCCTTGACCGACCGCGGCAGGTCGGTGACCACCTCGGTGTAGGTGCCCAGGTCAGGGCCGCTCAGCCGGGCGATCTTGCCCGACCAGTCGGGCGCGTTGGACGTGCCGCCGTAGTTGTCGGTCACCCACAGCACCGGCGCCGACGGCGTCGAGGCCGGGTCGAACGCCAGGCCGATCACGGTCCGGTTCGGCGCGCCGGGCAACCCGGCGGCGACCGCGTGGTCCCGCACCGAGGTGATCACCGTGGCGGCACCCAGCGTGCCGTCGGCGTTGACCGGGAAGCGGTGGACGTGCCCGGTGAACGTGGCCGCGTACAGCCGCCCGTCCGGCCCGAACGCCACGCTGGTGAACGGCGCGCCGGTGGCCACGCCGAACACCTGCTCGAAGGCGACCGGCCCGCCACCGCCCGCGGTGCCGGTGGTGAACACCGAGGAGAACGGCTGGAAGGCGTTGCCCGCCACGTCCCGCACCGCCTCGGTCACCGAGAACCGGTACTGCGTGGAGGCGGCCAGCGGCGCCAGCGGCGACACGTTGATCACGTCGCCCCCGCCGCTGGTGATCACGTTGGCGGGCACCGCGGCGCCGTCGGACACCCTGGTCAGCCGGACCGCGGTCGACGACAGCGTCGCCGGGTCCACCGCGCCCGCCGGCAGCCGCAGGTCGGCCACCACGCTGGAGGTCGGCGCCACCCCGGTCGCCAGGTTCGCCGGCGTCACCGCGCGCACCGACGGCGAACCCTCCGGCAGCCCGTCCACGTCGACGTAGTTCAGCTTGGTGTTGGTGCCGCCGCGCGGCGACAGCGTCAGGCGCCCGTCGGTCACCGTCACCACCCGCGTCGCCACCGCGTGCTTGACGGCGGAGGTGGGCTTGAACGCCGCGACCGCGTTCTGGTCCTCGACGTTCAGGTAGTGCGTGCTGTCCACGGCCGTGCCCGCGTCGCCGACCGCCACCGTGACGCGGTACGAGCCGCTGGGCACCGCCAGCTCCCAGCTGCCCGGCGTCGCCACCCCGGGCGACGAGGCCGGCAGCTGGGCGTGCACCAGCGTGGCCAGCCGCACGTCGCCGGTGCCGCCGCGGTTGCGCCCGTTGCCGACCAGCGACAGCGGCGTGGTGGTGCCCAGCGCCACCCAGCCGTAGGTCTGGCCGTTGGCGCGGAGCCCGTAGGGCTCGCCGAAGTCCCGCGCGTACCCCGACGGCGGCGTGGTGGCCTGGTCGGAGAAGTTGACCCGGGCGGTGAGCACCACCGCCTGCGCCACGCCCACCACCTGCGAGCCGAGCACCAAGAGAGCCACCAGCAGGGCGCGCATACGGCCTCCTCGCGACGGGGAGCACAGCGTCGCAAAGCACCGCGCCACCGCGAACCGCCGAAGGGCGGCCCGCCCTGCGGACTCCCGAACCGCCCGAACCGCCGCCCGAACAGCCTGTTGTCACGCTGTGACCGCCCCCTTACCGTCGGTGGGGACCAGTGGTCGACAACCTCAGTGGGGGTCCGCGGTGTCGAGGAAGATCTGGGCTGCCGCGGCGGGCGCCGCACTGGTCGCCGCCGGAGTGCTGGTCACCATCCCCCTCACCGCGGGCGCGGTGGACGACCGGCAGACCGCGGTCGTCTCGCTCGGCGACAGCGCCATGTCCGGCGAGGGCGCCGGCTCCTACGAACCCGGCACCGAGGGCGAGAACGGCAACTGGTGCCACCGCTCGACCGCGGCCATGGTGCACCGCACCCAGCTGGCCGACCGCACGGTCAACCTGGCCTGCTCGGGCGCCGACTCGGCGAACGTCTCGCTGGCCGACACCGTGCACTACACCGAGGGCTCGCAGGCCCGGCGGCTGATCGACGTCGCCCGCCAGTACCGGGTGACCGCGGTCGTGGTCCAGGTCGGCGCCAACGACGACGTCCAGTTCGCCGACACCATGCTCGACTGCGTCCTGGCCTGGGCCAACCCGTTCGGCCCGGCCTGCCGCGCCGAGCTGGAGCAGCAGTGGCCCGCCCGGCTCGCCGCCATGGCGCCGAAGGTGGAGAACGCCCTGCGCGACGTCCGCGCCGCGATGACCACCGCCGGGTACCGCGACGAGCAGTACCAGCTCGTCCTGACCTCGTACGCCTCCCCGGTGACCGAGAAGATGGACCGCCTCCTGCACGGCCCGCAGGGCTGCCCGCTGCGCCTGACCGACGCCCAGTACGGCCGCACCGTCGCCGTGCCGCAGTTCAGCGAGGCGCTGCGCGGCGTGGCGTCCCGCACCGGGGTGAGGTTCCTCGACTTCTCCCGCGCCACGGAGAACCGCGAGGCGTGCAGCAAGGGCGAGAGCAGCGCGGGGGAGTGGCAGCGCCGCCTGACCGTCGACCCGGACGCCCTGGTCAAGGGCGGCCTCGACGCCATCGGCCTGCACCTGGCGCAGCAGTCGTTCCACCCGAACGCCGACGCGCACGCCCAGCTGGGCCGCTGCATCACCGAGTTCGTCACCAGCGGCGCCGGCAGCGCCCGCTGCCTCCAGGGCGCCGACGGCAACCTGCACGCGGTCCAGTAATCCCCGCGCAACCCCCACCACCGCCCGGGCGTCATACCGGTAGGTTGGTCGGGGATCTTGGGGGGACCGTTGTCGAACAACGCCTTCGTCCGCGCGTGCGGACTCACCGCGGTGGTGCTCACCGCCGCCGCCTGCACCTCGACCGGCGCCGAACCGCAGGACCCGGGCCTGGCGCCGCGCGGCACCGTGCAGACCACGGCCAAGCCGACCAGGCAGGACCTGTCGAACGAGGTCAGCCTGACCGGCACGGTCACCATGAACCCGGTCTTCGGCATCGCCTCGCCGGTCGCGGGCCAGATCCGCTACCTCGACGTCCAGGCGCCCACCGCGACGCCGACCAGGCCGACCCGCTTCGCCACCGTCTGGCAGGACGGCAAGCCCAACAACGTCGACGTCCCCGCCGGCGCGACGTTCGGCGGGCGCCTGGTGGACGACCGCGCCACCGTCACCGCGGGCATGCCGATCGCCTCGGCCAAGTACGCGGGCTACGGCATCGTCGCGGACATCGACGGCGAGCAGGCGTACCGGATCGCCGACGCCGCCCAGGGCACCGTGCGGGCGCAGATCAAGAACGGCCCCGGCCCGTTCCCCTGCGCCCTGCTGGGCACCATCGCCGCCCTGCCCCAGGGCACCTTCCCGGCCCCGCCGCCCGAGCAGCCGCCCACCGACACCGCGGCCCCCGCACCACCACGGCAGCAGGAGGACCCCGACCGGCAACCCTCGGCACCCACCGGCCTGCGCCTGGTCTGCACCGCCCCCGCCGACGTGAAGCTGATCAACGGCGCCACCGCGACCCTGGAGGTGGTCACCGCCACCGCGCAGAACGCACTGGTCGTCCCGGTCGAGGCGGTCGCGGGCGGCCAGGGCAGGGGCAAGGTCGACGTGGTGACCCCGGACGGCGGCAAGGAGACCAGGGACGTCGAACTGGGCCTCACCGACGGCAAGGTGGTGGAGGTCCGATCCGGCCTGACCGGCGACGAGACCCTGGCCGTGCCCGGCCCCGACCTGCCCGCCGCACCACCCGAGGCCGGCAAGTGACCCCGCTGCTCACCCTCACCGGCATCACCAAGACCCTCAAGGGCCAGGAACAACCCCGCACCATCCTGGCCGGCGTCGACCTGACCGTGCACAGCGGCGACAGCGTGGCCATCCTGGGCCGCTCCGGCTCGGGCAAGAGCACCCTGCTCAGCCTCATCGGCCTGTTCGACCGCCCGGACGAGGGCAGCTACCTCCTGGGCGAGCGGGACATCACCCGCATCCCCGAACGCAAGGCCGCCGCCCTCCGCAGCGCCGAGTTCGGCTTCGTCTTCCAACGCTTCTTCCTGCTCAAGCACCTCACGGCCGCCCAGAACGTGGCCATGGCCCTGGTCAACGGCCAAGGCTGGCTACCCCGCCGCAAGCGGAAGGCGAAGGTCATGGCGGCCCTCGACCGCGTGGGCATCGCCCACCTGGCCAAGCACAAACCCCCCAGGCTCTCCGGCGGCGAGCAGCAACGCGTGGCCATCGCCCGAGCCCTGGTCCGGGAACCGCACATCATCCTGGCCGACGAACCAACAGGCGCCCTGGACACCGAAACGGGCAACCTGGTGGTGGAAGCCCTGCGCCAGACCACGGACCAGGGCTGCGCACTGGTGCTCGTCACCCACGACCAGGACCACGCGGCGAAGATGGGCAGAACGCTCCACCTGACCGACGGCCGCCTGGCCCCTCGGCGGGTGACGGCGTGATCGGCCTCTCCGGCCGCCTGAGGTCGTCCCTGATCATCGGCGGACAAGGCATCAGAGCCCGCAAGCTGCGCACGTTCCTCTCCATGATCAGCCTCTTCATGGGCGTACTGGCAGTGGTGGCGGTCCAAGCAGGCTCGGTCCTGGCCAACCGAGCCCTCCTGGAGGACGTGGAACTCCAGCTGGGCAAAGACGGCACAAGGCAGATGTACCTCTCCCCGGAGGGCGAGTCCGTCCCCCTGACCCTGGACTACCTCAAGGACCGCACCGACGCCGTAGCCATGACCAGCACCACGGCGATCATCGGAGAACCAGGCGTAAAACCCCTCAACGAGGGCGGCGGCCCGATCGACGAACCAGGCGGCTACGGCGGCCCCGGCATGACGTGCGACGAATCCGGCTGCCGCCCGGTGGCGAACCCCAACGAAGGCGCCCCACCAGGCCAAGCGGTCCAACTGACCCTGGTGGCCCTGACCGGCGACATCCGCCAGTTCCGCCCCTTCCGCACCACCTGGGGCAACTGGCTGGACTTCGAAGGCGCCCCGTCCCTGGCCCCGAAACTGGTCCTCAACGAGCAAGCGGCCAAAGCCTTCACCCGCTACCACGTCCCAGCGGAAATGCGGGTCCAAGGCGCCCCCACCAACCCCACCCCCCAATTCACCGGCGTGGTAGACGACGGCGGCTACGCCCCGGCCGCCTACGTCCGCGTCGACGAACTCCTCAACTGGCTCCCCACGACCAGCATGAGCGACCCCAACGCCGGTCCGGGCCTCCAGGTCATGATCGACCCCACCGCCACCGAGGTGGAGCACGTCCTCAAAGCCAGGCTGGTCGCCGCAGGCATCCCAGAGGACCAAATCTCCGTCACCACGGTGGAAACCCTGGAACGCATGTCGACGGAACTGGCCCTCATGCGCTGGATCTTCCTGGGCATGGCCGCCCTGGTCCTGCTGATCGGCGTGGCAGGCATCCTCAACGTAGGTCTGGCAACGGTAGGCGAACGGGTGGAGGAATTCGCCCTGCGCAGAGCAGTAGGCACCCCCCGCCTGCTACTGGCAGGCATAGTCCTGGCGGAAACCCTGCTGACCGGCCTGCTGACAGCAGCCCTGGCAATCGGCACAGCAGTAGTGGGCCTACAAGCAGCAGGCACCCTCTTCAGCTCCCGCTTCCCCTCCCTGGAAAACATGCAGTTCCCCTGGCAGGCAGGCGTAGCCGGCGTGGTGGCAGGCTTGGTAGCCGGCATCCTGGGCGGCCTGATCCCCGCCCTGCGCGCAGCCAGGATCCCCATCGCCACGGTCATGCGAGCCTGACCCACCACAAAAGTCCTCGGTGGACACCCCAACCCCCACACCCACTTCACGATGCCCGACCGGTCGACACACGGTGCCGGACCGGAGGACACGCGGTGTCCGACCGGAGGACACACCGGTCCTGAACGTAGAACTCGGGGGTCCGGAACGTTCGACACGACGGGCCTGAAGGTTCGACTCGCGCGGTCTGAACGCATGACTCGCCGGGCTTGAACGCATGACTCGCCCGGGCCCAACGCATGACTCGCGCGACCCAAGCGCATGACTCGCCCGGCTTCAATGCATGACTCGCCGGTGGGAGCGTGACCACATACGGGAGTGGCGTGTTTGTTCACTGGGGGGTTGCTCGTGGTCTCCCGTATGGCCTGGGCGCAGCCCTACCGCGCTTGTCAAGGGTCCCGCACGCTTTTCGCGGGGCCCTTGACAAGGGTGGTTGCCTCCGGCAGGCCATGCGGGAGGGCACGAGCCCGCTTTTCCCCCCGGCGGCCTGCCCAGCGGCGAGCGCCCGCCCGTGAACTGACCGCTGTGCGCCAAGAGATTGCCACTCCCGCCATTCCCGGATAAGCTCAGCCCGTGACTGCCGGGTCGGCCATGTGCCAAGCACGAGAGAGTCACCCGGCTACGGCGTGACCACCGGGCGGGCTCGCAGCCCGCCGTTCCGCTACACCTTCGCCCACTTCAGGGCCTCTCACGGGTTCCCACGCGCTTCAACGCGCGCACAAGCTGAACCCGCAAGCTGCACGCACAAGCCTGCACGCACAAACCTGTACCTAACGAGCGTGCACGCGCCAGCGTGACATCGCCTCGTGCGCTAACGCCCTCACGCGCCCGCGCCCCAACGCCCCACAGCGCCACAGCGCCAAAGCGCCAAGACCTCAATCAAGCGCGCCCAAAAAGCCGCACACCCGCGGCCACCCAACCATGCCCAAAAACAGCCCCGGAAAGCAGCCATGAACTTCAACCAACAAGTGATCGACGAGTTCCGAGCCAACGCCGGCCGAGTAGGGGGCCCGTTCGAAGGAGGCCGCCTGATCCTCCTCACCACCACCGGCGCCAAAACCGGCAACCGCCACACCACCCCCGTCGGCTACCTCCCCGACGAAACCCGCATCCTCGTCATCGCCTCGGCCGGCGGCTCCCCGAACCACCCGGCCTGGTACCACAACCTCAAAGCCAACCCCATCGTCCAGGTGGAAGACGGCGTCTTCACCTACGACGCCAAGGCGACCATCCTCCCCACCCCGGAACGCGACAAGGTCTGGGCCAGGGCGGTGGAAGCCGAACCGGCCTGGGCCGCCTACCAGGCCAAGACCACCAGGCGAATCCCCATCGTCGCCCTGGAACAGGTCTCCGCCGCCCCGCCCAACGCCCCCACCTGGGGCGCCGCCCTCAAGCTGGTCCACGACGCCTTCCGCCGAGAACTCCAAACGATCCGCCGCGAGGTGACCACCTCGGGCCCGACCCTGACCGCCCAACTCAAGATCAACTGCCTGACCGCCTGCCAAGGTCTCCGCATCCACCACACCGCCGAGGACTCGGGCACCTTCCCCCACCTCCGGAACAGGTTCCCCGAACTGACCCCGACCCTCGACCGCCTCCACCAGGAGCACGAGAGCATCTCCGCCCTCCTGGCCGACCTCCAGCAGGTCCTGGCCCAGAACAACCCGGCAACCCTCCACACCGAGGTGGACCGCCTGATCACCGCCCTGGAAGCACACCTGACCTACGAGGAGGAAAACCTGATCCCCTTCTTGGACGCCTAGAGCAACAGCAGCGAACACGACGTCCGACACGAGGGGTTCGAACGTCTACCGCCGACAACGGGCCCGGTCTCCAAGGGCCGGGTCCGCCCACCCAAACCCGCACCCTCCACACAGGACGATCACGTCAACCGGGGCACCCCTTCGACAGACTCCTCGGTGGTGACCACCACCGACCCGCTCCCGGTCTCCGAGAACGTCCACACGTGCACCTGCTCGATCTCCTGGGCCGCCCCACCCCAACAAGTCCGCCACAACGGCTCAACCTCGTACACCGCGGACGTAACGCTCAACCCGTGCGTCTCCCAGGAAAACGCCGCCCCCACCTCGAACTCCCCGCCCAGCACGGCCGATCGATCTCCACAGCCCGCCCCCAAAAGACTGGTCAATCACTCACAAAAACGCCCGCCAAACCCACCGCCGACCCATCGCCGACCCACCCCGAGTCCACCACCGGCCCACCCCGAGCCCGCCCCCGCCGACTCAGTAGTGGCGAATCCCGGCCGCCAACGTCCGAGCCCAGGGCGCGTCAACCGAATCCGCGTCGACCGCCACCACGAGGTGGCACAACATCCCCCGGGAGAAGAACTCCTGCACCTGCGCCTCGCTACCCCCGGACACCCCGCGCACGTACTCCAACCCCCGCGCGTACCCCCGCTGCACCACCTCGCGCACGGCGGGCTCCGACAACGCCGCGCACTGGGCGTGCATCTGGACCGACAGCAGCGAACGCTCCTCCGAGATCAACCGGGCGTACGCCTCGCCCATCGCGTCGAGCACCGCCTCCGGCGCACTGCTCCGAGCCGCGGCCACCCCGTCGGCCAGGCTCTCCCGGATCCGGGCGAAGCAGTGCTCCACCACCGCGACGAACAACGCCTCCTTGTCCGGGAACAACCGGTACACGTAAGCCTGCGAGATCCCCGCCGACTTGGCGACCTCACCGGTGGTGGTGCCGTAATAACCACGAGCCGCGAACGCCCCCAGGGCAGTCCGCAGCACCGTGTCACGACGTTCCTCGGCAGTGGAGAGCCGACGCTCACCGGTAGCTCCAGCCATAAGTGTAACCAACCACTCACACCCACCCCTGTCAAGTACGCCCCCCTTGCCCCCGGGTCTAGGGTCGCCACATGGCGCGTGGCCGATCAGTCGCGGTCCTGGCAGTCCTGCTGGCCCTCCCGGCCTGCGGCGAGCCAAGGGAGAACACCCCACTCCCCGCCCTGGCCTCCCTGGCCGACCCCACGACAGCAACAGCGGCACCCACCACCACCGCACCCACCACCCGCCCAACCCCACCCAAAGCCGGCAACCCCGACGGCAACGCCCCGATCCCCCCGGAAGCAGCCGCCAGCACCGCACCCCCGACCCGCGTCATAGGCAACGGCACCCCCACCACCTGCACCTCCCAAGCCGTGGTGGAAGCGGTAGCCGCCGGCGGGGTCATCACCTTCGACTGCGGCCCGAACCCGGTCACCATCACGATGACCGCGACCGCCAAGGTCCGCAACGACTCCGCCCGCGAGGTGGTCCTGGACGGCGGCGGCCTGGTGACCCTCAGCGGCGCCGGCCAACGCCGCATCCTCTACCAGAACACCTGCGACCGGGCCCAGGGCATCACCACCTCGCGCTGCCAGGACCAGGACCACCCCCGCCTGACCATCCAGAACATCACCCTCACCGACGGCAACTCGACCGGCGACCGCACCGAGGGCGGCGGCGGTGGCGCCGTGCTCGTGCGCGGCGGCCGCCTCAAGGTGGTCAACTCCACCTTCCTGCGCAACAGGTGCGACCAGGACGGCCCGGACCTGGGCGGCGGCGCGGTGCGCGTGCTCAGCCAGCACCAGGGCCTCCCGGTGCACGTGGTCGACAGCACCTTCGACGGCGGCACCTGCGCCAACGGCGGCGCCCTGAGCAGCATCGGCGTCTCCTGGGTGGTGCTCAACAGCGTCCTGCGCAACAACTCCGCCACCGGCCGGGGCGCGAACCCGGCCCGCGAGGGCACCCCGGGCGGCGGCAGCGGCGGCGCCATCTACGCCGACGGCAACGCGTTCGGCGTGCGCATCGCCGGCAGCCTCGTCGAGGACAACCACGCCAACGAGGGCGGCGGCGCGGTGTTCTTCGTCAGCAACGACCGCACGGGCACGATGAGCATCGAGGGCTCCACCCTGCGCCGCAACCCCAGCGCCGGCTTCGAGACCCCCGGCTTCAAGGGCATCTTCTTCCTGGGCGCGGCCGCCCCCCTGGTGCGCGGCTCGACCATCCAGTAGCCCCACAGTCAGACCTAACGGTCAACCCCGACAGCCAACCCCGACGGCCAGGCGGAACTCCCGTCGAAAGTCGGATTGTGGGCAGCCCACCCGCCACGCACGATGATCGCACCGGCAGAGGGGCCGGTCAGAACACCTCGCGATCCGGACCACACCTGCGATCCGGACAACACCCTGCGATCTCGACGCCCGGCCACCCTGCGAGCACCACCGAAGGCCGGGCGCGGGAAGGATCACCGTGCGCAACACGACCAAGAAGGCGATCGCCCTGGCCACGGGCATCGCCGCCACCCTGGCCGCCCTGACCGGCCAGGCCGCCGCCGCACCGCCGCAGCCCGACCCGGGCGGCGTCTCGCCCATGGTCGTCGGCGGCACCCAGGCCGCCAAGGGCGAGTTCCCCTGGATGGTCCGCCTGTCCATGGGCTGCGGCGGCTCGATGCTGACCGAGCAGCTGGTGCTGACCGCCGCGCACTGCGTCAGCCGCACCGGCAACAACACCTCCATCACCGCCACCTACGGCGTGGCGGACCTCCAGGACACCTCGCGCACCACCCGCACCTCGACCTACGTCCACCGCTCGCCCACCTACGACACGGCCACCGGCGGCGACTGGGCGATCATCAAGCTGGCGAGCCCGATCACCGGCGCCTCCCTGCTCCCGATCGCCACCACCAACGCCTACAACACGGGCGTGTTCACCGTGGCCGGCTGGGGCGCGACCCGCGAGAACGGCTCGCAGTCCCGCTACCTGCTCAAGGCCCAGGTCGACTACATCGACGACACCACCTGCAAGAACGCGGACCCGTACTACGCGGACCTGATCCCGTCCGCCGAGCTGTGCGCGGGCAACCTGGCCGCCGGCGGCGTCGACACCTGCCAGGGCGACTCCGGCGGCCCGATGTTCCGCCGCGACGGCAGCGGCGCGTGGGTGCAGGTCGGCATCGTCAGCCACGGCAACGGCTGCGCCCGGCCGGACAACCCCGGCGTCTACACCGAGGTCAGCACCTTCGCCGCGGCCATCAAGCAGGCGGCGGCCGACCTCGGCGGCACGCCCAACCCGCCCACCGGCAAGGTCTTCGAGAACACCGCCGACGTCGCCATCCCGGACGCGGGCGCGGCCGTCTACAGCAACGTGACCGTCAGCGGCGTGAGCGGCAACGCCCCGTCCGCCCTGGCCGTCGGCGTGGCCATCAAGCACAGCTGGAGCGGCGACGTGGTGATCGACCTGGTCGCCCCGGACGGCTCGACCTACCGCCTGAAGAACTCCAGCAGCTCCAGCACCCCGGACGTGAACACCACCTACACCGTCAACGCCTCCTCCGAGGTCGCCAACGGCACCTGGCGGCTCAAGGTCCAGGACGTCTACCGCGAGGACACCGGCTACATCGACTCCTGGAAGCTGACCTTCTGAGCCGTCCGGCCCCACACCCACCGTCCGGCTCCACATCGACCGACCTGCTCCACACCCACCGACCGGCCAGGGCCCAACCCTGGCCGGTCGGTCTTTTTCCGCCCAAACCTGTAACCGCGATCGCAAAACCCGCAAGCAACTTTGTGCGCCACGTGACAAACAGCCACATTTGGCTTGTTCGTGCAGGTCAACCCCGGTGCAACTATCCCGGCATGACAAGTTTCCGCACGCCCTTGCGCCCCTGTTGGGGCGTGGTTAATTTCCCCTCTGCAGCGCACTTCGCGATTCACACCACAACCGCCCCTTTTTTCGCGTGCGCTCGGCGTCAGAGAGGACGTTGCCGTGAGATCAACCAGACAAGCCACAGCGCTCGCCGCGATAACCGCGGTGGTGGCCGGCCTCGTGGTCGGCGCGGGTACCGCGGCCGCCGCACAGGGCGACCTGACCCAGAACTACACCTGCCCGTTCCCGCTGATCGGCGACCAGAACGTCACGGTCAACATCAAGACGACGCAGCCGGCCACGATCACCACGGGCACGTTCACCCCGAAGATCGACATCACCGCGGTGTCCAACGCGGGCGCCACGGCCACCCAGGGCCTGCGGCTGGTCGGCGCGGAGACCATCCAGGGCTCCGCCCGCGCCACCTCGACCGTGACCGCGCCCGGCGACCAGGGCCGGCTGACCGTGCACGTGGTCAGCGACGTCCCGAACCAGCCGATCCCGGCGGTCGGCAACGACCTGGTGGTCAACGCCACCGGTGCCGCGCCGGGCCTGCGCTTCGACGAGCCGGGCACGGCCACCGTCGAGGTGACCGACCTGGTGCTCACCATGACCCCGCTGCGGGCCGACGGCACGCCGACCGACCTGGGCACGTTCGTCGCCGACTGCACCCCGGCGGCCGGCCAGGGCACCGTGCTGCAGACCTACCAGGTGACCGGGCCCGAGGTGGCTCCGGAAACCCCGAGCGGCGTGGGCCAGACGCCCCCGCTGCGCCAGACCTACACCTGCCCGCTCCCGCTGATCGGCAACCAGAACGTCGTCGTCGACATCGACACCGACGACCTGCCCGACGAGGTCGCGGTCGGCGAGTTCACCCCGCCGATCCGGATCGCCGCGGTGTCCAACGCCGGCCCGACCTCGACCCAGGGCCTGCGGCTGGTGGGCGCCGAGACCATCCAGGGCAAGGCGGTGGCCACCTCGCTGGTCTCCGCGCCGCAGGGCCACCAGGCCGTGGCGGTGGAGAACACCGTGCCGAACCAGCCGATCCCGCCGGTCGGCAACGACCTGGTCATCAACGCCTCGGGCACCGCGCCCGCGCTGCGGTTCGACCAGCCGGGCACGGCGACCCTGTCCGTGCACGACCTGGTGCTGACCATGACCCCGCTGCGTGCCGACGGCACGCCCACCGGCCTGGGCACGTTCGTCGCGGACTGCACGCCCACCGCGGGCCAGCGCACCGTCCTGCACACCTTCACCGTCGTCGCCGCCCGGGACACCGAGGCCCCGACGGCCCCGGCCGGCCTGACCGCGGGCGAGCCGACCCAGGGCAGCGTGCCGCTGTCCTGGACCGCCGCCACCGACAACGTCGGCGTCACCGGCTACGACGTCTACAACGGCGCCACCCTGATCAAGTCCGTCGAGGGCACGTCGACCACGGTGGACGGCCTGGCCGCCGACACCGAGTACACCTTCACGGTCCGCGCGAAGGACGCCGCGGGCAACACCTCCCAGGCGAGCAACGCCGTCACCGCCCGCACCAAGGCCGCGCCGGACACCAGCGCGCCGACCGCGCCGGGCGACCTGGCCGCCACCGGCGCGACGCCGACCAGCGTCTCCCTGGCGTGGGCGGCGGCGAGCGACAACGTCGGCGTCACCGGCTACGAGGTCCTCAACGGCACCACGGCGGTCGCCACCGCGACCGGCACCACCGCCACCGTCGACAACCTGACCCCCGACACCGAGTACACCTTCACCGTCCGCGCGAAGGACGCCGCGGGCAACACCTCCGAGGCGAGCAACGCGGTCACCGTCCGCACGCCCGCCACCCCCGACACCGAGGGCCCGTCCGCGCCGACCGACCTCACCGCCACCGGCGTCACGCAGTCCAGCGTCACGCTGTCCTGGACCGCCTCGACCGACAACGTCGGCGTGGTCGGCTACGACGTCTACAACGGCGCCACCGTGGCCAAGACCGTCCAAGGCGCGGAGGCCACGGTCGACGGCCTGACCCCCGACACCGAGTACACGTTCACCGTCCGGGCGAAGGACGCCGCCGGCAACACCTCCCAGTCGAGCAACACGGTCATCGCCCGCACCCGGCAGGCACCCGACACCAGCGCACCCAGCGCGCCGGACAACCTGCGCTCGCCGGCCCAGACCAAGGACAGCGTCGAGCTGGCCTGGGACGCCGCCACCGACAACGTCGGCGTGGTCGGCTACGAGGTCCTCAACGGCACCACGCCGGTGGCCACCGCGACCGGCACCACCGCCACCGTCAACGGCCTGACCGCGGACACCGAGTACACGTTCACCGTCCGGGCGAAGGACGCCGCCGGCAACGTCTCCGGTGCGAGCGCCGCGCTCAAGGTCCGCACCAAGGCCGAGCAGAACCCGCCCACCGTCGACTACGGCTACAAGCTCGACGGCAGCACCGGCATCAAGGCCGCCAACGGCACGGTCGCGCTCAAGGGCGGCATCGACGCGAAGCTGGACCTGACCAGCGGCGCGTTCCAGGCCGACCTGGTGCTCGACCCGACCTCGGGCCGCTTCAAGGCGTTCGGGTTCGTGCCGGTGCGGGCGAACATCGAGTTCGTCCAGGCCGGCAAGACCACCGGCACGCTGGCCAACGGCGCGCTGAAGGCGACCGCGAACGTGACCGTCAAGCTGCCGCGCGTCACCGTGCTCGGCATCCCGGTCAGCACCAGCCCGAACTGCCGGACCAAGACCCCGGCGCAGATCCCGCTGGACTCGCGCCCCGGCTTCGACCCGCTCGCCGGCGGCACCCTCACCGGCACCTACACCCTGCCCGCCCTCACCGGCTGCGGCCCGCTCAACGGCCTGATCAGCGGCCTGACCGCCGGCCCGGGCAACACCATCGAGGTCAAGCTGGCACCGCGCACCCGCGCGGTGAAGGCCCCGCACCCCGGGCACCGCGGCCGGTGAGACCAGCGCACACCGAGGACCAACCGCACCAGACCTGACGGACGGCCCACAACGGCCCCGTCGCCCGTCTCCCGGCGACGGGGCCGTTCACGTGCACCTCCCACCACCGCCTGCCGCGGGCATGATGGGGCAGTGGCACGCGACACCGGTCGTCCTCCCCGTCACCCTCACCCGACCAACGCCGTGGACGGCGTGGTGCACGGGGTGGTGCTGCAAGCGGAGACGGTCACCGGCGGAATCCACCACCACTGGACGCCGGTGGCCGCCACACCCGGTCCCCGGGGCACCCCCTCCCCACGCCAATTGCCCTCCCCACCGGCTTCGTTCACCGGTCGGCGGCGCGAACTGGACCTCCTCACCGGAGCGCTGGACCGACCGGGCGGCACCGCGGTCGTCTCGGTGATCGGGGGAGCGGGCGGGATGGGCAAGACGTGGCTCACCCTCCACTGGGCCCACCGGCACCTGGACCGCTTCCCCGACGGCCAGTTGTTCGCGGACCTCCGCGGGTTCGACCCGTCGGGGGAACCGCTGTCCCCGACCGCGGTGGTGTGCGGTTTCCTGCACGCCCTCGGAGTGCCCTCCTCCGAAATCCCGGCCGAGCCGGACGCCCGGGTCGGGTTGTACCGGACCCTGACCGCGGGCAGGCGGCTGCTGGTGGTCCTGGACAACGCGGCGGACGCGGCGCAGGTCGCGCCGCTGCTGCCCGGTGGCTCGTCGTCGGTGGTCCTGGTGACGAGCCGGTACCACCTGGCGGGTCTCGTGGTCGCCAACGGCGCGGGTCGGGTGGAACTCGACGCCCTGACCGACGCCGAGTCGAGGGAGCTGCTGACCCGGCACCTCGGCGCCGAGCGGGTCGCCCGCGAACCCCGCGCGGTCGACGAGCTGGTCGACCGGTGCTCCGGACTGCCCCTGGCGCTGTCGATCGCGTCGGCCCGCGCCCTCGACAACCCGGACTTCCCCCTCCGCGCCGTCGTCGGGGAACTGGCCGATGAGCAGACCCGGCTGGACGGCTTGGACGGCGGGGACGACGCCACCAGCGTCCGGGCGGTGTTCTCCTGGTCCTACCGCCGGCTCGCCCCCGGCGCGGCCAGGCTGTTCCGCCTGCTCGGGCTGCACCCCGGCCCCGACCTCCAGGTCCACGCGGCGGCCTGCCTCGCGGACGTCCCGGTGCACGAGGTCCGCCCGGTGCTCCGGGAGCTCTGCCGGGCGCACCTGGTGGCCGAGCGGTCACCCGACCGCTTCTCGTCGCACGACCTGCTCCGCGCCTACGCGGCCGAACTGGTCCTCGGCGTGGACGGCGAGGCCGAGCGCCGTTCCGCGACCACCCGGGTGCTCGACTACTACCTGCACTGCGCGGACCTCGCCGACGCGCTGCTGCCGACGGCCCGGAGCGGCCCGCCCGTCACGCCCGGGCGCCGCCCGCGATCCGCGCCCGCGCTGTCCGCCGCGGCGGACGCGTCGGAGTGGTTCACCACCGAGCGCGCGAACCTGGTCGCCGCCGCCGAACTCGCGTCCGCGCAGGGCCTGCTGGTGCACGCCTGGCAGTTGCCGTACCGGTTGTCGCGCTACTTCTGGCTGCGCGCGGACCACGAGACCTTGCTGGGCGTCACCGAAGCCGGGCTGGCGGCGGCGACCCGGCTCGGCGACGACGACGGTCGTTTCGCCATGCTGTTCAACCGCGGTGTCGCCCTCCAGCAGGGCGGGCGACCCGAGCAGGCCCTGTCGTCGTTGCGCGAAGCGCTGGAGGTCGCCCGGACCACGGGCGACCCGGAGCAGCGGGCCCGCGCCGTCGGCACCACGGCGGACGCGTTGCAGGCCCTGGGGCGCAACGGGGAAGCCGAGGCCCACTACCGCGAGGCGATCAGGTTGAGCCGCGCGGCCGGAGCGAGGTGGGCCGAGGCGAACGCCCACCACAACTCCGGGCTGTCCCGGTGGGAGGCCGCCCGGCACGCCGACGCGGAGCGGTCGCTCCGGCGGGCGCTGCGGCTCTACCGCGAGCTGGGCGATCGGTGCGGCGAGACGAGGTGCCGCGCGGACCTCGCCCTGCTCCTGCTCGAAGTCGGTGAGCACGGGGCGGCGCTGCGCAACGCCCGGGCCGCCCTGACCACGGCAGCCGGGATGGCGTCGCCCTACTACCGCGGGATGGCCCACGACCGGTTGGCGGTGGTGCTCCACCGGCTCGACCTCCCCGGAGCGGTCGAGCACTGGGAGGAGGCGCTGGCGCTGTTCTCCGAGCTGGACGCGCCGGAGGCGGAGCGGGTGCGCGCCCGGCTGGCCCGCACCCGGCGCTGAGGGCGCTCCGACACCCTGCCGCCCCGACCCTGCCGCCCCGACCCTGCCGCCCCGACCCCGCCGCCCCGACCCCGCCACCCCAACCCTGCCGCCCCGACCCCCGCCGCCGCCCCGACCGCCATCCCACCGCCCGGACCGCGGTACCGAGTTCCCCCGCTCGTCCACCGCCCCACCGCTACCTTGGGCACCATGCTCCTGGAACCCGCGATCTTCGCGGTGGGGACCGTCTACGTGATCGCCGGCGTGGTCAGCCGCCGCGTGCAGCCGCGCAACCGGATGGGTGTCCTGCTCGTCCTGATCGGCGTGGGCTGGGTGCTCGACTCCACGGTGGTGGACGACCGGACGTTCCCGCTGCTGCTGGCCGCCAAGGCGTGGCCCGCCGTGCTGGGGCACGCCGTGGTGGCCTTCCCGACCGGCCGGCTGCTGACCCCGCTGCGGCGGTTCGTGGTGACCGCCGGGTACGCCGAGGCCCTGGTGCTGACCGCGGCGGCCTACCCGGCGGTCCGGCCGCCCCTGGCCGTCGAGCTGCTCCGCTGGGAGACGGCGATGACCGCCACCGTCGGGCTGGGCATGCTGGCGCTCCAGGCGCACCGCTGGACGATCAGCAGCGTGGCCCAGCGCCGCACGCTCACCGCGATGCTCGGCGCGAGCGCGGTGGCGGTGGTGGTGTTCGTCGGGTGGGAGCCGATGGAGCGCGCGGGCCTCGACCCGCCCGTGGTGGTGCTGATGCTCGCGCTCGGCGGCATCCCGTTCGCCTACCTGGTGGGGCTGCTGCGCCGGCGGATGGACCGCGGCGGCGTGGCCGACCTGGTGGTGCGGCTCAGCGGCGACCCGCGCCGCGCCGGCGTGCAGGAGGCGCTGGCCGCCACGCTGCGCGACCCGAGCCTGCGCGTCGCCTACTGGGTGGCCGACCAGGAGCGGTACGTCGACGCCGACGGCAGCCCGGTGGCCCCGGACCCCGCGCACACCAGGGTGGCCCGGGGCGGTTCGCCGGTGGCCGTGGTGCTGCACGACCCGGGGCTGGACCTGGAGCTGGTGGACGCCGCGTGCGCCGCGGTCGGCCTGGCGCTGGAGAACGAGCGGCTCACCGCCGAGCTGCGCGCCAAGGTGCGGCAGCTCGCCGAGTCGCGCGGCCGGGTGCTGCGGGCCGCGGAGGTCGAGCGGCGGCGGGTGGAGCGCGACCTGCACGACGGCGTGCAGCAGCGGCTGCTGAGCGTGGCGATGACGCTGGGGCTGGCCGAGACCGTGCCGCCCGAGCGCGGCCGGGCACTGGCCGCCGAGGCCAAGCAGGCGGTGCTGCAGAGCATCGACGAGGTGCGCGCGATGTGCCACGGCATCCACCCGCCGGTGCTGACCGAGCGGGGCCTGCACGGCGCGGTGCGCGAGCTGACCGCGCTGGCCGAGCCGCGGGTGGAGCTGGAGCTGGACCTGCCGGCCGAGGTGCCGCCGCAGGTGGAGACCACGGCCTACTACGTGGTGGCCGAGGCGCTGGCGAACGTGGCCAAGCACGCCGAGGCGTCGCGCACGAGGGTGTCCATCACCGGCGGCGGCGGGCAGCTGCTGGTGGCGGTGGAGGACGACGGCCGCGGGGGAGCGGACCCGGAGGACGGCTCGGGCCTGCGCGGCCTGTCCGACCGGGTGGAGGCGAACGGGGGGACGATGCGGGTGGTCAGCACGGCGGGCGGGACGAGCGTGCGGGTGGTGCTGCCGTGCGGGTCGTGATCGCGGAGGACTCGACGCTGCTGCGCGAGGGGCTCACCAGGCTCCTCGCCGAGGCGGGCTTCGAGGTGCCCGCGGCGGTGGAGGACGCGCCGGCGCTGCTGGCGGCCGTGGCCGAGCACCGGCCGGACGTGGCCATCGTGGACATCCGGATGCCGCCGACGCACACCGACGAGGGCCTGCGCGCGGCGGTGGAGCTGCGCCGGCGGTACCCGGCGACCGGGGTGCTCGTGCTGTCCCAGTACGTGCGGGTCAGCTACGCGGCGGAGCTGCTGGACGCGGGCGCGGACGGGGTGGGCTATTTGCTCAAGGACCGGGTGTCCGACCTGGCCGAGTTCACCGGGGCGGTCCGCCGGGTCGGCGAGGGCGGCTCGGCGTTCGACCCGGCGGTGGTGAGCAGGCTGCTGGTGCGGCGGCGCGACGACAGCGACGGCCGGCTGACCGACCGGGAGCGGGCGGTGCTCGCGCTGATGGCGGAGGGCCGCACCAACCAGGCCATCGCGCAGCGGCTGTTCATCACCGAGCGGACCGTGGAGAAGCACTGCACCAGCATCTTCACCAAGCTCGACCTGTCGGCCAGCCCGCACGACCACCGGCGCGTGCTCGCCGTGCTGCGCTACCTCAACGCCTGAGCGGTGGTGCGGTTAACCGCACCACGGGGTGGGGGTGGCACGGTTACGCCGTTCGCCCCGGCTCCGACAGGCTGGTCCCATGTTGCAACTGGGGCGGCAAGAAACCGGGGTGGAGCGGCCGCGGGCCGGGTACCGCACGGACCTGGTCACCGTGCTGCTGGGCACGTGGTTCTCCATCGGCCTGTTCCTCGACGCGTGGGCCCACTCGAACGTCCCGGAGCTGGAGACGTTCTTCACGCCGTGGCACGCGGTGTTCTACTCGGGCTTCGCCGCGACCGGCGCCTGGATCTGCTGGGTGGTGTGGCGCAACTACCAGGCGGGCGCGCGCGGCCTGGCCGCCGTGCCGGTGGGGTACGGGCCGGCGGTGGTCGCGCTGCCGATCTTCGCCGTCTGCGGGTTCGGCGACTACCTGTGGCACACGTTCATCGGCATCGAGCAGGGCATCGACATCCTGTTCAGCCCGACCCACCTGGGCCTGATCACCTCGATGATCATGATCGTGACCACGCCGCTGCGCACCGCGTGGGGCAACCGCGCCGTGATCGCGCCGACGCTGGTCGGGTTCCTGCCCGCCGCGCTGTCGCTGGCGTTCGCCACGTCGCTGGTGCTGCTGTTCGCGCAGTACGCCGATGCCACGGTCTACGGCCCCAACGGCATCGTCTCGGCGTTCACCTTCGACAAGGGCGAGGGCGGTTCGGCGCGGGCGGGGCGGCTCGCCGCCTCGATCATGGTCACCAACCTGGTCCTGCTGGTGCCGCTGCTGCTGGCGGTGCGCCGGTTCCGGCTGCCGTTCGGCACCGCGACCCTGCTGACGTTCGTGGTGATGCTGCTCAGCACCGCGGTCGCCAACTACGGGAACCTCAGCACGGCCTTCTCGTTCCTGGCCGCGGCCGTCGTCATCGACGTGCTGCTGGCGGTGCTGCGCCCGTCGGAGGAGCGGGTGCGCGAGTACCGGCTGTTCGCCGCCGCCGCGCCGCTGGTGACCTGGGTGCTGTACTTCGCGGTGGCCGGCGTCGTCCAGGGCCGGATGCCCGGCGTGACCGAGATGTGGACCGGCGCCCCGGTGATGGCCGCGCTGCACGGCCTGCTGCTGGCGGTGGTGCTCGTCCCGACCGCCCGCCGGTGAGGGCCCTCCTGCTGACCCTGCTCCTGCTGCTCACCACCGCCGGCCCGGCCCACGCGCACGCGGGCGGCCTCGTGCCGCAGGACCACCTGAGCCGGGTGACCGCGGTCGACCCGCCGCTGCCCGGCGTCACGGCCCGCATGGTCAACCACGGCACGCAGCTGGAGGTCCACAACGGCGGCCCGGCGCCGCTGCGCGTGGGCGACCGCGAGGTCGGGCCCGGGGAGACCCTCCGCTACCGCGACGAGCGCACCACCGCGCCGGAGTGGGAGATCCCGCTGAGCGCGTCGGGACCGGGCACGCCGGGTGCGGGCACGTCGGTGGTCCGCGGCCGGGTCGACACCGAACCGGGCCCGAACCCGCTGTGGTGGCTGCTGCTCACGGCCGCGCTCGCGGTCGGCGGCTGGTTCCTGGGCCGCGGCCCGCTGCCGCTGGCCGCGGGCGTGGTCGCGGTGACCGCGGCGCACGCCTGGCACGCGGTGGGCTCGACGCTCGCGGTGACCGGCGGGTCGTTCGTGCCGCTGCTGCTGGGCGCGAGCGGGGTGGGCCTGGTGGCGTGGCCGCTGGCGGTGGTCGCGCTGGTCGCCGCCGCCCGGCGCAGGCCCGCCGCCGCGTTCGTGGCGGCCGTGGTGGGCGCGATGCTGGTGGTGGCGGGCGTCCCCGACTTCGACAGCTTCCGGTTCTCGCAGCTGCCGTTCGCCGGTCCGGCCGACCTGGACCGGCTGCTCGTGGCCCTGACGCTCGGCGGCGGCCTCGGCCTGGCCGCGGGCGGGTTCAACCGCATGAGAAGGGAAGTCCCCCGGTGATCCGCGTCCTCCTGCTCGTCCTGCTCGCCGTCGCCGGCTGCTCCGCCGCGCCCGCCGAGGCGCCCGCCGGGCCGCTCGTGCTCCGGCTGTCGGTCGACGAGGCGTCGCCGCGGCGGGTCGAGGCGGTGCGCGGGCAGGCCGTGGAGCTGACCGTCACCAGCCGGGAGCCGGTGGAGGTGCACGTGCACGGGTTCGACGTGCTGGGCCGGGCCGAGGACGGCAAGCCCGCCGAGCTGCGGTTCACCGCCGACCGGACCGGCACCTTCGACGTCGAGGCCCACCCGGACACCCTGCTGGTCCAGCTGGTGGTGCGGTGACCGCGCTGGCGCACGGCGTCGGCGCGCGGCACGACCTGCCGCTGCCGCTGGACCTGGTGCTCCAGGGCGCGGCGGTGGCGCTGCTGGCGTCGTTCCTGGCGCTGGGGCTGCTGTGGACGGAGCCCCGGTTCTCGGCGGTCCCGGACGAGGAGGGCCGGGACCGGTGGCCGGTGCGGGCGGCGGTGGCGGTCGGCCTGCTGCTGGTGCCCGCGGCGGCGTGGCCGCACCTGGTGTTCGTGCTGCTGTGGGTGGGCGTGCCGGTGCTGTCGGTGCTGGTCGGCCCGGTGTGGCGGGTGCTCAACCCGCTGCGCCTGGCCACCCGGTTCTCCCTCGGGCGCGCCTACCCCGAGCGGCTCGGGCACTGGCCCGCCGCGGTGGGCCTGTTCGCGTTCACCTGGGTCGAGCTGGTCGAGCCGGACGCGTTGCCGTGGTTCCTGGTGGCCCACGCCGCGGTCGGCGTGGCGGGCGGCGTGGTGTTCGGGTCGACGTGGTTCGAGCGGGCCGACGGGTTCGAGGTGTTCTCCACCCTGCTGGGGCGGCTGTCCCCGCTGCGCGGCAACCCGTTCCGGCGGCTCGTCGCCACGCCCGTGCGGCCCGGCCTGGTGGCCGTGGTGGCGGTGCTGCTCGGGTCCACCGCGTTCGACGGCCTCGGGTCGGCGCCGAGCTGGGAGCGGCTCGGCGTGCCCGACGCGCTGGGCCTGCTCGGGGCGGTGCTGCTGGTGGCGGGCACCTACCTGCTGGCCTGCCGGGCGTTCGGCGGGCGGTTGGCGCACTCGCTCGTGCCGATCGTGGCGGGGTACGTGGTGGCGCACTACTACTCGCTGCTGGCCGTGGAGGGCCAGCGGGCGGTGGCGCTGCTGGTCGGCGCGACCGGCTTCGTGCCGGACGACGCGCCCGCCGCGCCCCTGCTGGTGGCGTCGGTGCAGGTGGGCGCGGTGCTGGCGGGGCACCTGCTCGGCGTGGTCGCGGCGCACGACCGCGCGCTGCGCCTGCTGCCGCCGCAGCGGCACCTGACCGGCCAGGTGCCGCTGCTGGTGCTGATGGTCGGGTACACGTCCGGGGGACTGGCCCTGCTGTTCGCCGCGTGAGCACCGGTCGGCGTGACCACGCGGACCGGTGCTGCGCGAGACGACACGAACCGGTGATTCGGAAAAAGGCGGGACCCGGTGATCCGCGTCGAGGCCCTGACCGGTGGACGAAACGCGCCCACGAACCGGTGGGTGAACGCGGGACCACCGAATCGGGCAGTGCTCGGCAACTGTCGGTCGTGCCCGCGCCACCACGGCTGGGCCAACCGGGTAGCCCCGTCGGGCCTGCGGGACCGCACTCCGGCGGTCCCGGGCAGGTCTGTAACCCGTTGCGGTGAAGCGCTGTCACCTGTCCGTTTAGCTTTCCTGGGCACACGGATGAATGAGCTTGTTCCCGCTGACGGGCGATCACTACGTTTCAAAATGTGAAATTTGCGGATCTGTGGAATTCGTCCTGCGGTGCGAGAGGGCCGAAATGAGCATCTACCTCACAGGTCTGCTGTGGGTGGGTGGCGCGGCCGTGGTCGCCGCGCTGCTGGCCTACCTGATCCGCAGGTACGGCGACGAGGGCGGCAGGCCCGACAACAACGAGGCCGCCGGGCAGGTCTTCACGATCGTGGCGGGCCTGCAGGCGGTCCTGGTCGCGTTCGTGCTCATCGCCCTGTTCGACGCCGTCACCCAGGCGGGTGAAGCGGCCTACCGCGAGGCGGACAGCCTGGTCGCGGCGACGTGGGCCAGCGACGCGCTGTCCGCCGAGACCGGCGACGAGGTCCGGCGGCTCTCCCGCGCCTACGCGACCACGGTGATCGACGACGAGTGGCCCGCCATGCGGGCGGGCGCGGACTTCCCCACCGCCACCGGCTGGGACCAGCTCGACGAGCTGCGCCGCCTGGTGGCCCAGGCGCCCGCGGACGGCGAGTGGCAGGTCGACCGCAAGACCGAGGCCAGCGACCAGCTGTGGGAGGTCTACGAGGCCCGGCAGGAGCGGCTGGACGCGGCGGGCGGCGCGATCAGCACGGTCGTGTGGTTCGTGCTCATCGCGGGCAGCGTGCTGTCGATCGTCCTGGCGCTGCTGTTCGGCGGCCCGCTGATCCGCACGCACGTGGTCATCGTGGCGACCCTGGCCGCGACCATCACCCTGCTGCTGTTCGCCACCTACCAGCTGCAGAACCCGTTCGGCGGCGGCGCCGACGTCTCGCCGGACGCGTTCGAGGCGGCCATAGAGCGGTTCGGATGATCGAGTTCCTGGCGCTCGCCGCCTGCACCGCCATCCAGGTGGAGGCGGGGGCGCACGGGCCCTCGTCCGTGTTCCAGGTGCAGTACCCCGCCGGTTCGGCCACCCCCCTGGGCACGCTGGACCGGCGGCTCAACGCCATCGGCTACTCCCACGCCCAGAACCTGGTCTACGGCGTGGACGACGACGGCAGGCTGGTCGCGCTCGACCGCTCGGGCCGGCTGGTCGGCACCCCGTCCCCGCCGGTGCACCTGCTGCGGCACGCGGTGGCCGGCGCCGTGGTGGGCGAGCGGCTGGTGGTGCGCGTCGGCCCGTGGCTGTACTCGGTGGGCATCGACCCGGGCAGCGCCGACTACGGGCGCATCTCGCACGAGGCGTCGCTGTGGCCGCCCGCCGAGGGCCTGGCCGTGGACGACTTCGACCTCAACGCCGCCGACGGCCTGCTGTACGGGGTGACCACGCACGGCCAGGGCGCCACCGTGGTGACGGTCGACCCGACCACCGGCCGGGTGAACCGGGTGCCGGGCACGGGCAGGCTGCCGGGCGGCAGCGGCTACGGCGCGGTGACGCTGAGCGGCGACGGTTCCCTCTACGTGACGAACAACCGCCACGACGGCCGCAGCGTGCTCTACCGGGTGGCGCTGGACGGCTCGGGCGCGGTCACCGAGATCTCCGTGCGCCCCGGCCTGAACACCACCGACTCGTCGGGCTGCCTGGCCGCGCCGCCCGTGGTCGAGCCGCCGCAGCCGACCCCGACGCCCACCCCGCCCCAGCCGACCCCGCCGCAGCCCACCCCGCCGCAGCCGACCACGACCACCCCGCCACCGGGGGCCCAGCCCGTCGTCCCGCCGCGCGTGCCGCCGCCCGCGCCGCCACCGAACCAGCCGAACGAGCCGGTCCCGCCGACCCCCGAGCCGCCACCCGGCTCCGAGCCCGCGCCGCCCCAGCAGCAGACGCCGCCACCGCCGCCCGGGGATTTCAACCTGCCCGAGCGGAAGAACGCGTCCCAGGCGGCGGAGGTGCGCCACAACGTGCGCGACCAGCGCCGCTGGAGCATGGCGGCGATCCTGCTGATCCTCGGTGCGGGCGCGCTGGCCCGGCAGTCCGCCCGGCGGCGCTGACGCCCCCGCGCACACCCGGCCGCCTGCCCCACGACGTCGTGCCGGCGGTCCTGGAACGCGCGCTCGGTGACCCCGCGCGCAGGAGCCGGCGCGTGCCGCGGCGGACCTGTCCGACGTGGACGGACGCGCCCCCCGACGGACTGGGGGCATCCGCTTCCGCCTGCGCCGCCGACCCGCCGGCACTCCTCCGAAGGTAGGACCCGCGCGAGTACCGTCGAAGGACGTGGCCGGGGCGTTCACCGCCCTACGTTTCCGGGCATGGGTGGAGGACGGATCGCGGCACTGGACGTGCTGCGCGGGGTGGCGATCCTCGGCACGCTGGGCATGAACGCGTGGGTGTTCACGCACCCCGGCGGGCCGGCGGGGTTCATGGCGGACCCGGGGAGCACGGGCGACGCGCTGCTGCGCGTGCTCAGCAACGGCAAGTTCCTCGGCCTGCTGTCGATCATGTTCGGCATCGGGCTGGCGATCCAGCACCGGTCGGCCGTGCGGCGCGGCCGGCGTTGGCCGGGGTGGTACCTGTGGCGGTCGGCGTTGCTGCTGCTGGAAGGTCTGCTGCACTACGTGCTGATCTTCGAGTTCGACGTGCTCGTGTTCTACGCGCTGGTGTCGGTGCCGGTGGCGTTCCTGGTCGGCCGGAGCCGCCGGGTGCAGCTGGGCTGGGCGGTCGGCGCCGGGGTGCTGCACCTGTCGTTCGTCGGGTTGCTCACCCTCGGGCTGCTCGCCGGCCGGGCGCGGTTGAGCGACCCGACGTTCGTGCCGGGCACGGACACCTGGCCGGGGCAGGTGCGGGACCGCCTGGAGTTCTTCTGGGCCTTCCGCGCCGAGGGCGTCTTCGTGCTGCCGCTGGGCACGGTGCTGTTCCTGGCCGGCGCGCTGCTGTTCGGGGCGGGCGCGCTGGAGGGCTCCGCCCGCGGCCGGCTGCTCCGGCGGCGGTTGACGGCGTGGGGCCTCGGGCTGGGCGTGCCGCTGAACCTGGCGACCACCCTGGCCGGGCCGGCGTGGTTCGCCGTCGACCGGTACGTCAGCGCGCCCCTGGTCGCGTTCGGCCTGCTCGGCGGGATCGCCGCGCTGGTCGAGCGGATGCGCGCCGAACCGGGGTGGCTGCGCCGGGGCGTCACCGCGGTCGGGCGGTCGGCGCTGAGCTGCTACATCGCCCAGAACGTCCTGGCGTCGGTGCTCTGCTACCAGTGGGGGCTGGGCCTGGCCCGGCGGTGGGGGCACCTGGGCGCGTGGTTCACCGCCGGGACGTGGCTGGTGGTCTCGGCGGTGCTGCTGCTGGGCGCGTCGTGGTGGATGCGGCGCTTCGACCGCGGCCCGGTGGAGGCGCTGTGGGAGCGGCTGTACCGGGCCCCACAACGACTTCTAAGCCCACGTGAGGTTTTCCGCTAGATCACCCCTGAGGTTTTCCCCAGTGAACTCGGCGGTCCACCACATGGTCCGCCGAGTTCCCCCTCCGTAGCGTCATCCCCATGAAGATCACCTCCCTGCTCCTGGCCACGACCCTGGTCACCGGCGGCACCCCGCCGGCCGACCAGCTCGACTCCTGGGTGGCCAACCACTGGGCCTCCGCGGCCCTCGTGCGGGTCACCGACGCCACCGGCACGACGGCGCACGCGGCCGGCGAGGCGCGCGTGGACGGGCACTTCCGCATCGGCAGCGTCACCAAGACCTTCGTGGCCACCGTGGTGCTGCAACTGGTGGACGAGGGCCGCGTGGCGCTGGACGACCCGGTGGCGCGGTACGTCGACGGCGTGCCGAAGGGCGACCGGATCACCGTGCGCCAGGTCCTGGACCACACCAGCGGCCTCTACGACTACGCCCACGACGAGGGCTGGTCCACCAACCGCTGGCGCGGCACCGCCAGGTTCCGCTCCTACCGGCCGCAGGAGCTGCTGGACGCGGCCTTCAGCCACCCGTCGAACTTCGACCCGGGCCAGGGCTGGCGCTACTCCAACACCAACTACGTCGTGGCCGGCCGCATCATCGAACGGATCACCGGCAGGCCCTACGGCGCCGAGATCACCACCCGGATCATCGAACCGCTGGGCCTGGAGCACACCAGCCTCCCCGGCAACCGCCCCACCCTCCCGCACCCCCACGCCCGCGGCTACACCGAGGTGGACGGCCGCCTGGTCGACGCCACCCTGATGAACCCCTCCCTGGACTGGGCCGCGGGCGAGATGATCTCCACCACGAGCGACCTCGACCGCTTCCTGGAGGCCCTGCTGGGCGGCCACCTGACCAGTGCCGAGTCCCTGGCGGCCATGCGCACCACCACCCCCACCGGCTCGATCTTCGCCTACGGCCTGGGCCTCCAGCGCTACGACCTGCCCTGCGGCCGATCGGTCTGGGGCCACGGCGGCGAACTGATCGGCTACCTCACCTACGCCGTCCGCGCCGACGACGGGAGGAGGGCCGTGCTGTCCTACAACCCCCTGCCGGGCGAGGTACCGGCAGAAGCCGTGATCGGCCTGTTCAGCGACGTGTTCTGCTGACCGGTCGGTTCGCAGTGAATCGACGTGCCGGCTTCTCCGGCGCAGCGATGCGTTCCGAGATCGCCACGTGCGCGAGGAGGTCTCGACCGATGAGCCGTGGGCTCGTCCGGAGCCGTTGATCCCAGTGGGTCCGAGGCGCTTCCGCCACCCGGGCCGCGGGCGTGCCGACGACCGGGCCGCCTTGGCGGGCATCCTGTACGCGGTGCGCACCGGCATCGGGTGGAACAGGCTGCCCACCGCCCTGTTCGGCACCTCGGGCACGACGTGGCGGCGGCGATTGCGCGGGTGGCGTGGGGCTGGGGTGTGACGGTGGTGCCCGAGCGGCTGCGCGGGTGGCGCGGGGCTGGGGCGCGATGTGGTGGCGGCGGTTGCGCGGGTGGCGTGGGGCTGGGGTGTGACAGCGGTGCACGAGCGGCTGCCCGCCGAGCCGCGCGCCGCCGGGCCGCCGGACCTGTCCGCCACGCCGGTCGACTCGCCCCACCCGCGCCCCCGAAGGGGGACCACACCGGGCCGCCCCCGCTCGACCGACGCGACCTCGGCCCTCGGCACCACCCGGTCCCCGACGCCACGGGCGTCCCGCCCACCGCCACCCCGCCCACCGCGCCACCCCGACCACGACAACCGCAACGACGCCACCCAGCAGACCCGCTGATCGACACCGTCCCGCCGGTCCGGGACGTGCTCGGCACACCGCGCCACCGGCCTCACCCGCTCTACACCGACCGAGGCCACGACCGGACAAGTACCGCAGCCTGCTCCGCGCCCGCGGCATCACTCGGTCATCCTGGGTGCGGGTAGTGGCCGACCGCGGCGACGCCATCACCGGCACCACCACACCGGCCCCGGGAATTACCCGTCCTGCGGTTCCCCACTACCCATACCCTTCGGCCATGAGTCCCCTCGACGTGGACACGCGCGTGCTGCGCTACTTCGTGGCCGTGGCCGAACGGTTGAGCTTCACCGCCGCGGCCCGCGACCTGTACGTGTCCCAACCCGCGCTGAGCAGGCAGATCAAGCAGCTCGAAGAGGACCTGGGCACGGAGCTGTTCGTGCGCACCGGCCGCGAGATCCGCCTGACCGGCGCCGGCGCCGAAATGCTCCCCCTGGCCCGCCGGGTCCTGCACGACTGGCGCGAGACGGCCCGCGTGGTCCGCTCCGCGGCCGCCGCCGAGCGGAACGTCCTGCGCGTCGGCTTCGTGGCCTCCGGCGGCGGCAGCGTGGCCAGGAGGGCGAGGGCGACGTTCGCCGAGCAGCGACCGGAGGTCACCGTCGAGCCCAAGCGCTTCGACTGGGGCGGCGAACCCGACGCCCTGCGCCAGGGCCTGGTGGACGTGGCGTTCGTCTGGCTGCCCGCCGACACCACCGGCCTGCGCTCCCGGGTCGTGGCGACCGAGCAGCGCTACGTCGCCCTGTCCCGCGACCACCGCCTGACCGGACGGCCGTCGGTGTCCATAGCCGACCTCGGCGACGAGCCGCTGATGTGGACGCGCAAGGCGCCCAAGGAGTGGGTGGACTGGTGGGCGGTCAACCCCAGGCCGGACGGCCGCGAACCCGTGTGGGGACCGGAGAACGACAACGTCGAGGAGATGCTGGAGCACGTCGCCACGGGAGCGGCGGTGTGCATCGGCCCCGAGTCGATGGCGCTGTACTACGCCCACCCGGACCTGGCGTGGAGGCCAATCGTCGACATCGAGCCGCTGCGCATCGCGGTGGCCTGGGTGCCGGAGAGCCGGAGCGAGGTGGTGGAGGCGTTCGTGGAGGCGGCGGTGAGGTTGGCCGGCGAGGTCCCGCAGGACGTCCAGGGCGGGTGAGAGGTCCGGCACCTCGCCCCCACGGCCCCGCCGGCGGAGTGCTTCACCGCCTCGACCGGCATGGGGGTGCCGCGCCACGCGATCCTGATCAGCCCCGAGGCCGGGAACCGCGATTCGCGTGGTCGGCGGAGTGCGACTGACTGCCGCCCGCTGCCCCTCGTCGTCCGTCCCCGTCCACCCCGACCGACGAGTTCCGGCCGGCGAGTCCCGGCCGGCGAGTCCCGGCCCGCGAGTCCCACCCAACGAGCCCCACCCAACGAGCCCCACCCAACGAGCCCTGACCAGCGTCAACGACGCGCGAGCAGCCGCCGCAAGGAGGTGGGCGTGTACCCCACGTGCTGCCGCACCGTCCGCGTCATGTGGGCCTGATCGGCGAACCCCAGCTCAACCGCCAACCCGGCCAGGTCCTCCTCACCCGCCTCCAACCGGTCCACCACCCGGTTCACCCGCACCCGGTTGCGGAACCGGGTCAGCGACACCCCGACCTCCTGGCTGAACGCCCGGCTCAACCGGTACGGCGACACCTCCAGCGCCGCGGCCAGCGGCACCAGCCCCACCGCCTCCGGCGCGTCCGCCAGCACCGCCGCGCGGGCCCGGGCCACCACCCGCCGGTCGGGTTCGCCGGGCAGGGGGCGGTGCACCAGGGCGCCCACCCGCTGACCGAGCAGCCGGACCAGCGACTCCGCCACGCCGAACGCCACGTCCGGCCCGGTCAGCCTGCGGTGCGCCAGCGCGACCGCCGCGTCGACGTGGAACGTCTCCCGCGCGGGCCGCCGGTCGCCGAACACCGACAACCACAGGTCGGGCCGCATCCTGACCGACGTGCACCGGTCGCCCCCGCCACCGGGGTGGGCGAACTCCACCGGCTCGTCGGGCAGGCCCACGTACGCCGTGCCGGGCTCGATGTCGTCCGCGCCCCGCCGCGTCCGCCGCCGGAACCGGCCCCGCCGGTTGAGCACCAGCACGTACGAGGGGCACGTCTCGGGCTCGGCCCACCCCTCGTGGTGCTCCTCCGTGCACGTCACCGCGCTGACCTCGAAGTCGTCCGACACCGCCAGCGGAACCGAGGTGATCACCCCTCCGACCGTACGCCGGGGGACGGCAAAAAAGTTCAAGACCGCCCGGTCGGCCGCGCGCGAGGCTTGCGGCACCGAAGCACGAAAGGACCAGTAATGCGCTTGACCTCCGTGATCCTCGACAGTGCCGACCCGACCCGGCTGGCCGCCTTCTACCACGAGGCCACCGGCTGGCCCGTGGTCGACTCCGGCGAGGACTACGCCTCCCTGAGCGCCGGCGACGGCCTGTCCCTCGGGTTCCAGCGCGTCCAGGGCTACCAGGGCGGCGGGTGGCCCGACGACCGCAAGCACGCCCACGTCGACTTCGCGGTGCTCGACGTGGACGGGACGGTGGCGAAGCTGGTCGCCCTGGGCGCGTCGAAGCCCGACTTCCAGCCGGGCGGGGACGGCTGGACGGTCGTCGCCGACCCCGAGGGGCACCTGTTCTGCCTGTCCCGGGCCGAGTGAACGAGCGCGCCCCGCCGGGTCCCGGACCCGGCGGGGCGCGCTCCTCACGTCACGGGTAGTTGACCACGTACCGCTGCTGGGTGGCCAGGTTCGCCGCGCCGCCCACGCCGTTGATCACGTTGTTGATCGTGCCGACGCCGCCGAGGGACACCGTGACCAGGTCGTGCATCCGCACGCCGGACCTGTTGGGCACCTCGAACCCGTTCGCGGTGACCACGTTCGGGTTGGCCTGGTTGAAGCAGTAGACGCCCAGGCCCCAGCCCTCGTGGGTGGTCACGCCGTCGGCCACCTTGTACCCGGCCCAGCCGGGGGAGGAGCCGTTCATCCACGACGCCTGGTTCGGCGGGTCGTACGGCAGCTCGTTCTGGAAGAAGTACGTGCGGCCGCCGTTGCCGTTCCACAGCACGTTGTACTGCTGGTAGTGCTCGACGAACAACCCGTACGCGGTGACGTTGTCGCCGTTGACGACCACGCCGTTGCGGCCGGTGTTGACGTTCCAGCCCACGCCGCTGCCGTGGTCGGCGCGCCACACCCAGGTGTGGTCGACGATCACGTCGTCGCTGTTGATCTCCAGCGACACCGTCGCCTTGCCCGCCTGGGAACCGCCGACGCGCAGGTACACGTCGTGCAGCGAGGTCGGGTTGGCGGCGTGCGAGGCGGCCGCGCCGGTCGGGCCGACCTGGAGCAGGACGGGGGAGTTCTGCACGCCCGCGTCCACCAGGAAGCCCGCGAGCTTCACGCCGTCCACATCGGACACGGCCAGGGCGGCCTTGCCGGTGTCGGGGGACAGGGTCGCCAGGCCCAGGCCGAGCACGACGGTGTTCGGGCGCGTGACGTTGATGGTGTCGGTCAGGCGGTGCACGCCCGGCGTCAGCAGCAGGTGCTTGCCCTGCGCCAGCGCGGCGTTCGTGGTGGCCACCGGCGTGCCCGGCTTGACGATGAAGAAGTCCGCCAGCGAGATGGACTGGCCGGCGGGCGCGCCGGACTCCCAGCTGGTGCCGCGCGAGTTCTGCCGCAGCGCCGGGACGAACACCTTGTACTCGCCGTTCTCGAAGTACAGGAACGGCTTCTCGCGCACCACCGGGGTGGTGTCCACCGTGGTGTGCGACGGGTTCGGGAAGTGCTGCGCGGGCGAACCCGGCGAACCGACGAACACCATGTTCCACACCGAGCCGTTCCAGCCGCCCGCGAGGTTGCTGTTGCGGGTCAGGAACTGCTGCTGCGAACCGGAGACCGTGACGCCGTCGATCTTGCTGTCCACGATGAGACCGCCGGACGCCCAGCCGTCGCCGCCGTTCCACAGCTGCACCTGGCCGCTGAGGTGCATGCGCCGGTACGACGCGGCCTGCGACACCGCCCACCGCTCGACCTGGCCGGCCGGCAGGTTGACGAACAGGTTCTCGGCCTGGCGCCAGAAGTTCTGCGTCGCGTTGCCGAGGTTGTTCGGGTTGTCACCCTGCTGGAGCCAGTCCGCCTCGACGCGCACGTGGCCGTTGAGCCGCACGTCGTCCGGGCGCAGGCCCAGGCCCGCGACCTGCGTGTAGAACCGCAGGTTCACGTCGGCGTCGTACACGCCCGGCTTGTAGAGCACCGCGTAGCGCTCGGTGCCGAACTGGTTGGTCTTCATCTGCGCCGAGATGGCGTCGAGCCTGCTCTGCATCGCGGCCCGGTCGTAACCCGGCCCGTACACCAGCACGTTGGGCCCGAAGTCGGGGTTGCGCGGGTCGGTCGGCGGGATGGTCGGCCCACCGGTCGACTCGGTGTTGACCGCCAGCTCCCACAGGGAGTAGCCGTAACCGGTCGAGCGGGCGGTGCCGTACACGCGGACGTAGCGGCCCGAGCCCGTCACGGCGAGGGTCTGCGTGCCGCCGGTGCCGGTGGTCGTGGAGTAGACGGTGTTCCAGGTGGACGCGTTGTCGGAGAGCTGCACCTGGAACGCGCGCCCGTAGGCCGCCTCCCAGGACAGCGCCACCCGGCAGACCTGTTGCGTGGAGCCGAGGTCGACCTGGATCCACTGCGGGTCGGAGAACGCGCTGGACCAGCGGGTGCCGGTGTTGCCGTCGACCGCGGCCGAGGCGGGCGTGCCCGCGTTCTCGGCGGACGACGCGGTGGCGGGCCGGTTCAGCGCGGCGTTGGACGTGCCGCACTCGGCGGCTTGCGCGGAAGGGGTCGCAGGGTTGAGGACCGCGACGAGGCCGAGGGCCAGCGCGGCGGTCAGCAAACGGGGGAAGCTCATGGTCCTACCTGACGAGGTAAGGGGCGGCAGAGGCCCGGAGCTGTGCCTCCGTGGCACCGGAGGCGCTGAGAGAGCGCTCTCTCGGAGCGTAACGCCCGGGTTGCGAAGACGTCAACGACGGAAGTCCCCGCTGCGTCCCAAGCGGACCGAGGCCCGTTCCCGGCCCGGTTCCGGCTGTTCCGGAGGGGTGCTCGGGGGCCGGGCCGGACCGGGACCCGCGATCACCGACGCCGGTTCCGGGAGGTGATCCGGGAGGTGCCGGAGCCGATCCCCGGCGGTGGTTCGAGACGCGCCCGCGCCCGCGTCGGCTCAGGCCGACTCGCGGACCACCAGCGCCGGCTCGAAGATGACCGACCGGGGCGGCAACCCCGGCTCGTCGACGTGGTCGAGCAGCAGGGACGCCATGCGCGCGGCCATGTCCTCGACCGGCTGGCGCACCGTCGTCAGCCGGGGTCGGCAGGCCAGCGCCGGGCTGCTGTCGTCGAAACCGACCAGCGCGACGTCCTCCGGCACCCGGCGGCCGTGCTTGTGCAGCACCAGCAACGCGCCCTGCGCCATCAGGTCGTTGGCCGCGAACACGCCGTCGACGCCGGGGTGCTCGGCCAGCAGCCGCTCCATCGCCGCCTCGCCGCTGGCCGCGGTGAACCCGCCCTCGGCGATCGGGACGTACGGGAAACCGTGCCGCGCCAACGCGTCCCGGAACCCGGTCAACCGGTCCTGCGAGGCCGGCACGTCGAGCGGCCCCGAGATCGTGGCGACCTGGCGGCACCCGCGCTCGACCAGCAGGTCCGCGGCCAGCCGCGCGCCCGCCTGGTGGTCGAGGTCGACGTAGCTGATCGGCGCGGGCCGGGCCGGGCGGGCGAACAGCACCGCGGGCAGCTTCGCGTCGATCAGGCGGGACGGCAGCGGGTCCTCGGCGTGCGTGGAGACCAGCAGCGCGCCGTCCGCGCTGCCCTGCCGCAGGAACGCCAGCACGTCCTCGCGGGTGCGCTCGGTGTCGGCGACCATCAGCACCGGGTGCACGCCGCGGGTGCGCAGGAAGCCGAGCACGCCGCTGGCCACCCGGCCGAAGAACGGGTCGGAGAGCACCCGGGCGGCGAACGAGTCCTCCTCGCCCTGCTCGCCCGAGCCCGACACGACCAGCGCGATCGTCCCGGCCCGCTTGGTCACCAGCGAGCGGGCCGCGCGGTTGGGCGCGTAGCCGACCTCCTCGATGGCGGCCCGCACGACCTCCTGGATCCGGCGGTCGACGTTCCGCGTGCCGTTGACGACCCGCGACACGGTCGCGCGGGACACGCCGGCGACCCGCGCCACGTCCTCCAACGTCGGCGGGGCCGTCGGCGGTCTGCTCATGCGGTCATTCTGCCACGCTTGGAGAGCGCTCTCCGATCCGCAGCGCCGCGCTGCCCGCGTTGGGGCCCACCACCAGGCCGCCCGACCCGTCCGCGACCCGGGCGCGCCACCGCTCCGGCACCTCGACGTCGACCGTCACCACCTCGCCCGGCCCGGCCTCCGCGTGCGCCCAGCCGACCAGCCCGCCGCCGGTCGCGTAGACCTGGACCAGCTCGCGACCGGCCCGACCGCCGGTGTTGCGCACCCGGACCCGCACCCCCGCCGGGGTCGCCCCGACGTGCTCGTAAGCCCAGGTCGTGTACCCCAGCCCGTGCCCGAACCAGTAGGCGGGCGCGGTCCCGGCGCGGTGCCAGGCCCGGTACCCGATGTCCGCCCCCTCCGCGTAGCGCAGCACGCCGCCCTCCGGCCGCACCTCGGACACCGGCAGGTCGGCCTGCCGGACCGGCCACGTCGTGGGCAGCCTGCCGCCGGGCTCGCGGACGCCGAACAGCACGTCGGCCAGGCCGTGCCCGGCCTCCTGCCCCGGGAACCAGGTCAGCAGCACCGCGGCCACCTCGTCCTGCCACGGCAGCTCCACCGGGCTGCCCGCGTTGACCACGACCACCGTCCGCTCGTTGACCGCCCGCACCGCGCGGACCAGCTCGTCCTGCCCGCCCGGCAGGGCCAGGGAGGCGCGGTCGAAGCCCTCGCTCTCGATCTCCTCGGTGGTGCCCACCACGACCACCGCGACGTCACTGGTCCGGGCCAGCTCCACGGCCCGGGCGAACTCCTCGGCCGCGCCCGGCCGGGGCGGGTCGGCGGCCAGCACCGTCGCCACGCCGGTGTGCTCCAGCAGCTCGCGGCGCGCGACCAGGTCGACCGGCCGCCCCGCGACCAGCCGCGCGGTGACCTCGCGCTCCGGCGGGGTCAGGCTGATCACCGCCGGGTCGTCGGTGTCCAGGGGCACGCGCTCGTCGAGCAGGCGCTCGCCGGCCACGTCCAGGGTGAGGCGGCCGAACCCGGCCACCGACAGGCGCCATTCGCCGTCGACGTCGGGGGTCAGCCTGCCGCGCACCTCGACCGTGCGCGCGCCCGCCACCCGGGCGACGTCGAGCACCCGGCCCAGCAGGCGGCGTTCGGCGGCCAGCTCGGTGCCGTCGGCGTCGAGCTGCCGCACCAGCACGCCGGGTTCGCCGCTGCGCGGGTCGACGCTGTCGAGGGTGGTCAGGGGCGTGGGCCGGTCGCCGAGGCGGACGCCGGGGGTGTGCACGACCTCGGTGACCTCGCGCAGGCCGTCGAGGAACGAGACCACCGACTCGGGGTAGACGCCCGCGCTGCCGCCGCCCTGGATGCGGGTGGCGGCGGCGTTCGGCCCGAGGACGGCGACCCGCGTGCCGGGGGAGAGCGGCAGGACGCCGTCGTTGCGCAGCAGCACGGTCCCCTTGGCGACCGCCTCGCGCAGCAGTTCCCGCGACGCCTCCACGCGCGGCGCTTCCACCCGCGATGCCTCCACGCGCGGCGCTTCCACCGGCGGCGTCTCCACCCGCGATGCCCCCACCGGCGGCGTCTCCACCCGCCGCGTCTCCGGCGTCTCCGGCGTCTCCACCTGCGGTTCGACCGGTCGGGCGCCGTCGAGGGCGCCGACCCGGGCGGCCAGCCGCAGCAGGCGCTTGACCTTGGCGTCGACCGCGGCCTCCGGCACCTCGCCGCGCTCCACGGCGGCCACCAGGTCGCGCCACGGCCCGTCCGGACCGGGCATGGCCAGGTCCTGCGCGGCGTTCGCGGACGCGGCGGTGGAGCGGACCGCGCCCCAGTCGGACACGACCAGCCCGTCGAAGCCCCACGACCCCTTGAGCGGTTCGGCCAGCAGCGGGTTCTCCGACATCGTGGTGCCGTTGACGCCGTTGTAGGCGGACATGACCACCCACACCCCGGCGCGCACGGCATGCTCGAACGGCACCAGGTAGACCTCGCGCAGGACGTCCTCGTCGACCCGGGCGTCCAGGGTCATGCGCTCGGTCTCGGAGTCGTTGGCGACGTAGTGCTTGGCCGTCGCCGCGACGCCACCGCCCTGCACGCCGGTGATGTAGGCGGCGCCGATGCGCGCGGTCAGCAGCGGGTCCTCGGAGAAGCACTCGAAGTGCCGCCCGGCCAACGGCGTGCGGTGCAGGTTCAGGGTGGGCGCGAGCAGCACGTCCACCCCCTTGCGCCTGGCCTCGGCGGCCAGCAGCAGCCCCAGCCGCTCGACCAGCCCGACGTCCCAGGAGGCGGCCAGCGCGGTGGGCGAGGGCAGGGCCACCGACGTGCTGCGCTCGTCCCACCCCTGGCCGCGCACCCCGATCGGCCCGTCCGACATGACGATCGACCGCAGGCCGATCTCCGGTTCGTCGTGCGTGCGCCAGTCGGTCGCCCCGGTCAACAACCGCACCTTGCGCCCCAGCTCCAACTTGCCGACCAACGCGTCGAGATCGACCTCGTCCACCCTTCCCCCTCTACCTCGGAGAGCGCTCTCCCATCACCCTCACTTCACCTCCGCCCCCTGTCAACACCCCGAACGTGGAACTCGGGGGTCCGGAACGCATGACACGCGAGGTCTGAGCGCATGACACGCCGGTGTAAAAGCATGAACCCGCGCGTGTCATGCACTCAGGGCCGGCGTGTCATGCGTTCGGGGCCGGTGAGTTCTGCGTTCAGAGTCAGGCGATGTTGGTGTGGGGGGCCGGTTTGCGGGGGTCGGCGGCGCCTTCGAGGAGGGCGGCGACGGGGAGGGTGGCGGCGCCCACGGCCACGGCGTCGGGGCCGAAGCGGCCCAGTTCGATGGAGATCTGGTCGTACGGGTGGCGCAGGGCGTGGGCCCGGGTGGCCTCGACGATGCGGTCCAGCTGGTGGGCGCCCAGGGCCAGCCCGGCCCACCCGCCCAGCACGATGCGCTCGGGGTTGAACAGGTTGACCAGGTTGGCGATGCCGGCGCCGAGGTAGCCGGCGGTCTCCTCCAGCACGCGGGCGGCCGTCCGGGAGTGCGCGGCGGCGGCGATCAGGGCGTCCACGGTGGACTGCTCGTCGGTGCCGGCCAGCACGCGCCCGCGCGCCCTGCGGTACCGGTCGAGGATGGCCTCGGCGCCCACGTACGCCTCCAGGCAGCCGCGCGCGCCGCACCGGCACGGCCGACCGCCGTAGGAGATGGTGGTGTGCCCCCACTCGCCGGCGGAGCTGGTGGCGCCCCGGTACACGCCGCCGTCGGTGACCACGGCCGCGCCGACGCCCGAGCCGATCAGCGCTATCACCACGTGCCGCGCCCCGCGCCCCGCGCCGAACCACATCTCGGCCTGGCCCTGCGTCTTGGCGCCGTTCTCCACGTACAGCGGCCAGGTGCCGCCCGCGGCGCGGATCAGGTCCTCCAGGCGGACCGCGTCCCACCCGATGGTGGGCGCGTGCACGACCGCCGCCGCGCCCTGCTCGACCGTGCCGGGGACGCCGATCCCGACGCCGAGCACGGTCGACACCGGGACGGCCGCCGCCGCGACCACCTCCCGGACCGACGACGCGATCAGCGACGCCACGGCGGCGGGGGAGGAGGGCGACAGGGCGTGGTCCCGGGCGGCGAGCTGGGTCAGGCCCAGGTCGAACAGCTCGACCTTGATCCCCGTCTCGCCCACGTCCACCCCGACCACGTGGCCGAACGCGGGGTTGACGCGCAGCAGCACGCGCGGCCGGCCGCCGTCCGAGTCGACCGAGCCCGCCTCCACCACGAGCCCGTCCTCGACGAGTTCCGCGGTCACGTTGGACACCGTCGCGGCGGACAGCCCGGACCGCGCGGACAGCTCGTACCTGCTCAAAGGCCCGTCGAAGAAGAGGGTCGACAACAGCGTCGAACGGTTCTGCCGACGCAGGTCGCGGACGGTGGTGCGCTTCGGGGCCACGCCGTCGACCTTAGTTTGCGACTTAAAATTAGACTAAGTTTGTAACGTGTTCGTTATTGACGTGACTTGTCTCACCGGGGTTGGCTCTCCAGCAACACCGGGACGCCCGGCGTCCCAACCGCGATGGCACCCGCGGTCCGCACCACCCCGAGAGCGCTCGCCCTCCCCCCGTCCCGACAAGGAGAACCCATGCGACTCAGGCGAACGTCCGCCCTCGCCGTCGCGGCAGCACTGCTGTTCTCGGCCGCCTGCTCGTCGAGCAACCAGGGCAGCCAGAACACCCAGACCGGTGTGCTGAACGTGGGCATGCCCAACGGTCCGCAGACCGAGAACAACAACCCGTTCCTCAACTCGTCCGCGGCCAGCTCGCTGGGCTACCGCAGGCTCATCTTCGAGCCGCTGGCGATGGTGAACGAGGTCAAGATCGGCGAGGAGCCCAAGCCCTGGCTCGCCACGAAGTGGGAGTGGAGCGACAACTACTCCAAGCTGGCCCTGACCATCCGCGAGGGGGCCACCTGGTCGGACGGCAAGCCGCTGACCGCCGAGGACGTGGCGTACACCTTCCAGCTGCTGCGCGACAACCCCGGCCTGAACATCGAGGGCGTCCCGTACACGGACATCTCGGTGAGCGGCAACGTGGTCAACGCCGGCTTCCCGCGCTCGCAGTTCGTCAACCAGAAGAAGATCCTCGAACAGCTGATCGTGCCCAAGCACATCTGGTCGACGATCGCCAACCCGTCGACCGAGACGCTGAAGAACCCGGTCGGCAGCGGCCCGTACACGCTGAAGACCTTCACCCCGCAGACGGTCACCCTCCAGGTGCGCGACAGCTACTGGCAGGAGCTGCCGCAGGTCAAGGAGGTCCGCTACACCTCCTACAGCGACAACAACGCGCAGACCACCGCGCTGGCCACGGGCGCGTCCGAGTGGAGCTTCGTGTTCATCCCGAACTACGAGGCCGTCTACACCTCCAAGGACCCCGCGCACTTCAAGCTCTGGTTCCCGCCGGTGCTCGGCGTGCACGGCCTGTGGTTCAACACCAAGAGCAAGCCGTGGGACAACCCGGCGCTGCGCCGCGCGGTGAACCAGGTCATCAACCGTGACGACATCTTCACCCAGGCCGAGGCGGGCTACTTCTACCCGAAGGTCGACAACATCACCGGCATCCCCAGCGCCGGTGAGGCCCTGCTCGCCCCCGAGTTCAAGGGGCAGGCGCTCAAGGTCGACATCGACAAGGCCAAGAAGGAGCTGACCGACAACGGCTTCACCTACGACGGCGACAAGCTCAAGGACCCGTCGGGCCAGCCCGTCACCATCAAGATGACCGTGCCCACCGGCTGGTCGGACTACGTGACCAGCCTGGAGATCATCAAGGACAACGTCTCCAAGATCGGCATCGAGGCCACGGTCGACCTGCAGAACGCCGACTCGTGGACCAAGGCGCTCGACACCGGCGACTTCCAGGCCGCGCTGCACTGGACCAACAACGGCGCGACCCCGTACGACATCTACCAGTCCATCATGGACGGCGCGCTGTTCAAGCCGATCGGCCAGGCGGGCGTCAACGGCAACTACGGCCGCTACGAGAACCCCGAGGCCACGCAGCTGCTCAACGAGTACGCCAACGCGGCCGAGGAGGCGGGTCGCACCGAGGCCCTGCACAAGCTCCAGCGGCTGTTCGTGCGGGACATGCCGGTCGCCATCACCTCCGCGGCCAACGGCGGCGGCCAGTACAGCACCAAGAACTGGGTCGGCTGGCCGGACGACTCCAACCCCTACGGGCCCGTCCAGCCCACGCTGGAGAACGCGCTCGACGTCGTCATGCACCTGAAGCCGGCCGCATGACAACGGGCACGACGCCGTCGGCCTCCGAGACCACCGAGGTGGTCCTGGAGGCCGACGGCCTGACCAAGCACTTCCCGATCCGCAAGCGCGGGCGCGAGCTGCTGTCCCGGACCACGCGCGCGGTGCGCGCGGTCGAGGACGTGGACCTGCGCCTGCGCCGCGGTCGGGTCACCGCGCTGGTCGGCGAGTCCGGTTCGGGCAAGTCGACCGTGGCCCGCCTGCTGGCGCAGCTGTACCCGCAGACGTCGGGTGCCGTCCGGCTGCACGGCGAGCCGGTGGACGCCAGGGGCAGCCGGCGGTTCCGCGCGTACAGCAAGCGGGTCCAGATGATCTTCCAGGACCCGTTCGCGTCGCTGAACCCCGTGCACACCGTGCGCTACCACCTCACCCGGGCGCTGAAGATCCACGGCAACGCGGGTTCCTCCGCCCAAGACCTGGAGCGGGCGCTGGCCGACCTGCTCACCCGCGTGCAGCTCACCCCGCCCGAGCGGTACGTGGACAAGTTCCCGCACGAGCTGTCCGGCGGCCAGCGCCAGCGCGTGGCCATCGCCCGGGCGCTCGGCGCGGACCCCGAGGTGCTGCTGGCCGACGAGCCGGTGTCGATGCTGGACGTGTCGATCCGGCTCGGCGTGCTCAACCTGCTGCGCGACCTCAAGGAACGCCTCCGGCTGGCCGTCCTCTACATCACCCACGACATCGCCTCGGCGCGCTACTTCGCCGACGAGACGTTCGTGATGTACGCGGGGCGCGTGGTCGAGGGCGGCGACAGCGAGACGGTCACCCAGCGGCCCGCCCACCCGTACACGCAGCTGCTCATCGACTCCGCGCCGGACCCCGACCGGCCCGCCGCGGAGGAGAAGGACGGCGGGACGGGCGAGCCCCCGTCGCTGATCAGCCCGCCCGCGGGCTGCCGGTTCAACCCGCGCTGCCCGCACGCCATGCGGGTGTGCACCCGGGAGGTGCCCCCGCCGTTCCCGATCGACGACGGCCCGGGGCACTTCGCCGCGTGCTGGCTCTACGGCGAGGTCACCGGCGCGGACGCGGAGAAGCCGCGCGCGAGCCGCGAGGAGGTGCTGTGAGCTACCTCCTCAAGCGCATCGCGTTCTACCTGTTCACCGCCTGGGCCGCGGTCACCATCAACTTCTTCGTCCCGCGCCTGATCCCCGGCGACCCGGTCCAGGCGCTGATCACCCGCAGCCGCGGCCAGATGACCACCGACGCGGTGCAGTCGCTGTACGTGCTGTTCGGCCTGGACAAGAACACCAGCCTGCTGGAGCAGTACTTCAGCTACCTGGGCCAGCTGCTGCGCGGCGACCTCGGCCTGTCGTTCACCTTCTTCCCCACCCCGGTGTCGGAGGTGATCGGCGACGGCCTGCCGTGGACCCTGGGCCTGGTCGGCGTCACCACGGTGCTCGGCTTCCTGCTCGGCACCGGCCTGGGCACGCTGGTCGGCTGGCGGCGCGGGTCGTGGGCCGACTCGCTGATCCCGATCACCACGTTCCTGTCGTCCATCCCGTACTTCTGGCTGGGCCTGATCGCGATCGCCCTGCTCACCGGCCCGGACAGCTTCTTCCCGGCGTCCGGCGCCTACGACCCGGGCCTGGTGCCGGGCTGGGACTGGGAGTTCGTCGGCAGCACGCTGCGCTACGGCCTGCTGCCCGCGTTCACGATCCTGATCTCCTCGATGAGCGGCTGGATCCTCAGCATGCGCAACATGATGGTGACGGTGGCCTCGGAGGACTACGTGACCGTGGCCCACGCCAAGGGCCTGCCCGAGCGGCGGGTCATGGTCGGCTACGCGGCGCGCAACGCGCTGCTGCCCAACGTGTCCGGCTTCGCGCTGTCGCTGGGCTTCATCGTCGGCGGCACCCTGCTGGTGGAGATCGTGTTCTCCTACCCGGGCCTGGGGCTCCAGCTGTTCCAGGCGGTCGGCGCCAAGGACTACCCGCTGATGCAGGGCATCTTCCTGATCATCACGCTGTCCGTGCTGCTGGCCAACTTCCTGGCCGACGTCGCCTACCTCGCGCTGGACCCGCGCACCCGACGGGAGGGCTGAGCCGATGGCAGTCGTACCCACGACCACCGCGGCGACCCCGGTCGCCACGCCCGCCAAGCGCCGCAGGCTGCGGTTCGTGGCCAACCCCAAGGCCACCGCGGGCCTGGTCATCATGGGCTTCTTCGTGCTGCTCGCGGTCGTCGGGCCGTGGATCGCGCCGTTCGACCCGTCCGAGCGCACCAGCGACCTGCTCCAGCCGCCGTCCGCGGCGCACTGGTTCGGCACCACCCACCTCGGCCAGGACATCTTCAGCCAGGTGGTGGTCGGCACCCGCAGCGTGGTGTTCGTCGGCTTCGTGGCGGGCGTGCTGGCCACCGTGCTGTCGATCATGGTCGGCGTCACCTCCGGCTACCTCAGCGGTGCCGGCAGCGAGGGCCTGTCCGCCCTGTCGAACGTGTTCCTGGTGATCCCGGCGCTGCCGCTGATCATCATCATCACCTCCAGCCTGCCCGAGACCACCGTGCTCACCATCGCGCTGGTCATCGGCCTGACGTCGTGGGCGTGGGGCGCGCGGGTGCTGCGGGCGCAGACCCTGTCGCTGCGCAACCGCGACTACGTGGAGGCGGCGCGCGCCACCGGCGAGCGGACCTGGCGGATCATCGTGTTCGAGATCCTGCCCAACCTGACCGCGGTCATCGCCTCCGGCTTCGTCGGCACGGTGATCTTCGCGGTGACCTCGCTGATCACCCTGGCGTTCATCGGCGTCAGCGCGGGCAACGACTGGAACTGGGGCACCATCCTGTACTGGGCGCAGAGCCAGCAGGCCCTCGCCCAGGGCGCGTGGTGGTGGTTCGTGCCCGCGGGCCTGGCCATCGCGCTGCTGGGCACCGCGCTGTCGCTGCTGAACTTCGGCATCGACGAGTTCGTCAGCCCCCGGCTGCGCGGCGGCGGCCGGACCAGCGTCAAGACCGCCGACGGGCGCACCGTGAGGATGCGCGTCGGCTTCACCCCGGTGCTGTCCACCCCGGTGCAGCCCACCCCGGTCCTGGGCGAGGAGGCCAAGCCGTGACCGACGCCGTGCTGGAGATCCGCGGCCTCAACGTGGACTACGGCCTGGGCGACCAGGCCGTGCACGCGATCCGCGACGTCAACCTCACCCTGCACCGGGGCGAGGTGCTGGGCCTGGCGGGGGAGAGCGGCAGCGGCAAGTCCACCCTCGCCTACGGCATGACCCGGCTGCTGCCGCCGCCGGGCGTCGTCGCGGGCGGCGAGGTGCTGTACCACGGCGAGGACGGCCCGGTGGACGTGCTCCGGATGACCCACGCGCAGCTGCGCGCGTTCCGCTGGGCGCAGACCGCGATCGTGTTCCAGGGCGCGATGAACTCGCTCAACCCGGTGCACCGGATCTCGACCCAGCTCACCGACGTGATCAAGGCGCACCGCCCCGGCATGACGGCCGCGGCGCGCCTGGACCGGGCCCGCGAGCTGCTGCACCTGGTCGGCATCGCCGCCGACCGGCTCGACAGCTACCCGCACCAGCTCTCCGGCGGCATGCGGCAGCGCGTGATGATCGGCATGGCGCTGGCGCTGGAGCCCAAGGTCGTCATCATGGACGAGCCGACCACCGCGCTGGACGTGGTGGTGCAGCGGCAGATCCTGCGCCAGCTCGTCGAGCTGCGCGAGCGGCTGGGCTTCTCGGTCGTGTTCATCACCCACGACCTGTCGCTGCTGGTCGAGTTCTCCGACCGGATCGCCATCATGTACGGCGGGCGGATCGTCGAGGAGGCGAACTCCGCCGAGCTGTACCGGGACCCCAGGCACCCCTACAGCGCCGGGCTGCTCAACTCCTTCCCCGCCCTGCGCGGGCCCAAGCGCGAGCTGACCGGCATCCCCGGCTCACCGCCGGACCTGCGCGCCATGCCGCCGGGCTGCTCGTTCCACCCACGCTGCCCGCACGCGATGGAGCGCTGCGGCGCGGAGGTCCCGGTGCTGGGCGTGCCCCTCGACCACGTGGGGCCCGACCGCACCGCGGCCTGCTGGCTGCACCCCGTTCACGACAACGGTCTCTGAACCCGGGTCCACGACAACCCGGTTCGGAAACCCCAGAGGAGATCCATGGACACCACGGCGCCGACCGTCGGGCTCGACCCCGCGATCGACACCCTGCCCGCCTCGTTCCGCTGGGGCGTGGCGACCTCCGCGTACCAGATCGAGGGGGCGCACGACGAGGACGGTCGCACACCGTCCATCTGGGACACCTACTGCCGGACCCCGGGCATGGTGCACAACGCCGAGAACGGCGACGTCGCCTGCGACCACTACCACCGGATGCCCGAGGACGTCGCGCTCATCGCGTCGCTGGGCGTGGACACCTACCGGTTCTCGGTGGCCTGGCCGCGGGTGCAGCCGCGCGGCCGGGGCCCGGTCAACCCCGCGGGCCTGGCCTTCTACGACCGGCTGGTCGACGAGCTGCTGGGCAAGGGCGTCGACCCGTGGGTCACGCTCTACCACTGGGACCTGCCGCAGGAGCTGGAGGACGCGGGCGGCTGGCCCGCCCGCGACACCGCCTACCGGTTCGCCGACTACTCGATGCTGGTCTTCGACGCCCTGTCCGACCGGGTGCGCACCTGGACCACGCTCAACGAGCCGTGGTGCTCGGCGATGCTCGGCTACTACGAGGGCCGCCAGGCACCCGGCAGGCAGGACTTCGGTGCCGCCATCCACGCGGTGCACCACCTGCTGCTCGGCCACGGCCTGGCCACGCAGCGGATGCGCGAGGCGGCCACCCGGCCCACCGAGTTCGGCATCACGCTCAACATGAGCCACTCCTCGCCCGCGAGCGACAGCGAGGCCGACCGCGAGGCGGCCCGCCGCGCGGACGGGCTGTCCCGGCGCATCTACCTCGACCCGCTGGTCAAGGGCTCCTACCCCGAGGACGTGGTGGCCGACCTGGCGCTGCGGGACGTGAAGATCCCGGTCGAGCCCGGTGACCTGGAGATCATCCGGCAGCCCATCGACGTGCTGGGCGTGAACTACTACTCCAGCCACAAGTTCGCCGGCACCGACGAGGACGGCAACACCACCGACGCCGACGGGCTGCCCGTGGACCGCACCCTGCGGTTCGGCCTGCCGGTGACCGCGATGGACTGGGAGATCATCCCCGAGGGCTTCACCGAGCTGCTGGTGCAGATCTCCCGGGACTACCCGGGCGTGCCCATGGTGATCACCGAGAACGGCGCGGCGTTCGACGACGAGGCCGACGAGTCCGGTTTCGTCCGGGACGACGACCGCACCGCCTACCTGGAGTCGCACATCGCGGCCGTGGCCAAGGCGCGCGAGCTGGGCGCGGACGTGCGCGGCTACTTCGCCTGGTCGCTGATGGACAACTTCGAGTGGTCCTACGGCTACGAGAAGCGGTTCGGCCTGGTGCACGTGGACTACGACACCCAGGTCCGCACGCCCAAGAGCAGCGCCCTGTGGTACCGGGACACCATCCGGCGCGTCAAGGGCGGCTGACGTGGTGAGGGGCGCCCCGCGGTCGTGACGCGGGACGCCCCTCCTTCGTGCGCGCAACCCACTCCAGGACGCGCACACGGCCGATGGCCGGGAGGACCCACTCCTCCCGGCCATCGCCCGTCTTCGCGGTCAGCGCCGGTAGACGCCGAACTCGTAGAGCGAGTAACCCCAGCCGGTGCCGCGCTGGGTGGCGTGCAACCGCACGTACCTGCCGCCGGCGGTGACGTCGATCGAGTCGACCCCGCCGTTACCGGTGGTGGTGCCGTACACGGTGCGCCAGGTGTTGCCGTCGTCGGACACCTGGACCTCGTAGGCGCGGCCGAACGCACCCTCCCACACCAGCTGCACGTGGTTGAACGTGGTCACCGCGCCCAGGTCGACGCGCAGCCACTGCGGGTCGGACCAGTCGGTGGCCCAGCGGGAGGCCGCGTCGCCGTCCACGGCGTTCGACGGCGGGAAGGGGGCGCCGTCGCCGACCTGCTGGTAGGACGAGGCGGTGACGGGCCGGTTGAGGGCGATGTTGGTGCCCGCGGGCCGCGGTGCGACGACCCGGACGGACCTGGTCTCGATGCCGATGTTGCCGCGGCCGTCCTCGGCCATCACGTACACCTTCCACACGCCCAGCCGGTCGGGCGCGGTGACGGTGAGCCGGTTGCCGTTGACCTGCACGGGGGTGCCGGCCAGGCCACCGCTGTTGTCGACGTACTTGGAGTTGAACGCGGCCGACCAGGTGATCGGGTCGCCGTCCGGGTCGCTGGCCGCCACGTCGACGTCGAGCCGCGCGCCGGCCGCGACGGTGGTGGGCAGGTTCATCGCGGTGATCACCGGCGGGGTGTTGGCCGGCGTGGCGCCGCCGAAGGCCCGCTGCACCGAGTAGAACGACAGCCGCTTCTTGCCGCCCGGGGTCAGGTTGAACCACACCGCGCCGAAGTCCCACTCGGTGCCGTAGTGGAACAGCGTGCCGCCGAAGGACACGCCCCGGTGGCCGGTGATGCAGTTCCACGCCCGGGTGTAGCCGTCGCGCTTCTGCACGTCGGTGGGCTCGGCGGGCACGCCGTTGACGTCGTCCGGCACCTCCCACTCGCCGGGCGGGCCGGCCTCGGTGAGCAGGTAGGGCTTGGTGTAGCCGCCCGCGACCCAGTCGTCGCGGACCTTGCACACGTTGCCGTAGGAGTTCACCGAGTACAGGTCGAGGTCGGGTGCGTGCGCCTTGAGGTAGGCCCACGCGCCGGTCCACGCGTCGGTGTTGGTGACCGGGTGGTCGGCGTCGACGGCGTGGATGGCGCGGGCGGCCTCGTTGACGTACCGGGCGTAGGCCACCCGCTGGTTCTCCAGCTCGGTGCCGGAGAAGCAGTTCTGCAGGCCCAGGATGGACTCGTTGCCCACGTTCCACATCAGCACGCCGGGGTGGTCCCGGTAGGTGGTCACCCACTGCCGGATGGTGTCGAGCATGGACGTCTTGTAGGCGGTGTCGGTGACGTAGTCGACGCAGCCGCCGGAGCCGGGGCCGCCACCGGGTTGCAGCCAGAAGCCCAGCATGACCCGCATGCCGTTGGCCGCGGCGGCGTCGAGCAGCGGGCGGCTGGTGGCGTCGGTGCCCCACGTGCGCAGGGTGTTGACGCCCAGCGAGCGCAGCTCCGGCATGTACCGGGCGGCGTCGGCGGCGGGCGGGCCCCAGGTCAGGCCCTTCACCGTCCACGGCTGGCCGTTGACGGTGAGCTGCCAGTTGCCCTGGGAGCCGGTGACGCGCACGGCGCCGGGCGCGGTGGTGCCCTGGCTGCCGTAGACCCGGAACTCCCAGAGCGAGTAGCCGTAGCCGTTGGCGCGCTGGGTGCCCAGGACGCGGACGTGCCGGCCGGTGCCGGTGACGTCGAAGCCCTGGCGGCCGCCCGTGCCGTTGGTGGTGGTGTGCACGGTGGTCCACGCGCTGCCGTCGGCGGAGACCTGGAGCTGGAACGCGGTGGCGTGGGCGGCTTCCCAGTCCAGCTCGACGCGGCTGACGGTCGAGGTGGCGCCCAGGTCCACGCTGAGCCACTGGGGGTCGCTCCAGGCGCTGGACCAGCGGGTGCCGGCGTCGCCGTCGACGGCCGCCGACGCGGGCGTGCCCGCGCCTTCGCTCGACGAGGCGGTGGCCGGTTTGCCCTGGGACAGCAGCACGGGGGCCGCCTGCGCCTGGCCCGGGACCACGAGGAGTCCCAGGAGCAGCGCGGCGGCGGTGCCGGCGGATCGGAGGCGGTGCATGGCGTCTCCTGCTGGAGTTGTCGGGTCGACGTGCGGGAGAGCGCTCTCTCAACCCGGCTCGAAGTGTTGCGAACCGGTTGCGGATCTGTCAACGGTCCCTCGGGGAACGGCGTCTTGACACTCGGGTGGAGCAACGGGCAACCTCATTTCGGAGAGCGCTCTCCCAACTACGTTCGTCAACGTAGGCAGGAGGACACAGGTGTCCCGAAAAACCCGCGTGCCGGTCGCCCTGGTGGCCGGCCTCGTCGCGAGCGTCCTGTCGGTCGCCGCGCCGTCCGCCCAGGCGGACGACCTGGTGACCCACCACGAGTTCCAGGCCAACTGCTCCGTCACCCACCACCGCCCGGACGACCCGATCGTCTTCCCGCGGCTGCCCGGCGCGTCCCACATGCACACGTTCCTGGGCAACCCGACCACGACCGCCGCCACGACGACCGACTCGCTCAAGGCCGGGCAGACCAACTGCAAGACGCCCGACGACAAGTCGGCCTACTGGTTCCCGACGCTCTACAACGGCGACCAGGTCGTCGCGCCCAGCGGGCCGCAGGTCGTCTACTACAAGTCCGGCGTCCTGGACTACCGGCAGGTCCGCTCGTTCCCGGCCGGGCTGCGGTTCGTGACCGGCAGCCCGTCGGCCACGCAGGACCAGTTCCGCACCGCGCCCGGCGCGGTCGAGGGCTGGGAGTGCGGCGACAGCTTCAAGAACTGGGACTTCCCGTCCTGGTGCGCGCCCGGCAGCCAGCTCAACATCCGCTACCAGGCGCCCAGCTGCTGGAACGGGCGCGACCTCGACTCGGCCGACCACAAGTCGCACATGGCCTACCCGGACCGGGCGACGCTGGTGTGCCCGTCGACGCACCCGGTGCCCGTGCCGATGCTGGAGTTCAAGATGGCATTCCCGGTGTCGGGTGACATGTCGCGCGTCCGGCTGTCCAGCGGGCGCGGCTACACCTGGCACTACGACTTCATGATGGCGTGGGACGGCCCCACGCTCCAGGCGCTGGTGAGCCACTGCATCAACGGCGGCCTCCAGTGCGACCCGCGCGGCTACGACCAGTACAAGCCGGACCGGGGCGCGGCCCTCGGGCCGGACTACCGCCTGCCGCGGTGACGCCCGATCCCGGGGGCGCCCGTTCCCCGGCGTCCCCAGGATCCCCGCGCGGGTAGCGTCGTGCCATGAGCGCTGCTGCCGAACGCGGCCGGGTGCGGGTGGAGACCGGCTTGAAGCGGGTCCGGGCGTACCTGGGGGGCGAGCTGGTCGCGGACACCACCCGGCCGGCCCTGGTGTGGGAGAAGCCGTACTACCCCACGTACTACGTGCCCGTCGCGGACGTGCGGGCCACCCTGGTGCCGACCGGCGAGGTCAGGCACTCCCCGAGCCGCGGCGACGGCCGGGTGCACGACGTGCGGACCGCCGCCGGCACCGCGGCCGGCGCGGCGCAGCTGTTCCCCGACTCCCCGCTGGAACCGCTGCGCGACCTGGTCCGGCTGGAGTGGGACGCGATGGGCGAGTGGTTCGAGGAGGACGAACCCGTCTACGTCCACCCGCGCGACCCGTACACCAGGGTGGACGCGCTGGCGAGCAGCCGCCACGTCCGGGTGGAGGTCGACGGCGTGGAGGTCGCGAACTCCCGCCGCCCGGTGATCCTCTACGAGACCGGCCTGCCCCCGCGCTACTACCTGCCCATGACCGACGTGCGCGTGGACCTGCTGCGCCCGACCTCCCTGCGCACCGCCTGCCCCTACAAGGGCACCGCCGAGTACTGGTCGGTAACCCTCCCCGACGCCACCCACGACAACCTGGCCTGGTCCTACCGCACCCCCCTCCCCGAGAGCCAGAAGATCGCCGGCCTGATCGCCTTCTACAACGAAAAGGTCGACATCCACCTGGACAACACCCACCTCCCCCGCCCCCGAACCCCCTTCTCCTAACCCCACCCCCGCGCGTGTCCTCCACCCAGACACCGCGTGTCCTCCACTCAGACCGCGCGAGTCGAACCTCCAGACCCGTCGTGTCGAACCTCCGCGACCCCCGAGTTCCACATTCACGCACCTCAGGCGTTCGACCCGGGGGGCGCGAACGTAGAACTCGGGGGTCCTGAGCGTTCGACACGAGGGTCCTGGAGGGTCGACTCGCGGTGTTCGAGTGGAGGACACGCGGTGTCCGAGTGGAGGACACGCGGGGTTAGCGGGGGGTGGGGGGTGCCGCCCGGACGGCGGATGGTCGGGGTTGGGCCGTCCGGGGACGCTTCATGACCATGGATGTCTTCCCCACCGTGCCGAGAGCCCACCGCAACCCCGTGGTCGTCGCTCGGAAGACGGCCCTGCTCACCGCGCCCCACATGGCGAAGCTGACGGAGTTCGCCCGGCGGATCGCGACCGAGCGCAAGGCCGACGTCCCGCTGTTCGACCCGGCCGGCGGTGGCGTCAACAGCAAGGTGCTGCTCCTGTTGGAGTCACCGGGGGAGGGGTCCGCCAAGTCCGGCATCAACTCGCTGGACAACGACGACCCGACCGCCGCGAACGGCTTCACCGCGATGGCGGAGGCGGGCCTGTCGCGGCGGGTGTGCCTGAGCTGGAACGTCGTGCCGTGGCAGCTCAACGGCCGCAACCCCACGCCCGCCGACCTGCGGGCGGCCGTGCCGTACCTGGTCGAGCTGCTGCGGATGCTGTCGGGCCTCCAGGCGGTGGTGGTGCTCGGCCGACCGGCGGGCACGGGGTGGACGCTGTCCGGGCGCGGGCACAAGCTCAAGGTGTTCAACGCGCCGCACCCGTCCCCGCTGTCGATCAACCGCGACCGGGCCACCCGGTGGCCGCAACTGGTGGATGCCTTCCGGCAGGCCGCGGCGGTGGTGGCCGGGTGAGGTCGAATCGGGGTGCGCCCGGAGGGCCGCCGGAGGCCGGCGAGTAGCCGATGAGGAGTCGCCGGTGGAGGAAATCGAGTTCGCGGGAGTAGGTGGTTGCGGGATCGTCGGTCGCGCGGGTGGTCGGTCGGGCAGGGGGGGAGGGATCGCCGCCTCGGGCCGGGGAGTGCCCTGGAGTCCACGGAGTGGTGGGCGCGAGGGCGAGGTTTTCCCCGCGGGGTGTCGATCCGGGGCAGTCTGCTTCGTCGAACGGGTAGTGAGCCACCCGAACGCGGAGGGAGAGCACCATGGACACCACCACCATCACCCCGAGGGACCGGGCCGTGCTGCGGGCCGTCGCGGCCGGGCGCTGCGCGTACGCGTCCGGCACGCTCCTGGTCGACGGGATCTGCTGCTGCGACCAGTTCGTCGGTCCCAGACTCGTCCGCGCCGGCCTCATCGGCGACCGGACCGGCCCGGCGCGGCTGACCCCGGCCGGCCGGGCGCTGCTGGCCGGCGACCTGGCCCCGCGGGCCGCCTGAGCCGTCGTGCGGGGCCCGCGGGTCCTCCCTAGCCTGGGTGCATGACCCACCTGGCGGCACGACGCCCCCTGGCCGGCCTCGCGGTGTTCGTCGCCGCGGTCGCCGCGACGGCGGTGGTCGGCGCCCTGGCCGCGACCTCCGCCCCGGCCGAGTACGAGCGGCTGGTCACCCCGTCCTGGGCACCGCCCGCCTGGCTGTTCGGTCCGGTGTGGACCGCCCTGTACGCGCTGGTCGCGGTGTCCGGCTGGCTGTTCTGGAAGCGGTTCGGGGCCACCCGGGAACTGGGCCTGTTCGCCGTCCAGCTGGTCCTCAACGCCGCCTGGACGCCGCTGTTCTTCGCCGCCGGCCGCTACGGCTGGGCCCTGGTCGACATCGTCGCCCTGCTGGTCGCCGTCGCCGCCCTGGTCGTGCTCTTCGGCCGCCGGCACCGGCTCGCGGCGTGGCTGCTGGTGCCCTACCTGGCCTGGGTCGCCTTCGCCACGGCCCTCAACGCGGGCATCCTCGCGCTGAACTAGAACCCTCCGCGATCGCGGACCGGAGTTGTCCGCATTGGGCCATAGCGTGGTCTCGACACCGCAACCGGAGGGACGAACCCGATGACCACCGCGACCACCCGCACCGAGATCGACGACCTGCTGACCGCCCTGGCCCAGAACCGCCACTTCCTCCGCTTCACCGCCAACGGCCTGACCGACGAGCAGGCCAGGCTCCGGCCGACCGCCAGCGAGCTGTCCATCGGCGGCCTGATCAAGCACGTCAACACGGTCGAGCGGGCCTGGGTGCGGTTCGCCGTCGGCGGCGCCGAGCTGATGGAGAGCCACGACGGGGAGGCCGACCAGGACTGGGCCGACGGCTTCCGGCTGACCGGGCGCGAGACGCTGGAGGGCGTGCTCGCGGCCTACGAGGAGACCGCCCGCGCGACCGAGCGCACGCTGCGGGGGCTCGACCTGGGCACCGCCCACCCGCTCCCCGTCGCCCCCTGGTTCGAGCCCGGCGCCTCCTGGACCGTCCGCCGCGTGGTGGCGCACCTCATCTCCGAGACCGCCCAGCACGCCGGGCACGCGGACATCCTCCGCGAGACCATCGACGGCCAGAAGACGATGGGCTAGCGCCGGCACAGCCGGCGGATCGCCCCCGCGTGGTCGGGGTAGGCGGGGGCGAGGTCGTCGGCCGCGCCGAAGGTCACCACGTCGTCGGTGTAGGGCGGCACCACGACCGTGCCCACCAGCGACCACCCGCCGACCGGCTCACTGGCCTGCCACACCCCGGCGGGCACCACGACCTGCGGCCGCTGCCCGGCGGCCAGGTCCGGGCCCAGCACCGGCGTGGTCACGCCCCCGCCGGGGTGCAGGAGCAGCATCCGCAGCGGCGCGCCGGCGTGGTGGGCGTAGACCTCCACGTGGTCCAGCCGGTGCACGCCGGAGAACTCGCCCTCGCGCAGCAGGTAGTAGATGGCGGACACCTCGGGCGAGCGCCACGACTGCCCGAACCACCCGCCCTCGACCGGCAGCTCGGCCAGCCCCAGCGCCGCGATCACCTCGTCCGCGTTCACGTCATCTCCGGGTTCATCCCGGCGGCCACGTCGGCACCCACGTCGGGGTCGACCTCCCCGTGCACCACGACCATCCCCTTGCCCAGCCGCTTGGCCGTGTACATCGCCGCGTCCGCGTTGCCCAGCAGGTCGTCCGCCGTCAGCGCCGGGTCGAACGCCTCCCGGTGCGAGATCCCGATCGACGCCCGGACCACGTGCGCGCCCGCCGCCGTCCGGTGCGGTTCGCGCAGCGCGTCCAGCACCCGCCTGCCGATCTCCTCCGGCGGCTGCGGGTAGCCGTCGACCAGCACGCCGAACTCGTCCCCGCCCAGCCGCGCCACCAGGTCCTCCGCCCGCACGCAGCGCTGGAGCCGCGCCGCCACGATCCGCAGCACCGCGTCGCCCTCGGCGTGGCCGTAGTTGTCGTTGACGTCCTTGAACCCGTCCACGTCGATGAACAGCACGACCAGCGGTGCGGGCCCGGCCAGCGCCGCGTCCAGCCGCTCCCGGAACAGCGCCCGGTTGGCCACCCCGGTCAGCGGGTCGTGGTAAGCCTGGTGCCGCAGCCGCTCCCGGCTCACGCGCAGCTGCTCGACCAGCTTGACGTTGTCGATCAGGGTCAGCAGCTGCCGCGCGATCACCAGCAGCACCACGCCCAGGCCGACGTAGATCTCCAGCGGGTTCAGCCGCACCCCGGTGGCCGTGCCGACCACGATGAACAGGCCGGTGACCATCATCGGCAGGTACGGCACCAGCAGGTGCAGCAGCTCGCCCGCGCGCAGCCGGGCCGTGCCGTGCCGCTCGCGCCCGCCGCCGCCCGGCGCGATCGCGCTGAGGAAGAACAGGGCCGGGCACACCATGAACCCGATGTCGGCGGCCGTCGGGATGGCGGTGGCGCCCTGGCTGACCAGGTACGCGAACATCCAGCCCGACGCCGACTGCGCCACGCCCGCCAGCGCGATGAACAGCACGGGCAGCTGCCGCACCGAGCGGTGCGTCCACGACGAGACCAGCAGCACGACCAGCATCACCAGGTACGCCGCCGGGTGCGCCACGACGGTGGCGAACCCCGGTCCCGAGGTCGCCCAGGCGCGGACCATCGACTCCAGCAGCGACACCCAGGTGAGCACGAACAGCGAGCCGACCACGATCAGCCCGTCCAGCACGACCACCAGCTTGCTGCGGTGCCCGGGCAGCGTGCCCGAGCCGCCGTGGGACAGCACCACCACCGCGCACAGCGTCAGCGTGGGCACCAGCATGAACCCCAGCGGCGCCAGCGTCGACGACGGCAGCGACACGCCGAGGAACACCTGGCCCCAGATCCACGCGCACAGGCCCACCACCAGGCTGGCCATGGCCGCGGTCATCCACAGCCGCCAGCGCCGCGCCACGCCCGGCCGCCGCCGGGCCGCCCGCCAGTACGACACCATCGCGGCGGCCGCGGCGACCAACTGGGTGAACTTGTCGACCGCCACCGAGGCGGACCGGTCCAGCACGCCGGAGACGACGAGGCAGACCAGGGCCAGCACCAGGGCGCAGACGGCTGCGACGATGACGCCGAACCGCCTCAGGGTCATGGCACCCCGCCTATGCCGCGACTGGAGTCGATCAGGTGGACCGAGCCACTGTAGTGACTTTCGTGACGCTGTGTCGATCGGGGGTGCCCCTTGGTGACACTGCGCGTGTCACGGGCGTGGGGGACCCCGCGACCCTCTAAAGTTTCGAACGGGTGTTCGCCAACGCCCGCACGATGCCAGGGCGCCCTGACGGTACACCGCCGGGACGCGGTCGGGGCGGGCTCGTCGGGGCGGGCGGTGGAGAGGAGCGGCGTGCGCGTGTTCGGAGTCGACCCCGGCCTGACCCGGTGCGGGTTCGGGGTGGTCGACGGCGGTCCCGGGCGCACCGTGCGGCCGGTGGCCGTGGACGTGGTGCGCACGCCCGCCGACGCCGACCTGGCCGTGCGGTTGCTCCAGCTCTCCGACGCCGTCGAGCGGTGGCTGGACACCTACCAACCGCAGGTGGTGGCCATCGAGCGGGTGTTCAGCCAGCACAACGTGCGCACCGCCATGGGCACCGCGCAGGCGGGCGGCGTGGTGGCGCTGTCGGCCGCGCGCCGCGACCTGCCGGTCGTGTTCCACACGCCCAGCGAGGTCAAGGCCGCCGTCACCGGCTCGGGCCGGGCGGACAAGGCCCAGGTCACCGCCATGGTCACCAAGCTGCTCGGGCTCAAGACCGCGCCCAGGCCCGCCGACGCCGCCGACGCCCTGGCCCTGGCCATCTGCCACCTGTGGCGGGCGCCCATGCGGTCGCGGCTGGAGGAGGCGCAGGCGAGGGCGGCCGAACTGGCCCGGGCGCACCGCGCGAGACTGGCGCAGGCAGTCGCCAGGACGGAAGGCGTCGCCAGGACGGGAACCGCGGCCAAGGCGGGAACCACCAAGACCGGAGGGAAGGCCCAGTGATCTCGTCGCTGCGCGGGCAGGTGCTGTCCATCGGACTCGACCACGCGGTCGTCGAGGTCGGGGGCGTGGGCTTCGCCGTGCAGGCCACCCCCGCGACCCTGGCCGGCCTGCGCCGCGGCGAGGAGGCCGTGCTGGCCACCTCGCTGGTGGTCCGCGAGGACTCGCTGACCCTGTTCGGGTTCGCCGACACCGAGGCCCGCGAGCTGTTCGGGCTGCTCCAGACGGTGTCCGGGATCGGCCCGCGGATCGCGCTGGCGACCCTGGCCGTGCTGGAGCCGGACAAGCTGCGGGCCGCGCTGGCCGAGGGCAACGTCACCGTGCTCACCCAGGTGCCCGGCATCGGCCGCAAGGGCGCCGAGCGGCTGATCATCGAGCTGCGCGACAAGGTCGGGCAGCTGGCGCCCGCGCCGGGCGCCGAGCAGGGCACCGGCCAGGTGCGCACCCAGGTCACCGAGGCCCTCCTCGGCCTCGGCTTCCCGGCGAAGCACGCCGAGCAGACCGTGGACGCCGTGCTGGCCGCGGACGGCACCCTCGGCACGTCCGAGGTGCTGCGCCGCGCCCTGGCCACCCTGGGGCGCAAGCGGTGAACGCCGAGGAGGACACCCTCAACCCGCTGCCCGACCCCGCGGAGCGGGACGTCGAGTCCACCCTGCGACCGCGCGACCTGGGCGAGTTCGTCGGCCAGCCCAAGGTGCGCGAGCAGCTCGAACTGGTGCTGCACGGCGCGATGAAGCGGGGCGCGCCGCCGGACCACGTGCTGCTGTCCGGGCCGCCCGGCCTGGGCAAGACCAGCCTCGCCATGATCATCGCCGCCGAGCTGGGCGCGTCGCTGCGCATCACCTCCGGCCCGGCCCTGGAGCGCGCGGGCGACCTGGCCGCGATGCTGTCCAACCTGGTCGAGGGCGACGTGCTGTTCATCGACGAGATCCACCGGATGGCCCGCCCCGCCGAGGAGATGCTGTACCTGGCGATGGAGGACTTCCGGGTCGACGTGGTCGTCGGCAAGGGGCCCGGGGCGACCAGCATCCCCCTCGACATCGCGCCGTTCACCCTGGTCGGGGCCACCACCCGGTCCGGCGCGCTCACCGGGCCGCTGCGCGACCGGTTCGGCTTCACCGGCCACATGGAGTTCTACGACCCCGACGAGCTGGAGCTGATCCTGCGCCGCTCGGCGGGCATCCTCGGCGTCGACCTGCGCGAGGAGGGCGGCCGGGAGATCGCGCGCCGCTCGCGCGGCACACCCCGCATCGCCAACCGGCTGCTGCGCCGGGTGCGCGACTACGCGGAGGTGCGGGCCGACGGCGCGGTCACCCGCGAGGTGGCCCGGGACGCCCTGGCCGTCTACGACGTGGACGAGCTGGGGCTCGACCGGCTGGACCGGGCGGTGCTGGGCGCGCTGGTCCGCTCGTTCGGCGGCGGGCCGGTGGGCGTGTCCACGCTGGCCGTGGCCGTGGGGGAGGAGCCGACCACGGTCGAGGAGGTGTGCGAGCCGTACCTGGTGCGCGCCGGGATGCTGGCCCGCACGCCGCGCGGCCGGGTGGCGACCGCGAGCGCCTGGCTGCACCTGGGGTTGCAGCCGCCGGCCCGGGCGCCGGGCGAGGGCACCCGGTCGCTGTTCGACGAAGGCGCGTGACGGCCCCGTCCGACGACGGTGCGTGACGGGGACGCTCGGGCGTTTCACCGGAGCGTGGCTCGGGTGGCCGAGCGGCCGTGACGGTGCGTCACGGTCGGGTGGCGGTGACGCCTGCCGGTGCCGCATCGGGCGCTGCGCCGGACGGGCTGTTCGCCGCCGCCGGTCGGGGTTGGGCGACGCCTCCGGGGGACCGGGATGACTGACCTGGCACAATCAGCACCTGCACCCCAAAAAATCGGACGTTCCGGGCGCACCTCCGCGTCATCCGCGCGTCCGGCTGATCGGAGAATCATGGAATCCTTGTTCTTCCCGCTGCTGCTCGTGCTGCTCGCGGTGCCGCTGTTCCTCAGCGCCCGGAAGCAGAAGCGGGCCGTCGCGGAGCAGCAGGCGCTGCTGAAGTCCTTGGAGCCGGGTGACCGGATCATGACCACCTCCGGGCTCTTCGCGACCGTCGCCGACGCGAGCGACGACACCACGATCGACCTGGAGGTCGCCCCCGGCGTGGTGACCACCTGGCTGCGCCAGGCCATCCGCGAGAAGGTCGCCGACGACGTCGAGACCACCGACGCGGTCGTCGACGACGTCGAGGACGTCGAGGACGTCCAGGGCGAGACCCCCGCGGCCGAGCTGCACCAGGACGTCAGGGAAACCCCGCAGGACACCAAGAAGTAAGCCCCGCGGGGTGGGGGCGGGCGCCCGCCGGGCGCCTACCCGGGCTCGGAGCCGGCAACTGTGAAAGTGCCGACTCCGGGCAGTGACGCGCAGCTCACACCGCTAGGGGTACGCTGCGCCCTCGCTGACCTTGTCAACTATCAGGAGACGGACGGACCGTGGCACCTCCGGCCGGGCAAATCCGCCCCGCGAAATACCTGGGCGCGTTTGTCCTCATCGTGGTCGCGCTGTACTCCCTGGTGTTCTTCACCGGGGGCGGCAAGGCGACCCCCAAGCTCGGTATCGACCTCCAGGGCGGCACGCGCGTCACGCTGACCGCCCGGGCTCCTGATGGCCAGGCGCCCACCGAGGAAGCGCTCAACCAGGCCCGCGAGCTCATCGAGACGCGCGTCAACGGCCTGGGCGTCGGTGGCGCGGAGGTCATCCGGGACGGCGACAACCTGGTGATCACGGTCCCCGGCACCGACAGCGAGGGCGCCAAGCGGCTCGGTCAGACCGCGAAGCTGAACTTCCGCAAGGTCATCGGCTCGCCGGTGCCCAACGCCGCGCCCGAGACGTCGATGCCGTCCACGACCGGCAGCGCGGCCCCGACCTCCGGCTCCGCGGCGCCCACCTCGGGTGCCGAGGCCCCGGCCACCACCGGCAGCGCGCCGTCGGAGAGCGTCTCGGCGCCCACCACCACCGCCCAGGGCCGCCCGGCCCCGCTGGTGGAGCAGCAGCCGGAGACCACGACCGAGGCGCCGCCGTCGACCGACCCGTCCGCGCCGGCCACCGACCCGTCCGCCCCGGCGGAGCCGCAGGTCGACTGCCGCGCGGTGTTCAACGGCCAGTACTCCGAGGACCCGACCAAGGCCATCGAGGAGGCCCGCACCTGCCGGCAGGACGCCCAGCTGACCACGCTGGACGCGCAGACCGTCTCGCAGGCCCTCACCGCCTTCACCTGCCCGTCGACCGACCCGCTGCTGGGCAACGACGACCCGGCCCTGCCGCTGCTGACCTGCAACCAGGACAACACCGAGAAGTACGTCCTGGCGCCGGTCTTCCCGCCGAAGGACGGCAGCGTCAAGGACGACGACTACAGCCTGTACTCGCGGCTGACCGGTGAGGACATCGACAACGCCGTGGCGGGCACCGACCCGCAGGGCGCCGGCTTCATCGTCAACCTCACCTTCAAGGGCGAGGGCGGCACCAAGTGGGGCCAGTTCACCTCGGCGAACGTGCAGCAGCAGGTCGCCGTCGTGCTGGACAGCCGGGTCGTGTCCGCGCCGAACATCAACGAGGCCATCCTCGGCGGCAGCACCCAGATCAGCGGCCGGTTCAACCAGGCCGAGGCCACCGGCCTCGCCAACGTGCTCAAGTACGGCTCGCTGCCGCTGTCGTTCGAGGCGTCCGAGGCCGAGACGGTGTCCGCGACCCTGGGCCTGGCGTCGCTGAAGGCCGGCCTGCTCGCGGGCGGCATCGGCCTGGCGCTGGTGTTCGTCTACTGCCTGTTCTACTACCGCCTGCTCGGCGTGCTGACGATCCTGTCGCTGGCGCTGTCCGGCGTGGTCGTCTACGCGGTGCTGGTGCTGCTCGGCCGCTGGATCGACTTCACCCTCGACCTCGCGGGCGTCGCCGGCTTCATCGTGTCGATCGGTATCACCGCGGACTCGTTCGTGGTGTTCTTCGAGCGGTTGAAGGACGAGGTGCGCGAGGGCCGGTCGTTCCGCTCCGGCGTGCCGCGCGCCTGGGTCCGCTCCCGGCGCACCATCCTGTCGGCGGACGCGGTCAGCTTCCTCGCCTCGGCCATCCTCTACATGATCGCGGTCGGCCAGGTGCGGGGCTTCGCGTTCACCCTCGGCATGTCGACCGTGCTCGACCTGGTCGTGGTCTTCCTGGTGACGCACCCGCTGGTCGCGCTGGTCTCCAAGTCGAAGAAGCTGTCCAACCCGAAGCTGACCGGCCTCGGCGGTGCCGTCCAGGCCGCCGTCGACGACCGTGCCGCCAAGGGCACCGCGGTGAAGGGGGCCTGACGTGTCCGAGCCCAAGAAGCTTGGGGTTTTCCAGCGGCTCTACGTCGGCAACGGCGCGTTCGACATCATCGGCAAGCGCAAGCGCTGGTACGCGATCTTCGGGTTCATCCTGCTGGTCTGCGTGCTGTCGATCGTGCTCAAGGGCTTCAACCTGGGCATCGACTTCACCGGCGGCACGCGCATCCAGATGCCCGCGCAGGGCGCGTCCGGCTCGATCTCGGTCGAGGCGGCGGAGCGCAGCTTCGCCGACGCCCTCCAGCGCGACCCCACCGCGGTGCAGACCGTGGGCACCGGCGACGCGGCGACCATCCAGATCCGGTCGGAGACGCTGAGCGCGGACGACGTCGCCAAGCTCAAGGCGGGCCTCAACGAGGACCTGCAGCCCAACGGCGGCGTGGGCGCGATCAGCGACAGCGCCGTGTCGGCGTCGTGGGGCGGCCAGATCACCACCCAGGCCCTGATCGCGCTCGCCGTGTTCTTCCTGGCCGTGGCGATCTTCCTGGCGGTCTACTTCGAGTGGCAGATGGCGGTCGCCGCGCTGGTCGCGGTGCTGCACGACGTGCTGATCACGGCCGGCATCTACTCGCTGGTCGGCTTCGAGGTCTCGCCCGCGACGGTGATCGGCCTGCTCACCATCCTCGGCTTCTCGCTGTACGACACGGTGGTGGTGTTCGACAAGGTCAAGGAGAACACCCGGGGCCTGCTCGGCCTCACCCGCCGCACCTACGGCGAGGCGGCCAACCTGGCGGTCAACCAGACCCTGATGCGGTCGATCAACACCTCGCTGATCGCGCTGCTGCCGGTGCTGGGCCTGCTGGCGATCGGCGTCGGCCTGCTCGGCGTCGGCACGCTGAAGGACCTGGCGCTGGTGCAGCTGGCCGGCATGGCGGTCGGCGCGCTGTCGTCGATCTACATCGCGACCCCGGTCGCGGTGGACCTGAAGATGCGCGACCCGCGCTACAAGGCGCAGGCGTCGCGGGTGCGCGCGCGGCGGGAGAACCAGGCCCGCAAGGCGGCCGCCGCCGGTGCCCCGGCGGACGCCGCCGCCGACACCGCGGTGGTCGAGTCGACCGACGACGAGGCCCTGCAGGCCGAGCTGCGCCGGGAGAAGGCCGTGGCCGCGGCCGCGGGCACCCCGTCCCGGACGGCCAAGTCCGCCGACACCCGCCGCCGCCCGACCGGCAAGAAGCACCGTTGAAGCTGGACCGCGCGCTGAGCCTCCTGCGTGAGGTCCCGGACTTCCCCCGGCCGGGGGTCGTGTTCCGGGACCTCACGCCGGTGCTGGCGGACCCCGACGCGCTGCGCGCCGTGGTCGACGCGTTGCAGGACAAGATCGACCCCGACACGCAGGTGGTGGCCGCCGTCGAGTCCCGCGGCTTCCTGCTGGGCGCCGCCCTCGGGTACGGCTGGCGGTACGGCGTCGTGCCGCTGCGCAAGCCGGGCAAGCTGCCGGCGGTGTCGCACCGGGTGTCGTACGCGCTGGAGTACGGCGAGGCGACGCTGGAGCTGCCGGAGGGGGCCGTCCAGCCCGGTCAGCGGGTCGTGGTGGTGGACGACGTGCTGGCGACCGGCGGCACGGCGGCGGCCGCGTGCTCGCTGGTGGAGGCCGCCGGTGGGGTGGTCACCGGGGTGTCGGTGGTGCTGGAGATCCCCGCGCTGGGCGGTCGTGAGCTGCTGGCGGGGCGGGACGTGAGCGCGCTGCTGGCGGTGTGAGCGCGCTGCTGGCGGTGTGAGCGGCTGTTGGTGGTGAGCCGGGTGAGCCGCCGGCTGCACGGTCCCGATGCAGATGAGCGGGCTCAGTGCCGGCAGCACGGCGAGCGCGATGGCGCTGAGGTCGAGCGCCCTGAGGATCGCCGGGACCGGCGTGTGGTCCCATCGGGCCGGGGAGAGGACTTGAGGGTCGCGGCCAAGCCCATGCAGGGCGGAACGGCCGCTCGGCTGTCCACAGCCCTCGTTCGACTGTTCGCAGTCCTCGTTCGACTGGTCAGCCCTCGTTCGGCCGGTCAGCCGTCGTTCGACCAGTCAGCCCTCGTTCGACCAGTCAGCCCTCGTTCGACCGGCCCCGCTGTCGGTGCTTGCCGGCATAATCGATTCAGGGGTCCCCTTGGCGGGGACGCCTGCGAAGCGTGGCCCTGGGCCGGCGAGGCGCGGACCTGCGAGGGGAAGCGCGGGCCCTGCGACTGGTTGGACTGAACCTGTGGTGCTGCTCGTCGTGTGAAGTGCACCGCTCGTCGGCTCGTCGGCGAGGCTTCACCCCGGACGGAGTTATCCTCGGTTCCTAGACCCGAGGAGCGTGGTTGAGCCAGGACATCGAATCCGCCGCCCAGTCGACGCCACCCGTGCCCGCGCGGCCCGCGTCGGCCACCCGGCGCGTCCGCGCGCGATTGGCCCGGCGCATCACCGCCCAGCGGGCCGCGCCGGTCAAGCAGGTGCTCGAACCGCTCGCGGCGGTGCACCGGGACCTGCACCCGAAGGCCGACCTGGCGCTGTTGCAGCACGCCTACGACGTGGCGGAGGAGAAGCACCGGCCGCAGCGGCGGAAGTCCGGCGACCCCTACATCACCCACCCGCTGGCCGTGGCCACGATCCTCGCCGAGCTGGGCATGGACACGACCACGCTGGTCGCCGCCCTGCTCCACGACACGGTGGAGGACACCGACTACTCGCTGGACCAGCTGCGCCAGGACTTCGGCAACGAGGTCGCGCTGCTGGTGGACGGCGTCACCAAGCTCGACAAGGTCAAGCTCGGGGCGGCGGCCGAGGCCGAGACCATCCGCAAGATGGTCATCGCCATGGCCAAGGACCCGCGCGTGCTGGTCATCAAGCTCGCGGACCGCCTGCACAACATGCGCACCATGCGCTTCCTGCCGCCGGAGAAGCAGGCCCGCAAGGCGCGGGAGACGCTGGAGGTGCTGGCACCGCTGGCGCACCGGCTGGGCATGGCGACGGTGAAGTGGGAGCTGGAGGACCTGGCGTTCGCCATCCTCCAGCCGAAGAAGTACGACGAGATCGTGCGGCTGGTCGCGAACCGGGCGCCGTCCCGGGACACCTACCTGAGCGGTGTGATCAACGAGCTGTCGCAGCAGTTGGAGGGCGCGCGGATCACCGCCAAGGTGGAGGGGCGGCCGAAGCACTACTACTCGATCCACCAGAAGATGATCGTGCGCGGTCGGGACTTCGACGACATCCACGACCTGGTGGGCGTGCGCATCCAGGTGGACGAGGTCCGCGACTGCTACGCGGCGATGGGCGTCGTGCACGCGTTGTGGCAGCCGATGCCCGGGCGGTTCAAGGACTACATCGCGCAGCCCCGGTTCGGCGTGTACCAGTCGTTGCACACGACCGTCATCGGGCCGGACGGGAAGCCGCTGGAGGTGCAGATCCGCACCTACGACATGCACCGGACGGCCGAGTACGGCATCGCGGCGCACTGGCGGTACAAGGAGACGCGGGGCACGCACAGCGGCAAGGCCGTCGAGGTCGACGAGATGGCCTGGATGCGGCAGCTGCTGGACTGGCAGCGGGAGGCCGCCGACCCCGGTGAGTTCCTGGAGTCGCTGCGGTTCGACCTGGCGGCCCGGGAGATCTTCGTGTTCACCCCGAAGGGTGACGTGGTCACGTTGCCGACCGGGTCCACGCCGGTGGACTTCGCTTACGCGGTGCACACGGAGGTCGGGCACCGGTGCATCGGGGCCCGGGTGAACGGGCGGCTCGTGGCGTTGGAGCGCAAGCTGGAGAACGGTGAGGTCGTCGAGATCTTCACCTCCAAGGCCGAGGGGGCCGGGCCTTCCCGGGACTGGCTTTCCTTCGCCGCTTCGCCGCGGGCCAAGGCGAAGATCAAGCAGTGGTTCGCGAAGGAGCGCAAGGAAGAGGCCATCGAGGTCGGCAAGGACGCGATCGCGAAGGAGGTCCGGCGGGTCGGGCTTCCCCTGCAGCGGTTGGTGTCGGCGGATTCGATGGGTGCTTTGTCCACCGAGCTGCACTACCCCGACGTGTCCGCGTTGTACGCGGCGGTGGGGGAGGGGCACACGTCGGCTCGGCACGTGGTCCAGCGGTTGGTCGCCCAGTTGGGCGGGGTGGAGCACGCTGAGGACGAGCTGGCGGAGCGGTCCACGCCGTCCACGGTGGCCCGTCGGCGGGTCACCGGGGATGCCGGGGTCATCGTCAAGGATGCCGCCGATGTGTGGGTGAAGCTGGCTCGGTGCTGCACGCCTGTGCCCGGGGATGACATCCTGGGGTTCGTCACCCGGGGTGGTGGGGTTTCGGTGCACCGGACCGACTGCACCAATGCCGATGAGTTGTTGAAGACGCCCGAGCGGTTGTTGGATGTCGAGTGGGCGCCTTCTTCGTCTTCGGTGTTCCTGGTGGCGATCCAGGTCGAGGCTTTGGATCGGCATCGGTTGTTGTCGGATGTGACGAAGGTGTTGGCGGATGAGAAGGTCAACATCCTGTCGGCTTCGGTGACCACTTCTCGGGATCGGGTGGCGGTGTCCCGGTTCTCCTTCGAGATGGGGGATCCCAAGCATTTGGGGCACGTTTTGAAGGCTGTTCGGTCGGTGGAGGGGGTTTATGACGTGTACCGGGTGACTTCGGCTTCCTGATTGTTTGGTTCACGGGCTTTCGGTTGGCCGCATCGGGGGTTCACGGGCGGGCGCTCGCCGCTGGGCAGGCCGCCGGGGGAAAAGCGGGCTCGTGCCCTCCCGCATGGCCTGCCGGAGGCAACCACCCTTGTCAAGGGCCCCGCGAAAAGCGTGCGGGACCCTTGACAAGCGCGGTAGGGCTGCGCCCAGGCCATACGGGAGACCACGAGCAACCCCCCAGTGAACGAACACGCCACTCCCGTACGTGGTCACGCTCCCACCGGCGTGTCATGCATTGAAGCCGGGCGAGTCATGCGTTTGGGGCGCGCGAGTCATGCGTTGGGGCCGGGCGTGTCATGCGTTCAAGCCGGGCGTGTCATGCGTTCAGACCGCGCGAGTCGAACGTTCAGGCCCGTCGTGTCGAACGTTCCGGGCCCCCGAGTTCTACGTTCAGGACCGGCGTGTCCTCCGGTCCGACACCGCGTGTCCTCCAGTCGGACACCGCGTGTCCTCCGGTCGGACACCGCATGTCCTCCACTCGGGCACGGTGAGTCGAACGTTCAGGACCCTCGTGTCGAACGTTCCGGACCCCTGAGTTCCGCGTTCGGGGTCGGTGGGGCGGCGTCAGCGAAACGTCAGTGGTGGCTGCGACCATGCGCTGTCGGCTTCGGCCGACGGGGAAGGCGCAGGGCCCGGCACCCACTGGGTGCCGGGCCCTGCGTGTGCTCCTGGGGTCTGGTCAGGCGACCGTCACGCTCTCGAACTTCACTTCCTTGTTCGGCTTGCCGCCGCCGGGGGACGGGTCGAACGAGCCGTCGTGGCCGGCTCGGGCCACTTCGTCCACGAGCTTCAGGCCGGCTTCGTCCACGCTGCCGAAGACCGTGTAGTCCGGGGACAGTTGGGCGTCGCCGTAGACGATGAAGAACTGGCTGCCGTTCGTCCCCTTCTGGGTTTCCTGGTCCAGGCCGGCGTTCGCCATCGCGAGGTAGCCGCGGCCGTAGGTGAGTTCCGGCCACGTCTCGTTGTCGAACGTGTAGCCGGGGCCGCCGGAGCCGGTGCCGGTCGGGTCGCCGCACTGCAGCATCTGCAGGCCCTCGGTGCCGATGCGGTGGCACGTGGTGCCGTCGTAGTAGCCCTGCTTGGCCAGGCTGATGAAGCTGTTCACCGTGCACGGCGCGAGGGCGCGGTCCAGGGTGAGCTTCAGCTCGCCGATGTTGGCCTTGATGGTGGCCGCCGCGGTGCCGGTGGACGGGATGCCGGTGGCCTCGGGGGCCTTGGTGCCCTCCTTCGACGCCGGTTCCTTGGACGCCGGGTACTCGCAGTTCACCGGGTTCGCCAACGCCGTCGGGCGGGTCGGCAGGGGCTTGACCTCGCTGGGGATCGTGATCGGCGCCGCGCTGGTCGTGCTGGCGGCCGCGGCGTCGGTGTTGTCGTCGCCGGGGCGGGTCGCCACGTAGTAGATGACGCCCGCGGCCACGATCACCGTGCCGAAGACCGAGACGATGGCGACCCAGCGGCGGCGCTTCGCGCGCTCGGCCCTGCGGGCGAGCTGACGTTCCAGCTTCCGCTTCGCCTGCTCGCGGCGCTGTACGTTGGTCGGCACCTCAAACCTCCCTGGCTCTCCCGTCGACGGCGACGATCGGTGAGCAGTCTAGGGGGCTCGTATATGGCTGGTGTGTGCCGGATAGGCTGGTTGGCGGGGTCCACAGGGATCCGTTGTCGATCCGTTGCCGTCGAGAGGTGATCCCGTGCTCGTGATCGGGTTCCCGACCGGCGCCCTCCAGGCCAACTGCTTCCTGCTGGCCACGGGCGCGGGCGGGCCGTGCGTGGTGGTCGACCCCGGCCAGGACGCGGCCGAGCCGATCGCCGAGGCGCTGCGCGAGCACCGGTTGTCCCCGGTGGCGGTGCTGCTCACGCACGGGCACTTCGACCACTGCTTCTCCGTCGCGCCGGTGTGCGACGGCAACGACGTGCCCGCGTGGGTCCACCCGGCCGACCGGGGGATGCTGGCCGACCCGCTCAAGGGCATGAGCCGCGAGTCGATGGCCTTCTTCGGCGGCAGGCTGGAGATGCGCGAGCCCCGCGAGGTGCGCGAGCTGGCCGACGGCGCCGAGCTGGACCTGGCCGGGTTGCGGCTGACCGTCGACCACACACCGGGCCATACCGGCGGGTCGGTGATGTTCCGCACCGGCACCGAGGAGGGCGGGCGGCTCGTGCTGTCCGGCGACACCCTCTTCGCCGGGGCCATCGGACGCACCGACCTGCCGGGCGGGGACCACCGCGCGATGCTGACGTCGCTGCGCACCAAGGTGCTGACGCTGGCCGACGACACGGTGGTGCTCCCCGGCCACGGGCCCACGACGACCATCGGCCGCGAGCGCGCGGGCAACCCGTTCCTGCTGGAACTGGGGCCCGACGCGCCGGCCGCACCCCACCGAGGACTGTAGAAGTGAGCACTTTCTCCGCGCCCAAGGGCGTGCCCGACTACTTCCCGCCGGTCTCGGCCTCGTTCCTGGCGGTCCGCGAGACCCTGGTCCAGGCCGCCCGGCTGGCGGGCTACGGCTACATCGAGCTGCCCGTGTTCGAGGACACCGCGCTGTTCGCGCGCGGCGTCGGCGAGTCGACCGACGTGGTCAGCAAGGAGATGTACACGTTCACCGACCGCGGCGGGCGTTCCATCACGCTGCGTCCCGAGGGCACGGCCGGCGTCATGCGGGCGGTCATCGAGCACGGCCTGGACCGGGGCCAGCTGCCGGTGAAGCTCGCCTACGCGGGGCAGTTCTTCCGCGCCGAGCAGCCGCAGGCCGGGCGCTACCGGCAGTTCCACCAGGTCGGCGTCGAGGCCGTCGGCGTCGACGACCCCGCGCTGGACGCCGAGGTCATCGCGGTCGCCGACGCCGGGTTCCGCGCCCTCGGGCTCACCGGGTACCGGCTGGAGCTGACCTCGCTGGGCGACGCCACGTGCCGGCCGCAGTACCGGGAGACGCTGCAGGCGTTCCTGGCGAAGCTGCCGCTGGACGAGGAGACGCGCCGGCGCGCCGAGATCAACCCGCTGCGCGTGCTGGACGACAAGCGGCCCGAGGTGCGGGCCCTGCTGACCGACGCGCCGCTGATGGTGGACCACCTGTCGGCCGAGTCGCGGGCGCACTACGAGCAGGTCAAGGGCTACCTGAACGACCTGGGCGTGAAGTTCGCGGAGAACCCGCGGATGGTGCGCGGGCTCGACTACTACACCAAGACCACGTTCGAGTTCGTGCACGACGGGCTGGGCGCGCAGTCCGGCATCGGCGGCGGCGGGCGCTACGACGGGCTGATGGAGCAGCTCGGCGGGCAGCCGCTGTCCGGCGTCGGCTTCGGGCTCGGCGTCGACCGGGCGCTGCTGGCCTGCCAGGCCGAGGGGCTGGCACCCGGTGACGTCGCTCGGTGCGACGTGTACGGGGTGCCGCTGGGCGAGGCGGCGAAGTCGCGGCTGGTCGCGCTGGCGGCGCCGCTGCGGGCGGCCGGGGTGCGGTTCGACCTGGCCTACGGCGGCAAGGGCCTCAAGGGCGCGATGAAGGGCGCCGACCGGTCGGGCGCGCGGTTCGCGCTGGTGCTGGGCGAGCGGGACATCGAGGCCGGGGTCGTGCAGCTCAAGGAGCTGTCGTCCGGCGAGCAGGTGCAGGTGCCCCTGGCGGACGCGGTGAACTCGGTGCTGGGGGCGTTGGGCCGGTGAGCGGGCACATCCCCCTGGACCTGCTGGACCCGAACGCGGTGCGCAGGCGCGCCCGCGGGGTCGCGGTCGGCGCGCTGGTCGTGGCCGCCGCGTTCGGCGGCGTCCTGGGGCTGCTCGCCGGTCGGACGGCCGGGCTGGTCACGGGCGCGGTGTTCGCCGTGCCCCTGCTGCTGCTGGCGGTCTCGGAGGCGCGGCGGCGCGTGTGGCTGGAGGGTCACGTGCTGTCCGTCCGCGCTTTCGGGACGCGGTCGGTGGACCTGCGCGGTGCCGACCAGCTCGACCTGCTGGTGACCGACGTGCGGGGGACGCGCACGGTCGGGCTGTTCGTGCGCGGCGGCGGCAAGGCGATCAACCTGGCGCTGGCCATCTACGCGGGGACCGGGGGGCGCGAGCAGGGCGTGCTGGCGCTGCGCCGGCTGGCCGACGTGCTGGCCGGGCGGGGTGACGCGCCGGGGCTGGTGTTCTCCGAGCTGCTGGTGGCGCAGCTGCGCGCGGAGGCCCGCGGGCTGGCCGCGGCGGACCGGCCGCTGTACCGGCTGGGGTCGATGGCGCCGGCGGGGCGGTTGGCGCAGAAGCTGAACCCGGAGGCGATCTCGCGGTTCGTCGCGACGCTGGACTGAGGCGGGGCCGAGGACGCGCTCGGCTGCCTCCTGCTGCCGGGGACCCCTGCGCGGCGCGGCCTCAATCGACCGACAGGCCCCACGTGCCCCTGGGCGGCGGGGGTGACTGGGTGGCGGTCTCGTCCGTGGTCGGCGGTGCGCCGCCGATGAAGCGGGTCAGGGACGACTCGTGCTCGACCCGCCCGGGGAACGGGTCGCCCGCGGTGCGGCGGGTCAGGTCGGTGACCGGCAGTTCGGCGTCCGAGGCGACCAGGACGAAGTTGCCGAAGCGGCGGCCGCGCAGGACGGCGGGTTCGGCCAGGACGCACGCGTGCTCGAACACGGCCCGCACGGTGGCCGCCTGGGCCTTGGCGAACGCCAGGTCCCGGCCGTCGCCGATGTTGGCCGTGTAGACGCCTCCCGGGCGCAGCGCGCGGGCCGCCAGGGTCACGAACTCCACCGACGTCAGGTGCGCGGGGGTGCGGGCGCCCGCGAACACGTCCATCACCACCAGGTCGAACGCCGCCTCCGGCGCCTTGGCCAGCACGGCCCGCGCGTCGCCGTTGCGGATGCGCAGGCGCCAGGTGCGGTCCAGCGGCAGCACGCCGCGGACCAGGTCGACCAGGGCCGCGTCGATCTCGACCACCTGCTGGCTGGAGCGGGGGCGGGTGGTGGCGATGTAGCGGGGCAGGGTCAGCGCGCCGCCGCCCAGGTGGAGGGCCCGGATCGGGGTGCCCGGCTCGGCCACCAGGTCGGTCACGTGGCCCAGCCGGCGCACGTACTCGAACTCCAGGTGGGTGGGGTCGTCCAGGTCCACGTGCGACTGGGGCGTGCCGTTGAGGCACAGCGTCCACGCCCGCGGGACGTCCGGGTCGGGGACCAGTTCCGCGATGCCCGAGTCCACCTCGCGGCTGATGGTCTCGTCGGCCTTCCGGATGCGTCCCACGTCGGACAACCTATCCCGGCAGGGCCCGCGCGCCGTGCGGCCGGTCGACCACCCGGGTCGGTGGGACCCCCGTGGTCCGGCTGGGTGCGGTCCGCAGCATGCCCGTACGGTACCCACCCCTACCAGGGGGGCGGGTGTGGATTTCACTCGTCGGTGGGACGGGGACGGGTCCGGGGGCGCCGCCACGGGCCCTTGGCCGGGTCGTAGCCGGTGCGCAGGTCGCCCACCACCCGGTGGTGGCGCAGGTCCGGTTCCCGGTAGGGGGTCGGCGGCGCGACGGCCTCGACGGCCTCGGGCTCCCCGCCACCGGCAACGGCCTCGCGGCCCGCCACGAACGCGGCCAGCGCCGTGGTGATCGGCACCGCCGCCACCAGGCCGACGCTGCCCACCAGCGTCCGCACCACCTCCTGCGCCACGTCCTGCGCGGTCAGCACCTCGGCCAGGCTCCGCCCCGACAGCGAGAACGCCAGCAGCAGCGGCAGCGCCGTGCCCGCGTACGCCATGACCAGCGTGTTCACCACCGACGACAGGTGGTCCCGGCCGATCCGCGACCCGGCCGCGTACAGCTCCCGGAACCCCAGCGCCGGGTTGGCCCGCCGCAGCTCCCACACCGCGCTGGTCTGCGTCACGGTCACGTCGTCCAGCACGCCCAGCGCGCCGATGATGGTGCCCGCCAGCAGCAGGCCCCGCGTGTCGACGCCCGCGCCGAGCAGCGACACCAGGTTGGCGGTGTCCTGGTCGAGCCCGGTGAGCCTGGAGAACGCCGAGAACGCCGCGCCCAGCACGCCGATCAGCACCAGGCTCGCCAGCGTCCCCAGCACCGCCGTGGACGTGCGCGCCGACACCCCGTGCGTCACGTACAGCACCACGAACATGATCAGCCCGGCGCCCACCACGGCCACCGGCAGGGGGCTCTCGCCGGCCAGGATCGCGGGCAGCACGAACACCACCAGCACCAGCAGGCTCAGGCCCAGCGCGCCCAGCGACGCCAGCCCCTGCCACCGCCCCAGCACCAGCACCGCCGCCGCGAACAGCACGCCGAGCAGCAGCAGCGGCGTGCCGCGCTGGAAGTCGACCAACTGGTAGGACGCGCTGCCGGCGGGGTCGCCGCCGCTGAAGGACAGCACCACCGCGTCACCGACCGCGAACGACGGGGTGCCCGGCTGGTCGGGCACGGGCACCTGCACGTCCCGGCCGGCCGCCGCGCCGTCGGTCATCCGCACGGTGACCAGCACGCAGCCGGTGGCGCCCGGCTCCCGCGCGTCCGGCCCGCACCCGCCCCGCGCCACCGCGGTCACGTCGCCGCGCACCGGCACCTGCGCCAGGCCCACCTCCGCGCCGGTGCGCTGGTCGTGCCCGAACGGGTAGAGCACCAGCGCGCCGACCACCGTCGCCAGCACCAGCGGCAGCAGCAGGACCAGCAGCAGGGTGCGGACCTTCCGGGAGGCGGGGCCGGTCGGGCGGCCGTGTCCGTGGCCGTGCGCGGCGATCAGGTCCTTGACGTGCACGGCGCACATACTGCCCGACGCGCCCCCGGCGTCCGGCATCCGGACGTTCCGGTGCGGATTTCGCGCCGACCACTTCAACCCGGGCGGTCGCGGTGCCAGGCTCTGGCACGTGACCACGAACTGGACACCCAACCACGGAGAGCCCTTCGACCCGGTGCCCTACCGACCCGCCCGGATGCCGGTCGAGGAGTCCCTGCGCGCGGCCGCCGACCTGCGCGCCCGCATGGACGCCCGCCGCACGGTCCGCATGTTCTCGCCCGACCCCGTGCCGGAGCGGGTGGTGCTCGACGCGATCGCGGTCGCGGCCACCGCGCCCAGCGGCGCGCACCAGCAGCCCTGGACGTTCGTCCTGGTCCGGGACCCGGAGGTGCGCCGCCGCATCCGGGAGGCGGCCGAGGAGGAGGAGCGGGTCTCCTACGCGGGCCGCCTCGGCGAGGAGTGGCTGGCGGCGCTGCGCCCGCTGGGCACCGACGACGTCAAGCCGCACCTGACCGACGCGCCCGCGCTGATCGTCGTCTTCCAGCAGCGCTACTACCTCGACGAGCACGGGGTCAAGCGCAAGCACTACTACGTCGACGAGTCGGTGGGCATCGCGGTCGGCATGCTGCTGACCGCGCTGCACCTGTCCGGGCTCGCCGCGCTCACCCACACCCCCTCGCCGATGGGCTTCCTCGGCGAGGTGCTCGGCCGCCCCCGCAACGAGAAGGCGTTCGCGGTGGTGCCGGTCGGCTACCCGGCCGACGACTGCGTGGTGCCCAACCTGGTCCGCAAGTCCCTGGACCAGGTCCTGGTCACCGTCTGACCGGGAGCGGGTCGGCGAACCGGAAGTGCCGGGCGAACGCCTCCCCGCAGGCCGCCAGGGCCTGCCGCAGCCGCTGGTCCGGCGACCCCGTGACCAGCCGCCACGGCACGCCGCGCGCCTCCAGGCCCGCCCGGAACAGCCCGGTCATCCACGCCCGCAGGTGCTCGCCGTCCCGCCAACCGTCCTGTTCGAACGGCACGCCCTCGTGGTCGGTCAGCAGGTACAGGGCGGGGCGGTGGGCGTCCGGCGCGATGTCCGGGCGCGGCGCGCCCAGGTAGCGGTGCCCCCACACGGTGGCCGCCCACGGGTCGTTGTCGCACACCAGCACCGGCCCGGTGACCGCCGCGTCGGCCAGCTCCCCCTGCCGCCGGGCCACGTCCTGGAAGTCACCGACCGTCCACACCAGACCGTCGACGGTCGCCGCCGGGTCGAACGCCCGGGCAGCCGCCAGCTTGGCCTCCGTGTGCGCCCGGCCGTACTCGGGCACCCACGGCGCGCCCAGGTGCTCGGCGAGCCGCCGCGACAGCGTGGTGGTGCCGGTGCTCTCCGCGCCGAGCACCACCACCCGGGCGCACAGGCCGACGCGGGTCGCCCGGGCCAGGTGGTGCCAGTGCGCCCGCGGGTCGGCCCGCACCGCGGTACCCGACACCGGGAACGCCGACCGCTCCAGGTCCACCAGCACGTGGCGCGCGCCCAGGCGCTTGGCCATCTCGTCGCCGTAGTGCTCGCTGGAGAACACCGCGTCCACGGCCGCGCCGGCCGGGTCGCCGTCGGCGATCGCGCGCCGGGCCAGCACCGCCCGCGCCACGCCCATGTGCAGCTCCCACACGGCGTCGCTGCCGAAGTCCATCTCGTGGTCGTCGACGTCGCCGAGCACCACCAGGCCCGGCGTGCCCGCGTGCTCGGCGCGCAGCCACGCCACCCGGTCGGCCACCGGGATCGACTCCGCGGCCGACGCCAGCACGGTCACGGTCGTGCGCCTGCTCCGCGCGGCCGCCGCGCGGACGAGGTTGTGGTGCCCGGCGTGGGGCGGGTAGAACTTGCCGAGCACCAGTGCGTGGTCGAAGTCGGTCACGCGGCGACCCGCTCGTCCGCGCGCAGCGCCTTCGTCCAGTTGCGCAGACCCAGCACGCACAAGGCCATGAAGCCGACGTAGAGGATCGATGTCAGCCACAGGTCCTTGTAGGCGTACAACGGGACGTAGATGACGTCCGCGGCGATCCAGAGCCACCAGCACTCGACCTTCTTGCGGGTCTGGCCCCACGTCGCCAGCAGCGAGAGCGCGGTGGTCGCCGAGTCGGCCCACGGCACGGTGGAGGAGGTGAACGAGGTGAGCACCCACACCAGCAGCAGGGTGCCCGCGACGCCCGCCGCCAGCAGCGCCCACCACTGGGTCGCGGTGGTGCGGCTCACCGGCAGCGCGGAGTGGTCCTCGCCGCCGCGCAGCCACGCCCACCAGCCGTACAGGGCCAGTGCGATGTAGACGACCTGCAACCAGGAGTCCGCGTACAGGCCGCTGGTCGCGAACAGCACCAGGAAGGCGAGGTTGTTGAGGATGCCGATCGGCCAGTTCCAGGGGTTCTGCCTGGCGACGAGCCACACGCACAGGGCGCCGGTGACGAAACCCGCCACCTCTCCCCAGCTCGTGGTGACACCGGCGAAGGTGACCGCGGGGGTGTTGAAGGGCCACAGGATGATGTCCAGCAACGACACGGGAACTCCGTTTGACCATGTTTCGAACACGTGTTCGAATGGGGGCATGAGGTGGGACGGGCAGAAGGACGGGGCGGACCGGCAGCGGGCACTGCCGGGGTTGGCGGGACTGGTGCGCAGCGTACGAACCCCGGGCTTCGCGGACGTGGTGTTCCACGAGGTGCGCGCGAAGTCCGTGCTCGACAAGGTCCCCGGTGACGGCCTCCCCTTCTCCTGGACGGTCAACCCGTACCGCGGCTGCACGCACGCGTGCACCTACTGCCTGGCCGGTGACACCCCGGTGCTGCTGGCCGACGGCCGCACCAAGCCCATCGCCGAGCTGGCCGTGGGCGAGGAGGTCTTCGGCACGCACCGGGGCCGGTTCGTGGTCACCCGCGTGCGCGCGCACTGGAAGACCACCAAGCCCGCCTACCGGCTGACGCTGGGCGACGGTACGCAGGTGGTGGCCAGTGGCGACCACCGGTTCCTCACCGACGAGGGCTGGCGGCACCTCACCCCCGGCCGGTGCGAGGACGCCGAGGAGCGGCCGCACCTGGCCCGGGGCGCCCGGCTGGTCGGCACGGGCCGGTTCGCCACGCCGCCCGCGCACCTGCCCGACTACCGGCGCGGCTACCTGTGGGGCGCGGTGCGCGGCGGCCCGCCGTCCGACCCGGACGTGCTGGCGCGCCTGCGCGAGTTCGGCGGCGGCGTGCCGCGCGAGCACGAGCTGGTCGAGCCGCCCGCCGAGCCGGGCGAGGAGTGGACCAAGGGCTTCCTGGCCGGGGTGTTCGACGCGCGCGGCAGCTCGACCGGCGGCGAGCTGGTGCTGTCCAGTCCGGACGGTGCGGTGTTCGACGCGGTGGTGCTGGGCCTGCGCCGGCTCGCCGTGCCGCACGTGGTCGAGGTGCGCGGCGTGCGCGTCGTGGGCGGCCTGGCCGAGCGGCTGCGGTTCCTGCACCTGGTGGGCCCGGCGTTACCGCGCGGCAACGCGGTCGAGGGCATGGCCGTGCCCGCGGGGCCCGGCCTGGAGGTGGTGTCGGTGGAGGCGCTGGGCGTGTCCCGGGCGCTCTACGACATCACCACCGGCACGGGCGACTTCGTGGCCAACGGCCTGGTGAGCCACAACTGCTTCGCCCGCAACAGCCACACCCACCTCGACCTGGACGCCGGGCGCGACTTCGACACCCGGGTGGTGGTGAAGGTCAACGCGGTGGAGGTGCCGACCGCCCAGCTGCGCTCGAAGCGCCGGCGGCGCGAGCACGTGGCCATGGGCCCGACACCGACCCGTACCAGCGGGCCGAGGGCCGATACGCGCTGATGCCGGGGATCATCCGGGCGCTGGCCGACTCCGGCACGCCGTTCTCCGTGCTCACCAAGGGCACCGTGCTGGCGCGCGACCTGCCGCTGCTGCGCTCGGCCGCGGGCTCGGTGGAGGTCGGCGTCGCGGTGTCGCCGGCCCTGCTGGACCCGGAGCTGCAGGACCGCCTGGAACCCGGCACGCCGAGCCCCCGGGCGCGGCTGGAGCTGGTGCGCCGGGTGCGGGACGCGGGCCTGCCGTGCGGGGTGTTCGTCGCGCCGGTGCTGCCCGGCCTGACCGACTCGGACGAGCGGTTGGACGACCTGCTGGGCCGGGTGGCCGAGGCGGGCGCGACCGGGGTGACCGTGCTGCCGCTGCACCTGCGGCCGGGCGCGCGCGAGTGGTTCGCCCGCTGGCTGGTCCGCGAGCGGCCGGACCTGGTGGACCGGTACCGCGCCCTGTACGCGCGCGGGTCCTCTGTGGACGTGCGCTACCGGCGGCGGCTCGCCGCGCGCGTCGGGCCCCTGCTGGAGCGGCGCGGGCTGGGGTCGCGCGGGCGCGACGACGAGGACGCCTGGCCGGCCGGGAGCCTGCCCGCGTCGGCGCCCGCCGCGCCGGTCGTGCCGGAGCAGCTGACCCTGCTCTAGCTGTACTGACTCGTGACGTTGTTGACGTCTAGGCGGCCAGTCGGGTGGCGGGTGGCTGGCCGCCCAGGGCGCTGTGGGCGCGGCGGGTGTTGTAGTGCTCGACCCAGTCGGGCAGGGCGGTCAGGCGGTCGGTGTTGGAGGTCCAGGCCCGGGCGTAGGCGAACTCGTGTTGCAGGGTGCGGTTGAAGCGTTCGGCTTTGCCGTTGGTCCAGGGGCAGCCGGGTTTGGTGAAGCGGCGTCGGATCCCGAGGGCGACGCAGACCGCCCGCCAGTTGCCGCCGACGCGGTAGACCTTGGCGTTGTCGGTGAGCACCCGCAGCACCACCACGCCCCGGTCGCGGAACCAGGCCACCGCGCGATGCAAAAACCCCGCGCAGGTGAGGTCCTTCTCGTCGGGCAGCGCCTCGACGTAGGCGATGCGGGTGCGGTCGTCGACGGCGACGTGCAGGTAGTCGTAGCCGATGCCCCGGCCGCGGGCGGCCTCGGTGCGGCCGTGCACCCGCCACCCGCCGCCGTCGGGGACCCGGCCGAGTTTCTTGACGTCGACGTGCAGCAGGTCGCCGGGGCGGGGGCGTTCGTAGCGGATGCCGGTGTGACGGCGCCGCACCGGCAGGCCGGTGAGCGGGTCGACCGCGGCCAGGGCGGGCTCGTCGCGACGGCGCAGGACCCGGCCGATGGTGGAGGCGGGCAGCCCGAGCAGCCCGGCCAGGTGCACCGGCCCCCGCCGTACCCGCCGGCGGACCGCGAGGATGCGGTCCTCGACCTCGACCGGGGTGCGGCGGGGGCTGCGGTGCGGGCGCGAGCTGCGGTCGAGCAGGCCGGCGTCGCCCTCACGCCGGTGCCGGGACAGCCACTTGTGCACGGTGGCGCGGGAGATGCCCAGCTGCTCGGCGATGCAGGCCGGCGACCACCCGGCGGCGCGGCGGGTCACGATCAGCCTGCGGGCGTGCAGGGTGGTACGGGCGTTACTGTGCACGCGAGGACCTCCGTGTGCCGATGGGATGCGTCAGACACATCCACTCCGCCCGGAGGTCCTCCCGTGTTCAACCTGACACGCCGTCAACAACCTGATTAGTCACTACATCTAGCGCGTCCCGGCCTGCACCGACTGCGGGAACAGCAGCACGCGGTCCGGGTCGTACCGCCGGGCGACGCGGCGCAGCCGGGGCAGGTTGTGCCGGTAGGCGGTGGCGGCCCAGTCCTCCTGGAGCGGGTCGAGGTAGTTGACGTAGGTGCCGGTGCCCACCAGCCGGGCCAGCTCCCGCTGCACCTCGTCGACCTCGCGCGTGACCCGCTCCGCCGGCAGGGCGCCGACCTGGGCGAAGGGCTGGAGCGAGGTCACCGCGCCCCGGTGCGGGTAGGCGGTGTCGGTGGGCGAGGGCCGGTCGACCGCGCCGCCCAGCGCGTTGGCGATGAGCAGCACGCCCTCGCGGCCGCGCAGCGTGCCCGCGACCGCGGCGGGGTCGGTCCAGGAGCGGTCCGCGATGCGCGACGAGCCCCGGAACGCGTCCCGGGGGAGCTGGTCGACGCTCATGACGCCGATCGCCGTGGGGTAGTCGACCTCGGCGTCCTCCAGCGGCGCCCGCGCGCCCACGTCGGCCAGCAGGCGGGCGACCTCGGCGCGCAGCGCCGCCGCCGGGGCGACCGCGCAGCCGGTGAGGTCCACCGAGCCGTCCGGCAGCACCACGCACGTGCTCGACACCGCCTCCGGCACGGCCGCGCCCCACGGCTGCCACGCCCCGAGCACGTCCGCCGCCGCGCCCGCGGGGAACCGGACGCGGAACACCGTCAGCAGCTCCGGTGCCGGGACGGTGGCGAACTCGAAGGACGTGACCACGCCGAAGTTGCCGCCGCCACCGCCGCGCAGGGCCCAGAACAGGTCGGGCTCGCGGTCCGGCGAGGCGGTCAGCAGGCGGCCGTCCGCGGTGACCACGCGCGCCGACCGCAGCCGGTCGCAGGTCAGGCCGAACGTCCGCTCCAGCCAGTTGAACCCGCCGCCCAGGGTCAGACCCGAGATGCCCACGGACGGGCAGTTGCCCAGCGGCAGGCAGCGGCCCGCCGCGGTCAGGGCGGCGTAGATATCCCGCAGCCGCGCGCCCGCGCCCACCGCGATCGTGCCGTCGGGCCGCACCTCGACCCGCGACATCGGGGCGAGGTCGACCACCAGGCCCTCGTGCGGGGTGGAGTGGGCGGCGTAGCTGTGGCCGCCGCTGCGCGCCGCGACCCGGACGCCCGAGCGCCGCGCCTCCTCCAGGCAGTGCTGCACGTCCTCGGGGCGCGCGCACCTCGCCACCGCGGCGGGGAGGTGGTGGTCGTACAGCGAGTTGTACGGCAGCCGCGCGGTGTCGTAGCCGTCGTCGCCGGGCAGCAGCAGCGCACCGGACAGCCGCGCCCGCAACCGGGCCCACCGCGGCGGCCGCGCGCCCGGTGCCGCACCCGCCAGGGCGGCCGCCGCCCACCCCAGCACCTTCCGCCGTGAAGGGACCACGCCGACCTCCTCGTCCGCGAACCCCCATGGAACAGGGAGCGCTCCCACGACGGCACCGCTGATCGGCCGTCGGGCGCGCGAGAACCGGGTCGGGGCCCGCGAGGGGCCCCGACCCGGTCCGCCCGCCGTCAGGCGAGCTGGATCGCGCCGAAGTTGACCACCGTGGCGGGCGGGCCGCACACGCCGCGCAGGTTGTACGTGCCCACGGCGGGCAGCACGGCGCTGAAGTAGCGGTTCCCGTCGGAGCAGTCCAGGAACAGCTGGATGGCGCCCGACGTCACCTGGCAGGTGAAGTCGACGAGGTAGAACGGCGCCCGGCCGAAGTAGTTGCACGCGAACACCGCGTTCGTGCTCACGTCGTCGCTGGCCATCTGCCGGTGACCCGTCACCGGGGCCACCCCCTCGGACCATCCGAGGTGCCGGGCCGCGGCGTCCGCGGCGGGCGAGGCGGAGGCCGCCGCGGGTGCGACGGCGAGGGCGGCGAACAGGGCGAGCAGGACGAGCAGCGGTCGCACCACCGCCGGGGCGGCGGAGCCGTGCGGGGCGAGTCTCATGGTGTCCCTCTCCTGATGGGCCGGTGGACCGCCGATCGGTCACACCGGGTGGAGCGGAATCAGCCTCCTGACCTCGACTGGACGTTCGCTGAACGTTGTTTGGACAGGGCTCGCGCCCTGTCGTACGCCGTACGGTACGATGTACGGCATGAGTGCTGTGACGGGGTTCGTGCCGACCGACGAGGACGTCGCCGGCGTGCTCGCGTGGTTCGAGGAGTGGGACGCGCTGGCGGTCGCCAAGGACGTCGAGGCGATGGCCGGGATGGCGTTGTTCCCGGTCAACGCGGTGACCGACGGGTCGGCCCAGAGCTGGGACCGCGCGCGGTTCCTGGCCGACATGGGGGCGAACCTGGGTGGAGGGGACGTGAGGATGGAGTCGGTGCGCACGCCGCACTTCGTCAGCGCCGACCTGGTGTTCGTGATCACCGACGCGACCATCACCGTCGGGGGGCACTCGCAGGTCGTGCGGTACGGGGACCTGCTGGTCAAGACCGGTGGGCGGTGGCTGTTCCAGACGATGGTGCAGGGCGGGTGGTGAGCCGGGGCGGGTGGTGAGCCGCCGATCCCGCACGACCGGGTCACTTACAAACAGTCTTGACTGTTTGTAAGTGACCCGGAACACTCGCCCCCATGACCACCGGACCCGCGACCAGGCAGCGGCAGGCCGACCGCAGCCGCGAGACCCGGCGGAAGCTCATGAAGGCGACCGTCGAGTGCCTGGTCGAGCTGGGCTGGGCGGGCACCACCACCACGGTGGTCGCCGAGCGCGCCGGCGTGTCGCGAGGCGCCCAGCTCCACCACTTCCGCACCCGCGGCGAGCTGGTCGCCGCCGCCGTCGAGCACCTGGGCGCGGAGAGCGTCGAACACCTCCGGGAGCGCGCCGAGCGGGTCAACGGCAGCGTCGTGGCCGTGGTCGAGCTGATCGCCGACTTCTACGCCAGCGACCTGTTCACCGCCGCCCTCGAACTGTGGGTCGCCGCGCGCACCGACCCCGACCTGCGCACCGTGGTGGTGCCGCTGGAGGCGCGCCTGGGCCGGGAGACGCACCGGCTGGCCGTCGAGCTGCTGGGCGCCGACGAGAGCAGGCCGGGGGTGCGCGAGGCCGTCCAGATCACCCTGGACCTGGTGCGCGGCCTGGCGCTGGCCAACCAGCTCACCGACGACGGCAGGCGCCGCGAGCGCATCGTCCGCCACTGGGCGCGGATGCTGGAGGAGTCGCTGTGATCCACGAACTGCTGGCGGACCTGAGCGCGGAGAGCCAGGTGCTCGACGACCTGGTGGCCGGCGCCGACTGGGCCACCCTCACCCCGGCCGAGGGCTGGACGATCGCCCACCAGATCAGCCACCTGCGGTGGACCGACCGGGTGGCCGCGCTCGCCGCGCGCGACCCGGACGGGTTCGCCGAGGCCCTCGGGACGGCCACCCCCGACATGGTCGACCGGGGCGCGGAGGAACCGGTCACCCTGGCCGAGTGGCGCGCCGGCCGCGAGGAGCTGGCCGAGGCGCTGCTGGCGGTGCCGCCGGGCACCAAGGTCCCCTGGTTCGGCCCGCCGATGAGCCCGGCGTCCATGGTCACCGCCCGCCTGATGGAGACCTGGGCGCACGGCCAGGACGTGGCCGACGCGCTGGGCGCCACCCGCGAGCCCACCCACCGGCTCCGGCACGTGGCCCACCTGGCGGTGCGCGCGTTCGGCTACGCGTTCCTGGTCAACGGCCTGCCCGCGCCGACCGACCCGGTCCGCGTCGAGCTGACCGGCCCGGCCGGGGAGCCGTGGGCCTGGGGCCCGCCGGACGCGGCCGACCGGATCACCGGGCCCGCGCTGGACTTCTGCCTGCTGGCCACCCAGCGCCGCCACCGCGACGACCTCGCCGTCACCGCGATCGGCCCGACCGCGTCCGCCTGGCTGCCCATCGCGCAGGCGTTCGCGGGACCTCCCGGCGCCGGGCGGGGGAAGTCGTGATCCGCATAGGCAACGCCTCGGGCTTCTACGGCGACCGCTTCACCGCCGTGCGGGAGATGCTGACCGGCGGTCACCTGGACGTGCTCACCGGCGACTACCTGGCCGAGCTGACCATGCTCATCCTCGGCCGCGACCGGGCGAAGGACCCGCGCCTCGGCTACGCCCGCACGTTCCTGCGCCAGCTTGAGGACGGCCTCGGCGAGGCGCTGGAGCGCGGCGTGAAGATCGTGTCCAACGCGGGCGGGCTCAACCCCGAGGGCCTGGCCGAGGCGGTCGACGCCCTCGGCCTCGGCGCCGAGGTCGCCTACGTGACCGGCGACGACGTGCGCGCGGACTTCCCCGAAGCGCTGACCGCCAACGCCTACCTGGGCGCGTGGGGCATCGCCGAGTGCCTGGGGGCGGGCGCGGACGTGGTCGTCACCGGCCGCGTCACCGACGCCTCCCTGGTCGTCGGCCCGGCAGCGGCCCACCACGGCTGGCGGCGCGACGACTGGGACGCGCTGGCCGGCGCCACGGTCGCCGGGCACGTGCTGGAGTGCGGCACCCAGGCCACCGGCGGGAACTACTCCTTCTTCACCGAGATCGACGCCGAGCGGCCCGGTTTCCCCGTCGCCGAGGTGGCCGCCGACGGCTCGGCCGTGATCACCAAGCACGAAGGCACGGGCGGCGCGGTCACCGTCGACACCGTCACCGCCCAGCTGCTCTACGAGATCGGCGCGCCCGCCTACCCGGGCCCGGACGTGGTCAGCCACTTCGACACGATCCGGCTCGACCCGCACGAGCGGGGCGTGCGGATCTCCGGCACGAGGGGCTCGCCGCCGCCGGACACCCTCAAGGTCTGCCTCAACACCCTGGGCGGGTTCCGCAACTCCACCACGTTCGTGCTCACCGGGCTGGACGTGGAGGCCAAGGCCGCCCTGGTCCGCCGCCAGCTGGAGGCGGCCGTGGGCGGGCGGGACCTGACCTGGGCGCTGGCCCGCACCGACCACGCCGACGCCGACACCGAGGAGACCGCGAGCGCGCTGCTCCACGTCACCATCAAGACCTCGGACCCCCGGCGCGCCAAGGCGTTCTCCCGCGCCGGCATCGAGCTGGCGCTGGCCTCCTACCCCGGGTTCCACGTCGCCGCGCCACCCGGCGACGGCACGCCGTTCGGCGTCTACCGCGCCGCCCACGTCCCCCGGGAGTCGGTCCCGCACCGGGCGGTGCTGCCCGACGGGCGGGTGGTCGAGGTATGAGGGTCCCGCTGGGCACCATCGCGGGCGCGCGCTCCGGCGACAAGGGCGGCGACGCCAACCTGGGCGTGTGGGTGCGCACCGACGCGCGGTACGAGTGGCTGCGCGCGGAGCTGACCGTCGAACGCCTCAAGGAGCTGCTGCCCGAGGCGGGCGAGGTCGACCGGTACGAGCTGCCCAACCTCAGGGCGCTCAACTTCGTGCTGCACGGCCTGCTCGGCGACGGCGTGGCCTCGTCCACCCGGTTCGACCCGCAGGCCAAGGCGCTGGGGGAGTGGCTGCGCTCCCGGTACGTGGACGTCCCCGAGGAGCTGCTGTGAGCACCACCGGCGAGCTGTTCGACACCCCGGAGCGCCGGGACCTGCGCGCCACCGTCCGCCGGTTCACCGAGCGCGAGGTGGTGCCGCACCTGGCCGACTGGGAGCGGGCCGGCGAGCTGCCCCGCGAGCTGCACCGCGAGGCCGCCGCGCTCGGGCTGCTGGGCATCGGCTTCCCCGAGGCGGTCGGCGGCGCGGGCGACCTGCTCGACACGGTCGTGCTCACCGAGGAGCTGATCCAGGCGGGCGGCTCGTCCGGCCTGGTCGCCGGGCTGCTCACGCACGGCATCGCGCTGCCGCACATCGTCGACTCGGGCAACGCGGACCTGGTCGACCGGTTCGTCCGGCCCACCCTGGCCGGCGAGCTGATCGGTGCGCTGGCCGTCACCGAGCCCGGCGGCGGCTCGGACGTGGCGGCCCTGCGCACCACGGCCCGCCGGGACGGCGACCACTACGTCGTCAACGGCACCAAGGCGTTCATCACCTCCGGGGCGCGCGCCGACTTCGTCACCACGGCCGTGCGCACGGGCGGTCCGGGCCACCGGGGCGTGAGCCTGCTCGTGGTGGAGCGCGGCACGCCCGGCTTCACCGTCGACCGCAGGCTGGAGAAGATGGGCTGGCACTGCTCGGACACCGCCGAGCTGTCCTTCGTCGACGCCCGCGTGCCCGCGGCGAACCTGGTGGGCGCGCGGGACGCCGGGTTCGCGCTGATCATGCGCCAGTTCCAGGTCGAGCGGATCTCCCTGGCCGTGCAGGCGTACGCGACGGCGCAGCGCGCGCTGGACCTCACCGTCGCCTACACGCGCCGGCGCGAGACGTTCGGCAAGCCGCTGATCGCCCGCCAGGTGGTCAGCCACCGGCTGGTGGAGATGGCGCAGCGCGTCGACCTGGCCCGCACCTACACCCGCGAGGTGGCCGTGCGGGCGTCGCGGGGCGAGGAGGTCGTGGCGCAGGTGTGCTTCGCCAAGAACGCGGCGGTGCAGGCGTGCGCGTTCGCGGTGGACGCGGCGGTGCAGCTGCACGGCGGCGCCGGCTACCTGCGCGACAGCGAGGTCGAGCGCCACTACCGGGACGCGCGCATCCTGGGCATCGGCGGCGGCGCCACCGAGGTGATGGCGGAGCTGGCCGCGAGGCGATTGGGGTACACGGCATGACCACGTTGCGGAGCGCGCTGGACCCCCGGTCGCCCGGGTACGCGGCGAACCGGGAGGCGTTGCTGGCCAAGCTCGCCGAGCTGGAGGCCGAGCACGCCAAGGCGCTCGCCGGCGGCGGGCCCAAGTACGTCGAGCGGCACCACGGGCGCGGCAAGCTGCTGGCCCGCGAGCGGGTCGAGCTGCTGCTCGACCCGGACAGCCCGTTCCTGGAGCTGTCGCCGCTGGCCGCGTGGGGCACCGACTACCCGGTGGGCGCGAGCGTGGTCACCGGCATCGGCGTGGTCGAGGGCGTGGAGTGCGTGGTCGTCGCCAACGACCCGACCGTGCGCGGCGGCGCGAGCAACCCGTGGACGCTGCGCAAGACCTTCCGCGCCAACGACATCGCGCTGCAGAACCGGCTGCCGCTGATCGGCCTGGTCGAGTCCGGCGGCGCGGACCTGCCCAGCCAGAGCGAGATCTTCATCCCCGGCGGGCGCGCGTTCCGCGACCTGACCCGGCTGTCCGCCGCGGGCATCCCCACCATCAGCGCGGTGTTCGGCAACGCCACCGCCGGCGGCGCGTACGTGCCGGGCATGTCCGACTACGTGATCATGGTGCGGGACCGGGCCAAGGTGTTCCTCGGCGGCCCGCCGCTGGTGCGGATGGCCACCGGCGAGGAGGCCGACGACGAGTCGCTGGGCGGCGCGCACATGCACGGCACCACCTCCGGCCTGGCCGACTTCGTGGCCGCCGACGAGGTGGACGCGATCCGGCTGACCCGCCGCGTGGTGGCCCGGCTCAACCGGCGCAAGCTCGGCCCCGCGCCCAAGCCCTCCCGGCCGCCCCGGCACGACGAGGAGGAGCTGCTGGGCCTGGTGCCCACCGACCCGCGGGTGCCGTTCGACCCGCGCGAGGTGATCGCCCGGCTGGTGGACGGCTCGGAGTTCGACGAGTTCAAGCCCGACTACGGCACCAGCCTGGTCACCGGCTGGGCCGACCTGCACGGCTACCCGGTCGGCGTGCTGGCCAACGCGCGCGGCGTGCTGTTCAGCGCCGAGGCGCAGAAGGCCACCCAGTTCATCCAGCTCGCCAACGCCGCCGACACCCCGCTGCTGTTCCTGCAGAACACCACCGGCTACATGGTCGGCGCCCAGTACGAGCAGGGCGGCATCATCAAGCACGGCGCGATGATGATCAACGCGGTGTCCAACAGCCGCGTGCCGCACCTGACCGTGGTGATGGGCGCCTCCTACGGCGCGGGCAACTACGGCATGTGCGGCCGGGCCTACGACCCCAGGTTCCTGTTCACCTGGCCCAACGCCAAGTCCGCGGTGATGGGCCCGGCGCAGCTCGCGGGCGTGCTGTCGATCGTGGCGCGGCAGGCCGCCGCGGCCAAGGGGCAGCCCTACGACGACGAGCACGACGCCGCCATGCGGCGCGTGGTCGAGGAGCAGGTCGAGCAGCAGTCGCTGGCGCCGTTCCTGTCCGGGCGGCTCTACGACGACGGCGTGATCGACCCGCGCGACACCCGCACGGTCCTCGGCCTGTGCCTGTCGGCGATCCACAGCGGACCGGTCGAGGGCGCCACCGGCTACGGCGTCTTCCGGATGTGAGGTGGCGATGATCCGCAAGCTGCTGGTCGCGAACCGGGGCGAGATCGCCCGCCGGGTCATCCGGACGTGCCGGGAGCTGGGCGTGTCGCCGGTGGCCGTGTGCTCCGACCCGGACGCGGGCGCGCCGCACGTGCGCGAGGCCGACGCGGCGGTGCGCCTGCCCGGTGCCGCGCCCGCCGACACCTACCTGCGGGCCGACCTGCTGGTGGCCGCCGCGCTGGCCGCCGGCGCGGACGCCGTGCACCCCGGCTACGGGTTCCTGTCCGAGGACGCGGCGTTCGCCCGCGCGGTGGTGGCCGCCGGGCTGACCTGGGTCGGGCCCGCCCCCGGGGTGATCGAGGCGATGGGCTCGAAGGTCGCGGCGAAGAAGCGGATGGCCGCGGCGGGCGTGCCCGTGCTGCCGGAGCTCGACCCGGACTCGGTGGTGGAGTTCCCGCTGCTGGTCAAGGCGTCCGCCGGTGGCGGCGGGCGCGGCATGCGGGTGGTGCGCTCGCGGGCGGAGCTGGCCGGCGCGGTCGAGTCGGCGCGGCGGGAGGCGGAGTCGGCCTTCGGCGACGGCACGGTGTTCTGCGAGCCGCTGCTCGAACGCGCCCGGCACGTCGAGGTGCAGGTGCTGGCCGACGCGCACGGCACGGTGTGGGCGCTGGGCGAGCGCGAGTGCTCGGTCCAGCGGCGGCACCAGAAGATCGTCGAGGAGGCGCCCGGCCCGGCGGTGACGCCGGAGCTGCGGGAACGGCTGTTCGCCGCCGCCACCAGGGCCGCCGAGGCCATCGGGTACGTCGGCGCGGGCACCGTGGAGTTCCTGTGCGCCGATGACGGCGCGTTCCACTTCCTGGAGGTCAACACCCGCCTCCAGGTGGAGCACCCGGTCACCGAGGCGGTGTTCGGCCTGGACCTGGTGGCCTGGCAGCTGGCCATCGCCGAGGGCGAGCGCCTGCCCGCCGAACCGCCCGCGCCGAACGGGCACGCGGTCGAGGTCCGCCTGTACGCGGAGGACCCGGCGCACGACTGGCGGCCCGCGAGCGGCACGCTGCACCGGTTCGCCGTGCCCGGCGACGTGCGCGTGGACAGCGGGGTGGAGGACGGCAGCGAGGTCGGCGTGCACTACGACCCGATGCTGGCCAAGGTGATCGCGTGGGCGCCGACCCGGCGCGCCGCGGTGCGCAAGCTCGCCGCCGCGCTGGAGCGGGCGGAGCTGCACGGCCTGGTCACCAACCGCGACCTGCTGGTGCGCACGCTGCGGCACCCCGCGTTCGAGGCGGGCCGCACCCACACCGGGTTCCTCGACGAGCACGACCTGACCACGCCGCCGGCGTTCGACCCGGGGCCCGCGGCGCTGGCCGCCGCCCTCGCGCTGGCCGAGCGCCGCCGCACGCACCTGCCCCCGGGCTGGCGCAACCTGCCGTCGCAGCCGCAGCGCGCGGTGTTCGAGCACGCCGGCCGGGAGGTCGTGGTGGAGTACCGGCACACCCGCGCGGGCGTGGTCAACGACCTGGGCGCGACGGTGGTGGCCGCGTCGCCGGACGCGGTGGTCCTGGAGCGGGACGGGGTGCGCGAGGCGTTCCCGGTCGCCGTCCACGGCGAGCCGGCCACCGGGATCACGGTGGAGGTGGGGCCGACGAGCACGGGCAGCGTGTCGCTGGTGCTGCGCCCGCGCTTCCCCGAACCCCGGACCGGGCTGGTGGAGGGCGCCACCGCGGCGCCCATGCCCGGCACCGTGGTCCGGGTGTCGGTCGAGGCGGGGCAGCGCGTCGAGGCGGGCGCGGAGCTGCTGGTGCTGGAGGCGATGAAGATGGAGCACCGCGTGCTCGCCGCGCACGGCGGCGTGGTCGGGCGGGTGCTCGTCGAGGCGGGGCAACAGGTCGATGCGGGCGACGTGCTCGCCGTCGTGGAGGCGTCATGACGATCAACTTCACCGAGAGCGAGGAGCGGCGGGCCCTGCGCGCGGCGGTCGCCGACCTGGCCCGCAAGTACGGCCACGACTACTTCACCGCCAAGGCGCGGGCCGGGGAGAAGACCGACGAGCTGTGGGCCGAGGCCGGCGCGCTCGGCTACCTCGGCGTGGCCGTGCCCGAGGAGTACGGCGGCGGTGGCGGCGGCATCGGCGACCTGGCCGCGGTCTGCGAGGAGCTGGCCGCGGCCGGGTGCCCGCTGCTGCTGACCGTCGTCTCGCCCGCCATCTGCGCCACGGTCATCGCCCGCTTCGGCACCGCGGAGCAGAAGCGGCGCTGGCTGCCGGGCTTCGCCGCGGGCACCACGAAGATGGGCTTCGCCATCACCGAGCCGGACGCGGGGTCCAACTCGCACCGGCTCACCACCGCCGTCCACCGCGACGGCGACGAGTGGGTGCTCAACGGCGGCAAGTACTACATCTCCGGCGTCGACGAGGTCGAGGCCGTGCTGGTGGTGGCGCGGCACGTGGACGCCACCGGCAACCGGCTGCTCCCGTCGTTGATGATCGTGCCCACCGACGCGCCCGGCTTCACCTACCGGCACATCCCGATGGAGGTGGTGTCGCCGGAGAAGCAGTTCACGTGCTTCTTCGACGACGTCCGACTGCCCCTCGACGCGCTGGTGGGCACCGAGGACGCGGGGTTGGCCCAGCTGTTCGCGGGGCTCAACCCGGAGCGGATCATGGCGGCTTCGTTCGCCACCGGCATGGCCCGCCGCGCACTCGACCTGGCGGGCGACTACGCCCGCACCAGGACCGTGTGGGACACCCCGATCGGGGCGCACCAGGGCATCGCACACCCGCTGGCGCAGTGCGCGATCCAGGTCGAACTGGCGAGGTTGATGACCCAGAAGGCCGCGGCTCTCTACGACGCTGGGGAGGACCGGGCCGCGGGCGAGGCGGCCAACATGGCCAAGTACGCGGCGGGGGAGGCGGTGGCGGGGGCGGTGGACCAGGCCATCCAGGTGCACGGCGGGAACGGGCTGTCGTCCGAGTACGGACTGGGTGCCATGCTCGCCGCGTCCAGGCTGTCCCGGATCGCCCCGGTCAGCCGGGAGATGATCCTGAACTTCGTGGCGCAGCACACCCTGCGGCTGCCGCGCTCCTACTGAATCACCATTCCCAGCGCAGGCCGACCACGCCGGGACCGAAGTCGAGCGCCACCGCGTAGGCGTAGCCCCAGGTGTCCACCGGGGCCTCGCGCACGTCGGTTGGTTCTCCACCGGTCAAACCGGTCGTGAATTGTTCACAACGCGAGGGTCGGCAACGCGAGTCGTACCTGACCTCCAGGACGTACTCGCGCACCGGGTGCCGGAAGCGGCGCGAGTGGGTGTTGTCGAACGTGGGGTGGTGCGGTGCGACGTGGATCAGCTCGTACTCGACGGCGGTGCGCTCGCCGCGGCGCAGCGGGCGGTCGAACAGCAGTTCGGCGACCATGAGACCGTTGCGCGGGTCGGCGGACACCCGCCCGAGTCTGCACGAGCGCAGGGTGCCGATGACCGGCAACGGGTCGCCGGGCAGCCGGGTGTCGTAGCCCAGCAGCACGCGGTCCACGCCGGACCGCTCGGCGCGCAGCACCTGCCGCGAGCGCACCCGGCGCGTGCTGCCGTCCATGGCGAGTTCCACCTGGTCGCGCAGGCTCAGCCTGGTCAGGTCCTGGTCGGTGCTGGTGTCGACGTCGGCCAGCAGCTCGGCGATCGAGCTGTGGCAGTTGTCGCCCACCCACCCCTCGGGGCCCTGCGCCGGCGGCCGCGGCCTGGCCTTGCCCCGCGGGCGCGGCGGGCCCAGCAGCGTGCTCAGCCCTCCCTCACCGACCTCCAGGATCTCCTCCAGGTGGCTGACGGCGGTCAGCGAGTCCGGTCGTTCGGGTCGCCGCCTGCCCGACTGCCAGTAGCTCAACGCGGCGATGCTCACGGCCACGCCGCGCGCCCGCAGCTTGTGCTGGATCCGCTCCAGGCTGAGCCCCTTGGCCCGGATCGCCGCCCGCAATGCGTCCGCGAAGGGGTCGGCCCCCGCGTCGACCCGTCGGGGATCGCGCAGCCGCGATTCCTGTCCGACGACTGGCGTTGGCATCTTCGCTCCGTTCTCCCGTGGACAAGGCGAGCGACGTTATCGCGAGAAATCGCCGGCACGGTACAGCCGATCGGGTTTGTCGGCGCGGATTTAACCGAATCGGCGGGCAGAATCCGGTCGGCGGTGGAATGCTTGAATTCTCATTAACAGTAGTGGTGTGAAGGTCCCGGACCGGATGATCCGGTGGCTGTCCGCGACCGTCGCGGGTGCCCGACCGGGGGTCCCGCACAACCTTGGCTACGTGGGGTGATGTAGAGCACACTCCCAGCGCTCAAGATCACGCCGCGCCGGCCGCCGGGGGTCGCCCGGCCCCGCACGTGCATGCGCACGCGCACGCCCGGCCGCTAGCTGTACCGGTTCGGCATAAGCGCTGGTCAAACGTCTGCGGGTGGTATCGGGGCGGATGTCCGCCATCGATCGGTCGAACGCGTTCTCCGCAACGGCGCGGAGAACGACTTGTTCTTTCGCAAGAAGTTCCGTGCTATTTCTCCACAGCGTTGAATGGATGTTCAATCACGTCCGCCGGCCCGCGGGGGTTCCCGAACCGACGCCCGCGGGCGGCTCCCGCGGCCCGACCGGGTTGGGCACACTCGGTGAACCCCGGCGCGCGACCCGCGCCGGTTCGCCCTCACCCCTGCGGAGGAACCCCCCATGCGCAAGCTCTTACCGGGCCTCGCCGCGATCGCCCTGGCCGCCGCCGGCGCCCCGCACGCCTCCGCCGAGGCCGCGGTCCTGCACGCGGGCTCGCCGACCGCCGTGCCCGGCAGCTACATCGTCAAGCTGGCCGACGGCGTGGCCGCCGCCGCGGTGGCCGGGCGGTTCGCCGACCGGACCACCCGCACCTTCCCCGGCTCCTTCCGCGGGTTCACCGCCCGGCTCACCCCGCGGCAGGCGCGCCTGCTGGCCGCCGACCCGGCGGTCGAGTACGTCGAGCAGGACCAGTACGTGCACGCCAACGCCACCCAGCCCAACGCGCCGTGGGGCCTGGACCGGATCGACCAGCGCAACCTGCCGCTGGACACGACCTACGGCTACACCACGGCCGGCCGGGGCGTCACCGCCTACGTCGTCGACACCGGCGTCCGCACCACCCACGTCCAGTTCGGCGGCCGGGCCGTGCACGGCTACGACGCGGTGGACAACGACTTCACCGCCCAGGACGACAACGGCCACGGCACGCACGTCGCCGGTGCCATCGCGGGCAGCACCTACGGCGTGGCCAAGGGCGTGCGGATCTGCGCGGTGCGGGTGCTCAACGGCACCGGCAGCGGCACGATCTCCGGTGTCGTCGCGGGGGTGACCTGGGTGACCGACAACGCGGTCAAGCCCGCCGTGGCCAACTTCAGCCTGGGCGGCTCGGCGTCGGTCGCGCTGGACGACGCGGTCCGCAGGCTGATCGCCTCCGGCGTCACCGCCTCGGTCACCGCGGGCGGCAGCAACACCGGCGTCGCCAACACCTCGCCCGCCCGGGTGGTCGAGGCGGTCACCTCCGGCGCCACCAACCAGGCCGACGCGCGGGCCCCGTTCTCCAACTACGGCACGGGCGTGGACCTGTTCGCGCCGGGCGTGGGCATCACCTCGGCCTGGCACACCAGCGACACCGCGACCAACACGCTCAGCGGCACGTCCGTGGCCACCGGCTTCGTCAGCGGCGTGGTCGCCCGGTACCTGGAGACCGCGCCCGCGGCCACGCCGGCCCAGGCGCACGCCGCGGTCGTCGCCCAGGCCACGCCGCTGCCGTGGGGCGGTCGGCTCCTGCACTGGCCGCCGACCGGGTGACCGGGAGGGGCACCCGCGCCACCGCTTCGCAGGACGACGACGGGTACGGCACCGCCACGCCGTCCGCCGCCGCCGGAGCGGCGGACGGCGTGGCGGCTCGACCCGGCGCGGGTGTGCGCCGCCGTCGCGGGGCCGACCGCCCTGCCGGCCGACCGCCCTGCCGGCGGCCCGCCCTACAGGCCGCCCGCCCTACAGGTCGCCCGCCAGGTGGGCCGAGGGGGCGAGCCGGTGGCGCATCACCAGCTCGCCCCCGTCCACCTCGCCGGTCTCGGTGAAGCCGAACGCCGCGTACAGGCCGCGGGCCACCGCGTTGGCCGGCACCACCCCCAGCGCCAGCTCCGACCGCCCCTCGGCGCGGGCCAGCTCGGCGATCGCCGCGAGCCCCTTGCGGCCCAGGCCCCGGCCCTGCGCCCGCCGGTCGATCATGAAGCGGGCGATGTGCAGCACGTCGGGGGAGTCCCGCTCCAGCAGGGTGAACCCGACCAGGTCCTCCCCGTGGTAGAGCGCCAGCGGCTGGAGCTTCGGGCGGTGCACCCAGGCGTCCGCGATGGACTTGAGGTTGGTGGCGACGAAGGTCCGCTGGTCTTCGTGGACCTCCAGGCCGATCACGGCCCGGTAGTTGTCCTCGGTCACGGGTGCCAAGCGCATGGCCGGACGGTAGCGCCGCGGGTTGTACCACGCCTCTCAAATTTCGGGAAACAGCAGGTCAAGTCGATTGTTGACGATGGCGAATAAGTGGTAAATGTTCACACTTCCGGGTAAACCACCTGGTTGCTTACGTTGTGACTGTCAGCGAGGGCAAGGTGGCCCAACGTCACCCACCTGAGCCCTGCAAGCTCCTCGGGTCGAGGTTGGGGTCACCGCATCGAAGAAGGAAACCGCATGCGACAGTCACGACAGGTCCGGTTCCTGGCCGGGGTCGGGGCGACGGCGCTCGCCGTCACCGCGTCCTCCCTGTTGGCCGCCCCGGCCCACGCCGAGGGCGAGATCCGCGCCGCGGACGCCGCGAACAAGGTGCAGAACCACTTCATCGTCAAGCTGAAGGACGGCTCGGCGGCCTCGGCCGACAAGCTGGCCAAGCAGTACGGCGGCCAGGTCGACACCGTGTTCAGCAAGGCGCTCAACGGCTTCACCGTGTCGCTGCCGGAGCAGGCCGCCAAGCGGCTCGCGGCCAACCCGGCCGTCGAGTACGTCGAGCAGGACCAGGTCTTCACCACCCAGGCGACGCAGAGCAACGCGCCGTGGGGCCTGGACCGCATCGACCAGCGCAACCTGCCGCTGAGCACCACCTACAACTACACCTCGACCGGCTCGGGCGTGAACGTCTACGTCATCGACACCGGTGTGCGCATCTCCCACACCACCTTCGGCGGTCGGGCCCGCAACGGCTACGACGCGGTGGAGAACGACAGCGTCGCCCAGGACGGCAACGGCCACGGCACGCACGTCGCGGGCACCATCGCCGGCTCCACCTACGGCGTGGCCAAGGGCGCGACCGTCTACGGCGTCCGGGTGCTGAACGACGCGGGTTCCGGCACCACCGCCGACGTGGTCGAGGGCATCGACTGGGTGACCAACAACCACGTCAAGCCGGCCGTGGCGAACATGTCGCTGGGCGGCGGCGCGTCCAGCACCATCGACGCGGCCGTGCGCCGCTCGATCGCGGCGGGCGTCACCTACGCCATCGCGGCGGGCAACAGCAACGCCAACGCCTCCAACTACTCCCCGGCCCGGGTGACCGAGGCGATCACCGTCGGCGCGACCACCAGCACCGACGCGCGCGCCAGCTACTCCAACTACGGCTCGGTCGTGGACATCTTCGCGCCCGGCTCGTCGATCCTGTCGTCCTGGAACACCGGCGACTCGGCCACCAACACCATCAGCGGCACCTCGATGGCGACCCCGCACGTCGCCGGCGCGGCGGCCCGCTACCTGCAGAACAACCGGTCGGCCACCCCGGCCCAGGTGCAGAGCTACCTGGTCGGCCAGGCGACCACCGGCGTGGTGGGCAGCCCCGGCTCGGGCTCGCCGAACCGCCTGCTCTACCTGGCGCCCAGCGCCTGACCCGCTCCACAGCTCGTCCCAGGGGCCGCCTCCCTCGTCGCGAGGGGGGCGGCCCCGCCCTTTTGCACCCCCCTAGTTCACGCCGCTGACCTGCGCATTAAAGGATCTTGCAATATTCGTTCAGCACCGGTCGGACACACTGGTCTCGCGGCGGTCCCAGGGGGGACGACCCGGGGTAGGCGGGTCGTGGGGGGCGGGCCGCCGCGCTCCTCCTCGGCGGCGCCTGGTGGCCCGACTCCACCGGGCCCCGCCGAGGAGGACCGACCGCGGGCACCCGGCCGGGGGCCGCCGCGGTCCTCCTCGGCGAAACCTGGTGGCACCGGCCACGGGGGCGTTGGCTAGCCTTGACGACCGACCGTCAGTTGAGCTACCCCGAGGAGAGCAGTACCCGTGATGCGCACGCACGAGGCCGGGACGCTCCGCGCCGAGCACGCCGGGCAGTCCGTCACCCTGACCGGGTGGGTGGCCCGCAGGCGCGATCACGGCGGCGTCATCTTCATCGACCTGCGGGACGCCTCCGGCGTGGTCCAGGTCGTGTTCCGCGAGGGCGAGATGGCCGAGCGCGCCCACCGGCTGCGCTCCGAGTTCGTGGTCCGGGTCGTCGGCGACGTCTCCCGCCGCCCCGAGGGCAGCGAGAACCCCGAGCTGCCCACCGGCGAGGTCGAGGTCTACGCCTCCGAGCTCCGGGTGCTCAACGAGGCCGCCCCGCTGCCGTTCCAGCTCGACGACCACCTGGAGGTCGGCGAGGAGGCCCGGCTGCGGCACCGCTACCTGGACCTGCGCCGCAGCGGCCCGGCCAAGGCCATGCGCCTGCGCAGCGAGGCCAACCGGATCGCCCGCGACGTGCTGCACGCCGAGAAGTTCGTCGAGGTCGAGACCCCCACGCTGACCCGCTCCACCCCCGAGGGCGCCCGCGACTTCCTGGTGCCCGCCCGCCTGCGCCCCGGCTCGTGGTACGCGCTGCCGCAGTCGCCGCAGCTGTTCAAGCAGCTGCTGATGGTCGGCGGCCTGGAGCGGTACTACCAGATCGCCCGCTGCTACCGGGACGAGGACTTCCGCGCCGACCGGCAGCCGGAGTTCACCCAGCTCGACATCGAGATGAGCTTCGTCGAGCAGGACGACGTGATCGCGCTGTCCGAGAAGATCCTCCGCGCCCTGTGGCTGGAGCTGGCCGGGCACGAGATCGCCCTGCCGATCCGCCGGATCAGCTACGCCGAGGCCATGGCCAAGTACGGCACGGACAAGCCCGACCTGCGCTTCGGCCTGGAGCTGACCGAGCTGACCGAGTACTTCAAGGACACGCCGTTCCGCGTGTTCCAGGCCCCGTACGTGGGCGCGGTCGTGATGCCCGGCGGCGCCTCCCAGCCCCGCCGCACGCTCGACGCCTGGCAGGAGTGGGCCAAGCAGCGCGGTTCGAAGGGCCTGGCCTACGTCCTGGTCAACGAGGACGGCACGCTCGGCGGCCCGGTCGCCAAGAACCTCTCCGACGCCGAGCGCGACGGCCTGGCCAAGGCCGTGGGCGCCAACCCCGGCGACTGCGTGTTCTTCGGCGCGGGCGACCCGGACACCGCGCGCGCCCTGCTCGGCGCGGCCCGCGTGGAGATCGCCCACCGGGTCGGCTTGATCGAGGAAGGTGCCTGGTCCTTCGTCTGGGTCGTGGACTTCCCGATGTTCGAGGCCGCGGACAAGACCGACGACGTGGCGGTGGGCAGCGGCAAGTGGACCGCGCTGCACCACGCGTTCACCTCGCCGACCCCCGAGTGGGTCGACCGGCTGGAGGAGGACCCGGGCAACGCCCTGGCCTACGCCTACGACATCGTCTGCAACGGCAACGAGATCGGCGGCGGCTCGATCCGAATCCACCGCGCGGACGTGCAGCAGAAGGTCTTCGGCATCATGGGCATCGGCCCGGAGGAGGCGCAGGAGAAGTTCGGCTTCCTGCTCGACGCCTTCAAGTACGGCGCCCCGCCGCACGGCGGCATCGCGTTCGGCTGGGACCGGATCACCATGCTGCTCGGCGGGTTCGACTCGATCCGCGAGGTCATCGCCTTCCCCAAGAGCGGCGGCGGCTACGACCCGCTGACCGCGGCGCCCGCGCCGATCACCCCGCAGCAGCGCAAGGAGGCGGGCGTGGACTTCAAGCCCGCGCCCACCGAGAAGTAGCCGGTGCTGCACCTGCGGGTGGTGAGCCCGGTCGACCGCACCGACGGGGTGCTCGACCTGCTCGGGGCGCACCCCGGCGTCACGCACGTGGTGCTGCTGCGCGGTGCCGCCGTCGACCCCGCGGGTGACGTGGTGGAGGCCGACGTCGCCAGGGAGGCCGCCGACGAGGTGGTGGCCTCCCTGTGCGCGCTCGGCGTCGACCGCTCCGGCGGGATGACCCTGGAGCAGGTCGACACCGCGCTGTCGGACGCGGCCGACCGCGCCGAGGAGGCCGTGCCGGGCGACGGCGCGGACGCCGTGGTGTGGGAGGAGCTGATCGCCCGCACCGGCGAGGAGTCGCGCCTCAACGCCACGTTCCAGGCGTTCCTGACCATCGCGTGCCTGCTCACCGCGGTCGCGGTGGTCACCGACTCCCCGGTCACCCTGGTCGGCGCGATGGTGGTGGGCCCGGAGTTCGGGCCGCTGGCCGCCATCGCGGTCGGCCTGGTGCTGCGGCGCTGGGACCTGGTCCGCCGCGCCGGGACCGCGCTCGCGGTCGGGTTCCCGCTGGCGATGCTGATCACCGCGTTCGGCGCGTGGCTCGGCTCCCGCGCCGACCTGTTCGACCGCGACCTGGCGCTGGCCGGGCACCAGGTGGACTTCGTGTTCGAGGTCGGCCCGTTCTCCTTGATCGTGGCGCTGCTCGCGGGCGCGGCCGGGATGCTCTCGATGACCTCCGCCAAGTCCGCGGCGCTCGTCGGGGTGTTCATTTCGGTCACCACCGTGCCCGCCGCGGGCTACGCCGCCGTCGCCGCGGTTCTCGGGGAGTGGGACATATGCCTCCGGTCGGTTGCGCAGTTGGCCGTCAACCTGGTCGGCGTGGTCGTGGCCGCGGCGCTGGTCCTGGCGCTGCGCAACCGGCGCGGCCGGCGCCGTGACGTGGGCCGACCGTTGTCGAGCGGCTGACTTCGCGTCGATTTCGCCAAAAGGTGGCATCCGGTGCCGGGCGAGCACTACCGTCACGGTGCCCGGACGGGTTCTGTCAGGTCGGGGGCCACCGGGGGTAGGGTCGGAGGCAATGAGCGTGGACATCACCGCCGGCCCGCAGGACATCGACGACGCTGCCCCCTCCGAGCTGGACGACGCGGTGAAGGCGGCGGAGTCCGTGTTGAGCGGGAGGTTCGGAGCGCCGGTCCGGCTGGCCGACCCCGAGGACCTGGGGGGAGCGGGCCGGTCCGTGGTCGCGCGCGTCCGGGTGGCCCACACGCCGTTCTCGCTGCCGCGCACGCTCGTGCTCAAGCGCTACCCCTCGCCGGTGGCCGACCGCGACCCGTTCGCGCACGAGGTGGTGAGCCACAAGCTGCTCACCGCGCTGCCCGGCGAGGACCGGCTGACCCCGGAGCTGGTGGCGCAGGACAACGGCAAGCGGCTGGTGGTGCTGGAGGACCTGGGCAAGGCGCCCCGGCTGGCGGAGAAGCTGCTGGGCACCGACGCGCGGGCCGCCGAGCGGGGCCTGCTGGCGTGGGCGCACGCCATGGGCAGGCTGCACGCGGCCACGGCGGGCCGGGACGCGGACTTCGACGCGCTGATGCGCCGCCAGGGCAGCCAGTGCTGCGCCGACCCGATCGCGGTGGACGTGCACACGGCCCTGGCCGGCCTGCCGGAGCTGCTGGCCGACTCGCTGGGGGTGCCCACCCCGGACCCGGTGCGCGAGTTCGCCGAGCAGGCCGTGCGCGGGTTCGTCACCTCCCGCCGGCGGGCGTTCAGCCCGTCCACCTCGTGCCCGGACAACAACCTGGTGACCAGCCGGGGCGTGCGGTTCCTGGACTTCGAGGGCGGGTGCGTGCGCGACGTCGTGTTCGACGCGGCGTGCCTGCGGGTGCCGTTCCCGTCGTGCTGGTGCGCCTACGGCCTGCCCGCGGGCATGTCGGAGGCGATGGTCGCGGCGTGGCGGGCCGAGGTGTCGTCGGTGTGGCCGGACCTGGACGACGACGCGGTGTTCCTGCCGCGGCTGCTGGAGGCGCAGCTGCTGTGGGTGTGGCTGGGCACGTGGCGCGGGCTGCCGGGGCTGGGCGCGGCGCTGCCGTCCGGGCACCGGCCGCTGGACTCGCCGCCGCGCGGCACGGTGCTGACCGCGCGGTGGGCGCGGCTGCGGGCCGACGCGCTGGCGCTGGGCGTCAAGCACGTCGCGGCGCACGCCGACGAGGTGGTCTCGGCGCTGGTGGCCCGGTACGGGGCGCACGTGGCGGAACTGCCGGTGTACCCGGCATTCCGGTAGCGTTCCGCTGCCCGTACCCCGCCTTTCACGTGGCTGCGCGATCGTTCCGACGTGGCCGATGCGGTGCGCCGGAGGGTGGACAGCCTGGTGGTCCTGGGCGACTCGACGACGGCGGGCGTGGGTGACCCCCTGCCCGGTGGTGGGTGGCGGGGCGTGGGCCCGCTGCTCGCGGCGGCCTTCCCGGGCGCCCGGTACCTCAACACCTCGGTGACCGGGGCGCGGGCGGCCACGGTGCGGCACGGGCAGCTCGGGCCGGCGCTGGCGGCCCGCCCGGACGCGGCGGTGGTGCTGGTGGGCATGAACGACGCGCTGCGGTCGGACTTCGACGCCCGGCGGCTGCACGCGGACCTCGACGCGGTCGTCGGCGCGCTGGCGCGGGCCGGCGCGGTGGTGGTCACCGCGCGGTTCCACGACCACAGCCGGGTGTTCCGCCTGCCCGGCCCGCTGCGGCGGGCGCTGCGCGCCCGGGTCGGGGAGCTGAACGCGGTCGTCGACGCGGTGGTGCTGCGGCACGGCGCCGGGTGCGTCGACCTGGACCGGGTGGCCGGGGCCTACGAGCCCGGGACGTGGGCGGTCGACCGGCTGCACCCCTCGGAGCTGGGGCACCGGCGGCTGGCGGCGGCGTTCGCGGCGCGGCTGGCCGAGCTGGGCTGCGAGGTGCCGGGGCGGGTGTCGCTGACGTGCACCGGCGGGCTGCGCACCACCCCGCTGCACCACGCCGGTTGGCTGGTGGTGAAGGGCGTGCCGTGGCTGTGGCGGCGGGGCCGCGACCTCGTCCCGCACGCGGCGGCGATCCTGTACCGCTCGTGGGTGGGGCGGCCCGAACCACGGGCGGGGGCGGTGGCGCCACCCCCCGTTCCCGCGCCACCGCCCCTGCCGGCCGACGGTTAGCCGAGCTTGTAGACCGTCGTGCCCCCCACGGTGGTCTCCTCGAAGTTGGCCGCCACCCAGTCGCCGATCTCACCGCCGCCACCACCGGGACCGCCGCCCATGCCGCGGCCGCCGACGACGTAGTAGCCGATCCGGCCCTCGGCGACGTACCGCTGGAACTCCTCCAGCGTGGGCGCGGGGTCGCCGCCGCTCCAGCCGCCGATGCCGATGACCGGCCTGCCGGAGTCCAGCGCCAGTTGCGCGGCGCTCTGCGCGCTGACCGTGGCCGCGGCCCACGTGCCGGTGGTGCCCTTGAGCAGGTCGACCAGCTCCTGCGACGTGCCACCGCCCATTTCGCCCATGCCGCCCATCCGGTCGGCGTAGGCACCGGGCCCGGACATCGGGATGGACCCGCTGTGCGCGGTGGCGGCGGTGGCGACGCCGAACGCGGTGGAGGACAGCACCGCGGTGACCGCGGCCAGCGCGGCGACGCGGCGCACGCCCATCACGATCGCGGTGGCCACCAGGACGGTCAGCGCGGCGACGGTCCACCGGACGGCGGGCACCCAGTCGGGGTAGCGGTTGAGCAGCGCGAAGCCCCAGAACCCGGCGGCGGCGACCACCAGCGCGAGCGCCACGCGCACCGGCAGGTGGGCGCGCCCGCGCCACAGCTCGCGGCCGGTGATCGCGACGATCGCGGCCACGCCCGGCGCCGCGGCGACCGTGTAGTACGGGTGGGTGATGCCGCTCATGAAGCTGAACACGACGCCGTTGACCAGCACCCACAGGCCCCACAGCACCAGCGCGGCGCGGGTGCGGTCGGTGCGCGGCGCCCGGCGGGTGAACCACAGCCCGGCGAGCAGGCCGATCAGCGCGGCGGGCAGCAGCCACGAGATCTCGCCGCCCATGCTGGCCCCGAACAGCCGGTCGATGCCGGTGCTGCCGCCGAAGCCGATGTTGCCGTTGCCCATGCCGCCGCCCATGCCGCCGCCGGCACCGCCGAAGATGCGGCCCAGGCCGTTGTAGCCCAGCGCCAGCTCCCACAGCGAGTCGTTGGACGAGCCGCCGATGTAGGGCCGGGACTCCTTCGGCCACACCTCCACCAGCAGGACGAACCAGCCCGCGGACACGACCAGCGCGAGCCCGGCGCCCAGCAGGTGCAGGAACCGCTTGCCCAACGACGTCGGCGCGGCCAGCAGGTAGGCCGCGGTGAACGCGGGCAGCACCAGCAGCGCCTGGCCCATCTTGGTCAGGAACGCGAACCCGACCGCCACGCCCGCCAGCGCCAGCCACCACGCCGAGGCGCGCTCGGTGGCCCGCACCGCGCAGTAGGCGCCCGCCACCATCAGCAGCACCAGCAGCGCGTCGGGCAGGTTGAACCGGAACATCAGCACGGCCACCGGGGTGACCGCGAGCGCCGTGCCCGCCATCAACCCGGCCACCGGGCCGGAGGTCCGCTTCACCGCGGCGTGCAGCAGCCACACGGCCAGCACGCCCTCGATCGCCTGCGGTGCCAGCACGGTCCAGCCGGAGAAGCCGAAGACGCGGGCGAACAACCCGCTGACCCACAGCGAGGCGGGCGGCTTGTCCACGGTGATCACGCCGCCGGCGTCGGAGCCGCCGAACAGCCAGGCGGTCCAGCTCTGCGCGCCGGCCTGGGTGGCGGCGGCGTAGTAGCTGTTGCCCCAGCCGGAGTCGGTGAGGTGCCACAGGTAGAGCACCGCGGTGCCCGCGAGCAGCACGACCAGCGCGGGTGTGGTCCAGTTCCGCCCGGGTGCCGGCGCGGCGGGCGCCGGGGCGGGTGCGGTCAGGGTCGCGGTCATCGGGTGGTCTCCAGGGGGTTGTCGCCCGGGGCGGGGCTGTGGGTGTTCTCGGGGACGGGGCCGTGGGCCGGTTCCGGGGCGGCGGCCTGTCGCGCCCGGCCCGGGCGGAAGACCCAGTTGCGCAGCAGCAGGAACCGCAGCACGGTGGCCAGCAGGTTGGCGCCGACGACGGCGCCCAGCTCGGCCGGCCCGCCGGGCTCGGCGACCCGGTGCACCAGCGCGAGCGAGCCGCTGGTCAGCGCCAGGCCGAGGGCGAAGACGAGCAGCCCCTCGAACTGGTGCCTGCCGGCGTCGCGCCTGCCGCGCACGCCGAAGGTGAACCGGCGGTTGGCCGTGGTGTTCGCGATCGCGGTGACCAGCAGCGCCACCAGGTTCGCGCCCTGCGCGCCGATGCCGCCGCGCAGCAGCACGAACAGCAGCAGGTAGGCCAGGGTGCTGACCACGCCGATCGCGCCGAACCGGACGAGTTGGCGGAACAGGCCCACGGGCACCCCCGGTGTCCTCGGCTCCAGCGGTCGCCTGCCCAGCTGGGCGCTCAGCTCGCCGACCGGGATGCGCCCGGTGGCCAGGCCGCGCATGACCCGGGCCACGCCCTTGAGGTCGGCCACGGCGGTGGACACCAGGTCGACCCGGCTGTCGGGGTCGTCGACCCAGTCGACCGGCACCTCGTGGATGCGGGCGCCCGCGCGTTCGGCCAGCACCAGCAGTTCGGTGTCGAAGAACCAGCCGGTGTCCTCCACGTGCGGCAGCAGCCGGCGCGCCACGTCGGCGCGGATGGCCTTGAAGCCGCACTGGGCGTCGGTGAACCGGGCGGCGAGCGTGCCGCGCAGGATCAGGTTGTAGCAGCGCGAGATGAACTCCCGCTTGGGGCCGCGCACCACCCGCGCGCCGCGCGCGAGCCGGCTGCCGATCGCCAGGTCGGAGTGCCCGGAGATCAGCGACGCCACCAGCGGCGCCAGCGCCGCCAGGTCGGTGGACAGGTCGACGTCCATGTACGCCAGCACCGCGGCGTCCGACGCCGACCACACGGCCTTGAGCGCCCGGCCCCGGCCCTTCTGCGCCAGGTGCACCGCCGCCACGCCGGGCAGTTCGCGCGCCAACCCGTCGGCGACCTCGGCGGTCCGGTCGGTGCTCGCGTTGTTCGCGATGGTGATGCGGAAGGGGTAGGGGAAGGTGCGGGAGAGATCGGCGTGCAGCTTGCGCACGCACGGCCCGAGGTCGCGCTCTTCGTTGTACACGGGGACCACCACGTCGAGCACCGCGGTCGTCAGCGTCGCGAAGGTCATGGCCTCACCGTCGTGCCCGGGGCTTGGCGCTTCGTGTGTCATGCCTGTGCGCCCGCTGTGAGGTCGTAGACGGTCACACCGTCCACTTCGGTCGCGGTGAAGTTCTCCTCGACCCACTCGGCGATCCGCTGGGACGCGTCGCTGCCGGACTCGGCGGGCATGCCCGCGCCGCCCAGGAAGTAGTGGACGCGTCCGTCCTCGACGAGCTGTCGGAACTGCTCCGGCGTCGGTGCGGGGTCGGTGCCGTTGAACCCGCCGACGGCCATCACCGGCATGCCGCTGCCGAGCTGGAACCCGGCCGCGTTGTTCGACCCCACGGCCGCGGCGGCCCACGTGTAGCCGTCGCTCTCGCGGAGCAGGGCGACCAGTTCGTCACCCGGTTCGCTGGCGCTGAGCAGACCACCGGGCCCGCCCATGCCGCGCATCATGGTGAACCCGCCGCCCATCCGGCCGCCCAGCGCCGGGCCCGCGCTGGGGATCGCGCCGGAGTGCGGCGTGGCGGCCGTGGCCACCGAGTAGGCGCCCGGCCCGAGCAGCACGGCGACCAGCGCGACCGGCACGACCGCCGCGGCGGGCGCGACGGCGGCCAGGAACAACCCCACCGCGGCCAGCAGCCCCAGCACCAGCACCACCGAGGCGAGCAGCGCGGACCAGCCCAGCAGCAGCAGGTAGCACTGGAGCGCCGACACCGCCGCCGCACCGGACAGCGCCGCGGCGGCGACGGGTTCGTGCCGCCTGCGCCACAGCGCGAGCGCGCCGGTGCCGATCAGGCCGCCGATGGCCGGTGCCAGGGCCACCGTGTAGTAGGAGTGGATGATGCCGCTCATGAAGCTGAAGACCAGGGCGGTGACCACCAGCCAGCCGCCCCACAGCGCGAGCCCGGCGCGCCCGGTCCGGTCGGCCGCCCACCAGCCGGCGACCAGCAGCACCACGGCGGTCGGCAGCAGCCAGGCGATCTGGCTGCCCATCTCCGAGCCGAGCAGCCGGCTCCACCCCGTGGACCCCCACCCGCCACCGCCGCCGACGCTGCCGACCTCCTCACCGGTCAGCCGGCCGAGGCCGTTGTAGCCCAGGGCGAGTTCGAGCACGCTGTTGCCCTGCGAGCCGCCGATGTAGGGGCGGGAGCCGGCGGGCACCAGCTCCACCGCCAGCACCCACCAGCCGCCCGCGACGACCACCGCCCCCAGCGCCGCGGCCAGGTGCCGGAGCTTGCGCGCCGTTCCCGCCGGCGCGAACACCAGGTACACCAGGCCGAACGCGGGCAGCACCAGGAACGCCTGGAGCATCTTGGCCAGGAAGCCGAAGCCCACCGCCACGCCCGCGAGCACCAGCCACCGCGCCGAGGCGCGTTCGGTGGCCCGCACCGTGCAGTAGGCGCCCGCCACGAGCAGCAGCACCAGCAGCGCGTCCGGGTTGTTGAACCGGAACATCAGCACCGCCACCGGCGTGAGCGCCAGCACCGCGCCCGCGACCAGCCCGGCCGCTTCGCCGGACGTGCGGCGCACAGTGGCGTGCAGCAGGCCGACGCTCGCCACGCCCATCAGGGCCTGGGGGACCAGGATGCTCCACGCGTTGACCCCGAACAGCCGGGCCGACAGGCCCATCACCCAGGTGGCCGCGGGCGTCTTGTCGACGGTGATGGCGCCGGAGGCGTCGGTGGCCCCGAAGAACCAGGCGGACCAGCTCCGGGCACCCGCCTGCGCGGCGGCGGAGTAGTAGGCGTTGGCCCAGCCGGAGTCGCCCAGGCGCCACAGGTACAGCACCGCCGTCCCGGCCAACAACAGCAACAGGGGTAGTCGCGCTCGCATGCGGTCGAGCCTGTCCGGCCGGGCTGGGTGGTCCTTGTGCCCCGCCTGTGAGCCGGCTGTGCGCGGGAAGATCACCCGCACCCGGCGGCTCGCGCCGAACCCGCCCGCTCAAGCCCTGCTTGCGCCCAGCCCTGCCCGGGCCCAGCCCTGCCCGCGCCCGGTGTCCCGCCCCAAGTTTGATGGAGGTGTCGAACACCCGGAGGATTCACGGTCATGGCGGCACCGCGGAAGTACCCCGACGAGTTGCGGGAGCGGGCCACGCGCTTGGCGGTCGAGGCCGGGCACGACCACGACGGACGCGGCCAGGATCGCCACGCACACCCACCCGACCAGCACTGCTGCTCTGACCGGTTGAACTCACCCAGTACCGGGTGATCCGCTGCACCCGGCGGCTGGCCGAGGCGTTCAACTCGTTGCACAAGGTCGAGTTCGTCCGCGATCGCGGCTCGTGGTGGGGCCCGGACGACCCGGAGATCGCGACCGTCGAGTACATCGAGCCGAGAAGCTCACCCGCGCCCGCGATGATCCGGAACGGCTGACTCGCGGCCTGGGCTCGCGGCACCACCCGACCGGGCAGGCCGGCACCGACCGGGTCACGGCCACCGACCCCGCCACCGGCAAACCCACCCTGACCTGGTGGTTCGACCAGGCCGCACTGGACGCCGAAGCCGCTACCGACGGTCTGCCCGGCATTGCCGATCTTCTGCCTCATCGAGCGTTCCGTCCGCCGGGCCCTCGCCCCGGACACCACCACGACCGGGCTGCATCCCGGCTCGCGGTCGACCCGACCCGACCACCATGATCGATCAATCCCCGATTCCGGGGACCACCTCACTCATCGCCATGTGCGAAAGACGGGGCTAGCGTGGCAGTAACTCGACTGTTGAGGGTGACTGCGATGGCGGAGGGTGCCGGGGTGCCCGGGATGGTGCCGGTGGAGCGGGCCGAGCTGGCTACCCGGGACATGGATGTATTGGCTGACATGGTCAGGGAGCTGGTCGTTGACCACACGCCCAGCTTCCGGTGCCCCGACCCCGGCCAGGCCGCTGGGCTGATCCGCTCGGCGACGGCGCAGGGGCTGAACGCGGCCTTGTTCCGTTACCAGGGTTTCGCCTACAGCGCCGAGATGAGCCCGACCAGCCCGCCCATGGCGGTGACGTTCCTCCGGGGCTCAGGTGTCATCGCGACCGCCCAGGAGGAGATCCGGCCCGCGGACGGGGACGTCTTCCTGCTGCCGCCCCACCAGCCCGCCACGGCCACCATCGACCAGATGGAGGCCATCATGCTGCGGATCCCGTGGGCTGCGGCCGCTGATCTGGCCCAGCACCATGCCGGGCTGCCCGCGGGCGAGCTCCGGTTCGAGGCCATGGTCCCGGTCTCGCCGGCCCGGCAGCGCGTGTTCGCCCGGACGGCGCAGTTCATCTGCGGTCAGGTGACCACCTCCGGGGCGGCCGGAATCCACCCGTTGGTGCTGCCGGAGCTGACCCGGGTGGCCGCCGCCGCGTTCCTGGAAACGTTCCCGAACACGACGATGACGGCCGGGTACGTGCCCGGCCCGGGCTGGGTGGCGCCGGCCGCGGTGCACCGGGCGGTCGTGTTCATCACCGAGAACGCCGCCCAGCCGGTCACGGTCGCCGAGATCGCGGCGGCGGCCGGGGTCACCGGCCGGGCGCTGCGGGAGGCGTTCCTCCGTTATTTCGAGATCACGCCACAGGGTTTTCTGCGCCGGGCCCGGCTGGAGCGCGCCCACGCCGACCTCACCGCCGCCGAACCGGGCAGCGGGGTGACCGTCGCCGAGGTGGCCCGCCGGTGGGGCTGGGCCGGCAGCAGCCAGTTCAGTGCCGCCTACCGGCAGCGGTTCGGGGTCACGCCCGGCCGCACCCTGCGAGGCTGACGGTGGTGCCCCCCGAGGTCCGCACCTCTGAAATCGAGGTCTCCGGTGCGGAGGGGATGGAACACCTCCTCACCGGTGCCTACGGCACGTCCACCCGCATCCGCGCCGATGGCGGCCCGCATCTGATGCGCCACCACCGACCGACGCGGGCCTGATCCCCCTGGCTGCCGTCCACCAGTCGGCCGACCTCCAATGCGAGGTCGAGCCGCTGCACACGGTGGTCGTCAACCGCGCGTTGACCTCGCAGGGGGAACGCGCCGGCGGCTCCAGCGACCGCCGCTACGGCACCGGGGAACTGTTCGTCAACAGCTACCCAGACCTGCCCTGCACCGCCCGGTGGACGCCCGGCCAGATCGACAACACCACCATCGACCCGGCCCTGCTCGCCCACGTCGCGGCGACCGCCCCCGCCCGCCGCCCGCGGTCGCTGCGGCTCACCGCCCTGGACCCCTGCTCACCGCAGGCCGCCGACTACCGCCGCGCCTACGGCACCGCCCCCAGCCAGACCCTGCGCGACGGCTGACCAAGACTGACGCCGGACGCACCCGCCCCGGCAACGACCTCGCCCTGGACGCGCTGCAGATGGCGATCCGGCGCCGACCTGACCGGATCGGTGCGTCACGGCGACCGCGGCGTGCGGCACCGGGTGATCCGCTCAACCCACCTGTGCCGACCCCACCGCGGCTCAGCGCGGCAGCCGGACCGTGAAGGTGGTCCGGCCCGGCCGGCTCGTCACCCGCACGCCGCCCTGGTGCGCCGCCACCACCGCGGCCACGATCGACAGCCCCAGCCCGGTGCTCCCCGCCGCCCGCGAGCGGGACGTGTCGCCGCGCGCGAACCGCTCGAACACCTCGCCCTGCAGCTCCTCGGGGATGCCCGGCCCGTCGTCGGTGACCGCGACCTCCACCGCCCCGCCTCCGACGCCGATCGAGGTCACCACGGTCGTCCCCGGCGGCGTGTGCACGCGGGCGTTGGACAGCAGGTTCGCCAGCACCTGGTGCAGCTTGTGCTGGTCACCGGTCACCAGCACGGCGTCCGGCGGCAGCCGCAACCGCCACTCGTGGTCGGGCCCGGCGATCCGCGCGTCGCTGACCGCGTCGACCACCAGCCGCGACAGGTCGACCGGTTCCCGGCCCAGCGGCCGGCCCGCGTCGAGCCGGGCGAGCAGCAGCAGGTCCTCCACCAGCGACGTCATCCGCACCGCCTCGGACTCCACCCGCCGCATGGCGTGCCCGACCTGCGGCGGCACCTCGTCGTTGCTGCGGCGGGTCAGCTCCGCGTAGCCGCGGATCGCCGCCAGCGGCGTGCGCAGCTCGTGGCTGGCGTCGGCGACGAACTGCCGGACCCGCGTCTCGCTGGCGTACCGGGCCTCCAGCGCGCTGCCGACGTGGCCGAGCATCTTGTTCAGCGCCAGGCCGACCTTGCCGACCTCGGTGTCGGGGTTGGCGTCCTCCTCGGCCACCCGCTCGGCCAGCGCCACCTCGCCCTTGTGCAGCGGCAGCTCCGCGACCCGGGTGGCGGTCTCGGCGACCCGGTCCAGCGGGCGCAGCGCCCGGCGCACCACGAACGTCCCGGCCAGGATCGCCGCGGTCAACCCGGCCAGCGACACCCCGCCGAGGATCAGGCCCAGCTGCCACACCGTGCTGTTCACGTCGTCCAGCGGCAGGCCGGTGATCAGCGTGTCGCCGGTCCGGGTGACGGTGGAGATGACCCGGAACTCGCCGAGGTCGCCGCCCAGGTCCACGGTGCGGGGCCCGCTGCCGGTGGCGCCGGCGACCAGCGCGCTCGCCTCGCTCGGCAGTTGCTCGGCCTGGGCGCTCTCGTCCAGCCGGTAGCCCTCCCGGCCGCCGTCCGGGGAGGTGACGACCAACAGCGTGCCGAGGTCGAAGCCGGGGCCGCCCAGCGGTCTTTCCGGCCGGGGGTTGCCGGGCAGCGGGGGCAGCATGCGGGTGGCCCGCTCGGCCGCCAGCTGCAGCTGCTCGTCCAGCCGGCCGACGAGGAAGTCGCGCAGCGCGAACCCGCTGACCACGCCGATGATCGCGCACAGCACGGCGAGCAGGGCCAGTTGCCCGACCAGCAGCCTGGTCCGCAGCGACCAGGTCCTAGGTCGCAGGCTTGAGGACATACCCGGCGCCCCGCATCGTGTGGATCATCGGCGCTCTGCCGGCGTCGATCTTCTTGCGCAGGTAGGAGATGTAGAGCTCGACGATGTTGGCCTGGCCGCCGAAGTCGTAGTTCCACACCCGGTCCAGGATCTGCGCCTTCGACAGCACCCGCCGGGGGTTGCGCATCAGGAACCGCAGCAGCTCGAACTCGGTCGCGGTCAGGTCGATCGACCGGCCGCCCCGGCGCACCTCGCGGGTCTCCTCGTCCAGCACCAGGTCGCCCACCACCAGCTCGGTGCCCGCGCTCGCCTCGGTGACGCCGGTGCGGCGCAGCAGGCCGCGCAGCCTCAGCACGACCTCCTCCAGGCTGAACGGCTTGGTGACGTAGTCGTCGCCGCCCGCGGTCAGCCCGGCGATCCGGTCCTCCACGGCGTCCTTGGCGGTCAGGAACAGCACCGGCAGGGCCGGGCTGTCGGCGCGCAGCCTGCGCAGCACCTCCAGGCCGTCGAAGTCGGGCAGCATCACGTCGAGCACGACCACGTCCGGGCGGAACTCGCGCGCGACGCGCACCGCGGACGTGCCGTCCAGGGCGGTGCGCACCTCCCACCGCTCCATCCGCAGGGCCATGGACATCAGCTCGGCGAGCGTCGACTCGTCGTCGACCACGAGCACCCGTACCGGACTGCCGTCCGGGCGGCGGAGTTCAGGGGAGGCCCCTGCGGCGGACACTGAGCGCATGCTCCCATCGTCGGCGCGGCCCTTGAGCCCCTGCTGTGCCGACCCTGTGTACCACCTGTGAACGGCTCCCGCAGGTCAGGGCGCGATCGGCGGGCCGACGCACAGCCCACGCCCAACGACCGCACAGCCCACGCACAGGCGGACCCGCGACGGTGGTGACCATGAGCACCGAACCCGAGAACCCGACCTGGGGTGACCAGCCGCCGCCGCAGGCCGCTCCCGGTAGCGGCTGGAACGGCCGCAGGACACTCGTCGCGGTCGCGATCGCCGTGGGCATCGCCGCCGCCGGTGGCGGGGTCATCTACGCCGCCAGCAACTCCGAGGCGGCCCAGCAGGGCATGGGCGGGCCGCGCGGCTACATGATGCGCGGTGGTCCCGGCATGGTCCTCATGGGCGGCCCGTTCGGCGACTCGCAGCACGGCGAGTTCCAGAACGGCGAGGTCACCGAGGTCTCCGACTCCTCCATCACGGTCAAGAGCGGCGACGGCTACACCCAGACCTACAAGATCGACGGCGACACGAAGGTCAACGGCGGCAAGGGCGACCTGGACGACATCAAGACCGGTGACCCCGTCACCGTGGTGTCGACCGAGTCCACCGCCGACAGCATCATGGCCGTCGGCGACGTCATGCGGGGCGGCGGGGACGGTCGGCAGCAGGGCGGCCGGCCGCCTGCGGACGGGCAGGGGACACCCCCGACGCGGTAGAACTACCGGTATGACCCGACTGGCGCTCTCGGCGCTGCTGGCGGCACTGGCCCTGTTCGGCACGGCGTCCCCGGCACTCGCCCACACCGAGCTGACCTCCAGCGACCCGGCGAACGGGGCGGTGCTGCCGCAGCGGCCCACGCGGCTGACGCTGACGTTCACCGAACCGGTGCCCGCCGAGAGCGCCACCATCACCGTGACCGGCCCGGACGGCAGCGCGTGGCCGCTGGGCGAGGTCGGCGCCGAGGGCACCAGCCTGGTCGTGCCGATGAAGCAGAGCGGTGCGCCGGCAGGCCAGTACCGGTTGACCTGGATGGTGCAGTCCCTGGACGGCGACTTCGTCGACGGCGTCATCACCTTCACCATGCCCGCGCCGGCCGCCGCGCAGCCGCCGCCCACCACGGCCACCGCGTCCGCGCCGACCACCACCACGACCGGCGCGGCCGCCTCCACCACCACCGGCGCGCCGACCACCACGACCACCACGACCACGTCGGCCGCCGCGGTTCCGGAGGCCGCCCGGGAGGACGACGGCGGCGGGGTGCCGCTGTGGGTGTGGATCGCGGCCGCGGTGGTGCTGGTGGCGATCGGCGTGGCGATCGCGCTCGGCCGGCGCAAGGGGGAGTCCGAGCCGGGTGCCGGGGCTTCGGGCGCCGGCGCCTCGGGAACCGACACCGAGCCTGCCGAGTAGTCCACCCCGGTCGGCCGGGCGCTGGTCGCCCGGCCGACCGTGCGTGCCTCGCGTGCGTGCCTCGCGTGCGTGCCTCGCGTGCCTGCCGGTCGCCCGGTCAACCGTCAATGACTACGGTCACCCCATGACCGGTTCTCCTCTGCCCCGCCGCGCCCTGCTCGCCGGCGGCGCCGCGAGCGTCCTCGCCGCCGCCGGGTTCCGCTCGGTGGCGCACGCCGCCCCGGACGACCGCGCGGCCGGGGCCCGCCGGTTCACCCTGACCGTCATGGGCACGACCGACCTGCACGGCAACGTGTTCAACTGGGACTACTTCGCCGACCGCGAGTTCGACGACTCCGCCCACAACGACATCGGCCTGGCGAAGCTGTCCACCCTGGTCAAAGCGGTCCGCCAGGAGCGCGGCGCCCACCGCACCCTGCTGATCGACGCGGGCGACACCATCCAGGGCACCCCGCTGGCCTACTACTACGCCAAGGTCGAACCCATCGGCCGCCGCAAGGTGCACCCGATGGCCACCGCCATGAACGAGCTGGGCTACGACGCCGCCGCGCTGGGCAACCACGAGTTCAACTACGGCATCCCCCTGCTGCGCGCGTTCGAGAAGCAGCTCGACTTCCCGCTGCTGGCCGCCAACGCCCTGGACGCGACCACCGGCAAGCCCGCGTTCCGGCCCTACGTGATCAAGACCGTGTGGCGCACCGGCGCCGCGCCGCTGCGGGTCGGCGTCCTCGGCCTGACCAACCCGGGCATCGCCATCTGGGACAAGGCGAACGTCGAGGGCCGGATGACCTTCCCCGGCGTGCTGGAGCAGGCCAGGCACTGGGTGCCGAGGGTGCGCGCGGCGGGTGCCGACGTCGTGGTCGTGGCCGCCCACTCGGGTGCCGACCTGTCCTCCTCGCTGGGCGACCTGCTGCCGTTCCCGGAGAACTGCTCGGCGCTGGTCGCCGAGGAGGTGCCGGGCATCGACGCGATCCTGGTCGGCCACGCCCACACCGAGATCGCGCAGCGCTTCGTCACCAACAGGGCCACCGGGAAGCAGGTGCTGCTGACCGAGCCCCTGTTCTGGGGCAAGCGGCTGAGCCTGGTGGAGTTCGACCTGGAGTGGACGCCCCGCCGGGGCTGGCAGCCGACGGCGTCGCGCTCGCAGGTCCTCAACACCAACACGGTCCCCGAGGACCGGGTGATCGTCGACAAGCTGCGGGCGGACCACGAGCGCGTGGTGGCCTACGTCAACTCCAAGATCGGCACGTCGAAGGCCGCCATGTCCGCCGCGACCTCCCGGTACGAGGACACCGCCGCCCTCGACTTCGTCAACCGGGTGCAGGCCGAGGCGCTGAAGGCGACCCTGACCGAGGCGCTGCCGGTGCTGTCGCTGGCCTCGCCGTTCAACAAGGCCGCCGCGATCCCGGCGGGCGACGTGTCCGTGCGCGACGTGGCCGGCCTCTACATCTACGACAACACCCTGTTCGGCGTGCGGCTCACCGGCGCGCAGCTCAAGGACTACCTGGAGCGCTCGGCCGGCTACTTCAAGGCGGTGGGCACGGCCGGACCGCACCAGCCGGACGCGCTGACCAACGCGAACGGCACCCCGGACTACCTCTACGACGTGGCCGCCGGCCTGGACGCGCCGCTCACCTACGACATCGACCTGGCCAAGCCGGTCGGGCAGCGGATCGCGGGCCTGGCCTACGGCGGCACGCCCGTGGCGCCCGACCAGGCGTTCGCGGTGGCGGTGAACAACTACCGGCAGTCCGGCGGCGGCAACTTCCCGCACATCTCCACCGCTCCGGTGCTGCACAACCGGCAGTTGGAGATCCGGCAGCTGCTGATCGAGTGGGTGCAGGAGCGCGGCGAGATCGACCCGGCCGCGTTCGCCTCCACCGACTGGCGGCTCGTGGTCGACGGGGCGCCGGTGGTGGTCGCGTGACGCTGCCCGACGTGCTGAAGCCGGGGTTGGACGTGCTGTTCTGCGGCATCAACCCCGGCCTGCTCTCGGCGGCCAAGGGGCAGCACTTCGCGCGGCCGGGCAACCGGTTCTGGCCCGCGCTGCACCTGTCCGGCTTCACCCCGCGCCTGCTCAAGCCCTCCGAGCAGGACGAGCTGCTCGACCTCGGCCTGGGCATCACCAACCTGGCGGCACGCCCCACCGCGCGGGCCGACGAGCTGGCGGACGAGGAGCTGCGGGCCGGTGGCGAGCGGCTGACCGAGGTGGTGCGGGAGTACCGGCCGAGGTTCGTGGCGATCGTGGGCGTGACGGCCTACCGCACGGCGTTCGGGCGCAAGACGGCCCGCGTCGGACCGCAGGACGAGCGCATCGCCTCGGCGCGGCTGTGGGTGCTGCCGAACCCGAGCGGGCTCAACGCGCACTACAGCCTGGCCGCGCTCGCCGAGGTGTTCGGTGAGCTGCGGTCAGAGGTTGCGCAGGCCGACTAGCACCCGTTCCAGCAGCGCCAGGTCGGGACCGCCGGGCGCGGCGGCGTTGTCGTGCACCGCCATCACGCCCATGCTGATGAGGTCGCCGATGAGCACCCGCGCCACGCCCAGCGGCACCGCCAGCAGCGCGGAGACCTCGGCGACCGAGCGCGGGTGGTTCGCGCACATCTCCACGATCGACCGCTGCTCGTGGCTGGAGTCCCGCATGGCGATGGCGATGCCGCTGTCCTCCAGCGAGACCAGGGTCTCCAGCCTCAGGTCGTGGTGGGAGGACGTGCGGCCGCCCGTCCACGCGTAGGGGCGGACCAGCGGCCCGGAGAACTCCTCGACGGGCTCCGGCTCCGGCTCCGGCGCGCGGCCGGGCGGGACCACCGGCTGCCCACCGGTGACGGCTTCGGCGAAGGGCGCGGTGTCCTCCAGCTCCGCTCCGCCCCGCTCCTCCCAGCCTTGCCCCGCCCACCCCTGCCCGGCCTGCCCGCGCTCCGCCCCGGTCTGCCGGGCCCACCCCTGTTCCTCGCGCTCCCACCACTCCGCCCGGCTGGCCCGCTCCTCCTCCGCCCGCCGCTCCTCCGCGTCGCGCCAGGACTCCGCGTCGCGCCAGGACTCCGCGTCGCGCCAGGACTCCGCGTCGCGCCAGGACTCCGCGTCGCGCCGGGCCCCCGCGTCGCGCCAGGACTCCGCGTCGCGCCGGGCCCCCGCGTCAGGTAGGGCCTGCGCCTCCGGCCCGTTCTCCGGGCCGTGCCCGCCCCCCGCTTCGCCCCGCTCCTCTTCCCGCTCCAAGCTCCGGCGCAGGGCGGCCGAACCGAACCGGGCGCCCGTCGTGCCCACCTCGCCGCGCAGCGACCGCCGCCGCCGGGGCGGCTTGGGCTGCTCGACCGACCTCTCCTCTAAGCTCCGGCGCAGCGCGGGCGAGCCGAACCGGGCACCGGTCGTGCCCACCTCACCGCGCAACGACCGACGGCGTCTTCGCTCACCACCGCCGGCGGGATCCGGGTCCGAGCTGGCTGTGCTCACATTCCGGGAACCGTAGACCGAACCACGTTCGGCGGATGTCGACCGTGTTTCCAGTGCGTGCAATCCTGGTTAACCGGTGCTCGTGCGGAAGCTTCCGGGCCCCTGCGCGATGATGGTCGCGTGCGCATCCGCGAGGTGGCGATCTCCGACGACATGATCAGGCTGGGCCAGTTCCTCAAGCTGGCCGGCCTGGCCGACAACGGCGCCCACGCCCGTGAGCTGGTCGAAGACGAAGAGGTGACGGTCAACGGCCGCGTCGAGACCCGCCGGGGCGCCCAGCTCAAGCACGGCGACGTGGTGGCCGTCGGCACCGAGAAGGTCCGGCTGATCGCCGAACCCACCCCTCCCGCCGTTCACATGTGAACAAGCGCTCACGTACCCCTACACCCCCTCACCCCCCCCGCCCAACCCCCGGTGCCGGACCGGAGGACACGCGGTGCCGGACCGGAGGACACGCGGGTTCAAAAGCTCCGCCTCGCGCGTGTCCTCCACTCGGACACCGCGTGTCCTCCGGTCAAGCACCGCGTGTCCTCCGGTGGGACATCGCGTGTCGTTCGGCGGGGCAGCGGATGCCGTCCGGTCGGGCGGGGAAAGCCGGCCGTCGGGGCAGCGGCTCGCCGGCGGGACGCGAGGGGCGGGCGGGGATTGTCCGGGTGGTGGACGTGGTCTCGGTCACTCTTGATCGGCCGGCCGGGTGGTAATTGGCGGGGCGGGTCGCCGGAAGTGGCGAGTCCGTTGCGCCGAATAGCTGCTCCCGGTATGTGAAAGGGTGATGGCCCGTCCGCCCTGCTGCGGGCGTGCTAGGGCCTGAAGTCCTTTTTCGGCTCATTGCGGCTGCATTTCGCCCGGTACCGAAAAGCCCCCTGTAACGCCGCGGGCCCCCCGAGCGATGTTCTTGGCCCGCGCCGCCGCGGACCGGTGACGACCCAGGTACGAGGGGTGCCCGACCGGAACACCCAAGCGTGGCGGGTGCGTGACCCGAAGTCACCTCGCGACACGTACGGGTGTGCGCCGGGTGTCGCACCGGTGAATCAGCATCTGGACCACCTTCACCCTGTGTGTAACGCGCGGCCGGCGCCCGACGAATGACGGTTGGCGAGGCTGAAAAAGCCCGCCGCAACATTTGCTGTACACCACACGCGGGTCCGTCGGGGATGCCCTGCGAACGAAGCACGTCCGTACCGGCTCAAACCGGGGGAGCACGATGAGCGAGCAGGTCCAGCACACGAGGCACAGACCGGTCACCGGTGGCGCCACGACCCGGCGCACCACGAGTCCCACCGTCAACGGCTGGGAACCCGCCTACCGCTACGGCGTGATCGCCGCCGACGTCCTGTGCACCTTGCTGGTCGTCGTCATGGCGGGCGCCGTGCTCCAGGCCCGCCACACCTCCGTCGGACCGCTGTCGCTGCTCGCCCTGGAGGCGATCACGATCGGGGTGGTCCTCGGTTCGCTGTTCCTCAACCGCGTCTGGAACACCACGGTGCTGGGCCAGGGCGCGGAGGAGTTCCGCCGGCTGGGGCGCGGCCTGTTCGCCTCGGTCGTCGCCCTGGGCCTGGGCGCGCTCGCGGCGGAGCTGCCGGGCGCCCGGCTGTGGGTGTTCCTGGTCGGCCCGGCGATCGCGCTGGTCGCCTTCCCGGTCCGCTACCTGCTGCGCCGCCCCCTGCACCGGGCCCGCGGCGAGGGCCGCTGCCTGCTGCCGGTGCTGGCGGCGGGCAACGTCGACACCGTCAAGGACCTGGTCTCCCGCACCCGCCGCGCCCCGCACCTGGGCTGGCGCGTGGACGCGGTCTGCACCGTCGACGGCCGCGCGCAGATCGGCGTCGAGCTGGACGGCATCCCGGTGGTGGGCCGGTTCAACGAGCTGGCCGAGCAGGTGCGCCGCGGCGGCTACCGGATCGTCGCGGTCACCCCCGACGCCTACTGGACGCCCCGCCGCCTCCAGCAGCTGGCCTGGGACCTGGAGGGCACCGGCACCGAGATGGTCGTCGCGCCCGCGCTGATGGACTTCGCGGGTCCGCGCCTGCACGTCACCGGCGTGCTCGGGATGCCGCTGCTGCGGGTGACCGAGCCGTCGTTCACCGGCTTCCGCCGCGTGGTCAAGGCGACCGTGGACAAGATCGGCTCGTGCGCGCTGCTGGCGCTGCTCAGCCCGGTGCTGCTGGCCGTCGCGGTGGCGATCATGGTCGACACCAGGGGTCCGGTGCTCTACAAGCAGCGCCGGGTCGGCAAGGACGGCGTGCCGTTCACCATCCTGAAGTTCCGCACCATGGTCACCAACGCCGACGCGCTGCGCGCCAAGCTGGAGCAGCTCAACGAGGGCGCGGGCGTGCTGTTCAAGATGAAGCGGGACCCGCGGGTCACCGCGGTCGGCCGCGTCCTGCGCCGCTACTCCCTCGACGAGCTGCCGCAGCTGTTCAACGTGCTCGGCGGCTCCATGTCGCTGGTGGGCCCGCGGCCGCCGCTGCCCGAGGAGAGCGCCAAGTACGGCCCGGACGTGCGCCGCCGGCTGCTGGTCAAGCCGGGCCTGACCGGCCTGTGGCAGGTCTCCGGCCGCAGCGACCTGTCGTGGGAGGAGTCCGTGCGGCTCGACCTGCGCTACGTGGAGGACTGGTCGCTGGCCCTCGACGCGTTGATCCTGTGGAAGACCTTCCGCGCCGTGTTCGGCGGCCAGGGGGCCTACTGAGATGGGGAACGGGATGGACCAGCCGATCGGCATCGCCGTCGTCGGCGCCGGCTACTGGGGCCCCAACCTGGTGCGCAACGCCCAGGCGACCCCCGCGCTGAAGCTGCGCTACCTGTGCGACCTGGACACCGAGCGCGCGCGCCGCGTGCTGGGCGACTACTCGACCGTGCGGGTGTGCGGCTCGCTGGACGACGTGCTGGCCGACCCCGCGGTCGACGCCGTCGCCATCGCCACGCCGGCCGCCACCCACCTGCCGGTCGCCCTGGCCGCCCTGCGCGCGGGCAAGCACGTGCTGGTGGAGAAGCCGCTCGCGGCCAACTACGCCGACGGCCTGGAGCTGGTGCGCGAGGCCGAGGAGCGCGGCCTGACCCTGATGCTGGACCACACGTTCGCGTACACGCCGGCCGTGCAGCACCTGCGGCACCTGGTGCGCAGCGGCGAGATCGGCACCGTGCGGTACCTGGACTCGGTGCGCATCAACCTGGGCCTGGTGCAGCCGGACGTCGACGTGTTCTGGGACCTCGCGCCCCACGACCTGTCGATCTTCGACGCGATCCTGCCCGACGGCGTGCGCGTCGCCCGCGTCTCCGCGCACGGCTCGGACCCGATCGGCGCGGGCCGCGCCTGCGTCGGCCACCTGACCCTGGAGCTGTCCGACGGCGTGCTGGCCCACGTGCACGTGAACTGGCTGTCGCCGACCAAGATCCGCACCATGATCGTCGGCGGCTCCCGCCGCACGGTCGTCTGGGACGACCTGAACGCCGTGCAGCGCCTGTCGGTGCACGACCGGGGGGCGGACCTCGCCGACAGCGACGAGAACCGCCGCCAGGCGATCGTCTCCTACCGCCGCGGCGACACCGTGGCCCCGGCGCTGCCGGAGCGCGAGGCGCTGCGCGGGGTGATGGCCGAGTTCGCCGCGTCCATCACCGAGAAGCGCGCGCCGCTGACCGACGGCTCGTCGGGCCTGCGGGTGCTGGCCACCCTCGAAGCCGCCTCCGCGAGCCTGGCCGCGGGCGGCGAGTTCGTCGCCGTCGACCGGGTCGGCCCACCCGCCACACCCTGAGCACCAGCACCAACCGCGCGGGCAGCGGCCCCGCGTGCACTACCGGGAGGAACAGCACGATGTCGGGAGCGGCTCAGCCGATCGAGGGGCAGCGCGCCCTGGTCACCGGAGGCGCGGGCACCATCGGCTCGGCCGTGGTGGACCAGCTGCTGGCGGCCGGCGCGGCCGAGGTGGTGGTGCTGGACAACTTCGTCCGGGGCCGCCGGGAGAACCTGGCCGACGCGTCCGCCGCGGCGGGCGACCGGCTCACCGTGGTCGAGGGCGACATCGACGACCGCGCCCTGCTCGCCGAGCTGACCCGGGGCACCGACCTGGTGTTCCACCTCGCCGCGCTGCGCATCACCCAGTGCGCCGAGCAGCCGAGGCTCGCGCTGGAGTGCCTGGTCGACGGCACCTTCAACATCATCGAGGCGTCCGTCGAGGCCGGCGTGAAGAAGGTCGTCGCCTCGTCGTCGGCGTCGGTGTACGGCCTGGCCGAGGAGTTCCCGACCACGGAGCGCCACCACCCGTACAACAACGACACGTTCTACGGCGCGGCCAAGGCGTTCAACGAGGGCATGCTGCGCAGCTTCAAGGCCATGCACGACCTGGACTACGTGGCGCTGCGCTACTTCAACGTCTACGGCCCGCGCATGGACGCCCACGGCAAGTACACCGAGGTGCTCATCCGCTGGATGGAGCGCATCGCCGACGGCCGGCCGCCGCTGATCTTCGGCGACGGCGCGCAGACCATGGACTTCGTCCACGTGCACGACATCGCGCGCGCCAACGTCCTGGCCGCGCGGGCCGACGTCACCGACCGCGTCTACAACATCGCCGGCGCCGAGGAGACCAGCCTCAAGGGCCTGGCCCTGGCGCTGCTGTCCGCGATGGACTCGGACCTGCCCCTGGAGCACGGGCCGGAGCGCGAGGTCAACGGTGTGACCCGCCGGCTGGCCGACATCTCCGCCGCGGCGCGCGACCTCGGCTGGAAGCCCGAGATCGGCCTGGAGGACGGCCTGCGTGGGCTCGTGCGGTGGTGGGTCGGGCTTGGTGCCGAGGCCGCCGAGGCGGTCCGGTGATCCCCGTCATGAAGCCCTGGCTCGGTGACGCGGAGGCGCAGGCCGCCTCCGCCGCCGTGCTGTCCGGCTGGGTCGCGCAGGGCCCGAAGGTCGCCGCGTTCGAGGACGCCTTCGCCCGCCGCGTGGCCGCGCTGCACGCGGTGGCGCTGTCCTCGTGCACCACCGCCCTGCACGTGGCGCTGCACCTGCTCGGCGTCGGCCCCGGCGACGAGGTCGTCGTGCCGTCGCTGTCGTTCATCGCCACCGCCAACGCGGTCCGCCACTGCGGTGCCGAGCCGGTGTTCGCCGACGTGGAGCCGGAGACCGGCAACCTCTCCGCGGCCACCGTCGCGCAGGTGCTCACCGAGCGCACCAGGGCCGTGGTCCTGGTGCACCAGGCCGGCGTGCCCGCGGACGTGGAGGCGCTGCGCGACCTGTGCCGCCCGCGCGGGGTCACCGTGGTGGAGGACGCGGCCTGCGCGGCCGGGTCGACCTACCGCGGCGTGCCGGTCGGCGCGGACGCGGAGCTGGCCGCCTGGTCGTTCCACCCGCGCAAGCTGATCACCACCGGTGAGGGCGGCATGCTCACCACCGACCGCGAGGAGTGGGCGGTGCGGGGCAGGCGGCTGCGCGAGCACGGCATGAGCGTCAGCGCGGCCGAGCGGCACAGCGGCGGCGGCGCGGTGGTGGAGAGCTACCTGGAGACCGCGTTCAACTACCGGATGACCGACATCCAGGCCGCGATCGGCCTGGTGCAGCTGGGCAAGCTGGACGCGATCGTGCGGCGCAGGCGCGAGCTGGCGGCCCGCTACCACCGGCTGCTCGCCGACGTGCCGGGCCTGCGCGCGGTCCGCGACCCGGAGCACGGCACGACCAACTACCAGTCGTTCTGGGTCCTGCTCCCGGACGACGCGCCGCTGTCGCGCAACGACGTGCTGGCCAGGCTCGTGGAGCGGGGCGTGTCGGCCCGCCGCGGGATCATGGCCGCGCACCGGGAACCCGCCTACGCCGGGCACCCGCGCGGCGACCTGCCGGTGACCGAGCGGTTCACCGACCGGTCGCTGATCCTCCCGCTGTACCACGACCTGGGCGAGGCCGACCAGCTCACGGTGGTCGACGAGCTCAGGGCGGCGCTGGACCTGCCGCTGGTGTCGCACTAACCCCGCCGGAAGACCGGCCACCCCACCCGCGGGCGACAGCCGCCCGCGGGTGGGGTCTGCCGCGTGGTGACCACGCTCCGTAACGGACGGTAGTTCCTCGGCAATCGGGGGAAAACCTTGTTCCTCCGGGTGTAACACGCCAATTGAGATCCGCGACGATCGGAGCAACAGCACTCCGCTGGTTGATGTAGTGTCCGCGCGATTACCCGCAGTAGCCGTCCGCTTTGTCCGAGAGGTGAATTCCCATGACCGCCGTCCCGACCCGGGCCAGACCCGTGCTAGCGGTGTACCTGCTGAGACTACTGGTCGTGACGGCGCTGGTGGTCTCCACCATCGTGGTCGTCGGCGTGTTCCGGGCACCCGAGGCGGCGGCCGCCCCGTGCGACGCGCCCGTGGTCAACAAGGTGGCGTGCGAGAACACCAAGACCGGCACGCCGGACTGGCAGGTGACCTACCGGGACGACTCGATCCTGGGCTACACCACGGACATCAGCGCGGCCCCCGGCGACCAGGTCGACTTCAAGATGCTGACCAGCGCCTCGTCCTACTACATCGACATCTACCGGCTGGGCTGGTACCAGGGCGTCGGCGCCCACTTCAAGGAGCGGATCACCCGCGAGAAGGCCCAGAACCAGGACCCGTGCCTGCGCGGCACCGACGGCAGCGCGCTGATCGACTGCGGCAACTGGGAGGTCTCGCTGAGCTGGAAGGTGCCGCTGGACGCGGTTTCCGGCCTGTACTACGCGCGGGCGCACCGCAACGACACCGGCGCCGAGAACGAGATCGTGTTCATCGTCCGCGACGACACCAGCACGTCGAAGATCCTGTTCCAGACCTCCGACTCGACCTGGGTGGCCTACAACCGGTACGGCGGCAACAGCCTGTACTTCGGTGACGGCCCCGGTCAGGGCGGTCAGGCGTACAAGGTGAGCTACAACCGGCCGTACACCGGCGGTGACGGTGACGACAACTTCATCTTCAACGCCGAGTACCCGATGTTGAGGTTCCTGGAGCGCAACGGTTACGACCTGAGCTACACCACCGACGTGGACTCGGCCCGCCGCGGGCACCTGATCAAGAACCACAAGGTGTTCATGGCCGTGGGCCACGACGAGTACTGGTCGAACGAGCAGCGGGCCAACGTGGAGGCCGCCCGGGACGCGGGCGTGCACCTGGCGTTCCTGACCGGCAACGAGATCTTCTGGAAGACCAGGTGGGAGAAGTCCATCGACGCCTCCCACACCGACTGGCGCACGGTGGCCTGCTACAAGGAGACCAAGGGCACCCAGAGCGACGGCCTGCCCGACTGGACCGGCACCTGGCGCGACCCGCGCTACCCCGACCAGGACGGCGGCCGGCCCGAGAACGCCCTGCTGGGCAACCTCTTCACCGTCAACGGCCGGCGCGAGGACTCGCTCCAGGTGCCCGCCGCCTACGGCAAGATGCGGCTCTGGCGGCACACCGACCTGCAGAACATGGCCGCCAACACCACCTACACCTTCGAGCCCGGCACCCTGGGCTACGAGTGGAACTCGGTGGAGGACAACGGCTTCCAGCCCGCCGGCGTGGCGCAGCTCTCCCGCACCACGGTCACCATGTCCGAGGGCCCGTACGTGCTGCAGAACCACGGCGACTACTACACCCCGGACACCAAGACCCACGCGATCACCTACTACCGCCACCCCAGCGGCTCCCTGGTGTTCGGCGCGGGCACGGTCCAGTGGGCCTGGGGCGTGGACGACGAGCACGCGTTCCTGACCAACACGCCCACCTCGGACCGGAGGATGCAGCAGGCCACGGTCAACTTCCTGGCCGACATGGGCGTGCAGCCCACCACCCGCCAGTCCGACCTGTTCGAGGCGAGCGCGAGCACCGACGCCACCGCGCCGGTGGTGGCGTTCACCAGCGTGCCGCCCGCCTCGACCGTCGGCACCGCCTACAGCTTCTCCGGCACGGTCACCGACGCCGCCGGCCGGGTCGCCGGCGTCGAGGTGTCCACCGACGGCGGCACGCGCTGGCACCCGGCCAACTGGCAGGCCGGCCAGAACGCGTGGAGCTACACCTACACACCGAGCCAGTCCGGCCCGGCGAGCCTGCGGGTGCGCGCGGTCGACGACTCGCTCAACCTGTCCGCCCCGGTGACGGCCACCCCGGGCGTGAACGCGCGCACCTGCCCGTGCGGGCTGTGGACCGACGCCGACAAGCCGGGCGTGGCCGACAGCGGCGACCCCTCGCCCCTGGAGCTGGGCGTCAAGTGGCGCGCGAACAGCGACGGCTACGTGCGCGGCGTGCGGTTCTACAAGGGCGCGGGCAACACCGGCACGCACACCGGCACGCTGTGGTCGGCGAGCGGCCAGCAGCTGGCCACCGGCACGTTCCAGAACGAGACCGCGAGCGGCTGGCAGACGCTGGTGTTCGCCCAGCCGGTGCAGGTGACCGGCGGCACCACCTACGTCGTGTCGTACTTCGCGCCCAACGGCCACTACTCCTACGACCTGGAGTACTTCCTCGAACAGCCCCGCCGGCTGGAGCCGATGACCGGGCTCGAGAACGGCGAGGACGGCACCAACGGCCTGTTCCGCTTCGGCTCCCCGGGCTTCCCGACCCAGTCGCACTGGGGCAGCAACTACTGGGTCGACGTGGTGTGGGCGCCGGACCCCGGCCCCGACCTGCGCGCGCCCCTGCTGGTGTCCACCACGCCGCTGGCCGGCGAGGGCACCGTCGCGCTCACCCCGTCGATCTCGGGCACCTACGACGAGGTGATCGCGCCCGGCTCCGCCCAGTTCACCGTCACCGGCCCGAGCGGCGCGGTGTCCGGCTCGACGGCGCTGTCCAACGGGGACCGCACCGCCACCTTCACGCCGACCCAGCCGCTGACCCCGAACACCGCCTACACCGCGGCGCTGCGCGTGTCGGACGCGGCGGGCAACCAGACCACGCAGTCGACGTGGTCGTTCACCACCGGCGCGACCAGGCCCGCGGCCTGCCCGTGCACGATCTGGGACGACTTCGCGCGGCCCGCCGCCTACGCGGCCGACGACGGCACGCCCACCGAGGTCGGCACCAAGGTCCGGTTCAACGGCAAGGGCGAGGTGCTGGGCATCCGCTTCTTCAAGGGACCCGGCAACACCGGCACGCACACCGGCACCCTGTGGTCGTCCACCGGCCTGCTGCTGGCCACCGGCACGTTCGAGAACGAGAGCACCACCGGCTGGCAGAAGCTGACCTTCGCCTCACCGGTCGTCGTCCAGGCCAACACCACCTACGTCGTGTCCTACTACGCCCCCAACGGCCACTACTCGGTCACCCCGGGCGGGTTCTCCGGGCAGGGCGCGGGCTACGGCGCCATCCGGGCGCTGGCCGACGGCGTGGACGGCCCCAACGGCGTCTACCGCTACGGCGCGGGCGGCGGGTTCCCCGAGTCGACCTACAACGCGACGAACTACTGGGTCGACGTCGTCTACCGCAACGGCCTCAACGGCGACACCACGCCGCCGACGATCACCAACCGGACGCCCGCGCCGGACGCGGTGAACGTCGCCGTGACCGGCACGCTGACCACGACGTTCAGCGAGCCGGTCGACCCGGCGTCGGCGCAGGTGTGGCTGACCGACCCGCGCGGCGCGAAGCTGGGCGGCGCGATCTCGCTGTCGGGCGACCAGAAGACGGTCACCTGGACGCCGGGCGGCAGGCTGGTGCCCAACACCCGCTACACGGCCAGCGTGCTGATCGCCGACGCCAACGGCAACCCGATGCCGGAACCGGCGACGTGGTCGTTCACCACCACCTCGACCGCGATCTGCCCGTGCACGCTGTTCAGCGCGGCCACCGTGCCGACGGTGCAGTCGGCCGCCGACTCGGGCACCTACGAGCTGGGCGTCCGGTTCACCCCGACCGCGGGCGGCCGGATCACCGGCGTGAAGTTCTACAAGGGCACCGCCAACACCGGCACGCACACCGGCACGCTGTGGTCGGCCGGCGGCCAGCAGCTGGCCACCGGGACGTTCCAGAACGAGACGGCGAGCGGCTGGCAGACGCTGGTCTTCGCCAACCCGGTGTACGTGTCGTCGGGCGTCACCTACACCGCGTCCTACACCACGACCACCGGCAAGTACGCCGTGGACGGCGAGTACTTCAGCGGGTACTCGGTGGCCTCCGGGCCGCTGAGCGCGCCCGCCGCGGCCAACGGCGGCAACGGCGTCTTCCGGTCCGGCACGGGCTTCCCGACGAACTCCTACGCGGGCGGCAACTACTGGGTCGACGTGGTGTACCTGCCCAACGACGACAACACCCCGCCGGCGGTCGTCGGGCGCACCCCGCTCGACGGCGCCACCCAGGTGTCGCGGACCGCGCCGCTGACCGCGTCCTTCGACGAGCCGGTCGACCTCGCGTCGGCGCAGTTCACCCTCGTCGACCAGGGCGGCGCGAAGCTGGCGGGCACGCTGGCGCTGTCGGCCAACCAGCAGCAGGTGACGTGGACCCCCGCGGCACCGCTGGGCGGCGGCACGACCTACACGGCGAGCCTGCGCGTCGCCGACGTCTACGGCAACGTGATGACGGCGCCGACGACGTGGTCGTTCACCACGACGACCGCGGGCAACTGCCCGTGCTCGCTGTTCAGCGCGGCCACCGTGCCGACGGAGGTGTCCTCGGGGGAGACCGACGCCTACGAGCTGGGCGTGCGGTTCGTGCCCTCGGCCAACGGCGCGGTCACCGGCATCAGGTTCTACAAGGGCGCGGCCAACACCGGCACGCACACCGGCACGCTGTGGTCGGCCGGTGGGCAGCAGCTGGCCACCGGCACGTTCCAGGGCGAGACCGCGAGCGGCTGGCAGACGCTGGTGTTCGACCAGCCGGTGCAGGTCGACGCGGGCACGACCTACGTGGCGTCCTACTACGCGCCCAACGGCCACTACTCGGTGGACACGGGTTACTTCATGGGCAACTCGGTGACCAGCCCGCCGCTGAGCGCGCCGGCGTCCGCGGAGGGCATGCTGAACGGTCTTTACAAGGCCGGGCCGGGCTTCCCCGGGCAGTCCTACGCGGGCAGCAACTACTGGGTCGACGTGGTGTTCACGACCGGGTGACGGCTGTTCCGTGAACGCCGAGGCCGCTGCCACCGGTTCACCGGTGGCAGCGGCCTCGGGGTGTCGGTAGTGGGTTTTGGTGCGGAGCATGGCAGGACGTCGCAGCGTCGTCGGGCCAGGCGGATCAGGGCGGCGTAGGCGGCCGGGTGGGCGGAGCCGGCGAAGCCGGAGGCGTCGCCGACTTCGAGCAGGATGCGGGCGGCGGTCGGAGACCCCGGTGCCGGGCATCGGGGTCAGGACCTCGGCGAGAGGGTGCGCATCAGGCATCCCTTCGACCTCGCCCGTGATGGCCTTTCGTTGATGGAGCACGGTTTTGAGGCTGTCGGCGAGCCTGGGCAGCACGGTGTCGGCGGCCGTGGTGCCGGGAACGGTCACGGTCTGTTCGACCAGCCTGGCGTCCATGCGGGGTGCGTGGGCGGTGGCGTGGGCGTCGCGGGCGTCGGTCTTGGCGTTGCCGGGGTGGAGGTCGGCGATGCGGCACATGGCCAGGCCGGGCAGGTAGGCGACCTGGTGCCCGAGGGCGCGGGCGGCCGTGACGGGCAGCGGTGCGTCGTGCAGGCGTTTGCCGGTGGCGTCCAGGGCGACGGCGTGGTGTTCGCCCTTGCCCACGTCCAGGCCGAGGAACACCTGGTAGCCGCTGGTCATGCTGGGGTTCTTCCGTCTCGTGCCGGGTGGTCGCGGGTCGGGCATCGTCGGCCGGCGGCCACGTTACGACGAGACCTGCCCGAAGGTGGCCGTGTCCCTGTCGGCGGTCCGGCGATGCCACCGGGTCCGGTGACACCACCCCCGGATCATGCGTTCGACCGGAGGCGCACGTCATGCCCGACCCGGCGACCACAGCTCCTTGATCAGGAACCACGAAGAAGGCAACGGGAGATGCCGCTGTTCCCGTAGGTCACGCCGGCCCGAGCGCCCTGGTCACCCGAGGGCCGCGGCCGGTGCCCGGTCCCCTCGTCGGCAGCCGGTACCGCTACACCGAGGGCGACAGGGGCTTGGCGCCCTCGCCCTGACCGCCCTCGCCCTGACCGGGGTCGCGCGCCCCGCCCCGCCGCTCGGCCAGGGCGATGCGCAGCGCCGCGCCGGACAGGCCGACCATGGTGAACACCATGCCGGTCGCCACGCCGAAGCTCAGCAGGTCGAACGTCGCCGAGGCGATGCCGCCGACCAGCACGGCCGCCAGCAGGCAGCTCGCCAGGCCCTTCAACGCCTCGTCCCCGCTGACCAGGCGCGTGCGCACGGTCGCGTAGCAGGCCGCCAGGAACATCCCGATCAGCGCGAACAGGCCCAGGTAGCCGTTCTCGATCAGGGTCAGCAGGAACTGGTTGTCCAGGATCGTGTACTTCGTCGGCAGGAACGTGCCGAAACCCCGGCCCAGCAGCGGGTTCAGGTCGATCTGGTCCGCCGCCGCCTCGTAGTCCGCGGTGCGCGCCTTGACGCTCGGGTCGTCCTCGATGTTGGCGAACATGCCGCGGATCGTGCCGAACAGGCCCGGCACGGTCAGGCTCGCGCCGAGGAAGAACACGACGCCCAGCACCGCCACGGTCATCCGGCGGCGGCGGGGGAGCGTGAGCACCAGCACGACGACCGACACGGTCATGCCGAGGATCGCGGTGCGCGACAGCGCGGTCAGCCCGCCCAGGCCCACCAGGGCCAGGCACAGCCACCAGCGCACCTGCGGCGTGCCCTCGTCGCGGGAGCGGAACACGTAGTGCACGCCCAGCGGCACCGCCATCGCGCACACCAGGCCGTACTCGATGGGGTGGTTCGTGGTGCCGGTGGGCCGGCGGAAGATCGACCGGCTCTCCATCGCCGAGTAGGCGTTCTCCTGGACGCGCAGGCCGGGCAGGCTCACGTAGGAGGCCAGGTCGACGCCGGCGCCGAACTGCACCAGGCCCACGAACGCGATCATCGCCGAGCACACCAGGATCAGCTTGAGCACCTTGTCCAGGCGCTCGCGGGTGCGGATGGCGTCGCAGGCGAAGATCGCCACGCTGATGGTGGCCACGATGCGCACCATGCTGCTGTCGGCCACGGTCAGCTCGTCGGTGGGCAGCCAGCGGCGCGTGGCCACGGCGTAGGTGGCCAGGTGCATGGCCAGGTAGATCAGCACGGCGGTGCGCAGCGCGTTGCGGCCCTTGCCCATGCCGAGGCTGTCCACCATGTGGGCGGACAGCGACAGCACGCCCAGCAGCAGCGCCACCACCAGGGCGGGCGGCAGGGTCATCGGCACGAACGACAGCACCAGCCGGGCCGGGATCACCAGCAGCGCCAGCAGGTAGGCGCAGACGAGCGTGGCGCCGTCCGCGCGTTGCCGCACGCGGGTCGGGGCGCTCATCTCACCGGGGGTCTTCGTGCGCGGGCCAGCTCGGGGCGCCGGGCTTGGGCTGGTCCGGCTGCCCGACGGCGGCGATCTTCACGGTCTTCTCGCTGGCCGTCGGCTGCACCTTGACGGTCTGCTCGCTGGCCGTGACCGGCCTGCGCGCGGGCGGCCGCTGGGCGGGCGCGCCGGGCTGGTCGGGCCTGCGGGGCTGCCCGTTGACCGGGGGCCTCGGCGCCGCGCCCTGGGTGCCCTGCTGTGCCTGTCCCGGCGCCCCCTGCGGGCCCTGAGAGGCGTTCTGGGGCCCGTTCTGGGGCGTGTTCTGGCGCGGTGCCTGGTTCTGCGTCTGGTTCTGCGTCTGGTTCTGGTTCTGCGCCTGGCCCTGCGGTGCCGGGCGGGTCTCGGGGGCCGCCTCGTCCGCCTTCGGCGCCTCGGCCGCGCCGCCGCTCTTGTCGTCCTCGTCGTCGGGGGTGCCCGCGGCGTTCCCGGCGGCCTCGCGGCGGCGCTTGAGCCTGCCCATCACGCTGTCCGAGGCGAACGTCACGGCGAGGGTGAACAGCATCATCAGCACGAAACCGGCACCCGCGTACCGGACCTTGCCGCCGATCTGCGCCTCCGCCGTGGTCGGGTTGACGATCACCTGCGAGGTGATGAACGTCGGCTCCGGCGCGTTGAGCTTGCGCTGCTGCTGCTCCAGCTCCGAGCGGGCGAAGTCGAGCACCGTGGTGACCAGCTTCTCGGCCTCGTCCGGTGACTCGCAGTCGGTCACCACGAACAGGAACGGGCCGTTCTGCCCGCCGCCGGAGGCGGTGAAGTTCGCGGTCGAGCCCTTGGTGATGCCCAGGTTCTCGCGGGTCTTGGGGTCCGCGAGGATCTGGGCGATGATCTGCGAGGTGGTCGACAGGCTGCCGTCGAAGGCCAGCAGCGGGTTGATCCTGACCGCTTCCTCGGGCGAGACGTTCTCCGAGAAGGTGCCGCCGGCCGACGGCGAGGTGAACACCACCACACCGGTGGACTCGTAGCGGGTCGGGATCGACACGAACACGCCCGCCGCCACGCCCACCGCCAGGAGGGCCGACGGCAGGGCGATGTACCACCGCCGCCGCAGGACACGAAGCGCGCCCCAGAAGTCCATCCGTTCCCCGATCCGCATTTACCCTGCGTAGAGGTGCGCAAGGGTGTTGTTACCCTGAAATCGGCCGACTCGCGCCTTCTCGTTACAGGTGGTGATGGATTTGGGCTCCCGGCGCACCGTGCTCGCCGTCGCCGCCATCGTACTGGTCGTCGTGGCGGGCGCGGTCTACGTGCTGGCGGTCGCCCGCGACGTGCCGCCGGTGGCGCCCGCCGCCGCGGCGGCCCAGGGCGACCTGCTGTACGTGGAGCTGGCCGACGGCCGGTCGCGGGTCGAGCAGGTGAGCCTGGCCGACCCCGGTTCGCCCGGCGCCACCGACCGGACGTGCCAGCGGTTCTACCGGGCGGCCGGCACCGAGGTGTGCCTGAAGCTCTCCGGTCCCGGGCCCACCTACGCGGCGGAGGTGTCGCGCGACGGCGCCGTGGTGCGGACCGTCCCGCTGCCGGGCATCCCCAGCCGGGCCAAGGTGTCCGCGTCCGGCCAGGTGGTCAGCTGGACGTCGTTCGTGACGGGCGACTCCTACGCGGTGCCGGGCGGCTTCTCCACCCGCACCGGGTTCCTGGACCTGCGCACCGACGAGGTGGTGGAGACCCTGGAGGGCTTCACGGCCGACGTCGAGGGCCGGCCGCACGGCGCGGAGGACACCAACTACTGGGGCCTGACCGTCGGGGCGGACGACCGCACGTTCTACGCCACCCTCGCCTCCGGCGGCTTCACCTGGCTCGTCCAGGGCGACCTCCGGTCCCGCACCCTCCGCTCGCTGCGCCGCGACGCCGAGTGCCCGTCCCTCTCCCCGGACGGCACCAAGATCGCCTACAAGAAGCGCATCGGCCGCCTGGGCCCCTGGGATTTGGCAGTGCTCGACCTGGCCACCGGCGAGGAGCGGCGCCTCCCCGGCACCGCGGGCGTCGACGACCAGGCCACCTGGCTGGACGGCACCCGCCTGGCCTTCGCCGCCGTGCCCAAGGACGCCAGGCAGCCCGCCATCCACCTCGTCCCCGCCGACGGCTCCGCCCAGGCCCAGCTCCTGATCCCCGACGCCACCAGCCCCTCCCCGGCCTGACCCCGCGCGTGTCCTCCACCCGGACACCGCGTGTCCTCCACTCCGGCACCCCGCGCGGTCGTGACCTGCGCGACCGCTCCGCCAAAAGGACACTTGCGTCCAGGGGGAAGGGAACCCGACAACTTCGCGAAATTCGGCGGGCGCGTGAAACCGCGGGTACCGGCGATCAGTTCCGCCTCGGCCAACTCCTTCTGCACCGGTGGCAACGCCACGAGCATCCGGGACTTCACCACCGGCGGCACGAGCTACACCCGGAGCCGCGGCGGTGACGACTTCGCGTTCGACGTGACGTCCGGGATCGCCGTCGACATGCGCTGGTCGAAGTGCTCGGACTCCAGCGTGCACGGGTCCGCACATCCAGTACGGCGGCTACACCTCGACCGGCTCGTTCAACGGCTACACCTGCTGGAACCACAACTTCGCCCGACCCGGAAGGCGAGTGTCGCGCCCGAACGCTTTGGGAAAACGGTCGAGGAAGGTCGGTGGAATGTGCTCGAAGAAAGCGGTCACGGTCATCGCGGCGATTTTCGCGACGACGATCACCGGGTGTTCGCGGCAGGCGCCCGGTGAAACCGGGGGATCGGTCCCCGGCCAGGACGCCGCGGGCGTCGACCAGCCGGGAGGCGCACGCCCGCGTCACCCAGCTGGCCGAGCGCATCCGGGACTTCATGGCCGCCGGCGCGGCCGACACCGCCTACTCCGCGGCCGACGCCCAGAGCATGGTGACGATCTGGAACACCTGCGCCTGGACGCTCCAGCTGGTCGACGACACCAAGCCGTGGCGACCGCGCCAGTTCATCACCGCCAACGACTGCGACAAGGGCTTCACGCGGTGATCCGCCCGCGCGCTGCTGGCCGCGTCGTGCACCTCGCCGGGCGATCCGGCGGCGGGACCGCGGCGGTCGGCACCAGGCCGCCCGCCGCGACCGTGCGCGTCGAGAACCGCGACATCTACCAGACCGTCCGGCTGGAGGGCGTGGTGGAGGCGCACGACCCGGCCGCCGTGACCGCGCCCCGGGCGGGCCGCTTCGTGCCCGCGGTCCGCGAGGGGCAGGCCGTGGTGGCCGACGCGCTGCTCGGCACCGTCCGCTGCCCGCCCGCCGACACCCGGGCCGGGGGCGCGACCGCCACGACGACCGCGGCGTGCGCGAACCTCCAGGTGCGGTCGCCGAGTCGACCACGTGACGACGTTGCACGACGTGCCGGTGTTCGGCACCTGCGCCGAGCCGAACAAGTCGATCGCCGCGAATGCCCTGACCGGCCGGAACGTCCTGGAGCTGAGCCGTTCACGACCGCGGTCGGCGTCGGTGTACCGGCGGTGCGACCACGCGCACCTCCTGATCCCGCGCGTCCTCCACCGGGCACGCGGTGTCCGAGTGGAGGACTCGCGGTGCCGGAGTGGCGGACTCGCGGTGCCGGAGTGGAGGACTCGCGCGGGGTCAGAGGTCCAGGGAGCGGCGGAGGAGTTTTTCCAGCTCGTGGCCCGCGGCGTCCCAGGAGCGGGAGGAGACGCTGGTGGAGGCGGTGCGGGAGAGGGCGGCGAAGTCGGGCGTGGTGACCACTTCGGACAGTGCGCGGGCCAGGTCGTGCGGGGTGGCGGGGGCGTAGCGCACGTAGTTGTTGTCCAGCACGACGCGGTTGTGCGCGGCGTCGTTCACGACCGGGATGCAGCCCGCGGCCAGCATCTCGTGCGGCACCAGGGACACGTTGGTCATCGACAGGGTCAGGCCGGCGTAGGACCGGTTGTAGATGTCGTTGAGCCGGTCGGGGGTGACCAGGCCGTGGTCGACGTGCCGGGGCCCGAGCGAGCCGATCTTCTCGCCGTAGGTGTGGATGTGCAGGTCGGGGTGCTTCGCGGCGAAGATCTCCAGGGCCAGCAGGCCGATCTCGATCGCCCGGCGGGGCGCCAGCCGCCTGGCGTAGAACACCACGCCGTCCCGCGGCACGCCCGCCCGCACGTGGTACCGGTCCGCGTCGCAGCCGAAGTCGAAGTGGTCGGCGGCCATGCCCAGCTCGGTCCGCAGCTTGTCGGCCAGGAAGCGGCCGGCGGTGAAGCCGTGGAAGCCCATCCGGTAGGTGTTCTCCGCCAGCGCGGACAGCCCGCCCACCGGGAAGAACCACGGCTCGTAGTCCTGCACGAGGTAGAACCGCTTCCCCGCGCACGGGTCGTTGAACGCCGGGTAGGCGGTCATCCACGCGGTGGCGAACACGGCGTGCGCGTCGGCCATCCCGTCCAGCACGTCGAGCACCGGCCCGCGGAACCCCGGGTACGCCGACCGGATGCCCGGCTCGTGGTCCACCGCCCGGCTGCCGTACACGTCGTACAGGTACAGCCGGCAGGTGTGCCCCAGCGACTCCAGGTGCTCGACCAGCCGGAACATGGTGGTGTGCCCGCCGGAGCCGGGCGCGGGCGGCGTGCTGATCCAGTTCACGGTCAGCCGGCCGTCCGCGGGCACGGGCGGCACGACCACCGGCCGCGGCGCGCCGAGGTCCGCGGCCCGCACGTCCTCCAGCCGCACCGGGAACACCTCGGCGTCCGCGCCGAACCGGCGTGCGGCGGTGTGCAGCGCGCGGGCGCCGAGCCCTCGCACCCCCTGGTCGCGCACGATGCGCGAGACCTGGTGCGCGCGGCGCTGCAACTGCTGGACGACCCTCACGCGTTGCTCCTCCTCAGCAGCCCCAGCACCTCGTGGCGCAGGGGGAAGACGACGGCGGCGTAGGCCAGCGACGCGGCCGCGCCGCCCACCAGCAACCGCAACAGCGGGTCCGCGACCAGTTCCTGCACGCCCACCGCGACCGCGACCATCACCGCGCCGCCGAGCACCGGGCGCGCCACGGCGGCACCCAGGTCGCGCGCCCGCACCCCGTAGGGCCGGAACGCCACCAGGTACGCGGGCACGATGAACACCAGCACGACCACGCTCTGCGCCGCGGCCACACCCCGGATGCCGTCCACGTGCGCGCCCAGCGCGAGCAGCGGCACCAGCGCGACCAGCCACACCAGGTGGATGACCAGGATGGCGCGCGACCGCCCGGCGCTGGCCAGGTAGTCGTACCCCAGCTCCAGCGCCACGCGCAGCGCGCCCAGCAGCACCAGCAGCGCCAGCGCCTGCGCCGCGGGCGCCCACCGCTCGCCGTAGACGACCCGGACCAGCGGGTCGGCCAGCACGGCCAGCAGCACGCACGCGGGCACGGTGGCCAGCGACAGCAGCCGCAGCGCGCGGGCGAACGTCCGCGTGAACACCGCCGGGTCGTTCCTGACCTGCGAGAACGCCGCCAGCGAGACGCTGCGCACCGGTTGCGAGAACGCCGCCACCGGCCAGTTGGCCAGGTTGAACGCCAGCAGGTAGTACCCCAGCGGCACGGTGCCCAGCACGCTGCCGACCACGATCTGGTCGACGTTGAGCACGCCGAACACCAGCAGGCTGGCCCCGGCCAGCGGCAGGCCGAACGCGAGCAGCTCCCGCGCCTGCCGGGCGTCGAACCCGGGCCGGTAGCGCTGCTCGGTGTAGGCGAACATCACCCCGGCCGACACGAGGTTGGTCGCGATCCGCGACCACGCCAGGCTCCAGGCGCCGAACCCGAGCACGGCCAGCACCACCACGACGGTCGTGCCGACCACGAACGCGGAGGTGTCCGCCACGAACTTGTGGTTCTGCCGGAACTCGCGCTGGAGCAGCGCGCCCGGCACCGCCGACGCGCCCGCCACCACCAGCGACACCGACATGAGCTGGATCACGCCGGTGGCCTGCGGCGTGCCCATGGCGCCGGCGAACCACGGCGCGCCGACCACGCACACCAGGCACAGCAGGGCGCCGGAGGCGATCGACAGGGTGGTCACCGTCGGCGCCAGCTCCGCCACCGGCTTGTCGCTGCGCACCAGGGCGACGCTCACGCCCATCTCGCTCACGCTGAGCACGATGTTGAGCACCACCAGCGCGACGGCGAACACGCCGAACTGCTCGGGCGCGACCAGCCGGGCGACGAGCACGCCCACGCCGACCTGCCCCAACCGCTGCAGGAGGCTGTTGACGGCGCTCCACCTGATCGCCGAGGTGACCTTGCGCTCCAGGCCGGCGGTCACTGGCCGCGCCACTTCCAGATCTGCTTGCCCACCAGGCCGCGCCCCCGCTTGACCAGGTGCGACCCGACGAACACCTGGGTCCGGCTGCACACCTTCGGCCCCAGGGCGCGCCGCCGCCGCAGCGCCCGGTGCTCGGGCAGCCGGGCGGTGGCGGGGTAGACGCGGCGGGCGAAGTCCTCCAGCTCGTCCACCGGGATCTCGGCGAGCTGGTCGCGGTCGTAGGCGCGGACCGCGCGCCACAGCGCGTCCCTGGCGATGGACCGGTTGGCCAGCTCGCGCAGCCGCGGCGGCAGGTCGGGGTGCTCGCGGAAGAACAGGTCGAACACGGCCTGCCGCTGCTCCAGGTCGGCGAACAGCGACGAGAACCGGGTGCGCATCATGCTCTGCTGGTGCACGCGGTAGTACGCGGCGGGCTCGCCGCGCACGTAGCCGACGTCGGACACCGCGGCGATGCGCATCCACATCTCCAGGTCGCCGGCGTGCGGCAGGTCGGGCCGGTAGCCGCCGACCCGCTGCTGCACGGACGTGCGCACCACGGCCTCGGGCGAGGACAGCACGTTCTGCCCGGTGCGGCAGCGCGCCTCGATCCAGTCCACACCGGACCACACGGTGCGGCCCGCCGGGGGCGCGACCACCTTCGGCAACGCTTCGCGGTCGCGGTAGTACACGACCCGCCCGTAGACCATGCCGACCCCGGGGTTGGCCTCGAACACCCCCGCGGCCCGGGCCAGCCAGCCGGGGGCCAGCAGGTCGTCGGCGGAGAGCAGCACGGTGTAGTCGGCCTTGGCCCACTCCAGCAGGCCCTCGTTGTAGGTCGCGATGTGACCCGCGTTCACCTCGTGGCGGCGGCCCTCGACGCGCGGGTCCCGGGTGAGCTCGGCCACCACTTCGGGCGTGTCGTCGCCGGAGGCGTCGTCGATGATCAGCACCCGCACGTCCACACCGGGCTGGTCGAGCACGCTCCGCACGCATGCCCGCAGGAACCGCGCGTAGTTGTAGCAGGGTATGACCACGTCGACCGTGGGTCGTGCCGAGGGCTCAGTCACGACCTACTCATCGCGCGCGGTGCCGGATCGTTAACGGTCCGCCCCGGATCCCGATGTACGGGACAACGGGAAGGGGTTGTGATGGACCACGTCATTCTGACGCGCTTCAACCTGCCGTCCGTGGGCGCCGAGAGCGTCGTGCGGGCGCGGGAGGGGTGGTTGGTCGAGCGCGTCGGGCTGTTCGAGCGGTACTGCCTGCCCTCGGTGGCGGCGCAGACCAGCGCGAACTTCCGGTGGCTCATCTACTTCGACCCGGAGAGCCCCGGCTGGCTCAAGGACAGGATCGCCTCCCACGGCGACGCGTACACGCCCGTGTTCCGCACGCGGGTGAGCCGCGAGGAGCTGCTGGAGGACATCACCAAGCTCTTCCCCACCAGGGGCGACGGCCTCATCACCACCAACCTCGACAACGACGACGGCCTGGCCACCGACTTCGTCGCCCGCCTCCAGGCGGCCCGCCCCACCGGCCGCCGCACCGCGCTCTACCTGGCGAACGGCCTGGTCAAGAGCCCGGGCGGGTTGTACGCGCACCACGACCCGGACAACGCGTTCGCCTCGATGCGGGAGGGCTGGGACGACCCGGTGACGTGCTGGACCGACTGGCACAACCGCCTGCACCGGCACGCCGAGGTGCTGTCGCTGGGCGGCGCGCCCGGCTGGCTCCAGGTGGTGCACGGGCGCAACGTGAGCAACCGCACGCGCGGCCGGCTGGTGTCACCCGTCCCGCACCGGGCGCGTTTCGGCGCGGCGCTGGACGACGTGCCCGAGCCCGCCGGGCGGGTGATCGCCCGTGACCGGTTCGTGGGACATCCCTTGCGGGTGGCGCGTGACGGGGCCAGATACTTGGCCAAGACGACGGCGATGCGGCTCCTCGGCCCCGGTGGCTTCGAGAAGGCCAAGCAGGTACTGGCCGCGCGCGGCCGCCCCGGAACCCCCAACTGAACTGGAGCGCGACCATGATCGGACCGCGAGCATTACTGGCGGTGCTGCTCCTCACGACCGCCTGCACGGCCGAGGCCGAGGTCCGGCCCCGGCCGCCGGCCGAGCCGGTCGTCCTGCCCGGCCCCTCCGTCGACTACTACGAGAAGTGGGCCAACGGGCCCAACCCCGCCGGCGACCCGACCGTGTTCCCGGTCAACGTCTGGATGCAGGACCCGTCCGGGGTCGAGAACGGCGAGAAGCTGGGCCGCGCCTACCCGCGCATCGGCGTCGACTCCGGCATCGGGCTGTGGGAGGACCAGTGGTGGTACCTCCGCCAGGAGGGCCTGTACGAGACCGACTGGCGGGTCTACGTCGACCCGGTGCGCCTGGACACCGTGCTCAAGGACACCGAGCACGCGCGCAACTACGTCGGCTACCTGGTCGCCGACGAACCGGACATGAACAAGGTCTACGGCGACGTGTTCAACCCCGACATGCAGCCCTCGGCCATCCTCAAGGCCGCGAACGAGGTGCGCGCCAAGGACCCGACGCGGCCCACCTACCTCAACTTCAGCCCCTGGATGGGCACCCCGACCGGCCAGATCGGGTACGGCCACGTCGAGAAGTCCTACGAGGAGGACATGCGGACGTACTGCTCGGCCGCGGACCTCGTCTCGGCCGACTACTACGCCTGGACCCACCCCGACCGCAACCACACCGTCGGCGCGTACGCCTACGGCGAGGTGATCGACACCATGCGCAAGTGGTGCGGCCCGGACAAGCCGATCTACGGCTTCGTGGAGACCGGCCACCCGCACACGCACGGCGAAATCATCGACGCCGACCAGCTGGAGTCGGCGGTGTGGAACACCGTCCTGCACGGCGCGACCGGCATCAACTACTTCGCGCACAGCTTCTACACCGACGGCAAGGGCGAGTACTCCAGCGTGCTGACCCGCCCGGAGATCACCGCCCGGGTGACCGCGGTGAACGCGCGGCTCAAGGCGCTCGCGCCGGTGCTCAACTCGCCCAGCCTGTCGGGCGTGGCGGCCCGCAGCGACAACGGCATTCCGGTCGCCGTGCTGCACAAGCAGCTCGACGGGCAGCGGTGGGTGCTCGCGCAGACCGACGGGAACAAGGAGAACCCCAAGAGCCTCCCGGCGAAGGTCGAGCTGAGCGTGCCGGTGCGCTCCGGTCGGGCGACCGTGGTCGACGAGGACCGCACCGTGCCGATCGTGAACGGGAAGATCGTGGACGACTTCAAGCCGTACCAGGTGCACGTCTACCGGTTCTGACGGGCGTACTTCCGGGCAGACCGCGGCCTTCGGGCGGTTGCGGCTAACGGGCCGGCGGCAGGGCGCGATTGGGGCAGTGCGGGACCCCAGTCGACGCCCACCCCCGGAGGCCGATGGTGCACAGATTCATCCGCAAGGCGACCGCGACCGGCGGCGCCGCGGCGGTGGGGGCGGCGCTGCTGCTCGTGCCGACCGCCACCGCGAACGCCGAGCCCACCCGGGTGCTCGGGTACGTGGCCAACAACGGCGGTGGGGTGTCCGTGCTGGACACCGCCACCGACGCGGTCACCAGCACGATCGGCGACTCCACCGCCGGCTCGCCCTACGGCGTGGGCGTGGCGTTCGACGGCGCGCGCGGCTACGTGACCAACGTCCGCGACAACACGCTGACCGTCATCGACACGCCGACCAACACCGTGGACGCGGCGGTGCCGGTCGGCGACGGCCCGGCGGGCGTGGTGGTCGCGCCCGACGGCGGCCACGTGTACGTGTCGAACTACCGGGCGGGCACGGTGTCCGTGGTGGACGCGGCCACGCTGACCGCCACCGAGACCATCCCGGTCGGCCCGAACGCCGACGGCGTGGCGATCAGCCCGGACGGCTCCCGGTTGTACGTGGCGCACGACGTGGTCGGCCCCGGCACGGTGTCCGTGGTGGACACCGCGACCAACACCGAGGTCGCCGAGGTCGCCACCGGCAGCACGCCGACCGCGGTGGCGGTGACCCCGGACGGCGCGAAGCTGCTGGTGGTCAACAAGCTCTCCAACAACGTGGCCGTGGTGAGCACCGCGACCAACGCCGTGATCGGCACCATCCCGGTCAGCTTCATCCCGCACGGCATCGCGATCTCGCCCGACGGGGCCCGCGCGTACGTCACCAACAGCGAGAACCACACGCTGTCCGTGGTGGACGTCACCGCGCTGACCCACGTCGCGCAGGTCCCGGTGGGCAGCAGGCCCGTCGGCGTCGCCCTCACCCCGGACGGCGCCCGCGCGTACGTGACGAACTTCAACAGCGGCACGGTGTCCGTCGTGGACACCGCGACGCTGGCCGTGGTCGACACCGTGCCGGTGGGCGAGAACCCGGTGGGCATCGCGATCCACGCGGTGCCGCCCGCGCCGACGAAGCTCACCGCGGGGTACGCGCAGCTCCAGACCCGCCTGCTGTACTTCCAGCTGCGCGGCCTGGACGCCACCCTGGTCGAGTCGCACACCGGCCGCCCGGTGGTCGGCGAGCAGGTGTCGTTCCGCACCGTCAAGGGCCACCCGCTGTGCACCGCCACCACCGGCGCCACGGGCAAGGCGACGTGCGACGCGAACGTGCCGCTGGTGGTCGGCCTGGCCACCCTGCTGCGGGGCTACACCGCCGGGTTCGCCGGCGACACCGCCCACGGCACGTCAGCCGCCCACGGCGGCGTCGTCCTGAGCCTGCTGTGAGCCACCGCCCGGTGAGCCACTGCCCGGGGAGGCATCCCCGTGGGGGGCGCTTCCCCGGGCGGTGAGCCACCACGCGGCCAGCACGGCGACCAGCAGGGAGCCGATGGCGGCGTGGACGGCGGTGCCGAAGGCGGCGTACTGGAGCAGGAAGCCGAACGCCACCGAGGACGCGAACCGGGCGAGGGCCTGGCCGGTCTGCACGACGGCCAGGCCCGACGCCCGCAGCGTCTCCGGCACCAGCGCGCTCACCCGCGCGGACAGCACGCCGTCGGTGGCGGCGTAGAACAGGCCGTGCAGCAGCAGCGCCGCGCCCGCGCCCCAGTAGCCGGTGCCGGGGGCCAGCAGCAGCAGCGCGTAGACGCCGAGCAGCAGCACGTGCCCGCCCAGGAACACCGGCCACCGGCCGACCCGGTCGGCCAGCCTGCCCGCGGGCGCGGCGGCCAGCAGGAACACCAGCGCGGTGCCCAGCGGGAACAGGGCGAGCAGGCTCAGCGGCGCGCCGGTGGCCTCCTGCACCAGGACGAACACGAACGCGTCGGACAGCGTCGCCAGGCCCAGCACCGCCGAGGCGACCGCCACCCGCCGGTACCCGGTCCCGCGCAGCAGCGCCAACCCGGCCCGCACCGACGGCTTCGGCCCCGACGGCGCGGGCGCGGGGTGCTCCCGCACGAACGCCGCCAGCACGATCAACCCCACCACCGCGAAGCAGCCGCTGACCACGAACACCGGCCCGGCGACCACGCCGATCCAGTACAGCAGCAGGAACGTCACCAGCGGCCCGAGCAGCGCGCCGACGGTGTCCATGGTGCGGTGCACGCCGAACGCCGCGCCCAGCCGCTCCGGCGGCGTGGCCAGCGAGATCAGCGCGTCGCGCGGCGCGGTGCGCAGGCCCTTGCCCGCGCGGTCGGCGGCCAGCGTCGCGCCGATCCCGAACGCCGACGCGCCGACCACCGGGAAGATGAGCTTCGTCACCGCCGACAGCCCGTAACCGGCCGCGGCGACCGCCTTGTGCCGCCTCGTGCGGTCGGACAGGTGCCCGCCGACGAGCCGCAGCACCGCGGTGGCGCCGGTGTAGAGCCCGTCGAGGAAACCGAACTGGGCGTAGCTCATGTTGAGCGAGAACAGCAGGTAGACGGGCATGAACGCGGTCACCATCTCGGCCGACACGTCGGTCAGCAGGCTCACCGCGCCCAGGGCGACCACGGTGCCCGGGACCTTGCCCCTGACCCGGTCGCGCGGTCGGGCGGACGCTACGTACATGCCCCGGATATCGGTCACGGGCGGTGACCGTTACCGGTGTCGGGCTCGCGGTAACGGTGCCCGCGCCGCCGCCGATGACGCGGGTATGCCGGACATCTCGCAGGCCCGCGTCCGCGTGGGTGCCGTCGACGTGTGGGCCGTCGCCGAGACCGGCGTGGCCGAGCACGTCGCCGGGGCGTGGCGGCGCGCCGAGGGCGGCGCGATCGTCACGGCCAACGTCGACATCGTGCGCGCCGCCACCCGCGACCCCGCGCTCGCCGCGCTCATCGCCGGCTCGGAGGTCGTCGTGGCCGACGGCATGCCGGTGGTGTGGGCGGGCAGGCTCGCGGGCGTGCCCGTGCCCGAGCGGGTCACCGGTTCCTCGCTGGTGTTCACCCTCGCCGGCGCCGCCGCCCGCGAGGGCCGCTCGGTCTACCTGCTGGGCGGCAACCCGGGCGTGCCCGAGCGCGCCGCCGCGGTGCTCGCCGAGCGGTTCCCGGGGCTGCGCGTGGCGGGCACGGACTCGCCGCCGTTCGGCTTCGACACCTACCCGGAGCTCACCGCCGAGGCCGTGGCCAAGGTGGTGGAGGCCAAGCCGGACCTGGTCATGGTCGGCCTGGGCTTCCCCAAGCAGGAGCGGCTGATCCGGCTGCTGCGCGCGGAGCTGCCGCGGACCTGGTTCCTGGGCTGCGGCGCGGGCATCCCGATGGCGGCGGGCGAGTTCCGCCGCGCCTCCGGCGTGGTGCAGAAGGTGGGCGCCGAGTGGCTGCACCGCCTCGCGCTCGAACCGCGCCGGCTGGCCAAGCGCTACCTGCGCGACGACCTGCCGTTCGCGTTCCGCCTGCTCGGGGGCGCGCTGCGCACCCGGTTCCGCCGTCCGGGGGAGTAGAAGTGCCGCTTGCCGTGGTCGTGGTGACCTACCACAGCGCCGACATCGTCGAGGACTGCCTCAGATCGGTCGCCGCCGCGCTGGAGTCCATCCCGGACGGTCGCGTCGTGGTGGTGGACAACGCCTCCGCGGACAACACCCTGGAGGTCGTCGCCCGGGTCGCGCCCGACGCGCGGGTCGTGGCCCGCGCCTCCAACGACGGGTTCGCCGCGGGCGTCAACGCGGGCTTCGCCGCCGCGCCCGACTGCGACGTCCTGGTGCTCAACCCCGACGTCCGGCTGGCACCGGACGCCATCGCGCTGCTGCGGGCCGCCCTGGCGATGCCGGGCACGGGCATCGCGGTGCCGCGCCTGGTCGGTGCCGACGGCGCGCCCCAGCCGTCGTTGCGGCGGGCGCCGAACCCGCTGCGCGCCCTGGGCGAGGCCGTGCTGGGCGGCACCCGCGCCGGCCGCCGCGAGGCGCTCGGCGAACTGGTCGTCGACCCCCTGCGCTACGACACGGCGGGCACCGTGGACTGGGCGACCGGCGCGGCGTGGCTGATCTCCCGCGAGGCCCGCGAGGCGACCGGCGTGCTGGAGGAGCGGTACTTCCTTTACTCGGAGGAGACCGAGTACATGCTGCGCGCCGGCGACCGCGGGTACGCCGTGCGCTACGAGCCGCGGGCGCGCGCCGTGCACTTCGGCGGTGAGCAGTCCACGTCACCGGTGCTGTGGTCGATGGCCACCACGAACCGGGTGCGCATGGTCCGCGAGCGCCACGGCCGCCCGCGCGCGTTCGCCATGTGGCTGGTGGTGCTGCTCAACGAGCTGCTGCGCGCGCCGCGGCACGCCAAGCACCGCACGGCCGCCCGGGACCTGCTGGCCTGGCGCCGCTGGCCCGCGCGCCCCGGCGCCGGCGCCGAACCGGGCTGGATCTGCTTCTCCGCGCAGGACTGGTGGTACCACAACCGGGCGCACTCGGACTTCCAGCTGATGCGGTCGATGGCCCGGCACCGCCGGGTGCTGGTGGTCAACAGCATCGGCATGCGGATGCCGACCCGCGGCAACAGCACCCACGTGTCCCGGCGCATCCTGCGCAAGCTGCGCAGCGTGGCCAAGTTCGTGCGCCGGCCGCTGCCCGAGTTCTACGTGATGTCCCCGCTGCCGCTGCCATTCTACGGCTCGCCGCTGCTGCGCCGGGTCAACGCGGTCCTGGTGCGCGCCCAGGTGCGCCTGGTCGCCACCGCGCTGCGCATGCGCACCCCGGTCGTCATGGTCACCATCCCGACCGCGTGGGACGTGGTCGCCCCGATGCGCAGGCACCGCCTGGTGTTCAACCGCTCGGACCGGCACTCGGACTTCCCCGAGGCCGACCGCGCCGCCATCGAGGCCCTGGAGCACGAGCTGCTGACCCACGCCGACCACGTGGTCTACGTGTCCAACGCCCTGATGGAGGAGGAGCGGCCGCGCACCGGCGCCCGCGCCCACTTCCTCGACCACGGCGTGGACGTCGACCACTTCACCGCCCGGCCCGCGCACGAGTGGCCCGACGACATCCGGTCGGTCCCCGGCCCGCGCGTCGGCTTCTTCGGCGCCCTGGACGACTTCGTGGTCGACTTCGACCTGCTCGAACGCCTCGCCGCCGAGCTGCCCGAGGTCTCCCTGGTGCTGATCGGCGACGCCACCCACCCGATGGAGCGCTTCGACAAGCACCCCAACGTCCACTGGCTGGGCTTCCGCCCCTACAGCCTGATCCCGGCCTACGGCTCGGCCTTCGACGTGGCGATCATGCCGTGGCAGGACAACAGCTGGATCAAGCACTCCAACCCGATCAAGCTCAAGGAGTACCTGGCCCTGGGCCTGCCGGTGGTCAGCACCGACTTCGCCGAACTGGCCGCCTACACCGACCGCGTCCGCGCGGCCACCACCCACGCCGCCTTCGTCGACGCCGTCCGCCTCACCCTCGCCCAGGGCGCCCCGCTCCCACCCGCCGCCCTCCGGGCCTCGGTCCAGCCCCACTCGTGGCACTCCAAGGCCACCACCCTCCTGCGCCTGACCACCACCCCCTGACCCCGCGCGTGTCATGCGCTCAACCCGCGCGTGTCATGCGCTCAACACCCGCGAGTCGAACGTTCAGCACCCTCGTGTCGAACGTCCGGCACCCCCGAGTTCCACGTTCGGGCACCCCCGACCACGTCGTGAGGCACCCTCGGAAGCGCATCCCGCCCCGAGGTTGCGCCGCTGTGGTCTGCGCCCCGTATTCGGCGACCCCGGACGAGCGGGGTGGCGGGCACATCTAGTGTGGGTGTCGTGCAGCCACTGCCCCCGAACGCCCCGTCGCGGATCGGCGACTACACGCTGCTCGCCGCACTCGGTCGCGGCGCGATGGGGTCGGTCTACCTGGCCCGCTCGCGCGGCGGCCGGCCGATCGCGATCAAGGTCGCGCGCCCCGAGCTGGCCGACGACCCGCAGTTCCGCGAGCGCTTCCGCCGCGAGGTCGAGATGGCCCGCTCCGTCGGCGGGTTCTGGACCGCGACCGTGGTCGACGCCGACCCCGACGCCGAGCGCCCCTGGATGGCCACCGAGTACATCGCGGGCCTGAGCCTGCACCAGGCCGTCCAGGACCACGGCCCGCTGCCGGAGCGCGCCGTGCGCCGCCTGGCGGCCGGCCTGGCCGAGGCGCTGGTCGCGATCCACGCCGCGGGCCTGGTGCACCGCGACCTCAAGCCGTCCAACGTCCTGCTGGCCGACGACGGCCCGCGCGTGATCGACTTCGGCATCGCCCGCGCCCTGGAGCACTCCGCGCTCACCGAGGCGGGCATCGTGTTCGGCACCCCCGGCTACCTGTCGCCGGAGCAGGTCGTCGGCCAGGCCATCACGTCCCAGAGCGACGTGTTCGCCCTCGGCTCGATCCTGGTGTTCGCGGCCACCGGCAGCGGCCCGTTCGGCGAGGGCGCCACCTCCGCCCTGGTCTACCGGGTGGTGCACCAGGACCCGGACCTCACGCGCGTGCCGCCGTCGCTGGTGCCGCTGATCGTGCCGTGCCTGGTCCGCGAGCCGGCGAACCGGCCGACGCCCGCCCGGCTGCTGGAGCTGATCGGCCCGCCGTCGGCGGAGCCGTCCTGGCTGCCGGCGAGCGTGCGCACCGTGGTGGAGCAGCGCCACACCGAGCTGGGCAACCTGCCGAACAAGCCGCCGACCCGGGTCATGGTCGACGAGCCGCCGGCGAAGCCGCCGACGGTGGTCAACCCCCACCCGACCGGCATCGCCCCCGTGCCGCCCAAGTCGCCGACCCGGGTCGCGCCGGTGGCCGAACCCGACCCCAAGGACGTCAAGCGCACCGGCGCCCGCTTCCGCACCTCGCGCGCGGTCGGCCTGGGCTGGGCCGGCGCGAACCTGGCCGCGGCCACCGTCACGGGCTGGTTGGCCAACGAGCAGAACGGGGCCGTCGCCCCGGTGCGGCTGGCCGCGTTCATCGCGTTCGTGGTGTTCATGGTCGCCGCGATCCGCCTGCTGATCGGCGTGATGGCCACGCCGCTGACCCTGGACGTCGGCCCGGAGGGCATCACCCTGTCCGACGGCCAGCAGACCCGCCGGCTGCCCTGGTACGCCGTCGCGCGGGTCAAGGTGGAGGCCCACCACGCCCGCCCGTGGCTGGTGGTGTGGCTGGTCAGCGGCGCGCGGCCGCCGGAGACGCTGGGCCGCGGCACCTTCACCACCCACAAGGGCGGCCTGCGCGTCTACCCGGTCTCGCACGAGCGCTACCGCAAGCGCCGCGAGCGGGACATGGCCGAGCTGCGCTCCGCCCTGTCCTGGTACGGATCCGGCGCCTACGACCCGATGTAGCGCCTAGAGTGCCGGGCGTGGACGATCGAGCACCCGCGCCGAAGGCCGGCCTGACCCCGCACGAGCTGGCGCTGGACCTGCTGGCGCGCATCGACCGCGCCCGCGACTACGGCCGGTCCCGCAAGACCACCTTCCGGCGCCGCTCGACCGCGCTCAAGGTCGGCCTGCTGGCCCTGTCCGCGACCGCCACGATCATCCTGGGCTGGCAGGACCTGGACTTCTGGACCGGCCTGGCGTTCTCCCTGGTGGCCCTGACGACGGTGTTCGCCGCGCTGGAGCCGTTCTTCGCGTGGCGGTCGCTGTGGGTGCTCATGGAGGAGTCCCAGTACCGCTTCCACCGCCTCTACGACGAGCTGGCCCACTACCTGGCGGCCACGCCCACCGGCGAGGTGGACGCGGCGCGCGTGGAGGCGATGTTCCGCGAGTACCAGGAGACGTGGGCGGCGGTGAGCACCCGCTGGCTGGAGTTCCGCCGGATCAGCGACCGCTGAACGTTGCCTTCCCCGGCCCGTCGGCCAGGAACGACCGCACCGCGCCGCGCAGGTCCTCGCTGTCGAACAGCTCGGCGGCGATGGCCGTGACGTGCTCGTTGGCCTCGGCCACCCCGCCGCTCTCGAAGTGCGCCAGCACCCGCTTGGTGGCCGCGTGCGCCAGCGTCGGCCCCTTGGCCAGGGCGTGGGTGAACTCCAGCGCGGCGTCGTCGAAGCCGTCGTGCGGCAGCACGCGGTTGACCACGCCCCACCGCTCCAGCACCTCGGCGTCGTAGCGGTCGCCGGTCATCACGAACTCCTTGGCCCGGCCCACGCCCGCCCGCGCGGCCAGCCGCTGCGTGCCGCCCATGGTCGGGGTGAGCCCGACGACCTTCTCCACCAGCCCGAACTCCGCCCGGCTGGAGGCCAGCAGCACGTCGCACGCGACCGCGACCTCGAACGCCCAGGTCAGGCACAGCCCGTGGGCGGCGAACACGGTCGGGAACGGCAGCGCGGCCACCCGGTCGGGCAGCTCCAGCATCCGGTCGAACAGGGCCTTGGCCCGGGCCACGGTTTTCTGCGCGGCGAACAGCCGCACGTCGACGCCGCCGCTGACGACCTTGCCCTCCGCCCGGACGAGCAGCGCCCGGGCCGGTCGCTCCTCCAGGTCGTCCAGCGCGGCCTCCAGGAGGTCGTGCAGCTCGGCGGTGTAGAGGTTGAGCGGGGGAGCGTCGACGGTGAGCACGGCGAGGCCGACCGCGTCCCGCTCCAGGCGGACCTGTTGCGCTGCCACGGGCGAGGACTTTACACGCGTCCGGAATGCCGAAAACCACGTGTCCGAATGGCCCAGCCGGGATGAGAATCTGCCAATGGTTTCCTGGACCGTTCAGCCCGGCGCGGTTGACATCCCGCCCGCCGCGGTCCCGCTCGGCCAAGATCGCCGTTGCCGCGGTCACGTTCGGTGATGCGGACGTGTCGATCTCCGGTGATCCCACCGGTCGGGTTCTCCGCCGTTGTGCGGTGGGTACCCCGTTCCGCCGCGCGCACCCCGCCGCGGCCGGCCCGGGCGCCCGCGGGCTGGGGCCGCCGCGGGAGGTAGGGGTGGGGGAGGGGTGCGCCGCTCGCGGCGGAACGTGAGGCCGCGTCGCCCGCGCCCCGAAGCGTTCGCCTGGACACCGGGTCTGACCTGGTAGAAGCTCGTGTCCTGGACGCACGGCGCGGCCGCCGCGAGGCCGACCGGTTCAGTCGCGACCCCTATGCGGAGCATCGCCTCGAAAAGGTCCTATAGGGGTCATTGGGTCTGCATATCACCCATGTGACCTGTCTCACTTGACACTCAATAATCGTCACATGTTGAGTGTGTGGCGAAAGTCGGCCGCGGAATGAAATGGGGATCAGTCCAGTGGCTTTCGCCGTTGAGTTGACATTTCGTGATGCGCGCCAGGTGCGGAGATCCATTCATCTCGCACACCGGGAATACTGGCGTCCGCTCGCCGAGCAGGGCGTGCTCGTCGGGACCGGCCCGTGGGCCGATGGTTCCGGAGTGCTGCTGATCGTGCAGGTGCCCGACGACGCCGCCGCCCGGGACCTGGTGCGCGGCGATCCGTACGTGCGCTCGCAGTCGATCGCGGAGGTGCGCATCCGCCAGTGGCACGTGCTGCTGGGGCTGCCCGAGGGAGAGCGCGTGCCCAGCATGGTGCGGCCGCGCGACGGGCAGAGCGCCGACGCGCGCTCGCGCGAGCCGCTGACGCCGCACGAGCACCGCATCGCGCTGATGATGCTGGAGGGCATGACGAACCGGCAGATCGCCGAGCACTTCTCGGTGTCGACCCGGGCCGTCGAGCTCCACATCACCCGCATCTACCGCAAGCTCGACATCGGCAGGCGCGCCCAGTTGGCGGCCGCCATGCCGTGGGGGCAGCGGTCCTACCTGTAGCGCCGGGGGCGTCGCGGGCATCAGGCCAGCAGGTCCGCCCGCGACGCCACGCCCAGCTTGCGCAGCACCCGAGCCACGTGCTGCTCGACCGTGCGCGGTGACAGGAACAGCACGTCGGCGATCTCCCGGTTGGTGCGGCCCCGGGTCAGCAGGCGTGCCACGTCCTGCTCGCGCGGCGACAGGGCGTTGCCGTAGCCGCGCCTGCCGCGGCGCGACGGCGTGACCACGCCCTCCTCGCGCACCCGGTGCCGGCAGCGGGCGGCGTCGCGGCTCGCGCCCAGCGCGTCGAACCGGTCGGCCACCCGGCCCAGCTCGGCCACCGCCGAACCGCACCCGCGCGCCAGGTCGACCAGCGCGGCGCGCTCGGCCAACCCGGCGGACCAGTAGCGCAGCCCGAGGTCGTCGGCGGCCTGCCGCGCGTCGGCCAGCAGGGCTGCCGCGTGCTCGTGGTGCCGTGCCGCCGGCGGGGTTGTCGCGTGCTCGTGGTGCCGTGCGGTGGGTAGGGCTGCCGCGTGCTCGTGGTGCCGTGCCGCCGGCGGGGTTGTCGCGTGCTCGTGGTGCCGTGCGGTGGGTAGGGCTGCCGCGTGCTCGTGGTGCCGTGCGGGCGGTGGGACCGTCGCGTCCCCGGTGGGCGGCACGGCCAGCAGCGCCCGGCACACCTTGAGCGCCACGTGCGCCAGCGGCGCGTCCCGGTCGGCCAGGCCCGCGGCCAGCTCCCCGACCAACCGCTCGGCGTCCGCCACGCGCCCGGCCGCGCGGAACGCGTCCACCGCCGCGGGCGCCAGCTCGCCCAGCCACGCCCACACGCCCTTGCGGCGCGCCAGCGCCAGCCCCCGGTCGGCCTCGGCGCACGCCCGCTCCACCGCGCCGCGCTCCAGCGCCAACCGGGTCAGCGCGGCGAACCCGCCCAGCGCCACCGGCGTGATCGAGTTGTCCACCGACCGCACCCCGGTCTCGGCCAGGTGCCGCTCGGCCGCGTCCCAGTCGCCGCGCGCCACCGCCAGGCACCCCAGCACCAGGTGCACCTCGCTCGCGACCGGCAGCAGCTCCCGGTACTCCGCCAGCAGCCCCGCGCACCGCTCCGCCAGCGAACCCCAGTTCCCGGCGTACCAGTCCAGGTGCACCCGGGTGGACTGCCCGGTGCCCGCGGTGAACGGCACGCCCGCGCCGACGGTCAGCCGCAGGCCGCGGTCCAGCGAGTCGCGCGCCAGGTCGAAGTGCCCGACCAGCGCGCACGCGTCGGCCAGGTTGCAGTGCAGGCGGGCCAGGTGCCTGCGGGTCGCCACGTCGGTCGAGGTGTCCGGCAGCCGGTCCAGCTCGGCCGCCGCGGCGCGGTCGCCGACGCACACCCACGAGCCGAGCTGGTTGGCGAGCAGGGCGTACCGCACCGCGTCGTCGGCGCACCCGGCGACGAACCGGTCCACCTCGCGCAGCCACCGCTCGTGCTCGGCCAGCGGCACCGCGCCGACGAACGGCTGCCCCAGCACCGCCCGCGCCCGCATCGCCAGGTCGGGGCGCTCGCCCAGCTCCGCGATGGCCAGCTCGATCACCTCGCGGCCGTGCCGCACGCCCCCGAACTGGCGGATCAGCAGGAAACCGAGGTTCAGCCGCACCTCGCCGCGCGCGGCGGTGGACAGCCGGTGGTCGTCGAGCAGCCGCTCCAGCGTGGCGCGCGGGTCGTGCTGGTCGATCCCGCCGCGCGCCACCTGGCCCAGCTTCACCGCCAGCCGGTCCACGTCGGCCGGGGTGAGCGGCGCCTCGGCGAGCAGGTCCCGGTAGAGGGTGGTGGCGGTGGACGGGTCGCCGACCTCCAGCGCCCGGTCGGCCGCGGCCTCGCCGTGCCGCAGCCAGTCGTGGCGCAGGCCGGCGCGGCGGCTGTGCTCGGCCAGCTGCATGAACGGCCGGGGCGTGCCGGCGTCCAGGGCCCGCAGGGCGCGCAGGTGCAGGCGCCGGCGCTCCGGCCCGGTGAGCGTGTCGTAGACCGCCTGCTGGGCCAGGGCGTGGCGGAAGCCGTAACGCGCCTCGCCCGCCTCGCGCAGCACGCCGCCGCGCAGCGCGTGGGTGAGGGCGGCCCGGACCCGCTCCGGCGCGACCGCACCGACCCCGGCCAGCAGGGCCTCGTCGGCGGGCACCCCCAGCACCGCGGCGGCCTGCGCGACGCGGCGCGCGACCACGGGCAGCCGGTCCAGGCGCTCGGCCATCGCGTCGCGCAGCAGCGCCGGCACCGCCACGGCGTCCCGCAGGTGCCGGTCGGGGTCGCGCAGCACCTCCTCGATGACGAACGGCAGGCCGGCGGTGCGCTCGTGCAGGCGCTCGGCGGGCACGGCGTCCGCGCCGAGGATGGCGGTGGCCAGGGCGCGGGTCCCGGCGACGTCGAGGGGGCCCAGCTCGACCACGACCGAGGCCACACCCGGCGGCGGGCGGTAGGCGGCGCCCAGCGGCATGCCGCCCGGGGCGTCCTCGCGGCGGTAGGTGACCAGGGTGGTCAGGTTGGGCGGCGGGTCGGACATCAGGAACCGCAGCAGGTGGCGGCAGCCGTCGTCGGCCCAGTGCAGGTCCTCCACCACGAGCAGGGCGGGGCCGAGCGCGGAGAGCACCTCGCGCACCGCCCGGAAGAGGTGGTGGCGCTCGTGGCGGGGGTCGTCCGGGCGGGCCGGCGGTTCGGGCAGGTGGTCGGCCAGCTCCGGCACCAGCGGGCGCAGCACGCCGGTCACCGGGCTCAGCCGCGCGTGCCCGAGGCAGGGGCCGGCGGTGCGCAGGGCGTCGAGCACGGCGCCGTAGGGGAAGGGTTCGCGCAGGGGTTGGCAGAACCCGCCGAGGGTGCGCAGCGGGGCCACCTCGGGGCGGTGCAGCAGCTCCCGGACCAGGCGGCTCTTGCCGACGCCCGCCTCGCCGGCGACCAGCACCACGGACGGCTGGGTGGCCACCGCGCCGAGCAGTGCGGCCAGCTCGGCGTCGCGGCCGACCAGCGCGGTGGGTGTCATGCGGGCTCCTGGGGAAGGGGCTGCCCTGTATTAGAACGCGGATCGTTCACGGACAGCACCCCTCGCGTTCATGTCCGAACGCGCGTCTGTTCGGTGTAACGGTTCAGTCCGACGACTCCGCTCTGTGTTGGTATTGCACCTTTGAACATACCGACCGTGCGGTATGTCACACGAACGGTCGGTATTGCCAACACGTGTCGATACTCCTACCAACAGGTAACGTCCGATGTCGGGGAGTCGCGGTGCGCAAGCTGGTGGTCGGATCAACCGTCCTGGTCGTGCTGGCCGCGGGCTGCGCCGAAGGGGAACAACCGGTCAAGACCGGCCCCGGCGTCACCGACAGCACCATCTCCCTCGGCGTGCTCACCGACCTGACCGGCCCGTTCTCGGCCACCTCGCAGTCGCGCATCAAGGGCTACGAGCTGTTCTTCGGCGACCTCAACGACCGCGGCGGCGTGTGCGGGCGCAAGGTCGAGCTAGAACAGAGAGACCACGGCTACGACGTCGACCGCGCCCTGGACGGCTACTTCGAGCTCGAACCCCGGGTGCTGGGCTTCCTCGACATCACCGGCGCCCCCATGACCGAGGCCATCGAACCCGACCTCGTGCAGACCAGGGCCCTGGCCGCCCCCGCGTCCTGGTCGGCCACCCTGCTCGGCAACCCGCACATGGTCGTCGTCGGCACCACCTACGACCTCGACGTGATCAACGGCCTCGACCACCTCCGGCGCACCGGCGCGATCCACGACGGCGACACGATCGGGCACATCCACCTGGACAGCGACTTCGGCCGCAACGCGCTGGAGGGCAGCGTGTTCGCCGCGCAGCAGTGGGGCATGACCCTCGTGCCGAAGGCGGTCCAGGCGGGCGCGGACGTGTCGGCGCAGGTGGCCGAGCTGCGCACGGCCGGCGCCAAGGCGGTGGTGCTCAGCACCTCGCCGCAGCAGACCGCGACGGCGGTCGTGGCGGCTGCGGGGTGGGACGCGCCGTTCCTGGTCAACGCGGCTTCGTACGACCCGCTGGTCCTCCGGTCCGAGGTGGCGCAGGCCGTGGTCGACCGGGTGCTGGTGGTGTCGCCGATCGCGCCGTTCGCCACCGACGCGGAGGGGCCGCGCGAGGTGGCCGAGGCGTTCCGGCGCAAGTTCCCCGACGTGGAGCCGACCGGGTCCGTCGACCACGGGTACGCGGTGGGGATCGCGTTCGCGGCGATCATGGAGAAGGCTTGCGCGGAGCGGGACCTGACCCGCGACGGGATGCTCCGGGCGTTCCAGGACACGAGCGACGTCGACACCGGCGGGTTGACGGGGCACCTGCGGTTCTCGCTGGTCGGGCGGCCGTCGAGCACCCGGTCGTACGTGTCCCGGCCCGACCCGGGGACGGCGGGTGGGTTGGCCGTGGTGGAGGGGCTGTTCGAGTCCGAGCTGGTCAAGTTGAAGGGGACGCGCGCGAGGTAGGCGCTTGTGGGGGGCGCGGGTTCGGTGGTTCGGCTCGGTGGCGGGCGGGCAGGTTGGGCGGTTCGGCTCCGGTGGCGGGCGGGTTCGGTGTTTCGCGCTGGTAGCGCGCGGACCTGGCGATGTGCCCCGGTAGTGGGCGGGTTCGGCGATTCGCGCTGGTAGCGCGGGGTTCGGCGGTTTTCCGACAGCACGACCAACCGGGCCCCGCCGGTAACCCTGCGTGATCACCCCGGGCAGCGCAGACCCCAACAGCCCACCACCACCGCATACGAGCAGGTGAGTTTTCCCCTCGACCACACCGGGAAACCGGTGCGCATGATCGAGGTGCGCACGACGGTACCCACGTCCGTGGACCGCGTCTTCGCCGTCCTGGCCGACGGCTGGTCCTACGCGGGCTGGGTGGTGGGTGCGGCCCACATCCGCGAGGTCGACCCCGGCTGGCCCGCGGCCGGCACGCGCATCCACCACAGCGTGGGCGCCTGGCCGGTCGCGGTGAAGGACGTGACGACGGTCCGGGTCGCCGAGCCGCCCAAGGTGCTGGAGCTGGAGGCCCGCCTGTGGCCGATCGGCGCGGCCCGCATCCGGTTCGAGCTGGCCGAGGTGTCCGGCGGCACCGAGGTGGCCATGTTCGAGGAGGCGGTGAAGGGGCCGCCGGCGCTGCTGCCCGAGGGCTTGCAGGCGCTGTTCCTCACGCCGCGCAACCGCGAGTCGCTGCGACGGCTCGCCGACCTCGCGGTGCGCAAGGAGAGCCAGTAGGGCGGCTGGCAGCGGCGGGCGAAGGTGTGCCGGCGAACGGGCCTGCTGGCGAACGGGCGTTGGCAGCGCGAGAGCCGGTGTCCCCGGCTGCCAACTCCCGGGCCCGGCGAGTGGCAACTCCACGCCCGGTCATCAGGGCTTGGCGACTCCCAAGCCCGGCCACACCCGATGCCCTGGGCTCGGCCACACCCGAGCCTGCCGACACCCGGTGCCCGACACCCTGAGGTCACCGACCCCCAGGCCCGGCCGCACCCATGCCCAACACCCTGGGCTCGGCAACCTTAAGCCCGGCGACACCCCCGGGGCCAACACCTCGGGTCCGGGCAGCCTTCCGGTATCTCGGCCCGAGCATCCCCGGCCCGAGCGATCCCGAGCCGGTCCGAGGGCCGCAAGCCCGGGTGCCGTCCTCTCAGGACCGTCTACTCGGGATCTCTCCGTTCAACAGCCGTTCGCCTGGAGGTCGGTGGCCGCAGGGCCGTGGTCTGGTGTGGTGGTGGCGGGTTTCCATACTCAACCGATGATCGGGACCCCGGGTTACGTACATCTTCCGCCGATGATCACCCAATCGTGTGAGACACCCGCCCACCGGACCGAGCCGATCACCAACCTCCCTCCCCACGGTACACCGCCTGGTGCAACCCGCGGATCAACAACCGGTACGCGTCGCCCGCCAAACCGTTGCGCGCCATCGCCGCCCGCGCCGCGTTGGCGCCGGCCGCCCCGTGCACCCCACCGCCGGGGTGCGCGGACGCCCCCGCCAGGTACAGCCGGTCCACCGGCGTGTCCGCCCGCCCCAACCCCGGCACCGGGCGGAACACCAGTTGCTGGTGGATCGCGGCCGTCCCGGAGTTGATCGAACCGCCGACCAGGCTGGGGTTGCGGGCCTCCAGGTCACCCGGCCCCTGCACGAACCGCCCCCGCACCAGCTCCCGGAACCCGGGCGCGTGCTGCTCGATCAACTGCTCCAACCGGTCGGCCCGCCGCCGCACGCGGTCGGGTGACCACTGCTCGCCCCGCGGCACGTGCGTGTACGCCCACGCCGTCTCCGTGCCCGCCGGCGACCGCGTCGGGTCGGACGTCGTCATCTGCCCCATGATCACGAACGGCACCCGCGGCAGCCTGCCGCACGCGATCTCCGCGCTGGTCATCGCCAGCCCGTTGAAGTCGCCTCCCAAGTGGACGGTCCCGGCCCCGCGCGCGTCCGGGTTGGTCCACGGGATCGGCCCGGACAGCGCCCAGTCCACCTTGACCGTCGCGTCGTCCCACTCGAACCGCGCGAGGTCGGCCACCAGCCGCGCGGGCAGGTGGTCCTCGCCGACCAACCCCAGGTACAGCCGGGGCGCCGGCACGTCCGCCAGCACCGCCCTGCGCGCCCGCACGAACCCGCCGGACGCGTCGCGCACCCCCAGCGCCCGCCCGCCGGCCACGACCACCCGGTCCACCGGCCGCGAGCACTGCACCCGACCGCCCAGCCTCCGCACCAGCGCCCGCGTCAACGCGCCCGCGCCGCCCTCGGGCACCGGGTAGCCGAAGTCCTGCCCCAGCATCGACAGCAGCCACCCGAACGCCGCACCGCCCGCCTGGTCCGGTCCCAGGTCGGTGTGCATCGCGTTGCCCGCCAGCAGCAGCGGCGCGCCCTCGCCGGTGAACCGGTCGTCCCCGAACGCGCGCACCGACTGCACGAACGACCGCGCGAACCGCAGCGCCTCGCCCGGTCCGAGCGCGCCCAGCAGCCCCGTGCCCGCGCGCACCGGCGGGAACGGCCGCATCAGCGCGTCGACCAGCTCACCGCGGATCCGCTGCCAGCGCTCGAACTCGCCCCGCCACGCGTCACCGTCGCCGGCGCCGAACGACTCCACCGACTCGGCCGTCCGGTCCACGTCCCGCGACAGCAGCGCGACCCGGTCGTCCGGCAGCACGTAGGCCAGCACCTCGGGGGCCCGCCGCCACTTCAGCCCGTGCCGGTCCAGCCCCAGCCCCGCCATCACCGGCGACGCCGCGCCCAGCGGGTAGAACGCGCTGAACAGGTCGTGGTGGAACCCCGGCGCGGTCAGCTCGGCCGTGCGCACCGCGCCACCCGGCTCGTCGGCGGCCTCCAGCACCAGCACGTCCCACCCGGCGTCGGCCAGCACGTTCGCCGCCACCAGCCCGTTCGGACCCGACCCGACGACCACCGCGTCCACGACGTCGCTCAACGCGAACCTCCCTCTTGGCTCTGGTGCACGGGCCGTCCCCACCCCAGCCCGCGCCACGCCGGTCCCCGGCGCGGGGCGAGCGGCCCCCACGTCCCGCGTCCCTCGGCGATCGCCGCGACCACCGCACCCAGAGCCTGCCGGGGATCGTGCCGCGGCGTCCACCCCAGGGCGCGCAACCGGGTGGTGTCCACAAGGGACGCCCGGGCGGCCAGCCGCAGCCAGCCGGGGTGGAGCGGCTGCAGCCCGGCGCGCCAGGCGAGCCACGCGGGCCCCGGCAGCGCGCGGAACGGCACCGGCACGAGGAAACCGCCGACCGCCGCCGCGAGGTCCGACGCGCGCAGCACCGGGTCCGCGGCCACGTTGAACGCCCCGGTGGCGCGCCGCCGCAGGATCAGCCGGACGGCCTCGGCGACGTCGTCGGCGTGCACGAGTTGGAACCGGAGGTCGGGCCACAACGGCACCGGCAGCCAGCGGCGGCCCAGCAGCGCGGGCGGCAGCAGCGGGCTGAGCAGCCACCGGCCCAGCTCGCCGCCGGCGTCGGGCTGCACCACCGCGCACGGCCGGATGCGTGCCACGTTCGGGTGATCGTCGAGCATCCGCTCCAGCTCCACCTTCTGGGCGCTGTACGCGCTGCCGGGCACCCCGTTGCACGGCCAGCCCTCGTCGACAGGCGCGGAGGTGGAGGTCGGCGTGTAGGCGGCGACCGACGAGGCCACGACGACGTGCGGCACGCCGGCCCGCGCGGCGGCGCGGAGCACGTGGGCGCTGCCGGTGACGTTGGTGCGGCGCATGTCCGGTTCGCCGGTGGTGGGCTGGATCGCCCAGGCGAGGTGCACCACGGCGTCGGCGCCGGTGAACTCCCTGGTCAGAACCGCTTCGGCGGCGGGGGCGCCGAGGTCGCAGCTCACCCAGCGGGTGTCGGCGCGCGGCGGTACGCGGCGGGCTATGCCGGTCACCTCGACGCCGGTCGGCGCGAGTGCGCGGCGCAGGGCCGTCCCCACGTTGCCGCTGGCACCCGTGACGACGACCCTCATGCCACGCGGAGTACCCCGATCGGCTGTCGCCAAGCCCGGGGGAATGCGGTGGGGGCGAGACCGTGGTCACCTGGTCGGGCGTCTGGTTGGCGGCATTCGGGTGAACTGGTTGATGCCGACTCGGACCGAAGCGATTATCCATCGCCCTGAGAGCGGGCAGCCCGGCGGACTGATTATCCATCGCCGATGGTCATGGGGCGCCCGGTGAACGGAGCGGTTGTCCTTCGCGGAGGTGATGGACGCGAGCGGTTATCCATCGCGGAGGCGGTGGGGGCACCCAGCGGGTGGTTATCCATCACTCCAGCGGTACTGCCACTCCAGCGGTACTGCGGCAGGCAGGTTGCGTGCTGCGGCGGAACTCCGGGGAGTCAGCTCGTCCATCACGCCGGAGCACCCCGGCGACACCCCGGGCGACCCGCTCGGCCGCCCGACAACCCCGAGCGCCCGGTCGGCCGCCCGAAGAACCCCCGGGCGGCCGACCAACCGCTCAACTACCCCCCGAGCCCGGCCCGCCGCAGAGCCTCGGCCATCGCGCCGTTGGCCGGGGGTCGCTCCTGCTGCCGCGGCCGACCGCCCCGGCCCTGCCCGTCGCGACCCTGCCCACGTCCCTGCCCACGAGCCTGCCCGCCGCGCTGGTCACCACGCTGCCCGTCGCGCTGCCCGTCGCGCTGCTGCCCGCCCTTGCGCCCGGGCTCGTCGTCCAGCCGCAGCGACAACCCGATCCGCTTCCGGGCGATGTCGACCTCCAACACCTTCACCCGCACCACGTCACCGGACTTCACCACGTCCCGCGGGTCCTTCACGTACGTGGTGGACAGCGCCGAGATGTGCACCAACCCGTCCTGGTGCACCCCGACGTCCACGAACGCGCCGAACGCCGCCACGTTCGTCACCACCCCCTCCAGCACCATCCCGGGCTTGAGGTCGGCGATCTTCTCCACCCCGTCGGCGAACGTGGCGGTCTTGAACGCGGGCCGCGGGTCGCGGCCCGGCTTCTCCAGCTCCTTCAAGATGTCCGTGACCGTCGGCAGGCCGAACTGCTCGTCCACGAAGTCCTGCGGCCTCAGGACCTTGAGCACCGCGGTGTTCCCGATCAGCTCCGGCGTGCCCGCCCGCTCCTGGATGCGCCGCACCACCGGGTACGCCTCGGGGTGCACCGCGGAGGCGTCGAGCGGGTCGTCGCCGTTGGGGATGCGGAGGAAGCCCGCGCACTGCTCGAACGCCTTCGGGCCCAGCCGGGGGACGTCCTTGAGCGACTTGCGGGTGCGGAACGGGCCGTTGGAGTCGCGGTGCAGCACGATGTTCTCGGCCAGGCCCGCGGTGATGCCGGAGACCCTGGTCAGCAGCGGCACGGACGCGGTGTTCAGGTCGACGCCGACGGCGTTCACGCAGTCCTCGACGACCGCGTCCAGCGACCGCGACAGCTTCGACTCGGACACGTCGTGCTGGTACTGGCCGACGCCGATGGACTTGGGGTCAATCTTGACCAGCTCGGCCAGCGGGTCCTGCAGCCGCCGGGCGATGGACACCGCGCCGCGCAGCGACACGTCCAGCCCCGGCAGCTCGGCGGACGCGAACGCCGACGCCGAGTACACCGACGCGCCCGCCTCGGACACCACGGCCTTGGTCAGCTTGAGCTCGGGGTGGCGCTTGAGCAGGTCGGCGGCCAGCTTGTCGGTCTCCCGCGAGGCGGTGCCGTTGCCGATGGCCACCAGCTCCACCGAGTGCTTCCGCGCGAGCGCGGCGAGCCTGGCGATCGACTCGTCCCACCGGTTGGCGGGCACGTGCGGGTAGATCGTGTCGGTGGCCACGACCTTGCCGGTGGCGTCCACCACGGCCACCTTCACGCCGGTGCGGAAGCCGGGGTCCAGGCCCATGGTCGCGCGGGTGCCCGCGGGCGCGGCCAGCAGCAGGTCGCGCAGGTTGGACGCGAACACGCGCACGGCCTCGTCCTCGGCGAACGCCCGCAGCCGGGACCGCAGGTCGATGCCCAGGTGCACCAGGATGCGGGTGCGCCACGCCCAGCGGACGGTGTCGCCCAGCCACTTGTCGGCGGGGCGGCCCCGGTCGTCGATGCCGAACCGGGCCGCGATGCGGGCCTCGTAACCGGTGGGCTCGTCCTCGTCGGCCGGGTCGAAGACCAGGTCCAGGACCTCTTCCTTCTCACCGCGCAGCAGCGCCAGGATGCGGTGCGACGGCAGCTTGGTGAACGGCTCGGAGAAGTCGAAGTAGTCGGCGAACTTCGCGCCTTCCTCCTCCTTGCCCTCCCGGACCTTGGCGGCGACGCGGCCCTGGCCCCACATGCGCTCGCGCAGCTCGCCGATCAGGTCGCCGTCCTCGCCGAACCGCTCGACCAGGATGGCGCGGGCGCCCTGGAGGGCCGCGGCGACGTCGGCGACCTCCCCGGTCACGTACTCGGCGGCCACGGCCTGCGGGTCCAGGGTCGGGTCGGCCAGCAGCCCGTCGGCCAGCGGCTCCAGGCCCTGCTCGCGCGCGATCTGGGCCTTGGTCCGCCGCTTCGGCTTGTAGGGGAGGTAGAGGTCCTCCAGGCGGGCCTTGGAGTCGGCGGCCAGGATCTGCGCCTGGAGCGCGTCGTCGAGCTTGCCCTGCGACCGGATCGACTCCAGCACGGCGGCGCGGCGCTCCTCCAGCTCGCGCAGGTAGCCCAGCCGTTCCTCCAGGGTGCGCAGCTGGGCGTCGTCCAGCGCGCCGGTCGCCTCCTTCCGGTAGCGGGCGATGAAGGGCACGGTGGAACCACCGTCGAGCAGTTCGACGGCCGCGCTGACCTGCCCCGGCCGCACCCCGAGCTCGTCGGCGATCCTCTGGTGAATGGCTGTGGTCACAGCCGGTCATTGTGCCGTGCGGGCGCCGCGATCGGTCGCGGGGGCACGCCGGTGCCCGCGGTGGACCGGTTCCGCGCGTTGCGGCGAACGGGCGCGAGCCGATCGGAGCACGGAACTGACCGGGTGCCGGGGACGTCATTCCAACGGACACCGCAAAACTGCACAGAGGGTGGGTCGTGTCAGACGACGGTTCTTCGCGCAACGAGTTCTCCGGCACGGCCGCCAACGTCGTGCAGGCCCACAGCATCGAGGGCGGGGTGCACTTCCACGCCGCCGTGGCGGCCCTGCCGGTGCCCCGGCAGCTGCCCGCCGACGTGCCCGGCTTCACCGACCGCGTCACCCACCTCAGGCGCCTGCACGACTGGCTGGACACCCCGGACGAGCAGGCGCCGCCCGCCGAGGTGGTCGCGGGCCCGCCGGGCATCGGCAAGACGTCCCTGGTCACGCACTGGGCGCACCAGGTGCGCGACCGCTTCCCCGACGGCGACCTGTTCGTGGACCTGCGCGGCTACCACGTGGAGCGCACCGTCAGCGCGGACGAGGCGCTGTCCGACGTGCTGCGCGCCCTCGACGTCCCCGACGAGCGCATCCCGGCCCGGCTGGAGGCGCGTGCCGCGCTCTACCGCTCCCTGCTGCACCGCCGGAAGATGCTGGTGCTGCTGGACAACGCGTCGTCCGCGGACCAGGTCAGACCCCTCTTACCGGGCACCTCCACCTGTAGGGTCCTGGTCACGAGCCGGAGCCACCTGGGCGGGCTGATCGCGAGGAACGGAGCGCACCGGATGTCGCTGGACGTGCTGCCGACGGAGCACGCGGTGGAACTGCTGGCGGGGATCGTGGGCGACGGGCGCGTGGCGGCCGAACCGGGGGCCGTCGCCCGGCTCGTCGAGTACTGCGGCCGGCTGCCGCTGGCACTGCGCATCGCCGGCGAGCGGCTGGCGGAGGACCCGCGGGCCCGGATCGGGGAGCTGGTCGAGGAGCTGGCCGAGGTGCGCGAACGCCTCGACGTGCTCGCCACCCCCGGCGACGAGTCCACCGCCGTGCGCGCCGTGTTCTCCTGGTCCTACCAGGCGCTCTCGCCCGACGCGGCCCGCGCCTACCGGCTGCTCGGCCTGCTCACCGGTCCCGACGTCGGCCTGCCCGCCGCCGCGGCGCTGCTCGGGACGGGGCAGGGCCGGGCGCGCCGGGTGCTCGCCGAGCTGACCGGCGTGCACCTGCTCGCCGAGCAGGAGCGGCGCTACCGGTTCCACGACCTGCTGCGCCTGCACGCGGCCGAGTGCGCGGAGGCCGACGAGCCGCCTGCCGAGCGGCACGCCGCCGTGCGCCGCGCGCTGCTCTGGTACGCCCACGCCGTCCAGGCCGCCGTCGATGCGGTCATCCCGTTCTTCTCGCGCATCCCGGTCGAGTTGGCGGCCGCCGAGGCGCCCGTCCCGGCGTTCGAGGACCGGGCGGCGGCGCTGGCCTGGTGCGACGCGGAGCGGGCGAACCTGGTGGCCGCCGTCGACCGGGCCGCCGAGCTGGGCGAGCACGAACTGGCCTGGCAGCTGCCCGTGCTGATGTTCGGGCTGCTGCTGGTCCGCCGGCCGCACGCGGACTGGGTGGACACGCACCAGGTCGGCGTGGCGTCGGCGCGGGTGCGCGGCGAGGTGGCCGCGGAGGCGTGGCTGCTGACCAGCGCCGCCATCGCCGAGCGGGAGCTGCGGCACCCGGAGCGCGCGCTGGAGCACCTGGAGCGCGCCCTGGCCTGCTGGCAGGAGGACGGCACCCGGTGGGGCATCGCCTGGGCGCTGCGCGACACCGGCGCGATCTACGAGCAGATGGGGCGCTACGACGAGGCGGTCGCCGCGTTCGAGCGGGCGCTGGCCATGCACCTGGAGGACGGCGACACGTGGGGCGAGGCCACGGCGCTGGCCGGCCTGGCCAGGTGCCACCTGGGCGCCGGCGAGCCGGAGCGGGCGCTGGCCGAGGCGAACCGGGCGCTGGAGATCCGGCGCGAGCACCGCGACCAGCGCAACGTCGGCAACGCCCTGAACGACGTCAGCCGCGTCTACCTCGGCATGGGGGAGTACGAGCCGGCCGCCGAGCACGCCGAGCAGGCCGGGGTGGTGCTGGCCGAGGTCGACTACTGGAACGGCCGGGCGCTGTCGCACGAGCTGCTGGGCGACGCCCTGGCCGGTCTCGGGCGGGCCGAGGACGCCGCGGCGCAGTGGCGGGTGGCGCTGGAGCTGTACGGGTCGCTGGGCGACCCGCGGGCGGACGAGGTGCGGGCGCGGCTGGCGGACGGCTGAGCGGGTCGGCTGAGCGAGGCGGGACCGGCCGGTGCACCGCGCCGGGGTTCGGCGTCCGCGGTGCCCGGGATGGGGCACGTCGGACGTGATCGCGATCGAGCCCGGTGGGGTGCTGGTCGCTGACCAGGGCCTTCGGACATACTGACCGGTATGACCACACTCGACCACTGGGGCGGGACCGGCCGGTACGTCGACCTCGACGGCCCGGTGCACTACGTCGACTTCGGCGGTGACGGCCCGCCGGTCGTCCTGGTGCACGGGCTGGGCGGTTCGCACCTGAACTGGTGCCTGCTCGCGCCGCACCTGGTCGGGCACCACCGCGTGCTGGCCGTCGACCTGGCCGGGTTCGGCCTGACCCACCCGGAGGGGCGCGGCACCACCGTGCCCGCCAACGCCCGGCTGCTCGACCGCTTCCTGGCCGAGGTGGTGGGCGAACCCGTGGCGCTGGTCGGCAACTCGATGGGCGGGATGATCTCCATCCTGCACGCGGCCCGCCGGCCCGACTCGGTCACCGCCCTGGCCCTGCTCGACCCGGCCGTGCCCATGCCGCTGGGCACCCGGCTCGACCCGCAGGTCGCCCTGGCGTTCGGCGCTTACGCGGTGCCGGGGCTGGGCCGGTGGGTGCTGGAGCGGGCGCGCCGGGGCGTGTCGCCGCGCCGCCAGGTCAAGCGCGTGCTCAACCTCGTGTGCGCCGATTCCCGGTCGGTGCCCGAGGAGATCATCCTGGCGTCGATGTCGCTGCTGGAGCAGCGCGCCGAGGTGCCCGGCCTGGACGAGGCGTTCCTGGCGGCGGCCCGCTCCGTGGTGTGGACCGGGGCGACCAGCCGCCGGTACTACACGGCGATGAGCCGCGTCCGGGTGCCGGTCTACCTGGTGCACGGCGACCGGGACCGGCTGGTGCCGGTGACGTCGGCGCGCGCGGCGGCGAAGCGGAACCCGTCGTGGCGGTACGAGGAGTTCGAGGGGATCGGGCACGTGCCGCAGTTGGAGATCCCCGACGTGATCGGGGAGAGGCTGGTCGCCTGGTTGGCCGGGCGGTGAGGTGATCGGGGGCTGAGCCGAGCCGCTGAGCCGGTCGGGGCGGAAACTGCGCGGGTGCTGGCGGTTTGGCGTTCGGCGAAACATCATGGTCGGAGGGGGACGCTCGACGAGGAGCGGGGGAGTGGCCATGTCAGTTCTGCCGGACAGCCCGCCGGGCCCGGAACCGGTGCGGGCCGTGGTGCCGGGGTCGGTGCCGGTGCCGGGGTCGGGGTCGGTGCCGGGGTCGGTGCCGGACGCCGTGGCGGTGCCCGAACCCCGGCCCGAGGTCTCGCCCACTCCGCCAGCGGCCCTGGTGGAGGCCCCCGAGCCGCCGCCGAACACCCCGCCGACCCCGCCCAACCTGCTCTGGTACCTCACCGAGCCGACCCGCGCCGTCGTCGACATCGGCCAGTTCGCCGCCACCCGGGCCCTGCTGCGCGCCGCACCCCGGGGCGACGGGCACACCGTCCTGGTGCTGCCCGGCCTGGGCGCGACGGACTGGGCGACCGGCCCGCTGCGCCGGTTCCTCGCGGGCCTGGGCTACGACGTGCACGGCTGGGGCCTGGGCCGCAACATCGGCCCGTCGGTCACCGCCGTGCGCGGGATGCGCGAACTGCTGCGCGAACTGGCCGCGCACGGCAAGGTCAGCCTCGTCGGCTGGTCGCTGGGCGGCATCTTCGCCCGGGAGCTGGCGCGCGAGCGACCGGGCTCGGTGCGGCAGGTGATCACCCTCGGCAGCCCGTACGCCCTGGCCGACCCGCGCCACACCAGGGTCGACCCGGTCTACCGGCTGCTGGCGCGGTTCTACGAACGCGGCGCCGACCTGCCGCCGCCCGAGCACGCCCGCCCGCCGTTCCCGGTGCCCGCCACCTCGGTGTACTCGCGGTCGGACGGGATCGTGCCGTGGCGGGCCTGCGTCTCGCCGCCGGGACCGCGCCACGAGAACGTGGCGGTCGCGTCGAGCCACCTCGGCTACGGCTACAACGCGACGGTGCTGTGGGTGGTCGCCGACCGGCTGGCCCAACGCCCGGGGCGCCGCCGCCCGTTCACGCCGCCGCCCGGCATGGTCCGGATGTTCCCCGCGCAGGGGGACGACAACACGTAGGGCGGCACCCGCGCCGCCCGCTCGCTCACCCGCGCCCACCCGCCCGACCGCGCCGCTCGCCCACTCGCGCCGCCCGCCCACTCGCGCCGCCCGCCCGACCGCGCCGCCCGCCGACCGCCGCCCGCCGCCCGCTCGACCGCCCGCCTGCGCGGCCCGCCACCCGCGCCGACCGCGCCGACCGCGCCGACCGCGCCACCGACACCCCGTCGAACCCCCGCACCCCCCGACCGCAACCGCCGATCCGGTGGTCCTCGCCCCACCCATCAGGATTCCCGAGCCCCAGCCCCAACCTCCCCGAAAATGATCACCTGATCCACCCCTTGTGTTGACCGCCCCGTCACCGGAGGGTTCCGCGCGAGCCGTTGGCTCGCCGACGGCAACCCCCGACGGAGGTGGAGCATGACCCCTGCACGCAAGCTCGCCGCGGCCCTGGTCGCGGCACTCGCGCTCCCGACCCTCACGACCCCCGCCGCGCACGCGGTGAGCGACGCCGACCTCGCCCACTACTGGGCCCCGGTCCACTACCAGGACACCGACTCGTCCGACTACGACGCCGACTACCTGTCCTCTGTGGACTTCGACGGCGACTGGAACGCCCAGAACAACTGGGAGGCCCAGGACGACTCGCTCGCCCGCCTCACCGGCGCGGCCTACTTCTCGGTGGTCGAGACCTCGACCCACTGGTTCATCGTCTACGCCTTCTACCACCCGCGCGACTGGGACGACGCCCCCGACCCGTTCGAGCTGACCACCCACGAGAACGACATGGAGGGCCTGCTGGCCACCGTCCGCAAGGACGGCTCGACCTACGGCAGGCTCGAAGCGGTCGTCACCGTGGCGCACAGCGACTTCTACTCCTACGTCGCCCCGGGCAGCACCTACACCTCGGGCCGCGAGAGCGTCGACGGCACCCTGCGCCTCCAGGGCACCCGGCCCACCACCCGCCAGGAGGCCAAGGGCCACGGCCTGTACGCGTGGAACGGCGCGGAGTTCCCCGGCGGCGACGGCGTGGTCTACGTGCCGAGCGCGACCGGCGAGGTCCCGTCGGGCGGCAACGACCGCTCGGTCGGCTACCGGCTGATCGACACCTTCGCCACCGGCGGCCTGTGGGCCCAGCGGAACAACACCGCCACGTTCGCGAGCTGGGGCACCTTCCGCGGTGACAACGGCAAGGACAACGCCGCCAACACCGCGTGGGGCTGGGACGACGGCAACGACGGCGGCGACCTCCAGCGCGGCCTGCTGGCGACCGACCCGGCGTACCTCGTTTCGGTGTACTTCGGGAATCGCGGCGCGTTCAGCCTCACCTACACCCGCAACGCGTACCGCGGTAACTAAGCTGCGCGGCATGAGCACACGCGCGTCCGCACCGCCCCTGGCCCGACTGGTCACGGAGGTGTTGGCGCCGTGGGTGCTGGTGCTCAGCCTGCCGCTCGTGGTGGCGTGGCACGCCACCGGGAACGTGCCGGACGCCCTGCTGTGGGGCGCCGTGGTCGGCCTGACCGGGTCGGTGATCCCGATGGTGGTGATCGTCCACGGCGCCCGCCGCGGCCGCTGGAACGGCCACCACGTGACCAACCGCGAGGGCAGGCTGGTGCCGCTGCTGGCCTGCCTGGCCTCGCTGGGGCTCGGCATCGCGGCGCTCACCCTGGGCGGCGCGCCGCGGGCGATGGTCGCGCTGGCCCTGGCGATGTTCCTGAGCCTGGTGGTGTGCCTGGCGGTGACCTTCGGGGTCCCGGTCAACGGCGAGCGCGGCTGGAAGGTGTCCTTCCACGCCGCGGTGGCGGCCGGCGCGGTGACCGTGCTGTTCATCTCGTTCGGGCCGTGGGCCCTGCTCGGCGTGCCGCTGGTCGCGCTGGTGGCCTGGTCCCGGGTGGCGCTGGGCGACCACACGACACCGCAGGTCGTGGTGGGCGCGCTGCTCGGCGCGGTGCTGGCCGGCAGCTCGTTCTGGCTGCTGGCGTGAGCGCCCTCACCCCCGGTGGCCGCCGCCCGCGTTCTACCCTCCGGGGATGACGCTCAGGCTCGACACCGCCGGCCCGGTCGCCACCCTGACCATCGACCGCCCGGCCAAGCGCAACGCGATGAGCTACGAGATGTGGTCCGCGCTGCCCGGCCTGCTGGCCCGGGTGGAGCGGGACGACGCGGTGCGCGTGCTGGTCGTCCGCGGCGGCGAGCACTTCTCGGCGGGCGCCGACATCAGCGAGTTCTCCACCCTGCGCAGCGGCGCGGAGGGCGCCGCCCGCTACAGCGAGGCCGTGCACGCCGGGGAACGCGCCATCGCCACGCTCGACAAGCCCACCATCGCCGCGATCACCGGGTTCTGCATCGGCGGCGGCTGCGAGATCGCGCTGGCCTGCGACCTGCGGGTGGCCGCGGCGGACGCCCGGTTCGGCATCACGCCCGCCAAGCTCGGCATCGTCTACCACCTGACGTCGACCAAGCAGCTGGTGGACGTCGTCGGCCCGGCGTGGGCCAAGCAGATCCTGTTCTCCGGGGAGATCCTGGACGCGGCCACCGCGCTGCGCATCGGCCTGGTCAACGAGGTGCACCCGGCGGAGGAGCTGGAGGCGCGGGTCAAGGGCCTGGCCGAGACCATCGCCTCGCGGGCGCGGGTCAGCGTGCGCGGGGCCAAGCGGATCGTCAACCGGATCACCGACGGCCGCCACGACGAGGACGAGGCCGTGCGGGCGCTCTACGACGAGGCGGTGCGCAGCCCCGAGTACGCGGAGGGCGTGGCGGCGTTCCTGGAGAAGCGGCCGCCGCGGTTCTGACCCCGGTTCAACCGCGCGGCGGTGGGTACCTCGTCGGCATGAGCGAACCCGACGACAAGCCCGTCAACCCGGACCCGCCGCACTCCCCGGGCACGCCGGAGCCGCCCGACCTCGACGTGGACCCCACGCAGTTCCTCGACGAGGACGAGCGGCGCGACCGACCCGGGAACGAGGACGAGCCGCCCTCCTAGGGCGGCTCGTCCGGGAGCACCCGGCCTCAGCGGCCGTCGTGCTTGTCGGTGTCCCCGGGCCACTCGCCGGCGATCTTCTCGTACCCGGTCGCGCCGCCCCGGTCGATCGCGGCCTTCACCAGGCCGAAGATCGCGCCCTGGACGGTCGCGGCCAGCAGCACCTCGCCCCAGCCGCGGTCCTTCTGGGTCGCGGTGGGGGCCTCCTTCGTGCCGGTGATGAGCTTCCACACCTGGCCGAACACCGCGCTGGCGGCCAACCCGCCCAGCACGCCGAACAGCAGGCCCAGTGGTCGGTAGAGCAGCTTGCCCACGGTCACCGCCCCCGCCGCGCGAGCTTCCACAGCACCACCAGGAGCGCCACCGCGCCCGCGGCCACCGCCGCCGGGTGCCTGCGGGCCCGCTCCACGCGCTGCTGCACGGTCGGCGGCAGCTGCTCGACCGCCCGGGTGGCCCGCTCGCCCACCTGCCCGGCGACCGCGGTGGCCCTCTCACCCACCCGGGTGGCGACCACCCCGGCCTTCTCGCCCACCTGGGTGGCCACCGCGCCGGCCTTCTCACCGACCGCGCCCGCCTTCTCGCCGACCTGCCCGGCGACGGCCGTGGCCCTCTCGCCGACCTGCGCCGCGACCGCGCCCGCCTTCTCGCCCAGCCGGCCGGCCTTCTCACCGGTGGCGACCCCGGCGCTCCCGGCCGCCGCACCCGCGGCGGCACCGGCCTTCGACGCCTGCTCGCCCGCCTTGTCCGCGGCCTGGCCGACCGCGGCGGCCGCCTTGCCCGCCGCCGCGGAGACGGCCGCGTTCGCCCGCGTCGCGGTCTCCTTCACCTTCTCCACCCCTTCGTGCGCCTTCTCCTTGACCCGGCCCGGCACGTCCGCCTTGTGCGCCAGCGCCTCGACGGTGTCGCCCAGCTCGCGCCGCGTCCGCTCCACCTCGGCGCGCAGCTCGTCCGGGTCGCTCGGACCGTTGTCCCTCATCGGGCCGCTCATCGGTGTGCCCTCTCGCTCACGGTGGCGATGTCCTGCTTCACGCCCGCGATGGCCTCTTCCGGCACGGGCGGGGTACCGCGGTCGATCTGCTTGCGGCCGGCCAGTGCGAGCACGCCCGCGACGGCGAGCACGGCCAGGGCGACGACGAACGCCGAGACCCACGCGGGCCACACCGTGGCCAGCAGCAGCACCAGGCCGGCGATCACGGCGCCCAGGCCGAACCAGGCCAGCACGCCGGCGCCGCCGAGGAGCCCGGCGCCGGTGCCGACGCGCCTGCCCTTCGTGCGCATCTCCGCCACGGCCAGCCGGATCTCGTCCCGCGCGAGCCTGCTCACCTGCTCCGAGAGCCGGTTGACCAGTTCGGCGGTGGACGGTTCGCGGTCGGTGGCGACGTGGTTCATGGCCGACTCCTCTCACTTGCCCACCCGACTACCCAGAACGCCCCTGGTGTACGCCACGTTTTCGGGGGAACCCCGACGGCCATGGCGACGCGAGCACCCGACGCACCCACCAAGTTGCCCAAGCGCTCCTGGTGGGGCGTGCTGAAGCGCACGGTGAAGGAGTTCAACGACGACAACCTCACCGACTGGGCCGCCGCCCTGACCTACTACGCCGTGCTGTCGCTGTTCCCCGGGATCCTGCTGCTCACGTCGCTGCTCGGCCTGCTCGGGCCGAACTCCACCCAGACCATTGTGGACAGCCTGGACGTGCTCGGTCCGGGCGAGGCCAAGGACTTCATCGCCCAGGGCATCCAGAACCTCCAGCAGTCGAGGGCCAGCGGGCCGCTCGCGATCGTCGGCCTGGTCACCGCGCTGTGGTCCGCCTCCGGGTACGTGGGCGCGTTCATGCGCGCGTCGAACTCGATCTACGACGTGGAGGAGGGGCGCCCGTTCTGGAAGGTCATCCCGCTGCGGCTGGGGCTGACCGTGGGCGTGGTGGTGCTGCTGGCGCTGACCGCGCTCGGCGTCACGCTCACCGGCGGCGTCTCGCGGTGGCTGGGCGACCTGATCGGGCTGGGGCCCACGTTCGTCACGGTGTGGGACATCGCCAAGTGGCCCGTGCTGTTCCTGCTGGCCAGCGCCGCGATCGGGCTGCTGTACTGGGCGTCGCCGAACGTGCGGCAGCCGAGCTTCCTGTGGATCACGCCGGGCGGCCTGCTGGCCGTGCTGGTGTGGGTGGCCGCGTCGACCGGCTTCGCGCTGTACGTGGCGAACTTCTCCTCGTACAACAAGACCTACGGCTCGCTGGCCGGTGTGATCGTCTTCCTGGTCTGGCTGTGGATCTCGAACCTCGCGCTGCTGCTGGGCGCGGAGCTGGACGCCGAGCTGGAGCGGGGCCGGCGGATGGAGACCGGCGAGTCCAGCGGGCAGGACCCGGTGGCACCGCCGCGCGACACGCGGGCGATGGACGGCTGACGCGCCGCGGCGGCGGTCCCGTCGTGGGACCGCCGCCGCGGGAAGACCTTCACGTCACCTTCACGTCACAGCGTCAGGACTGCTGCTCCGCCTTCTGCTCGGCGACCTGCTTGTGCACCTCGTCCATGTCGACCTTCCGGGCCTGGTCGATCAGGTCCTCCAGGGCCGCCTCCGGCAGGGCGCCGGGCTGGGCGTAGAGCACGACGCCGTCGCGCACGATCATCAGGGTCGGGATCGACCGGATCTGGAACGCCGCGGCGAGCTGCTGCTGCGCCTCGGTGTCGACCTTGCCGAACACGATGTCCGAGTGCTTCTCGGCGGACTTCTCGTAGACCGGGGCGAACTGGCGGCACGGGCCGCACCAGCTCGCCCAGAAGTCGACCAGGACCATCTCGGAGCCGCCGACTACGTCGTCGAAGTTCTCCGCGGTCAGCTCCACGGTGGCCATAGGTCCTCCTCGGTGTGGACGTGGGGCGTTCCACCCCTTGTACCCGCTCCAACGACCGGGACACGCGCCGAATTCCTTTCAACAACTTGTGGACGTCTTCAACAGAACGTTGTAGTTTTCGGGCCACCCCATCGCAGGAGGTGTCCCGTGCGCCGGACCGCAGCGGTTGCCCTGTCCCTGTTCACGCTGGTCGCGTGCGGTTCGCCCGCCGAGGAGCAACCGTCGGCCGGCGGCGGCGACCAGCCCGACACCGCGGCGATCGTGGGGGCGGTGACCAAGGACGACGCCCTGGCCGCGAGCCTGCCCGAGGGCATCCGGCAGGCCGGGAAGCTGCGGGTCGGCTCCAACGTCCAGAACCCGCCCAACAACTTCTACGCCGCCGACGGCAAGACCCCCGTCGGCTCCGAGGTCGACCTGGTCAAGGCCGTCGGCGCCAAGCTCGGCCTGACCGTCGAGCACCAGGACATGGCGTTCAGCTCGCTGATCACCAGCCTCCAGGCGGGCCGGATCGACGTGACCATGGCCGCGATGAACGACACCCCCGAGCGGCAGCAGGCCATCGACTTCGTCGACTACTTCACCTCCGGCATCACGATCATGGTGCAGAAGGGCAACCCGGCGGGCATCAAGGGCCCGGACGACCTGTGCGGCAAGGCCGTCGCGGTCAACCTCGGCTCCAGCCAGGAGACCTTCGCCAAGCAGCACCGGTGCCTGTCCGGCGACCCCATCCAGGTGACCGCCACCGACAGCGACACGCAGAACCAGAACCAGCTGCGCACCGGCCGCGTCGCCGCCATCCTCAACGACCTGCCCACCGCCGTCTACGTGGCCAGGACCGCGGGCGACGGCGAGTTCTTCGAGGTCGTGGACCTGGCCCCGATCAACGGCGGCCCGTACGGCATCGGCGTCAACAAGAACACCCCCGAGCTGACCGCGGCCGTGCGGAAGGCGCTCCAGGCGCTGGTCGACGACGGCACCTACGGCAAGATCCTCGACGCCTGGGACGTCGAGCAGGGCGCGGTCGGGAAGGTGACCGTCAATGGCAGGTGACGAACCGGCCCCCGATGAACTGGTGGTCGTCCCGCTGCGCCACCGGGGCCGCTGGGTCGGCGGCGCGGTCCTGCTGGCCGCGCTCGGCGCGCTGGTCTGGGCGCTGGCCGGCGCGAAGATCGACTACGCCGCCGTGCCGGGCTTCTTCACCCACGAGATCATGCTGCGCGGCCTGGTCAACACCGTCGTGCTGGCGGTGGTCGCGCAGGCCGGCGCGATCGTGCTCGGCGTGGGCGTCGCGCTGCTGCGGCGCTCGCCCAACCCGGTCGCCCGCTGGTTCGCCGCCGGGTACGTGTGGCTGTTCCGGGGCCTGCCCGTGCTGCTGCAGATCCTGCTGTGGTTCAACCTGGCCCTGGTGTTCGAGGAGATCTCGCTCTTCGGCCTGTACGAGGAGAAGACCAACGTCCTGGTGACCGCGTTCGTGGCCGCCCTGCTCGGCCTGGGCCTCAACGAGAGCGCCTACATGGCCGAGATCGTGCGGGCCGGCCTGAACAGCGTGGACCACGGCCAGGTCGAGGCGGCCAAGGCCATCGGCATGACCCCGGCCACCGCGCTGCGCCGCGTGGTGCTGCCGCAGGCCATGCGGGTGATCATCCCGCCGACCGGCAACAACTTCATCAACATGCTCAAGGGCACCTCCATGGCGTCGGTCATCGGCTTCCTGGAGCTGGTCCACGCGGCCAACAACATCGCCTCGCGCAACCTCCAGATCATGGAGACGCTGCTGGCCGCGGCCGCCTGGTACATGGTCGTGGTCAGCGTGGCGAGCGTCGGCCAGCACTTCCTGGAACGCGCCTACGGCAAGGGGGTCGCCGGAAGATGACGGCACAGCGCGCGATGAGCCTGGTGAGCGCGGTCGGCGTGCGCAAGTCCTTCGGCGGCGTCGAGGTGCTGCGCGGCGTCGACCTGGAGGTCGCGGCGGGCGAGGTGGTGTGCCTGCTCGGCCCGTCGGGCGCGGGCAAGTCGACGTTCCTGCGGTGCGTCAACCACCTGGAGACCATCGACGCGGGCCGCATCCGGGTCGACGGCACCCCGGTGGGCTTCGCCGAGCGCGGCGGCAGGCTGCACGAGCTGCGCGAGCGCGAGGTGGCGCGGCAGCGGCGGGACATCGGCATGGTGTTCCAGCGGTTCAACCTGTTCCCGCACCGCACCGCGCTGGAGAACGTGGCCGAGGGCCCCGCCCGGGTGCTCAGGGTCCCCAGGGGCACCGCGTTCGACGAGGCGCGGGCGCTGCTGGCGCGGGTCGGCCTGGCCGACAAGGTCGACGCCTACCCGCACCAGCTCTCCGGCGGCCAGCAGCAGCGGGTCGCGATCGCCCGCGCGCTGGCGATGAAGCCGAAGCTGATGCTGTTCGACGAGCCCACCTCGGCGCTGGACCCCGAGCTGGTGGGCGAGGTGCTGGACGTGATGGTCGACCTGGCCCGCGCCGGCATGACCATGGTCGTGGTGACGCACGAGATCGGCTTCGCCCGGCAGGTGGCCGACTCGGTGGTGTTCATGGTGGACGGCGCGGTGGTCGAGGCGGGCCCGCCCGCGCAGGTGCTGGACAATCCGCGGCGGCAACGCACGAAGCAGTTCCTCGCGAAGGTGCTCTAGGTGGTCATGCGCATCCCGTCCTCGTACCTCGTCCAGTTCCACGAGCCGGAGGGGTACCTGGACTTCGCCCGGTTCGGCCCGCCGGCGCACGCCGTGGTGGACGCGTCCACCCGCCTGCTGGAGACCTCGGCGGCGGCCGGGCCGTCCACCGTGGACGACCTGATGCGGCAGGACCTGCGCGCCAGGGCCGCCGCCGCCCGGCTGTGCCGGGGCGACACCGACCACGTGGCGCTGCTGCCCAACACCAGCACCGGCCTGTTCCAGGTCGCGCTCGCCGTGCGCGGCGGGGTGCTGGTGTCGGCCGGCGAGTTCCCGGCCAACACCTACCCGTGGGTGCGCGCGCCCGGCGCGGAGGTGTCGTGGCTGCCGGCCGGCCCGGTCACGCCCGAGGCGGTGCGCGCCGCGCTGACCCCCGGGATCGACGCGGTGTCGGTCAGCGCGGTGGACTTCCGCACCGGCTACCGGGCCGACCTGGCCGCGCTGCGCGAGGCGGTGGGCGACCGGCTGCTGGTGGTGGACGGCATCCAGGGCTTCGGCGTGGTCGACGAACCGTGGGAGGCGGCCGACGTGCTGGTGGTCGGCGGCCAGAAGTGGCTGCGCGCCGGCTGGTCCACCGGGTTCCTGCTGCTGTCCGACCGGGCGCTGGAGCGCCTGGACCCGGTGCTGTCGGGCTGGACGGGCGCCGAGGACGCCGGGCTGTTCGACGACGCCGTGCACCCGGTGGGCGAGGGCGCCGCGGGCTGGTCGATCACCAACCTCAGCCCGATCGCCGCGGGCGCCCTGGCCACGGCCCTGGAGCTGGTCGAGCTGGCCGGCGTGCCCGCGCTGGAGCGGCGGGTCGCCGAGCGCGTCGACGAGCTGGCCGAGGCGGTCCGGGCCGCGGGCGGCGAGGTGGTGTCCGCGACCGACCGGCGCGCGGGCATCCTGGCGTTCACCCTGCCCGACCGGCCGGCACCGGTGGTCGGCGCGGCGCTGGCGGCCGCGGGCGTGACCGCGACCGTGCGCCCGGAGCACGTCCGCCTGTCGCCGCACGCCTCCACCACCCCCGGCACGGTCGACCGGTTCGCCGCCGCCCTGCGGGAGCTGGTCGCGCCGGCACCCCGGCGCACCGGCGCGGCGCCCGTCACCCACGACGTGCTCGCCGCCCTGGTGCCGACGGTCAACGGCCTGGCCGAGGCGCTGGGCCCGGGCACCGAGGTCGTGCTGCACGACCTCGGCGCCCTGCCGAACTCGATCGTCGCCATCGCGGGCGACCTGACCGGCCGCCAGGTCGGCGGCCCGATGACCGACCTGCTGCTCGGCCTGGTCCGCCGCGGCACCACCCAGGACCTCGCGGGCTACGAGACCTACGCCCCCGACGGCCGGGCGATCCGCTCCTCCACGGTGTTCCTGCGCGACGCCGACGGGGTCGCGGTCGGCTGCCTGTGCGTCAACAGCGACCCCGGCGCGGGCGTGCCGCCGGACCGCGCGGTCAACGCGGTGGAGGCGTTCCCGGGCGACGTCGACACCCTCCAGCGCCTGCTGGTCGAACGCGCGGTCGACGCGGTCGGCGTGCCGGTGGAGCTGATGAAGAAGTCCCACAAGTCGCAGGTGGTGCGCGTGCTGGACGAAGCGGGGCTGTTCCTCATCCGGGACTCCGTCGACTACCTGGCGGGCGTGCTCGGCGTCACCCGGTACACCATCTACAACTACCTCAACGAGATCAGGGGCTGATCCCCCTCGTGCACCGCGGCGTGCACGGCGTCGCGCGCCGCGTTGGCCTCCTCGTCGGTCAGGGTGCGGGTCGGGTGGCGCAGGACCAGGCGCAGCAGCGCGTTCTTCTGGTCCGGGCGCGCCCCGAGCCGGGCCACCGCGGCGGGCGGCAGCTCCGCCACCGGGGTCTCGTCGAGCACCAGCACCTCCTCGGCCAGGTCGCCGACCGCGCCCCGTGCCGCGTCGCCCAGGGTCTCGGCGTCGGCGTCCGCGGCGACCGCCACCGACACGTCCCGGGTGATCGCCGGGTGCCGCGACACCGGCCGGTACGGCGACAGGTCCAGCATCTGCGCGGCCACCCGCGGGTCGTCGGAGGACAGCAGGCGGATGTCCGGCACGCCCTTGCGGATCATCAGCAGCCGGTCCAGGCCCAGGCCCAGCGCCAGGCCGCGCACGTCGTCGGGCAGCCACGCCCGCCGCAGCACGCGGCGGGCCGCCAGGCCGCACTCGGCGACCTCCAGCCACCGGCCGCCCACCAGCACGTCCACCTGCCGCCCGCCGGTGGTGTAGGGGTGGGTGGCGGGCGTGGTCCGGTACGGCAGGCCGGGCACGGCGGCGGTCACCACCGCCTCCACCAGCTCGTCCAGCGACGCCTCGTGGCGCGAGATGCGCCACAGGTCGAGCTGGTGCGGCGTGCCCGAGTGCACCCGGTCCACCGCGTCGCGCCGGTACACCTGGCCGACGCAGGCCAGCACCACGTCGTCCCAGTCGTCGGTGGTGCCCAGCAGCCGCAGCGCGGGCGGCACCATGGCGGTGGTGTGGCTGCGCAGCATCCGGCCCGGCGCGGTGTACCGGGTGTAGCGGGCGTCGCGGGTGACGGCGTCGGGCGGGTAGCCGAGCGCGGTGTAGTTGTCGTCGACCGACACGTCCGGGGGATCGCGGCGCACGCGCACGTCACCGGGGAGCACGGCCAGGATCTCGTCGAGCAGCAACTGCACGGCGTGCGGCCCGTAGGCGGGGTCGCTGAGGTCACGGGGCATCGCGGGAGTCCCTTCGCGGTGGCTGGGATTTCGGAGGAAGACCCCCAGCCGGCCCGTCGACGGGACCGCGGGATTTCAGCGCGCGCGGCAGGCCCCGGCGACCGGGTCTCCCGGCCGGGGGCGGCTAAATCGGCGCGTCACGTTTTCCACCATAGCCCGGCCGTGCCGCATGATGCACCCATGTTGTCGACCAAGGGCGAGGACTTCCGCGCGTTCTGGACCGAGCGCCACCTGTGCACGCTGACCACGATCCGGCGGGACGGCACGCCGCACGTCGTGCCGGTCGGCGTCACGCTGGACCTGGAGACGGGCATCGCGCGCGTGATCACCTCGGGCGGTTCCAGCAAGGTCCGCCACGTCGCGGGCGCGGAGGGCGCGCGCGTCGCGGTGTGCCAAGTGGACGGAGCCCGCTGGTCGACCCTGGAGGGCCGCGCCGTCGTCCGCCGCGAGCCCGAGGCCGTGGCGGACGCCGTGGAGCGCTACGCGCGGCGCTACCGCACGCCCCGGCCCAACCCCGAACGGGTGGTCATCGAGATCACCGTGACCCGCGTGCTGGGCACCGTCCGATGATCACCGTCGTCGGCATCGGTGCCGACGGCTGGGACGGCCTCCCGCCCGCCGCGCGCCGGGAGCTGGCCTCCTGCCAGGTGCTCATGGGCAGCTCCCGCCAGCTCGACCTGGTGCCGGGTGAGTTCGAGCGGGTCGCCTGGCCCTCGCCGCTGCTGCCGAACCTGCCCGACCTGCTGGCCCGCCACGCCGACCGCCGGATCGGCGTGCTGGCCAGCGGCGACCCCGGGTTCCACGGCATCGGCACCACCCTGGTGCGGCTGCTGGGCGCCGACCGGGTCCGGGTCCTGCCGCACCCGTCGTCGGCGTCGCTGGCGTGCGCCCGGCTCGGCTGGGCGCTCGACGAGGTGACCGTGGTCAGCCTGGTGGGCAAGCCGGCCGCGCTGCTCGTGCCGCACCTGCACCCCGGCCGGCGCGTCCTGGTGCTCGGCGGCTCGCCCGCGGAGGTCGCCGCCCTGGCCCCGGACGCCCGGATCACCGTCCTGGAGCAGCTGGGCGGTCCGCGCGAGCGCGTGCACGCCGACCTGGCCGCCGCCGACCCGCTGCACGTGCTGGCCCTGGAGTGCGGCCGCGACGGCGCCTCGACCACCCCCGGCCGCCCCGACGACGCCTACGAGCACGACGGCCAGCTGACCAAGCGCGAGGTGCGCGCGGTGACGCTGGCGCTGCTCGCACCGCGCCCCGGCGAGCTGCTGTGGGACGTCGGCGCGGGCGCGGGCAGCGTCGCCGTCGAGTGGTGCCGCACCCACCCGGCGTGCCGGGCGGTCGCGGTGGAGAAGTCCCCGGAGCGGGCCGCCCGCGTCGGCCGCAACGCCACCGCGCTGGGCGTGCCCGGCATCCGGGTGGTGGTGGGGGAGTCGCCCGCCGCGCTGGACCTGGAGCCGCCGGACGCGGTGTTCATCGGCGGCGGCCTGACCGCGCCCGGCGTGGTCGAGCGCTGCTGGGCGGCGCTCCGGCCGGGTGGCCGCCTGGTAGCCAACGCCGTCACCCTGGAGTCCGAGGCCGTGCTGACGGGCTGGCACGCGCGCCTGGGCGGCGAGCTGACCCGCGTCGAGGTCAGCCGGGCCGCGCCGATCGGCGGCTTCACCGGCTGGCGACCCCAGAAGCCCGTGACCCTGTGGGCCGTGACCAGGCCCTGGACCGGGCCCGAGTCCGGCACCCGCCCCGGCGCCGAGTCCGGAACCCAACCCGGCACCGGGCCCGGCACCCGGTCCGTCACCGAGGAGGAGCAGTGACCGTCCACTTCATCGGCGCGGGCCCCGGCGCGGCCGACCTGCTGACCCTGCGCGCCGCGCGCCTGCTCGCCGCCGCACCGGTGTGCCTGTACGCGGGCGCGCTGGTGCCCACCGAGGTCCTGGGGCACTGCCCGCCCGGCGCGCGCCTGGTCGACACCGCGTCGCTCACCCTCGACGAGATCGTCGCCGAGCTGGCCGACGCCCACGCCGCCGGCCACGACGTGGCCCGCCTGCACTCCGGCGACCCGTCGGTGTTCAGCGCGGTGGCCGAGCAGATGCGCCGGCTGGACGCCCTGGGCATCCCCTACGACGTGACCCCGGGCGTGCCCGCCTTCGCCGCGGCGGCGGCGGCGCTGGGCCGCGAGCTGACCGTGCCGGGCGTGGGGCAGACCGTGGTGCTCACCCGCACCGCCGCGCGCGCCACCCCCATGCCGCCGGGCGAGGACCTGGCCACCCTGGGCCGCAGTGGCGCCACGCTCGTGCTGCACCTGGCCGTGCAGCGGATCACCGAGGTGGTGGCCGAGCTGCTGCCGAACTACGGCCCGGACTGCCCGGTGGCCGTGGTCGCGCGCGCCAGCCGGGAGGACGAGGAGGTCATCCGCGGCACCCTGGCCACCATCGCCGACCGGGTGCTGGCCGCCGGCGTCAAGCGCACCGCGGTGATCGTCGTGGGCCGGGTGCTGACCGCCGAGGGCTTCCCCGACAGCCACCTCTACTCGGCCGACCGCTGCCGCTCGTGACCCGCTACCGCCTCGAACTGCGAGACCAGCGCGTGCAGGTTCACCACAGGGCCCGAATCGCTCCAGAGTTCCGTCCAACCACCCCGGGGGAACTCACGCGCGCCCAGGGTGCGGTCAGCCCATTCGCGTACCGAGGAGAGCCCGAGCTTCTCGATCCGGAACGCCGTCGTCCGGTCGCGCACGAGCACCCTGCCGACCAACTTCCCCCCGGCCCGCTGGTGGTCGGCGAATCGCTGTTCATCGCGGGCGTGGGTGATGCCGAGCTTGTACACGCCGAAGTGCGGGAAGTGGAACTGGTAGACCCAGTGCTCACCATTCGGGTCGAACCCGCCGTCGCACCGCAGGCAGGGAGGTGCTCCGTCGAGGAGGCGCCCCAACGAAACGCGCCGATGCGCGCCGCAGACCGTGCACTCGGCATCGACCGGCTCGGACACCCGGGCAGCGCCTCCGCGACGACGGAGCAGGTGGGCTTCGAACGCGGCCTTCGACCGCTCGATGGCCGACGCCGTGATGGGAGCGGCGGTGCACGAGCGACAGGGGAGACCTCCTCGGCGCATGCGATCGTTGATCAGATGCAAGCTGGTGAACTCCGACCCACCACACAGCTCGCACCGCACGAACAGCGCCGATGCTCCGTGCACCTTACCGAGAGCGACGGGCCGCACGCCCTCATGTCCGCCGAGGTCCTCGGCGACGGGAACGAGACCGTGATCCGCGAGCTCCCGCAGAACCCGCCCCGCGGACATCGTTTCGGCCTCCAGGCGTTCCCGGGTGGCGTTCGCCGGTGTCGGGTTCCCGTGCACGGGATGACCGAGGCCACTGATGGTGCAGAACTCGCAGGCGGCCAGGGAGGAGTCGGCCGCCACCTCCGCACCCCTGATCTCCCGGTAGGTGATCGGGACGGGGCGTCCGCAGGTGCGGCAGTCGCATTTTCTGACCGTGTCGGCATCGACGTACGGCTCGCGGGGAACGAGGTCACGTCGGTGGAAGACATCGTTGATGCAGCCGACGCACGGACCCGGCTTGCCCTTTCGGTTGGCGCTGGGGCGAGGGCAGTCGGGAGAGCGGCGGCGGTTGACACCGCGGGACAGGCGGCGGCTCGTCACAGCACGACCGTACCGAGGACCACCGACAACTCCGGCGGTGCGACCACGCGCCGCACGACCGGCGGTCGTCACGCCGTCGGCTCACGCCCGCCCGACCACGACCCCGGCCCGGTCGACCACCACCACGTCCACCTCGACCGGGGCGCCGCGCAGCACGCCGTCCGCCACGGCCTTGGCCCGCGCCGCGACCAGGTCGCCCAGCGGCACCCCGGCCGCCTGGCACACCCGCAGCGCGCCCAGCGCCGTGTTCGCCCCGCGCACCGCCTCGGCCAGCGCGGGGTCGCCCACCAGCGACGCCAGGAAGCCCAGGTCCACCTGCGAGCGGCCCGAGTGCAGGTCCAGGTGGCCGTCGGCGAGCTTGGACAGCTTGCCGATGCCGCCCGCCACGGTCAGCCGGGGCACGGGGTGGCGCCGCAGGTACTTCAGCACCGCGCCGGCGAAGTCGCCCATGTCCAGCAGCGCGTCCTCGGGCAGGCCGTGCAGCTCGGCGGCGACCCGCTCCGAGGTGCTGCCGGTGCAGCCGGCGACGTGCGTGCGGCCTGCGGCGCGCGCCACGTCGACGCCGCGCCGGATGCTGTCGATCCACGCGGAGCACGAGTACGGCACCACGATCCCGGTGGTGCCCAGGATCGACAGCCCGCCCAGGATGCCCAGCCGGGGGTTCCAGGTGCGGCGGGCCAGCTCCTCGCCGCCCGCCACGGAGATCTCCACCACCACGTCGCCGGTGCCGCCGTGCTCGCGCGCCACCCGCTCGACGTGCTCGCGCATCATCCGCCGCGGCACCGGGTTGATCGCGGGCTCGCCGACCTCCAGCGGCAGGCCGGGCTTGGTCACCGTGCCCACGCCGGGACCGGCGCGGAAGACCACCCCGCTGCCGGGCGGGCCGGGCCGCACCGTCGCGCCGACCAGCGCGCCGTGCGTGACGTCCGGGTCGTCGCCCGCGTCCTTGACCACGTGGGCGGCGGCGAAGCCGGTGCCCAGCTCCTCCCGGGCCAGCGCGAAGGTCGGCTCCTGCCCCTTGGGCAGCACGATCCCCACCGGGTCGGGGAACTCGCCGGTGAGCAGCGCGGTGTAGGCCGCGGTCGTCGCGGCGGTGGCGCAGGCCCCGGTGGTCCAGCCGAAGCGCAGGTTCGTGCTCACGACGTCAGGATGCAACAGCCGTGAAGACCGTGCTGGTACTGGGTGGCACCGGGGAGGCGCGCGAGCTGGCCGGCGCCCTCGCGGGCACCAGGGTGATCTCGTCGCTGGCCGGCCGGGTGAGCCGGCCCAGGCTGCCGCCGGGGGAGGTCCGCGTCGGCGGCTTCGGCGGCGTCCAGGGCCTGGTGGACTACCTGCGGGCCGAGCGGGTCGACGCCGTCGTCGACGCCACCCACCCGTTCGCCGCCCGGATCACCGCCAACGCCGCGGCCGCCACGGCCGCGACCGGCACCCCGTTCCTGGTGCTGCGCCGCCCGCCGTGGCCGCCGCAGCCCGGCTGGACCTACGTCGACGGCGTCGCCGAGGCCGCCGAGCTGGTGCGCGGCCGGCGCGCGTTCGTCACCACCGGCCGCCAGGAGCTGCACCACTTCACCAGCGGTGTGGCGCGCACCGTCGACCCGCCCGGGGCCACCGACCTGACCGTGGTGCTCGACCGCGGCCCCTACACCCTCGACGGCGAGCTGGCGCTCATGCGGGAGCACCGGGTCGAGGTGCTGGTCACCAAGGACAGCGGCGGCCCGATGACGGCGGCCAAGCTCGACGCCGCCCGTCACCTCGGCCTGCCGGTGGTCGTGGTGCGCCGCCCGCCGGTGCCCGACGCGCCGCTGGTGGAGACGGTCGCCGAGGCCGTGGCCTGGCTCACCCGGGGTAGCGGCGCGGGGTGAACACCGCGCCGCGGTCGGTCCACCTGGTCTGCGAGGACCCGACCAGCAGCAGGCAGCGCATGTCCACCGCGGCCGGGTCGAGGTCGGCCAGGCGCACCACCCGCACGTGCTCCTCCGGCCCGCCCACGTCACGCCCGATCACCACGGGCGTGCCGGGGGAGCGGTGCCGCAGCAGCACGTCCCGCGCCGACTCCACCTGCCACCGCCGGCTCTTCGAGGCGGGGTTGTAGATCGCCAGCACCAGGTCGGCCTTGGCCGCCGCCTCCAGCCGCTCCTCGATCACGCCCCACGGCTTGAGCCGGTCCGACAGCGACACCACGCAGTAGTCGTGCCCGAGCGGCGCGCCCACCCGGCTGGCCACCGCGTGCGCGGCGGTCAGGCCCGGCAGCACGCGCACCGGCACGTCGGCGAACTGCTCCTCGGCCGCGACCTCCAGGACCGCGCTGGCCATGGCGAACACGCCGGGGTCACCGGAGGACACCACCGCGACCCGCCGCCCCCTCCTGGCCAGGTCCAGGGCGAACGCGGCGCGCTCGGACTCGACCTTGTTGTCCGAGGCGTGCACCCGCTGCCGCGGGCCGGCGTTCACCCGGTCCAGGTACGTCACGTACCCGACCAGGTCGTCGGCCTCGGTCAGCGCCCGCCGCGCCTCCGGCGTCAGCCACTGCGGCCCGGCCGGCCCGAGCCCGACCACGACCACCTCGCCGACGGACTCGCGCCGCCGCCGCGCCTTGCTCGGCAGCAGCGCCAACGAGAAGTACGGCACGTCCCCGGCGTCCACTTCGGACAGCGGCGCGGTTCGCTGCCTGCCGGTCGTGGCCCGCTCCACGTACCACGCCTCGTCGAGCCGCCCGGCGTCCTCCAGCGCCCGCCGCACCTGCGGGAAGGTCCGCCCCAGCTTCATGACGGCGACCGGGTCGCCACCCGCCAGGTGCTCGGCCAGCACGTCCGGGGGCAGCGTGCCCGGCAGCACGGTCAGCACCTCGTCCCGCTCCACCAGGGGCCGCCCGACCACGGCCGCGCCGGCGCTGACCGACGTCACGCCGGGCACCACCTCGGCCTCGTACCGGTGCGCCAGCCGCTTGTGCAGGTGCATGTAGGAGCCGTAGAAGAACGGGTCGCCGGCCGCCAGCACGACCACCACGCGCCCCGCGTCGAGGTGGACCGCCAGCCGTCGCGCGCACTCCTCGTAGAAGGCGTCGATCTCGCCCTGGTAGTCGTCGGAGTCCTCGGTGGTCACCGGGTAGACGAGCTGCTCCTCGACCTGGCCGGGCCGCAGGTAGGGCTCGGCGATGCGCCGCGCCACGCTGCGGCCGTGCCGCGCGCTGTGGAACACCACCACGTCGGCCTCGGAGATCAGCCGCGCCGCCTTGACGGTCACCAGCTCCGGGTCGCCCGGACCCACCCCGACCCCGTACAGCTTCCCGGTCATTCGTCCTCGCTCGCGATCGCGTTGACGGCCGCGGCGGTCATGGCGCTGCCGCCCCGGCGACCGCGCACGACCAGGTACTCCAACCCGAGCGCGTTGGCCGCCAGCGCGTCCTTCGACTCGGCCGCCCCGATGAACCCGACCGGCACGCCCAGCACCGCGGCGGGCCTCGGCGCGCCCGCCGCCACCATGTCCAGCAGGTGGAACAGGGCCGTGGGGGCGTTCCCGATGGCCACCACCGCGCCGTCCAGCCGCTCGCCCCACAGCTCCAGGGCGGCGGCGCTGCGCGTGTTGCCGATCTCCTCGGCCAGCGCGGGCACCCGCGGGTCGCCGAGCAGGCACAGCACCTCGTTGTCCGCCGGCAGCCGCCGCCGCGTCACGCCCGAGGCGACCATCTGCGCGTCGCACAGCACCGGGGCGCCGCCCAGCAGCGCCTCCCGCGCCCCGCGCACCACGCCCGGCGAGAAGGCCACGTCGTCGACCAGGTCGACCATGCCGCACGCGTGGATCATCCGCACCACCACCCGCGCCACGTCCGCGGGGAACCGGTCGAGGTCGGCCTCGGCCCGGATGGTGGCGAACGACCGGCGGTAGATCTCCGCGCCGTCCCTGACGTAGCTGGTCACCTGATCTCCTCGTACCCGTCGTCGGTGGCGACGAACTCCACCACGTCCCCGGCGGGCCGCCCGCACCGGCGCGCGCAGCCCGACCAGTGCACGCGCCCCGCGTGCGGCGTGCCGACCCACCGGGCCACGTCGGCCCGCACGTCGCTCAACGACTTCGCGCACCCCGGCCGCCCGGTGCACGCGCTCACCCCGTGCCAGGGGGAGTCCGGCGAGGTGAACAACCCGTTCGTGTCGGTCCCGGCGGGCACCACCACGCTGCGCCACGGCGTCACCCGCACCGGCACCCCGGCGAGCAGCCGCGCGTCCAACCGCCCCAGCGGCACCCCGGCCACGACGACCGCCCCGACCGGTCCGGGCATGACCGGCGTCACAACGGCGGGCAGGCGCTCGTCGACGACGGTCCCGAAAGCCGAGGTGATCCTCCCCACACCGCCGTCCACTTCGGACAGCCGCCAGGCGTCGCCGCGCACCTGCTGGAACAACCGCGCCGCGGTCACCACCGCCGCCACCGGGTCGTCCACCCGGACCCCTGAATCGTGGCCTGCCAGGAACAACGCGTCCCCGACCAGCCCGATGTCGCCACCCAGCCCGCTGACCGGGCCACCGACCGTGACCAGGAACCGCCCGGACAGCCCGGCCAGCTCCGGCACCGCGCACAGCGCCGCGTCGATCCCGTCGACCAGGGCCTGGTTGTCCTCCAGCGGCGCGGCCACGACGTTCCGGATCCGCTCGTGCGTCACCGAGGGCAGCAACCCCGCCTCGCGCAACCGGGCGCCCAGCTCGACCTCTGCCCCCGGTGCCAAGCCCCTGACCTGCACGTTGGCCCGCGAGGTCAACTCCAGGAACCCGTCCCCGAGCTCCAGCGCCGCCTCCCGGAGCACGTCGAGCTGACGGGCGCTCAGCGTGCCGCCGGGCACCCGCACCCGCGCCAGCCCGCCGTCGGCCGCGCGGTGCACGTCGACGGCGCCGGGGCAGGCGTCCGGGCGAACTCGGTCGGTGGACATGGGCTGGATGCTAACCGCCCGTTAGGGTGGCCTCCGAACGGCGAAGCAACAGGAGGAAGCCGGTGCGAGTCCGGCGCGGTCCCGCCACTGTGACCGGGGGAAGCCCCGGGAGTCAGGAACTCCGCCCAGCCGTCCCCTACGACCTGGGGCGAGGACCCCCGAGGGATGGAGCCCGCACGTGATCCTGCTGCTGTCGACCTCCGACACGGACCTGCTGTCCGCCCGCGCGAGCGGCGCCGACTACCGCCTGGCCAACCCGGCCCGCACCACCGTCGACGACCTCCCGGCCCTGCTGGAGGGCACCGACCTGGTGGTGGTCCGCATCCTCGGCGGCCGCCGCACGTGGGAGGAGGGCCTGGACCACCTCCTGGCCGGCCCTCGCCCGGTCGTCGTCCTGGGTGGCGAGCAGAACCCGGACGCCGAGCTGATGGAGCTGTCCACCGCGCCCGCCGGCGTCTGCGCCGAGGCGCACGCCTACCTGGCCCACGGCGGCGCGGCCAACCTGGCCCAGCTGCACGACTTCCTGTCCGACACGGTCCTGCTCACCGGCCACGGCTTCAGCGCCCCCGAACCGGCCCCCACCTGGGGGATCCTCGACCGCGAGACCGGCACCACCCCCACCGGCCCCACCATCGCGGTGCTCTACTACCGCGCCCACCACGTGGCCGGGAACACCGCGTTCGTCCACGCCCTGTGCGACGCCATCGAGGCCAAGGGCGGCACCCCGCTCCCGATCTTCTGCGCGTCCCTGCGCTCCGCCGACGAGTCCCTGCTCGCCGAGCTGCGCAAGGCCGACACCCTGGTGGTGACCGTCCTGGCGGCGGGCGGCACCACCCCCGCCACCGCCTCCGCCGGCGGTGACGACGAGGCGTGGGACGTGGGCGCCCTCGCGGCCCTCGACGTCCCCATCCTCCAGGGCCTGTGCCTGACCACCAGCCGCACCGCGTGGGATGAGAACGACGACGGCCTGTCCCCGCTCGACACGGCCACCCAGGTGGCCATCCCCGAGTTCGACGGCCGGATCATCACCGTCCCGTTCTCCTTCAAGGAGGTCGACGAGGACGGCCTGACCGTCTACGTGGCCGACCCGGAGCGGGCCGCCCGCGTCGCGGGCCTCGCCGTCCGCCACGGCAGGCTCCGCCACGTCCCCCCGGCCGACCGCCGGATCGCGATCATGCTCTCGGCCTACCCGACCAAGCACTCCCGCATCGGCAACGCCGTCGGCCTGGACACCCCCGCCAGCGTCGTCCGCCTGCTCGAAGCGCTCCGGGAACGCGGCTACGACATCGGCACCGACCTCCCCGGCGTCGACAACCAGGACGGCGACGCCCTGATCCACGCCCTCATCGCCGCCGGCGGCCAGGACCCCGACTGGCTCACCGAGGAACAGCTCAAGGGCAACCCGGTGCGGCTACCCGCCACCCGCTACCGGACCTGGTACCAGACCCTCCCCGCCGACCTCCGCGAAGCCATGGAGGAGCACTGGGGCGAAGCGCCGGGCACCCTCTTCGTGGACGGCGACGACATCGTCCTGGCCGCCCTGCGCTCCGGCAACGTGGTCGTGATGGTCCAACCCCCGCGCGGCTTCGGCGAGAACCCCATCGCCATCTACCACGACCCGGACCTCCCCCCGAGCCACCACTACCTGGCCGCCTACCGCTGGCTGGAACAGGAGTTCCAGGCCGACGCGGTGGTCCACGTGGGCAAGCACGGCAACCTCGAATGGCTCCCCGGCAAGACCGCGGGCATGAGCGCGTCCTGCGGACCGGACGCGGCCCTGGGCGACCTGCCCCTGATCTACCCGTTCCTGGTCAACGACCCGGGCGAGGGCACGCAGGCGAAGCGCCGGGCCCACGCCACCCTCGTGGACCACCTGGTACCACCCATGACCCGCGCCGACAGCTACGGCGACATCGCCCGCCTGGAACAACTCCTGGACGAGCACGGCACCATCGCCGCCATGGACCCGGCCAAGCTCCCGGCCATCCGAGCCCAGATCTGGACCCTCATCCAGGCCGCCAAGCTCGACCACGACCTGGGCCTGGAGGACCGCCCCCACGACGCCGAGTTCGACGACCTCCTCCTCCACGTGGACGGCTGGCTCTGCGAGATCAAGGACGTCCAGATCCGCGACGGCCTGCACGTCCTGGGCGAGGCCCCCACCGGCGAAACCCGGGTGAACCTGGTCCTGGCCATCCTCCAGGCGAAGCAGATGTGGGCGGGCAGGACGACCCTCCCCGGCCTGCGGGAAGCCCTGGGCCTGGAGGACACCACCCGCACCTCGACGGACGAGGTCGAGGCCGAGGCCCGAGCCCTGGTCCAGGCCATGGAAGACGCCAACTGGACCAAGGCCACCGCCCGCACCCTCACCACCGACGACGACGTGGCCGCCATCCTCGAATTCGCCGCCGAGGAAGTGGTCCCCCGCCTCTCCCGCACCACCGACGAACTGACCAACGTCCTCCACGCCCTCGACGGCGGCTACGTCCCGGCGGGCCCCTCGGGCTCCCCCCTGCGAGGTCTGGTCAACGTCCTCCCCACCGGCCGCAACTTCTACTCGGTGGACCCCAAGGCGGTCCCGTCCCGCCTGGCCTGGGAAACCGGCCAGGCCATGGCCGACTCACTGCTGGAGCGCTACCGCGCCGACACGGGGGAGTGGCCCCCCTCGGTGGGCCTCTCGGTCTGGGGCACCAGCGCCATGCGCACGGCAGGCGACGACATCGCGGAAGTACTGGCCCTCATGGGCGTCCGCCCCACCTGGGACGACCAGTCCCGCCGGGTAACGGGCCTGGAACCCATCCCCCTGGACGAGCTGAACCGCCCCAGGATCGACGTGACCATCCGCATCAGCGGCTTCTTCAGGGACGCCTTCCCCCACGTGGTGGCACTGCTGGACGACGCGGTCCAGCTGGTCGCCAACCTGGACGAACCCCCCACGGCCAACTACATCCGCGCCCACGCCCAGGCGGACCTCGCCACCCACCACGACCAACGCCGCGCCACCCTGCGCATCTTCGGCAGCAAACCAGGCGCCTACGGCGCGGGGCTGCTCCCCCTGATCGACAGCCGCAACTGGCGGGACGACACCGACCTGGCCGAGGTCTACGCGGTCTGGGGCGGCTACGCCTACGGCAGGGACCTGGACGGCAGGGAAGCCCGCGCGGACATGGAAAGCGCCTACAAGCGCATCGCCGTGGCCGCCAAGAACATCGACACCCGGGAACACGACATCGCGGACTCGGACGACTACTTCCAATACCACGGCGGCATGATCGCCACCGTGAGGGCCCTGACGGGCAAGGCCCCGGCCGCCTACGTGGGCGACAGCACCCGCCCCGACGCGGTCCGCACCAGAACCCTCCACGAAGAAACGAACAGGATCTTCCGAGCCCGCGTAGTAAACCCCCGCTGGCTCAACGCAATGCGCAAACACGGCTACAAGGGCGCATTCGAACTGGCCGCCACAGTCGACTACCTCTTCGGCTACGACGCCACCACCGGCGTAGTAGCCGACTGGATGTACGAACAACTGGCCGCCACCTACGTCATGGACCCGGAAAACCAGAAGTTCATGACCGAATCCAACCCCTGGGCCCTCCACGGCATCGCCGAACGCCTGCTAGAGGCAGCCAACCGAGGCATGTGGCAACACCCGGACCCCAACACCCTGAACGCCCTGCAAACGATCTACCTGCAAACAGAAGGCGACCTGGAGGGCGACAGCTAAAAACAACAGCAAACCCCGCTCTCGTCCTCTCCCGTATGGCCTGGGCGCAGCCCTACCGCGCTTGTCAAGAGGGGGCCATGCCCTTCGGCCCCCTCTTGACAAGTGTGGTTGCCTCTGGCAGGCCATGCGGGAGAGGACGAGCCGCTTTTCCCCTCTCTTGGCGGCCTGCCCAGCGGCGAGCGTCGCCCGTGAACCAACAGCTCCCGGCTCGGCCAACACGCGGTGCCCGACCGGAGGACTCGCAGTGCTTGACCGGAGGACACGCGGTGCCCCACCGGAGGACACGCCGGTCTTGAACGTAGAACTCGGGGGTCCTGAACGTTCGACTCGCGCGCTCCGAACGTTCGACTCGCGCGGCTTGAACGCATGACTCACGCGCTCCGAACGCATGACACGCCGGTCTCGAACGCATGACACGCGAGTCTCGAACGCATGACTCGCGGGGTGATCTCTTCGATCTCCGATTGATCAGATGAGACGCCACCCGCGTCCCAACTCAAGCGGCAACACCCGACCACCCGGGCAGAACGCAAAGATCCGCAGGTCCGGGCCCGGGAAGACGGGCGGATCGCACCCCGCGCCCCGTCGATAGCAGCAACCCAGGGTGTCCGAGCGGTCTACGGAAGGTGCCTGAACGGCCCACCCCGCACCCCGCTACCAGAATCGTTCCAGCGAAGCAAATGTCGCAACGTCGGTAACAGCGCGGACACGGGCGCTTGACACAACTCCGTGGCGCGAACCACACTCCCCCAAAACCTGGGAGCGCTCCCAGAACGTTCACCGCCGATCAACTGAGGAGTTCTCGTGCGCTACCGTCGAGCAGGCTTGGCCAAGGTGCTGGCCTGCACCGCAGTGCTCGCCCTGGCCGCCTCGGCCTGTGGCTCGGGCGGGTCCGGCACCTCTGCCGATGGCAAGGTTGAGCTGACCATCGCCACGTTCAACGAGTTCGGCTACGAGGACCTCCTCAAGGAGTACGAGGCCGCCAACCCGAACGTCAAGATCACCCAGCGCAAGACCGGCCAGGCCCAGCCGCACCACCAGAACCTGTTCACCAAGCTGGCCGCCGGCTCCGGCCTCGCTGACATCGAGGCCGTCGAAGAGGGCTACCTCAGCCAGGTCATGTCGAAGTCCGGCCAGTTCGAGGACCTGAAGGAACTCGGCCCGAAGGACGTCAAGGAAGACCGCTGGCTCCAGTGGAAGGTCGACGCCGTCACCACCAAGGACGGCAAGATGATCGGCTACGGCACCGACATCGGCCCGCTGGCCATGTGCTACCGCAAGGACCTGTTCGAGGCCGCGAAGCTCCCCTCGGACCCGGAGAGCGTCAAGGCGCTGTTCGAGACCTGGGACTCGTACTTCCAGGCGGGTGACCAGTACGTCCAGGCCACCGGCAAGGCGTGGTTCGACTCCGCCTCGCAGGTCTTCAACCCGATGCACAACCAGGCCAAGGTCGGCTACTTCGACCGCGACGACAAGCTCGTGATCGAGACCAACGACGACAAGAAGTACTTCGACCAGGTCAGCGGCGCCGTGCAGCGCGGCCAGTCGGCCAAGCTCGTCGCGTGGAGCGACGAGTGGAAGCGCGGCTTCAAGGAGTCGGCGTTCGCGACCAAGGTCTGCCCGTCGTGGATGCTGGGCCCGATCGAGGAGAACTCCGGCCCCGAGCTCAAGGGCAAGTGGGCCGTCACCGCGGCCTTCCCCGGCGGCGGCGGCAACTGGGGCGGCTCGTACCTGACCGTCCCGAAGCAGGGCAAGAACAAGGCCGAGGCCGCCAAGCTGGCCGCGTGGCTGACCGCCCCCGAGCAGCAGACCAAGGCGTTCGTCGCCAAGGGCACCTTCCCCAGCCAGACCCAGGCCCTGATCTCGCCCGAGCTGCTGAACAAGACCAGCGAGTACTTCGGCGGCGAGAAGGTCGGCCTGCTCTTCTCCGAGCAGGCGAACAAGGTCCCCGGCGCCCAGTACAAGGGCCCGCAGGACGGCACCATCCAGGAGACCGTGATCTCCCCGGCCCTGCAGGCCGTCGAGCAGGGCACCTCGCCCGGCGACGCCTGGAACCAGGTCGTCGAGGGAGCCAAGAAGGCCGCCAGGTAATGACGACCGAATTGACGGTCGCGAGCGGGCGGGGCGCCGAGCCCCGCCCGCCGCGGCGCGCGGACAACGATGACATCCCGCCGGCCAGGCTGAGCTGGCGCCACCGGCTGACCAACTTCGACGTCAAGGTCTCGCCGTACCTCTACATCGCGCCGTTCTTCATCGTGTTCGGCGTCGTGGGCCTGTTCCCGCTGCTCTACACGGCCTACATCTCCCTGTTCGACTGGGAGCTCGGCGCCGACGAGCAGCCCTTCGTCGGCCTGGAGAACTACACCTACCTGCTGGGTGACTCGCAGTTCTGGAACGCGATGGTCAACACGATCAGCATCTTCGTGCTGTCCAGCGTTCCCCAGGTGATCGTCGCGGTGCTGCTCGCGGCGCTGCTGAACACCGCGCTGCGCGGCCGGACCGCGTGGCGCATGGGCGTGCTGCTGCCCTACGTGGCCAGCCTCGTCGCCCTCACGATCATCTTCGCCAACCTGTTCGGCCCCCAGTACGGCATGATCAACTCGATCCTGGAGGCCGTCGGCATCGACCGGATCGACTGGCAGGCCGAGCGCTGGTGGAGCCACATCGCCATCGCCACGATGGTGAACTGGCGCTGGACCGGCTACAACGCGCTGATCGTGCTGGCGGCCATGCAGGCCATCCCGCGCGACATCTACGAGGCGGCCTGGGTGGACGGCGCGAGCAAGGCGCGCCAGTTCTTCAGCATCACGCTGCCCCTGCTGCGCCCGACGATGATCTTCGTCGTGGTCACCTCGACCATCGGCGGCCTGCAGATCTTCACCGAGCCGAAGCTGTTCGCGCCCGCGGGCAGCAACACCGGCGGCGCGCAGAACCAGTACCAGACGGTCGTGCTCTACATGTACCAGTCCGGTTTCCAGGACCAGGACCTCGGCTACGCCTCCGCGATCGCCTGGGTGCTGTTCATCGTCATCATCGCGATCGCCGGCATCAACTTCCTGATCACCAGGCGACTCGCGTCCACCGGGGAGGGCTGAGATGGCCGTCGTCCAGGGGCGACCGACCTTCGTCGAGCCGCCGTCAGGCAAGCGCTCCAGGCGCGCTTCCAAGGGAACGCTGTCGGAGCGCCGCCCGGGCTTCACCGTCTACGGCATCCTGATCGCGTTCATCCTCGGTTCGGCCTTCCCGTTCTACTGGTCCTTCGTGGTGGCCAGCCACGACGACTCGGAGATCACCGGCGACCCGCCGCTGATCCCCGGCGGGAACTTCTTCGTCAACGCCGGCCGCGTGCTCGACACCATCCCGTTCTGGAAGGCGCTGGGCAACAGCATCATCGTGTCCGGCACGGTCACCCTGTCCGTGGTGATCCTGTCCACCCTGGCCGGTTTCGCGTTCGCGAAGCTGAGGTTCAAGGGCCGCAACACGCTGATGGTCTTCGTCGTCGCCACGCTCGCCGTGCCGACCCAGCTGGGCATCATCCCGCTGTACATGACCATGGCGGAGCTCGGCTGGGCGGGCAACCTGGGCGCGGTCATCGTCCCCAACCTGGTGACCGCGTTCGGCGTGTTCTGGATGCGCCAGTACATCGCCGACGCCGTGCCCGACGAGCTGATCGAGGCGGCCCGCATGGACGGGTGCAGCATGATCCGCACGTTCTGGCACGTGTGCCTGCCCGCGGTGCGGCCGGCGGCGGCCATGCTCGGCATCTTCACCTTCATGATGTCGTGGAACGACTTCCTCTGGCCGCTGATCGCTCTCGACGCCGAGAACCCGACGATGCAGGTCGCGCTGGAGAAGCTCCAGAGCGGCTACTACGTCGACAACTCGCTGGTGCTCGCCGGGACCACCATGGCCACGGTCCCGATCTTGATCGTCTTCCTCGTACTCGGTCGGCAGATCGTCGCCGGGATCATGCAGGGTGCTGTGAAGGGGTAGCTGTGGAGTCGATTTCCTTTCCAGAGGGATTCGTGTGGGGCGCCGCGACCGCGGCGTTCCAGATCGAGGGCGCGACCACCGCGGACGGTCGCACCGCGTCCATCTGGGACACGTTCTGCCAGGTCCCGGGCGCGGTGGTCGGCGGTGACACCGGTGATCCCGCCGCCGACCACTACTACCGCGTCGACGAGGACGTCCAGCTCATGGTCGACCTCGGCCTGCACGCCTACCGGTTCTCCACGGCGTGGCCGCGCATCCGCCCGGACGCCGGTCCGGTCAACCAGGCGGGCCTGGACTTCTACTCCCGGCTGGTCGACAAGCTGCTGGAGAACAACATCACCCCGTGGCTGACCCTCTACCACTGGGACCTCCCGCAGACGCTGGAGGACGCGGGCGGCTGGGCCAACCGCGACACCGCGTACCGCTTCGCGGAGTACGCCGAGTCGGTGGTCGGCGCGCTCGGCGACCGGGTGGTCAACTGGACCACGCTCAACGAGCCGTGGTGCTCCTCGCTGCTCAGCTACGCCGCGGGCATCCACGCCCCCGGCCGGCAGGAGCCGGAGGCCGCCGTGGCCGCCGTGCACCACCTGCTGCTGGCCCACGGCCTGGCCACCGCGGCGATCCGGGAGCAGGCGCCCGACGCCAAGGTCGGGATCACGCTGAACATGTACCCGATCATCCCGGCGAACCCGGACGACCCGGCCGACACCGACGCCGCCCGCCGGCTCGACGGCCTCCAGAACCGGATCTTCCTCGACCCGGTCTTCAAGGGCGAGTACCCGGCCGACATCGTCGAGGACCTGGAGCCCTACGGGTTCTCCAAGCACATCCGCGAGAACGACCTGGAGATCATCTCCGCGCCGTTGGACCAGCTGGGCGTGAACTACTACGCAGAGCACTTCGTCAGCGGTCACCCCGCGCCGGAGGCGGAAGCACCGGTTCAGACCAACGGGCGTCGCCCGACCGGGTCACCGTGGGTGGGCGCCGAGCACGTGACGTTCCCCAGCCGCGGCCTGCCCCGCACCGACATGGACTGGGAGGTCGAGCCCGACGGCCTGTACAAGGTGCTCAAGCGGGTGCACGACGACTACCCGAGCATCCCGCTATACGTGACCGAGAACGGCGCGGCCTACGTCGACGCGTTCGAGGACGACGGCAGCATCAACGACGTCGAGCGCCGCGACTACATCGCCTCCCACCTCAGGGCCGCCCACAAGGCCATTCGGGAAGGCGTCGACCTGCGCGGCTACTTCGCGTGGTCGCTGATGGACAACTTCGAGTGGGCGGAGGGTTACGCCAAGCGGTTCGGGATCGTGCATGTCGACTACGACACGCAGGTCCGCACCCCTAAGATGAGCGCCATGTGGTACTCGCAGGTTGCCCGTGGCAACGCTCTCGCGGCGACGGTCGCTCCGTGACCGATGCCGTTGAACCACCCAAGGCACGACGACCGAACACCCGGCTGGAGGAGGTCGCTCGTGCCGCCGGGGTGTCCAAGTCGACCGTGTCCAGGGTGATCAACGGCGAGCCGTACGTGAGCTCGAAAGCCCGCGAGGCCGTCCACCAGGCCATCACGCGGCTCGGCTACAGCCCCAACCAGGCCGCCCGCACGCTCGCGGGCAGCCGGGCGAACTGCATCGCCCTGGTCGTCTCGGAGCAGGGCAGCCGGGTGCTCGCCGACCCGTTCTTCGCCGGCGTGCTGCGCGGCGTGAACGCGGAGCTGGCGGGCAAGCGGGTCCAGCTCGTCCTCATGATGAGCAAGGAGGGCGACGAGCAGGACCTGGTGAACTACCTCTGCGGAGGGCACGTGGACGGCGTGCTGGTGATCAGCCTGCACGGCCAGGACCCGCTGCCCCGCACGCTCGCCGACGCGGGCCTGCCGACCGTCGTCGGCGGCAGGCCCCTCGGGGCGGGTGGAGTGCCCTATGTGGACGCCGACAACTTCAACGGCGCCATGGAGGCGGCTCGCTACCTGGTCTCGCTCGGCCGCAAGCGCATCGGCACCATCGCGGGTCCCCGGGACATGGCGGTGGGCATGGACCGGCTCTCGGGCTGGAAGCGCGGGCTGAGCCAGGCCCGGATGGAGACCGACCTGGTCGCCTACGGCGACTTCACCCCGGAGAGCGGTGCGGCGGCCATGGCCGACCTGCTCGGCCGGGCCCCGGACCTGGACGCGGTGTTCGTGGCCGCCGACATCATGGCCCTGGGCGCCCTGCAGACCCTGCACGCGCACGGCAAGCGGGTGCCCCACGACGTGGCCGTGGTCGGCTTCGACGACCTGATGATCGCCTCCACCGCGGTGCCGCCGCTGACCACCGTCCGGCAGGACGTGGAGCAGCTGGGGCGCACCATGACGTGGCGGTTGATGGCGGAGCTGGCGGGGGAGGAGAACCTGCCGCCGTTCCTGCTCCTGCCGACCGCGATGGTCACCCGCGCGAGCGCTTGAGCACGACCTCGGGGAACCGGTCGGCGGCACGTGCCGCCGACCGGTTCCCTGCTTTTCGCCCGTTTCCGGTGGGGCTCGTGGTCGCTTCGGGGGATTCGCCGGTGGGACCGCCGACAGTGGTCCGCCTTCCGCGCCGCATTCGACAACTCATTCGATCGGGTGAACGCGGCTCGCTGGTCAACATCACTCGGATGGCCTAGCCCAGGCCCTTGCCGTTTACCAATCAGCCTGGCTAACGTCCATTCCACCGGTCTGGGAGCGCTCCCAGAACCCGCGGCGCCGCGGTTCCGGCCGAGCGGCGACGTCGCGGAGCCGGTCCCCGAAGGCCCGGGGGGAGGCGGTTCCTCTCGCCCCCGCCTCCTCCCACCCGCGCGAAGGAGCGCACGATGGCAGCCCGAAGCGCCCCGCCCCCGGCGGCGGCAGAGCCGGCCCCGGCCCGGCGCTTCCCGGCGCAGACCTGTGACGCCCTTCCCGCCTCCCGCACTTCTCCCGCCTCCCGCACTTCTCCCGCCTCCCGCACTTCCCCCTCCGGTCGCACTTCCCCCTCCGCCTGCGCCTCTCCCGCCGCCCGCACCTCCTTCGCCACCCGCGACCTCCCCACCACCCCGGGAGCGCGGCCGTGAAGAAGCTCCTGGCCCTGACCGCCGCCGCCCTGGCCGCGGTGGGCGTGATCGCCGTCTCCTCCGCCTCCGCCCCCGCCGTCGAGCGCCTGCCCAGGGCGACCGTCGCCACCCAGCCGCACGACTGGCGCAACGTCGAGATCGCGGGCGGCGGCTTCGTCCCCGGCATCGTGTTCAGCCGGGCCGAGGAGGGCCTGGTCTACGCCCGCACCGACATCGGCGGCGCCTACCGCCTGGACGGGACCACCGACCGCTGGGTCCCCCTCCTGGACTGGGTCGGCTGGGACAGGTGGGGCTACAACGGCGTCGCGAGCATCGCGCCCGACCCCACCGACGCCGACCGCGTCTACGCCGCCGTCGGCATGTACACCAACAGCTGGGACCCGAACAACGGCGCGATCCTGCGCTCGTCGGACCGGGGCGACACCTGGCAGGTCACCGAGCTGCCCTTCAAGGTCGGCGGCAACATGCCCGGCCGGGGCATGGGCGAGCGGCTGGCCGTCGACCCCAACCAGGGCGACGTGCTGTACTTCGGCGCGCCCAGCGGCAAGGGCCTGTGGCGCAGCACCGACGGCGCGCGCACCTGGGCGCGGGTCGCGAGCTTCCCCAACCCGGGCAACCACGTCGCCGACCCGACCGACCCCAGCGGCTACAACAGCGACATCCAGGGTGTGGTGTGGGTCACCTTCGACCCGCGATCCTCCACCCCCGGCACCCCCTCCAGGACCATCTACGCCGGCGTCGCCGACAAGGACAACACCGTCTACCGCAGCGCGGACGCGGGCGCGACGTGGACCAGGCTGGCCGGCCAGCCCACCGGGTACATCGCCCACAAGGGCGTGCTCGACGAGGTCGGCGGCTTCCTCTACCTGGCCACCAGCGACACCGGCGGCCCGTACGACGGCGGCCGGGGCGACGTCTGGAAGCACGACACGGCCACCGGCGCGTGGACGCTGATCAGCCCGGTCGCCTCCACCAGCCCCGACGCCTACTTCGGCTACAGCGGGCTCACCGTCGACCGGCGGAACCCGAACACCCTGATGGTGGCCTCGCAGGTCTCCTGGTGGCCGGACGTCGTCCTGTTCCGCAGCACCGACGGCGGCGCCTCGTGGACGCGGGCCTGGGACTGGACGTCCTATCCGAACCGCGGCTTCCGCTACGAGATGGACGTCAGCGCCGCGCCGTGGCTGAGCTGGGGCGCGAACTCGCAGCCGCCGGAGGTCACCCCGAAGCTGGGGTGGATGGTCGAGTCCCTGGAGATCGACCCCTTCGACCCCGACCGGATGCTCTACGGCACCGGCGCGACCATCTACGGCACCACCGACCTGCGCGCGTGGGACGCGGGCGGCCGGATCACGATCAAGCCGGCCGCCGCGGGCCTGGAGGAGACCGCGGTGCTCGACCTGGTCAGCCCGCCCACCGGCGCCGCGCCGCTGATCAGCGCCCTGGGCGACGTCGGCGGGTTCCGGCACACCGACCTGACCGCGGTGCCGCCGATGATGTTCACCCAGCCGAACTTCACCTCCACCACCAGCCTGGACTTCGCCGAGGGGAACCCCTCGGTCCTGGTGCGGTCCGGCAACGTCGACGGCCAACCGCACGTGGCGTTCTCCACCGACGGCGGCGCCAACTGGTTCGCGGGCACCGACCCGGGCGGCGTCACCGGCGGCGGCACGGTCGCCGCCGCGGCCGACGGCGGCCGGTTCGTCTGGTCGCCCGCCGGCGCGGCCGTGCACCACTCGGTGGGCTTCGGCAACTCGTGGGCGCCGTCCACCGGGGTGCCCGCCGGCGCGGTGGTCGAGTCCGACCGGGTGAACCCGGCCAAGTTCTACGCCCTGGCCGGCGGTCGGCTGCACACCAGCACCGACGGCGGCGCGACCTTCACCGCCGGGCCCGAGGTGGCGGCCGCCAGGCTGAAGGCCGTGCCCGGGCACGAGGGCGACCTGTGGCTGGCCGGCGAGGGCGGGCTGTTCCGCTCGACCGACTCCGGCGCCACCGTCGCGCAGGTCGCGGGCGTCACCGACGCGGTCAACGTCGGGTTCGGCAAGGCCGCGCCGGACCGCGCCTACCCGGCGGTGTTCACCGTGATGACCACCGCGGGCAAGACCGGCGTGTACCGCTCGGACGACGCCGGCGCGAACTGGGTGCGCATCAACGACGACGCGCACCAGTACGGCAACGCGGGTGAGGCGATCACCGGCGACCCGAGGGTCTACGGGCGCGTCTACCTGGGCACGAACGGTCGCGGCATCCTCGTCGCCGACCCGAGCGGCCCACCGCCGTCGACGACCGCCACGTCGACGACGAGCACCACCACGTCGACCGGCACCACGACGTCGACGACCACGACCACCACTGCGACGACCACCACGACCACGCCGTCCCAGGAGACGTGCGCGGTCCGCTACCAGGTCGTCAGCCAGTGGTCGGGTGGCTTCACCGGTTCGGTGCGGATCACCAACCGGGGGACCGGCGCCCTCACGGGCTGGACCCTCGGCTGGTCGTTCCCCACCGGCCAGCGAGTCACGAACAGCTGGAACGGCAGGGCGTCCCAGTCGGGCGCCGCCGTCTCGGTGAGCAACGAGGGCTGGAACGGGACCGTCGCCGCGGGTGGCACGGTGGAATTCGGTTTCCAGGCGAGCTGGCAGGGCAGCAACGTCGCACCCACCGGCTTCACCCTGAACGGCAGGTCCTGTTCGGCCGGCTAGCGCCGGTCAGCGGAGCCCTCGTTTGGCCTGGCGGCGCAGCTGCATGATCCTGGCTGCGCCGACCAGGGCCACCACCAGCGCCCCGGCGATCGCCGCGAGCAGCAGCGCCACGCCCAGCGGGAGCGTGCCCGACGCGCCCAGGAAGTAGATCGTCGCGCCCTCCAGGTTCTGCAGGATGAAGATCAGCAGGACCAGCAGCACCACGATCGAGGCCAGCACCGCGACCCACGTGCCGCTGGTGCGGGTGTGCCCCAGCGAGGGCTGCGTGCGGTCCACCTTGTCCGGCGCGCGGTGCGGCGGGACCTCGTCCGGCAGGCCGGGCAGCGGGTCGAGGTCGTCCGGCCCGGCCCCGGTCGGCCGGACGGTGGGCGTGCCCGGGATCGGGTTGACGGGCAGCGCCTCGGTGCGGTCGTCGTCACGCGGCGTGGTCATCCGCCGATTATCGAACCGCCCACCCGGGCCCGCATCCCCAGTCGCACGAACGGCCCGCCCCCGCCCGCCCTGGTCGCGAACGGCCCGCTCGCGAACGGCCCGACCCCGCCCGTCCCGGTCGCGCGAACGGCCCGCCGCCCGGTCCCCGCCGTTCACCGGCAGGGTGGCCGGTACTCCAGCGCGCCGACGCCGACCGAGGCCACGTACTGCTGCCACTCCTCGCGGGAGATGTCCACCTCCACCTTCTTGCACATCTCGTCCACCGCGATCCGGAAGTCGAACTGCCAGTCGCGGAACGTGCCGTTGGAGTTGGTCGTCCGCACCACCGTCGGCTCCTCCTCGAACGACACCCCGTTGATCCCGGCGGTCGTCCCGGTGATCCGGCCCTGCTCCACCGGCCGCGTCCGGTCCGCGAGGCTCCACAGCGCCACCTTGTCGTCCTCGCCGACGGTGGCCAGCGTCAGGCCGTTCCGGTGGAAGCCCAGCGCCCGGATGCCGTCCGGGTGCGCCTTGGCCGACCACAGCTCGCGCGGCGCGAGCTGCCTGCGCCGATCCCAGATCCGCACCTTGCCGCTCGGGAAGCCGACCGCGAGGGTGGAGGCGTCCGGGGTGAGGGCGACCGCGGAGACCGCCTCGCCCGTGGGCTGCGTGCCGATCAGCCGCAGCCGCGGCTCGTCCGGGTTCCGCGGCCGCACCGGCTCCTTCAGGTCCCACAACCGGACGATGCCCGCCTGGTCGTAGGTCGCCAGCACGTCGCCGGGTGCGCTGAACGCCATGCCGTCCAGCGGGTCCGGCTGGTCGAGGGGGTCCAGGGACGCCCGCTGCACCAGGCCGGTCCCGGGGGTGGGGTAGGACCAGTCCCACACCGCCACCTCGCCGGTCCGGGACGGGTCGCCCTTGGCGGCGGTGACCACCCACCGCCCCCGCGGGTCCACCGCGATCCGCGTCACCGGGAAGCCGAAGGTGTAGACGGGCTTCGGGGCGATCGCGTCGGTGACGTCCCAGACCTGGGCCACCCCGTTGCGCAGGGTGGTGGCGAACGCCTGCAACGCGCTGTTCTGCGCGGTCGAGGTGACCTGGAGGTTGGGGTAGTCCCGCGCGGTCACGCTCCGGTACTCGCCCGTCGCCGGGGTCGGCACGCGGTTGTCGGGCAGTGCCGCGCCGTCCGGGCGCCTGCCGTCGGGGAACGACGACCGGCTGACCATGTCCTGCTGGCCGGCCGCGTAGGCGGTGAGCACGCCGTCGCGCATGGCGGCGGTGCCGTTGATGTTGTAGGCGGCGATGGCCAGCTGGTCGGCCAGCCGGGGGTTGCTGCCGCGCAGCGCCTGCGCCTGGTTGGCCACGTACAGGGAGGACGACGAGGTCCACCCCTCCTCGATCTCGCTCTGCGCCCGGATGGCGTAGACCCCGGCGCCGGTCGCGCACAGCAGCAGCACGGCCATCAGCGCGACGAGCTGCCGCAGCCGGCGGGTGCGCCGGTGGGCGAGCAGCCGCTCCTGGTCGCGGGCCCGCGCGCTCTCGTCCAGGAACTCCCGCTCCAGGGCGCTGGCGCGCACGTCCTCGCGCCGGGTCCAGTCCAGGGCGTTGTCCAGCCGCGAGCCCCGGTAGAGCGCGTCCGGGTCGCGGCCCAGCGACTCCCAGGTGGCGGCGGCCTCGGTGAGCCGGCGCATGGTGCGCAGGCCGTCGCGGTCCTCGGCGAGCCAGCCGCGCAGCCGGGGCCAGGAGCGGATCAGCGCCTCGTGCGCGATCTCCACGCAGTCCCGGTCCAGGGTGAGCAGCCGGGCGTGGGCCAGCCGGTCGAGCACGACGTCGAGGTCCACGTCGGCGTCCAGCTCGGCGCGCGGCAGCCGCCGCTTGGTGTCCTCGGTGCCGTCGCCCAGCGCGGTGAGCCGCAGGAACACCTGCCGGGCCAGCTCGCGCTGCTGCTTCTCCAGCGAGGTGAAGGTGCGCTCGGCGGTCTGCGCGATGGCGTGCTGGATGCCGCCGGCCGCCTCGTAGCCGGCCAGCGTCAGCGTGGTGCCGCGCCTGCGGCGCCAGGTCTCCAGCAGGGCGTGCGACACCAGCGGCAGCACGCCCGCCTGCCCGGTCGCGTCCGCGACCAGCCGCGAGACCAGGGCCGTCTCGACCGTGCAGGACGCCTTCACGGCGGGCTGCATGATCACCTGGCGCAGCTCCTCCGGGCCCATCGGGCCGAGCAGGAGCTGGCCGTCGCTGATCGCCTCGACCAGGTCCGGGTGCTGGGCGCAGTGGCCGTAGAAGTCGGCCCGCACGCCCACCACGACCCTGCCCGGCGCGGTCAGCAGCGCGTCGATGAACGCGGCCCGCTGGTCCGGGTCGGGGCAGAGGGTGAAGACCTCCTCGAACTGGTCCACGATCAGCAGCTCGGCGTCGAGGTCGAGGCGGTCGGCGCGGACGTCCAGCTCGCTGGGCGTGGTCACCGCGGCGCGGCCGCGCACCCGCGGCACCAGGCCCGCGCGCAGCAGCGACGACTTGCCCGCGCCGGAGGCGCCGAACACCGCGACGAACCGGCGTTGCGCGATCCGCCGCTCCAGGTCGTCGAGCAGGTCGTCGCGGCCGAAGAACCACTCGGCGTCGGCGGTGTCGTAGGCGGCCAGCCCCGCGTACGGCGGGTGGCCGCCGTCCGGGCCGGGCTCGTGGCCGGGCAGCACCTCGGCGGCGACCTGCCGCCAGCGGTCCTCCCACTCGGCGACGTCGCCCTCGCAGGCGCGCACGTACGCCAGCGTGACCGCGAGCGTGGGCAGCTTCCGCCCGCCCGCCGCGTCCGACAGGGTCGTGGCCGAGTAGTGGGCGCGGGCGCCCATCTGGCGGTAGCTCTGGCGGCCGGCGCGGTCGCGCAGCGACCTCAGGTCCGCGGCGAACTTGAGCAGCGGGCCGTCGCCGACGTCCAACGGGCGCTCTCCACGCGGCATGGGATCACCCCCTGGTCTGTCGTGCCCGGACGTGGCGGTGCCCGGGCGCCGTCCAGGCTGTCAGAACCCACCCCCGGGCACCTCCGTCTCGGAGGTGCGCATCCGGGTGATGACTTCTGGTGCGTAACAGGTCACGCACCGCACGCGGGACACCGGCAGCCACGCGGACCAGCGTAATCAGCGCGGTAGGGTGGGGGCGTGCCGCGCCTGGTCGTGCTGAACGGTCCGCCGGGGTGCGGCAAGTCGACCCTGGCGCGCCGCTACGCCGCCGACCACCCGCCGGCGCTGGCCCTGGACGTCGACCTGGTCGTGGACATGATCGGCGGCGCCGACCTGGGCGTCACCGGCCCGGCGGCCCGCGACATCGCCGTCGCCGCCGCCCGCACCCACCTGACCTCGGGCCACGACGTGGTCGTGCCCCAGTTCCTGGGCCGGGTGGAGTTCCTGGAGCGGCTGGAGGCCCTGGCCGCCGAGGTGGGCGCCGCGTTCCACGAGGTCGTCCTGTTCGACACCAAGCCGAACGCCCTCCGCCGCTTCACCGCCCGCGGCGCCCTCCGCCCGGTGTTCGCCGCCACCGAGCACGACCTGGCCACCATGCACGACCGCCTGACGGCCGTCATCGCCCAACGCCACCCCACCGTCATCACCTCGATCGAGGGCGACGAGGACCGGACCTACACCTCCCTCCTGACCGCCCTGAACGCATAACTCGGGGGTCGCGAACGCAGGACACGCGGTGCCGGAGTGGAGGACACGCCGGGTGAAAGCGTTCTCACTGCGCGTGTCCTCCGGTCGGACACCGCGTGTCCTCCGTTCTGGCACCGCGTGTCGTCCGTTCGGGGAGGTCAGGCCAGGACCGAGGTGATGTAGGGGTCGGGGTCGGCGAGGATGGCGCGGACGGCGCTGCCGGCGGCGCCGCGGACGGCCGCCTCGGCGCCCAGGGACGAGGCGACCACGCGGACGGGGGACCAGGCGGCGCTGACGACGCGGCGGTCCAGCTCGGCGTGCAGGGGTTCGCTCAGCCAGGGCTCCAGGCGGGCGTAGGTGCCGCCCAGCACGACGGTGGGCAGGTCCAGCAGGTTGACGGCGCCGGCCAGGGCCACGCCCAGCCAGCGGGCCGCCGAGCGGACCGCGGTGGTGGCGGTGCGGTCCGCCGAGGCCAGCTTCGCCAGCAGCTCGTCGACGCCGGTGACGCCCGCGGCGCGCACGATCTCGTCCTGGCCGGCCAGCCGCTCCAGGCAGCCGCGCGAGCCGCACCCGCAGCGGGGGCCGCGGGGGTCGACCGACAGGTGCCCGATCTCGCCGCCGAACCCGGAGACGCCCTCGAACAGCCCGCCGCCGACCACGATGCCCGCGCCGATGCCGATCTCGCCGGAGATGTGCACGAAGTCGGTCGACACGTCGCCGTGCCACAGCTCGGCCAGCGCGGCCAGGTTTGCCTCGTTGGCCACCAGCACCGGCACGTCCAGCGGCATCCGCCGGGTCAGCTCGCCGCGGACGTCGACCTCCCGCCACCCCAGGTTGGGCGCCACCCGCAGCGTGCCGCCCGCCACCTCCACCAGGCCCGGCACGGCCACCCCGACCCCGCCGATCGGCACGTCCTCGGCCGCCGCCGTGCGCACCGCGGTCGCGACCTTGGCCAGCACGCGGGCGGGGGAGGAGGCGCGGTTGTCGCTGGGCCGCACCCACCGCGCCCGCACCCGCCCGGTCAGGTCGACCAGGCACGTGGCCAGGTAGTCGACCCCGACCTCCACGCCCAGGCCGTGCGGCCCGGTGGGCGACAGGTGCAGCGCGGTGCCGCGCCGCCCGGGCCCGGACCGCGCCTGCGCCTCGCCCTCGGCCACGAGCCCGGCGCCGATCATCCGGTCGACCAGGCTGGACACGGTGGCCTTGGTCAGGCCGGTCCGGGCGGCCACGGCGGCGCGGGACGAGCCGGGCGCGGCCGCGATCGCGTCGAGCACGAGGGCCGAGTTGTGCCGGCGCACGGTGTGCTGGCTCGCTGGCTGCGGTCGGGACACCACTGGATCCTATCCGTCGGGTGCGATAAGTTTAGGCATCAAACTTATTGGAGGTGCCCTCGTGGTGGACAAGTTCAGCTTCGGCCTGTGGACGGTGGGCTGGCAGGGTCGCGACCCCTTCGGCCACGCCACCCGCCCCGCCCTGGACGCGCCGACGGCGGTGCGCAAGCTCGCCGAGCTCGGTGCGTGGGGCATCACGTTCCACGACAACGACCTGATCCCCTTCGACGCCGACGCGGCCGAGCGGGACAAGCGGGTCTCCGCCTTCCGCGCCGCCCTGGACGAGACCGGCCTGGTGGTGCCCATGGTCACCACCGACCTGTTCCAGCACCCGGTGTTCAAGGACGGCGGCTTCACCAGCAACGACCGCAACGTGCGCCGGTTCGCGCTGCGCAAGGTGCTGCGCAACCTGGAGCTGGCCGCGGAGCTCGGCGCGGAGACCATCGTGCTGTGGGGTGGCCGCGAGGGCTCGGAGGTCGACGCGGGCAAGGACGTCCGCGCCGCCCTCGACCGCTACCGCGAAGCGCTCGACACCATCGCCCAGTACTCCGAGGACCAGGGCTACGGCCTGAAGTTCGCGCTGGAGCCCAAGCCGAACGAGCCGCGCGGCGACATCCTGCTGCCGACCATCGGCCACGCCCTGGCGTTCATCAACGAGCTGGAGCACCACGCCCTGTTCGGCGTGAACCCCGAGGTCGGCCACGAGCAGATGGCCGGGCTCAACTTCGTGCACGGCATCGCCCAGGCCCTGTGGCAGGGCAAGCTGTTCCACATCGACCTCAACGGCCAGAAGGGCCCGCGCTACGACCAGGACTTCGTGTTCGGCCACGGCGACCTGCTGTCCGCGTTCTTCCTGGTCGACCTGCTGGAGCACGGCGGCTACGAGGGTCCGCGCCACTTCGACTACAAGCCCCTGCGCACCGAGGACCTGGACGGCGTCTGGGCCAGCGCGGCGGCCAACATGCGGACCTACAAGCTGCTGGCCGAGCGGGCCGAGGCGTTCCGCGCCGACCAGGAGGTCCAGGAGGCGCTGAAGACCAGCGGCGTGTACGAGCTGGCCGAGCCCACGCTCAGCCCGGGTGAGTCGATCCAGGACTTCATCAAGGCCGACGACGTGGACGTGACCGCCGCCGCCGAGCGCGGGTACGGGTTCGTGCGCCTGTCCCAGCTGGCGCTGGAGCACGTGCTGGGCGCGCGCTGATGGCGCTCGTCGCGGGCGTCGACTCGTCCACCCAGTCGTGCAAGGTGGTGGTGCGCGACGCGGACTCCGGCGCCTTGGTGCGGGAGGGGCGCGCGGCGCACCCGGCGGGCACCGAGGTGCACCCGGACGCCTGGTGGGACGCCCTCCAGGCGGCCATCGCCCAGGCAGGCGGCCTGGACGACGTGGCGGCCGTGTCGGTGGCCGCCCAGCAGCACGGCATGGTCACGCTGGACTCGTCCGGCGAGGTCGTGCGGCCCGCGCTGCTGTGGAACGACACCCGCTCCGCGGGCGCGGCGGCCGAGCTGACCGCCGAGCTGGGCGGGCCGGGCGCGTGGGCCGAGGCGATCGGCAGCGTGCCGGTGGCGTCGCTGACCGTCACCAAGCTGCGGTGGCTGGCGCGGAACGAGCCGGAGTCGGTGGCTCGCACCGCGGCGGTCTGCCTGCCGCACGACTGGCTGACGTGGAAGCTGTCCGGTTCGACCTCGCTGGACGAGCTGACCACCGACCGCAGCGACGCCAGCGGCACGGGCTACTGGTCACCGTCCACCGAGGACTACCGGCCGGACCTGCTGGAGCTGGCGCTGGGCCGCGCGGTGCACGTGCCGCGCGTGCTCGGCCCGGCCGAGCTGACCGGCGGCCGGTTCGGCGCGGGCGCGGGCGACAACGCGGGCGCCGGGCTCGGCGTGCAGATGCGGCCCGGTGACGTGGTGGTGTCCATCGGCACGTCCGGCACGGCGTTCGCCCGCTCGCCGCACCCGGTGGCGGACGGCACCGGCATCGTCAACGGGTTCGCCGACGCGGAGGGCGCGCACCTGCCGCTGGTGTGCACGCTCAACGCGTCGCGGGTCCTCGACGCCACGGCGGCCGTGCTCGGCGTGGACCTGGACACGCTGTCCGAGCTGGCCCTCGGCGCCCCCGCAGGCGCCGACGGCCTGGCCTTCGTCCCCTACCTGGAGGGCGAGCGGACGCCGAACAAGCCGGACTCGACCGGCGCCCTGCACGGCCTGCGGCTGGACACCATGACCCCGGCGCACCTGGCGCGCGCCGCGGTCGAGGGCCTGCTGTGCAGCCTGGCGGACGCCATCGACGCCCTGGTGGCGCTGGGCCTGCCGGTGTCGCGGGTGCTGCTCATCGGCGGCGGGGCCCGCTCCGCCGCGGTGCAGCGGATCGCGCCCGCCGTGTTCGGCTGCCCGGTGGTCGTGCCGGCACCCAGCGAGTACGTGGCCGACGGCGCCGCCAGGCAGGCGGCGTGGGCGGTCGGCGGCGCGGCCGAGCCGCCGCACTGGGCCTCGCTGGAGTCGGCGCTCGTCGAGGCGGACCCGACCCCGCACGTGCGGGAGCGCTACGCCGCGGCGCGCGAGCTGACCGTGAACCGCGGATAAAAAGCCGGCGAACAAAGGGGTGCTTCCACACCGCGTGGAAGCACCCCTTCGGCTTTGACATTTGCCTGGCCGCGCCAGTCTCACCTTTGTCCGGCGAGGAAGGCGAGCCAGGCCCCAGGGGAGAATTCCAGCTCACCCGCCCCCGCGTTCTTGCTGTCGCGGACCGCCGCCTGGACCGCGGAGAAGCACACCTCCACGCAGGAACTCTCCGGCTCGGCCTGGCTGTGACTCGCCTTTCGCCACGTCGTCGGTTCGGTCAACGCGTTCACGTCCTTCCGCTGGTCGGTCAGGACCGGGAGGCGCCGGACAGGAACCTGAGGAACGGTGTGGCTTCGTGGGCCTTCAGTCCGGCGGCGCGCTGCTCTTCCCACAGGTCCAGGACGCCGGCCACGTGCTTCGGGTCGCTCACGACCTCCCGACCGTCGTAACGTTCAACGTAGACGAAATGGATGGTCGGGTCAGCGTCGTATTGGAAGATCGAATACTGCGCCTCTTGGCCCCGGTAATAACCGTGTGCGAAGGGGACGAACAGCAGACTGACGTTCGGGCGTTCGTCGGCTTGGAGCAGGTGCAGCAGTTGTTCGTTGGCGCCGGGCATGTTGCCCATCCGGGCCAATGCGGCCTGGTCGATGCTGAAAACGAACTCCTGGTCGGTGTTGTCGAGCACCCGTTGGCGCTGGAGCCGCAACGAGGTCAGCCGCTCGATCTCCGCCTCCTCCAGGGCGGGCCGGAACGCCAGGAAGTGGTGGCGCATGTACGCCTCGGTCTGGAGCAGGCCCGGCACGAACATGCTGGAGTGCGAGGACATCACCGCCGCCGAGCGCTCCATCTCGACCACCTTGCGCAGCGCGTCGCCCTTGAAGCGCCAGCGCAGGTCGGACTTGGGTATCGGCGCGCGGCCCGCCTCGACGTGCTCGTGGATGCGGCGGCGCTGCTCGTCGTCGGGGCGCAGCACCCCGAGCAGCCGCTCCAGGTCGTCGGGGCGGACGCGGATGGCGCCCTGCTCCACGTTGACCACCTTGGTCTGGGACCAACCGCACGCGTCGGCCACCTGCTCCTGGGTGAGTCCCGCGGCGGTGCGGAGCATCTCCAGCTGCCGCCCGGCGACGATCTTGTGGACGAAGGGTGGCATCGGTTCGCGGGCGGTCACCTGCGGAAAACCTCCGAAACGCGTCAGCTGTGCGACGTCGCGGACAGTAGCAGGGATCTGTTCGCCTCATCGGGCGCATTTCACAGATAAATATTCAGCTTCAAGGTCATGTTGTGTCAGAGTTATCGCACGTCCACCTAGTGGCGAGGAGTGGTGCGGGATGGATATGCGCCCCAGCCTTCGGGGTCGTCTGCTGGGGGGCAGGCTGCGCGGCCTCCGTGAGCAGCGCGGGCTGACCGTTGACGAGCTCGCCCGGCGGGTCGGACTGCCGCCCGACCGCATCCGGAACCTGGAGGAGGGCGGCTCGCCGCGGGGTGCCAAGAAGGACCTGTGGTGCTCGTGGGGCGCCCCGGCGACCACCGTGCTGGACGAGCTGTGCCGCAGCGCCGAGCGGATCGACCTGCACGCGCCGCTGGGCGTCGCACCCGTCTACCGGGACCTGGACGCCGACCGGTGCACGGCCTACGTGCTGGCCGACGCGCTCACCGACCGCACCGACGTCACCTTCCGGGTCATCCCGCGCGACGCGGGCGCCTACCCGGGCATCGAGCAGCCGATGACGCTGTTCCGGATGGCCGGCGGCCCGCCGGTGGTCTGCTACCCCTACGCGCACGCCGTGATGTTCACCGAGGACCCGGAGCACGCCACCGCCGCGCACCGGGTCTTCGACCACCTGCGCGAGCTGACCGTCACGCCCGGGACAGGGTGAACGCGACCAGGAACCCGGCCACCGTGACCAGCCCCACCAGCAGGTGGGCGTCCTCGAACGCCTCCGGGATCATGGTGTCGGCCACCATCGCCAGGATCGCGCCGCCCGCGAACGCCGTGATGCCGGCCAGCCACACCGGGTCGGCCCCGGCCAGCACGGCGTAGCCCAGCATCGCGGCCAGGCCGCTGACCACGGCGATGCCGCACCACAGGCCGAACACGTACCGCGGCGACCGCCCGGCCCGGCGCATGCCCGCCGCCGAGGACAGGCCCTCCGGCACGTTGCTGATGAACACCGCGGCCACCGTCACCGCGCTGACCCCGCCGCCGCCGAGCAGGCTCGCGCCGATCACCACGGACTCGGGCACGCCGTCCAGCAGCGCGCCGATCGCGATGGCCGTGCCCGACCCGCCCTGCTCCTGCTCCGAGGGCTGCTGGCCGCCCGAGCGCTTGCGGTGCCGGGCGCCGCGGCGGGCCAGCACGACGTTCGCCCCGGTGTAGACCACCGCGCCCGCCGCGGCGCCCACCGCGGTCGGCCCGATGCCCCCGAGCGAGTGGGCCTCGTCGATCAGGTCGAACGCGACCGCCGACATCAGCACGCCGCTGCCGAAGCCCATCACCGCCGCCACCACGTCGCGCGGCACCTTCACCAGGTACCCCACCAGGGCGCCGAGGACCAGCGCCGAACCGGCCAACAGGCCCCAACCGGCCGCCTCCAGCAACGCCGCACCTCCGCCGTGTCGCGCCGGACCCGCGCGGGTACCCGGCCGTCATGAGGATCGTGGTCACCGGCGCGACCGGCAACCTGGGGACGGCCCTGCTGCGCAGGCTGGCCGACGAGCCGGGCGTCGAGGTCCGCGGCGTCACCCGGCGCACGCCGGAACCCCGGGACGCCTACCGCGGCGTCGAGTGGAGGACGGTCGACCTGGGCCGCGACGGCGCCGAGGAACCCCTGACCGAGGTCTTCCGCGACGCCGACGCCGTGGTGCACCTGGCGTGGCTGATCCAGCCCAGCCACGACGAGCGGGCGCTCTACAAGACCAACGTGGCGGGCAGCGACCGGGTCTTCACCGCCGCGGCCGCCGCCGGCGTGCCGCACCTGGTGCACATGTCCTCCGTCGGCGCCTACTCGCCGGCCGCCAAGGACCACACCGTCGACGAGAGCTGGCCCACCGACGGCGTCTCCACGTCCTACTACAGCAGGCACAAGGCCGCCGTGGAGCACCTGCTCGACCAGGTGCGGCGCGAGCACCCGCAGCTCAAGGTCACCCGGGTCAGACCCGGCCTGGTCCTGCAGGCCGAGGCCGCCGCCGAGATCAAGCGCTACTTCCTGGGCCGGCTGGTCCCGCACGGGCTGTTCAAGCTCAGGATCCCCGTGCTGCCGCTGCCGGACTCGCTGGTCCTCCAGTTCGTCCACGCCGACGACGTGGCCGACGCGGTCGCCAGGATCGCGCTCGGCGGCCACGAGGGCGCGTTCAACCTCGTCGCCGACCCGGTGGTGACGCCGGAGGTGCTGGCCGAGGTGATGGGCGCCCGGCGCGTGCCGCTCCCGCCGACCGCCCTGCGCGCCGCCGCCCGGATCAGCTGGCACCTGCGCCTCCAGCCCACCTCCCACGGCTGGGTCGACCTCGCCCTCACCGCGCCGCTGCTGGACGCCGGGCGGGCCAGGGCCGAGCTGGGGTGGGAGCCCCGCCACGACGCCCGCGAGGCGCTGCGGGAGCTGCTGGGCGGGCTCGGCCGCAAGGAGGGGCTGCGCCCCAGCCCGCCGCTGAAGCCCTAGGGGCGCCAAGCGGGCGGTGCGCCGGCCGGCCGCCGACCCCACCCCGGCCGACCGGGGAACCGCTGTCCGGAAGACCGCGCCTAGAACACCTTCGACCAGCCCATCACCTCGGCCACGATGAACGCCAGCACCAGGGCGGTCAGCAGCACGACGAGCACCAGCGTGACCACCGGGCCCCGGCGCGACGGCATGGGCTGCGGGTGGGACAGGCCCGAGGTCTGACCCGCGTCGGGCGGGGTGTCGCCGGGCGCGACCCCGCCGCCGGGCTCCAGGCCGGGCGTGCGGGCGGGGTCGGGGTCCGGCGGCGCGGCACCACCGGGCGTGCGGGACGTGTCCGGGTCGGGGGGTTGGGCAGTCATGCCCGGTGATTACCCGGCACGGCCCCGGCTACCCGTGTGAACGCCGACTCGTACGGGTAGTCACCAGGGCATGAGCGGTGTCCAGAACGAGTTGCTGCGCACTTTGACCAAGGTGGCCAAGGCCCTGCGCACCGAGGGCATCCCGTTCGCACTGGCGGGCGGGTGCGCGGTGTACGCCAGGGGCGGGCCCGCGACCGAGCACGACGTGGACATCCTGGTGCGCGAGGAGGACGCCAAGCCGGCGGTGAAGGCACTGGTGGCCGCGGGCATGCGCGCCGCCACCCCACCCGAGGACTGGCTGCTCAAGGTCTACGACGGCGAGTCCCTGGTGGACCTGCTGTTCCGCCCGAACGAAATCCCGGTGACCGAGGAGACCCTGGCCAAGGCCGAGGAGCTGGCCGTCGGGTCGGTGACGCTGCCGGTGATGCCCGCGACCGACGTGATGATCAGCAAGCTGCTGGTCCTGGACGGGCACCGCTGCGACTTCAGCGAGCTCCTGCCGTTCGCCCGCGCGCTGCGCGAGCAGATCGACTGGCCGAGGGTCCGCGAGGCCACCGCGCACTCGCCGTACGCGGAGGCGTTCCTGGTGCTGGTGGAACGCCTCGACCTGCTGCACCCGACGACGCTGACCAGGAGCGCGTGATGACCGCCGAGCCCGAGCAGTACCTGTCGGCCCGACTGCGCCGGGCGCTGGCCGAGGACCCGCGCACGACCGAGCAGGGGGTGCGCGTCACCGTGCGCGGCGACCACGTGCTGCTGTCGGGCAGCGTGGCCACCGCCGAGCGCCGGTCCGCCCTGGAGGCGGTGATCCACGACGTCGCACCCGGGCTGACCGTGCTGGACGACGTGAAGGTGGTGTCGGTCGACGCGCCGGCCGGCCGGGAGGAGCTGTGATGATCAGGATCGCCGCGGTGGGCGACGTGCACCTGGGCGAGGACGCCAGCGGGCGGATGAGGCCCGCGCTGGAGCAGCTCGGCGAGTGCGCCGACGTGCTGCTGCTGGCCGGCGACCTGACCAGGCACGGCACGCTGTCCGAGGCGCGCGTGGTGGCCGAGGAGTTCAAGGACCTGCCGGTGCCCGTGGTCGCGGTGCTGGGCAACCACGACTACCACAGCGACCGGCCCGAGGAGATCACCCGGCTGCTGGGCGACGCCGGCCTGCACGTGCTGGAGGGCGGCACGGCCACGTTCGAGTTCGGCGGGCGGTCGCTGGGCGTCGCCGGGGTCAAGGGCTTCGGCGGCGGGTTCGCCGGCAAGTGCGGCAGCGCGTTCGGCGAACCGGAGATGAAGGCGTTCATCGGGCACACCACCGGCATCGCCGACTCGCTGCGCGCCGCGCTGGACAGCCTGGACACGGACGTGAAGGTGGCGCTGACGCACTACGCGCCGGTGCCCGACACGCTGCGCGGCGAGCCGCCGGAGATCTACCCGTTCCTGGGCTCCTACCTGCTGGGGGAGGCCATCGACGCGACCGGCACGACCCTCGCGGTGCACGGGCACGCGCACTTCGGCACCGAGCACGGGCTGACGCCCGGCGGCGTGCGGGTGCGCAACGTGGCGCAGCCGATCCTCCGGCAGGCATACACCGTGTACTGCGTGGAACCCGCGATGGTGGAGGTGTAGCCATGGAGGAGACCAGGACGCACGGACCGTCGGTGGTGTGGGCGGGCCCGACCGACGCACCGGCCGTGGTGGTGCTCGACCCGGCGGGCGTGGGGGTGCACGGCGACCTACCCGCGTCGTGGCGCCCGTTGACCGAGCACCTGCAGGTCATGTGGTGCCGCCTGCCCGCGTCGGACGACCCGTGGCGCGAGGTGGACGAGGTGCTGGCCGAGTTCGTCGACCGCGGGGTGCCGGTGCACCTCGTCGCGGGCGCCGCGGCCGGGTCGGAGGTGGGTGAGCTGGTCAAGCGCCACGAGGGGCTGATCAGCTCGGCGCAGACGTTCGCGGCGCCGGTGCCGCTGGGGCACCCGGAGGTGGTGCTGGAGGTCGTGCGGGAGCTGCTGGACCACGACGTGACGACCGGCGAGGGCGCGGCGGGCGCCGAGGGCGAGCCCGGGACCCGGTCGCTGCTCGGTGACGCGGCGTCCGCGCTGCGGCGGTCGGTGGCGGAGCTGTTCGACCGGTTGAAGCGGGACTGAGGCAGGACTGGAGCGGTCGACCTCAAGGGGCCCGCGGACCACCTCGGTCCGCGGGCCCTTCCTCGTGCTCGACCGATCCCCCGCGCTCCCGGGCGAGGACCGGGGCACGATCCTCGTGCTCGACTGATCCCCGGCACTCCCGGGCGAGGACCGGGGCACGATCCTCGTGCTCGACCGATCCCCGGCACTCCCGGGCGAGGACCGAGGCACGACGAAGGGCCCGCGGACCGTGGTCCGCGGGCCCTTCGTCGTCTTGCGCGTCTGCGCTGCCTGCGCTCAACTGCCTTCGACCGGCGGGCGGGGATGCGGGACGAACGGGCCGACCCGATCACCTCGCCGCGGTCCCGGCACCGCCGCCGCGCTCATCGCAGCGGGTCGCCCGGCCGACCGCCGTCGGGCAGGTCGTGGCGGGTCTCGCCCGCCTGCGGAGGCCGCTGCACGTCACCGCGCCAGCCGCCCTCCTCGATGCCGCGCCCCTCGATGAACTCCTTGAAGCGCTCCAGGTCGCCCTTGACGCGGTGGTCGACCACGCCGAGGGCCGCACCGGCCTTCTCGGTCAGCGTCTGGGGGTCGTACTGCATCTGCACGTGCACCCGCGTGGTGCGGTCGTCGATGCGGTGGAAGGTCACCACGCCGCCCTGCGGCGTGCCGTCCACGGTGTGCCAGGCGACGCGCTCGTCGGGGTGCTGCTCGGTGATCTCGGCGTCGAACTCCCTGGTCACGCCGCCGATCTTGGTGACCCAGTGGGTCTTGGTGGGCGTGACCTGCGTGATGCGCTCGACACCCTCCATGAACCGCGGGAACGACTCGAACTGCGTCCACTGGTTGTACGCGGTCGTGACCGGGACCGCGACGTCAACCGACTTCTCGATCGTCGTCACTGCTTGCAACCTCTCCTCGGGGATCGAGTTCACACTTGGGCTACCCATCCGCCCGGTTCCCACACCTCCCCGTGCGGGGGGTGACTGTGAGTAGCGTTTCTCCCGAACGCGTTTGCTTCGGGATTTGCGGGCTAAATCTCCAATGTGGACCAGTACCCCGACGCGGTCCTGTTCGACCGCGACGGCACGCTCATCAGGGACGTGCCCTACAACGGCGACCCCACCAGGGTCGAGCCGATGCCCGGTGCGCGGGAATTCGTGCACGCGCTGCGGGCCCGGGGTGTGCGCACGGGCGTGGTGACCAACCAGTCCGGCATCGGTCGCGGCCTGCTCACGCGGGAGCAGGTGGACGCGGTCAACGCCCGGGTGGAGGAGCTGCTCGGCCGGTTCGACACCTGGCGGATCTGCCCGCACCACCCCGATGACGGCTGCGCGTGCCGCAAGCCCGCGCCCGGCATGGTCCTCGAAGCGTGCGCGCGGCTCGGGGCGCGCCCCGAGCGCACCTACTTCATCGGTGACATCGAGGCCGACGTCGAGGCCGGTCTCGCCGCGGGCGTCACGCCGATCCTCGTGCCCACGCCGGTGACCTTGCAGGACGAGGTCGAGCGCGCCCCGCTGACGGCCCCCGACCTCGAAGCGGTGCGGGCGATGGTCCTATGAGGACGATCGTGGCCCGGCTGGACAGCGACGGCGACGTGCTGCTCGCCGGCCCGGCGGTCCGCGCGGCCGCGCACGCGGGGGAGGTCGTGCTGCTGTGCGGGCACGGCGGCGCGCAGGCCGCCGAGCTGCTGCCCGGCGTGACCAGGGTGGTGCGCTGGGACTGCCCGTGGATCGCCAACCCGGCCCCCGAGGTGCGCACCCCCGACATCGAGGGCGTGGTCGCGCTGCTCAAGGGGATTCGCGCCGACGTGGCACTCGTCCTGACCTCGTTCCACCAGAGCGCGCTGCCGCTGGCCCTGATGCTCCGGCTCGCCGGCGTGCCGAAGATCGTCGCGCGCTCCACCGACTACCCGGGTTCGCTGCTGGACGTCCGGCTGCGCGACGACCCGGACGTCCCGGAGGCCGAACGCGCGCTGGAGGTCGCCCGCGCCGCCGGTTTCGAGCTGCCGCCGGGCGACGACGGCCGACTGCTGGTCAGGCCGCTGCCCGAGCCGGCCGAGGTCGGGCCGTACGTGGTGGTGCACCCCGGTGCCTCCGTGCCCGCCCGCGCCTGGTCGCCGGACCGGTGCGCGCGGGCCGTGGTCGCGCTCGCCGAGGCGGGGCACCGGGTGCTGGTCACCGGCGGTCCGAACGAGGTGGAGCTGACCGGGTACGTGGCCGGCGCCCACGGCGTGGACCTGGGCGGGCGCACCACCTTCGCCGAGCTGGCCGGGGTGCTGGCCCGCGCGGACGCCGTGGTGGTCGGCAACACCGGCCCGGCGCACCTGGCCGCGGCCGTGGGCACGCCCGTGGTGTCGCTGTTCGCGCCGGTCGTGCCGGCCGTCCGCTGGGCCCCGTACGGCCGCCACGTGCTGCTGGGCGACCAGGAGGCCCCGTGCAAGGACTCCCGGGCGCGCGAGTGCCCGATCCCCGGGCACCCGTGCCTGGACCAGGTGACGCCCGACCGGGTCGTCGCCGCCGTCGCCGAACTAGTGGGGGTGCGGACGTGAAGATCCTCCTGTGGCACGTGCACGGCTCGTGGACGAACGCCTTCGTCCGCGGCGGGCACGAGTACCTGCTGCCCGGACCGCCCGAGGGCATCGGGCTCTCCGGCCGGGACTGGCCGAACGCCCGCGAGGTCGACCTGTCCGAAGTGGACGCCGATGTCGCGGTCATCCAGCGGCCCGAGGAGATCGGCCACGTGCCGGGTGGAATACCGGTCGTCTACCTGGAGCACAACACGCCCAGGCACCCCAACCAGCCGCACCCGTTGAAGGACTGGGACGGCACCATCGTCCACGTCACCCACTTCAACGACCTGATGTGGGACTGCGGCAGCGCGCGCACCACCGTCATCGAGCACGGCGTGGTGGACCCGGGCCACCTCTACAGCGGCGACCTGGCCCGGGCGGCCGTCGTGGTCAACGAGCCGGTGCGCCGCGGCCGGGTGGTCGGCACGGACCTGCTGCCGCGGTTCGCCGAGGTCGCGCCGCTGGACGTCTACGGCATGAAGACCGAGGAGCTGGGTGAGGTGGGCCGCGGCGACCACGACCTGGACTCCCTGCACCGCGAGCTGGCGCGGCGGCGCGTGTACCTCCACCCGGTGAGGTGGACGTCACTGGGGCTTTCGCTCATCGAGTCGATGCACCTGGGTATGCCGGTGGTCGCGCTCGCGTGCACCGAGGTGGTGCGCGCCGTGCCGCCCGAGGCGGGTGTGGTGTCCACCGACGTGGACGACCTCGTGCGCGGTCTGGCCGGGCTGGTGGCCGACCCCGCGCTGGCCCGGGAGAAGGGCAAGCAGGCCAGGGAGTTCGCCCTGGCGAATTACGGGCTCGATGCCTTCCTGCGGGCGTGGGACCGGTTGCTGACAGGAGTGTGCGGATGAGGATCGCGATGGTGTCCGAGCACGCGAGCCCGCTGGCGGCGCTGGGGGGTGTCGACGCGGGTGGTCAGAACGTGCACGTGGCCGCGCTCTCGGCGGCCCTGGCCGCGCTCGGCCACGACGTGGAGGTCTGCACCCGCCGCGACGACCCGGACCTGCCCGAGCGGGTGCGCACCGACCAGGGCTACGACGTGGTGCACGTGCCCGCCGGGCCGGAGGCGCCGCTGCCCAAGGACGAGCTGCTGCCGCACATGGGCGACTTCGCCCGGTTCCTGGAGCAGCGGTGGATCGCGCAGCGGCCCGACGTGGCGCACGGCCACTTCTGGATGTCCGGCCTGGCCTCGGTGCTCGCCGGCCGCAACGCCGGCGTCCCGGTGGTGCAGACCTACCACGCCCTGGGCACGGTCAAGCGCCGCCACCAGGGCGCCGGCGACACCAGCCCGCCGCAGCGCATCGGCATCGAGCGGATGATCGGCCGCGAGGCCGCGGCCGTCGCCGCCACCTGCGACGACGAGGTGGCCGAGCTGGTGCGCATGGGCGTGCCGCGGGCGAAGATCTCGGTCGTGCCGTGCGGCGTGGACCTCAAGCGGTTCCAGCCCGAGGGCCCGGTGGAGCGGCGCGACCACCCGCACCGGATCGTCTCGGTCGGCAGGCTGGTGCCGCGCAAGGGCTTCGAGGACCTGATCAGCGCGCTGCGGTCGCTGCCCTCGGCGGAGCTGGTCATCGCGGGCGGCCCGGTGGACGTGGCGTCGGACCCGGAGGCGAGGCGCCTGCTGGCCCACGCCGAGCGGGCCGGCGTGCGCGATCGGGTGCGGCTGGTCGGGCAGGTGTCGCGGGCCTCGATGCCCGCCCTGCTGCGCTCCGCGGACGTGGTGGCGTGCGTGCCGTGGTACGAGCCGTTCGGCATCGTGCCGCTGGAGGCCATGGCCTGCGGCAAGCCGGTGGTGGCCAGCGCGGTGGGCGGCCTGAGGGACACGGTCGTGCACAACGTCACCGGGGTGCTGGTGCCGCCGCGCGACCCGCTGGCGCTGGCGCGGGCGCTCGGCTCGCTGCTGGTCGACCGGGCGCGGCGGGAGGCGTGCGGCCTGGCGGGCCTGGACCGGGTCGCCGTCCGCTACGCCTGGGAGCGGGTCGCCGAGGACACCGAACGCGTCTACGAGCGGGCGACGGCGGGACGCGCCGTGGCCGTGGGAGGCACCCGATGAGCGTCGACACCCACCTCAACGGCCTGAACCAGACGCTGGTCGGGCTGCGCGCCCAGGCGCCGCGCCTGACCCGGTGGGGCGCGCTGCTGGCCCGCAGGCTCGGCGACGGCGGCCGGCTGCTCGCGGCGGGCAACGGCGGTTCGGCCGCCGAGGCGCAGCACCTGACCGCCGAGCTGGTGGGCCGCTTCCGCGACGACCGGCGGCCGTTCTCGGCGATCGCGCTGTGCGCCGAGTCCTCCAGCGTGACCGCGATCGGCAACGACTACGGCTACGAGCAGGTCTTCGCCCGGCAGGTCACCGCGCACGCCCGGCCCAACGACGTGGTGGTGCTGCTGTCCACCAGCGGGGCCAGCCCGAACCTGCTGGAGGCGGTGAAGGCGGGCAAGCAGGCCGGCGCGCACGTGTGGGCGATGACCGGGCCCGCGCCGAACCCGCTGGCCGAGGCCGCGGACGACGCGCTGTGCCTGACCGGCACCCCGGCCAACGTCCAGGAGGGGCAGCTGGTGGCCGTGCACGCGCTGTGCGCGGCGTTCGAGGCGGCGCTGCCCGTCGAGGAGCGGAGGGTGTCGTGAAGGTGACCGGGGAGGAGGGTGTCGTGGAGCGCGAGGAGCAGGAGCCCCGGGTGACGGCGTTCGCCACGCCGTGGAGGAGCCCGGCCGGCCGTCGGGTGCGAGCGGGCGAGCGGCCCGTGCGCCCGGTGGCGGGCGGGCGGGTCCGGGGGACGTCGTGAAGCTGGCCGTCGTGGGCGACTGCCTGCTCGACGTGGACGTGGTCGGCACCGTCGAGCGGGTCTGCCCCGACGCCCCCGCGCCCGTGCTGGACGTGGCCGAGGAGCGCGCCCGCCCCGGTGGCGCGGGCCTGGCCGCCTCGCTGGCCGCGGCCGACGGCGTGGACGTGACGCTGGTCAGCGCGATCGCCGACGACGCCGACGGGCACCGGCTGCGCGACGAGTTGGCGGGCCTGCCCGCGGTGCTCGGCCGCTCGCCCGCGCCCACCCCGGTCAAGACGCGGCTGCGCTGCGGCGCGCACTCGCTGGCCCGGGTCGACCGGGGCGGCGGCCCCGGCACGCCGGAGGTCACCGACGAGATGCTCGACGCCGTGCTGGACGCCGACTTCGTGCTGGTCTCCGACTACGGCCGCGGCCTGGTGCGCGACGAGCGGCTGCGCGCGGTGCTGGAGCGGGTGCCCGTGGTCTGGGACCCGCACCCGCGCGGCCCGGCGCCGGTGCCGGGTGCCCGCCTGGTCACCCCCAACGCGGCCGAGGCCAGGACCTTCAGCGGCCGGCCCGACCCGGCGGACGCGGGTTCCGCGCTGCGCGACCGGTGGCGGGCCCGCGCCGTGGTGGTGACCCTGGGGGCCAGGGGCGCGCTGCTCCACGCGGGCGGCACCCCGGTGGCCGTGCCCGCGCCGAACGTGCCGGTGCCGGACCCGTGCGGCGCGGGCGACCGGTTCGCCGCCACCGCCGCCGCCCGCCTGATGGCCGGCGCCGCGACCGACGACGCGGTGGCCGCCGCGGTCACCTCGGCCGCGGACTTCCTGCTGGCCGGCGGCGCGTCCGGGTTCCGGCCACCGCCGCGGGTGCCCGGCCCGAGGGCCGAACAGATGTCCACTGTGGACAAGGTGCGGGCGCGCGGCGGCGTGGTCGTCGCCACCGGCGGCTGCTTCGACCTGCTGCACGCGGGTCACGTCCGCACGCTGCGCGCCGCCCGGTCGCTGGGCGACTGCCTGGTGGTCTGCCTGAACTCCGACGCCTCGGTGCGCCGGCTCAAGGGACCGCGGCGCCCGGTCAACGGCGGGCAGGACCGGATCGAGGTGCTGCGCGCGCTGGGCTGCGTGGACGAGGTGGTCGTGTTCGACGAGGACACCCCGGAGCGGGTGCTCGCCACGCTGCGGCCGGACATCTGGGTCAAGGGCGGTGACTACTCCGCGGACTCGCTGCCGGAGGCCGACCTGGTGCGCGGGTGGGGCGGGCGCACCGTCGTCGTGCCCTACCACAGCGGCCGTTCCACCACAGACATGCTCACCAGGAGGGGTTGATGTTGGACCAGGTGCTCATCACGGGAGGCGCGTCCGGACTGGGCGCGGCGGTCGTGCACGCGGTGCACGAGCTGGGCGGCAGGCCGCTGGTGCTGGACAAGGCCGCGCCGTCGTCGCCGGAGGTCGCCGACTTCGAGTCGGTGGACCTGTCCGACACCAGGGCGGCCGAGCGCGCCGTCAAGGCCATCGCGGAGCGCAACGGCGGCCTGCGGGCCGTGGTGACCGCGGCCGGCATCGACGCGTGCGGCCGGCTCGACCAGGTGCCCGCCGGCGACTGGGAGCGGGTGGTGATGGTCAACCTGATGGGCACGGCGGCCGTGGTGCGCGCGGCGCTGCCGATGCTGGAGGGCGGCGGCCGGGTGGTCACCATCGCGTCCACGCTGGGCATCAAGGCGGTCGGCGACGCCACCGCGTACTGCGCCTCGAAGTTCGGCGTGGTCGGGTTCACCCGGGCGCTGGCGGCGGAGACCGCCGGGCGCGTCGGCGTGACCCTGGTGATCCCCGGCGGCATGCGGACCCACTTCTTCGACGACCGCGAGGAGCAGTACCGGCCGCCGGACGACAGCAGGCTCAACCCGCCGGAGCGGGTGGCCGACGCGATCGTGTTCGCGCTGCGCCAGCCCGAGGGCTGCGAGGTCCGCGAGCTGGTGATCGCGCACTGCGAGGAGGGGTCGTGGCCGTAGCCTCCCGGCTGGACACCGGCCTGGCGTTCACCAACGTGCTGCTGCCGACGCTGGCCAAGGGCGTGATCGTGCGCCGGTCCGGCGTCACCGCCCTGGCGGAGAAGGTGCAGGCCGACGCCCTGGCCGTGGCCACCGTGAAGCGGTTCCGCGCCCGCTACGGGCCGGAACCGCTCCGGCTGCGCGTCACCGGCCGCAGCATCGCGCTGGTGCTCGACGCGAGCGACGCGGCGCGCCTGCTCGCGGACTCGCCGGAGCCGTTCCGGCTCGACACCGTCGAGAAGCGGGCGGCGCTGGACCACTTCCAGCCGCACGGCGTGCTCATCTCCAGCGGGGAGGAGCGCGCCGCGCGGCGGCGGTTCAACGAGCGGGTGCTGCACCCCGACAAGATCGACGCCGAGGGCATCGTCCGCGACGAGGTCGACCTGCTGCTGCGGCACGCCCGCAGCACCGGCGCGTTGACCTGGGACGCGTTCGCGCGGGCGTGGTGGCGCGCGGCGCGGCGCATCGTGCTCGGCTCCGGCGCCCGCGACGACCACGAGGTCACCGACCTGCTGCGGCAGCTGCGCGGCAACGCCAACTGGGCCTACCTGCACCCGAAGCGGAAGCGTTTGCGCGAGCGGTTCGAGGCGCGGCTGCGCGAGCACGTGGAGCGCGGCGAGGCGGGCAGCATCGCCGGCCTCGGCGACCCGGACGAGGTCGTGGGGCAGGCGCCGCACTGGCTGTTCGCCTTCGACGCGGCCGGGATCGTCACCATGCGGGCGCTGGCCATCGGCGGCGAGGGCCACGCGGGGATCTGGGAGTCCGCGCGGCTGTGGCCCACCACGCCGGTGATCCTGCGCGAGTCCACCGAACCGACCGACTGGCACGGGACCTGGCTGCCCGCGGGCACCACGTTCATCGTGTTCGCGCCCTACTTCCACCGCGACCGCGACCGGCTGCCCTACGCCGACGAGTACGCGCCGCGGATCTGGCCGCTGCCCGCCGAACCCGGCATCGTGCCGTTCAGCGGCGGGCCGGGCGCGTGCCCGGGGCGCGACCTCGTGCTGGTCGCGGGCGGCACGGCGCTGGAGGTGCTGCGGCCGCACCTGGAGGTCCCGGTGCTGCGGGCACCCCTGCCCGCGACGCTGAACCACTTCGGACTGTCCTTCGTCACCCGGAAGTGACCGGCGGGGTTTGGCGGGGGTCCGGACGTGGCACACGGGCGCATGGACCACTCGCAGGCACCGGTGTTGCAGGCCATCGCCGACTACCACGCGCGCGGCGACTTGTCGTTCACCCCGCCCGGCCACAAGCAGGGGCGGGGTGTCGACCGGCGGGTGCTCGACGTGCTCGGCGCGGACGTGTTCAAGTCCGACGTCCTGGTGATGAACGGCCTCGACGACCGCCTGATGACCAACGGCGTGCTGTCCAAGGCGATGGACCTGATGGCCGACGCCGTGGACGCCGACCACGCGTTCTTCTCCACCTGCGGCAGCTCGCTGTCGGTCAAGACCTGCATCATCACCGTGGCCAGGCCGGGGGAGAAGCTGCTGGTCTCGCGCAACGCGCACAAGTCGGTGATCGCGGGCGTGATCATCAGCGGCATCGAGCCGGTGTGGGTGCACCCCCGCTGGGACGCGCACTGGCAGTGGGCCTACCCGCCCGGCGTGGACGAGGTGCGCGAGGCGTTCGGGCGGGCACCCGAGGCCAAGGGCATGCTGCTGATCACGCCGACCGACTACGGCACGTGCGCGGCGATCAAGGGCGTGGCGGAGGTCTGCCACTCGTTCGACCGGCCGCTGATCGTGGACGAGGCGTGGGGCGCGCACCTGCCGTTCCACCCCGACCTGCCGGCGTGGGCGATGGACGCCGGTGCCGACCTGTGCGTGACCAGCGTGCACAAGATGGGCGCGGGCCTGGAGCAGAGCTCGGTCTACCACCTGAAGGGCGACCGGATCGACCCGGCGATCCTGAGCATGCGCGCCGACCTGCTCGACACCACCAGCCCGTCCGCCCTGGTCTACGCGGCGCTGGACGGCTGGCGGCGGCAGATGGCCGAGCACGGCCACGAGCTGCTGGACCGGGCGGTGGGGCTGGCCGGCGAGGTGCGGTCGCGGCTGCGCGACCTGGTCACGGTGATCGACCGGGAGCACGTGGTGCACCCCGACCGGGCCGACGACCACGACCCGCTCAAGGTCGTGCTGGACCTCGCCGAGCTGGGCATCTCCGGCTACACGGCCAGTGACTGGCTGCGCGAGCACCACCGGGTCGACGTCGGCCTGGCCGACCACCGCCGGATCGCCGCCCAGGTCACCGTGGCCGACGACGCGTCGACCGTGGACCGGCTCTGCGACGCGGTGGCCGACCTGGTCGAGCACGCCGACGGGCTGCCCCGCGCCCGGCGCGTGGACGTGCCCGCGCCCGGCGAGCTGGAGCTGGAGCAGGCGATGCGGCCGCGCGACGCGTTCTACGCCGACGCCGACCACGTGCCGGTGCGCGAGGCCGTCGGCCGGATCTGCGCCGAGACGATCAGCCCGTACCCGCCGGGCGTGCCCGCCGCGCTGCCGGGCGAGGTCATCACCCAGCCGGTGGTGGACTACCTGCTCTCCGGCCACGAGGCCGGCATGTACCTGCCCGACCCGACCGACTCGGAATTTCGCACGATTCGCGTGGTTAGCCGGAATGGGTGATGGGTACTGTCGTCCCCGTGAGCCAGGGTGAGGAGTCCCAACAGCGGAGGTTGGCGCGCAACCTCAACGAGCTGCTGCAGGAGCTGCGCGTCGCGCAGGCCGGGGTGCAGATCCTGTTCGGCTTCCTGCTCTCGATCACGTTCACCGACCGCTACGCGGACGCGGACCGCTTCGTGCGCGGCACGCACCTGGTCACGATCCTCTTCGCCGCCGCCTCGGTCGCGCTGCTCACCGCGCCCGCGCCGTGGCACCGCATCCTGTTCCGCCGCGGCCGGCGCGAGGACGTGATCGAGGTGGCGAACCGCTTCGCCATCGCGGGCCTGGTCTTCCTGGCCCTGGCCATGGTCGGCACCGTGCTGCTGCTCGGCGAGGTCATCGTCGGCGGCTGGATCGGCATCGGGCTGGGCGTGTTCGCCGCCCTGCTGTTCGGGCTGCTGTGGTTCGTCTTCCCGCTGCGCGAGCGCGGCCGCGACACCATCGACGAGGGCGGGCCGGACGACGGGGGCGACCGGCAGGAGTGACGCCGGTCGCCCCCTCGCCTCAGCCGTTCTCGTCGGTCGCCGTGTGCGGGGCGCCCACCGGCTTGGACTGCGACGAACCCCGCTGGCGCAGGTAGACGCTGAACACCGCCATCGAGCCGATGGCCAGGAACTCCGACTGCCAGTTCTGCAGCGACCGGTTCCAGAAATCCGCCGACAGCACGTACCGGCCCCACGACACGGGGTCCTGGAAGTCGACCAGCTGCTCGTTGTTGTAGGCGCTGTGGCCGGCGATGGACTGCGCGCCCCACGAACCCAGGAACAGCGCCAGCATCACCAGGCCCAGCGAGTTGGAGTACAGGCGGGTGCGCCAACCACCCGCCCTGGCCCACGGCGGCGACTCCGGTTTCCCGTGCGCGCCGAGCGACTGCTCCTCGTCGGACTCCCGGCCCAGCCGCTTGGCGGGCTTGGACTCGGTGGAACCGCGCTGCACGAGCCACACCGTGGCGAAGATGAACACGAAGAACTGGAGGTACTCGGACTGCCAGTTCTCGGCCACGTCGACCGCGAAGTCCGACGACACCACGTACTGCCACAGGCCGACCGGGTCGCCGCCGTCGGTCAGCCTGTGCTCGTTGAGGGCCGCGTTGCCGGCGAACGCCTGGCCCACCAGGGAGGCCAGGAACAGCAACGCGAACGCCAGGCCCAGGCCGTTGTCGCGCAGGAACCTCTTCACGAGCCCACCAACCCGACGACCGCGAAGAACACCAACAACACCACCACCCCCAGCAGATAGGCGTAGAACATCCCGCGTTGCGTCACGGCCCACCCACCCCGCACGCGTACGGCCGGTCCGGCCGCGCGACGCACCCCGCGCCCGAGACGTGCCAGCCCGAGGACAGCTCCCGCAGGAACAGCACGTCGGTGTCGGTGCGCACGCGCGCCGCGTCACCCCAGACCTCGACCTCCTCGACCGGTGCGCCACCGGGGAGGTCCAACGACGAGCACTCGACGCCCTCGCGGGCCCGGTCGGTCAGCAGCGCGCAGGCGCGCTGCGAGTCGCCCGCGGCCACGGCGGAGGTGAAGTCCTCCGCCGTGCGCCGGACCAGGTCGTCGGTGCCCGAACCGCACCCGCCCGCCGCCAGCAGGGCGACGAGCACCAGGCTCGTGGCCGGACGACGGTGCCTCATGGTTGCAGCAGCACCTTGACGGCACCGTCCTGCTTGCGCTGGAAGATCTCGTAGGCGTGGGGCGCCTCGTCGAGCGGCAGGTGGTGCGTGGCGAACGAGTCGACGCCCAGCGGGTCGTCGTCGGTCAGCAGCGGCAGGATCTCCGGCACCCACCGCCACACGTTGGCCTGGCCCATGCGCAGCTGCACCTGCTTGTCGAACAGGGTCAGCATCGGCAGCGGGTCGGCCATGCCGCCGTACACGCCGGACAGCGAGATGGTGCCGCCGCGCCGCACGATGTCGATCGCCAGGCGCAGCGCGTGCAGCCGGTCCACGCCCGCCGTCTTCATGAACGGCGCCGCGATGGCGTCCGGCAGCATCCCCACGGCCTGGTGCGCCAGCTTGGCCACGGGCGCGCCGTGCGCCTCCATGCCGACCGCGTCGATCACGGCCTCCGGGCCGCGGCCGCCGGTCAGCTCGCGGATGTGCTCCACCAGGTGCTTGTCCCGCACGTTGAGCACGGTCACGCCGTTGGCCTCGGCGCGCGCCATGCGCTCGGGCACCAGGTCCACGCCGATCACCGTGCCGACGCCGCGGTGCCTGGCGATGCGGGTGGCCATGTCGCCGATCGGGCCGAGGCCGAGCACCACGAGGCTGTCGCCCGGGTCGGCGTACTCGACCGCCTGCCACGCCGTGGGCAGCACGTCGGACAGGAAGACGAACCGGTCGTCCGGCGGGCCGTCCGGCACCTTGATCGGCAGCGTGTTGCCGAACGGCACCCGCAGGTACTCGGCCTGGCCGCCGGGCACCTGGCCGTAGAGCTTGGTGTAGCCGAACAGGGCCGCGCCGGTGCCCTGCTCGCGCACCTGGGTGGTCTCGCACTGCGACTGAAGCCCCTGGCCGCACATGAAGCACGTGCCGCAGGAGACGTTGAAGGGGATCACCACCCGGTCGCCGGGCCTGACCTCGGTGACGTCGGGCCCGACCTCCTCGACCACGCCCATGGGCTCGTGGCCCAGGACGTCGCCCTCGTCGATGAACGGTCCCAGCACCTCGTACAGGTGCAGGTCCGACCCGCACAGGCCGGAGGACGTGATGCGGACGACCACGTCCGTGGACTCCTTGATGACGGGATCGGGCACGCTGTCCACGCGCACGTCCCTCTTGCCGTGCCAGGTGACGGCCTTCATCGTGACTGTCTCCTTTCGCCCGTCCGTGGCGTTCCCGTGGCGGGGTGTGGCAAACACCGGCCCGGGTACCCGCAGGTCATGAGTGCTCCAGTACCCGAATGGCCCAGGGGCGCGCCGGTGCGCGCGGTGGTGACGGGGTCCGACTCCGGGATCGGCCGGGCCGTCGCGGCGGCCCTGGCGGGCGGCGGCGTCGACGTCGGGATCACCTACCACTCCGACGCGGACGGCGCCGAGGCGACCGCGGCGGAGGTCCGCTCCTACGGGGTCCGGGCGGTCGTGCGCCGGCTGGACCTGACCGACCTGCCCGCCGCGGCGGACGTGGTCGACGAGCTGGCCGAGGAGCTGGGCGGCCTGGACATCCTGGTCAACTGCGCCGGCACCGGTTCCGCGCAGAAGGCCGTGGACATGGACTTCGAGACGTGGCGCTCGGTGCTCTCGGTGGACCTGGACGGCGCGTTCCTGTGCTCGCAGCGGGCCGTCAAGCACATGGTCGAAGCCGGCGGCGGCCGGATCGTCAACATCACCTCGGTCCACGAGCACCAGCCGCGCGTGGGCGCCGCCCCCTACTGCGCCGCCAAGGCCGGCCTGGGCGCCCTGACCAAGGTCCTGGCCCTGGAACTGGCCGAACACGGCATCACGGTCAACTCCGTGGCCCCCGGCGAGATCTCCACCCCCATGACCGGCCAGACCGACACCGACCCGAGGTCCGAACCCCGCCCCGGCATCCCCCTCGGCCGCCCCGGCCACGCCAGGGAAGTAGCCGCCGTGGTGGCCTTCCTGGCCACCCCCGCCGCTTCCTACGTAACCGGCGCCTCCTTCGTGGTGGACGGCGGCATGACCCTGATGGGCCCCCAAGCCAGCCAACTACTCCCCGACCGCTCCTGGCTAACCCCCTAGATCCCGCGCGAGTCGAACCTCCAGACCCGTCGTGTCGAACCCCCAGGACCCCCGAGTTCTACGTTCAAGCCGACCCGAACGTAGAACTCGGGGGTCCTGGACGTGGGACACGAGGGTCCTGGAGGTTCGACTCGCGCGGGTTAGCGGGACTTGGCGGTTTTGCGGTTGTTGGCCTTCTGGATGGCCTTGACCAGTTCGGGCTTGGTCATGGTGGAGCGGCCGGCGATGTCGAGCCGCTTGGCCAGGTCGTAGAGGTGCTGCTTGCTGGCGTTGGCGTCCACGCCGCCGGCGGTCTTGCCGGGCTTGGGGGTGCTGCGGGCGGCCTGCGCGTCCGAGGGCCCCTTGTGGTCCTTGGGCTCCCAGTGGTCGCCGACCTTCTCGAAGGAGTGCTTCAGCGCGGCGAACGCGGTCCGGTGCGCGCGCTGGCCCTCGCCGTAGGTCTGCACCGCCGAGTCGTGCGCCTTGATCCAGGTGCGCTGCGCCTTCTTGGGCGAGCGGGCAACGGTGCTGGGCAGCTCCTGGCTTCCGGGCATGGCTCCTCCTCAGGAGTGGTTTCACCTGCACCGCCCGGGTACCCGCAGCCCATGACGGACATGCGCGACGCCACCCTCGACGTGCCCAGCCCGCTGGACGGCCACCGGGTCGACCGCCTCACCACCCGCGAGGACGTGACCACCACCGTGCTCGCCGCCCGCGAGGCGCTGCCCGCCTGGGCCGGCACCCCCGCCGCCGGTCGGGGTGCCGCGCTGCGGGCCGCGGCCGACGCGGTCCGCGCCCGCGCCGACGAGCTGGCCACCGCGGTGGCCGAGGAGACCGGGCGCCCGTTCGACTCGGCCCGCGAGGGCGTGCTGGCCGGGGTGTCGACGCTGGAGCAGTACGCCGAGCTGGGCCCGGTGCACCGCGGCCGGTCGCTGCTCGGCTCGCCCGACGCGGCGGACTTCATGGTGCCCGAGCCGCGCGGCGTGGTCGTGGCGCTCACCCCGTGGAACGACCCGGTCGCGGTGGCGTGCGGCCTGCTCGGCGCGGCCCTGGTCACCGGCAACACCGCGGTGCACAAGCCCAGCGAGCGCTGCCCGCGCACGGGCGCGCTGCTCGGCGAGGTCATGGCGGGGCACTTCCCGCGCGGCGTGCTCCAGACCCTCGACGGCGACGGCGAGGTCGGCGCCGCGCTGGCCGCCTCACCGCACGTGGACGTCGTCGCCCACGTCGGCGGCACGGCCACCGGCCGCTCCATCGCCCAGGCGTGCGCGCGGACCGGCGCCAAGGCCCTGCTGGAGAACGGCGGCAACGACCCGCTGGTCGTCGACGGCGACGTGGACCCGGTGTGGGCGGCCGGCCAGGCGGCGCTCGGCGCGTTCACCAACGCCGGCCAGCTGTGCACCTCGGTCGAGCGGATCTACGTGCACGAGGCCGTCGCCGAGGAGTTCGTGCGAGCCCTGTGCGAGGAGGCGCGCCGCTGGACCGCGGCCGCGCAGCCCCTGGTCGACCGGCGGATGCGCGACCACGTGCACGCGCACGTCACCGAGGCGGTGGCCGAGGGCGCGGAGCTGCTGGTCGGCGGCGAGGTCCCGGACGGCGACGGCTCCTACTACCCGGCGACCGTGCTGATGGGCTGCACGGCCACCATGCGCGTGATGCGCGAGGAGACCTTCGGCCCGGTGGCCCCGGTGCGGATCGTGGCCTCCTTCGAGGAGGGCCTGGCCGAGGCGTGCGTGGACGAGCACGGCCTGGCCGCGACCGTGCTGACCGGGTCGATGGCCAACGCCCAGCGGGCGTGGCGGGCGCTGCCCGTGGGCACGGTGAAGGTCAACGCGGTGTTCGGCGGCGCGCCGGGCGGTGCCGCGCAGCCGCGCCGGTCCTCCGGCACCGGGTTCGGCTACGGCCCCGAGCTCCTCGACGAGATGACGACGGTGAAGGTCGTGCACCTCGGGCAGGCTCAGATCCAGCCCTCCTCCCAGGCCAGGCGGGCGGCCTCGTAGCGGGTGCTCACCCCGAGCTTCGTCATCGCCGACGACAGGTAGTTGCGCACGGTGCCCGCGGCCAGGTGGGCGTCGCGGGCGATGGCGGCCACCGTGCCGCCGCCCAGGGCGTACCGCAGCACGTCCAGCTCGCGCGTCGTCAGCGGGCACGCGCCCTCGGTCAGCGCGGCGGCGGCGATCTCGGAGTCCACGTAGCGGCGACCGGCGTGCACGTCGCGCAGGATCGACGCGAGCCGGGCGGCGGGCGTGGTCTTGGGCACGAACCCGAGCACGCCCGCGCTCAGCGCCCGCCGCAGCACGCCGGGCCGGGCGTGCCGGGTCACGATCACCACCGCCACCCCGGCCAGGTCGCGCACCGCCTCGGCGGCCCGCACCCCGTCCCGGCGGGGCATCTCCAGGTCGAACACGGCGATGTCGGGCCGGTGCTCGCGCACCGCCGCCACCGCGGCATCGCCGTCGCTGACCTGGGCGACCACCGCGATGTCGTCCTCCAGCTCCAGCAGCGCGGCCAGCGCGCCCCGGATCAGGTCCTCGTCGTCGGCGAGCACGACGCGGATCGGCGCCCCCGTCACCGGCCCGCACCCACCAGCGGCACCGCGGCCCGGCCGACCAGCTCGAAGGAGCCCGCCGCGGCCCGGCCCGCGTCCACCCGCCCGCCGACCGCGGCGAACCGCTCGCGCAGGCCGGCGAGCCCGGAACCCCCGAAGCCGTCGGAGCCCCCGGAACCGGCCTCCGCCGCGTCGTCCGACCGCACGCCGTCGTTGCGCAGCCGCACGCTGACCTGGCCACCGACCACGTCGATCGCCACGTCGCACCGCCGTGCCCGGCTGTGCCGCAGCACGTTCGTGGTGCCCTCCCGGACCAGCGCGCCGAACAGCGGCTGCAGCGGCGGCGGCACGTCGGCCGCGTCGCCCGCGACCACCGCCTCGATGCCCGCCGCGCGCAGCACGCCCACCGCGTTGGTGATCTCGGTGCCCAGGCTCGCCCGCCGGTAGCCCTGGACCACGTCGCGGGTCTCCCGCAGCGCCGTGCGGGCCAGCTCGGCGGCCTCGGCCGCGTGCCGCCGCGCCCGCTCGTCGTCGCGGCCGACCAGCCGCTCCGCCAGCTCCGCCTTCAACGCGATGGCCTGGAGGTGGTGACCCTGGATGTCGTGCAGGTCGGCGGCGAACCGCAGCCGCTCCTCGGCCACGGCCAGCGCCTCGGCGGTCTGCCGCGCGCGGTCCTGCTTGACGACCATGTCCCAGAACCACAGCTGCGCCAGGTCGGCCAGCACCAGCACCGCCACCACGGTGACCGCGATGATCACCGCGCCGCCCACGTCCCGGTCGGCGAACGCGGCGCCGGTCGCCACGGTGAGCCCGCCGCCCAGCAGCACCACCGCCCACCGGGCCCGCGCCGGCACGGTCGCCGCCACGTGGGCCACCACCAGCCCGGGCAGCGAGGCCCACGCGGGCAGGAACCCCCCGCCGTCGATCATCACCGCCCACGCCGCGAGCGCCACCGCGAACGTCGCCGCGTGCTCCACCAGCCGCTGCTCGCCCCGGCCGAACCCGGACATGGCCTGGCTCATGTACCGGACGTGCTGCCCGACCACCACGACCACGGCCACCGCCACCAGCACCGACCTGACCAGCCCGTACCGGTTCGCGACGAGGTCGCCCACGGCGCCGAGCGCGAGGACGGTGCCGCCGGCGATCACCGTCCACCAGGTGTAGCGCCGCAGCCAGGCCAGACCAGTCACGGGAGGAATCTACGAGGACAGGTCGCACGGTGTCTGCTGACATCTGTCACAACAGCTCGTGCGCCGCGGCACTACAGCGCGCGCCCGCCCGTGAGCAGCATGGTCGGCATGATGAACCCGGTGATCGACGTGGCGGGCCTGAGGTGCCGCTACGGGGACTTCGAAGCCGTGCGAGGGGTGGACTTCGAGGTGGCCGAGGGCGAGCTGTTCGCCCTGCTGGGCACCAACGGCGCGGGCAAGACCACGACCATGGAGACGCTGGAGGGGCTGCGCAGGCCGACCTCGGGCACCGTGCGGGTGCTGGGCGCGGACCCGTGGCGCCGGCGGGCGGAGCTGCGCGCGCGGACCGGGGTCATGCTCCAGGACAGCGGCTTCCCCGCAGACCTGACCGCGGGGGAGATGGTGGCGCTGTGGAGCGCGACCAGCGGCAGGCGCGCGACCGAGGACGTGCTGGAGCGCCTGGACCTGGCGCACCGCCGCGACGTGCGGGTCAAGCAGCTCTCCGGTGGCGAGCGCCGCCGGCTCGACCTGGCCCTGGCCGTGCTGGGCCGGCCCGAGCTGCTGTTCCTGGACGAGCCGACCACCGGCCTGGACCCGGAGTCGCGGCAGCGCACGTGGGAGGTGGTGCGCGGGCTGCTCGCCGAGGGCACGACCGTCGTGCTGACCACGCACTACCTGGAGGAGGCCGAGTCGCTGGCCCACCGGCTGGCGATCCTGCACGAGGGGGTGGTGGCGGTGTCCGGGACCGTGGAGGAGGTGCTGGCCGCGCAGCCGGCGCGGATCTCGTTCGACCTGCCCGCGTCGCTCGACGTGGACGCGCTGCCCCTGCTGGCGGGCGACGTCGTGCACCGGCCGCCGGGGCGGGTGGAGGTGCGCACGGCGGAGCTGCAGGACGACCTGGCGCTGCTGCTGGCCTGGGCGGGTCGGGCCGGGTTGAGGTTGGGGCGCATCCGCGCGCACCACGCGTCCCTGGAGGACGTCTTCCGCGCCGCGCGGACGGGGGTGGCCGCGTGATCACCGCCCTGGGCGTGGCCGAGCTGAAGCTGTTGCTGCGCAACCGCACCGCCGCCTCACTGGCCGTGCTGATGCCGCTGCTGATGGGCGTGTACGTCGCGGTGGTGCAGGGACCGCCGGACGACGGCTGGTCCGTGGTGATCGCCCTCCAGGTGGTGTTCACCCTGGGCTTCGGCGTCTACGTGACCTCCACGACGGCCCTGACCGCCCGCCGCCAGGACCTGTACCTGAAGCGGCTGCGCACGGGTGCCGCGTCGGACGCGGTGGTGCTGACCGGCATTCTGCTGCCGGTCGTGCTGCTGGCGGTGGTGCAGACGGTGCTGCTGGTCGGTGTCAGCCTCGTGGCCGGCGCCCCGCTGCCCGCCCGACCCGAGCTGCTGGTGCTGGCCGTCGTCGGCGGTGCGGCCGTGACCTGCGCCGCGGGGGTGTGCACCAGCGGTCTCACGGGTACCGCGGAACTGGCCCAGATCACCACGGCGCCGTTCTTCCTGGCGTTGCTGGTGGGCGTGCTGCCGGCGCTGGGGGAGGACGCGGATTCCCGGTTCATGCTGCTGCCGGGTGGTGGGCTGGGGGTGCTGGTGCGCTCGGCCTGGGACGGGGCGACCGGGCAGGTGGGGTTGGCGGTGCTGTCGGTGGCGGCCTGGACCGTGGCCGGTGTGGTGCTGGCGACGCGGGTGTTCCGGTGGGATCCGCGCGGTTAGTCCGCGGCCGGTCCGCCGGCCGGTACCTTCGGCGGGGGAGTGCTTGCCGACCGGGGGGTGGCGATGAACGCACCGACGGGCCTGCCGCTGTGGTTCCGGGCGTTGTTCGCGGTCGCGTGGGGCGGTCTGCTCGCCGGCCCGGTGCTCGCGCGGGAGCACGAGCGGCTCGGGGTGCCGGAGTTCCCTTACGCGCTGGTCGCGGTGCCGCTGCTGATGGCGGTGGTGCTGGTCTTCCGCCGGTTGAGCGCGGTGCCTGCCCGGCCCGAACCGGCCACCGCGGCGGTGCTCGGGGGCGGTGTGGTGCTGGTCTGGGGGTTGGGCGCGCTCGGGTTGCCGTACCTGGCGCTGTCCGTCGTGCCGGTGGCCGCCGGGGTGGCGACGAGGCGGGTGTGGCTGGTCGCGCGGCGGGGCGGGGCCGCCCCGGGGTGAGGCGGCCCCGCCGGGACCAGGGCGGGGCCGGGGCCGCCGGGGCCGGGTCAGGCCGCGGTGGCGCCTCGGCCGATGCCGACCAGGCGGAAGCCCGCCTCCACCACCTTGTCGACGGGCAGCAGGTTGCGCGTGTCGACGATGACCGGCCGGTTCATCGCGCCCGCCAGGGCCGGCCAGTCCAGCTCGGCGAACTCCGGCCACTCGGTCAGCACCACCAGCCCGTCCGCACCCGCGGCCGCGGCCTCCGCCGAGCCGAGCACCCGCACCGGTCCGCAGTCCCGGTGCACGCACGGGTCGTAGCCGACCAGGTGGGCGCCCTCCTCCGCCAGCAGCTCGGCCACCGCCAGCGCGGGGGAGTCGCGCAGGTCGTCGGTACCTGCCTTGAACGTCAGCCCCAGCAGGCCCAGGCGGGCGCCGCGCAGCGGGCCCACCGCGTCGCGCACCATGTCCACCACGCGCCGCGCCTGGTGGCCGTTCGTGCCGATCGTCGCGCGCAGCAGCGGGAAGTCGACCCGCGCCTCCTCCGCGGCCGACAGCAGCGCCCTGGTGTCCTTGGGGAAGCACGAACCGCCCCAGCCGGGGCCCGGTTCCAGGAACGCCGCGCCGATCCGGTCGTCCAGGGACATGCCCTCGGTGACGTCCGCGATGTCCGCGCCCACCCGCTCGCACAGCTCCGCCAGGCTGTTGACGTAGGACAGCTTCATGGCCAGGAAGCAGTTGCTGGCGTACTTCACCAGTTCCGCGCTCGCGCTGTCGGTGATCAGCGTCGGGGCGCCCGTGCCCTCGTACAGGGCGACCACGCGCCGGGCGGCGTCCTCGCCGGAGCCGGACCGCGAGGCCGAGCCCGACCGCGAGCCCGACCCGGACCGCGAGCCCGACCGCGAGCCCGAACCCGAGCCGGGGGCGCCGACCACGACGCGCTGCGGCCGCAGGAAGTCGTCGACCGCGTGCCCCTCGCGCAGGAACTCCGGGTTCGACACCACCTCCACGTCGTCGCGGCCGACCAGCTCGGCCACCCGCTCGGTGGTCCCCGGCGGCACGGTCGACTTGAGCACCAGCACGCACCCCGGCCGGACCGCGTCACGCGCCTGCGCCAGCACCGCGTGCACCGCCGCGAGGTCGGCCGCGCCGTCCGCGCCGGTCGGCGTGGGCACGCACAGGAACACGAAGTCCGCGTCGCCCAGCGCCTCCGGGTTGCCCAGCACGAACCGCAGGCGCCCGGCCCGCACGCCCTCCGCGACCAGCTCGGGCAGCCCCGGCTCGTGCGCGACCACCTCGGCCCGCGACAGCGCCTCCACCCTGGCGGCGTCCACGTCCGCGCACACCACCTCGTGCCCGAGGCGCGCGAAGCACGCCGCCGTGGTCAACCCGACATAGCCCGCGCCGATGACGCCGATCCTGGCCACGGTCCACCTCCCGTCAGCGATCGTGCGGCTGCCAACACCTCGTCCACGTCGATCTCCAGCAGGCCCGGGTCCGGTTCGTCGGCGAACGTGTCGCCGACCCGGCCGCGCCACAGCGCCAGGTGCGGTCCCGACCGCGGCCCCCACTGCGCCGGGGACACCGGCCCGAACAGCACCACCGACGGCGTGCCGTAAGCGGTGGCCACGTGCGCCACGCCCGTGTCGCCGCACACCACCAGGCGCGCTCCCGCCACCAGGTCCAGCAGGCCGCCCAGGTCGCCCGTGCGGTACCGCCCGCCCCGCGCCACCTCCCGCACCAGCGGCTCCTCGGCGGGGCTGCCGGTCACCACGACGTCCGGGCCCAGCGCCCGCGCGACCTGCGCGAACCGCTCCGCGGGCCAGCGGCGGGCGCCGTGGCTGGCGCCGGGGTGCACGACGACCGCGCCGTTGGCCGGTCGCGGCGGCAGGCGCAGGTCGGCGGGGTCGCACGCGATGCCGAACTGCGCCAGCAGCCGGCACCACCGCACCACCTCGTGCTGCCCCTCCACCCACGGCACGTGCGCGCCGTGCGTGATCAGCCGCGCCGGGCGGGTGGCGCGCAGCAGTTCGGTGCTCCGCGGGCCGCGGCCGTGCAGGTTCACCGCCAGGTCGGGCGCCTCGCAGTCGATCGGCACCAGCCCCTCGGTGGGCAGCAGCCGGTCGACGGCGTCGATGCGCGCCACCACGTCGGCCAGCCAGGCGGGCGCGGCCAGGACGACCTCCGCGCCGGGGTGGGCGCGGCGCAGGCCGCGCAGCGCGGGCACGGCGGTGAGCAGGTCGCCGAGGCCGAGGGCCCGGAGCACCAGCACCCTCACCGCCGCACCACCGGCGGCTGCTCGCTGGGCGCGTGGAACGTCCTGGTGGTGCCCGCCGGCCGCACGCCGCGGTGCCGGACCTCGCCGACCAGCCGGTGCAGGCACGCGGCGGGCGGGATGGCGATGCTCGTGACCACCATCTTGACCACCTCCTCGCGCGTGCGCGGGCCGGGCGCGATGCGGTCGACGGCGAACTCCGCGCTCATGGCCGCCCACACCGAGCCGAACAGCAGCGCGGCCCGCCGCTGCCCGAGAAGTCCGCAGAGGACGGTCAACGCGGCGGCCGCCGTGGTCACCACGTGCCGGGGCAGCCGGCCGGGCGCGCCGCCGATCTTCCCGCGCCAGCCCGGGCCCAGCAGGCGCCGCATCAGCGCGTCGTCGGCGTTGCCGCGCTGCTGCCGCACGCTGACCAGGAAGTCGGCCTCCCGCACCGGGTGCGTGGTCACGCGGTCGCCGGTGACCACCCGGTACCCGTGCTCCTGGACGCGCAGCGCCAGCTCGGCGTCCTCCCGGTAGGCGCGCGGGAAGCGCTCGTCGAACCCGCCGCTGTGCACCAGCGCCGCGCGCCGGTAGGCCATGTCCGCGGTGATCCACCGGGCGTCCGCGAGCCCGGCGGTGTTGCGCTCCCAGTCGGTCGGCCTGCGGTCGGCGGGCAGCGGCACGGTGATGCGCGCCTGCGACGCGCCGACCTCCAGGCCCAGCCACTCCAGGTCGGCGACCAGCCGGGCCTTCCAGTCCTCCGGCGGCACCACGTCGTCGTCCAGGAACACGACCCACTCGCAGCACGCGGCGCGCCACCCGGCGTTGCGCGCGGCGGCCGGGCCGCGACCGCCCGAGCGCAGCACGCGCGCGGAGTGCGTGGGCGGCAGCGGCCCGGGGTCGGGCCGGTCGTCGACCACGATCACCTCGCGCGGCGGCGGGCCCGAGCCGTGCTCCAGCGCGTCCAGCACCACGCCCAGGCTGGCCCGGCCGACGGTCGGGATGACCACCGCGTAGTCGACGCCGCTCATCGCCGCACCACGAACCGGCCGATGGCCAGCAGGTCGACCGGCGCCGAGCCGAAGCACTCCAGCGCGTCGCGCGGGTCGTCGACCATGGGCCGCCCGGCGGTGTTCAGGCTCGTGTTCACGACCACCGGCAGGCCGGTGCGCTCCTCGAACCCGCTGATCACCCGGGCCATCAGCGGTTCGGTCGCCGGGTCGACGGTCTGCACGCGCGCGGTGTCGTCCACGTGCACCACGGCCGGGATGCGGTCGCGCCACTCCGGCTTCACGTCGTGCACGAACAGCATGTAGGGGCTGGGGAACGGCCCGCGCCCGAACAGCTCGGGCGCCCGGTCGGCCAGCACCATCGGCGCGATCGGCCGGAACTGCTCGCGGCCCTTGACCTCGTTGAGCCGGGCCAGGTTCTCCTGGCGGCCGGGGTGGGCGAGCAGGGAGCGGCGGCCCAGCGCGCGCGGCCCGTACTCGCTGCGGCCCTGGAACCACGCCACGACCTGGTCGGCGGCCAGCGCCTCGGCCACCGCGACCGCGACGTCCTCCGGCTCCTCGTAGGCGACCTTGGCGTTGTCCAGGTACTCGCGGATCTCGTCGTCGGTCCACGAGCGGCCCAGGTCGGCGCCCGGCATCGCGGCGGCGGGCTCGCCCGCGTCGGCGACCACGGTCAGCGCGGCGCCCAGCGCGGTGCCCGCGTCACCGGCGGCCGGCTGCACCCAGACCTCCTCGAACGGCCCCTCGGCGAAGATCCGCGTGTTGGCCACGCAGTTCAGCGCCACGCCGCCGGCCATGGTCAGCCGCTTGTGCCCGGTGCGCTCGTGCAGCCACCGGGCCAGGTCGAGCAGGACCTCCTCCAGCCGCACCTGCACGCTCGCGGCCAGCTCGGCGTGCTCCTGGGTCATGTCCTCGTGCGGTTCGCGCCGCTTGGCCAGGGTGCCCCAGTCCAGCGGCATCACGGCGAACCCGCCGTCCTCGGTGGCGTAGATGTGCTCGCGCATGAGGTCCAGGTGCCTGGGCTCGGCGTAGGAGGCGAGCGCCATCACCTTGTACTCGTCGCTGGAGCGCAGGAAGCCCAGGTGCTCGGTCAGGTCCTCGTAGAGCAGGCCCAGCGAGTGGGGCAGGTGCTGGGCGGCCAGCGTCTCCAGCCGGTGGTCGCGGTAGCTGCCCGCCAGGTGCGAGCGGCACTCGCCGCGGCCGTCGTTGACCAGCACGGCGCAGTCGCCCCCGTACGGCGCGGCCAGGCCCGCCGACGCGGCGTGCGCCACGTGGTGCGGCACGAACCGCACGATGTCGGGGTCCAGGCCGGGCAGCGCGGTCGCCAGGAAGTACGGCGCGCGGCGCGCGTACTCGGTGCGCAGGTCCTCCCACGGCACGTCGCTCGGTTCGACCAGGTCCGGGTCGTAGGAGTAGGCCACCGCGTCCAGGTCGGCCGGGGTCAGCCCGGCCCGCTCCAGGCACCAGCGGGCGGCCATCTCCGGCTGCTCCCAGGCCGAGAACGGCACCGGGCGCTTGCCGTGCTTGCGCCGGGAGAAGCGCTCCTCCTCCGCGGCCGCCACCACCTCGCCGTCGACCACGAGGGCCGCGGCGGGGTCGTGGAAGATCGCGTTGATGCCGAGCACGCGCACGGCGTTCCCCTTTCGCTCCGGTGTGGACCGACGTGGTCCGCTTACCCGACCGGGTGTCGGTCGAACGATCGCCGCAGGCCCTCGTCCAGGCCGATCTCCGGCTGCCAGCCCAGCAGCCCGCGGGCCAGCGAGATGTCCGGCCGGCGCCGCCGCGGGTCGTCGGTCATGGCGTCGACGTGCTCGATCCCGGACGTGCTGCCCAGCAGCCCGACGACCTTGCGCGCGACCTCCAGCACGGTGACCTCCTCGGGGTTGCCGAGGTTCACCGGGCCCAGCTCGTCGCTCTCGGCCATCGCCAGCAGGCCGCGCACGAGGTCGTCCACGTGGCACAGCGAGCGGGTCTGCCGCCCGTCGCCGTGCACGGTCAGCGGCTCGCCCGCCAGGGCCTGGCGGACGAAGGTCGGCACCATCCGGCCGTCGTCGGGCCGCATCCGCGACCCGTAGGTGTTGAAGATGCGCACGATGCCCGCGTTCACCCCGTGCTCACGGCTGAACGCGCACGTCAGCGCCTCGCCGTAGCGCTTGGCCTCGTCATAGACGCTGCGCGGGCCGACGGGGTTGACGTTGCCCCAGTACGTCTCGCGCTGCGGGTGCTCCAGCGGGTCGCCGTAGACCTCGCTGGTGGAGGCCACCACGACGCGGGCGCCCTTGCGCTGGGCGAGCTCCAGCGCGTGCAGGGTGCCGAGGGCTCCGGTCTTGAGCGTTTCGACGGGCATCCGCAGGTAGTCCACCGGGGACGCCGGGCACGCCAGGTGCATGACCAGGTCGACCGGGCCGAGCAGGTCCAGGGGCTTGCCCACGTCCGCGACGACCACGCCCAGCCGGGGGTCGTCGGGCAGGTTGGCGGGCGAGCCGGTGCGGAAGTCGTCCACGCACACGACCCGCGCGCCGCGTGCCAGCAGCGCCTCGCACACGTGCGACCCGAGGAAACCCGCCCCGCCGGTCACCACCGCTCTTTCGAAGCCCATGAAAGTGAGCTACCCGTGGAACGCGGGTGTAACCACCGCTTCTCCGGGTAGTACCCGTCGGTGTCCGGGACGGCGGTGGTGACCGCGACGCGTGACCGCGCCGCCGGTGCCGGGCGCCCGGTGGCACCGGTCGGATGATCCGGGGATCGGGCTGTTCGGGTGGCGGGCGGGGTGCAGGCAGGCGGGGTGCAGGCAGGCGGGGTGCGGCAAGTGCCGACCGGCTGACGTGCGGCCGCGTGACCCGGCGACCCCACCGGCCAACCGGGGGCGAAGCCGTCGGCGTTCGGCGGCGGTCCCGCTAGCCGGCCAGCGCGTCGCGCTCCACCACCACGTCCGCCGTGCTGTCCGCCCGGTACCCCACCCCGCGCACGGTGGTGATGAACCCCGCGGCCTCGCCGAGCTTGTGGCGCAGGCGGCGCACGTGCACGTCCACCGTCCGGGTGTCCACGGTGCTCGCCCCGCCCCACACGCTGCTCATCAGCGCCGAGCGCCGGTGCACCTGCCGCGGGTGCGTGACCAGGTGGTGCAGCAGGTCGAACTCCAGCCTGGTCAGCTCGATCGGCCGCCCCCGCAGCAGCACCCGCCGCGAGTCGACCAGGACGCGCAGCACGGGTTCGGCCCGGCGGGCGGGCAGGTCGATCACGACGTCCGCCCCGGGCAGGTCCAGCGCGGACCGCAGCGCCTCGGCGAACCGCTCCGCACCGGCCACCGCGCCGTCCACCGCGCGGGAGGCCGGCCCGGTCAGCCGGATGGCGATCGTCACCTCGATGCTCGCCACATCAGGGAATGCCCTCACGACGGGTGATCCGACCAGGGGTGGGTGACGCGGGTCAACGGCTCCCGATGCGTGGGAAGCGTTGACAAGGGGCATCATGTCCTCCATGAGGACCATCACCCTGAACAACGGCGTGACGATGCCGCAGCTCGGCTTCGGTGTCTTCCAGGTGTCCACTGAGGACACCTACGCCGCCGTCGCCGAGGCCCTGCGGGTCGGGTACCGGAGCGTCGACACCGCCGCGGCCTACGGCAACGAGGAGCCGGTGGGCCGGGCCGTCGCCGACTCGGGCGTGCCGCGCGACGAGGTGTTCGTCACCACCAAGCTGTGGAACTCCGACCAGGGCTACGACGAGGCGCTGCGCGCGTTCGACGCCAGCACGGCCAAGCTGGGGCTGGACCGTTTGGACCTGTACCTCATCCACTGGCCGGCGCCCGGGCAGGACCGCTACGTCGACAGCTGGCGCGCGCTGGGCAAGCTCTACGCCGACGGCCGGGTGCGCGCCATCGGCGTGTCCAACTTCCACCCGGAGCACCTGGAGCGCGTGGTCGAGGCGACCGGCGAGGTGCCGGCGTTGAACCAGGTGGAGCTGCACCCGTGGCTCCAGCAGGAGGAGCTGCGCGAGTACAACCGGAAGCACGGCATCGCCACCGAGGCGTGGAGCCCGCTGGCCCGGGGCGGCGAGCTGCTGGCCGACCCCGTGGTCACGTCCATCGCGGACAAGCACGGCCGCACGCCCGCGCAGGTCGTGCTGCGCTGGCACGTGCAGCTGGGCAACGTGGTCATCCCCAAGTCGGTGACGCCCGCCCGCATCGCGGAGAACCTGGACGTGTTCGGCTTCGAGCTCGACGACGAGGACATGGGCCGCATCGCGGGCCTGGACCGCGGCGTGCGCACCGGCCCGGACCCCGACCGGTTCGGCTGATCCTCAGCCCCGTCCCACGTCGACCGGGCCGCCCGAGCGCCAGTACTCGCCGCCGGCCCGGTCGAGCAGCCCCTCGTCGACCAGGTACCGGCGCACGGTCACGTGGTCGACCTCGCCGCCGTCGCACCACTTCCCGAGCACGGCCACCACCTCGCGCTCCGGGTAGCGCCTGCCGGGTTCGAACGAGGCGCACACCCGCTCCAGCACGGCCCGCCTGCGCCCGCGCTGCGCGGGCAACCGGACGAGCCGTCCGTCCCGCACGAACGGGTCCTCGCGCACCCGGTCCGCCGCGCCGAGCCGGGCGGCCTGCCCGAACAGCTCCTCGCGCACGCGCCACCCCGGCCCGTCGGCGTCCACCAGACCGGCCGCACGCAGCCTGCGCAGCGCGTTTTCCACACGCCGGGTGTCCAACCGGGTCGTGTCAACGACGTCCGCGGCGGTGCGGGCACCCAGCACGAGGGCCGCCACCACGCGCAACCGCTCCGGTTCCGCCAGCAGCCCGACGAGAGATTCAGGGGTCACGTCGTGAGCTAACCGGAACCAGGCTGCTCGTGCACCCGTATTGAGGGCGGACCTTAATACGCGTGCGCACTGATCACCTCTTCCCCCTGGCCTCGGTGGAGCCCGTCTTCGGCATGCCCACCGAGCACGCCCGCAAGTTCCAGCAGGTGGCCGCCGAGCAGGACCTGGTCATCGACGTGCGGGCCACCAACCCGCACGCGGTGGCCTGGCTGCGCGCGGGCGCCCTGCCCAAACCGGAGGCCGTCAAGGCCAAGACCATCAACGACCTCGACGTCCGGCTCGGCGCGCCGGCCGGGCAGCGCGGCCTGGTCGGCTACTTCCCGCCGGCCTTACCGCGGTACGACCTCAGCGACCGCCTGCTGCGGCGCTACGACCAGCGGCGGATCGAGTTCGACGCGCTGCGCGAGAAGATGGCCGCGTTCGAGCGGCGCGACGAGTACGTGGTCCGGGAAGGGGTCGTGCACGGCTACGACCACCGGGGCGCGCTGCGCCCGCTGACCGGCGACCACGACGTGTTCGACATCCACGCCTCCGGCGGGCGGCCGCTGAGCGAGCGCCGCTACGACCACGCGGTGGCGACCATGATGTCGATGCGGATGGGCGTCACGCACGGGGCCCACATGTACTGGCGGCCGACCACCAAGTCCGACCTGGCGATGTTCGAGTCGATCGCCCGCAGCCCCGACCCCAAGCTGCGCTTCCACCCCGACGGCACGCTGACCGCGGGCGACTACCGCCGCTTGAACGCCGGGATGAGGACGATCACCAGGCCCGCCACGGCCGCCCGGCCGTACGCCAGGGTCTCCAGGGTCGGCAGGCCGAGGGGACCGGTGTCCTCCGCGTCGGTGATGAACAGCTGACCGTAGAGCAGGAGGAGGGCGACGCCGTAGCAGCGGGCGTGGTGGTGTCGCCAGGCGAGCACGAGGCCGGCCGCGCCGGTCGCCAGGTAGAGGGTGTGGTTCGTGCCCTCGCCCGTGGGCAGGAAGGGGATGCACGACGCGACGATCTGGAGCACGCCGACCACGAGCGCGAGCAGCTGTGCCCGGCTGAACCGCCGGGTGTCGGCCGCGTCCCTGTCGCGCACGAGAGCTGTGTTCCGCATGGCCGGGGGATTACCCGGCGCCACCGAGGTCATCCGTGGTCCGGACGCCGTCACGCCATGGTGGCGTTCGGCGCAACACGATGGGGTGAGAGGAGGTGGGGGTTGAGTGACCGGGGCCTGGCGGGTCGGGGCCGGGAGCCGGTGGGGTGACGACGCGTGAGTGCCGAGGTGGACGGCCGACGCCCGCGGCGCCGGCCGGCGAGGGGTGCCGTGCCGCCGGCACCTGCCCACCGCCGCCGCAGCCCGCCGCTACAGGACCGCCGCCGTCGCGCCGCCATCGCGCCGCCGCCGACCGCCGCCACCATCCGCCGCCGTGCGGCTTGACCGCCGCTGCCGCCGCCCAGCCTGCCGCCGCCCGGCCCGCGAACCCCTACCCCAGCAACCGCCCGACCTCGTCCCCGGCGCTCCCGGCCGCCTCGCCAGGTTCCCGCCTCCCGCCCAGCACGTCGGCCACCGCCCCGCCGATCACCGCCGAGATCTCCGCGTACTTCGCCCCGTAGGCCGTGCGGCTGCGGGCGGTGCCCAGCTGACCGGTGAACCCGCCCAGGTTCGGGTCCCACTGCCAGGCCAGGTCGTCGACCGTGTCGGAGCGGTTGGGCAGCGCGCCCAGCCCACCGCCGAACTCGGTGGCGTTGTCCCGCGTCTCGGCCAGCCACGTCAGCAACGCCCACGCCTGGTCCACGTGCCTGCTGCTCCCGCCGACCACCCAGGTCTCCCCGCCCAGCACCGTCGCCGCACCGGCCTCGCCACCGGGCAGCGGCGCGGCCGACCAGTCCAGCCCGGCCTGGTTGAGGGTCGGGATCGCGCCGGTGTCCGCGAGCGCCATGGCGCACCGCCCCTCGGCGAACCGCGCCGCCACGTCCGCCCCGGTCCACCCCAGGACGTCGGCGGGCGCGCTGCGGTCGGTGTTGACCAGGTCGTCGAGGTAGGCGAGGGCGTCGGCCCCGCCGGTGGCGAGGTCCGCGAGGTCACCGCCCGCCTGCCACAACAACGGGAGGAACGTCGCGGTCGCCTCCTCGCCCGAGGCGGGGAAGCACAGCCCCGCCCGCTCGCCGGTGGTCAGCGCCCGCGCCGTGGCGCGCAACCCCTCCCACGTGGTCGGCGGCCCGGCCTGCCCGGCCCGCTCGAACACCTCCCGGTCGTAGACCAGCGCGGTCGTGGTGCTGCGCAGCGGCACGCCGCGGAACCGGCCGTCGTGGGTGGCGCTCTCGCGCACCGGGCCCAGGAACCGGTCGGTCAGCGGCCACCCGGCGAACCGGTCGGTCAGGTCGGCCAGCACGCCCCGGTCGGCGAGCCGGGGCAGGTCCGCCGCGTCGACCGCGGCGATGTCGGGGAACGCGCCGGAGGCGGTCGCCTCGGCGAGGGAGGTCCGGAAATCGTCGCGGGACAGGGCCCGGCGCTCGACGCGCACCTCCGGGTGCTCCTGCTGGTAGCGCGCCAGCAGGCCGGTCACGGCCTGGTCGGCCATGGGGGAGTGGTCGAAGTGGTCCCACCAGGTGAGGGTCACCTGTTCGGGCGCGTCGGGTTGCTCCTGGGTGCAGGCCGTCGTGGCCAGCAGGACCGCCGCCGCGAGCAGTGCTCGTACACGCATTCCGCTCCACCCTTCGGGGTAGGCGCCCTGGTCTACGGACTGCAGTCGTCCTACTCCGCTGCGTGAGGCGGTGTCAAGATCGGTGGTTCAGACCTTTGTTCGCTTGCGGCCGCGGCCGGCGCGCTCGGCCCGGCCCGGCGGCGAGGCACCGGGCTCCGCCTCCGCCGCGGGCGGGGCGGGCGCGCCGGTCTCGCCGGGCTCGGCGTCGGCGAGGTAGGTGGCGGCCAACTCGTCGTAGATCGGTGTTGAGCTCATCCTCGGGATACTGTCCGGCCACCGGTCCCGGCGCTGCCCCTCTCACTCCTGTGAGTGACATTTTTGGCCGCAATCGACCGCACATCTGCGGAGAACGCTCTCCCGACCTGTGTGGACGGTCGGAACGCCCCGATCCGCGGGGCGGAACGGTGACCCCTTCGGTGGACCGCCGGCCCGGGTGCCGAAAAATTTTTCGGGTGCTCGGTTTGGCCGGCCGTAACGGGGGTACCTTCGTCCACGATGAGGGCGTAGGCGGCCACCGCCCCCCAAGGCCGCCTGGCAGTCCCGGCCGGACCCACCTCCCCCCAAGGGTCCGGCCGGGCGCCTCATCCCCTCGTCGGGTCGTGGCCCCGGTTCACCAGCGAGCGCCACGCGGTGTGCCCGACGTCCCCGAGGTCGTCCTGCCCGGTGCGCGGCAGGGGCACGATGCGGTGTCCCGAAGCGTGCCCGGTCGACTCGCCGCCACCGCCGGGGTCGCCCACCTCGCGGATGCCGCGCCTCTCGTCGTCCACATCGGCCTCCGTGTCCGGCTCCCGTTCCGGGGTACCCCCCGGAACGGGCGGAAGACTCGACGGGAGAGAAGTCATGGCCGAACAGTTCCGCAAGGGGCAGGAGGTCGAGTGGTCCAGCCACGGCTCGACCACCCGCGGCGAGGTGCAGGAGAAGATCACCTCCGACACGGAGGCGGCGGGCCGGAAGGTGAGGGCGTCCGAGGACGACCCGCAGTACCGGGTGCGCAGCGACAAGAGCGGCCGGGATGCCGTGCACAAGCCCTCCGCGCTGCGCCCGCACGACGACTGAGCGCGCCGGCACGGGGCGCGACCGCGCCCGGTCCGCGCCAGGCGCGACGACCGGGCCCGGCTCGCACGACGAGGGCCCGCGACCGAGCGGTCGCGGGCCCTCGTCACGTCGGCGCCAGGCCGGTCGGCGCGGGCCCCTAGCGGTACCCAGGCCGAGCGGCCGCGGGCCCGGGACCCGCGACCCCCGACCTCACCCCTGGTTCCCGGGCGGCGTCCGGCGCACCGGCGCGCGGTTGTGGGGCTGCCGCACCTCGGGCGGCTGCGGCGGGTCCGGGATGGACAGCGCCACCGGCTCGCCCGGCTTCACGGTGAACCGCTCGCCGTGGTGGGAGGCGTCCAGCCCGTCCCCGGAGAGCACCCGGTAGGTCGCCTGGTCCGGGGCGACCTCCACGGCGAGCCGGGTGCCGCGGTAGGTCAGCCGGAACGAGAAGCCCTGCAGCCCCGGTGGCAGCCGGGGCGCGAAGGCCAGCTCGCCGCTGTGGTCGCGCATCCCGCCGAACCCGGCCACCAGCCCCGTCCACGCGCCCGCCAGCGACGCCATGTGCAGTCCGTTGTGGACGTTGCGGTGCAGGTCGTGCAGGTCGGTGAACGCCGCCTCGGACAGGTAGTCGTAGGCCAGCTGCAACGCGCCCACCTCGGCCGCCAGCACCGCCTGCGTGCCCGCCGACAGCGACGAGTCGCGGACCGTGCGGGCCTCGTAGTAGGCGAAGTTGCGGGCCTTCTGCTCCGGCGTGAACGCGTCGCCCCGCACGTGCATCGCCAGCACCAGGTCGGCCTGCTTGACCACCTGCTTGCGGTACAGGTCGAAGTACGGGTAGTTCAGCATCAGCGGGTACTCGTCGGGGTCGACGCGCTCGAAGTCCCACGCCGCGTGCGAGGTGAACCCCTCGGCCTGCTCGTGCACGCCCAGCAGGTCGTCGAACGGCACCAGCATCCCGTCCGCGGCCCTGCGCCAGCCCTCCACCTCCGCCGGCGTCACCTCCAGCCGCTCGGCCACCGCCGGGTGGCGCTCGACCGCCTCGGCCGCGTTGCGCAGGTTCTCCTGCGCGAGCAGGTTGGTGTAGACGTTGTTGTCCATCACCGCCGAGTACTCGTCGGGCCCGGTGACGCCGTCGATGCGGAACCCGCCGTGCTGGTCGTGGTGCCCCAGCGACGCCCACAGCCGCGCGGTCTCGACCAGGATCTCCGCGCCGTGCTCCCGCTCGAACGCCAGGTCCCCGGTGACGCTGACGTACCGCGCCACCGCGTGCGCCACGTCGCCGGAGACGTGGAACGCCGCCGTGCCCGCGGGCCAGTAGGCCGAGCACTCGGCGCCGTTGATCGACCGCCACGGGAACGCCGCACCGGCCTGCCCGAGCACCGCCGCCCGCTCCCGCGCCTTGTCCAGCGTCGAGTGCCGCCACCGCAGCGCGTCCCGCGCCGCCTCCGGCACGGTGCAGGCCAGCACGGGCAGCACGAACATCTCGGTGTCCCAGAACGCGTGCCCGTCGTAGCCGGGCCCGGTCAGGCCCTTGCCCGGGATGGCCCGCGTCTCGCCGCGCACCGCCGCCTGCATGATGTGGAACAGCGCGAACCGCACCGCCTGCTGCAGCTCGTCGTCGCCGCGCACCTCGACGTCGGCGGCCTCCCAGAACTCGTCCAGGAACCGCCGCTGCTCGGCCAGCAGCCCGTCCCAGCCGGTCTGCCTGGCACCCGCCAGCGCCGCCTCCACCTGGGCGCGCAGCGCGGGCACCGACCGCTGCGCCGACCAGCCGTACCCCAGGTACTTCACCAGGCGCAGCCGCCCGCCCGCGGGCACGTCCACGGCCGCGGTGAACCGCGCCAGGTCGCCCTCGGCGCGGATCTCGGTGCGCACGCCGTCGTCGGTCTCCAGCTCGTGGTCCATCGCGGCGGCCATCCGCAGCTCCGAGTTGCGCGCGTGGTGCGCCAGGATCGCCCGGTAGCCGGTGGCGTGCGCGAAGTCCGCCACCAGCGGGTCCTCCAGCGCGGCGGCCACGCGCGGGTCGTCGCTGTCGTTCTCCACCGGCTCGTTGGCCAGCAGGTCCGACTGCACGACCAGCTGCACGTCCTCCTCGGGCTCCACCTCGTACAGGATCGCGGCGACCGCGCGCTGCGTCAGCGACACCAGCCGCTCGGTGCGCACGGTGACCCGGCGGCCCGTCGGCGACTCCCACACCGTGCGGCGGCGCAGCGTGCCGGTGCGGAAGTCCAGCTCGCGGGCGTGCTCGTGGGCCTTGCCGTAGCGCATGTCCAGCGGCTCGTCCTCCACCAGCAGCCGGATGACCTTGCCGTCGGTGACGTTGACGACCGTCTGCCCGTCCTCGGGGTAGCCGTAGCCGGACTCGCCGTACGGCAGCGCGTGCGCCTCGTAGAAGCCGTTGAGGTAGGTGCCGGGCAGCCCGCGCGGCTCGCCCTCGTCCAGGGTGCCGCGCAGGCCGATGTGCCCGTTGGACAGCGCGAACACCGACTCGGTCCGGCGCAGCTGCTCGACGTCCAACCCGTTCCAGCGCAGCAGCCAGGGGTTGACCTCCCACCCGCTCACAGCAGCTCCGCCAGGTCCTCGACGACCACGTCCGCCCCGTGCGCGCGCAGCGCCTCGCGCTGGTTCGCCCGGTCCACGCCCACCACGTACCCGAAGTCGCCCGCCCGGCCGGCCTGCACGCCCGCCAGCGCGTCCTCGAACACCGCCGCGTGCGCCGGCGGCACGCCCAGCTCCCGCGCGCCCGCCAGGAAGGAGTCGGGCGCGGGCTTGCCCCTGAGCCCGTCGCGGATGATCACCACGCCGTCCACCAGGGCGGTGGCGAACCGGCTCAGGCCGGCCGCGTCCAGCACCTTCCGGGCGTTGGCGGAGGAGGTCACCACGCCGATGGCCAGCCCGCGCCCCCGGACCGCCTCCAGGTAGCGCACCGTGCCCGGGTACGGGGTCACGCCCTCGTCCCGGATGATCGCCTCGATCAGCTCGTTCTTGCGGTTGCCCACGCCGTGCACGGTATCCGCGTCCGGCGGGTCGGCGGGCGTGCCCTCGGGCAGGGTGATGCGGCGCGAGGCCAGGAACGCGCGCACCCCGTCGTAGCGCGGGCGGCCGTCGACGTACTGGACGTAGTCCGATTCGGTGAACGGCGGCTCGCCGCGCGGGGTGAGGAAGGCGTCGAAGGTGCGCTTCCACGCGCGGCGGTGCAGCACGGCGGTGCTCGTGAGCACCCCGTCGAGGTCGAACAGGCAGGCGGTGATCGCGTCGGGGAGTCCAAGGGGCATGTCCCGTGTCTACCCGGTTCCGGTCGGGGGTACCCGTCGTCGATACCGCCGTCGTCGGAGGGACCGAGACCATGGGCAAGCCGCGGGTGCTGGTCGTCGGCACGGGCTTCGCGGGCTACCACTGCCTGCGCACCCTGGAACGCGCGCTGCCGCCGGACGCCGCCGAGCTGGTGGCCGTCAACCCGACCGACTACATGCTGTACGTGCCGCTGCTGCCCGAGGTCGCCGGCGGGTCGCTGGACCCGCGCCGGGTCGCCGTGCCGCTGCGGCCCAAGCTGCCGCGCACCCGGCTCGTGCAGGCCCACGCCACCGGCGTCGACCTGGCCGCGCGCACCTGCTCGGTGGTCGACGTGGAGGGCCGCGAGCAGGTGCTGGAGTGGGACCGCCTGGTGCTGACCGCCGGGTCGGTCACCCGGCTGCTGTCCATCCCCGGCGTCGCCGAGCACGCCTTCGGGTTCAAGTCCGTCGCCGAGGCGGTGTTCCTGCGCGACCACGTGCTGCGGCAGGTCGAGCTGGCCGAGCAGTCCGACGACCCCGCCGAGCGCGCCGCGCGGGCCACGTTCGTCGTGGTCGGCGCCGGCTACACCGGCACCGAGCTGGTGGCGCAGGGGCAGCAGCTGACCAGGTCGGCGCTGCGCGGGCGCACCGGCCTGTCGGAGAGCGACATCAGGTGGGTCCTGGTCGACATGGCGCCCCGCGTGCTGCCGGGCCTGGACGAGCGGCTGAGCGCGCCCGCCGCGCGGGTGCTGCGGTCGCGCGGGGTGGACGTGCGGCTGGAGACCAGCGTCGAGGCGGTCACCCCCACCTGTGCCCGCCTCACCGACGGCTCGGAGATCGGCACCCGGACCGTGGTGTGGTGCGTGGGCGTGCGGCCCGACCCGCTGGTGGAGTCGGTGGCGGTGAAGACCGACAAGGGCCGGATCGTGGTCGACCCCGCGCTGGCCGTGCCGACGCACCCGCACGTGTTCGCCGCCGGCGACGTGGCCGCCGTGCCGGACGTGTTCAACGGCGGCAAGCCGACGCCGATGACCGCGCAGCACGCGCAGCGGCAGGGCAAGCTGGCCGGGCGGAACGTCGCGGCATCCCTCGGCCACGGCACCGCGGGCAACTACCGGCACCGCGACCTGGGGTTCGTGGTGGACCTGGCCGGGGTGCAGGCCGTGGCCGACCCGCTGCACGTGCCGCTCACCGGGCTGCCGGCGAAGGTCGTGGCGCGCGGGTACCACCTGCTGGCCATGCCGGGCAACCGGCTCCGGGTGGCCGCCGACTGGCTGACCGACCTGCTCGCCCGCCGCCAGGTCGTGCAGTTCGGGCTGGTGCCGGAGGCGGGCGTGCGGCTGTCGGACGCGGACAAGCTGCCGGTCAAGCGGTCCTAGGGGCTCAAGCGGGCTTGAGCGGGTCGTGCCCGATCGACATCAGCCGGTGCCGCCAGTGCGCCTCGCCGGCCGTCGGCTCCAGGTCGGCGCGGCGCTGCTCGTTGACCCGTTCCACCACCTTCCGCATGACCCTGACGTCCTCGGTGGTCAGGTCGGTGCGCCGCTTGCGCAGGACCCGCAGCACCTCCTGACCGGTCGGCGTGCCGGCCTGGTCGGGCAGGGCCTCGCTGTCCTCGTCCGCCGAGCGGGTGCGCAGCCAGTCCTCCAGCTCGTTCGAGGTCATGTTCACCACGCGGTGGAACTCTTCCCACAGGGTGTCGGTCATGGCGGGAGGGGTTGCCCGTCCGGACGAGCGCGAAACGGGGCGTTCGGTGAACTTCGCCGCAACCCGGCTGAAGTTCGCCGCCCGGGGTGAACCCCGGGCGGCGAGGTCTTCACCGGAAGTCTTCGTCGAGAGTCTTCACCGAGAGTCTTCACCGAACCCGAACACCGACCGGACGCGGTGCTCATCCGGGGGCGCGACCGTGGACGGCGTGAAGACGTGGATCGCCGCGCTGGCGGCAATGGGATCAGTCCTGGTCACCACGGGTGTCGCTGCTGCCCAGAGCGGTTACGCCCCCATCACGGTCGGGCCGGAGCGGGTGCGGGAGCTGTGCGAGGAGCGGGTGCCGCGGATCGAGGAGCGGATCGGGCGGCTGACCACGCGCGTCAACGGCGGACCGGAGGTGGAGGGGTCGGCGGCCTGGCTGCGGCAGCGGGCGGCGGAGGCCCGGGAGCAGGGGGACGCGGTGCGGGCGGACCGGCTGGAGCGCCGTGCCGGGCGGCTGGGTGAGCGGTCGGCCCGGCTGGCCGACGCCCAGCGCCGGGTGGACGACTTCCAGGCCCGGCACTGCGGTGGCGGGAGGTGAGGGTGCTGGTGGCGGCGGTGCTGCTGGTCTCGCTGGTCGGGTGCCGGTCGGAGGGGGTGCCGGACCCCGGGTTCGACGAGGTCGAGTCGACGTTGAACAGCGTCGAGTCGACGTTGAACGACATCGAGGCCGAACTCGACGAGCCCTGATGCCGACCGGCCCCGTCCCGCCCGGCTCCGGCCGGTCCGCGGGGCTGGGGTCGGCACGCGTGGCTTCGCCCGGCTCGCGGGGGCCCACCGGACCCCCGCGAGCCGGCCGCCGTTCCCCCTGCTCAGCCGCTCACCTCAGGCGCGAACTGGGCCTTGGACACCCCGACCGCCTCCGCCAGCGCCTCGGCCGTCGAACCGCCCTGCTCCTCCACCACACCCGCCCACAGGTCGATCGACCCGAGGTTGAACCGCTGCACCTCGGGCGAGTTGGCCATGGCCACCGGGTCGGCGTCCGCGGGCAGGTCGCCGCCGAGGAAGAGGGCCAGGCCCAGCAGCCCGCCGTCCCAGCCGGGGCCGACGTAGAGGGCGCCCACGCCGCCCGCCGCCATCTCCGGCGGGACGGTGTGCTCCAGCTCGACGGTCGTCCGCTCGCCCCGCGGCAGCAGCCGCACCTCGACGACGGAGAACTCGCCGCCGAAGGTGACCCGGAGCAGCTTCGGCGGCGCGCAGGTCAGGATGTCGCCGCCCGCGTTGCCCTCCAGCTGGAAGTCGCCGCCCTCCCGCAGGTCGCCGCTGACCGGCAGGAACCAGCGCCGCAGGCGGTCCGGGTCGGTCAGCGCGTCCCACACGTCCTCGGCCGCCGCGTCGTAGGTGCGGCGCAGCAGCACCCCCACGACCTCCCCGTTGTCCCTGCTCAGCTCGCGGCCGATGGACTTGAGGTGGTCGGCGAAGTCGATCACTGTTGGTCTCCCTTGAGTCGCCGCTCGCGCTTGCCGCGCGCGAGCTCGGTCGCCAGCGCGTCGAGGTGCCCGCTCCAGAACCGGCGGAACCGGTCGAGCCACTCGTCCACCTCGCGCAGCCCCCGGGCGTCCACCGCGTAGAGGCGGCGGTTGCCCTCCGCCCGGACCCGGGCGAAGCCGTGCTCGCGCAGCACGCGCAGGTGCTGGGAGACGGCGGGCTGCGAGATGCCGAACTCCTGCCGGACCACCTCCGTGACCGCGCCGGAGGACAGCTCGCCGTCGGCGAGCAGCTCCAAGATGCGGCGGCGGACGGGATCGCCGAGGACGTCGAACGCGTGCACGACCAGTATGTTTCAGCCTCAGCTTATATAAGTCAACACTTGGGACTCCAAAATTGTCGGTGGTAGGTGGCACCATCTTCGAACGGATGTTCGGTACGCGTTCGAAGGGAGCTGTGCGATGCGTGTTCGACTCGATCCCCGTCAGTGGCCCGGCCGTGTCATCCCAGAGACCGACGCCGAGATCGACACGGCGGTCGAGGCGCTCTGCCTCCGCGCGAACTGGCCCGACGGCAACAGGGCGGCCCTGCGCCGCGTCGTCGGGCCCTGGTTCGCCGAGGGGTGGTGCGTCGATGCCCTGCTGGCGGCGGTCGACCGCAGGCCGGACGGCAACAGCCAGGGCAGCCCGAGGAACCGCGACCAGGTAGCGCACGACTTCCTCCGTGCGCGGCTGAGGTCGTGGTGGCAGGGGGGCGCGCGCCGAGCGCGCCCCCCGGTGCCGGGCATGACGCTGGGGGCGTGGTGGCGCATCAACCGCCGCAACGCGCGCCTCACCCAGCCCCGGCCGGCGCGCCCCCTCAGCGCGGCGGGCACGCTGGCGCGGGAGCAGTCGCGCGAGCGCGTGCGGGCGAGGCTGAAGGACCCGGTCGAGCGGTCGAGGGAGCTGGCGAGGCGCAGGCAGGAGGTCCTGGACAGCCTGCTGGTGCCGGGGCAGAAGCCCCCGACCTTCGAGGACTCCCGCCGGTTGCTGGCGGACATCCAGGTCCCGACCCACCCGGTCTGCAGCAAGTGCGGCTGTCGGCAGGGAGTACTACCATCGGCGGCTTGAACAGCGGAAACGTCGGCGGCACCGCCGGGGTCGGCACCCGAGCCGCCTTCGTGGGCAGACACGATCGGGTGATCATCGGCGAGATGTGTACGTAAACGGGGGTCTGGATCATCGGTTAAGAGAATTCGGAGCCCCGAACCACCACCCCCGTCCGACGACCCCCGAGTCGCCCCTGACCCCGACCTGACCCCGGCCCCTCCAAGCCGCCACCCTCCGACCCCCACCTCTCCGACCCCTCGCCCCTCCTTCCCAGCCGCCCCTCCGACTCCCCGCCCCTTTGACTCCCCTCCGCCCACCGCCGCCCGCCTCGGCTCCCGGACCAAGCCACCCCGGGACCACACACCCGCGGCCCCTACACCCCAAGCCCGCACGAGCACCGGCCACAGGAGCACTGGCCAAGAAACCCCGCCGTCGACCCCCGGCCACGGCACCTCCGGCCGCCCGTCGACCCAGCCCTTCAGCCCTGCCCTTTGACCCCGCCGAGCAACCAGGCCAGCCGACCGCAGTGCCTGCCCACAGCGGCCCTCACCCGCGACAGGCACCCACCGGCAGCGGCGCACCCACCTGCGACGGTCCTAGCCCGCAGCGAACAGCCGCCCGCGGTGAAACCCACCCCTGCAGCGGCAGCCCCGGCATCGGCGAGGTAGTTGCAGCCGCCGACGCCCAAAGCCCGGATCGCAGTCGCCACGCCCGCAGCCGCCAGTCGTCGCAGCCCGCCGTAGTGCGCACCTCATCGCAGCCCGCCGGCCCGCTGCCGCCCACCGCTGCCCGCTGTCGCCCACTGCCCGCTGTCGCCCGCTTGCCGCCCATCCGCTGCCGCCCGCTTGCCGGTCACCTGCCGCGATCGCCGCCGGCTGCCCACCGCCCGTTGCTGGCCGCCATCCGCCCGTTGCCGGCCGCCATCCGCCATCCGCCATCCGCCATCCGCCATCCGCCTGCTGCCAGCCGCCGGCCGTCAACCGGTCGCGACTGTTGCGGCTGTTGCGACCGCGGCGTCCCCGGTTGCGTTGGCTCGATCGCGTTTCGCCTGCTGGGGCGATGTTCGGCCGTCACGTTGGGGTCGCCGGAAAATGCTTGGCTGGGGCCGTTTTTGGCTGGGTGGCCAGCCGAGTGTCGTGGCGGTGTGGGGCGTGTTGGTGGTGTGGAGGGCCGCTGGGGCGGCTGGGGTGGTTGGGTGGGAGAAGTCGCTCGTAGGTGGAATTGTTGCGAGGTCAGGTCACCTGGACAGGTGAAATACTTCGTTGCATCGTGGGCATACGGGGGCGGCTGGTGGCACGCGGGGCTCGCCTTCCGGTAGTAACGCCCGGTGCTGAAATCCCGGCCCTGGCGAGTTTGGCTCGCTGGAGCACTGCTCGTCCCCGGTCTCCTTGCGGCATCAGGGGTTTACGCTCGCGCGCGGCAGGCGGGGTGGGACGGGGGTGTCGGCCGCGGGGGTGGGCGGCTGACCTTGGTGATCCGCGCCGACGAGGTCGTGCTGGTGGGGGAGGCTGGGGACGACGCCGAGCGGGAGGCGTTGGTCGAGGCGGTTCGGGGGCGGGTCGACTTCTACCGTGTGACGGATTTGATCACTCTTACCGGTGAACGGTTGCCGGCTTCGCCGGGCAACGTGGTCGACCTGCTGCTGGCTGCCGCGCGCAGTGGGGTCACCGGGTTCGCCGCCGGGTTCTCCGGGCAGCGGGTGGACGTCTCGGCCGTCGTGGCGGGGGAGGGGGCCGCCGAGGACTTGCGGCGGGCGGTTCGGCGGGTCTTCGCGGACGGCGCGCTGGACGTCGAGGTCCGGACGCCGGAGGTCGGGCCGCTGGACGTGGCCGCGCTCCAGCGTTCCGTCACCAACATGGTGCAGGGCGGTGGTGGGTTCCGCTTCGAACCCGGCACCACCGGCTGGGAGGGGTACGGGCCCGTGCTCGTCGGCCGCGTCGGTCGGCTGCTGCTGGTGGCGCCCCGGTCGACCATCACCCTGGTCGGGCACGCCTCCACCGAGCGGCCCGACGCCCGCGACCTCGCCCTCGCCCGGGTCGGGGTGGTGCGCGACCTCTTCGTCGCGCAGGGCGTGCGCCCGGACCAGGTCGAGACGTCCGTCAGCATCGACGCCGCACCGGAGGGGGCGGACCCGGTCGCCCGCCAGGTCGACGTCCTGATCCGCTAGCCACCCAGCCGCGCTCGGGAGCGGTCACCGGAAGTTCGCCGGTCTGCCAGGAGGTTCGCCGGTCGTGCCAGGAGGAGTGCCAGTGTTCTGGTTGTTCACGCAGATTTTCGTCCTGTGCGCGTTGGCGTTCGCCGCGGGCGCGATGCTCACCTGGCTGCCGTTGCGCGCCGCCATCCGCGACCTCCGCGTCCGGGCCGACCTGGCCCGCGCGGTCACCTGGCCCGCCCTGCCCCCGGCGGTGCCCACGGCCCTGGTCGTCACCGATGGCGAGGTGGTCGAGCCCCACGCCGAGGTGGTGGACGCCGCCGTGCTGCCGGTGCGGGTCGAAGAACCGGTGGACGGGGAAGGCGAGGACGCCGAGGAGGCGAGTGAGCGGAGGGTGGCGGAGGGAGGGGCGGAAGGTGTTGCGGGTGTCGAGGCGGAAACCGCCGTGGGTGTTGGGGCGGAAGGTGCTGCGGGGCGAGAGGCGGAAAGCGCTGCGGGCACCGGCGTCGAGGGGCGTGCGGTCACCAGGACGAAGGCGCGTACCACCTCCCGCACCCGCACCGGCGCGGTCAACGGCGAGCGGCGCGAAGCGGCGGGGGACCAGCCCGTCGAGGTGAAGTGCAACTCGCGGTCCATGGTCTTCCACACCCCGGCCTCGCCCTACTTCAAGCGCATGAAGGGCGACGTCACCTTCAACTCCGCCGAGGAGGCCGAACGCGCCGGCTACACCCGCTGGACCCCGAAGGCCAGGGCCGGCACCCGGAGGTGATCACCTGCGCCGGCGCGAGATGAGCGCCCGCAGCTCGCTCTCCCCGAGCCCGCCCCAGATCCCGTACGTCTCCTCGACCTCCAACGCGTGCTCCCGGCACCGCCGCACCACCGGGCACCGCGCGCAGACCTCCTTCGCCCGCGCCTCGCGGTACCGCCGCGCGGAACCGCGCTCGTTGGGGGTGTGGAAGAACAACCCGCTGTCCATGCCGCGGCACAGACCTCTCAGCTGCCAGTCCCACGACTCGGCGACCGGCTGGGGCAGGCGGGACAACTCAGTCACGGGGCTCACGTCCTCGATGTCAGGTCGGGCTCCCTGCACACCCTAAATTCGATTCAAAATCGGTTCAACTCAAGAACCGTGCCCACCGCCTCCGCCAACGACCACATCCGCCGCGCGCCGGGTGGCACCTCGACCCACCCCGCCCCGCCGACCAGCACCGCGTGCCCCCGCGACAGCAGTTCGGCCACCGGCGCCGCGTCGGCGAACGGCCGGGCGTGCGCCCACAAAATCACCGAACCGGGTGACAGCAACGTCGCCGCGTCCAGCAGCGCGTCGGCCGGCACCCGCGCCCCGAGGTTGCGCGACGCGCACTCCCGCTCGGCCAACGCCGCCGCCAGCACGTCCAGCGGCAGGCTGTGCTGCTCCTCCGGCGCGCACGCCAGCAGCGCCGGCAGCCGCCCGGTCGCCACCACCGGCGGCTTCCCGGCCCGGCGCAGCGCGCCGAGGATGCTCGCCGTCGCCAGGTGCTCCACCTCGACGCCCCTGCCCTGCGCCGACACCCGCTCGCCCAGCGCGACCAGGAACGGCACCAGCACCGACTCCCACGTGTCGACCACCCCGCGCCGCTCGAACAGCTCCGCGGCCAGCGAGCTCATCAGCGGCGCGTCCAACCGCGCCGCCGCCCGCGAGAACCCGCGCCCCTCCAGCGACCCGTCCACCGCGATCGCCCTCGGCCCGCCACCCGCCCGGGGCGCGGGCGGCGGCGGCGAACCCAGCGCCACGGCGGCGGCCGCCGAGGGTGCCATGCCCTGGGCGGTCAGCTCCAGCATCCGGCGCAGCCGGGACACGTCGGCCGCGGAGTAGCGGCGGTGCCTGCCCTCCTCGCGGGTGTCCGGGCCGAGCCCGTAGCGCCGGTCCCAGGTGCGCAGCGTGGTCGGCGAGATGCCGAGCATCCGCGCCACCGCGCCGGCACTCCACTGCTCCACGCGTTCACCGCCTGTGTGGATCGTTTCTGAACCGAATCATGGTAACGAGCACGCCGGCGAACCGCTGGTGATCACCCGTCGGGGCGGCGCGGGGAGCCGCGAGCCGGAGGGCCGGGGGAGCCGCGAACCCGGGCGGGGGCCGCGAGTCGGGAAGCCGCGAGCCGAGGGGGCGGGGAGCCGCGAACCTGGTGACGGGGGAGTCCGCGGTGGAGGGCGACCGCCGTCGCGGTGCGGGGCCTACCGGGGCGCGAACGCCCGCCGGCGGGTCAGCCGACCACCCGGCGGATCACGCTGATCGGTCCGATCGACTCGATGTCCTGCACCTTGACCGGCACGCCCTCCGTGGACGCGTGCACGGCCCGCAGCCCGTCGATCGCCATGGCCACGTGCGTCTGGCCCGAGTAGTAGATGACCAGGTCGCCGGCCTTGACCTCGTTGCGCGTCACCGAGCGCCCGATCTTCGCCTGCCCGTACGTGGTGCGCGGGATGGCGATGCCCGCCGACCGGTAGGCCGCCTGCATCAGGCTGGAGCAGTCCCACGTGTCGGGGCCGTTGGAGCCGTAGACGTAGTCCTTGCCCCGCTGCGACAGCGCGAACGCCAGCGCCTCGCCGGCCTTGCCCGCCGGCACCGGGATCGGGCCCATGTCGCCCGCGTCGTTCAACGCCCGCCGGTCGGCCGGGCTGAGCGAGCGGTACGCGTCGCGGGCCTCGTCGATCTGCTGGTTCAGCGCGGCCTTGCGCTGGTCGATCTCGCCGATCGCCCGGTTGGCGCTGTCGGTGGCCTCGGTGGCGCGCCGCGCGGCGTCCTCGGCCTTGACGACGGCTTCCTCCAGGCCGCGCAGCGACTCGGCGTTGTCGTACGCCAGCACGCCCAGCGCCGACATGCGGTTGAGGAAGTCCTGCTGGGAGTCCGACACCAGCAGCGCGGACAGCTGGCTGAACCGGGCGCCCTGGAACGACGCCTCGGTGAGCAGGTCGACCTGCCCGCGCAACGCCTCCTGCGCCTGCTGGGCACCGGCGATGTCGCGGTTGGCCTGGTCCAGCGCGCCCTGGGCGTTGGCCAGCTCCTCCTGCGCCCGCAGGTGCTCCTCGTTCAGCGTCTCGGCCTGCGTGGACAGCTCGTTGTAGCGCTTGAGCGCGTCCGAGGCGTTGGGCGGCACGGGGTCGGCGGCGGCGAGCGGCTGGGTGCCGACGAACAGGGCGACCGCGGTGGCCGCCACGGCGGCGCGGGTGGTGCGCTGGGCGGGGTTCGACGCCACGGTCGCCCGAGCCTCCTCGTAGCCGGTCCTAATCCGAACGGGTGACACCCGATCAGGTCTCGGACAGGTTACGGAACCGGGCTCGCGGCGTCCATCAGGGGGGCGGAATCCAAGCCGATCCGTCACATTCGCCCTGGCAGGGCAAAGAGAGAGGCGGGACAGGGGGAGCGGTGCGGCGTGGGCAAGACGGGACAGGGTGAGCGGTGCGGCGCGGGCAAGACGGGACAGGGTGAGCGGTGCGGCGCGGGCAAGGCGGGGGTCTGGGCGGAGCAAGGCGGAGAAAGGCGGGGCCGGCAGCCCTGAGCTGCTCAGGCCGGCCCGGTCAGGCCAGCCCCGTCAAGTCGGTCCTCCCGCCGGGGTGGTCGACCGCCCGCCCCGACGCGGCCGTGGCGAACTCGCCCGCCTGCTCGACCCCGTCCCCCCGCACGAGCGCCACCGTCAACGCCGCCACGAACGCGTCCCCACCCCCCGTCGTGTCCACGACCTCCTCCTCGGTCAACGGCACCACCGCCGACCCGTCCCCCCACGCCAGCACGTTCGCCCCGGGCACCTCCAGCGCCACCACCGACGGCCCGCGCCCCAGCAGCTCCCGCCCCGCGGCCACGGCCTCGTCCGCCCCCTCCACCGCCCGCCCGAGGAGCTGCTCCGCCTCCGAGTGGTCCGCGCGCAGCACGTCCGCCCGCCGCAGCAGGGCGTCGACCTCCCCACCGGGCACGCCGTCGAGCACCACGAGCCCGGACGCCGCGACGGCGGCCGCCAGCAGGGCCTCCGCCGGCTGCTGCAACTGCAGCACCACCGCGTCCGCCCCCGCGAACACCGCCCGCGCCGCCTCCACGTCCCCGGTGGTCACGAGCGTGCCCGGCGGCATGTCCTCCAGGTAGCGGTACTCCCCGTCGCAGACGACGTCCACGACCAGGGCCGTTCGGGTGCCCGGTCGTCGCACCAGGCCCGAGGTCCCTACGCCGTCCGCCACGAGCCGGTCCACCAGGAGGCGGCCGGGCAGGTCGTCCCCGACGACCCCGACCAGTTCGGCCGTCGCGCCGAGTTGGACCAGGTCGCGGGCGATGTTGGCGCCCTTCCCGCCCAGCATCTCGCGCCGTTCGGACACCGTGGTGCTGGAACCGCTCCCGGGAACCTCGGGCACGACCAGTGCCAGGTCGCGCGCCACCTGGCCGACCACCGCGATCCGCATGCCTGATCGGTACCCGGCGACCACCAGTTGAAACGAAGCGTTGACGTGCGGTCACCGGCGATGCGATGGTAATTCTGGGAGCGCTCCCAGCTTCACAGATCACCGTCGATCTGAAGGAGACATGTCCGTGCGACTCAAGCGCCTAGGGGCGTTGGCCGCTGCCGCGCTCGGCCTCGTCGGGATCACCACCGTGCTCAACCCGGGCGGCGTCGCGCTCGCACACGGGTCCATGACCTACCCGCCCAGCCGCACCTACGCCTGCTACGAGGACGGCAGGCTGAACGGCAACGGCGACCTGAACCCGACCAACCCGGCGTGCGCCGCCGCGGTGCAGCTCGGCGGCAAGCAGCCGCTGTGGGACTGGTACGGCAACCTGATCAGCCAGGCGGGCGGCCGGCACCGGGAGATCATCGCCGACGGCGACCTGTGCGGCCCGACCACCAAGTACGACGCCTACAACCTGGCCCGCGAGGACTGGCCCACGACCACCCTGCGGGCGGGCGCGCCGATCACCTTCAAGTACAACGCGTGGGCGCCGCACCCCGGTCGCTGGGACCAGTACGTCACCCGCGACGGTTTCGACGTCACCCAGCCGCTGAAGTGGTCGGACCTGGAGCCGGCGCCGTTCGACAGCGTCGTCAACCCGTCGCTGGGCAGCGGCGAGTACACCTGGAGCGGCACGCTGCCGAACAAGTCCGGCCGCCACGTCATCTACTCGATCTGGCAGCGCAGCGACAGCCCCGAAGCCTTCTACAGCTGCTCGGACGTCTTCTTCACCGGCGGCGGCTCCGGCGGCGACACCCAGGCGCCCACCGCGCCCGGCACGCCGACCGCGACCGCCACCGGCAGCTCGGTCTCGCTGAGCTGGACCGCGTCCTCGGACAACGTCGGCGTGTCGACCTACCAGGTGTTCCGCGAGGCGGGCGCGACCGACGTGCCGGTCGCCTCCGGCTCGGCCACCTCGGCCACGGTCACCGGCCTGAGCCCCGACACCGCCTACCAGTTCTACGTGGTGGCGCGGGACGCGGCGGGCAACACCTCGCCCCCGTCGGCGGTGGTCTCGGTGCGCACGACCGGCGGCGGCACCGGCACGCCGGGCGCCTGCTCGGTGAGCTACGCCGTGCCCAGCTCGTGGTCGGGCGGCTTCACCGCGAACGTCTCGGTGCGCAACACCGGCACGACCGCGGTCAACGCGTGGGAGCTCGCCTGGGACGTGCCCTCCGGTCAGGGGGTCGGCCAGGCGTGGTCGGCCCAGGTCACCGTGTCCGGCGGCCGGGCCACCGCGAAGGGCGCGAGCTGGAACCAGAACATCCAGCCGGGCCAGTCGGTGAGCTTCGGGTTCAACGGGACGTCGCAGGGAACGCCCGTCAACCCGACCTCGTTCACCCTCAACGGCGCCACGTGCGCCACGGCCTGATGAACGCCCGGTGCGCGGCCCTGGCCGCGCTGCTGGTGGGGTCGGTCGCCTGCTCGCCCGCGACGACCGGCCCCACCGGTTCGCCCGGTGCCGCGGGCGCCCCCGGCGTCGCGGCGAACGCCCTGGGCCCGCCGCTGGCCACCCCGGCCGACGTGGCCGAGTGGGTCCACGAGCAGACCGGGGAGTGCGACGACCCGCAGCCGCGGACGATGGACGAGTTCGCCGAGTTCGTGGGCCCGCTGCGGACGAGGCTCTACGCGCCCTACGTGGCCGAGTGGGCCACCTGCCGGGCCGGGCCGTACGAGCGGCTGGGGCTGGTGGTGTTCCACCGCGACCGGCTGGGCGACTTCCAGCGGGCCTGGCAGGGCGCGCTGAGCAGCGGCGAGGTCTCCGACGACCCCGACTTCGGGTTCGGCAACGGCTTCGCGCTCAGCGGCACGCTCGGCCTGGAGGTGCTGGGGCTGCACCAGCTCCGGTGCCGACCGCCGGGACCGCAGGACCAGGTGGGCCACACGGTGGCGGCCGAGGCGCCGGGGTGCGCCTACGTCCAGCAACCGGGCCACCACCACTGAGGGAGGGGATGAGGAGGCGGCTCGTCAGCGCGGCGGTGCGGTGCTCTGCCGCACCACAAGCGTGGTGGCAAGCTCGATTCGGCGGTGTTCGGGCTCTTCACCACGTGCCAGCGTGATGGCGAGACGGGTGCCCGCCGCGGCCATGTCCTGCAGCGGCTGCCGGACCGTGGTTAGCGGCGGGCCCACCCACTGGGCGACCGGGAGGTCGTCGAAACCGATGACGCTGAGGTCTTCGGGAACGCGCAGCCCGGCGGCGCGGGCGGCCTCGTAGATGCCCAGCGCCTGCAGGTCGGAGCCCGCGAACACGGCCGTGGGCGGGTCGGGCAGGTCCAGCAGCGGCGCGAACGCGGCCCGGCCGGACTCGACGTGGAAGTCGCCGTAGCGGACCAGGGCCGGGTCCACGGCCAGGCCCGCGGTCTCCAGCGCGGCGCGGTAGCCGTCCACCCGGGCGCGGCTGCACAGCACCCGCTCGGGGCCGCCGATCATGGCGATCCGGCGGTGCCCCAGCTCGATCAGGTGCCGGGTGGCGGTCAGGCCGCCGTTCCAGTTGGTCGCCCCTATGGACGGGGTCTCCAGCTGCGGCTCGCCGATCGGGTCGACCACCACCACCGGGATGTCCCGGGCGCGCAGCTTGGCCAGCTGCTGCGAGGTCAGGTCGGAGAACACCGAGATGACGGCGAGCGGCTTGCGCGCGATCACGCCCTCCAGCCAGCCGTGGCCCGGGGTGAGCCTGCCCTGCGACTCGCTGAGCACGAGCGCCAGGCCCTGCTCGGCGGCCACCTGCTCGGCACCGCGGATGATCTCCAGCGCCCAGGCGCTCTCCAGCTCGTGGAACATCAGTTCCACCAGGTTGGACCGGCGGGACCGCTCGTCCGACCGCCGCTGGTACCCGTGCCGCCGGATGATGGCTTCGACGCGCTCGCGGGTGTGCGGTGCGACGTCCGCGCGGCCGTTCATCACCTTCGAAACTGTCGGTACCGACACCCCCGCCTCGGCGGCGATGTCCGCGATGGTGATCTTGCTTGAGGCGGTCCCGTCCGAGGTGGGCTGGGCTTTGGTCGGCATGCGCCGCAGTCTACGGCAGCGCCGGCCGGATTCGGCTGGTCAATGTGGTGGTGGCGAAGCGGTGTGGCTCACTGTGCGGGACGCCCGCCCGCCGCTCGGGAGCCGAGCGGTCGAAAATGTCGAATGAATTATCGAAACTGTTCACCTCGCGCGTCAGGGGCGTGGCCGTTGGGAGAGGTTGGACGGCCACGCCCCTGGCGCGGGTGCTCCGCGCCGGGCGGAGCGGGCTGGGAAACCCGGTACTGCTACTTGCCGAAACCGGCGGTCAGGCCGCTGAGCAGGAACCGTCGCCCGATCAGGTACACCACGAAGATCGGCAGCACCGACAGCGTCACCGCCGCCAGCAGCGCCGGCACGTTGGTGGTGAACTGACCCCGGAAGTCGTACAAGCCGAGGGTCAGCACGCGCGACGACTCCGACTGCGTGAGCACCAGCGGGAACAGGAAGCCGTTCCACGCGTTGAGCGCCGTGTAGACGCCCACGGTCGTGATCGCCGGCCGGGCCAGCGGCAGCACCAGCGACACCAGCACCCGCAGGGGGCCGGCGCCGTCGATCGCCTGCGCCTCGTACAGCTCGCGGGGCACGTCCCGCAGGCTGTTGGTCAGCACCAGCATGGCCACCGGCAGCGCGAACGCCGCGGTGGGCAGGATGATCGCGGTGAGCGTGTCGTAGAGCCGCATCCGGGTGATCAGCAGGTAGATCGGGATGATCGTGGCCTGGGCCGGGATGGCCAGGCCGATCAGCAGCAGGGTGAACCCGCGCTGCACGAACTTCCCGGTGCTCCGCACCACCGCGTACGCGCACGGCACGGCGACGACCACCACGATCGCCACCGTCGCCACGGTCACGATCACGTTGTTGAGCAGGTACTGGCCGAAACCGCCGGTCAGCACCGTCCCGTAGTTCTCCAGGGTGAGCTTCTCGGGGATGGACCAGGCGCTCTTGCCCAGGTACTCCGACCGGGTGCGCAACGACACCGTGACCAGGTAGACCAGCGGTCCCAGGACGATGACCAGCCACGCCACGGCGAACAGCCCGGCGGGCCAGTTCGGGCGAGTTTTCACGACCCCTCCTGCTGGCTGCTCATCGAGCGGAACCCGCTCCACCGCATGACCGCCACCGACAGCGCCGTGCCCAGCACGACCAGCACGACGGCGATCGTGCTCGCGTAGCCCATCTCGAACCCGCTGAAGCCGGTGATGTACATGTGCAGCGGCAGGATGCGGGTCGCGGTGCCCGGTCCGCCGCCGGTCAGGATCAGCACCGTGTCGAACGTGGTCAGCGAGCCGACCAGCATCAGCACCGACGAGGTGACGATCGTGTACCGCAGCTGCGGCAGCGTGATGTTCCAGAACCGGCCCAGCCTGCCCGCGCCGTCGATGATCGACGCCTCGTACAGCGAGGCCGGGATGGCCCGCGCCGCACCCTGGTAGAGCAGGGTGTGGAACGGGATGTACTGCCACGAGATCACGAACACCACCGTGTAGATCGCGATGTCGGTGTCGCCCAGGAACAGCGGGCCACCGATGAACGCGCCGAAGTTCGGGTCGAGCAGCACCTGCCACAGCAGCGCGATGGCCGCCGTGGACAGCAGCAGGGGCAGGAAGAAGATCGAGCTGAGCACCGCGCGGGACCACTGCTTGCCGGCCGCCCAGACCCCGATCAGCAACGCGATCGGGGTCTGGACGAGCCAGGACACGACCATCAGCAGCAAGGTCCGCCCCACCGAGGCGTGGGCTTCGCCGTCCTGGATCAACCGGGTCCAGTTGTCGACCCCGTTGAACGCGGGCGTGCTCAGGCCGTCCCAGGTGGTGAAGCTCAGGTAGACCACGAGCACCATGGGCAGCGCCGCGAACACGCCGAAGAACGCGAACGCCGGCACGGCGTACCAGCCAGAAGGCCGCTGGGAGGACATCAGCGCGCGGCCACCGCATCGACGAACTGCTGCGGCGAGACCTTGCCCAGGAAGAACTCCTGGAGCTGGGTCAGCATGAAGGTCGCGTCGTCGGCCGGGAGGTCCTGGTCCCAGGAGAGCTGGAAGTTCTTGGAGTCCAGCACCATCTTGTAGACCGAGGTCGCGTACTCGGCGTTCGGGGTCTTCTTCAGCTTCTCCTCGGCGCCCACCACCGGCGGCACGTCGCCGGCGGCGACCAGCGCGTCGATGTAGGACTCCTCGTGCAGCGTGGTGGTGACGAACTTCTTGGCCGCGTCCACGTTCTTCGAGTCCGTGGTCACGGAGTAGAAGTTGCTGACGTTGCCGACCAGGTTCGACACGTCGCCCTTGCCGCCGGGGATCGACGGGAACGCCACCCAGCCCAGGTCGCCGCCCTTGACGAAGTCGGGGCTCTGGTCGAGCTGGTTGGTGTACTCCCACGAGCCCATCAGGTGCATCGCGGCCTTGCCCTGCGCCAGCAGCGTCGAGGCGCCGCCGACGTCGTAGCCGACGGAGGCGAAGTTGTTGCCGAAGCCGCCCCGGTCGATCAGGTCCTTGAGCTTCTGGAACGACTCGACCACCGCCGGGTCCTTCCAGCCCGCCGCGCCGTTGTCGCGGATGTTCTTGAACACCGCGTCGCCCGCGTAGCGGTCGAGCACGTACTCGGCCCACATCAGCTCGGTCCACGCCTGCGAGCCGGCCAGCGCGATGGGCGTGATGCCCTTGGCCTTGAAGGCGTCGACCGCGGCGAGCAGCTGGTCCCAGGTCGCCGGCGCCTGGACGCCCGCCTCGGTGAACAGCTTCTTGTTGTAGAACAGGATCACCGGCTGCATGCCGCGCATGGGCACGCCGTAGTACTTGCCGCCCAGCTTGGCGCCGTCGAGCACGCTCGGGATGAACGCGTCCTTGGCCGCCTTGTTCTCGTCCAGCGCGGCGGTCAGGTCGACGACCTTGCCGGCGTCGACGTACTCCTTGAGGTTGCCACCGCCCCAGTTGAAGAACAGGTCGGGCGCCTGCGGCGAGCCGATGGCGACCCGCAGCCGCTGCTTGTACGGGTCGTTGCCGAACGTCTCCAGCTTGGCCTTGCCACCTCCCGCCTTGAAGGAGTCGATCGACTTCTGCTCGATCGGGTTGAGGACCTGGTCCTCCAGCGCCCACACCCTCAGCTCACCTGCGCCGGACTCGGCCGGGCCGGACGAACCACATGCGGACGTCATTGCTGCCACGGCGACGAGCCCCATCGCGATGAGGGGACGCATCCATGATCGGCGGGACATGAAACCGCCACCCTTCTGCCACGCTGCGGAATTGTTCGTGGCATCGAAACATTTCGAAACATCCACGACTTGCGGAGAACCTAGACGTGTGTCGAACGCGTGTCAAGACTCACTCCGACCTGAGACGCAATCGCGTTTCTGCACGTCAAAGGGTCACTCTTGTGTTTCGATCGAGTTTCGATACTATCGGACCATGCGTCGAGCCACGTTGGCCACGATTGCCGCAGCAGCGGGGGTGTCGCTCCCGACGGTGTCCAAAGTCCTGAACGGGAAGGACGACGTCGGCGCGGAGACCAGGGCTCGCGTGCGGCAGTTGCTCGCCGAGTACGACTACGTGCCCGTGGGGTCCCGCCGGGCCTCCGGGCACATGCTGGTCGACCTCGTGTTCACCGCCCTGGACAGCCCCTGGGCGGTGGAGATCATCCGCGGTGTCGTCGACACCGGGCTGCACGTCGTGGTGTCGTCCACGGACAAGCCCCGCCACCACGCGTCGTGGGCGGCGTCGCTGGTCGAGGCCAGGCGCGCGGGCGCGCTCCTGGTGACCTCCCAGCTGACCGCCGCCGACCGGCGGGTGCTGGCCGACTCCCGCATCCCCGTCGTCGTCATCGACCCCGTCGACCTGCCCCAGCCCAACGTGCCCAGCGTCGGCGCGACCAACTGGGCGGGCGGCCTGTCGGCCACCGAGCACCTGCTGCGGCTGGGCCACCGCCGCGTCGGCGTGATCGGCGGGCCGGCCGGCATGCTGTGCAGCCGCGCCCGCGTCGACGGCTACCGCGCGGCCCTGGACCGGGCCGGGGTACCCTTCGACCCCGAGCTGGTCAAGCACGGCGACTTCAGGCACGAGGGCGGGTTCCGGCGCGCGGCCGAGCTGCTGGCCATGCCCGACCGGCCCACCGCGATCTTCGCGGGCAACGACGAGCAGGCGCTGGGCGTGATCGAGGCCGCCCGCGTCGCCGGGCTGTCGGTGCCCCAGGACCTGAGCGTGGTGGGGTTCGACGACTTACCGGTCGCCGTCTGGTCGTCACCCGCCCTCACGACGGTGCGCCAGCCCCTGACCGAGATGGGCCGCCACGCCGGCCGGATGCTCGCGGACCTCATCGCGGGCCGCCCGGTCGAGACCGAGCGCGTGGAGCTCGCCACCGAACTCGTCATCCGTTCGTCAACGAAGGAGCCACCGTGCTGAACCCCTGGGCCGATCCAGGAAGGCCGACCGGGGAGCGCGTAGCCGCCCTGCTGGCCGAGCTGACCCTGGAGGAGAAGCTGGCCCAGCTGGTGGGCGTGTGGGTCGGCATCTCCGACGGCGAGGAGGTCGCCCCCGCCCAGCACGACTTCGCCGAGCCGCTGCCGCCCTGGGACGAGCTCACCAAGCCGGGGCTGGGCCAGCTGACCCGCGTGTTCGGCACCGGGCCGGTCGAGCCGCTGGTGGGCGCGAAGGTGCTGGCCGAGACGCAGCGCAAGCTGGTGGCCAACAACCGGTTCGGCATCCCCGCCATGGCGCACGAGGAGTGCCTGGCGGGCTTCACCGCGTGGCAGGCCACCGTGTTCCCGGTCCCGCTGTCGTGGGGCGCGTCCTTCGACCCCGACACGGTCGAGACCATGGCCCGCGAGATCGGCCGCGTGATGCGCGACCTGGGCATCCACCAGGGCCTGGCGCCCGTGCTGGACGTGGCGCGCGACCCGCGCTGGGGCCGCACCGAGGAGACCATCGGCGAGGACCCGTACCTGGTGGGCCTGGTCGGCGCCGCCTACACCCGCGGCCTGGAGTCCAGCGGGATCGTGGCCACGCTCAAGCACTTCGCGGGCTACTCGGCCTCGCGCGGCGGCCGCAACCACGCGCCGGTCCACATGGGACCGCGCGAGTTCGCCGACGTGGTGCTGCCGCCGTTCGAGATGGCCCTGCGCCTGGGCGGCGCGCGTTCGGTGATGAACTCCTACGCCGAGGTCGACGGCGTGCCGCCGGCCGCGAACCCCGACCTGCTCACCGGCCTGCTGCGCGAGCGGTGGGGCTTCACCGGCGTGGTGGTCGCCGACTACTTCGCGGTGTCGTTCCTGGAGACCACGCACGGGGTGGCCGGCTCGCCCGGCGAGGCCGCCGCGCTGGCCCTGGCCGCGGGCATCGACGTGGAGCTGCCCAGCGTGCGCTGCTACGGCGAGCCGCTGGCGGAGCTGGTGCGCTCCGGCGAGGTGGACGAGGCGCTGGTCGACCTCGCGGTGACCCGCGTGCTGACCCAGAAGTGCGAACTCGGCCTGCTCGACGAGGACTGGCGGCCCGAGTCGCCCGCCGTGCTGCGCGGCGAACCGGTCGACCTGGACCCGCCCGCGCTGCGCGAGCTGGCCCGCACCATGGCCGAGCGGTCCGTGGTGCTGGTGGACAACGCCGCGGGCGTGCTGCCGCTGGCGGCGCCCGCGAAGGTGGCCGTGGTCGGGCCGTGCGCGGACGACCTGCTGTCGCTCATGGGCTGCTACTCGTTCCCCAACCACGTCGGCGTGCAGCACCCCGAGGTCGCGCTGGGCGTGGAGATGGACACGATGCTGGCGGCCGTGCGCAAGGAGTTCCCGGACGCCGAGGTCACCACCGCGCAGGGGTGCGAGGTGTCCGGTGACGACCGGTCCGGCATCGCCCAGGCGGTCGGCGTGGCGCGGGACGCGGACGTCGTGCTGGCCGTGCTGGGCGACCGGGCCGGGCTGTTCGGCCGCGGCACCTCCGGCGAGGGCTGCGACGCCGAGGACCTGTCCCTGCCCGGCGTGCAGGGCGAACTGCTCGACGCGCTGCTGGCGGTGGGCAAGCCGGTGGTGCTGGTGCTGCTGGCGGGCCGGCCCTACGCGCTGGGCTCCTACCGGCCGGCGGCCGTGGTGCAGGCGTTCTTCCCCGGCGAGGAGGGCGCGGGCGCGGTGGCCGGCGTCATCAGCGGGCGGGTCAACCCGTCGGCCAAGCTGCCGCTCCAGCTGCCCCGCACCCCCGGCGGGCAGCCGACCACCTACCTGCACCCCAAGCTCGGCGCGGCCAGCGGGATCACCTCCGTCGACCCGACGCCCGCCTACCCGTTCGGGCACGGCCTGTCCTACACCTCGTTCGAGCTGTCGGACTTCGCCTCGGGCGACGGGCTGCCCAGCGACGGCGAGGTCGAGGTGTCGTGCTCGGTGCGCAACACCGGCGACCGGCGCGGCGCCGAGGTCGTGCAGCTGTACCTGCACGACCCGGTCGCCTCCGTGACGCGGCCGGTGCGCGAGCTGGTCGGCTTCGCGCGGGTCGAGCTGGACGCGGGGGAGCGGCGGCGGGTGACGTTCCGGCTGCACGCCGACCGGACCTCGTTCACCGGGCGCGACGGGCGGCGGGTCGTGGAGACGGGCGAGATCGCCCTGCTGGTCGGCTGCTCCAGCGAGGACATCCGCTGGGAGCGGTCGTTGCGGGTCACCGGCGAGCCGCGCGTGGTGGGTCACGACCGGGTGCTGGTCACGCCGGTCGAGATCGCCTGAGCGCGCTCGCCGCGAAGAGCTGGTCGTGGACGCGGGACCCCGGTCGAGCCACCGGGGTCCCCGGAAGAGCCGCCGAGTCCACCGACCGGGTGGCCGCGAGGGGGCTATGGCGGTGGCCCCCTCGCGGTTCGCCGCGCCCCGGACCGGGGCGCGGCGTTCCTACAGGTGCGCGCGGAGGTGGCGCAGCTTGCGCTCGTCGTGCACCCTCGGCGTCGTGTGCCCGGTGAACGGGAACACCGCCAGCTCCTTCGGCGCGGTGATCTCGTTGTACGCGGCGTACACCGTGGACGGTGGGCAGATCTCGTCCATCAGCGCCACGCTCAGCAGCGAGGTGGCCGTGATCCGGCGGGACAGCAGCGCGCCGTCCACGTAGCGCAGCGTGTCCAGCGCCTGCGGGATCAGGTCCACGTGCTGGGCCAGGAACTGGGAGATCTCCCCGTACGGCTCGGCGTCGGTGATGGTGATCGCCCGCTGGAAGTCGCACAGGAAGGGGATGTCCGCGTGGCACACCTTGACCGCGTCGCCGTTGAGCGCCGCGGCCGCCAGCGCCAGCCCGCCGCCCTGGCTGCCGCCGGACACGGCCAGCCTGGTCGGGTCCACGCCGTCGAGCGAGGCGGCCACCTCGACCGCGCGGGCGGCGTCGACCATCAGCCGCGTCACGTAGTAGGTCTCCGGGGAGGCGATGCCCCGCGTCATCACGCCGGGGTGCTCGGGGCCGGCGAACCCGGAGTCCGGGGTGGCGCCGAGGGTCCAGCGCCCGCCCTGGCCGCGGGTGTCCATGACGAACACCGCGTAGCCCGCCGCGGGCAGCAGCACGTGCTCCGACGGCAGCCCGCGCCCGCCGCCGTAGCCGATGTAGCTCACCACGGTCGGCAGCGCGGCGACGCCGGAGCCCGCCGGCCGGATGTACCAGCCGCGCACCCGGTCGCCGCCGTAGCCGGAGAACTCCACGTCCCACACCGGCAGCGGGCCGTAGGCGTCGGCGGCGTACGGGGTCAGCACCGGCGGCAGCGCGGCGGCGCGGGCCTCGTCCAACCGCACCTTCCACCACGAGTCGAACTGCTCCGGCTCGGCGGTGGTGGTCCGGTACGTCGCCAGCTCCCGCTCGGAGAGGTCGAACCAGGGCACGGCGATCCCCCTTTCGCATGATCCGTTAAGCGCTTAACCACCCTACCGGGGCGGAGCGCCCCGCCGGCGGTCTAAAATCTTGATCACGGATCGAGGAGGCGCCGGTGCGAGCTAAGCGTCCGACCATCTCGGACATCGCCAAGGCGGCCGGTGTGTCCACGGGGGCGGTGTCCTACGCGCTCAACAACCGGCCGGGCGTCTCCGAGCCGACCAGGCGCCGGATCATGGACATCGCCGACCGCCTCGGCTGGGTGCCCAGCAGCGCCGCCCGCTCGCTCAGCGACGGCCGCGCCAACGCCATCGGCCTGGTCGTGGACCGGCCCGCGCGGGTGATCGGCGTCGAGCCGTACTTCATGCAGCTCATCTCCGGCATCCAGGGCGCGCTCGCGGGCGGGCCCACGTCGCTGCTGCTGCAGGTCACCGACAACGCCGCCGCCGAGCTGGCCGCCTACCGCCGGTGGTGGGGCGAGCGGCGGGTGGACGGCGTGCTGCTGGTCGACCTCGTGCAGAACGACCCGCGCGTCGAGCTGGTGCGCGAGCTGCGGCTGCCCGCGGTGGTGCTCGGCGAGCCGGTGGTGCCCGACGTGCCGTGCGTGTGGACCGACGACGAGACCGCCGTGGTGGAGGTGCTGGAGTACCTGGTCGCGCTGGGGCACCGGCGGATCGTGCGGGTGGCGGGGCCCACCAGGTTCGTGCACACGCAGACCAGGTCGCGCGCCTTCACCACCGCCGCCGCGCGGCTCGAGCTGGGGGAGGCGCGCGTGGTGCACGCCGACTACTCCGACGAGGCGGCGGCCCGGGTGACGCGCCGGGTGCTGACGAGCGGGACGCCGCCCACGGCGCTGGTGTTCGACAACGACGTGATGGCGGTGTCGGCGCTGGGGGTGGCGCACGAGCTGGGGCTGTCCGTGCCGGACCAGTTGTCGCTGGTCGCCTGGGACGACTCCGCGCTGTGCCGGCTGGTGCGGCCCGCGCTGTCCGCGGTGCGGCGGCCGATCGCCGAGCGGGGGGCGGCCGCGGTGCGGCTGCTGCTGGAGGTGATCGGGGGTGGGGCGGTGGTGCAGGTGAAGACCTCGGACCCGGAGCTGGTGCCCCGGTCCAGCACCGGGCAGGCGCCCGCTTAGGCGGAGGCCGGTTGGCGGGGGCCGGTTGGCGGGGGCCGGTTGGCGGGGGCGCTCGCCGGTCGGGGTGCGCGCTGTTCGAAGGACCCGCCTCGCGCTGTCCGCCCTGTCCCCCTGTTGCCTGAGGTCCGTTGTCCGTTGTCCGTCGCCTGTCCGCTTGTCGCCCGGTGCTTGTCGCCCGGTGCCTCTCGCCCGGTGCCCGCTGCTGAGGCGCGTCGCGCCTCCGAACTGGACGCGACCCACTCGTCCGTAGCACACTGGCCCCACTTCTGGGAACGCTCCCAGTTGCGCTGGAGGCTTGCCCGAATAAGCCTCGAATAGCCTCTGACCTGCGCTTTCTCCTCAACTTCCCCGTTGACACTTAAGCGGTTAATTGCTTGGGTGTGGATGCCTGCCCCGGGCAGGCGCGCTGCCCTGCGCTCGCAATGTCAGTGTCGACAACCACGCGAGGTACTCCCATGCGCAAGCGATTCGCCTTGGTCGGCGCAGCCGTCGCCGCCTTGGTCCTCTCACCGCTGACGGTGGTGCCGGCCCAAGCGGCCACCGGCTTCACCGTCGACAACGGCCGCCTCCTCGACGCCAACGGCAACGACTTCGTGATGCGCGGCGTCAACCACGCGCACACCTGGTACGCGGACCGCACCACCCAGGCGCTCAAGGACATCAAGGCCACCGGCGCCAACACCGTCCGCGTCGTGCTCTCCAGCGGCGACCGGTGGACCCGCAACGACGCCGCCGACGTCGCCAACGTCATCTCCCAGTGCAAGGCCAACCGCCTGATCTGCGTGCTGGAGGTGCACGACACCACCGGCTACCAGGAGCAGAGCGGCGCGGTCAGCCTCGACCGCGCGGTCGACTACTGGGTCGCCGTCAAGGGCGCGATGGCGGGCCAGGAGAAGTACGTCATCCTCAACATCGGCAACGAGCCGTGGGGCAACACCGGTTACACCGGCTGGACCCAGGCCACCAAGGACGCCATCACCCGGCTGCGCGCCAACGGCTTCGAGCACACCATCATGGTCGACGCGCCGACCTGGGGCCAGGACTGGGCGTTCACCATGCGCGACAACGCCGCGTCCGTGTTCGCCGCCGACCCGCAGCGCAACACCGTGTTCTCCATCCACATGTACGGCGTGTTCGACACGGCGGCGGAGATCAACGACTACCTGAACCGGTTCGTCACGGCGAAGCTGCCGATCGTGGTCGGCGAGTTCGGCCACGACCACAGCGACGGCAACCCCGACGAGGACACCATCTTCGCCACCACCCAGCAGCTCAAGCTGGGCTACCTGGCCTGGTCGTGGTCGGGCAACGGCGGCGGCGTCGAGTACCTGGACATGGTGACCAACTTCAACGCCGCCCAGCTGACCAGCTGGGGCCAGCGCGCGGTCAACGGCGCCAACGGCATCAAGGCCACCTCGCGCGAGGCCAGCGTCTACGGCGGTGGCGGCCCGGTCGACACCACCCCGCCCAGCGCGCCCGGCACCCCGACCGCCTCGGGCGTCACCTCGTCCTCGGTCACGCTGTCCTGGACCGCCTCCACCGACAACGTCGGCGTCACCGGCTACGACGTCGTCCGCGTCAGCGGCACCACCGAGACCCCGGTCGCCACCTCCGCGACCGCCAGCACGACGGTCACCGGCCTGACCGCGGGCACCACGTACGGCTTCGCGGTGTACGCGCGCGACGCGGCGGGCAACCGCTCCGCCCGCTCGAACGCGGTCAGCGTCACCACGCAGACCGGTGGCGGTGGCGGCGGGTGCTCGGTCACCTACAAGGTCACCGGCCAGTGGCAGGGCGGCTTCCAGGGCGACGTGAAGATCGCCAACACCGGGTCGACCGCGGTCAACGGCTGGACGCTGCGCTGGACCTGGGCCAACGGCCAGACCGTCAGCCAGTCCTGGGGCGCCACCACGAGCCAGTCCGGCGCCGCGCTGAGCGCGACCAACGTGTCCTACACCGCGAACATCCCGGTGAACGGCTCGGTCGGCTTCGGCTTCATCGGCACGTGGAACGGCAGCAACGGCGTGCCCACCGCGTTCACGCTCAACGGCGCGTCCTGCGCCACCGCCTAGGAGGCGTCGATGACCAGGAAACTCGCGGTGGCGGCGCTGTTCGCCGCACTGGCCACGCTGGTCGGCCTCCTGGTGGCCGCGCCGGGCCGGGCCGCCGTCCAGGTGGCCGCCCCGACCCGGATCATGGCGCTCGGCGACTCGATCACCGGGTCGCCGGGCTGCTGGCGCGCCCTGCTGGACCGGGACCTGCGGGCCGCCGGGCACACGAACATCGACTTCGTGGGCACCCGAGCCGGCGACGGCTGCGGGTTCGCCTACGACGGCGAGAACGAGGGGCACGGCGGCGCGCTGGTCACCACCGTGGCCGACCAGGACCAGCTCGTGGGCTGGCTGGGCGCCACCAACCCCGACGTCGTGATCATGCACTTCGGCACCAACGACGTGTGGAGCAACCGCTCCACGGCCACCGTCCTGGCCGCCTACGGCAAGCTGGTGGACCAGATGCGGGCCAACAACGCGTCGATGAAGGTCATCGTCGCGAAGATCATCCCGATGGCGGCGAGCGCGTGCGCCGAGTGCCCGCAGCGGGTGGTCGACCTGAACGCGGCCATCCCCGGCTGGGCGGCGGGCAAGTCCACCGCGCGGTCGCCGGTCACCGTGGTCGACCAGTGGACCGGGTTCGCCACCGGGACCGACACCTACGACGGCGTCCACCCGAACGCCTCCGGCGACCGCAAGATCGCCGACAGGTGGTTCCCGGCCGTGGTGGCCGCGCTGAACGGCACCACGCCCACGTCCACCACCAGCACGACCACGACGACCACCACTACGACGACGACCACGACCACCTCGACGCCCGGCGGGACGTGCGGCGCGGAGGTCCGGGTCGTCAACCGGTGGTCGGGCGGCTTCCAGGCGGAGGTCGTCTTCCGCAACCCGGGCACCACGGCCACCCGCGGCTGGGCGGTCCGGTTCGACCTGGGCGCCGGGCTGACCCTGACCCAGGGCTGGAACGGCTCGTTCACCCAGAGCGGCCGGACCGTGGCGGTGACCAACGCCGGGTGGAACGGCGCGGTCCCGCCCGCGGGCTCCACCACGGTCGGGTTCACCGGCTCGGGTGACCCGTCCGGCTGGACGCCCACGCCGACCTGCTCGGCGAGCTGACCGGGGTCCCGCGGTTGTGCCGGCCGCCAGGTACAACCGCGGGATGTGGCTCAGGTCACAAAAAAGCGCGTAGAGAACGCGGTGCCGGCTCCGTCCAGGGGTGCGAGCGCCAAGATGGGCGCGAACGAGACCGAGGAGCCCGACATGGCGAAGTTCCTGCTGCTGATGAACTACGGCCCGACCGCCAACTGCGACACCCCCATCTCCGAGTGGGACCCGTCGGACATCGCGCGGCACATCGCGTTCCAGCAGGATTTCGGGCGCGAGCTGGCCGACAACGGCGAGCTGGTCGACGCGCAGGGCCTGTCAGGGCCCGAGCTGGCCAAGCGGGTCGTCTCCACCGGCGAGGGCGCGACCGTGGTCACCGACGGCCCGTTCCCCGAGTCCAAGGAGCTGCTGGCCGGCTACTGGCTGGTCGACACCACGCCCGAGCGCGCCCTGGAGATCGCCGCGAAGGCGTCCGCGGCGCCCGGCCCGAACGGCGTGCCGCTCGGCCAGCCGATCGAGGTGCGCGAGCTGATGTCGGCGCCCGACACCTCCGACCTGTAGAGGTGGTGAGCGGCGTCGTCGAGGACCTGCTGCGCGAGTGCGCGCCGCAGGTCCTCGGCGTGCTCACCCGCCGGTGCGGTGACTTCGCCCTGGCCGAGGACGCGGTGCAGGAGGCGCTGCTGGCCGCCGCGCGGCACTGGCCGGTGGACGGCGTGCCGGACCACCCGCGGGCGTGGCTCGTGCGGACCGCCGGGAACCGGCTGACCGACCTGGTCCGCGCCGAGGCCGCGCGCCGCCGCCGCGAGCGGGAGGTGGTGCTGCGCGAACCGCCGCCCGGCGACGTGGCGGACCGCGACGACACGCTGGTCCTGCTGTTCATGTGCTGCCACCCGGACCTCACGCCCGCGTCGGCCATCGCGCTGACCCTGCGCGCGGTCGGCGGCCTGACCACGGCCGAGATCGCGCACGCGTTCCTGGTGCCCGAGGCCACCATGGCGCAGCGGATCAGCCGCGCCAAGCGCAAGCTGCGCGGCGCGGACTTCGCCGTGCCCGGCCCCGACGAGTGGGCACCGCGCCTGCGCTCCGTGCTGCACGTGCTCTACCTGGTCTTCAACGAGGGCTACACCAGCACCGCGGGCGGCTCGCTGCACCGCGTCGAGCTGTCGGGCGAGGCCATCCGCCTGGCCCGCGCCCTGCACGCCCGGCTGCCCGCGGACGGCGAGGTGGCGGGCCTGCTGGCGCTCATGCTGCTCACCGACGCCCGCCGCCCCGCCCGCACCCGCCCCGACGGCTCCCTGGTGCCGCTGGCCGAGCAGGACCGGTCGAAGTGGGACCAGGCGCTGATCGTCGAGGGCGTCGGCCTGATCACCGCGGCGGTCGAGCGCGGTGCCGTCGGCGAGTACCAGGTCCAGGCGGCGATCGCGGCCCTGCACGACGACGCGCGGCGCGCGGAGGACACCGACTGGCCGCAGATCCTGGGCATGTACGGGCTGCTGGAGCGCATGACCGGCAACCCCGTGGTGTCGCTCAACCGCGCGATCGCCGTGGCGATGGTCCACGGCCCGGCCGCGGGGCTCGCCCTGGTCGACGAGCTGGCGCCCCGGCTGCCCGGCCACCACCGGCTCGACGCCGTGCGCGCCCACCTGCACGAGATGGCCGGCGACCCGGAGGCGGCGGTCCGGCACTACCGGGCGGCCGCGGCCCGGACGACGAGCCTGCCGGAGCAGCGGTACCTGATCGACAAGGCCGCCCGCCTGACCCGTCGGTAACCCGGGGGCGGGGGTGCGCGTGACCGGGCGCAAGCCCGCCGGGGTGGGGTTCGACGGGCCGCACGACGAGCTGTGGTGGGTCGAGGAGAAGCCGCGCCGCGAGGAGGGCACCGCCCTGCCGCCCGCGCTGCTGCTGCGCAAGGAGGCGGCGCAGGCGCGGGAGGCCGCGGGGTGGCGGGGTGCGGCACGTCCCGGCGGCGGGCGGGGCGCGGTCAGGGCCACCACCTCAGGGTGTCCTCGATGGCCTTGGAGATGCGGACCAGTGCTTCCGGGCCGCCGATGCGGCGCAGGGTCGGGGCGGTCACGCCCAGCAGGTAGGTGAAGTGGTCCCGGCCGACCGTCCGGGACGCCGCGTCGAGCAGCGGCAGGAAGAGGTCCCGGGCCTCGGGCGTCTCGGCGGCCTTCGACACCAGCCCCAGGACGGGGTCGTGGTAGCCGTAGTGGGGTGGCGGGGTCATCTCGGAGAGGTCGTCCGGTGAGAAGGACACCTTGGACGAGGTGGCCCGGTGCCCGGAGGCGAAGTCCCCGGCCGCGGCGAGGCCGAGTGCCAGCAGTTCCCGCTGTTCGGTGTCGGTGAAGCGGTCCGCCAGGGTCAGCAGCACCCATGCGCGTGCGCAGTCGTCCTCGATGCGCTTGGCGCTCTCCGCGACCTTGGCCAGCCCGGCCGGGGTCGCCACGGTCGCCACGTCCAGCAACGCTTCCGGCAGTGGTCGGTCGGCGGTGGTCGCGGCGGCCACGGCCAGGTCCGCCAGTGCGGGGTCGTGGCGGCCCAGGCCGACCAGCACGCGGATCGACTCCGACGAGCGGGGGGCTCGCCCGACCAGCTCCGCCACGACGAGCCGTTGGTCCTCCGACAACACCGGCACCAGTACCGCGAGCACGCGCCAACGGCGGCGTTCGTTGAACCCGAGCGTCCTGTCCAGCACCGCGGCCACCAAGGGACCACGCCTGTCCTCGGGGATTCGCCGGAGCAGCGCGGCGGCCGTCCCCAACCCGCGGTAGTCGTCGGGATCGGCCAAGGCGCTGCGCAACGCCGCTTCGACCTGATCCGGGTTCAAGTCGTCGACCACGTGCACGGCGGCGAAAGCGTGGTCGGCCAACGCCTTCGCCACCCAGGGCGCCTTGTCCGCGGTCGGAATTCGGCGGCTGAGCCAAATCCGCGTCCTGAGCAGTACCAGTTCGTCATCGAGGGAGTCGACGGCAGCGAGGGCAGCCGACAGGGCCGGGTCGCGAGACGGTGCGGGCATGGCCAGCGCGAGGCGCACCAGGGCGCGGGCCTGGGCCTCGCCCCTCAGCGCGGTGGTCGCGTTCACCGCCCGGACCAGCAGTTCGGGACGGCGTTCGGCCGGGAAGTGCGGCAGGAGGTCGACCACCAGTTCCGCGCTGCCGCCCCGGCGGGCCGAGGACAGGACCGCGTCGAACGCGCGCACCGGCAGTTCCGGGTGCCGACCCGCGGAATCGGTCGAGCAGAGCCGGACGAGCAGGTAGGCCCGGAGGTAGGGGTTGCCGGCCGCCGCGGCGAACTCGACGCCTTCGGCCAGGAGGTCCGCCGGCAGTTCCCTGCTCAGGGCGAGCAGTTGCACCGCCCGCGTGGTGGGGTTCCCGATGGCCTGGACGGCCTGCCAGGCCAGTCGGACCAACCGGGACCGGCTGGGCTCGGCGGCCGGGTCGATCGCGGCGTTGAGCACCTGTGCCCTGGCCTCGGGCGAGGTCATGCCCTCGGCGATCTCCACGAGTTGGTCCGTCGTGATGCGGGTGCGTCGCGCCAGGTCGACCACCACGTCGGCGCGGCGGTGCTCGTCCGGTGTTCCCCCCACCAGGTCCGGTACGGCCGGTTCCCCCTCGGGCGACGGGTGGCCGGCGATCCCGTGCAGGGCATCGGCGCGCCCGGCGGCATCCGGCCTCGCGGCCGCGAGGTCGGAACTCCGCGCCAGGAGGGCGGACCTGCGCTCAGCCGGCAGGTGCGCCGCGATGTCCTGCCGGGCTCGCACGCGGTGGGCCGGGGCGTCGATCGCTTCCGCGACCTCCAGCGCGGCGTCCAGGAGCCGGGTGGGCAGGTGGGGGAGGAGCAGGCGCAGCGCCACGGGGATGTGGTTGGTCGGCAGGTGGCGAACGTGCGTGAGCGCGCGCTCCGGCGTCCAGACCTCGTACTCGACCAGCGCGGCGATCAACTTGGGCGACAACCTGGCGATGCGCCCGGTGACCGAGGAGGCCATGAGCTGGTAGCGGACGACGTCGGCCAGCGCGGGAGCCGGTCGGCCCCCCGCCACGGCCGCGTCCACCTCCCGCCGGGCTTCACCGCGCGCCGGCGCCAGGTCCGCCAGGTAGCTGTCGAGGCCGTCGGCCCGGTCGTGCGCGGCGAACCAGGTGTTGAGCCCGTCCTCCTCGGCCACGAGCAGGCGGTGCAGGTCGGCGACCCGACCCGCCCGCACCAGGTGGCCCGCCAGGTGCCGCAGGGCGTAGTCGTCGACGTGCGCCGAGCAGTGGTCGGCGATCCGGCCGTGCGCCGCGCGGGTGGCGGCGGCCAGGGTGTCGGCCCACGCGCGTTCGTCGTCGCCGCCGTCCGCGGGGACCACGCCGTCCAGCAGTTCGCGGAAGCTCGCGTGGTAGATCGCGTACTTCCGCGGCGACTCCTCGGTGGCCGTGAGGAACGGCCTCAGCTCGTACTGGCACCACTGCCGCACGTCCGCGCCGGTCAACCGGGCCAGGGTGTCGACGTCCAGCGGTTCGGCGGCCGCGTTCAGGGTGGCCAGCAGGGGGAGCAGGCCGGTTCGCCAGTCGGGGGAGCGGGACCACCTGGTCAGCTGGCCGGTGTAGTAGGCGCGCAGGTTCGACGGCAGGGACGTCAGGTCGTCGGGGCGGCGGGTGCCGAGCCTGAGCTCGTGCAGCAGGTACCGCAGGTAGATCCACACGCCACCGCAGCGGTCGGCCAGTGCCCGGGCGAGGTCGGGGTCGTCGACCACCGACGCCAGGTGGGCGGTCAGGTCGGCGCGGTTGCGCGGGTCGTCCGCCTCGATGCGCACCACCCGCGACGGCGAGTCGCACGCCGGGCGCGCCATCCCCGTCCGGTAGGTGCCGACGACGTGCACGCCCGGCGGCAGGGTGCGCGGCAGGCCCCACGGCAACCCGGGCCGCTCAGCCTCGTCCGCCCCGTCCACCACCAGCACCACGGGACCCCGCTCGGCCGCCGCGCCCAGCAGGGCCTCGAAGCCCTCGGGGGTGTGGGCCCACTCCGGCAGCGCGTCGCCCGGCACCAGGTCGGCCAGGTCGAACCGCCGCACCAGTTGGCCCGCCAGGTTCTGCAGGCCGACCCGGACCGCGCCGCCGTTGGCGTACCGGGCGAAGTGCGACAGCCAGCCCCGTTCGCGCACCAGGTGGGCCGCGAACGCGGTCTTGCCCAGGCCCGCCTCGGCCTCCACCCACAGGTAGCCGCAGGGACCGGCCAGGAACGCGTCCACCTCGCGCTCCAGCCACGCGCGACCGGTGAAGCCGTCGGACAGGACGTCGTGGAAGACCTTGGCCGGGTCGCGCACCGCCGCGCGCACCGGCACCGACGGCGCGCCGACGTGCACCGCGCCGATCGAGCCGGCCTGCACGACCGCACCGTGCACGAAGCCACCGACATCGTTGCGCACGTCCATCCCGACCCCCTCCCGCAGGCACGTCGATGATGCCGGCGCCCCGGGCCGGAGCCCGACATCACGAAGTGCGGGCGCGACGATCCGGCCCGCCGGACCGATCGCCGCAGTTGCCCGGCCCCGCATCAGAAGTCCTGATGATCGACCAAGAAAATCCCCGAACCCACCGCCCGCGGTGTCACTAGCCTCCTGCGGCAAAGTCCGCTCATGGGAGGTCGACATGTCACGTGAACGCGCGGGAGATCGGTTGCGCCGCAACGTCCGGGCCGGGGTCGCGGCGCTCGCGGTCGCGGTGCTGGGGATCACGACGGTGGGCGTCACCGAGGCCGCGGCCGCGGCCGCCCCGGTCGCCCGGTGCAGCTACGTGGTCACGGGCCAGTGGCAGGACGAGTTCTCGGCCGACGTCACCATCTTCAACGACGGGCCGCAGATCGACGGCTGGGTGGTGCGGTGGACGGTCAGCGTCCCGACGCGGCTGGGCAGCGTCTGGTCGGCGGTCATGGTCAACCGGAGGCGGACGATGATCGCGGTACCCGTGTCCAGGAACCGGGTGATCCCGGCGGGGGGCTCGACGACTTTCGGGTGGACCGCCTCGGCGCCCGTCGCGGAGGTGCCGACGGACCTGACGATCAACGGGGTGCCCTGCCCGGCCGACGGGGGCGTTCCCGACCAGGGGTGACCGCGGGTCAGGTGGCCAGGCGCGCGGGGATGTCCTCGGACTGCGGCACGCCCAGCTCCCGGTACAGCGCGGCCGCCTCCTCGCGGTGCCTGGCCGCCCGCGCGTGGTCGCCCGTCTCGGCCAGCACGGCGGCCAGCCCGGCCAGCGCCTCCGCCTGCTCGAACACATCACCGGTCTGCCGGGCCAGGGTCAGGGCGCCGCGGTGGCGGGCGGCCGCCTCGCGGCGCCTGCCCACCGCGCACAGGGTCAGCCCCAGCGCGTTCAGGGTCTCCGCCTCCAGGCTGCGCTCCCCGGTCTCCCGGCTCAGCGCCAGCGCCTGGTGCAGGTGCTCCAGCGCCTCCGCGTGCCGACCCATCCGCCGGTACGCCGACCCGGTGGTGAACAGGGCGCTGCCCTCGCCGCCGCGGTCGCCCGCCGCGCGGCAGCGGGCCAGGGAGCGCTCCAGGTGCTCCAGCGCCTCCTCGTGCCTGCCCACCAGGCTCAGCACCAGGCCGAGGTTGCCCAGGGCGTAGCCCTCCAGCCTCGCGTCGCCGACGTCGGCGAAGACCTCGGCCGCCCGCCGGTGGTGCTCGGCCGCCTCCTCGTACCGGCCCAGCCGCCGGTGGACGAAACCGATGTTGTGCAACTGCGAGCCGACGCCGTGCCGGTCGTCCGCGCGGCGGTGGATCTCCAGGGCCTCGCGCAGGTGCGCCAGCGCCGCGTCGTAGTCGCCCAGGCGGTCGTGGACCAGGCCCAGGCGGGACAGGGCGTGCGCCTCGCCCGCCCGGTCGCCCGCCTCGCGGTAGGCGGCCAGGGCCCGCTCGAAGTGCCGCCTGGCCTCGTGGTGCGCGCCGAGCCACAGGTGCACGCGCCCCAGGTTGGCCGACACGTCACCGCGGTCGCCCGCCACGTCGGCGGCCAGCGCGTGCACGGTCAACGCCTCCCGGTGGTGGCCGCCGACCTCGAAGTCCCGCCACAGCGTCCGGGAGAGGTCCACGCAGTACCCGTCGCGGCCGGTGCCCGCGGCGCGCCGGGCCAGGACGACCAGTCCGGCGCGCTCGCGGTCCAGCCACTCCCGCGCCGCGTCCGGCTCGTGCACCGGCGGCACCGGCGTGCCGGGCGGGTCGACCTCGGGCAGGCCGCCGCGGTCGTGCGGGAACAGGGTGCCCACCGCGACCACGGCGGTGTACCGGTAGTGGTCGAACAGCCGGGACACCGCCGGTGCCGCCTCGGCGTCGTCCCCGACCAGCTCCACGGCGTACGCGCGCAGCAGGTCGTGCACGGCGTAGCGGTCCGGTCCCTCCGACTCCACCAGGTGCGCCCGGACCAGTTCGTCCAGCAGCGCCCTGGCCTCGGCCAGGCCGGTGTCGGCGAGCGCGGCCACCGAGTGCGCCCCGAACGCCCGCGCCGGGTGCAGGCCGAGCAGCCGGAACGCCCGCGCGCCCGGCCCGCCCAACCGCCGGTACGACCAGGAGAACACCGAGCGCACGGCGGTCCGCGCGTCACCGCCCGCGTCGAGCAGGTCCAGCCGGCGCTGCTCGTCCCGCAGCTCGGCGGGCAGCGCGGACACCGGCAGCGCCGGGTGCGCGCACGCGTGCTCGGCGGCGATGCGCACCGCCAGCGGCAGCCGGTCGCAGTGCTCGACCACCTCGGCGGTGCTCTCCGGGTCGGCCCGGGCCCGGTCGCCCACCAGCGCCTCGAACAGGGCGACCGCCTCGGCCGGGCTCAGCGCGCGCAGGTCGACGCGCTGGGCGCCCTCGCGGGCCACCAGGCCGGCCAGGTCGGCGCGGCTGGTGACGACGGTGGCGCAGGACGGCGTGCCGGGCAGCAGCGGGCGCACCTGGTCGGCCTCGGCGGCGTTGTCCAGCACCACCAGCACGCGCCGGCCGGCGAGCATGCTCCGGTACAGGCCGCTCTGCGCGTCCGGGTCGGTCGGGACGCGGGACGGTGGCACGCCCAGCGCGTCGAGGAACAGCCGGACCGCCTCGGCGGGCGGCACCGGCGTGCCCGAGGGGTCGAAACCGCGCAGGTTCACGTAGAGCTGCCCGTCGGGGAAGCGGGGGGCGACCCGGTGCGCCCAGTGCACCGCGAGCGCGGTCTTGCCCACCCCGGCGGGACCGGTGACCACGGTGATCGCGGGCGCCGCCGGTGGATCGGCCACGACGTCGGAGAAGCCCGGGCCGTGCGGGGAATCCGGGCCGTCCGGGGAACCAGGGTCGTGCGGGGGACCGGAGCTGTCCGGGGAACCCGGGCCGTGCGCGGGTCCGGAGCCGTTCGGGAACTCCGCGGGCCCCGGGCCGACCGGGAACCCGGACCGGTCCGCGAGTGCCGCGTCGAGCCGGGCCCGTTCCTCGTGCCTGCCGGTGAAGGCGGTCACCGTCGCCGGCAGCAGGGCGGGCACCGGCAGCGGCACCCGGGCCACCGGGGTCCGCTCCGCCGCGGTGCGCACCGGCTCACCGCGCAGGATCGCCTCCTCCAGCGCGCGCAGCTCGGGACCCGGCTCCAGGCCGTGCTCCTCGGCCAGCAGGCGGCGGGTGTCCCGGTAGACCTCCAGCGCGTCGGCCTGGCGGCCCGACCGGTACAGCGCCAGCATCAGCTGGGCCCGCCACCGCTCGCGCAGCGGCTGCTCGGCCGCCAGCGCGGCCAGCTCGGCCACCAGCGCGCCGTGCCTGCCCAGCGCCAGGTCGGCGTCGAACCGGGCCTCCAGCGCGGCGGCCCGCCGCTCGTCGAGCCGGGTCGCCTCCTGCCGCAGCAGCTCGCTGTCCTCCAGGCCCGCGTAGGCCGGGCCCCGCCACAGCCGCTCGGCCTGCCGCAGCAGGTCCGCCGCCAGCGCCGGGTCGCCGTCGGCCAGCGCGTGCCCGCCCTGCTCGGCCAGCACGGCGAAGTGCTCGGCGTCGACCTCGCCGGGCCGGGTGAGGAGCATGTACCCGGACGCGGTCCGCGCGATCCGCTCGGGGTCGCCGAGGGCGCGGCGCAGGTGGAACACGTAGAGCTGCACGTTGCGCTTCGCGGTGCGCGGCGGGCGGTCGCCCCACAGCTCGTGCATCAGCCGGTCGGTGGAGACCCCGGTGTTGGCCAGGCAGAGCAGCACCGCGAGCGCGGTGCGCTGCTTGGCGGCGGACAGCTCGACCGCGCGTCCGCCGACGACCGCCTCGACCGGACCCAGGACCCTGAACCGCACGACCGCCCCCCGCCGAATCGGCACCGCCGCCGTGCGGGCAACGGCTCCCGGCGCGGTGCGCCCTCGCGGGCTGCCGATCGGTATGTCGCCACTATACCGCCGGTAAACAGGGGTCGGCCATGGTTGGCGCAGCGGCCCGGCGAGTGGGACCGCCGGATTGCGGAGAAGTCGGGGGGATCGGATGGGAGCAAGGGGAGCAGCCGATGAGGATCGACCAGATCGACCAGGGGGACGGGCGACCGGTCGTGGCGGGTGCGCACGAGAAGATCGGGCGGTACCTCGCGACCGTCCGACGGGTGGCGGCCGAGGGCGACGACGCGGCGGCGCTGGCCATCGCCCGGGGTGAGCTGCCGCTGATCGTCGAGGTGTTCGAGGACCTGGTGGCCGAGCACCGGCCGGACGCGGTCGGGCACTGCCGGGCCTGCGCGCGCACCGGCAGGTGGTGGTGGCGGCAGCGGACGCCGTGCCGGGCGGTGCGGCGGGTGCGGGCCGTGCTGCTCCGGTCCCCGGTGCCGGGCTGATCGTCTCCAATGGCCCGACAAGGGCGCATGTCCACCCGTGACAAGGTGAAGCGACTCACCGTCCGCTGAGGACGGTCAGGGCTCAGCCCCGTTCGGCCGGTTCGGTCAGGATCGCGCCGTGGCCGGACCCGCCCGACCGGCGGGCGGTATCGGGTGCCGACGGGGCGAGCGCCTGCGGGGTGGCCAGCCGGGCGAGCCTGCGCCGCCACGGCGCAGCCGGCCGGCCACCCCGTGCGGCGACCACCGACATGGCCTGCGCCCCGATCACGGCCGCGGTGAAGCCGTCGGCCTCCTCGGGCACGTCCGTGCCCGGCACGACCTCGCCCGCCGCCGCGGCGCGGACGAGCAGGTCGCGCACCACCGCCGACAGGCACGCGAAGTGCACGCCGGCCACCAGGTCGAACAGCTCGCTGGTGTAGAGCAGCCGCACGCCGACGCGCACGGTCCGGTCCTCGCGCACCAGCAGGCCCATCCGCTCGGTCAGGGCGACCAGCACCCGCATCGGCCCGGCACCGCCCTCCTCCAGCTCGGCGCGCACCTCGTGCCACCGGTCGAAGTACTCCTCGACCACGGCGACCGCCAGCGCCTGCTTGGACGGGAAGTGCCGGTACAGCGCGCCCTTCGTCACCGACACGTGCCGGCAGACCGCCTCCAGCGAGGTGGCCTCGTAGCCGTGCCGGTCGAACAGCTCGATGCTCGCGGCGACCAGGGCGGCCCTGGTGCGGGCTCCCCGGGCCGGATCGTTCACGGGTGTCCCCCCGCTCCGTCGCTCTCTGTAACCGAGAGTAGTGATCCGCGCACCCGAGGTCAACGAGGAGGACCGAGTCGCAACCGAGCCCACACCTCGGGCCGCACGATTGCGGGCAGCCACGAGCGCCAGACCCGGTCCAGGCCCCGCGCCGCCGCGTCGGCCGCGTCCACCGCCATCGCCACGAGGTGCACGCCGACCAGCTCGGAGACGATCCCCTCGGTCGACGCCGGCAGGTCGGCGTCCGCGCGCAGCTCGCCGCGGGCCGCCGCGCCGCGCAGCAGGTCGTGCACCGTCGAACGCCACTGCGCGACCTGCCGCTCGGCGACCTCGTCGCACACCGGGGACTGGAACAGCAGCCGCCGCACCGCCGCGTGCTCGGCCGCGTACCCGAGGTCCACCAGCACCTGGAGCGGGCTGCGGTGGACGCGCAGGAGCCGTTCCCGCGCCCGCGCCCAGTCCAGGGCGTGCGCCTCCACCAGGGCCACCGCGAGCGCCTTCTTCGAGCTGAAGTGGCCGTACAGCGCGCCCTTCGTGACGCCGACGCGCAGGCACACGTCGTCCACGGTGGCGCGCACGTAGCCGTCGCGCTCGAAGACCTCGGCCGCCGCCGCCAGCAGCTCGTCCCTGGTGGTCACCGCCGTCTGCGGGTCCAGCGGGCGACCGCGGCGGCCCGCTCCAGCTCGCGCGCCGGGGTGTCGAGCACCCGGCCGAGCCACGCCCGCCAGTACGGACCGGGGATGCGCTTGCCGCGCTCCCAGCGGGAGACCTCCTCGCGGGTGACGCTCGCATTGCCCGACGCCGCGTGCAGCCGGGTGGCGAGGTCGTGCTGGGTCAACCCGCGCCCGCGGCGCAGCTCCGGCAGGAGTTCGCTGATCGGTCGGGCTTCGTCCGGCACGGCGGCACCTCTCCTCGGCGGTCCCAGGCGGTCGTCGGCGGTCGCCGGCGATCGTCATCCTGGCACCGATCGGTGCGGCCAATCCGGTGATACCGGCGGAACACCGGTGGTGCCGAGGGCGCGCGCGAACGCCAACGTGTCGGCGTACCACCGGAAGTCGCTGATCAGGTCGTCCCGCACGGACACCGCGAGGGCGAAGTCGAAGGACCGGGATTCGCCGCTCACGTGCACCCGCGCGTGCAGCTGCCCGGTCAGCACGGCGTCCGCCCCGCCGGCGACCAGGCGGCCGGTGGTGATGCCGGTCAGCTCGAACGCGCCGAGGAAGGCCAGGAAGAACGCCTCCACCTCGCGCGGCGTGCGCACCGCCTCGGGCCACGGCGCGCCCGGGACCGGCGCGGTCCACCACCGCACCTGGTCGGCGAACAGCCTGCCCGCGCCCGCGGCGTCGGCGGCGGCCCACCGGGCGACGAGCTTCTCCACCGCCGCCGTGGCGGCGCCTACCACCGCGTCCGGTCCGGGTCGAGGGCGTCGTCGTCGGCGGTCAACGATGTCACGGGCGCCTCCCCGTCACGCGGCGGTCGTCCGAACAGTGTGGGCCGGTGCGCGACACGCGCGCACGGGGCCAAGTGGGGCATCCCCGGGGTCGCGACCACTCGGCGCGAAGTCGGTCCAGGATCGTTCCACGGCTGGTCGCCGGGTGCGCCCGGCGGGTGCGAGCGGGTGGTACCGGTGGACGGGGAGTTGCGGCGCGTGTCCCGAGGGGTACCCCTATGGACATCCCTTCCCGCCCTTCCGGGCACGCCCCGGGGCACGACGCGACTGCGAGGTGCGGCCATGGCTGATCGCGGACAGTACCCGGCGCGGATCGGTGCCGCCGACGTCGCGGAGCTGGAGGAGCGGACCCGGGGGTTGCGCGCGCGGGACTACCGGGGTGGCGGCGGCACGTGCCGGGGTGCCGCGATCGCCGCGGCCGCGGCCGGCGAACGGCTGCTGGGCGCCACCGCGAGCCCGCGGGTGCGGCGCCGGCTGCTGGTGGCGCTGGCCGACCTGCACAACCTGGCCGCGTGGACGTGCTTCGACACCGGCCTGGACGGGCCGGCGGTGCGGCACTGGACGAGGGCCGAGGAGCTGGCGGCGTCGGCGGACTCCCCGGAGCTGGTCGCCAACATCCACTACCGGGTGGGCCGGCTGCACCTGCACCGCGGCGACCCCGTCGCCGCGCTCGGCTGCTTCGGCCAGGGGCTGGTGGCCGCCCGGCGGGCCGGGTCGCCGCACGCCACCGCGATCCTGCGGGCCAACCAGGCGTGGGCGCTGGCCGGGCGGGGCGACCGCGCGGCGGCGCTGCGGCGGCTCGGGCAGGCGCACGAGGCGTTCGCCGCGTGCAGGCCCGCCGACGCGCCCGCGTGGGCGCGGTTCTTCGACGAGACGGACCTGACCGCGATCAACGGCATGGTGCACACCGAGCTGGCCCGCACGGTCGACCCGGTGCACGCCGCGACGGCCATCCCGGCGCTGACCTCCGCGGTGGCCGGCTACCCCGGCGACATGCACCGCAGCCGCACCCTCAGCCTCATCGCGCTCACCGCGAACCACCTGGTGGACAACGACTTCGCCGAGGCCGCGGCGGTGGGGGAGCGCGCGCTGGAGCTGGCCGCCGGGGTCGACTCCGCGCGGGTCGCCGACCGGCTGCGGCCCGTCGGCGAGCTGGCCGGGCGGTACCGCGGCGACGCCAGGGCCCGCGAGCTGGCCGGGCGGATCGCGGCATTCGCGGCCGCCGCCTGAAACAATCCAGGGATTCCTTCCCGCGTCGAATTCGATTCGATTTCGACGATCGGTCGAAATCGCCCGTCGAACGCGCGTCGAACCAACGCACGTCGTTGACGTGCGGCGAACGCGTTCGTAATACTCTGTTCGCACTTCTGGAAAGCGTTCACAAATATGAACGGACTCGCCGGGAAGGCCCCTCGACATGCGGATCGTCAGTTCTGCGCTCGCGCTCGCCTGCGCCCTCGGTGCGTTGGCGGCCGCCCCCGCGCACGCCGGTCAAGACCCGGGCAGGCAGGTGCTCCGGCCCGGTGACGGCTGGGCGTCGAGCGGTACCGGGACCACCGGTGGTTCGGCCGCGGCCACCGAGCACGTGGTGCGCACGGCCGCGGAGCTGCGGGCCGCCCTGGCGGCGCCCGCGCCCCGGCTGATCAGGGTGCGCGGCGTCATCGACGTGCGGCAGGACTGCTCCTCCTACGCGACCGACGGCTACGCGCTGCCCGCCTACCTGGCCGCGTACGACCCGGCCGTGTGGGGGCGCGACACCGAGCCCAGCGGTCCGCTGGAGGACGCCCGCGCCGCCTCCGCGCGCAACCAGCAGGCCGCGATCGGCTTCGCGGTGGGCGGCGACACCACGATCGTCGGCGAGGGCAGGGGTGCCGGCCTCACCGGTGCCAACCTGCGCGTGCACGGCGTGAGCAACGTGATCATCCGCAACCTCACCTTCCGCGACACCCGCGACTGCTTCCCGCAGTGGGACCCCACCGACGGCGCCGAGGGCAACTGGAACTCCGCCTACGACCAGGTCTCGCTCCAGCGCGCCACGAACGTGTGGGTGGACCACAACACCTTCACCGACCAGCCGTACCCGGACAGCACCTCGCCGGTCCACTTCGGACGCCCGTTCCAGCAGCACGACGGCTCCCTGGACATCACCAGCGGCTCCGACCTGGTCACCGCCTCGTACAACCTGTTCGAGGACCACGGCAAGACCATGCTGATCGGCTCGTCCAACACCTCCACCACGGACCCGGGCAAGCTGCGCGTCTCCGTGCACCACAACATCTTCCGCAACACCGAGGAGCGCCTGCCCCGCGTGCGGTTCGGCCAGGTGCACGTCTACAACAACCTCTACGAGCCCGGACCCACGTTCGTCTACGCCTGGGGCGTGGGCGTGCAGTCCGCCCTCTACGTGGAGAACAACTACGTCAAGCTCGCCGGCGGCGGCGCCGTGGAGGACCTCATCCACAACTGGGGCGGCACCGCCATCACCGAGGTCGGCACGCTCGTCGACGGCCGCCCGGTCGACGCGCTCGACGCCTTCAACGCGGCCAACCCGACCGCGCGGCTGTCCGGCGACGCCGGGTGGACGCCGACGCTGAAGCTGGGCCTCGAACCCGCCCAGCGGATCAAGAACCTCAAGGCGGGCGCCCCCCAGCGCGAGCGCTACCACGTCGCCAAGGGCACCGACTTCGACACCGTGCAGGCCGCCGTCGACGCCGCGCCCGCCGGCACCACCATCACCATCGGCAAGGGCGTCTACCGCGAGGTCCTGCGGGTGCCCGCCACCAAGCGCGACCTGACCCTCAAGGGCTCCACCGGCACCGCACGCGACGTCGTCATCGACTACGACAACGCCAGCGGCACCAAGAAGCCCGACGGCACCACGTACGGCACCACCGGTTCGGCCACCGCCACCGTCGAGGCCGACGGCTTCACCGCCCGCGACCTGACCTTCAGCAACTCCTTCGACCGGGCCGCCCACCCCGGGATCACCGCGACCCAGGCCGTCGCGGTCAAGGCCACCGGCGACCGCCAGTACTACGACCGGGTCCGCTTCCTCGGCCACCAGGACACCCTCTACGCCGACACCCGCTCGGCCACCACCCGGGCCCGGCAGTACTACCGGGGCTGCGAGGTCGTCGGCGACGTCGACTTCGTCTTCGGCCGCGCCACCGCCGTGTTCGACCAGACCACCATCCGGGCGCTGCCCCGCGACGGCGAACCCGCCGGGTACGTCACCGCCGCCAGCACCCGCCGCGACAACCCCCACGGCTTCCTCATCGTGAACTCCACCATCACCAGCGACGCACCCGCCGGCTCCTACTACCTCGGCCGCCCGTGGCACCCCGGCGGCGACCCCGACGCCGTCGCCTCGGTCGTCATCCGCGACACCAGGCTGCCCGCCGCGGTCAAGGCCGCGCCGTGGACCGACATGTCCGGCTTCCCGTGGCGCGAGGCCCGGTTCGCCGAGTACCGCAACTCCGGCCCGGGCGCCGGCACCGGCGCCGACCGGCCCGCGCTCACCGACGAGCAGGCCCGGCAGCACACCGTCCGCGCCTACCTGGGCGACTGGATCCCCGCATGAGGACCCGCACGTGGGCGCCCTACGCCCTCATCGCACCGACGCTGGTGCTGATGGCGATCTTCCTGGTCTACCCGATCGGGAGCGTCGTCTACTACAGCCTCCAGCGGTACAACGTGACCCAGCCGTGGAAGAACGGGTTCGCGGGGCTCGACAACTTCACCCGGATGCTGTTCGACGACCCGCTGTTCTGGCAGAGCCTCGCGTTCAGCGCCAAGTGGGTGGTCGTCGAGGTCGGGCTCCAGCTCCTGCTGGGCCTGGTCCTCGCGCTGATCGTCAACGAGACGTTCATCGGCCGCGGCGTGGCGCGGGCGCTGGTGTTCTCGCCGTGGGCGGTGTCCGGGGTGCTCACCACCGGCATCTGGATCCTGCTGCTCAACCCCTCCACGGGCATCTTCCAGGTGCTCTCCGAGTGGGGCGTCGGCTCGCCGGGCACCTCGGTGCTCGGCAACCCCGACACGGTGTTCGACGCCCTCGTGGTGACCGAGCTGTGGCGCGGCGTGCCGTTCTTCGCGATCCTGCTGCTCGCCGACCTCCAGAGCATCCCCAAGGACCTCTACGAGGCGGCGTCCGTCGACGGCGCGAGCCGGTGGCGGCGCTTCACCAGCGTCACCCTGCCGCACCTCAAGGACGCGATCATCCTGTCCACCCTGCTGCGCGCGGTGTGGGAGTTCAACAACGTGGACCTGATCTACACGCTGACCGGCGGCGGACCCGCCAACCAGACCACGACCCTGCCGCTGTACGTGGCGCGGCAGGCCGTCGACTCGCACAACTTCGGGTACGGCTCGGCGCTGACCGTCGCCGGGTTCCTGATCCTGCTGTTCTTCTCGATCGCCTACCTGCGGCTGTCGAAGTTCGGGAGCCGGGCATGACCGAGACGCTGGGCAAGACCGACACCCTGGTGCGCGAGATCGCCGGCACCACGCACGCGCCGCCGCCGACCGGGCGCCGCCGTCGCCGGGCGGTGGCCGAGGAGCCGGGCAAGCCGTGGATGATCCGCGTGCCGCTGGTGCTCTACCTGTTGTTCACCCTCGTCCCGTTCTACTGGATGCTGGTGTTCGCGGTGCGGCCCACCGGTTCGACGCAGCTCGTGCCGTGGCCCGTCTCGTTCGAGCACTTCGACACGGTGTGGAACGACATCGGGTTCGGCGTGTTCTTCTACAACAGCGTGGTCATGGGCCTCGGCGTGCTGGTGTTCGTGACCATCCTGTCGGTGATGGGCGGGTACGCGCTGGCCCGCTTCCGCTTCCGCGGCCAGCGGGTGTTCCTGCTGGCCATGCTGTGCAGCCAGTTCATCCCCGGCGCGATGATGCTGATCCCGCTGTTCGTCATCTTCAAGGGCCTCGGGCTGCTCAACAGCATCACCGGCCTGGTCATCGCGGAGGTGGCGTTCCAGCTCCCGCTGTCGCTGATCCTGATGAGCGGGTTCATCCGCAACATCTCCGTGGAGCTGGAGGAAGCCGCGATGGTCGACGGCTGCTCGCGCCCGCGCGCCTTCTTCGCGGTCGTCCTGCCCCAGCTCAAGCCCGCCCTGGTGGCGGTCGGGTCGTTCGCGTTCATCGGCGCCTGGAACAACTTCCTGTTCGCGCTGATGTTCGCGACCAGGCAGGACAAGTTCACCCTGCCGGTCGGCCTGAGCTACACGCTGGGTGAGTTCAACACCGACTTCGGGGCGCTCGCCGCCGGTGGCGTGGTCGCGGCCGTGCCGGTGGTCCTGGTTTTCGCCGTCGTGCAGCGGTTCCTGGTGCAGGGGCTCAGCGCCGGGGCTGTCAAGGGATAGGGAGCATCATGAGGAGATTGCTGGTCGCCGCGGCCGCCGCCGCGCTGGCGCTGTCCGCCTGCTCGTCCGGGGGAGGTGCGGGCAGCGACGGGAACGTCACCATCACGTTCTGGGACAACAACGGCGGCCCCGCCCGCGAGCCGATCTACAAGGAGCTGATCTCGCGCTTCGAGGCCGCGAACCCGACCATCAAGGTCGAGTACGTCGGCATCCCCAGCGCGTCGGTGCAGCAGAAGTACGACACCGCCATCGCCGGCGGCGAGACGCCCGACGTGGGCGGCGTGACCACCTCCTACCTCGCGCACCTGGTCGGCCAGCAGGCGCTGGCGCCGCTCGACGACCGCATCAACGGCGGCGCGCTCAAGGACAAGCTGCTGCCCTCCCTGGTGGAGACCGTCCGCCAGACCGCGCCCGACGGCAAGCTCTACATCGTCCCGTCGTCGGCCAACATGGACATCATCTGGTACCGCACCGACTGGTTCGAGGCCGCGGGCCTGGAGCCGCCGAAGACCTGGGACGAGTTCACCACCGCCGCCACCAGGCTCACCGACGCGGCCGCGAACAGGTACGGCTACACCATCCGCGGCGGCGCCGGCTCGGTGTTCCAGCTCATCACCGAGGCGTACGCGTACTCCGGCGTGGACAGCTTCTTCAAGGACGGCAAGAGCACGCTGGGCGACAGCGCCAACGCCGAGCTGGTCGACAAGATCGCCAAGCTCTACAAGAAGGCCACCCCCGAGGCCGACGTCAACAACAGCTTCACCCAGATGATCGCGCAGTTCACCGGCGGCTCGGTCGCGATGATGCACCACAACCTCGGCTCCTACAGCGACGTGACCAAGGCGCTCGGCGACAAGGTCGCCGCGATCCCGCTGCCGGTCGGCCCCGGCGGCAAGCGGACCGTCGTGCCCAACCCGACCGACGGGTTCGCGGTGTTCAACAACAGCGAGCACCAGGACGCGGCGTGGAAGTTCGCCGAGTTCCTGACCTCCGCCGAGTCCAACAGCTACTGGAACGAGAAGGTCGGCCAGATCCCGGCCAACACTGACGTGCGCAGCGCGGCGTGGATCGACGAGGCCGCCCACGTGAAGATGGCGCTCGGCGTCCTGGAGGACCCGGCCACGGTCCTCGTGCCCGCCCCGGTCTACCTGCCGCAGTACTCGTCGATCACCAAGGCCGACAACGAGCCGCAGTACCAGAAGGTGCTGCTCGGCGAGCTGTCCGCGCAGGACTTCCTCAACACCATGGCCGAGCAGCTGACCGCGGCGCAGAAGGAGTGGGAGGACCGCAAATGATCGAGCGCGTCGAGGTGTCGGTGTTCACGACCACCGCGTGGACCGCGGTGGACCCGCACGGGCACCGGCACCCGAGCGCCGAGCACGAGGTCCGCGAGGCCGTGCTGGAGATCACCGACTCCGACGGCGTGGTGGGGCGCGTGCAGGCGCACCCGGACCAGTTGCGCCCGGCCGTGCTGGAGTCGATCGTCAAGCCCGTGCTGCTCGGCGCGGACCCGTGGGACCGGGAGCTGCTGTGGCGGAAGATGGCCCGCAAGCAGCGCGGGTCGCACGGCCGGTTCACCGACCGCGCCCTGGGCTACGTGGACACCGCGCTGTGGGACCTGGTGGGCAAGCGCGCCGGGCTGCCGGTGTGGAAGCTCATCGGCGGCGCGCGGTCCCGCGTCCCGGCCTACGCCAGCACGATGTGCGGTGACGAGATCCCCGGCGGGCTGTCCACGCCCGGCGACTACGCGGAGTTCGCCAAGCAGCTCGTCGAGCGCGGCTACCGGGCCATCAAGCTGCACACGTGGATGCCGCCGGTGCCCGGCGCGCCGAGCGTGCGGGCCGACATCGCCGCCTGCGAGGCGGTGCGCGAGGCGGTCGGCCCGTCGGTGGCGCTGATGCTCGACGCCAACCACTGGTACTCGCGCACCGAGGCGCTGGAGCTGGGGCGCGCGCTGGAGGACCTGGACTACTACTGGTTCGAGGAGCCGATGGAGGAGGCGTCGATCAGCTCCTACCGGTGGTTGTCCGAGCAGCTGTCCGTCCCGGTCATCGGCCCCGAGGTGGCGTGGGGCAAGCACCTCAGCCGCGCCGAGTGGGTGACCTCCGGGGCGTGCGACATCCTGCGCGCCGGCCCGACCGACGTGGGCGGCATCTCGCCGACGCTCAAGGCGCTGCACCTGGCCGAGGCGTTCAACATGGACTGCGAGATCCACGGCGACGGCTCGGCGAGCCTGGCCGTGCTCGGCGGCACCGACAACGGCCGCTGGTACGAGCGCGGCCTGCTGCACCCGCACCACGACTTCGACCGCGTGCCGCCCCACCGGCTCGCGATCGCCGACCCGCTCGACGACGAGGGGTTCGTGACCATGCCGGCGGCTCCCGGCCTCGGTGACGAGTTCGACGTCGAGCACATCCGCCAGCACACCGTCGAGAGGTGGTGATCCCGGTGTAATGCCCGTGCCGCCGCCATGCCAACCGCCGCCGGTTCCCTTTTCCATCCACAGTCGTATGGAGGAAACCGCATGTCTCGCACGAAGTCCCGTGCGCTGCTCGCCGTGACCGCGCTCGCCGCGGCCGCGGCCATGGCTCCCACGGCCAACGCCGCCTCGTTCAACCTGGAGGGCTGGGCCACCCAGTGCGGTGGCACCACCGGTGGGGGCAGCGCCTCCCGGGTGACCGTCACCACCGCCTCCCAGTTCGCCTCCGCCGCGCAGTCGTCCTCGGCCTCGGTGATCCTGGTGTCCGGCACCATCAGCCTGTCGAGCATGACCAAGGTCGCGTCCAACAAGACGATCCTCGGCGTCGGCTCCGGCTCCGGGTTCACCGGGCAGGGCCTGAACGTGGCCAACGCGTCGAACGTCATCATCCGGAACCTGAACTTCAGCAACTGGGGTGACGACGCGATCAACGTCCAGTACTCGACGCGGGTCTGGATCGACCACAACAGCCTGCGCAACGGCTACGACGGCGCGATCGACATCAAGCGCGCGTCCGACTGCGTGACCGTGTCCTGGAACAAGATCAGCAGCCACGACAAGACCATGCTGCTGGGCCACAGCGACGACAACGGCGGCGAGGACCGCGGCAAGCTGCGGGTCAGCTACCACCACAACTGGTTCGACGGCACGAACCAGCGGCACCCGCGGGTCCGGTTCGGCAACCCGGTGCACGTCTACAACAACTACTACGGCGGCGTGACCTCCTACGGCGTCGCTTCGACCCAGGAGGCGGGCGTCCTCGTCGAGGGCAACTACTTCGAGAACACCCGGGACCCGTTCCACCGCGGTGAGGGCGACTCGGACCCGGCGAACCTGGTGGCGCGCAACAACCACTTCGTCAGCTCGGGCTCGGGCGACCAGGGCGGCAGCGTCAAGTCCATCCCCTACTCCTACGCGCTGGACTCGGCGAGCGGCGTGAAGTCGATCGTGCAGGGCGGCGCGGGCGTGGGCAGGATCAGCGTTCCGTGACGGTCCCGACGAGGTGAGCAGCGGCCCCCGGGTGCGTCCTCCCGGGGGCCGCCGCCGTCAGCCGGGGAACACCACGTCGGGGTGCGCGGGCGACGGGCCGTCGAACAGCCGCGTCGGCCGGTGGCGCAGGTGCAGGTCGAAGTGGGCACCGAGGTAGGCGCGCTGGGACGCGGTGCTCCGCAGCGGGTCCACGGTCCCGACCGCGCCCGCCCGCGCCTGCGCGGGCACGCCCGCGCGGTGCAGCAGCACCTGGTGGTCGGTGTAGGAGAAGTGCTCGCCGGCGGGCAGGTGCAGTTGGCGGACCCAGCTGCGGTGGTTGCCCAGGAACAGCCGCCACGACGGGTCGGTGGCCGCGCTGTGGTCACCGGCGCTCATCAGCAGGAAAGGCCGGTCCAGCCCCTCGTGCGCGACCCGGCCGAAGTCCAGCGCCGACCGGGAGTAGGTCATGCTGCCGTCCAGGTCGGCGCCCGCGTCGACGCGCCGGTCGGACCGCATCAGCTCGGCGGCGGTGAAGCCGCCGCCGGAGTGGCCGAACGCGCCGACCCGCGACAGGTCCAGCGACCGGCCCAGCAGGTGGGGCAGCTCCCGCCCGGCGGCGTCCGGGTTGCCGCCCCGGGTCAGGACCTCCAGCCGGTCCAGGACGAACTGCGCGTCCCGGACCCGGGTGTCGATCATCGCGCGCAGCACCTCGGCGGTCTGCCGCGGCACCGCGCGCCGCGCCACGCGCCCGTCGGGGAACTCCACCGCCGGCGCCTCGTGCGTGTGGTCGATCGCCACCACCACGTAGCCCTCGGAGGCCAGTTGCTCGGTCAGGGCCGTGCCGAACGCGCGCGACTCGCCGGCGCCGGGCGAGTAGAGCACCACGGGGTGCCTGCCCCCGAGCACGGGCGCGTTCGCGCGGGCGTGGGTGGGGAAGCCGTAGTCGAGCGAGGCGGGGTCGACGCCGAGCCGGGCGGCGTCCACCTCGGCCACCACCGCGGCCGCCCCCGGTGGCAGGAAGGCCGTCCGGGGGTGGTCGGTGCGCGGCGCCGGGTAGCGGAGGGTGACCACCAGCTCCCGGGTGGTGCCGGGCACCCACGGGTCCGGTCGGGTCTCGTCGACCAGGTGCAGGTCGACGCTGCCGACGCGGTGCGGGCCGGTCGGTGCGGGCAGGACCGGGTCGGGGGTCGCCGAGGCGGTGGTGGTCGTGGTCAGCAGGAGGGCGCCGGTGAGGACGCCGAGGGTTTTGATCGGGGGCACGGAGCCGACGCTAGGGGCGCGGTGGTGCCGCTGCCTCGGGGAGGTCACCGGTTTCGGCCCTGGTGCACGACCCCGGGACGGGAGGGTCACGAGGACCTCAACCCCACACCGGCCTGGCCCTCGCGGCCCCGGCGAGGACGTCGGCGCCGCTGATCTCGACCCGCCCCTCGACCAGTCCGAGGTCGTCCCACCTGGCCGCCAGCACGACGGGGCCGGCCGGTGGCAGGGGCGCCAGGTGGGCGGACTCGCGGCGGTGCCCCGGTCCACCGGACGACCTGCCCGGTGTCGCCCGCAACGCCGCGTCCCCCACGGGTGCGCCGTCGTAGCGGTCGAGGGTGGTGAACCGGCGGCCGTCGGCGTAGGAGACCGCCAGCACCGGGCCGGACGGCCCCGGACCGGAGCCGGTGGCCAGCGGGTGCCGGAACAGCGGCGGCACCCGCACCTCCGGGTCGCGCGCGAACACGGCGAGGTCCAGCGTCACGCAGTCGGGCCAGCACCAGGCGGCGACCAGGAAGACCTTGGCGGCGTCGTTGCCCGCCACCAGGAGTCCCGCCGGCAGGACGTGCGGGACGAAGCGGGTGAAGGGCGGCGGCGCCTGCTCGCGGCCCCGCCGCCCGACCTCGTCGAACGAACTCGTCGACATGACCCGATCCTCCCACCCGCGGCACCGCGGCGGGGCGCTCGCCGAGCACCCCGCCGCGGCGCCGCTCAACTCACGGCGTGTAGACGTACGGGATTTCCGCGGTGGTGGACTCCACGACGCAGAACGCCTCCGGCGGGCCGATCAGGGTGCAGCCCTCCCAGGGCGGGCCGGTGTAGATCCAACCGTCGGGCAGCAACGCCGTCACATTGGTGCGCGACTTGTACGTGCCGTAGCACTTCTGCACGAGGCTGAAACACCCGGCACGGCCGTCGGACCACATGCTGTTGCAGCCGGTGCAGGCATTCGTGTCGTCTTCCCACTGCACCACGTCGTCGATCAGGAGTTGGGCCTGCGCGGTCAGCTCCTGCATTTCCTGGCCGGGCGCGGTGGTGGTGCAGACGATGTCCCCGTAGTAGAGCGTCACCGTCTCGACCAGGTACCACTCCTCGTAGTACGCGGTGGTGCTGAACTGGGCTTTCATCTCACAGCCGCCCATGGGCGGGTCGGTGAGCGCGCCCACCCCGCCGTTCGTCGGAGCGGTCCGCGCCACCGACCCGACGGGCAGGACGACCTCGGACTTGTACTCCTTCACCTGGCGCGCGGGGACGTCGTCCGGGGCCGGGGCGGCGCCCGCGGTCGCGGTCGAGGTCACGAGCGCCAGGGCGGACGCCCCGAGCAGGCCGAACAACTTCCCGATTCGTCTTCCGGGCATGGTCGAAAGACCCCCAAACAAGGATTCGGAACTTGTTCGCGGCAGATCAGCCGCACGCACAAGGTGCCCGGTCCGTTCGGGGCGGCATACCGCCGTTCGAGTAACGGCATTTTCGACGCAATTCGGCCGCGGTAGTCGGTGGACCACCGCGGCCGAATTCGACTAACGTCGGGAGATTTATCCGCGGCGCCACTTCTGGTTGGCGCCGCCCGTGCACTCCCACTGCTGGAGCGGCGTGCCGCTGCCGCCCCACGACGTGACGTCCACGCACTTGTTCGCCTGGGGGTTGACCAGGTCGCCCGCCGCGCTCAGCACGAACTGCTGGGCCGGGTTGCCCGAGCAGGTGGCGAGCTGGATGGCGGCGCCGTTGTCGCGCGAGCCCCAGGCCACGTCCATGCACTTGCCGAAGGCGCGGACGGTGCCGTCGCCGGGGAACGTCCAGTTCTGCGCGTTGGTGCCGTTGCAGTCCCAGACCTGGAGGCGCTGGCCGTCGACGCCGTTGCTGTTGGGCACGTCGACGCACTTGTCCTGGTAGCCGATGATCCGGCTGGTGCCGCCGCCGCCCGTGGTGGTCAGCTGGAGGCCGTAGGCGCTCAGGATCTCGTTGACCGGCTGGAACAGCGACGTGCCGCCGCCGGCGCAGGTGCCCGCGGCGCCGGAGGCGACGCCCTGCGCCTGGTTGCCCGACAGGTACGCGCCACCGGAGTCGCCGGGTTCCGCGCACGCCGTGGTGGAGGTCAGGCCGTGGACGAGGCGGCCGGAGTAGTTGACCGTCACGTTCTTGGCCTGGACGGTGCCGCAGCGCCAGCCCGTGGTGCGGCCCGACCGGCACACCGACGCGCCGACGCCCGCCTCCTGCGACCCGGCCACCGCGGCGCTGCCGCCCGAGTAGTTGTTCACGTACGGGGTGGGCGCCCAGTTGCTGTTGGTGCGGACCCAGGCGTAGTCGTTGTCCGGGAACGAGGAACCGGCGAAGGTGCCCTGGCCGACGTTGTTGTAGCCGAGCGTCGGGCTGCCCGTGCCGCCGCAGTGGCCGGCCGTGACGAAGCCGCCGTTGTTGACGGGGAAGCCGACCGAGCACAGCGTGTTGCCGTTGATGACGTACTGGTCGCCACCGCGCAGGTCGTAGACCGGGCGTGGCGCGTTGGCCGACACGACCGGCTTGACCTCGACGCCGGCCCGGGACGCGAAGGCCCGCGCGGCCGCGTCCGTGCGCGCGTCGACCACCACCGCGTTGGACGCCGGGTCGACGTACCAGGAGTGGACGTCCGCCCCGGCGGGCGCGCGGTCCAGCTTCGCCTTGGCCTCGACCAGGGACTTCTCGGTCCGGGGTACGGGCACGGGGGTGGCGCCGGCGGCCCGGACCGCGGCGGCGTCGGCCGGGTCCACGACGCCGACCTTCAGGCCGCCGTCGTACCAGGCGCCGCCGAACCGGTCGCCCAGGCGCGCCCTCAGCGCCTTCTCGACCGGCGCGGCCGCCGCCTCGGCCGCCTGGTGCACGGCGGCGTCCGCGGGGCTCCACCCCAGGTCGCGCGCCAGGGCGGCGTGCAGGGGGTCCGCCGGGGACGAGGTTGGTAGTGCGGCCTGGGCGGTGGGCACGACGACGAACGCGGCGGCCACCACCGCCGCGCAGCACTGCGCGATGAGTCTCACGACAGCTCCTTGTGCAGGGAGGAGAGGTTGTGAGAGCGCTCTCGTGAGGAAGCTTCGCAGTTGGTCCAGACCTCGTCAACAGGGTCGGTGAGAGCGCTCTCCAAGACGGTTGACCGGTACGGGCGCCGTCGGGACGCGCGCCGTCACCTCGACCGGCGCGCCGGGTCAGTTCGGCGTGCCGGGGGTGGGGTCGCGCAGGCTGAAGTCGGTCCGGTTCCGGTCGGTGTCGGTGCTCACCGCGTCACGACCGGAGGAGAAGAGCGCGGGTCCCCCGGGAGGCGGGCTCGCCGGCGTGCCCTCGCGCCCCGCCGGGGGAACCGCGAACGAGAAGCCCACCGCGTCGACCTTCACGCCGGCCTCGGTGTAGACCGCCACACCACCGAGGTCCGGGATGTCGACTTGCGGGGAGAGGGACAGCACCTGCACCTCGGGAGGGACCGTGCCGCTGAAGGCCGAACCGGTGAGCACCAGCACGTCGCCCTGCCGCCCGTAGGGCTCCAGGGCCGCGGTCCCCACCGGGAAGGAGAAGCCCCAGTACATCCCGTTCGCGAGGTAGAGCCTGATCTCGAAGCGGTCGAGTTCGACCGGCCGCGGGCTGACGTTGCGGATCTCGACGAACTCGTCGGTGCTGCCGAAGGGGCCGCGGGTCATCACCTCGTTGACCACCAGCGACGACGAGGCCGGCAGGCCGACGGCAGCGGCCTCGCCCGCCCGGGCGAGGCCGGTGGTCGCGGTCGTGACCGCGGCGAGGGCGACGACGCCGGTCAGGGTTGCGCGCATGGCACTCCTCTCCCCGGAGGACGAGCATCGCGCACCCCGTGAGCGGCGGGAAGGGGCCAAAACCGGCCGGCGCCGCCCCGGAATCCGGGACGGCGCCGCCGGGTGGTGCTACGGGTTGACCGTGATGGTGAAGGTGGACGTGCGGTTGCGGATGTTCTCGTTGTTGTTGCTCAACCGCAGGTTGTTGAACGTCGCCGAGCCCACCGCCGGCCCCTGCCCGACCTCCGGCAGCTCGTTGGCCCACACGCCGATGCCGGACTTGGCCTGGAACTCGTCACCGCTGAGCCGCGCCCCCGAGATCGACACGTTGGTCAGCACCGTGTCCTGCACCGGGTTCTGCGGCTGACCGCCCACGTAGTTGGTCTGGAACATGATCCCGCTGTAGGTCGGGTCGACGATGTCCACGTCGTTGACCCGGATGCCCCGGAACGGCTTGGACGCGGAGAACATCCAGATCCCCGGGAACGTCTGCGCGCCCCAGAAGTGGCCACCGGTGCGCACCAGCGTGATCCCGCTGAACGTGGTCGGCTCGGGCCCGAACCCGTTCATCGGGTAGCCGAAGTCCAGCGAGCTGATGGTGACGCCCGCGTACGTCAGCGTGTCGGCCACGTAGATGTTGCGGAAGGTGTTGAGGAAGCCGCCGTAGACCGCCAGGCCGGCCGCGCGCCACGTGGTCAGGGACGTCAGGTTCTCGTAGACGTTGTTCTTCTCGTCCGCGCCGCCCGCGTCGATCGCCGAGAACAGCGCGAAGCTGTCGTCGCCGGTCGAGCGCGCCTCGATGTTCTGCACGAGGTTGTCCGTGCTGCCGTTGGTCATGTTGATGCCGTCGGCGAACATGTCCCGGATGCGCGAGTTCCTGATGGTCATGGAGTCGGTGTTCGCGCCCCAGTACAGGCACACCATGTGCTCGGCCCAGATGTTGTCGATGGTGATGTTCGAGACGTTGGCGAAGTCGAACACCTTGCCCGGGCCGTCGATGCGCGACACGTAGTTGCCGAAGAACGAGAACCCGCTGAACGTCGAGCCGTTCACCGAGGACTCGGCGCGGAAGCCCGCGTCGGTGTTCTCCTGCGTGGTGGGCACGACGAACCGGGTGAACCACGGGCCGGCGCCGATCACGCGGACCGGCTTGCCGTACACCTGGAACTTCTGCGCCGTGGTGTAGGTGCCCGCGGGCAGGTACACGCCGAGCAGGGTGCCGCTGGTGTCCATGCGGAACCGGTCGAGCGCGTTCTGCACGTCCTGGTGGCCGAACCCGGCCGGGGTGACGTAGCGGGCGGGGTCGGGGTTGGCCTGCGCCACCGCGTTCTCGAAGTTGACGAAGTCGATGGCGTAGCTGGTGGTGTTCGCGGCGTCCTTCTGGAGCTTGATCTTGGTGCCCGCCGGGAAAGTCCCGTCGAGCACCACGTTGGCCTCGTCGTAGATGTGCCGCGGGCCGCCGGCGCCCGGCGAGTTGCCGGGGTTGGCCTCGTTGCCGTAGAGCCAGATGTGGCGCGAGGTCAGGTCGATGGCCTTGTGGTAGGTGCCGTTGACGTAGACGTTGAGCGTGGCGCTGATGCCGCCGCCGCCCGGGGCGTCCGGGATGGAGAACCGGGTGACCAGGGTGTTGGTGGCGGTGCCGGTGGTGAACTCGACCGACGCGCCGGTGCTGTTCAGCGTCACCGCGCGGCGGCCGGACGCCTCGCCGGCGAGGTCGCCGATGGTGCGGTTCGGGCCGATCTTGGCGGCGCCGCCCGCGACCACGCCGTCCTCGGCCTCGACGTGCTGCCACGGCACGTTCGCGCCGCGGCCGACGAACAGCGGCTGGGTGGACAGGTTGTTGGCCTGCCGGGCCGCGATCTCGTTGGCGTCGACCGCGACCTGGGTGCGGACGGTGTAGTTGCCGTTGGCCGCGGTCCACGAGCCGAGGGTGACCTGCGGCGCGGACTGGCCCGGCTGGATCGTGCCGGTGTAGCCGCCGGTCAGGGTGCGGACGGCGGTGCCGGCGGAGTCGAGGACGGTCAGCGTGACGCCGTGCGCGCCGGCGGCGGTGGCGATGGTGCCCTCGTTGCGCAGGACGGCGCTGAAGGTGGTGCTCTGGTTGTTCGACGGGTTGCCCGGCGACCAGGAGACCGTCGCGACCAGGTCGGAGCTGGGCACCGGGGTGACCACGAGCGCCGACGGGTGCAGGCGGGCGTTGTTCGCCTCGTCCTGCTCGACGACCTTCTTCGTCTCGTCGACCTTGGCGGTGTACTGGTAGGAGCCGGAGCCGCGCGGGCCGATGTCGGCCGAGGCGGTCGCCGACGCGCCCGCCGCCAGCGCGCCCACCTGGGCGGTGCCGACGGGCTGGTCGCCCAGGAAGAAGGTCACGTCGGTGGCCGCGGAGGCGGCCGTGCCCGCGTTGCGCACGGTCGCGGACAGCGTGATCGGGTTCGTCTCCACCGGGCTCGCCGGGGTGAACGAGGTGCCGGTGACGGTCAGGTCCGGGTTGGGCGCCGACGTGCCGAACACCTGGAACTCGGCGACCTGGCCGCCGGGCGCGCCGGTGTTGGCGGTGATGCGCAGCTGCACGTCCGCGACGCGCGCGGTCAGCGGGATGGTCACCGAGTTGCCGGTGGCCGGGTCGAAGCGGTAGTCGCGGGCCGGGACCAGGCCGGTGAAGCCGGACGCGCTCTGCTCGCGGCCGAGGACCTGGATGTTCTGCGTGCGCGCGCCCCACGCCGACGACGGGTTGAGCCGCAGCGTGACCGACGTGAGGTCCGCGTTCGCGCCGAGCTGGGTGGTCAGCGTGTTCGGGTAGGTGGCGCCCTCCCAGTAGGTGTTCACGTCGTCGTCGTTGGCGTTGGCGGCGACGAAGGTGAACGTGTGGGAGCTGGCCGTGATCGGCTTGCCCTTGGCGAGGTTCGCGCCGCCGCTGCCGGGCCGGGTGACGCTGTTGCTCTGCGGCGACTGGTTGCCCGCCGCGTCCTTGGCGACCACGTAGTAGGTGACCGCGACGCCGTCGGGCTGGCTGTCGGTGTAGCTCAGGACGTTGCCCGCGACGCTGGTGCGCAACTGGCCGTTGGCGTACACGTCGTAGCCGGTCACGCCGACGTTGTCGGTGGCGGCGGACCAGGTCAGCCGGATCTGGCCGGACTGCGGCGTGCTGTAGGCGAGGTTGGTCGGCGCGGCGGGCGCCTGGGTGTCGCCGCCGGAGGTGCCGTGCACCTCGAACTCGGCGACCTGGCCGGCGGGCCAGCCGGTGTTGCCGGTGATCCACAGCCGCACGTACCGCGTGGTGGTGGCGGTGAACTGGATGGTCACCGTGTTGTTCGAGGCGGGGTTGAAGGTGTAGGGCGCCGACGGGACGAGGTCGCCGAACGTCGTGCCGTCCGTGCTGTGCTGCACGGCCAGCGTCTGCGTGCGCGCCCCCCAGTTCGCGGTGGGCAGCTTGAGCACCACGCGGTCGACCTTCAGGGCCGCGCCCAGGTCGGCCCGCAGCCACTGCGGGAACGCGTTGTTGGCGCTCTCCCAGTAGGTGGCCTGGTTGCCGTCGCCGGCGTTGGGCGCCTGGTAGACGTCGCTGTGGCTGCTCGCGGTGTAGGTGGCGGGCAGCACGGCCTGCGCGTCGACGACCCGGCGGACGTCGACCTCGGCGAGCTGCGCGCCCCGACCCGCGCTGTTGCCGGTCACCTCGACCCGCACGTAGCGCACCAGCGTCGGGTCGACGTCGAGGGTGACCTGGTTGCCCCGGTCGGGGGTGAAGGTGTGGGTGGCGGAGGGGACGAGCGTGGCCAGGCCCCCGCCGTCCAGGCCGGCCTGGACGCTCAGGGTCTGGGTCCGCTCGCCCCAGTGCTCGGGCACGGACAGCCGGACCTGGTCGATCCGGGTGGGCGCGCCGAGGTCGAGGTCGACCGACCGGGGGAGGGAGTCGGTCTGCCAGTAGGTGCCCCGGTCGCCGTCGTGGACCAGCGCGGCGGCGGGAGCGCCCTGGGCGGCAGGGGTGACCAGGGTCAACGCGGTGACGGACAGCGCGAGCAGCGCCGCGGCTAGGCGTGAACGAGCACGTGTCGTCGGTGACATCGTGGTGCCGGCCCTTCTCGTTGGGCGGGTGCAGGGGGGCGCAAGCAGGCGAAATCGTTGCTTGTCGCAAAGTTCCGTCTGCTTGTCGTTTTTTTGCGTGGTGCGCTCGCAGAGTTGCAGACGGTCTGTGTGAAAGTCAACACATCCCGGGAGTCGGGCGGCCGTGCTGCGGTAACGGCGCCCGCGGCGGCGGGTGCGTTCGGGGGAGGGGGTGGAGATCTAGACTCGACCCCTGGGGAGGTGGCGGTTGAGCGACCCGAAAGCGGCGTTGGCGCGGGAACTGGGACGGCTGCGGCGGCGGGTCCCGGACGTGTCGGACGAGGCGGTGGCCCGGCGCGCGAGCGCGGTGGTGCTGCCCTCGGGGCGGCGGGTGGCGGTGAACGCCCGGCGGCTGGGGGAGTGGGTCGGCGGGCGGTCCGTGCCGCGCGACTTCGACGCCGTGCTGGCCGTCGCGATGGCGACCGGTGGGGTGACCGGGGTGGAGCGGTTGCGCGGGTTGTGGCGGGCGGCGCGGCGGGAGCGGCGCGGTCCGGCCTCGGCGGAGACCCCGGTCGCACCCCCGGTCCCGGTCGCACCTCCGGTCCCGGTCGCACCGCCGCCTCCGGTTCCCGCCCGGTCCCGGACGGCCCCCGTCCCGGCTCCGGTGCCGACCGGGACGGGGCGCGGCGACCGGGTGGGCGGGGCCGTGGTGGGCCGGATCGCGGTGGGCCGACCGCCCAGCGACGCGGCGGCACTGCGGAGCAGGCCCGCGCTCACCGGGGCGATCGAGGCGGCGCTGGGGGACCCGGGCGTGCGCCGGGTGCTGCTCACCGGCGCGGGCGGCGTCGGCAAGTCGCAGTTGGCCACCGCCGTGTTCCACCGATCACCTGCCGACGTGCGGGTGTGGGTCGCCGCGCGCACCCGGCAGTCCGTGCTCACCGGCTACGCCCGCGCGTGGCGGGCGCTGGTCGCCTCCGAGGCCGGCACCGACGACGAGGCGCAGGCCGACCTGTTCCTCAACCGGCTGCGCACCACCACCACGTCCTGGCTGGTGGTGCTGGACGACGTGGACGACCCGGCCGAGCTCGCCGGCCTGTGGCCCGCGGGCGACGCCGGGCGCAGCGTGGTCACCACGCGCCGGCGCGACGCCGCGCTGCTCCGGCCGGACGTGCGGGTGGTGCCGGTGGGCACGTTCGACCCCGACGAGGCCGCGGCCTACCTGGCCGAGCGGCTGTCGGTCGACCCGCGGCACCGGCCGGAGGACCAGGCCGCGCTCGCCGCCGCGGTCGGGTGCTTCCCGCTCGCGCTCGCGCAGGCCGCCGCGTTCCTCATCGACACCGGCGTGGACGTGCCCGCCTACCTGGACCTGCTGGCCGACCGGCGGCAGCGGGTGGCCGACCTGTTCCCGCCCTCCTCGCCCGCGGACGCGCACGACGACACGGTGGCGGGCGCGGTGCGGCTGGCCGCGGAGCGGGCCGGGTCGCTGGCGGCCACCGCGCCCGACGTGCTGGGCCTGGTCTCGGTGCTCGCGCCGGACGGCATCCCCGAGGCGGTGCTGCTCGACGGCGGGCGCGGCCTGCTGGCCCTGCGCGCCCTGCACCGGCTCAACCTGGTCACCCACCACGACCGCCGCGTCGAGGCGCACGCCCTCGTGCAGCGCGCCGCCCGCGACCTCGTGCCCGACCTGGGCGCCGTGGCGGTGGCGGCGGCCGACGCGCTGGAGCGCGAGTGGGCCGGGGCCGACCCGGACACCGCCGCCGCGCTGCACCGCAACGCCGAGGTGCTGCGCGCGGTCGCCGGCGAGCACCTGTGGCGGGGCGGGATGCACCCGGTGCTCGACCGCGTCGTCCGCTACCTGGACAGCATCGGCCGGGCCGCGGCCGCCCGCGACGTGGCGGTCGGGCTGCTGGCGCGGGCGGTCGAACCGCGCGACGTGGTGGTGCTGCGCACCCGGGTCGCCAAGGCGACCGGTGACCTCGGCGACCCGGCGGCGGCGCTGGCGGCGCTGGGCGAGGTGCTGGAGCAGGCGGAGCGCGAGCTCGGGCCGACCGACACCGACACCCTGTGGGCCCGGCTGTACCAGGCGCGGTTCCGGATGGAGTCGGGCCTGGTGGCGGACGCGCTCGCCGGGTTCGACTCGCTGATCGCCGACTGCGGCCTGCCCGCCGGGCACCCGCTGGTGGTGGCCGCGCTGGACGACCGCGTGCTGACCCTGGGCCTGTCCGGCGACACCGAGGGCGCCCGGGAGGCCGCCGCCGCGCTGGTGGAGGTGCTGCGGGCGGAGCTGGGGCCGCGGCACCCGCAGACGCTGCGCGTCCTGCTGGGGCTCGCCCGCTGGGTGGGCGAGGGCGGCGACGCCCGGCGGTCCGTGGAGCTCCACCGGGAGGCGGTGGACGGCCTGGGGTCGGTGGGCGCCCGCGGCCTGCACGACGCGTTCATCGCCCGGCACAACCTGGCCTACTGGCGCGCCGTGGCCGGGGACCTGGCGGAGGCCGTCACCGAGTTCGGCGCGGCCGCCGCCGACGCCGAGCGGGTCCTGGGGCGACGGCACCCCACCACCCTGACCTGCCTGGCCAACCAGGCGTTCTGGTGCGGGGTGGCGGGTGACGCGTCGGCGGTGGAGCGGCTGGCCCGGCTGCGCGGGGAGGTCGAGGCGGTGTTCGGCCCGCGGCACCCGCGCGTGCTGCGGACCCGCCAGCAGCTGGCCGACCTCCTGCACCGGGGCGGCCGGCGGACCGAGGCGGTCGCCGAGCTGCGCGCGGTGCTGGCGGAGATGTCCCGGGTGCAGGGGGAGAACCACCCGCGCACCCGGGAGGCGGCGCAACTGCTGGCGGGGTGGGGGGTCAGGACCGCCGCACGATGAGCCGCTGCAGCGCGATGAACGCCAGCAGCAGGGCACCGACGACGATCTTGGTCCACCACGAGGACAGCGTGCCCTGGAACGAGACCAGCGTCTGGATCGTGCCCAGCACCAGCACGCCCGCCACCGAGCCGACCACGAACCCGACCCCGCCGGACAGCAGGCTGCCGCCCACCACCACGGCGGCGATCGCGTCCAGCTCCATGCCCACCGCGTGCAGGCTGTAGCCGGACAGCATGTAGAGGCTGTAGAGCAGGCCGCCCAGGGCCGAGCAGAAGCCGCTGACCACGTACACGCCGATCTTCGCGCGCGTGGTGGCCAGGCCCATCAGCCGCGCCGAGGACTCGCTGCCGCCCACGGCGTACACGGTGCGCCCGAACCGGGTCAGGTGCAGCACGTACGCCGCGGCCAGCACCACCACCAGGGCGATCACCACCGGGTAGGTGATGGTCACCTTGCCGGGCAGCTCGATCGACTCCGTGGCCAGGGTGCGGAAGGCCGGGTCCTTGATGGAGATCGACTCCACGCTGATCACGAAGCACAGGCCGCGGGCCAGGAACATGCCGGCCAGCGTCACGATGAACGGCTGCACGCCGAACCGGTGGATCACCCAGCCCATCGCCAGGCCCAGCCCGGAGCCCACCACGAGCACCGCGACCACCACCAGCAGCGGCGGCCAGCCCGCGCGCAGCCCGGCCGCCGCGATCATCGTGGACAGCGCCACCACCGAGCCCACCGACAGGTCGATGCCGCCGGTCAGGATCACGAACGTCATGCCGACCGCGAGCACGATCAGGAACGCGTTGTCGATGAACAGGTTCGCCACCACCTGGCCGGTCGCGAACCCCTCGTACCGCACCGAGCCGACGCCGAACGTCGCCACGAACACCACGAACGTGGCGATCACCGGCAGGAACCGCTTCGGGACGCTCACCGTCACCCCGGACGGCTTCCGGGACGCCGGGGTCACCTCCGGCTCGACGGCCACTGTCTGCTTCATGCGGGCACCCCTCGCCTCACCCGGAACTTGACCGGCGCCTGCACCAGGCACACCGCCATCACCACGACCGCCTTGAACACCAGCGTGATCTCCGGCGCGATGCCCGCGGTGTAGACCGTGGTGGTCAGCGTCTGGATGATCAGCGCGCCGAGCAGCGTGCCGGTCAGCGAGTACCGCCCGCCGGCCAGTGACGTGCCGCCGATGACCACCGCCAGGATCGCGTCCATCTCGATCCACAGGCCGGCGTTGTTGGCGTCCGCCGCGCTCACGTTGGAGCTGATCATCAGGCCGGCGATGCCCGCGCACAGCGCCGCGAACACGTACACGGTCCAGATGATCGTGCGCGACCGCACCCCCGCCAGCCTGCTGGCCTCGGGGTTCACCCCGACCGACTCGATCAGCAGGCCCAGCGCCGTGCGGCGGGTCGCCAGCGCGACCAGGCCCAGCGCGGCCAGGCTGATCAGGATCGCGATCGGCAGCACCAGGAAGCCCGCGCCCACCTGCCGGTAGGTGGGGGAGTCCACGGTGATGATCTGCCCCTCGGTGATCAGCATCGCCACCCCGCGCCCGGCCGTCATCAGCACCAGCGTGGCGATGATCGGCTGGATGCCCAGCACCGAGACCAGGAACCCGTTCCACAGCCCCAGCACCGCGCACAGCGCCAGCGCGATGCCCATGCCGACCCACGCGTTGCCGCCCGTGGCGATGTGCGTGCACGTCACCGCGCCCGCGATCGCCGCCACCGCGCCCACCGACAGGTCGATGCCGCGGGTGGCGATGACCAGCGTCATGCCCAGCGCGATCAGCAGGGTGGGCGCGCCGTTGCGCAGGATGTCGACCAGGCTGCCGAACAGCGCGCCGTCCTGGATGCGCAGCGAGAAGAACGAGGGCGTGACGACCACGTTCAGCAGCAGCAGGGCGACCAGCGCCAGCAGCGGCCACAGCAGCTTGTTGTCCTTGAGGTTGCGGCCCGACCTGCCGCGCACGAGGCCGCGGTTCGACCCGTTGCCCCTCACCCCGCCGCCCGGGGTGCCGGCGGTACCCGGCTCGTCCACCACGACGGCACCGCCCGGCCCGTCGCCCGGCTCGTTGCCCTTCACGACGCCACCGCCCGCTCCGGCCGCTGCTCCGCGCCACCCGCGATCAGCGCCATCACCTCGTCCACACCCACCGTGCCACCCGACTCGGCCGCGTCCAGCTCGGCCACCTTGTGCCGGTCGCGCATCACCACCACCCGGTCGGAGATGCGGACCACCTCCTCCAGTTCCGCGGAGATGAACAACACCGCCATGCCCTCGGCGGCCAGGTCCGCGACCAGCTTCTGGATCTGCGCCTTCGCGCCCACGTCGATGCCGCGCGTCGGCTCGTCCAGGATCAGCAGCCGCGGCTTGGTCACCAGCCACCGCGCCAGCAGCACCTTCTGCTGGTTGCCGCCGGACAGGTTGCCGACCAGCTTGTCCGGGTCGGCGGGCCGGATGTCCAGCACCTCGATGTACTTCGCGACCAGCTCGTCGGCGACCTTGCGCGGCACCGGGCGGGCCCAGCCGCGCGCCGCCTGCATCGCCAGGATCAGGTTGTCGCGCACGCTCAGGTCGGCCACGACGCCCTCGGCCTTGCGGTCCTCCGAGGAGAACGCGATGCCCGCCGCGATCGCCGACCGCGGGCCGCGCAGGTGCAGGGGCTTGCCGTCGACCAGCACCCGGCCCGAGTCGGCCTTGTCCGCGCCGAACAGCAGCCGCGCCACCTCGGTGCGGCCCGAGCCGAGCAGCCCGGCCAGGCCCACCACCTCGCCCGCCCGGATGGTCAGGTCGAACGGCGCCACCGAGCCCTTGCGGCCCAGGCCCTCGGCCACCAGCAGCGGCGCGCCCGGCGTGCCCGAGCGGCGCTCGATCTCCTCCAGCAGGCCCATCTCGCGGCCCAGCATCGCCGAGACCAGGTCGATCCGGCTCAGCGCGGTGGTGGCGTGCTCGCCGACCAGCCGGCCGTTGCGCAGGACCGTGATCCGGTCGGAGATCTCGTAGACCTGCTCCAGGAAGTGCGTCACGAACAGCACCGCGACGCCCTCGTCGCGCAGCACCCGGATGATCCGGAACAGCTCGGCCACCTCGTCGGTGTCGAGGCTGGAGGTCGGCTCGTCCAGCACGAGCACCCGCGCGTCGACGGCCACCGCCCGCGCGATGGCCACCAGTTGCTGCACGGCGATCGGGTGGCTCTCCAGCACCGACCCGGGGTCGATGCGCAGGCCGATGCGCGCCAGCAGCTCGGCGGCGCGCGCCCGCATCGCCTTGCCGTCGATCCGCCCGAACCGGCGCGGCTCACGACCCAGCAGGATGTTCTCCGCCACGGTCAGGTTCGCGCACAGGTTCACCTCCTGGTACACCGTGCTGATCCCGGCCGCCTGGGCCTGCGCGGGCCGGTCGAAGGAGACCGCCTCGCCCGCGTACCGGATCTCGCCCGCCGCGAGGCGGTGCACGCCGGTCAGCGCCTTGATGAGCGTGGACTTGCCCGCTCCGTTCTCGCCCATCAGGGCGTGGACCTCGCCGGGGAACAGCCGGAAGTCCACCTCCTGCAGGGCCTTCACACCGGGGAACTCCACCGAGATGCCCCGCATGTCGACGACCGGCTCGGTCACCGGCACTCCCCTCACACGACTGGGTGCGGCCCCCGCCACCACACCCGGAGGGTGGCGGGGGCCGCGGTCTGCGGACCTGCGGATCAGTACTGGCGCTCGGGGAGCGCGGCCTTGGCCTGCTCGGAGGTGAACGTCGTCTCCTCGGTCACCACCCGGGCCGGCACCTCCTCGCCGGCGACGACCTTCTTGGCCAGGTCCATCAGCTGGTCGCCCAGCAGCGGGTTGCACTCGACGATGAAGTTGATCTCACCGGCGGCCAGCGCGGTCATGCCGTCCTTCACCGCGTCCACGGTGATGATCTTGATGTCCTTGCCGGGCACCTTGCCCGCCGCCTTGATCGCCTCGATCGCGCCCAGGCCCATGTCGTCGTTGTGCGCGTACACCACGTCGATGTCCGGCACGGACTTCAGGAACGCCTCCATGACCTGCTTGCCGCCCGAGCGGGTGAAGTCACCGGTCTGCGAGGCCACGATCTTGAGGTTCGTGCCCGCGATGGCGTCCTCGAAGCCCTTCTTGCGGTCGAGGGCGGGTGCCGCGCCCGTGGTGCCCTGCAGCTCGACGACGTTGACCGCGTCGCCCGCGTTCTCCTTCAGCCACTGGCCGGCCTTCTTGCCCTCCTCCACGAAGTCCGAGCCGAGGAACGTCTTGTAGAGCGACGTGTCCTCTGAATCGATCGCGCGGTCGGTCAGGATCACCGGGATGTTGGCGCGCTTGGCCTCCAGCAGGACGGCGTCCCAGCCGGTCTCCACCACCGGGCTGAAGGCGATCACGTCCACCTTCTGCTGGACGTAGGACCGGATCGCCTTGATCTGGTTCTCCTGCTTCTGCTGCGCGTCGGTGAACTTCAGGTCGATGCCCGCCTTCGCGGCCGCCTCCTGGACCGACTTCGTGTTCGCGGTGCGCCAACCGCTCTCGGCGCCCACCTGGGCGAAGCCCATCGTGATCTTGCCGTCGTCGGCGCCCGTCGACCCCGCGTCCCCGGACCCGCCGGAGCCACCGGAGCCGCAAGCGGTCAACGCGGCCAACAAGACCGCGCTGGCGGCGGTCGCGAACTTCTTGAGCACTGGTCTTCCTCCGTGTGAACCCGAGACACTGGCGGGGACGGCGAACCGCGTGACCGTGGTCACCTGGGCCACAAGAGTGAACGTTCACAATGGCCACGTCAACCCCTTCGAAACGTCAACTTCGCACGCTTGACACGTTCGAAGGGGGAGACATATGTTAGCGCTCACTTTTGTGACTCAGCGCACGTCAACACCCGGACGTCCTGTTCACGACGCGCGGTGCACGCCGTGCTCACCGACGAGAGCGACGCCCCACCATGTTCTCCCTCCGCCATCGTCCGCGCACCATCACGACGGCCGTCGTCGCGGCACTGGCCGCCGCGACGACGAGCGGCATCCCCGCCACCGCCACCGCGGCCGACGGCCCGACCGACGGCCTGGTCGTGCACTACCCGCTCACCGAGACCGCGGGCGCGGTCGCCCGGGACGTCTCGGGCTCCCACCGGGACGCGGCGATCCTCGGCGACGCCACCCCGGCCGGCGAGGACGGCCTCCAGCTGGGCGGCCAGAACGGTCACGTGGACCTGCCCGACCACCTCCTGCGCGACCTGACCGAGGTCAGCGTCTCGCTGGAGGTGCGCATCGCACTCGACCAGCCCACGCCCTACTTCGTCTGGGGTCTCGGGAACTCCTCGGGCACCTCCGGCAACGGCTACCTGTTCACCACGGGCAACGCCTACCGCACTTCCATCGCCACGGGCAACTGGTCCACCGAACAGACCGCGACCGCGGGCCGCGACCTCGCCCGCGACGTGTGGAAGACGCTGACCTACACCCTCGCCGACGGCACCGCGGTGCTCTACGAGGACGGCGTCGAGGTCGGCCGCAAGACCGGCGTCACCACCACCCCGGCCATGATCGGCGGCGGCAGCACCACGGCCAACCACATCGGCCGCTCGGTCTACGGCGGCGACCACCACCTCAAGGGCGCCGTCCGCGACTTCCGCCTGTACGACCGGGCCCTCACCGCCGCCGAGGTCCACGACCTCGGCTTCGTCCCCGCCGAGGAGAAGGCCCGCCGCGACCTGGCCGCCATCGACCTCGGCGACCTGTCCGCGGTCACCGCGGACCTCACCCTGCCGACCACCGGACCGCACGGTTCGGCGATCACCTGGCACTCCGACGACCCGCGGTACGTGACCGATCAAGGCGTCGTCACCCGCCCCGCCGCCGGCCGCGCCCCGGCCACCGCGACGCTCACCGCGAGCGCCGCCGGCCAGACCCGCGCCTTCCGCGTGACCGTGCGACCGGAGCCGACCGACCGCGAGAAGGTCACCGAGGCCGCCGCCGCGCTGGCGGTGTGGGACGCCGACGACGTCCGCGGCAACCTCACCCTCCCCACCACCGGCCTGCACGGCACCAGGGTGTCGTGGAAGTCGACGAAGAAGAAGGTCGTCACCGAGACCGGCGAGGTCACCCGCCCCGCGCACGGCGAGCGCCCGCAGCGGGTCACCCTCACCGCGACCGTGGAGAGCGGCCACCAGCAGGTCAAGCGCCGCTTCGACGTCACGGTGACCCCGCTGCCCGAGCGGCAGACCTACGAGGGCTACCTCTTCGGCTACTTCACCGGCGAGGGCACCGCCACCGGCGAGCAGGTCTACTTCGCCGCCAGCCGCGGCAACGACGCGCTCAAGTGGGACGAGCTCAACGGCGGCCGGCCCGTGCTCACCTCCTCCCTGGGGGACCGGGGTGTTCGCGACCCGTTCGTCATCAGGTCGCCGGAGGGCGACAAGTTCTACCTCATCGCCACCGACCTGAAGATCCACGGCAACGGCAACTGGGACCTGGCGCAGCGCCGGGGCAGCCGCTACATCGAGGTGTGGGAGTCCACCGACCTGGTCAACTGGTCGGAGCAGCGCCACGTCCTGGTGTCACCGGAAACGGCCGGCAACACCTGGGCCCCCGAGGCGTACTACGACGAGTCGATCGGTGCGTACGTCGTCTTCTGGGCCTCCAAGGTCTACGCCGCGGACGACCCGCAGCACACGGGCGACACCTACAACAAGATGCTCTACGCGACCACGCGCGACTTCCGCACCTTCACCGAACCCCGGGTCTGGGTCGACCCCGGCTACTCGGTGATCGACTCGACCGTGATCAAGCACGGCGCGGAGTACTACCGCTTCACCAAGGACGAGCGGAACAACACGTCCAGCACCCCGTGCAGCAAGTTCATCGTGGCCGAGAAGTCCACCGAACTGCGCGACACCTCCTACGACTTCGTCGCCGACTGCATCGGCAAGGGCTCGATCAGCCGCGGCGAGGGGCCGACGGTGTTCAAGTCCAACACCGAGGACAAGTGGTACCTGTTCATCGACGAGTTCGGCGGTCGCGGCTACGTCCCCTTCGAGACCACCGACCTCGCCACCGGCCAGTGGCAGCTCGCCACCGGTTACGAGCTGCCCAGCCGCCCGCGGCACGGCACCGTGCTGCCGGTGACCAAGGCCGAGCTGGAACGGGTCCGCGCCGCCTTCCCCTGACGATCACCGCTTCACCGGCACCACTCCCCACCCGGACCAACGCCCGGCGAGGGCGAACGTCCGACCGCGCAACGGTGCGCGGGTGACGACTTGCGGCACGCGACCGTCGTGCCGCGAGGTCTGGCGGGCGCCTCTCAGGACTTCTGGCGGTGTCCTGAGGGGCGCCGCCGGCGCCCGGCGCGTTCGGCCGACCTTCTCGACCGCCTGACTGCCACCTGACCATCTGACTGCCGCCTGACCGCTTGACCGCTTGACCGCCGCTTGACCGCCGCCTGACCGCTGACTGCCGCCTGACCGCTGACCGCCGCCTGACCCCTGACTGCCTGACTGCCGACTGACTGCCAACCGCTCGGCTGCCCGACCTCCCGTCCCCCCGTTCCCCTGACTCCAGTACGCGTTGCTTTCCCTGATCTCCCTGGAGCACGCATGTCCCGCGCAGTGATGGCCGCGGCGCTCGTCGCGAGCCTGCTCGTCGCCGTGCCCGCATCGGGCGTGGCCGCCGACACCGACTACACGCTGACCATCGACCCGACCGGCAAGGGCGCCTCGATCGACGACACCATGTACGGCGTCTTCTTCGAGGACATCAACCGCGCCGCCGACGGTGGCCTGTACGCCGAGCTGGTGCAGAACCGGTCGTTCGAGTACGACCGGGCCGACAACGCCGCCTACACCCCGCTCACCGGGTGGGCCCCGACCGGCGGCACGCTCGACGTGGTCGACGACGACGCCCGGCTCAACGAGCGCAACCGCCGCTACCTCCGCCTCGGCCTGCCCGCCGGCGTCATCAACTCCGGCTACAACTCGGGCATCAACGTGGAGAAGGGCAAGCGCTACGACTTCTCCGCCTGGGCCCGCACGGACCAGGCCGCGGGCACCCCGCTGGAGGTCGGCCTGACCGACCCGGCGGGCAAGGACCTCGCGCCCCGCGTCAAGGTCCAGGTGCGCGGTGACGGCTGGACCAGGTACACCGGCACCTTCCAGGCCCGCGAGTCCTCCACCACCGGCCGCCTGCTGCTGACCGGCGGCGGCACGGGCACGCTGCGGCTGGACATGGTCTCGCTGTTCCCCCACGAGACCTTCAAGAACCGGCCCAACGGCCTGCGCAAGGACCTGGCCGAGAAGATCGCCGCGCTCAAGCCCGGTTTCGTGCGCTTCCCCGGCGGCTGCCTGGTCAACACCGGCAGCCACTACGGCTACGACGCCACCACCAACTGGGAGCGCCGCCGCTCCTACCAGTGGAAGGACACCATCGGCCCGGTCGAGGAGCGCGCCACCAACGCGAACTTCTGGGGCTACAACCAGTCCTACGGCCTCGGCTACTTCGAGTACTTCCAGTTCGCCGAGGACATCGGCGCGATGCCGCTGCCGGTGGTGCCCGCGCTGGTGACCGGCTGCGGCCAGAACCGCGCCACCGACGACCCGGCGCTGCTCCGGCGCCACATCCAGGACACGCTCGACCTGATCGAGTTCGCCAACGGCCCGGCCGACTCGACCTGGGGCCGCAAGCGCGCCGAGATGGGGCACCCGGAGCCGTTCAAGCTGACCCACATCGGGGTGGGCAACGAGGAGAACCTGCCCGACGCCTTCTTCGACCGCTTCACGCAGTTCCGCGCCGCGATCGAGGCGAGGTACCCGGACATCACGGTGGTCGGCAACTCCGGGCCCGACGACACCGGCGGCACCTTCGACCGGCTCTGGCAGCTCAACCGCGAGGCCGGCGTCGAGATGGTCGACGAGCACTACTACAACAGCCCGACCTGGTTCCTGCAGAACAACGACCGCTACGACCGCTACGACCGCAACGGCCCCAAGGTCTTCCTCGGCGAGTACGCCTCCCAGGACAACCGCTTCTCCAACGCCCTGGCCGAGGCCGCCTACATGACCGGCCTGGAGCGCAACGCCGACGTGGTCAAGCTCGCCTCCTACGCCCCGCTGCTGTCCAACGAGGACTACGTGCAGTGGCGCCCGGACATGATCTGGTTCAACAACCACGCCTCCTGGGGCTCGGCCTCCTACGAGGTGCAGAAGCTGTTCATGAACAACGTGGGCGACCACGTGGTGCCCAGCACGGCCACCGGAACCCCGGCCAACCTCGAACCGATCACCGGCGCCATCGGCCTGTCGACCTGGGCCACCGCGGCCGCCTACGACGACGTGAAGGTGACCTCGGCGAGCGGGCAGGCGCTGTTCGCCGACGACTTCTCCGCCGGCGCGAACAAGTGGACCGGGACCGGCAGCGGCACCTGGGCCGTGGTCGACGGCGCCTACGCGCAGTCCGACGCCACCGCCCAGAACACCCTCGTCACCGCGGGCGACCCGGCCTGGCGCGACTACACCCTGGAGCTCAAGGCCACCAAGCGCGCCGGCAGCGAGGGCTTCCTGGTCGCCTTCGGCGTCAAGGACACCGGCAACTACTACTGGTGGAACCTCGGCGGCTGGAACAACACCCAGTCCGCGGTGGAGAAGGCCGAGGGCGGCGGCAAGAGCACGCTGGTCTCCGACGGCACCCGCATCGAGACCGGCCGCACCTACGACCTCCGCGTCGAGGTGCGCGGCCGCAAGGTGCGGCTGTTCCTCGACGGGCGCCAGTGGGGCGAGTTCACCGACGACCGACTCGTCGAGCCCTTCCGCCAGGTGGTCACCCGCGACCGGCAGACCGGCGACCTGGTCGTCAAGGTGGTCAACGCCCAGGCGGACGCGGCCAAGACCAAGGTCGAGCTGGGCGGGAACACCTGGGTCCTGCCCGCTGCCGAGGCCACCGTGCTCGAAGGTCTGCCGGACGACGTGAACACCGAGCACACGCAGCCGGTCAAGGCGCGCAAGGCGCAGGTGCGGGTCTCGAACTCCTTCACGCACACCTTCCCGCCGAACTCCGTGACCTTCCTGCGCATCAAGGACAGAAGGCGATGACCAGGACCGGGGAAACGTCGAATTCCTCATGCCACGACGGTATCGAACAAGTGTTCGAAAGTCCGCGATCCGAGCCCATGATCACCCGATCCAGCGACCGACCGGGCCGTCCCCGATTGGAGTTCCCGTGAGCCTCGACCGCAGATCCCTGTTCCGCGCCGGCGGCGCGCTGGCCGTGGTCGGCGGCCTGTCCACCGCCGCGGCCGCCGCCTCCGGCCCGGCGGCGGCCGAAGGGGCCGGGCGCGGCCCGGCCGAGGACGGCCTGCCCACCCGCAACCCGCTGGTCGAGCAGCGCGCCGACCCGTTCATCACCCGCCCGGTCGACGGCATGTACTACCTCACCGGCTCCGTGCCGGAGTACGACCGGATCGTGGTGCGCGGCGCGTCCACCCTGGACGGTCTGGCCACCGCCCGCGAGCGCACCGTCTGGCGCCGCCCGGCCTCCGGGCCGATGGGCGGCTACATCTGGGCGCCGGAGCTGCACCGCATCGACGGCAAGTGGTACATCTACTTCGCCGCGGGCGACTCGGACCAGCCGTTCCGCATCCGCACCTACGTGCTGGAGTCGGCCAACGCCGACCCGCGCGAGAGCGGCTGGGTGCTGCGCGGCCAGATGGTCACCGCCTGGGACACCTTCACCCTCGACGCGACCACGTTCGAGCACCGCGGCAAGCGCTACTTCCTGTGGGCGCAGAGCGAACCCGGCATCAACACCAACAGCAACCTCTACATCGCGGAGATGGCCTCGCCGCTGGCCCTGAGGACCGCGCCCGTGCGCATCGCCCAGCCGACGCTGAGCTGGGAGGTCCAGGGCTTCCGGGTCAACGAGGGCCCGGCGGTGCTGATCCGCAACGGCCGGGTGTTCGTCACCTTCTCCGCCAGCGCCACCGACGCCCGCTACTGCATGGGCCTGCTGACCGCCGACGAGAACGCCGACCTGCTCGACGCGCGGTCGTGGACCAAGACGCCCACGCCGGTCTTCACCACGAACGACGCCACCCGCCAGTACGGCCCGGGGCACAACTCGTTCACCACCGTCGGCGACCGGGACGTGCTGGTCTACCACGCCCGCGACTACCGGGACATCACCGGCGACCCGCTGTTCGACCCCAACCGGCACACCCGCGTGCAGCGGCTGTACTGGAACGACGACGGCACGCCCGCCTTCGGCGTCCCGGTGGGCAAGGGCGGCCCGGCGGTGCGGCTGTCGCCGGTGGACTCGCCGCACCTGGTCGTCCGGCACTTCGAGTACCGGCTGCGGGTGGACGGCAACGTGCGCGAGCTGGCCGACTCCCAGTTCCGCATCGTGGACGGCTTCCTCGGCGCGGGCACGGCGGCGGTCCAGTCGGTCAACTTCCCGGACCGCTACGCCCGGGTCGACGGGACCTCGCTCCGGGTCGACCCGTACGAGGACGGCGACGCCTACGGGCGGCTGGCCTCGTTCGTGCGGGTCGAGGGGCTGGCCGATCGGGACGCGGTGTCGCTGCGGCTGTCCGCCGACCCGTCGGCGTACGTGGCCCACGACGGCTCCGGGCGGCTGGTGGTGACCAAGCCGGGCAACGACCGCCGGGCGCGGGAGCGGGCGACTTTCCGACTCGCTTGATCGAACCCACCGGTAGCGAAGGTCCCTGGTGGACAATGTGGCTGCTGGACAACGTGACGGGCATCGTCGCAGCGAAGAAGCGGTGTTATCGCTAACATCGAGGATGTAGGACAAGATGACTGAGATGGGGCGGTAGTGGAGCAGAAGACCTCGCGCGATCCCGCGATGACGGATGTCGCCCGACTCGCCGGGGTCTCGCACCAGACGGTGTCACGGGTGCTCAACGGCCACCCGAACGTCCGGGAGCAGACCCGGCTGCGGGTGCGCGCGGCGATCGCCGAGCTGGGCTACCGGCCCAACAAGGCGGCCCGCGCGCTGGTGACCGGCCGGTCCCAGCTCATCGGGGTGGTGGCGCAGAACTCCACCCTCTACGGCCCGGCCTCGCTGCTCGCGGCGTTCGAGCAGGCGGCGGCCGGTGCCGGGTTCGCGGTGAGCGTGGGCCGGGTGAACGTGCTGGACCGCACCTCCATCTCGGACGCCGTCGAGCGGCACCGCGACCAGCGGGTCGCGGGCATAGTGGTGATCGCGCCGACCGCGTCGGCCAACGACGCGGTCGGCGACGTCTCCGCGGGCATCCCGCTGGTCACCGTGGACGGCGACCCGGACCGCTCGACCCCGCTGGTGACCGTCGACCAGGCGGCGGGCGCCTTCGCGGCGACCCGCCACCTGCTCGACGCGGGCCACCGCACGGTCTGGCACGTCTCGGGTCCGCCCGACTGGTTCGACAGCGCCGGCCGCATCAGGGGCTGGCGCTCGGCGCTGGAGGCCGCCGGCCTGGAGGTCCCCCCGGTCGTGCCCGCCGACTGGAGCGCCGCCTCGGGGTACCGGGCGGGCCAGATGCTGGCCCGGATGCCGGAGGTCACGGCGATCTTCGCGGCCAACGACCACCTCGCGCTGGGCATCCTGCGCGCGATGAGCGAGCGCGGCCGCAAGGTGCCGCACGACGTGAGCGTGGTCGGCTTCGACGACGTGCCCGAGGCCGCCTACTTCATCCCGCCCCTGACCACCATCCGGCCCGACTTCGACGCCGTCGCCCGGGAGACCCTGGAGCTGTTGCTGGCCCAGGTCGGCGACGGCGAGGTGGGTGCCTCGCAGCGCACCATCGCGCCCAGGCTGGTGGAGCGGGACAGCGTCGCGCCACCCGCCTGACGGCCGGATCGCGACCCGCGCGCCCGGGACTTCCCGGGCGCGCAATTCTTTCGTGTTCCGGAACCGGTGCCGCCGCACCTAGGCTGGGTGCGGGACGCGGCGTCGTCCCAGGCTCCATTGTGCACGCTCACCAAGTCGTTAAGAGCACGTTGCAGGGGGGTCTTGACGTGATGAATGTTAGCGATAACACTGCCTCTCATGGCGAGTGAACCGTTGGTGGTGGGTGTCGACTTCGGCACGTTGTCCGGCCGCGCCGTCGTGGTGCGGGTGCGCGACGGCGCCGAGCTGGGCACGGCGGTGCACGAATACCGGCACGGCGTGCTGGACCGGGCGCTGCCCGACGGCCGCCCGCTGCCCCCCGACTGGGCCCTCCAGGTCCCGCAGGACTACGTCGACGTCCTGAAGAACGCCGTGCCCGCCGCCGTCGCCGCGGCCGGCGCGGACCCGGCGGACGTGATCGGCATCGGCACGGACTTCACCGCGTGCACGATGGTCCCGGTCAAGGCCGACGGCACGCCCCTGAACGAGCTGCCGGAGTTCGCCGGCGAGCCGCACGCCTACGTCAAGCTGTGGAAGCACCACGCCGCGCAGGGCCAGGCCGACCGGATCAACGCCCTGGCCGAGCGGCGCGGCGAGTCCTGGCTGCCCCGCTACGGCGGCCTGATCTCCTCGGAGTGGGAGTTCGCCAAGGGCCTCCAGCTGCTGGAGGAGGCGCCCGCGGTCTACGCGGCGATGGACCACTGGGTCGAGGCCGCCGACTGGATCGTCTGGCAGCTGAGCGGCACCTACTCCCGCAACGCCTGCACCGCCGGTTACAAGGGCATCTACCAGGACGGCTACCCGTCGCCGGAGTTCCTGAAGGAGCTCAACCCCGACTTCGCGGGCTTCGTCGCCGACAAGCTGGACCACCCGCTGGGCCGGCTGGGTGACAAGGCCGGGACGCTCACCGCCGAGGCCGCCGCCTGGACCGGCCTGCCCGAGGGCATCGCGGTGGCCGTGGGCAACGTCGACGCGCACGTCACCGCCCCGGCCGCGCGGGCCGTCGAGCCCGGCCAGATGGTCGCGATCATGGGCACCTCCACCTGCCACGTGATGAACGGCGACGTGCTGCGCGAGGTGCCCGGCATGTGCGGCGTCGTGGAGGGCGGCATCGTCCCCGGCCTGTGGGGCTACGAGTCGGGCCAGAGCGGGGTCGGTGACATCTTCGCCTGGTTCGTCGACCACGGCGTGCCGCCCGAGTACCACGAGCGGGCGCGCGAGCGGGGCATCTCGGTGCACGAGCTGCTCACCGAGCTGGCCGCCGAGCAGCGCATCGGCGAGCACGGCCTGATCGCCCTCGACTGGCACAGCGGCAACCGGTCGGTGCTGGTCGACCACGAGCTGTCCGGCCTGGTCATCGGCCAGACCCTGGCCACCCGCGCCGAGGACACCTACCGGGCCCTGCTGGAGGCGACCGCCTACGGCACCCGGGTGATCATCGACTCCTACACCGACGCGGGCGTCCCGGTCACCGAGCTGGTCATCGCGGGCGGCCTGGTCAAGAACGCGCTGCTGATGCAGATCTACGCCGACGTGCTGGACATGCCCCTGTCGGTGATCGGCTCCGAGCAGGGGCCCGCGCTCGGGTCGGCCATGCACGCCGCGGTCGCCGCGGGCGCGTACCCGGACATCCGCGCCGCCGCCGGGGCCATGGGTTCGGTCGAGCGGGGCGTCTACCAGCCGATCCCGGGCAACGTCGAGGTCTACGAGCGGCTGTTCGTCGAGTACCAGGAGCTGCACGACCACTTCGGGCGCGGCGCCAACGAGGTCATGCACCGGCTCAAGGCGCTGCGCCGCGCCGCCAAGGGGGAGAAGTAGATGTCGGTCCTGGAGGACCTGCGCCGCACGGTCGCCGACCTGCACCGCGAGCTGACCCGCTACGAGCTGGTGATCTGGACGGCGGGCAACGTCTCGGCGCGCGTGCCGGGGCGGGACCTGATGGTCATCAAGCCGTCCGGGGTGTCCTACGACGAGCTGGGGCCCGAGGCGATGGTCGTCACCGACCTGCACGGCAACCTCGTCGAGGGCGACCTGGCGCCGTCCTCGGACACCGCCGCGCACGCCTACGTGTACCGGCACATGCCCGAGGTGGGCGGCGTGGTGCACACGCACTCGCCCTACGCCACCGCGTGGGCGGCCCGGGGCGAGCCGATCCCCTGCGTGCTCACCATGATCGCCGACGAGTTCGGCGGCGACATCCCGGTGGGCCCGTTCGCGCTCATCGGCGACGACTCGATCGGCCGCGGCATCGTGGAGACGCTGCGGGCCGGCCGGTCGCCGGCCGTGCTGATGCGCAACCACGGCCCGTTCACCGTCGGCAAGGACGCCCGCGCGGCGGTGAAGGCGGCGGTGATGCTGGAGGACGTGGCGCGCACCGTGCACTTCGCCCGCCAGCTCGGCACGCCCCACCCGATCGAGCAGCACCACATCGACAGCCTCTACGCGCGCTACCAGAACGTCTACGGGCAATGAGCCCACGAGGGGAGCCCCGCATGTCCTCTGCTGCGAAGCCGCAGGTCTGGTTCCTCACCGGGAGCCAGCACCTCTACGGCCCGGACACGCTCGAACAGGTCGCCCAGCAGTCGCAGCAGATCCAGCGGATGCTCACGGGGTCGGGGCGGATCTCCGCCGAGCTGGTGTGGAAGCCGGTGCTGACCGACACCGCGGCGATCCGCGACGTGATGACGGCGGCCAACAGCGACCCCAGCTGCATCGGCGTCATCGCGTGGATGCACACGTTCTCGCCCGCCAAGATGTGGATCACCGGGCTGGACGTGCTGCGCAAGCCGCTGCTGCACCTGCACACGCAGCTGAACGAGGCGCTGCCGTGGGCCACCATCGACATGGACTTCATGAACCTCAACCAGGCCGCGCACGGCGACCGGGAGTTCGGGTTCATCCAGACCAGGATCGGCGTGCCGCGCAAGACCGTGGCCGGCCACGCGAGCGACCCGCGGCTGGCCGAGCGGATCGACGGCTGGGTCCGCGCGGCCACCGGTCACCACCACCTGAACGGGTTGAAGCTGGCCCGGTTCGGCGACAACATGCGGGGCGTCGCGGTCACCGAGGGCGACAAGGTCGAGGCGGAGCTGCGCTTCGGCGTCAGCGTCAACACCTACGGGGTCAACGACCTGGTCGAGGTCGTGGACGCGGTGGCCGACGCCGAGATCGACCTGCTGGTCACCGAGTACGCCGACACCTACCGGCTCGCGCCCGAGCTGGCCAAGGACGGCGCGCGGCACGACTCGCTGCGCTACGCCGCCCGCATCGAGGCCGGCCTGCGCCGGTTCCTCACCGACGGCGGCTTCGGCGCGTTCACCACGAACTTCGAGGACCTGGGCGGGCTGCGGCAGCTGCCCGGCCTGGCCGTGCAGCGGCTGATGGCCGACGGCTACGGCTTCGGCGGCGAGGGCGACTGGAAGACCTCGGCGCTGCTGGCCGCGGTCAAGGCGATGGGCGCGGGCACCGGCCGCGGCACCTCGTTCATGGAGGACTACACCTACCACTTCGGCCCCGGCGAGCCGAAGATCCTGGGCGCGCACATGCTGGAGGTGTGCCCGACCATCGCGGCCGACCGGCCGTCGTGCGAGGTGCACCCGCTGGGCATCGGCGGCCGGGAGGACCCGGTGCGGCTGGTGTTCGACGCCGCCGCCGGCCCCGCCGTGGTGGTCGGCCTGGCCGACCTGGGCGAGCGGTTCCGGCTGGTGGCCAACGAGGTCGAGGTCGTGCCGCCGGACGAGCCCCTGCCGAACCTGCCGGTGGCGCGCGCGGTGTGGAAGCCCGCGCCGTCGCTGTCGACCTCCGCGGAGTCGTGGCTGACCGCGGGCGGCCCGCACCACACCGTCATGACCCAGGCCGTGGGCGCCGAGGTCCTGCACGACTTCGCGCAGATGGTGCACACCGAGCTGGTGGTCATCGACGGCGACACGACCACCGCGTCGTTCGCCGACCGCCTGCGCTGGAACCAGGCGTACTTCCGACTCGCGCAGGGCCTGCGCTAGCAGCACCACCCTAGGGAGAGAGAGAAACAATGAGGTTTCCGCGGATCGCCGCCATCGCCGCGGCCGGACTGGTCCTGGCCGCGTGCGGGTCGACGGAGAAGACCGGCGACCAGCAGAGCGGTGAGGCCGGGGGCGCGCTGGTCGGCGTGACCATGCCGACCCGCTCGTCGGAGCGCTGGATCCACGACGGCGACAACATCAAGAAGGCGCTGGAGGCCAAGGGCTACCAGGTCGACCTGCAGTACGCCGAGAACGACATCCCGACGCAGGCCAACCAGATCGAGAACCAGATCACCAAGAACGCCAAGCTGCTGATCATCGCCTCGATCGACGGCACCGCGCTGACCGGCCAGCTCCAGCAGGCCGCCGACGCGAAGATCCCGGTCATCTCCTACGACCGGCTCATCCGCAAGAGCCCGAACGTGGACTACTACGCCACCTTCGACAACTTCAAGGTCGGCGTGCAGCAGGCCACCTCGCTGCTGACCGGTCTGAAGGTCATCAACGCCGACGGCAGCCCCGGCACCGCCACCGGCCCGCTCAACGTCGAGCTGTTCGCCGGCTCGCCGGACGACAACAACGCCACGTTCTTCTTCAACGGCGCGATGTCGGTGCTCCAGCCGTACATCGACAAGGGCACGCTGGTGGTCAAGAGCGGCCAGACCGACTTCAAGACCGTGTCGATCCTGCGGTGGGACCCGGCGACCGCGCAGCGGCGCATGGAGGACATCCTCACCTCCACCTACCAGGGCGGCGCCCAGGTCAACGGCGTGCTCTCGCCCTACGACGGCCTGTCCATCGGCATCCTGTCCGCGCTCAAGAGCAACGGCTACGGCACCGCCGGCTCGCCCTACCCGGTCGTGACCGGCCAGGACGCCGAGGTCGCCTCGGTCAAGTCGATCATCGCGGGCGAGCAGTACTCGACCATCCAGAAGGACACCCGCGAGCTGGCCGCGGTGACCGTGGACATGGCCGACGCCGTGCTCAAGGGCAACAAGCCGCAGGTCAACAACGAGAAGGACTACGACAACGGTGTCAAGGTCGTCCCCGCGTACCTGCTGGAGCCGGTCATCGTGGGCAAGGACAACTACAAGAAGGTCCTGGTCGACTCGGGCTACTACACCGAAGACCAGCTGAGGTAGCAGGGGCATGTCCGACGACATCCTGGTGATGCGCGGCATCACCAAGCGGTTCGCCGGGGTCACCGCGCTGCACGGCGTCTCGCTCGCCGTGCGGCGCGGTGAGATCCACGCGATCTGCGGTGAGAACGGCGCGGGCAAGTCCACGCTGATGAAGGTGCTCTCCGGCGTGCACCCGCACGGCTCGTACGAGGGCGAGATCGTCTTCGAGGGCGAGCCCTGCGAGTTCGCCGGCGTGCGCGACAGCGAGCGGCGCGGCATCGTGATCATCCACCAGGAGCTGGCGCTGTGCGGTCAGCTGTCCATCGCGGAGAACCTGTTCCTGGGCAACGAGCGGGCCCGGCGCGGGTTCATCGACTGGAACCGCACCAACCACGCGGCGGGCGAGCTGCTCGCCCGCGTGGGCCTGCGGGAGAACCCGACCACGCCGGTGCACGACCTGGGCGTGGGCAAGCAGCAGCTGGTGGAGATCGCCAAGGCGCTGGCCAAGGACGTCCGGCTGCTGATCCTGGACGAGCCGACCGCGGCGCTCAACGACGACGACTCCGCGCACCTGCTCGACCTGCTGGAGGGCCTGCGCGACGAGGGCGTCACCTCGGTGATCATCTCGCACAAGCTCAACGAGGTGAAGCGGATCGCCGACAGCATCACCATCCTGCGCGACGGCCGCACCATCGAGACGCTGCCCGCCGGTGACGTGAGCGAGGAGCGGATCATCTCCGGCATGGTCGGCCGCGACCTGGAGCACCGGTTCCCGCCGCGCACGCCGAAGGTCGGCGAGGAGGTGCTGCGGATCGAGGACTGGACCGTGCACAGCCCGTCGCAGCCGGACCGCGTGGTGGTGGACCGGGCCAACCTGGTGCTGCGGCGCGGCGAGATCGTGGGCCTGGCGGGCCTGATGGGCGCGGGCCGCACCGAGCTGGCGATGAGCGTGTTCGGCCGCACCTACGGCGTGGGCGTGTCCGGGCGGGTGCTCAAGGACGGGCGCGAGATCGACACCCGGTCCGTCCGCAAGGCCATCCGCAACGGCATCGCCTACGTCAGCGAGGACCGCAAGCGCTACGGCCTCAACCTCATCGAGGACGTCAAGCGCAACGTGTCCGCGGCCGGGCTGGGCAAGCTCGCCCCGCGCGGCTGGGTGGACGAGAACGAGGAGTTCTCCGTCGCCGAGCGGTTCCGGCGGTCGATGAACATCAAGACCCCCGGCGTCGGCACCCAGGTCGGCACGCTGTCCGGCGGCAACCAGCAGAAGGTCGTGCTGGCCAAGTGGATGTTCACCGACCCGGACGTGCTCATCCTCGACGAGCCCACGCGCGGCATCGACGTGGGCGCCAAGTACGAGATCTACTCGATCATCAACGAGCTGGCCGACCAGGGTCGGGCCGTGCTCGTCATCTCCTCGGAGCTGCCGGAGCTGCTGGGCCTGTGCGACCGCGTGTACGCGCTGTCGGAGGGCCGGATCACCGGTGAGCTGAGCCGGGAAGAGGCCAGCCAGGAACGCCTGATGCACCACATGACCCAGGGACAGACCTCATGACCACGAAGACCGCGCCGCCCCCGGTGAAGGCGCAGGCCGGGCCGCAGCGCCGGTTCACCATCAACATCCGGCAGTCCGGCATCTACGTGGCGTTCGCGTTCATCGTGGCGCTGTTCGCGGTGCTGACCGACGGCCAGCTGCTGCAGCCGCAGAACATCTCCAACATCATCGTCCAGAACTCCTACGTGCTGATCCTGGCCATCGGCATGATCCTGGTGATCATCGGCGGGCACATCGACCTGTCCGCCGGGTCGGTGGTGGCGCTGACCGGCGCGATCTGCGCGGTGCTGACCGTGCAGGCCGGCGTGCCGTGGTGGCTGGCCGTGGTGATCACGCTGGTCGCGGGCGCGGTGATCGGCGCGGCGCAGGGCTACTGGATCGCGTTCTTCGGCATCCCGGCGTTCATCGTGACGCTGGCGGGCATGCTGGTGTTCCGCGCGCTGACCCTGACCGTGCTGGGCAACCAGGGCATCGGCCCGTTCCCGAACCCGATCCGCACCCTGGCCAACGGCTTCACCGCCGGCTACCTGGGCAACGTCGGCCTCGGCCCGCTGGGCGGCGCCGACCTGGTCAGCCTGCTCGTGGGCGTCGCGGTGGTGGCCGGGCTCGCGTTCGCGCAGTGGCGCAAGCGCAAGGCCCGACTGGGTTACGGCCAGGTCGTGGACCCGTTCCCGGTGTTCGTGCTCAAGATCGTCCTGGCGGCCGCGGTCGTGCTGGCCGTGGTGGTGCAGCTGGCCCGGTTCCGCAACCTGCCGTGGGTGCTGGTGCTGCTCGCGGTGCTGGTGCTGGGCTACTCGGTGATGGCCGACCGGTCGGTGTTCGGCCGGCACATCTACGCCATCGGCGGCAACCTCCAGGCGGCGACCCTGTCCGGCGTGAAGGTCAAGCAGGTGACCTTCTGGATCTTCGTCAACATGGGCGTGCTGTCCGCGCTGGCCGGCGTCATCTTCGCGGGCCGGCTCAACCAGGCCGGCCCGACCGCGGGCACCTCGTTCGAGCTGGACGCGATCGCGGCGGCGTTCATCGGCGGCGCGGCCGTGCAGGGCGGCGTGGGCAAGGTGGTCGGCGCGATCACCGGCGGCCTGATCATGGGCGTCATCAACAACGGCATGTCGCTGATCGGCGCGCCCAGCGAGCGGGTGATGCTGGTCAAGGGCCTGGTGCTGCTCGCGGCCGTGGCCTACGACGTGTGGACCAAGCGCCGCTCCTGACCGGGGGTGCGCCGTCGGGGGCCCGGCCCTTGACGGCGCACCGCCGTTCCGATTCACTCTGGGAACGCTCCCAGCCAGAACCGGCCGGCGAGCCGCACCAACTCCGGCGGCGGCCCCCCGTCCCCCGGTGGACCGCCGCCACTCCCGCGAAGACCGGAACCCGCAGGACATCCGCCGCCATGGAGGAAAGCGCTTACCAACTCGATCGGGAGACCAGCAGATGAAAGCCCTACTCGCCGTGTCGGCGTTGACCGCGGCGTTGCTCCAGGTCGTCACCGCGCCCCAGGCCCAGGCGGCCTGCGGCGACGGCTCGTACCAGGCCGAGGTGACCGGGTCCGGCAGCAGCTTCACCGCCCGCCGGGGCGGCGGCACCGTCTACACCGGCAGCAGCCTGCGCGCCGCCCTGCAGGCCGCCAACGACAGCCTCACCGCGAACCGCACGTCCAAGGAGCGGATCGTCGTCCGGGCGTCCGGCTCCATCCCCGCGGGCGAGCGGTACTCGATGCGCAGCTACACCGCGATCGACGTCTGCGGCACCATCAACGTGTCCGGCTCCGGCTCGGGCGACTACGCCCCGGTCTACGCGCGCGGCGTCCGCGACATCGAGGTCCAGAACCTCACCCTCACGGGCACCCCGGTGTACGGCATCTTCATGCGCAACGTCACCAACGTCGTCATCGGCAACGTGAACATGCGCCTGTCCAGCGGCCTGGGCGTGCGCATCGACAACCGCGGCGACACCAGCCAGTGGACCCGCAACGTCCGCATCGACTACGCCTACGTGCAGGGCGCGAGCTCGCACGCCGTGGAGACCTACGGCGTGGACGGCCTGACCATCGGCACGGTCGTGGCCCGCGGCGTCGGCGAGTCGGGCCTGCTGCTCAACCAGACGATCAACGCCACGGTCGGCACCGTCGACGCCGACAACGCGGGCGCGGGCACCGGCTACGCCGCGTTCCGCACCGCCAACCGCAACGGCCGCATCGGCGACAGCTACCCGATCAACGTCCGGGTCGGCCAGGTCATCGCCCGCGGCGGCGGCCGGGGCATCTTCTGCGTCTCGGAGAGCGGCGGCCTCCAGGTCGACCGGGTCGACATCGCCAACACCGGGAGCAACTCGATCCTGATCGAGAACTGCTACAACGTGAACCTCGCCGCGCAGAGCGGCACCGTCACCGGTCCGGGTGACATCCGGCTCGCCGCGCGCACCGAGTTCCCGGTGACCCGGGACGTCGTCATCCAGAACCTGAGGGTGACGAACTCGGCCATCCGCGAGAGCCCGTGCGGCACGAACACCACGTTCCGCAACAACACGCTGGTCAACAGCAGCCAGAGCATCTGCTGAGACGCCCCGGCCGGAACGTTCCGCCGCCCGCCCCCGGATCGGTAAGGTGCGGTGCCGGGGCGCGGGAGGTGGCGGGGTGAACCGTTACGACCGGTTGAACGCACTGCTGGAGCTGGTGGCCGAGCGCGGCCGCGTGGAGGTCGACGACATCGCCGAGGAGCTCGACGTCTCCGGCGCGACCATCCGCCGCGACCTCGACCACCTGGCGGAGCAGCAGCTGCTCACCCGGACCAGGGGCGGCGCGGTGGCCCACGCCGTCGCCTACGACCTGCCGGTGCGCTACCGCACCGTGCGCCGGGCGGGTGACAAGCAGCGCATCGGCCGCGCGGCCGCCGGGCTGGTCAGCCGCGGCGCCGTGGTCGGGGTGACCGGCGGCACGACCACCACCGAGGTGGCCCGGGCGCTGGCGACCAGCGCCGAGTTCGGCGGCGCGGAGGGTGACGGGCTGGTCACCGTGGTCACCAACGCGCTGAACATCGCCGGCGAGCTGGCCGTGCGGCCCCAGGTGAAGCTGGTGGTGACCGGCGGCGTGGCGCGGCCGCAGTCCTACGAGCTGGTGAGCCCGCTGGCGGGCCGGATCATCAACGCCCTGAGCCTCGACGTGGCCTTCCTGGGCGTGGACGCGATCGACCCCGACTCGGGCGCCCACGCGCACCACGAAGGTGAGGCCGAAGTCAACCGGATGCTCGCCGCCCGCGCCAGGCGGGTCGTCGTGGTGGCCGATTCCTCGAAGGTGGGCGCGCGGGCGTTCGCCGAGATCTGCCCGATCACCGACGTCCACGTGCTCGTCACCGACAGCGACGCCGACCCCGATGACGTGCGGCGATTCCGCGAACGGGGGGTGGAGGTCAGGCAGGTCTGAGGCGGTCCACTGTGGTGGTTCAGACGAGCGTTCCTCTAGATCGGCCGGCCCGGGTTGCGGTCCGGTCACGCCGTCCGGGGAAGTGCTTGACACCGCGCTGTGGCGCGAGACACAGTGACCGCCGTTCCGAAGCGGGTCGAACGCGGGGCGCCGGGGTCTGATGTGGACGACCGACGGCCCCGGCGGGGACGACGTGGACGACTGGGGGCGGGAGAACACGTCTTGGCGGAGGACCACCGAGGACCTGACCGCGAGCCGGGAGACAGCTGCGCGGTCCGCAAGGGCCGGCCGTCACGTGATGGGAGAGCCCGTGACGGCCGGCCACCGCGGCGCGGGTCAGTCGGGCGCGGCGGGCGAGTTCGCCTCCGGGACCAGCACGGACGGGGTGCCGGTGCCGTCGGCGGGCACGGACCACACGTCGTTGACGCCGTCGCCGCGCTGGAGCCCGTAGGCCACGGTGCGGTCGTCGAGCCACGCGGGCTGGTCGTCGACGCTGCGGGTTTCCGCCAGCGGCGTCACCGCCCCGGTGGCGAGGTCACGCACGGACAGCCGCCAGCCGCGCCGCGGGTCGCCGCCCACGGCCGCCTTGTAGGCGATGCGCGTGCCGTCCGGGGACAGCGACGGGCACTCGACGCCGTCGGCGACCGACCGCAGGGTCCGCGCGGCGAAGTCGCCCTCCACCAGGTAGCGGTGCCCGCCGGTGGACATCGTGGCGTAGAAGCGGTTGTCGTCGGCGGCGAACGTGACGCCCCAGAAGTTGCGGTCCGCCGCCGCGGTGACCACACCGTCCACCGAGGACGTGAACTCCTCCAGGGACGTGACCAGCGCCCCGGTGCGGGTGTCGAGGACCCCGGCGCTGGTGGAGAACCCGTTGGCCGCGTACGAGTGGCCGTCCACGAACAGCGTCCAGGCCACCATCCGCCCGCCGGCCGACACCCGGGCCCGGTTCGGGAACCCGGTCAGCGGCACGGTCCGGACCTCGCGCAGGGACGCGTCCAGCACGGCCAGCCCGCCCGCCCCGAACGCGCCGACCGGCCGCAGGCACGCGGTGGTGCCGCCCGCGCTGTAGGCCCGGTCGCACCGCTGGTCGGTGACCTCCCGGGGCCCGGCCGGGTCGGACCGGGAGACCGTCGACAGCAGGCCGTTGCTCAGCACCACCAGGCGCGGCCCGCTCACCGCGCCCGCCGCGGGCGCGGCCCCGGACGGGCCGGACAGCACCGCGTGGCCGACCACCACGCCACCGAGCAGCACCGCCACCGCCGCCGTGACCAGCAGCTTCGCCCTCGTCCTCATGAACGCCCCCGCACCAGCGCGAACGTGGCGACCAGGGCGAGCACGGCGCCCGCCGCCGCCAACCGGGTCGCGGCCCCGGGCCCCCACGCCTGCCAGGCCAGGCCGAACAGCACGGACGACCCCAGGTACCCCAGGGCCTGTCCACTCTGGATCACGGCGATGCCGGTGGTGCGCAGCCGCTCCGGCAGCAGCGGCCCGGCCAGCGCCATCAGCACGCCGTCCGTGGCCGCGTAGAACACGCCGTAGAGCGCCACGACCACCACCACGAGCGACCAGCCGCCCAGCGGGCCGGCGACGAGCAGGTACACCGCGGCGAGCGCCGCGTACCCGCCGAGCACCACCGGCAGCCTGCCCACGCGGTCGGCCAGCGCGCCCAGCGGCGCCGCCAGCAGCAGGTAGACCAGGCTGGTGCCGACCGCCAGCAGCGGGAACCAGCCGATCGCCAGGCCCTCCCGCTCCTGGAGCAGCAGGTACACGAACCCGTCGCCGACGGTGGCCAGGCCGAGCAGGGTCGCCGCGAGCACGACCCGCCGCACGCCCGCGTCCCGCCACAGCCCGCCGACGGCGGAGACCCGCACCGGTCGCGCCGGCAGCGCCGAGCGGTGGTCGCGCACGAACAGCACCAGGACCAGCACGCCCAGGGCGGCGACGCAGGCGCTGGTCACGAACACGGAGTCGAACGACCCGCCGGTCGCCGCGAGCACCGCCAGGGCGACCAGGGGGCCGAGGAACGCGCCCACGCCGTCCATGGCCCGGTGCGCGCCGAACGCCCGGCCGAGGTCGCCCGCCGGGGTCGACAGGGTGATCAGCGCGTCCCGGGGCGCGGTCCGCAGGCCCTTGCCGGCCCGGTCGAGCGTGATCACCGCGCCCAGCGCGGCGGTCGAGGTGCCCGCCGGCAGCAGGCCCAGCTTGGCCACCGCCGACATGCCGTAGCCGAGGGCCGCCACCGCCTTGCGCCGGTCGGTGCGGTCGGCGAGGTAGCCGCCGACCAGCCGCAGCAGCGTGGTGGCGCCGGTGTGGAGACCGTCGATGACGCCATAGGCGGCCGGACTGAGCTGGAGGCCGACGACGAGGTAGAGCGGCAGGACCGCGGTGACCATCTCCGACGAGACGTCGGTGACCAGGCTGACCGCGCCGAGCGCGAAGACGTTCCCGCTCAGGCCCTTCCAGCCCAGCGCTCTGGGGCGGGGGATCGTGGACAGGTACACGGCGCACCTCCGGGGCGGGGTGCCGCACCCGGCCCGGGCGGACCGGGTGCGGCTCGGTGGCGGGGTCAGTGGCAGGCGGTGGTGCCGTTGTCGGTGAAGCTCCTGCCCGCCTCCGGCACGAACTGCCAGGAGAAGCCGTCGCTGTGCAGGGTCAGCTTCAGCACGCCGTAGGTGTCGCTGTTGCGCACCTCGCTGTTGGGCTTGATGGTGCCGAACGAGTAGTGGCTCGCGCCGCCCATGCCGGCCACGAACGTGCGAATGCCGCGCGCGGTGTCCAGCGCGCCGCTCGGGTTCTGCGGCGCGAATCGCTCGTACTGGTGGTTGTGGCCGAACAGCACCACGTCGGCGTTGTAGTCGTACAGCGCCTGGAACAGCGGGCGCGTCGCCGTGGACGGGGCGTGGTTGGCGCCCGAGGTGAACAGCGGGTGGTGCCAGTACGCCGCCGTGCACGGCTTGGTGTTGGCGGCCAGGTCCGCGCGCAGCCACTTCTCCTGCGCGGAGCCCGCCGAGGTGGTGATGTTGGAGTTCAGCGAGACGATGTGCCAGTTGCCCAGGTCGTACGAGTAGTAGCCCTGGCCGGACGGGCCGGCCACCGAGCCGAAGTAGTTGTAGTAGCCGGTGGCGCCCGACGTGTTGTAGTCGTGGTTGCCCGGTGACGGGCGCGTGCGCGCCTTGTGCCTGCCCCACGTCGGGTCGTAGTAGTTGGTGAACTCCGCGGCGGTGCCGTTGTCGTAGACGTTGTCGCCGGTGGTGAAGACCGTGCCGGGGATGCCGTCCAGCAGCGCGGCGGTGGCGCTGTCGCCCGAACCGGAGTCCGCGATGTCGCCCGCGCCGACCAGGACCGGGTCGCCGCCGGTCCCCGGGGTGGTCGTGGTGGTGCCGGTGGTCAGGACGAGCTGCGGCGCGGTGGCCGAGCCGGACTCGCGCGAGTCGTAGTCCGCGCCGTCGGTGCTGGTCGAGGTCACCGCGATGCCGTAGGTGCCGTTGGCCCTGACCAGCGAGGTGACGTCGACCTCGTACCAGGCGTTGCGGGACACCGGACCGAGGCTGGTGAGCGACACCCCGTCGACGGCCGGCTGGTTGTTCCAGGTCACCGACGTCTCCGACCAGGTGGTGTCGGACATCGCCCGGAACGCGCCGCCGGACGGGCCGGCGGAACCCGACACGTCGTCGGTGTGCAGGCGCAGCTTGGCGTTGGTCACCGCCCCGGACACGCCGGAGACGGTGAACTTGAGGAAGATCCGCTTGACCGGCGAGCCGTCCACGCCGAGCTGGCCGGAGGTGCCGAAGTTGGTGCCGGTGGCGGAGTCGTCGACGTAGGTGTCGGCGACCGGGGTGAAGGTGGCGGTGGCCGCCGACGCGGCCGGGAGGTTGTCGGAGGAAGCGACGACGGTGAGGGCGGCGGCGGTGACGACACCGACGGCGAGCACCGCCAGTGGAGCTCTGCGACCTTGCATGCGAAACCCTTCGCTTCGGGTTGCCCGGACAGAGGCGTCGCAGAGAGTAGGCGGGCGTGGACAAGGCGTGGCCATGTCCGAGGGGACGGCAGGTGAACGTCGGGCGAAGCGCTCCCGCCGCTCAGTGCAGCTCGGCCGCCGCCGCCCGGAACACCGCGTCGGCCACCCGCGACAGCGGCGGCGAGTCGAGCTTCCACTGCTGCCAGTGCAGCGGCACGTCCACCGGGCGGTCCGGGGCCAGGTGCACCAGGCCGCGGTGCCGCCGGACCTGCTGCTCGGTCAGCATCGCCCAGCCCGCGCCCGCCACCACGGCGTCCTCGAACACGTGCCCGTCCGGCAGGTGGTGGCGCCGCGCCGCCGCGTCGCGGCCGGTCAGGTCCCGGCAGAACGCGTCCTGGAGGTCGTCCTTGGCGTCGAACACGATCACCGGCGCCTCGTGCAGCGGCCGGTCCGCCCAGCGGCGCGCGAACCGCTTCGCCGCGACCGCGTGGTAGCGGATGCTCCCGAGTGGACGGGCGCGGCAGCCCTGCACCGGTTGCGGCGACGACGTCACGGCCGCCACGACCAGGCCCCGGCGCAGCAGGTCCGCGGTGTGGTCCTGGTCCTCCCGCCGCACGGCCAGCACCAGGCCGTCGTCGCCGGCCAGCTCGGTGACCACGCGGCGGAACCAGCTCGACAGCGAGTCGGCGTTGACCGCCACCGGGATCGGTGTCGGGTCCTCGACCAGGCCCAGCGCCTCGCGCGCGTCCCGGTCCAGCAGCGCCTGCTGGCGGCCGTAGCGGGCGATCACCTCGCCGGAGTCGGTGAGGCGGGCGGGTTTGGAGCGCACCAGGAGCACCCGCCCGGTGCGCTGTTCGAGCTGCTTGATGCGCTGGCTCACGGCCGAGGGCGTGACGTGCAGCGCCCGGGCCGCGGCGTCGAACGTGCCTTCGTCCACAACGGCCAGCAGGGTGCGCACGCACTCCGGATCGAGCATCACGCCTTCTAATGATAGGTAAGGAACTGTAGCTGGTCTTATGGGTCGTTCGTTCCTACCGTCGGTGCCGTGATCCCCGCTGTGCTCGCCGGGCTCGGTACCGGCCTGTCCCTCATCGTCGTCATCGGTGCCCAGAACGCCTTGGTGTTGCGGCAAGGCGTGCTGCGCCAACGGGTCCCGGTCATCGTGACCATCTGCGCGGGGTCCGACGCGCTGCTCATCGCGCTCGGGGTGGGCGGTGTGGGCGCGGCGTTGACGGCCTGGCCGGGCGCGTTGGAGGTGGTGCGGTGGGTCGGCGCGGCGTTCCTGGTCGGGTACGGGGTGCTGGCGGCGCGGCGGGTGCTGCGGCCGGCGGCGCTGGAGATCGGCGGCGCGGCCTCCGCGGCGATCGCCACGTGCCTGGCGCTCACCTGGCTCAACCCGCACGTGTACCTGGACACCGTGCTGCTGCTGGGCACCGCGTCCACCGGGTTCGGCGGGGACCGCTGGTGGTTCGGCCTCGGGGCGATGGCGGCCAGCGCGCTGTGGTTCGGCGGCCTGGGGTTCGGCGCGCGGTGGCTGTCCGGGGTGTTCACCCGGCCCTCGGCCTGGCGGGTGCTGGACGCGGCGGTCGCCGTCGTGATCACGGCGACCGGCGTCTCCCTGGTGCTCTAGGCGATGGCGGGAGGCGGGGCGCCGCGAGCCCGTGGCGCCCCGGCCCGCGGTCAGTGCGCGTACGGCCAGCCCGACGAGTCGTAACCCAGCAGGTTGACGCCCAGCAGCGAGGCGCCGCCGGAGGTGTAGTAGTGGTAGGCCAGGATGTCGCCGTCCACGTCGGTGAACACGTCCTGGTGCCCCGGGCCGATGACCGCGTCGTGGGTCGCCAGGATCTCGGTGCCGCCACCGGAGTTGAGGTCGCGGCCGCCGCGGTCCAGGTACGGGCCGGTGACGGAGGTCGAGCGGCCGACCATGACGCGGTAGGTGCTCGACGCGCCGCGGCAGCAGTAGTCGAACGACACGAACAGGTAGTAGTAGCCGCCGTGCTTGACGATGGTGGGCGCCTCGACGGGCCCGCCGTTGCGGCTCGCGACCGACCGGATCGTGCCGTCCAGCCGCTTGCCCGTGGACGGGTTGAGCTGGACGAGCTTGATGCCCGACCAGAACGAGCCGAAGCTCAGCCACCAGCGGCCCTGGTCGTCGACCACCAGGTTGGGGTCGATGGCGTTGAAGTTGTCGCTGGTGCGCGACTCGACGACCAGGCCCTGGTCGGTCCAGGAGCCCGCCGCGCCGGTGGTGCTGGTGGCCAGGAAGATCGCCGACCGGTTCGAGCCGAAGCTGGACGCCGAGTAGTACAGGTGGTAGCGGCCGTTCTGGTACGACAGGTCCGGGGCCCACAGGTTGCGGCTCCCGTTGGTGTAGGTGGTCGTCCACGGCGCGCCGTTGGGGAAGACCTGGCCCGCGTTCCGGAAGGCGATGCGGTCGGTCGAGGTCTTCAGCGCGATGTTGTCGCCGGTGTGCGCCACCAGGTAGCCGCCCTCGGGGCGCTTGGCGAACGACGGGTCGTGCACGCCCACGTCGCCCGTCACCCGACCGGGGTTCGGGTAGGCCATCGCCTGGATTGCGTTAGCGCTACCACTGATCGTCAGGCTGGCTGCCGCGGTGAGGGCGGTTAACGTTGTTGCTGCCCACGCGATCGCCTTTGACCTGCGTGTTTGCATGCTTCGCCTCCTTGCGAGCATCGCTGGGAACCCTCCCAGGTGGGGCCAACTATCCCGAGCGCGACGTTCCGGCGTCAAGGGTTGAGACGATTCAATGTGAGCGCTAACAGGTGGCCCGGGGTGCCCGTCCCGCGAAGAACGCCCGGATGTCGGCCACCAGCAGGTCCGGCACCTCCAGCGCGGCGAAGTGGCCGCCCCGGTCGAACTCGCTCCAGTGCTCGACCCGGTGCGTCCGCTCGGCCAGCGGCCGGACCGGCAGCACGATGTCGTGCGCGAACACCGCGACGCCCAGCGGTGCCGGGCAGGCGGGCTTCGGCGCGAGGCCGCTCTCCCGGGTCAGCCGCGCCGACGAGCCGGCGGTGCCGGTGAGCCAGTACAGCATCACGTTGGTCAGCACCCGGTCCACCGGGATGGCCGAGGCGGGGTCGGTCCACTCGGTGAACTTCTCCGCGATCCACGCGAGCTGCCCCGCCGGCGAGTCGGTCAGCGCGTAGGCGACGGTCTGCGGGCGGGTGCCCTGCAGGACCTGGTAGCCGGGGCGCTGCCGGAGGTACCCCTCGATCCGGTCGAGCCTGCGCCGGTCCTCTCCGGACAGTTCGACGCCCTCGACCGGCGGCGTGGGCAGGTAGTTGACGTGCACCCCGACGACGCGGTCCGGTGCCACCGCGCCCATCGCCTGCGCGATGCCCGAACCCCAGTCGCCGCCCTGCGCGCCGTAGCGGGGGTAGCCGAGGCGGGTCATCAGCTCGGTGAACGCCCGCGCCACGCGCGTCACGTCCCAGCCGCGCTCGGTGGTGGGGCCGGACAGGCCGAAGCCGGGGATGGACGGCACGACGACGTGGAAGTCGCGCGACAGGGGCCCGACCACGTCCAGGAACTCGACCACCGAGCCGGGCCAGCCGTGGATCAGGACCAGGGGCAGGGCGTCCGGGCGCGGTGAGCGGACGTGGAGGAAGTGCACCCGCTGGCCGTCGACGTGCGTGGTGAACTGGGGGAACGCGTTCAGCTCGGCCTCGTGCCGCCGCCAGTCGTAGTGGTTCAGCCAGTGGTCGGCCAGCGCGCGGGCGCGGGCGAGGGGGAAGCCGTAGTCGAAGCCGGCGCCGGGCAGCTCGTCGGGCCAGCGGGTGCGGGCCAGGCGGTCGGCCAGGTCGTCGAGGTCGGCTTGCGGCACGTCCAGCTCGAAGGGCTCGATCATCGCTTACTCCGTTGGTGTGACCAATGTTGGTGACACCAACGATAAGTGATGGACGTTGGTCTTGCCAACGGTTTGGTGGTTCCGATGGGCTCGCGGTGGACGGTGGGGGCGCTGGAGCGGGTTGGCGCGCGGGTGGTCCCGGGAGAGCCACCTTTTCGCGGTCTCGTGCTCGTCCTGGTCCTGGCCGGTCGTCTCCCGCCTTCCGGACGGGGTCCCGATCCGGGCGAGCAGGATGATCGAGGCCGGCGGGAAAGCGCGCCGGCGCCCGGGAAGGCGAGTACGACGGGAATGGTCCGGCCGACGATGCGACCCTTTTCCGTGGTGTCGTCATCGTCGGGGGGACAGTCCGGCGTTGTGCCGCGCAACCCCGGTCGGGCAACGGGTTCGGGTGCGGATGCCCCGGGACGCGGTACCAGGTTGATCACCACGGCTACCCGGGACGACGTGCGCCGCATCGCCACCGCGCTGCCGGAGGTCACCGAGCGCCCCGCGTACGGCATGACCGCCTGGCGGGTGAGGGACAGGCTGTTCGCCCGGGACCGGCCGCCGAACAGGACCGACCTCGCCGCCCTTGGCGACCGGGCGCCGGACGGGCCGGTCCTCGCGGTGCGCGTGCCGGACCCCGGCGCGAAGGAGGCGCTGCCGGCCGACGACCCCGCCCGCTGCTTCACCACCCCGCACCCGGACGGCGGCCCCGTGGTCCTGGTGCGGCTCCTCGACGTCCGGTCGACGAGCTGACCGGGCTGATCACCGGAGCCTGGACCTGCCGGGCGCCGAAGCGCCTCGTCGAGCGGTTCGAACGGGGGCGGCGCGGCGCCCCGGGGGTGGGCGCCGCGCCACCCGGGGTCACCAGGTGCTGTTGACCAGCCCGGTGCCCAGGTAGACCTGGTCGAACCCGTTGCCGTCGTTGTCGTCGGTGTACGCGACGGTGATGCGGCCCCACGGGTCGACGCCCAGCGCGGGCTCGTCCTGGCGGCCGGTGGCCGTGCTGACGGTGGTCTGCCGGGGCAGCCTGCCGTCGACCGTGCCGTCCGGGTTCAGGCCCTGCGTCACCACGTCCTGCGCCTCCGCCCACGTCACCACGACGTTGAGCTGGTCGTCGACGCCGATCCGCGGGTCCGCGCCGGCCAGCACGGTGTCGGTCGCGGTCCGGGGCGCGCCCGCGGCGGTGAACGACCTCGCGGCCACGGCGGGGGTGCCGGTGTGGTCGGTCTCCCACGCCACCGCGAAGTCGCCGTTGAAGTTGGCGGCCACCACGGGGTGCCGCTGCTGGCCGTCGCCCGCGGCGTTGGCGGTGCCCTGGGCCACCTTCACCCCGCCGGCGGGGGTGAGGACCTTCCGGCCGACGTTGAAGAAGCCGTTGCCGTCGCCGTCCTCCTCCCAGACGACGATCGCGTTGCCCGCCGCGCCCACGGCCACGTCCGGGCGCTGGTGGGTGCCGCCCGCGGGGTGGACCTGGGCCTCGTAGGTCTTCGAGGTGACCGAGGCGAAGCCCGCCACCCGCACGGTCGGTGCGGCGGTGCCCTGCCGGTCCTCCCACGCCACCGCGAAACCGGCGCCGTCCGGGTCGGCGGCCACGGCCGGGTCGAGCTGCTGGCCGTCCGCGCTCGCGTTGGCCCGCGCGGAACCGGTCACGGTGCCGGTGGTCGACAGGGTCCGCACCTGGACGTTGTAGTAGCCGTTGCCGTCGCCGTCCTCGGACCACGCGACGACCGCCGTGCCGTCCTCGTGCAGGGCCACGTCCGGTTGCACGTGCCGCCAGTCGCCGGTGCCGCCCGCGGACAGCTTGACCTCGTAGCGGGAGGCGCCGTCGCGGAACAGGCGGACCCACACCTCGCTGTGCAGCGGGTCGGTGGGCGTCGCGGAGTCGCGGTCGTCCTCCCAGGCCACGGCGGTCCAGCCGTTGCGCGTGGCCGACACCGCAGCGTTGTCCTGGTCGCCGGTGGCGGTGCTGTTCGCGGTGGTCCAGGTGGCCGCCGCCGAGGCGGTGCCCGGGGCGAGGAGCACCAGGCCGCACGCGACGGGGATGGTGATCAGCTTCTTGTTCACGGCGCCTGCAATCCGGGGTTGCCCGCCTCGACGACGTAGCTCTGCACGGTCTTGACCGGGTAGTCGCGGGTGGTGACCCGGTCCACGCAGCGGAAGTCCACGCCCACCTGCGCGGGCGTGGTGACGGTGCGGACGTAGCCGCGGAGGTTCTTGTGGAACTTCACGTGCGGGTTGAGGCTCGACAGGCCGGTGTCGGCGGCGTTGCCGTCACCGCCGGAGGTCACCGAGGTGGTCACCAGCTCCGTGCCGACCACCCGGTCCTGCCGGTCGTAGTCCAGCATCAGGTCCGCGGCCCACGACCGGTGCACGTCGCCGGTCAGCACGACGGTGTTGCGCAGGCCCGCCGCGTCCCAGCCGCGCTGGAGCCGGTCGCGGTTGGCGGTGTAGCCGTCCCACGAGTCCATCGACCTCGCGCCGTCGGCCGAGGCGAGCTTCTGCGCGAAGAACACCTGCTGGCCCAGGAAGTCCCAGGTGCCCAGGCGCTGCCGCATCCCGTCGAGCAGCCACGCCTCCTGCGCCGCGCCGGTCAGCGTGCGGGCCGGGTCGTCGGCCTCCGCGCACACCTTCGTGCCGTCGCCGCACGCCTGGTCGTCGCGGTACTGCCGGGTGTCGAGCAGGTGGAACGTGGCCAGGCTGCCCCAGCGGACCCGCCGGTAGAGCTGCATGTCCTCGGCGACCGGCCGCTGTGCGGCGCGCAGGGGCATGTGCTCGTAATAAGCCTTGTACGCGGCCGCGCGGCGCGCCCGGAAGTCCCCGGCGGGGGAGGTGTTGGCCCGCACCAGGCCGGCGTAGTTGTTCTCCACCTCGTGGTCGTCCCACACCACCAGCCACGGCGCGGCGGCGTGCGCGGCCTGGAGGTCCACGTCGGTCTTGTACTGCGCGTGCCGCACCCGGTAGTCGGCCGGCGACGCGATCTCCGCGGCCGGCGCGTGCCGGCGCACCCTGGTGGTGGTCGCGGCGCCCTCGTAGATGTAGTCGCCCAGGTGCAGCACCAGGTCCGGGTGCTCCTCGGCCATGCGCCGGTAGGCGGTGAAGTAGCCCTCCTCGTAGTGCGAGCAGGAGGTGAACACCGCGGTCAGCGCCGGGCTGGTGCCCACCGCGGGCGCGGTGACGGCGCGGCCCACCGGCGAGATGTGCCCGGCGGCGCGGAACCGGTAGGAGTACTCCCGGCCGGGCTGGAGGCCGGTGACCTCGACGTGCACGCTGTGCGCCCAGTCCCGCGCGGCGGTGGCGGTGCCGCTGCGGACCACCCGGGTGAACCGGCTGTCGTCGGCGACCTGCCAGTCCACGGTCACCGGGGCGCTGGACATGCCGCCCAGGCCGTCGGCGTCGAGCGGGCTGGGCGCCAGGCGCGTCCAGATCACGAAGCCGTCCGCGGCGGGCTCGCCGGAGGCGACGCCCAGGGTGAACGGGTAGGCCAGGGCGTTGGCGGTGGTGGGGACGAGGACGGTGCCGGCGCCGGCTATGCCGCCGGCGATGAGCGTTCGTCGGGTCAGCGGGGACATCGCTCTCCTCGGTGCGGGGCCGTGGGGACACCTGCCTACCGGGTGGAGGTGATCACCGCGTGTACGCGCGGTGGATGTCGGGGGCGCGACGGGAGGGACAAGACGGGAAGCCGTAGCGGTGCGGGTCAGCGCGACCGGGAGCGGCCCCGGCGCGGGGAGTCGGCGTCGGGCAGGTCGACCCGGCGCAGCGCGTCGATCGCGCTGGACAGGTCGGCGAGCATGATGTCGAAGACCATCGGGCTGTTCTCCTCGCCGATGGCGGCCCTGAACTCCTCGGCCCTCCGGCGCGCGGCGTCCAGGTAGTCCACAGTGGACCGCAGCGTCTCCTCCGGCGGGAAGCGGACGTGGTCGCACAGCAGGCCCTCCAGGGCGATCTCCGCCTTCAGCACGTCACCGGTCATGACCGCGAAGACGTCCCACGCCTCGGGGCCGACGGCGTCGGTCCGGGCCAGGGCCTCGTACGCCGTGTTCTTCCGCCCCACCGACTCCCGCAGGTCGCGGCGGATGCCGATCAGCTTCTGCCGCTCCTCCGGGTCGAGGCGGTACCGCTCCGGCCCGCCGGTCCCGCTCAACGCCCGGCGCAGGGTCACGGCGTTGGCGAAGACCTTGTCCAGGTCGGAGACGACCACCCGCAGCAGCGGGGCGTGCCGGTAGAAGTCCAGCACCTGGGACTGGGCGTGGTAGTACTCGGAGAGACGGTCCTGGGCGGCCTCGACGTTGCGCTCCAGCAGCGCGATCCCCTCGAACACCCCGTCCCGGTCCAGGCGTCGCCGCACCACGTCGTCCAGCGCCTCCCCGACCGGTCCGGGGGGCGCCCGGCGGATCAGGTCGAGGGCCGCGTCCTCGTTCGTCCGGCTGAACGCCCTGGTGAAGCACACGCCCGCGAGCGAGGCCAGCAGGCCGACCACGAAGTCCTTCTGCGAGTTGTAGACCTCGCGGAGGTTGGAGAAGGCGAGTGCCGCGATCACGATCGCGACCACGACGCCCAGGGTGGCCCACATCAGCTGGGACCGGGAGAGGCTGAAACGCCGTTGCGGGACCGGGTCGGCGCTCTCCGGCATGTCCGCCCCCCGTGTGGTCGAGCGCTCTCGCGAAGTCCGACGAGTATGCCAAGGGCCGGGCCACGGGGCGGTGGATTCCGTCCTTCCGTCACCCGTTCGTGGCGTTCGGGACGTCAGCCGGCGGGGTCGACCCGGTGCGCGCCGCCCGCCGCCGTGGCGGTCCAGCACTCCGGTGCGGTGAAGCCGTTGCCGGCGAAGGCCGAGCGCACGGCCGCCGCGGCGGCGTCGACGGCGTCCTGCTCCACCAGGGCGATCACGCAGCCGCCGAAGCCGCCGCCGGTCATGCGGGCGCCCAGGGCGCCCTCGTGCAGCAGCGCGTCGACCGCCACGTCCAGCTCCGGCACGGTCACCTCGTAGTCGTCGCGCAGCGACTCGTGCGAGGCCGTCAGCAGCGGGCCGACCTCGCGCAGCCGGCCGGCCCGCAGCAGGTCCGCCACCGCCAGCACGCGCGCGTTCTCGCCGACCACGTGCCGCACCCGGCGCTCCAGCTTCTCCGGCAGGTCCCAGTGCTCGCCCACCAGGTCGCGCAGCGCGGCCACGCCCAGCAGCTCGGCGGCCCGGTGGCAGTCGCGGCGGCGGGCCGCGTACTCGCCGTCCACCAGCCGGTGCGGCGCCCTGGTGTCCACGACCAGCAGCGCGAGCCCGGCGGCGGCCGGGTCGAACGGGATGTGCTCGACCGCGAGCGTCCGGGTGTCCAGCAGCAGCGCGTGCCGCTCCCAGGCCAGCAGGGACGCGGACTGGTCCATGACCCCGCACGGCACGCCGACGAAGTCGTTCTCGGCGCGCCGCGCGACCCGGGCCAGCTCCCGGCGGTCCAGCGCGACCCCGGACAGCTCGGTCACCGCGAGGGCCACCGCGCTCTCCAGCGCCGCCGACGAGGACAGGCCCGCGCCCCGCGGCACGTTGCCGTCGACCAGCAGGTCGAAGCCGCCGACGGGGTGCCCGGCCGCGCGCAGCGCCCACACCACGCCCGCCGCGTACGCGGCCCAGCCGGTCACCGCGCCGGGCGCCAGGTCGGTCACCCGCACCTCGGTCACGCCCGCGGCCTGCTTCGACGCCACCCGCAGCACGCCGTCGTCGCGGCGGGAGGCGGTCACCCGCACCGAGTGCGGCAGCGCGACGGGCAGCACGAAGCCGTCGTTGTAGTCGGTGTGCTCGCCGATCAGGTTGATCCGGCCCAGAGCCTCGAACACCCCGTCACGCGCCACCCGTGCTCTCCCTCAACCGCAGCGTGAACGGCGTCCGGACGTGCTCCGTCGGCCGCTCTGGGTCCTCGACGCGCCGGCGCAGCAGGTCCACCGCGGCGCGCGCGATGGCCGCCTTGTCCGGTGCGACCGTGGTCAGCGAGGGGAGGCTGTAGGTGCCCTCCTCGGTGTTGTCGAAGCCTACGACAGCAAGATCGGCGGGCACGCGCACACCCCGCTCGGCGGCGGCGCGCACCGCGCCGACGGCCAGCAGGTCGTTGAAGCAGAACACCGCGTCCGGCGGCTCGGGGGAGTCCAGCAGCCGGGCCATGGCCTCCGCGCCGTCCCGGCGGTGGTAGTTCAGCGCGGTCGCGACCAGCTCCTCGCGCACGGGCAGGCCAGCCTCGGCCAGGGCGAGCCGGTAGCCCTCCAGGCGCAGGGCGGCGGTGCCGCGGTGGGGGTGCGCGCCGATGGCGGCGATCCGGGTCCGGCCGAGGGACGCCAGGTGCGCCACGGCCTCGCGCGCCGCGGCCACGTTGTCGATGCCGACGTGGTCGAACGGCACGTCCACGTCGTGCTCGCCGAGCAGCACCACCGGGATGCCGGGCGCCAGCTCGCCGAAGTCGCGGGCCTGGAGCGCCTCGGGGCTGACGATCGCGGCGTCGATCATGTGCGGGCCGAGGGCGGCGAGCGTGTCCCGCTCGCCCTCCCGGGTGCCCAGGGTCTGCTCGATCAGCACGGTCCACTCGTGCGCCCGCGCGGCCCGCAGCACCAGACCCGCCAGCTCGGCGAAGTAGGGCACCACCAGCTCGGGCAGCACGAGGGCCAGGAAGCCGGTGCGGCCCCGGCGCAGATTGCGGGCGCCCAGGTTCGGCCGGTAACCGGTGGCGGCCAGCGCCCGCTCGACCCGGCGGCGGTTCTCCGGTTTCACGAACTCGTAGCCGTTGACCACGTTCGACACCGTCTTCACCGACACGCCCGCCAGCGCGGCGACGTCCTTGAGGGTGGCCAACCGACGCCTCCGCAAGATCGGTCCTCGGGAACGACCGGTAATGGTAGCCGGCGCCGGAAATCCTTTACAACGTTGTATCAACGATGTAAGAACGGGAGTGACCCACGTCACCACCTTTCGGCCGACCGTGGAGCAAGCCATGCGCAAGCTGCTGTCCGGCTTGACCGGACTCCTCCTCCTGAGCACCCTCGTGACCGTGCTGCCCCCGACCGCGCACGCCGCGGTGTGGCAGCCCAAGCCCGCGCCGCTGACCACGCCCTGGACCGGTCAGGTGTCGCCCGCCAACGCCCTGCCGGAGTACCCGCGCCCGCAGCTGGTCCGCCCCGACTGGCTCAACCTCAACGGCGTCTGGGAGTTCGCCGGCGCGCCGGACCTGGGGTCGCCCCCGTTCGGCCGGACCCTCGCCGAGGGCGTCCTGGTGCCCTACCCGGTCGAGTCCGCGCTCTCGGGCATCAAGCGGCACGAGGACCACATGTTCTACCGCCGCTCGTTCACCACCCCCGCCGGCTGGGCCGGTCGCCGGGTGAAGCTGAACTTCGGCGCGGTCACCTGGGAGACGCGGGTGTGGGTCAACGGCGTGGCCGTCGGCACGCACACCGGCGGGTTCGACTCGTTCTCGTTCGACGTCACCGACGCCCTGCGGGCCGGCGCCAACGAACTCGTCGTCGGCGTGCGCTCGACCGTCGACGGCAGCGCCTACCCGGTGGGCAAGCAGCGCCGCTCGCCGAGCGGCATCTTCTACACCGCCGCCTCGGGCATCTGGCAGACCGTCTGGCTGGAGCCGGTCGCGGCGGAGCACGTCACCCGCCTGGACACCGTTCCCGACGTGGCCGCGGGCGTCCTGGACCTGGTCGTGCGGGGCACGGCCGGCCGGCAGGTGCGCGCCGAGGTGCTGGCCGGCGGTCGGGTCGTCGGCGCGGCCGACGGCACGACGGGCGCGCACCTGCGGGTGCCCGTGCCCGACGCCCGGCTGTGGTCGCCGGACGACCCGTTCCTCTACGACCTGCGGGTCACCCTGGGCAGCGACGTCGTCACCGGCTACTTCGGCATGCGCTCGCTGGGCAAGGCGGTGGTCGGCGGGGTCGTGCGGCCCCTGCTCAACGGCGAGTTCGTCTTCCAGCTCGGCACCCTGGACCAGGGCTACTGGCCCGACGGCGTCTACACCGCGCCCACCGACGCCGCGCTGCGGTCCGACCTGGAGCGGCAGAAGGCGCTCGGGTTCAACATGGTGCGCAAGCACATCAAGGTCGAGCCCGCCCGCTGGTACTACCACGCCGACCGGCTCGGCCTGATGGTGTGGCAGGACATGCCGTCGCTGGACGCGGTCGACGAGGTGCCCGGCGGGCGCGCCAACTACGAGTCGGAGCTGCGGCGCGTGGTCGACCAGCTCAAGGGCGTCACCTCGATCGTGCAGTGGGTGCCGTTCAACGAGGGCTGGGGCGAGTACGACGCGGGCCGCATCGTCGACCTGGTGCGCTCGATCGACGACACCCGGCTGGTCAACCACAACTCCGGCTCGAACTGCTGCGTCTCCGACCCGGACCCGGGCAACGGCGACGTCATCGACGACCACGCCTACCAGATCTCCTCCACCACCCGGCAGCCCGACCGCGACCGGGTCGCGGTGCTCGGCGAGTTCGGCGGCCTGGGCCGGCGGGTCGTCGGCCACGAGTGGCAGCCCGGCGCCGGGTTCGCCTACGGCGCGCTGTACCCGGACGAGGCGTCGCTGACCAACCGGTACGTGGAGATCACCCGAGAGGTCGGCCGCCTCGTGCACACCCGCGGCCTGTCCGCGTCGGTCTACACCGAGCCCTACGACGTGGAGAACGAGGTCAACGGCTTCTACACCTACGACCGGCAGGTGCTGAAGGTGACCGAGGCGCGGGTCCGCGAGGTCAACCTCCGGGTGCTGGCGCAGGCCGCCGGCACGGAGGTCGGGCGCGGCGAGGCGGTCTCGCTGCGCGTGACGACCGAGGGCTACACCGACCGCTACCTGCGCCACCGCGACGGCCTGGCCCGCACCGACGTCATCGGCGACGACACGGGCCGCCTGGACGCCACCTTCCACGTGCGGCCCGGCCTGGCCGACCCGGCGTGCGCCTCGTTCGAGTCGCGGAACTTCCCCGGCCGGTTCCTGCGGCACTCGGCGTACCGGATCAGGTCCGACGCGAACGACGGTTCGGCGGGCTTCGCGGCGGACGCCACGTTCTGCCCGCGCGCGGGCGCCGGCGGCACGGTCCTGGAGTCGCGCAACCACCCGGGCCACTTCGTCCGGCACTACGCGGAGGCGGTGTACCTGGCCCGGTCGGGCGGGCCGAACCCGTGGGACACGGCCACGAGCTTCGCGGCCGACACCACGTGGGCGGCCTCGGTGCCGCTGTGGCGCAGCGGGGCCGACCTGCCGCTGGACCAGGCGCGGTCGTTCCGGGTGACCACGCCCGGCTACACCGACCGCTACCTGCGGCACCGCGACGGCCTGGCGCGCACCGACGTGGTGGGCGCCGGCAGCGCCGCCCTGCTCAAGGGCGACGCCACGTTCGTGGTCCGGCGCGGCCTGGCCGACCCGTCGTGCTACTCGCTGGAGTCGCGCAACCTGCCCGGCCTGTACCTGCGGCACGCGGACTTCCGGGTCCGGCTGGGCGCACCGGACGGCTCCGAGCTGTTCCGGCGGGACGCCACGTTCTGCGCCCAGCCCGGTGCCGGCGGCGTGCGGCTGCAGTCGATCAACGAGCTGGGCGCGAGCGTCCGGCACTACGCGGAGGAGGTCTGGGTCGCGGTGAACGGCGGTGCGCACACCTACGACAACCCGTCGTCCTACGACGCGGACGTGACGTGGGCCGTGGTCGCGGCCTGGGCGCCGTAGCGGGTCCTCAGCGACAGCGCCAGCCACACCAGGGAACCGCCGACCACGACGTGCAGCCCGCTGGTCAGCACGGTGTCCGGCAGGCGGGCGGCGAGCGTGAACACCGGCAGCGCCACCGCGTAGGCCCAGGCCGGCACGGGCGGGTGGGCCTTCGCCCGCAGCATGGCGACGCCGAACAGCACGCAGCCGACCGCGAAGACCAGGGCGCTGACGAGCAGGACCACCCGGGTCGGTGCGGCGAGCACCGGGGCGCCCAGGTGGAAGACCACGATGTTCAGCGCGTACGCCGCCGCGCCGAACAGGCCGAGCCCGACGGTGTTGACCGCGTAGGCGACGTCGCCCAGCCGCGTGCGCGGCTGGGTCAGGTGCAGGGCGGTCAGCAGGGGCGCGGCGAGCGCCGGGGAGACGCCGATGACGAGGCTCGTCACGGCCGTCTCCCCGGTGACCGCCTCCACCGCGCCGGGGATCGCGATCAGCAGTCCGGACAGGGCGCCGCACACGGCGCCGAAGCGCAGCAGGAAGTTCATGCGGCGGACGCTATTGCCGGCCCCGGGGGTGCCGGGAGTGCCGACCGACCGGTCCGGGGGGTGCCGATCGGCACGTGCCGGTCAGGCCCGGCGCGCCAGCAGGGCCAGCGACCGCTCCACGACCAGCCCGGTGGCCGCGGCGTCGTAGACGTCCAGGCCGCTGTCGGTGAACAGGTGCGTCGACCCGCGGTAGGTGAACAGCTCCGCGTCCGGCGCCTGCTCCACCAGCGACCGCATCACGTCCAGGTCGCCCCAGTCGTCCTCGTCGTTGACGTGCGCCTGGATCGCCACGTCGGGCGGCCAGGAGTCGCCGTAGGTGTCGGCGGGCACGGCACCGTGGTAGAGCAGCACGGCCAGGGCGCCGGGGCGGGTCTGGGCGAGCCGCTGCGCGGGCATGGCGCCCAGCGAGAAACCCGCGTAGACGACCCGCTCGGGCAGCTCGGACGCCGCGTCGACACCGCGTTGGACCACCGCGTCGAAACCGATCCCCTCGACGTGCGCCACGCCCTCTTCGAGGGTGGCGAACGTCTTGCCGTCGAACAGGTCCGGGGTGGCGACCCAGTGGCCGGCGGCGCGCAGGCGGTCGGCGAAGGCCCGGACGCCCGGGGTGAGGCCCTGGACGTGGTGGAACAGGATGATGTCGGTCATGGCGGGCAGTGTGCCGGCGGGGTGCGACACCCCGCGGCGTCGGGCGGATGCGGCCGAGGTGAACGCCGGCCCCGGCCGGCCGCCCGCCGCGTAACCTGCGCCTGTGCGTCGCGTGCCGTGGTTGTCGCCCCTGCTGTGCGGGGTGGTGTTGGTGGCCGGTGCCTACGCGGGGCTGGCCGGGCTCGGCGAGACCCGCTGGGTGCCGTTCGCCGCGGGGCTCGTCGGGCTGGTGCTGGTCGACCGGGTGCGGTGGGTGCCGTGGCTCGGGTTGGCGCTCCAGGCGGGGCTGGTGGTGCTGGTCGCGTTCTCCGACGGGTCGGGGATGGCGCGGGTGCTGTTCCTGCTGCTGCCGTTCGGCGCGTACTTCGCGTTCGGGCGCGCGGTGGCGGTCGGGGTGGGCGTGGGGTGCGCCGCGTTCATGGTCGTCGCCTTCCAGGTGACCGCGCCCGGCTGGACCCGGTCGGTCGAGCACGTGTCCGACCTGCTGATGTTCGGCATCGGGGTGGTCCTGTCGCTGGCCATGGCGGAGCTGTCGGCGGCGGCCGAGCGGAACCGGGTGGCGCGCGACGTGCACGACGGGGTCGGGCACCACCTGACGGCGGTCGCGGTGCTGCTGGAGAAGGCGGTGGCGTTCCGCGGGCACGACGCGGCGGTGGCGGACCGGGCGGTGGAGGACGCGCGCGAGTCGGCGCGGCGGGCGCTGGGGGACGTGCGGGCGTCGGTGCGGGCGCTCAGCGGGCCGTTCCGGTTGGGGGACGCGCTGCGGCAGCTCGTCGGGGGACTGGACGTGACCGTGGAGTGCTCCGGTGACGAGAGCCGGTACGCCGCGCCGACGCTGCTGGCCCTGTACCGGGCGGCGCAGGAGGGGGTGACCAACGCGTTGCGGCACGGCGGGGGCGCGCGGGTCGAGGTGACGGTCCACTGTGGAGCCAGCAGGGCCGAGCTGACCGTGGTCGACGACGGGCCCGGGTTCGGGCGGCGCGAGGGGTTCGGGTTGCGCGGGCTGCGGGAGCGCGTCGCCGAGGTGGGCGGGTCGGTCGACGTCGACGGCAGCGGCGGCACCAGGCTCACCGTGGTGGTGCCCCGGTGAGCGACGTGCGCGTGGTCGTGGTCGACGACCAGCGGCTGGTCCGCGAGAGCGTCGCCGCGCTGCTGGACCTCCAGCCGGGCATCGCCGTGGTCGGCACGGCCGGGGACGGGCGGGAGGCGGTCGAGGTGACCACCGCCGCGGACCCGGACGTGGTGCTGATGGATGTGCGCATGCCGGACCTCGACGGGATCGACGCGCTGAACGCGCTGCGCGCCCGCGGCTGCCGCGCCCGGGTCGTGGTGCTGACGACGTTCGACGACGAGGAGTACGTGGTGCGCGCCCTCAAGGCCGGCGCGAGCGGCTACCTGCTCAAGGACCGGCCGGCCGCCGAGCTGGCGGCGGCGGTCCGGCTGGCGCACTCGGGCGTGGTCCAGTTCGACCCGGCCGCGGCGGCGCGGCTGGCGGACGCGCTGGTGCCCGGCAGGCCCCGGGAGGAGCACGACCTGACCGGGCGCGAGGTGGACGTGCTGCGCCTGGTCGCCACCGGGGCCACCAACCGGGAGATCGCCCGCCGGCTGCACCTGAGCGAGGGCACGGTGAAGAACCACGTGTCCCGCATCCTCACCCGGCTCGGCCTGCGCGACCGCACGCAGGCCGCCGTGTACGCCCGCGACCACGGCATCGGCTGAGCGCTGAACGTTGAACGTTGAAGCCGTGGTCGCGGGCCGGTCGGGCTACGCCGGGATCATGCCCATGTAGAGCAGCAGGTTCGGCGAGCCGGCACCGGGGTTGACCACCACGCCGGGCGTGGCGTTGGCGGTCAGCGCCGCCGCCACCTGCACCGCCGAGTCACCGGGGAAGCGCTGCCGCCACAGCGCCGCCACGCCCGCCGCGTGCGCGGAGGCCGCCGAGCCGCTGATGGTCGAGTACGCCGTGTCCGACGTGCCCCACGCCGACGTGATGTTCACGCCCGGCGCCCACACGTCGATGCAGCCGCCGTAGTTGGAGAAGCCCGCCTTGTTGTCGTTGGCGTCCGTGGCGCCCACGGTGGTGGCGAGCGGCGTGCTGCCGGGGGAGTAGTTGCACGCGTCGGCGTTGGAGCTGCCCGACACCACCGAGTAGTGCACGTTCGCGTTGATCGACGCGGTGATGGCGTCGTTGAACGCCTGGTGCCGCGGCCCGCCCAGGGTCATCAGGGCCACCGCCGGCCGCCCGCTCGCCGCCGCGTCCCGGGTGATCCAGTCGATGCCCTGGATGACCTGGGCGTAGGTGCCGGAGCCCTGGCAGTTGAGCACCCGCACGGACACCAGCGCCACGTCCTTGGCCACGCCGGTGGTCCGGCCGCCGATGATGCCCGCCATGTGCGTGCCGTGCCCGTTGCAGTCGTTGCCGGGCGGGGTGACGCCGCCGACGTTGTCCAGGCCGGGCACGGCCGCGCCGTCGAACTCCTGGTGGGTGTAGCGGATGCCGGTGCCGACCACGTACGCCCGCACGCCCGGCGCGGTGTTGGGGTGGTGGTACTTGGCGTCCAGCGGCAGGGTGCGCTGGTCGATCCGGTCCAGCCCCCAGGACGGCGGGTTGGGCTGCACGTCGAGCGCGGCGGCCTCCAGGCCCACCTTGAGGTCCTGCGCCACGTAGGCCACGCGCGGGTCGGCGGCCAGGCGGCGGGCGGTGGCGGCGTCGGCGTGGACGGCGAAGCCCGGCAGGGCCGAGCCGTAGGTGCGGGTGATGCCCGGCACGGCGGTGCGCGCGGACGCCAGGTCGGCGTGCCGCTTGAGCACCACGATGTAGCTGTCCGCCACGGCGTCGGGGTGCCCGCTGTAGAGCACGGGCGCGGCCGCCTGGGCGGGTGGTGCGGCGAGCCCGGCTAAGAGCGCGGTCGCCGCGACCAGGGTCGGGAATCTCATGGCTCCTCCAACAAGGCAGGGGGTCGTCAGGGGAACTCGCCTCTGCACCACAGCACGTCTCGGCGTCACGCAACAGGGGAAGATCACCCCACTGTGGCAGTTGGACGCCCACTTTAGGCTGAATGGGTGAACACATTCGGTGGCCGCTAACACTCGTTCGGAGGAGGTCGACAGCAAGGCCAGCGATACGCGCACACCAGGGGGACCGCGCTCATGGCCAGGAAGAAGAACGAGACACCCAAGTCGCTCCGGCAGTTCGTGCGCACGAAGGGCGCCGGCTACCTGCGTGACCCGAACGTGTCATCCATCGGGATCGGGTACAAGGTGTCCGGCGGTCGGACGACCGCCGAGGTGGCCATCCAGTTCACGGTCCGGCAGAAGGCCGAGCCGGAGGACCTGGGCGCCCTGGGCACCGCGCTGCTGCCGGACGTGATCGAGGTGGACGGCGTGCCCGTGCCCACCGACGTGCTCCAGCGCGACTACCGGGCCGAGTTCCGGGTGCTGGCCGAAGCGGAGGTCGACCCGCGCAAGACGCGCGTGGACCCGGTGGTGCCCGGTGTGAGCGTGGGGCACGTGCGGGTGTCCGCGGGCACGGTCGGCTGCATCGTCTACGACCGCGAGGACGGCACGCCGTACGTGCTGAGCAACTGGCACGTCCTGCACGGGCCGCACGGCGCGCTCGGCGAGGACGTGGTGCAGCCCGGCGTGCACGACGACAACCGCACCGACCGCAACCGCCTCGGCCGGCTCGTCCGGTCGCACCTGGGCGCGGCGGGCGACTGCGCGATCGCCACCATCGAGGACCGCGCCTTCGCCGCGGAGGTGCACGGGCTGGGCGTGGGCGTGGAGAAGATCGGCGAGCCGGACCTGGGCGACAAGGTGGTCAAGAGCGGCCGGACCACCGGCGTGACGCACGGCGTGGTCCGGCGCGTCGACGTGCTGGCCAAGATCGACTACGGGGCGGGGATCGGCCACCGGGAGATCGGGTGCTTCGAGATCGGCCCCGACCGCGCCAAGCCCGCGCCCGACGGCGAGATCAGCACGGGCGGCGACTCCGGCGCGGCGTGGCTGTTCAAGTCCGCCAACGGCAGGCCGGGCCGGACCCTGGCCGGCCTGCACTTCGCCGGCGAGGCGGCGAGCAGCCCGGACGAGCACGCGCTCGCGTGCCTGCCCGGCTCGGTGTTCGAGAAGCTGGGCATCGCGGTCAAGCCGCCGCGGAAGCCCGCGGTCGCCGAGCGCGGCTTCGACCCGGACTTCCTCGGCACGCCCGCGGGCCTGCCCGTGCTCGGCGACGCGACCCGCGCGGACGCCGTCGTGCTCGACGGCTCGCCCGTGATCGACTACACCCACTTCTCGCTCGCGCAGTCGAGGACGCGGCGCTTCGCGTTCTGGGTGGCCTGGAACATCGACGGCGGCGGCCTGAAGAAGATCAACCGCACCGGCATCCCGTTCGTGCTCGACCCGCGCGTGCCCGCCGAGCACCAGGTCGGTGACGAGCTGTACCGGGACAACCGGCTCGACCGGGGCCACCTGGCGCGCCGCGCCGACCTGCTGTGGGGGCCGGACGCGGAGCAGGCCAACGTCGACTCGTTCTACTTCACCAACATCACGCCGCAGATGGACGACTTCAACCAGAGCGCGCGGCGGGGGCTGTGGGGGCGCCTGGAGGACGCGGTGATGGCCGACGCGCAGGTGGACCGCCTGCGCGTCAGCGTCTACGGCGGGCCGGTGTTCCGCGAGGACGACCGGGTCTTCCGCGGCGTGGCCCTGCCGCGCGAGTACTGGAAGGTGGTCGTGTTCGTGTCGGGTGGGGTGCTGACCGCGCGGGCGTTCCTGCTGAGCCAGAACCTGAACGCGCTGGAGTCGTTGGAGCTGGACGAGTTCCGGGTGTTCCAGGTGAAGGTGGGCGAGGTGGAGGAGCGCTGCGGGTTCGCCTTCCCGGAGGAGGTGCGGGCGGCGGACACGCTCGTGCTGCCGTCCGCTGTGGACGAACGCGCGCCGCTGGGGGCGTTGAGCGACATCGGGTGGTGACCGGGTCGCCGGGCGGCGCGCACCGCCCGGCGACCGGCCGGTCAGACCCGCCCGAGCGCCCGACCCGCCCGACTGCCCGCGCCCGCGCCAGCCCCGCCTGAGCAGCCCGACCCGCCAGACTGCTCGCGCCAGCCCTGCCCGCACCTGCCTCGCCCGCACCTGCCCCGCCTACGCCGCTTGCCCCGCCCGCGCCTACCCCGCCCGCGCCGGTCACACCAGCCGGTGCCCGCCGTCCACGTGGATCACCTCCCCGGTGAGGAACCCGTTGCGCAGCACGGCGTCGAACGCCCCGGCGACGTCCTCCGCCCGCCCGACCCGCCCCACCGGCAGCCGCCCCGCCATCGCGGCCAGCCGTTCGTGCTTGGCCTCGCCCGCCAGCACGTCCCAGACCGGCGTGTCGACCCAGCCGGGGGAGACGACGTTGACCCGCACCGGCGCCAGCTCCAGCGCCAGCGCGCGGGCCAGGGACTCCAGCGCGCCGTTGGCCGAGGCGATCACCGACGCGCCCGGACCGGGCCGGTAGGCGGCGACGCCCGACGTGAACGTGATCGACCCGCCGGGGTTGGGGCGCACGTGCTTGGCCACCAGCCACGGCCCCAGCAGCTTGGTGTCCACCACGGCCCGCGCCCGCTCCAGGTCGAACTCGCCCAGCGGGGCGTAGGCGCCGGTGGCGTCGGCGGCGGTGACCACGACGTGGTCCAGCGGGCCGGTGTCGGCGAGGTCGCGGACCTGCTCCTCGCGGGTGATGTCGAGCTGCCGGGTGCGCAGCAGGCCGGGTGCGCCGAGCACCGCGGCCGCTCGGGCGAGCCGGTCGGCGGACCGGCCCGCGATGGTGACGCGGTCGCCGCGGTCGAGCAGGAGCCGGGCCAGCGCCAGGCCCATGCCGGAGCCGCCGCCGATGACGAGGACGTGCTGGGTTGTCATGCGACCACCGTCGCCGGTCGCGCCCCGGCCGCGGAAGGCCGTGCCGGTCCTGGTCCCCGCAGGGCCACCCGGCGCGGCCGGGGCGAGTGGCAGACTCTGCTCGTGAGCAGCGCACTGGGGGAGTTCCTGCGCCACCGCCGCGGCCGCGTGCGGCCCACCGACGTGGGCCTGCCGGCGGGACCGGGGCGGCGGCGGACGTCCGGGCTGCGCCGCGAGGAACTGGCCGCCCTGGCGGGCGTGAGCGTGGACTACTACACGCGGCTGGAGCAGGGCCGCGACACCAACCCCGGTGACGCGGTCCTGGACGCCCTGGCCACCGCGCTGCGCCTGGACGACGACGAGCGCGCCCACCTGCACGGCCTGGTCCGCCGCCCCCGCACCGCCCCCGCGCCCGACCGCGCCCGCCCCGGCCTGCGGTCGCTGCTGGCGGCGGTCCGGCCCCTGCCGGGGTACGTGCTGGACGCGGTCAGCAACGTGCTCGCGCTCAACCCCGAGGGCGCGTGGCTGCTGCCGGGCCTCGACGAGGCGCCGCCGGAGCGCCAGAACCTCGTCCGCTACGTCTTCACCCACCCGGCCGCGCGGCAGGTGTTCGCGGCGTGGGAGGGCATGGCGCGCGACTGCGTGGCCCACCTGCGCACCGTCCCGGACGACGCGCCGGGGCGGCGGGAGCTGGTGGACGGGCTGCGCGCGGCCGACGCGGACTTCGCCGCGCTGTGGGCGGACTACGAGGTGCGGGTCAAGAGCGGCGCCCCGCGCCCGTTCCGGCACCCGCGCGTGGGGCGGCTGACCCTGACCTCCGAGGTGCTCAACGCCGTCGACGGCCAGCGCCTGGTGGTGTTCCGGGCCGAACCGGGCACCCCCGACCACGACGCCCTGCGCCTGCTGGCACCCGCGTACGCCCGCGGCACCGCTCCGTAGCCCGCTCACCTCAGTATGATCATCTCCGTCGAGGGGAGCCGGGACGAGGTCGTCGGTGACGCGCATCAGGTGCTCCTCGGGGGTTTGATCGTCACCGCAACCCTCCGGCGGGAACGGGCCCGGAACAACGTCGACCCGTGGCACGACCGTGAAGCCACGGCTGACGGTGCGGTGGAGCGGCGGGTCGGCGTCACCGAGGGAGTCGTCGGTGCGGGTGCCCGGTGGTCGTCCTCCCATCCCACCGCCGGGCTCCCGCACCTCCTGGGGAACCGCTCCCCCCGAGTCGGCTCCCACTCCCATTGCTACGCCACCGGGGTTTGTTCAGCCTCGGGCGATGGACGCTGAACAGCCCGGACTGAACAATCGCCCGGCAGGGAGGGGCGGTGGCGATGGCTCGGAACGAGAGTCCGCCCCGGGCGACGTGGTGTGGCGTTCCTCCCCGACCTGCCGGACGACCCGCCCTGCTAGCGCCGCGCCGGCAGCGGGTACTCCGGCAGCTCCACCGAGTCGTGCAGGCGCAGGCCGCTGCGGTCGAGGCGGACCAGGAGGCGGCCCAGGGGCGTCGGCAGGTGCTTGAAGGCCCTGATGCCCTGCCGCAGCACCCAGAGGTCGCGCTTCGAGGCCGGTACCAGGCGCTTGGCCGCGCCCAGCGCCAACTCCCGGCTGCCGCGCACGTACTCGCCCATCCGGGCCTCGTAGGAGCGGAACGCGCGTTCGTGGTCGTCGCGCGCCGCGGCGAGTTCGCCTGCCAGCGTGTACGCGCCGACGACGGCGAGGCTGGTGCTGCCGCCGACCGCCGGGCCCGGGCAGTAGCCCGCGTCGCCGACCAGGGTGACCCGGCCGCGCGACCAGGTGTCCAGGCGGAGCTGGGTGACCGAGTCGAAGTAGAACGAGCCCTCGCGGTGGTCCAGCCAGCCGGACACCTCGGGGTCGGCCCCGGCGAACGCCTCGTTCAGCAGTTCGCGCTGCCGCACGACGTCGCGGTGGTGGTAGTCCAGCGGTTCGTCGGTGCGGAACAGGAACACCGCCCGCGCATCCGGCAGGTGCCGGGCGGTGTAGACGCCGGCGAGCCGGCCCACCTCCGCGTGCATCACCGTCCCGTCGGCCGGGGCGCGGTCCTTCGGCAGCGACAGCACGGCCAGGTGCGCGCCGATGAAGTGGTCCGGCACCTGCCCGAACACCAGCCGCCGGACGTTGGAGTGCAGGCCGTCCGCGCCGACGACCAGGTCGAACCGGCGGGGCGCGCCCCGCTCGAAGGTGACCTCGCCGTCGTCGGAGATCGAGGTGATCGAGTCGCCGAACACGTACTCCACGTCGTCGCGCGTCGCGTTGTAGAAGATCTCCGCCAGGTCGTCGCGCATCACCTCCACGTGCCGCTCGCTCATCGCGCCGAAGAACCGGCGCATGTCCATCTCGACCGGGCGCGCGCCCGGGCTGCGCACGACCAGGCGCTCGGTGCCGGTGGCCTTGTCCAGCACCTGGGGCAGCACGCCCATGCGCTCCACCACGTCCATGGCGGGCCGGAACAGGTCCACCGCGTGGCCGCCGGTCTTGCGCAGCGCGGGCGCGCGCTCCACCACGGTCACCTCGAACCCGTACCTGCTCAGCCACCACGCCAGCGCCGGTCCGGCCACGCTCGCGCCGGAGATCAGGACCCCCATGACGCCATCCCCCTTACTTAACGGTTGGTAAGTACGACGGTAGCAGCGGCTTGCTGAGAGTCGGGGTCGTTAAGCTGCGGTGGTGTCCAGAGCGAAGTCCGATACGAAGGCGCGCGCCCAGGCCGTGGCGCGGGAGCTGTTCCTCCGGCAGGGGGTGCGGCGGACCAGCCTGCAGGACATCGCCGACCGGCTCGGCATCACCAAGCCCGCGCTCTACTACCACTTCTCGTCGCGCGAGGAGCTGGTGCGCAGCATCGTGCAGCCGCTGATCGAGGACGGCGACGCGTTCATCGCCGAGGCCGAGGCCCGCGCGGACGACGACCCGCGGGTGCTGCTGGAGGGCTACTTCGACTTCCAGTTCGCGCACCGCGAGGTGGTCGCGCTGATGATCCGCGAACTCGTCGCGCTGGCCGACCTCGGCCTGGTCGCCAAGGTCCTGGACTGGCGCACGCGGCTCGCGGTGCTGCTGGTCGGCGAGGACCCGCCGCTGGCCGACGCCACGCGCGCCACGGTCGCCCTCGGCGGCCTCTCGGACTGCGTGATGGTGTTCGCCGACCAGCCTGTGGAGGCGGTGCGCGCCGCCGCCGTGGCGGCCGCGCTGGACGCGCTGGGCCGGTGAACCCCGCTACGACAGCGCCTGGCCGACGATCCCGCTGGGGGACAGGGCGCCTTCGAGGTGCGCCAGCGCCTCGGCGGCGTCGCGCGCGTGGTCGAGGACCCGGGTGGCGGCCTCGGTGACGTCACCGAGCGCGCGGGTGCAGCGGAAGTGCGCCAGCAGCTCCCGGTTCGCCCGGTACGGGCCGTAGCCCTCGAAGAACCACACCTGCTGCTCGCCGGTCACCGGCCGGTGCGGCAGCACCCCGCCGCCCAGCACGAACAGCAGGTCCTTCTCGGGCGGCGCGAGCACGGCGCGGTCGAAGCCCGCGAACTCCACGTCGTCGGGACCGGTCGGCACCACGTTGCCCTGGTGCAGGTCGGCGTGGCAGGGCACGACCGGCGACGGCCGCACCGGCACGAGCGCGCGTCCGCGCACCGCCCGCAGCCGCCACCGCTCCGCCGCCCAGCGCTCGACCAGCCGGCGCGCCGGCTCGTCCTCCGGGACGTGCCGCGCCACGTCCCGGTCCACCCGGTCGAATGCCTCCACCAGCGGGCCGACGTCGTAGGTCTCGCGGGGCAGCCGGGCGATCCCGCCGGTCACCGGCCGGGCGTGCAGCTCCGCGAGCCGCCGGCCCCAGGCGACCCAGTGGGCGCGGGTCGCGGGGCCCGTCGTCCCCGGGGCGGGGTCGGGTCGGAGGTCCACGCGCCCTTCTTACCGCCCGTGCCCGAAAGCGGGCACGGATTTTGGTTCGGTGGTTGTCTGGTCGCCATGCTGGGCCGCGTGGGCGACGAGGTGCCGGAGGACCTGCTCCGGCACGTGGTGCGCACGACCGGGCTGCCGCCCGCGCTCGCGCACCGCGTCGTCGCCGACGTCATGGGCTACTTCGTCGAGACCACCGAGGAGTACGTGCTGCGCCGGCACGCGGAGCTGCGCCGGGGCGGCCTGCCCAACGCGCGGATCTGGGAGCTGCTGCGCGCGGAGCTGGACGTGCGGCCCGTGGCGGCGCCGCCGCTGTCCGAGCGCCAGTTGCGGCGGATCGTCTACGGCTAGGTGAGGGGTCGGCATGTGCGGGATCGTGGGTTACGTCGGGGTCGAGGACGCGGTGCCGGTGCTGCTGGAGGGCCTGCACCGGCTGGAGTACCGGGGCTACGACTCGGCGGGCATCGCGGTCGCGGGCGACGGGCTGGAGGTCGTCAAGACCGCCGGTCGCGTCGGCGACCTGCGGCGGGCCGTCCCCGCGGGCACGTCCGGGCACGCGGGCATCGCGCACACCCGGTGGGCCACGCACGGCGAGCCCAGCGACCGCAACGCGCACCCGCACGTGGACGCGGCGCGGCGGGTCGCCATCGTGCACAACGGGGTGTTCGAGAACTCCGACCGGCTGCGCGCCCGGTTGCGGGAGGAGGGCGTCGAGCTGGCCTCGGACACCGACTCCGAGGTGCTGGCGCACCTGGTCGCCCGCAGCGGCGCGGCGAACCTGGAGGACGCGGTGCGCGAGGCGTTGGCGCGGGTCGAGGGCACCTACGGGGTGATCGTGCTGGACGTCGAGCGGCCCGGTGAGCTGGTCGCCGCGCGGCGCGGCAGCCCGGTCGTGCTGGGCGTGGGCGAGCGGGAGATGCTGGTCGCCTCCGACGTCGGCGCCCTGGTCCGCCACACCCGGCAGGTCGTCTACCTGGAGGACGACGAGATCGCCACGGTCACCGCCGACGGCTACCGCACCTCCACCATGGACGCCCGCGCCACCACCCGCGCGCCCACGTCGGTGGACGTCGCCGGGCCCGACTACGAGCTGGGCGACCACCCGGACTTCATGCACAAGGAGATCCGCGAGCAGCCCGACGCGGTCGACCGCTGCCTGCGCGGCCGGCTGGACCACCGGTTCTCCTCGGCCCGGCTGGACGGCGTCGGCCTGACCCCGCAGGACTACCAGCGCATCCGGCGGGTCAAGCTGCTCGGCTGCGGCTCGGCGTACTACGCGGGCCAGATCGGCGCGCAGCTGGTCGAGGAGCTGGCGCGCATCCCCGCCGACGCCGAGCCCGCCTCGGAGTTCCGCTACCGCAACCCGGTGGTCGACCCGGACACCCTGTACGTGGCGATCAGCCAGTCCGGGGAGACGCTGGACACGCTGGCCGCCGTGCAGGAGCTCAAGCGCAAGGGCGGGCACGTCATCGGCGTGGTCAACGCGGTCGGCAGCACCATCGCGCGCGAGTGCGGGCACGGCGTGTTCCTGCACGCGGGCCCGGAGGTGTCGGTGGCGGCGACCAAGTCGTTCACCACGATGGCCGCGGCGCTGGCCATGCTGGCGCTGGACCTGGGCCGGGTGCGCGACCTGTCCATCACCGAGGGGCGGCGGCTGGTCACCGGGCTGGCCGGGCTGCCGGGCGCCATCACGCGCGTCCTGGCCGACGAGGAGGCGGTGGCGGCCGTCGCGCGGAAGTACGCGGGCGCCGAGCACATGTTCTTCGTGGGGCGGGTGCGGGGGTGGCCGGTGGCGCGCGAGGGCGCGCAGAAGCTGAAGGAGATCTCGTACGTGCACGCCGAGGCGTACCAGGCGTCGGAGCTCAAGCACGGGCCGCTGGCGCTGATCAACCCGGGGATGCCGACGGTGGTGGTGGTGCCGGACGACGAGCTGGTGGCCAAGAACGCCGCCACCATCGAGGAGATCAAGGCGCGGGGCGGCCCGGTCGTCGCGGTCACCGACGCCGACCTGCCGCCGGGCCTGGCCACGGACGTCATCCGCGTGCCGCGCGTCCACGACCCGCTGGCGCCGATCACCCTCTCGGTGCCGCTGCAGCTGTTCGCCTACCACCTGGCCCGGGCCCTGGGCCGCGACGTCGACCGCCCCCGCAACCTGGCCAAGAGCGTCACCGTCGAGTAACCCCACCGCGCGAGTCGAACCTCCGGACCCGTCGTGTCGAACGCTCGGCACCCCCGAGTTCCACGTTCGGCGACCCCGGTGGTCGGCGCGAACGTGGAACTCGGGGGTGCTGGAGGTTCGACACGGGGGTGCTGGAGGTTCGACTCGCGCGGCTAGGTTGGGGTGGTGGAACCACCGTTGACGGGAGTGGTCGCGGCGCACCGGCGGTTGGTCGAGGTGATCGCCGACCTGGACGACGCGGGGGTGCTGGAGCCGTCCCTGCTGCCGGGGTGGACGCGGGGGCACGTGCTGGCGCACCTGGCCGACGCCGCCAGGGCGCGGGCGCGCGTCGTGGAGCACGCGTTGCGCGGCGAGGTCGTCGCGCTGTGGGAGCCGGGGGAGCGGGACGCGGTCATCGAGGCCACCGCGTCGCGGAGCGCCGACGAGCACCGGGCCGCGACGGCCGAGCACGGCGGGCGGCTGGAGGAGGTGTGGGCGGGCGTCGGGGACTGGGACGCGCCGGTGCTGGGCGGTGGGGTGGACCTCGTGCCCGCCGTGTTCACCCGGTGGCGGGAGGTCTGGATCCACCTGGTGGACCTCGACCTGGGGGTCCGGCCGGCGGAGTGGGGCGCGGAGTTCGCCGCGCACGTGGTCGACGTGCTGTTGCCCCGGTTGCCCGAGGGGGTTGCGGTGCGGGCGGTCGACGTGCCGAGGACGTGGGGGAGCGGCACCGAGGTGGTCGGCGGGGTGCGCGACCTCGCGGCGTGGCTCGCCGGTCGGGAACCCGACACCCCGCTCGCCGGGCCGCTGCCGGAGCTGGGGCCGTGGCCCGCGTACCCGACGCGACGCTGAGCCGGTTGCCGGTCCCGCCCCGACGGCCACCGCCGGCTCGTCGAGCGCGACACCGGCCCGGTGGCCGGCTCGACCGGGCTGTTCCGGCGTGCTGGAGATCGGGTGTGGCGTCGTGCCCTCGCGGCGGGCGCTCGTCCGGTTCGCCCCCACCGCACCGGGCGTCGACGTGGTCCGGGCCGAGGTGGAGCCGGCCGACCCCGCCGCGGCCCGGGTGCCGGAGGAGGCCGGTTACCGCGTGACGAGGTGATCGGGTCCGCACCCGGTCGCCCCGCCCTAGGATCGGCCGGGTGCGGATCGCCCTGGTGATCACCGCGGGTCGGTACGCCGACCTGCCCCGCCTGCACGCGCCCCGGCACGACGGCGGGCAGCTCGCCGAGGTGCTGGCCGACCCGGAGGTCGGCGACTTCCGGGTCGAGGTGCTGGCCGACCGGAAGGTCGACCGCGTGCGGCGGCGCGTCAACGAGGTGCTCGCCGACGCCGGCCCCGACGACGTCGTGCTGCTGTACTTCTCCGGGCACGGCGTGAAGGACGTGTCGGGCGAGCTCTACCTGGCGGCCGTCGACACGCGCCGCGACCTGCTGCCCGCCACGGGGTTGTCCGCGCGGTTCGTGCGCGAGCTGGTGGACCGCTGCCGGGCGCGGCAGGTGCTGGTGTGGTTGGACTGCTGCTTCGGCGGCGCGTTCCCGCAGGGCGCCTCGCCGAAGGCGGGCGGGGACGTGGACGTGGTGGACCAGGTCCAGCCCGCGCGGGGCTGCGCCGTGATGGCCGCGTCCACGGCGATCGAGTACGCCTACGAGCGCGGCGGCGAGGTGCGGGGCGGGCCGCGGGGCTCCTACTTCACCAGGGCGCTGGTGGCGGGCCTGGCGACCGGCGAGGCGGACCTCGACGGCGACGGCTGGGTCGACGCCGACGAGCTGTACCGGTACGTGTACCGCAAGGTGGTGGCCGAGACCCCGTGGCAGCGCCCCACGCGCAGCGGTCAGGTGACCGGTGACCTGCGGGTGGCCCGCGGCAAGGCCGGTCCGCGCACCGGGGAGCAATCCCCTCCGCCGCCTGCCGCGGCACGTCGCCGGCGGCCGGCGGCCTACCTGGCGGTGGCCGTCCTGCTCGCGGTCAACGGCTGGTTCGGCTACCAGGCGGTGACCGGCGCGGAGGAGGGGCCCACGTGCCCCTCGGACAGCCTGAGGCTCGTGGTCGGCCCCGCGTTCGGCCCGGTGCTGCGGGACCTCGCCGGCCGGTACCGGCGGGACTGCCCGGCGGCGGACATCACCGTGGTCCACATCGACGACGGCGACGGACCGCGCCGGATGGCGGAGGAGGGCGACGGGTCCGCCTGGGTGTCCGACGACTCGGCCGGGGACCTGGTCGCCACCCCGCTCGCGGTCGTCCTGTACTCGGTGGTGGTGCACGAGGACGTGGGCGTCAGCAGCCTCACCCCGGAGCAGCTGCGCGGCATCTACGACGGCACCCACCGCAACTGGACCGCCCTCGGCGGTCGGGACGTGCCGATCCGGTTGGTGAGCAGGGCGGCCTCGTCGCCGCTCCGCGCCCGGCTGGAGAAGCAGCTCGGCGTCACATCGCCCCCGTCCACCTCGGACGACTGCGAGTCCCCGGACGGCGCCCCCGACCAGGCCGTCGCGTGCGAACGCGTGAACACCCAGGACGTGCTGGGGACCATCAACCAAACGCCGGGGTCCATCGGGTACGCCACCGCGTCCCACGCGGTGGGGTACCGGCACGTCAACCGGCTCAAGATCGACGGCCGGGAGCCGGCTTTCGAGCTCGTCCGGAACGGCACCTACCCGCTCTGGAGCGTGCTGCGCCTGCACACGCGCGGCACACCACCCGAAGGCACGCTCACCGCGCACCTCGGCCGGTTCCTCGGGGGCGAGGCGGCGCGCGGCATCCTGCTGGAGCACGACTACCTGCCCTGCACCGGCGAGTCGCGCCCGGAGCTGTGCGGGAACTGACCGCGTCACCCGGGCAGGTGACCGTGCACGGGCGGTGGGCCGGTGATCGCCCTATGGTCGCCCCGGGAGGTCCACCGTGGTCCATCGGGTCGATCAGGCCGACCGGCACGACGTCGGGCGGGGCGCGCGCAACGCCGTCGTCTCCGTGATCATGCTCGGCATGCTGCTCGCCGCGCTGGACCAGACCATCGTGGCGACCGCGCTGCCGACCATCGTCAGCGACCTCGGCGGCGGCGGGCACCTGTCGTGGGTGGTCACGTCCTACCTGCTCGCCGAGACGATCATGACCGCGCTGATCGGCAAGTTCGGCGACCTGTTCGGCCGCAAGAAGGCGTTCCTGGCCAGCGTGGTGCTGTTCATGGTCGGCTCGTTCCTGTGCGGCTGGGCCGACTCGATGACGTGGCTGATCCTGGCGCGCGCGGTGCAGGGGCTGGGCGCGGGCGGCCTGATGGTGACCTCGGCGGCCGTCATCGCGGACGTGGTGCCGCTGGCCCAGCGCGGCAAGTACCAGGGGTTCATCGGCGCGGTGTTCGGCGTGGCCACGGTGGTCGGGCCGCTGCTCGGCGGGCTGTTCGTGGACCACCTGAGCTGGCGGTGGGCGTTCTACGTCAACCTGCCGCTGGGCGTGGTGGTGCTCGCGGTCGGCGCGGTGGCGCTGCCCGGCGTGCGCGGCGACCGGAAACCGCGCATCGACTACCTCGGCATCCTGCTGATCGGCCTGGCCGCGACCGGCCTCACCCTGGTCACGTCGTGGGGCGGCGTCGAGTACCCGTGGGGTTCGCCGACGATCCTGTGGCTGGCCGCGGGTTCGGTGGTGGCGCTGGTGGCGTTCGTGCTCGTCGAGCTGCGCGCCGCCGAACCGATGCTGCCCATGCGGTTGTTCCGCAACCGCGTGTTCACCGTGTGCACGGTGCTGAGCTTCGTCGTCGGGTTCGCCATGCTGGGCGGCGTCACGTTCCTGCCCACCTACCTGCAGTACGTGCACGGCGCGTCGGCCACCGAGTCGGGCCTGCAGATGCTGCCGCTGGTGCTGGGCCTGCTGGCGGCCTCGGTCACCACCGGCACCGTCATCGGCAAGACCGGCCGCTACCGGGTCTTCCCGCTGGTGGGCAGCCTGCTGATGGTCGCCGGGATGCTGCTGCTGTCCCGGCTGGGCGTCGGCACGCCGTTCTGGGAGGCGTCGCTGTACATGCTCGTGCTCGGCCTGGGCGTCGGCATGTGCATGCCGGTGACGATGGTGGTCGTGCAGAGCACCACCAGCTACGAGGACCTGGGCGTGGCCACCTCGGGGGTGAGCTTCCTGCGCACCCTGGGCAGCTCGTTCGGCGTGGCGATCTTCGGCACGATCTACGCGGGCAACCTGCCCGAGCACCTGGCCACCGCGATCCCGCCGGGCGTGGACCCGCGCGCGGCCACGAACGTCCAGGCCCTGCACGCGCTGCCCGCCGCGCAGAAGGCGCCGATCGTCGCCGCCTACGCCGACACCCTGCACCTGGTGTTCCTGTCGGCCGCGCCGGTGGCCGCGCTCGCGTTCGTGGTGGCCCTGTTCCTGCGCGAGGTCCCGCTGCGCGACACCGCGCGGGCCGCCGCGAACGGCGTGGGCGACAACTTCGCCGAGCCCCGGACGTGGGACTCGGGGCAGGAGCTGGAGAAGCTGGTCGCGCTGATCGTCGGCAGGGAGCGGCGCGACCCCACGCCGGACGTGCTCGCCGCGTCGGGCGTGCCGCTGACCCACGCGCAGGCGTGGCTGGTGGTCAGGGTGTTCAAGCAGGGCGTGCGCCACGGCGACGCCACCCTGGAGCGCCTGGCCGAGGCCACCGGCGTCCCGGCGGGGGTGTTCGAGCCCGTCGCGCGCCAGCTCCAGACCCGCGGCTACCTGGTGGAGCACGGGGGGCGGTACCACTTCACCCCGCAGGGCACCGAGGTGTTCACCCAGCTGGTCGGCGCCTGGCGCGGCTGGCTGCTGGGCAGGCTGACGGACTGGCACTGCGACGACGCCGAGTTCACCGAGGCGGTGGACCGCGTGGCGGCCGAGCTGACCACGAGCGGCCGGGCGCTGGCCCGCCACCCGGTCAGCGCCTGACCCCCTCGGCGGGGAACACCGCGGCGAGCACGCCGGCGGTGGCGGCCGCGACGTCGGCGGCGGGGTCCACCGCGCGGCGCAGGGCCAGGCCGACGCCCAGCGCCCCCAGCGCGACCACCACCTGCGGCAGCGGCATCGCCGGGCGCAGGCGCAGGCGTGCGCAGTGCCGCTCCAGCAACGCGGCCAGCCGCTCGTCGTGACGTCGCTGGGCGTCCGCCACCGCCGCCGCGGCACCGGGTCGGCCCGCGGTCGCGGCCAGCACCTCCGCGGCCGCGGCGCTCCACCGGGCCGCGTCCTCGTCGGGCGGGTCGACGGGCGTCAGCGCGGCGAGCAGGTCCTCGCGGTCCGCCGCGCGGTCGAGGACGTCGTGCAGCGCCCGCAGGCGCGATTCCGCCCGGTCCTCGACGATGGCGAGCCACAGGCCCTCCTTGCCGCCGAAGTGCTTGTAGAGCGCGCCGCGCGTGTAGCCGGCCTCGGCCGCGACCTCCTCCACCGTCGCGGCCAGGTAGCCCCGGCGCAGGAACACCGCGCGCCCCGCCGCCAGCAGCCGCTCGCGGGTGCGCCGCTGCTGCTGGGCCCTGGTCGTCCGCTCCACCCGCCACACCCGTTCAGTAACAGACTGTTTCTGGATACACGATGTTACTGTAGCTTGGCGGCATGACCGTTCTCGGGCCGTTACTGCAGGTCCTGGCATTCCTCTCGGTGCCGGCGGGCTTCGCGTGGTTCGCCACGCGGGCGCGCCGCAGCGGCAGCGGGCACTCGCTCATGGCGCCCTTCGAGGAGATCTGGGACCCCGGCGCCCACCGGACGCACCTCGAAGTCCAGGTGCGGGAGGACCGCCGGGCGCCGACGCCCTCGCCCGGGGACCCGCCGGCCCGGGCCTGACCTCAGCCCGCGCCCCGGCGGGCCATCAGCTCGTCCAGCTCCGCCATGGCCGTGGTGCCCTCGGCGTACAGGCGCACCTGCTCGACCAGCGCCTCCAACCCCTCCGGGTAGTGCTCGCAGGTCATCAGGATGCTGATCGCGTCGGCGCGGGCGGCGGCGTGCCGGGGCACGACACCGGCGAACGGCAGCCCGCGCACCACCAGGTTCCGCCCCTCGGGCGTGTCGAACCCGGGCACCCGCAGCAGCGCGTCGGCGAACGCCCCCAGTTGCCGCGCCGGTTCGGGGCGTCGTCGCGGCGCGGTCGCGGGCACGAACGGCCGGTCGTCGTCCACCAGCCGGATCCACACCTCGGCGCGAGTCTCCTTCACGTCCGCGTCGATCCTGCGGAACGCCTCGGGCCGCGCGGCCGGCTCGTGCCGCACCACCGCCCGGTAGAACGGGTCCGACGCGATCAGCAGCAGCGTCGCGGCCGACTCCCGCAGTGCCCGCTTGGCCTCGGGCGCGTCGAGGATGCGGTAGGTGAAGATCATCTCAGCGCTGGTCTTGCCGTGCTCGTCGTAGTGCACCTCGCCCGCGTGGACCGCCATCCGCAGGCGCAGCCGTGCCTCGGACGAGTGAATGTGGTTGTGCTCGCGCAGCGCCGCGACCAGCCGCTCCGGCAACTGCTCGACCAGCACGTCCTTGGGCGTGTCCGCGGGCAGCAGCACCATCACCGCGTCGCCCGCGTCGTCCCGGGCCTTGTCGTCCCAGGGCAGGTCGCAGTCGGCGAACGCCCTGACCAGCACCCCGTACAGGCCCTGGCGCACGGCGGTCCGGTGCGCCGACGTCCGCACCGGGTCGCCGTAGCTCTCGACGTCCACCACCACGAACGACCGGTGGCTCGCCCCCGACCCCATAGGACCTCCCCGACACGGTTGTAACCCACACGGGGCCCGGCGGGGCAGCCGTGCCACTCGAAATGACCAATGCCAAGTAGCGTTGCGCGCACCTGGTCTGTTTCCACGGCATAAGGGGTAATGGGTAGGCGTGGACGGGTACGGATTCACCCTGGCGCTGGTCGCCGTGCTGGTGCTGCTCAACGCGCTGTTCGCCGGCTCCGAGATGGCGCTGATCTCGCTGCGCGAGGGGCAGCTGCGGGCGCTGGAGCGCGAGGACAGGCCCAGCGCGCAGACCCTCGTGCGCCTCGCGCGCGACCCCAACCGCTTCCTGGCCACCATCCAGATCGGCATCACCCTGGCCGGCTTCCTGGCCTCGGCGACGGCGGCGGTGTCGCTGGCCCGGCCGATCGTGCCGCTGCTGTCCTTCCTCGGCGCCGCGGCGGGCCCGGTGGCGATCGCGCTGGTCACGATCGTGCTGACGTTCCTGACCCTGGTGTTCGGCGAGCTGGCGCCCAAGCGCCTGGCCATGCAGTACGCGCTGCGCTGGGCGCTGCTGGCGGCCCGCCCGCTGCACGTGCTGTCCACCGTCTCCCGGCCCGCGGTCTGGGCGTTGAGCACGTCGACGAACGTGGTGGTCCGCCTGCTCGGCGGGAAGCCCGACGTCGACTCCGAGCAGATGTCGCCGGAGGAGCTGCGCGAGCTGGTGACCGCCCAGCGCGGCCTCAACGCCGAGCAGCGGATGATCATGACCGGCGCGCTGGAGATCAGCGAGCGCAGGTTGCGCGAGGTGCTGGTGCCGCGCCGGGCGGTGGTCACCCTGGACGCCGACGCGGACGTGCCGACCGCCCGCGCCGAGCTGGCCGCGTCCGGGCACTCGCGCGCGCCGGTGGCCCGCGGCGGCCACCTGGACGAGGTGGTCGGCATCGTGCACCTGCGCGACCTGCTCGACGACGACGCCAAGCTGGCCGACGTGGTCCGCCCGCCCGTGGTGTTCCCGGACTCGGTGAAGGTCTCCGACGCGCTGCGCCGGTTCAAGGCCGAGCGCGCCCAGCTGGGCCTGGTGGTCGACGAGCACGGCGCGGTGGCCGGCATCGTCGCGCTGGAGGACCTGCTGGAGGAGATCGTCGGCGAGATCATGGACGAGACCGACCGCGACGTGATGGCGGTGCGCAACGCCGCGGACGGCTCGATGGTGCTGCCCGGCACGTTCCCGGTGCACGACCTGGTGGACATCGGGGTGGAGCTGCCCGACGCGCCCGAGGGCGACTACGCCACCATCGCCGGGCTGGTGCTGGTGCTGCTCGGGCGGATCCCGGAGCGGCCCGGTGACCGGGTCTCGGTGTCCGGCTGGAACGTCGAGGTGCTGGCCGTGGAGCACCACGCCATCACGTCGGTCCGGTTGAGCCGCAGGCCGCGCAGGCGGGAGCCCGCCCCGGAGGACGGGCCCGGCGCCTAGGTCACCGCCCCGCGGCGGCCACCCAGGACTCCAGCCCGGCGACGTCGGACGGCAGCGCCGCCGACAGCACCCGGTTGCCCTCCGGCGTCACCACCACGTTCTCCTCCAACCGCACCCCGAGCCCGCGCAGCTCCGGCGGCACGGTCTCGTCGTTGGGGTGGAAGTACAGCCCGGGTTCCACGGCCAGCGCCATGCCGACCTCCAGCACCCCGTCGTGGTACGCCTCGGCCCGCGAGTTGGCGCAGTCGTGCACGTCCAGGCCGACGAAGTGCCCCACGCCGCACGCGATGTAGCGGCGGTGGTGCTGCCCCTCGGGGGACAGCGCCTCGTCCACCGACACCGGCAGCAGGCCCCAGTCGTGCAGGCCCTCGGCCAGCACGCGCATCGCCTCGCGGTGGAACTCCCGGTACGCGGCACCCGGCCCGACCACCGCCAGCGCGGCCGCCGAGGCGCGCTCGACCAGCTCGTGCACCCGCCGCTGCGCCGGGTTGAAGGTGCCGGACACCGGCAGGGTCCGGGTGATGTCGGCGGTGTAGAGCGTGTCCAGCTCCACGCCCGCGTCCAGCAGCAGCACGGCGTCCTCGGGCACCGGGCCGTCGTTGCGGACCCAGTGCAGCACCGGCGCGTGCGGCCCGGCCGCCACGATCGAGGCGTAGCCGGGGCCGTTGCCCGCGGTGCGCGCCCGCCGGTCGAACGTGCCCTGCAACCAGCGCTCGCCGCCGCCCTTGACCGCCGTCGGCAGCTCGGCCGCCACGTCGGCGAAGCCCAGCAGGGTGGCGTCCACGGCGGCCTGGAGCTGGCCGACCTCCCAGTCGTCCTTGACCCGCCGCAGCTCGGCGAGCACGGTGCGCAGCGCGGCCGAGTTGTCCGGCCCGGCCAGGGCGTCCAGCAGCGGGTCCACCCCGTGCGTGGCGTGCACGGCGGGCAGCCTGCCGCGCAGCGCCGAGGGCAGCTCGTCGAGCGGGCGGCAGCGCACGCCCAGGGCCCGCGACCACTCCGCCAGGCCCGGCACGGGACCGATCCACAGCTCGCCGTCGCGGGCGTTGGCGAAGAAGTCCGGCTCCTCGGGGCCGGCGGGCGGGCGCAGGAACAGCTCCGCCTCGTGCCCGCCGCCCACCGGGCGCATGACCAGCACCGCGCCCTCGGCGGAGCAGCCGGTCAGCCACGAGAAGTCGCTGTCGGGCCGGAACCCGAAGTCGGTGTCGTTGGACCGCACGGGCGCCCAGCCGGCCGCCACCGCGATGCGCGCGCCGGGCAGCGCGGCGCTGAGCCGGTCCCGGTGCGCGGCGGCGGCCTCGGCGACGCCGGGCGCGACGCGGGCGTCGCGGTCGGCCGGGCCCCAGCCGTGCCGGACGAACTCGCGGAACCCGGCGGCGTCGACGAGCCTGCTCGGGTCGCGGCGGGCGGGGGTGGTGCCGGGGTTGGTCCCGGGAGTGGTCACTGCGCGCAGCCTTTCGGGTCGGGGCCGTTACCTCGCCCGGTCGCGGTCGGCGACCGGGCCTCCGACCAGCATGCCCCTCGGCGTCCCGCGTTCACCCGGGTGGGTGCCGCTGCGGTGAAAACGACGTCACCGGACCGGCCGATCGGGTAGGCAACACGAACCCACCCGGTTGGCACGGAGGTGTCGCATGCGCCCCGAGGACGTCGTCGAACTGCGGGTGCACGGCGTGTCCGGCACGCCGCCCGAGCACGTGCTGGGCGACCCGTTCCCGACCCCCGTGGCGGGTGACGACGTGGCCCGCTTCCTGCGGGCCGTCAGGCCCGCCGCCACCCTGCCCGGTGAGCGGCCGGTGCGGGAGCGGGTGGTGGAGGCGTTCCACTGGGGCCGGTTCACCTCCGGCGGCGCCGGCCGGGCCCTGTGGCTGCTGATGGTGCCGTTCGCGGTGCTCAACCTCGCCCGGTACGCGCTGCTGGGCGCCGGCCGGTTCGCCGAGGCCGTGCTCCGGCTGCTGGGCCTGGTGCTGACCTGCACGTTCGTCACCACGATCGGGTACGTGTCGCTGGAGCTGGTGGTGCGGCAGTGCGCGGCCGTCGAGGAGTGCCGGGCCGGGCGGGCGTGGCTGGCGCCCCTCGCCGACTGGCCGTTCGGCGCGATGCTGCTGGTCGGCACGGCACCGCCGGTGCTGGTGGTGGCCGTGCTGTGGTGGTTCGGCCGGCAGACCTTCCTCTACGAGCCGCGCGGCACGCACCACGCGTGGGAGAGCAGCGCGGGCAGCCTGGGCGACTACGCGTTCTGGCACACCTCGCCGCGCACCCCCGTGCTGCGGGACGCGCACGTGGCGTCGGCCTGCGTGGTGCTGGGCGTGCTGCACGCGGGCGCGCTGCCCGGCGCGCTGTCGTGGTCGGTGATCGGCCTGGGCCTGCCCCTGCTGGCGTGGGCGGTGGGCTGCGTGGTCGCCTCGCCGGACCGGCGCGCGGTCGACACGCGCCTGCTGAAGTGGCTCGCGGTCGGGTACCTGGTGCTCGCGACGGGCCTGGCGACCGCGTTCCTGTGGCAGGTGCCCGCCGACCCGCCGCCGGCCGGGTACGAGGCGCTGACGAACGTGCTGACCGCGTTGGCGATGCTGCTGCTGGTGGCGCTGTTCCTGGCGTGCGCGCGGATGCGCCGCGCACCGCGCGGGGTCGAGCTGATGGCGGTGGGCGAGCGGTTCCGGCCGATGTGGCACGGGTACGCGGCGGTCGTCGTCGCGGCCCTGGCGACCACGCTGGCGGTCGGCTTCAGCGGCGGCCTGGCCTACCGGGTCGTGGCGTGGCTGGGCGAGCCCGCGCCCACCGGTCGGCCGGGGCTGGAGCTGAGCACGAGCTACCTGTTCGGCGCCGGCCTGTGGGGCGTGCTGGCGATCGCGTTCGCACTGCTGGTGCCGCCGCTCACGGCCGCGATGGTGCGGCAGGCGTCCAGCGCGCTGGTGCTCGCCGCCGGTGCCGCGGCGGCGGGTGCCGCGGTGGTGCTGCGCTGGACGACCGCCCCGCCCTGGGCGTTCTGGGCCGCGGCGGTCGGCGCCGGCGTGCTGTACGCGGTGGGCGTGTGGTCGGGCGTGCACCACGCGGTGGGCGCGGCGACCCGGGCCGGCGTGTGCGAGGACTACCCGGGCGAGCCGGACCGGCCGGGCGTCGCCAAGGTCGTGCTGAGCAGGCGGCTGGCCTCGGCCAAGTACCGGTACCACTGGGTGCTCGGCACCCTGGCCGTGCTGGGCGGGGTGCAGGTGGTGGCGAGCGGTGTCGTGGCGCTGGCGCGGCTGGCGCACCCGGACTGGCGGGCCGCGCCGCCGCCGGGCCTGGCCGACTGGCTGTCCTCGCGCCCGGCGCGGGAACTGGGCGGGTTGGGCAGCCTGGTGGTGTCCGGCCTGGTGCTGCTGCTGTTGCTGCTGGGCGTGCGGTCGTGGCAGAGCGGGAAGATGCGCACGGTCGTGGGCGTCCTGTGGGACCTGGTCGCGTTCTGGCCGCGCACCGCGCACCCCATCTGCCCGCCCCCGTACGGCGGTCGCGCGGTGATCGAGCTGACCTCGCGGGCGGTGCGGCTGACCGGGCACCACGGTGTCGGCGCGGTCGTGCTGTCCGGGCACAGCCAGGGCAGCGTGGTGTGCTTCGCCGCGCTGGCGCTGCTGCGCCGCGAGGCGGAGCGCCCCGACCGGGCCGACCGGCGGCGCTACATCCGGCAGCACGAGGCCGCCGAGGCGCTGCACCGGATCGGCCTGGTCACCTACGGCTCGCAGCTGCAGTGGGCCTACTCGCGGCTGTTCCCGCACTACCTGGGGCACGCGGAGCTGTGCCGGCTGCACGCCGGGCTGGAGGGCCGGTGGTGGAACGTGCACCGGCTCACCGACCCGCTGGGCGGGCCGGTGCAGGCGTGGGCGGAGACCGAGGACGAGCGGGTGTGCGCGGGGGACAGGCTGTGGGGCGTGCGCTGCGGCTACGACGTGCGGCTGCGCGACCCGGAGTTCCTCGACCCGGACCCGGACATGGTCGCCTCGCCCCTGCGCGGCCACGGCGACTACTACCGGGACCCGGTGTTCGACGAGGTGGTGGCGCGGGTGGCCGAGGAGGTCACGGCGCGGCGGGACGCGGCGGTGCTGCGGGCGCTGAGCCCGGGCGGGTGAGGTCGGCGGGGCGGTATCGGGCGTCGTCGCGGCTCCGGTGGAAGGCGACCCCGCGGCCGGCGTCACCGCGGTCGGGCGCGCGAGGGCCGAGGACGTGTCGACCCACCCGAACGGGGTAGGTTTCCCGGGTATCCACCACCCCGGGAAGGACAGATGACCGGAGTCCTCGCGACCGCGCTGATCGTCGTGGCGCTCGTCGGTGCCGCGTGGTCGCTCGCGCTGACCGTCGCCGACAAGCCCATCACCTTGGCCACCAAGGCGACCCTCGGCCTGGCCGGCGTCGTGGTGCTGCTCGAACTCGGCCTGCTGGTGCAGCTGGTCGTGGGCGTCCTCGACGTCCTCGACGTCGAGTCGAAGCCCGCCGGGGTCGACTTCAACGGGTTCACCTTCGTCGGCTACCTGATCGGCGCGGCCATCCTCCTGCCGGGCGGTGCCTTCTGGGCGCTGGCCGAGCGCACGCGCTGGGGTGCCGGGGTGCTGACCGCGGTCTGCCTGGGCGTGGCGGTGATGGTGGTGCGGCTCAACCAGCTCTGGCCCGTCCATGCCTGACTCCCTGAAGGAGGCCACCCGGTCCGGTCCCGGGCGCCTGCTGGTCGCCGTCTACGGGATCTTCGCGCTGGCGGCGACCGCCCGCTCGGCCGTGCAGCTGTCCACCCGCTTCGGGCACGCGCCGCTGGCCTACCTGCTGTCGGCGTTCGCCGCCGTCGTCTACGTGGTCGCGACGGCCGCGCTGGCGGGCGCGGTGTCCCGGCGGGTGGCCTACCTCGCCTGCGGCGTCGAGCTGACCGGCGTGCTCCTGGTCGGCGCGGCGAGCCTGCTGTTCCCCGCGGCCTTCCCGGACGCCACCGTGTGGTCCGGCTTCGGCAGCGGCTACCTGTTCATCCCGCTCGTGCTGCCCGTGCTCGGCCTGCTCTGGCTTCGGCACACCGAACGGGCCGGCTGAACCGATCCGGCCACCGCCGGCGTAATGCGGGCGGAGCCGGGGCCGGACCCGGCTGCCGTCCGTGGCGGCGGCGCGTGTGGACCACGGGTGCCCGGCAGGGGCACCGCCGCCGTGGGCGCGGGGCCGGGGGTGGGGACACCCCCGGCCTCCGTGATGAACATCACCCGTTCGGGTCTATCGATGGGTGAACACGATCACCGCTGGTCACGAGGATGGAACCCGGTCCGCGCCTGAGCCGGTTCTCAGGAGGGGTGTGCGACCGTTCGCGCATCAAGCGTGACGCCGCGTGCCTGCGCTCCGCCCACCAAGGAGATGCCCAAGATGTCCGTGCTGGCTCGGCTGAGCCTGGCCAACCGAAGTCTCGTCGGGCTGCTCAGCCTCGTCGTGATCGGCTTCGGCGTGCTGACGCTGCCCTCCGTCAAGCAGCAGCTGTTCCCGTCCATCGAGCTGCCCGCCGCGGTGGTCATCGCACCGTACCCGGGCGCGTCGCCGGACCTGGTGGACAGCCAGGTCGCCGAGCCCATCCAGGCCGCCCTGCGCGGCGTGGACGGCGTCGAGCAGGTGCTCACCCGCTCCGCCGAGAGCTCCGCGACCGTGCAGGTGATGTTCACCTACGGCACGGACGTCGACGCCGCCGTCACGCAGATGCAGCAGGCGGTGAACCGGCTCGCGCCGCGCCTGCCCGAGGGCGTGGAGCCCACCGTCGCGCAGGGCGGCACCGACGACATCCCGGTCGTCGCGCTCGCCGCGACCGCCGGCGCGGACGACATCGCCACCGCCGCCCGGCTGCGCGCCGAGGTCGTGCCCGAGCTGGAGGCCATCCCCGGCGTCCGCCAGGCCACCGTCAGCGGCGAGCGCGACCGCCAGGTCACCGTCACCGTCGACTACGCCCTCCTGGGCGCCCGCCGCGTCGACCCGCAGGCCCTCACCACCGCCCTCACCACGGCCGGCGCCACCGTGCCCGCGGGCACCGTGCCCGACGCGGACAAGACGCTGACCGTCCAGGTCGGCGGCGCGGTCACGTCCGTGGACGGGCTGCGCGAGCTGCCCCTGGCCTCGCCCGCCGGTCCGGTGAAGCTCGGCGACGTGGCCACCGTGGAGTCCGCGCCCGCCCCCGCCACCGTGCTGACCCGCACCGACGGCGAGCCCACGCTGGGCATCAGCGTCACCATGAACGCCGACGGCAACGCGGTGGAGATCTCCCGCGCCGTGCGCGACCGGCTCGACGAGCTGGGCGAGGCCGCCGACTCGAAGCTCACCGTCGCGTTCGACCAGGGCCCCGAGGTGGAGAAGGCCATCAGCGGCCTGACCACCGAGGGCCTGCTCGGCCTGCTGTTCGCCGTCGTGGTGATCCTGCTGTTCCTGCTGTCGGTGCGGTCCACCCTGGTCACGGCGGTGTCCATCCCGCTGTCCGTGGTGGTCGCGCTGATCGCCCTCTACACCGGCGACCTGTCGCTGAACCTGCTCACCCTGGGCGCGCTCACCATCGCCGTCGGCCGCGTGGTCGACGACTCGATCGTGGTGCTGGAGAACATCAAGCGGCACCTCGGCTACGGCGAGGACAAGCAGCGCGCCGTGCTCGACGGCACCCGCGAGGTGGCGGGCGCGGTGACCGCGTCCACGCTGACCACGGTCGCGGTGTTCCTGCCCATCGCGTTCGTCGGCGGCATCGCGGGCGAGCTGTTCGGGCCGTTCTCCATCACCGTGACCGTGGCGCTGCTGGCCTCGCTGCTGGTGTCGCTGACCATCGTGCCGGTGCTGGCGTACTGGTTCCTCAAGCGGCCGGCCGCGGTCGACGCGGAGGACGCCGAGCGGGTCCGGCAGGAGGCGCTGGAGAAGGAGCGGCGCAGCCCGCTGCAGCGCGCGTACGTGCCGGTGCTGCGGTTCGCCACCACCCGCCGCTGGCTGACGCTGCTGATCGCGGTGCTCATCTTCGGCGGCACGCTCGGCCTGGCCGGCGCGCTGGAGACCAACTTCATCGACGACTCCAACGGCCGGGCGCTGCAGGGCAGCCAGAAGATGCCGCCCGGCACGAGCCTGGCCGCCCGCGACGAGGCCGCCCGCAAGCTGGAGGGCGTGCTCGCCGAGACCGACGAGGTCGAGACCTACCAGGTCGTCGTCGGCACGGACAACAGCCTCGCCGCGTTCGGGTTCGGCGGCAACGGCGACACCTCCGTGCGCGCCACCGTGCGCGAGGGCACCGACATGGAGGCGTTGCGGGAACGGCTGACCGAGCGGTTGGCGGGCACGGAGGGCACCGGCGAGGTGACCTTCGGCGCGGCCGCCGCCGGGTTCGGCTCCGACAGCATCGACGTGCTGGTCACCGCCCCCGACGCGGACACCCTGCGCACCGCGGCCGACCGGGTCCAGCAGGCCGTCGCCGGCGCCCCCGGCGTCGGCGAGGTCACCAACGACCTCGCGGTCAGCGCGCCGCGCGTGCAGGTGAGCGTCAACCGGGACGCGGCCGCCGCCCGCGGCCTGACCGGCCAGACCATCGGCCAGTTCGCCGCGCAGGCGCTGCGCGGCGTGCCCGTGGCCGAGCTGCCCGTCGACGGCGCGCCCCAGCAGGTCGTCCTGCGCACCGGCACCGCGCCGACGGACGTGGACGCGCTGCGCGCGCTGCCGCTGCCCGGCGGCGCCACCCTCGGCCAGGTCGCCGAGGTGTCCGTGGTGGACGGCCCGGTGCAGGTGCGGCGCACCGACGGCGCGCGCAGCACCACGGTGTCGGCCAAGGCCACCGGCTCGGACCTGGGCGCGGTGACCGCCGAGCTGACCTCGCGGCTCGACGCGGTCGACCTGCCCGCCGGCGCGGCCTACGAGATCGGCGGCGTCAGCGCCGACCAGGCCGAGACGTTCGCCGACCTCGGCCTGGCCATGCTCGCGGCCATCGCGATCGTGTTCCTGATCATGGTGGCCACGTTCCGCAGCCTGGTGCAGCCGCTGATCCTGCTGGTGTCGATCCCGTTCGCGGCGACCGGCGCCATCGGCCTGCTGCTGCTCACCGGCACCCCGCTCGGCCTGCCCGCGCTGATCGGCATGCTGATGCTCGTCGGCATCGTGGTGACCAACGCGATCGTGCTGATCGACCTGGTCAACCAGTACCGGCGCGACGGCCTGCCGGTGCGCGAGGCGGTCGTCGAGGGCGGCCGGCGCAGGCTGCGGCCCATCCTGATGACCGCCGCGGCGACGATCTTCGCGCTGCTGCCGATGGCGCTGGGCATCACCGGCGAGGGCGCGTTCATCGGCAAGCCGCTGGCGATCGTGGTGATCGGCGGGCTGATCAGCTCCACGCTGCTGACCCTGGTGCTGGTGCCCACGCTGTACTCGATGGTGGAGGGCCGCAAGGAGCGCAGGCAGGCCAGGCGCGACGCCCGGCGGGTCGAGGAGGAGCGCGAGCCGGTCACCGTCTGAGGTGGTGGCCGAGAGGGCCCCGTCCGGGAAACCGGGCGGGGCCCTCCGCGTTCCCCGGGCGTGATCCGGCGGCGCGGCGGACGCGGCCGAGGCCGCGGAGCGGTGCCTGGCGCTGCCCGAGCGGGAGTGGTTCGCGCCGGGCGGCCTGGACGAGTGGCGTGACCGGGGCGACGACGACGAACGGCCCACCGGGTCCGGCTGGACCTGCTCGGCTTCCTCGACGCCCCGCGCACCCGGGCCGGGGACGCCGTGCCCGCGCAGACCGACCGGCCGACCGCCCACGTCGACCGGCGGCCGGTGATCGGCGCGCCGCCGAGGTTCCGGCGCCGCCTCAGACCTCGGGCTCGTAGGCCAGGTTCGGCCGCAGCCAGTGCTCCACCTCGGCCAGGGACGTCCCGCGCCGCCGCGCGTAGTCCTCGACCTGGTCGCGCCCGATCCGCCCCACCGTGAAGTACCGCGAGTCCGGGTGCGCGAAGATCAACCCGCTGACGGCCGCCGCCGGCGTCATGGCGAACGAGTCGGTCAGGCCCAGGCCCGCCTCCTCGGCCCCGAGCAGCGCGAACAGCTCCCGCTTCTCGCTGTGGTCCGGGCTCGCCGGGTAGCCCAGGGCGGGCCGGATGCCGCGGAACCGCTCCGCGTGCAGATCCTCCAGCGCCGGGTTCGCGCCCGGCTCGAACCACTCGCGCCGCACCCGCAGGTGGACGTGCTCGGCGAACGCCTCGGCCAGCCGGTCGGCCAGCGCCTTGACCATGATCGCCCGGTAGTCGTCCTGCTGGGCCTCGTACTTCGCGGCCAGCTCGTCCGCGCCGTGGATCGCCACCGCGAACCCGCCCAGGTGGTCGCCCTCGGGCGCCACGTAGTCGGCCAGGCAGCGGTTCGGGCGGTCCTGCGGCTTCTTCGTCTGCTGGCGCAGCATCGGCAGCCGCGTGGTGCCGACCACGATGTCGTCGCCCTCGGAGCGCGCGGGCCAGAACCCGTACACGCCCCGGGGCTCCAGCGAGCCGTCGGCCACGATCTCGTCGAGCATCGCGTTGGCGTCGTCGAACAGCTCCCGCGCGGCCGGGTTGGTCTCCAGGACCTTCGGGAACTTGCCCTTCAGCTCCCAGGCCAGGAAGAAGAACGTCCAGTCGATCATCTCGCGCAGCTCGGCCAGGCCCGGCTCGACCACCCGCACCCCGGTGAACGGCGGCGTCGGCAGGTCCTCGAAGGACACCCGCTCGGGGTTGGCGCGGGCCTGCTCGACGGTCAGCAGCGGGGTGCTGTGCCGCTTCTCGTGCTCCTCGCGCAGCCGCTCCTGCTCGGCGCGGGTCGCCTCGGCCAGCTCCTCGGCCCGGTCCCGGTCCAGCAGCGCCGACACCACGCCGGTCACCCGCGACGCGTCGAGCACGTGCAGCGTGGGCGAGTCGTAGGCGGGGGCGATGCGGACCGCGGTGTGCTGCCGGGACGTGGTCGCGCCGCCGATCAGCAGCGGCAGCTTCAACCCGCGCCGCTGCATCTCCGCGGCCACCGACACCATCTCGTCCAGCGACGGCGTGATCAGCCCGGACAGGCCGACCACGTCCGCGCCCTCGGTGACCGCCGTGTCGAGGATCTTCGCCGCGGGCACCATCACGCCCAGGTCGATGACCTCGTAGTTGTTGCAGCCCAGCACCACGCCGACGATGTTCTTGCCGATGTCGTGCACGTCGCCCTTGACCGTGGCCAGCACGACCTTGCCGTTGCCGCGCGACTCGGTGGCGCGGCCCGCGGCGATCGCGGCCTCCTTCTCGGCGTCCATGAACGGCTCCAGGTAGGCGACCGCGCGCTTCATCACGCGCGCGCTCTTCACCACCTGCGGCAGGAACATCTTGCCCGAGCCGAACAGGTCGCCGACGACCTTCATGCCGTCCATCAGCGGGCCCTCGATGACGTCCAGCGGGCGCGCCGCCACCAGGCGGGCCTCCTCGGTGTCCGCCTCGATGAAGTCGACGACGCCGTGCACCAGGGCGTGCGACAGGCGCTGCTCCACCGGCGCCTCGCGCCACGACAGGTCCACGGTGCGCTTGGTGCCCTTGCCCGCCACGGTCTCGGCGAAGGACACCAGCCGGTCGGTGGCGTCCGGGCGGCGGTCGAACAGCACGTCCTCGACCAGCTCCAGCAGGTCGGCCGGGATGTCCTCGTAGACGGCGAGCTGGCCCGCGTTGACGATGCCCATGTCCAGGCCCGCGCGCACGCCGTGGAACAGGAACGCCGAGTGCATCGCCTCGCGCACGGTGTCGTTGCCGCGGAAGGAGAACGACAGGTTCGAGATGCCGCCGCTGACCCGCGCGCCCGGGCAGCGCTGCTTGATCAGCGGGATCGCTTCCAGGAACGCCTTGGCGTAGCCGTTGTGCTCGGGGATGCCGGTGGCGACCGCGAGCACGTTCGGGTCGAAGATGATGTCCTCGGCGGGGAACCCGACCTCGCGGGTGAGCAGGTCGTAGGCGCGGGCGCAGATGTCCACCTTGCGCTCGGTGGTGTCGGCCTGGCCCCGCTCGTCGAACGCCATCACCACCACGCCGGCGCCGAAGTCGCGGATGCGGCGGGCCTGGGCCAGGAACGGCTCCTCGCCCTCCTTGAGGCTGATCGAGTTGACCACGCCCTTGCCCTGCACGCACTTCAGCCCGGCTTCCAGCACGCTCCACCGCGAGCTGTCGACCATCACCGGCACGCGGGCGATCTCCGGCTCGGTGGCGATCAGGTTGAGGAACGTGGTCATCGCCCGCTCGCTGTCGAGCAGGTCGGCGTCCATGTTGACGTCCAGCAGGTTCGCGCCGCCGCGCACCTGCTCCAGCGCCACCTCCACCGCGGCCTGGTGGTTGTCGGACTCGATGAGCCTGCGGAACTTCGCCGAGCCCGTCACGTTGGTGCGCTCGCCGATCATCACGAACCCGGTGTCCGGACCGATCTCGAACGGCTCCAGGCCGCTGAACCGGGTGCGCTGCGCGGGCCTGGGCACGGGGCGCGGCCGGGCGCCCCTGGCCACCTCGGCGATCCGCGCGATGTGCGCCGGGGTGGTGCCGCAGCAGCCGCCGACGATGTTGACCAGGCCCTCCTCGGTGAAGCCGCGCAGCAGTGCGGCGGTCTCCTCCGGGGTCTCGTCGTAGCCGCCGAACGCGTTGGGCAGGCCCGCGTTGGGGTGGCTGGCGGTGTAGGTGCCCGCGAAGCGCGCGAGGTCGGTGACGTGCGGGCGCATCTCGGTGGCGCCCAGCGAGCAGTTCACGCCCACCACCAGCGGGTCGGCGTGGGCGACGGAGTTCCAGAACGCCTCGACGGTCTGCCCGGACAGCGTGCGGCCGCTCAGGTCGACGATGGTGACCGAGATCCACAGCGGCAGGTGCGGCGCCACCTCGCGGGCGGCGGCCACGGCGGCCTTGGCGTTGAGCGTGTCGAAGATCGTCTCGATGAGCAGCAGGTCGACGCCGCCCTCGGCGAGCGCGCCGATCTGCTCGGCGTAGGCGGCCTGGACCTGGTCGAAGGTGACCGTGCGGAACGCCGGGTCCTCCACCCGGGGCGAGAGCGACAGGGTCACGTTGAGCGGGCCCACCGACCCGGCCACGAACCGGCCGCCCGCCTCGTCGGCGGCCTGGCGGGCGAGCTGGGCGCCGCGCAGGTTCATCTCGCGGACCAGCTCCTCCAGGCCGTAGTCGGCCTGCGCGATGGAGGTCGCGGTGAAGGTGTTGGTGGTGGTGATGTCCGCGCCCGCGGCCAGGTACCGGCGGTGCACGTCGAGGATGACGTCGGGGCGGGTGAGGTTGAGCAGGTCCGGGTCGCCGGTGACGTCGTGGGAGTGGTCGCCGAGCAGGTCGCCCCGGTAGTCGGCGGGGGTGAGACCGGCCCCCTGCAGCATGGTGCCCCAGGCGCCGTCGAGCACGGCGACGCGCTGGTCCAGCAGCTCACGCAGGGCGTTTTCCGACACGCTCAGCCTCCCGTTGAACTTCAGTGGGAGGCGCCCTTACCTGCGTTGCTCACGACCGAGCGTGGCGGGCTGGTCACCCGTTGCAGCGCCTCTCGACCGCACGGTCGATGGTAACGCCATCCGCAAATCCGGACACCCCCTCCCACCCCCTGAGACCCGCGTGTCCTCCAGTCCGACACCGCGTGTCCTCCAGTCCGACACCGCGTGTCCTCCAGTCCGACCTGTGGTGCAGGTGCGCGAGTGAAGGACATGCAGTGCCTGAGCGGAGGACACGCGGTGCCGGAGTGGAGGACTCGCGCGGGTTTCAGGTGGTGAGGATTACTTCCAGGGTTCGGGGGCCGTGGACGCCTTCCACGCGTTCCAGTTCGATGTCGCTGGTCGCGGACGGGCCGCTGATCCAGGTCTGGGTGCGCACGTCGGCCAGGGCGGCCACGGCGTCGGGCACCCCGGCGACCACCTGGGACGCCCGGACCACGACCAGGTGGTAGTCCGGCACGAGGGTCAGCGCGCGCGGGCCCTGGTCGGCGGCGTCGTGGTCCAGGACGATCGTGCCGGTCTCGGCGATGGCGACGTGGCACGCGGTCAGCACGGCGTCGGCGCGTTCCAGGGTCGCGACGTCCACGGGGGTGCGGGTGGCGTCGGGGGCCCACTCCGGCGGCGTGCCGGGAGCGGCCACCACCAGGCGCGCACCGCGTTCCCGCAGGGCGGCGGCGACGGCGGCGACCAGGTCGTCGGCCGGTACCACGCGGACCCGCGCCCGGTAGTCGCGCAGGCGTTCGGCGAACAGCACCGGGTCACCGGGGCCGCGGGAACCGGCCGCGCGGTAGTCCCGCGGCACGGGTGCCGCCGCGCTGCCCTTCGCCCGCCGGACCCGCGCCAGCACCTCGTCACGCGCGCTCATCGCGCCTCCCACCAGTCGCGGAACGTCTGCCGCGGCGGCTGCGGCACGTCCCGGGCCGTCGACCAGCCCGGCAGCGGCACGTGCCTGCTCGCCGTCCGCCCGAACTTCCCCAGCCGCGCGAACCGCCGCCACCGCCGGGCGTCCGACATCACCCACGCCAGGGCGCGCATCGCGGTCGACTCCGGCGTCGTCCGCCCCGCCTCGACCACCTTCCCCCGCAGGTGCACCAGCATGGACGGGATGTCGATCGCCACCGGGCACACGTCGTAGCACACCCCGCACAGCGACGACGCGAACGGCAGCGTCGGGTTCCGCGCCACCCCGGTCAGCTGCGGCGACAGCACCGCGCCGATCGGCCCGGGGTACGTCGAGCCGTACGCGTGGCCGCCCGTCCGCTCGTACACCGGGCACGAGTTCAGGCACGCCGAGCAGCGGATGCACCGCAGCGCCGCCCGCCCGTCGGGGTCGGCGAGCACCGCCGTGCGGCCGTTGTCCACCAGCACCACGTGGCTGGTCTGCCCCTCGGTCGGCCCGGTCCACACCGACGTGTACGGGTTCATCCGCTCCCCGGTGGACGACCGGGGCAGCAGCTGGAGGAACACCTCCAGGTCCCGCCACGTCGGCAGCATCTTCTCGATGCCCACCACGCTGATCAGCGTGCGCGGCAGCGTCAGGCACATCCGGCCGTTGCCCTCGGACTCCACCACCACCAGCGACCCGGTCTCCGCGATGCCGAAGTTCGCGCCCGAGATCGCCACGTCCGCGGTCAGGAACTTGCGCCGCAGGTGCTCGCGCGCGGCCTCGGCGAGCGCGCGCGGGTCGGCGGTCAGGTCCGGGTCCACGTCGGGCATCTCGCGCCGGAAGATCTCCCGGATCTCGGCCCGGCCGCGGTGGATCGCGGGCACCAGGATGTGGCTGGGCCGGTCGTGGCCGAGCTGCACGATCAGCTCCGCCAGGTCTGTCTCGACCGCGTGCACGCCCGCCCGCGCCAACGCCTCGTTCAGGCCGATCTCGGCGGTGGCCATGGACTTGACCTTGATCACCTCGCGGGTGCCGGTGGCGGTGACCAGGTCGGTGACGATCCGGTTGGCCTCGTCGGCGTCGCGCGCCCAGTGCACGTGGGTGCCGCGCGCGGTCAGCGCCTCCTCGAACCGCACCAGGTACTCGTCCAGGTTGGCCAGCACGTCGTCCTTGATCGCCGCGCCCGCCGCGCGCAGCGCCGCCCAGTCCGGCAGCTCGCCCACCACGGTCGCGCGCTTGGCCCGGATCGTGGTGGTGGCCTTGGCCAGGTTGCGGCGCAGCTGGGCGTCGCCGAGGGCCTCGCGCGCGGCCTCGGGGAACGGCGCGCCGGTCAGGTTGCCGCGGCCGGCGGGCATGCCCAGGAAGGTGCTCATCGGGTGTGCTCCAGGACCTGCGCCAGGTGCAGCGGGCGGATGCCGCTGCGCAGCCTGCTCAGCCCGCCGCCGATGTGCATCAGGCACGACGAGTCGCCCGCGGTGAGCACGCCGGCCCGGGTGCCGATGACGTTGCTCATCTTGTCGGCGAGCATGGCGGTGGAGGTGTCGGCGTTCTTGAGCGCGAACGTGCCGCCGAAACCGCAGCACGTCTCGGCCGCGGGCAGCTCGACCAGGTCGATGCCCTCCACGGCCCGCAGCAGCCGCAGCGGCCGGTCGCCCACCTTGAGCACGCGCAGCGAGTGGCACGTCGGGTGGTAGGTGACCCGGTGCGGGAAGTACGCGCCGACGTCGGTGACGCCCAGGACGTCCACCAGGAGCTCGGACAGCTCGTAGGTGCGCCTCGCGGTGTCCTCGGCGGCCTCGGCGAGCCCGGCGTCACCGTGCTCGCGGGCGATCGCGGCGTGCTGGTGGCGCACCGAACCCGCGCACGACCCGGACGGCGCGACGACCACGTCCGCGCCCTCGAAGGCCCGCACGTGGTTGCGCACGATCGGCAGCGCCTGGCCCGCGTAGCCGGTGTTGATGTGCATCTGGCCGCAGCAGGTCTGGGCCGGCGGCACGACCACCTCGTGGCCCAGGCGCTCCAGCAGCCGGACGGTGGCCTTGCCGACGTCCGGGAACAGGCCGTCGACCAGGCACGTGACGAACAGCGCGACTCTCACGCCTCCGCAGCTTAGACTCTGTGGTCAGACCACACCAGGTATGTGGTCTGACCACAGCGGGGAGGCGCGGGTGTCCGGGTACGACGCGGTGCTGCGGCACGTGGAGTCGGAGCTGACCGCGGGCAGGCTGGGCGTGGGGGAGCAGCTGCCCGCCGAGCGGCGGCTGGCCGAGGAGCTGGGCGTGAGCCGGGCGACCGTGCGCGAGGCGATCCGGGTGCTCCAGGCGATGGGCGTGGTGCGCAGCGGCGTCGGGTCCGGGCCCGACGCGGGGACGACGGTGATCGCCGATCCCGCGGGCGGCCTCGGCGCGGCGCTGCGGCTGCACCTGGCCACGCGGCGGCTGCCGATGGCGGACCTGGTCGACACCAGGGTGATGGTCGAGAGCCACTCGGTGCGCGCCGCCGCCCGGACGCCCGACCACCCCGAGCTGGCCCGCGCCGCCGACCTGCTGGCGCGCATGGAGGCGCCGGACCTCGACGCCGACGCGTTCCACCAGCTCGACGCGGACTTCCACGTGGCCCTCACGGCGGCGGCGGGCAACGCGGTGAACACCGCGGTCATGGCGGCGCTGCGGGACGCGATCCACCGGACCGTGACGGACGCGGTGCGGGCCTTGCCCGACTGGTCGCGCACCGCGGTCCGGCTGCGCCGCGAGCACCGGGGCATCCTGCGCGCCGTGCGGGAGGGCGACGCCGAGCTGGCGGCGACCCGGGTGACCCGCCACGTGCGCGGCTTCCACCGCGAGTGGGCCCGGCACGCGAACGTGGAACTCACCGGCCCCGAACGTTCGACACGACGGCCCTGAACGTTCGACTCGCGCGGCTTGAACGCATGACACGCCCGGCTTGAACGCATGACTCGCGCGGTTTGAACGCATGACACGCCGGGTGGGAGCGCTTTCACCGCGCGTGTCCTCCAGTCGGACACCGCGTGTCCTCCGGTCCGGCACCGCGTGTCATGCGTTCAGGCACCGCGTGTCATGCGTTCAGGCACCGCGAGTCGAACGTTCGGGACCGTCGTGTCGAACGTTCAGGAGTGGTGAGTTCTGCGTTCGTGGTGTCCGAGTGGAGGACTTGCGGTGTCCGGGTGGAGGACACGCGGTGTTGGAGTGGAGGACACGCGCGGGGGCGGTGGGCCGGTCCCCGGGAGGACCGGGGGCCGGCGCACCGCGTGGTCAGCTCGTCCGGGTGGTGGTCCGGCCCAGGAGGACCAGGACCGCGCAGACGAGCACCACGTTCTTCAGGACGAATTCGCCGTTGGTGGTGAGCAGGAGGGGGTTGCCGTGGAAGATCACCAGGGTCGGCGCCTGGACGAAGACCAGGAAGGTCCCGACCAGGTGGACCGCCGCGACGACCAGCGTCAGCCGCGGCAGCCACCCGAGCAGCAGCACCAGCCCCAGCACGACCTCGAACCAGCCGAGGGCGGGTACCAGGAACCCCGGGTCCACCCACGGCACGGCCGCCTCCACCAGCTCCGCCACCGGCGAGGCGCCGGTGACCTTGAGCGCGCCGAACCAGAGGAACACCACGGCGATCGACCACCGCAGGGCGGGAGCGGCCCAGCGGTCGAGCCGCTCCCGCGGGGTGGTCCGCTCGACCGAGCGGGTCGCCACGCTCAGTCCCCGAGGGGGTTGAGCAGGTCCGCCTTGCCCTCGAAGGCGAACAGGAGCAGGTCGGTCATCCGGAACGTCCGGTCGTCCGGGCCGAACGTCGGCCGCCACGAGGGCTGGCGCACGATCGAGGTGCGGCTGCCCTCGATCGACCGGTGGAACGTCTCGGCCACGATCCGGCCGCCCACCGGCCCGAGCAGGCCGTTGTTGGCCTCGGCCTCGCGCAGCACGTAGAACCACAGCGGGGTCGCGGCGGTCACCGCGTCCTTCTGCGCGTCGGTGAGCCCGTCGAGCACGGCGCCACCGTTGCCCACGAGGATCTGCTCGGCGGTCAGCGGTGGCACGCCGAACAGCTCCGCCATCTGCTGCCCGGAGGCCAGGCGGACCATGCCCGCCCGGGTCAGGTTGCGGAAGGCGAGGTTGCGCTGGATCTCGGTGAACTCGGTGCCGCGCCCGCCGAACGTGCCCGCCGGCAGCTGCGCCAGCGGGTCCACCAGCAGGGAGTCGATCCGCTTGGTCACGTTGCCGCCGTTCGGCGTCGGCGGCACCAGGTCCGGCCGGTCGACCTCGGTGAAGTCGTACAGCCTGCGGAAGTCGGCGATCCAGTTGGTGGGCAGCACGTCCACCGTGCCGGAGTTCGGGTCGTCCAGGTCCGGCAGCGTCGAGCCCGGGTCGAAGTTGCCCGAGGTCCCGGTGAACACGAACAGCAGGAACAGCGTGGCGATCCCGCCGGGGCCGTTGGTGTTGAACACCCGGTTCCACTGGTAGGCGCCCCGGACCTGGCTGTGCCCCAACCGGTACGCGGCCACCGAGAACTCCAGCGGCATCGTGGGGCGCAGCCCCCGGCCGGGCGCCTCGAAGAAGCGCCTGCCGTTGGTGAACACGTCGTCCACGATGGCCGGGTCGACGATCCGCGGCAGGAAGTCGTGCCGCAGCATCCACTGGTAGTGGCGCACGACCTCCTCGCGCGCCGCGGTGAACAGCCGCCGCCCGCTCAGGCCGCGCAGCGCCAGCTCGTCCACCACCCGGTTGTGGAACCTGATGAACGCCAGGTGCGTCTGGGCGACCACCAGGTTCTCGTCGTTGCGGGTGTCGGGGATCAGCGGTCGCCGCCGGTCGGCGCCCGTCGCGCCCGCCGCGCCGAACCGCGGCAGGTCGAACCCCTCCAGCGACACGTTGGTCCGCTCGTCGGGGAACGCGACGGGCGCGGTGGCGCCCACCTTGAGCTTGACCCCGTCGGCGGCGTAGAAAGCCCGGTCGTTGGGGTCGCCCGGCCCCCGCCCGTACACCGAGTCCAGGTCCAGCGCCGGCGACCGGCCCTGCACCAGGTCGTCGAGGTTGACGTCCTGCCCCAGCTGCGACTCGGTGCGGTCCATGGTCAGGTCGTGGTCGACGAACTGGCCGAGGTAGGTGAAGCCCGCCGGGATCGGCGGATTCGCGGAGTCCGGCTGCGGACCCGCCGCGGTCATGGCGGTGGCGAGGGCGATCCGGGTCTCCTCGTCGAGCGGGGTCCCCTCCGGCCCCAGGCGCGAGAAGCGGAACCGGCGCAACTCCTCCACCGTCATCGGTTGGCGCACGGTAGCCACCCCCGTGCGGTCGAACTCCAGCACTCCTTCGCCCACGACGAAGAAGCTGCTGGTGCCGTGCTTTCTCATGGACCCCCCTGGTCTGTTTCACACCTCCGGGTGAACCGGAGGCCAAGGCGAACACCCCCTGTGATCGCCCTGTACTCCACATGTACCAGGGTTCGTTGATCGGATACGTGGGTTTTCGGCGCCGGCGCCGGCCGCGTTAGTCCAGACGGCTTGGCAACCGGCAGGTCAGGGACTTCCGGCTTGGGGCGCGGGCGTCGGAGGTCTCAGGGAGGGCGCAGGCGGGGGTGGGTGATCGTTGATCCTGGGCGAAAACGTCCTGCGGTCCGAAGAGGACGGAGGATCGATCACACGGTGAGGATCACCGGCGCGGGCCCCGACGAGGTGCCTACCTGGTCGGTGAGCCGGTGGTGCCTTGAGCGGACCCCGGGGCGGAGGCGCGGCGCGCGGCGGCCGGGCGCAGGCGGTTCATCACCCCCATGTACGAGGCGGGGAACAGGCGCGCCAGCAGGTCGGGCACGACCGCGCTCGCCGCGATCAGCACGCGGCCCCGGCGCTTCTCCACGCCGGCCAGGATCTGCTCCGCCGCCTTGTCGGCGGGGTAGGTGAGGAGCTTCGCGAAGTTCGCCTTGCCCTCCTCGGCCTCGGCCCGGTCGACGCCCCGGGCCACGCGCGCGGTCTCGGCGATGCGGGTGCGGATGCCGCCCGGGTGGACGCAGGTCACGCCGACGCCCCGGTCGGCCAGCTCGTGCCGCAGCGCCTCGGTGAAGCCGCGCAGGGCGAACTTGCTGGCCGAGTACGCGGTCTGGCCGGGCGGGGCGATGAGGCCGAACAGGCTCGACACGTTGACCACGTGGCTGCCCGGGGACTCCAGCAGGCGGGGCAGCAGCAGGCGGGTGAGCGCCACGGGGGCGCGGAAGTTGACGTCCACCACCCAGTCGAACTCCTCGGCGGCGACCTGGTCGAAGGTGCCGCCCAGGGCGACGCCGGCGTTGTTGACCAGCAGGGTGACGCGCGGGTGCCGGGCCAGCAGGTCGGCGGCGACCGCGTCCAGGCCCGCCACGTCGGCCAGGTCCGCCACGACCCGGTCGACCGCGACGCCGCGGATGCGGCCGGCGACCTCGGCGAGCCGGTCGGCGTCCCGGTCGACCAGCACCAGGTCGCTGCCGCGCCGGGCCAGGCCGTACGCCATCTGCTCGCCCATGCCGCTGGCCGCGCCGGTGAGGACGGCGGTGCCGCCGGCGAACCGGTAGCGGGGGAGCTGGGACATGCGGCCTCCTCGGGGGCGGTGCTGGGAACCCGGTGCGGGGCCCAGTGTGGCGGATGCGCGACGGCCCGGCTTGACCCCGGGCGACAGGAATTTGACCACAGGCGACGCCGGCCTGGTCGACGCCGGCCTGGTCGACGCCGGCCTGGTCGACGCCGGCCTGGTCGGCACCGGCCTGGTCGGCACCGATTCGGGTGGCGTCACCCCGAGTGGTCTCGCGCTCGGTGATCTCGCGCCCGGCGACCGCACACCCGCGACCTCACCACCGGCGACCTCACACCCCGCCACCCCGCCCCCGGCGGCGGACGGCGCTCGGCGTGGTGCCCCACCACCGCCGGCAGCACCGGCTCAGCGCCGACTGCTCGGACAGCCCCAGCAGGCCGGCGACCTGGCTCATCGGCATCCTGGTGGTGGTCAGGTAGCGCTCGGCGGCCTCCCGGCGCACCTCGTCCAGCACCGCGGCGAACGTCGTCCCCTCGGAGGCCAGGCGGCGCTGCAGGGTGCGCGGGTGGAGGGTGACGAGCCGGGCGACCACGCCGACCTCCGGCGGCATCGTGCCGAGGGAGCGGGTGAGCACCGCGCGCACGCGGGCGGCCGTGCTCGCGTCCTCGCCGGGGCTCTGCTCGGCCAGGAACGCCAGTGCCAGCCGCCACGTGCGCTCGTCGCCGCCGGGCAGCGGTTCGTGCGCCAGGGCGCGCGGCAGCCGGAGCATCGGCGCCTCGCGTCCGATGTGGACGGCCGCCTGGAAGAACTCCTCGTACACCGACAGCGGCGCGGCGGGCGTGTGCGGCAGCTCCACCGAGCGCAGCCGGTAGCGGTCGCCGAGCAGGAAGCCGATGGAGCGGTGCAGGAAACCCAGGCCCAGGTCGACCGCCTGCGCCGGCACCGGCCGCACCGGCAGGCCGTAGCGCAGCGCGGCCACGTCCGGTGCGCCGTACGGGTCGTCGACCAGGGTCAGGCTCAGCGACCGGGCGTGCACGAACAGGTAGCGGGACGCGCACTCCAGCGCGTCCGCCACGGTCGGCGAGTTCTGGATGGCCAGCGCCAGCGGGCCCAGCATGCCGAAGTCCTGGCGGGCGGCGACCCGCAGGCCCAGGTCCGGGCAGCGCAGCCCCTCGGCGGCCAGCTCCAGCACGGCGGTCAGCGCGCGGTCGGGCACCAGCAGGTCGTCGACGTCCAGCGCGGCCGGCGGCAGGCCCGCCTCGCGGGCGTAGTCCTCGGCCCGGCCGCCCAGCTCGGCCACCGTCGCCCGGAACCCCCGCAGGCCCGCGGACCGGATCACCGTCATGTCGTCCAGGGTCAAATAGTTGTCGCCCCCGGTCAAGAGGCCGCCGACGGCGCGGACCACACTGGTGGCATGACCACTCCCGAGCACGTCGACGTCGTCATCGTGGGCGCCGGGCTGTCCGGCATCGGCGCGGCCCACCGCCTGCGCACCGGGTGCCCCGGCAAGTCCGTGGCGGTCCTGGAGGCGCGGGACTCGATGGGCGGCACGTGGGACCTGTTCCGGTACCCGGGCATCCGGTCGGACTCGGACATGTTCACGCTCGGGTACCCGTTCAAGCCCTGGCGCGACCCGAAGTCGATCGCCGACGGGCCGTCGATCCTGTCCTACATCCGGGAGACCGCCCGGGAGTCCGGCGTCGACCGGCTCGTGCGCTACCGGACCAGGGTGGTCGCCGCCGACTTCGACACCCGGACCTCGCGCTGGACGCTGACCGTGCACCGCCGCGACGAGTCCGGCGCGGTCGAGGAGGGCACGCTCACCTGCGGCTTCCTGTACTCGTGCACGGGTTACTACGACTACGAGCGCGGCTACGACCCGGTGTTCCCGGGCGTGGAGTCGTTCGGCGGCGAGGTGGTGCACCCGCAGTTCTGGCCCGAGGACCTGGACTACGCGGGCAAGCGCGTGGTGGTGATCGGCAGCGGGGCGACCGCGGTGACCCTGGTGCCCTCGATGGCCGAGACCGCCGCGCACGTGACCATGCTCCAGCGGTCGCCGACGTGGATCGGCCCGGTGCCCGGCCGGGACAAGGTCGCGGACCGGCTGCGCGAGCTGCTGCCCGCGCGCGTGGCGCACCGGCTGGCGCGCGGCAAGAACATCGCCTTCGGCGTGGCGTTCTACCAGTTCTGCCGCCGGTGGCCGCGGGCGGCGCGGCGGGTGCTGACCCGGCTGGCCGGGCGGGCGCTGGGCGACCCGGCGGCGGTGCGCGAGCACTTCACGCCCACCTACGACCCGTGGGACCAGCGGCTGTGCGCGGTGCCGGACTCGGACCTGTTCCGGGCCGTCAGGGCGGGGCGGGCGTCGGTGGTGACCGACCACGTCGACTCGTTCGTGCCCGAGGGCGTCCGGCTGCGCTCCGGGCGGGTGCTGCCCGCGGACGTCGTGGTCACCGCGACCGGGCTCCGGCTGCTGGCGCTGGGCGGGATCGCGCCGTCGGTGGACGGGCGCGAGGTCGTGCTGTCCGAGCAGTTCCTGTGGCGGGGCGCGATGATCACCGGGCTGCCGAACTTCGCGGTGTGCGTCGGCTACACCAACGCGTCGTGGACGCTGCGGGCCGACCTGACCTCGCGGCTGGTGTGCCGGGTGGTCGACTTCATGGACGAGCGGGGGTACGCGGCGGTGGTGCCGACGCCGGACCGGGCGCTCGACCCGCGGCCGATGCTGGACCTGGCGTCCGGGTACGTCCAGCGGTCGATCCACGCCTTCCCGCGGCAGGGGGACAGCGGGCCCTGGCGGGTGCGGCAGAACTACCCGCTCGACGCGGTGGCCACGCTGCGCGGCGACCTGGGCCGCCAGCTGACCGGCACGCCCCGGCGGCCGGTGCCGCTCGACCGGGTGCGGTGAGGTCGGATGCGGTGAGGTCGGGGGCGGTGGGCGCCCCCGGTCAGGCCCGGTAGCGCAGCCCGTCCACCACGAGGTCCAGCATGCCGTCGACCGGGCCGAGCTCGGCGGCCGCGGTGGCGATGCCGCTCACCGTGCCCAGCACGTCGGTCGGCACCACGTCGGCCCGGCCCATCGCGTCCAGCAGCCGGGCCATGGCGCCGGTGAGCAGCTCGCGGCTCTCCGAGTACGGGTCCGCGCCCGAGGCGATGACCGCGCGCAGCGCGTCCGCCATGCCGTGCTTGGTCGCCACGTACTCGACGAACCGGCCCAGCCACGCCCTGGTCGCCCGGTCCGGCGGCAGGGTCTCCAGCAGGCCGGGCACGGCGTCGCACAGCTTGCCCAGCTCGTTGCGGTAGACCGCCTCCACCAGCGCCTCGCGGGTGGGGAAGTGGCGGTACAGGGTGCCGATGCCCACGCCCGCGCGCTTGGCGATCGACTCCAGCGCCACGTCCGCGCCCTCGGCGGAGAACGCCTCCAGCGCGGTGGCCAGCAGGCGGTCGCGGTTGCGCTGGGCGTCGGCGCGCAGCGGACGCGGCACGTGTGCCTCCTTGTGACGTGGAACACCATGAAAAGCGGAGGAGCCTCCGGTTAACTGGGAGCTACCGGAGGGCCCTCCGCTTGAAGTGTACGGCTACCGAGCACACGGAGCAGACATGAGTGAGCGCATCACCACCCCGTTCGGCCGCGAGTCCACCGCGGCCGAGGTCGTGGCCGGGATCGACCTGACCGGTCGGCGCGCGATCGTCACCGGCGGTGCGTCGGGCATCGGCGTGGAGACGGCCCGGGCCCTGGCCGGGGCGGGCGCGGAGGTCACCCTGGCGGTGCGCGACACCGCCGCCGGGCAGCGGGTGGCCGACGACATCGGCGGCGACGTCCGGGTGGCCCGGCTCGACCTGGCCGACCGGGCGTCCGTGGCCGCCTTCGTCGCCGGCTGGGACGGGCCGCTGCACCTGCTGGTCAACAACGCGGGCGTGATGGCCGCGCCGGAGACCCGCACGCCGGAGGGCTGGGAGCTCCAGTTCGCCACCAACCACCTCGGGCACTTCGCGCTGACCCGGGGCCTGCACCGGTACCTGGCCGCCGAGGGCGCGCGGGTGGTGCAGGTCAGCTCCAGCGCCCACCTGATGTCCGGCGTCGTCTTCGACGACATCCACTACGAGCGCCGGCCCTACGACCCGTGGACGGCCTACGGGCAGAGCAAGACGGCGAACGTCCTGTTCGCCGTCGAGGCCGCCAAGCGGTGGGCCGCCGACGGGATCACCGCCAACGCCCTGATGCCCGGCGGGATCGCGACCAACCTCCAGCGGCACGTCAGCCAGGAGGACCTCGACCGCCTGCGCGCGCAGGCGAAGGACCGGGCGGGCGAGGAGTACCGGTGGAAGACGCCCGAGCAGGGTGCCGCCACCTCCGTGCTGCTGGCCACGTCCCCGCTGCTGGAGGGCGTCGGCGGCCGGTACTTCGAGGACTGCAACGAGGCCCTGCCCGCCGCCCCCGGCATCGCGACGAGCGGGGTCGCCGAGCACGCGCTCGACCCGGAGGCCGCGACCCGGCTGTGGGACGTCTCCGAGCGGCACCTCGGCCGCTGACGCCCGTGCCCGGCCGGTCACGGGGACCGGCCGGGGCTCAGGGCAGCTCCACCCCGGTCAGCTCCGCGCACACGGCCAGCAGGCGGTCCTGCACCGCCACGTCGTAGGCCGCCGGGTTGGCGCGCAGGTCCTGGCGCCACTTGAAGTAGCGGCCGGTGACGCGGGCGGCCGGGTCCTCGGCCAGGGCCAGCCACACCGGGGTGTCCGCGCCCCTGGGCAGCTCGTCGGGCGCGCCGGCCCCGCCCAGCTTGGTCTTGATCCAGCCGGGGTCCACCGCGTTGCTGAGGGTGTCCGGCCACCGCCGCGCCACCGCGAACGCCAGCACCACGTCCAGGAGCTTGGAGTCCGAGTAGGTCTGCATCCCGTTCCACGGCCCGCGCTCGTGCTGGAGGTCGTCGAAGTCCACCCGGCCCTGCGCCTCCAGCCCGGAGGTCAGGTAGACCAGGCGGGCCGGGCGCGGCATCAGGGCGGTGAGCAGGTAGGGCGCCAGGACGTTGACCTGGAACAGCAGCTCCAGGCCGTCCTCGGTGACCGACCGCCGGGGCAGGCCGGCGCCGAGGGCCGCGTTGTGGACCACCACGTCGAAGGCGCCTGCGGTGGTGCCCAGCTCCCGGGTCCGCGCCAGGGAGGACAGGTCGCCGACCAGCACGCCGTCGGCGGCGGGCACGGCGGCCAGCGCCTGGTCGGCCCGCTCGGCGTTCCGGGCGTGCAGCACGACGCGGTGGCCCAGGGCGGCCAGGGTCTTGGCGGTCTCCCGGCCGATGCCGTCGGCCGATCCCGTGATCAGAACGCTCACCATGGGCGGAGCGTACATGGGAGCGCTCCCAGACGCCTGCCGGTCAGTTGGGGGCGGCGAGCAGGTCCGCCGCCGGTGCCGCCCGGCGCGCTTGTCGCGTACTCCGGTCCCGGTACGCAGTCGGCGGCGCCGCCGTCCACGCGGCACCGGTTCCCGCGGCACCGGTTCCCGCAGCGGCGGGGCGAAACCCCGGAATCGGGCGCGAACACCGGCCCGGGGGGGCGTGGGTTGATCGTCACATCACGGGGTTTGGCCGGCCCCGCCCGGGCAACACACGGGCATGGCGAGCGTCTGGAAGGTGGCACCGGCCGCGCTGGTGCTGGGGTTGGGCGTCGGCGGGTTCGTCGACGGCATCGTGGCCCACCAGCTCCTGGGCTGGCACCACATGCTGTCCGGCTGGTACCCCGACGACCTGCACCTCAACATGCGCGGCGACGGGCTGTTCCACCTGCTGTGCCTGGTGCTCGTGCTGGTCGGCGTCGCCCGGCTCAACCGGACCGCGCCGCTGCCGGGCCGGGTGCTGTGGGGCGGCGTGCTGGCCGGCTGGGGCGTGTTCAACCTGGTGGAGGGCGTGGTGGACCACCTGGTGCTCGGTGTGCACCACGTCCGGTCGGGCCCGCGCGAACTGGCCTACGACCTCGGGTTCCTGGTCCTGGGCGCGGTGCTGGTCGGGGTGGGCGCGCTGCTGTCGCGCCGCACCGGTGCCCGCTCGTGAAGCGGCGCCTGCGCGCGGCCGCGGCCGAGGTGTTCGGGTGGCCGTCGCTGCGCGAGGAGCAGCTGGACGCGATGGAGCAGGTGCTGGCGGGGCGGGACGTGTTCGTCGTCATGCCCACCGGCGCGGGCAAGTCGGCGGTCTACCAGGTGCCCGGCGTGCTGCTGGACGGCCTGGTCGTGGTGGTGTCGCCGCTCATCGCGCTCCAGCGGGACCAGGTGGAGTCCCTGCGCGAGGCCGGCGCGCCGCCCGCGGTGCTGGTCAACTCCGCGCAGTCCGAAGAGGACACCGCCGCGGCGTGGGAGGCGGTGGCGAGCGGTGAGGCGCGCTACCTGTTCGTGTCACCGGAGCAGTTGGCCAAGCCCGAGGTGCTGGAGCGGCTGGGCAGGCCCGCGCTGTTCGTGGTGGACGAGGCGCACTGCGTCTCCGCGTGGGGCCACGACTTCCGGCCCGACTACCTGCGGCTGGGCGCCGCGGTCGAGCGGGTCGGCAGGCCGCCGGTGCTGGCGCTGACCGCCACCGCGGGCACCACCGTGCGCGAGGACGTGATCACCCACCTGGGGATGCGTGACCCGGTGGTGGTGGCGATCGGGTTCGACCGGCCCAACCTGTCGCTGGAGGTGCGGATGTTCGCCTCCGACGACGACAAGCGCCGCGCCCTGCTGGACTGGGTGCGCGAGGCGCCCCGACCCGGGCTGGTCTACGTGGCGACCCGCAAGGACGCCGCCCGGTACGCCGAGCAGCTGGGCGCGGAGCCGTTCCACGCGGGCATGAAGGCCGCCGAGCGGGAACGCGTGCAGGACGCGTTCATGGGCGGCGCGGCGGACCTCGTGGTGGCCACCTCCGCGTTCGGCATGGGCATCGACAAGCCGGACGTGCGGTTCGTCGCGCACGCGTCGGCGCCGGGTTCGCTGGACGCCTACTACCAGGAGATCGGGCGGGCCGGGCGCGACGGCGAGCCGGCCGACGCCGTGCTGTTCTACCGGCCGCAGGACCTGGGGCTCCAGCGGTTCCTCCAGTCGCGGCGCGTGGACCGGGACGACCTGCTGGCGCTGGCGGCGCACGTCGGCGAGCGGCCGGGGCTGCGGGTCACCGAGCTGGCGCGCGGGTTCGGCGGGTCGCGCCGCAGGGTCACCACCGGGGTCAACCTGCTGGAGCGGGTCGGCGCGCTGGTGGTGGAGAAGGCGCGGTTCCGGCTGGTGGCCGAGCCGGCGCGGGCCGCCGACCTCGCGGTGGAGGAGGCGGAGCGGCTGCAGCGGCTGGACAAGTCGCGCATCGAGGTGCTGCGGGCCTACGCCGAGACGCGGGCGTGCCGGCGCCAGCACCTGCTCGGCTACTTCGGCGAGGTGCTGGAGCGGGCGTGCGGCAACTGCGACACGTGCCGCAGCGGTGCCGCGGGCACCGGCATCTCGGCCAACCCCGAGTACCCGGCGCAGTCGCGCGTGCACCACGCCGAGTGGGGCGCCGGGACGGTGGTGCAGAGCGAGGCCGACCGGCTGACCGTGCTGTTCGAGGAGGTCGGCTACAAGACGCTGTCGCTGGAGGCGGTGCACGCGGCGGACGTGCTCGGCAGGCACCCCTGATCGTCCGGGGGACGGTCCCGCGACTCGTCGTGCGGGGGGTGGTGACCGTGGTTAACGTCTATTCGTGGTCGATGTTCTGGTGGTCGGCGCGGGCCTCGCGGGGCTGAGCGCGGCGCGGGTGCTGTCGGGTGCGGGTGTCGAGGTCGCGGTGGTGGAGGCCGGCGACGGGGTCGGCGGTCGGGTGCGCACGGACGTGGTCGACGGGGTGCGGTTCGACCGGGGTTTCCAGATCCTGCTGCCCGCCTACCCGGCGCTGGCGGCGGTGGACCTGGGCGCGTTGGACCTGCGGCACTTCCGGCCGGGGGTGTTCGTGCAGCGCGCCGGGCGGCACGACCTGCTGGCCGACCCGCGCGACGGCGTGCACGCGTGGCGCGGCGCGGTGACCCAGCGGGTGCTGGGGCCGCGGGACCTCGCCGTGCTGGCGAAGCTGTCCGTGCGCGACCTGGTCGGCCCGGTCCGGGCCATCACCGAGGGGCGGGACCGGACCACGCGCGCCGAGCTGGCCCGCCTCGGGTTCTCCGCGCGGGCGGTGGCGGGGGTGCTCCAGCCGTTCCTCGCCGGGGTGTTCCTGGAACCGGAGCTGACCACCTCGGCGCGGTTCTTCCACCTCGTGTGGCGCAGCTTCGCGCGCGGCGGCGCGGCCGTGCCCGCGTTCGGCATGGGCGAACTGCCCCGGCAGCTGGCGCGCGGCCTGGACGTGCGCCTGGGCACGAGGGTGGCCGGGCTCGTCGGGAACGGCGTGCGGTTGGCCGACGGCACGCGCGTGCGCGCCGACCACGTCGTGGTCGCCACCGACGGCACCACCGCCGACCGGCTGCTGCCGGGGCTCGGCGCGCCCGCCTGGAACGGCGTCACCACCTGGTACCTCCGCCCGCCGGTCGCGCCGCTGCGCGACCCGACCCTGGTGGTCGACGCCGACGCGGGCCCGGTGGTCAACACGGCGGTGCTCTCCGAGGTCGCGCCCGAGTACTCGCCGGGCGCGCCGCTGGTGCAGGCGTCGGTGCTCGGCGCGGCGACCGAGGACGAGGTGCGCGCGCACCTGTCCGTGCTGTACGGGAGGCCGACCCGCGACTGGGAGGTGCTGGCGCGCTACGAGGTGCCCCGGGCGCTGCCCGCCATGCCCGCGCCGCACCGGCTGCGCGCGCCGGTGCGGGTCGCGCCCCGCCGGTACGTGTGCGGCGACCACCGGGACACCAGCTCGATCCAGGGCGCGCTGGTGTCCGGTCGCCGCGCGGCGCGGGCAGTGCTGGAGGACATGGGGCTGCGGTCGCGCACGAGCCGCGCGGCCTAGGTCCGGTGGTCGGTGCGCGGCAGGCGCAACCACGCGTCCGGCGGACCGGTGACGGCGCGCGCGTCGGTCGGCCGCAGGCCGGCGTAGGCGCACGCGTACGCCGTCGCGTCGTGCCGGTACAGGTAGGACAGCAGCACCAGGTCGGCCGGTTCGCGCTCCAGCGGTTCGCCGCCGGGGTGCAGGTCCGACCCGACGACCTCGCCGTCGCGCGTGATGCTGCCCTGGTTGCCGCTCTTGGGGTTGGCGTAGACGCCGTAGCAGGTGGTGCCCGCGGACAGCGGGCGCGTCACGCCGGGCATCTGCGCGGCGTAGCCCCAGGGCTGGTGCAGGACGCAGCCGCCCGGGACGTCCGTGGCACCGACGACGTCCACCTCCTCGTCGTCCTCGTGGTCGCCTTCGAGCGTGGTGGCGCCCAACCGCCGCACCGCCTCGGCCACGTCGATGCCCGACACGCACGCCAGGCTGCCGCCCTCGTCGACGTAGTCGTCGTCCTGCAGCGCGGCACGCAGGCGCGGCGCCTCCGCGACCGCGGCGGCCTCCGCCCCGGTCAGGCCGGGCCCGCCGGGGAACAGGTCGGCGTGCGGCCCGGCCGCGGCGAGCCGACCGGGCGACCAACCGGACATCATGGGCCGCCACGGGTCCGCGCCCGCGGCGAGCAGCGCTTCGACGCAGTCGCGCCGGTCGAGGTACACCGCGAGCCACAGCGCGCTGCGGCCGTCCTCCAGCACGTCGACGTCACCGGTGATCCCGTCGACCCGCCCGTGCCTCACCGCGAGGTGCGGTGAGTTCGCGTTCACCGCGGGACGCCCGCGGTCTGCCGCAACCCGTCGAGCAGACCCGCCGCCGCCACCGACCACAGCACCGCCGCGCCGCCGAAGCCGGGGACCGCCCGCCACGCCCACTCCGCGCCCAGCGCGCCGAGCGCGGCGCCGACGACCGCCACGCCGCACAGCAGCCACGCCAGGGTGCGGAACCGGGTGGAGCCGAAGAGCCGGACGAACGGCAGGAAGTGCAGGCCCACCACCAGCAGCACCCACGCGGGCACGGCTTCGGGCAGGTCCAGGACCGACGACAGCACCCTGGAGCCGGCGAAGATCGCCACGAGCATGAGGGCCACCGCGATGCCGTAGCGCGGGCCGAAGGGGTTGGTGCCGCCGGGAGCCGGTGGCAGGGCCGCGCCGCGCCGGACGAGGCGGACGAACAACGTGCCGAGCGCTACGACCGCCACTACGCCGAGGACCAGCAGCGGCACGCGCGCGGCGGGGACCGAGCCCACCGCGGAGAACCACCACCCGGCGCCGAAGGCGGTGCCGATCGCCGACGAGATCACCAGTGTGATCGCCTGTTCCCTGCCCAAGCCGTCCCCCCGAAGTCACGTGGCCGGGCTGTATTCGACCACACGCGACCGCCGGTGGTGCACCACCACCGCCACCGTCGCGGCCAGGAACACCACCTGCAGCAGCGTGCGCGGCAGGAGCTGGTCGCCCAGCGAAGGCGACAAACCCTGCTGCGCCGCATAGACGTTGGCCGGGAACATCGCCACCAGCAGCACGCCCAACCCGGCCGCCGCCCACGGCGCGGTGCGCGCCCACAGCAGACCCGCCACCCCCGCCAGCTCCAGCACCCCGGTCACGGTGACCAGCAGCCCGGGTTCGGGCAGCGCCGGCGGCACCATGGCGATCAGCTCCTCGCGCATGCCGACGAAGTGCGCGCCGCCGGTCAGGGTGAACATCGCGGCCAGGCCGCCGCGCAGGGCGACCGACCAGTGCCGGCGCAGCAGCAGCAGGACCAGTGAGACCACGACCAGGGCGATGAACGGTGCCACGACTGCCTCCTCAGGAACTTGTCACCGACAAGATGCACCCGCGCACACAATCTTGTCAATGACTAGATAGGCTGTCGGCATGAGCCCGTACCACCACGGCGACCTGAGGCGGGCGGTGCTGGCCGCCGCCGTCGCCGCGATCACCGAGCACGGACCCGCCGCGGTCAGCCTGCGCGACCTGGCCCGCCGGGTCGGCGTCTCGCACGCCGGGCCGGTGCACCACTTCAAGGACAAGGCGGGGCTGCTCACCGCGCTGGCCGCGGAGGGCTTCGCACTGCTCGCGGACGCCCTGACGGCCACCCGCGAGGCCGGTGGCGACTTCCTCGACGCCGGGGTCGCCTACGTGCGCTTCGCCCTCGACCACCGGGCGCACTTCGAGGTCATGTTCCGCCCCGACCTCTACCACGCCGACGACGAGGCGGTGCGCGCCGCCGAGGCCCGCGCCCGCGAGGTCCTGGTCGCGGGCGCCGGGCAGACCGGCGCCGAGCCGGAGGTCGCCCGCGTCGCCGCCTGGTCCCTGGTGCACGGCTTCGCCACGCTGTGGAACACCGGCGCGCTGGCCCGCGCCGACCGGGACCCCGAGCAGCTCGCGCGGGCAGCCGCCCGCCTGCTGTTCTAGCCGATCCCCACGCCCACCGGCATGCCCGCCACGGCGTGCCCGGACGCGATCGCCAACGCCGCCGCGGCGGGCGGGTAGACCAGCTCGCCGAGCCCGCCCACCGGCGCCTCCGACGGCACCACCACGACGTCGACCTCCGGCACGTCGTCGATGCGCGCCCACGCGTAGTCGCGGAACGAGGACTGCACGACCTGCCCGTCCCGCACGGTGATCTGCGCGCCGAAGACGGTGGAGACCGCGTCCACCACGCCGCCCTCCACCTGCGCCCGCAGCCCGGACGGGTGCACCACCGGGCCCACGTCCACGGCCACCACGACCCGCTTCACCCCGCCGTCGGTGGAATCGGCCACCACGGCGGCCACCGAGCCGTAGTCCTCGTGGCACGCCACCCCGCGCGTGGCACCGGCCGGCGTCGCGCCCGCCCGCTCCGCCGCCGCGTCGAGGGCCCGCCGCAGCCGCGACCCGGCGGGCAGCACCCGGCGGCGCAGCTCGACCTGGTCCAGGCCGGCCCGCCGCGCCAACGCGCCGAGGAACACCTCCTCCGCGTACTGGAAGTGCCCGGCGTAGACCGCGCGCCACAGGCCGGTGCGCAGCGGCGCGGGCCGCACCACCACGTCCACCGGGCCGGGCACGGCGTAGCGGAACTGGTCGCCGCTGCGCTTGACGAACTCGGGCGTGCCCAAAAACGGTCCCAGCGCGCTCAACGGCCAGGTGGCCACCGCGTGCGAGCGCCAGGTGGGCACGCCGGCGTCGTCGACCACCGCGGCCAGCCGGTGCACCGACATCGGCCGGTACGAGTCGTGCCGCACGTCGTCCTCGCGGGTCCACAGCACGGTCACCGGCGCGCCCGCCGCGCGCGAGCAGGCCACGGCCTCCAGCACCACGTCGTTGTCGGCGCGCCGGCCGAACGAGCCGCCGGTCAGCGCGGTCTCCACCCGCACGTCCGCCTCGGCCAGGCCGAACCGGCGGGCCAGGTCGGCGCGCAGGCCGCCGGGGTCCTGCGTGGGCGCCCACACGTCCAGCCCCGTCGCGGACAGCCGCGCGGTGGCGTTCATCGGTTCCATCGGCGCGTGCGCGAGCAGCGGCAGCCGGTAGGTCGCCTCGAACGCCACCGGGCCGGGCGCCGCGGCGGGCGGGGGCAGCGCGGCCTCCAGCTCGGCCAGCCAGACCCGGCTGTCCGCGGTCGGCGTGCCGTCGCGCCACGTCACGCGCAGCGCCTCGCGACCGCGCAGCGCCTCCGGCATCGACCGCGCGACGACCGCCACGCCGCCCTGTCCCGCCGTTCCCGGCTCCAGGGCGGTCACCGCGACCACGCCGGGCACCGCGCGTGCCGCGGCGTCGTCGACCGCGTCGACCCGCGCGCCGATCCACGGCGGCCGGAGCACGACCGCGACCAGCGCGCCGCGCGGCCGGTTGTCGATGCCGTAGCGGGCCCGGCCGGTCACCACGTCCTTGACGTCCACGCGGCCCGTGCGGGTCCTGCCCAGCACCCGCCACCGCTCCGGCGGCACCAGGGTCACCGGCACGGTGGCCGGGTCGAGCGCCGCCGCGTCCCGCACCAGCGCCGCGTACGGCAGCCGCCTGCCCCGGTGGAGGACCGCGCCGTCCCGGGCGGTGCACTCGTCGACCGGCACGCCCCAGCGCCGCGCGGCCGCGGTCACCAGCAGGCAGCGGGCCGTGGCGCCGGCGGTGCGCATGGGCTCCCACAGCGTCCGCACCGACAGCGAGTTGCCCACGAACTGCGACCCGTAGGCGGGGTCGCCGGGCGCCTGCACCACGGACACGTGGTTCGGGTCGACGGCCAGCTCCTCGGCCACCAGCAGCGCGACCACCGTGCGCACGCCCTGCCCGGAGTCCGGCTTCGGCGCGGTCACGGTGACCCGGCCGTGCTCGTCGAGCGCCACGAACACGTTGGGGGCGAGGGAGGTCGAACCCGACGCCGATCCCGGCAGCACCAGCGGCGCGGACACGACCAGCACGCCGCCCAGGAACGCCCGCCGGTTGATCACCGCGCACCCCGCGCCAGCCGGGCCGCGCGGCGCACGGCCGCCCGGATCCGCGAGTACGTGCCGCAGCGGCACACGTTGTCCCGCAGCGCCTCGTCGATCTCCGCGTCGTCCGGGTCGGGGTTGCGCGACAGCAGCGCCACCGCCGCCATGATCTGCCCCGGCTGGCAGTAGCCGCACTGCGCGACGTCCAGGTGCACCCACGCCAGCTGCACCGGGTGGTCGCCGTCCTCGGACAACCCCTCGACCGTGGTGATCCGCTTGTCCTCCACCTGCGCCACCGGCACCACGCACGGCCGCACGGCCTGACCGTCCACAAGGGACGTGCACGCACCGCACGCGCCGACGCCGCAGCCGTACTTGGGCCCCAGCACGCCCAGCTGCTCGCGCAGCACCCACAGCAGCGGCGTGTCCCCCGGGACCTCCACGGACCGCACCCCGCCGTTGACGCGCAACCGGAATCGCCCCACGGTGGCCTCCTCGCCGTCCGCCCGCAGGACCCATCGTGGCGCTCCGGGACGCATTCGGCAACGATGGACCCGGACAGGCGAAACTATTGCGCCGCGAGCCTGCGCGGCGCCCCGCAGGACTCCCGGACGGTCAGGCTCGGCCACAGGGCCACCCGGTGGACCGGGCGGTCCAGCGGATCGGCCACCCGGGCCAGCGCGAGCTGCGCCGCCAGCGCGCCGAGCCGGTGCTTGCGCGGCCGCACCGCGGTCAGCGGCGGGTCCGACGCCGCGGCCACCTCGTCGTCGTAGGACACCACGGCCAGCTCGGCGGGCACGCCCACGCCGCGGTCGCGGGCGCGTTCCACCAGTCCGATGGCCTCGCGGTCGGCGTGCACCAGCAGGGCGCGCACGCCCGAGCGCGCGCACCCGTCCAGCACCTCGTCGCACGCCGCCGCCCAGCCCGCCGCCCCGTAGGGCGGCACCTCGACCACCGGCGCCTGCCGCAGGTCCAGCGACGCCACCGCCGCCGCCCACCCGGCCCGGATCGCCGCCCCGTGCGGGCTCGGCCGGGACAGCACCAGGCCCACGCCGCGGTGGCCCAGGGTGGCCAGGTGCCGCACGGCCAGGCCCGCGCCCAGCGCGTGGTCGGTGACCGCGGCGTCCAGGCCGATCGCGGGCAGCTCCGGCGGCGGCACCCGCTCGATCAGCACCACCGGCACGGGCAGCCCGCCCAGCCAGCGCAGCAGCTCCAGGCCCGCCGGGCCGTCGGTGCTGGGCGCGACCAGCAGCGCCTGCACGCCCCGGTCCAGCAGCTTCACCACCTGCCGCCGGTCCTCCGCGGCGTGGTAGCACGAGGTGCGCAGCGCCAGCCGGCCACCGCCGCCCGCGGCCGCGGCCTGCGCGCCCTGGATGACGGCCGGCCAGTAGTACTCGTCCGACGGCGCGACCATGCCGATCAGGGTGTGGCCCGGCGCCGACCGCCCGACCGGCGGTTCGCCGTGGCGCGGCATGGTGATGCCGCCGTGCACCCGGGCGACCAGGCCGCGGTCGGCCAGCGCGGTGACGTCCCGGCGCACCGTCACGGCCGTGACGCCGAGCCGGTCGACCAGGTCGGCCACCCGGACCACGCCGTGCTCGCGGACCGCCGCCAGGATCAGTTCACGCCGCTGCGCCGCCAGCCTCATCGTCGGTTCCGATCGACTGCGATCGTTGCTGTTCGTTTCGTTGACCTTGGAGTCTGCCACGGGCTGGAGTGGGGATCACCACTCCAGCAGGGGGACCGGCGATGACGCTGCACTCTCGACGCACCGTGCTGCGCGCGCTGGCCGCTACGCCACTCGTGGCGGCCTGCTCCGCCCAAGGGGCCCCGACCGGTGCCACCACGGTGGAGGTCTGGTCGTGGCTGACCGGGATGGACCGGTACGCGGAGGCGTTCAACGCGGCCCAGCGCGAGGTGTTCGTCGAGTTCCGGGCGCTGGAGGCGGGCCTGTCCGGCGGCTACGCCCGGCAGGCCAACGCGATCCGCGCCCGCAACGCGCCCGACGTGCTGCACCTGGAGTACCGGGCGCTGCCCCAGCTGCTGGCCACCGGCGGCCTGCGCGACCTGACCGCCGACCTCGCCGACCTGGGGCCCGCCTACCCGCCCGCGGTGTGGCGGGACGTGCGCCCGGACGGCCGCACCCGCGCCGTGCCGGTGGACCTCGCGCCGATGGTCTTCTACCACCGGGAGGACCTGTTCGACCGGCACGGCATCCCGGTCCCGCGCACCTGGGCCGAGTTCGGCGACGCCGCGCGGGCGGTCCGGGCCGCGGACCGCGAGGCGCGCATCACCACGTTCCCGCTCGGCGACGGCTCGTTCTTCGCGGGCGTGTGCCGGCAGGCGGGCGACCCGTGGTGGACCCGCGAGGGCGACGCCTGGCGGGTCGACGTCGACGGCGGGGGCACCCTGCGCACCGCCGCCCACTGGCAGGCCCTGATCGACGACGACCTGGTGGCCACCGTCGACCACGGCACCGGGGACTGGCGCGCGGCCCTGCGCGACGGGCGGCTGTGGGGCCTGCTCGACGGCCCGGCCGGCGCCGACGCGCTCGACCCGGCCGACGCCCGGCGGTGGGCCGTCACGGCCATGCCCACCTGGGACGGCGTGCCCGCCGCCGGCGACCGGGGCGGCAGCGCGTTCGCGGTGTCGGCGGCCAGCCGGGTGCCCGACGCGGCCGTGCGGTTCCTGCGGTGGCTGGCCACCGACCCGGCGGTGCCGCGCCTGGGCGCGGCGGTCACCACGCCGTTCCCGGCGCACCCGGACAGCCGCCGGGTGGCCCGGGAGGCGTACCGGGGCGACCACTTCGTCGGCGAGCCGGTCTACGACGTGCTCGACGAGGCCGCGCGGCGGGTGCCCGACTGGACGTGGGGCCCGAACGCGCTGCGGTTGTTCGCCGACCTCGCCGACCGGTTCGCCGGGGTCCGGCCGGGCACCACCACGCTGGTCGAGGCGGTGCGGCGGGCGCAGGTCGACGCGGTGGCGGACCTGCGGTCGCGCGGCCTGGTGGTGCGGGAGGGCGCCGCGTGAGCGCTCACCGGTTCCCACCCCCGAGGAGTTCACCATGATCGCGCGCGGGACGCTGCTCGCCGCGTCTGCGGGCCCCGCGCGCGCCGACGCCACCGTCGGCGTCGACCCGGCGGCCGACCAGGGCGCGTGGGAGGGCTGCCACGTCGACGCCGCCACCAGGGGGTTGGTGCGCCAGGTCAACGTGCACGGCTACCAGGGCCCGGGCGGCAGGCGCGACCCGCTGGCCGACGACGTGCGCGCGGCGGGCGAGGTGGAGAACAGGCTGTACGTGCCGGCCCGGTTCACCCGCCACACCCGCCCCGGCACGCGGGTCCTCGGCACCGGCGTTGACCACGCCGCCGCCCACGACCCCGACGCCCGCCGGCTGGTCGTGGTGGCGGTCAACACCGGCGCGGCGCAGGACCTGCCCTTCGACCCGTCCCGGTTCGGCCGGGTGGCCGGCAGGCGGGTCACCGCGCCGTTCGCGGCGGGCCGGGTGCGGACGATCCAGGTGCGGACGATCCAGGTCGACGGGGTGGTGCGGTGAGTGGTGAAACGTTTCAGCTGAGGGACGTGCACAAGTCCTTCGGGCCCGTCCGGGCGCTGCGCGGGGTGTCCCTCGCGCTGCGCGCGGGCGAGGTGCACGCGCTGGTCGGCGAGAACGGCGCGGGCAAGTCCACCGCGGTCGGCGTCGTCGGCGGCGAGCACCGGCCCGACCGGGGCGAGGTGCTGCTGGGCGGTCGGCCGGTGCGGTTCGCCTCGCCGCGCGACGCGCGCCGCCACGGCGTGGCCGTGATCCACCAGGAGCCCTCCGGGTTCCCGGACCTGTCGGTGACCGAGAACGTGTTCATGGGGCGCTTCCCGCTGCGCCGGGGCGGGCGGGTGGACCGGCGCGCCGCGCGCCGCCGCACGGCCGAGGTGCTGGACCGGCTCGGCGTGCCGATCGACCCGGACCGGCCGACCCGGGGCCTGTCCGTCGCCGACCGGCAGGTGATCGAGGTCGCCAAGGCGCTGGTGTCCGACGCGCGGGTGATCGTGATGGACGAGCCGACCGCCGCGCTGTCGGAGGTGGAGGTGCGGCGGCTGTTCCGGGTCGCCCGCGACCTGGCCGCGGGCGGTGCCGCGCTGCTGTTCGTGTCCCACCGGCTCGACGAGGTCTACGAGCTGTGCGCGCGGGCGACCGTGCTGCGCGACGGGGAGCACGTGACCACGGCGCCGCTGGCCGAGCTGGACCGGGACGCGCTGGTGCGCGCCATGGTCGGCCGACCGGTCGACCGGCTCTACCCGCGCCGGGCCCACGAGCTGGGCGAGGAGGCCCTGGTGGTGTCCGGGCTGGGGCCGCACGGCGACATCTCGTTCTCGGTGCGGCGCGGCGAGGTGGTCGGGCTGGCCGGGCTGGTCGGGTCCGGCCGCTCCGGGGTGGCGCGGGCGGTGTTCGGCCTGGAGCCGCGGGCCGGGCGGGTCGTGGTCGGCGGTCGGGAGCTGCCGCCGGGCGACCCGCGGGCGGCGATCCGGCACGGCGTGGCGCTGGTGCCCGAGGACCGCCGCGACCAGGGCCTGGTGCCCGCGCTGTCGATCGAGCGCAACGCGAGCCTGACCCGGTTGCGGCAGGTCTCGCCGCTCGGGCTCACCCGCCGGTCCCGGGAGCGGTCGCTGGCGGGGGAGTGGGCGGCGCGGCTGGGCGTGAAGCACCGGCGGCTGACCGACCCGGTGGCCACCCTGTCCGGCGGCAACCAGCAGAAGGTGGTGCTGGGCAAGTGGCTGGCCACCGGGCCGTCCGTGCTGCTGGTCGACGAGCCCACGCGCGGCGTCGACGTGGGCGCCAAGGTCGAGGTGCACCGGCTGCTGGCCGAGGAGGCCGCGCGCGGCACGGCGGTGCTGCTGATCTCCTCGGAGCTGCCCGAGGTGCTGGGCATGGCCGACCGGGTGCTGGTGCTGCGCGAGGGGCGGCTGGTCGCCGAGCTGCCCCGCGGGCGGGCGACCGAGGAGGCCGTGGTGCGGGCGGCCACCGGCGGTGCCGGGTGAGGCGGGAGGCGGGCGCCGCCGCGGCCCTGGTGCTCGTGGTGGTGGCGACCGCGCTGGTCAACCCCGGGTTCGTCGGTCCGCAGGGCCTGCGCGACCTGTTCCTCAACGCCTCGGTCACCGCGCTGCTGGCGGTCGGGCAGGCGGTGCTGGTGATCACCCGCAACGTCGACCTGTCGGTCGGCTCGGTGATGGGCCTGACCGCGTTCGGCTCGGGGCAGCTGTTCCTGGCCGACCGGGGCACGCCCGTGGTGGTCGTGGTGCTGGCCGGGGTGGCGCTGGGCGTGGCGTGCGGCGCGGTGAACGGGGCGCTGGTGGCCGCGGCCGGGGTGCCCGCGCTGGTGGTCACCCTCGGCACGCTGTACGTGTTCCGGGGCGTCGACCACGGCTGGGCCTCGGCCACCGGCGTGCACCAGGTCAACGCCGACCGGATGGCGCCGGGGTTCCTGGAGCTGGGCAGCGGCTCGGTGCTGGGCGTGCCGAACCTCGCGCTGATCGCGCTGGTCGTGCTGGTGGTGGTCGGGTTCGTGCTGCGGGACCTGCGGTCCGGGCGCGAGCTGTACGCCATCGGCTCGGACCCGGAGGCGGCGCGGCTGGTCGGCATCCCGGTCGGCAGGCGGGTGTTCGCCGCGTTCGCGGTGTCCGGCGGCCTGGCGGGCCTGGCGGGCGTGCTGCACGCGTCGTACTTCGGCACGGTCAACGCCTCCGTCGGCACCGGGCGGGAGCTGGCCGTGGTGGCGGCGGTGGTGGTGGGCGGGGTGGCTATCTTCGGCGGCTCGGGCACGGTGCTCGGCGCGGCCCTGGGCGCGCTGTTGCTGACCACGGTGACGGGCGCGCTGCCGGTGCTGGGCGTGCCCGCGTTCTGGCAGCGGGCGGTGGACGGCGCGGCGCTGCTGCTGGCCATCTCGCTGGACCGCGCCGTGCGCGGGCGGGCGCGGGGTGCCCGTGCGTGACCTCAAGTGGGAGTCGGTGCTGGTCGCGCTGTGCGTGGTGGTGTTCGCCGCGGCCGCGGTCACCACGCCCGGGTTCGCCGAGGCGGGCAACGTGGCGTTCCTGCTGCTCGACCACACCGCGGTGGCCCTGCTGGCGCTGGCGCTGCTGCCGGTCGTGCTCACCGGCGAGATCGACCTGTCGGTGGCCTCGACGCTGGGGCTGTGCTCGGCGCTGACGGGCGCGCTGTGGGACGGCGGCGTGCCGTTCGAGACGATCCTGCCGGTGGTGCTGGTCGCCGGGGCGGTGCTGGGCGCGGTCAACGCGGTGCTGGTGGTCGGGTTCGGCCTGCCGTCGCTGGCGGTCACCATCGGCACGCTGGGGCTCTACCGGGGCCTGGCGTACGTGGTGCTGGGCGACGGCGCGGTGACCGGGTTCCCGGAGAACTACCGGCCGCTGGCCACCGACGCGGTGCCGGGCCTGTTCGTGCCGTACTCGGTGCTGCTGCTCGTGGTGGTCGGTCTCGTGGTCGCCCTGGTCGTGCACGCCACGCCGGTCGGCCGGGCGCTCTACGCCATCGGGCTGGGCGAGCGGACCGCCCGGTACTCCGGCATCCGGGTGGACCGGGTCAAGGCCGCCCTGTACGTGGCCTCCGGCCTGTTGTGCGCGGTCGCCGCGATCGTCTACACGTTGCGCTACAACAGCGCGCGCGCGGACAACGGCGTCGGCCTGGAGCTGGTCGCGGTGACCGCGGTGCTGCTCGGCGGCGCGTCGATCTTCGGCGGCCGCGGCACCGTGCTCGGGGTGGCCGCCGCGCTGCTGCTCACCGCGGGGCTGCGCAACGCCCTGCTGCTCAACGACGTGACCAACGAGGTCCAGAACGTGGTCAACGGCACGCTGCTGATCGTCTCCGTGCTCGTGCCCGCGATCGCGCAGAGGAGGCGACGATGAAGCACACCCGCGCGGCCGCCCTAGGCGCGGCCCTGCTCCTGCTCGCGGGCTGCGGCACCACCACCAAGGACTCCGCGCCCACCGCGACGGGCACCACCGCGCTGACCGCGGACCCGGACGCCCCGGTCAAGCCGGGGCTGGAGGTCGCGTTCGTGCCCAAGGAGATCGACAACCCGTACGAGAACCTCATCGACCGCGGCGGCATCACCGCGATCGCGGAACTGGGCGGCCAGGGCAAGGAGGTCGGGCCGTCCGAGGCGTCGGCCTCGTCCCAGGTCTCCTACATCGCCACGCTCGCCCAGCAGGGCCAGGACGCGATCGTCATCGCCGCCAATGACCCGAACGCGGTCGCGCCCGCCCTCAAGGACGCCATGGCGCGCGGCATCGCGGTCGTCACGTTCGACTCCGACGCCGCCAAGGACGCCCGCCGCGTGTTCGTCAACCAGGCCGACTCCGAGGACATCGGCCGCACCCAGGTCCGGTTGCTCGCCGGGCAGATCGGCGGCTCGGGGCAGATCGCGATCCTGTCCGCCACGCCGAACGCCACCAACCAGAACACGTGGATCGGGTTCATGCGCCGGGAGCTGGCCGACCACCCGGGCATCGAGCTGGTCCAGGTCGCCTACGGGGACGACGACGACCAGAAGTCGTTCCAGGAGACCCAGGCGCTGCTGCGGTCGTACCCGGACCTCAAGGGTATCATCGCGCCGACCACGGTCGGCATCTCCGCCGCCGCCCGCTACCTGTCCACCTCGCCGCGCAAGGGGGAGGTGGCGCTGACCGGGCTGGGCACGCCCAACCAGATGCGCCGGTTCGTCAAGGACGGCACGGTCACCGCGTTCGCCCTGTGGGACCCCGAGCAGCTGGGCTACCTCGCCGGCCACGCGGCCGCGGCGCTGGCGTCCGGGCAGATCACCGGCGCCGAGGGCGAGGTGCTGCGGGCCGGGAAGCTCGGCGAGCGCACCATCGGCCGCGACGGCGAGGTCGTGCTCGGCCCGCCCACCACCTTCACCGCCGACAACATCGACGACTACGACTTCTGAGAGCAGGTCCCGATGAGGAGGGCGACCACCGCGGCGCCGCCGCCCGCCGTCACCCCGCTGTCCGACACGCTGCTCGACCAGTCCGCGCTGTACTTCGTCTCCTACGACGGGCTGGTCAACAACAACGCGTTCCAGGACGCCCTGATCACCTACAACGGCCACCAGTACGCGGCCTGGTACACGGCGGGCCGCAACGCCGTGGTGGCCCGCCGCCCGCTCGGCGGGCCGTGGGAGACCGCCGTGCTGCCGCACCGGTTGAGCGCCGACGACTCGCACAACGTGATCTCGCTGGGCGTGTCACCGCGCGACGGCGCCCTGCACGTGGCGATGGACACCCACAACACGCGCCTGCACTACACGCGGTCGGTGACCGGGCTGGTGTCCGACCCCGGCGCGCACCGCTGGTCGCCGGCGCTGTTCGGGGCGGTGGCGCGCACCCTGGGCGGGGTCGAGCCCGGGAACATGACCTACCCGCAGTTCGTGGTCACGCCCGAGGGGCTGCTCCAGTTCAGCTACCGCACCGGCGGCTCCGGCAACGGGGTGAACGAGCTGGCCGAGTACTCCGGCGGCACGTGGCGGCGGCTGGGCGCGTGGACCTCGGCGACGGGCGACTACACCGGCCCGAACGGCGTGGTGTCCACGACCCGCAGCATGTACCTGCACGGGCTGACCTACGACCGGCGCGGCCGGCTGCACGCGGCGTTCACCTGGCGCGAGGGCGACACCGGGGTGCTGTGCGGCGCCGGCGGCCTGACCAACCACGACACCGGCTACGCCCGCAGCGACGACCGGGGCCGCACGTGGCGCAACTCGGCCGGGGCGGTGGTGGGGACGACCGGCGGCACGGGGGTGTCGGTGACCTCGCCGGGCCTGGTCGTCGACCCGCTGGGCCCGAACCACGGGCTGATGAACCAGGAGGGGCAGGCCGTCGACTCGACCGGCACGCCGCACGTGGTGATCAGCTACGTGCCGGGGCGGTTCACCCGGTGCGTGTCGGACTACGCCCGGCAGCGCGCCCGGTGCGGAAGGGTGTTCCACGTGTTCCGGAACGCGGACGGGACGTGGACCAAGCGGGAGGTGCCGGTGCCGCCGGGCAGCACGCAGCGCACCAAGCTGGTCTTCGACGCCGCCGACAACGCCTACCTGGTCATGCCGCGCGGCCGGGTCGTCTCGGCGAGCCGCGCCGGCGGGTGGACCGACTGGGCCCTGGTGCACGACCGGCCGGAGATGAACGCGTTCGGCGAGGTCAACGTGGACGCGACGCGGGTGGCGGTGGACGGCGTGCTGTCGTTCCAGTACCAGCAGCGCTCCACCGGCACGACCCCGTCGCCGATCCGCGTGGCGGACCTGCGGCTGGGGTGACGCGCCCGGGGCGGCGTCCGGCGGCGCCGCCCCCCGCGTCCTCAGTAGCCGACGTAACCGCTGCCCACGGCCATCGAGACCAGGCCGGGGTGGTTGTGGAAGCCGCCGTAGCGGGCGTAGGTGTAGCGGACGCCCGCGATGATGTTGTCCACCGGGTTGTAGATGTCGTCGTGGCCCGGCAGCTTGTAGTACTGGAAGGTGGGGTCGATGCACTGCATCAGGCCCTTGGACGGCGTGCCGCGCATGGCGTTGGAGTCCCAGGTGTTCACGGCGTTGGGGTTGCCGTTGGACTCCTTGATGATGATCGTGTAGATCTCGTCGAGGCTGCCCTCGTCGATCGGCGTGCCGTTGGCGGCGAGGATGCCGATGGCCTCGCGGATCCAGCCCTCGACCTGCCGCTGCTTGGGCGGCTTGGCCGCCTCGGCGGCCTCGCGGGCCGCCTTCTCCTCGGCCGCCTTGCGGGCCGTGTAGCTGCCCTGCGCGAAGGTGCTGGCCTGGTTGAACGCGTGCAGCGCGGTCAACTGCTCCTGCCGGACGATGCGGGCGGTCTCGGAGCCGAGGTCGATCGCGTGGACGGTCTCGACCTTGCCGGTGCGCACCACGCCCGTGTCGGGCACGCCGCCGAAGTCGGCGCCGCCCGCGACGGGGCTGAAGTGCCCGCTCATCGTGCTGGCGGCCGCGGCGCCCGCGCCGCCCACCACGCCCACGGCGACGGCCACGCCCGCGAGGCGCTTGGGCAGCACCCGCTCGGGTTCGGCCCGGTGGGCGCCCCGGTAGCCGGGCGGGGGCGTGGGTACCCGGAACCGGATCGTCTCCTGCTCAGGGTCGTTCTTGGGTCGAGCGTGCCGAGCCAAAGGTGCAGCCTCCTGCGTCGGGGAGTTCCGGCACCGGACCTGGCGGGGGATCCAGGTGGACGGGCCCGGGTTCGGGGGGTGGGCCCGTGTCCTTTCGGTGACAGAACCGTGATCTGCGCGCGAGAACGTAACCGCTCGTGATTTGGCGAGGCAAGGATTGAGCCGTTACGGGTGAGCTTCGTCACGTCCCAGTGGGGCGTGTGGTCACGGAGCGTGCGTCACCCGGTCACGAGCGTTTTGGAGGGGTGACTGCGGGGCACTGGCGCTCCCGACTTCCGCGCCCGCCCTCACCCGGCCGCCGGCCACCTCGCCCCAGTGCGGCCAGCTGGGCGAATGCCAGTCAACAAGGCCGTAGTGGCCGCTTCGGCGAGCCGGCCGGCGCCCGGACACCGAGGCGGCCGGGACCTGCTCACCCGGCTGCGGACGCCTCGCCCACCGACCCGCGGCGTGGTTCCCGCCCCTGCGCGTGCCGGCGATGCGCGTACCGGCGATCGTGGCGCTGCCGCTGGAGCGGCACGACGACGTGGTGCGCTACGCGTCCGACCGGACGCTGCGCGACCTCGCGCCCGACGAGTGCGGCAGCGAGACCCGCCCGTCGCTGGACGGTCACGCGGCGCTGAACCGCCAGGCGTGGCGAATGGTCCTGCTCTGCACGGCTTTTCGGCCTACAGATCCGCGTTCGGACGGCCGAATTCGGTGATGTCGTACGTGATCACCGTCGTGCGCCGACGTTGTCGCGTATGGGCAGGTCAGTGGGGAAAGGCAGGGGGAGAGCGCTTTCCGAAGCGCCGCGCGAGCCGTGATCGCTACAGAAAGTTTCGTTGAAGTTTCGCAGAGTGACCTATACGCTGAGGCGTGCTCTGGGAGCGCTCCCAGGTCGATCACCGTTGCTCGATCATCCGGAGAAGGAGGCCCAACCATGCGTCTGCGCAGCACCTTCGGGTCCGTCGGCAGGCGGCAGGGCGTCATCGCAGTGGTAGCCGCCATGCTGGCATGCATGTTCGTCGGGGCCCCGGCGGCCTCGGCGCACGGCACCATCGTCGGCCCCGCCACCCGTGCCTACCAGTGCTGGCAGGCTTGGGGCAGCCAGCACACGAACCCCGCCATGCAGCAGCAGGACCCCATGTGCTACCAGGCGTTCCAGGCGAACGCCGACACCATGTGGAACTGGATGAGCGCACTGCGGGACGGGCTCGGCGGCAACTTCCAGGGGGCGACCCCCAACGGCCAGCTCTGCAGCAACGCCCTCGCGCGCAACAACGCCCTGAACACCCCCGGCAAGTGGCGGACCACCAACGTCGGCAGCAGCTTCCAGATGCACCTGTACGACCAGGCCAGCCACGGCGCCGACTTCTTCCGCGTCTACATCAGCAAGCAGGGGTTCGACCCGACCACGCAGTCCCTCGGCTGGGGCAACCTCGACCTCGTCACCACCACCGGCCGGTACGCGCCGGCCAAGGACATCACGTTCAACGTCCAGACCAACGGCTCCTACCGCGGCCACCACGTCGTGTTCACGATCTGGCAGGCGTCGCACCTGGACCAGGCGTACATGTGGTGCAGTGACGTGAACTTCGGCTGACCCCGGTCACCGGAATCCCCGCAGTGGCCGGCCCGGCACCAGCGTTGGTGCCGGGCCGGCCTTTCGGCGTCCCGGGTTCGTCGCACGCGGCCCTGCTCGCCGCGTACCTGGACGACCGGTGGCCTTAGATTGGTGACGTGAGCGCGACGGGCAGCGGCAGGCAGCCGCACGTGGTCTCGGGGCGGCAGTCCGAGCTGCTCGCCGTGCTGCGGGACGAGGGCGCGATGTCCCGGGTGGCGCTGGGCGAGCGGTTGGAGCTGCCCCGGGCGAAGCTGACCGCCGAGCTGGCCCGGCTGGTCGACGTCGGCCTGGTGCAGGTCGGCGGTCCGGCGGCGAGCCGGGGCGGGCGGCGGTCCACGCTGGTGCACCTGGCCGACGACCTGCGCGTGCTCGGCGTGGACGTCGGCGCCACGTCGGTGACCGTGGCGGTGACCGACGGCCGGTGCGAGGTGCTGGAGAGCCGCAGCGAGGAGTGCGACGTCCGGGACGGTCCGGCGCGGGTGCTGGGGCGCGTGGCGGAGCTGGCCGACGTCGTCCACGCCAAGGCGGCGGGGCGGCTGATCGGCGCGGGCATCGGCCTGCCGGGCCCGGTGAGCTTCCGCGACGGCATGCCGGTGGCGCCGCCGATCATGCCCGGCTGGGACCGCTACCCGGTGCGCGACGAGCTGGCCGGCCGGTGGGGCTGCCCGGTGACGGTCGACAACGACGTCAACGCGATGGCCCTGGGCGAGCGGCACGCGGGCGTGGCCCGGTCGCTGGAGGACCTGATCTTCGTCAAGGTCGGCACCGGCATCGGGTGCGGCATCGTGCTCGGCGGCCGGGTCTACCGGGGCGTGGCGGGCACGGCCGGCGACATCGGGCACATCCGGCTGGACGACTTCGGGCCGGCGTGCGCCTGCGGTGAGGTCGGGTGCCTGGAGGCGTACTTCGGCGGCGCGGCCCTGGCCCGGGACGCCGCGGCGCTGGCCCGCGCCGGCCGGTCGCCGGCCCTGGCGAACGCGCTGCGCGACAAGGGCGCGTTGACCGCCGAGGACGTGGGCACCGCCGCCGCGGCCGGCGACTTCGCCGCGGCCAACCTGGTGCGCGAGGGCGGGCGGCGGCTGGGGCACGTGGTCGCGTCGCTGGTCAGCTTCCTGAACCCGGGCATGGTGGTGATCGGCGGCGGGGTGTCGCGGCTGGGCCACTCGCTGCTGGCCGAGGTGCGCAGCGCGGTCTACCGGCGCTCGCTGCCCCTGGCGACGGGCAACCTGCCGATCGTGCTGTCCGAGCTGGGCGACCTGGCCGGGGTGACCGGCGCCGCCTGGTCGGCCACGGACCGAGCCTTCTCCGCGGCGGGCTGAGGACCGCCACACCTCCGATGTCTGTCCTGCGGGCCGTGGTCGGGCCGCAGCGCTGACGCGTGCCATATTTACGACACCAGCTCGTTCCGCTTCTCGCTGAATCGAGCCAACTTTTGCAGCTTCCGTACAAAAGTACGTCCAGGTTCTTGCGGAAGTACCGGTCCAACTGCCACGATCTGCCGCAACTCACGCCGAGGGCGTGAGCTGGACCACTTCCTTCCCTGAACCCCCTCGGCGAAGTCGGAGGCGTGATGCGGGTGCGGCACCGGGTCGGGCACGAGGCGCACCGCGCCCTCCTGCCGCGAACCTCCCGCACGCACCACGCTCTCGCACCCGCCGTGAGGTCGGGTCTTTCGACGGTGCCCGCCAAGGGAGGGACCCCGGCATGACGCTGCTGAAGATGACCGGCATCGGCAAGGTCTTCCCCGGCGTGCGCGCCCTGGACGGGGTGGACCTGGAGGTCGTCGAGGGCGAGGTGCACTGCCTGCTCGGCCAGAACGGCGCCGGCAAGTCGACCCTGATCAAGGTCCTCGCGGGCGCCCACCAGCCCGACGAGGGCGAGATCACCTGGCGCGGCGAGCGCACCGCGCTGCCCTCGCCGGTGGCCGCGCTGCGCCTGGGCGTGGCGACCGTCTACCAGGAGCTGGACCTGGTGCCGGGCCTGTCGGTGGCGGAGAACGTGTTCCTCGGCCACGAGCCGAGCCGGTTCGGCTTCACCGGCGGCCGCGCGGCCCGGCGGCGCACCCGGGCCCTGCTGGCCCGCCTCGGCCACCCCGGGATCGACCCCGACCGCGAGGTCGGCCTGCTCCCCGCGGCCGGGCAGCAACTGGTGTCCCTGGCCCGCGCGCTCGCCCACGACGCCCGGCTGATCGTGATGGACGAGCCGACCGCCGCCCTGGCCGCCGACGAGGTGGACAACCTGTTCCGCATCGTCGCCGAGCTGACCGCCGACGGCGTCGCCGTCCTCTACATCTCGCACCGGCTGGAGGAGATCCGCCGCATCGGCACCAGGGTCACCGTGCTCAAGGACGGCCGCACGGTCGCCGCCGACCTGCCCGCCGACACCCCGACCGCCGAGCTGGTCGACCTGATGTCCGGCCGCCGGGTGGAGGCGGTGTTCCCGCACCGCGACGCGTCCGCGGTGGACCTGACCAGGGAGGTCCTGGTCGTCGAGGGCCTGACCAGGCGCGGCGAGTTCCGCGACGTGTCCTTCCGGGTGCGCGCGGGCGAGGTGCTGGGCATCGCGGGCCTGGTCGGCGCCGGCCGCAGCGAGGTGCTGGAGACCGTGTTCGGCGCCCGCACCCCCGACGCGGGCGTGGTCCGGGTCGACGGCAGGCCGGTGACCCCGGGCAGCGTGCCCGCCGCGGTCCGGGCCGGCATCGGGCTGGCCCCCGAGGAGCGCAAGGCCCAGGGGCTGCTGCTGGACCTGACCGTCGCGCACAACGTCACCCTGGCCGCGCTGCCCGCCTACAGCACCGCCGGGGTCGTCGACCGCGCCCGCGAGCTGCGCGACTCCCGCACCGCCCTGGAACGCCTGGACCTGCGCCCCGCCGACCCCGGCCGGCTGGTGGCCGAGTTCTCCGGCGGCAACCAGCAGAAGGTGGTGGTGGCGCGCTGGCTGGTCCGCGGCTGCCGCGTGCTGCTGCTGGACGAGCCGACCCGCGGCGTGGACGTGGGCGCGCGCGCCGAGCTGTACCGGGTGGTCCACGAGCTGGCGGCCGCCGGCGTGGCCGTCGTGCTGGTCTCCAGCGAGGTCGCCGAGGTGCTGGGCCTGGCCGACCGGGTGCTGGTGCTGCGCGACGGCGAGGTCGTCGCGGACCGCGCCGCCGACGAGCTCACCGAGTCCGACGTGCTGGACCTGGTGATGGCCGGGAGCGCCGTGACCGGGCCAATGACCGGCCCGGTGACCCGTCCAGTGACCGGCTCAGTGACCGAGGAGGGCCAGTGACCGAACTGCGGGTCGTCGACCCGAAGACCGCCCCGCCCGCCGCGCGGCCCGCCCGCGGGCTCGGCGTCGACCTGCGCCTGGCCGGCCTGGTCGGCGTGCTCGTCGTGCTGTGCCTGGTCGGCTGGGCCACCCGGCCCGACAGCTTCCTCACCGAGGCCAACATCTCCACCATGCTGCGCCTGGCCGCCGCCATCGGCGTGGTCAGCGTCGGCATGACGTTCGTGATCATCAGCGGTGGCATCGACCTGTCCGTCGGGTCGATCGTGGCGCTGTCGAGCGTGTGGATGACCACCGTGGCCACCCAGTCCTACGGGCCCGCCGTGATGGTGCTGTGCGCGCTGCTGGTGGGCCTGGGCTGCGGCCTGGTCAACGGCGTGCTCATCTCCTACGGCAGGATCGTGCCGTTCATCGCCACCCTCGCCCTGTACGCCTCCGCCAAGGGCCTGGCCGAACGCCTCTCCGGCCGCCGCACCCAGGTGGTCACCGAAACCGGGTTCACCACCGCGTTCCGCGGCGACCTGCTGGGCGTGCCGGTGCTGATCTGGCTGCTGGCCGCCGTGTTCGCGGTCGGCTGGGTGGTGCTCAACCGCACCACGTTCGGCCGCCGCACCTTCGCCGTCGGCGGCAACGCCGAGGCCGCGCGCCTGGCCGGCATCAACGTCAAGCGGCACACCGCCCTCGTCTACGGCATCGCCGGCCTGTGCTGCGGCATCGCCGCGCTCATGGTCGTCGCCCGCACCACCTCCGGCGCCTCCACCAACGGCATGTTCTACGAGCTGGACGCCATCGCCGCGGTCGTCATCGGCGGCACCCTGCTCACCGGCGGCCGCGGCTCGCTGATCGGCACCCTCGTCGGCGTCCTCATCTTCACCGTGGTCGGCAACATCTTCACCCAGAACAACCTCGACACCGACATCCAGAACATCGCCAAGGGCGTGATCATCGTGGCCGCGGTGCTCCTCCAGCGCACCACCGCCGCCCGCCGCCGGGTACCGCGCACCACCTGAGAACCCCCGCCACACCACACCCGCCCGCCACACCCGGGAGTACCGCCATGTCCTCACTCGACCGCCGCCGCTTCCTCTGGGGTACCACCGCCGTCGGCACCGCGGCCCTCCTGGCGGGCTGCACCTCCAACGAACCCGCCAGCTCCGCGCCCGACGCCGTCGCGGCCGGCTCCGGCCAGAACAGCCAACCCGGCAAGGCGGTGACCATCGGCTTCTCCGCGCCCGCCGCCGACCACGGCTGGATGGCCGCGATGACCAAGAACGCCCGGGCCCAGGCCGAGCGGTTCACCGACGTGACGTTCAAGGCCACCGAGGGCACCAACGACGTCAACCAGCAGATCGCCCAGGTCGAGACGCTCATCAACGACAAGGTGGACGTGCTCGTCGTGCTGCCGTTCGACGGCAAGGCCCTCACCGAGGTCGGCCGCCAGGCCATGGACGCGGGCATCCCGGTCATCAACGTCGACCGGGTCTTCGACACCCCGCTGGCCTACCGCACCTGGATCGGCGGCGACAACTACCGCATGGGCGTCAACGCCGGCGAGTTCATCGCCGCCCAGATGAAGGCCAAGGGCGTGGCCAACCCCGTCATCGCCGAGGTCGCGGGCATCGACTCCCTGCCGCTGACCCAGGAGCGCAGCCAGGGCTTCAAGGACGCCCTGGCGCGCGGCGGCTTCCAGGTCGGCCCGCGCGTGTCCGCGCAGTTCACCTCCGAGTCCGGCGAGCAGCAGACCGCCAACCTGCTCCAGTCCGCGAGCAGGCTCGACGCGCTGTGGAACCACGACGACGACCAGGGCATCGGCGTGCTGGCCGCCATCGAGGGCGCGGGCCGCGGCGAGTTCGTCATGGTCGGCGGCGCGGGCTCGCGCAACATGATGGACCGCATCAAGGCCGACAGCGGCGTGGTCAAGGCCACCGTCCTCTACAGCCCGTCCATGGCGTCCTCGGCGATCGCCCTGGCCCGCCTGCTGGGGCAGGCCAAGGGCATCGGCGACCTCGCCGAGCACGACATCCCCGCGTCGATCACCACCTACTCCGCCGTGGTGACCAAGGAGAACGTCGACCAGTACCTCGACGTCGGCTTCGACTCCTGACCCGCCGTCCACCCCGGAAAGGTCCCTGAATGACGAAAGAGATCGGCGTGGGCATGGTCGGCCACGCGTTCATGGGCGCGGTGCACTCGCACGCCTGGCGCAGCGTGCACCGCTTCTTCGACGTGCCCCTGACCCCCAGGCTCGCCGCGATCGGCGGGCGCGACAAGGCGCGCACCGAGGACGCGGCCGCCAAGTACGGCTGGGCCGCCGCCGAGACCGACTGGCGCGCGCTCGTCGAGCGGGACGACGTCGACCTCGTCGACATCTGCACCCCGGGCGACACGCACGCCGAGATCGCCCTCGCCGCCCTGGCCGCGGGCAAGCACGTGCTGTGCGAGAAACCCCTGGCCAACACGGTCGCCGAAGCCGAGGCGATGACCGCCGCGGCCGAGGAGGCCGCCCGGCGCGGCGTCCGGTCCATGGTCGCCTTCAACTACCGGCGCGTCCCCGCCGTCGCCCTGGCCCGCAGGCTCGTCGCCGAGGGCCGCGTCGGCGAGGTCCGGCACGTGCGCGCGGTGTACCTCCAGGACTGGCTGTCCGACCCGGCGGCGCCGATGACCTGGCGGCTGCGGCGCGAGCAGGCCGGCTCCGGCGCGCTGGGCGACCTGGGCGCGCACATCGTCGACGCCGCCCAGTTCGTGACGGGGTCGGAGGTCACCGGCGTCAGCGCGGTCACCGAGACGTTCGTGCGGGAGCGCCCCGACGGCGACGGGCGCGCACCGGTGACCGTGGACGACGCGGCGATCTTCCTCGCGCGCTTCTCCTCGGGCGCCCTGGGCACGTTCGAGGCCACCCGCTACGCCCTGGGCCGCAAGAACGCCATGCGGCTGGAGGTCAACGGCGACCGCGGCAGCCTCGCGTTCGACTTCGAGTCGATGAACGAGCTGTCGGTGTACTTCGAGGAAGGCGGGACGTCGGGCTTCCGGCGCATTCTCGTCACCGAGGCCGACCACCCGTACGTGGGAGCCTGGTGGCCACCCGGCCACCTCATCGGCTACGAGCACACGTTCACCCACGAGGCCGCGGACTTCCTGACCGCGATCGGCGGGGGTGCGGACCCGGAACCGGGCTTCGCCGACGGCCTGCGCGTGCAGCGGGTGCTGGCGGCCGTGGAGGAGAGCGCCGCCAATCGGTCCGAGTGGACCGGGATCGGAGGGACGGCATGAGCCGCCCGGTCACCCTGTTCACCGGCCAGTGGGCCGACCTGCCGTTCGAGGAGGTGTGCCGGCTCGCCGCCGGCTGGGGCTACGACGGCCTGGAGATCGCCTGCGCCGGCGACCACTTCGAGGTCGACAAGGCCCTGGCGGACGAGGGGTACGTCGCGGCCAAGCGCGAGGTGCTGGCCCGCCACGGCCTGGGCGTGTGGACCATCTCCAACCACCTCGTGGGCCAGGCCGTGTGCGACGACCCGATCGACTTCCGCCACCGGGCGATCCTCCCGGCCCGCATCTGGGGCGACGGCTCACCGGAGGGCGTGCGGCAACGCGCGGCGGCGGAGATGGCGGACACGGCGCGCGCGGCGGCACTGCTCGGCGTCGACACGGTGGTCGGGTTCACCGGGTCGTCGACCTGGAAGTACGTGGCGATGTTCCCGCCCGTGCCGCAGTCGGTGATCGACGAGGGGTACGAGGACTTCGCCCGGCGCTGGAACCCGGTGCTCGACGTCTTCGACGAGGTGGGCGTGCGGTTCGCGCACGAAGTTCACCCGTCCGAGATCGCCTACGACTACTGGACGACCAAGCGCGCGCTGGAGGCCGTCGGCAACCGGGCGGCGTTCGGGCTCAACTGGGACCCGTCGCACTTCGTGTGGCAGGACCTCGACCCGGTCGGTTTCATCCTCGACTTCGCCGACCGGATCTACCACGTGGACTGCAAGGACACCAAGAAGCGCCTCGACGGCCGCAACGGGCGGCTGGGTTCCCACCTGGCGTGGGCCGACCCGCGGCGGGGGTGGGACTTCGTGTCCACCGGGCACGGTGACGTGCCGTGGGAGTCGTGCTTCCGGGCGCTGAACGCGATCGGGTACCGGGGGCCGATCTCGGTGGAGTGGGAGGACGCGGGGATGGACCGGTTGCGGGGGGCGGAGGAGGCGGTCGGGTTCGTGCGCCGGCACCTGTTCGAGCCGCCGGCGGCGTCTTTCGACGCCGCGTTCAGCGCGGGGGAGTGAGGTGGGGGTGTCCCGCCCTTTGGGGGTGGGCGGGACACCTCGTTCCTGCGGGGGGTGGGGGTTTTCGGTAAGATCGGGTTCGGTGGGCTCGTCGGGGCTGGCGTCGCTCGATCGGGTGAACATCGGCGGAAAATGTACGGAAACGGTGTTCCCGATCATCGGTTAGATCATGAGGAGCGCCCGAACCACCCGGACTGCCCGACGGACCTCGCCCCGACGACGCCCTGACCACGGCCAGGACCACGACCCTGGCCGCGTCTCCCGACCAGGACTGCAACCCCAGCCGCAGCCGCCCGGACGAGTCGACCGACCCGCGCCACCGGTGCCGGTGCCGGTGCACACCACCGGATGGCGGAGTTCGCGGCAGCCGGACCCGTTGTGCGGCAAGGCCAAGGGGCACGGGACTACGACGCGCCGGTCGCGGGTGGGGCCGGGCCACCCCCGGCCTGACCGTCGAACCGCCGAACCTGGGCCAGGCAGGCGGCGCGCACCTCCACCCGCAGCTCGCCCTCCGACCGGGTGCGCCGCTCCCAGTCGTCCAGCAGGTCGTGCGCCCGGTACAGCGGCAGGTCCCCGACCTCCTCCCGCGCCAGCCCTTCGGCCAGCTCCGCGACTTTCTGCAGCACCCAGTACTCGCCCGCCTGCCCGGCCAGGTACAACTCCGCGAGCCGGGAGAACGCCAGCCCGACGGCCACGCCCGCCGAACCCGGGATGGCCACCCCCAGTTCGGCGAACACCTCGGGCACCAGGTCGCGCACCGCCCCCGGATCCGTGCCGTCCAGCCCGGCCAGGGTGCGCAGCGCCGGGCCGTCGAAGCCGTGCGCCAACCAGTCGGCCGCCCACCACGGCAGGTCCTCCGGCGGCGCCTGGCCGCCGGCCCACCACGTCGCGGCGAGTGCCGGGGGCGGGGGCGAAACCGGAGCCGAGGTCGGAGCCGGCGGCGGAGGCGGGAGTGGGGGTGGAGGCGGGGGTGGGGTGTCGATTTCCTCGGTCACCGGCGCCTTTCCCCGAGCACGGGCACATCGCGGGTCACCGGCACATCGCGGGTCACCGGCACATAGCGGGTCATCGGTACATCGTGCGCGGCGGATGCCGTTGCGGCGAGCGGATTTCCGTTCAACCGACCACCTCCCACCCCACCCCCAACCGGTCCAGGAACCCGGCCGGCTCCACGACCTGCGCGGGCGCCAGCACCCCCGGCCGCACGTCCCCCTCCGCCAAGCGCAAAGCCAGCTCCGCCGCCACGACCGCCGTCGTGCCGTACGGGTCGGTGCCCCATGCCGCACCGCGGGCGCGGCGGCCGTCGGGAGCGGTGGCGAATGCCGCCATACGCCACTCGTTCGTGTGACGTTCCTCCTCGCCCAGCACCGGGGGCAGGGTCTCCGCGAACTCCGCGGTGAGCCCCCCGAACGCCGCGGCCAGGTCGGGCAGCACCACGCCCTGCACCCGCCGCGCGGTCACGTGCCGGGGCACGGTGATCGTCCCGGGCAGCCCGAAGGCCACCGCCCCCGGCCCGACCTCGTCCGCCTCGACCACCAGGTCCGTGCGCCACTCGCCCCGCGAGTACTGGAACGCCCCGGTGGTCAGCCGGTCACCCGCCAGGGCCATCGACCGGCCCGTGCCGCGCGACGCCGCCCCGGACGCCTGGCGCAGGTCGGCCACGGTCAGCACGTCCACCTCCCCCAGCTCCCGCGCCACCAGGTGCGCGACCAGGTCACCGGGCACCCCGTCGTCGGTCGCGGCGGGCACCGCGGTCACCCCCGCCTCGACCGCCGCGCCGGCGAACCCGTCGAACACCTCCTTGACGAACCACTGCTCGCCGCTGGTGTCCAGGTAGTGGCACCCCGCCGCGAGGGCCGCGCGCAGCACGGGTTCGCCGTGCGCGGCGAACGGTGCCACCGCACTGACCACCACCGCGCACCCCCGGAACGCCGCCACCAGCGCGTCCGGGTCGTCCAGGGGCGCCACCACGGGCCCCCGCCGCCCCACCGGCACCACCTCGGCACCCCGCCTGCCCAACTCCTCGACCACCAGGCCACCGGTGAACCCGCCGGCCCCGTACACCGCGATCCGCAAAGCACCCTCCGGAAGAAGAGACCAACCCTCGGCACCAAGCCCACCCCGCACCGCGCGGACCAGCCACACCCCGCGCTGGGTGGGCACCGGCTGCCTGGTCATCGCAGGGTCAGGCAGGGCACCCGGCCGCGCGGGCAGGATGGGCGGCATGAGCACGACACTCGGCGACTTCCTGCGCACCAGGCGCGGCCGGCTGAGCCCCGGGGACGCGGGCATCCGCTCCTACGGCGCCCGCCGCGTCCCGGGCCTGCGCCGCGAGGAGCTGGCCCAGCTCGCGGGCGTCAGCGTCACCTACTACACCCGCCTGGAGCAGGGCCAGAGCCACCAGGCGTCGTGGTCGGTCGTCGAGGCGCTGGCCGACGCGCTGCGGCTCACCCCGGACGAGCGAGGCTACCTGCACCGCCTCGCCCGGCCGGAACCCGCGCCCGCGCGCCCACCCGCCCTCCCGGCCACCGCGCGGCCCGCGACCCGGCAGCTGATCGAGGCGATGCCGGACGTGGCGGCGCTCGTCGTCGACCACCGGACCGACGTGCTGGCCTGGAACGCCCTGGGGCACCTGCTGCTGGCCGGGCACCTGGACCCGGGCGCGCCGGACCGCCCCGCCGACCGGCCCAACCTGACCCGGATGACGTTCCGGGACGCCCACTACGCCGCCCTGGCCCCGGACTGGGACGTCGTCGCGGCGTGCGTGGTCGCCGCCCTGCGCATCACCGCCGCCCACCACAAGGACGACCCGCGGCTGGCCGGGCTGATCGGTGAGCTGACCATGCACAGCGAGGACTTCGCCGCGCTGTGGGCGGCGCACCCGGTGGCCAGCCACCCGTACGGGCCGCGCGTGGTGCGCCACCCCGAGGTCGGCGACCTGCACCTGGAGCTGGAGACCACCGAGCTGCTCGACGGCAGCGGCCACCGGCTGGTCACCTACAGCGCGGCGCCCGGCACGCCCGCGCACCACTCGCTGCGGCTGCTGAAGCTGAACTACCAGGTGACCGGCAGCGACCTCAGCCCGTAGATCGGGGCGTCGAACCGGAACCCGACCTCCTCGAACGGCACGGCCAGGCGCAGCCCCGGCAGCTCGGCCACCAGCGCCCGCAGCGCGACCCGCATCTCCACCCGCGCCAGCAGCTGGCCGATGCACTGGTGCACGCCGCTGCCGAAGGCCAGGTGCGACTTCGCCGGTCGCCGCAGGTCGAGGCGGTCGGGGTCGGGGAACTCCGCCGGGTCCCGGTTCGCCGCGAACAGCGACGCGACCACGCCGTCGCCGGGGCCCAGCCCCCAGCCCGGGACCTCGCCGGCCACCGCGCGGACCACGCCGTGGTGCACGGGGCTGAGGTAGCGCAGCAGCTCCTCGACCGCGTCGTCGACCAGGTCCGGTTCGGCGACCAGCGCGTCCCACCACGCCCGGTCGCGCAGCAGGGCCAGCACGGACAGCGCGATGGAGTTCGCCGTGGTCTCGTGCCCGCCGACCAGCAGCAGCACGGTCATGCCGACCGCCTCCTCGACGGTCAGCGACTCGTCGGCGACCAGCCGGCTCACCAGGTCGTCGCGCGGCCGCTCGCGCCGCGACCGCACCAGGTCCGCGAGGTAGGCGTGCAGCTCGTCCAGCGCCGCCCGCACCCGCGCCGCGGGCAGCGACCGGTCCAGGTGGGCGCGGCTGCGGGTGGAGAAGAACTCCTGGTCCGCCACCGGCACGCCGAGCAGCAGGCAGATCACGTCGGACGGCACGGGCAGCGCGAACCCGGCCACCAGGTCCGCCGGGCGCGGTCCGGCGCGCAGCGCGTCCAGCCGCTCCCGCGCGATGCGCTCGACCTCGGGCCGCAGCGCGTCCATCCGGCGGGCGGTGAACTCGCCGGTGAGCAGCCGCCGGTAGCGGGTGTGCGCGGGCGGGTCGGTCACCAGGAAGCTGCCCGGCGCGGCCGCCCGGTCCACCACCGGCCGCAGCTGCGGGTAGCCGGGCGTGGCCGGGTTCGAGCTGAACCGCTCGTGGTCGCGCAGGACGGCGCGCACGTCGGCGTACCGGGTGACCAGGTGCGCCCGCTGGCCGTGCCGCAGTGAGACCGGGCACACCGGCGCGGATTCGCGCAGCTCGGCGAACTCGGCGGGCGGGTCGAAGCCGGGGCGCCGCGGGATCGGGTACTCCACGCCACCGACCCTAGCGGCGAGACTGGTCGCGTGGACGCGACGACGGCGGCGATGTGGGCGGCACTGGGCGGGCGCCCCGGGCTGGTGGCCGGGGTGACCTACCGGCGGGCGGGGGACGTGCTGGCGGCGCGCCTGCCCGTGCGGGACTTCGCGCGCGCCGCGGTCGGCGCGTGCTCGCTGGCCGCCGCCGAGCTGCTGGCCGCGCGCAACGGCACGCCCGTGCCCCGGGTCGAGGTCGACGAGGGCGCGGTGGCCGCGGCGTTCGTCAGCGAGCGCCACGGCGGCACCACGGGGTTCGCCCCGCTGTCCCGCTTCTGGCGCACCGCCGACGGGTGGGTGCGCACCCACGCCAACTACCCGCACCACCGCGACCGGCTCCTCACCGCGCTGGGCGCCGCCGACGACGACCCCGCGTCCGTCGAACGGGCCCTGGCCGCGCGCCGGGCGGTCGAGGTGCAGGAGGAGGTGTACGCGGCGGGCGGCCTGGCGGTCGCGGTCGCCGCGGCACCGGACCCGGCGCGGTACCCGCTGGTCACGAGCCGGCCGACCGGGCACGCCAAGCGCTTGCGCCCCGCCTCCCTGCCCGCCGAGGGGGTGCGGGTGCTCGACCTGACCAGGGTGCTGGCGGGCCCGGTGGCCACCCGCACGCTCGCCCTGCTCGGCGCGGACGTGCTCCGCGTCGACCCGCCGCACCTGCCCGAGGACCCCGCGACCCACGCCGACACCGGCCGGGGCAAGCGCTCCACCCTGCTCGACCTCGACGACCCGGGCGACCGGCGCGCCTTCGACGCGCTGCTGGACCGGGCCGACGTCGTGGTCACCGGCTACCGCCCCGGCGCCCTGGACCGCCGCGGCCTGGCCCCCCGGGCGCTGCTCGACCGCAACCCGGGCCTGGTCGTCGCCCGCCTGTCCGCCTGGGGCGACCGGCCGGGCTGGGCCGGCCGCCGCGGCTTCGACAGCCTCGTGCAGGCGGGCACCGGCATCGCGGCCGTCGAGGGCGGGCCGGACCGCCCCGGCGCGCTCCCGGCGCAGGCCCTCGACCACGGCACCGGCTACCTGCTGGCCGCCGCCGTGCTGCGCGCCCTGGGCGAGGGCGGCGGGCACGTCGAGCTGTCCCTGGCCGCCACCGCGTCCTGGCTGCTGCACGAGGTCCACCGCACCCCCGCGGCGGGCGGGTACGACCCCGGGCGGTGGCTGTCCGAGACCGGCGCCCTCCCGCCGGTGCGCTACGACGGCGCGCCCGCGACGTGGGGCCGCGCGGCGACGCCGTGGGGCGGGGACGAGCCGGAATGGCTCTGAACTGAGTCCACTGTGGACTGTTCGTCGCCCTTGTTGAACGGGCGCGTTCTGGATGCCGCGGGCCACGTGGTGCGGGCGGACCCGCGTGGTGAGCGGACAAACCCCTACTGGAAGTGTTACGACTGAAACGCGCGTTCGAGTGATCACCCGATCGGGTACCCGTGGCGATGAACGTGCGCATGACGTTGGGAGCACCGGTGGAGGACCGCACGATCGCAGGCCGGTACCGGCTGACCGAGAAGATCGGCACGGGTGGGATGGGCGTGGTGTGGCGCGCCGAGGACACGAGGCTGCGCCGCATCGTCGCGGTGAAGGAGCTGATGTCCCGCTCCGGGTTCGACCAGGAGTCGGTCGACCGCGCCGTGCGCGAGGGGCGGATCGCGGCCAGGTTGCAGCACCCCAACGTGATCGCGCTCTACGACGTGGTCGAGCACGACGGCCACCCCTGGCTGGTGATGGAGTACCTGCCGTCGCGCAGCCTGGCCGGGGTGCTGGCCGAGCGGGGCACGCTGCCGCCCGACGAGGTGGCGCGGCTCGGCGGGCAGCTCGCCTCGGGCCTGTCCGCCGCGCACGCGGCCGGGGTGGTGCACCGCGACGTCAAGCCGGGCAACGTGCTGGTCACCGAGTTCGGCACGGTCAAGCTCACCGACTTCGGCACCTCGCGCGCGGCCGACGAGGTCACCGTCACCGCGTCCGGCATGCTCGTCGGCACCCCCGCCTACCTGGCGCCGGAGGTGGCGCGCGGCGACCGGGGCGGGTTCCCGGCCGACGTGTTCGCGCTCGGCGCCACCCTGTACGCGGCGGTGGAGGGCGAGCCGCCGTTCGGCGTGGACGGCAACGCGATCGCCCTGCTGCACCGGGTGGCGGACGGGCGGTTCGCGCCACCGGAGCACGCGGGGCCGCTCGGGCCGGTGCTGATGCGCCTGCTGGACCCCAACCCCGAGACCCGGCCGACCATGGCCGAGGCCGAGCGCATGCTCAACGACGTGCGGTTCGAGCACAAGGCCAAGGCGACCGCGCTGCTGGCCGCCCCGCTGGCCCCCGTGGAGCCGGCGGAGCAGTCGGAAGCGCCGGCACCGGTGGTCCCGGCGGCCCCGGAACCGGTGCCGGCCGCCGAACCGACCCCGCAGCCGGTGTCCCGGCCGGCGCCCGCCCCCGTCCCGGCACCCGCACCGCCGCTGTCCCAGCCGTCCCCCCGGTCCCAGCCGTCCCCGGTGTCGAGGCCGCCGGAGGAGGGGCGGGGCGACCGCAAGGCCCTCGCCGCGCTGGGCATCGCGGTGCTGCTGGTCGCGGCCCTGGTGGTCTACCTGCTCAACCGGGGCGACGACGACCCGTCGACGGGCTCGGGCCCGGGCGAGACCACCACGTCGGCCCAGCCCACGACCACCGGGCAGCAACAGCAGCCGCCCGTCGAGCCCACCACCGAGCCCCAGCAGCAGACCACCACCACGACGACCACCACCGAGCCGCCGCAGACGACGACCCAGGACACCACGCAGCCACCCGCCGAGGTCGGCGCGGCCCAGGCCCTGACCGACTACTACGCCCTGCTGCCGAACAACCTGGAGGCCGGCTACGCCCGCCTGAGCGACCGGATGAAGGCCGCGCGGGCGCCCAGCTTCGCGGCTTACCAGGAGTTCTGGGGCCGGATGAGCGCGGTGACCGTGTCGAACGCGAGCGAGACGGGCCCGAACACGGTGTCCGCGACGATCACCTACACCTACCGCGGTGGCGGGACGGAGTCGGAGACCAACGTCTACACGCTGGTCAAGGCCAGCGGCCAGTGGCTGATCGACACCCAGAACTGACGGTTCGGAAACGGTTGGACGGCACCGGGAGAATCCCCGCATGGGGGAGACGACCGTGCGCCCGGCCGGGCCCGACGACGCCGACGGCATCGCGCGCGTCCACACGACCGCCTGGCAGACCGCCTACCGGGGCGTGCTGCCGGACGACTTCCTGGACGGGCTGAGCCCGTCGCGGCGGGCCGGGGCGTGGCGCCGCGCGCTCCTCGGGCGGGAGGGCGCGGTGCACGTGGCCGTCGACGGCACCGAGGTGGTCGGCTTCGCCGCCACCGGCCCGGCCCGCGACGACGACCTGCGGGGACGCGGGTTCGTCGAACTCCAGGCCGTCTACGTGGACCCGGCGCGGTGGGGGAGCGGCATCGGGTTCGCCCTGCTCGGCGCGGCACTGGCGGACGCGGGACCGGTGGTCCTGTGGGTGCTGGCGGACAACCCGGGGGCGCGCCGGTTCTACGAGCGGGCGGGCTTCGCCCCGGACGGCACCACGCGCACGGGGACCATCGGCGGCCGGGACGTGGCCGAGGTCCGCTACGCCAGGACGGCCGCGGCCGGAATCGCCGGTGCGGCTCCGTGAGGTGCGCGGCACGAGGGGTTCCGCGCGGGCGGCACACCCGGCACGGCGCGGTGGAGCGGAGCCCGGACCGGGGTGGGGCGACGGCAACCACCGCGGTCGCCTGCCCCGTCCGGGCTAGTCGGGCCACTCCCAGGCCACGCAGAACATCCCGGGCCCGAAGTTCAGCGCCACCGCGTGGGTGTACCCGTCGGGCGTCACCGACATCCGCCGGTGCTCCACCGGGTGCGGCGCGTCCGGCTTGACCGCGTACCGGCGGACCGACGCGGGCAGCGCCGCCGGGTCGAACTGCACCTCCACCGCGTAGTCGCGCACCGGCGTGCGGAACTGGCTGCAGTAGGTGTCGTCACCGCGCGGGTAGGGCGGCCCGTCGACCACGGACGCGTACTCGACCACGATCGTCTCGCCGCGCGCCAGCACCCGGTCGAACAGCAGCTCCGCCGCGACCACCCCGTCCCGCTCCCGCCGGACCACCCGGCCCAGCGCGCACGACCGGATCGGCACGATCCGCGGCGCCGGCCCCGGCTGGGTGAGGTCGTGCACGGTCACCCACCGGTCGGCGCCGTCGCGCTCGGCCCGCAGCACCTGCCGGGTCCGCACGGTCCGCACGCCCCGGTCCGCCGCCACCTCCACCGCGATGTGCAGGGTCATCCTGCTCAGCGCCTCGTCCCGGTCGACCAGCGACAGCACCGGTTCCACCCGGCCGCGGTCGGGCCACAGCTCCTCCAGCGGCGGCGCGTCGGCCGTCCGCCGGGTCCGCCCGCGCGACCGGGGCTCGCCGAGCAGGCCGGTCAGCGCGCCGGGCGCCAGCTCCAGCACCTCCTCCAGGTGCCGCACGGCCCGCAGCGACCCGCGCCGCTCGGGCCTGCTGCGCCCGGACTGCCAGTAGCTCAGCGCGGCCACGCTGATCTCCGTGCCGCGCGCCCGCAGCCGCTCGCGGATGCGCTCCAGGCCCAGGCCCCGCGCGGCGATCGCGGCGCGCAGCGCCCCGGCGAAGGGATCCGCGGGGGAGACGCGGTCGCGGGCGTCCATCGGGCCTCCTGTTCGCGTCGGCTGACGTTACGCGTACCCACCCGGCGCGCGGTAGAACCCGCTGCGGGTCCACGCACCCCCGTGCACAGTGGACGGCCGCCCGCCGGTTCACGGTTGTGGACAGCGGCGATTCCGTTTCCACACCAAGCCGTCTAAGGTCGCCCGATGCCCCAGCGAACGTGGTCGGCGGTGGCGTGGCTCCTAGTGATCGCCGCGGTGGGCGCGCTCGCCGTGCTCGCGTTCCGGCCGCCCGCGCCGCTCGCCGACGCCCCGCCCGCCGAGTTCGCGGCCGGGCGCGCGGAGGAGCACCTGCGGGCCGTGGCGCGGTGGCCGCACCCCGTCGGGTCGCCCGACAACGAGCGCGTGCGCCGGTACCTGGTCGACACCGCCGGGGGTTTCGGCGCCGACGTGTCGGTCGAGACCGACGACGTGGTCGTCCCGTGGCGCGGCGTGCAGCGGATCGCCACCACGCACAACGTCGTCGCCCGCGTGCCCGGCGCGGACCCGACGGGCAGGGCGTTGCTGCTGGTCGCGCACTACGACTCGGTGCCGACGGGGCCCGGTGCTGCGGACGACGGCGCGGCGGTCGCCGCGATGCTGGAGACCTTGCGGGCCCTCGGGGAACGCCCCGTGCGCAACGACGTGGTGTTCCTGTTCACCGACGGCGAGGAGGCGGGCCGGCTCGGCGCGGAGGCTTTCGTGCGGCGCCACGGCGTCGGCGACTACGGCGCGGTGCTGAACTGGGAGGCCCGCGGCAGCGGCGGACCGGTGTGGATGTTCGAGACCGGGCCCGGCGACGGGCCGCTGGTGTCGGCGTTCGCGGCGGCCTCCGGCAGGCCCATCGCGAACTCGCTGGCCGCCGAGGTCTACCGGCTGATGCCGAACTACAGCGACTTCACCGTGTTCCTCGCCGCGGGGGCGCGCGGGCTCAACAGCGCGTTCATCGAGGGCGTCCACGACTACCACTCGCCCTACGACGACCTGGCCCGGCTGGACCGCGGCAGCCTCCAGCACCACGGCGAGACGATGGTCGGCCTGGTGCGCGGGCTGGGGAACGCGGACCTGCGCGCGGTGGACGGCGGGCGGGCGGTGTACTTCGACCTGTTCTCCCGGGTGCTGGTGCACTACCCGATGTGGCTCGCCGTCGTCCTGGCGGCGGTGACGGTCCTGGGATTGGCGCTGCTGATCCGGGTTGGACGGTTGCGGGTGCGGCGCGTGCTGCGGGTCGCCGGCGTGGCCGCGGGCGCGGTGGTGGTGGCGGCCGGGCTGGCGTTCGGGGTGTGGCGGCTGGTGGCGGTGCTGCGGCCGGGGTTGGCGTTCCTGGCGCTGTCCGAGCCGTACGAGCGGGGCTGGTTCGTCGCCGGGTTCGCCGTGCTGGGGTTGGCGGTCCTGCTCGCGGCGGCGGTGGTGGTGCGGCGGTGCGAACCGGCGGAGGTCGTCGCGGGCGCGCTGGTGGTGCCCGCGGTGCTGCTGGCGGTCACCGCGGTCGCCCTGCCGGGTGCGAGCTTCCTGTTCCAGTGGCCGCTGGCGGCGGGCCTGGTGGCGGTGCGGCGGCCGGGCCTGGCGTTCCTGCCGCCGCTGGTGGCCGCCGCGATCCACCCGCCGCTGGTGGGCACCCTGCTGGTGGCGCTGGGCATGCCGCTGGTCGCGGTGGGGGTGGCGTTCGCGCTGCTGGTGGGGGTGCTGCTGCTGCCGCTGTTCCGGGGCCTCCCGCGCTACTGCGCGGCCGTGGCCGCGGTGGTGGCGCTGGCCCTGGTCGCGACGGGCGCGGTGCGGTCCGGCGCCGGGCCGGACGAGCCGCGCCCGGACGCGCTGGTGTACCGGCTCGACACCGAGGGCGGCCGGGCCGACTGGCTGTCCGGCGACCCCGGCACGGACGCGTGGACCGCCCGGGTGCTGGGCGATCGACCGGAACGGGTGACGCTCAGCGACGAGCACCCGGTGCTGGACAAGCCGCTGATGCGCGCCGACGCCCCGGTGCTGGACCTGCCCGCGCCCACCGCCGGGCTGTCCGGCGGGGTCGTGCGCGTCACCCCCGGCGCGCGGGCCTGGCGCACCCACGTCGCCCTGACCGGCCTGCGCGACTGCCGCTTCGCCGGCCACCCGCTCGACGACCGGCTGCTGGAGCTGTACGGCACCGCGCCGCGCGAGGTCGACTGCACCCGTGAGCCCGGCGTGCCCGTCGTGGTCGAGGTGACCGACCAGTGGCCCGGCCTGCCCGAGGAGGCCGCCGCCCTGGTCGGCCCGCGCCCGCCGGACGCGATGCCGGTGCAGTCCGGGAGCCGCGCCCACGACGCCGCGCTGGTCCGGGCGGTGTTCCGGTTCTGAGCACCCGGGCCGGGCGGCTCCCCCGTGCGGGCCGTGCCGGGCACGTAACCTGGGTGCCATGCGCACACGGCCGACGCTGAGCTGGACGGCCACCGGCGCGCCGCTGCCGCGCACCGAAGACCTCACCGAGGTGGAGCGGGCGCTCGCGGCGGGCCGGGTCCTGGTGCTCAGCGGCGCGGGGCTGTCCACCGAGTCCGGCATCCCCGACTACCGGGGTGCCGCGGGCAGCCTGCGCAAGCACACCCCGATGACCTACGACGAGTTCGTCGGCGGCGAGGCGGGCAGGCGGCGGTACTGGGCGCGCAGCCACCTCGGCTGGCGCGCCATCGCCCGCGCCCGGCCCAACGCGGGCCACCGCGCGGTGACCCGCCTGCACGCGGCCGGGCTGGTCAGCGGGGTGATCACGCAGAACGTCGACGGCCTGCACCAGGCCGCGGGCACCCCCGACGTGGTCGAGCTGCACGGCGGCCTCGACCGGGTGGTGTGCCTGGCCTGCCGCCGGCTCAGCCCGCGCGAGGAGCTGGACCGCAGGCTGCGCGCGGCCAACCCCGGGTTCGCGGCGCGCGCCTCCCGGGTCAACCCCGACGGCGACGCGGACCTGCCCGACGAGCAGGTGCGGTCGTTCGCCCTGGTCGACTGCGCGGACTGCGGCGGGGTGCTCAAACCGGACGTCGTGTTCTTCGGCGAGAACGTGCCCCGGCCGCGCGTCGACCACTGCCGGGCGCTGGTCGACGCGGCCGACGCGCTGCTGGTGCTGGGCTCGTCGCTGACGGTGATGTCCGGGCTGCGGTTCGTCCGGCGCGCGGCCGGGGCGGGCAAGCCGGTGCTGATCGTCAACCGGGGCGAGACCAGGGGCGACGCGCACGCGACCACCCGCGTCGACCTGCCGCTCGGCGAGGCCCTGACCACCCTGGCCGACCGCCTGGCCTAGGTGGTCCACCGGACGCGTCGGTGCGGGACCGCGAGTGCCACGGTGGCCCGACGGGCGGTTCAGCCGCGCCCCGGCACCCACGTCCCGTCCCCGGGCCGCGCGCTGCCGAGGTGGTCGCGCAGCGCGGCGAGCGCCGGGTGCGGGTTGTCGGCGCGCCAAAGCAGCCAGTGCGGGTAGACCGGCGTCGGGGCGCGCAGGTCGACGCGCCGCAGGTCCTGGTCGGCGGGCCAGACGAGCCGGGTCCGCTCGCCCACGAAGGTGGCCAGCCCCGGGTCGTCGGCGATCACGTCCAGCAGCGGCTCGGTGCCGGAGTGCGGGCCGACCACGTCGATGGCGAGCCCGAACGCGGCGGCCAGCTCGGCGTAGTAGGCGGTCCACTCGGCGCCGGCGACGAGGCCGGGCACCCAGATCCGGTGCCCGGCCAGGTGCTCGGGCGCGACCGCGCGGGCGGCGGCGAGCCGGTGCGCCGGGCCGGTGAGGAGCTGGACCGGCTCGTAGAGGACCGGGGTGGCCTCGACGCCGTCGGGGAGCCGCGTGGCCGGGGCGAGGAAGCGGAACGACGCGTCGACCGCGCCGGAGCGGACGGCGGTGACCGCCGCGTCGGCCTCGGGCAGCTTCACCACGTCCAGCTCGACGCCGGGGTGCGCGCGGTGGAAGTCGCGCAGCAGGTCGGCCGGGGCGAGGCGGCGGCCGACCACGTCGACGCGCAGGGCCCGGCTGCCGGGCCGCACCGAGGCGACGGCCCGCTCCTCGGCCCGGAGCAGGTCGCGGGCGTGGGGGAGGAACGCCTGGCCGTCGACGGTGAGCCGGGCACCGCGCGGGGTGCGGGCGAACAGCCGCACGCCGAGGTCCCGCTCCAGGGCCGCCACGCGCTTGGAGACCGCCTGCTGGCTGATCGACAGCTCGTCGGCGGCCTGCTGGAAGCGGCCCGCGTCCACGACGGCGACGAACGTGCGCACGGCGTCCAGGTCCACGACGCCCGACCCTAGCCGCACAACCCGCGGTTGTGGCACGTGCGGCCGGCGGTTGTTTGATCAGGCGGTCCGGTCCCCGGTTTGCTGTGCCCGGTCAACCGACGGTTGGGGGGAACGGGTGCTGGGGCGGCGCTTCGCGTGGTTGTGGACGGCGTACGGGGTCAGCACCTTCGGCACGCGGCTCGCGTTCGACGCGTTCCCCATGATCGCGGTCCTCGTGCTGCACGCCGGGCCGACCGGGGTGTCGGCGCTGGCCGCGGCGGGGCTCGCGGTGGGCGCGGTGGTGGCGGTGCCGCTGGGGCCGTGGGTGGAGTTCCACCGCAAGCGGCCGGTGATGATCGCGACGGACCTGGTGCGGTGCGCGGCGCTGCTGAGCGTGCCCGTCGCGTTCGCGCTCGACTTGCTCGGCTTCGCCCAGCTCCTGGTGGTGTCGGTCGTCGTGGCGGCGGCGGACGTCGCGTTCACGGCGGCGTGCGGTGCGCTGGTGAAGGCGATCGTGGCACCCCGGGACCTGCTGGTGGCCACCGGCCGGTTCGAGGCCACCACCTGGACCGCCACCGCGCTCGGACCGCCGCTGGGCGGGGCGGCGGTCGGGCTGTTCGGGCCGGTGGTGACCGTGTTGGCCGATGCGGTCAGCTACCTGTGCTCGGCGTTGGCGGTCCGCGCGATCGGCGGGCCGGAGCCGCGCCCGGCACGAGGTGGCGAGTCCGGGAGCGATGCGCCACAGCCCGCCGCACCGCACGCCGCGCCCCGAAGCGCCGCGCCCGAGGGCGCCGCCGCGCGAGCCGCCGCCCCGCAGCCCGGCGCCCCGCAGCCCGGCGCACCGCAGCCCGGCGTCGCGCGAGCCGCCGCCCCGCAGCCCACCGCCTCCCGCACCGCCTCCCGCACCGCCGCCCTGTCCGAGGGCTGGCGCTACGTGCTGACCCACCCGGACCTGCGCCCGCTGTTCCTCAACACCCTCCTGGTCAACAGCCTGATCATGGCCCCCGCACCGCTCCTGGCCGTCCTCCTGCTGGGCGACCTCGGCTTCACCCCCTGGCAGTACGGCCTGGCGTTCGCCGCACCCTGCGTGGGCGGCCTGATCGGCTCCCGCCTGGCCCGCCCCCTCACCGCCAGGTTCGGCGGGCACGCGGTCCTGCGCACCGCCGGGGCGCTGCGCGCGTGCTGGTCGCTCGGGCTGGCCTTCGTCGGCCCCGGCACCGCCGGGCTCGTACTGGTCATCGTCGTCGAACTCGGCCTGATCACCTGCATGGGCGTGTTCACCCCGGTGTTCGCCGCCCACCGCCTGGACCGGCTGCCCCGGGACCGGGTCGCCCGCGTGCTGGCCGCGTGGTCGGTCAGCGGCAAGCTCGTCACCGCGGCGGTGACCGCGCTGTGGGGCCTGCTGGCGGCGTTGACGAGTGCCCGCGCCGCCATCGCGGTCGCGGGCGTCCTCCTCCTCGCCACCCCGCTCCTGCTGCCGCGCCGCGAGCGGGAACACGCTCGTTGACACCCGCTCCTAGGACCGCTCGGGCCGCCGCAGGCGCAGCACGACGTCGGTGCGCGTGCCGCGCTCGCCGTTGGGGCCGGTCAGCTCGCGCACCACCGACTCGTCCACCTCGACCAGCCACCGCCGGGACGGGTCGACGGCGGCCAGCACGTCGGCGTTGGTGGGGAAGCGGTAGTCCACCGGCGGGTTGTCGCGCACGAACGTGGGCCACTCGGCGTGCCCCACGACCAGCAGCACGCCACCGGGCGCCACCGCCTCGGCCGCCCGCGCCAGGACGCGCCCCCGTTCGCCCTCCGCCTCGGTGGACGAGTGCAGGAACTGCGCCGACACCAGGTCGAACGACCCGGTCGGGAAGGACCGCGACAGGTCGTGCCGCTGCCAGTCCACGCGGTCGGCCAGCCCGGCCTCGGCGGCCCGCGCGGCACCCCGGGCCAGGGCGGTGGCGGACACGTCCACCGCGGTGACCTGCCACCCCTGCCCGGCCAGCCACAGCGCGTCGCCGCCCTCCCCGCACCCCAGGTCCAGCGCGCTGCCCGGGGTGAGGTCCGCCACCTGCTCGACCAGCAGCTCGTTGGGGTTGCCGGTCCAGACCTGGTCGCGTTCCGAGTAGAACGCCTCCCAGAACTCCTCTGTGGTCGTCATGCCCCCGATCCTCCGGAAGGTCCCCGGGATCGACAACGAAAGTTGCCGGTTCGGCAACTCGGCGACCGGTGCAACCACGCCCACCGCGACGGCGTAGGAAGGGTGACCGACGGGAGGGCCAGAGGGTGCGACGCGACGACGAGTTCGCCGAGTTCTTCACGAGCCGGTTCGACCAGGCTCGCCGCACGGCGCACGCGCTGTGCGGGAATTGGGGTGAGGCGGAGGAGATTGCGCAGAACGCGTTCGTGCGCGTGTACGCGCGCTGGTCGCGCGTGCGCCGGGAGACCGCCGACGCGTACCTGCGCACCGTGGTGACCAGGCTGTTCCTGGACGGCAGGCGGCGGTGGCGGCGGCGCGAGCAGGTGGTCGCCGAGCCGCCGGACGTCGCCGTGCCCGCGGACACCTCCGCCACGGAGGAGCGCCCGCCGCTGCTGGCCGCGCTGCAACTGGTGCCGCCGCGGCAGCGGGCCGTGATCGTGCTGCGGTACGTCCACGACCTGTCGGTCGAGCAGGTGGCCGAGGTGCTGGGCTGCTCGCCCGGCACGGTCAAGAGCCAGGCCGCGCGCGGCCTGAAGACGCTCCGCGAGGCTTATCGCGGCGCCGTGACCCCCGGGGGTGCGTGATGTGGAGCAACGAGGAGGACCTGCGCCGGGTGCTCAAGTCCGAGGTGGACGGGCCGGCGCCCGCGGCGAGGGCCGACCTGGTCGGCGTGGTGCGGCGCGGCCGGCGGCGGCTGCTGGTGCTGCGCACCGGTGCCGTGGCCGGGACGCTGGCGCTGGTGGGCGTGGTCGGGTTCGGCGCGGCCGCGCTGGGCGGCCTGGCGGGCGGGCCGTCGGACCCGGCCGTGGGCCCGGTGGTGAACCCCACCGCGGGCCCGACCGGCTCGCGCGAACCGCTCGCGGCACCGGTGTGGACGACGTTGAGCGTCCCCGCCCGCACCCCGGTCGGCACCTTCCGGCCCGGCGCCACCGCGCCACCGCCACCGGGGCGCTCGATCGTGCCCGCAGCCCGGTGCGACCTCGGCACCATCGGCCAGGACTCCACGCGGTGGCTGCTGCCCCACCCGCCCCCGCGGGTGCTGAACGCGTGGGTGACCTCGGTCGGTGAGGTCGCGTCACCCGCCCAGGTGAGCGAACCGCACGCGCACACCTTCCCGGCCAACCCGCGGAAGCACCCCGACTCGGTCGACGGGCACACGCGGTGGATCGACGTCACCGACGCGGGCGGCACCGGCAGCGTCTGGCTGGACGTCGGGCGCACCCCGCTCGCCCCGCTCGCCGCGGCCGACGACGAGCTGTTCGCCGTGGGCAACTGCGCCCCGCCGCGCCGCGCGGTCCGCGACAACGGCGCCGTGCTCCAGCTCTACGAGCTGCAGGTGCTGGAACCCTTCCAGTCGTTGAAGCTGGAGCTGCACGTGTACGCGCCGTCCGGCGACGTCTACCGGCTCACGCTGGTCAACCACGGCAGCCCGGACTTCGAGGTGCAGGAGGACCAGCGGGCGTTCAACCGCACCGGGGCCGGCCGCGACACGCTGCCGCTGACCGAGGAGCAGCTCACCCGGATCGGCCTGGCGGTCGCTGACGCGAGTTCCTGATTTCCCTGCGTAGCCACGAGGTTCACTCGGTCGTGTAGTCGCCTATCGCTGGAAAGAGCAAGCGGGCCGGTGGTCCTACGCTGCCCTTCCGATCCGGGGATCGCCCCCGTCCGGGAAGGTTCGCGTGACTGGTTACCTCGAACTCGCCGCGTCCGCGGTGATGTACGCGCTGGGCGTGGTCGCCCAGTCGGTCGCCTCCCGGCGCGCCGACCGGGGCCTCGGCGGCCTCGGCCTGCTCGCCCGGCTGGCCCGCGACCGCCTCTACCTGCTGGGGTTCGCGGGCCAGCTCGGCGGTTTCGCGCTGGCCTTCCTCGCCCGCGCCGGGCTGCCGCTGTACCTGGTGCAGGCCGGCTCGTCGTGCGCGGTCGGCCTGGCCACCCTGTTCGGCGCCCTGGTGCTGGGCTGGCGGGTGCGGCCGGTCGAGGTCGCGGTGCTGGTGGTGATGGCGCTGGGCCTGGTGCTGCTGGTGGCCTCCGCCACGCCGTCCACCGCGCACGACCTGCCGCCGATGGCCGCGGTGGTCCTCTTCGGACTCCCGCTGGCCGTGATGGCCGCGGCGCAGCGCCGGGTCGGCCGGCCCGTGCCGCTGGCCGCGCTCGCCGGCCTGGCGTTCGCCGTGGTCGCGGTCACCAGCCGCACCATCGCCGACGAGCCCGTGCTCGGCCTGCCGCTCAACGCGCTGGCGTGGGTCATGGTCGCCGCCGCCCTGGTCGGCCAGTCCTACCTGGCGCTCGCCCTCGGGCGCGGCTCGGCCACCTCGACCGTCGCCACCATGGACGCCACCACCGTGGTGCTCACCTCGGTCGTCGGCATCGCCGCCCTCGGTGACCGCGTCGCACCCGGCCGCGAGTGGTGGGTCGGGCTCGGCGTCGCGCTCGTGGTGTCCGGCGTCCTGCTGCTCGGCTTCGCCGACCGGTTCACGCGCGCACCCGCGCGGGTGGCGGGATGAGCACCGCCAGCGTCTCGCTGGACCTGGACAACCTCTGGGCCTACCTCAAGACCCACGGCGACCCCGAGTGGGAGCGCCGCCCCAGCTTCCTGCGCACCGCGGTGCCCCGGCTGCTGGAGGTCTTCGGCGAGCACAGCCTCACCACCACCGTGTTCGTGGTGGGCGCGGACGTCGAGCGCGACGACGGCGCCGAGGCCGTCGCCGCGATCACCGCCGCCGGGCACGAGGTCGCCAACCACTCCTACGGCCACGAGCCCTGGCTGCACCGCTACTCCCGCGCCGCGCTGGAGGTCGAGCTGATGCGCGCCGAGGAGGCCATCGCGGCGGCGGGCGCGCCCCGGCCAACGGGTTTCCGCGGCCCCGGCTACAGCGTCACGCGAGAGCTGCTGGAGGTGCTGGCCGAGCGCGGCTACCACTACGACGCCAGCACCCTGCCCACCTGGATCGGCCCGCTGGCCCGCGCCTACCACAACCGCACCGCGCCCACCGGCGGCGACCGCGACCTGTTCGGCGGCTTCGCCCGGGTCCGCGCGCCCAACGCCGCCTACCGCTGGCGCGTCGGCTCCGGCCTGGTCGAGCTGCCGGTGACCACGATGCCGCTGCTGCGCGTGCCCATCCACGGCTCCTACCTGCTGCAACTGCACCAGCTCTCGCCCCGCCTGGCCCGCGCGTACTTCACCGGCGCGGTCGGGCTGTGCCGGGCGCGCGGCGTGCAGCCGTCGCTGCTGCTGCACCCCACCGACGTGCTGGGCGCGGCCGAGGCGCCGGGCATGGCGTTCTTCCCCGGCATGGCCGTGCCGGGTGCCCGCAAGGTCGAGTTCCTGGGCTGGGTGCTCGACACCCTGCGCCGCCACTTCGACGTGGTGGGCACCGGCGAGCACGTCCGCCGCCTGGCCGGGAACCTGCCCGGCCGCGACACCGGGCTGCTGGCGCGGTGCGGATGACCCGGCTGCTGCGGCTCCTGGCCTGCGCGACGGTCTTCGCCGCACCGGTCGAGGGCTACCTGCTCCAATGGCACGGCCAGCTGGCCAAGCTGCCGCCCGCGCTGCTGGTGCTGACGTGGGCCGTCGCGCGGGTGCGGCAGCGGCGGCTGCCGGAACCGCACCCCGTGCACGCGCTGCTCGCGCTGCTGGCGGTGGTGCTGCTCGCGTCCTCGGCGGTGAACGCCGGTGGTGTGTACACCACGGCTTACGCGATCCGCTGGCTGCCGTTCCTGCTGGTCACGGTGGTGCTGGTGGACGTGGTGGCCCGGGAGGTGCCCGTGCGGTGGGTGCTGGGCGCGGCGGTGGCCGGTGCGGCGGTGGCGGCGGTGGGCGGGCTGCACGGGCTGTTCGTGGCGGGGGAGCCGCGGGCGAGCGGGCCGCTGGAGGACCCCAACGACCTGGCCTACTTCCTGGTCGCCGCGCTGCCGCTGCTGGTCGCCTTCCTGCCGGGGGAGGGGGGTGGTGGCGCGGCGGTGGGTGGTGGTCGCGCGGCCGTGACGGGGGGGACAGCCGGTGGCCGCGCGGTGGTCGCGGCCGGTCGTGCGGCGGGCGGTGGTGGTGCGGCGGTGGCGGCCGGTCGTGCGGCGGGCGGTGGTGGCGCGGCGGTGGCGGCCGGTCGTGCGGCGGTGGCGGCCTGCCGGGGTGGGGCCGGCGGTCTGGTCGCCGGTCCGGTGACCCGCTTCGGCCGGCTGCGCACCCGGCGCGCGACCACCGCGTTCCTGGCGCTCGTCGCCACCACCATCGCCGCGGGCGCCGTCGCCACCTTCTCCCGCGGCGGCGCGCTGGCCCTCGCCGCGGCCACCGCGTGGCTGCTGCTCCGCCGGGCGCTGCCGCCGCGCGTGCCGGCCGTCGGCCTCGCCGCACTGGCCGTGCTCGGCCTGGGCGCCCTGCTGTTCGCCGGTCCCGCCCTCGACCGCGCGTTCCAGGAGAAGACCCACATCGCCGGCACCAACGTGGACACCCGCGAACTGCGCTGGCAGGCCGCCGCCCGCATGGTCGCCGAGCACCCGGTCCTGGGCACCGGCCCCGGCGGCTTCCGCGCGAACTACCCCGCCGCGTCCCGCAACGCCGAGGTCGACGAGCAGTCCCCGGTGGCGCACAACATGTACCTGGAGGTCGCGGCCGAGCTGGGCCTGCCCGGCTTCGCGCTGTTCGCCGCGCTGCTCGTGCTCACCGCGGTGACCGCCGAGCGCGTCCTGCGCACCACCGCCGACCCGCGGCCGGTCGTCGCCGTGCAGGCGGGCCTGGTCGCGGTCGCGGTCGCCTCGACCTTCCTGTCCCAGCAGTACTACCTGCCCCTGTGGTCCGCGGTCGCGGTCGTGGCCGCGGCCGACCTGCGCCTGAGGAGAACGAGCTACGTTGCGTGTGCTCCACGTGATCAGTGAGATGGGGACCGGTGGCGCCGAAGCCCTGGTCGCCGGGATGGCCCGCGCCGGCGGGCGGTTCGGCTGGGACTCGGCGGTCGCCAGCGGCGGCGGGCACCGCGCCGAGGCGTTGCGCGCGCTGGGCGTGCCGACCTTCACCGTGCCGGTCGCGCGCCGCCGGGCGACCGGCGTGCTGCGCGCCGCCGCCGCCACCCGGGCCGCGGTCCGCGACTTCCGGCCCGAGGTCGTGCTGGCCCACAACGTGTCGGCCAGCCTGGTGTCCCGGCTCGCCGTGCTGCCCCGCCGGGTGCCGCTGCTGACCGTCTTCCACGGGGTCGCCGACGCCGACTACGCGGGCGCGGCCCGGGTGCTCAGGCGGACCTCGCGCGCGGTGGTCGCGGTCGCCGACGCCACCGCCGACCGGCTGCGCGCCGCGGGCGTGGCCGACCCGGTGGTGATCCCGAACGCGGTGTTCCCGCAGCCCGAGCGGGTGGACCGGGACGCGGTGCGCGCGGTGCACGGCGTCGGCCGGGACACGCCGGTCGCGCTGTGCCCGGCCCGCCTGGAACCCCAGAAGCGGCACGACGTGCTGCTGGAGGCGTGGGCGCTGCTCGGCGTCGACGCGGTGCTGTGGCTGGCCGGCGACGGCAGCCGCCGCGACGAGCTGGAGAAGCGGGCGGCCGACCTGGGCGTGGCCGACCGGGTCCGCTTCCTGGGCAACCGCTGCGACGTGCCCGACCTGCTGGCCGCCGCCGACGTCACCGTGCTCACCAGCGACTGGGAGGGCATGCCGGTGGCCGTGCTGGAGTCGCTGGCCGCCGGTCGGCCGGTGGTGGCGACCGACGTGGACGGCGTGCGCCAGGCGCTGGCCGGCGGTGGCGGCGTCGTGGTGCCGCGCCAGGACCCGGTCGCCACCGCGGCCGCGCTGCGCTCCCTGATGCGCGACCCGCGCACCCGCGCCGAGCTGGGCGAGGTGGGACGCGCGTCGGTGCGGCGCGCGCACGACCCGGACGCGCTGATGCGCTCCTACGACGAGCTGCTGCGCGCCGCGGTCGGGGGCGACCGGTGACCCGCCTGCTCGACGTCGTGGCCCGGCGGCCCGTGCCGGTCGCCGCCGCGGTGGCCGTGCTCGTGGCCGCGGTGGTGCTGCTGCTGGTGGAAGTGCGCGGCGAGGAGTACGAGAGCCGGGTCGGTCTGCTCGCCGGACCGGTCGCCACCGGGGGACCGGCCCAGTTCGGCGAGGTCGTCGCGCTGTCCCTGCCCGCGCTGGTCGAGGTGGCGCGCAGCCCGTCGGTGCTGCGGGCACCGGCCGAGACGATCGGCGTGCCGACCGCCGAGCTGGCCCGGCGCGTGTCGGTGGAGCTGGTGCCCGCCTCGGGCCTGGCCCGGTTGTCGGTGCGCGCGCCGACCGCCGACGAGGCGGCGGAGGCGGCGTCGGGCATCGCGCGGGCCGTGGTCGACGCCGACCTGCTCGCGCCCGCCGCCCGGCTGCGCCAGCTCGACCGGCCGGAGACCGCGCGGGTCGCGCCCGACCGGCCGCTGGGCGTGGGCCTGGCGCTGGCCGCCGCGGTGGTCGCGGGGCTGCTCGTCGGCGCGTTCGCGCACCTGCGCCGCACCCGCGCGGGCGACCGGGTGCGCGCGGCGCTGGTCGCCGGCGGGGTGGGGCACCCGGTGACCGTGCTGGACGGCGGTGACCCGGAGCTGGTGCGGCGGTTGGCCGTGCTGTGCGGCGCGGCGGCGCGGCCGGCGCGGGTGGTGGCCGTGGTGCCGGAGCTGGCCGACCGGGCCGAGGAGCTGGCCGCCGGGCTGCCGGACAAGACCGGTGAGCCCGCCGACGGCGACGCGCTGGTGGCGGTCGTGCCCCGGGAGCGCGGGCGGCACGACGAGCTGGCCGCCGTGGTGGGCGCGCTGCCCGCGTCCACGGCGGTGGTGGGGGTGGTGCTGGCGTGACGGCGGTGGAGGGCAGTGTTCGCGGGCGGCTGGAGGGCTGGGTCCGCCGGCCGCCGGTGGCCACCGGCCTGGGCGGCCTGATCGGCCTGATCGGCCTGGCGGGCGCCTGGCGCGCGCTGCGGCCCGCGTGGCAGGTGCCGCTGCCGACGGCGGCGAACCTCGCCGAGGAGCGGATGCAGGACTTCCGCGACGCGCTGTACTTCCCGATCCGCGAATTCCTCGACGGCGGCAACCCCTACTCCCCGGCCGTGATGTTCGCGCACTGGCCGGTGCGGCAGAACTTCAACCTCTACCAGCCCTACCACCTGCTGCTGCACGCGCCGTTCGCGCTGCCGGGGTACCGGGTGGGCGCGGTGGCGTTCGCGCTGGCCTCGCTGGTGCTGCTGGTGTTCCTGGCGGTGCTGGCGGCCGGGCGGCTGCGCCTGCCTCTCCCGCTCGGCACGGCGGTGGTCGCGACGCTGCTGGTGCTCAGCCAGGTCGGCAAGGCCCAGCTGTACGTCGGGCAGGTCAACCCGCTGGTCGCGGTGGGCGCGGCGGGCGCGCTGCGGTGGCGGGACCGGCACCCGGGCCGGGCCGCGGTGGCGTTGGCGCTGGCGTGGCTCAAGCCGCAGTTCGGCCTGCCGCTGGCGCTGCTGCTGTTCGCGCGCGGGTCGCGGCGGGTGGCGCTGACCGGCACGGCGGTGGCCGCGGCGGCGAGCCTGGTCGTCCTGGTGCCGCTGGTGGTGCGCACCGGCGGGGTGGGGCCGTTCCTGGACGTGGTCGCGGCGAACCTCGCCCACGCCGGCCACACCTCCTACGGCGCGGTGGATTCGACGACCGCCCAGCGCGTCGACCTGGCGGCGGTGTCCTTCCGGCTCACCGGGTGGCTGCCGCCCGGTGCCGAGGTGGTGGCGCTGGTGGGCGCGCTCGCGGTGAGCGCGGTGCTGGTGCGGCGGCTCGACCGGGTGGGCGCGCCGGTCGTGGCGGACCTGCTGACGTGCCTGGCCGTGGTGGTCGCCGTGGTGCACCAGCCCGGTGACGTGCTGATCGCCGTGCCGGCGCTGGTCGCGGTGGCGGCGGCGTGGTGGGCGCGCCGGTCGGAGCGGTGCTGGCGGCCGGTCGGCTGGGCGGTGCTGCTGCTGGCGGTGCCGTTCGCGCACCTGCACTTCGCGGGCGTGGCGGTGCGGGGCGCGCTGGGCGCGCGGGCCGACGTGACGCTGGACGGCGTGGCGGTCGTGCTGGCGTGGCTGCTGGTGGTCGCCTTCGCGGTCCGGAGTGGACGGACGTGACCAGCGGCCTGGCCGTGCGCGGCTCGCTGTGGCTGTTCCTGGTCAACGTGGTCAGCAAGGGCAGCCAGGCGGTGGTCACGCTGGTGCTCGCGGCGCTGCTGACCTCCGAGGCGCTGGGGCTGGTCGCGCTGGCCGTGGCGCTGGTGAACATCGGCCAGGTCGTGCAGTCGATGGGCGTGTACGACGTGGTCAGCCGCACCGCGGGCGACCCGCGCCGGGTGGCGGGCACGCTGCTCGTGCTCAGCGCGGGCGCCGGGCTGGTGCCGGCGCTGGGACTGGTCGCGGCCGCGGGGCCGGTGGCCGCGGCGCTGGGCGCGCCGGGCGCCGCGCCGCTGGTGCGGCTGGCGGCGCTGAGCCTGCCGTTCTCGGCCGTCGCCGGGGTGCAGATGGGCTTGGTGCACCGGGACCTGGACTTCCGGCGGCGGCTGTTGCCCGACGCCGGGGGCGCGGTGCTCGGCGCGGCGGTCACGGTCGGGCTCGCGGTGGCCGGCGCGGGGCCGTACTCGTTGGTGCTGGGGCTGTTGTGCGCGGCGGTGGCCGCGCCGCTGCTGGCGGTGCTGGTCGGGGTGCGGGTGCGGCCGGGCTGGGACGCGGCGGCGGCCGGTGAGGCGCTGCGGTGGATCGCGGTGGTCGGGCCGGGCGCGCTGGTGGCCGTGCTGCTGGTCAACGTCGACTACCTGGCGGTGGCGCGGGTGCTGGGCACCGAGGCGGTCGGGGTGTACTCGCTGGCGTACCGGATCGCCTGGGTGCCCTACATCATGGTGGCGGTGGTGCTGGGCGGCGTGGTGCTGCCGCTGTGCGCGCGGATGCTCCGGGAGGGGCGGGGGCTGTCCGATGTGGTCGGTCGGTTCACGGTGGCGGTGCTGGCGCTGACCGGCGGGCTGTACGCGGTGGTGGCGCTGTCGGCGGACCGGGTCGTGGTGTTCGGGGCGCGGTGGGCCGGCGCGGCGGTGCCGCTGGTGCTGCTGTGCGCTTACGGGTTGGGGATCAGCCTGCTGCACGTGTGGTACCAGGTGCTCAAGGCCGCCGGGCACGCACGTCGTTACCTGCTGTTGGAGACGACTCACCTGGTGGTGTTGGTGTTGGGCCTGTTCGTGGGAACCCGGTTCGGGCTCGTGGTGGTGGCGTCGGTGCACGCGGTGACGGCCTGGGTGCTGGTGCCGGTGACGTGGCGGGCGTTGGCGCGGCACGGGTTGGCCCCGCCGCTGCGGTCGTTGGGGCGGGGGGTCGTCGGGCTGGTGGTGGCGGTGGGGTGCGCCGCGGTGGTGGTGCGGTCGGTCGGCGGGGTGTTCGGGCCGCGCGGGTCGGTGGCGGGGGCGGTGGTCCAGGGGGTGGTGCTGGCGGTGGTGTGCGGGCTGGTGCTGGTGGGGGCGCACCGGGGGTTGGTGCGGGGGTTGGTGCGGGGCGTGCGGCGGTGAGCGGCGTGCCGGGGGCGGCGAGTGGCCGGGGGCTCGGTGCGGGAGGTGTGGCGGTGAGGGTCGTGCACGTGAGCCAGCCCGTGAGCGCGGGGGTGGCGGCGGTGGTGCTGGACCTGGCGTGCGCGCAGCGGGACCGGGGCTGGGAGGCCGTCGTGGTGTGCCCGCCCGGGCCGCTGGCCGACCGGGCGCGGGCCGCGGGCGTGGAGGTCCGCGAGTGGCCGGCGGGTCGGTGGCCCGGACCGGCGGTGGTGGCGGAGTCGGTGCGGCTGCGGCGGGTGCTGCGGGGGTTGGCGCCGGACGTGGTGCACCTGCACAGCTCCAAGGCCGGCCTGGTGGGTCGGCTGGTGGTGCGCGGTCGGCGGCCGACGCTGTTCCAGCCGCACCTGTGGTCGTTCCAGGCGGTCGCGGGCCCGGTGGGGCGCCTGTCGCGGCGGTGGGAGCGGTTCGCCGCGCGGTGGACCCACCAGCTCGTGTGCGTCAGCGACGACGAGCTGGAGGCCGGGCGGGCCGCCGGGGTGCGCGGGGACGCCGAGGTGGTGTGCAACGGGGTCGACACCGGGCGGTTGCGGCCCACCGACCGCCTGGCCGCGCGGTGGCGGTTGGGGCTGCCGGACGCGCCCACGGCGGTGTGCGTGGGGCGGCTGGCGTTCCAGAAGGGGCAGGACCTGCTGCTGGCGGCGTGGCCCGCGGTGCTGGAGAGGGTGCCCGGCGCGCGGCTGGTGCTGGTCGGCGACGGGCCGATGGGGGAGCGGTGGCGGGCGGCCGGGGCGGACCCGTCCGTGCGGTGGTGGGGGCACGACGACGTGGTCGGGGACTTCTACGCGGCGGCGGACGTGGTGGTGCTGCCCTCGCGGGCGGAGGGGATGGCGCTGGTGCCGCTGGAGGCGATGGCGTGCGGGCGGTCGGTGGTGGCGTTCGACGTGAGCGGGGTGCGGCAGGGGCTGGGTGCGGCGGGGGCGGTGCTGCCGGTGGGGGACGTCGACGGCCTGGCCGCGGCGATCGCGGCGCGGCTCGCGGACCCGGTGCTGGCGGATCGGGAGGGTGCGCGCGGGCGGCGGCGGGTGGAGTTGCTGTTCGACCGCAGGCAGGTGGCGGACCAGGTGGCGACGCTGGTGGAGAAGGTGGTGGGGCGTGGGTGAGCGGCGGCGGGTCGGGGACTGGGGTCGGTGGGTGGCGGCGGGTCGGGGGCCGGTGCGGGGCGTGGGTGGGTGGCCGCGAGTGGGGGCCGGGGGCGTGGGTGAGCGGTCGCGGGTGCGGCGGGTCGTGGGTGGGCGGGTGCGGGGCGATCGCAGCCCGGCGGAGGGGTCGGTGAACCGTGGGTGAGCGGCTGCGGGTGGCGTACCTGCTGACCCAGGACAGCGGCGGGCCGGTGGACGTGGCCGTGCGCTTGGCCCGCACGCTGCTCGACTCGGGCGAGGCGGACGTGCGCGTGTTCGGCCCGGTGCCCCGGCGGGGCGCGGCACTGCTCGGAGAACACCACGAACGAGTGGAAGTCGGGACCAAGTCGGACGTGCGCGCCGGCCGGCGGGCGCGGGACCTGGTGCGGGCCTGGCGGCCGGACGTGGTGCACGCGCAGGACCGGCGGGCCGGGCTCGTCGCCGCCGGGCTGCGGTGGTGCGCCGCGGTGGTGCAGACCTACCACGGGGTGCCCGACGACGTGGGCGAGCCGTGGTTCCGGGGGGTGTCGCGCGCGCCCGCGCCCTCGGCGTACACGCGGACCGTGCTGGCGGCCGACGCGGTGGTGGCGCGGGCCGTGCACCGGACGGTGGTGCCCGCGCCGGCGATGGGGCGGTTCCTCCGGTCGCGGCTGCGGGTGCCTGCGGGGCGGTTGGCGCACATCGACAACTGCGTGGAACCCGCGCGGGCGCGGCCGCCGACCGGCCCGGTGCGGCGCCTAGTGTTCGCCGGGCTGCTGGTGGAGCGCAAGGGGTTGGCGACGCTGCTGGAGGCGCTGGCCGTGCCGGGGGTGATGCCGGCGGACGCGACGCTGACCGTGGTCGGTGACGGGCCCGAGCGCGGGCGGGCCGAGGCGCTGGCCGGGGGGTTGGGCGGGCGCGTGGAGTTCCTGGGGTTCCGGGCCGACGTGCCGGAGCTGCTGCGCCGCCACGACGCCCTGGTGCTGCCGTCGAGCATGGAGCAGCAGCCGCTGGTGGTCGCCGAGGCCATGGCCGCGGGCAAGCCGGTGGTCGCCACGGACACCGGTGGGGTGGCCGACATGCTGGGCGGGGCGGGCCACCTGGCCGCGCCCGGTGACGTCGAGGGGCTGGCGGTGCGGTTGCGCGCGTTGTTCGCGGACCCGGAGCCCGGGCGGACCGGGCTGGTGCTGGCGGAGCGGGCGCGTGAGCGGTTCACGCCCCGGGTGTGCGCCGAGCGGCACCTCGCGCTCTACCGGGAGCTGGTGGGCTGAGGAGCGGGTCTGCTCGCCGGCCCCGGCCCCGGGCCCAGGCCCAGGGCAGGCCAACCGCCGCAGGCCCCTGCCGACCCGGCCAGTCCCGCTGACTCCCAGCCAGCACTTTGCCGGCCCTGCTGGTCCTGGCCGGCGCTCTGCCTCCGCTGGCCTCTTCGCCGGCCCCGGCCGACAGCCGCCGGCCCTGGCCGGTTTCCGCCCCCCAGCCCCCGCTAGCTCCCGGCACCGATCCCGACCTCCACCGACGTGGTCGGCACCGGCCCCGTCGTGCCGGTCGGCGTCACCTCCGTCGGCGGCGTGGTGCCCGGCGTGGTGCCCGGCGTGGTCTCCGGCATCGTGCTCGTGCCCGTCGTGCTGGTGCCGGTCGTGCTGGTCGTGCCCGTCGTGGTCGGGACGGCGGTCGTCTGCGGCGTGGAGGTCCCCTGGTTCGGCGGCACCACCAGGACCAGCGCGTCACCCCCGGCCAGCTCGACCTCCCCCGTCACGGCCTTCCCGGTGTCGAGGTCCACCAACCCCGCCGGCGGCGTGATCACCACCTTCTGCCCGGTCGGGTTGACCGCCACGTACCCGCCGGTGAACCGGCGGTCCCACACCCCCGACGGGTGGCGGTTCGCGGTCTCCACCGCCTCGCCCAGGTCGGCGTCCTGGTACTGCGACCAGTCCGGGTCGCGGTAGTCCTCCGTCCGCGCCCCGCTCCAGCACGTGTACGGCCCGGCCAGCAGGGCCGCGGTGGCGTAGCCGACCCGCTCCTCCCGCTCGGTCCGGGTGTGCGTGATCAGCAGCAGCCACGTCTCGCCGAGCGCGGCCTGGGCCCGCAGCTCCTTCCACTCGTTGCCCTTGAACGTCAGCAGCTCGCCGGTGCCGGAGTCGCGGAGCCCGAAGTTCTCCTCCATCGCACCGTGGTAGCGCGAGTGCGCCGCCCAGCGCCCGGGCGTCAGGTGCGACTCGGACACGTTGGGCACCAGCATCTTCCCCGCCTTCTGCAGCGAGTCGCCCGCCGTGCCGAGGAACGCGTCCAGGCCCTCCCGGATGATCCGGTCCGACTCGGCCGCGTCCTCCGCGCCCTTGATCACCGCCGTCGAGTAGTGGGACAGGGTGCTGAAGTCGTTGTCGGCCAGCACCCCGTCCCACCCCTCGCGCACCACCTCGGCGGTCACCGCCTCGGTCCACGCCTTCTGGTAGTCCTGGTCCCACACGGTCATCTGCCAGTGCTTGGGGTAGGACTTCCACTCGATGCGCTGGTCCGCCGAGTCCACCGCGAACCAGTGGGGGTGGTCGCGCTGGGCGGCGAAGTACCCGATGCCGCTGGGCAGGAACGGCGCGTCGCTGTCGCCGATCACCGCGCCGGGGTAGTTGCGGACGCTGGAGAAGTCCTTGTAGACCAGCACCTTGACGTCCGGGTTGAGCCGCTTGAGCCGGCGCAGGGCGGAGGTCTCGGTCGCGTTGAGCACCACCACGTCGTAGTGCTGCGCGGCGAACTTGAGCTCCACCTGGGTGGGCGGCTCGCCGATCCCGTACCACCAGGCGCACGGCGCGAGCGCCCGCGGCGGCGGGGCGAGCGGCTGCGCCGTGGGGTTGTACCGCCCCTGCTCGGCGGCGGTGACGACCGTGCAGCCCGCGGCGGCCAGCAGCAGCCCGGCGGCGCACAGCAGGCCCAGGCCCCGGCGCGGCCCGCGGGTCAGCGATTCCTTCGGCACAACAGCTCACCCACCGTCTGCAACAGGATTTTGACGTCCAGCCACAAGGACCAGTTGGCTATGTAGTAGTTGTCGTACCGGGACCTGTCGACGATGGAGGTGTCCCCCCGGAGGCCGTGCACCTGCGCGAGCCCGGTCAATCCCGTCGGAACCCGGTGCCTGGCCCAGTATAGCTCGTGGATGGCGGAGAACTCGCGCACGAAGCCCGGCCTTTCCGGGCGCGGGCCCACGATGGACATGTCGCCCCGGATGATGTTCCACAACTGCGGCAGTTCGTCCAGCGAAGTGCCACGGAGAAATCGCCCGACCGGGCCGACCCGGCGATCTCCGACCACCGACCAGGTGATTTGAGAGTCGTCTTCGCCGCGCATTCTCACGCTGCGCAACTTGTACAACACGAACGGCTGATCATCCATGCCGATCCGGACCTGCCGGAAGATCACCGGCCGCCCGCTCTCCAGCAGCACGGCCAGCGCGCACAGCGCGATCACCGGTGACAGCGCGACCAGCGCGGCCGCGGCCAGCAGCACGTCCGTGCCGCGCTTGACCCACCAGGCCGGCCTGGTGGTCGGCGCGGTGCCCAGCCGCAGCAGCGGGTAGCTGCGCAGCCGCTCGATGTCGGGCCCGTCCTGGTAGAGCTCGTACATCCGGGGCACCACGAGGGTGGTGCAGCCCAGCCGGTGCGCGGTGATGGCCGAGTCGACCACGGACGACTCGCGGGTGCGCGAGAACGCCAGCACGACCGTGCCGACCCCCAACCGGGTGATCTCGTCGGCCAGGTCGCCGTCCAGCAGGTCCACCGGCAGCGCGGCGGGGTCCACCGCGGGCTCCGGGTCGACGAACCCGACCGGGCGCAGGCCGAACTCCGGGTGGGCGAGCATGGCGCCGACCAGGTCGACGCCGACCTTGCCCGCGCCGACCACGATCGCCCGGTCGCAGCGGTGGAACCGGCGGCGGCACCAGCGGCCGAGCGCGAACACCGCCAGCCGGCCGGGCTCGCCGGCCGCGGCGAAGGCCAGCACCGCCTGCTGGGCGGCCCGCGCGGGCTCGTCCGCGACCAGGCCGACCAGCGTGACCAGCGCGAACGCCAGCGCGGTCGCCGCGACCGAGCGCGGCAGGTCCTGGAGCCAGGACAGCCACAGCCGCCGCCGGTACAGCCGGCCCGCGGCCCGCGCGCCCAGCAGCGAGGCGGCCACCACCGCGGCCCACCACCAGTCCGGCCGCAGCCGCGCCACCGCGCCCGCCACCGCCACCGCGTCGACCGCGACCAGCAGCACCGCCACGGCGTTCACCCGTCGGAGCAGGTCCGACCACGACGCCTCGCGGGGCCTCGCCGCCCGCCGCCGCGGCACCGGGGGCGAGGTGGTCGCCGAGCCCACCCCGTTCACCGCGGACTCCCCACGCCGGGCGTCCCGCACACGCCACACCACATCAGGACGACGTCCTCTCCACCACGAACTCGATATCGGTCACCCGTTCGAGACCAGCCGAACGGGGAAGCTTTGGTAACTCGGTGTTATCCAGTGTCGCTCTTTCACGTCTGATTCACTCTTACGGGCGTCACGTTTCCTCATTCCGGTGATCTTCTACAGTTATTCTTCCCGGTAATTCAACCCGAGTGCCACCCGAAACGCGCGGGGTGGCCGAAACGGGTCGGGTCGTACAGGCGAATAATTCTGGCCCGCCATCCGCCATCCAGTGAAATGGGGCCCTTTGACCGTCGATGAAGGCGACCTGCGCGCGGCGTCGGGACAGGGCGCGCCGGCCCTGCCCGCCGACCGCCGCACCACCGCCCGAGCCCACGTCGTGCTGCCCGCCTACAACGAGGCCGAGTCCCTGCCGCCGCTGCTGCGCAGGCTCGCCGACGTCGCGCACACCGAACAGCTCACCGCCTGGGTCGTCGACGACGGCTCGTCCGACGGCACCGCCGCCGTGGTCGCGGCCGGCGTGCCCGGCCTGGACCTCAGGCTCGTCAGCCACCCGGTCAACCTCGGCCTGGGCCAGGCGGTCCAGTCGGGGCTGCGGGCGGTCCTGGCCGAGGCCGACGGGTCCGACGTGGTGGTCGTCATGGACGCCGACGACACCCACGACCCCGCGCTGATCCGGCGGCTGGGCGCGGAGATCGGGGCCGGCGCGGACGTGGTGATCTGCTCCCGCTTCGCCGACGGCGGCGACGACGCGACCGCGCCCGCCCTGCGCCGGCTGCTCTCCCGCGGCGCCGCGGTGCTGTTCCGGCGCCTGGTGCGGGTCGAGGGGGTGCGCGACTTCACCAGCGGGTTCCGCGCCTACCGGGCCGACCTGCTGGCGCGCGCGGTCGACCACTGGGGCGAGCGGCTGGTCGAGGAGCGCGGGTTCGCCTGCATGGTGGAGCTGCTGCTGAAGCTGCGGCACTGCCGGCCGGTGGTCGTCGAGGTGCCGCTGGTGCTCCGGTACGACCGCAAGCGGGGCGCGAGCAAGATCCGCATCGCGCGGACCCTCGGGCAGTACCTGAAGCTGCTGGTGCGCGACCGCCTCGCCCCCGCACCCCACCGGGCGCTGTGATGACCCGCGAGCACGTCGCGGTCGTCGGCGGCGGCATCTGCGGCCTGGCCGCGGCGCACCGGCTGGCCCGCTCCGGCACCCGGGTGACCCTGCTGGAGGGCGGTGACCAGCTCGGCGGCCTGGGCACGTTCTTCCCCTGGCGCGACCGGTGGGTCGAGCGGTTCTACCACTGCGTCATGCCCTCCGACGAGCACCTGCTCGACCTGCTCGGCGAGCTGGGCCTGCGGGAGCGCGTCCGGTGGCGCCGCACCCGGATGGGCATGGTCGTCGACGGCCGCCACCACCCGTTCAACACCGCCTCGGACCTGCTGCGGTTCACCCCGCTGCGCCCGCACGAGCGGGTGCGCTTCGGCGCCGTGACGCTGCTGCTGCGCCGCCTGGGCCGCAACCGCGACCTCGACGCCACCCGCACCGAGGACTGGTTGCGCGGCCTGTACGGCGACCGCGTGTGGGAGCTGCTGCTGGCGCCGCTGTTCGGCGCGAAGTTCGGCGCGCGCTTCGGCGACGTGCCCGCGCTGTACCTGTGGCAGCGCCTGGGCCGCGAGGGCGCCGTCGCCACCCGCGGCTACCCCGAGGGCGGCTACCGGGCCGTCATCGACGCGCTCAGGGCCTCCATCGAGGGCAACGGGGGCGTGGTGCGGCTCAACGCGCCGGTGCGGCGGATCGGCGTCGCCGACGGCGTGCGGCTGGAGCTGCCCGGCGAGGTGCTGACCGCCGACCGGGCGGTGTCCACGCTGCCCCTGCCGCAGCTGCGGCAGCTCGCCGACGACGACCTCGCGGCCCGCCTGCCCGACGTGCGGCTGCCGTACCAGGGCGTGGTGAACGCGCTGTTCTTCCTGCGCCGCCCGCTGTCCGGGCACTACTGGACGCCCGTGGTGCGCTCCGGCACCGAGTTCGACGGCCTGGTCGAGATGACCCCCCTCGCGGGCGTGGAGCCCTACGACGGCATGCACCTCGTGTACGCCATGCGCTACACCGACCGCGACTCCGCGCTGTTCGCGGAGGACGAGGCGGCCCTGGCGGAGAGGTGGACCGCGCAGCTGCTCGCCCTGCACCCGCGGCTGGCGCGGGCGGACGTGGAGGACGTGCGCGTGTTCCGGGCGCCGTTCGTGGAACCGGTGCCACCGCTGGGCTACCTGGCCCGCCGGCCGCCCGTGGTGGTCGCCGGCACCCCCCTGCTGCTGGCGACCACCGCGCACGTCTACCCGGAGGTCACGAGCTGGAATTCCAGTGTCGGACTCGCGAACCGAGTGGTGGCGACGCCGGTCGGGGCACCACGACCCGTTCCGGGCTGAGCACCCGCTCGTCGCCGACCAGGCGCCGCAGCGCGGCGACGATCCGGGCCGACGGCGAGCCCGTGCCGTAAGGGGAGGGGATGCGCTCCAGGCGCTCCCGGTGGCCGGGCACGTCGTCCAGCCACCGCAGCACCTCGGCGCACACCCCGGCCCCGGGCGGGACGCGGGTGCCGAACGTGCCCTCGATCTCCGGCCGCTCGGTGCTGCGGCGCACCACCACCACGGGCCGCTTGAGCACGCTCACCTCCTCCTGGATGCCGCCGGAGTCGGAGACCACGACGGCGGCGCAGCGGGCCAGCGCCAGGAACGCCGGGTACGCCTGCGGTTCGACGACCTTGAGGCCCGCCAGCAGGCCGGTCAGGCCGAAGTGCTCGACCCGCTTGGCCGTGCGCGGGTGCAGCGGCAGCACCACCGGCAGCGGCAGCCGGTTCAGCTCGCGCAGGACGGTGTCGAGCGCCGCCGGGTCGTCCACGTTCTCCGGGCGGTGGACGGTGGCCAGCACGTAGCCGTCGGCGCGCAGCTCGTGCGCGGCCAGCACGACGGCCTCCTCCTCGCGGCTGGGCAGCGCGTTGACCAGCGCCTCGACCACGGTGTTGCCGGTGATCGCGATGCGCTCGTCGGGCACGCCCTCGGCGAGCAGGTTGGTGCGGTTGAGCGGGGTCGGCGCGCAGCACAGGTCGGCCAGGTGGTCGATGACCACCCGGTTGTGCTCCTCGGGCATCGCCCGGTCGTGGCTGCGCAGGCCGGCCTCGACGTGCAGCAGCGGCACGTCGTTGGCGTTGGCGGCCAGCGCGCCCGCGAGCGCGGACGTGGTGTCGCCCTGCACGATCACCGCCCGCGTCGGGTGCTGGGCCAGCACGTCGTCCACCGCGGCGGTGGCCGCGCCGAGCTGCGTGCCGCGGCGCGCGGCGCCGAGGGCGAGCTCCAGGAACCGGCCCGGTTGCCCGACGTCCCGGCGGATGCGGTGGTACATCGCGGTGTCGTAGTGCTGGCCGGTGTAGACCACGGTGGCCGTCGGCCCGAGCAGCCGGATCAACGGGGCCAGCTTGATCAGTTCCGGTCTCGTGCCGCACACCATCGTGACGGCGCCGGGGGATCCCGTGTCGATCTGTCCCACCTCCAGTCGCGGTTGCCGCGCCGGGGCGCGATCGCGGTGAAGGTTAGAGTCAGGCGGGGCGGTTTCCCTTGCCCCTCAGTCGATCGAGTGAACCTGCCCGGTGTCGGGCGGGAATCGTCGGGGTCCCTCATTAGGGTCTCAAGTGGACGGGATCCGTCGATCGGGAGTTCGGTGATGCGCAGACACATGCCCCTGTTCGCCGCGGTGGTGCTCGTGGCGGCGTTGACGGGGCCATCAGCCGCGCGGGCGACGGGTTCGGTGCTGCTGCCCGACCTGCGGCAGGCACCGGTGGGGTGCGGGGGCGGGCACCGGGGCGACCCGGCGCGGTGCTCGGACTGGGACGTGTGCGTGGTCGCGGACGCGAGCGCGCCCAACGGGGACTGCGGCGGGTCGGGCGAGGCGGTCCGGCTGCGCTTCACCACCTCCGCCGACAACGTCGGCGACGGGCCGCTGCTGATCTACGGCAGCCGGCCGGACACCCGCGAGCCCACCATGAGCGCCCGGCAGGCGTTCCAGTCCTCGGTGGACGGCCGGATACCGGGTTCGTACGCGGAGGCGCAGAACCCGATCCCCGCCCGGATGTACTACGAACCGGCGCCGTCGCACACCCACTGGCACCTGCTCGACTTCGAGCACTTCCAGCTGCGCACGCCGAACGGGCAGGTCGTGGTGGCCGACCGCAAGACCGGCTTCTGCCTCGGCGACCGGTACCGCGTGCGCGACCACCTGGCCAACCGGCCGGAGAACCTCGGCGGGCCGGCGGGCGAGCTGGCCGAGTACCTGCGCCAGAACCGGTGCGGGCACCACGCGCCCGAGGCGCTGGAGGTGGTCGAGGGCATCTCGGTGGGGTACGGCGACGACTACCTCCACACGGTCGACTACCAGTGGCTCGACCTGACCCGCGTGCCGTCGGGGGTGTACGACGTGCTGAACGTGGTCAACGGCGATCGGTCGTTGGTGGAGAAGTCGTACGACAACAACGCTTCTTCGGTGGCGATCTCGCTGCAGTGGCCGGGGGGAGCGACCGAGCCGCCGGAGCGGATCACCTCGCCCCCGGTGGTGAAGCTGTTGCGCAGTTGTCCGGGGAAGGACCGCTGCGCTCGTCAGGGGTAGGGGTGACCGGGCAGGCGCGCGGAGTGACCCCCGTCCTCGGTGGAGTGCGCTTCGGTGTAGGGGTGACCGGGCGGGCGTGCGGAGTGACCCTCGTCCTTGGTGGAGTGCGCTTCGGCGTAGGGGTGACCGGGCGGACGCGCCGAGTGATCAGGGGCCGGGGAGCGCCCGCGGTTGCCGCCCGTGGCTCGCCGCTCGCGGCCCGTGGCCTGCCGCCGGTCGCCCTCCCGGTGAGATCGGCATCACCCCCCGATCCCCGTCCCGATCGACCTCCGGCGGTTTGTGACCGCTGATCGCCGGGAAACCGGTCCCGTCCAGACCTGCCGACTGGAGGGGCGCGGTCGTGTCACTGTCCACCGACGACCGGGTGCTGGCCGGTCGCTATCGGTTGGCCGGGGTGCTGGGCTCGGGCGGCATGGCCGAGGTGCACCGCGCCTGGGACGTGCTGCTCCGGCGCCACGTCGCGGTGAAGGTGTTCCAGGGCGTGGACACGGTCGAGAGCAGCCGCTTCGACAACGAGGTGCGCACGCTCGCCAACCTCTCCCACCCGGGCCTGGTCTCCGTCTTCGACGCGGGCGTGTGCGGCGGCAGGTCGTTCGTCGTCCTCCAGCTCGTGGACGGCCCCACGCTCCGCGACCGGTTGGCGACCGGGCCCCTCGCCCCGGCGCGGGTCCGGGCCCTGGGCGCGCACCTCGCCGACGCCCTGGCCCACGTGCACGAATGCGGTGTCGTGCACCGCGACGTGAAGCCGTCGAACATCCTGCTCGACGACGAGGACACCCCCTACCTCGCCGACTTCGGGCTGGCCCGCTCGCTCGGCTCGCCCCGGCTCACCAACGCCCGCCAGGTCGTCGGCACGGCGGCCTACCTGGCGCCGGAACAGGTGCGGGGCGAGGAGGTCGGGCCGCCCGCCGACGTGTACGCGCTCGGCCTGGTCCTGCTGGAGTGCCTCACCGGGCGCCGCGAGTACCAGGGCAGCCAGGTGGAGGCGGCGGTCGCCCGGTTGCGCCGCCCGCCGGACGTGCCGCGCGACCTGCCCGCCGACCTGGCGCGCCTGCTCAGGCGCATGACGGCGCTGTCACCGCGGCAACGGCCCACCGCCGCCGAGTGCGCCCGGCTGCTGCGCGGGCGGTCCCAGCCGACCGCGTTCGCGGTCGAAGCGGGCGAAGCGGGCGAAGCGGGCGGAGTCGGCACCGAGGCGATCAGGCCCCTGGCCCGGTCGCGGACCAGGATGGCGGTCGCGGGTGCGGCGGTGCTCGCGGCGGTCGGCACGGCGTGGGCGGTGTCCGGCCAGTTCGAGCCGGTGTCACCGACGCCGGCGGCCACCGTCCAGCAGCCCGCCCACCTGATGCCCTGAAAGGGTGCACCCCTGCCGGGTGCTGGGGAGTCCTGGGCCGGTTGCCCGGTGCCTTGCAGGGGCCGGCGGCTACCCGATGCCGGGAGCCACCTCCGCCAGGAACCGGGCCAGCACCTCGTTGAACTCCTCCGGCCGCTCCAGGTTCGGCAGGTGCCCGGCACCCCGGACCACGGCGAGCGTCGAACCGGGGACGACCCCGTGCAGGCGCCGCGCCACGTCGACCGGCGTGTACTCGTCCTCCTCGCCCACCACGACCAGCGTCGGCACGGCGACCCGGGCCAGCGAGTCGCGGTAGTCGGGCCGCTCGGCCCGTCCGCGCAAGGCCGCCGCCGCGCCTTCGGGGGCCGTCCCGCGCATCATGCGCGACACGTGCGCCGCCACCTCGGGCAGCGCCCGCACGTGGTGCGGGGTGATCATCTTGCCCAGCACCTCGTCGGCGTACGGGGCCATGCCCTCGCGGAGCAAGCGCTCCGCCGTCGCGCGCCGGGCCTCGCGCTCCGCCTGCGCGTCGGCCTCCGGTGAGGTGTCGGCGAGGATCAGTGCACCGATGCGCTCCGGGTGCGCTCGGTGCACTTCCATCACGATCTGCCCGCCCATGGACAACCCGCCCAGCACCACCCTCGCCAACCCCAGGTGGTCGAGCAGGGCGACCAGGTCGTCGGCGAACACGCCCAGCGGAGTCTTGCCGGGCACGACCGTGGTGTCGCCGTATCCGCGCAGGTCGGGGACGACGACCCGGTGGTCCTCGCTGAACCGCTCGACCTGCGGCCACCACATCGAGCGGTTGAACGGGTGACCGTGGACCAGCACCAGCGGTGTGCCCGAACCCTTGTCGTCGTAGGCGATGTCGATGCCGTTCAGCCGCATGTGAGCCCCCTCGTCGGTCGTCGTCCGAAGCCTAGGAAGCGCACCGGACCCGGTGCAATCAAAACAATGCTCTCGGTGCAATATGGACGTCATGGACTACCGGGGGATCGCCGACCGCCTGGCGCACGACATCGAGACCGGCAGGCTCGCCCCCGGCGACCGCCTGCCACCGCAGCGCCGGTTCGCCCGCGCGCACCGCATCGCCGCGTCCACGGCGGCCCGCGTCTACGGCGAGCTGGTCCGGCGCGGCCTGGCGGTCGGCGAGGTGGGCCGGGGCACGTTCGTGCGCGCCGCGCCGCCGCCTCCCGAACCGGCGCTGGCCGAACCCGCCGGGGCGCGCGTGGACCTGGAGTTCAACACCTGCGTGCTGCCCGACCAGGCCGAGCTCCTGGCACCGGCCCTGCACGCCCTGGTCGACGACGGCTTCACCGCGGCGATGGCGCCCGTCGGCGCGCGCGGCACCGCGCGGGCGCGCGACGCGGCGGCCCGGCTGCTGACCCGCGGCGGCTGGGCGCCCGACCCGCGCCGGGTCGTGTTCACCGGCAACGGCAGGCAGGCGATCGCCGCCGCCGTCGCGGCGCTGGTCCCGGTCGGCGGCCGGCTGGGCGTCGAGGCCATCACCTACCCCGTGGTCAAGGCGATCGCGACGCGGCTGGGCATCACGCTCGTGCCCCTCCCGGTGGACGACGCGGGCGTGCTCCCGCGGGCCCTGCGAACCTCCGGCGTGCGCGTCGCCTACCTCCAGCCCGTGCTGCACAACCCGCTGGGCACCACCGCGCCCGAGCGCCGCCGCGCCGAGCTGGCCGAGGTGGTCCGGGAGCTGGACGCCCAGGTGGTCGAGGACTCGACCTACGCCTTCCTCGGCCCCGACCTGCCGCCCCTGGCGCCGGAGCGCACCACCGTCGTCGACAGCCTCTCCAAGCGCCTCGCGCCCGGCCTGACCCTCGGTTTCGCCGTCCCGCCACCGCACCTGGTGGACCGCGTGGCCGCCGCCGCCCGCTCCGGCGCGTGGGCGGCCGGCGGGTTCGCCCTGGCCGCGGCCACGCGCTGGCTGGAGGACGGCACCGTGGCGTCCATAGTGGACCGCAAGCGGGCGCTGGCGGGCCGGCGGCAGCAGCTCGCCCGCGAACGCCTGCGCGGCTTCGACACCAGCTCGGACCCCGGCGCCTACCACTGCTGGTGGCGCCTGCCCGAGCACTGGCGCGCCGAGACGTTCGTGGCCGCCGCCGCCCGCCGCGGCATCGCCGTCACGCCCGCCGCCGCGTTCGCGGTCGTCCCGGGGCACGCGCCCAACGCCGTCCGCCTCGCCCTGGCCTCCACCCCCGCCGACACCCTGGTCGCCGCGCTGGGCGAACTGGCCTCCCTGGCGCACGGGAGCCCGGAGGACGAGTCGGTGGATTAAGGGCCGGGCTTCGCGTAGAGGACCTCGCGGGCCTGCTCCGCGGCGCGGGTGATGCTCTCGCCGACGAAGTCGACGAAGCGGGCGATGTTCTCCAGGCGGACGGCGGCCGGGGTGTCGGGGCCGAGGACGCGGACGCCCTGGCGCGCGGTCTCGGCGAGCAGGGCGTGGGACCGGGCGGCGGCGATCATCGACTGGTACCAGACGTCGTTGTCGGCGACGTAGCGCTCGCGGCGGCGCTCGTCGCGCTCCCGGCGGACGAGGCCCTGGCCCTCCAGGAACGCCACCGCCTTGGAGACCGACGCCGGGCTGACCTGGAGGCGCCCGACGAGCTCGGCCGCGGTGAGGCTGCCGGAGTCGCTGGTGTAGAGGCAGGTCAGCACCCTGGCCATCATCCTGGGCAGGCCCTGCTGGGTGAGCAGGGCGGTGAACGCCTCCTCGTACTCGCGCACGGCCTCGGCGTCGCGGCCGTGGTCCTGCGCGGGCGCCTGCGGTCCCCTCGGGACGGCCTGCCTGCGCCGGTGGGCGCGGCGCTCGGTGGCCAGGTGCGCCAGGTCGGCGCGGTAGGCGGTGGGGCCGCCGTTGCGCATCACCTCGCGCGTGACGGTCGAGGTGGGGCGGTCCAGGCCCCTGGCGATCTCCGCGTAGGCGAGGCCGTCGGCCAGGCCCAGCGCGATCTGCCGGCGTTCCCGATGGGTGAGCCTGCCTCCTGGCACCGCGGTCCCCTCCGTGCTCCGTCGAGGGGGCCAGGGTAGCGTTCACTTCCAGCTCATTGCAACGGCTGTGGTAGTGCTTGTTGCGTTAGAATCCAAACCATTGCAACGATCCCAAACCTTCTACCTGGTAATACAGAGTTTCCGTGCAACGAACGCGTTGCCGCTCCCGTGACTGCAACGTAGCGTTTGCGATGTCGGAAACAACGAGCGCAGGAGCTGAGCACGATGCAGAAGTTCGACACCCCCGCCCCGATCGCCGCCGTCCTCGACATCCCCGCCGGCCACGTCCGGTTCATCGCCGCCGACCGCACCGACACCGCGGTCGAGGTCCTGCCCGCAGACGCCTCGAAGGGCCGCGACGTGAAGGCGGCGGAGCGGACCTCGGTCGAGTACGGCGACGGCGTCCTGCGGATCACCACCCCGGCGGGCAACCAGCTCCTCGGCGCCTCCGGCTTTGTCGAGGTGACGGTCCGGCTGCCCGCCGGTTCCCGCGTCGAGGCCAAGGCGGCGAGCGCGGAGGTGCGCGGCGTCGGGCGGCTCGGCGACGTCACCTTCGAGGGCTCGCAGGGCTCGGTCAAGCTCGACGAGGCCGCGAGCGTCCGCCTCGCCACCCACGCCGGCGACGTCTCGATCGGCCGCCTCAACGGACCCGCGGAGATCAGCACCGGGAAGGGCGACATCCGGATCGCGGAGGCCGTGCGCGGCGCGGTCGTGCTGAGCACCCGGGCCGGTGACGTGTCGGTCGACGCCGCCGCCGGGGTGTCCGCCTCCCTGGACGCCGGCACCGGCCACGGCCGGATCCGCAACTCGCTCAGGAACACCGGTGCCGCGGAGCTGACCATCCGCGCGAGCACCGCCCGCGGTGACATCGCCGCCCGCAGCCTGTGAGGGGCGGCGGCCCGGCCCGCTCGCCCGGGCGGGCCGGGGAGGACCCCTCCCCGGCCCGCCCGGGCCGCATCCGACGAGCTACCCGCGGCGCCACTTCTGGTTCGCCGTGCCGCCGCACTCCCACAGCTGGAGCACCGCGTCGTTGTTCGGGTTCCAGTCCGCGATGTCCACGCACTTGTTCGCCTGCGGGTTCACCAGGTCGCCCGCGCCCGACAGGACGAACTGCTGGGCCGGGTTCCCGCTGCACCGCGCGATCTGGACGGCCGCGCCGTTGGCGGTCGAGCCCCACGCCACGTCCATGCACATGTTGTTCTGCGTGCGCAGCGTGCCGCCGGTGAACTCCCACTTCTGGTTGGTGCCACCGGTGCAGTCCCACACGATCAGGCGCTGGCCGTCGGCGAAGTTCCAGTTCGGCACGTCGACGCACTTGTTGTGCCAGTTGCTGACGATGCTGCTGGTCGACGGCGGGGGAGTGCCGCCACCACCGCTGAACGGGGTCAGCACGATCCCCGCCGCGCGCGGGTCGCCGTCGTGCACCAGCGACTCCTGCGCCTGCACGTCGTCGAACGCGAACCCGTACGCCCGGCCGTCGACCATGTTCTGGTGCACCAGCCGCGAGTAGTGGTTGGTGATCGAGCCCTTGTAGAAGTCGGCGGGCCCGCCGCCCGGCTGGGTGTCGATCACGCCGAGCGTCGACCGGTGCAGCGCCGCGCACAGGGTGCGCGCGATCGGGCCGACCACCTGGTCGTTGGGCGCGTGCAGCGCGCCGTCGCAGCCCCACACGTTCGCGGTGGACGGCTTGGCGAACGACGCCACCTGCTGCCCGGCGGAGTTGGTGAAGTACATGGTGCTGCCCGACGTGCGGCCGAAGTAGCGGATGTCGGGGCGGTCGCCGAACGGCACCACGGTCAACGTCCTGCCCGCGTAGGCGTTCCACGCCTGCGTGATGTACGGGTCGAGGTAGTTGCGGTCGAACAGGCCCACGTCCGCGGCCTTGCCCGGCGCCAGCACGCGCAGCACCGTGCCGTCGGACCTGGTGATGACCGAGCGTTCCCAGCCCGCCTGGCCGCGGACGCCGTTGATCACGTTGTCCCGGCCGTTGGCCACCAGTTCGCCGGTCTTCCTGGTCACGCCGCTCGCACCGGTCACGGTGACCGCGTGCGGCACGGCGAACATGTCCACCTGCGAGCTGTTGAGCCACAGGCCCGCGTCGTTGTAGGTGAACTCGCTCCAGTCGAACAGGATGCCGTGGTTCGGGTCGGCCGGGTTCCACGGCGCGGGCTGCACCAGGCCGTCCGGGGTCAGGAAGAACTTGAGCTTGTCGCCGAACGACATGTAGACGCGGCCGGAGATGAACCGGGGCACGCGCAGCGTCACGTTGGCGCCCGGCGGCGGGCCGGGGATCGACACGTCCGGTGCCGGCACGGGCGGGTTCGCGCCCGCGGGCCACGGCGTGAAGCCGCCGCCCTGGTTGACGTAGCCGAGTCGTCCGCTGCGGATGTCGGTGCCGAGGACGTACAGGTGCACGGATTCGCCGCGACCGCTGTTGTTGGTGACGGTCAGCGGCAGCAGGTCCGGACCGATGGCCTGCGCCGGGGTGCCGGCCACGGCCACGGCCGCCGTCGCGGACGCCGCCAGGGCGACGAACGCGCTCAACCACCTTGTTCGGGTGCGCATCTTCACTCCTATTGCAGGGTTTCGCGTCCGCCGCCCGGCAGGGGGTGTAGGCGGCGGTCACGCTCCCACAACCGGTCTGGACCACTGTGAGAGCGCTTCCATAGCGTCGGGGACGGGTCTGTTCGGTGTCAATAGGAGGCTCGGGGCAGAGTGTGCGCCATGACCTACGACGTCGAGGCCGTCCGCCGCGCCTTCCCCTCGCTCGCCTCCGGGACCGCCCACTTCGACGGGCCGGGCGGCACGCAGGTGCCCGCCCGGGTCGCGGACGCGGTGCGGGACACCCTCGTCTCCTCCATCGCCAACCGCGGCGCGGTGACCGCGGCCGAGCGCACCGCCGACGCGGTCGTGCTGGGCGCCCGCCGCGCGCTGGCGGACCTGCTCGGCGCCGACCCGGGCGGCGTGGTGTTCGGGCGCAGCATGACCCAGCTGACCTACGACCTCGCGCGCACGCTGGCGAAGACGTGGCGGCCCGGCGACGAGGTCGTGGTGACGCGGCTCGACCACGACGCCAACGTGCGCCCGTGGGTGCAGGCGGCCGAGGCGGTCGGCGCCGCGGTGCGGTGGGTCGGGTTCGACCCGGCCACCGGCGAGCTGGCGCCCGACGACGTGGCCGCGCAGCTGTCCGGGCGCACCCGGCTGGTGGCGGTGACCGCGGCGTCCAACCTGATCGGCACGCGCCCCGACCTGCCCGCCATCGCCGACCTCGTGCACGCCGCCGGCGCGCTGCTGTTCGTCGACGGCGTGCACTACACCGCGCACGAGCCGGTCGACGTGACCGCCCTGGGCGCGGACTTCTTCGCCTGCTCGCCCTACAAGTTCTTCGGGCCGCACTGCGGTGTCCTGGCCGCGAGCCCCGGGCTGCTGGAGGACCTGCGGCCGGACAAGCTGCTGCCGTCGACCGACGCCGTGCCGGAGCGGTTCGAGCTGGGCACGCTGCCCTACGAGCTGCTGGCCGGCTGCACGGCGGCGGTGGACTTCATCGCGGACCTGGTGCCGTCGGAGGGCGACCGGCGGGCGCGGGTCACCCGCTCGCTGGCCGAGGTCGGCGCGCACGAGGAGCGGCTGCGGGCCAGGGTCGAGGAGGGGCTGGCCGCGCTGCCCGGCGTGGTGGTGCGGTCGCGGGCCGAGCGGCGGACGCCCACGCTGCTGGTGACCTTCGAGGACCGGGCGGCGGTCGAGGCGTACCGCTTCCTGGCCGGGGTGGGCGTCAACGCGCCCGCCGGGTCCTTCTACGCGCTGGAGACCTCGCGCTGGTTGGGGCTGGGCGACGCGGGCGGCCTGCGCGTGGGGCTGGCGGCGTACTCGACGGACGCCGAGGTGGACCGGCTGCTCGACGGGCTGGCGCGGTTCACCGGGGCGTGAACCCGGGCGGTCAGCGACCGGCGCCCAGGGCGGCGGCCAGGGCGCGGAGGTCGCCGCCCAGCCGCTCGGCGTCCTCGACGGCGACGCAGCCCGTGGAGACCCACACCGACAGCCGGCTCGACGCCGGGATGTGCAGGCTCACGCCCGAGACCCGGTCGACGGACGTCAGGTAGGTGTCGGGGTCCATGTCCGCGTCCTGCCGGATCCGGGCCTCGACGGCGTCCGCGTCGGCCTCGGGCAGGTCGTGGCTCTCCAGGACCAGGTGCAGCTCCACGACGTCCGGTGACGGGCCGAGCAGCGGGTTCGTGCGGTCGCACCGCTGGGTGCGGAGGTCGACGGGGACGCCGGGCAGCGCTTCGTAGTCCCGGAACTCCGAGGTGAGGGAGCGCAGCGCGGCGGAGGTGGCCTCGGTGGGGTAAGGGCCGTGGTAGGTGGACCGGTCCGCCAGTTGCAGGCTCAGCAGCCCGGCCGCCACCGCCCACACCGAGAGCGCGCACGCGAGCAGGCCGCCCGGCACGCCGAGCCGGGGCGTGCGGTCGCGGGCGGGGTGGCCGCCGTCGAGGTCGTGGGACGGCTCGACGTCCGGGCGCGCGGCGTGCAGCGCGTCGAGGAACGCCCGCCGCAAGCCGGGGCTCCGCCAGCGGGCCCGGAACCGCTCCCGCGCGGTGTCGACCTCCACCACGTCGCGGGTGAACCCGGCCGGGTCCCGTAACGCCACCACGAGTCCGACCAGCAGCGAGTTCGGCAGCCAGAACGCGAGCCAGAACGGCTTGGCCGACACCGAGCCCACGCGGACGGCGGTGATGGCGTCGTACGGCACGCGGCTGCCCGCCAGCACCAGCGCGTCCGGCTCGAAGACGGCGTGCCTGGGCCAGCGCACGGCGTGCGCGGCGGCGGTCCCGGCGACGACCAGGTCGGCGGCGGTGAGGAACCAGAAGAGACCGGTTTCCGGCGTCTCGGTGATGCCCCAGACGTGCAGCGCGGCCGCGGCGACGGCCACCGCGACCACGGCCCAGGCCCACAGCCCGGCGTTGGACAGGAAGACTCGTCGCGTCATGTCGTGTCGACGGTCCGGGGCGGCGGGCGGTTCCGGGTGGGGACGGGGAACTCCGGGTGGCCGGGGCGCCCGGAGCGCCGCGGTGGAGCTGCTCACCTCCTGCGGGCCTCGACCAGCAGCCGCTGGGAGTGCGCCACGAACGGGCCGTGGCGCTCGATGAACCCGTGCAGCTCCAGCAGCCGGTCCCGGTAGGCGGCCGCGGTGAAGCCGGGGACGATCCAGATCACCTTGCGCAGGAAGTGCACCACGGCCGCGATGTCGTGGAACTCCACCCGCAGGGCCTCCTGGCGCAGGTCGACGACCTCCAGGCCGGCGGCCTCGGCGTCGGCCGCGGTCCGCACCGGGCTCCGGCCCGGGTCGACCGGTCGCGGGCCCATCAGGAAGTCGGTCAGCTCGCGCACCGAACCGGCGCCCACCGCCTGGGACAGGTAGGTGCCGCCGGGGCGCAGGACGCGGTGCACCTCGTCCCAGCGGACCGCCACCGGGTGGCGGCTGACCACCAGGTCGAAGTGCCCGTCCGGGAACGGCAGGTCGTCGGTGTCGCCGACGTGCGCGACGGTCGCGCCGAACTTCGCCAGGTTGCGGCGCGCGATGGCCAGGTTCGGCGGCCACGACTCGGTGGCCGCCAGGACCGGAGGTGCCACCGGGATGGAGGCCAGCACTTCGCCGCCGCCGGTCTGGAGGTCGAGCGCGGCACCTGCCGTCGCCATCCGGGCGGCCAGCAGGCCGGCGTAGCCCCAGGAGGGGCGCTGCTCGGTCGCGCGACCGGTGAACCAGGAGAAGTCCCAGCCCTCGGTCGGGACGGCCTCGCCCTCGGCGACCAGCTCTTCGAACGTGGGCACGGGAGCGATCGTGGCAGGTCGGGGCGGTGGTCGCACCGGGTTATCGGCCGGCGGTCGGTCGAGGGCCCGGCACGGCGCGCGGGCCGAAGCGCAACCGCAGGGCGTTCAACGCGACGCTGAGCAGCGGGCGGGTGGGCAGCCAGCTCAGCGGACCGGCGGGGTTGGCCCGCCACGTCGCGCGCACCGGGTGCACGCGGGCGCTGCCGCGCAGCGGGGTGCGGACCAGGGCCGTGCCCAGGACCTGCCAGGCGGAGGTCGTCAGCGGCAGCCGCAGGCCGAAGCGCGGGGACGACGTGGCCACGTGGGCGATCGGGCCGCGGTCGTCGTGCGCGGACGCGGGTGAGTCGAACGTCGCGTGCTCCTTGGGGATGCCCCACAGCTCGCGGCCGCCCGCGAGGGCCACCGGGCTGTCCACCCAGATCTGGTTGACCGACACGCCCAGGCGCCACCCGCGGCGCACCAGCACGGCCACGACCAGCTCGTGGTAGGCCAGGCCCGGTGGTTGATAGGCCACGAACGCGGTGCCCACCAGCGCCCGACCGCGCACGGTCAGCGGGCGGACCGGCGGTGGCGGCAGCCGCGCCGCGTCGGCCAGCCACACGGAGAGGCACGCGTCGCCGTGCAGCACCCAGGGTTCCGGCGGGTAGGTCATGGCGATCATTCTGCGCCGACCGGGGACGCGCCGCGACGCCGGCGGCCGCGGGGCGCCGGGACCGCGCAGCGCACCCGGTCGTCGCTTTCCGGCGGCTCGTCGACCGACGGGCCGTCGGCGGCGAACCGCAGCGACACCCGGTCGGCGTGCCGCACCGCCCACGCGGTCACCGCCTCCGCCCTGGTGGTCGGCCGCCAGCCCTGCACGATGGTGACGCGCCGGCCCCGCTGCCGCACCAGCCTGGTGAAGAACTCCGCCAGCCGCACCCCGTCGAACGGGTCGGCGGTGGGGATGAACAGCACCGTGCCGCGGGGGGACACCGCGTACAGCACGGAGGTCCGCGCCCCGAGCACCGGCGTCCCCGACGCCGCGGCGTCCGGCGGCGGGGGACCGGTCAGCCGGTTCGTGAGCGCGTGGTGCGTCCACAGCGTCTCCCCGCCCGCCCCGTGGGGACGCGTCACCCGCGCGGTGCCGGGGCGGCGGCCGAGGGACACGGACTCGTTCAGCACGCCCCAGCGGATCAGGTAGTTGCGCACGGTGGTGACCGACAGGGGCACCCGGAGCCGGCTGTTGATCAGCTCCGCGATCACCTGGTTGGTCCACAGCCAGTACCGCAGCCCCACCTCCTCCGGGCCGCCCGTGGTCACGGCCCGGATGGTCCACAGCTGCTGCGCGTACGTCAGCGCCAGGTGGTCGCCCGGCCGCCTGCCCCGCCGCCTGCCGCGCAGGGCCTCCTCGCCCCGGGTGCGGTAATCGCGGTGCCAGGTGCTGATCGTCTGCCGCGACACGCCGAGCACGCGGGCCACCTCCGCCCGGGAGGTCCCGGACTCGACCGCGGCGACCGCTCGCCTGCGCAGGGCCTCCAACGCGTCCGGGGTGAGCTTCCGCGCGTCCTCGGGGTACATGACGCCACCATCCTTCGTCCGGGTCATCGCCGCGCTCGGCGCGGTGTCAGGGAATGCCCAGGGGGAGCTGCACGATGGCTTCGTCGACATCGGACGTCCGCACTGCCAACGACACCTCCCAGCGCCCGGATACGGCCATGGGCAGCGCATCGGAGATGTAATGCCCCGGCACACCGCCGTAACGCAGCGGCACGTCCAACGGGTCGGAAGACCCTTGTGGCGGGGTCAGCGCCGCGCGCACCTCGGGCACCCCCTTCGGCTGCCCGCGCTCGTCCAGCACGGCCACGTGCAGCTCGGTCGCGCCCGTCGAACCGGGGGCGGCGAGCACCGCGACCCGGCCGCGCCCGGCCGCGCCGCCCGCGTCGAAGTCCGTGATTGCGGGTTCGCCGGGCGCGGCGGCCGGCGGGGCGGCGGCGGCCTGCCGGGCCTGCGCCCGCGCCACCGCGGCGGTCTCGGTGTTGACCAGCGCGGCGGTCAGGCCGAGCACCGCGGCGGCGATGCCCGCCTCCACGGCCACGAGCCGGCCGAAGCGGCGCACCGGCCCGTCGCCGGGTCCCCGCGCGGCCCGGCGCTTGTCCGACACCGTGACGACCGGGAAGCCGTAGTGCCGCCGCACCCACCGCCGGGCCGCCGCGCCCAGCGCGACGAGCGCGGCCACCAGCGCCAGCTTGCCGATCAGGACCCGGCCGTAGGCGGTACCGACCAGGGCGTCCGGGGTGCCCACCAGGCGCCACGACTGGAACACCCCGGTGACCACCACGACCGCCACCGCCACCGGGGCCGCCCGGGAGAACCGCGGCACCACCACGCGCAGCGCGGGCACGTCGTCCGGCCGCACCGCGACCGCGGCGACCGCGACCAGGCCGCCCAGCCACACGGCCATCGCGGTCAGGTGCGCGGCGTCGGCGGCCAGGGCGAGGCCGACCAGGCCGCCGGCCGCGCTGTGCGAGGCGGTGCTCCAGGTCAGGGCGAGCAGCCCGGCCACCGCCAGCACGACCGCGACGCGCCGCCGCCGGGCCACCGCGGTGTCCGCCGCCGGGTCCACATCGGACTCGTCCGCGCGGCGCAGGTGGCGCAGCAGCCCGAAACCCACCAGGCCGAGCAGCAGCAGGCGTGCCAGCAGCGCGACGCCCATCCGGGTGCCCGAGGTGTCGGCGACCAGCGCCGGGTCGACCGCGTCGCCCAGCGGGCGGCCCGTGGCGTAGGGCCCGTACAGCAGCAGCGCGAGGACGGTGGCCGCCAGCAGGGTCCACCACCCGCCCACCAGCAGCACGCGCACCCGCCTGCCCGGCGCGGGCCGGGCCTGGCACCACGCGGTGTGGAAGGCGGCGCCCACCAGCAGGGCGAACCCCGCGAAGGACAGCCACCGGGTCGCCGCGTGCAGCGCCACCACGGCCCCGCCGGGCTCGGCGGCCACGTCGGCGCGGTTCCCCGTCGCCGCGGACGGCCGGCCCACGCTGAACACGAACGCGCCGCGCACCGGGTGCGAGTCCGCCGAGGTCACCTGCCAGCTCACCGTGTACGTGCCGTCGGACAGCGCCCGGGGCACCGGGACCACCACGGCCTCGGGCCGGTCCCCGGCGTGGGCCGGCTCGCCGGTGGGGACCACGTCGCCGGCCGGCCCGAGCAGTCGCACGGTCGCCAGGCCGAGGTCCACCGGCTCGCTGAAGGTCAGCGCCACCTCGGCGGGCGTGGTGTCGAGCACCTGCCAGCCCGCGGGCGCGGTCGACACGAGGGTGGCGTGCGCCGCGGCCGTGCCCTGGCCGCCCAGGACGGGCAGCAGGGCCAGGACGAGCGCCGCGCACGCGCGCGCGAAGTTTCGGGCGATGGCTCCGGTCACCGCTTCTCCTCACGACGGGACGGACGGGGTGGACAGGATGGACGAGGTGCACGGGGTGCATGAGATGGGCGGGAGTGCGGGGGACGGGCGGGGGTGCGGGGCGGATGGGGCACGCGGGGCCGACGACCGGCGAAGTGCCGTCGGCCCCGCGTGCTGTCGATGCCGCGTGCTGTCGATGCCGCGTGCTGTCGATGCCGCCCGGCGTCGGCCCTGCGTGCTGTCGATGCCGCCCGGCGTCGGCCCTGCGTGCTGTCGATGCCGTGCGGCGTCGGCTCCATGCGGCGTCAGACCCGCGTGGTGACCTTCTCGGCCGGTCGGGTGCGCGCCGGTGCGGACCGGTTCCCGCGCCGCACCGCGGCCAGGCCGAGCGCGGCCAGGCCGGCCACCAGTCCCGCGCCTCCGAGCACCCGGCCCAGCGGGTCGGCGCCCGCGGCCGGCGCGGGCGCCGACGCCACCGCCCCCGCCTTGACCGACAGCTTCGGCGCGGGGTGGTCGGCCTCCGACGTGCCCTCGGCCGGGGTGTCGATCCACCGGACGACCTCTCCGCCGGAGTACGTCTGGAGCGCCTTGAACACCAGCTCCCGCTCGTCCTGCGGCAGCCGGCCCAGCGACACCGGGAACTCCTGGAACTGGCCGGGCGCCACCTCGCCGCCCTCCCACACGATGGCGGTCACGGCCTCGGTCAGCTCGCGGTCGCCGACCTTGACGGGCGGGTCCAGCTTCTCCGTGCGCGTGGTCGCGGTCCAGCCGGGCACCGGCTGCACGGACACGGAGGCGAACCGGTGCTCGGTGGGCAGGACCACTTCGAGCCGGTTCGTCGAGGCGTCGTCGCGCTCGTTGGGCACCCGGAACACCACCCGGGCGTAGCCGCCCGGCTCCGCGGTGGCCGGTGAGACGGTGACGTGCGCGGAAGCGGTGGCGGGGAACAGCAGGGCGGCTCCGGCGGCCACGACGACCGCGGTGAGGGCACGCGCCCTGGAGGTGTGCGAGGACATGGTCATCCCTTCTCGGGTGGGGGTTCGGGGCTCAGCCGCCGAGCGGCAGCGGCAGCGGCAGGCCGACCGTGGGCGGGTCGACGTTGAAGATCGACACCAGCCCGGCCATGCCGTGGTGGGTCTCCGCGTGCGAGAAGATGTGGCAGTGGATCATCCACTTGCCGACCCTGGTGGGTGTCCAGATCAGGTCGTAGGTCTGGCCGACCGACACCGTCACGGTGTCCATCTGCTGCGGGAACGGCAACCGCCTGCCGTCCTGGGCGACCACCTCGAAGTAGCCGCCGTGCAGGTGGATGGGGTGGATCATCTCCGGACCGGTGCCGATCAGCCGGATGCGGACCCGCTCGCCGACCCGCGCCCGCAGCGGCGCGGTCGCCGGGAAGGACTTGCCGTTGAACACGAAGCCCAGCGGGCCGTCGCCGATCATCAGCCGGTAGTCGCGGCTGGCGGAGATGTCGCCCAGCCTGGGCACGACCTCCAGCGACCCGTACAGGCCCTTGCCCTCCTGGTCGCCGTGCATGTGCGAGTGGTACCAGTGGGTGCCGGTGCTGATGGCCGTCCACTGGTAGGTGTAGCTCTGGCCGGGTTCGACCTCCGGCTGGGTCAGGCCGGGCACGCCGTCCTGGTCGTTGGGCAGGTCCATGCCGTGCCAGTGCAGGGAGGTGGTCTCGGGCAGGTCGTTCTGCACCACGAAGCGCACCTTGTCGCCCTCGTTGACCCGGATCACCGGGCCGGGGACGACCCCGTTGTAGGCGTATGCCTGCCGGACGTCGCCGGGGGCGACCTCCCAGGCCACGGGCGCGGCCCGCAGGTGGAAGACCTTGTAGCCGTCGACCGCCTCGTACTGGGCGAGCCGCGTGCCGTCGCCGAGGTCCTCGCCGGCCGCGGCCGGTGGCACCGGGTCGGCGACCAGGGGCCCGGTGCGCGCGGTGTCCGGGGCCACGGCGTTCGAGGCCACCACGCCCGCCGTCACCGCGGCCGCGGCGAGCAGCGAGGTCAGGACCAGGGGCAGCGCCCGGCGCGGTCGGCGCCGGGGCCGCAGTTCCGATGTGGACGGATCAGTGCCGGTCAGCTCGGTGGACATGCTCTGCCTTCCGCGAGGCACCCGGCGGGCCGGGGGACGCCGCGCAGGACGTCCCCCGGACCCGCGTGGGGTGGTGTCAGCAATCGGTGGTGTGGGTGATCGGGTGCCGCTGACGGCAGGTCAGCTGGTCGTTCACCGGGTTGCCGGGCACCTTCTGCGCCCAGCCGTTGTAGACCACCGGCACGGCGAGCACGCCCATGCCGCCCATGCCCACGTGGTCGACGACCTGGTCGTCGGTGGCGGTGGTGGGGGCCGGGTCGAGGACCATCTTGCCGACCACGGCGGCGTCGGAGATGTTCCCGTCGCCGTTGGGGTCGGTGTCCACGACGGCCAGCGTGTTGGCGAACTTGCTGGACACGTAGGCGTAGTAGCCGCCTCCCCGCTTCGCGCCGAAGTTGACGCCGTGGCAGCCCGCGTCGCAGGGCAGCCACTTCACGATCTCGTCCGTGCGCGGGTCGATGACCGTGAGGTTGGACGTCAGCGTGTTCGCCACCACCATGGCGGTGCCGTCCGGGCTGACCGGCAGCTGGATCGGCAGGCCGCCGATCGGGCCGCGCTCACCGGCCACCGGGTCGTAGTTGCGCCACAGGTCGATCTGCTTGCTGTGCACCGTCGCGCCGCCGTCCTTGCACGCGTCGGCCTTGAGCGAGATGCAGGAGACCGTCCCGCCCATGAAGTTCGCCGTGTACGCCTTCGCGCCGTCGGGCGTCATGCTCGTGGCGATCGGCAGCTCCCCGGTGGCCTCCTTGCGGATGTTGCCGGTGGGGATGTCCACGACCGTGGAGTCGTAGCTGTTGACGTTCGGCGTGATCATGGTCGAGCCGTCGCCGGTCATCCAGTGGGCGTGCGGGTGCGCGACCTTCTCGCCCGGCGCCTGGACCGGGATGCGCCGGTCGACCTTCGTGGCCCCCGGCGACAGCTCGACCACCGACGCGCCGCCGTTGATCGCGACGTGGAGCTGGTCGGTGTCGGTCCTCGTCATCACGTGCGACGGGTCGGGGCCGACCTCGATCTGCCGGACGAACCGGCCGGTGGCGCGCTCGAACACGTCGAGCTTGTTGCCGAACCACTCGGTTTGGTAGATGTACCTCTCGTCCTTGTCGGTCCACATGTTGTGCGGGTTGTTCATGTTGATCTCGGGTAGGGCGACCTTGCGGTCCACCTTCCACGCGGACACGTCGACCTTCGTCGCGGTGCCGGACTTGGTCTTGCCCGCGGTCTTCTCCAGCTCCGTGTCGACCCAGACCTCGCCGACACCGGGCGTGCCGGGCCGCTGGGTCAGGGCGGGCAGCGTCTTGGGCGTGTTGAACTTGTTCTTGAAGTAGGCGTCCAGGATGGGCACCAGCTGCGGCGAGCCGTTGGAGTCGTACATCAGGATCGGGGCCGGCGGGTAGGTCGGGTTCCAGGTCCGGGCCTCGGTGTTGCTGAACTTCTGCCAGTTGTTCGGCGCGGTGATGGTGAAGAACTTCTGCACCAGCTGCGAGATGATGTCCGCGTCGGACGGGACGTTCAGCGCGCGGCTGTTGACCTTGAGCTTCTTGCCGAAGTCCAGGCCCGGGGTGAGCGGGTCGTCGACCACGACGGCGCCCAGCATGTACGGGTGGATCTTGCAGACGAACGCGTAGAGGCCCGGTTCGGTCAGCTGCGCGCTCGTGCTGCCGATGAAGCCGCCGGGCTGGTCGAACTGCGCCGCGCCCTCCGGCCAGATCAGGCTCGTGATGGTGTGCGCCGACTCCGCGGCCGGGGCCGAGATGTCGAAGTTCACCGTCACCGGCAGGCTGATCGTGGTGCTGGCGACGTACCGCTGGATGTCCTCCAGCAGCCGCATCAGCTCCACGCCGACCGGCAGGTCGAGCAGCGAGGTCTTCGCGTTGGCCGGGCGGTTGGCCATCTGCTGGGTGAGCTGGTCGAGCAGCAGGTTCGCCCGGATGGCCCGCAGGTCCAGCAGCGGCAGCACCTTGTTGATCGACGCCCGGAGGTTGTCCAGCCCCAGCAGCTGGTTCAGGTCCACGCCGAGGCTCTGGAGCAGCGGTGAGCCGGTGTTGAACACCAGCCCGGTCAGCCGCGAGAGGTCGCCGTTGAGCAGGTTGGCCGCCGCGTCGCCGAGCAGGTTGCCGTTGCCCAGCAGCGGGATGCCGTTGAGCGGCAGGCCGGGGATCAGCCCGCCGGGCTTGATCCGCGGCAGTTCGGCCACCGCGAGCGACCGGGTGCCGAACAGCTGGAGGTTCGTGTCGTACCAGGAGCCCTGGCTGTCGGTGAGGTGGAACGACACGGGGATCGGGCCGACGCCGACGGGCAGGCCGCCCGAACCCGTGGTGGTCGTCGCGGCGGGTGGCTGCGTGGTCGTGGGCGCGGCCGTCGTCGTCGTGGTGGTGGTCGTGGTGGTGGTCGGTCCCGTGGTGGTCGTGGGCGAGGTGCCGCCGACCGTGACGGTGCCCAGCATGTCCGGGTGGAAGCGGCAGCGGAAGTTGACCGTGCCCGGGCTGGTGAAGGTGAACGAGTAGGACTCGCCGGCGTTGACGTCGGATCTCAACGGGCCGCCGTCGACGCTGTGCACGACCCCGTTGGTCTCGTTGTTCGTCCACCGCACGGTGTCCCCGACGTTCACGTTGAGCGTCGGCGGGTTGTACTGGAGGTTCTGCATGGACACCGTGAACGTGGCCGCGGTGGCCACCGGGGCGTTGACCCCCGCGGCCACCAGGACGAGCAGCAGCGCGGAACCGGCCGCGACGGCCCGCCTCCCGCGTTGCCGTCCCGTTCCCGACGAGAACATGCGCGGTATCAGGGGAGAGCGCATTGTTTTCCCTTTCGGTACCTGTTGCGGCGCACCGGAAAACCTCGTGGTTGTTCGATGGCCGCCGACTGAAGGCAACTCAATACATCCACGGTCCATGTCTGTTCGATTGCCCGAACGTTAAGGGTGGGTCAACTGGATCGCACCAAGCCCTTTTAAGAGTTGTGATGAAAGGGCGTCGACTTCGGTTCGGAGTCGTCTCAGGTGACGGCCTGGTGTCGTGTTCAGCGGGCCCGGGACCTGGGATTTCTCCTGGTGGAAGACGTGCGCGTGGTTGATGCGAGGATTGTTCGGGTGACGGGTATTTAATTTACCAGTGTGCACCGGACACCTGTCGAGCCGTTGTTCGCACCCGTGGCGGCGACCACCCAAAAGGCTTCTGGCAAAAAGTCCGCGGCGGTGCCAACATGTTCCGCACGCAACTCCGGAACCGGCGCGCGAGCGCGCTTCCGGTGCTCCGGGACCGAGGTGGAAAGCGAGCGGACATGACTCTTCCCAGACGAACCCCGACGGCGGGCGGGCACATTTCACCGCCCGCTGCGGGCGGGAGCGGGCGGCGGTGGGCGGTCGGGGTGGCCGCGGCGGTGGCCGTCGCCGGCACGGCGGTCTGGGTGGCCGCCGGGCCCGGGGCGGAGCCGGTCGCGCCCACCCACGCCGTCGTCTACGAGGTGACCGGGCCGGGCGGGAAGTCGTCGGAGATCAGGTTCACCACCGACGGCGCGAACACCACCGAGCGGGTCGAGGCGGTCGACCTGCCGTGGCGCCGGGAGCTGGTCGTGCCCGCCGGACCGGGGCTCGGCATCGCGCAGGTGATGGCGACCAACGGCCAGGGCGAGTCGATCACCTGCACCATCACCGTCAACGGCCGCGTGGTCGCCTCCCGCACGGCGCGGGGCGAGTTCACCACCGTGTCGTGCTCGAACATGATGACGCCGGACGCCGCGCGGGGCTGATCACTCGGTGCGCGCGGACTCGCGGCTGTCGAGCCGGTACCCCAGCCCGCGGACGGTGGTGATGGTGCGCCGCCGGAACGGGGTGTCGATCTTGCGGCGCAGGGCGCTGACGTAGACCTCGACCAGGTTGGGCTCGGGGTCGCGGGCCTCGTCCCACACGCCGGCGATGATCTCGGCCTTGGTCACCACCCGGTCGCGGTGGCGGAGCAGGAACTCCAGGACCGCGAACTCCTTGACGGTCAGGGGGATCGGCGTCCCGCCGCGGCGACAGCTCCGGGTGGCCGGGTCCAGCGCCAGGTCCCCGGCCCGCAGCACCGCCGGCCGGGGCGTGCTGCCGCGCCGCGCCAGCGCCCGCAGCCGCGCCACCAGCACCACGTAGGAGAACGGCTTGGTCAGGTAGTCGTCCGCGCCGGTGTCCAGCCCCTCGGCCTCGTCCAGCTCGCCGTCCTTGGCCGTGAGCATCAGGATCGGCGTCCACACCTCCGCGGCGCGCAGGTGCGCGCACACCCGGTAGCCGTTCATCCCCGGCAGCATCACGTCCAGCACGATCACGTCGTAGGCGTGCTCGCTCGCCCGCCACAGCCCGTCCCGGCCGTCGTGCTCCACGTCGACGACGAAACCCTCGGCCACGAGCCCGCGCACGAGCAGCCCGGCCAGGCGTCGGTCGTCCTCCACCACCAGCACCCGCATGCCCGCACTATGCCGCAAGGGGAACTCCCCGTCCTGAAGTCCGCTTCAGGTTGCTGCAGGTGCGCTTCAGGCGCCCGTGCGAGAACAGGCGCCGTGCGAGAACGGCACCGACCGGGAACGGGAAGGCGCGGCGCCTGCCGCAGGGGGGTGGCGACAGGTGCCCGCCGCGCCGGGGACGTCAGCCGCGGGCGCCCAGGCCCCGCCTCGGGCGGGTGGTCGTCGGCGGTGCGGGCTCCTCGGGCGGGTTCACCGCCGTGTAGGCGGCCAGCCAGCCGGTCGCCCGGTAGTCGCCCCGGCGGGTGAAGACCGCGACGCCCGTGTCCGGCGACTCGTCGTCCGACTCGGGGTAGGGGATCGTCGAGGCCGACGTGGTCGGCTCGGTGCGCGCCCGCCCCCGCCACGCGACGGCCGCGGCGCCGGTCCCGCCGGTCACGGCGGCTCCCGAGGCGTGCGCGGTCAGCGCGTAGTTGGTGGTGCGCTCGCGCATCAGCGCGGTGTAGCCGGCGTGGTCCAGCACGCAGCCGGCGGGCGAGCGGCCGGGCGGCCAGTCCGGCGACCGCACGCCCCGCGCCACCGCCGAGCGCCACAGCTCCGGCACGTGCGTCCGCAGGTGGGCGCGGGTCGCCATCTCCTCGCACATCCACAGCAGCCGGCCCGAGCCGCGCGCCGGGGCGAGCGACCGCCAGCGCACGCGGTGGTCCAGGTCCGCCGCCACCACGGCGATCCACGGGTGCACGGTGCCCAGCGCGCCCTGCGCGGCCAGCCACGCCAGGAACCGCGGCGCCTGCTCGTAGACCGGGTGCAGGGTGGTCAGCGGGATGCCGCCCGCGACCCGGCGGCCCGGTCGGTCGAACAGGTGCGGCGAGCGGGCCGCCAGCAGCAGCGCCGCCCAGGCCAGGTCGCCCGGCGCGGTGGTCGTCTGCGACCCCAGGCCCTTGACCGACGTGCTGCTGGTGATCCGCGACGTCTTGCCGCCCGCCTTGATCACCGTGGCCACCGCGGGGCGCACCGGCTCGGGCACCGGGATGCCCGCCAGGTCGGGCACGGCCACCGACAGCACCAGGCTCAGCGCGGTCTCCGCCTCGTCCGGGTCCCGCGGCACGGGCAGCAGGCCGAGCGTGCGGCGCAGGCGGTGGCCGGTGTGCGTGGACACCATCATCCGCGCGGTCAGCCTGCCCAGCTCGGTGATCGCCAACCGGCCGCCGGTCGCGGTCAGGTGCCCCTCGTCGACCAGGAACTGCACCGCCTCCTGCACCGGTTCCAGGTCGTCGTCGCCCTGCGCGTGCGCCAGGGTCTCCACCCACCACGCCTGCGCGTCGCCCTCGGTCTGGATGCGGCCCTGGAGCACCTCGGCCAGCACGTGGTCGGGCAGCGACTCGCGGATGCGCGAGTACACCGAGTAGCCGGCCACCAGCCGGGTCTGCCACTCGGCGCGCTGCGTCTCGTCCACCACCAGGTAGGACCAGCCCTCGGTCTCGCCCGCGCCGATCCGCCCGGCCCGGCCGAACATCTGCAGGACCGTGGAGGTGTCCATCGGCTCGCCGCCGATCGACACGTCCCGCACCACGACCGCCCGCGCGGGCAGGTTCACGCCCGCCGCCACCGTGGAGGTCGCCACCAGCACGTCCGCCTCCCGGCCGCGGAAGGCGCGCTCGGCGGCGTGCTTGTGCTCGTAGTCGGCGTAGTGCAGGCGCACGCCGACGTCCGCGCAGACCCGCGTGAGCCCGTCCACGTCGTCGGCGGCCACGGTGTGCACGGGCGCGCCGCGGTCGGCGGCGATCGCCATCGCGGTGGAGCGGACGTTGCGCTTGGAACCGCAGAACACCAGCACGCTGCCGCCCTCGGCGGTGTGCCGGTGGGTCAGGTCGATGACCACCTGCTCGCGCAGCCGGTTGTTCGCGGCGAACCCGGAGGCGGCCGGGATCGTCGGCAACTGCCACGTCACCCGCGACGGGCGCCAGGTGGTGGCCACCAGCTCCGCCTCCAGCCACTCGGCGACCTCGGCGGCGTTGGTCACGGTGGCCGACAGGCCGACGATGCGCACCGGCGAGTCCGCGCCGCGCACCCGGGCCAGCAGGGCCTCCAGCAGCGCGCCGCGGCCGGGGCTGCCCAGCAGGTGGATCTCGTCGACGACCAGGCAGCCGACCTCGCCCAGCGCGGCCTGGAGGGAGGCGGCGCGGCAGATCGCCTCGAACTTCTCGGTGGTGGCCACCCACAGGTCCGCGGCCTTGACCGCCTCCACGTCGACCGCGTACTCGCCGGACAGCCGCTCCACCCGCAGCCCCGCCGAGCGCCACGCCTCCAGCTCCCGGTCCAGCTCGTCGGTCAGCGAGCGCTGCGGCACCAGCCAGGCGGCCTTGCGGCCCTCCTCCAGGATGGCCTTGAGCACGGCGAGCATGCCCATCGCGGTCTTGCCCGCGCCGGTCGGGGCGGTGATCAGCAGGTGGGAATCGCCGTCCACCAGGTGGGGCGCCGCCTGGGTCTGCGCGGGGTTGAGCACCGGGAACGGCAGGAACCGCGCCCACTCGGCGGGCGCGAACCGCTCGACCGGCACGGGTGCGGGCACCTCACCCGGTGGTTCGTGCAGGTCCCAGAGCACCTCGAACGCCAACCGCGCGGCCCGCGCGGCCTCCCCGGAGACCGGCTCGCACCGCTCCGGCACGATCCCGCCCACCTCGGACAGCCAGGCCGAGGCGGTGTCGGTGGTCACGTCCTCCTGCTCCAGCCAGTGGCGGATTTGGCGGAACGGGACGCCCGCGGTGCGCAGGCGGGTGCGGAGGTCGTCGAACTCGGGGCGGTCGGGCAGGACCACCCGGGCGTCCACGTCCCGGGGGAGGGCGGGGACGTCCAGGGCGGGGTCGACGGTCTTGCACCACCACACCGGTCGGGTGCCGGCGGTCGGGGGGAGGGTCGGCAGGTCGGCTTCGCGGGTGGTGGGTGCCGCTTCGGCGCCGCTGAGGACGGAGCGGATGCGGGCGGCCATGGCGACCGTCGAGGTGCGCCGGGTGGGGCGGGGTGGTTCGGGGGCGGTGGGGTCGGTGCCGGTGGGGGCCGGGTCGGTGTGGTCCGGGGTGGCGTCGGGGGTGAGGTCGGTGGGGCCGGTTGGGCCGGGGGTGGTGCGCCCCGGGCCGGCGGGTCGGTGATCGGCCGGTTCGGCGGGGGTGTGCGGTGCCGGTTCGACGGCCGGGGTGGGCTGGGTGGGTTCGGTGCGCGGGGTCGGCTGGGTGCGCGGGGTGGGCTGGGTGCGCGGCTTCACCGCCGCGGGCCGTGGCCCGCGGGTGAGGGCGTCGAGTTGCGCGTCCTCGGCCAGCCGCCGGGTCACGGCCTCCGGCCGCAGCTCGCCCAGCACCGACTTCTGCGCCAGCTTCAGCTCGCGCAGCGTGAACGTCGCCGGGCACGCCGGGCACGCCACCGCCGCCTGGAGCTGGTGCTTGCCCCGGTGCGGGTGCGCCCGGTACAGGCCGTGCAGCTCCCCCTCGCACCGGGGGCACCGCCGGTCGATCGGCACCGGTGAGAGCTGCCACCCGGGCTCGGCGTACCGCGCGATCGCGGGCTCGGGCCGGACACCCCACCGGGCCTCCACGACGCCGGCGACGGACGTGTCCACCACGGGTGACCCGCGTTCCACTCATCGCCTCCGTCCCGGCCCCGGCGGGCCGACAAGCGATGCTATGCCGATTCCGCGCCGCGCTGCCCGTGCTCCCGGCCTCAACCGCGGGCCACCAGCAGCGGTACCTCCTGCTCCACCGCCGTCAGCGAGCCGTGGTGGCCGGTGAAGGTGGTCATGTGCGGTTCGGCTTCCGTCCGCACCAGGGCCAGCCCGCCACGCGCCGCCACCACCAGGTCACCGATGCGCGGCAGCACGTGCCCGGCCACCCGCGGCCCGAACCAGCCCGCCTCGACCGCCTCCGCCCGCGAAGCCAGCCACACCTTCTCACCCAGCACCGACAACCAGCGCTCCCGCACCCGCTCCGGCTGCTCCGCGTACACGTGCCGCACCCGCGCCTCACCCGCCAGCGCCCGCACGCCCTCCCGCAGCTCGTCGGAGGTGTCCAGGTCGATCCGCTCACCCACGGTCACCATCCCGTGGTCGGCCGTCACCACCAGGGCGCCGTCGGGCGGCAGCTCCGAGGCGATCGCCTCCGCCACCCGGTCGACGAACCTCAACTGCCACCGCCACGGCTTGCTGCCCGGCCCGTAGACGTGCCCCAACGCGTCCAGGTCCGGGTGGTAGGCGTAGCAGAGCACCCGGTCCGCCGACCGCAACGCCTCCGCCACCCGCCCCACCAGGTCGCCGAACCCCAGCACCCCGTCGAACCGCCCACCGCGCAGCACTGCCCTGGTCAGGCCGCTGCCCTGCTGCTCGCGCGGCAGCACCAGGCGCACCGCCACCCCGGCCGCGGCGGCGGTCTCGAACGCGGTGGGGCGCGGTTGCACCGACTCGGGCACGAGGTGTTCGCGCAGGTCCACGCGTTCGGGCACGCCGTACCGGCTCCACCCCAGCGTGTTCAGCACCTCGCCGCCGGCCTCGAACGAGTAGCCGACCAGGCCGTGCTCACCGGTCGGCGCCCCGGTGCCCAGCGCGGCGAGGCTGGTGGCCGTGGTGGCGGGGAAGCCGGCCGTGATCCCCGGGCCCGCCAGCGACGCCAGGAACGGCGCGTCGTCCTCGTGCTCGCGCAGCAGCCGCCGGCCGAGGCCGTCCACCAGCAGCACGCACACCCGCGCGGGTCCGGACAGGCCCAGCACGTCGGTGGCGCCGGGTACGCCCAGCCCGGCCAGCAGGGAGGGCACGACGTCGGACAGCGAACCGGTCCCGTACCGGGGCACCAAGGGGTCCATCCCCCCGACTCTAGGGCCGGTGCGACCGCGGACCGGCCGGTTCGGCCGCCGAGGGTGGCTGAACCGGTGGCTGAGCGGGGGCCGAAGGCGGCTGAACCGGCGGCCAAGTGGCGGCCGGGCAGCGACCGGGCAGTAACCGGGCGGCAACCGGGCAGCGGCCCGGCGGCGGCCGGTTCGGAGAGTCGCCGGGTGGCGCGACCCGACCGGCCGTCTAGTGTCTCGCGGGAAGACGCTCATGAGGAGGCGCGGGTGGTTGGGGAAGCTGGGCAGGGGCACCGCCTGACCGGGTTGCTGCGGGACAACGCCGACGAGGTGGTCCGGCGTTGGGTCGAGGCCGTGGCGGTGACCGTGCGCGGGCGGGCGACCGGCGCCGAGCTGGAGCGCGACTTCCGGGAGCTCTTCGGCGCGCTCGTGCCGGTGGCCGACGGCGGCGACGTGCGCGGTGAGCGGTTCACCGAGGTCAGGACGCTGCTGGAGGAGATGTCGCGCAACCGGGCCCGCGGCGGTTACACGCCGACGGAGACCGCGTCCAGCGTGTTCGCGCTCAAGCGCGTGGTGTTCGAGCTGACCGAGGACAGCGCCACGCCGGAGCTGTTCCGCCAGCTCATGGAGTTCTCGACGCTGCTCGACGCGCTGGGCCTGATCACGTTCGAGACCTACGCCCGCGCCCGCGAGGAGATCATCAAGGAGCAGTCGGAGCAGCTGCTGGAGCTGACCACGCCGGTGGTCAAGCTGTGGGAGGGCGTGCTGGCCGTGCCGCTGGTCGGCACCCTCGACTCGGCCCGCACCCAGGTGGTGATGGAGAAGCTGCTGGAGACGCTGGTCGAGACCGGCTCGGAGCACGCGATCATCGACATCACCGGCGTGTTCGCGGTCGACACCCAGGTCGCCCAGCACCTGCTCAAGACCGTCGTCGCGGCCCGCCTGATGGGCGCGGACTGCATCATCTCCGGCATCCGGCCGCAGATCGCGCAGACGATCGTGGAGCTGGGCATCGAGTTCGGCGACATCACCACCAAGGCGTCGCTGGCGGACGCGCTGCGCCACGCCCTGCGCAAGGAGGGCACCGACATCGTGAAGGTGGACCGCTGATGGAGCGGGTGCCGATCCTGGAGATCGAGGGCATCCTGCTGGTGTCGATCCAGATCGACCTGCACGACCAGAGCGTCCTCGCGCTCCAGGAGGACCTGGCCGAGCGCATCTCGGCCAGCGGCGCGCACGGCGTGGTGATCGACATCTCGGCGGTGGAGATCGTGGACTCCTTCATCGGCCGGATGTTCGCCACCATCGCCTCGCTGTCGCGGCTGTTCGACGCGGACACCGTGGTGGTGGGCATGCGGCCCGCGGTCGCGATCACGCTGGTCGAGCTGGGCCTGACGCTCGGCGGCGTGCGCACCGCGCTGAACCTGGAACGCGGCATGAGGATCCTGCGCGAACTCGGCGCGCACCGCAGAGGACGGCCGTGACCGCCCCCGGCGGGACGCCGGAGGAGTTGCCCATCACCGGTGACGACGACGTGGTGCGCGTGCGCCAGCTCGTGCGCGGGTACGCCCAGCGCGTGAAGCTGTCCCTCGTCGACCAGACCAAGCTCGTCACCGCGACCAGCGAGCTGGCCCGCAACACGCTCATCCACGGCGGCGGCGGTTCGGCCACCGTCGAGGTCGTCGCCGACGGCCCCCGGCAGGGCGTGCGGGCCTCGTTCCGCGACGCCGGGCCGGGCATCCCGGACCTGGCGCTCGCCCTGGCCGACGGCTGGAGCAGCGGCACCGGCCTCGGGCTCGGCCTGAGCGGTTCCCGCCGGCTGGTCGACGAGTTCGACCTGGACACCGAGGTGGGTCGCGGCACCACGGTGACGGTGGTGAAGTGGAAGCGGTGAGCACCTGCCTGCCCGTGGCCGAGGACGTGGCGTGGCTGAACGTGGACGAGGCCGCCGAGGTCGGCCGGGTCCGCCGCACCGCGACGCACCTGGCCGAGCGGCTGGCGTTCCCGGGCACCAGGGTGGCCGAGGTCGCGCTCGCCGTCACCGAGATCGGCACCAACCTGCACAAGCACGCCACCGGCGGCCAGGTGGTGGTGCGGTCGGTGCGCGACGCCGAGCGGGCCGCGGTGGAGGTGCTGGCGCTCGACCGCGGCCCCGGCATCACCGACGTCGGGCTGGCCATGACCGACGGCCAGTCCACCACCGGCACGCTCGGCCTGGGCCTGGGTGCAGTGGCCCGGTCCGCCGACGTGTTCTCGCTGTCCTCCGAACCCGGCCGGGGCACCGTGCTGGTGGCCCGCTTCTACGCCCACCGCGACGCCGCGTTCGCCGACGACGGCAGCACCGCGGGCCTGACCAGGGCGATCCACGGCGAGGAGGTGTGCGGCGACGCCTACGCCGTGCGCCGCTCGCCGGGCCGGGTGACCCTGATGATGTGCGACGGCTCGGGGCACGGCCCGCTGGCCGCGTCGGCGTCCCGGGAGGCGGTGCGGGTGTTCTGCGACCTGCCGCCGGGGCGGCCGGAGGAGGCCGTGGCCCGGCTGCACGAGGCCCTGCGCGGCACCCGCGGCGGCGCCGTCGCAGTGGCCGACCTGGACTGGGCGGCGGGCACGGTCCGCTTCTCCGGGCTGGGCAACATCGCCGCCGCGGTCCTCGCGGACGGCCGCAAGCGCAACATGGTGTCGGTGCCCGGGGTGGCCGGCTTCCAGGCCCGGACCGTGCGGGCCTTCGACCACGAGCTGCCGGGGGGCGCGGTGGTCGTGCTGCACTCCGACGGCCTGACCGAGCGCTGGACGCCGCAGGACGTCCCCGTCACCCGACCGCCACTGGTGATCGCGGCCGCGCTGCTGCGCGACGCGGGTGTGCGGCGGGACGACGCGGGCGTGCTCGTGGCGGTGGCGCCGTGACCGGACCGAGTGAGAGCGCGCAGGGGGACGAGGTGCTGCTGAGGGTCACCGTGCACCGGGAGGCCGACGTCTTCCCGCTGCGCCAGCACGGCCGCGACGCCGCGGCCGCGCTGGGCCTGGACGGGCAGAACCAGATCCGGGTCGCCACCTCGCTCAGCGACGTGGGCCGGGAGCTGGTGCGGCTGACCACGCCGACCACCCTGGTGTTCCTGCTGCGCCGCCCGCCGTCGCCCGCGCTGCTGATCCGGGTCGAGACCGTCGACACCGACGGGCCAGGCTGGGACACCGCGCGCCGGCTGATGGACGAGGTGCTGGCCGACCCCGCGGCCACGACCCTGGTCAAGGCCCTGCCCGCGAGCCCGCCCGCGCCCGACGAGGTCGAGCGGCTGCGGCGGCGGCTGACCGCGTGGGACGCCCCCGACTCGCTGGACGAGCTGCGCGCCCAGAACCAGGACCTGGTGCAGACCCTGGAGGACCTGGAGGCCAAGCAGCGCGAGCTGGTGCGGCTCAACGAGGAGCTGGAGGACACCAACCGGGGCATCATCGCCCTGCACAAGGAGCTGTCCGACGAGCTGGAGCAGACCAACCAGGGCGTCGTGGCGCTGTACGCGGAGCTGGAGGAGAAGACCACCCAGCTGCGCGAGGCGGCCGAGGCGCGCACCCGGTTCTGGTCCAACATCAGCCACGAGCTGCGCTCGCCGGTCAACTCGGTGCTCGGCCTGGCCCGGCTGCTCGCCGACCCCCACGGCGACCCGCTCACCGAGGAGCAGCGCCGCCAGGTCAGCCTGATCGAGGAGGCGGGCTCGACCCTGCTGGCCCTGATCAACGAGCTGCTGGACACCGCCAAGGCCGAGTCCGGCAGCCTGCGGCCCCGGTTCGCGCCGGTGGACCTGCCGCTGCTGCTGGCCGGGCTGCACGGCTCGGTGCAGCCGCTGGTCCGCTCGGCCGAGGTGGAGCTGGTGGTGGACCACCCGGCGCCGATGCCCGAGCTGATCACCGACGAGGTGATGCTCCAGCGGGTGCTGCGCAACCTGCTGTCCAACGCGCTGAAGTTCACCGAGCGCGGCGTGGTGCGGCTGGCCGTCGACCTGGACGCCGACTCCGCGGTCTTCGTCGTCTCCGACACCGGCATCGGCATCCCCGAACCGGAGCAGAACCGCATCTTCGAGGACTTCTACCAGGTGCCGGGCCGGCTCCAGGTCGGCGCGGGCGGCACCGGCCTCGGCCTGCCCTACGCGCGGCGGCTCGCCCGCATCCTCGGCGGCGACCTGGTGCTGCGCAGCGCGCCCGGCGAGGGCACCGAGGTCACCGTGCGGCTGCCGCTGCGCCAGGCCGACGACTCCACCGCGGCGCTCGCCCTGGTCGTGGTGCCCGACGACGGGGTGCGCTCCCGGCTGGTGGCCGCGCTGGACGGGCTCGCCGAGCGGGTCCTGGAGGTCGGCGACGGCCGGGCCGCCCTGGCCGCGGCCCGCCGCGAGCGGCCGGACCTGGTGCTGCTGGCCGCGGACGTGCCGCTGGTCAGCGGCACCGAGATCCTGTCCGTGCTGCGCGGCGACGAGCGGTCGCGGTCCGTGCCGGTGGTCCTGGTCGGCCCCGACGGGGACAGCGGCCTGGAGCGCACCGCCGCCGCCCACGCCGCGACCGTGCTGGCCGCCGGTGGCGTCGCGCCCGACGCGGTGCGCGACGCGGTCCGCGCCGCCCGCACCCTCGCGCGCGCCGAGGGCGACCGGCCCGGGGACGACCGGTGACCCCGCCCGTGGCGGGCGCCCGGCTGCTGGTCGTCGACGACACCGCGGCCAGCCGGTACGTCCGGGTCAGCTGGCTGCGCCGCGGCGGCCACGAGGTCACCGAGGCGGTCACCGGCGGCCAGGCGCTGGACCTGCTGGCCCGCCAGGAGTTCGACCTGGTCGTGCTGGACGTGGACCTGCCGGACATGACCGGGTTCGAGGTGGCCGAGCGGATCAAGGGCGACCCGCGCACCGCGGCCGTGCCGGTGGTGCACGTCTCGGCGGCCTTCCGCGCGGCCGAGGACCGCATCACCGGCCTCAACCGGGGCGCGGACGCCTACCTGACCGAGCCGCTGGAGCCCGGCGAGCTGCTGGCCACCGTCGAGGCGGCGCTGCGCTACTACCGGGCCCGCGCGCTGGCCGAGCGGCTGGCCGACCGGTTGGCCAAGCTCACCGCGGCGACCCTGCGGATCAACGCGGCGGGCACGTTCGACGAACTGGTCGCCGCCGCGGCCGAGGGCACCGCGACCGTGCTGGGCGCGCCGGCCACCGTGCTGGTCACCAACCCCGACGGCGCGCTGCTCGTCGGCCGCGCCGAGCCCGGTGCGGCGACCGGGCTGCGGCGCGAGGCCGGGCACCTGCTGCAGGGCGTGCCACCGGACACCGCGACGTTGGCCGACCCGCCGTGGGAGCCGGGCGGGCCCGCGTTCGTGGTGGTGGCGCGCGGCAACCCCCGGCGCCCGCCGATCCGCGTCGCCGTCGCGCCCGACGCGGTGGCCACCGACGAGGACCGCAACCTGCTGCGGCAGCTCGCCCAGGCGGTCGCGCTGACCACCGAGGGGCTGCGCGCCTACGCCGAGGAGCACAACCTCGCGCTCACGCTCCAGCGCAGCCTGCTGCCGCGCCGCCTGCCGTCGCTGCCCGCGCTGCCGATGGCGGCCCGCTACGCGCCCGCGTCCGCGCACGCCGAGATCGGCGGCGACTTCTACGAGGTCACCGAGCTGGACGACCGGCTGCTGATCGCCATCGGCGACGTCACCGGGCACTCGCTGCACGCGGCCACGATCATGGGCGAGGTGCGGCACGCGCTGCGCGCCTACGCGGTGGACGGCACCGACCCGGCGGAGATCCTGCGGCGCACCGACGCGATGGTGCGCAAGTTCCACTCGACCACCGGGCTGACCACGATGTGCCTGATCCTGGTCGACCCGGCGTCGGAGACGGCGGTGGTCGCCAACGCGGGCCACATCCCGCCGCTGCTGGCCGACGCCTCGGGCACCCGCTACCTGGACGTCCGCGGGCCGCTGCTGGGCATCGGCCTGCCCCGGCCGCCCGCGTCGGAGGTGGTGCTGCCGGTCGGTGGGCTGGTGCTGCTGACCACAGACGGGCTGGTCGAGCACTCCGGGGCCGACCTGGACGAGGGCATGGAGCTGCTGCGGTCGGCGGTGTCGCACGACGACGACATGGACGAGCTGTGCGACCGGCTGCTGGCCGAGTTCGGGCAGGACAAGAAGGACGACATCGCGCTGCTGGCGTTCCGGCGCGAACACCTCCTGCGATGACGGCCGCATGGTCCCGGCGCCGTTGGGGAAGCCGGGCTGGTGGTGGCGATCGTCGGGTTCCGCCTCGGACCGGTCGCCGGTGAGGGGTACCCGCCGAGGTCGGTGGTCGAGGCGGACCCGGCGGAGGCGGAGCCCCGGATGCGCGGCCACACCCGGATCACCGACCCCGGGTGACCCGGGCCGCCCCGGTCACCGGGCGGCCGGCTCCTCGGTCGCGATCCGCACGTCCAGGCCCGCCACGCCGGTCAGCCCCGACAGCGCCACGATCCGGGCCGGTGCCGAACCCGACCGCAGCGCCCACGTCATCCGGTGCCCCGCGGCCCGCGCCGTCCCCGCCGCCTCCAGCAGCAGCGCGATGCCCGAGCTGCTGAGGTAGTCCAGGTCGGTCAGGTCCAGCTCCACGGGCCCGCCGCCCACCCGGGCCAGCAGGTCCGCCCGCGCCGCCCCCGCGCCCGCCGCGTCCAGGTCGCCGGTCAGCCGCACCACCCGGTGCTCCCCGGAGGACGGCGCGACGGGCAGCTCCACCGCCGGCCGGTCGGGGTCGGCGGGCACCCGGAAGTCCACCGTCGTCCCGGCCGGGCCCCGGTCGAACACCACGTCCGCGCCCAGCTCCCGGATGATCCCGATGCCGCGGCCCCGGTGCCCCTTGTCCGCGGGCTCCGGGCGCCACCGGCCCCGGTCGCGCACCACCACCCGCACGTCGCCGCCCGCGGTGCGGTCCAGCAGGTAGTCGAACCGGCCCGGGCCGTCGGGGTAGGCGTGGTCCACCGCGTTCGCCGCGGCCTCGCCCAGCGCCAGCTGCACGTCGCACAGGTGGTCCGTCGACACGCCCGCCAGCGCGGCCCAGGCGCGGACCTCGCGGCGCATGTCCGCCAGCGCGTCGGGCACCGCGGGCACCTCGCGCCGGTCCAGCGGGTCCGGCACCCGGCGCAGCACCACCAGCGCCACGTCGTCGTCCTGGCCCTCCGCCAGCAGCGCGCCCACCACCTCGTCGGCCAGCTCGTCGGGACCGGCCCCGTGCAGCGCGCCCGCCACCGCGGCCAGCCGCTCCAGGCCGACGTCGACCACGGCCTCGCGCCGCTCGACCAGCCCGTCGGTGTAGAGCACCACGGACGCGCCGACCGGCACCTCCACCTCGTGGTCCCGGTACGGCCCGCGCTCCGGCGCGCCCAGCACCGCGCCCGCCTCGTCGGTCAGGAACCGCGTGCCCGTCTCCGTCACCAGCAGCGCGGGCAGGTGCCCGGCCGCCGACCAGCACAGCAGGCCGGTGTCCCAGTCGAACGTCAGGCACGCGCACGTGCTGCCCAGCGCGCCGGGCGTGCGGTGGGCGAACGCGTCCAGCCGCTCCAGCGCGGCGGCGGGGGAGTGGTGGTCGAGCAGGTAGCCGGCCAGGGCGCTGCGCAGCTGCCCCATCACCGCCGCCGCGGTCGGGCCCTTGCCGACCACGTCGCCCACGGACAGCGCGACCACCGAGCCCCCGACCGGCAGCACCTCGTACCAGTCGCCGCCGATCTGGCCGTGCGTGGCCGCGGGCAGGTACCGGGCCGCCACCGCGACCCGCGGCAGCGACGGCAGCTCGCGCGGCAGCAGGCTGTGCTGGAGGGCCTCGGCGATCTCGCGCTCCCGCCGCAGCAGCCGTTCCCGCTCGGCCTCGGCGCGCCGCCGCTCGGTGACGTCCCGCCCGATCGCCTGCAACCCGGTCGGCGTGCTCTGGATGCTCAGCTCCAGCGGCACCGCGCCGCCGTCCGCGCGGCGCAGCTCCCACACGTCGGTGACCACCCGGCCGGGCTCGCCCACCAGCTCCGCCAGCCGGTCGGCCAGGTCCGCGGCGACCAGGTCGGTCAGCGGCCGGCCCAGCAGGTCCGCCCGCGCGTACCCCAGCAGCTCGCACGCGGCCGGGTTGGCGTCGGCGAACCGCAGGTCGCGGTCCACCGTCCAGATGCCGTCCGTGGCGCGTTCCACCAGCAACCGGTGCCTCTCCTCGCTCGCGCGCAGCGCGCGGTCGGCGTGCGTGCGCTGCAGGGACTCCCAGCAGCGGTTGACCACGACGGTGACCAGCTCGACGTCCGCCTCGGTCCAGTGCCGCACCTCGGCCTGGTGCACGGCCATCGCCGCGACGAACCGGCCGCCGCGCAGCAGCGGCAGGCAGATCACCGCGCGGATGCCGGTGACCCGGTAGGCGTGCAGGTCCGCGGGCGTCAGCCGGGGGTCGTCGAGGCTGTCGGCCACCACCCACGGCACGCCCCCGCGCATCGCCCGCAGCGCGCCCGCGCCGAAGTCCGACATGGCGAACCGGCCCGGCAGCGGCGGCAGGCCGGAGGAGTAGTCGCCGCTCATCAGGAAGTGGTCCTCGTCGGCCTCGGCCTCCGCGTAGGCGCACCGGTTCACGCCCATGTGCTCGCCGAGCAGGCGCGTCGCCGCGGTCATCACCTCCTCGGCGTCGTCGAACCGCTGGAGCTCCCGGTCCAGCTCGCCGAGGAACCGCTCGCGCTCCTCGCGCAGCCTGCTCTCGGTCACGTCGGCCAGCACGCCGCGCACCAGCCCGGCCGACCCGTCCGCGGCGGGCACCGCCCGGCCACGCTCCCGCACCCACAGCACCCGGCCGTCCGCGGCGACCACCCGGTAGGCCAGGGCGAAGTCCGCGCCGCCCGCCCAGCGCTCCCGCGCCACCGCGTCCCGGTCGTCGGGGTGCACCACCGAGTCCCAGTCCGCCAGCCACCGGTCCACCGGGAACCCCAGCAGCTCCTCGGCGTGCCGCGAGACGAACGTCAGCCGCCGGGTGCTCGCGTCGCCCTCCCACACCACGACCGGGAGGTCGCTGAGCAGACCCGCCAGGTCGGTCGGGCCCGGTTCGCCGGATCGGGTCATGCGGTGGCTCCTTCGGGTGGGGGAACCAGGTTAACCTCGTGCGCCGCGTCCCACCGACCGCTGCGCAGGGGAGGCGCCCGCCGGGACGCGCGCGTGGTGTGATCTTCTGTTGTCAGGCGGTGTCGTTGAGCCCACAGCGCACCTCGCACGAGTGAAGCCCGCTCTGGAGAACGGATCCGCATGCCTGCCCAGGACTTCGAAACGTCGACCAGCCGCGTGGCCGAAGGCCCCACCGTGGTCACGGCCCGCGGCGAACTGGACATCGCCACCGTCCACCGGCTGCGCGAGCCCCTGCTCGACGCCATCGGCGACGGCCGGGGTTCCGTGGTCGTGGACCTCACCGACGTGCGCTTCTTCGCCTCGATCGGCATCGAGGTGCTGCTGGTGGCGCACGAGCGGACCCGCACGGGCGGCGGTGAGCTGAGGATCGTCACGCCCCGCCTGGTGCGGCGCACGCTGACCTCGGTCGGGCTCGGCGACGTGCTGGAGCTGCACGACACGCTGGAGGAGGCCCTGGGGTGACCCGGTTCGGGACTTTGGTCCCGTGACGGGCCCCCTCCCGGTCCGCTAGGTTCCGGTCGAGACCTTGGACGAGGGGGACGCCCATGGCCGATTTCGACCCGCCGGGCGCGGGGGACCTGTTCCCGCCGCCGATCTTCGGCGAGGTGACCAAACCGATGGTGCTGGTCGTGCTGTCGGTGCTGATCATCGCGACGTTCTTCCTGGTCACCAGCCGCAACCTGAAGCTGGTGCCGGGCCGGGTGCAGTTCGCCGCCGAGTCGGTCTACGACCTCGGCCGCGACACCATCGCGCGGGAGCAGATCGGGGCGAAGGACTTCCGGCCCTACGTGCCGTTCATCGTGTCGATCTTCTGCTTCGTGCTGGTCAACAACATCTTCGGCCTGGTGCCGCTGGTGCAGTTCCCGACCATGGCGCACATCGGGTTCCCGGCGGCCGTCGCGCTGCTGGTGGTGTTCCCGGTGTACCACTGGGTGGGCATCAGGCGGCACGGGTTCGCCGGGTACCTGCGCAACCAGTTCGTCATCCCGGGCGTGCCCAAGCCGGTGCTGTGGGGGCTGCTGGTGCCGACCGAGGTGATACTCAAGTTCTTCTTCGACCCGGTCAACCTGGCGATCCGGGTCTTCGCCGCCATGTTCGCCGGCCACCTGCTCGTGGTGGTCTTCACCCTCAGCGGCGAGTTCCTGCTGCTGGAGGCGGGGCCCCTGCTCAAGCCGCTGTCGGTGCTCAGCTTCGCCACGGCCATCGGGATCACGGCGTTGGAGGCGTTGATCCAGGTGTTGCAGGCTTACATCTTCGCGACGCTGGCGGCTCATTTCATCGGGCGGGCACTGGCGTCTTCGCACTGATCAGGGCCGGTCGGCGGGGTCCGTGCGGTCGGCTTCCAGGGAGCAACGCGCGGCCTCGTCGTCTTGGCCCAGCTCCCGGTAGGTGGAGGCCAGCTCGCGCAGGGCTGTCGCGAGTTCCCCCCTGGCCCCGAGGCCGCGCAGGACGTGCACTACCCGGAGGTGGCAGTCGACCGCCTCGGCGGGGCGCCCGGCCACCCGGTAGGTCACCGCCAGGTTGGTCATGGTGCGCGCGTAGCCGTGGTGGTCCTGGGCCTCCTGCGCGATGCGCAGGTTCTGCCGGTGGTGCTCGATCGCGTCGTCGAACCGGCCCATCTCCCGGTAGGTGAGCCCCAGGTGGTCGAGGGTGCGTCCCTCCAGCAGCGGCAGGTGCAGCTCGCGGACCAGGGCCATGGCCTCCAGGTGCAACGCGAGGGCTCGGTCGTGGTTGTGCTGTTGGCGGTGGAGGACCGCCATGTTGTGCAGCGTGCTGAAGTGTCCTTGCACGTCACCGGCTGCCCGGAACAGGTCGCGCGCCCAGCGGTGGCAGGCCATCGCCCACCCCGGTCGCCCCGTCTCCCGGTACAGCTCGCCGAGCCGGTTGAGCGCGGTGCCGAAACCGACGCGATCACCCAGCGACCTGAACAGCGGGAGCGCGTCGCGGAGGTGGTTCACCGCGTCCTCGAAAAATCTGTTCCACCGGTGGGCGTATCCGAGGTCCACCAGCAGTTGCGCTTCGGCGGCCACGTCGTCGAGGGACCGCGCGGCCGACAGGGCCGCGTACTGCACGGCGATCCGCTCGGTCCACAGCCTGCGGAAGGCCAGGTACTCGTTCAGGCCGAGGGCCAGGCCCACCAGGTGCCGCGGATGGTTCTCCGCACGGGCGAGGTCGGTGATCGCGACCAGGTTGGCGCGCTCGGTGTCGAGCCACCGGATCACCTCGGCCTCGTGCCGCAGGTACCGCTCTTGGTCGAGCGAGTCGCGCACCAGGCCCAGGTAGTGGTCGAGCAGCCGGGTGATCGCGGCGCCTCGTTCAGGGTCCGCCGCCTTCTCGGCCGCGTAGAGCTTGACCAGGTCGTGCATTCGCCAGCGGTCCGGTTGTTGGGCCGGTTGGACGAGGTGGGCGGCGCGCAGGGCGCGGATTCCGCGCAGGGCGGTGGCGCGGTCCGTGCCGGCGATCGCGGCGACGGTGTCGGTGCCCACGTCGGGGCCCGGGTCCAGGGCCGCGAGGCGCAGCAGTTCGGCCTGACCGGTGGATAGCTGCCTGTAAGACAGGTCGAACGCGGCGCGCACGGCGAGGCTCCCGCCGTGGTCCAGCTCGCGCAGCCGGTTCCGCTCGTCCGCCAGCGCCTCGGCCAGGTCGGGCACCGACCGCTCGGGCTCGGCCACCAGCAGCGCTGCCGCCACCCGCACCGCCAGCGGCAGCCGGCCGCACAGCCGTGCGACCCGTTCGCACGCGGCGAGGTCGTGCGTGCGGGTGTCCTGGGGATCGCCCATGCGCAGCACCTCCGCCAGCATCCGCACGGCGTCGCCCTGGTCCAGCACGTCCAGGTCGAGCAGCCGGGCGTGGTCGAGGCCGGCCAGTCGGTGCCGGCTGGTGATGAGCACCTGGTGCCTGGTGGTGCCGGGGAGCAGGGGGAGGACCTGGTCGGGGTCGGAGACGTTGTCGGCCAGCACGAGCATCCGCTCCCGGTCGGCCAGGATCGAGCGCCACAGCCGCGCCCGGTCCTCCGCCCCCGGCGGGATGTGGCCGCCCGCCACGCCCAGGGCGCCCAGCAGGCTCGCCAGCGCGGTCGACGCCGTCACCCGCAACTGCGGGTCGTCGTAGCCGCGCAGGTCGGTCATCACCACGCCGCCGGGGAACCAGCCCGCTTCGATCGCGCGGCGCGCGGCGAACACGGCCAGCGCGGTCTTGCCCACGCCGGGCAGGCCGCCGATCGACCAGACGAGCACGGCCTCCGGCGCGCCGGGCCGCAGCGCGTCACCCAGTCGGGCCAGTTCCGCCTCCCGGCCGACGAACACCGCGGGTGGCGGCAGGCCGGCCACGGCCACCGGCCGCGCCTCCGGCGGGACCAGCGTCGCGCTGCCGACCTGCACGACGTTGCCGAGGACGTTGCCGACGACCGCGTTGCGCACCGGGTCGTCCGTCACCCCGCAGGTGTACCAGTGGTGGTCAGCGCGGCGCGATGCCGTTGAGCACGGTGGACACCAGGGCCTCCGCGTACCCGTCCGGCACCTCCACCACCGCCCGCGGGCCGCGGTACAGCCGGGGCAGGACCAGTTCGTGGCACGCGCCGATCACGAGCGTGGCCACCGCCCCCACGTCGGTGCCCGCCGCCACCCGGCCGCGGTCGCGTTCGGAGCCCAGGTACCCGGCCAGGGCGGCGTGCAGGCCGCGGCCGTCGGCCAGGGGGTCGGGCAGGGCGTCGAACCTGGCGAAGACCTCCGGCTGCCCGACCAGGCCGGCGAACGCGGGCAGGATCGCGGCGTGCACCTCGATGGCGTGCGCGACGAACGCGCGCAGGTTCTCCTCCAGCGTGCCGTCCGCGGTCGGGGCGCCCAGGCGCCGCCCGGTCGAGCGGACGTGCTCGTGCAGGGCCAGCGCGAGCAGTTCCTCCTTGTCGGCGAAGTGGTTGTAGAGCACGCCCACCGCCACGTCGGCGGTGCGGGCGATGTCGCGGACGGTGAGGCCGGCGGTGCCGCGCTCGGCGATCAGGCGGGTCGCCGTCGCGATGAGGTGGTCGCGCAGGCTCACGTCGCCGTCGCGCAGGGCCGCTGCTCGTCTGGGTGCCATCAGGCCCGTGCCGTGACCAGCAGGGCCTCGCCGCGCAGCCGGACCCCGCCCGGCGTCGCGTGCGGGGCCAGGGCGTCGGCCACGGCCCGTTCGACCCGGTCGCGCCCGGCCTGGTCGGCGTCGCGCAGGGCGTACCGGACCGGGCCCCAGGCCATGAGGAACGCCGTGGCGTCCGCCACGTCCCCGCCCCACACCTGCGGGGCGTCGACGGGGGTGGTGGTGACGTCGCGGAAGCCCGCCCCGCCGAGCACCCGGCGGACCACGTCCGGGTCGGACAGCGACAGCGGGCCGGCCGGGCCCGGCTGCGGGCCGCCGCCGTCGAGCGCGGCCAGCACGTCGGCCAGGTCGCCCAGGCCGCGCAGGGACAGGAAGGCCAGCCGGCCGTCCTCGCGCAGGGCCGCGCGGACGTTGGCGAAGGCCCGGACCGGGTCGGCGAAGAACATGACGCCGAACCGGCTCAGCGCGACGTCGAAACCGGCGGGCGGGAACGGGAAGACCTGCGCGTCGCCCTGCTCGAACTCGACGTTGGGCACGCCTTCCCCGGTCGCCAGGGCCCGGGCGCGGGCGAGCATCGGGGCCGACAGGTCCACCCCGAGCGCCCGGCCGGCTCGGCGGGCGGCGAGCCGGGTGAGCTGGCCGTTCCCGCAGCCGACGTCCAGGACGCGGTCGGTGGGGCCGATGCCGGCGGCGGTGAGCAGGGTGTCGTTGTAGCCGCTGTTCAGCGCGTCGTAGCGGTCGTGGTGGTCGGCCCAGTGGGTGCCCTCGTCACCGTTCCACGCCTCGGCCTGGTGCGTGTTGACCACGTCGGGCACGGTCGCTCCCCTTGTTGTGAACGCTTGTTCATGAACAAGCGTTCACAACAAGGGGGTACCCTGTCAAGCGGCTAGAGCATCCCGGCGGCGCGGAAGAGCCGGTCGTAGATCTCCCGGATGACCTCCTGCTTGCGGGCGTTGTAGGCCATCACGTTCCCGCCGCCGGGGATCGCCGCCCGCTTCGCCTCCTCGTAGCGCGCGCGGTCCTCCGGGTGGGTGCGCAGCCAGTCGCGGAACATGCGGTGCCGGACGACCTCCGGCGAGTCCGGGCCGAACACGTGCAGGTTCACCACGGGGTCCGCGAGCCGCAGCATGCGGTGCTGGTGGAACGAGGGCTCCCGCACCACGAGGGTGTAGCCGAGGCCGGTCAGCGGCGGGACGTAGGCGTCCTCGTCGCGCGGGTCGGCGACGATGAGGTCGATGTCGATGATGTCCTTGGCGGCGAGCCCCTCGACGGAGGTCGACCCGACGTGCTCCACGTCCAGCGCCACGTCGCCGAGCGCGGCCCGGACGTCGGCCGCCAGGGTCCGGTACCGGTGCGGCCACCCGGGGTCGTACGGGGTGAGCACGACCGTCGTGGGCGGTGGCGGGCCGTTGACCCAGGGGTGCTCGTCGGGGTCGGCGTCGTGGTGCCGGGTGATGTCCTCGAAAGTGGGCATTCGCCGCAAGGTAGCAGCGCCCGTCCCGGGCGTGGACGCGTTTTTGCCGGGTCGGACGGGTTATCGTCGCGATCATGACGGTCGTCCGCTCGCTGGTGCTGTTCGCGCTGGCCGCGCTCGCCGAGATCGGCGGCGCGTGGCTGGTCTGGCAGGGGGTGCGCGAGCACCGCGGCCTGCTGTGGGTCGGCGCGGGCGCGGTGGCGCTGGGCCTCTACGGGTTCGTGGCCACGCTCCAGCCCGACGCGAACTTCGGCCGGGTCCTCGCCGCCTACGGCGGGGTGTTCGTGGCCGGGTCGCTGGCGTGGGGCGTGCTCGTCGACGGCTTCCGCCCCGACCGGTGGGACTGCGCGGGCGCGGTGATCTGCCTCGCGGGCATGGCCGTGATCATGTACGCGCCGCGCTGAGGCCCGGCCCGACCCGTTCGGCGAACCCCGGCGACGCCTGCCACGTCGTCGGCCGCCACACCACGGCCGTCATGGGGGCGGCCGCGAGCACGGTCAGGCCCGTCAGCGCGAGGTTGAGCAGCGCCAGGACCCGGAAGTCCACGGAGCCCTCCGCGCCCAGGACGACGACCAGCACCAAGGGGTCGCCCAGCCGGCTCGCCGGCCCCAGCCGACCCGGCGCCGCGACCAGTGGTGTCGGTCCGGGGTGCCGACGAGGTCCGCGTTCACCCGGGAGCGCCACAGCCACGCGATGAACGCCACGACCGCCACCACCCGCAGGGCGTCAGGTGCCACAGGTCCGCCGCGAGGCCCGCCCACACCGACACGACGGCCACCACGGCCGCGACCCGCACACCGACCACCGAAAAACCCCTGTTCGGGCGGACCGGGGGGAGCTTGCGTGCCGACGTGGGCCGGCAGGCGGCTTGTGGATCGCTTACCGGTGGCCTGTCACGGGCTGCCCGTCATGGTCGGCCCGTCGCGGTCGGCCGGTCACGGGTTGCCGCGCGGCCGCAGCCGGCCCATCGGCATCGGGGGAGCGGGCAGGCGGTCGCCGGCGTAGCCCTCGACCCGGCCGAACCGCTCGGCCCCCTCCTGCCACTGCTCGCGGAACCGCACCACCTCGTCGTGGCTGCGCCCGACGAAGTTCCACCACATCACCAACCGCTCGCCGAACGGCTCGCCGCCGAGCAGCACCGCGCGGGCCGGCGCGCCACCGGGGTTGTGCAGGGTCAGCCGGTCGTGGCCGACGCCCACGTAGCCGAGCGCGCCGGCGGTCAGCGCGGTGCCCTCCAGCACCAGGTCGCCCTGGTCGAGCAGCACGCCGTGCTCGAAGGCCGGGTCGGTGCCCAGCACGAGCCGGGCACCGGGGTCCAGCACCAGCTCGGCGCCCAGCAGGGGCGTGAAGGTGCGCACCGGGGACGTGCGGCCGGCCAGCGTGCCCAGGAACACGCGCGCGGTCGCGCCGGCCAGCGCGACCGGCTCGGGGACGTGGTGCTGGAAGTCGCGGGGCGCGTCGCGGTCGGCGTCGGGCAGCGCGATCCACAGCTGCACGCCGTGCAGCACGGTGGTGGCGGGGGTGGACACCTCCGAGTGGCAGATGCCGTGCCCGGCGGTCATCAGGTTCAGCTCGCCCGGCCGCACCACCGCGTGCACGCCCAGGCTGTCCCGGTGCTCGATCTCGCCGCTGAACAGCCAGCTCGCGGTCTGCAGGCCGGTGTGCGGGTGCGGCGCGACGTCCATGCCGCCGCTGTGCGAGACGTCGTCGGGGCCGTAGTGGTCGGCGAAGCACCAGGCGCCGATCAGCGACCGCGACTTCTGCGGCAGCGTGCGGCGCACGGTCATCGCCCGCGGGCCGCCCAGCGGCACGGTCCGGGCCCCGAGGACCTCGACCGCGGCACCGGGGGCGCTCCCGCAGACCAGCGCGGCGGGGTCGGTCTCGACGTTGCTCACGGGGCCATGGTAGGCGAGCCGGGTGCATCGCCCGATCGGCGGAACCGGGTGGTGAGCCCCGTCACCGCGCCCGGCGCCCGGTCGACCGCCGCGGCGGAACCGGGCCCGCTCGCGCCCCCCGCAACCGTCCAGAACGGACTCCGGTTCCACCCGTGGGGAGCCGTTCCCGTTCGCCACGAAAGTTTTTCGCCGTCTTATGTCGCTTTAGGACGGTGTGAACCGGGTTAGGTTCGACCTCGTGACCTCACCTGACCCGGCCTGGTTGCCCGCCTCCGCCTTCCGCCCCCTCGGCTCCCGGCGCGTCCGGGTCGTGGGGGACGGCCCGCTCGTGACCACGGTGCGCGACGAGGTGGCCGCCGCGGTGGCCGGGCACGGCGGTGCCCTGGTCGAGGACGGCCCGGTGGACCTGGAGCTGGTGTGCGCGGGCGGGGACGGCTCCGAGGCGTTCACCGTCGAGCGCGCCGGCACCACGGCGGTCCGGGCCACCGGCGGCGCGGGCCTGCTCTACGGCTTCCACCACGTGGTGCGGCTGGGCGAGGCCGCGTTCGGCGCCGACTTCCCGGTCGAGCACCACGCGCCCCGGCGGCCGGTCCGGATGCTCGACCACTGGGACAACACCGAGGTCCACCCGGTGATGGGCCAGGTCGAGCGGGGCTACGCGGGCGACTCGATCTTCTACGCCGACGGCCGCGTGCGCGACGACCTGTCCCGGGTCGCGGCCTACGCCCGGCTGCTCGGCTCGATCGGCGTCAACCGGGTCGGCCTGAACAACGTCAACGTGCACCGCGCCGAGGCCCGCCTGCTCACCGACCTGCTGCCGGACGTGGTGCGGCTGGCCGAGGTGTTCCGGCCCCACGGCATCCGGGTCCACCTGTCGGTGAGCTTCGCCGCCCCCGTCACCCTCGGCGGCCTGCCCACGGCCGACCCGCTCGACCCCGGGGTCCGGCGGTGGTGGGACCGCGCCACCGCCGACGTCTACGCCGCCATCCCCGACTTCGGCGGGTACGTGGTCAAGGCCGACTCCGAGGGGCAGCCCGGCCCCTTCGCCTACGGCCGCACCCACGCCGACGGCGCGAACCTGCTCGCCCGCGCCCTCGCGCCGTTCGGCGGCACGGTCTTCTGGCGCGCCTTCGTCTACGACCACCACCAGGACTGGCGGGACCGCACCACCGACCGCGCCCGCGCCGCGCACGACCACTTCGCCCCGCTTGACGGCGCGTTCGACCCGAACGTCGTGCTCCAGGTCAAGTACGGCCCGATGGACTTCCAGGCGCGCGAACCGGTGTCCCCGGTGATCGCCGCGATGCCGCGCACCCGGCTGGCCGTCGAGCTGCAGGTCACCCAGGAGTACACCGGGCAGCAGAAGCACGTCTGCCACCTGGTCCCGCAGTGGCGCGAGATCCTGCGCTTCCCCCTGGCCGGGGACGCCGTCGGCGACCTGGTGGACGGCGTCGTCGCCGTGTCGAACGTCGGTCGGGACCGGTTCTGGACCGGCCACCCGCTGGCCCAGGCCAACCTGTTCGGCTTCGGCCGGCTGGCCTGGGACGACCGACTGGCGCCGGAGGCGGTGCTGGACGAGTGGATCGGCCTGACGTTCGACGACCCGGCCGTGCGCGAGCCGCTGCACGAGCTGATGGACGGCTCGTGGCACACCTACGAGCGCTACACGGCGCCCCTGGGCGTGGGTTTCATGGTCAACCCGGCCGGCCACTACGGCCCCGCCGTGGACGGCTACGAGTACTCGCGCTGGGGCACCTACCACTTCGCCGACCGCGACGGCGTCGGCGTGGACCGCACCCGCGCCACCGGCACCGGGTTCACCGGCCAGTACCCGGCGCCGTGGCGGGACGTCTACGAGTCGCTGGAGACCTGCCCGGACGAGCTGCTGCTGTTCTTCCACCACGTCCCGTACGACCACGTGCTGCGCTCGGGCACGACGGTGGTCCAGCACATCTACGACACCCACTTCGCCGGGGTCGAGGAGGTGGCGCGGATGGTCGAGGTCTGGGCGGAGCTGGAGGGGCGCGTGCCGGACGCGGTGCACGCCCGGGTGGAGGAGCTGCTGGCCGAGCAGCTGCGGTGCGCCACCGAGTGGCGCGACCAGGTGAACACGTACTTCTTCCGCAAGTCGGGCGTGCCGGACGCGCGGGGGCGCCGCATCCACTGACGGGTGTGGCACGATGGGGGCGTGATCGAGACCCGAAAGGCCGATGCCGCGTAGGCGTCCGGGCGCCGTCCGCGCCGACCTCCGCACCCGCCGGCCACCACCCGACCGCCCCGACCGGGACCCCCCGATCCGGGGGCTCGGCCCCGACGCGCAGCGCGCCGTCGACCTGCTGGGCCTGGGCACCGGCCGGGCGTTCGAGGGCTACCGGCGCTTCCTGCGCCGACCGGGCCGGTGGCTCCACGTCCCCTTCCACGACTGCCCGTGCTGCGACCCGGTCCACGCGCGCGACGAGCTGGAACTCGCGCTGATCCGGCTGCCGCCACGCGCCCGCGCCGAACTCCGGCGGCTCGTCGAACCCCTGGACGCGGAGTTCCGCCGGCGAACCCTGCCGGACCCGCTCGCCGTGGGCGGCGACTTCTGGCTGTCCCGGGCCTGGTGGCACCGGCGGCTGCGCGAGCGGGACTGAGGCGGAGTCCGCCGAACTGCGGTTCCGCCCGCGCGCCGGGGGCTTTCGCCTCTGTCGGGCGGGATCGGCGTCCGGCGATCATGCCGCGATGAGCGACGAGAAGTACCCGGTGGTCGAGCTGTGGCCGTGGGAGGCGCGGGCCGGGGTGGCGCGCCGGACGGTGTGGGTGCCGGTCGGCGGCAGGCCGCGTCCCGTCCCGATCCGCGTCAAGCCCGGCGTGCGCGACGGCACCCTGCTGCGGTTGCCCGGCGACGTGCACCTGCGGGTGCGGGTGACGGTGAAGCCGATCGTCTACCGCGTGCTGGCCGGCGTGGTCCTGGTCGCGGGCCTGGTGTTCGGCGTGCTGCCGTCGACGCTCCTGCTCGGCGCGGTGTGGGCGCTGCTGGAGTTCTGCCGGTCCCGCAGGCCGCGCACCACCGGGTTCCGCCGTCAGCTGTGCGTGTTCGGGGTGCTCTACCTGGTGCCGATCGGCGTCGCGGCCGCGTGCCAGGCGGTGCTCGGGGTGGCGGTCGCCGCGCGGCGCGACGCGCTGGACGTGGACGCCCTGCGCTCCCTGGAGCGGACGCTCGCCGGGGCCTCGGGGTTCTTCTCCGCCAACCTCAAGCTCGACGAGCTCAAGGTGCTCGGGCTGCTCGTCCTGGTGTACGTCCTGACCGCGGTCATCGCGAACGCACGCGCCTCGAAGGTCCTGCACGGCGCCACCGACCTCTACACCAGGTTCAGCGGTCCGGTGGCGGCCGGGCTGGCGGTGCTCGCGGCGTTCACCTTCTTCGGCACCCACCTGGGCACCCAGGCCCGGGTGGTCGCCCAGCACGTGAAGACCACCGAGGTCGACTACCGGACGGCCGCCCTGGACCTGGAGGAGGAGCTGGCGAGCCGGATCGCGTCGGACCTCGCCGCGAAGGTGCTCGCCGAGATGCCCGCCGAGTACCGCGACCTGTTCCCGACCCCCGTGTTCGTCGGCGCCTCGGGACAGCTCTCCGGGCAGGACGCGGAGCCCCGGCGGGCCATGCCGGGGACGACGACCCCGCGGGACGTCGTGGACGTCCGGGAGGCGCTCGACCGCGTGGAACCGACGACGTCCACCCCCGCCGAGAAGAAGATCTTCCTCCAGGTGGAGAAGCTGCTCACCGAGAAGCTGCTGGAGGTGGCGAAGAAGGCCACCGACCAGGTGCCGCTGCTGGACCCGTTCGTGCAGGCGTTCGTGGAGGCCGTCGACAAGCACCTCCAGGACGGCGTGCTCAGCGCCGCCTACGACCGGGTGATGGACGCGGTGTGGCGCAACCCCGGCGACCTCGACGCGGTCGTGCGCGAGGCGACCGGCCTGGTGTCGGGCACGGACGTCTCGGCACCGGTCGCCGCGGTCGCGGACCGGACCACGCGGTGGACGCGGATCGGGCGCCTGCTCGCCGACCTGGGCGACGACGGCAGGTGGTCGGACGCCCAGGCCACCCTCCAGGACATGGACCTCTCCGAAGCCGAGCTGCGGGCCGTCGAGCACGCCATGGCCCCGCCCGACCACAGCGGTCCGCCGACGCTGGTGCAGCAGCGGACCGCGGAGGTCATCAGCCACGGCACCTCGCCCCACCGGACCGACGCGCTCATCACGAAGGCCAAGAAGATCTGCGGGTGCCCCTGACCGGGGCTACTGCCGCACCACCAGCACGTCCGCCGGCTCCAGCACCAGCTCCTCGCCGGCCACCAGCTCCCGCCCCGACAGCACGTCCACCCCCGACACCGGGCACGCCACGGCCCGCCGCTCACCGTGGTTGAGCACGTACAGCCACCGCGTCCCGTCGGCGCCCGCGCGCGTCACCGCCTCCACGTCCGGCACGTCCGCCAGCGGCCCGGTCACCCCGCGCTCGGCCAGCGCCGCACCGACCACGGCGGCCACCCCGGCGTCGTCCAGCAGGGTCGCCGCGTACCAGGCGCCGCCGCGCCCGCGGGCGGCCCGGGTGACGGCCGGCGTCCCGGCGTAGAAGTCGGCCTCGTACGCGCCGACCACCTCGGCGTCGGTGACCCGGACCACCTCGAACACGTGCCGCGCCTCGTACGCGGCGCCGAACAGCGACACCGGGTTGACCACGTCCGGCTGTTGCGCGTCGGTCTCCTCCACCCACAGGCCCAGCAGGGGGGCGAGCGGCCCGTCGTCGGGGAAGGCGTTGTCGTCCTCGTCCACCCGGCCCGACAGGGCGGTGGTCACGAACGTCCCGCCGCCCGCCACGAACGCCGACACCCGCGCGGCGAAGTCGCCCTTCACCACGTGCAGCAGCGGCGCCACGACCACGTCGTAGCCGGACAGGTCCGCCGTCACCGGCACCACGTCCAGCGGCGCGTTCGCCTGCCACAGCGCCCGGTGGTAGGAGGTCAGCACGTCCAGGTACCGCACGTTCCGGTTCGGACCGTCGGACATCTCGACCGCCCACCAGCTGTCCCAGTCGACCAGCAGCGCCACCCGCGCCGGCGTCCGCGCCCCGGTCAGCGCCCCGCCCACCCGCGCGAACTCCCGCCCCAGCGCGGCCACCTCGCGGAAGACCCGCGTGTCCGTGCGCCCGGCGTGGTCGAGCACCGCGCCGTGGTACTTCTCGCACGCGCCGCGCGACTGGCGGAGCTGGAAGTACAGCACCGCGTCGGCGCCGTGGGCGACCGACTGCCACGACCACAGCCGCAGCACGCCGGGGCGCTTGACCGGGTTGACGTCCCGCGACGCGGTGACCGACGGGGTCTGCTCCATCACCCAGAACGGGTCGCCGCCGCGCAGCCCGCGCACCAGGCCGTGCGCCAGGGCCATCCGGGCGGCCGTGCGCGCCGCCGACGGGTCCTCGGGCGGGTAGTTGTCCCAGGAGGCGAGGTCCAGGTGCGGTGCCCAGCGGTGGTAGTCGACCGGCTGGTACAGGCCCATGAAGTTGGTGGTCACCGGCGTGCGCGGGACGTGCGCGCGGATCGCGGCCTTCTCCGCGACGAACCCGTCGAGCAGCGCGTCGGACATGAACCGCCGGTAGTCCAGGGTGATGCCCTGGAACGCGGTGTGGTTCGGGCCGCGCCAGTGCTCGGACAGCGCGGTGGGCGGCTGGACCTCCTCCCAGTCGCCGAAGACGTGCGACCAGAACGTCGTGTTCCACGCCCGGTTGAGCCCGTCGAGGTCGCCGTGGCGCTTGCGGAGCCAGGACCGGAACGCCGCGCCGCACAGCGGGCAGTAGCACGCGCCACCGTACTCGTTGCCGACGTGCCAGGCGACCACGGCGGGGTTGGCCCCGTAGCGCTCGGCCAGCCGCCCGGCCAGCGCCACCGCCAGCCGGCGGAAGTCCGGTGACGACGGGCAGGCGTTGTGCCGCTGCCCGTAGACGTGCCTGCGGCCCTCGAAGTCGACCCGGCAGGCGTCCGGGTACGCCCGCGCCAGCCACGGCGGCATCGCGCCGCTGGGCGTGGCCAGCACGATCCGCCTGCCCTCGGCGGTGGCCCGGTCCACGATCGCGTCCAGCGTGGCGAAGTCGTACCGGTCCTCGGCGGGCTGGAGGTGCGCCCACGCGAACACCCCGAGGGTCACCGTGTTGATCCCGGCCTGCTCGAACGCGGCGTAGTCGCGGTCCCACACGTCGCGGTCCCACTGCTCGGGGTTGTAGTCGCCGCCGTAGCCGATCACGCGGTGAACCTTTCCGTGGCGTCGCGCAGCACCGGTTCGGCGTTGCGCAGCAGGACGAGGGTGAAGGGGGACGCGAGCAGCACCAGCACCCAGTCGGAGGTGAGCGCGACCAGCCCGCCGGCGGCCACCACCAGCGACAGCGCGCCGAACGCGCTCGCCGGGCGGGCACCGAGGTAGTAGGACGCCAGCCGCGCGGTGTCCCGGGCCCGCAGCGACAGCGCGGAGGACAGCACCAGGGCGTTGGACGCCCACACCAGCACGCCCACCGCGACCAGCAGGAGCAGCACCCCGTACGCCGCGGGCACGCCCGCCAGCCCGAGGTTGCCCAGGGTGAAGCCGACGACGGTGAGCAGCAGCACCGCCGGCGCCCACCAGCGCAGCACGTCCAGCCAGTTGAGCCGGTAGCCGCGCAGGAAGTGGCGGGCCGGTGCCAGGTCCCGGTCGGTCAGGAACACCCGCCAGGCGAACACCGCCGCCGACAGCGCCGGGCCCACCGGCAGGAAGCACAGGCCGATCAGCGGCGCGTTGCCCGCGCCGCCGGCCAGGAACAGCACCAGCACGAGCGCCGGTGCGGTGGTGAGCACCAGCAGCACCTCGACGACGAGGAACCAGTACACCACCGCCGCGGCCCGCGACAGGACCCCGGCGCCGATCTCGTCCGCCGGGTCCCGGCCGCTCACGCGGTCCCCGGGACCGGCCGCCCCGCCACCAGGCGGTCGTCGGAGCCGCCGAGCAGCCGCCGGTCGTCCAGGCCGGGGTGCTCCTCGGGCCGCACCGGCAGCACCTCGACGAACGTCACCTCGTGCCGGCTCAGCGCCAGGTCCAGCTCCACCCGCCCGCCGGCCACGGCGTGCGCCCGGTGCTCCACGGCCGGCCGGGCGCAGTCCCGCAGCACCTCCAGCTCCCGCCTGCCGGGCGACCGGGGCCGGCCCAGCTCCCGCCACGCGGCGAACGCGTTGCCGTCGTGCTCGTTGACCCGCTCGCGCCGGGTGAACGCGCGCTCGCCGGGCACCGGTACCGACAGGCGCACGGCGTGCCGCTCGGGCGCCCCCGGCTCGTCGGTACCGCCCACGGGCTGCCACGCCAGCACGGTCACCCGGCCGTCGTCGTCGCGGCACACCAGGTGGTCCTCGCCGCGGGCCAGCACGTGCGCGCCCATCCGCGCCATGAACGCGTACAGGTGGTAGGTCGGCTTGGGCAGCTGCCGGTGGGTGAGCAGGCCGAACCCGCCGTGGAACAGCGAGGTGGGCACGTTCTCCTCCTCGAAGACGTCGCAGAACGTCCAGTAGGAGTAGGAGTCCACCAGGTCGGTGCCGCCGGTCAGCACCGGCGCCAGGTAGGCGGCGTTGTAGGCGGTGTCGTGGATCGGGTTGTCCGGCCGGTAGGAGGTGTTGAACTCGGTGATGTGCACCGGCAGCCCGGCCAGCGCCGTGCCCGCCAGGTGCCTGCGCGGCGCCTCGAACTGCTCCAGCAGCGACCGCGGCGGCTGGAGGGTCTGGTAGGTGCCGAACGGGACGTGCTGGGCGGGGCCCGAGGTGTAGGCGTGCCGGGACACGAAGTCGACCGGCACGTCGCGCGCGGTGACGAACTCCGCGAACGGCGCCCACCACTCGTCCGAGCCGGGCGAGATGGCGGGGCCGCCGACCCGGAGCCCGGCGTCGACGTCCTTGATCACGCGCGCGGTGGTCTCGTAGAGCCGGAAGTAGGCATCCTGGTCGGCGTCCTTCCAGAAGTTCACCAGGTTCGGCTCGTTCCACACCTCGATCGGCCAGGTGCGCACCTCGTCGAGGCCGTACCGGTCGACCAGGTGCGCCACCACCGCCCGCACCAGCGCCGCCCACTCGCCGTGGTCGCGGGGCGGGGTGATGTTGCCCTTCCACCAGAACACGGTGTCCTCGCCGGAGGCCAGGGCGGTGGGCATGAAGCCCAGCTCGACGAAGGGCCTGACGCCCAGCTCCAGGAACCGGTCGAACACCTGGTCCAGGTAGGTGAACGAGTACCGGGTCTCGCCCTGCGACACCCGCAGCACGCCCATGTCGTCCGAGAGCAGGCCGTGGCCCCTGATGTAGCGGAACCCGACGTCCCGCTGCACCAGGGCCAGCGACTCCTGGTAGTCCGCGCGCAGCGCGAGGTTGAGCCTGCCGGTGCCCACGCAGTGGCGCCAGGAGTCCGACAGGCGGCCGAGTGGTTCGGCGGGCACGACGACGTGGCTCAACTCTTCTCCTCCACACGCGGGCCGGGTCCGGCCGCCCCAACCGCGGCCGGACCCGGGTCTGCGGGACCGATCAGCCGTTCTTCTGCTTGAACCGCTCGTAGGCGCTGTTGACCAGCTCCATGTACTGGTTCATGCCCTTGGCCTCCAGCTCCTTGACGTAGGCGTCCCACTCGGCGATGTCGCGGTTGCCGAGGATGAACTGGAGCGTGCCCTGGGTGGCGGCGTCCTTGAGCGGGGTCTCCCACAGGGTGGCCTGCTCGCGCTCGTCCGCGGTGAACGGGTGCGGCGGGGGCAGCGGGTTGACCTTCTTCTGCTTCATCGCGTCCTGGAAGGTGACCTCCTCGGGCGTGAACATCGACTGGAGCAGCTCGGTCTTGCCGCCGTAGGCGAACACGCCGCCGTGGAAGCCGTAGTTCTTCTGGAGGTGCTGCGGCGCGCCGGTGTTGAGGCCGCCGAAGGTGATCTCCGGCTTGAGGGTGCGCTTGCCCGAGGCGTCCTTGTCGTAGGTCGTGCCGGCCACGCCCCACTTGGCGAACTCCTGGCCCTCGTCGGAGTACCAGAGCCAGTCGACGAACTGCACCATCGCCACGAACTTGTCGCTCTCCAGCGCCTTGGCCGAGATCATCAGGCCGTTCTCCAGGCGCGTGCCGGACACCACGTCACCCTCGGGCCCGCCGGGCACGGTGATCTTGGCGATGGTCGCGCCGGGGATGTTCTTCAGCGCCGGGCGGTAGTCGTTGACCAGGTTCTGGGCGTTGGTGCTGATCGCGTAGGACTTGCCGTTGGCCAGCTTCTGGATGGCCGGCTCGTCCTTCTGCGTGAAGCTCTCCGGGTCCATCAGGCCCTCGGCGACGAGCTTGCGGAAGTACTCGACCATCCGCTTCTGCTCGGCGGAGGCGCCGGTGAACACGAACTTGTTCTGGTCGGCGTTCCACTGGGTGTTGGACCAGCCCCAGCCGCCGCTGGTGCCGAAGGTGCCCGCGGCGTAGTTGAGGATCGCCTTGCCCTCGAAGCGGTCCGACAGCGGGTAGCTGTCCGGGTGCGCGGCCTTGATCGCCTTGAGGACGGTGTAGACCTCGTCCCAGGTCTTCGGCGCGCTCAGGCCCAGGCGTTGCAGCTCGTCGGTGCGGAACGCCAGGGTGTAGTCCGGCCACAGGTTCTCGTGCATGCCGGGCAGCACGTAGAACTTGCCGTCCTCCTGGCGCAGCGTGTTCAGCTCCGGCTGGAGCTTCCACTTCTCGACCTTCTCCTTGAAGTTCGGCATCAGGTCGAGGTAGTCGCTCACCGGCACGATCGCGCCCGAGGCCACGAACGCCTGCTCCTGACCCGGGTAGGTCTTGGAGATGATCCACGGCGCGTCGCCCGCGCCGACCACCAGGCTGCGCTTCTGCTCGTAGTCGCTGTTCGGCACGACCGTCGGTTTGATCGTGACGTTCGTGCGCTCCTTGAGCTCCATGAAGAACAGCCAGTCGTCCTTGATCGGGTAGTTCGGGTGGTCGTTGTAGAGCAGGCTGAACTCGACCGGCTCGGTGGCCTTGAACTGCTTGCCCACCCCGTAGTCGGCCATCGAGGCGACCTTCTTGCCGTCGAGGTTGACCCCGCCGGCGGCGGGCTCCTCCTCACCGCACGCCGCGGAGCCCAGCACGAGGCCGCCCGCCGTCAGCGTCAGAAGCACGCGCTTCCACATCGTTCTCATCGTGCCGCTCTCCTCGGTGGGGTCACTGCTTCACCGCGCCGAGCATCACGCCCGACACGAAGTACTTCTGGATGAACGGGTAGACGGTGACGATGGGCAGCACGGTGAGCACCATCGTGACGGCCTTGATGTTGGAGTTGACCTGCGTCATGTCCGTGCCCATGCCGCTGCCGCCGATGGAGGTGGCCGTGGACGCGCCCGAGATCATGTTGCGCAGGTAGACGGTGACCGGGAACAGGTCGGCCCGGTCGAAGTACAGGAACGCGCTGAACCACGAGTTCCAGTTGGCGACCGCGTAGAACAGCACCATCGTCGCGATGACCGCCTTGGACAGCGGCAGCACGATCTTGAGCAGGATGCCGTAGGTGTTCATGCCGTCGATCGCGGCGGCCTCCTCCAGCTCCTTGGGCAGGCTCTCGAAGAACGCCTTCATCACCAGCAGGTTGAACACGCTGATCGCGTTGGGCAGCACGATCGCCCAGATCGTGTTCTTCATGCCCAGCTCGTTGATCAGCACGTAGTTCGGGATCAGGCCGCCGTTGAAGAACATGGTGAACACGGCGACGCCGATCAGCAGGCCGCGGCCCTTGAGGTGGTGCTTGGACAGCACGTAGGCGTAGGTGGTGGTCAGCACCAGGGAGATCGCGGTCGCGGTCACCGTGTAGACCACGGTGTTGAGGTAGCTGTTCCAGAACGCCGGGTCGCCCATGACGACCGCGTAGGTGTCGGTGTTGAAGCCGCGCGGCCAGAAGTTCACCCGGCCCGCCAGGATGTACTGCTCGCCGCTGAACGACTGCGCCACGATGTTGAGGAACGGGTACAGCGTCACCAGCACCACGACCAGCAGCACGGCGGTGTTGACGCGGCGGAAGGCGCGGTAGCCGCGGGTGTCGTCGAGCGAGGTGCGGCGCGGGCCGGCGGGCCTGGCCATGCGCTCGGCGAGCCGGGTCGGGTCGGTGGTCACCACAGGCTCGTCCCCACTGCTCGGCGCGAGATCGCGTTGGCGGACAGGATCAGGGCCAGGCCGATGACCGACTCGAACAGGCCGATGGCGGCGGCGTAGCTGAAGTTGTTCGACACCAGGCCGACCCGGTACAGGTAGGTGGAGATGACGTCCGCGGTCGGGTAGGTCAGCGGGTTGTAGAGCAGCAGGACCTTCTCGAAGCCCACCGCCATGAACGTGCCGATGTTGAGGATCAGCAGGGTGACCATGGTGGGGCGGATGCCCGGCAGGGTGATGTGCCAGGTCTGCTTCCACCGGCCCGCGCCGTCGATCCGGGCGGCCTCGTAGAGCTGGGCGTCGATGGTGGTCAGCGCGGCGAGGTAGAGGATCGTGCCCCAGCCGACGGTCTGCCACACCTCGGAGGAGACGTAGATGGTGCGGAACCAGCCGGCGTCCTGGGCGAAGGCGATCGGGTCGCCGCCGAAGGCCCGGACGACCTGGTTGACCGTGCCCTCCACGGAGACCAGCTGGAGCACCATGCCCGCCACGATCACGATGGACAAGAAGTGCGGCAGGTAGGAGACCGTCTGGACGAACCGCTTGAAGTAGCGGGTGCGGACCTCGTTGAGCAGCAGCGCCAGCACGATCGGCAGCGGGAAGCAGAACAGCAGGGTCAGCGCCCCGATGATCATCGTGTTCCCGAAGACCTGCCAGAAGGTGGGGTCGTTGAGGAACATCTTGACGTAGCGCAGGCCGACCCAGGTCTCGCCGAAGATGTCACCGCCGGGCACGAACCGGCGGAACGCGATGACGTTGCCGACCATCGGCAGGTACCGGAACACCAGGAAGAACAGCAGCGGCAGCAGGGCCAGCGTGTAGAGCTGCCAGTCGCGGCGCAGCGCCCGCCGCCAGGGCGTCCGCCTGGTGCGCGTGCGCGCCCCGGGCGGTGTGCCGACCGGTTGCTCCGCGGTGGACACCGGTTCGCGAACCTGGGTGGTCATGGGCCCACCTCCTTCACGGTCGTGGTGGTCAGCCGGTCGCGGGTGTGGTCGACCACCCGCGGCGGGCCGACGAGGTCGAGCGCCACCTCATCGTGCACGTCGGCGCTCGACCTGGACACGAGCAACCGCACCATTCCCGGTTCGACCACGCGGCGCCCGTCCCGGCCGGTGAACGACGTGACGTCGGCGGGCACGCGGAAGCGGACGCGGGCCGTGGCGCCCGGTTCGAGCGCCACCCGCGCGTAGCCGACCAGCCGCACCACCGGGCGGGTCACCTGGGCGACCGGGTCGTTGAGGTACAGCTGCACCACGTCGGCGCCCGGCCGGGAGCCGGGGTTGTGCACGTCCAGCTCCAGCTCGACCGCGCCGTCCGTGGGCCACTCGGTGCCGGAGGCGGTCGGCGTCGACCAGGTGAACGCGTCGTAGCCCAGGCCGTGGCCGAACGGGAACGCGGGCGTCGGGTCGACGTCGGACACCGACGTCCGCCTGCCCAGCGGGGCCGACAGGTAGGTGCCCGGCTGGCCCGCCGGGTCGGCCGGGACGCTCACCGGCAGCCGCCCGGAGGGGGAGACCGCGCCGGTCAGCACGTCGGCGATCGCGCGGCCGCCGAGCTGGCCGGGGAAGAAGCACTGCACGGTGGCGGCGGCGCGGGCGGCCAGCCTGCCGATCGCGTAGGGCCGACCGGTGATCAGCAGCAGCACCACGGGCGTGCCGGTGTCGAGCACCGCGCGCACCAGGTCCTCCTGCGGGCCGGGCAGCCGCAGTTCGGTGGCGTCGCAGCCCTCGCCGGAGGTGCCGCGGCCGAACAGGCCGGCCAGGTCGCCGACGACCACCACGCACACGTCCGCGTCCGCCGCGGCGCCCGCGGCCGCCGGATCGACTTCGCCGTCCCGAACCTCGCAGCCGCGCACGTGGGTGACGTCGCCGTCGTGGCCGTCGCGCAGGGCGTCGAGCACGGTCGGGACGTCGAGCCCCAGCGGCACGTCCGGGTGGTGCACGCCGATGTGCGCGGGGAAGGAGTAGCAGCCGAGCATCGCCATCGGGTCGTCGGCCAGCGGGCCGACCACGGCGACCCGGGCGCCCGGCCGCAGCGGCAGGGTGCCGTCGTTGTCCAGCAGCACCGCGGACTCCCGCGCGAGCCGCAGCGCCACGTCCCGCGCCTCGGGGGTGTCCAGCCGCAGGTCGTCGACGTCGGCCGGCAGCGGCGACCAGTCGGGGTCGAGCAGGCCCAGTTCCACCTTCTGCGCCAGCACGCGGCGCAGCGCGCGGTCCACCAGCTCCTCGGGCACGTCACCGCGCTCGACCGCGCCGCGCAGCGGTTCGCCGTAGCAGCGCACCGTGGGCAGCTCCACGTCCACGCCCGCGGCCAGCGCGAGCCCGGCGGCGTGCGCCTCGTCGGCGGCGACCCCGTGCAGGGTCTCCAGGAACTTGACCGCGAAGTAGTCGGCGACCAGCGTGCCGGTGAAGCCCCAGGTGTCGCGCAGCAGCCGGGTGAGCAGGTCCTCGTCGGCGGCCGAGGGCACGCCGTCGACCTCGCTGTAGGAGTGCATGACCGAGCGGGCGCCGCCGTCGAGCACGGCCATCTCGAACGGGGGCAGGACGACGTCGGCGAACTCGCGCGGGCCGATGGCCACCGGGGCGAGGTTGCGGCCGGCGCGGGAGGCCGAGTAGCCGGCGAAGTGCTTCAGGGTGGCCACGACCCCGGCGTCCTGGAGCCCGCGCACGTAGGCCGTGCCGACCGTGCCGACCAGGTAGGGGTCCTCGCCGATGGTCTCCTCGGTGCGGCCCCACCGGTAGTCGCGGGTGACGTCGAGGACCGGCGCCAGGCCCTGGTGCACGCCCGCGGCGCGCATCGACGCGCCGATCAGCCGCGCCATCTCGGCGACCAGCCCGGGGTCGAAGCTCGCTCCCCAGGACAGCGGTGCCGGCTGGGCGGTGGCGCCCCAGGCGGCGAACCCGGTCAGGCACTCCTCGTGCACCAGCGCCGGGATGCCGAACCGGTTGGCGGCCACGACCTGCCGCTGGGCCTGGGCCAGCGAGCGGGCCCCGGCCCGCGCGTCCACCGGTCGGGTGCCGAACGGACGGGTGAGCTGGCCCAGGCCGTGCGCGATCGCGTCCTCCCAGGCGGGGGCGGCGCCGGACATCTCCGACTGGTGGGGCGCGACGTCGCCGCCCTCCGGGTCGGCGCCGACCCAGAGGCCGACCAGCTGGGCCAGCTTCTCCGGCAGCGCCATGGCGGCGACGAGCGCGTCGACCCGCTCGGCCACCGGTCGGCGCGCGTCGCGCCACACCGGCGCGGTCTCCGTCGTCCTGTTCGCCATCGAGCAGGTTCCTCCGCTTCACGTCCTCGTGAAGACCGAAAGTATCGGCTTGTAAACCGACATTACGGCCCGGTGGGGAGAACGTAGGGGGTAACCGATTGGAGCGTCAACAAGTTCGTATTTGTGAACAGCGGCTGTTCAAGAGGGGTAAGAACCTTTACGCTTTGAAACCGAAACTTTAGCCCCAGCGCCGCTGCTGCTCGGGCAACGTCGCGAACAGGGGCCTGCATGAGCGCGTCCACCGAGCCCGAAGCCGTCGGCACGACCGACGGCCGGGCCGCCTCCATCTCGTCCATCGCCGCCGAGGCGGGCGTGTCCATCCCGACGGTGTCGAAGGTGCTCAACGGGCGCCCGGACGTCGCGGCCGACACCCGCGCGCGCGTGGAGAGCGTCATCGAGCGGCACCGGTACCAGCGGCGGCGAGCCCGCCAGTCGTCCCGGCCCGCGCTGATCGACCTGGTCTTCCACGAGATGCACTCGGCGTGGTCGACCGAGATCATCCGGGGCGTGGAGCAGGCCGCCGCGGCCGAGCGGGCGGCCGTGGTGCTCTCCGAGCTCGGCGGCGCGCACCGGCCGCGCCAGGAGTGGTTCGACGACCTGCTCACCCGCCGCCCGCTCGGCGTGATCCTGGTGCTGGCCGAGCTGGACGAGGGGCAGCGCCACCAGCTCGCCACGCGCAACATCCCGTTCGTCGTGGTCGACACCGCCGGTGAGCAGCCGCCGGGCGTGCCGGTCGTGGGCTCGGCCAACTGGGCGGGCGGCCTGGCCGCCACCCGGCACCTGCTCGGCCTCGGCCACCGGCGCATCGCGGTGATCTCCGGCCCCACCACCATGCTGTGCAGCCGCGCCCGCGTCGACGGCTTCCGCAGCGCGCTGGACGCCGAAGGCGTCGTCGTGGAGCCGGACTTCGTGCGCTACGGCAACTTCTTCGTCGACGGCGGCTACGCGCACGGCCTGGCGCTGCTCGACCGCCCGGACCGGCCCACCGCCATCTTCGCGGGCTCCGACTTCCAGGCGCTGGGGGTGATGCGCGCGGCGCGGGAGCTGGGCCTGTCCATCCCCGGCGACCTGTCGATCGTGGGCTACGACGACGTCCAGGTCACCGAGTGGATCGGCCCGCCGCTGACCACCGTCCGCCAGCCGCTGCGGGAGATGGCGACCACCGCCGCGCAGATGGTGTTCACGCTGGCGCGCGGCGAGCGCCCGCGCAACGAGCGGATCGACCTGGCGACCGAACTGGTGGTGCGCCAGAGCACCGCTCCGCCGAAGTGGTGAACCCCGGAGCGGGGAACACCGGAGTGGCGAGGACCGGAGTGGCGAGGACCGGAGTGGCGAGGACCGAAGTGGTGAACCCCGGAGCGGGGAACATCGAAGTGGTGAGGACCGAAGTGGTGGAAACCGAGTGGTGAACCCAGGAACGGGGAACACCGGAGCGTCGAGGACCGGGGGACCATGGGCCTGTTCGACCTGCCGCTGACCGAGCTGCGCCGGTACCGGCCGGAGGTCCGCGAACCCGCCGACTTCGACCGGTTCTGGGCCGACACCCTGGCCGCGGCGCGCCGGCACGCACCGCTGGTCGCGGTCGAGCCGGTGAAGACGCAGCTGACCTTGCTGGAGACCGCGGACGTCACCTTCGCCGGGTTCGACGGCCACCCGGTGCGCGCCTGGTACACCCGCCCCGCCGACCGCGCGGGCCAGGCGCTGCCCGTCGTGGTGGAGTACCTGGGTTACGGCCGCGGGCGCGGGCTGCCGCACGAGCGCCTGGTGTGGTCGTGCGCCGGGTACGCCCACCTGCTCATGGACACCAGGGGCCAGGGCGCCCAGTACGGCAACGGCGGGCACACCCCCGACCCCGTCGGCTCCCCGCCCGCCGCGCCCGGCTTCCTGACCCGGGGCGTCGAGGACCCGGAGCAGGCGTACCTGCGCCGCCTGTTCACCGACGCCGCGCGAGCCGTCGACGCCGCCGCCGCACTGCCGGACGTGGACGCCGGGCGGATCGCGGTCGTCGGCAACAGCCAGGGCGGCGGCCTGGCCATCGCCGCGGCGGGCCTCAACGACGCGGTGCGGGTGCTGCTGTCCAGCGCGGCGCTGTTCTGCCACTACGAGCGCAGCGTCGCCATCACCGACACCCACCCGTACGCCGAGGTCGTGCAGTACCTGTCGGTGCACCGCGAGGCCGAGGAGCGGGTGCTGGCGGGCCTGTCGTACTTCGACGGGGTGAACCTGGCCCGCCGCGCCCGCGCGTCCGCCCACTTCGGCGCGGGCCTGCGCGACCGGACCTGCCCGCCCTCGGGGATCTTCGCCGCGTTCAACCACCTGCCCAACCCCGACAAGGACATCGAGGTCTACCCGTACAACGGCCACGAGGGCGGCGAGGCCCTGCACACCGCCCGCCAGCTCTCCTTCCTGCGGGCCCGGCTGGGCTGAGCGACGCTGTCGGGGTGGAGCGGACACCCGACGGCCGGTACGTGGTGGTCAACGGCAGGCGCTGGCGCGCCACCGACCCGCGGCTCCCGGAGGAGGTGGCGGCGCGGCTGCGGCGGGCCCTGATGGCGGCCCGCCGCGACGTCGGCGCGGCGCTGCGGTCCGGCGACGCCGAAGCGGAGGCGGCGGCCCGCCGGCGCGTGCACGCCGCGAAGGTGGCCCTGGGGGAGCGGGGCACGCCGTGGTGGGAGCAGGGCGCCGAGGAGCGCCGGGAGCGGTGGGAGGCCGGGTTGGCGGAGCTGGACGCCTGAACCCCGGCGGCGGAGCCGTGCCCGCCGACCGGCGCCCGCTGCCCCGATGTGCTCCGCTGCCCGGGTGCGACCGGGGAATTGGCCTGTCCGCACCGACCCGATCGTCCACCGGCACCCTTACCCGGGCCGCGCGGGGGTCCTAGCGTCGAGGAGGACGAGGGGGCTCCGGCACGTTCCAACGCTCCGCCGCCGTGTGCGGCGCCTTCCGCGCAACCGGACCGGGAGGTACGAGTGCCGAGTACGAAACTCTTGCGCCGCAACGGGATCGTGGCGGCGGTGGCGTTATTGGCGGTGAGCGGCGCGGTGCCCGCGTCGGCGGTGCCCGAGGCCGCCGCGGGGGCGGTCCCCGCCGGACCCGCCGCCGGTTCGACCACCGTCACGCTGATCACCGGCGACCGGGTCGTGGTCAGCGGCGGGGAAGTCGTGTCGATCACCCCCGGTCCCGACCGCGCGGGCGTGTTCTTCCACCGCTTCCGGGACGCCGGCCGCGAGCACGTCGTCCCCTCCGACGCCCTGCCCGCGATGGACTCCGGCAGGCTCGACCGCCGCCTGTTCGACGTCACCGGCCTGGTCGAGGCCGGCTACGACGACGCGCACCGCGACACCGTGCCGCTGCTGGTCACCGGCGGCGGGGGCGGGGAGCTGCGCGCCGCCCGCGCCCTGCCCGCCCTCGGCACCGTCGCCGGGCAGGTGGCCAAACCCGAGGCCGCCGCGACGTTCCGCGCGCTGCTGGCCGACCCCGGCGTGGAGAAGGTCTGGCTGGACGGGGTGCGGCAGCTGAGCCTGGACCGCAGCACCGCGCAGATCGGCGCGCCCGCCGCCTGGCAGGCCGGCCTGACCGGCGAGGGCGTCGTGGTGGCCGTGCTGGACACCGGCGTCGACGGCGAGCACCCCGACCTGGCCGGGCGGGAGCTGGCCGAGGCCAACTTCACCGAGGCGCCGGACAACACCGACACCGTCGGCCACGGCACCCACGTCGCCGCGACCATCGCGAGCAACGGCGCGAAGTACCGGGGCGTGGCACCGGGCGCGCGGCTGCTGGACGGCAAGGTCTGCGCCACCAGCAGCTGCGCCGAGTCTTCGGTCCTGGCGGGCATGCAGTGGGCCGTCGACCAGGGCGCCGACATCGTCAACCTCAGCCTGGGCGGCACCGACACCCCCGCGATCGACCCCCTGGAGCAGGCCGTCGACGAGCTGTCGGCCAAGACCGGGACGCTGTTCGTGGTCGCCGCGGGCAACTCCGGCCGGCCCGGCACGATCGGCTCGCCCGGCAGCGCCGACGCCGCGCTGACCGTGGGCGCGGTGGACCGCCGGGACGGCCTGGCGCCGTTCTCCAGCCGCGGGCCCCGCGCCGGCGACGGCGGGATCAAGCCCGACGTGACCGCGCCCGGCGTGGACATCGTGGCCGCCAAGGCCGCGAAGGGCACCCTCGGCGACCCGGTCGACGACGGCCACGTGGCCATGTCCGGCACCTCGATGGCCACCCCGCACGTCGCCGGCGCGGCCGCGCTGCTGGCCCAGCGGCACCCGGACTGGACCGGCGCGCGGCTCAAGGCCCTGCTGACCTCCTCGGCCCGCCCCAACCCCGAGCTGGACCCGTACGAGCAGGGCATGGGCCGGATCGACGTGGCCGCCGCGCTCGCGCAGACCGCCACGGTCGAACCCGCGAGCCTGGCGTTCGGCACCCAGCGGTGGCCGCACGACGACGACACCCCCGTCACCCGCGAGCTGGTCTACCGCAACACCGGCACCGCGCCGCTGGTGCTGCGCGTCACCACCGAGGCCACCGGGCCGGACGGCGAGCCCGCCCCGGCGGGCCTGCTCACCGCCTCGCCCGCCGAGGTCACCGTGCCCGCTGGCGGGCAGGCGGCGGTGCGCGTCACCGCCAACACCCGCGTCGGCCGGGACGGCGACTACGCGGGCTCGGTGGTCGCCTCCGCCGGCCCGACGGCGCTGCGCACGCCGGTGACCGCGGGCCGCGAGGTCGAGAGCTACGACGTCACCTTCGCGCACCTCGACGGCGACGGGCAGCCCGTCGAGTACGGCACCCGCCTGTTCGACCTCGCCACCGGCCGGGAGCGGTCCGTGCCCAGCGGCGTCACCCGGCTGCCCGCGGGCGAGTACTTCGCGGCCGCGACCATCGGCGTCGGCAACGGCATCGCCCCGCTCTACCAACCGGTCTTCGAGGTCGACGCGGACGCGGTGGTCACCATGGACGCCAGGCTGGCCAAGCCGGTCCGGGTCACCGCGCCCGACCCGAACGCCCTGGCCATGCTCGCCGAGGTCACCGGGCGGCGCGTCCACGGGGGCGTCACCACCGGCTGGGGCGTCGGGGTGATCTTCGGCGGCTTCGACGACGTCCCGATGTCCGTCGGGCACCTCGGCCCGGAGCTGCCGCCCGACCGGTTCGCCACCAAGGTGTCCGCGGAGTTCGCCACCGAACCGGTCACCGACCCGCGGGTGCGCTACCGGTTCGCCTGGGGCTCGACCGGCCGGGCGCACACCGGCCTGGAACGCGCGCCGGCGAAGTCCGAGCTGGCCGAGGTCCGCACCACCACCGGCCCGCTCCCGGCGGGGAGGGTGATGGCGCTGGGCGGCGAGTCCGAGGCGGCGGGCATCGACGGGCTGGTCTGGTCGCAGACCGCCGGGGCGTCCGGCGCGTTCGTCGACTACGTCAACACCGAGGACGTCCGGTGGACCTGGCACGCCTCGCAGATCCGGTCGGAGCCCCTCGGGTTCGAGGCGGAGCTGGCGAGCGCGGCGCGCACCTACCGCCCGGGGCGCGTGTACCGGGAGAGCTTCAACCACCCGGTCTTCGGCCCGGCCCTGCGCGGTCCGGGTGCGCTGAGCCGGGTGGGCGACCGGATCAACGTCGACCTGGACCTGTTCGGCGACGGCGCGGGCAACGCGGGCGCGTCGCGCACCACGTCGGCGCGCACGGCCCTGTTCCGCGGCGGTCGCCTGGTCGGGGAGACCGCGGACCCGGGCGCCGGCACGTTCGACGTGCCCGCGACCGCGGGTGCCTACCGGCTGGAGGTCGGGGCGACCCGGGACGTGTCCGACTTCGGCACCGGGGTGAGCGGCAGCTGGACGTTCCGCTCGGCCGCCGGCGACCGGACCCTGCCGCTGACCGTGGTCCGGTTCGCGCCCCGGCTGGACGCCACCGGCTCGGCGTCCGCGGGCCGGCTGCTGCCCGTGCCGCTGGTGCCGGGGCAGCAGGTGGGGGCGGCCTTGCGGGGCGTGCGGGTGGAGGCGTCCTTCGACGACGGCAGGACCTGGACCCGCGTCCCGGTCGCCGGCCGCACCGCGCTGGTGCGCAACCCCGGCACGCCGGGTGCGTTCGCCTCGCTGCGGGTGGAGGGCGCGGACGTGCGCGGCAACACGTTCCGGCAGACCGTGGTCCACGCCTACCGGATCAGGTGAGCCGAGGTCGCCGCCCGCTCACGGCAGCGGGCGGCGACCGGCGAACCCGAGGTCCGCGCGGTGGTACCAGGTCAGGCCCTCGTCGCCTTCGAGCCAGCACAGCAGCACGGGGACGCCGTCCAGCTCGGCGGGGAAGTCGACCAGGAGGGGCGCGAAGCCCTTCAGCTCGGCGCCGGTGGCCTGGACCGAGGACATCAGGTCGTCCAGCCGCGCCTGGGCGGCCTTGAACTCGGGGAGGCCGCCGAGGTCGGTGGGCGGGCCGCCGTCCTGGAGGGACGCGGCCAGCTCGGCGGCGTCGGCCCGGAGCACGACGATCTCGGCCAGCACCGGCCGCAGCCTCGCCAGCTCGTCCCGCGCCTCCGGCACGCTGAACAGGCTCACCCGGTCAGCCTACTGCGGGCGGGACCCCCGCCTGCTTCACCGCCGCGCCCTGCCGCGTCGCCTTCCCCGGTGCCCCACCCCGGCCACCCACCTCCAAGCCCCCCACCAGCGGGTAAGCTGTTCCCGGCCGGCCGCCGCCGGTCTCCCGAGCCGGGGTCGGCGCCGACCCGAGCACCACCAGAGCGCGCGCCGAGGCGTGCCCGAGCACGACAGGTCCCCCCTTGCCCCGTGTATCACCCACCGCGCTGGCGCGCGGCCTCAAGCTCTCCCCGAAGACCCTGCGCACCGAAGTGCTCGCCGGCCTGGTGGTGGCCCTCGCGCTGATCCCCGAGTCCATCTCGTTCTCGGTCATCGTGGGGGTCGACCCGGCGGTCGGCCTGTTCGCCTCGGTCACCATGGCGGTGGTGATCTCGGTCGTCGGCGGCCGCCCGGCGATGATCTCCGCGGCGACCGGCGCCGTGGCCCTGGTCATCGCCCCGGTCCACCGCGAGTACGGCATGGACCACCTGCTCGCCACCGTCGTCCTGGCCGGCGTCTTCCAGGTCCTGCTCGGCGGGCTGGGCGTGGCGCGGCTGATGCGGTTCGTCCCGCGCTCGGTGATGGTGGGCTTCGTCAACTCCCTGGCCATCCTGGTCTTCCTGGCCCAGGTGCCCGAGGTGCGCGACGTGCCGTGGGCGGTCTACCCGCTGCTGCTGGGCGGCCTCGTGCTGATGGTGCTCCTCCCGCGCCTGAGCACCGTCGTCCCGGCCCCGCTGGTCTCGATCGCCGTGCTGACCGCCGTCACCGTGGGCGCCGGGATCGCCGTGCCCACCGTGGGCGACCGGGGCGAGCTGCCGTCGTCGCTGCCGGTGCCCGGGGTGCCGGACGTGCCGCTCACGGCGGCCACGCTGGGCACCATCGCGCCCTACGCGCTGGCCATGGCGCTGGTCGGGCTGGTCGAGTCGCTGATGACCGCCAAGCTGGTCGACGACATCACCGACACCCGCTCGAACAAGACCCGCGAGTCGATCGGGCAGGGCGTGGCCAACGTCGTCACGGGCTTGTTCGGCGGCATGGGCGGCTGCGCGATGATCGGCCAGACCATGGTCAACGTGAAGGTCTCCGGCGCCCGCACCCGGCTGTCGACGTTCCTGGCCGGCGCGTTCCTGATGGTGCTGTGCGTGGTGTTCGGCCCGGTCGTGTCCGACATCCCGATGGCCGCCCTGGTGGCGGTGATGGTGATGGTGTCCGTCGGCACCTTCGACTGGCGCTCGGTCGCGCCCTCGACGCTGCGGCGGATGCCCGCCGGCGAGACGGCCGTGATGGTCGTCACCGTGGTCTGCGTGGTGGCCACGCACAACCTCGCGATCGGCGTGGTGGTCGGCACGCTCGCGGCCACGGCGGTCTTCGCGCGGCGGGTCGCCCGCCGCGCGGGCGTCACCGCGGTCACCGAGCCCGACGGCGGCACCGTCGTCTACTCGGTGACCGGCGACCTGTTCTTCGCCTCCGCCGACGACCTGGTCGCCCGCTTCGACTACGCGGGCGACCCGGACCGGGTCGTGGTCGACCTGTCCGGGGCCCGCGTCTGGGACGCCTCGTCGGTGGCCGCGCTGGACGCGGTCGAGCAGCGGTACCGCCGCCGGGGCAAGACCGTGGAGATCACCGGTTTCGACGAGTCGAGCGCGGCCGTCCACCGCGCCCTCAGCGAGAGCCGCTGACGTCCCCGCCGCGGGTGTGAGATGGTGCCGTGGAAGGCCGAACGAGGGGGAATCCGGTGGTCGAGGGTGGCCGGGTGGCCGGGCTGTACGTCTACCCGATCAAGGGGCTGAGCGCGCAGCCGCTGACGAGCGTGCCGCTGCGGCGGGGCGAGGGCGTGCCGCACGACCGCGCCCTGGCGCTGGCCCGCCCCGGCGGCGCCTACCACCCCGGCCTGCGCCGGGGCCTGCCCAAGACCGAGTTCTACGCCCTGGTCGCCGAGCACCACCTGGCCGGTCTGCGCACCCACCTGGACGTGGGCACCGGCGTGTTCACCGCCGAGGTGGTCGGCCACGAGGTGCTGTCGGTGCGGTTGCCCGACGAGCAGGACGAGCTGCTGCGGTTCTTCGCCCGCGTGCTCGACCTGCCCGACGGCGTCCTGCCGGTGCCCGCCCGCGAGGAGGGCAGGCGCTTCACCGACACCGCGCGCGTCGGCGACCGGCAGATGAACTGGATCTCGCTGCTCAACCTCGCCTCGGTGCGCGACCTGGCCGAGCGCGCCGGCGTCGACGGGCTCGACCCGCGCCGGTTCCGGGCCAACGTGCTGCTCGACGGCCTGCCGCCGTGGGCGGAGGAGGGGCTGGTGGACCGGGAGTTCACCCTGGGCGGGGTGCGCCTGCGCGGCACCAGCCGGACCTGGCGGTGCGCCGCCACCGAGGTGGACCCGGACACCGGGCGCCGCGACCTGCCGGTGGTGCGGATGCTCAACCGGGCCTACGGGCACGAGGTCATGGGCTGCTACGCCGAGGTGCTGTCCGACGGCGTGCTGGAGGTCGGGGGTGAGCTGGTTGCCTGAGCTGCGCCTGGTGGTCGCCGACCGGACCGACCTCACGCCGACCGTCCGCCGGTTCGCGCTGCGCCGCCCCGACGGCGGCCCGCTGCCCGGCTACGAGCCCGGCGCCCACGTCACCCTGACCACCCCGGCCGGGCACCGGCGCAGCTACAGCCTGGTCGAGCCGGGCGGTGAGGCGCCGGGGGAGTACGTGGTGTGCGTGCGGCGCGACCCCGCCGGCCGCGGCGGTTCGGCGAGCATGCACGACGACGTCGTGGTCGGCACCGGGCTGACCGCCACCGGGCCGCGCAACCGCTTCCCGCTGCTGCCCGCCAAGCGCTACCTGTTCATCGCGGGCGGCATCGGGATCACCCCGATCCGGTCCATGGCGACCCGGCTGCGCGCCGAGGGCTGCGCCGACCTCCGGCTGCTCTACCTGACCAGGACGGCGGAGGACGCGCCGTTCCTCGACGAGTTCCCCGACGCCACCGCGCACCACAGCGCCGGCCGCGGCCGGCTGGACCTGTGGCCGCACCTGGCGACCCCGGACGACGACACCCGCGTCTACTGCTGCGGCCCGCTGCCGCTGATCCGCTCCGTGCGGGCGCTGACCGCGCACTGGCGGCCCAGCCGCGTCCACGTCGAGGAGTTCACCGCCCCCGACGGGTACGCCGCGCCGTTCACCGCGGTGTGGGCGCCGACCGGGCGGCGCGTCGACGTGCCCGCGAACCGGTCGCTGCTGTCCGCCCTGCGCGGCGCCGGCGTGGCCGTGGACTCCTCGTGCGAGGCGGGCACGTGCGGCACCTGCCGGCTGGCCGTGCTCGACGGCGGGGTCGAGCACCGGGACGCCGCGCTGACCGACGAGGAGCGGCGCGCGTCGCTGCTCTCGTGCGTGTCCCGGGCCGCGGCGGAGGAGATCACCGTGGGACCGGTGACGGGGTGAGGGAGCACCGCCTGGAGCCGGGGCCGGGCACCGCGGTCGACGTGTTCGACCGCGACGCGCCCGCCGCGCTCACCGTCGACCCCGGTGACGTGGTGGTGGTGCGGTCGCTGGACGCCGCGGGCTTCCTGGAGCGGCCGCGCGACCCGGCCGACCTGCCGCCCAGGATGTTCGCGCGGCGGCGCGGCCACTGCCTGACCGGCCCGGTCGACGTGCGCGGCGCCGAACCCGGCACGGTCCTGGCCGTGCACCTGGAGTCCCTGACGCCGGGCGCCTGGGGCTGGACGGCCACCGCCGTGGCCGAGACCCGGCTGACCCGCAGGCTGGGCGTGGCGGGCGGCCCGTCGGCGTGGCTGCTGTGGGACATCGGTGAGGGGACCGCCACCAACGACCTCGGCCACACCGTGCGCACCGCGCCGTTCCTGGGCGTGCTGGGGCTGCCGCCGGCGGAGCCGGGCGAGCACCGCACCGCGCCGCCGCGCACGGCGGGCGGCGGCAACATCGACTGCCGCGAGCTGGTGGCCGGGTCGACGCTGTACCTGCCGGTCACCGTGCCCGGCGGGCACCTGCTGCTCGGCGACGGGCACGCCGCCCAGGGCGACGGCGAGGTGTGCGGCACCGCCATCGAGTGCCCGATGACGACGCGGGTCCGGCTGGACGTGCGCGCCGACGCGCCCGTGCCCGGCGTGCACGCCGAGACGCCCGCGGGCCGGATCACCTTCGGGTTCCACGAGGACCTGGACGAGGCGATGGGCGACGCGCTGGACGCGATGATCACCTGGGTGGAGGCCCTGCACGGCCTCGACCGGCCCACCGCGCTGGCGCTGGCGAGCCCCGTGGTCCACCTGCGGGTGACGCAGGTGGTCAACGGCACGTGGGGCGTGCACGCGGTCCTGCCGCACGACGCCTTCGTCTGACGCTTCGTCCGGTGCTTTCGTCCGGCGCCTTCGTCCGGTGCTTTCGTCCGGCGCCGGCGTCAGCCCTCGCGGCCGTGGACGGCCCACGCCGGCCCGCCCGGCTCCCGGTTCGCGCCTTTCCGGATGAACGCGATGTTGTGGTAGACGTGCAGCTCGGAGATCGAGTCGTCCGTGCCGCGCGGCGGGCGCGGCGACCCCGGGATGATCTCGCGGTGGTTCAGCCCGTCCACGAGGTCCTTGACCAGGCCGGTGGAGGTGGACCCGCCGGCGAGGTCCGCGCTGCTCCCGCCGAACCGGGGCCAGTAGGCCGTCTGCATGTCCTCGACGACGTACAGCCCGCCCCGGCGCAGGTGCGGGAACAGCACGTCGAACGAGGTCAGCACGTGCGCGTTGACGTGGCTGCCGTCGTCGACCACGACGTCGAACGGGCCGGCCGCGCGGGCGAACCGGTCGAGCGCCGCGGGATCGGACTGGTCCACCTCGGAGACCTCCAGCCGCTGCCCGGACAGCCACGGTTTGTGGTGGACGTCGATGCCGTGCACCACCCCCCTGGGGAAGTAGTGCTTCCACATCCTCAGCGAGGCGCCGCCGACGGCCGGGTCGTCGTACCCGCCCACGCCGATCTCCAGGACCGTCACCACCTCGTGGCGCAGCGGCGCGAAGTGGCGCTCGTAGTGGTCGGTGTAGAAGTGGATGCCCCACTTGTCGGCCCCGTACCTGGTGGCCAGCTCCGACAGCCGCGGCGGGGTGCGCCCGTCCACGGCGGCGACCAGCCGCTCCACCACGGTGAACCAGGCCGGCGGGTGCACGTAGGAGGACAGCTCGTCGGAGTCCCGCAGCCTGATCTCGCGCGTGTGCGCACCGGGCCCGCCGGCGGGCCCGAAGACCAGGCGGACGACCTCGGCCAGGTCCTGGACCACGGTGGCGTCCGGCGCCGTCCCGTCGTCCGGCCCGAACGCCACCCCGTCGGCCGTCGCGGTGACCAGGCGGGCGGTGGTGGTCCCCCCGTGCCGCAGGGCGACGCGGACGACGACCCGGTCGGCCGCGCCCAGGAGCGGCCACGTCGCCCGGAACACCACCTCGTCGACCAGGACGTCGGCGGCCCGCTCCGCCCCGACGTCCCCGATGGCGGCCGCGACCTCGTCGGGCCCGGCCCCGGCGGCCGACACGAGCCGCCGCACGTCACGTGCTCCCGCCACGTCCGTCCTCCCCGGTGCGGTGGTCAGCGGTGCGCGACGACCACGGCGTTGGCGCCCGGACCGCCGAGCCCGCGCACCTCCAGGCCGGTGAACCCGGCCCGGTCGAGCCAGTCAACGTACTCGGACTCGGCGTAGTTCCGGCCGCCCACGGTCTCGACGACCATGTTCAACCCCATGAGGGCGGCTTCCGGGGGACCGGTGCGCCGGTCGTTGAGCACCAGCTCGCACACCAGCAGCACCCCGCCGGGGGCCAGCGCCTCGCGGCACTTGCGCAGCAGCGCCAGGTTGGTGGCCGGGTCCCAGTTGTGCAGCACGCCGCTGACCAGGTGCACGTCGTAGCCCGCGGGCAGGCGCCCGTCGGCCAGGAAGTCCCCGGCCACCGCGTCGACCACGCCGGTCAGCCCCGCCCGCGCCACCCGGTCCTCGGCGATCGGGCACACGTGGGCCAGCTCGTACACCGAAGCGCGCAGCGCCGGGTGGCGGGCGCACAGCTCGATCGGGAACGCGCCCGACCCGCCGCCGACGTCGAGCAGCGCCCGGTGCGGCCGGAAGTCGTACACCCGGGCCAGCTCCCGGGCGGTGTAGCGGGCGGCCACGTGCAGGGCGTCCCAGAAGCCGGCCAGCATGGCGGTGTCCGAGGCGGCGAACGGCGAGTCCTGGACGTCCGGGTCCCAGGTCGTCGGGCGGTCGGTGAGCACCGCGTCGGTCAGCCTGCCCCACCCCGGGTACTCCCGGGTGTCGCAGAACCGGACGAACCCGCCGAAGTAGTCCTCGCGCCCCTCCACCAGGAACCGGTCCGCGACCGCGCTGTTGGCGTACCGCCCGTCCCGCTCCTCCAGCAGGCCGAGGGAGGCGCAGGAGGCGAGGAACATGTCGGCGGCGCGCGGCCCCGTGCCCAGCTCGTCGGCCAGCTCGGCCGCGGTCAGGCCGCCCGCGCGGTCGAGCACCGTGAACAGCCGCAGCTCCACCGCGACCGCCAGCGCCTTGAACCGCCAGAAGCTGGTGGCCAGGCCCATCAGGCCGGTGGGGGTGAGCGCGTCGCCCGCCTCGGCGCTCAGCACTTGCGCGCCCGGGTCGAGATCAGCACGTAGGTGGTGGCCGCGAAGGCGGGGTCGGCCACCACCTCGCGGAAGCGGTGCAGCTCGTCGGTGCCGAGTCCCTCGCGGAGCAGCGCCGCCTCCAGGCGCCGGGACACCACGTGGTGCAGCATCATCGCCGGGCCGCCGCCGCGGCAGGACCGGAAGGCACCCTCCGCGTGGACGTCGGTGGTGCCCGCCCGCGCGAGGCAGGCGTAGACCTCGTGGCCCCACCGGTGGTTCATCCCGCCGGCCGCGACGACCTCCGTGATCGCGGCGACGACCCGGTGGAACAGCTCGGCGTCCGCGGGCGCGGGCGCCTCCAGGACCATCGGCGCGATCACGGTCTCGAACTCGTCGAACAGGACCCAGCCGCCGGGCTTGACCGCGCCGACCACTTCCGCCACCACCTCCTCCCGGTTCTCCAGGTGCCCCAGCACCAGCCGGGAGTGCGCCAGGTCGAACTCGTCCGCGGGCAGCGGCTCGGTGCGGACGTCGTGCCGGAGCACGGTGACGTTGTCGTGCCGGAGCGCGGGCGACGAGGTGAGCAACCCGGTCTCCAGGTCGGTGACGACCACCGACCCGGTGTCGCCCACCAGCTCGCGCAGCCGCGCCGCCACGGTGCCGCCGCCGCCCCCGACCTCCAGGCACCGCCAACCCGGCCGGACGCCGAGCCGGTCCAGCCGGTCGAAGGTGAACGGGTCGAGGGTGTCGGCGAGGTACCGGTGGTGCTCGGCCGCCAGGCCGTCCGCGGCGTCGAAGACGTACTCGGTCACGGGTTCCTCCACTGCGACGGGGGCGGTGCGGTCCGACCGGCCGCGCCGGTCCGGGTGGTGCCGGTCCGGGGTGCCCCGGTGCCGGTGTGCGCGACGGGCTCCTCCGACCACGTCCCGAACGTCATCTCGGCGGTGATGCCGGGCCCGAAGCCCGCGATCAGGCCCCGGTCGCCCGGGGTGCCCGAACCCTCGTCGAAGAGCCTGCCCAGCGCGTCGAGGACGACCGCGCTGGCGATGTTGCCGTAGTCGGCCAGGGTGGCCCGGCTGTGCCGGAACAGGTGCCCGTCCACGCCCAGGTGCAGGGACAGGTCGTCGAGGATGCGCGGCCCGCCGGCGTGCACGACGTAGAAGTCGAGGTCCGACACGTCCCAGCGCAGCTCGCCGGACAGCTCCGCCAGCGCGGGCGCCAGCGCGCCCGTGGTCCGCGGCACCCGCCGGTCGAGCACGAAGTGGAACCCCGTGTCCTCGACCGCGTAGGAGATCCACGACTCGGTGCCCGGCACCAGCCAGGAACCGTTGCGCACCAGGCGTATCCCGGTGCCCCCGGACCCCCGCACCACGGCCGCCGCCACCGCGTCGCCGAACAGGCCGTTGGACAGCAGCGAGCCGACGCCGAGGTCGGTGGGCTGGTAGCACAGCGAGCAGAACTCGCACGACACGACCAGGGCGTTGGCCTCCGGGTACGCCGTGCAGAAGTCGTGGGCGCGGTTGATGGCCGCGCCGCCCGCGGCGCACCCGAGCTGGGCGATGGGCAGCTGCCTGGTGCCCGGCGCGAAGCCCATGGTGTTGATCAGCCACGCGGTCGGCGACGGCATCGAGAACCCGGTGCAGGACACGTAGACGATCAGGTCGATGTCGGCCGGGCCGAGCCCGGCGTTGGCCAGCGCGCGGCGCACCACGCCCGGCACCATCGCCCTGGCCCCGGCGGAGTGCAGCCTGTTCCGCTCGCCGAAACCGGGGTGCCGCAACGCCTCCTCGATCGGCTGGACGAGGTGCCGCTTGCGCACGCCGGTGTTCCGGATCAGGCGCAGCGCCAGCGGGAGGGCGGGGTTGGCCGCGTGCAGGTCGCGGGCCACCTCCAGGGTCTGCTCCAGGGTGATGACGTGCTCGGGCACGGACACGGCGGGTCGGCACAGCGTGGCCACGGCCGGTCGCCCCGTCACCGCGCGCCGGTGGCGGCGGCCGCCAGCTCCGCCAGGAGCGGCACCACCGAGCCGGGTGGCGGCTGCCCGGCGACCTCCTCGGCGACCGCGGTCGCGCGCGCGGCGAACGACGGCCGCTCCACCAGGGCGGTGACCCGGTCCGCGACCGCCGCGGGCGTGAGCCCGTCCACCGCCAGGGCGTCGCCCACGCCCGCCGCGCCGACCTGGGCCGCGTTGGCGAACTGGTCGGCGAAGTGCGGCAGGACGAGCTGGGGGACGCCGCGGGCCAGCGCGGTCATCGTCGTGCCGCCGCCGCCGTGGTGGACGACCGCGGCGCAGCCGGGCAGCACCTGGTCCAGTGGGAACCGCCCGACCGCCACCGCGTTCGGCGGCCTGGCCACCCGGTCCGACAGCCGCTGCCACGCGGCCGGGTCCACGGCCACGACCACCTCGACGGGCAGCGCCGCCAGGCCGTCGAGCACCGCCGACAGGGTGGTCGCGGCCCAGGGGAAGTTCGGCAGGACCGTCCCGAGCGTCACGCAGACGCGCGGCCCGGCGCGCTCGTGCATCCACGCCTCGACGTCCTCCGCGCCGTTGTACGGGACGTAGGCCATGCCCCTGTCGCGCGGGCCGCGGGCGATGTCGAAGCTCGGCGGGCACACGTCCAGGACCAGGGAGGGCGGGGTCCAGGGCACCGGCGCCCCGGCGAGCAGCGCCGACCGGGCGCTCGCGGTGATGCCGGGCGCGATCGGCAGGCCCCAGCGGTGCTCGACCAGCGGGAGGCCGCGGGCGGCGGCGACCACCACGCCCTCGAACGCCGTGGGGTCGGTGACGACGACGTCCGGCCGCCACCACTCCGCCGCCGCGGAGGCGCCGGGCAGCACCGCCCGGGCCAGGCGGGCGAACCCGAGCCCCATCGCGTGGTCACCGATCGCCAGGTCGGCGGGGCCGGCGGGGGAGCGGTCGGCCAGCATCGCCCCGACGATCGTGGCCGCCGGGTGCGACGCGGCGAACGGCAGCCCCGCCCCGACGACCGCGGCGCGGAGGTTCCCGGGTGCGACCACGAGCACCCGGTGCCCGGCCGCGCGCAGCGCCCAGGCCAGCGGGACCACCGGGTAGAGGTGGCTCGGAGCCGGACAGCACGTCACCATCACCCGCATCTGCGACTCCCCCTCGTCGGTCGCCGGGCACCGCCGGCGGCCCGTGCGCGGCCCGCTGGTCGGCCGTCTTCGGACCCTAGCAGTGATACTTAATGAATACATAGCGTTGCTTCGACAGTTGATCAGGATCGTTGGCTTGGTTGGTTCCCTGACCGGCGTGAAGTCATGATACTTCTGATATAGATAGTGATATGGGAGGCTGTGGGGGTTGGTTGTCCTCGACCTCCTCCGAATGGGGCCTGCCATGACTCGCCTATCACGTCTGCCACACCAGGGGCTCGCGGTGATCCTGCTGGCGACAGCGCCCGCCGCCACGGCGGCGCAGGCAGGGGCGGTACCGCCGCGCGAGCAGATCGTCTTCACCGACATCGCGGTGCCGGGGACCGCCCTGGACCTGTACCGGCGGACGCCCTCGCCCGAGCACGCGCGCAGCGTGGCCAACCTCGGACGCCCGTACATCACCCGCGACGACTTCGCCGCCGAGGGCGTGCACACCCACGGCGTCCCCGGCGTGGTGCTGCTCGACCACGACGGCGACGGCGACACCGACGTCTTCGTGACCAACGGCCCCGGCACGCCCAACAGCCTGTTCCGCAACGAGCTGGAGCAGACCGGCCGGCTGGTCTTCACCGACACCGCGGCCGCCGCGGGCGTCGCGCTCACCGACCTGGACGCCAACGGCGCCTGCGCGGGCGACGTCGACAACGACCGCGACCCGGACCTCTACGTCCTCGGCCGCAACGCGGGCAACCACCTGCTGCGCAACGAGGGTGACGGGACCTTCGCCGACGTCACCGGCGCGGCGGGCGACGCCGCGGCCGGCACCCTGAGCCACCTCTCCTGCACCATGGCCGACGTCGACAACGACGGCCTGCTCGACATCGCCGTCGCCAACGCCTACGACATGAAGACGGCCCTGCCGATCCTGCGCGTCCCGTGGGCGCTCAACCAGCCCAACCAGCTGCTGCGCAACGCGGGCGGCGGTGCGTTCGCCGACGTCAGCACCAGCTCGGGCTTCGCCCCGGTCAAGGTGGACGGCCGGGTGCCCGACCCGGCGCGCGAGGAGATCACCTGGTCGGTCACCGCCGCCGACTACGACCAGGACGGCGACGCGGACCTGCTCACCGCCAGCCACCAGGCCCTCGTCCAGCCCGCGAAGTACGGCGGCGCCGACCGCGGGTTCGTCCGGGTCTACCGCAACGACGGCACCGGGCACTTCGAGGACGTGACGATGGGCATCGGCCTGGCGGAGTGGGGCGGCTGGTCGGGCACGTCGTTCGGCGACTTCAACTTCGACGGCACGCTGGACTTCTTCGCCACCAACACCGGCGACTACATGAAGCTGCCGGTGCCCGGCCTGCCGCACCAGTACGGCGACCAGAGCAGCCGCTGGTTCCTCCAGCGCCCGGACGGCACCTTCGTCGACGTGCGGCGCGGGTCGGTGCCCACGCCCAGGACGGACAACGAGGACGCCGACCCCACCCTCGGCGGGCTGGGCACCACCCCGTGGGGCTGGGGCACCTCGACGCTCGACTACGACAACGACGGCCTGACCGACGTCCTGTTCCACGGCAGCATCGACGGGATGAACCTGGTCACCGCGGACAACCCGGGCATGCTGCTGCACAACCGGGGCCCGGCCGGGCTGCGCAAGGGCTTCTTCCCGTCGTTCGACTACGACGCGGCCGCGAGGTCGGCCACCGACCACCGGCGGCGCAGCGTCACCGGCATGGCCGTCGGCGACCTCAACCGCGACGGCTTCCCCGACGTGGTGAGCGCCGCCCAGTCGATCAAGGTGGGCGAGCTGACCAGGTACGCGGACATCGCGGACATCCACGACTGGAGCCCGGTGTTCACCGACGACGCCCGGTTCCTGGAGGTCTACCACTTCGACGGCAGCGTGTTCCGGCCCACCGGCGCGCACACCGTCGAGGGCGACCTGTCGGTCGAGGTCAACGGCGGCAACGGCAACCGGTCGGCCACCGTGCGGACGCTGGGCAGCGTCGGCGTGACGCCGGCGGGCGGGGTCAACCGGGACGGCGTCGGCGCGCTGGTGCGGTTCACGCCGCGGGGAGGCCCGACCGCGATGCACCCGGTGTCCGCGGGCACGTCCTACGGTTCGCAGGACGCCCACGAGACCACCTTCGGCATGGGCACGGCCGACACCGCGGTGGTCGAGGTGCTGTGGCCCGGTGGGGTGCGCAACAGGCTGTACGGGGTGCGGGCGGGGGAGCGCGTGACGTTCCCGGAGATCCCCTGCCGGTACGACGACCCGGCGATGACGCGGCGCGGTTACTGGGACTGCGTCACCGGGGCGCTCGGCGACCTCGTCGACGCGGGGCACCTGTCGCGGACCGGGGCGAGCCGGTTCCTGATCAGCGCACTTCGTGCGTTCCACGACGCGCGGTAGTGGCTCGCGGTAGGCCGCTGTGGTGGTCCGAGGTGGTGCGCCGGTCCACGGGGCGGCGCACCACCGCCGGGGCGGCTGCGGCCGCGCAGAGGCGGGGCTGGTTCGGGGCGGGGCGCGGCCGGGTGGTTGTGGGGGGTGGTTGTGGTGTGTGGTGGTTGTGGGGGAGCGGCTGTGGGGGCGGCTGTAGGGGGGCGGCTGTGGGGGTGGGGCGTGGCCGGGTGGCTGTGGGGAGGGTGGCTGTGGCGGGAGGCGGGTGGGGCCGGTCAGCTCTCGGAGACCAGGTCCCGCCCGGTCGCCCCCGCCCAGTCGCCGGGCCCACCGGTCATGACCGCCACGTCCCGGTACCCGGCCCGCGCCAGCAGGCTCGCCGCGCTCATGGCCCGCTCCCCGTGCCCGCACATGACCACCAGCCGGCCCCGGGGCAGCTCGGGCACGTCCCCGCCCAACGACCCCAGCTCCGCGTGCAGCGCACCGGGCACGTGGCCGGCGCGGTACTCGCGCTCCTGCCGCACGTCCAGCACGGCGGCGCCGCCGACCCCGTCCGCCCGCACCAGCCCGACCGCCGCGGTCGGGCCGGTCCACGCCGCCATCCCCCCGGCCAACTCGCCGGCGATGCCGCCGAAGCCGATCTTCGCCGCCTGCCAGGCGATCTCGGCCGCGTCCTGGTCCCGGTCGCGCACCACCACCAGCGGGCGGTCGGCGGGCACCAGCCAGCCCAGCCACGACGCGAACGCCGGGCGCAGGGGGTTGGCCAGCGCGCCGGGGACGTGCCCGGCGGCGAACCGCTCGATCGGGCGCGCGTCCACCACCATGGCGCCGTCGGCCAGCAGCGCGCGCACGGCCGCCTCGTCGAGCGGGGTCAGCGCCGGGTCGTCCTTGAGCAGGTCGGGGCCGCGCCGGTTGACCTCGGGCAGGTGGCGGAAGTAGGCGGGGTACGAGCCGGTGGAGGCCAGCAGTTCGGCGGCGAAGGCGTCGGCGTCGGCGAGGGCCAGCAGGGGGTTGGTCGCCTTCTCCCGGCCGATGGTGCTGGTCCGCTCGGCACCGGGCGGCGCGGAGCAGAACGAGCCCGCGCCGTGCGTCGGCCACACGGCGACCTCGTCGGGCAGCGCGGCCAACCTGCGCAGCGAGGCGTGCTGGAGGCGGGCCAGCTCCCCGGTCCGCTCGGGCGCCACCAGGTCGGTGCGCGCCGCGGAGCCGACCAGCAGGGAGCCGCCGGTGAACACGCCGAGCGGGGCGCCGCCGTCGAGCAGGAGGAAGGCCAGGTGCTCGTGCGTGTGGCCGGGCGTGGCCAGGGCGCGGAGGCGGAGGCCGCCGAGGTCCACCTCGTCGCCGTCGCGCAGGCCGCGGTGCGGGAACTCGCGGCGGCCGGCCGCGGACGCCAGCACGCGCGTCCCCTCGGTCTCGGCGAGCTGCCGCGCGCCGGAGACGAAGTCGGCGTGCAGGTGGGTCTCCGCGGCGAACGCGAGGCGCAGGCCGCGCCGCCGGGTGGCCGCCCAGGCCGCGCGGAGGTCCAGGGCGGCGTCCACGACGAGGCCGCGCCCGTCGCCCAGGTCCACCAGGTAGGCCGAGTTGCCCAGCCCCTCGTCGACGAGCGGAACGACCTCTGCGTCGGCCATCGCGGTTTCGCCCTCCCGGTCGGCACCCCGGCGGACCCACGATATCCCCGCTCGCAATCGGCCCGAGGGGGCCGATCGAGCGCGCTCACCACGGCTTATGCTTCATATCCGTATAGTCACATGCTAGCGTGGCGGCAGGGCTGGTGGGCTGCGGTCGAGGAGGCGCCGATGTCGCCGGGCGATGCCGTTGCGGGACGGGGGACGACGGGCGGGCGGGGGCTCCGCCGACGGTCGGTGGTGCTGGCCGCACCTGTTCTGGCTGCTCTTCCGGGAGTCGCGGCGGCTGCTCCGGCCGGGGGCGGCCGGTTCGACCCGGGTGACTGGTCGGCGGTGCGCGCGCAGTTCGCGCTTCGACCGGACTACGCGCACTTCGCCGCTTTCGTGCTCTCCTCGCCACCCCGGTCGGTAAGAGAAGCTATAGCGTCATTCCGGGATCGGCTCGACACCTTCCCCGAGGAGTTCCGGCACGGTGTCGCCGATCTGGAGTACGGCGCCCGCGCCCAGGCCGCCCTCGGCGGCTACGCGGGCGCCCCGCCGGGCGAGATCGCCCTGACCGACAGCGCGACCATGGCCATCGGCCTGGTCTACGGCGGCCTGCGGCTCGAACCCGGCGACGAGGTGCTCACCACGCCCCACGAGTTCTACTCCACGCACGAGAGCCTGCGGCTCCGGTCGGCCGCGCACGGCGTGCGGGTCCGGCAGGTCGCCCTCTACGACGACCCGGCGACCGCCTCGCGGGAGGAGATGACCGCGCGGCTGCGGCGCGCGGTGACCGGCCGGACCCGGGTGGTGGCGCTGACCTGGGTGCACTCCGGCACCGGGGTGAAGGTCCCGGTGCGGGACGTCGCCGACGCCCTCGCCCGCGTCAACGCCCACCGGCGCGAGCGCGACCGCGTCCTGCTGTGCGTCGACGGGGTGCACGGGTTCGCGGCCGAGGACGTCGACGTGCCCGCCCTGGGCGCCGACTTCTTCATGACCTCGGCGCACAAGTGGCTGTTCGGGCCGCGGGGCACGGGGTTCGCGTGGGGCAGCCCGGCGGCGTGGCGCCGCGTGGACACCGCGGTGCCCAGCTTCTCGGCGCCGGCGTTCACCGGGTGGCTCACCGGCCGACCGCCCGTCGGCGACCCCGGCACGCTCAACAGCCCCGGCGGCTACCACTCGTTCGAGAACCGGTGGGCGCTGCCCGAGGCGGTCGCCTTCCAGCGGGCGATCGGGCGGGACCGGGTCGCCGCGCGGGTCCGGGAGCAGGCGACGCGGCTCAAGGAGGGCCTGGCGGCGCTGCCGCGGGTCCGCCTGGTCACCCCGCGCTCCGCCGAGGTGTCGGCGGGCGTCGTGTGCTGCGTGGTCGACGGGGTGGCCGGGGAGGAGGTGGTGGCCCGCCTGCTGGCGGAGCACCGGATCTCGGCCGGCACCACGCCGTACCGGGAGTCCTACGTCCGGTTCGGGCCGAGCATCGTCACCGACGACGAGGAGGTGGACCGGCTGGTGCGGGCGATGGCCGCGTTCGGCTGACCCGGGTTCACCGGGCCACGGGCAGGTCGGCCAGCGTCCACTCCAGCATCCCGTCGGCCAGCCGGACGGCCTGCCTGCCGTTGGCCAGCAGGGTGCGCACCGCGTCGTGGGCCAGCACGCAGTAGGAGCCCCGGCAGTAGGCGACCACGGTGCTGTCGGCCGGCAGCTCGGCCAGCCGGTCGGCCAGCTCCCGCAGCGGGATCGACACGGCACCGGGGATGTGCCCGGCCGCGTACTCCTCCCGCGGGCGCACGTCGATGACCGTGACGTCGCCCTTCTCGATGCGCTGGAGGAGTTCGTCGCGGGTCACCTGCTCGGTGTCGTCCGGGCCCAGGTAGGCGGCGCGGGCGCGGTCGACCCCGGCGAGGTGCCCGGACGCGACGTCGCGCAGCCGCGCCCACAGCACCGCCACGTCCCGGCCGGCGAGCCGGTAGAAGACCTTGGTGCCCTCCTTGCGGGTCGCGACCAGACCCGACTGCTTGAGCACCTGGAGGTTGTTGGACGCCGTGGTCAGCCCGAGGCCGACGGCCGAGGCCAGCACCTCGACCGAGCGCTCGCCCTGGGCCAGCACGTCGATGATCTCCAGCCGCTTGGCGCTCGCCAGCGCCTTGCCGACCTGGGCGAACGCCTCGTACAGGGCGGCCTTGTCGGCGTGCCCGCCGGTCGTCTCGTCCTCCATGAATCCAGAGACTACCTGGCCGGTGGGCGGCCCGGCGGGGGATCGGCCGCTCGGGGGAACGGCGGGGCGGCGTTCGGGTACCTCCCGGGGTTTTCAGGGCGTGCGGGTGCGGTGCAGGTAGTGGACGGCGGCCCAGGGGCGGCGGCCCGACACCGAGATTCGCCGCGTCACCACGCCGTGCACCAGCCGCCTGCGGCGGAAGAGGGTCAGCATCAGCGCCGCCGGGTCGAACCGGACCGTCGCGTCGGCGCCGGCGGTGGGCGGGGTGACCGAGGTCCGCCCGTCGCCGCTGGTGATCAGCACCGGTGTGGTGTGCGGTGAGCGGAACTCGATGGCGACGCGGCGGCCGCGGCCGGGGGCGGGACCGGGGCCGGGGCCGGGGCCGGGGCCGGGGCCGATGAGCCTGCCGGTGTCGCCGCTGAGCAGGCGCACCAGGAACAGTTCGAAGCCGAAGGCGCCCTCCTCGGGGGAGATGGGCCACGGGGTGGAGGTCGCCCGGGCGATGTCGAAGCCGTGCAGCAGGATCTCGTTGAGCTGGTGGGCCAGTACGGAGGCGACGGGCAGCCGCGCGCCGCCCAGCCACGACCGCGGCGCGAGCGGGTCGAGGTCGGCGCTGCGGGCCAGCATCAGGTCGACCCGCTCGACCAGGTCCCGCGCCACCGGCTCCGCGTCCCGCTCGGCGAAGTGCCGCAGCGCCGCCGCGTTGAGCCGGGCCAGCCCGCCCAGCGACGTCTCGCGCACCATCCGGTCCAGCTCCGGCTCGCCCAGCGGGGCCGGGTCGGCCGCCACCACGCCCGCGTTGAGCCGGGCGACGATCGCGGTGTGGGCGGCGGTCTCGGCGACCGACCAGCCGCCGACCGCCCGGCGCCCCGGTGCCCGGCGGTCGAGGACGAGGCGGGCGAACCGCCTGCTCGCCGCCGCGAGCGCGTGCCGCAGGTCCCGCCACCGCCGCTCGCCCAGTGCGATCTCCACGCAGCGCCCCCAACCGTCGACTCCACTTCAGCGGAAGGTAGTGAGGTGGCGCCGGCGACGGCAAGGTGGCAAACGAGTGCATCACCGGATGTAGTTCGAAGTCCGTGGAGTCGGCCGGAGTGCGGACCTGTTCCGGGTCGCACTCCTCGAACTTGACTATATAGAACTGTAGTAGTGTACTGGGTCGGCGTTCCGGGGCGCGGCACCGATCCCCGTCCACGCGGACCGGCGCGTCCGTCGCGATCACCGGCTAAGAGGGAGACACGGATGCCCCACATCACCATGCCCGCGCAGTCGTTCCCCGGCACCCCCGGCCTCATGCAGTACCGCCAGGAGACCGGTCGGCCGCTCAGCGAGCTGGCCGAGGTCCTGCTGCGCGACGACAACACGCTGTCCCGCTCCGACCGCGAGCTGATCGCGGCCTACGTCTCGTCGCTGAACGACTGCTACTTCTGCCGCCACACCCACGGCGAGATGAGCGTGCAGCAGAGCGACGACGAGGACGCCCGCGCGGTGCTGGAGAAGGTGGTCGCGGACCTGGGCAGCGCGCCCATCCCCGCGAAGCTCAAGGCGTTGTGCGCCATCGCGGGCGCGGTGCAGGAGGGCGGGCGCGCGGTCACCGCCGAACTGGTCGGGCGGGCCCGCGAGGCGGGCGCGGACGACACCGAGATCCACGACACCGTGCTCATCGGCGCGGCGTTCAGCATGTACAACCGGTACTGCGACGGCCTGGCCGCCGTGGTCCCCGAGGACCCCTCGGCGTACGTCCCGATGGCCGCGATGATCATCCGCGACGGGTACAGCATGTGCGCCCGCGGCCACTGACGCCCGCCGCCCACCGAAGCACCCCACCGGAAGCGAGGTCGTCGTGGTCGGTCGCCCCACCCGCGTGGTCGCGCTGGCGGCACTGCTGCTCACCACCCACACCGCCGCCGCGGGCGCCGCCGGCGGCGGGTTCGCGCCGGTGCACCGCGAGGGGCCGGCGCTCTCCGTGCCCGCCGAGCGCCTGGACGCGAGCCTCACCTGCACCGGCAACCTCCGCGGGGCCACCGGCGAACCGGTCCTGCTCCTCGCGGGCACCGGCGTCAACTCCGACCAGTACTTCGGCTGGAACTGGAAGCACGCGCTCACCCGCGCGGGCATCCCGTGGTGCGCCTCGGACGTGCCCGGCCCGGCCTCGGCGAACGAGAACTTCGCCGACATCCAGGTCCGCGCCGAGTACGTGGTGCACGCCATCCGCACCATGCGCGCGGTGGCCGGCCGCCGGATCGGCGTCCTCGGGCACAGCCAGGGCGGGCTGGTGCCCCGGTGGGCGCTGCGGTTCTGGCCCGACGTCCGGCCGATGGTCGACGACGTCGTGGCCCTGGCGCCCACCAGCCACGGCACGCCGCTGGGCACGTTGATGTGCCCGGCGATGTGCCCGGCCGCCGTCTGGCAGCAGCGGACCGACGCGAACTTCGTCCGCGCGGTCGACTCGCACCGGCAGACCTTCCGCGGCATCTCCTACACGGTGCTCAGCTCCCACGCCGACCCGCTGGTCCCGCCCGCCTCGGCGGACCTCACCGGACCCGGGTGGGTGGCCAACGTCCGGCTCCAGGACGCCTGCCCGGCGGACACCGCGGACCACGACGGCGTCGGCACGACGGACCCCGTGGCCGAGGCGCTGGCGCTCGACGCGCTGGCGCACCGGGGGCCCGCCGACCCGGCGCGGCTCGACCCGGCGGTGTGCTCGCGGGAGCTGATGTCCGGCGCCGACCCCGCCACCCACGCCGCCGACTCCGCGTGGATGAAGCAGGTGCGCGACCTCAACTACGGCCAGGCGCCCCGACTGGAGCGCGAACCGGAACTCGCTTGCTACACCACGATTTCCGGCTGTCCGAGGGCGCGCGAGGGCGACGGCTGACGGTGCCGGGCACCGCCGTCCGGGAGGGGCGTCATCCGGGTGAACCCCTTGTCACCACTCCCTTTCCGCGTCCGGCGGATGTGGTAGACCTTCACCAGGACGGACCGTCCACTCCACACCAGGAAGGGGAATCCCGTGGGGAACCCGTTGTCCTACTTCGAGATCACCACGAAGTCCGACGCCGCCGCCCTCCAGAAGTTCTACGGCGACATGTTCGGCTGGCAGATCAACGTGCTGCCGCAGATGGGCGGTTACGGCCTCGTCAGCACCGGCGGTGAGGTCGGCGGCGGCATCGGGCCCGCGCAGAGCCACGCCGGGGTCCGGGTGTACTTCCACGCCGAGGACCTCAACGCCGCGCTGGAGAAGGCGGAGAGCCTGGGCGGCAAGATCGTCATGCAGCCGACGAAGATCTCCGACGACTTCGGCAGCTTCGCCGTCTTCACCGACCCGGACGGCAACGAAGTCGGCCTGTGGGACCGCCCCGGTCTCCAGGGCTGAACCGGTTTCCGGGGCCGAACCGGGCTCCGGGGCCGAACCGGGCTTCGCGCACCGCGGACCTCGCGCCTCCGGCACGTGCCGGAGGCGCGAGGTCCTGTCGTGTGCGGGGTTCTCCGCCGGCCCTGCCGCGCGCTCCTCGACCATCCTCTTCGGATCGTCGGTTCGACGGTGGCCACAGGCCACTACTGGATCGTATAGTGGTCTGTCGGATCCGAGCGACCAGTGGGTGGTGGCCATGGCGAACCCCGCACCGACCGGCGACCCCTTGCCGCGGCGGACCGCCGCCGCGGTGTTCGCCCTGAGCCTCGCCTCGTTCGTGGTCATGGTCGACTCCACGGTCGTCCAGGTGATGCTGCCCGCGCTGATGGCCGAGCTGGGCGCCGGGCTGGCCGGCGTGCTGTGGGTGGCCAACGGCTTCACGCTGGTGTACGGCGTGCTGCTGCTCCCCGCCGCGCGCCTGGGCGACGTGCACGGCCGGCGGAACGTGCTGGTGGTCGGGCTGGCGGTGTTCCTGGTCGGCTCGCTCGTCTGCGGCGCGGCCCCGGCGCTCCCGCCGCTGGTCCTCGGGCGCGTCGTCCAGGCCGTCGGCGGTGCGCTGATCGTCCCGCAGGTGCTGGGCATGATCGCCCTCGCCGTGCCCGGGCACCGCCGCGGCCTCGCGTTCGGCTTCGTCAGCGCGTCCATGGCGCTGGCGGCCGTGGTCGGGCCGGTGCTCGGCGGTGCCGTCGTGTCGTTCGCCGGCTGGCGCTGGGTCTTCCTGGCCAACGCGCCGGGGTGCGCCCTCGCGGTCGCCGCGGTGCTGTGGGCCTCGCCCGGCCGGGAACCCCGGCACGGCCGCGAGCTGGACGCGGTCGGGACGCTGCTGGCGATGGGCGGGCTCGGCGCGGTGGTGTACGGCTGCGTCGCGGCCGGGCGGTCGGCCGGCGGCGCCGTGCCCGCGGCGGTCGGTGCCGTCCTGCTGGTCGTCTTCGTGCTGTGGGAGCGGGACCGGCCGGAGGCCCTGGTGCCGGTGCGGCTGTTCGGCGTCCGGGCCTTCTCGGTGGCGCTGTGGCTCGGCGTGCTCCAGTTCGTGCTGATGTCCGGCCTGATGCTGGTGGTGGCGCTGGAGGTGCAGGCGGTGCGGGGCGGCACCGCCTTCGAGACCGGGTTGGCCCTGCTGCCGATGGCGGTGCTCGCGGGCGTGGCGTCGCCGTTCGCCGGGCACGCCACCGACCGGTGGGGCGGTCGTCCGGTGATCACGTGCGGTTTCCTCGCGGTGGGTACGGGGGTCGCGTGGGCGGCCGCGGTGCCGTCGTTGGTCGGGCCGCTGGCGGTGGTGGGGCTGGGCGTCGGTCTGCTCATGGGGCCGATCAGCACCGAGGTCGTCCGCGACCTGCCGGAGCGGCTGGTCAACACCGGGTCCGGCGTCCTGGCCACCGGCAGGCAGGTGGCGGGCGCGCTCGGCGTGGCCGTGGTCGGCGCGGTGCTCCAGACCGCCGCGGCGGCTGGGGGCGGGGTCGACCCGGTGCGGTTCGCGGCGGCGGAGCGGGTGGCGCTGGTGCTGCTCGGGGTCCTCGCCGCGGTTGGTGCGGTCGGCGCGTGGTTCTTGCCGGGGCGTTCCGGGCGGGAGGATCGGGCGGTGGTGCCGGGCCGCGCGGTCGGGAGCGGGTGAGCCGGTGTGGTCGGCGCGTGGTTCTTCCGGCTGTTCCGCGCACGAGGCCCGGGCGGTGGTGCCGGGCCGCGCGGCAGGGAACGCGTGACCCGGCACCACCGCGGCGGCGCGCGGGTTCAGCCCGCGTGCCGCGGCACCGGGGACCCGGCGGGCCGGGCCGTGGCGGCGTGCCGCCGGACCATCGCGCCGACGCCCACGCCGACCACGCACAGCAGGCCCAGCACCAGGAACGCCGGCTTGAAGCCCGACACGAACTCCGCCGGCGTGCGGTAGCTGCCGCTGCCGGCGAACACCGCCGTGGCGATCGCCACCCCGAACACCGCGCCGACCTGCCGGAACGTGTTGCTGGTGCCGGAGGCGATGCCCGCCTCGCGCGGGTCGACCGAGCGCATGACCGCGGTGGTCACCGTCGGGAAGGCGATGGCGATGCCGAAACCGATGACGAACAGCGGCCCGACGATCGTGCCGTACCCGCTGGTGTCCGTGACCAGCGCGCTGATCAGCAGCAGGCCGAGGGCCTGGAGGCCCAGGCCGAGCATGATCAGCGGCTTCTCGCCGATCCGGTCGGCCAGGCGCCCCGTCACCGGCGCGATGAACAGCGACACGGCGGTCGCCGGCAGCAGGCCGAGCCCGACGCTCAGCGGCGACCGGCCCAGTGCCAGCTGGAGGTACTGCGCGGTCAGGAAGCCGAGCGCGAAGATGCCCGCCATCAGGATGAAGCCGGCCACGCAGCCGCCGGTGAAGCTGCGGTTGCCGAACAGCCGCATCGGCATCATCGGGCTGGCGGTGCGGCGCTCGTAGAGCACGAACGCGACCAGGACCACCACGCCGCCGATGAGGCCGGTCAGCACCCACGGCGAGTCCCACCCGGCGGCGTTGCCCCGGATCAGCGCGGCGGCGACGCCGAACACGCCGACCGTCGCCAGGACCAGCCCGATCGGGTCGAACCGGGCCTCGGTGCGGGTGCCCCTGATGACCTTGCCCAGGGTCAGCACGGCGATGATCGCGCCGACCGGGACGTTCAGCCAGAAGATCCACTGCCAGGCCAGGCCGTCCACGATCGCGCCGCCGACCAGGGGCCCGGCGGCCACGGCGAGCCCGGTGAAGGCGCCCCAGATGCCCAGCGCCTTGCCGCGCGCCTGCGGCGGGGTGACCTCGGTGATCAGGGCGAGCGCCAGCGGCACCGCGATGCCGCCGCCGATGCCCTGCACGACCCGTGCCGCGATCAGCGTCTCGACGTTCGGGCTGAGCGCGCACACCGCGGACGAGAGGGTGAACACCGCGATGCCCACGACGAACATCAGGCGGCGGCCGAAGCGGTCACCGAGGCTGGACCCGGTCAGGATGGACGCGGCGAAGGCCAGTTCGTACGCGTTGACCGTCCAGCTCAGCCCTTCGATGCCGGTGCCGAACTCCTGGTAGAGGGTCGGCAGCGCGGTGGTCACGACCAGGGCGTCGAGACCCACCAGGAAGGAGGAGAGGGAACCGAGGATCAGGGTCCAGCGCTGGAGCGCCGCGTCGGACCCCGGCGTCGTGCCGGTTGCTGCCATGGTTGGCTTCGCTTTCTCGTGTTCGTTCCGCACGGGTGCGGTCGCGCGCCGGTGCGCCGCGGCGCGGGCCGGGTGGGCGGTCCGGACGTGGTTCGGGACGGGGGGACGTCCAGAGGACGAACGGCGAGGGCGGAACTCGACAGGCGGGTCGGGCTTTTTTCCGGCGGGGTGACAGCGGGTCGTCGGAACCGCTCGTCCCAGGAACGAACCCCAGGTCAGGACCTACTCGTCCCCGACCGCCTCGCCCAGCTCGCGCAACCGCCCGGCCAGGAACCGCCGGTCGGCCGGGTTCGCGGCCAGCTCGTGGGCGCGGCGGTAGGCGGCGCGTGCCTCGTCAGCACGTTCCAACCGGCGCAGGAAATCGGCCCTGGCCGCGTGCAGCAGGTGGTACCCGTCCAGCCCCTCGATCCCGTCGACCAGCGCCAGGCCGGCCTCCGGCCCCTCGGCCATCGACACCGCCACGGCGTGGTTGAGCGCGACCACCGCGGAGGGCGCCAACTCCAGCAGCACCCGGTACAGCTCGGCGATGGCCGGCCAGTCGGTCCGCTCCCCGGAGGGCGCCCGCGCGTGCTCGGCGGCGATGGCCGCCTGCAACTGGTAGGGACCCGGCGCGCCCATCCGGGCCGCCCGGCGCAGCAGCCCGACGGCCTCGGCGATCTGCGCCCGGTCCCACCGCGCCCGGTCCTGGTCCTCCAGCAGCACGATGTCGCCGGAGGTGGTGTAACGCGTCTCGCGCCTGGAATCGGTCAGCAGCATCAGCGCCACCAGGCCCAGCGCCTCCGGCTCGTCGGGCATCAGCGTCGCCACCAGCTTGCCCAGCCGCAGCGCCTCGGCCCGGAGCTGGTCGTGCTGGGGGCTGTCGCGCGGCGCCGTGTACCCCTGGGTGAACACCAGGTAGACCACGGCCAGCACCGAGGCCAGCCGTTCGGGCAGGCGGTGGTCCGGCGGCACCTCGAAGGTGATGCCGGCGTCGCGGATCTTCCGCTTGGCCCGGACCAGCCGCTGCGCCATCGTGGTCTCGCCGACCAGGAACACCCGGGCGATCTCGGCGGCGGTCATGCCGGCCACCGCCTGGAGCGTCAACGCCACCCGGGCGTCCATCGACAGCGCCGGGTGGCAGCAGGTGAAGATGAGGCTGAGCTGGTCGTCGCCGACGCCGAGCAGCCGGTCCTCGCCGTACTCGGTCATCGTCATCACCGCGCCTCGGCCGGGTTCGCCCCCAGCGTCCGCCACGCGCCCGGCCCGCGCCCGGCGGATGCGGTCGATCGCCCGGTTCCGCGCGACGCTGAGCAGCCACGCCACCGGGTCGTCGGGCAGCGCCGACGGCTGCCAGCGCCGCAGCGCCGCGGCGAAGGCGTCCTGCAGCGCGTCCTCGGCCAGCTCGAAGTCACCGAGGACCCGGACCAGGGCGGCGAGCATCCGGCCCCGGTGGTCCCGGTACACCCGCTCCGCGACCGCGGCGGGTGAGCGGTCGGTCATGCCGAGCCGGCCGCCGAGCGCGTCAACGCCGCCGAGGGCGAGTCGTCCCAGCCGGGGATCTCGTCCATCGGGCGCACCTCGACCGACCCCTCGTAGGCCATCGGCGCCATCGCGGCCAGCTCCAGCGCCTCGTCGAGGTTCGGGCACTCCAGGACGCAGTAGCCGCCGAGCTGTTCGTGGGTCTCGGCGAACGGCCCGTCGGTCATCAGCGTCCGGCCCTCGCGGACCCGGACGGTGGTGGCCGTGTGCACCGGTTTGAGCGGCCCGGCGGCGACGAACGCGCCGCGCTTGCGGCACTCCTCGGTGAAGGCGTTGGTCCTGGCCAGGGCGCCTTCGAACCGCGGGTCGCCCGGCTGCGGGCGGTCGCAGCCGTAGAACAAGAGCATGTACCGCATCAGGCCGCTCCCGAGGTGGGCCGGGTGGTCGAGCACGTCCGCACGACACCGTGCGCGTCAGATTGTGCACCAGCCGCGCGGCCCGGTCACGGCGAGTGCCGGGATCGTCGCGCACCGCGCCGACCCCGGCACCCGGGCTACCTGGACTCGTTGAACGCCCGGCGGGCGCTGTTGGCGAACCGGGTCGCGTTCTCCGCGGTGATCCGCCCGGCCGCGACCAGGGCGTTCACCGCGTTGTCCACGCAGGCGCGGTACTGCGCCGCGGTCATGTCCCTGGTGTCGAAGCCGCACGGGATCTCGGGGAAGACGACCCGCTCGCCGGCCCGCACGTTGTAGAGCCGGTTGCGGACGCCGCCGGGCCACAGCACCTCGACCACGCCGGCGTTCACCCGCCCCAGGCCGAAGGTCGCCTCGAAGGCGTCCTGCGAGGCGAAGCTGGAGCCGCCGAGCACCGGCCGCATCGCGGTCGGCCCGTCGGTCGGGGTGAACCGCACGATCGCGCCGATGCCGTCGCGGTTGACCCGCGCGCCCGGTGCGAGGCCGACGCTGCCGACCGCGCGCACGGTGGCCGACCGGTTGCCGTTGCCGCCGTTGTTGACCTCGACGGACAGGTCGCCCTCGGTGGTGGTGCTGCCGGTGGGCGCCCAGGTCGTCGGGTCGGCGGCGGTGGGCTGGAAGATCCGCAGGATGGCGGCGTTGGCGTCGAACGGCGAGTCGAAGTCGAACGGCACCACGTCGTTGATCGGGACGAGCCTGCCGACCTTGAGCGACTGGGCCACGCTGACCACGTCGACCCACCCGTTGCGGTCCAGGTCGCCGGTCGCCACGCCGATCACGGTGCGCCTGCGGTGGTCGGTGCCCGCGCGGGTGAGGACGTCGTCGTAGTCGAACGACGGGTAGAACGCGCCCGCGCCCACCTGCGGCCCCCGGTTGCGCAGCAGCGCGCCGGGGTTCTCGGCGGTCACCATGCCCATGCCGTCGAGCGCGCCGTGGTAGAGCAGGTCGGTCGAGCCGTCGTTGTCGTAGTCGATCGCGGAGGTGCCCCACCCCCACGGTGTGGCGTTGAGCGTGCCCAGGTCGGGGTCGGCCCCGTTCTGCGCCGGCAGGTGCAGCGACGAGCGCCGGGGGTCGGCGAAGGTGTGGTCCGGGCGCTGGAGGAACCAGCGGCTGGACGCGTCGCCGAGCTGCCGCGGCATCTGCGGCAGCGGGACGGTCAGGTAGTCGCCGCCGTTGGTGGCGAAGACGTCGAGGTTGCCGTCGTGGTTGAAGTCGCCGTAGGACAGGCCCATCCACATGCCGGGCTCGCCCAGGCCGGCGTCGAAGGTGACCTCGTCGAAGTACCCGTCGCCGTCGTTGCGCCACAGCCGCACGAACCCGCGGTCGTGGCCGCCGTGCTTGGTGATCCGGTAGGCCGCCTGGTCGCTGGCGGTCATCAGGTCCAGGTCGCCGTCCTGGTCGTAGTCGACCAGCGACAGCGCCCAGCTGAGGTCGTTGAACGGCGCGGTGGCGCCCGGCGGCACGTCCCGCACGTCCACCTGCGCGATGCCCGCCGCGGCGCTGACGTCGGTGAACCGCAGGCCGTCGACGTTGCGCAGCAGCTGGTTGGGCTGGTTGTACTGGTAGGGCACGGCGAAGATCGGCAGGGCGTTCTTCATGTCCCAGGTGTTGGCGACGGCGATGTCGAGCAGGCTGTCGCCGTTGACGTCGCCCATGGAGCAGCTGGCGTGGCTGTAGGTGCCGCCGGAGGCGTCGCCCGCCGCGCCGGTGACGTCGGCGAACGTGCCGTTGCCGCGGTTGAGCAGCAACCGGTTGTTCTCGTTGCGGCCGAGCACGTAGAGGTCGGTGTGGCCGTTGTTGTCGATGTCGCCCGCGCAGGCGCCGTTGGAGTCCTGGGAGGTCAGCGACACGCCCGTCCACGGCGCCATGTCGACGAACTCCAGCCTGCCGGTCTGCGCGAGCTGGTTCTGGTAGAGGCTGTTGGCCCGGCCGGGCCCGTTGGTGACGTAGAAGTCGAGGTCGTCGTCCCCGTCGTAGTCGAACACCACCACGCCGGGGATGCCGTGGCTGAACACCGGCTCGTTGGCGAACTCGGCGAACTTGACCGCCGGGCGCAGCCTGTTGGCCTCGCGGATCGCGTGCTCGGGCGAGGGGATGCGGCGGTAGGTGGCCATCGCCGTGCCGGGCCTGGCGATCTCGGTGAAGGCGACGCCCCCGATGGACGGCACCGCGCCGGCGGCGGGCGTCACGATCACCGACGCCGCGGTCGACGCGATCACGCAGAGGCTCAGCCGTCGTGAGCGCGACATGGGTGCCATAGGACCTCCTGACGGTAGGTCGCTAACAATAAAGATAGTTTTCTTCCAGGGCAATCGGCCTGAAGTGCGTCGTCGGGGCGAGGTTGCCCTGGGCCGTTCGGTTGCGAGGCGGCCGTGAGCGGATGGGAACGCCCACTGCAAATGATCTTTAGGTCAGGACAAAAGTCCTGCTCAAAACTAACGGCGAGCGGTCCTCGCGTGGTCTCATCGAGTGAAGGCCGATCCACACATCTTGTTATCCATGGATAACGGTGATAGACAGCTCATCTGAGCAACTGGGGCTGATTACTACTTATTCAAGTAGCAGACTTTGTGCGCTGCTTTCGCCGCTGGGGGTGCCGTGGGAGAGCCGTTCGCGTTACCCGGGGCGGCCGCCGCCGTCGGGCGACTGCTCGGCCTGGTGCGGCTGCCGCCGTCCCTCGCCGACTTCGGTCGGCGCGGTTTCCGCACCGACCGGCCGCACGCCAGGGCGGTCCTGGAGGCGCACGCCCGCAGCTTCCTCGTCGGCTTCGACACCGGGGCGCGGGCGTGGCGCGATCCCCACGCCGCGCTCGCCGAGGTCGACCCGGAGGAGCGCGGCTTCGCCTACGAGGGCGCCGGGATGTTCGCCAGGGCGCTCGACCTGGCGACGGCCGGCCGCGCGCGGGCGCTGCGGCGCCTGCTGGCCGGGCCCGGCGACGGGTACGCCCACCTCGTCCACGTGGGCGCGGGGTGGCCGCTGGCCTCGGCGCGGCTGCGGCTGCCCACCCCGCCGCCGCCCACCCCGCTGCTGCGGTGGCTGGCGCTGGACGGCGCCGGGTTCGCCGAGACCTTCTTCGGCGGTGCCCGCGCCCTGGCCCGCCGGTGCCGGACCGCCCCGGGACCGGAGGCCGAGGCCGTGCTCGCCGGCTGCGGCCGGGCGGTGTGGTTCCTCCAGTCCGCCGACGCCGACGGCGTCGCCGGGCTCGTCGCCGCGCTGCCCGCGCCCGCCCGCCCGGCCCTGTGGAGCGGGGTCGGCCTGGCCTGCGCGTACGCCGGTGCCGCGGACGACGCCTGCCGGGCCCGCCTGGTCGCCGCGGCCGGACCGCACCGGGCGCACCTCGCCCAGGGCGTGGCCTTCGCCGCGGGCGCCCGGGTCCGCTCCGGGATCGTGCCCGCGCACACCCGCGCCGCCTGCGAGCAGGTCCTCGGCGTGGCGCCCGAGCGGGCCTCGGCGTGGACCGAGGTGGCCGCGCGGGGGCTCACCGGCTCCGCGGACGTCCACGCCTACCAGGCGTGGCGCGCCCGGCTCCGCGAGCTCGTCGCACCAGTCGCGCCCCACTAGCGAACCAGTCGCGCCCAACCAGGGAATGAGGTCGCGTGCCCATGACCCAAGCCGTCCGCGCGGCGGTCGCCGCCGTCGCCGTGTTGTGCGTCTGCGCCGCCCTCGGGGTGGCGACGAGGCGGCCGGGCCTCGGCGCGGCCGGGACCGCCCGCCTCGCCGAGGGCTTCCGGTTCACCGCCGAGCAGCTGAACACCGCCCCGGCCGGGGCGCACCGGGAACGCGTCGTGGCGCCCGCCCTGCGCGGCATCCGCAGCTGGATCTCGGCGGTCGGCGCCGCGGTCGCCGCCACCGACCTGCGCGGCGCGGGGCGGCCGGGCGACGTGTGCCTGGTCGACCCCCGGGACGACTCGGTCACCGTGCGCGCGGTGCCGGGCGACCCCGGGGACTACCCGCCCGTGCGCCTGGTCCCGATCGGCGTCCCCTACGACCCCACGATGGCGCCGATGGGCTGCGTGCCCGCCGACCTCGACGAGGACGGCGACACCGACCTGGTCGTCTACTACTGGGGCCGGACGCCGCTGCTGTTCGTCAACGCGGGCGGCGTCCCGGGGCCGGACACCTTCCGCGCCCGCGAGCTGCTGCACCCGGTGCAGGTGTGGAACTCCACCGCCCTCAACGTCGGCGACGTCGACGGCGACGGCCACCTCGACCTGCTCGTCGGCAACTACTTCCCCGACGGGGCCAGGGTGCTCGACCCCGACGCGGGCGACGACGTCCGGATGGCCATGCAGGACTCCATGTCCCGCGCCCGCAACGCCGGCGCCAACCGCATCCTGCTCACCCGGCCCCGCGGCGTCGACCGGGCGCCCGACCTGGTCGACGCGAGCACCGCCCTGTCGCCGACCGCCGCCGGCTCCTGGACGCTGTCGATCGGCCTCCAGGACCTCGACGGCGACGGCCTGCCCGAGGTGTACCAGGCCAACGACTTCGGCCCCGACCAGCTGATGGTCAACCGGTCCACCCCCGGCCGGGTGGTGCTGACCGAGGTCGCGGGCAGGCGCGACCTGACCACGCCGAAGTCCGAGGTGCTGGGGCACGACTCGTTCAAGGGCATGGGCGTGGCGTTCACCTACGACCGCGGCGCCCGGCTGCCCACGATCGTGGTCAGCAACATCACCACCCCCTACGCCCTGCACGAGAGCAACTTCGCGTTCGTGCCCGACGGCGACCCCGCCGACCTGGCCCGCGGCGAGCTGCCCTACCGCGAGCGCAGCGAGCGCCTGGGCCTGGCCCGCTCGGGCTGGTGCTGGGACGTCAAGGCGGGCGACTTCGACAACGACGGCGTCGACGAGATCCTGCAGGCCAACGGTTTCCTCAAGGGCGAGGTCGACCGGTGGCCGCTGCTCCAGGAGCTGGCGATGGGCAACGACGAGCTGCTGCGCCACCCGTGGGCGTGGCCCGCCTTCGGCCCCGGCGACGACCTGTCCGGCCACGAGTCCAACCCGTTCTGGGTCAGGGGCCCGAACGGCGCCTACACCGACCTGGCACCCGCCCTGGGCATCGCCGCGCCCGACAACAGCCGCGGCCTGGCGCTGGGCGACGTCGACGGCAACGGCACGCTCGACGTGCTGGTCGCCAACCAGTGGGAGGACTCCGCCCTGCTGCGCAACCGGGCCGCGGCGGGCACGTCCGCGCACCTGGCGTTCGTCCGGTCGGCCGGACCCGGCGCGCCCGAGGTGCGAGCCCTCGGCGTCCAGGTGGAGCTGCGCCACCCCGACCGACCCCAGCGGGCGCAGCTCTACCCGGCCAACGGCCACGCCGGCGTGTCCGCGGCCGAGATCCCCCTGTCGCTGCCCGGCGGCAGAACCACCCCGGTCACCGTGACCTGGCGCGACGCCACCGGCCTGCACCGGGCCGAGGTCGACGTGGCGCCCGGTCGCCGGACCGTGGTCCTCAACGGCAACGGAACGGCGGTAGTGCGATGACGACGACAGCACCGGCGACGACCGAGGCCGGCACCGCGCGGGCCGGAGCCGGCACCGCGCAGGCCGGGCCCGCGCCGAACCGGCCGGAGAGCCTGACCCCCGAGCAGCGCCGGGAGAAGGCGTTGCGCAGGTTCGCGGTCTCGATCACCGCGTTCACCGTCGTGGGCCACCTGCTGCTGGGCTTCGAGCAGTCGCCGATCACCCCGATCGCCACCGTGCTCGTCAGCTACGCCACGGCGATCCTGTTCGAGTCCCTGGACGCCTGGGCGCGCGGTCGCGCGCCGCAGTACCGGGGCGGCCCGCGCGCGTTCACGCTGTTCCTGCTGCCCCCGCACATCGCCGCGCTCGCCTGCGCGATGCTGTTGTGGGGCAACGCCGTGCTGTGGCCCTACCTGTTCGCCGTCACCGTGGCCAACGGCAGCAAGTACCTGGTGCGCCTGCGGGTCCGGGGCCGGCTGCGCCACGTGCTCAACCCGTCGAACACCGGCATCGTCGTCACGCTGCTGCTGTTCCCGTGGGTCGGCATCGCGCCGCCGTACCACTTCACCTCTAACACCGGGGGCGCGCTCGACTGGCTGATCCCGTTCGCCGTCCTGGTGCTCGGCACGATGATCAACGCCAAGCTGACCGGGAAGGTGCCGCTGATCCTCGGCTGGGTCGGCGGCTTCGCGGCCCAGGCCGCGCTGCGCTCGCTGGTGCTCGACCACCACCTGGTCGCCGCCCTGCTGCCGATGACCGGCCTGGCGTTCATCCTGTTCACCAACTACATGATCACCGACCCGGGCACCACGCCGACCGCCCCGCGCAACCAGGTGGTCTTCGGCGCCACCGCCGCCGCGGTCTACGGCGCGCTGGTGGTCGGCGGGGCGGTGTTCGGCCTGTTCTTCGCCCTGGTGATCACCTGCCTGCTGCGCGGCGCGGTGATCCTCGCGGCGGGGTTCGCCGGCGCCCGGTCGCGGGTACCGGCCGCCGCGCCGGCGACCGCGGGGGCGGCGGCCCGATGAGCGCGACCCGGAGCGGCGCGCACCGCATCGCGATCGTCGGCATGGCCTGCCGCTACCCCGACGCGAACGGCCCCGACGAGCTGTGGCAGACCGTCCTCGGGCGGCGGCGGGCGTTCCGGCGCATCCCGTCGACCAGGCTGTCGCCGGACTACGTCGGGTCGCCGGACGACCCGGACCGGACCTACGTCACGCGCGCCGGCCTGCTGCGCGACTGGACGTTCGACCGGCCGCGGTTCGGCGTGCCCGGCCCGCTGCACCGGGCCGCGGACCACGCGCACTGGCTCGCCCTCCAGGTCGCGGCGGAGGCGCTGGCGGACGCGGGGTTCCCGGACGCGGCCGGGCTCGACCGCGACCAGGTCGGCGTGCTGCTGGGCAACTCCCTGACCGGCGAGTTCACCCGCGCCCACCAGTTGCGGCTGCGGTGGCCGTTCGTGCGGCGCGCGGCCCGCGCCGCGCTGGAGCGGACCGGCACCGACCCGGACGAGGCGGCGCGGGTGCTGACCGCGCTGGAGGAGCTGGTCAAGCAGCCGTTCCCGGTGCCGGGCGACGAGTCGCTGGCCGGCGCGCTGGCCAACACGATCGCCGGCCGCGTCTGCAACCACTTCGACTTCCACGGCACCGGGTACGCGGTGGACGGCGCCTGCGCGTCGAGCCTGCTCGCGGTGACCACCGCGTGCCGCGCGCTGGCGGCGGGCGAGCTGGACTTCGCCCTGGCCGGCGGGGTGGACCTGAGCCTCGACCCGTTCGAGCTGGTCGGCTTCGCCCGCCTCGGCGCCCTCGCCGTCGACGAGATGCGCGTCTACGACGCCGAGCCGACCGGTTTCCTGCCGGGCGAGGGGTGCGGCGTGGTGGCCCTGGTGCGCGCCGAGGACGCCGGGCGCGCCGGCCTGCGCACCTACGCCGAGATCCTGGGGTGGGGCACCTCCTCCGACGGCGCCGGCGGCCTGACCAGGCCCGAGGTCTCCGGCCAGGCCCTCGCCCTGGCGCGGGCCCACCGCCTGGGCGGGGTGGACCCGACCTCGATCGACCTGGTGGAGGGGCACGGCACCGGCACCCGGCTCAACGACGTCACCGAGCTGACCGTGCTGCGCGCGGCGCTGGCGGGTCGTGCGACGCCGGCCGCGCTGGGGTCGGTCAAGGCCAACATCGGCCACACCAAGGCGGCCGCGGGGGTCGCGGGTCTGGTGAAGGCGGCCCTCGCGGTGCACCACCGGGTGCTGCCGCCGACGACCGGGTGCCGCACGCCGCACGAGCTGCTGCGCGAGCCCGGCACGCCGCTGCGGGTGCTGGCGGAGGCCGAGCCGTGGTCGAACCCGGTGCCGCGGGCGGCGGTGTCGGCCATGGGGTTCGGCGGGATCAACGCCCACCTGGTTCTGGGCGGTGCCGAGCGGGGTGGTGGGGTGCCCGCGGACTTGCCCGGGGACTGGCGGGCCTGGGCCGAGCCACGCCCCGAGGAGCAGGTGCTGGTGCTCGGCGGCGACTGCGCGCGGGACCTCGTCGCGGTGCTCGACCGCCTGGTCGCGCGGGCACCCGGGTTGAGTAACGCGGAGGTGCACGACCTCGCCGCCACGGCCGCCGAGGCGGCGCCCCACCGCGCCCCGGTCCGCTGCGCCCTGGTGGCGCGCACCCCGGACGAGCTGGCGAGCGTTGCGGAACGGGCCCGCGCCCGCCTCGCCGGCGACCTCCGGCCGGTCGCGGCTGACGATGCGGCGAGCGCGCCCACCCGCCTCGCCGGCGACCTCCCGCCGGTCGTGGTCGACGAGGCCGGGTTCGCCGTCGGCGCCGGCGCGCCCGCCCGCGTCGGGCTGCTGTTCCCCGGTCAGGCATCGCCGGTCCGCGCCGCGCTGCCCGCGTGGGCGCGCTCGCTCCGGGTCCCGGAACCGCCCGCCGACCTGGAGATCACCGACGGTGCCGTGGACACGGCGGTCGCCCAGCCCGCGATCGCGCGGCAGTCCCTGGCCGGGCTGGCCTGGTTGGCCCGGACGGACTGCGCACCGGTCGGCGCGGTCGGGCACAGCCTCGGCGAGATCCCGGCGCTGGTCTGGGCCGGTGCGCTCACCGCGCGGGCCGCGCTGGACCTGGTGACCGCGCGCGGCGCGCTGGTGGCCCGGTACGGGGCTCGGGGCACCGCCATGGCGAGCCTGCGCACCGACGCGACCACCGCCGAGGCCCTGGTGAAGGAGACGCGGGCGACCATCGCCGCGCTCAACGGACCCCGGCAGACCGCGATCGCCGGTCCGGCCGAGGACGTCGCGGAGGTGGTGGACCGGGCCCGGGCGCAGGACATCGTGGCGATCCCGCTGCCGGTCTCCCACGGGTTCCACAGCGCGGCGATGGCACCGGTGCGGCCCCGGTTCGGCGAAGTGCTCGCGCGCACGGCTTTCGCCCCGCCGGCCGGCCGGGTCTTCTCCACGGTGACCGGCGAGCCGGTCGAGGACCCGGCCGACCTGCTGCTGCGGCAACTGGTGGAGCCCGTGCGCTTCCAGGACGCGCTGGAGAACCTGGCCGCCCGGTGCGACCTGCTGGTCGAGGTCGGCGCCGGTGCGGCGCTGACCGGCCTGGCCCGGGAACTGGGCACCGCCGCGCCCGCCGTGGCCATGGACTGCGCCGGCGACCCGCGCCGCCACGCGCTGGTGGCCGCGGCGCTGGCCGCGGCCGGCGTGGACACCGCGGCGGTCTGGTACCGGCGCGGCGGGTACCGGCGGTTCGACCTGGACGCCCCCGCGAACTTCCTGGCCAACCCCTGCGAGGTGCTGCCCGCGCCCCGCGCCCTGGCGCCGCGGGCGCCGGTCACGCGCCGCGAGGTGCCCGAGCCGGTGGCCGGGGACGCGCTGACCGTGCTGACCGAGCACCTGGGCCGTCGCCTCGAACTGCCCGTCGACGGCATCCGGCCCACCAGCTCGCTGCTCGGCGACCTGCACGTCAGCTCGCTCCAGCTGCTCGACCTGGTGAACACCGCCGCCGGGCTGCTCGGCCGGCGGGCGCCCAACCCGCACCAGGTCATGGCCAGCCCGACGGTCGGCGACGTCGCCCGCGTGATCGAGGGCGCGCCGCGGGTGGGGCGCGGCGGGCCGACCGGGGTGCACGGGGTCCGGCGGTGGGTGCGCGCCTTCGGGCACCGGTGGGTCGACCACGAGGGCGTCCCGGACACCACCGACGCCGTGGTGTGGACCGGCGATGCGGCGCTCGTGGGCGACGCGCCCACGACAGGCGCCGGCCGGCGGCGCGGCCTGGTGGTGGAGCTGCGCAACGCCACCGAGGTCGTGCACGCGGTCGGCGAGGTCGCCGCCGCCGTCGAGCGCGTCGAGGCCGAGCGGCCCGACCTGCTGGTGGTGCTGCACGACGGGCACCCGGCCGCGGCGGGGCTGGCGCGCTCGGTCACCGCGGAGCTGCCGGACTGCGCGGTCACCGCCGTCGACCGCCCACCGCACCACGGGTTCGACCTCCGGCTGGCCGCCCGCGCGGGGTACCTCGAACTGCGCCTCGGCCGCGACGGGCGCTACCAGCGGCCGGTGACCGCGGTGCACCGCCGGGGCGACGGGGCCGAGCCGGTGCTCGCGCCGGGCGACGTGTGCCTGGTGACCGGCGGGGTCACCGGCATCACCGCGCGCTGCGCCGCGGCGGTCGCCGAGCGGTTCGGCGCCACGCTGGTGTTCCTGGGCCGCACGCCGTCCGACGCGCCCGAGGTCCGGGCCGGGCTCAACCGGCTGCCGCAGCAGGTCCGGGTGCACTACACCCGGTGCGACGTGACCGAGCCCGCCGACCTGCGGGCCGCCGTGCAGGCCGCGGCGACGTGCGGTCCCCTGCGCGGGCTGCTGCACGGCGCCGGGGTCAACGAGCCCCGCCCGCTCGGCGCCGTCTCCGACACCACGCTGCGCGCCGCGGTCGAGCCCAAGGTCTCCGGCCTGCGGTCGCTGCTCGACGCCGTCGGCGACCAGGCGACGCTGGTACTGGCCTTCGGGTCGGTCATCGGCCGCACCGGGATGGTCGGGCAGGCCGAGTACTGCGTCGCCAACGACTGGATGCGCGTCGAGCTGGAGCGGTGGGCCGGGCGCCACCCCCGGTGCCGGGCCCACCTGCTGGAGTGGACGCTGTGGTCCGGCGTCGGCATGGGCGAGCGCCTGGGCGTGGTGGACCGGCTGCGCGGGCAGGGGATCGACCCGATCACGCCCGCCGAGGGCACCGACGCGCTGCTGGCCCTGCTGGGGGACCGCACCGCACCGGTCACGGTCGTGCTCGCCGGCCGCCTGCCCGAGGTGCCGACCGTCGCGCGCCCCGCCGTGGGCGAGCGGGGGCTGCGGTTCAGCGAGGAGGAGCTGACCGGCACGCCCGGCGTGGAGTCGGTGCAGCGCGCCGAGCTGTCGCTGGGCACGGACCCGTACCTGGACGACCACCGGGTGGACGGCACGCCCGTGCTGCCGGCCGTGGTCGGGCTGGAGGCGATGGCCCAGGCGGCGGCGGCGCTGGCCGGGCCGCGCCGGCACTGGGCGTTCGAGCGGGTGGCCCTGGCCGCGCCGGTGGCGGTCGGCGAGCGGGGCACGCGGACGTTGCGGGTCGCGGCGCTGCGCCACGACCGCGGCGACGGGATCGACGTGGCGTTGCGCGACGACGCCGACGGATACGGGGCCGTCCGCTTCACGGCGGAGCTGCGCACCGCCACGTCGCCTCCCGCCACCTCGCCCCCCGCCGGGCCGGTCCCGCCGACCACCACGCCACCCACCACGCCGCCGCACCCGCTCTACGGACCGCTGTTCTTCCACACGGGCTGCTTCCGGCGGCTGGTCCGCCTCGACCACCTGACCGCGTTCGAGGTCCGGGCGTGGGTGGCGGCGGACCCGGGCGCCACCTGGTTCTCCGACTTCCACAGCGGCCGGCTGCTGCTCGGCGACCCGGGCGCGCACGACGCCGCGGTGCACGTGCTGCTGGCCTGCCTGCCGCACCGCAGGGCCCTGCCGGTCGGCGTCGACCGCGTCACGCTCTGGCGGCGGCCCGAGGGCCTGCTGCACGTCCACGCCGTGGAGACGTGGCACTCGGGCGACGAGTACCGGTTCGACGTGGACGTGGTGGCCGCGAGCGGCGAGGCGGTCGCCTGCTGGCAGGGCCTGCGGCTGCGGGCGATCGGCCCCCGCGCCTGGCGGGAGCCGATGCCCGCGGAGCTGGTCGGCCCCTGGCTGAGCAGGCGCCTGTCGGAACTGGGCCTGCACGACCACGCCGAGCTGACCGCCGTGCCCGCGGCCGGTGGCGGTGCGGACCGCCTGGTGGCCCTGGACCCGGCGGTCGGGCTGGTCGCCCGGCCGGTGGTCGGGGTGCCGTCGACGACGCTGGCGGTGGAGATCGCGGCCCGCACCGGCGAGGGGATCACCGTGGCCGCGAACCGGGCCAGCTGCGCGATCGGGGCGCTGGGCCTGGGCGAGGACGACGGCGGCGAGCGGGTCGACGTCGAGGACGTGCTCGACGACGGGCTGGTGCTGCTGCGCGCGGGCGGGCGCCGGGTGGTCACCGCGAAGCTGGTGACCGGGTCGGCGCCGGTGGTCGTCGCCGTCACCGCGGACGACCGGCCGTGACGGCGTACGTGTACCGGCACCGGGTGACGTTCGACGAGACCAACGTCGTCGGCAACGTCTACTTCGCGCACTACCTGCACTGGCAGGGGCACTGCCGCGAGCGGTTCCTGGCCGACCACGCGCCCGGCGTGCTGCGCGCGGTCCGCGCCGGCGACCTCGTGCTGGCGACGGTGTCCTGCGAGATGACCTACTACGCCGAGTGCTTCGCGCTGGACGAGGTGGAGGTCGCCATGACCCCGCGCGACTTCGGCGGCCACCGGGTGGTCATGGACTTCGACTTCCGCCGCGACGGCCGGCTCGGCGCGCGCGGGTCGCAGGTCGTGGCGTGCCTGAGGCGGACCGGCTCGGGCACCGAGCCGGTCGGGCTGCCCGCCGAGCTCGTCGAAGCGCTGCGGGCCCACGCGGAGAGCAGGGGATGACATGACGGCGAATCCGGGAACCGGGTCGAGGGGCACGGGACGGCTCGCCGCGGTGAACGCGGCCAGGCACCGCCGGTGGCTCGCGGTGTTCATGGTGGTGGTGGCCGCGCACTGGGTCGAGCACCTGGCGCAGGCCGCGCAGATCTACCTGCTGGGGTGGCCGGTCCACGCCGCCGGCGGCGCGCTGGGGCTGGCGTTCCCCTGGCTGGTCCACTCCGAGTGGCTGCACTACGGGTACGCGCTGGCGATGCTGGCCGGGCTGGTGCTGCTGCGGCCCGGGTTCGCGGGCCGGGCGCGGACCTGGTGGACCGCCGCGCTGGTGATCCAGGTGTGGCACCACTTCGAGCACCTGCTGCTCCTGCTCCAGGCGCTGACCGGGTGGCACCTCCGGGGCCGGGCCGCGCCGACGAGCCTCGTGCAGCTCGTCGTGCCCAGGGTCGAGCTGCACCTGTTCTACAACGCGGTCGTGTTCGCGCCGATGGTCGTGGCGGTCGTGCTCCACCGGACACAAAGGACGGTTCAACAAGGCTGAAAATCCGGACTGCCAACGATCGGGGCCGGCCCGGGGCGACGCGTCCCGGGCCGGCCTTCGTCATGTCGGGCGAACAACCGACCAAAGCGTTGACTACTGAAACCTATAGTGATGTACTGCGACGGAAGCAGGGGTCCGACCCGGCAGGCACCGGTGGTCCGCGGACCCCGGGGCGCCCGAACACCAGGAGGATCGATGACTGCTACTGCGGAGCCGTCCGCGGCGGCGCCGGAGCTCGACACGGCCGGCCTGCTCGCCGCCTACCGGCGCGACTTCACGCCCGCGGCCAAGGCGTTCGTCGAGGGCGGGATCTCGGCGCGGGAGCTGCGCGAGCGCTGGCTGCCCTACTTCCGGGGCCCCTTCCTGGACTACGAGCTGTCGGTGCAGGCGGCCTGGCGCGCCGCCCACGGCCCCGACCGCGGGATCGAGCCGGGCCCGCCGGACGCGGACCCCGCCCACGCCGAGCAGTTGCGGCACTTCCCGGTGACGATCTCGCACAACAACCTCGAACGCCTCGTCGACGTGCTGGCCGTGGAGCTGGGCGACCGGACGGCCGCCGACACGGTCACCCCGGAGCGGGTCCTCGACCTGGCCCACGTCGTCGACGCCCTCGACCGGCTCATGCACTCGCTCGTCCTCACCCCGTGACGGCGCGGGACGCGCGCCGCCCGGCGCGTGGGTACAACGGCTGAACAGGAGTGGCAGTGAACGGAAACGGCATTCCGACAAGCGTGGTGGAAGCCCTCAGGGCCGCCCGCGCGGTGACCGGGGCGGACGGCTCCGCGCTGTCCAACGCGGACATCGTCAAGGGCCACGACCTCGCGTGGGGCGGGCCGGGCAACCTCTACACCATCCGCCCCTACACGCTCGGCCCCGCGGCCCTGGAGGTCTTCACGGTCCGCGAGCGCATCCACGTCCTCGTCGACGGCCTGGGCGAGGACCTGGTGGACCTGCACGGCGTCGGCGTCTACCGGCGCCACGAGCCCCGCATCGGCGCCGAGGGCGCCGACGAGCTGACCTGGACCACGGCGACCATCGGCGCGCAGTTCCTCTCGCTCCAGGTCGTCGGCGACAGCGAGGTCCTCGGCCAGGTCCGGGTCACCAACACCCCGGGCAGGCGGGAGGGCGCGACCGTCGCGCCCGCCCGACCGGGCGGCGGCAGGGTCACGCCGCTGAAGAACTGCGTGACGCTGCTGTTCCCGCGGTTCGAGATCGAGCACCTGGGCGCCACGGTCGACACCGGCGACGAGCCGGTCGCGGTCGAGTCGCGGGTCAACATGGTGCCGCCGATCGGCGACGTGTCCCGGACCTCGCGCGGGTACGCGCTCTACGACGGCGACCGCCGCGTCGGCACACTGCTGGCGGCCGACCTGGAGATCGGCGCCCTGCTGCACCACATCCCGATCCAGACGGCGAAGGACCCCGTCGAGGCGTACGCGGTGACCGCGGAGTAGGCCGCCGCGGATGACCACCGGTCGCACCACCGGGCGGGTCCGGGCCAACCTCGGTGCGGGCCCGCTCGGCTCCTACGCGTTCCGGGTCGAGGCGACCCTCGGCCACCGGCCGACGAGCTACCTGTTCGCCCGGTCCACCGGGGGCGGCGGCGGCGTCGGCGAGCGGGCGGTGACGGTGCTGCTCGTGCTCGCGCCCGCCGCGCTGGCGGGCACCAGGGTGACCGTCCGCGAGAGCCGCGGCGCGGACCTGGCGGAGGTCACCACGTTCCTGCCGACCATGCGGGTGCCCAAGGTGGTCTCCGCCGCGCACGTGTTCGAGTGCCTGCCGCTGACCGACGTCGGGTACGTCGACCTGATGTCGTGGTTGCACCCGCCCGCGCGGGAGGTGCCCGCGGGCCCGCCCGGCCCGTGGAGCGCCTGGCACGACCGGCCGGGCACCACCAGGGTGTCGGAGGCCGCGCACGGCTACCGGGTCGTCGAGACCGTCAGCGCCGAGCACGGCATCCCGGTGGCGCGCAGCACGGTGCTCGACGGCGAGGAGACCCGCCGCTGGGAGGCCGTCGCGCTCGGCTCCCCGGAGTGGGACCACCTGCCCACGCGCATCCGGGTCACCAGGCCGAGGACGGGGCACTGGACGGTGTTCGAGCGGACGACGGACCCGCGGCCGGTACCGCCGGAGTGGGTGGAGGCCGACTCGGCGACGCTGCGCCGGGCGGCCGCGAGCGTGCTGGAGGGATGAGGGTGGGGTTGGCGGTGGTCGCCCGGCTGTGCCGGGTGCTGGGCGCGGTGGCGGCCCTGGGCGCCGCGGTGGCGGTCGAGGTGGTGCGCGGGCGCGCCGGCCTGGACCGCCGGGTGGCCGAGCGGGTCGCGGTGGCGTTAGAGCGCCTGGGTGGCGCCTTCCTCAAGGGCGGGCAGTTCCTGGGCACGCGCCGGGACCTCGTGGGGCCGGTGCTGGCCACCGCGCTCGGCCGCCTCCAGGACGACGTCCGGGCGATGCCGGTGGCCGACGCGCTGGCGGTGGTCGGCGCCGCGCGCGTCGAGCACGCCGGGGCGGTGCGGGCCGCGGTCCTGGCCGGGCCGGTGGCCGGCGGCTCCATCGCCTGCGTCTACCGCGCCGAGCTGCCCGGCCGCGCGGTCGCGGTCAAGGTGCGCAAGCCCGCGGCCGTCCGGCAGGTCACCGCCGACACCCGGGTCATCCGGGCCGCGGCGCGGCTGGCGGCCCGGGTGCCGGCGTGCCGCGGCGTCCCGCTGACCGACATCGCCGACCAGCTGTGCCGGTGCGTGCTCGACCAGCTCGACCTGGACCGGGAGCGGCGCAACCTGGAGCGGTTCGGCGAGCTGGTCCGCGACGCGGGCGGCATCACCGTGCCGGGGGTGGTGGCCGGGATGTGCGGCCCCGGCGTGCTGGCCATGGACTTCCTCGACGGGCTGGACCGCTCGGGCTGCGCCGCGCTGCCGGAGGCCGAGCGGACCGCCGCGGTCGAGGCGCTGGTGCGGGGGATGTACGACGCGCTGTTCCGGCACGGCTTCGTCCACGTCGACCTGCACCAGGGCAACGCCTACTTCCGGCGCGGGCGCGACGTGGTGGTGGTCGACTTCGGGTTCGTCCACCAGCTCGGCGCGCTCGCCCGCGCCAGGTTCACCGGCTTCTTCGCGGGGATGATCGACGGCGACGGCGCCGGGTGCGCCGACACCCTGCTGGCCACCGCGCGGTCGGTGGCCGACGACGCCGACCTGGCCGGGTTCCGGCGCGACGTCGCCGACTTGGTGGTGCGCAACTGCGGCCGGGCGGTCGAGGACTTCAGCCTGCCGCTGTTCGCCGCGTCGCTGTTCGACCTCCAGCGCCGGCACGGCGTGCACGCCGACCCGGAGTTCACCTTCCCGCTGCTGGGCCTGCTGGCCCTGGACGGGCTGGTCCGGGAGCACCACCCCGGGATGGACTTCCAGCTGGAGGCCGCGCCGTTCGTGATGGCGGGCCTGCTGGAGGCGGCCGACGACGGCCGACCGGGAGCCGGGGTCAGGACAGGCCCAGCATCCGGGTGCAGCGGTGGATGACCTCCGGGTCGCCGTCGACCTTCACCGCGCCGGTCACGATCGCGTCGAACGGGGACAGCAGCCGCGCGCCGATGCGGACGAAGGTGTCCGCCGCGCAGGCGATGGTCAGGTCCGGCAGCGGGACCGAGCCGGGCACGAAGGACACGGCGCCGCCGCGGACCTCGATGGCGAAGCTGTGGTCGCCCACCCGGAACTCGTAGGTCTCGTCCACGTCCGGGATGCGGTCGTGGTCGATCATCGCCTGGAGGGCGAGGAAGCCCCACTCGTCGCGGACGGTCTTCTTCGCGTCGCCCTCGCGCAGGAAGCCCATGCCCCACCTGGCCAGCGACAGCACCGGTGCCCGCAGCTGCTCGCCCAGCGCGGTCAGCCGGTACATCTTGCCCCGCGAGTCGCCCTCGACCGGCAGCTGCTCGATCACCTCGTGCTCGGTCAGCATCCTGAGCCGGTCGGTGAGCAGGTTCGGCCCGATGCCCGGCAGGTTGTCCAGCAGGTTGTTGAACCGCATGGGCGCGACGAGCAGCTCCCGCACGATGAGCAGGGTCCAGCGCTCGCCGATGATGTTGAGCCCGGCGGCAAGACCGCAGAACTGGCCGTAGTCCCGTCGGACGCTCATGGTGTGCCGGACCTTCCTCGGTAGTTGCTCTTAACTGTGATAGTAACCTGCGGGTTCGTCCAGGGTGCTGTCCGCACCTCCCATTGCTCCCGACATGGTCGATCAGACCAGTTCGGTATAGTACTATGAAGTTATCTTGGGGGTTCATCGGGTCCCCGCTCGCGGTGGGGCCGGCGCGGCAGAGGGGCCGCCGGTCGCGCGGAGGGACGTCGCCCGGTCCGCGGCGGGGCTGTTTCCTGGAGGAGGAACGCCCGTGCGAACGACGTTGTCCTTGTTGGTGTGCTTAATAGTCCTGCCCGTGGCGGCGTGCGGGACGTCGCCCGCGGCGGAGCACCACGACGCGGGGTTGCGGGTCGGGGCCATCCCCGACCAGGACCCGCAGAAGTTGCAGCGGATGTACGACGTGGTGTCGGACTACCTGGAGGCGGACCTCGGCACGCCGGTGGAGTACGTGCCGGTCCGCGACTACGCCGCCGCCGTCGCCCAGTTCGAGCGCGGCGACCTCGACCTGGTGTTCTTCGGCGGCCTCACCGGGGTGCAGGCCAGGGCCCGGGTGCCCGGCGCGGTGGTCGTCGCCCAGCGCGACGTCGACGAGCGGTTCCGCAGCGTGTTCGTGGCCAACACCGCCGCCGGCCTGCCGCCGCTGGGCGGGGTGGCCGACCTGGCCCGGCTCAAGGGCCACTCGTTCACCTTCGGCAGCGACACCTCCACCTCGGGCAGGCTGATGCCCCAGTTCTTCCTCGACGAGGCCGGCGTGGGGCTGGACGCGTTCACCGGCGAACCGGGGTACTCCGGTTCGCACGACGCGACCATCAAGCTCGTCGAGTCCGGCGCCTACCAGGTGGGCGCGCTCAGCGCCTCGGTGTGGGACAAGCGCGTCGCCGAGGGCGGGGTGGACACCTCCCGCGTGGCCGAGGTGTTCCGCACCCCGCCCTACCACGACTACCACTGGCTGGCCCGGCCCGACCTGGACCGGCGCCTCGGCGCGGGCTTCACCGACCGGGTCCGCGCCGCGCTGCTGGCCTGCGACGGCGGCGACGACCGCGAGAAGCAGGTGCTGGAGCTGTTCGCGGCGGGCGGCTTCACCGCGGCGCGGGCCGAGGACTACGCGCAGATCGAGGCCGTCGCGGGCCGGCTCGGGCTGCTGCGCTGACCATGGGCGACGACCTCGTGCTCGACGTGCGCGGCGCCGCGGTCCGCCTGGGCGGGGCGGACGTGCTGTCCGGGATCGACCTGCGGGTCGCCGCGGGGGAGCGGGTGGCGCTCATCGGACCCAGCGGCGCGGGCAAGACCACGCTGCTCAAGCTCCTCAACGGCACGGTGGCCGCCACGCGCGGGCGGGTGCGGGCGCTCGGCTGCGAGTACGGCCGCTCCTCCGCGCGCCGCACCCGTGCCGCGCGGCACCGGATCGGCACCGTGCACCAGCACTTCGACCTGGTGCCGCAGCTGCGGGTGGTGCACAACGTCAACGCCGGCAGGCTGGGCGCCTGGCCGCTGTGGAAGGCGGCGCTGTCGCTGGTGCGCCCGTTCGAGGCGCGTGCCGCGCAGGCCGCCCTGGAGCGGGTCGGCATCGGCGACAAGCTGCGGGAGCGCACCGGTGACCTCTCCGGCGGCGAGCAGCAGCGGGTGGCGATCGCGCGGGTGCTGGTGCAGCGGCCCCGGGTGGTCCTCGCCGACGAGCCGATCGCCAGCCTCGACCCGGCCCGGGCCCGCGAGGTGGTCGACCTGCTGTTCGCGGTCAGCGCCGAGGCGGGCACGGCGCTGGTGGCGAGCCTGCACGACCTGGACGTGGCGCTGGGCCGCTTCGACCGCGTGGTCGGGCTGCGGGCGGGCCGTGTCGTGGTCGACGCCCCGCCGCGCGAGGTGGGCGACGCCGAGGTCGCGCGGCTGTTCCGCACCGGGGGGAGCCCGTGACGCTGGCCACCCGGCCGCCCGGCGAGCTGGTCGGCTGCCGCCCGACCGGCGCGGTGCCCCGCCGGCCGGGACCGCGGCGCCGGGCCCGCCGCTGGTGGCTGCTCGCCTGCGCGGCGGCCGTCGTGGCCGCCGCGCTGCCCGCGTTCGCCGGCGGCACCCCGGTCGTCCGGGTCGAGGGGCTGGGGCAGCTCGGCGAGTTCTTCGCCGCGGCGGCGCACCCCCGGCTGGACGGGCCGTTCGCCGCGCTCGTCGCCGGCTCCGCCGCGACCACCCTGGCTTACGCCGTGCTCGGCACCGCGGTGAGCCTGGTGATCGGCCTGGTCGGCGGGGTGCTCACGAGCCAGGTGTGGTGGCGGGTCGACGCGCCGGGCCGGCGGGTGCGCGACGTGCTGGCCTGGGGCGCGGCCCGGCTGGCGTTCGTCGTGCCCCGCGGCGTCCACGAGGTCGTCTGGGGCCTCGGGCTGCTCGTCGTGCTCGGCCGCGGCCCCGTCGTGGCGGTGCTGGCCATCGGCATCCCGTTCGGCGCGGTCACCGCCAAGGTGTTCGCCGAGCTGCTGGACGAGGCGGACCGCGCGCCGTACGAGGCGCTGCTGGCCGCCGGTGCGCCCAGGCCGGTGGCGGTCCTGCACGGGCTGCTGCCCGCGGCGCTGGGCGACCTGCTGTCCTACGCCTTCTACCGGCTGGAGTGCGCCATCCGCAGCGCGACCGCGCTGGGCCTGGTCGGCGCGGGCGGCCTGGGCACCGAGCTGCTGGACAGCTTCCGCGCGCTGGTCTACGGGGAGATGTGGACGCTGCTGTACGCGCTGGTGGTGCTCAGCGCGGTGGCCGACGGGTGGAGCACGGCGGTGCGGGCCCGGCTGGCCGGGCCGCGCGGCAGGCCCGACCCGCTGGTGGCCGGCTCGGTGGTCCTGGTGCCCGCCCTGGTGGCGTGCTCCGCCTGGTGGGTGCGGCTGGACCCGTCCGTGCTGTGGGACGACCGCTCCGCGCACCAGGCGCTGGTGCTGGCCCGGCAGTCCTGGCCCCCGGCCGCGGGCGAGGGCGGGATCGCCGGGCTGGTCCGGCTCTGCGGCACGACGCTGGCCATGTCCGTGCTGGCGGTGGCGGTGGCGTTCGTGCTGGGCGCGCTGCTGGCGCTGCCCGCGGCGGCGCTGCCGCAGCTCGACCGCACCGGCGCGGCCCGGCTGCGGCGGCTGCCCGCGGTCCTGCTCGCCCGGTCGGCGATGCTGCTCCTGCGGGCGGTGCCGCCGCCGGTGTGGGCGCTGCTCGCGCTGTTCGCCTTCCACCCCGGTGTGGTGCCGGGCGCGGTGGCGCTGGGCGCCTACACGGCCGGGGTGCTGGGGCGGCTGATGGCCGAGGCGGTCGACAACCTCGACGGGCGACCGCTGCGCGCCCTGGGCGCGCTGGGCGCCTCCCGGGGCGGGGTGCTGTGCTACGGCGTGCTCCCGGCCGCGGCCGGGCGGTTCGCCGCCTACGGCCTGTACCGGTGGGAGGTGACGGTCCGCGAGACCGTGGTGGTGGGCGTGGTCGGCGCCGGCGGCCTCGGCGTGGTGCTCCAGCACCAGCTCAACAGCTTCCACTTCGACCGGGCCGCGGCCACCGTGCTGGCCGTCGTCGCGCTCACCGCGGTGGTGGACCTCGTCAGCGCGGCGGTCCGCCGGTCGGTGCGCTGACGGGGTGCGCCGGCCCGGTGCCCCCCGGGAGGGCACCGGGCCGCCGGTCACGGCGAGGCGACGCCGTCGAAGAACTTCGCGGCCTTGGCCCAGGCGTTGGCCCCGACCTGGCGCCCCAGCACGCGGCCGTTCTGGTTGGCGGCCTGGAAGTGGATGCCGCCGTACAGGCGCGAGATCCCGTTCTCCGCCTCGGCCTCGGTGAAGGTGGACCAGCTCAGGGTGATGTCCCGGCCCGGGGTCAGGCCGGGCTCCACCTTGGAGGCGCCCCTGGGGTAGAGGAGCGTCTCGCCGTAGGCGTCGCTGCCGGTGAAGCTCTTGAAGACCTCGGCCGCGGCGGCGCCGAAGGTGCTGTGCCCCGACACGTAGTCGCCGAACGACGGCGTCATCAGCACGGCGGGCTGGTAGGGCAGCCACGTGTCGCCGTTGATCAGCTCCGGCCCGGTGCCCGCCCTGGCCCAGGACGGGATCTGCTTGGCGCGGTTGAGGTAGCGGATGGCGGTGATGGGGCGGACGGAGTCGTACTGGTACTTCACGCCCCAGCACGCGATGCTGGCGTCGAAGACGGCGTTGGCCACGGCGAACAGCATCTTCGCGTCGTCGTCCACGGTGTGCGCGTCCCGGGTGGAGACGTACTGGCCGATCACCAGCCACCGCCCCGGCGGGCGCGGCGTGCCCGGGAAGTCGTCCGCCCAGTACTCGGTGACCACCTTGCGGCGGTCGTCGAGGTCGGCGCCGTAGTCGATGAGCTGCTGCGCCTGCTGCTCGAACTGGACGGTGCCGTACCGGGCGGGCGGCGCCAGGCCGCCGGTGAACTGGTCCCAGGAGGTCATGGCGAACGGCGTGACGTGGCGCCAGTGCGGCCCGGTGCCGGTCTGGGTCACCACCTGGTCGCCGACCCGGTAGCTCAGCGGCTGCCAGCGGTTGACGTCCTGCACGGTGCTGGGCACCAACGGCTGGTAGATGTCCATGGGGCGGTTGACCGGCGCGTAGCCGGTGTAGTCGGCGTAGGCGCCGGGCGCGATGTCGCCGAGCTGGTTGGAGCCGTCGCGGTGCCGGTAGTCCAGCACGGCGCCGCAGGCGCGCCTGCCGACCCACGCCGGGGTGCTCGTCGAGCCCGGCCGGTAGCCCAGCGCCGCCATCAGGGCGTCGAAGTCCGCTTTGTACTCGGGCCACACGTCCACCGCGGCGGTGTAGGCGGCGTGGCTGATCGCCTCGTCCTTGTTGGCCGCGGTGCGCTCGGCCACCGGGCGCCGCAGCCCGTTGCCGAACAGCGTGCCGGCGGCGCGCGCGTCGTAGGCGGCCCAGGCGTCGTAGATGCAGGTGTGCAGCACCGCGTACGCGCGGGCGACCATCGGCGGGCCCATGGTCGACCTGCTGACCGCGGCCATGCCGGCGTTGCTCCACCGGATGACGACGTTCGGTGCCGCCGCCGCCGCGGGCGCGGCCCGGGCGACGGCGGGGGCGAGGGGCAGCCCGAGGGCGAGGGCGGCGGCCAGGACCCCCGCGGTGCCTGGGCGGAATCTGCTTGACCGGGATCTCATCGTCCGCTCCGGTTCGTCGAGCCCCGCGGGCGTCGGGGGACGGACAGCGGGGGCTGTCAAGTAGCTATATCAAATGTAAGTCTTTCGAAAGTTGTAGCAGTCTGCGACGATGGGTCACAAGTTCGGGGGACGTGGTTTCACGCGTACAGCTCAGTCGGCCGGAGGACGTGATCACCGCTCTGCCGTCTACTTCGGACGGCGCGGGTCAGCCGCGTGCCCGTCGCGGGTGCGTCTCGTACATCCGCACCGCGACGACCACGCCCGAGGCGGCGGTCACCGCGGCCACCGCCCACACCGCCGCGCGCAGGCCCCACAGGTCCGCCACCACGCCGGAGAGCAGCGCGCCCACCGCGAACCCGCCGTCGCGCCAGAGCCGGTAGACCCCGACCGCCCGCGCCCGCCACAGCGGGTGCGCCACGTCGCCGACCACCGCCAGCAGGGTGGGGTAGACCAGGGCGGTGCCGACGCCCAGCAGGACCGAGGCCGTCGCCCAGCCGCCGAACGTGCCGGCGACCGCGACGAGGGCCAGCGCGCCGGCCTGGACGAGCATCCCGGCGGTGATCAGGTGCTTGCGCCCCCACCGGTCCGACAGCGGGCCGGTGGCCAGCTGCCCGAGGCCCCAGACCGCCGGGTACAGCGCGGTGAGCACCCCGATCGCGGGCAGCGCCAGGCCGCCGGAGGCGAACAGCACGGGGAACAGGCCCCAGGCCAGCCCGTCGTTGAGGTTGTTGACCATGCCCGCCTGGCTCGCGGCGGACAGCGCGGGCTCGCGCAGGCTCGTGCGGGCGAAGACCTCGCGGTCGCCCGGCCCGGCGCCCCGCCCCGGCGCGGGTGCCTGGGCGGCCTCCAGCCGGGCGTGCCCGCGGGTCTCGCGCACCGCGAGCGCGGACAGGCCCAGCCCCAGGGCGGCGCAGGACAGCCCCAGCAGGAACGGCGCGGGGCGCAGGCCGTGGCGGGCCGCGAGGTAGCCGGTGGCGAGCGCGGTGCCGGCCACCGCGAGGTAGCCGGCCGCCTCGTTGAGCCCCATCGCCAGGCCCCGCCCGCGCGGGCCGACCAGGTCGATCTTCATGATCACCGTGGTCGACCAGGTCAGGCCCTGGTTGACGCCCAGCAGCACGTTCGCCGCGACGACCCAGCTCCAGGAGGGCGCCCAGACCAGCAGCAGGGGCACGGGCACCGCCACCAGCCACCCGGCCACCAGCACCGGTTTGCGGCCGACCCGGTCCGACCACGCGCCCGCGACGTAGTTCGCCGCCGCCTTGGCGACGCCGAACGCCAGCACGTAGGTCAGCGCGGCGGTCCGGCCGGTCAGGGCGAACTCCTGCCCGGCCAGCAGCGGCAGCACCGTGCGCTCCTGCCCGAGCACGCCGCCGACCAGGGCGTTGACCGCCACCAGCAGGGCGAACTGGGGGAGGTTGGCGCGCAGGCCCAGGCGCGGGTCCGGGGTGCCGTTCACCGGCCACCGCCGGTGCTCGCGGCGACGTCGCCCATGGTCCGGTCCTCCCGGGATCGGGTGTGCTCCCCGCCCAGTTCTACCGTAATCCACGGACTATTGGATAACGAGAGGTCGACGATCCCTCAGATGAGCAGGAAGACCCCCGAGAGGACCAGCACGCAGGCCCAGACCACGTCGAAGTTCACCCACGCCCGGCGCAGCACCTCCAGCCCCACCACGCGGTGGACGACGACCGCCAGCACGCCCATGACCGCCAGCATCGAGGCGGTGTGCACGAGCAGCGCGAGCGCGGTGCTCGCCACGTCGCCCCCGCCGGTCGGGTGCGCGTGGCCGTGCGCCGCCCCGTGCGCCGCGCCGGCCCCGGCACCGGCGCGGTCCGGCGGGGACGCCAGGAGCAGCGGCAGGAGCATCAGCCCGGCGCCGTGCGCGGTGGACATCAGCAGCGACCACAGCGCCAGCGCCGGCCCGCCGACCCGCATCCCGGTCCACCGGGGGTGCGACCGCGGCCGCACCAGCTTGAACACCCCGAAGCCGATCAGCGCGGCCGCCGCGCCCCACCGCAGCCGGGCCGGGTCCACCGCCAGGGCGAACGCGCCGAACACGAGCGCCACCAGGGCGAGCGACGCGGTGTGGCCGGCCGCGATGGGGCCCAGGGACGCCACCACGGTGCGCGTGCTGCGCTCGTAGAGCCCCCGGGCCACCGCGAACAGCCAGCCCATGGCCGGGTTGAGCCCGTGGTAGGCGCCGAGGGCGGCGAGCCCCCACCAGGTCCAGGTGCCGGTCACGGGTAGCAGTAGGAGTCCGAGGAGGAGTCGCCGCCGTCGAGGCGGATCTGGTGCGGCCGCTCGCCGTCGAACTCCACGAAGAAGTCCTCGTCCAGCGCCATCCCGCCGTCCTCGTCGATGTCGACCTTGGCGATCCAGCCGCGGATGCCCTCCGGGTAGAACTGGGCGTCCCACGAGGCGTACAGCGAGTTGCTGAAGTAGAGCCTGCGCCCGTCCCGGCTCAGCTCGACCATCTGCGGCGCGCCGTTGAGCGGCCCGCCGCGCGGGTGCGGTGCCCGGGAGACGATGCCGCCGAGCCGGACCGTGCCGGTGTGCACGGGGTTGAACGGGTCGGAGACGTCGTACTGCCGCAGGTCGCCGGTGCCCCAGCAGGCGGCGTAGAGGAACCGGTCGTCCAGGCTCAGCACCAGGTCGGTGACCAGCGGGGGCACGGCCTTGAACGGCTTGAGCGCCGGTGGCAGCAGGTCCTCGTCGGCGGGTTCGGCGGGGACGTCGAGGACCTTGCGGACGGCCCACTCGTCGCCGTCCCGGTACCAGGTCCAGACCGAGGACGACAGGTCGTCGGTGGAGACCACGGAGTTGACGAAGCCGTAGGGCTTGGTCGGGTCGTGCGCGGGCCGCAGCTCCAAGGCCATCTGGTGCTGCTCGCCCAGGTCCAGGGTCTGGAGGTGGCGGCGGGTGCGCAGGTCGAACACGTGCACCGCGTGGCCGTACTTCTTGCCCAGCAGCAGTTCCGGGTCCACGCCGGCCTCGACCATGTTGGGCGTGCCCCACTCGCTGGTGATCATCACGTCGTGGCCGAGGTGCCACCAGAAGTCGTAGGCCAGGTGCTGCGGGCCGCGGTCGATCTCCCAGCGGCCCAGCACCTCGAACGACTCGTGGTCGATCTGGAAGACGCCGCCCGGCCCGTCGCCGTCGGGTGCGCCCAGGGCGCTGACGTAGATGCGGTCCGGGCCGCAGTGGAAGGTGTGCGGCCGGCTGTAGCCGGTGCGCTCGGCGACCTCCTCGGGCTCGATCACCTTCACCAGCTTCGGGTTGAGCGGGTCCGGCCTGGTGTCGACCAGGTGGATGCGCGAGGACCGCAGGCCGGGCACCAGCAGGTAGCGCCGCTCCTCGTGCGGGTGGGGCGTGTGCGGGCACAGGTGGGAGCTGCACGCGTTCCACCCGAAGTGGTGCAGCTCGTCACCGGCGTTGGGCATCTCCAGGCGGCCGACGACCGTGCCGTAGGTCGACGAGTCCGGGTCGAGGTCGAGCACGGCCAGGGCGTCCGGCCGGCCGTCCTCCGGGGTCGGGTTGAGGGTGGCCACGTAGCCGTGCTTCTCGCGCGGCCCCCGCATCGCCATGCGCGCGCTCGGGTAGAAGGTCTGGTCGGGTTGCCAGCGAACCATGGGTGCACCGTCCTGGTGGGTTGGGTGGCGTCAGTACCGGTAGCCGGCGACGGTGACCTCGCCGCGCTCGTCGTAGAACTCGGCCTGGTCCACGGCGGACTCCAGCAGCCGGTAGTGGTCCACGCGCCCCGGCCGCCAGGCGCGCAGCCCCTCCAGCTCCAGCAGGGGGCGCACCTCCGGGTCGTCGTAGGACATGCCCAGCAGCAGTTCGCGGAAGCGGGCCACCAGCTCGGCGGGTACGTCGTCGAAGGCGGTGAAGCTGCAGTGGTCGAACGCGCCGGTGCGGGTGAGCACCCGGGTGCCGTCTTCGGGCAGCACGCCCTCGCGGCGGAACGACGCGTAGTTGCCCTCGATCATGCACGCGGCGTCGACCTCGCCCGCGGCCAGCGCCCCGGCGGCCAGCCGCTCGCCGCCGACGTGGTCGCCGTGCTTGCCGCCCAGCTCCTCGAACCCGCGCACCCGGAAGTCCCGGTCCGGCACCAGGCCCAGGTCGCGCAGGTGCGCCAGCGGCAGCAGGGTCGCCTGGGGCGAGTCGACCGCGCCCACCCCGACCACCCGGCCCCGCAGGTCGGCGACCTCCCGGACGTCGGAGCCGGCGCGGACGACGACCACGGAGGTCAGGTCGCGGTCCGTGTCGCGCATCGCGATGGTGGTCAGGTCGCGGCCCCGGGCCGCGGCCATGCGCCGCTCCCGGACCCACGCCAGGGGCGAGTTCCAGGCGATGTGCACGTGGCCGGCCAGGTGCGACTCGGCCAGCCGCTCGTAGTTGGAGTAGAGCACGTAGTCGATCGGCAGGCCCTGGGCGGCGAACCACGCCTTGAAGCCCTCCCAGATGGTCACGACCTTCGGGTCGTAGGCGACCGCGCCGACGGTCAGCACGCGATGGGGTGCCACGGTGGCCCCTAGTCGAACAGGGGCATGCCGCACAGGGCACGACCCATGAAGTCGTGGATGGCCTCGGTGGTGGGCGCCATGACCGTCGCGGCCCGCGCGTCGCGGAAGTACCGCTCCAGCCCGCCCTCCTTGCGGAACGCGGCGCCGCCGCACACGCGCATCGCCAGGTCGGTGACGGCGATGGCCGCCTCCGAGGCCGCCGCCTTGACCTCCAGCACCCGCAGCGTCGCGTCGGGACGGTCGCCCTCGATGGCGGCCAGCGCGTCGCCGAGCACGGTGCGGGCCTGGTCGGCGATCAGGCGCATCCGGGCGATGTTCGCGCGCGTGACGGGGGAGTCGGCCAGCCGCCGGCCGAGGTGTTCCAGGCGCGCGGTGGTGACGTGCGCGATCGCCTTCCCGATGGCCGACTCCATCAGGCCCAGGGACGTGGCGGCGTTCAGGACGTGGAAGTGGGCGAGCACCACGCCGAGCATGATCTCGTCGCCCCTGCCGTCGGTGCCGAGCATCGCGTCCCGCCCGACCACGACGCCCTGCGCGGTCACCGGCCTGGACGCGTTGCCGCGCAGGCCGAAACCGTCGAAGCGGCCCCTGGCGTCCAGGCCGGGGCGGTCGGCGGGGACCAGCCACAGCGTGCTCGGGCCCTCGGCGGCCAGCGGTGTGCTCGACCAGACGTAGGAGTCGGCCTCGCCGGCGGAGGTGACCCAGCTCTTGCTCGCGTCGAGCACCACCCGGTCGTCCCCGTCCGCGGTCGCGGTGGACAGCGGCGCCCAGAAGTGGCTGCGCGACCCGGTCTCGGAGAACGCCAGGGTGGTCAGGTGCCCGCCGCGGGCGATGGCCTCGCGCGTCTCCCGCGGGCCGTGCGCCTCCAGCACCGCGGTGGCGCAGTAGTGCATGCACACCACCATGGCGGTGGACCCGCACGCGCGGGCCAGGTGCTCCACCACCTCGGCGGCCGACCGCAGCCCCGCGCCGCGACCGCCGACCTCGGTCGAGCTGATCAGGCCGAGCAGGCCCGCCTCGCCCAGGGCCTTGATGGCGTCGCGCGGGAACGCCCCGGCGGCGTCCACCTCGTCCGCGTTCGGCGCGACGGTCGTTTCGACGATCGAGGAAATGTCCTCGACGAGCGACGTTGTCATGTGTGCCTACCTCCGCTGGGCCGAAGTGGTGGCGCGGCTGCCCGGCGGTCGGCCCGGACCGACCGCCGGGGTGGGTGCTCGAATGCGCGTCGAAATCGCGAGCCGCTGCTCAGCGGTGCCACAATCGGGCTCGGGCAAGCCTGCGCTCACCTCGCCAATAATCCGGTCAGGGCCTCTGACCTGGCTTTTGGTGGTCGAGTACGGGTTTGTCGGCGTCGCGGAAGTTGTTTTCGGCGGTATCGCGAGTTCCCTGTTGAGTGGGACTTCCCGTCGTCCCGCGGCTCAGGCTAGGTATGCGCCCATCCGCTGTCAAGCGGTGTACTGTGAGTGCCGGAGGAGTTGGTGCGAATGGTGTCGCGTTCACTCGTCCGGCGCTGTTTTCCCGATTGTCTGGAATGTGTAACCGCATTTGTGCGCGGGCGCCCGGAAAAGGGCAGCCGACGTGGCGGCCGCGCGGAGGGCGTCCGGCGGCCAGAATAACAACAGTATTCCATTGAATCATGGAGAAGTATAGAGGGCGGCCGGTGGCGTGCAAGGGGCGGGACGGGTGAACCTCGACCGCCCGGGACGGCACGGTTGCGGTCACCGTGTTGTCCACAGTGGACTTCCGGGCTGTCCGGTGCTCCGTCTGTGGTCACTCGTCCAGCCGACGACGCGTTCGGACGCGGCTCGCTACGTTGGCGCTTCCGGCAGCGAGGGGGCGCCATGACCATCCCGACCGAACCGGTCGTGCGGGAAACGCCGGAGCGCATGGCGGCGACCGGGTCGCCCGTGCCGACCGACGGCGAGCAGGCCAAGCCCGGGTTCGTGACCTACCCGTTGGAAGGGCTCGACGGGCCGGCGCCGGACGGCGCGGTCATCCCCTCGGCGCTGAGCCTGCTCCACCCTGCCGACGGCGTGGCCGGCTACCCGCGCGAGGCGTTCCCGGCCGACCTGGTCGACGAGGCCGAGCGGGACTCCACGCACAGCCCGGACGTCGACTGCGCCGGGCTGCTGCCCGACCCGTTCCGGCTGCGCGTGGGCGCGGTCCACCTCCGGCTCGCCGGCGAGCCGGACCCGGAGCGGGTGCTCCGCGTGGTCGCCGAGCACACCCGGCCCGACCAGCGGGTCTTCGTCGGCGTGGTCGACCCCGTCGACCCGCGGGTGGAGACGCCCGAGGAGGTGTGCGACCGGGTCCTCCGGGCGGCCCGGCACATCCCGGTCGAGCGGCTGGGCACGTGCGACGACTGCGGGTTCTCGCCCTTCTCCGACGACACCTCGACCTCCCGCGACACCGCCTTCGCCGAGATCGGGGCCAGGGTCCGGGGCACCGGGGTCGCGGCCGAGCGGTTGGGCCGGTAGACCCGGGGGGACGGCGCGGACCGCGCTCCGCGCCGTCCTCTGTGGACGGCCCCGTCCGGGGTTCAGCCGTTCCAGCGCGCCAGCCAGGCGCGTTCCTCCTCCTGCTTCTCCTCGTGGAACCCCGGCGACGGGTCGAGGAGGGTGACCTCCGGGCCGCCCGGCGCGAAGAAGTCGCCGACGCCCTTGGCCGCCACGTGCCCGCCGATCTCGACGTAGCAGGAACCGAGGCCGTCGAAGTGCGGTTCCGGCGCGTCGTGGCCCAGGTGGCGCGCCACCCCGTCGGCCACCACCTCGGCCTCGCGCCGGGCGAAGACCGCGGCCTTGGGCAGGGGTTTGCCGTTGGGCAGCAGGAGCGCGGAGCTGTCGCCCAGCGCCCACACGCCCGGGGCGCCGGCCGCCAGGGTGTGCCGGTCGACCGGGATCCACCCCGCCGCGCCGAGGCCGGTGCCCGCCACCGCGGTCGGCGCCTGGTGCGGCGGGACCACCACGAGGAGGTCGAACGGCTCGCCCGCGCCGTCGGCGAACTCCAGCCGCCGGGCCGCCGGGTCGACCCGCGCCACCGCCCGGTTGCCGTGGAAGCCGATCCCGTGCCGCTCCAGCATCCCGACCAGCGCCCGGCCCACGGCCGGCCCGGCGACCGGCATGGGCAGCGGGTCGGGGGTGAACGCGTCGACGGTGACCGCGTCCCGCACGCCCCGCTCGCGCAGCAGGTCCGCGGCCAGCAACGCGCCCTCGAAGGGTGCCGCGGGGCACTTGAACGGCACCCCGGCCACCAGCACCGCGATGCGCCCGGAGTCGATCCGCGAGAGCTGCCGGTGCAGGCGCTCGGCGCCGTCGAGGCCGTAGAACTGCCCCGCGACCCCGGTGGCCAGGGCGTCGGACAGGCCGGGCACCCGCTCGGGGGCGAGGCCGGCCCCGAGCGCGACCACGACGGCGTCGTAGGGGATGGGCCCGGTGCCGGTGTGCACGACGCGGGCGGCGGTGTCGACGGACCGCACCTCGGCGGTGCGCATGTCGATGCCGGGCAGCGGTTTCGGGCGCACGCGCACCTGCTCGGCGTCGCGCCAGCCGCGCAGCACCCACAGCAGGGACAGGCCCTGGACGCCGTCGAACGAGCGGTCCACGAGGATGATGCGGTCCCGCTCCGGCAGGAGCTCGCGGAGCCGGGTGGCGGCGGTGAGGCCGCCGACGCCCGCTCCCAGGACCACCACGGTGTTGGGCACGGTCGGGTTCCCCATCTCAGACGTTGATGACCTTGTCGGCCCACGTGGTCCACTCGGCCAGCTCGGCCATGCCGGACCGGCGGCTGCCGGTCACGAGCCGGTCGTCCCCGATGCCGCGGGCCTCCATGCAGGCGCCGCAATTTCCCACCACGCCGCCCTTGTCGGTGAACCCCTCGATCATCCGGCCGAGGTTGTAGAAGCCGTTGGGCGTTCGCTGGTTGTCGACGGTGGCGGCCACGGCGTCGGCGAACATGAAGACCCTGACCTCGTTGTTGCCGTCGGCTTCGAGCAGTTGGCGCGCCCAGCGGATGCCGTTGTAGGTGCGCTCGGTGCCGTAGGGCGGGTCGTGCAGGACGATCAGGAACCTCATCGCTTCCTCCAGGTGGTGGCGCCGGTTCGTCGACGGGGAGGCAGGGCGGTGCGCGCCGGGCCGGACGTCCGAACGGGACGGTCGGGGTGGTCGCGCCGGGCGGTCTTACCGTTATCCATTTAACTATGGATAAGTATAGTAATTGGGAGCGGCTGCGCAAGCCCTGCTCGGACGAACGTCCCGCGCCACCGGTATTCGGGTGACGGGCCGCGGCATTCCCGGCACCATGGCCGGGTGCCCGCCTCGATCCTCGTCAACTTCGTCTACTGCCACCCCGTGGGGCACGCGGTCGAAGCCCTGCACCGCGTCCACGGCTACCGCGTGGCCAACCCCGACGCCCGCATCGGCGTCGTGCTCAACGCCCACACCGCGGTCGAGCTGACCCGGCTGACCCCGTTCGTGGACGAGGTGTACTCGGTGCCGGTGGAGGTGTTCGAGGCCACCGACCACTCCGCCGCCCTGGCCGCGATCCCCACCGGCTGGGACCACGTGCAGGACGACCTGCGGTCGAAGCTGCCCGACCAGATGGCGTTCTTCCCCGGCCTGAACTCCTACTACGAGGCGTCCCGCGCGTACTTCGCGGACAGCGCGCTCGGCGTAGCGGGGTACGGGCCGGTGCCCTACGCGCGCGGAACGCACTGGACGTTCACCATGCCCGACGCGCCGAAGCCGGCCCGCACCCGCATCGCGCTCCTGCCGGGCGGCAGCGCGCCGCGCGAGATGTACCCGTCGGTGCGGTCGTGGCGGCTGGTGGTGACCGCGTTGCTGGAGCGGCACCCGGACGCCGAGCTGGTGCTGGTCGGCAAGCTGAAGGCCGACGACCGCACCGCCACCACGTTCACCCGCGCCGAGCTGGACGAGATCGCCTCGGCCGCGCCGCGCGTGGTCGACGCGGTGGACCTGCCGCTGCTGGAGCAGCTGGCCGTCCTGCGCGGCTGCGCCGTGCTGGTGTCGCCGCACTCCGGCTTCGGCATGGCCGCGCTCGCGGCCGGCACGCCGTGGCTGGTGATCGGCGGCAACCAGTGGCCGGAGTACTTCTTCAACGGCGTGCCGTTCCACAGCGTGCTGCCGGACGTGACGCGCTTCCCCGCCTACGGGCCGACCGACCCGGAGCCGGTGGAGGACGACGGGCCGCGCTCGCCGAGCATGTCCCGCGCGCGGTTCGAGGCGGACCTGGACGAGATCGTGGAGTTCACCTCGAAGCTGATCGCGGGGGAGGTGGACCACGACGACGCGGTGCGCCGGCAGGTGCGGGGGATGTTGCGGCTGCGCGGCGGCGACCCGTCGTCCCTGTGGTCCCTGGACGACGTGCACCTGAAGTACCTGTGAGGTCTCAGGTGCGGCGGATCGCCGCGGTGAACTCCACGCCGTCGTCGTGCAGCACGTGGCGCATCCGGGAGACGTCGGCGTAGGCGCCGTCCAGCGGGTGCCCGAGCAGGCGGGAGAGCGCGGTGGCGTACTTGGCCGTGGTGCCGCGGCCCGGCAGGAACACCGACAGCTCCTCCCGGGCCGCGAAGTCCCGCGCCCCCGGGCACCCCTCGACGGGCAGCTCCACCAGCCAGTGCCGTTCGGCGGCCCAGGACCGCCAGGGCGGCCCCGACACGACGGCACCGCGCGCCCGCGCCGCCTCGACCAGCTCCCGCGCGGCGGCGGCCGAGGCAGCGTCGCCCTCGTCCCAGTCCCCGGGCACCGGTTTGGCCAGCACGGTCATCGCGGGCACCCGGCGCACCCGCACCTCCGGTGCCGAGGCGAGCAACGCGCGCGCGTCACCGATCGCCTCGTCCTGGGCCCGCCGCAGGCGCTCGACCTCCTCCCGGTGCCGTTCGAGCAGGCCGGGCGCCGCGCCCGGCTCGTCGAGCGCGCGCCGGACGAGGTCGACGCCCATCCCGGCACCCCGCAGGACCCCGATCAGCATGGCCCGCTCCACCTGCTCGAACGCGTACGAGCGGTAACCGGTCCGCTCGTCCACGCCGGCCGGGACGAGCAGCCCGGTGGAGTGGTAGAACCGCAACGTCTGCGGCGACAACCGGCACATCTCGCTGAACTCGCTGATCGACAACACGGCACCAGCATCGCCCTTGCGGTTACCGCAAGGTCAACCCGAGTGGTCGTCGGTCGAGCCCTCGGCGAAGATTTCGCCGAGGACGCGACGCGCGCTGGCGGCCTCCTCGTCGGCGGTGCGAGCGCAGGTGACCAGCGCCTTCCACAGGGCCCAACCGCGCCCGCGCGCCCACGTCGCCTCGTCGACGGCCAGGCGCTCGCGGAACGCCCGCCTGCCGTCGGCGGTCAACAGCGTCCAGGCGATGGCCACGTCGCAGGACGGGTCGCCGACACCGCAGGTCCCGAAGTCGATGACGGCCGCCAGCGCCCCGCCGCCGAGCAGGAGGTTCCCCGGTGCGACGTCACCGTGGAACCAGACGTCCACCCCGTTCCGGGGCGCGTCCAGCGCGGTCTGCCAGATCTCGCGGGCCAGGTCGACGTCCACGCGGCCGTCCAGCGCGGTGAGGGCGCGCCGGACCTGCGCGTCGTAGGTGCGCGGGGAGGCGCCCCGGAACCAGTTGTGCTTGCCCGGCCGGGGGCCGTCGGCGGCGTCGACGCGCTGCAGGGCCGCCAGGAACCCGGCCAGGTCGAGGGCGAAGCGGACGGGGTCGGAAATGCGCTCCGGGCTCGCCGGTTCGCCGGGGAGCCACCGGTAGACCGACCACGGGAAGGGGTAACCCGCGCCGGGACGCCCCCGCGCCAGCGGGACGGGCACGGGCAGCGGCAGCCGGGGGGCGAGCGCCGGGAGCCACCGCTGCTCCTTGTCGACCGCCAGGGCGTACTCGGCCGCGCTCGGCAGGCGCGCCACCATGTCGTCGCCCAGCCGGAAGGTGAAGTTGTCCCACCCGCCCGCGGGCACGGGCCGGACCGGGAGGTCGGCCCACCGCGGGAACTGGTCGCCGACCAGCTGGCGCACCTGGTCGGCGTCGACGGTGACCCGCCGGGGCAGGGGGCCCAGATCCGGTGTGCTGCTCACCGCGGCCCTACCGGAAGCCCTCGGCGAAGTTCTCCGTGTAACCGAGGAGCAGCCACTCGTTGCGCCGCACCAGCTCGCCCATCTCCCGCCACGCACGGGACTCGCCCCACCCGTACAGGTGGACCAGGTCCTCGACCACCCGGGCCGCCCCCGCCGGCGCGTCGCGCACGAACCCCAGCCACGACGCCCCGATGCCGAAGAACCGGTACCCGTGGACCGCCTCCAGCCGGCGGATCACGGCGTGGTTCTGGAACACGTCCCAGTCGCCGCTGAAGTAGCCGTTGGGCAGCCCGGCGATCATCAGGTCGTCGCGCGCCAGCGGCAGCCGCTGCACGTAGACGACCCCGTCCAGCACCGCGACCGGGTCGCGGTTGACCGCCACCAGGGCGTCGACGTCGGCGGCGGCCGTCATCAGCGCGCCCGCCAGCGAGGGCCACGGCACCCGCAGCGCGTCGTCGTCGAGCCGTTCGGCCACGAGCCGCAGGCACGCCTCGTCGAACACGGGCGACTCGCCCGCCTCCACGTCCCACAACCCCAGTCGCTCGTCCTCACGCGCGTGCGCGGACGTGTAGCGGCACTGGTCGAGGTCGTCGAGCGTGCACAGGTACCGGGAGCCCGGGTCGTCGTGGCGCAGCGAGGCCACGACACCGAGCACTTCCGCGAGCGAGGTGATCCCCGACAACCGCAGGTGGCTGAAGCTGTCGACCAACCGCGACCCGCGCTGGTCGACGTCCTGGACGTCCACGGCCCGCGACCCTAGTGCCCGACGCCGGTCGGGGGTAACCCGCACCGGGACCGGGCGGCCACCCGCCCACCTCCGAGCCGCCCGCCACGCCATCCGGCCCAACGACTGGGCCATCGGGCGCACCGCCGACCCCGCGACCTCCACGCACAGCCACCCGCCCTGCTCCACCCGGGCCGGCCGCGCTGCGCTCATCGGTCCACGCCCCTATCCGCCGGACGCCCCCGCCCATACGGTCCGACCATGCCGAAGCTGCTCAGCGTTCTCAGCGCGGCCGCCGCCGCGGCGCTGCTCGCCGCCGGGTGCGGCGGGACCGGCGCCACCGCGTCGGACGGGGACGACCGGCCGGTGGTGCTGACCACGTTCACGGTGCTGGCCGACATCGCCGCCGCGGTCGCCGGCGACCACCTCCGGGTCGAGTCGATCACCAAACCGGGCGCGGAGGTCCACGGCTACGAGCCGACCCCCGACGACGTCAAGGAAGCCGCCCGCGCCGACCTCGTCGTCGACAACGGCCTGGGCCTGGAGGCGTGGTTCACCAGGTTCGTCGCCGAGGTCGACGCGCCCCACGTGGTGGTCAGCGACGGCGTCCACCCCGTCCCGATCGCCGAGGACGCCTACGCCGGCAAGCCGAACCCGCACGCCTGGATGTCGCCGCTGAACGTCCGGACCTACGTGGACAACCTGGTCACCGCCTTCAGCGGGCTCGCACCCGCGCACGCCGGGGACTTCCGGGCCAACGGCGAGCGCTACCGGGACGAGCTGCAACGCGTGCACGACGAGCTGGTGGCGGCGCTGGCCGTGCTGCCGGCCGACAAGCGGGCGCTGGTGACGTGCGAGGGCGCGTTCTCCTACCTGGCCCGCGACGCCGGCCTGACCGAGCGGTACCTGTGGGCCGTCAACGCCGAGCAGCAGGCCACGCCGCAGCAGGTCGCCGGGGTGATCGGGTTCGTGCGCGCCAACGCGGTGCCCGCGGTGTTCTGCGAGTCCACCGTGTCCGACGCGCCCATGCGCCAGGTCGTCGCCGCCACCGGGGCGGCCTTCGGCGGCGTGCTCTACGTCGACTCGCTGTCCGCCCCGGACGGCCCCGTGCCCACCTACCTGGACCTGCTCCGCCACGACGCGCGGACCATCGCCGGCGCGCTCACCGGGAGGGCCGGGTGAACGCGGTCGAGGTCGACCGGGTGACCGTGCGCTACGGCGACGTGCTCGCGCTCGACGGCGTCAGCCTGGCCCTGGGCGCCGGCCGGGTGTGCGGGCTGGTGGGCGTGAACGGGTCGGGCAAGTCCACGCTGTTCAAGGCGATCATCGGGCTGGTGCGGCCGGACCGCGGCGCGGTGCGCGTGCGGGGCGGGCCGCCGGTCCGGGCGCGGCGCGCGGGCGAGCTGGCCTACGTGCCGCAGAGCGAGGCGGTGGACTGGGCGTTCCCGGTGTCGGTGCGGGACGTGGTGATGACCGGGCGGCAGGGCCGGCTGGGGTTCACCCGCCGGCCGCGCCGCGCCGACCACGAGGCCGTGGACCGGGCGCTGGACCGGGTCGGCCTGACCGACCTGGCGGACCGGCAGGTCGGCCGGCTGTCGGGCGGGCAGCGCAAGCGGGCGTTCGTCGCGCGCGGGATCGCGCAGGAGGCGCGGGTGCTGCTGCTGGACGAGCCGTTCGCGGGCGTGGACAAGCGGTCGGAGGGCACGATCACGCGGCTGCTGCGCGAGCTGGCCGCCGACGGCGCGGCGGTGCTGGTGTCGACCCACGACCTGCACGCGCTGCCCGACCTGGCCGACGAGGCGGTGCTGCTGATGCGCCGCGTGCTGGCCCACGGCCCGCCGCACGAGGTGCTGCGCCCGGACAACCTCGTCCGCGCGTTCGGGCTCGACGTGACCGCACGGGCGGAGGAGCCGGCGTGAACCCCTACGACCTGCTGGTGGAGCCCTTCGGCTACGGGTTCATGGTGCGGGCGCTGGCGGCCACGGTGACCGCCGCCGCGGTGTGCGCGGTGCTGTCGTGCTGGCTGGTGCTCGTCGGCTGGTCGCTGATGGGCGACGCGGTGTCGCACGCCGTGCTGCCGGGTGTGGTGCTGGCCTACGTCCTCGGCGCCCCGTTCGCGGTGGGCGCGGCGGTGTTCGGGTTCCTGGCGGTCGCGCTCATCGGCGTGGTGCGCGACGGCGGGCGGGTCAAGGAGGACGCGGCCATCGGCATCGTGTTCACCACCCTGTTCGCCCTCGGCCTGGCGCTGATCTCGGTGACGCCCAGCCAGACCGACCTCAACCACGTGGTGTTCGGCAACCTGCTGGGCGTCAGCCGCGCCGACCTGGTCCAGATCACCGCCCTCGGCGCGGCCGTGCTCGTCGCCCTGCTGCTCAAGCGCCGCGACTTCACCCTGTACGCCTTCGACCCCGTGCACGCCCACGCCATCGGCCTCGACCCGCGCCTGCTCGGCGCCGCCCTGCTGGCGCTGCTGGCGCTGACCTGCGTGGTGGCGCTCCAGGTGGTCGGCGTGGTGCTGGTGGTGGCGATGCTGGTCATCCCGGGGTCGACCGCCCACCTGCTCACCGACCGGTTCGGCCGGATGCTGGTGATCGCGCCGGCGGTGTCGGTGGGTGCGGCGGTGACCGGGCTGTACCTGAGCTACCACCTGGACACCGCGTCGGGCGCGATGGTGGTGCTGGTGCAGGGGGTGGTGTTCGCGCTGGCCTACCTGTTCGCGCCCCGGCACGGTCTCTTGCGCAGGGCGTGAGGCTTGGGTCAGCGCTGCTCGAACAGCATCACCGCCCACTCGCCCTGCGCGCCCTCCGGCTGATGCCCGCCAGGGCCGGCGCGACGCACGCGAAGGCGGCGAGGGCCCGTCGCCGGCGAGCGGCCCGGACGCGGGCGCGGACCCCGGCCATGCGGGCGGCGTGCGGGGTGTCGGGCAGGTCGGCGCGTTCGCGCAGGACCTCGCCCGGGTGGTGCGGGTTCACCGGTGGGCCCCTGCCGGGCCGAACGCCCCGTCCAACCACGGCCGGGCCAGGGCCTTGCTCGTCGCACTCTTGACCGTGCCGACCGACCGGCAGCACCTCGGTCGGCTGCTCGCCGCGCCATCGCCGCCGCCCCCACCGAACCCCCTCCCCGGTACTACTACCCAAGCCCCGCGAGTGGTCGCCCCGACGACATGGCGCGATCCGTGGGGTGCGCGTCGTTGACGCCATCGCCCCCGCCGACGAGCCTGGACCCATGCGCCGCGTGGTTTTCCTGATCTACGACGGGATCCAGCCCCTGGACCTGGTCGGCCCGCACGAGGTCTTCGGCCACGCCGACACCCTGACCAACGGCTACCGCTGCCAGGTCGCCGCACCCGCGAAAGGCCCCGTGCGCGCCCGCAGCGGCCTGTCCCTCCACGCCGACCACGCCCTCACCGACCTGGACCCCGACGACGTCGACACCCTGGTCATCGCCGGCGGCGGTGGCGTCGACCAGGCCCGCCACGACACCGCCCTAATCGACTGGATCGCCGCCACGAAGGCCCGCCGCGTCACGTCCGTGTGCAGCGGCGTCTTCCTGCTGGCCGCCGCGGGTCTCGTGGAGGGCCGGCGGGTCACCACGCACTGGGCCCGCGAGGACCAGCTCAGGCGCGAGCACCCCGAAGCGGTCGTCGACTGCGACCCGATCTTCATCCGGGACGGCCGGATCTGGACCTCCGCCGGCGTCACCGCGGGCATGGACCTCGCGCTGGCCCTGGTGGAGGACGACCACGGCCGCGACGTCGCGCACGAGGTGGCCCGGGAGCTGGTGATGTTCCTGCGCCGCCCGGGCAGCCAGTCGCAGTTCAGCGTGCCGCTGTGGGCCGCGCGCCCGGCGACCGACCCGATCCGGGAGGCGGTGGCCGCGGTCAACGCCAGCCCCGGCGCCCGCCACCACGTCCCCGACCTGGCCGCCCGCGCCGGGCTGAGCCCCCGCCACCTCCAGCGCCGGTTCACCGCCGAGCTGGGCATGCCGCCCGCCGCCTACGTGGAGCGGGTGCGCGTGGAGGCCGCCCGCCGCGCGCTGGCCGAGGCCGACGACCCGGTCGAGGCCATCGCCCGGCGCCTGGGCTTCGGTTCCGCCGAAACGCTGCGCCGCGCGTTCCACCGGCACGTCGGCGTGGCCCCCTCCGACTACCGAGAGCGCTTCCGAGCCATGAAGGAGCACGCGTGACCACCTACGGCCTGCTGATCTTCGACCGCGCCGAGGAACTGGACTTCGTCGGTCCCTGGGAGATCTTCACCGCCTCCTCGATGCTGCGCGACCACGCCGACACCGCCGTGCTGATCGCGGAGGGCACCGATCCGGTGCGCTGCAACAAGGGCATGCGCGTGCTGCCCGACCACACCCTGGACGACCACCCGCCGCTGGACGTGCTGCTGGTGCCCGGCGGCAACGGCGCCCGCGAGACCCAGGTCCACAACCCCGCCGTCACGGGCTGGATCGCCGAGGTCGCCGCCACGACCACCTGGGTCACGAGCGTCTGCACCGGCGCCGCCCTGCTCCACGCGTCGGGCGTCGCCCGCGGTCGCCGCGTGGCCACGCACTTCTCCTACGAGGACCGGCTGGAGGCCGCGGGTGACGTCACGGTCGTGCGCGACGCCCGCTACGTCGTCGACGGCAACCTGGTCACCAGCCAGGGCGTCTCCGCGGGCATCGACATGGCGCTGTGGCTGGTCGGCCGCCTGCACGGGCGCGACCACGCCCGGCAGGTCCGCCGCTACGTGCAGTACGAGCCCGCCCCGCCCTACCTCGCCGACGAGCCCAGCGCGTAACCGGTGAGCACCGCGGCGCCGCCGACGCCCAGCGCGACCACCGGCAGCGCCGCGGGAATGCCCAGGTGGACCGTGATGCCGAGGATGCGCGACAACCCCCACGGCAGCAGCGCCATCTGGTCGTTCCACACCGTCAAGGCCCGTTCCAACCCCACCACCGCCACCACCGCGCCCAGCACCGCCGGTGGCGTCCCGGCGGCGACCAGCACGCGCCCGACCGCCCGCACCCGGCCCACCTGCCCGCGCAACACCGCGTACGCCGCGACGAAGGTCCCGAGGAACGCCGCGAACGCCACGGTCACGTACACCGCCCGCGCGACCGGCTCGGTCCAGAACGCGAACCAGTAGTACCCCGGCCCGCGCACCGCCAGCACGCCCAGCAGCAGCACCGAGCGCAGCAACGCCACCGCGCCCACCGCCGCCGCCGGCCGCGTCCCCCTCAGCAACCCCGCGAACACCAGCCACGCGCCCAGCACCGGCACCAGGTGCGCGGGCGCGGCGAACCACGTGAGCACCGCCCGGCTCGCCAGGACCACCACCGCCGGCACGGCCCGCACCAGCACCCGGTCCGACCGCGACAGCCCGACCCGCCGCCACGGCCGGGTCAGCGCCCGCGCCCACGGCCTGCGCCACCCCAGGACCAGCGCGAGGGCCAGGGCCAGCAGCACGCCGCGCGCCGCCCACGCCATCGGCTCGTCCCGGGCGGCCCGGGCCAGGCCGAGGTCGGCGGCGGTCAGGTTGTAGGCGGGCAGCGCCAGGTCGTCGCCGTATGCCCGCAGGTGCGCGGCGCGCCCCTCCCGGTACTCCGCCGCCGCCTCGCGTGCCGCGTCACGCGCCTCACCGGTGTCCAGCCACCGCACGTGCCGCAGTGCGGCGGTCCGGTAGGCGGCCAGCACCCCGAGGAGGTCGACCTCGTAGTCGAGGGTGGCGGTGAACCGCTCGCGCAGCACCGGGTCGCGCCAGCCGGCCGGGTCGGTCGCGGCCACCAGGTCGCGCATCCGGCGGGCCGCGTCGACCGCCGCCGCGCCCTCGGCGACCGCCTCGTCCACCCGGTCCCGGCCGACCGCGTAGACCGTGCCGAGCGTGGCGCTGTCGCCGGTCGGGACGTCCCACTCGAAGATCCACATCATCGGCGGGGGATCGAGGCCGAGCGCCCGCACCCGGTGGTCCGCGTACGGGCCGATGTAGAGGCCCTTGGTGACGGCCTCGCGGGACAGGGCCAGCGCGCGGCAGATGGCGTGCACGACGCCCGGGTCGTGGGAGAACGTGCGGCGCACCCAGTCGGCGGTGGCCCGCGCGGGGTCCTGGTCGGGGTCGCGCGCGAGCCTGCCGGTGACGTAGGAGTTCAGGTCGTAGAGCTGCCAGAAACCGGTCCGCAGGTCCAGCACGCGGGGCCCGGCGAGCAGCGGGCCGCCGCCCTGGCGCCACGTCCACACCCCCTCCACCCGGGGGTTGGCCAGGAACGCGCGCAACGCCTGCCGGTGCAGCTCCCCGAGGTCGTCGGGCAGCGCGCCGAGACCTTCGAACTCCCGGCGCGACTGGAATTCCACGATCCGGCGGTGCTCGCCCACCAGCAGCGTATCGTTGAGCGGGAGGTGGCTGTAGAAGTCGCCGAGGGTGTACTTGGTCGACACGACCAGGCGGTCGTCGCGCAGCCCGCCGAGCACCTGTTCGTAGGCTTCCCGGCTGGTGTGCAGGTCCCCGACCGCGCCGATGCCGACGCTCCACGTGCGGAAGATGACCTCCCGGTCGTGCTCGGCCGCGGTGGCGAGGAAGGCCCGCAGCATCGCCCGCACCGCCGCCGGCGTGGTCACCGCGACCTCCGAGGAGTAGTCCCAGCCGGCGAACCCGTAGGCCGCGCCGCCCTCCCCGACCCGGATCATCAGGCCGTCCACGTAGGACAGCTTCGCGAACAGCTCCGACAGCCCGGCCCGGTAGACCCGCCACAACCGCTCGTCCTCGGTGCGCAGCCCGCCCACCTCGCGCTCCAGGTAGGACCGCAGCGGCGGCGAGAGCGCGAGCATGTCGGTGGAGAAGTAGACCTTCATGCCCATCTCGTGGGCGTAGCGCCAGACCGGCCCGAACGCCCCCGCCATCGCCTCGGCCCGCGCGACGTGCGGGTCACCGGGCGGGTGGACGCCGAGGCCGTCGAACGTGACGTACTCCAGGAAACCCGGCACCACCACGGCGTTGTACCCGTCGGCCAGCGCGTGGTGCACAAGGTCGCGGAACTGCCGGGCGATCTCCTCCACCGCCGCCCGGTCCACGTACGGCGCCCCGGGCAGGACCGCCGACCCCACCACGTCGGAGTTCAGCGAGTAGTCGTCGCCGAACGCGGCCGGGTCGTCGGGCAGCCCCACCGCGCCGAGGTCGGTCAGCCGCAGCCCGAGCCGGGGCGCCACCACCCGCCCGTCGGCCACCACGTCGTTCCCGGTGCGGACGGCGTCGGCGACGGCGTACAGGCCGGCCGCGACGCCGTTCGGGGTGCTGCCGACCACCACGGGCCCGGGGTCGATCCGGTACGCCTCGTCGGGCAGCCCGGGTTCGGTGCGGGCCACCAGGTCCCCGGCCGAACCGACCACCGGCCGGGGCCGTCCCCGCTCGACCAGGGCGTCGGCCACCGCGCCCGCGGCGAGCCGCAGCCGGGGTTCGTCGGGCACGCCGATCGAGCCGATCGCCGGCGGCGGGGCGAGCGGGCGCGGTGGGGCGGCGACCGGCCGCTCGACCGGGACGTCGGCCGGCCGCACCTCCAGCCCCAGCGCGTCCCCCACCCGCCAGGCGACGACCGCGCCGAGCCCGAGCAGCACCAGCAGCGTGATCACCACCCGCACCGGGCCATCCTCACACGGTGCCCCCGGAACACCGGTACGGCGTAACGCACGCATTCGTCGACCGGTGCGGTGCTACGCGTGCGGGACGCCGGGTCATCGGATCCGGTGAACTGCCACGGAGCGTGTTCCGCCGGTCCGCACGTGGCACTACCGTGTCGGGTCCGAACCAGTGCGGAGGGGTGCATGACGACGGACGTCCTGCTCGGACCGGGCTCGACCACCTGGGACCGGTTGGGGCAGTGGCGGCTGCTGCTGGTCACGCACCGGTCGCTGCTGCTCCAGGCCGCCCACCCCGCCATCGGCGCCGCGGTGGGCCGCTACTCGGTCTACAACGCCCGCCCGTGGCGGCGCCTGTTCCGCACCCTGGAGAGCCTCCAGACCTACGTCTACGGCAGCGCCTCCGAGCAGCGCCGCGAGCTGGCCAGGCTGGAGCGCCTGCACCGCCGGATGCAGGGCACCGACGACCACGGCCGGCCGTTCACCGCCGCCGACGCGCAGGCCCGCGCGTGGGTCCACCTGACCCTCTTCGACGCCGTGCTGACCATGCACCGGCTGGGCGGCGACCCGCTGTCACCGGAGGAGACCGAGCGCTTCTACGCCGAGTGGCGCGGCCTCGGGCGGGTCTTCGGCCTGGCGGAGGCGGACATGCCCGCCACCGCGGCCGGGTTCCAGGAGTACTTCGACCACATGGTGACCGACGTGCTGGAGGACAACGCGACCGTCCGCGACCTGCTGTCGGGCAGCATCCACCGCGTGCCGCCGCCGCCCGGCCTGCCGGTACCGGCCCTGGTCTGGGCACCGCTGCGCTACGCCGTGGTCTCCGCCGTCGTGCAGGCGACCGCCGCCACCCTGCCGGAGGTCTACCGGGAGCGCCTGCGGCTGACCGTGGTCCCCGGCGCGGACCTGCTCGTGTCCGGCGTGCACCACGCGGCGAGGCTCGCCACGGCCCTGCTGCCCAAGCCGTGGCGCTACCTGCCGATCGCCTCCGCGTCGATCCGGGCCGGCGACGTCCCCGCGCCCGCCCGCGTCGCGCCCACCCCGGAGTCGTTCTTCACCACCGTGCTGGACCAGAGCGGCGACGGGGTGCTGAGGTGGAGCGACCTGCTGGCCATGTCCCGCGAGATCAGCACCCACCTGGACCTCGACGAGCAGGACGAGGAGGCCGTCCACGCCGCCTTCGAGTCGTGGTGGGAGCAGTTGCGCGCCGCCACCGGCACCCCGCCGGACGGCGCCGTCACCCTGCCCGCCTACCGCGCGGCCCTGGCCGAGGGCCGCTACCCGGGCCTCCCGGACCCGAAGAGCGGCTACGGCGCCGTGGCCGCGGTGGTCCGCCGGCTGATCGACCGGGACGACAACGGCGAGGTGCGCCAGGACGAGTACGCCCGGCTGCTCACCCACAGCCCGCGCCGGCACGCGCTCGTCGCCGCCCTGCGCCACCTCGACCGGGACGGTGACGGCACCCTGCACAGCGACGAGTTCGAAACGGCCCTGCGGGACTTCCTCACCGGTCAACGGGACCTCGACGCCGCCCGCTACCTCCTCGGGCGCGCGTGAGCGGGATCGGCCCCGACGCGGATCAGCCCAGGACGCGGATCAGCGTCACGCCGTCCCGCAGCGGCAGGAGCACCTGCTCGAACGCCGGGTCCGCGGCCACCCGCGCGTTGAACTCCGCGATGGCCGCCCCCTGCGGCGACCGGCTGCCCGCGTCCAGGTACACCTCGCCCTGGTACAGCGTGTTGTCCACGACCACCAGGGCGCCGGGCGCGAGCAGCCCGCGGCGGTGGGCCACGTCGAGGTAGTCCCAGTACTGCCGCTTGTCCGCGTCGACGAAGGCGAAGTCGAACACCTCGCCCGCGTCGGCCAGCCGCGCCAGGGTCTCCAGCGCGGGCCCCTCCACCAGCGTGACGCGGTCGCACCCGGCGAACGCCTCGCGGGCGACCGCCGCCGCGCGCGGGTCGGCCTCGCAGGTGACCACGCGCCCGTCGGCGGGCAGCGCCTCGGCCATGGCCAGCGCCGAGTAGCCGGTGAACGTGCCGATCTCCAGCACCCGGCGGGCACCGGACACGGCCACCAGCAACCGCAGGAGCTGCCCCTCCACGTGCCCGGACAGCATCTCCGGCTCCAGGGTCGCCACGGCACCGTCGGAGCCGACCCACACGTGCCCGGTGGTCCGCCGGTTCAGCGCCGCCAACCGGTCGGACTCGGGCGTGGTGCTCGCCGACAGGTAGTCGTCGAGCCCGGAGGCCAGCGCGCGGGCGCGGTCCAGGCGCGCGGACGGCCACTCCCGGTCGAGCCGGTCCAGCTCGTGGGCCAGGATGGACAGCGGGGTCACCGGCCGCATCACGCCCACCTCGCGTCGCGCAGGTACATGTCCCGGCCGAGCCCGCCGTCGGGGAACGCGCCGCAGCGCGCCCGGTGCCGGTCCACCGCCTCGGCCAGCAGCGAGCCCTCGACCTCGGCCAGGTAGTCGCACCGGCCCAGCCCGCGCGGTGCCACCGCCCACAGCGCGGTGCCGCCGCGCTTGCGCCGCACCGTCTCCTGCGCGAGCCGCATCAGCTCCAGGTCCTCGACCACCGGGTGGTGCACGGCCAGGCCCAGGTCCCGGCACACGGCCAGCAGCGCGTCGCGGTCGTCGTCGTCCAGCCAGCCGACCAGGGTGGCCAGCGTCGCGGTGAGCGCCATCTCCACCGCCACCGCGTGGCCGTGCAGCAGCCCGGCGACCGGCTCGAACTTCGTGCTCCAGGTGTGGCCGTAGGCGTGCGGCCGGTCCTGGCGGGTCTCGAACATGTTGGTGCCCTCGTGCCGCATGTACGCGTAGAGGGAGCGGAACAGCACCTCGTCGGCGACCGCCGCCAGCGCGGGGTCGTCGCCGGTGGTGGCGAACCGGGTGTCCAGCAGCGCCCGGCCGTGCCGCTGGAGCAGGGTGAACAGCTGCTCGTCGTCGACGGCGGCCATCTTCACCACCTCGGCCACGCCGTGCCGCAGGTGCTCGGGCGCCAGGGTGCGGAACAGCCCCCGGTCCACCAGGGTGAGCACCGGCGGGTGGTAGGCGCCCAGGGCGTTCTTCATCAGGGTGCCGTTGACGCACGTGCGCGGCGACGGCCCGGCGTCGACCGCGGAGACGATGCTGGTGCCGACCATGACGTACGGGGTGCGCCGGTTGAGCAGGGCGCACGCCAGGCCGGCGGTGTCGGCGAGCACGCCGCCGCCGACGACCAGCACCGGTTCGCCGCGGGCCATGTCGCACCCGTCGCCGCCCAGGAACGCCGCCATGCGGCACACCGCGTCGACGGTCTTGTCCTCCTCCAGCGCCCGGCACACCATCGTGGTCAGCGGGATGCCGTGCGCGGAGAAGTACGCCCTCATCGCGGCGCCGTGGAAGCGGTCGACGGTGGCGTCCACGACGGCCACGCACCGCCCGGCGGGCCGGTACACCTCGGCCAGGTCGGGCGTGGCCGGGTCGAACACGCCGTCGACCAGCCGCACCTCGCTGCGCAGGGTGAAGGTCGCGCCGACGGTCAGCGACCGCCGGTCGTCGTCGCACCGGATGTCGCCCGTGCCGCTGTAGTGGGCGGACGTGGCGTACTCGTCGGTGTGCCGCAAAGCCGTCATCGGATGCCCTTTCGGTGTCACACGAGCTTCCCGGTGGCCCAGTTGACGCGCTCCCACCGCTTGCGCGCCGCCAGGGCGCGCACCAGGAGCACGGGGAGCTGCACGTGGTGCAGCACCAGGAACGGGATCGGGTCGCGCCGGTCGAACACGGCGTCCTTGCCGCGCAGGAGGGTTCTCGCCCACGTCCGCGGCCTGCCCAGCTCCGCGCCCAGCCAGTGCACCGGCGGCGAGCCGGGGCGCGGGCGGGCCACGCCGTCGAACGCGGGGTCGAGGTAGGCCGCGGCCAGGTCCGGGCTGTCGTGGAAGGCCACCAGCGCCGAGTGGGGCCGGGGGTTGCACTCGATGGCGCGCGGCACGCCGTCCGCGCCGACGATGAAGTCGAACGACACCTGGCCGTCGAGCCGGTGCGCGGCCACGAAGTCGCGCACCCACCGCCAGATCGCGGGCACCTCGACGTGGTGGTAGTTCAGCTGCAGCGCCGAGGACTCCGAGCACGTGTAGGCGGTGATCCGGCCCGCGCGGCACGTGGTGTGCGCGCAGTACTCGCGCCCGGTGGCGAGCCGTTGCAGCACCCACGGGCGGTCCGGGCCGATCGGCAGGTCGGCGGGCGGGGCGGCCGGGTCGCGCACCAGGACCACGCGGTGGTCGGCGGTCATCGACGTCCACTCGGGCGGCTTGAGCACGTACTCGTGGCGCGGGTCGGCCTCGCGCACCTGCCGCACGTCGGTGATCCGGCGCGTCTCCAGGTCCGGCAACCCGGCGGCCCGCACCAGCTCGGCGAAGCCCGCCTTGTCGTTGAGCAGGCGGTGCGTGGCGGGGTCGTTGGCCAGCACGGCGCAGTGCCCGGCCAGCACGGGCACGGCGTCGGAGGTCGGTTGCGCGCGCCCGGGTTCGTCGACGACGGGCACGACGGTGTCCACGCCCTCGGCCCGGATCACCGCGACCAGGTCGCGGACGTAGCCGGCGGGGTCGGCGGCGGGGTCGGCGACCAGGTGGAACGCGCAGGCGGCGCGGGAGAACCGCAGCGGGCCCCAGCGGTGCCGGGGGATCGACACGGCCACCACGCGGTGGCCCGCCTCGTGGAACTTCCGGGCCAGCAGGAGGCTCTTGGTCATGTGCGTGGTGGTGACCAGCACGGTCGACCGGCGCCCGCACGGCCGCCGCGGCGCCAGCAGGTGCGCGACCCCGCACACGGCCGCGGTCACCGGGGCCGTCACGACCAGCGCGGCCAGCAGCGCCACACCGCGTGCACCGGACGGGAACGACATCACCTGACCCACCTCCCACATGTCGCTCAGGGCTGCCCGGGACGGTTTCCGGCAACCGCCACGCCCACCGATTCACCTGGACGTGTCGACGCGATCGGCGTGTCGGTCACGCAGGGAAAACAGCCGCTCGCACGGCGTCCGCGCCCACCGCGGTTGTCCCCCTTCTGTCAAATGCCTATAGTGCTATTCATCTAGATAAATGGAGGAAGTCGTGATCGAGTTCCACCTGGACGGCGGGTCCGGCCTGTCGCCGTACCAGCAAGTGGTCCAGCAGGTCCGCCACGCGCTGCGGCTCGGCCTGCTGCGCGAGGGCGACCAGCTGCCGAAGGTCAAGGACGTCGTCGCGCGGTTGGCCATCAACCCGAACACGGTGCTCAAGGCGTACCGCGAGCTGGAGCACGCGGGCCTGGTCGTGGCCCGGCCGGGCGTCGGCACCTTCGTCTCGGGCACGCTGCCCGGCGTGGCGCCCGGCGTGCTCGAACCGCTGCGCCGGGACCTGCGGCGCTGGATCACCAAGGCCCGCCTGGCCGGGCTGGACGACGAGGGCGTCGAAGCGCTGTTCGCGACCACCTTCCGGACCACCGCGACGGAGGGCACGGCGTGACCGCGATGCTGCGAACCCGGGGGCTGGGCAAGAGGTACCGGCGGCGCTGGGCGCTGTCGGACTGCACGCTGGAGGTCCCGGCCGGTCGCGTCGTGGGCCTGGTCGGCCCCAACGGCGCGGGCAAGTCCACCCTGCTCGGCCTCGCCGCCGGGATGAGCGCGCCCACCGCCGGCGAGATCGAGGTGTGCGGCGGGCGGCCGGGCAGCGGGCCCGCCCAGCTGGCCAAGGTCGGCTTCGTCGCCCAGGACACCCCCACCTACCCGGGGCTCACCGTCGCCGAGCACCTGCGCCTCGGCGCCCGGCTCAACCCACGCTGGGACGCGGGCCTGGCCCGCGAGCGCGTCGAGCGCCTGGGGCTGGACCCGGCGCAGCGGGCCGGCCGGCTCTCCGGCGGCCAGCGGGCCCAGCTCGCGCTGACCCTCGGCCTGGCCAAGCGCCCGGAGGTGCTGCTGCTCGACGAGCCGATCGCCGCGCTCGACCCGCTGGCCCGGCGCGGTTTCCTCCAGGACCTGATGGAGGCCGTCGCCGAGCACGGCGTCGGCGTCGTCCTCTCGTCGCACCTGATCACCGACGTCGAGCGGGTCTGCGACCACCTGGTGGTCCTGGTCGCCTCCCGCGTGGTGCTCGCCGGCGACATCGAGGACCTGCTCGCCACCCACCACCTGCTCACCGGGCCGCGGCGCGACCCCGCCACCCTGCCCGCCGACCAGCACGTGGTCACCGCGAGCCACACCGACCGGCAGACCACGCTGCTCGTGCGCACCGCGTCGCCGATCCTCGACCCGGCCTGGACCGTGCGCGGGGTCGGCCTCGAAGACCTGGTCCTCGCCTACCTGGACGCGCCCGCCGCCGCGCCGTCCCGCCCCGCCCTGGAGGTCCTCCGGTGACCTGGTTGACGCTGCGCCAGTTCCGCCTCTCCGCCCTCGGCGTGACCGCGCTGCTCGTCGCGGTCGCCGCCGTGCTGCTGGCCGTCGGCAGGCCGGTCGCGCTGCCGACGAGCCCCGGGCTCGACCCCGGCGACAGCACCTACTACTACCTGGGCATCGTCGCCCTGCACGTGTTCCCCGCCCTGGTCGGCGCGTTCTGGGGCGCGCCGCTGATCAGCCGCGAGGTGGAGCACGGCACCCACCGGCTGGTGTGGAACCAGGGCGTCACCCGCACCCGCTGGCTGGCGGTCAAGGCGGGGGTGACCGCCTCGGCCGCGGTGGTCGCCACCGGGCTGCTCAGCCTGCTCGTCATGTGGTGGTCCGCCCCCGTCGACGCCATCGCCACCGAGAACGGCCCCGCCGCCCTGCCGGTCGAACCGATGATCTTCGGCGCCCGGGGCGTCGTCCCCCTGGCGCACGCCGTGTTCGCCTTCGCCCTGGGCGTCACCGCGAGCGCCCTGCTGCGCCGCACGGTCCCGGCCATGGCGGTCACCCTCGTGCTGTTCACCGCCTTCCAGGTCGGCGCCCTGAACCTGGTGCGCCCCAACCTGATCCCGCCGGAGCAGGAACTCCGCCAGTTCTCCGCGGAGGGCACGGTGTTCTACTACTACGGCCCCTCGGCCCCGTTCGAGCTGCGCGTGCCGGTGCCCGAGCGCTCCTGGGTGCTGGAGCAGCAGACCCTGGACCGGGCCGGCAACCCCACCCCGGTCCCCGCCTGGTTCTCCGAGTGCCTGTTCCCCGGTGGTCTGGAGAGCGCGACCCCGCCCGGCCCGAACCGCGAGGAGGAGCGGGAGGCGTGCTTCGACCGGCTCAACGCGGAGGGCTACCACCAGCGCGTCACCCACCAGCCGAACAGCCGGTTCTGGGCGCTCCAGTGGGCCGAGACAGGGCTCTACCTGGCCCTGGCCGCCCTGCTGGGCTGGTTCACCCTGCGCTGGACCAACCGCCGGATCGGCTGAACGGCCCCGTCGCGGCGTCGCACCGGGGGAGTGCTCCGCCGACTTGTGCTGGAACTGGACAAAAGTCCGGTCAGAACCGACGAAAGTCCTGGACTTGTCGTCGCGCGGTCCCTACGGTTCATCACGTTGGGCAAGTCCCCTGCCACCCAACGTGATGAACCGTCTCCGCCCGTCTCCGCCCGCGGGCCCTGCAACCGTGCGACGACGACGTCGGACACGCGTGGTCGTCCCTGCCCTCCCTGGAGCATGGATATGAGATGGACGCGCACACCTCTCGGTTTACTGGCCGCGACCCTGCTGCTCGGCACCTCCGGACCGGCCGCCGCCGACCCGGTCGGCGACGCCGTACCGCCCCAGGAACCCGGCGTGACGCTGCGGGTCTTCGACGTGCAGGTGCCGCTGGACCGGCTCTGCGCCCTCAAACCCGCCCAGACGCCCAACGTCGACAAGCTCATGCCCACCGTCGACTGGAGCACCACCGACCACTTCGGGTTCGCCGACCGCTTCGTGGCCCAGGTGACCGGCAACCTCGACGTCCCCCAGCCGGGCACCTACGCGTTCCGCCTGCTCAGCGACGACGGGTCGCGCCTGTCGCTCGACGGCGCCGTGGTCGTCGACCACGACGGCCTGCACGGCCCGGAGGCCGAGGACGGCTCGGTCACCCTGTCCGCCGGCTACCACGCCCTGCTCGTCGAGCACTTCGAGCGCGACGGCGGCCAGCAGCTGACCCTCCAGTGGAAACCGCCGGGCGCGGCCGACTTCTCGCTGGTGCCGAACTCGGCGCTGAGCACGGACAGCGGCGTCGTCCGGGTCACCGCGCCCGGCCGCAAGGAGTGCGCCGCGGGCACCGACACCCCCGGCGACGGCCTGCCGCTCGACGCCGTCCACCCCGACTACACCCTGACGGACCTGCGCCCCACCGGCTTCCAGCCGCGGGTCGGCGCGATGGACTGGCTGCCCGACGGCCGCCTGGTCGTGGCCACCTGGGACGGCAGGAGCACCGACACCGGCGAGCTGTGGGTGCTCGGCAACGTCACCGGCGCCACCTCGCCCGACCGGGTCACCACCAAGCGGATCGCCGCGAACCTGCGCGAGCCGATGGGCGTGAAGGTGCTCGACGGCCACATCTACGTGTCGCAGAAGCACCAGCTCACCGAGCTGACCGACACCGACGGCGACGACGTGCTCGACCGGTCGCGCGCAGTGGCCACCTGGCCGTACGGCGGCAACTTCCACGAGTTCGCGTTCGGCCTGCTCTACCGGGACGGGTACTTCTACCTCACCCTGTCCGTCGCGATCAACGAGGGCGGCGCGACCACCGACCCGCAGCCCGCCGCCGACCGCGGCACCGCGGTCCGGGTCGACCGGGCCACCGGGCAGGTCACCTACCTCGCCGGCGGCCTGCGCACGCCCAACGGCCTCGGCTGGGGCCCCGAGGGCGGCCTGTTCGTCACCGACAACCAGGGCGGCCGGCTGCCCGCGTCCAAGCTGGTGCACGTCGAGCAGGGCCGGTTCTTCAACCACTACACGAACCCGGCCGGCCCGTTCGACGCCAACCCGGTCACCGCACCCGTGCTGTGGCTGCCGCAGAACGAGATCGCGAACTCGCCCAGCACCCCGGTCCAGCTCACCCGGGGCACCTACGCCGGGCAGCTGGTCTTCGGCGACGTCACCTACGGCGGCCTCCAGCGCGCGTTCCTGGAAAAGGTCAACGGTGAGTACCAGGGCGCGGTGTTCCGGATGACCCAGGGCCTCGAAGCCGGTGTCAACCGGACGAGCATCGGCCCGGACGGCGCCCTCTACGTCGGTGGGATCGGCGACGGCGGCAACTGGGGCCAGGAGGGCAAGCTCAAGTACGGCCTGCAGAAGCTCACCCCCAACGGCGGCCGGACGTTCGACCTGCTGGCCGTGCGCGCGATCGCGGGCGGCTTCGAGGTCGAGTACACCCAACCGCTGTCGGCGGAGACCGCGAACGGCCTGGCCGGCCGCTACCGGGCCACGCAGTGGCGGTACGCGCCCGCGCCCACGTACGGCGGGCCCAAGGTCGACCGGGAAACCCTCCCGGTCACCTCCGCGACCCTGTCCGCGGACGGCCGCAGGGTCACCCTCAAGCTCGACGGCCTCAAGGCCGGCCGGGTGGTGCACCTGCGCTCACCGCGCCCGTTCACGTCGAGCACCGGCGTGCCGCTGTGGAGCACCGAGACCTGGTACACGCTCAACAACCTCGTCGGCGGCGCCCCGTCGGCCACCCAGTCGTTCGAGGCGGAGAGCGCGGCCCTGCTGGGCGGGGCGGGGTTCAACACCGACCACACCGGATACTCGGGCGCGGGCTTCGTCGACGGCTACGGCACCCCCGGCGCGACCACCAGGTTCGCCCTGAACGCCACGACCGCGGGTTCGCACGACGTGGCCCTGCGCTACAGCAACGGGCCGAACCCGTTCACCGGCACCAAGACCGTCAGCGTCTACGTCAACGGCGCGAAGGTCAGGCAGGTGGCCCTGGCCGACACCGGCGACTGGGACACCTGGGCGACGCACACCGAGGCGCTGACCCTGCGGGCGGGCCCGAACACCATCGCCTACGAGGTCGACACCGGGGACACCGGCCACGTCAACCTCGACAGCCTGACCGTCACCCCGGCCCAGCGGGTGGTCCTCTACGGCGGCGCCGGCACCGAGCACTGGCGCAACCCCGACGGCAGCGCACCGTCGTGGCCCGTGGCCGACGGCTCGGTGGAGGCGCTGGGCGGCGACATCCGCACCAGGCAGGTCTTCGGCGACTTCAGGCTGCACCTGGAGTTCTGGCTGCCGGACCTGCCGCCCGACGTCACCGGCCAGCAACGCGCCAACAGCGGCGTGTACCTCCAGGACCGCTACGAGCTCCAGATCCTGGACAGCTACGGCAAGAACCCCCTGGCCGCCGACGACGCGGGCGGCATCTACCTGAAGAGGGCGGCGTCACCCAACGCCGCCACCGCACCGCGGACGTGGCAGACCTACGACGTCACGTTCCGCGCGGCCCGCTTCGACGGCGCGGGGGTGAAGACCGAGAACGCCCGCGTCACCGTGGTGTGGAACGGCGTCACCGTCCACCGGGACTTCGCCGTCGACGGCCCGACCGGCGCCGGCGCACCCGAGGCCCCGACCGCCGGCCCCCTCCGGCTCCAGGACCACGGCGACCCGGGCGAGAACGTCCGCTTCCGCAACATCTGGGTGGAGCCGCTGGGTTAGCGCGGTTGTCCGGTGGTCCGTCTGCGGGGACGGACCACCGGACTCACTTTTACCGGGATGCCGGGAACCGGGGCCGCGGGCGCATCGAGGCGTGACTCCTCCCGCCTCCCGCGAAGTGGTGTCCCGCGAGTGATCGCGTAGTGGTCCTGGGGCCAACCACCCCACCGCACGACGATCGGCGCGGAAGCCGGACACATCCGACGAAGGAGCAAGCCATGCGGCACCTCACCCGCCGTTCCGCCACCGCCGCCGCCGTGGCCGCCGCGCTGACCGGGGCCGTGACCGTCGCGGCGCCCGCGGCCTCGGCCGTCACCCCGGGCACCTCGTTCCTCTACGGGGCGCTGAGCTGTCAGGCCCTGGTCGTCTCGGGCAACGACGGCAGGGTGACCTGCACCGGCACCCAGCAGGGCAACTGGCGGGCCAAGGTCAAGTGCAGCGCGGGCTTCACCTACTACGGCAACTGGCAGAGCAACTTCCAGGGCGGTACCCGGTCCTCCACCGCCGACTCGAACTGCTTCTGGAGCGTCGAGGACATCACCATCACCTCGTCCTGACCGCCAGGAACTCGGCCGTGCGCCGGGTCCACGTCCGGATCTCCGGCACGGACCCGGCCACGTGCAGGGTCGAGTTCGGGAGCAGGTCGCGCAGCCGTTCGGCGGTCGACACCGGGTGCAGCGGATCGGTGTCCCAGGTGAGGATCAGGGTGGGCAGGCGCACCTGCGCGACCTCCTCGGGCGCGGGCAGGTCGGACGCGCCGACGCCGCGCAGGACGGCGGGCAGCAGTTCGTCGGGGACGTCGGGGGACAGGTCGAACTTCGGGTAGTCGGCGAAGATGGGCAGCGGCTCGGCCCGGGCCCACTCCCGCCGCCACGCCGGGGCGCCCAGCTCCTCGATCTCGTCGGCGGTGTCGTCGTACCACCGCCGTGCCGGCGCGGGACCGGTTTCCCACGCCACGGGCGGGATGATCAGCACCAGCCGGCGGAACCGGTGCGGTGCGAGCACCGCCGCGTGCAGGGCCACGGCGGCGCCCAGCGAGGAACCGGCGAGGTCCATGGGCTCGTCGATGCCCGCGGCGTCCATCAGCCCGAGCAGGTCCAGGGTGAAGTTCTCGAAGGTGTGGTCGGCGACGACCGGGCGCCCGGTGGACCGGCCGTGGCCGCGCTGGTCGTAGGTCAGCAGGCGGCGCCCGGCGCCCAGCGACTCGAAGTCGAACAGCTCCAGGCGCCGCACGGCGTCCCGGCTGAGCATGACGCCGTGGGCGTACCCGAGCGGCGGTCCCGTCCCGGTGCACTGGTACGCGATCGTCGCGCCCTCACGGGTGAAGTGGCTGTCCGCGGACATCGGCTCCCTCGACACCCGACCGAACATACCCCCACCCCGTATCAGGGGACAACGGGGGCACCGTCACGTGAGCGGCTGGTCGGCCCGGCGCCGGCGGACGAGCGCCGGGAAGCCCAGCGCCAGGAGCGCCAGGAGCACCGGCAGGCAGCGGATGAGCGTCCCGTCCACCGGGGTCGTCGGCGGGGGCAGCACCCAGACCATCAGGGCGAAGGCCGACAGGGTGCTCACGGCCGGCAGCGCGAGGACCAGCGCGGCGCGGCGGCCGGTGCGGGTGCCGTGGCAGCACGCCGCGACGGTGCCGGCGACCAGCACGGGGAACTGCAGGCCGCCGCCGACCAGGACGCCCAGCGCCACGGCCGCGACGACCGTCGCGATCATGACGGGGACCGCGCGGCCGGGCAGCAGCTCCCGGCCGCGGGCCGGTCCGGGCGACCACGTCAGCGCCGCGGCGGTGAGCGCGCCGAGCAGCACCCAGCCGGTGTTGTAGCCGGTGCCCCAGAACCGGTCCCACGCCGTCTCCAGCAGCAGGGAACCCGCGGTCGCCGCCCACGCGCCCGCGGCGGCAACCCGGCGCAGCCGCGTGAACAGGACCAGCACGGCCACCGCCGCCCACACGACCCACAGCGGCGCGTCCGGGAACTGGGTCGCCCACGGCATGTCCCACAGCGCGCCGGCCTTGATCCACCACGCGATCTCGTGCAGGCCGGTCGTGACGCCCGTCAGCAGCGCCAAGGGACCGAGCAGGGCCACGACGGCCGGCACGTCACCCGGCACGAGCCCGCCGTCGACCGCGGCCACCCGGCGCAGGTGCAGCCGCACCGCGCCCCACAGCACGTCCGCGGCCGCGCGCGGGCCGGGCCTGGCCCGACCCGCCGACCCGGCCAGCAGCACGTCGAGCATCTCCTCGCCGTGGCGTTCGCGGTGGTCACGCGGGTAGAGCGCGAGCAGGCGGCGGTAGCGGCGTTCCAGTTCCGTCATGCCGGGCCTCCCGCCGGTCGGGCCCGCAGGCGCCGCGCCGCCGCCCGGGTGCGGGTCCGCAACCGGGTCACCTCAGCCTCCAGCCTGGCCGCACCCCGGTCGGTCAGCCGGTAGTAGCGGCGCAGCCTGCCCTCCACGACCTCCTCCCGGTCCACCGCCACCCAGCCGTCGGCGGACAGCCGGTCGAGAGCGGCGTACAGGGTGCCGGCGCGCAGCCGCACCTGGCCCTCGGAGATCGACTCGACGTCCTGGAGGATGCCGTAGCCGTGCTGCGGGCGGGCGGCCAGGGCCGTGAGGATCAGGAACGTCGGTTCCCGCATCCCGGCTTCTGTCATGTCATCGGTATATACCGATGACATGACTATGGCAAGTCGGGTTGCCCGGCGGCGGCCCGCGGGCCGGACCGCCTCCTGGGATGGGAGCGGTGGAACTGCGCCAACTCCGCTACTTCGTCGCCGTCGCCGAGGAGTTGCACTTCGGCCGGGCGGCGGCCCGGCTGCTGATCGCCGGACCGTCGCTGTCGCAGCAGATCAAGGCGCTCGAACGCGACCTGGGCGTGCCGCTGTTCGCCCGCGACCGCCGGACGGTCGCCCTCACCGCGGCCGGCGCCGCGCTGCTGCCGCGGGTGCGCGCCCTGCTCGACGGGGCCGACGAGCTGCGCCGCCGGGCCCGGCAGCTGTCCGGCAGCGACCCGGTGCGCCTCGGCTACGTCAACTGGCTGCCCCCGGACCTGGCCGCGCGCACCTCCGGGATCGCGCAGGTGTACGTGGACACCTGGGTCGTGCCCTCGCACGCCCAGGCGGCCCGCGTCGCCGACGGCAGCCTGGACCTGGCCGTGTGCTGGGTGCGGACCGCCGACCTCGCCCGCCACGGCCTGACCGCGCACCCGCTCGGCGCGGACCGGCTCCACGCCGTGTCGACCGGCCCGGACAGCGGCCCCGTGCGGGCGGCCGACGTCGCCGTGCTCGTGGACGACGACGTCGCCTCGTGGTCGTCCTGGAACGAGTTCGCCGAGGAGTTCGCCCGCGACACCGGCGCCCGCGTGGTGCGCGTCCACAACGGCGCGATCACCGGGCCCGCGTTCTTCGACCACGTGCGGGCGTGCACCACCCCCGTGCTCAACTCGCCCAGGGGCCAGACCGCGCCGCTGCCGCCGGACCTGGTGCGGCGGCCGGTGACCGACCCGGAGGTGGTGTGGACGTGGTCGCTGGTCCACCGCGACGACGAGGTCCGCGCCCCCGTGCCGGCCGTCGCCGACGCCCTCGCCCGGGACGTGGGCGATCTCGGCCTGCGCGGCGGAGGCGTGTGGCTGCCCGCGGACGACCCCCACCGGGCGCTGGGAGGCTGAGCCTCGCACGAGGGAGGGAACAGGTCGTGGCACCCGTGACCGCACCGGGCGCACGATCGGGGTGAAGGTCCACTCCTCCCCGAGAGCAGGTGTTCGACATGACCACCCAGAAGGTGGCGATCATCACGGGCGCGTCCCAGGGCATCGGCGCGGCCCTCGTCCCGGCGTACCGCAAGCTCGGCCACGCCGTCGTGGCGGTGTCCCGCTCGATCGGCCCCTCCGACGACCCCGGCGTGCTGGCCGTGCGCGCCGACCTGTCGCAGCCGGGCGGCGGCACCCGCGTCGTCGACGAGGCGCTCGCGCGGTTCGGCCGGGTCGACGCGCTGGTGAACAACGCGGGCGTCTTCGTCGCCAAGCCGTTCACCGACTACACCGACGAGGACTTCGCCACCGTCGCGGGCACGAACCTGCGCGGCTTCTTCGACGTCACCCGCGGCGCCGTGGCAGCGATGCTGGAGCGGGGCGGGGGCGGCCACGTGGTCAACGTGTCCACCAGCCTGGTCGACCACGCGCTGTCCGGGTTCCCCTCCGCCCTCGCGGCCCTGACCAAGGGCGGCCTGAACGCCGTCACCAGGTCGCTCGCGATCGAGTACGCGGACCGGGGCATCCGGGTCAACGCCGTCGCCCTCGGGGTCATCCGCACGCCGATGCACGCGCCGGAGGCCCACGACGCCCTCGCCGCGCTGCACCCGCTCGGCCGCGTGGGCGAGGTCGACGAGGTCGTCGGCGCCGTCACCTTCCTGGAGCAGGCGGGTTTCGTCACGGGCGAGGTCCTGCACGTCGACGGCGGCCAGAGCGCGGGGCACTGACGTGGACGAGGACCTGCGAGAGGTGCTGGACCGGTGGAAGGACGCCGTGGACGCGCACGACCCCGAGCGCGTGGCCGAGAACTTCACCGAGGACGCGATCTTCCAGGGCCTGCGGCCCCACGGCGTGGGCCGCGAGGCGGTGGCCGACTACTACCGCGCCCAACCACGCGGGCTCAAGGCGGAGTACGAGGTCCTGGAGACCAGGCGGCTCGCCGACGGCCTGGTGCTCGGCTACCTGGCGGTGGACTTCTCCTTCGTCGACCGGCCGACGCTGCACGTGCGGCTCGGCGTGCTGGTGGAGGACGGCCTGATCAGCCACTACCAGGTGTCCAGGCTCGACTGACGCGGCCACGGCGGCCCCCCTCGCCGAGGAGAACCGCCGCGGCCCCGGGATCTCAGCGCCGCCGCTGCTTGGTGGTGCGGGCGGAGTCGGTGCAGACGTCACCCACGTCCACGGTCTGCCCGCGGTCGACGAACACGTCGGTCAGGCCCACCAGCCGCCCCTGGCGGTCGGTGCAGGTGAGGGTGTAAGCCTCCTTCACGCCGTAGGTCGGCGGCACGGGGGAGGAGAACTCCACCCGGCCCGCGGCCCAGTCGTCCGGGTTGGCCGGGTCGACCTGGTCGTAGTTCACCAGGACCGCGGTGTACTGCCCGGCCGGCGGGTCGAGCAGGGTGGCCCGCTCGGAGTTCGTGCCGCCGGCCGCGGACTGCGTGACCACCTGGCCGGCGGCGTCCAGCACGTAGAGGTCCCAGTCGGTGCTGGTGGACGTCCACGAGACCGACACGTCGAACCGCCCGTTGTCCACCGCGGGCACGCCCTGGACGGTGAACGGGATGCTCTCGGCCACCGGGTTGCCCGGGAACCGGGTGTTCTCCGCGGGCACGCCGGGCGGGTTCGGCAGCGCGATGGCGGCCTGCGGCGGCGCCAGCGGGTCGCGGCCGTACCGGCCGGCCACGTACGGGCGCGTGGAGGGGTTGACCGACCAGGTGAACCGGCCGCCGGTCGACGAGTAGGTCGACTCGACCGTGTCGGTGACCTGGATCGGCGGCGTGGTGGTGCCGTCCGGCTGCCGCACCGGCGAGGTCGGCGTCTGGAAGGTCTTGTGCACCTTGAGCCGGTAGCCCTTGGGCGCGGTGCCGACGAGGGTGGCGTGCGCGGCCGGGTCGGCGGCGTTGGCCAGCATGTCCAGGAACGCCGCCCGGTTGCCGCCCTTGCCCGCGCCGGCCGCCGGCGGAGCGCCGACGTACTCGGCGACGACGGCGTCCTCGTACGGCGGGTGGAAGCCCGCGGTGTTGATCTCGAAGGTGAACCCGAAGCCGCCGGTGGCCCAGTACGACCAGTCCTCGGTGGTGCCGGTCGTGTCGTACAGGCCCCACGACGGGATGCTGTCGTAGCCGTTGCGCGAGGCCATCCGGTCGCCCAGCGCCTTGACCACCGGCTCCTCCAGCGGCGCGCGCACGTCGGCCACGCCCGGCGGGCGCAGCACCAGGTTGCCGTAGGTGTGCAGGGTGATCAGGTTGGTGACGGCGCGCTTGGAGACCAGGTCGCGGATGTTGCGGGTCTCCGGCTCCGAGAACGGCGCCGAGCCGCGGAACGTCTCGCTGCCCCAGGTCAGGCCCGCGCCCGCGCCGCCCCAGAAGCCGGCGTAGTTGCGGTTCGGGTCGGTGCCGCGCGCGCTGCCGCCGGGGTTGGCCTTGCAGACGCCGGTGCGCAGCTGCGGCGGCGAGTCGTCCGCGCGGCAGTTCTTGCGCTTCATCTCGTAGTCGAACCGGGTGAAGTCGCCCTTCGGCTCGGCCTCGCGGGAGATGGAGAAGCCGTCCGCGTTGACGATGGGCACGACGATGTTGCGGGTCCTGGCCACCAGCGACCGGATCGAGTTGTCCCGGTGGTAGCCGTTGACCAGCTCGTGGGCCCACTCGACGGCGTGCTCGCCGGCCGGCCACTCGCGGGCGTGGTGCACGCCCATGAGCACGTTGACGGGCTTGCCGTCGGCGGCGTTGTCGACGTCCTCGGCGATCTCCACCGCCACCACGTCGCGGCCCTCGTTGGTCGGCTCGGCCAGGGTGAACGCCCGGACCAGCCGGGGGTTGCCGCGGGCCAGCTCCTTCAGCTCGTACTCGTACTCGTAGAGGTGCCGGTAGGAGGTGCGGCGGGAGGGCAGCCCCGAGGCCCGGCCGCGGGCGGTGTACGCCCGGTCCCGCTCGGCGGCCTCGCGCGAGGTGCGCGACAGGTCGGCGTCCACCGTGGTGGACTTCAGCCCGCTGCGGCGCAGGGTCTCGCGGTCGGCGTCGCCGGCGAGCACGACCTCGACACCGGTGGCGTCGCCCTTCTCGGTGAGGTCCAGGTCGAGGCCGAGCAGGGTGTCCTTGTCCTCCTGCCGCGGCGTCTCCACGCGCACGACCTCGGCGCGCTCCGCGGTGGTCGGCGTGCCCTGCGGGGTCAGCGCGAGGAAGTCCACGCCCAGCGTCGCCGTTCGGGACGGCCCGTCGTACCGGCACGCCTGGACCACGAGCTGCTGGCCCTTGCGCACGAAGCTCTCGGCCAGCTCGCGGCTGCGCAGCGCGGCGGACGCGGCGACGACCGCGCCGCTGGCCTTGTCGAACACGGCGAGGTCCCAGTCACCCTCGCGGCCGTTGCCGGGCGCCAGGCGGGCCTGGACCAGGCCGTCGACCTCCGAGGTGACCTCGCGCCGGTCCACCCCGGCGGTGCCGGCCGGCAGCAGCGAGGCGTGGCACGCCCGGAACGCGGACCGGTCGGCCCGCACCTCCCTGTCCTGCGCCGTCGCCGGGGGCACCGCGACACCGACGAGCGCCAGCCCGACCACGCCGACCGCGACGCCCGCCCGGACCACCACCCGGGTGGATCTGTGCCTGGATCTCATTGCCGCACTCCATTCGATCGTCCCACCAGGCGACAGACGCTATGACATGGCGCCGGGACTGACCACGGCCGGAAGTAGGCGCTGCAGGCACTGTGCCCGAAAGGCACGCCGGGACGACGCGACAGGACCGGGCGACCCCCGGACGCGGGAGGCGCCGCCCGGGCACCCGCCGCCCGCCGGCGGGACGAGCCGGGCTCCGCCGGCCTGACGCGCCTTCCCCACCACGCGTCGGCCGCGTGCGCGGCGCCGTTGACGTGGTCGGGGCGGATTCGTCCGGCAAGGTGAACGCGGGTCGTCGCGGTCGGGGGCCGCACCCGGGCCCGGGTGCGGCCCGCTCCCGATCACCCGGCGCGGGGGTCGGGGGCGCCGACGCCACCGCCGCGTGCCTGGAATCCGCGCCGCGCGTCTTCCCGATCATCGTCCCGACCGGACACCGGCACCGGGAACGCCGAAAAATCCGTTGTACCGGACCGAACGCGCCGTGACTCGATCGGATGACCACTCGGTGGTCTCTCCACAGTGGACTGACAACGATCGGTGACCGCTGCCGCCGCCCACCGGCTCGTTCCCTCCCGCCGGCTCACCCGGATGGCCCTATGCTGTGCCGAGCCGACAGGAAGGCAACAGCGGTTCGGGGACGGCACACCCCTCCCGCGCGGGAACGCCGTTCCACCGCGAGGCGGCGAGGTCAGCAGCGAAACGACAACCGGCACTCCCATCCGATCGAGGTTGCGTCATGGTGGTTCCCCGTGCGCGTACCGGGTTGCTCACCCCGTTCCTGACCCTGCTCGCCGTCGCCGCCCTGACCGCGGCACCGGTCCGCGCGGCGGCGCCGGAACCCGGCGGACCCGCACCCGGTCCCGTCCGCGCCGGGGACACCGAACCCCCGCTGCCCGTCGTGGACGGTGCGATCCCCCCGGCCGACCGACCGACCACCGCGACGGGCGACGCGGTCGCGCTGCGCCCCCTGGTGATCGCGCTGGACGCCACCGACCCCGGCCTGCCCACCTGGCGGGCCGTGCTCGACCGGGTCGGCACGCCGTACGACGTCCTGCCGGCGATGACCGAGCCGCTGACCGCGGGCCGGCTGGTCCGGCCCGACGGCACCGGGCGCTACGACGCCGTCCTGCTGACCACCAACGCCCTGCTGCACCCCGACGGCGCCGGCGGTTACGCCAGCGCGCTCGACGCGGCGGAGTGGCAGGCGCTGTGGGCCTACGAGCGCGCCTACGCGGTCCGCCAGGTGTCGCTCTACACCTCCTGGGGCACGTTCCCGGAGGACTACTGCCTGCGCCCGGGGGTCGAGGGCGCCGTCACCTCCCCCGTCCGGCTCTCGCTCGCCGACGCCGGCGCGGAGCTCTTCGACCGGCTCCGGCCCACCGCCCGCGTCCCGCTGCACCGGTCCTACGCCTACCGGTCGGCGTTGGCCGGCGGCTGCGCGGCCCGGCCCCTGCTGACCCTGGGCGACCACGTCCTGGGCGTGGTCGGCACCTCCGTCGACGGCCGGGAGCGGGCCGCCCTGGCGTTCTCCTCCCGGGAGGACCAGGCGCAGACCGACGTGCTCGGGTACGGCCTGCTGCGCTGGGCCACCCGGGGCGTGCTCGTCGGCGAGTCCCGGCACTGGCTCACCGTGGACGTGGACGACTGGTTCAACACCGGCGACCACCTGCACGAGGACGGTCGCCTGGAGACCGAGCCCGGCTTCCGGCTGAGCGGGGAGGACGCCGCGGGCGCCGTCGCGCAGCAGCGGCGGCTGCGCGAGGACCACCCGGTGGCCGGGGACTTCACCCTGACCCTGGCCTACAACGGCGGCGGCCTGGACCCCGGCGCGCCGGCGCGGTGCTCCTCCGCGGACACCGGCGACCCGTTGACCGGCTACTCCCGCTGCCTGGCGGGGGAGTTCCGGTGGCTCAACCACACGGTGCACCACCCGCCGCTGGACTCCACCACCTACGCGGAGAACGCGGCCGAGATCGCGGACAACCTGGCGATCGCCCGGCGGGCCGGGCTGACCGTGCCGACCGAGGTGCTGAAGACCCCGGCCTACTCGGGGCTGGGCGTGTACCACCCGGACCCGGGCGCGGCGCCCACCGACCCGCCGACGGACTTCGGGCTGACCGGGTCGAACCGGGCGCTGCTGGCCGCGGCCCGCGACCTGGGCGTGCGGTACCTGCACGGCAACATGTCCTTCGCCGGCCACCGCCCCGGCTGCTTCAACTGCGGCACCCGCCACCCGCTCGAACCGAGCCTGCTGGTGGTGCCGGACTGGCCGACCGACATCGCGTACCACGTCACGACGCCGGCCGAGCAGACCTACTTCCACAACCACCGGGGCGGCAGGCCCCCGTCCCCCGACCTCACCTACGACGAGATCGTCGACCACGAGTCGGACGTCGCGCTCCGGCACGTCCTGACCGGCTCGGCGTACGCGCACACCCTGCACCAGGGCAACCTGCGGGAGTACTCGCCGGGGCGCAGCCTGGTCTTCGACTGGCTCCGGGCGGTGGTGGGGAAGTACGCCGAGGACTACCGGGTGCCGCTGCGCAACCCCGACTGGCCCGCGCTGGCCCGGTACGCCGACGCGCGCACCGCGCACTTCGCCGAGCTGCGGTCGGGTGGGGACGCGGTGTGGGACCGGCACGCCGGCACCGTCGCCTACACGCCCGCCACCACCGGTTCGCTGTTCTTCACCGGGGTGACCGCCCGGGACGGCGAGGTCGACGCGTACGGCGCCGACACCGTCAGCCGGGTGCCGATCACGGCCGGGGTCGCCCTCGTGGCCACCGCGGCCCCGCGCGCATGAGCCCGGTCGGCGCGCGGCTGCGCATCCCGCTGCTGGTGGCCGTCACCCTCGCCGTGGTGGTGATCACGCTGACCAGCCCGCCGCCACCGGACCCCGGCGCCGCGACCGGGGAACCGGTCCCGGCCGCCGCGCCGCTGCCGGCCGCGGTCAAGCAGCGGGTGCCGGTGCGGTCGGCGCACCCGGCGGGCGGCGCGCCGCGCCCCGGCGACCGGGTGGCGCTGCGCCAGCTCGTCGTCGCCGCCGGCGCGGACGACGCCGGCCTGGCCACCTGGCGGGCGGTGCTGGACGGGATCGGCACGCCGTACGACGTGCTGGTGGCCGACCGCGAGCCGCTGACGCCCGGGCGGCTGGTCGGCCCGGACGGCGTCGGCCGGTACAACGGCGTCCTGCTGGCGGACGGCGGCGGGTACGCCGGCGCGCTCGACCCCGCGGAGTGGGAGGCGCTGTGGGCCTACGAGCGCGCGTACGGGATCCGCCAGGTGGCGCTGAACGCGCGCCCCGGCGCGTTCCCCGAGGACCACTGCCTGCGCGACGGCCCCGCGGGCGAGGTCGGCGCGGAACCGGTCCGGCTCGCGCTGACCCCGGCCGGCACGGGGGTCTTCGACCACCTGCGCCCCGAGGCGGTGGTCCCGCTGACCGCCACCCACCTCCTCCGGGCCGGGTTGGCGCCCGGCTGCGCCGCCGAACCCGTGCTGTCCGCGCCGGACGGCGTGGCGGGGGTGGTGAGCCGGTCGCCGGACGGCCGCGAGCGCCTGGCGCTGACCTTCGCCGCCGGGCCGGACACCGCGGCCACCGCGCTGCTGGGCTACGGCCTGGTGCGCTGGGCCACCCGGGGCGTGCTGCTCGGCGAGCAGCGGCACTGGTTCACCGTCGACGTGGACGACTGGTTCAACGCCACGACGCGCCGCCGGGCCGGCGGCGAGGTCGAGCTGTTCCGGCTGGGCGACCGGGACGCGGTCGCGGCCCGCGACCGGCAGCGCGCGCTGCGCGCCCGGTACCCGGTGGCCGCCGGGTTCACCCTGACCCTGCCCTACAACGGCGGCCTGTTCCGCACCGGCGCGCCGGCGACGTGCGCCGGGAGCGGCACACCGGACCCGCTGAGCAGCTGCTCCAAGAGCCTGGTCGGCGAGTTCCGGTGGGTCAACCACACCACCACCCACCCGCGGCTGGACGACACCTCCTACGAGGTGAGCCGGGACGAGATCCGCCGCAACCTCGACATCGCCGCCCGGGGCGGGCTGCCGGTGCCGCCGGAGGTCCTGAAGACCCCGGAGTACTCCGGGCTGGGCGTGCGCAACCCGGACCCGCGCTCCACCGCGCCGCCGACCGACGTCGGGCTGGCGGGTTCCAACCGGGCGATGCTCGACGCCGCGCACGACCTGGGCGTGCGGTACGTGCAGGGCAACATGTCCTTCGCCGGCCACCGGCCGGGCTGCTTCAACTGCGGCACCCGCCACCCGCTGCGGCCGGAGCTGCTGGTGGTGCCGGACTGGCCCACCGCCGTCGCGTTCGAGGCGACCGAGCCGGAGGAGCAGGTCGCGCTGCGCGCCGCCGCCGCGCCCGGCCGCGACCAGTCCTACGGGCAGTTCGTGGACTCCGAGGCCGACGTCGCGCTCCGGCACGTCATGGCCGGCTCGGCGTACGCGCACACCCTGCACCAGGGCAACCTGCGCGAGTACGCGCCGGGCCGGAGCCTGGCGTTCGACTGGGTCGAGGCCGTGGTGGCGGGGTACGCGGCGCTCTACCGGGTGCCGTTGGAGGGCCCGGACTGGCGGGCGCTGGCGCGCTACGTCGAGGACCGGACGGAGCACTTCGCCGAGCTGGCCGCCGGCCGCGACGCGGTGTGGGACCGGGCCACCGGCGAGGTCGCCTACACCGCCGACGGCGACCGGGCGCTGCTGCTGACCGGCGTCGAGACCCGACCGGCCGGCGACGCCGACCGGTCCTCCGCCGACGAGGCGGAGACCTACGGGTCGGACGAGGTGTCGCGGCTCGGCCTGACCCGCGGCGGGCGGGTCGTCCTGAGGGCGAGCCCCCGGCCATGACCACCTGTCGGCGGGCACCGGTCACCGGGGCGGCCACCCCGGCGCGGGCGCCGCGGGTCACGCTGGTCGCCGAGGGCGCCTACCCGTACTGCGCGGGCGGGGTGAGCCTGTGGATCGACCAGCTCGTGCGCGGTGTGGCGGGGTACGCCTTCACCGTCGTCGCGCTGACCGTCGACGGTTCGGAGCGCCCCGGCTGGCCGGTCCCGGCGGGCGTGGAGGTGGTGAACCTCCCGCTGTGGGGTCCGCGGCCGCGCCGGCCGCGGGGCAGGCCGCGCGGGATCGCGGACGCGCACGAGGCGTTCCTGCGGTCCTTCATCCCGACCGCCGACGGCGGCGCGGACGCCATGCTCGCGGCGCTGCGCCGGCTGTTCGAGCTGGCCCAGTCCGCGGACCTGTGCTCGGCGCTGGTGGCCAACGACGCGGTGGACCGGCTGATGGCCGTCGCGGCGGACGCCGGGCACCCGCTGTCGCTGCGCGACGCGGTCACCGCCACCGACCTGCTGGAGCACCTGCTGCGCCCGCTGTCGCACCCGCCGGTCCGGACGGACGTGTGCCACCTGGCGATGAACGGGCCCAGCGCGCTGGTGGGCATGGCGGCCAAGTGGGCGCACGGCACCCCGCTGATGATGTCCGAGCACGGCGTGTACCTGCGCGAGCGGTACCTCGGCGCGATCGAGGAGCAGGCGCCGCCCGCGGTCAAGCGGCTGCTGCTCGCCTTCCACCGCGCGCTGACCGGCGCCGCGTACCGCTGTTGCGACGCCCTGGCGCCGCACTCGGCCTACAACCGGCGGTGGCAGCTGCGCAACGGTGCCGACGAGGGGCGCGTGCGGACGATGTACAACGGCATCGACCCCGAGGTCTTCCCGGTGGCGCCGGGGGAGCCGGACGAGCCGACGATCGTCTTCGTCGGCCGGGTCGACCCCCTCAAGGACCTGCACACCCTGATCCGGGCGTTCCGGATCGTGCGCAGCGAGCTGCCCGAGGCCCGGCTGCGGGTGTTCGGGCCGGTGCCGCTGGTCAACCGGGGCTACCACGCCGGCTGCCTGGACCTGGTCGACCGGCTCGGCCTGTCGGGCGCCGCGGTCTTCGAGGGCCGGATACCCCACCAGGTCGACGCCTTCCACCAGGGCCACCTGGTCGCGCTGACCAGCGTGTCGGAGGGCTTCCCGTTCAGCCTCATGGAGGGGATGTCGACCGGCAGGCCGCCGGTGTGCACCGACGTCGGCGGTGTGCCCGAGGCCGTCGGCGACGCCGGGATCATGGTGCCGCCGCGGGACTGCGCCGCGTTCGCGGGGGCGTGCCTGCGCCTGCTCACCGACGGCGAGCTGCGCCGCCGCCTGGGCAGGCTCGCCCGGCAGCGCGTGCTGGAGAACTTCACCCTCCGGCGGTGGAACGACGGCTACCGCGCCAGGTACGCCGAACTGGCCGCGCGCAGCCGGTCGGGATGACCGTCGCCGAACTGGCCGGGCGGGTCGCCGGGGTGCTGCCCGACCCGGCGGACGAGCTCCAGGTGGCGGCGGTGCTGGAGAGCCAGGGGATCACCGACCAGGCCGCGGTCGAGGTGTACGGGGTGGCCGACGTGTTCGAGCTGGCCCGGCGGGTGTACGACCGGTTGCCGCGCGAGCCCGGCCCGGCGCCCGGCGCCGGCGCGCGGGATCCCCGCTCCTGGTACGACGTGGCGCACGGCCCGCTGTACCTGGCGCCCGCGGCCGCCTACCCGGCGCTGGCGACCGCGCTGGGCGCCCCGGCGGCGGTGCGCGTGCTGGTGCTGGCCACGACCGTCGGCTGGCTCTGGGGCGCGGGCGCCGGCTGGGCGGCGCACCGGGTGCGCCGCTCGGGCGCGGGCCGGGCGGCCGGGCGGCTGCTGCGCGTGCTGGCCGTCGCGGGCCTGGCCCTGGCGGCGGTCGGCGCGCTCGTGCTGCTCCCGCCCGGTGGCGGCCCCGCGCCGGCGCTGTTCGCGGTGGTGCTGACGGCCTACCAGATCGCCTCGGGCATCCTGGTCTTCTACCGCCGGGAACCGCTGGTCCTGCTCGTCGCGCTGCCCGCGGTGCTGGGCGGTGCGGTGCACCTGCTGCGGGGCCGCGCCGACGACGTCCCGGTGCTGCTGTTCGGCTTCGCCTCCGCGGCGGCGGCGCTCGGCCTGGCGCTGCTGGCCACGCTGGGCGCCGAGGACGCCGTGGGCGTGCGGCCGCCGGGTGCGCGGGTGCTGGTGCTCGGTGCGCTGCCCGGCGTCGGGTACGCGGCGCTGTGCGCGGCCTTCCTGCTCCACACCGACGTCCGGTTCGTCGGCGGCGCGCTCGACCTGGCCGTGGCGATGGCGCCGCTCGCGCTCGGCATGGGCGTCGTGGAGTGGCGCGCCAACCGGGTCTTCGAGCAGGTCGGGGAGCTGCTGCGGGAGGCCCGCCCCACCGCCTGGTTCCGCGACGCGGTGTGGCGCCTGCTGCTGCGGGAGCTGGCCACCTGCCTGCTGGTCCTCGGCGCGCTCGCCCTGGTCCTGCTGGTCTGCCTGGGCCGGGCGGGCCTGCTGACCTCCCGCGGCGCGCTGCTGGTCGACGCGCACGTCGTGCTCGGCGGCGCGTTCTTCCTGGGGTTCGTCCTGGCCCGGACCGGCTGCCTGGCGCGGCTGCTGGCCGTGCTGGCCGGCGTGCTGGTCGCGAACGTCGTCCTGGCCGGGCTCGTCGCCGACGCGTGGGCGCCGGACGCCCACGTGCCGGTGTTCCTGGTGTGCTGCACCGCTTTGTCGCTGCTCATGCTGTCGGCGCTCCGCGCGAGCGTCGGGGACGTCCACCACTACCGCTGACGAGGAAGGGATTCCACATGCACGCGGTGATACTCGCGGGCGGCCGAGGGGTGAGGCTGCGGCCTTACACCACGGCGTTGCCGAAGCCCTTGGTGCCCATCGGGGAGGAGTACGCGATCCTCGACATCATCCTGCAACAGCTGCGGGCGCACGGGTTCGACCGCGTCACGCTGGCGATCGGCCACCTCGGCTCGTTGATCCGCGCCTTCGTCGGCGACGGGTCGCGGTGGGGCGTCGCGGTGGACTACTCCGAGGAGGAGGCGCCGCTGTCCACCATCGGCCCGCTGCTGAACTTCCTGGACCAGCTGCCCGAGAACTTCCTGGTGATGAACGGCGACGTGCTCACCGACCTGGACTACGTCGCGCTGCTGGAGCACCACGTGGCCCGCGAGGCGCCGCTGACGGTGGCCACCCGCCGGCGCGAGGTGCGGATCGACTTCGGCACGCTGGAGGCGGTCGACGGCCGGATCGTGGAGTTCGTCGAGAAACCGGTCCTGTCGTACGGCGCGAGCATGGGCGTGTACGCGATGGCGCGCAAGACGCTCGCCCCGTACCCGCGCAACGTCCCCTTCGGACTGGACGAGCTGGTGCTGGACCTGCTGGCCCGGGGCGAGGAGCCGGCCGCCTACGAGTTCGACGGCTACTGGCTGGACATCGGCCGGCCCGACGACTACGACGAGGCCAACCGGTGCTTCGACCGGTTCCGGTCGACGCTGCTGCCCACCGGACCGCGGCGGGTGCGCTCGTGCGCCGGGTGACGGTGCTGCTGTTCGGCGCCTCCGGGCACCTCGGCCGGTGGGTCGACCGGGCGCTGTCCGCCCGGCCGGGGCGCGTCGCGGTGGTGCGGGTCGGCCGCGCCGCGCCGCGCGGCCCCGGCTGGGTCCGGCACGACCTGGCCGCCGACGACCCCGCCGGGCTCGCCGGCCTGCTGGCCGCGGTCGCGCCGGACGCGGTGGTCAACTGCGCCGGCCTGCTGGACGGCACGGCCGCGGAGCTGGTCGCGGCGAACGTGACGGCGGTGGCCCGGCTGCTCGACGCGGTGCCCGCGGCGGCGCCGGGCGCCCGGCTGGTCACCGTCGGCTCGGCGGCCGAGTACGGCGTGGTGCCGGAGGGCCGCGCGGTCGCCGAGGACGCGCCCGAGCGCCCGGTGTCCCCGTACGGGATCACCAAGCTGGCCGGCACGGCCCTGGTGCGGGCGGCGGTCGCCGCGGGCCGGCTGGACGCGGTGGTGCCGCGGGTGTTCAACCCGGTCGGCCCCGGCACGCCCACCGGCACGGTGCTGGGCCGCGCGGCGGCCGCCATCCGCACCGCCGCGGCCACCGGCGGGACCGTCCGGCTGGGCCCGCTGGACGCCCACCGCGACTTCGTGGACGTGCGCGACGTCGCCGGGGCCATCGCCGCCGCCGCGCTGGCGCCGGGACCGGTGGGCCCGGTGCTCAACGTCGGCACCGGCACCGCGGTCCCGGTGCGCGAGGCGGTCGGGCTGCTGGTCGAGGCGTCCGGCTTCGGCGGGCGGGTGGTGGAGGCGGACCCGGCGCCGGCCAGGTCGGGCGCGGTGCGGTGGATCGCGGCCGACCCGACCCGGATCCGGCGGGCGCTGGGCTGGGGGCCGCGGCACGACCTGGCGGCGTCCGTGCGCGACCTCTGGGCGTGCCCGGCGTGACCGCGCACGGCCTCCGGGGGTGCCCGTGCCCCTCACCGGTCGGCGCGCCCCGCGGTTCACCGGCACGGCGTGCCGATCACGTCCAGGGACCGCACGGTCACCGTCCCCGCGAACCCCTCCTCGCGGTAGCGGCGGCACGCCTCCACGACGTTCTCCGGGACGATCGCGTAGTCCACGGCCAGCACGGTCTTCCCGGCCTCGCGCACCTTCCGGGTCGCCGCCAGGTCGGTGGCGCAGAAGTCCGCCGCGCACGGCTGGTCGGTGGCCTGGAAGAACAGCTCCTCCACCCCGATGCCGTCGATCGAGTCCAGGTACCCGGGGTACTCGGCCAGCTCGGGGGAGTTCTGCGGGTAGACCCGGAAATCCCGGTCGGTGCCCTTGCCGTACGCGCTGACCCGCCCGACCAGCCCGACCATGAGCCGGGCCAGCTTCGCGCGGTCGAACCCCGGGACCAGCGCCTGGTCGATCTCCTCGTACGCCAGGGGCGTGTCCAGGTAGACGCCGTCGAAGCCGGCGCGCAGCGCGCGGTCCACCCGGGGCCGGACCGCCAGGTCCCACCACTCCGGTGCCCAGTACCGCACGAAGTACTCCCCGGGCCAGCTCGACCACTCGTTGAGCAGCAGCCCGGCGTCGCGGATCGCGGTGAAGTCGGGGCGGAAGGACTCCACCGAGCCGATCTCGAAGTAGGCCAGCACCTGTTTGCCGGACGCGCGCAGCCCGGCGACCTCCTCGGCGCTGAAGTAGGAGTCGCCGGCGTCCCGCGCCAGGTCGATCACGGCGTAGTCGGCCGGGGTGCCGGTCAGCGCGTTGAGCCGGCCGTCCTGGTAGTCCTGCAACTGGTAGACGAGTCCGCCCTCGGCGGACTCGACCGTGGTGCAGGCCGCCGCGCCCAGGACGAGCAACGCCGAGAGCATCGCGAAGAACCGGCTGTGTAATTTCACCATATTGAACGGTTTTTTCACCCGATCGGGTTTTCCGATGTCGGAATTCGAGGGCCGGTCAGGGCCCCGACCTCCCCGTGCGAGAACGCGAGCCCCGGTGGAAATGGCTTCCGGGAAATCGTATCGCCGGATTGCGGCGATCGCACTTCCGCCGAGCCCGGGCGCGGTCCGCACCACCCTCCGAAGCCATCTGCCGGGTGACACCCCGATCTGCTAGCTTCCGGGGAATGCGCGGAACTCCTGGTCGTGCGGTGGTCGCGGTCGCGGCGCTGGTCCACGTGCTGGTGCTCGCCCTGGTCGGTTCGGCCGCCGTGGCCCACGCGGGCGGTCCGCCGCCCCGGCGCGGCCACGAGTGCGCGACCCCGTCGATCGACCGGCTGCAGCAGTGGCTGGCCTCCGGCGAGGGCGCCACCGTCCCGGCCACCGGCAGCCTGCTCGTGCGCGAGCACCACCGGTACGCGGCCGAGGTGGCGTTCCTGGGCACCGACTGGCACGTGGTCGTCGTGTGGCTGGGCAACCGGTTCGAGGCCCAGGCGGACCTGTCCGACTCGTCCGGTTTCTGGCTGACCTACAGCGCGACCGACGACCTCTACGTCCAACTGCGCCCCGCGTCCCACTGGAGCGGCGGCGACAAGTGGCTGACCCCGGTCCCGTCGACCGGCGGGAGGACCGTGCGCAGGTTCTTCGGCTTCGCCCCCGACAGGTGGACGTGGCTGCCCGAACTGGGGCAGCCGTCGCACTCGTTCGCCTCGGCGCTGGGCGAGGCCCGCGGCCTGGTCTTCGTCGGCAAGACCCCGAACGACATCACCTTCCGGGGTCTGCGCGTCGACCACTACCGCCCGCCGTGCCTGTGAGGCCCTGAAGTCGGCACTTCTGCGGTCCGCCCCGGGCCGGGTTGTGCTTGCCTGGGGCGCGTGGACGAGCCTCGGCGCAGCGCGGACCCGCACCACGACACCCCGGACGGCCGGACGGCCCGCCGGGCGCTGCGCCCGCGGCGGACCTGGCCGTGGCCGGACCTGGAGGCGGTGGTCGCCCTGGTGGAGCGCTGCGCCGAGGCGGGGATCGACCTGGGCGGACCGCTGCGCAGGCTGACGTGGCCGGTGGTCCGGCGGACCAACGCCGGGTTCGTGGCGACCCTGGTCGAGCGCCGGGTAGCCGTTCCCCGGGACGTCGTGGAGGCGGCGGGGGAGGCGCTGCGCAAGCTGGTGAACGGCCACGCCGCCGACGGCCCGTGGCGGCTCTACGCCGGGTGGTACGCGGGAGTCGCACCCGACCTCGCCGTCACCGTCCTGCAGAGGCTCGCGGCGAACGGGTCCAGGCGCGAGGCCGAGCGGTACCGGGCCTGGCTCTTCCTCCACGAGAACTTCCCGGAGGACTCGGACTGGGTCGCCGGTGAACTCGCCTCCGACCCCGGGGTGTCCCCCGCGGTCTGCTGGGCGGTCGACGACGTGCTCGCCGCACGCGATCCCGCGACCGCGGTGGCCGTGTTCGCCCGGGTCGCCGACCGGTCGCCCGACGGCGCGGTCCGCAACCGGGCGGCCGGGCACGTCGAGCGCCACGACGCCGCGGCGGCGCTCGACCTGTTCGCCACGACCGGCGCGAACCGGGCGCTCGGTGACGCCCACCGGCTGGCCGCGTCGCGCCGCGTCCTGTCCCACGACCGGTACCGGGGTGTCGACCTGCTCGTCGACCTCTTGGAGAGCGCTTCGGTGGACGCCGTGCGCGGCGAGGTGATGAACGACCTGCACGGCGTCGCGCCGAAGCGCCTGGAAGCCCGCCTGGACGTGCTCCGCGGGACCGGTGCGCCCCCGGTGCGCGTGCAGACCACCCGGTACCTCCGCGAACACCTCGGCAGGGGACCGGAGGTGACGGCCGAGCTGGCGGCGGACCCGACCATGCCACCGCGGGACCGGTTCCTGGCCCTGGAGCGGGATCCGGAGGCGGCGACCCCCGGCATCCTCCTGGGCGTCGTCGACAGCTTCGAAGAGCACGGCCAGGACGAGGTGCGCGCCCTCACCCTGCTGGCGAAGCTGTTCCCCGACGCCGCCTTCGGCCGGATCGGCGACTACACCACCGACCAGCGGGTCCCGTTCCGCGTCAGGGCGGAGGCAGTGGCCCGAGCGGCCCGGTTCCTGGGCCCGCGGCGCACGACCGACCTCTACCGGGGCATGGCCGTGGCGGACGAGGCGACCACGGCGCAGCGGGACGCCGTGGTGTCGGCGATGACGAAGATCGACCCGGTGCGGGGCGGGCAGGTCTGCGAGGAACTCGCCCGACGCCGCGACCTGCGGTTCGAGGACCGCCTGCGGTTCGCGCGCGGGATCGGGCACCGCAAGGCCCTCGCACTGGTGCGGGAGTTCGCGCGCGATCCCGACGAGGCCGCCGCCGTGCGCGTGGAGGCGGCGCGGGAAGCCGCCTCGAAGGGCACCGTCGACGACAGGCGCTACCTGCGGAGGCTGGCCGCCACCCCGTCCGTGTCGTACTCGCTCCGCGAACGCCTCGTCGAGCAGTTGGCGCCCGAGGACCGGACCGCCGTGCTCAGGACGATCGCCGACAGCGCGGCGGAGGACGAGGACGCGCGGCTGAGGGCCGCGGTCGCCCTGGGCGAGTCGGACCGCGAGGCCGCGACGACGAGGCTCCACGCACTGGCGGAGGACCGCAGCATCCCTCCTGCGATCAGGAACCGGGCACGTCACGCGGCACAGCGGCTGCAGTGACGTACGTCATCGCGTGCCCGCTGCAATGAAAATCTTTCATGCTCTATAACTTCAGTGTGGGCTAAAATGTGATTGCGTCGCAGAACGCGTCCGACGAGAGCTCGACGCCCTCAGACGACGTCCAGCCGAGGCGCGGCGGGCGCGGCCCGCGCCGCTCGGTCAGGTCGCCGTCCGCGCCAGCGTCGGTGCGCGTGGCGGCCAACGGCACGGGCCGGGGGTGCGGTGCCGCGCCGTCGCCGTGACGCCGGCCGGGCTCGGAGGCGCGCCACTCGACGGCCTCCGCGGTCTCGGTGTACTCCAGGACGTGGTCGTTGCCCCACTCGGCCAGCAGGTCGCGGACCTCGGCCGGGGTGGCGTAGAAGAACAGGGCGTGGGTGTCGAACCGGAACGGCCCGGAGGCGTCGCCGAGTTCCCGGACGCGGTCCATCGGTTCGAGCCGCCGCGTCATGCCGATCTTGACCACGTCGGGTCCGAACGCGCCGACGTTGGAGATCACGTACACGTAGCCCGCCCGCACGTTGGCGGCCCGCTGCTCGACGCCGGTGATGGCGTCCTCGACCGAGGCGAGCTGCTCCCGTGCCCGGGCCAGTCCTTCGTGGTCGCCCTTCGCTTCGAGCTTGGCCACGACGGTGGCGTAGTGGGAGCGTTCCTTGGCCGGGCGGGCCCGTTCCCGTTCGATCTCCTTCATCACCTTGGCCTCTTCGCGGAGCTTCTCGCGCTCCGCGCGGGCCGCTTCGCGTTCGGCCTCCGCCTTGACGAGGTGGTCGGCGGTCAGGTCGATCTCGTGCAGCCGCAGCCGCTTCTTCACCGCCTCGCGGGTGTGCGGCTTGACCGCGCGCACCGCGTTGTCGGCCTCGGTGTCGTAGGCGCGCGGCATCAGCTTGGCGATGTCCCGGCCGAGCTTCTGGCCCTCCTCGACCGAGCCGTTCACCGCCCAGTCGACCTGGCAGGCCACCGCGTCGCCCTTGTAGGCGAGCGCGCTGTCCAGGGGGTGCGCGTACTCGTAGATCCCGACCTCGTGGAGCGGGGCCGGTTCGCGGGTCTCGACCAGTTGCGACTGCCACGTGCCGACCTCGGCGGCCAGGCGCTGCCGCGACGCCCCCAGTGCCGGGGTGCCCGCGCCGCGGAGCTGCCCCACCCAGCCGCGCAACTCCGCGATCGCGGCGTGCGCCGAGGCCGACTGCTGCTGGAGCGCGGCGACCTCCGCGCTCTCCCTGTTGCCGAACAGAGCCACCCCGGTCCTCTCCACGAGCCGCGCCGGGGAGCGCGGGACACGTGCGGTCCCCGGTCGTGTCACCCCGGATCGGCCAGGCGTCGGGCCCGGTGATCGGGCCCCTGACGGGACCGTCCGGCCCGCACGGCGCCCCGTGCCCTGCCCGAGGCGGGGATCGCCGACACCCCCAGTACCGGCGACCCCCGCGCGTGCGGGCCGTCGTCACCGGCTCCCGGTTCGAACGTGGTCGGTGTGGACCGTAGGCCACCCGCGACGGCGTGGCATGGGTCGTTCGACCGACCGCCGTCCGGCCGCACGCGCCGGGGCGAACGGTCCAGCGCGGCGTGGCTGCCGCCCGACTTCGTCTCCGAGGACCACGCCGCCGGGCCGGCCTCCTCGTTGGCGAACCTCGCCGCCTACCTGGAGGACGGTGCCCGGGGCTCCTGATCGGCCGGGGAGCACGCCCCGTAGCGGGCGGCGATCGCGGCGGCGCGGTCGTGCAGGGCGGTGCGCAACCACTGCGGGGAGAGGACTTCCGCGTCCGCGGCGAGCTGCCACAGCGCCCACCGGGCGTGCCGGGCGTCCTGGAAGGTCACCTCCAGCCGCAGCCGGCCGTCCGCGTCGGTCTCCTCGGCCAGGACGGCCAGCGCGGTGCCCGCCAGCTCCTGCCGCCGCGCCGGGTCGACGCGGGCCAGCACGGCGACCTGGTCGCCGCCGGTGCGGAAGCGCGTGCCGCGCTCCCGCCAGGCCCGGTCCAGGTCGACCCGGTCCGGTCGCCGCGCGGGTTCGTCGAGTTCCTCGGCGGCCAGCACGCGGGACAGCCGGTAGGTGCGGTCCTCACCGGACCTCGTGGCCAGCAGGTAGCCCTGGTCGCGCACGGTGACCAGGCCGATCGGGTCGACGGTGCGCCACCGCGGTTCCCCGCCCGCGGCCGCGTAGCGGATGCGCAGCCGGTGCCCGGCGAACACCGCGCGCCGGACCTCGGCGACCACGGCGTCGGGCAGCTCCTCGGCGGCCACGCGGCGGGAGAGGAGGTCGGTCTCCGGGTCGATGAGCAACCGCTCGGCCACGCAGTCCGCGGCGGCCCGGTGGCCCTCGGGCAGCGCGTCGACCACCTTGAGCATGGCGGAGGCGAGGGCCGAGCCGAGGCCGAACGCCTGCGCGCCGCGCCGCGAACCGGCGATCAGCAGGGCCAGGGCCTCGTCGTGGTTGAGCCCGGTCAGCTCGGTGCGGAAACCGGGCAGCAGCGCGAAACCGCCGTGCCGGCCGCGTTCGGCGTAGACCGGGACACCGGCCGCGGACAGCGCCTCGACGTCGCGCAGCACGGTGCGGGTGGACACCTCCAGCTCGCGGGCCAGCGTGGCCGCGGACAGCCGACCGCGCCGGCGCAGCAGCAGCACCAGCGAGACCAACCGGTCGGCGCGCACCGGAGAACACTATCGGAATACACGACACAGGGTGTCGTGATTGGCGGGGAGGCTTCCGGCTCGAAGCGGCCGTCGGGCCGCGTGCTGTCGAGAATGGAGCTGATGTGGCTGTGGAGCGAACGGCGGTCAACCCGTGGCAGTGGTCGGTGGGGCTGGGGTACAACCAGGGTGAGATCGTCTCCGGCCACACCCGGACCCTGTACTGCGCCGGGCAGACCGCGATGAGCGGTGACGGCGAGCCCCTGCACGCCGGTGACATGGCGGCACAGCTGGCGCTGAGCCTGGACAACCTGGAGGCCGTCCTGGCCGGGGCCGGCATGTCCCTGGCGAACCTCGTGCGGCTCAACGTCCACACCACCGACGTCGACCTGCTCCTCCGGCACTACGGGGTGCTGGCGTCGCGGCTGGGCGCCGCCGGCGTGGCGCCGACCACCACGATGCTCGGGGTGACGCGACTGGCGATCCCCACCCTGGTGGTCGAACTGGAGGGCACCGCCGTCGCCTGACGCGGCGCCGCCCGCCCGCGCCGGTCCACCCGGCGCGGGCGGGCGGTCAAACCAGGCGACAACCCGCGCGCGCGGCGGTTACCGTCGCCGGCGTGCACCCCGGTTCCCTGACGTGGCGGCCGCTCACCCGCGAGGACGCCAAGGCGTCGGCCGACCTGCTCAACGCCATCGAGGCCGTCGACCGGATCGGCGAGAACTACACCGAGGAGGACACCCTCCAGGAGCTGGTCGACCCGTACGCGGACCTGGAGCGCGCGAGCCTGGCCGCCTTCGACGGCGACGTGATGGTCGGCTACGTGAAGGTCCGCCACAAGCCGTCCGCGGTGGGGGTCCACCGGGTCTTCCTCGACGGCGGCGTCCACCCCGACCACCGCCGCCGGGGCGTGGGCACCGCGCTCGTGCGGGCCGGCGTGGCGGCGGCGGGGGTGGTGCACGCGCTGCACCACCCGGCGCTGGCGCTCGTGGTCGACGTCCACAAGGCCGAGCACATCGCCGGCCTGCCGCAGCTCATGCGCTCGCGGGGTTTCACGCCCGTCCGCCACTACCGGCGCGTGGAGCGCCCGCTCGACGTCCCGCCCGGCACCGCGGTGATCCCCGACGGGCTGCGGGTCGAGCCGTGGTCGGAGCACAACGACGAGGACTTCCGGTTCGTGCGCAACGAGTCCTACGCGGACCACTGGGGTGCCGCGCCGATGCCCGCGGACTCCTGGCGGAACAAGATCACCAACCAGACGTTCCGGCCCGAGGTCAGCTTCCTGATCCGGGACGCGGCGAGCGGGACCCCGGTGGGCGTGCTGGTGACCATGCACTGGGAGGCCGACGCGCTGGCCACCGGCATCCGCGACGCGCACTTCATGATCGTCGGGACGCTGCGGGAGCACCGGGGGCGCGGCGTCGCCGGCGCGCTGGTCGGCCACGCCTTGGAGGCGGCGGCCGACCGGGGCTACCACCGCGCCAGCGCGAGCGTGGACTCGGCCGGTCCCTCCGGGGCGCCCGGGCTCTTCGAGAAGGCCGGCTTCACGCCGACGATGCGGTACGTGCGCTGGGCGCTCGAAGTACCCGCTCCCGCGTCCTGAGGCGCCGAGGCGCTCAGCCGACTTCCAGCAGCAGTTCGCTCAGCTCGACGGGCGTGGTGATCATGCAGTCGTGACCGGTCCGCAGCTCCCGCACCCGGGCCGGGGAACCGTTGGGCTGCACCGCGGGGACGGGCCGCCGGGTGATGCCCGCCGGCACCGCCCCGACGCAGTGGACGTGCGTCCGCGGGATCGCGGCCGCGGCCGGGTTGTCCAGCCGGACCGGTTGTTGCAGGCAGCGCACCGGCTGGTCCGAGAGCATCCCGCGCAACCACGCCACGTCCGCCGGGTCGGTGACCCCGAACAGGCCGTGGGGCGGCGGCAGCTCGGGCAGCGGGGGGATCCGCCAGCCGTCGCCGTCGCGGGCGGCGAGGTCGATCAGCTCCTTCGTCACGGGCTGGACGTCGATCGCGGTCTCGCCGTCCTCGGGGACCATCGCGTCGAGGTAGACCAGGTGCGCGATCCGGTCGGGGACCTCGTTGGCCGCGGAGGAGATGACCAGGCCCGCGTAGCTGTGCCCCACCAGGACCACGTCGGACAGGTCCTCCCCGGTGATCAGCCCGACGACGTCGGCGACGTGCGTGTCGAGCCCCACCTCCGGGCCGAGCAGGTGCGCCTTGTCGCCGCACCCGGTCAGCGACGGCGCGAACACCCGGTGCCCGGCCGACTCCAGCAGCGGCACCACCCGCTCCCAGCACCGTCCGCTGTGCCAGGCGCCGTGCACGAGGAGGAATGTGGACATGGTCTCGGCGACCTCCGGTTCGGGACGTGGCGCGGCACCGGTGGTTACCATTGGTAACCCGGTACCGCTCGGGAACTGTGATCATCGTGATCGCCCGCCGAGCCCCCGGCAATAAGGCACATTCCCGTGCCCCGGTTCCCCGGAGGTAACCATGGCGACGACGAGCGGCGGGCCGAGGCCGGACGACGCGTGCCGGACCCGCGTGGTGCTCGACATCGTCGGTGACAAGTGGTCGCTGCTGGTCGTGCGCAACCTTCGGCACGGACCGCGCCGCTTCACCGAGCTCAAGCGGGACATCGACGGGATCAGCCAGCGCATGCTCACCGTCACGCTGCGCGGCCTGGAACGCGACGGCATCCTGACGCGCACCGTCCACAACGTCATGCCGCCCCACGTCAGCTACGAACTGACCCCGATGGGCAAGACGCTGCGCGAGGCCGCCGCGCCCCTGCTGGAGTGGAGCGTCGCGCACCTGGCGCACATCGACGACGCCCGCGCCCGGTACGACGCCCGTGCCCGGTCGGACCGGGGCGTCGCTCCCCCGGGGCGGTCCGGGGGCACGTGACCCGGGCGAAATCCGGTGGCGCCGACCGGCCGCCGTGGGCGACGGTGGGCGCGTGCCGGGACAGGGCGAGGACCTCCTCGCGGGTTACGTGACGGGGCCGGCGGCCGCGACCGAGGCGACCGCCGCGGCGTTGGCGCGGGCGGGCGGCGCCCGCGCCGTCGTGCTCGTCGAGGGCGTCAGCGACCAGATCGCGGTCGAGACCGCCGCCGCGCGACTGGGCCGCGACCTGGCGGCCGAACACGTCGTGGTCCTGCCCGTCGGCGGCGCCCACGGCGTGACCCGCCACCTGCGGCGGTTCGGCGCCGAAGGGGTGCGGCTGGCCGGGCTCTGCGACGCCGGTGAGGCGCACGTCGTCGCGCGGGGCCTGGCCGCCGCCGGCCTCGGCCCGCGCACCGACCTGGAGCGCTCGGGCTTCTTCGTCTGCGTCGAGGACCTGGAGGACGAGCTGATCCGCGCCGCCGGGACCGAACGGGTGCTCGGGGTCCTCGACGGGCACGGGGACCTCGGCGCGTTCCGCAAGATCCAGCGGCAACCCGCGTGGCGGGGGAGGGACGAGGCGGCGCAACTGCGCCGCTTCCTCGCCGCCGGCTCGCGGCGCAAGCTCCGCTACGCCCGCCTGCTGACCGGGGCCGTCCCCTTGGACCGCATCCCGCGACCGCTCACCGCCCTGCTCGCCGCCGTCTGACACTGCCGTCCGACGCCGCCGTCCGACGCCGCCGCGCGGTCACCCCTCAATGCGGGCCCCGATGCCGTCGAGGAGGAAGTCCAGGCCCAGCCGGAAGGTCTCGTCGGCGTCCAGGTGGGCGGCGTCGCGGACGACCCCGGCCAGCGCCGGGAACCGGCCGGTGGCGAAGGTTCGCTCCAGGTAGGGCCCGAAGGTGGCCTGCCACTGCCGCTTGTCCATCCCGGTGGCCCGCTCGGCGCGCCGCTCGGCGATCTCCCGGCGCACCGCGCCGATCACGTACGCGTCGACCGCGCCGACCACCGGCATCACCAGGTCGAGGTCGACGCCGCCCAGCGCGGCCACCACGGCCTCGCCCCTGGCCAGCGCGTGCGGTCCGAGCTGGGGCCGCCCGCCGATCAGGTCGGCCAGCCACTCGTGCCGGTGCACGGCCTGCCGGGTGCTCTCGGCGAGGGAGCGCAGCACCTCCCGCCACCCGTCCCCGGTCGGCCGGATCTCGGCGTAGACCGCGTCGACCACCAGGTCGAGCAGTTCCTCCTTGGTGGCGATGTAGCCGTAGAGCCGCATCGGCCCGGCACCCAGCGCGGCGGCGACCTTGCGCAGCGACACCGCCTCCAGGCCGTCCGCGTCGGCCAGCCGGAGCGCCGCCCGCACGATCCGCTCCCGGCTCAGCGGGGCCGGCGACGGTCGCTCCGGCGGCTCCGGCCGCTCCCACACCACCATGCGGGTGACAATACAACGCATGGCGCGATACGGTGTATTGAGAGATACAGTGTATCGAAGGGGGAGCCATGACCATCGCCATCATCGGCGCCGGCCTGGGCGGCCTGGCCCTCGCCCGCGTGCTGCACGTGAAAGGCGTCGACGCCGTCGTGTACGAACGCGACGCCTCGCGCGACGCCCGCGGCCAGGGCGGCATGCTCGACATCCACTCCGACACCGGGCAGCGGGCGCTGCGCGAGGCCGGCCTGATCGACGGGTTCCGCGCGATCGCCCGCGGCGAGGGGCAGGACCTGCGCCTCCTGGAGCCGGACGGCACCCTGCTGCTCCAGGAGGACACGCCCGACGACGCCCCGCTGGACCGGCCCGAGGTCGACCGCGCCGACCTGCGCGACCTGCTGCTGGACTCCCTCCCCGACCACGCGGTGCGGTGGGGGCACGCGTTCGAGCGCGCCGACGACGGCGTGGTGCACTTCGCCGACGGCGGCAGCGCGACGTACGACCTGCTGGTCGGCGCCGACGGTGCCGACTCCCGGGTCCGCCCGCTGCTCACCGACGCCCGCCCGGCGCACACCGGCCAGCACGCCGTCGAACTCGGCATCCCCGACGTCGACCGCACCCACCCCGACCTCGCGGCGCTGGTCGGGCGCGGTAACTACTGGGTGCTCGGCGACGGGCGGTCCCTGTCGGCGCAGCGCAACGGCGACGGCCGCGTGCGCGTCTACCTCAGCTTCTACCGCACCGCCGAGGACTGGGTCGACACCTGCGGCATCCCGTTCGGCGACCCGCCCGCCGCGCGGGCGCGGCTGGTCGAGGAGTTCGCCGACTGGGACCCGCGCTCCACCGCGCTGATCGCCGCCTGCGACGACGTGGTCGTGCCGCGCGCGATCACCACCCTCCCGGTCGGCCTGACCTGGCCGTCGAAGCCGGGCGTCACGCTGCTCGGCGACGCCGCGCACCTGATGCCGCCGGTGGGGCAGGGCGCCAACGCGGCCCTGCTCGACGGCGCCCTGCTCGGCCTCGCGCTGGCCGCGCACCCGGACGACCTCCCCGCCGCCGTCGGGGAGTACGAGCGCGAGATGTTCGAACGCGCCGGCGCCGCGGCCCGGATGTCCGCCCGCATCCAGGAGATGCTGACGGCACCGGACGCCGCCCGGCGGATGCTCGCGTTCTTCCGACCGGCCTGAGGGGACCGCCGGCGGCGATCCCTCTCGGCAGCGGGCTACAGCGACAGGCTCCACCGGTCGAGGACGCCCGTCCCCACCCAGATGGCGTTGTGCACCCGCAGCTGCCAGGTGCCGTTGCGGGACTCGCGGGACAGGTCGACGGTGAAGGAACCGCCGGGGTCGGGCAGGGTGCTCACGAGCTGGTGCCGGAGGCGGTAGGACGTGCCGTCCGGGGCGATCAGGTCCAGCGTGATGACGGAACCCGAGAGGTTCTTGAAGTGCACCTCGACGCGCGAGGCGGACCGGGCGTCGCCCTGGCAGCCGGTGACGGTGAGGTTCACGGTGACCGGCGGGGTGCGGGTGACCACCGGGACGTCGGTGTCGTCGACCCGCGTGGCGCACTGGGTCGGCGGTTCGGGCACCGGCGCGTAGGGAGCCGCGGTGTGGCGTGCCGCGTGCAGCAGCATGGGCAGCGCCTTGGGCCAGAAGAACCCGTCCTGGCACGAGTGGGCGGGGAAGAACCCGCCGCACGCCTCCTCCGGCGCCGGGCCCACCTCCCACACGAAGGAGGCCACGCCGAGGTCGTCGTAGACCCAGTCGTCGGTGGTGCCCGACGCGGAGTACAGCACCTGGCCGGACTGCCCGTACTGCCAGCCGGGGCCCGCCAGCCCGGCCAGCTCCTGGGCGAGGTCCCGCAGCGCCGCGTCGTTGCCGGTGCGCCGGTCGGGCGCGCCGCCGCTCCAGGGGAACAGCACGTAGTTGCCGTAGCTGTGCAGGGACAGCACCAGGCCCGTGGTGTCGGTGGGCGCGGCCTGGGCGGGGTCGGCCGCGCGGCGGTCCCGGTACAGGGAGCGCCACAACGCCTCCAGCGCCCGGGTCTCCGGCTCCGACTCCGGCGCGCTGCCCCGGTAGTTCTGGTCGCACTGCTGCTCGGAGGCGTTCTGGAGGCCCCAGTTCGAGCCGGTGTTGCGGTTGAGGTCGACGCCGGGGTGGGAGTGGGACGCCGTGCCGCAGGTGGTGCCCTGCAGGTCGGTGTCGTTGCCGTTCTTGCGGTGGGAGATCGGCGAGTCGCCGCCCCGCTGGACGTTGTCCACGCCGTCGGGGTTGGCGATGGGCACCACCCAGAACTCGGTGGTGTCCAGCAGGGTGGCGACGGCGGGGTCGGTGCCGCCCACGAGGTGGTCGATCCAGCGCCAGGCGATCTCGCCGGTGGTCAGCTCGCGGGAGTGGAGCTGACCCATGACGAAGAAGCGGGGCTTGGGCGCGTCGGGGGACAGGGCGCAGTCACCGGGCCGCTTGCGGGTGATGCAGATGGCGCGCAGGTCGTGCCCGCCCCGGTTCCGGGTCTTCAGCCAGGAGTCGCCGTAGTCGACGACGGTGGCGAGGTCGGGGTGCTCGCGCGCCACCTGGTCCAGGTGCCGCTCGTGGGCGCCGACGGTGCGGTACCCGCCGTAGAAGGTGTCGGCGTCGGCGGCTTCGGGCGGGTCGGGCAGCACCTGGTCCAGGGTGGCGGCGAACCCGGCCCGGTCGAGCGCGGCGCCCGTGGTCGAGTCGCCGAGCACGAACAGGTCGTCGCCCTCGCGGTGCTCCACCACGTCGAAGCCCCCGGCGAACAGGGCCTGCTCCGTGCCGAGCGGGGCGTGCACCTGGTAGAGGTGCGGCCGGTCGTCCGGGGTCGCCGCCGCCGGGCCGACCGCCACGAGCGTGGCGGCGGCGCACAGCAGGGCGAGCCGTGATCGGTGTCGCTTCATCGGATCCTTCCTGGACGGACGGGAAGCGGCGGTGCCGACCACTCTGCTGGCGTCCGCCGGCGCGGGAGCTGTCGATCACGACAGGAAGGCGAAATCTGCCCGAAAGGACAACGAGGTCGCCCGCTCTCCGGCCGCGGTCGCCGCAACGGTGGACGGCCTGCCGACGATCGCCGTCGACAGGCCGTCCACCTCGTCGGACACGCCGGAGGCGGTACCGGGAATCCTCTTCGGCGTGAACGGGCGAGACCCGGCTCAGTAGACGTTCACGAAGCCCCACCAGCGCCCCGGGTACCCGGTGCAGTACCCCGAAGTCGCGGGAGTGGCGGCGATGTTCCGCTTGACCCCCTCGTCGCACTGCGCCTCCGTCGCGTAGGACGACAGGCAGCGGTAGCCCGGCCGGGCCGTCGGTGCGCCGGGCGGGCAGGACAGGATCACCACATCGGACACCGACACCGGTGCGGCCTGCGCCGGAGCCGCCGCGGTGCCCAGGGCCAGTACGGCACCCATCCCCGCCCCGACCAGCAACTTGCGGACAACCATGCTTCCCCCTCGAGGAATTCGTGAGGGTGGCCGACTGTCGGACCGGCCACCGCGACACCACGGTGCACTGTTGATCTGGGGAGAATCTGGGACGCGTTTCGAACCGCAGTCGGGGGTCGAACACGACCCGCCTCGCCCCGACCGCCGCCCGGAACCCCCACTCACCCGCCACTCGCCGAAGGCGTCGTCACCGGCCCCAGCAGGTCGGCCGTCGACGACTGGTGGAAGTGCCGGGCCCAGTCGAGCGGGGTCGCGTCGAACCGCCGGTCGCGCAGGTCGGGATCGGCGCCCAGGGCCAGCAGCCGACGCGTGAGTTCGACGTCGCCCGCCATCGCGCCGCGGTGCAGCGCGGTCTCCCATGCCTCTTCGACCGGCGCGTCCCCGCGACCGTAGGCGTTCACGTCGAACCCCAGCCCCACCAGCAACCCGACCGTCTCGACGGACCCCCGGGCCGCCGCCCACACCACCAGCCCGGGACGGCTGCGACGGGCCTCCGCCACCACCCCCGGATGCTCGGCGCGGACCCGGTCGACCGCGGACCGGTCCCCGCGGAACGCCGCCGCGACCAGCTCGCCCACCGGATCGGGACCGGGCGGCACGGCCCCCCGCGCGACGAGGTGGTCGGCGATCTCCGCGTCACCACCGAGTCGCGCCAGCTCGACCGCCGTCCGGCCGTCGCCGGGGCTCCACGCGGGCCCGTCGTCCTCGAACGGCGAGCGGAAGTCGACGCCGTGCTCCACCAGCAGCCGCACGCGGGCCGGCTGGTGGTGCTCGACCGCCCAGCGCAACTGGGTGCGCAGCATCCGCGCGGGCGTGCCCAGCTCCGGGACGCGCGCCCGCCACGGCCCGCCGTCGCCGGTGCCGAGCCCGTACTCGAACAGCAGCTCCAGGTGCGAGTCGTCCGGCTCGAACATCCTGTTGTAGAGGGCCTGGGCGTCGTTGGGGTCGGCGCCCGCGTCGAGCAGCAACCGGCCCAACGCGCGCCAGTGCGGGTGGCGGGGCTGGCGCCGCGACCCCAGCTCGCCGTGCCCGAACACCCCGGTCAGCAACGTGAACGGCGACGGCAGGGCGTCGAAGAGGTAGCCGTCGTCGGGGTCGGCGCCCGCGTCGAGCAGCAGCCGGGCGACCGCGAGCACCCGCTCGGCCGGCACCGCCTCGTCGAAGCGCGAGTAGACGAGGTGGAACAGCGGCCGCCACCGGAACGGGCCGCCCCGCTGCGCCACCAGCCGGGGCTGCTCCGCGAGCAGCCGGCCGACGTCGTCCGGGCGGGCGGCCGCCGCGGCGGCCCAGATGTGCCGGGAGGTCAGCCCGGGGTGCTCGGCCAGCAGCCGGCGGGCCCGCGCCCAGCGCCCCGGCCCGTCCTCGCGGCTGTAGGTCAGGCACGCGAGGCGGCAGAACTCCTCCGCCGGGTCGGCCGCGGGCGCCGCGCCGAGCCGGGTGTCCCAGCCGTGCTCGGCCGCGGTGCCCAGGTAGCGCACGAGCCGGGGCCAACTGGCGAACCCGTGCTCGCGGGCGACGACCAGCTGCGCCGCGCTGAGCCGGGGACCACCGGCGTGGTGACGGGCCAGCCGCGCGAGGGCGTCGGGGTCACCGGCCCGGGCGGCGCGCTGGAGGGCACGGGCCTGCCGGCGGAAGTTGTCGAGGTGGGGGCGTTCGGGCATGGCCGAGGTCGGCACGGCGGTCTCCTCCCAGTCTGCCTGGTGTCCGCTCGGTCAGGCCGAAAGGAGGGCGGTGGGCACACGCGGTGCACGAGCCAGGTGGGCTGAGCCCATTCCCGCGGACCGGTGGCTCCCTGGCAGCCGGCACCACCCTAGCCCAGCCGCCCGCCGAGGTGGTCCCGGAACCGGCCCCGGCCGCAGCGGGGCGCGGACCACACCCGGGCCCGTGCCACCGCAGCGCCGCGGACACCCCCTCGTGCCCTCCAGGGCTCAGTTCCCCACGCCGAGGCCGGCCATGAACGCCGACGGGTACCGGTCACCGCGCGCAGAGCCCGCGGGCACCGCCTCCTCGATCTCGGCGAGGTCCGCCGCGGTGAGGTCCAGCTCCGCCGCGGGCAGCGCCTCGGCCAGCCGCTCGCGGGTGCGGGCGCCGACCAGCGGCACGATGTCCCGACCCTGCGCGGCCACCCAGGCGATGGCCAGCTGGGCGACCGTGCGGCCCCTGGCCTCGGCGACCCGCCGCAGGGCCGCCACGAGCGCGAGGTTGTGCTCCACGTTGTCGTTGGAGAAGCGCGGGTTGGCGCCGCGGCTGTCGCCGGGACCGGCGGTGTGCCCGGCCGACCAGTGCCCGGAGATCAGGCCGCGGCCGAGCACGCCGTACGCGGTCAGGCCGATGCCCAGCTCCCGCAGGGTCGGCAGCACCTCTTCCTCCACCGCGCGGGAGATCAGCGAGTACTCGATCTGCAGGTCGGAGATCGGGTGCACGGCGTGCGCCCGGCGGACCGTCGCCGCGTCGACCTCGGAGAGACCGATGTGCCGGACGTACCCGGCGTCGACCATCTCCTTGATCGCGCCCACCGTCTCCTCGACCGGCACCGCCGGGTCCAGCCGGGCCGGGCGGTAGATGTCGACGTGGTCGACGCCCAGCCGGGTCAGCGAGTAGGCCAGGAAGTTCTTCACCGCCTCCGGCCGGCCGTCGTGCCCGCCGAACTCCGACCCCGGCCCGCGCAGCATGCCGAACTTGACGCTGAGCCGGTAGCCGTCCCGGTCCCGGCCGCGCAGCGCCTCGGCGAGCAGCAGCTCGTTGCGGCCCATGGCGTAGAAGTCGCCGGTGTCGATCAGCGTCACGCCCGCCTCCAGCGCGGCGTGCACGGTGGCGATGCTCTCCGCGCGGTAGGCCGGCCCGTAGGCGCCCGACATGCCCATCGCGCCGAGCCCCAGCGCGGAAACGACCGGCCCGGCGCTGCCCAGGGTGCGGGTCCTCATCACGTCCTCCTTCGTCATGCACCCACCCTGCGCCCGCACCGCGACGCGCGGGAGAGGAGCGTTCATCCTGGGAGAACCGCTCCCTGGCTCGACCGGCCCGCCGGGAGGACCATGGGGACCGTGCACCGCGACCAACTCGCCGACTTCCTGCGCCGCCGCCGCGCGGCGATCCGACCGGCCGAGGTCGGCATCGCCGACGGCCCCCGCCGCCGCGTCCCCGGCCTGCGCCGCGAGGAGGTGGCGATGCTCGCCGGCGTGTCGGTCGACTACGTCGTGCGCCTGGAGCAGCGCCGCAGCAGCCGGCCCTCGACCCAGCTGCTCGCCGCGCTGGCCAGGGCGCTGCGCCTGTCCGACGACGAGCGCGACCACCTGTTCCACCTGGCGGGCCACCGCCCGCCGCCCGCCGACGGGGTGGCGGGCGCCGGCCTGACGCGCATGCTCGACCTGCTGGGCGACACCCCGGCCCTGGTGCTGTCCGACCTGGGCGAGATCCTGGCCCGGAACCGGGCGGCCGCCCTGCTCACCGGCGACCACACCGACCACACCGGCGACCGGCGCTACGCCGTCTACCGCTGGTTCACCGACCCCGCCACCCGCGCCGCCCACCCGCCGGAGGAGCACGAGCACCACGGCCGCCGGTTCGTGGCCGACCTGCGCGCGACCGCCGGCCGCCGGGCTGGCGACCCCGCCGTCACCGGACTGGTCGACCGGCTGCGAACCCGCAGCACCGCCTTCCGGCGGCTGTGGGCCGAGCACGAGGTCGCGGTCCGGCGGACCGACCGCAAGACCGTCCGCCACCCGCGGGTGGGCCGCCTGGCGATGGACTGCGAAACCCTGGTCACCCCCGACCAGAACCAGCAGCTCCTGGTGCTCACCCCGGCCGACGCCGAGTCCCGCGAGCGACTGGACCTGCTGCGGGTGCTCGGTACCGAGGAGTTCCCGGCCACGCCCGTGCGGTGAAGCCCCTGCCGGAAGCGCGGACGGCGTGGGGAATCGACACCGCCGTGCGAAGTGGACGCGCCGGCGTGGGACATCCCCTGATCCAGGCGCCCGATGTTCCCCCGATTTCCGTCGTGAATGGACGGTCTCGCGGGGCGAAAGGGGGTGCTCTGCCATTTGGCTCTGTACAGGGTATTGGGGTCCTGTTGGGATGGCCGCATGTACAACGCCATTGTGATAGGTGGTCGGTGTGCCGGGGCGGCCGTGGGCACGCACCTGGCCCGGCGGGGACTCCGGGTGTTGGTGGTGGACCGCTCGCGGTTTCCCAGTGACGTGCTGTCCACGCATTTCATCTGGCCGCACGGCGCCTCCTACCTGAACCGGCTGGGCGTGCTGGAGAAGGTGCGCGCCGTGACGCCCGCGCACACCGAGGTCACCGTCGTCAACGACGGCATCGCCTTGCGCGGCAGCGTGCCCGAAGAGCTGCTGCGCAACCAGTTCCGGCTGCTGCACGACGACGACAGCGGGATCACCGCGGAGTACTTCTCGGTTCGCCGGCACGTGCTGGACAAGCTCCTGGTCGACAACGCGATCGAGGCCGGTGTGGAGTTCCGCGAGGGGTACACCGTCAAAGAGCTCTTACAAGACGAAGACGGGACGGTCATCGGCATCAAAGGGCGGGACGGCACGGTCGAACGCGCGCAGGTCGTGATCGGGGCCGACGGGCGAAACTCTTTCGTGGCCCGCGCCCTCGGGCTGGAGAAGTTCGACGAGCGACCGCGCTGCACCTTCGCCTACTGGAGCTACTTCAGCGGCATCCCCGACGCCGACGCGCAGATCCACCGCCGCGGCAGGCTCGGCATGGCGATGGCCTCCACCAACCACGGGCAGACCATGGTGCTGACGTGGGGCCCCAGCGAGTGGGCCGCGGACTTCCGGGCCGACGTCGAGGGCAACTTCCACCGCGCGCTCGGGCTGATCAGCGGGGAGGCGGCGGACACCGTGGCGCGGGCGCGACGGGAGGAGCGCTTCTACGGCACGCTCGACCAGGCCGCCTTCCTGAGGCGGCTGCACGGGCCCGGCTGGGTGCTGGTGGGCGACGCCGAGTCGTTCAAGGACCAGTGCACGGCGCTCGGGATCACCCACGCCCTGCGCGACGCGGAGCTGGCCGCGGAGGCGGTCGGCCGGTGGCTCGGCGGCGAGACCGACCGGGACACCGCCATGGCCGGGTACGCGGCCAAGCGGCGCAGCCAGACCGCCGCGGCCTACTACGACTACGTGTGCACGCTCGCCGAGATGAAGCCGCTGCGGCACGACGAGCTCCAGCTGTTCGCGATCCTGCGCGGCAACCAGGCCGAGATCGACCGCTTCATCGCCACCCACGTCGACGTGGCACCGGTCTCCGAGTTCTTCGACCCGTCCAACGTGTTCCTGCTCAACGACACGGCCAAGGAGTCCTCGCGCGACCACGGCGCCTTCACCGACTTCGAGGCGACCTACCGCGAGCACCAGCGGAACCCGTTCTCGCGCGTGGCGGCGGAGGCGACCCGATGACCGGCACCCTGGCACACCAGCGCGAGGACGGCGAGGTCGTCGCCGCGCTCATCGCCGCGGCCGACGCCGCCGGCACCGACCCGGTCGCCGCGGCCAAGGCGGTCGCCGCGGCCGCGCGCGAGGTGTCCGACATGATGCGCAACTGGGCGAGCCACATCCCGTGGGAGGACCTGGAGGAGCTGGACGCCCTCCCGGCGGACGAGGTGGTCCGCTTCTTCGACGAGGACTACCCGGCGGTCCGCGCCGACCTGGAACCGATGTGGGAACCGGCGACGACGGCCGCGCCCGCGATCGACCCCGACGAGGACTACGCGCTCGACAAGAACGCCTACGACTTCTTCCGGCCCGTCGGGGCCAACCTGCTGCGCCGCACCGAGGAGTTCCACGGCTGGGTGGAGGCGCGCAGGCGCACCGAGACCTGGCAGTACTCCCGGGTCCTGGAGGCGGCGCCCGGCGGGTTCGCGACCATCACCAACGACCAGAGCAAACCCGCCCGGGGCATCAACTTCAACTCCCAGGACTACCTGTCGTTCAACGCCCACCCGGAGATCCGGGAGGCGGCGGTCCGGGCGATGCGCGACTTCGGCCCGCACAGCGCCGGGTCGCCGATGGTGCTGGGCAACACCCGCATCTCCGACGAGCTGGAGGCCGCCCTCGGCGAGCTGGTCGGCCTGGAGCACGTGACGCTGTTCTCCAACGGGTGGTCGGCGGGGTTCGGCACCGTCACCGGCCTGGTCCGGCAGGAGGACCACGTCCTCATCGACCGCCTCGCCCACTCGTGCCTGCAGAGCGGTGCCCGCGCGGCGACGAGGAACATCACCCGCTACACCCACCTCGACGTCGAGGCCGTGCGCACCCACCTGGCCCGCATCCGCGCCACCGACACCCACAACGGCATCATGGTCATCACCGACGGCCTGTTCTCGGTGGACGCCGACTGGCCGGACGTCGCCGCGCTGCAGGAGGTCTGCCGCGCCCACGACGCGACCCTGCTGGTCGACGTCGCCCACGACCTGGGCTCGATGGGCCCCGGCGGCACCGGCGTCCTGGGCATGCAGGACATGCTGGGCGAGGTCGACCTGGTCATGGGCGCGTTCTCCAAGACCTTCGCCTCCAACGGCGGTTTCGTCGCGGCCAGGTCGCCCGCGGTCAAGCAGTACATCAAGATGTTCGCCGGGTCCCACTTCTTCTCCAACGCCCTGTCGCCCGTGCAGACCGCGGTGGTGCTCAAGGCGGCGCAGATCATCCGCACCGACGAGGGCGACGCCCTGCGCGCGCGGCTGTTCGCCGCCATCCACGCGCTGCGCGACGAGCTGACCACGCGCGGGTTGACCTGCATGGGCTCGCCGAGCCCGATCGTGCCGGTGCTGATCGGGAACGAGAAGCTGGCCCGCACGGTCAACCGCCTGCTGTTCGACCGCGGCGTGCTCGCGTTCATGGTCGAGTTCCCGGTCACCCCGACCGGCGCCTCGCGCTTCCGGCTGCAGGTGCAGGCCGCGCACGAGCCGGAGCAGGCCAGGGCGGCGGCCCGCGTCATCGACGAGGCGCTTCGCGACGCCAAGGAGTACCTGTCCAGCGCGTTCGGCAACTCGTTCTAGCGGAACGGGGCGCTCGTGGCCTGCACGGGCGCCCCCGCCCGCCGCACCGACCACAGGCCGGCCGGTTTGGCCACCTGCCGGCCGGGTAGCCGCCCGCCATGTCCGAAGCAGACGACGCACCGCTCAACCCCGAAGCACCGCACGCGCCGGGCACGCCCGACCTCGACGACCTGGACGTCCCGGAGCCCGACGTGCCCGAGCCGGCGCGCGAGGCGCCCGACTCGCAGGACGTGCGGGAGGGCGCCGCCGCGGTGGAGCCGCCGGACTGAGGACCCCGGACGCGGGGACGCCCCCGGTCCACCCGCACGGGGGAAGAACGGCGGGACCGGGGGCGCGATGGGGGGTCGGCGCGGCGGTCGCCTCTCGGCGAGTGGCACGACGCGGCTCCAGCCGAACGGTGTTCCGCGAAGGCGATGTGGGTGAGGCCCGGGGGACGCGGACCGCACCGACCGCCTCATACAACAGCCGCCGCCCGGTCCGCTGTTCCCCGCGGGAGGTGTCCTCGGTCTCACCCGGGCGACGCGTGCCGCCGGCCGGCGCGGTGCGCGGCCCGCCCACCCCGTGGCCGGTCGGCGCGGAGCCCGCGGGTGCGCTCGCGGCGGGCCGGCTCGGCCACCCGCACCCCGACGCGCTCCCGGAGAGCGCGGGGACGGCTCGCCGGCGGCGACGACCAGGTCCGCGTCCGCCCGCCGCGCCCGCTCGCCCGCCGCGCCCGCCTCGCCGCCCGGCAACCACGAACCCGCCACCGGCCCCTCCTCCCACCGTGCGGGTGGAGGGCTGCCCGCGCGCCGCGGCACCGGAGGGGCGGCCGCCGACCCGGAACGCGCGGGCACCACGGGGTTTGGGGATTTTTCCCGCGGGTAGGGGCCAGGGCCGGAGGTACCGTCGGTTCACCCGCCGGTGGACACCGGCAGCTGCGGAGAATCGTCCAGGTCGAGCACCGTGCTCGAATGACACGGCCGTGGCCTCCGATGACGAGGAGAGCCCACATGCACGAGCACACCAACCCACGTCTCACAACCGTCGGACTCGACCGCGGCATCTCGCTGGTGGGCATGTCCGGTGCCCTCGACGCGGCGTCGCACCGGCAGGTCGCGGCCGAGCTGGACGCCGTTTTCGACATGCGCCCGGCGGGGATGCTGCTGGACCTGCGCGACGTCGACTTCCTGGGTTCGGCCGGCATCGCGCTGCTGCTCAACGCCCACCACCGGGCCGGCCGGGCGGGCATCCCGTTCGCCGTCGTCGCGGACGGCCGCCCCGTGCTGCACCCCCTGCGGATGAGCCAGGTCGACGGGGCGCTGCCGCTGTACCCGACGGTGGACGGCGCGCTCGCCGCGCTGCGGCTGGTCTGGGCCTGACCCCGCCGTCACCGGCCTCCCCGCGGCGGTGACGACCGGCGTTCGCCGGCGGGCGCGGCGAAGTCGCGGGGGCGGAAGCGCCCGGCGCGCAGGTGGTGCTCGATCTGTTCGAGGCTGTGGCCGGTGAGCTCGGGCATGCGGCGCCGGACGAAGGCGAACGCGGCGACGTTGAAGCCCGCGTAGAGCCACATGGTCGGGCCGGGGCCGATGGCGTCGACGACGGTGAGCAGGGTCAGGGTGATGAGCAGGTTGGTGCTCCACAGGGCGGTGGCCTGGGCGCTGGTGCCCGCGCTGCGCACGGCCAGCGGGTAGATCTCCGAGCCGGTGAGCCAGCCCATCAGCTGCAGGCCGCCCGCGTTGAAGAACATGAAGGCGACGAGGCAGGCGACGATGAACGGGGTGCTGTCGCGCCCGCTGTGCCCGGTGGCGAACAGCGCGCCGAGCACGGCCAGGCTCACCGCGGCCCCGGGCACCATCACCAGGGTGAGCCTGCGCCTGCCGACGCGGTCGACGATCGCCAGCCCGACGACCATCATCACCAGGTAGGTGACGCCGAGGGCCACGCTGACGCGCAGGGCCGCCGTGGTGGAGAACCCGTTGTCGGTGAGGATGGTCGGCGCGTAGTAGATGATCATCTCGATGCCGCTGAGCTGCGTGAACACCGCGATGCCGCAGCCCACGACCAGGGCGGGGCGCACCCACGCCCGGCGCAGCCCCGACCAGCCGCGGTCGCGCGCGCCCGCCTGCCGTTCCCGGTCCTCCAGGTCGACGATGCCGCGCAGCTCCTCCTCGACGTCGGCGCCGTCGGCCCGCACCCGGCGCAGGGTCCGCCGGGCCGCGTCGCGGTCGTCCCGCTTGACCAGCCACCGGGGGCTCTCGGGCAGCTTCAGGGTGAGCAGCAGCATGAGCAGGGCCGGCCCGGCGGCGGCTCCGATGGACACGCGCCACGGCACGCTCTCGGTCGCGCCGACGAGGGTGGAGATGACGATCCCGACGCCGATGCCGAGCTGGAAGGTCAGCACCAGTCGGCCCCGGCGGGCTGCGGGCGCCAGTTCGGCGATGTACATGGGCACGGTCTGGGTCGCGCCGCCGACGGCGAAGCCGAGCACGACGCGGCCCAGCGCCAGGGTCACGGCGGTGGGCGCCACCGAGCACAGCAGGGCGCCCGCGGCGAACACCCCGGAGATCAGCAGGACGGTGCCGCGCCTGCCGCGCCGCTCCGACAGCTCGCTGCACGTCAACGCGCCGAGCACCGCGCCGAGCAGGATCGCCGAGGCGATCACCTGCTCCATCCCGTTGCCGGTGGCGAAGTCGCGGCGGACCTGGAGCAGCGCGCCGGAGATGATGCCGGTGTCGTAGCCGTACAGGAGCGACGAGGTGGCGGAGACCACGGCCGCCGCCACCACCGGGCCCGTCAGGCGGGCGGGCGCGCAGGTGGTGCCGGACGCCATCGCAGCCTCCCGGTCGGTCCGCGGACGCGGCGAGTACCCGGGCGGGGACGCGGAAAACGGCGGGGAGGGCGAATCCACCCGCGAGTGGCCGGAGGGGCGAAACCCCGGTCGCACCGGTGGAAGTGCGGCGGGTGGCCCGCGCGGGGTGCCGAGGGTCACCCCGTGTCGCTCGAACGGGTTGTTTTTCCGGAAAGGCCAGTGGTATCCGGCCCAGACCCGACGACGGCACCTGCCGCGGTGGCGCCACCGCCGGGGATCGACAGCAGTTCGGCGAAGCAGACGCCGGGCCCGCCTTCGCGGCGGCCGGGCGCTCGGCGACCCGGTCGCCGACCGTCCACGCGGTACTCGCAGGTCCGGGGTGGACCTGTGGTGGCCGCGCCCGAACCCTGTGAGGAAAGCGCATGTCCGACACACCAGCGGCTGTTCCGCTCGCCAACGACCTCACCGCGCTCGACCCGGCCACCGGGCTGCGGTTGCCCGCCTACGACCGCACGCGCCTGCGGCCCGCGGTCGTCCACTTCGGCGTCGGCGGTTTCCACCGGGCCCACCAGGCCGTCTACTTCGACCAGCTCGCCGAGCTGGGGTTCACCCAGTGGGGGGTGATCGGCATCGGGATGCACCGTCCCGAGATGGGCGAGGTCCTCGACGCGCAGGACAACCTGTTCACCGTGGTCCAGCGCGGTTCCGGGGACGGCGAGGCCAGGGTGGTCGGCAGCATGGTCGAGTACCTGCTGCTGGCCGACGACCCCGACGCCGTCCGCGAGCGGCTGGCCGACCCGGCGATCCGGCTGGTGACGCTGACGGTCACCGCCGACGGCTACCGCGTCCCCGACGACCCCGGTGAGGCACGCGACTCGGTGTTCGGCCTGGTGGTCGACGCCCTCGACGCCCGCCGCCGCGCCAACCACGCCCCGTTCACCGTGCTGTCCTGCGACAACCTGCCCGACAGCGCCGCCGCGGCGCGCGAGGCGACCGCCGCGCTGGCCCGCGGGCGGGACCCGGGGCTGGCCGCGTGGATCGCCGAGCGGGTCACCTTCCCGGGCAGCATGGTCGACCGCATCACGCCCACCACGACGCCGGAGGACCGCGAGGAGGTGGAGCACGACTTCGGGGTGGACGACCGGTGGCCGGTGATCACCGAACCGTTCCGCCAGTGGGTGATCGAGGACGCCTTCTGCAACGACCGGCCCCCGCTGGACCGGGTGGGGGCGCGGTTCGTCGACGACGTGGCGCCCTACAAGCTGATCAAGAGCAGGCTGCTCAACGGCACCCACTGCGCGCTGGGCTACCTCGGCCACCTGGCCGGGCACCGCAGCACCGACGGGGCGATGGCCGACCCCGCGGTGGCCGGTTTCGTCGAGCGCCTGATGCGCACCGAGATCGCCCCGCTGCTGCCCGCCGACGTGCCCGGCATGGACCTCGGCGACTACTGCGGCACGCTGCTGGAGCGCTTCCGCAACCCGGCCATCTCCGACCCGCTCTCGCGGCTGTGCCGCCGCGGCTCGACCAAGGTGCCCGACTACCTGCTGCCCTCGCTGCACGACGCCCGCGCCCAGGGCGGCCCCCGCGTCCTGCTGACCTTCGCCGTGGCCACCTGGCTGCGCTACCTGCGCGGGGTCGACCTGCGCGGCGAGCCGATCGACGTGCAGGACGCCCGCGCCGGCGAACTGCGCGAGGCGGCCGAGCGCGGCGGTGACGACCCCCGCCCGCTGCTGGACCTGACCGACGTCTTCGGCGACCTGCGCGACGACGCCGACTGCGTCGCCGACCTGCGCCGGTTCCTGACCGCCCTCGACCGCGACGGCCTGCCCGCCGCGGTGACCGCCCTGTCGCGCTGATCCCGGGAGACCCATGAGCACCCCCGACCTGACCGGCACCACCACGCTGCTGCTCGACGCCGACGGCACCCTGTTCCCCTCCGAGGAACCGGCCTTCGACGCCTCGGCCCGCGTCACCAGGGAGTTCGCCGACCGGTTCGGGCTGACCGGCGACTTCTCGCCCGGGCACCTGCGCCGCACCACCACCGGCAAGAACTTCCGCACCACCGCCGGCGACCTGCTCGCCGCGGCCGGGGTGACCGCCGACCCGGACGAGCTGGAGCGGTGGGTGCGGCGGGAGCAGGACGAGGTCTCCGCGCACCTGGGCCGGGTCCTGCGACCGCGGCCCGACGTGCTGGCCGCCCTGTCGGAGCTGCGGCGGCACTACCGGCTGGCCGTGGTCAGCTCCAGCGCGCTGGCCCGCCTCGCCGCCTGCTTCACCGCCGCGGGCCTGGACGACCTGCTGCCCGCGGACGTGCGCTTCAGCGCCGAGGACAGCCTGCCGACCCCCACCAGCAAACCCGACCCCGCCGTCTACCTCCACGCCCTCGACCGGCTCGGCGTCGGCCCCGGGCAGGCCGTGGCGGTGGAGGACTCGGCCACCGGGGCGGGCTCGGCGGTGGCCGCGGGCATCACCACCGCCGGCATCGTGCAGTTCGTCCCCGACGACGAGCGCGCCGACCGCGTCCGGGCGCTCGACCGGGCGGGCGTCGCCCGGGTCGTGCGCTCCTGGGAGGAGCTGACCCGGCACCTGCTCGACGACAGCCTCGCGGTGCCGACGTGAACGGGCGGCGGCGCTCCCCGGCGGTTGCGTGGGCGAGCACCGACCTGCGGACGGCCCCGCTGCCCCGGGAGGGCGAGGGGCCGCGGCGGGGCGCGCCGGCACCGCGCGGGCGCCGGTCGCTGGCCGGCTACCTGCTCGTGCCGCGCCCCGGGGACGCGGTCAAGGGCCTGCTCGTGCCGGTCGCGTTCGGGCTGGGCGCGCTGGGGGTCGGGAGCCTCGACCGGGAGGCGGTGGTCCGGGCCGCCGTGGTGTGGGGAGCGCTGGAGCTGCTGGTGTACCCGGCGCGGTACCAGTGGAACGACGTGCGGGGGTTCGCCGCCGACCAGCGCCACCCCGGTGAGCGGGACCGGGGGCGCCTGCCCGGCCCGCTGAGCCGCGCCCGGCGCAACGTGGCGGCCAGCGTCGCCGCGGCCCTGGCGAGGCTCGCCGCCGTCGCGTGCCTGCCGCTGCTCCTGCCCGGACTCCACCTCGGCGGGGTGCTGGCCGCCACCACCGCGGCGGTGTTCGGCGTCGCCGCGGTCTACGAGGCCCTGCGGGCGCGCTGCACGGGCCGCACGGGGCACGTCCCGCCCGCCCCGGGGCCGGGCCTGGTCGCGCTGTGGGTCGTCGTCGGCGCGGGCTACGCCGTGCGCGGGACGGCGGGGCTGGCGATGGCCGTGGACCTCGGCGGCCACCCCGGTGCGGCCGTGGCCGCCGTCGTGGCGCTGTGGGCGTTCGGCATCGCGTTCGTGACCGGCAGGTGGGCGCTGGAAGCCACCGCCTTCGCGCGGGTCGACCGCGGCCGGCTGGTGTGGGCCGCGCGCGCCGACCAGGCCCGGGAGCACCTGCTGGGCCTGGTGCGCTGGCTGCCGTCGCCGCCCGCCGGGCAGGACCCCGCGGACTGGGCGGCCCTGCGGGGCCGCACCCCGCCGGCGGCACCGTGGAACCTGGCGCTGGTGGTGTCCGCCGCGGCCGCGGCCCTGACCGGGCGGCTGCTCACCGGTCCGGCGCCGGCCGCGCACGCCGTCGTGGCCGCGGTGGTCGGCGGCGTGGCGGCGCTGGGCGCGGTGCTCGTGCCGCGGGGGCGCGTGGCGGTGGTGCTCGCCGGTGCGGCGGTCCAGCTCGCGGTGCTGGTCGCGGCGGGTGCGCCGCGCCCCCCGGCGGCCGTGCTGCCCTGGGTCGCGGTCATGGCCGCCTACCTGGTGTTCAGCGCCGGGAGCCGGAGCACGGTCGGCGCGCCGACCCGGCTGGCCCGGTCCGCCGCGGCGGCCGCCCTCGCCCCCGTGGCCCGCGCCGTGGTCGGCCGGGCCACCTGGCAGGTCCTGCGCGGGGCGGAGCGCCGTGGACCCCGATGAGCTGCTGTCCGTCGCCCGCGAGGCCGCGCTGGAGGGGGCGCGGACGGCGATGTCGTGGTGGGGCGGCGAACTCCTCGTCGAGGAGAAGGCGGGTCCGGACGACCTGGTCAGCCAGGCCGACCGCGACACCGAGCGGGTCATCCGGTCGGTGCTGGCGCGGCACCGCCCCGACGACGGCGTGCTCGGCGAGGAGGACGGCGCCACCACCGGCACCGGCGGCGTCCGCTGGATCGTCGACCCCGTCGACGGGACGACGAGCTACCTCTACGGGCGGTCCGACTGGGCGGTCAGCGTCGCCGCGGCGGACGCGGCCGACGGCAGGCTGCTGGCCGGTGTGGTGGTCGAGCCGGTGACCGGCCGGGTCACCGAGGCCCGGGCCGGCGGCGGCACCTCGGCGGACGGGAGGCCGGTCCGGCGCCTCGCGCGGCGGGACCTCTCCCGCGCCCTGGTCGAGCTCAACCTCGGCCGCCCGCCGCAGCGGGTGCTGGCCGGTCGCGTGGTCGACGCCCTCGTGCCCCGCGTGCGCGACGTGCGCCGCGGTGGCAGCGCGGCCGCGGCGCTCGCCCGGGTGGCCACCGGTCGGGCGGACGCGGTGTGGGCGCCCGGCCTGCAGCCCTGGGACTGCGCCGCAGGCGTCCTGCTGGTCCAGGAAGCGGGCGGGACGACCGGCGACCTCGACGGCCCCGCGCCGGGCACCTGGCCGGCCAGCGGCGACGTGCTGGCCGCGGCGGGCCCGCTGTGGACCGCCCTGAGGGAGGTCCTGGCCCCGGTGTGGGCATCGGGGCCGGCCTGACACCGGCGATGCGGGGCGCACCGCGCGCCCGACCGACCCCGGAATTCGAGCACCCTCGTTCTGACCTGCGATGATGCCGCTCACCCAGGGGTGCGCGACGATCCTGTCGCACCGCCGCCGACGAGTCGACCGGGGCGGTAAAGATCCATTCGGCCCAATTCCAAACGCGATCCTGGTCACAATCCCTTCTCCTGCGACGGCCGCGATGTCTTCATGGCAGGGCTGCCGCGTGCCGGGGCCCGCGGCGTCCGCGCCCACCCGAACGAGATCAGGTTGCTTTGCGATGAGGATGATCCTGGACACCGACCCGGGCAACGGCGTCCCCGGTGCGGACGTCGACGACGGCCTGGCCATCGGGCTCGCCCTGAGGTCACCGGAGATCGAGCTGGAGGCCATCACGGTCGTGGCCGGGAACGTGGCCGTCGACCGGGGCGTGCGGGGCGCGCTGGAGGTCCTGGAGGCCGCCGGCGCGACGCACGTGCCGGTGCACCGGGGCGCCTCGCGACCGCTGGTGCAGGACCCGACCGCGTGGCGGGCGCGGCTCGACGGCCGCCGCGACGAGGAGTCCGCGCGCGAGCACTGGCGGCACCTGCCCGTCTCCCGCACGGCCCTCGCCGCCGACCCCACCCCCGCCGCCCGGGTGCTGGTGGACCGCGTGGACGAGCGGCCGGGTGAGATCACGGTGCTGGCGATCGGACCGCTGACCAACATCGCCACCGCCATGGCGATCGACCCGGAGTGGTCGCAGAAGATCAAGCAGCTCGTCGTCATGGCCGGCGCGTTCGACGTGCCCAACGTGCTCCACGAGCTGAACGCCGCCTACGACCCCGAGGCGACGCACGTCGTGCTCAACAGCGGTGCGCCGCTGCTCATCGTCCCGCTCGACGTCACCCTGCGCACCTTCATGCGCCTCGGGGACGTCGACCGGCTCGACGCCGCGGGCACGCCCCTGGCGACCTACCTGGGCCGCACCGCCCGCCCGTGGATCACCTGGCTGGCCGAGCGCTTCGGGGAGGACGGGTGCGCGCTGCACGACCCGCTCGCGCTCGCGGCGCTGCTCGACCCCGCCGTCATCGGCACCCGCACCGCCCGCGTCGACGTCGAGCTGAGGGGCAGGCTGACCCGCGGGCGCATGGTCTCCTGGGACGACGAGGTGCTGCGCGGCGACCTGGAGCTGCCCGACCTCAGCCCGGTGCTGATCGCGGACCGCGTCGACAACGACCTGTTCATGCCGCTGCTGCTCGACCGCCTCACCTCCTGACCCGCCCCACCTCCTGACCCGCCCCACCGCACTCGCGCAGACCCCGGTCCGCCGGATGGACGACCCATGCCGCTGCTCAACGCCCGCACCCTCGCCGACCACGCCGCGCGCGTGCCGGTGCCCACCTACGACCGCCGCCGCGTCCGCACCGGGATCGTGCACTTCGGCGTCGGCGGCTTCCACCGGGCCCACCAGGCCGTCTACCTGGACGAGCTGATGCGCCGCGGGCAGGCCCTCGACTGGGGGATCTGCGGCGTCGGCCTGCTGCCCGGGGACCGCGCGATGCGGGACGTGCTCGCCGCGCAGGACCACCTCTACACCGTGGTGGTCAAGCACGCCGACGGGACGCGCGAACCGCGCGTCATGGGATCGGTCGTGCGGTACCTCTACGCCCCCGACGACCCCGCGGCCGTGGTGGACCGGCTGGTGGACGAGGCGACCCGCGTCGTGTCGCTCACCATCACCGAGGGCGGGTACAACGTCGACCCCGCCACCGGGCGCTTCGACGCGGACAACCCCGCGATCCGGGCCGACCTGGCGCCGGGCGCGGTGCCGAGGTCGGTGTTCGGGCTGGTCGTCGAGGCACTGGTGCGCCGCCGGGAACGCGGCCTGCCGCCGTTCACGGTCGTGTCGTGCGACAACCTCGCCGGCAACGGGGACGTGGCCCGGGACTCCTTCACCGCCTTCGCCGCCCTGCGCGACCCCGGGCTCGGCGAGTGGGTGCGCCGGGAGGTCCGCTTCCCCAACTCGATGGTCGACCGCATCACCCCGGTGACCACGGACGCCGACCGCGCCGGCCTCGCGCGCGACCACGGCGTCGAGGACGGGTGGCCCGTGGTGTGCGAGCCGTTCGCCCAGTGGGTGCTGGAGGACTCCTTCACCGCCGGCAGGCCCCCGCTGGAGGAGGTGGGCGTCCAGCTCGTCGCCGACGTCGAGCCGTACGAGCTGATGAAGCTGCGGCTGCTCAACGCGGCCCACCAGGTGCTGTGCTACCTCGGCGCCCTGGTCGGGTACCGGTTCGTCCACGAGGTCTGCCGGGACCCGCTGTTCGCCGCGTTCCTGCTGCGCTACCTGGAGCGCGAGGCGACCCCGACGCTGCGACCGGTGCCCGGCGTGGACCTCGACCGCTACCGCCGCGGGCTGCTGGAGCGGTTCCGCAACCAGGAGGTGGCCGACACCCTCGCCCGGCTGTGCGCGGACACCTCCGACCGGGTACCGGAGTTCCTCCTGCCGGTCGTGCGGGACAACCTCGACGCCGGCGGGGAGGTCGACCTCGCCGCCGCCGTCGTGGCGGGCTGGGCCCGGTACGCCGAGGGCGTGGACGAGCGCGGCGAGCCGATCGAGGTGGTCGACCGGTTGCGCGAACCGCTCGCGGCCGCCGCCCGCCGGCGCGACGACCCGCTGGCGTTCCTCCGCCGGCGCGAGGTGTTCGGCGACCTCGTCGACGACCCGCGGTTCACCGCGCCCTACACCCGCGCCCTGGAGGCGTTGCGCACCAGGGGGGCACGGGCCCTGCTCGGGGAGCTGGTCGCCGCGCCGGCCTGCGCCTGACCGGCGCACCCGACCCGCCGCGCGCACCGCCGCACCGACTTCCGCGCGGTCGCCGTCGACGAACACCGCCGCGCCCGGCATTTCGCCGGCGTCGGCGCGGGATATGGCAACGCTCACCAGAGCTAAAGAAATCCGCTCCGGTTTTAGCAATCGACAATGCCTTCGACGGTCCGCCGGCCCGGTTGTGCGAAACTTTTTCGCGCCTTCTTGACCGGCCGTGTGCCATGAGCCACAGTCTGATGAACGTGGCAGGTGTCGCGGTAGCGATGTCACGCCCCCCGTGCGAACCCCGTGCCCAGGGGATCGCGAGTTTGGATTGTTAACGCTAACAACAGAGTCGACCACCCCGCCTCAAAGAAGAGGAGCACGCCCATGGCCGGATCAGGCCACCCGCCCACCGCCGTCCCACGACCCCGCGGGCGCCGCCTGGCCGGTGTCGTCGCCGTCGTCGCCGCGCTGCTCGGCGGGCTCGTGGTCGCGCTCGGCGCGGCACCCGCGTCGGCGGCGACCGTGGACACCACCGCGTGGTACGTCCTGGTCAACCGCAACAGCGGCAAGGCGCTGGACGTCTACAACCTGGCCACCAACGACGGCGCGCGGATCACCCAGTGGACCCGCAACGACGGCAACCAGCAGCAGTGGCAGTTCGTCGACTCCGGCGGCGGCTACTACCGGCTCAAGTCGCGCCTCTCGGGCAAGGTGCTCGACGTCTACAACCTCTCCACCGCCGACGGCGGCGCGATCGTGCAGTGGACCGACAACAACACCACCAACCAGCAGTTCCGGCTGGCCGACTCCGACGGCGGCTACGTGCGCCTGATCAACCGCAACAGCAACAAGGCGGTCGAGGTCCAGGGCGCGGCGACCAACGACGGCGGCAACATCGTCCAGTACACCGACTGGGGTGGCGCCAACCAGCAGTGGCAGCTCGTCCGGATCGGCGGGACCGGCCCGACGACCACCACGACCACCTCGCAGGGCGGCTCGTGCTCCCTCCCGTCGAGCTACCGCTGGACGTCGACGGGCTCGCTGGCGAACCCGAAGTCGGGCTGGCTCGCGCTCAAGGACTTCACCGCCGTCAACTACAACGGCAGGCGCCTCGTCTACGGGTCGACGGTCAACTCGTCCGGGCAGTACGGCTCGATGAACTTCGGGACGTTCACCAACTGGTCGGACATGGCCTCGGCCAGCCAGAACGGGATGAACGCCGGCACGGTGGCGCCGACGCTGCTCTACTTCGCCCCGAAGAACATCTGGGTGCTGGCCTACCAGTGGGGCCCGACCGCGTTCAGCTACAAGACCTCCACCGACCCGACCAACCCGAACGGGTGGTCGGCGGCGCAGCCGCTGTTCACCGGCAGCATCTCCGGTTCCGGCACCGGCCCGATCGACCAGACGCTGATCGGTGACGGCACGAACATGTACCTGTTCTTCGCCGGTGACAACGGCAAGATCTACCGAGCCAGCATGCCGATCGGGAACTTCCCGGGCAACTTCGGCTCGTCGTACACGACGATCATGAGCGACTCGACGAACAACCTGTTCGAGGCGGTCGAGGTCTACAAGGTCCAGGGCCAGAACCAGTACCTGATGATCGTCGAGGCGATCGGGGCCAACGGCCGCTACTTCCGGTCGTTCACCTCCAACAGCCTCAGCGGCTCGTGGACCCCGCAGGCCGCGAGCGAGGGCAACCCGTTCGCGGGCAAGGCCAACAGCGGTGCCACCTGGACCAACGACATCAGCCACGGTGACATCGTCCGCACCAACCCCGACCAGACCAAGACCATCGACCCCTGCAACCTCCAGTTCCTCTACCAGGGCAAGAACCCCAGCGCCGGCGGCGACTACAACCTCCTGCCCTGGCGGCCGGGCGTGCTGACGCTCCAGCGCTGACCGCCTGACGCGGGTACACCCCGGCCGGCGCCCCCACCCCTCACCGGGTGGGGGCGCCGGCCCGTGAGGTGGTCGAGGTCGGTCATGTGGCGGCGATGTCCAGCTTCCCGATCCTGTTGCCGGTCAGCAGGCCGAACCAGACGGCGCCGGGTTGGTGGACGTTGATGTCGCAGGGGTAGGAGGCCGACGACGGCGTGCTCCACATCCGGACCTCGTGGGTGACGGGGTCGAACCGGGCGACCTGGTTGCCCAGGCCGAACAGCGCCGGGAAGCTGACCGAGAAGTAGATGTCGCCGTCGCTCGCCTCGGCGATCGGTCCCGGCATCGGCAGCGGGTTGCCGATGCTGCCGACGCCCAGCCCGTTGAGGATGCCGGTGAGCAGGCCGCCCACGCCCAGCAGCGGGTACTCGGTGATCTGCCCGCCGGCGGGGTCGATGCGGGCGATCTTCATGCCCAGGGCTTCACCGACCCAGATGGTGCCGTCGGCGGCGGTGCGCACGCCGACCGGGAACGAGGCCGGCGTGGGCATCGAGTACTGGGTGAACGCGTGGGTGTCCACGTCGAGCGTGGCGACCTTGTTCAGCTGCGGCAGGTCGAACACCACGGTGCGCCCGGGACCCGGTTTGATGATGCCGAACAGCGCCCCGACCTGACCCAGGACTTCGCCGGGCACGCGGTACTTGCTCCACGCCCCGGTGGCCGGGTCGTAGCGGCCGATGGAGTCCAGCCCGCCGAGGGTGAACCACAGCGCGCCGTCCGGCCCGAGGGCGAGGTCGTTGGCCAGCCCGACCCCGCTGTGCAGCGGGATGCCCAGCGGTTGGAGGGTGAAGGCACCCGCCCACGGCAGCGGGAACTCGGTCATGGAGCCGTCGGCGGTGTCGACGCGCAGCAGGCTGTTGCCCGTCACCTGGGGCATCCACAGGTCGCCCGCCGGGTCGAGGTCCATGCCGCCGGGCACGGACAGCGGCATCGGCGTGGAGAAGTTGGCGAACTGCCCGGTGGCCGGGTCGAACCGGGCGACCTGGCTGCTCAGGTACTGCTCGACCCACAGCGCCCCGCCGGGGTCGAACTCCACCTCGCACACACCCCCGACGGGCAGCGACGAGGGGACCGGGCCGTACTCGGTGATCGGCGTCGCCGCGCCGGCCGGGACCGGCGCGAGCACCAGCACCGCGGCGACCACCGGCGACAACTTCCGCGGTGCTGATCTCATGGCCACTCCCGGGATCGGCTGTCCGGCCACACCAGGTCTTCACAGAGTAAAGCTCTTCGGCCATCGGGTGAGATGGGTAAGCACCCGAACGGCCCAGTCGCCCTGTCGGGTTCTCGCCACGGACCGGAGACGGTCGGACCGGGTGGCAGAGATCCGGTCGAGCCGGACGTCTTGCGGCAAGCGGAACACCACGGGTAGCCGATCACGGCGGGACGGTGCGCACGTCGCGCATTCCTCAGGTAGGCGCGAACCGAAATCCCGCCACACGAAGGACAAGGCCGCTCCGACTGATCCCGGAGGAAGTTCCCCTCCCGCCCGAGGGTCTCGATCTCCGGGGGCGTGAAGCGCGTGATCTGCTTCATGAACCCGTCCTTCGCCGGAAAAAGCCGAGCCGAGGGCTCGCGCGGTGAGTCGTCGGCGGGGACGGGAGTTCCCGCCAACGCCCGTTCCCGCCGCATCCCGGTACGCCCTACTTCGGCGCCTGGAAGCCGCCGATCTCCCGCTCCAGCAGTTCGGCCAGCCGCAGCGGGGTGCGGTCCTCGAACACCGGGCCGATGAGCTGCACCCCGACCGGCAGCCCCTCGGGGGACCGGCCCGCGGGCACGGCGGTGGCGGGCAGGCCGGGCATGGTGGCCAGGCCGGCCCAGACGAGCTGGTCGAAGTAGGGGTGCTCGGCGCCGTCGACGGCGATGCGCCGTTCCATCGGGTTGGGGTGGTGGTCGTGCGGGAACGCGGGCGTCGGCGTGATCGGGCACACCACGGCGTCGAACTCGGCGAACAGCCGCCGCCAGCCGTGGCGGTGGAGTTCGCGGCGGTTGTTCGCCTCGATCCAGTCGCGGTGGCTGAACACCAGGGCGCGCAGCCGTGCGGTGTCGAGGCTGTGGTCGTCCGCGGCCAGGCCGGCGATGCGGGTCAGCAGTTCCTCGTGCGATTCCATGGGGAAACGCGCGACGGAGCCCGAGACCAGCAACTGCATGTAGAGCGTCGCGGCTTCGGTGAGGTCGGGCAGCAGCGGGCTGTGCCGTTCGACGCGGGCGCCGCCGTCGGCGAGCGCGTCGGCCACCCGGTCCACGGCCGCCCGCACGGCGGAGCCGGTCGGGATGAGCGGGTGGTCGTCGAGGACGAGGACCCGGAAGTCGCGGAGCCGGTCGTGGCGGGCGGGCGGCAGTGCCAGGCGGTGCGCCTTGCCGAGGGTGAGCGGGTCCGGTCCGGCCATGACGTCGAGCAGGAGCGCGAGGTCGCGGGCGGTGCGCGCCATCGGGCCGACGACGGCGAGGTCGAGGTCGACCGGCAACGCCGGCTCGGACGGCGCGACCATGCCGCGGTTGGCCGCCAGCCCGAGGGTCGGCTTGTGCGCGTAGACGCCGCAGAAGTGCGCGGGGGTACGCAGCGAGCCGGCGATGTCGGAGCCGATGGACAGCGCGCCGAACCCGGACGCCAGGGCCGCCGCCGACCCGCCGGAGGACCCGCCCGGCGTGCGAGCGTGGTCCCACGGGTTGTTGGTGGTGCCGTAGATCTCGTTGAAGCTCTGGATGTCCTGCAGCCCCAACGGCACGTTGGTCTTGCCGAGCACCACCGCGCCCGCGGCCTTGAGCCGCGACACCTGCACCGCGTCCTCGGCCAGCACGTGGTCCCGGTGCGGCGGCATGCCCCAGGTCGTGGGCAGCCCGGCGACGTCGTACGACTCCTTGACCGTCACCGGGACGCCGAGCAGCGGCCGGTCCTCGCCACGCGCGCGTGCCAGGTCGGCGCGGTGCGCGGCGGCCCGCGCGCGGTCGAAGTCCGGCACGCAGATCGCGTTGACCACCTCGTCGTCGCGCTCGATGCGGGCGATCGCCTCGTCGGTCAGCTCCACCGAGGTCACCGCGCCGGCGCGCAACGCGGCAACGAGTTCTTCGGCCGCATGAAAGCTCCATTCCATGAATTCGAAGCTATCGGCCTGCCGTGGGAGCCATAAAATTCCTTTTTGCGCAACGGAATGTCTGAGGAATCTCGGCGGTCGTGCGGTAGCTTCCGCGGGGTGAGCGCTTTGCAGGCCGAGGTCATCGCGACGGAACGGCTCGACCTGGTGCCGTTGCGCGTGGAGCACGCCACCGAGATGGCCGAGGTGCTGTCCGACCCGGCGCTGCACGCGTTCACCGGTGGCGCCCCGGATTCCCCGCGGGAGCTGCGGCGTCGCTACGGTCGCCTGACCGCGGGCTCCCCGGACCCCGGGGTGGACTGGCTGAACTGGGTGGTCGCGCTGCGCGCCGAGGACCGCCTCGTCGGCACCGTCCAGGCCACCCGCGTCCACGACGACCACACCGAGATCGCCTGGGTGGTGGGGACGCCGTGGCAGGGGCGCGGCATCGCCGCGGAGGCGGCCCGCGCGCTCGTCGACTGGTTGCGCGGCAAGGGGGTTCGCACCGTCGTCGCCCACGTGCACCCCGACCACCACGCCTCCGCCGCGGTCGCGACCGCGGCGGGTCTGGCACCGACCGACCGGTACCACGACGGCGAGGTCGAGTGGCGCTCGACGCCCCGCACCGACCCGGCAGCCGACGGACCGCGCGACCGCGGGTGACGGCCGGTATCGCGGTTGTCCGGTCTGGGATCATGTCGGGGTGGGAGAGGCGCGTTTCGGGGTGCTCGGCGAGGTCCTGCTGGAGATCGACGGGCAGCCCGTGGACGTGGGGCACGTGCGCCAGCGGCACGTCCTCGTCGCGCTGCTGGTCGACGCGGGCCAGGCCGTCCCGGTGGAGCGCCTGGCCGAGCGGGTGTGGGGCGACCGGCCGCCGTCCGACGTGCGCAACGCCCTGTACGGCTACCTGTACCGGCTGCGGCGGGTGCTGGCGGGCTCCGACGCGGGGATCACGCGTTCCCCGGCCGGTTACGCGCTGCGGGTCGACGGGGCCGCGGTGGACCTGTTCCGGTTCCGCGAGCTGGTCCGGCGCTCCCGCACCGAGGCCGACGAGGACGCCCTGGCCTCGCTGGAGCAGGCCCTGGGGCTGTGGCGGGGCGAGGCGTTCGCCGGGCTGGGGCTGCCGTGGCTGGACGAGCTGCGCCGGACCCTGGAGCACGAGCGGCTGGGTGCGGAGCTGGACCGCAACGACGTCGGCCTGCGGCTGGGGCGCCACCACGCGCTGCTGCCCGGCATCTCCGCGCTGGCCGCCCGGCACGAGCTCGACGAGCGCGCCGCCGGTCAGCTGGTGCTCGCGCTGCACCGCTGCGGGCGGCAGGCCGAGGCGCTGGAGCACTACCGGCGGGTGCGGGCGCGGCTGGTGGAGGAGCTGGGCGCCGAACCCGGGCCGGCGCTGCGCGAGGCGCACCGGCGGGTGCTGGCGGGCGATCCGCCGACCGGCGGTGAAGAGCCGGACCCGGAACCACCGGGGCGGGACCGGGCCCCGGTGCCGCGCCAGCTCCCCGCCCCGCCGACGCCGTTCGTCGGCCGCGCCGCGCAGCTGGCCCTGCTGGACAAGGCGCTGACCCCGCCGGGCGGTACCGGCGGCACGGTGCTGATCTCGGCGATCGGCGGCGCGGGCGGGGTCGGCAAGACGTGGCTGGCCCTGCACTGGGCGCACCGCAACCTCGACCGCTTCCCGGACGGCCAGCTCCACGTGGACCTGCGCGGCTTCGACCCGGTCGAGGAACCGGTGCCGCCCGCCGTCGCGCTGCGCGCCTTCCTGGAGGCCCTGGGCGTGGCACCGGGCGCGGTGCCACCGGACCCGGCGGCGCGCACCGGCCTGTACCGCAGCCTCGTGGCCGACCGGCGGCTGCTGGTCGTGCTGGACAACGCCCGCGACACCGCCCAGGTCCTGCCGCTGCTGCCGGGCAGCGCCTCGTGCACCGTGCTGGTGACGAGCAGGCACCAGCTGACCGGCCTGATCACCGGGCACGGCGCCCGGTCGCTGCGGCTGGACGTGCTGGACCGGGGCGACGCGCGCGAGCTGCTCGCCCACCGGCTGGGCCACGACCGGCTGGCCGCCGAGGCCGCGGCCACCGACGAACTGCTCGACCACTGCGCCGGGCTGCCGCTGGCCCTCACCGTCGCCACCGTGCAGGCGTCCGCCGACCCGGACCACCCGCTGTCCGCCCTGGTCGAGGAGTTCCGCGACGCCGCGCTGCGGCTCGACGCGCTGGACGGCGGCGAGCTGAGCACCAACCTGCGCGGCGTCTTCGCGGCCTCCGAGCGGGCCCTGCCGCCGGCCGCCGCCGAGGCGTTCGCGCTGCTGGGCCTGGCGCCGGGCCCGGACATCGCCCGGCCCGCGGCGGCCCACCTGCTGGACCTGTCGCCGGCCGCGACCCGCGCGGTGCTGCGCGAGCTGCGGCGCGCCCACCTGGTGCAGGAGGACCCGCCCGGCCGGTACCGGATGCACGACCTGGTGCGGCTGTTCGCCGTGGAGCGCGCGGGCGACCGGGTCGCGCCGGTGCGGCGGCTGGTCGAGTGCTGCGCGGACACCGCGCTCGTGGCGGACGCGCTGCTCAACCCGCACCGCCCGGTGGTGCCGCCGGGCGGTGCGGCGCTGCCCCTGGCCGACCGGGAGGAGGCGTTGGCCTGGTTCGACGCCGAGCACGCCAACCTCGTGGCCGCGCGGCGGGCGGCCGTCCGGCACGGCTGGGACGAGCTGGTGTGGCGCCTGGCCTGGGGCACGACCTCCTACCACGCCACCAGGGGGCGGCTGCGCGACCTGATCACCGCCTGGGAGGAGGGCCTGGCCGCGGCCGAACGCCTCGGTGACGAGCCGGGCCGGGCGGCGGCCCACCGCATGCTGGGCGACGCGTGCGCCCGCATCGGCGACCCGGTCGGCGGGGTGGCGCACCTGGAGGAGGCGCTGGTGCTGGCCGAGCGGTCGGGCTCCGAGACCGACCAGGCGCACGTGCACCGCACCCTGGGCATCGCCTGGGAGCAGCGCGGCGACGTCCGCCGGGCGCTGGAGCACGCGACCCGCTCGCTGGAGCTCTACCGGCGGCTGGGCAACCCGGTGTGGACGGCCACCGCGTTGAACTCGGTGGGCTGGTGCCACGGGCTGACCGGCGACTACGACCGGGGGCGCGCCCACTGCGAGCAGGCGGTGGAGCTGGCCGGGCGCGGCGGCTACCGCGACGGCGTGGCGGACGCGCTGGACAGCCTGGGCTACCTGGCGGTGAAGGCGGGGCGGCACGGCGAGGCGATCGACCACTACACCCGCGCCCTGGAGCTGTTCCGGGCCTCGGGCAACCACTTCCAGGTCGCCAACACCCTGGTGAACCTGGGGGACGCGCACGCGGCGCGCGGCGTGCCGGCGGAGGCCCGGGCGGCGTGGCAGGAGGCGTTGCGCCTCTACCGCGAGCACCACCGGGTGCAGGCCGCGCAGGCGGTCCAGGAGCGGTTGGCCCGCCCGGAGAACATGCCCTGACCTGCGTATACAAGATCCTCCACAGATTACCGCGAAACCCCTGGCGCACAGTGGTGGCGAACCGTCGCGAGGGGGGAGGGTCATGGACGCGGGTGGCACGGGCACCGGCATCGTGGTGGGCAAGGAGAACGTCCTGGAGATCGGGGCGGCGTTCCAGGCCGAGGCGCGGCGACTGGACGAGCTGGTCGGCGGCCTCGCCGAGCGGATGGTCACCCGGCCCGCGCTGGGCGACCCGGCGAGCGTCGACTACGCCGAGGAGCTGAACCAGCGGCTGACCTTGCGCGAGGACTCCTACACGGCGCGCGCACGGGGGTACGTGGCCGAGTTGCGGGGGATCGCGCGGCAGTGCGAGGCGTCGGCGCGCGCCTACGGCTTCACCGACGACGAAATCGCCGCGGCGTTCGGCAAGGGGGGATGAGCGGTGGCGGTCGGGTACTACCGGTACGAGGGTTTCCCGCTGGAGCAGAAGATCGAGTGGATCCGGCAGGGCGCCGGGCCCGCCGCGCTGGCGGACGCGCGTGCGGCGCTGGTCGAGCTGACCGACGCGCTGGTCGAGTCCGAGCAGCGGCTGCGGGACCTGGTCGCCCGGCTGGGCGGCGAGTGGGAGGGCAGCGCCGCGGTCGAGGCGGCCGCCGCGGTGCGGCAGGCGGCGCTGTGGTCGGGGGACTCGGGCGCGCTGACGCAGACCGCGGGCGCGCAGGTGGACCTCCAGGCCGAGCAGGTGCAGCGGACCACGTACGCGATGCCGGGATCGGCGCCGCGGCCGGAGTACGGCTTCGACGACGCGCTGGGCGACAGCTTCAACCTGAGCACGCAGAACCTGTTCGACGTGCAGACCGACTTCGACGAGCAGGTGGCGCGGCGGCGGGCCGCGGACGCGGAGGCCAACCGCGTCCTCTACGAGCACGAGGCGGCGTGCCGGGCGAACGTCGAGTCCCTGCCGGTGCTGGCGGAGATGACGCGGGTCACCGCGGAGTTCGAGCCGCCGGCCACGGTTCCGCCGCGGGTGGTGCCGGTGGAGCTGCACGAGCTGACCCGGGAGCTGGTCACGCGGGAGCGCGACGGCGAACCGCGGCGCACCGGGGACGACGAGCCGCGCGGCCGGGGCGACGAGCGCGACGACAAGCCGGCGGACAAGCCGGACGACGAGCGTGACGACAGGTCGGGCGACGAGCGCGGCGGCAGGTCGGACGGGCGGGACCGCGAGCCGGGGGAGGTGCCGCCGCACGGGCCCCGGAGCGGACCGGAGGAGGTCCTCGGACCGCAGGCGCGGCAGGACCTGGTCAACACCTCCGCCGTGGCGCCCCCGGTCGAGCAGCCGGGCACCCGGCCCCCGGTGGGCGGGGACGTCCACCAGCCCGCGCCGCGGCCCGGCGTGCCCCAGCCCGTGGTGCCCCCGCTGCCGGTGGGCGGGATCGGCGGGCGCGACGTGCCGAGGCCGTCGACCGGCCGGGCCGGCGGGATCGCCCCGCCCGGCTCCCGCCCGGGGGGATCGGCGGGCGGACCGGTGGTGGGCGGCCGGGGCGGGGTGCCCGGCGGGGTCGCGCGCGGCGGGGTCGCGCCCGGCGCGGTGGCCGGCGGGCGCGAGGCGCACCCGGCCCCCGGCGGTCGGTCCGGCGTGCTCGACGGCGCGCGGGGCGCCACGGCGGCCGGGCAGGTGCCGCGCGGTCGGCCCGGCGCGCTCCCCGGCGGGGCGTTCGGGCAGCCCGGTGTCGCGGGGCGGGGTGGTGAGGGCCCGGCCGACGCCGACCACACCGACCGGTACTACGTGCGCGACGACGACCTGTTCGGCGTGGACGACCGGCCGGGCGTGGCCCCGGCCGTGCTGGGGGAGGACGAGGACCCGAGGTGGTCGTCGTGACCGGGGCGGTGCAGGCCGGGGTGGTGCTCGCCGCGGTGGAGTTCGAGGTGTGCTGGTCGCACCTCGGGCTGGGGGAGCTGCCGCCGGTGCTGGACGCGCCCAGCCCCGGCCGCACCCGCGCGGAGCGGAACGAGCTGGTGTGGCGGGTGCTCGACGACCTGCGGCACCGGGGCCTGCTGCGTGGTCGGGACCTCCACCCCGACCTGGTGGCCGGCTTGACCGCGCTCGCCCGCTTCTCGTGGGCGGTGGACGCCCGCGTGCTCGGCGCGCGCCGGCTGCGGGCGCGGGCGGCGGCGACCGGGCGGCACGGCGTGCTCGCGGTGTGGGAGGGGGACGTCGTCGCGCTGCGGCCGCTCCCGCCCGACGCGCTGGTCGCCGAGGTCGTCCGGCTGGCCGGGGACGCCCCGACCGGCCGCGGCGGGTCGGCGAACGTGCGGGCCGCGTCGCTCGACGCCGCGGTGGCGGCGGGCGGGGACCTCGACGGGCTGGCCGCGGCGCTGGAGGCGCGCGGGGAGCGCCCGGCCGACGCGCGGGCCGTGGCGCGGATGTGCCGGGACGCGCACACCCGCGGCCAGTTCGGGGTCCGGGTCACCGGCCGCGACGGCAGGCCGCGGTCGGCGCCGCGGGTGGTGGCCTTCCACGACACCCCGGCGGGTAGGCACCTCCAACTGCGCCGCGGCGGGTGGGTGACGGTGCTGCCGGCGACCGCCGCGCAGCTGGCGGTCCAGGTCGGGCAAGTGGTGGACGAGGCGCTGGCGGTGCGCTGACCGCACCGGCGGCGGAAGGGGGAGGGACGTGTCGGGCAAGCAGGTCGACACGCGGGTGCTGCGCGCCCAGGCGGCAGCGGCGGGGAACGCCCTGGACAGGTTCGCCAAGGCGCGCACCGAGCTGACCGAGCTGGCCAAGGTGCTGGCCGGGGACCACTGGGGCAGTTCCGCCGAGGCGGCGGGGCTGCGCGACGTGCTGCTGTCCACGCTGATCAACCGCATGGCCGAGGTCAACCAGCTGACCGCCGCGGCGCTGAAGGTCCGCGACGGCCTGCTGGAGACCGCGGACGACGAGGAGCGCACCGAGGAAGCGGTGGCGGACCTGTTCCGACCGGGGAGGATCACGTGAGCCCGCTGGCCTCGCGCAACGACGAGCACGCCGAACTCGTCCGCTTCCTGCTGCCCCTGATCCCGGTGCTGGCCGTGTTCGGGATGAACGCCTTGGACGAGGTGGAGAAGCTCAACATCCGTTACGAGGTGTACGAGCAGCAGCGCCAACGGGCCGAGTCCGCGTTCAAGGCGGTGCGCGAGGGCGCCCAGATCATGGCGGACGTGCGCGACGAGGTCGGTGCCGGCTGGAAGGGCGAGGCGGCCGAGCTGTTCGACCGCTACGCCGGGAAGGCGGTGACCGCGGCGGACGCCGAGACGTCCCTGGTGGACCTGGAGGACCAGGCGATCGGCAACGTGTTCGCCGAGGTGAAGAAGATCGTCGAGACGGCCGCCAACGCGCTGATGAGCCTGTTGCAGAGCCTGGCGGCGGTGGTCTCGCCGGCGGCGGGCGCCGCGGTCGCGCTGGACCGGCTGGTCAGCGGCGGTGAGGGCGCGGACGTGTCGTTCGCGGTGGACGTGACGGCGGCCCTCGAAATCGTCCTGAACGCGATGAAGGAGATCAGCGGCCTGTCGAAGGTGTTCGAGGAGGCGGGCGAGGGGCGGCAGGCGGTGCAGCGGTTCCGGGACGCGGACGGCCGGTCGCTGGGGTCGTTGCTGCTGCTGGAGGCGAAGGACTTCCGCATCGACCCGAATTACTCGACGGGCGCGATCCCCACCGGGCTGGAGGAGCGGGACCGGGCGGACGAGGACGCCTGGGCGCCCCGCTGAGCGCCCCCGGGCACGACGGCGGCTGCCGGGCCGCGTCGCCCGGCAGCCGCCGTCCCCTGCCTGCTAACAGGTGCCGTTCGACTCCTGCAGGCCGGTGTTGGCGCCCGCCGTCCGGCTCACGATGTTCGGCACGCACTCGGCGCGGTCGAGGGTGTAGCCGTAGGGGATGCCGACCGTGGTGGTGGACTTGACGTCGGGCCCGGCGGGGTTGGTGTCGCTGCCGGGGGACGACCAGGTCACGTTGTCGAAGATGTTGCCGCCGACCTGCCAGTACCCGGCCTCGCTGGTGTAGAAGGTGCCGAGGACGTCCTTGGAGTTCTTGAAGTAGTTGTTGTCCACCTTGGCCTTGGCGCCGGCGCGGGAGTTGATGCCCGACTCGTTGAGGCTCACGTAGTGGTTGTTGTAGATGTGGGCGATGCCGCCGCGCAGCAGCGGGGTGCGCGAGTCGATGTTCTCGTACAGGTTGTGGTGGAAGGTGACGAACCCGTTGGAGCGGTCGCTCTCGCTGGACCCGATCAGCCCGCCGCGGCCGGAGTTGCGCAGGGTGCTGTAGGACAGGGTCACGTACTGGGTGTCGTCCTTCATGTCGAACAGGCCGTCGTAGCCCTCCGACTCGCCGCCCGAGGCGAGCAGGTTGACGTGGTCGACCCAGACGTTGCGGACGTTGCTCTCCATGCCGATGGCGTCGCCGCCGTTGGACGTGGGGGAGCCGGACTTCTTGACGTTCCGGATCGTGACGTTGCGGATGATGATGTTGCGGGACTCGCGGATGTGGATGCCGAGCTGGTCGAACACGGCCCCGCTGCCGACGCCGATGATGGTGACGTTGCTGATCCGCTTGAGTTCGATGACCCCCGCGGCCGTCTCGCAGCTGTCGCCCGAGACCTTGGCGGTGTTGCCGTGGTTGATGGTGCCCTCGACCTGGATGGTGATCGGGGTGGAGCTGGCGGCCCGGCTGCACAGGGCCTGGTGGATCTGGGTGCCGGTGGTGGCCCGGACCGTCGCACCGCCCTGGCCGCCGGTGGTCCCGCCGTTCTGGGACGCGTAGCCGGTCGCGACGCCCGCGGGCGGGTTCGTCGTCGTGGTGGTGGAGGTCGTCGTCGTTGTCGTCGTCGTGGTGGTGGTGGTGGTCGAAGTCGACGTGGAGGTGCTGGTGGGCTGTCCGGTGCAGGCCACGCCGTTGAGCTTGAACGAGGTGGGCGCGGGGTTGGAGCCGCTCCAGGAGCCGTTGAAGCCCGGCGTGACCGACGCCCCCGTGGCCAGGGACCCGTTGTAGCTCGCGTTGCGCACCGTCACCGCGCTGCCGGACTGCGAGAACTCACCACCCCACAGCTGCGTCACCCGCTGCCCCGCCGGGAACGACCACTCCAGCGTCCACCCCGACAACGCGTCGCCCAGGTTGGTCACCGTGACGTTGGCGCCGAAACCGCCCTGCCACTGGTTGGTCACGGAGTAGTCGACCCGGCACCCGACCGCCGCATTGGCATTGGTGCCGGCCGCCACCACCAGCCCCCCGGTCAAAGCCGCCACCGACATCGCTGCGGTAATACCGGCGGTCCGACCCCTGGTGTGTTTGCCAATGCGCAGACTCATGCGTCGCCTCCTTGCGAACAGCACTACCGGACAGCGGTCCCGGCGCCACCGACCATTGCCGGCTCGTGGTATCCGCCGTGGTCAGCGCGTCCTGGGAACGCTCCCAGGGAGCATTGCGCAAGATTGTGGAACAGGCAACAAAATTCACATCGGTGAACGGCCGACTTCATTCAAGGACGTGAACTCGGAATTTCGCACCCTGATCATTGCGCCTCCGCGCCCAATGGGATCAGGGCGCGACCGGCCCGGGCACGCGGTGCAGGTAGGTGCCGACCCAGTCGACCGCGTCACGGGTCGGGCGGGCCGGCGGGGCGGGGCGGAAGTTGGCCGCGTCGTCGATGCTGCCAGTGCCGTCGTAGCGGGCGGTCAGCGGGTACGGGAACACCGGCCGGGTGCGCACCACCTCCCCGGCGGCGTTCCGGCCGACGGCGACGACCCGGTCGGGCGCGGTCCCGCGCTCGACCCACGCCAGCAGCGCGGGGAACGGGTCGAACGCGGTCAGCCCGGTGCCGCCGGTGCAGTGCTGGAGGCCGGGCACCATGAACACCCGCGCCCAGCGGCGGACGTCCCCGCCGTCGTGCCGGGCCAGCCGTGCGTAGTAGTCGAGCAGGCCGCGCGGCGGGACGCCCTGGTCGCCCCAGCCGTGCCAGAGGATCAGCCGACCGCCGGCGCGGCGGAACTCGCCCAGGTCGAGGCTCATCGCGTTGCCGCGCGCGCCCTCCACGCCCAGCCGCGCGAACTCGCGGGCGGTGAACTCGAATTCGGCCAGCGACGAGTGCGGCGTGCCCATCGGGTAGCCCATGTACCTGAGGTAGTCGTCCGCGAGCAGGGTGGCCAGCGAGGAGCCGCCGAACTCCGGGATCGGCACGACCCAGCCGGCCCAGGCCGGCTCGGAGCCGCGTTCCTGACCGGCCGGGTAGAGCCGCCTGCCGTGCGCGTCGGTGGGGCCGGCGTACAGCCTGCGCACCACGTCGACCTGGGCCGGGGTGAGGCACGTCGGCCCGTCGACGCCGGTCGGGCAGCGCAGCGCGGCCGGGTCGTGGTCGCACCGGCGCGGATCGTCGATCTGGCCGTCCACCAGGCCGTCGAGGTGGTCGCAGTGCCTCATCACGGCGTCGTGCAGGGCGGGCAGCCGGTCGGCGGTGAGCACCGGGCGGCCGTCCGCGCCGGTGTTGGTCCGGGCCAGCCACGCCTGGTAGACCAGCAGCGGGGACTGGTAGTTGACGGGTGCGCCGGCGACGATGCCGTCGAAGTCGTGCGGGTACCGCTGGGCCAGCAGCAGCGCTTCCCGCCCGCCGTTGGAGCAGCCGCCGAAGTACGAGAACGACGGCGGGGCGCCGTAGAAGTCCTCGATGAGCCGCTTGGCCGCCATCGACACCACGTGCGGCGCGCGGAACGCGAGGTCGTCGCGGGCGGCCTGGTCGTCGGCCGCCCAGGTGCCGTCCGCCGAGGGCACCGGGCCGCCGGCGACGTGCCCGTCGTCGGTGGCGGCGACCGCGAGGCCGCCGATCTCCGCACCGCAGTCGGGGAACGACGGCGACACCAGCGCACCGCAGTACCCGCCGCAGCCGTACTGGAGGTAGCGGCCGGTGTAGGTGGTGGTGGGCAGCTTCAGGTGGAACCGCACCCGCGGCTCGACGTACCCGAGTACCGCGCAGTGCGCGGCCTCGGCGCCCGCGGCCACCGGCTCCGCCCGCGTCACGTGCGCGCGGGTGCCGGGTATCGCGAAGCTCCGGACCAGGTCGGCGCACTCGGCCACGGGCCGGACCACGCCACCCCTGGCGGCCGACGCGACGGAGGCGCCGGAGGTCAGGGAGGCCAGCAAACCGACGACCACCAGCAAGCGGATCACGCGCACCTCGTTCTCGGTCGGGGACGAGCACGCCGGCCGCGCCGTGACCACCCGCCGGTCCCGCGAGCCATCCCGCCACCGACCGGCACCACCACGCCCCTGGCACGCGGTTCGACGGTAACCCCACCCCGGTGGCGTCCGACAGGGCTTCGGGAGCCGCACGAGCGGATCACCGCAGTCATCGACCCGGGTGCCCCGTGCCGCTCGAAGAGCCGTCGTCAGCGGTGGATCACGGGTGCCGCCGCGTCGCCGGCCGGAGTCGTCCCCCGGCCGGCGACGCGCCGCCGATCAGTGCGCGGTCGAGGTCCACCACCGGATCTGCCCGGTCCCGATCTGCTGGATCCTGAGGCTGCCGTCCGCCCGGACGGAGAACTCGAGGTCCGGGTAGCAGCAGGTCCTCGACGCGAACGGGCGTCCGCGGCTGACGTACACGACGAGGTTGCCGTCCTGCTGGAAGATCCCCTCCTGGCCCCGGTGGTCGGTGCCGCTGGCCCAGCGGGCGCGCCCGATCTCGTCGTAGAGCACGAGGTTGCCGTCCTGCTGGAAGATGAGCCTGGACTTCCCGACCTGGACGTAGTCGTTGTAGTAGAAGTGGGTCCCCTCGGAGAGGAACCAGTTGCCGTCCGTCAGGCGGGGGGCCGGTGTGCCGGGTTCGAGGTGGACGGACGCGAGAGGCGCGTACTCGGCCATCGGCGCGACGTCCGCGGTCGCCGCCGGGGCCCCGGCCAGGCCGACCACCAGCACGCCGAAGAGGGTCAGCAACCGCATGAGGCGGGAACGCGCCCCGCCGGCCCGAGTGGTCGGTGCACCTGTTGTTCGCATGGGGAATCCTGTTCTTCGTCGACCTGCCTGGGATGTTCTCCAGCGCATTCCGGAAAAATCGGGAAAGCGACCGCGACCGGCGGGCCGGTTCTCCCCCTCCGGCGCCGCCCGCCCCGATCCCGGGGACAGCATCGGCACCCGGTTCAGTCCGTCAACACAACGTCGTGCGAATCCCCTGTTCAGTGGTGCTGGGCAGGGGCCGGCGGGCATAGACAGGACTTCCCGGGGGCCCGCGGTGCGCGGGAGGGGGAGGGCTGTGCGATGACGGTGGAGCTGCGGGTGCTGGGCGAGGTCGAGCTCCTGGTCGACGGGACGAGGCCGGACCTCGGGCACGCTCGGCAGCGGTGCGTGCTGGCGGTGCTGCTGGTGCAGGCCAACCAGGTGGTCGCCACCGATCAGCTGGTGGACTGGATCTGGGGCGAGCGGCCACCTCGACGGGTCCGGCAGCTGGTCAGCAACTACGTCTCCCGCCTGCGCCAACTGCTGGCCGCCGGCGGTGTCGTGGACGAGGTGGTGGTCGAGCGGCGCGGCAAGGGCTACGTCCTGCTGGTCGACCCCGACCGCGTGGACGTGCACCGGTTCCGCCGCCTGGTCGCCGAGGCCCGCGCCGAGACCGACCGGACCCGCGCGCTGGAACTGCTGGAGCGGGCCGCGGGGGTGTGGCGGGGTGAGGCGTTGGCCGGCCTGGACACCCCGTGGACCACCGCGGCGCGGCGGGGCCTGGAGCGCGAGCGGTTCGCCGCCGACACCGACCGCCTCGACCTGGCGCTGCGGGCCGGGCGGCACGGCGCGCTGCTGCCCGAGCTGACCGACCGCGCCGCCCTGCACCCGCTGGACGAGCACGTGGCCGCCCAGCTCGTGCTCGCCCTCTACCGCGCGGGTCGCCAGGCCGACGCCCTGGACCACTACCGGCAGCTGCGCACCCGGCTCGCCGACGAGCTGGGTTCCGACCCCGGACCGGACCTGCAGCACCTCCACCGGCGGATCCTGGCCGCCGACCCCGCGCTGGCCACCCCGACGACGAGGGCGGACCGGCCACCGGTGGCACCACGCCAACTGCCGGCCACGCCCGCGCCGTTCACCGGTCGCGCCTCCGAACTGGTCGAGCTGGACCGCGCCCTCTCCGCCGCCGCCCCGGACGGCGGGGGCCCCGCCGCACGACCGGGCGCGACGTCGACGAACCCGGCGGCCGGGACGGTGCTGATCTCGGCGATCGGCGGGGCGGGCGGGATCGGCAAGACGTGGCTGGCGCTGGCCTGGGCGCACCGCAACCTGCACCGGTTCCCCGACGGGCAGCTGTTCGCCGACCTGCGCGGCTTCAGCCCCGCCGGGCCGCCGACCGAACCGGCCGACGTGGCGCGCGGGTTCCTCACCGCCCTCGGCGCCGACCCGGACGCGCTCCCGGCGGACCTGGACGCCCTGGCCGCGTCGTACCGCAGCCTGGTGGCCGGGCGGCGGATGCTGGTCGTGCTGGACAACGCCGCAGGCGCCGAGCAGGTCGTGCCGCTGCTGCCGGGCAACGCGACCTGCGCGGTGCTGGTCACCAGCCGCACCAGGCTGGCCTCCCTGGTCGACCGGTGCGGCGCCCGCCACCTGTCCCTGGACCTCCTCACCCGCGGCGAGGCCCGCGCCCTGCTGGCCGCCCGCCTCGGCGACCGGCGCGTCGAAGCCGAGCCCCGGGTGACCGACGAGCTGATCGAGCTGTGCGGGCGCCACCCGCTGGCCCTGGCGATCACCGCCCGGCACGCCGCCACCCGCCCCTCGATCCCGCTGGCGGAGTTCGCCGCCGAGCTGCGCGAGCTGGGCCTGGAGGCGCTGGACCACGACACCGATCCCACGGCCGGCCTGCCCTCCGTGCTGTCCTGGTCCCTGCGCCGGCTCACCGAAGAGCAGCGGACGGTGTTCGCGCTGCTCGGGATCGCCCCCGGCCCGGACACCGACCTGCGTGCCGCGGTGTCCCTCACCGGCCTGCCCGAGGCGCGCACGCGCAAGGCCCTGCGCGTGCTGGAGGACCACTCGCTGCTCGACCGGCACCCGCACGGCCGCTACTCGATGCACGACCTGGTCCGCGCCTACGCCGCCACCACCGCCCGCGACCACCTCCCGGAGCCCGCGCGGCGGGCCGCGCTGGAGCGGGTGGTCGACTTCTACCGGCACACCGCGCACACCGCCGACCGGCTCCTGTACCCCCACCGCCCGCCGGTCCCGCTCGCCCCACCCGCCCCCGGCGCCCACCCCCGGCCGCTGCCCGACCAGGAGGCCGCGCTGGTCTGGCTGGACGCCCACCACCCCCACCTGCTGGCCGCGCAGCGCACCGCCGCCGACCACGGGTGCCACCAGGCCGTGTGGCACCTGGCCTGGGCGCTGAGCACCTTCCACCTGCGACGCGGGCACCGCCACGACGGGCTGGCCGTGTGGCGGGCGGCCGCCGACGCCGCCGAACACCTGCCCGACGCCGGCACCCTCATCCACGCCCGCTGGAGACTCGGGCACGCCCACGCCGAGCTGGGGCGGCACGAGGAGGCCATCGCCCACCTGCACGACGCCCTCGCCGTGGCCGAACGCCACCACGACCCCCTCCAGCACGCCCGGACGCACCACGCCCTCGGGTGGGCCTGGGAGCAGCGGGGGGACCACCGGCGAGCCCTGGAGCACGCCCGCCGAGCCCTGGTCCTCTGCCGCGGCCTGGACCAACCGGTGTGGGAAGCCGATGCGCTCAACTCAGTGGGCTGGTACGAAGCCCACCTGGGCCAGTACGACAACGCCCGCGGCCACTGCCGGGCCGCCCTCGCCCTGCACCGGCACCACCAGGACCTCGACGGCGTGGCGGACGCCCTGGACAGCCTGGGCTTCATCGACCACCACACCGGGCACCACCAGCAGGCCGTCGACCACTACCGGCAGGCCCTCGCCCTCTACCGCGACGTCGGCAACACGGCCGAGGCCGCCGACACCCTCGACTACCTGGGCCACCCCCACGCCGCTCTCGACCAACACGCCCAGGCGCGTGCCGCCTGGCGGGAAGCCCTGGACCTGTACCGGCAGTTGGGGCGCGACACCGACGTCGAACGCGTCCGGGGACAACTCGACGACCTGGACGCGGCGCAGGGGGGAGTCGCCCGCAGCGGGTGACCGACGTGGTCCGGGGAGGTCTCCCGCACCTGAGAACGCCCTCGCCTCCCGGTCAATCCCGTGCTCCTTTTCCCACCGGCGAAGGGGGCAGGACGGCGGCTGGAGGCCACCGGGGTGTCGCGGTACGTTTGGGAGCGCTCCCAGATTGTGGACCCACCCTGCTTGAGGAGCCGAACCATGTTGCGACGACGTTGTCGCCCGGTCACCCTGCTCGCCGGCCTGCTCGTGCCGGCCCTGTCCGCGTTCCTGCTGCCCCCGCCGTCGGTCGCCAGCACACCCCGCACCCACGCGGTGCCGCTCGCCGAACTGACCGTGGTGTCCGAACAGGTGGCGTCCGGTCTCCGGCGCCCGGTCGCGGTCACCGGGCTGCCCGACGGCCGGGTGCTGGTCGTGGAGAAGGCGGGCACCGTCCGCGCCTACCACCCCGACACCGGCCTGGCGGCCGAGCCGGTGCTCGACCTGACCGACCGGGTCGACGAGTCGGACAACGAGCGCGGCCTCCTCGGCATCACGCCCGCGCCGAACTTCGCCCGGACCGGAATCCTCTACGTGTCCTACACGAGCCTGCCCGCCGGCGAGCTGACCCTGGCGCGGGTGCCCCTCGGCGCACCCGAGCGGCTGCAGGTGCTGCTGACCCAGCAGCACGCCGAGTACGGCAACCACAACGGGGGACAGGTGGCGTTCGGCCGCGACGGCTACCTCTACTGGTCGACGGGCGACGGCGGCCACGCGAACGACCCGTTCAAGGCCGGCCAGGACCTCGGCACCCTGCTCGGCAAGATCGTGCGGATCGACGTCGACCGCACCTGCGGGGCGAAGCCCTACTGCGTGCCGGCCGGCAACCCGTTCGTCCGCGTGCCGGGCGCGCGGCCGGAGATCTGGCTCTACGGGCTGCGCAACCCGTGGCGGTTCTCCGTCGACCCGGTCGACGGCTCGCTGTGGATCGGCGACGTCGGCCAGGGCCTGGTCGAGGAGGTCGACCACATCCGCCCGTGGCAGGGCGGCGCGAACCTCGGCTGGTCCTGCAAGGAGGGCACCCCGGTGTTCGACCCGCAGCAGTGCCGGCCGGGCGGGCGGTACACCGACCCGGTCTTCGAGTACGACCACTACAACGACAACTGCTCGGTGACCGGCGGCGTGGTGTACCGGGGGTTCCGGACCCCGGAGGCGTGGGGGACCTACGTCGCGAGCGACTACTGCTCGACCCACGTGTTCGCCGTGCGCCCCAAGCCCGACGGCGGCTACGAATCCGCCACGATCGGCAACTTCCCCACCCAGCCGACCGCGATCGACACCGACGTGCATGGTGAGCTGTACGTGCTCAGCGACCTCCCGGGTTGGCTGAGCCGAGTGCGGTTCGAGCGGGTCAAGCCGGCCTCCGGAGGCAGGGGCGCGCACCGCTGAGACCCGGTGATCCCGGTAAGCCCGGACGGCCATCTGGGCGCGATTGCGGGCTTCCCCGGCGAGCCGGCGGATCGACCGGAAGACGGGCTCCGCACCCGGCCGATCGGCCAGGTCGACACCGGCCGGAACCCCGGTGCGCCCACGCACCCGACGCGATGACACTGGGCCTCCTCAGCCCGACCAGAGGAGCGGAATCCGTGCGGACGACACCGACCAGGCAGTACCGGGACACCCCGGTCGACGTGAAGCTCGCGCTCTGCGCGCTGTGGGTCACGATGCTCTTCGTGTTCGCCTACGTCGACATCTTCGGTTTCTACCGGGCCGACGTCCTCAACGCCGCACTCGACGGCAAGGTGGCGTCCACGCCGCTAGCGGTCGACCAGACGTTCCTGACCGCCACGCTGGTCTACCTCCTGCCGTCGATCCTGATGGTGGTCCTGACCCTTCTGCTCAAGCCGCGGGCCAACCGGGCGGTCAACCTCATCGTCGGCTCGTTCTACCTGATCACCGTCATCGCGTCGGGCATCGGCGAGACGTGGGTCTACTACCTCCTCGGCAGCCTCGTCGAGGCGGTGCTCCTCGTCGTCATCATCCGCACTGCCTGGAAGTGGCCGTCACCCGTGCCCTCGCTGCCTTGACAGGGGGAAGTGCTCGTCGGGCTGCGTTCGCGGCCTTCCGGTCAGGGGACAGCCGGCCGCACGACTGCTCCCCGGCGCGCGACGCCTATTCCCCCTCTCCCGGCCGCCACCGTTGTTTTGCGGCCACGAACACTTCCGGCGCTCGTCGTGGTGGGTGGTCGGGTGCGACGCCGAAAGGATCGGCGGTGGTTGAACCGCTCAGCGGGACACGCGTTGGCGGGCCGTCGTTACCTTCGTTCCCGAAGGCACAGCGTCGCCGAATCCCAGGGGGTTGTCGTGCGGTGGTTGTCGTCCGCCTTGACCGTGCTCGTCGTGCTCGTCCTCGCCACGCCCGCCAGGGCCGCCGTCATCGGCTTCGAAGTGCTGCCACCGCCCGCCGGGTGGACCTTCGCCGAGGCGCAGGTGGTCAACGAGGCCGGTCAGGTGGCGGGCACCGCCGGGGTGATCGGGAAACGCCCCGTGCCCGGTTTCCTGTACGGCGTCCGCTGGGACGGCACGACCCCCCTGGTCCTGGGCGGCGGTGAGACCGGTGGTCAGGCGTACGGCATCAACGAGCGCGGCGACGTGCTGTTCACGAGTCGCTTCGCCCACGTAGGGCTCAGCTTCATCAGCCTCCTGGTGTGGGAGGACGGTCGACTGGTCGGGCGGACACCGCGGGGCACCAGCACGAACGGCCCGATCGGCCGGGACATCAGCGACAACGGGGTGGTCCCGCTGGCGCACCAGAGGACCGCGGGCGCGTGGCGGGACGGCGTGTACGAGAGCGTGCCGCTGCCCCCGGAGGGCACGTACAGGGACCACGTGGCGGTGAACAGGCACGGCACGACGGCGGGCGTCGGCGACCTGAACGACGGCACGGGCTCGTTCGTGTTCCGCTGCTCCGCCACCGAGTGCACCAGGCTGCCGGCCGCCGGCGCCGGCGGCAGCTACTCCGTCGCCGCGATCAACGACTCCGGCTGGGTGGCCGGGACCTGGTCGGTGGGGTCGACGACCCGGGCGGTGCTGTGGGCCGACGACCGGGTCACCGTCCTGCCCGGTGAGGACGTCACCGTCTCCGACAGCAGGCGAGCCCTCAACGAGAACGGCGACGTAGTCGGCCGGCGCACCGTGGACGGCCTGTCCCGGGCGGTCCTCTGGCGCGACGGCGAGCTGATCGAGTTCGGGCTGCCCGACTGGAGCCAGGCGATCGCGGTGAACGACCGGGGCGACGTCGTCGGCTGGCAGGAGAGCGGTGGTTCGCCGCGCGGATTCCACTGGCGCGACGGTGTCGTCACCACGCTGCCGGCGCCGGCCGGCTCGCCCGCGTGGGCGACCGACATCAACAACTCGGGAGTGGTGGTCGGCCACTCCTACTCGCAGGCGTTCCGCTGGACCGTGCCCTGATCCTCCCCGCAACCCGATCCGAAGGAACGCCACCATGCCCTGGTCGTCGTCCGCCTTGACCGTGCTCGTCGTGCTCGTCCTCGCCACGCCCGCCAAGGCCGCCGCCATCGGCTTCACGGAGCTGCCGGCCCCACCGGGCTCGGCCGCGGCGATCGTGTCGGTGCTCAACGAAGCCGGCCAGGCGGCGGGTTCCGGGTGGACGCCGCCGGCCCGGCCCTACTACCCGGGCACGCTGCGCGCGGTGCGCTGGGACGGCCCGACCCCCACGGTCGTGGCAGGCGGTCACGCGGTGGGCATCAACGCACGCGGTGACGTGCTGACCTCGTTGGTCACCAAGGAGGGCGGCGCCCAGGTCTCCTACGTCGACCTGTGGTCCGACGGCCAGGTGGTCGACCGGACGCCGAGGCGCGGGTCCGGTGCGATGTCGGTCCGCGACCTCGGCGACAGCGGTGTCGTGCCGCTGGGCTACAACAACCTGGACGACCCCGCCTTCGGCGGGAACGACCGCGCCGGGGCGTGGCGACAGGGCGTGTTCGCCGACGTGCCGGTCTCCCCGCAGGGACCGAGCGCCGACCACCGGGTGGCCAACGCGAAGGGCTCGACGGCCGGCTCCCGGACAGCCGTCGAGGCCGCGAACACGTTCGCGTTCCGCTGCTCGGCCACCAACTGCACCCGACTGCCTGCGGCGGGCGAGGCGGACTACTACACCGTCGCGGCGGTCAACGAGTCCGACTCGGTGGCCGCCACCTGGTCGGTGGCCGCGACCACGCGGGCCGTGGTGTGGGTCGCCGACCGGCCCACCGTCCTGCCGGGCGGCGACGCCGGCGTCTCCGACAACACCCGCGCCATCAACGAGGACGGCGACGTCGTGGGCTGGGTCGAGGAGGACGGGGTGCGCAGGGCGGCGTTGTGGCGCCACGGCGAACTCGTCGACCTCGGCACGTCCGGGCAGGGCGAGGCGGTCGCGGTGAACGACCGGGGCGACGTCGTCGGCTGGCACGCGGTGGGCGGCGCGCCCCGACCGTTCCACTGGCGGGCCGGCGTGCTGACCACGCTGCCGACGCCCGACGACCTCCCGGCCAAGGCCGTCGCCGTGAACAACGCGGGCGTGGTGGTCGGCGGCACGTTGTACCGCGACAACTCGCGCGCGTTCCGGTGGACCCTGCCGTGACCGTGCCAGCTCGCGGCGCTCCCACTCGGTCAGCGCACCCGGCTTCATCGTCCGGCTCAGCAGAACCACACTCCGGGCGTCCTGCAATGAAGTGGCGTATGTCAAGACTTTTGGGAAGTCGAACTCGCGGGGAATGGAGAGAAGTGGGCCGGAGTTTAGTAGTTGTTTAGTGACGAATTCCTGTCGGATGCTATTCTCGGTAAGCACTTATTTTTACATGTACCGAGGGGTGGCGCACACCAGGGTGACGATTGTTTGATATGGCATTAAGTACGCGGGTGTTCGAGGCCGTGCAACCAGGTCCGATCAATCCTCCGTGTCCGGCCATCGTCGCCGTCGCCCTCCGGGTGTTGCGCGAGATCGCCCAGTGGCGTCACCGCGAGAAGTGTGGACTCGGAAGCCCGATTTTTCTGAGTTGATGCATTCGCGGTTGCCGGCATCGGTCAATCGAATGCGCGATCAATCCGACTGGAATGGGGGAGTGTCTTGCGAAGCAAGCTGGGGCGTATGGGTGTCATCGTGGTGACTCTGGGCGCAGCGATCCTGGCGGTCCCGACGGCGGCTTCGGCGAGCGCGGCCGACGACGTGCGGAACTGCCTGGAGAAGTTCCACTCGACCAACAGTGCTCTGGTCCAGTACAAGTACGACAGCTGCGGCGGTCGGTCGATCCGCTCCCGCATCGTGTTGAGCGGCGCCGTTGACGAGGCATGCCACACGCTGACCTACGGCCATGAGTACCGCGACACCTGGTCTTTCGGCAGCTACGACGGGGTCAAGGCATGCTGATCGATCGGTGAGAACCGATGGCGCGGCCGCTGTGCGTAGCGGTCGTGCCATCGGCGGTATGTGGAGTTCGCCCTGTGCGGCCCGGCCGATTCTGTTGCTGTCCGGTTGATTTGTCCATTCTCGTCGTGTCCGTCAGTGCACCGGTTGACGCGCCCGCACGAGACCGGCGCCTGCGATCGGGACCTGCCGGCGAGCTACCTGATTCCCCCGACGTGGGCCCGCTCGTCCCGCGGTGAGCAGGAGGTGGTCGAAACAGCCCACGTTCGTCGGCCGGCGCGATCAGCGCGGCTCGCGGCCGGTGCGGCGGATCACCTTCTTGATGTAGTCGAGGGTCGGCCCCCGGTCACCCTCCAACTCGCGCTGGTTGTTGAAGTTCCACGCGAACAGGCCGAGGCGGTTGAGGCCGGCGATCGACTCGTCGTTCAGCAGCACCCGGACGTCCAGGTCGAGCACCTCGCCCGTGGTGTCCAGGTAGGCGGCCACCATGACCTTGCCGTACTCACCCAGCACGCGGACGCTCTCCCGCACCTGGAAGATGTTGCCGTACGGCTGCTTGGCCACCACCGCCCCGTAGTCCGACGCCCGCAGCGCGCGGGCGAAGTGCGAGAACATGGACCGGCCCCCACCGCTCTCCGGGTCGTCGTCCTCGACCTGGTAGCCGTCCCAGCCCATCCCCACCTGCGCGTTCGGGGCGGTCTCCTTGATGATCCGCCGGACGTCGAGGTAGCTGTCCTGCAACGCCTCGTAGTACGCCGGGCTGGCGCCGTACGCGCTGTCCTCGCACGCCATCTTGTTGACCTCGTTGAACACCGTGACGTACAGGGGCGGATCGTCGACCTTGCCGGCGAAGATGCGCGCGAGCGCGCGCATGTCCTCCCCGAACGCGGGGGACAGCGGGTAGGCGCGCCCGCAGCCGGCGCCGTACTTGCCCTCGACGGGGACCTCGGGGTCGTCGATCTCCCAGTCCGCCACGATCACGTGCAGCGCGTACCCCCGCGCGTAGGCGTCGGGCACCTCCCTGTCCCGCCACCCCGCCATCGTCTCCAGGTCGCTCGGCTTGTGGTAGTTGGTGGTGAGCATCGTGACCGGCGCCTCCCGCACGAACTCGGACTCCAGCGCCGTGCCGATCTGGTCGCCGATGCCGTACAGGAGCGTGCCGGGCGGCGCGCTCGCGTCCGCCCTGTTCGAAGGGCTGCTGGACCCGGACAGCGTCGCCCCGAGCACGACCACCAGCGCCGCGGCCACCCCCGCCGTCACCAGCGCGTGCCTCGACAACCCGCGGGGAGCCCCGAGCAGCCGGGCCACCTCGTCCGCGCCGGGCCGGCGGGCGGGGTCCGGCTCGGTCAGCGCGGCCAGGATGCCCGCCAAGCGCTTGTCGGCCCGCCCCTCGGACGCGGCCGACAGCGTCACGCCGAGCGAGTACACGTCCGCCGCCGGGGTGGCGCGCCGGCCCTGGAGCACCTCGGGGGCCAGGTAGCCGGCGGTACCCGCGTCCTTCGCGCTCCCGGTCAGCGTGACCTCGTCCCACATCGCGACGCCGAGGTCGGCCAGCTTGGCGGTGCCGTCGGCGGTGACGAGGATGTTGGCGAGCGTGATGTCGCGGTGCACCATCCCCCTGGCGTGCATGGCGGACAGCGCGGTGGCGATCTGCGCGCCGATCCTGGTGGCGAGGTCGGGGGCGATCGGGCCGTCGGTCCGGCAGATCTCGGCGAGGCTGCGGGCGGGCAGGTACTCCATGACGAGCCAGCGCCTGCCCCCGTCGACGACGGTGTCGAAGACGGAGATCACGTTGGCGTGGTGCAGCCCGGCCCCGATCCGCGCCTCGCGACGGGCCGCCTCGCCGTCCCCCGTCGTGTCCAGCTTGAGCGCGACGACCCGGCGTAACTCCAGGTCGGTGGCCCGCCAGACCTCACCCATGCCGCCCGCGCCGACGACCTCATCGAGCCGGTACCGGCCCGCGATCACGTCCTTGTTACGCACCGATCCAGCTTAGTGACTCTGCGAAGTCGTCGTTAACACGCGCCGGCTCACCGGACTGCCCCGCACGCCCCGGCCACCTGCCCAAGCCGGGGGCTCCCGACCCGGGAAAACGTGATGCGCCGCGGCATCGGGTCACGGACAATCCCCGGATGTCCCACTTCGGCATCCAGGGCTACGAGCCCCGGTGGCTCAACGGCCTGTCGGCGACCACCGCGGCGCACGGCCGGCGGCTGCGGGCGCTGGTCGGCCGCAGCCTGCGACACGCCTGGCTGCTCTGGGACCTCGATGCCGACGAGTGGTTCGCCGACGGCCCGGTCCTGCTGGACTTCGACGGTGAGCAGGTCGAGGTCGACCACCGGAAGTTCGACGACCTGTCCGTCACCTGGAACACCGTCGACCCGTCGGGACAGCCCGCCTGGAACCACGGCGACCAGGGCCACCCCGACGACTACGTCTTCCGCCTCGCCTGGCGGCACGACGCCCGAGCGGAACTGGTGGCCCTGCGACGCCAACCCCTCCAGGCGGTCGAACTGCTCGAATACGCGGGCGGGGACATGGCCGACGGCATGGTGGCGGTCAGCTTCGCCTTCCCCGGCGGCCGGGTGACCGTCTCCAACGGCCTCGACGAGAACAGCCTGGAGTTCGGTCCCCCCGGACCCGCCTACGTCCGCCACCCCCTTCCCGACCGGATCGACTGAGGCTTCCGCACGTGCCCGGAGTCGTGGTACCCCAACGCCTCCGGGCACGCGTGCGGTCGGACCTCACCGCCCGACCCGCACCCCCGAGGCGATCCGCAGCGCCCGCGCCAGCACGGACATCCGCTTCGGGTACGACACCACGACCGGCCGCGTCCGCAGGGCGCGGACCAGCACGTCCACCGCCCGCTCGACACCGACCAGCATCGGCTTGACGTCGCCCTTGGCCATCTTGGTGTCGACGAACCCGAACCGCACGCACGTCACCGCCACCCCGTGCCGGCGCAGCGCCCCGGCGAGCCCCAGCAGGTACGACGACAGCCCGGCCTTGGACGCCGCGTAGCCGGGGGAGTCGGGCGACACCAGCACGTCGGCCAGGCTCGACAGGCCCACGAAGTGGCCCCGCCCGGCCGCGACCATCGCCGGCACCACGGCCTCGACCGCCCGCGCCGCGCCGAGCAGGTTCACCTCCACCGCCCGGGTCTGCGCCGCGAGGTCGCCCACGTCGAACACCTCGCCGACCCCGGCCGCGTACACGCACGCGTCGACCGGGCCGACCCCGGCCAGCACCGCCGGGAAGTCCGCGCCGGTCACGTCGGCCACGTGGTGCGCGTACCGCCCGTGCACCACCTCCGAGGCGCGCCGCGACACCCCCACCACGTCCCACCCGTCGGCGAGCAGCCGCCGCGTCAGGGCCAGTCCGATGCCGTCGCTGTTGCCGATCACCAGGGCGCGCGTCACGCTGGGAGGTTACGCGGGCGCGTGCCGCCGCGGTCGACATGACGGGCCGGTCCACCCGGTGCGCGCACGGCCGCGATCGACTGCGCTTCCTGCCGTGACGGTCCCGTGCCCGGCCGGGCGGACGTGGTCGCCTCCCGCAGGCCCGACGCCGCCGGATCCGGTTCCACCGCGTACCCCGCGCGGGTCAGGCGGTGGGCCGGGGGCCCGCGGCGCGGCGGAGCCGGTTGGCGATCGCCAGGCCCAGGCCCTCCTCGGCCGGCGGGGAGGCGAGGATGAGGTCGCAGCCCAGCTCGTCGAGTTCGCGCAGGAACCCGTACAGCCCGCGGGCGTAGGCGGCCGTCGACGGGGGAACGCTCACCACGGCGTGCGCCTTGACCGGGGCGTCGGCGAGGGCGGGCGGGAGGATGACGCCGACCCGGTGCCCCCGCTCCTGGGCGGCCCGCGCTTCGGCGGGGATCTCCTCGGGCTCGACGAGGACGACCCGCGCCCGCGGCGCGTAGTGCGACGGGTGCTGGCCCGGCACCCGGACCCGGCTCGACGAGCCGACCGCGACCGGGTGCCCCAGCGCCGCTTCGAGGTCCTCGCGGGTCACCCCGCCGGGCCTCAGGATGCTCGGGATCCCGCCGGTCGCGTCGACGATGGTCGACTCGACCCCCACCCGGCAGGGGCCGCCGTCGAGCACGAAGTCGACGGCGTCCCCGAGTTCCGCGCGGACGTGGTCCGCGGTGGTGGGGCTGACCGAGCCGAACCGGTTGGCCGACGGGGCCGCGACGGCGCCGCCGAAGGCCGTCAGCAGCGCGAGCGCCACGGGGTGGTCGGGCACGCGCACGGCCACCGTCTCCAGCCCACCGGTCGCTTCCAGGGGCACCCGGGGGCCGCGCCGCAGGACCAGCGTGAGCGGTCCCGGCCAGAAGCGCCCGGCCAGCAGGCGGGCCGTGTCGGGCACGTCGGCGACCCAGCCGTCCGATAGCCGCTCCGCGCCGGCGACGTGGGCGATCAGCGGGTGCGAGGGCGGGCGCCCCTTGACCTGGAAGACGCGGGCGACGGCGGCGGTGTCCTCGACGTTGGCGCCCAGCCCGTAGACGGTCTCCGTCGGCACGGCCACCAGGCCCCCGCCGCGCAGCACGGCGGCCGCCTCCTCGATGTCCCCGGTTCCTGCCGCCACCCCGGTCAACCTCCACTGCTCCGCTCCGCGCACCCGCGCCAGCGTAGAACCCGCGAACCGCACCCGGCCCGGCGGACTCGGTGTGGTGGTGCACCCGGAAGTGTGGTGCGCGGTGGTGCTGCCGGTGACTCGGCGCGACGGGTGGGGGTGCGGTCCGCGCGTGGTGCCGTCGTCGGTGGTCGGGTCTGCACCGAACGTGATCGGCGCCCTCACCGGGGCGGACCGGCGGTGCACCTCGTCGTGGCCGAGCCGGTAGCCTGCCAGGATGTGACGAAGTGTGCAGGTCACATCCCCCCGGCCAAGATCGGGTCGAGGCTTGGCGCGGTCGCGCGCGCGTCCTTCACCGGGGCGGCGGCGACCCCGGGAGGGGCCGGACCCCTGGCGCACGCGAGCGGGGGGCGGCCGTGACCGCTCCGGGGGGCACCGACCTGACCGGCCTCGTCGACGGCATGGGCCTGGTGGCGTGGGAGGTCGACGTGGCGTCCCGGCGCCCGACGTTCGTCTCCGGGCACGCCGAGGTGCTGCTCGGGTACCCGCCCGAGCGCTGGCGCGACGACCTGGACGTGCTGGCCGGGCTGATCCACCCGACCGACCGCGCCGAGGTGCTGCGCGCGTGGCGAGCCGGTGTCGACCTGGACTACTTCGAGGTGGAGTTCCGCGCCACCGCCGCGGACGGTCGGTGGCTGTGGCTGCGCACCCGGGCGCAGGTGGTGCGCGACGCCGCCGGTGCGCCGGTGCGGGTGCGCGGGATGCTGGCCGACGTGACCCGGCGCCGGGGGGCCGAGCAGCGCAACCGCTTCCTGGAGGCGTTGGAGCGGCGGTTGCAGGGGGTGGACGACCCCGAGCGGGTCATGGCGGCCGCCACCGGCCTGTTGCGCGAGCACCTGGCCGCGGACCGGTGCGCGTTCGCCGTGGTGGAGGACGACGGGGACCACTTCGTCCTCAGCGACGACCGGGCCGACGGGGTGCCGCCGCTGCGGGGCAGGTTCGCGCTGTCGGGGTTCGGGGAGCAGGCGCTGCGGGCGCTGCGTGCCGGGCGGCCGTGGGTGGTGGCCGACGTCGCGCGGGACCCCGGGCTGGTCGGGGTGGACCGCGACGCCTACGGGCGGGTCGGCATCCGCGCGGTGGTGTTCGTGCCGCTGCTGCACGACGGGCGGTTCGTCGCCGGGCTGGCGGTGCACCAGGCGTCGGTCCGCCACTGGGAACCGGCCGAGGTCGACCTGGCGTCCGTGGTGGTAGGCCGGTGCTGGGAGTCGCTGCAGCGGGTGCGGGCCGACCGGGAGCGGCGGGAGAGCGAGCAGCGGCACCTGCTGCTGTTCGAGCGAGCCACCGACGCCATCTGGGTGCTCGACCGGGAGTGGCGGTTCGTCGAGGTCAACCCGGCCGCGTGCGCGCTGCTGGGCCGCACCCGCGACGAGCTGGTGGGCACGGCCGTGGCCGACCTCGTGGTGTCCGGTCGGGGCGTCGACCCGAGCCGACGGGACGCCGACCCGGCCGGCGCGCGCGTGGTCACCGAGGTGTGGCGGGTGCGCCGCGGCGACGGGGGCGTGGTCGCGCTGGAGCTGAGCATGCGGACCACGCCGACCGGGGTGCAGGCCATCGGGCGCGACGTGACCGAGCGGCAGCGCGCCGAGGCCGAGCGCGAGGCGCTGCTGCGGCGCGAGCACGAGATCGCCGAGGCGCTGCAGCGCAGCCTGCTGCCCCGCGAGCTGCCGGCCCTGGACCGGTTGGCGATCGCGGCCCGCTACCTGCCCGCCTCCACGTACGCCCAGATCGGCGGCGACTGGTACGACGTGCTGGAGCTGGACGGGAGCACCGTGGCGCTGTGCGTGGGCGACGTCGTGGGCAAGGGACCGTCGGCGGCCGCGGTCATGGGGCAGCTGCGCAGCGCGCTGGCCGGCTACCTGCTCGAAGGGCAGCCGCCGGCCGCCGCGCTGGAACGCCTGGACGCCTTCGCCCGACGGGTCGACGGCGCCGCCGGCAGCACCTGCGCGTGCCTGACCTTCGACACCGCGACCGGGGTGCTGCGCTGGGCGACCGCGGGCCACCCGCCACCACTGGTGGTCGACGCCGACCACGCGGGATTCCTCACCGGAGGTCGGGGCGCGGTGCTGGGTGCGCCGGGACGGGCGCGCTACGTCGAGCACACCGCCGACCTGCCCGCGGGTGCGTCGGTCGTGCTCTACACCGACGGCCTGGTGGAACGCCGCGACCTGCCGGTCGACCGGGGCCTGGACCGGCTGCTCGCCGTCGTCCGGGCCTCCCGCGCCGCCGCGCCCGACACCCTGGCCGACGCCGTCACCGACGCGCTGCTCGCCGACGGCCAGGACGACGACGTGGCGCTCGTCGTCGCACGCCACCTGCCCCACCCGCTGCACGGCACCCTGCCCGCCCGGCCGCCGTCGCTGGCCGTCATGCGGCGGTCGGTCGAGGCGTGGGCGGCCACCGCGGCGCTGTCGGCCGACCTGTTCGACGACCTGCAACTGGCGCTGGGTGAGGCCGCGGCCAACGTCGTCGACCACGCCTACCCGGACGGGGACGGGGACTTCGAGTACGAGCTGACCGCCACCGCCACGGGCGTGCACGTCGTCGTGCGCGACCACGGCCGGTGGCGCCCGGTGCCCGCCGACCCCGGCTACCGGGGACGCGGCACGGGCATCATCCACACGCTCGCCGAGCGGGTCACCTTCGACCGCGGCGAGGACGGCACCACCGTCGACTTCCACCTCGCCTCGCAGCCCGACGCCCCCGCACCGCCGGTGCCGGCCGCGGGGGAGGCCGCCGGGCTGCACGACGACCCGGCCGACGGGCCGGCCCGGCGCGTGCGGCTGACCGGCGACCTGGACCTGGACACCGTGCGCGGGCTGCGGGCGCCGCTGCTGGCCCGCGTCGGCGGCGCCGACCACCGGCCCGTCGTCCTCGACCTCACCGACCTGCGCTACCTCAGCAGCTCGGGCATCGCGCTGCTGCTCGACGCCGCCGCGTCGGCCGCCCGCGCCGGCCGCGCGCTCACCGTGGTCGTCGCCGAGGGTTCACCGCCCGCGCGCGTGCTGGACATCGCGGGCCTGGACCACCTCGACCCGGTCGAGTCCCTGGCGGTCCGCACCACGCGGGCGGAGGCCGGCGCACGGCTGCCCTGAACGGGGGTCGGTCGCTGCTGCCGAGAGTGGTCGCTTTCGCTGTGCCGCTCGAAAAGTCATCGTTGCTGGTCAAGCGGCATGTCTGTACTCGTTGACGAGTCCGCCGAGGATGCGGGTGCGGTGCGGTCTGTGGGTGTCGGGGTCGTGTGCCGCGGTGGGGTGCCGCTGAGCTTCGGGTGGTAGTTGGTCGCGGGCCTGGTGGGGTCGGTGTCGGTTGTAGTGGTCTTCGTAGGTGTTGAGGACATGCCGTGCGTGGCTCTCGCCGGTGATCAGGATGTGGTCGAGGGCTTCGCGTCTGATGGTGCCGGTGGCCCGTTCGCAGTGGGCGTTCATCCGAGGTGCCTGTGGCGCGCTCTTGATGATGCGTAGGTCGTCGGCTTGGAAGACGGTGTCGAACGCTTCGCCGTACTTGCCGTCGCGGTCGCGTAGCAGGAAACGCGGGGGCTCCGTGCGCGTTCCGAGGTCAGTCGCGAGGTTCCCGGCCTGCTGGGTCGTCCACTCCCGTGTCGGGTGAGAGGTGACGCCGGTGACGTGCAGGCGGCGAGTGCCGTGTTCGAGGAACACCAGTGCGTACAGGCGCCTGCCGAGCACGGTGTCGAGGTGGGGGAAGTCCGCCGCGATGATGCCCTGGGCCTGGGCGGTGAGGAACTCCCGCCGGGTCGGGCCGGTTCGCCCTGGATCCGCCGGTGACCCCACCGCGGGTTCTCCCGGGCGAGCCGCAGCACGGGCTTCTTGACCGCCGCTCGAGTCGGTGGGCGTCCGGTGCGTCGACGCGCGGAGTGGTCCCACTTACGAGCCACGAGCTTGCGGTGCCAGGCGAGCAGGGTGCCCGGCGTGACCGGGAAGATCTCCCGCCATCGGTGACGGTCCACCAACCCGGACAGGGCGGCGAACCAGAACCGATCCGCGGGCGCGTAACGGACCGGACCCGTCAGTTGCCGACGAAGGACCGCGTTCTCGTGCCGCAGCACCAGCAGTTCGGCGTTCTTCGCCGCCTCGCCGCGCAGCAGCACCGACGGCACGGACAGCAACCTCCGGGTCACCTTGTACAGCAGGGACACGATCACCCGGCCATGCTCTCAACACGGTGGCCCCTTGCCCTACCAGCGACGATGACTTTTCGAGCGGCACACGATGTGATTACGTTCTGAAGTCAGCTTACCCGAAGCGGTGACTCTCGGTTGTGGTCACTGGAAACTGACATCGGTTGAAGCAGGTATTCCTGCTGGTGGAAGCCTCTCTGTGTGGAGTGTCGCGCTGGTTGGCGTCCCGACTGACCGTGCGATGCCTGGTTGGGGTGAGCTTCAGAGGGTGCAACTCCGTGCGCTGTGTTACCGGAGCGGCACCTGCATGTCACGGTTGGGTGAAGAGGGGCCTCACCCGCTTGTGGTGCACGTCACAGAGTCGCATCCTCTTTGCACGGTGTTCCAAATGGACGGTCCTGTTCAGACACTGCGAAACCTAAGCACAGTAAGAAGAACGTCCAATTTGGTGGAAGGTGTGGACTGTCTCCTGTTCAGGAACCCGCATCCCCCTTGGAGGTCATCATGACGATCCGTCACCGGGCCGCTCTGGCCCTGATCCTCGGAACCCTGGCCATGCTGCCGACCGCTGCCAGCACGGCTCTGGTCGCCACCCCCGCCTACGCTCAGGGCGTCCTCGACTGCAAGGACGCGGAGCTGCAGATCCCCGTGATCGACGGCAAGGCGGCCTGCAACAAGGCATCGCAGCTCCTGTAGTGGACCCCGGGGAGCGTCTCGGCGGCCGGGATCACCCCCGGTCTCCGTGGATGCGCGGTTACGGGGTGGCCGCGCTTGTTCGGCCGTCGGGGGCGGATTTGCAGCCACACCGTGGTCCGCCCCCGGTTCCCGCGCTCACCGCGATGCTGTCCGGCCGGGCGGCCGGTGCCGGATGGTGGTGGATGTGCTCTCCGGTCCGGCGCCGCGCGGTCGGGCCGCCTCGCGGGCGGTGGTGGCGCGGCGTGCGCGAACCCGACGTGTGAGGCGGTGGTTGAGCAGGGCGATCACGGTCCAGGTGACCAGTGTTCCGGCGTAGGCGGAGCTGGCCCAGATCGAGGTGATCTGGGGGTTGGGCAACTGGAGGCGCCGGAGCAGGTCACGGACCAGGTTCCAGTCGGCGACTTCAGCGGGCACGGCCATGACGACCAGGGGCCGATCGCCCAGGTCGATCGCCGCTCTGCGCTTGCGGTCGTTGATTTCTCGGCGGCGTCGCAGCCGCAGCCAGCCTTCCGGACGATCTCGGCGATCCTGATCGTCCGGGAGTCGATGGCGACGGCCACCGCTTCGGGTATGTATCCTCAGCAACCACGTAAGGTCAGCTCTCACCTGTCAGCTACCTCAGGCGCGGCGTGACAACGCTTGCGGGTTCATGACGGCAGCCGGTTCTTCGTAGACGGAGGGCACCTGTCAAACCCGGTGGTCCCACGACCCGTCAGGACCGGTCCCCTCCGGTGGTGACGGGCTCCTCCGCGGTAGGCGACCCGGTGGAGGCGATCCAGTCGGCCAGTCCGGCCAGTCCGGCCAGGAGGCCCACCTCGGGCTGGTAGCCCAGGTCGGTTCGGGCGGCGGTGATGTCGAACCAGTGGGCGGTGCCGAGCTGGTCCATCAGGAACCTGGTGATCGGTGGTTCGGTGGCGCGTTTGGTCAGGCGGAAGGCGAGTTCCACCAGTGTGCCCGCGAGACGGGCCGGCGGGCGCGGCACGCGGCGTTGTTCCGGGGGCAGGCCGGCGGCGATCAGCAGGCCGTTGACCACCAGGTCGACCGGGAGCGGGTGTCCCTGGGTGATGAAGTACGCCTTGCCCGCTATCGGCGCGCCGGGGGCCAGGCGTCGCAGGGCGAGCAGGTGGGCCCGGGCCGCGTTGGCGACGTGCACCGTGTCGATCATCTTGGAAGTGCGGCCGAGGTGGCGCAGGCGGCCCGCTCGGGCCTGGGCGGTGAGGCGGGGCAGGAAGTGCGGGTCCTCCGGGCCCCAGATCAGGTGGGGGCGCAGCGCGACGGTGGCCAGGGTGGGGCTGTTGGCGGCCAGGACGTGCTGCTCGGCGATCGCCTTGGAGGCGGGGTAGGGGGAGCGGAACCTGGTGGCGTAGGGCGCGGACTCGTCGACGCCGTCGAGGTCGCGTCCGCGGTGCACGACGGCGGGTGAGGAGGTGTGGACCAGGCGGTCCACGCCGTGCGCCCGGCAGGCGTCGAGCACGTGGTCGGTGCCGACCGCGTTGATCCGGTGGTACTCCTCGGCCGGGCCCCAGTGGCCGGCCTTGGCCGCGGTGTGGACGACCGCCGCGCAGCCGTCGACGGCGCGGTGCACGTCGTCGGGGTCGCGCAGGTCGCCGAGCACCTGGTCGACGCCCAGGTCGTCCAGTGCGGGGTGGTGGTGGCGCTGGAAGCCGCGCACGGCGTAGCCGTGGCGGAGCAGGACGCGGCACACGGCGCGGCCGAGGAACCCGCCGGCGCCGGTGACCAGTACGCGGGTCACCAGCGGACCACCGCGATGCCGATGCTGGTGCCGCTGGCCAGGCCGACCAGCGCGACGAGGTCGCCGCGCCGGACCCGGCCGGATTCGACGGCCTTGGTCAGCTGCACGAGCAGCCCCGCGGCGGCGACGTTGCCGTGCTCGGCGACGATGGGCACCATCTGCTCCTCGGTCAGGCCGAGTCGTTCGGCGAACTGCGGCAGCAGCCCGGTGTAGGGCTGGTGCACGCAGACGACGGTGAAGTCGGACAGCACCAGGCCCAGCGGCTCGAACGCCCGGTCCACCAGCCCGGTGTCGATGTCGAGGAACACCCGCTGGAGCTTCATGGCGTCGACCCGGAACGCGCCCAGGCGCGAGCTGCCCGGGGCGACGGCGATCGTCGCGGCGGCGGCGTCCCAGGCGCTGGAGTCGGCGTGGGCGGCGGTGCGCAGCACGCCGGGGGTGTCGGCGGCTTCCAGCAGCACGGCGGCGCCCGCGTCGGACACGGTGTGGGACAACGCGACCTCGAAGTAGTCGCGCAGGTCGCCCTCCTTCGCCTGCCACCTGATCACCGGCGACAGCCACTCGCCGCAGGCGATGAGCACGCGTCGGTAGCGGCCGGCGCTGATCATCGCGTCGGCGACCTCGATGGCGTTGAACACGCTGTTGCAGGCGTTCTTGACGTCGAAGACCGGGCACGAGGCGCCGAGCAGGTTCGCCACGATGTGGGCGGTCGCGGGCTCGATCACCGACATCGAGGTCGCGGCGAAGAGGAGCAGGTCGACCTCGGCGATGTCACGGCCGCAGTCGGCCAGCAGCTTGCGGGCCGCCGCGGCGGCCAGTTCGGCGGCGGTCCAGCCCTCCGGCGCGGTGTGGCGGTAGCGCACCCCGCTCATCCGCTCGATGAAGTCGCGCGGGACCTCCAGTCCCGGGTTGAGCTCGGCCAGGCGCGCCTCGATCTCGGCGGAGGAGGTCCGCCGCTCGGGCAGGTGCGCGGCGACGCCGACCACCCTGGCGCAGGTCATGGGGTCTCCCGTGGGGTCGGCGCGGGCAGTCGGCGTGCCGCCCACCGCGCGAGGCGTTCTCGGACGATCTTGCTGCGGTGCCGCGCGTCCACCGGGAACCGCCGGTGGAACAGCACGTGCGCGACGCCGGCGGTGGCGAGCAGGGCGAGCACGTCGGCGGTGATGCGGCGGCGGTCGGCGCCGCGCTCGGCCTCCACGCACAGCACCGGCACCTGTCGACCCGGCTCGCCCACCCCGACCAGTGCCGAGCGGCGGACCCCGGGCACGGTGTCGGCGACCGGCTCCACCTGCTCGGTGCACAGGTCGCCGCGCGGTGTGCGGACCCGCTGGGACTTGCGGCCGAGGAACCACAGCCGGCCGTCCTCGTCGACGCGGCCGAGGTCGCCGGTGCGGTGCACCACCCGGTCGCCGTCGCGGATCTTGGCCAGCGCGGTGTGCCGCTCCCGCCCGGGGTAGCGCTCGCTCGTGCTGGGACCGGTGACGGTGATCTCGCCGATGCCGCCGGGCGGGACGGCCAGGTCGTCGCTCCACGCCTCGATCGGGCCGTCGTCGACGCGGATGACGCGGACGGTGTTGCCGGGCAGCGGACGGCCGACGCAGGTGCCCTCGCCGCGTTCGGCGGCCCGCGCGGGGCCGTCGAGCAGCTCGCGGCTCTCGATCGCGCTCACCGGCAGGCACTCGGTGGCGCCGTAGACGGAGTACAGCAGCGCGTCGGGGGGCAGGCAGCGGCGCAGGCGCCGGGCCGCGCGGGGGGTGAGCGAGGCGCCGGCCGAGAGCACCAGCCGCAGCGTGCCCAGGACCAGCCCGCGGTCGACGCAGTGCCGTGCCAGCCGGTCCAGGGTGGCCGGTGCGGCGAACATCCCGGCCACCCCGGACCGCTGGATCTCCGCGGCCAGCGGGCCGGGCGGCGCCGTGGCGGACCGCACGGGGTCGACGTCCGGCACGACGAGCTCCAGGCCCAGCAGGGGGCCGGCCAGGGCGAACGGGGGGAACGTCGACAGCCACCGCCCGCCCGGCGGGAGGTCGATCACGCCGGCGATCAGCTCCACCTGGGCGGCCAGGTGCCGTCCCAGGAACTCCACGGGTTTGGCCGGCCCGGTCGACCCGGAGGTGAACGCGACGGCCCCCACGGCGTCGAGGTCGGGCGTCTGCGGCACCGCGGCCGGAGGTGCGCCAGCGACGAGGCGGTCGAGCGTCGGGCCGCCCCAGAACCAGCGCCGCCCCACCGTGATCGGCAGGCGCACGCTGCCGCGCCCCCAGCGCAGCAGGGTCCTCGCGGCGTGGGCGAGCGGGATGCCGATGAAGACCTCCGGGGCCGCCTCCGCCAGGCAGGCGGTGAGCTGCCGCGGGGGCATCCCCGGGTCGACCACGACCAGCACCGCCCCGAGCCGCGCCAGTGCCAGGAGCAGGGGACCCAGCTGCGGGCCGGGCGGCACCAGCAGGCACACCCGCGTGCCGGGGCCGACCCCGGCCGCGGACAGCGCCCGGGCGCAGGCGTCGGCCCGGTCGACGAGCCGGCGGAAGGTGACCACCGCGTACCGGCCCCGGCCGAGGGCCTGGCGCACGACCGGGGCGTCGGGGTGCCGGCGCGCGTGCTCGGTGAACACCGCGACGAAGTCGGTCGTGGGCCGGTCAGGCGAGGAAAGCACGGATCTCACCCACCAGCGCCTCGGTCTCGTCTTCGAGCACGTAGTGCCCGGCGCCGGGGTAGACCCGGCAGACCGCGCCGGGGAACCGCCGCAGCCACTCGTCCAGGAACTCGCGCCGGAACACCGGGTCGCGCCCGCCCCAGCCGATGAACACCGGGCGGTCGGCCAGCAGCCGGGTCGCCCGGTCGGCGGCCAGCAGCTCCGGCCACGCCGGGTCGGCCGGGGACAGCGGGACGTCTTGGACGAAGCGGAGGATCGCCAGCCGGTCCCGCGGGGTCCGGTAGGGTTCCAGGTAGGCGCGGCGGACGGCGGGGTCCAGGCGCCGCTTCGCGCCGATGCGCGCCGTGGCGCGGGCGAAGGCGTTGTGGCGCAGGAACAGGTGCCGCGCCAGGGCGGTGTTCCTGATGGCCCACAACGCCACCGCGAGGTGCGGTGGCAGCCGGCCCGAGGGGAACGGGTGGGGGAACGCCGCGGTGTTCAGCACGACCAGCCGGGCGACGCGCCCGGGGTGGCGGGCGGCCCACGCCATGCCGATCGGCCCGCCCCAGTCGTGCAGGACCAGCGTCCACCCGGTCTCCGGCACGCCGCGCTCGTCGACCAGGTGCGCGGTGAGCGCGTCCAGGTCGTCCACGCGCGAGGCGAGGGTGTAGGCGTACTCGTCCTCGGCCGGCCGGTCGGAGCGCCCCATGCCGATGTGGTCGGGCACCAGGCAGCGGTGGGTGCCGCGCAGGGCGGCGACCAGGTCGCGCCACAGGTAGCCCCAGCTGGGGTTGCCGTGCAGCATCAGCACCGGCGGGCCGTCGCCGGCGTCGAGGTAGTGCTGGCGCGCCGCGCCCCGTGAGAACCACCGCGACGGCGTTGCGGTCCGGTCGGTCTCGGGCACTGCGGGCTCCTCGCGGGCGGCGACGACGGGAGGCCCACCGTGGCACGGCGGGCGCGTCGGGTGAAACCACGGCCCACCTGATCGGGTGGGCGAGACGGACAATCCACACGATCGAGTGGACCGTTCCGGTGCGGACGTACGCGTCACCGGAGTTGTGGAATCCTCCGGCGGACGACATCGCGGCGACCCGTCGAGGTCACGGACCCGGCCGGCGTGGCGGTGGAGGAGAAGACGTGAGCGGCCCGACCGCGGTGGGCCGTGCCACCCCAGTGCTTGGAGCAGCGTGATGTCGGTGTCGGCACCCCCGGACGCCGTCGTGCCCTCCGCCGCGGGGGACGTGGTGGACTGCGCGCGGCGCTTCCGGGAGCACGCGCACGTGGTGACCGACCCGGGCGGTCGCCGGCTCGGCGTGGTCACCGGGCCGACGCCCCGCGCGAACCTCGTGGGGTCGCTGCCGCCGCTGTACCCGGAGTGGTTGGGCGGCCGGGTGTTCTGCGAGGCGCACGGCGTCCGCTTCCCCTACGTGGCCGGGGAGATGGCCAACGGGATCTCCACCACGCGCCTGGTGGTGGCGATGGCGGAGGCCGGGATGCTCGGCTTCTTCGGCGCGGCCGGCCTGGGACCGGGCGAGGTCGAGGCCGCGGTGCGGGAGTTGGGCCGGGCGCTGCCGGGCCGGGGGAACTGGGGCGTCAACCTCATCCACAGCCCCGGGGAACCCGCCTCGGAGCGCGCGGTCGTGGACGTGGTGCTGCGCCACGGGGTGCCGCGCGTCTCGGCGTCGGCGTTCATGGACCTGACCCCGGCCGTGGTGCGCTGCGCGGCCTCCGGCCTGCGACTCGACCGCGACGGCCGGATCACGCGGCGCGTCCGGGTGCTGGCCAAGTTGTCGCGACCCGAGGTGGCCGAGAAGTTCCTCTCCCCGGCGCCCGCCGCGCTCCTGCGGTCGCTGGTCGACCGGGGCGACCTGACCGGGGAGGAGGCCCGGTTGGCGGCGCGGGTGCCGGTGGCCGAGGACGTCACGGTGGAAGCCGACAGCGGCGGCCACACCGACAACCGGCCGCTGGGGGCGCTGCTGCCCACCGTCCTGGCGCTGCGGGACCGGCACGTCCGGCGGCACGGCCACCCCGTGCGGGTCGGGGCCGCCGGGGGACTGGGCACCCCCGAGGCGGTCGCCGCGGCCTTCGCGCTCGGCGCCGACTACGTGGTCACCGGCTCGGTCAACCAGGTCGCCGTCGAGGCCGGTGTCTCCGACACCGCCAAGCGGATGCTGTCCGAGGTCGACGTGGCCGACGTGGCGATGGCGCCCGCGGCCGACATGTTCGAGCTGGGCGTGCGCCTCCAGGTCGTGCGCCGCGGCACGCTGTTCGCGGCCCGCGCGGCCAGGCTGTACGAGGCGTACCGGGACCACCCGGGGCTGCACGCGCTGCCCGGCGAGGTGGCGGCCAGGCTGGAACGCGAGGTCTTCCGCATGCCGCTGGCACGGGTGTGGGAGCTGACCCGCGAGTTCTGGCGGCACCGCGACCCCGCCCAGCTCGACCGCGCGGAGCGCGACCCGAAGCACCGCATGGCGCTGGTGTTCCGGTGGTACCTGGGCAACTCCAGCCGGTGGGCCATCACCGGCGACCCGGACCGGCGCACCGACTACCAGCTGTGGTGCGGCCCGGCGCTGGGCGCGTTCAACCGGTGGGCGGCCGGGTCGTTCCTGGCCGAGCCGGGCAACCGGACCGTCGCGCAGATCGCGCTCAACCTGCTCGAAGGCGCCGCGGTCGCCACCCGCGCCCACCAACTGCGCACCCTCGGCGTCGCGGTGCCCGCGGCGGCGGCGGTGTTCCGGCCCGTGCGCCTGGCCTGACCCGACGACCATGCCGAGGAGGGCCCGGAACTTCCGCTTTCCTGTCCACAGTGGACTTCCGGCGGCCGGGTGGTGGCCGTCGTGCCCGGACCGGCCGGGCGCGGGAGGCGTGGTGACCGCTGGTCGTCGGGAGCGGGTCGGGACGTCGACGCACACCTGACGCCCGGTCGGGCGGGGCGTCCGACCACGAGTTCGATTCGAGGAGGAGAGGCCGCAGTGGTTGACCGGTACCGGCAGGTTCCCGTGGCGGTGGTCGGCGTCGGCGCGTTGCTGCCCGGTGAGCCGGGCGGCGGTGGTTACTGGCGCACCCTGGTCCGCGGGCGTGACCTGATGGTGGACGTGCCGCCGACGCGGTGGCTGGTCGAGGACCACTACGACCCCGACCCGCTGGCGCGGGACAAGACCTACGCCAGGCGCGGCGCGTTCCTGCCCGCGGTCGACTTCGACCCGGCGGCCTACGGGGTCCCGCCGCGCACCATCGAGTCCACCGACAGCTCGCAGCTGCTCGCGCTGCTCGTGGCCGAGCAGGTGCTCGGGGACCTCGCCGCGACCTCCGAGCCGGACCGGGAACGCGTCTCGGTCGTGCTCGGCGCTGGCGGGACCCCGCTGATGATCCAGGTGGGCGGCCGGGCGCAGCGCCCGGTCTGGGTCAAGGCCCTGCGGGAGTGCGGGGTGGCCGAACCGCTGGTGCAGGAGGTCTGCGAGCGCATCAGCGGCCACTACCCCGAGTGGCGGGAGGCCACCTTCCCCGGCGGCCTGGCCAACGTCATCGCCGGGCGGATCGCCAACCGCTTCGACTTCCACGGCACCAACCACGTCACCGACGCCGCGTGCGCCAGCTCGTTCGCCGCGCTGTCCACCGCGGTCGCCGAGCTGTCGCTGGGCAGGGCCGACCTGGTCCTCAGCGGCGGGGTCGACACCTACAACAACATCGAGATGTACCTGTGCTTCTCCAAGACGCCCGCGCTGTCGCCCACCGGCGACTGCCGCCCGTTCGCCGCGGACGCCGACGGCACCATGCTCGGCGAGGGCGTGGCGATGTACGCCCTCAAGCGCCTGGAGGACGCCGAACGCGACTGCGACCACGTCTACGCGGTCATCAGGGGCATCGGCACGTCGTCCGACGGCCGGGGCAGCGCCATCTACACCCCGACCCCGCAGGGGCAGGCACGCGCGCTGCGCCGCGCCTACCAGGAGGCGGGCTACGGCCCCGACACCGTCGAGCTGGTCGAGGCGCACGGCACCGGCACGAAGGCGGGGGACGCCGCCGAGGTCGCGGCGCTGCGCGAGGTGTTCGCCGAGTCCGGTCGGGACGACGAGCAGTGGTGCGCGCTGGGCTCGGTGAAGTCGCAGATCGGGCACACCAAGGCCACCGCGGGCGCCGCCGGTCTGCTCAAGGCGGTGTTCGCGCTGCACCACCGGGTGCTGCCGCCGTCGATCAAGGTCGAGCGCCCCAACCCCGAACTGGACCTCGACCGCGGCCCGTTCCACCTCAACACCGCGGCACGCCCCTGGGTGCGCCCCGCCGACCACCCGCGACGGGCCTCGGTGTCCAGCTTCGGGTTCGGCGGCACGAACTTCCACGTCACGCTGGAGGAGTACACGCCGTCGGGAGCCTCGTTCGCGCGCCGCGCCCCGCGGGCCAGGGCCGTGCCGACCGAACTCGTGCTGGTCAGCGCGCCCACCGCGAGCGCCCTGGTCGGGTGGAGCCCCGACCCGTCCCGCCCGCTCGCCGACCTCGCCCGGGACAGCCAGCGCGCCTTCGACCCCGGACAGCGGGCCCGGCTCGCCGTCGTCGCCGCCGACACCGCCGAGCTGGTGGACAAGCTCGCCCGGGTGGCGGCGGTGCTCGACCGGCGGCCGGACACCTCGTTCTCCCTGCCCGGTGGCGTGCACTGCGCCGTGGGCGAGCCGCGTCCCGGTCGGATCGCGTTCCTGTTCCCCGGCCAGGGCTCCCAGCACGTGAACATGGGCGCGGACCTCGCGATGCACTCGGCCACCGCCCAGGCGGTGTGGGACGAGCTGGGGCCGTGCCGCTTCGACGGCCGCGCGCTGCACCGCGTCGTGTTCCCGCCGCCCGCCTTCACCGACGACCGGCGGGCCGCCCAGCACGACCTGCTGACCGCCACCGAATGGGCCCAACCCGCCCTGGCCGCGGCCGAGGCGGCGCTGCTGGCCGTGCTGCGGGGGCTGGGCCTGGAGCCCGACCACCTCGCCGGGCACAGCTTCGGCGAGCTGACCGCCCTGCACGCCGCCGGGGTGCTCGACGCCGCGTCGCTGCTGCGGCTGGCCCGGGCGCGCGGCGAGGCGATGCGCGACGCCGCGGCCGACACGCCGGGGGCGATGACCGCGGTGACGGCCACCCGCGCCGAGGTCGACACCGTGCTGGACAGCTGCGGCGGCGGGATCTGGTTGGCCAACCACAACACACCCGACCAGTTCGTGCTGTCCGGCACGACCGCCGCGATCGAGGCCGCCGAGGGCAAGTGCGCCGCGCAGGGCATCGCCACCCGCCGGCTCGACGCGTCGACGGCGTTCCACAGCCCGCTGGTCGCCGCCGCGGCGCGGCGACTGGAGCGCGTCCTGGGCGACCTGGAGATCCGCGAACCCCGCATCCCGGTGCACGGCAACCAGGACGCGGCGCCCTACCCGACCGACCCGGCGGCCGTCCGGAACCGGATCGCCGGGCACCTCGTCGCGCCCGTGCTGTTCGACCGGCAGGTCGAAGCCCTCCACGAGGCCGGCGTGCGCACCTTCGTCGAGGTCGGGCCGGGCACGGCGCTCACCGGCCTGGTCGAGCGCGTCCTGGGGGACCGCGAGCACGCGGCGGTGGCCGTGCAGCCGCGCGGGCGCGACGGGGTCACCGGGTTGCACGACGCCCTCGGCCGGCTCGCCGTTCGGGGCGTCCCGCTCGACTTCGACGAGCTGTGGCGCGGGTACGACCAGCGCACCGCGCCCGCCGACACCCCGGCGCCGACCCTGACCGTGCCGATCGACGGCGGCAACCGCGGGTTGCGCTACCCGCCGGAGGGCGGCGCCGCCGCCCTGCCCGCCCCGAACCCACCCCGCGAAGAGACCCCGGTGACGCCCCAGCAGCCCGTTCCACCACCCGCCCCCTTCACCGTCCCCCTCCCCGCCGCCGGACCCGCGGCGGACAGCGGGTGGCTCGCCGCGATCGAGAGCGCCCAGCGGCACACGGCCGAAGCGCACACCGCCGTGCACCGGATGCTGGTGGAGAGCCACCAGGACTTCCTCCGGGCCTCCGAGGCGACCTTCGCGGCCCTGCTGACCGCGCAGGGCGCCGGGACCGCCGCGCCCCCGACGCCCACCGCGCCGGTTCCGGCGCCGGTCCCCCCGGCGGTGGAGCCGGCGGTGGCCTTCACCATGCCACCGGCGCCCACGTCCGCTCCGGCGCCCGCGTCCGGCACCGCACCCGCGGTCGGGTCCTCCCCGCCCCCCGACATCGTGCTCGGCAGCCTGTCCCCGGAGGAGACGGCCGACCTGGTGCTCTCGGTGGTGGCGGACCGCACCGGCTACCCGGTCGAGGTCCTCGACCTGGACATGGAGCTGGAAGCCGACCTCGGCATCGACTCGATCAAGCGGGTCGAGATCCTGGCCTCGTTCCGCGACCGGGTCGGGGAGCTGGCCGAGGCGGACATCGCCGAACTGGGGGCCTTGCGGACCCTGCGCGAGGTCATCGACCGGATCAACGGCATGGCCGTCGCGGGCGACGCGGTCGACGCGGTGTCCTGGCGGGCCGTCGAGCCCACCACCGACCACGAGGCCCTCGGCGCGGACACCCGGGAAGCCACCAGGCTCGCCGTGCGCGTGGTGCCCGTGCCGGCACCCGACCTGGCCCTCGCCGGTGTCGCCGGCGGCTCGTTCGCCGTGCTCGACGGTGGTTCCGGGCTCGCCGACGAGGTCGCGGCCGAGCTGGACCGGCACGGCGTCGCGGCCCGCGTCGCGGACCGGGTGCCCGACGACGCCACCGGCGTGGTCCACCTGGCGGGCCTGGCGGCCGTCGGGTCACCCGCCGAGGCGCTCGCCCGGCAGCGGGAGGTGTTCACCGCGGCGCGCGCGGTCGCCGAGCGGTTCACCACCGGGGGCGGCGTGTTCGTGACCGTGCAGGACACCGGCGGCGACTTCGGCGTCCGCGCGGACCGGCCGGAACGCGCCTGGCTCGGCGGTGTCGCCGCGCTGGCCCGCACCGCGGCCGCGGAGTGGCCCGCCGCGTCGGTCAAGGCGATCGACTGCGAACGCGGCGACCGGTCCGCCGGGGCGGTCGCGGCGGCGATCGTGGCCGAACTGCTGCGCGGCGGCGGCACACCCGCGGTGGGGCTGCGCGCCGACGGCACCCGCCTGGTCCCGACCGCGGTGCCCGCCCCGGTCGCCCCGGGGGCCGAAGCCAGGATCACCGCGGACTCCGTGGTCGTCGCCACCGGTGGCGGGCGCGGGGTGACCGCGGCGGCGCTGCGCCGGCTCGCCGGGACCCATCGGCCCAAGCTGGTGCTGATCGGCCGCACGGAGCCGGCCGACGAACCGCCCGGCCTGGCCGACGCGGTCGACGAGGCGGCGCTGGTCAGGGCGTTGGCCGGGCAGGACGACGGGAGCACCGCGCCGAGGGAGCTGGCGCGGCGGGCGCGGCGGATCCTCGCCGCGCGCGAGGTGCGCGCGACGCTCGACGCGCTGGAGCGCGCGGGCAGCCCGGTGCGGTACCTGGCGGTCGACGTGCGCGACGAGGACGCGCTGGCCGACGCGCTCGCCGGGGTGCGCCGCGACTGGGGGCCGATCACCGGCCTGGTGCACGGCGCGGGCGTGGTCGCCGACAAGCGGATCGCCGACAAGACCGACGAGCAGTACGACCGGGTCCTCGACACCAAGGTCGGCGGGCTGCGCGCGCTGCTCGCCGCGACCCGGACCGACCCGCTCGACCTGGTGGTGCTGTTCTCCTCGGTCGTCGCCGCCACCGGCAACCCGGGCCAGGCCGACTACGCCGCGGCGAACGAGGTGCTCAACCACGTCGCGAGCGCCGAGCGGGCGGCACGGCCGGACGCGCTCGTCCGCGCCATCGCCTGGGGCCCGTGGGACGGCGGCATGGTCACCCCCGCGCTCGCCCGGCACTTCGACGCCGCCGGCGTGCCGCTGCTCTCCGCGGACGCCGGTGCGGAGGCGTTCACCCGGGAGCTGGCCGCGGGCGGGGAAGACACCCGGGTCGTCGTGGTCGCGAGCCCCGACCTGCCCGCACCGCCGGCCGCCCCCGCCGAGGCGCGCGTCACCGCCGCGACCCACCCGCACCTGGTCGGTCTCGACGGCCTGCCCCCGGCGCAGGCGCTGAGCTGGCTGGCCGGCGCGGCCGTCGACCGGCGCCCCGGTCACCGGCTCGTGCTCCGCGACTTCCGGGTGCTCGGCGCGGCCCCCCTGCCGCGCCTGGACCCGGGCGGCCACGTGTTCACCGCGGTCCGGGCGGGCGAGCACCTCGAACTGCGCGACGACGACCAGGTGCCCGTGTTCTCCGCCGAGGTCGACACCACATCGGACAGCGGGTTCGCGCCCGTCCCCGACGACGTGCGGGACCAGTCGGACGACCCCCGCGCACCGGGGTGGCCGCGCGACCGCGGCCCGCTCGACGCCGCGGCGGTCGACGGCGCCCTGCGCCTGGCCGCGCGGTGGGCGGAGCGCGAACTGGGCGGCGCGGCGCGGCTGCTCGGCATCGCCGGCGTCCGGGCGGACGGGCCCGGACACCGGGAGGTGTCGCGGTGCGTGGTGCACACCGGACGTCCGCACGGCGCCGGCACGCGGTGCGACGTCGTGCTGCTGTCGGACGACGGTGCGCCGGCGGTGGAACTGCTGGGGGTCGAGTTCGCGCGGCGGCAGGGATGAGCGCGTCCGACCGAACCCCCCTCGGCGGCGGGGGCACCCCACCGCGCCTGGTCGTGTTCTCCGGCCGGGACCGGCGCGACGTCCTGGCCGCGGTGGACGCCGGGCGAACCGGCGGTGACGGCCCGGCCCGGCTCGTCGTGGTGGACGACGGCCGCGCCGACCGGTCGGCGGCGGCCCGCCGCTGGCTCGCCGAGGGCGGGGTCAAGCCGCCCCGCGCGCACTACCGCGAGCACCCGGTCGACGGCGAGGTCGCGTTCGTCTACACCAACGGCTCCGCCGCGGACCCCGGCGGCGGTGTGCTCGACCGCATCCGGGCGGCCACCGAACTGGCCGTCGCGCACACCCGGACGAGCACCGCCCTGGGGTTGGACCCGCGGGCCGCGATCGGCTACTCGTCGGGCGAGACCACCGCGCTGATCGCGCTGGGCGCCTGGTCCGACGCCGAGGGGCTGTACCGGGACGCCCGCGACAGCGGCCTGTTCACCCACGACCTCACCGGCGAGCTGCGGGCCGTGCGCCGCGCCTGGGCCGCGCTCGGCGTGCCGGGCGAGCGCTGGGCGACCTACCTGGTCACCCTGCCCGCCGACCGGGTGCGGGCCGCGTTGGCGGGGGAGCGCGCCGTGCACCTGATGGCGGTCAACGCCCCCGACGTGTGCGTCGTCGGCGGCGAGGCGCGGGCGTGCGCCGACGTGGTGCGCGGGCTCGGCCCCGCCAACGCGGTCCGGGTGGACTACGACCTGGCCGCACACGCGCCCGAGCTGGCCGGGGTCCGCGACCGCTGGCGGGCGCTGCACCTGCGCCCCACCACCCCCGTGCCGGGCGTCCGGTTCCACAGCGGCGCCACCACCGGCTGGTACGAGGCGACCGCGGAGGCCGCCGCCGACGCGGTCACCGCGCAGGCCCTGGGCACCGTCGACTTCGCCGGCACCGTCGAGCGGGCCTGGGCCGACGGGGTGCGGGTGTTCGTCGAGCACGGTCCGCGCGCGCTGTGCACGGGGTGGGTCAAGCGGGTGCTCGCCGGGCGCGAGCACGTCGCGGTCGCCTGGGACGGCGGGACGGGCGAGCCGGTGGACCGGGCGCGCGACGCGGTCGCCGAACTCGTCGCCGCGGGCGTCCGCGTGCGCGTGGAACACCTGTTCGGCGGCGAGACCACCGCCCGGCCGCGCACCGACCCCGTGGTGGTCCTGCCGCCCGCCCCCGAGCTGCCCCCGGTCGTCCGCCCCGTCGACCGGGCCCGGCCGGCGGCGGTCCTGGTCGAGCACCACGCGCGGCTCGTCGCGACCCACCGGGACGTGCTGGCCGCCCACGTCGAGTCGCACCGGGCGTTCCTCGCGGCCCGGCAGGCGCAGGTGACCGCGCTGGGCCGACCCGCCCCCGTCCCCGCCCACCCCGTCCCCGCCCGCCCGAGCTTCGACCGCGCGCGGCTGGAACGCCTCGCCACCGGCCCGCTCTCGGAGGTGTTCGGGCCGCGCTTCGCCGAACTGGACGCCCGCGCGGTGCGGACCGGCGTCCCCGCACCCCCGATGCTGTTCCTGGACCGGGTCCTGGACCTCGACGCCGAGCCCGCCGCGCTGGTCACGCCGGGCGCACACCCCGCGGGCACGATCCGCACGGAGACCGACGTGCGGCTGGACAGCTGGTACCTCGACCCCGCGGGTCGGATGCCCGCCGGGCTCGCGGTCGAGGCCGTGCAGTCGATCGCGCTGCTGGCCGGGTGGCTGGGCGCGGACCTGCGCCACGACGGCGACCGGGTGTTCCGGCTGCTCGGGTTCGAGGTGACCCACCACGGCGAGGCGCCGCGCGCGGGGGAGACGCTGCGCCACCACGTCACCGTCGACCGGTTCGTCGAGCACGACGGCGTGCTGCTGTTCTCCTTCCGCTGCGACGGCTCGGTCGACGGCGAACCCCGCCTGACCGTCCGCAACGGCCAGGCCGGGTTCTTCAGCCGCGCCGAACTCGACGCCGCCGGCGGCGTCCGGTGGAGCCCGGCCGACCTGGAGGCGGCCGGCCCGGAACCGGCCGACGACCACGAACCCGGTCCACCACGGGCACGCCGCGGCTTCACCGCCGAGCAGGTCCGCGCCTTCGCCGACGGCCGCCCGGCGGACTGCTTCGGCCCCGACTGGGCGTGGACGCGCTCCCACGTGCGCACACCCCGCATCGACGGCGGCCGGGCGCTCATGCTCCACGAGGTCGTCGACCTCGACCCGGCGGGCGGTCCCCTGAAACGCGGCCACCTCAAGGCCCGGGCGCCGATCAGCCCCGACGACTGGTACTTCACCGGGCACTTCCCCGGCGACCCCTGCATGCCCGCCACCCTCATGCTCCAGGGCGGCCTGCAGGCCATGGCCTTCCACCTCGCCGCCCTCGGGTTCACCGCCCGCCGCGACGGGTGGCGGTTCGCCCCGGTCACCGACCTCGCCACCACCGTCCGCTGCCGCGGGCAGGCCACCCCGCGCAACGCGGAGGTCGTCTACGAGGTCTTCGTCCGCGCCGTGCACGCGCGGCCCTTCCCGACGGTGCGCGCGGACCTGCTCGTCACCGTCGACGGGGTCAAGGCCCTGCACGCCGCCGACGTCGGCGTGCGGCTGGTGCCCGACTGGCCGCTGGACCACTGGCGGCACCTCGGACCTCCCCGCGTGCGGGCCACGGGGCGGCCCGTGCCCCTGCACCAGCTCGGCGGGCTCGTCGGGCACCGCGAGCGGGGCGCCGTGGCCACGACGAACGGGGTGGCGCTGGACTACGCGGCCGTGCTGGCGTGCGCGTGGGGCAACCCCGGCGCCGTGAACAGCCTGGCCGAGGGCGTCGACGGCACCGAGCACCTCGCGCGGCTGCCCGGTCCGCCGTTCCTGTTCATCAGCCGGGTCGTCGCCGTGGAGGGCGAACTCGGCGGCATGGCGGCCGGGGCGTCGGTCGTCGTGGAGTACGACGTGCCGGACGAGGTGTGGTACTTCGAGCAGAACGACCACCCGGTCATGCCCCTGGCCGTGCTCATGGAAGTGGCGCTGCAACCGTGCGGGTGGCTGGCCGGCTACACCACCGGCACGCACAACGTCGGCCTGCGCTACCGCAACCTCGACGGCACCGGCACGGTCACCGGCGAGATCGGCCCCGCGACCCGGACCGTGCGGACCCACGTCGAACTGGTGTCCCTGTTCCGCCTCGGCGGCGTCATCATGACCGGGTTCACGGTGCGCTGCCTCGCCGACGGCGCACCGGTCTTCACCACCGACCCCGTCTTCGGGTTCTTCCCGGCCGAGGCGTTCGACGACCAGCGCGGGCTGCCCGCGACCGACGCCGACCGCAGGCGCGTCGAAACGCCGGGCGACCACGTCGTCGACCTGACGGCCCACCCGCCGCACGGGATGCCCGGCCCCATGCTGCTGATGCCCGACCGGATCACCGACCACCGCCCGACCGGCGGCGCCGCCGGGCTGGGCGCGCTGCGCGCCGAGATCGACGTCGACCCCGACGCGTGGTACTTCAAGGCCCACTTCTTCACCGACCCCGTCCAACCCGGCTCCCTCGGGGTCGAGGCGATGACCCAACTGCTGCGCTACCACCTCCTCCGCGGCGGGGCGGAGCTGCCGCCGGGCACCCGCTTCGAACCGGTGCTGCCCGACCGCGAGGTGAAGTGGAAGTACCGGGGCCAGGTCACCCCCGACAGCGGGCTGGTCACCATCGAGGTCGAGGTCCGCGAAGCCGGCGAGGACGAACGCGGCCGCTACGCGGTGGGCGACGCCTCGCTGTGGTGCGACGGCCTGCGCATCTACGAGGTCACCGGGCTCGGCGTCCGGGCGGTCCCCGGGGACCGCCCGGCCGTGGTCGACCGGGTGCTCGACCCGGAGGTCGACACGTGGGTGCGGGCACACGCCCCGACCTGGACCACCCCGGTCCTGCCGCTGGCGTCGGTGCTCGACCGGCTCGCCGCCGCGGCCGCCACGCGCACGGGGCGCGACGTGGTCGGCGTCCGCGACCTGCTGGTGCACCGCTGGATCGCCGTGCCGGGCCCGCTGCGGTTGCGGACGGAGGCGACACCCGGACCCGACGGGGTGAACACGCGGCTGCTGCTGGCCCGCGACGGGGGCTTCGACGAGGTGGCGCGGGCGGTGGTGCTCGTGGACGGGCCGCCGGCCCGCCCCGGGCCGTTGCCGCTGCCCGACGACCTGGAGCTCCAACCCGACATCTACGACTCCGCCCACCAGTTCCACGGACCGGAGTTCCACTACATCACCGCCTGGTGGGTGGGCGCGGACGGCGCGCGGGCGCTGCTGGACATCGACCGCGGCCGGGTGCCGCGCGGGCAGCTGCACCAGGGGGTGCTCGACGCGGCGTTGCAGGCCGTGCCGAGCTTCATGCTGAACCGCTGGACCCCGGCCGCCGCGGGGAAGGTGGCGATCCCGCGCGGGGTCGCCGAACTGGACCTGTTCGAGCCGGTCCCCGACAGCGGGACCGCGGAGGTCCGCATCGGGTGGGCGGGCTTCGACGGGGGCAACGAGTCGTACCCGGCCTTCGACGTGCAACTGCTGGTGGGGGGACGGGTGGTGGTGCGGATGCGCCAGGTCAGCGCGCTGGTCCCGGCCGGCCGGTACGAGCGGTGCACACCCCGCCGGGTCCGGGACTTCGCGTTGCGGCGCTCGGTCGAACCGCTCGGCCCGGCCCGCTCCGAGGGCGACCGGACCGTGCTCACCGCCGGCGAACTCGCGCTGTGGGAAGGGCTGCCCGGCACCGCGGCCCGGGTGTTCGACCTGCCGACCGGTCACGTCCGCGACCCCCTGGCGCTCCTGGCCGTCAAGGAGCACGTGGGGCGGCTGGCGGCGGTCCACCCGTCCGCGGTCGCGGTGAGCGCGGACCTGCGCACCGCCACCGTTCCCGGCGACCCCCGCGCACACCGGGTCGAGGTGACCAGGACCGGTGGCGCGGTCACCGTCCGCACGGCGGGGGGAGCGTCGTGACGCCCGCGACCGACCGCTGGTCCGTGCTCGGCCTGGGCGTGCACACCGCCGGGTTCGCCACCCTCGACGCCTTCGAGCACGCGCTGTCCGAGGGGACCGCCGACCTCGCCGGCACCGTCGACGACCGGGACAAGGCCGCGGCCCTCGCGGTCGAGCAGGCCGCCGGCGACACCACCGGCGTCCCGGTGGTCCGCGTCGACCGGGTGGGCGCCGCACTGCACCGGGTGCGCGACGGGGGCGCGGTGCTGTGCGCCTCCGGCGACTACGGCGCGGTCGCCCTGCGCGTGGCACCGGGCACCCGGTCCGACGCCTACGCCACCCTCGAAGCCGCCCCGCCCGGGGCGGACGCGACCCCGGGGCTGGCCGCGGGCGCCGGTGGCGAACCGGTGGCCGTCGTGCGGGCGGCCCTGTGCCTGCACCACCACCACCTGCCGTCCGCCCGGGGTGGCGTGCGGCTGTGGATCGGGTCGCGGCGCACCGCCGTCGTCGGCGACGTGCTGCTGTCGGCCGCGGCCCGACCCGTGCGGACCTCCTGGAGCCGCGCCACCCCGCTGGCGCTGCTGCCGGTGTGCGGCCGCGACGCGGCCGACCTGGGCCGAGCCCTCGCGGGCATCAGGGACGCGGTGGCCGGCGGTGCGGACGTGGTCGACCTCGCCCGGCAGCACGCCGGCGACCTGCCCGCCGCCCGGCTGCGCGCCGTCCTGTGCGTCACCCCCACCACGGTCGCGCGGGAACTCGACCGGGCGGCCTCCACGCTGTCCGCCGTGATCGGCGCGGGGGCCGACTGGTCCAGCCCGGCAGGCGGCTTCTGCGCCGCCGACCCGATCGGCCCCGACGGGGGAGTGGCGCTGGTCTACCCGGGCATGTTCAGCTCCTACGCGGGCGGCAGCCGGGAACTGCTGCGCTGCTTCCCCGACGTGCTCCCGGCCCTGGACGCCGTGACCGACGACTCGGCCCGGCACCGCCCCGAGCACGAAGCGGTCGGCCTCCTGGAAGGGGAGGACACGGACGACGTGCTGGCGCGCACCCTGGCCGCCCAGGTCAGCGGCGCGGCGCAGACCGACGCCCTGCGCGGCCTGCTGCCCGGCAGCCGGTTCGGCGCCCTCGGCTACAGCCTCGGCGAGATCAGCATGGCCGTCGCCACCGGCCGCCGGTCGTGGCGGGCGCGGGACCTGGGGCAGGCCCTCGACGTGGTGGCCTCCTACCGGGCGCCGGCCCCCCGGTCGTGGGGGTCGCGGGTCGTCCTCGCCACCGCCGACGACGTGCGGCGGCTGCTGCCCCGGTTCCCCGGCGTCCACCTCACGCACGTCAACACCCCCGGCGAAGTCGTCATCGCGGGCGACCCGGGGCGGTGCCGGGCCCTCGCCGACGACCTGGGCCGACCCAGCATCGCCACCGCCCGCAGCCACCTGTTCCACACACCGCTGTTCGACTCCCACCGCATGGCACCCCTGTTCCGCGGCGACGACGACCCCGGCTGGGGAGCGGAGGTGTTCACCGGGCTGCGCGGCCGGCTCCTCGACGGACCGATCCGCGACGACCTGCTCGACGGCCTGCGGTCCACACTGGACTTCCCGCGCCTCGTCCGCGCGGCCTACGTGCGCGGCTACCGCTACTTCGTCGAGGTCGGCGCCGGCGGGACGACGTCGACCTGGATCGCCACCACCCTCCGCGGCCGGCCCCACGTCGCGGAGGGCGTGGAACGACGCGGCGCGGCCGGCGCCGCCGGCGCGGCCAGGCTGTTCGCCCGCCTCATCAGCCACGGAGCACCGATCGACCCCGCACCGTTCCTACCGACCCACCGGGAGCACCCGTGACCACCGCCGTCCCCACCCACGCCGAAGCACTGGCCGTCGTGCGCGGGGAACTCGCCCGGCAACTGGCGGTGGACGTCGAGCTGATCCCGCCCACCGCCCGCGTCTACGAGCTGCCCGAGGTCGACTCGATGAAGCTCATGGCCGCACTCGTGGCGATCGAGCAGCGGTACGGCGTCACCGTCGAGCAGTCGGCGGAGGTCGTGCACCTCACGATCGACGAGCTGACCGCCATCCTGGTCACCACCATCGAGGGACAACGAGCATGACCACCGCCACGACCCGACGCCCGGTCGGCCGCACCAGCCGACGGCGACTCCTGCTGGCGGCCGCGCCCACCGCGCTCGCCGCCACCGCCCTGCTCACCGGCATCGCCCGAGGCGCGGTCGGCGTCTCGTTCAGCAGCGACACCCCGTTCACCATCACGCTCGACCGGCTGGAGGCCACCGGCTTCGGCCTCGGCCTGTCCGCCTCCACCGCCGCCCCCGGCACGGCCACCCTGCTCACCCGCCTGGGCAGCGCCGAGATCACCGGCCTGTGCCAGTCGGCGAGCATCGACCTGCCGGTCATCGGCACGGTGACCACCGTGCTGCGCGCACCGCACGCCACCGCGACCGACCTCGTCCTGGAGACCCGGCACATCGCCGGCGCGCTGGACCTCCGGCAGTTCGCGCTGGGGCCGACCGCGCCCAGCGCGACCGTCGACTACCAGGCGGCCACCGTGACGCTGCAGGACGCCACCATCAGCGCCGGGGCCGCCACCGCCGGCACGTTCAAGCTGGACGGCGTCGACATCGGCCACCAGGTCGGTGGCGAGGGATGCCGCACCGGGGCCGACCGGTGACCGGCTTCACCCGCTGGCGCAGGTCGTGCCCCTTCACCGCGGGCGTGCTCACGACCCTCGCCGGCGCCGAACTGATCGCCGTGATCGCCACCTCGACCGGCGTGCTGCGCTTCTCCGGCACCGGGGCCACCGCCGGCTGGGTCCTGGGCGCGCTGCTCGTCGTCGCGGGCCTCACCCTGCTGTGCCAACCCGTGCTGCGCCACTTCGCCGGCGCCGTCGCCCTGGTGTGCGGCCTGCTCAGCCTCGTGCAGACCAACCTGGGCGGCTTCCTGCTCGGTTTCCTGCTCGCCGCCACCGGCGGCGTGCTCGCGCTGGCATGGGTACCGGTCCACGACGCGTCGCCGCGAGGCGGCGAACCGGCCAACCCGTGACCCGGACCACGACGGAGGGATGAAGAACTACCGCACCGCAACTTCGCACCGGGACGTCGAGTCGTGACGATCGTGCACCCCGGACGACGTTCGCCGCCGCCGTGCGGCAGGGCGGCGCGTCCGCCTACACCGACAGCTTCGGCCGGGCGTCCTGCAACGCCGACATCCCCACCGTGGTCCCCGCCTCCCCCGGACCACGCGGTTCCCGGCGGCACGCCGATACCCTGCGGCCGGCCAACCGGGTCGGGGCGCGGGACCCCGGACACGCGTCGGGCCCGCCGGTGTGAACCGGCGGGCCCGAAAGTGCTCGCGTCAGCCGTGGGCGCGGTGGCCCCGGCTGGTGACCAGGTGGTAGACGGCCAGCACCACGATCGAGCCGAGGATGGCCAGCAGCCAGGTGCTCAGGTCGAAGAAGCTGCCGATGTCCGAGCCGAAGAGCGCGCGGCCGATGAAACCGCCGAGGATGGCGCCCACGATGCCCAGCAGCATCGTGATGACGATGCCACCGGGGTCCTTGCCGGGCATGACGGCCTTGGCGATGGCGCCGGCGATGAGACCCAGAACGATCCAACCCAGGATGCCCACAGTGCTTCCTTGTCCTCGTGCCACACCGTCTCTGCAACGCGGCGTGATCGTTACAGGCGCCGGGGTGCCCAACTCGCACGGATCTCACACCTCCCGCCGTGATGTCGTGGGCACCGGGTCCCGGGAGGTCGCCACCGCACCGCCGCTCCCGAGCCCTCGCCGTCCTGGTCCGGGCGGGGCCACCCGCCTGTCGAGCGGCACGCGTTGACCGGGCTACCCGCCCGAACGGGAGGACCCGACAGGCGGGAGCAGGCGCCCGACCGCCCGGAGCAGCGCCCGGAACTCCACCCCGTTCGGTCGCACGCGCAGGCCGGCGTACAGGAACGCGTCCGCGTGCTCCACCATCCGGACGATCCCGCCGCCCTCGACGTCGAACCTGGTCACGTAGCTGTTGCGGTAGGGCTTGCCGGTGCGGGCGACGACCATGTCCCCCTTGCCGCAGAAGAAGATCCCGCGCGCCGACGCGGTCCACCCGTGGTCGCGCCAGGCGAGCGGGGTGAACTTGTCGAACAGCGCTCCCGTGTAGGCGAGCACCTCCGCCCGGCCCCTGAGGTCGGCGACGCAGATCCCCTTCCCCCGGCCGGCGATGACGTCGGCGACGCCGTCCGGTGTCCTGGTCCTGCGGGAGTGCACGAACAACTGCCGCACGTCGGGCGCCAGCGTCGCCGCGACGGCGTCGAGGTCCTTCGCCTCGACCGCGCGGACGAACTCCCGGGCCGGTTCGAGCGCTGCCGCCGGTTCGGGGGTGGTCATGCGCCCACCCCCTCGTCGAACCCCGGGCAGACGCACCCCGGGCAGACGAACTCCGCGCTGTCATCGTCGTGCCGCGGCCACATCCGCTCGCGGCGGTACCCACCGGTCATGGTCCTGAACCTGCGGGAAGCCGTGCGCGCGGGGAAGACCCCGCCGAGCCTGGTACCGGCAGGGCCACCCGGCGCCGGGCACAATGGCGCACGTGCCGAACGACGACCGGACGGCGTTCGGGGAGTACCTGCGCCGTCGCCGAGCAGCGATCACCCCGCCGGAACGCCCCGGCCGGGCCCGCACCCCGGCGCGGCGGGTACCGGGCCTGCGGCGGCAGGAGGTCGCCGAGATCGCGGGGATCTCCGTCGAGTACTACACCCGGCTCGAACAGGGCAGGGCGCCCCGTCCTTCCCGCGAGGTCATCGCCGCCCTCGCACGGGCGCTCGAACTCTCGGGAGCCGAGCGGGACCACGTGTTCCGGCTCGCGGGCGAGCCGCCTCCCGGACCCCGGTCACCGGGTGCCGCGATCCGCCCGGGCCTGCTGCGGATGCTGCGCGACCTGGACGACAGCATGCCGGTCACGGTGCACGACGGCCGGTTGGACCTGCTGGCCCTCAACGCGGCCTCCGCCGACCTGCTCCGACCGCTCGCCACCGCCGGCCCCTACCGGCGCAACATCGCCTACCAGGTCTTCACCGCCACGGCGCTGCCCGACCTGCTCGGCGACGAGGGCGCGGACCAGCTCACCAGGGTCGCGGCGGCCGAGCTGCGCACGGCACTGGGCCGGTACCCCGACGACCACTACCTGCGGTCCCTGCACACCGAGCTCACCGCGACCAGCGCGACCTTCCGCGACCGCTGGGAGCGGGGCGAGGTCGCGGCGTGGCGATCCGCGGTGAAGCGCATCCGCCACCCGGACCGCGGCTGGCTGAACTTCGGCATCGAGATGCTCCACGACCCCGAACGGGACCACTGGGTCATGCTCTACACCCCTCGAGACCCGGCCTGAAGGCGCGGCACCCGGCCGTGCCGCGCGACCGGGTCCACTGGGCGGATCCTCGTACCGGCGGGGTGCGGGCAGCACTGGCCCTGATCAGCCGACGCACCTCACTCCGGGGAAGCTTCCCCGCCCTGCCAGGGCTCGGTCGCCCGCCAGGTCTCCAGCGACGACGCCAGGCCGTCGGCCAGCAGCGGGAGCTGCGGGACCAGCGCCACGCAGGCGACCACCTGCAGGTCGCGCAAGCGCTCCATGGCGCGCAGCACGCCGGTGTCGACCGCCCGCAGGCCCAGATCGGCCGCGGCGGCGTTGTAGGCGGAGATCGCCTCCTCGCCCGTGTGCGCGAGGTCCCACTCGACCGGGGCGACGCCGACGTGCTCGTAGTCGGAGTACAGCACGGAGTCGGCGGTCTCGATCAGGTTGTAGTACGGGGCGTCGCCGTGCACCACCTGGACCGGGACGCCGGGGAACGCCCGCGCGAAAGCGGCGGGCGACGCGATGGCGGGCGAGAGCACGGCCCACTCGGCGCGGGCGCGGGCCAGGTCGGCGGCGGGCAGCAGGTCTTCACGACCTTCGAGGTCGTCGAAGGCGAGGTCGACGTACCCCTGCATCCCCGGGAAGAAGCCGGTCCCGCCCGGGTACTCGGCCAGGACCGCGTGCAGGCGGGCGACCGCGGGCATCCGCCTGACCGCGTCGTAGTCGTTGGGGAGCACGCCCTCGACCTTCTCCCAGAAGGTCATGGTGAAACCGTCGCGCTCGACGGGCTCCGCCGGGACGAGTCCACTCGGCACGACGGTCGGCTCGCCGCGCGACGCCAGCCACCTCGACACGTCCAGCTCCGTGCGCTGGAAGCCCGCCGAGGTGGTGCCGCGCGGGGTCACCACCGGCACGCGCGCGACGACCGGCGACGGTGCGAGGTCCACCACCACCGAGAAGACGTCGTACAGGACCTTCGCCTCGGACGCGTCCAGCCCCAGCGCCGTCGCGGCCGCGACGGCGGCGTCGCGGGCGCGTTGCGAGCGGGCGGTGCGTTCTTCCTCGGTGATCATGAACGCCACTCTAAACGCCGTCCCGACGGTCCCCACCGCCCGACGTCCTGGTGCTGCGGCCGCGGGGTCGGTTCCGGCTCTGTGGCGTGCCCGACGAACGGCCTGCTCCCGGGACCGCTGTCGAACACCTCCCGGTCGCGCGGTTCGTCACGACGCACCTCCAGGCCGGTGACATCGGCACACCGGCGGGGTTGCCCCGGTCATGCCTGCGGACCCCTCGGCCGGCGCGACGGACTCCAGGTGGCGGACACCGCGCGGGGGAGCGCCGACCCGGCTGGCGATCAGCGGTCCTGGGACCGCCTCGCGCAGGTAGCCGAGGAAGCCGATGACCTCGAACAGCTCCCCGCGGCCGAGTTTCGTCTGGAGGTCCGGCGACCGGGGCGTCGACGGACTTCCCGCGAGCGAGCACGCGACCGCGACACCGGCCACTCTCGACTCCTGCCGCGTGCCGGTGCACCTCGGCACTGGCACGCGGCAGGCCGCGGACGATCCGACAGGGCGGCAGCACACCACCGGCCCGGCCCCTGGTCGTCCCGCGGCCACGGGTGTGCGGCGCGGTCACCCCGGCGACCGTGAACGCCACCGCCGCCCCGCCGACCGGGTCGAGGTCTTCACGTCGCCGAAGACGCCGGTCCCCTGGGGAACTACCGCGACACCACGCCGGCGGGCGCGAGGGAGAGGCCGATCCGGCTGAGCACCCGCGAGGCGTTGTTGTTCGCCGGCGCGACCGAACCGAACAGCGCGCGGATCCGCTGCCACTCCGGGATGGAGGTCGTGAACGGCGTCGCCCCCTCGCCGTGGCTGCCCGTGCCGAACGGTCCGTGGACCTCGCCGCGGCGGGTCCTGAAGGTGATCGTCAGGACGTAGTCGCCGCCGAACCACCTGCCGTACTCGCCGGAGACCTCGACGATCGGGTCGTCCGGGTCGATCGGCACCTCGCCGACCAGGCCCGTGTTCGGGGGGATGCCGAGCCCGCCGTGCTCGTCGAGTTCCACGTCGACGTGCACCGCGGTGACGCAGTCGACCACGTCGCCCGACCGGAGCACCAGCTTGGTGAGCGGCTTGCCCTGCGCCTCCAGCTCCAAGGCCCGCGCGGTGTCGTCGAAGTACCCCGCGCCGACCGTGCTCAACGTGCTCTGCGTCATGACGGACGCTCCTCTCTACTCGGTGGACAGGTGGACGGTTCCGGCGGAGCCGTCCACGACGACGGCCTGGCCGTCGTGCACTCGGCTGGTCCCGTCACCGGTCGCGACGACCGCGGGAACCCGGAATTCGCGGGCGATGATCGCGGAGTGGGACAGCGGTCCGCCCCGGTCGGTGACGAGCGCGCCCGCGCGGCCGAGCAGGACCGACCAGACCGGCGGGAGCACCGGGCACACGATGACGTCGCCGGGGCGCAGCTTCGCGAAGTCCCGGTCGTCGCGGATCACCCGCGCCGGACCGCCGTAACGGCCCGGCGACGCCGGGATCCCGGTGATCGTCGTGCTCCCGCGCGCGTGGGTGCGGACGTTGCCGGCGGGCGCGGCGATCTGCTCCAGGGCCCACCGGAACGCCTCGTTCACGCGTCGAACGGGCTCGGGCAACGCCTCCAGCGGTGGTGGGGGCGCCGGAACGCCGTAGCTCGGGGGACCCGGGTGGGCCAACGCCCAGTCCCGCTCACGGCGGAACCGCCCGGCGACAGCCCGTGGGTCGGTCCCACCGCGCAACGCGGCGAGCATGTCCGGCACTTCCAGGAAGAAGACGTCGTCGGGGTCGTCGAGCGCGTTCCGCGCGACGAGCCGACGACCGGCTTCCAGCGCCGCGGCGCGGAGCAGCGCGAGCGGTGTGCTGATCGTCAGGAACTCGTTCTCCTCGCGCACCGGGTAGGCCGCACGGGCGCGGGCGAAGTCCGCCTCGAACCGCGTGCCGCCGACCGCCGCGCGTGCGGAGGCCGGGAGCGGTTCCGCGGCCGAGTCCGCCTCGGCGGGATCGCGCCGCCGCCGAGTGCGCGCGAGGTCCCGCAGGACATCCGGCAGCTCGGCGAGCGTCGGGTCGGCGAGGTCGTAGGTCAGCGCCCGATGTCCGTACCGCCGCACGTAGTCCTCGGGCGCGAGGGCTTCCAGTGCCCGCGCGGGCTCGGTCGAGCTCGTGGAGCCGCCCACCAGCAGGTCGGTGCTGCGCCCGGGCTCCCAGCCGAGGAGTTCGCGGCAGGTGAGCTCGAACGTGCCGAGCGCCACGACCACCGCGCCCCACAACCGGAAGTGGATCAGGCACCCGTCGTCGCCGAGCGCGAGCGCGGTCCCGTAGTGCCCGGCGAGCCCCTCGTCGGTCAGGGCGTCGAGGTCGACGCGGCGCAGGGCGTCGATCCGCGCCGACAGCCCGCCGCGCCACTCGTCGTGCCAGCGGCGCACGAGCCTGCCCGCCACGTCGGTCTCCACCGCGTTGACGCAGGCGCGGATCCGGCGCCGCACTTCGGGGATCGTCCGGTACAGCTCCGGCGTCAACGAGGCGGGCGGCGGCGGGCCGACCTTGTCCACGAGCGGGACCACGCGCAGGTACAGCCAGCCGCCGATCTCCTGGACGTCCAGCGTGTCGAACAGGAACCCCATCTCCTCGGCCACCACCCGCAGCCACTCCCGGTGCCGCCAGAACGGCCTGGTCAGAGGCGTTACCGGGGACGGGGCGTGGCTTGCTTCCCTGATCCAGAAACCAGGGGGCGGGTCGATGGGCACTTCCGCGGTCGACATGGACCCAGCATGGGGAAGACCTCACGGGCACACCATCGGTCGGACTACGTACCGGCACGGCGGGATTGCGTATCGGCGGCCCGTTCGGCGACGTACCGGGCGAGCTCCCGGCGTGACCTCAGGCCGAGCCGCCGGTAGATCTTCTCCAGGTGCGTGGTCACCGTGCGCGGGCTGAGGAACAGCCGCCGGGCCACCGCGGCGTTGGACAGGCCCTGCGCCACCAGCCAGGCGACCTCGGCCTCACGTGCGCTCAGCTCGCCGGCAGGCCGGTCCTTGGGCTTCGGCCGCACGCCCAGGTCGCGCAACAACCTCCGGGCCTCGGCGGACTTCGGCGCGGCGTCGAGGTCGTCGAAGGTCGCCAGCGCGCGGTTCGCGAACGCGACGGCGGCGGCCGGGTCGGTCTTCGCCGACGCGGCCGCCCGGTCCAACCGGCAGGCAGCCGCGTCGAACGGCAACCCCAGCTCTTCGAGCGCGGTCGCCGCCTTCGTGAGGAGACCGACGCCGTCCGGACCCGCGGCCAGGCCGCGCAACCGGTCGGCGACGGCCGCGGCGTACGGGAACCCCAGGGCGCGGAGGTCCGCGGCCACCCTGCCCACCTCGTCGTGGTCCCGCGCCAGCACGGCCAGCTCGCCCCGGACTCCCAGGTGCAGGACCGGGAGCGCGTACGGCCCGGTCCGCGGCACGAGCGCGGTCGCGCCGGCCAGGTCGCGGCGAGCCAGCGCGACCTGCGCGGCGATCACGTCGATCAACCGCCCGAGCCGCCGGTCGCGGTAGTTCGCGGACGCCTCGGTCAGGCACGTCTCGGCGTCGTCGACGTCACCGCGGTGCACCAGCACCATCGCCCGAGCGGCCAGCGCCAGTGAGATCCCGCGTGGGACGCCGAACCTGTGCCCCAGGGCCAACGCCTTGTCGGCCAGGGCGAGCGCGCTGTCCCACGAGCCGGCTTGGAACTGCGCGACACCGCAGAACGCCGTCGGCAGCACCTCCAGCATCGGCAGGTCCGCCGCCCGCGCCTGCTCGACGGCCAGGTCGACCCGCCGCGCGACGGCGGCGTGCTCGCCGCGCCCGAGCGCGGTGCCGAGCGAGATCAGCTGCAACGTGGTGGCGAACCCGGCACCGCCGTCGGCGGCGACCGCGGCGATCGCCTCGTCCACTTCGGACTCGTCCACGGTTCCGGTGCCGTACCCGGTGAGCTCCAGCCTGCCGTAGCGGGCGAGGGCGGACGCCCTCCGGTTCCCCGAACGCGCCGCGACCCGCTCCAGCTCGGCGACCTCGGCGGCGACCGCGGGCAACTCGTCCCGGCGGGTGTGCAGCACCAGGGCGACCTGCGCGATGTCGACCCTCAGCCCGGTCGCGTCGAGACCACGCAGCGCTTCCACGGCCTGGGCCAGGTGGTCCCGGGCCTCGGTCAACCGCCCGGCGTCCGTCTCGACCTGGGCGAGCCGCAGGAGGCGGTGGGACCGCTCGCGCGGGTCGGCCGCGCGGGTCGCCGCGTCCCACCAGGCCGCGGCGGCCTCCTCGGCGCGACCCGCGAACGACGCGGACTCGGCGAGCAAGGTCAGCAGCCACGGCACGAGGTCGTCACGGCCGAGGCGACCGGCCAGTGCCAGCGCGCTCCGCGCGTGCTGGACGCCCTCGGTGCCCGCCCGCCGGGCCGCCGCGTGTTCCGCGCCCCTCGCGAGGACTTCCAACGCCCGTGCCGGTTCGACGGCGGCACCCGCTCTGCCGACGTGGTGGGCGAGACGGCTCGCGTCCACGTGCCCTCGCCGGACGATCGCGTCGGCCGCGGCCGCGTGACGTGCCTGGCGCACGGAGGGCGGGAGGCGGGCGTACACCGCCTCGGCCAGCAGCGGGTGGGCAGCCCGGTACAGCACTTCACCGTCGACGAGTTCCTCCACCACCAAGCCGGCCAGGCGCAGGCTCGCCAACCGGTCGGCCACCTCGGGCACGTCCGCGCACACCCCGGCGAGGACGTCGAGGGTCGCGACGTCCGCGCAGACGCCGACCGCCTCCAGCACCGCCCGGTCCGCCGAGTCCAGGCCGTCCACCCGGTCCCGCAACAACTCCACGACGCTCGCCGGCACCGCGTCCACCGCGTCCGGCCCCAGCACCCAGCGGCCCGCGCTGCGGAACAAACGTCCGCTCCCGCGCAACGCCCGCACCAACTCCCGCACGAACAGCGGCACGCCGCGGGTCCTGTCCGCCAGCAGGTCCACCACCGGCGCCGGCGGCGAGTCGCCGAGCAACTCGGCCACCATGGCGGCCACGCCCTCCGGACCCAGCGGCCGCAGCGGGAGGTCCACCACCCACTCGCCACGCCGCAAGGACGCCAGCGCCGCCCGCACGCCGGCGCCCGCCTCGCTCGGGCGGTAGGTCAGCACCAGCAGGCACGACGTGCGCGCGATCGCGCGGCCCAGGTAGTGCAGCACGTCGACCGAGCTCGGATCGGCCCAGTGCAGGTCGTCCACGAGCATCGCGACCGGCCGGCGTTCCGCCGCACCGGCCACCAGCGAAGCGATCGCCTCGAACAGGCGGGTGCGCTCCAGCGCGGCGTCCCCCGACCGGGGCGCCGACCAGGGCAAACCCCCGAACAGCCGGGCGAGGTCCGGCGGCCCGTCGGCAGCGGCCTCGCGGACCAGCGGGCGCAACGCCTCCACGACCGGCGCGTAGGACAGGTCCGACTGGTAGGCGCACGCCGTGCCGCACAGCCGGCGGAACCCGCGCTCCTCCGCCCTGGCCAGGAACTCGCCGGCCAGCCGCGACTTCCCGACCCCGGGCTCACCGGCCACCGCGACGACCCGCCCGACGCCGCTCGCGACCTCGGCCAGCACCTCCTCGAAGGCCACCACCTCACGCCGACGGCCGATCAGAGCACCCACCTGGCCCCCTCGCGGCACGCCCTCCGGTGCAACCAGCCGAACCAGCATGCCGACCACCGGCCGCACCGGCCAGTGCCCGTCGCGTGAAATCAGCGGAACGGCCCAGCTGGACGAGGCCGCACCAGCGCGGACCCCGAGCACCCACGACGGGCGGCCGCACACCGGGGCCGACCCCCGTCCGCGCATCCCGATCGTCGCCGAAGCGGTGGCCCGGCCCGGGGTGCCGGAGGTGCTCACGGAGCCGGTCGCGCCGGATCGCCGGCCGGATGCCCGCCTCGACAGCGCGCAACCGAGGTCGTCCGCGTGTCCGGCACGGCGCTCGCACCGCGTCCCGGTTCCCCCGTACGCGATCTTCGCGAATCACCGCTGCGTGGTGACGACGTTCGTGCCGCAGGTCGGAGAAGTGTCGGGAACCGCGCCGGGGCCCGTCCGGTCGGCTGCGGCGGGGCTGGTCGTACCGGTGTGCTCACCGGTGGTCCCGGCGGGTGCCGTGGTGCCGCGGTGGGCGATCGTGACGGCGTGATCGGCGAAGCGCTCGTAGTTCCGGCTCAGGAGCACGGCGTCGACCGCGGCGGGGACACCGTGGGACCACCCCTGGTAGGACAGCACCGGGAACAGGGACCGGTGCAGCGCGTCGATCTCGTCGTCGGCGTGGGCCAGGGCGGTGCCGAGCACGGGATCCGGTTCGCGCACGAGGTGTGCCGCGGTCCCCGCCATGCGGACCGCGAGGTTGCCCATCTGCGCGAACCTGTTGTGCAGCAGGTTCGGGAGCACGGGGCGTGGGTGTCGGCGCAGCACGCAGGCGGCGATGTGGTGTGCGAGGTCGCCCATGCGCTCGGCGTCCTCGGCGCCGCGCAGCACCGACAGCACCAACCCCAGGTCGCCGCCGACCGGGGTCCGGGCGGAGAGCAGGACGTGCGCGTCGTGCTGGGCGTTGTCGCGTGCCCGGTCGAGGACCGGGTCGTCGGCGACGACCCGGTGCGCCAAGGTCGGGTCGTTGTCCAGCAGGGCCCGGGTGGCGCGACGCAGCGCGAGTCCGGCGAGGTCGCACATGCGGGCCAGTTGCAGCACCAGCACGTCCTGCCTGTGGCGGAAAGCGTCGCGCATCGCACCACCCCTCGGACGCGGGTCGAAAGGCTCCGGCGGGAAGTGGACCGCCGGCGTGCCCCGCACGCACGCCGCGCTCGCCACGCCCGTGTTCGATCCAAGGTCGTCGCCGGGCATGCGGCAAGGGGTGGGCAGGCGAACTTACGCGTTCCTATCGCCGCGTTAACTGGTCCTGACGAAGTCGTCGGACGTGTCGGTGGCAGATGGTGCGGGTGGCGAGGCCGGGTAGGGCTTCGTGGATGTCGTCGCGGCGTTCCCGGTGGATGCGCAGGCGCTTCATGCCGTGGTACCAGGCGATCGTGCGCTCCAGCACCCACCTGACGGTGCCCGGGCCGGGGCCGTGGGGTTCGCCTCGGCGGGCGATCCGAGGGGTGATCCCCCTGGCGCGCGGGCGCCGGCGGTACTCGTCGTGGTCGTAGCCGCGGTCGGCGTAGAGGGCCTTGGGACGGCGGCGTGGACGTCGGCGTTGGCCGCGCACGTCGGGCACCGCGTCCAGCAGCGGTTCCAGACCGATGACGTCGTTGCGGTCGCCGCCGGTCGGCAGGACGGACAGGGGGATGCCGCCGCCGTCGGTCGGGACGTGGTGCATGGAGCCGGGTCGGGCGCGGTCGACCGGACCCGGCCCGCCTGCGGGCCGCGTCGCGCGGCCCGGACGTGCGAGGAGTCGATGACGGCGCGGTCCCGGTCCGGCCTGCCCGCCGAGTGCAACTCCGCGAGCAGCACCTCGTGCGGCCACGACCGCGCACCGGCCTCGTTCCGGTCACGCAGCCGCCGCCGGCAGGTCATCCCCGAACCGAAGCCCGGCTCCTGCGGCGGGAACTCCCACCGGATGCCGGTGTGCGGCACCTGCCGGTCCGGCACCCGCTTCCGGCCCGGGTTGCGGGTCCTGCGCGGCACCACCGGCAACAACGGCTCGATCCGCTCCCACAGATCGTCGGGGACGAGCCACGGCGGCGACTCGCCCTCCTCACGATCGAACATGATCCACACCGGACGAACCCGGTACCAGCGCGGTGATCATTTTGTCAGGATCGGTAACAGGAAGCGCAGGCGGCGCACGGCGTGTCCGACGAGTTCCGGACGTTCGTCAACGCCGGTGCGGGCGCGATGATCCGTTCCACTCGTCGTGCCGGGCGAGCAGCCGCGCGCGGACAGCCGCCGAAGGAGGTGTTGGTGGCCGCCGCCGGCAGCACAGTGGTGGCGAACTGCCCCACGTAGTGGCCCGGGTCCGTGCCCAGCCCCGCGTTCACGATGGCCTCAGGACCGCAGCCGTGACTGCTGGTGACATCGGCATACCGGCGGAGTTCCCCCGATCGTGACCTGCGATCCCCCGCTGGCGTGCCCGCCGTCAACAACCCGTAAAGGAGCCGATCGGCGGCGTCAAGGACCCGTCAGCCCGTCCGGAACGCGCCCGGTGCCGGTGCACCCTTCTCGGGGTCGCGGTCCCGCGAACGGGGACCGCTCGGAGCCGGGAAGGGAGCACGCTCATGGCCGACCTGGCCTACGTGCTGCTGCTGATCGGGATATTTGCGCTGCTGGCGCTGGGCGTGCGCGGACTGGAGCGGTTGTGAGCGGTACGGGGGTGGTGGCCAACGCCGTCGGTGGCGTGTTGGCCCTGCTGTTGATCGGGTACCTGTTCGTCGCGCTGATCCGTCCGGAGAAGTTCTGATGTCCTCCACCGCGGCCGGCTTGCTCCAGGTCGGCCTGCTGATCGCCGCCCTGGCCGTGGTGTACCGGCCTTTCGGCGACTACATGGCGCGTGTCTACACCGACACCGGGCACCTCGGCGTCGAACGCGCGGTCTACCGGGTCGCGCGCGTCGACCCGGACTCCGAGCAGCGCTGGGGCACCTACGCGTGGGGGGTGCTCGGGTTCTCCTTCGTCGGCGTGGTCCTGCTCTACGTGCTCCAGCGCGTGCAGTCGTTGCTGCCGTGGGACTTCGGCCGCGGGAACGTGTCGCCGGGGATGGCGTTCAACACGGCGGTCAGCTTCGTGACCAACACCAACTGGCAGTCCTACGTGCCCGAGACCGTCCTGGGCCACACCGTGCAGATGGTGGGCCTGACGGTGCAGAACTTCGCGTCCGGCGCGGTGGGCATGGCGGTGGCGGTCGCGCTGGTGCGCGGGTTCGTGCGGTACCGGACCGACCGGCTGGGCAACTTCTGGGTGGACCTGACCCGTGGTGTCGTGCGCGTCCTGTTGCCGGTGGCGTTCGTGTTCGCCGTCGTGCTGGTCGCCACCGGTGTGGTGATGAGCCTGAAGTCCGGTGTGGACGTCGACGGGCGGACCGTGGCGACCGCGCCGGTGGCGAGCCAGGAGGCGATCAAGGAGTTGGGCACCAACGGCGGCGGGGTGCTCAACGCCAACTCCGCCCACCCGTTCGAGAACCCCAACGCCTGGTCCAACCTGATCGAGGTCTTCCTGATCCTGGTCATCCCCGTCAGCCTCACCCGCACCTTCGGCACGATGGTGGGCGAGCGCAGGCAGGGCTACGTGCTGCTGGGAGTGATGGGTGCGCTGTGGTCGGCGGTGCTCGCCGTGATCTGGGCCGCCGAGGCGCACGGCCTGCGCCCCCTGGAGGGCAAGGAACTCAGGTTCGGCATCCCCGGCAGCGCGCTGTTCGCCAACTCGACCACCGGGACCTCGACCGGCGCGGTGAACTCGACGCACGACAGCTTCACCGGCCTGGGCGGCGGGGGAGCGCTGCTGAACATGCTGTTCGGCGAGATGACACCGGGCGGTGTGGGCACCGGCCTGTACGGCATCCTGGTGATGGCCGTGATCGCGATGTTCCTGGCCGGGCTGATGGTCGGCCGCACGCCGGAGTACCTGGGCAAGAAGCTCGGCCGGCGCGAGGTGACGGCGGCGGCGGTGTCGGTCCTGGCCATGCCGACGGTGCTGTTGACCGGTGCCGGTGTCGCCGCGATCCTGCCGTCGACCGCCGGCGCGCTGAACAACCCGGGGGAGCACGGCCTGTCGGAGATCCTCTACGCCTACGCCTCGGCGTCGAACAACAATGGCAGTGCGTTCGCCGGCATCACCGTGACCAGCGACTGGTTCCAGTCCTCGCTGGGCGTGTGCATGGCGCTGGGCCGGTTCGTGCCGATCGTCGCGGTGCTGTGCCTGGCCGGTTCGCTGGCCGCGCAGCGCAAGGTGCCGGTCACGGCGGGCACGCTGCCGACCACCGGTCCGCTGTTCGCGACCCTGCTCGGCGGGGCGATCGTGCTCGTCGCCGCGCTGACCTTCGTCCCCGCCCTCGCCCTCGGTCCCATCGCGGAGGCCCTGCTGTGACCACCACCACCGAACACCCGCAGCGGACCCCGGGGGGAATCCGCGAGCGCCACGCGCGGAACCCGGGTCACCAGGTCGCGCCGGGCGCGTTCAACCCCCGGCGACTGCTCACCTCCTTCCCGGAGGCGCTGCGCAAGCTCGACCCCCGCCACCAGGCCCGCAACCCCGTCCTGTTCGTGGTCTGGGTCGGCTCGGCCCTGGTCACGGTGTTCGCCGCGACCGACCCGGACGTGTTCACCGTCGCCGTGGCGGGGTGGCTGTGGCTCACCGTCCTGTTCGCCAACCTCGCCGAAGCCGTCGCGGAGGGCCGCGGCAAGGCCCAGGCCGACTCGCTGCGCAAGGCCAAGACCGACGCCGTCGCCCACCTCACCGACGGCCGCACGGTGGCCGGCACCGAGCTGGGGGTCGGCGACCTCGTGGTCGTCGGAGCCGGTGAGGTCATCCCCGGTGACGGCGATGTGATCGAGGGCATCGCCACCGTCGACGAGTCGGCCATCACCGGCGAGTCGGCGCCCGTCATCCGGGAGTCCGGCGGCGACCGCTCCGCGGTCACCGGCGGCACCACCGTGCTGTCCGACCGCATCGTCGTGCGCATCACCGCCAAGCCGGGCGAGACGTTCGTGGACCGGATGATCGCCCTCGTGGAAGGCGCGCAACGCCAGAAGACACCGAACGAGATCGCGCTGACCATCCTGCTGTCCACGCTGACGATCACCTTCCTGCTCGCGGTCGTGGCCCTGCAGCCGTTCGCCGTCCACTCCGGCGGCGAGCAGTCGGTGATCGTGCTGACCGCGCTGCTGGTGTGCCTGATCCCGACCACGATCGGCGCGCTGCTCTCGGCGATCGGCATCGCGGGCATGGACCGGCTCGTGCAGCGCAACGTGCTGGCCACCTCCGGCAAGGCCGTGGAGGCCGCCGGCGACGTCGACACGCTGCTGCTGGACAAGACCGGCACCATCACGTGGGGCAACCGACGCGCCACCGACCTGATCCCGGCGCCCGGCACGTCGCTCGACGCGCTGGTGGAGGCCGCCCGCCTGTCGTCGCTGGCCGATGGCACCCCCGAGGGGCGCAGCGTGGTCGAGCTGTGCGCGGTCGGACACGGCCGCCCCGCAGAGGCCGACGGGCACGAGAAGACCGGCGAGTTCGTCCCCTTCACCGCTCAGACCCGGGTCAGCGGCATCGACCTCGACGGCCGCCGCATCCGCAAGGGAGCGGCGAGCGCCTTCACCCTCGACGAGCCCACCCGGGCCGTGGTCGACGGGATCAGCGCCGAGGGGGGCACCCCGCTGGTCGTGGCCGAGGACGACCGCGTGCTGGGCGTCATCCGGCTGTCCGACGTGGTCAAGCCCGGCATGCGGGAACGGTTCGCCGAACTGCGCGCGATGGGCATCCGCACCGTCATGGTGACCGGCGACAACCCGCTCACCGCCCGTGCCATCGCGGCCGAAGCCGGCGTGGACGACTTCCTGGCCGAGGCGAAACCCGAGGACAAGATGGCGTTGATCAAGCGGGAGCAGGAGGGCGGCAAGCTGGTCGCGATGACCGGCGACGGCACCAACGACGCCCCCGCGCTGGCGCAGTCCGACGTGGGCGTCGCGATGAACACCGGCACCTCGGCCGCCAAGGAGGCCGGGAACATGGTGGACCTGGACTCCGACCCCACCAAGCTCATCGAGATCGTGGCGATCGGCAAGCAACTGCTCATCACCCGCGGCGCGCTGACCACCTTCAGCGTGGCCAACGACCTCGCGAAGTACTTCGCGATCCTGCCCGCGATGTTCGCCGCGATCCACCCCCAGCTGGACCGGCTCAACATCATGCACCTGGCGTCGCCGCAGTCGGCGATCCTCTCGGCGGTGATCTTCAACGCCTCGATCATCGTCGTGCTGATCCCGCTGGCCCTGCGCGGCGTCCGCTACAAGCCCTCCAGCGCCGCCGCGCTGCTGCGGCGCAACCTGCTGGTCTACGGCCTCGGCGGCGTCGTCACCCCGTTCGCCGGGATCTGGCTGATCGACCTCCTCGTCCGGCACATCCCCGGGATCGGCTGACATGACCACCTTCGCCAAGCAGGCACTGGCCGGACTGCGCGTCCTGCTCGTGCTCACCGTGATCACCGGAATCCTCTACCCGGCCGCCGTCTGGGCGGTGTCCCGCGTCCCGGGCCTGCACGCGTGCGCCGAAGCCGTGGACACCACCCTGGTCGCCGTGCCGCGCGAGGGGGACCGGTGGTTCGCGCCCCGGCCCTCGGCCGCGACGCTGCCCGCGTCCGGCGGCTCCAACAAGGGCGAGCGCAACGCCGACCACGACGCGGTGATCGCCGAACGCCGCACCGAGATCGCCCGGCGCGAGGGCGTGAGCGGGGACCGCGTGCCCCCGGATGCGGTCACCGCCTCGGCGTCGGGCCTGGACCCGCACATCAGCACCGCCTACGCCGAACTCCAGGTGCCGCGCGTGGCCCGGGAGAACGGACTGCCCGAGGACCGGGTGCGGGAGTTGGTCGCCGGGCACACCGACGGGCGCGCCCTCGGGTTCCTGGGCGAACCGGGGGTCAACGTCACCGCCCTCAACCGGGCGCTTGACGCCGCGACGTGAGGTCGGAAAAGGGGCGCTGTCCCGACACCTACCGGGACCGGTGCGGATGAGAGAGCGCACTGGGGCCGTGAACCGCAAGCGCGGGGAGCTGCGGATCTACCTGGGAGCCGCGCCCGGCGTGGGCAAGACCTTCGCCGTGCTCGGTGAGGCGCACCGGCGTCGCGAACGCGGCACCGACGTCGTGATCGGGCTGGTGGAGACCCACGGCCGGGACAAGACCGCCGCTCTGCTGGACGGGCTGGAGGTCATCCCGCGCCGCGAGGTCCACCACCGGGGCGCGAGCGTCACCGAGATGGACGTCGACGCGCTGCTGGCCCGGCGGCCCGAGGTGGCGGTGGTGGACGAGCTGGCGCACACCAATGCGCCCGGCTCCCGCAACGCCAAGCGCTGGCAGGACGTCGAAGAACTGCTCGACGCCGGTGTCGACGTGCTGTCCACCGTCAACGTGCAGCACCTGGAGTCCCTCAACGACGTGGTGCGGCGCATCACCGGGGTCGAGCAGCGCGAGATCGTGCCCGACGAGGTCGTGCGCCGCGCCGGGCAGGTCGAGCTGGTCGACCTCACCCCCGAGGCGCTGCGCCGCCGCCTGGCCCACGGCAACGTCTACGCCGCGCACAAGATCGACGCGGCGCTGGGCAACTACTTCCGGGTCGGCAACCTCACCGCGCTGCGGGAGCTGGCCTTGTTGTGGGTGGCGGACCAGGTCGACGTGGCATTGCAGCGCTACCGCAGCGAGCAGCACATCACCGACACCTGGGAGGCCCGCGAGCGGGTCGTCGTGGCCGTCACCGGCGGCCCGGAGAGCGAGACGCTGATCCGCCGGGCCCGCCGCATCGCCGTGCGCGCCGGCGCCGACCTGCTGGTCGTGCACGTCCTGCGCGGCGACGGGCTCGCCGGACCGCCACCGGGGTCCGTCGCGGCCCTGCGCAAGGTCGCCGAGCACGTCGGTGCGACCTTCCACACCGTGGTCGGCGACGACGTGCCCACCGCCCTGCTGGAGTTCGCCCGCGGCGTCAACGCCACCCAGCTCGTCCTGGGCACCTCCCGCCGCTCGCGGCTGGCGCGGGTGTTCGACGAGGGCATCGGCGCGACCGTCGTGCAGGCGTCCGGGCCGATCGACGTGCACATGGTCACCCATGCCGAGGCGCGGCGCGGGGTGAGTTGGCGCCTGGACCGCAGCGCGCTGACCCCGTCGCGTCGCCTGCTGAGCTGGGTGCTGGCGTTGCCGTTGCCCGCCGCGGTCACCGGTCTGGGCCTGCTGACCGGGGACGAGGTGTCGTTCTCCACCGACCTGATCGGGTTCTTCCTGGCCACCGTCGTGGTGGCGCTGGTCGGCGGGCTGTGGCCCGCGGTCGCCGCCGCCCTGCTGGGCGCGGGCCTGTTGAACTTCTTCTTCACCGAGCCCTACTACAGCCTGGCCGTGGCGACCCCGGAGAACGTGGTCACGCTGATCGCGATGCTGGTCGTGGCGGTGCTGGTGGCCGCGGTGGTGGACCGGGCGGCGCGGCTGGCCGAGCAGGGTGCGCGGGCCCGCACCGAGGCCGCGTTGCTCGCCTCCTACGCCCGCACGGTCCTGACCGGCCCCTATCCGCTGGCGCGGTTGCTGGAGAAGGTGCGGGAGAACTTCGGCTTGGACTCGGTGGCGCTGCTGGAGCGCCGCGACGGGGAGTGGGAGCGGGTGGCCTGCGTCGGGCCGAAGCCGTGCGACGAGCCCGACGAGGCCGACGTCGACGTGCCGGTGACCGCCGACGTCCACCTGGCGCTGCGCGGCCGCACCCTGCCCGCCGGCGACCAACGAGCCCTGGAGGCCGCCGCCGGTCAGGCGCTGCTGGCGCTGCGCCAGCAGCGCCTGGCCGCCGAGACCGCCGACGCCCAGCGCCGCGCGGCGACCACCGAGCTGCGCACCGCCATCCTCTCCGCCGTCGGCCACGACCTGCGCACCCCGCTCACCTCGATCAAGGCCGCCGTCGGCAGCCTGCGCGACCCGCAGTTGCGCCTGCCGCCCGAGGACACCGCCGAGCTGCTGGAAACCGTCGAGATCTCCGCCGACCGCCTCAGCGGACTGATCGACAACCTGCTCGACTCCTCCCGCCTGGCCACCGGCGCGGTCGCGCCCCGGCTGCGCCCGGTCACCTACGACGAGGCCGTCGGCCGCGCCCTGGCCGGCGTCGACGACCGCGCGCTGGTGGCCGTGGAGGTGCCCGACGACCTGCCGCCGGTGGCCGCCGACGCGGGTTTGCTGGAGCGGGTCGTGGCCAACGTCGTGGACAACGCCCTGCGCCACGGCCGGCTCGCCCCGCGCCGTGCGGTGGACGTGGGCGGCGACGGCCACGTCACCGCCGACGAACCAGAAGTCGCCCTGCGCGCCAGCGCCCACGGCGACCGGGTGGAGCTGCGCGTGGTCGACCACGGCCCCGGGCTGCCCAAGAACACCGTCGACACCGTCTTCGCGCCTTTCCAACGCTTGGGCGACCGCGGCAACACCCCCGGTGTCGGCCTGGGGTTGAGCGTGGCCAAGGGGTTCACCGACGCCATGGGCGGCACCATCACCGCCGAGGACACCCCCGGCGGGGGCCTGACCGTCGTGCTGTCCTTCCCCGTGGCCGAGGCGGTGTCGGGGTGACCACCGTCCTCGTCGTGGACGACGAACCGCGGATCGTCCGCGATCCGCGCATCACCCTCTCCACCCGCGGCTGTCGGGTCCTCACCGCGCACGACGGGACCACGGCCCCGCACCAGGTCGCCGAAGGGCGTCCCGATCCGGTGGTGCCCGACCTGGGCCTGCCGGACATGGACGGCGCCGAGGTCATCGCCGGTCTGCGCGGCTGGAGCACGGTGCGGGATGCCGGCGAACCGGTCGTGCGGACCGCGTCGTCCAGGCCGCGTCGACCTGGCCGTGGAGGAGGTCTACCGCGACGAGGCCGAGGTGCACCTGGCCCCCACCGAGCGGGGGCGTGCCGGAGGTCCTGGTCCGCAGCGACGGCAAACGCGTCACCCGGAAGCAACTGCTGCGACAAGTGTGGAGTGAGCAGCACACCACCGAGACGCAGTACCTGCGCGTCTGCCCGGCCCAGCTGCGGCGCAAACTCGAACCCACCCCCTCCCGCCCCCTGCTCGCCGAACCCGGCACGGGCTACCGCTTCGCCCCCCGACGTCGACACCGCGCCGGGCATCGCGCCGTGATGAGGTTCTGAGCACGCGAAGGACCATTCGCCCCGGAGTGCGGCGCGGCCGAGGAGAAGGGACCGGGGCGTGACCGCCAACCGCGTCGAGGCCCGACCGGGCAGGCCGCCGTCGACCGGGGCGCCGGATGCCGCGGCTGCTCGCCATCCGCCGGTGGACCTCGCCGACCGGGTCGCCAGGACCTTCCGCGCTGTGCCCGCCCGGGGACCAACCACGCAGCCGGGCGGCGCGCGGCAGCCACGGCGAACGCCTGATCGCCCTCGACGCCTGGCCCACGGTGTTCGGGGCCACGCTCCACGACCCGACCACCGCTGCCGCTCCCTTCCCGCGAGGGAGGTGTCCAGAGGCGCGGTCGCGGCGGTACCGGTCGGGTGCGGGTGTCACGGACGATCGCGTCGTAGGCGTTCAACGCGTCCACGTCGCTGTAGTGGGTGCCCGGGCGCTGGTGGGCGGCGGCCCGGACCGCGGCGGCGTCGGCCGGGGGACAGGCGGCGCAGGTCGACGGCGAAGGGGCCGCCGGGGCCATGTCGGGCAGGGTGCCGGGACCCGCTCGACGGTGTCGGCGATGGCGGCGTCGCGGACGCACATCGCACCGTGCTGGTCGCTCCGGGCCATCGCCCGGACCACCGCGCCCAGGGCGGTGAGGCGCGGGGAACGCAGCGCGCGCTCGGACTCCTCGGCCGAGGTGCGCTCGACCGATGCCTGGACGGGCTCACCGAGGACCAGGCGCGCCGATCGCCGGTGCCCTCCAGGACCACGCTGCTGGGCCTGGCGAAGCGTGCGACCTCCGTCGAGAAGGTCTGGTTCGACGAAGCCGTCACGGGCCGAGATCGGCATCCCCGCCACACCGGGCCGCGTGCGAGGTGTCCCGCCGCGCGACCTCGTCGTTGGCCCTGGACGACGTGGTCCACGGCAACCGGCGCGGCCCCCTCCCGCTGCGCTGGGTGTACCTCCACGTCCTGCGCGAACTCGCCCAGCACTGCGGACACGCGGACATCCTGCGCGAGCAACTCCTCGCCGAGTAGCGCGCCGCGCCCGGCCGTGGTCACCGGCTTCTACCGCACCTGCGTGATCGACCGGGCAGGTGAACGTCCGCTCACTCCCCGTCGACGGGAGGCCGCGCGGCCAGCAGTCGCCGGACCCGTGCGATGTCGTGCTCCCGTTGCTGCTCCTCGCACCTGTTGAGCGTTTCGAGCCATATGCGGCGGGCCTGGTCCTGGTCGCCGAGCGCGGCGTGCGCGTGGCCGAGGCGTTCGAGGACGTCGGCTTCGCCGTAGGTGTGACCGAGGCGGCGACGCAGGACGAGGGCTCGTTCGTAGTGGCGGATGGCATCGCGGTGACGGCCGCGGGCGTGGTCGACGTAGCCCAGGCCGTCCAGGGCGGTGGCCTCGCCGTCGGGGTTCCGGTGTTGCGCGTGCAGGGACAGGGCCACCCGAAAGCGCTCGTGGGCGATGTCGTGGTCGCCGAGGTGAGCCGCGTACCAGCCGATCTGGTTGAGGGTGTCGGCCCTGCGGACGGGTTGGTCGAGCCGGTCGTGCAGGGCCAGCGCCGCATCGGCGTGGTCCCGGGCTCGTCGGAAGTCACCACACCACTGCCAGGCCCAGCCGAGCATCTGGTGGGTCCGGGCCTGTTCGGAGACGGCGTGGTGCTGTTCGGCCAGGGTGAGGGCCTCGTGCAGGTGCACGATCGCCGACCGGGGGTCCTCGAAGACGGCGTAGGCGATGCCGAGATTGCGGTGCGCGCTGATGCGGGCCGTGGGGTCGGCGATGTGCGAGGCGGCGTGCACGGCGGCTTTCCAGACGGACAGGCGGTCGGCGCGACGCCCTCGCCGGAAGTGGAAGGTGTCCAGGGTCCAGGCGAGCTGCCACACGGTGTGGTGCCACTCGTGGGTGGCGGCGGTGTGCAACGCGGCGAGCAGGTTCGGGTGTTCGGTGTCGAACCACGCCATGGCCTCGTCCGCGCCGGGTAATCGCTGGATCCGGGTGCCCGCCGCCGGTGGCGCCGTCCGCAGGGGATCGCGGTGCGGGTACAGGAGCCGGTCGGCGTGCCGGCCGGTGTGCAGGTAGTGGTCGACCAGGCGGCGCAGCGCCTCGCGGGATTCCCCGGGTTCTTCGACGCGTTCGTTGGTGCAGCGGCGGACGAGGTCGTGCATGCGGTACCGGTTGCGCCCGTCTTGTTCGAGCAGTGATGCCTCGTGCAGGACGCGCAGTGCTCTCGCCGCCTGGTCCGGTGCCGTCCCGGTGAGGGACGCGGCTGCGGTCGGGCCGATGTCCGGGCCGGGCGCCAGGGCCAGCAGGCGCACCACGTGCCGGTGCTGCCTGGACAGGGCGCGGTAGGAGGTGCCGAGCACGGCGGGCAGGCTCGCGGTGGGGTCGTCGTCGTCCAAAGCCGTCACGCCGAATTCGTCGATGTCGGCGGTGGCCTGCGCCAAGGGCAGACTCGGACTGGTGTGGGCGCGCCCGGCCACGATCGCCAATGCCAGCGGAAGCCCGCGGCACTGCGCGAGCAGGCGCGAGGTGGCGGCCGGCTCCGCGTCCAGCCGCGCCTGCCCCAGCCGGAGCTCCAGCGCGGCGCGGGCCTCGTCGTCGGCGAGCACGTCGAGCGGGATGTGCCGGGCACCGTGCCTGGTCACCAGCCCGTTCAAGGTCCTGCGGCCGGTGATCACGACCACGCACGACCGGCCACCCGGCAGCAAGGGCTCCACCTGCGCCGCGGACAGGGCGTTGTCCAGCACGATCAGCATGCACCGGTCTGCGGTCAAGCTCCGGTACAGCGCAGCCTGCTCGTCCAGGTCGTGCGGAACGCGACCGGGCTCGACCCCCAGGGCGTCCAGGAACCCCCGGATCGCGGTAGTCGGCCCCACCGGCTCGGCATTCGGGGTGAACCCGCGCAGATCCACGAACAGCTGCCCATCGGGGAACCGGCCCAGCCGCCGATGGGCCCAGCACAGGGCCAGCCACGTCTTCCCGATCCCGCCCGTGCCGCCGATCGTCGAGATCGTCATCCCCGCCGGTACCTCGCCCGGCGTCCGGTGGTCCACCGCGGCGTCGAGGTCGGCCAGGGCACGCTCCCTCCCGACGAACACGGTCGGCATCGCGGGAAGCTGCCGCGGTGGACGTACCTCGGGCTGCCCGTGCACGTGCACCCCGCCCGCGATGACCCCGGCCTGCACCACCGTGCCGCCCACAACCGCGGTCACCTCGTTGCGCGTTCCGACGCCGTCACCGGACGCCTTCGTGGTGATCGGCTCGGACTCGCCGGGCACAGCACGCGTCCGGTTCGACTCACCGATTGCGGCCATGGCCCTGCCCTCCGCGTGCTCGACGTGTTCCCCGAGCGAACACCACGCCACGGGCGAACTCAACGACCACGCCTTGGGCATGCGCAGCACACCGGAGTCTTCCTCGGTGCCGCAGTCGGGCATCCGCGAACCCGTGTTCGTGCCGACCAGCGGGTACAACTCCATGCCGGGTGTTCCCGTGCCACCGACCGCATGGATGCCCGAGGGGTGCTCACCTTGCGGGTAGCGCGCGGATCTGTTCCGTGGCTGCCGAGTCGCGCAGGTCCTCGCAGATGGCGAGAGGCTCACACCAACAACCGCGGGCTCCCGCTCCCACGCGCTCCTCGGACCGCCGGGAATCTCGCCGCGACAACGAACCCCGGCGGAGGAACCACGCGATGGGCACCATGCCGGTGTGGTGCCCCTTCCGCACGAGAAGAACAACCGGTTCCGGAACGACCCGGTCGGTGGGCGCGGGGCGGGGCGGTCACGCCCGCGGATTCCGGTTCCGCTCGGCGTGACCGCCCCGCGTGGTCGGTCAGGGGTTCTGCAAGCCGGGCCGGCCCGCCTCGACGGCGAACGAGCGCAGCGTCACCGCGGGCTCGCCCGCCGTGGAGATCTTCTTGACCGCCCGGAAGTCCACGTCCATCCGGGTCGGGCTGATCGTGGTCCGCACGTAGCCGCGGTGGTTGGAGTAGAACTTCAGGTGCGGGTTGTAGGCGCTGCCGGGCACGCCGGTGGAGTCCGCGCCGTCGCCGCCGGAGGACACCGACGTGGTGACCAGCTCGGTGCCGACCACCGGGGACGCGGGGTTGGTGAAGTCGACCTTGAGGTCGTTGGCCCAGGACCGGTGCACGTCGCCGGTGAGCACGACCGGGTTGGGCCCCCCGCGCTGCACCCAGCCCTTCTGGATGCGGTCGCGCGAGGCCGGGTAGCCGTCCCAGCCGTCCAGCGCGAATGCGCCGTCGCCGTCCACCCGCCGGGCGAAGAACACCTGCTGGCCGATCACGTCCCAGGTCGCGTCGCGCTGCCCCAGCCCGTCGAGCAGCCAGTTCTCCTGGGTGACGCCGGGCAGGCTGCGAGCCGGGGCACCGGCCTCCGGGCAGTACTTCCAGCCGTCGCCGCACGCCTGGTCGTCGCGGTACTGGCGGGTGTCGAGCATGTGGAACGTGGCCAGCGTGCCCCACCGGACGCGCCGGTAGAGCTGGATGCCGCCGCCGTTGGGCCGGGCCCCGCCGCGCAGCGGCATGTTCTCGTAGTACGCCTGGTAGGCGGCGGCCCGCCGCTGCCTCCACTCGGCGTCGGTGAGCTCCGGGGCGTTGCGGTCGCGCACGTAGCCCGCGTAGTTGTTCTCCACCTCGTGGTCGTCCGGGACGACCAGCCACGGGGCCGCGGCGTGCGCGGCCTGCAGGTCGGCGTCCGACTTGTACTGCGCGTACCGCCGCCGGTAGTCCGCGACGTAGCGCAGCTCGTCGTCGCCGGCGTGGCGGCGCACCCTCCCGCTCACCGCGCCGCCCTCGTAGATGTAGTCCCCGAGGTGCAGGACGAGGCCGGGCCGGTCCTCGGCCATGCGGCGGTAGACGGTGTAGCGGCCCTCCTCGTAGTGCGCGCAGGACGCGAACGACATCAGCAGGTCGCGGCCGACGGCGTCGAGGGCGGGCGCGGTGCGGGTGCGGCCCACGGGCGAGAGGTGGCCCTGGGCGCGGAAGCGGTAGAAGTAGTCGTAGTCCGGTCGCAGGCCGACCAGCTCGACGTGCACCGAGTGGGCCGCGGCGTAGGTGGCGGTCGTGGTGCCGCGCTGGACGACGTCGGTGAAGCGGTCGTCGGTGGCCACCTCCCAGTCCACGGCGACGTCCTGGTCGGGCATCCCGCCGTGCCCGTCGGCGTTCAGCGGCGTCGGCGCCAGCCTCGTCCACAGCACCGCGCCGTCGGGCAGCGGGTCGCCGGAGGCGACGCCCAGGGTGAACGGGAAGGACGCCGCGGCGGCCCGGCCGCCCAGCGCCACCGTGCCCACGGCGGCCGCGCCGCCCAGGACGAAGATCCGTCGGTTGAATCGGCCCATGTCGTGCATCCCCCTACTTCGGCGTGTCCTGGTTGTCGTTGAGCACGAGGGAGTTGCCCGCGAACGGGGCTCCCGGCCCGTAGCCGGAGGCGGTGCCGAGGTCGGCGCGGGTGACGCGCCGCGCGGAGGTCACCGCCAGCGCCGAACCGGACAGACCGGTGCCGAGGACGAACAGGGTCCCGGTCTGCAGCGTGCCGTCCTCCCACGGCGCGGAGACCACCAGCTCGGCGCGCCCGTCCCCGGTGACGTCGAGGATCCGCAGCCCGTACCCGAAGCCCTCGCCGACGCCCTCGCCCGCGGCGATCGGCGCGGTGTTCTCGCCCACCAGCGCGACCGGGTGCGAGAGCGGGCCGGCGCCCCCGCCGCGCAGCAGGCACACGTAACCGGTGCGGTCGTTCTCCTTGATCGCGCCCACCGCCAGGTCGTCCACGGCGTCGCCGTCGAGGTCGCCCACGGCGAGCGATCCGCCGAAGTGGTCGCCCGCCTCCGGCGAGCCGGGCACGGCGTCGCCGGACTGGTCGATCACCTCGGTGGTGGTGGTCAGGCCGGCGGCGCCACCGCGCACCGTGACCAGCGCGCCCGAATCGGCGGGCGCGCCCCGCCTGCGGTCGGCCTGCACGACCAGGTCGGCGTGCGCGCCACCGCGGAAGCGCCCGATCACGAGGCCGCGCCACCTGCCCGCGGTGGCGGCGTTGCCCACGCTGACGTAGGACGACGCGGCGCCGGAGAGCCCGCCCGCGGCGCCGTGCAGCAGGTGCACGGCGCCCCACGCGTCGGTGATGTCGCCGATGACGTCGCCCGAGGACAGCACGGCGAGGTCGTCGCGCCGGTCACCGGTGACGTCGCCCGCGGCCAGCGCCCAGCCCATCAGGTCGTCCGCCTCGGCGGCGCCCGCGAGGTCGGGGTCGTCCTGGTTGAACGCCACGGCGCCGTTCCCGGTCAGCCCGGCGGCCCGGCCGTAGAGGATCCACACCGCGCCCGCGCGTGCCTTGGTCCCGATCGCCTCGCCGGGTGAGCCGATGGCCAGGTCGGCGTAGCCGTCGCCGTTGAAGTCGCCGGTGGCGAGGCTGCCGCCGAACAGGTCGCCCGCCTCCACCGCGCCGGGCAGGCCGCCGGTGTCCTGGGTGACGGTGCTCGGGGCCCCGGCGATGGTCCGCAGGTACGGTGCGGTGCGCTGGCCGTAGAGCACGGTCACCGCGCCGGCGTTCGCCAGGCCGCCCACGCGCTCGGTGGGGTTGCCGACGGCCACGTCGGCGAGGCCGTCGCCGTTGAAGTCACCGGTGGCCAGGGCGGTGCCGAACTTGTCGGTCGCCGTCATGCCGAGGCCGACACCGGGGCTGTTCTGGTTGACCAGGGCCGCCGCCGCGCCCGTCGCGCCACCGGGGACCACCAGCACCGAGCCGCCGAGGTCGTGGGGGCTCAGGGCGGTGTCGCCGAGGTAGGTCAGCCGGGCCCCGGAGGCCAGGACGAGGTCGGGGACCCCGTCGCCGGTGACGTCGGCCTGCGGCACCGCGGGCAGGGCCGCGGGCCGCACCGGCGTCGGGGAGACCGCACCGGCGTCCGGTGCCACGATCGACGACGCCGAGACGGCCGCCACGACGACCGCACGCGCCCAGGACCTGGTGGCCGTGGGGAATCTGCTGGTGAACACCGGGCAACGCTAGGAAGGCCGGTGAAACGCCGACAAGCGTTTCGGCGTGCGTGGAAAGGCCCGGGAGGCGGTGCGCGGACGAACGGCGCCGCGCGCGAACGGCCTCGCGCGAGCCCGGACCGGGGGAGTGCGCCGTTCGTCGTCAATCATTGGCGGTACACGCCTCAACTTTGGCGGTATTTCCCGGCTCGCCGATGCCGCCGACGTCCCGCCGTGCCCTAGCGTCGGACGCCGGGTGGGGGGATCACCCGACACGACGTTCGACGGACGTGCTTCGGGGGGAGCCGTGCTGCGCATCCACTTCACGCCGGAAGACCTCGCCAGGACGAGGATCAGCACCGCGCCGCACCCGATGTGGGAGACGCTGCTCAGCCTGTACCGGCTGCGCAGGCGGACGGGTGAGGTGGTCTTCGCGCAGTGGCGGAGGTCCGCGGGCCCCCAGGCGCCCGCGGACACCCGCCTGCTGACCGACCTGGTGCCGCCGTCCGGGTACGCGGCGGACTTCCTCACCCCGGTCACCGACGGGTTGACCCTGGCCGACGGGCTGGAAGCCCTGCGCCGCACGCCGAGGCGGAGGCTCAGCCAGGACCTGTCCGTCCTGGCGGGCGCGCGACGCCTGCCGTCGTGGACGACCGCGCTCGCCGAGGGCCGCCCGGAAGCGGTCACCCGCCTGGCCGACGCGGTCGAGCAGTACTTCGAAGCCTGCCTCGCGCCGTACTGGACCCGGATCACCGGCCACCTCGGCCGGGAACGGGCCAGGCAGACGGCGTTGGTGGCCGACGGCGGCTGGGAGCGCGTGCTCGAAGACCTGCACCCGACGGCGCGGTGGCACTACCCGGTGCTGGAGCTGGGCTACCCGGTCGACCAGGAGCTGCACCTGGGCGGCCGCGGTTTGCAACTGGTGCCGTCCTTCTTCTGCCAGGGCCTGCCGACCACGTTGTTCGACGGCGACCGCGAACCGGTCCTGGTGTACCCGGTCCGGCACGAACCGGGCTGGTCCGCCCCCGACGGCACGCGCACCTCGCTGGCGTCCCTGCTCGGCCGGACGCGGGCCAGGGTGCTGGCGGCCATCGGCGAAAGCCCCTGCACCACCAGCGAAGTGGCCCGCCGCACGGCGACCACCCTGCCGACCGCGAGCCAGCAGGCGTCGGCCCTGCGCGGCGCCGGCCTGGTCACCAGCCGCCAGAACGGGCAGTCGGTGCTGCACTCGATCACCTCGCTGGGCCTCGCCCTGCTGGCCGGCGGTCCCTCCTAGTGCTCCAGCCGCCGTTCGTGGTGCTGGGCCTGTCTTCGCTGGTAGTGGGCTTGTTCGGCGCGGTGTCGGTGGCCTGGGCCGACCTCGGGCCCGGCGGTCCGGAAGCAGCCCTCGACCGCCCATCGAGCACCGGCCACCCGGATCGGGTCCTCGTCGGTGGTTCCGGTTCGGGCGCAACACGAGTAGTAGGCCAACTCGTGCTCTTCCCGGGCTCGATCAGCGTCCAGCCGTTCTTGCCCGCGATCGGCGCCACCAGACCCCGCACGTGCGCACGAGCCCGCCGACGCGGCTCCGCCCGCAGAAACCGGCCCGCCACCCGCCCGAACAACTCGTCCAAGCCGCTCACCCAAGCCTGAACGTCCTCGTCGACCAACACAAGATCGACAAATTGGCAGGCCACGGCCACGAACCGCGGCTGGAGCGATTGACGCTGGTAGTGGGCTTGCTGGGCGCGATATTGATGGCACCGGCAAGAGCTGCGCGGAATGTGCTGGATGTTCCCGGCCGGAGTGACCGCTGGGCTATCGGACAACCAGCGACCCGTGCCGTGCGCGGCGACGCCCTGTGCGCGCGTGGGCTACTCGGCAGCGGAAAGCGCACACAAACGGCCGTTTCGGCGTTGCTTACCGGGTGGTAAAGTCCCGGCGAACTGTCGGTGCTGGGCGACAACGCGCGGATCCACGGTTACGCCTTTGTGCCGTCGCGCGGGTTACTGCTTTCTGTGTGCTCTTCAAGCGCACGAAAGGATTCGCTCATGTACCTGTCCGGCAGGCGGACGTCGGCGGGCGTGTTCATTCCGCTGGTGGCGCTGGTGGCGGTCCTCGTGGCGCCCTTGCAGGCGCTACGGGCCCATGCGGACGACGGAACGACCGACATCCTCGATCACAAGTACGGCCTGTTCGTCCACTACGTGCCCGGCCACACGGTGAACTCCGGCGGCGCGGTCGTCGACGACCCCAACACTCTGGCGAACAGCTTCGACGCGAACGGGTTCGCCGACGATCTGGCCGCCGCGAAGGTGCGGTACGTCATCTTCACCGCCTGGCACTCCAAGATGGTGGCCCTGTACCCGAGCCGGAAGATGCTGGACTGGGGCCTGCCCGACCACCGCGTCGACCGCGACCTCATCGCAGACATGATCACCGCGGTCAAGGCCAAGGGCATCCACGTCCACCTCTACACCCATCCCCGTGACGGCATGGAGTTCGGCGACGCGGACAAGCGCAAGACCGGTTGGGGCACACAGCCTTCGACGGGCGGGCAGTCCTCGGACCCGGGGCCGGACTTCGACCGCACCCGGTGGAACGATTTCATCAACGACGTCTACCGGGAGTTGATGCAGCGCTACGGGGCATCGATCGACGGGCTGTACATGGACGAGGGAAGCCCCCGGGGCGACAGCCAGACCGTCGTCGACTACCCACGACTGCGCGACACGATCAAAGGGGTCAGCCCGGGCGCGGTCCTCATCCAGAACGACTACGGCAACCTGTACGGCCTGGACGTGGGCATGAAGGAGTACTTCGGTCAGGCGGAGTTCGGGCAGACCAACGGAGACCTGTGGCCCGGCCACGCCGAGCCGGTGGCGGCGACCATGCGGGGAACCGGAACTTCTTGGTGGGCATCGCAGACCGGCGGCTGGGTCAAGTACTCGCCAGAGAGCATGTTCCGCTACACCGTCCTGCAGGCGGCCACCGACAGCGCCGGCGGCGGCATGGCCTGGGCGGCCGGCCCCTACGCCGGCGGCGGCTGGGAACCCGGCGTCATGCCGGCACTGCGGCAAGTCGGTACCTGGATCGACCGGATCAAGGTGTCTGTCGAGGGCACCCGGCCCAGCACCTCCTATCCCACCAAGGCCGGGACCCGCATCGCCGACCTGTCCTGGGGCGTAGCGACCAAGTCACCCCACGACCGCACCGAGTACCTCCACGTGCTCAAGCCACCGGCCGGGCGGACCCTCACCCTCCCGCTACCCCGGGACGGCAAGGTCTTCTCGGCGGCCTCCCTGGTCAAAGACGGCACGCCGGTGATGCTCACCCAGGACATCGGCCGGGTGAGGCTCACCATTCCGGGAGCCTGGGACGCCAACGACACCGCGATCGAACTGACCGTCTCAGGCCGTTCGGGCCCCGTCGCCCTCTACCGCTGTTTCAGCCCCGGCACCGGCGATCACCTGGTGACCACCGATTCCGGTTGCGAGGACCCGAGTCGCTACTCGCTGGACGGCCCCGTCGGCTACGCCCATCACGACCAGGTCGCGGGCACTGTTGCCCTGTACCGCTGTTTCAGCCCCAGCACCATGCGTCATCTGGTGACCACCGATTCCGGTTGCGAGGACCCGAGTCGCTACTTCCTGGAAGGTCCCCTCGGCTACGTCTACCACGACCAGGTCGCGGGCACTGTTCGCCTCTACCGCTGTTTCAGCCCCGGCACCGACGATCACCTGGTCACCACTGATCCCGGTTGCGAGGACCCGAGTCGCTACTTCCTGGAAGGTCCCCTCGGCTACATCATCGACTGAACCAGGCGAACGGGGTGGTCCCGGGCACCGCGGTGCCCGGGACCGCGGCCGTCAGACCTTCTGCGACCAGTGGTTGTCGTCGAACGACCAGCTCGCCCCGTAGACCATGGCGTCTTTGGACAGCAGGCTGCCGTCGATCAGGTTGTTCCTGAATTCCATTTTTTCCAGCCCCTGCACCTTGGACATCGCCTGCGTGTACAACCGCGAGGTGCCGGTGAAGGCGCTGCCCTGGACCCTGGCCGCGACCTTGGCCGTCTGCATGCCTTGACTGATCTTGGTGCCGACGCCGAAGGTGACGATGCCGGCGACCTCCAGGGCGGCCTTGCCCGTGTCCCCCTCCCGCGCGGCGATCACCGCGTCGACCGCACTCATGCCGGCGACCGCGGCGCCGCAGACCACGCAGCCGAAGAACATCGCCGCCACACCGAGCCCCAGCTTGAGCGCGCCCCACCCCTTCTCGCCGGGTTTGAACTGCGTTGCGACCTTGCCGGCGGCATCCCAGGCGTTGCCGATGTCGCGCCCGATGCGCTTCGTGGCCTTCTTGAGCCCGTTCGAGGCGGCCTTCTTGTACCGGTTGAAGGTCTTCTTCACCTTGTTCAGCTTCGGTTGGACGTGCTTCTTGTAGAAGCGCTTGACCGAGCTCTTGGTGTTCTTGACCACCTTCCTGATCGTCTGCGTGACCTTCTTGACACCGGGGATCTTCTTGACCACGTTCTTGATCACCGGCACGGTGACGGAGGCCAGCTTCTCCACGGCGTTGTGGATGATCGGCGTGTACTTCGTGACCCACGTCGTGACCGGCTGGACGACCGTCTTCACGAACGGCTTGAAGACGACCTTGGTGATCGTCTTGATGCTGAACCCCCACCGGCCGTCCGGGTCGGTGTAGGTGACCGGGCTGTTGTTGGCGTAGGCGTAGCCGTGCAGCTGCTGCGGGTCCTCGTGGTCGATCACCGGGTCGACGGAGGTGAACCGGCCGGTCGATTGGTCGTACTCCCGCGCCCCGAGGTGCACCAGGCCGGTCGTGGGGTCGTTGGTCCCGTTGACGAACCCCCGTTCACCCGGCCAGGGCGACGGTGCCGCGCCGCGCACCTCGCCGTACGGCGTGGTCCGCCGTCGCTGCACGGCCTGGGTCTCCGAGTCGATCGACAGCTGCGCGGTGCCGTGGTGGTCGGCGGTCTGCCAGGTCACCTTCCCGTCCGAGGTGCGGACGGCGACCACGTGCCCGGAGTGGGTGTAGTAGCGGGTGGCGGACAGGGCGCCGTTGCCGTCCACCCGCACTTCGGTCGCGCCGAGGTACAGGGTGGTCCCGGTCGCGTCGCGGCGGATCAGCCGCTCACCGGACGCGTCGTAGAGGAACGACGTGGTCTTGCCGCCCTCGGTCACCTTGGCCAGGTGGCCTTCGGCGTCCCAGTCGAGCACCTGCCCCTTGCGGGCGGTGGTGTTGCCGACCGCGTCGTAGCCGTACTGGTCCACCTTGTCGCCCGTGGTCACCTTGCGCAGCGCGTGCGGCTGCGGTTGGCCGGGAGCGGGGTAGGTGTAGTTCGACGTCGTCGACTTGCCGTCCGCGCCGGTCCTGGTCTCGCTCAGCCGGTTGCCGACCTTGTCGAACGTCCAGGACAGGCCGTACGGGGCCGGGCCGCCCAGTTCCCCGGACCCGCACACGCCGGACTTCGGCGTGTGCGCGTTCGTGAGCCGGCGCAGGTGGTCGTAGGCGAAGCACTGGGTGTCGGAGTCGGCCGCGTCGGACATCCGCCTGATGTTCCCGGCCGCGTCGTAGGTGTAGGACAGGTCGGACAGGTAGCTCGCGCTCGAATCGCTCTGCACGACCGTGCGGGACAACCGGCGGGTGCCGTCCTCGTACTGGAACGTCTGCTGCACCGCCTTGCCGCCGGTGGACAGCGTCGCGCTCTCGATTTCGCCGTACGGGGTGTACCTGGTCCCGGTGACGTAGGGGGTCTTGCCGCTCAACGTCGTCGGCAACCCGTAGTTGTCGTACCCGAACGTCAGCGTCTCCTCGGCGAATCCGGCCACGGCGGGCAGCTTCTGCGTCGCGATCTCGCCGTCGACGGTGTAGGTGCCGGCGAACTGGTACGTGCCGGCGAGCCTGCCCTCGGTCGCCGGGATGGTGAGCTTCGAGCCGGTGGGCCTGCCCGCCGGGTCGTACCCGGTCACCGCCGAGGTGTACGCCGCGCCGTCCACCCACCGGGTTGAGGTCGCCGGCATGCCCGGGGCCACCGTGTCGTACGTCCACTCCGCGCGCTTGCGGCCCGACGTCGACCCCTCGTACAACCCGGTCTGCCGGCCGAGGTCGTCGTAGGTGGAGGCGAGCGTGACGCCGCGGGCGTCCTTGGCGCTGGTCAGCTGGCCGGCCTCGTCGTAGGTGTACTCGGTCAGGCCGCGGTCCGGGTCGAGGCTGCTGGTCTTGCGGCCGCGCACGTCGTAGGTGTAGCGCCACACGTTCCCGGCCGGGTCGGTGACCGACAGCAGCTGCCCTTCCGGGTCGTAGGTGTAGGTGGTCCGGTCGTAGTCGCCGGTCGGCGCCTCGCCCTTGTACTGGCGCAGCTCGACCACGTTGCCGTCGGCGTCCAGGATCCTGGTCTCCGGCGTCTCGCCGGTCGGCGGGTCGACGTCCTGCCGGTCGGGGTTGTTGGTGTAGGTGGTGCGCCACTTCTCGACGCCCCTGACCTTGAAGATCGACACCGTCGGCCGGTCGCTGCCGTCGTACTCGGTGACGGTCTGCGAGGTCAGCAGGTCCTCGTCGGGGATCAGGACGTCGTAGCCGGGTGGTGCGTCGTTGAGGTAGGGGCCGTTCTGCTTCACCTCCAGGCCGCGCGCGTCGTAGACGTGGTCGATGACCGTGCGGCCACCGCCCGGCGCCGGCGCCTGGGTCTGCCGCAGGCGCATGTCGCCGTCGTAGAGCTCGTAGTCGGTGTCGTAGGAGCCGTCCGGCTGGAGGTCCTTGGTGGTGACCACGCTCGGGCCGTCGTTGCGGAACAGGTAGGCGTGCTCCCGGTCGGCCGGCCGGGTGTCCGGGTTCGCCCCCGGCAGCCACTCCTTGAGGACCCGGCCCAGGGCGTCGTAGGTGGTGCGGGAACGCCGGTCGCCGGGCAGGACGACCGAGGTCTCCTCGCCCCACGCGGGGTCCACCTCGGTGACGGTCCGGTGGCCCAGCGCGTTGGTGACCGCGATGCTCGTCGGCGCGCCGGTCGCCGGCGTGTACGTGGTCGTGCCCTTGCGGTTCTTGGCGTCGTAGACCTCGATCGGCCGGCCGTAGCCGTCGTGCTTGGCACGGGTCGTCGTCACGTAGGTCGGAGCACCGTCGACCCAGCCGGAGAGCTCCTCCATGCGGGTGACGTCACCGACGGTCGGCGGCGCGCCGAGGGTGTCGTTGCCGTCGTAGTAGAACCGGTCGTCGTCGATGACGTTCTCCGGCTTGACCGGCGCGTCGCAGCCGTCGGACACGGTCTGCTTGCGGTACGGCAGCTCCACCAGCGACCCCTGCGCCGCGTAGCTGTAGCGGGTACAGGTGTCGTCGTCCGCCGTGCTCGTGTCGTTCAGGTCGAACGTCTGCTGGAGCACGCCGCGGGTGTCGTAGGTGTTGTCGCTGCCGGTCTCCCGCCAGGTCCCGTCGGACAGCAGGTTGGTCTGCCGCGACTTCCTCTCGCCGGTCTGGAACGACTCGGTGGTGCCCCAGGAGGCCCTGCGGGTCGCCGTCGGCCCCTGCACCCAGTGGTCGGTGATCGACCGCGACATCACCGCCCCGCCCGCCCCGGTGTAGGTGATCTCCTCCAGCTCGTAGCCGGACAGCGGGTCGCTGTCGCGCCAGTGGCCGCTCTTCGAGTCGAGGACCTCGACCGACTTCCGGCCGCCCGCCGCGGTCTTGTCGCCGTCCATGCCGCGGTAGTACCGGGTCTCGGTCAGCGACTGCCCGCCGGCCGCGTCGCCCTTCTTGACCAGCACCTTCTCGTACCCGCGCCACTGCGACCAGGTCTTGCGCTCGGCCGGGACGAGGCCGTCCTCGTCGTCGTGCCGCCACGCGGGCGTGCCGCCGTACTCGACGGTGGTCTCCTCCGCGACGACGCCCGTGGTGAGGTCCTTCTCGGTGACGCCGCCGACCACGTACTTGTGGAACCAGTCGGTGCGTTCCTTCGCCACGCCGTCCGGCGTGTCCGGGCTCCACTTCAGCGGGTGGCACCGCAGCGTGTTGGTGTCGGGCGCGGGCCGCGTGCCGGTCGGGGCGCAGTTCGGCGGCTGGTAGGTGACGACCACCTGGCCGCCGGAGTCGGTGTTGATCTTCTTCATCCGCCACCAGTTCATCGGCGGCACCATGTCGTTGGCGGCGTCCACCCGGTTGTTCAGCTGGATGCCGTCGAACGTGGTCGGCGGCAGCTCGACCGGCGTGCCGGCCAGGCCGGTCTGCCTGATCGACGACAGCCACAGGCCGGCCCTGGTGCCGTCACCCGGGCTCGGGAAGGTGTGGGTGAGCTTCCAGGTGTTGACGTCGCGGAACGCCGAACCGGTCCACACCCTGGTGGTGACGCTCTCCAGCCGCTTCTGCGTCCAGAACGTCTGCGAGTGCTTGTTCTTGCAGTTCGTCGTGCTGGAGCACGCCTGGTCCCACGGCGTGTCCGGCCAGTTCGCGGGCTTGGCCGCGACGCAGTCGGCGGCGGGGGTGCCGGGGATGCACCGGTCCGCGGCCTTGAGCACGACCTGGCCGACCGGTTTGGTGGTGAAGATCCCGTCCTTGAGCTGGCCGTAGTCGATCCGGGTCAGGTACCCGGCGCGGACGTAGGACGAGACCTTGGTGGCGCTCAGCTCGCGGCCGTAGTTGTTGGTCTCGGTGTCGTAGAAGTAGCTGATCGTGTTGCCGTGCCGGTCGACCACGTAGTCGAGGTTCCACCGCCACGCCTGCATGCAGGACGAGTCGGCGAACGCGGTCTTGTGGCACGGCTCGTTCGCGTGGTTGCCGTACACCCGGTTGGTCCACACCGACTCGGTGACCTCCTTGCCGGTGCTCCAGCCGGGCAGCTGGTTGAGGCCGAAGTAGAACTCCGTGCCGTCGCGGCTGGTGATCTTCCAGTGCTCGCCGTTGTCGTCGGGGTTCTTCCCTCCGGTCAGGCGCTCGACCACGGTGCCGTCGTCCTTGCGCGGCCGCCACGTCCTGGTGGCGTCGTCGAGCACCAGCTCGCCGCCCTTGCCGTTGAGCGTGAACGTGGCGTTGTCGGAGCGCCAGCACGTGTCGCCGGTCTTCGTGGTGTTGTTGGCGTTGCCGTTGTTCACCGGCTTCATGTCCGTCGAGCAGGCGACGTACCGGCGTTCGATGTACCCGCCCGGCTCGAAGGAGAAGCCCTCGCCCGCCCAGGACGGCTGGTTGTTGGCCGCCGACGTGCGGCCGTCCATCGAGCCGGACGAGTAGGACAGGTTCAGCTGGGGCGCCGCGGCGTTCACGTTCGGCGGCACGTCCATCGGGTAGTTCCAGGTGAAGTCGCCGGAGGAGCCGCCGGCGACCCAGGTCGAGGACGGCGACAGCGACGACTCCTTGTAGTCGCCGGCGCCCGACGAGTCGCCCGCCATCACGCCGTACAGCCCGGACTTCGCCTCCGGCGCCGCGGTGGCCCGCGCGGTCAGCCGCCCGGAGCCGTTGTTCCGGGTGGCCAGCGGGGTCGCGCGGCACTCGTCGCGCTCCGGCGTGGTCAGGGCGCACTCCGGCAGCGCCACCAGCCGCAGGCGGACCGCCCAGTCGCCGCCGTGGGCGTGCGCGAAGCCGGAGTAGTCCACCTCCACCGCCACCGGCCCGGCCTGCCGGACGCCGTCGGCGCGGTTGATCCGCAGCACCGGGCCCTCCAGCCGCCGGTCGAGCACCTCGACGCGGACCTTGCCGGGCGCGGCGGCGGCCGTCGACACGTCGCCGTCCACCCGGCCGACGAAGACCGGCAGGTCGCCCGCGCGGGTGGTGGCGCCCGCCGCGCGCACCCCGTCCAGCGCCACTTCCGCGACGCCGGCCCCGGGCCACGACACCTCGGGCGCCTTCGTCACCGCCGCCGCGTCGGCGGCGTTCGGTTCGGGCGGCACGGCGCGGGCGTCGTGCCCCGGGACGGAGGGTTCGCGGTGCGGCTGGAACGCGGCGGCGCCCGGTCGGGCGAGCGCGGGTGCGGGCACCACCGCGGTCATCGCCAACGCCAAGCTCACCACGCCGGCCACCAGCCGGCGCGCGGGTCTTCTCATCAGTCGCCTCCTCGGCGTCGAAACGCGGAACCGAAAGCACAGCGACGGCCGAGATTAGGAACGGGCGTTTTCGCCGCGACAGCGTTTCAGCACTGCTGGAAACGCTTTCCGCCGCACGGCGCGCCCTCCTAGCGTGCACCCGGTCCCTTCCGCCTAGGAGCGCTGATGTCCTCACCCCGAAGATCGGCACCGCGCGGGTCGGCCACGACCCTCGCCCTGGTCGTCTGCCTCGCGGCCGCGGTGTGCACGCCGTCGCCGCGGGCGGCCGGAGCCGCCCCCGAGCCCGCCCGGGAGCCGGTCGAGCTGGTCGGGCTCCGCACCGAGACCTCCCGGGTGTTCGCGAACCCGTCCGGCACCAGGACGCTGGAGCAGTACGCGGCGCCCGTGCGCACCCGCAAGGCCGGGGAGTGGGTGCCGATCGACACCTCGCTCGCCCGTGCCGCCGACGGCTCGATCAGCCCGCGCGCGACGGTCACCGGGCTCCGGCTGTCCGGCGGCGGGACGGGTCCCCTGGCGACGGTCGAGCGCGACGGCCGGGAACTGGCGCTGTCGTGGCCGGACCCGCTGCCCGCGCCGCGACTGGACGGCGACACCGCGACCTACCCGGACGTGCTGCCCGGGGTGGACCTGCGGGTGCGGGCCGACTCCGACGGGTTCGCCCAGGTGCTGGTGGTCCGCGACGCCGCCGCGGCGGCGAACCCGGCGCTGCGGGCGATCCGGTACCGCACGGCGACCAGGGGGCTGACCGTCAAGCCCGGCGCCGACGGTGCGACGGCCGCCGTGGACGACACCGGGCGGGTGGTGTTCGCCTCGGGCACCCCGGTGATGTGGGACTCGCCCCGCCAGCGGGCCGCGGCGGCGGGGAACGCGCCGCAGGGCCGGGAACGCGCGATGGACCTCCGCGTCGGCGCGGACGAGCTGGTGGTCACACCGGACCCGGCGATGCTGACCGGCCCCGACACCACCTACCCGCTCTACATCGACCCGTCGTTCAGCGCCGGGCAGAACCGGTGGACCTACGTCAACAAGGACTCGCCGGGCACCTCCTACTGGACCACCAAGGACACCAACAAGGCGAAGGTCGGCAAGACCTGGGGCACGGCCGGGCTGTACCGGTCGCTGTTCCAGATGAACTCCGGCGCGATCGCCGGTTCGAAGGTCACCCGGGCCTGGTTCTCCATCACGATGGACCACTCCGCCGCCTGCGCGGCGACCTCGGTCGACCTGTGGCACACCAAGCCGATCGACCCCGAGGTCCCGCTGACCTGGACCAACTCCGGCGGCCACTGGCTGACCCGGCTGGCCTCGGCGAAGGGGACGGCCAACGAGTCGACCGCGTGCCCGAAGCCGGACTTCCCGATGGAGTTCTCCTCGGCCGCGCTCACCAAGGCGGTGCAGGACACCGCGACCGCCAACGGGGACACCGTGGCGTTCGGCCTCCGGATCGACCCGGACGTCGAGAGCAGCCAGGACCAGTGGAAGTACTTCTACGCGAACACGGCCAGGATCAACGTCGAGTACAACTCCCGGCCGCGCGTCCCGACCGGCGTCGGCACCGTGCCGCCCAAGCCGTGCGGCACGGCGACCGCGCCGACGCCGTTCACCACCGGCGCGCCGACGTTCTCCGGCGTCCTGTCCGACCCCGAGGGCGACAACGTCTCGGGCGTGCTGGAGGTCCTGGAGGGCGACACCGTGATCGCCACGTCGACCACGCCGGTGATCGGGTCCGGCGGCGCGGTCACCTGGCCGCCGCTGCCCACCGGCGCCGTGCCGGAGGACCGGCCCGGCGCGGTGTTCAGCTTCCGGGCCCGCGCCCGCGACGCCGCGTTGGCCGGTCCGGACACCGCGCGGTGCTACTTCACCGTCGACAAGGTCGAGCCCGGCGCGCCGGGCGTGACGTCGACCGACTTCCCGAACGGCACGGCGGTCCGCGCGGTGGGGGAGATGGGCGTGGTGACCTTCCACCGCGCCGCCGCCGACACCGACATCGCCGGGTACCGGTACGGCTTCCAGCCCGATCGCGTCACGTCGTGGGTCGGCGCCGGGGCCGACGGGCGCGCGAGCGTGCCGATCACGCTGTGGCCCGATTCGCCCGGGGGGACCATCGGGATCAACCGGACGCTGTACGTGCGCGCCGTCGACCGGGCGGGCCACCCCAGCCCCGAGCCGACCACCTGGAACCTCACCGCCACCCCCCGCGCGATCACGGCACCCCCGGTCCGCGGCGACACCAACGGCGACCGGCTCGCGGACGTGACGACCGTGTTCGACCAGGGCGAGGGCCGCACGGCCGCCTGGAACCTCGTCTCCACCGGCACCGGGTTCACCGCCGCGCACATCGGCTGGGACAGCGGCGTGAACGGCGGCTTCCCGGCGCACCGCACGATCAACGTCCGCGGTGACTTCACCGGCGACGGGCGCGGCGACGTCGCGGTGTTCCGGGAGGACCCCGACCGGAGGGTCCGGCTCTACGTGCTGCGCTCGGACGGCAACCGGTTCGTGGTGGAAGCCGAGTCCTGGTCGGGCACGACCTACCGGCTGTCGTACCTGAAGGTGGTCGCCGGCGACTTCGACGGTGACGGCGACGACGACATCGCGGCCTTCCAGGGCCAGCAGGGCGAGCAGACCAAACTCTGGGTGCACACCGCGAACGGCGGCCGGTTCGGCGAGCCGGTGCTGCGCTGGGACAGCGGCGCGGGCAACCTCGACGTGACCGCGACGAGCTTCGTCGCGGGCGACTTCGACGGCGACGGCCGCGCCGACCTCGGCCACCTGCGCGGTCACGACGGGGCGCGGACCGAGCTGTGGGTCCAGCACGGCTTCGCCGACCCGGTGCTGCGGTGGGACAGCGGCGCGGGCAACCTCAACCGCGCGAGCGCGACCTTCCTCGCCGCCGACGTGACCGGCGACGGCACGGGGCGCGACGAGGTCGTGGTCATGTCGGACCGCGGCGGCAACACCGCCCGGCTCGACGTGCTCGCCCCCGACGGCGGCACCTGGACCAGCCGGGTCTGGTGGACCGGCACGTCCTTCGACACCAACGCGGCGGTCGTGTCGGCCGGTGACTTCTCCGGCGACGGCAGGGCCGACGTCGCCGCGCTGTACGCGACGGGCGACGGCAACCGCCGGGTCTACACGTTCGTGTCGACCGGGACGTCCTTCGCGGACAAGCGCGCCGACTGGGAAGGCCGGATCGGCGACACCAGGACGCCGTTCTACGTCGAGCCCGACAAGGTGTACCGGATCCAGCCCAAGCACAGCGAGAAGTGCATCGGTGTCGCGAACACCGCCAAGGACACCGTGCTGACCCAGTCCGACTGCGTGACCGGCAACAAGAACCAGCAGTTCACGATCGAGCGGCAGGGCGCCACGGACTACTTCATGCTCAGGGTCGTCTCCTCGAAGCTGTGCGCGGACGTGAAGACGTGGCAGCACGCCGACGACGCGCCCGTGCTGCAGTGGACGTGCAACGGCGCCGGTTTCCCGCAGGCGAACCAGCAGTTCCTCTTCGACTACGTCGAGGGCGGCGGCGTGGACGTCGCGGTCCGGCCCCGGCCCGCGCACAGCGGGAAGTGCCTGGACATCAGCGGCGCGAGCCAGGGCAACGGCGCCGCCCTCATCCAGTGGGCGTGCGGCGACGCCACGAAGTCGAACCAGCTGTTCTACCTGCGCCCGGAACCGTGACGCGACCTCGTGGCCCGGGTGCTGCCGCGCGCCGCCTATGCTGGCCTCATGCGCTGGGGCGGCAGGGGGACCATCCCGGCGCTGGACCTCGCGGCGGCCCTCGCCATGGTCGCCACGGCGTGGCTGGTCGGCCGGCAGTACGCGCCGACGAGCTGGGGCGCGGACCCGGTGGCCTACGGGCTCACCGCGGTGGTCTTCCTGCCGTTCGCGCTGCGCAGGCGTGCGCCGGTGCTCGTCCTGGCGACGAGCACCGCGGCGCTGGCCGTGTTCCTGGCGCTCGGCTACGTCCAGCTCGCGCTCAACTTCTGGGGGCCGGTCCTCCTGCTCTACACGGTCGCGGCGCTGCGCCCGCCCAGGACCACCGCCGCGTGCACCGCGGCGGTGGCGCTGACGCTGCTGTGGGCGGCGCTGGTGACGGGCCTGCCCTGGTACATCGCGATGGCGGAGGCCGTGGTGATCCCGGCGGTGGCGTGGGCGATGGGCAACGTGGGCCGTGAGCTGGCGCTGCGCAACCGGCAGCTCGCCGTGCTGACCGAGCGGCTGCGCACCGAGCAGGAGCTGCGGACCGAGCGCGCGTTGACCGAGGAGCGGTTGCGCATCGCCCGGGAGCTGCACGACGTCGTCGCGCACCACATGTCGGTGATCGCCGTGCAGACCGGGTTGGCCAAGTACGTCTTCGACGACGACCCGCCGACCGCGCGGGCCGCCGTGGACACCATCGGCGCCACCAGCCGGGAGGCGCTGCGCGAGATGCGCAGGCTGCTGATGGTGCTGCGCACCGACGACGAGCCCGGCGACACCGCGCTGACCCTGGCGCACCTGCCCGAGCTGGTCGAGCGCACGCGCGCGGCGGGCCTGCCGGTCACCCTCGACCTGGCGCCGCCGGAGGTCGAGCGGTTGCCGCCGGGCCTGCAGCTGTGCGCCTACCGGGTCGTGCAGGAGGCGCTCACCAACGTGATCAAGCACGCCGGGCTGGCCGCCACCGCCGTGCGGGTGCGCCGCGAGGCCGACCGGCTCACCGTGCGCGTCGCGAACGAGCCGGGCCCGCCGTCGACGGGCGACGCCGGCACCGGGCACGGCCTGCTCACCATGACCGAGCGGGCCGCGCTCTACCAGGGGACCCTGTCCGCGGGCCCCCGCGCGGACGGCGGCTTCGTGGTCGAGCTCACGCTGCCGATCACCCCGGACGAGAAGGCGCCGACGATATAAGTGTCGGTGATGAGGGGATTGCCCGGAGCCACGGTCCTGGTCGTCGACGACGAGGTGCTGATCCGCGCCGGCCTGGCCGCGCTGCTGCGCGCCGCGCCCGGCCTGGAGGTCGTCGGCGAGGCGGCGGACGGCCACGAAGCCGTCGCGCTCGCCGCCGCGACCAGACCCGACGTGGTCCTGATGGACATCAGGATGCCCGGCCTGGACGGCATCGCGGCCACCGGCCGCATCCTGGCCGACGCGCCCGACCCCAAGCCGCGCGTCATCGTGCTGACCACGTTCGACCTGGACGAGTACGTCTACGCCGCGCTGCGCGCCGGCGCCTCGGGCTTCCTGCTGAAGGAGACCGAGCCGCACCAGGTGATCGCCGCGGTCGAGGCCGTCGCCGCCGGGGACGTGCTGTTCGCGCCGTCGGTCATGCAGCGGCTCGTCGAGGCGTACGTCCGGCAACCGCGCCGCGTGCCGACACCGGCCCCGCCCGGCCTCGGCCGGCTGACCCCGCGGGAGCTGGAGATCCTCCGGCTCGTGGCGACCGGTCGGACCAACCACGAGATCGCCGACGCGCTCACCGTCAGCGAGGCCACGATCAAGACGCACCTCAACCGCACCATGACCAAACTGGGCCTCACCAGCCGGGCGCAAGCCGTCGTGGTGGCCTACGAGACAGGTCTGGTCATCCCTCGTCACCAGGTCTGATCGGGTTCAGGAGTCCCCGCGGACCCGGAGGTGCCACAGCTGCGCCCCGACGCCGGTGCAGTTCCACAGCTGCGCCTGGACGCCGTTGTCGAGCGCGCCCCGCGGGAGGTCGAGGCAGAGGCCGTCGTCGTTCCCCGTCGCGAAAAGGTAGGTCGAACGGCCCACCCCGGACGGCTTCCAGTCCTGCGCCCCGGTGCTGTTGCAGCTCCAGAGCCGGACCAGGTCGCCGGGGGCCGCCGAGGTGTTGCCGTTGGGCACGTCGAGGCACTTCGAGGAGCCGGCCTTCGCGACGGAGAACAGGCCGCCTCCCCGGGCGACCGCCCTGAACTCCTGGGCCGGCCTGGCGCTGTCGCACGGCTGCTGCACGACCCGGGTCCCGTCCGCGGTCGAGTTCCCCTCCGCGGTGAGGCACTTCCCGCTCTTGAGGTTGGTGATCTGGTAGGTCACCGCGGTGCTGACGCCGCCGGCGTCCGACGAGCCGTAGGTCGGTCCCGTGGCGAAGAAGGCCGTGCAGTGGTCGCCGACCCGGTCGGTCGCGAGGTGCAGCACGCGCGAGCCGTCCGCGGAAGGCAGGAGCGGCGAGCTGTAGTTCTGGCACGTCGTGTGGGCTTCGTCGGTGCCGAAGCCCGTGATCCTCACCGGTGAGTCGAGCTCGTACCAGCGGCCGAGCCCGTTGCTGCTGTTGGCGAAGACCGTGCTCCCGCTCTGCGGGTGCAGGACCGGGGCCGGACCGGTGTCGGGATCGCCCTCGGTGTCGGCGGCGCGCACCAGCCGCCCGATCAGCAGCAGCCGTCCGTTGGGACTGCCGCCCGGCGCCCAGGCGAGCGTGGGCGCGTGGACGAAGTGCCTGCCGTCCGCGGTCTTCGCGACCGTCCCGCGATCCGTCACCGAGCCCCAGTCCCAGCCGTCCGGCGAGGTGCGGGTGTACACCCGGCAACCGTGACCCCCTTCCGCGACCGGTTCGAGGTTGCAGTACTCGTAGGCCATGACGGACGTGCCATTCGGCAGCCGACGCACGACGGCCATGCCCGGCGAGTCCTCCAGGTGCAGCTCGGCGTCGGCGCGGGCGTCCACCGCGACGGTGTTGACCGTCGGTCCCCAGGTCTGCCCACCGTCGACGGACTTCCGGCGGGCGAGCACCTGCCCGTACCGGGGTTGCTGGGTCTTGTCGGAGAAGTGGACCACGAGCTCGCCGGCGTCGGTCACCGCGAACTCCGGCTCCCAGACGCCGTGGCCCGCGGTCCCGGTCACGATCGGCGTGGGCACCCTCTGCCAGCCGCGGCCGTGGTCGGTGCTCTTCCACGCCACGATCCGGGAGTTCGGGTTCGGCCGATCACGCCCGCCGCGGACGGCGTTGATCGAGGTGGCCCAGATCAGCGTGCCCGCCGGGCTCGCGCCGAGCTGCCGGGGGAACTCGAACAGCGTCGAACTGCCGGACCACTCGCCCGGACCCGGTTCGGTCCGGATGGTCGCGATCGGGTGGAACGAGGCGCCGCCGTCGGTGCTCTCGTGGATCGTCCCGCTGTCGTCGGTGTTGGTCGAGGCGAGGATCCGGCCCTGGTGCGCGGCGTCGGCGTGCTCCAGCCGGATCACGCGCGGGTACGTCGACGTCCCGTCCGCGAGGGCGACACCGCCGACGACGTTCACCGGGGTCAGCAGCGCGGCCGTGACCAGCCCGACAAGTGCCAGCACCTCGACTCCGATCAGGGTCCGACTCGATCCTCCAGCCGAGGCTAGTGCGGCCGCCACACCGCGCAGAACCCTTTCCGGCAGCGTGGAAACGCCCCTGGTCACGTGCCGTGCGTGGTCCCGTGCCCTGGGCTGCGCGCCGGTGTCGCAGCGGCGCTCGACCGACCTGCTCCGCCGCACCGGTTCCGGGTGGACCTCTATCCACAGCCCGGGCCGGACGGCGAGGTGCGGGTGCTGGAGACCAACGCGAACCGCCCGAGCGGACTCGATATCGCCGGCGGTCCGGTGTGAGCGTGGCGCCCACTGCTGGAACGGCCAGGGGCGTCACCGCCGGCACCGCCCCGACACGTGGGACCAAGCCGTGGACACCACCTCGCGCGAGGCACGGCTGGTGCAGCGGTACTGCCCGACCACCTGCCGGCCAGGCGAGAGGTAGTGCCACTTACCCCGATAGGGGGACGCGGGTCGGGCCGCTGGCACCTCGGTAGGCGTTGTCCGTCCAGCACGGGTGCCGGTTCCGGCGAGGGCGCCGATGATGCCGTGGGTGCGGGCCGCGGTGAAATCGTGGGTCGAGCCGTGCAGTGGGGGCGAGGCATGCCGACCGGACAGGTCGATCGCGGATGGGTGGAAGGGACTCGATGCCCCTGGTGCCGGCCTCGCTCTTGGTCGAGAAGTCGTCTACCGGGAACTCCGCCATGTCTCCACCACGGCCACAGTCCACGTCGCCAGGTCGGAAGGGCTTACTGACTGGTAGGCAACCGCGCGAGTGCTTCCGCCACGGTGCTTCCCTCGGTGGACCCCGATGCGCGGTACAACTCCAGTGCGGCGTTCCACCGGCGCCGCGCTTCGTCGAGATCACCTGCCGACGCGGCGAGCGCACCGAGTTCTTGAAGTGCGCGTGCCTCCTCGTGCTTGCTGCCGCAAGACCTCGCGTGCAGAGCGGCCTGGCGGAACGCGATCTCGGCCAGGAGGTGGTCACCTGCGCGGTGCCGGATCCGACCGAGCCTGCCGAACCCCTCGGCCGCGTCCAGTTCCGAGCCGAGTCCGATCGCGATGTCGACAGCCTCCTCGATGTGCTCGACCGCGTCGTCGAAGTGGCCCAGTTCCGTCTCCACGAGGGCCATGCTGCGCAACGTGATCCCGACGTTCCGGTGCGCGCCGCTGCCGCGGTACCAGTCGAGCGCGAGCTTCTGGTTGCGCAGCGCGGCCGCGAATTCGCCGCGCCGGCGGAGTACGGCCGCCTCGTTGGCGAGTGCGTTGCTTCTCCCATGCCCATCGCCGAGTTCTTCGAACAGCTCCAGCGCCCGCCGGTAGTGCTCCACCGCTTCGTCCAGTTCGTTCATCTCGACCAGCACCATGCCGAGGTTGTTGCGGGTGCGTGCTTCGGCGAGCGGGTCATTCGCGCGAACGCACGCGAGGAGCGCTTGTCGATGGGTGGTCAACCAGCCGTCGAGAGCTTTGGTCAGGAAGTAGTAGTCCCGCAGCGCATATGCGAGCTGCCAGCGCCGCCCGTCCAGCATCGGGTCGTCGATGGCGCACATCGCTTCGAGGTTCCGACGTTCGAGGTCGAGCCACCGCAGCGCGTCCTGGCGATCCCGGATGTCGAGAAGGGCTGCTGCTCGTCCGCTGAGCGGGAAGCGGAGCCGGTGTGGCATGACGATCCGCCCGACGCGGTCCGCCATGTGCAGGTAGTGGTCGAACAACCGCACGACCGCGGCTTGTCGGTCCTCGACGGTGTCGACCAGGTCGCACGTCTCCCGCGCGTAGATGCGCAGCAGGTCGTGCAGGCCGAAGCGGTCGGATCCCAGGTCGAGGACGAGGTGCCTGCGCGCCAACGACCGCAGTAGCGTGGTGGCGGTGAGGTGCGAGTCGTCGAGAAGCGCGGCCACGGCGTTCGCGCTGAACTCCGCACCGGGGTGCAACCCGAGTAATCGGAATGCCCTGGCCTCCGGTGCCGGCAGTGATCGAACGGACCAGGAGAACACGGTTCGCACCGCGGAACGGGCGTCGTCGTCGTGGGTGTCGAGCACATCGAGGCGCGCGTGTTCATCGGCGAGGTCGGCCACGACGCCGTCGAGGTCGGTGGACGGGAAGCGGCTGATCCGCTCGGACACGATGCGCAACGCCAGCGGCAGTCCGGCGCACAACCGCACCAACGTGCCTGCGATGGGGTGACGGGCCCGATCGCCGATCTGTGCGCGCAGGAGCGTCATGCCGGCGTCTTCGGCCAGTGGCTCGACCCGGAGCGCGGTGGCCGCGTGCTGGACCACGAGTCCGCTGAGCTGATGGCGGCTGATCACGACCACCACACCCCCGGCGGGACCCGGCAGCAGTGGCCGGACGTGGTCCGCGGACAGCGCGTTGTCCAGCACGACGAGTGCCCGGCGTCCGCTCATCAACGTCCGGAAGTGCGCGGCGCGTTCTTCGACCGTGGCCAGTTCTTCCGGTCGCGCATACCCGAGCGCGCGCAGGAAGGCCGCCAACGCGTCCTGCGGGCGCAGCGGCTCGCCTCCTCCGAAACCGTGCAGGTCGACGTAGAGCTGCCCGTCGGGGAACTCGTGGATCACGCGGTTCGCCCAGTGCAGCACGAGTGCCGTCTTGCCGACACCGGCCATGCCGGACAGGACGACGAGCCCGCTGGGCGGCAGCGCGTCCAGCCGGGCGAGCAGATCCTCACGGCCGGTCAGCCCGCCGCCGTCAGCCGGGAGCTGACGGGGTACGGTCCTCGTGGAGGCGTGCGTCGTGATGTGCACATCACCGTGGATGGCGCCGGCTTGCACGGCGACCGTCGCATCACCGGTGAGGCTGTTGTGCGCGTTGTGCCCAGGAGTCATGACCCGATTGTCGACTCGTCCGGCTGTGGGCACGACCGTCCGAAGAGTGCGGGCAGGTCAGAACGCGCTCTCGACTTCGACCTTGTAGTCCTGGTAGCCGCCGACCGCGTCCGACGTCGTCAAGGTGAAGGTCTTCGTCTGCTGCGGCGCGAGGTCGTTCACCGCACCGCTCCCCGTGCCGAGAATCCTGCGGTTCGCGTCGTAGAAGGTGACTTTGAGGACCAAGTGCTGGGGGGAAGACCCGGTGTTGTGCGCCTCGCCGTACACCTTGTGGTCGGGAGTGACGGTGAAGTTGCCCAGTTGGACGCCGTCGTCACCCGTTTGCCTCAGGCCGGTGACCGGAGGTGTCGAAGCAACCCCGGTGTTCGTCGTCACGACCGGTGGGGTGAGGTCGCCCGCCTCGAGCCAGTCGCTCCCGCGCAGGTCGACCGCGCACCCGACGTCGGACAGGCGCTGGGCGAGGAGCTTGCGCGGTGCGGGGTCGTTGTTCAACCGCACCACGAAATGCCCGTCGAGGTCCGTGAACCTCCGCACCTTGCCGAGTTCGACCAGGATCGTGCGCTCCGGGATCAACATCATCGCCATGCCGGTCTCGTAGATGACGTTCGGACGGGCCTGTCCCGCGGGCTGCGTCTCCGGGTCGTGTTCGTCGTCGGCGTGTTCGGCCTTGAGCTGCACGACGTCGTCCGGCGTGGCGAGCACGATCACGGCGCGGCCCTTGCCCAGGACGGCTTGGAGGGCATCGCCGATCTTCGGTGAGCCCTGCCGGACCTCGGCCAGCACCTGGGACCACTCCAGCGGCTGCAGGCCGATCGCCCGCAGGAAGTCGAACAGCGCACGTCGCGCTTTCTTGTCGCGTCCGTGGATCACGAAGACCGTGCGATCCCTGTCCGGCTCGGGCACCGGCTCCTCCTGGACTTCGCGGTAGGACAGCGCTTCGGCGGACGAAGCCTGTTGGTCGAGCCTGGCGCGGGCCTCCAGCAGCAGTTGCTTCTGCGTCGTGAGAGGACCCTTGAACCGGTCGGTGTAGGGGTGCTGCCAGTAACTGAGCAGACCTTGGTGCTCACTCGGCCGCTTCTGCCGACCACCGAAGAACTTCGGCCGGGGCTTCACGGGCTCGTGGAGGAAGTGCTTGATGCGGTATTGCAGCGTGCGGACGCTGCCTTCGTACTCGAAGCGGAACTTCTCGCGCAAGTCGCTCGGCAGCAGCAAGAGGCAGCTCGTGAACCATTCGTCGTAAGCGTCACCGAGCTGCTTCGCCGTGCGCGCCCCTGCGGCGACGTCGTCGATCTGCACCTGCTGGGCCAACCGGTCGAGCACCGGGATCCGGTCGATGAGCTCGTCCAGCCTGCTCGACCGGGCCTTCGCCTCCACGTGGCGAGTCTATCCAACGAGCCCGCGTCACGAACGGAGGACTTCGATCAACCGATCGATGCTGGCCGGTCCCAGGTACTCGACCCGCTGCTTGATCCGGATGCTCCCGGGCAGGTCGTCCACGTCGAAGTCCTGGTCGATCACCAGGATCTGGATCGCCCGGTCGACGGGATTCTTGACCTGGAGATGCGTGAAGATCGCCGTTTCCAGCGCCGTCCAGGCGGATTTCGAGTACGAGCGGCTGGCGAAGATGAGTATTCGCCGGCTGTGCTTGACCCCGTACTCGATGGTGCTCAGGGTCGTGTCGCCCGGCCACATGTCCTTGTCGTCGTACCAGCACTCCAGGCGCGCTTCCTCCAAGCGCTTCAGCACCTCGAGGACGACGGGTTTGTCCTCGCTGGAGTGGCACAGGAACACGTCGTACCGGTAGTCGTCCTCGGACCGTCGGCCGACGCGGGACAGCACCTTGAACAGGGCGTCCTTCTGCCGGCCGGTCAGTTCGTCGACGTCCTTGGGGTCGATGCGCAGGATTTTCGGTGATGCGAGGGGTGATGCGAGGTTGGTGTAGGTGCGCGGCGGGACCTGCAGGTCGTGCAGGTCGATCCAGATGATCGGGAACTCCCGCCCGTCCAGCTCGTGGTTGGTCTCGGTGCGCAGCGTGCCGGCGACGAGGATGCACAGGCCCTTGGGCCGATCCTGCGGAGCGATGTTGTCCAGGGAGACCCGGAACGTGGTGAGCGGCACGAGCTCGCAATACCTGCGCAGGGGCTGGAGCGGGTCGTCCGGGGAGTCCGGCCCGACCGTGAGGGGACCGATCGGGTTGCCCTTGGGACCCGCCAGGTACGAGACGTTGTCGCTGACGTGTTCGAGGATGCGTTCGCTGATGTACGCGTAGAACTGGGTGGCCGCGGCCTTGCCCACGTCGTCGTCCCCGAGCAGCTTCGACTGGACGTCGAGGTTGTTGAACGACAGCAACGACACGTCCGTCAGCGCCACCAGGTCGGCGGTGCGGTGGCGCCCCAGCGCGAAGGCGAAGTCGCCGACGATCTCGCCCACGTCGTAGGGGTACATCGGTGCGGCGTCGCCGTGGTAGCCCTTGCCCTCGGAGTTGTACACGCCGACCTGGCCGCGCAGGATGACGAACAGGGAGTCACCGGGTTCGTCGAAACGGCAGATGAACTCGCCCTCGGTCCGCTCCACGAGCTGGCCCAGCTTCAGCATGCTCTCCAGTTCGTCGTCCTTGAAGCGGTTCAACAGCGGATTCGACTTGAGCTCATTGCTGCTGCGGTCGCGGTACTGGAGGTTCAGGGACGCTCTTTTGAGTTCACTGGTGGCGATCTTCGAAGACGAGTGCGTCTGCCAGATCCGCTTGGTGAAGTACAGTGCGTCCCAGTGTTTCCGGTAGTCGTTCGCCGGTGCTGACGGGTTCTTCAATCGGGCCAGATCTCCCAGGTTCTCCACCGGCCAGGAGGGAACGGTGTCGTCCAGGGAGAGCAGGTAGAGCAGCAGTGTCGGAAAGTCGCGGCCGGGAAAGGGCAAGGGGGAGTGGAAAGTCACGGCCGGATCGGTTGCCGACGATTCCATCTCACGTCGGAAATCCTCCGAGGCGACTACGTCGTCCGCGACGACCTGCCCCAGCAGCCACCCCGCGTAGTTGATGCCGCTGCCGACGAGTTGGACCCGGTCGTCGGCGCCGAGGACGTCGCAGACCTCGCCGAAGTGGCAGGTGATGCGCAGCGGCACGCGCTCCGCCTTCGCCCACGAGATCAACTCGACGAGCAGGGTGACGGCAGGCTGCTGCCAGGCGGCCCGCCGGAAGGCCACGTGACCGCCGTCGCCCCCGGACGACCAGACGACCGCTCCCGGCTCGCATGATCCGATCGTTGCCGCCACGATCCGGTTGATCTTCTCGACCCGGTGGACCTGGTCGCGCGCACTCGTCGCCGAATGGCCACGGATGTCACACGACACGATCGCCACCTTGTAGAAGTCCACCTCGCGGGACGACTGCACAGGGCTCCTCCATGGTGCCTGTCGACCACTCCGGGCGCGATAACGCGCATGCGCTGCGCCCGGTCCGGTTCGAACCGAGGTGCGAGCATATCTTCGGCGCCATGCGCATGCCCACGGTTGTTGCACGGCCGGTAACGCGCTTCACCCGGAGATGGTGGCACGCGAGTTGGTGCGGGCCGCAAATCTACGGTTTGCGTTCGGCGGGTTGCGGCTACGGTGTGCGTTCTCGAACGAAGTGTCCGGCCGGCTGTGAGTGGTGGAGTGGAAGAACGGGACGCGGCACCTCCGGTGGCCGGTGGTATCTCCAACGCGGTGCACGGGCCGGTCAACGGGTTCCTGATCCAGGCCGCGAACGTTTACGGCGGCGTGCACCACTACCCGCAGGTCGTCGCGCCGGCCGAGCCCGCGACGCCACCCGACCGGGCGGACCGGCAGCGGTCCGGGCTGGAACCCGAGGTCGACGTCGGGGACACCACGTACCTGGTGCACGAGCAGCCCGCGGGTGCTCGGCCCACTGCCGACGGCGGCGCGGTCGTGCGGCAGGCCAGGTGCTCGGAACTGGGGCCCCGTGGCGGGTTCGGCTGGTTGCGCCGGGTCGACGTGCGGGTGGCCACACCGCTCGCCCGACAGGTGCGGCAGGCGTTGGCCGCGGAGCACGACCTCCTGCGCCGGCTGACGGGCAAGGTGCCGGCACTGCCCGAGGTGCTCCGGTTCGCCGAAGGGCCGGGTGGCGCCATCACGTTGGTGACCGCGTGGCCGGGAACGCGGTCGCGCCGGCCTTGTGACCCGCTCGACGCCTTGCTGCTCAACGGACCGGTGCGCGATCCGGGTGTGCTGGCGCGGGCGCGCCGGGCGCTGGCCTGGCTGTGCGCCACGCTCGACGCGCTGCACTCCCATCGAGTCGTGCACGGTGCGCTCACCCCGGCCGGGCTGCTGATGCGCGACGACGGCGCGCTCCTGCTGCGGGACCTCGGCCGGACCGATCCGGCGCCGCCCGAGTACCCCGCACCCGAACAACTCGAACGCGCCGCCGCGGGACCGTGGACGGACGTGCACCAGGTCGGAGCCATCGCCCACCACCTGCTCACCGGCCGACCCCCGAGCCCTCGCGCGCCGTTGCCCGTCCGGCGCTGGGAACCCGGCATCCCCGCCGACCTCGCCGAGGCGGTCGACGCGGCCCTGGTCGTGGAACCAGCGAAGCGGCCGAGCGCCGCGGTACTCGGGGCGCGGTTGCGCGGCCTCGCACATCCCACCCGCTGAAGGAGCACGGTGCGTTCCGTCCAGCTGCCCCTCAACGGGGTGATCCACCTCGTCGCGTCCGCGGAAGACGACCACCGGCTGCGGGAGAAGACGCGCAACCACCCCGGGCTGCCGCTGAGCGTCGCACAGGTGGTGGCCGAGCTGTCGGCCTCCCGCGGCGGCGTGCCCGCGACGGTGGACGAGCCCAACCGGCGGAACGGCAGGCGCACGCTGCTGGTCTACGGCACGGCCTGGTCGGTCCGGCTCGAACCCACCCACTCCGGACGCGGGTACAAGGTCAGGTGGGTCGACCCGCTCCGGATCAGGGACCACCACCGGCTCGCCCGGCACTTCCTGTCGCTGTGCGCGATCGGCTGGCGGCACGTGGACAGCCTGCACGAACTGCGCGAGGGCGTGCACTCGTTCTGGCCGCAGATCGAGCAGCAGTGGGAACGGCTCGTGCGGTCGCAGGCCGACGCGTCGACGGCCCCCGCCCTCCCGCCCCACCACGCCGCGTTCCTCGACACCGTCGAACAGGTCGTCGACGCGGGCGAGCGGGTCGCCGTGGCGGCCGCGAGCGGCGAGCGGCCCTACCCGTACCGCGACGTCGCACCGGTCGGCGAACAGCGGCAGGGCACGCATGCCGTGTACGGCTTCACGATCGGCGGGACCGGCGTGCCGGAGGAGGGCGCGTTCGTCCAGGTGAAGGGCTACGACGAGCACCGCGGCCAGGTGGTGCGGCTGGACGGCCGGGTGGCGACCGTCCGGTTCGACGAAGCCGTGGACTGGAAGCTGCTGCCGAAGACCGGCGAGCTGGAGACCACCACGAGCACGGTGGTGTTCAAGAAGCAGCGAGAGGCGATCACCGCCCTGCGCGACCGGCTGACGCGCAACCCGCACCTGCTGACCGCCCTGGTCGACGCGCGCACCCGGCCGCTCGGCGAGGCGCCGGACACCCCGACCGAAGACCTGGACCCGGACCAGCTCCGGGCGTTCCGCAGGGCCCTGGCCGTCGAGGACCTGATGCTGGTGCTCGGCCCGCCGGGCACCGGCAAGACGCGGGTGATCAGCCAGGTCGCGCACGCGGCGGCACGCGGGGACGGGTGGACGCGACCGCCGCAGCGGGTGCTGGTCACCTCGCACTCCAACCGGGCTGTGGACAACATCCTGCCCAGGCTGTCACCGGACCTCGTGGTGGTGCGGGTCGGCAACGCCGGCACGGTCACCGAGGAAGGCCGCCCCTACCTGCTGGACGAGCAGGCGCGGCAGTTGCGCGGCCAGGTGCTCGCGGGCGTCGACCGAGGACTGCGCGAGTTCGCCGACCTGGAGATCGCGCAGAAGTGGACCGACGAGCTGGCCGACCGCGTGCACGCCCTGCTGGCCGTGTACGCCCGCGTGGACGAGGCACACGCCGGCGTCGCGGCGGCCCGACGCGACGCCGGGGGCCCCGCCCAGGCCCGTGTGGACGGGCTGGAGGCCGTGCTGGCCGATCTCGACCGGCGGTCGGCACGCGTGCACCGGGCGGGCGAACGCGTCACGCGAGTCGGCCGGATCCCGCTGCTCGGCTGGTGGGCCCGGTGGCGGGGCGCCGCGCTCTGGTCGCAGGCCCGGCAACTCGATGCGGCCCGGCACGGCCATGGCGAGGAACTGCGTCACGCCCGGCAGCACTTGGAGGCCGTCACCGAGCACGCGCCCGCGGTGCGCCACGCGGGTTCGGTGCTGGCGCAGTGGTGGGAACAGGCGGAGAAGGCGCGGGAATCCGCGTTCCTCGCCGCTCATGCGTCGCGTGCGGCGATCGGCGGCTCCGAGCCGCCACCCGTGGTCCGCGACACCACGGACCCGGTGGCGGTCCGGCACGACCTGACGGCCCTCGTGTCGTGGCTGCGAGCGCGACTGCCGCTGCTCCAGGCCCGTGCGCGCCTGCTCGCGGACTGGCACCGGGAGGTTTCCGGGGCCACCACGCAACTGCACCCCGAGCTGATCCGCTACGCCCACGTCGTGGCGGCCACCACGATCGGCACGGCGTCCCGCCCGGAGCTGTCGGACGTGGGCTTCGACCTGGCGATCGTCGACGAGGCCGGGCAGATCGGCACCGCCGACCTGCTGGTGCCGCTGGTGCGGGCCCGGCGGGCGGTGCTGGTCGGGGACCAGCAGCAGCTACCACCGTTCCTCGACTCCGAGGTCGAGACCTGGGGGCGGGATGTGGGAGACCCGCGCATTCGCGCCCTGCTCGCGCAGAGCGCGCTGGAACACCTGGTGGACCGCCTGCCGCAGGTGAACGTCGTGCCGCTGACGTGGCAGCGGCGGATGCCCGCGGTCATCGCCGAGTTCAGCTCGCGGGTCTTCTACGGCGGCAGGTTGCGCACCGCCGGCACGCGCGTGCACGACGACTCCCTGTTCGGCAGCCCGCTGGTGTTCGTCGACACCGCGCGGCTGCCCGCGCAGCAGCGGCGTGAACGACCGGCCGGCCGGCGGGAGCACCGGCAGAACGGCTACCACAACCCGGCCGAATCGCTGTTGCTGTCGCGGTTGGCCGCGCACTACGACGCGACGGGCCGCGAGTGGGCGGTGATCGTGCCCTACAGCGCGCAGGTCAAGGCGGTCACCGCCGCGATCGTGGAGCTGATCGGCAAGGAGGCCCACGTGCGGCTGAACGTGGGCTCCGTCGACTCGTTCCAGGGTGGCGAGCGCCAGGTGGTCCTCTACGGCTTCACCCGCAGCAACCCGGACGGCAACGTGGGCTTCCTGCGCGAGCTGCGGCGCGCCAACGTCGCGTTCACCCGTGCCAAGGAGCAGCTCGTGCTCGTCGGTGACCTGGACACGTTGACGATGGCGCGGGACGCCGGGTTCCGCGACCTGGCGCGGGCGCTGCGCGATCACGTGGCGACGGCGGGCGAGATCAGGCAGTACGCGGAAGTCCTCAACCGGATCGGTGGGCGATGAGCAGCAGGGCGAGGTTGTTCCCCTACCCCGAACCGCGGGCGCTGGAGGACGCCGCGTTCGAGCACGAGGTCGTCCCGACGCGCATCCACTCGCTGCTCCTGCCGGTGTGGAAGGTGACCGTGCGGGCGACGGTGGTCGTCGCCGAGGACTACGACCTCATCGACCGCCACCTGTCGCGCGGCATCGCCGAGGCAGGTCTGACCACCACGGCCGAGCTGGCGGCGTTCTTCTCGCTGGACCCGCTGCTGGTGGACCGGGCATTGCGGGCGCTGGAGGCGATCGGCCACGTCGGGACGACCGACGGCCGCTGGTGGCTGACGGAGGTCGGCCTGAGGTCCGTGCGGGACGGGAGGCGGTACGCGGTCGCCAACGAGGACCGTCGCGTGCTGTACTTCGACGGCTTCGCCAGCCGGCCCCTGACGAAGGTCTGCTACGACCCGCGCAAGGTGACCCTGCTGCCGTGGGACGAGCTGCCGACCGGGGGACGTTTCCAGAGGCTGTTCACGCGGTGGAGCTTCGACCCGGCGGCACTGACGGCCCTGTCGGGCAACCCCGAGCGCGCCAGGTTCAACCTGCCCGAGCGGATCGACAACCCGCGTCCGCTCGGCCCGCCGGAACTGGTGTACCTGCCGCTGATCGTGGTGCGCGGGCTGTCGCGAACCGGCCGAACGCGCTACTTGGCCTACACCCAGGCGGTCGGTGAGGCCGACTCCGATCTGGGCGCGCTCGTCGAGGCGACTCCCGACATCACCGCCATCCTGGAGCACGAGCAGCGCGCCGCGGACCCGGAGCACGAGGAGAAGCGGGCGCGGGAGTGGGCCGACCGGTACAACCTCACCGGACACCGCCTGGTCCGACTGCCCACCGGCTTGCTGCGCGTCGTGCTGCCCGGCCGCAGCTTCGGCGCGGACGACGGGCTGCCGCTGTACCAGCTCGGGTCGTTCGTGGTGCGCGGCGACAGCTTCTTCCAGCCGTGGTGCGACGACGTGCGGTTGCGACAAAAGGCCCTGCTCAGCCGGGCGCGTTCACTGCTGGGCGCTCGCTCGCGGCTCGAGACCGGGCAGGCTTGGCCGCGGATCGAGCAGGTCGCCCGCCAGCTCGACGTGGGAGGGGTTGATGTGGGCACGCTGCGCGCTCTGGCCGTGCGGTTGGGTGAGAAGGTGCTCGTGACGCAGCTGGACGAGCTGGCACACGCTGAGCCTGCCCCGTTTTGACGGACATCCCGATCCCCGCCTAGTGCCGCCCATGTTGCGCGGACCTCGACATCGGCGACCAGACGACTTACGCCCGGCGCCGCCAGGAGCGCATCGACAGCGCACAGGTTCCCGGGACGACCAGCGCCGACAACGCCGAACTGGTGGCCATGCGTCGACGGATCGCTGACCTGCTCGAGCAGGGGGTCTTCACCCAAGGCCAGGTGGTTGTTTAGAGGGTGTCTGAAAGACTATGTGGAGGGTTTGCCGAGGCGGTGGAGCATGATCATGGCGAGGTGGATCGTGTTGTTCGAGGCGTCGAGGCTGTACTCGTAGTCCTTTTCGCTCCCACAGCCCTTCCCGCCGCCAGGTCGTGACCGTGGAGACGGCGCTTTCGCCCAGGACGGGATGCCCACCGCGGTGAGGGTGTCGATGATGCCGTGGGCGCGACCGCGGCCAGGTCGTAGGTCGAGGCGGGCGCCCCGGTCGATCGGGGGGCTGTCGAGGATGGCACAGGCCCTGCGGGGGCGCCCCGGATCGCCTCGGCCGGATTCGGGTCGAGGTCGGCCGGGAACCGGACCGCTTCTCGGGTTTGGGGTGGGGATGACCTGGCCCCTGTCGGCGGATCGGGCTCGCGACAACGTCCCGCACCGGGTCGTCCTGCCGGCCCGGTCGATGCGTGTCGACGGGGCGGGGTCACCGGTGATCCGGGCCCGGGTCAGTTCTCCAGGAGGGTGCGCAGCGTCCGGCGAAACTGACTCGTCGCATTCGGACTGAGCGCGGCCAGGAACGCGCTCTCGGCCTTCCCGTACGCCACCCGCGCCGCGTCGTAGGTCCGCATCCCCTGTTCGGTGAGCTCGACGACGTTCCTGCGCCGGTCCGCGGGGTCCGGTCGCCGCGTGACGATGCCCTTGCGCTCTAGCACGTCCAGCAACGCCACCATCGTGGTGCGGTCGATGCCGAGCGTCTGCGCCACCTGCAGCTGCGACGTCGGTTCCCGGTGGGCCAGGACCCGGAGCGCCCCGAAGTCCTTGCTGTCGATCCCCAGCGGTCCGAGCGCCGCGTCCGTCAACGCCGTGAGCTTCAGGGTCGCGTGCTTGAGGAGGTACCCCAGGACCTCGTGCGGGTCGGCGCTGGTGCTCGGCTCGGTGGACACGACCCCCATCTTAGGCTTACTCTGATCGTCAGTAGTACTGACGATCAGAACCACTGCGAAAGGCGCGACCATGATCCTCGTCACCGGAGGGCTCGGCTTCATCGGCTCCCACACCGTCCGCGCCCTCACCGACGCCGGCGAGGAGTGCGTCCTGCTCCAGCGCCGCACCCCGCAGATCCCCCCGCACCTGGCCGACCTGCCCGTCCACGTCGCCCAGGCCGACGTCGCCGACCTCGACGCCCTGCTCGCCGTGGGCCGGCAGTACCCGATCACCGGGATCGTGCACCTCGCCGTCGCCCTGCCGTGGCCGGTGACCGACACCGACTCGGTCGAGGCCACCGCGGGAGCGCTGGACGCGTTCCTCAACATCGTCCGCGCCGCGCGGACCTGGGGTGTGCGCCGTGTCGTGACCGCGAGCACCATCGGCGTCTACGGCTTCGCCACCGAAGGCGCGCTGACCGAGGACGTGCCGATCCCCCTGGGGCACTCCCACGCCATCCCGACGTTCAAGAAGATCACCGAACTCCTCGCCGGCCACCTCTCGGACGTGACCGACGTGGACATCGTCAACGCGCGCATCTCCGGCACCTGGGGTCCCGGCGGCCACCTGCCCGACCCGTTCTTCGCCGCCCCCTCCCTGGCCCACGCCGCGGCCCGGCGCGGCGAACCCGACCTGTCCGGGCTCATCGCACCGCCGCACGCCGAAGACGCCCTCGACCTGCTCTACGTCAAGGACACCGGTCGCGCGCTCGCGCTGCTGCAACTCGCCGACAAGCTGAACCACTCCACGTACAACGTCGCCTCCGGCCGTGCCACCAGCAACACCGACGTCGTCACCGCGATCAACTCCGTCGAGCCCGACTTCCGGTGCGAACTCCCCTCGGCCGGGGACCGCCCGGTGAGCTGGCTCGACATCACGCGCCTGCGCGAGGACACCGGGTTCGAGCCCCGGTACGACACCGCCGCGGCCGCCGCCGACTACATCGCCTGGCTGCGCGCGGGGAACCAGCGGTAACCCCCGGCCGCCCCCGGTCGCCCTCGGCTGCCGTCGAGCGGATCCGATCGTCGCCTCGCCGGAGACGGCTCCCGTCGTCTCCGGCGAGGGCCCTGACGGCCCTCGGGAGGTCGACCGGTGCTGATGCCCTCCTGCGGGGCGGCCACCGGCCGTGTCCCGCGCCGTGGGGCGTCAGGGGACGAGCAGGTCCGGGGGGATCTGGAGGGCGACGGTGATCAGCGAGTGGACGCGGGCGGCGATCGCGGCGAGCAGGCCGTGGACCTCGGGGGAGGCGTTCTCGGCCGCGGCCTGGAGGGTGCGCAGGTCGGTGTTGATCAGGTCGAGGATGGCCGTGACGTCGGCCTGCCGGGTGGTCAGCGCGGTGGAGATCTCCTCCAGGGGAACACCCTGGACCTCCAGGCGTTGTACGAGGTGGATGCGGTCGACGTCGGTGGGGTGGTAGAGGCGGTAGTTGCCCGCGGTGCGCTTGGCCGGGGAGATCAGGCCGAGGTTGGTGTAGTAGTCGACGGTGCGGGGGCTGACCCCGGCCTTGGCGGCCAGTTCGCCGATCCTGAGCAGGACCTCGGTCACTCTCGCCCCTCTCGCCGAACAGTCATCGTCAACCCTACAGTCGCACGTGCTAGTGTTAAGTATGCCTGATGAGACCGACACAGACGGTTGTAGTACTCGGCCGGGCCAGGCCCGGCTGATCTTCGGTTGTGGCTCCGCGGCGGTCGCGCCGTGTTGATCCTCTTCGGTTTGCTGGCGATCGTGGCCCTCACCGCGGCCACCGGGTACTTCGTGGCCCAGGAATTCGCCTACATGGCGGTGGACCGGGGCCGGTTGACGCAGATGGCCGAGGCGGGCGACAAGTCCGCCGAGCGGGCCCTGCGGGTCACCCAGCGGCTGTCGTTCATGCTCTCCGGCGCCCAGTTCGGCATCACGGTGACCGCGCTGCTGGTGGGCTACGTGGCCGAGCCGCTGCTCGGCTCCGGCCTGACCGGCCTGGTGGGGTTGACCGGCCTGCCCGAGGCGGTCACGGTGTCGCTGTCCATGGTCGTGGCGCTGGTGTTCGCCACCGCGGTGCAGATGGTGCTGGGCGAGCTGTTCCCGAAGAACCTGGCCATCGCCAAGCCCGAGGCCCTGGCCACGGCCCTGGCCTCCTCGACCCTGGTCTACCTGAAGGTCGCGGGTCCGGTGATCCGGCTGTTCGACGCCGCGGCCAACCGGCTGCTGCGCGCGGTCGGCATCGAGCCGGTGGAGGAGCTGCCGCAGGGCGCCACCCCGGAGGACCTCAAGCAGATCATCGGCGACGCCGGCGAGCAGGGTCACCTGGACCCGGAGCTGTCTCGGCTGCTGGACCGGGGCCTGGGGTTCCGCGAGCTGGTGGCCGAGCAGGCGATGACGCCGCGCGTGTCGGTGCACACCGTGCGCGCCGACGAGCCCGTCTCGCGGGTGGCGGAACTGCTGGACACCGGCCACTCCCGCTTCCCGGTCACCGGCGAGGACCTGGACGACCTGCGCGGTGTGGTCGGGTTGGCCGAGGTGCTGACCGTGGCGCCCGAGCAGCGCGCCACCACCGCGATCGGCGGGATCGCCTCGCCCGCGCTGGTGCTCCCGGCGACGCTGCCGCTGCCCGCCGTGCTGGAACGGCTGCGCGCCGAGCACCGGCAGCTGGCCTGCGTGGTCGACGAGTTCGGCGGGTTCGCCGGGGTGGTGTCGCTGGAGGACCTGGCCGAGGAGCTGGTGGGCGAGATCCACGACGAGGACGACCTGGTCGAGGACGTGATCGAGGAGGTCGGGGACGGGGTGTGGCGGGTGCCGGGCCGGATGCGCGTGGACGAGATCGCCGAGGCGACCGGTGTGGAGCTGCCCGTCCACGACAGCTACGACACCGTCTCCGGGCTCGTGCTGCACCGGTTGGGCCGCACCGCCCTCGTGGACGACGAGGTCACCGTCGACGGCGTGTCGATCAGGGTCACCGAAGTCGCCCGCAACGTCCCGGCCCGCGTCGTGATCGGCGCGCCGGTCAGGCAGCGGGAGGAGGTCCGATGAGCACCACCTGGGCACTGCTCGTCTCGCTGTTCTTGCTGGTGTTCAACGCCTTCTTCGTCGCCGCCGAGTTCGCGCTGATCGCCGCCAAGCGGCACCGGCTGGAGCAGGAAGCGGAGACCAGCCGCGCGGCCCGTGCCGCCGTGGCCGGTGTCCGCGAGCTGTCGGTGATGCTCGCGGGCGCGCAGTTGGGCATCACGCTGTGCACGCTGGGGCTGGGCGCGCTGGCCAAGCCCGCCGTGGCGGACCTGCTCGACCCGCTGCTGGGCGCCTGGCTGCCCGACGCGGCGGCCTACGCGATCGCCTTCGCCATCAGCCTGGTGCTGGTGGTCTTCCTGCACATGGTCGTGGGGGAGATGGCGCCCAAGTCGTGGGCCATCACCCACCCCGAGCGGTCGGCGAAGCTGCTGGCCATCCCGTTCCGGGGCTTCGCCCGCACCGTCCGCTGGGTGCTCACCGGGCTCAACGGCCTGACCAACGCGCTGCTGCGCGCGTTGAAGGTGACCCCGCAGGACGAGCTGGCCCAGGCCCACCGCCCCGACGACCTGCGGATGCTGGTGCGCCAGTCCGGCGAGCACGGCCTGATCCCCGAGGGCCAGCAGCGCCTGCTGACCCGGATGCTCCAGGTGCAGAACACCACCCTGGCCCAGGTCATGGTGCCCGTCGACCGGGCCGTCAGCGTCACCGAGCACACCCGTGCGCGGGCGATCGAGCGCCGCAGCCGCGAGTCCGGCCGCTCCCGCTTCCCGGTCGTGGACACCCACGGCCGCTTCGTCGGCCTGGTCCACATCCGCGACGCCGTCCGCGACGCCGCGGACGGGGTGGACAGGACCGCCCGGGAGCTGATGACCCCGCCGCTGACGCTGCCGGCGACGCTGCCGGTCGCGCAGGCGGTGACCGCCATGCGTGCCGACCGGGCGCAGCTGGCCCTGGTGGCCGACGCCGACCGGGTGGTGGGCATCGCCGCGCTGGAGGACCTGCTGGAAGAGCTGATCGGCGACTTCGAGGACGAGACCGACCCCCTGCTGCGCGCCACCTGAGGTTTCCCCGCACACCCTTTCGGAGGAATGAAGCCCGATGTTCAAACGGATGCTCAGCGCGTTCGGCGTCGGCGGCCCGTCCGTCGACACCGTCCTGGACACCCCGCACGCCCAGCCCGGCCAGGTCATCACCGGCCAGGTCCGCATCCAGGGCGGCAGCAACGACGCCCACATCGACCAGATCCTGCTGTCCCTGGTCACCCGCGTCGAGGTCGAGCACGGCGACCACGAGTTCAACGGCGTCTCGGAGTTCCTGCGCGCCTCCGTGGCCCAGGGCGTGCGCGTGGCGGCCGGGCAACCGGTCACCGTGCCCTTCCAGCTGCCCATCCCCTGGGAGACCCCGATCACCGCGGTCGGCGGGCAGCCGCTGCCCGGCATGACCGTGGGCGTGCGCACCGAACTGGTCATCTCCGGCGCCCCCGACAAGGGCGACCTGGACCCCGTCCTGGTCGGCCCGCTGCCCTCCCAGGACCGCGTGCTCCAGGCGTTCGGCCAGCTCGGCTTCCAGTTCCGCAGCGCCGACGTGGAGGCTGGGCGCATCCACGGCGTCAACCAGGAGCTGGGCTTCTACCAGGAGATCGAGTTCTACCCGCCGCCGCAGTTCGCCGGCGCGGTCAACCAGGTCGAGCTGACCTTCGTGACCAACCCGCACGAACTGGTCGTCGTCCTGGAGGCCGACAAGCGCGGCGGCCTGTTCTCCTCCGGCTCCGACGCCTTCGGCCGCTTCCACACCACCCACCACGACGCGCTGGGCACCGACTGGGCGGGCGCGATCAACCAGTGGCTGGCCCAGGTCGCCCAGCGCGGCGGCCACGCCGCCTACGGCCAGCCCGGCTACGGGCACCACGGCTACGACCAGCACGGCTACGGCCACCACGGCCACCACCGCGGCCCGGGCATGGGCGGCGTCGTCGCCGGCGCGGCGGCCGGCGTGGTCGGCGGCATGATCCTCGGCGAGGCGATGGAAGAGGTCTTCGAGGACGACGGCGGCGAGGCGTTCGGCTTCGACGAGTGACCCGGTGACACCTCGGCTCCCGCGCCTCCCACGCGCGGGAGCCGAGGTGTGGCGGATCGACCGGGGGGCGGCGGGGGCGTTGCCAAGAATTCGCCCGGTGGCGGTGTCCGGGGAGGCCCGGTTCGGGGAAGGATCCGATCCGTCATCGGACACCAGTCACCCATCTGACGCCCCGGGGAGTGGACGTGGAGGTTTCCGGCTTTTTCAGTGCCCTGTTCGTGGGACTGATCATCGGCGCGCTGGGCAGGCTGGTGCTGCCCGGCAAGCAGCACATCCCGATCTGGCTCACCATCGTCGTCGGCGTCGTGGCCGCGGTCGTGGGCACCTTCGTCGCCACCGCGCTCGGCGTGGACGACACCCGCGGCTTCGACTGGATCGAGATCGCCATCCAGGTCGGTCTCGCCGCGGGCGGGGTGGCACTCGTGACCGGCTTCTACGGTCGCAGGTCCATGCACTGATCGAGCCGCACGTGCCGGTGGCGGCCACCGGGCCGTTGCCGCGGCGGCCCGGGTAACGCGACATGCCCGCACGTTCCGACAGCTCGGTGGTCGCACCTGTCGTCGAGGGCCATGGCGGCCAGCGTGCGCAGCGGTCGGACGGCGCCGTCGGCGAGCAGACCGCGCGCGGTGGCCGCGGCGGCCCGGACGTCGACCAGGCGCGCCGGTGGGCCGCCGACGCCGGGCCGGCGGGGTGCGCCGCGCCAGGCCCGGACGTCGTGTCGTCGCGGGTCACCCCGAGCGTGCAGCGGTTGCTCGACCGGCTCTCGCGCACCCCGCTGGTCGTCCACGACGCCGACCGCCTGGCCCTCGCCGTCGGGACGGAGGCGGCGGAAACGCCGAGCGGCGGCGCACCCCCGCCCCGGACCGGCGGAGGCCATCCGATTTCGGACTGCGCGAACAGGCCCCCGAATTGGCGCAATCGACACCCACCGGTACATCACGGAGGTCGGCGTTCGTGCGACTGACGCGGGAATTCGTGGCGGGCGCGGTGCACGATCAGGTGAACCGGTTCGTCGCACTCGCACGAGTTCATGCTCGTGCGACCGCGTCAATGTCGACCTGCTTCGAACGGCTCGCCGAAATCGCCACGCGGTGAGCACCGGTTGACCTGCGGCCGATAAGGCGAGCAGTTCTCGAACGCGGCGCTTGTTCAAGGACGATTGCTCTACCGGCAGGATCGATACCGCGGCGGAGATCCGCATAGTATGGTCCGCTCCGATCAAGACGTGATCTGCGGCCATGTCGTTGAGGGAGGACCGTGACTCGTCCGACCCGGTTATTCACCTCGCTTCCCGATCCTGACGGGGCATCGTCGCCGATGACGGGTGCTGGTGTGCGGCGGGTGCGGCGCTGGACCGCCGTCTTCGCCTGGATCGGTGGCGTCGTCTTCGCGGTCCAGCTCGCCGCGGCCGGCGGGGCGGTCGGCGCGGTGGTCGCCGGTGTGGTGGCGGGGGTGTTGGGCACGTGGGTCCTGCGGCCCGGCCACGACGGCGTGGGCCTCGTGCTCGCGGAGGTCGCGGCGATCACCGCGGGCGTCCTGGTGCTGCCCGGTCCCCAGCCGGTGCTCGGGTTCCTGTTCGGCGCGACGGTCCGCAGGGCGCTGGTGGACGGCGCGGACCGGTTCCCGGCCAAGGCGACGTGCGCCGTGGCGGGGTACCTGGTGGGCATCGGCGCGTCCGTCGCGCTCGGCCCCGGGCCGACGGCCACGGAGCTGGTTCCGGCGTTGCTGCCCCTGGTCGGGCTGGTCGTGGGCTCCGCCTCCCTGTACGAGACCACTCGCGCCGTGCACCTGGCGGAGGCGACCCTGCGCCGGCTCGACGAGGCCACCAGGACCACCGCGGCGGTGGTGCGCGCCAGTCCGGTCGGGCTGGTCCTGTTGGACGGCGACGGTCGACCGGAGCTGTTCAACGACCGCGCCGCCGACCTGCTCGGCTGGGACGGGACCGGCGCGGTGCCGTGCCCGCACGGGCCGGACATCACCCGCTGCGGTGACGGCTGCCGCGGGAAGGCGGGGGAGCCGGTGGAGGTGCGGCTCGACCGCGCCGACACCGCCGCGAGCCTGACCCTGCACCCCGTGGACCTCGACCCCGGCACGCGGTCGGGCCGCCTGCTCGTCGCGGTCGCGGACTCCACCGCCCGCCAGGTCCGCGAGGACGTGCTGCGCGAGCGGGCCGACCACGACGAGCTGACGGGACTGGTCGGCCGCCGCCGCTTCCTCGAACTGGTCGACCGGGCGCTGGCCGCCGACCAGGGGCCGGTCGGGTTGCTGCTGGTCGACCTGGACAGGTTCAAGGAGGTCAACGACCTCGAAGGCCATCGGGCCGGTGACCGGCGGCTGGTGGCGGCCGCCCGGCGCCTGCGCGCCGCGACCGGGGCGGACGGGGTGGTCGCGCGCCTGGGCGGTGACGAGTTCGCCGTGCTGACCACCGCCCGGGACGACCGCTCACGGCTGGCCGAGCGGCTGCTGACCGCGTTGGCGACCCCCTCGGCGGATCCCGCGGACTCCCACGTGATCCGGGCGAGCATCGGCGTCGCGGTGTCCCACGGGGGCGGCACCACCTCGACCGACCTGCTGCACGACGCCGACATCGCGATGTACGTGGCCAAGCGCGAGGGCGGGGGCCGGGTGCGGCTGTTCGAGCCCGCGATGGGCGAGGAGGTCCTGGTCAAGCAGAAGGACAAGGTCGACCTGCGCGACGCGCTGACCCGCCGGCAGTTGGTCTTGCACTACCAGCCGATCATCGACGCGGCGTCGGGACGCGCCTCGCACGCCGAGGCGCTCGTGCGGTGGGCGCACCCCACCCGCGGTCTGCTCGGCCCCGACAAGTTCATCGGCCTGGCCGAGGAGACGGGGCTCATCGTGCCCCTGGGCGTGCACGTGCTCCGCACGGCCTGCCTGCGGGCCGTGCGGTGGCGGCGGGACGGTCGGCGGTTGGGCGTGGCCGTCAACGTCTCGCCCGGGCAGCTGTCCGGGGAGGTCTTCCCGCGGGAGGTCGCGGAGCTGCTGTCGGCCACCGGCCTGGCACCGGCCGACCTGACCGTGGAGGTCACCGAGGCGGTGTGGGCCGACGAGACCGCCATGCGGGTGCTGATGGCGGTCCGCGAACTGGGGGTGCGCATCGCGCTGGACGACTTCGGCACCGGGTACTCGTCGCTGAGCTACCTGCGCCGCTACCCGTTCGACCTGGTGAAGATCGACAAGTCGTTCACCGCCGGGTTGGGCGGGGACCCGCGCAACGAGGGCGTGGTGCGGTGCATCATCGGGCTCGCCGCCGTGCTCGGGGCCCGCACCGTGGCGGAGGGCGTCGAGACCGAAGCCCAGGCCGACTGGCTGCGCCGCGAGGGCTGCGACTACCTCCAGGGCTACCTGTTCGGCCGACCCGACCTGCTGGAGAACTGGCGCCCGGAACTGCTCGCCGACCCCGTTCCGCTGCCGCACAGCTGAGATGCGGCTGCTCGTCGACGCCCGGATCGTCGGCGCCGACCGGGCCATCACCGTGGTCGAGGTGCGGGACGACGGTGACGGGATCGCGCCGGAGCACCTGCCGCACGTCTTCGAGCGCTTCTACCGCGTCGACCCCGGCCGCAGCCGCGACGGCGGTGGTTCGTCGGGCCTCGGCCTGGCCATCGTCGAGGCGATCGTGACCGCGCACGGCGGCACGCTCGACGTCACCTCGGCGCCCCGGCGGGGCACCACCGTCCGGGTCACTTCCCCCGTCGACAGCTCTCCACGACCGGTCGGTCCGCTCTCCGGGAGCCGACCGGTCCCCGGTGACCGCGGGCCCTCGGCATGAGGACGGTGCGGTCGAAGGGGCCGCCGTGCGCGGCCGCGTGGGCGACGGCGTCGTTGACCTGGTCGAGGTCGAACCGGGTGATGCGTTCGGGGGCGAGGTCCAGGGCGCCCGTCGCGATGAGGCGGATCATGCCGACGTTCGCCGCCCGCGGGTACATCCACTGGCCTCGGACGGTCACCGAGTTGCGCATGATCCAGGGGTAGGGCAGGGCGAGATCCGCACCGCCGAGCATGCCGACGCCACCCATCAGCACGACCCGCCCGTACTCGCGCACGGTCATGGCCGCCGCACGTGCCACCGAGCTGGGCGCCCGGGGCGGCAGGAGGTCGAGCACCACGTCGATCGGGCTGTCGGTGGCCGCCGCCATGGTCGCGCGGTCGGTGTCCTCGTCCCCGCTGAGCTCGACCGGGCTCACCCGTGCGCCGAACCGGTCGGCGAGCAGGTCGAGGACGGCCCGGTTGCGGCCCGGGGCCACCACGTGCCCGGCACCCATGGCGAGCGCGACGGCCACCGCGCTGCTGCCGAGGTTGCCGGTCGCCCCGCTGACCAGCACCGTCTCACCGGCCGCGAGTCCGCCTGCCAGCAGCCCCCCGTAGGGAATGGTGTGCACGCCCAGCACGGACCAGCGCGCGGGATCGGCCGCCGCCCCGGCGGGCAGGGGGTGCACGTTCTCCGTGGGCACCCGCATGAGTTCGGCGAAGGGTCCGTCGTGCAGGTATCGGGCCAGCTCGGCGCCGCCCTCGCCGCGGGAGCTCCACCCCTGCAGCGTGATGTCCGGTGTCAGGGCGTCGTCGCGGGCGCGGACCGTGGGGTCGCACCACACCACGTCCCCCACCTCGAGCTTGGTCGCGTCCGGTCCCACGCCGACCACCCGGCCGATACCGCCGACACCCGGCACGACCGGTGGTTCCAGCGGGTAGCGCCGTTCACCGCTGAACACCTCGGCCGCGTACGGGGGCACACAGGTCGCCAGGACCTCGACCAGCACCTCACCGGTGCCGGTTCGCGGGTCGGGTACGTCGTGCACCGCGAGCGGGGAGCCGAACGCCGTGAGTGTCGCTGCACGCATGGGAAACCTTCCTGTCTCGTCCCACGCCACGCTAAGCGCGGCAGGGACATGCGGGAAGCGGTGATCAGGCATGTCTGGTATGCGTAGTGGGCATGGACGTGTCGAGCGCGAGCCTCCGGGTGCTGTGCCGGATCGCCGAGGCGGGCAGCTTCACCGCCGCCGCCGCGCAGCTGGGCTACACGCAGTCCGCGGTCTCGCGCCAGGCGATCGCCCTCGAACGCAGCGTCGGGGCCACCCTGTTCGAGCGGCAGACCGACGGGGTGCGGCTCACCGAGCGCGGATTGACGCTGCTGCGCCACGCCCGGACGATCCTGGAGTCGGTCGACGCGGCCGAGCGCGACCTGACCGGCGAGGCCCCTCGTGCGGAGCTGGTGCGACTCGGGCTGGTCCTCAGCGCCGGACCGGTGATCCTGCCCGCCGCGCTCGCCCGACTCGCCAGCACCGCGCCACGGGTCCGGGTCACCACCCGCGAAGGCACCACGCCCGGCATGACCCGGGCGTTGCGCACCGGTTCGATCGACGTCGCCGTGCTCACCTCCCGCCCACCGCACCGGCCACCGGACGGCGAGTCGCCACGGCTGCACATCACGGCCGTCCAGGACACCGAGCTCCTCGTGGCGGCGTCGGCTGCCGGCACGTTCGCGGGCCGCACGTCCGTGCACGTCGACGAACTGGTCGACGCACCCTGGATCGCCGGCCCCTCGTCGAGCGCGGAGCCACTGCTCGGTATCTGGCCGGGCCTGCCGGGACGAGCGCGCATCGTCCACAGCGCACGGGACTGGCTGACGAAACTGCACCTGGTCGCCGGTGGTTTCGGCGTCACCACGATCCCGGAGGGCTTGTCGCCGGTCGTCCCGCCCGGGGTGATCTCCCTGCGGGTCCAGGGCGCGCCACCCGAGATCCGCAGGGTTCTCGTGGCCCGGCTCCCCGGCACCGCCACCCCGGCGGTCACAGCGGTCACCCGGGCGATCACCTCGGCCGTCCAACCGTGACTGATCGGGGACGGTGTGCCCGAGGTGTTGCAGCACAAGCGCATCGGCCACGAGTTCCGCGGTGGTGAAGCCGGGCCTGCACGACACCTACAACCGGTGGCGGTGAGATCCACCTGTCGGCATGGGCGACGAGCTGGTCACGTGTTCGACCGCTGACCCCCGTCGGCGTGTTCCCCCCTGATCGCGCCGACCTGGTCGCGGATGGCGGTGTCGAGGTCGGTGGCGGCCAGGCCGAAGGTGTCCGCCGTCTCTGTCGCGTCCATGTGGAACGGCGCGTACCACTGGTAGTCCATCTCGGCCACCTCGCGGGCGATCGGCACGACCAACCCGGCCGCGCGCATCGCCAAGCGCGGCAACTGGATCAGTGTGATCGGCGGCCTGCCCGCGGCGACGGCGCAGCGTCGTGCGAACTCGCGGACGGTGACGGCCGGTGGGGATGGCACGTGCCAGGCCCGACCCCACGCGCGTTCGTCCTGGGCGAGCGTGACCAGGGCTTTGGCCATGTCGCCGTTGAAGGTGAAGGTGTGCGGCATGTCCAGGTGGCCGGTGATCCACGCGGCACGGCCCTTCGCCAATGCCGGTGCGATCAGCATGGAGTAGATGCCGACGGCGTCCTTGCCGATGTAGTCGGAGCCGCGGACCTCGACGGTGCGGATGCCGGCGGCGAGGGCCTGTTCCCACATCCGCTTGCGCAGGCGGCCCTTGCGCCCGGTGGCGGCCATGGGAGTGCGCTCGTTCATCCGGCCGCCGGGCTGCGGCCCGTAGGCGTAGAGGCTGCCGGTGAGCGCCAGGACCGCGTCGTTGGCCTTCGCGGCGGCGATCACCGCGGTCTGCAGGGGCGGCAACAGGCGCTCCCACATCGTGTACGAGGGCGGGTTCGCGCAGTGGTAGATCACCTTCGCGCCGTGGGAGAGCCGGGTCATCCGTGACGGGTCGGAGGCGTCCGCGGCGACCCGCTCGATCAGCGGGTGCTCGGGGCCGGAGCCGCTGCGCGTGACGATCCGGACGCGGTCGCCGCGCTCGACCAGCAGGCGGGCGACGTTCGTGCCGATGGAACCGGCGCCGATGATGACGTGTTCGGCCATGGCGGGCTTCTCCTTGGGGTCTCGGGTTGAGGTCGCTGTGGCGCCGGTGCGGTTGCTGGATCTTGGCGTTCAGCTCCGGGTCGTCGTCACCGACGTCGGAAATCTCGCGGCGCTCGACCGTCGTGGCCCGATCGATGTGGTGGCTCGGGCCGCGCGCCTCAGGATCTAACAGCGTTAGACTTTCTAACAACGTTAACTTAGCCGGGTCGAGATGTCGTCGTCAAGGCTCGGCGGCTAGTGTCCGAGGACACCACCGAGGCGAAGTGGCGGAGCATGCCGACCAGCACGAGACGGGCCCGGGAACGGGCGAGCACCCGCGAACGGATCATCGAGGCCGCGCTGCACGTCCTCGAGGCGGAGGGCGTCGCGGCGCTGACGATCCGGCGCATCGCGACCGACATCGAATACTCCGCACCCGTCGTCTACCAGTACTTCGCCAACAAGGACGCGCTCGTGCTGGAGCTGGTCGCGCACGGCCACCGCCTGATGCTGGCCGAGTTCCGGCAGGCCGCCGAGGAGCCCGGTATCGACCGGCGCATGACGCGCATGGCGTCCGAGTACGTCCGGTTCGCCGGCGAGCACCCGCACCTCTACGAGGTCATGAACAGCGCCGCGGTCGACGCGGACGAGCGCCGGCACGCCGCGGAACCGGCCATCGCCGTCCTGAGGGAACTGCTCGCCGCCTGGTCGGACGCACACGACGTGGTCCTGGCCGACCCCGACGAGGCTTGCGAGATCATCTGGGGCGCGCTCCACGGCATAGCCTCGCTCGGCCATCTCGGCACCGTCGGCACCGAGCGCGCCCGGCGGCTCGCCGAGCAGGCGCTCCGCGCGATCCTCCTCGGCTGGCGAACCGAGGTACCGGGGAACGGGTAGTCGGCGTCAACGGCTGCGGCCGGAGCCGGACGACATCCCGGTGCATCGACAGGATCGGATGTCCAACGAGGAGGCACGCGGGCGCGCCGTGGATCGAGGCGTCACTCCCGGTCGATGTCCGCGTAGAAGGACCGGAGGGCGGCCGCGAGCCGGTCGGGGGCTTCCATCGCCACGTAGTGCCCGATGCCCTCGATGCGCACGGCGGTCACGGTGGTGGCGACCTGCCGCAACGTCGCGGGTGTGAAGTCCCCCGAAGAGCCCGCGACCGCGAGTACGGGCATGCCCAGCTTGCGAACCGCGAGTTCGCGGAGCTCGTCACCCTCCGCGAGCAGCGATCGGTACAGGCCGGCGGCCCCGGCGAACGCGTCGGGCCGCGCGTAGGAGCGGACGAGTTCGTCGATGTCGGTGTCGGTGAACGCCTCGGGGCTCGCGGCGAGCGAGGGGATCGCGTAGTCGGCCAGGAACGCGCGCTCGCGTCCGGTGAGGAGCATCTCCGGGATGCCCGGGGCGGCGAGAACGCCGATGTGCCAGGCACCGCCGCGGGCGACGTCGGCGAGCGTTTCCGCGCCGAACCCCGGAAGTGCGGTCTCGATCCCGGTGTAGCTGCGGACGAGTTCCGGGTGGTCGGCGGCGACGCGGAACGTCGTGGGGCCGCTGATGTCCTGGCCGACGAGGTGGACGGGCCCGACGTCCAGGCGTGCGATCAGTTCGCCGAGGTCTTCCGCCGCGGTCGCGCTGTCGTGCTCCGGGGCGGCGGTGGCGGAGTCGCCGAACCCGCGCAGATCGACGGCGAACACCCGGTGGTGCTCGCTCAGCAGGGGGATCAGCTTGTGGAAGACCCACCAGGTCTCCGGGAAGCCGTGCACCAGCAGCACCGGAGACCCCGCGGTACCCGCTGTCACGTAGTGCAGCTCGGTGCCGTTGAGGCCGAGGCGGTGGTGGTCGACCTCGGGGAGGGTGGCGGCGTGGGGGTTCATCGGGTTCCTTCCAGCAGATAGACAAGCTACTTGTCGAACACTAGGGGAAAGACAAGCGCCTTGTCTATCTCGACGGGCCTCGTATGATCGACCACATGGCGCAGTCCAGCGGCGCCGAGCTCGCGCTCCTGCTGCTCGGCGGGTTCCACACGATGGTCGACGAGGTGACCGCCGAACTCGCGAAACGGGGCCACGAAGGCGTGCGCCCCGTGCACGAGTTCGCCTTGCGCGCCGTGGACGCGGGTGCCGACACCGCCTCCGAGCTCGGTCGCCGGCTGTCGGTCACCAAGCAGGCCGCCGCGCAGACCATCGCCACGCTGGAGGGGTTCGGCTACGTCGATCGCGAGCCCGACCCGGTCGACGCACGCCGCAAGCGCGTTCGGGTCACCCGTCGGGGCCACGAGCTGATGACCATCGGCGGTGCCCTGTTCGACGACGTGCGCAGCCGCTGGGCGGCACGAATCGGGCCCGAGCAGCTCCAGACCCTGGAGGCGCACCTGGCCCGGCTCACCGAGCGCCGCTCATTCACCGCCGAGGACCTGCAGGACTGATCCCCCGCGAAGCCGCTCATCACCTCCGCGACGACCGCGCCCTTGAACGGACCCCTCCGCACCGCGGTTCCAGGTCGGTGACAGGACCGTCGACCCAACGCCGTCCCGCTACTGCGCATCCCGCACATCGACATGAGCGCGCTTGAGCAACGCGATCAGCGGCGGAAGCGGCAGTGGGTCGTGCGGGCCGAACGTGGCTCCGGCACCCGCACCGACGGGCTGGCCACCGACGAGCGGGAGGAACCGGTCCGGCTGCGGCGGGAGAACCGCCCACTGGCCGAGGGCGTGGAAATCCTCAAGCGCGCCACCTCGGAACCCTCAAGACCGAGATCGGCACCAGCGTGTGGGACACCCGCGACGACGTCCGCCGGGACGTTTTCACCTACCCGGGCTACTACAACCACGACCGTCTACATTCGACACTGGGCTACCGCACCCCGCACGAAGCCCGCGTCGGCTATCGTCAAGGTCTCGCCCTCGTGTCATGAAATCCGGTGTCCGGTCCCCGGGGACAACCTCACAGCGAGGCAGCAAGGGCGACCTGATGCTGCCCTCGGTGTCATCCGCCTACCTGCCTCCACCACGGCCCAGGCAGGCGGCACCACCTCGTAGCCGCGCCCGACCCGGCCGACGGACCCCGCCGGCGCGCCGACCGCCAAGCCGTCGTCGTGCTGTGTGGACTGGGGCATCTACGGGCCGGCGATCCGCCGCTGGGAAACCGTGCTCGGCCGTCCGGCGCCATGCCCGATCCAACCCGGCAACCACGGCCGCCCCGTGCTCCCGCCCGCCTTCGTCGAGCACCCCAAGCCACCCACGCGGTATCGCTGCTGCTGGCCTGCGAAGGCGAAATCCGCGCTTCGACGCCGCCCTGTTCGCCGACACCGCAGACGTGGCGGCAGTGGATCGACGTCGGGGTGCGCGGTCATGGCGTGGAGGCGGGCGGCTGGTGGTGGGCATCCGGTCGGTGCACTGCTCACCTGGGGAAGACACCGCATCCGCGGTGGCGGGGTGTTCGAGTACGCCCGGCGCGCATCACCGGAACGACAACGTGTTCCGGTAGACCTCGGTCAGGCCCGGCTCCCCGCTCTTCGTGCCCGCATTCAGCGAGGGATCATCCCCGCACTACGGACGGGTTGGTTGCGCCGGTCAGGTCTTCGAGGTATCCGAGTACGGCGGTGGGCCGGAGGTCGTCCCGCTGGTAGCGGAACGTCGTGTTGCCCCACGCGTCCTGGCCTGCCAGGCTCAACTTGAGACCTTCGACGTACAGCTCGATCACCTTCCCGTAGGTTTCCGCGCCCAGCGCCTGGATGATGCGGGGAAGTTCGTCCTCAAGCCTGGCGAATTCCTGTAGCCGCCGGTGGGCCTCGGCGCGTACCCGGTCCGCGGCCTCCGGGATGGGAATGCCCGATGTGCGGCTGACGACGAAGACCAGGTTGTCCGAATCGTTCTTCGCGTTCAGCTCCTTTTCGTATGACTGGAGATCATTGGACATCCACGTCGTCTCGGCGATTATCTCCCTCATCAACCACAGTTGCGGGTAGAGCAGGACGTGCTCCGGAACCTCGTACCCGCCGATGCGCTCGATCAGGTCGATCGAGGTCTTGGGGCCCGCGCTGGAAAGTCGGCCTTGCTTGTACGAGGCCAAGTCGTGAACCAGGTTGCCTTTTCGTCCAACTGCTTCGAAGAAGTGTCCGTAGAAGTAGTCGCGCCAGTGGTGCGCGGCTCGGTACCGCCAGGTGGGGGACATGTTCTGAATGGCCCTCGACCAGATGTCGGCGAACGCTACGAAGAGGGGGTTCCGCTGGTCCGTGCGGCCATCCGTGAGCGTGATCTCGGCCAGGTGTCCGAGCACGTCGAGCGCTTTGTCGGGGTTGTACCCGAGTTCGCCGTCGAACTGGTCGTCGAAGAAGAAGTAGAACGTCATGACGTCTACTGCGAGGTCGATGTTCTGTTCGGGGGCCTGCGGCCAGTACCGGCAGGCGAACCCGTCCATTTGGATGGCGGTCCAGTACGCCACGGCCTTGTCGCTCTTTACCATACCTGTTTCACGGGCCCATCGGAGGCCGTGATCGTGGGCGCGGTCCAGGAACGGGGAGAGTCGGGCTTCGAATGGGATTTCGAGTCCTGAGACAGGCATGAGATCTCCAATCGGGTGCGGCGCGCCGGGCATGGCGGGTTCCACGGACGGTCGGATCGAGTTGTGCAAAGCTAACGTTTTTGTGCGCAGATGCTGTGCAGGACCCAGGCCGCGAAGAGCATGCTTGCCGCCACCCAACCGGCCGTGGCGGGCCACCAGGGCGGGTCCACGAGGGACAACACCACCAAGCCGGCGGTTCCGAACGCGAAAGGCGCATGAGCGGACAAGTCGGTGCTGTTCACGGGTTCACCTGTGTCGACTCATGCCCAGGCGGATTCGGGTCGTCCTGTCGGTGTGTGTCCTGATCCATCTCCTCGGCGATGCGCATGGCCTCCTCGATCAGGGTCTCCACGATCTGGTGCTCCGGCACGGTCTTGACGACCTGGCCCTTGACGAAGATCTGGCCCTTGCCGTTGCCCGAGGCCACCCCGAGGTCGGCCTCCCGCGCCTCGCCCGGCCCGTTCACGACGCAGCCCATCACCGCCACCCGCAGCGGCACCTCCAGGCCCTCCAGGCCCGCGGTGACCTGCTCGGCCAGCGTGTAGACGTCCACCTGGGCGCGTCCGCACGACGGGCAGGAGACGATCTCCAGCTTGCGCGGGCGCAGGTTGAGCGACTGCAGGATCTGGTGCCCGACCTTGACCTCTTCGACGGGCGGCGCGGACAGCGAGACCCGGATCGTGTCGCCGATGCCCTGCCGCAGCAGCGCGCCGAACGCCACCGCCGACTTGATCGTGCCCTGGAACGCCGGACCCGCCTCGGTCACGCCCAGGTGCAGCGGGTAGTCGCACTGCTCGGCCAGCAGCTCGTAGGCCCGGATCATCACCACCGGGTCGTTGTGCTTCACGCTGATCTTCAGGTCGTGGAAGTCGTGCTCGGCGAACAGCGACGCCTCCCACAACGCCGACTCCGCCAACGCCTCCGGCGTGGCCTTGCCGTACTTGGCCAGCAACCGCGGGTCCAGCGACCCGGCGTTGACCCCGATCCGGATCGGCGTGCCGTGGTCGCGGGCCGCCCGGGCGATCTCGCGGACCTTGTCGTCGAAGCGCTTGATGTTGCCCGGGTTGACCCGCACCGCCGCGCAGCCGGCCTCGATCGCGGCGAAGACGTACTTGGGCTGGAAGTGGATGTCCGCGATCACCGGGATCTGCGACTTGCGCGCGATCGCCGACAGGGCGTCCGCGTCGTCCTGCGACGGGCACGCCACCCGCACGATGTCGCAGCCCGCCGCGGTCAACTCCGCGATCTGCTGCAACGTCGCGTTCACGTCCGCCGTGACCGTCGTGGTCATCGACTGCACCGACACCGGGAACTCCGACCCGACCCCCACCGACCCCACCGTCAACTGACGCGTTCGCCGGCGTTTCGCGAGCACCGCAGCCGGAACGACCGGCATGGGAACAGGCACAGGCACCATCAGCAACCCTCCACGACGCGCCGGACCGGCTTCGCGATGCTCGCCGCGCATCTTCTTTGCCCACAGTAAGTTCGTCGTCACCGCCGTGTCAGCAACGTGATGTTGAACCGGTTGAAAGCAGCGCGGCTGGTGGACTTCTCAGTCGCCCGACTGTCGCGATTGGTGCAGGACTCGGCTCGCGGCGGGATGTGCCTGGTAGGCGCCGAGCTTGCGCCTGAAGGAGCGGAAGGCGCAGTCGACGCGTTCGGAGTGCATGTAGGGGTAGTCGTCCAGGAAGCTTTCCCAAGTAGCACAAGCCTGTTCCAGGTTCCCCCGGCGCAGTTGCAGGTCTGCCAACGCGTGGACGGTCAGCATCCGGGAGCGCCGTTCGCCTTCGGGGCGGTGCCGCAACGATGTGTGCAACCAAGGCTCGGCGCGGGAGGCGTCCCGCAGGAGGGTCAGCACCAGGCCCGTCCGGTGCGCGAGGTCCGCCTGAGCGGCCTGTGCGTCCGGCGTCCGAACGTCATCGACTTCGGACAGGTAGCGCTCGGCTTGGGCCAGGTGGCTGAGCGCGGTCCTGTGGTTCGCCGACATCGCGTGGGCGACGGCGGTGTGCCCCAGCAACAGCGCGCGGATTCGGGCGGGTGCTCGCCCCGAGGCGTGGCCGACCGCCGTGTCGGCCAACTGGACCGCCTGCGCGTGATGTCCCAGGAAACTTGCCTGCGCGCTCATGCCGCACAGGGTTCGGGCGTACCCGAGGTGATCACCGGCCTCTGTCGAGAGTCGTAGCGACATCCGGTAGTACCGCTGGGCGAGGTTGTGCTGAAGGCTGTCGAAGCACTTGAAGGCCATCAGCCGGGTCAGCTCGGCTGCCGCGGTGAGCAGCTCACGACGGGCCCGGGTGTCCGAACAGCGGGTCGTGACGTCGTTGGCGAGGTATGTCGCGAGCGCCAGTCGCGCGGCGCCGCCGCCGAATGCCCGGTCGAGGGAGAGGAAGGCCGACAGCGCCATCTCGATCGCCGCCGTCGCCTCGGTCCCGTGCCGGCCGGTCTCCGCCGGGCACGACCACGCGCCCGGCTCGTCACCCGGAGGACTGACGGCTCCCCAGGTCACCCGGAACGGCTGTGCGCACAGCCAGGCCCGGCGCGCCGGGTCCAGATCGGCCGTCGCGAGGTCGTGCAGCGCCGTGACGCACGGAGACATGTCGGACGCGGGCATCGGCGCGTCCGGGACGGCGTCGGCCCATCCGAGGTCCGTCGCGGACACGAACCGACCGAGACGTCGCGAGAACGCCTCGGCGACGAAAACGGGGACGGGTGGTCGCGGTTTGCTCCCCGACAACCAGTGGGAAACCGAAGTCCGGTCATATCGGGCGATTACCCCTGCCTCCGCCGCCGCCCGGTTGACCGCGAGGGACAGGTTCTGGTTGGTCCACTTGGATTCCTTCATCAACGTGCGAAGGATGTGGTTGTCGATGCGGTTCCGCGCTGCCATGGATCTCCTACCACGTCCCGCGCATCGCAGGGGACGAACCGTCGGCCTCGGCGTCGGTGTCGTGCCACGAGAAGAAGTGCCGTGACTCTACGTAAAGTAGTTCTTGCAGTCAGTGAAGGTGACCGTGCGCCGTGTCACAACCCGACAACGGGGTGAACCTCATGTTTCCACCCCCGGGGGAACATGGCTGCGAATGGGCGTCATCGACGTGGAACGCCGCCGGCCGACCAGCGGGTCGGCGGCTAGGCCGAAGCGACGCCGTCTCTACGGCACGGGGCGGTACGGATTGATGGGCGTCATGCGGAAGTCGCCGCCCATCGGTTCGCCGCGCAGGAACGGATGAGGGGCCGAGGTGGTCCGACCGCGTTCAACGTGTTCAACACCGGACGGTGCGATTTCTCGCGGTTGCGGTTTGCCTGCTGCTCCGTCGGGTATGTGCGTGTATTTGGGCGGCGGGCGTGCAAGCCTTCGTCATCGGCGGCGGAACGGGTTCATCCGCAGCCGTGGTCGTCCGTGTCCACGATGGAGGTGAACGGCGTGCCACCGGCGAGGAAGACCGCTACGGCCTCCTCGTTGGCGGCGTTGTAGACGGCCGGCAGGCAACCCCCGCCGGAGCCCGCCTGCCTGGCCAGCCGCACCGCCGGGAAGGTCTCGTCGTCCAGCGGGCCAGGGCGATCGGCAGGCGCATGTCGGGCGGGCTGGCCTGGGCCAGCGTGGAGCCGTCGGTGAAGGTCACCATCGAGTGGATCACCGACTGCGGGTGCACGACCACGTCGATGCGGTCGTACGGCACCCCGAAGAGCAGGTGCGCCTCGATCAGCTCCAGGCCCTTGTTGACCAGGGTGGCCGAGTTGACCGTGATGACCGGGCCCATCGACCACGTGGGGTGGGCCAGGGCCTCGCCCGCGGTCACGCCGGCCAGCCCGTCGCGGGTGCGGCCGCGGAACGGGCCGCCGGAGGCGGTGAGCACCAGCCGGGCGACCTCGTCGGACCGGCCGCCGCGCAGGCGCTGGGCCAGCGCGGAGTGCTCGGAGTCCACCGGCACCAGCTGCCCCGGCTTCGCGGCCCTGAGCACCAGCGGCCCGCCCGCGATCAGCGACTCCTTGTTGGCCAGGGCCAGGGTCGCGCCGGTGGCCAGCGCGTGCAGCGTCGGCTCCAGCCCGATGGAGCCGGTGATGCCGTTGAGCACCACGTCCGCCGGGGTGGAGTCGACCAGGTCGGTCATCGCGGTGGGACCCGCCAGCACGCGCGGCAGCTCGAACCGCCCGGTGGGGTGCCCGCGCCGGTGCGCCTCCGAGCGCAGAGCCGACGTCACGTTCTCCGCGGCCGTCGCCCTGGCCACCGCCACGACCCGCGCGCCGGTCTCCAGCGCCTGGGCGGCCGGCAGTCCCGGGTCGGAGCCGCCCGAGGCGAGCCCGGCGACGGCGAAGCGGTCCCGGTTGGCGGCGATGACGTCGAGGGCCTGGGCGCCGATCGAACCGGTCGACCCCGGCACCAGGACCGTGCGTGGTGCGCTCATCACCGGCCTCGCGCCGGTGATCGCGGTCTTCCCGCTCGACACGATGTGCGGTCCGCTCGACGAAACCGACCGGACGGATCCGGAGAAACGGCCGCCGGGGGATTCCGCCAACCGGCGGCGTGGCCGGCGGTGACGGATTCACCCGGCACGTGGCCCGGTCGGGTCGTCACGTGCCCGTGCCGACACGTGCTCATGTCGACGGCGGTGATCCGGAGGTCACTTGGACGTCCGCTGGGGTGCACGGGCGCCGTCCGAGGCGAGGTGTTTGGTCAGCAGTGCGATCTGCTCGGTGAGGGCCTCCAACTGCTCGTTGTTCCGCCTGGCCCACTTGCGCGCGCTGCCCTTCTTCCTCTTCTTGCTCTTGAAGGTGCGCCTGCCGGCCTTCCGGAAATCCTTGCTGACGTCGTCGAGACGGTCGAACATGTTGTCGACGAGATTCTTCCTCCGTCTGGCCATATGCCCTCCCTCGATAATTTTCCTTATCCCAGTAGATACCCCGGGTGCGGGGAGGGCAACCCCGGCCCGTTGTTCCCGTGTTGAACACGATGAACGCCGGGGTGCGCACCGCGTTCAACACTCTCAACCTCGACCAGGGGTGCTGTCTTGCTTCCGGAAGGCTATTCCCCTCTAATCGGAGTATTGCCTTCCCCGGCAATGACGGGGCGGCAGTCGGATGAGGAGGCGTTGACTTGGCCACGAGCAGTGTCTCGACCCATGAGGCAGCGTTGTCGGTCCTGGCCTGGGCGGGGGAGGCGATCCAGCGGCGGTCGCGTGCGTCGTTGAACGAGTTCTGCCCGGCGTTCCGAACCGTTGCCGGATACCACATGGGCTGGTGCGACGCCGCCGGTGAACCGTTGTCGGCCGGTGGCGGCAAGGCGGTCCGCCCCGCATTGGTGCTGCTGGCGGCGAAGGCCGTGAGCCGCGTCGACGACGCGGTGACCGACGCGGCGGTGGCGGTGGAGCTGGTGCACAACTTCTCACTCATCCACGACGACGTGATGGACGGCGACGAATACCGCCGGCACCGCCCCACGGTGTGGTCCCTGTTCGGAGTGCCGACCGCGGTCCTGGTGGGCGACGCGCTGCTGACCGCGGCTCAACAGGTGCTCATGGCCGCGGGCCATCCCGCTGCGACGCGTGCGCTGGCCGAATTGTCCTCGGCCGTGCAGCACATGTTGCACGGCCAGGCGATGGACGTCAGCTTCGAATCCCGGCAGGACGTCGGACCGGACGAGTCCGTGGCGATGACGGAGGGCAAGACGGCGGCCCTCATGCGCTGCGCGTGCGTTCTGGGTGCGTTGTACGCGGGAGCTGATCCGCCCCGGACCGCGGCCCTGGGGGACTTCGGCCGGCACCTGGGCATGGCGTTCCAGTACGTCGACGACCTGCTGGGGATCTGGGGCGATCCCGCTCGGACGGGCAAACCGGTGTGGTCGGACCTGCGGGCGCGCAAGAAGTCCCTCCCGGTGGTCGCGGCGCTGTCCAGCGGCACGGCGGCGGGACGCGAGCTGGAACAGCTGTACCACGCTCAGGGCGCCTTGTCCGACGACCAGTTGGCCACCGCCGCCGAACTGGTGGCGCTCGCCGGCGGCAGGGACTGGGCGCGCGACCGCGCCGAGCGGCACCTGGAGGACGCGTTGTCGTGCCTGGACGCGGTCGACGCCGAGCCGCAGGCCCGGCGGAACCTGGTCGCGGTCGCGCGCCTGGTCGCCGACCGGGAGCTGTGACCGAAGCCCGAGCGGGCGCCGATCCGGACGGACATCCCCTGCGGGAGCGAGAGAGGAACGGTGGTTCCATGAGCGTCGAGCCTTCTTCCCACCACATCGCGGACACGGCGATCGGAGGTTCGGCGCCCGGCGAGGTCGTGGTGGCGTCGGAAGTCCTCCTGGACGGCGGTGAGCGGATCCGTTGCCCGGCCGCCCCCCTCCTGCGGGGTGCCTTGCGCGGGCGGGGGCTCGACGCCCGCCTGGCCCCGGTGACCGCACGCCGAAGCCGCGACGGGGAACCGGCCACCCTGCTGGTGACCGGTTCCCCCACCGAGGGGTGCGGCCTCGCCGTTGCCGCGCACGACGCGCACGCGCTGGCCGTGGCGCGCGCGGAGTTGCGCGCCGCGACCGCGGCGTTCGGAGCGCGGCGGGTGCTGCTGGCCTCGCCCCGCTCGTTCTGCGCCGGGGTGGAACGGGCCATCGAGGTCGTCGAGAGGCTCCTGGAGAAGAACGGGCCGCCGGTGTACGTGCGCAAGCAGATCGTGCACAACACGCACGTGGTGCGGCAGCTGGAGCAGCGGGGCGCGGTGTTCGTCGAGGACGTCGAGGACGTCCCGGAGGGCGTGACGGTGGTGTTCTCGGCCCACGGGGTGTCGCCGGCGGTGCGCGAGGCCGCGACAGCCAGGGGGCTGGACGTCGTCGACGCCACCTGCCCGTTGGTGACCAAGGTCCACGCCGAGGCGCGGCGGTTCGCCCAGCGCGGGGACACGGTGGTGTTCATCGGGCACGCCGGGCACGAGGAGACCGAGGGCACGCTGGGCGAGGCGCCGGACCGCATGGTGCTGGTGCAGGACGCCGCCGACGTCGCCACCCTGGAGGTCGCCGACCCCCGGAGGGTGTCCTACCTGACGCAGACCACGCTGGCCGTCGACGAGGCCGAGGCGGTGGTGGACGCGTTGCGCGCGAAGTTCCCCGCCCTGCGCGGGCCGCGTTCGGAGGACATCTGCTACGCCACCACCAACCGGCAGGACGCGTTGCGCGCGGTCGTGGAAGAGTCCGACGTGGTGCTCGTCGTCGGGTCGGACAACTCGTCCAACTCCCGGCGCCTGGCGGAGTTGGCCCGCCGCGGCGGCACACCGGCCCACCTGGTCGACGACGCGGCGCAGATCGCGTGGACGTGGTTGGCCGGCGCGTCGACGGTGGGGCTGACCGCGGGGGCCTCGGCACCCTCGGCCCTGGTGGAGGAGGTGGTGGCCGCCTTGTCGGGGCTCGGTCCGGTGGAGGTGGAGGAACGCCGGGTCACCAGTGAGGACATCCGGTTCGCCCCACCGCGCAAGGTGGTCGCCCCGTGACCGCCACGCCCGTCCCCCGCCTTCCCCCGATCCTGCCCGGCATCACCGGCCCGGCCGACCTGCGCGAACTACCGCGCGAGCAGCTGGCGGGCTTGGCCGAGGAGATCCGCGGGTTCCTCGTCGACCGGGTCAGCCGCACCGGCGGGCACCTGGGGCCGAACCTCGGCGTGGTGGAGTTGACCATCGCGCTGCACCGGGTGTTCCGCTCCCCGGTGGACCGGATCGTGTTCGACACCGGCCACCAAGCCTACGTGCACAAGATCCTCACCGGCCGCCAGGCCGGGTTCGACGAGCTGCGCCAGGCCCACGGCCTGTCCGGCTACCCCAGCAGGGCCGAGTCCGATCACGACACCGCGGAGAACTCGCACGCCTCGACCGCGCTGTCCTACGCCGACGGCCTGGCCCGGGGCTTCGCGCTGCGCGGCCAGTCGCACCGCCGGGTCGTCGCGGTGGTCGGCGACGGCGCGCTGACCGGCGGCATGTGCTGGGAAGCGTTGAACAACCTGGGCGCCGACACCGCGGCCCCGGTGATCGTCGTGCTCAACGACAACGGGCGCTCCTACGGACCGACCGGCGGCGGACTGGCGCACCACCTCACCGAACTGCGGCACGCCGCGGGCCACCGACGCGGAAGGCCCAACCTGTTCCACGACCTCGGCCTGGCCTACCTGGGACCGGTGGACGGCCACGACGTCCCGGCGGTCGAGCAGGCCCTGCGCCAGGCCATCCGGTTGAACTGCCCGGTGGTGGTGCACTGCGTCACCCGCAAGGGCAAGGGGTACGGCCCCGCGGAGACCGACGAGGCGGACTGCCTGCACGCCGTCGGCGTCGTCGACCCCCGCACCGGAAGGCCCGCCGCGCCGTCGCCACCGACGTGGACGTCCGTCTTCGCCGAGGAGATGGTCGACATCGGCCGCCGGCGACCCGACGTGGTCGCCGTCACCGCGGCGATGCTGCGCCCCACCGGGCTGTGGGGTTTCTCCCGGGCCTTCCCCGATCGGGTCTTCGACGTCGGCATCGCCGAACAGCACGCGGTCACCAGCGCCGCCGGGCTGGCGATGACCGGTCTGCACCCGGTCGTCGCGGTGTACGCGTCGTTCCTCAACCGGGCGTTCGACCAGTTGCTGATGGACGTGGCACTGCACCGGCTGCCGGTGACGTTCGTGCTCGACCGCGCGGGCATCACCGGCCCCGACGGCCCCAGCCACCACGGCACGTGGGACCTGTCGCTGCTGGCCGCGGTCCCCGGCCTGCGGCTGGCCGTGCCCCGCGATCCCACCCGGCTCAAGGACCTGTTGAACATCGCCATCGCCACCGAGGGCGGTCCCACGGCACTGCGCTTCCCCAAAGCCTCGGCGGGACCGGACATCCCCGCCCTGCACCACGTCGAGGGCGTCGACGTCCTGCGGACCGCCCCGGACGCCCGGGTGCTGCTGATCGGCCTGGGCCCCTTGGCCGGGGCCTGCCTGGAAGCCGCCGACCTGTTGGCGCGTCGAGGGATCGAGGCGACGGTGGTGGACCCCCTCTGGGCCGCTCCGATCAACCCCCACCTGTCGCTGCTGGCCGCACAGCACGACCTGACCGTCACCGTGGAGGACAACATCGAAACCGGCGGGTTCGGCACCCGCTTCGCCCACCAGTCGACGAGCCTGCCGTCACGGAGCAGGGTGCGGACGGTGTCGCTGCCGCACGCCTTCGTGCCCCACGGTCCCCGCAAGGCGCTGCTGGCCCAGGCGGGACTGGACGCGGGCTCGATCGTCCGCACGGTGCTCACGTGCCCGGAGTCCCAGGGCGCCGCGCAGCGCACGGCGCACGGCAACGGCCGATCGCTGCGGTCGGTTCGCTGAACGGCACGTCCACTGCCACGGCCGGTGTCGGCGGCACGTTTCCGCTGTGGTGTCCGATCCCAGGCAGGTTCCACCCGGTGACCGCGTACCTGGTGGCCGGCAGCGCACGGCGGGACGCGCGGCACAAGGCCGGCGCGCCGTGGCCGACTCTCACGTCCGACCTCGGATCGTCCGCCTGAGGCGTCAAACGCGTTTGCGGATGGTGTAGATCCACGCGATCAGCACACCGAGGCCCAGGTGCAGCAGGTTGGTCATGTGGCCGATCTTCTGGTACCCGGGTCCCTTGAGCAGACCGAGCTGAACGGTGAGGTCGCGGTTGCTCAGGTCCCGCAGGAGCTTGCGCAGGTAGTCCAGGGCGGACGTGCCCCCGATGACGGCGTCCAGCGCGAACCGGGCAGCCTGGTTCTTGGACATGAACTCGCTGAACAGGTCACCCATGATCTCCACCATGGCGTCTTCGAAGACGTCCACCATGGACAGCTCGGGCGCCAGGTTGCGCACCGAGCCCTCGACGTTGGCGAAGGACTTGCCCAACAGCGAGATGTGCGGACTGGTGTGGACCCCACGCCTGGTGGCGTACATCAGGATCGTGCTGAGGGTCACGCCGAAGTTGAGTTCCTCCAACGAAGCCGAGGAGATCTTCGGGATCAGCATGGACATGTCGCCGGCGAACCCGTGCAGATCGGCGCGCGCTGTCGCGTGGCCCATCTCGACCCATCCCCGGGCGGTGGCCGCGGCATCGTTCTGGGCAATGCTCAACAGCACCAGGATCAGAATCCTGCCCAAGTTCCTGTCGATCTTCCCGACCATCCCCCAGTCGATGATGTTCGCCTTCTCCCCCGGGTGCACGAAGATGTTCCCGGGATGCGGGTCGGCGTGGAAGACGTGTTCGGAGAAGTAGCCCTGATACATGAACTTGAGCAGGTCACGACCGATCTTCTTGCGCTCCTTCCTGGTGAACGCGGCAGGGTCGGCATCCCCGATGGAGACACCGGGCGCCAGTGTCTGCACCAGGACCCTCGGCGTCGCGTCGATCACCTTGGGAACGGTGATGTGCTTGAACTCCTTGGCCACCCTGCGCGCGTCGACCATGTTCTGCGCCTCCAGGGTGAAGTCCAGCTCGGGCTCCATCCCGTTGAAGATGACCTGCAGCATCGCGTCGACGTCGATCAGCTCGTTGAACCGCGGCGCGAGTCGGCCGACCAGTCGGGCGACCCGACGCATCTTCTTCATGTCCTGCAACACCTGGGCCCGGATCCCGGGGCGCTGGACCTTCACCACGGCCGGGGTGCCGTCGTGGAGGGTGACCCGGTAGACCTGGGCGAGGGAGGCCGACCCGAGCGGCGTCACCACGTCGATGGTGCGGAAGCGCTGCCGCCACGCGGGCATGTCCTGATCCATGACCGCGGCGAACTCCCCGAACGGGCTGACGGTGACGCGGTCGTGCAACTTCTCCAGTTCCGCGATCATGGCGTCGGAGACGAGGTCGGGACGGGTGGACAGTATCTGACCCAATTTGATGTAGAACGGCCCCAGCCGCTCCAGTGCGGCACGAACCGCCCGAGCCCGCCTCTGGTCCTTGCCCTCACCCTGTTCGGGTGGCGGCGAATCGACGCCCAGAGAGGGGCGGGAGAGGGTGCTCGAAGCGATGTTGCCCACCGCCGTGGCCAACAACCTGGAGCGACTCCGACCATCCGCCGGTGACCCCTCCGCGGAGGGGTCACCGTTCGCGGTGATCGGTTTCTCGCCGAGTGTCGTCAAGAAACACCACTCCTCGGAACGCCTTCGGACCGGAACGACGATCCTTTGACCGCCGCCCGAACACCAGTGCCTCTTCCCATCGGAGCAGCAACGGGCATCGCTCCGCAATGCGCTCGTGCGGCGGGGTGTTGAACCTGTTGAAGCAGGTGGCACGCCAACGGGGTCTGTCAAACGAGCGGTGTAAGTCGGGTTGAAGGGGGTTACTTGCGTCCGGCGGCCAGGCGGCCGTCGAAGGCGATCTCGAAGGCGTTGAGTGCGGGCTTCCAGCGCATGGTCCAGCGTTTGCGTCCGGTGCCGGTCGGGTCCAGGCTCGTGATCGCGCGGTAGACGCATGTGAGTGCGGCCTGGTCGTTGGGGAAGTGGCCGCGGGCCTTGACCGCGCGGCGGATGCGGGCGTTGACGCTTTCGGTGGCGTTGGTCGAGCAGATCACCCGGCGGATCTCGGTGTCGAAGGCGAGGAAGGGTACGAACTGAAGCCCAGGCGTTGTACCAGAGCCGGACGATGGCCGGGTAGCGGGCGCTCCACTCCTGGGTGAACTCGGTGAACCGCTCTTCCGCGGCGGCCTCGGTCGGGGCGGTGTAGACGGGTTTGAGGGCCTTGGCGATGGCGGCCCAGTGCTGGCGGGCGGCGTAGCGGAAGCTGGTGCGCGGCAGGTGCACGATGCAGGTCTGCACGATCGTGCGTGGCCAGACGGTGGTGACGGCGTCGGGCAGGCCGGTCGGTCCGTCGCAGACCAGCATGAGCACGTCGGCGACGCCGCGGTTGCGCAGTTCGTTCAGGACGTGCAGCCAGTATTTGGCGCCCTCGCCGCCGTCGCCGGCCCAGAGCCCGAGGATGTCGCGGTGCCCTTCGGCGGTCACGGCCATCGCCATGTAGATCGGCCGGTTGGCGACCTGGCCGTCGCGGATCTTGACGTGCACGGCGTCGATGAACACCACCGGATAGACGGTGTCGAGGGGCCGGTTCTGCCACTCGACCATGCCCTCGACCACCTTGTCGGTGATGGTCGAGATCGTCTGCCGGGACACCTCGGCGCCGTAGACCTCGGCCAGGTGCGCGCTGATCTCGCCGGTGGTCAGGCCCTTGGCCGACAGCGAGATGACCATCTCGTCCACGCCGGTCAGGCGCTTCTGCCGCTTGGCCACGATCCGCGGCTCGAAGCTGGAGTCACGGTCGCGAGGCACGTCGATCTCCACCGGGCCCACGTCGGTGAGCACGGTCTTGGAACGGGTGCCGTTGCGCGAGTTGCCCGTCCCGCGACCAGCGGGATCGTGCTTGTCGTAGCCCAGGTGGTCGGTGATCTCGCCCTCCAGGGCCGACTCCAGCAGCCGCTTGGTCAACTGCTGCAGCACCCCACCCTCACCGGTCAACTTCAGCCCACCGGCCCGGGCCCGGCTGACCAACTGGTCGACCAGCTACTCGTCCAAGCCGTCCAGAACGGTCTCGGGCTCGGCGTCCTCAGCGTGCTCCACGCCGGACATCATCTCCGTCATCGGATGCTCATCCTTGATCAGGACTTACACCGACATTTGTGCAGTCCCTGGTCAAGGCTTCTACCTGTGGGAACAGAACCGCTGCAGGTGGAACGCGACTATTGGAGGCCGTTGGACGCGGTTCGATGCGGTTGAAAGCGTCCGGCGGCTCCCGTGCCCACCGCAACGATTCGCCGGCCATCGAACATGCCCTGCTGCCCTGGCGCACCCCGTGCTCATGCCGATGGGCGGGCGCGTGTGATGATCCACGGTGTGGAGGCGGCGATCGTTGCGCGTGCGACGGCGGCGGCGACGGCACTGGCCGGTGAGCTGCACCTGCCGGTCGACGACGCGATCCTGATCCAGGATTCGAACATGCTCGCCCTGCGTCTGCTGCCGTGCGACGTCTTCGCCCGGGTGGCACTGGCGGGTCAGGAGGTGGCCGCGCTGGAGGTCGAGGTCGCCGGGCGGCTCGCCGCGACCGCGAGCCCCGTCGCGGCGCTGGAGCCCCGGGTCGAGCCGCGGGTCTACGAACGCGACGGCTTCGCCGTGACGTTGTGGACCTACTACGACGTCGTGACTCCCGCCCCGGACCTCCCCGGCGCCTACGCGGACGCGCTCCAACGCCTGCACGCCGGCATGCGACGCGTCGAGATCGCCACCCCGCACTTCCTCGACCGGGTCGCGGAGGCCGAACGACTGGTCACGCACCGGGACGACACCCCCGCGCTCACCGAGACCGACCGGCAACTGCTCCTCGGCACGCTGCGAAGTGCCCGTGAACGGATCCGCGGCCACGGCGCCGCCGAACAGCTGCTGCACGGCGAACCGCATCCCGGCAACCTCCTCGGCACCCGTGACGGCCTGCTGTTCATCGACTTCGAGACCTGCTGCCGCGGACCCGTCGAGTTCGACGTGGCCCACGCGCCGGAAGACGTCGGTGCGCGTTATCCGGGCCTCGACCACGTCCTGCTCGCGGAATGTCGACGGCTCGTGCTCGCACTGGTCGCCGCCTGGCGCTGGGACGTCCGCGATGGATTCCCGGACGGGCGTCGGCACGGCCGGAACATCCTGTCCCTGCTCCGCGAAGGTCCACCGTGGCCCGCACTCGGTGCTCTCGTCACCGGGTAGCGGAACGCACTCGCACGCCGCGAGCGGTTGCGCGGCCGACAACAACGGCGTAACGGGCAGGACGAACACCAGGTTGTTCGTCAGCCGCTGTAGGCGCGGGCGGTTCCCTTCGGGGAGTGGCGGCGCAGGTTGGCGGCGATGACGCGGTCGAGCGTGCGGTCGGACAGCATCCGGGTCAGGCCGGTGACCAGGGCGGCGTCCCGGCCGATGGTGTAGCGGGTGCGCGGTCTGCGGGTCGTCACGGCCTTGGCGACGACCCGGGCGGCGGCGTCGGCGGTCAGGCCCGACGCGGTGCCCGAGGCCATCAGCGCGTTGGTCGCCTGGACCAGGCTGCCGTAGCGCTCGTGCTGCTCCGGCGTCATCCGGGCGGCCAGGTCGTTCGCCGTCGCGATCCCGCGGGTGGCCATCTCCGTGCGGACGCCGCCGGGCTCGACCACGACCACCTGCACGCCCAGCGGCGCGACCTCGCGGCGGAGCGAGTCGCTGACCGCCTCCAGGGCGAACTTCGCGCCGGCGTACGCGCCGTACGTGGCCATGGCGACCTTGCCGCCGACCGAGCTGATGTTGATCACGCGTCCCCCGCTGCGCAGCAGCGCGGGCAGGAGCGCCTGGGTGACGGCGACGTGGCCGAACAGGTTGACTTCGAACACCCACCGCCACTGCGTCATCGGCAGGGCTTCGACCGGGGCGTTCACCTGGATGCCGGCGTTGTTGACGAGCGCGTGCAGCCCGCGCGGGTCGCCGGCGACCCGCGCGGCGAGTGCTTCCACCTGCTCGGGCTTGGTGATGTCGAGGATGATCGGCTCGACGCCGGTCGACCGGATCGCGTCGGCGTCGCGGTCGCGTCGCACGCCGGCCAGGACGTGGAATCCCCGGCGGGCCAGTTCGCGGGCGGCGGACGCGCCCATGCCCGTGGAGGCTCCGGTCACGACGACCAGCTCCCGATTTTCAGATGACGTTGTCACCTCAACGACGCTACCAGCTCAGATGACAACGTCAACTGTATGATGGGCGTCATGGCCACCCGCGCGGAATCCGCCGCCGCCACCCGCCGCGCCCTGCTCGACGCGGCCGCCGAGCTCCTCGACCTCGGCGGCCCCGAAGCGGTCACCTTGCGCGAGGTGGGCGCGCGGGCAGGCGTGACGCGGGGAGCGCCGTACCGGCACTTCGCGGGCAAGGACAGCCTGCTGACCGCCGTCGCGACCGAGAGCTGGGAACGGATCGGCGACCGCGTGCACGCCCTGCGGACCGACCCGGCCCTGTCGGCCTCGGAAAAGCTGCGCGGCGCTCTCCGCGCCCTCATCGACGTCGGTCGGGACCAGCCGCACCTCTACCAGATGTTGTTCAGGCAGCGCGGAGACCGTCCCGGGGAACGCGGTGAGGGCATGGAGCGCGTCCGGCTTCGGCTGTGCGGACCGGAGGGCGACCCGGCCGCGGCCGTCCGCGCGGCCGGACGCTTCCAGGACGAGTTCCTGGCCATCGTCGCCACCCTCGTGGGGGAGCGGAGCGCACCGCACTACGGCGCCCTGCTGCTCAGCAGCGCCCACGGCATCGCGGGCATGGAGCTCAGCGGCCACCTCGGCCCGGACAAGTGGCGCACCACCGCCGACGAGCTCGTCGACACCCTCGTCCGCATGGTCGCGGACGCCGGTGGAACGACATAGCAACGCCCGGCCGCTGCACGCGAGGCAGCGCCCCTCCTGACCGGCACCGTGACATCCGTTGCGCTGATTGCCCACTCAGCGAACGTCCGCCATGCCGCCGATCTCATGGGCGGCGAGCTTGCGAAGTCGTCCGGCGCCGGGCTCCGAGCTTGTGATCCGCATGTCGGTCATCGCCCCTCGCGCCGGCTCGTCCGTCCTGAGTCGATCAGCGACGGGCGATGACCCAGTTGAACAAGGCGGCCGCGGCGCCCGTGGCGGCACCGCCCACCAGGACGGCTTCGGCGAGGTGGTACCCGGCCAGGGCGGCCAGCACACCGGCTCCGATGCCGGTCAGGATCGACAACGTCAGCACCAGGGCGGCGCGCAGGCCCAGCAGCGAGGTGGCGTCGTGGGGAGCGGCGCCACCGGGAGCGGGCGGGGTCGTGTCGGGGCTGCTCATCCTGGTTCTCCTTGGTCATGGTGCTCGGCGGTGACCGGGGCGGCCCCGGTCGTGCCGAGGCCATGGGTTCGTCGGTTCCCGTCACTGCCGTGGGAACCCGGTGTGGATGTCGTCCTGGAGTTCAAGGGTCGCGGGCTGCCGCGGACCAGCCCGACGGGCTTCACCGTGATCGACACGGCTCAGCCTTCGCCCAGTGCCTTGCGGAGCCGGGTCAACGCCCGGTGCTGGGCCACCCGGACCGCTCCCGGGGTCGACCCGACGGCGTCCGCGGTCTCCTCGGCCGACAAGCCGACCACGACGCGCAGCACCAGGATCTCCCGCTGCCTCTCGGGCAGGACCTGCAGCAGCCTGCCCATCCGCTGGGAGAGCTCCTCCTGCATCACGTGCTGCTCGGGGCCGGCCTCGGCGTCGGGTCCGTCCGGGACCTCCGGCACCGGTTCGGCCCGGTCCCGCGCGGCGGCGCGGTGGGCGTCGGCGACCTTGTGCGCCGCGATGCCGTAGACGAACGCGAGGAACGGTCGGCCCTGGTCCCGGTAGGAGGGGAGGGCCTTCAGCACGGCCAGGCACACCTCCTGGGCGACGTCGTCGGCCGAGGCGAACGAGCGCTCCTGCCGGCCGACCCGGGCACGGCAGTACCGCACCACCAGCGGTCGGATCGACGCCAGCAGCCGCTCGACGGCACCGCGATCACCGGCGACGGCACCGCCGAGCTGGGCGCCCAGGGCGTCCTGGTCGGCGGACAGCACGGAGACCGGTGGCGGATCGACGGGACCGGGTCGCCGGACCTGAGCCGTGCGGTCGACCAGCGCGGCGACCGCGCTCGGCGACACCCTCCGCGCGATCCCCTCCGCGACCGGCTCGCCGAGGGACGACAGCGCCAAGGAGGCGGGCTCCGCCCTCCGGTGAAGACCGTTCGAGAGATCAGTCGTGGACGACATCAGCGGCCTCCTTCCTCGATCGACGTGCGGGCTGTCCGACGGGCTCGGCGTAGTCGCCCCTCCACGGCGCGGGGAGTCAGCCGCAGGAGTGCGGCGATCTCGGCGTGGGAGAAGTTCTGGTCGGCCAGGAACAGCACGGCGCTCGCGTCCTCCCCGAGGTGCTCGAACAGCGCGTCCACGGCCGCGCGGGCGACCACGGCGTCCTCCGGCGACCTGCTGGTCATGGACCGCTCGACCCCGGACCAGGCGTCGAGCAGCTGGACGTCCTTCCAGCCGCGCCTGCCGCGCTGCCACTTCCGGTACACGTTGGGGAAGCACAGGACGCAGGCGTTCTCGAAATACCGCCGCAGCGTCAAGCCGCTCCCGGCCGACCACTGCCCGTCCACGATCCCGCGCTCGGTGAACAGCTCGAAACCGTCCACCACCACGTCCATGGCCAGCTCCTCGGCGTCCGCCGGCAGCACCACCTGCTGGTGCAGCCGCAACCCGCGGCGCCTGCACTTGGCGAAGATGGCGCCGGACTCGATCAGGGGTGTAACGAACCCGAGGCCGTACCCGACAAGCTGGTTGCGGAGCGCCTCCCAGACCGGGCCGGTGGGACCACGTTCGCGGATGTGCCCGACGAGCTGCTCGTCCGAGAGCGCGGAGTTGCCGGCGCCGTCGAGGCACTGCGAGACGTCGCTGGGTAAGACAGAGCCGCCCGGATCGGAGTCCGGGGGCTTGACGACCAAACCCTCCATGCGGTGCGTCCCCACGTCGGCGGCGGATACTGCCCTTCGACCACTCCCATGTCATCCTGCTCCGCCCACCCCACGCGGCGCTCGGCACAAATCGTGCGAGCCGTTCGACCGGATCGTCGACCCGGCCATGATGTGATCATCTCTCGCAATTCTGGGGGGTGGCTTGAACTACGAAGGCCGAGTGCCCTGCTTCAGCGCTGTGGGCGCCACCCTCGTCGATAGCGAAGGACGATACGTTCGCGGCCGTTGACCTGCGGCTTGTTGTTCCCACCGCCTGCTCCCGTGCGCTCCTCGGGCCGTTGGAAATTCCGCCGCAACAACGTCGGCAGAGGGGACCGTGTGGCTGGCGCCATGCCGGTGTAGTGCATTTCCTGCACGATCATGAAGGCGTTCTCCCATGCCGATGAGCGGACGGCGCTGCGCGTCAACAAGGGCCGATCGGTCAGAGCGGTTCCCACGGCACGCCGTCCTCGGGCTCCTCGCCCTCGGGGCCGTGGTCGCGGATGATGTCGACCCCCCACCACGTGTAGTGGCACAGCAGCCGTGAGAACTCGCGGGCGAAGCCGTCCAAGTCGGTGAAGCGCGCTCCGCGCACGACCGGCGCCGGAAGCTCACCGGCCCTCATGTCGCCGATCGAGCATGAAGACGAACGTCCGCTTCTGCCGATGAGCGGACGGTGCCGGTACGTCGTGGTCATAGCCGCGATCGGCGTAGAGCCGCCTCGGCCGGCGGCATGGTTTGCCGACCACGCCGCGGATCGGTGGGGTGGCGTCGGTCGACCGGGCTCGGCTCCGGGTGAGTCCCCCTGTGGGCGCACGCAGGTGGGTGGAGTCGACCAGGGCCGCGGGCAGGTCCGGTAAACCCGGCGGCGCGCAGTTCGGCGAGCAGCGGTTCATGCGGTTGCCGCCGGACTCCGGTCTCGTACCACTCGGCCAACCGCCGCCGGCAGGTCGCACCCGAGGCGCCGAAGGCGGCGGTAGGCAGCCCATTGCAGTCGATCCCGGCGCGCATCGCGTGCAGGATGCCCCTCCGGCGCGGCCCGAGCGTCGGCACGTCTGCGACCCGGATGGCGGAAACGCCTCGGACGTACCGGGGTCGACGGTTCCGGCCGAGCCCCTGATCGCTAAGGGTCCAGCTTGAGCGAGCCGTGGCCGACGTTGGTGCTGTCGGCGATGGCGCGGATCAGGTGCAGCAGGTCGTTGTGGAGTTCGTCGGTCATGCGGCCCTCGGCGACGCCGCGGAGGAACACGTGGTTGACGCCCCTGATCGCGGCTCGACCTGCGGCTCCGAACAGGTCGTCGCGATCGGGCCCGTCGAAGGGGAAGCCGGTTCCGGGGGTTCGCTGTGAGACCTCGGCCTCCGCCATGGCGACCACGCCGGGGTTGGCCAGGGCCATGGCGCGGGTGAGTGCGGCTTCCTCCTGGTCGACGTTGTCGCGCAGGTCGTGCCACCACCTGTCCACCAGGTCGATGAACTCCAGGGTGGGATCCTCCTGGTGCAGCGCGATGATCCGCTGCTCGATGGACGCCGGCCACTCGGTGATGAAGTCGAGCTTCGACGGGAAGTAGCCCGTCACGGTCCGCGGCGCGACTTCGGCCACCTCGGCGATGTCGGCGATCGTGGTCCGCTCGTACCCGTGTTCGGCGAACAGGCGCAGGGCCGTGTGCAGGATCAGCCGCCGTCGTCGCGCTTTGGACCGTTCCCGAAGCCCCGGACCGTCACTGGTCACCAGCACTCTCCCGCACTCCGTCGACCACCGTCTGCGTGCGCCCCAGCATACATGCACCCCATGGCTAAATTGCCATCTTGTGCAAACTTGCCGTCCATGGCAAAGTTTGGCGGGTGGTCGAAGTCGATCACCCGCCAAGTCCGTCGAGCAACGGGTTCACGGACGAACGGCCTGAGAGGAACAACCATGAGCACGTCCTACGCGGACGCCGCCGGCTTCCCGGTCAGCGACCCCACCCCCATCGTCAGCTACAGTCCCGTCACGCTCGAGGTGCCGGACAGGCCCGTGCCGCTGGAGATCAAGGTCTCGGCGCCCGTGACCGGGACCGACCTGCCGGTGATGCTGCTCTCGCACGGGCACGGCATGGCCAACTTCATCTCCTCGCTGCGCGGCTACGGCCCCGTCGCGGATTTCTGGGCCGCTCACGGGTTCGTCGTCGTCCAGCCGACACACCTGGACTCCACCGTGCTCGGGCTGCGCGACCAGGACCTGCCCGACGCGCCGCTGTTCTGGCGTGACCGCGCCGTCGACATGCACGTCGTCCTCGATCACCTGGAGGAGGTCCTCGCCGCGGTTCCGGGGCTGCCGGGCCGTGTCGACACCGAGAAGGTGGCCGCGGTCGGGCACTCGGCCGGCGGCCACACGGTCTCGCTGCTGCTGGGCTCGCGGGTGACCGACCCGAACGACCCCCGGGAGAAGGACCTCTCCGATCCCCGGGTCAAGGCCGGCGTCGTGATCGGAGGACCGGGCGTCGCCGACGAGCACTTCTCGCCGTGGGCCGCCGAGCACTACCCGATGATGAAGCACATCGACTTCGGGCAGATGACCGGCGCCGCGCTCGTCATCGCCGGCGACGAGGACCTGAACCCCCACTTCTCCTCCCGGCTCAGCTACCGCTGGGACGCCTACACCCACAGCCCCGGCGGGAACAAGACGCTGCTGACCTTCCTGGGCGCACAGCACCTGTTCGGCGGGATCTCCGGCTACGACGCCGCGGAGACCTCCGACGAGAACCCCGAACGGGTCGCCGCGCTGCGGGCTCTGGTGTGGGCCTACCTGCGCTCCCGGTTGTTCCCCGGCGACACGTCCTGGGACATCGCCGTGAAAGCCCTGGAAAGCCGGAAGACGCCCCTGGCGAAGGTCGAAACCAAGTAGCCCGCGACGTGCGGCTCCTCGTCGCTCGACAAAACGACGTGTGAGCCGCGATCGCCACCGCAAGCGGCCTGGCAGCGTCGTCGACACCGCATGCCCACATGTCGATCGTCCGAACCACCTCGGGAAGAACCCATGAAAATCGCGATCCTCGGCACGGGCAAGGTCGGCTCGGCACTGGGGGCAGGACTGGCGTCCACCGGTCACCACGTCGTCTACGGATCACGGACGCGCGCAGGTGAAGTGGGAACGCTCAGCCCGCGCGAGGCCGTCGCGTCCAGCGACGTGGTCGTCACCGCCATCCCGGGCACGGCCGTGGTCGGTGCCTTGGAGGACATCGGGGACGACGTGCTGGCCGAGAGAATCGTGCTCGACCCCTCGGCCGCCTTCACCCCGCGGATGACGATGGCCTACCCCGGCGACAGCGTGGCCCAGCGGGTGCAGGCGCGTTTCCCGCGGGCCCGTGTCGTGAAGACGCTCAACACGATGAACTTCACCGTCATGGTCGACCCACTGGCGTCACTGCCCCAGGCGACCGTTTTCGTCAGCGGCGACGACAGCGCAGCCAAGACCGTGGTCACGGGCTTGCTCGATGACCTGGGATGGCCCGAAAGCAGCGTTCTGGACCTGGGCGGCATCCACACCGCCCTGGCCACCGAGCACGCTGCCCCGTTGTTCTTCGCGACCGCCAGGGCCCTGGGAACCGCGAAGTTCAACATCTCCATCTCCCGGTAAGCGGACTGCTCGCGGGTCCTCGGCCCCGACCACCCCCGACACACCTACCACCCGCCGCAACCTCGCCCACTGGAACCGGACGTGCTGCGACCCGTCCGACTGACGTTCCCGACTTCCGGGCCCAGGCCGTCCGGTACTACAGGTGGTCGTGCTGTCGCCGCAGACGGGCGAAGGACACGGCGCTCACCGGCACGGGTGTATCGCGGCCTGCCTGTCGTGCGGGGTGTCGTGGTGTTGTCCGGTCGGGGTGTGCTCGCGGATCGGACGGGCCTGCGGGCGGGGGACCGGACCGGCGGCGGCCCCGGCCCGCTGCCTCCAGGACGGTCAACCGGCCCACGTGCACAACGATCGCGGCGGGTTCGACGCCGTGGTGTCGGTCAGCGACACCGTTCGACAACCCGCATCTGGGCACGCGGACCTGCATCCGCCGGCGCGACCGGTGGTACGACGACAAGGGCCACCCGTCGGCGAGGCTTGCCCTGCCCGGTGGTGGGGGAGTCGGACGGTGGTGGCCTGGTGACCATCGGACGGTGAACCGCGAGGGCGTGCCGGTCGGTCCGCTCGACCGCCCCTGCGGCTGGTGACGGGTGCCGCGGCAGCCGCCGACACTGGCGGCGACGTGCCCGCCGTGTTGCGAAGGACGGCGCTGATGACCGAGCCGGACCGGGGTGTCGAACACCGGTCCGAGGGCACGCGGGTGGGACGTGCCGCCGACCCGGAGCCCGCACTACGGCCGGACGGGCCGCCCGCGACCGTCCGCGCCCAACCGCGTCGGCTCACCGCGGCCGAGGCGCTGGCCGTGCAACGCCTCGCCGGGAACCGCGCGCTGTCCGGGGCGCTGGCGCCCGCTCGGCCGAAGACCGAGCCGCCGACCGTCGAGACCGCCCCTGCGGAGACCGATGGGCCTGCGCCGTCGGACGCGCCCACCACGCCGGACATCGCACCGGGCGGACCACCGCCCGGCACCGGCGGCTCGGCAGGTGCGGGTGGCTCGCCGCGCGGTGCCGGCGACCGAGTCGGCGCGGGGGGACCGGGGTGCGGGCCGTCCGTCGCCGAGCCCGCGTTGCTGCCCGTGCAGCGGGGACTGCCAGACAGCGTCGCGGGCCTCGCCGGGAACGCCCGGAACCGGGTGTTGAGCACCATCGGGGAGTGGGCGCGGCGGATGCCCGGTTACGGCGTGCTCTGCCTCGCGCTCGGCCGCGACGTCATCACGCGGCAGCCCGTCGCCCGGGACGCCACGGCGGTCGTCGGCGCGCTGGTCGGTCTGGTCCCGGGCGGCGCGGCGCTGTGGCAGAACCTCCAGCGGTCCGGCGCGGTTGCGCGGGCGGCGGAGTGGCTGTCCGGTGAGGTGGCGCGGCTGGGACTGACGTGGGAGTGGGTGCGCGGGCTGTTCAGCCGGGCGTGGGACGCGTTGGGCGTGACGGACCTGCTCAACCCGGGCGCCGCCTGGGCGCGGCTGTCCGGGGTCCTCGCCGAGCCGATCCAGCGGCTCCGCACGTTCGCGGGAGGCGCCGCGAGCAAGCTGATGGAGTTCGTCTTCGAAGGCGTGCTCACGTCGGCGGGCGGTGTCGGCGCTCAGGTCATGGGCGTCGTGCGCCGTGCCGGCGACGTGATCGGCACGATCGTCCGCGACCCCGTCGCGTTCGCGGGCAACCTGGTCGCGGCCGTGCGCGGCGGGCTCGGGCAGTTCGCGGGCAACATCCTCGGCCACCTGCGCACCGGCCTGTTCGGCTGGCTCACGGGAGCGCTGCGCGGCGCCGTCGCGCTGCCCGCCCGGTTCGACTTCGCGGGCATCCTGTCGCTGGTGCTGAACCTGCTCGGCCTGACGTGGGACTGGCTGCGCGGACGCCTCGTGCGGACGCTCGGCGAGCCGACCGTCCGTGCGGTGGAGACGGCCGTCGACTGGGTGCGCACGATGGTCGTCGGCGGCATCGCGGCCGTGGCGCACCGGTTGACCGACATGGCCTCCGGCCTGGTGGACACCGTCATCGGCGGCATTCGGGACTGGGTGGCGAACTCGGTGGTGGGCGCGGCGATCACGCGGCTGGTCTCCCTGTTCAACCCGGCGGGCGCGGTGATCCAGGCGATCATCGCCGTCTACAACACGATCCGGTTCTTCATCGAACGCGCTCAGCAGCTCGGCGCGCTGGCGGAGTCCGTGTTCGGCTCCCTCGCGGTGATCGCGGCGGGCAGTCTCGACGCCGCCCGCAACGCCGTCGAACAGGCCCTGGGCCGTGCGGTGCCCGTGGTCCTCGGTTTCCTCGCCCGCCTGCTCGGTCTGGGCGACGTGGCGACGCCGGTCCGCACCGTGGTCAACCGCGTCCGCTCCCTGGTGGACCGCGCGGTGGACCGGGTGGTCGGCTGGGTCGTGGGGGCGGCACGCCGCGTCGGAGGCGGCCTGCGGCAGGCCGGGCAGGCGGCGGCGCGGCGCGTCGTGGACTGGTTCACCCTCCGCAAGAGCTTCACCGGGTCGGACGGCGCGTCGCACTCGCTGTTCTGGCGGGGACGCGGCCGGGGCGCCACCCTGACGGTCGCGTCCACCCCGACACCCGTGGACACCGTCCTGCGGAACGTGGCTCCGGTGATCCGGACCTCGCACCCCAACCTGCTCGGGGCGCTGCAGGCGGCGGAGGCGAAACAGCGCCAGGTCGCCGCGCTGAAGACGACCGTGGAGCAGGCCGGCGCGGCCGGGAGGCAGCCCGCGGACGTCGACCGCCTCAACACGGCGATGCGGGAGTTGGCAACCTTGATGGTTCCGCTGGTGCCGGTGGCGTTCCCGGCCACGGCGGCAACCACCCCGGGCTCGTTCCCGTCGTGGGTGCAGCCGAACAAGCTGGTGAAGCTGACCCGCGAGAACCGCGTCGCCCAGGTCACCGGCTTCGACACCACGACCCCGGCGCTGCCGAAGGTCGGGTACGTGGTCCTGCGGCCCAGGCTGCGGGAGGACAGCCCGTGGCAGCCCAGGCAGGGCGGACGAGTCGCCGGCAGCACCGAGTGGGTCACACCCGGCCCCGTCAAAGACTTCTGGCAGGAGTACACCCAGAACCCGCGCAACTACTTCATGGGCCCGACACCGTCGAAGAACGGCCCGATCGGCGAGCTGGTCAAGGCCCGCATGACGCGCGAGGGCAAGCTGGTCAACGGCGTCGTGCGCTACGGCCGCGACGCGAACGGCGATCCCCTGCCGGCCGGCCAGTACACCTCGTACCCGCTGTCGGCGTGCGTGATGGGGCACGTCATCGACGCGGTGACGTGGTGGAACAGCAACGGGCGGTTCGTCGGCGCCCAGGCGGACGCGGTGCGGCGGTTCATGACCGACCCGATCAACTACGAACTCGAACCCGGGTCGGTCAACTCGCTGCGCGGAGCACGGCTCGGCACCCGGTACCTGCCGCCGACGGTGTAGCTGCGGATGGCTCGCCTCGTCCCGCCGTGGTCCCGGCCTCCACGCGGCGGCGAACATTCGGTTTGTGGTCACAGCGACACTCGGGAACTCGATCACAGGAGCGAGTGCACGACCAGCAGTTCCACCACCGAAGACAACCGAACCGACCGCAAATGTGACGGTTCCCCAAGGAGTTCTGCTCCCACCGTGCTCCCGCGAACGACCACGGGCCTGCGGACGATGATCTGTCCGCAGGCCCGTGACCTGGTGAAACACACTGTGGGCGATACTGGGATCGAACCAGTGACCTCTTCGGTGTGAATGAAGCCTGGTCAAAACTTCTATCTGCGGAAATAGAATCGCCCCAGGTGAAACGGGACTGTTGGGAGCCGTTGGACGTGGTTCAGTGCCGTTGGACGCGTCCGACGGCTCCCTTTTTGCTCCCACTGCCTGCTCCCGCGCGCTCCTCGGGCCGTTGGGAATTTCATCGCAACGACGTCAGCAGAGGGTGTCGTGTGGCATCAGCGAGGGTCCATCGGTCAGAGTAGTTCCAACAGCACGCCGTCTTCGGACTCTTCGCCATCGGGGCCGTGGTCGCAGATGATGTCGACGATCTCGTCGAACAGCGTCGGTCCCTCGCCACGCCGAGCGACGGCGATCCGCGCTCGGATGTCGGAACGGTGCGACGGGTGACAGGAGGCGGGCAGCCCTTGCAGGCGGCGGAATGTCGCCTCGTGACCGAGCGCGGCCCTGGACGTCTCGGAGTTGAGCCACCTCAGCACCCACCCGTTCTCGGGCGTGCCGAAGCCTCCTCGGAGCAGGTCGTTGAAGGCGTCCAGGTTTCCCCGCCACGTGTAGTGGCACAGCAGTCGTGAGAACTCGTGGGCGAAACCGTCCAAGTCGGTGAAGCGCGCCCCGTCCACAATCAGCACCGGAAGCTCGCCGATCCCGCCCATCACACACGGAGCATGACGCAGCCGCGAACGTCGCTCATGTCCTTGGTCGAGCATGGAGACGACCGTCCGCCTCTGCCGATGCCAGCATATTTGGTTCGAGCTCTGCACAGACGCGGTGCGTGCAAATTTTTCCGATGCCGCCCGATCGTTGACGCTCCTACAACCCGAGTCGAATCGGCATGTGGTCCCTAGGAGTCCACGGCTGAAGCTGACTCGCTGTAATAGAGTTCGTATGGCTGAAGGTCCACTAGGCGGTTATGGCTGTCGAGGCATGCTGCACGCAGAAATAGCCAGGCATCACCGGTTGCGGACAGCAACGTGTTCCTGACCTGTGACCATGACGCCGTTGAGGTTTTGGTGAAGGCTGCCATCAGCAATTCTGGCTGTCTTGCGTCCACGTTCCAGATCCGTGTGGTGCCGTCATCGCTGGCGGTGGCGAGTTGGGTTCCGTCCGGGCTGAACGCGACATCCCGGACCCAGTCGGTGTGCCCGGTGAGGGTGTGCAGGGTCTCGCCGGTGGTCGCGTTCCAGATCCGTGCGGTGCCGTCGCTGCCGGCGGTGGCGAGTTGGGTTCCGTCCGGGCTGAACGCGACACCCCAGACCGAGCCGGTGTGCCCGGTGAGGGTGTGCAGGGTCTCGCCGGTGGTCGCGTTCCAGATCCGTGCGGTGCCGTCATCGCTGGCGGTGGCGAGTTGGGTTCCGTCCGGGCTGAACGCGACATCCCAGACCGAGTCGCTGTGTGTGGTGAGGGTGTGCAGGGTCTCGCCGGTGGTCGCGTTCCAGATCCGTGCGGTGCCGTCGCTGCCGGCGGTGGCGAGTTGGGTTCCGTCCGGGCTGAACGCGACACCCCTGACCCAGTCGGTGTGCCCGGTGAGGGTGTGCAGGGTCTCGCCGGTGGTCGCGTTCCAGATCCGTGCGGTGCCGTCATCGCTGGCGGTGGCGAGTTGGGTTCCGTCCGGGCTGAACGCGACATCCCAGACCGAGTCGCTGTGTGTGGTGAGGGTGTGCAGGGTCTCGCCGGTGGTCGCGTTCCAGATCCGTGCGGTGCCGTCGCTGCCGGCGGTGGCGAGTTGGGTTCCGTCCGGGCTGAACGCGACATCCCGGAGCGAGCCGCTGTGCCCGGTGAGGGTGTGCAGGGTCTCGCCGGTGGTCGCGTTCCAGATCCGTGCGCCGTCATCGCTGGCGGTGGCGAGTTGGGTTCCGTCCGGGCTGAACGCGACACCCCAGACCCAGCCGATGTGTGTGGTGAGGGTGTGCAGGGTCTCGCCGGTGGTCGCGTTCCAGATCCGTGCGGTGCCGTCGCTGCTGGCGGTGGCGAGTTGGGTTCCGTCCGGGCTGAACGCGACACCCCTGACCCAGTCGGTGTGCCCGGTGAGGGTGTGCAGGGTCTCGCCGGTGGTCGCGTTCCAGATCCGTGCGGTGCCGTCGCTGCTGGCGGTGGCGAGTTGGGTTCCGTCCGGGCTGAACGCGACATCCCGGAGCGAGCCGCTGTGCCCGGTGAGGGTGTGCAGGGTCTCGCCGGTGGTCGCGTTCCAGATCCGTGCGCCGTCATCGCTGGCGGTGGCGAGTTGGGTTCCGTCCGGGCTGAACGCGACACCCCAGACCGAGTCGGTGTGCCCGGTGAGGGTGTGCAGGGTCTCGCCGGTGGTCGCGTTCCAGATCCGTGCGCCGTCATCGCTGGCGGTGGCGAATTGGGTTCCGTCCGGGCTGAACGCGACACCCCAGACCGAGCCGCTGTGTGTGGTGAGGGTGTGCAGGGTCTCGCCGGTGGTCGCGTTCCAGATCCGTGCGGTGCCGTCGCTGCTGCCGGCGGTGGCGAGTTGGGTTCCGTCCGGGCTGAACGCGACACCCCAGACCGAGCCGCTGTGTGTGGTGAGGGTGTGCAGGGTCTCGCCGGTGGTCGCGTTCCAGATCCGTGCGGTGCCGTCGCTGCTGCCGGCGGTGGCGAGTTGGGTTCCGTCCGGGCTGAACGCGACACCCCAGACCGAGCCGCTGTGTGTGGTGAGGGTGTGCAGGGTCTCGCCGGTGGTCGCGTTCCAGATCCGTGCGGTGCCGTCGCTGCTGCCGGCGGTGGCGAGTTGGGTTCCGTCCGGGCTGAACGCGACACCCCAGACCGAGCCGCTGTGTCCGGTGAGTGCCTGGAGGCGGGTCCGGGCGGGCGGCAGCGGGGTCGGTAGGTAGTCGCCGCTGTGAACGTGACGGAGTTGGTTGGTGTTCGCGCCGGTCAGGTCTGTGTTGTCCAGGCGGCAGTGGCGGAGGAACGCACCGGCGAGGTCGGCGTCGCGCAGGCTTGCATCGACGATTGTGGTCTTGTGCAGTACGGCTCGTTCGAGGCGGGCGGCCTGAAGGCTTGTGTGGGTGAGGTTGACGTGGTCCCAGCGGGTTTCGCGCAGATCTGCTCCGGCCAGCGTGGCGGCAGTGAACACGAGCGGGTTGGCCCTCGTACCGATGAACTGCCAGCCCCGTAGCCGGGCACCGCTGAGATCGCTGCCGACCAGCGTGGGATGCGGGCGGTTGTGTGCGCGGGCGTGGAGCGCGTACCGGAGCCACAGCTCGCTGGCTCCTTCCAAGTACGACGTACGCCACCGGTTCAGGGTGGCCCGGAGCGCCTCTTGATCGTCGTCGTCGGCGATCAACTGGCCCAGGAAGTCCAACGTCTCCGCCGACGGGATGGGAAGGCACCAGTCCTCACGGCGGTCATCGCGTATCGCGTCGCACAGGTACTGGGCGAGGAAGTACTCGTGGATGGAGCTGTGCGCGAATTGAAAGTCGGGGCGGTCAGGCCCGTTGTGGTCGTTGCGGACCACGAACGTGGCGGTGCGTAGGTCCTCCTCGAGTTGGTCGCGTGAGATGCTTCCGTAGCGTCTGCCGAGCACGGGGTCTGTGGCGAGTTGTTCATCGAGCCAGTCGTCCAGGTCGGCGCTGTCGACCCGCCGGTCACCACGCTTCCACGACCATGCTGCCAGTCGAGCCATCAAGGTGAGCTTGTGCTCGGGGCGCAGACGGTGCTTGCCGAGGTCTCGTGTGAGCCAGTCGCGCAAGACCTGCCGGTAGATCGTGGCCGCGTACACCGGGCGTTGCTGCGAGAGGCGGTCTTCGATGAACGGGATCTGCGCGGCGACCTTGGCCAGCGTGTAGGGGCGCGTGGCCAGGTCGGACAGGTCGTGTACCGCTCCCAGCATGTCCATCACCTGCGTGACGTCCTGGTCCGGCAGCGCCTTGTCCAGGTACCCGCGGATCTGCTCGTCGGTCAACGGCAACAACATCAGCGCGACGTAGTCCTCGGCGGCTGCGAGATCACGGTCGTGCTCGAGGAAGTGCCTGGACTGTTCCCGCAGCGACCGGAAGTAGTGGGTCCGGCAGGACAGCAGAACCTTGGTGTGCACCCCGGCGAACGGGGCGTGAACCGTGCCCTTGCCTTTCCCGCGGATCGGCCGGAGCTTGAGCAACTCATGGGTGAAGGCGATACCTTGCGCGGCGTCGAGCCTGACCAGGACCTCGTCCAAACCGTCGATGACGAACAGGGTGGGCACCGTCCTGGCCCGTGCGATGACCTCTTCCCCCGACGGTAGCCGCGTGTCACCCGGCGCCCAACCACGGTTGATGCACTCGGTCAGGATTTCGGGCAGGGTCGGCACCACGTTGCTCAGGTTCCCGAGACGCCGGAGGTCGAAGTACAGCGGCTCGGGCCGCAACGGGGCTGGCGGGGTTTGCAGCCGTTCGGTCAACTCCTGGCAGGTGATCGTCTTACCGGTGCCGTACTCGCCCAGCAACGCGGCGAGCGGCGCACTGTCCGGATCACGTGCCCAATCCATGAGGTACGCCACGACGTCCTCGACCCGCCGCTCCTGGTCGTGCGCGCCGATGGCCGTGTCCGGATCCATGCCGCCGGGACGGCCGTGCAGGTCGAAGAACTGGTCCCCGCACGTCTCCTTGAGCATGCGCCGGTCTTTCGTGCCCATGTCGAGCGGCTTCGCGCTCACGCGGTCGAGCTGGCGGTGGATGTGCTCGACAAGGCCATTCACCCACTTGTCCCGGGCAGACTGGCTCTTGAGGTCATTGAACGGGACGCCCTGAGGCGTGCCAGGGTAGACAGCTTTGGGTTCGAACGCACCCGCGCGGGAGCTCGTCGGCCGCAGCAGCACCGGCATCACCGTCGGGCCGGAGGACCCGCTGTAGGCACGCAGCGTCTCGTTGAGCGCAGGTTGCGCGTACCAGGCGTTGCTCACCGCGGCGACCACCAGTTCGCTACCCGCCACCTCCATGCGCAGTTGCTTTTCCCGGTCGTCACCGGCCAGCACGTCCTTATCGGACCGCCACACGGCGATTCCGTGCTGCTCACCGCCCAATGCCTCGAACAGCAGGTCCCACAGGCGTCCAGCTGTAACGTCGTCCGCCGTGGCGTTGCACAACACGATCCGTCTCGGCCCGAGCACAGTCGCCTGCCGGTCCTCGATGAGTACGTCACGAACCGCCTCGTGCTCACGCAGAGGTGCGCCGACCACGTCGACGCGCTCGGCCCAGAAGCTCAGCGTGCGGCCACGCGCGCCCGATCTCTTCGCGCCGTGGACCTGGACCTCGAGGTCCACACTCTCGTCTACTGCGGCGGTGTTCACCAGCTTGACCAAGCGCTCCAACGCCTTCGTCGCGGCCGCCGGGGTCCGCTGGGCGAACAATAGACGCTGCACCTGTTCCACGGACAACTCGTCTGCCGTCCCCATCGCGTCCAGCAGCACGCCCATTGCCTCGCGGTCGATCGAGCTCAAGGACACCCCGAGCAACCGGGCGCGAGCCGTGGCGGGAGGTATCCGTCGCATGGGGGGATCACCGCTGCCTGTCGTCGCGCATCGCGTACCGGGCGAGAACCCGGTGCACCTCGACCACAAGGCGGTTTACCCATGCGTCCTGCGCCGACGTCCCGCGCGCCTCGCTGAACGGTCGTCCATAGCCGTAGATCTGCTTGCTCTTCAAGCCACGCCAGTCCGCCTGCTTGCTGACCTGCCGAAGCAGCAACGGAACCACATGCTTGCCGGGGACGTCGACGAGCGCGGGCAGTTCGACGCCGGTTATGTACTTGCTGCCCAGGAAGGCGTTGCTCAACGCGACAATCCCGACCTCAGCCGTCGACAACGCGCCGCGGATCCGGACGTCCCAGTCCTCGCCGACAAGGATCGCGTCGTCTGATCGCCAGAGTTGGAACTCGTACTCCTGGTCGATGACCATCGCCTCGGTCAACAGGTCCCACAAGCGCAAAACCAGCGCCTCGTCCCGACCGACAAAACTGAGGAATACTCGCACCAGGGGTTTGCCCGAGCTTCCCACCTCTAGGCGCATTCCGGCTTTGTCCGTGCTCACGCTGGCCTCCTGCCGTGCGCCTGTCGGGATGTGTCGCAATAAGGTCGGATTGGTCGAGGGTACTGCACGGGGTGGCGGAGAGTTCGAGGGTGAGTGCTACTTGGAACTCCTAGTCCAATAAGATTGGAATACAACTGGTCGTCGACGTGTTGATCTTGCTTTGGAAAGGGGGCGGCAGCTTCCCGGGATCGTCTCCGACGAGCTGTGGGCAAGCATCGAGCCGCTGCTGTCGGTGATGCAACGCCCCGGTGACCATCCCGGGCTGGCGGTGGCTGGACGACCGAAGGTGCTCCGGGCATCCTGCTTGTGCTCTACCCCGAGATCCCGTGGGGGGCCTGCCGTAGAAGCTGGGGACTCGGGCATGACCGCCTGGCGGCGGCCGCGGGACTGGCGCGAGACCCGGGGGTGTGGCAGCGGTTGCATGAGAACCTGCTCGCCGAACTGCACGTCGCGGACGCGCTGGACCGGTCGCGGGCGGTGATCGACGGTTCGCACGTGCGGCCCCGCAGGAGCTGCCCAAAACGCGGTCCGAGTCCGGTCAGCAGTGCCGGAAGCGCCACCTGGTCACCGAAGCGCACGGCATCCTGTTGGCGGTGTCGTTGACCGGCGGCAACCGCAACGACCTCGTCCAGCTGATGTCGTTGATCGAAAAGGTAACCCCGATGCGGGGCGCGCGGCCGTCCCCGCCGACGCCCCGACGCGCTCTACGTCGACCGGGGGTATGACCACGACAAGTACCGCAAGCCGTTACGCGACAAGGGCATCGGACTCGTGACCACCCGTCGCGGGGCCGGGCACGGCTCCGGACCGAGCATGTACCGATGGACGGTCGAGCAGTCCTTCACACTGCCGCACTGGTTCCGCCGCCTGCGGGTCCGGTGGGAGATCCGCGACGACATCCACAAGGCATTCCTCAGCCTGGCCCGCGGCATCATCTGCTGGCGCCGCCTGCACAACCTCTCATCGAGTTACGAGTTCTTGGCCCGGACTTCACGAGGGCGGTTCACCGCAGCCAACAGACGCTGCTGCTCCTGCTTGAGGTGGAGGAAGGCCTCGCGCACGTACGTCACGAAGGGAGCGCCAGGGTGGCCGATGAGGGCTCGCTCGTGCACGCCGTCGGCCTCCGCCGCCAACACGATCTCCAGAGAGGTCACGTGAGCGCAGAAGTCGCGCAGTGCCTGCGGAAGCTCAGGCTCGATCAGCAGGTCGGCATGCTCCACGATCAGGTCACGCATCTGAAGGTTGGCCGGCCGCAACGCCTGGTTCCTCCACCGCTGCCAGTCGCTGTCGACACTCGAGGGACTCCGATCCGCCTTGCCGGGCAGGCCCGAATCGCGCAGGGCCTCCCAGATGCGCTCGTTGACCTCCACAAGTGCGTTGAGAGGCCCGTACAACTCCCGAAGCTGGCTGTTCACCCTGGCCAGCAGAGCCTGACGCCGCTCTTGCCGGATCTGAGCACGCTGGTTGAGAACAAACACGAGAACCGCGACCAGCACGCTGGCGCTCGCGGTGATCACTGCTGCCGACACAAGCACAGCTTGCCGCACTCGCCGATCGAATCACCAACGGCGTATCAGAGACTGACGAGGTCGGATCGCTTGCGAACGTCCGATCGTGCCGCTGAGGGCGATGGTCGGTGCGGTTCGAATGGTCGACTGGCCGGTCGTCGGCGTCACCCGGTTCGACGCGTCGTGCTCGCAGGTCGGTGACTTGAGGTGGCGGTAGCTCGAGCGTCGGAGGAAGGGATGCGGGTTCGCTCTCGGCCGCCAGCTCGTGTCGGGCCTCGGCCCGTCCACGGTGAGAAGGGCTCTACGACCGTGTGCGGGCGCCAGCTGTTGGCTCCAAAGGGAGGCCTGGCCGACTCGCTGGAGCGCAGGTCGGCTCTTCGGAGTTGCAGAAGCGCTCACCTCGGAGCAGGCTCCGGCTGCTGTGTTCTTCATAACCTTTGACCTGCGATTACGTGCTGTTGAGCGGTCGCGGTGCGGAGGCGGGGGTGGGGTCATGCGGTTGACCAGTCGGAGGGTGGTGACCGTGGCTGCGGTGGCCACGAGCACGGCGAGGGCGGCGATCCAACGGCGTCGTCGGTCAGGCAGCGGCTGTGGGCGATGCGGTGACCGAATTCGAAGCAGCCGGTTCCGCGTCTGATCGTGCCGACGAACCGCTTGGTCAGAAGACCGGCGGTGAACAGTGTGATCGTAACGGTGATGCCGGGGACGGCGATGGAACAGCAACACTCGCCGGAAGGTTGATAGGTTGGCAATGAATCGAACAGGTATCTGCAGATGCTCGGCGCTCGACTGATTCGGGTTCTCGTCATCGCGCCGGCGGTGCCCGTTGTCACGTTGGCGCAGCTCAACCTTCCTTCGGCGCAGTTCTGGCACGGACTTCGCCCCGTGCTGTACGTGGCGGTCGGGTTGTGCTTGTTGGCGACCGTGCACGAACTCGGCAGCTTCGTGTCCTACTTCGGTCACCTCGGCGCGTTACGCAGTTACGACCAGGATGTGCGTGCCTTGCTCAGTGCAACCCTCTCGCGGGTCGAAGCGGGTACCGGTATCGACTGGCGAAGTGTCGGCGTGTCGGCCTACTGCTTGCGGGGCGTGCCCTGGCGTCGCAGGTTGATAATGATCGATGAACTGCGGCTGGGTAGCGGGCCGATGCCGGGGCAGCCGCCATTGCGGCCGGGCAAAGGGGTCGTCGGGGTGGCGTGTAAACGTTCCGAGGGTGTGTGCTCCAACTGGGAGGACTACGTCAAAGTGTCCATCGCCATGGGGCGGCAGCGTTGGGAGCGGCAGGACAAAGAAGCGCGTTTTGGACTGACCTGGGGAGAATTGCTCAGGACTGAATCACTAACCTGGGTTTCGGCGTTCCCCGTCTATTCGCGGACGGCGAAGCTGGTGGGGGTGGTCGCCGTTGACGCGCCCACCGACTTGTCCGGTGCGGATGTCTCGCGAGTGATCCGCGACTTGGCGGCATCCATGGGTGATGTCGGATCGCCGCCTCGTTCCTGGTGGAGTTATGTCGGGAGACGCAATGGCTGAGGAGTACGTCCGCGACCCAGGTGCACACCGGCTGTCGGAGTCGTTCGTTGACGACGTCGAACGTTTCGGCGGGTCAAGCGGTCTGGTCGGCCGGTTGAGGATGCGGGCAGCGGTCATGTCGTCGCCGATACCGGCCGGAACCTCGGACAGCGTCGAGCCGTCGGCTTCTGCGCGGCACGCGCGGGCCCGCGGGCGCATGACGGTCCATGAGGCCGGTGGTGAGCATGCGGGGAAAGCCGGCCGCGTGGCTACCGCACACCCAGAGGTACGCACCACCTCCGCACCGCGCCGTCCACCAGTGCCGCCCACGCGGTCGGTCACACGGCCTACCGTTAGTGGCTGGGAACCCGCCTACCGCTACGGCGTGATCGCTGCCGATGTGCTGTGCACTGTCCTGGTCGTGGTGCTGGCGGGTGCCGTGCTACAAGCCCGACACATCTCCTTCGAAGCGCTGCCTCTGCTTGCCCTGGAGGCGGTGACCGCGTCGGTGATCCTCGGTTCGCTGCGGCTCAACCGTGCATGGGACAGCAGGGTTTTGGGCCAGGGCGCGGAAGAGTTCCGCCGCCTGGGCCGCAGTCTGTTCGGCTCCGTCGTGGCATTGGGGTTGGGTGCACTCGCGGCAGGGCTGCCCGATGCCCGCGCGTGGGCCTTCCTGGTCGGACCGGCGGTCGCGCTGCTGGCGTTCCCGGTCCGCTACGCCCTGCGTCGCCCGCTTCACCGGGCCCGCAGCGAGGGGCGCTGCCTGTTCTCGGTGCTGGCCGCAGGCAACCTCGGCACCGTGTCCGACCTGATTCGCCGTACCGGAAGAGCTCCGCACCTGGGGTGGCGCGTGGACGCGGTCTGCACTGTCGACGGCCGCGCTGGTACGAACGCGACATTGCACGGTGTTCCGGTCGTGGGTCGGTTCGACGAGGTGGCCGAGCAGGTGCGCCGCGGCGGCTACCGGATCGTCGCGGTCACCCCCGACGCCTACTGGACGCCCCGCCGCCTCCAGCAGCTGGCCTGGGACCTGGAGGGCACCGGCACCGAGATGGTCGTCGCGCCCGCGCTGATGGACTTCGCGGGTCCGCGCCTGCACGTCACCGGCGTGCTCGGGATGCCGCTGCTATGGGTGTCGGAGCCGTCGTTCACCGGCTTCCGCCGCGTGGTCAAGGCGACTGTGGACAAGGTCGGTGCGGCTTTGTTGTTGATCACATTATCTCCGGTGCTATTGGCTATAACCGTGGCCGTTGTGGCCGATACCCGCGGATCGGTGCTCTACCGACAGCGAAGGATTGGCAAGAACGGTGTGCCGTTCACCATGCTGAAGTTCCGCACCATGGTCACCAACGCCGACGCACTGGGTCTCAAACTGAAGCAGGTCAATGAGGGCCCGGGTGTGCTGTTCAAGATGAGGCGGGACCCGCGGGTCACCGCGGTCGGCCGGGCGCTGCGCCGCTACTCCCTGGACGAGCTGCCGCAGCTGTTCAACGTGCTCGGCGGCGCCATGTCGCTGGTGGGCCCGCGCCCGCCGCTGCCCGAGGAGAGCGCTGGTTATAACCCGGTCATGCACCGCCTGCTGGCAGTCAAGCCGGGCCTGACCGGTATGTGGCACGTCTCCGGCCGCGATGACCTGTCGTGGGAGGAGGCCATGCAACTTGACCTGCGCTACGTCGAGGACTGGTCACCAGCCCTCGACGCGTTCATTCTTTGGAAAACCCTGGTCGCTGTGATGCGGGGTAGCGGCAGCTGAACATCGACAAGTTCGATGCGCCATCTACCACGACTGCAACCTGTTCGTCGGGATGACGTTCACCGGGGTTACCTGGTTCTAGGAGGCGACATTCGCTGCGGTCCCACTTGGAGCACTCCGGGTGGGCGAGGCCACGCCGGTGGAGTGAACGTCTTGATCCAATAGCCGCATCGGGCGAGCGCCATACGTTTCTCGCCTTGGACCGGCGGGGTCGCCGCCGGTGCCCGGTTCGAGTTGACACTGGCTCGAACGGGTCGTCGGTGTTAGGTGTGCTCAGTGCGAGGGGGAGGTGTCATCGCCGCTCCGTGGCTTGTTGGGCGGGGCCTTCCGGGTCGGTGAGCCAGGACACGATGACGCGGGTGTGGTGGCGGTCCATGACGAAGTCAGAGGGCAGTGCCCGGTCCGGAGTGTCAGTGGAGAAGAAGCCGATGTGGAAGGCGTACTTCGGCATGCGCTGAATTGCTCGACTCGGCTTCTCGCGCACCGTGTCACCCATACGAGTGGTCCCTTCCTTGTGAAAAGGAAGGTTCAGGCGGGGTTTCGCCCTTTGAATACCTCCTGAGCGCCTCGATCGCGCTCTAGCTGAGACCCTGGTGTTACCGGTCTTAATCATCGCCGCCAACCAAGTTCGTGAAGTTCGAGCAAAGCAGGCGAGTCACTGGCCTTTGCCTGCCAGAGCCGGTCGGCGTGCACAGCCTGTCACGCCGCCTGCGAGTCGCTGCAGCTACAACTGATACCGCGCTGTAAGCGATCCTCGCGATGGACCGACGGTCTACTGTCGCGATGGGAATCACCGGTCTGGGGAGATGTCTTCCGGGTCGGGTGTCGGCATGATCTGCACGCCGTCTCACACCTCGTGATGATGTGGCGAACAGGAAGGGCTGTGATGATCGTGCAGGGGTTGTGCCCGGAACGAGTTCCGATACCGAAGGAGTCGTCCCCGTCCCGGGTGCGTCGGGTGGTGGCCGATGTCGACGAGGCGTCGAGGTACGACTTGGCGCGGGCGTCGGTGTTCCTCGCCGCCTGCGTTGAGCGCCTGGGGCCGGATGGGATGTGGTCGTCGGTGTCGCCGCTGGTCGACGCTGCGGGACGCCGGTTCACTGCCCGTCTGCTCGACGCTTCGAACGGATCCCGGCACGACGGGCCGCCTCGGTCGATGAACGCCGGTCCTCCGGATGCCGTCGTGCGCCGACTACCGGTTCGTTCGGGCCTGGCCGGTGAGGTCGGGGGCCTTCCCGGTGGGTTGCGTGACGACCTCGAACAGGTCGTCGAAGGAGAGCGGGGCCAAGGCGACCAGTGCGCCGGCGATGAAGGCGGTGCCGGGTTGCAGTGAGCCGGTGACGACTCTGGCTACGGTGGAGCGGTTGAGGCCCATTGCCCGGGCCAGGGCGTAGTGGGACGTAAAGCCTGCCACTTCGGTGATCTTGACGAAGGTGGTGGTCTTGAGTTTGACGGTGTGGGCCATGGTGTTCCCGTTTCTCGGGCGGCGGTGTCCGGGCTTGTTCCGTTCGGGAGTGGGCACCCGTGTCGATGTCTTCTCAGGCGTGTGCTGGTTTTCCGGTGTTGCCGCGCGTGGCCGGGTGTGGTGTGGTCGTGCGTTGGCGTGGGAACAGCGGGATGCCTTCGTGCTGTCGCCACGCGGTGTCGCAGGTGGTGCAGGTGGGCCAGCACCACTGCGTTTTGGTGGGGTGTGCGGCGGGGATGGTCAGTTCCTCGCCGCACAGGGTGGCGGTGTCCTCGAAGGCGACCGTGCCCTCTTTCACGGCGTGGCGTTGGCCGTCGTGGGGCAGCCAGCGGAACGGGCGTAGCGGCATCAGTGGCTCCCCCGGTCGTAGTGGTCGGCCCAGCGGGCCAACCGCTCGTGGGACTCATCCGGGCCGAGCGCCAAGACGCCCAATCGCCACATCTTGAGGTGGTAGTCGGCCACGACCTGGGGGTCGTCGTGGAAGACGGTGGCGGTGTCGGTCTCGGCGCAGGCGATCGGGCGGATCGGGTCGGGGAAGGTCATCAGGGTCGCCGGGTGCCGCAGCCGGGCGCGCGTTCCCGCGGTCATGGGGACCAGGCGCACGGTGACGCCGGGCCAGCCGCACATCAGCGTCAGGTGCAATGCCTGGTCGCGCATGACCACCGGGTCGTCCAGGCCCATGTGCAGCGCGACCTCGTGCACGTAGAGCAGCACGCGGGGGCCGGTGGGCGCGTGCAGCACCCGCTGCCGCTTCATCCGGGCACCGACCTGGTCCTGGTCGCCGGTCAGGGCGCGGGCGTAGTCCTCGGTCTGACCCAACGCCGGGACGGCGAAGGGCTCGTAGGCGGTGACCGTGGCCGCGTTGGCCTCGTGGAGGGTCAGCACCGTCAGGGCATCCGGGCAGGGGGTGTGCAGCCGCAGGAAGTTGTGGATGTCGATCCGATGGTCGACCAGGGCCAGCACGCGGTCCCGGACGGCCTTGTCCACGCCGTAGCGGCCGATCAGGATCCCGATCTCCCACAGACTGGTGCCCCGGCTGCCCAGTTCCAACTTGCTCAGCTTCCCCGCCGACCAACCCAGGTCTTTGGCCACCCTGGGTAGGGCCAGTCCGATGTGGCGGCGGATCCGGCGCAGTTCCTCGCCCAGCTCCCTGCTGCGGGCGGTGGTCAACCGCTCCCAGGTGTTCCCGGTGGTCTTCTCGGCGGCGTTGTCGGTGGTGTCCATCTGCGTTCCTGATGTGCTCGGATGCCGCAGGTGCGGCGACGGGTGGTCAGACGGTTCCGGCGGGGACCAGGTCGGGTGACGGCCACGCGGGTAACCCGAACTCGGCCAAGACCAGGCCGTCGACCACCGGCAGCTCGCCCACTACGGGGGTGACATCGGACAGCACGCGCACGGCCGCGGCGACTTCCGGCGCGTTCACCAGCGATGTCGCCAGGGCGCGGTTGAAGCTCTTGTCCGCTCGGGCGTGTTGCCCGAGGCTGCGGTGGGCCAGGCCAGCCAGCACCAGACACACCGCGTGCCGGCGTGGGTCTGTGGTTGCTTTGTCCAGCTGCCTGTAGCAGGCGTCGGCACGCGACAGGTGGTCCAGCGCGGCGTCGGGACGGCCCGCTTCGAGCATCACCGCGCCCAACTCGCGCAGCGTCCACGCCGAATGCGCATCCACCGACCGCCCGTGCCGGATCAGCAACTCCAGCAGTTCGTCCAGGCAGTCGGCTACCTCGTGCAGACAGCCCACCGCGCGATCGATGCGTGCCAGCGAGTCCAGCGCGTCCCGATATCCCCGAAACGTCTCCTCCCGCAGGGGCGTCTCGCTGTCCGCCCGTGCCCGCCACACCGCCAACTCGTGCACGCCCATCCGGTAGGCAAGTCCGTAACGGCCCTGCCGGGCGTAGGACACCCCGGCCTGTCGCAACATCGCGGCGACGTCACCGTCCTGTGGCAGGAACCGCCGCCGTCCGACCGCCAGCTCCGCAGCCTGCTCTGCGCTGCGGGCTTCGACCTGTTCGCGCATCGACCGTCTTCCGGCCCGGTGATGCCCGGTGTCCACCGTCATGAGTGGTCACCGTCCTGGCCGGCGAGCCTGTCGAGGACGAAGCCGAGTGCGTCCTCCAGCGCTTGGTCGTGCCCGTCGGCGGGCAGCAGGCGGTGCGGCAGCCCCAGGTCGCACAGCACCTGCCCCACAGCGGTCGGCCAAACGCCGAAACGCCACACCCGCATCACGCGGCTTGTCTTCTCCCAGCAGGATCTCGGAGGCCGGCGTGGTGCGCAGCAGCGAGCCGCAGTAGACGCTGTGATCGCGCACCAGCCGCTCCAGGCGGGCCAGCACGGCCGGACCGGCATTCTCGCCCCGGTCGGCCAGGGCGGTGCGGTAGTAGCCCAGCGCGTCGGGCACGGCACCGCGATGGTCTCCACCATCGTGGCGTGGTCGAGGTGCTCATCGGTCCACAGCCGCTGCCCAGTCTTCAGCGCGTCGAACTCCACCACGGTCACCTCGCGCATTTGCACCGGTCCAAGCTCACTGTTCGCTCTGACAGGCAGTCGGAATCGAGTACGCGGTCTGCGGTGGCCGGTCGGGGTTGACCACCGCAGAACCAAAGCCAGTGAACGGCATCGCCTACTGCGGTCACCAGAGCGGCCGTGTGGCGGTGGCAGGGCGTTTTTGAGGCGACGCCATGCTTGAGCAGGGCATTTTCTGCCGCCGGAGGCGATGACGACCGCGTGGTCGGGGTGGCGGTGCTCGGGGTGCTCGATCGTCATGACCGGTCACCACGTCCGCGTGAAGGTGCGCCGGACCGCGCCGACCACAGTTCCCCAGTCGGGGAGTTCCACGGCGGGCTCGGGGCGTTGCAACCAGCGCAGGCCGCCGTCGATTGCGTCGAAGGCGGGTAGCGCGATCGTGCTGCCCGCCTTGTACCACCCGACTTGGGCGGCCACGAGGTCGTCGACGGTTGCCCGACGCATCGGTGTCCGCGGCAGGGTCAGGAAGACCCAGTCGACCGCCTTCTCACCGGGCATGATGATGATCGGCACGCGCATCATCGCCCGAACGAGCTCGTGGTTGACCTCGCCGCCGAACCCGGCGCGCATCACCAGTGCGTCGATCCGCTCGCCCAGGTGCAGCCGGACCTCACCGGCATCGGGGTCGATCACCGTCGGCCAGCTCAGCAGTTCGGTGTAGTAGCGCGACAGCGCACTCGGTGTGGTGTCACGCTGCCGGGCGTCGGTCGCTGTTGCCGTGGTCATGGGACTGCGCCTCCGTGCAGAGGGTTGGTGCGGCGGAGCCGAGGCGCCTCAAGGGACAACCCCGGCCCCACCGTGATCGAGGACGCGGCACTCATCGCCGCGCGGAACGCGCCGGTTAGCGGTCGGCGCGAGTTCGTGAATTAGAGGACCTCGGGCATCGCCGTGATGACAGGAGCCAAGGAGGTCACGCGGCTCCACCTTGCAGAGCGGGGATCGCGGCGGAACCAGGTATCGGGGTCGTGGTTCCGCCGCGACATGGCGATGAGGCAGGGCGCGCTGCGACGGCTGGGGGATCACCGTCGTCGGACTGCCTCATCGTGCTCACCGTGCCGGTTCCCCTGGAGGGGCCAGATCCGCCTGGCGCGGGCATGGCGGCCACCTCGGTGGCGGTGGCGAAGACGGAGCGGAACTGCTCGGCCTCAGCGGCGTCGAGCGCGGCTGCCTCACCTGCGGGCGCCACCACTACGACCTCCGAGCCGCGCACGAAGACCGTCAGGCTCCGAAGGCGGCCGGCGACATCGCGGCACGTCACCGCCCACGGTCCGCGGTCGTTCATCGTGCGCCACCGCCTCGTGCGGTGGTCCGACTCCGTACCCACACCGGCTGCACAGGGAAACGCGGCACAGCGAGCTTGGTTCGTGGGTGTCGCGGAACCAGGGGTTCCGCGAATCGCTGGAAGAGTGTCATCATCTACTCCGGTGCTCAGCGAGTCCCGATTTACTGTTGTTCCGAACTTCTGCTACTCCCATAGCGTCGAGCATTCAGTTTTTCGCCGGTCTAACCGGCGGGGCGGGCGTCGGCGCTGATGAAATCGCTGCGAACCCGCCGACGCAGCTAAACGTCCACCGCGCGGCACGAACCAGAGCGGGAACGCAGCGACGATGGGGCGTCCACAGGGCGACAGGCGCCGTGACCTGCGAATTTCGCGATCGGTCCAACTTGCACCGAATGGGTGAAGCCGCGTAATACTCCGAGTGTTGACCGCAAAAATGCAAGACACGTCAGGGGTGCTCGTGATAGCCGCCTCCGATGTCGAACCGCGCGACCAGGAGGTCCTGCGGGTACGGCCGCTCTAATCGGTGAAGATCGGCTGAGGTTTCGGCGTCCAGTCGGCGTGTGTCAGGCTTGACCTGCGCAAACGACAACGGGACGATGCTGGGACCACCGGGGGCGAAGGGAGCGGTATGGCCGTGCGACGGGAGGGCTTCGCGAAACGTCGCGAAGCGCTCGGGTACACGCAGGAGACGCTCGCCCAGCGGATGGGGATCGACCGATCCACGGTCGCCCGCTGGGAACGTGGCGTTCAAAAACCCCTGCCGTGGATGCGCTCCAGCCTGGCCAAGGCCTTGCAGGTGACGCCCGATGGCCTCGTCGCGTTGCTGGACGAAACCGCTCCGCAGCGCGCGTCCGCACCAACGGTCGTGCCCGGAAAAACGGCAGCGCTGAGCGATCTCGACGGCCCGCAAGTCGTCAACAGCATCTTCGCTACAGCTCAGGAATGGCAGATCGCGGACCGCAAGGTTGGTGGTGGCGCGCTGTACCCGTCGGTCGTTCATTACCTGACCTGCGAGGTGGCACCACAGCTGGTGTCGCCGACCTTCGGCGTCCCCGTGCCCCGCTTGTTCGCCGCCGCCGCGTCGATCACCGAGATCGCCGGATGGATGGCACATGACAGCGGAGAAGATCGAAACGCACGAAGGTACTTCGATCGTGCCTTCCGCCTGGCGGTAGCCGGCGACGATCGGGCGCTGGCCGCGAACGCCTGTGCCTCGATGGCGCATCTGGCCATCGAGCTGCGGCAACCACACGACGCCTTGCGCATCACCACCGAAGGACTCGGTCACGCCACAGCGACCCACGGCACCTTGCGGCTCATCGCCCGACTCCACACCATGCGCGCCCGCGGTCTCGCCCTCATCGGTGACCGCACCGGGTGCTGCAACGCGCTGGAGGACGCCGAACGCGTGCTGGCCCAGGCGGACGGAGAACAACCCGCACAGTGGATCGCGGGGTTCGACGAGGCGTCGCTGGCGAGCGAGGCCGCGCTGTGCTTCCTGCAACTGACGGAACTCGGCGAAGCCGAGCGCCGGGCTCGGGAGGTCATCCGCCTGCGGTCGGGAGATCGGGTTCGGAGCCGAACCTTCGCCCAGCTCACACTGGCCAGCATCCTGGTGCACGCGGGCCGGGTCGACGAGGCGGCGGCGATCGGCCACGAAGCCTGCGACACGACCGCCTCGTTGAGCTCGGCCAGGGTGGTCCACCAACTTCGCGCCCTCGGCGGCATGATGAGCCTGGCGCCCAAGTCGAAGCAGGTCTCCTCGTTCTTCACCGCACTGGCGAGCCTCTCGGTCGCCTCCGGGGAGCACAACGACGCGGTGGCATCGTGGCCGGTATGACCGACGACGAGGCGCGCTTCGCCTACCTCGCAGAGGGCAACGCCAAGCAGGCCCGCAAGCGCGTGGCCGTCGACCTGTTAATCCGGGACGAAGCCGGGCGCATCCTGCTGGTGAACCCCACCTACAAGGACAACTGGGACCTACCCGGCGGCATGGTGGAGAGCAACGAACCGCCGCGTGCCGCAGGTGTCCGAGAGTTGGCCGAAGAACTCGGCCTCACCGTGACCGCCGGCCGTGTCCTGGTCCTGGACTGGGTGGGACCTCACGGGCCGTGGGACGACCAACTCGTGTTCATCTTCGACGGCGGGACGTTGTCACCTGCTCGGGTGAAGAGCATCGAGGTCCGCGATCCGGAGATCAGCGAGTTCAGGTTCGTCGAACTCGGCGAGGCGAAGAACCTACTGCGGCCCGACATGGCACAGCGCCTGGTCCGCGCCTGCAACGCCCTCACAACCGGCATCACGGACTATTCGGAGTGACTCGACATGCCTCGGTCCCCTTGGTGCACTCGTAGTCCCACCACGATCTCGTAGGTGAGGCGGCCACCCTGGCCCGCGACCACGGGCATCAGGACCAAGCCGGTGAATGCGCCTTCTGCGATGACGCGTCTGTCGCGAAGGGACGATTGGCGTCGTGCTCGTGCCCTCGTCGGTGGTCCAGCGCGGATGCGGCCACAGCGGTAGTCTCCCGCAACAGAGCCTACTTCGACCGGGACGGAAAGATGGCAGCCGACTGGTTGTTGATTGAGACGTTCGGGGGACACCGTCGCGAACCGACGGTGATCGCCGTGGGGCGTAGCCCGAGAAGCATGGTGCCGCTGCGAAAAATCCTCGACCGCAGTCCGTTCCTCAAGGACTACCTGACGCTTATTGCCCGAGTGGTCGAAACCGGAACATCTACGGAGACAGTGACGAATGTCGGGCAACGCCGCTTGATCGGACGCCCCCTGAAGACCTATGGTGGTCATATTCACGGGGTTTACGCGTGGATGGGCCGTGTGCACGAGGAGCCGCCTCCGCAAGATCCGGCGGGTGCATGGCACGTCAATATCACCAGACATGTCAGCAGTAGGTCTGACGACCTCCTCCGCTTGTACGGAACAAAAGCGGAGAACTGGAGGAACGAACACGACCTGGCGGAGCTGTTCGCTTACGGCCGCCTGCAGACCAACTCTGACGAATCGAAGGCCCTCGCCCTGATCGTCAATGCGACTCCCGGGACAGAGCACCAGGCCACATGGACCGTTAAGCGGGACGACGGCGTACGGCGAGCAGTGAATTTCGCCTGCCGATGCGTCGAGGCACCGAACGACCAGGGGCACATCGAGCTGGTAGTGCGGGGCATTACGCACGACATAGGTCCGGCCGAGAGCGTGATGGCGGCACCGCCGGCGGCACCAGTGCTCCTGGCTCAGCAGGTCGTGGCCGCCGAGGCGGTGCCCGGCCGGTGGCGTGCGATCGTGGACCTGCGGACCATGCGGCTACTGCGCTGGCTCGACGATCCGCCTCCGAGGGTCGCTTGGAAGCTCGACACGCCTCACAAACCGGCGATCCACCGACGTGACCTTCGCACTGCTGTTCAGATGTCCGACACCCTGGCTACAAGTGGTCACGTACGCGCCTTGCTGCGGCTTCGCACCGAGGACGGCGAATGGGTTCAGATGATGGTCACGGCGGCCCTCATGCTGCTCGACCAGCACACCACAGCCGCTCTGGTGACTCTCACCATGCCGGATGACGATCGGGTTGTGTGAGTCTGCGGGTAGAGCCGGAGAAGTAGGGCGACCTCTTCATCAAGGCAGCGTTTCGCTGAAAGGTGTGGGTGGGGATGGGTTACTTCGACGGCAAAGTCGCTGTGGTTACCGGCGCGGGCGCGGGGATCGGCCGAGCGCTGGCCATTGAGCTGTCACGACGCGGTGCGCGGGTGGCCGTGTCGGACCGAGATGGCGTTGCCGTACTGGACACCGCCCGTCGATGCGAATCGGTCGACGGACACGTGCGGGCCGAGACGGTGGATGTGACCGATTCGGGCAGAGTGCTGCGCTATGCCGACGCGGTCAAGGATGAGTTCGGCAGGGTTGACATGGTGTTCACGGTCGCCGGGATCATCCATCGCGGATCTCTGCTCGACTCGGAGATGTCGGACATCGCACGGATCATGGCGGTCAACTGGGGCGGCACGGTGCACACGACGAAGGCGTTCCTTCCTCACGTCATCGCCTCGCCCAGTGGTCACATCGTCACTTTCTCCAGTGCATTCGGCCTCATGGCAACTCCCAGATACAGCGCGTACAACTCGTCGAAGTTCGCCGTGCGCGGCTTCAGCGAGTCCTTGCGCCAGGAGATGATCCGTGCAGGGCATGGAGTTTCGGTTACGTGCGTTTACCCCGGTGGAGTCCGCACTTCGATCGTGCGCAACGGGCTCTTCGCGGCCACTGAGAACCGGGAAGCGGCTACCAGGAACTTCGAGTCGAGAGTCGCGCGGACCGAGCCGGAGCGGGCAGCGGCGATCATCCTGCGTGGGGTTGAACGCCGCCGTGCTCGTGTACTGGTCGGCACGGATGCCCGCGTGGTGTCGACGGTCGTGCATGCCTTGGGCGGCAGCTACCAGAACGTGATGCCGGTGACCGACTGGCTGCTAGGGCTGCCCCAAAGGATGAAGCGGCGTCGCGCCGAGTAACTCCCGGCGATCATTACTTTCCGTAAGCGCTTGACCTGGTCTACGCGTCTGCTTACCCTGTGTCAACCTGCGTGTGCAGGTTGGGTTGGCTCTGGTGCTATCGGGTCGATCCCTGAATTGCAGTGATCGGGTTGCCTGCGGGTGACCCTTGATGCGATCGGGGATCGGCGTGTCTCGACGAGCGGTAGCTGCCAATGATCATCGTGTGAGAACTCGCGACGCGACGCTGCGCGGACTGTTGTCCCGCCTGCGGCATCAGCTCGCGTTGACGGTCGGCTGGTACGGCGAGGCCGTTCCGCCCCCTGTGCGGTGCCAGGCATGCGGCGCCTCGGTGAACGGTCGATGGGTGTTCGATGATCACACCGGGCTGTTGACCTGGCGCAGTTGGCAGGATGCCGCCGCCGACGCGCTCGCGCGGATGGGTAGCCGTGGGCGAGGCGCGCTGTTGTTCATCGATCTCGACCGGTTCAAGGCGATCAACGACCGGTACGGGCACCTGGCCGGCGACGTGGTGCTCAGAGCGGTAGCCGATCTGCTGGGTTCGGTGACGCGCCGCGGTGATCTGGTCGGCAGGTACGGCGGCGATGAGTTCGTAGTCCTGCTCACCTCGTGCGGCGCTGCGGACGCTCGTGGGATCGTGCGGCGCATCGCCCGGGAGATCCAGGAACTGGTCGTGCCGGTAACCGCTGTCGATGGCACAGCGGTTCGGGTGACGCGGTTGTCGGCGTCGATCGGCCTGGCGTTCGCCGATGCGACGACGGCCATCGAAGGGCTTGTCCAAGCCGCTGACGCCGCAATGCTGCTATCCAAACGGACCGGCCGTCGATCGGGATGCTCGTGTTGTGCATCGCGCCAGGTTGCGGCTGGCGAAGGTTGATGTCGTGATGTCGACTATTGGGATGAACCTTTGCATGCGGGGGCTCTCATGATCAGCGAAACGACTTCTTTTGTCGCTCTGGATGGATTGTTTCGACTGCTTGGCAGAAAGTGGGACATGGCGATCCTTGCGGCTCTGACGGCAAGGTCGTTGCACTGGACCGAACTCCGTGCAGAGGTTCACCGCTACCACAAGAAGACCTGCGGAGGGGGTGACTCGACACTGCATGACAGCATCCTGTCGCGCGCACTGCGACGCATGCAACGAGACGGGCTGATCCTCCGGGTCGAGGAGGCGGCGGTTTTCCCGCGATCGGTAACCTACGCCCTCACCCCGGCCGCAGAATGTTTGATCGAAAAACTGGCCCCAGTGGCGGAATGGGCGATGATCCACATCGGGTCGAGCGAGCGAAGGGCTGTAACCGTCACTTCTACCCCTGACGGGACGACTTAGGTCGGAACGCTCACGGCCACAAGTGAGCCCAGCAGAAGAAAGGTTCCCAGTGGTATATCCGAATCACATGTCCAACGGCCTGTTGTCCGCAACAGAAGGAAGGCGAAGGTTGCAGTGAGCCAGCCCAGCAGGGTGCCCATGATCAGCGGGGTCCAACCGAGCCAGCCAAGTGCAAGTCCAAGCAGGCCGCCGAGTTTGACGTCACCCGCCCCAAGCCCTCCACTCGTCAGTAGCGCGAGACCGAGGTAGAGCAGGGAGAGAGTCGCCATGCCCGCCAATGCGCGAAACAAGCTCGACATCTCGGTACTGATCAGGGTCGAGCCGAGCAGCAGAGAGGTGAAGCCAATGGCGCTCGGCAACAGGAAGCGGTGTGGCAAGCGCCGTTGCATGACGTCGATGACGCCAAGCGCGGCCCCGCCGGAAGCGAGCACGCTGTAGGGAACCAGTTCAGGTGATGCGCCGAACCGCCATGCCAGCAGGGCGAAGGCAAGGGCGGTCAGCGCAGGAATGGACCACCTCACGGAAGAGCTTCTTGCAGGAGGTGTAGTGAGTAGCCGCAAGGTTGGTGCGACAAGGAGCAGGCCGACCATGAGTCCGACGCAGGCCCAGAGCGGCATGAAGACGTGAATCATCTTCGACCACCTTGCTTGAGTCCTTGCCTTAGGAGCGGTTCGCCCGGACCTGTTCCGCTCCGGCAAGCCTAGCTGCACCCGTCGGACATCCTGCAACTTTAACCCGGGCGAGTGAACCTTGTCCCTGAGTTCGCTTCCTGACTTCAAAGTCAGTGCATTGCACACGTTGAAGCTAGTAGGGGTTCATGGTGTAGATCTGATGACACAAGGGTTAGATGATCCACACGCGAAGCGGGGTGCGATGTGCAGCCGAATAAAATCACCATTGCCGCAGGCCGTCGAGTCCGGCGAACGCTGACCGCAGGAGCCGCCGTACTCGTACTCGCCTCCTGCGGCTCCAACAACACGAACGGTTCCGCAACCGACGCGTCCGAACCGGCCGCGAGGAACTCGTTCCCGTTGACCGTTCCCACCGCCTCCTTGACTCCGACGGACCAGGCCAAAAACTCCGCGCTCGCCGCATACCAGGGCATGTGGCAGGATTTCGCCGTGGCCGGGGTCACCTCGGACTGGCAATCAGCGACCCTCGGCAGACACGCCACGGGCACCGCTCTGACCAACCTGACCCGGGGACTCTACGGCGATCACTACAACGGGCTGGTGACGAAAGGCGAGGCGACACACGACGCCGAGGTCGTCTCCGCCGAACCCGAGGACAACCCGACGAAGATCGTCGTGGCCGACTGCAGCGATTCCACCAAGGCACTGAAGTACCGCGCTGACGATGGCCAACTCGCCGACAGCACCCCCGGGGGACGGCGATTGATCAACGGCCAGGTGGAGCAACAAGGTGACAAGTCCTGGAAGGTCACCGACTTCGCAGTGCACGAGGTGGGGACATGCTGAACACCAAGCGGGCCCTCGTCGCGGTAGGTGCGACCGCCGTCGGCCTCGTCCTCGGTACGACACCTGCGTTCGCGGGTGACAACTACGGCAACGTCACCTGTAGCCAGACTCCCTCTCCGTTGTGCGATTTGGACGCCGGCACGACCGGCGACCCCGGCAGGCCAGGAGGGAACCCGGGCTCCGGCAAGCCGGGCCGCCCCGGAGGTGACACCAGTACCGGGAGGCCCAACAACCCGGGCGACACGATCATCGGCGGTGACTCGAACCTGGCAAGTTGCTCCTACGTCGAGAGCGCCTACCAACCGCCGTCCGGTGGCGTGATCACCGCCGCGTACAAGCCGCCGACGACCAGCGGTGGAGTGGCCCACGCTGCGGTGTTCCGCGCGCAGGTGGCGCAGCCCGGTCAGGGTCCCGGCGCCTGGTACGTGTGGAAGTGCACCGGCGAGGGCGTCGTGGACGCCTTGTACCGGCCGCCGGTATGGATTCCCGACGGCCAACAGCCCGACGCGGCGTTGCTGCCCTCACCGGCTGAGCTGGCGCAGATGGCCCGCAAGCAGCTCCGGCTGCCCACGCCGACGATCGCCGCGAATCCGGCTCGCGACCAGCTGGTGAACCTACCGACCTGGATGTGGCTGTCGGGCGGCTTCGGGCCGGTCTCGGCCACGGCCTCGGTGCCCGGTGTCTCGGTAACCGCGACCGCCACACCGACGTCGGTGACCTGGTCGATGGGCGACGGATCCACCGTGACCTGCACCGGTGCTGGAACGCCGTACACGTCGGCCACCGACCCGAAAGCACCCTCGCCCGACTGCGGCCACGTCTACCGCCGCTCCTCGGCCGGCCAGGCGGGGCAGGCGTTCCCGGTGACGGCCACGGTGCACTGGACGGTCACCTGGTCCGGCGCGGGCCAGGGCGGCACGTTCCCGGAGATGACCACCACGGGCAACGCCGACTTCCGCGTCGCGGAGTCGCAGGCGCTCAACACCGGCCGCGGCTGACCAGCACCCCGTCCCCACAGGTCCACATCTCCACAACCACACCTGTTCCGCTCGCTGATCACTTCGGCGACGCGGCGCACTACCCCCATGCCTTTGGAGGTCCCAACGTGAGCACCAATACCACTACCAGGCCGGACACCAACCGCCCCGCGGCTACGGCCGACGGCCCTTGGATCAGCGACGGCAAGAAGCAGTTCGCCTCGCGGCTGCGCGCCACCAACCGCCGCCGAAGCGTGCCCTACCTGCTGCTCGGTGTGCTGCTCGTGCTCGCCTGTGCAGGCGGGTTCGTGCTGGTCTCGCTGAACTCCGGCGACCGCCGGGCGGTACTCGCGCTGGCCCGCGACGTGTCGGTCGGCCAGGTGCTGACCGCGCAGGACCTGCGGCAGGTCAACGTCGCGGTCGACCCCGGTGTGGCGGTGGTGGGCGCGGACCGGGCGACCACCGTGGTCGGCAGGCCACTGGCGACCAGCCTGTCAACCGGAGCCCTGCTGACGCCGAACTCGGTCGGTGACGCCGCGATTCCGACCAGTGGCCAGGCCATCGCCGCGCTCGCGCTCAAACCCGGTCAGTTCCCACCCGAGGTCACCGCGGGTGCGCGGGTATCGGTGGTGTTCGTGCCAGACCAGGCGGGCACCGCGACCAGTCCGCCCGCCGACGGCGGCACCGTGTGGCCCGCCGTGGTCACCAGCGTGACCACCTCACCTAACGAGCAGAGCGCCGTGGTCTCGATCCAGTTGACCGAGGTCGCCGCTCGTCAGGTCGCCGCGGTGCCAGCCGGGCAGTTGTCGATCGTGATGCTTCCGATAGGGGGCCGCTGATGTTGGTCTCGGTCCTGTCCTTGAAGGGCTCGCCGGGCGTGACGACCTTCGCCGTGGCCCTGGCCGCACGGTGGCCCGCTCCGGCCCGCGCCCTGGTCGTGGAGGCCGACCCCTCGGGCGGTGACCTGGGCCTGAGGTTCTCCCTGCCCTCGACGCCCGGCCTGGTGAGTCTGGCCGCCGCCGCCCGCCGCGGTGGCGACGCCGACCTGGTGTGGCGACACGCCCAGCAGCTTCCCGGCGGTCTGCCGGTCATCGCCGCACCGCCGGACGCCGAGCAGGCCCGGGCGGCGTTGTCCGCGCTCGTCCCCAACCCGACCAGCGGATTCGGGGTCGTGCGCGCGGCGGCCGACCAGCCCGGCACCGTGGTCGTCGTCGACTGCGGGCGGGTCGATCCCGGTTCTCCCACCTTGCCGATCGTGCGGTCCTCCGACGTGGTGGTGCTGCTGTCGCGGACGCACGCCGACGACCTCGCGCACCTGCCCCGCCGACTGCCCACGGTCGGCCGCTGGAGCCCCAAGCCGGTGCTGCTGCTGGTCGGAGAGGGCTACAGCAGCGCCGAGGTCGCCTGGGAACTCGGCGTGTTGCCGCTGGCACGGGTGCCGCACGACCCGAACGGCGCGGCTGTGCTGTGCGGGCGACCGAACAAGCTGCGCTGGGGACGCAGTGGCTCTTCCTGCTCCGCACTGGGCCGCTTCGCCCACAAGGTCGCCACCCAACTCGCCGCTCGCGAACGACCCGCCCCACCGTCCCCGCAACCGGCGGAACCCGCCGTGCTGCGAGCACCGGCTACCGCGCTGCACGCAATCCCCAGAGTCCCCACCAGCCCGGTATCGCCCGGTGGTGTCCGCCCCGCGCCCAGTCCGGGCATCGACCCACATCAGCAGCAAGGAGGCCAGGCGTCATGACCTATCCGACCGATCGCTGCTCGGCGCCCATGCCACTGCGCCCGTACCAGCAGATCGACAAGGCCCCTTCGGTCGGCGGCCGGGTACCGGCCTGGAGTGCCGACGAGAACGAGGGCGACCCCACCGCCGCCACCACGCGGCTGCGCCAGTACCTGCGCGAGCGGTTGAACGCGGAACTGCCGCAGCGGGTGGCCGACCAGCAGGACCGCACAGGCACCACCTCCAGCCGCGAAGCCCGACGCGAGCTGGCGAGGGGCATCCTGGACGAGGCATTGCGGGCGCACACCGAGCACGAGCTGGCCGCAGGCCGGCCGCTGCTGCCTAGTGAGGTCGAGCAGCGGGTCGTGGCCGAGGTGGTCAACGAGTTGTTCGGCATGGCCGGGTTGCAGCCGTTGCTGGACGACCCGACCGTGGAGACGATCAACGCCAACCGCTACGACCGGGTCTTCGTCCAGTACGGCGACGGTCGCCGCGTTCAGGTAGGCCCGATCGCGAGCTCCAACGAGGAGCTCACCGACCTGGTGCGGCTGCTCGCTGCTCGCGCCGGCAGCCAGGAGCGCCGGTTCGACCAGGGCTCTCCGGCGGTCAACCTCCAGCTCCCCGGCGGTGAGCGGTTGTTCGCGGTGATGGGCTTGACGGCGGGCGGGGTGACGGCGTTGTCGATCCGTCGCCACGGCTATCTCACCGTTACCCTGCCCGAGTTGCGTCGCCGCGGCACGCTGGACGTCGGTCTGGAGGCGTTTCTGCGGGCGCTGGTCAAGGCCCGCAGGAATGTGCTGATCACCGGCGGTACGGGGGCGGGCAAGACCACGTTGTTGCGCGGGCTGGCCTCGGAGATGGACCCGCTGGAGCGGGTTGTCACCGTCGAGGACGCGTTCGAGCTCGGCCTGGACCACGATCCGGAGATCCACGCGGACGTCACCGCCTTTCAGGCTCGTGAGCCCAACGTTGAGGGCGAGGGTGCGATCAGCCAGGCCGAACTCGTCCGGTGGGGGCTGCGCATGTCCCCCGACCGGGTGATCGTCGGCGAGATTCGCGGGCCCGAGGTCATCCCGATGTGCAACGCCATGAGCCAGGGCAACGACGGCTCGATGGCCACCCTGCACGCCAGCAGCTCGCGGATCGCGTTCACCAGGTTGGCCTCCTACGCCGCCCAGGGCGTCGAGCGGTTGCCGTTGGAGGCGACGAACCTGCTGGTCGCTTCGGCGGTGCACTTCGTGGTGCACCTGGCCCGCGCCGAGGACCGTCGCACCCGCGTGGTGTCCTCGATCCGCGAAGTCGTGGGCGCCGACGGCCCACAGGTGATCTCCAACGAGGTCTACCGCCCCGGTGCCGACCGGCGTGCCCGTCCCGTGGCCGGGGCGCTGCGCACCGACACCCTCGACGACCTGGTCGAGGTCGGCTTCGACCCCTGCGTGCTGGAAGACCCCGAGGGCTGGTGGGCCCCATGATCGTCGCAGCGAACATTGCCCTCAGCCCCACCACGGCCGCAGCGGCGATGCTCGGCGTGGGCACCGGGATCGGCCTGTTGCTTGTCGTCCTCGGCTGGCGCGGCACCGGCCCGAACCGTCCCCACCGCGTTCGCACTGTCGTCGACCGGCACTGCACGCTGCGCCTGGCGTTGGCGGTCGCCGCCGGGATGGTGGTCGACCTGCTCACCGGGTGGGTCGTCGGTGCCGTGCTGGCCGGACTCGCGGCCTGGGCGTTGCCGCGGGTGCTGGGCCGCGACCCCGAGCACACCCGCCGGGTGGCGCGCATCGAGGCCATCGCCACCTGGACGGAGATGCTGCGCGACACCCTCTCGGCCGCCGCCGGGCTGGAGCAGGCCATCCTCGCCACCGCCCCGCTCGCACCGGCCGCGATCCGCGACGAGGTCGGCGGCCTCGCCGCCGGAATCGAGAACGGCGAGCGCCTGGCTCCCGCGCTGCGCATGCTCAGCGAGCGCCTGGACGATCCCGTCGGCGACCTGGTCGTCGCCGCCCTGCTGCTGGCCGCCGACCAGCAGACCCGCCGGCTGGCCGACCTGCTCGGCTCACTGGCCGACGCCGCCCGCGGCCAAGCCGCGATGCGAATGCGGGTGGAAGCCAGACGCGCCCGCACCCGCACCTCGGTACGGGTCATCGTCGGCACCACGCTGGCCTTCGCCGTCGCGGTCGTGCTGCTCAACCGCGACTACATGAGCGCCTACGACAGCGCGGCCGGACAAATCGTGCTGCTGGGCATCGGGGCGCTGTTCACCCTCGGCTTCGCCTGGCTGGCCCGCATCGCCCGCGTCGCCCAACCCGACCGCTTCCTCTCCACTACCGCCGAGCCCGACCCGAGCGGCGTGCAGCGGGTGCCCGTGGTTACCGGAAGGCAGGAGTGACGCCGTGATCACCTACCTCGTCCTGGGCGTCGGGTTCGGGATCGGCCTGTGGGCCTTGGCGGTCTACCTGTTCCCCCCGCGCCCTGCCCTCGGCGCGCTCCTGGCCCGCGCCACCGCGCCCCCGGCTCCCGCACCGATCCTGGCCACCGATGACACCGGCTGGGCCATGAGGCTGGGGCGTCCCGCCGTCGCCCCGCTGCGCGCACTCGGTCTCCCCGGTCCGCGGCTGGCTCGCGACCTCGCGGTCATCGGCCGGTCGACCTCGACCCACTTGGCGCAGAAAGCCACCCTCGCCATCGCCGGCCTGCTGCTGCCGGTCCTACCGACCGTGCTGCTCACCGTGGCCGGGCTCGGTCCGGGCTTCCAGCTCCCCGTCGTCGCCGGGCTCCTGCTGGCCCCCGTGGGGTTCATCCTGCCCGACCTGCGAGCCCGCGCGGAGGCCGCCAAGCTGCGCGTCGGGTTCCGCCACGCCCTGTCGGCCTACCTGGACCTGGTGTGGATCACGCTGGCCGGTGGCGCCGGGGTGGACAGCGCCTTGGGCGACTCGGTGAACATCGGCCGCGGATGGGCCTTCGAGCAGATCCGCCGAGCCCTGGACACCGCCCGCCTGACCCGCACGACCCCGTGGGCCACGCTGCGCCGGCTCGGCGAGGAACTCGACATCACCGAGCTGGCCGAGCTCGCCGCCTCGGTCAGCCTGGCCGGCACCGAGGGCGCCAAGGTCCGCACCTCACTGGCCGCCAAAGCACACGCCCTGCGCACCCACCAGATCACCGAAGCCGAGGGCGACGCCCAAGCCGCGACCGAGCGCATGTCGCTGCCGGTCATGGCGCTGTTCCTCGGCTTCCTGGCATTCATCGCCTACCCCGCGCTCATCCAGGTCCTCAATGGCCTGTGACATCGAGCGTGAACACGACCAGCCCGTGAACAAGGAAGGAGAACGCGATGCGCTCGCAGATGGAAGCGCTGTGGACCGTAGTGCAAGCCCGGTGGGAGGAGCTGCGCCGGCACCCGGAGGCCGGGTACTCCACTGAAACCGTCCTGGTGACCGCATTGCTTGTGGTGGCCGCGCTCGCGGTGATCGCGATCGTGGTCGCCAAGGTCACCGAGAAGGCCAACGGCATCATCTTGTGATTCCCATGAACAAGAAGGAGTTCCTCGCTGCCCGGCCGGCACGGCACGGCGTGTGGGCCCGACGGCTTCGCCGGGCGTTGCGCGGTGAGCGAGGTTCGGTCAGCGCGGAGCTGGTGGTCGCCACGCCGCTGCTGTTGCTGATGCTGCTGGCCATCGTGCAGTTCGCGCTGTGGTCGCACGCCACCCACATCGCCCAGGCCGCCGCCTCGCAAGGGCTGGCCGCAGCGAGGGCGCAGAACGGGACGTCAGCTGCCGGGACGGCCAGTGCGCGGCAGATCCTCGACCAGCTCGCCGCAGGACCGCTGCGCGGCGCCGCCGTCACCGTCGACCGCGGGGCGGTCTCGGCGTCGGTGCGCATCAGCGGGACCGCGACCCCGGTGGTGCCGTTGCTGAGCCTGCCCGTGCACGCCGAGGCGGTTGGACCGGTCGAGCGCTTCGTACCCGACCCGGCAGGCGGGTGAGAAACCGATGACCGCATCGACAACGACGCCTCGGTGCGGCCTCGGCCGCCGACCGCACGGTTCCCAGGGGTGGTGGGCCTGGTGGCGGGCCGACGACGGCTCGGTGGCCGCCGAAGTCACCCTCGCCGCCCCGTTCCTGGTCATGCTGCTCGTGTTCGTGGGCGTGGTGGTCCACCGGGGTGTCGACGCGCGCATCCGCATCGACGACGCCGCTCACCAGGCCGCCCGCGCCGCCAGCATCGAACGCATCCCGGCCGCCGCTATCGTCGCTGCCCGGTTCACCGCCGCCAACGCGCTTTCGCAGGCTGGCGTGACCTGCGCGTCCCTGTCGGTGAACACCGCCACCGGCGGCCTGCGGCCCGGTGGCACGGTCAGCGTGACCGTGTCCTGCGCCGTGGACTTCGGCGACGCGCTCATCCTCGGCGTGCCTGGCGGCAAGACCCTGTCGGCCACCTCGGTCGAACCGGTCGACCTCTGGCGCTCGGCTCTCGATACCGGGAGCTGGACATGACCCGTCACGCCCAGCGCAGCCGAGGGCCAGCGGCGAACAGGTGGGCCCGGTGGTGGCGCGCCGACGAAGGTCGGGCCAGCGCGTTCGTCGTCGTGCTCACCACGGGCATCCCCGCCCTGGCCGGCCTCACCCTCGACGGCGGCAGTGCGCTGGCCGCGAAGATTCGGGCAGGTGGCCAGGCCGAGGCCGCCGCCCGCGCTGGAGCCCAGGCCGTCGACCTCGCCGCCTACCGCGCCGACGGCACCCTGCGACTCGTGCCCGCCCAGGCGATCGCGGACGCCGGAGCCCACTTGGCCGCCCAGGGGGTCACCGGCACGGTGACCGTTTCCGGTGACACCGTCACGGTCACCGTGACCGCCACCCGGAACACCCAGCTGCTCGGTCTGCTCGGCATCGGATCACTCCAGGTCCACGGCCGGGGCAGCGCCCACCCGCAGCACGGCGTGACGGCGGTTGCCCGCGGGTTCGCGGATACCCAAGCCAACCCGAGTGGGAACTGAAGCATGGGAGGCCGTTCCGTGCGGAGACGTCGGCAGCCGGGCCGGAACACCGGGAGGTGCTGCCCCGGGTGGACAGCGGAGTCCTGGCGCTGCTTGTGTCGCCCGGTCGGCGAGACGTCACGTGGTCTCGTACCGGAGGTGAGCGGTGTCGTTGAAGCGGATCAGGCGCCAGTTGTCGGTCGTGTCGTCGTGCTCCCATTCGGTGACGGACGCGAAGTCGGGATCGATCCGTGTCCCGGTTCCGGGGCGGGGAATCGCGAACAGGGTCATGAACCCGACCACGATGACACCGGCGTGGGTGACCGCTGCCACCGTCTTGCCCCGGTAGGTCGTGGCCAGCGTGTTGAGCGTGGTGTGGACGCGGTTGCGGAAGTCGTTCCAGCTCTCGCCGTCGGGGCAGACCGGCCGGTCCGGTGCGGCGACGAGGTCGAACGAGCCGTACCTCGCTTCGAAGTCCGCTCGGGGCAACCCGTCGCCTCGACCGAGCCGCAACTCGCACAGGTCGCGGTCGGTCACGACGGTGTCCGTGCCGAGTGCCGGGCGCAGGATTTCTGCGGTCTGACGAGCCCGGTCCGCGGTGCTGGAGAGCAGCACGTCGACCCGTCGCCGTTCACTCGCGAACCGGGTTCGCAGGGCGTCGGCCTGCCCGCGCCCGCGGTCGGTCAAACCAAGGCACCCCTGCTCGCTCGACGCGATGTCGCGGACGGTGTGGTGTGACTCGCCGTGGCGGATCAGGATCAGCTGCACGGTGGAGGAGGCTATCGGGCCCGGGTCGGTGACCCGGGACGCCAACGGCACGGTGCCCCGGTTCGGAGGGTCCGCGGATTCCGAAGCGGTCGGTGGCGGAACCCCACCTGTGGGTCCGCCGTGACGTACCTATTTGCCAGCCTGGGCTCGCGCAGTCGGCTACACGGGCCAGTCGAGTTGTTCTTCGGGGATGCCGAGGGTGCGGCCGTACGCCTGGGCTTCGGCTCGCCCGGCGCTGTCGCCCCGTGGATAGCGGAAGACCCGGCCGGGGAAGACCACGAAGGTCTCCTCGGGTGTGCGGAAGTCGGCGTACCAACCGGGCTGGTCCAGTGCGTCGGAGAAGGCGCGGGCCAGCTCGTTCGCGTCCGCTTCGTCGGCTTCGAAGTCGAGCAGGGTCCATACGGGCGGCTGGTCCGCGGTCGGGTTCTGCACGGCGACGCGCCTGACCTCCCGGACGACAAGACGCATGCCACGCAGCGTCGCGCCGGTACGCAGGCTTTCGGCGATCAACACGCCTGTGATCATCGTCCGTCCTTCACGGGTGCGGGCCGTTCGCTGCTGCGACATCCGGCAGGGGCGATCCTCGTGGGAGGCACGGTATCGCGCCGCACCGTCAGACCACCCAGGACACGGAGCCCGCAGCGCGGCGTGACAGCCCTCGCAGCGTGACACGTCGCTGTTCACCCCGAACACGCGCCCGAGACAAGGAGAAAGCATGGCCACGCCCGAGCAGATCCGGCAGCGCGTCGAGGACGCCGACACCGCCCGCAGCGTCCGCAGGGCCGCCGCCGCGCAGCAGATCGGTGTGCTGGCCCAGCGCCGGGCCGGCATCGTCGCACAACTCGAAGACGTCGAGCGGGAGCTGGGCGACGTCTTGGCCGAGGCGCAGGACGTCATCGGCATCGACGAGTTGGCCGGGTTCACCGACCTCAAGCCCGCCGACCTGTCCGGCTGGCTCGCCGGCCGCCGACCCACCCGCGGCAGGCGCAGGAAGTCCTCCACCGGCACACCGCGCGAGCCGAACTCACGGCCGGTCACGTCCAGAAACTCCACTGTCACCCGGACCCCTACGCCTCGTGAGCCCGCCCCCGCCGAGGACTCCGACAGCACCGGGCAGGGCGTGACCGCAGCGCCGTGACCGGCGAACCCGGCGCCACGACACCAGCCGGGCAACAGTCCTGAACCGTCATGGAATCGAGCACGCCGTGACCACAGCATCGCGCACGTCCCACCGACAGCCGCGGCGACGGCAGCCGCGGGGGAGTGTGCGGCGCGGTACTGGCCGCCTCCTCGGGTTCGTGGCCGGTCTGGTGCGCGGCCTGGCTGCGGCCGTGGTCCTGTTCGGTCTGTTGGCGGGGTTGCCGTGGGCGATGGTGTGCTTCGTCGGCTGGCCGCTGCCCGACCACCTGCCTTCGTGGTCCGAGGTCCAGGGTGTGCTGCTGAGTCCGATGACCACCGTGTTTCTGCTCGATGTCCTCGCCTGCGCCGGGTGGGTGGCCTGGGCGCGTTTCGCCTTCGACATCGTTCGCTGCACGATTCAGGTGGTCCGCGGCCTGCGGCTGCCGGATCCGGCCGCGGCGGGACCGGTGCGCCGGATCGGCGCGGTGCTCGTCGGCGCGGTCCTGATCTCCCTGCTGGGCCACCGCACCGGCTTCGCCTCGACCGGCCTGCCCACCTCCGGGATCGGCTCCGAGGTGGTGCTGACCGTACCGGCCTGGCACCACCCGGCGACCCGGGAGATCAGGCCGGCCGCCCGGCCCGTATCCGCCGGTGCCGCTGTCGACGCGGTGAAGCAGCCTGTCCGGGCGAAGTCGGCGGTGGTGCTGCCCTACGACCCTGTGACCGGTTTGTACGACTCGCTGTGGCGCATGGCCGAGCGCACGCTGGGCGATGGTGAGCGGTGGCCGGAGATCTTCGAGCTCAACAAGGGCAAACCGCAGGCCGGAGGCGGCACGTTCACCCGCCCGAGCCTGATCCACCCCGGTGAGGAGATGGCCCTGCCCGACGACGCCACCGTTCCCACGGCACCGACCACCGTGGTGGCACCGGCTCCTGTCCCGCAGCAGACACCCCACAGCACACCGGCACCTCGACAGAGCACACTGCCGCCCACCCGACCTGCGCCTCCGGACCCGCCCACATCCGGTGAGGTAGGGGTGGCCTGGGGTGAGGAGTTGTTCGTCGGGCTCGGCCTGGTCTCGGCGGTCAGCGCGGCGTTGGTCCTGGCCCGTCGGCGCCACCGTCGCCGTTATCGCCCCGGCAGTGGTGACCGCACCGACCTGCCCGTTGCTCCGGTGGTCTACCAGCTGCGTCTGGCGCACCTGCACGCCGAGGAACCCGACCTCGACGAGGTGGCCTCTGGTCACGCGGCCGCGTGGTCGCGGCGCGCGTCAACGACGCCCGTCGTGCTCGGTGCCGGCGCAAGCGCGTCGGATGAGCAGCGGTCGGTGCTGTCGGTGGGCGTGCGGGACGGTCGGGAGATCGCCTTGGACCTGGCCGCCGTGCACGGCCTGGGCCTGATCGGCGCGGGCGCCGCCGCCGCGGCCCGCGCGCTGCTGCTCACCACCTTGACCACGACGGCCGCGTACGGCCCTGCCCAGGTGATCGTCCCGGCCGAAGACCTCGCGGTGCTGCTCGGCCGCCGGGCCGCCCAGGCGTCGCTGCTGGCCGGTGTGCATGTGGTGGCCGACCTCGACGCCGCCCTGGACGTCCTCGAAGCCGACACCCTGGTGCGCACCGGCCGGTCGAAGCAGGCAGGGCGCGACCCGTGGCCATCCCTGGTGTTGCTGGCCCGAACCCCCGAGCGCCAACGCCGCCGTCTGCAAGGGGTCCTGGACAACGGCTCCGACCTCGGAATCACCGGCCTGCTGCTGGGCCAGTGGGCCCCTGGTGTGACCGCCTACGTCCGTGCTGACGGCACCATTTCCACCACCAGCCCCGGTCTCGGTGAACCCCTGCGCGGTACGCGCGTGTTCTGGCTCGGCGACGACCACACCGCGGACCTGCTGACCCTGCTGCACCACGCCGCCCCCAACGACGAACCCGGGACCGGCGGCAAACCCGACACGCACGAGGGCAGCGAACACACAGTCGCCACTTCATCGGCACCGAAGAGCGACACAACCCCGGAGCCGGAGCTTCCCGCCGGCGGCGAGACACCCCCGCAAGCCAGCACCGCCCTGGAAATCACCGGCACAGCACCCACCATCCCACCCGGCCTTTTCCGGCGCCCGACCCATCCAGGGACCACCCAGTCACAACCGGCCGACGCGCCCGCACACGCCACCACCGCCGCTGCCGCGCGCACCGTCGCCGAGCCGGTCGACTTGGTGAACTCCACGAACCTGCCCACGCGCCTCCAGACCGGTGGCATGTCCGGCGCTGCCGGGATGCCGTTGCGGATCAGGGTGCTCGGGCCGCCGCGGGTGTGGTGGCGAGGAGGGACAACAGGCGGCGAACGCGAGATCACCGCGGCGTTCCAACCTCGTGTGCGCGAGCTGCTGGTGTTCCTGGCGCTGCACCACGACGGCGCCAGCCGCGAGGCGCTCATCGCCGCCCTGTGGGCGGCCAGTCCACCGGAGAAGACCACCAGCGCGATGAACAGCGGCCTGACCCGGCTCCGTCGCGCCGTGGCCGCCGCCACCGAGGGCGCCTTGTCGGACGTGGTGCTCACCAGCGAGGGCCGCTACCGTTTGGACCCCGACCTGGTGGAGGTCGACTACTGGTGCTTCGCCGCCGCCGTGGCCGCCCGCCGTGCCGCCACCACCGAGCAGCAGCGGGTCGAGGCGTACCGGCGCGTCGTCGCCGGCTACAGCGGTCCGCTGGCCGACGGGTTGAGCACCGAGTGGATCGAGACCGCCCGCGAGGCCATCCGCCGTGACGCCATCGACGCCGTGGCCGCCCTGGCCCGCGCCCTGGTCGACCACGACCCGCGGCAGACGCTGGACCTGCTGGAGGTCGCGCGGGCGTTCGACCCGCACAACGAGCTGATCTACCGCGACATCATGCGCCTGCAGGACCGCCTCGGGCAGCTTGACGCCATCCCGCGCACAGTGGCCCTGCTGACCACCCGCCTGGCCGAGATCGACGACCGCCCCACCCCGCAAACGATCGAGTTGGCCGAACGGCTGCGCCGCCGCCACGACACCACCGACGCCTCCGACCGCCCGCCGTGGACCGACTGCGGACACTACAGAGCCGGATGACCGACACCCCGAGCCAAGCCGCCACCGGCCCGCCGCTCCAGACGGCGGCACCACACGCGCGAGGACCGCCTCGTGCGTGTGGGGGACAACGGCATCGTGTCGACCGGCGTCACCGAATCCGGCCACTGCCACGGTCAAGGCGCCGTCTCCGCCATGTCGGCGGCCATACGCCGAAATCCGCTCGAGTGAGGCAGATTGCACGAGTCGACCCGATCGAGGTCCCGGCAACACCTCGTCGACTTCCGGCCGAAAAGGCTTGGTGGAGTGCGATTGAATGCCGGAAGCGGGTCCGCGTGCCGTGTGCGACCTGCGTGTCGGAATGCTATCGTGCGGAACGGTGCATCTGTCCGCATATTTCTTGTACTCGGAATGAGAGTCGGCTGTGGAGAGAGTTTCACGCGGGTCGTGTTGTCTCGAAGTCTGCGGACAAGGCGGTCGGCAGTTCGTCCGCAAGACGGCCTTCGGGGGACGCGCATCGACATGATCTCATCCCGCTTCGCCTCCGCGTCTCCAGGCGCATCGGCCATCTCGGGCAGCCGCATCGGACGATGGCCGTCCGTGGTCGAAGTGAAGATCGTCCGCACGTACGGTGACTTCCGTTGGGGGCTCGTATGGGGGCTCAGATGGGGGCTCGTATTGGGGCTCGTGTTAGAACGGTGCCCCCTGTGGAGGGTGAACATGCCGGTCAGGGGGCCGTGGAGGGCTCCTCTGGTATCCCAGACTCGCTTGTCCACAAGCCGGTGAACACATCGGGGCGGCCTGCGGTCGGCTCCCTGTGCTCCTGTCACCGCGGCCCCCGCTTCCCCGCGGTGTCGCCCATGTCCCGACCTGCCTTCGTTCTCCACAATGCGCTTCCTGGTTCATCGTGTCTTGCCATTAATTGTTGGTCGCTTTCTCCTTTTTGGTTCTCCGGATTCCAGTGGGGCGTTGACCTGCGGTTATGTCGGACGCGGCGGTCGGAAGTGTGCGCGGGTTGGTCCGGCATTTCTCGGTGAAACCGATCGGGTGACATTCAAAAGAGTCTTGAAAATGGGCTGTCAAACTATTGCGCGGCGCGCGGCGTCGAGTCATAATTAAATTGTCGCCGGGGGAACCGGAAAGCCCAACCAATGCCACGCCCGGCGCGAGCCATGTCAAAAACGAACCGGGAGCCGATCATGTGCTACGCCGACACCACCGCCAACGACGACGGCACCGCCACCGCGTTCTGCTGCTGCGGGTGGTCGGAAGACCACGCCATCCCGGACACGGCGGATACCGCCGCCGAACGCCACCAGAACGCCGGCGACGCCGTCGAGTCCGTCGCCGCCTGACATCACCACCCGCCACCCCGCACAGCCCGAAAGGATTCGTGATGACCACACCCGACCTGCCCACCCGGCCACCCGTCGACGTGTGCACCTGGCTCGGTAGGCACGGTTTCATCAGCAGTGCGAGCGGACGTGTGCACCGTCATCCGACAACCGGTGCTCGCGTCGTGATCCACAACACCGATCAGGTGGACCTCACCGTCCACGCGCACGGCGGGGCGTGGCGCGCACGGTTGACCCGGGTTCCGTTCCCCGTGATCGCCGCGACGGTCGCCGCCCTTGACCGGAAGGACGCGCGATGACTGCGCTCCCGCCACCCGTCGGCATCCCGCCCGCCGCGCCGACGCCCCCGACGGGCGGGTCGGCATCGCGGTTGCGCAACGGGGAACTACGCGCCATGGTCGCCCGGATTCTCGCCGACGACCCGGCGAGCGCGTTGACCCCGCGTGCCATCGCCGCCCGGCTCGGTGGTCGGTCGTCGGGTGCGGTGGGCAACGCGTTGACAGTGCTCGCCGACCGGGGCGAGGCTGACATCGCGGCGACCACGCCGCTGGCCTACCGCGCCACCGCGACCACCGCCGCCGTCGCCGCCCCCACCATCGCACCCGCGCCCGCCCCGTCCGGCGCGTCCCGCCCGCGTCGCACGAACACACTCGCCCCCGCCGCCGCGCCCACCGCGCCGGCACCGGCGGTGGTGGTGACCGGTCCGGTCGCGCGCCCGAACGGGATGACCTACCACCCCCGGGTGTTGTCGGGGATGCCGGATGTGACCGCGTTGCGGCGGTTGCGCGACGCAGGTGTCGCCGCGCTGCTGTACGGACCGCCGGGTACGGGCAAGACCAGTGTGGTGGAGGCGGCCTTTCCCGATTTGGTGACGGTGCAGGGTGACGGGGACACCACGGTGGCGGATTTCGTGGGGGAGTACACCCAGACCGACGATGGCCGGTACGTGTTCGTGCACGGTCCGCTGGTACGTGCGATGCGCGAGGGTGTGCCGCTGTTCATCGACGACGCCACCCTGATCCCGCCCACCGTGCTCGCCGTGGTCTACCCGGCGATGGACGGCCGCCGCCGGATCGTGGTGAAGGCCAACGGCGGCGAGGTCGTCGACGCCGCGCCGGGGTTCTACGTCATCGCCGGGCACAACCCGGGCGTGCACGGCGCGATCCTCACCGACGCCCTCTCCAGCCGGTTCTCCGCGCAGATCCAGGTGTCCACCGATTACGACCTCGCGACCCAACTGCGGATCGACAAGCGGGCGGTGAAGGTCGCCCGCAACCTCGCCACCCGACAAGCCAGGGGCGAGATCGGGTGGGCACCGCAACTGCGGGAGTTGATCGCGTTCCAGAAGATCGCGGGCGTGCTGGGCGCGGACGCCGCCGCCGGGAACCTGGTCGGCATCGCCCCGGAAGAGGACCGCGACGTCGTCGCCGCCGCCGTCAAAGCCGCCTTCGGCACCACCGTCGAGCCACTCGCCCTCGGCACCCGCATCTAACCCACACGCCACCGCCCCACGCCCACCGTCCTGAAAGGCCACACGTCATGAGCATCCATTTGGTAGCCGATCCCAACGCCGTTGGTGTCGCCGTGTTCCCCGCCCGCCCCGAGTGGCTGACCCTGTCCGCCGCACTGGCCGACGAGGTCGACGTGATCGCCGACCGGGACGACCTGCTGGTCACCATCGCGCCCGGCGCGGGCGGGGGAGCCCCGGCGTGTTTCTACCCCGCCCGGGCGCTGATCGAGGTCGACGGCGAGCACCTCGGCGTGGACCCCGCCACCGCCGACCCCGCCGACCTGTCCGACCGCGCCCGCTACGCCACCGCGTGGGGGCTGCTCACCCACGAGTGCGGGCACGCCAAACACACCGCCTGGCACCCACCCGAGAACACGCCGCCCGGTGTGGTCGCCGCCGCCCTGCTGCTCGAAGAGCCCCGCATGGAAGCCGCGCACATCCGCCGCCGCCCCGACGACCGGCACTGGCTGCGTGCCTCGGCGACCAACCTGATCCTCGCCGACACCGACGCCACCGACCCCGCCCGCGCACCGCGCATGACCACGGCGCACGCCGCGCAGACCGCCGCGCTGGTGTTGGCACGGGTCGACGGCGGCATCCTCACCGCCACCGAGACCGCCTCGGTCGCCGCCGTGGTCGAGGCCATCCTCGGCGCGGACCTGCTGGCCGAGTTGCGCGGGCTGTGGCGCGAAGCGCTGCGCACCGCCGACGACGACGCCGAGACGATGATCGACCTCGGGCTGCGGTGGTGCCAGGCCATCGGCACCGACCCCGACCACCCCGATCCCGACGCGTCCGGCGACCCCGACTCGTCGGACGCCTCGGGTGTGCCCTCACCGCTGACCCAGGCCATCGGACAGGCGTTGGCCAACGTCGCCCAAGCGGTCGCCGACGAACCCCCGCCGCAGGACCCCGCCGCCGTCGCGGCGGCACGGCGAGCCTCCCAGGACGCCACCCGCCAAGCCAACGAGGCCACCGCGCGCACGGTGTTCTCCGGCGCGCACCACAACCCGAAGGGCTACGGATCCACCGCCACGGCCGGCACCCGCCCGCCCACCGCCGCCGAACACACCGCCGCCCGCGTGCTCGCCCGCGCGCTGTCCACCGCCGGCGTCCGCGACCGGGCAGCGGTCAAGTCCACCTCGCCGGTCCCGCCCGGTCGGTTGCGGATGCGCGGCGCGCTGGCCGCCGACGCCCAACGCGCCGCCGGGGCGACCGTGACCGCCGAACCGTTCACCCGCACCACCCGGCGCACCGTGCCCGCCCCGCCGCTGCGGCTGGGCATCGCCTGCGACGTGTCCGCCTCGATGGGCGACCTGCGCCGGCCGGTCGCCTCGACCGCGTGGATCCTCGCCCACGCCGGACACCGCGCCACCGTGCCCGTCACCACCGCCACCGTCATCTACGGCGCGCACGTCCGCCCGATCACCCACCCCGGCACCGTCCCCGACCAGGTGACCGAATTCGAGGCCGACGACGGCTCCCACGACATCGCCACCGCCGCCGCAGCCCTCGACGGCGCACTCGGACTGTCCCACCCCGGCGCGGCACGCCTGCTGGTCATCGTCTCTGACGGCAAGTACGACCAAGGCGAACGCGCCGCCGGATGCCACGAGGTCGACCGGCTGCGTGCGTCCGGGTGCGCCGTGCTGTGGCTGACCACCGACGAGCGCGACATGCCCTTCGACGGCGTGACCGTGCACCGGTTGACCGACCCCGCCGCCACCGCCCGGGCCGTCGGACACGCCGCCACCACCGCCCTGCGCGCCACCGCCCGCTAACCCACCCCGGTCCAGGGGGCGGAACCCCGCCCCTCGGACCGCCACCCGTACCACCACCGCCACGAGGAGACCAACGATGACGCCGCACGACACCCCCGAGATCGAGATCGTCGTACGCCGCTTCACCGACAACGGCTGCCAGGTGACCGCAGTCGTCGCCGATCCGGCCGACGCACAGCAGACCCTCTACGGCACCGTCACCCGCAACGGCACGCTCGTGGGCAGCTACTACTGCGCCGATCGCGTCCGCCAATCCGACTGGCGCATCGTCACTGCCCTCGGCCTCCCCCTCGAACTCGACCGCCGCCCCGTAACCCCGGTTTCCGAGAGCGCTGCCGTCCAGGTGCTGACCACCGTCCTCACGGCCCGCGACAGCGACGAGGTCGAACAACGCCTCCGAGCCGCGATCCGCCCTCTCCGGTGACCGGACCACCGCCGCCGGCCGACCTCGGTTGGAGAGCACCATGACGACCGCGTCCGACCTCGCCGAACGCGCGGTGCGTGCCGCACGGGCCCACCGCGCCGCCGACCCCGACGGGTTCCACCACCGCCACGACACCCCGCAGACGTGGGACCGGTGGGCACGCCGCGCCCGCGTCGCCCGCACCCTCGCCGCCGCGCTCGACGTGCCCGTGGACGCGGTGCTGGTCACCGACGACCCGCACCGCACCTACCCCACCCGCGCCGGAGACGTCCCCGGCGACCTGATCACCGTTACCGACCCCGCCACCGGGCACGCGTGGCGGTTCGTCCCCGACCACACCACCCCCGGCCAGGCCTGGCTCCTGCTCGACCGCTGTCCCAGCTGCGCCGCCACCGTGCCCGCTGCCCGCATCGCAACCCTCGCCGACTTGGGCGACCACCTCAACCCCGGCAGGCCGCGCACTCCACCAGCCCACGACCCGGCACAACACCGCCCCGGCTGTACCGCTCCCGTCGAGGACCGGCGCTGAAGAGCGCCTCGACCGACGAGTCCACGCAACACCCGCACACCCAGGAGGACACCGATGCACACCTTGATCACCCCGTCCGACACCGCCGCTGACCCCAGGCCCGTCGTGCTCGCCGACTTCTTCGACACCCACGACACCGACCGGCGGTGGCTGGGCACCCTGCAAGGCGCCACCGACCCCAACTCCCTGCGCGCCACCGCCACCGGACGACAGCTCACCGAGGCCACCGACCCGGAAACCTTCACCTCCGCCGTCAACCACCTGATGCACGCCTCGGCCGACCAGGACGACGGCTTGCGCTGCCACCCGGCCGACGGCTGGCCCTGGCCGTGGAACGACTCCCGCCACGCCGACTGGATCTACCTCTTCGACGGCACCCGCGTCTGGGTCGCCGCGCCGTCGTCGAACCACGTCATGACCCCGACCGCCCTGCTGGCCGACCCCGACGACGCCCTCGCCCGGCGCACCACCCTGCTCAACAAGCTGGCCGACCGCGTCTTCGCCACCCCGCCCGATCAACCGGCCGGTCCCGGTCGGCCGAGCCGACGACGCAGCCGGTTCGACCTCGTCCACGAGCACGTGCTGGCCACCGCGGACCGCACCCGGGCCCTGACCGACGACGAGATCGCCGCCTTGGCCTTCGCCCTGGCCGACCCGCTGGTGCGCGACGCCAGCCTCTCCTTCGCCCTCGGCGAGCACGCCCAAGCAGCGGAGAACCTGTGGGGCCAGCTGGTCAAGGCCAGCCCCGCCCCCGAGCGAGCCGAACCGGCCGCACTCCTCGCCGCGTTCGCCTACCTGCGTAACGACGTCGACCTGGCCACCGCCGCCCTCGCCCACGCCCGCAACGCCTGCCCCGGCCACCGACTTGGCGAACTCCTCCGCGAGACCATCGCCACCGGAGTGCCCGCCGAGCACCTGCTCCGCATGGCGCACCACAGCCAAAGCCTGATCGACCAACTCTGACCCGACACACGCGATGGCCACCCGCACCACCGCAGATCCCGGCGAACCTCCGACGCGGCGGAGTCGATCAGCAGGTGGTGCACGCGACGGGCTCGCCCCTCCCCACCGACCCCCGCGCCCCGTCATGCCAAGTCGTACCCATGTGCTCACTGGAAACCATCCTGGCGGGCGTGCACCGCCCGGAGGGTTCGGCGCCGAACAGGTCGTCCCCCGCGCCACACCAAGCGCACGTTGACGCTCGCGGCGGTGAGCAGCGCGGTGCGCTCCAGGTACTCGTCGCGCTGGCACAGCAGCCGGGTCAGCGGACCTCGTCCGCCCAGCAGTGCGCCGGCAGACCCGCCAATGCCGCCGGGCTCACGCAGCGCACCAGGAGCAGCAGGCGCACGGAGCCGTAGCCGAGGTCGGCAGGGCGTCCAATGCCAGCGCCACCGCGATCGCCGCGCCGGTGGGGATCAACAGCCGCCCGGGCGGGCGGAGCCGGCGACCGGCGGACGCGGCGGTGACCACCAGCCCGACCACCGTGCCCAGCGGTGGCGCGGCGTGGACCGGGGATGGGGAACGCGAGCGCCGGCAACGGCAACGACCAGGCGTCCCGACGTGATCACCACGGCGTGCGAGCCGACCAGCCATGATGATGGCGCGGTGATGCCGTGACCGAGTTGCATCGCGGGATGGTCGAGCACCACGTGCTCGCTTTGTCGGGGACGGGAGCTGTCCATGGCGGAGTTGGCGCTGGTCAGGGCGCCGGCTGGTCGTCCTCGCCGTCGGTGACGAGGTAGGTGACCGTGAGGAATTGGATTCGTCGGGCGCTGATGGCCACGGCGTTGACGTCCGGCAGCACAGCGGCGGTGGTCGAGCTGGCCGGACGGTGGGTGATGTCGCCGCGTAGGGTCAGCTCGCGGTCCGGGTGCTCCTTCGCGGTGCGGCTGTAGGAGTGGAGGAAGCCGGCGAGGTAGGAGCCGTCCTCCAGGGTGCACCCGACGAAGACCTGGGCATCGGGGTGCTCGCGGAACAGCAGCCACCAGGCGGACTGCTGGGTGTCGCTGAGCCGGCGCGCCGAGGGGTGCCGTGCGGCCCGGCAGGCGAGGACGACCGCCGAGAGGTGGGCGAGGACGCACGCGGTGGCGACGAACCCGACCGACCACAACACCACCTCCGCGAGGTGGTCGATCGGGTTCCGGAGGAACGAGCCGACATCCGGCGCGGCTCTCGGGACCGCCAGTCCCGCCCCCACCAGGCCGACGAGCAGGACCAGGTCGGAGCACAGGCCCGCCGCCACCACGGCGACGGTTTCCCGGAATGCCGAGAGTTCGCGTTCGGGCGAGTCGCGTTCCGTTCGCCGCACGAACACCAGACCGGGCAGCAGGAGCGTGGCGAAGATCAGCAGGCTGGTCAGCGTTGTGGGCACGGTTCGTCCTTTCGGGGGGCGCTCGTTCGGCGAGGGTGTCAGAGGTCGTGGCGGTCTGCGATAGTTCGTCCGAAGGGCCGTTGACGGAATGGTCGCATTCCACGGGGGAGGGGCGATGCGGTCGGAGGAATCGCGTTTCGAGGGGATCGAGGACCTCCCTCCGATCGAGGCCATGGAAAAGCGCGGTGGCCAGACCTTGAGTTCGCCGGACGTGAAGCCGCCCACGTCGCCCCGGCTACCGGGACCGCCGCCCCCGCCGCAGACGGAGAGCCGGACCGACTGACCGGGCCGGTCGGTCGGTCGGGGGGACGATGCACGAGTACCAGTGGCTGGTCGCCCGGTCGATCACCCGGACCACCTCCTTCTACGGCGACGACGACGTCGGCGCGCTCCTGACCCCGGAGGCGGCGGTCGAGGTGGCCCGCCTCGAACAGCTCGCCTCGTCCCCTTCGCCCTATGACCCGGTTGTCGTCCTGCGAATGCGGCAGGTGCTCGCCATGGAGTACTGGGCGCGCTTCCTGGGCGATCCGCAAAAATCGTGGAAAGCGAACCTCGGGCCGGCCCTGCGGCATTTCCACCACGTGCACGCCGTGATGCCCGGCAACGCTCCCAGGGCAGTCCTGCCGATCGTGTCCGCGCCGTTGCCGGCGCTGGAGGAGGCCGTCACGCGGGAACCGCCGCTGTTCCTCAACATGGTCGGCCTGGCAGCGCAGTCGTGGCACGCTGAAACCGGCTCGGGAATCGCGCTCGACCGGGCGATCGACCTGTTCCGCGAGGTGTTCGGGAAGACCCCGCACCCGCACGTGGACCGGGAGGGCTTCGGGGCGAACCTCGCGGTGGCCCTGCTCAAGCGCCACGGGGACCGTCAGGTCCGCCGCGACCTGGACGAGGGCATCGACATCCTGTCCGCGGTGTCGGCCGAACCCGGGCGGGACGCGGACCTCCGCCGGGGTGTCCTGCTCAACCTCGGCAGCGCGCTGCGCGAGCGGTACCGGCTCACCGGCGACGTGGGGGACATCCGCGCCGCCGCGGCGGCAGTGGACAGGGCCGACGGGGATCCGGCCGACTGGGGCCGGGCCAGGGCCGAGTACCTGGACATCGCCTTCGCGGTGCTGGACGACCTGCTGGCGGTCGACCGGGATCTCGCGCTGGCCGACCGCCTGGTGGACCTGGGGCGGCGGATCGTGGCGGTCGGCGCCGCGACCGACCCGGAGTTCCCGCTGCGCCTGACGCGGCTGGCCGCGGTGTTGCGGGACCGGCACGAGTACCGCGGCGACCCGGCGGACCTGACCGCCTCCGTCGCGCTGTCCGGCAGGGCCCTCGCCCTGTGCCGGGAGCCGGGGTCGAAGCCGGTGCCGCACGAGCGCATGTGGGCGATGTGCATGGCGCACCTCAAGGCACTGGTGACGAGGGCACAGACGAACTCCGACGCCCGCGACGTCGACACCGCGCTCACCGTGCTGCACGAGGTGGCGTCGGCGCTGCCGCCCTCGTTCGAGCGGGAGTTCCAAGTGGAGCGGGCCCAGCTGCTCCGCGTCCGGTTCCCGTTGAGCGGCGACCGCGCCGACCTGGCGCGAGCCGTGCACGACTGCGAGAGCGCCGTCGCCGCCGAAGAGGACCACGACAAACGCGACGCGTACGCCCGCGCCCTGTCCAGGGTGCTCGACACGCGCTTCACCGCGTTCGGCGCCCGTGCGGACGTCGACCGCTCGATCAGGATCCTCCGCGACCTGCTCGCGCGGGTCGGCGACCGGCCACCGGACCTGCTGCTCCTGGCCAGGCGGCTGGGGATCCGCTACGAGGCGTTCGGCGACCCGGCCGACCTGGAGGAGTCGATCCGGTACTGCCGGGCCGCCGCGCGGGCGTGGAGCGACCAGGGGAAGCGGCCGGACTCGGACCTGAACGTCCTGGCCGTCTGCCTGCTGCTCCGGTTCCAGCGGTTCGGGCGGTTGTCCGACCTCGACGAGTGCACGGCCCTGGGGGAACGGCTCCTGGCGGACATGCCCGACCACGACCCGGACCGCGCCGAGGTCGTCCAGAACCTGGGCAGCGCGCACTGGGAGCGCTACAAGCGCTCCCGTCACGAAGCGGACCTGCGGGCCACCCTCGCGCACTGCCGCGCCGTCCTGGCCGCCACCACCCCCGCCGACTCGGCCAGATCCGCCCGGGAAGCACGACTCGCCGCCGTCCTGATGGACTCGTTCCACCACGGGCACGCCCGCCCCGAAGACCTGCACGAGGCGATCGGGCTGCTCCGCCACGTGGTCGCCCGCACCGCGCCGAACCACCCCCACCTGCCGATGTACCTCAACGACCTCGGCACCGCCCTGCGGCTGCGCTACACCGCGATGAGCGACGAGACGGACCTGGACGAGGCGATCGACGCCCACCGCAGGGCTGTCGACGCGGTGTCGCCGGACCACTTCGACTACTCGCTCTACGCGTTGAGCCTCGCGTCCGCGCTCGGCGCCCGGCGGTCGGCACCGGGCGCCGACCCGGAGGGGCTCGCCGAGCTGTGGAAGCTCGTGGAGACCGCGGTGGACCTCCCCGCGGCGCCCACCGACATGAGGATCAAGGGAGCGGAGTTCCTCGCTTCCGCAGCCTGGTACGAGGGGGACCTCGCCCGCGCGGTGGCGGCCTACCGCAAGGCGATGAGGCTCCTGCCCCGCCTGGTGTGGCGCGGGTTGGACCGCGACAGCCAGGAGGACCACCTGCACCGGTGGAGCGGCCTCGCGTCCACCGCGGCCGTCTGCGCGATCGAGGCGGACGACCCCGTGGCGGCGGTGGAGATCCTGGAACAGGGGCGGGGCATCCTGTGGAACCAGCAACTGGCCATCCGCGGCGAACTCGACGAGCTCGACCAGGCCGACCCCGGCACGGCGGCCAGGTTGCGCGAGATCCGACGACTCCTGGACGACGACCCGGCCACCCGACAGGGGACGGGTGCGGTAGCGCTGCCCGGCCAGGCGTCCGACGTGCGGATGCGGCTGGCCCGGGAGTGGGACGAGCTGGTCGACCGGATCCGGCACATCCCGGGGTTCGAGCACGTCGACGCGCCCCTCGCGTTCAACCGGCTCCGCGCCGCCGCCGGAGGCGGTGTCGTGGTCATGATCAACGTGCACCCGACCCGGTGCGACGCCATCGCGTTCACCGCCGACTCCGAACGCCCGCAGGTGATCCCCCTTGAGCGGTTGACGGCCCAGGAGGTCCACGAGCGCGCGAACGCCTTCCTCGTCGCCTTCACCGCCGCGGACGACGACGTCGGGCCCCGGCTCGACGCGCTGAGGTCCGTGCTCGACTGGCTGTGGCGCACCGTGGTGGAGGAGGTGCTCGACGCGCTCGGCTTCCGCGACGAGGTGCCCGACGACGCCGACGGCCCGAGACTGTGGTGGTGCCCCACCGGCGCCCTGGCGGTCCTCCCGCTCCACGCCGCCGGGGTCTACCAGGACGGTGCGGCGGGACCGACCGCCCTCGACCGGGTGGTCTCCTCCTACGCGTCCACGCTAGGCGCGCTCCTGCGCTCCAGGCGGCCGGGCAAGCCCGTACCGGTCGCCGACCTGCTCACGGTTTCCGTGGCCGCGCCCGCGGGCGCGGCCGGAGGGCGGCGGCTCGTCCACGCGGAGGCGGAGCGGCAGCGGCTGGTCGAGGTGTGCGGCCCGCACGACCAGCTCGTGGACGGCGAGGCGACCGCGGCCCGGGTGGTTCGGGCGATCGGGGACTGCGGTTGGCTGCACCTCGCCTGCCACGCGACCGTGGACGTGGTCGAACCGGTCAACAGCGCCGTGCAGCTCCACGACGGTCCGCTCACCGTGCTCGACATCGCCCGGAACGAGCACACGCGCGGCGGCGAGGTCGCCTTCCTGTCCGCCTGCGACACGGCGATGACCGGCCGCAACGTCAACGAGGTGGTGCACCTCGCCGCCGCGTTCCAGGCCATCGGCTACCGGCACGTGGTGGCCACCCAATGGCACGTGCTGGACCCGTACACGCCGATCATCGCGCGGGACGTGTACCGCCAGGTCGAGGACCTGCGCCGGCTCGACCCGACCAGGCTGGCCTCCGCCGTGCGCAGCACGGTCCAGGGGCTCCGGCGGGTCCGGGGTGAAGACCTGCTCGCCTGGGCGGCCTACATCCACCTCGGGCCGTGACCTGGGGTGGCCACCGCGGTCGTCGGGACGTTGGGCAGCTCGACGTTCCGCCGGGTGGTCGTCCGCGTGGTCTACGAGCCCGAGTTGGTGTCGGGCGACTCCTACATGCCCAACATGTGGATCACACCAGCGCCGTGGTCGCCACGACCAGTGCCACCCCGATGGGCGAGAGCACCACGGCACCGCCCCGCTCGCGCGCCCCGGGCGGCGGGGTCGGCTAGGGCTGCTGGTAGGGGTGGAGGCGCGGGCCGCTGACCGGTGTCGGTGTGGGGGGCGGGATCGGACAGCCAGTGGGCGCACTGCGGCTGAGGGCCGCTTGGCGGCCTGGGGCGGGGAACCCTGCCGGCGTGGCGGGTTGGCGAACATCTGGTCCAGCACCTCGCCGCTGGGCCGTTCGGTCGGGTCGTTGCGCAGGGCCGCGTTGAGCGCGGGCGCGAGGGCGCCCGCGCGGCGCGGCGGGGGGACCGGCTCGGTCATCACCGCGGCGAGGGTCGCCATCGTGCTGGCGCGGCGCATCGGGTGGTACCCCTCGACCGCCACGTACAGCAGCATCGCCAGCGACCACAGGTCCGACGCGGCGTGCGTCTCGTCGCCGCGCAGCCGCTCCGGCGCGATGTACTCCGGGGACCCGATGACGTCGCCGGTCGCGGTGAGCTGGGTCGCGCCCTGGAGGGCGGCGATGCCGAAGTCGGTGAGCACGGCGCTGCCGTCGGTCCGCAGCAGCACGTTGCCGGGCTTGACGTCGCGGTGCATCACGCCCGCGGAGTGGGCCGAGCGCAGCGCCGCGAGCACGTCCCGCCCGACCCGCGCCGCCTCGGCCGGGGTGAGCACGCCCTCGTCCAGCCGCGCGTCCAGCGACGTGCCGCGGACCAGCTCCATGACGATCCACGGATACGGCGACGACTCTTATGTACCGGTGATCGCGAGAGGACCTGAACCGATCTCGCCGCGATCACTCCAGTGAAACGCGGCCTGGCAGTCGCCTACCGCAGCGATGTACCGGAACGCGCCTGGAGAAGGCGACTGGCGACTCATCGCCCCATCGACTCGGGAGAAGCGCCATCGCGCCGTCATCCGTGCACACCGACCACCGACGAAACACGCGACCGAAGCCACCTCCACCGGAAGCGGCAGTGCCCTCCACGGTTCACCGTGGAGGGCACTGCACCGTGCAGCCGCTCGTGCGCGGTGTTACTCCGCCGCTGCGGCTGCCGGGTCGGTGGCCAGGGAGTACTTCTTCGGCTTGTTGCTGGTGCGCACGGCGTAGCCGGTCTCGACCAGCTTCTCCAGCGCGTTGTGCACAGCCCCTGCGGAACGGGTCAGCGCCCGGCCGACCGCGTTCGGGCTGAACTCCTCGCCGGAGTGCTCCCGCAGGTAGTCCTCGATCATGCCGCGCAACGCACCCGACGCCAACCGCCCAGGCTTCGCTGGCTGATGGGCATCTCCCCCCGGCTGGTCATCGGTCGACCGGTCGCCGGTCGGCTCGTCGCCGGTCGGCTGCTCGTCCGCGGGCTGGTTGTCGGGCTCGTCGTCGGGGGTGATCGACCAGCGGTCGGCGGAGCGTGATCCGCCGTCGGCGATGCCGGCGGTGCGGGTGACGAGGCCGTCGTTGGCCCAGCGGGCGAGGATCTTCGGGGCGGTGGACTTCCCGATCCCGGCGGCGGTGGACAGGGCGGCGGCGGTGCTGCCGGCGTTGGCCAGCAGTGCCTGCCACAGCTTGTCCTCGGCGTCGGTGCGCGGCCTGGCCGGGTCGGGGACGGCGCGCAGCGTGGGGGTGGTGTCGGTGGGCATGACTACCTCGCAGGACGTGATGTGCTGGATGGGTGGTCTGCCCCGGCCGGAGCGGGCGCGGCCCCCGGTGCGCATCCGGTGGTTGTCGGGCCACACGACCATGGACGCTTCCTTGCCCCCACGAAGTCAAGTCGAATGGCAAGAAACTCTGTCTGTCTCCTATGGACGGTTGACAACTCCAGAATTATTTGCACCACATATGGGTCTACTTCGGCCATACCCTCCTGCTGGGTGTTGACATCTCGGCCGTCACGAAGCGTCCATACACGGTGGCCGTTCGGCCCGAATGAACCGAACCCGAAGGGAAGGCGAGACTGATGACCGCCAACGCCGCTGCGTCGATACCGCCTGAACCAGCACCCGCCACCGCCGTGGCCGTGGTGAACGGTGATGCCCCGACTGCCGTGCCCGAACCGGTCCCCGTCGCGTCACACGGCGACGACGAGGCGGGGATGTTGTGGCGGGAGGGGCTGCCGTCCGATGCCGTGATCCTCGCCCCGTCGGTCGCCGTCACGCCGATGCGGCCCCCGGACAACGCCTGGGCGATGCTGGTGTTGGCCGCGGACGTCCTGGACGACACCGACCCGGACCGGGAAGGCGAAGTCGCCCTGTTCGCCGGGTGCTGGCTGCTCGAACAGCCGTCGGCGGCGCTGCGCGAAGGCGACCTCGTCCTCCTGCTGACCGCACCCGATGACGAGCTGTTCCCGGATGACCGGGTCGACGTGGAGATGTTGCTCGCCCACCACGGCCGGTGGCTGCGGGTCGGGGAGTGGGGGAGTTTGGACCGGCGCTGGCCATGGACCGTCGCGGTCACCGCCGCCGCGATCATGGGCCTGCACACCGAGACGACCGAACCGGTCCCGCCTTCGGCGGATGCGCCGGTGGGTCGGCCGTTGCAGGGCTGGGGCGGCAACGGCGGCATCGTCGACCTGCTCGCCGCCGGTCTGGTGCGGGTAGGTGAGGAGTTCACCTGGAACCGCCCGGGACGCGGCGCACGCCACACCGCCCGTATCCACTCCGACGGCACCCTGGTCCTCGCCGACGGCCGCGCCTACGCCAACCCCTCCGGCGCCGCGATCGCACTCGGCGGCAGGAACCAGAACGGCTGGAAGGCGTGGAAACGAACCTCGGACGGACATGCTCTCGGTGACCTGCGCGCCCGACTGCGAACCAGCCACGGCTTGACCCTCGAACCGCGACGACGATGACCTTTTTCCCGGCCCCGGGCCGTCCGCACCCGGCGTGCGGGCGGCTCGTGAAAGTGGTAACAGTGCAGACTTGTCGACCCGGGGCGGTCAAGTGTGGAATCGGCGTGCAAGTGCGGCTGGGCGGGTCGCCCCGGCGTAGTCGTCGCCGTCGTACCGGTAGTTGTCGATCTGGACAGGTTGCCCGAACGTCGGTGCGTTGATCATGAGTCCGCCGCCGATGTAGAGGCCGACGTGGTGGATGTTGCCGGGGGTGCCGTAGAAGACGAGGTCGCCGGGCAGCAGTGGTTGTCCGGCCGGGACGTGGGGGCCTGCGTCGAATTGGGTTTGGGCGGTGCGGGGCAGGGTGATTCCGGCGGCGGCGTAGGCGGCTTTGGTCAGGCCGGAGCAGTCGAAGCCGGTGTGGCCGGCGTCGGGGCCGTTGCCGCCCCAGACGTAGGGCAGTCCGCGCATGCCGCAGGCGTAGTTGATCGCCGTGAGGGTGGCGGCGTTGGGGGCTTGGATGGCGTTGCAGTCGCCGTTGCCGACGCTGCTCGCGGCGGCCTGGGCGTACTTCGTGGCCTGGTCGAGGACCAGGTCGACGTACCAGTCGGCGGGGTTGTAGGCGTGGATCGCCGCGCGCAGGTCGCCTCGTTCCACCCCTTCGTCGCACAGCAGGAAGGCGGCGGCGTGGATGGCGTCGTGGGGGTTGTACCGCGAGGGTGGTGTGGCGCCGCCTGGCGGGATGGGGTGTGCGGCGATGACGTTGTCGAAGGTGGGGGTGAGGAACTGCATGGGTCCGGCGGCTCCGGCGGGGTTCTCGCCTTCGTGGACGCCGGGGGCTTGGAGTCGGCCGTGGTCGGTTTCGATCTTGCTGATCGCGGCGAGCACGGTCCAGGCCAGGTCGGGGCAGTGGGGTGCGGCGGCGCGGTAGAGCAGGCAGTAGTCGGGTGGGATGTCGGCGATCGGTGTGGTGCAGTCCACCGAGATGCTTGACGGGTTGCCGAACAGCGAGTCGACCATGGCCTTCATGCCTTGGGCGAGCAGGACGGGGACGATCAGTAGCGCCGCGGCGGCACCGAGGGCGCTCTTGGCGAGCACAGGCTCATTCCTTCCCTGGTTGGCTGGCTCCGAGCGGCGTGACCGCGGGAGGCATCGGCGGGGGTGGCGGGATCCTGGGGTGAGGTGAGTCCGGCCGGTGGGTGTCGTCGCCGCCGCTGGTGACCGGTGGTGGGAGGTGCGGCCAGGCGTCGGGCAGCGCGGCCAGCGTCCGCCGTTGGGCTCCGCCGGCCGGGGCGTCGAGGGGGAGCCAGACCTCGTCGGCGGGGCTGGGGTGGGCGCTGTCGGGGTTGAGCAGTTCGGCCGCCGCGGTGGCGACCGGCACCGTGCGCGGGTCCTCCAGTTCGTGCCAGATTCGCTGGAGCAGTCGGCGGGCGGTGGCTTCGCGTCGTGCGGTGGGCAGCCACACCAGCAGCGGGGTGGTGATGCCGGTGGCCTGGGCGAGGGCGGCGTAGCCGGTCAGCTTGGCGGCGAGCTTGGTCAGGACCTCGGTGCCGAAGTCGTACTCCAGAAACCACTCGACCTGTCGGTCGCCGTCGTGCCAGCGGCCGTAGCCGTCGGGGCGGACCAGGTCGCCGAAGTGGCGGGCGCAGCGGGTCTCGGACCACCACGCCGTCAACGCGACCTGCTTGCCCGGTCGGGGGTGGCGGGCGCGGTCGACCAGGGCGGTGAACCACTCGTTAACGCCGACGGTGTGGGCCAGGCGCAGGCTGTGGGCGATGCCGAAGACCCGGTCGTGCCGGTAGCCGAGTTCCTTGGCGTCCAGGCCGTCCTCGGCGGCGAGCGCGGCCGCGCCGGCGGGTGCCAGGACGTAGTGCATGGGGGCGGTGCCGACGGTGACGAAGGGCTGGAAGCGGTCGACGACGCCCCAGGTGTAGAGCTCGCGCAGCCGCAGTTGTGCCGTTCGGGCACCGGTGAAGGCCAGGGCGGTGATCTGGTGGGCGGTGAGCACCCGGTGCTCCCACAGCATCCGGGCGATCCAACGGTCGCGCGGGGTCAACCGCCAGGCCAGCACGGCTTGGTGCTCGGCGGTGTTGGCCACGCGCGGGTGGGGACGGGTGGGCTTGTGGCCCCGCAGCGCGCGCTGCCGGGTCGGATTGGTGATCATGTGCGTACCTCCTGGTTGAAAGAGGCGGAATGGCATTTGGTGCAACATTGGACAGATGGTCAGGGCTGCCGTCTTTCGACGTTGCGCCGCCAGGCCGCCGAGCAGCACACCTGCCCGAACTGGGGAAAGGGTCTCCTGTGGGCGTTCTGTTGGGGGTGTGGGTGGGAGTTCGAAAGCGGATTGCCTTGAACGGCAGGAGTTTGGTGCACTGTCGAGGTGATCGATGTCGAATGGGTCAGGCAGTCGCATCAGGCCGGTTCGGACGCGGGCCTCGTGGTCGCCGGGGGCGCACTGGTGGTGCATGAGCGACACACCAGGCTGGTCAGTGTCGATCCGGCGGACGGGTCCACGCGGTGGGACGTCCACGTCGGCACCTGGCCTCGGGCGGTCGCCATCGCCGACCGGCGCTGCCTGGTGCTGCCGCAGACCCCCGACCAGTTGCTGTGCCTGGACCTTGACACGGGTGAACGCGTCTGGAGCAGCGATCTGCACGGGTTCACCGGACACCTCGTAGTGGCCGGCGACACGGTCCTCGTCGGTGGCTGGCGCGGATACACGCCCCTTCGACTGTTGGACACGGCTACGGGACAGTTGCGTTGGGAAACGGATGACTGCGTGCACACCGTGTGCCCTGTCGCCGTTGAGGGCGGCTTCCTGGTAGGTGAGCCCAGAAGCCCGATGGTGAGGTTGATCGACCGACGGGAACTCCGGGAGACCGGTTCGTGGTGTTTGCCTGAGCCGCTCGTCAGTTACGACGATTGGCCGGTGTTCACGACTGTCGACGGTCACCGCTTCCTGGTGCGGTGCGGTCCACGTTCCGTAGTAGAAGTCGTGCCCTCGGAGGGGACGGTGCGCGAGGTCGTTCGCGCCGAGAGTGATCTCGGGTTCTCGGCGCCGGCGTACATCGACGGTCTGCTCTGGATGCACGACCGCAGGGGTGGTTTCACCGTGGCGGATCCCGGTGATGGTCGTGTGTTGCGCAGGGTCGATGTCGGGCAACCTCTGGTTGATCGGGTTGTCCCGGTGAGCAACGGGTTCGTGATCGCCGGCACGGCCGGAACCTTGTTCCACCTGGACGCGGACGGACAGGTCGTCACGCGGGCCACGGTGTCCCGCAGGACCCGTGCGCTGCGCAGTCTCGACCCCGAACGGGTGCTGGCGATGACGAAGGGGACGCTGCTCGCCGCTCAAGTCGGGAACAGTGCGAGTCACGAATAGCACTCTTTCGCCGGTTGGCAGGGCGAAGTCGTCCCGGCGAGGGCGGCTGCCAGGGCGGCGGGATGGGCCGGGATGTGGTCGGGGTCAGCCGTTGCGGCGGGGGTCGGCGCTGCGTGGGTGCATGACGGGCTCGGTCGGGTTCACGCGTCGGGTCGGATCCGATGATCCGGCCGTGGTGGCGGCCGCTTGGCTCACGTGGGTTCGCGCCGTGTGGCGTGCGGCGGTGCGGATCTGTCGGGCGCGGCCGGGTACGGCGGGTGGCAGCGGTCGGGTGCGCATGGTGAACGGCTGCGCTTGCTCGCCGTGCAGGACCAGGCGGACGGCGGCGTGGTAGGCGCCGAGGTGGGCGAGGTCGTGGTCGGACAGCCGCGGGGCGGTGTGGCGGGACAGTTCGTGGGCGTCTTCGGGGGAGGCGTTGAAGAAGATCTTGGAGCGGGCGTTGGTGGACAGGCCCTCGCGCAGTTCGCGGGGGAGTTGGCCGAGGTGCTGGTGGGCCAGGGTCATGGCGAGGCGGAAGCCGCGGGCTTCGGCGAGCATGTCCTCGATGGGGTAGGGCAGGTTGAGGAAGTTGTGGCATTCGTCGATGACCAGGCTGGCGTCGCGGCGTTCCCGTTGTGGGGTGCGGGCGCGGGCGGTGGTGGCCTGCCAGGTGCGGGCGACCACCAGTGATCCGACCAGTCGGGTGGTCTCCTCGCCGAGGGAGCCTTTGGGGATGCGGACCAGGCAGATGCCGCCGTCGAGGACCTCGCCCATGTCGATGGTGGAGTGCCCTCCGGCGATGGCGTCGCGGACGAAGGGGCGTAGCAGGAACGCGCGGAGTTTGTTCATCAGCGGGCTGATGACCTGGGAGCGGCTGGAGTCGGTGAGTTCGGCGTACCAGGACCAGAAGCCGCGCAGCACCGGGTCGGTGACGCCTGAGGTGACGCGGCTGCGGAATGCCTGGTCGGAGAGGAGTTTGGGCAGGTCGGCGAGGGTGGCGATGCCTTGTTGGGTGCGTAGGGTGAGGCAGGCGGCGCGCATGACGTCGTCGGTGCGCGGTCCCCAGAACGCCGAGTAGACCCGCCGGAACACCGAGACGAGGTTGTCCACGGTCAGGTCGGTCTCACCGCCGTCGAGCGGGTTCAGGCACGGCGGCCGGGAGCGGGTGTCGGCGTCGAAGAGCACCACCCGGTCGGCGGCGGAGCGGGGTAGGCGGGAGAGGATGTCGGTGACCAGGTCGCCTTTGGGGTCGATGAGCACGATTCCGCGTCCGGCTTCGGCGTCGGCCAGGATCATGGTGCCCAGCAGGGTGGACTTGCCCGAGCCGGTCGCGCCGATGACGTGCAGGTGGTGCCGGGCGTCCGGGACGCGCAGCGCGACGGGGCGCTGGTGCCCGGTGTCGGTGACGCCGATCGGCTTGGCCTGTGGGCCGGGGGTGGCGATGCCGGGTGGGGGTGCGATGGCGCGGGCTCCGGCGCGTTGGATGCCGGGGATGGTCGCGTCGGTGGGCAGGTGGGCGAGCGCGGCCAGCTCGGGCACCGACAGCAGGTCACCGCGCCCCAGCCGGCGCGAGTCGATCACCCGGTCGGGGTGGCGCAGGCGTCGGCGGGTGTAGTGGTTGTGCTCGGTGTAGGAGGCGAAGCTCGCGGCGAGGGAGTGGGCCCGGCCGCGGGCCACGTCTCGTGCCCTGCGGAGCTCGTCCTCGCCGCTGTTGGTGGGCAGCAGGGTGGCCACGGCGTAGCGCACGACGGTCTCGAATTGCGACCCGCGCTGCTTGGTCACGATGGCGCGGTTCTGCGCCGCGTACTCCAAGGAGGTCTGCGGATCGCTGTGCAGGGCACCGGTCTTCGTCCGTGACATTGCCGGAGGCTTCGACAGGGGCGGGCCGAGGGTGATCGCGTCGAGCACGCGCCCTATCAGCCGGGTCGAGCCGCCGCTGTGGACGTGCCGTGCGGTGCGGCGCGCGCGTTGCACGCGGCGGCCGGTGACCGGGCGGGCCAGGATTTGCACGCAGGCGTACTCGTCGCGGGCGAGTCCGACCGGTGCCCCGAGCAGGGCGCGGAGGGGGTCGGCGTCGAAGTCGCCGCGCAGGGGCAGCGCCTCGGGGCGGGCCAGCCGTAGCTCTCCGCCGACCACCAGCCGCCGTTGCCCCTCGTCTGGTGCGGGCAGGGGTGGTTCGGCGGGGGCGACGCGGGTGTGGGCGCCGGGCCAGGCGGCCTCGACGGCGCGTTCCACCAGGCCGGGCGGGATGAGGCCGGGTACCCATAGCCGGATCGCCACACCGGCCTCGGAGAACAGGTACTCGCACGCCATGTGCGGTTGACCGGTGACCGCTCGCCGCCATCCCGGACGCAGCAGCCCGACCAGGTTGGACCACAGCGCGGCACCGCCCGCGGGATCGACCTGGGGTGGGGCGAGCACGGTGATCTGGCGGGCGTCGGCGAGCAGCAGCTCGTGGCAGTGCCGGGCCCACCACCGCCGACCGGCCACGGTCGCGAGGGCCAGCCCGGCGAGGACCAGGACGGCGATCGGCCCCCACTCCAGCGCAAGGTCACGCAGCCGATGCAACAATGCCAGCAGGGTGCCGCCGGGGTCGCGCAGGTAGTCCTGCAACCATCCCGCCGCCACCGCGATCGAGGACGGCACGGTGGCATCGGAGCGGGAATGCGTGATCGGTTCCGGAGGCTGCAACAGGACAGCCGGTGTCCGCACGAGCATGGCGAAGTCCTCCATAGGCCGGACGTGGTTGGTCAGGCGGCGAGGTCGTCTTGGTGAAGGCCCAGGTCGACGAATGCGGTGTCGGCCTCCTCGTCCGGGCCGGTGGCGTAGGCGGCGAGTTCGGCCGGGTCGCTGGTGACCAGGTGGTGCTCGGTCGGTGAGGCGATGCCGTGGAAGGCCACCCGCTGCGTGCCTGCTGAGAGCAGGCCCTGGCCGCGGTCGGCGGAGAGCAGGAACTGCCGTTCGCCGGCGGAGAGGTCGAAGGTCCGGGTGATCTCGTCGATCGTCTGGGACGCCTGGCGCAGCAACACCTGGGTCGCGGCGTTGGCCACGACGGCCTTGCCCAGGTCGCTGCCCAGCACATCGGCGGTGTCCTGGGTGGCCACGGTCAGTCCGGCCCAGTGTTTGCGGGAGGCTTTGGCCATGCGGAACAGGAACTCCGCTCCGGAGGGTTGGCGCATCAGCAGCCACGCTTCGTCGACCACGACCAGGCGCGGGCGGCGGATCGCCGGGTTGGACACCCGCCGCCACACCGCGTCGAGTACGAGCAGGGTGCCGATGCCCTTGAGCTCGTCGGGTAGGTCCCGGAGGCTGAACACCACGAGGTGGCCTTCGGGATTGACGCTGCTGGGGCCGTCGAACAGCTGCTTGAACGCACCGTCGACGAATGGGTGCAGCCTTGCCGCCAACTCGCCTGCGGCGTGGTCACCGGCCTGCCCGGCGTTGGCGAGCTGGTCGCGCAGGACGCCCAGCGTCGGCGCCGGGCGGGTCCAGGTGCGGACATCGGCCGTAATTCCTACCGACTGGTAGGTCGCGGCGATCGCCCGGTCCAGCGCCGCCCGCTCGGCCCCCTCCAGCTCACCGCCGAGGAGCACGGCGATGACGGTGTGCAGGAACAGCGACCGGCGCACCACCGCGTCCTTCGGCGCCGTGCGGCGGCCGTCGGGACGGGTGTGGACGGGCAGGTCGAACGGGTTGAGGCGGACATCGCGCGCGCCGAGGTGGACGTAGGTGCCGCCCACCGCGGCGGCCAGGCGGGCGTACTCGTCCTCGGGGTCGATCACGGCGATTTCGACGCCGCAGTAGAGGCTGCGCAGCAGTTCCAGTTTGACCAGGTAGGACTTGCCGGCGCCGGAGCGGCCGAGGATGACGCTGTTGTGGTTGTGCATGCCCTCGCCGAACCGGTCCCAGTGCACCAGCCCCTGGGAGCCGAGGTTGTAGCCGTAGAGCACCCCGGACGGCGCGGCCACGGAGGTGGGATCGGGGGCGGGCAGGTCGGGGCTGGTGAACGGGAACGCCGCGGCGAGCGCGGAGGTGTCGAAGGTGCGGCGCATGCCGATCAGGTCCAGGCCCATGGGCAGGGTGGACACCCAGCCCTGCAGCGACCGGTAGGTGGTGTGCTTGGCGTCGAGCAGCAGCGACGCGCACAGTCCCCGCAGGGCGGCCACCTCGTCCGCGAGGGCCTTCTCCGTGGCGGCGTGGACGGTCAGGTACAGCCCGACCCGGAACAGCTTGCCCTCGCCGCGTGCGACGCGGTTGGACAGCTCGTAGGCGTCCTCGGTGGCCGCCTCGACCTGCGGGTCGAACAACCGGCCGTGCTCGGCGGTGTGGCGCCGCCCGGCCTCCAACTTCGCCAACTGGCGGCGCAGCCGCGAGGCGGCGGTGACCGGGTCGATCGGCTCGACGTGCAGCGAGACGTCCAGGCGACCGGGGTAGGTCAGCAGCGGCGCCAGCCAGCCGGGATGGACCTCACGGGGGAACCCGACGACGGCAAAGCTGGACACCCACTCGCCACCGACCTCCAGATGGCGCGCGGCGACGGACAGGGCGTCAGGGGTGAACGCAGCGGCCGCCGGGGACGCGGCCGCGCGGCGGTGGCATCGTGTGCGGGAGCCCATCAGGACCGCCACCTCTCGTCGTCGAAGGCGTCCTCGGTCGGGTCCGGGCCCGCGGTGGTGATGACCTCCTTGGCGCCGGCCAGTCCCGCGGACGGGGGCAGCAGGCTGTCGGGGTTGCACGCCGCGGCCAGCACCGCCGTGGCCTGCCCGGCATCCAGCGGGGTGACCAGGATCCCGGCTGGGGCCAGCAGCTCGATCGCCTCACCGAGGTGGCGCACCAGACGCGACTCCGCCGCCCTCCGAGCGCCGGCATCGACGTGTGCCGGTCTGCGGCGTGCGTCCGCCATCGCGGTGAGCACCGCCAGCGCACCGGGTCCGCCCAGTCCGTCGGTCGGGACCGTTGTGTCGAGCGGTTCGCGTAGCACGAGTAGGACCTGGCGGCGTAGCAGGTTGGACTGCCGGGCGAGCTGGGCGAGGTAGTCGGCGTGTTCGAGCGCGGCGGCTTCCAGGGCGGGGTGTGGCAGTCCGCCCGCGTGGTCGCGCAGCTCGGCGATTGGGGTGGACAGGTCCAGGTGTTCGGTGCGCACGAGCACCTGGACCGGGGCGGTGAGGCTGTGCAGGTAGCGGCCGAACACCGCGACCAGCGCCTCCTGCTCGGTGAGGGTGCGCAGGGCGAAGTTCACCGTGCTCGCGACCGCGACGACCGCTAGGCCGTCGGCGCCCAGGTCGATCACCCCGGTGTCGGTGACGGCCTCGGCCGGCAGCCGCAACGCCGACGGCGAGACCCGCCCGGACCGCGCCGTCCCGTTGTCGCCCGCGGCGGACTGGTCGGCGGCGTCGGCGAGCCAGACCGGGACCGGGCGCACGCCCTCGGGCGCGGTGACCCGGTGGCGCGGGGACAGGCGCTGACGGATTGCGGCGAGCAGCAGTGTGTCCATCGGGACGCCGTCGCGTCGGCCCAGGGCCAGCACCGCCGAGGCCGCGCCGAGCGGAACCGCGACCACGGCGAACACCGGCATCGGCACCAGCGTGCGGGTGACCGCCCAGAGCAGGTAAAGCACCGCTCCGGCGACGGCGAGGATCGCCAGCTGACGCGCGGTCAACGGTCCGAGGACACGGTCGTGCATGTCGACATCGGCCGGGATGCGCACAGGGTTGCTCACCGGTGCTCACCTGCCGGTCGCGCGGGACGGACACGGGGGAGCGCAGCGCCGCCTCGGGCCGGTGACCCCTCGGGCGGTGGTGGCTGTGCCGTGCCGGGTGGGTTGGGTGGTCGGAACAGTACGGGTGCCGGTGTGTGACTCCTGGCGCGGCGGCCGTGCGCGCCGGGCTGCGGCGCTGCGGCGGAGCGGAACACCGCTGCCCGGGCAGGGGCGCTCGCGCGGACCGGGGAAGCCGCAGCCTCGCCGACGGGCGGTCGGAACCGCAGCTCCGGCGGCACGGGCGCGGTGCGCAGCGGCGTGGTGGAGCTTGACGGTGGCGTGGAGCGAGGACGGCCGTCCTGTCCCGCTGCACGGAACACGGGTGCTGCGGCGGTGCCGATCGGGTGTGGTGCGGGAGTCGACTCGTCCTCGGCAGGAGACGCGGAGTGGAACCGCGCCGTGGTGGTGCTGCCTGCGGGGTTCCAGCCGGCGAGGTCGTGCGTGGGTGTCTGGGGTGTGGGTTGGAGGAACCGCAGGTGCTGCTGTCCGGAGACGGTGTGTCGTCGTGCGGACTCCTGGGCGCGTTGGGAGGTGAGGCGGCGTCCGATCGCCTCGGGGCTGAACACCCCGCCGATACCACCCCACTCCCGCACCGGCGCGGGCCACAGCGGGTCCTGCCGACCAGGCGCTCGGGCACCGCGGTCCGCACCGCCCACCACGGACATCGCGTGGGCACTCCTGGTGCGGCCGCCGAGCAGGCCCATGGTCTTGCCGAGCACGAACGCGCGCGCCAAGCCGCCGACGAACGAGCGTTGCCCGCCGCCGATGCGGACTTGCCGCATCACCCAGCCGGGGATCTTGACCAGGATCCACACCAGGGCGATCAGGACGACGAGGTTGACCAGCCCGTCCGGGGTCGGCGCGCCGAAGAAGCGGAAACCGCCGGGGTGTAGGAACACCTTCACTGCGCAGATCAGCGCCAGGCTCTGGCCGACCTGGATGCCCAGTACCCTGGCCCCGGCGCGCCAGAACCAGTGCGCCAGGCCCTCGGTCTGCGGCAGGCCGTGCCACATCACCGCCAGCGGCGCCCCGGCCAGCAGGATCACCGTGAGCGCGACCCGCACGACGTAGCCGACCAACAGCGCGACCAGCAGCACGGTGAGCACCACCGACAACACCCCGGCGAACAACCCGCCCGACACCAGCGCACCCGACACCAGGCTCACGAACAGCTCGGTGACCGCCTGCCCGGAGCCCTGCGGGTCCGGCCCGTCGCCGAGCACCGCCAGCGTCGCGGCGTTGGCCAGACGGATGGCGTGGTCGCCGACGAGCAGGCTGAGGTTGGCGGCCAGGAACCCGACCACCACCCGCGGTGCGATCTCGCGGACCGAGTGGCGGGCCTGCACGCTCTCGTGCCCCATCAGCACGACGCCGGCCAGCACCACCAGCAGCGAGTAGAGCGCCACCGCGAACAGCCGCGACTGCTCCCAGATCTCACCGACCCGGGGCAGGTCGGCCGGCGTCGGCGTGGACAGCAGGGTGCCGCCCAACCACCCCAACAGCACGTTCAACGACTCGCCGACCAGCAGGTGCAGGAACCCGGCGATGCCCTCGCCGATGCACGCACCCGGATTGAGGATCCCGCACTTCGCTCCGGCCGGAGGCACCGGTGTGGTGCCCGTCGGGCTGGCGGGTTGGGACGAGGTCGGGGTTGGTCGTGGCAGACACCCGAGCGGGGGAGGCTGTCCGGGCTGCGGGGTCAGGCACGGGTTCGACGGCGCCGAAGGCGACGGCGCTGTCGTCGGCGAACCCGTCGGGCACGGCACGGGATACGGTCCCGGACCGGCACAGGGATCCGTCGGTGGGGCAGGACGTGGCGTACTCGGCTGCGCGGACGCGGACACCACCAGCACGCAGGCCAGCAACGTGACCACCCCGACGAGCACCACCCACACGATGCGGCGTCGCCGTGCCTGCCGCGGAGGCGACACGGCCCGCACGCTGATCGAAGCCTCGACCCGCAGTTGCTGCTGCGGGTGCACGGGGGATGCGGTGGCCATGGCTAGGCTCCGACGATCCCTTTGAGCACGGTGACGACCAGCGGTGCCAGCGCGGCCAGGCCGTAGCCGATACCGGCCGACTTGAACGCCTGCTTGGCCTTCTCCTGCTCGCCCGGGTCGCCGCCGCCAAACACCCGACGCACGCCCCCCACGGTCAGGGACACCGTCGCCAGCCCGGCGAGGATGCCCATCAACCAGTTGCGGATGTTGTTCAGCACCTCGTCCACACTCCCGGCGACCGCCAGCACCACCGTGTCCGCATGGGCCGCCACCCCGGACGCCAGCAGCACCGGCACGACCAGACCGACCACCGACACCACCCATCGACACGCCCTCCGGCGATGGTCGCGTTGCGGTGCGGAGGTTGTTGCAGGTGTGGTGGTCTTCGGGCGTGGACAGTTGGAGAGGGTCAGGCGCATCGTGGCACTCCCGGAGTAGAGCCCGACAGCCGTTGCGGCGACTCGGGCGAGGACGTGGTGTGCGCGGGGGAGACCGGTGTCCTCCCGCATCCCTGAACTCCGGAAAATCGGCCCCGCGGGGACATCCGCACTGCGGATTTCCGAGCGGCACGCCCGGACGAACCCGTGACCGTGGGTGACGGCGTGGCGTGTTCGGCGGCGTTGGTGATGGTCACCGTGTCGACCGCCCTGCTCGCCGGGTCGTCCTCGCCGGGGCCGGTGTGCGCGGTGTCGGGAGCGTCGTCTCGCAGGTAGGCGAGCAGGCGGTGCTCGGCACGCCGACGGGCCTTCTTCACCGCCTCGCGGGACAGGCCACGCGCTGCTGCGGCGGCGGCCAGCGACACGCTTTCCAGGCGGGTGGAGCCGATCAGTTCGGCCTCGGCGGCGGTGATGGCGCGCTCGGCCACGGCACGGGCGAGCACGAAGTCCGGGTGCCCCCATGGAGGCGGCGGCAGCATCGAGTGGAACCCGTGTCCCGAGGGCACCGGCGCGTCCAACGCCTCCCGCACGCACGCGTGCCCGGCCCGGTAGGCGGCCCACCGCAGACGCAACATGATGCGCGGCCGACGCAGGTCCACCGCGCCGAGTTCGGCGACGAACCCGGCCAACACCGCGGCGTGAATGTCGGTCGGATTGTCCGCGAAGCGCGCCGAGAGCGTGGCGGCGATGGAGGTCAGCGCGGGCAGGGCGACACCGACCGCGCCGACGGTCCAGGCACCGCCCTCGGTACGGGTGAGCAGTACCAGGTGCGCCCACACCGCGTCCCGCACCGCCTGCGGACAGCGCCGGCGCAGCAGCCGGTCGCGCACCTCGTCCAACGGCACCCGCCGCAGCGGGAAACCGGGGAAGAGCCGACCGTCGACCGACACCGGGCGCGGTCCGGTGACCAGCCACTCGAACGCCGACCGGGCGGCGTCCAGCGGCATGTCGTCACGCTCGAAACCCGAGCGCGGAACAGCCTTGCGTGAACTCATGGGACAACTCCTGCGAGCAGGTCGGAAACAACGACCAGCCCAGGACGCCACAAGGGGTAGCACCAACCACTGACCGAACTGGCACCGCGGAGGCACCGACGATCTTGGCGATGTGCTTCAAAGTCGCTGGAAGATCCATCACGAGCGTGAACATGATCGCCTGGTCGGTGTTGTCAAGATCCGGTCCGCCCAGATGGTAATACCAGGCCACCTGCGGTTACGAGGTCGCGGTGCTAGTTCGGTACCAGTTTGGTCATAGCTGTGTCCGTCCGATGACGGCGCGCGGCCACCATGCCCGGAGAGGTCGCGGTGTCGGACCGGAGAAACCGCGAACCTTTTCCGGCGAGCATGGGTTCTCACGCTCCGCGTGAACGCGCCTGGGCCTCTGTCGCCTTCGAGTCGACCGTGAAGTTATTCAAAAAATTGGCCGATCGCGTGTCCCCGAAGAGGTCGTATTCCGGAGTTCAGGGGTGTCATCAGCGCCTCGTACCGACGGGCGCACCCAACCCCGGCGAAAGGGGTCACCCATGACTCGGCCCGACCACTCCGCGCGCCGCCCCTCCCGAGTACGCGCCGACGCCATCCACCCCGGTCCCACCCGGCCCGGCGGGCGGCGGTCGGTGGAGCGCCGCCCGTGGCCAACCGCCCCGACCACCACCCGCGTCAGCCCCGCCAAACCCACCGCATCGCGGTCGCGCGATGCGTCCTCCACACCCACTCCGGCCACCGTCTGGACCGCCGGCTCACACCCGATCGCCCTCGACGCCACCTGGCCCGCAGCACTCGTGGAGCGGATCGTCACCGCGTTCAGCCAACCCGCCGCGCAGATCGTGCTACTGCCCTGGCCGACCCCGAACCAGGACCGGCCGAAGCCGGTGTCACCGCAAGTCGACAGCGTCATCAAGCACGCGCCGGGCACCGAACCGAACCCCGAGCTGGCCGACGCCGTACACACTGTCGAACGCCTCAGCCGCCACGCTCGCGTGGAGCACGTGCCGGCCGATCCGACCGCGACCAACCCGACCTCCCCGCCTCTTCGGACCGGCCATGTCGGCGGCTGCGATCCGGGTTTCGCGACCATCCCGGCGACACCGGCAGCGGCCGTCGAGAAGGGCGCGCACCACGACAAGCCGGTAACGTTCGGCGGCGCGGACCTGGTCATCACCAGCCTCCACCCACGCGACCGCGGCGACCGCGGCGCAGACCTCGTCGCCCTGTTCGCGGCCCGCCTGCTGCGGGTCGGCGGCATCCTCATCGTGCTCACGCACTGTGACTGGACATCAGGTGAGCTGACCGATCCGACCGGTGCCGTGGTGACCGCCGGACAGAACGCCGACCTGCTCTACCTCCAGCACATCGTCGCCGTCCACGCACCCCTCCGCGACGGCCGCTTCCACCTCACCGACACACACCCTGACCACCACTGCGAGGACACACCGGACGACGAAGACACCAGCGACGCGCGGGCCCGCGCCCGGCATCACGCGCCGGTGCGCGGCCTGCCCACGCCGCACCGGCGCATCCACTCCGACGTCCTGATCTTCGCCCAACCGCACGACCACCAGCCGCCGCCCCCGTCGACCGGCGCACCGTCCCACGACGGGGACCTCCGATGAGCGCCACGCGCATTCCCGACCCCGCCCGCTCCGGACCGCGCCACCAGGAAGGCCTGCCCGTGACACACCACCACGCCGTCCAGCCGGTTGTCGACATCACCGCGAACACCCCGGCCGACAGCACCAGCGCAACCGGTGACGGCCCGACCGTGCGCATTCCGCGCGCGCTCATCGCCGCACTCGACGCCTCACCCGACTCCGCGGACGGCCCTGTGGACGCCACACCGGGCAGCGACCCGTGCGACGACCGGTCCGAGCCGTCCGCGGTGTCGGTGTGGACCACCGCGCAGGCCTCCCCGGCCGCCCAGCGCAAGCACACCTACGTCCCGGAGTCGACCGCGCATCCGGCCAAGATGCTGCCCGAGATCGTGCGTCACGCGGTCACCCACTACACCCGGCCGGGCGAGTTGGTGCTCGACCCGATGTGCGGCATCGGCACCACCCTCGTCGAAGCCGTCCGCCTCGGCCGCCGCGCCGTCGGCGTGGAGCATGAACCCCACTGGGTCGACATCGCCCGAGCCAACCTCGACCTCGCCCGCGCACAGGGCGTCGACCACGACGCGCGGGTCTTCCGCGACGACGCCCGCCAACTCATCACCCTGCTGCGCGACGAATACGTCGGACAGGTCGCGCTGGTGGTGACCTCCCCGCCCTACGGCCCCTCCACCCACGGACAGGTCTCCGTCGCCCCCGGACAAGGGGTCCAGAAGTACCACCACCTCTACGGCAACACCCTCGACCGCGGCAACCTCGCCAACATCGGCCACCACCGCCTGCTCGCCGGCTTCACCCGCATCCTCGCCGCCCTGCGCACCTTCCTCAAACCCGGCGGACACGTCGTCATCACCCTCCGCCCCTGGCGCGAACACACCGAACTGATCGACCTGCCCTCCCAGATCGCGGCCTGCGGCCGCGCGGCCGGACTGGTCCCCGTGGAGCGCAACGTCGCGCTGCTCGCCCGCGTCACCGACACCGACCTGATCGCCCGCGGCAGCTTCTTCCAACGCGACTTCATCCGCAAACAACGCGAAGCCGGACTGCCACTGCACCTGATCGCGCACGAGGACGTGCTCGTCTTCCGCAGGGCGCTGCACAACACCGTCGGGCACCAAGCCGTGCACGTACCCGAAGCGCATGTGGTCGACCTCCGGCAGAGCCACCCGCGGCAGTCCACAGCCGACCGGCACGGCGACCCGGACTCGGGAAGCAGGGCGGCGTGACCGGTCATTCACTCCATTCAGCCCACGTGCGAATGGCACGCCGACCGTTCTCGCTTCGGCCCGGCTAGGTCGACACGCCGGACCGGTTCGACCTCGCCGGGCGCAGTTGTCGTCGACAGCGACAGCCCCGGACACGAGGAACTGCGCGCACCGTGAGCGGACTGGTGATCCGTCGATGCCGAAGCAGGTACCGCTACTGCCCATACCGTGCGCCTCGAATGTCGGGGATCGTCTGGCACGAAAGCCGAGCCGGATTCGCGAATCGCTGACAGCCGGTGCTCGTCTTCGTGGACGGCCCGGACGTGAATGCTGTAGGGCTGTCGTTGCCGATGCCGCGTGCCACGAAGGGCTGCCCGGTGCTGCGGGATCGCGAGAGCGAGTTGACAACTGACCTTCGCGTTCATCCGACTACGTCCCCAGGGCAGGGCGGCCGGCGCCATCCGTAGCGGTACCTCGCTCCAGGAGTCGTACCGGGGAATCGATCCTCAGGAGGCCGACCTCGGTGGTGAGCCGGGGCGTCTACGAGTTCCCAATCCACCGCCGGGAGGTGCTGTTCGGCGTCCGGTCATACCTCCGGCATAGCCTGGCAACTGTGGCCGCTCCCTGCTTCTCCTGCTTTCAACGAGCACCTTGGGCCTGCTATCCAGGGGTTCAGCACGCTGCTCGCCACCACGACGCTGCCGACCACGGCGAGCTTCGCTCGCCGTGGTCACCGCGACATCGCGTGGCCGCCTCCGTGGTCCGACAAGCCGGTGTGCAACGGGCAGGGCGAGCAATGTAATAACTTCAGTGTCAACCGAAATCTTCTCACTTGGACGCAACCACCCAGGGCACGGGACGGGTGTCGCCCGCCCAACCGCCCGGGGCGAGAACGGTTTGATAGGAGCCGCCGTAGTTCAACCACTTGAGGATCAGCATGTTGAGGTAGTGGCGGGTCAGCAGCCAGATGTCGGTGAGCAGTCCTTTGATGTCGTGCACCTCGTCCCTGGGCATTTTCGGGTGCACCAGGCGGTTGCGAATCCTGCTCACCGCAGTGGGGCCGTCGACACCGTCCGGTGCCTGGGCTCGGGCGAATCGCGCGAGAGCGGGTTGGAGGCTGCTGTCGACTTCCAGCGGTACGCGGGCGGTCGCCAGCAGCCTCCGCAGCCTGCCCTCGGCGCGGAGGTTGTCGTACCGGCTCTTGCTCATGCCTTCGTCCAGCACGAGGGTGACCCAGGTGAGCAGTTCGATCGCCGAGAACGCGGTCATGATCCGTTGCTCGACGCGGCCGGTGTGGTTGCTCTCGATGGCCATCGACAGCAGCAGCCTGGTGGTGTGCTCCCGGTCCGGATCGGCGAATGCCGCGTAGGCGCGCGTCAGCAGGTCGTGCAGGTCGTGTGAACGGGATTCGAACAGCCAGGCCAAGGCGCCCTTGCGGGCGGGATCGCAGAAGGCCGGTACCCAGCGCTGCCAGACGATGGCGTCCCCGGAGTCGAAACCGACGGGGATCGCGGGTGCCACCCAGCGGCCGAAGCCGAAGGACGCGCCGAAGTGGAGGGCCTGCAGGAGTGGCTCGACATCGCCCGGGGTGAAGTCGGCCCCGTCGACGCGGGTGATCTCCATGACGTGGGTCATGACGAAGTTGTTCTCCTCCCGTAGCACGGCCCACACGTCGGAGTGGTCGGGACGGCAGTCCATCGTCAGTTGCCACAGGTCCACGGTGACCTGCCAGCGGCCGGTCCAACGTCGCCGTCCGCCGGCCTCGGGCTGCTCGATGACCCCCGGGCTACGGATTGCCGGGAAGTTCATCCAGTGGAGCACGACGCGGCGCAGTCGGGCTTCGCCGTTGCCGAGAGTGGGTGCGTTGAACCGGCCGGTGTCGAGGGTGCGGCGTGGACCGTCGACCGGGTGCACACCGCTCGGCAGGTGGACCTGCAGGCGGAGGTCCGGCTCGTCGAAGCTGTTCAGCGCCCAGGGCATGGGCGGGATGTCGTCCAGTCGCCAGACGATGTCCAGTTCGGAGCCGCACCGCACCCGGACCGAGCCGTTGAACTCACCGCCGTCGACCTCCAGCAGCGGACCGTCGTACAGGACGATGTCCTGGCCGGGCCGGTTGAAGGGATAGACGGGAACCAGTGCGGTGGCGTCGCGAGGACTCTCCTGACCGGGCATCACACCTCGACCTCTTCTCCGGAGTGCATCGGGCCTCGAGGTGGCCCACATCAACAGCGGCGGACCTGGTCTTCGTCCAGGTGTCCAGCGAAGCGCTCCGCGAGCTCCGTCCAGTCGGCCGACGGGAGTCCGGTGTTCTCCTCCAGCATCTCTCCCGGGTCGTAGAGGTCGGCGTCGAAGCGCCACGTGGGGATCCACCACGGACCGTCGGGCTGCCATTCGGCCACGACCGCACCCCGTCGCCGCGGACTGGCGTGCATGATGCGGACCAACACCTTGTTCGTCATGTCGGGGCGCACAGCGGGGAACCGGACCGCCGGTGGCCATGACTGCCAGGCGCGCCGAAAGGCCGACTCGAGGTCACCGACGGCCGAGGTGACCGCTGAAATGCCCAGGTTGATGCACCCCGCGGCCAAACCGGCGGCCACGGCGGTCTCCTGGTCCGCTTTGCTCGGCTTCCCGTCCACTCGTTACTCCTCGTCACAGCTGGTCGACAGGCTCGAATGATGGCAGTCATCATTATTTCAGTGGACACCGAATAATGCACGGTGAAACACCGTGCGATCTCGAAACAGGACGAGGACTGTCGGACCCTCGACGTACTGTGGAGCCGCTGTCGGGGCAGCCGCCGTAACCGTCTTGACCGGGAAGAGAACGTCCATGCGTTTGCTGTCCGCCCACATCGCCAAGTTCAAGAGCATCAGCGACTCCACCGAGTTCACCCTGGCCGACGACGTCACGGCGTTGGTGGGCAAGAACGAGTCGGGCAAGACCGCGGCCCTGGAGGCCCTGTACCGGGTGAACCCGCTGCCCAGCGGGCACCCGACCGGCTTCGAGGACCTGCGGGACTACCCCCGGCGCTACCGGGCCCGGGACAGGGCTGCGATCTCCGAGGCCGTGCCGGTGAGGGTGGCCTTCCGGCTCGAACAGGCCGACGTCGATGCGGTGACCGGGCAGTTCGGGCCCGGCGCGCTCACGGGCGACACGCTTGTCGTCAGCCGCAGGTACAACAGCGACAAGACGTGGTACGAGGGACAGCGGACCATCGACGGCCTGGCTGCGGCACGTCATCTGGTGGCCAAAGCGGGTCTGGAGGTCGGGCGGTACGCCGATGCCAAGACCATTGAGGACTTGATCGCCGCTCTGCGCGCCGACGAGGACGCCGACGCGGCGGTCCGGCTGGCCGAGGAGCTCGCCGGACGGGATCTGGACGCCGAGATCGGAAGGGTCCTGCACCGGCGGCTGCCGAAGTTCCAGTACTTCGACGAGTACAACGTGCTGCCCGGCAGCGTGTCGATCCGCAGGCTCCAGGAGGTCGCCGAGGACGACCTCAAGCCGGAGGAGCGGACCGCGTTGTCGCTGCTGCGGCTGGCCGGGGTGGAGTCGGAGGAGTTCACCGAGGACTCCTACGAGAGCCGTAAGGCCGCGCTGGAGGCCGCGGCGAACGAGTTGACCGACCAACTGTTCGACTACTGGACGCAGAACCAGGACCTGTCGGTCGAACTCGACATCGAGTTCAAGGCCGTGCCCACCCCGCAGGCGCCGCACCGCACGGAGCCGTGGCTGCACATCCGTATCCGCAACCAGCGGCACCGGGTCACGCTGGACGTGTCGGGTCGTTCGAAGGGCTTCATCTGGTTCTTCTCGTTCCTGGCCGCGTTCTCGGAGTACACCGACGCCGAGCGGCGGATCGTCCTGCTCGACGAGCCGGGGCTGAACCTGCACGCCAAGGCCCAGGCCGACCTGCTGCGCTACGTCGAGGAACGCCTCGCCCCGCACCACCAGGTCGTCTACACCACCCACTCGCTGTTCATGATCCAACCGACCAGGCTGGAACGCTGCCGCACCGTCGAGGACGTCGACGACAAAGGCACCACGATCAGCCAGGACATCTGGAAGGCACGGGCGGACACGGTGTTCCCGCTGCTGGGCGCCCTCGGGGTCGACATGACCCAAACCCTGGTCATCGGCCCGCACCAGTTGCTGGTCGAAGGGCCCTCCGACGTCGTGTACCTGACCGTCATGAGCGAGGTGGTCCGCCAGGCCGGTGGCACCCCGCTCGACCCGCGCTGGACCATCACCCCCGTCGGCGGCCTGGACAAGGTGCCCTCGTTCGTCTCCCTGCTCGGCGGCAGCGACCTGAACATCGCCGTGCTGATGGACGTCGCCGCGGGCGGCAACCAGCGCATCGCCCAGCTGGCCACCCGCGGCCTGCTCGACAACGGTCGCCTGATCTACCTCACCGAGATCACCGGCACCACCGAAGCCGACATCGAGGACCTGTTCGACACCGACTGGTACCTCGAACTGCTCGCCGACTCCGAAGTGGGCAGGTTCGCCAAGTCCGAGCTCAACGGCGGTGGTCGCGTCGTCAAGCAGGTCGAAGCCCTCCACGGTGGCCGTTTCGACCACTACCAGCCCGCCAACCACCTCATGCGCTCTCCCGGCAGCCTGCTCGAACGGATCGACGCCGACACCCGAAACCGCTTCCAGAACCTGTTCACCAGGCTCAACGCACTGCTCTAGGTGTACTGCGCCCCACATGCTCGTGATCGACTTGGGTGTCGACCAGACAGAGGGACGCCCACCTTGTGAGCTCGTCAGTGGACAAACGTGTCGTGCTGAGCCGGCTCACACGAGGAACGACCAAGCACCCGTTCGACGGGCGCACCGATCGCAGCGCGACTTGTGCCGAACCCCCGCGCAGAGGGGTTCGGCCCTAGTGGCGCGCGTAGCCGTACCGCCTGATCACCTCCTTGCGTCGTCGTACGGCGTCGGCGCGGTTGTCGCACGGCCACGCCGTCCACACATGTCCTTGCCGGTGGAGGCGTTTCGCCTGGACTCGGAACTGGTTGGTCATGCCCACGTAGACCGGTCTGTCGTGCTCGTCGAACAAGGCGTAGACGACGTCCTTCCACCGCGGGGGTACCACCGTTCCGTCCAGCCCTTCCCACCCCGTGCTCCCCTTCCAGACGCCGTCCGCGCTCTTCGGCGACGCGTGGGCGAACCGGCGGATCGCCGGGCGGTCGAAGCCGACGCGTTCTTTCCAGCGGTCGAGGTAACCCTTGACCGCCCATGCTCTGACCTGGTCGTACGCGTCGAGCAGGCCCCACCAGTCGGGCTTGTCGCCGTCGAGGAGCAGTGCTGCCCGGCGAATGAACTCGCGCTCGGCGGACAGTTGTTCCTCGAGGAGCGCGGCCCGCTGCTCGTGCAGGCGCTGGGCCACCTCGACGGCCTCTTCGAGTCCGAGGCCGTCGAAGTGGGCCGGCTTCGTCTCGTCGGCCCGGGCCTTCTGCCAGAGGTCGTCGAAGCGGTCCAACCAGTGGTCGGAATTCCCGTCACGGGTGGAAGCGGCCATCACCTGCACGACCGCGATTATCTGCAGTTCGATGCAGGGGGACGATGCTGATCAGGGGCTTTGCGTCACAGACATGTCCGTGACGCAAAGCCCCTGAGGTGTGTGTCAGCTGGCGAGTTGTGCCTCGGTGCGCCAGGCGATCATGCGCACCTCGGCCAGGATCTCTTCGGTTTCGACCGCTCCGACGTGTGCCCGGATGGTCTTGAGGCTGATGGACTTGTTCACCCGGGCAGCGTTTTGGGTGATCCCGAGGAGCTCTGCGATCTCGCGGGGCTTGCGCCCTTCGGCCGACAGCCTGAGCACCTCGGCTTGACGCCTGCCGAGCGACTTGAAGACGCTGACGATCGTGTTGTCCTCGTCCTCCTCAGTGGTCCCCTGGGCAGGAGCGGTGGGGCGGGTGTTGCCGTCGAGCCGGAGCGCGACTTCCCGGAACACGTCGTAGATGCGCTCACGGGGGTGGCCGGTGATCTCCGCGATCTCGGTGATGGTGTAGCCCTCCAGGAAGTGAGCCATCGCCTCGATCATGTCCGGTGCGGTCTTCGCGACCACTTCCATCAGGTCGGTCCGCTGCTCGTGCGCCAAGGACGGCTGGTGGAAGAGGGGTGTTCGCCCGAGGCGGTTCAGTTCCGTCGACGATCCAATGGGAACCACTACGGAACGCGAGCGCGCCTCGTAGTGGTCGATCACCATGTGCTTGGCGACCTTCACCGCGTAGCCGACAGGCGACTCGACCACGTCGAGCATCTGGTTGCCGAAGCGCCTGACGACCCGGCTCGTCACGTCCTGGACGAGGTCGTCGACGCAGTCGGCCGGCACCCTCACGCTCAGAAAGGCGGCGACAGCGGCGCGAAGGCCCGTCCAGTCGAGCTGCCCGTAGCGTTCGTCGGGCAACGCGGCCTTGAAGGCCACTTCAGCGTGGTAGTTGGACGTCATGTCAGACGCCCCTCGGGGCGCGACCAGGCAGGTAGAGGATCGACGCGACGACGGCGGCCAGGGACTGGACGTCGCCCGGATTCCACTTGGCCAGCACGACGAGGCCGATGATCGCGACCAGCGGCAGGCTGCGGAGAAGGTCGTCGGTGACCCGGGTCGCGCCAGCAACCTGCCAGCGAGCTCCGAGGGTCGGCGTGTTCGCCGACGTCGGCGCCGACCTCTTCTGAGACGAGCGCGTGGACTTCTTGGCGGGGTCGTTCGACCCCGTGGCGGTATCCGCCATGGGCATCCCTCGTCTAACAGGGATCCGCCGCCCAGCCTCGGGCCAGGAGATCGAGGCGGCGGATCCGTGACGCGCTCGGCGGTCGCCGAGCGGTTGACAAAGCATGCCCGAGACCGGCATCGCGACGAAAGTCAAGAGAAGCACCCCAGAAGTGATCATCCTCTCACCGGGGGCGTTTAATGTTTTTGGACGACGGGCCCGTCTTCATTGACGAGCCGAGCTAACGCGGCTCACCAAGTGCGAAGCTGCGCTTCGTTCTTGCAGGAGGGTCCTCCGCCCAGCCTCGGGCCATGAGATCGGGGTGGCGGGTCCTCGACGCGCTCGACGGTCGCCGGGCCTCAGATAGAACAGGGGTGACCGGTGATGTCGAAGCGGATCAAGGCGGTGGTCGGGCTCCTGCAGGGAGCCCGACCACCGTCGCTTTGTCGTGCGCCGATCGGCTTAGTCGCCTTCCCGTCGCGGTGTCGTCGTCTGCAGGCGGCGCAGCTCGGCGTAGACCTGTTCGAGCTGCCGTTGCTGCGCGGCGTTCTGCTCGGTGAGGACCTGGACGCGGGCGCGGAGCTTCTCGTTCGCGCTCAGTGACGCCGCCAGGCGGACCTTGAGAGAGCGTTCAGTCGTGGCGGCGGATCGTGGTGCCGGTGGCCGTCGTCCTGTGAGCTCACGGAGCCCGGAGAGCAGGTCGGGCTGGGTGTAGAGCCATGACCTGGAGACCTCCGCGGCCGTGGCCAGCGCCGCGACCGTGACCGGTCGCCCTGATATGCGCAGCTCCAGCAGGGCCTTCTCGGCCCGTTGACGGGCGTCGGCGCTGCGTTTGGCGGTGGCGGCGGCGAGGTGGTGGGTGTTGTCAGCTCGGGTCATCGAGTTGGATGATCTTTCCGCCGAAGACGACTTCGCCGTCGTCGCAGCTCTCGCAGGTGGTTGTCGAGGTTGTCCAGGATCTTGGTGTTCTTCTCGGCGATGCGGATGTGTCCGGCGGCCTTGGCGGTTTCGATGATCTTCAGGGTGCGGCCTCGCTGTTCCCGGTGGTGTGGCAGGAACTCGGGGGCGGTGAGGAACATCGGGCAGGTCAGGCAAGGGTTGGCGTGCTCGCAGTTGCGGATCAGCGGCAGACCGCAGTAGCCGTTGGGCAGGGTCTGCTTGGCCCGGCCGAGGCTGATGCGGGTCCAGGCGGCGTTGCTGAGCGGGTCGCTCTCGGTGACCCGGACGATCTCGCCCTGGGAGTTGACGGTGACGGCCTTCTCCCACTTCTCCCGGACGGTCTTGTCGTGCAGGCGGGCGTAGACGGCGGTCATGGCCGGTGACATGTGGTCGAGCAGCTTCTGGACGACGTGTTGCGGGACGTCGTTGTTGATCAGGCGGGTGCCCAGGGTGTGCCTGAACTGGTGCGGGGTGATGTGGACGCGGTCGCCGAGTTCGTCGACCAGCTCGATGGTCGCCAGCCAGGTGTTGAGGTGCTCGACCCAGGTGCCGCGGGGCATCGGTTTGCGGCCGTGGGGGTTGTCGGTCCGGCGGGGAACAGCAGCTCGCAGCCTGCGGGGAAGCGTGCGCGGACCCGGTCCTGCTGGGCGTGGATCAGCGTGACGAGCTTGTCGACGATGGGGAAGAACGCGACGCGCCCCTGCCCTTTGTGGTTGACCCAGGCCAGGTAGGGGGCTCGCGCGTCGTCGCGGACGACGCAGTCGAACGGGAGCCGGATCGCGTCCTTGGACCGCAGCCCGCAGGCCATGACAATGCGCAGGACGAGCTCGTCCTGCGGGTCGGGGAACCTGGTCAGGTTGGCGTCGTCCTCGCACTGACTCATGATCACTTCGCTGAGGAAGCGGGGCTTGGACGGCGGCGCCGGCGGACCGTCGCCGGGGACGATGACCGCAGTGCGGGGCAGTCGTTCCTCCCAGCCCAGGCGGTGGACGGTGGAAAGGAACACGCTGACCGCGCTGATCCGGTGTTTGCGGGTGGCGACGTGGACCTGTTCCTCGTCCATCGAGGCGAACCACGCCTCCAGCAACTGTCGGGTCAACCGCTCGGGTTCGGTGCAGTCGTCGGGCCCGCCCGCGGCGAACTCGGCGAACTTGCCCAAGTAGCGCACTTGCGCGACCAGGCTGCCGGTGGCGCTCTTGGTGGTGATCATCCGCCGGGCCCAGCGCTTGGCCAGCGCCCGTAGCCAGGGCTGCGTAATCGAGGTGAATCGCAGGTAGCGGGGCGTGTTCTCCGGAAGGCGTCCCAGTCTGCGCAGGTCCCAGGTGTCGCGGTCGTATTCGCGTTCCCAGGCGCCGCCGGCGAGCAGGGCTTCGAGGTGGTAGCGGATGTCGGTGACGAAGGTCAGCGCGCTGTTGGTGCCCCGCTTGCCCGACGGGCCCTTGGCCTGCTTGCGCCAGGCGTCGTCGTCGAGGTCGAGCATGCTGGCGACCTGGCTTTCCCGGATCCAGGTCACAGCCTGCTGGATCGCCCGCAGGCAGGTGCGGCGGTCACCGGCATCGGCGCGGCGTTGCAGCCCCAGGCCCAGCTCCAGCCGGATCTGCTGGGACAGGCCGCGCATGTCCAGCATCGGCTCGCCGCGGCCGGTGGCGCAGGTGACGTAGGTCTGCAGGTCGTCGGGCTTGCCCGCCGTCTTCCAGCGGGCGTGGTGGCCCGCGCAGAACCCGGCCTTGAAGTCGGCGTTGCGCTCGCAGCCGACGAACCGGCAGGGCGCCTCCCCGCGAATCGACGGCGTGTAGGTGATCCCGGCCGCCCACGCGGCCGCGTCCGGTCGTCCCGCCTTGGCCCAGAAGCCGCGGTGCCGGGCGCAGAGGCCGATGTGCCCCCGTGCCCGGTTGCAGCCCTCGACCAGGCAAGCCGGGAAGCTCACGGTGTTGCGTTGCCCCGGCCCCTGCAGCGGCGCCCACTGCTCGATGTCGGGGCTGCCCGCCCTGGTCCAGGCCGTCTGGTGGATCGGGCAGAGCCCGACACGGCCGTAGTTCAGCGGGCGGCGGCAGGCCGGCACTCGGCATCGACCTGCGGTGAACACGGGGTCGTCGGGGTCCGGTCGGAACACCTCGACGCGGAACTCCATGCGGACGGTCTGCAGCAGCAGCGCCAGCAGACCGGACCGGTGCGCGGGAACGGGGACCGTCATGCCACCGGTCCTCCGTCCAGGACGCCGCTCTCGGTCAAAATCCGGCGGTAGTCGCCCAGGGTCAGGTGCGAGTAGATCGACTTCGTCGTCTCGGTCGACTCGTGCCCCAGCAGCTCGGCGACCACCTCGATCGGGGTGCCGGAGCGCAGCAGCCGGGTGGCGTAGGTGTGCCGCAGGGCGTGCCAGGTCAGGTCGTCGACGCCGGTGCGCTTGCGCAGCCGCAGCTCCAGGTCGGCGACCGCGCTGTAGGTCATCGCCGCCCCGCGGTGCCCGCGCCAGAGGTTGACGAACACGAAGTCGCTGTCCAGCTCGCCGAACTCGACGTCGAGGTAGTCGGCGTAGCGCTGGAACAGATAGCCACGGACCGGCACCGACCTGGCCTTCATCTCCTTCACCCGTGCCAGGTTCGGGTTGTCCTCCCGCGGCACGACGTGCACGGCCTCCTCGGCCGGGTCCAGGTCGGCGTGCCGCAACCCGAGCGCCTCGCCGATGCGCAGCCCGGACTCATAAAGCAGGGTCACCAGGAACCGGTCCCTCAACCGCAGGCAGGCGTCCTGCAGCAACGTGACCTCGTCGTCGGACAGCTCCCTCGGCCGTTTCCTCCCGCCCGCGGGCAGGCGCAGCGGACTGTGCTCGACCGGTCCGCGCATCGTGTGCGCGAGCACCGGCAGGTAATCACCCGTCGCATGCCGCACTCCCGGTGTCGCTCCTCCCAGCACCGCCTTGGCCGAACCACGCACGGCGTGGAACCGGTAGAACCCGGCCAACGTCGCCCGCTTGCGCAGCAACGTCGCCGCGTCCAACGCCGACGGGCTGCCGGGCAGCACGAACACGCCCGGCTGCCGCAACTCCACCGGCCGCCGCAACCACGCGACGAACTGCGCCAAGTCCTCCAACTCGACCTCGGCGAAGTCCTGCCCGCGCTGACCAAGCCAGACGAACAAGTCCTTCAGGTCCTGCGCATACGCCTTCACCGTCGCAGGCGCCTTGCCCGCAGCCACCAGATGCACCAAATACGCCTCGATCGGCGCCACCGGCAGAGCATCCTCACCGACCACCGTGTACGACACCGACATCTCGCCGGCCAACCGCTGTACCCGCACCGCCACCGCTCTCGTCAACGACAGACCGTCACAGCGTCCAAGACGAACTGTCTACCTAGGACTGGAACACGTGGACTACACCACAGACACCATCGAATGAACTGCAGATAACCGCCATGACATGGCTGAGCCTGGGCAAGCCCGGGTCGGTGAGCGTCTTGCGGACGGTCGTGTGCGATATCGGGCGGAGACCCGGTCTTTCGGCGATCCGCTCGGCGATGTTCCTGCTGCTCAGGTAGCCGGATCGGGCATGCAGGGCGTGCAGTTCCTCGTTGAGCGTCCGTAACGGTCCTTCGGGTAACAGCGGCTGTGCCCAGCCTCGCGCAACCGGCATGCCTTGAGTGTAATTTTCTGTAAAGATGCAGGTCAGCCGGGTGCAGACTGGCGCCATGACGACTCTGCTGGACCTGCTGCTGGGCAAGTACTTCTGGCGCCTCTACCTGACCGTCACGACGTTGCTGGTCGCAGTGATCGCCTTGGCGGTGGCGGCGGGTTCGCACGCCCCTCTGTGGATCGGTGCGGCCGCGGGGTGGACCGCCTTACCCTCGGCCCGGAGGCGCTGGAGCCGAATCGGGCGGAGCACGCGCTCCCAACGTCGTCCGTCTCCCGACCAGTCGTGAAGGTGATCGCCCGGAGCCGTTGGCACGGTCCGCATCGCGCCCTCAGCCGTTGGGCTCACCCATTCGGTCGGACGTGACGTGGAGGTCCGGGTGCAGACACGGCTGGTGCGGGCCGGCAAGGCGAAGGAGCGCGGGTAGTGGTCGCTGACCACCGGTCACACCGGTGGTGGTTCGGCGGTGTGACCGACATGGGTGACGCCACCACCCGTGACGCGGTGCTGGTCGCCGCGGCTACGACGCCGCCAAGAAGATCAACGGCCGCAAGCGCGGAGTGGTGGTCGACCTGGGCGACTGACCGCTGGCCGTGATGTTCGTGCCCGCCGAGGTGCCCGACCGGGAGCTGGCCCGCGACCTGCTGTGGCGGCTGCGGCTGACCAACCCGCAGGTCACCCCAGTCTGGGCGGACTCCGCCTACGCCGGAGCGCTGATGCAGTGGGCCAGGACGTTCCCGAACATCACGATCAAGGTCGTGACCCGGCCGCCCGGCGCACGCGGGTTCATCGTGTTGCCCCGCCATTGGGTGGTGGAGAGGTCGTTGACTTGGCTGTTGCGCGCCCGCCGCAATGTCAGGGACTGCGAAAGGCTCCCGGCCCACAGCGAGGCCGCTCTGACCTGGGCCGCGATCACCCTGCTCGCACGCCGCCTCACCCGCCCGACCCGCGCCCGCCGCACCACCACTGCCCGGCGGGCCGCCTGCCCCCGGCCAGGACACGACGTTCCCCGTACCTCCCGTTCGGTACCGTGCTGGCCCTTGCGTGCGCCGCAGGACCGGCGGTGCCGATGTGGGTCGATGTATCCAGGTGCTTCCTTGCGAAGACGTGGCAGGTCTGATCGCGGAGCGTGGTCGAGGCGGTCGGCTCCGCTCCGGAGCCTGCTCACGGCAGCTACGCATCGACACGCCCGGTACCACTCACCCGGTGGACAGCGGACGTCGGTGATCGCCACGTCGTCGAGCGAGCCGTGCCGTGGGGTTGACGGGAGCCGAGCCTGACCGCTGCGTTGCGAGACCTGGGCGCGAGATCGTCGAGCCCGCACCGGGCGTGATCACCGTCCTCGCCAGGTGGACCGGCGGGGCATCCGCTGGTAGCTGGGCCGGTAGTCTGTCCGGATGTGACAAAGTGTGCTGGTCACATCCGCTTGTCCACGGTCAGGTCGAGGCTTGGCGCGGTGTCGCGTGTGTCCGTCGCTCGGTCGGCGGTGACCTCGCAAAGGGTCGGACTCAGGGGTTCCTTGAGTGGGGAGCAGCCGTGACCGCACCGGATGGCGCCGACCTGACCGGCCTCGTCGCCGACATGGGGCTCGTGGCGTGGGAAGTCGACGTGGCGTCCCGGCGTTTCATGTTCGTCTCCGGGCATGCCGAGGTGTTGCTCGGGTACCCGCCTGACCCGTGTGCCGCGCAGCGGTGCTGGGCGGCTTCGTCGAAGCACAACAGGGTCGCGGTCAGGGCGGGCCGGCCGGGTTCGCCTCGTGCGGTCAGCTCGCCGATGAGCGGCAACAGTTCGGGGGCGGCTCTCATCGGCGGCTTGTCGGCAGGGGTGGTGCGGATGCCGAGCCGGTGGAGGTACAAGGCGTCGAGGGGGTCGGTGCGGCTGGTGAGCAGTTCCAGGTGTTGCTCGCGGTGGCGGCGTCGGTTCTCGGTGCGGGGCGTGCCGAGCTGGGGCAGGGCGGAGTGGACTTCGTCCAGGTCGGGCTCGACGTGGAGTCGGGCGTTGGAGAAGTGCAGGAAGAAGTCGAGTTCGTCGGCGGTGTGGGATCGACGGCGCATCGAGTGGGCATGGAGACGATGGGGATCACCGTGCGGATCGTCCGGCATTCCCGCGGTGACCGGGCCCGGGGTCGGATCGACAGGCCGCCGTCGTCGGTTCCTCGCTTCGAGCTCGTACCGCGCAGGTGGGTGGCTGAGCGGTTGTTCGCCTGGCTGGGTAAGTATCGCCGACTGTCCAAGGACTACGAGTATGACGTTGACGCCTTGAATAACACGATCCATTCGGTGATGATCATGGTTTTGCTCCACCGCCTCTGTGAACCCTTCGTATAAAATTTCTGGACACCTCTGACTGGAGCGACGGGAGTGATCGGCAAGGAGCGTTCGCTTATGGGGCGCACTCAACGGTGTTGCCACCGTTGACGGAGCTTCAAGGTGGCCCGTCGAGGCCGGTGGGGACAGAGTGCGCCTGGAAGGGTGCCGGCAGAGCTTCGCCGGTACACGGCGGGTGGCATGGTTGCGCATCCGCTGAAGACACCGGACGACATGGATGAGACGTTGCTTGAGTTCGCGGCACCCTGCTCTGTCCTCGGTGCCTCTGCTCATTCTGGCAGGCGTTTCTGCTGTTCCTTCGCGTTCAGTGCCGGGAACGAAAGGCGTTCCCAGTTGTCGGAGGCATTCCAGCGCAGGTAGGTTTTCCCGGAGGTCGGGGTCATCCACAGGTGCGTGACGGCTCCGAGTTGCGGCGCGGTCGTTGGTAGTTCCTCGTCGTCGGCGACCAGCCATGCCACGCCGAAGGTCGCGCCGGTGAAGTCGACCACGAGGAAGAGGTGCTGCTCGCCAAGGCCGGTTCGTGCAAGTTTGTCGATCTTGCTGCGGAGTTGCCCGTGTTCGGTTGCGGCTTCGGCGTTCAGCCACTCCGGGATGGCGTCGGCGTGCGGTACGGCCCCGCCTCGTCCGCGAGGTGTGACGGTGACGGCGCCGGCGTGTCGTCCTGGTCGATCGGGGTCGGTGGTGACATCGTTCGCGTGTCCCCAGATCTCAATGTCTTGGTCGCTCAGCCAGCGAAGTGCCGGAGAACTTTCCCGTACCGAATGGGGGAGCCACTGATCGGCTCTGGTGACGCCGTGGGCCTCGTGTACCTGGATGATTTCTTGGATGTGCTGGTCGAACTCCTTGATCCTGACTCGTTCGCCAACGCTCACGTGCCACCAGAGGCTTGAGCCGGAAACTTTCCACCGGTAATTGCGCTTTTTGAGCAGCTTCCACAACTGTTGCTCGTCTTTGTCGACCAGCATGGTGACTTCCATCGCTGCTTGCCGCCCGTCGGGGTAGTTCAGGATGGCGTCGACATGACCCGGCTCGATCTGCTCTCCTGTCGGGTCCACGTCGACCCCCAGTTCGGCCTTGACGAGCGCAAAGGCGAATTTCTCGTCGTCAGTCGGCTCTGCGCGCACGTCTCCTCCTTCTTGTTTCTGCTTGTTCCTGTCTAGATCATAGATGGAGAACCCGGCTTATCGGAGACTGAGGTGAACACCTCTCGAGTCGTTCCATGGTATGGGGCACCGTGGCTCATCTATCGGCGGGTCGGCTGTAACGGAACGCAGCCTCCTTGCGACAACGGCCGTGAGGAGGTCTTCATGCGCGGGAAGCCACGATTATCGACCCCGTACTCGGCACTGCTGTGGCCGGCGGTCGGTGCGCTCGGACTCGGTGGCCTCGGCGTCGTCTGTTACGGACTCGCGCAGGCCGACGTGTTGCAGGCCGTGGCGGTGGGGTTGTTGGTCAGCTTGGCGGCGGCGTCGGTGGGGGCGCTGGTGGGGTTCGTGTTCGGCATCCCGCGTCGAGTGGAGAACTCGCCGGTCGCGGCGCAGCGGGTGTACGCGGGCAACACCAACCTGGAGCAGGTCTCCGACTGGATCGTCAAGATCATCATCGCGCTGGGTCTGATCGAGTTGAACAGCCTGGCCACCTGGTTCGGTCGGCTGAGTCGAACGCTGGGCGCGGCGCTGGGACCGGCCCCCGGCAGTACGGCGGTCGCCGCGGGGGCGATGGCGTTCTTCGCCCCCGCGGGTTTCCTGGTCGGCTACCTGTGGACGCGGACGGCGTTCACCGAGGCGCTGGACGCCGGTGAGCGGGTGGTGCCGGTGGCCGCTTCGCTGACCAACGTGCAGGAGATCGTCACCCGCACGGTGCGGCAGGCCAGCTCCGACGTGGGGATGAGCGCGTTCGAGGACGGGTTGGACCACCGGGAGCCCGTGCACACCGCGCCACCGCACGAGGTGGCCAGCACCTCGGACCTGGTGGTGCTGTGGAGGGAGATCGAGGACGTCCTGGCCGGGCTGCTGTACCCGCTCGACGGTGCCGACCTGGCGCCGGAAGAGATCATGGAACTGCTTCAGCGACGAGGGGTGCTGGAGCCGCGGTTGGCCCAGGAGTTGTCCCACATCGCCGAGGCGGCGCGCCAAGCCGCGGCCGGGGGGCGGCCGGCCGAGGAGGACCGGACCGCCGTCCGCGTGCGGGGTGCGGCGGTCGTGGCCGAACTGGCCAAGCTGCGCCGGGTCGCCCCCCGGCTGTTCGAACGGCATGTCCTGCACACCTTGAGGGAGACCGCCAGAGCGGGCTGGCGAGTGCTCGCGGACCCGAGCTTCGACGGTGTGGGCGCGGACGCGATGGTCGCCGCGGGTGACAGGACCGTCGTGGTCGAGGTGAAGGTGCTGACGGGCCGGGTCGGTGGGCGGACGCGCGACCTGTTCGCCTGGTTGAACCGCCTTCCCCCGGACAAGCCCGTCCTGCTCGTACTGGCAGGCGACCGGTCGACCGCGCCCGACGTGCCGTCGAGGTACCGCCGGGGGGCGGTTCGCGTGCTCATGTGGGACGCGGAGGCGGACCACCTGGCCGACGCCGTCGCCGAACTGCTGGCAGACCAGGACCCGGCCACTCTCCCGGCGTCCGGTCCTGCCGCTCCATGAGACGTGGACTTCGGGTCGACGTCCTTGCGGCCATGTCCCGGATCTGCCCTCAACAGCAGTGGCACGAGTGCCAAGTGCAGAAGGCCCCGCCACCTGGAGGTGGCGGGGCCGTTGGACGTTGTGGTCGGTGGTTACCTCACGCTGGTGCGGTGACGGCCCCCGGCGATGGCCTCCGCCACGCCGATGAGCAGCACCGAGGCGATCACGGCGATGATGAAGCCCAGCACGTTCAGCTCGAAGATGTCGCCCGTGCCGAGCAGGTTCGCGATGGTGCCGCCGATCACGGACCCGACCAGCCCCAGCAGCAGCGTCGCCACGATACCGAGGTTCTGCTTGCCGGGCTTGATCAGTCGGGCGAGCGCGCCGATGATCAACCCCGCGACGATGAACCCGATCACGTCACCCTCCTGGTGGTCGATGACCTTGCGCTGCTCGGCTACCCCACCGGATCACCGCTCAACCGCTCCTTCGTGGACCTCGCCGGTCATCAGCGTCCGCTTCGAGCGAAAAGTACCTTTCATGATTATGTGGTCTCGGTCCATTCCGGAACCGGCGACGCCGACAGGATGTCTCTGTCGCCGATGACATCGCTGCTGGACACGGGGCGTGTAGCGCGTGCGGATTCGCCGAGCGTCGTCGTAACCTCGGTTGATGCGTAGCTCGGGTGATCGTCCACCCTCGGCGGCGAGTGCCGGCCGAGGGCCTGAGTTGGTGTTCAACTACCTCCCGATCCGCTTCGACGGCGAGGCGTTCGAGGCCGGTGTCCTCCCTTACGAGTCGTCCGAGCAGTTGTCCGGGCTCAGGGATCGGCTCAAGTCCACGCACGTGGTCGTGCGCGACGGCGGGCGGATCGTCTGCGTCCCGCTCCTGCCGGGAGCCGAGTCGGTCGGAGAACGTTCGGTGATCGGCACGGCGGGGCCCGACCTGCGGGTCGCGACCCGTCTGGTCCACGCCCGGCTGGTGCGGGTGCTGACCGAGAAGTGGGACTACTTGCTGCGCGGGGAGGACCCCGTGCAGCTCATCTCCCGTCTCCCCGGACGCGACCTCCTGGAAGGAGCGCCGGGCGGGGGTGGTGCCGACGGGCTGCACGTCTACCCCGTGTACGAATTGGACGTCCGTCGTTGTGGACCGAACAGGTCGCCGGGGATCGTGGTCGGGTTGAAGGCCCGGCGCGAAATCGACTGGTCGGTCCGCGACCTCGTCGGCCTCGGTGTCGAGGTGAAGGGGCGCTACGTCCTGGCCGAGTCGCCCACGTTCCGGTGCTGGCCGTCGCAGGACCCGACCGCGCGGCGGAAGCTGCTGGGGCAGGTGTCCGCGGTTTCCGGTGATCGCCTCGTGGTGCGCACGCGCGACGGCGTGGTGGAGGTCGACTCGGCGGAGACGTGGATCGAGCCGGACCAGGCGAACTTCGACCTGGTGCTGCGGACGCTCACCGGGCAGGCGTACCCGCGAGTCGCCACGGTCCTGGAAGAGAAGATGTCCACCCTGATCAGTGCCGAGAACCGCCTGACCGACACCGCGCGCGTCGCCGAAGCGTTGGTCAAGCTGGGACCGTTGGACATCGCCCAAGGGGTGCGAGCCGTGATCGGCAGGCCTCTTCGGATAACGAACGGCGGGGGGAGGAAGATCCTCCGGCTGTCCGAACCGACGTTCGCGTTCGACCAGGGCGGCGACAAGACGCACCAGTGGCCGGATCACGGTCTGACCAGGTTCGGCCCCCTGGACTCGGTGTCCTTCAAGCCCAAGTCGCCGCACATCGCCGTGGTCGTGCCCAGCCGGTTCCGCAAGGTCGTCGAAAGCTTCACGGACAGCTTCCGCGACGGTGTCCGCGGTTCCAGCGCCTACCCCCAGGGCTTCGTGCGGAAGTTCCGGCTCACCGGCTGCACCTTCAGCTTCACCACCTTCGACGGGGACGTGCGAGACGCCACCGCGTACCGCCGGGCCTGCCGCCAAGCCCTCGAAGAGAACCGGCGGATCGACCTGGCGATGGTGGTCACCAGTGCCACGCAGGAGCACTTGACCGGCAATCACAGTCCTTACCTGGTGTCGAAGTCGACGTTCATGGGGCAGGGAGTGCCGGTCCAGGAGTTCCAGGTGGAGAACATCACGAGCGGGAACATCGCCCACTTGCTCAGCACCATGGCGTTGGCCTGCTACGCGAAGTTGGGCGGAACACCGTTCGCCATCAACGTGCCGGGGCATTCCACGGTGCAGGAGCTGGTGTTCGGCATCGGCAGCGCACACCTCGTCGAGGACCGAATGGGAGACCGCGAACGCTTCGTCGGCATCACCACGGTCTTCAGCTCCGACGGGCGCTACCTGGTGTCCAACGCGTCCAGGGAGGCGACCTACGAGCAGTACCCGCGGGAACTGCTGGAGGCGTTGCGTGTCTGCATCACCGAGGTCGGGGAACGCAACGGCTGGCGCGCGGACGACGTCATCAGGCTGATCTTCCACGTCTTCAAGCCCTTGAAGAACAGGGAGGTGCAGTCGATCAAGGAGTCGGTCGAGCGACTGGTCGAGGGCATGGCCGCGGATTACGCGCGCGTCGAGTTCGCCTTCGTGACCGTGAGCGAGCAGCACTCCTGGCTCGTCCTCGACCGGAACTCGGCGGGCATCGGGGAGGGGCCGCGCGGCAAGGGCAAGTTCGTGCCGGCACGCGGGTACGCAGTGCCCATCAGCCGTTATGAGCTGCTGGTGACGGTCAAGGGGCCCAGGGAGATGAAGAGCAATCTCCAAGGAGCGCCGAGGCCGCTCCTGCTCAAGCTGCACCCGGAGTCGACTTTCGCCAACTTCGAGTACCTGGCCGAACAGGTCTTCCGGTTCACGGCCATGTCGTGGCGCCGCCCCTTCCCGAACACCAGCCCGGTCACCATCCTCTACTCCAGCCTCATCGCCGAACTGCTCGGCAGGCTGCGCCAGGTGACGAACTGGAACTCCGACATCATCTTCACCAAGCTGAAGTGGAGCAGGTGGTTCCTGTGAGCGCACCGGAACCCGACGCGGTGTCGGTGGCGATCGGCGGGCAGCTCGCCGCACTCCGCGCCCACGTGCAGCCTGCCAACCGCCCCGGGAACCTCGACGGGCTCTTCGCGCACCACGTCCTGCGCGGTGGAGCCGGGATCGAGTGGCGCGTCACCTCGGGAATCGACGAGTGGACGGGCGAAAACCCCCACCTGCTCGGCACGCCGGCTGGTCTGGCGGTGCTCGGCTACGCCGTGACGGACGACCCGTCCGCGGCCGGCCCGCACCGCACCACCATGGCGGAGGGGTTGCACAGGTTGACGGCCCGCAACCCGTTCCCCGGTGATCGCCTGAGCTTCATCTACGACGTCCGCGTCCTGCTCGGCGTCCGCCTGGCCGCGGAAGCAGTCCGGGAGGAAGCCCCCGACTTCCCGGCGTGGCTGAGGCGGATGTTGGAGGACCCCCGTCTCGACCCGGTCGACGCGAGCCAGGACCTGCTGCTGCGACACGTGCTCGCCGACCTGACGGACACCCCGGTGGTCCTCGGTGACCCGAGCGCCGCCGAGGACCACGAACTGGCCGTGCGGGTGTGGATGACCGACTCCGGCACCGCCGTGCTCGCGCACCCGGCCGAGCACGCCCACCTGCTGCGGGAACGCGCGGCGGGAGCACTGCTCCGAGCCGACCCCGGGGAACTCGACGCGCCGCGGGCGGCCTTGCTGCTGCACGTGGCGGAAACGGTGATCGGGGCCACCGCCTCGCGGTTGGTGCCCCGTCCGTCGCACGTCGGCGCGGTGCTCTCCCGCTTCGAAGCCGCGCTGCTCCGCTGGAGGTGGGACCGGGAGGGCGTGAAACACCCGATCCGGTGGAAGATCACCGCCGAACGAGAGGTCCAGGACATCCTCTGGATCATGCTGCGGCCCGTCTTCGACGACCTGGTCGACGAGGAAACCCTGCCCAAGATCGGTCACAGCAGCTACCGGGCGGACTTCGGGATCCCCGGCCTCGGGGTCCTGATCGAGGTGAAGTACGTCCGCCGCGCCGGTGAGTTCAAGGAAGTCGAGCAGCAGGTGATGGTCGACTCCGTGGCTTACCTCAAGGAGGTCGACCGGTACCGCGAACTCGTCGTGTTCATCTACGACGAATCGGCTTCCGTGGAGCACCACGACCGGACGCGACGCGCCCTCCTGGAACTCCCCGGTGTCTCCGAGGTGATCATCGTTTCGCGGCCAGGCATGCTTCCGCTCCCGGAACGGGGAACCCGTCGCGGACGAGCGCGGTCCGCCTCTGGGTGATCCGGCCAGGACAGTCGGTTCGCTCGTTGGACGTACCGGTCGCGACGAGCACGAGAACCTCGCGCTCCCGGTGCTGGGGAAGGGGTACGGGGGAGCTACGTCGAAGTGAGCACCGCGGTGGGACGCCGGTTACCCCGGAGGGCCCATAGCTTTCGCTCGTCCTGATCACCGAACGGGCGGAGGACCTGATGACCACGGCACGCAACCCGGGCTCACCGGTGACCGACATCGAAGGTGTCGTCCAGCTGTACACCCGGTACGAGCAGGCATTGCGGGTGGTGCGAGAGGAGCAGCGGGTCCTGCACGGACGCGGTGCGCGCGCCCAGCTCGACGACGTGGAGGCCGAGTTGACCTACCTGCTGATCCGGTCCAGGCGCCCGGCGTTCGTGGTGGAGATCGGTGCGCTGGACGGGTGGTCGACCAGTTGGATCCTCCGGGCCCTGCGGGACAACGGCACCGGTCGGCTGCTCACCCTGGACCGCGTCGCGAACGCCGCCTCCCTGGTGCCGCCGGACCTCGCAGGTGACCGCTGGGAGTTCCGGGCCGGGGACGCGCGGGCGCTGCCGGCGGACTGGGTGGCGGAAGCCGGGTACCTGTTCATCGACGCCGAGCACAGCGCCCGTTTCGCCCGCTGGTACCTGGCGGAGGTGCTGCCCCGGCTGGCGCCGGGTACGGCGGTGAGCGTGCACGACGTGTTCCGCCGCTCCGCGTTCGGCCGCCCGCGTCCGTCGCGGGAGGGGAAGGTGGTGCTCGACTGGCTCGCCGCACGGGGGCTCGGCTGCTTCACCGCGGCGCCGTCGGCCGCGCCGGACGTGCACCAGAGGATCATGCAGTTGCGGGGCCGGTTCGGGTTGACCGATCCGATCCACCGCGGTGACCGCAACCCGATGATCTTCTTCCGGCTACCGGGCGGTGAAGGGCGGTTGCCTGCGGCAGGATGACCTGGTCACGGCGAGCACGGGAGGGATCGGGGTGGGGGGCTCGGCGGAACACCTGCGCAGGGGTGTGGCACGGGTGACCAGGGCCCCGCTGGTGTTGGCGCGGGACCTGGGCCGGTGGCCCGTGGTCCGGTTGTCGCACCCGCCGGGTGCCTGGCCGTGGTGGTCACCGCACGTCGTGGTGTTTCTGGGGGCGGCGGTGTCCGGGGTCGCCGGCGGCGTGGCCGTGGGACAGGTGAGCTCGCTGGTCCTCGCGGTGTTCGTCGGTGTGCTGCAAGGTCTGCCGCTGGTGCTGTGCCTGTACCGACCGATGGCCGGGTTGTGGCTGTCGCTGGTGGTGTCCGTGCTGGTCAGCGAGCTGGTTCGGGATGGTGGGACGGCCCCGGTGTGGGCCGACTCGGCGGTACCGGCCCACTTGGGCGTACTCGGCCTGGCGGGGTGGCGCGCCGGTCCCCGGGTGCTGGTGGAGATGTGGGGGCTGACCCTCCTGGCCGGTGCGGTCCTGGCGCAGCGCACACCACCGGGCTACGACCAGCAGGACCTGGTCGAGATGGCCGTGCTGTCGGCCGCGGTGCTGATCGCGGTCGGCGCGTTGCGCGGTCTCGGGCAGGCCCGGCGGCGGCTGGTCGAGCAGGAGCGCCTGACCGCACGCGAGCAGGACCGGCGGGCCGTGCTGGAGGAACGCAGCCGCATCGCCCGTGAACTGCACGACGTGCTCGCCCACCACATGTCCGTGATCGCGATCCAGGCCGAGGCCGCACCGCACCGGGTCGCCGACCCGCCCGAACCGCTCACCGCCGGCTTCGCCCTCATCGGGGCCCACGCCCGGGACGCGCTGACCGAGTTGCGCCGCGTGCTTGGCGTGCTGCGGGCGGACGACGCCGAGGCGGAGCTGGCGCCGCAGCCGACCCTGCGTGACCTCCCGGGCCTCGCCGCGACCGCCCGCGACACCGGCTTGGACGTGACCACCGAGGTGACCGGCCGACCGCGGCCGCTGCCGCCGGGGGTGGAGGTGTCCGCGTACCGGATCGTCCAGGAGGCGCTCAACAACGCGATGCGGCACGCCCCCGGTTCACGGGTGCGGATCGAGGTGGACTACCGGCCCGGCGAACTGCGGCTGGCGGTGCGCAACGGACCGGCGTCGACGGGGACCACGGTCTCCTCGATCGGCCGCGGTGGCAGTGGTCACGGGCTCCGCGGGATGCGCGAGCGGGTCGAGGTGCTGGGCGGTGAGCTGGAGGTCGGCGCGACCGGGGACGGCGGTCACCGGGTGACCGCGGTGCTCCCGCTGGAGGAGGAACGATGACGACCATCCGGGTGCTGGTCGCCGACGACCAGGCACTGGTGCGCGAAGGACTGGTGGTCCTGCTGGCCATCGACCCCGACATCGAGGTCATCGGCGAGGCGGCCGACGGCCACGACGCCGTCCGCCTCGCGGCCGAACTGCGCCCGGACGTGGTGCTCATGGACGTGCGGATGCCCGTCCTCGACGGGCTCGAAGCCACCCGGCGGATCATGGAGGCCCCGGCGAACGAGGGCACCGTACCCGCGAAGGTGCTGGTGCTGACCACCTATGACCTGGACGAGTACGTCTACCGGGCGTTGCGAGCCGGCGCCAGCGGCTTCCTGCTCAAGGACTCCCCGGCCACGACCCTGCGCCACGCCGTACGCGTGATCGCGGCCGGTGACGCCCTGCTCGCGCCCTCGGTCACCAGGCGCCTCATCACCGAGTTCGCCCAGCTCGGCACCCATCGGGTCCCGATCGGTGCCGCGCCGAACGGGCTGACCGAACGCGAGACCGAGGTGCTGGTCCTGATCGCCACCGGCCGGTCCAACACCGAGATCGCCGAAACCCTGGTGCTCGCGGAACAGACCGTCAAGACGCACGTCAGCCGCATCCTGACCAAGCTCGGTCTCCGCGACCGCGCCCAGGCGGTCGTCTACGCCTACGAGACCGGGCTGGTCCGCCCGGCGCTGTGAGAAGCGGTCGGGTCCCGGTGGTGGGGAGCGCCTGCGGTGGAGACCGGTGTCCGGACGGGGCGTACGCGGACGGCGCTGGTTGGTCGGCTGCTCAGCGTCGTCGGTCGCGCCAGGCACGCGTCGCCACCGCGATGGGGAAGGCGGCGGTGACGAGGGCGCCGAGCACGATCAGGGTCACCGAGGAGGCGGTCACCCCGGCGATGAGCGCCAGCAGGCCCAGCACGTAGGTGGCGAGCAGGGCCAAGGCGAGCAGCACCGGGCGCGGGATGCGGAGCCACGAGCGCGCGCGGCCGAGTCGGGCGACGAAGCGGGATCGTCGTGGGCCAGCTGCCGCTCGATCCGTGCCAGTTCGCGTTCTTCGTGATCGCGCAGTCCCATCCCGAGCACCTCCGCGTCAGGTTCGGGTGGAGCTCTCGTCCCCGGTATTGCCCTCGGGACGACTGGTGCACCAATAGGGCGATCCCGCCGTGCCCGGTCACCCCGCGGGACGGCGCAGGTCCTGTTCGAGGTAGATGAGGTGGGCGATGGGGACGGCGGCGCGGACGCGCCGCTCGGCGGCGTCGATGGTCCGGGCGACGTCGGCGGCGCTGTCGGTGGCGCCAACGGCGATCTTGGCCGCAACGAGCAGTTCCTCGGGGCCCAGGTGCAAGGTGCGCAGGTGGATGACCGAGTCGACGCCCTCACCGGTCAGCGCCGCGATGATCGCGGCCTGCTGGTCGCGGCCGGCGCTCTCGCCGATGAGCAGGGACTTCGTCTCCACGGCCAGGACTGCGGCGATGACGACCAGAGCAGGCCGATCATGGCGGTGCTGGCGGCGTCCCAGCGGCCCTGCCCGGTGATCTGGGGTCATCACGACGCCCACCAGGGCGAAACTCAGCCCGAGCAGCGCGCCCAGATCCTCCAGCAGGATGACCGGCAGTTCGGGGGCCTTGGCGGTGCGGACGAACTTCGCCCACGAGCGGCTGCCGCGGATGCGGTTGGACTCGGCGACGGCGGTGCGCAGCGCGTAGCCCTCCATGGTCGTGGCCACGAGCAGGACCGCGATCGGCACCCACTGCCAGGAGGCGATCGGGTGCGGGTCGTGCCACTTGTGCTACGCCTCGTAGAGGGCGAACAGACCGCCGACGCTGAACAGCACGATGGACACGATGAAGGCGTGGACGTAGCGCTCGCGACCGTAGCCGAACTGGTGCTCCGGCGTGGGCGCCCGCTTCGCCCGCTTGCCGCCCAGCAGCAACAGGGCCTGGTTGCTGGTGTCGGCCAGGGAGTGGACCGATTCCGCCAGCATCGACGACGAGGCGGTGAGCAGGAACGCGACGAACTTCGTCGCCGTGATGCCGAGGTTGGCGAACATCGCGGTGACGACAGCCCTGGTGCTTCCTTCGGTGGCCACGCCGGGACTTTAACCGCCGAGGTCGGGACGTGTTGACGGGCCGTACCGAGGTGGTGACTGAGAGCAACGCGGATCACCCCGTCGGGTGAGCAGCACGGCCTCGGACGGGTTCAAGGGAGTAGGTTCCGCAGATGACCAGGTCTGCGCGCAAGCCCCGGACCGGGATCGACCGGCCTCGTGAGGCGGCCGGGGACGAAGTCGCGGTGGTCGTCGACTCACCGGAACGGCTGTGGAGCAGGAGTCGTTCCGGTCCCCGGGCGGTGCGGGGGTTCCACTTCCAGGATCTGGTCGGGGCGTGGCTGTGCGGTCGGGTGTTGACCGGGCAGTTGGCGGTGGACCGGATCGTGCCCGAGGAGTTCGAGGACCTCTCCTGCGAGGGCGCGCGGAAGTGGCAGGTGAAGTCCCGGCAGGAGAAGGTCGGCGACTTCACGGTCGCGAAGGTGGCCTCGTTCCTGCTGCACATGTTCCGGGCGCACGCGGCGCGGCGGGACGTGGCCGCCGAGGAGCACCGCCTGGCGCTCGTGCTGGAACGGCCGGTCGACGGCCACCGGTCCGCGGACTGGGGTATGACGTTGGGGGAGTGGCCCGACACCGACCCGTTGCGCCGGTCCCTGCTGGCCGAGCTGCACGTCCTCAAGGTGTCCGAGGCCGACATCGGGTCGATCTGCGACATCGTCTGCTTCTACGTGTTGCCGTGGCGGCAGGCGGCGGACGAGGTGCGCCGTGCTGTTGCCGACCGCTACCGGCTGCCGACGGCTGCGGCCGAATCGGTGGTGCTGGCGTTGCGCGATGTGATCGCCGGGTGCGTCGACACCAACGCCGCAGTCGACTGGTCGGACCGCGTCGGCGTGGACCGCACCGGAATCGAGTCGGTCGTCACCGATGCGGTTGCGCTGATCGATCTCGACGCGCTGGAGCAGGCGTTGACGTCGGGCGCCTGCGAGCCGGTCGACTTCGCCACTCCCTGTCCGGTCCGGGCTTCTACGAGGGGCTGGACGTGCAGCCCGGGCACATCGTCGCGGGCCTGCCCGCGCCCCGTCCCCTGCTGACAGGCGATGTGGTGGACGCGATCGACCGAGGCGAGGCCGTGTTGGTTACCGGGCCGTCTGGGGTGGGCAAGTCCACGGTGATGTGGGCGGCGGCGTACGCGACCCGACATGCCGTGTGGTACCGCGTCCGGCGCCTCGGTGAGGCCGATGTGGAGGCGTTGGCCAGGCTGATCCTGGCAGCCCGGCCGTCGACCAGGACGCCGGTGGGGCTGGTCGTGGATGCCGTGGGGCAAGGGGCGGCGCAGGCGTGGGATTCGCTGCAACGCCGGTTGGCGGGCAAGCCGGGGACGGTGTTGCTCGGGTCGGTGCGCAGTGAAGACCTCGTGTCGCTGGAGACGTTGCCCGGTTGCACCGCCGTGGCCGTCTCCCTGGACGAAGAGGTCGCCGCGGAGATCCACAAAGGACTATTGGACGCCGGTAAGACCACCGCGGTGCACTGGCGCGACGCCTACGAGCACGCGCACTGCCTCACGCTGGAGTTCACGCACCTGCTCACCCGCGGGCGCAGGCTGACCGACGTGGTGGCCGAGCAGGTCCGCGCCCGTGCTCGCCACGGTCGAGAGACCGAGCTGCGCGTCCTGGCCTTGGCCTCCACTGCGCACCGTTGGGGGGCCACGCCGGAGCTGCGCGACGTGCAGCGTGCGTTGGAGCTCGCCGACGGCGACTACCGGATAGCGTTGACGCGACTGACCGACGAACACCTCCTGCGCACCACCGCCGGGCGCCTGGACGGCCTGCACCAACTGCGTTCCCGGGAGCGGTCGCAGGCGGTGCACGATCAGCCGCCGCCCGCGCTCGCGGAAACCGTCGGCGCGGTCCTTCCCCTGCTGGCGACATCGGACGTCCTGCCGTTCGTCACGGGCGCGGCGACGGCGGTGCCGGAACTCGACGTAGAGGGCCAGGTTGGCGATCACGCCGACGACGGCGGCGGTGATGCCGGTCAGGGTGGTGGAGACGGCCAGGTTGTGCCGCAGGCGCTCGATGTAGGAGGCGCCGAGCAGGATGAACAGGAAGCAGGGCACGAAGGTCACCCAGGTGGTCAGCAGTGCCCCGAGTACGCCGGCGCCCCATGGGTCGAGGGTGCCGGGGTGGTGGTAGGCGCCCAGGAACGCGACGAACTGCACCACCATGATCAGCGGTCCGGGGGTGGACTCGGCCAGCGCGAGGCCGCGCACCATGTCCCGGGCGGAGAGCCAGCCGTAGACCTCGACCGCGCGTTGGGCGACGTAGGCGAGCACGGCGTAGGCGCCGCCGAAGGTGACCACGGCGGTGCCGGAGAAGAACAGGCCCTGCTGGGTGAGCGTGCTGCCCGCACCGGTGGACAACGCCACCACGACCACCGGGGCGGCCCGGACGAGCAGGCCGACGCCGAGCACGGCCAGGGCGCGTCGTGCGGAGGGCTGCTCATGGTGCAGGGTGTCGTCGGGGATCAGCGGTGCCCGCTCGTCGGTGCCGGCCCTGCCGTGGCCGCCACCGGAGCCGGTGGTGGCCGGGGCGAAGCGCCCCAGCGCCCACCCGATCAGGGCCGCGGCGGCGATGACGACGGGGAAGGGGATCGCGAACAGCGCCAGGGCGGCGAACGCGGCGGCGGCGATTGCGACGAGCGCGGGGTGGTGCAGGGCCCGCTTGCCGACCCGGACCACGGCCTGGGCGACGATGGCGACCACCGCCGGCGCGAGTCCGGCGAAGACCGCGAGCACGGCGGTGGTGTCGCCGAAGGCCACGTAGATCGCCGAGAGCGCGAGCAGCGCCAGCATGCCGGGCAGCACGAACAGGCTGCCCGCGATCAGCCCGCCGCGCCGGCCGTTGAGCAGCCAGCCGACGTAGATGGCCAGTTGCTGGGCCTCCGGGCCGGGTAGCAGCATGCAGTAGTTCAGGGCGTGCAGGAACCCGCTGCTGGCCGATCCAGCGCTTCTCCTCGACCAGGGTGCGCTGCATGACCGCGATCTGGCCGACCGGGCCGCCGAAGGTCTGCAACGAGATCAGGAACCACGTCCAGGTCGCGGTGCGCAACGGGATGACGTCCCGGTTCCTAATATCCGGCATCGACGAACCTCCCCGACCGATGAACACGGCACGACGTGGTGAACGTAACCGTGGTTTCAACGAAAGGGGAGGGCTTCCACATCCTGGACCGGTCGCGACGGCCGGAGAGGCGTCATCGAGGTGTGCCGGCAGTCCGGCGCGCCGGAGGTTCCAGACTTGTGGTGACGAGACTTCGGTGGAATTCGTTCGAGATGAAACAAATGTCGGCTTAAATGTTGACGGACGACTGATGCGCGACTTCGACGCCCGCTCCGTTCGTCAGTCGCCGCATTCACGGTGCAGTGACCCTGGATCGGTAAAGCTCAACGATCTTGCGGTCGTCTGTCCCCGGAGGGGCCTTTTCTCGGAGTTCAGAAGTGTAGACGGTGTCGCGCACCGGCGACGCCCGCCACCGGTGGAGGCGCGGATGCACCACGATCCCAACCCGCAGCGGAACGACCTGAACCTGCGACGGAAGACCGAGCTCACCGGCAGGATCGACGACTCGGCGGTGGTGTTGCCCGATGGCGCTGGCTCCGTCGAGGAGCAGGAGGATGATGTTGATCGTCTGCTCCACACCCCTGCTCAGGCGGCGCGGATCCTGGCCGTCCGGGAGTCGTGGTTGCGCCGAATGGCCAGCCGGCAGAACATCCCGTGCACTTTCGTCGGGAAGCATCTGCGCTTTTCGGGGGCCGACCTCCGTGCGATTGTGCAACGTGGCAGCCGTCCCGCACGGCAGCCTTCGGGGCATGCGCACGTGCGCTCGTTCAGGCGCCAGTGCCGCTGAACACATATCCGTTGCGCTCCTGCGGACATGGAGCGTCAATGTGTCCGTTCGCCCGCTTAGGGGCCGACATTCGAGAAAAGGAGCGGTTGCCATGGCATGGGTCGAGAAACGCGGGGACGGTTTCCGGGTGCGGTACCGGCTGCCGGACGGGTCGCTGTTCACCGAGACGGGCTTCGCCACGCGCGAGCAGGCGGTCAACCGGGCCGCGGACGTGGAGTCGGACAAGCGCCGGGGGCAGTTCGTCGACCCCCGGCTGGCGCAGACCACGCTGGGGGAGTGGGTGCGCCAGTGGCTCGACGCGCACCACGTCAGCAGCGTCACCTGGAACACCTACAACTCACACCTGCGCAACCACATCCTGCCGCGCTTCGCGGAAACCGAGCTGGGCGACCTGTCCAGAATGGTGATCAAGACCTGGGCGAAGACGCTGCGCCGGTCACTGGGTGAGCGCAGCGTGGCCGATGTGGTCGGGTTGCTGTCGATGATCCTGGGCGAGGCGGTCGACGAGGGTCTGATCGGGGCGAACCCGTGCCGGAAGCTCAGGCTCAACACCGGTGATCAACCCGAGCGGCCGCACGCCGACGCCGACGAAGTGGCCGCGCTGGCCGGCCGCGTCGCGGCCGACAACGCCGTCCTGATCGTCACAGCGGCGTACACGGGCCTGCGCTGGGGTGAACTGGCCGGGCTGCAGTGGGAACGGGTCGACACGGACAAGGGGGAGATCCGCGTCGACGCCAAGGACGGGGCCCTGCACGAGAACCGCGGCCGGCTGGAACTCGGGCCGCCCAAGACACCGGCCAGCGTCCGCACGGTGCACCTGCCCAAGTTCCTCGTCGAACTACTTACCGAGCTGCGCCGCCGCAAGCCGGGCGCCCGGTTCGTCTTCACCGGGATCGACGGCGGCCTGCACCGCCGCTCCAACTTCCGCCGCCGCGTCTGGGTACCGGCGCTGACAGGTGACGAGCAGCTGGATTGGCCGCCGATCAAGCCGGACATGCACTTCCATGACCTACGTCACACGCACAAGACGTGGTTGATCGAGGACGGCGTGCCCGAGGTGTTGCAGCACAAGCGCATCGGCCACAAGTTCCGCGGCGTCATGGGCGTCTACTCCCATGTCACGCAGCCGATGATCGACATCATGCTGTCCCGGCTCCAGGAGCGTTGGGAGCAGAACGGCCATGAGATCTGGTGACCTCTTCGGAGTCACGAAGGAGGTCAAGATCTTTTGCTCCCCAGTTGCTCCCCGGAACGGAAAACGGCCCGCAGACGATGATCGTCTACGAGCCGCTGACCTGGTAAAACATCCTGTGGGCGATACTGGGATCGAACCAGTGACCTCTTCGGTGTGAACGAAGCGCTCTCCCGCTGAGCTAATCGCCCGTATTCGGTTTTCCGTCCCCCGCTCTCGCGGTGTGGTCATACCCTACAACATCATCCGCGAGAACCAAAAATCGGGCTCCCCAACCAGGCCCAGTCGAGCCCGAACCAGCCGCCGACCAGCGAGAACGCGCCGAGCAGCCAGCAGGTCACCGCGACCACCAGGCCGGTGGCGACGAGCACCAGCGCCTTCACCGCGACGTGCTGCCGCTTCAGCCACGCCACCCACGCGTCGTAGTAGCGCTTGGCGAACCGCAGCAGCCGGCCGGCCCAGGCGAACTCGGTCGCCAGGATCGCCAGCCCCGCGAACACCACCAGCCACCCCGGACCGGGGTAGGGGATCATCACCACGCCCGCGACGAGCACCAGCCCGCCGACGACGCCGACCCCGACGCGGTAGGTCAGGTTCAGCGCGGGGTTGCGGCGGAACCGGTGCCGGAACCCGGTCGCCTCGACCTCGTCTTCGCGCTGCTGAGTGCTCATGCGCACATCATGAACCATCGCGCTCTCACGCGGAGGCGACTTGGCCGGCTGCGAGCACGTCGCTCGGCTTGGCGGGCATCGTGCGGCCGGGTTCGACGGACAGGGCGAACAGCGTGTGCTTGTGCGCGTCGGCCGTCCACCCCTCCAACGGCACGACCACGCCGTTGCCGGTCACGTCGAACGCGGCCAGCGGCACCGGTTCCGGCGTGCTGGCGCCCCACACCACGTAGGTCTGGCCGGCCCGGTCGTTGTTCTGCAGGTGCGTGGGCACCACCGTCGCGCCGTCCCGGGCCGACAGCAGCACGGCCACCGCCTCGCCGGAGGGGGTGCGCAGCACCACCCGGTCCGTCGCCGGGTCGACCGCCCGCCCCAGCGCGCCCTCCAGCCGGTTCGCCCGCTCGGTCTGGGCCGCGACCTCGTCACCGAGCCGGTTCAGCCGCACACCCACCGCGCCGACCGCCACCAACCCCACGACCACGGCCGCCGCCACGAGCGCGCGTCGCCACCGGCGGTCGGCGCGTCGTGGCGCCAGCGGCACCACCTCGGCGACCCTCTCCTGCGGCACGTCCTCGATGGCGGCCATCAACCGGGCCCGCAGCCGCGGCGGCGGGTCGTACTGGGGCACGGTGGCGCCCACGGCCGCGGTCACCTCTTCGGTCGCCCGAACCATCTCGCGGCACCGCTCGCACCCGGGCAGGTGGTCGCGCAGCCGCGCCTCCTCGTCCGGTTCGAGCGCGTGCACCGCGAACCCGACCGCGAGCTCTTCGTGGGGGCACCGGTCGTCCCTCCGTTCCCCGGTCACCGCTGTGCTCCCGTCGTCCGACCAGGCGCCTCGCCGCCGGTCTCCCCAACCCATGCCGACCGCAGCGCCGTGCGCAGCCTGCGGATCGCGGCGAACGTGCGCGACTTGACCGTGCCCAGGGGGATGCCGGTCAGCGCCGCGACCTCGGCCTGCGTGTAGCCGCCGAGGTAGGCCAGGGCGATCACCTGGCGCTGGTCCTCGGGCAGCCCGCGCAGCGCGGCGCGCACCTCCGCGCCCACCACCCCGGTCAACGCCTCCTCGTCCGCGCCCGAGGCGGGCGGCACGTCCCGCTCGGAGAACTCGTCGGTCAGCGGCACGTTCCTCTTGCGCTGCGTGTTCTCCCGCCGCACCGCGTCGACCGCGCGGTGGTGCACCACGGTCATCAGCCAGGTGCCGAAGGAGCCGCGCGCCCGGTCGTAGCCGCGGGGGTTGCGCCAGAGGGAGAGGAATGCCTCCTGGACCACGTCCTCGGCCAGGTCGGCGTCCACGCAGACACGCCGGGCCAGCGAGTACGCCGGTCGCGCGTACCGGTCGTAGAGTTCACCGAACGCGACCCGGTCGCCGGTCGAGACCCGTTCGACGAGGTCGCCGTCGGACGGCCGGTCGGGGGCGCCGGGTGGTGCCGGTGCGGGTGAGTCAGCCACCAGAGAGGTCCTCACGTCCAACATTCGCGCAACAGCCGGTACCGGGTTCAGGTTAAACCCAGCAAGATGTGGAGCGGACCCATCGACCCGGACACGCAGCGCAACAACTTGGTCGCCCACAGGAGCGAAAAGGCCCCGATCGGGTGATAAACCGGCTAGAGTCGAGCGTTCCTCGCCACATAGCCGTCACAACGGGACACCTCGGTCGTTCCATTGAACCGGGAAGGGAGAAGAGGTTAACGACGATGCGCAATGACCACGTGACACTCCGCTCAACAGCGGTCTTCGACCTGCTGGCACCGCGGACTCCGGCCGTTCCGGTCCAGGTGGAGCTTCGGTACGACACGAAAGACCCCTACGCGGTGGTGGCCGCGTTCCGCACCGGCCGCGCCGGCTGGGTCGAGTGGGTCTTCGCCCGCGACCTCCTCGCCGACGGCCTGATCGCCGACGCGGGCGACGGGGACGTCAGGATCCGCCCGGCCGCCGACGACCCCGAGGTCGTCGTGATCGAACTCAGCTCGCCCTCCGGCCACGCCATGTTCGAGGCGTCCGCCCAGGAGCTCGCCGACTTCCTCGACCGCACCTACGACGTGGTCGTGCCCGGCAACGAGCACCTGTGGGTCGACGTCGACGAGGCCCTGACCCACCTGATCTCCACCGACCTGACGTAAAAGTGCAGGTAGAAGCCCTGCGGAGGGTCAAGGGGACCCCCGATTTGATTCCGCGGCGGGGCATGTAATAAAGTTCCTCTCGCACCGGGGAAGACAGGAACGACAAGCCCCAAAAGGGAAAAGTTCCCTGAAATCCACGGAGCATGCGGATGTAGCGCAGTTGGTAGCGCATCACCTTGCCAAGGTGAGGGTCGCGAGTTCGAGTCTCGTCATCCGCTCGGCAGAGGCCCCTTGGGCTCAGGCCCAGGCTCCTGAGTGCTAGCCTTCAGGGGATCTTGGCGGAGTGGCCGAGTGGCTTAGGCAAGGGCCTGCAAAGCCCTGTACACGGGTTCGATTCCCGTCTCCGCCTCGGACGATTAGCTCAGCGGGAGAGCACTACCTTGACACGGTAGGGGTCACTGGTTCAATCCCAGTATCGTCCACCAGGAATACATGCAGGTCAGACGGCCCGCCGGTGATCTTCACCAGCGGGCCGTTCCGCTGTCGTGGGAGCAAATTGGGAGCAAACGATCTTGGTGTGATCAACACCACCGTATGTGGTCACCCCCTGCTCCGGGGTGGAGGTAACCACTGATTGCTCCCACCGGCGCTGGAGACCGTCCAGCATGGCATCGACCATGATGTGGGTCACATGGGAGTAGGTTCCCCGGATGCCCGGCATCCGGTGGCCCAGTCGCTTGTGCTGGAGAACCTCCGGAACGCCGTCTTCGATGAGCCAAGTTTTGTGAGTGTGACGTAGGTCATGGAAGTGCAGGCCCGGTAGGACCGGTGCCCAGCCACGGCGCGGGTCGCCGCCGACGGCGGGCAGCCAGACGCGGCGTCGGAAGTTGGTGCGGCGCAGCAGGCCGCCCTCAACACCGGTGAAGACGTGTTCGTGGAAGTGGTCGTTCTGGTCCGACCGGTGGGTGGTGAGGAGTTCGGTTAGGAACGGCGGCAGGTGGACGGTGCGGGCGCTGGCCTTGGTCTTGGGCGGGCCGAGCCGTAGGTGACCGCCGATCTCGTGCAAGGCCCCGTCGCCGGGGGCGATGGTGATGACGCCGCGGGTCAGGTCGACGCGGTTCCAGCGCAGCCCGGCCAGCTCGCCCCAACGCAGGCCGGTGTATGCCGCTGTGACGACCAACACGGCCATGGCGGGGTGGCAGCGCTGGACGATGGTGCGCACCTGCCACGGTGAAGCGTGAGGTTACTCCTCGTGGTCGCCGGTGTCCAGGCGTAGTCGTCGGCAGGGATTGGCGCCGATCAGGCCCTCGTCCACGGCGTCGCCGAGCAGCATCGACAACAACGTCACCACGTCGCCCACGGTCCGCTCGGCCAGCGACCGCCGCAGGGTCTTGACCCAGCCCTTGACGGTCATGCGGCTGATCTCCTTGAGCGGGGTGTCGCCGAACTTCGGGAGCACGTGGTTGCGCAGGTGCGAGTCGTACTTCGCGCGCGTGGTCGGGCTCACGTCGTGGGCTTCGTTCCAGGTCTCCACCCACTCCCGCAGCGCGATCCCGCCCAACGACGGGGCGACGAAAGTCCCGCGCCGTAGATCGGACTCGACGTCGCGGGCCCGGTCGTCGGCGGCGGTGCGGTCGGTGAAGCCGGTCTCGGAGGCCAATGCCCCGTCGGGTGTGCGGTAGCGGACGCGCCATCCGGGGCCGTGCTTTTCCACCCATGCCATGTCGAACTCCTCTGCCGGTCATCGTTGCTGTGTTTACTGCTTGGGACAGTGGATATGGACGCTCCACACAGGACGGATGTCAACCCGTATGTGGTCAGCCCCGGCGAGAGCTATCCGGAGACGACCGGCTCCCGCTGGGTACTTCAGGCGCCCGGTGTGTTCTCGGGCTTGGTCGGCCGGTCATCGAGCCGGGCGATGGCGCGGTGTGCGAACGGCACGGGCGCCTTGGGCGGCGATGACGCGCAGATCGGCTGCGGAGAACCGCAGGTGCTTGCCCAGGAACGTGCACGGCACCTGCCGCCTGCCCGCCCTGCGGCGCAGCCACGACTCCCGCACCGCCAACAGCTCCGCCGCCTGCGCCGGGGTGTACAACTGCAACTCCGACTCCACGTCACCTGTCGCGGTGACCGAGGGCTGAGGATGCCGCGGAGTCGTTGTCGTCGATGGATGTCGAGTCGGGTGACAGCTGCCCGGTCGGTGGCTGGCGGTGGCAGCGGTTGTAGTGGTCGGGCGTTGTCGATGCCTTGGTGGGGTCGGTGGGCGTTGTAGAACTGCTCGTACTCGCGCAGGGCGTACAGCAGGTGCTGTTGGTTCCAGATGAGGGTGCGGTCGAGTAGTTCGCGGCGGCACGCCTGGATCCAGCGTTCCATGATCGCGTTCATGCGCGGTATCTGGACGCCGCTGAGGACGACCTGGATGCCGATATCGGCGAGGATGTCGTCGAATAGGGTGGGGAACTTGCCGTCGCGGTCGCGGATCAGGAACCGCATGTGTCGGCCCTCGCCTTCGAGATCCATAGCGAGGTTCCTGGCGGCTTGAGTGACCCAGGCTGCGGTGGGGTGTGCGGTGGCGCCGAGGACGCGGATCCGGCGGTTGACGTGCTCGATGACCGCGAGCACGTAGAGGCGGGTGCCGTTTAGGGTGGTGGTCTCGAAGAAGTCGCAGGCCAGGAGTGTGTCGGCCTGGGAGCGGAGGAAGGCCGGCCATGTTGTCGTGGTGCGTTCGGGTGCCGGGTCGACCCCGGCTTCTTTGAGGATCTGCCAGACGGTGGATGCGGCGACCTTGACGCCGAGTACGAGCAGTTCGCCGTGGATGCGACGGTAGCCCCAGATGGGGTTCTCCCGTGCCAGGCGCAGCACCAGGAGGCGGATCGAGCGGATGGTCCGTGGTCGGCCGGGCCGCTTGGGGCGGGATCTGGCTGCGTGGCGGCGGGCGAGAAGGTCTCGGTGCCAGCGCAGCACCGTGTCCGGACGTACCGGCAGTCGGAGTCGACGAAGCGCTAGCATCGGGAGTCGGTGCAGCAGGGCGGCGAGGAATGCCCGGTCGGCGGGGGAGGACCGTGGACGGGCGTCTCCGAGTTGGCGTTGCAGGACCATGATCTGGTGGCGCAGCGCCAGGATTTCCGTGTCCTTGTCCCGGTCGCTCATGGGCAGCAGGCGCAGCGACACGAAGGCGTTGGTCACGCCGAGGTAGGCCAGTCGGAGCAGCGCAGCCGGTCATCATGCCGTGTTGGTCGATGCCGCAGCGGACGGGAGTCATGCCCAGTGAGCGCTTCGAGGACCGGGGCTTCATGGGCCCTCTGCCTGCGTGGATGAGGTTATCGGCAGGCACAGGGTTGCGCAGCGCGTACGCCGATGCCGTGGGCCCAGGAAAGTGTGGTCATGCCATCTGTGAGCGACGCGACGGGTATGGCAGTACCGCCGAAGTATTCAATCCCGGTGAAGTCTGATCATGTGACGAGCGCACATGTGTTCGACGGCTGTTGCGGTCGACATCGGCCTGCGGTGGGAGGAAGATGGGAGGCGATTAGGAGGATTCAAGGAGGATGAACTGGAGTGGACTGCGATGAAGTGCGTTCAACTGCATCGTCACCACCTGCCGATTTAGTGTTTCCGCAGCTCAGAGCATTATTTGGGCAATTCTGGGGGTTGAGTCTGCAACATATCGGTTGGTCAAGTGGTCGCATCTTCGGGCTTGACTGAAGGCGACTTGCGGTGTGCTGTATGACTCTACCGCTCTGCTTGGGAGTTGCCGTTCGAGGTGCTTCTTGGAGTCAGTCGAGGTTTCACGGCGCGGCGTCGCGCAGCCAGCAGTACCGGTAGTCCCCGTTGCAGATGCCGCCCACTTCCTCGGGCGGGGAGATGGTGGCGGCGGCCATGATCGCGCCGTTGTCGTGGTGGACCAGGCCCTTGAGGGTCAGGGCCGAGCGCGGCACCAGGTCGGGTTCGATGGTGGGCAGTTTGAGTGTGGCGGTCCAGTCCGACCGGTGCGAGCTGGCGCGGGTCCGCCGCTCGGGCCCGCCGAGGGCGGCCTCGGACAGGTTGTCGGTGCCGCAGTGCAGTTTCAGCAGAATCGGCGCGCCCTCATATGGCCGGACGACCGCAGTGGCGGTCTCCTGCTGACTGGCGGAGGTGATCTGCCAGTCCACGGCCAGCGAGCGCAGCACCATCGGCTCTGACGCGTCTACGACGCAGGCCCTCGCGCTCGCACAGCAACCGCACCAGTTCTCTGGTGGTCACCCGGAACGCTGCCATGGCCGAGTGACCTGCGACGATGATTTTTCGAGCGGCACACCTGCCCGTCGCCGTCTCGACCGCGCGCCTACGCCACCGTGTTTACCGCGGCTGCCCTGGTGGTCGACGTCGTAGCGGTTGGGGGTGTTCTCGGCGGCCATGGTGCTCGGTCGCACCCAGGTGTCGACCCGCGGCTGGCGGTCGAGGAGGTGCTGCTTGCCGCGGTGTCGGTGGGCGCGGTGTCGGTGCCGGAGTGGTCACCCTGTCGTGCCCGACCGCCGTGTTTCATTTGCTCGCCGTGGTGGGCGGGGCCTGGCGGCGGCCGGTTCGGTGTCCGGTTTGTCGGGCAGGGTGGTCTGCGGGTACGGGAGGAGTAGCTCGGCCGCGAGGCGGGCGGCCCTGTCCCAGCGGCGCAGGATGAGGCGTCGGTTGACGCCGGATAGCTTGGCGAGCAGGTCGATCCGCTGCGGCATGGTCTCGTGGCCCAGGTCGGTGCGCAGGTTCACGATGGTGGCGAATGTGGTGGCGAGGTTGTGGGGGAGGTGGTCGAGCACGCTGGTGAGCAGGTGGGCGAGCTTTCTGGTGTCGGAGGCTGTGTTGTCGCCGGGGCGTAGCCCGGCCAGCCTGGACAGCATCGGCCCGACCTGGCGGTGGGGGTCTTGTAGTCCGCGGCCTCTCGCGAGGTGCTTGAGCTCCGCCACGAGTGCGAGGTCGTCGGCGAGGCGGCTGGTGGGGCGGTCAGTGTCGGCTGTGTCGGTCTTGCCCTGGCTGCGAGCCAGGATCCGCCCGACGGTGGCGGGTGGGGTGCGTCGTCGGGCGGTGCGGGCAAGGGGGGTGCCCAGTGAGGACAGCTCGAAGTCCACGAGCAGGTCGACTAGGGCGGTCATGGCGGTGGTGTCCGTCTCAGTGGCGGGTGCCCAGTCGTCGGCGGCGTGCCGGGAGGGCTGCTTCAGCAGGGCCGCGGTCAGTTCCGCACGAGCCTGGTCCAGGGCTGCCTCGGCCTTCCGCCGGTATGCGTCGGCCGTGTCGTCGTCCTGCGGAACCAAAGCGGAAAGGAACCAGGTGGGGGGCACGTTGGACGTGCGGTCCGCTCCTTCGAGAATGGCCGCGCCCCGAGCCGCCGCGCTGGCCACCGGGTCGAAAACGGCAAGGGCCGCAGCAGCGGCCTCGCGGCCGCTGGGAGGCACGGCCGGGTCGGTGATGATCGTCGAGAGCAGGTCCACAATGAGGCGGTGCTCCGTGCGGTCGTGGTCCGTGGCGCGGACCGCGGCCAGGCGGTGGCGCGGGTCCGCAGCGCTGTCGGAGGCGATCTTTTCGAGCAGACTCGCAACACGGTCGGCGCTCTGCGTGGAGGTGAGGTGGGCGAACGCGTCGGCCAGCCAGGCGGCGTGTTCGAGGGTGCGACGGGCGTCGTTCTCCTCGAACAGCTTCTTGACGCGGCCGGTGTCGGGGGTCGGTGTGGTGCTCATCTGTCCCCGCTTCCGATTATGGCGCGGGAAGTCGGGAAGCTGCCCGCGGCGTCCTGTCCGAGTTTTCTGGCCAGTTGCCTGCGGTAGCGGCGCAGGCGCTGCTCGACGGCCCCGGGGCTGGTGCCCAGGTAGGCGGCGACCTCGGGGAGTTTCCAACCGTGCAGGATCAGCAGTTCGGCGACCTCGCGGACGGGGCCGGGCATGGCGTCCAGAGCGGTGCGGACGACGTCCCGGGAGGCGGCGATCTCGGCCGGGTCGGTATGGGTGTCCAGGTGCCGGTCGGTGGTGTCCATCAGTGTGCCCAGGTCGTCCATCAGCAGGTCGGCGCCCTGCTCCTCGGTCCAGCCCTGCTCCTTGATCCAGTGGCGCCACACGTTGGGGAAGACCTGCACACACGTGCCGACGAAGTAGGTGGTCAGCGCGGTGCCGCCATCGGCCGACCAGCCGCGGCCGGCCACCGCCAACTTGCGGAAGAGGTTCAGCGCCTTGGCGATCGTCTCGCCGGCCAGTTCCAGGCGGTCGTCGCGGGAGCGGGCCAGCCGTTCGCGCCCCCGGTCCCCGTACGGCAGGCCGCGCCCTTTGGCTGCGCACTCGGCGAAGATCCGGCCGCGGCGTAACCACGCCAGCATCACCGGCAGGGCGTAGGCGGTGAGGTTGAACGCGAGCGCGTCGTAGGCGAACCCGGTGAACCCCTGCGCGGCGATCCGCGCGTAGAGCCGGCCGTCGGCGAGGTGCCGGGCCGCCCGCTCCAGCGCCTCGACCAGTTCGGCCCGTTCGGAGCCGGTGAGGTGCGGGTCGTCGAGCAAGGCCCGCGACGGGTCGTGGACCTGCCAGCGGACAGCGGGCGTGACCGGGGCGTCGCCACGCGGCGGGCTACCCACTTCGGGTTGTAAGTGCGCAGGTCGAGGCGCCTCGCACGCTTCGCTCCGCTCGCCGCCCATCCTCGCCACCCGTCAGCTCTTCCGCGCCCCGTCACGACGACCCGTCTCCTTCAATGACCAGGACACGGCTTCTCGTATGTCGGCCCGGGGCGACGACCCTACGGGCGCGGCGGAACTTTTTTGCCGATCTTCGTCACGCGTGCCGCGGCGTAGGCGCGGCCGGGCCCGGCGACCTACACCCCCGGTGTCAGCCGGGGCGGCCCCGGACCACCACGACCGACGGGACGAGCGCATGGCCACCCCGACTCCCGATCCGACCTGGGACGACGAACCCCGCCGCGGCGACCGCGACGGGCGTCGGGAACCCGGCAACCACCATGGCGGCCCGCTGCTGTCCCAGCGCGCCGCGGTAATCCTGCTGCTGGCCGTGCTGTGCGGGGTCGGCGCGGTGTTGCTGCTGACCTGGGCGGGGCAGCACCCGGGCCTGGCGATCGTGACCGGCTCGGCCGGGACGGCCGGCGCTGCGGCGCTGTTTAATACCCTGATCGGCGGGTGACCGACCACGGCGTCCCGGTGGGCTCCTCGGCCACCGCGCCCCTGGCCCTGTCGGCGGCCTGGCCGTGGTAGCCGCTGACAGGGTTACCGCGCACCGTGTGCGTCTGAGGCGTGTCGGCTGCTGGTGCTCGAGGAGGTGCTTGAGGCTGGCGGTGTTCGGCATGGCCACCTCGGCGGACGGCGGGTGCGTGCGGGAGCGTGATCGGGCCGTTCGGTCCGGTCACCGCAGAGCTTCGTCGGCGTGGTGACCGGGCCGCCGCGAGCCTGCGTGCCGGTTACGTCCGTGCACGCGTGCCGGTCGGCCGGCTGGGTCGTGTCGTGGTGGGCGTCGTCGTGGGGGTGGTGGCGATTGTTACCGGCTCGGCCGATGTGGCCAGCGCCGCGTGGAGGGGGTCTATCCAGTTGTCGGCTCTGGCCCGTAGTCGGGATGCTGCTGGTGATCTTTAGGCCGCGGTTGCCGCCAGGGTCTGGCAGAGTTGCTGGAAGTGCTCCGGTGGTCGAGGTGGTCGATCGGTTGTCGACTGCTGGCTGAGTCGGATGATGTTGGTTCCGGCGGCGGTGAGGACGTGCTGCATGTGGGTCGTGGCCAGGCCGCGGTAGCGGCAGTGCCGTAGCCCGTGGGCGCGGACGGTCTCGGAGACGGTGGCCTCGCATCCGGCCCGCATCGCGTACTTCGCTTTCCACTCCGGGGTCTTCTGCTCTGCTCTGGCGCGGGTCTGGATCTCCTGCAGAGGTCGGGGCAGCAGGAGAAGGTGTCGTCCTCTGTCGTCGGCGTTGCCGGTGCAGCGCTTGCGCACAGCGCACTTCCGACAGGCCGATCGTCTGAACAGGACGGATATGGTGGGATGCCGATCGGCGAGAGTCGGCTTCCAGGGCGGACTCACGATCCCCTGTGGACACGTGGCCGTCATGGCCTCCCAGTCGATGCTGAAGTCGTCCTTGGCGAAGCCGGGCCGTTCACCGGCCCGGGAGTCCTCACGGACCGGACCGACCATCGTGACCCCGTGGACGGTCGTGGCCCGGTGGATGCCCCGTGGGGTCAGGTAACCGGTGTCGACCAGGTGCTCCGCGGGCAGCATGCCCTGTCCTTTCAGCGCGGTGTGCACGCGGTCCAGGGCGTCGACGTCCTGCTCTGGGGCGGGGGTGGTCAGCACGTGCACGATGACACGCGGCATGAGATCGTCGCAGGTTTCGGTCTGATGATCCTTGTAGCCGATCCACTTCGCCTTGCCCGGCTTGTGGCTGAAATGCGCCTCGGGATCATAGGGGGACACGATCTCCATTCCCGACCATGGTACCTGCGCCGACTCCGGGTCGGGGCTTCCCGAGGCCGAGGGTGTGGAGGTCGACCGGCGCGGCACACCGCATCTGCTGTTGCGGTCCTTGGTCTGTTTCGGCTCCCTCCACCGCAATTCGCCGGTGCTGTCGTACCAGTACTGCCGGACCCAGACCCGCCGCAGGATGTCGACCTGTCCACCCCGGCGTAACCGTTGCGGGGTGGCCGGGTCGGCCAGGGCCCGCAGCACGCTCATCCCGTCCGCGCCCACCGTCAGGGCGTAGGCCTGCCGGGCATCGGCGCCCTGGGGCAGCCGGTCGTAGCGGACCGGACGACCGTAGCGCCGGGCCCACTCCGGGGCCACGATGCCGCCCAGCCAGTCCGGGTCGACGGCCGCCAGTTCCTCCAGTGCCGCCCGCAGCGTCTCCCCGACCAGCTCCAACCGTGACAACGCCCGCACCGCGGCCAGCACGTGCGTGGAATCGGTACGCTGCCGCCCCCTGGCCTTGACCAGACCGGCCGCGGCCAGCCTGTCCACCATCACCGCCAACAAGCGGCCCGCCCGGTCCCCCTCGGCCATCCGCCCCCGGAACCCACAAAGCACCGGTATCGCTGTGCTCGTGTGGATGCCGTTCGGGCCTTGGGGGCTGCGTGGTGGTGGCCGTGATGGCGCCCTGTGTCGAGGTGGACGAGGCCCTTGAGCGTGAGCACGGAGCGTGGCACCGGGTCCGGGTCGGCGGTGGGCAGCTTGAGTTTGGTGGCCCAGTCCGACCGGGACGCGCCCGCTCGGGCTCGCCCAGGGTGGGTTTGGACAGGTCATCGGTGTCGCGATGTGACCTGTGATGATGATCGTCGAGCGATACAGGTTGTGAGGCTCTGATCACAGAGCCTCCCTAACGGTGTTAGGCCGTTTGGCTGCTGCGCCGGGGTGGTTGAACCATCATGCTTCCTCCTTGGGTCGGGGGACCAGGCACAAAGCCGCGCTGGGCGCGGTGACGGGGGGATTTCTCTTTCATGGGACGCGCGCGTGCGCGCGCGGGGTCACCCCTGCGCGCTTTCGCCCTGGGGCTGGTGGCCTCCGTGGCGCTTGGTGTGGTGGTGCCGCAGCAGGCGGTGGCCGAGACGCCGGGGGTGGAGGCGGACGAGGCGACGGCGTCGCGGTATGCACAGGCGCGTGGTGAGTCGGTGGTGGTGGAGTCGGCGACCACGGAGACCGATGAGCTGAGGGCCAATCCGGATGGTTCGTTCACCTTCACGCAGCACCTGCAGCCGGTGCGGGTGCGGCGTGATGGCGGGTGGGTGCCGGTGGATTTGGCGTTGGAGCGTCGGGCGGACGGGATGTTCGGGCCGAAGGCGGCTCCGGTGGACGTGGTGTTCTCGCCGGGTGGCGTGGGGTCGGCCGACGACGCGGTGGCGCGGGTGGCGCGTGATGGGCACGCGGTGGGTCTGGGCTGGGGCGAGGATCTGCCTCCGGCGGTGGTGGACGGGGCGTCGTTGACCTACCCGGAGGTGCTGCCGGGCGTGGACCTGAAGGTCGAGGCCACGCTCGGCGGGTTCAGCGAGGTGTTGGTGGTCAAGACGCCGCAGGCGGGGCAGAGCGAGGAGTTGGAGCGGATCGCGTTCCGCACGCACGCCGAGGGGGTGCGGGTGGAGGAGCGGTCGGACGAGAGCGGCGCTTTGGTGGTCAAGGACGCGGCGGGGACGCCGGTGCTGTCCGGTGACGCCTCGTCGATGTGGGACTCCTCCGGCGGCAGCCCGGACAACCACACCGAGGGCCCGGCCGAGGGGGACCGCCGGGCGGAGATGGACGTGGAGGTCGGCGCGGACACGGTGGCGGTGCTGCCGGACCGGGAGTTCCTGGCCGCGCGGGACACCACCTACCCGGTGCTGATCGACCCCGGGTACTACTGCCCCAACTGCGGCAAGGTGCACCACGTGGTGGTGCAGGAGCCGTGGCCCGACGCCCGCAACTTCGACCGCACCGATGGCGCGTTGGGTGACCTGAAGGCGGGTTTCCTCAACGCGGCGTCGCTGAACGCCGGCCGCAACGGCCGGTCCAGGACCTATCTGCAGATGCACACCGCGCCGATCGTGGGCAAGTACATCGATCAGGCGACGCTGCGCACCACGGTGGTCGGCACCTACTCGTGTTCGCCGTCGGCGACGCAGCTGTACCTGAGCCCGAACATCGACGGCAACACCACGTGGGCCAACCAGCCGGGCTGGTACTACCTGCTCTCGGAGAGCAACGTGGCCAACAACCCGACCTACTGCCCGGGGCCCAGTGGGGCGGACTTCGACGCGACCCGCGCGGTGCGGCAGGCGTCCAACGAGGGCTGGAACTGGACGACGTTTCTGTTGCAGGCCAAGAACGAGGGGGAGCTGGACACCTCGTGGCGGCGGTTCGACTTGAACCCGTACCTGGAGGTCGTCTACAACAGTTGGCCGTTCATGCCCACCGCATTGGGCATGGAGGGCTGGGGTCCGGGTGGGTCGGATGCGATCCCGTGTGTGACGGGTGTGGGGCGGTCGGCGGTGTTCACGCGGACGCCGCGGTTGCGGGCGCGGATGAACGATCCGGACGGCGGGATCATGGATGCGATGTTCCGGGTGTTCGACGGGGTGGCGCCGAACCTGTCGGCTGGCTACACCGACCACTACACCAACGGGATTCCGGCGGGGTCGTTCGCCGAGGTGACGGTGCCGTCGGGCCGGATCACCCATGACGGGTTGTTCACGTGGCGGGTGTGGGGCAGTGACCACGGGTTGTTCACCGGCACGGTGGACTGCGAGTTCGAGGTGGACAGCGTCGCCCCGAGTGCGCCGGTGGTGTCCTCGTCAGACTATCTGGCTGTTGATGGTCCGCACGGCAGTGTGGGGCGGACCGGCACGTTCACGTTCAACCCCGGCGTGCTGACCGGGTTGGGCGGGACGATGGACGTGCGTCGTTACGGGTGGTCGCTCAACGACGACACCGCCATCACCCACTCGGCGGCGGTGCAGTCGGCCGATGGCACGGTGACGGTGCCGATCACGCCGACGAAGGTCGGGACGAACGTGTTGTACGTGACGGCGTTCGACCGGGCGGGCAACCGGCCGGCGGCCAACGCGGTGTACGTGTTCGACGTCGCCGGGCCGGCCGATGTGAAGGCCGGGTGGACCTTTGACGAGACCGGGGGCTCGGTCGCGCAGGACAGCGCGGGCAACAAGCCCCTGACGGTGACGGGTGGCTCGTTCGCCGCGGGGTACTCGGGTAACGGTCTGTCGTTCTCCAGTGGCGCGGCGGTCTCGTCGGGTCCGGTGGTGGACACTTCTCGGGCGTTCTCGGTGTCGACGTGGGTGAAGTTGGATCGCGTGGACGGCTACTTCACTGCGGTGAGTCAGGATGGTGGCAGCGCCAGTTCGTTCTTCCTGGGGTACAGCCAGGACGTCAATCGCTGGACGATGGCCGCGCCGGGTGCGGATTCGAATACCGCCGGGACCGCGCGGGCGTCGTCGACGAGTGTGCCGCAGACGGGGGTGTGGACCAACCTGGTGGGGACTTACGACCCGGACAGCGACAGTCTGAAGCTCTATGTCGATGGCAGGTACCAGGGTGCTGCGACGGTGGCGACGTGGAATGCGACGGGTGCGTTCGTCGTGGGTGCGGCGAAGTGGGGCGGGGCGCGGGTCAACCGGTTTCCGGGCTCGGTCGACCACACCCTGGTCTGGGACCGGGTGCTGGCAGCCGAGGAGGTCGCGACGCAGGCCAACCTGGCGGTGCTGCGGGCCCGGTACACACTCGACGAGCGGACCGGCACGACGACCGTTGACCGGGTATCGGGCCAGAACGCCTCGTTGACCGGCGAACTGCTGTGGGGTGGGTACCCGAGCGCGGCGGCTCCGACCGAGGAGAAGTGGCTGAACTTCGGTTCGGCGGGCACCGGGGAGGTCGCCGCGCCGCAGCCAGTGTTGTTCTCCTCGGCCCGCTCGTACACGGTCAGCGCGTGGGTGCAGCTCAGTGGGGACACCGGTGTGCGGCGCGTGGCGGTCAGTGGCCAGGATGGCGCGTACTCCCCGTTCACGCTGGGCTACAACGGAACGCGGTGGGAGTTCTCGGTGTCCCAGTCGGCGTCCGGTCCGGTGGCGGCGGTCGCGTTGTCCGACTTCGAGGCGATGCCGGGCCAGTGGGTCCACCTGGTGGCGACCTTCGACGCGACCACCGGGCGCATCGCCCTCTTCGCGAACGGTTTCCGCCAGAGCACGTTCTCCGGCACGACGGCGGACGGCAGCGGTGTTACGAGCCGGTCGACGACGGGCGGTCTGCGGTTCGGGCGGGCCACGGTCGCCGGTGCTGCTACCGACCGGTGGACCGGTGACCTCGACGACGTCCACGTCTACTCGGGTCTGCTGGCGGACGACGACATCCTCGATCTCTGCAACACCACCTTCCACTTCTGACCGTCACCACGAGAATGTCGAGAGGTCGCGCTGTGAGCGTTTCCCCGCGTGAGTGGGCCAGGAAGGCCGTCGCGTTCGGTGTGGTGGTGGTGCTGACCACGTCGATCACGCAAGCCGTGGCCGTTGCCGCCGAGTCTGATTGGCGGGTGGGGCTGCAGGAGGAGGTGTCCTCCCCGGCCTATCCGGTGGAAGTCAGGCAGCTCCCGCGGGACCCGGCGGCTGGTGCGGTGGTCACGGCACCGGCGGCGGGTGTGGTGTGGCCTCGGGCGATGGTCGGCGAGGTGGACTTCGCGGCGGCCGGTGGTACGCCCGCGCAGGCGGCGGCGCGTGCGACGGGTCGTCCGGTGCGGGCTGCCGGGACGCCGGTCGCGGTGGGGTTGAGGGGCCAGGCGGGGGCGCGGCTGGCGAAGTCGGGCAAGGTGCGCGTCCGGGTGCACGAGCGGAAGTTCGACGCGGTGGTGTTCAGCGTGTCCGACGCCGGGGGCGTCAAGGACAAGCCGTTGGATGTGGTGTTCGATTACTCGTCGTTCGGGTCGGCGTTCGGTGGTGACTACGCGTCCCGACTGCGCCTGGTGCGGTTGCCGTCGTGTGCGACGACCGCGCCGGAGAAGGCTGAGTGCCAGGCCGCCACGTCGGTGGAGGGTGCGGCGAACGACACGACTGCGGGTGTGCTGTCGGCTTCGGTGACGGTGAGTTCGGAGCCGGTGGTGTTCGCGGCGACGGCTGCAGCGTCGGGTCCGGCTGGTTCCTATTCGGCGACGTCGCTGGCCCCGGCCGGCTCGTGGAACGCCGGCGGCTCGTCGGGTGACTTCACCTACAGCTACCCGATGCGGGTGCCGCCTGCTGTGGGTGGTGGGGCGCCGTCGGTGTCGTTGGGGTACTCGGCGCAGAGTTTGGACGGGCGGACGTCGTCGACGAACAACCAGGCGTCGTGGGCCGGTGACGGGTGGGACCTGTCGCCCGCAGGGTTTATCGAGCGGCAGTACAAGCCGTGCTCGTTGGACCTGGGCGGCAACAACGGTCAGACCAAGACCGGTGACCAGTGCTGGGCCATCGACAACGCCACGATCAGCCTGGTCGGGGTGTCGGGCAAGTTGGTGCGCGTCGGCACGAGCAACCAGTGGCGGACCGAGTCCGATGACGGTGCGCGGATCGAGCGGTTGTTCAACGCCGCCAACGGTGACAACAACGGTGAGCACTGGAAGGTCACCACGCCGGATGGCACGCAGTACTTCCTGGGGCTCAACCGGTTGCCGGGGTGGTCGGAGGGCAGGCCGGAGACGCAGTCGGCGTGGACCGTGCCGGTATACGGCAACCACGCCGGTGAGGAGTGCCACCAGGCCGCGTTCGACGCCTCGTGGTGCCAGCAGGCGTACCGGTGGAACCTGGACTACTCGGTCGATCCGCACGGCAACGTCACCACGTACTACTACCAGCGCGAGTTCAACCGCTACGGCCGCAACGCCGACCCGGCCAAGGGCACCGACTACGTGCGCGGCGGCTGGCTGGACCGGATCGACTACGGCCTGCGCAGTGACAACGTCTTCGGCCACCCCGGTGCCCGGGTCGGTTTCGAGACCGCCGAACGCTGCCTGCCCTCCGGCACGGTCACCTGCGACCCGTCGCAGCTCAACGCTTCGACGGCGGCGTCGTGGCCGGATGTGCCGTTCGACCAGATCTGCGGCGCGGGTGAGTCGTGCACCAACCGGCTGACCCCGTCGTTCTTCACCCGCAAGAAGCTGACCAAGGTGGTCACGCGGGTCTCGGACGGTGGCAGCGGGTTCCGGGACGTGGACTCCTGGGCATTGGAGCACCAGTTCCTGGGCACCGGTGACGGGTTGGCGCCGGCGCTGAACCTGCACAAGGTGACCCACACGGGTCTGGTGGGTGGCAGTGTGGCGTTGCCGGCGACGGTGTTCGCGCACAAGGCGTTGCCCAACCGGGTGGACACCGGCAGTGACAACCGGCCGCCGATCACTCGGTACCGGGTCGTGGGGATCACCGGTGAGGCGGGTTCTCACACGCAGGTCGAGTACAGCGGCGCGGACTGCGTGGCGGGTTCGCGGATGCCCGCGGCGGCGGAGTCGAACGCGCTGCGGTGCTATCCGTCGTGGTGGACTCCGGACGGTGGTCGGGAGCCCGAGCTGCACTGGTTCCACAAGTACGTGGTCACGACTGTGGTCGACGACGACCGCACCGGCGCGTCGAGCCTGGTCAAGACCAACTACACCTATCTGGGCGACCCGGCGTGGCATTTCGACGAGGCCGAGTTCGCCGAGCCCGACCGTCGTACCTGGTCCCAGTGGCGCGGCTACGGCACGGTGCGCATGACCAAGGGAGATCCGTCGGGTCCGCAGTCGGTCACCGAGACGGTCTTCGGCCGGGGCATGGACGGCGACCGGCTCCCGTCGGGCACGCGTGAGGCGTGGATCACCACGTCCGAGGGCGAGCCGGTCCGGGATGTGGAGCGGTTGCGCGGGTTCGTGCGCGAGACGCGGCAGTACAACGCCGGCCGGCTGGTGTCGGCGTCGGTCAACGACCCGTACCTGCCCGACACCCCGACCGCGACGGACGCGGCGGGTAACAAGGCGTACGTGACCGGGAACGCCTCGGTGCGCGGCCGGACCCTGCTGGAGAGCGGTGCGTGGCGGCGTACGCGGGTGGACAAGGGCGACTTCACGCCCGAGGGGGTGGCCCGGCGTACCGAGGATCACGGCGATCTCGCGGTGACCGGGGACGAGACCTGCACCCGTTCGACGTTCGCCCGCAACGAGACCGCCTGGCTGCTCACGTTGGCCTCACAGGTGGAGACGGTGGTGGGTACCTGTGCGGTGACGGCGTCGCCGACCACGATCCAGTCGTTGGCCCGCTCGTACTACGACGACCAGGCATTCGGTGTCGCACCGACGCGCGGTCTGATCACCAAGGCCGAGGTGCTCGACAAGTGGGACGCCTCCGGCCAGACCTGGGTGACCGCCTCGCGCGCCACCTACGACGCGATCGGCCGTCCCCTGGACGTGTGGGATGCGCGGGGTGAGAAGACCACCACCGACTACACCCCCGACACCGGCCCGCTGACCGAGATCTCCAGCACCAACCCGCTCGGGCACGTCACCCGCGAATACCTCGACCCGGCGTGGGGCCTGTCGACCGCGTCGGTGGACGCCAACAACCGCCGCGCCGACCTCACCTACGACCCACTCGGCCGGCTGACCGCCGCGTGGACGCCGGGGCGGAGCAAGGCCGAGGGACACACCGCCAACGCGGCATTCGAGTACCAGTACAACAACGACAAGCCCAGCGTCGTCGTCACCAAGCAGCTCCAAGACAACAACCGCTACCTGGCGGCGTACACGCTCTACGACGGCCTGCTGCGCGAACGCCAGACCCAGACCCCCTCACCGGGCGCCAGCGGCGGCCGACTGGTCACCGACACCTTCTACGACTCCCGCGGCCTGCCCTACAAGACCAACAGCCTGCGGTGGAACGCCGAGGCTCCCAACGGCACGCTGGCGGGCAGCCTGGACAACGAGGTGCACAGCCAGACCGTCACCGAGTACGACGGCATGGGGCGACCGACCGCGGCGATCTTCAAGAAGCTCGGGATCGAGCAGTGGCGCACCACCACCTCCTACGGCGGCGACCGCGTCAAGACCACCCCGCCCCAGGGCGCCGCGGCCACCACGATCATCAGCGACGCCCAGGGCCGCACGGTCGAGAAGCGCCAGCACACCGCCGGCGTGGACAGCCCGTTCGACGCGACCAGGTACGCCTACAACGCCGCCGGCCTGCTCACCACCCTGACCGACCCGGTGGGCAACCAGTGGCGCTACACCTACGACCTGCGCGGCCGCGTGATCGCCACCGACGACCCGGACACCGGCCACAGCAGCGTCACCTACAACGCCGCAGGTCAGGTTCTGTCCAGCACCGACGCCCAGGGCCGCACGGTCGCCAACGCCTACGACAAGCTCGGCCGCCTGACCGCCAAGCACCAGGACTCCCTCACCGGCACCACGCTCTCCTCCTGGGAGTACGACACCCTGCCCGGCGGCACCGGCCTGCTGACCTCCTCCACCCGCTTCACGGACGGGCAGGCATACAAGCGTCAGGTCCACGGCTACGACATCGCCGGACGCCCGACCGGCGAACTGGTCACAATCCCCTCCACCGAGGGCGTGCTCGGCACCACGTACCAGGTGCGGCAGACCTACCACCCGCTCACCGGCAAACCGGCCACCACTGGCTACATGTCCGTCTTCTCCGGAGATCGGGAGATCGTCTCCAAAGAAGCCGTCACCTCGGCGTACAACACGACGAACGGTGTGCTGGAGAAGACGGTCGGAAACCAGGTTTACGTCGACAGCACCATCTACTCCAGCTTCGGGGAAGTCCTGGAGCTCACCTACGACAACGCCGCCCCGAACGCGGCCAAGAACCTCCAAGTCACCAACTTCTACGAACTCGGCACCCGCCGGCTGGAACGCACCATCGCCAGCCGCGAGACCACGACCGACAACCGCCTGGCCGACCGCACCTACACCTACGACCCGGCCGGCAACATCACCAAGGTCGCCGACACCCCCGGGAGCCGGGTGCCAGACACCCAGTGCTTCGCCTACGACCACCTGCAGCGCATGACCGAGGCATGGACCCCGGGTTCCGGTGACTGCACCGCCACCCGGTCGGCCACCGCCCTGGGCGGCCCGGCCCCGTACTGGCACTCGTGGACCTTCGACAAGACCGGCAACCGCCTGACCGAGACCCAGCACGCGGCGGCCGGCGACACGGTGCGGACGACCACCTACCCGGCCGCCGGGGCGGCACAACCGCACACCGCCCGCTCGGTGACCACCACGAGCCCCAACGGGACGTCACTGGACACGTTCGACTACGACAGCACCGGCCGCACCAAGACGCGCAAGATCGGTGGCGACACCCAAACCTTGGAGTACGACGCCGAGGGCCGGGTGTCCCGGATCGTCAACGCGGACGGCAAGGAGTCGAAGTACCTCTACGACGCCGACGGCTCGCGGCTGATCAGTCGTGAGCCGTCCGCGACCACGTTGTACGTGTTCGGCCAGGAGATCCGCCTGGAAACCGGCACCAGCATCCCGTCGTGGACCCGCTGGTACTCCCACGGCGGCCAGACCGTGGCGGTGCGCAACAGCGTGACGGGCCTGAAGTGGCTGATCCCGGACCACCAGGGCACCAACCAGATCACCGTCGCCAAGGACGCCAACCTCACCGTCACCCAACGTCGTCAGACGCCCTATGGCGCCCAGCGCGGTCCGACGCCTGGTGCGTGGCCGGATCGCCTGGGCTTCGTGGGTGGTCGCAACGACGAGTCGGGTCTGACCAGTGTCGGTGCGCGGTTGTACGACAACGCCTCGGGCCGGTTCCTCTCCGCCGACCCGGTGATCGACAACAATGATCCGCAGCAGCTCAACGGTTACGCCTACGCCAACAACAGCCCGGTGACGTTCAGCGACCCGACCGGCCTGATCCGCGACTGCGGTCCCGACGGCGTGTTCTGCGGGATCGACAAGCGGCTGCACGCAACCGGCACTACCGACAAGTCGCCGCAGTTCAGGGCCGAGAGGCAGGCCGCCCAGAACTACAAGCGCGCGGTCCAGCAGTACACCAAGGCCGTTGCGGACGAGACCGCCAAGGCGATGGCCAGTCAGGGCATCAGCAAGGAGGACTACGAGCGGGCCCTGGCCGATGCCCACAAGACCAAGTGGGATGTGATCAAGGAAGTCGCCTGGGACGTCCTGAAGGAGATCTCGGGCTGGAACGACATTGTCGACTGCTTCACCAAGGGGGACATCTGGGGTTGCGCCGGCATGGTCGCGGGCCTGGTGCCGTGGGGCAAGGTCGGCAAGATCCTCGAAGCCGGCTGGAACGCCATCAAGGCCGTTGATCGCCTGGCCTCGATCGTCAGCAAGGCCCAGGGCGTGCTGCGCCGCGTGCAGGGTATCGCCGAGCAGGCGACCCGGGCCGTCACCGAGAAGTTCCAGAAGCTCATCTCCGGAGGCGGTGGGAGCTGCCCGGTTAAGCACAGCTTCGTCGGCACGACCTTGGTGCTGATGGCCGACGGCTCGACCAAGCCGATCTCCGAGGTTGGGATCGGCGACAGGGTCAAGGCCACCGACCCGGCCACGGGTGAGACCACCGACCGCGAGGTCGTCGCCACCATCGTCCACGACGACGAAGGCGACATGACCCGCCTAACCGTGGCCGGCCAGGACGGCACCACGGGCAGTGTGGAGGCGACCTCCTGGCACCCGGTCTGGGTGAACGCCGAAGGCCGCTTCGTCAAGATCAGTGATCTCAGGCCGGGGCAGGTCCTCACCTCCGCCGACGGCACCTCGCCCCAGGTCACCGATGTCGACCGGTACACGCACTACGAACCGGTCTACGACCTGACCGTCGAAGGTGTCCACACCTACTATGTGGTGGCAGGTGCGGACGATCTCCTGGTCCACAACAACAACGGGTGCGGAGTCACCCCGCACGATGGTGGAACGCATGACGAGCACGACAACTTCATCTCGGGCTCGGCTGAGGGGCAGAAGCTCGCGGACCAGTTGCGGGAGGAGTCGGCCAACTCCCTCTTCGCCGGCGACGGCACCCTGGTGCCCGAAGTCCTCGGGGATTCGCCTCAGGTCATGGCCGGGGAACAAATGGGGAACACGGCGCTGCAGGTGAGGTTCGCGCAAAGTGGGGGTGCGGCGGAGTGGGGCAAGTACTCCACGCCCACGCACCAGAGCCCGTACGGCCCGTTCCAGGTGCACTTCTACCACAATCCCGGGTCCGGGGAAGTGATGTACGATTTCGACTACAAGGTGGTCATGAACCGGAGGAAGTCGGGATGAAGGTCAGGTTCACGGGCTCCGACGGCTTCGAACGGCGGGTTTCGCAGGGGGCGGCCTCCCTTCGGGAGGGAGCGGAGTACGTGGTGCTTGAGATCTTCGCGCAGGCCGACGGTGCCAACAAGTTCCGCATCGAGTACTCGGATTCGGAACTTCCGGCCCTTTTCGACTCAAGGCTCTTCGAGGTGTCGTCGGATGAGATCCCGAAGGGGTGGACCATCACCCGTAACTGGAACGGGTCCCTGACCCTGGGGCCGAAGGAGTGGGCTCGGCCGGAATTCTGGGAGGCGTTCATCGATCATCAGAGCTGGGCTGTCGAGCTGTACGCGGTAGGTCGCTCGAAGGCTCTGGGGTGATTCCCGCGCGCTTCGTCGACCACTCCTGAAGGTTCCTGACTTGGAAACCCGATGAACGATCACGGCGGCCCCACCGGAAATCCATCCGGTGGGGCCGCCGTGGTATGTCGTGGGGAGGAATGTGCACGGCATCACGCCGGAACGCCGCGTGCCCGCAGCTCCGCCAGCGCCCCCAGCAGCCGGTCCCGCAACTCCGGTCGGCAGATCACCAGATCCGGGATCAGAGGATCGCGGTTGCCGTACACCATCGGCCCACCGTCCACTCGGGACGCCTGCGCCCCGGCCGCCAAAGCCACCGCAACCGGTGCCGCGCTGTCCCACTCGTACTGCCCACCGGCGTGCACGTAGGCATCAACCTCCCCGGCGTACACCGCCATCGCCTTGACCCCGGCCGACCCCATGGGCACCAGCTCCACGTCCGCCACCTCGGCCAACCCGTCCACCAACGCCGGCCGGTGGCTGCGGCTCACCGCCACCTGTGGGGTGCCAGAAGTCGGCCGTATGGTCTGACCTGCGGTTAAGCGGCTGTGGGTTCGTACTCGTTGATCAGGCCACCGAGAACCGGCTGGCGGCGTATCGAGGTACAGCCCGGCTCTGCGATCGGCTGGTCTGGTCGTGGTGGTGTGAGTTGTAGAGCTTGGTGTGGTCTGCGGTGGTTGTAGTGGGTCGCGTAGCGGTCCAGGACCGCACGTAGGTGGTGTTCGTTGAGGATGAGCAGTCGGTCGGTGGCTTCGCGTCGGACGGTGCTGACGAACCGCTCGACGTAGGCGTTGGCTCGCGGACACCGTGTGGGGTGCCAATAGTCGGCCACATGGTCTGACCTGCGGTTAGGCGGCAGTGGGTTCGTACTCGTTGATCAGGCCGCCAAGGACTGCCGGTGCCTCGGGCCCAGGGCGGCGTAGTTACGCGGTCTGCGAGCGGCGCGACGGGTATGGCCGTACCGCCGAAGTGCCCAGCTCCAGTGAAGGCCAACTACTTGACGAGTGCACATGTGTTCGACGGCCGTAGCGGTCGACATAAGACCGTGGTGGGAGGAAGATGGGAGGCGATTGGGAGGATTCAAGGAGAATGAACCGGAGTGAATCGTGATGAAGTGCATTCAACTGCACCGTCGCCACCTGCCAATTTAGTGTTTTCGCAGGTCAGGCCATGATTTGGGCAACTCTGGGGGTTGAGTCTGCAACATATGGGTTGGTCAAGGGGTCGTCTCTTCAAGCTGGACTGAAGGCGACTCGTGATGTGCGACAACACTGTATCGCGTTGCCTGTAGCCGCGTCGGGTGCGGTGCTTGCTTTCTTCAGTGATAGTCCTTGTCTATCCGTACTGACGGTGTCTTGAGCTGTACAGGTCCGGATCGGTCCTGTTCGGTTGCCTCGAGGTTGCGGGTTCTGTGCTCTGGACAAGGTTGGCGCCGTTCTGCCGGTTGACCGCGGGGCGCCCTCGTGCTGTCGCGTCACCTGGTGCTTCGACCTGCTCTCCGTCCTTCGCGACCGGTAGGCGCTTGCACTACCGTCGTCGGATGACGGACTGTGGCGCCGGGCTTCGGGAGGCTGCTTGACCGGGGAGGTCGCGGAGCACCGGAACGTGGTCACGGGCGACGGCGGTAAGTGCGTTGTGGTGCAGGGCCGCGACATCAGGGGCGGTGTCGCGGTCACGGTCGAGTCGCCCGGTTCCTCGTGGCGGGCGCCTCGGCAGTTGCCCCTGCCCGTAGCCGGATTCGTCGGACGCATCCAGGAACAGGAAGCCCTGGACGGGATGCTCGAGGACGGGAGCGGTGCCGCGGTCATCTCCGCCTTGGCAGGAACGGCGGGGGTCGGCAAGACGGCGCTCGCCGTCCGCTGGGCCCACGACGTGCGGGACCGGTTCCCCGATGGGCAGCTGTACGTGGACCTGCGGGGGTACGACGCGCAGCCGCCCGTGTCGGCTGGCGAGGCCCTTGCCGGGTTCCTCCGCGCGTTGGGCGTCACCGCGGTGCCGGCCGACCTCGACGAACGAGCCGCGCTGTACCGGTCGTCGTTGGCCGGACGTCGCGTGCTGGTGCTGCTGGACAACGCCCGCGACGCCGCCCAGGTGCTGCCGCTGCTGCCGGCGAGCCCAAGCTGCTTCGTCCTTGTGACCAGTCGGGACAGCCTGCCCGAACTGCGCGTCCGCTACCGCGCCCGCAAGGTCGACCTGGGGGTCCTGACCTTGGAGGAGTCGCTGACCATGCTGAGCGACTCGCTCGGGGACCGGGTGCGGCAGCACCCCGCGGACGCCGTCGAACTCGTCAACCGGTGCGCCAACCTGCCGCTCGCCCTGCGGGTGGTCGCGGAGACGGCCGTTGCCCGCCCGCGCAGCACGCTGCGCCAGTTGGCGGGGGAGCTGGGGGACGGGGGCGAGAGCGACGTGGCGGCGGTCATCTCCTGGTCCGTCCGCCAGTTGGACGAGCACCGCGCCGCCGCGTTCCGATTGCTGGGCCTGCACCCCGGGCGGGACTTCGACGCGACCGCGCTGGCCGCGCTCGCCGGGGTGACCGTCGGGGAAGCCGAGGACCTGGTGGACGGCTTGGCGCGGGTGCACCTGATCGAAGAGGTACACGACCAGCGCTTCCGCATGCACGACCTGCTGCGCAACCACGCGCGGCGACTGGCCGCCGACATGGACCCGAGCGCCGCGCACATCGCGTTCTCCCGGCTGTTCGACCACTACCTGCACCTCAGCGGCCTGGCGGTGGAGGCCATGGTCGGACCGGAGGTGACCTGGTCGTCGCTCGACTGGCTGCCGGCGACCGCCACGCGGCCGCATGAACCCGACGTGGCACGCGAGTGGATTGAGGACGAGATCGTCAACCTCGCCACCGTCGCGGCCGAGGGGATGAGGAGAGGTGAGTACGACCTCACCCTGGGGCGCATGCTGCGCAACCTCGGCACCGCGTATCGGCTCGTCGGCGACCTGCCCTCGGCGCTGCGCCAGTTCGGGCACGCCGCGGACCTTCTGGGACGGCGGCTGCCCGGCACCACCAACGGGATAGCGCTGGATCGCGCCGCGACCTTGCTCGCCGCAGGGCTGGCCTCCCAGGCGGAAGCCGTGCTCGCCCTCCACCGCCCCGACTTCACGCACCTGGAGGCCGCGGAGGCCGATCACCAGCTCGCGATCGCCGCCCTGGTCAAAAGCAATCACAACCAGGCCCTCCGGCTCGCCGGTCGGGCACGACACGTGTTCTCGACCCACGGCCGCGGCGAACCCGCCGCCGTCAGCGCACTGGTTCGGCTGACGGCTGCCGCGGCTGCCGCGGCTGCCGCGGCAGCCGCGGCAGGGCACCGGTGGATCCCGGGGAGCGAGGAGCTGTCGGTCGCCGCCGAACTGGACCGCTGCGGGTTCCACGACGCCGCGGTCGTGGCCCGCCTGCTCGTCGTGCGGTTGCGGATCGCGGGAGGCGATCTGCGCGCGGCGACCGAAGCCCTCGACGAGCACGAGCGCGAGGAGGGCGCGCCGATCGACATCGTGATACTCCGCGCGCTGTGTCGCATCGAACTCTTCGTAGCCCGGGGAGAGCCGTCACGGGCGCTGGCCGAGGCGCGGGCGGCTCTGGAGGGGATCGACCGGTCTGCGGGGCCGGTGCTCTGCCGTCCCCTGCTGGACGTGCACGACCGCCGCTTGACAGCTCTCACCTCGCGATTGGTGTCCAGCGCCCTCGATCCCTGGCAGGTCCTGGACGTCACCGAGCGGACCCGCGCCGGCGTGGCGCGCCAAGTGCCGACGCGTGCCGCGCTGCACCCCGCGCTCACCGACAGGCTCACCCAAATCCGTTTCCTGACCCGTGCCATCGGCACGACATCGCGCGCCGACCCGACATGGGACGCCCTGCATCGGCGATTGGCGCGGATGCGGCGCGAAGCCGCTCTCCTCGGCTGGGTGGAGCAGGCCCACGACCCGGTCGCACCGCAGCACCTCGCGACGCGTCTCGGCGCACGAGCGCTGGTCGCCTTCACCGAGGCGTGGGACGGTCTGCTCGCCGTCGTCCTTGTCGACCACACCGCGACCGTCATACGCCTCGGCGACGCCGCCCGGTCGTTCGAAGACGTCCGGGGGCTGCACGCCGACCTCGACGCCATCGCACCCGATGACCTGCCCGGATACCTGGTCGACGTCATCGCCGCCTCGGCCCGTCGCCGGGCGGCCCGGTTGGACGAGGTGCTGCTCGAACCCCTGGCGGACCGGATCGCCGACCGGGACCTCGTCGTTCTGCCCACCGGCGTGCTCCACGTCCTGCCCTGGTCGACGCTGCCTTCACTACAAGGGCGGGCGGTGGTGGTGGCGCCCTCCGCGACGGCCTGGGTGGAGCGGCACGACGACGGTCGACGCGGGGGCGGCCGGGTGGTCGTCGTCGCTGGCCCGAAGTCGACACCGGACGTGACACGACCACTGCGACACCACCACCGGGTCGACCTGCTCGCGAACGAACGCGCCATCGCGGACGACGTGCTCTCCGCGATGGACAACGCGGCGCTGGTCCACCTCGCCGCGTCCAGCGAGCACCAGCCCGAGAACACGGCCTTCTCCACCGTGCGGCTCCACGACCGCGCGGTCCACGCCCACGAGATCGGCGACCTCAAACAACCGCCGGACATCGTCCTGTTGGACGGTGCCGACCTCCAGGGCGGACAAGCCGGGACCGGCGCCGAGATGCTCGGCTTCGCCGGCGGCTTGATCAAGGCCGGCGTGCGCACCGTCGTGGTCGCGGCGGCACGCACCGGCATCGACACCGGCGCCGACGCGGTGCGCGAGTTCCACGTGGCCATCGCCAGGGGCGAGTCCCCGGCCCGAGCGGTCGCCACCATCAATGCTGGAAACCCGCTACGCCGGACCTTCCTCTGCATCGGGCACGGATGACACAGCGACTGCTCCCCGCCGAATCCGGCACCGTATGCAGGCTGCGAATCAAATCCACCTGTCGGGAGGTTCGAGCGATACGGGTCAGGTGATCAGGTGGCACGGCCAACTGCCGCACGAGGCATCGCCCGCGGCCTACATACGCGTCAAGAGCATTGGATGCCGCTCGTAGTGGCTGAACGACAGGTGTGGTTCCCGGTGCACAACCGGGAACCACACCTGGTTTCTCAGATCACCGTGGTGCTACGGGTACCACTGGGAGCAACGGATGAGAGTGCCCGCCGAGGCGTCGTAGACGCATGCGGACCAGCGCAGACCGCTGTCCTCGTAGTAGTTCTTGTTGCACACGCCCCACTTGCCGTTGCCGAGGCTGTTGCGGCAGACACCGGTGCGGTAGAGGGAACCACCGCGGTAGTTCTCCCAGAACGCTTCCGCCGACGCGCTGTCCGCCGCTGTGTCACGCACCCACCACTTGTCGCCGTTCGCTTCGAAGCAGGCCGTGGCGCCGGTCGTGGAGACGCACGGCAGGCCGGACGGGGGCGTGCCCGCCACCGCCTGGTTGAACTCGGCGTCGACTGCGGTGGTGGCCGGCCCGCCCGCATAGCGGTCGGCCGGCGCGTCCGACGCGGAACTGCTGGCGGACGCGGGTGCGGACAGCGTCATCGTCAACAGCGCCGCGACTGCAGCAGCCGATGCGAACAGCGCGAATTTCCTCTTCGCCATTTTTCCCCTTTATGTCGGCACAAGAACACGTTGTGGATACGGCTATCGTGCTCGCCAGGTGATCCTGACAGTCGGAACGGCTCACGGTGGCGTGATTCGAACATGGTCAAATATCGTCCTCCGGCTGCGCTGATCGGGTGATCCACAATCGTGTTGTGTATCTCCGGCGCAGGTTTTATGTCGATAGGAGAGGGGGCGTTGATCCGGGCGCCGCGAGGACGGGCGACGATCCGGGGGACGCTGTGCCTGTTTTACGCATCCACTTCACCGGCACCGACCTCGGGCGTACGAGGGTGGAGACGGAGACGAACCTGATGTGGGAGGTGGTGAGCAGCGTCCAGTTGCTCCGGCACGACGAGGGCGCAGTGCACTTCAGCTGGTAGCGCGGGTACGTGCGCGATTTGGTGGCGATGGACAGGAAGGTGTTCGAGGCTGTTCGGGCGTTGACGGCGATGGCCCCGTTCGCGGCCCGCTTGCCCGACTTGCTCACGCCGGGGCTCGACCTGCCGGATCCCGACACCGGCGCGGACGTCGTCCCGTTCACCTCGCCGGCACGACTGCTGGATGAGATCGACCGGTTGTGGGAGACGACCGGAGCGACGGCCTGGCTCGACGACCTGGCACGCGGGGATCGCCGGGCGCTGAGGTGGCTGCGGACGGCGCTGCACACCTACGTCACGGAGGTCGTCGAGCCGCATCGGCGGACCATCGAGCAGGCTCTCGGTGACGAACGCGCCGATCGCCTGCACACCTACTTGAGGTACGGAGCGGATGGCCTGCTGGCGGGTTCGAGCCACTGATGCGATGGCGTCCACCGGTGCTCACCGTCGACCGCGAAGTGCACCTGGACGGCCGCGGCCTGCTGGTCGTCCCCTGCTACTTCGGCTCCCACCACCCGGTCGCCTCGACGGACTCGGCGATGCGCCTGGTCCTCGTCTTCCCCGTCCGCCCCGAGTTCCGCTTCGCCGCCCACCACAACACCAGCGGCGACCTGGGTGCCCTGCTGGGCCCCACCAGGGCCGCCATCCTGCGCTCCACGCTGGCCGCCAACACCACGGCAGGGCTGGCGAAGCTCAACGACATCTCACCGGCTACGGTCAGCCACCACACCAGCGTGCTCCGCAACGCCGGCTTGACCACCACGCACCGCCGCGCCAATGCTGCGAGCCACCTCATCACTCCGTTGGGTCTGCGCCTGCTCGACAGGTGCCGCGCAGTACCCGCACGTCCTGCAGGGCGCAGAAGCGGATGGTCGCCGCAGTGCGGTTCGACGGGACGATCATGAGCATCGGATCACCGGTGCTCCGTTGTTGCGGCCCTGGGGACACCGAAAGTCGGCATTACGGCTCTGACCTGCGAATTCACCGTACAGTCCGGCCTTGGCGATCAAACTGTGCCGGTGCGGGAGTTGTCGCGACCACAGAACTCTTGCTGCCGGTGAGAACTCTGGTCACTTGACGCAGGTTCGAATCCTGATGTTCTGACGACCACAAGGGTTTTCGCAGGTCAGATACTGCGAAAACCCTTTGGTCTCGGGACGTTCTTCGAGGTCGACCACGCCGCTCAAAGACACCTTGACTCGTCGTTTCATGGATCCTCTGGCCGGTGTTCGGATCCATCCACCTGGCCAAACACGGGGTTGATCAACGTGAGGACGGTGGAGTGACCCCTGGACCGAGTGCTGGTTCGAGCAAAGCGGTCGGTTGGTCGAGCCGCAGCCGGAGCTGCAGCGCCTACTCACCCTTGGTGAACCGATCGTTGATCCGCGCGGCCAGGTCGCGGGTCAGGCCCGTTGCTGGCAGGGGGGCGCCGAGGGAGGTGGTGAGTACGTCAAGGTGAGTGTCGACGGTTGCTTCGATCAGTTCGGTGAGCGCGGCAGCTCCGGCACGGGACCGGCGCCAGCCGACCACGGCCACGGCGAAACCGATGACCGCCGCTGGGTACCAGCTCGGACCCAGCGCCCCGTAGAGCACCCCCCAGCCGGTGAGTGTTGTGGACGAGTGGAACCTGATCTCGGCGGTCTGCACCGGCAGTCGGGCCGATTCTGGCACCAGCAGCCACAGTCGCGGCCACAGCGGGCCCAGGCGCAGGCCCTGGTACTGCGCCGCAACGCGGGTGTCGAGCAGGCGGAACCGCTCGCCGATCCAGGTGGCTCGCTGCGGGCGGTATGCGGGTACCGGGTCCACTCCTGCCTTGGCGGCGGCTCGGTCGAACCGCCACCCGCGTACCGCGACCACCAGGCGGGCCAGCCAGGCCGCTGGTCCCCGCCACGGCTTCACCCACACCGCCTGCACGAGCGTACCCAGCGCCTGCGCTGTGAACGCCGCGGCCGCCGCGCCGAGCAGCATGCCGACGGCGGCGACCGCGAGAGGCAGTCGGGGGAACGCCGAGACGATGTCGTTGCCGACTCGTACGACGTCCAGTGCGTTGTGGTGGCCGAGCCGGATCGCACACACGACCGCGACGACGAACAGCGCGCCAGGCAGGACGAGTGCGGTGACCCACCGTTCGGCGAGCTTTCCGCCCAGTCCCTGCAGGAACGGGTTCACCGCGGTGAACCCGTGGGCAGCATCGGCGAGTTGTCGAACAGGGCGCAGACCGGTGGGTGGCCCTCGTCGTCACGGCGGTCGTGGCGACCGCAGACGCTGGCCCTCCGGGGCCAGCGAGGATCGCAACCCGGTCCCACACCGCGTCGCGGCCGGCGGCCAGCTCGCAGCGCTGGCCCTCCGGGGCCAGCGAGGATCGCAACGCTTCCAACTTGGCGTGGACGCTCGCCGCGGTACTGCAGCGCTGGCCCTCCGGGGCCAGCGAGGATCGCAACGATGCAGCTTGACAAGCAGTTACACGCAGTTGTATGCGCAGCGCTGGCCCTCCGGGGCCAGCGAGGATCGCAACTTCCTGCGTGTGCGATAGTAAATCGGGGCGGCGCCGCAGCGCTGGCCCTCCGGGGCCAGCGAGGATCGCAACCCGCGAGACCCGTGGCTTCGGGCCCTCGCCCGTGCAGCACCGGCCCTCCGGAACCGGTGAGGATCGCAATCCGCGAGACCCGTGGCTTCGGGCCCTCGCCCGTGCAGCACTGGCCCTCCGGGACCGGTGAGGATCGCAACTGGACCAGCGTCAGCGCCGTCTCGACCTGCGCCATGCAGCACCGGCCCTCCGGGACCGGTGAGGATCGCAACCACCGACCCGGCCGGGCACTGGGTGCCCCTGGGGCCGCAGCACCGGCCCTCCGGGACCGGGTGAGGATCGCAACGTGTTGACGCTGGCGACGCCGGAGCGGACACCGACGTGCAGCACCGGCCTTCCGGAACCGGTGAGGATCGCAACTACCGGGACGTCGCGCTGTCGGACGACATCGCCGAAGCAGCACCGGCCCTGCGGGACCGGTGAGGATCGCGCAACCCCGCCTTTCGACGACCGCCATGATGACGGCCAGCGTGGCACCGCCTCTCCTGGACCGGTGGGGATCGGAAGGTCAGGGGCGGTGTGGTGCTCGTCGAAGAACTTTTGAGGAGGACCTGTCTGTTGGTCACTTTGTGGTGCAGCACCGATATCGGGGCCGGTGCTGCTCGTGGTGGTCGGGTTGTGGGCGAGGTATTGCGTACCGGGTGTGGTGTACGTCGTGGGAGCACTGCTGTGGGAGCAGTTTGGGAGCCACTGGCGGCATCCAATGGCGCTGGACTGCTCCAAACTGCGTTCAACTGCACCCATGGCATGTGGTGGAGTCTTGTTTCCGCAGGTCAGAGTAGTTGTTGATCTACGTTGACGCAGTAGGGCTCTTCCGAACGTTCTCCAACTGCGCTCAATGGCACGAAACCGCAGGTAGCGGCGGTAAACGGCGCTGCTGACGGCTGGTGGAACGTGGTGACCGCATACGTAGCTTGGGTGCAGGCGAGGTGGTCACCACAGGCAGTGCTCGGTTGTCGAGGCTTCGCTAGCTGCGGAATAACTGAGGAAAAAGTCTTCGATCGCTTCTTTTCGCGGTAGGCATGCTGCTCAATTTTCCTAGCTTATGGTGCGGTGTTCGGCGTTTGTGGGTTCATCTGTATCGCTCGGGTTGGAGTTGGTGTGGGTGCTGAGTGATGGTGTGCGTCGGCGGATGTAGACGACGGGGGGTTTGGTTTGGTCTGGTTGGCGGCGGTCGACGTCGAAGTGGGTGGTGGCTTCGACGAGGTTGGCGAGTTTGGTGTGGCCGTGGGTGCGGGGGTCGAAGTCGGGGTGTTGGGTGGTGATGATGTGGCCGACGCGGGCCAGGGGTGCCCAGCCGTCCTCGTCGGAGATGGCGTCGACTGCTTGGTTGAGCAGTGTGTGCAGGGTGGTGTCGTGCTGGGGTGACGGCGCGGTCGGCGTTGCGGTGGGGAGAGCCGGCCCTTCGGGGGTGGTGTCGGTGGTGAGGTTGTCGAGGTGGATGAACTTGTCGCAGGCGGCGACGAAGGGGGCGGGTGTGCGGCGTTCGCCGAAGCCGTAGACGGTCAGTCCTGATTCTCGTAGGCGGGCGGCGAGGCGGGTGAAGTCGCTGTCGCTGGAGACCACGCAGAAGCCGTCGAGGCGGTCGGTGTAGAGCAGGTCCATGGCATCGATGATCATGGCGGCGTCGGTGGCGTTCTTGCCGGCGGTGTAGGCGAACTGCTGCACCGGCTGGATCGACCGGGCCAGCAGCTGCTCCTTCCATCCTTTGAGGTTGGGGCCGGTCCAGTCGCCGTAGGCGCGCTTGACGTGCGCGGTGCCGTACTTGGCGACCTCGGCCAGTAGCGCCTGTGCCACGCCGGGGCGGGTGTTGTCCGCGTCGATCAACACCGCCAGCTTCGCGTTAGCGGTCATGCTGGACGCGGTGAGAAAGTGTCGCCCTCGGCGACTGTGGTGTGGATGCTCATCGGTCCTTCCGCGGCCATGTCAGCTGTGAATCATGTGGAACAACCTGGCAATCATAACGCTGATGAGCGAGCGTTGTGTCAATGGTTGGAAAACTGACTGGTCAGCACCCGTGTCGCGGAAGGTAGTCGAGTGGTACTGATTGTTTGGTGAGTGGCTGCATCCGGCGGTGTGTCGTGCTTGGTGCCGCCGGGCGGGTCTGGTTTGATGACGCGTCAGACGGAGGGAGTCGATCCGCATAATTGCGGTTCGCCGTGACGTCCCCACTACATACGCGGAGCGAGTCGTTGCGCATTGATCATGTCCGGGTCAAGAACTTCCGGAATCTCGCTGATGTCGATCTTGTGATTCAGCCTGGTGCAGTCATCGTCGGCGAGAATCGCGCCGGCAAGAGCAACCTGCTTCATGCCGTGCGGTTGGTGCTGGACCCGACACTGTCGGGCTCGGATCGCCACCTCAGGCGCGAGGACTTCTGGGACGGGCTGTCCGACGGCGCGGACGACTGGGACCCGATGGCCGCTCGCGAGGTCATCGAGATCTCCGTGGACCTGGTCGACTTCGATCACGAGATCGCGGTGCTGACGGCGTTGAGCGACGCGCTGGTGCAGCAGCAACCCATGAGGGCCCGTCTGACCTACCGGTTCGCGCCCGTCGACACCGGGACGGACGAAGCGGACGGGAAGGTGAAGTACCGCGCGATCGTCTTCGGCGGCGACAACGACGACCTCCAGTTGGCCAGTGACCTACGCGGCTATCTCTACCTGGTGTTCCTGCACGCCCTGCGTGACGTCGAGACCGACCTCAACAGTTGGCGCCGGTCCCCACTGCGCGTACTACTGGAAGCAGCGGCCGACACTGTCAGCGAGGACGACCTCGGTGTCGTGCGTGAAGCCATGAAGGAGGCCAACGACAAGGTCAACCAGTTGGAGGAGGTCAAGCAGGTCGGCAGCAGCATCAGCGAGCGCATCACCGACATCGTCGGCGTCAACCAGGCACTCCAGACCGAACTCGCCGTCGCCCCGGACGACCCACTACGTCTGATCCGCAACATGCGGCTGTTCGTCGACGGCACGGCCCACCGACACCTGAGCACCACCAGCGTCGGAACCCTCAACGTGCTGTACTTCGCGCTGCTGGAACTCGGCATGGAACAGCGCCTGCGCGATTTGGACATCGCGCACGTGGTGATGGCCGTCGAAGAGCCCGAAGCACACTTACACCCCCACATGCAGCGCCTGCTCTTCCGACGGTTACTCACCGACGACCGCACCGCCCGATCGGTACTGGTCACCACCCAGTCCCCGCACATCGCCAGCGTCGCCTCACCACGTAGCCTGGTGGTGTTGCGCAACGTCGACGGACGTACCGAGGCAGCCGCCGCCCACACCGCCGAGCTCGGCGATGCCGAGTGGGACGACATCTCCCGCTACCTCGACGCCACACGCGCCGAACTGGTCTTCGCGCGCCGCGTCCTGCTCGTGGAGGGATACGCCGAACAGGTCCTGGTGCCACAGCTCGCCGAAGCCGCCGGGATGGACCTGGACAAGCTGGGCATCACGATCTGCGCCATCCACGGTACGCACTTCAAGACCTACGTGCGCTTCTGCCAGGCGCTGGGCATCCCATGGGCGGTCATCACCGACGGTGACGCCGAGGACGCCGGGATCACACGCGCCCAACGACTCGTCACCGCCCTGGGGGAGTCGGGTGCCCCAGAGACACACGGCATCTTCGTCGGCACCACGACGTTCGAGTACGACCTGCTCGCCGCTCATCCGACAAACCGTGAACCCTGCTTCGCTGTCCTGCGTGCACTGGGCACCCGCAACACCGGGGCCGCGATCGACGCCTGGGGGGCGACCCCGCCCACGCAGGACTCGTTCATCGACATGATCGACAAAGTGGGGGGTAAGGGACGCTACGCCCACCGCCTGTCACAGCACAGGCTGCACGCGCCGGATTACGTGCTGCGCGCGCTGTCCTACCTGGCACAGTGATGGGCACGCTGACGCGGTCGATCCGCGAACTGCGCGAGAATCCCCAACAGTGGCAGGCATTCCAGCAGCAGGGGCACTGCGTGGTGCTCGCGCCACCCGGCAGCGGCAAAACCAAGCTGCTCACCACACGCCTCGCCTACGACCTGTTCAACAAAATCCCACCACCACACGGCGCGGCCTGCATCACGCTGACCAACGCCGCCGCGGCCGAACTGCGACGACGCCTCGACGGGCTCGGCGTGCCCAACCGCTCCACGCTGGTCGTCGGCACGGTCCACAGCTTCGCCCTGCGTCGCGTCATCGCCCCCTTCGCCGCCCTCACCGACCGCCCCGAACTGGCCCACGCCTCCATCGCCGGCGACCGGCAACAGACCGCGGCCTACGCCCAGGCCATCGACACGGTCTTCGGCGGACGAGAAGACCAACGCAACATCCGGTCCACCATCGAATTCCACCGCCGCCGACTCTCCCCCGAAGAGGCGTGGCTCCGCAGCGGCGAAGGAATCCTAGAAGCAGGACGCCTCTACGGGTCCCTCCTGCGCGAGCAAGGTCTCATCGACTTCGACGACGTGGTACGCATCGCCGTGGAACTCGTCGAAGACCATGAGGTTGTACGCCGGGTGCTCGCCGCCCGCTACCCCTACCTCTACGTCGACGAGTACCAGGACCTCGCGCCGGGACTCGACCGGCTTGTCCGTGCTCTGTGCTTTGACGACACCCACGAGGCCCAGCTGTTCGCAGTGGGGGACCCCGAACAAGCGGTCTTCGGCTGGACCGGCAGCCGACCGGAACTCCTGACCGAACTGGCCGCCCTGCCAGGGGTGCACCCCGTCCACCTCGAACACAACTACCGTTGCGGCGCCGAGATCATCCGCATCGCCAACCTCATCCAACGCGGCGAGCGAGAGGTGATCCCCAGCCGCGAGGGCGGAGAAGTGTCAGCGACCCGCTGCCCAGGCGGATTCGCCGACCAATGCCGCCGCGCCGTCACAACGGTCAGGACAGCGATCGGCCGAGGTGTGCCACTGCACGAGATCGTGGTCATCTGCCCACACAACAGCCAGTGCCGTGACGTCACCGACGCCCTCCGCAACGCCGGGGTGCCCGCCTTCGTCCGCGGCAGCGAGTACCGGCTGACACAAGCCACGTCGTTCGTCGAGGCATGCGCGGCATGGGCGGCTCTCGGTCGCGAGCTGAGCAACTACCGCCTCGGCGCCATCCACCAGCGATGGCGTCAACTGCTCGGCCTGTCCTGGACCCGCGAGAAGGACGTCGCACTGACCGAACTGCTGCTCGACTACGAGTACAAGACGCACGATGGCGCCCATCAACTCCTGGCGGACCTGCTTGACTTGGGGCTCGCCCAAGGGCTGTCCCGACCGTCACAATCTGACGAGGCGGCCGAGGTCGGCAAGATGCGTCAGGAGCTCATATCCGGGGCTCTCAAAGACCTGACGATCACCGGACTGGCCGAACGAGCGAGGAAAGTCGACCGGGTCGAGGTCACCACCATGACCTCCAGCAAAGGGCTCGAGTTCGACGTGGTGCTCATCCTGGGAGCAGATGAAAAGCGGATGCCCGACTTCAGGTCGTTCAACGCCCCAACGCAACTCAATGAAGACCGACGCAAGTTCTACGTATCGGTCACACGAGCGAGAGACGAGGTGCGGATCTTCTACTCAGGATTTGTGGAATGGGCAAGTGGGCGTCCCGATCCCGCCGGGCCGAGTCGATTTCTCCGGGAAATCGGCCTTGTTTAGAGTCTATCTGGCCGCATGGCCAGGACATGCCCCTCAGACTGCGCTTCTCGATCCGAGAACAATCGTAGGCATCGAAGTGGCTGCTAGGGTATCCACGTGTTGCGTGCAGGTAGACGGTCTCCTTGGCGGAGGTGGCAATGAGCAGGACAGAGCCAGTATTCAACATAGTTCCTGCGGCGGGGTTGTACTCCCAGTTTGCTGGCGTCTTGGCTGGCTTCGCGTTTACTGCGTTGATCTTGTTGCTGACGGCCCGCCTCACCATCCCAGGGTCGGCCGGTCCAGCGGACTTTTCCTCTGCCGCGCGAGTCCTCGTCATGACACTGCTTGGTTTGATCCTCACGAGCTTCAATTACGCCGTTATCGCCGGCCTTGCCGCATCCCTGGCTAGGCTGGCAATACTAGAGAATTTCGCTGGCATAGTGTTCGCTATATCGGCAATGCTGCTGTTCTACTCGGTAGCGTTGACGATCGATGCGGTAAACAGCGCGTCTGTCACCCCAGATCCAGACATGGTGTCCGTGGCCAGGAATCTTCGATGGCTGATCGCAGTCATCATCGTTCCTGTCGTCGCGTTCTTCATCTCCAATGCCATTCACGACATCGTCAAGTCGGTACCAGAAGTGAAGCACGCAGAACTCTATGCATGGGGGACGGTTGTTGCCCAAATTGTCGCCGGATCGATCAGCTACTTGTACTTAACGCGGTTCAGGATGGCCGTCATGAGCAAGGTGGATCGCGAGCGAGCCGTCGAACGTCTTTCCAAATGGGCATTCGGGTTGATAATTGCATTCACTATGGCATTCGCTACCTACAATCAGTTTGGGGATATGAATGGTGTATTCGCCGCCGTTGTCACATACGTTTTGGCTACATTCGTGCTAGTTGTCGGCATGATATTTGTTGTCCATCTGGCACGCACGAGACCTCACTAACCCAGTCATCACGCCATGGCTCGCCGCACACTGCGTCGAGAGCCACTGCCAAGTTACCTACACGGGACACACTCACATCGGGACACGACCAGTGTCGCGACAACCGCCGCCACCACACCACCAAGGTCGAACAGATCGTCCGCTCACTGGCAGCACGCACCTACAAGCTGCACGCCTTCGGCACCAAAATCCTCGGCCTGGCCCGATACGCCGACACGATCACCTCCAGCGACTCGGCATCATGGAGCCTGCGCGGCCGCCATCTGCCCGGCTGCACTCCACCCACCGCAGCGAAGCCAACTGCCTACGCTTCGCCCTCGAGTGGCACAACCGACTACTGGCCACACTGGATCCGCACACGGTCACCCCGTGCCATGTCGACGCCGCGCGGCTCGGCGACCACACGGTCATCCGGGCTATGGAGGACGAACAGCCAATCTGTCACCCTCGCCGTACCGCCCTGCCGCTCCGTTCGCTGCTTGATTACCCTGAAGCAAGGCGACTGATTTCCTGGGCCTCCGCGAAGATCGCGACATTAGGGGCCGCGGAGTGGCGGTACCGACACCGTGCCAAAATGCCGATCGATAGCACGCCACCGCCGACCGGGAACGGACCGTTTCCTCGCGGACTGGCACTGCGGCGAACTCCGCGGTCATGTGAAGGCGTCATAACGTCATACAAGCCAGGACCGCCTTCGCGGTCACCTGACGACTGAACCCTGAACCAGAGGATCTTTGATCGTTACTTCGGAATCCGTAGCGTGTTACGACACCCCGGGAGGTTCCGAACCTGGCAGCCGCATGTCGTCTCAAGGCATGGGACCTGGAGTTGACCCGTTTTGACGAACAAGGTCGATGAGTGTGGTCAGGCTACCTGGTCCGCCGGGCGGTGTCAGGTGGCTTCGTAGGTGGTGGGGCTGAGGTAGCCGAGGCTGGAGTGCAGGCGGCGGGTGTTGTACCAGCCCTCGATGTATTCGAAGATCGCCTTGTGCGCACTGGTCCTGGTGGGCCAGGGCCGCCGGTCGAGCAGTTCGGTCTTGATGGTGGCGAAGAACGACTGGGCGACGGCGTTGACGCTCCTATAGTTGTCAAGCGGCCTGTGCCACGTTGGTGGCGGTGCTGCGCAGCGGTCGTAGTAATGCCCAGATTTCCCTGGCCAGTAGGTGTTTGAGGCAGCGGATGATCTCAGGCTTGGTCTTGCCCTCGGTGGTTCGTCGGGCGACGTAGGTGATGGTGGGTTGGTGGAGGCGCATGCGGACGATGACGGCGCGGTAGAGGGCTGCGTTGGCCTGGCGGTGTCCGCCGCGGTTGAGTCGGTGGCGGTGGGCCATGTCGGAGGACGCCGGGATCGGGGCGACGCCGCACAGCCGTGCCCGGGCCGGTTCGGAGCGGACGCGGTCGATGTTGTCGCCGGCGACGATGAGCATCTCGGAGGCGGTGTCGGCGCCGATGCCGAACGCGTCGACCGGCTGTGGCACCAGCCGGGTGGTGAGTTCGCCCGGCAACGCCTCGTGGGCCTTGATCTCCTCGTCGAGGTGCTGCCACCGGCGGGCGATGGCGCGCAGGGTGTGTTTGGTCGCTGAGGTGACGCTGTCGACCGTGCCGGGACGCAGGCCGGCGCGGCGGTGGATCAGCGCCGTCTTCGTCAGTGGTTGGAGTTGTTCGCGCAGTTCGGGGTCGGCGGTGACGAGCACGGCTTTGAGGGTGATCATGGCGGAGGTGCGGGCCTTGACCGCGACGTCCTTGGCGACCTTGATCTGACGCAGCATCTCGACCGTGCCGTCGTTGGTCTTGGGTACTGCGGTGGCGGTGTTGTTGAGCACGGCGCGGGCGGCGTTCTCGGCGTCGATGGTGTCGCTCTTGCCGCGCAATCTGCGGTCGCGGCGGTCGGTGCGCAGCACCTCGACCGCGCCCAGGCCGCGGCGCCGCACGGCGGAGGCCAGGCCGGCGCCGTAGGAGCCGGTGCCCTCGATGCCGAACACGAGCCGCTTCGCGCCGAAGCCGGCGGCCCTGTCCAACAGCTGCCGGTAGCCGTCCTGGTCGGCGGCGAAGGAACGGGCGTCCAGGCGTCCGCCGATGTCGTCCAGGGCGACGGCGACGTGGACGTGCTTGTGGGTGTCGACGCCGATGACGGCTCGACGCAACCGGGGATCGCGCTTCACACTGGGCATTGCGGGCTCCACCTCGAAGGCCGGGGACACGGGGTTCGTGACGCCGGCCGGTCGGGTGGACGGGACTGTGACGGGACCTGCTGCGATCAGGCTCCTGACTTGTTGAATCACCCACAGACGCGCGGGATTCGCGATCTCGTAGCGTCCAGGGCGTCGGCCGGCACAGGTTCGCAGGCTCCTCGCCACCCGATCGGGTTGGCTCACTCATAGCGTGCCGCGCCGGCCGACGCCCGTCGTGGTGTGGCTCGACAGAGGCGTGACGTGACTGCAAGTCAGGATGCCCACCACGACGCAACCCCCCTGCCGCACTGGACATCCGGAGCTTGCCCGTCGTGATCGTCATCGGAATCGACCCGCACAAATCCTCCCTGACCGCCGTCGCCGTCGACGCCGCCGGCACGTGCCTGGCCACGCGCCGGTTCGTGGTCAACGCCGGCACCTTCCGGCAACTCACCGCCTGGACGGCCACCTGGCCGCAGCGGCGCTTCGCCGTCGAGGGAGCCCACGGCCTGGGCCGCGGCATCGCCCAACAACTGGCCACCGCCGGCGAACACGTCGTGGACGTCCCGGCCACCCTGGCCATGCGCGCCCGGCTGCTGAACACCGGCGGAGGACGCAAGACCGACCCCGCCGACGCCGCATCGGTCGCCCACGCAGCCCTGCACCACCCCGCCCTGCGGCAGATCGTCCCCGAGGACCAGACCACGATCCCGCGGCTGCTGTCCGAACGCCGCGACGAGCTGGCCCACGAACGCACCCGCGTACTCAACTGACTGCACCAACTGCTGCGCGAGCTCGTCCCCGGCGGCGCTGACACCGACCTGTCCGCCGACAAGGCCGCGGCCCTGCTGCGCCGGGTCCGGCCCGCCACCGCCACCGACGCCTGCCGACGCGACCTGGCCCGCGAGCTGCTCGCCGACCTGCGTCGCCTCGACACACAGATCAAGACCAACGAGGCCCACACCCGCGACGCCCTGGCCTCCGCCGGCAGCACCCTGCCCACCCTGCACGGCATCGGCGTTGTGCTGGCCGCGAAACTGCTCGGCCACATCGGCGACGCCACCCGCTTCCCCACCGCCGGGCACTTCGCCAGCTACACCGGCACCGCACCCCTGGACGCCTCCAGCGGCAACCGCGTCCGCCACCGCCTCAACACCGGCGGCAACCGCCAACTCAACTCCGTCCTGCACACCATGGCCGTGGTCCAAGCCCGCGACCCCGGCCCCGGCCGCATCTACCACCAGCGGAAACTCAGCGAGGATAAGACACCCGCAGAAGCCCGCCGGGCACTCAAACGCCGCCTGGCCAACGTCGTCTGCCGACAGATCCTCAAAGATCAACAAGCCTCCATGGGCACCACCACTTGACATACAGAGGCGCTATGAGGTCACTGCCCGTCCGGCCAGCACCACTGGGTGGTGCACCACCAGGCGGACGACAGATCAACAGCAAGGACAGCCAACCTGCGGGGTCAGTCATAAGCAGAAGGCAGGCCGCCTGGTAGCGACTACCAGTCTCACAGTCGTACGAGTCGCCGCCCGAACCCATCGACGGCAGAATTCCGTTGTCCTGCAACCGTTCCGTAAACCGGAAGGCCGTGTAGGTCGACCCGCGGCCGCTGTGGTGGATCAACTGCCCGTCGCGCACGTCGCGAGACCAGATCGCGTATTCCAGGGCGCCGAGCACGAGGTCGGTGTCGCAGCGGTCGGAGGTCTTCCAGCCCACGATCCGGTTGGAGAAGGCGTCGCGCACGGCCGCGAGCCAGAAGGCGCCCTCGCCGGTGCGGATCCGGGTCGCATCGGTCATCCAACAACCGGTCCGGCGCCAGCGCGGTGAAGTCCTGGTTCACCCGATCAGGGGCCGGTGCGGACCGCGGATCCCGCCCGGTCGACGGCGTTCGCCACTGTTTGCGCAGGAAGGCGCCCTACAGGCCGGCCTGGCGCATCAGCCGCCCCACCCGCTTGCGCGACACGCGGACACCCCGACGCCGCAGGATCTGGTGGACCCGCGGGCTGCCGTAGGTCCTGCCGGAGGCGATGTGGATGTCGGCGATCTCCGCGGTGATCGCCCGGTCCTCGCGTTCGCGGCGGGACGGGGCGGCCTGGCGGGCCACCCAGCCGTGGTAGGTGGAGGAGGCGACACCGAGGACCCGGAGGACGAACTCGACCCCGAAGCGGCCGCGAAGCTGCTCCACCAGCTTCGCGACCGTCGCCGGGTCGGGTCGAGTTCCGCCGCGAAAAACGCGGACGCGGCCTTGAGGATCTCGTTGGCCCGCTTCAGTTCCGCGTTCTCCTTGCGCAGCCGGCGCAGCTCCTCCGACTCGGCCGCGGTGGGCCGGTCGTCCCGCTCGCCGCGGTCGGCCTCGTCCTGCCGGATCCAGTTCCACAACGCCTCCGGGTGCACGCCCAACTGCTCAGCCAGGCGCCGGATCACCGGCTTGGGGTCCGACTCCCGGTACAACCGGACAGCACGAGCCCTCAACTCGTCGGGGTACTTCTTCGGTGGTGCCACGGACGCTTCCTTCAGACCCTATCGGATCATGCCTGGAAAGCCACCGGGCTACCGGGGGAAGCTCAACCAGGAGTTCCCCCGTCTGCGCACCAAAGGGCCCTCACCAGCTCAAGCTCGGAAACGGCCACTCACGATGGCGTAGACGTCAACAACCCGGCGCGTGCGCGACGCGTAAGAGGGTGAGGTGGCCTGTGCGTCCAGCCGGTGGCGTCATCCATCTGACTCGACTGAGGCAGCCCAGTGCCTGGGTGTTGCCGTCGGCGAGCGAGAGCCGGCAGGTAACCTACTCGGGTTGACTGTCCAAGAGCGGCCTGCTGGGTGGGAATGACGAACTCGGAGATCTCGACACGTTCCGTAGACCTATTCGTTGCATGCTGTGACGCTCGGCAACGAGGGGTCTTGATCAAACGTGAAAGTCGAAGAGACAAGGAGTTCCATTTTCAGAACTGGGTTGGAGACCGTCTGAAGGACGCCGAAATCCCATGCGTGCCTTCGGGGCGCAACACCTACCCTGACTTCAACCTTGTCGATGCGACCGAAGGATTCGAGGTCAAGGGGCTTGAAACGCCGGGCCGTGTGAAGGACTTTGACAGTAATAGTCGTATGCCAAGTGGGTGGCACGACGGTAAAACCGTCTACTACGTCTTCGGTCGCTATCCGAAGAGCCCGTCGGAGTTGACGTTCCCTGTGCTCGATCTCGTTGTGTGCCACGGGGACCTTCTCAATGCTGATCATGAATACGAGCATCTGAACGACAGCTTCCGGGGAAATGGCGCATACGGTGACCTCCTCATACGGGATCGCAAGATGTATGTTGTTCCCACGCCCTATGCATTGGCTGATGGTCTGACTGGCCAGTTCACGCTGATCGTGCCCGCCAGTGTGCGAGTGGATGACGACAGACTTGTGCAGGTGGGAGAGCTGGAGCGCACTGAGGCTAGCCATGTCGTTGCGAGCTATACATTCGACCTCGAGCGCAACAAACTCACGACAACACTTCGCCCCAACCCGACGGCCGGTACTCGTCACACATTCTCCGCATATCGCATGCGCGGAGCGGATTCCGGGCGTGTTACCATGTCCGGAAAGTTTTTGAACGATCAACTGACGATCGGCGAGATCGAATGACCTTGTTTGACATCGCGCCCGAAATTGCGGATCAGGACGAGATCGTCGTCCGATCCGTTCCGGTGGTTACGGCGCTTGAAACGGACTTCCCCGCGGTGGAGTTCAGCAAGCTTGGTGAGCACGAGTCGTGGCGCAAAGAGGTCTTTCGTCCCGCCACCAGTACCCACAAATGGTGGGCCAAGCGTCTGGGCAGCGTCTTTCGCGGCATCCTGGCGTCTGCCGTTACGGAGACTTCCGAGGAAGCGCTGAATTTGTACGGCTCGGCAGCACGCCTTAAGCTGTCTGTCTTCGATCCCTTTTCGGGTTCTGGGACGACAATCGTCGAAGCTGTCAAGATGGGAGCCTCTGCGGTTGGCTCGGACATCAACCCTGTAGCAACATTGGTGCAGCGCCAAGCCGTGCTGCGCTGGGATAGCGGAAAACTCGAGCAGCTTTACAAAACCGTGGAGGAAGCTTGCCGGGAAGAGGTGGACAGGGTCCATCGCGCGGAATCAGGCGAGACGGTTCTGTACTATTTCTGGGTGGCGACGGCGCCGTGTGTGAATCCTGCGTGTGGTCGTAGTATCCGCCTGTTCTCGAGCCATGTCTTTTCGCAGAACGCGTACCCGAAGCGCGTCCCGGCTGCTCAGATCGTCTGTCCTGTCTGCCTCGACGTTATTCCGGGCAGGTACGACTTCAAGTCTGTTGAGTGTCGCAACGGTCACACGGTTGAACGGGCAGGAGCAGTGAGCCGTTCGACCGCCACCTGTCCTCATTGCCAAAGCGTCACAAAACCGCTGGCGGCGTTGCAAGGCCAACGTCCAGGCTACGAGATGTACGCCAAAATGGTATTGGACAAAGACGGAGGCAAGCGCTACGAGCCGGTCACCGATTGGGATCGAGCTTTGTACTCCGAGTGCACTGGTCTTCTCGACGCTCAAAGGGACACTTTGGTAGTGCCCGCTGGCGGTCTGGAGACTGGTGTCAACACTCGGCAGGCGATGTCTTGGGGCTTCACGAATTGGGTTGACTTCTTCAACGATCGCCAGCTCTATTCGCTTGGCCTTCTGGCCTCGGCCATACGGGATGTCGCCGAAGACGGATTCGAGAGAGAAGCGCTGGTCGCGTTGTTCTCTGGCGTACTCGAGTTCAACAACATGTTCTGTTCCTTCAAAGGAGAAGGGACGGGCGCTGTGCGGCATATGTTTAGCCATCACATCTTGAAGCCTGAGCGCACGCCTCTTGAGGCACATCCTTGGGGGACGCCGGCGTCATCTGGTTCGTTCTCGACCCTCTATAAGAGCCGGTTGCAACGCGCGCATGCGTACAAAACATCTCCGACTGATCAGGTTCTTCTAGGGGAAAAGATTCAGCGGCTGGGTGGACTGTCTCGCCCGTTCGCCGTGACGTCGACCGACCAGTTGCCGACTGGAGATCAATCGCCGACTGTCTTCTTGATGACCGGCGATGCGTCGGAGACCAAGTTGCGAGATGGCAGTATTGATCTAGTAATCACAGATCCTCCATATATGGACAACGTCCACTACTCTGAACTTGCTGACTTCTTCCACAGTTGGCTGCGGAAGATTCAACCATACGCAGGTTATCCGGTTGATCAGTCTTCTACTCGTAGTAAGAACGAGGTTCAGAGTCCGTCTCCGGAGGGCTTTGGCGCCGCCATCACCAGGGTGTGGCGTGAATGCTTTCGTGTTCTGCGGCCGACTGGCCTGATGGCGTTTACCTTTCATCAGGCGCGGATGAGTGGTTGGAAGGCTCTCGTCGAATCGCTGGCTGATGCCGGCTTTGTCGTGACTGCCGTGCAGCCGATACAGGGGGAGATGTCCACAAGCGTCACGAAGTATGGGGCCGAAGCTTCAAACCTCGATTCTGTGGTGGTCTGCCGTAAGAGTTCACAGGTAAGTCGTAAGAGAGATGCTGAGTCAGAAGCCGCCACTGGGTATGAACGTATTGTCCTGCTTCGTAAGGCGGGCATCAAAGTCGGGGCTGGTGACGTCCGCTCTGTCATCCGGGGTCGAGTGCTGTCCGTGTACACACATGACCCGAGTGCCTTTGACCTTGAGGAGCTTGCCCGGCAAGCGGATGCCCTGGCGCAGGTCTACGTTGATCGGCACTTGGCCGAGATCAAGAAGAAGTGAGAGCGGCAAGGCTTGCCCGGTAACCCACCGAGGTTCTCTGCTGATCTTCAATTCGTGTTGTCGCCGGCTGCTGACATGTCTTGATCGTTGCGGTGTACCGGTGGGACGCGGTACGCGCAGGGTGGTGGGCTGACCGCCGAGCGGCGGGAGTTCCGGGAACGGCTGCGCCTGCAGGCGGCCGAGCGGTTCGCCGACGGTGAGGAGAACGCGGTGATCGCCAAGGACTTGAGGGTCAGTGTGCGGTCGGTGTAGCGGTGGCGACGGTCCTGGAGCGTGGATGGTCTCCGGGCTTTGGCCTCGCAGGGGCCGGCCTCGACGCCCCGTCTGGACGAGGCGAAGTTCGCGCGGCTGGAACAGGAGCTGCGCAAAGGACCCACGGCGCACGGGTGGCCGGACCAGGTCTGGCCGCTGTCGCGGATCAAGACCTTGATCGGCCGTCGGTTCCACCTGTCCTACAGGGTGCAGGGTGTGCACCTGCTGCTGCGGCGGCACGGCTCGACGCGCCAGGCCCCGGCGCGGCGGGCGGTGGAACGCGACGACCGGGCGGTGGCCGGCTGGGTGAAGGACACGTGGCCGCGGGTGGAAGCACCGCGGCGGCGCTCGACGCCTGGATCGTCTTCGAGGACGAGGCAGGAATGTCGATGACGCCGCCGACCTCCCGCACCTGGGCATCTCGCGGTCACACCCCGGTGATCCGGGTGCGCGCCGGGGCACGGCGCCAACTGTCGGTCGCCGCCCCGACCTGCTACAAGCCCGGCGAGCGCTCACGCCTGATCCACCGGCCCCGACTGGACACCGGACGCGGCGGGCGCCGCGGCTTCGCCTGGACCGACTACCGCGACCTGCTCATCCCCGCCCACCACCGACTCGGCGGGCCAATCGTGCTGGCGTGGGACAACCTGCCGTGCGCCACGAGGCGCTGTGGAATCGAGTGGAGGTGAAAGGACTCCACCGCTGGCCGGTCGCAGCTGGCTGGTGAAGCTGAGGGCAGTCGTTGCGTGGGAACGCATGTGATGGCGGGAGCAGCCCTGACAAAGTACGGGACGGGTCGGCACTGGCAGACGGCCCGGGTCCGGCGAGCACTGAGGAGAAGGTGTACGCGAGGAACCGCTCTCTGACGCCCCGTATGTGTCCCGCTCGGCTCAAATTTGACGGATACGGGCCGGGTTGCAGCGTGTGATCGTCACTGGTTCGGGTGGCGTTCAACTCCGAAGCCGGTTGCGTAGGTCCGGTGGGGAGGCCATGCCGAATGTCTGCGGCGCAGGTGTGGCGAGGCTGTCGGGGTAGAGGCGGGCACCTTCCTCTTCGATCGATTCCGTGGTGAACGTGGGAACCGCCCGCGGTCGCCCTTTCCGCCGGGCAGCCGGTCCGGTGGCGGGCAGGTCCGTTGCCGACCGAAGGCCGTCGGGCGGGGCGGAGGTCTCGTAGTAGTCCGAGCGCGCGAGAGGCGCGTACACGGCGAAGGAGACCAGCAAGTCGGCAGTCGACGTACTGGAAGGTCAAGAGGCCGTCGCCGGTGAATACCGACGATCTTGACTCCGCCTTGCTCGGGGCGGAGCGCAGGGTACTGAGAATCCAGACCAGGCTGCACTGTCGAGCCCGTGATGATTGTCGTCGCCGGTTCGATGATCTGTTCAACCTCGTCGCCGATCCCGCGTTTCTGCTGGTCGCGTGGGATCGGTTGCGGGGCAACAAGGGGGCACGCACGGCCGGGGTGGACCGGCGCACGGTCCGGTCCATCGAGGCCGAGCAGCGTGTCGAGGACTTCCTCGACACGCTGCGGTCGCAGATCAAGGACCGTGGTTTCCGCCCGATGCCGGTGGGGGAACGGATGATCCCCAAGACTGGCGGAAGGCTGCGCCGTCTGGGGATCGCCACCATCACCGACCGCGTGGTCCAGGCTTGCTTGAAGCTGGTGCTGGAGCCGATCTTCGAGGCGGATTTCCTCCCGTTGGTGGCCGGTCTCGGAGGAAAGACCACTGTTCAACCCGGCAAAGGTAACCACCACGCGCTACCGCTACCGGGGAGCAGCGATCCCGACACCGTGGCCGACCGCGAGTTGAGGACCACACGCGGGTTCCGGACAGGGCTTGTGGAGCGCCCGGTGCCCGGAAGCGGGCACGCCGGGTGCGGGAAGCGGTCCGGGGAAACGAACCGGTCGACGAGACCGGAACCGCGCCCCGGATCGACTTCACCACCCACCGCTCCGACGACATGCTCGCCTTCATCGACAGCACACGGTGGCTGAGCGTTTACCGGCTTCCGGCCTATGCACCCGACCTCAGCCGATAACACGAATTGAAGATCAGTACATGTTTCCTCTCAAGGTGTCTGCGCTGGTCGCCCAGGGCAGCGCTGCCCCTCTGGGGACGGCGAGGATCGCAACGTCTGCACGACCGGCACACCCCAGATGCGCTCCGGGCGGCACCGACCCCCCTGGCACTGAGCCGACACTGTCGGTGGGAGCTGATTGACTGGCCGAATGTTCGAAACCCCCGACGAGCTCCACGGCCTCCAAGTCCTGCTCGACACGTCTCTGGCCGGCTCCGGCAGCCACCTCAAATCGATCATCCGGCCAGGTGAGAGCACCTTGGACGCCGAGCAGGTCGTCCGGGTCTGCCAAGGCATGTGCACCCTGGCCATCGCCACGGTCACCCGGCGCGGTGAGCCGCGCATCAGCGGCGCCGACGGGCACTTCCTGCACGGCCGCTGGATCTTCGGCACCCACCGCCAGGCCGCCAAAGCCCGTCATCTCGCGGCGCGGCCCGGCATCAGCGCGACCTTCATGCGCGGCGAGCAGCTCGGCATCTTCACGCACGGACACGCCGTTCCGCTCAACCCCGAGGGGACGAGCAGCGACCTGACCTGGCCGGCGATCCGCGACCACCTCGTCAACCACTACGACGGCGACAGCGACGACCCGTTCTGGGACGACAACGTCTGGTATCGCATCGACCCCAGCTGGATGGTCGCCTACAGCACCGACCCCGTCGGGCTGCTCGACCAACAACCACCGGTCTGAAGAGAGCTCGCGCGGGGTCCACCTCGGGCCGTCACCGTCTACGAGGAGCGATCACGTGGTTGAAGACCCTGACCTCAACCACGTGATCCGAACCCCGAACAGCTCCTAGCAGGCGACCGATTCCGTTCGACGTTGGTCGCGCCACGTCGGCGCGGACGCCGGTCCGTTCAGACATCACTTCTGGCCATTACCCGTCGCGCGACGGAGAGGGTGAGGCGCGTCGGCAGCAGCCTGCCGAACAGGAGAGCGGTCAGCGCGTTGGTTCTGCCGTCGATGAACGCCGGTCCGTTGCCTGACAGGGCACGCAACACGGTGGTGGCGACAGCCTCGGCGCTGCGCGTGCCGCGGGCGTTCATCGGCGTCTTCGTGGGTCCGGGACTGACCGTCACCACCCGGACCCCGGTGCCTCGGGTTTCGGCCCACAGCGCCTGGGTGAACGAGATGACGTACGCCTTCGTCGCCGCGTACACCGCCAGGTAAGGGGCCGGTATGTACCCCCCGGTGCTGGCGATGTTGACGACGGCCCCGTGGCCGCGGGCGACCATCGCGGGCACCAAAAGGGTGGTGAGCTCGGTCAACGCGCTGACGTTGACGTCGATCAGGGACCGGAACCGGGCCGGATCGCCGTCGAGCACCGGGCCTCGCGCGCTGACACCGGCGTTGTTGATCAGCACCTCCACCTCGATGCCCTCGTCGGCCAACGTCTTGGCCAGCCGCGTCGGCGCGTCGGCGGCAGCGAGATCGAGCGGAACGGTGCGCACGGTCACTCCGTGACGACGGCTCAGCAGTGCCGCCGACTCGTCGAGCTTGTCGGCGCTGCGGGCGACCAGGACGAGGTGCGCACCGGAGGCGGCCAGCCGCTCGGCGATGGCCGCCCCGATGCCGGTGGAGGCGCCGGTGACGACGGTGAACTTGTCGCGCATCCGCGCTGTTGTGGTCATGATCTCGACGCTAAACCTTGACGTCAGCGTCAAGGTCAAGCTGAACTGGGGCATGCGCATCGGCGAGTTGAGCAAGGCGACCGGCGTCAGCAGCCGGGCACTGCGCTACTACGAGCAGCAGGGCCTGCTGCGCAGCGAGCGCCGGCCCAACGGGTACCGCGAGTACGCCCCCGAGTCGGCCGAGGTCGTCGCGTTCGTCCAGGACATGTTCCACGCCGGTCTGTCGTCCGACGTCATCCGGGACATCCTGCCCTGCGCCGGAGATGAGCACCCGCGTGGCGACTGCGCCGAGCTCCTGACGCGCGTCCGGCAGATCCGTGACGAACTCGTGCGGCAGGAACACCGCATCGCCGAGCGTCGTCGGCGACTGGACGCCTATCTCGCCTACGGCTATGGGGCGCGTCAGCTGCCGGCCCACGCCGGAGCTGTTCGGTAGGCAGGTCCAAGCCGGCCGACGACGGGTGTCATCGTTCGGCGTGGCTCCCCGGTAGTCGTCGATCCGAACGGGACAGGTTGTGCTTGCGGGGCCGGCCGTGGTTGCTCGACGGGCTGGTTGATCCAGGCCGCCTCGGGCAGTCGGGGTGGCCGGGGTCGGTGTGCGAAGTGTTGCGGGTGTCGGGTGTGGGCGGGGGGTGTCCCTATGGAGTTGTCAAGCCGCAACCGGGGCGGGAGCTGTCTCGGGGCGCCGGTAGTGGGTCTTGGTGCGGAGCATGGCGAACAGGACGTCGCAGCGGCGCCGGGCCAGGCAGATCAGCGCGGCGTTGTGCTTCTTCCCCTGGTCGCGTTTGCGCTGGTGGTAAGCCCTGCTGGTCGGGTCGGAGAGGGCGGCGAACGCGGCGAGGAAGAACGCCCGTTTGAGTTTGCGGTTGCCGGTGCGGGCGGGGTGTTCGCCCTTGATGGAGGAGCCCGAGCTGCGGCTGGGCGGGCCGCTCTTCTGGTAGCCGTACTCGTCGATCAGCGCCTCGACCCGGGCGCGCGTGCCCGCCGACACCCCGGCCGTCTCCGCGATGTAGGAGATCGTGACCGGCCTGGACGAACTCTCCGACGCGTCCACGCAGCCACCTTCCCCCACCGCCCCCGCGGACCCGGGACCACTCCAGTCTGCTTTTCGGGGGACCGAGTCGAAGGTTTCCGACCGGCGCCGACCGTGCCCTCAGGCGACTGTGCCCTCAGGTCTGTCCTTTCGGTCTGGCGTCCGCGCCCGGGTGCGGGCACATACTCCGGCTGTGGCCGAGGAACGGGAGCAGGCGCGACGCGAGCAGGCGCAACGCGTGCCGCCGCGTGCCCCGGCGCGGCCCAAGCCCCAGGGCCGGACGGGTGAGCGGGGCGAGTCCGGCGCGGCGCGGGTGATCTCGTTGCAGCAGAGCGCGGGCAACCGGGCCGTGGCGGCCCGCCTCGCGCCGCACCCCGTGCCGATGCCCGAACCCCCGCGCGTGGACGTCGTGCCGCCGCCGGCCCGGGAGGAGTCGCCGGACCTCCTCGCGACCTACGGCGGCGGGGACGCCGGGGGTGGTGTTTCCGCGGCGGCCCACGGCGCGCTCGATCGCGGGTTGGTCGAGCTGTCGGCCACCGCGCGGGCCACCGCCGAGGAGATCCGGGCGCACGCCCGCGAGGAAGCGGAGGCGGTGGCGGCGAGCGCGTCCGAGGCGGTGCAGGGCGTGACGGCGGCCGTCGAGGCGGGCGGGGAGGCCATCGGCGCGCGGCGGGTGGCCGTGGCGGGTGAGATCGGGGCCGCCGCCGGGCAGGAGCGGGCGGCGGTCGAGTCCTGGCACGCGGGGGCCGCGGACGGCGCGCGGGAACGGCTGGGCGGTGCGGAGGAGCGGGCCCGCGGGTTGGGCGCGGAGTACGGCGCGCGGGCCGAGCAGGTCGGGCGGGAGACCGGCGAGCGGGTGCGGGGCGGGACCGAGAGCGCGGCCGAGCGCAGCGCGACGGCCGGTGGTGGCGGCGGCAACGCGGCCGTGGCCAACGCCAAGCACGAGGTGCGCGACAAGGTGGGTGGGCAGGCCGCCGGCCGGTTGCGTGGTGAGGGGCAGCAGGCGGCGGCGGCGGTCGAGGGCGAGATGGCGCAGGCCGCGGCGGCGTTCGAGGGTCGGGCGCAGGAGGCCGGTGGTGCGATCGCGGCGATGGGCGCGCCCGTCGCGTCGGCGTTGGGGCAGGCAGCGTCCGGCGCGGCCGGGGTGTTGGCGCGGGCCGAGGCCGAGAGCGCGGCCGGGCTCGGGGAGGGCGAGCGCAAGGCCCGGACCGCGTTGGCGCAACGGGGTGGTGAGCTGCGGGCCAAGCTGGCCGCGGACGCGCGGCGCAAGCAGGTGGAGCTCCTGGACGCGGCCGAGCGGGCGGCGGTGGCGGTCGAGCAGCAGGCCCGGTCGGTGGCCGAGGCGGCGGCGGCCGAGGTGGGTCGACTGGACGAGGAGGTCGGCCGGGCACCGGTCGACGACGAGGTGGCAGAGCAGGTCGATGCCCAGATCACCGGGGCGCTGACCGGGGCCGGGCAGGAGATCCGGGCGGCGGGGCCGCAGGCCGCGCAGGCCGTCGGCGCGGCGGCGCAGCGGACGCGGGAGGCGATCACCGGGGTCGTCGCCGGCGCGCGGGACGACGCCGGGCGGGCGGTCGAGCAGGTCGGTGGTGCGATGGGCGCGGCCGGTGGCCGGGCGCGGGCGGCGCTGGGCCAGGTGCCGGGCCGGGCGCGGGCGGCCGGTGACCGGGTGGTCGAGGAGGTCGCGGCCAAGGCCGGGGAGACCGCCGACCAGACCGCGGCGGCGTTCGGCGGCGGGCTGGGAGAGATGACCGGCCGGGCCGGGGAACGCGCGGACGAGGTGCAGCGGCGCGGGCAGGACGTCGCTGGTCAGGTGGACACCAACGTGGCGGCCGGTGAGCGGCGGGTCGACTCGCGGGCGCAGGAGCAGTCGAGCTGGCTCGGTGCGGTGGCCGACTGGTTCGCCCGGCAGTGGGACGACCTGGTCGAGATGGTGAGCAACCCCGGGTTCTGGGTGGGTCTGCTGATCACGGTGGTGCTGGGCGGCCTGGCGGTGTTCTTCCTCGGCCCGTACGCGTTGCTGCTGCTGCCGTTCATCGCCGCGTTGGCCGGTGCGGCGTCGCAGCTGACCAACAACGTGTGGCGTGGTGAGGCCGACCCGTGGAAGGGCGTGTGGGACGCCGCGGTGGAGGGGTTCGTCGTCGGCGCGGTGTTCTCGGCGGCGATTGCGGTCGGGCTGTGGGCCGGGCTGGGCGCGGCGGGCATCCTGGCGGTGGTCGAGGTCGTCACCGTGGTGGTGACGGTGGTGACGAACCTGGTCCACGGGGAGCGGCCGACCAAGAACCTGCTGGCCAACATGATGTTCGCCTGGTTGCTCGACCGGGTGTTCCGCAACATCCCGGTGCGCGGTGGCGGCCGTGGCGTGGGCGGCGGGCGGGGTTCCGGTCGGCAGCCACCGCCCCGCCAGGAACCACCGCGCCTGGAGCCGCGTCAGGAACCGCCGCGCCAGGAGCCGCCGGTCAAGGGCGGCGGGATGCGGACGCGCGGCGTCACCGAGCCGGTGCCGGGGCCCAAGACGCTCACCCCGGGCGAGGTCGCCGAGCTCCAGGCCATCGCGGACCGGTACCAGACCCAGGTCGACGTGGTGGGCAGCCGGGCGCGCGGCGAGGGGCGCAACATCGACAAGCCCCAGCTGCCGACCGAGGGCAAGGGCGAGGGCACTCGCAGCGATATCGACGTGCGGGTCGACGGCGACGTGGACATCAGGTCGCGCGGCGGGCTGTCCAACGACATCGCGAACGCCTCCAACGGCGCGGGTAAGGTCATCAGCTCCGGCCTGCCCGACTCGCCGTCCACCCCGCCGGTGATCGAGTTCCACCCGAACCCGGGAGGCCCCAGGTGATCACGGACGACGCGTTCTGGGCGCTGCCGGGTGAGGACCCGCTCACCGTCGCGCGGACGGCCGGTCCCACCGAGGCGCTGCTCACGGTGTCCACGACGATCCCCTCCCTGTCGGCGCTGCGGCTGACCGGGTCCGAGGAGGACGCCCTGCTGCGCCGCGCCTGGGACCTCGCCGCCGGAACCGGGGCGTTCACCAGCGGCAAGCGCCTGAGCTGGCGCGGCTTCCTGTTCACGCTCGCCGGCGACGGCCCCGCCACGGCCCGCGCGGTGCTGGCCGCGTTGCGCGGTGACGCGTCGCTGCGGCGCATGGTGTGGCGCGTGGTCGGCGCGGAGATCGGGTCCGACTGGCGGGTGGCGTTCGACGCGGTGCAGGCGCGACTGCCGGAGCGGACGGCCGCGATGTGGGTGCGCGACCAGCAGCTGGTCGAGCTGTGAGGCGCGTCGGGCCGGCCCACGGAGCTGTCCTGGTCTGAAGGCGGGGGGCGCGCTGGTCCTCTTGCGCCACTGTCGGGTGGTGTCGGGGCCGGTGGCGTCGTGGGTGGGCATTCCGGTGGTGACGGGGTGCATCGGGGTCGGGGGGTGTCCCTATGGGGTTGTCAAGCGGCTGTTTCTGTGGGGATGCGGTCGGGATGCCGGTAGTGGGTCTTGGTGCGGAGCATGGCGAACAGGACGTCGCAGCGGCGTCGGGCCAGGCAGATCAGGGCGGCGTTGTATTTCTTGCCCTGGTCGCGTTTGCGCTGGTAGTAGGCGCGGCTGGTCGGGTCGGCCAGGGCGGCGAACGCGGCGAGGAAGAACGCGCGTTTGAGTTTGCGGTTGCCGGTGCGGGCCGGGTGTTCGCCCTTGATGCTGCTGCCGGAGCTGCGGGTGACCGGGGCGATGCCGGCGTAGGCGGCCAGGTGCCCGGAGGTCTTGAAGCCCGTGGCGTCGCCGATTTCGAGCAGGATGCGGGCTGCGGTCCTGACGCCGATGCCGGGCATCGAGGTCAGGACCCCGGCGAGAGGGTGCGCATCGAGTATCCCCTCGACCTCGGCGGCGACCTGTTTGCGTTGCAGCAGAACGGTTTTCAGGCTATCGGCCAACCGGGGCAGCACCGTGTCCGCCGCGGTGGTGCCCGGGACGGTGACGGTCTGCTCCTCCAGCGCGGCCAGGATCGCGGCGACCAGCTTTTCGCCCATGCGGGGCGCGTGGGCGGCGGCGATCGCGCTGAGCTTGCGGCGTCCGGCGGCGCGGATGCCGGTGGGGCCGCCGCAGCGGGACAGGATCTCCAGCACCGCCGGATGGCTGATCCTGGACCCGATGGCGCGTTCGAGGGCGGGGTGGACGCCGGTGAGCAGGCCGCGGATGCGGTTGGCGATCCGGGTGGCCTCGCCGGCCAGGTCGTCGTCAAAGCCGACCAGCACGTCCAGCTCGGCCAGGGCGTCGTCGCCGACGTCGACCGACCGCAGCGTGTGCGGCAGCGAGCGGGCCGCGTCGGCGATGACGAAGGCGTCGCGGGCGTCGGTCTTGGCCCGGCCGGGGTAGAGGTCGGCGATGCGGCGCATGGCCAGACCGGGCAGGTAGGCCACCGTGTGGCCGGCCGCGCGGGCCACCGCGACCGGCAGCGCCCCGATCGTGGCCGGCTGGTCGACCACCACCAGCAGCGGCCCGTGCGCGGCGAGCTTGTCGAACAACGCCCGCAGCCGCGGCTCGCTGTTGGGCAACGGCCCGTCGTGCAGCCGCTTCCCGGCGGGGTCCAGGCCCACGGCGTGGTGCTCGCCCTTGCCCACGTCCAGGCCGAGGAACACCCCGAAACCACTGGTCATTCGTCGTGCCGTTCGTTCGTCGCGAGTGGCCGCCGGGTGGGCATCGCAGGCCGGCACCCACGTTACGACGAGACCTGCCCGGCGGGCGGCCGTGTCCCTATCAGCGGTCCGGCGATGCCACCGGGTCCGGTGACACCACCCCCCGGATCATGCCTTCGACTGGGGGCGCAAGTCATGCCGGACCCGGCGACCACAGCTCCTTGATCAGGAACCACGAAAAAGGTAACGGGGGAGTCGAACCGGTCGGGGAAGTCGGGCATGTGCTTCATCGTCTTGGACGGGGCTTCGGGGGAGGGGTTGTCGTTAAAGACGCAGGGACTGGAGTGCGAGCGGAGCACGCCGAGGTCGACCAGGAGCCCGGAGACCGGGTCGGAGACCATCGCGCCGCCGCGGTCGGCGTGGACCGTGTGCGGCGCGGCGCCGTTTCGGGCGACGGCGTCGGCGAGGAAGTCCCTGGCCACGACCGCGTCCTCCGCGGCGGCGACCAGCCACCCGGGTGACGCACCGGGAGAAGATGTCCAGCACGACGTAGCAGCGGTACCAGATGCCTTTCACCGGGCCTTTCAACGCGGTGCTGTCCCAGGACCACACCTGGTTCGGGCCGTGGGCGAGCCGGTACATCGTGGAGACCGAGCACCGGTAGCGGCCCTCGTCCAGCTCCCGCGCCCACACCTGCGGAATCGCCAGGTCCCGGTAGGCAGGGCTGGTCAACACCTCCGGCACCCCGGCGCGGTCGGGGGCCGTGCACCGGGCCCGTCGCCCCGAGGTGGCGGTAGTGCGTTGCCCGGGACCTACCGGTCAACGCGCACGACGTAGTCACCGGGACCAGGCGGCACGCAGCTCGCCGAAGGCGGTCGTCAAGACCTCGTCGGCGGCCTGTCCTCGTCCGTGCTCCCGGAGGGTTCCTCCACGAGCGCGTGTGCTTTTCCCGTGATGTCCAGTGCCATTCGGGTCTTGGCCAGGTCGGAGGTCGGTTTCGCGTTCTGCCGGCGCGATCTGTCCAACTCGATCTGCTCGGCCGGCTTCCTCGTCGGTTCCGTCGGCTCGGCCGGTCCGTCTCCCAGCCGGCTCGCGTCACGGGCCCGGGTCCACTCGATGACGTGCGAGGAGTACAGACCCTCGCGACGCAGGATCGCGCCCTTCTCCCCGTTCGGGGCGTTCTCGTACTCGGCGACCAGGGCGAGCTCGTACTCGGCGGTGGACCTCCGCCGGGACGGACGCGCGGCCGGATCGGCCGGCGTCCCGCCGGAGGAATGCCGAGGAGGCTTGTCGGATGGGGTGGACACGAGCACAAGGATCTCCGGTCTCGCCCTTGATCAGGAACCCCGCTCACACGAGGTGTCTCACAGCAGTCTGACCAAGAGTGGCTTTGTCCACACGCGTGACCCCGCCCTCACTGCAACCAGGTGACGACAACCGTCGGGTCCCGCGATTCGGTCGTTGTCGTCCGGTCGCCGGATGTGGGCAGGAGATCTGTGTCGTACCGGTCCGCCAGTGCCGTGATGACCGCTTGGTAGGTCCTTCTCGCTCCGATGTCGGCTTGCTCGATGGTCGCCACCGGGATCAGCGCGGAGCAGTCGACGACCATGTCGAACGGCTCCCGGTCGGTGAAGATGTCGAACCCCCAGTTCATCAGGAACACCGTTCTGCTCTTCGCGTCTTTGGCATCCATGATCGATGCGCACTCCGCGAAGGTCTTGGGTGTTCCCCGTTGGAGGTACGACACGTAGCACTTGCGCAGACGGCTCTCCCGGTTCGACTCCAGCCAGATGCGGATCGCGGTCTCGTTCGAGTACCACGGCAGTCCCCAGGAGTCGAACACTCCGGCATCGTGCTCGTGCAACGCACTTGTCATCGCGGCGTCGACGGCGTGTTCCAGTGACTGTTCCGTTCGTTGTCGATCGAGTTCCGGCGACCAGGCGTCGCCGGTGTCCAGGAGTAGCTTCCTGAGTGTTTCGGAGGCGCTGAAGCGCGGTATCAGCAATCCTTTCTCCAGTTTGAGGCAGAGTGTCGTCTTTCCTGCTGCGGTCAAGCCGGAAACGATTATCCTCATCGATCCGCAGCCTCTTTTCGTCGACATCGGAAAGAGTTTCGAAGGGGGTGGGGTGTGCTACCGGCTCGAGGCTCGACCATACCGGGCGCGACCTTCCGCGGAGCAGGTAAAACCTCGGTCCGGTGTCGGTCGGGGGAAGGGTGCCGTCCGGACGGTCATGTGCGTGCCACTGTACCCGCAATAATGCGGTTAATCCCGTCGTGACATTTCTGAACTGTGTGGTGGATTCACTCGAACTTGTGGTTCACTGGCCCTTCCGTCCTTGGTGACCTGCAGCTCCGCTAGCCTCTGCCGCCGAAGGGATGAACGGGAGAGTGTTCGATGCAAGAAGTGCGACTGGCCGGATGTGTGATCAAAGACGGCCGCGGCCGTGTGCTGTTGCTCCACCGCAACACTCCCGAGCTGCAACAATGGGAGATCCCCGGTGGCAAGCTGGACCCGGGGGAGGATCCCCGGAGCACCGCGCGGCGCGAACTGATGGAGGAGATGGGCGTCGAAGTCGCCGTCGGGCAGAATCTCGGCACGCGGTCGTTCGTCGAGAACGGGCGCACCATGGTCTACACGTGGTTTCTCGCGCGAATCACCGCGGGCGAACCGCAGGTGCTTGAGCGGCACATCCACGACTCGTGCCGGTACCACCACGTCGAAGAACTGTCCACCATGGTCGAGCAACTGTCGCCGAACACGCGGAACTTCCTGCACGAGATCATCGAGGGCAACATCCGGATCTGACTCGACGAGGAATCCATGCGAATAGTCGTGGACCGGTCCTCCGTTCGTTCCCGCCTGGCCGGGCTGGTCGCCGCGAACGCGCGAGCTGATTACGTCTACTCCTACCCGCCCCGGCAGTCGTACCGGGTGTTCGGCGAATCGACTGCCGCGGCCGTCCCCGAGCTGGTCGCCCGTTCGCTGCGGCGGTTCGAGGACCTGAACCTCTACGTCCACGTGCCGTTCTGCCGTCAGATCTGCCGGTTCTGCAACCTCTACGCGGTCGCGGGCGCGAACAACGACCTGGACGGCTACGTCGACACCGTGCTCGAAGAAGCCGCGGGACTGGCGCGGTTGACCGATCGCAAGACCGTCACGACCCTCTACATCGGTGGCGGCACGCCGTCCGTGCTGGCGGCCGGCCAGCTGGAACGGCTCATCCGGTTCCTGCTCGACCGGTTTTCCGACCGGCCGGACCGGTTGCCGCCCGAGACCGCTCTGGAGGTGGACCCCGCAACGGTCGACCTGGGCAAGCTCCGTGATCTGCGCGCGGTGGGGATCAACCGGATCAACCTCGGCTACCAGTCACTGGTCGACGGCGAAGTGCGGGGTTTGGGGCGGCGACGCCCCGACAGCGCTGGACTGGCCCTGTTGGAGCAGGCGCTGGGGGTCGGGTTCGGCAACGTGTGCGTCGACTTGATCTACGGCCTGGCCGGTCAGACGGACGAGGGGTGGGAGCAGTCACTGCTGCGGGTGATCGCACTGGCACCGCCGACGGTGTGCGCTTACGCGTTGACGCTCCGACCGTTCACCGGCTACAGCAGACTGGGGTACTCGGCCGTGGACGGCGCCACCCTGTACCGGCGCTACGAGATGGCCAACCGCTTGCTGCAGGACGCCGGGTATCGCCAGGAAACCCACGTCAGGTGGGTTCGCGACGGTGGTGGTTACCGGCAGAAGGCGAATCACTGGGGGCTGCGCAACGTCTTGGGGGTGGGTGCGGGCGCACGCAGCTACCTGTGGGAGGCGGACCTGCGCAACGGTTACTCGGTCCGCTCGCGGTCCGCGACGCTGCGTTCCTACGTGGATCGCGTGCGCTCTGGTGACATCGCGGTCACCGACGGTTTCCTCATGACCGACGACGAGAGGCGGCGCAAGGCCACGGCGCTCAACCTCATGGCACTCGACCGGACCTGGACGCGGGAAACGCTCGCCTTCGACCCCGTGGAGCGGTTCGCCGAGGAGTTCGCCGCGTTCACGGAGTCGGGGCTGTGCGAGACGGGTCCGCGACACGTCACCCTCACCGACAAAGGGGTGAAGTACAGGGACTTGTTGTCGCAGACGTTGTTCAGCCGCGAGGTGCGCACCAGGGTCGCGGAGTTCAACTACGACGAGTAGACCGGTCCAACCCGGTCGTGGCGTGCACGGCCTCGGCCGTCACGACATCGAGCGAACGGTCGGCGTCGATGGTCGTCACCCGCAGGTCGGGTGCTCGGACCAGGCGGCGCAACGCCGCCCGGTGGGCCTGTGCCATGAACGCCAGGCGCGCGTCGTCGCACTCGCCGTCACGGGCCACGAGCCGCTCGCGGAGCACGTTTCGGGAAGCGACCAGGTGCAAGGTCAGGTCCGGTGTCGGAAGGTGACCGAAGATCGCGTCCAGGAGTCCGCGGGCGGCGGTATCGCCCAGCGCCCCGGTCAGCACGACCTCCTGGTAGGCGTACTTGCTCAGGTACCCGCGATCGCTGATGACGGTGGTGCCCCCGGCGAGCAGGGGTGCCACTTCAGAGGCGTACACCTCGTAGAAGTCGCCGAGAAAAACCAGTGACTGCCCGACTTCGCTGGAGGCGATGAAATGGGGAGCTGTGCGTACGGCACCCTCAAGCGCCCGACCGAAGGGCGCCGAGGAGAACTCGGTCGCGAGGTGTGCGGCCGATCCGCTCGCCAACGCGCGGGCGACAGTGCTCTTGCCGACGCCTTCGACGCCGTCGACGCAAATCCACAGGCCGCGTGTGAGGTAATCATCGGCCATCAATGCACCAATCTCTCCTGGGTGGCTTCTGCGGGTCTGCCCCCCGACCGGGTCGCGTCATCCGGCATGGGTAACCTGCTGGGCATCCGCAAGGTTGCATCAAGAGTTCCGCCGCACGCAAGGTTACATTGGTGGGTCGCATCAGCGTGTCTCGCCACCTGGTGGGCGCGTCGTGCGATCATGACCGGCGCGCCGTCGACGAGGAGGGACAACGCATGCACAGGCCAGCGCTCTCGGCTGCACTACAGGCGTTTGCGTCCATAGAGCTGAAAAACGCGATCTATGTCGCCTGTCCTATCAGTTCCGGTCGCCGCGAACTCGATCTGATGCTTGCGGCATCGCAGTTCGACCGCTCGGTGCTGCGTGCGGACCTCGTCCACCGGTGGGAGCGGGAGGTGCTCGAGCCCAATCGCTCCGACGCCAGGGCCGCGGCGACGCGCACGAGAGCGCGATACCCCGGCCACAACGTCATCAACCCGTCGGAGTTCAACATCGACGGGTTGGACCAACCCGGGTACGACGTGCTGTGTGAGCGGATCATCCGAGGTCATGTCGCCAGGATCGTGCTGGCCGACGGCTGGGAGTTCAGCCGCGGTGCACGGGTCGAGGCCCTTCTCGGGGCGGAACTCGGGCTGGCCTTCGAAGACGGCGCCGGTCGCTCGATGGGCGAGCACGACATCTGGGCCGCGTGTGAGAAGTCCGAAGCCGCGCTCCTCGACGCCGGGTTCCCCGAGGATCGGATGCGCGATCTGTTGCCGCCCACCTCCGGAGTCGCCGCCGTGGGCTGACCCGATCCGCCGGGCGAGTCCACCGGACGGGGAATCGGGAGCGAGTCGATCAATGCTCGGGCGGAGTCACCTGTTCACGCATGACTTTCAGCTCCTGCACCAAGGCGGGGGCGATCTCATTGCTGCACAACAATGCTGCCTCCGTGGCGCGCAGGACGCGACTGTCCTGTTCCGACAACACCTCCTTGCGCCAGACCGCGTAATCGTAGAATGAGTACAAGTCGAGATAGCGCCGCTCAACGGCGATGCGCTCCAGGTAGTCCGGGGCGGTCATCAGGGCGATGGTGCGCTCACGCGTGCGACTCCATCCGCGAAGTTTGTCCGAGTCGACGTGCGGTGGTTCATCCCGGTGGTCGATGTCGCCGTAGTAGTACATCAGGTAGCCACGGTTCCACGCCCGCCACTCGGCCGACTCGCGGCCTTTGTCGATGAAAATTTGCAGCGCTGCCGGGTCTCCCAAGTGGCACAACCCCCACAACGCGGCCTGCTGCAGGAAGATGTCCCCCTCGTCGCGGAACAGGCGCCACAGCCACACCCGGCCGTCCGGCACCGCCCTGGACAGCAGGTACGCCACGAGGTTGCCGGTAACGCGGATCTCGGACACCTCGTCACTGGACGAACGGACGTGCCGGAAGGCCACCTCGAGCACATCGCCGAGGCCGGCCACGGGGGTGATGCGGAGTTCGTCGACGAGGAAGTGGCGGATCTCCGGGGTGGGATCCGTGCGCAGGCAGGTCGCGAGCCGGTCGATCGCGCCGGAGGTCAGCGCCGCTTCGATCTCGCACACGTAGTGCCGGCTCACCAGGTACTCGAAGAACGAGTAGTGCACGAAGCTTCCCCACACCCGCCCGGACGAACGCCACCGGTCGCACAGTTGGCTGAGCGCACGCTGCGCGCACCGCAACGCCTTGGCCGGACCGGATGCCAGCAACGAACTGACAGCGCCGAAGTCGAACCGGTCCTCGTGGATCGCGGCCCGCTGGAAGACCAACCAGGCGGCGTCGATCCACACCTGGACGGAGGACCCCGGTCGGGGGCAGTCGGCCCGGACCAACGCGGCGTCGCTGACCGCGGCGAGCCGGTCGATGTACTCCGCGTACAGGGCCGACACGTTGCCGACCCCCGACAAACCCCCGCTGCCGAGGAAAGTGATCATCCGCGCGTACAGCGGTCTGGCGACCATCCGGGACAGGTTCGCCGACCCGCGGACCTGTTCGATCAAGTCGTCGGATTCGAGCAGTTCCGCCACGACCAAGCGACGGACGAAGTCGGAGAAGTGACCCTCCAGGGTCCACCCGCCGATGGTGTAGATCGAGTCGAACGTATCGCCATCCATCGACGACGCCAGGTTGTCCTCGAACTCCCTGTGGCGGCACGTGACCACGATGGAGAACCGGTCGCCCGCTTGGCGCAGCAGTTCGGACAGGTCCGCCGGCGAGTCGAATTCCCCCAGGCTCTCGTCCAACCCGTCCAGCAGCAGGACAGGACGTGGTGACGGCGGCCTCTGCCCGGTGTCGACGGACGACCGCGCCGCGTCCCCGATCATCCTGCGCAGTTCGGCGACCCGGACCGCCAACGCCGGCGTGGAATCGCGAAGGCGCCGCAGGACCGCGTAAGCCGCGACGCTCTTCCCGCTGCCCGGTTCTCCCAGGATCAGCGCAGACCTGTGGCCGGCGACCTCGGCCGCGATGTCGTCCACCGAGAACCGCCGACCGCCGTGCCCTGTCTTGGTGAACGCGGTGGGAACGTACAGCCCGCGATCGTGCAGCTCGGCGATGCTCAGATCCAGCGGATACGCGGTGCGCCGACTGCCCAGGCGTCGCAGGCAGTCGTCAGACGCCTTCCACAGGTCCTCGACCAGGTGCCCACCGGGTCGAACCGGGTGCTCCACCGGTTCCGCGCGCCGCTGCTCCGGAACCTCCGGCCGGGTGTAGATCCACGCCGTCGTGTCGGTCTCCTTCATGACGACCTTGACGCTGTGGAACATGCGCGCGTCCAGCACCAGCGAGTGCCGCACTACCTCTTCGAAGAACCAGTCCGAGACCATCAGCACAACCGTGCCGGGGACGTCCGCGAGCGCTCGCCGAAGCGGGTCCGAATCGACCAGCCGACACACGTGGTTGACCGCGTGGCCCACGACTCCGTCACCGTCGGGGTAGACCTCGCCGGCGTGGACGGCGACGCGCAACCTGACGGCTTCGGATGGTTCGTGCGTGCTGTTGTGCTCGTCCAGGTAAGTGGCCAGCGCCACCGGCAGTCGCTCGACGAGGAGGCTCTTCGCCACCTCGGGCGGGACGAGCACCAGGATCCCGTCCCCGCGATCCTGGCGTTGCCAGGAGGTCCAGTCCGCGCCGACATCGATGAATGCGGCTTCCATCGCCTGATACAGCGCTTGGCGGACGACCAGCCGATTGGGATTCGTCCGTCGGAGATCACCGAATCGCTCGATGTCGACAACCACCATGGTCCGGTGCACCGCGACCCGTACCGGATCACCGGCCGAGCCGTGAACAGCCTCGCCGCCCATCCGCCCTCCCGTGCAGGCCCATTTGCCGTCAGCGTAGGGCAGTTCGCCGATCGAGTGGTGTTTTTGCCCGCTCCCGCTGCTCCGACGCCGGAGCACAAGGTCAGATGACGCAGTTCTGCCGACTGAGTCGGTTCTTCTCCGACATTGAGCCGCAGAATTGCGGAGGAAACGTGGCCCGGCTCGTCGGGAGGGGGAGCACCGCACCGGTCCGGACCTGTCGCGCGGAGGCGCTCCGCTCGTGCGGAGAAGGCGAGCGCCTCCGTCGCCCGTCCCCAGGCGGCCGGCACACCCCTGTGCGGGGAGGGCGCCGCAGCTCCGGATGATGTTGCAGTCGCGACGACTCGACCACTGGGATGCTTTCCAGACGTGGTCCGATGGGGCCTGAAGGGAATCTTCCGCGGCTCTATCGAAGAAGCACCCGGACGAGCTGAGGACATGTGCGTCCGGCTCTGTCGGAAGTCGGACCTGAAATCGGTGATCCGGCGCCTCGCCGAACAGTTGGGCGTGCATCCGGAGGCGCTGTGGGACTGGATCCGACGAGGCCAATTGTGGTGAGCAAGACGACCCGCTCGCCGCGGCCGAGCCCGACGAGCTGCGGCACCTCCGTGAAGGAAGCGCGGAGCTCAATCGGACCACCAAGATCCTCAAGGCCGCGTCCGCTTCGCTCACGGCGGAACTCGACTCGACCCGGGTGACGGTAGTGAAGTTCGGGCCGCTTCGGGGTTAAGCCCGTCCTCCGAGTCCCGGGCATCGCCTCCTCCACCCACCACAGCAGGCCGGCCCAGCCCGGCGTGAACGCGAGGACCGGTGATCACTGCTGCGCGCCCGTGATACCGGCTACGCCGAAGAGGCTGGGGACGCTGATGCGGACGAAGAGGGCCGTGGCTGCTTTCCGGCGACGGCGAGCGGACGACCCCGGTGCGACGCGTGGAGCCGGCGCTCTGGAGCCGCGCTGGACGCGTCGGTCCGGGCCTGCGGTGTGCGCGCTGGATTCGCAAGCTGCGCCAACCGATCGGGACGAGGTCGGCAACCTGCACCAGGCCCTGCGGATGGCGACCGCCGACCCCGACCGCACCACCACGTGCGAGCTGGCCGGGGGAGTACTGCTGCTGACCCTGCCAGATGAGGCCGACATCGCGGTGCCGGGCAGGCTGGTGCGCGGCCAGAGCACCGATCTGGCGCTGACCGCGGCACAGCAGGCCCGCTAGCGGTTGTGCGCGCGCTGGTCCCGCGTGTTCGCCGATCCCGACCCGGTGGCCTACTGCACCGCCTGGCCACGGGGTCGACCGGCAGACCCCTGCGACTGGTGGCGCTCAGCGGTGGTGTGTGCCGGTGTCGGGGGCGACGTCGGCGAAGCCGGGCAGGGCGGTGCTCCCGTGCTCGGCCCCGGCGGGACGGTGGCCGGCCTCGATCAGGTGCAGGGTGAGGAAGACGTGGTCGATCCAGGGGGCGCCACCAGCCCCGGGAGGGCGGCGAACCAGAACCGGGCTGAGGGCTCGTAGCGGACCGGGCCCGCGAGTTGCCGACGAAGGGTCGCGTTCTCGTGCCGCAACACGAGCAGTTCGGCGTCCTTCGTCGCCTCGCTGCGCAGCAGCACCGACGGGAGGACCAGCAGCGTCCGGATCACCTCATGCAGCAGCACCGCGATCATCTGGACGTGCTCACAACACGGTGACCACTCGCGCTCCCCCGGCGGCGATGGCTTTCCGGGCGGCACAAGCCAACACGCACCGCTGTGCTTGTGCCGACTGTTACCCATACGAGCAGGACGCGAGGTTGGCAGATCGGTCACTGCAGTTTCAGAGTAGGAAAAAAATGACTACTGCCGAGTGTTGGCTATGTCGGAGGTGAGGCGCCGCATGACTGCATGGATGAAAACCATGCCTCGGCGGAGAAGGTGTCGGGTCGAGCCCGGAGCATGTTATGACACGCTGGAAGATCCCGACCTGTCGGTAGTGCGTCGTCCCGGCCTTCGGGAATCTCGCTGTATTACGTGCTTCCTCTCAAGGCGTTTACGCCGGTTGCGCAGGGCAGCGCCGGCCCTTCAGGGCCGGTGAGAACCGTATCGGGCATGAACACGGTGCTAACGGTGACCTGGTGGGAGCGTGACATTCGCGGCATCGGCCCACGCGTCGTTCTCGCGCCGGCACAGGGGACTGCGCTTGTTCGCCGTGGTGTTGCACGCGGCGGTCGAGGTCAGGGGGTCGTCAGGCCCCGGTCGGCGCGTTCGGCGCGCCGGGCGAGGCCGACCGCCACGGGCACCGCCAGTGCGAGGACCGCTGCCCCGACCCACACCATCCAGGGCTGCACCGACATGGGCGCGCTGTAGTGCGCGCCGGGTGTGCGGCCGCCGTCGCGACCGCTGACCACGACGGCGATCAGCACCCCGATCGTGGTCAGGACCGCCAGCAGTGCCACCACTCGTCGGCCGGTCACCAGGGCACCCCGGGTGCGTCCGAGCCGCTCGTTGGGGCGTGCCGGGGCGAGCAGTCGCGTCAGGAGCAGCACGGCGACCGGTACCTGCAACAGCCACAGGGTGGTGCGGGGCCAGCCGTCGAACCAGACGTTGGTGCCGTAGAGCAGGGTGTGCCAGGCGCTGAGGACGTAGACGACGATCACGAACCGGTGCAGTGCCCGCCAGGCCCGGGCGCCGGTGCGGTTGCGCAGGTAGTAGGCCAGGCCCAGCGGGATGGCCAGGTAGAAGGCCAGCAGTCCGAGCAGGACCGCGACGCGGCCGGTGCCGGAGGGGTACCCGCCGGGCACGAACACCTCGACGAACGCGCTGCCGATCCGACCGGCCCAGTCCAGGCCGTACTCGTTGACCCGCACCAGCTCGGCGAAGAACCAGAACGCGTGGCCGAACATCAGCCCGATCGTGGTCAGGCTCGTGGCCCGGTGCCACCGCTCCACCGCGACCGGCGAGATGCGCGGCCCGCGGGGGCGGGCGCTGGAGCGGACGAGGCCGAGCATGGTGGTCAACCACGCCCACAGCAGTGCCGTCCAGCCGAACGCCTGGCACAGCCAGTACATCAGGTAGGCGTCGGCATCGGCGAGGAACGGCATCACCGCGACGGTCGCCGACGTCCCGGACCGCACCCGCGAGTACAGCCATGCGAAGATCGCGGCGGTGACCACCAACGCGACCGTGGCGTCGACCACGGCCGTTCTCAGGTCCGCCCGCAGCCCTGGCCAGCGCCGAGTACCGTCGACCGTCGACTCCGCAGAGACCACCACGCCCCCAACCTCCGTGAGCGGATGACGCACCGGTGCGCCTTCCTTACTTGATCCAGTCGGATGCGGGACGTCGGAAGTTCCCGTCGTCGGTCTGCCGGTCGCCCGGCGGTGTGAGCCGGATCGGCTCCGGTCGCCGCAGCGGACGTCCGGCCCACGTCGGCTGCCTCGGCGTGGGACAAGCCCGGCAGCCGGGGGAGAACCAGCGCTTCACGACGGTTCGAAGTCGGGTTCCGGGTGCGAAGTGTGTCCTGCCAGTCCACGGCCGGCGAGCGCAGCACCATCGGCTCTGACGCGCCCGCGACGAAGGTCCTCGCGCTCGCACGGCAACCGCACCAGTTCTCTGGTGGTCACCCGGAACGCTGCTATCGCCGAGTGGCCTTCGAGCGGCACGGGGTTTGTCGCGCTCGTCGCGGACCTCGACCGGGTGATCACCGAGAGCCGGTCCGGCAGCTTCTACGCGCGCCTCGTTCAGCAGGTGGACATGGCCGTGAAGATGCGTTGCGGTCCGTGTGGAAGCAGCGGGCACTCGGATGGCGGACATCCGGAAGAGTGGTTGCGTTCGCAGTTCGCGCCGATGGTTGTCGCTGAGCCGATCGGATCTGTCACGCACCGTCTTATCGGAGGCGCAAGGGGGACTTCCGGCTGGCTCTGTGGGCCTTTCGGCCTCTGTCGATGCGTCTGGTCCGGGGAAAGCATGGAGGGTCCGGTCGGCGCTGCGGCCCAGCGCCCGGCCGTACTGCAAGCAGGTGTACCCGGTGTCTGATCCGGTTCCACTTCGACTCGAGTTACCTCGTGCCCATCGACACAGACAGACCGCACACCAGGGACACACGACTGTGCAACACGGCCTTTCGTCCACTATTTCGCAGGGCCTTTCGCGTTGACAGTCGAGTTGTCAACCGCTTCGTCCGCCCGGGACGCCCTGGAGCGTCCCTGACCAATGGAGGAACACTCATGTTACCGACGAGATCTCGTGTCCGTAAGCTGCACGTGGCGATTGCGCTGGGGATCGGTGCGCTGGCGGCGACCGGCGCACCGTTGCTGACCGCTTCGGCCGCTCCGGCGCCGTCGTGCAGCAACGCCACCTTGCGCGGCACCTACACCTTCTCCGAGGACGGCTGGACGGTCTCCGGGACGGGCACCACCCCGTTCGCCTTCGCCGGGGTGCAGACCTACAACGGCAATGGCACGGGTGCGGGCATCGTCAGCAGCAGCTTCAACGGCGTCATCACGCCGGCCACCGCCAACACCGCGACCTATCAGGTCGACGCCGACTGCACGGGGACCGTGGCCTACACCAACTCCGGGGTCACCTCCCACTTCGACATCTACCTGGACCCCAAGGGCGACTCCTTCACCTTCATCGAGACCGACCCTGGAAGCGTCTCCGCCGGCGTCGAAACCCGCGTGTCCAAGTAGGCATCAGTCCCACACCCCGGGGAAGCGGCCGGGCCGAACACTGCGGGCCGAATGGACCTCCACTACTGCGCTGAAGTTTCTCCACGAAATGACGTGAGCCTCTGGTTGACGGAACGGACGGAGCTGCCAAGGTCACACTCGTCGTCCACCGCCACCTGATGGAGTTCCGGTCTGCCAGTGGGCCCTCGACCACCAGTAGCTCGGAAACGTCTACTAAACAGCGCACAGGGTTCGCTGAGTAATGGGCGACCGAGTTTGCGCCGAAGAGCGGATGCGGGGTTGTTGTGATTCCCGGCCATGGTTGGCGGTTCCCGGACCTGCCAGGCGGTGGTCGAGCTGATCCGGCTGGTCGTCGGAGTGGACATGACCGAGCAGGGCTTCGGCTTGTGTGCGCGGCCACGGCTTCACCCCGCAGCGCCCGGTTCGCCGGATCGACCAGTGCGGACTGCGCTCGGACGCCGCGCCGCCTGGTCGGTCCCGGGCGCCGAAGGGCAGGACCCCGATCGTGCGGGTGACCGGCCAGCGGCCGCGGGTCGACGTCATGTCCGCGGTCGCCTCGCGCGGCGCGCTGTGGTTCACCGTGTTCACCGAACGCTTCACGGCGCCGGTGCTCACCACGTTCCTCGACCGCGTCGCCGGTCAGGCGGGCAGGAAGGTGCATGTCGTCGCCCGGCACCCTGTGCACAACGGACTGCTCGCCTTGGCCGATGTCGGCTACACCGGAGCAGGCGCCAGTCCGTTACACGTCGACAGCCGCGCCCACAACAGGCTCCTGCGCGGTATCCGCGTCTGCGGCGAACCGCGCAACAACGCCTGGCACAGCATGGCCGGGGTGGTCGTCGACGCGGAACCGCGGGTCGGCGCCCAGCTCTCCCGGGAACGGTGGCGCCCCGCGCTGCCGGAGATCTGCGAGAGCACCGGCCGACTGCTCGACGTCCTCGGCGTCGCCGGGCAGTGGTCGCGGTTCGACCCCGAGCGGTACCCGTTCGTGCACAAGGTCGCGGCACGCCTGCGCGAGCACGATGACCGCGAGCAGTTCCTCGCCGGCGTCGACGTCTTCCGGGCCGGTATCGCGACCCTCCGGTAGCCGGCCGCCTCTGGTCCACAACGGACTGATCACTTCGCGCGGGTTGCCTGTACGGGCAGGGATGGTGTTCGAACGCGTACGGCCCTGCGGCACGGGCCGCCCCGTCGCCGAAGTGCGGTTTCCGTGGAGTGCGCCGGGGCTCGTCGACGTCCTGCGGGAAACACCGCGCTCGGCCGCCGCCGCGGGTGAGTTGCGCAGGCAGCCGTTCGCGGTCAAGCGGGTGCTGGACGTGCGGGACGACCGGCTGCTGGTCGTGGTGGGACCGGAATCGGGGCTCGGCGGGGTCTTCCGGGGCGTCGGGGCGGGACGCGGTCGCGGCCTGCCGGGCGCGCCTGCTGGACGTCGCCCGCGCGGGGCTGTTCCCGGCCGTCCGGTTCACCGGGCCGCGCCGGGTGCTCGACGCCTGGGCGGCCGGCCCGGGCTGCTGCTGCGCCGGGCCGGGCTGCCGGACTGGGTGGTGGTCGAGGCGGGCGGCGCGGACCGGGTCGACGGCGTGGCGCGGGTGGTCGCGGCCGGGGGAGAGGATGTCGTCGGGCGGTGTCGACGGGCTGCCGCGCACCCTGACGGACGCTGTGCGGCGCGGCCGCCTCCGGAGATGAGCCCACCCCGGGGTCGAGTCGACCCCGGTCCTACGGGGTGCCCGGTGCGCGCGAGGACGCCAGGCGCCGCCTGCGCCGGTACTCGGCGGCCTTCATCCGGTTGCCGCACTCGGTCATGCCGCACCACCGGCGGGGCTTGCCGCGCGTGTCGTCCACGAACAGGCGCGTGCACTCCGGCCGGCCGCACTCGCGCACCCGGGCCAGGTCCGGCGAGCCGATCAGCTCGATCGCGTCCCTGGCCACCGTCGACAGCACGGCCGTGACGTCGCCGTGCCGCTCCACGGCGCCGTCGGCGGTGAACACCGGCCGCACCGGTGGCGGATCGGCGAATGCCTGCAACGCGGCGTGCGCCACCTCCCGCGGCGGCTCCACGCGCAGCGCGGCGTACACCAGCTCGCGCAGCTCGCGAACGCGCAGCACGTCGTCCCCGGACACCTCGGGCCGACGGGTCAGCAGCTTGGCCTCGACCACCCAGTCCGCGACCGCCCCCTCGTCCGGCAGCAGCTCCTCCCGCTCGCCGCGCCGCCACTTCAGCGTCCCCGCCAGGTCCAACGACACCCGGCCGCTCACGAACACGTGCACATCACCATTCTGACGGTGACGTCAACCGGTCGATCGGCGGGCCGGTGCTCGGAGCACGGGACCGGTCACCCGTCGTGCTCATGCCCTTACCGCACTGCCGTCGCGGCCCCGCACGGCTCTCCGCCGATCTCGCCGGGCCGGTGCGCGGCTACCGTGGTGGCGCTCGTGTCGAGACGGGGGAAGGTCGGCTGCGGATGTCCGGTGCGGAGAACGGGTTGCGCGTCCAACTGCTCGGCCCGGTGCGGGCCTGGGCGGGGGAGCGGGTCGTCGACCTGGGGTCGGCCCGGCCGCGCACGGTGTTCGCCGTCCTCGCGTCGCGCGCCGACTCGGTGGTCCTGCGCGATGAGCTGGTCGCGGCCGTGTGGGGTGCGGACGCCCCGGCCCACGCGGTCGGCAACCTGCACACCCACGTGTCCGCGCTGCGCCGGGCCCTGGAGCCCGAGCACCGCCGTGGCGAGCCCTGGCGGCTGCTGACCTCCACCGGCTCCGGCTACCGCCTGCACCTCGCGCCCGCCGGGGTGGACGCCGCCGAGTTCGCGCGGCTGCACGAGGTGGCGCGACGGCGGTTCGCGGAGGCGGACCCGAGCGGTGCGCTGGAGGCCGCGGACGCGGCGCTGGGGCTGTGGCGCGGCGAGGCCATGGCCGACTCGTCCGGTCCGTTCGTCGAGGCGCAGCGGCTCCTGCTGGACGAACTGCGGATCGTGACCACCGAGCTGCGGGCGGAGGCGGCGCTCGCGGTGGGCCGCCACGCCGGGCTGGTGGACGAGCTGGCGGCCACGGTCGCAGCGCACCCGGCGCGCGAGCACCCGCGCGGGCTGCTGATGCGGGCCCTGCACGCCTGCGGGCGCGCGGCCGAGGCCCTGGAGACCTACGACGACCTGCGGCGCGTCCTGGTCGACGGCCTCGGGATCGAGCCGAGCGCCGAGCTGCGCCGGCTGCGGGACCGCATCGCCGACGGGCTGGCGCCCAGCCCGACCCCGCCCCGCACCGCCGTCCCGGTCCGGCCGCCTGCCCGCACCACCCCGGTCACGCCGCCGACCCGCACCGCACCTCCGCCGGCACTGCCCGTGCTCGCGGGCCGCGAGGCGGAGCTGGAGGCGGTCGAGGAGCTGGTGCGCGGCGTCGCCGGTGGGCGCGGCGGCCGGCTGTGGGTCGAGGGCGAGCTGGGCATCGGCAAGTCGAGCCTGGTCACCGCGGTCCTGGCACGGGCCGGGCGGCTCGGGGTCCGGTTCGCCCACGCCGTGGCCGAGGAGCTGGGGCGCCGGTTCCCGCTCGGGACGGCCCTGGAGTGCCTGGACGTCACCGCGCGCTCGGCCGACCCGCGCGGTGCCGAGATCTGGCGGGCGCTGCGGGGCGACCAGGCCGCCCGGGGCCTGCTGGGCGGCGGCGACCCGGTCGGCTCCGCCCTGGACGACCTGGTGGCGCTGATCGGCGCGTGGTGCGAGGAGGGGCCGGTGGTCCTGGCCGTGGACGACCTCCAGTGGGCCGACGAGGCGAGCGTCGTGTTCTGGCACCGCCTGCTGCGGCTGACCGAGCGCCTGCCGCTGCTGCTGGTGGGCGCGGCCCGGCCGCTGCCGCACCGCGCGGACGTGCGGCGGCTGCGCCGCGAGGTCGAGTCCTCGGCGGGGCGGCTGCTCGACCTCGCGCCCCTGGACGACCGCGCCGTGGCGGGCATGATCGGCGGGCTGGTCGGCGCCCCGGCCGGACCGGGCCTGCGCCGGATCGCCGAACGCGCCGCCGGCAACCCCCTCTACGTGCGGGAGATCGCCGACGCCCTGGTCCGCGACGGGGTGGTGCGGCTGGAGGCCGACACCGCGGACGTGTCGGCCGGTGCGTTCGACCGGGCGCCGCGGTCGCTGGTGTCGGCGGTCACCGGCCGCCTGCGCTACCTGGGCGAGGCGACCCGCGAGGTGCTGCGCTGGGCGGCCCTGCTCGGCGGTGAGTTCACCGCGGACGACCTGGCCGCCGTGCTGGGCAGACCGGTCACGGGCGTGGTCGGCGCGGTCGACGAGGCCGTCGCGGCGGGCGTGCTGCGCGACGCGGGGGTGCGGTTGGCCTTCCGCCACCCGGTGATCCGGCAGGCGCTCTACGAGGACACGCCCCTGGCGCTGCGGGTCGCGCTGCACCAGCAGGCCGCCCAGGCGCTGGCGCGGTCCGGCGCGCCGGTCGAGCACGTCGCCGGGCAGCTCCTCGCCGGCCGCGGCTCCGCGCCCTGGGTGGGGGACTGGCTGGTCGGCGCGGCGCCGCTGCTGACCTACCGCGCGCCGCTGGTCGCGGTGGAACTGCTGCGCCGCGAGGTCGACCCGGACGTGGACTTCGGCGACCGGGCCCGCAGCGCGGTGCTGATCGCGCACCTGGCCAACGCCCTGTTCCGCATCGGCCGCGACGCCGAGGCCGAGTCCTGCGCGCGGCGCGCCCTGCCGCTGCTGGCCGACCCGGACCTGGCCGCGCAGACCCGGTGGATCCTCGCCTACGTGCCCTACCGGGCCTCGCGCGCCGAGGAGGCGCTGGCGATCCTGGACGACGCGCTGGCGGACCCGGCCCTGCCGGAGGCGTGGCGGGCGCGGCTGGTGTCGCTGGTGGCGCTGGTGCAGCGGGCGGGCGTCGGCGAGGTCGAGCGCTCCGCCGAGACCGCCCGCGAGGCCGTCCGGCTGGGCGAGGCGGCCGGTGACCCGTTCGCGATCGGCCAGGGGCTGGAGGTGCTGTGGCAGGTCGACGCGGTGCGCCGCGACTACGCCGCGGCCGTCGTGCACCTGGACCGGGCGATGGAGGTCGTCGGCACCGAACCCGGCCTGTCCGACCTGCGGCTGGTGCTGCTGGACAACCGGGCGTTCACGCTCCAGTGCCTCGACCGGCTCGACGACGCGACCGCCGACCTGCGCCTGGCCGCCGAGATCGCGGGCCAGGGCGCGCCCGCGGCCGGGGTGCAGGTGGCCGGCGCGGTGCACGACTTCTGGTTGGGGCGCTGGGACGACGCCACCGCGCGGCTGTCCGCCGTGCTCGACGACGACCCCGCGTTCACCGGCTTCGGCCTGCGCGAGGGCGGCCCCGTCCTGCTGTTGCACGGCGTGGGCGCCCTCATCGCCGCGCACCGCGACGACCAGGCCGGGCTGGACCGGCACCTGGAGGCGGGCACGACCCTGCCGGTGGCCACGGCCGCCGACCGGGAGAACTGCGACTTCCTGGTGGCCGCGCGGGCGGTGGCCCACGCCCGGCGCGGTGAGGTCGCCGAGGCCATCGCGGTCCTGCGGGCCATCCTGGACGCGAGGTACGCGCAGATGATGCTGCGCCACCAGTGGCTGCCCGACCTGGTCCGGCTGGCCCTGGACCACGGCGACCGGACCACCGCCCGCGCGGCCGTCGAGGCGTGCGAGGAGGAGGCCGCGCGGGAGACCCGCCCGGCACGGGCGGCGACCGCGGCCCTGCGCTGCCGGGCCCTGCTCGACGGCGACCCGGACGGCATGGCCGAGGTCGTGCGCCGCTACCGCGCCGTCGGCCGGGCCTTTGAACTGGCGCAGGCCGCCGAGGACCACGCCGTCCTGCTGGCCCGCGCGGGGTGGGCCGACCAGGCGGCGACGGCGTTGCGCGAGGCGACGGACCTGCACCTGCGGTTGGGCGCCCACTGGGACGTCCGCCGCGCGGCGGCCCGCGCCGGGCGGGTGGCCGGCTGAGGTGGTGGTCCGGCGTGGCGACCGACCGGGCGTGGACGAGGCCGCGGGTGCCGGTCGCGGTGAGGTGTGCCGGCGCAGGCAGGGCCCGGACGCCGACGGCGCGCGGGTCTGCTCGTGCGCATGGTTGTCTCCTCGGGTGGTGGGGGTCAGATCAGGCCGGCGCGGACGGCGTAGGCCACCGCGTGCGGCCGGTTGCGCAGGTTGAACCGCGTGGTCACCCCGTAGATCACGTTCTTCACCGTCCGCTCCGAGTACGACAGCCTCACCGCGATCTCCGCCGTGTCCAACCCCTCGGCCATCATCCGCAGCACCTGCTCCTCACGCGGGGTCAACCGGTCCCGCGACCCCACACCGTCCAGGGCCAGCAACTGCCGCTGCAACCGCTCCACGTCCCTGATCAACGCCCCCACCAGATGCGGCGGCATCACCCCGTCACCCGCCGCGGCCGTCACCACACCGTGCACCAACCGCTCCGCGGTGGCCACCGCCCTGGGCAACACCGCCACCACCCGGCACTCCACCGCCGTGGGCAACTCCGACTCCTCCAACTCACCCACCACCAACACCACCGGCGTCCCCACCTCGGTCGCCGCCCGCCGCATCCCCGCCACCACCTCCGCCGACAACCGGTCCACCGCCACCACGGCCACCTCCGCCAGATGACGCTGCTCCGCCGGCAACACCACCAAACCCGGGTTCTGCCGGAGGTGCTCCAGCAAACCGGCCATGCTCAACGGGTCCCCTGCCTGGACCGTCACCTTCACCCTGTCCACTACCGCCTCCCGCCACCGTCGAACGATCCCGCGACAGACTGTGGTGCCGATGCGCCACAGTCGGTCTGAAGCCGTTCTTCCTGCGCTCAGAGGATCTCCGGAGAAGCGGCCCGACCTGGGGGAACGGGGGAATTCCAAGCTGCTTCCCCGCATTTTTTGATCTTTTCTTGAGCTTCCCGGACGAGGGTCTTGATCTTTCTTTGAGGTTACCGGCGGGTTGGCGGTCCCGGCCCGGGGTGCGGCGGTGCCCGGGGGGAGAACGGGCGCCGGGCCCGCTGGTGCCCGGTGCCCGCCGCGTACGGACCGGTGGTCGATCGGCCTGCTCGCGCAACTCCCGCCGGAATTCACGACAATGAACGAAATGTGAAGACGGGGTTTCGGAGTGGTTGACCGGTTTGTGGCCCCGGCGCGTTCGCCTCGCTCGTCGCCGGCGTTCGGGCGTTCGTCCGTCGAATTGTCGCCCGCACTCGGCGGGAAGGTCCGCAACCGTGGTCGCGAGACGATCTTGAAGCGGCTTCGGGCGGGTTGACGTGTGGGGATGCGACTTTGCCCGAACGGGCAGCGTAGGCGGGATGCCGGGCAAAACCGCCCCGTCCGGTCGTTGTCACCGGGGCGGTCGGAGCGCATCGTTTGGCCACCTCGGAAAGGGGATGACGAAGAGATGAAAATCGCTGTCGTGACGGGTGCCGCGGGTCTTGTCGGCACGGAAGCCGTGCGTTTCTTTCGCGAGCGTTTCGATCTCGTAATCGGCTTGGACAACGGGATGCGCGGGGCGTTGTTCGGCGAGGGTGGGGACGTCAGCGGGAACGTCGCCGAGATGTCCTTCATCCCCAACTACCGCCACCACGACGTGGACATCCGCGACTACTCGCTCGTGGCCCAGGTGCTGGCCACGTACGGGACCGACGTCGAGCTGATCGTGCACACCGCCGGCCAACCCAGCCACGACTGGGCCACCGAGCGGACCCTGGACGACTTCTGGATCAACGCCGTCGGCACGCTCAACATGCTGGAGGGCGCACGCCGGCACTGCCCCGACGCCACCTTCGTCGTGACCTCCACGAACAAGGTCTACGGCGACAAGCCCAACACCCTGCCCCTGGTCGAGTTGGACACCCGCTGGGACATCCACCCCGACCACCCGTACCACCACTCCGGCATCGACGAGTCGATGGAACTGGACAACACCGACCGGACGTTCTTCGGCGTCTCCAAGCTCTCCGCGGACCTCGCCGCGCAGGAGTACGGCCGGCACCTGGGCATGAAGGTCGGCGTGTTCCGGTGCAGCAACATCACCGGACCCCGGCACGCCGGCGTCCCGCTGCACGGCTTCCTGTCGCACCTGGTGCGCACCGCCGTCGCCGGCAACGAGTACACGATCCTCGGCCACGGCGGCAAGCAGGTCCGGGACAACATCGACGCCCGCGACCTGGTCCGCATGTTCTGGCACTACCACCTGGAGCCCAGGCCGGGCGCGGTCTACCACGCCGGCGGCGGGCGGGAGCGCAGTACCTCGATCCTGGAGGCCATCGCCAGGTGCGAGCAGCTCACCGGCCGCCCCATGGCGGTCCGCTACGAGCCGCACGCCCGCTTCACCGACGCGAAGTGCTGGATCACCGACACCCGCAAGTTCCGCCGCCACTACCCGGGCTGGGAGCCGCGGCACGGCCTGGACGACACGCTCGCGTCCATGCACGCCCACTGGTCCTCGTTCGCCGCCGCGCCCGCCTCCGCCGCGCCCACCTCCACCGAGATCGAGCAGGAAAGGGTTTGAGCCATGGCCCGCTACCGCGCCACCCTGAACATGGAGTACATCAAGGACGCCGCCCAGGGTTTCCGCTGGGGCGTCGAGAAGGCCGCCGAGTTGGGCTACCGGTACGTGGAGCCCATGGTCCACACCGGGTGGGACCTGCTCAGCGAGGTCGACTTCTTCCACTCCTTCTCCATGGAGGAGGACCCGCTGCTGATGAAGGAGATCTGCGACCGGGCGGGCGTGCGCGTCTCCGGCATCAGCGGCCACAGCCCGCTGATGAAGCCCGAGGCCGCCGTGCCCAGGCTCACCAGGGCCATCGTGTTCGCCGCCGCGTGCGGGGCGGAGTTCGTCAACACCGACGACATGATCAAGCCGGAGTGGATGGACGACGAGTTCGCCTGGCAGATGATGCGCTACACCTTGACCAAGGCCGCCATGGTCGCCGAGCGCCACCGGGTCAACGTGTGCATCGAGCCGCACGGCACGTTCAGCTGCACCTCCAAGGGCCTGTTGGCCATCGCCGACCTGGCGCCCTCGCCGTGGATCAACGTGAACTTCGACACCGGCAACTTCCACCTGGCCGCCCTGGAGGACCTCTACGAGGGCCTGGACCGGGTCAAGGACCGGGTGGTCCACATGCACGCCAAGGACATCAGCACCCAGCACAGCGCGCGGGAGCGCGGCCTGGTGACGGGCACGCCGGTGGGGTGCGCCCTCGGTGAGGGCGAGGTCGACTGGGAGCGGGTCTTCGAGGTGCTGGAACCGCTGGACCGGGAGATCTTCCTCAGCGTCGAGTGCGGCCGGGTGGACGAGGCGGAGCGGAGCCTGGCGTTCCTCCGCGAGGTCCTGGGGGACAGGTTGATCGAGTGAACCGGTACCCGGGCGTCGACCCGCCGCGGCGGTGTGATCGGGCCGGACGGGGTTCCCGGCGCCCGCCGCGGCGGTCGAGCGCGGGGGCCGGGATGAAGTGGTGGGCGGGGTGGAAGTGGTGGGCCGGTTCGCCGGGAGCCGTTGGCCGGGCGGCGCTTGCCCGGACGGCCCCGCACCGGTGAGCATCCGCTCCGAGGGAGCGCTGAGGAGGAAGACCCCGATGGGAAGCAACGAGTACCCGGGCAAGGTCGCGCTGGTCACGGGCGCGGCGAACGGCATCGGTGCGGCGATCGCGCGGCGGCTGGCCGACGGTGGCGCGCGGATCGTGGTGGCCGATGTCGTCGCGGAGCGCGGTGAGGCGGTCGCCGAGGAGGTCGACGGCGTGTTCATCCAGTGCGACGTGCGCGTGCCGGCCGACAGCCGGGCCGCCGCCGAGACCGCGGTGGCCCGGTTCGGCGGCCTCGACATCGCCGTCCTGAACGCGGGCGTGGTGACCGGTGGCGACGGGTTCGACGCCGAGCGGTACCGCAGGGTCGTGGCCACCAACCTCGACGGCGTGGTCTACGGCATCGAGGCGGTGCTGCCCGCGCTGAGGGCCCGCGGCGGCGGCAGCGTCGTCGCCATGGCCAGCTTGGCGGGTCTGGTGCCCGTGCCGTTCGACCCGGTCTACGGGGCGACCAAGGCGGCCGTCGTCAACTACGTGCGGTCCTACGCGCCGCTGGTCGCCCACGAGGGCATCCGGATCAACGTGATGTGCCCGGGCTTCGCGGAGACCCCGATCATCGACGGGTTCCGCGGTGTCATCCACGAGTTGGGCATGTCGATCCTGGAGGTGTCCGACGTGGTCGACGCCTTCGAGACGGTCCTCGCCTCGCCGGGCAGCGGCGAGTGCTGGCACCTGGAGGTCGGTGCGCCGACCAGGCCGATGGTCTTCGCCACGCCGCCGGGCCCGCAGGGCTGACGTGCGGTGGTGCGGCACGCCGTGCTCGCGTCGCACCCCGGCCCGGTGGTGCCGCGCGACGGCCCGGTCGCGGTGGTGCGGGCCGCCCCGACGCGGACCCGGTGGAGTCCACGCGGCCGGCGGGGCGGGCGCGCGGCACCACCGGGCCGGGCGAGGCCGATGTCGGCGCGCGTTCCCGGGTCGGGCGCGCGGCGGAGCCCGCGGTCGTCGGGGAACCGGTCCGCCACCCCGGGACGCGGCTGCGGGCCGCGGGCGGGGCCACCGCGCCCGTCCGCCGTGCCCGGCGCCGACCCGACCCCCACCCGCCTCGGCCCCGGGCGAGGGTGGTCGTGCCCGACCGGGGCCGCGCGCCCGGGGCTCAACGCGTGGGCCGGTCCACCGCGATGGCCTGGTCCAGCCGCTGCCGGGACCGCGCCAGGTCCCAGCGGGCGTCCAACCGCCGGTAGCCGGCCGCCGCCTCCGCGTACACCTCCTCGGCGGCCCGGTGGTCGCCGAGGACCGCGTGCGCGACCGCCGCGTCCTCCAACGCCTCGGCCAGCTCCACCACGCGCCCGACCGACCGGTGTTGCGCGGCCACCTCCAGCAGCGCCCGCGGGTCACCCGCCACCAGCGCCCGGCAGTGCGCCGCCGCCCGGACCGCCCGCGCCGGGACCACCTCGCGGGCCGCCTCGTCCTCGCACGCCTCGACCGCCTGCCGCGCCACGGGCCGGCGTCCCGCCTCCAGGGCCAGCCGCACCAGGTGGGGCAGCCACTGGTGGCGCAGCAGCATCGGCGCCTCCTCCGGTCGCAGCAGCGACGACAGCAGCCGCACCGCCTCGTCGAGCCTGCCCCGCCGCCGTGCCGCGAGCGCGGTCGCGAACAGCAGGAAGTCGCCGCTCTCCCGTTCCGCGCCGACCAGGCCGACGGGCGCGGGGGCCGCGTCCAGGTGCACCAGCGCGTTCGCCCACTGGTCCCGGCGCAGCGCGATGAGCGCGGACACCCCGTGCAGCAGGACCGTGCCCGGCCCGTCCTCCCGGATGCCGTAGAACGTCAGTCCGGGCGCGTCGCAGTTCACCCCGCCCAGCTCCACCAGCGCGCCGTCCCACGCACCGGTCCAGTAGCGCTGGACGGCCAGCGGCACCTCCACTCCGGACGGCAACCCGTACCGGCCGATCACCTGCCGCGCCTCCGCCAGCGCACCCTCGGCCTCGGCCAGGCGGTCCAGGTTCTGGAGCGTGAACGCCCGGTGGTCCAACAGGTCGCAGCGCGCTTCGGCGGTCCCGCGGTCGTGCCCGACCAGCGCCAGCGCGTCGTCCACGTGCCGCAGCGCCCGTTCGTGGTCCCGGCGGACCGACGCGACGAACCACCGGTTCCGCAGCGCGTACGCCGCGGCCCTGATCTCGCCCGCCGCGACGGCACGGGCGTGCGCCCGCTCCGACACCACGTCGGCCTCGTCCAGGTCGGCCAGGGCACCGCGCCGCACGTCCGCGATCAGCGCCTCGTGCCGGGTGCGCCACACGTCCGGCGTGCCCGGTGCCCGCACCGCGTCCTCCAGCACGGCGACGGCGCCCGGCACGTCGCCCCTCCGGTGCCGGTCCCGGGCCAGCACGTGCCGCGCCTCCGCGGCGTCCTCGGGACCGATGCCACCGCTCAGCGCCTCGGCGGCCGGTGCCTCCACGTCGAGGCCCAGCCGGAACGCGGTCCGCAGCAGCACCATCACCAGCGCCGTCCGCTCCGCGCCCTCGACCAGCCCGGTGTCCAGCACCCTGCGCAGCAGCACCGAGCCCTGGTGCGGCACCCGCTCCACCAACTGCTCGTGGTGCCCCGCCGCCCAGCGCACCACCCAGGCGTCCAGCGCCGAGTTCTCCAACTGCTCCACGACCCGCTCCACGGGGGCGTTCGCGGAGGCCAGCGCCTCCGCGGCCTGTCGGTGCAGCGCGACCTTCATGGGCTGCGGCACCTGTCCGTAGAGCACCCACCGCACGTACGGGTGGCGGAATGCCAGGTCATCGCCGGATTCGACGACGAGTTGCGCCACCGCCGCCTCGTCCAGGGCGCGCAGCAGCCGCACGGGCGACCGCCCGCTCACCGCGGCCAAGCCCGCGACGTCGAACCGCATGCCGAGCAGCGCCGCCGACCGCAGCACCTCCCGGGTGTCCTCCGCCAGGTCCGCCACCACGTCGTGCACCCCGCCGCGCATCGCGCCCAGGGAATCGGCCAGCGCGCCGTCGTCCACGTCGGCGGACCCGTTCACCACTCGCACGCGCCCGTCGCGCGCCATCAGCTCGGCGATCTCCACCGCGTAGGCGGGGTTGCCGGCCGCGACCGACGCCAGCGAGCGCAGCCCGGGGCCCCGCGAGGCGCCCACCACCGCGCCGACCACGCGTTCGACCTCCACCGCGGGCAGGGGCGCCAGCGGCAGCAGCAGGCCGTCGGCGTCGACCACCCCGCGCCGGGGCGTGACCAGCCGGTCGCGACCGCCGGGCGGTCGGGTCGCGCAGACCAGGAGCAGCGGCAGGGTGTCGGTCGCGGCGATCAGCCGGTCCCAGAACAGCAGGGTGGCGTCGTCGGCCCACTGGAAGTCGTCGACCACCAGGACCAGCGGTGCGGTGGCGCACAGCCCGGCCACGTGCGCCAGCAGCCGGTTCACCGGCGCGGTCCGGTTCCACTCGTTGCGCGCCGCCGGTTCCCGCAGCCGCGCGGCCAGCGCGGCCCGCTCCCGGTCGGCCGAGGTGGAGGTCACGTCCAGCGCGTCCAGCACCACCTGGAGCGGGAAGCGCCCGTTCATCTCGTCGGCCACCGCCCACGCCAGGTGGCAGGACCGGGCTTCCGCGCCCGCCAGCGCCGCGGTCAGCAGCGCGGTCTTGCCGATGCCCGCCTCGCCCTCGACCCACACCGCCCGCCCCTGCCCCGAGAGCACCCCCTCCAACGCGCCGGTCAGCACGGCGACCTCGGAGGCCCGGCCGAGCGGCACACCGGTCGGCGGTGGGGAGGCGCGTGGCGGCGGAACCCGCAGCAGCGGGTGCGACTGCCGCCGCTCGGCCGGACCCGCCAGCACCAGGTGGTGCAGGTCGGTCAGCGTTCGGCCGGGCTTCGCGCCCTCGCCCGCCAGCAGCCGGCGGGCCGCGTGGAACACCTCCAGGGCCTCCGCCCGCCGCCCGCCGCGGTGCAGCGCGAGCATCAGCAGCTCGTGGGCGGACTCGTCCAAGGGGTGCTGCCGCACCAGGTCGGTCAGCTCCGCGACCAGCTCGGCGTGCTCGCCCAGTTCGAGCCGGGCGCGGGCGCGCAACCGCACGGCGTCCAGGCGCAGCGCCTCCAGCCGGCGGCGGGTCCGGTCGGTGAACGGGCTGCGCAGCCCGGCGTACACCTCCCCGGACCACAGCGCCAGGCCCTCGTCCAGCAGCGTCACCGCGCCGCGCCGGTCGCCCGCCGCGTACCGCTGCTCGGCCTCCAGCCGGAGCTGGTCGAACAGGGCGCTGTCCAGCGCACCCTGGTCCAGGCGCAGCGAGTAGCCGGCCGATCCGGACACCAGCAGGTCCCGAGCCGGTCCGAACGCCCGTCGCAGCCCCGACAGGTAGGTGTGCAGGTTGCCCGACGCGCTCGCCGGCGCCTCGCCACCCCACACGCCCGTGATCAGCGCGCGCTGCGACACCAGCCGGTTGGGGTGCGCCGCCAGGACCGCGAGCACGGTCTGCTGCCGGTTCGACCCCAGCGCGAGTTCGCGTTCGCCCAGCCACGCGCGCAGCGGACCCAGGACCTTGACGCGCAGGGAGCAGGTCCTGGCCTCGGCCACGGTTCCCTCCGATCGGTGGTGTCCTGTCCATGGCCACCGCAAGTCCCGGGCCTGGTGTCCGGTTCAAACGGTGACGCAACCATCTTGTCATCCGCGTGCGGGGCGGTGCCCCGGCCCCCTCGCCTGTCCGGGCATTCCGCGCTCGACTTTGGGGCACCGCCGCGCCGCGTCCCCTGCCCCGGCGACGGTCCCCTGCTGAGACTGGGCCACGCGCCGGAGCGCCGCTCGGCGCCCATCAGTGGCACGCCGTCCAAGGGGAATTCGTGAACCAACCCATCTCCACCACAACGCCGGGCATGCTGCGCGCTGCCGGGTACTTCGAGAACACGATGTCCAAGGCCGAGCAGGGCGTGCAGCACGTCGAGGACACCCTCAACGTGCTGCGGACCGTGTGGAGCGGCGACGCGTTCAACGCCTACCGCACCTCCATGAACGCCTGGTTCGAGGACTGCAAGACCATCACCACCGCCCTCAACGAGATGATCAACCTGGTGCACGGGCACGCGGCGACGACCACCCGCGGTGAAGAGAGCAACACGGCGATCGCCAACTCCATCCCGACCGGCCCCGGCCTGGGCATCTGACCGGGACCGCGACAACCACCGGAGGTAGCACCACCATGACCACCTACACCTTCGACCAGCGGATCGCGGACCAGGCCCGTGACCAGATGGCCGACGTCACCAAGATGCTGAAGACCGAGCTGGAGAGCATGCACCAGCAGGTCCTCACCACGCTCCGCGACTGGGACGGCCCGTCCAAGGACCAGTACACGATCGCGAAGGCCAAGTGGGACGCCGCCGCGGACCGGATGCCCCACAGCCTGAACTCGGCCGAGGTCGCCTTGGCGAACATCACCAACGGCTACCTCAAGGTCGAGCACACCGGTGTGAACGCCTTCGGCGGCTACCACGTCAGGTGACCGCGCGACCGCGCCGGGTGGGCGGATCACCCGGCGCGGTCGCGGGTCCCGGACCTTCGATCGCGAGAGGACCACGGCCAGATGCCGAAGACCAGCCACATCGACTACGACCGGGTAGAGGACGCCAACCAGTTCGGGTCCGCGCAGGACCCGGACAACAGCGAGCACAACCTCACCACCGGACCGGACAAGGTGGACTACCTCACCTCGCCCGACGTGGAGAGCAGCATCCCCCCGCCGCCGCGCCACGGCGGCACGGGCGGCGGCAAGACCTCGGTCAGCACCGAGGCGCTGAAGACGGTTGCGACGAACCTGCGCACGCTCCAGGAGCTGTTGCGGGAAGCACGGCACAAGCTGGCCCACGTCACCATCGCGCCGGGGCTGTTCTACGACGCCGAACGGCTGATCGGCGACCTGCCGAAGCTCGTCAACCCCACATCGGACTTCCTGGGGCAGGCCGACGAAGCGCTCGAACTGGTCTCGCGGAACCTGGAGAGGCTGGCGCACAGCTACGAGACCACCGAGGAGCTGAACAAGATCGACGCGGGGAAGCTGGGGGAGGGCATCAAGGACACCATCGCCTCCATCAGGGAGGCGACCGGCGCGGACGGCTCCACCCTGTTCAACCCCGACAACCCGCTCGACATCAAGGTCGACGGGAAGGACGGCGGCGACACCGCGAGCGGGAAGGGCGACGAAGGCGGGGAGCCCGAGGACCAGAAGGACTGACGACGCGGTTCGGACGAGTTGAGGGCACGGGGCGATGGGCGACGAGGACAAGCAGGACAACCAGCCGGGCAAGCGGGAGGACTACGACCACTGGGATTGGAAGCGGGTCCACCAGGCGGTCACCGGGAACCACCCCGACGCCAACACCGCGGACGCGGACGCGAAGAGGCTGGCGGACCCCGAGTCGCTGTGGCGGAGCGCGCAGGACCTGCGCTGGGTGCAGGAGGTGCTGGCCCAGGTCGGCACCGGCATCGCCAGGCAGGTCGACGCGCTCACCGGCGACGACGGTCCCTGGCGCGGTGACGCGGCGACCGCGTTCCGCGACCTGATGAAGATCCTGGTGGACGGCTTCCACAACGTCGCCGAACAGATCGCCGGCGGTGCCACCGGCTTCCACGACGCGCCCGTCCAGCTGTGGAACGCCGGCACCTACCTCGACTGGGCCCGCCGGATGATCTGGGAGATCAACCACTACTACGCCTCGGAGATCGTCCGGATCGCCCGGGCCTACAACGGGGAGCAGTACACGGCCGACGGCAGCGAGGAGCTGTGGGACACCGGCGACATCGAGTACCGGACCAACGAGGGCAAGATCTGGGTCAGCTGGAACCAGCAGGTCGTGGACATGATGACCAACGACATGCGCCAGGTGCTCAAGTCGCTCGCCGGGCACTACGAGGTCATCGAGTTCGAGGCCAAGCCGCAGTCGGTGGACGTGCCCCAGCCGAAGTGGGACCTGGGCGGCGACTCGAAGCCCGACCTCGACCTCGACCTCGACGACGAGAACGGCAAGAAGGACGACAAGGACAAGTTCGACTTCGACCTCGACAAGGACGGGGACGGCAAGATCGACACCGGTGGTCGTGACGACGGCCCCGGCGGTGGGGAGGACAAGAACGGTCCGAAGATCCCGCCCTTCAACCTCGACGACAAGGGCGGGCCGAACCTCACCGGCGACGGGGACGAGAAGAGCGGCTCCGACATCCCGCGCTTCAACCTGGACGACAAGGGCGGACCGAACCTCACCGGAGACGGGGACGGGGACGGGGACGGCTCCAGAGTGCCGAACATCGACCTGGGCGGCGAGGACGGTCCCCGGCTCCCCGGCCCGACGGAGTTCAACGGCGGTCCGCGCGTCCCCGACCTGTCGACGCCCGACGCGTCCTCGCCCGACCGGCTCCCCCCGCTGCCCGAGGGCCTGGACCTGGAGATCCCGCCGGGCCAGGGCTCGTCCGGCTCCGGCGGTTCCACCCCGCCGAACCTCGGCACCGGTGACCCGCTCGCGCCGTCGCCGTGGCAACCCGGCACCGAATCGCCCGGCCCCACAACGTTGCCCAACCTCGTCGGCCTGCCGACGCCCACGCCATTCCGGCCCGTTGACCAGAAGGGCGGCCAGAACCCGCCGTCGCTGCCCGGCCCCGGCGACCTGACGCCGCCGAAGCCGGGCGCCCCGGACCTCGGCACCCCGGACCTCGGCACCCCGTCGATCCCGCCGACGCCGGAGTCACCGGACATCCCGACACCGCTGCCGCAGGATGTGAAGCCCCCCGCCAACTGGACCGTCGACGCGCCGCAGGGCCTCGAACTCCCGCAGCACGACCGCGGTGCCGCCGGCGCACCGCCGATGATGCCGCCGATGTCGCCGGTGTCGCCGTCGGGTGGTGGTGTTCCGGATCGTTCGGATGCGTCGGGTTTGCTCGGTGGTGAGGTCGAGCCGTGGGCTGGTGGGGAGTCGCCTGGGCTCAGTGCTCCGCAGTCGTTGGTGGAGATGCCGTCGGTGGAGCCGGAGGAGTGGGCGGCTGCGGAGGGTCGGCAGGTCGTGTCCGGTGCGGCGGGGGCACCGCCGATGATGCCGCCGATGATGCCTCCGGTGTCGCCGTCGGGTGGCGGTGTTCCGGATCGTTCGGATGCGTCGGGCCTGCTCGGTGGTGAAGTCGAGCCCTGGCAGGGGGTCGAGTCGTCGGACGTGGGTGAGCCGCAGTCGTTGGTGGAGATGCCGTCGGTGGAATCGGAGGAGTGGGCGGCTGCGGAGGGTCGGCAGGTCGTGTCCGGTGCGGCGGGGGCACCGCCGATGATGCCGCCGATGATGCCTCCGGTGTCGCCGTCGGGTGGTGGTGCTCCGGATCGTTCGGACGCGTCGGGCCTGCTCGGTGGTGAGGTCGAGCCCTGGCGGACCGGCGACAAGCCCGGGGTGGCCGAGCCGGAGAACCTGGTGCAGGCCCCGCCGGTCGCGCCCGAGCAGTGGGCGGCACCCGTGCCGCCGGCCCCGACCGCCAAGACCGGCCCGCAGGAGCGCCCCGAGGCGTTCGGGTCGGTCGACCACCGGTCCGAGCCGTGGCCGGAGACCGCTCCGGCCGCTGCCGGCGACCCCGGTGAGCCGGTCGAGCCGGTCACCGGCACCCCGGCGACCGGGCACGGCGGAGTGCTGCCGTCGGTGCCCGCCCCCGTTCCCGTGGTGGCACCGCCGACCGCGCCGGTGACGCCGCCGCACGGCCCGCGCGCCGCGGGTGGCGAGGGCGCACCCGGCAAGCCGCGCGAGGAACGCCCCCTGGTCGCCGCGGGACCGCCCCCGGTGCCCCGCGCGGACGACGACGTCGTGCCCGTGGTCACCGTCGACGACGAGGTGGACACCAGCGCGTGGGGCTCGGCCGGCGCCCTCGGCCTGCTGTGGCCGGGAGGTGGCCGCGACCGGGTCGCCGACGAGGACGACGAGGAGGAGATCGCGCCCGACTACGCCCTGCGCGAGAGCACGCCCTGGCAGCACACCTCCAGCACCGCCGTCCACCTCCTGCCCCAGCCCACCCGCACCGGGACCACCGGGTCCATCCCCCGCGCCTTCCGCCCCTCGGAGGACATGCTGACCCTGAGCGGCCAGGAGGTCTCCGAGGAGGCCGAGGACGAAGAGGTCGAGCCCGTGGCGGACGAGGAGCAGGAGCGCACCGCGCTCGACCTGCTCAAGCAGGACGAGCGGGCCTGGGGCGCGCCGGCGCCGCGCGCGACGGGGGTCATCGAATGAGCACCACCACCGTCAAGCGCCGCCCCCGCGCGGCGGGTCCGGACCTGCCCGAGGGCCAGGAGGAGCTCCAGGAGCCCCCGATCATGCCGGAACCCGCCGCGCGGGACTTCAGCCAGGTGCTGATGTTCATCCCCATGGCCATCGGGCCCATCGCGATGATCCTGGTGTTCTCCTCCGCCGGCACCGGTGCGGCCGCGTCGCCGCTGATCTACGTCATGGGCGGCGCGATGGGCATCGGCATGATCACCATGGGGTTGGGCCAGCTCGGCCGCGCCGGGTCCGAGCGCAAGCGCAAGCTCAACTCCGAGCGCCGCGACTACCTGCGCTACATCGGCCAGTTGCGCACCCGCGCGCGCAAGACCGCCGACGAGCAGCGCGCCGCCGTGGCGTGGAACAACCCCGACCCCTCCTGGCTGTGGGCCATCGCGAGCGGGCCGCGGCTGTGGGAGCGCCGCGGCAACCACGACGACTTCGCCCGCGTGCGGATCGGCCTGGGCGCCCAGCAGGCGGCGATGGAGTTCACGCCGCCCTCGACCAAGCCGATCGAGGACCTGGAGCCGCTGTCGGCGATCTCGCTGCGCCGGTTCGGCGAAACCTACCGCACGGTCGGCGGCATCCCGATCTCGTTGGGGCTGCGCAGCTTCACCAGCGTGGAGTTCGCGGGCGACCCGGACGTGGCCGTCGACCTCGTGCGGGCCCTGGTCGGGCAGCTCACCACGTTCCACGCGCCCGACGAGCTGCGGGTGGCCGTCCTCACCGGCGAGGCCACCCGCGCCACGTGGGACTGGGTGAAGTGGCTGCCGCACAACAACCACCCCACCGCGCGCGACGCCGCCGGACCGCTGCCCGTGCTCGCCTGCGACCACGACGACCTGATGACCGTCCTCGGCCCCGAGGTCACCGGGCGCGGTGAGCACGACAAGTCCGCGTTCCCCAGCGTCACCGAGCCGTTCGTGGTCGTAATCGCCCACCTCGCGCACATACCGCCGTCCTCGCCGCTGCTGGGCGGCGGGCTGCGCAACGTGGTGCTGCTCGACGTCACGGGCCTGCTGCCGGGCGGGGCGAAGGTGTTGCGCCTGACCTGCCGCGACGACCGCGTCGAGTACCCGGCCGGCGACGGCACCGGTTCGGCCGTGCCCGACCGGCTGAGCACCACCCGCGCCGAGGCCCTGGCCCGGCTGCTGGCGCCCAAGCGCACCAGCGGCACCGTCGACGTGGTCGAGCGGCCCTTCGAGTCCGACTTCGAGCTGACCGCGCTGCTGGGCATCCGCGACCCGCACACCTTCGACGTGGCCAACCAGTGGCGGCTCAAGACGCCGCAGCGCGCCCGGCTCCAGGTGCCGATCGGGGTCACCGAGGACGGCGAGGTGGTGGAGCTGGACCTGAAGGAGTCGGCGCAGGGCGGCATGGGCCCGCACGGGATGCTGATCGGCGCGACCGGCTCGGGCAAGTCGGAGCTGCTGCGCACCCTGGTGTGCGCGCTGGTGGCCACGCACTCCTCCGAAGTGCTCAACCTGGTGCTGGTGGACTTCAAGGGTGGCGCGACGTTCCTGGGCATGGACCGCCTGCCGCACACCTCGGCCATGATCACCAACCTGGCCGACGAGCTGCCGCTGGTCGACCGGATGCAGGACTCGCTCAACGGCGAGATGACGCGCCGCCAGGAACTGCTGCGCGAGAGCGGCCACTCCTCGCTGTTCGAGTACGAGAAGGCGCGCCTGGCGGGCAGCCCGCTGTCGCCGCTGCCCACGCTGCTGGTCGTGGTGGACGAGTTCAGCGAACTGCTGGGCAGCAAGCCGGAGTTCATGGAGCTGTTCGTCTCCATCGGGCGCCTGGGCCGCAGCCTCGGGGTGCACCTGCTGCTGGCCTCCCAGCGCCTGGACGAGGGCCGCATCCACCGCGTGGAGGGCCACCTGTCCTACCGCATCGCACTGCGCACGTTCTCCTCCATGGAGTCCCGCAGCGTCATCGGCGTGGGTGACGCCTACGAGCTGCCCTCCGCGCCGGGCAACGGCTACCTCAAGATCGACACCACGACGCTGGTGCGGTTCAAGGGCGCCTACGTCTCCGGGCCCACCGCCGTCGCGGCGCCGGTCGGCGCCGACCCGGAGCGACCCCGGGTCGAGCACGGCGCCGTCGTGCCGTTCCACACCCACGCCGACCCCGTGGCGCACCTGCCCGTCGAACCGGACCCGGTCGAGGCCGAGGCCGAGGCCGGGCAGCAGCGCGCCGAGCCCGCCGAGGACGCGCCGAGCCTGGCGGAGGTGCTGATCGGCAGGCTGGCGGGCGCGGGCCCGGCGGCCCGCCAGGTGTGGCTGCCGCCGCTGGCGCAGGCACCCAGCCTGGACACCCTGCTGCCCAGCGTGCTGCCCGACCCCGACCTGGGCATGACCGTGCTCGACCGGGCCGTGCGCGGGCGCCTGCGCATCCCGGTCGGCGTGGTGGACCGGCCCTACGAGCAGGTGCGCGAACTGCTCGGCGCCGACCTGTCCGGCTCCGACGGCCACGTCGGCGTGGTCGGCGCGCCGCAGACCGGCAAGTCCACGCTGCTGCGCACCCTCGTCCTGGCGCTCGCGGTCACCCACACACCGGACGAGGTGCAGTTCTACGGCCTGGACTTCGGCGGCGGCGGCCTGATGTCGATCGGTGGCCTGCCGCACGTCGGCTCCATCGCCACCCGCATGGAGCGCGACCGGGTCAACCGCACCGTGCAGGAGGTGATCCAGGTCATGGAGCGGCGCGAGGCGCTGTTCACCGAGCGCGGCTTCGAGTCGATGAACGCCTACCGCAAGGCCCGCGGGGAAGGTTCGGTCAACGACCCGCACGGCGACGTGTTCCTGGTCATCGACGGCTGGTTCACCCTGCGGCAGGACTACGGCGACCTGGAGAGCAGCCTGATCGAGATCGCCGCGCGCGGCCTGTCGTTCGGCATCCACCTGGTGGTGTCGTCCACCCGCTGGTCGGAGATCCGCCCGTGGCTGCGGGACGTCCTGGGCACGCGCTTCGAGCTGCGCCTGGGCGACGCCATGGAGTCGGAGGTGCAGGGGCGCAAGGCCGCCACCGTGCCCAACCAGCCCGGCCGCGGCCTGACCAGCTCCGGGTTCCACTTCCTGGCCGCCCTGCCCCGGTTGGACGGCAACTCCGCCACCGACGACCTCACCGAGGTCACCAAGGCCACCGCCGAGGAGATCCGCACGTTCTGGCCGGGACGCAGCGCACCGGGCGTGCGGCTGCTGCCCACGAAGCTGCCCGTGGTCGACCTGCCCGCGCCAGAGGGCGACCTGCGCATCTGCCTCGGGCAGGACGAGCAGCGCCTGGCCCCGGTGTGGCACGACTTCAACGCCGTGCCGCACCTGATCGCCATGGGCGACGCCGAGACCGGCAAGACCAACGCGCTGCGGCTCGTGCTCGACGCGGTCGTGCGGGGCTACACCCCGGACCAGGCCAAGGTCGTGCTCGGCGACTCGCGGCGCGACCTGGACGGCACCCTGCCCCCGGACTACCTGATCGGCCACGCCGTCGGCACCGACGCGCTGACCGACCTGGCCAACAAGGCCGCCGTTTCGCTGCACAAGCGCGTCCCGGGCGCGGACATCTCCTCCGAGCGGCTGCGCCGCCGCGACTGGTGGGAGGGACCGCAGCTGTTCGTCGTCGTGGACGACTACGAGCTGATGAGCGCCGGCGGCGGCCTCGGCACGCCGCTCGACGCCCTGCTGCCGGTGCTGGCCCAGGGCGTGCACATCGGCTTCCACCTGATCATCGCGCGCAGCAGCGCCAACGCCATGAGAGGGATGATGGACCCCGTCCTGCGCCGGCTCTGGGAGCTGGGCACCCCCGCCCTGCTGTTCTCCTACCCCAAGGAAGAGGGCAAGTTCCTCGGCGAGGCCGCGCCCCGCACCCTGCCGGCCGGCCGCGCCCAACTGGTCACCCGGCGCGGGGTCAAGCTCGTGCAGACCGGGTTCGTGCCCGCGCCGCAGCTCGCGGGGGACCGGTCGTGACCGCCGCCGCCGAGCTGTGCCGCATCACCGTCGTGGGCCCCGGCGGCAGGGCCGACCTGGCCGTGCCGGTGGCCACCACCCTGGCGGACCTCATCCCGACGCTCGTCGAGCACGTCGTGCCGGAGGAGCAGCGGACCGCCAACGCCGAGTACGGCGCCTGGGTGCTCCAGCGGCTGGGGGAGGCCCCGCTCGACCCCGACGGCACGCCCGAGACGCTGGACTGGCTGGACGGCGACCGGTTCCACCTGGTGCCCGCCCGCGACCCGCTGCCCGAGCTGGACTTCGACGACGTCGCCGAGGGCATGGCCACGGCGATCAGCCGGCAGGGCGACCGGTGGAGCGACACCGCGAACCGGCGGCTGTTCCTGGGCCTGGCCGCGGTCGCCCTCGCCACCATCGGGGCCGCCTTGGCCACCGCCCCGGACACCACGGCGCTCGCGGCCACCGCCGCCGCCCTCGCCCTCGTCCTGCTCACCGCGACGGTCGTGGTGGCGCGCACCAGCGGGGACCGGGCGCTGGCCGCCGTCGCCGGGACGTCCGGGTGCGGGTTCGCCTGGTTGAGCGGTGTGATCGGCCTGGCGGGCGCCGACCGCGCGTTCACCCCCCTCGGCGCGCTGGTCGGCGCGGTCGCGGCCCTGGCCTGCGGGGTGCTGCCGCTGGTGCTGCAACGGCTGGTGGTGCGCGACCTGCCGGTGGTGCCGTTCGGCGTGGTGGTCGTCGCCGCCGCGGGCGCGGTGCTGGCCGGCTGGCTGCACCTCGGCCTCGACCTGGACGGGGCGCGGACCGCGGCCGTCACCGGGACCGCGCTGTTCCTGCTGACCCTGTTCACGCCCAAGCTCGCCACCCGAGCCGCCCGGCTGCGCGGTCCCCAGCTGCCGCGCACCGCCGAAGAGCTCCAGATCGACGTGGAGCCCGAGCCGGCCGCCGACCTGGTCTCGCGCACCGGGCAGGCCGACCGGTACCTGACGATGCTGGCCGTCGGCGCGGCACTGGTGTTCGCCGCCGTCGTGCCCGGCCTGCTCGCCGACGCCGGGTGGGCCCAGCACGTCACCCTGGGCCTGCTGACCGCCCTGGTGCTGCTGCGGTCGCGCGAGTTCCGCAACGTCGTGCAGCGCACCGCGCTGGTGCTGACCGGCGCCTGGGGCGTGGTGGCCCAGGCGCTGGTGCTGGCCGCGGCGCTGGACCCGGTGTGGCGGATCACCGGCCTCGCCGGCCTGCTCGGCGTGGCCGCGCTCCTGGTCACGGCGGCACTGCGCCCGCTGCACCGCCGCCCCCTGCCGCTGTGGGGCCACCTGGCCAACGTGCTGGAGCTGTGCGCCGGTGTCGCGGTGCTGCCGGTGCTGCTCCAGATCCTGGGCGTCTACGCCTGGGCCCGCGGATTGGCCGGGTGAGGTCGTGCAGACCCAGCGGGACCACCTGCACGCCTACCAGACCATGGTCGGGCGGATGAGCTCCGCCCTGCTGCTCGGCGACACCAGCCACGGCGAGCCGCCCGCGCGGCGCGCGTTGTTCGGCCTGGTCATGGGCGTCGTCCTGGCACTGCTGATCGCCGTCGGCTTCGGCGTGTACGGGCTGATCAAGCCCGGTGGCTCGCAAGCGTGGAAGAAACCCGGCGCGATCCTGGTGGAGGAGGAGACCGGCGCGACCTACGTCCACCGCGGTGGCGTGCTGGTGCCCGTGCTCAACCAGGCGTCGGCGTTGCTGCTGGTCGGCGGTGGTGCGCACGTCGAGACGATCAAGCGCGCCTCGCTGGCGGGTCTGGACCGGGGGCCGGAGGTGGGCATCGTCGGCGCGCCCGAGGCCGTGCCCGACAGGGGCTCGCTGGTCACCGGGCCGTGGCTGCTGTGCCTGGCGGCCTCCGGCGGCGGCATGGGCGTGGACCTGGTGCCCGGTGCGGGGACGGTGCGCGCCGGCGCCGACCGGCACCTGTGGGTGGCCGCCGCGGACGGCACGCAGTACGTCGTGTGGGACGACCGCAAGCACCGGTTGGCCGACGAGACGGTCCCGGTCGCGCTCGGCCTGGGAGCCGGACCACCGGTCACCGCGCCGACCGCGTGGCTGGACGCCCTGCCCGACGGCCCGGAGGTCGGGGCCGCGCGGGTCGACGGCGACGGGAAGGCCGGGCCGCGGGTCGCGGACGCCCCCCACCGGGTCGGCGACCTGTTCGAGCACGACACGTCCAGCGGCCCCCAGCACTTCGTGCTCCGCGCCGACGGCCTGGCGCCGCTGTCGCGCACCGAGTCGGCGCTGGTCCAGGCGAAGCTCGGGCGCGCCGCGACCCGGCTGGACACCGCCGCGCTCGCCGCCGCGCCGCGGTCGGCGGACGACTCGCTGGTCTCGCGCCTGCCCGACCTGGCGACCACCAAGGCGCTCGTGGAGGCCGGGGGTCCCGACCGCGCGCTGTGCCTGGAGCAGCGGCCCAGCGGTGCGCGGGTGCTCAGCGAGTTGGTGACCGCGGACCCCGGGCACCGGCCGGCGGAGGCCACCGCGGACCGCGCCGCGACCCGGCTGGGTCCCGCGTCCGGGGTGCTGGCCGCCGCCGTGCCGGTGGCGGACGGGCGCAAACCCCTCCGCTACCTGATCACCGATCAGGGCGTGAAGTACCCGCTGGCCGACGACGAGTCGGTGGCCGCCCTCGGCTACGGCGGGGTGACGCCGGTACCGGTGGGCACCGCCGTGCTCGCCGCGGTGCCCACCGGACCGGTCCTCGCGCGCAGCGCCGTGGCCGTCGTGCAGAAGGGAGGCAGTTGACATGAGCCAGGTGACCGAACGCCGCGGCGGCGTGGAGATGACCAGCCGGATGATCGGGAACGCGCTGGTCGTCCACCCCCGGGACCAGTTGACCGCCGAAGCGCGCAACCTCGCCCTCGTGGTGGCCCTGGACCCCCACCACGACCTCGTCGTGGTGGACCTGCCCACCGGCAGCCCCTTTTCCGCGTGGGAGTCGGTCGCCGACCTGATGCCGCGGCCCCGGCGCGGCGTGCGGATCGTCATCGGCGGCCGGTCGCGGGAGACCACCGCACTGGCCGGGCAGTGGCTGGCCGAACGCCTCAACCGGCCGGTGATCGCGCCCGACGGCGCCGTGCTGCCGGGCGTGGGCGGGTCGCTGTTCGTGGACGCCGGGCGGCGCAGCGGCTGGATCAGGTTCCAGCCGGGCAAGCCGCCGCGCTGGGAGGCCAAGCGCTTCCCCAAGCCGGTGTGGGAGTCCGAGGCGCTGGCCGAGGCGGTGCCGACCAGCGCGACGGGCATCGCCGAACCGGTTGGCGGCGGTATCTGGATCCGCCCGGCGGTCGACGACGGTCGGCTGCGCGTGCACCGGGCCCGGTTGCAGGAGAACCTGCCGTGCCAGCCCGACGTGCTCACCGTGGTGCTGGGCTGCCCCGACGCGCCGCCGATCTCGTTCGACGACGTGGCCCGGTTCTGGGCCGGGCTGCCGGAGCCGCTGCGCGGCCGGGCCCGGCTGCTGCGCTACGGCCGGCTGTCCGGTTCGGACGGCGGTTCGCCGGAGCAGGCGCTGGCCGACTTCATGGGGCAGGAGCTGGTCTGGTACACCGGGTTGCCCGTCGGCTCCGTGGTCGACCCGGACGTCTACACCATCCGGCCGGGCGGTGTGCCGGGCTGGCGCAGCGCGGTTCGCGAGCTGGCGTACCGCCCGCAACCCGCCGGGGCGAACCCGCCGCCGCGCATCGTCAGCCACCGCCCGCCGGTGTCCGGGGTGTCCGAGGTCGGTCCCGCCACCTACTGGTACGCACCGGACGCGGTCGTGGAGGTCGTGCCCGCCGGGCTGTGGGTCCGGCCGCCCGCCGAGCCCGCGCACGCCGAGTCGGTGCGCGCGACGCCGCTGGACGCCGAGCGGCACCTGATGCTGTTCGAGGCGGGCACCGAGGCCGTCGCGGCGCGCATGAGGGGCTTGGCGGAGGACCTGGTGGCCCGGCTGGACCCGACCACCCGGTGGATGAGCGACCTGGTGGCCGCCGGGGCGCGGACCCCGGTGGCCGTCGCCGGTCAGGCGCTGGCCGAACTGGAGCACGAGCGGCCGCGGCGCGCGGTCGAGGCGTCCACGGAGGCGGCGACCGAGTTCGTGGCACGGCCGGTGCCGGTGGTGGACCTCGTGGGTGCGGGGGAGGAGCTGGACACCGGGACCCGCGGGCAGGTCGGCATCTCCCAGCGCCTGAGCCCGAACACCCCGCCGCACGGTACGCCGCCACACGGTACGCCGCCCGTGCCGCCGGTCGCGGTCGCGCCGCCCGTGCCGCGGCTCGCACCGCCGTCCGCGCCGCCGGTCGTGGACGAGCCCTCGGCCGCGCCGCCGCTCGTGGCCGAGCCGCCGATCGCACCGCCGTCCGCGCCGCCGGTCGCGACCGCACCGCCGTCCACACAACCGACCGCGCCGCCGCTCGTGGCCGAGCCGCCGGCCACGGCCGTGCCGCCCGCCGTCGCCCCGCCGGTGGTCGAGCCCGCCCTCCCGGCTCCCGCCGAGCCCGCGTCCGAGGCCCCCCTGGCCGCCGCGTCGCCCACCGCCCCGGGCGACGCGGCACCCGATCCCCGGCCCACCCCCGTCACCGCCTTCCAACCCGTGCCCGCCGCCTCGGCGGCCGCGGTGCTCCCCAAGCGCGGCCTGGAGGAGGAGCGGACCTGGCTGCGCAAGACGCTCAACCACCAGTTCGCCTCGGTGGCGAACTCGGTGGCCCGCGTGCTGTCCGAGCACCCCAGCTTCCAGGGCACGAGCGGTCGGTCCGCCGACCTGCTCACCGACGCGGTGGCCGTCCGCCTCTACCTCTCCGCCGAGGGCGACGGGCTCGACACCGCCCTGCGCGGCGCCACCGCGGGCCCGCACGTCCCGTTCGCCCGCTGCGCGGTCGCGGGGCTGAGCCGGCTGCCCTCGCACCGCGGCATCGCCGTCTACTCCACCTCCCTGTCCGACGAGGAGTGGGCGCTCTACCGGGACCGCAGGCTGGTCACCGAGTGGGGCTTCCTCAACGCCCTCACCGCACCCTGCGCCCGCCAGGAGGGCGACGTGGACGTGCTGCTGTGGTCCATGACCGGCCGCCGCACCAAGCTCCTCGAACCCGAGGCGGGCGGCCTGGCCGACCGCGTGCTGTTCGTGCCGGGCACCAGCTTCAAGGTGCTCGGCCTGACCGAGCCGACCGCCGGGGCGCGCGGCCGGGTCCTGCTGCGCGAGCTGGCGGCCGGGGAGATCGACGCCAACGGCCGGGTCGACCGCAACCGCGTCTCGCTGGACGAGCTGGCCACGACCGCGCTGCGCGCCGGCGCGGACAAGTGGGCGTCGGCCGAGCGGGTCGCGCGCACCCCCGAGGGCGCGACGGCCCGGTTCCAGACGTTGCCGGGCCTGGTCCGCCTCGCCCGAGCGGAGAGGTGACAGGCGAGATGAACCGACAGCTGCTCGTGGTGGACCGCAACCGCCCCGACGCCTACCCGACGATCACCGCGGCCCTGGGCAACGCCCGCGACGGCGCGATGATCAGCGTGTTCCCCGGCCGGTACGACGAGAACCTGGTGCTCACCCGCGTGGTGACGCTCACCGCGGAGCAGGGCCCCGGCACGGTCGAGGTGCGCGCCGCGTCCGGCAGCGCGGTCGTGGTCGACGCCGAGGCGGTGCGGCTGACCGGCCTGGTCATCACCGGCGCGGCCACCGACGTGGCGGCGCTGGACGCCCGGCGCGGCGAGGTCGCGCTGGACGCCTGCCACGTGGCCGGCGCGTCGTGGGCGGCCGTGCTGGCGCGGGGCCGCGGCCGGGTGTCGCTGCGCGGCTGCACGCTCACCGCGTCCGGCGGCGCGGGCCTGGTCGTCACCTCGCCCGACCAGAGCAGCGCCGAGGACACCGAGGTCGTGGACGCCTCGTCGTCCGGGGTGGTGGTGACCGAGCGCGGCGCGCTGGTGCTGCGCCGGGTGAAGGTGCGCCGCGCCGGCGGCAACGGCATCTGCGTCAACGGCAACGCCCGCGCGCTGGTCGAGGACTGCGAGGTCGTCGACACCAGCAAGCCCGCCGTCGTGGTGGAGGGCGACGCCGACGCCGACATCCGCGACCTGGTGGTGACCGGCAGCGACAGCCTGGACCTGTACCTGACCAGCCGGGGCGAGGTCACCGTCACCGGGTCCCGGTTCACCGGCGCGGGCGTGCAGGCCGCGCACCTGGCCGGCGAGACCAGGCCCGTGCTGCGCGGGTGCCGGTTCGCCGAGGCCGGCCGCAACGCCGTGCACGTCACCGGCACCGCCACACCCCACTTCGACGACTGCCGCGTCGAGGGCAGCCCGATCGGCGTGGTCGTGGACGGCGAGGCCAAGCCGCGCTTCACCAAGCTGTGGGTGGGCGGTTCCACGCACGGCGCGGTGCTGCTGCGCGGCGACGCCCGCGCCGAGGTGCGCGGTGCGCGGGCCGAGCCCTCCGCCGGGCCCGTGCTGGTCCTCAAGGGGCGGTCCACGCTGGTGCTCGCCGACGCCGAGGTCACCGCGGGCGACGCCCTGGGCCTCGACCTGGCCGAGGCGGTCAGCGCCGAGGTCACCGACCTGCGGCTGGCGGGCCGCGCGGAACAGCTCGTCGCGCTCAGCGGCGGTGCCCGCGCCACCTTCGCCTCGACGCTGCTGCGCGGCGGCGGCCTGCGCGTCGGCGCGGACAGCCAGGCCGTGCTGCGGGACTGCGAGGTCGTCGCCGCCGCCGGGGACGGCCTGGAGGCGGCCGGCGGCGCGCTGAGCGCCACCCGGTGCCGCGTCCGCGACGCGCGTCGCCACGGCGTCCACGTGCACGGCGGCGGGCGCGTCGAGCTGCACGACAGCGAGGTCGCCGGCAGCGCGGGCGACGGCGTGCTGCTCGACACCGAGGAGGAGTCCTCGGTCGTCGGCTGCACCGTCACCGGCAGCGGCGGCACGCCCGTGCACCGGCGCGTCGACCACGAACGCCTCACCGTCACCGGCCTGGTCACCGACGAGCAGCAGGTCTCCATCGGCATCGGGCCCGCGCGGACCGGGCGGTCCGACCAGGACGGCGCGCCGTCCCCGGGCGGGGGCGGCGACCGGCTCGGCGCGGTCGCGCTGGACGGGCCACTGGCCGACCTCGACGCGCTGATCGGCCTGCACGGCGTCAAGCAGGAGGTGCTGGGCCTGATCAACCTGATCAGGATGAGCCAGCGCCGCAAGGAGCTGGGCCTGCCCATGCCGCCGATGAGCCGCCACCTGGTGTTCGCGGGCCCGCCCGGCACCGGCAAGACCACCGTCGCGCGCCTCTACGGCTCGGTGCTGGCGGAGCTGGGCATCCTGGCCAAGGGACACATGGTGGAGGTCGCGCGGGCCGACCTGGTCGCCCAGTACATCGGCGCCACCGCCATCAAGACCGCCGAGGTGGTCAACAACGCGATGGGCGGCGTGCTGTTCATCGACGAGGCGTACACGCTGTCGAGCCAGTCCGGCGGCAACGGCCCCGACTTCGGGCAGGAGGCCATCGACACGCTGATGAAGATGATGGAGGACCACCGCGACGAGATCGTGGTCATCGTGGCCGGGTACTCGGAGCTGATGGAGAAGTTCCTGGCCTCCAACCCCGGCATGGCCTCCCGCTTCACCCGCACCATCGAGTTCCCGAACTACAGCGTCGACGAACTGGTCACCATCACCGCCAACCTGTGCCGCAAGCACTACTACGAGCTGTCCGACGACGCGGTCACCGCGCTGGGCGAGTACTTCGACCGCGTGCCGAAGAACGACACCTTCGGCAACGGCCGCGTGGCGCGCAAGCTGTTCGAGGCCATGGTGAACAACCAGGCGTCGCGCCTGGCGAACGAGCCGCCCGCCAAGGACGCCGACCTCAACCGCCTCACCGCCGCCGACCTCGCGCCCGAGATCGCCGCGCTCGGCCAGGCGCCCCCTTCCTCGGGCGGGCCCGACGCCGGCACCGATCCCGCCGCCGCGCTGGCCGCGAGCCGGGCCTGGCGCCGCCTCGCCGACCTGCACGGCCTGGACGAGGTGCGGGAGGCGCTGGGGCGCAACACCCTGCGGCTGTGCGGCCTCAAGCAGCGCCGCAGGCCCCTGGCGAGGCAGGCGGGCGCGGTCCTGGCCGGCCCGCGCGGCACCGGCCGCAGCGAGGTTGCCCGGCTCTACGCCCAGGTCCTGTCCGAACTGGACCTGGTCGGCACCGGGCACGTGGTCCGCGCCCGCGTCGGCCTGGACCTGTGCCCCCGCTGGCCCGGTCAGGCGACCAGCCTGGTCACCAGGGTCTTCGAGGACGCCGCGGGCGGCGTGCTCGTGCTCGACGCCGACGCGGGGTGGCTGACCGACTCCGCCGAGCGCCGCGCCGAGACCGCCGAGGCCCTGGCCGCGGCCATCCGCCGCGACGCGGACTCCGTGGTCGTGCTGCTGCTGGGCGAGCGGTACGCCGTCCGCGAGCTGATCGGCCTGGACCGGACCCTGGCCGAGTGCTTCGCCGAGGCGTGGGAGTTCGCCGAGCACGACGTGGACGACCTGGTCGGCATGGCGGTGCGCCACCTGGTCCGGCGCGGCCACGAGGTGCCCGACGACGCCGTGGCGGCCCTGCGCGCCCGCGTGGAGGTCTCCGCGGACCGCACGGCGCACGGCGCCCACCAGCTCGCCGACCGACTGGCCGCCACTGCGGCGTCCCGCACCCTCACCGCGGCGGATTTGCGCTCGCCGATGTCCGGCGGCCTGGCGGCCGTGGGCTGATCCGACCGGCGCGCGGCGGGCCGCGGCGGCCGGGCGCTGGGGAAGACCTCGGTGCCCGATCGGGTGGGAGAGGGGATGCCCCCATCCCGCAACGACGTCCGATTCGCTGGACTGGCGACCGGAAGTCATCGGAGCGCACGGCCGGTCGCCGGTTCGTGGTGGAGGAGGAGTGCGATGGTCGCCGCGGACGCGGACACCGAGAACTGGTTCCTGTTGATGGACCCGTCCTGGCAACCGGAGAGCGAGGACGACCCGCCGCCCCTGGAGGCGGTCGTGGGGCTGTGGCCGGTCGAGCCGGAGGGCGGGGTGGGGCGCTTCCGGGCCAACCCGTCGTACGTGCCGTCCGACCCGCAGTCGCCGACCGACCCGCTGGACGCGGTGATCCGGCTGTTGATGAAGGGGGAGGCGGAGGCGGACCAGCTCCAACTGCTGCTCCGCGACTCGCTGTTCGACATCGCCATGAACGGTGACGGCCGCCCGCTGGTGATGCGGTCCCCGGACGACGTGCCGTGCGTGGCGGTCACCACCTCGGAGGTGCACCGCAGGCGGGTCGCGTCGCCGGAGTGGCAGCGGATCGACCTGGACGACCTGGTGGTGTTCCTGGGCGACGAGGTGGACGTGCTGTTCAACCCGGGTGGTCCGGCTTCGGTGCGGCTGCTCGGCGACTTCATGCGGCGCACGCACGCCATGTCGGAGGAAGAAGTGGCTGCCGCCTACGAGCGGTTCCGGGACGGTCGGACCCTGGAGGTCGTGCCCTGGGACGTTCCGCCGGTCAGCGGCGGGGGAACCGCGGACGAGGAAGCTCCGGGCGCACTCGCGGAGGTCGTGGTCGACGGGCCTGCCGGCGCGGTTCCGGTTGACGTCCCCACCGGCGCGGTTCCGGTCGAGGGGCCCACCGGTGCGGTTCCGGTCGAGGGTGCCGACGAGCAGGACCGCACCGCGCGGTCCTGAGCACCGCGCGGTCCTGAGCACCGCGCGGTCCTGAGCACCGCGCACGACACGCCCCGGGGCGAGGTGGTGAGGCCCCGGCGGCATTACGGCGACCTGATCCCGCGGCCACGCGGGATCCTCGCCACCTCGCACAGCGGGGACCCGCCCTTGACGGCGGTCGTTCCCCTCGGGACACCCGGCGCCGTGAAGGGTGGGCCTCGCGGCCGGGGGCCCGCGAACCCGACCGGTGCGGCCCCCGCGAGCCGCGGGGCACACGTCCCGCGAGCTGATCGGGCAGAGCCCCCTGCGCCATCGGGACGTCCCGGCCCCCAAGCGTGGTGGCGCGGGTTCCCGCACCGCACCGTTGGATCAAGGAGGTCTTCGTGTCCAACCCGTACAGCGAGCAGCTCAGCCGCCTGATGGCCGAGTACCGGGAAACGCAACGCGCGATGGTGGAGGCGCAGCAGCGGCTGCGGAGCCTGAGCGTCACCGAGACCGCGCCGCGCCGCGTCGTGTCGGTGACCGTTGGCCACGGCGGTCGCGTCGAGGACATCAAGTTCCCCACCGCGGCCTACAAGCGGATGCCGCCGACGGAGCTGGCGAGCGCACTGCTCGACGCCATCGCCGCGGCCCAGCGCCGGGCGGTGGACGAGGCCGCCGAGGTGATGGCGCCGCACATGCCGGCGGGGGTCGACGCGAGGGCGCTGCTCTCCGGTGACGTCGAGGCGTCGTCGTTCGAGGTGCCGCAGTCGGGCGTGTCCGACATCCTGCGCGACCTGATGTCCGACCCCGGAAAGTGAGAAGAGGACCATGGCGATCAAATCCCCTCCGGGCAGCGGTGAGGATTCCGACTCCGACCTGCCGAGCACCGGAACCGGCGGCGACAAGCCGTCGACCGGTGTCGGGTGGCGGCTCGGGGCCGACACGCAGGCGTTGCGCAGGCGAGCGTTCGACCTGGACCGCGCGGGCGAGCGCATTCGCAAGTTCACCGACGCCTGGTGCCCGGTCCTCTCCGCGAAGCCGCTCAAGGACGGCGGTCAGGGAGGACTGGAGGACGAGGGCTGGCAGCAGGCGGAACCGGTCCTGGACGGGATGGTCACGGGTTTCTTCACCGCGCTCTACACGGCCGGTAGCGCACTGGCCACGGTCGGGACCGGGCTGAACATGCTCGCGGACGCACACGAGAAGACCGAGGAGAACAACACCGAGGTCGGCAGGGCCGCGCTCCACCAGCTCCCGCCGCCGAAGCGGAAGCAGCCGCAGGAGTTCCCCTCGTCGGGGGGTTCGTCGGGCGGTTCGTCGGGTGGTGATCGGTGGTTGGTGGCGTTGGAGTCGGATGATTCGGTGGAGCCGGAATACCTGGCCGAGCCGGTGACGCCGAGGTCCGGTGGCGCCGGGTCGTCCAGCGAGCCGCGGTCGTTCGAGGCCCAGCTGGACGCGCCGGTCAGCCGGAGGCCCGACCACGAGGCGTATCACCGGGTGGAACCCTTGGTGCCGGAAGCGGATTCGGGTTCCGATGCGACCGGGCAGGTCCTGGTCGATTCGCGCGTGGAGGAGCCCGTCGCCAGGATGCCCCGTGTCGACGTGGCACCGGAGGACACCGGTGCGGACGCGGATCGGCGCGACGGGACGGACCCGACCTCCGAGCCGCGGACCTCCGAGCCGCGGTTGCGGCTCGCCATCGGGAAGACCGGCGTCGTCGCCGAACCCCAGTGGTTGGCCGAACCGCTGAAACCGATGGTCGAGTAGCCGTCCGGCGTCACGCCGCCTCACCGCAAGCCACTTCCCGTCGATCGTCAACAGGTCCGCACGCCGGACAGGAGCGACACCGTGCCCGCTGAATTCGAGTCCTCCCTCGCCGGCAGCATCTTCACGATCCTGTTCGCGGGACAGCCCATCCCCCGGGTGAGCGTCAACAAGGCGCTCGCCCAGGCGGAGGCGTGGCGGCAAGCGGGTGGGCAGGTCGACCAGCTGTGGACGGGCGTCGAGAGCCTGACGGTGTCGCTGGGTGACGCGGTGAGCGACGAGATCGCCACCGGGTTCGCGAACATGATGAGGCCCTTCAACGGGATCGGCTCGCGGTTGGCGGGCTCGGTCGAACAGCCGGCGGCCCTGCTGCGGCAGATCGCCGAGGGGGCGAACTCCGCCGAGTACGGGATGATGGTCGAGTTCGCGCACACCGCGACGCTGATCTTCACCGTGCTGCCGACGCCGTGGGCGGCGGCGCTGGTGCCGCAGATCATCATGGCCGGCCGCATGGCGATCGCCAGGCTGCTGGAGCGCTTCGCCCTGTGGTCGAGGACTGCGGCGGTGGCGGCCTCGGAGGCGATGGAGGAGGTTCTCCAGGACGCCTTCGTGCAGTTGATCCAGTTCGCCGAGGGCGTGCGGCAGGCGTGGGACACGCTGAGCACGGGCTTGTCCGCCCTCGGTGGTGCCGCCGCGGGCGGCCTGATCAGCGGCATGAAGACGCTGGGGGACAAGTACTTCCCCGACTTCGCCGACACGCCGTTGTTCGGCGGCGTGGCCGAGGGCGTGGCCGAGGTGGTGGTGGACACCAACATCTCGCTGATGATGAACCAGGGGCTCGGCGACGTCTGGATGAGCGGCGTCAACGGGGTCTTCAGCGGCACTCTCGAAGGCAGCGTGGAGAAGTACTTCGGCGAGGACGGGCAGGACCTGCCGGAGATCGACCTGGACGACTTCGACGACCTCGCCGACGTCGTCGGGGACGAGGGGACACCCCACGGTGGCGGGGACGAAGGCGGGGACGAAGGCGGCGACCCGGGTCAGGAGGCGGAGCCCGAGGAGCAGGGGCCCGCGCCCGAGGAGCAGCCGAACGCCGGGACCGACCAACCGCAGACCCTCCTCGTCGGTGATCCCGAGCAGCCTCCTGCGGACGACCGGACGTGGCACGAACTCGGACCGCGGCCGGAGCAGGAGCCCGGTGGCGTCGAGGACGGACAGGAACCCGACGGGCAGCCGGGCGGGACGGCGCAGGAAGAACCGGCGGCGCAGGGGGAGAGCGGTCACGAGGAGGCCGGCGTCGGTGGTCCGGGCCGGGGATCGGGCTCCGGGCTGGGGGCGTTGAACGGCGCGGTGATCGGCGGGGCGGCCGCGATCGCCGCCGGCGCGTTGGTCGGCAGCGGCATGGCGCTGTCCGGATCGGGCAGCAGCGGCACGACCACCCCACCCGGTGGCAACCGGCAGGGTGGAGCCGACCAGGCCGTGGACAACCCGTCCGGTGGCGCGGACCAGCCGGGCGCGGGCCGGTCGGACGACGTCCAGCCGCGGCGGCCCGGACCGGGCGACACCCCGACGGACGGTCCGACGACCGGGACCGGTCCGCGGTCGTCGGCCGGCGAGGCGCTGCTCCTGTCGGACCCGAGCCCGGTCCAGCCCTCGACGCGGATCGACGTGCCCGGCCTGCTCGACAGGTGGGAGCAGATCGTCGCCTCGCAGGACACCGCCGTCCCGCACGACACCACCACCTCGCAGGACACCGCCACCGGTGAGCACGACCCGGGTGCCCGGGAGGGCGCGGCCGAGCGGAACGGGCTGCCTTCGGGGCAGCCGGGCGCCACGCCCCCGGAACACGGGCTGCCGCTGCCCGTCGACGCGGCGTCCGACGACCCGCTGGAGCTGTCGTCCCGGCCGCCGTCGCCGGTGCCGGGTTCGCCGGACGCGGCGGTGCCGGTCCCCCAGGAGGGGGCGGTTCAGCCGCCGGTCGTTTCGTCTCCGCAGTCCGGTGGTGGGCGATCGGAGGTGTCGGGTGAGCGGGTGCCGTTGTTGCCGGTGCCGTCGCCGCGCCCGTTGTCGTCTTTGCCTCCGTTGGCGGTGCCGGATTCGCCGAACGTGGCGTTGCCGTTGCCGGTCAACCGGGAGGGGCAGGCCCAGCCGCCGGTCGTTTCGTCTCCGCAGCAGGGTGGCGGGCGATCGGAGGTGTCGGGTGAGCGGGTGCCGTTGTTGCCGGTGCCGTCGCCACGCCTGTTGTCGTCTTTGCCTCCGTTGGCGGTGCCGGATTCGCCGAATGTGGCGTTGCCGTTGCCGGTCAACCGGGAGGGGCAGGCCCAGCCGCAGGTCGCTCCGGGGCAGCAGTCCGGTGGTGGGCGGCCGGGGGGACCGGCCACCGCGGGACCCGAGCCGGAACGCGGTGGCGCGACGGTCGAGGCGACGCCCGGTGTTCCGGTGGGGGATGCCGGCACCCGGTTCGAACGGGAGTCCCCCGTGGACCCCTCCGACCCGGTGCTCACCGCGACGACGGCCCCGGGCACCGAACCGGTGGACCTGGCGGGCGGGACGCCCTGGACGCGCGAGCTCCTGCGCGGCGAGGCCCGGGAGGCGCGGAAGGGGCTGCCGAACCCCGACCACGAGGTGGTCGAGCGGGCACGCGGGATCGTCGACGCCCACGCGGTGACCGACCCCGAAGTGCGCGAGGACCTGGTCGCCGTCGTGGCCGAGGACCTCCTCGACGTCGAGCCCGACCCCGACCGCATCGGGCGGATCCTGCGCGACCTCGCGGCGGAGGCGCGGCCCGGCGCCGACCGCGCGCACCCGCACCCGCGGGCAGGTGACGTCGTCACCTCGGGGCCGCACCCGGTGCTGGACGACGAGAGCTGGCGGCACCGCACCGACCGCACCGCGCCGTGGTTCGACCCCGACAGCGACCCCGACAACGACCTCGACGAGCGGGACATCACCGAGGTCCGGGCCTCCACCGCGGTCACCGGCTGGGTGCGCGGCGAGGACTCCGGGGTCGGCAAGGGCTCGACGGTCGCACCCGGTCGCGTCCACCTCGAACCGCGACGCGGCCGGATCGCCTACGACATCCGCCGGTTCGAGGTCGGGGGCACCCCCGTGGTCGACTTGACGGTGCGCCTGCACCTGCCGGGCGACCGGGAACTCCGCGACCGCGTGCGCCAGGGTGTGTCGGACCTCTACAACCGCGGCAACCGCCTGCCCGGGGGCGAGCGGTTCCACGTCACCGTCGAGTTCACCGACCGGGTCGACCAGGCCCACGCGTCGATCGACGTGCTCCCGGCAGGGGAGTGGAGCGACCAGACCCGCTGGGCGGCCGACGCCACCTCGCGGGAGCTGGCGCACGAGGTGGGCCACTTCCTGGGCCTGGTCGACCGGTACTTCGACAAGTCCGCGAACGCACCGGTCTTCCAGGACGCGGACGGGCGCGGGCGGGTGGTCGAACGCGACCACCACGCCCTGCTGCCGCAGGACCTGTGGCTGGTGCAGACGCGGATGCGGGCGCTGGAGAGCCGGGTACGGCCACAGGCCGAGCCGTTCGTGCGCGACGCGCCCATGCCCCACGCACCGCCCCGTCATGGCGGCTCTGTTCACCTCGTGGACTTTTCCCCGTATGGCAATGCCGTGGGGGGTCTGGTGGTCCGCAGCGCCCCGGACGACGCCACCGATTGGTGGGGCGTCTACGGCAACATCGCGTTGCCCAGGGAGAGCGAGGCTTATTACGTCTTCGCCCGGACCGCACCCGAGGGGCGGTTCCTGGTGAACGGCGCTGCCGTTGCCGGTTCCCGGCTCGCCGAGGAGGTTCGCTGGGCCGCGTCGTTCCGGAGTACGGGCGAGGACGTGACGGTGCTGCTGGTCACCGACGCGACCGGGGACGCGCACGTCCCCGAGGCCAGGGCGTTCGCCGCCGCGCTGCGGGGGCCGGGCGGTTCGCGCCGCGCGGTCGTCACCAACAACGCGGCCGACCTGTCGAAGACCGGGTCGTTCGAACTGGTCTCCGAGGTGACCCCGGACGAGGTCGTGGCCCAGCAACTGGTCGACGCGCAGGGCAGCCACTACGCCGTGGCCTTCCCCTCGAGCGACAACTGGGCGAGCACCTGGCGTCGCACGGCCCTGACCGCGAACGACCAGTCGCACCGGATCACCGTGACGCGCGACTCGGGCAGACCGGCCGAGCGGGGCCCCTTCCGGCAGGACCCGGCACCGTGGGCGCGCAGCCTCCAACCGGGGCGCGTGCCCCCGGTGCAGTTGTTCCTGGTCGCCTCGGACGGCCGGGTCGCCACGATGACGCGGGCCGGCTGGCTCGCGCGCCACAGCCCCGAGAGCTTCGCCGGGATCCTCTTCGCGCACGAGGTCTTCCAGCGGTTGGCAGGCGGGCCGGTCCGGGCGCCGCTCGCGGTCATGAGCAGCACGCCGGTGAACGACGACACCACCAACCAGCGGCTGCTGGCCGAGCTGAACCGCCTGACCGGCCCGCGTCCGACCTTCGAGTACGCCGGACCGTTCGCCTACAACCGCGACCGCAACATGATGGTCCTCCCCGAGGGGGCGCGCTTCCGCGAGGGACCGCCCCTGGCCCCGGGTGACCTGCGGCAGTTCGTCCACGGCGACGTGTTCGGCTTCCCGATCAGCGAGTTCGCCGCCGACGCCCAGCGCTCCTTCGCCGAGGCGCTGGACCGCGGCGAGGTGCCCGACGGCCCCTGGCGGGGTGGACCGCGCCCCGTGTTCGTGGTCGTCACCGGCAACGCCGTCGGTGCCACCGTGGTCGCCCGGGACGGCGGCCTGCTGAACCTCGGCGGCCAGGAGTTGATGGACTACCTGCTGCGCGACGAGCGGTTCACCGCGGCGCTCCGGGCGGAGGGGCCGCGCCCGGCCGGGGGTGGGTCGCACCCGCGGCGACCGGTCGTGCTGATCGGCGACCACGGCGCGCAGCGGGTGGGCATCGGCGGGTTCGGCTTCGACTTCGCCGGACCGCTCCAGGCCGCGAACGACTTCCGCGACGTCTACGCGTCCACGGAGCTGTCCGCGATCGGGCTGACCGGGTTGACCGCCTCGCCCGACTCGCGGTTCGTCCCGGTGTCGGTCCCCCGTGCGGGACGCCTGCTCAAGACCGCGCTGACCACGGCCGACGGCCGGGTGGTCGCGTTCCTGATGCGCACACCGGGAGACGAGCAGGTCCTCGAGCGGTTGCGCGTGTGGGCGCTCAACACCGGTCCCGCGGCCCTGCACCAGGTGCTCCGGACCGATGGCGGCAGCTTCCCCCCGATGTGGTCCGAGAAGGTCATGCCGGTCGTGCTCGTGCTGTCCCGCAGCAGGGACGGCTACCGCGGCCTGCGCGGCGACGGGCTCGTCGGTGCCGCCGACTCGGCTCGGCTCGCGCAGATCCTCCGGGACGACCTCGAACTGCGCGCCGCGGCGGACGTCGAGATCGCCGTGCCGATCGTGCTCGCGACCCTCGACGGACCGGTCGTCGACCTGCGGCGATTCGCCGAGGGCATGGTGCCCGGCGGCTACTCGCGCAACTTCTTCGGCTTCAACGGCGCGACGGACTTCCTGCCCGATGGCCGGATCATCACCGAGGCCACGGAGATGCAGCAGGTCAGGCCGATTCCGCCCCGGCCGGACACCGTGGTCGGCCTCCCGCACGTGCACCCCTCCACGGGAGAGGTGTACGGCCAGATGTTCCCCAGCGAGGACCTCGACACCGCGATGCTCACCGCGGTGGGCATCAACGAGGCCCGCGCAGGCCGGGACCACTACTACCGGAAGTTCCGGGAGCCCGGTGGTCGGGGGTTCCTCAAGGCGGCTCGCAACCCGTGGCACGGCACGCTGCCCTGGTACGTCGACGGTCACGGCTACGAAGGGGGGCTGGGCTTCCGGTTGCGGACCGGGGACCCGGACCGCTGGGGTGATCGCGTCCCGACCAGGGGGCCCCGGGCGGCGAGGCTGATCCACGGCAGCGCGATCTTCAGGTCCGCCGGTGTGGACCCGAGCAGGCCGATCGTCTTCGGGCACTGCGACATCAACCACGTGGACCCCGAGCGGGGAATCCTCGTCGCCGAGGTCTACGGCCTGCGCGCCCAGTGGGAGCAGGACCTCGGCCCGGTGACGATGTACGCGGTCGACGAAGGGCTGATGCGCCCGGTCGTGAGCGGCCGGAGGATCGTGCAGGGTGGCGGCACCTACGGGCCGGCACTGCCCGCCGGGGCCTCGCGGCCACCGGTCGAGTACCTGCCCGAGCACGACACGTACGACGTGGACGACGTGGACGACGTGGCGATCACCATGGCGCTCCCCGAAGGGGCGCCAACCCGCGACGCGACGCGACCGCCGGTCGAGCAGCCACCCCTGCACGACGACCGCGCCCCGCACGACGCGGCCACCACCGCGCCCCGGGACGGGGAGCCGGCTTCCGAGCGGGACTCCGCGCCGGTGGTCCTGTCCTCCCGGTCCATGCCCGACTACTTCCAGCGCAACGAGGCCCTGGGACCGATCACGGCCACCGACCCGACCGGGGTCGAGCAGGTCACCGACACCCTGCGCAGGCTGGTCTCCGAGGTCCCGGCCCCCCAGCCGCGGGGCATCGGGCGGATCAAGGCGGCCGCGGCCGGGCTGTGGTCGCGGGGACCCGCCCCGGTGCGCGGCCTCGACCGGGTCGAGCGCGCCATCCGCACCGAGTTCGGGTCGCTGATGGGCGACGGTCGCGCGTTCCAGCTGGAACTCGGCGGCAGGTGGTTCGACGCGCACGTCACGGCCACCCTACTGGCGCCGCTCGACGAACTCGGGGCGCTGGTCACCCCGCCGGCACCGCTGCACGCGGACAGCCGGTTCGAGAACGCGGTGACCTCGACGACCGTCACCGCCGAGCACCACTCCGCCGACATCGGGGTCGCCGCGCTGGTGAGCCAGGGCGTGGGCGCGTACGGCATCGTCGCGCTCCGGGCGCCCCACGCCGCCCCGCACACCTCCTCCGTCGTCACCGCCGGCGTCCTCCACCAGCACATCCTGCGCTCCGGTCCCACCACCACCGCCGTCCTGCCGGTGCGCTACGAGATCGTGCTCACCGACGCCGCGGGCGAGGTCGTCGGTCGCGGCGTGCTGCCCGCGGAGGACACCGCCGAGGAGAGGGCGGAGCACGCCACGCCGCAGGCGAAGGCACCCGACGTCGTCCTCCAGCTGCCCGACGAACTCACGAGTGCCCTCGACTCCGGCACGCGGTCGGACCCGGTGAGGCCCGACGACCCGAACTGGGCCGACAAGCTCGAACACCCCTTCCCCGAAGCCGTCGTCGGCTACCGGGTCGACGAGGTGTTCAAGGCCGCCGCGGGCGGGATGCACCCGTCGATCACCAAACCGGGCGCCGACGGCCGCACCGCGCTGCGCGACTTCCTCAACCGGGACAGCGTCCGGAACCGGCTGGTCGACATGCTCGGCGCCGGCGTCGTCTCGCCGCTGCTGAGCAGCCCCCACGGTGCTCACGCCGACGTGGTGGAGGCGAGGCTGGAGCCGGGGGAGGTCCAGCTCCTCGGAACGGACGCCGCCGGGAAGCTGCGCAGCCGCGAACAGGTGCTCGGCGGCACCGGCACCAGCGCGGCGATCGAGGCGGGCTTCGACGTCCGGGTGTCCGCGGGTGGCGGCGTGGGGCTGCCCCACCCGGCGGCCTTCGGCGGTGGTGGCCTCACCGGTGGCTTTTCGGCGCGCACCCAGGACGGCTCGTCGGCGGGCAGCACGACCACCACCCGCACCGGTGTCGAGATGAGCGGGGGTATCGGCCTGTACCGGGTCTCCGCCGACCTCAGGGTGTCCCCGCCCGCAGCCGCCGACGTGGTGGTCCCGGTGTCGGTCTACCTGCGACTCGGGCTCGGCGAAGCGGCCCGGCTCGGCCTGCCCGTGCCACCCGGCACGGCCCCCCTGTTCAGCGATCCCGGCACGCGCCACCAGCTACCCCACGTCGCGGCCAACCTCGCTGCGGGCAGCGGCAAGGCCGGTCGGTTCGAGGCGGCGAAGCAGGTGCTCCCGCAGGTCAAGGAGGCCCTGCGAGCACTGCCCGGCTTCGAGGACTTCCTGCCCGTCCCGAACCGGTCGGACGTGCGGCCCGAGCTGAGCGGCCGGAAGTCCGTCGACGCGGTCGAGCAGCTGAACAACCTGCGCAAGCTGACCGCGAAGCTGTCGCCGACCGCGCTGCGGACGAGCCTGGAGGACCTCCAGAACGGCGGGGTGTCGGTCCGGCTCAAGCGGCGGGGCCGGTTCTCGAACGACTACCTCGACGTCGTCGTCAAGGCCCGCCTCGGCAGCGGTGAGCACCTGGGCTCGGTCTCCGACCGGATGGTCCGCCACTACACCGCGGTCAGCCCGAAGCTGGGCAGTTCGACCACCACGAAGAAGCTGTGGAGCATCGGTGGCGAGGGGCGGGTCGGGCGCAGGCAGCGCTCCGAGACCAGCGCCGGCGCCGCCCTCGTCCAGACCGCGCTCAGGTTCTTCAGGGTCAGGACGACGCGGACCGGGGCCGGTTCGGTCGTGGAGAGCTCGTCGCTGAACATCGGCCACCCCACCGCACAGGTGTTCCGGCACGACATCGAGTTCGACATCGAGATCACCTCCTTCCGGCGCCGCCCCCACTGGTTCCACGGTGCGCCCAGGCCGGCGGTCGTGGCGCGCACGGCGTCCACCGCGCCGGTCGCGCCCGTCGGCCCGGTCGCGCCCGTCGACCCGGTCGCCCCCGCCGGCCCGGTCGCGCCCGCCGACGTGACCGCACAGGCCGGCCCGGACGCCGGAACGGGGGTGTCGGCCCCCGCCGGTCCGGGCGCGCCCGTCGAACTGACCCCGATCCGGGGCGTGGTGCACCTGTGGATGGAGGACGGCGCGACGACCGCGGCCGACCCGGCGGAGTTCACGCCGGGCGAGCCGCGGGTCGAACGCCTCCCGGCGGGCGCGACCATCGCCTCGCTCCTCAATCCCCGCACGCGGCGCGCGGCGCCCTTCCCGTGGCTGCACGTGGAGGCCGTGGCGCACACCGCCACCCTCCAGGCCGAAGCCCGTCGGGTGCTCGACGAGGCCGCGGGCGGCGACACCTCGCTGACGGCGCGCGGCACGACCGCGCGCGAACAGCTCGACCGGATGCTCAGCCCGTCGAACATCAAGGCGAACCTGCACCGCATGGCCGAACGCGCCGTGCTGGAGAACCACCTCCACTACAACCGGGGTCCGGTCAAGCGCGTCGGTGCGCTCGGCATGTCGGTGGACCTGTCCAACCCGCGCCTGGTGTCCGTCTCGGACGGCACCGCCTCGGAGAACTCGCTGACCGGCGGCTCCTACGCCGCCTCCCTCCGGGGCATCACCAAGGCGGTCGACTGGATCTTCAGCATCGGCGGCTCCGGTCGTCGCAACGCCCTGGCGCCCCGCGGGGTGGGCGGTGTCGGCGTGATCACCAGGTGGGTGCCCTGGCTGCGCTCGAAGGCGAGGGCCAAGCAGAACGTCGGCCTGGTGGAGCGCAACCGGCTGACCCCGAAGGGTGCTCGCACGGTCCTGGCCCAGGTGGACGCGCGGTTCACGGTGGTGGGGGAGAGCCGTGACACGAGGTCCTTCCGGGACGGCGCCGGCGCCGGCGCGACCGTCGACCTGCCCGGCGGCGTGTTCCTGCGGATCAGCGAGCAGACCGCCGTCGAACTCGGACTGCTGCCCGACGTCGAGGCGGGGCTCGCCGACGCCGGGGGGACCGGACCCGGTGCCGCGACGGGCACCGCGACGGGCACCGCGCCGGCACCGGGGACCGCGGGCGAACCCGCCGCCGACCACGTGCTCCAGCCGCCGGCGCTGCTGAACCCCGGCGGGCCGAGCACGTTGGCGCTCGCCCTGCTGGAACCCGACGGGACCCCCGACCTGGCCGGTGTGGTCTGGGACCTCGTCGAGAAGACCAACCAGCGGCTCGACGGCTTCATGCTGCCCACCGTCATCCCGGACTCGATGCTGGACGACCTCATGGGCAACCTCCAGCGCCTGGTCGACTTCTCCTCACCCACCAGCGTCAAGGCCCTCGTGAACGCGGCGCTGGACGGCGGTGTGCCACTGCTGCTGCACCGGCCCGGACGCCTCGTGGGCAAGGACGTCTACCAGGTCACCCTGAAAGCGGAGGTGACCGACAAGACCCGCTTCGTCGACGTGGTCAACGACGGGGTGGGCCTGGAGCACCTGGTCATGGGTGTGCGCGACTCCGTCGAGCGCTTCACCCGGGGCAACGGGTGGAACGTGCTGCTGCGCGGCCTGGGCGGCCACGCCCTCGCCACCGACGACACCCACCAGCCGATCAACTCGGTCGGCGCCGTGCCGTCGGCGGGGGTCGGGGCCACCGAGTTCGAGACCACCGTGCACACCACCACCGACACCTTCGCGCACCTGCGCGGTACCGGTGGGCCGATGGCGCGCTACCAGTTGCCGCTCCGCTTCACGCTGGTCGTGGAGAAGGGCGCCCGCACCCTCGCGGAGACCGGCGGCGACCGGCAGGACTTCCTGCTGCGCAGGCAGGCCGACGCGGTCAGCACCGCGGGCCGCGGCCGCGCCCCCTACCGGGCCGAGGTCCACCCCAGGTCGACGCTCGTCGGCCTGGCCGGCCTGGAGCTGTGGCGCTCGGAGGGCGTCACCCCGCCGCTCAAGGCGTCGACGGAGGGCCTGGTCGGCGTGACGGACCTGCGGCAGGTGGCGATCACGGCGTTGCGCGCCGCGGTGTCCCGGGACCTGCCCGAGCAGGCGACCGAGGGCCTGCCGGAACTGACGGGCAAGGGCACCGGACCGCTCAACGCCCTGTTGTCGGCACTGAGCCAGGAGCAGTTGGAGGCCGCCCTGCCGGGCATGGCCCGGGGTGCGGTGCTGGAGCTCCCGGACCTGCACGAGTCGTCCGCCGGCCGATCGGCCAGGGCGGGCCTCGAAGTGCACGCCAGGCTGCGCGCGCCGCGGTTGAACAGCCTGAGCGACCAGGTGTACGACTTCGACATCACCACCGGCGGGGTCACCACCGCCAACACCGCCGGCCGGGTGACGACGGGACAGGTCTCGCTCGCCCTCGGCCGCGGCAACTACTACCACGTCGACCAGGACGCCGCCGGTGACACCGACCTGGAGAACTCGTTCCACCTGCTCAGCGGTGGGGTCGACGCCCAGCGGATCGCCGCGGGCATCGGCCTGGCCGCGGGCGAGGCGTTCGACCGCAGGCAACCGGACCTGATCGACTTCAGCCGCAGCGCCGTGGTCGACTTCGACGTGGACTACCGGGTCGTCGCCGACCTCGGCGACGGCCGGATCGCCGTCTACGACCTGGTCACCACCCGCTCGGCCGACCTGAGGATGCCCGCTCGGGAAGCCGAGGCCCTGCTGGGCAAGCCGATCGACGGCGCCCTGGCCGAGGCGCAGGACGCCGTGCGCGACGCGGACCACGCGTGGCGGGAGGCGGAACTGGCCGTCGACGCGGCGCGCCACCGGACCCAGGACCTCGTCCTCGAACTGGAGCGGGCCGAGCAGGACCTGCGGGCGGTCGAGCGCGCGTCCGGCACGGCCGACGCGCACCACGCCGCGCGCGAAGGCGAGCTGTCGTCGTTGCGCGCGTCGCTGGCCGAGTGGCGGGAGAAGCACCGGGCCGCGGAGGCGGACGCCGACGGCAGTCGTGACTCCCTCGACGACGCCTGGGCGGCTGAACGCCGCGCCTGGGACGTCTTCGGCGACGCCGAGGTGGACCTGTCCGCGGCCCGGAGTTCCCTCACCGCGGCCGAACGGCTGGTCGAGCAGCGGCGACGCCTGGTCGACGCGGTGGACCGGGAGGTGGCCGAGACCGGTCGGGCGCTGGCGGAGCAGCGGGAGGAAGCCTTCCGCAACGTGCTGCTCGTGGAGCTGAGCCACCTGGAGCGGAACGCCGACGAGGCGAGGGCTGGGCTGCGTGCCTCGCAGGACGGGCTGAACGCCGCCCGGGAAGCCGTCCAGGAGGCCGAGCACGCCCTCGACGCGGCCCGCGGGGGCATCACGGCCGCGGAGGAGCGCGTCACCGCCGCGGAGGAGGCCGTGGACGCGGCCGAGCGGCTGGTCGCGGAAGTCGCGCGGACGGCCGGGAGCGTCGAGCGGGTCGTGCGCCGGTCGAGCGACGCGGCGGAGCGGACGCGCGCCGACCGGGATGCCGCCCGCGAGGCGCACGAGGCGGTCGTGCGGCGCGTGGCCGACCTGCGCGACCGGGCCGACGCGGCCAAGGCGGAGCTCAAGCGCGCCCGTGCGGTGGCGGAGGACCGCAAGGGCGCCTGGTGGCGGGCGAAGGCGGCGGTGGACCGCGAGATCGCCGCGTACAACGACCGGCCCGCGCCGGTGCCCGCACCGGCCACCGCGCCGGCCGGGGTCGCCGACGACCGGCCGGTCGAGCTGCCCGGCGTGGGCGGCGGACCCGCCGGGGTGGGCTTCCCGCCCGCCGCCCCGGAGCCGCGGGTGGACGACACCCCCGTCGATCCCCGGGACGTGGTGTCGGTCGACCTGGTGGATGGGACGGGGAACCGGGTCGGTGTCGGTTTCCTGCGCGACGGCGAGGCCGACGTCGTGCGGTCCTCGTTCACCCGGGGCGTCGCCGACCGGCTCCCGGGGTCGACCGGGGCCGGCGCGTCGCGCTTCCACGTCGCGGTGCACCACGACGAGCGCGGTTTCCACGTCCCGTTGAAGTCGGGGCGCGCGGTGGAGCTGGACGATGCCGCCTTCCTCGGCCTGCTGCCCGCGATGGGCCTGCACCGGGACGCGTCGCTGACCGTGCTCAGCTGCTCGGTGCGCGACGGCGAGGCGCTGCGCGCCCTGGCCGCGGACCGGGGGCACCGGGGTGGGGTCGAGTCGTTCCCGACGAGGGTGGAGCTGACCGCCGCCGGCGGGTTCCGCGAACTGGGCGAGGGCGACGTGCCGTCGGGGGCACCCGGCACCGTGCTCCTCGGCGGTCCCGAGCCGACCGCCGACGGCGCGGCGCGGCGGTGGACCCGGGACTCGGTACCGCCGGCCGCGGACCGGGCGCGCGAGTTCGTCGCCGCCTTCCCGCGCACCGAGCGGACCGGGGTGTCCAGGCAGGCCGACCTGGTCGTGGCGGACAGCTTCGACCCGACCGCCCTGGCCGACGAGGCCCTGCGCGGCGACCTCGTCGCCATCGTCACCGGCTCGTTGCTCGGCCGCTCCGGGGTCACCGCGACCCGTGCCCTGGCCCGGGACATCGCGGCGGGGCTGGGCATCGCGCCACCGGCCGGCCACGTGGCGGACCCCGCGCCGCCCCCCGCCGCGGCGCGCCTGCGGACCAGGACGGCGCCCGCCGTCCCGGCGTCCGCCCAGTGGACCGGCGAAGCCCTCCGCGAGGCCCGCGAAGAGGCCGCGGCGCTGTTCGCCGACCTGCCCGCCACCCTGCGCGACCGCGCGTACCGCCAGGCCAGGGGCATCGTGGCCATCGCGGTCGACGTGGACCGGCTCACCGGCCCGCTGCACGACGACATCGTCCACACCGCCGCCATCGCGATCGCGCTCGCCGACCGGGGACCGGCCGCCCGGCAGGGCACCGGCACGCCGGGGGACCGGGCGACCGGCGGCCGGCTGGAGGCCCTGAGGGTCGTCCGGCGGATCGCCCGCGACCTGGGCGTGCCGGACCTGCCGACCGGCGGGGACGACCGGCCGGTGCTCGAACTGTCGCTGGTCCACGGGCCCGGCGGCGGGCCCGTGCCCGAGCAGTGGGAGCGGGTCGACGCGTTCCGGCAGCACCTCGTCCAGGAGGTCGCCTCCCGCGCCGACCGCTACGAGCCGCCGAGCGTGCTCGTCTCCGGTCCGGGCGAGGCGGCGGCCCGCGTGGCGGCGGAGCTGCGCGGCGCGGGTGTCGAGGTGACCCTCGACCCCGTCGGCCCGGCCGGCCGGGTGGACGTGCGGGTGGACTGGTCGCTGCGGGCCACCGGCACGCGCGTGCCGGCGGGGCCGCCGACCGGGACCGCTTTCGCGGCCGGTCCGGGGATCGCGGCCGGTCCGGGGATCGCGGCCGGTCCGGGGACCGCGATCGGTCCCGACACCGCGGCCGGCCCGGGAACTGCGGCCGGTCCGGAAACTGCGGCTGGCCCGGACACCGCGATCGGTCCCGACACCGCGACCGGCGAACCGGCGCGGGAGCGGCGGGCGCGCGACATCCTCGCCGACGAGTCCTGGCGGCACAGCCGGGACCGGGACGCCGCCTGGTTCCGGCGGACCGACCCCGTGCCCTCCGACGCCGTCCGCGCGGCCGTCGCGCGCGCCACGTCCGCGGAGCGGGTCCGCGGTGAGGACCCCACCGTGAGCGGCCGGTCCGCGATCACGCCGACCGGCATCAGCCTCGACCGCGTCGACTCGCGGATCGCCTACGACACGGTCGTCGTCGACGTCGGCGGCGTCAGGGTGCGCGACTTCACCGTGAAGCTCTTCCTGGACCCGGTGGACGGCGCGGACGGCACCGCGGGCCACGCTGGCCCGGAGCAGTTGGCCGAACTGCGCGACCGCGTCGAACGGGGTGTCGCGGAACTGCTCAACCGCGGCAACCACCTGCCCGGTGGTGAGCAGTTCCACGTCACGGTGGCGTTCACCGACTCCCCCGGGGAGGCCCACGGGCACATCCGCGTCACCCCGGCCGGTGCGCGGGCCGACCAGGTCCACTGGCCGGTGGACGTGACCCCGCAGGTCGCGGTGCACGAGCTGGGTCACTTCCTGGGCCTGCGGGACGAGTACGCCTCGGCTGCCGGGCCGGTGCTGAACCGGCACGAGGACCGCGGTCGGGCGGTGTCCGACGACGGCCTGATGGGCGAGGCCGTGCTGACCTCGTCCGCCGGCCTGCTGCCCAGGCACCTGTGGCGGGTCGAGAACACCCGGCTGGCCCTCGGGCCGACCGCCCTGGCACCCGACCACCCCGCCGACGGGGACGTCCTGGTGTCGGCCCCGGACGAGCAGGAGCGGCGCTGGCGCCGCCGCGGGGCCGACTTCCTGCGCCGCGTGGTGCGCCGGCCCAGGCGCGCCGGCGACTCGGACCGCTCGCCCGTCCCCGAGGGGATCGCGGAACTGCCCGCCTGGGACACGGACGTGGCGTTCCACACCAACGTGCCCGCCGAGCTGCCGGCCGTGGAGGCCGTGGAGCGCGTCGGGTGGACCGAGACCGACGTCCACCGCGAGGCGGCCCACGTGCGGGCGCGGATCTGGGACCGCGAGGACGAGTGGGACCGGGCCTTCGGGGTGGCCCACGGCATCGTCACGAGGGTCGTGGACCCGCGCCGGGTGGTCGACCGGGCGCTGCACGCGGACCTGGCCTACCTCGTGGCGGAACGCCTGGTCGGCAACTGGGGCACGGGCGCGTCCACGGCGTGGGCCCGGTCCGTGGTCGACGACCTGGGCCTCGCACCGGAGCCCGAGCAGGACGCCGGCCCCGCGGTCGACCTGCCGCCCGACGGCGGGCCGGCCCGGTGGACCGGGGAGTCGCTGCGGGTGCGCGGGACGGAGGCCAGGCAGCACCTCGACGAGGTTCCGGCCGGCTTCCGGGACTTCACCGAGCGCCACGCGACGCGCCTGGTGCGCTCCGTGGTCCTGGACCCCGACGGGCGACCCGAGGTGCCGGACCTGGTCGCGGTCGTCATGCGCGACCTGACGAGCCAGGGGAACCCGCGGCAGTCCCTGGTGCTGGCCCACTCCATCGCCCGGGACCTGGGGATCGCCCGGGACCTGCCGCCCGTGTACCGGGCTCCCGACATCTCGTTCACCTACCGGTCGGGCAGCACCGAGCCGAACGCCGCGCAGCGGGCCATGGTGCGGGCGAAGGTGGCGGACCTGGTCGCCGAGGCGTCGCTGCGCGTCCGCCGCGGCTACCTGTGGCCGGTGCTCCGGGTCGCCGGTGACCCCACCGGGGCGCGGTTCGTGCTCGACGTCGCGACCGAGATCGCCCCGCAGGTCGTCGTCCAGGCCCTGCCCGGACGGCCCGACGGGGTCGACGTCGTGGTCGAGTGGTCCCGCGAGCTGTCCGACGCCGGGCGGGAGCGCTCGCGCTCGCGTTCGCACTCGCGAGCGCAGTCCCGGTCGTCGTTCCGCGACGGGGCCGAGGCCGAGGCCGGGCCGTCCGACGCGGTCGAGGTCGACTCCAGCCGGATCGGCCTGCACGACGTCGCCTACCGGACCCTGGTGCAGGACGGGCAGGCCATCGGCGTCGCCTTCCTCGTCGGCGGCGAGGCCGAATCCGCCGCCGAGGCGTTCCGGAACCGCGCGGCGGACGACCTGGCCGCCAGGGTGGGGGAGCGCGGCGACTTCCACGTCGTGGCCAGGCACGACGCGCGCGGGTTCTTCGTGCCCGCCCGGAGCGGTTCGGGCGGGTGGTGGCTCGACGAGCGCGGGATGGCCCGGTTGGTGATGTCGGTCGGGATCAGCCCGAACGCCACGCTGGTGTTCCTGTCCTGCCTGGTCACCGACCCCAACCCGCTGCGCGCCGCGGTCTGGGAGCGGGGGCACCGGGGTACCGTGACGACCTTCTCGGACCGGGTGCAGCTCAAGCCGTCCGGCCAGGTCGACCTGTGGTCTCCGGACACGTTGGTGCTGCCGTCGCCCGGTGCGGTGCTGCTGGACGACCGCGGCGGGAGCGACGTGGTCGACCTGGGCCCGAACGACGCGGGCGTGGTCGGCATCGTCGTCCCGACCGGTCCGGACGACCTCGGGCGCTGGCGCGACGTGCACTCCCGCGCGACCGGGGTCACCGCCGAACCGGTCGAGATCCAGGTCTACGCGTCCACGGCCGGCGGCCGGTTCCGGGACGGGAACGGCGAAGTCGGGCCCGCGGTCCTCGCGACGAACGTGAGCACGTCCCCGAGCCTGTCCAACGCCTTCCCGTGGACACCGGTGGTGCTGGTGGTGGACCCGCTGGACGGTGTGGACCCCATGCCCGCCGCGGCCGAGTTCGAGGCCGCGCCGGCGCCGGCCGCCCTCCACCCGCGCGTCCTGACCACGACCCTGGCGGCGCTGCCCGGCATCACGCCGGCCGAGGTCGGTCGGCAGGAGGTCGGCGAACAGGATCCGGCGCGGGTGCCGTCGGCGGACTCCACCGAGGACCCGTCGACCGGCGGGCGGGTGCTGGACGGGCGTGGGTACACCTCCCCGCGGTCGATGAGGTGGCTGTCCGGCAGTCGTGCGGCCGCTGCGGCCCGACCTCCGCTCGCACCGGCGGACCCGTTCCCCGCCGACCGGTGGTCGCGGTGGCTCCGGAACTCGGTCGTCCCGGACGACGCCCAGCTCGACGAGTGGGCCGAGTTCCTGGGACCGGACTACTTCGGCCTGCGGGTCCCGCCGAGGACCCCGGCCTTCCTGCTCGGCCTCGACCACCGGGAGCTGACCCCCGGGCAGGTCGTCAGCCTGCTCCGGGCGATGGACCTGGTTTCGACCGGTCCGGTGGCCCCCATCACCTCGGCGGGCCTCGACGACCGGGTCGAGCTGGTGCTCGTCAGCGACCGGCGGGGCACCGACCGCACCGCCTGGGCCCCGGTCGGCGAGCAGGCCCCGCTGCCCGAGGTGCTGTCGCTGCCGAAGCTGATGCACTCGATCTGGCTGGGTGGCCCCCTGGCCGACCGCGGCACGACGGGCGCCTTCCGGCGTCAGGTGGCGGCCCGAGCGCGGCTGGCCCCCCGCTGGACGCAGGTCGTGTGGACCGACGTGTCCCGGGACGAGGTGCGGCGCGCGGTGTCCGCCCCGGACGGCGCGACCGGTCGCCTGGCGGACGTGCGGTCGATGCGGGAGTGGGCGCGGGACAACGGCGTCGTCCTGGTCAACGTGGACGAGTACTTCCACGAGGCGAACCCGCTGCGGTTGCACGGACCGGTCGCGACCGAGCGGGCCAAGCTGGTGCCGTCCGGCTACGCCGCGGCCAGCGACGTCCTGCGCTGGGAGCTGCTGTACGGCGTCGGTGGCGCCTACGTCGACGGCGACAACGCGGTCGACGACGTGACCGCCATCGAGGACGTGGTGTCGACGCCGGAGGCGTACGCCATCTCCGTCCCGCCCGTCGACAGCATCGGCAACGAGGTGGTCGTCGTGCCGCGGGACCACCCCGTGGTGCTCGCGCAGCTCAACGTCCTGTTCCGGTCCTACCGGTCACCGCAGGACGAGGTCGTGGACCCGCTCCTCGACGGTCTGGACTTCGACCACTACCGGGATCGGCGGCACGGCCACCTCCAGGCCCGCCGCCACTCGGTCATGGGCCGCACCGGACCGGGCACGCTCACCGAGCTGGCGATCGGGCTCGGCACGAGCACCGCGGAGATCCCCAGGGTCCGGGACGGCATCTCCGACTCCGGCAGCCTGAGCTGGGCCGGTCGACCCGCGGCGGAGCCGTCGCCGGACATGGGCGGGGCCGAGGTCCTGCACACCCTGCAGCGGGTGGTGCACACGCTGGTGCGCGACGTGGTCAACCGCAGGGGGGACCTGCACCTGACGGCCGTGGAGCCGGTCGTGAACCGGCTCCCCTCGCCGGAGGACGGGTGGACCGCCGTCCTGGAGTTCCTGGCGTCCCGCCCCGAGATCGCCGACCTGGTCGAGTCGGTCACCCTGGTGCGCGCCGACCAGCCCGCCGACGCGGAGGTCGTGCTGCCCGACCGGGCCTGGCGGTACCTGGGGGTCGGCTCGGAGTTCTCACACCTGCGCGGCGAGCTGCTGGTGCCCGCGCGACTGGTGCCCGCCGCCGGGCCGGTGGGCCCCGGTGCCCGCGCGGCCACCGGGAGCACCGTCGCGCCCGGCGGGCAGCGGTCCGTGCCGTTCGGGTTGTCCCCCGCGGACTGGGAGGCGGCGCGGGCGCTCGTCCCGCCGCTGCGGCGCTCGCACCGCTGGCACGACCCGCGGCCCGAGCTCGCCGAGTTCAACCGCCGCACCGAGGACGACCGGGCGCACCGCGCGGAGTTCGGCGCCGAGCTCGACGCCGCGGCGGACCAGGCGCTCCGCGACCGCTTCCGGCACGAGCTGGGGCGCGTCGGCGGTCCACGCCACGCCCCGGTCACCGGTGCCGCCGTCGACGCCGCTTTCGACGTGCGCCGGGTGGAGCACGCGGGCCGACGGGTCACCGAGCTGACCGTGCGCATCGCCCTGACCCCCGCCGGGACGGTCGGGGCGCGGGAGGCCGACGCGGTGTGGTCGGCCCTGGAGACCGGGGTCGAGGAGGTCTACAACGCGCCGGGGCACGTGTTCCGCACCGGCCCCGCCGGTGACCGCCTGCTGGTCCGGGTCGAGCGGGTGGGACCGGGGGGCGATCCGCACCGGGTGGTCGTGCTCACGGACGACCCCGGCGTCGGTCCCGACCAGGTCACGTGGCGCGTCGACCGGCCCGCGGCGGAGTACGCGCACGAGCTGGGGCACCAGCTCGGGCTGCGGGACGAGCACCGCGAGCGGCCCGAGGCCGCCGACCGCCCGGAGCCGGACCGGGCGGCGGAGCCGCCGCACGTCCCCGGTTCCCTCATGGGCGACTACCGGTTCCCGGGGGACGACGGCCTGGTGCGCGGCGGCCTGCGGCCCCGCCACCTCGACCTGCTCGGCACGGTCGTGGGCGACGTGCCGCCGCACCCGCTCGCCGAGGCGCCGCCGCCGAGCGGTCCGGAGGTGGTGCACCGACCGCTGCACGACCGGCGGGGACGCGTCGTCGGCGTCGCCTTCCTGGCCGGCGCGGAGGCGGACCTGGTGGAGGAGGCGTTCCGCAACGGCGCCGCGGCCGGGGACGGCGCACCGCGGTTCTCCGTGGTCGGGCACCACGGAGCCACCGGGTTCCGGGTGCCGCTGCGGGGCGGTGCCGAGGCGGTCGTCCCCAACGACACCTTCCTGCGGCTGGCGCTGGGCGCGGGTCGCGTCGACCCGCGCGCCGAGCTGAACGTGCTGAGCTGCGTGGTCGGCGAGGCGGACGCCGCCGAGTTGCGGCAGCTCGCCCGGGACCTCGGTCACGAGGGCGCGGTGCGGACGTTCCGGTCGAACGTGCTGCTGCGGCGCGACGGCCGGTCCGCCGTGCTGCCGGCCGGGTACGAGCCGCCCGCGTCGGACCAGTGGGTCGTGCTCCTCACCGGTGCGCGCGAGGCGGTCGACCTCAGGGCCACCCCCCACTCCGCCGGGGCCACCGCGTTCCCGCGCCTCCGGGTGGACGCGGAGGTCTGGCGGGACCACCACGGCACGGTCCCGGTGCCGGTCGAGTCCGCGGCGCCGTACTACGTCTACGTCCACGGCACGCCGGACGGTGCTTTCCTGGTCGACGGCGAGCGGGTGGACGGTCGGGGGCTGGCCCGCGTGCTGCGCCTCCGCCCGGCGTTCCGGCGCGCGGGCCGGGTGCCGGTGCTGCTGGTGGTCGACCGGCCCGCCGAGGTGTCGGTGTCCGCGCTGCTCGAAGGACCGGTCGAGGACCACGACGGCACGGCGCACCTCGCGGAGGCGCGGGAGTTCGCCCGTGCGTTCCGGCACCGCGGCCGACCGCGCCTGGTGGTCACCAACTCGCGGGCGGGCCTGTCCGGTGCGGAGTACGAGGTCGTGTCCGACGTGACCGCGGAAGACCTCTCGGAGACGGTGCTGCCGGACATGGAGGGGCGCACCTCCGCGCTCGCCTACCCGGTGGCGCACCAGGATGAACGGGAGCTGGCCCGATACCTGCGCATGAGCACCGCGCAGGACCTCCGCCTCGTCGCCACGGCCCCCGACGGCGCGTCCGTGCGGTGGTCGCCCGCGCCGTGGGTGGACAGCACGGGGGAGGGGCGGACGCCGCCGTTGCGGTTGTTCCTGCACAGCCGTGGTGGTCGGTTCACGGCGCGGGTCGTGAGTGGTTGGCGGGTGCGGCTGGGTGCGGAGGTGACGTCGCCGCTGGTGGTCGCGACGGCGGATTCGTTGCGGCGGTTGGATGGTGTGGTGCGGGCTCCGCTGGTCCTCTACACGGAGGATGCGGTGGGTGATCGGAAGTTGAACCGGCGGTTCTTGTCGTCGTTGCGCGAGTTGGAGGGGGCTCGGCAGACCTTCGACTACTCCGGTCCGCTGTCGTTCAAGGGCGACGAGTTGCCGTTCCCCACGTTGCACGGTGCCGACGGGTTCGCCTCGGGACCTCCGCCCGCGCCCGGCGACCTGGTGCGCGCGGTGCGGGACGACGTCATCGGTTTCCCGGTCGACGGGCAGACCGTGGAGGACATCTACCAATTCGCCGCCTTGGTTGGTGGTGGTGGGGTGGTTGTGGGGCCGTGGGGTGGTGTGCGGCCGTTGTTCGTGGTGGTGGTTGCGGGTGGTGATGGGTTTGCGCGTGTGTCGGGAGTGGGTGGTTTTTCGCTGGAGTTGAGTGGTGGGGAGTTGTTGGAGCATGTGGTTTCCGATGGTCGGGTGAGTGGGGTGTTGGCTGCTGATCCGGGTCGGCCGGTGGTGTTGGTGGGGCCGGGTTCGGGTCGTGCGGTGGTCGGTGATCTGGGTTATGACTTCGCGGGTGCTTTGCATCGGCGGGGGGATTTCCGGTCGGTGTTCGTGGCTGCCGGTCCGTCCGTGGTGGGCGGTGGTGGTGTGCGGGTGGCCGGTGGTGCGGGTTTTGTGGACGTGTCGGGTTTGCGCGCGGGTGATGTGCGGGTCAGTTGGATTCCGGCGGCTGATGGGCGTGCGTTGGTGTTTTTGGTGCGGAGGGAGGGTGATCAGGGGCGGTTCGAGGAGTTGACGCGGTGGGCGGCGGGGGTGACGCCGGAGTCGTTGGAGCGGGTGTATTTGTCGGATGGGCGTTCGGCGCCGTCGCCGTGGCGCAGGGGTCGGGTGCCGGTGGTGGTGTTGGCTTCTCGCCGTGGCGAGGGGTATCACGTGGAGCGGGTCGACGGGGTGGTGCTGGACCCGGTTTCAGGTGCGGGTTTGGCCGAACTGTTGGTCGACGACCTGTACGTGCGTACCGCGGCAGGTAGCAGTCCGGCGACCCCGTTCATGCTCTCCGCACTCGACGGACCGACGATCGACGTGATCGGCTTCGCGAAGGGCATGGCCCCTGGCGGGTACTCGCGCGAGTTCTACCAGCCCGTCGGCAGGTTGCTGTTCACCCGGCACGGGCAGATCACCCTGAGCGGCAACGGGCTGCAACAGGTCCCGCCCATCCCGCCCGGTGGCGACGACGTCCAGGTCCTCCCGCTGGTCGACCCGAAGACCGGTCAGGTGTACGGGCAGGCGTACCCGTACACCGACGAAGACCCGCGCGTGATGGTCACCTACTCCCGGCTGGAGGCGAGCCGGGCCGCGGGCCACTACTTCACGGAGGTCGTCACGGACGACGGCCGTCGGGTGCTGCGGGCGATCCGCAAGCCGTGGCCCGCCGGCACCTGGCAGTTCAGGCTGCACGGCGCCCCGAGCGGTTTCGTCGTCCGGATGCGCACGCGCCTGCCCGCGCGAGGCGGCGACGCCCTGCTGGTGTCGGGGGAGCAGGCCGCGAAGCTGTTCCGCGGCGCGTCGGTCCTCCGCGCGGCGCGGCCCGAGCCGAGCGGGCCGTTCCTGATCATGTCGTGCAGCGTCGATCGGCAGGGCGGTGGGGGTGACACCCAGGCGTACCGGCTGTGGCGCCAGTGGGCCGTCGACCACGAGGTCGACGCGGCTTTCTACGCCGCCAACTTCAACGTCTACACGCGACCCGACGGCACGAACGCGGTCGAGGACGAGGGACGGTTCCACCGGGTGCAGGAACCCGGAATGCTGCACGACCCCGTCGAGCGTCAACCGCAGCTCGACGTCCCGGCACCCCTCGAACTCCGCAACGTGGTGTCCGTCACCCTGGCGGACGAGTCGGGGAACCCGGTCGGCGTGGGCTTCCTGGCCGGTGGGGAAGCCGAGGTGGTCCGGTCGGCGTTCACCGCGGGGGTCGCGGGGAGGGTCCCGGGAGCCGCTGCCGACGCGCGCCGCTTCTTCGTCGCGGTGCACCACGACGAGCACGGGTTCCGCGTTCCGCTGACGACAGGGCGGACCGCGGTGCTGGACGACGTCGCGTTCCTGAAGCTGTCGCTGACCGCGGGGCTGCACCGCGACGCGACGTTGACGTTGCTGAGCTGCTCGGTCGCCGACGGCGAGGCGCTGCGCGCGGCCGCCGGGGTGGTGGGGTTCCGGGGCGGGGTGGTGTCGTTCCCGCAGCGGGTCGAGCTGACCGCCTCGGGTGGCTTCCGGCTGCTGGAGGTCGGCGAGACCGCGCCCGGGACGTCCGACGCGGTCGTCCTCGACGGTGACCGGAAGGTCGCCGTGTTCGCGCCCGTGGCCGGGCGGGACGCCGGTTGGGGCGACTTGCCGCGCCGGATGCCCGCGCACGGCGGGGGAGCGGAGGCCGTGTACGCCTTCGTGGACCTCGGGGAGCAGGGCTTCCTGGTCGAGGGCGTGTGGTACGACGGTGCGCGGTTCGCGGCCGAAGCCGCGGTGGCACCGGCCTTCCGGGACTCCGAGCCCACCGCGCCGGTGGTGCTCGTGGTCGCACCCGCCGCGGTGGGGCAGCGACGGCTCCAGCACGCGCGGGAGTTCGCCCGGGCCCTGCGCGGTGACGGACCGCCACGGGAGGTCCTGGTCAACACCCGACCGATCATGGTCGACCCGGCCACCGGGTTCGTCGACACGCAGGACGCGGGCTTCGAAGTCGTCTCGTCGCCGGTGGACGACACCGTGCCGGTGCCGGGCGGAACCCCCGGCGCGCGTTCGGGCGGCGCCATCCGCTCGGCGAGGCGCGGTGGGCAGGCGGGTCACGACCGTCGCCGCACGGGCTCCCAGGCGCCTGTTCCAGGCGAGTTCGCCCGCACCGACCGGGCCGCCGGGGGCGTCTGGTTCCGCCGGCTGCACAGCGACGACTCGCTGTGGCGAGCGCACTACGGCACGGTGCCTTTCCGCGATGCCTCCCCCGCGCCGTACTACGTCTACGTCCACGGCACGCCGGACGGTGCTTTCCTGGTCGACGGCGAGCGGGTGGGCGGTCGAGGGCTGGCCGGCAGGCTGCGCGCGCTGCCGGGGTTCAAGCGGGTCCCCTTCGCGGTGCCGGTGCTGCTGGTGGTCGACCGGGCCGCCGAGGTGTCGGTGTCCGCGCTGCTGGACGGACCGACCGGGGTGGAAGACCCCGAGGCCCACCTCGCGGAGGCGCGGGAGTTCGCCGAGGCCCTGCGGGACGACGCGCGACCGCGCCTGGTGGTCACCAACTCGCGGGCGGGCCTGTCCGGCTCCGACTACGAAGTGGTCTCCGAGGTGATGCCGCACGACCTGGCGTCGCTGACTCCGCGCGACGTGGAGGGGCGCGCCTCCGTGCTCGCCTTCCCGGCGCAGCACGAGTACGCGGTACGGCTGGTCCAGTACGCGACCGGCAGCACGGTGTACGACCTCCGCGTGGTCGCCCAGGACCAGGGTGCCGAAAACGCGGTTTGGGCGCCCGCGCCGTGGGTGGACAGCGCGGGGGAGGGGCGGACGCCGCCGTTGCGGTTGTTCCTGCACAGCCGGGGTGGCCGGTTCACCGCCTGGACCGCGGGTGGTTGGCGGGTGCGGTTGGGTGCGGAGGTGACGTCCCCGCTGGTGGTCGCGACGGCGGATCTGCTGCGGCGGTCGGGTGGTGTGGTGCGGGCTCCGCTGGTCCTCTACACGGAGGATCCGGTGGGTGATCGGGAGTTGAACCGGCGGTTCCTGTCGTCGTTGCGCGAGTTGGAGGGGGCTCGGCAGACCTTCGACTACTCCGGTCCGCTGTCGTTCAAGGGCGGCCCGATGTTCTTCCCCACGCACACCGGCGAGTTCACCTCCGGACCGCCACTGGCGGCGGGTGACCTGGTGCGCGTCGTGCGGGAGGACGTCGTCGGCTTCCCGGTGGACGACGCCGGCGCCCGCGCGATCGCGGAGTTCGCCGCCTTGGTTGGTGGTGGTGGGGTGGTTGTGGGGCCGTGGGGTGGTGTGCGGCCGTTGTTCGTGGTGGTGGTTGCGGGTGGTGGTGGTTTTGCGCGTGTGTTGGGGGTTGGTGGTTTTTCGCTGGAGTTGAGTGGTGGGGAGTTGTTGGAGCATGTGGTTTCCGATGGTCGGGTGAGTGGGGTGTTGGCTGCTGATCCGGGTCGGCCGGTGGTGTTGGTGGGGCCGGGTTCGGGTCGTGCGGTGGTCGGTGATCTGGGTTATGACTTCGCGGGTGCTTTGCATCGGCGGGGGGATTTCCGGCCGGTGTTCGTGGCCGCTGGTCCGTCCGTGGTGGGCGGTGGTGGTGTGCGGGTGGCCGGTGGTGCGGGTTTTGTGGATGTGTCGGGTTTGCGCGCGGGTGATGTGCGGGTCAGTTGGATTCCGGCGGCTGATGGGCGTGCGTTGGTGTTTTTGGTGCGGAGGGAGGGTGATCAGGGGCGGTTCGAGGAGTTGACGCGGTGGGCGGCGGGGGTGACGCCGGAGTCGTTGGAGCGGGTGTATTTGTCGGATGGGCGTTCGGCGCCGTCGCCGTGGCGCAGGGGTCGGGTGCCGGTGGTGGTGTTGGCTTCTCGCAGTGGCGAGGGGTATCACGTGGAGCGGGTCGACGGGGTGGTGCTGGACCCGGTCTCGGGTGCGGGTTTGGCCGATCTGCTGGTCGACGACCTGTACGTGCGTACCGCGGCAGGTAGCAGTCCGGCGACCCCGTTCGTGCTCTCCGCGCTCGACGGACCGACAGTCGGTCTCCACGACTTCGCGAAGGGGATGCGCCCGGGCGGGTACGCGCGTCAGTTCTTCGGCTACGACGGCTTCGAGTTCGTCGCGGGGGGGAAGCTGCAACTCAGCCACCCGAACGGTGAGATTTCCAACCCGGCACTGCCCGAGGGCGACGAAGTCCACGTCCTCCCGCTGGTCGACCCGAGGACCGGCCAGGTCTACGGGCAGCTCTACCCGTATGCCAACAGCGACCCGCACTCGATGGTCACCGTCTACCGCGCGGTGGCCGCGAACTCGGCGAACCACTACTTCAGGAGCCGCCGCACCGAGGACGGCGGCACCCTCCTGGAGGCGATCCGCAAGCCGTGGCCCGTCGACGCCTGGCAGTTCGCGGGGCATGGCAACGCAGAGGGGTTCACCTTCCGGATGCGCACGCGTCGTCCCGGGCTGGGCGGCGACGCCTTCACGCTGCCGGGTGAGCACGCCGCGAAGGTGTTCTACAGCTCGTCGATCTTCAAGGCCGCGGGTCGCTCGTTGAACGGGCCCTTCCTCCTGGGCGCCTGCCTGGTCAACACGCGGGACGAGCAGGGGAACAGCCAGGCCCTGCGCTTGCGGCGGAAGTGGAACGAGGACCACTCCGTCGAGGCGACCTTCTACGCCGCCGACGCCATCGTCCACTCCGGACGTGACGGCCGGTACTCGGTCGAAGACAGCACGATCAGCCGCGTGAGATCCGCCAACGCGTCGCCGGAACCCGTTGAACGCCTGCCGGAGTTCGACCACGTCCTCCCGCCGGAAGACCAGGAGGCGTCCGTCACGCACCTGGCCGGCGCGGTGTCCGCGGACCTCGCCGAGTCGTCGGACGTGGCCTTCACCGACCTGGTGGACGGGCGCGGTGTCCTCGTGGGCGTCGGGTTCCTGACCGGCCGTGAGGCCGACATCGCCCGGGAGGCGTTCCGCAACGGCGCCGCGGAGGCGGTCGCACCGCCCCGGGGAGGTGCCTCCCGCTTCTTCGTCGCCGTGCACCACGACGAGCGCGGATTCCACGTGCCCCTGAAGTCGGGCGGCGTCCGGGTGTTCGACGACCACTCGTTCCTGCGGCTGCCGGCCGTGATGGGCGCGTTGCGCGGCGGGCGGACCTGGCTGACGCTGCTGAGCTGCTCGGTCCAGGACACCCGTGCCCTGCACGGCTGGGCCTCGGCCACCGGGCGGTCCCCGCAGGTGGAGAGCTTCCCGGGCAAGGTGGAGCTGTTCCGGTCCGGCGCCGTCCGGTTGCTGCCCCCGGACGAGGTCGCCTCGCCCGCGGGTGACGACTCGGTGGTGCTGTTCGGCGGACCGGAGCCGGTCGACCTGGGGGTCGCCCCGTCGGCGTTGGCGGGTTTCGCCTTCCCGAGCACACCCGGGGACCTGGAGCGGTGGCGGAGCATCCACACCGGACTCGTGCCGTCGTCCGACCACAAGCCCGCGGTGAACGTGTTCGTGGGGTTCGGCAGCGGTGCGTTCCTCGTCCGCGGCGCCCCGGTGTCCCCGGAAGCCCTGGCGGCGGAGGTGACCCGGTTGGAGAACTACTCGGGGGTCGCCTCGACCAACCGGCTGCTGCTGCTCGTCGACGGCGTGACGGGGGACGAACACGTGCCGGTGGCCTTCCGGTTCGTCGCGGCGCTGAGGGGTGACGGCCCCTTCCGCCACGTGACGACCAACACCCGTCCGGTTCCCGCGCCACCACCGGGCGGGCAGGTCGTCCTCCCCCCGGACGGCACCAGGTTGCTGCCGCAGGTGCAGGCGACCGACTTCGAGCACGAGTCGCTGGTGGACGCGCACCGGCGCGAAGTCGGCCTGGTCTTCCCGTACTCGGACGCCGCGCCGCCGGTGGAATCCCTGTGGTCGCTCACCGACGAGGGCTTCCAGCTCGTCCGGGTGTTCGACGCGGCGACCGATGAAGTGGTGATCGCGCCCTGGGCCGGGGTGATCACGTCCGGCCGGGCCCGGCCTTTCGTGCTCTACCTGGCCGCCATCGACGGGCGCTACCGGCTCTCCGTCGGCGACGACACCTCCATGGGCCTGACGGCGGAGCACGTGGCCACCGTCCTGACCGGGAACCCGCTGTTCCGGCGCTTCCTGGACGAACCGGTGCGGCGACCGCTGATCCTGCTGACGAAGGAACTGCCGTCGTCCGATCCCGCCGCGACCCCCGACGTGAACACCGGGCTGAACGAGCGGTTGCTGCGGAAGTTGTTCGAGCTGTCGGGGCCGAGGCCGACCTACGAGTACACCGGTCCCCTCGTCGCCGGCCACAACGCCGTCGCCGAGCTGCGCCCCGACCGCATCCACCCGGGGCCCGTGCCGGCGCCCGCCGAGGTCGTGGGGGTGGTGCGCGACCACGTGTTCGCCTTCCCGCCCGGAGCCGGTCCGTCGGCCCTCCCCGACGTGGTGGCGGCGTTGACGGGCGGTCACGCGGCACCGGTGGGCCCGTGGGGTGCCGCGGAGCCGTCGGCAGTGGTGGTCGTGTCGGGCACCACCGGTTTCGCGACGGTGTTCACGCCCGACGGCAGGGCGATCGAGATGGACGGTGACCAGTTCGGGCGTTCGCTGCTGCGGGACGGTGACTTCACCTCGCGCCTGCTCGGCCACGCGGGTCCGGTCGTGCTGCTGGCGGATTCCGCGGGTTCGCGGGTCGGGTTCGGCGGGCTCGGCTTCGACTTCGCGGGGGCGTTGCGCGCGGCGGGCTTCTTCCACGACGTGTACGCCCTGGCCGGTGGCGGACCGGAGGTGGTGGCCGGAGCTGTCGTCCCGCAGCAGGGCGCGCGGTTCGAGCTGGTGTCGGTGTTGCGCCCGGGGGACGTGCGCAAGGACGTCATCCGCGACAGGTACGGGAACGTGGTCGCGATCCTGCTCCACTACCACCTCAAAGAGAGGATGGAGGCGGTACTGCGGTCCTGGGCCACGGGCCTGAGGGCGGTGAAGGTGGCGCAGTACGAGCGCGAGGCAGAGCGCGTGACGGCCAGGTCGCCGTGGATGAAGGACGTGGTCCCCCTGATGTTGGTCGCCGCGAGGCGGGAGGACGGCTACGAAGCGGTGCGCGGTGACGGTGTGACGATCACGTTGTCGCCCTCGGAGCTGAGCGCGGTGCTGGCCGACGACCTCGACGTGCGCGAGGGAGCCGGCAACTGGTCGGCCGTGCCGTTCCTGCTGGTCGCGGTCGACGGGAGCACCGTGGGAGCGCAGGAGATCGCCGACGGCATGACCGCCGGGGGCTACCTGCGGGAGGTGGTCTACCCCGACCGGGGCAGCATGTTGTTCAGCGACGACGGCTTCCTGGCCGTCACGGAGGGCAAGCTGGTTTCCGCCAAGCCGACCCAGAATGCGTACCCGGTGACCAGTCACCCGTTGTTCGACCGGAACGGGGTCCTCATCGGCGAGAACTTCCCGGTCCGGACCATGGACCGGCTCTTCGCGTCGGCCTTCGCGGCGAGCGGGGCGATGCGGGACTCCGACCACTACTACCTCATGCGCGAGGTCGGACCCGGCCAGGAGCCGCTGCTGACCAAGGCCCGGTTGCCCTGGGCGGATTCGCCCCTGCTCCCCTGGCACGCCATGGTGCACGGCGGGTCGTTCGGCGTGACGTTCAGCCTGCGGACCGGCAGGCCCGACCGACTTGGCGACCTCGCCCCCAGGAGCGGCGTGCAGGCGGCGGCCACCATCGTGGCCACGGACCTGTTCGCGCGTGCGAGCACGGTGCCGGGTACCCCCGTCGTGCTGGAGTCGTGCGACGTCGCCGCTCCCGCGGAGGGGGACCGGGTGCCCGAGACCTCTGCGCTGCGACAGCTGCTGGAGAACTTCCACCGGGTTCCCACGCCGGTCTACGGCGCGACCGACGTCCTCACCACCGACATGGCCGCCCGCGTGCGCATGGTCAGGTGGCCGGGGCAGCTGACCGAAGCCCTGCCGCCGGGCGCACCGCTCACCCCGGTGGTGGTGGTGCCGGAGCTGGATCCGCGGGACGTGACGCTCGTCGACCTGGTGGACGAGGTGGGCGGGCACGTGGGCGTCGGGTTCCTGGACGGGCGCGATGCGGTGATCGCGCGGGAGGCGTTCCGCGGCGGCGCCGCGAACGGCATCCCGGCCGGTCCCCCGGGCGGACCCCGGTTCTTCGTGGCGGTCCACCACGACGAGCGCGGCTTCCACGTCCCGCTCAAGTCGGGCGGCGTGGCGGTGCTGGACGGCTACTCGTTCGGGCGCCTGTTCACCGCGGTGAACGCCGTGGCGCTGCCCGGTCCCTACCTGACCTTGCTGAGCTGCTCGGTCGCCGACTCCCTGGCCATCTCCGCCCACCTGGAGCGGTCGAACCGGAGGGCCCACGTCCAGGTGTTCCGGAACAAGGTGGAGCTGTACCGCTCGGGCACCTTCCGGGAGTGGCCCGCGGGGGTGACACCGCCCGGGTCGGAGGACTCGGTGGTGCTCTTCGGTGGCTGGAGCAGCCGGGCCGAGTTCGACGCGCACGCGGGTGCGGCGGGGGGCATCGCGTTCCCCACCGACCGGGCGCAGAAGTCCCGGTGGAAGGACCTGCACCGGAGGATGGCGCGGATTCCCGGCCTGCCCGCACCGGTGTACACCTACCTGAACTCCGCCGACGACCGGTTCACGTTCCGCGGCAAGCCGGTGGAAGCGGCCCGCCTGGCCGCGGAGCTGCGGTCGTCCCGGGCCTACCGGAAGGCGGACCCGGCGGCGCCGGTGGTGCTGGTGGTCGACGGGCCCGCGCGGGCCGGCCTCGTCGACGCGGCGCGCCACCTGGCCGGCGAACTGCGCGTGCACGACGCGGACCGCCGCGTCCTGCTCGTCGCCGGCCCGGCGGGCACCGGCGCCGGGGAGGTCGACGTCCGGCGCGCCGGCCTGCGCCAGGTGTCGCCCGTGCGGCCCGACGACGTGGTGTGGCGACCGCTGCACGACGCCCGCGGCGCCGGCTACGGCGTCGGCTTCCTGGCCGACCACCGGCAGAGCGCCGCCCTGGCGGCGACCGGCCCGGACATCACCGAGCACGCTTTCCGCATGGTGACCGTCAACCGGCGGGGAGGGGGGTTCACGGCCGAAACCCCACCGTGGGCCCGTGCCGCCGGCGGCCGGGCGCGACCGGCGGTGGTGTACGTGCAGGGCGACTCGCGGAGCTTCCTGGTGGCGGCGCGCGACGGCTGGGCGGTGGCGCTCGACCCGGTGGCCATGGCGACGCTGCTGCTGGCGAACGACTTCTTCCGGGCCCTGGTCGGGGGAGCGGTGAGACCCCCGCTGATCCTGGTCAACCAGGCGAGCCCGAGGGCCGCGGTGATGACCGGGCTGCTGGGGACCGAGCTGCGCAGGCTGATCGGACCCCACCCGACCTACGGGTACACCGGCCCGTTCTGGCTCCGCAACGGCGTGGGGCTGTTCACGCTGCCCCCTGGCGGTCGCCCCGTCGACATCGCACCGCCGCTGTCGCTGGAGCAGGTGCTGCACCGGACGTCGGGTGCGGTGCTCGCCTTCGGCAGCCGCGGCCCCGGTGGCGCGGCGCTGGACGCCGTCGTCGCCGCGGTCGGCGGTGGCGCACCGGTCGTGGGTCCCTGGGGGGACGAGTCGCCGCTGCTGATCGCGGTCGAGTCAGCCGAGCGGTTCGCGACGGTGTACCCGCCCTCGGGGGGCGGCGTCGAGCTGACCGGTGCGGAGCTGGGGCTGATGCTGCTGGCGGATGACGGCTTCACCGCGCTGCTGGAGGCGCACCGCGGCCCGGTGGTGCTCCTGGGCGAGCGGGCCGGCGACCGGGTGGCCATCGGTGGCCTCGGGTTCGACTTCGCGGGTGCGCTGCGCGGGAAGGGCTTCTTCCACGACGTGTACGCGCTGTCCGGCGGCGGGGTGCGCCCGGCGGGCGGTGCTGTCGTGCCGCGGCGGGACGCGGAGTTCACGTCGGTCTCGGTGCCGCGCGCGGGGGACGTGCGCACCGAGGAGCTGCTCGGCCCCGACGGCCGGGTGGTCGCCCTCCTGGTCCGCTCGCCGGGCGACGACGACCGGTCGCGGGCGCTGCGGGCGTGGGCCGCGGCGGTGCCGCCGGACGGCCCGCTGTTCCAGCGCTCGTCGGACGGCGCCGAGGTGCCCCGGCCGTGGCGGGAGGGGACGACGCCGGTGCTGTTCCTCGCGACGCGCGTGGCGGACGGCTACGGCGCTGTGCGCGCCGACGGCGCACCGGTGCTGCTGTCCGACGACGACCTCGCGGACACCCTGCGGGACCACGGAGCGGTCCGCGCGGTCGCGGGGTCGCGGTCGGACGACCCACTCGTGTTCCTCGCGCTGGACGACGCCGCCGTGGACGTGGGCGCCTGGGCCGCGGGCATGGCGGAGAGCGGCTACTTCCGCGAAGTGCACCACCTCGACGGACCGGTCGAACCGGGAGCCGGCGGCGTGCTGCTGGTCGGTGGGACGGGCACGTGGCGCACCGAGGCGCCGGTGCTGGGCGCGGAGGTGATCAGCCACCCCTACCTGGCACCCGGTGACACGCGCCCCGGCGGGCAGTTCTTCCCCCTCGTGCCCCTCGACGCGTTGCACATGGCGTCGGCCTGGTTGCGGGAAAAGCGGTCGAACCCGTCCCACTACGCGGTGACGAGGGCGACCGGCGACGACCAGCGGCCCGGTGGGACCACCCAGGTGTCGGTGCGCCTGCCGTGGGCGCGGTCCACGCTGCCACCCTGGTACGTCGACGGGCACGGCGGCGAGCAGCACATGACGTTCCGCCTGGGTACCGGCGATCCCCTGGTGCCCGGTGACGTCCTGCGGATGGGCGGCAAGGCCGCGGCGCGGGTGATCGCGTCCAGTGCGGCCTACCGCCGGGCCGCACTGCCCGCCGGTACCCCGCTGGTGCTCGGCGTGTGCCGGATCGGGGCCACTCCCAAGGACGGCGGGCCGTCGACGGCGTACCTGATGCGGGAGGAGTTCGAACAGATCCGCCACTCGCCCACGCCCCTCTGGGCGGCGACGCAGGTCATGGACCACAGCGTCGACAGCGGCATCCGCACGGTGCACGCGGGAGGCCGCTACGTCGAGGCCCTGCCGCCGGGGGCCGAGCAGGCCCCGTTGGAGGAGGTGCCCGTCCCCACCATCGTGGACGCGTCGTTCGTCACGCTGACCGATGGCGGCGGCGGTGTGGCGGGCCTGGGCTTCCTGGTCGGTCGGGACGCCGAGATCCTGAGGGAGGCGTTCGGCAACGGCGTCGCGCGGCACTTCCCCGACCCCGGTCCGCGGCGGTTCTTCGTGGCGGTGCGGCAGGACGACAGGGGCTTCCACGTGCCGCTGCACTCGGGCGGTGCGGCAGTGCTGGACGCCTCCGCGTTCATGCGGTTGCTGCTGGAGTCCGGGGCGGTGGACGGGAAGGCGGTGGTGACCTTCCTGAGCTGCTCCTCGCCCGACCTGCACGGCCTGGACGAGGTGGCCCGGCAGTGGGGGCACACCGGCAGGGTCGACGTATACGCGACCGGCGTCGAGTTGACCAGTACGGGCATGTTCAGGGTGGTCCCGCCCGACGAGGTGCCACGGCCCTCCCGGAACTCGCTCCTGCTCGTCGCCGGCCGTGTTTCCGCTGGTGGAGGCTTTCTCCCCGACTTCGAAGAACGCGTTTAGAACGGCTTCAGACGGGATGTGGTGATCCTTCGGCAGGCTGCGCCGCAGAACAACCGGAGTCGTTCGGAGGCGGCAGTGCGCAAGGTGAAGGTGGCTCTCCAGGCGGCGGACCCGTTGAGCAGGGCGGGCCTGATCGGCTATATCGAAGACCACCCGGGTTTGGTGGTGTTGCCGGCGGAGCAGCGTCATCTGGCGGAGGTGGCCGTGGTGGCGGTGGACCGGTTGTCGGCGGAGGTGGTGGCGGGGATGCGGCGGGCGGCGACCGAGGTGGGGACGCCGGTGGTGTTGGTGGTGGGTGAGTTGGAGGAGTCGGAGTTGCCCACGGCGGTGGAGTGCCGGGTGGTGGCGGTGTTGCCCAGGGCGGTGGCCACCGCGGAGCGGTTGGTGCACGGTGTGGTGACGGCCGCGGCGGGTGACGGGGTGATGCCGCCGCATCTGGTGGGGGCGTTGATCAGGGACGTGGAGCGGTTGCAGCGGCAGTTGCTGGCCCTGGACGGTGTGGGGTCGCGGGACCGGTTGACCCCGCGTGAGGAGCAGGTGCTGCGGATGATGGCCGAGGGGTTGGACACGGCGGAGATCGCGGTGAGGCTGTCGTACTCGGAGCGGACGGTGAAGAACGTGATCTACGGGGTGACCACGCGGTTCAACCTGCGCAACCGGCCGCACGCGGTGGCCTACGCCGTCCGCGCCGGCCTGATCTGACCCCCACCACCCGAGGAGACAACCATGCGCACGAGCCGCCACCACGACCAGGACGCCGACCGGCAGCGGGATCGCCCGGGAGGTGAGGCGGGGCACCGGGGCTCGCTCGTCGGCTCCGGGCCCCACCACGAGGCGGACGCGGGCACCGACCGGTGGCGGATGACCGACCAGGGGGTCATCGACGTCCCGTTCCCCGAGTCGGACGTCGCCTGAGCCGTCCGGCGGGCGGCGTCCGAGCCGGTTCCCCCCCCCGTCGGGAATCGCGGATGGCTCGTGCCGGCAACCCCGGTGGTACGACGGCGATGTGGGTGCGTGACCGCCTCGGCGGCCCGTCGCGCGCGTCGGGGACAGGTCACCCGCCGGCAGGGTTTCCTTACCCGTGACCGAAACCCGCTCCGGCGACAGCCCGAACGTGATCACCGCCGTGGCCACCAGGCCGGCCACCGGTTCCGACGCCGGAGTCCTGCCCGGCGTCCACACCGGACTGCGACACCAGGGCCTGCGACCACACCTCTCCGGTCCACCTGGAGCGGGCCGAACGCGGACACCGGACCACGTCGTCGGACCACTGCCCGCAAACCCCACCCTTCGGCACCGGAAGGCCGAGGGCTTCGCCCGCGACGACTTCCGGCACCAGCGCTACGCGGCCCGCCGCGGCTCGACAACCACACGGGGACACCCCCTCCGGTGCGCCGCGCCCCCCGGGCGGGTCGGTCACGCGGTGACCTCCAGCACCCCCATCATGCCCTGGTCCTCGTGCGAGGCGATGTGGCAGTGGTAGACGGTGCGACCCGCTTCGCCGAGGAACGGCACCGCGATGGTCACGGTGCCGCCCGGCGGGACGTTCACGGTGTCGCGCCAGGCCGTCAGGGCCTCGGGCCGACCGTCGCGGGCCACGACCTGGAAGCGGTAGCTGTGCAGGTGGAACGGGTGGTCGGTGGTGTGCTCGTTGACCAGGTCCCAGACCTCCAGGGTGCCCAGCCCGGCGGTCAGGTCGACGCGGTGGTGGTCGAACACCCGGCCGTCGAGGGTGAACCCGCCGGTCCCGTCCCCGCCGAAGGCGATGCGCCGCCGCCGCACGGCCGTCGCGGGGTCCAGCACCTCCACCTCGCGCAGCCGCCCCGGCAGGGGCACGGCGGCCAGGCCGCCCTCGGGGACCTCCACGGCGGCCAGGCGGGACCGGGGCGTCGCGGCCCCGCCGGCGCCGTAGGTGGAGTACGGCAGGGCGGTCAGCTCCAGTCTGCCGGCGGCACTGGTCTCCACCAGCACCTCGGCCCGCTCGCCGGGGGCCAGCAGGACCTCCGCCACCTCGACCGGGGCCTCGACGAACCCGCCGTCGGTGGCGATCAGGTGCATCGGCACGCGGTCCTCCCGGCGCAGCACGCCGATCAGCAGGTGGTCGCCCGGGGTGGCGTTGAGCAGCCGCAGCCGGGTGCGGCCCGAGGTCGGCCGGAACACCGGCCGCACCACGCCGTTGACGCCCACCTCCCGCCCGGTGCGGGTGAACATCACCAGCCGGTCGTCGCAACCGCGCAGCAGGTCGTCGGTGGGACCGGTCACGACGACCGGCCCGGCCAGGCCCGCGAGGATCTGCCACTCGACACCGCCGTGGGCGTGGGGGTGGTACCAGTACGTCCCGGCCGTGCCCGCCGGCACGGTGAACTCCTGGACGCGGCTCCCGCCGGGGGCCTGGTGCTCCAGCGGCGCGTCCACGGCGGGGGCCAGCGGCAGGCCGTGCAGGTGCAGGCTGCTGTCGACGTCGAGGCCGTTGCGGAAGCCCAGGCTCACCCGGTCGCCCTCGCGCAGCTCCACCAGCGGGTTGACCCCGTTGTAGCGCAGGCCGTCGCCGGTCGGCGCGGCGACCAGTTCACCCCGCAGCACGCCGTCGGCACCGGCGCGCAGCCCCAGGGGCTCGGGCCGGGGGAGGGGCGGGCCGTCGGCCGGCCCGCCCCCGGTGGCGCGCACGGCCAGCGCGCCACCCCCGACCAGCGCGGCGGCCGTGAGGCCGCCCGCCACCAGCAACGCCCGCCGGGACAACCGCGGCTCAGCCATGGTGGTGCCCGCCGGTGTGCTCCTGCCCGGACGCGGCGCCCGCCGCCGCGTCCAGCGCCCCGTCGACGACGGTGAGCCTGCCGACCATGCCCTTCTCCTCGTGGTCGCCCGCCGCGCAGTGCACCGCGTACTGGCCGGGCTCGGCGTCCACCACCGCGACGCGGGTCCGGCCGCTGGGCACCTCGATGTCCACGCCCAGGTCGGTGATGGTGAAGGTGTGGTCGTCGTCGGTCTCGTTGGTGAACCGGAACGCCACCGGCTGCCCGGACCCCACGCGCAACTGGGCCGGGGAGAACTTGAAGTTCGTCATGTCCACGGTCGGGAGCGCGGCGACCTGCCGGTCGGTCAGCGAGCCGGTGTCGTCGGCCTGCGGCCACACCACCACCAGGAGCGCGGCCAGCGCCGCGCCGAGCGCCCCGCCGCCGCCCAGGACGACCAGCCGACCACCGGCGCCGCCGCGCAACTGGAGCACCAGGGCTGCCGCGACGGCCACCCCGGCGGCCAGGACCAGTGCCACCGCGGTGGTGAACGGCGGTACGTCGGCCGGGCGGACCAGGTCGAACGACAGGCCGGTCGGGCGCGAGAACACCACCAGCGCCGCCACCGACGCGGTGACGGCCGGGGCGATCCGCGACCGCCGCCACAGCAGCACGGCGGCGATGACCGGGAAGGCGGAGATGGCCGCCATGCCGGGGTTCGGCTGCCCGGCGAGCACCAGGAACGTGATGGCGTTCGCCACGGCCAGGACGGCGGTCGCCGTCAGGGCCGCGATCGTGGCCGCCGAGGTGGACCGCGCTGTTGTCGCAGGAGCGCTCATGACATCCTCACTTTGTGATTGATTGACCACTCACTAACGGGTACAGCTCACCTTGTGCGGTGTCGGTATGTCAAGTCACCTAGGGGTTCGACCGGCAGAAGTGCCTTAAAGCGCAGTGCTGGTGGCCGAGTGTGTAATCAGTCAACCACTGAGGTGTCGGAGCGGTGCGGCGCTCACGGGGACACCCGCAGGACGAGCTTGCCGCGCACCCGCCCGCCGGCCGAAGCGCGGTAGGCGTCGGCAACGTCGGCCAGCGGCAGCACGTCGGCCACCTCGACCCGCAGCACGCCGCTGTCCACCAGGGTGGCGATGTGCCCCAGGGCCACCCCGTCCGGCTCGACCAGGAACGACGTGGCCCCGAAGCCGCGCTCGCGGAACCCCGCCAGGAGGTGGTGCGGCGCGCTGGAGGCGACGGCCACGTACAGCCCGCCCGGCTCCAGCACCGCCATCGACCGGCTGCCCGTTTCGGCGTGGTCGTCACCCACGAGGTCCAGCACCACGTCGATGCCGCCGATCCGCTCCTCGAACGGCCCCTCGGTGTAGTCCACGCACTCGTCCGCGCCGAGGTCGCGCAGCCAGGCGTGGTTCCCGGCGCGCGCGGTCGCCGTGACGTGGCAGCCGAGGTGCTTGGCCAGCTGCACCGCGAGGTGCCCGACCCCGCCCGCCCCGGCGTGGACCAGCACGCGCATGCCCTCCTCGACCTCGGCCGTGTCCACCAGCGCCTGCCACGCCGTGAGCGCGGCGAGCGGCAGGGCGGCGGCGTGCACGTGGTCGGCGGTGCGGGGCTTGCGCGCGAAGTGCCGGGACGGGGCGGTGACGTACTCGGCGTACGCCCCGGCCGCGCGGGGGAACCACGGCATCCCGTACACCTCGTCGCCGGGGGCGAGGGTGGTCACGCCGAATCCCACCTCTTCCACCACGCCCGACACGTCCCAGCCCGGGATGAACGGCAGTGCCCCGATCGCGGGCGCCACCGCCTCGCCGCGCCCGGTCTTGTGGTCGCACGGGTTCACGCCCGCCGCGATCACCCGCACCAGCACCTCGGTGGGCAGCGGCACCGGCCGCGGTACCCGCACCGGCGTGAGCCGCTCGGGCCCGCCGAACTCCGGCTGGTGGATCGCGCGCATCATCTGGCCGCTGTTCATGGCGTGCCTCCCGGGACGAGGGGTGGATCGGCTCGGGCACCGGTGGGCTCCCGCCGCGGTGGCGGGGCCCGTGGCGTCGCCGTCGACCCGCGCGGTGCCCCCGCGACGCAGTCTGGGAGTCGCCGGCGCCCCTCGGTGCTCCGACCGGGCGCGGCGTGCCCCGAGGGGAAGGGGACCGTGCCCGAGCACCTGGTGCCGCGGTGCCCGCGGGGCTCTCGCGCCGGATGCGCCCGGCGGTCACCGGGCGGCGTCCGCGTTCCCGCCGTGGGGTGTCCCCTCGACCTCGGTGGTGCTCTGTTCGCGTTGTGGGGGAACGGTTTTCAGGCTGCCCCCGTGAGGGGCGGGATCTCCGGCACCGCCGGGTGGCCGGTCCTCGGGCCGGGGGCGTGCGTTCGCGCCGGCGCGAAGTCGTACCGGACCCGCGAAGCGGGGAAGCAGTGCGCCGCCCACCGCCCGGCGGTGTGCCGGGTGGTGGGCGGCGCGGTTGCCGTCCACAGCGGACTGCGGCGGACGTGTCGCCGGAACTGCTCCGGCTCGTGCGCTCAGAGGGCGGGGAAGGTGATCGCGGGGTTGTTGTAGGTGCCCGAGACGGTGATCGTCATGTTGCGGTTGAACCTGGGAAGGGCGTACGACCGCGTGGCGTACCCGGACCGGTCGTGGTTGACGATGACGTACACCGGCTCGTTGCCGTAGTGCGTGCTCGTGACGCACTGGTTGGTCCAGGCGATGAAGCTCCTGATGTTCCGGTTGGGGAAGCTCAGCGACGAGTGGATCTCGTTGGCCGGGTTGCACAGGGTCAGCGCGTACTGGACCGGCGTGGCCGTCGTGGCGCCGGCGGTGCCCGCCCCGCCCGCGACCACGGCCGCCGCGACCGCGAGGGGGACGGAGAGCTTGCGGAGGAAGGACTTGATGCCCACGGTGCTCCTTCGGGGTTGGTTGTTCTCGCGGCGAAGTCTGGGTGAGCCGCGCGCCGGTGAGGACGGGTCGAGGTCCCTTCGTGCCTCAATGTGCAGGCCGGTCTGCGCGGACCGGTCGGTCAGCTCTCGGCGGCGGCCTTCAGCCGGCCCAGCCACGCGATCAGGGAGGAGTCCAGGCCCGCCTGCATGGCCGCCACGTCGGCGCGCACCGCGGGGCCGTCCCACGACTCCTCCGTGCACACCTCCACGGCGCCGTCGATTTCGGTGAACGTCCACACGTGCACGCCGTCGATGCCGTGGGCCGGACCGCCCCAGCAAGTGCGGCGGAGCGGTTCGACCTCGTGCACGGTCGAGGTGATGTCCAGGCCGTAGGTCTGCCAGGAGAAGGAGGTGCCGGGGGCGAACGGGCCGTCGAGCGCCGCCGAGGTGATGTCGGTCTGCCACGCGGGCCAGGCGGCCACGTCGGTGTGCAGGGCCCAGACCTTCTCCAGCGGGGCGTCGACGGTGATGCTGTGCCGAGAGATCACGGCGGCGTCGCGGTCGATTTCCATGGTCTTCGTCCTTCCGGTCCGCCCGGTGGTCACCGGGCTGGTGCACCCGATGCGGGTACACACCATTGATTGGTCAATCACTCACTTTTGACACGCGCGTCGTTGCCGCGCGCGTCGTTGCCGTGCGCGGCCGGCTCAGTAGTGGCGGATGCCCGCCGCCAGGGTCCTGCTCCACGGGGCGTCGAGCGCATCGGCGTCCACCGCGACCAGCAGGTGGCACAGCGCGCCCTTGGCGAAGAAGTCCCGCACCTGGTCGTCGTTCCCGCCGGAGACCTGGCGGACGTACTCCACCATCCGGGCGTACCCGTGCTGGACGGCCTCGCGCGCCGACGGTTCGGACACCGCTGCGGCCTGGGCGTGCATCTGCACCAGCAGCAGGGTGTCCTCCTCGCCGATCAGGCGTGCGTACGCCTCGCCCATCGCGTCCAGCACCGCCTCGGGGGAGTCGGACGCGGCCCGTGCCGCACCGTCGGCCAGGCTTTCCCGGATGCGGGCGAAGCAGTGCTCGACCACCCTCAGGAAGAGCGTCTCCTTGTCCGTGAACAGCCGGTAGACGTAACCCTGCGAGATGCCCGCCGACTTGGCCACGTCGGCGGTCGTCGTGCCCCGGTACCCCTTCGCCGCGAACGCGCCGAGCGCGGTCCTCAGCACGGTGTCGCGCCGTTCCTCCGCCGAGGAGAGCTGCCTGCGGCTCGTTTCTCCGGTCATGTGAGTAATCAACCACTCATACTTTCCGTTGTCAAACCACCTGCCTGAAGGTCCGGGGGTGCTGCCTGTCGGGGCAGCGTCGTTCCCCGGCGGGTCCGCCGAGGTGTCGCCACCGCGCCGGTCGGCGTCCACCGCGCACGTGGACGGCGGGCGGGACGTCCCGGCGTTGTCGGGCCCGGCGGTCCCGGCGGTTCGGCCAGGCCGGCCGTCGCCCTCGCGGCGATACCGGCCCGGCCTTTGCGCTGTGGCTAGGGAGATGCCCAATCGCTCTTGTACGCGGTGAGGGCCTCCGTGTGCCGGAATGGGTGCGTCGGGCACATCCACTCCGCCCGGAGGTCCTCCCTGCTTTCAACCCGACGTGCCGTCGACAACCTGATTGGTCACTACACCTGGACGGCGGCCTGCTCCGTGCGAGTGGTTCCGGTCGGCCTGGTGTTCACGGTGGTGTCGCGAACCATTTGCCGATTGATGTTCCACCGCGCAGTCGGGCGAATTGGGGTCGGAATTCTTCGGCTGGCATTTTTGGTGCGATCCGGCACGTTGTTGCGCACCGGTGTTTGGTGAACCACTCCTTGACGTGCCAGTTGGCTTGGGCAAGCGGCTCGATGTCCGAAAAGTTCCACTAGGTGACTCTGTGGACTCCATGTTGCGGCCGTGAGTGACCGATCACTCTAGGCAGGCTTCGTCAGGTAGGCAGGTGCCTCCCAGGCGTCTGCGCGCAGCGTCGTGTGACTGAGCGCACCGACGTCGGGCGCCCTTTCCGCAGGTGCGCCTTGCATGAACGGGCGAAGCGGTCCGCCCGAAGGAACATCGCGCCGGAACCGCCTTGGAAAATGGCTCCGGCGACTGGTCTGATGCTTTCCGCGGCACCCCTGGAACGCCGCTTCCCCCACCGTGGAACCACAGCCGAGGTGACGTCCCGTGACTTCCCCAGCCCCACCGCTCGAAGCCGCCCCGGTAGGCCGCCGCACCGCCGCGCTCGCGGTGCTGGCGGGCGCGCAGTTCCTGGTCGTGCTGAGCACGTCGATCGTCAACGTGGCACTGCCCGCCATCGATGCCGGGCTCGGGCTGTCCGCGTCCGGCATGGCGTGGGTGGTCAACGCCTACGTGCTCGCGTTCGGCGCGCTGCTCCTGCTCGGGGGCCGGGCGGGCGACCTGCTCGGCAGGCGGCGGGTGTTCCTCGCCGGGGTGGTGCTGTTCGGCGTCGGCACGCTCGCCGCGGGGCTCGCACCCTCGGCGGCGGTGCTGATCACCGCGCGGGCGGTGCAGGGCGTCGGTGCGGCGGCGCTCGCCCCGGCGGCCATGTCGCTGGTCGTGGCCCTGTACCCGGAGGGGCCCGCGCGGGGACGGGCCCTGGCCGTGTGGGGCGCGGTGTCCGCCGTGGGCGGTGCGGCGGGCATCCTGCTCGGCGGGGTCGTCACCGGGGGACTGGGGTGGCGCTGGGTGTTCCTGGTCGGCGTCCCCGTGGCGGTGGCGGTGTTGGCCGCGGCCCTGGTCGTGGTCGCGCCCGACACCCCCGGTGGCGGGGCGCGCGCGGACGTGCCGGGTGCGGCGCTGGTCACCGCGGGCCTGGTGGCCCTGGTGACCGCCCTGTCCGGCGGGCGCGGGTGGACCGACCCCGTCACGCTCGGGCTCCTCGGCGCCTCGGCCGTGCTGCTGGCCGGGTTCGTGTGGTGGCAGCGGCGCAGCGCCCACCCCATGGTGCCGTTGCGGATCTTCACCACCGCCCGCGTCGGCGCGGCGAGCGTCGGGATGACCGTGCTGGGCTCCGTGTGGGTCGGCATGTTCTTCTTCTTGCCGCTCTACCAGCAGCGGGTGCTCGGCTACACCCCGCTGCTCGCGGGCCTGACCCAGTTGCCGCTGGCCGCGGCCAACACCGCGGGCTCCTGGCTGACGCCGCGCGTCTCCGCCCGGTGGGGTGAGCACCGCACGCTGGTCGCGAGCCTGCTGGCGCTGGCCTCGGGCCTGCTGTGGCTCGGTGCCATCAGGGCGGACGGCACCTTCGCGGTGGACCTGCTGGGCCCGTCCGTCGTCGTGGGGCTCGGGCTGAGCGCGTCGTTCGTGCTGTTCACCGGTGCTGCGGTGGCTGGCGTGCCCGCCCGCGACCTCGGCCTGGCCAGCGGGTTGAGCAACGCCACCCGCCAGATCGGCGGCGCGGTCGGCCTGGCCGTCCTCACCGCCATCGCCGCGGCCCGGACCGCCGCACTGCCCGGCGTCCCGGCCCCCGAGGCCCTCACCAGCGGCTACCGAGCCGCGTTCCTCACCGCAGCGGCCGTGATCGCGGCCCTGTCCCTCTACGTCGCGCGCGCTTTCGCGGGCGCACCCGTCCCCGGAAGGAAGGACCCGTCATGAGCCTGCCCTACATCAGCGACCACTACACGCCCGTGGTCGAGGAGAGCACGGCCACCGGTCTGGTCGTGCGAGGCACCCTGCCGCCCGAACTGGACGGCCGCTACCTGCGCAACGGCCACAACCCCAAGCCCGGTGTCACCCCGACGCACTGGTTCAAGGGCTCGGGCATGGTGCACGGCATCCGCCTGCGCGACGGGCGGGCGGAGTGGTACCGCAACCGCTGGGTGCGCACCCCGCTGTTCGAGGGCAAGCCCGCCTACGACGAGCACGGCAAGCCCGACCTGGCCGCCAGCGTCGCCGGCACGCACGTCATCGAGCACGGCGGTCGCCTGCTGGCGTTGCAGGAGGCCAACCTCCCGTTCGAGCTGGACGCCGAGCTGGGCACGGTGGGCTGCTTCGACTTCGGCGGCAAGCTGAAGACGAACATGACCGCCCACCCCAAGGAGGACCCGGTCACCGGCGAGCTGCACTTCTTCGCGTCCTCGCCGTTCCCGCCGCACCTGATCTACTACGTCGCCTCGCCGCAGGGCGACATCGTGCGGCAGGAGGTCGTCGAGGGGGTGGGCACCGGCCTGATGCACGACTTCGCCATCACCGAGAACTTCGTGGTGTGGGCGGACATGTCGGTCACCTTCACCATGGCCGAGAAGTCCGGCATCCCCTACCGCTGGAACGACTCCTACACGCCGCGCATCGGCGTCATGCCGCGCACCGGCGCGCCGGTCGTGCAGTGGTTCGAGGTCGAGCCGGGCGCGCTGCTGCACGTGGCCAACGCGCACGAGGACGCCTCGGGCCGCATCGTGCTCGACGGTCCCCGCTTCGACCGCTCCGCGTGGGAGGCGTCGTGGAAGTGGTGGGCGGGCCTGGCCGGCCACCCCGAGGTCCCGGCCGTCGGTGTCGTCTCCCACCGCTGGGTGTTCGACCTCGCCGCGGGCTCGGTCAAGGAGGAGCTCGTGGACGACCTCGTGGTCGACTTCCCGACCATCAACGAGACCGTCCTGGGCCGGGAGAACCGCTACAGCTACGCGGTGGCCTTCCCCGGCGCCGGCCTGCACCACCACGGCATCGTCAAGTACGACAACCTCACCGGCGCGCGTCAGGTGACGCCGCTGTCGCGGGACGAGATCCCCGGCGAGGCGGTGTTCGTGCCCGCCGCCGGCGGTGGCAACGAGGACGACGGCTACCTGCTCACCATCGTCAGCAACACCGCCCGCAACACCTCGGAGTTCCACGTCCTCGACGCCACCGACCTGACCAGGGCCCCGGTCGCCGTCGTCGAGCTGCCCCACCGGGTGCCGGGCGGCATCCACGGCTCCTGGGTGCCGGCGTCCGACCTCGCCTGACCGGTTCGGCCGCCGACGCTCCCCCTCGGCCCACCGGCGGCCGACTCCCCGCGATGCCCCTGTCCGACCCCGCGGGGTCGGACAGGGGCATCGCCCTTCCCCCGGTCGGCGGGCCGTCGCCGGTGCACGGCCGTCGACGACGCGGGGGGCTTGCCGCTCGGTGAACGGGTTCGGTCGTGCTGCGAGCGCTGTTCCGACCGCCGGGAGTGCTCCGGCCAGGAGGCGGTGCTCGGGGCTGCCTGCCGGGACGGGCGAACGCGACGGCGGACCGCCGCGGCGGACCCGGCACCGCGGTCGGGACGATGCCGGTCGGAGACCCGGTCAGCCCCGCGCCGGCACCTCCGGTGCGGAGGACCGCACCAGGCGCCGCCTGCGCCGGTACTCGGCCGCCTTCACCCGGTTTCCGCACTCGACCATGCCGCACCACCGCCGCGGCTCGCCCCGCGAGTCGTCCACGAACAACGGCGTGCACTCCGCCCGCCCGCACTCCGCACGCGCGCCAGGTCGGCCGACCCCAGCAGTTCGATCGCGTCCCGGGCCACCGCGGACAGCGCCGCCGCCGGGTCCCCCGGCGCTCCACCGCACCGCGGGCGATGAGCACCGGGCGTACCGGCGACGCGTCCGCGAACGCCTGGAGCCGCGCCGCGTCCACGGTCACCCGACCGCTCACGAACACGTGCACGTCACCAGCACGGCAGCGACGTCAATCCGCCTGTCGTCGGTGACCCGCCGGTGCCGCTCCGACACCCGCTCGCGCGCGTGCGGGCGCACCGGTCGGGTTCGGCGTGCCCGGGCCGTGCGGGCAAGTGACGTGGTCCAGGTGGGCAGACACCGGCCCGAAGACCTCGTCGCGGTCCGGCGGCACGTGATCAGCTTGGCGCAGCCCTTCCGGAAGGAGGTGCGCCGTGGGCACTCGCGTCCACCGGTCCACCGCGGTCCCCGTCCCGCCCACCGGCCACCCCGGGCGCACCCGGCGGGTCACGACGTGACCGACCAGGACGAAGCGGCCCTCCCGGGCGAGACCGGTCCGGTGTTCGCCGGTGACCTGGTCCTGAGCCTCGCCACCACCGGGGCGCTGGTGCTGGAACCGGCCGAGGCGGACCGGCTGATCGCCGGGCTGGAGCGCACGCTGGACGAGGTCACCGAGCGCATCCGGGTGGTCGACCTGCTGCGCGGTGCTTCGCTGGACAACCTCCGCCGTGCCCACCCCGAGGTGGAGCGCGCCGTCGTGGACGTGGTGTTCGCCGAACAGGTGGGCAACAACGGCCTGCGGCGGGCCCTGGACGAACTGCCCAAGTACATCGAAGCCTTCGAGAGGGCCAAGAGGCCGCGCCCCGGCGCGGATCGCCCGCCGGAACCGCGATCCGAGCGGTGAGGCGCCCGAGCCGAGCGGCGGACCCGCGACGGCGGCGGTGGTCGCACCACCGGTGTCGCGTCGTCGGGACCGGACTCGCCGCCCACGCGGCGGGACGTGAGCGCCCCGGCTCACGTCCCGCCCGCGAGTCAGAGCTTCAACGTCCCGAGCAGCCGCTTCTCGGCCCGGAGCACGTCCCTCGCCGCGCCCAGCGCCTCGTAGCCCGCCAGCGCCTCCCGGAAGGCGGCGTCGGCCTCGCCCGCCGCCCCCAGGCCCGTCAGCACCACGGCGAGGTCTTCCAGCGCCTCGGCCAGCTCCACCGGCCGCCCGGCCATCCGGTAGCGCGCCACCGCCGTGCGCAGCGGCTCCGGGTCGCCCTGGAGCAACCCCCGGCAGCGCGCCTCGGCGGCGAAGGCCCGCGCCGGCACCCGCTCCCGTGCCGCCTCGGCGACGCACACCCGGTGGGCGCGTTCGGCGAGCTCCCAGGCACCCACCGCCACGGCCGAGCGCACCGCGTTGGGCATCCACTGGTGCCGCAGCGTGAGGTGTCCCGGCTGCTCGCGCAGCAGCGGCTCCAGATGTCCGAACACCTCGGTCACCCCGGCGCCCTCGCACTCGGCGACGAACGCCCGCGCGGCCAGCAGGAAGTCGGCGTGCTCGCGGTCGGCCACCAGCGCCATCGGGTGGTCCGCCGCGGTCGCCAGGTGCGCCCGCGCCTCGTCGAGCCGACCCCGGCGCGCCTCCACCAGCGCCGCGAGGCCGGGCACGAGCAGCGCCGGCCCGTTGTCCTTGAGGCCGTGCTGGTCGACCACGTCGGCGGTGTGCTCCAGCCCGGCGAGCGCGTCGTCCCAGCGGCCGGTCCAGAACTCGTGCACCGCCACCCACGCGCGCAGGAACGCCGCGCTGGGGCCGCGCCGCGCCCTGGCCTGGGCCGCGCGCAGCGCCTGGCCCGCCTCCTCCAGCCGGTCCAGGTTCTGGAGCGTGAACGCCCGGTTCTCCAGCAGCACGGGCCGCAGCTCGTGCACGTCCTGGGGGTCGCCGATCATGGTCAGCGCCAGGTCGACCTGGGCCAGCGCCTCGACGTGGTCGCGGCGCGCCGTGCTGATCTGCCACAGCACGCGCAGCGAGTGGCTCATGGCGAACCCGTCGGCGGACTGCTCGGCCCGGCTGATGGCGTCGTGCGCGTACCACTCGGCCTTCTCCAGGTCGGCGAACCCGGACCGGTAGATGTCGGCCAGCAGCGCCTCCTGCCGCGTGCGGCACGGCTCCGGCGTGGCGTCGTTCTCCACCGCGACCCGCAGCGTGCCCGCCGCGGCCTCCACCTGCCCCTCGCCGAGGTAGAGCATGGCCAGCACGCACCGCATCTCGGCCGCCAGGTGCGGGTCGCGGGTGTGCGCGAGCACGGCCCTGGCCTCGCTCTCCGGTCGCTCACCGCGCCAGAACCTCAGCCACGCCAACCAGGAGGTCAACCGGTCGCGCTGCGCGTCGGTCAGCGTCGGCTGGTCGGCGGCCGAACGGATCAGCTCGAAGACCAGGTCCTGGTCGGTGAGCATCACCTCGCGGACGTTGTCGGCGACCCAGCCCGTGCTCCAGGCGTCCAGGTTCGGGGCCGCGGCGGCCAGGTGCCGGGCCACCCGCACGGCGGGCGCGCCCGCACCGGCCAGCGCCCGGGCCGCGTGCCGGTGCAGGGCGGCGCGCACCGGGGGCAGCACACTTTCGTAGAGGCCGTGGCGGAGCAGCGGGTGGCGGAAGGCGAACTCGGCGTCGGCCTCGACCAGCACCCCCGCGGTCAGCGCCTCCTGGACCGGGGAGACCAGCTCCGAGGGCGAGCGGTCGAGCACGACCGCCACGTCGCCGATGGCGAACTCCATCCCGAACAGCGCACCGGTGCGCAGCACCTCCACCGCGTCGACGGACAGGAAGTCCAACCGGTCGGGCGGCAGGACCTCCGCCGACCACGTCGACTCGTCGGACTCGCCGGTGAGCTCGGCCACCCCCGAGCGCACCCGGATCGCGTCCCGGCCCACCAGCTCGTCCAAGGCGCTGACCGCGTAAGCCGGGTTGCCGCCCGCCTGCGCGATCAGCCGCCGCAGGCCCTCGGTGGGGGTGGCGGCGAGCCTGCGCGTGACCAGCTCCACCAGCGCCTCGTCCGGCAGCGGGCCGAGGCGGAGCACCTGCCCGCCCGTGCCGCGCACCGCCTCGCGGACCCGGTCCAGGTCGTCGCGGCGCGGTACCGGCCGACAGGTGCCCACCAGCAGCAGCGGCAGCCGCCGGGTGAGCCGGACCAGGCGGTGCCACGCCAGCGCGCTGACCCCGTCGGCCCAGTGCAGGTCGTCCACGGCCAGCACCAGCGGTCCGCGCCCGCACAGCTCGGCGACCAGGTCGACCAGCCGGTCGACCGCCTCCAGCTCGGAGTCGTCGCCGCCCGCCTCCAGCAGCGCCTCGGCCACCGCCGCGCGGACCGGGTCGTCCGAGGTGGTGCTCACGCCCAGGGCGTCCAGCAGCACGCGCAGGGGGAACCGCATCCCCAGTTCGTCACCGGTGCCCCAGGCGATCCGAACCCCCTGCGCGCCCACCTCGGCCAGCAGCGCGGCCAACAGCGCGGACTTGCCGATGCCCGGCTCGCCGTCCAGCCACACGCCGCCGCCGCGCCCCGCCGCCAGGTCGGCCGCCGACCGGCGCAGCAGCTCCAGTTCCGACTGCCGCCCGACGACGTTCGGGGGAGTCGGGGGCTTGCGCACCGGGATGGTGGCGCGCAGCGGCGCGGCAGGGGCGACCATGCCCTGCAACAGCCGCTGGTACACCGCCAGCAACTCGGCGCCCGGCTCGATGCCCAGCTGGTCCACCAGCAGCCTGCGGGTTTCCCGGAAGACCGCCAGGGCCTCGGCGTGCCGGCCCGCGCCGTGCAACGCGGTCATCAACAGCGCGCGCAGCCCTTCGCGCAGCGGGTGCTCGGCGGCCAGGGCGGTCAGCTCGGGCACGACCTCCGCGTGCCGGCCCAGCTCCAGGGCGAGCGCGGCGCGGCGCTCGGCGGTCGCCAGCCGTAGCTCGGCCAGGGCGGTGCGCCGCGTCCGGGCGAACGGGCCCGGGACGCCGGCCAGCGCCTCGCCGCGCCACAGGGCCAGCGCCTGCTCCAGTTCCTCGACCGCCGCCGCCGCGGGCATCGAGGCGGCGCGCTGCCGGTGCGCCTCGAACAACGCCACGTCCGTCGCACCGGGACCCAGCCGCAGCGAGTAGCCGGAGCCGGTGGAGACCAGGACCTCGGGGGCCGACCGCGCCGACCGGTGGGGCTCCAGCAGCTTGCGCAGACCGGAGACGTAGGTGTAGACCGACGCCTCCGCGTTGGTCGGGGGCTGGTCCCCCCACACGGCGTCGACCAGCTCGTCCAAGGCCACCGGCTGGTTGGCGCGCAGGGCCAGGACGGTGAACACGGCCTGGCGCCGGGCGGCCCCGAGGTCGATCTCGGTGCCGGCGAGGAAAACCCGGACCGGACCGAGGAGTTCGGCGAACAGCGGCTCGGCGCGTGGAGGTTCGGCAGGCGGCATGGTGCGTCCCAGGGGTGTGCGGTGGACAGGACGTCGGGTCCCAGCCTAATGGCGCGGTGAACGGGAATTGTGAACACCGCGTGTCGGCCGCGACGCCGCTTCCCGGTGGGACCGGGGATCGAACCGGTTCGGTCGCCGGTACCTGACGGGGCGTGGAGGAGTGGGGCGCCCCGGCGGCTGTCGCGTTGCGCGGGGCGGCCGTTACCGGGTCCGCCTCCCTCCGCGGACTTCGAACCGCTCGAACGGAATGCACCGGTCAACTCGGTCCAATCCGGCGCGGAACGCGGAGCGGGGTGCCCGGGTCGGGTGCGCGACCCGAACAGCCGGCGCGCACGCCGTTCGGGCAAGGCCGACCGGCCCAAGGTGCAACGGGGGCCGGGGGAACTGTCGCGGCGCGGCGAGCGCGGGGAAGGTGGTCGGAACTCCGGCCGGAACGCCCGGTGGACCGGGTGGCGCGCCGGCGGGCAGGTCGCCCGGTCGCATCCCGGCGACCGGGGTTCCGGCGTCCGCCCGAGACCCAGCGGACCTGTGCGCGCCCGCCGTCGCCCGCGCGCCGCGAAACCCAGGAAGGAGCGAATTCGTGATCTCCCCCCGGGTCGCCCCGTTCGTCGCCTCGGTGGTGGAGCGCCACCGCGCCGCCGTGCAGGCGGTGCTCGACCGGATGGACGACAGGCTGCTGGTGGTCGCCGGCCCGCGGGTCGTCCACGACGCGGGCACCGGCTTGGACTACGCCGGGCAGCTCGCCGAGGCCGCCGCCCGCTGCACCCGCCAGCTGCTGGTCGTCCTCGACGCGCGGCTGGTCACCCGGGACGTTGCGGCGGCCCACGAGTTCGCGCTGGAGGCCATGCGGATCGGGCTGCCCCTCGCCGCCCGGGTCGGGGATCTCGCACCGGCACCTCACCTGGCCGCCTACGCCCTCACCGGCCCCCGCACCGCGGCCACGTACCGGTTCGCCCTGCCGGTGGGCTGCGAGAGCGGCGCGGACGGCGACATCGCGGACGCCGTGGGAGCGCTCCGGCAGGCCGCCGCGTCCCGCCTCGCGCCGCTCGGCCCGGCTCGCGCCGAGCGGCGGACGCACCTGGTGCTGCGCTGCGCGCCCCACCGCCCCGAGCACGACCCCGACGCGACCACCGCGGCGCTGACCCGGCTCCGGACGGCCGGCCTGCCCGCCCGCCTCGCGGTCTCCGCTTCCGGCGGGGACCCCCAGCGGCAGCGCGGCGTCGTGGCCTCGGTCGCCCGGCAGGTGGGTGACGGGCAAGGGGGGATCGTCGGCGTCGTGATCCCCTCGTCCGTGCACGAGGAGGGCGGGGCCGCCGTGCGCCGCGGCGCGGCGACCACCTCGCCGTGCCTGGGCCTGCCCGACACGGTGTCCGCCCTGGACGCGCTGGCCATCGCGGTCGAGCGCAGGCGCATCCGGGACCGCTGACCACCCGCGGTCCCGGCTCGTTCGGGAACCGCGGCAACCCCGGAGGTGGGTGGCGGCCGACGTGCCCGCCGGTGGCGATGTCACGCGTCCGACGCACCGGCCACCGGGGCCACTGGCCGTCCGGGCAACACCACCGGCACGTCCGCGCACCGGGGACCGGCGTCCACAGCGGACGATCACGGCCCGCTGCTACTACTGGGGTACGTAAGCGAACCCAGGAGTCCCGGTGCGCGAACTGCTCCAGCAAGACCGGCTACGCGCCGGCGACGAGGTCCTCTCCCCGTCCGGACGCCACGCCCTGCACTACGACGCCCGCGGTGCCGCCGTGCTGACCGACCGGCAGCGGGCCGAGGTCCGGTGGCGGTCGGAACCGGGGCGGTTGTTCCTCGACGGCGACGGCGTGCTGCGCGTCGAGGACGGCACCGGGGGGCCGGTCCGGTCCACGGGCCTGGCGTGCCCCGGCGCGGAAGTGCTCGTGGTCACCGACGACGGCGACCTGGAACTGCTCAGCGGCGAACGCGTGCGCCTGCTCAACTCCCGGCTCGGACCGGTCGGGGTGACCGCGGTGGCCGGTGCCGCGCCCGCCGCCGCCATCACCGCCGACCGGTACCTGTTCAGGCAGGGCGAGCACCGGCAGGTGGTCGCCCGGACGCCCGACGGGTCGCTGCGGGTGACCACCGACGAGCCGGGGAGCTGGAGCTTCACCCTGCCCGCGCGGCTGGCCCGCTGGCTGGAGCAGGACGGCACGGTGCTGACCTGGCGCATCCTGCCCAACGGCGAGCGGTTGGCCTGGACGTTGTGCCTGGTGGACGCCTCCGGTGACCTGCGGTGGCGGGAGAACCCGCGGCAGGCGCACGCGTACCCGCCCCCCGCGCGCCCGCACGCGCACGGCGGGCCGGAGCTGCCGCGCGGGGGGCGGCTGCGCCACCAGTCGCTGACGTCGCCGGGCGGGTCCCGCACCCTGGTCCACGAGGACGACGGCAACCTGGTCCTCTACGCGAACCCGAGCGGGCGCGCCCTGTGGTCGACCGGGACGTGGTGGGCCGGTGACGGCTGGGTCGACCTCACCGACGCGGGGGATCTCGTGGTGCGCAACTCCTGCGGCGCACCCGTGTGGCGAGCGGGCGCGCGGGACGGGCAGCGGCTGCGGGTGGGCGACGACGGCGGCGTGGCGCTGCTGGACGCGCTCGGTCGGGAGGTGTGGGGCGTGCGCGCCGGATCCGCCGACGCCGTCCCCTTCCCGCACGTCGGACGCGGCCCGGCCCTGCGGCGCGGGCAGAGCCTGGGGAACCACTCGCTCACCTCCGCCGACGGCGGCACGGTGCTGGTGTGCCAGGCCGGGCGGCGGCTGGTGCTGTTCGGGCCCGGCGGGCAGCGCCTGTGGGAGCGCTACCTGTGGGAGACCGACCGGGCCCACCTCGCGCTGGACGACGACGGCGTGCTGCGGCTGCGGGCCCGCGACGGCAGCGCGGTGGCCCGCCTGGCCGGTCCGGCGGACGAACTGGTCGTCCTGCCCGGTGAGGCGGTGTTGCGGTGCGCCGACGGGACGGTGGTGTGGCGCACCGGGCGCCCGCCTCGCGACTACACGTCGTGGCTGAGCGCGCTCGTGCACGACGGCGCCTACTGCGCGACCGTCGTCCACGACATCGACCCCGACGAGGCGCTGCGCAGGCTGGGTGCCCGTCCCGGCGGCATCGCCACCGGCACGTGGAGCGAGCTGAGGAAGCGGGTCGACCCGGACAGCGGCGTCGCCGTGGCGGCGTTCACCCTCGGCTGGCACACCTTGCTGGTGCAGGCCGGTTCCCGGCTCGCGCCACCCCGCCCGAACCTGTCCGCGGGCACGTTCGCCGTCACCTGCTGCCGCGAGGCGGGCGCCGACCCCGCGTTCCTGGTGTTCCGGGACGGCGCCGTGGTGGCCGACCACCGCGGCGGTGACCCGGGTGACCGGCCCCGCGCCCCCGAGGTGCGCCGGGCACTGGCCGCGATGGGGGTCGACAGCCCCGCGCGGGCGGCGGTCGAGCGGGACCTGGAACTGCTCTGCCGCACCGCCGAGGTCCACCCCACGCCCCTGGACGTGGTCAGGCCCGCCCGCATCGCGGTCATCGGGCGCGGATGAGCGCCCGGCCGAGCGCGGTGCTCGCCGGCGCGCGGGAGGCCGGGTGCCGACCGGGCTCCCGACGCGCGGCTCCACCGCCCCGGCACGGCGGGGGCGGTCGGTGGTGCCCGTGGTCGGTGGTCCCCGCGGTCGACCGGTCCCCGCCGCGGCGCGCGGTGGTGGTCGGGAACCGGGCCACCCGGTCCGGCGGTGCCGCCGCCGGTCCGACAACGGTGGCGTTCGGGCAGAGTTGGCACCCCCGACGGGCACACCCGACCGGTGCGGTGCTCACCGGCGCGGTGGTGATCCCTACCTTCGACTGAAGTCCTCGCGCCTTACCACACCAGGGTTGCGAGGCGGTGAAATCCTTTACCCGTCGAGGAGAGCGCATGTCCGCAGTGGTCGGTAGGAGACCGCGCCCCAGTGCCGTGGCGGCCACGTGACCGGCTGGGACCGGTACCGCCCGCTCGACGGCGGGTGGGTCGGGCTCCTGCGCCGGACCTCCTGGCGGGTGCGGTGCGGCATCGTGGTGGAGCGCGAGGGCGCGGTGGTCGTGGTGAGGTCCGCCGGGGACGACGAGCACCGGCTGCGCCAGGTCGTCCGGGCGCTGCCCGCCGCACCGGCCTCCGTCGTCGTGGGCACCACCGGGAAGGCCGTCCTCCCCGTGCTGGCCCGGGTCGTCGCCGACCGGGCCGGGCGGGGCGCCGGCGTCGTGCGGCTGGTCGCGCCCGGCGGCCTGCCCGCGGTCGACCCGTCGTGGTGGCGCCGCCTGGCCGAGGCGACCGGTGTGGAGCTGCTCGTGCCGTCCGGGCCGGTCGCCGTGGCAGGCGGCACCCTGTTCGTCCGCGGCGACCACGAGCGCCTGCCCGGCACGTGGCGGAGGTACGCCCCGGGCGGGTCGGGCCGCGACCTGGGGCCGCGCCACCCCCCGCCGCACTGGCAGGACGCCGTGCCGGCGAGCGGGACGCGCGTGCACGGCCGCCTGATCGCCGAGCACCTGCCCGTCGGGGTGGTGCTGCGTCCGGCCGCGACCGCGCCCCCGGCGGAGTGGCACGCGGTGGCACCCGACCCGCACCGCGTCACCGTCATCGTCGGCGTGCCGGGTGGACCGCGCGTGTGCGCCGAGGACGTGACCGACTACCTGGCCACCCTGCTGCCCGAGGTGTGCGCCGCCGCCCGCCTGGTGTGCGGCGACGGCCAGGACGCGGTGACGCTCGGCAGGACCGCGGCGGGGCTGCTGGGCACGGCCGTCACCGTGGTCGACGGCACGCCCGTCGTGCGCGGTGACGAGATGCGGTTCACGCTCCGCGACGGAGCCGGGCGCCCCACCTGGGCGCCTTACCTCCAGGAGATCCGCTGCCCGGCGGGGGAGGCGTCGGCGGCGCCGCTGCGCTGGCGCGTCCCCGTCGCCGGGCTCGTGCCCCACTCACCCGGCGTGTTCCGGGTGGACGACGGCTGGCTGCTGGGCGTGATGCGCAGCGGCCTGTGGTTGCGCCGGAACGGCCGCCCGCCGCACCCGGTGCCCGTGGGGCCGCCCGTCGACCCGGCGGTGGTGACGCTCGCCGTCGGCGACCCCGGGGAGCCCCTGCCCGAGCAGGTGTGGCCGGTGCTGGCCGACCTGGTGGACCGCCTCGACGCGGACGTGCTGCCCAGGCTGCGGCTCTCCGTGCTCGGCGAACCCGGGCCCCGCGGCCGGGCCGCGGCGCGGGAGCTGGCCCGTGGCCGCGACATCGGCATCCGCCTGCCCGGCGCGGTCAGCGGTCAACCGCTCCCGGGTCCGGTTCGAAGCCGAAGTTCTGCGTCCACCAGTGACCGTCCGCGGTGAGCACCAGGCCCACGCCGATCCGGGTGAAGTCCGGGCGCAGGACGTTGGCGCGGTGCGGGGTGCTGCGCATCCACGCCTCCACCACCTGAACCGCGGACTCCTGGCCGAACGCGACGTTCTCACCGCCCGGCTGCCCGTACCCCTCGGCCAGCATCCGCTCGAACGGGTCGGGCCCGTCGGGCAGCTTGTGCGCGAGCAGCCGGACCCGTGCCATGTCACCGCTGTGCCGGCGGGAGGAGCACCGCAACCGCTCGTCCACCACGAGCTTCGACAAGCGGCGTCGGGAGCGCTCCACGTTGACCAGCGACACGACCCGGTCCTCCAGCGCCTTGCGGGCTGGTTCGCGAAGGGAGGCCACGGGGGAAAGGTAGAGCACCCCGTACCGCGGGTGGCCGACCTCTGTCCGGGAGGACCGGCGTTGTGCGCGGTCGGGCAGCCGGTGGCGCCGGCACACCGCGCGACACGCCCACCGGTGGTGCGCTGCCCAGCCCGTCCGCGGTGCGGTCCTCAGCGGCCCGGTGCCGGTCCACGTGGAGGGCGGGGGTGGTGTCGAGGTCCGCCCCGAGGCCGCCGACGAGGGGGACCTCGTGCGCACCGCCGAGCCCCAGCAGGCGGCCGACCCGCACTCCGATCACCCGGTGGGACGCCCCGACGGGCCACGTGCCGGGCCCCGGCCCGTCCTCGCGCACCAGCCGGACGACGTGGTGGGCCTCCGCCGCGTCCTCGATGAACTCCACCGACAGGGGGAGCAGTTCACCACCCGGCAGGTGGTACCCCTGGTTGAACACGCGGTCGACCGCGGTGGCGACCCGGGCCCGGAACAGGGCCACCTCGGCCGCCCCGACCCCGGACGGCCGCAGGTGCGGGACCAGCGTGGCGTCGCGCACCCGGACGCCGTCCACCTCGAACGCGCGGACCTCGCACGCCGGACCCCGCGCGACGACGGGGGCGTTCCGCCGCGCCGAGTCGAGCCGTGACCACGGGACCGCGGTGGGCCGCGCGTCGTGGGGGCCGTGGCGCCACCGGCTGTCGACCGGCAGCGACGACTCGCCCGGCACGGGCACCACCCGGCGCGGCCACTCCACGAACACGTCCACGCCGTCGCTCCGGCCACCGCCGAGGACGCGGGCGTCGACGGGGCCGCGGCGGGCGAGGTGGTGGCGCACCGGCTCGGCCCCGGCGCCCGAGACCACGACCACCGGCGGGGGGAGGCCGCGCACCGCGAGCACGCGCCAGCTCCCGCAACGGCCTCACCAGCCGTTCCACCCGCAGCCACTGGAGGGCCGTGAGCGCGGTGCGCCCGCCTTCGAACGACAGCGCCAGTTCCCGGGCGCGGTCGGCGCCGTCGACGACCTCGGTCCGCAGCTCGGAGGTGGTGCGCGCGACGGCGGTCCGCAGGCCCCGGTCGGGGTGGTCGTCGGCCAACCGCTGCGCCAGCTCCGCGGTGACGACCGCGGTCAGGTCGTCCACTGCGGCGGGGGAGAGCCGGTGGTCCCGGCCGAGCGCGGATGCGGTGATCTCGGCGGCGCGGCGCCCCAGTTCCCGCACCACGTCCCGCGAGGGGGCGTGGCGGTCCACCGGGACAGCGGTGCGGCGATCCCGAGTTCCACCGCGATGCCGCGGACGAGTACTGCCGGCCCGTTCGCGCAGCGGCGCTCCCGGACCTGCCCCACCACCTCGGCCGCCGCCACCGCGGCGAGGTGTTCCACGGCGTCGAGCGGGACGCGACCACCCAGGTCCACGGCGGACACGGCGATGTCCCACCCGGGCGACGCCGCGGCAGTCCTCCAGGCGACCTCGGCCGCCGCCCGCAGGCCCTCCGCCGTCCACTGTGGTGGGTGGTCGCCCCCTCTCGTGCCGGCCACCGCACCCCTGACGACTTGTTCGGTGCCGGGGAGCGGGCTTCGCGCGGCGAACCGGTCGGGGACGGGCCACGCCTCGTGCGCGCCCGGGGTGGCGGTGAGCCGCGCTCGCTCCAAGGGGGCCCGCAACCCCGCCGCGACCCGGCGCAGCACTGCAGTCGACGTGGCGGTCGGCACGACGCCCACCAGCCAGGTCGCGGCGATGTCGACGACGTCCCGGTGCAGGTCGTCGGCGAGGGGGCCGTGCGCGTCGAGGACGGGGGCGACCAGGCGCCAAGCCGCCTCCTCCACCGCCCGGAGGTCCTCCGCGGGGTGGTAGTCGGCCCGCCAGCGCCGCGCGTGGGCGGCTTCGGCGCGCACGTCGGCCGCTGTCAGCGGGACCTCCGCGCCCCCGATCCGCTCGTCCTGGTCGCCGAGGTCGAACCCGGTGTGCGCGGCCAACCAGAGGTGGCGGGGCCTGAGGACGGCCGTCGTCCCCGTCCTCGCCGGCCGTCCGCCGGGGTGGGCCGGCCGCGGTCCGGTTCCCGAGGCGTGCTCGGCCGGTTCGGACCGGGGGCCGCGGGTGTCGTCCCCGCTCGCCGCTCGCCCGTTCTCCCTCCGCTGTGCTCCCGACGCGGTGCTGATCGGACTCCAGCGGCACAACAACTCCTGTGGGCAGGACTGGAAGACACCTCGCATGCGGAGCGGTGGTACCGCGTCGGTAACCCTGAAGTGAACACCGGTGGGCGACAACGTTGCCCGTTGACGCCCTCCCCATGTCCCCTTCGCGCCGAACCGGCCGGGTTCACTGGCCGAGAACGGCTCGGAACCTCAAGGGGACATCAAGTGTCGCAACGGTTCACGCCGATGGGTCGCGGGTCCGGAGTGGACCGAGGCGAACCGGTCGGCAGGCGGGTTTGCCAACGCACGGCGCACACCGCCCGTGCGTCGAGGTCCGCCCTCGCGGTCGGGGCGCCGGCTGTGGGCAGCGGGTCAGCACCAGGGCGAGGTGCTGACCCGCCACTGCCGGGAGTCGGGGTTGCCGAGGTTCTGGTCGGGCCCCCGCATGGACAGCCCGCCGTCGGGCCACGCGGTGAGGTACTTGCCGTTGCTGACGAGTTCGGCGTCCGTCGTCGCGCAGGAGGTGATGTTCCACTCCTGACCGCTGTCGCCGGCGACGCAGTTGCCGAAGTAGGGCCACCACCCGTCGTTGTCCAGGCACATGCCGTTGTGGTTGCGCAATCTCATCTTGCCCGTGCCGGTGGAAGTGGCGTACCAGGTGAAGGCATCCGGGGCGCTGACGAAAACGGAGAACTGGCCGCTGCTGCACCGCCGCTGCACGAGCAGGTCCGATCCGTTGTCGGCCAGGCAGTTCGAGGTCAGTTCGCTTTTGATCACCAGGGTGGTCAGGGCGTCGGCGGACGGGGCGTTGACGGCCAGGGCGCCGGTGAGCGCGGCGACCCCGGTGGTCAGGGCCAAGAGCTTTTTCAGCATGCGGGAGAACATAAGGAGGACTTGAGCCACCCCCTACGACCGCGTCGCTCCCGTGCCCCTGCGCGCAGCAGCCGCCGCCCGAGCGGGCAGAACCCGCCACCGGTGGGGAACCTCGGGAAGAGCAGCCCACCCGGTGGTCACCTCCGGTCGGGGTGCGGCCCGTTCCCGTTCGGGCATTCCTCGCTCGGCGTCCGGTGTCGCCGGTCCGGGCGCGGGTCATGATTGCCTCCCGAGCAGGTCGGTGAGCAGCGTGGGAGGTCGACCGTCATGAACAGCGGGGACGCGGCGACTGAGTCGATGATGGTGTGGCCCGCCGAGGACTGGGCGACCGGCCTGTTCCAGAAGCTGGACCCGCTGCCCAGCGGGCGCGAGCCGCTGCGCGTGGAGGTGGTGGGCGGCGGGCCGGTGGGGCTGTCGTTCGCGTGCACCTTGCGGGCGATGATGGGTGACCAGGTCGTCGTCCGCGTCCACGACCGGCGTTGGAAGAGGCAGGGCAACCGGGTCGTCTGGTTGGGGGAGGCGGAGGGCAACCACCGCCGGGAGCAGGTCGTCACCCTCCAGAGCAACGTGTGGTCCACGCTGCCCGACCTGGTCCGGGAGCGGTTGTTCGCGGCCGGCCGGTTCGCCGAGATGTGGCCGCTGGGCCCGGATTCGCCCGCGGAGAAGGGCAGGCCGCGCAACGTCAGGATCCGGTGGTTCGAGGACTGCCTGCTGGAGATGGCGCGCGACGTCTACGACATCGAGCTGGTGCCGGGCCGCTACGAGGTGCCCGAAACCTTCGGCGACACGCACATCCTGGTCGTCGCCGACGGGGCGAACTCGCCGACCCGAACCGCGCTGAGCGACCACTTCGGCACGCCCGACCGCAACTTCTACTCGGTCGGCGGGGAGCAGTTGGTGGAGACGGTGCTGGGCATCCGGGTCCGGGGCGTGTTCCCCGACGAGTACACGGTGCCCCTGACGGTGTCGCAGAACCGCTACCTGTTCAACTCCCTGGGCGGCGGGTTCATCAACATGCGGCTGACCACCGAGGAGGCGTCGGAGCTCGTCGCGATCGGGGAGGACGCCCCGGTGGAGTGCATCCGCACCTACCGCTGCATGATGCTGCCGCGTGCCGACCGGTTCGTCTGCGACCGGCACCGGGCGGTGTTCAAGCCCTCGATCGACCGGCTGTCGTTCCTGTGGCCCCGCGTCCTCGACGGGGCGCGCCTGTTCGGCGCCGGACCCCGGGACATCCTGGGGATCACCGCGTTCAAGCTGTCCATGACCCAGAACGCCCGCTTCACCGCCCAGCTCGGACCGGGCACGTTCGGGTTCCTGATCGGTGACGCGGCGAACTCGCTGCACTTCTGGCCCGGACGCGGCCTGAACACCGGGGTCAAGAGCGCGCTGTCCCTGGCGGGCACGCTGCGCTCGCGCTGGCGGGGGCGGGCGTTCCGCTCGTCCGACTTCTCCGCCCACGAGGGCCTGATGCAGCAGCTCCAGTACCGCGAGAAGTCCCGCGCCTGGACCACCATGCTCATGCCCGACGACGACGGCACGCCAAGGCTGATCGAGGACCGGCTGCGCGCCGGGTTGACCGGCCCCCACGACCGTGCCGAGCTGACCAGGCTGCTGTTCGAGCGCGTGAAGGACGTCAAGGCCAGGTTGAGCGACCGGATGGGACCCGTGCCGGGCGACGACTGGTACCTCCGGCGGATCAACGGGCTGCACGTCAAGACGCTCGCCCAGCTCGTCGAGAGCGGCCCCTGGATCACCCGTGAGATCGGGGGCGACGAGGTGGCCGTGCACGTCGACTTCCCGGGCGCCGCCGCACCGGTCGAGCCCTCGTGGCGCCACGCGAGGACCGCCCACCCGGTCCTCGCCCAGGCCCCGCTGGTCGAGCAGGTCGACCCGGAGCAGACCACCATGACCTCGCTGCGCGACGTCCTCCCGGCCCTGAACGCCTGACCGGACGGCTCCCGCCGCCGGCGTGGTGCATCGTCCACGTGCCGCCACCTCCGTCACCGTATTGACGGTGACGGAGGTGGCGGCCAGAATCAAGTCACCATTTAAACGGTTACTTGGTTCGGGGTAGGGCGCGGGCACGCCGGTGTCCCACCCCGGAGCCGAGCCGCCCCTGGGAGGAGACCTCCGGTGACGCCCGAACGACCTCACGCGCGCGGATCGTGCCCGGTGGACGAGTACCTGTACTTCGTGGACCGGGCCTTCGACGGGATGCTGGCCGCCCTGGACCGGCTGGGGCCCGACCGCGGCAACACCGCGCCGCCGCTGCCCGGCGCCAACAGCCCCTACGCGATCGTCCACCACTGCGCCGAGGTCGTGGACTACTGGATCGGCCACCTGCTCGCGGGCCGGGCGATGGACCGGGACCGGGACGCGGAGTTCCGCGCGACCGGCGACCCGGGCGAGCTGCGCGACCGGGTGGCCGCGCTACGGCTGCGGCTGCGCGAGGACCTGGCGGGCGTCGACCTCGCCGCACCGCCCGCCACGGCGCCGCCGGCCGGCTACCAGGGCCCGGAACGACCGCTGAGCGGCGCGGGCGTGCTGCTGCACGTGCTGGAGGAACTGGCCCAGCACCACGGGCAGGTGGAGATCAGCCGCGACCTGCTGGAGGCGTCGTGACCACCGACCCGCTGTTCGACGCCCGCACCGCCGAGGAGCTGCGCGCCGGGTACGGGGTCAAGTGGGGGCGCGTCGCCGACGACGTGCTGCCCGCCTGGGTGGCCGACATGGACTTCCCGGTGCCGCCGGTGGTGGTGGAGGCGCTGGACCACGCGGTGCGCCACGGCGCGCTGGGCTACCCGGACTGGCCCGGCGGCAACCCGCTGCGCGCGGCCTTCGCCGGGCGGATGCGGGCGCGCTACGGCTGGCGGGTCGCCGCCGACGAGGTCCGCGAGCACACCGACCTCATCCAGGGCCTGCAACTGACGCTGCACCTGGCCACCGCGCCGGGCGACGGCGTGCTGGTGCAGACCCCGAACTACCCGCCGTTCCTGGCCACGGTCACCACCATGGCGCGGCGGCGCGTGGAGTCGCCCTGGCTGCGGACCGCCGACGGGTGGGTCCCCGACCTCGCCGGGCTCGACCGCGCCGCCCGGGACTGCCGGGTGCTGCTGCTGGTCAACCCGCACAACCCGACCGGGCGGGTGCTCACCCGCGACGAGCTGCGCGAGGTAGCGGTCATCGCCCGCCGCCACGACCTGCTGGTCATCAGCGACGAGATCCACGCCGAGCTGACCCACGACGGGCACGAGCACGTGCCGCTGGCGTCGCTGGGCGATGACATCGCGCGGCGCACGGTCACGCTCACCTCGGCCACCAAGGCGTTCAACCTCGCCGGGTTGCGCTGCTCGGTCGTGCACTACGGGCCCGAGCGCCTGCGCGCGCTGCGCGACGCCCAACCGCCCGACCTCTACGGCGTCGTGTCCACCCTGGGAGTGGTGGGCACGCTGGCCGCCTGGCAGGGGGGCGACGACTGGCAGCGGCGCCTGCTGCGGGTGCTGGACCGCAACCGGCGGCGGACCGCGGCCGCGCTGGCCGAGTGGGGCGGGGCCGAACCCCTGCCCGAGGCCGGCTACCTGTACTGGTTCCCGGCCGCGCTGCTGGGCGCGACCGGGGAGGACCCGGTCGCGGACGTCCTCGACCGGACCGGGGTCCTGCTCGACGGGGGAGCGGGCTTCGGCGGGGACGGGCACCGGCACCTGCGGCTCAACTTCGCCACCGGCGCGCCGCTGCTGGAGGAGGTGCTGGGCAGGCTCTCGGCCGCCGCGCGCGGAGCGGGTGCGCCGGGCGCCGGGGCGGGTGCGTCGCCCGCCGTCGGGCGCTGAGCGGGCGCTGAGCGGGCGCCGGCCGCCGGAGCCGGCGCGTCCGGGCACGACCGCCGGACCGGGCGGGCACGGGAGGCCGTCCGGCCTTTTGGGCGGGGCGTTCGCGTGGTGGTCTGGGAGGCGTCCTGGAGGAGGTCGACCGTGACACCGCACCGGATCGCCCAGCGGCCCGCCCCGCCACCCGCCCGTGAGGCTGCGGCGGTCGCCGAGTGGTACCGCCACCGCTGCCGCTGGCCCGTCGAGGTGGTGGCCGACGAGGCCCGCCTGCCGCTCGGCGGCGGGGTCGTCGCGTTCAAGGTCCCCGCCCGCCTGGTCGCCGCGGTCGTCGCCCGGTTGACCACCCAGCAGGCGCTCGGGCCCGCGCTGCGCGTGGCCGACGACCGCGTGGTGTTCCTGTGCGACGCCAACGACGACGTGTTCAGCGGCATGGACCTGCCCGTCGGTGTCGTGCACCTGCGCGCGCCGTCGAAGCTGGTCCTGCCGCCGCCGCGGCTCGCCTCCTGCTGGCTGGCCCTGCCCGAGCGGGACCGGACGTGGCTGCCCTCGGCGAACGCGGTCTTCCGCGCGATCGTCGACGTCGCGACCACCCACGCGTCGCCCCGCCGCCTCCCGCGGTTCCCGTACACCTGACGGCGCGGCGCCCCGCGCGGCCGGGCCGGGCGGGGGGCCGCGGTGGGCGATCAGGCCAGCGCCTTGAGCACCGCCTGCGCGGTGTCCACACTGGACTGCGGGTTCTGGCCGGTCACCAGCGTGCCGTCCACCACCACCGTGCTCGACCACGCCGGCCCGGTCTCCAGCACCGCGCCCAGCTCGCGCAGCCGCGCCTCCACCGAGTACGGCACGGCCAGCCCGCCCTGGCGCTCCTCCTCGTCGGTGAACGCCGTCATCCGCCGCCCGGCGAAGGCGAACGAACCGTCCTCGCGCACCGCCGACAGCAGCCCGGCCGGACCGTGGCACAGCGCGGCGACGACCTTGCCGGCGTCGGCGAACGACACCAGCAGCTTCCCCAGCGCCGGGTCGCCGGCCAGGTCGGCCATCGGGCCGTGCCCGCCGGGCAGCACCACGGCGTCGTAGTCGGCCGGGTCCACCTCGGCCAGCACCAGCGGCGAGGCCAGCTCGTCGGAGATGGACTCCAGGTAGGCGTCGAACTCCTCGCCGCGGCTGGCCGCGTCCACCACCGGCCGCGCGCCGCCCGGCGTGGCGATGTCCACCCGCGCCCCCGCCTCCCGCGGCACGCGCACCGACTCCACGACCTCCTCGGCCCAGAACCCGGTGGCGTGGCGCGACCCGTCGGCCAGCACCAGCTCGTCCGCCGCGGACACCACGACCAGCACCCTGCTCATCGGAAAAACCCCTTCTCAACTCGGGACCGTCGACGACCAGTCCATCACTTTTCCGACGACTAGGCTGGGTGCGGCCATCACGTTCCTTATGCCTCGGAGTTGACGCGGTGCCCGACCTGGACCTGCTGGCCACGTTCGTGGAGATCTACCGGAGCGGTTCGCTGACCGCCGCGGCGCAGCGGCGCGGCCTCACCCAGCCGGCGGTGAGCGGACACCTGGCCCGGCTCGAACGGGAGCTGGGCGAGCCGCTGTTCACGCGCGGCAGCCGCGGCGTGACGCCGACCGCGCGCGCCGACGAGCTGGTCCGGCGCGTCGGCGCGCACGTGGACGCGCTGCGGTCCGCGCTGTCGGGCGCCGACGGGCGGGAGGCGTTCGCGGGCACCGTCCACCTCGCGGGCCCGGCGGAGCTGCTGACCGCCCGCGTGCTGCCCGCCCTGGCCCCGCTGACGACGCGCGGCCTGCGCCTGCGGGTCGCCGTCGGCCTGGCGGCGGACCTGCTCACCGCACTGGCCAACGGGCGGCTGGACCTGGTGGTGTCGTCGGTGCGGCCCACGGACCGGGCGCTGAGCGCGACGCCGTTCGCCGACGAGGAGTTCGTGCTCGTCGGCGCGCCCACCCTGGCCCGGTCGGTGGACCGGGAGCTGCTGGCGCTCGACCCGGTGCGGGCGCTGGCGCACCTGCCCCTGGTGGCCTACGCCGAGGAGCTGCCGATCATCCGCCGGTACTGGCGCAGCGAATTCGGCCGCCGCCCACCCAACCAGGTGGCGGTGGTCGTGCCGGACCTGCGGGCGGTGCTGGCCGCGGTCGTGGCGGGCGCGGGTGTCTCGGCGCTGCCGCGCTACCTGGCCGAACCGGCGCTGTCGGCGGGGTCGGTGGAACCGGTGCACGTCGCGGCCGTGCCGCCGCTCAACACCCTCTTCCTGACCACCCGCGTCGGCGGCCTGGCCAACCCCGCCGTGGCCCTGGTCCACGACCACCTGCTGGCCCGCGCGAAGCACTGGAACGGCCTGTGACCGGCCGGCCGCCCCCGGGCCGGACCCGAGCGGTGCCGGCCCCGGTCCGTCCCATGTGGACTGGACGTGGTCCGGCTCGGCGCAGCCGGTGGCGCCCGCGAAGTACGGCCGGGCGGATGACGTTGCAGCCCGGCCGGTGGGTAGCTCACCGTGGACCAGCCGCCGCCGTTGGAGGCGCTGCCCGCGGAGAGGCGTTCGGCGAGGGCGGTCCGCGGTGTCGGGCCTCCGACGCGCCGCGGACGGCGAGCGCCCGCGGGATGCCGGGCAGGCCGGTCACCGACATGACCGCGACCTCCGGCAGCGGGAGCGCGGGACGGCCCGCGTCCGGCATCGATCCATTGCTTGACAATGCACTGGGCGAAACCCAGACTCTGTCCCGAAAGAGCCCAGCGTCGGGCGGACCACCAATCCCCCAGCCCGGACGCCACCCCGTCGGGAGACCACCCCACCTGCTTTCCCACGCGGATCGCGCCCGCGATCCGCGTGACCCCCGCACGTCCGCGAACCCCTTCGTCCTCCCGGGACGGTCAGGAGAGTGAGCATGGCGGACCACGGCCGCGCCGCGGTGACGACCCTGGCGGAACTGCTCGACCACCTCGACGACGAACGCGGTGACGCGGTCGTCGCGTTCCCCGAGACCGGGCAGCGGTTGTCGCACCGCGAGGTCCCCGCCCTGGCCTGGGGTGTCGCGGACGCGCTCCTGCGCGCCGGGGTGGGTGAGGGGTCCGTGGTCGGCGTGCTCGCCGGCACCGAGCCGGACTTCCTGCCCGCCGTGTTCGGGGTCTGGGTCGCCGGCGCGGCGGTCACCGTGGTGCCCGTGCCGCCGATGCCGACCCGGCCCGAGCAGGTCGCCGACGGGCTGGCCGCCCTCGTCGCCCGCCTGGACCACCTGGTGGTCGCGGAGGGCCTGCTCGCCGTCGCCGCGGAGCTGGCCGGGCGCCGGCCCGGCCTGCGGGTCGTCCGCGTCCGCGACTGCGCGCCGAAGCCCCGGCCGGCCTGCGCCGCCCGGCCCGGGTCGACGGCCGTGGTCCAGTTCACCTCCGGCAGCACGGCCCGGCCCAAGGGCGTCGTGCTCACCCACGCCGCGGTGCTGGCCTGCTTCGCCTCCACCGCCGTGGCCAGCGGCGTGCGCGCCGACGACGTCTTCGTGTCGTGGGTCCCGCTCTTCCACGACCTGGGCCTGATCACCGTCCTGTTCGGCCTGTGGAGCGGCTACGAGCTGCACCTGTTCAGCCCCTGGCACTTCGTCCGCAGACCGCGCCGGGTCGTCGAGCACCTCGGCGCCGTCGGCGGCACCGTGTTCGCCGGACCCGACTTCGCCTACGACCGCCTCGCCGAGGCGTACGGCGACGGCGTGCTCAACGGGCTGGACCTGCGGTCGTGGCGGCTCGCGCTCAACGGCGGCGAACCGGTCAAACCCGGTACCGTCGACCGGTTCTCCCGCGCCCTCGCCCCCGCCGGCCTCTCCGACCGGGCCGTGTTCCCCGTCTACGGCATGGCCGAGGCCACCATGTCGGTCGCCTGCCCGCGACCGGGCGGGCCCACGCGGGTCGCGTGGCTGGACCGCGAGGCGCTGGCCGACCGGCGCACCGCGCTGCGCGTGCCGGACGGCGCGGAGCACGGCACCGGGCTGGTCTCGGTCGGCCGGCCGGTGCCCGGCATGTCGCTGCGCCTGGTCGCGGCGGACGGCACCGAGGTCGCGGACGGGCAGGTGGGGGAGATCGCGCTGCGCGGCCCGGCGCTGACCAGCGGGTACCTCGACGACCCCGAGGCGACCGCGAGGGCGTTCCGCGACGGCTGGCTGCACACCGGCGACCTCGGCGTCCGCCTCGACGGCGAACTCCACGTCGCGGGCCGGCTCAAGGACATGATCATCGTGGCGGGCCGCAACTTCTACGCCGAGGACGTCGAGGACGTCGTCCGCGCCGCGCTGCCCACCGGCCGCGGCCGGTGCGTCGCGTTCGCCGACCACGAGCGGGAGCGCATCGTCGTGGCGCTGGAGACCGGGGACCCGGCCGGTGCCGCCGAGCTGTCCGCGCGCGTGCGCGGGCTGGTGTCCGCGCGCCTGGACCTGGGCGCGGTCGACGTGCACGCGGTGCCGCGCAACACCTTGCCCCGCACCACGAGCGGCAAGTGGCAACGTGCGCTCACCGCCCGCCTGTTCCGCCGGCTGACCGGGGCGTGAAGCCCCCGACCACCCGCACCCGCCGAGGAGGACCAGCTTGTCCACGACCGACCGCGACACCGTCGACTTCACCGCGCTGATCCGGGAGGTGCTGTCGCAGGCGCTCGACGTCGACCAGGACGCCGGCGCGCTGCCGCTCGACGTCCCCTTGGTCGGCCTGCCCAACATGAGTTCCCTGGCGATGCTGCGCGGCGTGGTGCTGCTGGAGGGGAGGCTGGGCCTGGAGCTGGACGACGACGAGCTGGTCACGGCGAGCACGATCGGCGAACTCGCCGCCGTCGTCGAGCGCCAGTACCTGCGGAGGTGAGCCGGGTGCGCCAGGAGGACGCGACCACGTGCCCGCGGCTGATCACCGAGGGCTACCGGGACCGGGTGCACCCCGAGATCTACGACGAGCTGGCCCGGCAGGGGCCGGTGCGGCGCGTGCTGCTGCTGGGCGACGTCCCGGCGTGGGTGGTCACCACCCGTGCCGAGGCCGACGACGTCTACCGGGACCCGAGGCTGGTCAAGGACCCGCTGCGGGTGGCGGCCCTCGGCCAGGCGATCGGCACCCGGCGGGTGCCGGAGGACCTGCCGGCGGTGGCCGGCAGGCAGTTGATGAACCTCGACGGCGAGGACCACGCCAGGGTCCGGCGCGTGATCGGCAAGCGCCTGTCCGACGCCGCCCTGGAGAGGTGGCAGCCGGCCATCGACCGGGCGGTCGAGCACCGGGTCGAGGCCCTGGCCGCCCACGACTCCGCAGATCTGGTGCGGGACTTCGCGACCCCGCTGGTGATCGAGGTCGTCGCGTGCGTCCTGGGCGTCCGCGAGGAGCTGACCGGGACGATCATGCGGCACGGCCGCCGCCTGCTGGGCACCGGGTCGCCGCGCAGCGCCGAGTGGACCGAGTCCTACCGGCTGGCGGTCGAGGCCGCCGACCGCGCCGTGCGCGAGCGCGACCCCGACGACGGCGACGACGTCCTGGCCGCGATGCTGCGCGGCCGGCGCGACGGCCTGCTGAGCCGCCGCGAGATCACCTCCAACCTGATCATGCTCATGCTCGGTGCCGACCTGCCGGTGGTCGGCTTCATCGCGCACGGCGCCGCCGTGCTCCAGGACGACCACCGGGAGCGCGCCGCGCTCCTGGGCGGCGACGCGGCGGCCGTGGTGGACCGGCTCGTCGCGAAGCGGCCACCGATCCCCTTCTCCAGCTGGCGCTTCGCGGTCGAGGACCTGGAGATCGCCGGGCAGCGCGTCGCGGCCGGGGACGCCGTGCTCGTGCTCACCGCCACCGCGAACCGCGACGGCACCGCGAACCGCGACAGCACCGCGAACCGCGACACCACCGCGAACCGCGACACCACCGCGTGCCCGGTGACCGCGGGCGCGGCTCGCGGCCGCTCGTCCGGGCACCTCAGCTTCGGCGCCGGCCCGCACCGCTGCCCCGGGGGCCCGCTCGCCCTGCGGCAGGCGGCCACCGCGCTGCCCGCGCTGTTCCGCCGGTTCCCCGGGCTGCGGCTGGAGGTCCCGCTGTCCGAGGTGCCCTGGCACGGCGGCATCGGGCCGCGCGTGCCCGAGCAGGTGCGCGTCCGGCTCACCGGGACGCGGTCGTGAGGGTCGCGGGCGCCGTCACCCTGGCCGGCTGCGCGCTGTGGTTGCCCGAGGAGTGCTACACCGCGCGGCAGGCGCAGGCCAACGGCGCCGTGAGCACCGCGGACTCGTCGGGCGAGGGCATCGACCGGCTCCCCACCGCCGCGGGCACCGCCCCGACCCTCATGGCCGTGCTGGCGGCGCGGCGGGCCCTCGACCAGGCCGGGGTGCGGCCCGACCGGCTCGCGCTGCTCGCCCACGCCTGGGTCTACGACCAGGGACCGCAGACCTGGACGCCACCGCACCGCGTGGCGCGGGAACTGGGCGCGCTCGACTGCGCGGCCGTCGGTGTGCGGCAGATGTCCAACGGCGGCGCCTCGGCGTTGCAGGCCGCCGTCGCCCACCTGCTCGCCGAACCCCGGGCCGAAGCGGCGCTGGTCACCACCGCGGACGCCTTCACCGACCTGCCCTACGACCGCTGGCGCCCCGTGCCCCCGCTCGGCGACGGCGCCACCGCCGCGGTGCTCACCAGGGGGCCGGGCCGGCAGGTGGTCGAGGCGATCGCGTCCGCCGGTGACAGCGGGCTCGAACTCTCCTACCCGACCGCGCACCCGTTCGAACCGCTGCCGGGAGGGCACGTGCGCACCCCCGGCGCGCCCGACCGCGGCGCCCTGCGCCGGATCGCGCGTTGCGTGGGCCGGGCCGTCGACGCCGCGCTGGAGGACGCCGGCCTGGCCCCGGACGACCCGAGGATCAGCGCGGTGCTGCCGCCCCGCGTCGGGCGCACGTTGACCGACTACCTGACCGGTGCGGCACTGGCACCGCCACTGCGCGGGAAGACCGTCGCATCGGGACGGCACACCGGCCACCTCGGCTCCGGCGACCTGCTCGCGAACCTCGCCGAGCACCCGCCACCCGCCGCCGGGGACTTCCACGTGCACATCAGCATGGGCGCCGGGTTCACCAGCACCTGCCTGGTCACGCGGGGGACCTGAGCCCGGCGCGCGGGCCCGCCGGGAACCCGGTCGAGGTGCTCGCTCGAACGTTCCGAGGGCCCGGATCGGGCTCGGTCGACCCGATCCGGACCGGGCACGGGTTCCGGCCGGCCCCGCCACGCCGCCCTGGAGGACGGCGGTGCGACCCGGCGCGAGCAGGCCGGGACCGCCGGAAGAGGTCCGGTCGACCGCCCGCACCACCGGGGAACCGGTCACGCCCCTCGGGGTGTTCTCCGCAGGACGCTCCGCACCGGTGCGGCACCGGCGCGGAGCGGGGGCGCGAGCCCCGGCGTCGGCGACCGGTGTCAGTAGCGGAAGACCGACCCGTCGGCGCGGACGTGGAAGACCTCGTTGGCCAGCCGGGTGGTGTACGAGCTGCGCACGGTGTTCCGGACGGGGTTGGAGCCGGGCTTCGGGGACACCTCGATGACGACCTGCTCGTTGCCGTAGTGCGTGATCGAGGTGCACTGGTTGTAGCCGACCGTGGTGCTGGAGACGAACCGCTGCGGGAAGGTCGCCCTGGCGACCAGTGAGGTGGAGTAGTCGCACAGGGTGAGCTGGTACGCGGCGGCGGCCGAGGCGGTGCCGGCGATGCCCAGCACCCCCAGGACGATCAGGGCGGTGGTCAGCAGCGGGACGGTGATGCGGCGCAGGGCCGAGGTCGGGGCCACGGTGTTCCTCCATGGTGGTCGGTGTGCTCAGCGTGCAGTCTGGGAGGTTGACGGGCCGTCCGCGCCGGGTCGCCGGGCCGCTGTGCGCACACGGGAAAGCCGCCGTGCCCGGACCGCTCGACCTCGTTTCCCGGTCGGGCACGCCGACCGGGCGCGGCGGGTGTCGCCGGGACGCGCCGGGGTTAGCGTGCGGCCACCAATCCCGACCAGGCGAGGGGCCGAGCCCATGTCCTACGACTTCAGCGGCATGACGTTCGTGATCACGGGTGGCTCGCGGGGCATCGGGGCGAGCACGGCGCGCGCCGCCGCCCGGTACGGCGCGAACGTCGTCGTGTCCGGCACGCGGGAGGCGACGGGCGAGGCCGTCGTGGCGGACGTCCTCGCGGCCGGCGGCGAGGCCACGTTCGTGGCCTGCGACGTGCGCGACGAGGACCAGGTGCGGGGGTTGATGGCCCGCGCGGTCGAGGTGTACGGCGGCATCGACGTGCTGCACAACAACGCGGGCGTCAACGAGACCGCGCTGACCCCGAGGGTGTCGCTGGAGGACCTGACCGCCGAGACGTTCGACCACGTGCTGGCGGTCAACGTGCGCGGCGCGTTCCTGTGCGCCAAGTACGCCCTGCCGCACCTCAAGGCCAGCACCCGCCACCCGTCGATCATCAACACCGGCTCGACCGGGTCGTTCCTGGCCTTCCCCGGCTGCATCGCCTACGGCGTCAGCAAGGGCGGCATCAGCCTGCTCACCAAGAACCTGGCCCTGGACCTCGCACCGCACGGCATCCGCGTCAACTCCTTCGCGCCCGGCGTCACCGAGACCGAGATGGTCGCCGACTACGTGGCCGCCGCCGCCGATCCCGACGCGCTGATGCGGGCGATGACCGGCGCCCACCTCGTGCCCCGGCTCGGGCGGCCCGAGGAGATCGCCGAGCTGGTGTGCTTCCTGGCCAGCGACAAGGCCCTGTTCGTCAACGGCGCGGAGTGGCCGATCGACGGCGGCACGCTGGCCTGGCGCGGCACTGCCGAGCGATGACCACCCGTTCCGCCGACCGGGGACGGGGGCCCGCATCGCCGCGGACCCGCACCGCGCCTGCGGCGGTCAGCTCGCGCCGTACGCCCGCACGACGGGGTAGCCCAGGTCGTCGAAGACGTAGGTGTAGACGTTCTGGTACTCCGCGGTGAGCTCCTTCGCCATCATGGTGCCGCCGCGCTGGTCGGGGTTGCCGAAGATGACGACCCTCTCGCCGCCCCGATGGGTCCCGGTGACGCACTGACCGGCCGTAGAAGGCGGCGTAGAAGTTGTACTCGTCGGCGGGGTTGCAGAGCTGGAAGGTGTACGTCGACGCCGCCGCGGTCAGGGCGACCGGAGACTTGCGGAGGACGGGGGTGAGGCGCAGGATGCTCCTCCTGCGCGTTCTCGGACGGTTCGCGGCGAAGTCCGGGTGATCGGCGGACGGCGCCGGGACGACCCGCCCCGCGCCCTGCCCCAACGGGAACCGGCTGCTGCCCGAAGCCGCGTCGTCGCCCCCCGGTCCGAAGTGGACCGTAAGTCGGCCACGCGCTGTGGGCCTCCGGGACGAACGGCACGCCCGTGCGGCGGCTCGTCGTGCGCGACGACGGCGACGTGGTGCTGCTCGACGTCGACGGCGCCGAGCGCTGGAGCACCGGGCCCGCGCGCGGACGTGCCCCGGACGCCCGCCCAGTGGCGCGCCTTCCCGAGCTCCTACAGCGCCGACTACCGGCGCGTCGCCGACGAGGACGACCTGGAGCAGGTCGAGTCCGGCCGGCTGGGCTTCGCGGGAGCGGACGAGAACACCCTCCTGGCCCTGGAGGAGCGCCTGGGCCGTCGGCCGGCTACCGGGCGTTCCTGCGGGTGTCGGACGGGTGGACCGACCCCGGCCCGTTCACGTACTCGACCCACACCACTGCGACGGTCGGGTGGGTGGGTGGCCGACGTGAACCCGGCCCTCGCCGAGGTGTTCCCCGAGGGCGAGACCTTCGAGTACCTGCGCACCTACGCCGGGCGGCCCGTGCGACCGGCGGAACCGACCGGCTGACCGGGGTTCGTCCGGCAGCGGCGTGGTCGCCTCACCCGAGCCGGTTCCAGCGGACGGCCGCCTGGCGCACCAGCACCGCGGTGGGATCGGTGCTCCCGGGTGCCGCTGCGTCCGGCCGGTGCGTCGCCGGGAAGCCCGCGTGCGACCGCACCGGGTCGCGCAGCCAACCGATCCCGGCGGCCGCCGCGTCCAGCACCGGTCCGGTGCCCGGCGCCTCCGCCAGGGCGAGCAGTGCCACCGCGGTGCTCAGGGGGTCGGCGGCCCGGCCACCCGCACGGGCCCAGCCCCCGTCCGGGAGCTGCGCGGCCAGCACGTGCCGGGCGCCGAGTTCCACGGGAGGGGCCCAACGACCGCGCAGCGCCCCGATGACCCTCATGCACGCACGGGTGCCGTGGAGCGTGCCGGGCCACCGCCCGGACACCCAGCCGCCGTCCGGCGACTGGGCCGAGCACAAGCGGTCCAGCACCCGCTCGACGGGCAGGTCCGCGCCGAACTCCAGGCCGGCGTGCAGGAGGTTGGCCAGTGCTCCGGGATCGGTCGCGCCGCTCCCGCGAGGACTGCCGTTCGTCGGGAACGCCCACCGCAGCGCTCCCTCGACCTCCTCGCGGAGGGCGTGCGCGCGGCCCGTGCCGACCAGCAGCCTCAGGACCTCCGCGAGGACGTCGACATCACACGAGTCGTCGGGCAGGTCGGGGACGTCGGGCAGGCAAGCCCACAGCACCCGCCCGGGGCGACGACCGGCCAGCAGGCGCTCGACTTCGCGGTCCGGGTACCCGTCCGGCCCGCCGCCGGCGACCGGGTGGCCGACCTCGACCAGCGCGTTCGCCACCAGGAGGCGGGCGAGGAGATCACCGTCCCCCCGGGGCGGGACCGCCGACCGCTCGTGTTCCGACGGGGTGCGCGGACCGGCGTGGACGAGAACCCGCCGAGGACCGCTCGGGAAGGGAACCGTGACTACGTGACCCTCAGGAAAGGCGTCTCGTGGGGCGGTTCCGGGGAGAAGCCCGCGCCGCATCGTGATTTCACGCCCCACCAGGTCCACGTGGGCCAGCCACGCACCGACCGGCAGCCCGTCGGCGGCGACACCGGCCGCCGCGACCGCCGCCGAAGCGCGGTCGAGCGCCTCGGCGGCGACCCCGTCCAGGTGCAGGGCGCGCCCGAGCCGATCCACCTCGGCGGCCGACCGGCAGCTCGACGGCCACCCGCCCAGCCCGGCGAACCGCGCTGCCAGCGCCAGGACCGGCGACGGCTCGCCGGTCAGGGCGTCCTCGCGCCAGCGGGTTACCCCGTTCACCAGGGACTCGGCCACCACCAGGTGCTCAACCGACCGCGCCAGCCGGTCCGCGGTCCCGGCCGCGCCACCGAGCCGACCCATCGCCACCAGCAGCACACGGGCGAAGGCCACCCTCAGCCGCGCCGGCAGCGGTACGTCGTCAGCGGCCGCGCACTCCGGTGAGCCGGCCCGGTGGTGCCCAGGGGTGCCGGGTGCCACCGGGCACCACACCGGGTTGGCGCGCAATGCTTCCCGCACGCCGAGGGGGACGGGCAGCAGGCCCACCGCGACCCGGTAGCCCTCCACTGCGGCTGGCGCTCCTCGCAGGACGGACGAGGCGAACGCGGTGGCGGCGGTCGAGAGCCCTGCCAGCTCGTCGGAACCCACACCGGGGAATGCGGGCGCGAACCCGCGGACGTCGACCTCCGGCATGGGCACCGGGTCGGGGAATGATCCCGCGGAACCGCCGGCACAGGTTGTCCCGTCCACCGCTCACCAGCCTCCCTCGCCGGGGATGACCAGGCGCATGGGAAGGATAAACGCGCTACAACCCGCGCGGCGAGGCTGTGGACCCATTGTGCGCGAAGGAAAATCACGCGGTGCCCGATCAGGCAGCCGAGGAACGGGCTCGCCGGTGGTTTCCGCCCCGGGCGATGCGGGTCGGGTCGGACGGCGTGCACCACGTGAAGTCGGGGCACACCCCCTTGCGCGTTGAGGCAGAGCGGTCGATGGCGGTCTTCGCGCGGTCACCACTGATGATCCAGACTTCGGGGCGGTTCGGGTGGGCCTCCGGCGGTTCCCGGTGTCCGGTGCCGTCCGTTCCGCCCGACGTGGCGCCGGCCTCGTCAACCACTGACCAATGAGAAGGTGTCATGCGTTTTCTCCGTATCACCACGTTGATCGGCGTCATCGCCGTCGCTGTCGGGTTGCTGTCGGCGCCGGCGCAGGCCGCGACCGTCACCCTGTACGGCACCCTCCAGAACAAGCAGACCGGTTTCTGCCTGGACTCCAACGCGCAGGGGAAGGTCTACACGTCGACGTGCGCCTCGGCCAACAGGTACCAGCAGTGGGTGTTCACCTTCGACGAGGCAGTGGGCACGCACACGATCAGGAACGTGGCGACCGGCAGGTGCCTCGCCGTGGGCATCGTCGAGAACCCCTTCGTCGCGACCACCTCCTGCGGTACCGGGAAGGACTCACCCATGGAGTGGGTCAAGTCGGGTGACCGACGGGTCAACAAGCTCTTCGGAGTCTGCCTGGACTCCAACAGCGCCAAGGAGATCTACCCGCTGCAGTGCAACGGCGGCAACTACCAGAACTGGCAGCTCAACAAGCTCTTCGGAGGGTGAGTCACGCGGTACCACGCCACCGCTGTTCCGCTGTGGAAGTCGCGCGCACTACGGCCACGAGGCCGGCGCCGGCCGATGCGTCACCATGTTGACAGTGACGAGGAAGACTCTCCAGATTCTGTCACTGTCTGAATGGTTGCTTGTTCGGGGAAGTGCGAGCGGGTTCCGTGACCATCGACGAGTACCTGTACTTCACCGGCCTCGGAGCGCGCAATTGACCAACGCCGGTGTGCTGCGACCCGCTGTTCGACGACGTGCTGCCCGCCTGGGTCGCCGACATGGACCTCCCCGTGCCGCCGGTGGTGGCGGACGCCCTCGCGCACGCGGTGCGCACCGGCGGCCCGGGCTACCCCGACCGGCCCGGCGGCAACCCGCTGCGCGCCGCGTTCACCGAGCGCATGGCCCGGCGCTACGGCTGGGAGGTCGCGGCGAACGAGGGTCAACCCGGACGGCAAGGAGTCGAAGTACCTCTACGACGCCGACGGCTCGCGGTTGATCAGTCGCGAACCGTCCGCGACGACGCTGTACGTGTTCGGCCAGGAGATCCGCCTGGAAACCGGCACCAGCATCCCGTCGTGGACCCGCTGGTACTCCCACGGCGACCAGACCGTGGCGGTGCGCAACAGCGTGACGGGCCTGAAGTGGCTGATCCCGGACCACCAGGGCACCAACCAGATCACCGTCGCCAAGGACGCCAACCTCACCGTCACCCAACGCCGCCAGACCCCCTACGGCGCCAACCGCGGCACCGCACCCCCGTCATGGCCCGACCGCCTCGGGTTCGTCGGCGGTCGCAACGACGAGTCGGGCCTGACCCAGGTCGGCGCACGCCTGTACGACAACGCCTCGGGCCGGTTCCTCTCCGCCGACCCGGTCATCGACAACAACGACCCGCAGCAGCTCAACGGCTACGCCTACGCCAACAACAGCCCGGTCACCTTCAGCGACCCCACCGGCCTGATCCGCGACTGCGGCCCCGACGGCGTGATGTGCGGCCTCGACAGGCGCATGTTCAGCGGGGACAAGGACGCGCAGCAGGCTCAACACGAGAAGGAGAAGCGGTCCGTCCAGTCGTACCGGCGGGCGGTTCAGCAGTACACCGCCGCCGTCAAGGCCGAGACCGAACAGGCGATGACCCAGCAGGGCGTCAGCTGGGAGGACTACCAAAGAGCCCTGGCCGATGCCCACAAGACCAAGTGGGATGTGATCAAGGAGGTCGCCTGGGACGTCCTGAAGGAGATCTCGGGCTGGAACGACATCGTCGACTGCTTCACCAAGGGCGACATCTGGGGCTGCGCCGGACTCGTCGCCGGCCTGGTCCCGTGGGGCAAGGTCGGCAAGATCCTCGAAGCCGGCTGGAACGCCATCAAAGCCGTCGACCGACTCGCCTCCATCGTCAGCAAGGCCCAGGGCGTGCTGCGCCGCGTCCAGGGCATCGCCGAACAGGCGGCCCGGGCCGTCACCGAGAAGTTCCAGAAGACCTCCTCCGGAGGCGGGAGCTGTGCTTGGCACAGCTTCGTGGCCGGAACCCGGGTGTTGATGGCTGATGGTTCGACCAAGCCAATCTCGGAAGTGAAGATCGGCGGCGAAGTCAAGGCCACCGACCCGGCCACGGGGGAGACCACCAACCGCGAGGTCGTCGGCACCATCGTCCACGACGACGAAGGCGACATGACCAAGCTGACCGTCGCCAGCCAGGACGGCGCCACGGGCAGCGTGGACGCCACCTCCTGGCACCCGGTCTGGGTCGACGCCGAAGGCCGCTTCGTCAACATCGGCGACCTCAAGCCCGGCCAGGTCCTGACCTCGGCCGACGGCACTTCACCGGTCGTCACCGATGTTGACCGCTACACGCACTTCGAGCCGGTCTACGACCTCACGGTCGAAGGCGTCCACACCTACTACGTCGTTATCGGTGTGGACGACATGCTCGTGCACAACTGTGGCGACAACATGGACTTCGTCCACGGCACGTCGGCCGCGCACGCGGACAACATCGAGGCCAACGGCCTCAGTGCCGACGGTGCTCGTGCCGGCTTCCACGGAGGCAGTCTGGGGCAGCCTGGAAAGTTGTTCACTTACCAGGTGCATGGCGCCGGAGAATCGGAAACCTTGAGCGCTGCGGCTACCTTCGCGCGATCACGAACTCCATCAGGGCAGGACTCGTCAATCCTGATTTTCCGTACGTGCGCTTGCATCTACAACCGGTTGACGAACGAAGGGCACATCTCGACTCACGTGACCGATGAGACGACGGGTAGGATTGAACACATCTTCGGCGGTGGTGCGATGCCGCACCTGGAACTCATCCACCGTAGGACTTTCTAATCTGTGATCACGGGTAGTAGCTTGACAGGTGCGACGGAGGTGGCCAGTGCGAGAAAACGGAGAATCTCCGATGTCGAGTGAGTACGACGACATCTCGCCGGAGGTCTGGGAGCACGCAAACAAGTTCCGTCGAGCGCTGGATGCGGTTCGGCTCACCCATCGGGGGCGCCCGGTGGGGGAGATCCGCCAAGCTCTCGTCAAGGAATGCGAGGCGGAGGGCATCAAGCCTTGGAACGAGGTCCTGGATGACGCCGCATACCAGGTGTCGATTCAAACGGATTGAGCGGTTCGCGGTCCTGGGAGTTGACCTGAGTGGGTAGCGCGACGGCCCGTCGGGTGGGGTTGGTTCCTTTTCTGTAGGCACCGTCCACCGGTCGGGCCGTTGTGTTTTCCAGCTATGGCTGTACTCTGCGGAAAAAAGCGGAAGAATGGTCTCCGGAAAGGTCTGCGAATCGGTTTTCGACCGGCTTCTGAGCCTGATTTCCCAGGGTTGAAGGCATCTTCGTGGTGCAGGCGGACATTTCCGGTCATGTTGCTGCCGGCCTCGTTGCCGGCCGAGGCGAAGTTGCCTGAGAGCGGTGCTGCCGGTGCCCAACGAGGTCGTGGGATGTTGGCGGAGGGTCCGAGATTGCCGGTGGTGTCGTTCACCGGTTCGGGGTCGGTGGGTATTCGATCCTGGGGCGGGTGCCGCGCAAGCACGTGGTGCTGGAGCTGGGCGGCAACGTCGCCGCGGTGGTGTGCCCGGACTGGGACGACCTGGACTTCGCCGCCTCGCGCATCGCCACGTTCGTGATGTACCAGGGCGGGCAGTCGTGCATCTCGGTCCAGCGCGTCTACGCCCACGCCGACATCTACCCCGCGTTGGCCGAGACGGTGGTGGCGCACGTGCGCAAGCTCGGTGTCGGCGCCCCGACGGACCCTGCCACGGACGTCGGCCCGCTGATCAAGCAGGCTGCGGTAGTCGCGCTCAACCTGTCAGCGGATCTGCGCAGCCTGGGTGAGGAGAGCGAGTCGGCGGTGTGGCACGCGTACACGGTGGAGGGGGCCCGCCGGGTACTCGGCGAGGAGTGCCCGGCGGTGATCGCTGCCATCCAGTATGTCCGGGTGAACTGCGACGCTGACACCATGCAGTTCTGACCGACGCGGTTTTGGCTTGAGATTCAACCGGTTCGGTGTGGTCGACTGCGTTCCGTTGCGGGCACGTCGTTTTGTGGCTTCCAGTACGGACACCAAGTGCACGTCGTGGCGGGTGGCGGGCCGGTGGTTGGGGTGTCCGGCCGGTCGCCCTGGGCCGGGGCGGGTGGGTTTTGGTGCACCGGTCGGGCGGGTGGTGTGTCGGCGCAGGTGCCGAAAGGCGCGGCGGACGCGAGCGGGAGTGAGCCGGTCGGGTGAGGCGGGTTTCTCCCAAGGACGACGTAGGTCGGCGGCCAGGACCAGCCATGTCCACCGGTCGGCCGCTCACGGGTCGTGGATCTTCGGGTGGGTCCGGCCCAGGGTCTGTTTGAGCATGCGGAAGGTGTGCTCGATGTCGAAGCGGCGCAGGAACGCCTGCCAACACCGGTCGACCTCGCCGGTGTCGAGGTCGACGTTGGAGTGCCACAGCCAGACCGGTTTCGGGATCGCCCCGGAGGGCAGCCGCTGCACTTGAAGCCGGATCACGGCGCCCTCGATGATCGGCAGTCCGTCCTCGCCCGCCGCCCAGGCCGAGCGGTGGGGCAGCCGCGGGTGCAGCCGGTCCCTGGCCCGGACGCGGGCCAGGGCGTAAAGGCGGATCCTGGTCCGTGACCGCACCTGTGGCGTACCCCGGGCGGCCGGGTCGCCGAAGACGAACTCGTCACCGTGACGCCGCGGACGACCCCACGTACCCGGCGGACGCGGCAGGGTGGCCCGGCGCAGCACGCGGTCCGACCGCATCCGCACCAGCACCGCCACCGGCAGACCGGCCAACAGGAACGCCAGACGGGGACCGTCGTAGCCTGCGTCGGCCACGATCAGGATGTCCGGGTCATCCGGCCGGTGGTGGCCGAACTCGACCAGCGCGCCCACCACCCGGCGCAGCTGCGCGGCGGTCACTGTCGCGGCGTCGTCGCCCGGCGCCAGGCGCACCGCGTCCAACGGCGCGGTCCAGGAACCGCGTCCGGTCTTCAGGGCGACGACGATCGAACAGGGCCATCCCGGCCCATCACGTGCTGATCCCTGCTCTGCCCGTAGGTGTGGCACAGGATCCGCTGCGGCGAGGTGTGGGCTTCCGGACGCAGCCAGGCGGTGATGTCCCTCGGTGTCCACCTCGCCGCGCGCCAGCGCGGCATAGACGCTGCCGTGCCCGCGACGGCGTTCACCCACCAGCGACAATTCCGCCGGCGAGCGCACCGGCCCGTCCGCGTACAGCATCGCCTCGGCTGGCTCGAACAACGCAGCCGACCGCCTGGTCAGACACCGGTGGAACTCGGTTCGGAACCGACCCAACACCCCACTCGCCGTCCTGTGGTCGGCGTCGTGCACACTGGCCACCGCGGCCTCTGGTCGATCTTCTAACTGTCGCAAGAAGGATGATCAACCAAGGGCTCTTCCATGATCAACCGGGTCCGGCGGCCGACCGTCGCTCGTTAAATCTCAAGCTAGGTCAGCTCGTCGGCCAACGCCGTGATGGTCCTGGCCAGGTCCGGCAGCAGTTCGGGCGGGATCCGGTCGAGCACCCGCTTGCGCGCGCTGGTCAGGTACGACGGCTGAGCCGCCTGCATCACCCGCAGTCCCTCGTCGGTCAGGATCGCGTCGTTGCCGCGCGCGTCCTCGCCGTGGCGCTCCTTCTGCACGAGACCGTGCTTGCCGAGCCCGTCGACGACCCTGGTGATGCGGGACGCGGTGAGCCCCGCCCGGGCGGCGAGCGCCGACATCCGCAACCGGCGGCCGGGTGCCTCGCTCAACAGCAGCAGCACGGCGAACTCGGTCATCGTCACGCCGGTGCGCGACATGTCGTCCTCCAGCGCGCGGGGCAACGCGTGCACCAGGCGGCCGAGGCTCTGCCAGAGCCGGTTCTCGTCGGGCGATAGCGGAGTGGGTGCGGTCACGCTCACAGGTTACTTGCCTAACCAAGCAATAGGGAGTATTCCTTGCTTAGGCAAGCAAGCTAAGGGGTGATCGCATGAGGTCTCCAGCGTCGGCGCCGGAGGGGTTCGAACACGCGTATGCCGAGGTCAACGGCGTGAAACTGCACTACGTGATCGGCGGAGAGGGACCGCTGCTCGTGCTCGTGCACGGCTGGCCGTTCAGCTGGATCGAGTTCCGCGCACTGCTACCGCTGCTGGCCGCACGCGGCTTCCGGGTCGTCGCACCGGACCTGCGGGGCTCCGGCGACTCGTCGATCCCCGACGGGCACTGGACCAAGCAGGACGAGGCCGACGACCTGCACCGGCTGCTGCGCCACCTCGGCCACGACAACGCGTTCGTGCTCGGCACCGACGTCGGCACCATGACCGTGCACGCCTGGGCCCAGCGCTACCCGCGGGACGTGACCAGGCTGGTGCTCAGCGAGTGCTTCCTGCCCGGCTTCGGCCTGGAGGAGCACCTGTCGTACCTGTGGCACTTCGGCTTCCACGCCGAGAGCGAGTTCGCGGCGAAGCTCGTCGAGGGCCGCGAGGAGCAGTACCTGTCCTGGTTCTACCGGCAGATGATCCGCGGCGGCATCACCGAGGACGACCACGCCGAACTGCTGCGCACCCTCACCCGGCCCGGCGGCATGCGCGGCGGGTTCGAGCACTACGCCACGGTGCTGGAAGACGGCCGCAACGCGCGCGCCGGCGGCAAGGTCGAGGTCCCGGTGCTCGTGCTGCACGGCGAGTACGGCCTGCCGTCGGACGTCCTGCTCAACGGCGCCCGCGAGGCCGCGACCGACGTGCGCGCCGAGATCGTGCCCGACGCCGCCCACACCTACGCCGCCGACAACCCGCACGCCACCGCCGACGTGCTGACCCGCTTCTTCGCCGCCTGACCACGGAGCCGGAACCAATGCAGATCCTCGTCACGGGCGCCACCGGCTACGCCGGCCGCCGCGTCTCCGCCGCCCTCGCCCGCGCCGGGCACACCGTCCTCGGCCTCACCCGCGACCCGTCGACCGCCCAGGACCTGGTCGTCGACGAGGTCATGCCCGTCGCGGGCGACCTCGCCGAGCCGGACACCTGGCGCCCCCACCTCGACGGCACCGACGCCGTCGTGCACCTGGTCATGGACCTCGACGACCCGGCGGGCATCGACCGCGGGCTGTTCGCCGAGATCGCCGAGGCCGAGAAGCGGGACGGCCGACGACGCCACCTCGTCTACACGACCGGCATCTCCGCCTACGGCCGCACGGGCGTGGCCCTCATGGACGAGAACACGCCGGGCAACCCGGAGAGCCCGATCGGGTTCCGGTTCGCGCTGGAGGGCGAGCTCGCGGCGAGCGGCCTGGCGCACACGGTCGTGCGTCCCGGCTTCATGTACGGCGGCACGGCCACCACCTCCATGACCGCGCAGTGGTTCGCCGCGGCCGAGGCGGGCACGCCCGTGTTCTACGGTGACACCACCAAGCGGTGGAGCTGGGTGCACGTCGACGACCTCGCCGAAGCCTACGTGCGCGTCCTCGACCGCGAGCCCGCCGGCGAGGTGTTCGTGATCGCCGACGACCAGCGCCTGACCGCGCTGGACGTGCAACGGGTCGCCGTCCGGGCGGCGGGCTTCACCGGTGAGATCCGGCTGGAGCCCGCGGAGGCGGGTGGGATCATGCAGGTGGCAGCGGACCAGGACGAGCTCGTGTCCAGTGCCAAGGCGCACCGGCTGCTCGGCTGGCGGCCGAGGCACGTCTCGTTCACCGACGATCCCGGAAAGCACTACCGGGCCTGGGACAGCGGTCGACGACGCGTTCGCGGGTGAGGAACGCGACTCCTCGCGTCATCGCCACCACGCGTCCGGGTCGCCGGGAAAACCTGTTGGAGGCGTTGAATTGTCGGGCGCGGTGTTCCGCCGTTGGACGCAGGGATCGTCGAGTGCTCGGGAACCGCTCTGGGGCTTGTTGACCTGCACGACGACGTCGTACCGGTGGTGATTGATCCGGTTCTCCGTCGAGTGGACGACGACAACGACGGTGGGGTGGAAACGTTACGCGCGGTTCACCCCGCCGTCCGTACTGCTGGTCGAGCGGCTTGTCTGTACTCGTTGGTGAGACCGTCGAGGATGAGGGTGCGGAGCACTCCGCGGGTGTCGAGCTCGTGTACCGCGATCGGGTGTTGCCGAGTCTCGGGTGGTGGTTGGTCGCGGGCCTGGTGGTGTCGATGACCCGTTCGCCGTGGCGTTCATCCGGGGCGTCTGTGGTGCGCTGGTGGAGGGTGTCTGAAAGCCTGTGTGGAGGGTTTGTCGAGGCGGTGGAGCAGGATCATGGCGCGGCAGCCGGTGGGCCGGCGCGTTGGCGATCTCCCGCCGGGAGTGCGGAGCACGAGAAGCAACCATCACCGTTCGTCTCAGCGGAAGTTGCCAACCTGCTCGTCAAGCGACACGGTCCCCTCCACGACGACGTCGCCCGTGTGCGCGGTCGTCACGGTCTCGATGAGCACGACGTGCATTTCGTCGTCGGCAATCGGGTTGTGCTGCACGCCTCGGGGTACCACGTAGAACTGCCCGGGCGTCAGCACGACCTCCTCGTCGTGCGCGTGCCAGACCAGTTGGCCGAGGAGCTTCGCGACCTTGACGTACTGGTCGTTGACCCGCCCGACGACCCAGCGTTCACGGCCGCGCAGCCTTCCGGGAGATGCCGGCGATCGCCGCATCGGCGATGCGATTCCGCGTCGCCGGGGCGACCCCCGCCTTCGCGAGTGCCTCCAGGCCGCGATGCGTGGCGACGACCAGGCCGCCGAGCGCCTCCGCGTCGGCCTCCGGGTCGACGAGCCCGGCGCGCTGGGCCTGCTCGACGAGCCGGCGACAGCTGTCCAGCAGGGTCTCGTAGGCCGCCAGCGACCGCGCGGCGACCGCGTCGTTCTCGGATGCCAACTCCGCGGTGCCCTTCGCGAGCAGGCAGCCGTACCGGTTGGTGATCTCCGGTGAGTGCAGCCACGCCCGGAGCCGGATGAGGGCTTCGTCCTCGGGTCCGTCGACCAGGGCTGCGGCCATCGCGTCCGATCCGGCGCAGTAGTCGTCGAACACCCGCTGGAAGAGCGCCTGCTTGTCGCCGAACGCCGCGTACAGGCTGCCCTTGCTCAGCCCGGTCGCCCGTGACAGGTCGTCGACGGAGGTGCCGTGATAGCCGGTCTCGGTGAACCGCTGCCGAGCGGCATCCAGCACGTCGGCTTCAACGAACTTCCGCGGCCTGGCCATGCGCCCAGCGTACGTCGTTCTGGACGATCGGTCCAGAACGTGTATTCTGGACCGTATGTTCAAAACTCCTGCCTCTTCCGATCCCTCCGAGTTCGCCGGCAAGCGGGTGATCGTCACCGGTGGCTCCCGCGGCATCGGGGCGGCGATCGTCCAGCGGTTCCTCGACGGCGGTGCGAGCGTCGTCACCACGGCACGCAGCGCCACCGACGAGACGCCGAAGGGCGCCACCTTCATCCCGGGCGACATCAGCACCCTCGCCGGCGTCCAGGCATTCACCGCGGCGGCGCTCGGTGAACTCGGCGGCGTCGACATCGTCGTCAACAACGCCGCTGCCGCCCGCGCCCACCTCGGGGGCATCTCGTCGATCCCCGACGAGGAGTGGGTCGACGCCCTCGACATCAACTACCTGTCCGCCGTGCGGGTCACGGGTGCGCTCCTGCCGGCTCTGCGCGAATCCGGTGCCGGCGGCGTCGTGGTCAACATCTCCTCCGGGGCGGCCGTCCTGCCGGCGGCACCGTTGGCCCACTACGCCGCCGCGAAGGCCGCGCTCAACGCCTACGGCAAGGCGCTCGCCGCCGAGCTCGCCCCGGTCGGCATCCGCGTCGCCACCGTCATGCCCGGCAACGTCCTCACCCCCGGCGCCGACGCGATCCGCCAGACCTTCGCCGACGCCATGGGCGTTCCCCTGGAGGCCACCACGTCAGCCGTCCCCCTCGGCCGACCGGGAGACCCGCGCGACATCGCCGAAGCGGTCGCCTACCTCGCCTCCGACCGCGCCCAGTGGGTCACCGGGGCGAACCTCGTCGTCGACGGCGGCGAACTGCCCGTCTTCTGACCGCGGAGTCAGTGCGTCACTGACGCACTTCTCGCCCGGCGGCGCGAAGCCCGAACCGCGCCGCCGGGCGCAGCACGCGGGCACTCCTCGGGCGGATGACCCGCGAAAGGCAACCCGTGGACACCGCACCCTCGCCCTCGACCGGTCGGCTCGCCGGCCGTCGGGCAGGGGGAAGCGAGCCGAACAACCAAGTCGACGTGCCACCGGTCCCCGAACGCGGTGGCCGGCTCGGCCATCGCATCGACCACGTTGATCACCACCAACGGGTGCAGCCGCGCCCGCTTCGCCGACGCCACCGAGAACGTGCACAGGTCGGCGTACCGCACCGGGGCGTCGGCACGCGTTCCGGCCAACCCCTGCTCGAAGAGGTCGATCGCGTCGTCGAGCGCCCCGGGATCGCGGACCACCGGGGCGTCACCAAAATCCTGGTGGTAGCGCGCCGGCGACGTGCATCTGTTTCACGGCCACGTCGTTCCCGCGTTGATGCGGTGACCAGGTCACCGGATCACCGCCCGGCATGCAGACGACCTTCCTGCCGCGATGGCCCGCGACTGCCCACGACTCGTATGCCCCATCCGTGTGGGTAATGGAAGCTGTAAGTGGGCGGCGGAGGCTGGTTGCCCTCGGCTCGTCCGCAGTTGGGGTGACGCAAATGAGCTGGGCGGGTGGCATACCGGCTTTGCGGGCGCTTTCTGCGAGAGACTTGGAACTCATGGTCGATGGTGTCAGCAACGACATGGGCGGCACGGTCCACGGAGTGTCGGTCCAGGCAGGCCGAATCGATCAAGTGGTGTTGCCGCCCGCTCCGGAAGCCGTGGTGGTGCCGCGACAGTTGCCGGCCGTGGTTCCCGATTTCTGCGGGCGCAGTGCCCATGTCGCCGCTCTCGACGCCCTGCTGGCGGAGTCGGAGGGAAATACCGGCGGGGCGGTGGTCGTGGCGTTGAACGGTTCGGCTGGAGTGGGGAAGTCGACGTTGGCGGTGTGGTGGGCGCACCGTGTCCAGGACCGTTTTCCAGGCGGCACGTTGTTCGTGAACCTGCGCGGCTACGGCCCGAGCGCCCCGTTGGCCCCGCAGGTCGTGCTGACGGACTTCCTCACCGCGCTCGGTGTCGCGGAGCGGCGGGTGCCCGAGGGCGTGGAGGCGCAAGGCGCGTTGTTCCGGTCGTTGGTGACGGAGCGGCGAGTGCTGGTGGTGTTGGACAACGCCGGGTCCGCCGAGCAGGTGCGTCCGTTGTTGCCCGGTGCGGCGGGGTCTCTGGCGTTGGTGACCAGTCGGGGTGCGCTGTCGGAGCTGGTGGTGCTGGAGGCGGTCCGGCGGGTGGCGGTGGACGTGTTCGAGACCGCGGACGCCGTGCGTTTGGTGGAGGGGGTGGTGGGTGGGCCTCGGACCGCCGCGGAGCCCGATGCGGTGGGGGAGTTGGCGGAGGTGTGCGCGCTGTTGCCGTTGGCGGTGCGGGTGGCGGCGACGCGGGTGGCCTCGCGTCCGTTCCTGTCGGTGGCCGACGTGGTGGAGGAGATCCGGGAGGAGCAGCGGGGTCTGATCGGGGCGGGCGGGTCGTGGCGGGGGTTGGGTGCGGTGAGGTCGGTGTTCGACTGGTCCTACGCCCGGCTCGACCCGGTGCATGCGCGGGTGTTCAGGTTGGTGGGGTTGCACCCGGTGCCGGAGTTCGGGGTGCATGCCGTTGCCGCGCTGGCCGCGCTGGATTCTCGTTCCGCGATCCACGTGCTGGAGGAGCTGGCGGAGCAGCACCTCGTCGAGCCGGTGGCCCGTCGTCGGTACCGGATGCACGACCTGTTGCACGACTATGCCGCGTTGCGCGCCGATCTGGACGAGACCTCGGGAGGGCGGGAGGAGGCGGTGACGCGCCTGGTGGGGTGGTATGCCGGTGTCGCGGTGGCGGCGGACCGGTGGCTGTTCCCGCGGGCGGCTTCGGTGCCGATGCCGGTGGAGGCGCGAGATGTCTCGGCGCTCGTGGCGGACCGGGAGCAGGCGGTGGGCTGGTTGCGCCGGGAGCGGGCGGTGCTGTCGGCGGTGCAGCGGATGGCTGCGGAGCGGGATCTGTACCCGGTGGTGGTGGCGTTGGGTGTGGCATCGCGTCATCTGTGGTCGGGCCCGCGGGCGTGGTGGCCAGAGGGTGTGGAGGCGGTGTCGCGGGGTGTGGACGCCGCGGTGGCGTCGGGGGACGTCCCGGCCGAGATGCTGCTGCGGGATCTGAAGGGGCACAGTCACCGGGGCGCCGGGGAGTTCGAGGCGGCCGAGGCGGAGTACCGGGTCGTGCAGGGTGTGGCGGAGCGCTCGGGGAACCACGACTGGCACCGGTGGGCGTTGTCGGGGCTGGGGAGCCTGCGGCGGGTGCAGGGACGTCCGGAGGAGGCCGATGGGTTCTACCGGGCCTCGTGCGAGATCGCCGTACGGGTGGGCGACGAGGTGGCCGAGGCGATGGTGCGGGGCAACCTGTCCGAGGTCGCCGTGGCGCGCGGTAGGTTCGACGAGGCGTTGGACTACGCGCGACGGGCCTGGGAATGGCGCAGCCGCAACGGCGATGTGCTGACGATCGCATACGGTCGGCACCAGTTGGCGGTGGCGTGGCAGGGGCTGGGCGGGCACGACACGGCGGTCGAACTGTGGGAGCGGGTCGTGGACGTCTACGCCACGCACGAGGACAGGAAACCACAGCTGGCTTCGGTGCTGGAGGCGATGGCCGGGTCGCTGACGGCCACCGGCCGGCCGGACGCCGCCGCGGACCGGTTGCGGCGGGCCGCCGGGATCCTGTCGGATCTCGGTGACCCGCGCGCCGGTCATCTCGTGCGCCGGGCTGACGACCTTTCTGCCGGCTGACCCCTCGGGGCCGTGGCGGAGCGGTGGTTCAGGCCGCGGCGGGGCCGCAGGCGGGGCAATCCGGGTCCGGTGCCTCGCAGTCGTCTTCGGCGTGCCGCAGGGTGACCAGGTTGTAGGTGACCCACCGGGTGGCCTGGAGCCGGGGGATGCCGGTGATCAGGCTCATCACGGCGTGCGCGGACAACAGCCCGGCGATCCCGGCCGACACTGCGTTCACCGCGTGCACCCCGTCCTCCCAGGCGTCACCGGGCCGGAATGCGACCGGGGTGGCAGTACGCGCCTGCGCGGCAGGGCGTGCGCACTCCCGGCACCGGCCGTGGCCGGGCACGAACACGCCGACGCTCACCCGGGGCCCGCGGTAGCCGCCGTCGACCCAGGCGGTACCGGTGGCCAGGCACGCCCGGTTGGTCCACGACCGGATCGCGCGCGGGGTGTCGGCGCCCATCAGCAGTACGTCGCATCCGGTCGCCAACCGCCGCAACACCCCGGTCCCGTCCACGGTGGTCCGTTCGCCGGTTATCTCCACATCGCTGTTGTGCCGCCGCAACGCCTCGATGGCGGCGTCGACCTTGGGGCGGCCCAGGTCGTGCTCGGTGTAGAGGACCTGCCGGTTGAGGTTGGACAACTCCACCACGTCCGGTTCGACCAGGTGCAGCGCGCCGATCCCGGATTGGGCCAGGGCGAGCGCGGCCGCGCTGCCGACCCCGCCGACACCGACCACCGTGACCCGCGCTCGCCGCAGCGCCAGCTGCGCGTGCCAGCTCGTGGTCCGCGGTGCCGTGTCCATCGACCGCCACAACGCCCGGCCCCGGCCGTACCGTTCGAGGTCGGCGTCGGTCAGGCCCTCGGGGGCCGGTTCGTCCGCGTCCTCCAGGTAACCGGCGGCGGCCAGCGTGTCGATGGCCGCGCGGACCGTGTCGGGCGGCTCGTCGGGGTGGTGGTGGACCAGGTCGGCGACCGCCTGGCCCACTGTGCGGGACCCGTCGAGAAGGACGAGCAGCGCCCACACCGTGCCGTCCGGGTCCGGGATCGTCGCGGCGACCCCCGGCAGGGCACCGCCGATCCGCACGTGGCCGTCGCCGAGGCGGACCGGCCGGTGCTCGTATTTGATGCGCGGACGCAACATCACACTTCTCCTCGTCACCGGTGTCAGCCGTTCGGGTCGCTGTTGCTGTCGGTGCCGCCGAACTCCTGCGTCACCGGGATCAAAATGATGATCATGTCCTCACCTCCGTCCTTGCCGGTCGAGGTGGAACAGGGCGGGGAAGGGCAGGCACGGACGCGGCGGCCGCGCGTCGTCTGCTGGTGGGACGTGGAACCGGAGCGGGTTCACCCTGGTCCTCCTCTCCTGTGGCGGCCGGCGGATGGCCGGTCGAGAAGAGGATGCGGCGCACCCCGGGACAGGACCGGGGACGGCCGGCGGGTCAGGACCGGGACAACGACTCGCCCGAACGGGTGGTCTCGTGTCCGCTGGGCGGGGTGGGCTCCACAGCACCCGGGACGAACACACGCCGGCCACGGAACCGAGGTTTCGACCGGGTCCCCGACGACCAGCGCCGACGGTCCGGGAACACCGCTCCTACCGGGGAGTCCTGCGGCGGGAACGCGGGCGGCGCCCGGGCGGCGACCTCGTCGTCAGAAGAGGGCGGTGCAGGCGAGGGCCAGCAGGCCGATCGTGGCCAGAGCGGACAGGAGCAGGAGGACGCGGGCCACAGCGCGGCCACGGTTGGTCGACGAGGTCATGGGGTGGTTCCTGTCAGCAGCCAACGGATGGGAGCGGCCGGGTCGTCGTGGGGGGTGGCGGAGGTGGCGAGGTAGGTGACCACGAAGTAGCGGACGTGGGGGAAGTGGTGTTCCGCGGAGTGGACGAGGTCGGCATGGCCGTGGGCGATGAGCCACGCGCGGACCGCGGCGGGGCGGTCCGGCGGGTCGGTGGCGTAGGGATGGGTGTGCCCGGAGAGGGTGTCACCCTTGGTGACGACGACGGCGATACGGCGCGGTGTGGCCGTGTCGTGCTCGCTGAGGGTCTCGGTGAGCAGGTCGAGGACCGCCTTGGGGTCGGTGCCGGACGGGCGGGAGGTGGCGAGGACGTCAGGGGCGGCGCGGGCGCGGACGGCGGGAAGGGCGAGCGGGTCGACGACGAGGATCACGCCGTCGCTGAGGGCGAGGAAGGCGGAGTCGGCGATGAGGTCGGCGTCCTGCGCGATCTCCCCCGCCGCGTCGTAGAGGTGCAGGAGCCGGTTGCGCACCCGCAGGGTGTGCGAGACCGGTTGGCCCACCGGCGTGCGCGGCGGGAACGCGCCCTCGGCGAGCAGGGCGTCGGTTTCGGCCAGTCTGCTGTCGGTGAACGGGTCCGCGGGGACGGCGTCGTGACCGGACCTCATGCGGGCGACCGCGGTGTGCAGGAACACCGACTTCCCGGCGCCGGTGCCGCCGACGACCGGGACGTGACGCGTGGGCGTGATCTGGGTCGGGGCGGGAAGGGGGGCGTCGCAGTCGCCACAGCGCGGGGAGAGACCGCGTTTGCCGGTGAGCAGCAGTGTCGGCAGGTCCTGGCCGCAGCGGCAGGTGCGGAGGAACAGGCCCTGTGCGCCCGGGATGAGCGCGTGGTGCTCGCGACCGCAGGGGCAGACGAACACCGGGCGGGCGAGTCGGGCGTGGCAGCGGGGGCACTCCGTCGTGATCCCCCTCAGTGCCAGGGAAAGCGCTTCGAACAGGTACAACGTGCCGCAGAGGAATCGGAAACCCGTGACCGCGGCGGTGAGGAGGACCAGCTGCACCACCCAGGTGGTGGTCAGCAGGACGAGCGCGAGGGCGTGGCCGATGGCGAACCCGGTGCGCACGGTGAGCGCGAGGAACGGCATCGTGGACGAGCGCGTGATGACCGGGGATTCCCGGATCGGGCGCACCCGCCGCAGCCCGTCGCCCGCGAAGCCCTCGTCGACCCGGCTCGGTCGGCGCTGGTAGAGCGCCACGAAGCAGGCCACGCCGAGGTGCCGGTGGTCGCGCAGGGCCGGGCCGGACAGGTACCGCCGGTCGGCGGGATCGGGCAGGGTGTCCAGCGCGAGGTGCGCGGTGTCCGCCCGGGCGGCGAGGCAGTCGAGCGCTTCCCGGGTGACGGCGATCAGCGCCAACACCAGGCTGAGCGCGACCGCCGCGGCGAGGACCGGTCCGGTGATCACGACCACGAACACGGCCAGCAGCAGGTAGAGGACGAGTCGGACGATCACGAGGTCGTCCCCTCGCCGCCCCGGAAGCTCCGCATCGCACCGAACCCGGCGAGCAGCCACAGCAGCGGGTCCTCCACCCGGTAGGCCACCGGTTCCCTCCTGCCGTCCGCGCGGTCGCCGAGCGCGGTCGCGGCGAAGTAGCGGTGGTGGCGGAACGCGGTGCGGACACCGCGGATGAGGTCCGTCCTGTTCCAGTGGCCGAGCCAGGCGGTGGTCTCGTGGTGGACGTCCACGCTGTCGGACACCGCGTGGCCGCCTGTCCGCGGGACGGGCCGCAGCAGCGGCGACCCGGGGTCGACCATGTCCCACACGGTGTCCAGTTTGGTCAGCACCACGGCCAGAGGCAGGTCGATCGGGCAGTGGGGGCGCAGGCCGCGTGCCGCGCGGACGGCGTCGGCCAGTCGGGTGATCCCCGCGTCGCCGGGCACGGCTCCGGGTTCGACGGCCAGGACGAGGCCGTCGGCGTGCGCCGGGTTCGCCGCGGCCGCGTCGGCGCTGTCGTAGAACGCGATCACCACGGCCCGGGCCCGCGATCGGACGCGCAGGCTGACCAGCAGCGGCTCGGGCCCCGTGGCGCGGTGCAGGACTGTTTCGGCGACCAGCACACGGTCCCGCTCGTGCCGCAGCCTGCTCTTCTCGCCGAGCACGTCGAGGGACATGCCGGGGAAGCGGTCGTCCAGGTGCCCTTTCGCGACCCGCCGGACGACCGACGCCAACCACGTGCTCTTACCGGAGCCCGCCGCCCCGACCACGGCGACCACCCTGGGGTGGCCCTCGATGTACTCGCGCGGCACGGCCTGCCCGCACGCCGGGCAGACCCGACGGGCCTGCGGAGCCCGCCCGTGCGGGCACCTGCCTCCGCGCGCGGCGGAGACCGGGAACGGGATCGCGCTCTCGCCGCAGCGCGAGGAGCACCGCCTCAGGTACGCCTTCCCCGGCGTCCGGGTGTGGCAGTAGGGGCAGGCCGGGACACGCCGGGTCAAGACGCCCCGGAGCGGAGCAGGCACAGCGGTCTCCTCTCGGGTCAGGGCACGACCAGGAGGTGGGGGGCGGGATGGGCGAGCGCTACGGTCTCGTCCAGGGAGAACGCGCGGAGGAACACCGGCCGCGGTAGTGGGCGCGGCACCCGGATGCGGACGGGCCCGGGCGGGCCGGGGGCGGGCAGCCGCAGGATCTCGACGCCGTCCTCGGGGACCAGCGGACGTGATCCGGACTTGGCGACGACCGCGATGTCGGGGGTGGGCTCCGGACCGTGCACGGCCAGCAGCAGGTGGTCCCGGCGCCACCAGGCCGCGCGCCGGACGCTGTAGCGCACCTCGCGCAGCCGGATCGAGCACACCGTGGCCATGGGCCCGAACCGGCCGGAGTCCGCGACCGACACCCCGAACCAGTGCGCGCCGGGCAGGGTCGCGGTGATCCGCGCGCCGCGGCCCGCGTACGCGGACCTGCTGATCTCGACCGCGGTGGCCTGCGGGTCCAGCGGCCCGGTGGGCGGCCCGTCCACCCGCCAGAGCACCCGCGCGTCGGTGGCCCACATCGGCCACTGCCACGACAGCACCACCTGGGGGCCGAATCGCCTGGCGTGCAGGCCGGTGACCGGTTCCAGTGGCGGAGCCACCCGTGTCGCCGGGCCGATGGCGGCGAGCGGGCCGGACACCGTGACCGGCACGAGCACCCGCTGCCCCGCCAGGGCCGCCAGCGGGACCGACGCCCGGCCCGTGTCGCTGACCGCGACCACCCGGCCCGCGACCACCGCGTCGGCGGCGCGGAGGACCTGGGGCGCGGGTGCGACCCCGTCGGGTGGGACGCGGATCACCAGCGGAGTGGAGCTCTGCCTGGTCCAGGTCAACTCCACGGTGTCGCCCGAGAGGCCGGCCCGCAGGTCGGTGACCTGGCGCGGCTCCCCCGGGCACTCGCCGTGGACCGTCAAGCCCGCGCTGTCCTCGGGTGTGCCGGCCCGGCCGGGGTAGCGGGCGCGCACGAGGTAGCGGTACTGCACACCGGGCACCGCGGCGGTGTCGTCGAACCCGGTCCCGTCGGTCGTGGCGGTCTGCGCGGTGTCGCCCGACGGCGCGGTCCTGGTCACCGACGCGCCGACCGCCCCGGGGGGCAACCGCCAGCGGCCGTGCACCGACAGCATCGTCGACTCGACCACCAGGTCCAGCACCTCGGGCGCCGGCACGATCTCCCTGCTGTGCGCCACCCCGCCGGGGACGCCGTTGCGCAGGGTCTGCACCGTGTACGACGTCGGCACACCGAAGGGCGGCACGTCCGTCAGCGCCAGGGCGTCGGTGTCGTGGGCGATCACCGTCCCGCCCCGGCTGACCCGGTAGGTCAGGCGGCCCGCGGTCGATGTCGACCGCGGCCACGTGACGACGACGGCGTCGTGGTGCGCCCGCACGGACACCTCGGCGGGTGCCGCGGCCGGACAGCGGCGCAGGCCCGACGTGATCGCGGGGTCCGTCAGCTCCCGGTCCACCGCCAGGTAGCGGGCGGCCGCGTCCTCCGGCGCGGTGTCCTCCAGTTCGCGGGCGGCCGCGAGATCGGCGGTCAACCGGTCCACGGTCGCGGCCAGCGCGTCGCGGACGCGCTCCCAGTCCCCGGTCAGCCGCCTGCTCGTCAGCACCAGGAGCGCGGCGTGCAGCCTGCCGTCCGCGATGGCCTGCCGGTAGTCGGACTCCCAGTCGGATGGGTGCGTGTGCCGGCACCAGACGGCGTAGGCGAGGGTGTCGGGGTCGCGGGGGAGGCCGCTCGCGACGCGCCGTTGCGCGTCGGCCGCCGCGAGGAAGCTGACCTCCTGGTAGCCCAGAAGCACGGCCACCGACAGCTCGGTGAGGAACTCGTGGCGCAGCAGCGCGCTCAGTCCGTCGGGTTCGTCCAGCGCTTGTTCGACGAACTTGAGCACCGTCAGCTCGGCCTCGACATCGGCTCCTCGTCCGGTCCGCAGGTGTGCGCGCCTGCGTCGGAGCGCGTCCGCGTGGACGTCCGGGCCGCCCGAAGCCAGTTCTCGGGTCAGGTACTCCCACAGGCTGGGGATCCCGAGGTCGGCCAGCGCGGCGGTGATCCGGCGCGACCGGGGCGTGTCCGGCGTGATGTCGAGGCTCGCGGGTTCGCGCTCGGCCGCCCGGTGCTGTTCGAGCGCGGCCAGGACGTCCGGACGGCTCCAGCGGCCCGCGGACTGCCGGACGAGGGCTGCGACGGCGGCGGCGGGCATACCCGGCGCGGACTGCAGGAACTGGTCGACCGCCTTGGCGAGGGCGGTGCGTTCCGCCGCCACGGCGGTCCGGTGCGCCGACCGCCGGCCGGGATCGCCCAGCACCCGCGCGGCGGTCCGGCGCCCGCGCCTCAGGCGGTCCACGGCCTGGGTGTGCTCGCGCAGTTCGGGGGTGCCCCACAGCGCCGGAACGGCGGTCAGCGCCGAGTCGACCTCGTCGGCGGTGCAGTCGGTGGGCAGCCGGTAGACCCGGAACAGGTTCCGGTGGGGCGACCACCCCGTCTCGACCGGCGTGATGACGTCGGCGAGGTAGGCGCGGGCGTCGGTGTCGCGGAGCCCGGGAAGGTCCTTCTCGGCCATGTCACCGCCGCAGGCCCGGTAGCGGCGCGACGGCGTCGGTGCCGCCGCCGCGGACCTGGGTCTCGATCCGCAGCCGTGCACCGTTGGCCGCGCGGGCGTCGATTCGCAGCACGCCGTCGGCGCCGAGGGAGAAGTCGAGCTCGATCGGGTCGCCGCGCCTGCCGTCCCGGGGGAGCCCTTCCATGGTGCGCTCGTCGAGCCGGAGGTGGTCGGCCTCGTCGTCGGAGAGCACGTCGGTCGTGGACTCGTACACGGCGACCCGCATCGCGGTCTGCCCGTCGCGCACGGTGCACAGGGTGTGCCGTCCGCTGGTGGGCAGCGGGGTGTTCGGGGCGATGATCCAGTGCACCGCGCTGCCCAGGGAGGGGCGACCGGCGTCGCGCACGATCAGCACGCCGTAGCCCTTGGACGTCACGTCCACGACCTTCCGCGGCTCGCCCGCGGCGACCTGGGCGGCGCCCCTGGCGACCACCAGTTCCGCGTCGGCCGCGAGCCGCGGCGCCGGCAGGTGCGGGAACGTCTCCCGGAGCCTCCTGGCCACGGCGGGCGTCCGTGACATCCCGCCGACCAGGAGGACGTCGTCGATCGTCGGCACCCCGGCGGCGCGGGCCTGGTCGAGGAGGTCGCCGGTGAAGTCGAGGGTGCGGTCGAGCAGGTCGGAGGTGGCCTTTTCGTAGTCGCTGCGGGAGATGACCATGCGGTGCACGCGGCCCCGCGTGGTTCGCAGGCTCAGCACCTGCTCGGTGGAGGTCGACAGCGCGACCTTCACCGCCTGGACCTGCCCGAGCAGACCTGCCATCAGGCGCGGAGATGTCCGGGGGTCCTCCTCCTCGTCGGAGAAGTCGCCCAGCTGGTCGAGGACGAGGTCGACGAGCACCCGGTCCCAGTCGGCGCCGCCGAGCCGGGCGTCCCCGCCGGTCGCCACGACCCGGACCTCGTCGGGGAACATGAGCACGACGGTGACGTCGAAGGTGCCGCCGCCGAGGTCGTAGACGAGGACCGCCCGACCGGCCGGGGTGGCGCGCAGGCCGCTGGCCAGCGCCGCCGCGGTCGGTTCGTTGACCAGGTCGAGCACGTCCAGCCCGGCGGTGCGGGCCGCCTCGCGGGTGCGTGCCCGCTCCGCGGTCCCGAAGTAGGCGGGCACCGTGACCACGACGCGGGCCAGCGGACCGTCGGCGGGCACCGCGGTGCCGAGCGCCTCCAGCGCGTCCTCGACGGCCTGCCGCAGGATCAGGGCCGAGATCTGCTCGGGCCGCAGGTGCCCGCCGGGGACCGCGACGGTGTAGTCGCCGCCGATCTCGCGCTTGATCTCGGTGATCACCCGCCCCGGCTCGTGCACGCGCTGGTCGAGCGCGAGCCCACCGACCGCCGCGGTGCCGTCCGCGGCGAGGTACACCGCCGACGGGGTGGTCGCGCCGCCCTCCCGGTTGGTCAGCACCCGGGCCTCCCCGGTGCCGTCCACCACGCAGACGCACGTGGTGGTCGTGCCGAGATCGATGCCCAGGCGGGGAAGATCAGCGCCGGTCGTCATGCTCCTCCTCCTTCCGGTCGTAGGTCTCGGTGAGCTGCGCCGGCTGTGGCTGCACGTCCGCGGTGTCGAGCACCCACAGGGGAATCTGCCCGGCGCGCTGGGAGACGCTGCGGACCCGTCTGGGAAGGTCGAGGATCCCGGGGTCGCCCGACGCGACGAAGACCTGGGGGACCTGGCGGCTCGCGTCGATCCTGGCCATCCGCTCCGCGGCGACCTGGTCACGGCCCAGGATGCGGACGTCCTCCTCGAGTTCCGCCGACCGCTTCATCTTCTCCTGCTTGATGCTCTCCCTCCGCAGGTCCGTCTCCACCGCCGCGTTGGTCAGCTGCTGGCCGAGCTGCCTGCTCTGCTGCCGCAGCTTCGCGATGTGCCGGAACTCCTCGTTCATCTCGTCGGACTGGAACTTGATCGCGCCGATGGTGGTCAGCCGGGGGGAGACGTTCTGCTCCCGCAGCGCCTGTTCGACCAGGGTCTTCAGCTCGGCGCGGACCTGGTTCTGGTCGCTGATGAACTCCTCGATGAGGTGGCTGTTGGACACCTCGTTGAAGTAGCCCTTGACGACCACCCCGAGCAGGCGGGTGACCAGCCGCTGCACCGCGGCCGACTTGCGCACGCCCGCGGTGCCGTGCGCCTCGTCGTCCTCGCCGAACCGCTTGACCAGGTGCGGCGCGGTCTCCGGCGGGATGACGAAGGTCTGGGTCAGCTCGACCGAGACGTGGAACCCGTCCAGCGTCACCTCGATCAGGTCCAGTTCGGAGTCGTAGCGGTCGGCGCTGACGTCCTTGCGGCCCCAGGAGAGGATCAGCTCCCGTGAGGGGATTCGCACCACGCGGGCGAAGAACGGGTTGATCGCGTAGGTGGAGCCGCCCGGGAGCACCTCCGACTGCGGCCCGAACTGCCCGCCGTTGGCCAGGAAGATCCAGGGGAACTGGAAGCTCTCGTGGCCCTCGATCTTCGGCGCGGGCTCGGCGGCGTCGACCGGGTGCAGCCCTTCGGTGACGATGACGACACCGGTCTCCTCGCTCTCCACCGACACCAGGCGCAGGTCCTCAGGCTCCAGGTAGTGGTGGGACAGCGGGACCGTCTCCAGGTCCATCTGGTTCTCGGTGAGGACGTTGAACATGTCGGTGTTGATGGCGTAGTAGCTCCCGCCGGGGAGCAGCGCCTGTTGCGGGCCTTGCTGTCCGCCGTCGTTGAGGAACTTCACGCCGTCCTGGAAGTAGTTGCAGTCGACGTGCTGGGCGAGGGTGTGGCCGTAGGGCATGATCCCGCCCACCTTGGCCACCACCACGCCGATGGTCCGCAGCGGGACGTAGGTGCGTTTGACGATCCGCACCTCGAAGACGGTGGGGTGGATGGCGTACTGGCCGCCGCTCTGCAGGACCTCGATCTGCGGTCCCTGCTGACCGCCCTGGTCGAGGAACGCCTTGAAGTCCTGGAAGTGGTCGCAGGGGACGTGCCGGGCGATGGGCTGTCCGTGTTCGAGCGGACCGCCCATCCTGGCGTGCACGATCCCGATCGAGTCCACCGGAATGCTGATCAGGTCCTGGACGTCCACCCGGTGGAGCCAGTGTGGACGGAAGTAGATGCGACCGCCGCGCAGCAACTCGCTCTGCCGGTTCACCGCCCCGGCGAGCGACTCGGCGAGCCGGAACGAGCTGTACTTCCGGGTCACGATGACGAACTTGCCCAGCGGGACGTCCACGATCGACCGCTTGACCTGCTGCACGACCAGGACGAGGAAGCCCAGTCCGGCCAGGATGGCGAGCCCCGACAGCACGAAGCCGATGATGTCACCCACTGCGCCGCTCCTCGCTGATCCGGTCGTGCACCGCGGTGACCGTCATGCTCCAGTTGTCGTACCAGCCGTATGACCGCTTGGGTGGACGCAGCGTCGGGAAGAATCCGGGGACGTCCCCGCGGTCGGCCACCCATGTCTCGTAGTCGTCCGATATGGCGCCATCACGGCTCCACCCGAAGGCGCGGGACAGGGTGAACATCCTGTTCCGCGAGTTCTCCGGCAGCAGCGCCCGTTGGGCGCGGAAACCGTGCCTGCCGCCGGTTTCCCGCTGCCACACCTCGGCGAGCTCGCGCAGGAACGCCGTGCCGACGTAATTGACGTGGGACCGGGTCATCCAGCCCTCGTCCGACCGGCCGGCGGCCGCCAGCAGCATGTCGGTGGTCAGCCGGTCGGCCGCGACGAGATCGCCCGCCCGCAACGCGGTGCGCACCGCCGCGACGAGCGCGGCCGTGCGGTCCACCGGGCTGGTGGCGTCGTGCGTCGGCTGCTCCGTGCGCACCAGGGCGCGCAACCGCGCGAGGTGGTCGGGACCGGGCAGCGCGTTGGCCCGCGCGTCCAGGAAGGCGTCCGGCTGCCGCGGACCGGCGACGACGATCCGCCGGACGGGGATGTTGCGCCGTTCCGCGGCGAGCCGCATGTCGACGGCCTCCGGTGAGGGCCGGTCGGTGACCAGGGTCAGCAGCACGCCCGCGCCGTTGAGGGTGTCCGGAACGGAGGAGATCCGCACGGTGAAGCCGTTGTCCACCAGGAGCTTCCGCAGTCGGGCCTGGTAACCGCCCGGGGATGCGCCGCAGATCACCACGGACGCGGCCACCGATTCCAGCTCGGTGGCCACCTCGTCGGCGTCCGGCCGGTCCCGCGCCTGCTTGGACAGGGCCAGCCCCACCATCTCGCGCACTTCGCCCGGTACCGCGCGCAGGTCCGGATCGGCGCCGAGGATGGCGGGGATGACCTCGCCCGCCGCGCCGTCGCCGAACGGCCCCTGCCCGGTCGCGGCGTAGAAGACCACACAACCCCACGCGAAGACGTCGGACTTCACCGACGCGGTGCCGCCTCCTTTGACCAGTTCCGGAGCCTGGTAGGGCAGGGTTCCCATCACCTTCCCGGTGCTGGTCAGTCGGCCGATGTCGGCGACGGTGGTCGCGATGCCGAAGTCGATCAGCACGGCGCGGGTCGAGCCGACCATCACGTTGGAGGGCTTGAGATCGCGGTGGACCAGCCCTTCCCGGTGGATGTCGCGCAGCGCCCGCGCGGTGTCGCGGGCGAGCGAGACGACGCGTTCGGCGGGCAGGCCCCTCCCGGGCATCGCCAACCGGTCGAGCGACTGTCCCCGGACCACCTCCGTGGCCACGTAGAGCGGGTCGCCCACCACTTGCCGGTCGACCACGGCGGCGGTGTACTCCGAGCGCACCGCCTGCGCCGCGGCGATCTCCTGGGTGAACCGCTTGCGGTACACGGGATCCGCGGCGTGCGACGAGTGGATGACCTTGACGGCCACCTGTTCCCCGGACGACTCCGCCAGGTACACCGTTCCCATCCCGCCCGATCCCAGCCTGCCCAGAACCCGGTAGGGTCCCAAGCGCCTCGGATCACCGGGCCTCAGCCCCCCGAACTGCTCAATGACCATTCGTCACCTTTCCGGCACACGAACGCCCCCTGACGCCTGCCACACGCGGACCCCGCTTGCCCGCGGTGCGTCAAAATACGATGCTAGCCCGGCCCACAACAAAAGCGCTTGGTTATCACGCTTTTGTCCTAAAACACTCGACTCAGCGTGTTCCCCGGTAACGGAACCGTCAAGATCGCCTGTTCGACAAGAGTCCGCGACGTGGAATCGGCTGTCCTCGCCGTAAATCTGCGGATTTGCAACTCCGGAAACAATGATCTTGCAATGCGGTTGACCACCCGGTGGTCGACCGTGGTGTGGAGCTCGAAGCGACAAAGGCACCAGGCTCGTGATCGCCGCCACCTGCCGACGCCGCCTGCGCAATCACTCGTCGTCCGAGGAGTTCCCGCGCACCACTCCGGTCCTCAAGCGGACCCCTCTCACGGCCACCAGCGTCGCGCGTCGTCGATCGCCGCGGCGATGCCGTCGGGAAACCCGGGACCGGCGAGCTCCGCCAGCCTCGGGGCGGCCCTGTCCAGGAGCGCGAGACACGTCGTCCGACTGACCGACCGCATCGTGCGGCGAAGCAGGGCGACCAGGTCCGGGCCTGGCAGGACCGCCGCGGCACGGGCCACCACCAGGATCAGCAGTCCACGGTCCCGGCTCGGTGCCGCCGCCGCGGCCCGTGCGAGGTGAGCGGCGGAGCCGAGGACGGGGACCAGGCCGGTGAGCGCCCGCGTCCGGGCTTCCTCGGGGAGGTGCTCAACGGCGGAAAGCGCCACCTCCACCTCGGCGTCGGCCAAACCGGGTGCGGCCGAGGCCAGCGCGCGAGCTCTGCGGAACGGGTCGTCCATCGCCAGGATCTCGGAGAGCGTGCGAGCGGGGGGCGGGGGAAGGCCGTGTCCCACGGCGGTGGTCCGCTGGTCGGGCAGCGCGTATCCGGCCAGCACCCCGGCGCGGGTCTGGCGGTCGGCCGCTGCGGAGACCTCGGCGTCGGCGGGGTCGGAAGTGGCGGTGATGGTGCGGGCCGCGGTCAGCGCGGCGGTGAGCACCGGCGGCCGTTCGCCGACGGGCAAGCGGGCCGCGACCGCCGTCAGCAGGACGGCCCGCGCGTCGAGGTCGGCGATCCCGGGCGCGGCGGCGAGCACCTCGGCGAGGTCGCCGTCGGAACCGGTCGGGATGAGGGCGACGAGCTCGTCAAGGCGTGCGGGTTCGCCGCCGTCCGCTGTGGCGCGCTTCAGCAGTGCGCCGATCGGCGGCCGGGGCGCCTCACGCGGAGGGGCGGTCGAGGCTGCGGCGGACACCGCGTCATCGACGAGGTCGTCGGGCAGTTCCGGCAGGATCCGCCGGACGGCCTCCGCGCGATCGTGCTCACCGGCGACGGACATCGCCGAGTCCAGCGCGTCCCGGAGCAGGCTGCGCCTGGGCTGCCCGTCCAGGCGTCGGGCGATCGCCGCCTGCGCGGCGGCGCGCCACCCGCCGTGCCGTATTCGGGAGGCGATCGACACCGCGTCGGCCACGTCCGCCAGGTGCGGCGCGATCCGGGTCAGCACGTCGCCGGTGATGTGGGTGACGGGATCACGGGCGGCGGCCAGCGCCCACGCGACCGCCGCAGGACGAAGGCCGTCCGGCAGGAACGGGACCAGCGCGGCGAGCAACAACCCTCTGGCGGGCGGGGCGTGCAGCCTGCGGGCGTGCGCGACCGCCCGCGACGGCGTCCACATCCCGGCCTTGACCAGGGCGACCACCAGGTCGGCCGGGATGTTCGCGGTGAGACTGGTGATCGAGGAGACCGCGAGCGCGCACCGTGCCTCGTCCACCAGCGTCGGCGCGGACCTGCCCGCGGCCAGCGCCTCGTCGGTTCGGTGTGCGAGGTGCGTCCACAGGGCGGCGATGTCGGCGAGGTAGTCGTCGACGGCGTCGGCGTGCTCGTGGGCGGCGAACCACAGGTTGCCCGTCCGGCCCTCGACGGCGAGCAGCCGGCAGAGCTCCTCGGCCCGCCCGGCGTCGAGCAGGTGCCCGGCCAGGTGCCGCACCGCGTACCCCGACCCCGCGGTCAGCAGGTCGGGGTCGGCGGCCAGCCGCGGCAACCCGGCGTCGAGTCCGCCGAACCTGCCGAGGTGGTGGTCGACGATCCGGTGACGTGCGGTCGACGCCGCGGCGCCCAGCGTCTCGCTCCAGTGCCAGTCCTCCTCTGCCCCGAGGTCGTCGAGGGGGCGGCCGTTGAGGAACTCCCGCAGGCTGGTGTGGTGGACGGCGAACCTGCGGGCCGTCGGCCCCGCGCGCTCCACGGCGAGGAACGGCCGAAGGGTGCCGTGGCACCAGCGCCGGACCGCGGTCTCGTCGGCGTCGGCCGCCAGCGCGAGGTCGGCGGCGTCGAGCGGCTCCCCGATGACGGCGACCACGCCCAACAGCCGCAGCAGTCCGGCGTCCCAGGCGGGGCTCCGGCTCCAGCGGTCCACGGTGTCGGTGTAGTAGCGGGACAGCCCCGGGGGCAGAGTGGCGAGGTCCCGCACGTTGCGAACCCCGTTCCGCAGTTCCTCGACGGCGTAGCGCAGGTAGACCCAGACGCCCTGGCAGCGGTCCGACAGCGCGGCGATGACGTCCTCACCGGCAAGCTCCGGCGGCAGCACCGCACGCAGGTGCGCCTCGACGTCGAGGCGGTTGCGCGGGTCGTCGGCCGCCAGCCGCACCACGGCGGAGTCGCCGCCGGCACGCGGCGGGGGATGGCCGGTCCGGTAGGTGCCCACCACGAACACCCCGTCCGGCAGCACGAACGGCAGCCCCCACGGCTGCCCGTCGGTCTCCGCCTCGTCCGCACCGTCGACGACCAGGACCAGTGGGCTCCCCGCGGCCCGCGCCCGCTTGGCCGCCGCGTGGAGCACCACGTCGAACCCCTCCGGGGTGAACGCCCACTCCGGCACCATCGCGCCCGGCGCGATGTCCGCCAGTGACCACCGCCGCACCAGCTGGCCGGCCAGGTTCTGCAACCCGACCCGCACCGTCGCGCCCCGGCTCAACCCGGCGAAGTGCCCCACCCATCCCCGCTCCCGCACCAGGAACGCCGCCAACGCCGTCTTCCCCACCCCGGCGTCCCCCGCGACCCAGACGTAGCCGCCGGACATCCCGGCCAGCCAGGCGTCGATCTCCGCGAGCACCCAGGCCCGCCCGGTGAACCCCTCGCTCAACACCCGGTCCGTCACCTGCCGGTGCTCCCGGACGGCGTTCTCCACCGACACCGCGGCGGGGCCCGCCGGCACCGGGATGACGGTGTGGCCCTGAACTCCGACCGCGGGACTGCCAGGGACGACGTCGGGTACGGCCTGGCGGCCGGTGAACTCGGGCAGCTCGGCCGGCAGGCCGTTGGACGCCCGGGGCGCGGCTGGTGAGAGCCGGCGGGGCATGGCGATCGTGCGGCGGACGTGGGCAAGCGTGTCCGCGGAGGGTTCGGCGCCGTGGATCTGGCGCATCAGGGTGGTGAGGCGGTCGCGCCAGGCGGGGACGGCGATGTGGCGTCCGAGCGCGGACAGGGCGCGGACGCCGAGGAGCAGGAACTCGTCGGTCGGGTGGTGCTCGACGAGGACGTGCAGCTCCTGCAGCACCCGGTCGGCGTGGCCGCTGTCCAGCAGGGCGTGTAGGTGGTGCTCTTTGAGCGTCCGGTGCCGGGCGATCATGTCCTCGCGGCGGCGGTCGGCCCAGTCGCCGCCGAGTCCGGCCAGCGGGGCACCCCGCCACAGGGCGAACGCCTCCTCGAACCGGTCCAGGTCACGGGCCTGCTGGGCAGCGTCGGCCAGGATCAGGAACCGGTGGTAGTCCACCAGCATCGGGTCGATGTCGAGCACGTAGAACCCAGGACGTGACCTGCTGTCCAGCCAGGCGCTGTTGCCGCCCGCGCGGGTGAGGGCGCCGCGTATGTGCTTGGCGTAGGTCTGGATGGTGGACGCTGGTTTCCTGGCCTGTTTGCGCTCCGGATTGTCGGGCGACCACAGGCAGTCGATCAGCTTTCCGACGCTGACCGGTTTGCGCGGGGACAAGGCCAACGCGGCCAGCATGCATTGCTGCGTTCTTGTTTTCAGCTTGTGCTCGCCCTGGTCACTGCGAATCTCGACCCCGTCCAACAGCCGGATCTCCACCCGCGCCCTCCCGCAAGGCTCGACCTGTCCGGAGTGTGGCAGGCGGTCGGTCGGGGGAATCCGCAACCGTGCGGGCGTTCACCCGTTCGGATGTGGTTTTGTCCCGTCGGTCGTTCCCGGTTCTATTCGGGAACACCCGTCTCCAGGTAGTGCTCAAACTGGGATTCCCACTGGCGGCCAACACCGCCGAAGCGGTGTCGTTGGCCGCGTGGAACGGTGAAGCGGAGGATGTGGTCCAGTACTGGGCGCGGACCGCCCCGCGTGAGGCGACTGCGGACATGACGTTGACCCGAAGTCGTCTGCAGGTCGCCCGCGCCACACGTACCCACGCGACGGCCTGACCGGGAGGACGGCGTGGGCTGCCCTTCCGGCTGCCCACGCGGGCGGTCACAGGCTCGGCGCGGGCGAGGACCGTGGGACCGGTTGGTCCGGGGAGGGAGCATGCGCGGTGTTCGGCGGGCGTCCGCGGTGGTCGCGGCCGTGCCGGCACGCGTCGTCCAGGCGCCCCGGCCCCGCGGCGTCCTGGCGTTGCAGCGGGCCGCCGGGAACCAGGCCGTCGCCCACGCGCTCCAGCGGCTGACCGAGACCGAGCGGTTCGAGAACCTGGTCGCGCCCCGGTATGCGAGCAGCGACCGGCTGCAGAGCGCGTTCGATAACCAGCCCGCGATGGGCGCGTTCGAACCCGACCACGAGGCCGTCCGGCTCGTGCAGCAGGGGCTGGTCAAGGACGGGTTCCCACTGCCCAAGTCGACCAGGCCCGACGGCACGCTGGACGGCGTCTTCGCCGGGGAGACCGCGGGCGCGGTGACGGCGTTCCAGCGCAAGCACCAGCTCCCGACCAAGGACGGACGTGTCGGCCGACAGGTGCTCAGGCGCCTGGACGAGCTGGAGATCGGCGGTGTCGGGCCGGGCTCGAACGAGACGCAACGCCGCCACGCCCTGGCCGAATCCGTGCTCCGCGCGCAGCAGGACCGCGTCCGTGCCCTGATCCGGAACGGCCTCGCGCTGCGCCCGGCCGGCACCGCGCCCGACCGCCGTGACGTCCTGTTCCGCAACGCGTGCGAATGGATCGACCGCGGCCGCGCCGACATGCACGTCATGGTCCGCACGCACGACTCGCTCTTCCGCGCGGGCAAGGCCGGCGCGCAGAACGCGACGCCCGGCACGTTCGCCTACTTCGACTCCGCCACCACGCACCCCGGCAGCGGCGGCACCTACCCGATCAACCCCGGGCCGGGTGAGGAGCGGCACGTCTCCTACGCGCCGGGTGGTTTCCACGGCGTCACGGTCAACTCCGACATCAAGCTGCTGGACGTGGAGAACCGCACCGACGAGGAGCTGAAGACCACGATCCTGCACGAGGTCCAGCACATCGCCGACCGCACCGAAGGCCAGACGCCCACGCAACCGGAAGGGCCTGGCCGCGTGAAGATGTTCGACCGCGCCGGCCGGCCGGACCTCCAGCTCGAAGGCCACGTGAACGTCTACCAGACGGAGTTCCGCGCGCACTGGATCGAGCACCCCGAGGGCGATCCGGCCGACAGGTACGGATCGTCCACCGCGCCCGCGACGAACGCGCAACCCGTGGTGTTCGCCGATCCGACCGGGACCACCCGGCAGGCCAGGACGAGCTTCAAGAACCTGCGTCAGGAGAACGTGTTCTTCGATTTGATCAACAACGGCTACGAGGTGGCCGGGCCGTACACGTCCAGCGCGCAGTTCAAGAAGATGGCCGACGACTACGCCCTGCCGGCCGGGGTCAACCTGGTCGACTCGGTGCGGGTGGACGACCTGCTCAACGCCGTGGGCGCGTGCGACACCACCATGACCGACCGGCACCCGTCGATCGTGGCCATGCTCGCCTCCGCCGGGCGGCTCGACGAGCCCGACCGGCGGTTCCTGCGCGACCGGGGGCTGTCGAAACCGTTCTGGGACAACGCCGACCGGCACCTGGGCAAGGCGCAGACGGCCCGGCTCGTCAAGGCGATCGGTCCGTGAGCGGAGCCGGTCCGGAGTTCCGGTCTCCTCACGGCGATCATCCGGTGTCGTAGGTGCGCGCCAGGTACTCCTGGAGTTTGCGGTGCCGGAACTGGTAGACCGCTCCTTGTCGGCGGAGCACGCCTCGCGCGTGCGCCTCGTCGAGGAAGGCGATCCACCGCCAGGGCGCTCGACGCGTCAGTGCCCACCACGGACGGGCCACCGCTGCCCACTGCCCCCACGCCGTGGTGGCGAGGCCGCGGCGGAGGGACAGCACGGAGGTGCCCGCTGTCCCGAATGCCACGGCGCCCATCAGACTGAGGTCGGCAAGTGTGGTGGCTGTGCCGAAGAGGGCGATCGTGGGGGTCACCAGGGCGGTGAGGAACCCGATCTTCGCCATCGCCTGGACCGTGGCGTTGCGCCGGTCCATGGCCAGCGACCTCGTCGGCCCGGCCACCGACTGGATGTCGATCGGGATCTGCAACTGCGGCATGAACCACTGCAGGGGGAGGACCAGCAGAAGTGCGTAGAACAGGATGCCGAGCGGGGCTGGTCCGTCCCGCAGGAGGCCGACATACCCCACGCTGTAGACGTGGTGTGAAAACATGAACGTTTCCCTCGACTCCGGCCTGCCGCGGAACTTCGGACGTCCCCAACGCAGGCGTGACGGTTCCGCCGGTCCTTCGCGCTCCTGTCTGCGGAGCATGCCGTAGGCGACGACGGCCAGCAGCGCCGCGAAACACGCGAAGAGGACGTTGCCGCTGACCGCGGACCCGGTGTCCGCACCCGCGACCGCGATCAAAGCCCTCGACAGGCCGAGCACGAGGAAGACCTCCGACACCGCGATCGCGGCGAGCCACGACCTGCGCAGGGTTTCGGGGACGGCGTCTCCCACCTGCCACCACGCCAGGTCCTGCCTGCCCGTGTCGGTCAAGTGCCTGGCCGCGACCCGGAGGTACCGGAGGACCCGGTCGACGTCGTGCCGCGGTGCACTCGCACCCGACCGGAAGGCCGCCGGGACGAAGCCGGCGAACAGGTGCTCCTCCAGCAGTCTGCGAGTTCCGAACCGGTTGGCGTCCAGCAACTCGGACGGGTCCTCACCCGGTGTGTCGCTGTAGGCGGTCCTGGCCAGCGACACCATCAGCGGCGTCGTCAGCAGCTCGGCGAGCACGGACGCGGCCCGGTCGTGGGGCCGGCTCCGCAGGCGTTCGAGGACCGGCTCCCACGCGGTGGTACCACCCTCCGAGGTCTTGCGGGTGGTGAGGGGGAGGTAGGCGACCACGTCGTCCACGCCCAGGTCCACGAGTTGGATGCACGCGGCCCGGGTCAGCACGTCGGCTTCGGCGACAGCGGTCGCGTACTCGTCGGCACGACTGGTGATCACGGCCGGGGCGGAGGTGGAGTTCAGCTCCTCCAGCACGGTCGCGCGAAGCGGTGCCGCGACCTCGTCGAAGCCGTCCAGGATCGGCAGGACGTGCCGCGCGTCGACCAGCGCCGCGGCCAGCGGCTCCCCGGTAGGCGCTCGTCGGGCGAGTGCCGGGTAGTCCCGGACCAGCCCGTTGACGAGCCACTCGCGCAACGAGGCGCTCCCAGGATCCCAACCACCCGGGTTCACCAGGACGGGCACCGGCTCCTCGCGGCCGCGGGTGCCGAGCAGCCCGAGCACCAACCGCACGGCCGCGGACGTCTTGCCGATCCCGGCCCTGCCCAGCACGACCAGGCGTCCCGACGGGAGCCCGCGGTAGAACGCGGTGATCCCGTCGAGATCACCGCCGGGGTCCGCGAGCTCCTCGGTCCGACCGCCCGACGTGCGCACGACATTGGCCCAGTGATCGCTCAACCGTTCGTCGGCCGGTCGCCACCGCACCGGTAGTGGAAAGGGATCGTGCAGACGTCTGCGTTCTTCCTCGTCGCGCCACTGCACGTGCACCGCGTGCGCCAACAACTCCGCGGTATTGGCCAGCACATCGGAAAAACCTCGTGCGGACTGGTTGATCACGCTGATCGACCCTGTGACGTCCCCTGTCTGTATCAGGGGGCCGTGCACGGTGCCTCGTACCGCATTGCGCACCGATCCGCGCTGCCGCTTGAACAGCTGTACCCCCTGTGCTCCGTGGTGAAGCGCATGCTAGGGCATGGTTTGACAGGTCGGGCCGCAATACTGCGAGCTCATGTGGTGACTTCGTGGTTGCCGAAATGTCGTCCAAATGCGGACCGGGAACGATTCGGCTCCGTTCCATTTCCGAAGGGGGCGATCTGTCGGTTTCACCTCTTCGGGCACTCGCCGGGAACGCCCGGCGCCGTCACGAGGACCGGTGTGCGCGGCTGGGCTCGCACGAAGTCGGGACGGGTCTTGTACCCGCTGGTCGGAGCGGCTATACCGGTGTCGGGACACCCGGGTTCGGCCCCCGCTGCCGGACGAGATCGCCGCCCTGGCCTGGTTCGAGGCCGACCGGCAGGCGCGCGAGCACATCGTGCGGCGCTTGGCCGGGTTCCGCGACCAGCAACCGCCCGGACGACGCCCGTCCAGGAGGAACCGGCATGAGCGACGGCGTGGAAGCGGTCGTCCACACCCGGGACCGATCCGCGCGCGGGCGACCGCGGCACGGTGACGGGATGGCCGCCTCGTCATGGAGATGATCGACTTCGTCGACGCCGACGACCGCGTGGTCGGTCGGGGGCAGCGGGGCGGTGCCCGCGACGCCGGTCTGCACTACCGGGTGGCCGCGACGGTCGTCCTCAGCGCGGATCGCGTCCTCGTCTACCGCCGCCCCGGCACCGCCGGGGTGTACCCCGGCCACCACGACGTGCTCGTGGGCGGCACGGTGCGGTCCGGGGAGAGCTACCGGCAGGCCGCCGAACGGGAACTGGCCGAGGAGTTCGGCATCCGGCCGGTGCTGCGCGAGGCGGTGCGCGAGCGCCGGGAGTCACCGATCGGGCCGTGTCACCTGGCGGTGTACCTGGCCGAGGCCCGCGGCCGGCTCCGGCCCGACCCGGCGGAGGTCGACCACCACGAACTGCTGTCCGTCGCCGAGGTCCTCGCCCGCCCGCCACGGCCGTTCGTCGCCGTCGGGCTCGCGGTCCTGCGCCGACTGTTCCGGGAGCACCCCGATGCGTTCCGACGTGAACCGCTGCCGTGACCGGCTCGCCCGCCGCGTGCTGGACCGGGTCGGTCCCACCGGCCTGGTCGACGCACCCTGCACGAGCCGGGTGTTGGAGTCGGCGTTGCTGGTGGCGCTGCTCGACCGGGAAGGGCTCGCGCCGGACCGGGCCGACGCGGCGCGGGGTTTCCTCAGGGCCGCGCTGGATTCCGACCCGCCGGATCCGCTGCAGTGCGCGCTGGGCCGCGCGGCCCTGGGCGAGGCCGTCACGGGAGAACCGGTGCTGCGGGACCTGCTGTCCCGGGTCGGCCCGGACCACGCCGCCCGGAAACTGCTGGTGTTCCGGACCCTGTTGGCCGAACTCGGCGCGGCCGAACACCCCCGCGACGTGCCGGGGGCCGTCTTCGAGGCCGGGCACCAGGCGAGTTGGGTGCGGTTGCAGCTGTCCGCGCTGAAGGTCATCACCGCGCCGGGCACCGCGGGCGAGGCCGACTGGGCGTGCCTGCGCCCGGCACTGCGGCCGGGCCCGGTGTGGGAGGCGAGCCACTTCACGCGCCTGGTGGGGCTGTTCGCGCTGCGCCGCAATCCGGTGTACCGGCCTGCCGTCCGCGACGCGCTGCTGCGGGTGGCGGCCGAACAGCGGTCGGGCGGCGGTCTGCCGTTCATCACCGGGCTGGACGTGTTCGCCACCGCGATCGCCGGCATCGCGCTCGCTCGCGTCACGCCGGAGGAGCCGAGGGTGGTGTCGATGGCCGACGGCCTGGTCGCGCAGCAGAACCCGGACGGCGGGTTCGGCTACACGGTCGGTGTGCGCCAGAGCGACGTCGACGACACCGCGTACGGCATCGAGTTCCTCCGCGCCCTCGCGCCACGACGGCACCGGGACGTGATCCTGGCGGCCGAGGAGTACGTTCTCGCGCAACAGAACCCCGATGGCGGGTTCCCGACGTTCGGTCGGGGAGCCCCGTCCGAGGTCGCGATCACCGCGGGCGCGGTCAACGCGCTCGCCCCCGACCCCGCGCACCGCGGCGCGGTCGAACGCGGGGTCGGGTTCGTGGTCGACGCCCGGCAGGTCGTCGAACGGGGGTGGAGCCGCAACGCGAGCAACGTCCTGTTCCGGGTCGCGCTGGCCTGTGGCGCACTGGCACCGGATGCCGCCGTCGCACTGCGCTCGGCCGCGCACGGCACCCGTCGGCGCGCTTGGCGGTACCTGGTCGACACGCAGGGGCCGGACGGCGGCTGGGGGCACGAGCGCGGTGATGCGAGCGACCCGATCAGCACCGCCTACGCCGTGGTCGCACTGGCCGCGTCGCCCGACCACGCCGCGGCCCTGGGGCGTGCCGTGGACTACCTGGTGACCCGCCAACAGCCCGACGGCGGCTACCGCAGCCGGCCCGACCAGGCCGGACCTCGGCCACTGCTGTACGACACGCCCGCACTGGCCGACATCGCGGTGCTCCTGGCCCTGAGCGCCTGCGGCGAGCGGTGACCCGGTCGTCGCTCGGGCACGCGGGCGTAGGCTCGCGGGAATGCGGATCGGCGAGCTGTCCAAGCGCACGGGCGTGAGTCCGCGCTCACTGCGGTACTACGAGGAGCAGGGCCTGCTGACCAGTTCGCGCTCCGAGGCGGGGCAGCGGCACTATTCCGATGCCGCGGTCCAGCGCGTGTCGCTCATCCGACAGCTGTTCGACGCGGGCCTGTCCAGCCGGGTGATCGCGACCGTGCTGCCGTGCGTGGACGTCCCCGGTGACCTGGACGTCGCCGAGGAGACGTTCACGGCGATGATGCGCGAGCGCGACCGGATCGACGCCGAGATCGCGCACCTGGTCGAGACCCGGGACGCGCTCGACGTGCTGATCAGGGCCAACAGCCGGCACCGGGCGGAGCTGTCCACGGCCCCGGAGCGGGCGGCACGGTCGGCCTGATGCTGTGACCTGCGCCTCAGCCGCTTGCCGCTGACACCGATGTCAGAGGTGAGGATGGCGACAGCGCCCGGAATCACCGGGTCGGGAATGCAGGAGGCGGTAGGAAATGGGTCAGGCTTGGGGTTTCGGCAGGTATGGCGGGCCCGAGGTGCAGGAGTTGTTCGATCGTCCCGATCCCGTCCCCGGTCCCGGCGAGGTGCTGATCCGGGTCGACGTGGCCGGCGTGAACCCCCTCGACCACCTCCTGCGCTCGGGCCTGGTCCCCGGGCTCGACGGCGGGCGTCCGTTTCCCCGCGTGCTGGGCATGGAGGCAGCCGGAACCGTTCTCGCCCTGGGCGAGGACGTCGACGGCCTGGAGGTGGGTGACGCGGTCTTCGGCTTCGCGCTCACCGGTGGCGGCACCTACGCCGAGACGACGGTGCTGTCCGCGCCGAACACCGCGCGCATCCCGGCGGGCCTGTCCGCGACCGTGGCGGCGACGCTGCCGGTGGCCGGGACGACCGCGGTGGACGCGCTCGACCAGCTCGGCCTCCCGGCCGGTGCCGCGGTCCTGGTCAACGGCGTCGGGGGCGGGGTCGGCCTCGCCGTCGCCCGGCTGGCCGCCGGGCGCGAGCTGCGGGTGGTCGGCATCGGGAGCACCGCCAAGCGCGAGCACGCCGAGGCCATCGGGGTGCGGTTCGTCGACTACACCGCCGGGGACGTCGTCGCCGCGGCGCGCGAGCTGGTCCCGGACGGCTTCGACGGGATCGTCGACACGGTCGGAGGCGCCTCGCTGCGGACGGTCGCTCCGCTGGCCCGGGAGCCCCACAACGTCGTCGCCGTGGGTGATGTGTCCGTGTCCGATCTCGGTGGGCGTTTCGTCGAGCGCCGCCTCGACCGGGAGAACCTGGAGCGGTCGGCCCGGCTGGCCCTCGACGGCCTCCTCGAACCCGTGATCACCGCGGTCCACCCGCTCGCCGACGCCCCGGCCGCCCTCGCCACCGTCGAGAACGGTCACACGTCGGGCAAGGTCGTCATCAAGGTGGCATGAGAAGTGCCCGGCCACCCGACGCGGTCAACCGTCCACAACAGACGGGTGAGGGACCGCGGCCGGCGCGCACGTCGGTCAGGGCGGTCACGTGCCCGGGGGCGTCCGCGCGACGATGCGCTGGGCCCCGATGACCGAGAGGAGCCGCAGCTTCTCGTGGCTCTCACCGCCGGGCACCGCGGTGTAGACGAGCAGGATGTGGGACTGCTCGGGGTCCAGGAGCGTCTGGCACGTCAGCTCCAGGACGCCGACCTCCGGGTGCACGTAGCGCTTGACCCCGTCGTGGTGGACGCCGATCTCGTGCTCGTCCCACACGGCGCGGAACTCCGCGCTGCGGGCGAGCAGGAGTTCCCTGAGATGGGCGGCCCGCGACCCGGGCCCGCGGAGGGTGACCACCTTGCGCAGCCCGGAGGCGAAGACGCGGGAGTGCAGCGCGTGGTCGTCGGGGTGGTAGAGGGCGCGGGTGGCCGGGTCGGTGAACCACCGGTAGCCGATGCTGCGGGACGGGCCGGTGTACCCGGTGGTGTCGCCGGTGAGCGCGACGCCCAACGGGGTCTGCCGGAGCGTCTCGCCCAGCTCGGTGACGATCTCGGCGGGCGTGTCGGCGAGCCGGTCGAGGATGCGGAGCAGGCCGGGGCTGATGTGCTCGCTGGTCGCGCCCCTGGCGGGCGGGTTGTGCCCGGCGAGGCGGAACAGGTGGTCGCGTTCGTCGAGGGACAGGTGCAGGCCCTGCGCGATCGAGGCGATCATGTGCTCGGACGGGTGCGGTCCGCGTTCCTGCTCCAGCCGGCTGTAGTAGTCGGTGGAGATGTGGCAGAGCGCGGCGACCTCCTCGCGGCGCAGGCCGGCGGTCCGGCGCCGCTGCCCGCGGGGCAGGCCGACGTCCTCGGGTTGGAGCGACTCCCGGCGGCGGCGCAGGAACCCGGCGAGCCCGGCTCGGTCGATCACGACTGCTTCCTCCCTGGTCCCGGTGCCGTTCCAGTCTGCCCTCGGCGCCGGGCGGTTGCCTGGGATCACCGATCCCCCCATCCGGGCCGCCGGGTGGGACCGGCCTGCCTGGGATCGGGAGACCGTGGATGTCCCCGCGGATCGGGCGCAGCCTGGGGGCACAGCCACCGACCGAGGAGCAGCACATGGCACGCACGCGACCGGACATCACCGTTCCAGACCTCTCCGGGAAGCTCGCCGTCGTCACGGGCGCCAGCGACGGCGTCGGCCTGGGCCTGGCGGCCCGTCTCGCCGCCGCCGGTGCCGAGGTCGTCATGCCCGTCCGCAACCGCCGCAAGGGCGAGGCGGCGATCGCGCGGATCGAGGAGCGGCACCCGGGCGCCGTGCTGTCCCTGCGGGACCTCGACCTGTCGTCGCTGGACTCGGTCGCCGCGCTGGGGGCCGCGCTGCGCGGCGAGGGCCGCCCGATCCACATCCTGGTCAACAACGCCGGCGTGATGACCCCACCGGACCGGCAGACCACCGCCGACGGGTTCGAGCTGCAGTTCGGCAGCAACCACCTGGGGCACTTCGCCCTCGTCGCCCACCTGCTGCCCCTGCTGCGCGCCGGACGGGCCCGGGTGACCTCGCAGATCAGCGTCGCCGCGAGCCAGAACGCCATCAACTGGGACGACCTGAACTGGGAGCGGTCCTACCACGGTCGTCGCGCGTACAGCCAGTCCAAGATCGCGTTCGGCCTGTTCGGGCTGGAGCTGGACCGGCGCAGCCGGGCCGGGGGCTGGGGCATCACCAGCACCCTCGCCCACCCCGGCGTCGTGCCCACCAGCCTGCTGGCCGCGCGCCCCGAGATCGGCCGGGCCCGGGACACCGCCGCCGTGCGCCTCATCCGCGCCCTCTCGCGCCGCGGCCTCGTCGTCGGCACGGTCGAGACCGCGCTGCTCCCGGCCCTGCTGGCGGCCACCTCACCGGACGCGCACGGCGGGCGCCTGTACGGTCCCGGCGGCCTCGGGCACCTGGCCGGCGCGCCGGCCGAGCAGGCCGTCTACTCGCCGCTGCGCGGCGAGGACGACGCCCGCCGCATCTGGCGGATCTCCGAGGACCTCACCGGCAGCTCGTTCCCGACCGTAGAGAGTGCCCGGACCGGGTCCGGCGGGTGAGGCCGGGACCGCGGCCACGTGCACCGAGCGGTCGACGGTCCGACTGGAGTCGGACACGATCGGCAACCGGCACCCGAGTGAGCTCCGGACTCCGACATCGGGCCACCGGGTGATCGTCACCACAGCGCCAGGATGCGGGTAGCCCCTTCGGCGTTGGAACCGATAGCCTTCGTCGGTCGAAAAGGACCTGGGTCGGCAATGGTAAGCCCGACCCCCTCAACACGAGGCTCCGTTTCGTCGCCTCGGCGACGGACCCGCGACAAGTTCTCGGCGAGCAGCCGGGGCTTGACGCTGCCTGTCTGTTGAGTCTCGGCTTCTCACCTCGTCATGCAGAGGAGAAGCGATGCCCGTCATTCGTGTTGGCTCAGCGGTGACCCAGATCAACGTCTTCACCGTCGAACCAGACCACCAGCAGCCTCTGATCGACCACCTCGCCCGTGCTGCCCGGATCGCCAGCGAGGTACCCGGCTGGATGTCGGCCAGCCTCCACCGCAGCCTGGACGGCACCCGCGTCGTCAACTACGCGCAGAGCGAGGATCACGATGCCGCGCAGCGGGTGATCCGGCACTTGAAGTCCCAGGGAATGCTGGAGGGCAACAAGGCGTTCGGGCAAGCCCACCCGGGCCTGTACGAAGTTTCCTTCACCCTTGATCGAGACGACATCTGACACCTGCACGGCCAACCTCGGCCAGGGAGGAATGAAGACATCCATTGCGCGGTGTCCGGCGTAGCCACGCCTGAACGGGGCCGCGGTCCCCGCCGGGGATGATGAATGCGGTGAACGGGATCGCCTGTCCGGCGATCCCGCCGGTGCCGCCGGAGCGGACGGCGTGCTCGATCTGGACGAGGGTGTCGTGCGAGGTTGACCAGCGGTTGCGGGACTGGCACGAGGCCGGCGTCCGGCAGCGACCGCACGAGGGCCTGCTCGCCGAGTTGGACGCCGCGAACGCGCTGGACCGGTCGCGGTGGTGATCGACGGATCGCACGTGCGGGCCCTCGTAGGCGGCCCACCGCCGCCTACCGATCCGGTGGGAGGTCCGCGATGACATCCACGAGGCGTTCCCGAACCCGGCCTGCGGGGCGGTGACTGTTCGGGATCGCCCGGCGTCGCGCGTCCGGTGACATCGCGTCCCGTCAGTGTGGCAGGGCGCCGCATCCGGGACGTGGCCGACGGCACCCGCTTACCGTTACGGCCATGACCGGTGTCGGACTGCAGCTCGCGGTGTTCGACGGGAACTCCTGGTCGTGCGCCGAGCCCTGGTTCATCCCGGCCGATCCGACCGCGCCGGTCCCCGCTGCCCTGCGCGTCTACGACGACGCGCTCCACTGCGTCGTGGTCCGACGGGGCCGACTGGCGCTCGACAAGTACGAATTCGCCAGAGGTGGCTCCTGGGGAAGGGGGGAGCGCATCGAACCGCCGGGTGGAGCGGTCCTGCTGAACGGCGTGGCCCTCACCGGACCGGATCTGTACGTCGAGGCCGAGCTCGTCGACGGGCGGGTGGGCCTGTACGCCACGCCGGTGAACGCGACGACCAACTGGGAACCGGTCGTCGAGCCGACGCGGGTCGGCGAGGGCACCGGCCTGTCCTGCCGTGAACGGGTCACCGGGGCGTGTGCGGGGCTGCCGAAGCCCGGAGGTGCGGAGCCGGGCATCTCGGAACTGCGGTCGCGGGCGACGATGACCGCATACCGGGGGAAGGTGTGGTGCGCCTACGACACGGGGGCGGCGAACAACCCCTTGTACTGGCAGACCTACGTGGCCTCCACGTGGAGCCCGCCTTACCGGTTCGGCGGCACGACGCGCGGACTCGATCCCGCGCTGTGCGTGTACGGTGACCTGCTGTACTGCTTCCACCGCGCCGAAGACGGCGTGCGGTTGCGGTGGAGCGCCACGAACAGCCTGGGCTGGAGCGCGGCCCACGACACGCCGATGAAGGCCCTGAGCACCCCGGCCGTCCGGGCGTTCCAAGGCGCGCTCTACTGCGTCTACCTGGCGGCCGAGCCGTTGTCGGACGAACCGGCTGGTTAGGCGTCGGCACACCCCGACCGCCGGCGGTTCCCCGGTCGGAGCGGTCGGAGCGACCGGGGCACGGGGCTCCGCCGCTACCGGCTGTCGTGGGTGGTCGCATCGACGTCGGGGGGCAGGTAGGGGAGCATCCGCTCGGCGACCTGGTGCTCGGGGTTGTCGGCGTGCTTGGTGAGGACCTGGGTGAGGTAGGCGCGGAAGCTGGGTTTCCGCCATGCCACGGCGAGGTCGTCGCGCAGGAGGGCCGCGGTCTCCGGGTCCGGGGTCGCGGTGGGCGGGATGGTGCCGAGACGGGCGCGGGCGCGGTGGAACTCGAACCAGTCGGACTTGGTGGGTGCGCCGCGCAGGGCGATGGCCTGGTCCAGCTCGGCGAGGGCGCGGTGGTGCTCGCCGACGTCGGCCAGGGCGGAGCCGAGTTCGGCGCGGTAGGCGTAGCGGCCGGGGTCGGCGTCGACCAGCGCCCGCAGCACCGGGATGGTGCGGCGTCGGGCCAGGTCGTCGGTGGACGGGGAGCGCCGCACCTTCGTGACGCTGCGGAAGGCGTACTCGCGTTGCGCCGGTGTCGCCTTGGCCAGCAGGTCGGCGAGGGTGTCGAGGCGCGGTTCCGGGCCGCGGGAGTCCAGTTGCGCGTCCACCACGGCCAGGAGCTCGCGCAGGGCGCGCTGGTCCTGCTGGACCTGGTCGACCTCGGCCTGGACCGGTGCCAGGGCCTGGTTGACCTGGCTGCGCACGAACGAGGCGATCCCCCCGTCGAACTCGGTGAACATCTCCATCAGCCAGGTGCGGGCCCCGATGTAGCTGACGAGGAACCCCAGCACGGTGGGCAGCACCACCAGCGCCCCCGCGAGCACCGTGGCGTGCTTGGCCGGCTGGAACGCCGTGGCGATCGTGTCGACCAGCCGTCCCGCCGCGTCCCCGATCGCACCCACCTGCACCAGGCCGACACCGACCAGGATCTTGGTCAGCCAGTCGGAGATCTGCTCCAGGTTGGTGTTGGCGCTCAGCGCGGTCGTGCCGTCGCCGCGTTGCGCGCGGTCCTCCGGGATGCGGGGGATGCCGAACAGGAAACCCGTCAGCGCACCGCAGGCCGTCGCCGCCGCCGCGACCAGCAGTGCGGTGCCGAGCACGGCGGTGGCGGGCACCGTGCTCAACGCGACGAGCACGATGAGCACGCCGAGGGACACGGCGGCGATGCGCACGTGCACCAGCAACAGGCGCCGCCGCTCCACGCGGACCTCGTCCGGTTGCCGCCCCGTCGGGTGGCTGCCGGTCACCACCATGTGCCGCCCCGATCCGGACCTCGCCGCCAGTTGCGTTCCCAAGTCTGGGTTCGCCGCCGGCGCCGTGGCAATCCACAGCACCCGCACAGGTGGGCCGTCCATCAGAACGGCTGAATCTCGCGGCGCGGCGCCGGACGCCGACATCGCACGATCCGGTGGGCACTCCATCGTGGTGACCCCGTCGCGGACAGGTGGCGGCAGCCCCCTCCTCGTAGCGGAACCGGGCCGCGTGGTGGTGCCGCACCGGAGACCGCGCTCGCCGCGCCGATCGACCACCTGGCGTTCACCCCCGGCCTCAGGGCTGGGCCACCCCCTACCGGTGACCGTTCGGAATCGCCGCAGCGCCGAGGTCGGTGACGCTTAGCCCCGTCAGCGTGAACAAGCGCCGCGACCGACAGCCCTCCGACGGCGCCCGCTTATCGTCATGGGCATGACGAGGAAACCAGGCCGCGCGTTGACGCTGGTCTTGATCATCGCCCTGTCGCTGACGACGGCGATCACCACCGCATCCGCATCCGACGCCGATGTCGGTGCCGAGCGGATGGTCCAGCAACGTCCTTACTCGATCCGACCGAAGGTCGATGCTTCCTTCGCGTTCACGCTGGCCGCCACCAACACGGACGTGACGGTGGAGAAGCGGAACAGCAAGAACGACCACCAGCTCTGGATCCAGGGGAAGTCCGACGGCCAGGGCTACTTCCGGCTGCAGAACAAGTCCCGGAAGGACATGTGCCTGGCCATTCCGAGCGGTAGTGGCTCGGCGAACGTCTTCGCGTGGCCCTGCGGCACGCACACCGGTTACTACTGGAAGTGGACGAAACAGCAACAGCTCCTGAACAAGGACTCCGGCAAGGTGGTGGCGCCCCAACCCCCGCCGGCTCCCGGCAAGCCGATCGTCCAGTGGACGTCCGGAGACGGGAAAGCCGACCTCGTGCGGTACGAGTTCTGATCCGGCGCGGCCGTCGAGTTGCCCTGCGCGACGCCGGAAGCCGCGGACACCGGTACTGCTCGACGACCCGGCGCCGGGCGCTCCCGGGAACCTGCCCGGTCGGCCGCACCGGCGGGTGGCGATCAGAACCGCGCGCCCTTGGGGTTCGGCGTCCACTGCGGCGTGAACTCCCCCGTGACGGGGTTCATCCTGATGCCGCGTGGCGGGAGTTCGGGCAAGGGCAACTTGGTCAGCTCGAACAACCCGTTCAGGATCTCCTTCGTCGTCTCCGAGAGCTCCGGGCAGTGGTAGCGGACGTCGATCTTGATGTACTCCCTGATCGACTTCTCGCAGTCGACCTCGGAGTCCGGGAACATCAACTCGGGGCTGACCTCGACGTCGAAAAGGATCTTGATCTCCTCCACCTCCTCCAGCCCCTTGACCGTCTTGCCCTCCTTCAGCTGGCGCAGTCGCTCGATGGCCTTCTTGACCGGGGCCTCGACCTTCCCCAGGTAGCTCCCGTTGGCCTTCCTGGTTAGCGGGGTGAGGTTCGCGGAGGTGCCGGGACCGCCGAGGTTGTCGTTCTCCAGGTGACCCTTGACCCAGTCCGAGTCGGCGTCCATCCCATGGGCCTCCAGCATGTCGACGAGCGCTTGGGAGAGGCCGTTCTCCCCGCCCTCCTCTCCCGGCCCGACGGGGCGGATGACCCTTCTCCTCCCCAGTTCCTCGACGTCGGTGCACTCGCCGTCCTTCGGCTGGTTGCCTACGAAGCCGGTCGGTGACCTCCAGTCGTAGACGGCGGAGGCCGAGGTGCCTCCGCCCTGCGTCAGGGACCGGAGGGTCCTCGGCTTCTTGGTCGCCTCCGCCGCGGGGTCCGGTTCGGCTTCCCGCGGTCGTTTCCCGGCGCCTTGGCCGACCGGTGGGGCGAGGTCGCTCCCGAGCAGGTGGCGCATGCGGTGCCGCGCGTCCGCGGGAAGGACCGGAACGGCGGGGGACTGCCGTCCCGGGCTCGCGCCCTCGTCCCGCACCGCCTTGCCCGGCCCGCCACCGGAGGTCTGGCGGGAAGGATGTTCGTGCCCGCTCGGCATCTGCTCAGGATTCCCGATCGTCGGCGTGGTCACAATCACCGCGACGAGGGACCGACGAGGTGTCCATCGCCTGGCACCGCACACGTTCGGGCGACGCCGGGCGCCGCCGTGCGCGCGGGGCGGAATAGTTGGGCCCGACTCGCCGTGCACGGAGGAGGAAAGCCCGTGAGCGCACCACCCGCCGACGACCGACCGGCAGGTCGCGCTCTCGTGCTCTGCCTGGACGGAACGCGCAACGAGCCGGAGACCGGCACCACGAACGTGGCGCGCGTTTTCGACCTCGCGGTCAAGGACGAGCGGCAGCTGGTGTACTACGACCCCGGCGTGGGGACGATGGGGTCGCGGGCCGCCGCCACCCGGTTCGGCAAGGCGCTCACCCGGTTCGCCGGGCTGGTGGTCGGCTTCGGCATCAAGGACAAGGTCGAGGACGCGTACCGGTTCCTCGTGCACCACTACCGGCGGGGCGACCGGATCTACGTGTTCGGGTTCAGCCGCGGCGCCTACACCGCGCGGGCCCTGGTCGGGATGATCAGGACGGTCGGCCTGCTGCGGCCCGGGGCGGACAACCTGGTGCCCTACGCGCTCAAGCTCTACACCCGCGGCGGCAACCGGAAGCGGACCGAGGAGCAGGAGCGGGCGTTCTGGGACCTGTGCACGAGGTTCGAGGCCAGGTTCGGCAACCCGGACTTCCCACCCCGGCTCGGCCGGCAGGTCGAGTTCCTGGGCGTCTGGGACACGGTGAAGAGCGTGGGGTGGCTCAACTGGCGCGCCCGGTACGAGCAGGCGCACTGGCCGTTCACCCGGAAGCTGCCCAACGTGGGGCGCGGCAGGCACGCCCTCGCGCTGGACGAACGCCGGCGCCACTACGAGGACTACCGCTTCGACCCGGCGCAGGTCGGCCGCGGTGGCGGTCGGCTGCGCGAGATGTGGTTCCCGGGAGTGCACAGCGACGTGGGGGGCACCCCTCCCGACGACCACCGCCTGGCCGACATCGCGCTGAAGTGGATCGTCGACGAGGCGGTGGCGGTCGGCCTGAGGGTGGACGGGAACGCCTACCGGGAACACGTCTCCGTCCTCCCGGGGCAGGACCTCCCCGCCGACCACGCCCTGGGCCGGATCCACCCGAACAAGGCCGCCTGGGCGCTCCTCGGCCTCGGCTGGCACCGGCGGACCGCGGGCGACGGCGACGAGGTCCACCCCAGCGTCCACGACCGCGTGGACGCGACCAGGGACGACCCCCGGCCGTACCGGCCGCCGGTTCCACTTGGGCAGGCGGCCACCTCGCGCTGACCCGGGCGGCCCGGCGCACTGCCGCGTCGCACCGCCGCGTCGCACCGCCGCGTCGCGCGGCGGCTTCCGCGACCGCCGGAGCCGATCGGTCCCGGGCCGGGTTCCACCGCCTCCCGGCGCGACCGGGTGCCGGTCGGGTATCCGGAAGAGCGGTACCCGGCAGAGCCATTACCGCCCGCGAGCCGCGCTCGATCGTCGACGACGGCTTGATTCCTGCTCATTGGCGGAGGGCATCACCCCGAGGTGGGCGGCGGAAGCGGGGCCGTTGACAATGAAATGCACGGCTGATGGCCCCACCCGGCAGGATGACGCCGTCGCGCGGTTACGCCCGTGGCACGCGGGTCATTCCTTCAGGTCGGATTCCGGTCACTCTCGGTCGAGATCGTGCGGCGGACCGCCGCGAAAACGGGCGATCCGATCCCGACGGGCGGGGTCGGCGGGGTGGGATCCTGTCCCGGCGTCAGCAGGCGATCACCACGAGGTCCATCATCCCGGTGATCCGTGGAACGGCGGCGTTGCGATCTTGTCGAAGCGTGTGCACGATCGGAATCGTCATCGTGAGGCATCGAAAGCCGAGAAGACGGTTGAAAACCTCGGCATCGGGTTGTCGCGCAACCTCGGGGTGCCGGTAGTCATCTGCCGGTGTTCGGATATTCGGGCGGCGACTGTTCGGGCGACGGGAGACGAGTGGCGGAGATGGCGGAACAGTCGGCGCCGGAGGCGCGCGAGTACCAGGGCAGCGCGGACCAGTCCGCCGGAATCGACCCGGAGCGGGAGATCCGGGAGCTCACCGAGCTGGTCTACTACTCCGACAACCTGGCCGGGAACCTGAAGTCCCGGGCCGAGGACCTGAAGGCGGCCCTGGCCAAGTTGCAGAAGGAGCGCCAGGAGATCGCCAAGCAGCACGGCGAGTACGTCAAGGGCAAGTACAACGCGAAGCTGCGGGAAATCCTTTCGAGCGTCAAGTGTTCGCTGCCGGACTACCGGCTCGCCCTCGGGGAGAAGGCGGACGACGCCGACAGGCTGATCGAGGAGCTCAAGGCCGAGATCGGGCAGGCGCGCAAGGACCTGGCCGCCGCCCGCAATTCGCTGGACCAAAAGAAAGGAGAGGTGAAGAAGCTGGCGGAGGCGTTGAAGGAGAGGCAGGACGAATTCGACGACTCGATCAAGCTGTCGGCGACCTTGACCGTCAAGCACAAGTACCTCAAAGGGCTCGCGGACGGGATCGCGGGCAGCGTCAACAACAAACCGCCTTTCGAGGTGTACGCCACGGCCGTCGAGATCGTCCGGCAGTTCGACGAAGCCGAGGTCCGCGTCCCCTTCCCCGGCGACTACCTGGACGACCTGATGAAGAAGTGGGCCGCGGTCGTGGCGGCGCGGAAGGCGCTGACCACCGCGTCGGCGCAAGAGGCCGATCTCCAGGGCAAGGTCCAGCAGTACGACAAGCTCCTCAAGGAAGACCTCACCAAGGACAGGATCGCGGTGCTCCTGCGGCGCTGGCAGCAGCAGACCAAGGACGAGGTCCCGCAGGTGGACCCCGAGGCGCAGTCCGACGAAGAGGTGTCCGAGTGGGGCGCGGTCACCTCGCTCTGAACCTGGTCAGCCACGCGTTGCGGTCGCTGCTGGTGGAGCAGTACCGGGCCGACCCCCAGGTGGGCAGCCTGGTCGGCGGTGAGGGCGGTGTGGTGTGCAGCGATCCGTCCCAGGCCGCCAGGGATCCCGCCCGGCGCCTGTCGCTGTGGTTGTACCGGGTCTCGGAGAGCGAGTTCCTGCGCAACGCCCCGCCGATCGCGGAAGGGTTCCGGGAACAGCGGCACGCCCCGCTCGCCGTGGACCTGCACTACCTGATCACCCCCTTGACCTCCTCGGAGGAGAACGACCAGGTGCTGTTGGGCAGGACCTTGCAGATCCTGTACGACCACCCGGTCATCCACCTCAGCAAGACGGGGGCCGACGACTTCGACGAGATCCGCGTCGCCCTCGTGACCCCGGACATGGCGGAGATGACCGGCATCTGGAGCGCGTTGGGCAACCCCTACCGCCTGTCCGCCGCGTACCTGGTGCGCATGGTCAAGATCGCGAGCGAGTGCATCGAACCGGTGCACCGGGTGCTGGACGCCAGCGCGTTCTACGCCGCCATGGACAACTCGTCCGGCGCGCCCGTTGTCGGCCCGTTCGAACGACGCGGGATCGGGATCGGGGCGGAGCCGGCCGCCTCGCCCACGTCCCGACCCGATTCGGCCTGAGGAGCGAACAGATGCCCGAATACCTGTCTCCCGGCACCTACGTCGAAGAGCTTCCCGCTGACGTGGTGCCCATCGAAGGAGTCGGCACGAGCACGGCCGGGTTCGCCGGTCTGACCGAGCGCGGCCCGACCGCCGCGACGCTGGTCACCTCGTGGCCCGAGTTCGAACGGTGGTACGGGGGCGTCTTCGACCCGGAGAGGTACCTGCTGCCCATATCGGTGCAGGGTTTCTTCGCCAACGGCGGGCTGCGGGCGTACATCGCGCGGGTGACGTTCTCCGTCGACGTGGCGGAGCTGCGATTCGGCGAGGGCGGACCGAGGGTCAGGGCGGTCGGCCCCGGTGACTGGGGCAAGCGGATCGCGGTGCGCGTGCAGAGGGCCACCTTGAACCCGAACGCCTTCCGGTTGCAGGTCCTCTACTTCACCGTCAAACCCGGTGAGCCGATCGACGAGGCCAAGGCCGCGGGTGCCACCGTCATCGAGGACTTCGACGAGCTCGTCACCGACCCCACCAAGTCGCAGTTCGCGCCGAGCCTGGTCAACACGGGGTCCCAGATCATCACCCTGGACTGGCCGAAGACCCCGACCGCGGCCCTGGAACCGTTCGACGACTTCCGCTTCCTCGGCATCTCGGGGGAACCCGAGAACTGGCCCACCGCCGACCACTTCATCGGCAAGGCCGATGCGAACAAGGGCGCCACGGGCTTGGCCGCCCTGGCCGCGGTGGACGACATCGCCCTGCTGGCCGTGCCCGACGCGGTGAACCCGGCGATGCAGGCGATCCGCGGGAAGGTGGTCGGCGCGATGATCGAGCAGTGCGAGAAGCTGAAGAACCGGTTCGCCATCCTCGACGTGGAACGGGGCAAGCGCGGGTTCGACGGCAAGGCGGCCAAGCCGTACCTCTTCCCGCGCTCGGACTACGCCGCCATCTACTACCCGCACGTGCGGACGCTCAACCCGATGACCGGGCAACCGGTGCTGGTGCCGCCGAGCGGGTTCGTCGCGGGCCTGTACGCCTTCAACGACACGACGCGGGGCGTGCACAAGGCACCGGCGAACTACGAGTTGCGGGGCATCCTCACCGAGGACGTCCGCCCGGGCGAGGGACCGCTGGAGTTCACCGTCTCCAAGGGGCAGCACGACACCCTGAACCCGGTGGGGGTCAACGTGATCCGCGACTTCCGGGCCGCGGGCCGGGGGGTGCGGGTCTGGGGCGCCAGGACCACCTGGGCGCACCAGGAGTGGATGTACGTCAACGTGCGCCGCCTGTTCAACTTCGTCGAGGAGTCGGTGAACCGGGGCTCGCAGTGGGTGGTGTTCGAACCGAACTCCGAGCCCACGTGGGCACGCCTGCGGCGGACCGTCGACGCCTTCCTGGAGCAGGTCTGGCGGGACGGCGCGCTGATGGGCGACAGCAAGGAGCAGGCGTACTTCATCCGCTGCGACCGCAGCACGATGTCGCAGGCGGACATCCTCGGCGGGCGGCTCTACTGCCTGATCGGCCTCGCCCCGGTGCGCCCGGCCGAGTTCGTGATCCTTCGGTTCTCCCAGAAAACGATCGAGGCGGCAGGCTGATCCCGCTTCCGGACAGCTTCTAGACAGGAGGCACGACGATGGCAGAGACCGGCAAGCGGCTCGACCCGTTCGCCGCGTTCAACTTCACCCTGAACATCGACGGGCTGGGCGGCTCGCACGGTTTCTCCGAGTGCACGGGGGCGAACACCGAGCAGGACGTCATCGAGTACCGCGAGGGCAACACCGACCCCAAGCTGCTCAAGCTGCCCGGGTTGAAGAAGTTCGGTGACATCACGCTGCGCCGGGGCTTCACCACGAACAAGGAGCTGTGGCAGTGGCGGCAGACGGTGTTGCAGGGCAAGACGGTGCGGCGCACCGGCAGCATCGTGCTCAACGACGAGGGGGGCAAGCCGGCGCTGACGTGGAAGTTCACCGCCGCCTGGCCGCGCCAGTACTCCGCGCCGAACTTCAACGGCACCGGCAGCGAGGTCGCCATCGAGGAGCTGATCCTGGTCGTGGAGACCCTCGAACTGGACGCGAAGTAGGCGGCCGGCATGAGCGAGGGCCAGGTCGTGCCGGTGCGGTCCGACCCGTTGGGGGCCGACCGGGTTCCCGGCGTCGGGGTGGAGTGGCTGGACGCGGCGCCGCAGTTCCGCGACGCCGTGCCCACCGACGTGGCCGGCTTCGTGGGGATCGCCGAACGGGGCCCGCTGCACCAGGCGGTGCGGGTGGACAACTGGGACCAGTTCCGCGGTGTGTTCGGCACCCGGCTCCCGCACGCCTACCTGGCCTACGCCGTCGAGGGGTTCTTCGCCAACGGCGGACGGCGGTGCTGGGTGGTCCGCGTCGCGGACCCGGTCGCGGCCGGTCCGGCGTGGGACCGGGTGCGGGTCGGCGTGACCTCGCGGTGCCTCCGGCTGGGGGCGAGCAGCCCGGGCGAGTGGGGCAACCAGGTGCGGTACCGGGTGGAGCCGGAGGCCGGTGGGCTGTTCGGCCTCCGGTTGCGCCGGGGCGACGTGGTCGAGGCGTGGCACGGGCTGTCGGACGGGTCGACCGCCGGCGATCGCGACGCGGTGGCCGTCCTCAACGACCCCGTCAAGGGCTCGCGCCTGGTGGCCGCGTCCTGGTGGGAGGAGGACCGGCCCGCGGACGGCGGGCCGCGCACCCGGGACGGCCGGCTGAGCCGGGGTGACGACGGGCTCCGCCGCTTGCGCCCGGAGCACTTCGCCGACGACGAGCGCGGTTGGGGCGTCGAGGCCCTGGACGGGGTGGACGACGTGTCGCTGGTCAGCGTCCCCGACTGCTGGTCGCCCTCGTCGACGCGGTGGCGGAGGCCGCGCCGGCGGTGCCCGCACCGGGGCCCCGACGACCCGAAGGCGGCGGGCCCGGTGCGGGCCGAGTTCGGGTGGAGGACCGCGGCGTGGGTGCAGCGCCAGGTGGTGCGGCACTGCGCGGAGCGCCAGGACCGCGTGGCGCTGCTGGACGCACCGCGGTTCGACGAGCGCGGCAAGCCCGCGGACCGGGCCGCGGTGCTGGCGTGGCGGGCCGGGTTCCGCTCGCCGTTCGCGGCCCTCTACCACCCGTGGATCGTGGCACCGGACGGCACGGCGGGCGGCGGCACGGTGGTCCCGCCCAGCGGCCACGTCGCCGGGGTCTGCGCGGCGGGCGACAGCGCGGTCGGCGTGCACAAGGCCCCGGCCGGCGAAGTCCTGAAGCTGGCCGTGGACACCGCGGCCGAGGTGGACGACGTGACGCACGGCGAGCTGAACCACAACGGGGTGAACGTGCTCCGGGCGAACCGCGGCGTCCGGGTGCTGGGCAACCGCACGCTGGCTCCCGCCGACTCACCCCTGCGACGCCTCAACGTGCGTCGCCTGATGTCGGCGCTGGAGGAGCAGATCCGGCGCGGCACCGCGTGGCTCGTCTTCGAGAAGGCATCGCTGAGCGTGTGCGGCGACGTGGAACGCGTCGTCCACGGCGTGCTGGAGGACGCCTGGCGGTCCGGCCGGCTCGCCGGTCCCACGCCCGAGGCGGCGTACTCGGTGCGGTGCGACCACACCGTCAACCCGCCGGTCGAGCTGGCCAGGGGGAAGATCACCTGCCTGGTGGCGGTGCTCCCGCCGCAGTCCGCGGAACGGCTGGTCCTGCGCCTGGTCCGCAGCCCGGCCGGCGTGCTGACCGAGAAGCAGCCGGGAGGGTGATGTGACGGCACGGCACTACCCGTTCCTCGCGTTCCGGTTCGAGGTGAAGGTCGGCCCGATGGCGATGGGCGGCTTCAGCGAGTGCAGCGGGCTCCAGGTGCGCGTCGAGACCCACGACGTGGTGGAAGGCGGGCTGAACACCTACGTGCACCGCCTGCCGACCCGCCAGCGCCAGAACGACATCCGGCTGCGCCGCGGGTTGGCCGGTCAGCGGCTGTGGGAGTGGTACTCGGCGTGGACCGCCGGCCGTTCGAACTGGCAGACCTGCTCGATCCTGCTGTGGGCGGAGAACGGCACCGACGTGGTGGCCGAGTGGCAGGTGCTCCAGGCGTGGCCCGTCGCCTGGGTCGGGCCGGAGTTGGACGCGACGCGCAGCGCGGTCGCGGTGGAGACGGTGGAACTGGCCCACACGGGCGTGAAACGAGTGAGGTGAGGGTTGTGCCGCTGCACATCGACAACCTGGTCAGCCGGGTGCGCACCGCGGACGGCGACGCCGTCGGGGGCGAGTGGAGCGAGGAGCAGCTGGACCGGCTGGTTGAGCTGGTGCGGGAGCGGTTGGCGCGGGACCGGCGCGACGCCGAGCAGGTGGCCGACGCGACGCGGATCGGGGCGGACGCCCTCGCCGCGGGCTCGGCGGAGTGAGCGGATGTCGCTGACCAAGCTGCACTTCGAGGTGTTCGGCAACCCGGGGTACGCGTTCGACGCGGACTTCAACCCGACCGAGTACACCCTGGCCAAGGAGAACGACGTGTGGAGCAGGAAGCGCCACAGCCAGAAGCCCCTCCAGCAGTACGTCGGCGTCGGCAACGAGGACCTGACGCTCGACCTGCTCTTCGACACCACGCGCGAGGGCCTCGGCCGCGACGCCGTGGCCGTCACGACGCGGACCGAGCGGGTGGACCGGCTGATGAGGGTGGACCGGCACACGCACGCCGTGCCCCAGTTCCAGGTGACGTGGGGGACGGGCCTGAAGCTCCGCGCGGTCGCGACCCGGCTGCGCCAGCGGTTCACCCTGTTCAACGCCGACGGGGTCCCGTTGCGGGCGGAGGTGACGCTGACGATGCGGGAGGTCGGGGCGGAGAACAGCGAGAAGGCGAAGAAGACCGCTTCCCCCGACCGGACGAAGACGTGGGTCGTCCGGCGCGGCGAGACGATGACGACCATCGCGTCCCACGCCTACGACGACGCGCGGCACTGGCGGGTGATCGCCGAGCACAACCCGCGGGTCGACCCGCGCCGCCCGGCGCCGGGCACGGTGCTGGAGCTGCCGCCGCTGCCCTCCACCGAGGGGGCGGCGCGGTGAGCAGGGGTGCGGCGCGCGACGACCGGGCCTTCTTCGTCCCGGACCTGGGGCTCAGGGGTGAGAGGGGGCCGATGGGGGAGTCCGTCCTGCGCGACGTCGTCGACGTGACCTTCACCGACGGGATCGACCGGATCGACAGCTTCACCGTCACGCTCGTCAACTGGGACGAGACGACGAGGACGCCGAAGTACAGCGATGCCAAGGACTTCCTCCCGGGCAAGGGCCTCGCGCTGTCCCTCGGCTACCGGGGCGCCGGGGAGCTGACCACGATGCTCGCCGGCGAGATCACCGTGGCCAGGACCCACCTGCCGGCCGACGGGCTGCCCACCCTCACGGTGACCGCGGTCGACGTCCTGCACCGCCTGAGGGACGTCCGCCGCACGGCGGTCTACGAGAAGATGACCGACGACGCCATCGCGAAGAAGGTCGCCAAGCGGCTGGGCGTCCGGATCAGGACCACCCCGGTCGACGGTCCGGTGCACCCGTACGTGTTGCAGGACAACGAGTACGACGTGGTGTTCCTGCTCGGCCTGGCCAGGCGCGCGGGCTACGAGCTGTGGGTGGAGCAGGGCGACCTGCTGCGCTTCGGCGTCGCGGGCAAGACGGAGGTCCACGAGCTGGTCTGGGGCGGCGGCACCCTGGTCGAGTTCGAACCGGTCCTGAACTTCACCCGGCAGGTCGAGGGCGCGACGGTGCGGGGGTGGGACCGGTCCAGGAAGGAACCGATCGTCGCCTCCGCGACCGCCGGCGCACTGCCCGGTCCCCGGGAGAAGGACCTCAAGCAGGCGCTGGCGGCCGCGCGCCGGGGCCGCGAGGACATCACCGTGGGGGTGGTGGCGAGCGCGGGGGAGGCGAAGCACCGCGCCCTGGGCCGCCTGCGCACCCTCGGCACCGAGGTGCTGCGCGCGACCGGGTCCACCGTCGGCCTGCCGGAGATCCGGGCGGGCTGCCGCATCGAGGTGGGCAAGGTGGGCACGAGGTTCAGCGGCATCTACTACGTCACCGGCACCGAGCACCGGCTCGGCAGGTCGGGCTACCGGACCCACTTCGACTGCCGACGGGAATGGTGAACGCCGGACATGGCGACAACCGACGGTCTCGGGCTCGTGGTCGGCCTCGTGGTCGACCTCCGCGACCCGCTGCGGCTCGGCCGCGTGAAGGTGCGCTACCCCGAGCTGGGCGCGGACGTCCGCAGCGACTGGGCCCGCCTGGTCACGCCGATGGCCGGCGGGGGGCGGGGCGTGGTCTTCCGGCCGGAGGTCGGCGAGGAGGTCGTGCTCGGCTTCCTCCAGGGCGATCCCCGGGCGCCCTACGTGCTGGGCGGCGTGTGGAACGACAAGGACCGACCACCCAAGGGCGATGCCGAGGGCAGGAACGACCTGCGCTTCATCACCTCCCGCAGCGGTCACGTCGTCCGGCTGGACGACACCGCCGGCCGGGAGCGCATCGAGGTGGTGGACCGCACCGGGCAGTGCCGGGTGGTGATCGACAGCGCCCGGAAGAAGGTGGTCGTGGTGGCGGGCGCCGGCGGCATCGAGCTGGTCAGCAGCACCGGGACGATCAGGTTGAACGGCAAGGACGTCACGATCGACGCCACCAACACCGTCAAGATCTCCGGTCGCGCCGTGGACGTCGGCTCGACCACGTCGACCAAGGTCAAGGCCGGCACCACGCTGTCCGCGTCCGGCACGCAGAGCACCACCATCCGCGGCGCCACCGTCAACATCAACTGAGGGCCGGAGGGCCACCGTGGGCAAACCAGCCGCCAAGCAGGGAGACCGGGTCGTCGGGGTGGACGTGCACCTCGTCCAGCCCCCGGGCGCACCGTCGCCGATCCCGGTCCCCCTGCCGTTCCAGGGAACGCTGAGCGGGGCGCTGTCCCGCAACGTGAAGATCGAGAAGCGGCCCGCCGCGATGTTCGGCAGCACGGTGCGCAACACACCGCCGCACCCGCCCCTGCCCTACGTCAAGCCGCCCACCAACGAGGGAAGGGTCTTCCTCGCGAGCTTCACCGTGTTCATCAACGGCCGACCGGCGGCGCGGTCCGGCGACCTGGTGCTGACCTGCGGCGACCCGGTCCCCCTGCCGACGGCGGTCGTGCAGGCGACCGGCACCGTGCGGATCGGGGGCTGACCGGTGGACGTGCGGGTGCTGGGCCGGGGGCTGGGGTTCCCGGTGCGCCGGGAGACGGCCGGGCTGCGGGTGTCGTCCGGGGCGGACAAGGTGCGGCAGAGCATCCTGCTGATCCTGTCCACGGCGCCCGGTGAGCGGCAGATGCGCCCCGACTTCGGCTGCGCCATCCACGACCTGGTGTTCCAGCCCAACACCCCGGTGCTGCACGGCCTGGTGATCGCCAAGGTCCGCGAGGCGCTCATCGCCTGGGAGCCGAGGGTGGACCTGGTGGACGTGGCGGTGGAGGTGCCCGCGGGCACCCCCGACTGCGTGCTGGTCCGCGTCGACTACCGGGTGCGGGCCACCAACGCCGCCCACAACCTGGTCTACCCGTTCTTCGTCGACGAGGGCGGCGTCGGGACGGTCGGGGGCAGCTGGTGAGCATCGACCTGCCCAACCTGGACACCCGGTCCTTCGACGACCTGATCGCCGAGGCGCTGCGGCGGATCGCGAGGTTCGCCCCGGAGTGGACCGACCTCAACCCGAGCGACCCCGGCGTCACGCTGGTCGAGCTGTTCTGCTGGCTGGCCGACACGGTGCTGTACGAGACCAACCGGGTGCCCGAGCTCGCGCACCTGAAGTTCCTCCAGCTGCTCGGGATGCGGCAGCGGCCCGCGCTGCCCGCCGAGGTCGACCTGACCTTCGACCCGGTCGAGGACAAGCAGGTGGACGTGCCGAAGGGCACCCGGGCGGCGGCCACGGACGACCGCGGCGAACAGGTGGTGTTCGAGACCGACCACCACCTGGCGCTGGTGCCCCACGAGCTGACCCACGTCGCCGTGAAGTCCGCGGGCCGGCTCCAGTGGATCCGCAGGCCCGACCAGCCCGCGCCCGCGTCGTTCCACCCCCTGGGGTGCGAGCCGATGCCCGGGGACGCCCTGTACCTGGGTTTCGGAGCACGCGCGCGATCCGCGGGCGGATCGACCCCGAAGGGCGACTTCCCCCGGGAACTGCGGCTGCACGTGGCCGTGCCGGGGCGGGGGGCGACCGCGGAGGCGCTCGCGGCCGCCGCCCCGGACCCGCCCGCGGAGCTGAGCTGGGAGTACCTGACCGCGGCCGAGGGCAGGCCCGGCGACCACGAGTGGCGGCCGCTGCCGGTGTTCGAGGACGACACCGGGCGGCTGACCCGCGGTGGCTACCTGGTGCTCGGCGGGCCGAAGGGCGTGCCGAGCACGGCCCCGACCGGCATCGGCGTGGCCCGGTACTGGTTGCGGTGCGGCCTGGCCGACGGGCACTACCCGCCGGGCCGGGAACCCGTGATCGCGCCGCCGGCCGTGAACACCGTGCACGCCCGCAACCTCGTCACCGTCCGGGAGGAGCCGCTGGGCGTGAGCGAGGGGCACCCCGACGAGTCCTACCGGCTGCTGCACCGACCGGTCGCCGAGGGCAGCGTCGCGGTGGCCGTCCGACTGACCGACGGAGAAGCCGGGGAGCAGCGGTGGGAGGTGCGCGACGACCTGCTGTCCTCCGGGCCGGACGACCGGCACGTCGTGCTGGAGCCGACGAACGGCGTGCTGACCTTCGGCGACGGCCGCCGGGGTCGGGTGCCGCCGGTGGGGGCCGAGGTCGTGGCCGTCGAGTACCGCCACGGCGGTGGTTCGGCGGGCAACGTGCAGGCCAGGACGGTCACCACCCTGGTGAGCGAACTGCCCGAGGTGACCTCCGTGGTCAACCACCGGCCCGCCGTCGGCGGCACCGACCGGCAGTCCCTCGACGAGCTGCGCGCGGAGGCGGCCGCGGTGCTGCGCCACCAGCGGCGGGCGGTGACCGCCGGGGACTACGCGGCGCTGGCCCGCGAGGTGCGCGGGATCGTCGACGCGGTCGCCCTGCCGGAGACCCACCCCGGCCACCCGGGGGTGAAGGTGCCGGGCGCGGTCACCGTGGTGGTGGCGGCACACCCGGACGTCGGTGGTCCGGCGGTGCACGCGCGGCTGCTGTCGGACGTGTGCGAGCACCTCGACCGCCACCGGCTGCTCGCCACCGAGCTGTGGGTGAGCCAGCCGCGCCTGCTGCCGGTGGAGGTGGCGGTGGCGGTCACCCTGGAACGGCGGGCGCTGTCACCGGACCTCGTGCGCGAGGACGTCGACAAGGTGGTGAGGGCGTTCTTCACCCCGTTCAGGCGGGACCGGCACGAGGTGGTGCGCGGTGCGGCGTTCCGCGATTCGCTGCGGTCCGCCGAGCTGACCCGCGACCTCCTGCGGGTGCGGGGGGTGTTCGGTGCCAGGGTGCTGATCACGGCAGGCGGCAAGCAGGTCACCGACGAGGTGGAGCTCGGTCGGGGTGCGCTGCCGGACCTGCGGGCGGTGCGCGTCGACCTGGTGAAGCAGCCACCGCGGGAGGGCCGATGAGGCCGAGCGGACCGACGCACTGGCTGCTGGACCGGCGCACCGGTTGGCGGAGCGCGACGACGTCGGGCGTGATCGCCGGCGAGCACCTGGCCCTCGCCGCCGGTGGCGGTGTCGGCACGTGGACCTGCCGCCCGCTCGACAGCGGCGTCAACCGGTGCGCCTGGGGCCGCGTCGAAGTGGAACTGGCCCGGCTGCCGGCCGGTGCGGCCGTCGAGCTGAGGACCGCTTCGGAGGAGGCCGAGCCGGACGGGGACGCCCCGACCGTCCCGCTGCCACCGCGGGAACCCGACTGGGTCGTCAGCGGGCGCGAGGACGGCCCGGTCGACGGCGCCCGGGAGGACGTCACGGTGGACTGGCCCGTCAGGGCCCGCCCGGGTCGGTTCCTGGAGGTGTGCCTGCGGCTGTCCGCGGCGGCGGGCGCGGGACCGGAGGTCCGGGCCGTCCGGGTGCACTACCCGAAGACGTCCGCCATGGACTTCCTGCCCGCGGTGTTCCGGTCGGACGAGACCGGCCGGGACCTGCTCGACCGGTTCCTCGACGCGCTGGACGTCACCTGGGCCGAACTGGTCGGCCGGGCACGCGCGCTGCCCTCGCTGCTCGACCCCGGCGCGGTCCCGGCCGGTGAGCCGCTGCGGTCGCTCGCGCGCTGGTTCCGCATCCCGGTCACCGCGCCCGGCCGGCCCGCGGAGGCGGAGCGCAGGCTGCTGGCGGCCGGGATCGGGTCGCTGCGCCGCCGGGGCACGCCCGAGGCGCTGCGCTCGGCCCTGGCCGCGCTGCTCGGCGTGCGCGGCACCGGGTTCCCCGTGGTGGTGGAGGGCGGGGGTGCCGGCAGCACGCCGTGGTTGGTGCTGGACAACCCCGGCCGGGCCCGGCTGGGCAGCCCGGTGCGGTTGTGGAGCCCCGAGGCGGTGGGCAGGCTGCGCATCGGCGCGTACTCCACGGTCGGCGTGGCCCGGCTCGTCGACCTGGGCGACCCGGCGCGTGACCGCGACGCGGTCACCAGCACCGGCCACCGCTTCCGGGTGTACCTGCCCGCCACCTGGTTGCGGGACCCGGCGGTGGTCGAGTCGGTGCGCGCGGTGATCGACGCGGAGCGCCCGGCCACCAGTTCCTGCACGCTCGTCGCGGTGCCCCGGAGGACCGTGGTGAACCGGCAGGCCACGGTGGGCGTGGACACGATCGTCGGCGAGTTCGGCACGGTCGTGGGGAACCAGTCCGCCGTGGGCCTCGACACGCTGGTCGGTCCCGCCGCGCCCGCCGGGGCGAGGTGATCGGGAGCCCATGACGGACAAGGTCGACGTGCCCCCGCCGGAGCCCACGCAGCGCAACCGGTACTTCACCGGCAAGTTCATGACCGCCCGGGACTTCGAAGCCGACCCCGACTACCTGTACGGCCTGCACCGCAGGCACAACCGGCTCCTGCACGGGGCCGGCGTGGTGACCGGGTTCACCGTCACACCCCATGACGACCCGACGTGCCGGTCGGAGTGGGTGAAGGTCTCGCCCGGCGTGGGCATCGACGACTACGGCCGCGACCTGGTGTCCGACGCGGTGCTGTCGAAGCAGGTGCCGGTGCAGAAGTCCGTGCTGTGCCTGGGGTACCGCAGGAGCGGGATCGAACCGGTCCCTCCCGTGTCTACCGCGCCGGCCTCCTCCCCGCCGTCCGAGATGAACCGCTGGCAGGACGGTGTGTTCCTCACCTGGGAGGCGGACGTGGGCAAGAAGGGGCTGGTGCCGTTGGCGCGCGTCCAGCGCGGGCAGTCCGGGGGACCCTGCACCGTGGAACCCATCGCCCGCGGCGGCGCGGCCCGGTCGCTGACCCGGGTGGGCGAGACGAACTGGAGCCACGGGAAGACCGTCCACCTCGACGCGGAGAGGCGGTTGTCGGTGCGGTTCACCCGGCCGCTGCACCCCGAGCACAACGGCGTCTCGGCCCACACGTTCCGGGTGCGCGTCATCGGGAAGGAGACGGGCACCCTGTGGCCGTCCCGACCGCCCCACTGGGATTCCCGGGAGCAGGCAGCGGTCTTCTCCGGTGTCCGGGCCGAGGTCGGCGACTGGGTGCACGTGTCGCTGCTGTGCGACTTCATCCTCGACGAGAACGGGGTGCCGGTGGACGGCAACCACCTCGGCGGCCTGCTGCCCAGCGGCAACGGCGCCGCCGGCGGCACCTTCGAGAGCTGGTTCCAGGTCGGGGGAGGGGCATGAGCAGGTCCTTCGTGCGCCCCAGGTTCCTCTTCGGCCAGGTGCTCGCCGAAGAGGACCTGAACACCCTCACCGCGTACGCCCACGACAAGAGCCTCCGGGCGGCCCGACGCCACGCCTGGGGCGTGGTCGAAGGTCTGGAGGTGTCGGGCACCGGCTCGAACCAGGTCACCATCACCGCGGGGTCGGCGGTCACCGCCAGGGGCGACGACATCGTGGTGACCGGGAGCGTCCCGTTCACCGTGCCGAACGTGAAGGTCTGCGACCTCGGCCTCAAGCACCGGGAGAAGGGTGAGCGGCCGGTCTCCGGTGCCGAACAGCGACCGGTCGACCCCTGCGGGAAGGTGGAGCGGCAGGAGGAGGGCGACCGCCATTCCCGCATCGTCGAGTACTACGAGCCGATCGCGCTCGACCCCGCGAAGGCCGACCAGGACCCGGACGTCGTCCCCCTCGCCCGCCTGACCAGGTCGAACAACGGGATCGAGGTCAACCCCCTCATCCGGCGGTACTTCGGCGCGGAGGTCCGGCACGACCCGGAGGGGAAGCTGCTGCTCGACAGGATCATCGGGATCGACGTGCTGGAGGCGACCGCGCTGCTCACCCGCTGGGGGGTCGTGGTGTCGGAGTGGACCGAGGGCGACGACGTGGGCCACCGCGTGCCCCCGACCGCCAGGCGGGGGGAGCTGGTCCGACTGGTGAGCGACCGCAAGACCCGCCGGGTGCTGCGCATCGAGAGCTGTGAGGTGTGGACATGACCGACCCCCGAACCCCGCGCCGCCCCCGGTACCGGGAGGGGCAGGTGTTGCGCGCCGAGACCCTGAACACCGAACAGCACTACCGCGTGGAGATGCGGCGCCGGCACGAGGAGGTCGTCCACGACGGCAGCGGCCACGAGGAAGAGGAGCTGCCCGCGGGCGGTGGACGGGTGGGCGCGGCCACCGTCGCCGCGCCCGCGGGCGTCGAGCTGCGGCTCGCCACCGGGGGCCCGCACCCGCTCTTCGCCGTGGACTTCCGGGACGAGGACCCCCCTCCGGTGCGCGCCCTGGAGATCGCCCGGGACGGCACGTGCCTGGCCCGTGACGCGGTCAGCGCCACCGAGGTGGCACCCGCCGTGCTGGTCTCGGCGGCGCCGACCGGCGCACCCCGGGGGCCACGGCCCTGGCAGTGGTACCAGGTGTTGTCCGGGGAGGCCGCGCAGACCCGGATCGAGCTGGAACCACCGCTGCTGCCGGGCGCGCTCGACCGGAGCAGGTTCGTGGTCGGCACCGCGGGCCGGGCCAACCGGACGGTACCGCTGCTCACCGTGGACGCGGGCGGTACCACGACGGTGCGGGGCAGGCTGCAGGTCAACGGGCCGGTCGTGCACGACAGGTCGGGTGGACCGCCCACCGGTGCGGGGCCCGCGCTGGTGGTGTCCGGCGCCATCGGGCCCAAGGCCGACGGCTCGGGAGGGCTCGCGACGTTCTGGGTCAGCAACGTCGGTCCCCAAGTGGTCGCGGAGCTGGTCGTCGTGCTGGTCATCGGTCCGTCCGAGTTCCGACCCGTCGGCGTGCCCGGCTTCCTCGCACCCGGCGCGTACGCCCAGGGCGGCGTCGCGGTGCCCGGTGAGGTCGACGCGGCGACGGTGATCGCGGTGGGCCTCCTGCTGGGCGGGCGGCTGTGCCATGCCAGGTCCGTGGTGCGAAAGCCCAAGGCGGGGTGAGGACGCGGTGGAGACGGGCGGGAAATCCGGCTGGGTGCAGCGGATCAGGTACCGGGACGGCGACCACCTGGGCGTCGACCACTTCGACAACGAGCAGCGGTACCACGTCACCATGCGCAGGCGGCACAACCTGACCGGCCACACCTGGGGCATCGCCGACGGGCTCGAAATCGAGGTCGCGTCCGGCGTGGTGACCGTCAACCGGGGGTGCGCGGTGGACGGCTTCGGCCGTGAGATCGTGGTCGGCCGCCCCCTCAAGGCCGCGATCACCCCGCGTTCGGGTGAGCGGTACGTGAACGACGTGTGGTTGTGCTACGGCCGGACGACCGAGGGCAACTGCTACTGGTCCGAGAAACCGTCCCTGATGGTCACCGACGCGGACCCGGACCGGCCACCGGACCCGGACGAACCACCGGACCTGCGGGACTGCGATCGGAAGTTCGGTCCGCACCTGCCGGCTCCCGAGGACGCGAAGTGGCCGGTCTTCCTCGCGCGGGTGACCACGGAGCGCAGCGGCAAAGCCGTCCCCGACACCGTCCACCGCCGCTACGTCGGGGTACGCGCCGCCCGGGTCGAGCACCCCGGCGGCAGGGTCGCCGTGCTGCTGCACGACACCGCCGAGGGCCGCCGCCGCCTCGTGGTGCAGGAGCGGCTGACGGCCGGCGGGACCGCGCGGGCACCCGGATCGCGGCCCCTGTTGATCGTGGACGACGCCGAGGTGGTGGTGCCCGACCGGTTGGTGGTCCGCGGCGAGCTCCGGGTCGGCGCGGCGGGACTGCGGTTCACCACCCCGTCCCCACCACAGGCCGCGCCGGGTCCCGGGACCGTCTACCGCAGCGAGGACGGCGGGTACCGCGACCTGCGGATCACCCTGCCGGACCAGGGCAGGGCGGTCATCGGCGCCTGGTCCGACGAACAGGAGGAGTTCGTGCCCTGCCTGACGGTCTCCGCCGACCGCACCGTCACCGTGGACGGCACCCTGGTGGTGCGGGGCAGGATGGAGGGGTACGCCGCGGGTGGCGACGACCCGGTCGACGAACCCGGTCTGCCCGTCGCGATCGCGACCGTGCTGGCCGGCCGGCCCGAACTGCTCGCGGACGTGGTCGAAATCCTCAAGAAGGTCCCGGACGCGCTGGCACGACTCCGCCGGCAGGTGTGCGGTCGGCGCGAGCCCGGGACGCCCCGTGCGGTCGCCGTCGAGCTGGCCGAGCTCGAACCGGCCGTGCTCGCGGAGGTGGCGGAAATCCTCAGGCGCGAGTTCCCGCGCGCCCTGTCGATCCTCTGCAACCCCGTGCACGGTCAGGGCTGGCCCGAGTCGGAGCCCGAGTCGTGAAAGGCCACATAGGACACCTGATCTGCGAGTACGTCGTCGCCGGCGAGCAGGACGTCGCCGAGTTGGACCGGCTCGCGGCGACCTCGCTGGCCGCCGAGCTGGCCGCGGCGCTGGACGACGTGCGCGGCGACGACGGGACGGTGCACGTGCTGCGAGAGGTGGTCGCCGACTGCCGGGTCGACCCGGGCGCGCCCGATCCGGCGAAGGACTGGGCGCGGTCGCTGGCCGAGGCGATCGACTCCGCCATCGCCGCCGACGACGGCTCGGGGTTCGGGGTCGTGTCGTTCCCCGACGAGGGCGCCTACCTGGCGCGGTACCTCGCCGAGCGCCTCCGCGGCCGGGCGTCCGCCTCGTGGTGCTTCCGGCCGCTGGCCCGGTTCCACGACCTCAGACCTGCCGAGGTGCTGCTCGTGCTGGCCCGGGAGGGGCGCGGCGGCCCGGTGCTGGCCGCGTTGCACCGGGAGGGTGTGCTGCTCGGGATCCTGTCGTCGATGACCGCCGCCGAGCTCGCCGTGCTGGCCCGGTGCGAACCGGGCACCGGACCGACCGCGGACCCGCTCGTGGCGGCGGCGGTGCGGGTGGCCGACTGCTGCGGGTTGTGGGCCAACGACCCGATGTCCGCGGCGGTGGCGGCGCGCTGGCTGCGGCCGGCGCGGGCGGACTGGGCGGATCCGGCGAGCCTCACCGACGCGGTGGTCGACCTGCTCGGGCAACTCGCGGAGGCGGGGGTCGTGGTGCGCGACGGCGAGCCACCACCGTCCCGGTTGCGGGTGGAGCTGGACTGGCTGGACCTGCCGCGCCTGACGTGGTGGCTCACCGGGGACGACGGTCCGGCGTTGGCGGAGGGGCGCACCCACTGGGCCGACCTGGTGCGCGCGCTGGCGGCCTCCCGGGACGCCTCGGGACCGTCCGCCGACCACCGCCGGCCCGTGGTGGGGACGTCGGAGGAGGTGCGGCGGGTGCTGCTGCGCCTGGTGGCCCGCGAGCCCGGTTCCGCGTCGCTGAGGCAGCAGTTGGCCGCAGCCGGGCCGGGGGCCCGAGCGGCGGTGCTCCTGCGGGCCGCCGTGGCCGCGGACCAGCCGCAGTGGATGACCGACCCCGTGATGGAGCCCGCGGTGACCGACGCGGTGGCCGGTGTGGTGGCGGCGTGGGAGCGGCACGTCGCCTCGGTGGGGATCGACGAGGTCGTGCACGTGCTGACCGGCCCGGCGGCCGCACCGGGTGCGGCGCCGCTGACGAGCCCGGTGGCGGGGGTGCTGCTGCTGTTGCGGGCGGCGGCGGACCTGCGGCTGCCCGCCGTGCTGCACCGCGCCGAGTGCGGTGACGCCCTGCCCGGCACCCTGCTCGCCGTCGCGATCCGGTTGACCGGCGCCGTGCCGGAGGACCCGGCGGCGCTGCTGTTCGCCGGGCTGACCGGTCCGCCCGGTGGGTCACCGCCGGCGCTCGACGTGTGGCGCCGGGCGGGTGCCCGGCAGTGCGCGGCGGTGCGCGCGGAACTGGAGCGGGTCGTGGCCGCGCACGGCGTGGCGCTGGACGACGTGCCGGCCTTCGACGGTGCGCTCGGCCACCCCCTGGCGGACGAGACCCTGGACCTGGTGGCGTTCGCGGTGCTGCGGGTGTGGTCGCGGTGGCTGGGCCGCTTCGCGACGGCCGGCGCGGAGTACCTCGCGGCGCACTTCCTCCGGCGCTGGGGGGCGGTGGAGGTGACCGCGGACGAGGTCGTCGTGGAGTTGGCCGAGGCCCCGTTGGACGTGGTCCTCGAACTCGCGGGGTACCTGACCCCGGTCAACGCCGTGCCGTGGCTGGGCGGGCGGACGGCGACGTTCCGGTTGGGCGCCCGGTGACCGGGGCGCGGCTCGGACTGGCATCGGTGCGACGGAGTGGGTGGTCATGGGTCAACGGGTAGTGGCGGGTTTCGTCAACGGGGACGGGGGAACGGTCGCGGGTTCCGGGTTCCGGGTGGAGGGGGCGCGTGACGGGACTTTCGACATCGTCTTCCACCAGGCGTTCCGGGAGCCGCCCGCGGTGGTGGCGGCCCAGGTGTACCCCAACGACCCCGACACGAAGATCATCGTGAACACCCTGGCCAACGTGATCGTGCTCGGCATCTCGCCGTCGGGTTTCCGGCTGACCGTGGGGGCGCCGAACGGTCGACCGGTGGCGCGCGCTTTCACGTTCGTCGCCGTCGGCAGGTCGGGCACACCGCCGTACACGCCCTTGCTGGAGTGCTTGAAGGAAGAGGGCTGAGCATGGCTCCGAGGTCATGGGACGTGCACCTTGCCGTGTTCGACGGAAATTCCTGGTCGTTGGTCGACGGTTGGTCCACGCTGGCCTGCGGTGCGGCCCCGGTGCCCGTCGCCCTGCGTGCCTACGGCGACCGACTGCACTGCATCGTCGTCCACCCGGATCAGACCAAGCTCGTCAAACGCGAACTCCGCAAGGACGGCACCTGGGACCCGACGATCCAGGAGATCGCGATGCCGGCCGGAACCAACGAGATCGGCGGCGTGGCCCTGACCGGGCCGGACCTGTACGCCGTGGCCAAGGTCGGCCAGGTCGAAGACCTGTTCGGCACGCCGGCCGACGCGGTCCAACCGCCCTCCTGGCAGAAGGTCGAGCTGAACCCGGTGGAGCGCAAGGACTGTCGTGGCTTGATCAGTGCCGCGTGTGCCGGGCTGCCGAAGTCGGTCAAGGAGAGCACGAACATGTCGGCGTTGCGGTCGCGGGCGACCATGACGGCTTTTCGAGGGAAGGTGTGGTGCGCCTATGACACGAGCCTGGCGAGCAATCCCCTGTACTGGCAGACCTACGCGGCCGAAGCTTGGAGCCCTCCCTACCAGTTCGGCAACGCGGTGTGCGGGCTCGACCCGGCGCTGTGCGTGTACGGGGACGCGCTGTACTGCTTCCACCGCGGCGAGGACGAGGCGCGGCTCCGGTGGAGCGCCACCGACGGGTTGAGCTGGAGCACAGCCCACGACACCCCGATGAAGAGCACGGCCACCCCGGCTGTCCGGGCATTCCGGGGCAAGCTCTACTGCGCTTACCCCGTCCCGATTCCGGTGATGGCGGACGACGATCCGCGTCGGTCGGACACCGGTTGACCCGGTACCGGGTCGCGACCCGGGGATCGGCGGGCCGAGGAAGCCCCGGTGCTCCCACGTCTCGCTCGGAGGAGCGGCTGGATGAAGTCGAGCAGTTGGATGTCCGCCTACACCGACAGCACGGACCACATCCGGGACGAACTGGCCAGGATGAAGTTGCTGCTGCGCGAGGCCGGCGCGGACGACGGTGACGAGACCCGGGCCGGGTACCGCGATGCCGCCGCCGAGCTGACCCGGCGCATCGCCGATCGCGTCGCGGCCACCGACGTCCCGCTCCGGCTGCCCGCGCTGGTCCGCTGGTTCGGCCTGGACGACCGCGAGCGCGACATCGTGGTGCTGTGCCTGTTCGCGGAGGTCGAGAAGTCGGCCCGGTACCTGCTGGAGGACCTCGGCGGTGAACGGGGCGAGCCGACGGTCGACGCGGTCCTCCGCGTGCTCGCCCCCGAGATCGCCGGCACACCCGCGTTGTGGGCGTTGTTCTCGGCCGATCGCCCCCTGCTGCGGGACCGCCTGGTCGACCTGGACGACACCGGGGTGCTCCGGCTCGACCCGGTGGTCGTGCGCCACCTGCTGGGCGACGACGCCGTCGCCGACCACCTCCGGCCCTTCCTGGGCCTGGCCGACCCCGGGACGGCGCTCGACGACCTGGTGCTCGACGCCTCGCTCCGGCAGACCCTGCGGCCGCTGGCCCACCGGTTGACCGAGGACGGGCGGACCGCGGTCCTGCTGCACGGACCACCGGGCGCGGGCAGGCGCGCCGTCGCCGCGGCGCTGTGCCGCACCGGCGGCCTGCGGCTGCTCCTGGTCGACGTCCCGGCCGCCACCGGGAGCCAGGACTGGGCGCGTGTCGTGGCCGAGTGCTACCGCGAGGCGGGCCTGCGCCGCGCCGCTCCGTGCTGGGTGGGGGTGGACGCGTTGCTCGACCACGAGGCGGCCGACCGCCGGCGCGTGCTGCTGGCCGCCGCCGACCGGTTCCCGGCGACGACGTTCCTCACCGCCGAGCGGGCGTGGGACCCGGACGCGGGCGCGTTCGCGGACGGCCGGTTCCTGCGCGTGGAGTTGCCGCCCCCGGACTTCCGCGGTCGTCGGGAGCTGTGGCGCTCGATGCTGCCCCACGACCAGCCCGCCGACCGCGATCGGGTGGTGGAGCGGTTGGCGAACACCTTCCGGTTCACCCCGGGCCGGATCCGGGACGCGGTGGGGGCCGCGCTCGGCGTGGCCCGGCTGCGCGACCCGGCATCCCGGCACCTCACCGCGGCCGACCTGGAGGAGGGGTGTCGGCGCCAGTGCCGGCGAGGGCTCGTGAACGCCCACCGGGTACGGGCCCGGACCGACCTGACGTTCGACGACCTCGTGCTGGCCGAACCGAACCGGCGCCAGCTGCGGGAGCTGGCGGACCGCATCGCCCTGCACGGTCGGATCTACGGCGACCTGGGCTTCGGCCGCCGGGTCGGCCTGGGGCGCGGTGTGATCGCGCTCTTCGTCGGCGGGTCGGGCACGGGCAAGACGATGGCGGCCGGGTTGCTGGCCCGCGCCCAGGGCGTGGACCTCTACAAGGTCGACATCGCGGCGGTGGCGAGCCGGTGGGTCGGCGAGACGGAGAAGCACCTGGACCTGCTGTTCACCGACGCCGAGCAGGCCAACGTGATGCTGTTCTTCGACGAGGCCGACGCGCTGTTCGCCCGGCGCGGCGAGGTCACGGAGGCCCGGGACCGCTGGGCCAACGTCGAGATGTCGTTCCTCCTGCAGCGCATCGAGGAGTTCGAGGGAGTGGTCGTGCTGGCCACCAACCTGCGGCAGAACCTCGACCAGGCGCTCTTCCGGCGGCTGCACGCGGTGGTCGACTTCCCGTCGCCGGACGCCGACGACCGCCTGCGCATCTGGCGCGGCCTGTTCCCTCCCGGACTCGCCCACCCCGGTGACGACGTCCTGGTCGACCTCGCCTCCCGCTTCGCCCTGACCGGCGGGGACATCAAGAACGTGGTGCTCGACGCGGCCGTCCGCGCGCTGTCCGAAGACCCCCGCGCGACCGCCGTTTCAGCGCGTCACCTCGTCGTCTCCGTGGGACGGGAGTACCAGAAGATGGGCAAGCCCATCACCCCGGCGGTCTTCGGCACGGTGTTCCACGAGTGGGTCGAGACCGCCCTCCTCGGTGACACCGGTGTTCGTCCTGAGGCGGGCACCCGGACAGCGCGGGGCGGTGGTTGACCGTGGTGGGGAAGGAACAGCAGCCGCCGCGGGAGGACGAACCACCAACCCCGTCGACAGCGAAGAGGCTCAGGCTCAAGAAGCCGTCCAAGGCGCTGCTCGCCGGGTTCGCTGACCGGCGCCTGGCCGAAGAGGCCGAGGCGTTGTTGATGGACGTCGAGACCATCGACCAGATGATCGTGAACGACTACGAACGGCAGTACCGCGAGAACGCCGTGCTGCCGGGGTGGCGGGACGTGTTCGCCCGGGGCAGTACGTCGGGGAGGGTCGAGAGGGCCACGATCGTCAGCGAGCAGATCCAGAATTCCATCGTCCTGCGAGACGAGAAGATCGCCGCCGTAGAGCGCCTGATGAAGGAGGACAAGAACTTCCAGAAGATCGAAGAAGACCTTTTGAAACGTCAGGGGGAGTGGGCGAAGGATCCGTATGCGGCAATTTTCGAGCGCCATGCCCGCGAGGCGAAACTTTTGCTCGAAATGGCCGACGAGGCGGAAAACATTCGCCATCGAGTGCGCGTGGACGATACTGGGGACCCGGTTGTGCGCAGCGCGCGAGAATCGGCTCACGAAACGACTCGGCAGATGCTCCGAAATGCCGCCGCGCTGGGACGGGGCGATTTTCCGCAACGCGTCCGCGAATACTCGGACGACCAGCCGAACTGGAGGGCCGGTCAGCTCTACCACGTGCGGACGACGACCGCGTTGGTCGGCATGGCCGATCTCATCGTGCAGTACGGCGCCCTGCCAGCCGGGCTCCGGCTCGGCCGGCCCGCGGCCGATCCGGTCCACCGGAGACTGGACCGGCGGGGACTGTCCGAGGATCAGCTGGAAGGGGTTTCGGCTGCCGTGGCCAAGCTCAACGCGAAGTACGCCGAGGACCTGGACGACGCGCTACGCGACCTGAGCCCGACCGGGAAGACCGTTTACGTCGTCAGCACGGCGGAAGGTGCGCTGGGCAACGCCGACCTGGAACTGACGGAACCGGAACGCGCGGTGTCGACCCCGATCGTGGTGACCATGCAGGCGTGGATGACGTCGCTGACGGACTTCATCACGTCGATGCATCGGCTCGACGAGCGCATGAGGGCGGAGAACCTCCGGATGAACTTCGCCTTGGTGGCGCTGTCCAACCAGCTCGGTAAAAACGTCGGTGGCGCTGCCGTCACCGCATCCGTCGGTGCACTCCTCAAAGGGCCGACGGCGGCGCTCTGCGCGCTGGGCGGACCGCTGGTGGCGCTCCTCCGGGATGTCGTGAACATCGCCACCATGGACAACCCGTTCCTGCATCTCCCGAGCGCCCTGGCGATGCCGCTCCTCGATGACGTGGTCATCGCGGGGAAGCGGTTGGGCGACGCCGTCAAGAGCGTCAACGGAATCAGGGGACCCCTGAAGGAAATCGCCAAGAAGGTGGATGAGATCAAGGACGTCGCGGAGAGGATCCGGGAGTCGCTGAAGAACATACCGGTCGGGAAGATCGCGGGCGTGGACCTGGGGGACGTCGTCAAGGGGGCGTTCAAACCCCTGAAAGCGCTCAACGACCAGTTGACGGACATCCTCGCCAACCTGGCGGACCCCCTCTCCGCCGCGGTCGAGAAGATCGGCGCGGTCGTGGTCAAGCCGGCGCAGCGCGTCGGTGCCAGGGCCGGGGCCGCGGCGGGGCGCACGGCGCTGGGTGGTCCCGACCAGCTCGGCAGCAGGCTGGACGCGGAACGGAAAGCCGCCGAGGCGATGTGGAAGCGGCTGCGGAGCCACGCCATCGCGCGCGGGACCTACGAGGCGGCCAAGCCCGCCGTCGGCCAACGGATCACCACCGAGCACACCACCCTGGCGTTCAGCGACGAGGGCGCCGCCCTCGCGTTCGCCACCTCGCTCCCCGAGAGCATCGGCGGAAACCGGCACGTCACGGTCATGCGCGTCCGCCTGAACAACGTCGCGGGCTACGACATCGGTCCCCTGGCCTCCTACCTGCGGCACCGGGACGCCGGGCTCGACACGGTCATCCGGTCCGGTGCGCAGTTCGACATCACGTCGGTCTCGGTGGTCCAGGGCCCGGGGCGCCGCAAGGTCGAATGGGTCACCGCCGACGAGACCGGCAGGATGGGGCCGTCCTTCCGCGGCGGTCCGGTGGACAGCGAACCGAAGAAGAACACCCCCGTCACGCGGATCCTCGCGCGGTACCTCATCGAGGGGATCAGCTCGGCGGTGGCGATGACCTACCTCGCGCCGCGCCTCGCCTGGAGCGACCGGGGTGACATCAGCGCGTGGGCGAAGGAGAACTTCGGCAACCAGGGCGCGGAGCTGGTCGACACGGCCAAGCAGTACACCAGGCACGGGAGCGTCGAGGTGCCGCCGTCACCGGCTCTCCAGGCGAACCGGGTGAAGAAGTTCGTCGTGTCCTGGGTCGTCGAGGCGATCACGGGCAACAGGAGGCTCGCGGGCCTCGTCAAGGAGTTGCTCACGGAGCGCGACATCGAGGAGAAGGTGTTCGAGAAGATCGCGCAGCACCAGGAGGAACTCGAGGACAGGCCCGAGGGCGTCAGGAAGCTGGTCGGCATCGTCACGGACGCGTGTCGGGAAGCCCTCGACAAGGTGTGCTCGAAGGGTGAGGTGGTCCGATCGCGGGAGCGGGAGTCCCGGCACGCCATGCAGTTCATCGGTGTCGCCATGGCGGCGTTGAAGACGGCGCTGACCGAGAGCCACTCGCCGGAGGCCGTGGTGGACAGCATCATGGCCACCGAGGGGGTGGTGGGCGCCGGCCTCAAAGGCGCTCTCGCGGGAGCGCTCGGGGACGTCGAGGGGTACCGGTTCGCCAAGAACACCATCGGCGGGCCCGAGGCGGCTCTCGGTGCGATGCTGATCAGCGCGGTGCGGGCCTATCGCAGCCTCACCGAACTGCACCAACGGCTGGTGCACAGCCCCCTGGTGGCGAGCCTGGCCCGGTGGTTGCCGGAGGCCGAAGCCGTCGTCGCCCTGGCGTCGACCGTCGCGTCCCGGGGCGCGGAGCCGCCCGCGGCGTTGAGGACGGGGTTGTCGGTCGCCCACTACGGGCTCGCGTCGCTGCACAGCGTTCCCGAGATGATGGGGTTCCGCACGGTCGCGACGATGAGCAAGACGGAAGTGGTCGCCCTGGAACTGATGCTCGCCGCGGGCGTCGGGGTCGCCGGTCACGGCGTGCGGCACGTCGCGCCGCTGCTCGCCTCCGGGGTCCGCTACCTGGCGGGCCACCCGGTGGACGCGGTCGTCGCCGCGGCCAAGCTGCTGCTGCCGCTGGCGAAGCGCCACCCGTTGTACCGCGCGTACACCATGGTGCGCCCACCCGAATTGCCGGAGGGCGTGGCGACCGCGGCCGATCCCGACCTGCGGAGCCGGATCTCGACCGCCGCCTGGTACCTGGTGGGGCGCGCGGAGCCGCGGAAGCCGAACCCGGACGACCACCGCGCGTACCAGCTGCTGGACACCGCCCTCGGCCAGCTCGACCTGGTGGGGGCGGAGGTGTGGGCGAGCTTCGGTCGGGACAAGGACTACCTGGTGAGCCTGGTCACGACGCCGGGAGCGGAGCGCGGGACCGGCGGTTCGCAACCCACCCTGCTGGCCCGGGACAAGGCGCTCCTGGCTGCGATCGGACTGGGTGTGGCCTGGTACGCCGGCTACCTCACGCCACTGGGCATCACGACGTTGTTCTCACTGGGCGCCCGCATGCCGACCGGCTTCCGCTGAGCGCCGTTCGATCCCCGGGGCCGCCGCGACGGTGACGAGCGGTGGCGGCCGTGCGATCACGAGGGGGGCGGATATCGGTCGGTGATGCTCTTCCAGTCCTGTTCGCGCGTGCTGCGGATCCACTCGGCCTTCTGCAGGGCCGTGCCGGCTTGCAACGGGTCCTTGGCGTTCCGCTTCTCGGCGAACCTCTCCCGGAACCACCGCGCGAATTCGTCCTCGTTTTCCCCGGCGATCTGGTTGATCGCCCTGACGGCCAGGGGACGCGCCTTGCCGAACCACCGCTCCAGCGGGTCCGCGACCGGTGGGTTGAGTTCTCGCGCGTCCGGCAGGTAGTTCACCAGTTCTCCGGGGACGGAGCGGAACTCGAACAGCGCGGCTCTGGTGCCGGCGACGGAGGCGTCGTCGATGGTGTGCCCGGCCACGGTGCCGAGCCCGAAGATGACGTACTGGTAAGCGGCGTACTCGGCGGTCGGGTTGTCCGGGTAGCGCTCGCTGAGGAGGATTCGCACGATGCGCTGGTCGTCGCCGCCGAGCGCTTCCAACATGGTCGCGCACTTGGTGCGGGGCAGTACCCTCCAGTCGTTCTTCACCCGGGGATCGGTCAACGCCAGGCCCGATGGCGTGCCCCCGGGTCGGTAGCCCTCGATGCCGAAGCGGTGCTTCTTGGCCAGTGCGGCGACAAAGTCGATCATGGATGCCAGGAAGGCGTACAGGTTCCTCACGGCTTTCTCGTCGGTGCAGGCGGGTTCGTCCGGGAGCGTGGCTTCACCGGCCAACTCCGGGCGGTACCAGGGTGCGGCGGCCTGCACCGACGTGAACATCGCCCCTTCGCGGAAGAGGAGGTCCCTGGTCGAGATCGCCGCGGTGAGCTGTTGCCCCGCGCGCGGCATCCCGGCGGACGACGCCCTCTTGACGATGACGTGGTTGCGGTTCGTGACCACCAGCCGGAACCTGCCTCCCCCGCCCTCGTGCGACTCGAGCGGCCTCGCCTCGCCGAGGCCGATGCCGTTGAGGGTGCTGAGCACGAACAGCACGGCGGCATTGGGCTCCCGGTAGTCCTCCGCCGGGTGTTCGTCGCTCTTCAGGGCTGGATAGGTGATGAGTTCGACGGTGTGGAGCCTCCACCCCGGTCGGGCCGGGTAGTCGCCGTGATCCATGTCCTTGGTGATCCGCACGAGAGGACGGCCGGTCTCGGCCGACTCCACGTAGGCGAAGGTCTGCACCGAGTGGGCCGGGAGCGCGCACTCGAGCCCGGTCAGTTCGCTTTCGGAACCGATGGAGACACCGCGGAACACCTTGCCGAACTCCGGCGCGCCCTCCGGCTGCCGCCGTGCCGCGGGACGCAGGCGCACTGCCGCGCCGAACAGCATCGGACTCGTCGTCGTCCCCTGGTCGGTGGTGCGAGCGGTTGCCGTCGGCGAACGCCCGCGCGGTGACCTCGACGTGGAAGGCTCTCGGCGGTCGCGGTCGTGCATGGTTCTCCGATCACGGGCCGTGCCTCGGCCGAACGCATTCACCGGCGTTGATCGGTTACCAGGAGAACACGTCGAGGGGGGATGTTCCAGCGCGTCGGCGTGTTGCACCCGTTCGTGCGGCGCGAGCCACGCCTGTGGGTACCAGGGGTCGTGGTCGGCTTCCCGATCGCAGCCCCTGAGCACTGTTCGGTGCGCTGGGCCCGCCGGGCCGCCCCTCCCGGTCAGAGCGGGCAGCCGGAGATGTCGCCGCAGGTCCCTCTGCCACGGCCGCGGAAGCACCTCCGAAGCCGCGACCACACTGGATCACCTCTTGCTGCCACGCGGGGTCACCGTCGTGGAGGGCCGATCGCAGGTAGGCCCATGTCGCGCGCTGGGTGACCGCCGGCCGTTCGGGGTCCTCGTCGTCGGTCTCGGCGAGGCTGTAGCCCATGATGCCGCCGAGGTGGTGCTTGGCGCCGCGGGTGGTGGCGACGCGGTTGTCGTCTTCGTCGCCGTGGACGACCAGGGTCGGCGTGGTCAGGTGCGAGAAGTCGGCTTCCAGTTCGGGGTACCGCTCGCGCATGGTGTCGGTCATGCCCTCGGCGCTGCCGGTCGAGGCGAGCGGCACACCCGCGCCGATGCGGGGGTCACGCAGGTCGAGCGCGGTTCCGCCGGCCGGATCGGTGGCCCGCGCGCCGAGCAGCACGCCGGCCGTGTTGCCGCCCGCGGAGTGGCCGACGACGGCGATGCGCGTCGGGTCGAGCCGCACCGGCGCCTGGGCCTCGACGGCGGTGAGGTTGTCGAGGATGAGCGTGAAGTCGTCGATCCGCGATCGCCAGAACAGCGGGTGGCCGGGGGCGCCGGTGTCGAGGCCGAGCCCGCCGCCCGGGGAACTGAGGTGGGTCGGCTGGATGACGGCGAATCCGTGACTCGCGTAGAAGTCGACCAGGGGCGAATAGCCGTCCTTGGACACCAGGTAGTGCGAGCTGCCGCCCCCGTGGGACAGCAGCACGATCGCGGCGGCGTCGCCGTGCAGGGGTGCGGTGACCCGCAGCTGCAGCGGGAGACCGCGGTCCGGCGCCGGCGGGGTGACCGGGTTGACCGAGACGGTCGGAACCGCGTCGGGGACGGGGATGCGCCGGGCGAGCCGGACGTGGTTGTTCGGCATGGACCCGCGGTGCGGCCGGTCGTCCTGGTCGACCAGGACCGATCTGTCCAGGACCAACCTCGTCCTGGGTGGGGCCGCGTCCGTGCGGCACACTGGACAGGTGATCGGCCGACCCGGACTCGCCGAGTTCCTGCGTCGGCGGCGCGAGAAGCTCTCGCCGTCGGAGGTCGGCCTGCCGGAAACGCGGCGCCGCCGGACACCCGGCCTGCGGCGCGAAGAGGTCGCCGTGCCGGCGGGCATGTCGAGCGACTTCTACGCGCGACTGGAGCAGGCCCGCGGCTCCGACCCGTCGGAGTCGGTCGTGGCCGCCCTCGCTCGCGCGCTGCGGTGCACCCCCGACGAGAAGGACCACCTGTTCCGCCTCGCCGGCGTGCCCGTCCCGCCGCGCCGCAACGCGCTCGACGACGCCCTGGCCTGCCGTGACGAGCGTCGCCCCGACCGCGGGAGCAACGTCCACCGGAGCTGGTTCATCCGCCAGGAGTCGCGTCACCTCGCTCCGGAAGCAGACCGGGCCCGCCTGTCGGCGGCGCACGTCAGCGACCTCCGCGCCACGTACTCCCGCCGCGGCGGGGACCACCGGATCGCCGAGCTGGTAGCCGACCTCGCCGCCTACAGCGCGGAGTGCCGGACGTGATCCAACTGCGTTGCCAGTTGCTCGTGACACCCGAGACCGGTACCCGGATGCGAATCCTCCTGCCGCTGGAGGGCACCGACGCCGCCGAGAAGCTCGAACTGCTGCGCGTGATCGGCACCCAGCAGTTTTCCGAGGCGGAGTGAACACGCTGGTCACGCACGACACGGCCGCAGGCATGGCCTGCACCATCGGTGAGTTCACCGTAGGTCGGGAGTGGCTGGGATCGCCCCGATCCGCTCGCCCGCGAACGCCCGCTCCTGCCGCTGAGGGCGGTGATCGGCGCCGGCTGCTCGCTCGGAAGGGAGGCCCGGCCGACTCGCTGGAGCGCAGGTCGGCTCTTCGGAGTCGGGGAAGTGCTCACCTCGGAGCAGGCTCCGACCGCTATGTCGTTCAGAGCGCTGATCTGCGGTTACGTGCTGTTGAGCGCCGTTGAGCCCACGGTGTCGTTGCACGCGTCCGGCGGCTCCCACGCGCTCTTCGGTCGCTGAGAACTTCGCCGCAACAGCATCGGTCCGGAACGGGTGCGTGCTCCACGCGGAGCCGGTCGACGATGATCAGGTCCTGCTGACGATGACCGGGTCGATCCAGGCGGCCAGGGCGGGTTCGCTGGACTCGTTCTCCGCACTGATGCCGAACCGGGTCTGCCCGGAGATGTCGGCCTCGATGTCGTCGATGGTGCCCCGGGTGACGACCTTGGTGGCGACTGGTCGGCCGTCCACGGTGATGGTGAAGGTCACCGACGCCCCGGTGGGTGCGTCGTCGGCGACACCTATCCGTGACCGGAAGATCGTGGACACGGCCGGCGGGACGGTGTACTCCTCGTCGACCACGCGGTCCATGGCGTAGTTGGAGAACGGTTTCCCGACCTTGGCCTGGCTGTACGTGGTGCCGTTGATCGTGATGGGCAGATGGACGTAGTCCTCTTCCTGTGGGGTCAACGACAGGAGGGATCTCTCCGCTGGACCGGCCTGGTCGGTGCTGGTCGTCGGTTGTCCAGTGGTGTTCGTCCCGGTCACGGCAGCCGGTCGGGACGTGGTCGACCGGGGAGTTCCGCCTTCGGTGTCGGATGGGCCGGTGACGGCGGGGTCGAGGAACAGGCGGGTGAGCGCGATGCTCGCGGTGGCGACGGCCACGGCCAGCGCCACCACCGCGAGGAACCCCTTGCCGCCGAGCGGGACATCGCGATAGGACCACAGGTAACCGGCGCTCGCGATGACGGCCACGCCGGCCGCGACCGCGACGACGGTGGCGGAGGTCGTTGTCAGCGTCAGTACGAGCGCGACCACGGCCGAGACGTCGGCGACGAGCCCGGTGCCGGGTAAGAGCGGGTTGGGGCGCTTGGCAGGCGCCTGCTGGTTCACAGTGGCTCCCCTCGTTCGGACCGTCGATCATATGGCTGGGCGGAGGCGGAAGGCGCCGGGGGAGTTCGCTTCCTGTTTGTTGGGCGAGCACTTCCCCGGCGCCGGAGGGGGCCGCTCACGGGAGAAGCGGTTGGTGGTGGCGCCGGAACCGTCCTGCCCAGTCAGGGGAGCCGGATCGCTTCACGGGCGCGCACCCCATCCGTCGTCCGGAGAGCGCTCGTGGAGCACATCGGCCGTGGCTCGACCTGCGGTCGCTGTGGTGGATCAACTGGCCTTCGCGCACGTCGCGGGACCAGATGCGTATTCCAGGGCGCCGGGCACGAGGTCGGTGTCGCAGCGGTCGCTGGTCTTCCAGCCCACGATCCGGTTGGAGAGGCGTCGCGCACGGCCGCGAGCCAGAAGGCGCCCTCGCCGGTGCGGACCGCGGATCCCGCCTGGTCAACGGCGTCCGCCAGTGTTTGCGCAGGAAGGCGCCCTGCAGGGCGGCCTGGCGCATCAGCCGCTCCACCCGCTTGCGCGACACGCGGATGCCCCGGTGCCGCAGGACCTGGTGGATCCGCGGGCTGCCATAGGTGCCGCCCGAGGCGGTGTGGATGTCGACGATCTCCGCGGTGATCGCCCGGTCCTCGCGTTCGCGGTCCGACGGGCCGGCCTGTCGGGCCACCCAGCCGTGGTAGGTGGAGGAGGCGACGCCGAGGACCCGGAGGACGAACTCGACCGCCGCAGCATGCGCAGCTCCTCCGACTCGGCGGTCGTGGGCCGGTCGCCACATTCGCCGCGGTCGGCCTCGTCCTGCCGGATCCAATTCCGCAACGCCTCCGGGGGCACGCCCAGCTGCTCGGCCAGGCGCCGGATCACCGGTTTGGGGTCCGACTCCCTTCAGGCCCTATCGGACCATGCCTGGAAAGACTCCGAGCTACCGGGGAACCTCAACTGCTGCCCATAGACGGGGCAGATTGTGGGGCATATTGGCGCGGACGGGCGAAAATGCGTCGTCTGGGATGGTCGCCTGGTTACGGTCCGTTCATGTCCGGAGGAATGGGGTGAGCCGTGCCGGGGCCGAATGATCTGTTGCGTGCCGCGCGTAAACGCACCGCGTCGGCTGCGCTGCCCACCGAGTCGATGTCGCGCCGGGAGTTGGCCGAGGCGGTCAACGCCTGGCTGTGGAGGACCACGGGGAAGCGGTACAGCCTGGACGCGCACACCATCGCGCGCTACGAACGCGGTTCCGTGCGTTGGCCGGGCGCCCACTACCGGGCGGCGCTGCGCCACGTGCTGGGCGTCGCCACTGATGCCGAACTCGGTTTCCGCGCGATGTCGGCACCGCTGCCGGTCGACGTGGCTGCCTCGACCGTTGCGTCATCCTCCGACGAGCACGTTGTCGAGACCGATTGGCAGGTACGCGCACTGCCAGGCCCGGCGGGGCGTCCCGGCGCGTTGCGGTTCGCGACTGCGTTGGTGGAGGGTCTGCACCGCGACTACCAGGCTGCCCGGTACGCGGAGGTCGCTGCGGCACTGCCCGGTGTCACCGACACGGTCACCGGGCTGGTTGAAGGGACCATCAGGGATCGGCACCGGCAGGCGTTGAGCTTGCGGTGTCAGGCGGCGGTGGTGGAGGCGAAGCTGGCCACCAAGTTCGGTGACGGCATCACCGCTTACCGGGCCGCCGAGCGGGCCCGTGCGGCGGTGGAGGAGGGCGAGGACACCTTCGGGCAGGTCGCGGCCGCCTACCAGTTGGTCTGCGCACTGCCGCACCTGGGCGGCGCGGACGAGGCCGAGCGGCACGCCGCATCCGTGGCCGGGGCCATCACCGAGGAGGATCCGACAGGGTGGACCTGGCGTGGCATGTTGACCCTGATGGGTGCCGTCATCGCCGCCCGCCGTGCGGATCGGGTCGAAGCGCACGGCCGGCTGGTCGAGGCCGAGCGCTTGGCCACTTGCCTGGGGCGTGACGGCAACATCGGCTTCACCGCGTTCGGGCCGACCAATGTGCAGATCCACCGCATCGCGGTCGCCGTGGCCACCGACGACCCCCGTGCCGTGCTCGCCGTGGGTCTCGCTTTGGACGTGGAAGCCCTGTCGCCGGGTCTGCACGGCAGGCGGGGGCAGTTCCACCTCGACAACGCCTGGGCCCACGCGCGGCTGCGCGAGGACCCGCTGGCGGTCATCCACCTGCTGGAGGCCGAGCGCGTGGCGCCGCAGTTCCTCCGCTCCCAGCGGACCGCGCACACCGTGGTGGGACAACTGCCGGCACGGGAGCGGCGCCACGCCGTCCCGGGCTTGCGCGGCCTGGCCGACCGCATGGGCGTGTCGGCATGAGCGATCCGTCGCGGTGGCTCTACCTGGTCGTCTCCGCCGCCCCGCCCGTGCTGGGCGTCGGCCGGGCGATCAGCCTGCTCGACGCGCAGGGCTGGCGGGTCTGCCTCGTCGCCACCCCCACCGCCGCCACCTGGATCGACCTCGACGACCTGGCGGCACGAACCGGATGCCTCACCCGCTGCGCCGCCCTGCCACCCGGACGGCAGGACTCCCTGCCCAGGGCCGAGGCGGTCCTGGCGGCGCCGATGACCTTCAACTCGATCAACAAGTGGGCGGGCGGGATCAGCGACTGCCTCGCCCTGGGGGTGCTCAACGAACTGCTGTCGGCCGACGTGCCCATCCTCGCGGTCCCGTGCGTCAAACCACTGCTGCGCCGACACCCCGCCTACCAACCCGGTGTCGACGTGCTCACCGCCGCCGGCGTCACCTTCCTCGACCCCGACACCGTCACCACCCGCACGGACGACGGACTGGCCGCGTTCCGGTGGGTCGAGATCACCGCCGAACTCCAGGGATGCACTGGCCGCCGCCCAGGATCTGCCGGAAGAGGCGCTGTCCCTCATCCGGTGCGCCTTGGAAGGCAGCACGACAGGAGACAAAGACGCCGTCCTGGCCCATCTCACCGAGGTGATCGAGGAGCTGTGGGGGCCCCTTTCCGGGCGATCGACGATGCCTGCGCACTGCTGCACGCCCTGCAAGGCGACGGCACACCGAGCACCCCACCACGCCCAGCCGAAGCACCATGGCCCACACCGTCAGACTCAAGACCACCACCTTCGTCAAGGTCACCGAAGTGGCGGGCTTCACGTCCCACTGCAACCCACCCGGAAAGCCCCCGGCTCCACCGGACAGGCCGAGACGGGCCGGTAGACGGCGCACGACCGCATCCGAGGTGCGGGCGCCCACTGACCGGGGCGGCCCGCCGTGCCCGGAGGTGTTCGCGACATCGAGCACACGGGCGGTGAACCGGCGTCCTGCCGCGTCGACCAGCGGCGACATCGACGACCACGCCACATCCGGTCCCAGGCGCTCGACGCAGGCCGTGAGGAACACCGACGCCCGCCCCGAGTCGTACACCGACGCCTCGTCGACATCAGCCGCTACCCGGCGCCGAGACGACTCCTGCGGTATCGGACCAGAAAGGCAGTCCCCTGGACCGGTGGTTCCCGCCGCAGCGGTTGACCGCCGGTCCAGCACGGAGAACCTGTTCACACGATGGTGTATCGACTGGGCTGACAGTGCCTCGGTTCGTGGTCGGGGCGGTCGGGTTCCGCGTCAGTGCCTCCTCCCGGCCGCGTCGTGCCGTTACAGCTTCACATCTGCTGTGATCCACGGCGTTCGGGGATCGAGGGCTGGCACTGACCGACCCCCGTGCGCGGTGGACCGGGTCCCCGCCACCATCCAGACCACCGGGCGGTGGCGCGCGGTCTCGCGCACGAGCCAGTCCACCGGCCACGGCTCGCCGCGACCGGTTGCGCGACGCCGTCGCAGACCCCGGCCCGCTGCAACCGCCGCAGCCCGGCCGTGCGCCGCCTGCGCCGTGCGGGACCGTCGTCGCGGCGGGGGCTCCGCGGGCTGGACACGCCGCACGGTCGGGTGGAATCCGCATCCTCCACCGGCAGGCGAGGCCAGGTCGTGCCTACGTTCCTTTTGGCAGGTCGTCGGCCAGGCGACCGACGCTGCCGCCCCGGGTGGGGCGGCAGCGCGCCGAACCGACCGGTGAAGGGACTGCACGTGATGACGACGACGAGACGGGGACGCGGCCTGCTCGTGGCGGCGGTGGCCGTGGTGCTGTGCGCGGGGGCCGCCGCGCCCGCCGCAGCGGAGCAGGCGACGCCGCGGGCGGAGGGGGTGTCGACGGTGTTCTTCGGCGACTCCTACACCGCCAACTTCGGCATCGCCCCACTCCAGCAGGTGGACTCCGAGGAGGCGTACTGCTTCCGGGCCCAGGAGAACTACCCGGCGGTGGCGGCCCGGCGGCTGGCCGCGAAGGGCACCGCACTCGACATCGCCTCCGACCGGTCCTGCGGCGGTGCGCTGATCGAACACTTCTGGACCGCACAGCCCCTGCTGGGAGGTATCGCGACCAGGCCGCCGCAGCAGGAAGCGCTGGGCACGGAGACCAAGCTGGTCGTCGGCAGCCTCGGGGGCAACACCGTCGGCTTCGCCAACATCCTCAAGCAGTGCTCCCAGAAGCTCCGCGACCAGGGCGCGCTGCTGCCCGCCGATCCGGTCGACGCCGACGAGCCCGCCGACCAGTGCGCCGCCTTCTTCACCACCGGAGACGGCAAGGACTGGCTCGACTACCGGTTCGACAAGGCCCAGTTCGAACTGGAGCAGTTGCTCAACCGGATCTACTACGCCGCGCCCGAGGCCACGACTGTGCTGGTCGGCTACCCGCGGATCGTGCCCGCCAACGTCGCCAGGTGCCAGAACCCCGCGCCCGGGCAGACCGAGAAGCCCCTGGCCGACATCGACACCGGCGCCCTGCTGGTGTTCGACAAGATCCAGAAACGCCTCAACGACCTCATGCGCACCAAGGCCGACGAGAACGGAGCCGTGTTCGTCGACCTCTACGCCGCCACCGACGACAACACCGCCTGCGACGGCGCCGACCGCGGCATCGGCGGCCTGTTCGAGAACTCCCAGCTCCAGGTCTTCGGCACCACGCTGCCCTGGTACCTGCACCCCAACACCCGCGGACGCGACATCCAGGCCGACCAGGTCGCCACCACCATCCAGAACGCCCTCAACCGCTGACCACCACCGGTCCCCACCGGCACCCGACCGCCCACCCACTCCAACCGAGCCCGGACACCCGCGCGGCAGTGCCGGTCGGCGACCGGTCACACCGCGAGGATGTCCTGTTCCGCGGCCGCCGTCACGGCGTCGACCTGGCGCAGGCCCCGCTCGGCCAAGTCGCGCAGGCGCGTGTGCAGCCCGTCGGCACCGGTCTCGTCCAGGCTGCCGCCCTCGGCGAGAGCGGTTGCGGTCCGCTCACCCTCGCGCAGCGACTCGCGCACGGCCGTTCTCGCGGTCTCGGCGTGCTCGCGCGCCGAGGCGACGGCCTCCTTGCGCTCCTGTTCGGTCAGCGGCTGGAGCGGAACGCGCACCAAGTCGCCCTCGACCTGCGGCGTCAAGCCCAGGCCCGCGTCGCGCACGGCGTCGCCGACCGCCGTGATCTGGTTCCCCTCCCACGGCTTGATCGTGATCAGACGCGGTTCCGGGACGGAGACCGTGGCCATCCGGGCCAACGGCGTCGGTACGCCGTAGTAGTCCACCCTGACCCCGTCCAGCAGACCGGGTGAAGTCCTTCTCCAACCGGTCGACCTCGGACACCGGTACGTTCCCTTCCCGTGGTTTCGCGTGCTCGTGACCGAAGCGGTCGCGCACCGACTCCACCCCGCGGCCCGCTGGTCGACCCTCAGCGGCCGGGCCGTGCGCGGTGTTCGCGGACAGCGAGCGAACGGCCGTCGAGATCGCGCCCGTGGAGCCCCTCGATCGCGGCGGTGGCCGCGTCCGGGGACCCCATCTCCACGAAGCCGAAGCCCCTGGAGTTGCCCGTCTCGGCGTCGCGTTCGACGGTGGCGTCGATGACCTCGCCGAACTCCGCGAAGGCGTTGCGCAGCCCTTCATCGCTCGTGTGGGCAGCCAGGTTGCCCACGTACAGCTTGGTCGCCATCGCCTGTCTCCTCGTCGTCGAACGGCAGCAGCGGTCGACGACGACGGTCCCAGAGTTTTCCCGGCGACGCGGTGCGGCGTGGCCCGACATCGGCGACAACGACTCCTTCGGGTGATGTTCCGCCCGGCGCACCTGAAACGACCGCGACCCCCTGTGCACAGTGCACTCGTGCCCCTGCTCAGCTGCCGCGCCATCGCCCTGGCGAACACGCGTCGGTGAACGGCATCCACCCGCGCAGGAGCAGATCCGCCACCGCGGCCGCCGCCCCCACCGACGGGCGTCGAGAAGGGCGCCCCGACCGGACCACGAGCCTGGTCCCGTGGTCGCCACGACCGAGCCGATCGTGAACGCCCCGTGCTCGCGCGTCGTGGGAAGAGCCTGTGTCCGGGCACGCCGACCACCGACGAAACCCTTCATCGAAGCGGCTGCGCCCCCACGGCGAACCGTGGAGGGCACGGCACCACGCGGTCTGCTACTTGGTGTGTGCGGCTGCCGGATCGGTGGCCAGGGAGTACTTCTTCGGTTTGTCGCTGGTGTGCAGGGCGTAGCCGTTCTCGACCAGCTTCTCCTGGGCGTTGTGCACGGCGCCTGCGGAGCGGGTCAGTGCCCGGCCGATCGCGGTCGGGCTGAACTCCTCGCCGGGGTGCTCCCGGAGGTGGTCCTCGACCATGCCGCGCAACGCACCCGGCGCCCGCAGTTCCCGCGGCTCCTGGTACTCATCGGCCGACACATCGCCCGTCGGCGCAGCGGCCTGGGACTGTTCGGCGGTGCGGACCCAGTCGCGCGAACGGACCGGCACGACGGCATCCCTGCGGAACCGCGCGGGGTACTTCGACTTACCCGACACGGAGGACATCCTTCCTCCGGACCGCCGTCTGGGATCAAGGTGTCCGATTCAAGGGGACAACCTCGGGGCAACCGACTGCTTCGCTCACGCAGTAGTCACTGGAGAGCCGGATGATCGGGGAACCACCAAGTCCGGTTCGGAGGGAGGCCGCGCGGATCGGAGACGCTCCCCGGCACGTCCGCAGCCGCACGCGCGTACGAGTCCACCCCGGGTGTCGCCGGGGTGGACTCGGGTCCGTCGCGGGCGGTCGGCTGCGTGTCCGGGCCACCCGCGACGGGGGAGAGGGGAGCCGGGTTCAGCAGCTGGTCGTGATGTCGCCACCATCGACGGTGCAGGTGTCGGTGCCGAGGCCGCCGTTGGCGGTGTCGCCGCCCACGCCGTCCTGGACGTCGATGCTGTCGTTGCCCACACCGCCGGAGAGGGTGTCGGTGCCGTCGTGGTCGTAGAGGATGTCGTTGCCGTTCTGGCCGTCGAGGGTGTCGTTGCCCGGTCCGCCGTAGAGGGTGTCGGCGCCGTTGTCGAGCAGGCCGAGCAGGTCCTCGCCGTAGCTGGAGTCGTCGCCGGCTCCGGCGTAGACGGTGTCGTTGCCGTTGCCGCCGTTGATCGCGTCATTGCCCGCGCCGGCGTAGATGGTGTCGGCGCCGTTGCCGCCGCTGATGGTGTCGTTGCCACCGAGGCCGCAGATCACGTCGTTGCCGTTGGTGCCGGTGAGCGTGTCCGGGCCGTTGGTGCCGGTGATGGTGCAGCCGAGGGCGTTGTTGACGGTGGTGGACTCGGCGTCGGTGTTGTTGCCCGGGGTCGGGTCGGTCCCGGTGGCCGACACCGTGGAGGTGGCGGTGACCGTGCCGGTCGCGGACGGGGTGACCGTGATCGTCACGGTGGCCGAGCCGGACGCGGCGACGCCGCCCAGGGTGCAGGACACGGTGGGCGCGGAGACCGAGCACGAGCCCTGCGAGGACGTGGCGGAGTCGATGCTCGCCGCCGCGCCGGACAGGGTGGTGGACACCGCCACCCCGGTCGCGCCGGCGGGTCCGGCGTTGGCCACGCTCACGGTGTAGCTGTACGGGTCGCCGCCGAGGGAGACCGGGTCGGCGGAGTCGGTCACCGACACCGACACGTCCGCGCCGACCGGCGGGATGGCGGCCCAGTCGCCGGTCGTGACGATGCCGAAGGTGAAGGTGTAGAGCCGGGTCTGGTTGGTGCCGTCGGGGTTCATCAGCAGCAGGCCGTTGTTGTCCTGGTACTGGATCTTGGTGCCGTCCGGGGACCACACCGAGTTGTAGCCGTCGGCGAGGCTGGTCTGGTTGGTGCCGTCGGCGTTCATCGTGTACACGTGGTTGCCCAGGGGGTCGAAGCTGAACGCGGTGAAGGTGATCTTCGAGCTGTCCGGCGACCAGTTCGGCGCGTAGTAGGTCACGCCGGGGGTGCTGGCCAACGTGGTCTGGCCGGTGCCGTCGGGGTTGACGGTCTTGATGACCCCCGAGTCCTGGTAGACGATCTTGCTGCCGTCCGGGGACCAGTTGGGGTGGTTGCCGCTCACGCCCAGCGGGGTCGGGTTGGAGCCGTCGGCGTTGATGACCGTCAGCGTCCCACCGGGCCGGTAGATGAGCTTGGTGCCGTCGGGGGACCAGGCCAGCGACTGGCCGTCCGCGCCGGCGCCGGAGGTGATCGCGGTGATGCCGGTGCCGTCGGGGTTCATGACGTGGACCTGGAGGTCGGGGCTGTTGACGCCCCGCTCGAACGCCACCTTGGTGCCCTGCGCGTTCACCCGCGGGGCGTTGGCGCCCGGCGAGCCCAGCACCTGGGTGACCCCGGAGCCGTCCGGGTTGACCGTGTACAGGTTGCCGGACTCGGTGAAGTAGATCTTGCCGTTGTCGCCGGGGAAGGCGGCGTGGGCCGGGGCGCCGGCGGCCACCAGGGACGCCAGGGCCAGGGTCGTCGCGGAACCCAGGACGCGTAATCGCCGCACGACCGCGGTGCGCGGTCTGCTCGTGGGTGTAGTGGACAAGGCAACCTCGTTTCGATGTCGGCGGGGCATCGCGTGCTCCCGCCGCTGTGGGGTGTTACTGGCGGGTGGCTCGGTGTTCGGTGGTGGCGCTGACGCTGCCGGGGTCGGTCTGGAGGTAGACGAAGCCGTCCCCGGAGCGTTCGACGTACATGTCGAAGTGCAGGGTGCCGTCGATGGTGAAGGTGCCGGTGCAGTCGGCGGCGACGGTGTAGGTGCCGGTGAAGTCGTGCTGGGAGGTGATGGCGCCGTTGAAGCTGCTCGACGAGGTGCCTGCCAAGCCGCCGTCGCCGTCGAAGCGCTCCACGCCGGCGAAGGCCAGCGGCACGGTGCCGGTGCCGGAGACCGACCAGCCGTCGCCGGCGAACAGGTAGGTGCCGTCCAGGGTGTCCAGGCCGCAGGCCGGTGCGGCCGAACCGGCGGCGGCCGAACCGGCCAGGACCGGAACGGCGACCGCCAGGGCGGCGGCGGACAGGACCACGGTGCGGCGCAGGCGTCGGGCGTTCGTGCTCACGAGGTGCTCCTCACTGGTTTCGCGCGTGCGGACGAGGCCGTTGTGCGGCACCCGGTCCGCGGGTGCCGCACAACGGCGGGGTTCAGCAGCCGGTGGTGGTGTCGCCTGTGTCGGCCAGGCAGGTGTCGGTGCCGAGGCCGCCGTTGGCGGTGTCGCCGCCCACGCCGTCCTGGACGTCGATGCTGTCGTTGCCGTTGCCGCCGGAGAGGCTGTCGGTGCCGTCGTGGTCGATGAGGGTGTCGTTGCCGTTCTGGCCGTCGAGGGTGTCGTTGCCCGGTCCGCCGTAGATCGTGTCGGCGCCGTTGTCGAGCAGGCCGAGCAGGTCCTCGCCGTAGCTGGAGTCGTTGCCGTCGCCGGCGTAGATGGTGTCGTTGCCGTTGCGGCCGTTGATGGTGTCGTTGCCGCCCAGGGCGCAGATCACGTCCGCGCTGTTGGTGCCGGTGATCGTGTCGTTGCCGTTGGTGCCGACGATGGTGCAGCCCAGCGCGTTGTTGACCGTGGTCGATTCCTGGCGGGCGTTGTTGCTCGTGTCGGGATCGGGTTGGCCGGAGTTGCCCGCGACGAACACGAAGCGGAGCGTGCTGGTGGAGGCGGGGGTGCCGACGATGGTCACGGTGGCCGAGGCGGAGGCGGCGATCGTGCCCAGCGTGCAGAACACGTTCGGGCCGCTGACGGTGCACGAACCCTGGCTGGGGGTGACGGACACGATGCCCAGCGCGTCGCCCTGGAGCTGCGAACTCGACGCCGTGGCCCCGGTCGCGGTCGCGGGGCCGGCGTTGGACACGGTGACGGTGTAGGTGACGTTGTTACCCAGCGATACCGGGTCGGGGGAGTCGGTCACCGACACCGACATGTCCGTCTCCGCCGGTGCCGTCAGCACCACGTCGACAGCCAGGTTGCCGGCATTGCCCCCGTTGTTCGGGACGCCGCCGACCTGGATCCAGTACGTGGTCGACGCGCTCGCCGTGAACTCCATCAGCGACGTGAGGGTCGACGGGTAGTTCTCGTCGTCGTTGCAGGCGATCTCGGACAGCGAGCCGAGGTCGGTGCCGGTGTAGGCCGTGACGATCGTGTCGAAGTTCGAGCCGGCCGTGCTCACCGACACCTCGGTGCCGGCGGTGATCGTCAATCCGTACCAGACGGTTTTCGTGGCGGGGAATTCCGGATCGAAAGTGCAGTCCGACAGCACCGGCTCGCCGCTCTCGGTCGTCGCGTCGACGTTGCTGAGGCTGTCGGTGAACGAACTGGTCTCCACCCGGGCGTTGGCGAAGTCGTCGTTGGACGGGGCGACGGCCCAGCTCGGTGTCGTGGTGCCCAGCACGAGGGCCAGGGCGGCGGCGACGGTGCCGACGGAGCCGAGTAATCGTCGGGACAGCGTGTTCACGGTAACCTCGTTTCGACGCGGCGGGACACCACGCGGTGCCCCGCCGGCATGGGGGCGCCACTCCCGTCGAGGTCGAGGGGCAAGGGCCGGACCGGGGCGGGGGGACACCTGCTGTGCGGCCGGGGCCCGTCCAGGGCGGGCGGCGACCGGGCCCTACATGCTGTGCCCGGAAAAGAGCACCCCGACAGAGGCCGAAAGGCCCATCACCGCAGGCCGGAAGGCCCTTTCACTGCACCGTGCGGACTCACCGTGACAGATCCGATCGGCTCAGCGACAAACATCGGTGCGAATTGCAGTGCACCACTCGTCCGGCCGCCCGCCATTCGAGTGCCCGTCGCTGGGCGCACCGGCCCATAACGCGTTTTCGAGCCCCCGATCCGGGCACACGAGCGCGTCGAGCACGACGGCCGCACGTTCATCGTGAACGGCGACCCCGAACGGTGGGAACTCCGACCAGGGCCGGTGCATCGCGGGACCGACCTGACGCGCGTGCAGGGGTGGCGTGGCCCGCGCCGAACTCGGTCACGACGGCATTGCGTAACTGCTGCGCAGCAACGGGTTCCACGACGCCGTGCGTTGCGCGGGTCGCCGGCTCCGGGGGCTGTCTCGTGATCGGGTCCGACCCGCAGTCGGCGGTGACGTGCGCGCCCGGCGACTGGTCTGCGCGGTGCTGGGCTGTCGACGGCAGACCTTCCGGGAACAGTTCCCGGACTGCTGGAGCGCCACCAGCGTCGCTCGGCCACCCGCGGAGGCCGTCCGCCGCGCCCTGCCCGACTGCTCCCGCCGCGTGGTCGATCCCGCGGCCCCGGTCACCCCTCCACTCGCGGAGATCCGGGAACTGGGCTGCACCGGCAGCGCCACCCTGCTGGCCCGCCACCTCGACCAGGGCCGTGCCGAAGGCGACCCCCTGTCACGACCTCCCGTCATGCCGGCCGCCTTCTGCTCACCAAACCCTGTTCTGGCTGCCCCCGAAGCTCGCTCCCGCTGCACGGCCATTCGAGGGTTCAAGCGCTCGCTTCGCGGCATGGCGGTGCGTCGCGGTGAGCCACCGGCTTGACCTCCAGCATGGTCGAGGTTCCAGGATCGTGCCATGGTCGAGATCGAGAAGTCGGCAGCCAGGGTCGCGGTGATCGGTACGGGGGCCATCGGTAGTGCGGTGGTGCGTCGGCTGCTTGACGGTGGGCACGAGGTCACGGTGTACAACCGGACTCGGAGTCGTGCTGCCCGGCTGGTGGCCGCGGGGGCGCTGCGGGCGCGGTCGCTCCGGGAGGCGGTGTTGTCCAGTCCGCTCGTCCTGCTGACGCTCAAGGACTACGCGGCGGTGCAGCAGTGCCTCGCCCACCTGGACGTGGACCTGTCCGGGCGGACGATCGTCGGGATGTACACCGGCACTGCCGGCGAAGCGCGGCAAGCCGCCGAGCGGGTCGCGAGCCTGGGCGCGCGGTATGTCGGCGCGGGGATCCAGGTCTCGCCCGAGGTGATCGGCACCGATACCGCAACGATCTTGTACAGCGGCTCCCGCCACGCCTTCGAGCAGCACGAGTCGGTCTTCGAACTGCTGGGCAGGCCACGCCTGGTCGGAGAAGCACCGGAGGCGGCCGCGGTCTGGGACCTCGCCCTCTTCGGGGTGTGGTACGACGCCCAGCTCGGGCTGCTCCGAGCCCTCGACACGGTACGCGAGGCCGGCATCGACGTGGAGGAGTTCGCCCGGACGGCGAACACCCAGCTCGACCACGTGGTCGCGGCGGTCCCCGCCACCGTGTCGGAGATGCTGCACGCCTCCTACCCGGCGGGTCCCGCGAACCTCACCGAGCACCTGGCGGTCGTCCGCCACCTCGTGGAACTGCGAGCCGGGGGACGTCTCGGTGACGGTGGGCTACCGGAGGTGGCGGCGAGGATCGAGGCGCTCATCGCGGCCGGTCGCGGCACCGAAGGGCTGACCGCGATCGTCGGACGGCGATCCGCCGGCTGACACCCGCTCGCCGGCACGACGGGTTTTGAGCGAGGTCTTCGCGCCGGGCGGGGTTGCTCCGGTTAGATCGGGAAGTGGCCGCGGCGCCACTGCCAGTGGCGGCCGGACTTCAGGTGGTCGACGGCCGCGCGTTGGAGTGCGGTGCGGCGCGGCAGTTGGTCCAGCGGTGTGGTCAGGGTGCGGAACACGAACCGCAGCACCTCGACGTCGGCGTCGATGCCCTCGGGCTGCTCGTAGGGTTCCAGCTCGAACCTCTGCTGGAACCGGACGATGTTGGAGTCCCCGGGCAGGTAGTCCAGCAGTTGCGGGTCGAGCAGCCACGAGCCGCAGGAGAACGTCGTGTAGTGCTCGTCGGGGAAGTGGCGCGGGAAGAACGCGCGGGCCTGGTCCAGCGATGCCTCGACTGCCTGCGGGGTCAGCGGGCCCGATTCGGGGATGTGCAGGCCGAGGGTGGTGTCACCGCGCTGGTACTGCAGCCGGCCCAGTTCGTAGAGGCCGCCGCGCGCGTGCAGGGTCAGCCAGCTCTGCATGACCGGCCAGCCCTCGCCGCGCATCCTCCGGTCGACCGCGAGGTTGCGGCCCAGGTCCGCCAGGGTCGTCCACGACACGGCCTCGGCGATGCCGTGGTCGCGGTGGTATCCCACGGCGACCTCGACCAGGGCCAGGTAGGCGTAGACGTACAGGTGCCGCCAGGCCGGGCCCCGGTCGCGCGGCAGCTCCGGACCGGGTACCAGCCAGCCGTGGCCGCCGAGGTCGGCGCGGACCAGGGCGGTGGAGCGGTCGAGCAGCCAGCGCAGTTCCGGGGTCCACAGCGGAGAGCCGAGATCGGGCCAGCCGGCCATGATCTCGGCGGCGTCGTCGGGCCGCACCGCGAGCCGGGCGAGTATCGCGGGCGCGTCGGCCTTGGCGGGCAGTGGAGCCGAGGGCAGGTCGCCCGCGAGCCGGTGCACGCGCTCGACGTCTTCAACGGGCACCCCGAGTCGGGCAGCGATGCCGTCCAGATCCACGCGTACGACCCTACCAGCCGGGCTGATCAACACCCCCGCGTCCGGGGGATGATCGCCGATCTTGACGCGGGCTGCGCAACTTTCCGCTGCACCTGATCAGGTGTGGTCGGGGAACTGGGGGTGTCCCCACCGCCACCGCCGGGGGAAGCACTGAGATCAGGGCCACGAACCCTCGGTCAGGGGCAGGGCCGGCGGTCGAACCGGGTGTGGGGCCCGCATCGCGCCCGCCACCGGGCCGGCGCCGCGACGATCGCGGAATCCGGCCCGGGAGGCGTGGTCTTCTCCTGCTGTCAGGCGCCGGGGACGAGGAAGACGACCTTGCCGTGGACCGCGCCCGACGCGGCCTGGGCGTGGATCGCCGGCAGCTCGGCCAGCGGCACCCGCCGCGCCACGTCGACCCGCAGGTCGCCGGAGTCGACCAGCGCCACGAGCTCGGCCAGCTGTTCGGCGTCGCTGCGGACGTAGAGGTTGACGCCGCGCACGTCGCGGTCCTCGTCGGTCGGCGCGGGCATCCAGATCGTCGTGTTGACGACGGTTCCGCCGGGGCGGACCGCGGTGACCAGTCCGGCCAGGACCTCCGGGGCGACCGGCGCGAGGTTGAGCGCCAGGTCGACCTGTTCGGTCACCGCGGAGAGCACGTCGGTGGTGGTGTGGTCGACGACCTCGTCGGCGCCGGCGGTCTTCACGGCCTCGGCGCTGCGCGGGCCGGCCGTGGCGATCACGTGGGCACCGGCTTGCTTGGCGAGCTGGACGGCGTAGCCGCCGACCGGTCCGCCCGCGCCGTTGACCAGCACGCGCTGCCCGGCCTTGAGCCGGCCGTGGTCGAAGAGCGCCTGGTAGGCGGTGAGGCCCACCAAGGGCAGCGCGGCGGCGTCGGCCAGCGGGATGCCCTTGGGTGCCGGGGTCAGGACAGCCGCCGGTGCGAGGACGTACTCGGCCGCGGCGCCGGGCTTGGTCATGGGCAGGAAGCCGACGACCTCGTCACCGACCGCGAGGCCCTCGACGCCCTCGCCGAGCGCGTCGACCGTGCCGGCGACGTCGAGGCCGGGGGTGTGCGGCAGCTCGACCGGGATCGGGCCCTGCATGACGCCCAGGCGGATGTTGCCCTCGACGGGGTTGAACGTCGTGGCCGTGACGCGGACCAGGACCTCGCCGGCCGCGGGGACCGGCTGCTCGACGTCCTCGTGGCGCAGGACCTCGGGGCCGCCGAACTCGTGGAAGCGCACTGCCTTCATGGCAACTCTCCTTCGTCATTTGCTTCGAACTCGAAGCATCTGGGACTGAGGTTAGACCTGCTTCGAATTCGAAGCAAAGTGACGTGCGGCACGTCACGGCCTCGTGCCGGAGGGGAGGGGCGGGTGCCGGGCGCACGCTGCTCGCGACCGTGCCGCCCGGGCACGTCGAGGTGGTCGGCGGCCTGCTCCTCGAACCGCTCCCACGCGACGACGTCACCACCCTCGCCCGCCTGCCGGCGCCGGTGCGCGACCACGCGCGGTCCGCCCCACCGCGCCGGTGGTGCGGCACCGGTCCACCCGGGACTGGTGGAGTTCAACGCCGGGCGACCCGGTCGGCGGTCGGGGCCCGTCCGCCCAACGACCCGTTCGGGTGCGTGCTCAGGTGGCGCGACCCGGTTCGCCTTACCGTGGTCGTCGACAGGTGACGGTCACCGGGCGGTGATCGGATCAGGGGCGACCCGAGAGGCACGCCATGCGGGTGCTGTGCTGCGTGACCACCGCCGTCTCCCACGCCAGGGCGCTGCTCCCGGTGGCGCGGGCCCTGGCGTGCGCGGGGCACGAGGTCCTGGTGGCGACCACGGTGCCGCTGCTGCGCGTGTTCGACGGCGAACCGTTCCGCGCCCGAGCGGACCTGCCGCCGCTGATCCCCGACGTGAGCCCGGCCCTCGCGGAGGCGGGCCGGGGTGCCGGGGAGGACGCGGCCACCCTCGCCCGCAAGGTGGGCGTCCGCCTCTTCGCCGGTCCGCACATCGTCGAGGGGTATCACGCCCTCGCCGCGGTGGCCGACCGGTTCCGCCCCGACCTCGTGCTGCGCGGCGAGGCGGAGTTCGCGGCCGTGCTGCTCGCCGAGGACCTCGGTGTCCCGCACGTCCCCGCCCCGGCCGGCAGCGCCAACGCGCTCCCCCCGGACTACCTGCTCGTCCTGCTCAACGAGCGCAGGCGCGAGCTAGGCCGACCGGAGTGGGACGACCTCGAACCGCTCTACCGCCACGGGCGGCTCGACTTCATGCCCGCGTCGTACTCGTTCGCCCCCGCCCACCTGCCGGACGCGATCACCTGCCGGCAGCCGGACGCCGTCGACCGCGCCGAGGTCCTGCCGGACTGGGTCCTCGCCCTGCCCGCGGACCGCCCCCTGGTGCTGGCGTCGTTCGGGACCGTCATCTCCGTGCTGCACGCGCAGGCCGTCGACCCGTTCACGGTCGCGGTGCAGGCCGACACGCGGTCGGCCCTGCTGGCCGTCGTCGCCGCGCTCGCCGAGACCGACTGCGTCGGCGTGGTCGCCACCGGCGGCCTGGTCCCGGCCGACTCGCCGGTGCCCGGGAACGTCCGGCTCGCCGACCACGTCCCCCAGCCCCTGCTGCTGCGCTGCGCCCAGTTGTTCATCACCCACGGCGGCTACAACGGCATCCGCGAGTCGATCGCGGCCGGCGTGCCGATGGCCGTGCTGCCCCGGTACGGGGACCAGTTCGCCAACGCCGCCCGGGTCCGGGAACTCGGCCTGGGCCTGCACGTGACCGACGGCTCGGCGGGGGCGATCGCCGCGGCGTGCCGGACCCTGCTGGACGACGCGGCGGTGACCGCGCGGGCCCGACTGGCCCAGCGCCACATGCTCGCGCTGCCGCCGGTGGAGGACCTCGTCCCGCGCCTGGAGCGGATCGCCGCCGGGACCGGTACCCCGGTACCCGTGGGCACCGGGGCACCGGTCCCGTAGCGCGGGCCGTCAGCCCGACGGCACGGCCGCCAGGACCGAACCGCGGACCGCGTCCACGAGCCGGACCGGGTCCGCGGGCAGCCGCTCGTCCCGCCAGGCGACGTGGCCGTCCGGGCGGACCAGCACGAACGGGCACGCGTACAACCGCGCCAACTCCGGGTCGCCGCACTCGACGACCCGCAGCGGGACGCCCCGCGCGTCGAACGCCTCCCGCACCTCCCGGGTGCCCCGCGGGTCGTGCCCGAAGCACAGGAGGACGAACCCCTCGCCGAACACGTCCAGCAGGGACACCCCCGGCCGCAGCCAGGCGTGCGCGGCCCGGGAACCGGGGTCGCTGCCCGGTCGCCACTCCGGTGTCAGCTCGGCGCCGGTGCCGATGACCAGCGGGGACCGGTAGCGGTAGCCGAAGTGGACCTCGGGGTTGTCGAACTCCTTGTCGGCGCCACTGGCGCGCAGCCGTTCGGCCATCTCCGCGCGCCGGCGCTCGCCCTCCGGCGTGTCCGCGCGCAGGTCGACGGGCAGCGCGCGGGCCAACGTCCGCTGGAGGTGCCGGTTGGCGGCTTCGAGGCTGTCGAGCGCGACGGGCCGCCGCTCGGCCTCGTAGCTGTCCAGCAGGTGCTCCCCGCCCCAGCCGCGGAGGTGGGCGGCCAGCTTCCAGCCCAGGTCGGCGGCGTCGGCGATGCCGATGTTCATGCCGAACCCGCCGGACGGCGACACGGTGTGGGCGGCGTCCCCGGCCAGGAAGACCCGGCCGTGCCGGTAGCGCTCGGCCACCCAGTGGGTGAGGTGCCACTCGTCGTCGGCCACGGGTTCGACCGGGGTGTCGAACGCGATCGCGTCCCGCAGCAGCGCGGTCGGGTCCGCCGTCAGCGCCGGACCGGACACGGTCAGGTTGAACAGCTCCCCGCCGTCCATCGAGCGCAGCGGGTAGCGCAGCTCATTGGAGAGCATGAGGAAGTAGACCATGGCCGGCCGGTGGCCGCGCTCGCGCAGGTGACGGGTCAGCTCCGGCGCGCGGAACAGGATGTTGCGCAGCACCCTGGCCTCGTGCCGCGCCGGCGCGTCGATGCCGCACCAGCGCCTGACCGGGGACGAGGCGCCGTCGCAGGCGACCAGGTACCGGGCCCGGACCACGCTCGCCGTGCCGGTGCCGAGGTCGGTGACGTGCGCGGTGACGCCGTCGTCGTCCTGGGTGAACGAGTCCAGCCGGTGGCTCAGCAGCAGCGGGCCGTCCGGGGCCCTGCCCACCGCGCCCACGAGCAGCGGCTGGAGCCAGTGCGCGGGGCAGACCTGGTCCGGTTCCGGCGTGTGCCGGAACTCCGGGCGGGTGGCGACGCTGCCCCGCTCGAAGCGGTGCAGCTCGTGCCCGCCGACCCGGGTGACCCAGGCGATGTCCAGCGGGTGGTCCGGCGGCCAGCCCGCGGCGCGGATGTCGTCGGCCAGCCCCCACCGCCGGAACAGCTCCATCGACCGCGGTCCGATCGTGCTCACCCCGGGTTGGGGTATCCGTCCGTCCCGCCGCTCGACGACCAGGTGGTCGATCCCCCGGTAGCGGAGGTCCAGCGCCATCGCCAGGCCCACCGGGCCGGCCCCGACGACCAGGACGTCCGTTCCGCGGGTCGGGGGCGGTGCACTGCCTGTGGGCACGGGAGCCACCTCCGGGACATCGTCGTGATCGGTCCGCTCCTCCCGTCGATTCTGCTGGCCGCACGGGGTGCGCACACCTTCGGCCATCCGATCGGGTAACGAGTCGCGGTCCGTTCCCGCGTCCACTGGGGACAGGGGCGGGCCGGTGTTCCCCGGACGACTCCGCAGCCCCTGCGCGCGCGCCGGTTCCGCTGAGTGACCGGTGTCCCGGAATCCGCTCCGACGGTGGGAATTTCGAGTGGCCGCAAGGCTGGCGGACTTGCTGGGACAAGGGAACTCTGCTCACCGTGGTGGCGCAACGAGGGTGGGGGTGGTCGCTGAGGTGCCTATTCGAGGAGAGTTCATGCCTGGCATGCACGTGGTCGACCGCCGTTTCGCCACCGATCATCCCGGCGAGGCGGCACGATCCGGTCCACTGCGCGGTGTCCGCGTCGTGATGCCGGTCGGCTGCCCCGCGGCCGATCCCTGTTCGGACGCCCCGCCGATCATGATCCTGGGCGCGGGCATCGCGGGGTTGGTGGCGGCCCACGAGCTGGAGCTGTTGGGGCACCGGGTCGAGGTGCTGGAGGGCAGCGGGCGCGTGGGCGGTCGCATCTTCACCCACCGCTTCGGCGCCGGCGGGTCCGGGCCGCTGGTGGAGCTCGGCGCCATGCGGGTGCCCGGCGACCACCGGTACACCTTGGACTACATCGCCCGGCTGGGCCTGTCCGGGAAGCTCCGGCCGTTCCGGACCCTGTTCTCCGAACCGCGGGCGTACCACGCCACCAGCCGGGGCTTCGTCCGCCTCGGCCAGGCCGCGCGCATCCTGGTCGAGGACTTCCGCGCGGAACTCGCCGACAGCCGCTACCGCGAGGAGACCGTGCTGTTCGGCGCGTGGTTGACCGCGATGGGCAACGCGATCGGCCCGGCCGGTTTCCGCGAGCGCGGTTTCACCGCGGAGCTGCTGGACGCGGTGGACCGGGTCGACCTGGCGCCGTTCGTGGTGGGCGCCGACCGCGATCGGGTCGACCTGCACGCCTTCTTCGCCGCGCACCCCGGGGCCCGGGCCGGCTGCGGTGGCCGGCTGGCCCGGTTCGTCGACGACGTGCTGTCGGAGACCAGTCCCGACCTGGTGCGCCTCGAAGGCGGGATGGACCAGCTGGTCCAGGCGCTGGTGTCGCGGTTGCGGTCACCGGTGCGCCTCGGGTGCGAGGTGGTCGGGCTGGAGGTGTGCGGCGAGCGGGTGCTGGTGCAGGTCCGCACCGGCGACCGCGTGGTCACCCGGAGCTGCCCCGGGGTGCTGTGCACGTTGCCGTTCTCGGTCCTGCGCCGGATCCGGTTGCGCAACCTGAGCCGGGCCAAGGTCGAGGCCATCCGCGGCATGACCTACTGGCCGGCCACGAAGGTCGCCTTCCACTGCCGGGAGGCGTTCTGGACCCGGGACGGGATCTCCGGCGGCGCGTCGTTCAGCGGCGGGCGCGTGCGCCAGACCTACTACGTGCCGGCGGAGTGCGACCCGGCGCAGGGGGCCGTGCTGCTGGCCAGCTACACGCTGGGGGAGGAGGCCGAGTCCTTCGGCCGGATGCCCGCGGAGGACCGGCACGAGTCGGTGCTGCGGGAGGTGGGCCGGATGCACCCGGAACTGCTGGAGCCCGGCATGGTGATCGGCGCGGCCAGCATGGCCTGGGGCCACCACTGGTGGAGCAGCGGTGCGGCGGTCAGCCAGTGGGAGCTGGACGACGCCGGCCGGGCGGAGGAGCGGCTGCGGGCGGCGAGCCCGGAGAACGGGTTGTACTTCGCGGGCGACCACTGCTCGGCGAACCCGGCGTGGATCGACGGCGCCATCCGGTCCGCGGTCGACGCCGCGCGGCAGATCCACCTGGACAGCCGGGCGCGGACGGCGGTGTCGGTGTGAGCGTGCTCCACGTGCCCGGCGCGCACCGGTCCGACCTGCCGCCGTTCGACCACCGCTCCCTGGGGCGGGAGGAGATCATCCGGCCCTACCCGCGGTACCGGCGGTACCTCGCGGAGGAACCGGTGCACTGGAGTTCCGCGGGCGGCGCGTGGTACGTGTTCGGCCACCGGCCGACGGTGGAGGCGCTGGGTAGCGCGGACTTCACCCGCGGCGGGTTGGTCTTCCCGCCCGGCTGCGACGCGCTGACCCGCCTCGTGCGCGACTGGCTGGTGTTCCTCGACCCGCCGCGGCACACGCGGCTGCGGTCGGTGCTCGCCGGCCGGTTCACCCTCGCCGCGGTGCGCTCCCTGCGCCCGCGAATCCAACGGGTCGCCGACGACCTCGTCGCCGCCCTCGCGGGCCGACCGGAGATCGACCTGGTGGCCGACTTCGCGACCAGGCTGCCGCTGCACGTGATGTGCGACCTGCTCGGCCTGCCCGCGGCCGACCGGGAGTGGCTGCACCGGCGCGCGCTCGCGCTCCAGCAGGCCAGCTCGACCCGCCAGGGCGACTACGCCGCCGCCGAGGAGGCGGCCCGGGACCTGGGCGGCTACTTCCGCCGGGCCGCCGCCGACCCGGCCGAGGACGGGCTGCTCGCGCCGCTCGTGCGGGCCGGGTGCACCCCCGACGAGGTCGCCGGCACGGGCGTGCACCTGCTCACCGCGGGCCACGAGACCACGGCCCACCTGATCGGCAAGTCCGTGCTGGCGCTGCTGGACCACCCCGAGGTGCTGCGCTCGCGGCCGGTGTTCACCGCCGACCACGTGGACGAGCTGATCCGCTACGACGGTCCGGTGCAGATGGTGAGCCGGCGGGCCGCGCGGGACGTGGTGCTGGGCGGTCGGCGGGTCCGGGCGGGCGACAAGGTGGTGCTGGTGCTCGGCGCCGCCAACCGCGATCCCGACCGCTTCGCGCGGCCCGACGAGCTGCGGCTGGACCGGGCGCCCCGCGGGCACTGCGGGTTCGGCTACGGCGCCCACCGGTGCCTGGGCGCCGCCCTGGCGGGCCTGGAGGCACAGCTCGCCCTGACCGCGCTGGTGCGGGCTCTGCCCGCGCCGCACGCCGCCGGGCAACCGGTGCGCTACCACCACGACCTGATCTTCCACGGTCCGCGGACCCTGCCGCTGCGCACCGGCTGGCCGGGGTGACGCACCGGGTCAGGCCGGGCCCCCGGCGGGGACGAGGCGGACCGGCAGCGAGGTGAGCTGCCGGATGGCGTACCCGCTCACCCAGCGGGTCTCGCCGGTCGTCCGCGTGGCGTCGGGGAACTCCCGGAGGAACTCGGTCAGGGCGATCCGGAGCTCGGCGCGCGCCAGTGCCGCGCCGACGCAGTAGTGGGCGCCGTAGCCGAAGGTGTAGTGCGCCGTGGGCGGCGAGGCGTGGTTGAAGGCGGAGATGTTGAGCAGGACGGGCTTGCCCGCCGGGATCTCGTGCTCCTGGAGCAGTACGGGGGAGGTGGTGAACCGCCAGGTGGCCAGGGGGAACGGCGGGTTGGCGCACAGGGTGGCCTCGACGCGCGCCTCGACCTCCCGCGCGGTGGCCGGGCGCCTGTCCGGTGGCTCGTCCAGCACGTCGGCCAGCAGCGCGGCCAGCACGCTCGTCGTGGACTCGTGCCCGGGGATGACCAGCCCGGGGGTCCAGGTCGCGATCTCGACGGTGCTGACCGACCCGTCGGCCTCGTGCAGCGCCAGCAGGTCGGCGATCATGCCGGGGCGCAGCTCGTGCCGTCGCGGGCCGAGGAAGGCCCCGACGCCGCCGTAGAGCTGGACCCGCCCCCGTTCGCGCTCGGCGTCGTCCGCGCCGTGGGTGACCAGCCGGCAGGCTTCGACGAGCGGCTCGCGCATCTCCGGCGGCAGCCCGAGCACGGCGCTGATCACGGCCACGGGCAGCGGGTAGGCGAGCCGGGGCACCAGGTCGACCTCCCCGTCGAGCGTGCGCAGGAGGTCGTGCACGACCTCGGTGATCAGTTGCTCCCAGCGCTCCCGGTGCCGGGCCGAGAAGACCGCGGCGTGCAGCTTCCGCTGCCGGGTGTGCTCGGCGCCCTCGCTGGTGATCAGCGCGGCGGCGCGGGAGGTCTGGGCGGAGCCGATCATCCCGGTGGCGTCGTCGAACCAGTCGGGCGCCGCGTCGGCCTCCTTGGTGAGCCGGCGGTCGCGGAACGCCAGGCGGACCAGCTCGGGGTCGTTCACCAGCCACACCTCGCCGCCGGCCCAGGCCACGCGGGCGAGCGGGTGGCGGCGGGCCACGTCGAGCAGGCGCTCCTGCACGTCGCCGGGGCTCACGTCGAGCCGGATGTCGACCAGGTTCGTCATGTCGGTTCCCAGGGTCTCGGGGGCGGGTCGCGGGTCGGTCAGCGGGGCGGCCCGCCGAACCGCGCCGCGAGGTGGGCGCTGATCCCGGCCACCCGGTCGGGCACCCGGTCGTCCTGGCGGCACCGCGCCGCGAGGTCCGCGAACTCCCGTGCGATCCTGCGGCGGGCCACGTCGGGCCGGGACACCGGGACGGGCGGTTCCGGCAGTTCGAAGGAGGGGCCCGCGGTGCGGCCGGGAACGCCGGAGGGCAGCGTCACCAGCAGCTCGGCGAGGGGCCGCATCACCCCGGTCATCACGTCGATCGCGGCGTTCATCAGCTCGGACCGGCGCAGGCTGGTGTCGGGTCGTTCGGCGAAGTGCTGCGCGGTCAGCAGCAGCATCAGGTAGTACGACCTGTTGAACAGCGCCATGACCCGCGCGGTGCCGGGGTCGGTGACGGGTTGCCCCACCCCGGGACCGGTGCCCGTGGTCGGGTTGCGCAGCACGGGGTGGGCCGGGTGCCACCGCCCGCCGCCCCCGCGGAGGTGCTCGGTCATGAGCAGGTCGGCGATCCGGCGGAAGGTGTCGTGGTGCGACGGGCCGGGGTCGCCGACCGCCGGCAGCACGCCGCCCTCGCCCTGCTCGGTCACGAAGTCGACCGCGAACAGCGCGCTGGACAGGTCGTCCACCTCGAACTGGTAGTCGGGGTGGGTCGCGTCGATCGACTCGCGCAGGAACAGGTGGTGCTCGCCGCCGCCCCGGCCGCGCTCGACCGCGAACAGGTCGGGCACCCGGGTCAGGCCGTCGCGGATGGCGCCGTACAGCTCGCTCAGCGACCGGTAGGGCCCGCCGCCCGGTCGGCCGTCGTCGGGTTCCTCGATGGCGATGAACCGCTGCACGCTGCCGAGGTGCAGCGGTTCGAGCGCGAAGTCCACCGGCAGCGGCAGGCGGGCGTTGATCGTGGTGAAATCCACCTCGGGCACGTGGAACGGCTCGCCCACGGCCATGAGGACGTTGTTGACGACCAGGTAGTGCGCCATCTCCTCGCGGGCGACCCCGAGCAGGCCGCCCCGGATGCCGGTGCGCAGCGTCCGCCCGCCGTCGCCGCAGGCGAGTTCGAGCTGTTCCGCGGTCCACCGGCCCTCGCGCACCCACTCCGTGCCGACGCCGTAGGTCGGCACGGAGTACGCCGCGTACAGGTACTGCAACATCACCGCCAGTTCGAGGGTGACGGCCTGGCGCAGCGCGGCGACCAGCTCGCCGCGGGTGGTGATCGGCGGCGTCCACGACGTCTCCGCGGCGATCGGGCGCGGCGCCCGGTGCTGCTGGCGGCGCAGGTACTTCAGCAGCAGTCGCGCCTTCGGCGCCGACAGGTCCCTGGTGGGCGGCATGTAGTAGGTCTTGCCCTTGTTGCGCGGGTCGCACATCTGCCACATCAGCGTCGCGTAGGTCTCGACCCTGCACCGGTCGGCGAGGCTGAACACCTCGGTGCGCATGAACGAGGACACCAGCTCGTAGTAGGCCAGGACCTTCTCGTGCACCAGCTCGAAGGTGACGTCCTGCTCCGGGATGTCGTCCAGCTCCCGGTCGTCGGGCAGCACCCGGACCGCCACCACGCCGTGCGGTCCCAGCTCGACCCGGGTGACACCGGCCCGGAGCCCGCGGACGGTGAAGCCGCCGAGACCGGTGCCGTCGACGTCGACCTCGCCGATGGCGAGCAGGTCGTGCCGCTGGCGCACGACGGGGGCGGCCGGGTGCGGCCGGCCCCGCAGGAACGCCCGGAACGTCACCCGGGCGTCGTGCCCGGGGGTGCCGTCGGTGTGGTCGAGGACCAGGGCGGCGTCGTCGGACTGGACGTTGAGCTCGACCTCGCGCAGCAGCTCCACCGGGTGGCCGTGCCGGTCGAGGTGGACCACCCGCAACGCCTGGTCGTTCGCCGCCCGGGCACCGGACGCCGCGGGCACGGTGACGATCCCGCTGGTCGGCGCGTGCTCGTGCACCTTCTCGGGCACGGTCGCGACCAGCTCGTCGGACCCGGCCGTGCGCAGCAGCAGGTCGCCACCGCGCCAGGGCCGCGGCACGGCCGTGATCAGGTTGAACGTGACGTGCGTCGGCGCCACGTCGACGCTGAGGGTGTGCAAGCCGGTGCGCCCGCCGCACGGCACCAGCAGCCGCCCGGCGGGGTGGGTGCGCAGTTCCGCCGCGCGCCACGGCGCGATGGTGCCCCACAGCCGCCACAGGTTCGGGGTGTCCGGTGCCGTGGGCGGGGACATGTGGCCGAGCGCGAACTGGACCACCAGCCCGTCGCCCGCCGCCTCCAGGTGCTCGACCGCGGGGGAGGTCCCGTCCAGCCACCGCGGCTCCTCGACCACGAACTGGTAGACCACCGACCTGCGCAGCTCCGCCGCCAGGAAGTGCTCGCCGACGTCGGGCACGTGATCAGGGTTCTGCCACCGCGGCGGCGACGTGCCCGCCACCTGCCCGGTGACCGCGTACCCGACGTCGTGCGACCGCCCGGCGCGGCCGAAGCCGAACTGGCCGACCACCAGGGTCATCGTGTCCGCGGCGGTCGGGTCGACGTCGAAGACCCGCGCCCGGTTGACGGTGGTCGCGAGGTACTCGTTGTGGTGGCCCCACACGTCCACGCAGCGGCCCACCAGCGGGTCGTCCGGGTCCAGCCGGCCGGCCTCCCGCTCCACCCCGGTGATCGTCGCGTCGATCGCGAAGTGCCCGCTGCCGCCGAAGTTCCAGCCCGCGGTCGCGCTGAACACCCCGTCGGGGCACGGCCGGCCCGCGGCGTCGTACCGGGGGCCCCGGTCCACCAGGTACTGGTGGTACTCGCGGGCCGGCCGCCCCACCGGGAACGGGCCGCTGTCGGTGAGCGCGGTGTTGGTGGTGACGTCCACCAGGCCGCTGCGCGGTCCGGTGGGCAGGCTGGTCCGCGCCGTGCCGCCGAAGTGCAGCCGGGGCAGGTCGAACACGCTCACGGCTGCTCCGGGGCAGCGCCCCGAGCCGGATCCGACCTGCTCATCGGCACCTCCGCGACGCGACCCGCTCCGGAACCGGTCCCCGGCTCCCGCTCCCACGGTGTGCGGACCCCGGCCCGCCCGGCAACCCGGTCCCGCGCCGGTCACCCGAAAACCCCACCGTTGGAGCGGCGATCCGGCTCCGGCGTCACCCAGCGGGACCGCCCCGGGAGCGGCGGCACGGGGCGTGGGGGACCGGTCCGGCTGGCCGGTGGCGGCGATCACCGGGTCCCCTCTGCGACTTGCGGCTGGAGTTGGGTGACATCGCCGTCGACGAGCAGTTCCGCGCCGGTGGTGAAGGTGCTCTGGTCGCCGGCCGGGTAGAGGGCGGTGGCGGCGACCTCGTCGGGGTGGCCGGCGTGCCCGAGCGGGGAGGGTTCGGCCGCGGTGGGGCCGTCGCCGTGCGGGTAAGCGGCGCGGAGCTCGTCCCCGCCGAGGGTTTCGACGAAGCCGGGGGTGAGGGCGTTGACGCGGATCCCCCGGCCGGCCGGCTCGGCGGCCCGGGTGCGGGCGAGGGTGCGGATCGCGGCCTTAGCTTGACTCTGTCGGTGATCTTGGTCGCTGCTGTGTCAGCCGGCGGCTCGCCAGGAGCGCTGGCGTGGGATGTCCTGTTGATCGAGGTAGTCCTGGAAGGCCGTCGGTGGTCGTGGGGGCGCGTTTGTGCCGGGAGGTTGCCGGCTGAGGCGTTCGATGTTGACCGCGATGGCGGTGAGCACGTGCTGTAGGTGGGTTTTGCTCTGTCCTCGGTAGCGGCAGCGGCGCATGCCATGACCGTGGGTGAACTCGAAAATGGTCCCCTCGATGCCGGAACGCACCGCGTAGCGCTTGTGCCAGGCCGGTTCCTGTCGTTCGGCGCGGTTGCGCAGCTGCAGTTCGAGCAGTTCTTTCGGAGGGAAGCCCACGCTGCGCGCGGAAGCACGGGAGGTGGTGCACTGGGCTCGGACCGGGCAGGGTTGGCACTGGCTGGTGGTGAAGCGGGCCACGATCAGCGGGGCCGAGGTCGGCGAGGATGTCGGATACTGACCTTCTCGGTTCAGGGTGACGTCATGGTGGCGTAGTGATAAGTCCGGTTTGTGCGATGAAGCCGTTGAGCAGGTCGGGCCGGTATTGCAGGCGTTTGAGGCGGGTGCGGACCGCTGCGGCCAGGGCGTCGATGTCGAACGGGGCGAGGTTGGCCAGACTGCGTTTGAGGTGCGCCCACACGCCCTCGGCCGGGTTGAGCTCCGGGGCGTAGGACGGCAGCCGGAACACCGTCAGCCACGTCCGCTTGTCGATCAACCCGCGCATCAGGGCGTCGACGTGGTGGGTGTAGTTGTCCCACACGAGCACGATGTTCCCGCCGAGCTGCCGGTGGGCGGCGTCCAGCAGGGCGGCGAAGTCCGCTTCGCGGAAGCCCTTCTTCTCGCCCTTGCGGCCGCGGTGGACCATCATCCGGTAGATCAGGCGGGTCCGGTGGCCGGGTTTGCGGCAGACCGGACCGGCCAGGGACAGGCGCGCCTTGCCCGCGGTGCGCACCCGCAACACCGGCGTCCGGCCACGCCGGGCCCAGGTGCGCGCCCGCGGTGGGCGCAGCAGTTGCCCGGACTCGTCGGCGAAGCACAGCCACGCGTCCCGGGCCTTTATTCTTTTCCCACCCGGGGCCAGGTCGTGCGGACCCAGGTGGCCACCCGGTGCTCGTCGCGTTCGGCCGACCGGTGCGCGGGAAGCTGCGGGGTGAAGCCCATCTGCCGCAGGATGCGCCAGGTCTGGGCGGGGCTGAACCGGACGTGGAAGCGTCGGGCGATGACCAGGGCGACCCGGGCCAGGGTCCAGCCCTGCTCCTCGTCCCAGCCGTGCGCCGCCGGGCCCTTGTCCAGCTCTTCTCCCAGCCAGTCCCGCCACTGCGGCCGCATCCGCGACCGCCTCCCACACGGACCCTTCGATGCCAGCGCCTCCACCCCACCGGCCCGCCAACGGGCATGCCAGGCATAGGCGGACTTGCACGAGACCCGTAACAGCTTCGCGACCTGCGGCGGGCCGACACCTCGGGCGAACAGCTCCGCGGCCTCGAACCGGACCTGCTCACGCCGGGCCCGCTGCTTCGCGGTCAGACCACCACCATCGGGATAGCGCATGCCACCGGCATACACCCGCAGGCAAGACCCACCATCACCCCGAAACGAAAAGATCAGTAGGGGCCGTGCCGGCCTCTGCTGATCTGGCCTTGTGGGCAGGTGACCTGGCGGCGGTCGAAGTCGATGCGGAAGTCGTCGCGGGCGAAACCTTCGCTCTTCCGGTGCTGGTGGGTGGGATTTCCCGGGAGTGGTCCGATGACGGTGATCCGGTGTTCACGTTCGGCCCGCTCCAGGTGGACCAGGGAGGTGTAGCCGCCGTCGACCAGATGCCGGTCGGGCCGCAGGCCCCGATGCTGCAGTCTGATGTGGATGCCGGGCAGGACCCCGGCGTCGGAGCTGGTGGCGGGCATTGTGGCCACATCGGTTATCACGTTCGGGCTGTCGCCGGAGCAGGTCTGGGGTCACGTGCGCGAGGAACCCCTGCCGGCGGGTGACCTGCCCACGACGCGCGTAGCGCACCGTCGGGTCGCAAGGGCGAGACGATCCGGAGCGCCGACGGCGGCAGACCGCTGCCCTGCTCGTCCTCACGCCACCGCAGGCGGCCCGTGGCATCCCGGTGGTAGTTCTGCACCGGCACCTGCCGCAGAGCCTGGACCTGGAAGACGTCCAGCAGGCCGGGATGGTTACGGCTGAGGTGTTCGAGCAGGTGGCGGGCGTCCGCCCCGGTGGCATTAATCCTGGTCTCGGGCCGGGTCGGGTTCTTGCCCAAGCGCACGGGGCGGCCGTAGCGGCGGCCCCAGTGCTCGTCGACCAGGCCGTGCAGCGCGTGGTCGGCGACGCGGGCGAGTTCCACCGAGGGCCGCGCGCACCGCCTCTGTCACCAATTCGAGGCGGGTCAGGTCGCACACGGCGGCCAGGACGCGGGTGGAGTCGGTGCACTGGGTGATGCGCTCGCGGACCAGTCCGGCGTCTTTCAGACGGGCCAGGGCGACATCGAAGAGGTGGTCCGCCCGGCCGGCCCACAGCAGGCGGTCGCGGAAGTCGCCGAGCACGCTGTGGTGGAAACCGGGATCGTCCAACCCCAGACCGAGCGCGTACGTGAAGTCGATACGGCAGCGCACGGCCTCGGCGGCGCCGCGGTCGGACAGGCCCAGCAGGAACTGCAGCACGCTCACCGTGGCCAACTGGGCAGGGGAGAGGCCAGGCCGCCCGTTACGCGAGTAACAGTCGGCGAAGTCCTCGTCGCGCCACAGGCCGCCGAGACGGTCACGCACCCACATCGCCGTCGTGCCACCGGGATTGCCGGCGCGCGCCATCCGCGCGGTGAGCTCCGGGACCTCCACCGCGGACCGGGGACCGACCGGTAAGGACATCCGACCACCTTGGGGAGCGTTACGACTTTACCGACCCCGGAAGCGTTACTGCTACCAGTCGGTCACCCTCCGCAACACGCTGACCGTTCCAAGATCACCGACAGAGTCAAGCTTAGTGGCCGTTTCCGAGCTTGGGCAGGTGACGGCTCTTTGGTGCGCAGACGAGGGAACTCCTGGGAGATCGGACGTTGTCGAAGCGCCGTTCTGCCAGGAGTTCCGTTGTTGTCGTGCCCGATGCCCGCGGGCGGCTCCACCGCGGGTGGCCTCTGCTGCCGCCTGGCCGCCTCCCACCAGCCCACCGTGCGGACGGCCCGGTATCCGACCGACGTCACCGACGCCCGGTGGGCCGAGTTGGACCCGCTGTTGCCCGATCCGGCGTGCCTGGCGGGTCGAGGTGGGCGGTGGGAGAAGCACTGCCGCCGCCTGATCGTGGACGCGATCCCGTACGTGGTCGACAACGGCGTCACGTGGCGTGCCCTGCCGGCGGACTTCCCGCCCTGGCCGACGCCTCCACAAGCGTTTCGCCGCCTGGGAGAGGGTCGGTGCGTCGCAGCGGCTGTTCGACGCGTTGCGCGACCGCGTGCGCCTGGCCGAGGGCCGGGTGGCGGCACCGTCGGCGGCGGTCATGGACTCCCAATCGGTGTGCGCGGCCGCCACCGTCGGGAAGGCCACCCGCGGTTGGGACGGAGGCAAGAAGGTCGCCGGCCGCAAACGGCACATCGTCGTGGACACCATCGGCCTGCTGGTGACCGTTCTCGTGACACCGGCCTCGACACAGGACCGGGTCGCCGCCCGCAGCCTGCTGCGGCGCCTGCGCGACACCGTCGGCGGGCGGGTGTCGCCGGTGTGGGCCGACGGCGGCTACACCGGACCCCTGATCGACTGGGCGCGGAAGACCCTTTGCCTGGCGGTGGAGATCGTGCAACGCCCGCAGGTGCCGTACTTCACCGTGCTGCCCAAAAGGTGGGTGGTCGAAAGAAGCCTTGCCCGGATCACCGGACACCGCCGCTGCGTCCGCGACTACGAACGACTCCCGCACCACCACGAGGCCATGGTCCGCTGGTCCATGATCCGCATCACCAGCCGCCGACTCACCCAACACCAATAGCTCGAAAACAGCTACTTACAGTCCCAGACGGGTACGTGCTTCGCGGGCCGATCCCCGCGATCGCGGTCGGCGTCCTCACCGGTCCGCGCGGCCAGGGCGACCAAGGTGTCGTAGGAGCGTTGGATGAAGGTTCTGCTGGAGCCGGCAGAGGTGTTGACCAGGCTGACCAGTGCGGTGTGGGTTTGGGGGCTGAATCCGGCGAAGGCGGTGAACCCGCGGGTGGTGCCGGCGTGGAACAGCAGGTCGTGGTCCGCGCTGGTCCGGTGGAACCAGGCCAGTCCGAGGTGGCCGTCGTCATGGGGCAGGAGTACGCGGGGGCGGGTGACGTCGGTGAGCGCCTGCGCCAGCGGTGTCGACGGCGCGTCGTCGGGGGCGAGGTGTGCGGTGAGGTAGCGGAGCAGGTCGCGGGCGGTGGAGCGCAGTGCCCCGGCGGCGGGGAGACCGGGTATCCGGAAGGCCGGTCGTGGTCTGCCGTGCCAGTGACCGGTGGCTTGGGGGGTGGACGCGCTGCTGGTGCGGGCCAGGTCGAGTGGGTGGAGAACGCGTTCGGCGAGCAGGTCCTCGAAGGGGCGGTGGGCGGCTTCGGCGAGCAGCCATCCGAGCAGCCCGACGCCGAGGTTGGAGTAGCGGAACCGCGAACCCGGCGTCGATCGCAGCCGGATACGGCTCAGAGTGGTCCGGACCTGCTGGGGCCCGAACCCCTGGTAGGGGTTGGAGTACCAGGTCGGCAAGGCTGTGACCACGATGCCCAGTGGGAATCGCGGTAGACCTGAGGTGTGCGTGGCGAGGTGTTGGAGCGTGACCGGGGCTCGTTGTCGCAGGCGCCAGCCCGGCGGGAGGTAGCGGTCGACGGGGTCGTCGTAACGGACTTCGCCGCGGTGCGCCATGTCGGCGAGCAGCAACGCGGTGAAGGTCTTCGTCGTGGATCCGATCTCGAACCGCGTGTCCGGAGTGATCGGTGGCGCGGGGTCGTGGCGGGTGGTGCCGGCGACGAGGAAAGCCTCCTGGTCCCCGTGCCGAGCCGCGAGTGCCATGCCGGTGGCGCCCTGGGGAACAGACAGCAGCGGGAGGAGCACCCCGTCGAGGTCCCGGTCGCGCGCCACGGTCATCCGTCGTGGTTCAGCAGCCGGGACAGGGTGAGCGTGCCGGCCACCGCCGCGACGACGGTGGCGTGCTGGTGGTTCAAAAACCGCCGGGGGCCATCGTCGTCAACCGGGTTGCCGTTGCGGGGCATGAGCCCTTCGGTGTGCTGCGCGGCGGCGAAACGCCGCCATTCCGCGAGATCGCACCGCGGCTCGGGCAGGCAGGCGCCCACGATGAGCAGCTCGCCGACGAGGTCCCACTCCTGCACCTCCGACCACACGTCGATCCACACCGGCAGCCAGGTGCGGAGGTAGTCGGCGATGTCGGCCGGGAGGCCGTGGGGCTTGGCGCCCCAGTCGGTGACGTGGAAGACGGTGTGGGTCATCGAGTACGCGGTGTCCCAATCGATGGACCAGGGCGGCGGTGTCGCGCCCAGCCAGGTCGCGCGGAGCATGGCGTCCCAGTCGTCATCGGTCGGGGTGCCGGAAACCCGGTAGGCGTTGGCGACCCCGAGCCGCCGGTTGGGGAGCAGTTCGGGCATCGAGCGCACCGTCGCGTTGTGGGCCATCAGCTCGTCCAAGGCGACGTGGCGGTATCCCGTGCAGGTGAAGTGGGCGTAGCACTCGACCGGGTCGGTGATCAGCCAGTTCCGCACCTGGCGGTCGTAGAGCAGGTCGCCTTCGCGTACCTGTCGCCAGCCGAAGTCCACCAGTTCCCGGGCGCGGTGCAGCTGTTCGGTTCCCGCCACTCCTTCCCGCAGCACCAGCGCCGCCGCCAGGCTCGCTTCGGCCAGCGCCTTGTACGTGCTGTCAGGATCGTCCGGCTCGACCGGCATGTCCTCGGGAAAGGTGTTGAGGTCCCGGTGCGCGTACAGGAAGGTCAGGGCGCGGTCGGCCACCTGGTGGGCGACCGCCGCCACCGGTGCGGTCATGCGGGCTCCATCCCGAGGATCGTGCGCGCGATGGTCAAGTCGAGTGACAGCCGCGATCCGGAGCCGCCGTACAACCGGATGCGTTCGACCAGCTGGATCGGGTCCAGCGGCTGCCGCACCCCTGCGCTCGTCAGCAGCGCCAGCCACCGCACCAGCCGCGCGGCGGTGACGAAGTCCCTGCGCAGCATCGCCCTGGTCGTGCCTTGCGCCAGCGGTCGCGTTCCCTCGGCCACGGCCTCCTGGACGGGGCCGCCCACGCCCGGTAGCGCCAAGGGGCACAGTGCCGCCGCATTCGCCGACCACTCCCGCCAGTCCCGTGACCTGCCCAACAGCATCGCCACGGTTCCTGCGGCGGGCGTCGATGCCGCTCGCGACGGGGACACCTCCACGTTGGCATGGCACAGCATCCGCCCGGTGGCCCAGTCCCGCCACGCGGTGACGCGCCGTTCACGGGTATCGGCTTCCCCGCCCGTGCCCGAAGGGAAGACGGCGAACGAGTCGGCGATGACCGCCGCGTCGCCGGTGTCCACGGGGCGGCCCAGCAGCAGGTGCGGGGCGAACAGATCCGCGCCCACCAACCGGACCGCCCCCATGGCGACCTTCGTGTCCGCAAAGCTGTTCACGTACGCGGCAAGACCGATCGCACCGCTGCCTCGCACGGCACCGACAACGAGGTCCGCCACCCCGGCCGCCGCGTCCGCCAAGGACGTCCGCAGTCGTTGACCGTCCACCGGAGCAGCTCCTTTCCTCAGCCAGTGCCGAGCAGGTCCGGCGCACCGGACCGGGTCACTTCCTCTTCGGCAGCTCAGGGGAGATCAGGAGCGCGAGGAGCGCATTCGGCAACTCGACGTACCGGGGTGCGTCGCTGACACCGGCCTCGGGCTCTGCCATCAGAGCTTCGAGCACGAACTGCTCCTCCACGGTGGCCTCGGGCAAGACCTCTTGCTGAACGGACATCACAGCCTCCTCGTACATCAGCGATTACTCGGCGGAATCCCGGAAGTGTCGGGATTCCCGTTGCGGGACGCCGGTCGTCCCACGGACCTGTCAGAGCGGCAGGAACAGCACGCTCTGGAACGGGAGCGTCTGGAGCAGGCGTTCTCCGGGGAGCAGGGTTGAGACGATCAGTCCGCCGCAGTTCGAGTTTGCGTACATGACGGCCTGGTAGCCCGTGTCGTTCACCGTGGACTGGCGCGGCTTGTGCAGGTCGTAGCAGACGCGCTCGCCCAGCACAGGAGCGAGGGGAGAACTGACCTCCGGGTCCACCACGTTGATGACGTCGCCCTCCATGGAGGGCCGCTCCCACGCGCAGAACGTCGGAGTACTGCTGCACCCCTGGGCGGCGCCGGCCGAGGGCGCCGCCACGACCATGCACACGGGGATCAACGCCGCCACCACGGCCGCTGCGATCCGCGAACCTCTCCACCTGCTCATGACTCCTCCTCGCCTGGTCGACACCGGCAGATGATCGTCACCACTTCGGGTGCCACCGGGTCGTCTACTGGATAGACGCTCCAGTCACGTCCACTACGCAGAGAAAAACCGCGCTGCCCCGATGTTCACCTGTTCGGACCAACTTTAAGCTTGACTTTTTAGCTTGCCGTTTAAGGTCCCGGACGGGTGGTGTGCACCCCGGTTGATCATGGAAGCAGCCCTTGGTTGATCATCACTCTTGCGACAGAAGGATGAGCGACCAAAGGGCTGCGTGATCAGTGTGCACCATCTCGAATCCGGACCGGCACTCGGGGCGTTGTCCGGGTTCCGGCGTGAGTTCCACGGTTGCCTGACCCGCCGGGCGGACGGGCTGTTCGAGCTGGCCGACGCCGTGCTGTGTGCCGACGGACCGGTGCGCACCCTGGTCGGCCTGTCACTGACACCGGAGCACCGGCGCGGGCACGGCGGGCTGTACGACGTCTCGCCGTGGCTGCGTCCGGACGGCAACACCTGCCCGGACCGCTCCTTCTGCCACACCTACGGTCGCGGCCGCAACGAGCACCGCATGATCCCGGGATGGCCGTACTCGTTCGTGGCCGCGCTGGAGGCCGGCGGCACGTCGTGGACGGCGTTGCTGGACGCGGTTCGGTTGCCGCCCGGCGCGGACGTCGCCGCGGTGACCGTCGCCCAGCTGCGCGGGGTGCTCGAACGGCTGGTCGCCGCAGGCCAGTGGCGGCAGGGCGATCCGGAGATCATGGTGGTGCTCGACGCGGGCTACGACGCGCCCCGCATCGCGTATCTGTTGGCCGATCTGCCGGTGCGGGTGCTGGGGCGGATGCGGTCGGACCGGGTGCTGTGCCGGCCGACCCCACCCCGGGTCGGCACCGCCACCGCACAGGCATGGAACCGGCTGCACCCACGCCTGACCCGCCGAGCCGCCTGGATCGACCACACCGCACCGCTGCCGATCATCGAGGGCACCGTCATCCGGCTGACAGTGGAACGGCTGCCCAGCGGCGGGGTGAACAAACCGGTCTGGTTGTGGTGCTCGGCCGTCGACGCCGACGCGGCGCGGGTCGACTGCTGGTGGCAGATGTTCCTGCGGCGCTTCGACATCGAGCACACCTTCCGCATGCTCAAGCAGACCCTCGGCTGGACCCGGCCACGGTTGCGCGACCCCGACGCCGCCGACCGCTGGACCTGACTGATCCTCGCCGCCCACACCCAACTACGCCTGGCCCGTCCACTGGTCGCCGACCTGCGCCACCCCTGGGAACGACCCGCCGAACCCGCCAGGCTCACCCCGGCCCGCGTCCGGCGCGGGTTCCGCAACCTCCACACGAAGATCGCCCGCCCAGCAGCGGCACCGAAACCTGTTCGGCCCGGCCCGGGACGACCCGTCGGGTCGAAGAATCGCATTGTCGCGCAACGCTTCGACGTCGGACTCATCCTGGCCACCGGCCAGGCACACACCCGACCAACCCACCACAAGAAGGGCACCAAACCCCGCCGAACAGCTTGAACGGCAAGCTTAGTGGCGGCGTAGAACTCCAGGCGGGGGACGGCGCGCAGGGCCGCGCTGGAGGAGAGCAGCACCACCGAGGCGCCGGCCGTCAGCAGCGGCAGCGCCTTCTGGACGGTGGAGATCGTGCCCTTGGGGTTGATCGAGGTGGTGCGGTCGTCCTCCTCCTCGGTGATCGCGCCGAGCGGGCCGTGGTCCCCGACCGCGGCGTTGGCCGCCACGGCGTCCAGCTCGGCCGGCAGGCGGCGGATCACCCGCTCGGGGGTTTCGGGTTCGGTCGCTGGAGGAGAGCGCTCGGTGGGCTGTGCCGCCGGCCCGCGGACTGCGCTGGTCCTGTCCAATGCGGATCGAATTCCTCTCGGCGCGGAATTCGTCGAACCCGAGAGCGGGGTTGACTCGCGCGCTAGCCTGTGACCGCTGCGACGTTCTCTTTCGCGGTGAACGCTCAAGCCGGGGGGTGGAGCGACACAACCGTGCTGCGGCTGTTTTCTCTTCGCGCAGCCATGTGCGTCGTCGAAGCGACACCATGCCCCGATTGTCGTCTTCGTCAGGGGGGCTTGCGTTGTTGTGCAGATCAGTTTTACCGATCGCGGCCGCGTTGGCCGTGGTGCTGGCGCCTGCGATGGCCACCGCGGCCGTGGGTGCGGAACAACCGAAGCAGGGCGAGAACTGCACGTTCGTCGAGGGGGAGCACACGCGTTGCGTGCGCGTCGGCATCGACCTGCCCGAGGTGCCCCGAATCGGCGGCACGGCTGCGATCGGCATCGAGGTCGCCGCGCAGGCCGGGATCGGTGAGGCGGAGGTGATCGTCGACCTGCCCGCCACGCTGAGGTGGGAGCGCGTGCCCGAGGGGTTCACCACGTCGCGGATCACCGGTGCGCCACCGGAAACCGGTGGCGTCGTGGAACGGGCTTCGGGCACGCTGAAGCTCACCGGCGGCCTGGCGGTGCGGCTGGACGCGACCGTGACGGCCGTGGCCACCGGCGCGGCGCCCATCCGCGCGGCCGTGGTGGGGGCGACGCACAGCCAGCTCGACACCGCTTCCGGGAACCTGGTCGCCACGGTGGGGCGGACGTCGGGCGAATCGTTCCAGGGGTACCGCGAAGCGGAGGTCAACGAGGTCACGGCCACACCGGCCTCCGCGACGGTCACGCGGGCCACGCCGCGCCTGCCGCACCGGTCGGTCGGCGGGGAGGGGCTGGCGAAGCCCACCGGGCTGCCGACCGACCCGCAGGCGCAGGCGTTGACCTGCGTGCGGGGCTCGTGGCAGTACCAGGACCAGAACGCCCAGTGGCACCCGTCGGCGAACTTCCAGGTGCAGCTGTGGCGGCGCACGTTCGTCGGTCCCCAGTTGCTCACCTCGGACATCACCGACGAGAACGGCGCGTACCGGGTGTGCTCGACCTCGGCGGCCGGTTCCGACGTCTACGTCCGGTTCCTCGCCGAGAACGGCAAGTGGTCGGTGGTGAACAACAACAACGACCCGTACGCGTTCGTCAGCCGCGACATCGACAACATCGGCAACGGCGCGACGGTGGACCTGGGCGCGCTCAACCCGGCCGACAACAACCTCATGCGCGCGCTGCACGCGTTCGACGAGGTCAACGACGCCAAGAACTGGACCCCCGGCGACTGCTGGGACGCCCGGCACACCAACTGCCGGGTCGTGCAGTTCCGGTGGACGCCCACGTCGACCCAGGGCCCGTTCTACCGGACCGGCGAGAAGCGGGTGTACCTGCGGGCCGACGACCCGAACTTCCGGTCCGTCGTGGTGCACGAACTGGGTCACGCGGTGATGGACGAGGTCTACGAGGACAACTTCCCGCGCGCCGACAACTGCAGCCCGCACTACCTCAACCGCGCGTCCTCCCAGGGCTGTGCGTGGACGGAGGGCTTCGCCGACTGGTACCAGGCGGCGGTGTACGACGATCCGCGCTACATCGGCGGGCCGGGCTTCGAGGTACCGCTGGAAACCCCGACGTGGGGCACGGCGGACTGGGACAACGGGGACGCGGTCGAAGGTCGGGTCGCGGGGGCGCTGGTCGACCTGGCGGACCGGGCGGTCGAGCCGTACTGGGACGCCTACGGCGAAGGAGCGCCGAACCGGCTGTGGGAGACGTTCCTCAACCACCGGTCCGCCTCGTTCAACGAGTACTGGACCCAGCGCGGCCAGGACCAGTTCGACGTGTCCGACGGTCCGCAGGGCAGCCTGTTCCAGAACACGATCGACTACGGCTACCGCAACCCGCTGGCCGACAACCAGGCGTTGACCAGGCCGGAGCCGCTGACCCCGCACAACTACCAGTTCCGGACCACGACCGTGTTCTGGTCGGCGGTGGCGGTGCGGCCACCGGCGGGCGCGCGGTACGACCTGTCGGTGTTCGACGACCGGGACCTCAGGCAGCAGCTCGCGTCGAGCACGCTCGGGCCGGATGTGGTGAACTTCGTCGCCGTCGACTCCAACCGCAGGCCGCTGGGCGACTACTACCCGCAGGTCAGGGCCGTGTCCGGGCACGGTGACTACCAGATCCAGCTGGCCCAGGGCGCGAGCCAGCTGCCGGCCGCCTCCAGCACGCAGATCACCATGGGCGCGGGCGACGTCGTCGCGGTGCGCGACGTCTGCGGTGTCACGCCGGACCAGCAGATCACGGTGACCGCCACCCCGTCGGACGGCGGCCAGGACGCGGAGCTGTTCCTGCTGGCCTCCAACCCGGACCAGCCCTCGACCTTCGTGCAGGGCCGCGCGTCGGCCGTGGCGCAGGCCACCGGGCAGGGACCGGGCCTGCCGGAAACGCTGACGCACACCGCCACGTCCTCGGGCTGCTACGGGGTCGTGCTGGTCAATCGCGGCGGTGCGGGCGTCTACACGCTCAGCCGCGGCTGATCCCGCCGGTGCCGGCCGGGACCGCATCCCCGGCCGGCACCTCCCGGAGGTGCAACCACATCGTGCGCCCTGCCCGTCCTGTGACCGTGAGACTCGTCCTCGCCGCGGCGGCGGTCGTCCTCGCCGCCTGCCAGTCCACGCCCGCGCCACCGTCCGGGAAGACCGTCGCGCTGCGCGTGGAGGTGATCGGGGGCGGACCGCTGCGGCCGGGGACCGTGACGTTCCCGGAGTTCGTGCTCTACGGCGACCGCACGCTGATCAGGGCCGACGGTGACGTGCCCGTTGAGCACCACCTGACGCGGGAGGAGTTCGACCGGATTTACGACCGCGCCCGGTCCGCCGGGCTGGAGACGGCGCGGACGTTCGACGAGCAGGCCCCCGACGCACCGGTGCTGGAGGTCGTGTTCGGCTTCGACGGCGGCCGGTCGGTCACCCGGATCACCGCACCCGACCGGGAAAGCCCGGGAGAGGCGGGTGAGGTCACGCGGGCGGTGGTGGTGGATCCGGAGCGGGACCTGTCCTCGCCCCACCAGCCCTATGCGCCAGAACGCGTCGCTGTCGTCGCGGGCACCTCGTCAGGCGCGGCGGAGGGACCGGAATGGCCACTGGAACCGCTGGCCGAAGGGGTTGCCCTCAATGGTGGGCGTTGTGCGGTCTACGACGCGGCCCAAGTCCACGAGATCCGCTCCGACACGACGTGGACGAGCCGCGGGGTGGCTTATCGGGTGCAGGTGAGACCTCTGCTGCCCGACGAGGCCGACTGCGCGGCGCTGACCCACCAGCCGTGACGGGAGGTGGGTGGACGCCGGGGCGTGGAGGCGTGTGCCGGGGTGGGGGCGGTGAGCGGTGTCAGGGGAGGAATCAGGTGGGGGTCAGGGAGACCCCTGATGGCAGGGTGCCCGATCGCGGGCAGGCTGAAGGCGTCAACAACGATCCGCTGTTCGAGGAGAGTCATGAGCGAGTCCAGGCCCGAGTCCGTCAGTACCGCTGTCGACGCCGTGGTCCACGCCGTTCGCGGGCTGGTCAGCGAGGGCGTCAACCGCCGTGTGGTCGTGCGTGACAGCAAGGAAGACGTGGTGCTGGAGGTGCCGGTGGCCCTGGGGTTGGTCGCGGTGCTGGCCGCCCCGGTGGTCACGGCGATCGGTACCGGTGTCGCGCTGGCCGGCAAGTGCGCGATTGCGGTCGAGGACCGCCGGCAGCCCGGCAGCCAGGCCGCGACCACGGTCGACAGCGAGCAGGTGTAGCCGGCGGTTGCGGGTCGATGGGGTTTCCCGCTGCATAGGAGGCTTTCCGGGCGTGGTTCCGGTGGTCAGGCGCGGGCGTAGCGCTCCGCGAGGGTGCGCAGCAGCGGCCTGAGCTCGCTGGGCGACTCGACGGTGAAGTCCATGCCCAGCATGCCGATGTAGGCGGCGATCGTGTCCAGCGAGTCGGCGCCGGTGACGAGGACCGAGGTGGTGTCGGTGACCGTCTCGACCACGCCGACGGCCGGGTGGATCCGGTCGAGGACGGCCTGGGCCGGCGCGTCGACCCGCAGGCGTGCGTGCACCCGCCAGCCGCTGGACGCGACACGGTGCATGGTGAAGCTCGTGTAGTCCTCGTCGGGCAGTGCGGTGGGGGCGAACCGGCGGTGGGTGCGCGTGCGTGGCGTGATCCAGTCCGCCCGGTAGACGTCCCACTCGCCGCTGGACGGGTCGCGGGCCACCAGGTACCAGCGCCGCTTCCAGGCGAGCAGGCGGTAGGGCTCGACGAGCAGCGCGGTGTCGCGGTAGTCGAAGCGGAACCACTCGACGTCGTGGATCGCGGTCGCGATGGTGCGCAGCACGGCGGGGTCGACCTCGGGGTCCGGGGCGTCGGTGTCGGTGTTCTCCGGCGCGTGCTCCACGACCGAGGCCAGCGCCTCCACCGTCGGCCGCAGGCGTGTCGGCAGGACCTGTTCGAGCTTGGCCAGCGCGCGGGCGCTGGCGGTCCCGATCCCGGCGATGCCGCGGCCGGCGCGCAACCCGATCGCCACGGCCACCGCCTCCTCGTCGTCCAGGAGCAGCGGGGGGAGCTTGCCGCCCGCGCCGAGCCGGTAGCCGCCCGTCGCGCCGCGGGTGGCCTCGACGGGGTAGTCGAGCGTGCGGAGGCGCTCCACGTCGTTGCGGACGGTGCGGGTCGTGACGCCCAGCCGGTCGGCGAGCTCGGTGCCGCTCCACGACGGGCGCGACTGGAACAGCGCCAGGAGCGCGAGGAGCCGTGCCGATGTGTCCGCGGTCACTACGACACCCTCCGTCTTATAGGAACGTTCCTTTCCTATATGCACTCTAGCGTCTGTGCCATGACGAACACGGAGATCCGCCCCTTCCGCATCGAGGTCACGCAGGCCGAGCTGGACGACCTGACCGGTCGCCTCGACCGCACCCGCCTGCCGCAGCCGGCGCCGGGCGACACCTGGGAGCACGGCACCCCCAACCACTACCTGCGCGAGGCCGTGGCGGCGTGGCGCGCGTTCGACTGGCGCGCCGCCGAGGGGCGCATCAACGCCCACCCGCACTTCGTCACCGAGATCGACGACCAGCCGATCCACTTCATCCACGCGGAGTCGCCGCACGAGGGCGCGACGCCGCTGCTGCTCGCGCACACCTACCCCGGCTCGTCGGTCGACTACCTCGACGTGATCGGCAGGCTCACCGACCCCGTCGCCCACGGCGGGCGCGCCGAGGACGCGTTCCACGTCGTCGTGCCGGACGCACCCGGCTTCGGCTTCTCCAACCCGGTCACCGAACCGGGCTGGACCACCGCCCGCGTGGCCCGCGCCTACGACACCCTCATGCGCGGGCTCGGCTACCGGCGCTACGGCGTCCACGGCTCCGACCACGGCGCGATGGTCGCCCGCGAACTCGGCGTCCTCGCCCCGGAGGGCTTCCTGGGGTTGCACGTGCTCCAACTGTTCTCCTTCCCGTCGGGCGACCCCGCGGAGTTCGAACGACTCGAACCGCGGGACCACGCCGCTCTGGAGCACATGCGGTGGTTCCAGAAGGTCGGCGGCTACAACACCATGAACGCCAGCAGGCCGCAGACGGTCGCGGCCGGGCTCAGCGACTCGCCGATCGGGATGCTCGCCTACAGCGAGCTGTTCAACTCCTTCGGCAACGGCACGTCCCTGGTGCCGCTGGAGACCATCCTCACCGAGGTGTCCGTCAACTGGTTCGCGAACGCCGCCGCGGGCATGGCCCGGTCCTACTTCGACAACGCGGCCGCCCCCGCCGACGGGCCCGCCCCGGTGAACGCCGCCCCGACCGGCGTGGCCGTGTTCGCCGACGATTTCCAGACCGTCAAGGTGTTCGCGGAACGGGACAACTCCAACATCGTGCACTGGAGCCGTTTCGAGAAGGGCGGCCACTTCGCCGCACTGGAGGTCCCGGAGGTCGTGGCGGACGACATCCGGACGTTCTTCACCGCGCTGCGGTGACCTCCCGGGAACGGCCTCCCGCCCCCTCGCCGGCTCCTGCCCGTCGGCTCCGGCACCGGAGGCAAACAGAGCCGCGGTTCTGCTAGTGTTCGAGCAAGCAGAATCACCGTTCTTTTTGCAGGAGGTGCGGGTGCCGCGGCTCACCGACGCGCGCAAGGAGCTCCGACGTGCGCAGATCACCGAGGCGGCGGTGCGCTGCTTCGGGCGCAGCGGCCTGGAGCGGACGTCGATCGCCGACATCACGGCCGAGTCGGGTCTGTCGACCGGATCGATCTACGCGCACTACCGCAGCAAGGCCGAGCTGGTCCAGGCCGCCGCCCGGGCCACGCTGGCCAAGCGCGCCGAGGTCCTGGGCGAGTACGCCCGGGCCGAGGACCCGCCCGACCCGGACGAACTGCTCGCCCGCATGACCTCCGCCGTCAACCCGGTCGAGGCCAGGTTCGGCGTGCAGATCTGGGCCGAGGCCACGACCGATCCGGTGATCGGCCGCATCGTCACGGACATGATCGGCCGGTTGCGCCTGATGGTGCACGACTGCGTGACGGCGTGGCTGGTCAGGGCCGAGGGCGGCGATCCGGCCGCCGCTCGGGAGCGGGCCGCGCCGATCGCACACCGGGTGATCGCCCTCTACCTCGCCGAACTGCTCCAGACCGCCTTGCGACCACCTGCCGAGGAGACCACCTCGTGATTCCCCCGACCGCTTCGTTCAACGGCCGCGCCGTCCACCGGGTGGGCTACGGCGCGATGCAGCTCGAACGCCTGCACGACCGACGTGAAGAGGCCGTGGCGCTGCTGCGGCGCGCGGTCGAGCTGGGCGTGGACCACGTCGACACCGCCGAGTTCTACGGCTCCGGGTTCGTCAACGAGGTGATCCGCGAGGCGCTGCGCGGCGAGGACGGCGTCCTGGTCGTCAGCAAGGTCGGCGCCGACCCCAACCCCGGCGGGTCGCCGCCATTGCGGTTGGCGCAGCGCCCCGAGCAGCTGCGGGCCAGCGTGGAGGACAACCTGCGCAGCCTGGGCACGGATCGCCTCGACGTGGTGAACCTCCGGCGCCTCGACGCCGGCCCCGGTCTGCGGCCGGAGGGCGACCAGGTGGTCGACGTCGACGACCAGCTCGCGGTGATGACCGCCCTGCGCGACGAGGGCAAGATCGGCGCGATCGGTCTGAGCAGCGTGAGCCCCGACGTGCTGCGCCGGGCCCTGCCCGCCGGCATCGCCTGCGTGCAGAACGCCTACAGCCTGGTCTCCCGCGACGACGAGGACCTGCTGCGGCTGTGCCTGGCCGAGGGCATCGCCTGGGTGCCCTACTTCCCGCTCGGCGGCACCTTCCCGGGCCTGCCCAAGGTGACCGACGAACCCGCGGTGCGCGCCGTCGCCGAGTCCCTGGGGGTCACGCCCGCCCAGGTCGGCCTCGCGTGGCTGCTGCACCACGCGCCGAACGTGCTGCTCATCCCCGGCACCGCCGACGCCGCCCACCTGGAGGCCAACATGGCGGTCGGCGGGATCACCTTCGACGCCGGGACGCTCGCCACCCTCGATGCCGTCGAATCCCGCTCCAGCGAAGTCCCCCTCGGATGAGGGACGGTGAGGACACCGCCGTGAAGGCCGTCATCCACCGCCGCAACGGCGGTCCCGAAGTCCTCGAACTCGTCGACCGCGACCTGCCGTCACCCGGTCCGGGTGAGGTCCGTGTCCGCGTCGCCGTGTCGGGCGTGAACCCCACCGACGTGCAGGCCCGCTCCGGCGTCGCCCGCGCCGGGAACTTCCCCGAGATCACCCCCCACCACGACGGTGCGGGCACGGTCGACGCGGTCGGTGCCGGGGTCGACCCCGGCCGCGTCGGCCGGCGGGTGTGGCTGTTCATGGCCGCGGCCGGCAGGCCGACCGGCACCGCGGCCGAGTTCACCGTCGTGCCCGCCGAGCGCGCCGTGCCGCTGCCGGACGGGGCCGGTCTCGACGTCGGCGCCGCGCTCGGCGTCCCCGCCCTCACCGCGCACCGCGCGCTCACCGTCGCCGAGGACGGGCCCCGCCGCCTGCGACCGGGTGCGCTCAGGGACAGGGTGGTGCTCGCCGCGGGCGGCGCCGGTGCGGTCGGGCACGCGGTGATCCAGCTCGCCCGGTGGGCCGGTGCCACCGTGATCAGCACGGTCAGCGGGCCGGAGAAGGCCCGGCTGGCCGGCGCGGCCGGTGCCCACCACGTCGTCAACTACCGCGAAGGCGACCCGGCCGGCGCGATCCGCGACATCGCCCCGGACGGCGTCGACGTCATCACCGAGGTCGCCCTCGGCGCGAACCTCGAACTCGACCTCGCCGTCCTCCGCCCCCGCGGCACGATCTCCACCTACGCCAACGACGGCGGCAGACCGGTCGACCTCGACGTGCGGCGGAACATGGTGCTCAACGCCCGCCTGCAGTTCCTGGTGCTCTACACCGCGGGACCGCGGGTGCTCGCCGCGGCCGTCGAGGACGTCACCGCCGCCGTCGCCGACGGCGCCCTGCCCGTCGGCGAGGAGCACGGCCTGCCGCTGTCGAGGTTCCCGCTCGACCGCACCGCCGACGCGCACCGAGCGGTGGAAGGCGGTGCTGTCGGCAAGATTTTGATCGACGTCACGGCTTGACGTGCCGATGGGACGCCCTGGTGGCAGATTTACGCTCGCGGTCCACTTTGGTCCGGCACGTGGCGCTGATCTACGTGTTCGGTGGCCGTAGCGGTGTGGTCGTCCTACCAGGCTCTGGGGCATGAGCGCGGAGCGCAGCCAGTCCTGGGTGTACTGGCCGCCGAAGACGGTGCAGTACCAGGGGGCGGCGGCCGAGATCGCCGGGTCGGGGGCCTGCGACGTGCACTTGCGGGGGCCCGCCGCGCGTGCCGACGCCGACGTGGCCCGACCCCGCGGGTGGCGGTGACCGTCATTCCCGTTCGGACTCGCTGCCGTACCGCTCGGTACCCCCGTGGGGTCCGTGGTGGCCCGGGACGGCGGTCCGGTACGTGGCCGTGACGCCCGCCCGCTCCATCTTCCCGAACAGGTTCCGCAGTACCGATTCGGCGGTCTCCCGGAACACGTCGACGTTCTTCATCAGCTCCACGGAGTAGAGGTGGCCGGGCCGCGTGGCGGTCGTCCCCTCCGGGTGGAGACCGAGGTAGCAGGTGAGGCACGGTCTCCGCGTGCCGCCGATCATCGTCGGTGGCACGCCGCCGGTGAGGGTCATGATGCGCTGTTCCGCGTGGACCTCCGGCGTCGCGTCGTCGGGGACCCTGACCTTCGTGGCGATCGCGGTCAGCACGTCGCCGTACTGTTCGCCCTCGTCGCCCAGGGCGCTCTCGGCCTTCGCGCTGTGCGCGGTCAACCGCGCGTGTTCGGCGGACCTCGTGGCCGGGTCGTCCGACGGTCTCGTCGGCGCCCCGCCCCTGCGCAGTTCCGACCCGAACCCGCGGGCGAGCGCCTTCAGGTACCCCCGGAGGTCGTTGCCCTGCCGCGCGAACGCCTGCCCGAGGGCGGTGTTGGCGGCGACGTCGTTGCAGGCGATCAGGAACTCCCCGCCGTGGACGGCGCACTGCACCTCCACCGGGTTCTTCCCGCCGGCCTCCAGGAAGCCCTTGACGACGCCGGCGAGCCAGGTGAGGGACCGTTCCTGCCCCTCCATCGCGTGGGGCCGGACGGCGGGCGTCCGGCCCGAGGCGTCCAACTTGCGCGCGGTGAAGCGCTTCCGGCGGCCCGGCCGGTCGGCCGTCCAGTTGACCTGCCAGTCGCTCCTGCCGGCGAGTTCCCGGTAGACGCCCTGGACGATCTCGTCGTACTTCTGCTGTTCGAGGGAGTCGACGGCCGCGAGGAAGCCGTCGTCCTCGTAGTCCGACTCGTCGAGGTCCATCGCCTCCCCCGCCGTGGCGCGCTGGACGGTGGCACCGCCGGCACCGGCCCGGCCGGTGATCAACCGGCTCGTCGCGGCGTTGCCGACCAGGCGTTGCAGCGCCAGAGCCTCCCGCGGCGACGCGAGGTCGTGCGGGGAGGGCAGGTCGCGGGGGCGTTCGTCGAGGTGCAGCACCGCGGCGTCCCGGTCCCGTTCGCGCTTCTCGTCGTGGTCGTGCACGAAGTCCGCCCCCCACCTCGGCGTCGCGGTCGTCCCCGATGGTCTTCCGGCCGCCCCCGTCGTGGCGAGGACCGCGAGGGCAACATCGGGGCAGATTTCGCAGGCGGGGCGGTGCCGGTGGGCTGGTGGCCCAGGCGACCGTCGAAGAACACCCACCCGCCGGCGCGGACGTCCGGCTCGGTGTACCACCGGCCGGCCGGGACGATGTGGTCCACGAGCCGGTTCCAGCCGATGCCGGTGTGCACCGCGTGGTCGTCGAACTCGCCGTGAAGACCTTCGGCCGCGATGCCGGTCCGCTCGTGCTGTTGGACGGCGGCACCACCATGCCGCCCTGGCCGGACGCGCCGTGCGAGCGACTTGCGGCGCGCCGAGGGCCGGAAGGCATCGCGCGGGACAGCACGGGCTTGGTCGAGAACCCCACGGTGTCGTCACCGCTGCCTCCCGGCACCGTTCCCGGTCGGCGAGCCAGGACTTGGGCAGGTGCGGCTGGGGCGCCAGGCAGGGGAGAACGTGCCGGTGACCCGCAGAAGGCGGCATGCGACGGGTGTTCGCGCAGTTCAGGGTTCGCCGAGTGCGTCGAGTTGCCGTTGCACCCGCTCGGCGTCGGCCTCGCGTCCCTGCTCCCGGTACAGCTCCCGCGCTTCTCGCCACACCTCGCAGGCGTGGTCGTGTTGTCCGAGGGCGGCGTAAGGGTGGCCGAGGTTGTCCAAGGTGTCGGCCATCCGAGGGGTGTGGTCGAGGGTGCGGTACAGGTCCAGGGCTCGGCGGTAGTGGCGGATGGCGGAGCGGTGGCGTCCGGTGTGGTGGTCGATGTAACCGAGGCTGTCCAGTGCGGTCGCCTCGCCGTCGTGGTCGTGGTGCTGTCGGTGCAAGGCGAGGGCGGCCCGGCAGTGGGTGCGAGCTGTGTCGTGGACGCCCAGCCTGGCGGAGTACCAGCCGACCGCGTTGAGGGCGCGGGCCTCCCACCTGGGCTGGTCGAGGGCACGGACGAGGTCCAGGGAGTGGTTGGCGTGGCTCAAGGCCCGCTGGTCGTCCCCGCGCTGCGCCCATGCCCACGAGAGGGTCAGGTGGATGAGGACCTGGTCGAGGTGGTGGCCGGCCAGATCGAGGGCTTGGTACAGGTGCTCGATCGCCTCCTCGTGGCGTCCGAGGTCGGCGTAAGCGATGCCGAGGAGACGGTGGGTGGTGGTGCGGACGGCGGAATCGGACGAGTGCGTGGCGGCGTCCAGCGCGACCCGCCACACGACGAGCTGGTCTTGGAGGTATCCCCGCCGGTACTGGAAGGTGTTCAGCGCCCAGGCCAGTTGCCACGCGGTGTGGTGCCAGTGCCGGGTGGTGGCGGTGTGCAGGGCGGCCAGCAGGTTGGCGTGCTCGTTGTCGAACCACGCCATCGCCGCCGGTCGATCGGGTAACGGGTCGATGTGGGTGCCGGGTGCGCGGGGGTCGAGCTGGAGGGGCGTGCGGTGGGGAGCCAGGAGGCGGTCGGCGGTGTGGGCGGTGTGCAGGTAGAAATCCACCACTCGCTGCAACGCTGAGACCCTCGCCGGTTCGGGGAGGCTCTGGGCGAGGGTGGCGGCGTAGGCGCGGACGAGGTCGTGCAGGGCGTAGCGACCGCCGGGATGTGGGTCGATCAGGGCGCTGTCGGCCAGTGCCCGCAACACGGCGCGCGTTTCCCGTTCCGGTAGGCCGGTGAGGTTGGTGGCGGCGGGGAGGCCGATGTCGGGGCCGGGGGCGATCCCGAGCAGTGCGAAGGCGGTGCGTTGTCGTTCGGTGAGGTGGCGCAGGGACCAGGACAGCACGGTGGGCAGGCTGGCGGTGGGGTCGTCGGCGTCGAGGGCGTCCAGGCCCGACTCGCGCAGCTCGGCGACCACCTCGCTCAAGGGTGGGCTGAACTGGGTGCGTGCGGCGACCAGGCCGAGCGCGAGCGGGAACCCGCCGCACAGCGCGATCAGCTCGGCGGTCGCGTGATCGTCGTTGGCGACGTGGTCCGGGCCGAGGGTGGCGATGAGCAGGGCGCGGGACTCGGCGTCGGTGAGCACCCCGAGGGATAGCGGGTGTGCGCCGTGCCGGGCGGTCAGCCCGTGCAGGCGGTGGCGGCTGGTGACCAGCACGGTGCACGAGTCGCCGCCGGGCAGCAGCGGTACGACCTGGTCGGTGGTGGCGGCGTTGTCCAGGACGATCAGCATGCGCTTCCCGGAGACCAGGCTGCGGTACAGGGCGCTGCGTGACTCGGGGTCGACCGGGATGCGGTCGGGGGCGACGCCGAGGGCGTCGAGGAAACCGCGCACCGCCACCGCCGGGTCGGTCGGTGTGCCCTCCGGGCTGAACCCACGCAGGTCGACGAACAGTTGCCCGTCGGGGAACCGGTCGAGGTGCCGGTAGGCCCAGGTCAGGGCCAGCCAGGTCTTGCCGATGCCTCCCGCACCGCCGATGGCGGAGATCACCGCGGTGCCCCGGTGGCCCAGGGCGGCGTCCAAGTCGGCCAGGTGTTCGGCGCGGCCGGTGAAGCACCGGGGTGGTGCGGGCAGTTGCCGGGGCACCGCCGGCGGCCGGCCCGCGGCCGTGGTGGCGTCGGTTCCCGGCGGGGTGAGGGTGGGATCGGTGGTGAGGATGCGTTGGTGCAACTCGCGCAGTTGTGGGCCGGGGTCGACCCCCAGTTCCTCCGCGAGTCGGCGTTGGACGACCTGGTAGTGCCTCAGGGCGTCCGCCTGCCGGCCGCACCGGTAGAGGGCCAGGACGAACTGTCCGGCGAGGCGTTCGTCCAACGGGTTCTCGTCGACCAGCACGGCCACCTCGGCGACCAACGCCTCGTGGTGGCCGAGACGCAGGGCGACGTCGTTGCGGTGCAGCAGCGCGGTCCATCGTTCCCGTTCCAGCGAGCGCCGCATCGCTTCCGCCCACGCGCCGTCCGCACCGCTGAGCGCCGGACCGCGCCACAGGCTCAGCGCCTCGTCCACCAGTACCAGGTCCCGCTCGTCGTGGTCCTCGTTGTGCGACTGCCTCATCAGCAGCCGGAACCTGTGCAGATCGACCGCGTTCTCGTCGACGGGCAACAGGTAACCGCCGGGCGCCGGTCGATGCGCACGCCCGGTACGTCGGAGAATGCCTGTCTGAGCCGGTAGAGGTAGCCGTAGAGGGTGGTACGAGCCTGTCGTGGCGGGTGCTCGCCCCAGACCCGTTCGATCAGCAGATCGAGCGGCTGCGGTTGGTTCGCGTCCACCAGGAGCGTCGCGAGCACGCACCGCTGCCTGGCGTGTCCGAGATCGACCGCCTCTCCCCCCACGTGCGCCTGGATCTCCCCGAGCAGTCCGAACGTCACCGCCACCGATCCTCCCCCGCCCTTCCCCGTTACAGGGGGTACCGGGTTACCGCAGGGGGCACAAGGCCGATCCCGGAACTTCCCCGGATCGGCAGCGGACAATGCGCCGGGTGCGCGGAAGCGACGACCTCGCCGCGGTCGGTCCGACGCCGAACTGCTACGGGGTGCTCAAAGGCTCCGGGGTGCGGGGGAAATTCACGTGCCGGTGTTTCCGGAAATTCGAACCCCGAGGGAAATGGGTTGTTCTCCCGTGCCAGGCCGACAGCGTGTCCGATGTGTGCGGATTTCAATTCCGGGCAGGAGGGACGGATGTGGCCGCGCCACCTCGACCACCGCGACGCCGAAGTCGGCCCTGCGGCCCTGGCCTGCGTAGCGGTCGACGTGGAGCTGCCGCGGGTTGAGTCTGCGGCACGTCGGTTGGTCAAGGGGTTGCCTCTTCGGGCTGCTGAACACCGAGTTGCCCCAACAGCGAGGCGACCGCCGAGTCCCACGAGTAGCGGCTCGCGAGGTGTTCCCGCAGTACGTGGGCGCGGGCGAATGCCGCGACGCGGTCGTCGAGCACGGCTTCGATGGCGCGTGCCCAGGCATCGGCGTCCTCGGCGTCGTCACCGGACATCGCCACGACGAACGGCCGCGCCCCGTCCGCCCCGAGTTCCTCGCGGATCAGCAGGCCGAGACCACTGGTGCTGCTGACCAGGACCGGCGTGCCCGCGGTGATCGCTTCCGCACCGGCCAAGCCGAACCCCTCGGTGCGTGACGGCATCAGCGTGAGGCTCGCGGTTCGCTGGGCGGCCGTCAGTCGCGCCCCATCGCTGGTGTACGGGCGCACGACGACGTTCAGCCCCGGGTAGCCGGCCCACCGGAGCAACTTGGACCGCACCGCCGCCGAAGTGCCGGGACGTGCTCCGCGAACCACGAATTCCAACCCGGTCGTGCCGGCCCCGCGGCGCCGCGCCACCAGCCCCACGGCTCGTGCGGCGAGGTCGAGCCCCTTGAGCGAGGAATCCTCGGTCCTTCCTGACAGCAAGATCCTCACCGGTGAGCCCGGCGGTGGTGTGCGCCGCACCGCGGGACCGCCGTCGAAGCCGGGCACGAACAGCAGGGGAGGCGGAACGTCGAACGCGGACAGCTCGGTCAGGTACCTCTCGTGCAGCACGGGCCCGATGGCGACCGCGCGATCCGCGGTCGCGGCCAGGTCGAGTTCAAGCGCGGTCCTGCGTTCGGCGCGGTCGCCCGCGTCTTCGCCGCGTCGGTCCTTGTGCCACTCGATCTCGTCCGGCGAGACGTGGAGGAAGTGCAGCCTTCTCGCGGTGGGGAAGTAGTCCTCGGTGATGCCGCGGGCCACCAGCCCGGTGAACCTGCCGTGGCCGATGACGAGGTCCGGCACGACCCCGTCGGGGAGGTGCGGGCGTCGGGCGAGGGAGAAGTCCCGGGGGCCGGGAGCCGCGGGCACGAGTACGACGCCCTGGCGCTCGGCCTCCGCGATTTCCCGGTGCGTCGCCGGGGGGACCCGGCAGAACACCTGCAGCCCCGCCCGGGCCAGCGCGGTGCAGAACCTCTGGTTGAGCATGTCGATCCCGCCGGTCTGCGAGTACCAAGCCGTGCCGACGGAGAGGACGGTGACATCCGGTCGTGTGCTCATGCCCCACAGCGTGCGGTGCGGGTATTTTTCCGCGCGAACGTAACCACACGGGGACGGTGCCGATGAGTCCTGGCAGCCGGGGTAGACCCAGAGCCGTCGCGTCCACGCACATGGTCGTGATGAAGGAGCTGTCCGCGGCGATGAGGCAGCTGCGGTCGGCTGCCGGGTGCGAGCGGCTGGAGGACGCGGTGGAGGTGCTCAACGCCACGATCGCCGAGCTGTACCCGGAGTCCGCTCGTTCCCGGCAGGCCGGGGGCACTTCGTCGCTGCCGCACCCGGTCACGGTGCGGTACGTGTCCGGCATCGAGACCGGCAACACCACCAAGGCCCCGGTGCCCGCCTGGCTGCGGTCGGTCACCGCGTACCGGCGTGAACAGCTGCGCGGGAGTCAAGTCCCCGCCTGGCTGGTGCACGCCTACGACGTCGCGTTCCTGGCTGATGGCTACCTCGTGGACATGTACCGGTGGGCGGTGTCGCTGCAGGCCGACCAGTCCGCGGACCCGCCGCGCGCTCCCGCCTACGCCCGGTTGGCGCAGATCGGCCCGGACGGGTTCGACGCCGAGGTCGCGATGTTCCTCGACGGCCCCGAGACCATGCGCGTGGCGGTGCGGGACATGAGCGCGGCGATCCGCCGCTACCCGAGCGCCCCCACCTCGGCGACGGACTGGCTGCCGGACCACGAGGACCGCTGCGGGAACGTGGTCAACCCGGAACGCGACCTGCCCGAGGGGGTCGTGGTGCTGCCCGGAACGTTCGTCCTGGGGTGGTGGCGGCTGCGCAACACCGGTGTTCGGCCGTGGAAGCACAAGGTGCTCTACCGCGCGGGGGGCGGGGACGCGGGCCTGCGCACACCGCCGTTCGTGCCGGTGCCGGACGCGCCACCGGGCGGTGAGGTCGACATCGCGGTGCCGATCCGCGCGCCGCACCACCCCGGCACCTACCGGTTGTGCCTGCGGCTCGGCTGGCCCAACGGGGTCTACTGCTACCCGAGCACGCTGATCGGGGCGATCATGACCCTCGTCGTGCTGCCCGAGCAGTACGCCGGCTGCGGAACACCTTGGCGGACCACATGACCGAGCACGCCTCGCTCCTCGTCGACACCCGCAGGGGACTCGGGCTCTCGCTCGCCGGGTTCGCACGACACCTGCAGGACCGCTCCGGGCCGACGTTGACCCGTCAGCGGCTGAGCAGGCACGAGCAGGGCAGTCCGGTACCGGAGCGCCTCCTGCGCGCCATCGCGGAGACGTGCGCGGCCGACGACGCGCTCGACCCGGTCCTGCGCACGCGGTGGCGACGCCTGCTCAGCGGACCGGAACCGGTGATCGCGGCCACCGACCACAGGCGGCGGTTGCACGAGCTGACCTGCCGGCTGCCGGGGAACCCCAGGTGGCCGCTGTTCCGGCAGCTCGCGCGTGAGCACGGCGCGGACCTCGACGCGCTGCTCGCCGGAGCGCGCGACCTCCTCGCGATGCCACCGCGAGACGACTGGCGACCGGTTGAGGGCGACGCTGTCACAGTGGTGGAGCAGGAGAGCGCGCTGGGCGTCGCGCTGGTGCGCGGGGAGCCATTCGTGCTGGTCGCGACGTTGCGCAACAGCGGCACGGTGCCGTGGCGCCAACGGCTGCTCACCAGGTTGGGGCCACCCGTCACGTCCAGTCTGGCGTTCACGCCGCCCGTGCTGCCGATCCCGGACACGCGGCCGGGGGAGACCTGCCGCATCACGATTCCCGGCCGCGGGCCGTGGTTTCCCAACCAGAGCCTCGTCACCTACGTCATGACGTTCCCCGACCTCACGCCGTGCCTGCCCGGGAGCCTGATCCTGTTGGTCGATGCGAGCACCCGGGACGACGTGGTGACCCACCCGGTCCCCGTGGACATCACCACGCGTTTCCGCAGTCTGCCGAGCTGATCCCCCACGTGGTCCGGCCGGTGCTCTCCCGTGCCGTCCGCTCGATCAACGCCACCACGTGGCGGCCTCGTGCCGTAGCACCGCGCCCGACGATCATGCCCCGGAAGCCCAGGGGCACGATCGCCGCAGCTCGGCGTCCCGGGGCGGGGTTCCGGCACCCCGCACCGCACGGGGATTGGCAACCTCGATCCACGTTCCGCGGGTGATCGTAATTCCTTTCGAAAAGGAATGTGCGGCTTGCTCGACTTTTCCTTCGCGGTGATCCGCTATTGATATGCTCAATTCGGGGAAGCTTTCTCGTCCGCAATAAGGAGGAGAGTTGGCGGAGTCGGTCGTCGGGGTGCTGCGCGTGACCAGCAGCAGGTACGCCGCCCATCACCCGGCGTGGCTGAGGCAGGTGGACGATCTCGTCGAGCAGTTGCGCGGGGTCGCGGCGGCCGGTGATGACGACGAGGGCGTGGTCCTGCGCGTGGAGCCCGACCTGTCGGAGCCGCCGCCCGACCCGGCCGGCAGCAAGGGGTTGGTGGAGGTCTCCGCCCTCGTGCTGGCCTCCGCGCAGGTCATCCGGTCGGCGGCCTGGGTGATCCGGGAGTGGGCGAAGGTGGACGCCGGGCGCAAGGTGTCGTTGAGGATCGAGCGGGACGGGCGCGAGATCGTGCTGGAGGGCATTGGCGAGCGCGGGGTCGAGGCGAGTCTGGAGCTGCTCCGCTCCGAACTGGAGTCCGGGGCGGAAGTCGAGCGCCGGGATGACGTCCGATGACTTCAGGTCGACCGCTTTCAAGGCTTTGGCGGTCGGCAACGCCCACTTCCCGGAGGATCCCCACCGGCTCGGTCGCCTGAACGGCCCGCTGAACGACGTCGATGCGGTGTGCGAGGCCCTGTCGGTCCCGGGCACGGGGTTGTTCCACTGCGAACCGCCTCTCAAGGACTCGGCTGCGCAAGCGGTGCTCGACGGCGTTGACCGGTTCTTCACCGAGGCCCAGCCTGACGACTGCCTGCTCCTCTACTACAGCGGCCACGGCAGGGTCGACGTGCACGGCGACTTCTACCTCTGCGCGCGCGATACCGACAGCGGCAAGTCGCTCAGCACGCCCAGGGTCACCGGTGAGCAGCTGCGCAAGATCGCGTTCAACTCGCCGGCGATGCTCAAGGTCATCGTGCTGGACTGCTGCTACGCCGACCGCTTCACCGCCGCCTACGGCGACCGGCAGTACGTGCTGGCCGCGACCCGGCGCTCCGGCAACCCGCTCGTGCCCGACGCACCGGGTCCCGACGAGCTGAGCCCGTTCACCGCTGCATTCGTAGCGGCCTTGGGCCACGCCGGGCTGGACACCGACCATGACGGTTTCATCACCGCGCACGACGTCGCACGGCACATCTGCGACCTCGCCGCCGAAGACCCGGCGGTGCCGTTCGCCGACGAGCAGTGGCGCGGCAGCGGCATCGTGCCCATCGCGCGGTCCCGGCCCGTGCCCGTCGCGCGACCCTCGTCCCGGCCCGTTCGGAAGCCGCGCGACCCCCGGGTCGGCCGGCCGAAGACCGCTCCGCCGGTGCGCCCCGGTGTGCTTCCGGACCTGGTGCCTGTGCCGCCCTCGGGGAAACCGCAGTTCCACCTGAGCCGTCACCTGGTCACCAATGGCCAATTCCACGCTTTCCTGCTCGACGCCGGCAACGAGCGCTGGCATCCCGAGGCCGTGCGACGGGACCCCGCCGCGCGGGACTACCTGCGGTACTGGGACGGCCTCGACGTCGCCCCGGACCAGGAGCGCCACCCCGTCGTGGCGGTCACCCCGGACGCCGCCGCCGCGTACGCGGCATGGGCGGGGCGCCGCCTCTCCCGGCCGCTGCGACTGCCCCGTGCCGAGGAGTGGGAGCGCGCGGCAGCCGCCGGGCGCGACGGCGACTGGGCCGCCGAGGACGTCCGGTCCGGCAGGGTCTGCTTCCGCGGCACCGCGCAGGGTGGGCTGTCGGACGTCGACGACCTCGCGCCGAACCCGTACGGGCTGAGCGACCTGCTGGGCAACGCGTGGGAGATCTGCGTCGACGGGGCAGGCCGACCCGTGCTGCGGGGCGGTGCCTTCGACACGCCCGCCGGCCGCCTGCGTGACGAGGTCCCCCTCCCGCCGGACGCGCCCTGCCGCGCGGACACCGGCTTCCGCTGCGCTTGTTGAGGAAGAAGGTCCGGCTATGACCGAAGGCGTGTTCGACGAGTTGTTCCTCAAGGCCCCGTTCGCCTGGGAGCCGGAGGAGGCCGAGCGGGTCAAGCAGGAGTTCCGCGACACTCGGCCCGCAGCGCAGCTGCCGGTCGTCTCGGGGCTGTGGCAGTACTGGCGGCAGCGGGCGGCCGACGCGTCGCTGTTCGACGACCCGGACGAGGACCTGGCCCTGGTGCTCCACGCCAAGGCGTTAGGGCTGGACGTGCCGGTGCCCGACCCCGAGGAGCCGCTCGCGGCGCTGCTGGGCCGTGCCGAGGACCCCGAGGAGTGCGGGCCGCTCGTCCCCGAGCCGCTGTCCTGGGGCCCCAGGGCGGCGCTGGCCAGGCAGGTGCGCGCGGTGTTGCCGGGCAGCCTGGTGCGGGTCTGGGTCGTGGTGGACGACCAGGGCCCGGTCGAGGTGCTGGCCGTGGGCGAGGGGCTGCCCGACATCCGCCAGCACGTGGTGCAGTCGGCGCTGATCACGTCCCTGCGCGTCAACGGCCTGGTCGACCCGACCTCCGGCCCCCAGGTCGAGGACTTCATCGGCGTCGGCCTGACCCACGTCTCGGCCGGGCTGGCCGGCCGGGACTCCGCGGTCAGGCTGCCGTCGGTGTTCGACGCCCGGCGTGCCGCGGTGGGGGACGCCGCCACGCCGACCGCGCGCGGCCTGGTGCGCGAACTGGTCAACGGCCTGCGAGCGCTGCAACGCGAGACCAACCTGGTCGAGGTGGTCGAGGTCCGCCGAGCCGACGTCACCGCGTTCGGCCAGGCTGTCCGCGACCTGGCCGACCGGGCGGCCGACCACCCGCACAAGGCGTTCCTGCGGCCCGCCCGCGCCGACACCGACGGCGGGGGAGTGGTGGCGCTGCTGCCCTGCCTGCGCACCACCCGCTCCGGCGGCCCCGGCGCGAGCGTCCACGTCGTGCTGCACCCGGACCTGCTCAGCAGCGAGGCGTACCGGGACCTGGAGGAGGCGCACCAGCGAGTGCTGGCCCGGCGGTTGACGGTGGACGCCAAGCTCCGTCGCGACCGCATCGAAGCCGACATCAAGTGGCTCACCGCCGACTTGGAGTCCTACGAGCGTGCGACCAAGGAGGAGCGCGTGCTCAAGTGGGACCCCACGGTCCTGCTGGTGGAGAAGTTCGACGAGCTGACCGGCACGGTGATCAAGCTCGCCGAGCCGGAGGAGATCGACGTCGACCTGTACTACACCAACAACGTCCCGCAGCTGATCAAGAGCCGCGAGGTCTGGCGCAAGCGGCTCGACGAGGTGGTCACCAACCTCGACGCGGCGGCGGGCAAGCCGCACGCCCCGGCACGGCAGCTCGCCGCGGGCCGGTTCCTCGACGCGGTGCTGCGCGACGTGGTGCCCGACGAGAGCCCGGCCGTCGAGGTCGCGTTCCTGCGGTGGCGTGACCAGGTCGCGCCGATGCTGCGCCACGAGTGGCGGCGGGCGCTGCGGGCCCAGGGCATCGACCCCTCCGACGTGTTCACCCGGCACACCGCCTTCCTCACCCGCTACCTGCCTTCGGTCGAGGGTGACGAGGCCGCGTTGTTCGTGCAGCCCTACTCCGTCGTGGACGAGCACCTGTCGGCGGTGCTGGCAGACGCGCGGCGCGGCGTGCTGGTGGTGCGCGACGCCACCGACCACGCCGTGCCCGAGCACGACGGGACCGACACCCCCGAGGCGCGAGCGCAAGCCGAGGTGGCCTGGGCGGAGTTGGCCCGGCTCGGCGACGACCCGGGCACCGACGAGCGGACGTTCAACGCGGCGTTCCTCGACGCCCTGCGCGCCCACCCCCGCCACATCGCCCGGCGCATGACCGAGGAACTGCACCCCGGGGACCCCGGCGCGGCCGAGGCCGAGACCATCGAGGACGAGCTGCGCCACGCCGCCCGCGCCATGTCGCTGGGCGAGGGCATGGACCGGGCCCGCAGAGCCATGCGCGCGTCCGCGTTCGTCACCGCCCGCCTGAGCCTGGACGGGGTCCGCGCGGACCCGCACTGGGAGGCGCGGGCGTGGCTGCTGCGGGCGGTCGTCGAGTGCGCCGCCGCCGACCTGGTCACGGCCGACATCCCCGGCATGTTGGGCAGCCAGATGCCCGGCGTCCCGGCCGCCGCCTTGCGTGCCCTGGACGAGGCCGTGCACCTGGACGCGGCCTACACGACCGAGTGGCTGGCGACCCTGCCGGAGGTGGACCTCGATCGCGGCATCCGCAGGCTGTTCCACGGCATCCCCAGGATGCGCGCGAGCACCACCGACCGAGAACGCGCCGTGTGGCTGTTCCGCGGCGCGGTGGAGGCCGCCCGCCTGGCTCGGCAGCTCGACGAGGCGGGCGAGGAACTGCCCGAGGACGAGGAAGCGATCGACACGGCGCTGGTCAAGCTCGGCAAGGCGGTGGAGGACGTCCTGGTCGGTCCCTACGTCGGCGGCGTGCACAACGAAGCCGACAGCCTGCTGGAGGTGCTGACCGGCGAGGAGCCGCCCAAGTACGGCGGCAGGACGGGAGCCTGATGGAACACGAATTGTACGTCGTGGCGCTGGTCAAGTCCTCGGAGCGGGCTCGCGCGGCGGTCGGCGGCATGGCGCGCTCCGACCTGCTGCGCCACCTCGCCTCCACCGGGCGCACCGCGGAGGAGTGGGCGGAGCTGGCGGCCCGCATCCGCGCCGAGTTCACCCCGCCGCAGCTGCCCGCCGCGCTCACCGGACAACACCTGCGTGCACTGCTCGGCACCAAGGCCACCGAGGTGCTGGCCGAGGTGCTGGGCTGCCCCGCGCCCGACGTGCACGAGACACTGCTGGACGCCGAGCGCCTGGAGTGGGCGCTGCGCGACTCCGGCAGCACCCGCCGCACCATCAGGGACGCCGAGCGCCTGATGATGGAGCTGATCCCCCGCTTGCCCCGGCTCGCAGCCGCGCACGCCCTGTCCTCCGGGGACTGGGGCTGGTTCGTCGAGCGCCACGGCTGGCTCACCGGGCACGCCGTCCGCCGCCTCACCGCGCACGCCAGGCGCCGCGGCTGGCCCGCCGACGCCCGACCCGCGCAGGTCCTCGCCGCCGTCCTCGACGAGGTGGACGGCCCGCGCACCGAGGTCCACGACTCCGCGCGGTTCGACAGCCTCGCCCTGATCGAGCTGCGCCGCCGCATCGGCCTGCTCACCGAGCAGCTGCGCGACGACGCCCTGTCCCGCGCCGAGGAGGCCGCGCTGCTGGCACCGGACCTGACGAGCGTGGCCCGGCTGCCCGCGTGGCTCCAGCTCTACGAGCACAACGCCGTCGCGATCGGCCTGCACCGCCTGTTCACCGGCGCCACCTCGCTCGCCGAACTGCTCCAGGGCGCCTACTCCGAACCGCCGCCGGTCGTCGGAGATCCCGTGCCCGGCAAGGGCTTCGGCATCGAGAACGAGATCGCGTTCGGCGTCTTCAAGCGTCGCGTCGCCTTCGACGTCACCTGCGAGGTCGAGGGGCACACCGGTCCGCAGGTCGTGCTGCGCTGCCGCGGCCTGCCCCGGGACGCGCACCAACCCGTGCGGACCAAGATCCTCCAGCTGCGCGGCTCCGACCTGTCGCAGATCGGCTCCTCGATCGGCGAGCGCCTGCTCAACACCAGGGTCGCCCAGCACCACGGCCTGCACGGCCGGCTGCGGCTGGCCCTGCACCAGCACGGCACCGAAGCCGTCCAGGCGGTGCTGCTCACCGGCATCCGCCGCCCGATCACCGTCCCAGCGCCGTGGTGCGACCACCTCACCACCACGCTGCCCTTCGCCGAGCCACCTGCGGGCGACACCGGTTTCGGTGATGTGCGCGAGGTCAACCGGGCGCTGCGCGACAGCGCCGGTGACCGGCGGGTCGAGGAGGTGACCTGAGCGGCCGCGGACAGCCGCACCCCACCGACACCCCACGACGGAGGCGAGCGTGCGCACGACCACCAACCCCCCGATCCGCAGCCTGCTGAGCTCCACCCCGGCCGCGTCCGCCAAACCCGGCAAGGCGGCGCCTGCCCGACACCCCGCGTACCGGCAGATCGGCCGCGGCCGCGGGATGACCACCGACGACGTCGTCACCAAGACCGCCGCCGTCCTCGCCTCGACAGTGGCCTCGACGGTCGTCACCCTCCAGGTCGGGAGCTGGGTCCCGGTCACCGTGGCGCTGCCGGTGGCGCTCGGGTTGGCCGTCTACCTCACTTTCCGGCCCAGGGACAGCGCCGTGCTCGCCCTGCTCTACGCCGTCGCCCAGGGCGTGGTGCTCGGCACGACGACCCGGGTGTCCGAGACGGTCGCACCAGGTGTGGCCATGCAGGCCGTGATCGCCACGATCTCGGTGTTCGTCGTCGTGCTCGCCGTCTACAAGCTGCGGCTGGTGCGGCTGACGACCCGGCGCGTGAAGTGGTTCATCGTCGTCCTGGTCGGATTCCTGCTCACCGTCCTCGTGGACGTCCTGCTCGGGTCCGTCGTCGGTGTGGACCTCGGGCTGCGCGACATCGGCGTCATGGGTGTGCTGTTCTCCCTGCTGTCCATCTGCCTCGCCGCGTTCAGCTTCCTGCTCAGCTTCGCCGCGGCCGATCGGATGATCAGGGACGGCGTGCCGGCGTCGTGGGCGTGGTACCTGGCGTTCGGGCTGGTGATGACGCTTGTCTGGCTCTACACCGAGATCCTGTGGTTGCTGACGAGCGCGCGGTTATAGGCCAGGGCTGAGCTGGTCGGACGCCCGATGGTGCCCGGACGCGGAACCGAAGGCCGCACCTGCCGAAGATGAGGCGTTCGCTGCTCTCGGCGGTTGAACCGCCCCGGCTTTGACGGGGATGACGCGCCGTGGGTCCCGCGGAGTCGGTTCACCGGTCACGCCACCGGCCCGGTGGTCGGCGGCTCCGGGTGCCGTCGGTTCACCTGACCACGCGCACCGGCAGGTGGTCCAGCCCTCGCTGGGTGGCGGTCGGCCGTTGCGCCGGGGCGCCGGCAGGTTCGAGGCGCGTCACCCGACCCAGCGCGTGCAGCAGCGCCGACAGCACCTGCCTGCCCAGGTGGCCGCCGAAGCAGGAGTGCGTGCCCCGCCCCAACCCCAGGTGCGGGTTGGGGTTGCGGGTGAAGTCCGCGGTGTCCGGATCGGGGAACACCTCGGGGTCGCGATTGGCCCCGGCCAGCACGACCACCACCACGTCACCCCGTGCCAGGTGCCGCCCGCGCAGTTCGACGTCCGCCTTGCAGTGCCTGCTGACCACCTGCACCGGACCGGTGAGCCGGATCAGCTCCTCGACGCCGCGGCCGTCGAGCGCCGCCAGGTCCGCGCCGCGGCACGGGCCGTTCCCGACCAGCCACGCCACCGCGTTGCCGAGCAGGTTGGCCGTGGTCGAGTAGCCGGCGTCGAACACCGCGCGCAGCGAATTGCGCAGCACCCGGTCGTCGGGTGGCACCGCCGCCAGCACGCCGACCGGTCCCGCCGCGCCGCGCCACCGGTCGATCATCGCGTTGATCGTCTCCCGGGCGGCCAACGACGGTTCGCGGCGCTCGGGGGCGAGGCCGGAGTCCATGCCGAGCACCAGCGTGCGCGAGGCCGACCGCAGCTGTTCGTGATCGTCCGGCACGGGTATGCCGTAGAGCGCGCAGACCGCCCGCAGCGCCAGGGGTTCGGCCACCTGCGCCACGAGGTCGACCACGCCGTCGAGCCGGCCGACCAACTCCTCCGCCGCCTGCCGCACGCCGTCCGACCAGCCCGCGACCTCCTGGCGCCGGATCGCGTCGACGAACCGGCGCCGCACGGCGGTGTGCTCGGGCGGGTCGAGGGTCTGCACGCTCAGCACCTGCTCGGGGATCGGTTTCCCCAGCGCCCGCGGGTCCGAGCCGAAGACGTCGGTGTCCTTGAGGACGCGGGTGCAGTCGTCGTGCCGGGTGAGCACCCAGGCGGCCAGCTGCTCGTGCCGGTGCACGGGGTCCTCGGCCCGCAGCCGCGCGTACACCGCGTACGGGTCGGCGAGCATGGCGTCCGACAGCGGGGCGAAGATGCTGCTCACCGTTCTCCTCTCGGGTCGGTGGGGCACGGTTCCCCGCACCCCACCGCGTCACTGTTCACCTAGTGCGGGTAGTCCATCGGGGACACCTCCTCTCACCGGCTCAGGTCGTCGTCCACGGCGAACCGCCCGATGGCCCACGCCATCGCGCGCATCGCCTCGCCCAACGCCCGGACGTGCACGTTGGACAGGTCGTCGCACGGCTGGTGGTAGCAGGGGTCGTAGGGCTGCCCGGCGACGCCGCCGAACACCGCGGCCTCCTCGGCGGTCTTGATGCCCCGCACCCCGCCGAACGCCCCGCCCACCGGCACCCCGGCGCGAGCGAACGGCTCCTGGTCGGATCGGATGTCGTTGAGGTCGGCGGTGCGGAACGGCAGGCCCTGCACGCGGTACCCCCGGGCCAGCACGGCCTCCACCGCGCCGGAGCCGGGTGGTCCCGCGGGCGCGCCGACGTCCGGGTGGTCGCTGTCGTCGCCGTCGACCACGAACCGCACGAAGTTCGGCGAGGCGATCAGCTCCCAGTTCAGGTAGAGCCGGATCGCGGCCAGCTCCGCGGGCGTGCGGGTGCCGACGTAGTGGGTCGAGCCGACGTTGATCAGCTCCTCGGCGCCCCAGAACGCGAAGCGCACCCGGTTCGGGACCCGGTGCTGGTGCGGTGCGAGCCGCACGGCGGTCTCCAGCAGCGCCGAGACGCTGGTGGCGTTGTCGTTGACGCCGGGTCCGTCCTCGCCGCTGTCCAGGTGGGCGCCGGCCATCACGACGTGGTCCGCCCGCCCGCCCGCGGTTTCGGCGAACACGTTCACCGTGGTCGCGTCGGAGGATCGCCCGCTCAGCTCCAGGACGCCGCTCCCGGACAACGACTCCGCGTCGCGCTGGCTGACGAACGCCACCGGCAGCACGGTCCCACCGGCCTGGCGGCGGATCACCGAGTCCACCACCGGCGACGGGTCGTAGACCAGCAGGGCGCGCGCACCGGCCTCCGAGGCGGCGACCGTCTTCGCCGCGGTCGTGCAGGCACCGCTGGGCGCGACCGCGATGGCGGTGCCCGGCGGGTAGTCGGCGGAGGCGCACCCGGACGCGGTCGCGCGGGCGATGACGCCCTCAACCCGTGCCGACGGCCCGTACTGGGCCATGAGCACCCGCACCCGGACACCGGCGGAGGTGATCAGGGATTCGCTGTCGACGGTGAACTCGCGATAGGGCACGGATTGCGTGGTCACCCGGTATCCGGCGCTTTTCAGCACACTTTCCAGGTAGGCGCGGGACATTTCAAAGCCGGCTGAACCCGAGGCCCGGTTGCCACCTCCGGTCCGGGCTGCCGCGTCGAAGGCGCGCACCGAAGCCATGGCGTCCCGAGTGCTCACCGAATGGGCCAACCGCTGCGCCAACCAGGTGTTCGACGAGGCGGCCGAGACGGGAACGGGAACGAACAAGATCGACAGCATGATGGCAGCAATAACGCGCATGAACACCCCCAGGGGTCGAAAGAATGCCCTCCCGACATTTTCGCCACCTGTTCACAGGCTACTTGCACAAGTGGTGTGTTCGCAACCGCAGGACTGGTCGGCCTGTTTCTTGGCCATGTGGAATACATTCTGCGCGGTCATCGGCGCGACACCGCGGGCCGCACCGCCGGCGAGGAGGTCCGAGGTCCCGGCCCGAACCCGCCCCGGCGCACGCGTGGTCCGGTTCCGCGTTGGCGGGCACGAGAAGGCGTTGCGCGGGAACGTGATGGGGATCGGAAACTCCTGCGCCTTCGTCGAACCACTCGAGTCGGCCGGCATCCTCATGATCACTTCGAGTGTGCAGGCACTGGTCGCCTCCCTGTCCGCTAAGACGGTTCTGCTGGGACGGGAGGTGCCGACGCGGCTGCTGCACCGCGCGGAGCCGCCCGACCGGTGGTGGGCACGCCGGGCCGCCGCTGCGGCGATCACGCGGTGAGCGTTGCCGCGGAACGAGGCGTTGGCGTGGTTCCACGACGATCCGGCCTTGAACCGGCAACTGCTCTTCGCCCCGGACAGCCGGGCGAGCCCGCTGCGCGCCGAGCCAATCGGAATGCTGTGACGGATGACGCGTTCCGGTCGGCGTCCGGTCGTTCGCGCCGGTTTCCCGACCGGAGTCGCCGTCGTCGACAGGCTCGCGGCGATCCGACGGCGAGGCTTCTTCGCGGTGAACCCGGTGCACGACGAGGCGCGGGCCACCGCGGAGCTGTTCGCACCGGGCGCGGCCGACCGGTTTCGACCGAGTGCGCCGGCGGGCGGGGACCGGCGGGCCGCACCTGCCCCGCTGTGCTGCCGGCCGGCCTGGCGTTGATCGTCGTGTTGGCACGGGTGTTCGACGCACCCGCCGTGCGGTGCGGGTTGCCGTCGGTGATCGGTGAGATCGCCGTGGGCGTGCTCTCGGTCCGTCGTTGACGTGATCGCCGACGTCGGGCTCACCGTATCCTGCTGGTGGCGGTCGGCGGCAGGTTCGGCCGGTTCTCCGCGATGCTGCAAACCGCTGATCTGGTCACGGGTGAGCAGCACGATTGACGAATAGCGTGATCGGCTTGCCGTCATTCCACGCCGACAAGCCCTGAGTCGTTGCCGAACACCACGTGCAAAGCGGTGGACAGGTTCGTTCTTGAGCACGTCTGACCGGCGCGGGAGACCGGCTTGTAGCGATCGCGCTACTTTTCGCCGGCAGTGGGCTCAACCTGGCCCTCGTGCTGTCGAGACCGTGCCGACGCGCTGGCCGCTGCTGAAGTCCCGCGCCATGGGGAACTTGAGCTGCTCCCGGGGCATCGGGGCTCGAATCCGCAGGACGGAGACCGCGTTCGTCACGCGGTCGACCGCATGGGTGATCCGGAAGGTGGTTCCAGATTTTCCCCAAAATCTCCCCAAAAACTCCTGGCAACGTAGTCGGCGCAGGTCAGGGAGTTGCGGTCTGGATTGCGGTGAAGCCGCGCTTTCCGGGCACGGCAGCTCGGGGGAACGATCGAAAGGTGTCACATGCGCAGGCACATCGCCGCACTGGCAGTCGCCGGGGGTGCCTTTTTGGCCCTGCCCGCTGTGAGCGTGGGGGCCGCCCAAGCGGACTCGGGGCCGATCCAGGCCGCCGCCGGGTCCTGCTACGGCGGATGGCACGACGAGAACACCTACGGCGAGGGCTGCAAGGGGTACCCCTCGGGGTACAGGGTGCAGGCTTCGGCGCAGTGCAAGAACGGGAGTTGGGCGTACGGCAACAAGGTGTCCATCTCGGGGAGCAGCTACTCGTGGTCGTACGCCTACTGCGCCGGCAAGGGCGGCTACAAGCTCGGGACCGGTGGTTACGTCATCCTGGGACCAGCGTAGTCCGACAGGGCGTCGGGGGCCGTTGAACGAGAACTCTGACGCCACGGGCGGTTTCGCGTGATGCGAAAGGCTGTTGCCGGGTGCGGTGCATCGGTGCCCGGCAACAGCCGCGACACCCGGTCCGGGCCTGGGGAACGTCGGCCGGGTTCGCCAACGCGCTTGCGCGGGGACAAGGTCCGCGCCACGCGTTGGCCGGCGGGGTCCCGGGTCGGTGGCCGGGCCCCAGGCTCGGGCGTGTGGAGCCTCGGGATCTGGTCATCGCGGTCGATCCGGCACGCCTGGCTCACCGACATCACCGGGCATCCCACCCGCGAGGGCGAGGTCCACACCCGGCGCCGGAGCCGGTCGTGGGCCGGGTGACCCCCGCGGTGCGCCAGAGCCATCAGCCGGCAGGGGTGGGCGAGCCGGCCACCGCCTGCGGGCCGCGCCGACGGGACCACCGCGTGCTGAGCCGAGTCCACCGTGGAGCCGGCAACAGCCCGACCGCGTCACCGCCCGCGCGGTAGCCCGAACGCGATCAGCACGCCACCGCGGATGCCCGTGCCGAACACGTACCCGGAGTTGACGAACAGCATCCCGCCGGCCACCACCGCGCCGCCTGCCGAGCTGATCGACCCGCCCCGGCCGGTCAGACCGTTGACGCCGGTGAACTCCCGCACGGTGTCGTACTGCCACAGCACCCGCCCGTCCTCGGCGGCGTAGGCGCGGATTCGCCCGTCCTCGCTGCCCTCGAACACCACGCCCGGCACGCTGGACACCGCGGTGCCGTGCGCCAGGTCGCACGCGTCCGGGACCGTCGCCGCGCCACCGGTGGTGCAGGCGTCGGCGGGCAGCTCCGCCCGCCACAGCACGGCCCCGGTCGCCGGGGCGATGGCGTGCAGCGCGCCCGGGTGGGCGTGGTAGGTGGCCGCGTAGATGCGCCTGCCGTCGTAGCTGGTGCCCCACTGGATGCCGGCCGCCTGACCGGAGCTGAGCGCCGTGCGCCACAGCACGGCGCCCGTCGCGGCGTCGAAGAGGTGGTAGACGCCGCTCTTCTGGCCGACCCCGACGACGGTCCGGTCGCCGACGCGGAAGACGTTGGGGCTCGCGCCGAAGTCGTGGTTCGGGCCGGGCACCGGGCAGCGCTCGTTGACGCCCTTGAAGCACTGCAACGTCCACGTGTCGGGGTGGGTGGCCTGCTGCGTCCACCGCCGCCGGCCGGTCTCGGCGTCGAGCGCGATCACGCTGTCGCTGTCGCCCCCGGTGCCGCTGTAGTTGTTGCCGGTGCCGACGAACACCGTGCCGGTGCGCGGGTCGATCGCGGGGGAGGACCACACGGCGGCGCCGCTGGGCGCGAAGACCGGCACGCCGGTGGACGTCTCGCCGGTCCGCACCGGCGGCGGCGTGGTGTGGTCGCGCCACCGGAGCGCGCCGGTCCGCGCGTCGAGCGCGACGGTGCTGCCGCGGAAGGTGCAGCACGGGTAGTCGTCGTCGGCCGCGAACAGGTACTCCTTGCTGGACACGCCGACAATCAGCACGTCGCGCCACAGCAGGGGCGAGCCGGTGATGATCGCGGCCGGGTGGGTGTCGGCGGCGGTGCGCCAGCGCAACCGGCCGGTCGCCTGGTCGAGCGCGTAGACGCCGCCCTTCGAATCCCCGAAGTAGACGGTGCCGCCGGCGACGGTCGGGCCGTCGCGCAGCGGGTTCGGCGCGGGGCCGGTCACCGCGTGGGTGTCGAAGGACCACCGGGTCGCGCCGGTGCGGGCGTCGAGGGCGTAGAGCACGCCGTTGTGGCCGCCCACGTACACGCCGCCGTCGACCACCGCGGGCTGGCTCGACTGCATCCCGTCGGAGTCGGGGAACACGAAGGCCCACCGGGGCGCCAGGTCCGCCGCGGTGCGCCGGGTGATCCGGACCTCGTCCGCGTTGTGCCTGCTGCCCCGCACGTCGTGCTGCCACATGGGCCACTCCGAGCGCCCACCGGGGTGCCCGGCCGCGTGCGCGGGCGTGACGGAGGTCGGCAGGAGGAGGGCGACGGCGAGCGCGCGCAGCGCGCGGAAGACGGTCATTCGCATGGCGGGACCCCGGTGTTCGGTCGGTGTGCGGCGATCCTGGCAGCGGGCTGTCATCCACCCGTCATCGGCGCGTCAACGCGTTCCCGATATCCGCCGGCGGCCTTTGTTGGTTCACCGCGGGGCGGTGCGCGGTGGGATACCGAGAAGTGCGGACAACGATTCGCGGCCGTGTGGTCACTATGTGCGAACCAATTACATCGAACGGATGAGGGGCGCCGAAGAATTTCTTGACCTGCCAGGGATCTGTGGGGAAGGTGGTCGTGGTGCGAGGGTGAACTCGCTGGTCGGGGGGCTGGATCTTTTCGACGCACAACGCGGTGCATCCGCCATCGGGGCGAGGGCGGGGTGGAGTCGGGGGCGCCGTCGGGCGTTAATCCAATCTTCAACGGATTATGCGCGGCGGCGCCGTGCCGATTTCAGGCTCCTCGCGTCGAATATCCGTTTGGTGTGCAGGGAGGGGGCCGTGCGATGGGTGAAAACGAGGTGGTGGCGACCGGGAGGTGCCGCCGGTTGGTCCTGCTGGGTGAGATGACCGTGGACGGCGAGCCGATCGGCTCCACGCGCAGCAGCGTGACGCGCATCGTGGCCTTCGTGGCGCTGTGCGGCCCGTCGACCCGGTCGAGGCTGGCGGAAGCGCTGTGGCCGGACACGGTGGAGAGCAAGGCGCAGGGCTCCCTGCGGACGGGCCTGTGGCAGCTGCGGCAGCGGCACGCCGGGCTGGTCGTGCTGACCGGGCCGACGGTGGGCCTGGGGCCCGACGTGTGGGTGGACGTCCACCACCTGACCGCGGTCGGCCACCGCCTGCTCGACGCCACGCGCGCGGACCCGGTCCCGCTGCTCGGGGCGTGCGACGGCTTCACCGAACTGCGGTGGGAGCGCGAGGTGCTGCCCGGCTGGGCGGACGACTGGGTGGCGCACGAGCGCGAGCGGTTCCGGCAGCTGCGCCTGCACATGCTGGAGGCGCTGGCCGGGCGGCTGTGCGAGGCCGGGATGTTCGGCATGGCCCTGGCCGCCCCTGGTGGCCGTGCTCGCCGCGCCCGACCCGATCCCCGACGTCGTCGCGGCGCAGGTGTTCGACGGCATCGGCGCCGCCGTGCCGACCGTGCGCGTGGTTTACGACGACCCCCGCTTCTCCCTGGACGGCGGCCGGCTGCGCCACGCCCTGGTGTTCGTCGGCTCCGGCGGGTTCGGCGGTGTCGAGACCGAGCCGGTGCGCGCGGCCCTGGGCGCGTCCGCGCCGCCCGGCGTGCGCGCGGAGCTGACCGGCCTGGACGTGCTCGCCCAGGGCGGCGACGTGGACGGGCCGGGCGTGTTCGCCGAGACGGCCGTCGGCGCGGTCGGCGCGCTCGCCGTGCTGGCGTTCGTCTTCGGCTCGCTGCTGGCGTTCGTGCCCCTGCTCGTCGCGGGCATCTCGATCACCACGACGTTCCTCGGCCTCTACGGGCTCACCTGCCTCGCCGACGTGAACCCCCTGGTGGAGTTCCTGATCGCCCTGGTGGGCCTGGGTGTCGCCATCGACTACTCGCTGCTGGTGGTCACCCGGTGGCGGGAGGAGCGGCAACGCGGCCTGGGCAACCACGACGCCGTCGTCGCCGCGGTGGGGACCGCGGGCCGCACCGTCGCCTTCTCCGGTTTCACCGTCGCGCTCGGGCTGGTCGCGCTGGTGGTGCTGCCGGTGCCGTTCCTGCGCAGCATCGGGTACGCGGGCATGCTCATCCCGCTGGTCAGCGTCGGCGTGACGCTCACCGCGCTGCCCGCGCTGCTGGCCGCCTTCGGCCCGCGGCTCGACTGGCCGGGCAGGCGGCGGGAGCTGACCGCGTCACCGCGGTGGACCGCGTGGGTGCGGTTCGTGCTGCGGCACCGCGTCGCGTGCGCGGTGCTCGCGGTGGCGGTGCTGGGCGTGCTGACCGCGCCCCTGGGCGGCCTCCGGCTCGGCCAGGCGTCGTCGGAGTCGCTGTCCGGGTCGGGCCCGGCGCACGAGGCGCTGCGGGCCGTGCGGGACGCGGGCGCGCCCGCCGGGGTCCTGACCCCGGTGGAGGTGCTGGTGCGCGGCGACGCGGCGGCGGCGCGCGCGGCAGTGGCCGACGTGCCGGGGGTGGCGTTCGCGGTGGACTCGCCCGCCCGGGACGGCTACACCGACGTGGTGGCCCTGCCCGACCGCGAGACCGTCAGCGCCACCTCGGTGGGGGTGGTGGAGGGCGTCCGGGAGGCGGTCCGGGACGTGCCCGGCGTGGTGGGCGTCGCCGGCGTCGGGGCGACGCACCTGGACTTCCGCGACGCCGTGTACGGCAACGCGCCGCTGGTGCTGGCCGTGCTCACGCTCGCCGTGTTCGTGCTGCCGGCCCGCGCGTTCCGCTCGGTCGTGCTGCCGCTGAAGGCGGTGCTGCTGAACTTCCTGTCGCTCGCGGCCACGTTCGGCGCGGTGGTGTTCTTCTGGCAGTGGGGCCGGGGCGGCGAGCTGCTCTACGGCATCCCGCCGACGGGCGCGATCACCTTCTGGATACCGGCGATGGTGTTCGCGTTCCTGTTCGGCCTCTCGATCGACTACGAGGTGTTCATCCTGGCGCGGGTGCGCGAGGAGTACGACGCGGTGCGGGACACCGACGCGGCGGTCGTGGCCGGCGTCGCGCGCACCGGCAGGCTGGTCACCAGCGCGGCGCTGATCCTGTTCCTCGCGTTCGCGGCGATGTCGGCCGCGCCCGCCACCGAGGTCAGGATCTTCGCCACCGCGCTGGGGTTCGGGGTCCTGCTGGACGCCACCGTGGTGCGCGCCCTGCTCGTCCCGGCCCTGGCCGGCCTGCTGGGTCGGTGGAACTGGTGGCTGCCGCGCCGGGTGCGCGGCGCGAGCGGAGGAGGAAGCGGTGCCCGGCGTGAAGCGGGAGGTCCCCGAGATCTCGGTGTCGGAGGTGGCCCGGCGGTTGCCGGAGCTGACGCTGCTCGACGCCAACCCGGCGCGGCGGTACGCGAAGGGGCACGTGCCCGGGGCGGTCCTCGTCGACCCGGCGGCGGTGGGGGAGGTGCTGCCGGATGACCGGTCGACCGCCCTGGTCTTCTACTGCCGCGACCGCAGCTGCGGCGCGGCCCCGGCGGCGGCCCGCCGGGCGATGGCGCTGGGCTACGACAACGTCCACGTGATGCGCGACGGCATCGACGGCTGGGAGCGGTCGGGCGGCCCGGTCAGCACGGACTGACCCGCCGCCCGGTCGGGACCGCCGCCGCTCACCGGGACCGCCGGACCGGTCAGCCCGGGGGAGTGCGCCGCCAGGTCCACCACGACCGGGCGGCCGGCCCGAGCGAGAGCCCCCGGACCCTCGCCACCCCCTCACCGGCCCCGGGCCGTGCCCTGCGCGGTCACCGGCCGGGTGCTTGGCGCACGCGGCCCGCCACGTGATCCACTGGGACCTCGTCATCCTGGGGTGAGGAGCGGTCATGACGAGTGTGCGCGCGGTGCTGGTGGTGGGTGCGGGTGCGGCGGGCACCGCCACCGCGGTCCGGCTGGCGGAGGCCGGGGTCGAGGTCGACGTGGTCGAGCGCGAACCCGACGTGGGCCTGCGCGGGGCGGGCATCACGCTCCAGCGCAACGCCCTGCGGGTGCTGCGGGACCTCGGCGTGTGGGAGCGGGTGCGCGACCTCGGCTACGCCTTCGACGGCGTGGCGCTGCGCAGCCCCGACGGCGGGCTGCTCGTCGAGGCGGACGACCGGCGCGCCGAGGGCGAGGACCTGCCCGCGACGCTGGGCATGCGCCGCCCGGACCTCGCCCGCGTGCTGGTCGACCGGGCCCGCGAGGCGGGCGCGGCGGTGCGCACCGGTGTCGCCTTCACGGGGCTGGCCCAGGACGAGCACGGCGTCGACGTGACCTTCGACGACGGTTCCTCCGGGCGCTACGACCTGGTGGTGGGGGCCGACGGCATCCGCTCGTCCACCCGCCGGGCGGTCGGGATCGACGTGGAGCCGCGGCCCACCGGCATGGGCATCTGGCGGGTCACCGCCCCGCGACCGGCCGGGCTGACCCGCACGGAGCTGGTCTACGGCGGGCCGTGCTTCATCGCCGGTTACTGCCCGACCGGGTCGGACACGATCTACGCCTACCTGGTGGAGCGGGCCCGGGACCGCACCGGACTGGACGCGGGGCAGCGGCTGGAGGTGGTGCGCGGCCTGGCCGCCGGCTACGGGGGCCACTGGGGGTTCATCCGGGAGCACATGGGCGAGCCGAACTACACCTGGTTCGAGTCCCACGTCCTGGAGCGGCCCTGGCACCGCGGCCGGGTGGTGCTCGTCGGCGACGCGGCGCACTCGTGCCCGCCCACCCTGGCCCAGGGCGCGGCCCAGGCCCTGGAGGACGCCTGGGTGCTCACCGAACTCCTCCTCGCCGCCGACCGCCTCGACGAGGACCTGTGGCGGCGCTTCGGCGACCGCCGCCACGACCGCGCCACAGCCGTCGTGGACGCCTCCGTGCAGATCGCCCAGTGGCTCCTGGACGGCGAACGCGGCGACATGCCGGGCCTCATGGGCCGCATCGCGACGATGCTCCAGGAGCGGCCGTGACCGGCGCCCCGTCCGGGGCCGGTATCCACGCCACCGCGCCGCAAGACCCGCCCCAGCGGGGGACGACTCCGCGGTGGGAGCGCACGGCGCGGCAGGTCGACGCTGATCGGCGCCGCCGAGTCCGTCCCCACGGCGAGACCGCGAGGGTGTGTACTGACAGGTGTCTGCCTCGGACGGGCGTGGCCCGTGATGCTGGTGGCATGACGAAGAAGAGCGTTCCGATCACCGTCTTCGCCCGTGCGGCGTCCAGCCGGAGGTGCGCGACCAGACCGGCACCTGGGACCGGCCGGGGACCTCGCGCCGGACCTGGTTCACCGACGGCTCCAAGGCCGACGAGCGGCTCACCGAGGTCGTGGACGGGCACGGGTTCGCCTACGAGCTCGGCGGCTTCACCAACGTGCTGGCCAGGCTGGTCTCCGGGGTGCGCGGCGAGTGGTCGTTCCTCCCCGACGGCACCGGCACGTCGATCCGGTGGACCTACGACTTCCGGCCGCTGCCCGGCCGCCGCTGGATCGTTGCCGGGCCGTTCAAGCCGCTGTGGACCCGCTACATGCGCGCCGCGCTCGCCCGCATGGTGACCGCGGTGCAGGGCACGCCCGGTGCGACCATGGAGGGGTGAACGACCTGAGCTTCGGTGCCTTGGTGCGCGGCTGGCGCGACCGCCTCGACCCGGCCGGTGCCGGCTACGCCCGGTCGGCTCGCCGGCGCGCCCCCGGCCTGCGCCGCGAGGAACTCGCCGAGCTCGCCGGCCTCTCCCACGAGTACGTGCTGCGGCTGGAGCAGGGCCGGCCACCAACCCGTCCGCCCAGGTGGTCTCGGCCCTGGCCCGCGCGCTGCGGCTCTCCCTCGCCGAACGTGACCGGCTCTTCCGCGTCGCGGGCCTGCTCGCGCCCCGCGACCAGACCGTCGGCACCCACGTGCCGCCGAGCATCCGCCGCCTCGTCGACCGCCTCGGCGATCTACGGGCGAGGGCCGCCGGCACCTGCGCCCGGTCACCTCGACAGCCGGACCGCGCGCTTTCGAGACCGCGATCGTCGCGGACCTGCGCGAGGCGGTCTCCCGCTACCCGGCCGACCCGGAACTGGCGGCGCTCGTGGACGGCTTGCGGGCGGCCTCGCCCTTCTTCGGCGAGCTGTGGTCGGTGGCGGGCACGGGGCAGCTCACCGGCGACGTCAAGACGATCGGCCATCCCGAGCTGGGTGACATCACGGTGGACTGCGACGTGCTGACCGTGCCCGGCGTCGACCTGCGCATCGTCACCTGCACGGCGGCCCCGGGAACCGGCGGCGCCGACCGGCTCGACCTCCTGCGCGCGTCCCGGCTCGGCGAGGCCCGCTGACGACCGGGCCACCCGGCCCGTGACCGGCCTCCCGGGGTTCCGCCCGCGAGCAGGCGCGGCTACGGCCGCGCCAGTTCGTCCAGCACCCGGTCCACCTCCAGCGACGGGTCGGCGACCCGCGCCGCCCGCAACGCCCCCGCGAGCACGGTCATGAGCATTTCCACGACCTGGTCCACGTCGAACGGGTGCGCGTCCAGCAGGTGGTCGCGCGCCAACTGGTCGGCCGCTGTCGTGTACATCCGCAGCACGGCCCTGACCGCCGGCCGCTCGAAGTCCAGCCCCAGGTTCTCGCACAGCTTCCGGTTGCCGTCGTCCCGCACGCGGTCGAACGGCTCCTCCGCGCCCCACGGGCGCAGCACCAGGTTCAGCGCCAGGTCGCGGTGCGCCAGCAGGTACGTCAGGTGCGCCCTGTGCGACTGGCGGATCCGCTTCCCCAGCGGCACGGCAGGGTCGCTGACGTGCAGGTCCAGCACTTCGCGCCCGATGGCGCACAGCACCTCGCGGTAGAGGCCCTGCTTGCTGCCGAAGTGGTGGAACACCAGGCCGTGCGCCACGCCGGCGGCTCGGGCGATGTCGGCCGCCTTGACGTCGTCGTAGCTCGACGTGATGAACAGCTCGCGGGCCGCGGCCAGGACTTTTTCCCTGGTGGCGGCAGCGGTGGCGGCGCGGGACATGCCCACACGCTAACAGCTCGTTGACTTGGAGTCAGCGAGACGGTATTCGTTGATTAGAAGTCATTGACTGGAAGTCAACGGAGGAGAACATGACCAAGACGCTGATCATCGGGGCGACGGGCACCGTGGGCGGCCTGGTGCTCGACGAAGCCGTGCGCCGGGGCGTGGAGGTGCGTGCCCTGGTGCGCGACAGGGAACGGGCGAACCTGCCCGGCGCGGTCGAGGTCGTGCAGGGCGACCTCGGCGATCGCGAGGCCGTGGGAGCCGCGCTGCGGGGCGTCGACTCGGCGTTCTACGTGTCGCCCCACGAGAGCAACGAGGTCGAGATCGCCACCGTCTTCGGCGAGGAGGCCCAGCGCGCGGGCGCTCGCCTGGTGTTCGGCGGCTTCCACATCGAGGACCCGCGGGCGCGCGAGGCGGCGAGCCGCGCGATCCCGGCCTACGCGCCGAAGCTGCGGCTCGCCGCGTTCCTGGCGGGCACCGACACGCGGCCCGCCATGTTCAGCCTCACCAACTTCGACCAGAACGACGAGGTCTTCCGCGAGGACATCGAGGCCGGTTCCTTCCCGACGCCGCTGCACCCCGGCGGCGTGAACCGGATCGACGTGCGCGACGCCGCCGAGGTGATCGCCAACGCGCTCACCGACGTCGACTTCGCGCCCGGCTCGTACCAGCTCCTGGGGCCCGAGTCGCTGAACGGCGAGCAGAGCGCCCGGATCTGGGCCGAGGCGCTCGGGCGCGAGGTCGTCTACACCGGTGACGACCCGGAGTGGCGCAAGGCGTTCGAGCGCAGGTTGTCCGGCCGGAAGCTCGTGGACTGGATCCGCAGCTTCGAACTGCTCGGCTCGGCGCCGATCCCGACCGACCCCGCCGAGGTCGACGTCATGACCGAGCTGCTCGGCCGTGCGCCCCGCACGTTGCGCGACTACGTGCGCGACTCGGTGAACCGCTGATCGCGGCCCCGCGCGAGTGACCGCCCGAACGGACCCCACCCGCGCGGGGCCGCCCTCCCGCCGGCCGACCCGGCGCGACGACCGCAGCGGTGAACCGCTTCCGGTCCTTGACATCGATTCGCAGGCAGGAGCCTGCACCGACCCACGGGGGAGTGACGTGAAAATCGGGTTCTCGCTGCCGCAAGCAGGGGGTGTCGCCTGGCAGGCGCCGCGGGTGGCCGGGTACGCACGGGAAGTCGAACGGCTCGGAGCGGACAGCCTCTGGGTGATCGACCGGCTGCTGTCGCCGGTCGACCCCGCGATCGGCCACAACGGCGGCGAGCGGTTCCCGGACGAGTTCCGCGCGGTCCTGGACCCGTTCGTGCTCCTCGGCGTGGCCGCTGCGGCCACGGAGCGCGTGCTGATCGGCAGCAACGTCCTCAACGCGCCGTGGTACCCGCCCGCGGTGCTCGGCCGCGCGCTCACCACGCTCGACGTGCTCAGCGGGGGACGCCTGGTGGCAGGCTTCGGAGTCGGCTGGTCACCGGAGGAGTTCGAGGCGGTGAACGTCCCGATGGCCGAGCGCGGCTCCCGCCTGGACGAAACCCTCGACGTGCTCGACCGGCTGTGGACGGCCGATCCCGCCGAGTACCGGGGCGAGCACTGGACGCTGCCCGCCACCCGCGCCGCCCTGAAGCCGGTGCGCCGCCCGCCGGTCTACCTGGCGGCGTTCGCGCCGGCGTCGATGCGCCGCGTCGCGCGCCGCGCCGACGGCTGGCTGCCGGCGTTGGTGCTGCCCCGCGCCGCGGACGTGCGGACGGCGGTGACCGAGCCCTGGGCGGTGATCCGCCGCATGGCGGCCGAAGCGGGCCGTGACCCGGACGGGCTGGACGTGGTCCTGCGCATCTACCCGACCGTCCGCTCCGGCACCGTCGTGGACGAGGTGGCCGGGCTGATCGGGCGCGTGGAGGCGGAGTCCGAGGTGCGGCACGTCCTGGTGGACCTGATGTACCTCGCCGACGACGTCGACCGGATGCTCGACCTGGCCGCCGGGGTGCTGTCGCGTGTCCGCGGGCCGCGGGGGTGACGTGCGGGAGCGAGCACCCGACTCGCCGTTCGCCGGGACCCGCGGTCGACCACGTCGGCGCCCACGAGTTCGCCCCCGGCCCGGAGGAGCCCGCTCCCGCGGCGGTTTCAGCGCGGCGGTCTCAGCGCGGCTCGCCGAACCACGTCCGCAGCGCGTCGGCGAGCGAAGCGGCGTCCGCGCCCGCCCACGCCACGTAGCCGTCGGGTCGGACCAGCAGCGCGTCGGCGGGGGCGGCGTCGGACGTGGCGACCACCAGGTCGACCCGGTCGGCCCAGCCCGCCGCGACCCCGGCCCGCTCCGGAGCCCCGGTCAGGTCCACCAGCAGCGGTCGGCCGGTGCGCGCCAGCTCGGCGGGCCGGACCGGGCGGCCCGCGCGGGTCAGCGGGAAGTCCGGCACCCACCGCCCGGTGAGCTCGTCGTCCCCGGCGGACGGGTGGCGCACGTCGGCGCCCGCCATCATCGCCGCGATCCGCCGCGCGTTCGCGGGGTCGGCCAGCAGCTCGCCGAACACCTCCCGCAGCGCGGTGACCTCGCTGCCCGGCGCGAGCAGCGCCAACTGCGCCTGGGAGGACACCACCACCCGCTCGCCCGCCGGCCGCCGCTCCTCCTGGTAGGTGTCCAGCAGCCCGGCGGGCGCCCACCCCCGGACCTCGGCGGCCAGCTTCCACCCCAGGTTGACGGCGTCCTGCAGGCCCGCGTTCAGGCCCGGCCCGCCGATGGAGGAGTGCACGTGCGCCGCGTCGCCCGCGATCAGCACCCGGCCCACCCGGTAGCGGTCGGCCAGCCGGGTGTTGAAACCGGGCAGCCGCCGCAGCACGTGCGGACCCGGACCGCCCGGCTCGCCCATCGGCACGTCCCGGCCCAGCACGCGGGCCACGGCGGCCCGGACCTCGTCGAAGGTCACGGGCTCGCCGTCGGCCACCTCGGGCCGGTCCCACTCCACGGCCGTGACCCGGTGCACCCCCGCCTCGATCGACACGGACGCGAACACCCCGTGGTCGGTGCGCCGGTAGGTCAGCCCTCCCGGTGACGCCGGTTCGTCGGTGAGCGCCCGCCGCTCGGACTCCGGCAGCACCGCGTCCGCCGCGCGGACGACCATCCGCCGCGCGCTCACCCCCGGGAAGCCGATGCCCGCGAGCTTGCGCACCCGGCTGTGCCCGCCGTCGCAGCCCACCAGGTAGCGGGCCCGCAGCGACCCGCCGGTCAGCCGCGCGGTCACCCCGTCGGCGTCCTGCTCGAAACCGAGCAGCTCCTGACCGCGGCGCAGCTCGGCCCCCAGCCCGACGGCCCACGCCTCCAGGTGGGCCTCCAGCTCCCACTGCTGGATCGTGAAGGCGTACAACGGGTTGTCCGCCCAGCCGCCCAGCAGCAGGGGCATCGCGCCGTAGGGGAACACGTCCACCGGCCGGGGCGGGGCGGCGTCCCCGCTCAGCCCCTCGTACAGGCCGCGGTGGTCCATCAGCCGCACGACCTGGCCGACCAGCCCGCCCGCCTGCGGCACCGGCACGCGCCGCGGCGACCGCTCGACCACGACCGGCCGGACCCCGGCCAGGCACAGCTCACCGGCCAGCATCAAGCCGACCGGACCCGCGCCGACGATCACCACGTCGGCCGTCTCCACCGCCGAGGCGGTCATGCGCACCACTCCAGGTAGTCGAAGGTCCCGTGCATCACGCGAAGTAGTGACCCGCGTCCAGGTCCTCGACCAGCCCCGGCCCGACCGGCCGCCAGCCGAGCAGGTCGCGGGTCAGCGCGCTGGAGGCGGGCTGGTCGATCCCGAGGAGCCCGCCGAGGAAGCCGAACCCCTCGGCCGGGACGGCGGCCACGGGCACGTCCAGGTGGCGGCCGACGACCTCGGCGATCTCCCGGATCGGCACGCCCTCGTCGCCGACGGCGTGCAGCACCGACCCGGCCGGGGCCTGCTCCAGCGCCAGGCGGAACAGGTGCGCGGCGTCCCGCACGTGCACGGCGGGCCAGCGGTGGGAGCCGTCGCCGACGTAGCCGGAGACGCCCCGGTCGCGAGCGGTGTCGACCAGCATCCTGACGAACCCCCGGTCGCCGGTGCCGTGCACGGACCGGGGCAGCCGCACCACCGAGGAGCGGACGCCGCGCGCGGCCAGGCCGACCGCCGCCCGCGCGTTCGCGTCGCGCAGCACCGCGAACCCCTCGCCCTCGGCCCGGTCGCGCTCGGTCGCCACCCCACCGGGCACGACCGGCGTCCCGGACGCGACGACCAGCGGCTTGCCGGAGCCCGCCAGGGCCGCGCCGAGCGCCTCGACGACCCGCCCCTCCTCCCGCGCCGACTCCTCGAAGCGGCTGAAGTCGTGGCCGAAGGCGAGGTGGACCGCCCCGTCGGCGCCCGCCGCCGCGTCGCGCAGCAGGTCCAGGTCCGCCAGGTCGCCGCGCAGCACCTCGGCGCCCAGTTCGGCGGCGGCCGCGGCCGAGCGGTCCGACCTGGCCAGTCCGACGACGCGGTGACCCGCCCCGATCAGCTCGGGGACGAGGGCCGAGCCGATCCAGCCCGCCGCGCCGGTGACCAGAACACGCATGGGAAGCCTCCTGGGAACAACCCCGTCCGGCCCGGTGCCGGACGAGTGATAGGACTTGGTCCCATCACTGTAGCACCAGTGATGGGACCAAGTCCCGTCGCCTATCCTGTGGGCATGGCCCGATGGGAACCCGACGCGCAGGACCGGCTGCTGCGCGCCGCGCTCGACCTGTTCGCCGAACAGGGCTACGACGACACCACCGTCATCGAGATCGCCCGGCGGGCAGGACTGACCAAGAGCACCTTCTTCCGGCACTTCCGCGACAAGCGGGAAGTGCTCTTCGGCGGCCAGGACCTCCTCAACGGACTCCTCGCCGAGGGCATCGCGAACGCACCCGGCACCGCGACACCGCTCGACGCCGTGGAAGCCGCCCTCGACGCCGTCGCCACCGTCTTCACCCCCGCCCGGCGCGACTACGCGCCCGCCCTCGTCGCGGCCATCGCGAACAACAGCGAACTGCGCGAGCGCGACGCGCTCAAGCGCACCGGCTTCGCCGAGACCATGACCGCGGCGCTGCGCCGCCGCGGCGTCTCCGACCGGCCGGCGAGCGTCGCCGCCTGGCTCGGCGTCCTCGCGTTCGGCGCGGCCTACTCGCGCTGGGCCGACCCCGCCAACCACCAGGGGTTCGGCGAACTCGCCAGGCAGGCGCTCCACGAGCTGCGGACGACCATCGCCGAACTCCGCTGAACCCGGTCCCGTCGGGGGACCTCCGGGAGGGGGTCGAGGCCGAGCGGGTGTCGTGGGACCGGGGCGAGGACTCGGTCTTCCCCTCCCCGCGCGGTGGGACCGCCTCCGGGCGAGGTTTTTCTGTTCTGCGGGGTGAGGTGCCGCGGTTGCCGTGTCATCTGATCCAGGCAGGACTTCGTTCGACCACCCACCTTCTGGGCGGCACGGTGAAGTACGGCACCGGTGTGGCCGCCGCCGTCCCACCCCCCGCGTGGCCCGACCGACGGCGCCGCCACCCGGCCCTCCGCCAGGCGGACGCGGCCAGGCGGCGGCAACGGGTACGCGCACCAAACGGCCTTCACCTGCTCAAGCTCGGAAACGGCCACTCATTTGGCTTGGTGTACCTCGGGTCGCAACGCCGTCTGCTTGGGGGTGGCTCGTCCTCGCCTCATTCGTTCCAGTACGTGGATCGCGCTCTCGGCGAGGCGGCGCGAGTCCTGGACCACGGTGGCGCGTAGCGGACCTGTGCCGTTGTCGATCAGCGCGAGGGCCTCGGGTGCCCCGTCCACGCCGATGATCACGGTGTCCCCGGTCGTGGGGGAGTGGGTCCCGCGCAACGCGTCCACCGCGCCGAGCGCCATCTCGTCGTCGGTGCAGAACACGGCGTCGAGTCGTCCGTCTCGCGCGTCGAGTTCGCGTACGTGGGCCTGCACGGCGTCACGCGCGCGGGACCGCTGGAACGCGCAACTGTCGTCCACCACGATGGAGACGCCGTCCACGCGGCTGCGCAGCACCTCCGCGCAGCACCTCTGCCGGTCCACCTGCTCCAGGCCCGCCAGGATCAGGAGGTGGGGGCGGCGGACCCCGTGTCGCGTGAAGTGGTCTGCGAGCCACTGCCCGGCGAGCACGCCTATGTCGGCGGGGAGGTAACCGACGAACGCCGTGTTGGGCGGGTAGTCGGCTTCGTCGTCGAACGGCTCGATGTCGAGGAAGACGACCGGCGCCCGGAAGTCGGCGCAGAACTCGACGAGTTCCGGCCGCAGCCGGTGGACCTCGGTGGCGACCACGAGCCCTCCGAGGTAGTCGCGCCGGGATCGCGCCAGGTGCCTCAGGTGGTGTGCCTGTGCGGCGGCGTCGTAGTCGTGCTCGGGTGCTTTGAGCACCAGGTCCAGTCCGTTGCGGTTGAGCGTGCCGTGCACGTGCTGCATCAGCTCGACGATCCAGGGCTTGCGGTTGAACGCCGACGTCACCAGGAACACCCGCCGGCCGCGCCGGAGCGGCAGCGCGGTCACCGCGCCGGCCATGACCGCGAGGAGCGTCGTCCACACCGGGACGGCGAGGTTCACCAGTCCGCTGAGCAGGAGGACGAGTCCGCTGGTGCACACCGCGCCCGCGAGGAGGACCACACCCGCCGGGCGCGGAGACGGGTACGGGCTCTGCTTGTAGGTGATGCGCACGTCCCGCCCGGCCTGCACGACGGAGCTCCTGGAGGACGCCTTCGCCACCTGACCGCCCGGCCGGTCTGCCGGCACCTCGTCACGCACGCCGCGATGGTCCCGCACCGCCCGCTGGGGTGATCGTCGATCCGGTGCGATTGCCCGACTTGGCGCAATGCCGTCGGCAAGGGGTGCCGACGAGCGGCATGGGAGGCCGCCTGTTCCCGAGGGGGTGGGCGGAGGCCGGGTGGGCGGTCGGACGGCGACGACGCGGGCGGTGAGGGCGTGGTCGTTCGCGTTCGGTCCGTCAAGCCCGCTGCTCGACCCGCGCGGGACCGCGGTCCCGGACCCGGGGGGCGCACTTGATCCCCGTCAGGAGCGGGCTTCTGGGGTGTCGGATTGGTCCGGCTCCGGTGAGCGGGTCCCGCGCTGGGGTGCGGCCGGTGCGGGAAGGCGAGGCGAGTCGGCCTCCGCGCCCTCGTCGACGAGGCGCTGGAGGACGTCGGCCAGCCAGTCGCGCAGCTGCGGGCCGGTGGCGGCGGCGACCGCGCCCGTGTGCAGCATCCTGCGGGTCACGACGGTTCCGACGATGAAGGACTGGATCGCGTTCGCCGTGTCGACCGCCTGGTGGTCGGAGAACCCCCACGACACCAGCGCCCTGGTCAGCGGTGCGGTCGCCTCCTGTTCGAGGAACTCGCCCAGTGCCGCCGGGCGGGAGGAGGCCGAGCGCAGCAGGGCCAGCAGGGGGTCGGCGTCGCCCTGCCGCTCCCAGCGGTCGACGATCCGGTCGGCCAGCCGCCGGCCGAGGCCGTCGATGCTGCCCGGCAGCGTCGAGTCCAGGTTCAGCCGCGTTTCCATCGCGGCGAGGAACAGGCCCTCCTTGCCGCCGAAGTAGCGGGTCACCAGGTTCGGCGAGAAGCCGGCGGCCTGGGCGACCTGGCTCACCGTGGTCGCCTCGTACCCGTTGCGCGCGAACAACGCGGCCGCGGCCTCCAGCAGCCGTTCCCGCGTGGCGGCCGCGTTGCGCGGCCGGGACGGTTGCCTGCCCTCCGCGGATCCCACGGCCGCTCCCGACGCATGTGTATGGGTAGACACAACGGCGCGAGTCTACACGGGCCCCCAGTCGGCGACGTGGAGCTGATCACCCTGTCGGTCGCCCGTGCGCCGACCGGGACGAGGGCGGTCAGAACAAGATGTGTACGGCCAAGCACATGATGTGTATGGTCGTATACAAGTTGGTTCGTCAAGCTGCGGGCGAAAGCCGAGGTGCGTTGTGATCCACAGGAGCTACGCCATCCGCAACGTGAAGGTGTTCGACGGTGAATCGGTCATCGATGCCTCCACGGTGACGCTCGCGGGCGGTGTGATCACCGACGTCGGCCGCGGTTCCCCGCCGGCGGGGGCGACGGTCGTCGACGGTGCCGGCGGAACACTCCTGCCGGGCCTCGTCGACGCCCACGTCCACCCTGATGACGACGGCCTCGCCCAGGCGGTGCGCTTCGGCGTGACCACCGTCGTGGAGATGGGCGGACCCCCGCGCGGCCCCGAGGACCGGGCCCGGATCGCCGGTGACGACCGGCTGGCCGACATCAGGTCGGCGGGCCTGCCGCTCACCGCCGTCTGCGGGCACCCGAACGAGCTGTTCGTCCCGGTGGAGGAGCTGATCGGACCGGATGGCCGCCGTCATCCCGAAGCGGCGCCCATGCCCGGCCTCGCGGACCCCGACGAACTCCCGGCGTTCATCGCCCAGCGGGTGCGGGAGGGTTCCGACTTCATCAAGCTGCTGGCCGAGGAAGGCACGGTGCTCAACGCGCCCGGTCTGCCGGAGCTCGGCGAGGACGTGTTCGCCGCCGCGGTCCGGGAAGCCCACGGCCACGGCAAGCTCGTCGTCGCCCACGCGCTCACCCACGACGCCACGGTGGAGATGCTGCGGGTCGGCGTCGACGGACTCGCCCACCTCTTCCTCGACCGGGCGCCGACCGACGAGATCGTCGACGCCATCGCGCGGTCCGGCGTGTTCGTCATCCCCTGCCTGGTGCTGAACCGGTCCATCACGGGCACGACCGGCGAGGACCTGGCGGCCGACAGCCGCGTCTCGTCGCGCATGGGCGAGGAGTGGCTGCGTGCGCTGCGCAGCTCCTTCGGCACCTACCCCGAAGGGGACTACCGGTTCTCGCGGCAGACGGTGGGAACGCTCCACCGCGCCGGCGTGCGCATCATCGCCGGAACCGACGCGGCGCGGGCCGAGGAGGAGCACGGCGGACTGGCCCAGGGCGCGAGCCTGCACCACGAGCTGCAGCTCCTCGTCGAGGCGGGCCTGTCGAACGTCGAGGCACTGCGCGCCGCGACATCCGGCCCCGCCCGGGTCTTCGGGCTCGACGACCGCGGCGTGATCCGGCCCGGGGCCAGGGCCGACCTGCTCCTGGTCGACGGCGACCCCACCGGCACCATCTCCGACACCCTCGCGACGCGCGCCGTGTGGCGGCGAGGGGCGATGACCACGCCGCTGGCGACCGCCTGACGCGGCCACACCACCACCGGAGGGAAGCAGACATGACCACCGCACGCAACGTCGTGATCACCGGGGCCGCCGGCGGCATCAGCTCCGAGATCACCAACCGGTTCCTGCGCAACGGTGACACCGTCCTCGCCAGTGACCTGTCCCAGGGGACGCTCGACGAGTGGCGCACCCGCTGGGACTCCGACGGCCCGAACCCGTCGCTGCACACCTTCCCCGCCGACGTCTCCGACGAGGCGAGCCTGGCCGGGCTGGCGGAAGCGGCGCGGCAACGGCTGGGCACCGTCGACGTCCTGGTCAACGCCGCCGGGCACTTCCCCCAGACGCCCGTCGAGAAGATCTCGGGCGAGGAGTGGCGCCGGGTCGTCGAGGTCAACCTCAGCGGCACCTTCTACACCGTCCAGGCGCTCCTCCCGCTGATCAAGCGGAGCGAGCGCGGGCGCATCATCAACATCGGGTCCGGCGGGATGTTCTTCGGAGTCCCGATGCAGGCGCACTACATCGCCGCGAAGGCCGGCGTCATGGGCCTGACGCGAGTCCTGGCCCGCGAACTCGGCAACGACCACCCGATCACCGTCAACCTCGTCACCCCCGGGCTCGTCGTGACGCCCGCGGCCGCCGCGGTCCTGCCCGAGCCCCTGCTGGCGATGCAGCGCAACCTGCGTTCCCTCCACCGGGACGAGGTGCCGGACGACGTCGTCGGCTCGGTCTTCTTCCTCGCGTCCGACGACGCCGCTTTCATCACCGGCCAGACGCTCAACGTCGACGGTGGCCTCACCATGTGGTGACGGCGGTCGAACCCCCGATTCCGGACGGAGGGTCGGGAGGGGATCTCCTGCCGGCCGCCGAGCGGGGAACCGGAGCGATACGGGTAATCCGTATTGACGAAATCGACGGGCATGGCCAGGATCGGCCGCGCCGCCGGGGATCGCGGATCATGCGGTGCCCTTTTTCCCGGGTGGGGAGGAATTGGGGCACCTCGGCTGGTCAAAAGTGCAATGTCCGTTTTGGATGATCTTTACCGGTCCTGCTCGCCGGTAGCGTGAGGACATGACCGGTACGGCACGGCCGCAAGCCGGCGCCGATCGTCACGATCGGGGTGATGGGCCTGGCGAGCGGGGTGATCGGGGTGCTGCCGACCTGTGGCCGGATCGGCTGGGTGGCGGGGGCGCTGCTGCTGGTGCTGAGGGTGGTGCGGGGGCTCGCGGGAGCGCGGGTCGCGCGCGGTGAAGGTGCGGATCGCGATCGCGTGCTCGATCGTCGGGTCGTACGGCCGGGGAATCGGGTGCCGGCGGATTCGGCGGGTCGTCGCCGGGGCCGGGCTGGGGTGGCCCTCGATCTCGCCCGCGACCGGCCGGTAGGGCTCCTCGTTGGTTCGCTTGATCCGCGGGAGTGGTTCGAACCCGGACAGGCGGGTGGTCCCGACCGCTCACCCGGCCCTGCCGGCGCGGTCGGCCAGGGGTGCCGCCGGGGTACCGGGTCGTCGGGCGCCGGGGGCGTCACGATCCCCGCCCGATAGGAGTTCCCGCGGAAAAGGCCGATGCGGCGATTCGTTTGCAGTTCCTGCCGAGCAAGCTCCGGCTGCGCAAGACGGAGGGATCGTGCATGATCGAACGAGAGTCTGAACTCGCCGGGTTGACGGCGGCTCTTGCCGAGTCCGCCACCGAGGGCGTGCGCGTCGTCGTGCTCCAGGGTGTTGTCGGGACCGGCAAGACGGCGCTGATCGAGGAGTTCGGCGACCGGGCCCGCGGCGCCGGGGCGCGACTGCTCCGCGCCAGCGGGGCGCCGACCGAATCCTCGCTCTCCCTGGGCATCGTGCGCCAGTTGCTCGCCGGTGAGGTCTTCGACCGCGATGCGGCGGCGGTCGTCGGCGGTCTGCTCGACCACCGGCTGCTCGCCGACGCGGAATCCGACGGGGTGAGCCGTTCCCGGGTGCTGGACGGGCTGGCGACGGCGGTGCTGGGGCTGGCCGGCCGGGGCCCAGTGGTGATCGCCGTCGACGACGCGCAGTACCTCGACGCGTTCTCCCAGGACTGGCTCATCTACCTGATCCGCCGTGCCGGGCTCGCCCGGATCCTGATCGTCCTCGGCTGGCGCGACGACAGCGAACCGTCCCCGGGCAACTGCCGACTGCTCTGCGCCGAGTTCCACCAGCAGACCTACTTCCGGCGGATGCTGCTGGCCCCGCTCTCGTCGAGCGGCGTCACCGAGCTGGTGGCCGGGCGGCTCCGCGAGTCAGGTGCGGCGGAACTGACCGCGAAGGCGCACCAGCTCACCGGCGGCAATCCGCTGCTCCTGCACGCGTTGCTGGAGGACGGCCGGGCCGCCACCGGCGGCGACGGCCCGCCGGCCGAGCTGGACGCGTGGCCCGAGCTCGAACGGGCGGTCCAGCTCGCCCTGCGCCGGTGCGACCCGCTGACGCTGCGGGTCGCGGGTGCGATCTCGGTGGTGGGCGAGCCGTCGCGGTTCGCGCTGCTCGGCTGGCTCGTCGACGCCGCGCCGGACCGGGTCGCCGTGGCGATGCGCGTGCTGACCCGGATCGGTCTGGTGGAAGCCGGCCGGATGCGGCACCCGGTCATCGCCGGCGCCGTGCTCAACACCTTCTCGGCCGCTGATCGCTCCGACCTGCACTGGCGCGCGGCGGACCTGCTCAAGGCGTGCGGCGCGGACTCCCTGACGATCGCGGAGCACGTCGTCGCCTCCGGCCGCCTCGACGACCCGTCGGCCGTGCCGAACCTGGTCGAGGGGGCGCAGCAGGCGCTGGAGAAGGGCTACCCGCGGCGGGCCACGGAGCTGCTGCGGCTGGCGTACCAGGTGGACACCGACGTCCGGCGCAGGGCGGAGACCCGGGCCTTGCTGCTGCGGGCGGAGTGGCGGGTCGACCTGGGGGCCTCGGCCGGCCACCTGCCCGAGCTGACCGACGCGATGCTGAGCGGCCGGCTGCGGGGCCGGCACGCGACGATGCCGATCATCATCATGCTGGTCCAGGGGCGGGTGGCCGATGTCTGCTCCGTGCTCTCCCGGCTGGCGGCCGACTCGCCGCCGGGCTCCCGGCCCTCGTGGGAGTTCGAGCTGATGCAGATGTGGCTGGCCGACATGTACCCGGGCATCTTCCGCCGGGAGGACTGCGAGAGCAGGGCGAACGGCACGCCGATCATGCTCCCGGGCGCCATCGGCTACCGGCTGCTCGAACACTTCCGGAGCATCCACCACCAGGGGGCGACCGCGGAACGCCTGGTCCAGGCGGACGAGGCGTTCTGGCAGCAGCCGCTGACCGAGATGAACCTGCTGCCGGCCATCCTCGCGTTGTGCACGATGATCTACACCGAGCGGTTGGAGGAAGCGGAACGGCGGTGCCGGGGGTTGGTGCAGACCTGCCTCGACCTCCAGGAGCCCACCTGGCACGCGATGTTCTGCGTCATCGCGGCGGAGATCGCCCTGCGCAGGGGCTCGATCGGCGTCGCGGCCACCCGGGCCGGCGCCGCGCTCGAACTCATCCCGGTGGCCGAGTGGGGCGTGCTGGCCGGTGTGCCGTTGAGCACCCTGCTGACGGCGCAAACGCTGCAGGGCAAGCACGATGAAGCGGCGCGCACGCTCGCCCTGCCGGTGCCGGACGTGATGTTCGAGACGCCGTTCGGCCTGTCCTACCTGTTGGCGCGCGGCCGTCACTACGTCGAGCGCGGGCTCGCGCAGGTGGCCCTCGACGACTTCCAGGCCGTCGGCGACCTGCTCGACCGGTGGGGGATGGAGAAGAGCGGGGCGTTGCCGTGGCGCACGGAGATGGCCGCCGCCCACCTGCAGCTCGGCGACCGCGAGGTGGCCGCGCGCTACGCCCGCGAGCAGCTGCGCCGGATCGGCCAGGACGGCCACCTGCGGGTCCGCGGGCGCACCTTGCGGCTGCTGGCGGCGACCCGCGAACTGCGCCTCCGGCCACCGGTGCTGCACGACGCCGTGGACGTCCTGCACCGGAGCGGGGACAAGTTCGAGCTGGCGAGCGCGCTCGCCGCCCTGCACGACGCGTACACCCAGCTCGGTGAGGCCGGCCGGGCGCGGTCGGTGGCGCGCAAGGCCAACAGCATCAGGCAGGCGTTCTTCGGGGAACAGCCCGCTCGGCGGGTGGGTGCGCCGGACGTGCTGGAGGAGACGGAAGTCGACATGCTCGTGCTCAGCGATGCGGAGCGCAGGGTCGCCAAGTTCGCGGCGAAGGGACTGACCAACCGGGAGATCGCCGGCAGGCTCTACCTCACCACCAGCACGGTCGAGCAGCACCTGACCCGGATCTACCGCAAGCTGGGGGTCAGCTCACGGGTGCAGCTGCTGTCCCGACTCGCGCCCCAACCGGTCATCCCGCGCCAGGACCACGGCGAGGTCTCCGCCTAGTGCTCCGGCCGGTGGCCGGCGACTCCGCCGCCGGCGCCGGGTCGGCCACGCGCAGCACGAACTCGAAGACCCGCGGCAGGTCGGCCCGCACGCCCGCCGCCCGCAGCGCCGCCCGCGCGCCGACGATCTCGGCCGACAGCGACATGTCCCGGTAGCCGGAGACGGTGGTGCGGACGTCCCCGAGCGCCCGGCGGGTGAGGTTCTCGATCTCGCGGACCTCGTCGTACGCCCGGTCGCGCTCGTCGCTCTCCAGTAGCCGCCGTGCCACGCCCGCCTCGACGGACGCCCGATCCCGCGGGTAAGCACAACGGGAACAAACCACTCGATGCGGTGACACCGGCCGGAACTCGCCTCCGCCCGCCGCGGGATTTTTCCACAATCGATGTTTCCGGTCCGACACGCCAGGCCGAGGGGCCGGCGGGGTGGGCACTGTGAGTGATGGCATCGGACCTTGTGTGTCCACGCAAGAGTGACAAACCGGCGCGGGAGTTGTCGCCGGCGCAAGCCGCCGCGGCGGATGGGTCCCGTCGTCACGCCCGTCTGACGTCAACCCGGTGTCGACGTCAAGTCGGCACCATGTCCCGACCCGCGCGCCGGCAACCTGGATCGGGAAAAGGATGGCGCAGACGCGTGTACCCGAGACCCCGGGGGGTACCTGTGTGCGGTCCCCGTTGGACGCGCGGGCGATCGGGATTGATCAATCCGGCGATTGGTCGGGGAGCGTGGAAATGATCTCTCCGTGCCTGATGGAGATCAATTGACCAGATACTCGGATACCGGTTGAGGAATTGCCATGAAGGCCCTCGTGTGCAACGGCGCTGGCGATGACGAATATCCGCGGGCCGCCCCTGCACGTGTACGAGGGCCGCACCGGCTTCGAGACCGGGCGAGTGTTCGGTCACCAGAGCCTGACGAACTACTGCCCGACCACCCGGCCCGAACCGCAGCCGGCCGGAGCCGCGCACGGCCTCGCCGACACGGGTCCCAGGCCCACGACCCGCAGGGCGACGAGCAACCCGACGTGACGTTGGACGACCTGGTCACGTCGGTGCGGTTCACCGGCGGTATCGGCTCAGTGGGCGTGTACGTGCCGCAGGACCCGGGGGCCCGACGGGCCGGCCCGGCAGGGGGCCATCGCCTTCGACTACTGCTGGACCGAGGTCGTCCTCAAGCCCGCCATGGCCGGCTGGTCGCCGGACGCGAATCGCACGAGCGGCGACGGCGGGACTCGGTCGGCGCCGAAACCGGGCACGGAAGCACAAGCCGGCGGGCACTCCCTGCTCCGCCGTCCAGGACTGGCAGGAGGCCGGAGATGACGACAAAGGTTCGGTTCGCGCAACTGGTGGCCGCGGCGGGGGTGGGGGTGGCGGGCATCCGCGCGGCGCGTCGGGCGATGTCCGGGCATCGGGATGAGGGCGACGCGGCTCGGGACCGGTGGCTGGTCGTCACGGTCCTCCGGGCGCCGAACGAGGTGGTGTCCGACGGATCGTTGCCCGCGCCGCTCGCGGAGCTGGGCGACCTCGTGGAGGTCCGGGTCCGGCCCGCGCCCGGCGACAAGGGCACCGAGCTCGCCGCCCGGCTCACCCGTCGCGGACCGACCTCCACGTCCGCCCGCGTAGAGGGCGAGGACCCGCGCCAGCGAGTGCGCACGGCGTTGCGCGAGGCCAAATCCATCCTCGAGGTGGGCGAGATCGTCCGACCCGACGCGCCCCCGACGACCCACCCGGGCCCGGCCGGCCGCCTGGTGAGCAAGGCCACCCACATCGCACAAGGAGAGGGTCGACTGTGAAGGCGCTGTGCTGGGAAGGAACCAACAAGCTGCGGGTCGAGCGGGTGCCCGATCCGGAGATCCGCAACAGCGGCGACGTGATCGTCAAGGTGCGGGCCAGTGCGGCCTGCGGTTCGGACCTGCACCTGCTCGGTGGGTACATCCCCGCCATGGAGGCCGGTGATGTGCTCGGGCACGAGTTCCTCGGCGAGATCGTCGAGGTGGGCCCCGGCGTGCGGAACCGCAAGGTCGGCGACCGGGTTGTCGTGTGCTCGTTCGTCGGCTGCGGCAACTGCTGGTACTGCACCCACGACCTGTGGTCGCTGTGCGACAACACCAACACCAACTCGGGCATCACCCAGGCCCTGTGGGGCTCGGACGTGGGCGCCTGCTTCGGCTACTCCCACGCCCTGGGCGGTCTGGCGGGCAGCCACGCCGAGTACATCCGGGTGCCCTTCGCCGACCACGGCAGCTTCCCGGTGCCGGACGGCCTGGACGACGACCTGGCCGCCGTGTTCGCCTCCGACGCCGGCCCGACCGGGTGGATGGGCGCCGACCTCGGTGGGGTCGGGCCGGGTGACGTCGTCGCGGTGTGGGGGGCGGGCGCCGTCGGACAGGTCGCCGCCCGTGCCTCGGTGCTGCTCGGCGCCGAGCGGGTGATCGTCATCGATCGAATTCCCGAACGGCTGCGCCAGGCCCGCGAGCACATGGGGGTGGAAACCCTCGACTACACGAAGACCGACGTCGGCGCCGAGCTGCGCGAGCTCACCGGCGGTCGCGGGCCCGACGTGTGCATCGAGGCCGTGGGGATGGAGGCACACAGCCCCGGCCCCGAGTACGCCTACGACCAGATCAAGCAGCAGCTGCGGCTGCAGAGCGACCGGCCCACCGCCCTGCGCGAGGCCATTCAGGCGTGTCGCAAGGGCGGATCGGTCTTCTGCCTCGGCGTGTTCGGCGGTGTGGTGGACAAGTTCCCGCTCGGAGCGCTGATGAACAAGGGGCTGGTCTTCCGCGGTGCCCAGCAGCACGGGCAGCGCTACATCCCGGAACTGCTCGACCGGATCGCCCGCGGCGACCTGCCGACCCGGCACTTCGCCACCCACCCGATGACGCTCGACGAGGGGCCGGAGGGGTACGAGATGTTCAAGCACAAGCGGGACGGTTGCGTGCGACCGGTCTTCCAGTTCTGACCCGGGGCACCGGACGGCGCCGGCCTTCGCGGACCGGCGCCGTCGCTCGGAGGGAGTCGACCGTGCCGTCGCCGCGCACCCGCCACCGCCTGCGAGGCGGGCTCCGGATCGCCCCCCTGCTCCGCGTGCTCGCCGCGGCGCGTGCGAGCCCTGCTCCAGGACCGCGCCGGTCAACTCGCACACGGGTTTTTCGCTCGCTCATGCTGACCAGCATCGCCGGGTCGGTGCAGTCGCGATGCTCCCCGAGGTGGTCAGAGGACTTCGCCGACTGCTACTCGCGTAACGGGCGCCCTGGCCTGTCCCGGCCGAGTTGGCGACGGTGAGCGTGCTGCAATTCCTGCTGGGCCTGTCCGACCCCGGCTTCCACCACGGCGTGCTCGGTGACTCCGCGATCGTCTTGTGCGTGCCGGTCGGGCGGACCGCCTCCTCGATGTCGCCTTGGCCCGTCTGAAGGAGGCAGGTCTGGTGCGCGAGCGCACCACCCGGCGCGCCGACTCGACCCATCTCCTGGCCGCCGTGCGCGATCTGACCCGCCTCGAATTGGTGGCGGAGGCGGTGCGTGCGGTTCTGGAGGAACCCGCCCGCGACGACTTCCGCACCGACTTCGACCGCCCCAGGTCAGCCGCCCGCGGGGCCGGATCAGCAAGGGCCGACACGGCCCCTACCCGACATCCTCGCCAGCGGCGGCGCCGCTGATCGTGGCCCGCTCCACCACCAGCCAGTGCCACCCCTGCCCGGTCCGAGCCCAGTGCACCACCTCCCGCGATTCCTCGCGCAGCGTGGGCTTCCCTCCGAAGGAGTTGCTCGAACCGCAGCTGCGCGACCGCGTCGAACGGCAGGAACCGTCGTGGCACAAGCGCTACGCGGTCCGCTCCGGCATCGAAGGCACCCACTGCGACTTCACCCGCGGTCATGGCATGCGCCGCTGCCGCTACCGAGGACAGGGCAAAACCCACCTACAGCATGTGCTCACCGCCATTGCGGTCATCGTCAAGCTAGGCCGTGTCTCAGAGGTGTTCCGACGTCGCTGATCCGTCTGGACGGCGTTTCGAGTCGAGCCATTCGGCGTCGTTCCACATCACGGGTGTCGCGCCGACGGGTGCGAAGTGGATGCGTGGGTCGTTGCTGTGGACCAGGCACATGAGACGGTGACCGAACAGGGACGCGCTGCGGGAGTGCTCGGCCATGATGTCGAGGACAGCCTGGGCAGGGCTGGGGCAGCGGGTGGCGAACGCGTCGTAGTCGGCGAAGACCAGGACCAACCCGGTGGTGTGTGGCGTCCACCCGTAGTCCTGGCTGACGACGTCGCGCATGCAGTCGTTGAGGGCATCGAGGTTGTGCCCGTAGTAGTCCGGGAAGCTGAACGCGGCGGCGATGTCGCGGTGGAGGTCGGCCTCGGTGGACCAGTGCGCGGCGTCGACGCGGATGATCTGGTAGCCGTGGTCGCTCAACCAGGCGATGGTCTCGTCCAGGATCTGCGGACGCCAGAACAGCGTCACCGACGTGTTGGTCAGCAAGCGGAACGCGCGATCTCCGCTGAGATCCGCCCCGGGGTCGAATGCCGCCATGGTCGGCGAGGGTAGTCGACTCCGGTCACGGTGCTGCCCGCTGCGCAACTCGGCGTGTCGGCGATCGGTACTGGTGCGGGCACTGGCGCTCGGTGTACGGCCTGTACCGGCGCCGGCAGGCCGGGTGCGGATGCTGTCCGCGTTGCAGGGCCACGCCGACGCCGGCGGCCTGATCACCTGGGACACGAGCGTCGACTCGACCATCGCCCGCGAGCAGGGCCGCGAGCCGCCGTCCCTGGTCGTCACCGGCGGGCAGCGGGGCGACAGCCACGGTTCACCACCGTGCCGGGACGCATCCGGGTTGCCCGGCGGCGTACCCGCCTCGATCGGGCGTGGGCAGACAAGGCATGCAGCAGCAAGGCCAACCGGGACCACCTGCGCCTCCGCGACCGCGGCTGCGGGGATGGGCGACCACCAGCGTTCGACCAGAAGGCGCGCAAACGGCACCGCTTCGAGAAGCTCGCCGTCCGCTACGAAGCAACCGTCACCATCAGCATGGTCGACCTCTGGCTGCGCCGTCTTGAACGGCACTCGTCAACACGGCCCAGTGCTCCGGCCGCGCTCCGTCAGGCCGGGTGGCGGTGGTGGCACGGCCGGGGGGTGTTCGCGCCGCAGGACCGAGCGGGGCCCGGCCCTGCGGCGCGGTGCGGAACGGGCTCAGTCGCCGTGCGCGGTGGCCAGCGACCTGCTGCGCCAGGGCGCGATGTGCGCCGCGACCATCGCGTTCTTGGCCTCAAGGCGCTCGTAAGCGTCGCCGCCCACCAGCAGGTGCGAGGGCAGCGCCTCGCCGTCGGTCACCTCGACGATCAGCGCCGCGCCCTTGACCGGATCCCCGGGCTGGGCGTGGTTGAACGCGTCGATCCCGTCGCGCACGAGGTGGGCGGGCGTGCCGTCGTAGGCCGCCAGCCGCGCCTCGGCGACCGACCGGGAACTCGCGTCGAGCAGGTCGGTGCGGAACGCCCCGGGCTCGACGACCATGCTCTGGATACCGAACGGACCCAGCTCGACGGCGAGGGCTTCGCTGAGGCCGGCGACCGCGAACTTCGAGGCGCTGTACAGGCTCGCCCCGGGCTCGCCCTCGAACCCCGCCCGGGAGCCGATGTGCACGATCTTGCCCCCGCCGGCGGCGCGCATGGTCGGCAGGACCGCTCGCGTCACGTTGATCAGGCCGAAGACGTTGACGTCGAACAGCGACCTGGCCTCGGCGTCGGTGACCTCCTCCAGCGCGCCCACCAGCAGCCGACCCGCGTTGTTGACCAGCACGTCGATCGTGGCGAACCGGTCGACGACCTGCGCGACGGCGCGGTCGACCTGGGCCTGGTCGGTGACGTCGAGGGTGACCGGGTGGCACCGTTCGGCGTCGCGCAGGTCGTCGGGCAGCGCGTCGACGTTCCGGGCGCCGACGGCGACGTCGTGCCCCGCCTTCAGGGCGTGCCGCGCTATCTCGGCACCCAGCCCCCGGGTGGCTCCGGTGATGAACCATGTCGCCATGGCGGAAACCTCTCCTCCTGCGGGCATCGGGTGCCCGTGCCCGAACCGCGGTCCGCTCGCTGGCGCCCATCCCACCACATATCCGCGCTTGGTTTCACGCATGTCGAGACCCCAGAGATGTCGTGCAAAAAACCCCAGAGAGGCCCCGCAAAGATTAGGGGGGTGCTTACCGCGTCGAAGGTGGTCTACCTTGGGCGCAGCCAGATTTCCGGAGGTAAATTCATGGCCAATGCCGACCGCGCTTCGGTCCTGATCCATTTTCCGGCCGCGCGAACCCCCGACGTCGAGTTCTTCGCGGTGCTGACGTGACCAGCCTGCGCTTCGGCGCCTTCCTGCCCCCGATCCACCCGCTGGGGGAGAACCCGACGTGGTGGCTGCGCCACGACCTGGACCTGATGGCGCACCTCGACCGGCTGGGCTTCGACGAGGCGTGGATCGGGGAGCACCACTCGACCGGTCGGGACATCATCGCCTCGCCCGAGATCTTCATCGCGGCGGCCGCGGAGCGCACCACCCGGATCCGCCTCGGGACCGGCATGACCACGCTCCCGTACCACCACCCGCTGTGGGTGGCCGACCGGATGGTGATGCTCGACCACCTCACGCGGGGCCGCGTGATGTTCGGGGTCGGTCCCGGCTCCCTGCCCGCCGACGCCGCCATGATCGGCATGACCCCCACCGAGAGCCGCGAGCTCCTGGAGACCCACCTCGATGTCATCCAGCGGCTGCTGGCCGGCGAGTCGGTCACCGCGACGGTCGGCAACCACACGCTGGTCGACGCGACGCTGCAGCTGCGCCCGTTCACCGAGCCGTGCTTCGAGATCGCGGTGGCCGCGACGGCGTCGCCGACCGGCGCGCGCCTGGCCGGCAGCCGCGGGGTGAGCCTGATCTCGCTCGGGGCGACCATGACGAAGGACGGGTTCGACGCGCTGGGGTACCACTGGGGGATCGCCACCGAGCGCGCCGCCCACGCGGGACGGCCGGTGCCCGACCGCGCGACCTGGCGGCTGGTCACCGAGGTGCACGTCGCCGAGACCCGGGAGCAGGCGTACCGCGACGTCGAGTTCGGGCTGCGGGACTGGTTGGTGCACCTGAACGAGAACGCGGCCGTGCCCGGGCTCGCGCTGCCCGGCGGCAGCACGCGGGAGCTGATCGAGTTCGTCAACGGGTCGGGCCTGGGCGCGATCGGCACGGCCGACGACGTCCGCCGCCAGATCCAGCGCATGGTCGACCAGTCCGGCGGGTTCGGCACCGTGCTGCTGCTGGCGCACGACTGGGCCGACCCCGCGGCGACGTGGCGCTCGTGGGAGCTGATCGCCCGTCAGGTCGCCCCCCACTTCCAGGGACCGGGGAAGACCCACGCCCAGTCGTCCCACGACGCCCGGGCCCGGATCCTCGCGCGGCGCGAGGAGGCCACCATCGCGGCCGGGGCGGCGCTGGAGCACATGAACCGCAAGTACGCCGACGAGGTGGCCGGGGCGTCCTGACCGCCCGGGTGCGCCGTGACCGGGTTCGGTCGACAGGAGGGTGCGGCCATGGACGCCGGCCTTGAAGTGAGCTGCCCGATGTGCGGAGGTCTCATCGAGGCGGCTGACGAGGACGAGCTCATCCGCTTGTCCCAGCTGCACACGCTCGATGCCCACCGCTACAACGTTCCCGCCGAACACGTTTTGGCCGCGATGACGCCCGGTGATTTCGGTTCCGACCGGGGAGAGGACGTGCGATGAACCCCGCACCGGCGGAATTTCCCGTCGTGGACTTCGACATGCTTGATCCCGGCTTCGCGCAGGACCCCTACGAGACCATGGAGACATGGCGGGCCCTGGGGCCGGTCGTGTACAACTCCCGCCACGACCAGTACATGATCACGTCGTACCGAGACTGCGCGCGGGTGCTCGGTGACACCCGCTACTTCAACTCCGCGAACGTGCTCCCGGAGATGGAGAAGGCGTTCGGCGGGCCGACTTTCCTCGGCATGGACGGTTCCCGGCACCAGACGGTCCGCGAGATCTGGGCGCCGGGGTTCGAGCGCAAGGCCGTCGAGACCGACTGGCCGGCGCGGATCCGGCAGGTCGTGGACGTGTACGTGGACCGGTTCGTCGAACGCCTCCGGTCCGGCGAATCCCTCGACGCCCTCTCGGAGATGACGCGGATCATCCCCACCATCGTCACCGCCCAGCTGCTGGGCGTCGAAGAGGACGTGTACGAGGACTTCATCAAGTGGAGCGACGCCACGGCGGCGGTTCTCAGCGCGCGGCTGGACTCGACTCCGAAAGCCCAGGAGATCTTCGCCGAGGGCGCTGCCGCGGCAGCCGCTCTGAACTCCTACATCGGCGACCTCGTCGGGAAGAACCGCGCGCAGGGGGCGTCCGACGGGACGCTCATGGCGCAGATGGTGTTCGACGACTTCGGGCCGTCCATGCCCGACCGGGAGATCATCGCGAACGGGACGATGCTGACGGTCGCGGCGAACGAGAGTTCGGCGCAGTTGATGGCGCTGGCCCTGTACGCGCTGGGACGCCACCCGGACCAGCGTCGCGCGCTGGTGGCCGACAGGTCGCTCGTCCCGGCCGCGCTGGAGGAGGTCCACCGCTGGTTGACCCTCACGCAGTCGGTCCTGCGCGGTGCGTGCAGCGACGAGTCTCGGGTCCAGGGCTTCACGATCCCCAACGGGTCCGCGGTCATGCTCCTCCTGGGGTGCGCGAACCGCGATCCCGCCCGCTGGGCCGACCCGGGCTCCTTCGACGTCTTCCGCCCCCGCAAAGCGCACCTCGGCTTCGGCTTCGGTCCGCACATCTGCCTGGGGGTCCACCTGGCCCGGCTGGAGATGAACATCTGGTTGAACCGGCTGCTGGACGAGTTGCCGGAGTACGAGTTCGCGGGCGACGTCGAATTCGGCTCCGACTTCACGCTGCGCGGCCTCCGGGGGGTCCCGATCACGGCGGCGTGACCGGTCTCCGGATCGGGTGCGGCGGCTGACGCGAAGGCCGACGGGCAACGACGCTCGTCGGCCTTCGCGGCGGTGGTGGGGATCAGCCGGCTCGCCGGGCGGCGGGGGAGTAGTCGTGGAAGCCCCGGCCGCTCTTGCGGCCCAGGAAACCGCCCTCGATCATGCGCAGCAGCAGGGTGGGTGGCGCGTACTGGGGGTCCTTGAGCTCGTCGTACATCGACTGGCCGACCGAGGCGATGATGTCCAGGCCGATCAGGTCGATGAGGCCCAGGGGCCCGAGCGGGTGGCCGCAGCCGAGGACCATGGCGCGGTCGATGTCGGCGGCGGAGGCGACGCCCGCCTCCAGCATGCGCACGGCGGAGACCAGGTAGGGGATGAGCAGGGAGTTGACCACGAACCCGGGGCGGTCGGTGGACAGCACGACCTGCTTGCCGAGCACGTCGGTGACGAAGGAGCTGGTGGTGGCCAGGGTCTGCCCGCTGGTGCGCAGCGACGGGGTGACCTCGACCAGGCCCATGACCGGCACCGGGTTGAACAGGTGCACGCCGACGACCCGGCCGGGGTCGCCGGTGACCATGGCCAGCTTCATGATCGGGATGGACGAGGTGTTGGAGGCGAGCACCGCCCCGGGCTCGGTCACGACGGCGTCCAGCTCCTCGAACAGGCGCTGCTTGACGGCCAGGTCCTCGGCGACGGACTCCAGGATGAACCGGCAGTCGCGCAGGTCCTCCAGCTCCTCGGAGAAGGTGATCCGGGCGATGGCCCCGTCGCGGTCCGCCGGGCTGATCTTCTCCTTGCGCACCAGGCGTTCCAGCGACCCGGTCAGCCGTTCCCGACCCCGGCGCGCGGCGTCGGCGTTGCGCACGACGACCCGCACGGGCAGCCCGGCCAGGGCGCACACCTCGGCGAAGCCGCCGCCCATGGCCCCGCAGCCGATGACGCCGACGCGCTCCACGCTCATCGCGCACCCCCGGCCCCGGACCACCGGATCACGCAGTGGCCCGTGGACATGCCGCCGCCGAAGGCCGACAGCACGAGCAGGTCGTCCGGCCGGACCCGGCCGGACTTGACGATGTGGTCCAGGGCCACCGGGACCGAGGCGCTGCCGACGTTGCCGTACTGCTCCACGGTCTTGGCGGTGTGCGCCCTGGTGAGTCCACAGCGGACCACCAGCTCGTCCAGCAGCACGCCGTTGGCCTGGTGCGGCACGAAGAAGTCGACCTGGTCGGCGCCCAGCGACACCGAGGTCAGCAGCTTGTCGATGGCCGGCGGCACGTTGTCGAAGACGAAGTCCCGCACGCCGCGGCCCTGCATGGTGAAGAAGTGGCCGCCGTCGGCGAGGGTCCGGGCCGAGGTGGGTACCCGGCTGCCGCCGGCGTTGACCTTGATCAGGTCCTGGTGCTCGCCGTTGGTGCCCAGGTCGATGTCGAGGATGCCGCGGCCCTCGGGCACCTCGCCGACCACGGCCGCCCCGGCCCCGTCGCCGAGCAGCACGCAGGTGCGCCGGTCGTCGAAGTCCAGGATCCGCGAGTACAGGTCGGCCGCCACGACCAGCACCCGGGCGCCGGGGTGGGTGGCGACCAGGCCGCGGGCCAGCTCCAGGCCGTAGACGAAGCCGGCGCAGACGGTGTTGATGTCCAGGCACGCCGCGTTCCGGGCGCCGATCAGCTGCTGCACGAGGCCGGCGGTGGGCGGCTGGGGGAAGTCGCCGGTGGACGTCGACACGATCAGGTAGTCGACGCGGTCGACCGGCAGGCCCGCGTGCTCCAGGGCGGCCCGGGCGGCGCCGGCGGCGAGGTCCGAGGTGGCCTCGTCCTCGGCGGCCCAGCGGCGGGTGCTGATGGCGGTCTTGCGCAGGATCCACTCGGCGGTGGCGTCCGGCGTCATGGCGGCGACCTCCTCGTTGGTCACCACCCGCTCCGGCAGGTACGACCCGGTGCCCAGCAGCCCGATGGCGCGCGTGCTCATCGGGTTCCCCCGGCGAGGTTCATCAGCGGGGCGAGCCGGTCGGCCCCGAGCCGCGCCCGCAGTTCCGGGTCGGTGACGCCGAGCCCGGCCCGCGGCGCCTGGCACAGCACGGCGACCTTGCCGAGGTGCCCGTTGGTCTGCACGAGCCGGGCGGCCTCGCCGATCTCGGCGAGCGGGTAGACCGCCGACATCGTGGACCTGATCCGGCCGGAGCTGATGAGGTCACCGCACTCGAACTGCTCCCGCATGTTGGCCGCGTGGCTGCCGATGACCCGCTTGAGCCGCATCCACAGGTACCGGTTGTCGTAGACGTGCTGGTAGCCGCTGCTCGACCCGCAGGTGACGACCACGCCGCCGCGGGCGGCCACGAACAGGGAGACGCCGAAGGTGGCGCGGCCGACGTGCTCGAACACGATGTCGGGGTCGCGGCCGGCCCGCTCGCGGATGAGCGAGCCCAGCCGCTTGCCGATGGCCACCACCTCGGCCGGGTCGTCGGAGGGGTCGCCGCGCATCCCGAACTCGTTGCGGTCGATGACGATGTCGCAGCCCAGGGCCCGGGCCGCGGCGGCCTTCTCGGGGGAGCTGACGATGCCGACCGGGGTCGCGCCGCCGTTCCTGGCGAACTGCACGGCGTAGCCGCCGAGGCCGCCGGCCGCGCCCCAGACCAGCACCACGTCGCCCTGCTTGAGCCGGGCGCCGTTGCGGCCGACCAGCATGCGGTAGGCGGTGCCCGCGCACAGCGGGTTGACCGCGGCCTCCTCCCAGCTCAGGTGGGCCGGCTTGGGGATCAGCTGGCTGGCCCGGGCCACCGCGTAGTCGGCCAGGGCGCCGAAGTTGGTCTCGTACCCCCAGGCGCGCTGGTCCTCGCCGAGCATGCCGTCGCCGTGGGTGGCGGGCTCCTGGTCGTCCACCTGGATCGGGCTGACCACCACGTGGTCGCCGACGCGCCAGCGGCGCACGCCCGACCCGGCCCGGACGACCACGCCGGCGCAGTCCGAGCCGACCACGTGGTGGGGCTGGTCGTGGCGCGCGGCCCAGCCGCCCTGGCGGGCGAACTGCTTGAGGAACCTGAAGGTCGGCAGCGGCTCGAACATGGCCGACCAGACGGTGTTGTAGTTGACGGCGCTGGCCATCACCGCGATCAGCACCTCGTCCGGCGCCAGCTCGGGCATGGGCACGTCGCCGACCCGCAGCGACTTCCGCACGTCCCTGTCCTGCACGCCGAGGAAGAGGTCGGTGTCCTCGACGCTGAGGTGCGCCGCCCGGTAGGACCCGGGTACCGGCGCCCGCAGCAACTCCTCGGGCGTCCCGCCGCCGAGCACGGTCTCCGCCAGTGTCGTCATCGTCGCTCCCCGGAACTCACGTCCGTCGAAGGGTGGTGGAAGTGCCCAGGCCGCCCAGCCAGCCAGCCGGTGATCGCCGAGGCGGTGCTCGCGGCGTGTTCGTCGATCATGCTCAGGTGCGTGCCGGGCACGTCGACGGCGTCGTGGTCGGGACCCCAGTGGGCCTGCCAGTGCCCGCCCGTGCCGGGCCGGCCGCCCATCCGCTCGGCGGCGCGCAGCAGCAGTGTCGGCGTGCCGCCGATCTCGATGGGTGCCCAGTCGTCGAACAGCCGCAGGTGGTGCGCCATCGCGGACAGCTCGGCGCCGCGCAGCGGCTGCGCCGCGGTCCACTCGGCGTAGGCGTCGCCGAGCAGGTCGAACTGGATCTCGGCCAGCCCCGTGCTGCCGGGCACGTGGCTGTCCAGCAGCACCAATGACTCCGGTGCGGTGCCCAGGTCCTTGAGCCGGGCGGCCGCCGCGTGCGCGATCCAGCCGCCGGAGGAGTAGCCGACGAGGACGTACGGTCCGGTCACGCTGCCGCGGACCGCCTCGGCGACCGCGGCCACCAGGTCGGTCCTGGTCGGGGGCAGGGGCTCGTGGTCGGCGTAGCCGGTCAACGGCAGCACGGCCATGTTGTGCGTCGTGCGCAGCGCGTCGGCGATCCGCGCGTACTGGTAGACGTTGCTGGGCGCGACCACGGACGGGATGCAGACCAGGGTCGGGCCCGCGAGCCCCCGGGAGAAGCTGACCGGCGCCCGCATCGGCAGTGCGCCGGTACCCACGCGCAGCCGGGCGGCGACGGCCAGCAGCTCCAACCCGTCCCGCACCCGGCCCTGCGCGCAGGCTTGGGCGAACAGCGCCGGCAGCGGTTCGGGCGCGGGTGGCGCCGCCGGAGACGGACCTGCCGGAGACGGACCTGCCGGAGACGGACCCGCCGGAGACGGACCCGCCGGAGACGGACCCGCCGGAGACGGACCCGCCGGTGTGGCGGCGGGGGCGGCCGGGGGTGGTTCGAGGTCGTCGAGCGCGGCGAAGCGGTCGGCCAGGTACGTGGCGACCGCGTACGGCGTCGGCCGGTCGACCACCAGGGTGCGGGGCAGTTCCAGACCGGTGACGGCCCCCAGCCGCTCGGTCATCCAGGCCGCGGTCAGCGAGTCGAAGCCCAGCTCGGCGAAGCCCCGCTGGGCGTCCACGTCGTCGAGCGCGTCGTAGCCCATCAGCTGCGCCACCTGGCCGCGCACCTCGGCGAGCAGGACCTCCGCCCACTCCCGGCGCGGGCGATCGGCCAACCTGCCGCGCACGGACGGCGCCTCCGGGGTCGCCTCGGCCGGCACGGCGTCCGGCGGCGGGGCGCCCGTCCCGCCGACGACGCCCTGGTGGGCCAGCAGGCTCGCGCCCGGCGGCAGGTGGTCGACCAGCCAGTAGCGGCGGCGCTGGAAGGCGTACGTGGGCAGGTCGAGCTGGGCCGCGCCGGTGCCCGCGTACACCGCGCGCCAGTCGACCGGCACACCGCGGGCGAACAGGGCGGCCACCGCGTCCATCAGCGCGGCCGGCTCGGCCCGGCCCCGGCGCAGCGCCGGCACGAAGGCCCGCTCCGGGACGTCCGGACCGGCCGGCGGCAGGCAGTCCCGGCCGAGGGCGGTGAGGACCCCGCCCGGCCCCAGCTCCAGGAAGGTGGTGACACCGGCCTCGCCCAGGCGCACGACACCGTCCCGGAACCGCACCGCCGCACGGGCCTGGGCGACCCAGTAGTCCGCCGAGCGCATCCGCTCGCCCCGGTCCGCGTCGCCCGGTGCGAGCGGCACGACCGGGATGCGCGGCGCGGCGAACGACAGGCCCTCGATCGCCGACCGGAAGTCGGCCAGGATCGGGTCGATCCGCGGTGAGTGGAAGGCGTGGCTCACCCGCAGCTCGCGCGAGCGGAAACCCTTGTCGGCCAACCTCTCCACCAGTGCGGTGAGCGTCTCCCGGTCACCGGAGAGCACCACCGAGGCGGGGCCGTTCACCGCGGCCACGGACACGAGGCCGTCCGACTCGTCCAGCACCGGCAGGACGTCTTCCTCGGCCGCGCGCACCGCGACCATGGCGCCGCCGGGTGCCATGCCCTGCATGAGCCGTGCCCGGGCGGCGACCAACGCGCAAGCGTCCTCAAGGGACAGCATCCCGGCCACGTGCGCGGCGGTGACCTCGCCGATGGAGTGCCCCGCGACGAAATCCGGGCGCACACCCCAGGACTCGACCAGCCGGAACAGGGCCGTCTCGACGGCGAAGAGGGCCGGCTGGGCGAACCCGGTGCGGTCGAGCAGGCCCGGCGCGTCGTCCTCGGCGAAGGTCAGCTCGCGCAGCGAACGGCCGATCGGGCCGTCCAGGTGCGCGCAGACGGCGTCGAACGCCTCGGCGAAGGCGGGGTGCTCCGCGTACAGCTCACGGCCCATGCCCGGCGTCTGCGCCCCCTGGCCGGTGAACAGGAAGGCCAGCCGCCCGCGCGCGGTGGCGCCGGTCGTGACGGCGGCGTCCGGGGTGCCCCGGGCGAGCGCGCCGAGCCCGGCGAGCAGGCCGTCCCGGTCGGCGGCCACGACCACGCCGCGGTGCTCCAGGGCGGCGCGCGTGGTGGCCAGCGAATATCCGACGTCGACGGGGTCGGCGGGCTCGGCCCGGCCCGCCAGGAAAGCGGCCAGCCGCGCGGCCTGGGCGCGCACGGCGGCCGCGGTGCGGCCGGAGACCGGCCAGGGGACGGCCGCGAGCGCGCGGTGCGCGACGCCGTCGCCCTCCCGCCCGGTGCCCTCCTCGGGCACCGCCTCCAGGATGGCGTGCGCGTTGGTGCCGCCGATGCCGAAGGCGGAGACGGCGGCCCGCCGGGGCCGGTCCTCCGTCTCCGGCCACGGTCGCGGCTCGTGCAGGAGTTCGACGTCGCCGGCCGTCCAGTCGACCTCGGTGGACGGCGGGTCGGCGTGCAGCGTCGGTGCCAGCACGCCGTGCCGCAGCGACATCACCGTCTTGATCAGGCCGCCCACCCCGGCGGCGGACTGGCTGTGGCCCAGGTTGGACTTCAGCGAGCCCAGGAACAGCGGACGACCGGGCCGCCTGTTCCGCCCGTACGTGGCCAGCAGCGCCTGGGCCTCGATCGGGTCGCCCAGCGTCGTGCCGGTGCCGTGCGCCTCGACGGCGTCGACGTCGGCCGACGTGAGCCCGGCCGCGGCCAGCGCGCGCCGGATCACCCGCTGCTGGGACGGGCCGCTCGGCGCGGTCAGCCCGTTCGACGCCCCGTCCTGGTTGATCGCCGAGCCGCGCACCACCGCCAGGACCGGGTGCCCGTGGCGGCGGGCGTCGGAAAGCCGCTCGACCACGACCATGCCGACGCCCTCGGCCCAGGACGTGCCGTCCGCGGCATCGCCGAAGGACTTGCACCGGCCGTCCGGGGCGAGCCCGCGCTGGATGCTGAACTCGACGAACGAGCCCGGCGTGACCAGCACGGAAACGCCGCCGACCAGGGCGAGCGAGCAGTCCCCGGCGCGCAGCGCCCCCGCCGCGAGGTGCAGGGCGGTCAGCGAGGAGGAACAACCGGTGTCGACGGTCACCGCCGGCCCCTCCAGCCCCAGGAGGTAGGAGATCCTGCCGGAGATGATGGCTCCGGCCAGGCCGCCGAGCAGGAGCCCCTCGAACCCGGTCGGGTAGCGCGCCAGCAGGGCGGCGTAGTCCGTCACGCTCGGGCCCACGAACACGCCGGTCGCGCTGCCGTGCAGCGAGTGCGGATCGATCCGGGCCCTTTCGAGGGCCTGCCACGACGTCTCCAGCAGCAGTCGCTGCTGCGGGTCCATGGCGATGGCCTCGCGGGGCGAGATGCCCCAGAACCCGGCGTCGAAGTCCGCGATGTCGGGCAGGAAGCCGCCCTGCCGGGTGGAGCTGGTGCCCGGGCGGTCCGGGTCGGGGTCGTAGAGCGCGTCCAGGTCCCAACCCCGGTCGTCCGGGAACGGGGTGATCGCGTCCCGCCCGGTGACCGCCAGCTCCCAGAGGTCCTCCGGTGAGCGCACGCCACCCGGGTAGCGGCAGGCCATGCCGATGATCGCGATCGGCTCGTTGACCCGCCGCTCCAGCTCCTCCGACCGCTCGCGGGCCTGCATGAGGTCCGCCGTGACCACCTTCAGGTAACGCCGTAGCTTGTCCTCGTTGTCCATCTGCTCCTCGACCTCCCACCGACGCGACAGCACGTTCACCGCGGGTGCGCGGGTCACTCGTCCTGGTGGCCGAGCTGCGTGTTGATGAAGCTGAACAGTTCGTCGTCGGAGGCCGCGGTCAGCATCGCCACGTCGCCCCCGGCGTCCGCGGCCCGCGCCGGGCCCGAGAGCCGGCTGAGCAGCTTCCGCGCCCGGCCGACGAGCACGTCGCGCACTTCCGCGTCCTCGGGCGGGATCGAGGACAGCGACGCCTCCAGCCGGTCGAACTCGGCCAGTGCCGCGTCCGCCGGTGACGGCACGGCGGCGGCCACCTCGGAGCGCAGGAACGCCGCGAGGCTCGTCGGGTTCGGGTAGTCGAACACGAGCGTGGCCGGCAGCCGCAACCCGGTTGCCGCGTTGAGCCGGTTGCGCAGCTGGACGGCGAGCAGCGAGTCGAAGCCGACGTCCTTGAAAGCCCGCTTGCGGTCGACCCGCTCCGCGGAGTCGTGGCCGAGCACGGCCGCGACGTGCGAGCAGATCAGGTCGAGCACCGCCGGGTCCCGGTCCTCCTCGGGCAGCGCCGCCAGCCTCTCGATCAGGGCCGCGCCGCGGGTGGCCGGGACCGCGGACTCCGCCGTCGACAGCGCGCGCACGTCCGGCAGGTCGGCCAGCAGCGGGCTGGGCCTCAGCGAGGTGAACCGGGGGTGGAACCGGGCCCAGTCGACCCTGACCACCACCGGGCACGGCTCGTCCTCGGCGAGCACCCGGTCCAGGGTCGCCAGGCCGGAGTCCACCGGCAGCAGCGGCAGACCGCCGCGGCGCAGCGAGTCGGCCATCTCCTCGTCGGAGGTCAGCATGCCGGCCTCCCACGGGCCCCACGCCACCGAGACGGTGTGGCCGCCGCGGTCGTGCCGCTGCCGGGCCAGGGCGTCGAGGTAGGCGTTGGCGGCCGAGTACGCGGACTGGTTGCCCACGCCCCAGGTCGCCGAGATGGAGCCGAACAGCAGCACCGCCTCGACGCCGTCGTGGTCGAGCAGGTCGTCGAGGTGCGCCGCGCCGAGCACCTTGGCCGCCAGGATGTCGCCGAACCCGGCCGGCGTCATGTCGGCGATCGGCCCGCCGTCGAGGCTGGCGGCGGCGTGCACGACCGCGGTCAGCGGGTGCTCGGCGGGAACGGAGGCCAGCAGCTCGACCACGGCGGCCCGGTCCGCGACGTCGCAGGCCACCACCGAGACCGAGGTGCCCCTGGCGGCCAGTTCCCCGACCAGGCGCCGCGCACCGGCCGCGTCGGCGCCGCTGCGGCTGGCGAGCACCAGGTGCTCGGCGCCGCGGTCGGCGAGCCAACGGGCCACCTCGGCGCCGAGGCCGCCCGTGCCGCCCGTCACGAGCACGGTGCCGCCCGGCTTCCAGGGGGTCGGCTCCCGCTCGGGCACCGCCGCCCTGACCAGGCGGCGGGCCAGGACGGCCCCTGGTCGCACGGCGACCTCGTTCTCGCCACCGCCCGCGAGCACACCGGCCAGTTCGGCGACCGCGTGGTCGTCCACCGCCTCCGGCAGGTCGACCAGACCACCCCACAGCCGGGGGTGTTCGAGGCCGGCGACCCGCCCGAAACCCCAGACCAGGGCCTGGGTGGGCGAGCCGATGCGGTCCTGGGGACCGGCCGCCACCGCGCCCCGGGTCGCCGCCCAGAGCGGGACGTCGAGTTCGGCGTCGAGCAGGGCCTGGGTGAGCACCACCGTGCCCGCGAGCCCCCGCGGCAGCGCCGCCGAGTCGTCGCACGGGGTCTCGTCCTCGGCCAGCAGCGACAGCACCCCGACCGGGTTCGTGCCGTCCGCGGCGAGTTCGCGCAGTCGCTCGGCCAGCGCCGCCCGGTCGAGGTGCCCGCACGGTACGGACCAGGTCACCAGGCCGGGTGCGTGGGCGGCGAGGCGGCGCACGGTGTCGGCGGCCCAGCCGTCGGCCGGTTGCCCCTCGGCCACCACCGCCAGCCAGGTGCCGTCGATCGGCGGGCGCGTGCCGCCGGGCAGCGCGCGCCACTCCACGCGGTAGTGCTCGTCATCGGTGTTCGTGCCGGCCGCGTTGTCCATGGCGACGCGCAGCTGCTCGCGACTGACCGGCCGCGCGACGATGGAGTCGAACGCGGCGACGGGCTCGCCGGCGTCGTCGGTGAGCAGCATGGTGGAGGAGTCGGGGCCCGTGCGCCGGAAGGCGACCCGCAGCGAGGTCGCCCCCCGGGTGTGCACCGTGATGCCGTTCCAGGAGAACGGCATCACCGCCCCGCTCTCGCTGTCGATCAGCCCGGCGACCGGCACCTGCAGGGCGGCGTCGAGCAGCGCCGGGTGCAGGCCGAACCGCCCCGCCTCGGCGCGGACGGCGCTCGGCAGCGCGACCTCGCCGTACATGTCGTCGCCGTCCCGCCACAGCGCGCGGATGCCGGCGAAGGCGGGCCCGTAGGCGTAGCCGCGCTCGGCGAGCCGGGGGTAGATGTCGGTCACGTCGACCGCCTGCGCACCGGTGGGCGGCCAGACCTTCAGCCTGCCCGGCACCGGGCCGGTGCCGACCGGGGCGAGCGTGCCCTCCGCGTGCAGGGTCCACTTGCCGCCGGCGCCGGACCCGGTGCGCCGCGAGTGCACGGTGACCGAACGCCGACCGGTGGGGTCGGCCGCGCCGACCGCGACCTGCACGGCCACCCCCGACTTCGCCGGGATCACCAGCGGGGCCTGGAAGGCCAGCTCTTCGAGGCGGGCGCAGTCGACGTGCCGCCCGGCGTGGGTGACCAGCTCGACGAAGGCGGCCCCGGGCAGCAGGAGGGTGCCGAGCACGACGTGGTCGGCCAGCCACGGCTGGGTCGCCAACGACCACCTGCCGGTGAACAGCACCCGGTCGTCGCCGGCGTGCTCCACGGCGGCGCCCAGCAGGGGGTGGTCGGCGGGGACCAGCCCGAGGTCGGCGGCGCTCGCGGTCGCCGCGCCGGCGGCCTCGACCCACAACCGGCGGTGTTGGAACGCGTAGGTGGGCAGGTCGATCCGCTCGCCGGCGGGGAACGCCGTCCCCCAGCGCACCGGTGCCCCGTGCACGAACGCCCGGGCCAGCGAGCGGGTGAACTCGACGTCACCGCCGTCCCGCCGCAACGACCACAACGCGGTGGCCTCGGCGCCTCGCTCCTGGGCGACCGCCTCGACCGCGTCGACGAGCGTCGGGTGCGCGCTCAGCTCCACGAAACAGCTGTGCCCGTCGTCGAGGAGGGCCTCGACGGCCGCGCTGAACCGCACCGTCTCCCGGAGGTTGCGGTACCAGTAGTCGGCGTCCAGCCCGGTGCCGTCGACCCGCCCGCCGGTGACCGTGGAGTAGAACGGCACCTCCGCCTCGGCGGGCGCGACGCCGGCCAGCGCGTCGACGAGTTCGGCGCGGACCCCCTCCACCCCGTGCGAGTGCGACGCGTAGTCGACCAGGAGCTTGCGCACCTGGACCCCCTCGGCCGCGAGCGCCGCGCACATGCCCTCCAGCTCGTCGGCGGGGCCGGAGACGACCACCGACCGCGGCCCGTTGACCGCGGCGACGCCGAGCCCCGGGTGGTCGGCGAGCCGTTCCCGGACCCGGGCGACCGGCAGGCCGATCCAGCCCATGCCGCCGCGCTCGGCCAGGCCGGCGATCAGGCGCGAGCGCACCCCGGCGACGCGGGCGCCGTCGGCCAGGGTGAGGGCACCGGCCACCACGGCCGCCGCGATCTCGCCCTGGGAGTGGCCGACCACCGCGGCCGGCTCGACCCCGAGCGACCGCCACAGCCGGGCCAGCGACACCATCACCGCGAACAGCGCGGGCTGCACCACGTCCACCCGGTCCAGGCCCGGCGCGTCCGGGGCGCCGGTGAGGACGTCCACCAGGGTGGCGCCGTTCCAGTCCACGTGCGGGGCCAGCGCGGCGTCGCACTCGGCCACGGCCGCGGCGAACAGCGGGCTGGTCCTCCACAGGTCGACCGCCATGCCGCGCCACTGGCCACCCTGACCCGCGAAGACGAAGACCGGCCGGTCCGCGCCACCGCCGTCGCCCGGCACGACGTCCGCGTTCGACTCCGCCGCGTCGGCGGCGATCGCCGCGAGCCCCGCGGTCAGCGCGCCCACGTCCTGGGCGAGCACCACGGCCCGGTGCTCCAACGCGGCCCGGCCGCCGAGCGAGCGGCCGAGCGCGTCGAGGTCCACCCGCGGGTGCTCGGCGAGGTGGGCGCCGAGCCTGGCCGCCTGATCGCGCAGCGCCGCCGCGCCGCGCGCCGAGATGACGAACGGCTTGACCGAGGGCGCGAGCACCCGGTCGGCTTCGGGCGGGGCGGGCGGCTGTTCCGGCTCCGGTGCCTGCTCCAGCACCACGTGCACGTTGGTGCCGCTGATCCCGAACGCGGACACGGCGCCGCGCCGGGGCCGGTCGCGCTCCGGCCACGGCCGTGCCGCGGTCAGCAGCTCCACCGCGCCGTCCGACCAGTCCACGTGCGGGGTGGGCTCGTCGGCGTTCAACGTCCGGGGCAGCAGGCCGTGCCGCAGCGCCTGGACCATCTTGATCACGCCGGCCACGCCGGCCGCCGCCTGCGCGTGGCCCAGGTTCGACTTCAGCGAGCCGAGCCACAGCGGGTCCTCCCCGGTGTGCTCCCGCCCGTAGGTCGCCAGCAGTGCCTGCACCTCGATCGGGTCGCCGAGCCTGGTGCCGGTGCCGTGCCCCTCCACGACGTCCACGTCGGCGGCCGAGACGCCGGCGTTGGCCAGCGCCTCCCGGATCACCCGCTGCTGCGAGCGGCCGTTGGGCGCGGTCAACCCGTTGGAGGCGCCGTCCTGGTTCACCGCGGAGCCCTTGACCACCGCGAGGACCCGGTGTCCGTTGCGGCGGGCGTCCGACAAGCGCTCCAGCACGAGCAGCCCGACGCCCTCGGCCCAGCCGGTGCCGTCCGCGCCCGCGCCGAACGCCCGGCAGCGGCCGTCCGGGGAGAGGCCGCCCTGCAGCGCGAACTCCTGGAACACCACCGGTGTGGACATCACGGCCACACCGCCGGCCAGCGCGAGGTCGCACTCGCCGGTCCGCAGCGCCTGGGCCGCCATGTGCACCGTGGTCAGCGAGGACGAGCAGGCGGTGTCGACCGTCAACGCGGGGCCTTCGAGGCCGAACTCGTAGGCGATGCGGCCCGAGGCCACGCTGGGCGCCGTGCCGGTCAGCAGGTGGCCCTCCAGGCCGCGCGGTTCGCGCGCGAGCAGGTTGCCGTAGTCACTGGCGCTCAGGCCGACGAACACGCCGGACTTCGTGCCGCGCAGCGCCGTCGGGTCGATGCCGGCGCGCTCGAACGCCTCCCACGCCGATTCGAGCAGCAGGCGCTGCTGCGGGTCCATCGCGGTGGCCTCGCGTGGCGAGATGCCGAAGAACTCGGGGTCGAACTCGGTCGCGCCGGGCAGGAAGCCCGCCGCCCTGGCGTTGGTCGCGCCCACCCGGCCGGGCTCGGGGTCGAACAGCTCGGCCAGGTCCCAGCCGCGGTCGGACGGGAACTCCGCGGCGGCGTCCCGGCCCTGTTCGACCATCGCCCACAGCGCCTCCGGCGAGTCGACCCCGCCGCCGTAGCGGCAGGCCATGCCGACGATGGCGATCGGGTCACCGCTGGTGCCGGCCGCGGCGGTCGCCGGTGCCGCGGGCGCGGGGGAGCCGGCGCCGACCACCTCGCCGAGCACGTACTCGGCCAGCGAGGCGGGGTTCGGGTGGTCGAAGACCACCGTCGCCGGCAGCCGCAGGCCGGTGAACGCGGTGATCCGGTTCCGCAGCTCCACCGAGGCCAGCGAGTCGAAGCCGATGTCCTTGAAGTTCCGGTCCGGCGCGAGGCTCGACGCCGACGCGTGCCCGAGCACGGCCGCGGTCTCGGCGGTGACGGCGTCCAGCACGGCCCGGTGCCGGGCGGCCGGCGCCATGGCGAGCAGCCGGCGGGTCCACGAGCCGGCGTCGCCGCCGCTCGCGACGGCGGTGCGCCGCACCCGCCCGGAGACCAGGTTGCGCAGCAGGGGCGGCACCTCGCCGCGGAACGCGGTCAGGTCGAGCCGGACCGGCAGCACCACCGGGGCGCCGACGGTGAGGGCCGCGTCGAAGAGGGCCAGGCCCTCCTCGTCGGACATCGCCCTGATCCCGGCGCGTGCCATCCGCTCCCAGTCGGCCTCCTGCAGGGACGCCGACATCCCGCTCACCGTGGCCCAGAGACCCCAGTCGAGCGAGACGGCGGGCAGCCCCGCGGCGCGGCGGTGCCGGGCCAGGGCGTCCAGGAACGCGTTGGCGGCGGCGTAGTTGGCCTGGCCCGGCGCGCCGAACGCCCCGACGGAGGAGGAGAACAGCACGAAGGCGGAGAGGTCGAGGTCCCGGGTCAGCTCGTGGAGGAGCCAGCCGGCGTCCACCTTGGGGCGCAGCACGGAGTCGACCTGCTCGGTCGTCAGCGAGCCGATGACGCCGTCGTCGCTGACGCCCGCGACGTGCACGACCGCGGTCAGCGGGTGCTCGGCGGGGATCGCGGCCAGCAGCCCGAGCAGCGATTCGCGGTCGGAGACGTCGCAGGCGACGGTCGTCACCGAGGCGCCGAGCCCGGTCAGCTCGGCGGCGAGCCCGGCGGCCCCGGGGGCGTCCGGGCCGCGCCGGCTCGCCAGCACCAGGTTGCGGACGCCGTGCTCGGCGACCAGGTGCCGGGCGAGAAGACCGCCCAGCGTGCCGGAGGCGCCGGTCAGCAGCACGGTCCCGGCCGGATCGGGGGGGACCGGGATGGTGAGGGCGAGCTTGCCGATCTGCCGGGCCTGGCTGAGGAAGCGGAACGCGCCCGGCGCCCGGCGGACGTCCCAGGTGGTGATCGGGGGCAGGGTCAGCACGCCGCGGTCGAACAGGTCCAGCACCTCGACCAGCATCTCGCGCACCCGTTCGGGCGCCACCGCGAGCAGGTCGTAAGCCTGGTACCGCACACCGGGGAACGCGTCGGCCGCCCAGTCGGCGTCGCGGATGTCGGTCTTGCCCATCTCGACGAACCGGCCGCCGCGCGGCAGCAGCCGCAGCGAGGCGTCCACGAGCTCGTTGGTGAGCGAGTTGAGGACCACGTCGACGCCGCGGCCGCCGGTGGCGGCGAGCAGGTCGGGTTCGAACTGCGCGGTGCGGGAGTTCGAGATGCGTTCGCGGGGGATGCCGAGGCCGTGGACGGCCGCCCACTTGGCGGGGCTGGCGGTGGCGAAGACCTCGGCGCCCAGGTGGGTGGCCAGCTGCACGGCCGCGATGCCGACGCCACCGGCGGCGGCGTGGACGAGCACGGACTCGCCGGGGCGCAGGTCGGCCACGTCGACGAGCCCGAAGTACGCGGTCAGGTAGGTGATCGGGACGGTGGAAGCCTCCAGGTAGGACCAGCCGTCCGGGATCGGCACCACCATCCGGTGGTCGGCCACGGCCAGCGGCCCGAACGGCCCGTAGAACAGGCCCATCACCCGGTCGCCGGGCTTGAGGCCGGTGACGCCGGGGCCGACCTCGGTCACCACGCCGGCCCCCTCGCCGCCGAGCACCTCCTGGCCGCGGACCAGCCCGAGGGTGGACATGACGTCCCGGAAGTTCATGCCGGCGGCTCGGACGGCCACCCGCACCCAGCCCTCGGCCAGCGGTGCGACCGCCTCCGGTGACTCGACCAGGGCGAGCCCGTCCAAGGTGCCGGGGCGGGGGGCGGACAGGCGCCACGCGGCCGACCCCTCCGGCACGGCGAGGGTCGTCGAGGGCGAAACCCTGACCAGGCGCGGCACCAGGACCGTGCCGGCGCGCACCGCGACCTCGTCCTCCCCGGCGCCGAGCGCCGCCACCACGGCCGCGTCGGGCTCGTCGGGCGCGAGGTCGACCTGGGCGAACCGGCCGGGGTCCTCGGCGCGCGCCGAGCGGAACAGGCCGTGCAGGGCCGCGCCGACCAGGTCGCCGACGTCCTCGCCGTCGTACGTGGCCAGCGCGCCGCGGGTGACCAGGACCAGCCGCGAGCCGGCCAGCCGTTCGTCGGCCAGCCAGTGGCGCACCAGTTCGAGCATCCGGTCGACCCCCGAGTGCACCTCCTCGGCCGTGTCGCCACCGCGGCCGTGAACGGGGGCGGCCAGCACCACGGAGGGCACCTCGCCCCCGGCGTCGAGGGCGGCCCGCAGCGCCGGGAAGCCGTCGTACGCCGTGCCCGTGGCGGGCGCTCCGCCGCCCAGGTTCGCCCAGCCGGTGGGCGACGGGACCTCGACCCCACCCGCGGGGACCCACTCGATCTCGTAGAGGGAGTCCTGGGCCCGGGGGGCGCTCGCGGCGATCTGCTCCGCGGTGGCGGACCGCAGGGTCAGCGAGTCGACGGACAGCACCGTGCGGCCGGTCCCGTCGGCGGCCAGCAGCGCCACCGCGTCCGTCCCCACCGGGGTCAGCCGTACGCGCAGCGCGGAAGCACCCACGGCGTGCAGCCGGACGCCCGCCCACGTGAACGGGACGACGCCCCGGCTGGTGCCGGTGACCGCGATCGCGTGCAGAGCGGCGTCCAGCAGGGCGGGGTGCACGCCGTACGCGCCGGCGTCGCCCACCTGCTCGGGCAGGGCCACCTCGGCGAAGACCTCCCCGTCCCGCAGCCAGGCGGCCTTCAGGCCGCGGAACACCGGCCCGTAGCCGTACCCGGCCGCGGCGAAGGTCTCGTAGAGGTCGCTCAGGTCGACCTCCTCGACACCGGCGGGCGGCCACTCGGCCATCTCGGGGTCGTCGCGGCCCGCACCGGCGGTCGCCGAGACGAAGCCGCCGGCGTGCCGCGTCCAGGCCGCGTCGACGTCGGGGGAGTCCGGGTCCTGCTGCTGCGACCAGATGGTGATCGACCGCCGGCCGGTGGGCTCCTCCGGCTCGCCGACCACGATCTGCAGCGCCACGCCGCCCCGTCCCAGCAGCAGCGGGGCCTCGACGGTCAGGTCCTCGACCAGCTCGCAGCCGACCTGGTCCGCCGCGCGCAGCGCGAACTCCACGAACGCGGTGCCGGGCAGCAGGACGCGGTCGAACAGGGCGTGGTCGGCGAGCCAGGGCTGGGCGGAGAGCGACAGCCGGCCGGTGCACAGGAAGCCGCCGTCGTTGGCGAGCGAGACGCCGGCACCCAGGAGCGGGGCGTCCACCGGGCGCAGGCCGATCGAGCCGAGGTCGTGCCCGCCGACGTGGCTGGTCTCCAGCCAGAAGCGTTCGTGCTCGAACGCGTAGGTGGGCAGGTCGACGCGTTGCGCGCCGGTGCCGGCGAAGAAGGCCGCCCAGTCCACCCCGACGCCGGCGTTGTGCAGGGTGGCCAGCGCCGTCGCGATGCTTTCCACCTCGTCGCGCCGACTGCGCAGGGCCGGCACGACCACCACCGGCTCGTCGCCGTAGCACTCGCGCACGTGGCCGGTCATCGACGCGGCGGGCGAGAGTTCGATGAACCGGGTGACGCCGCGCTCGCGCAACCGGGCCACGGCGCCGGCGAGGTCCACCGTGTCGCGCATCTGCCGGACCCAGAACTCGGGGGTGCGCAGCACCTCGGCGGGCACCGCCATCGGGATGGTCGGGGCCGAGTAGGTCAGGGTCTCCACCACGGCCCGGAACCGGTCCTGGATCGGCTCCATCGTGGCCGAGTGGCCCGCGCGCTCGACTCGCACCATGCGGCACGCGTGGCCGAGCTCGGACAGCCGCGCCACGGCCGCCTCGACCGGGCCCTCCAGCCCCGAGAGGGTGACCGCGCTCGGGCTGTTGACACCGGAGAGCGAAACGCCCTCGATGTCGGCGATGACCGGCTCCACCACGTCGGCGCCGGCCGCGACCGTGGCCATCACGCCGGCGGACGTGGTCTGGATCAGCCGTGCCCGGGCGGTGACCATGGTGGCCGCGTCTTCGAGCGAGAGCACACCCGCGACGTGCGCCGCCGCGATGTCCCCGCAGGACTGGCCGAGCAGGTAGTCGGGCCGCAGGCCCCACGACTCGACCAGGCGGTAGAGCGCCACCTCGATCGCGAACAGCGCGGGGTGCGCGTACTCGGGCCGGTCCAGCGTCGGGCCGCCCTCGGCGATGACCTCCGGCAGCTCGGGGTCGAGCAGGCCCAGCACCTCCGCGTGCGCCGCGGCGAAGACGGGGAACGCGGCCGCGAGCTGGGCGCCCATGCCGATGCGCTGCGGGCCGTGCCCGGGGAACATCACCGCGGTGAGACCGCGGCACTCGGTGCCGACGACCGCCGCGGCACCGCTGTCGCCACCGGCCAGCAGGTCGAGCCGGGCGAGCAGGTCCTCCCTGTCGCCCGCGACCACGGCGGCGCGGTGCTCGAACACCACGCGGTGCAGCGCGAGCGACTTCGCGACGTCGAGCAGGGCGACGTCCTCGTCGGCGAGCCGGTCCCGCAGCCGCCTGGCCTGACCGGCCAGGGCCCGCGGGGTGCGGGCGGAGAGCAGGAACGGCAAGGCGGTCGGCCGTGCGCTCACCGGCTCGGCCTCGACCGCCTCCGGCGCGGGCGCCTCCTCCAGGATGACGTGCGCGTTGGTACCGCTCATGCCGAACGACGACACACCCGCCCGGCGCGGCCACTCGTTCTCCGGCCACGGGCGGTTCTCGGTCAGCACCTCGACCCCGCCGGCCGACCAGTCCACCTCGCGCGTCGGCTCGGCCACGTGCAGCGTCTTGGGCAGGACGCCGTTGCGGATGGCCATCACCGCCTTGATCACGCCGGCGACGCCCGCGGCCGCCTGGGTGTGACCCACGTTCGACTTGAGCGAGCCCAGCCACAGCGGCTCGCCGTCCTTCTTCTGGCGACCGTAGGTGGCCAGCAGGGCCTGCGCCTCGATCGGGTCGCCCAGCCGGGTGCCGGTGCCGTGCCCCTCGACCAGGTCGACCTGCTCCATCGGGACCTGGCCGTCGGCCAGCGCCGCCTGGATGACCCGCTGCTGGGCGGGGCCGTTGGGCGCGGTCAGGCCGTTGGAGGCCCCGTCCTGGTTGATCGCCGAACCGCGGATGACGGCGAGCACCGGGTGGCCGTTGGCGCGCGCGTCGGAGAGCCGTTCGAGCAGGACCAGGCCGACCCCCTCCGACCAGCCGGTGCCGTCTGCGGTGTCCGCGTACGCCTTGCACCGGCCGTTGGGCGCGAGCCCGCGCTGCCGGGCGAAGTCGACCATGACCAGTGGCGAGCACATCGACGCGACGCCGCCGACCAGGGCCATCGTGGACTCGCCGCGGCGCAGGGCCCGAATGGCGTAGTGCATCGCGACCAGCGAGGAGGAGCAGGCGGTGTCGACGGTGACCGCGGGGCCCTCGAAGCCGAACAGGTACGCGACGCGGCCGGAGAGCACGCTGGGCGCGTTGCCCAGCAGCAGGTAGCCGTCGACCTCGCGGGGCGCGGTGACGGTCAACGGCACGTAGTCGTGGGTGTTCGAGCCGATGAACACGCCGGTCTTGGTGCCGCGGAGCGCTTCCGGGTCGATGCCGGCGCGTTCGAACGACTCCCAGGCGGCCTCCAGGACGATCCGCTGCTGCGGGTCCATGGCGAGGGCTTCGCGCGGGGAGATGCCGAAGAAACCCGCGTCGAAGTCGGCCAGGCCGGACATGAAGCCGCCCTCGCGGGAGTACGTCTTGCCGGGCTTGCCGGGCTCCGGGTCGTAGATGCTGTCCATGTCCCAGCCGCGGTCGGTCGGCGCGTCGCCGATCGCGTCGGTCCCGCCGGCGACCAGCTCCCAGAGGTCCTCCGGCGACCAGACGTCGCCGGGCAGGCGGCAGGCCATCGAGACGATCGCGATCGGCTCGGTGTTCCGGGCCTCCATCTCGGTGATCTTCTTGCGAGCCTGGTAGAGGTCGCTCGTGACCATCTTGAGGTACTGGCGAAGCTTGTCCTCGTTCTCCACAGAAGAAACCCCGTCTGTCTCGTGGCAGGCGTCTGATGAGGCCGGCAGCACGGCGAACTGCTCCGGAAGAAGGCTCGGGCGGGGCCGTGATCAAGACTGCCTCTGGGCGGCCGCAGGAACAACCATGGTCCGACGACGTCAGCGCGGGGACCCCCTAACTCCCCTAGTCGCCGTGCCGGTGGAACGACTTCGGCCGCGCAATCCTTGTGGGGTGTCGGTGTCGCGGGCGCGCTGCGAGCATCGACCGTGAAAGCCGGACGGGTGCTTCTCGCCGGTCGCCCACAGCGGACGAGCGAAGGGACGGCGACATGACCGCCGAGGTGTTGAAGGACGCGCAGGACCCGACGGGGACGTCGGCATTCATCTTCAACCAGACCGCGCCGGGACCGGCGAAACCGTGGAGCTGGGCGGAGAACCTGCTGGTGTCCGCGCACACGTACTGGCTGGTCACCACCAGCCCGGACGGCGTGCCGCACAGCAGGCCCCTGTGGGGTGTCTGGCAGCAGGACGAGTTCCTGTTCTCCAGCCAGAACCGCTGCGGCGGATTCCTGGAGGTCAACCCGCGCGCCTCGGTGAACCTGCAGGTCGGCGAGGACGTGGTGATGGTCGAGGGCAGTTGTTCCCGGGTGATCGGCGTCGACGACATCAGCGTGCTCGCCGACGCCGTGGAAGTGAAGTACGACTGGAAGCTCTCGGTGAGCGAGGACCGCGTCCACACGCAATTCGGCCAGAGCGCGCCGGTTTTCCGGCTGACCCCCGACCGGGTCTACGGGTGGGCGGGCATCGCCGAGTGGCAGTCCGCGACCAGGTGGGACTTCCCGCGCCGCGTCAAATGACGCCGCGGTGACCCGGGGGACGTGACGTGCGAACGCGGAAGGGGACGACCCAGGTGGATGCCCGCGCCCACAACGGCGAAGTCGCGGTGATTGGCATGTCGTGCCGCTTCCCCGGCGCCGACGGGCCTCGGCAGCTGTGGCGGCTCCTGGCCGCGGGACGCCATGCGATCACCGACGGCCGGCCCGGACGTGGTGCCTCGGACAGGGCGGTCGCGCCCCCGTGGGGTGGGTACCTCGACGCCGTCGACGAGTTCGACGCCGAGTTCTTCGGCATGTCCACCCGGGAAGCGGCGGCCGCCGATCCGCAGCAGCGACTGGTGCTGGAGCTGGGGTGGGAGGCGCTGGAGGATGCGGGCATCGTGCCGGGCGGCATCCGCGGCGGCCGACTCGGCGTCTTCGTGGGTGCCTTCGCCGACGACTACGCCCACCTCGTGCACCGGAACGGTTCCGCCGCGGCGTCGCAGCACACCTACCCCGGCATCGAAAGCGCGGTCATCGCCAACCGGCTCTCCCACTTCCTCGACGTCCACGGGCCCAGCGTGACCGTCGACAGCGGTCAATCGTCATCGCTGGTCGCCGTCCACCTGGCCTGCCAGAGCCTGCTCACCGGTGAGTCGGACCTCGTCGTCGCGGGCGGTGTGCAGCTCAACCTGCTGACCGAGTCCCTGGACATCGCAGACCGCTGGGGCCCCCTGTCACCCGACGGCCGCTGCTACACCTTCGACGCCCGCGCGAATGGTTACGTGCCGGGCGAAGGCGGCGGTCTGGTGGTGCTCAAGAGGCTCGACAGCGCCCTCGCCGACGGCGACACCGTGCACTGCGTGATCCTCGGGAGCGCGGTGAACCACGGCGGCAGCGGTCGCGCCCTGACCCAGCCCAACGAGGCCGCGCAGCGGGACGTCCTGCACCGCGCTCACGAGCGCGCCGGGATCACCGCCACGCAGCTCCAGTACGTGGAGCTGCACGGAACGGGGACGCCCGCCGGCGACCCCGTGGAGGCGTCCGCCCTCGGCGCCGCCGTGGGCTCCGCCCGCCCGCGCACGCGACCGCTGCCCGTCGGGTCGGTCAAGACGAACGTGGGGCACCCGGGGGCGGCCGCGGGGATCGCCGGCCTCATCAAAGTGGCGATGGCGATCCGCCACCGCGAACTCCCCGCCAGTCTGAACTTCGAGCGGGCGAACCCGGAGATCGCCCTGGACCGGCTCAACCTCCGGGTTCAGCAGAACCTCGGCCCGTGGGAAGCACCCGACCTCCCGCTGATCGCCGGCGTCAGTTCCTTCGGAATGGGCGGCACGAACTGCCACCTGGTCGTCGGTGAAGCCCCATCCGACCCGACCGCCTCGGGCGGGGAACCCGAGACCGGTGAGGCGGACTCCGGGCAGTCACCCGCGGTGTTGCCGTTCGTGTTGTCGGGTCGTGGGTCGGGTGCGTTGGGTGGTCAGGCTGCTCGGTTGCGGTCGCACGTGGTGGAGCGGCCGGACGTGGCGTTGGTGGATCTCGCGTATTCGTTGGTGACCGGTCGTGCCGCTCTGGAGCATCGGGCGGTGGTGGTTGCTTCGGGCCGGGAACAGTTGCTGGACCGTTTGGCGGTTCTTGCCGAGGGCGGGACCGGAGCGGGCTGTGTGTCCGGTGTGGAGGGTCCCGGTCGAGTGGCGGTGGTGTTCACCGGTCAGGGTTCGCAGCGGGTGGGGATGGGGCGGGAGTTGTACGGGCGGTTCCCGGTGTTCGCTGCGGCTTTTGATGAGGTGTGCGGGTTTTTGGACCCGTTGGTGCGGGCGGCTGTTTTTGGTGATGACGGTCGTTTGGATTGGACGGAGTTCGCGCAGCCGGGGTTGTTCGCGGTTGAGGTGGCGTTGTTCCGGTTGTTCGAATCGTGGGGTGTGGTTCCGGATTTCGTGACGGGTCATTCGGTGGGGGAGATCGCGGCGGCGCACGTGTCGGGCGTGCTGTCCCTGGAGGACGCCTGTCGGTTGGTGACCGCGCGGGGTCGGTTGATGCAGGGGCTTCCGCCGGGTGGGGTGATGGTGGCGGTCGCGGCCGGTGAGGACGTGGTGGCGCCGTTGGTGGCCGACCTGGGCGCTGAGGTGTCGATCGCGGCGGTGAACAGCCCGACCTCGGTAGTGGTGTCGGGGTCCGAGTCCGCGGTCGAGAAGGTAGTTCGACGACTGACTGAGCTGGGTTGTCGGACGAAGCGGCTGGTGGTGAGCCATGCGTTTCACTCGCCGTTGATGGAGCCGATGTTGGACGACTTCCGGGCGGTGGTCGCAGGCTTGACGTTCAGGTCTCCCCGTATCGCGACGGTGAACGAGGCGGTGGCCGATCCGGAGTACTGGGTGCGGCACGTGCGTGACACGGTTCGGTTCGCTGACACGGTTGCCGGGCTGCACGATCGCGGTGTGACCCGGTTTGTGGAGTTGGGTCCGGACGCGGTGCTGACCGGGTTGGTGCGGGAGTGCTTGGAAGGCCACGAGATCACGGCGGTGTCCAGCCTGCGGCGTGATCGTGACGAGGTCGAGTCGGTGCTGACCGGGCTGGGCGCGTTGTTCGCCGCCGGAGTGGCGGTCGACTGGTCGGCCCTGTTCACCGGGACCGAGGCCCGCCGCACCGAACTTCCCACCTACGCCTTCCAGCGCCGGCGCTACTGGCTCGACATGCCGATGGACGACGAGAAGACGTCGGTGGCGACCTCGGGTCTGGTGAGCGAGCTGCGCGGGCTCGACGACACCGAGCGCACGCATCGGTTGACGGAGCTGGCTCGCGCGCACATCACGGCCACGCTCGGCAGCGGCGTGCCCGGTGAGGTCGCACTGGGTCAGACGTTCCGGGACCTGGGCTTCGACTCTGTGATGTCCGCCGAACTGCGGGACAGGCTCTCGCACGCCCTGGGGGTTCCACTGCCCAGTTCGGTGATCTTCGACTACCCCACTCCCGCCGTTCTCGTCGAGCACCTGCGATCAGTCGTGCTGGGCAGGGACGTTGACGTGAGTGCTCAGGTCGCGTCGACTGCTGGTGCCGATGATCCCGTGGTGGTCGTGGGGATGGCGTGTCGTTATCCGGGTGGGGTGGGTTCTCCGGAGGACTTGTGGGAGTTGGTGGTCGGGGGTGGGGAGGGGATCACTGGTTTTCCGGAGTCGCGTGGTTGGGATGTGGGGGGTTTGTACCACCCGGATCCGGATCATGCGGGGACGACGTATGCGCGTGGTGGTGGGTTTTTGCACGACGCGGGTGGGTTTGATGCGGGGTTCTTCGGGATTTCGCCGCGTGAGGCGACGGCGATGGATCCGCAGCAGCGGTTGTTGTTGGAGGTTGCGTGGGAGGCGTTCGAGCGGGCGGGTATCGACGCGCACTCCCTGCGCGGCACCCGGACCGGCGTGCTGGTGGGAGCAACACCGCACGGGTACGGTGCGGCGCCGACCGACGCCGGCGGATACCTCCTGACCGGCACCACGCCCGGGGTCCTGTCCGGGCGGATCGCGTACCAGTTCGGGTTCGAGGGACCCGCGATCACGGTGGACACGGCCTGTTCGTCGTCGTTGGTGGCGCTGCACCTGGCCGCGCAGGCACTGCGGTCGGGCGAGTGCTCGCTCGCGCTGGCCGGCGGCGTCGCGGTCATGGGCACCCCCATGATCCTCACGGAGTTCGCGCGGCAGCGCGGGTTGTCCCCGGACGGCCGGTGCCGGTCGTTCGGCGCGGGCGCGGACGGCACGGGGTGGTCCGAGGGCGTGGGCCTGGTGGTGCTGGAACGGTTGTCCGACGCGCGGCGCAACGGGCACGACGTGCTCGCGGTGCTCGCGGGTTCGGCCGTCAACCAGGACGGCGCCTCGAACGGGCTGACGGCACCCAACGGCCCCTCGCAGCAGCGGGTGATCCGCCAGGCGCTGGCCGACGCGGGGTTGACGGCCGCCGACGTCGACGTGGTGGAAGGGCACGGCACGGGCACGCGACTCGGGGACCCGATCGAGGCGCAGGCACTGCTGGCGACCTACGGGCGAGAGCACACCGACGGCACACCCCTGTGGCTCGGATCGGTGAAGTCGAACATCGGACACGCGCAGGCGGCGGCGGGCGTTGCCGGGGTCATCAAGATGGTGATGGCCATGCGGCACCGGTTGCTGCCGAGGACCCTGTTCGCCGAGGAACCCTCGACCGAGGTGGACTGGTCCTCCGGCGGGGTGGCGTTGCTGAGCCGAGCGCGGGAGTGGCCGGACGCGGACCGGCCTCGGCGAGCGGGGGTGTCCTCGTTCGGGATCAGCGGGACCAACGCCCACGTCATCCTGCAGCAAGCACCGATGGTGACCGGGACCGCACCGACGCCGACAACCGCGCTCGCATCGCCGGCGCTGCCGTTCGTGTTGTCGGCTCGTGGGGCGGGTGCGTTGGGTGGTCAGGCTGCCCGGTTGCGGTCGCATGTGGTGGAGCGGCCGGACTTGTCCATGGTGGATCTCGCGTATTCGTTGGTGACCGGTCGTGCCGCTCTGGAGCATCGGGCGGTGGTGGTTGCTGCGGGGCGAGAGCAGTTGCTGGACCGCTTGGCGGTTCTTGCCGAGGGCGAGGCCGCGGACGGGTGTGTGGCCGGCCCGGGGCGGGTGGCGGTGGTGTTCACCGGTCAGGGTTCGCAGCGGGCGGGTATGGGTCGGGAGTTGTACGGGCGGTTCCCGGTGTTCGCGGCGGCTTTCGACCAGGTGTGCGAGCTGTTGGACCCGTTGGTGCGGGCGGCTGTGTTCGGTGATGACGGTCGTTTGGATTCGACGGAGTTCGCGCAGCCGGGGTTGTTCGCGGTTGAGGTGGCGTTGTTCCGGTTGTTCGAATCGTGGGGTGTGGTCCCGGATTTCGTGACGGGTCATTCGGTGGGGGAGATCGCGGCGGCGCACGTGTCGGGCGTGCTGTCCCTGGAGGACGCCTGTCGGTTGGTCACGGCGCGGGGTCGGTTGATGCAGGGGCTTCCGCCCGGTGGGGTGATGGTGGCAGTCGCCGCGGGTGAGGACGTGGTGGCGCCGTTGGTGGCCGACCTGGGCGCTGAGGTGTCGATCGCGGCGGTGAACAGCCCGACGTCGGTGGTCCTGTCGGGGGCTGAGTCCGCCGTGGAGCGGGTGGTGGGGCGGCTGTCCGAGTTGGGTTGTCGGACGAAGCGGCTGGTGGTGAGCCATGCGTTTCACTCGCCGTTGATGGAGCCGATGTTGGACGACTTCCGGGCGGTGGTGGCCGGGTTGAAGTTCCGGGCTCCGCGCATCGGGACGGTGAACGAGGCGGTGGCGGACCCGGAGTACTGGGTGCGGCACGTGCGTGACACGGTTCGGTTCGCCGACACGGTTGCCCGGCTGCATGAGCATGGTGTGACCCGGTTTGTGGAGCTGGGTCCGGATGCGGTGCTGACCGGGTTGGTGCGGGAGTGCTTGGACGGCAACGAGATCACGGCGGTGCCGAGCCTGCGGCGTGATCGTGACGAGGTCGAGTCGGTGCTGACCGGGCTGGGCGCGTTGTTCGCCGCCGGAGTGGCGGTCGACTGGCCGGCCCTGTTCACCGAGACCGAGGCCCGCCGCACCGAACTTCCCACCTACGCCTTCCAGCACCGGCACTACTGGCTGGATACCTCCTCCCTCCCGGAGACCGACCTCACCGCCGTCGGCCTGGAGCCGGTCGATCACCCCTTCCTGCGCGCTGAGATGCCGGTGGGCGATGCCGGCGCGCTCGTGCTGACGGGCAGGCTGTCCGTGGACCGGCAACCGTGGTTGGCGGACCACGTGGTGTCGGGCACCCCGATCCTGCCCGGAACCGGATTCCTGGCCCTGGCCTCGCACGCCGCGCGGCGAACCGGCGCCGACCTGGTGGAGGAACTCGTCGTGCACGCCCCCCTGGTGGTGCCGGAGCACGGTGACACCCAACTCCAGCTGGTGGTCGACGCACCGGACGACACCGGTCGCCGTGCGCTGCGCGTGCTGTCCCGGCGGGGAGGCGCCGCCGGGAACGGCACCTGGACCCGGCACGCCGACGGCAGCCTTGCCCCACCTGCGGGATCGGCGTCCGCGACCGGCTGGAACGGCGAGGCCGACCCCGACGCCCGGCCCCTCGACACCACCACCGCGTACGCGGAGCTGACCCGCCGGGGGTACGACTACGGACCGGCGTTCCGAGGACTGCGCACCATCCGCCGCGGTGACGACGTGGTCTTCGCCGACATCGCGCTGGATGAGGCGGCGGGACACGGCGACCCGGTGTTCGACCTGCACCCGGCCCTCCTGGACGCCGCCGTCCAGGCCGCGCTGGTCGGCCTGTTCGAGACCGCGGGCGAGACGTTGGTGCCGTTCGCGTGGAGCGGTGTCACCGTGCACACCGCGGCCCCGTCGGCCCTGCGGGCCCGCATCCGGAGAACCGGTGCCGACTCGGTGGCCGTGGTGCTCACCGACCGCGACGGCAACCCGGTCGCGTCGGTCGACTCGCTGGTGCTGCGGCCCGCTCCCGACGCGTCGCCGACCCCGTCGGCGGACCGGGGCGAGGCGGCGCTGTTCCGGTTGTCGTGGCTGCCGAAGGAGGTCGGCGCCCACCCCGGCACCGACAACTGGGTGGTGGTGGGGGAGGACCCGCACGACCTCGGTGCGCGGGTGGCCGGCGGAAGCCCACCGCTCGACCGGTACGCCGACCTCGCCGCGCTGCGGGGCGCGGTGGCGGCGGGGGCGCCGACGCCGGCCGCGGTGGTCACCGCGGTCCCCCCGACCGGCGTCGCGGACTTCGGCGGCGTGCACCGCGTGCTGCGACTGGTGCAGGACTGGCTGGCCGACGAGGCGGTGGCCGGCGTCCTGCTGGTCGTCGTCACCACCGGTGTCGTCGACACGGGGGACAACGGGGGCGTCGACCTCGACAACGCGCCGGTCTGGGGTCTGCTGCGCGCCGCGCAGTCCGAGCACCCCGACCGCATCGTGCTCGTCGACGTGGCGCCGGGCGGTGCGGGGACCCAACGGCTCGCCGCCGCGGTGGCCACGGGGGAGCCGCAGCTCGCCCTGTCCGCCGAGGGCGTTCGCGTCCCGCGCCTGACCCGCCTGCCCGCGGACCCCGGCTCGCACCACGCCGGGAAACCGCTGCCGGAGCGCGGGACCGTGCTGCTGACCGGGGCGTTCGGCCGGCTCGGCCGGTTGCTCGCGCGGCACCTGGCCACCGAGCACGGGGTGACCAGCGTGCTGCTGGTGAGCAGGAGCGGCCCCGTCACGCCCGAGGCGCGGGCCCTGGTGGCCGAGCTGACCGGGCTCGGCCTGGAGGTGCGGGCCGAAGCCTGCGATGTCGCCGACCGCGCCGCGCTCGCCGCGCTGCTCCGCGGGCTGCCCGCCGACCGCCCCCTCACGGCCGTGGTCCACGCGGCCGGGGTGCTCGACGACGGCGTGTTCACCGGGCTGACCCCGCAACGCCTGGACGCGGTCATGGGCCCCAAGGCGGTGGCTGCCAGGAACCTCCACGAGCTCACCGTCGACATGCCGCTGTCGGCGTTCGTGCTGTACTCCTCCATCTCCGGGCTGATCGGCGCGGCGGGCCAGGCCAACTACGCGGCCGCCAACACCTACCTCGACGCGCTCGCCCACCACCGCGCCCGGCGGGGGCTCCCGGCGACGTCGCTGGCGTGGGGGATGTGGGACCAGCGGGGCGGTATGGCGGCGGCGCTCGGCGCCGGCGACCTCAACCGGATGGCCCGCGCCGGCGTGGCGACGTTGTCCGAGGCCGACGGGCTCTCGCTCTTCGACGCCGCTGTCCGGCGCAGCGAGCCGCTGCTCGTGCCACTGCGGTTGGACACCGCTTCCGCCGCGGACGGCGGGGACGTGCACCCGCTGCTCCGCGAACTGGTCGCGCCGCGGCGAGCCCGCCCGGCGGTCGTGCCGGGCCGCTCGGACGGGCCGTTCCCCACCGGCGAGGACGTGACGTCCCGGCCCGCGCGACTGCTGGAGCTGGTGCGCGCGGAGGCGGGGCGGGTGCTCGGTTACGACGGGCGCGACCCGATCGGTGTCGACCGCACCTTCAAGGAGTCCGGGCTCGACTCGCTCACCGCCGTCGAGCTGCGCAACCGGCTCAACGCGATCACCGGGTTGCGCCTGGCGACCACGGCCGTGTTCGACCACCCGACCCCGCGGGCCCTCGCCGACCACGTGCTCGGCGAGCTCGCCCCGAGCGGTGAGACGCCGGGAACGACCGGTTCGCCGGTCGCCGATCCCGCTGATCCCGTGGTGATCGTGGGGATGGCGTGTCGTTATCCGGGTGGGGTGGGTTCTCCGGAGGACTTGTGGGAGCTGGTGGTCGGGGGTGGGGAGGGGATTACCGGTTTTCCGGAGTCGCGTGGTTGGGATGTGGGGGGTTTGTACCACCCGGATCCGGATCATGCGGGGACGACGTATGCGCGTGGTGGTGGGTTCCTGCACGACGCGGGTGGGTTTGATGCGGGGTTCTTCGGGATTTCGCCGCGTGAGGCGACGGCGATGGATCCGCAGCAGCGGTTGTTGTTGGAGGTTGCCTGGGAGGCGTTCGAGCGGGCGGGTATCGACGCGCACTCCCTGCGCGGCACCCGGACCGGGGTGTTCGCCGGTGTCATGTACCACGACTACGCGCCGCCGCTGGACCTGGTGCCGGACCAGCTCAGCGGAGCGGTGCTGACCGGTAGCGCGGGCAGCGTGCTCTCCGGGCGGGTGGCGTACCAGTTCGGCCTGGAGGGGCCCGCCGTCTCGGTCGACACCGCGTGCTCGTCGTCGCTGGTGGCGCTCCACCTGGCCGCGCAGGCACTGCGGTCGGGCGAGTGCTCGCTCGCCCTGGCCGGCGGGGTCACGGTGATGTCCACCCCGATGACGTTCGTCGACCTGGGCCACCAGCGAGCCCTGTCCCCGGACGGCCGGTGCCGCGCGTTCGGCGCCGGCGCGGACGGCACCGGCTGGGCCGAGGGCGTCGGCCTCGTGGTGCTCGAACGGCTGTCGGACGCGCGCCGGCAGGGCCACGAGGTGCTCGCGGTGCTCAAGGGCTCCTCGGTGAACTCCGACGGCGCGTCGAACGGCCTGACCGCGCCGAACGGGCTCGCCCAGCAGCGGGTGATCCGCCAGGCGCTGGCCAACGCCGCGCTGACGGCGGCCGACGTGGACGCGGTGGAGGGGCACGGCACCGGCACCCGGCTGGGGGACCCGATCGAGGCGCAGGCACTGCTGGCCACCTACGGGCGGGCGCACACGGCCGAATCGCCGCTGTGGCTGGGGTCGTTGAAGTCGAACATCGGCCACACCCAGGCCGCCGCCGGGGTCGGTGGCGTCATCAAGATGGTGATGGCGATGCGGCACGGCACCCTGCCCAGGACGTTGCACGCCGAGCAGCCCTCGCCGCTGATCGACTGGTCGCAGGGCGCCGTCGCCCTGCTCGACCGGAACCGGGACTGGCCGGGCACCGGTCGACCCCGCCGGGCCGGTGTCTCCTCCTTCGGCATCAGCGGCACGAACGCGCACGTCATCCTCGAACAGGCGCCGGAGCGGCCGGCGACCCGGCAGTCGGACGCCGTGGCGCGGCTCGGGGTCTCCGCCTTCCCGGTGTCGGGCCGGGGATCGGCGGCGTTGGCGGGCCAGGCGGCCCGGCTGCGGGCCGCGCTGGCCGACCTCCCGGACACCGACGTGGCCGGGTTCGGCGCGGCACTGGCCAACGGCGGGTCCCCGCACTCCCACCGGGCGGTGGTCGTCGCCGAGAACCGCGACGAGCTGCTGGCCGGCCTCGACGCCATCGCGGCCGGCCGGGCGGACGGCTCGGCCCTCGTGGTGGCGGGAACCGGTGAAGCCGACCACGACGGCCCGGTGTTCGTGTTCCCCGGGCAGGGTGGTCAGTGGCTCGGGATGGGCGTCGAGCTGTGGGAGAGCAGCCCGACGTTCGCGGAGCTGGTGCGGACCTGCGACGAGGCGTTGGCGCCCCACGTCGACTGGGACGGCTTCTCGCTGAGGGACGTGCTCGCCGGGGCGCCGGGTGCGCCGAGCCTCGACCGGGACGACGTCGTGCAGCCGGCGGTGTTCGCGGTCGGGGTCGCGCTGTCCCGGCTGTGGGAGTCCCTGGGCGTTCGGCCCTCGGCCGTCGTCGGGCATTCCCAGGGCGAGTTCGCCGCCGCCGTGGCGGCGGGGGCGTTGTCGCTGGCCGAGGGCGCGCGCGTGGTGGCCCTGCGGTCCCGGGTGCTGCGGCGCCTGGCCGGCCACGGCGGCATGGGCTGGGTGAACCGGTCGGCCGACGAGGTGCGCGAACGCCTGGCCGGTCACCCCCGGCTCGGCATCGCCGCGGTGAACGGACCGCTGTCCACGGTCGTCTCCGGGGACACCGCCGAACTGGACCGACTCCTCGCGGCCTGGGCGGCAGAGGGGGCGCGGGTCCGGCGCGTGCCGATCAACTACGCGTCGCATTCAGCGGTGGCGGAGGGCATCCGGGCCGAGCTGGCCGACACGCTGGGTGTGGTCGAGTGCTCCGACGCCGCCGTCCCGTTCTACTCGACGGTGACCGGCTCGGTGCTGCCCGGTCGGGAGCTGGACGCCGACTACTGGTACCGGAACCTGCGCGAGGTGGTGCGTTTCCAGGACGTCGTCGACCAACTGCTCGACAGCGGGCACCGGTCGTTCCACGAAGTGGGCCCGCACCCGGTACTCGTCAACTCGATCCAGGAGCTGGCCGAGGCCAAGGGGACGTCGGTCACGACGGTCGGCTCGCTGCGTCGGGGCCACGGTGGCGCGCGGGAATTCCTGCGCAACGCGGCCGAGGCGTTCACGGGTGGCGTCGACGTGCGGTGGTCCGCCCTGTTCCCCTCGGGGCAGCGGCCCGTGCGGCTGCCCACCTACGCCTTCCAGCACACCCACTACTGGATCGAGGCGCCGCCCCGCCGCCCGACCGGGGGCACCGACGTCGACACCCGGTTCTGGACCATGGTCGACGAGGGCGACCTCGACGGGCTGACCACGGCGCTGGCCCTCTCCGACGACGCCGGCCGTTCCTCGCTGGGCACCGTGCTCCCGGCCCTGTCCTCGTGGCGGGAGCGCAGCCGGCAGCAGGAGGCGCCGGCCAGCTGGCAGTACCGCGTCACCTGGCGCCGCACCGGGGGCGCGGACCGACCGCTCACCGGCCGGTGGGTGGTCGTGGTGCCGGCCGACATCGCCGAGCCGACGTGGCTGGAGCAGGCGATCGCGGCGCTGACGGCCCGCGGGGCGCGGGTCAGCCGGGTCGCGGTACCCCGGGAGGCGGGCGTCGAGGCGCTCTGCCACCGGCTGACCGCGGCGTTGGACGGCGAACGGGCCGGGACCGTGGTGTCGTTGCTGGCCCTGGACTCGGCGGGCGACACCGACGCCGCATCCGTGCCGGTCGGCCTGCGCGGCACGCTCGCGCTGGTGCGGGCGGTGAGCACGCTGGGCCTGTCGACCCCGATCTGGTGCGTGACCCAGGACGCGGTCGCCGCCCGGCCGGGAGACCCCGTCACCCAGCCGCGGCAGGCCGCGCTGTGGGGCTTCGCCCGGCACGCGGGGCTGGAGCAACCCGTGCCGTGGGGTGGCGTCGTCGACCTGCCGCGCGAGGTCGACCACGCGGACCTCGCGGCGCTGGCCGGGGCGCTCGGGGGTGACGAGGGCGAGCTGGCGGTGCGGGGCGGCGCGGTGCTCTGCCGCCGACTGACCCGGGTCACCGCACCCGCGCACCGGACGCCCCGGCCGCCGGGGCGCAGCGCCCTGGTCACCGGCGGCACCGGCGCGCTCGGGGCGGAGGTGGCGCGCTGGCTCGTGGCGCGCGGCACGCGGCACCTGGTGCTGGCCGGCCGTCGCGGCCCGGACGCGCCCGGCGCCGCCGAGCTGGCCGCCGAGCTGGCCGGGCAGGGCGCCTCGGTGTCGGTGGTCGCCTGCGACGTGGCCGACCGGGCGCAGCTCGCCGAGCTGCTGGCCACCTGGCCGGCGGAGCACCCGCTGACCACGGTCGTGCACACCGCCGGTGTGCTCGACGACGGCATCATCGACCGGCTCACCCCGGAGCGCTTCGAGCGGGTGTTCCGCCCGAAGGTGGCCGCCGCCTGGCACCTGCACGAGCTGACGAAGGACCACGACCTCACCGACTTCGTCCTGTTCTCGTCGTTCGTCGGCACGGTCGGCCCGGCCGGCCAGGCCAACTACGCGGCCGCGAACACCTCGCTGGACGCGCTGGCCGCGCACCGCAGGGCCCTCGGCCTGACCGGGACCTCCATCGCCTGGGGGCTCTGGCGGGGCCCGGGGCTCGCCGACCGCGACGGGGTGGAGCAGCGGCTGGCGGCCCGCGGCCTGCGCGCGATGGACCCCCGCGACGCCGTCCGGGCCATGGACCAGGTGATCGACCGCGACGAGACGGCCGTGGTCGTGGTGGACGTCGAGTGGTCCTCGTTCGCCACCGAACTCGTCGGCACCCGGTCGGTGTCGCTGCTCGCGGAGCTGCTCCCGACCGGGGATGCCGAGCCCGGTCGGTCGGGAGCAGCGGTCGACACCGACGTGCGCGCGCGGCTCGCCGGCCTGCCCGCCACCGAGCGGGTGTACTCGCTGACCGAACTCGTCCGGACCGCGGTGGCGGCCGTGCTCGGGTACCCCGACGTCGGCTCGGTCGAGTCGGGGCGCGGTTTCCAGGAGATCGGGTTCGACTCGCTCACCGCGCTGCGGCTGCGGAACCGGCTCGGCGCGGCGACCGGCCTGCAGCTGCCCGCCACGCTGGTCTTCGACCACCCGACGCCCGCCTCGGTCGCCGAGCTGGTGCACGCCGAGCTGTTCGGCGAGGACGCCGGCACCCACGCGGGCGGGACCGGTGGGGGCGTCGACGACGCCTTCGGGCCCGAGCCGGTCGACAGCACCGCGCCCACCAGCGCGATCGACTCGATGGACATGGCCGATCTCATTCGCGCCGCATACGGCCGAACCGGTGCGAGCGACCAGTCGGAGGGACCGACCTCATGACCACCCCGTCCATGAACGAGCTCGTTGACGCGCTGCGCAACTCGCTCAAGGAGAACGAGCGGATCCGCCGGCGGCTCGGCGAGGTCGAGGAGCGGGACCGGGAGCCGATCGCCATCGTCGGCATGGCCTGCCGCTACCCCGGCGACGCCGACAGCCCCGAAGCCCTGTGGCAGCTCGTGGCCGACGGCACCGACGCGGTGTCCGGCTTCCCGACCGACCGCGGCTGGAACCTCGACGAGCTCTACGACCCCGACCCCGAGAAGGTGGGCCGGACGTACTCCCGGGGCGGCGGTTTCCTGCGGTCGCCCTACCTGTTCGACCACGACTTCTTCGCGATCCCCCCGCGCGAGGCGACCGTGATGGACCCGCACCAGCGGCTGCTCCTGGAGACCTCGTGGGAGGCCCTGGAACGGGCGGGGATCGGCGCCGACTCGGTGCGGGGGAGCCAGACCGGCGTGTACGTCGGCGTCAGCTACCAGGACTACATCTCGCTGCGCACCGTGCCGTCGACCTACGAGGGCTACACGCTCACCGGCAACATCGCCAGCATCGTCTCCGGACGGCTGTCCTACGCGTTCGGCCTCCAGGGGCCCGCGGTCACCGTGGACACGGCGTGCTCCTCCTCGCTGGTCGCGCTGCACCTGGCCACCCAGGCGCTGCGCTCGCGGGAGTGCTCGCTCGCCCTGGTCGGCGGGGCGACGATCATGTCGGGCCCGGCTTCGCTGATCGAGTTCGCCCGGCAGCGCGGGATCGCCGCGGACGGCCGGTGCAAGGCGTTCGGCGACGAGGCCGACGGCATGGGCTGGGGCGAAGGCGTCGGCGTGCTCGTGGTCGAGCGGCTGTCCGACGCCCGGCGCAACGGCCACCGGGTGCTGGCCCTCGTGACCGGGTCGGCCCTCAACCAGGACGGCGCCTCCAACGGCCTCACCGCGCCGAGCGGCGCGGCCCAGCGCCGGGTGATCCGGGCCGCGCTGGCCAACGCCGGCGTGTCCTCGACCGACATCGACGCGGTCGAGGCGCACGGCACCGGCACCAGGTTGGGCGACCCGATCGAGGCCAGGGCCCTGCTGGCCACCTACGGCCGGGAGCGGACGGCGGACACGCCGCTGTGGATCGGATCGCTGAAGTCGAACATCGGGCACCCGCAGGCGGCGGCCGGCGTCGGCGGCGTGATCAAGATGGTCATGGCCATGCACCACGGGGAGCTGCCCAGGACGCTGCACGCCCAGCGGCCGACCTCCCACGTGGACTGGTCGGCGGGGACGGTCCGGCTGCTCACCGACCCGCGGCGGTGGCCCGACCGGGACCGCCCCCGGCGCGCCGCGGTGTCGTCGTTCGGGATCAGCGGCACCAACGCCCACGTCATCCTGGAGCAGGCCCCCGACGAACCGGCCGTGCCCGCCCCCGCGCCGGTGCGGCGGTCCGACCCCGGTCCGTGGCCGTTCGTGGTGACCGGTCGGGGCGCCGCCGGGCTGCGCGGCCAGGCCGAGCGGCTGCGCTCCTTCGTCGAGCGCCACCCGGAGCTGGAGCCGGCCGACATCGGGCGGAGCCTGGTCACCACCCGCGCCGCGCTGACCGACCGCGCGGTGGTGGTCGCCGGGGACCGGGCGGCCCTGCTGGCCGGCCTGACCGCGCTGGCCGCGGGCACGGACAGCGCCGCGGTGCACGCCGGTCGGGCGGCGGAAGGCCGCCTGGCGGTCGTCTTCACCGGCCAGGGTGCCCAGCGCGCCGGGATGGGGCGGGAGCTGGCGGCGCGGTACCCGGTGTTCGACTCGGCGCTGGACGAGGTCTGCGCGGTGCTCGACGGGCTGCTGGGCCGGTCGCTGCGCGAGCTGATGTGGGAGGGCGGCCCGTCGCTGGACCGCACCGAGTACGCCCAGCCGGCGCTGTTCGCCTTCGAGGTCGCCCTGTTCCGGCTCGTCCGGTGGATGGGCATCCGGCCCGAGTTCGTCGCCGGCCACTCGATCGGCGAGATCAGCGCCGCGCACGTGGCCGGCGTGCTTTCGCTCGAAGACGCCGGTCGCATGGTCGTGGCGCGCGGCCGGCTGATGCAGGCGCTGCCGGAGGGCGGCGCCATGGTCGCGGTGAACGCCGCCCCGGATGTGGTGGCCCCGCTGGTCGCCGCCGAGTCCGGGGTGTCCGTGGCCGCGGTGAACAGCCCCGGCTCGGTCGTGCTGTCCGGGGCGGAGGAACCGGTGGCCCGCGTCGCGGCCCGGCTGGCCGCCGCCGGCCACCGGACCCGCCGGCTCACGACCAGCCACGCGTTCCACTCGGAGCTGATGGACCCGGTGCTCGACGACTTCCGGGCCGTCGTCGCCGGGCTCGCCTTCGGCGCGCCCGAGATCCCGGTGGTGTCCACCCTGACCGGTGCCCTGGCCGACGCGGCCACGCTCGGCGACCCCGGGCACTGGGTCCGCCAGGCACGCGAGCAGGTGCGCTTCGCCGACGGCGTGGCCACCCTGCACGAGCGGGGGGTCACCCGGTTCCTGGAGCTGGGACCGGACGCGGTGCTCTCGGCCATGGTCCGGGAGTGCCTGCCCACCGAGCGGCGGCTGACGGCGGTGGCCGCCTCCCGCCGCGACCGACCCGAGGCCGCCGCGCTGCTCGCCGCGGCCGGTCGCGTCTTCGCCGGCGGCGGCGAGGTGGGCTGGGCGGCGCTGTTCCCCGACGAGGGCCCGCGGGTCGACCTGCCGACCTACGCCTTCCAGCGGCACCGGCACTGGCTGCCGCGCGACGGCTCCGCCGCCCCGGCCCCCGCGGACCCGCACCCGACCGCCGCGCCCGAGCCGAACGCCCCGGCCGTGGACGTGCTGGCCGTCGTGGACCGGCGCCGGGTCGTGAGCGACCTGGTGCGGACCGCGATCGCCCTGGTGCTGGGCCACGACTCGCCGGCCGCGGTCGACGTCGAGCGCACCTTCCAGGACCTGGGCTTCAGCTCGCTCGCGGCGGTGGAGCTGCGGGACCGGCTGAACGCGGCGCTCGACCTCCGGCTGCCCGCCGCCCTGGCCTTCGACTACCCCACGCCCGCCGCCCTGGCGTCGCACCTGGTCGGACTGCTGACCGACACGGCCGACGGGGAACCCGGCGCGACCGCCCCCCTCGCCGCGTCCGCCGCCGACCCGATCGTCGTGGTCGGCATGGCCTGCCGCTACCCGGGCGGCGTCGGCTCGCCGGAGCAGCTCTGGGAGCTGGTGGACGGCGGGCGCGACGCGGTGTCGGGCCTGCCGACCGACCGGGGCTGGGACCTCGACACCCTGCTGCACCCGGACTCGACGCGGCAGGGCGCCACCCACGTGCGCGGCGGCGGCTTCCTCGACGACGTGGCGGAGTTCGACGCGGCGTTCTTCGGCATCTCGCCGCGCGAGGCGGCCTCGATGGACCCGCAGCAGCGGCTGCTGCTGGAACTGACCTGGGAAGCGCTGGAACGGGCCGGGATCGACCCGAAGTCGTTGCGGGGCAGCCAGACCGGCGTGTTCGCCGGCACCAGCGACCAGGACTACGCGGACCTGCTCCTCGGCAGCGCCGAACTGGCCGACGGCTACCTGCTCACCGGGACCTCCGCCGCGGTGCTCGCCGGGCGGGTCTCCTACCAGTTCGGCCTGGAGGGGCCCGCGCTGACGGTCGACACGGCCTGCTCGTCGTCGCTGGTGGCGATGCACCTGGCCGCGCAGGCGCTGCGGTCCGGGGAGTGCGCGCTGGCGCTGGCCGGCGGGGCCACCGTCATGGCCACCCCGATCGACCTGCAGGAGTTCGACAAGCAGGGGCTGTCCGCCGACGGCCGCTGCAAGGCGTTCGGCGCGGGCGCCGACGGGACCGGTTTCGCCGAGGGCGCCGGCCTGCTGGTGCTGGAACGGCTCTCCGACGCCCGCCGGAACGGCCACCCCGTGCTCGCCGTGCTCCGCGGCTCGGCGATCAACCAGGACGGCGCCTCCAACGGCCTCACCGCGCCCAACGGCCCTGCCCAGCAGCGCGTCGTGCGGCAGGCGCTGGCCAACGCCGGCGTGCGCCCCGACGAGGTCGACGCCGTGGACGGGCACGGCACCGGCACGGTGCTCGGCGACCCGATCGAGATCAAGGCGCTCCAGGCCGTGTACGGCCGGGACCGGCGGGAGGGCGACCCCCTCTGGCTGGGCTCGCTCAAGTCCAACATCGGCCACACCCAGGCGGCGGCCGGGGTCGGCAGCGTCATCAAGATGATCATGGCGATGCGGCACGGCCTGCTGCCCAGGACCCTGCACGTGGACCGCCCCTCGGAGCACGTCGACTGGGAGGGCGCGAACGTCCGGCTGCTCGGCGACGCCCGGCCGTGGCCGGCGACCGGGCGCCCCCGGCGGGCGGCGGTGTCGTCGTTCGGGGCGAGCGGGACCAACGCGCACGTCATCGTGGAGCAGGCCCCGGACCCGGAACCCGCGGCCGGACCGGCCGACCGGTCCTCCGCGCCGCGGGTGCTGCCGCTGCCGCTCAGCGGGCGCGGCGAAGCCGCGCTGCGCGCCCAGGCGGAGCGGTTGCGCGACCACCTCCTGGCGCTCGGGGCCACCGGCCCGGCGGAACTGGCCGACGTGGCGTTCTCGCTGGCCGGCACCCGCTCCTCGCTGGACCACCGGGCCGTGGTGCTCGGCGCCGACCTCGCCGGGGTGCTGTCCGGGCTGGACGACCTGGCGGCCGGCACCACCCCGGTCACCGGACCCGTCGGCTCCGGCGGCACCGACCCGGTGTTCGTCTTCCCCGGGCAGGGCGGGCAGTACGCCGGGATGGCCCTGCGGCTGTGGGACTCCTCGCCGGTCTTCGCCGCGGCCATGGCGGAGTGCGAGGCGGCGCTCGCGCCGTACGCGGACTGGCACGGCCACACCCTGCGCGACCTGCTGGCCGGCGCGGACGGCGTGGCCCCGGACCGGGCCGAGCAGGTCCAGCCGGTGCTGTTCGCGGTCATGGTCTCGCTCGCCAGGTTGTGGATCTCCCACGGGGTGGTGCCCGCCGCGGTGATCGCGCACTCGGTGGGCGAGGTCGCGGCCGCGCACATCGCCGGCATCCTCAGCCTCGCCGACGCGGCCCGGGTCCTGACCGCGCGGGCGCGCGTGTCCGGCCGGCTGAGCGGGTACGCCACGCTCTGGGTCGGGCTGCCGGTCGAGCAGGTGCGCGACCGGGTCGAACGGCTGGCCGACGTGCACGTCAGCGCGGTCAACGGACCGCGGTCGGTCGTCCTGACCGGTCCGGCCGACCGGGTGGCCGCGCTGCGGGCCGAGTACGAGGCCGCCGGTGTCCGCGCGCGTCCCATCCCGATGGACTACCCGACGCACTCCCCGCACATGGCGGTGGTCGAGGACGAACTCCTCGCGCTGCTGGCCGACATCCGCCCGGCCACCGCCTCGGTGCCGTACTACTCCACGACGCTCGCCCGCCGGGTGGAGGGCCCCGAGCTCGACGGCCGGTACTGGTTGACCAACCTCGTGCGGCCCGTGCGGTTCCACGACACCCTCGCCGCGCTGCTGGCCGACGAGTACCGCGTGCTGCTGGAGGTGGCCCCGCACCCGCTGCTGGCCCCCGCGATCCAGGAGACCGCCGAGGAGCGCGGCGTCGAGGTGACCGCGTTGGCGACCCTCCGCCGCGGCGAGAGCGACCCGGACGAGTTCCTGCGGTCGGTGGCCGCCGCGTGGCGGGCCGGGCTCACCGTGGACTGGTCCGCGGCCTTCGCCGGCACCGGGGCGCGGCGGGTCGACCTGCCGACCTACGCCTTCCAGCGGCGGCGCTACTGGCCGACGGCGTCGGCGTTCGCGCCGGGCGCCCTGGCCGCCGGCGGCCTCGAACGCGTCGACCACCCCCTGCTCGGTGCCAAGGTGGCCCTGGCGGGGGACGCCGGCTTCCTGTTCACCAGCCGGCTCTCGCCGCGCGCCCACCCGTGGCTCGTCGACCACGCGCTCTTCGACCGGCCGCTGCTGCCCGGCACGGCGTTCCTCGAACTGGCGATCCGCGCGGCCGACGAGGCGGGCCTGGGCCGGCTGGAGGAGCTGGTCCTGGAGGCGCCGCTGATCCTGCCGAGCCGGCACGACGTGACGGTCCAGGTGCTCGTCGGCGCTCCCGACGGCGACGGCCGCCGCACCCTGGAGGTCCACTCCCGGTCGGCGGAACCCGGCGAGGCCGCGGGCGCCGCGTGGACGCGGCACGCGCGGGCGAGCGCGGTGCCCGGCGACGACCCGGAGCCGGCACCGTGGCCGGCCGACTCGACCTGGCCGCCGACCGGGGCGACCGAACTGGACGTCGCAGGGGCGTACCAGCGGCTCGGCGCGCTCGGCTACCACTACGGCCCCGCCTTCACCGGGCTGCGACGGGCCTGGCGGAGCGGGGACCGGATCTTCGCCGAGGCGGAGCTGCCCGAGGGACTCGCGGCCGACGCGGTGCGCTTCGGCCTGCACCCGGCCCTGATGGACACCGGCCAGCACAGCCTCGCCGTGGACCAGCTCGACTCGCCGCGCACCGACCCGGCCGCCCCCGGCGTGCGGGCGCCCTTCCTGTGGTCCGGGGTGCGGCTGCTCGCCTCGGGTGCCGCGGCACTGCGGCTCGTGTTCTCCCCGACGGGGCCGTCCTCGTGGTCGGTGGACGGGTTCGACCCCACCGGCCGCCCGGTGCTGAGGGTGGACTCCCTGGTCGCCCGCGAGGTTTCCGCCGAGCAGCTGCGCGACGCCGACGCGGCGCACGGCGACGCGCTGTTCGAGTTCGGCTGGGTGCCGTGCGGATCGGCCGATGCCGGTGCGGAGGGGGACGCCGGGGGACCGATCGGCCGGGTGGCGCCGTTCGACCTGGCCGCCCTCGGCTCGGCGGTGGACGGTGGCGCGCCGCTGCCCGACCTGGTGGTGCTGCGCGTGCCCGACCCCCCGGCGCCGGAGTCGGTGGTCGAATCCGTGCACACCGCGGTGAATGGCACGTTGCGGGTGCTGCAGGACTGGCTCACCGATGCCCGGTGGGAGCGGTCGCGGCTGGTCGTGGTGACCGGCGGCGGACTCGTGGGCGCGGCGGTGGGCGGCCTGGTGCGCTCCGCGCAGTCGGAGAACCCCGATCGGGTGATCCTCGTCGAGCAGGCGTCCGCCGGTCCGGAGTCGGTCGGGGCGCGGTCGACGGAGGCGCTCGTCCGGGCCGCGATCGCGTCGGGTGAGCCGGAGGTGTCGGTCCGGGGCGGACGGCTGTGGTCGCCCCGGCTGACCAGGGCCGCCGCCGAGGCGCCCCCGGGTCCCGCCGGGCCGGCGCGCGACGAGCGGTCGCCGGTGTGGGGCACGGGGACCGTGCTGCTGACGGGGGCGTCCGGGGTGCTGGCCGGGCTGGTGGCCGAGCACCTCGTGGCCGAGCGCGGGGTGCGGCGGCTGCTGCTGGTGTCGCGGCGGGGTCCCGACGCCCCCGGTGCCGGTGAGCTGGTCGAGCGGCTGACCGCGGCGGGTGCCTCGGTGCGGGTGGTCGCGTGCGACCTGGCCGTCCGCCAGGAGGTGGTGGACCTCGTCGGCTCGGTGCCGCCGGAGTTCCCGCTCAGCGCCGTGGTGCACTGCGCGGGCGTGCTCGACGACGCGACCGTGGGTTCGCTGACCCCCGACCGGGTGGACGCGGTGCTGCGGCCCAAGGTGGACGGTGCCTGGCACCTGCACGAGGCAACCCGGGACGTCGAGCTGTCGGCGTTCGTGCTGTTCTCCTCGGCCGCGTCGGCGTTCGGCGCCGCCGGCCAGGCGAACTACGCGGCGGCCAACGCGTTCCTCGACGAGCTGGCCGACCACCGGCGGGGGCTGGGCCTGCCGGCGGTGTCGATCGCCTGGGGGTGGTGGGCCGAGGCCAGCGGGATGGGCAGCCGGCTCGGGACCCAGGACCGGGCCAGGATGGCCCGCACCGGCATCCGCCCGGTGGACAACGACTTCGGCCTCACCCTGTTCGACGCGGCCGCCCGCCGGCAGGGCCGGGTCGTCGCCGCTCCGTTCGACCTCGCCGGCCTGGCCACCGCGGCCGCGGTCCCGGGGCTGCTGCGCGGGCTGGTGCGCCGCCCGGCGCGGCGGGTCGTCGACCCCCACGCGGCCGCCGGGTCCCGCGAGGGCCTGGCGGCGCTGGAACCGGCCGAGCGCGACCGGGCCGTCGCCGAGCTGGTGCGCACCCACGCCGCGGCCGTGCTCGGGCACTCCTCGGGCAACGCCATCGACGACCGGCAGCCCTTCACCGCCCTGGGGTTCGACTCGCTGACCGCGGTGGAGCTGCGCAACCGGCTCACCGCGGTGACCGGGCTGCGGCTGCCGGCCACGCTGATCTTCGACTACCCCTCCCCGGCCGCCCTGATCGAGTTCGTGCGGGGCGAGGTCGGCGGCGGGCCGGCCGCCCCGGCCCGGCCGGCCGCCACCGCGACCCCGGCCGCGACCGGGGACGACCCGATCGCGATCGTGGGCATGGCCTGCCGCTTCCCCGGCGGGGTGGGGTCACCCGACGAGCTGTGGGACCTCGTCGCGCAGGGCCGGGACGTGATCGGCCCCTTCCCCACCGGCCGCGGCTGGAACCTCGACGAGCTCTACCACCCCGACCCCGACCACTTCGGGACCACCTACACCCGCGAGGGCGGCTTCCTGCACGACGCCGACCGGTTCGACCCCGAGTTCTTCGGCATCTCGCCGCGCGAGGCGATCACCATCGACCCGCAGCAGCGGCTGCTGCTGGAAACGGCCTGGGAGTCCCTGGAGAACGCGGGCATCGACCCCACCTCGCTGCGCGGCGGCCCGACCGGCGTGTTCGTCGGGCTGATGTACCACGACTACAACTCGCGGCTGCACACCAAGCCCGAGGAGTTCGAGGGCTACCTGGGCAACGGCAGCGCGGGCAGCATCGCGTCGGGTCGGGTGGCCTACGAGTTCGGCTTCGAGGGCCCCGCCGTGACGGTGGACACGGCGTGCTCGTCATCGCTGGTCAGCCTGCACTTCGCGGCGCAGGCGCTGCGGTCGGGCGAGTGCTCGCTCGCGCTGGCCGGCGGCGTGACGGTGATGGCGTCGCCCGAGCTGTACGTCGAGTACAGCCGGCTGCGCGCGAACGCCCCGGACGGTCGGTGCCGGGCGTACGGCGCGGGCGCGGACGGCACCGGCTGGTCGGAGGGCGTGGGCCTGGTGGTGCTGGAGCGGCTGTCCGACGCGCGGCGCAACGGGCACCGGGTGCTGGCGCTGGTGCGCGGGTCGGCGCTGAACCAGGACGGCGCGTCGAACGGGCTGACCGCCCCCAACGGCCCGTCCCAGCAGCGCGTGATCCGCCAGGCCCTGGCCAACGCCGGGTTGTCCGCCTCCGACGTGGACGTGGTCGAGGGGCACGGCACGGGGACCCGGCTGGGCGACCCGATCGAGGCCCAGGCGCTGCTGGCCACCTACGGCCAGGACCGCGAGGAGCCGCTGTGGCTGGGGTCGATCAAGTCGAACATCGGCCACACCCAGGCGGCGGCGGGCATCGCCGGCACCATCAAGATGGTCCTGGCGATGCGGCACGGGATCCTGCCCAAGACCCTGCACGCGGAGACCCCGTCGCCGCGGGTGGACTGGTCCTCGGGCGCGGTCGCGCTGCTCGACCGGGCCCGGGAGTGGCCGGATCGCGGCCGGCCCCGCCGGGCGGGGGTGTCCTCCTTCGGCGTCAGCGGGACCAACGCGCACATCATCCTGGAACAGCCCCCGGCCGAGACCCCGGAACAGCCCCCGACCCCCGACACCGCCCCGCCCCCGCCGGCCTGGCCGCTCGTGCTGTCGGCCCGCGGGCCGGCGGCCCTGCGGGGTCAGGCCGATCGGCTGGCCTCCCACCTGCGCGACCGGCCCGAGGTGGCGCTGGCGGACGTGGCCCACTCCCTGGTGGCCGACCGGGCCGCCCACGACCACCGGGTGGTCCTGCTCGCCCGCGACCGCGAGCAGGCCCTGGAGCGGTTGGCGGAGTTCGCGCGCGGGGGAGAGGGGGCCGGCGCGGCCCGGCGGGGCTCGCTGGCGATGGTGTTCACCGGTCAGGGCGCGCAGCACCCCGGCATGGGCTCGCGGCTGCACCGGCGGTTCGCGGTCTTCGCGGCAGCGTTCGACCAGGTGTGCGAGCAGTTGGACCCCGAGGTCCGCGAGGCCGTCCTCGGCGACGCGGGGAACCGGCTCGACGCCACGGAGATCGCCCAGCCCGCGCTGTTCGCGGTCGAGGTCGCGCTGTTCCGGCTGTACGAGTCCTGGGGCGTCCGGCCGGACTTCCTCACCGGCCACTCGGTGGGCGAGATCGCGGCCGCGCACGTCGCCGGCGTGCTGTCGCTGCCGGACGCGTGCCGGCTGGTGTCCGAGCGGGGCCGGCTGATGGGGCGGCTCGACCCGGGCGGTGTGATGGTCTCGGTGACCGCCGGCGAGCAGGTGGTCGCCCCGCTGGTCGCCGAGCACGCCGACTCGGTGTCGATCGCGGCGGTCAACACCCCCGGCTCGGTGGTGCTCTCCGGGCGCGAACCGGCCGTCACCGAGATCGTGCGGCGCCTGACCGAGGACGGGCACCGCGCGAAGCGGCTCGCCGTCAGCCACGCCTTCCACTCGCCGCTGATGGACCCGGTGCTCGACGAGTTCCGCGCCGTGGTCCGCGGCCTGGCGTTCCAACCACCCCGCGTGCCGATGGTGGGCGGCGACGAGGTGGCGGACCCGGAGTACTGGGTGCGGCACGTGCGGGACGCGGTGCGGTTCGCCGACCGGGTGGCCGAACTGCGCGGCGCCGGCGTCACGCGGTTCCTCGAGATCGGTCCCGACGCGCCGCTGACCGGCGCGATCCGCCAGTGCCTCGACGAGCCGGACGTCGTCGCGGTCCCCAGCCTGCGCCGGGACCACGACGAAGCCGACACGGCGCTCACCGGACTCGGCGCGCTGTTCGCCGCCGGGGTGGGGGTCGACTGGCCTGCCCTGTTCGCCGGCACCGGGGCCCGGCGCACCCCGCTCCCCACGTACGCGTTCCAGCACCAGCGGTACTGGCTCGACGCCCCCGAACCGCCGGCCGACCTCGCCGCGGTCGGCCTCGACCCGCTCGACCACCCGCTGCTGCTGGCCGGTGTCGACGTGGCCGGCGGGGAAACCGTGCTGCTGACCGGGCGGCTGGCACCGCGGACCCAGCCGTGGCTGCGGGAGCACGTGCTGTTCGAGCAGGCCCTGCTGCCCGGCACCGCCTTCGTGGACCTGGCGCTGCGGGCCGCCGAGCAGGTCGGCTGCGACCTGCTGGACGAGCTGACGATCGAAGCCCCCCTGCTGATCCCCGCGGCGGGCGCGGTCGCGCTGCAAATCCTGGTGGAAGCCCCCGACGAGGGCGGCCGCCGGAAGATCACGATCTCCGCCCGCCCGGACCGCGACGCCGACGACACCCCCTGGACGCGGCACGCCACCGGAGCGGTGTCCGCCGCGCAGGGCGCACCGACCCCCGACCCGCTCACCGAGTGGCCGCCGCCGGGAGCCGAGGCCGTCGACGTCACCGGCGCGTACGACCTGTTCGCCGGGGCGGGCCACGACTACGGGCCGACGTTCCAGGGGCTGGTGGCCTGCTGGCGGCGCGGCGCGGAGCTCTACGCCGAGGTGGAGCTGCCGGGCGGCGGGACCGACGTCGAGCGCTTCGGCGTGCACCCGGCGTTGCTGGACGCCGGCCTGCACGGCGGCGTGCTGCGGGCCCTCACCTCCGACACCCCTCAGGGTTTGGTGCCGTTCTCCTGGGCGGGAGCGCGCCTGTTCGCCTCGGGGGCGACCGCGCTGCGCGTGCGGGTCCGACCGGTGTCCACCGACACGGTCGCCCTGGACGCCTTCGACGACACCGGCGCCCCGGTCCTCGGCGTGGCGGCGCTGTCCTCGCGCTCGGTGTCCGCCGACCGGCTCCGCGCCGCCGCCGCTTCCCGCGACGACTCGCTGTTCGAGATCGACTGGGTCGAGTGCGGCCGGGTCGACGACACCGCGCCCCGCCCCGGGGTCACCGTGCTGGCCGGCCCGCCGGAGCTGGCCGAACTGGTGTCCGGCTGGGACGGGGGAGCCGAGGTCCCGCCCCTCGTGGCCATGTCGGTACCGGAGGAGGGGCCCGCCGTCACCGCCGACGTCCACGCGGCGGTGAACGGCGCGCTGCGCTCGGTGCAGACGTGGCTGGCCGATCCCGCCTGGGAGTCCTCGCGGCTGGCGGTCGTGACGACCGACAGCCTGACCGGCGCGGCGGTGCGGGGCCTGCTGCGCTCCGCGCAGTCGGAGAACCCCGACCGCATCGTCCTCGTCGAGGCCGGCGCCGACCCGATCACCACCGCGGCGCTGCACGCGGCCGTCGAGTCGGGCGAGCCGGAGGTCTCGGTGCGCGACGGCGCGCTCCGGGCACCGCGGCTGGCCCGCCTGACCGCCACCGGCACCGACACCGCGCGCGCCACCCCGTGGTCGGCCGGAACCGTGCTGATCACCGGCGCCTCGGGCGCGCTCGCCGGGCACGTGGCCCGCTACCTCGTCACCGAGCACCACGCGCGACACCTGGTGCTGGCCTCCCGGCAGGGCCCCGACTCCCCCCGCACCGCCCGGCTCGCCGCCGAACTGGCCGAGCTCGGCGCCGCGGTGCGCGTCCTGGCCTGCGACGTCGCCGACCGCGAGCAGGTCGCGGCCGTGGTGCGCTCGGTGGAGCCCGAGGTCCCGCTCACCGCGGTGGTGCACTGCGCCGGCGTGCTCGACGACGGCGTGTTCGACGCCCTGACCGGCGACCGGGTCGACGCGGTACTGGCACCCAAGGTCGACGGTGCGTGGCACCTGCACGAGCTGACCCGGGAGCTGGACCTCTCCGCGTTCGTGCTGTTCTCCTCCTCCGCCGCGCCCTTCGGCGCGGCGGGGCAGGCCAACTACGCCGCCGCCAACGCCTTCCTCGACGCGCTGGCCGTCGAGCGGCACCGCCGGGGCCTCCCCGCGGTCTCGATCAGCTGGGGCTGGTGGGGCGAGGACAGCGGTATGGCCGAGAACCTCGGCCAGGCCGACGTGGCCCGCATGGGGCGGGGCGGGATGCTGCCGATGGCGACCGCCCGCGGCCTGGAACTGCTGGCCGCGGCGACCGACCTGGCCCGCCCGAACGTGATGGCCGCCCGCCTCGACCTGGCCGCGGTGCGGTCGGCCGGCACGGTGCCCGCCCTGCTGCGCGGCCTGGTGCGGCGCCCGGCCCGGCGCGCGGCGCGCTCGTCGGTCGCGGGACCGGTGGCGGCGCGACTGGCCGGTTCCCCGGTCGCCGACCAGGTCAAGGCCATCGGCGAACTGGTGCGCGAGCAGGTCGCCGCCGTGCTCGGCCACCCGAGCGGCGCCTCGGTCGACATGACCCGCGCCTTCCACGAGGTCGGGTTCGACTCGCTCACCGCGGTCGAACTGCGCAACCGGCTCACCGCGGCCACCGGGCTGCGGCTGCCCGCCACGCTGGTGTTCGACCACCCCACCCCCGGGGCGCTGACCGCGTTCCTCCGGTCCGCGCTGGTGGGCGACGAGGCCGACACCGCCGAGGCCACCCCGGCCGGCCGCGCCACCGCGACCGGCGACGACCCGGTCGTGATCGTCGGCATGGCCTGCCGGTACCCGGGCGGGGCGGACTCGCCGGACGAGCTGTGGCGGCTGGTGGCCGAGGGCCGCGACGCGATCACCGGCTTCCCGGTCGACCGCGGCTGGGACCTGGCCCGCCTCCACGACCCGGATCCCGACCACCCCGGCACGACCTACGCCCGGGGCGGCGGGTTCCTCGACCACCTGGCCGAGTTCGACTCCGACTTCTTCGGCATCTCGCCGCGCGAGGCCATCGCCATCGACCCGCAGCAGCGGTTGTTGCTGGAGACGGCCTGGGAGTCGTTCGAGAACGCCGGCATCGACCCCTCCGCCCTGCGCGGCGGCCCGATCGGGGTGTTCGTGGGCGCGAACGGGAGCGACTACCCGGCCCTGCTGGCCCAGGACCCCCGCGACTTCGGCGGCCGGGTGCTGACCGGCAACGCGGCCAGCATCATCTCCGGGCGGCTGTCCTACGAGTTCGGGTTCGAGGGGCCGTCCGTCTCCATCGACACGGCGTGCTCGTCCTCGCTCGTGGCCCTGCACCTGGCGGCCCAGGCGCTGCGCTCGGGCGAGTGCTCGCTGGCGCTGGCCGGCGGTGTCGCCACGATGGCCACCCCCGGCATGTTCGTGGAGATGGCGCGGCAGCGGGGCCTGTCCCCGGACGGCCGGTGCCGGGCCTTCGGCGCCGGGGCGGACGGCACCGGTTGGGCCGAGGGCGTGGGCCTGCTCGTGCTGGAACGGCTCTCCGACGCCCGCCGCCACCACCACCGCGTGCTGGCCGTCCTGGCCGGCTCGGCGGTCAACCAGGACGGCGCCTCGAACGGCCTCACCGCGCCCAGCGGCCCGTCGCAGCAACGGGTCATCCGCGCCGCGCTGGCCAACGCCGGGCTGTCGGCGCACGAGGTCGACGCGGTGGAGGGGCACGGCACCGGGACCCGGCTCGGCGACCCCATCGAGGCGCAGGCCCTCCTGGCCACCTACGGGCGCGACCGCGAGCCCGACAGCCCCCTGTGGCTGGGGTCGGTCAAGTCCAACATCGGGCACTCGCAGGCCGCCGCCGGCGCCGCCGGCGCCATCAAGATGATCATGGCGATGCGGCACGGCCTGCTGCCCCGGACCCTCCACGCCGAGACCCCGTCACCCGAGGTCGACTGGTCCTCCGGCGGGGTGGCGCTGCTGGACCGGGCCCGCGACTGGCCCGAGCGGGACCGCCCGCGCCGGGCGGGCGTCTCCGCGTTCAGCCTCAGCGGGACCAACGCGCACGTCATCCTGGAACAAGCGCCCGACGACCTCCCCGCGCCGCCGGCCCCGGACCGGGACGCCGTGACCAGGCCGGTGCAGCCGTTCGTGCTGTCGGCCCGGGGGCCGGCCGCACTGCGCGCCCAGGCGGCGCGCCTGCACGCCCACCTGGCCGACCGGCCCGAACCGGCGTTGGCCGACATCGCGCGATCGCTGGTGACCGACCGCGCGGTCCACGACCACAGGGCGGTGGTGCTCGCCGCCGACCGCGAGCAGCTGCGCGAGCGACTCGCGGCGTTCGCCGACGACACCCCCGCGCCCGGCGCGGACGCCACCGGCGTGGCCGGCGGCGGTGGCCTGGCCGTCGTGTTCACCGGCCAGGGGTCGCAGCGAGCCGGGATGGGCCGCGAACTCCACCGCCACTTCCCGGTCTTCGCCGCCGCGTTCGACGACGCGTGCGCGGCGCTGGACCCCGCGCTGAAGGACATCGTCCTCGCCGAGGACGACGCCCGGCTGAACACCACGGAGTTCGCCCAACCCGCGCTGTTCGCGTTCGAAGTGGCCCTCTTCCGGCTGTTCGAGTCCTGGGGCGTCCGGCCCGACTTCGTCACCGGCCACTCCGTCGGCGAGATCACCGCCGCCCACGTGTCGGGCGTGCTGTCGCTGGCCGACGCCTGCGCGCTGGTCACCACCCGGGCCCGGCTCATGCAGGGGCTCCCACCGGGCGGGGCCATGATGTCCGTGAACGCCGGCGAGGACGTCGTGGCCGCACTGCTCGCGGAAGGGGCGGGGTCCGCCTCGATCGCCGCGGTCAACTCCCCGGAGTCGGTGGTCGTCTCCGGCACCGAGGACGCCGTCGACGAGGTCGGACGACGCCTCGCCGACGCCGGGTACCGCACGAAGCGGCTGGCCGTCAGCCACGCGTTCCACTCGCCGCTGGTGGACCCCGTGCTCGACGAGTTCCGGGCCGCCCTCGGCGGTCTGGGGTTCCGGCCACCGCGGATACCGATGACCAGCGGCGACGTGGCCACCCCCGAGTACTGGGTCCAGCACGTCCGGAGCGCGGTGCGGTTCGCCGACATGGTCTCCGAACTCCGGGCCGGCGGGGTGACCCGCTTCCTGGAGCTGGGGCCGGACGCGACCCTGACCGGCCTGGTCCGCGAATGCGCCACCGGTGAGGGCGTCGTCGCCGTGCCCGGCCTCCGGCGAGGCCGTGCCGAGACCGAATCCGTGCTCGCCGCACTGGGCGCCCTGTTCACCGCCGGGGTCGGGGTCGACTGGCCGGCCCTGTTCCCCGCGACCGGCGCGGGGCGGACCCCGCTGCCGACCTACGCGTTCCAGCACCGGCGCTACTGGCCGGACACGACGGCCGCACCGGTGGTGGCGACAGCCGACCCGGACGCCGTGGACAGCCGGTTCTGGGGGCTGGTGGAACAGGGCGACCTCGACGCGCTGAGCGCCGAGCTGTCCACCGAGGAGCGGGACGGCCTCGGCGCCGTGCTGCCCGCACTGGCCCGGTGGCGCCTCGGCCGGCGTGAGAAGGCCGTGGTGGACGGCTGGCGGTACCGGTTGGGCTGGCGGCCCGTGCCGACCCGCACCGACGGCGCGCTCACCGGCACCTGGTTGCTGGTGCTGCCCGTCAACCACCGCGACGACCCCTGGGCCGCGCCGGTCGAAGCGGCGATGACCGCCGCCGGGGCCGAGGTCCGCCGCCTGGAGGTCGACGAGCGGCAGTGGGACCGGGCCGCGCTGGCCACCCGGCTCGGTGAGCCGCCGCTCGCCGGGGTGGTCTCGCTGCTGGCGGCGGAGCGGTCCCGCGTCCCGGGGCACCCCGGCGTGCCGGTCGGCCTGGCCGCCACGGTGGGCCTGGTCCAGGCGCTGGAGGACCGCGGGATCGACGCGCCCCTGTGGTGCCTCACCCGGGGCGCCGTGCACGCCGTCCCCGGCGACGGCCTCGACCACCCCGACCAAGCCCTGCTGTGGGGGCTGGGACGGACCCTCGCCCTGGAACGCCCCGACCGCTGGGGCGGTCTGGTCGACCTGCCGGTCACCCCCGACGACGCCTCGGCGGCCGCGCTGATCCGCCTGCTGGGCGACGGCGGCACCGGGGAGCAGGCAGCGCTGCGGGACGGCGCCGTCCTGGGCGGCCGGCTGGTCCGCGCCGACCCGGACGGGCCGCGGCGCCGGGACTGGCGACCGTCGGGCAGCGTGCTGGTCACCGGCGGCCTCACCGGCCTGGGCGCCCGCACCGCGCGCTGGCTGGCCGAGCAGGGCGCGCCCCACCTCGTGCTCACCTCCCGCCGGGGCCGTGGAGCGCCGGGCGCCGCCGAGCTCGAAGCCGAGCTCACCGCCCTGGGGTCCGCGGTGACCATCGCCGCCTGCGACGTCGCCGACCGGGACGAGGTGGAGGCCGTGCTCGCGGGCCTTCCCCACGACCTGCCGCTGACGGCCGTGTTCCACAGCGCGGGGGTGGCCAACGACGGCGTCATCACCGAGCTGACCCCCGACCGGCTGGACAACGTGCTGCGGCCCAAGGTGGACGGGGCGTGGAACCTCCACGAGCTGACCCGGGACCTGGACCTCTCGGCCTTCGTGCTGTTCTCCTCGGCCGCCGGCCTCGTCGGCTCGCCCGGCCAGTCGCACTACGCGGCGGGGAACGCCTTCCTCAACGCCCTGGCCCACCACCGGCGGGCGCGCGGCCTGCCGGCCACGACGATCGGCTGGGGCCTGCTGGCCGGCGGGGGCATGGCCGACGACACCGGCGCGACCGACCGGGCCGGCCGCCGGGGGCTGCACCCGATGGACCCCGGCCGGTCGCTGGCCGGACTGCGGCGGGCGCTGGACGACGACGAGACCTACATCGCCATCACGCACGTCGACTGGACCCGGTTCATCAAGGCGACCGCGGGCACCGCCAAGTGCGCGGTGATCAGCGACCTGCCCGAGTACCGGGCGGCGTTCCCGGTGACCGCCGCGGCCGATCGGCTCGCCGAGCCGAACGGCGAGGCCGGGTCCTGGGCGCGGCTGGGCGCCCTGGACGAGGACGAGCGCGACGCCGCGCTGCTGGAGCTGGTGCGGGCGCAGGTGGCCGAGGCGCTCGGTCACAGCTCGACCGAGGCCCTGTCGCCGACCAAGGCGTTCATCGAACTGGGTTTCGACTCCCTCTCCGCGGTCGAGCTGCGCAACCGGCTCGTCGCGGCGACCGGGCTGGCGCTGCCGGCGACGCTCACCTACGACCACCCGACCTCGCTGGCGCTGCGCGACCACCTGCGGGCGGCGCTGTTCGGCGCGGCCGCCGACCGGGCCGAGTCCGCGCTGGCCGAACTCGACCGGCTGGAGGAGGTGCTCTCGGCGGTGGCGGCGGACGACCGCGTCGACGAGGTGGCCAGGAACCAGGTGCTGCGGCGAGTCCAGAAGATGGCCGCCGCGCTCGCCGACCAGGGCGACCACGCCGAGCACAGCCGGCTCATCGCGAACGCCGACGACGACGAGCTGTTCGACTTCATCAACCGGGAACTGGGCGGTTCCAGCCAGTGAACCGGGACCGGTGTGCCGAGGCCCGGCACTTCGCAGGAGTACAGGAGATGACACCCCCATGACCGACTCCACCGGGGTCGACACGCCCGGCACCGGGACATCCGCCGAGGCCGACCTGTTGAGCTGGGACTTCATCCAGGACCCGTACCTGACCTACCGCGAGATGCGCGCCGGGACGGGCCCGCGGCGGCTCGTCATCAAGACGTTGAGCACCGGCCTGCGCGCCTGGCTGGTCACCGAGTACGGCGACGTGCGCCGGCTGCTGGCCGATCCCAGGCTCTCGAAGGCAGCCGCGGGCGCCGCACCGGTCATCGCCGAGCACAGCACGGAGGACGTCTCGGGCCGGTCGATCACATCGGAGAGCATGCTGTTCAGCGATCCGCCGCAGCACTCGCGGTTGCGCCGGATGTTCGGCAGGGCGTTCACGATGCGCCGGACGGAGAACCTGCGCCCGCGCATCGAGGAGATCACCGATCAGCTGCTCGGCTCGATCCCCCCCGGCGCCGAGATCGACCTGGTGGAGTCGGTGGCGATGGCCATCCCCATCGCGGTGATCGGCGAACTGCTCGGCGTGCCCCGCGCCGCCCACCACGACCTCCGCCGGTGGAACCGCACGCTGACCAGTGTCGATTCGGAGCCGTCGGAGAAGTACCAGGCGTACATGGCGTCGCTCGACTACTTCCGGGACCTGATCGCCGAGAAGGCGGGCGGTCACGACACCGCGGACGACCTGATCAACGCGATGACCAACCCGGACAACGAGGAGCGGTTCGACGAGTCCGAGCTGCTGTCCACCATCTTCCTGATGATGAACGCGGGCTACGAGACCACCGCGAACCTGATCAGCAGCTCGGTGTACGCCCTGCTGAAGCACCCCGAACAGCTGGAGCTGCTGCGCGGGGACGCCACCCTGGTGCCGAACGCGGTGGAGGAGTTCCTGCGTTACGAAAGCCCGTTGAACCTCTCCACGCTGCGCTACACCACCGAACCCGTGGAGATCGGCGACACCGTCGTCCCCGCCGGCGAGGTGGTCTTCCTGGCGCTGGCCTCGGCGAACCGGGACCCCGACCGGTTCGCGGAACCGGACCGGCTGGACGTGCGCCGCAACGCCGCCGCACACCTGGCCTTCGGCCACGGCATCCACCACTGCGTCGGCGCGCCGCTGGCACGGCTGGAGGGCGAGATCGTGCTGACCCGGCTGCTGGACACCTTCCCGCACTGGGAGGCGGCCGAGCCGCTGGATCGGCTCAGCTGGCGCTACACCCTGCAGTTCCGCGGCCTGGAGCGGCTGCCGGTGAGGCTGCACGCATGAACTCCCGCCACGACGAGAACGGAGCGGACACATGTCGGCAGAAGTGATCGACCGGTTCTTCGAGAGCTCGGGTGCCGGTGACATCGAAACGGCCGTCGAGTGCTTCGCCGACGACGGGCGGTGGATCACGCCCGACGGGGACGGGCTCGGGACGGTCCACACCAAGGACCGGATCGGCGAGCTGATCACCAGCCTGAACGCGATGCGCGAGAAGATGATCGCCTCCGGGGTCGACGGGAAGTTCGAACCGCCGATCATGTTCGGCGAGAACCTGGGGCTGGTCCGGTGGACCGTGGAGACCACCGACGGGAAGGTGGTCAACCGCGGTGTCGACCTCTTCGTCCTGAGCGACGGAAAAATCGTGCTCAAAGACGTCTACCGCAAGATCTGAGAAGCTCGATCGAGAAAGAGGAAGAGTTGTGATCAACAGCTACGAGGACCTGGTCGAGACGACGGTCAGCGCCACCACCGACATCGAGGACCTGCAGAACATCCACGTCGGCCAGAGCGGCACCTACGAGCACGCCCTGTTCACCAGGTCCGGTGACAAGGTGGCCACCACCTCGGGCGGGTTCAAGGTTCTCTACCGGCGTGAGTCCGACCAGCAGTTCATGGCCTACCTGACCAACGAGGTCGTTTTCGAGGACGGGTCCGGGACGATCCGGGTCGCCGGTTGGATCGACATGGGGTCCCTGCTGTCGGGGAACTGGGCCTACTACCCGAGCGTGGGGGTCAGCGGCCGTTACCTCGGCCAGACGGGTTTCATGGCCTGGCGCCCCAACAACCTCGGCCAGGAAGAGGGAGCCGAGGTCAAGCTGATCATGTTCGCGTCCGCCGAATGACCGGTCCCGCGATCGCCGTTCCCTTCCCCTGACGTGGAGGTCCACAATTGAGTCGGATGGCCGGAAAAGTAGCGCTGATCACCGGGGCCGCGCGGGGGATGGGACGTTCGCACGCGGTGCGCCTCGCCCAGGAAGGGGCCGACATCGTGGCCGTCGACCTGTGCGCGGACGTGGAAACCACGCCGTACCCGGGATCGGGCAGCCAAGACCTCGCCACGACGACCCACATGGTCGAACAGCTGGGCCGGCGGGTCATCGCGCGCCAGGCGGACACGCGCGACCTCAAGGAGTTGCAGGCCGTGGTCGACGAGGCGGTGGCCGAGTTCGGCCACGTCGACGTCGTGTGCGCGAACGCCGGGATATCCAGCTTCGGGTTCGCCTGGGAACTGTCCGAGGAGACCTGGCAGGAGATGATCGACGTCAACCTGACGGGGTCGTGGAAGACCGTCAAAGCGGTGATCCCCCACATGATCGAGCGGAACCGGGGCGGATCGATCGTCTTCATCAGCTCCGTGTCGGGATTGATCGGCGTGCCGACCATGGCGCACTACACCGCGTCCAAGCACGGCGTGGTCGGGCTGATGCGCGCCCTGGCGGCGGAGCTGGCGCCGTACAACATCCGGGTGAACACGGTGAATCCGGGGAACGTCGACACGCCGATGGTCAACAACGCCACGATGCGAAAGCTCTTCCTGCCCGAGATCCCCGACCCGACGCCCGAGGACGCGGACAACGCGATGAAGGGGATGAGCGCGCTGCCCGTCGGCTGGATGGACTCGCGGGGGATCAGCGACGCGGTGCTGTACCTGGCCTCGGACGAGGCGCGACACGTCACCGGGATCGCCCTTCCCGTGGACGCCGGGATGATGATCCCCAACAAACTGCCCGCGGACAAGACCTGACGGAGGCTGTTCCACCATGACGGACAACGCACTCTCGCTGCTGGCCAACCGACTCGAGATCATCGAGCTGACCGCCAAGTACGCCCACCGGCTCGACACCCGCCAGATCGACCTCCTGATGGAGCTGTGGAGCGACGAGAGCCCGGTCTTCGACGAAGAGGACTTCGGGCTGGGGAAAGCCACCGGCAAAGACGAGATCCGCCGCCACTTCGAGGTCGACATCTACGGGCAGATGGAGAACCTCTGCCACCTGACGACCAACCACGTCATCAACGAGATCTCCGGGTCCACGGCTTCCGGCACCTGCACCGTCTTCGCCCAGGGCGACGTGCGGGCCGGCGGGACCTCCCGGGCCACCGCGTACTACCGGGACCAGTACGTCCACGAGAACGGGGTGTGGAAGTTCTCCAGTCGCAAGGTGATCCCCTTGACCAGGCCGAAGGTCGGCAACTTCCAGTTCCCGGACGAGGCCGAAACGGCGGATCGGGTGGCCACGCCATGACGCCGACAGGCGGTGTGCCCTGTGGCTGAGCCCTGTCCGGCCCGGTGATGCGGGCCGCGATCGCGGGCGGAGGTGCGGCGGAGCTCCTGGTGGACGGCCTCCCGGTCGAGGGCGAGGCCGTCGCCGGGAGCTCCGCGCGCTTGTCCACCCGCCCGCGATCGGCCTGTCCGGTTCTGCCGGACCGGCCCGGGGCTTCAGCGGGGGCGGTCCGATGAGGACCGGGCGCGGCGTTCGAGCATGACGGTGTCGCGCCAGACGCCGTGGTGCCGGGCGATGCGTTCGCGGACGCCGACGGTGCGGAAGCCGGCGGAGTGGTGCAGGGCGATGCTGGCGCGGTTCTCCGGGAAGATCGCGGTCTGGAGCGTCCACAGGCCGCCCGCGTCGGCGGCGGTGACCTGCTTGTGCAGCAGCGTTTTGCCGACGCCGCGGCCGCGGGCGTCTTCGCCGACGTAGATGGAGGTCTCGGCGACGCCGGCGTAGCACTCGCGGGGCGAGACGGGGGTGGCGGCGGCCCAGCCGACGACGCGGCCGTCGATCTCGGCGATCCAGCGGTGGTCGGGCAGCCACTTGGCGTCGAGGGTGCGGCGGCTGGGGGTCTCGGTCTCGAAGGTGGCGTTGCGGGTGGCGATGCCCTCGCCGTAGATGCGGCGCACGTCCGCCCAGTCGTCGTCGGTCATGGCGCGCACGGTGACGTCGGCGGGCAGGTCGGTGGGGCAGCAGGGGCGGGTGACGATGGTGCCCATGACCGCGTCGGCGGCGTGGGGCAGGCCGGTGCAGCAGGCCGTGTTGACCGTGACCAGGGTGGTGGTGCCCTGCTTGCGCAGGTGGACGAAGCCGACGTCGGCGAGCTTGCGCAGGTGGTGGGTGCAGGTGGGCTGGCTGACGCCGAGCAGGTCGGCCAGGGCGCCGACGGTGGTGCCGCCGGGCTGGACGGCGACGGTGTGCAGCAGCTTCACGCGGGTGGGGTCGGACAGGCAGGCGAACCAGCGGGCGAAGGTCGCGGCGTCCTCGTCGTGCAGCCCGGTGGGCGTCGTCAGCGTCACGACACCGACTATAGACGTTCCCGTGGTTGCATCCATAGCTCCTCGTCTATAGAGTCCCGCCTCACTCGATAGATGGACTTCTATGGATGGGGTGGGTTGTGGACGAGTTCCCGGTGGTCGTGGTGGGTGCGGGTCCCGCTGGTCTGGCCGCGGCGGCGCACCTGCTGGAGCGCGGGCTGCGGCCGTTGGTGCTGGAAGCGGGGGCGCAGGCGGGCGCGGCGGTGGCGCAGTGGCACCACGTCCGGCTGTTCTCCCCCTGGTCGGAGCTGGTCGACCCGGCTGCCCGGCGGCTGCTGGAGGCCGCCGGCTGGAGCGCGCCGGAGGCCGACCGCCACCCGACCGGCGCGGAGTGGGCGGCGGGGTACCTGGTGCCGCTGGCCGGGGCGTTGGGCGGGCACGTCCGGCTCGGCACGCGGGTGGTCGGGGTGGCGCGGCGGGGTCGGGACCGGGTGGTGGACGCCGGGCGGGACGGCGAGCCGCTGACCGTGCACGTGGCGACCGCCGACGGGGAGGAGCGCATCACCGCCCGCGCGGTCGTCGACGCCTCGGGCACCTGGACCTCGCCCAACCCGCTGGGCGGCGACGGGCTGCCCGCGGTCGGCGAGCGCGCGGCGGCCGACCGGATCACCTACCGGGTGCCCGACCTGGCGGTGGAGGCCGAGCGGTACGCGGGCAGGCGGATCGCGATCGCCGGCAGCGGACACTCCGCGCTGACCGCCCTGGTCGCGCTGGCCGACCTCGCGGAGCGGCACCCCGGCACGCACGTCACCTGGCTGCTGCGCCGCGGCCGGGTGGGCAACGCCTTCGGCGGCGGCGAGGCCGACCAGCTCCCGGCGCGCGGCGCGCTCGGGCTCCGGGCTCGTGCGGCGGTGCGGGCCGGGCACGTGGAGGTGGTCACCGGGTTCCGCACCGCGACCGTCGAGCGCGAGGACGGGCGGGTGGTGCTGGTGTCGCAGGACGGGCACCGCCTGGACCCGGTGGACGAGGTCGTGGCGCTGACCGGGTTCCGCCCGGACCACTCGTGGCTGTCGGAGGTGCGCCTGGAGCTGGACCCGGTGCTCGGCGCCCCGGTCCGGCTGGCACCGCTGATCGACCCCAACGCGCACTCCTGCGGCAGCGTCCAGCCGCACGGGGCGAACGAGCTGCGGCAGCCCGAGCCGGGTGTCTACCTGGTCGGGATGAAGAGCTACGGCCGCGCGCCCACGTTCCTGGCGTTGACCGGCTACGAGCAGGTGCGCAGCGTGGTCGCCGAGATCGCCGGCGACCACGAGGGCGCGGCGCGGGTGGAGCTGGTGCTGCCCGAGACCGGGGTGTGCGGCGGGTCGGGGGTGTTCGACGCGCCTACCGGCGGGCAGAGCGGCGGCTGCTGCGCCCCGGCCCCGGCTTCGGCCCCGGCTTCGGTCGCGGTGCTGACGCTGTCCGCGCCGCCGGCCCGCTGAACCGGAGGCGACCTCCGCCGACGCGACCTGCCCACCCGGGATTCGCGGGACGGGAGTGGCAACGCACCCCCGCTCCGATCGGCCTCGCGACGGTGTCGGTGCTCACGCGCCCGTCCCGGCGGCCGTGCCCCGGGCGGGGACGACCTCGGCGATCAGGCCCTCGACCAGCGCCTTGATCTCGTCGCGGATCGGTCGGACGGCCTCGACGCCCTGCCCGGCCGGGTCGGTGAGCCGCCAGTCCAGGTAGCGCTTGCCGGGGAAGACCGGGCAGGCGTCGCCGCAGCCCATGGTCACGCACACGTCCGACTCCCGCACCGCCTCGGTGGTGAGCACCTTGGGGGTCTCGGCGGAGATGTCGATGCCGACCTCGCGCATCGCCTCGACCACCGCCGGGTTGACCCGGTCGGCCGGGGCCGAGCCCGCCGAGCGGACCTCCACCCCGCCACCGGCGAGGTGGGACAGCCAGGCGGCGGCCATCTGGGAGCGGCCGGCGTTGTGCACGCACACGAACAGCACCGACGGCTTGTCGGACGCGGCGGGGTCGGGTCGGGAGACGGGGTCGGTGGTGTCGGTCATCGTGTTCCTCCGCCGGTCGGCCGGGTCGGGGTGGGATCGCCGCGGTGGTCAGGCGGCGCGGACGGCGGGGACCAGGCGCTCGACCCGGTCGGCCAGGTCGCGGTAGGCGGCGTCGAAGGCGGCCCCGGTGCCGACCGCGGCCGGGTCGGGCACCGACCAGTGCAGCCGGTCGGCGGGGTCGAGTTCCTCGTGGGCGGTGTCGCACACCGCCACCACCAGGTCCTCCGGGCGCACCACCCGCCCGACGTGCCGGGGACGGGCCCGGCCCAGCGACAGGCCGTGGGCCTTGGCGGTGGCCACCGCCAGCGGGTGCACCCGCTCGGCGGGCCGCGTCCCGGCCGACGCCGCGGGCACCTCGCTGCGCACGGTCCACAGCGCCGCCGCCAGCTGCGAGCGCGCGGAGTTGCGGCTGCACACGAACACCACCCGCGACGCCCGCCGCACCCCCGAGGGCACCAGCCCGGACAGCGCCGCCGTGCGCAACCGCAGGTACGTGCGGCGGGCGTCGCCCTCCGACCGCGACCGCTCGACCAGTCCGGCCCGGTCGAGCAGCTTGACGTGGTGGGCCAGCAGGTTGCTGGGCAGCCCCAGCTCCCGCCCGACCTCGCCGGGCGAGGCGTCGCCCAGCAGCAGCCGGTCCACGATCGCCAGCCGGGCGGGCTCGCCCAGCGCGGCGTGCAGACGCGCCCGCGCCACCAGCCCGGAAGACCAGTCAGCGTTCATTGACTCAATGTTCATTGACCGTGCTGGCCGTCGTCAAGGCGAACGGCACGGGCGCCGGCGAAGGCCGTCCCTCGGCATCGCAGGTCAGGGCTTGGCCTTCTTGCCCTTGTCCGCGGGCTTGGGCTTGTCTTCCTTGACCTGGCCGGGCGCCTGCTCCCGGCCCTGGTGGCCGGGTGCGGGCGGTTGCTGCGCGACGGGGCCGCCGGGTTGTTGCACGACCGGGACCTCGACGGTCGCGGTGACGGTTTCGGTGGCCACCTCGGCGACCGGCGCGATGGTGGAGGTCGGCGGCGCGGTCGTGGCGGTGGCCGGCTGCGTGGTTTCCGCCGGCGCGGAGGTCGGTGCCACGATCCAGGCGAGGCAGGCCGCACCGACCAGGCCCGCGGCGGAGGCGACGAGCTTCCTCCTCGGCACCGTCGACCGCGACCGGGGCGCCGGGAGCGGTACGAGGTCGTCCTGGTGGAGGGTGTCGTCGGCCTCGACCTCGACGGTGGGGGAGGTGCCCGTGGCCAGCGCGTGGGCGCAGTCGTGCGCGGTCGGGCGGCGATGTGGTGACAGGGAGGTCATCAGCGTCAGCAGGCGCACCAGGTCCGCGGGCAGGTCGGCGGGGACGGCCGGTGGGCGGTGCAGCCGGGCGACGGCGGCCTCGACGTCACCGCCCTCGTACTCGCGGCGACCGGTCAGGCACTCCAGCAGCACCAGCCCGAGGGCGTAGACGTCGGCGGCGGCGCCGGTCTCGGTGCCGCGGACCTGCTCGGGCGCCAGGTAGGCGGCGGTGCCGACCATCTGCCCGGTGCGGGTGAACCGGGTGGAGCCGGTCAGGTGGGCCAGGCCGAAATCGGCGAGGTAGGGCGTGCCGGCGCGGTCGAGCAGGATGTTCGAGGGCTTGACGTCGCGGTGCACCACGCCCTGGTCGTGGACGTAGGCCAGCGCCTCCGCCAGCCGGGCGCCCAGCCGCCGCACCTCCTCCACCGGCAGCGGTCCGCGGGCGATGCGGGTGCGCAGCGTGTGCCCGTCGACCAGGCGCAGCACCAGGAATGCGCCGCGGTCGCTGCCGCCCGCGTCGTGGACCGACACCAGGCCGGGGTGCGACAGCGCGGCCAGGGTGCGCACCTCGTTGTCGAAGCGGCGCCGGTCGTCGAGGTCCGCGCTCGGCGCGAACAGCTTGACCGCCACGTCGCGGCACAGCACGGTGTCCCACGCCCGGTACACCTCGGCCATGCCGCCGAAGCCCAGCACCCCGGCCAGCTGGTAGCGGCCGGCCAGCAGATCGTCGTCGTGGGGTGGTGACACCGCCGCCCCTTCCCGGTCGCCCGACTGCGAACATTCCCAGGTGCCCCGGTGACGATGGGCGCAAACGGCCTTCCGGCGGAAGTGCCCACGACGTCGTTCACTCGTTCACAGCGTGGACCCGCGCCGCCGACCGGCGCACCCGCCACGGTGCCCGATCCGGTGGAGGTGGCGCAATGGCACGAACGGCCTCTGGGAGGGCCGACGTGGCGCCGGTCCTCCCAGAGGCGGTTCAGCGGGGGGTCAGATCGTGCCCGCCGCCACGTCGGCGAGGGTCACGCGGGACGAGTTGTAGTGCACCACCGCGTACTCCGACGGTTGTGGGGAGTTCGGGGCGGGGAAGACCTCGTCGCGGAGGGGCAGGCCGTTGTCGGCGTCGAGGGTGAGCACCGCCGAAGCGTTGCCGCCCAGGATGGCGGGGTCGGCGGTGATGGTCAGCGCGCGCCGGCCGTCGACGTCGGTCTCACCGACGGTCACCTGCTCGATGGTCGCGAGCAGCTCCAGCACACCCGCGCGGACCTCCGCGTTGGCGGCGCCGACGAACAGCGCGTACGTGGCGTTGCTCCACAGGTGGTTGTTGATGCGGTTCTCCAGCTCCTCTCCCGTCGGGCGCGGCCTGGGTGCGGGGACCTCCTTGCCGAGCCGGCGGAACGTCTCCGCGACCTCCGCCTGGGCGTCCGCCCAGGCCCTCTCCGCCTCGGCGGGGCTCAGGCCGACGCCCAGGGCGTTGTTGGCGGCGGTGATCATCGCGATCCTGGCCTGCTCCACGTCGCCGTTCGCGGCCTGGCGGGCCGCCGCCATCACCTTCGCGTCGTAGGGCTGGGCCTGGTCGTCGTTCCTGTTCACCGAGTCCGCCAGGGTCTGCGCCGAGTCGCCCTTGAAGACCTGGCCGCGGTCGGTGTAGAGGGTGTAGTAGACGTGCTGCGAGTTGTCCGGCGCGGTCTTCGTGCTGATCACCAGCGACGCGTCACCCGGCAGCGCGGCGGCGGCCTTGACCTCGGAGGCCAGCTTCACCAGCGGTGACCCGACCACCGGCGCGGCCGCCTCGGGGGAGGGACCGGCCGGAACGCCGCCGCCCGTCGTGCCCACCACCACGGCCGCGGCGACGGCCGCCGCACCCACCGCGGCGACACCGGCCCTGGGCCAGGAGAACCAGCGCCTGGGTCGCACGACCGCGGTCACGGGTTCCCCCATCGCCGTCCGCAGCGCCGCGCGAGCACGGTCGTAGGCCGCGGGACTCGGGGACGGCACATCACTCAGCTTCTTCATCAGGTCCATTTCATCCATGTGTCGCCTTCTCAGGTCGTCGGGACTTGCAGCAGCGCGGCCACTTCCGGGTCCTCTCGCAACGCCTTGCGCGCCTGGTGCAGCAGCCGGCGGGCCGTGCCCGCGGGGATGTCGAGCACCCGCCCGGCCTCCGCGACGGTCAGGTCCTCCCAGGCGACCAGGCCCAGCACCTCCCGTTCCTCCGGTTTGAGCCGGGCCAGGGCCCCGCGCAGCAGCGCCTGCGCGTCCACGCGGGCATCCACCGCCGGCCAGGGGTCCCAGTCGCCCGCCACCCGGGTCACGTCCGCCGCCCGCTCCTCGGCCGGCTCGGACCGCCAGTACCGCCGCACCCTGTTCAGCGCGACCCCGTACAGCCAGGGCCTGGCCTCGGGGTACGACAGGTCGTAGGTGGCCCGGGACTCGTAGGCGGCCACCCACACGTCACCGAGCACGTCCTCGGCGGCCTGGCGCCCCACCCTGCGCGCGAGGTAGTTCCCGATCGCCGTCTCGTGACGGCTGACCACTTCCACGAAGGCACCGGTGTCTCCGCGCAGCGATCTGCCGATCAGTTCCGCGTCTGACGCCATGAAGCTCCTCGGGTTTCGCTCCGCCCTTGCACCCCGTCTTTGCCAACGCGCGACGAAAGTGTTCAGGCCGGGCGCACCCGCTGCTCGGCGGGCCGGGTTCCGACCTCGGCAGGCCGCCGCTACACTCCGCCGGACGGGTACCGGCGAGCCGGTGCGGCTCCCGGCGGGGCTGTCGCCCGCCGCGCGCGGGTAGTTCGTCCGCGATCTCGCGTCCACGTGGAGCAGGAGTGATCGGCCGTGCCTGAATCGTGTGCCCGGGCACTGCGCGCGGCGCTCCCGCTCACGGTGGACGGGGCGTCCTGGGGCGACGACGAGGTGCTCACCCTGTCCGGCGCCGGGTGGAGCCTTGCGGCCTCCTGCGCGTGGCGGGTCGTCGGGGAGCGCCTGCGGTTCGGTTGGGAGTCCGAGGATGCCCGCGCGCTGGTGGATCGCATGGTGGGGTTGGACGTCGTGGGGTGTGAACCCCAGTCGGCGTTCTTCCCCGCGGATCCGCGGTTCCTGATGTCCGACGGGACGGCGTTGGAGTTGTTCTCGGCGCACCACCTCGAACCGTGGGTGATGACCGTCGGGGGGACGACGTTCGTGGCATCACCGTCCGCTGCGGAGTGGGTCGGGCACGCGTTCGACGTGTGACGGCCCCGTCGATCAGTGGTGAACTCGCGGAGGCAGGGGAACAACGGGGAACGGTGTCCCGGGTTCCGAGTGGGACTGCGGGTCGGGATCGGGGCGGCAGGAGACGTCGTCTTCGAACGGCCGCCGGGTCAGCCGGCCGCTGCCGCCGGGCGCGCGGGGCACCGCGGCGCCGCCCGCGCCGACGGGGACCACCGGCTTCGAGGCGTCCGACCCCCGGTCGAGGCGCCGGGGCGGGTCGGCGACGGGGAGGTGAGCACCACGCCGGACGCGTTGCCGGTGCTGCCGACCAGCGTGGTTCGCCGGCACCGCGTCGACGGCGGCTTGCGCGGACGTGCGGTTCCCACCGCCGTCCTCGGGCGGCGGCGGTGTCCCGACGAGGGCCGGGTACGTCCGGCGTTCACCCGGCACCATCGCCGCGGCGGGCGGCCAGCACCAGCACCGGCGGTCGCCGGAGGTGCTCGGCCAGCCCGGGGTGCGTCGCGACGTCCGGCACCGGCTCGTCGACGTCGGTCAGCTCCAGGCCGGCGGCGAGGAGCGCACCGATCAGCGTGCTCACCCGCCGGTGGTGCTTGCGCACGCCCTCGATGATCCAGTGCTGGGTCCGCGGGCCTTCCGCCGCGTAGTCGTCGACCGGCCACACCGTGCCGCGCTCCGTGCGCAACCACCCGGTCATGGGGTCGGCCGCCGTGCAGACGGGGTGCTCGACCGAGAAGGCGAACCACCCGCCCGGCCGCAGCCAGCGCGCGACGCGCTCCACCAACCCCCGGTAGTCGGCGACGTAGTGCAGGGCGAGGCTGCTGACGACCAGGTCCGCCGAGGACGCGGGCAGCGCGAGTTCGTCCAGGTCGGCGCGCAGCAGGCGGACCCGCGGGTGCGGGGTGGACAGCGCCAGCATCCGCCGGGACGAGTCCACCGCCAGGACGTCCGCCGCTCCCGCGTCGGCCAGCCGGCGCGCCAGGGCGCCGGTCCCGCAGCCCAGGTCGACGACCGCCGCTCCCGCCACGGGGGGCAGCACCCGTTCCAGGGCGGGGACCTCGACGGCGTCGTTGATCGCGGTGGCCGAACCCCGCAGCAGGCGGTACCCCTCGAAGAACCGGTCATCGTCGTAGAGGTCGCGTCCGGCCGTGGTCACAGGTACTTCCGGAGGTCGTCCACGTCGACCAGCGGCAGACCCCAGCGCAGCGCGACGACTTCCAGGTCGGCGGCCCTCGCCATGGTCCCGTCGGGGTTCATGACCTCGCAGCACACCCCCACCGGGGGCAGGCCGGCCGCCACGCACAGGGCTACGGTGGACTCGGTGTGGCCGCCGCGCTCGGCGAGCCCCCCGGGACGCGCGGCGAGCGGGAAGACGTGGCCCGGCCCGATGAAGTCGCCCGGTACGGCGCGCGGGTCGGCGAGGCGGCGGACGGTGGCCGCGCGCTCGGCCGCGGACACCCCGGTGCCGGTGCCGGCGGCCAGGTCCACCGGGACGTGCGCGCGGGTGCCGTGCCGGTCGCCCGGTCCGGGGATGGGACCGATCTCCAGCCGCTCCAGGACCTCGGGCGCGCACGGCACCGTCGGATGACCGCAGACCCGGGTGAGCAGGAAGGTGAACGCCTCCGGGCGCAGGTTCGCCCCCGCGAACACCACGTCGCCCTCGCCCTCCAGGTCGGGGTCCCACACCACCACCGCACCGCCGGCGGCGACCTGCGCGACGGCCTCCTGCACACCGCGCGCACCCGAGCGGCGTCCCGCCCACGGCAGCGCCGCGACCACCTCGGTCACCGCGCGTCCGGGGTCGGCGGGCCAGCGCTGCGCCAGGCGGGTGACGAGGTCGGGTTCCAGGTTCACGCGATCACCCGCCGCCAGGTCGCCGAGCGTGGTGTTCTCCACCGTGACGGGGACCAGTGCCACGGAGAAGCGGTCGCGGGACACGTCGGCGACGGTCAGGCTGACCCCGTCGACGGCGATCTGTCCTTTCGGGACGACCAGCGGGAGGAACCGCTCCGGCGGCTTGATCCACAACCGCCTGGCGGTCGTCTCGTCGTCGACCCGGACGACCTTGCCCACGGCGTCCACGTTGCCCTGCACCAGGTGACCGCCCACCCGGTCGCCCAGCGCCAGCGGCGCCTCCACGTTGACCCGCGCGCCGGGCGCGATCGAGTCCAACGTGGACCTCCGCCGGGTCTCCGGCGACAGCACCGCCGCCAGGACGCCCGAGCCCCGCTCGTCGTGGACGACGGTGAGCCCGACGCCGTTCAGGCAGATCGAACCGGGCGCGGCGGTGGCCGTCCCGGGCGCGCTGACCGCGATGCCCGCCCGGTCGACGGCCAGCACCGTGCCGACCTCGTGGATGTGTCCGGTGTACATGTGACTCCGCCTCTCGACCGCGGGAGGTCGGTCCTCCCCGCGTGCGGGAGCAGGGGCCGCGCCAACGGGCCCGAGCAGAGGCGGGGTCTCACCGCGTGGCCTCGGAATCGCACCGAGTCGTCCCGCCGTGACCGGCGGAACCGGTGGGCTCTCACCACCACACCTTGGAATCGCACCGAAACCCTTATACCACCGCCCGGCCGTCGGGATCAACGTCGCCGAAGGCCGGTGGAGGGGGCTGAAAAAGGGGGTGTCGGGCGTCCGATCGGCGGGTGGGCACTGCTCCGCGGGGGTGACTGCGATGGTCGCTCGCCGTTCCACGCCGACACCTGCGCCACCGGCCAGACCTCCGCCCCGGCCTCCGGGGCCGTACGGCGGCCAAGGGGGACTTTCGGGAAGTGTTGGGGCCAACGACCCGCAACAATTTCGGCAACGCTTGTGGCGTGGTGACCTGCACCACTAGAACTGGTCGGGCGGTGATCACGTCAGGGGGATTGCACATGCGCTCGCTCAAAATCCTGCTACCCGCGTTGACGGTGGCGGCTCTCGTCATGCCGGTCACCACGACGGCCCACGCCCAACCGGTGCCGGACTCGCCGCCGCCGTCGGGCTGGGCGATCGCCGGGGAGCGGCTGACGTGGACGGCGCCCGCCCCGATTCCGCCGGGTGGTGCGGCGGTCGAGTTCTGGGACGGTGATCGGTTGTTGGGTGTGCCGCGTCCGTCGGCCGATCTGCGCACCTATACGTTGGACGGGGTCGGGGTCGAGGACGCCGACGGGCTTCAGGTGCGGGCGTCGGACAGGCGGTTGGACGTCGAGGAGCCTGCGCCCCTGTCGACGGCGGCGATCGCGCCGTTGCCTGCGTTGCGGCCGGCCGGGGAGGTCGATCCGGGTCAGCCGGGGCCGTTCGCCACGCGTGCGGGGGAGTACGAGCTGGACCCGATCACGGTGCCGGGGTATGCGGTGCCGTTGGAGATGAAGGCGGTGGTGGTGGCGCCGGAGGGGGTGTCGGGTCGGCGTCCGTTGGCGTTGTTCCTGCACGGCAGGCACATCTCCTGCTACGACGGCACGACGCAGTTGCTGGAGTGGCCGTGTCCGGTGCCGGCGAAGCCGGTGCCCAGTCATCGTGGTTATCTCCAGGCGCAGCGGTTGTTGGCCTCGCAGGGTTATGTGACGGTGTCGATTTCGGCGAACTCGGTCAACGCGCAGGACGTGTTGGACGTGGAGGCCGGGGCGGGTGCGCGGTCGGCGTTGGTGCGGGCGCATCTGGCGAGGTGGGCGGAGTGGGCGGGTGCCGGTCGGGGTTCGGCGCCGGAGGTGGTGCGGGCCGCGCCGGTCGCGGATGTGGGCAGGGTGTTGCTGGTCGGGCACTCGCGTGGGGGCGAGGGCGTCAACCGGGCCGTGATTGACAGCCTCACGCCGCCGCCCGCGGGCAGTGGTTACGACGGTCCGGTGCGGTGGACGGTCGGGGGCACCGTGCTGATCGGTCCGACGATCTTCGGGCACAATCCGGCGCCGGATGTGCCGTCGGTGACGATCCTGCCCGGTTGCGACGGTGACGTCTCCGATCTCCAGGGTCAGTTGTTCGTGGACGCGACCCGTGGGGTGGGTCGGGGGAGTGCGTTGCACAGCGCGTTGTACGTCGTCGGCGCGAACCACAACTTCTTCAACAGCGAGTGGACGCCGGGGCAGGCGGAGGCTCCGGCGGCCGACGACTTCCGGTCGCCGCCCGAGGACGCGGTGTGTTCGCCGGGGACCGCCACCCGCCTCACCGCCGGGCAGCAGCAGACCGCGGGTGCGGTCTACATCGCGGCGGCGGCACGCCTGTTCGTGGCGGGGGATCGGCGGGTGTTGCCGCTGCTGGACGGGTCGGGTGTCCGTGCGCCCTCGGCCGACCCGGCGCGGGTGCTCGGCCACGCGGTCGGCGGCGCCCGCACCCCGTTCGTGGTGCCCGACGAGGCGACCTCGGCGGGCGGGTCGGCGGCGGTGTGCGCGCAGGTCACGGCCGATACGGCCGCGGCCTGTGTCGATCCGGCGGTGTCCCGCCCGTTGCCGCACTTCGTCCGGTTCAACCGCGTGGTGCCCGAGTCCGGCCGGTTCGCCGTGGCGTTGCGGTGGACCGCCGACGGGCAGGCCGCGACCGTCCGCCCCGGTGCGCCGGTGTCGCTGGCGGGGGCGCGGGAGTTGGCGTTGCGGTTGGCCGTGCCGCCGAACAGCACCGGCAACCGGTTCGACGTGGCCGTGACCGACGCGGCCGGGCGGCGCGCGCACCTCGGGTCGGTGACGGTGGACGGCCTGCCCGGTACCGGGCGGAACACCGCGAGCTGGGCGCAGGAGGTCCGGGTGCCTTTGCGCGGTATCGACCTGCGCCGCGTCGCCGCGCTGGAACTGACCCCGCACGGCGGTGCCGGTCAGGCGTGGCTCATCGACGCCCACGGCTGGGCACCCGGCCTGCCCGACCCGCGCCCGACCCCGCTGCCACGCGTCGACCTGGGCGCGCTGACCGTGGAGGAGGGCGACTCCGGCACGCGCACCGTCGGGTTCCCGGTCTCGGTGACCGGCGACGGCACCGCCTCGGTGCGCGTGTTCGTCCAGGACCAGGGCGCCACCACCTACACCGAGCGGCTGGTGGCGATCGAGCCGGGGCAGCACCGGGTCGAGATCCCGGTGCAGGTCACCGGCAACACCCGCTGGAGCTTCGACGCCAGGCGCACGGTGCTGGTGAAGCCCGTGCGGGGCGCGTTCGTCGGTCACTACGCGGACCGGCTTACCGTGCCCAACGACGACCCGGTGCCGAGCATCACCGCCACCCCGGTCACCGACGAGGTCTCCGAGGGCGGCACCCTGCTCTGGCAGTTGACGCTGTCCTCGCCGGCCGACTCGAACGTCACGGTCCGGGGTCTGCCGGTCGCTCCGGACGGGGTCGAGCTGTCCACCACGGACGTCGACGAGACGTGGTTCCGCCAGCGCGTCTCCCGGGAGGAACCGCTGCCCTCGCGGCCGTTGTCCACCACCGGGTTGCAGTTGGTCGCCGTCTTCCTGCCCGGTCAGGTGACCAGGGAGCTGTTCGTGCAGACGGTGGTCGACGCGGAGACCGAGCCGGTCGAGCGGGTCCGCTTCGACCTGGCGAACTCCGCGCCGGGTGCCCCCGGCATCTCGCTCGTCGGCACGGTCACCGACGGCGCGTCGGACGGGCGGTGACCGGTGGGGGTGCGGGCCTGTTCGTCCGCACCCCCGCCTTCCTCAGAAGTGCTCGTCGGTGAGTGCGGAGCGGGTCGCGTGCAACGACGCCAGGAGCTGAAGGCGGTCCGCGTCGGTGCTGTCCGGCTCGGCGGTGAAGACCAGCATGACCGGGCCGGGGTTGCCGGGTAGCGGGTAGGTGTCCCAGTCCAGGGTGATGTCGCCGACCTCGGGAACCCGGAAGGTCTTGGTGCCGCTGACCGACTCGCGCACGTCGTGCCGGGCCCACAGCCGCCGGAACTCGGCGCTGCGGATGCTCAGCTCGCCGACGATCGCGGTGGCGCGGGGGTGGGTGGGGTCGGTGGCGACGGCGGCGCGCATCATGCCGATGTAGTCCAGGGCCTGCCGCTCCCAGTCGGGGCAGCTCCGCTCGCCGGTCAGCGCGTCGTCGAACATCAGCAGGAGCATGTTGAGGCGGTCGGGCGGGTACGCGTGCGGGTCGCCCAGCAGGGCCTGCGCCATCGGGTTCCAGTCGAGCAGGTCCAGGTGCCGGCCCAGGACGACCGCCGGGGTGTCCACCACCCGCAGCAGGCGCCGGGTGCTGGTCGGCACCCGTTCCGGGGCGCGGTTCACCCGGTCGGGCATCGGTCGGCGGGCGGCGTGGGCCAGGGTGAACAGGTGTCGGCGTTCTTCGTCGTCGAGGTCGAGCGCGCCGGCGAGCGCGTCCAGGACGTCGTCGGACGGGCGCACCTCCCGGCCCTGCTCCATCCGCTGGTAGTAGTCGGTGCTCAGGCCGGCCAGCAGGGCCAGTTCCTCGCGTCGCAGGCCGGTGACCCTGCGCCGGCCGCCCGGCTCCAGGCCGACGTCGTGCGGGCGCAGCCGGCCGCGCCTGGCGCGCAGGAAGTCCCCGAGCTCGCGGGCGTACGGATGGGGGTTGCTCACGCCGTGAGTGTGCCGTGGCCCCGATCGTCGAGGGTAGGTCTCGCGGACCTAGGCAGCCGGGGACCAGCGGGCCGGCTCGGATCGCTCCTAGCGTCGTGGTCCCATCGACACCCCAGGAGCTGCAGATGACCGGATGGACCGCCGACCACATCCCCGACCAGCGCGGCCGGGTCGCCGTCGTGACCGGCGCGAACTCGGGCCTCGGCCTGGTCACCGCCACCGAGCTGGCCCGCCGCGGCGCCCACGTCGTGCTGGCCGTCCGCGACACCGCCGCCGGCGGGGAGGCCGCCCGCCGGATCGGGGGCGACGTCGAGGTGCGCGAGCTGGACCTCGCCTCCCTCGCCTCCGTGCGGGCCTTCGCGGCGGGGCTGGCCGCCGACCACCCGGTGATCGACCTGCTGGTCAACAACGCCGGCGTGGTGCTGCTCGGGCCGCGCCGCACCTCCGCCGACGGCTTCGAACTCCAGTTGGGCACCAACATGCTGGGCCACTTCGCGTTGACCGGCCTGCTGCTCGACAACCTGGCCGCGGCGCGGGAGGCCCGGGTGGTCAACCTCAGCTCGATCACGCACAAGACCGCGCACCTGGACTTCGACGACCTGATGTTCGAGCGGAACTACCGGGCAACCGCCGCCTACGGCCGGTCCAAGCTCGCCACCACCGTCTTCGGCGTCGAGCTGGACCGCCGCCTGCGCGCCGCCGGGTCGCCGGTCGTCAGCGCGCTGGCCCACCCCGGCATCACCCGCACCAACCTGACCCCGCGCGCCTGGGAGCACCGCGGCAGGCTCGGGCGGGTGGTCGCGTGGCTCGGCCTGCTGGCCACCCAGCCGGTGGAGCGGGGCGCGCTGCCGCAGTTGCGCGCCGCGACCGAACCCGGGGTGCCGGGCGGCCGGTTCTTCGGTCCGGCCGGGCTGTGGGAGACGCGGGGCCGGGTCGCCGAGGCCCGGCTCAGCCGGGAGGCCGCCGATCCGGCTGTCGGCAGGCGCCTCTGGGCGGCGGCCGAGGAGCTGACCGGCGTCAGCTACCCCTGAACCCGCGGGTACCGACCGGTCGGCCCACGCCGGCGGGTCGGATCGGTGATCGCGGTGTTGTCTCCGCGCAGCGGGGCGGGGGCGGGTTGAATTCCGTGTGGGCGCTGCTCGTCGCTGAAGTGCGCAGGTGCGTGGAGGTGGTTCTCCAATTCCTCGGAATGGGGTGGTCGGACTGGTACGGTGCCGGTCATGTCGACAACACGTGGTGACTCGAAGATCATTGATTTCGACGGGCCTCTCGCGGAGTTCTCGGCGCTCCGCGACGAAATCCAGGAAAGGGTCAAATCCCAGCAGCACCTGTTTTCGCTCCAGTTGACCCTGGCCAGTGCGGTGTTCGGTTTTTCGCTGTCCCGTCCTAATATGATCGCCCTGCTGCTGATCGTCCCGTTCAGTTCCTACCTGCTCTGCGGTCGCGTCGTGGCCCACCACTTCGGCACGTTACGGGTGGCGAAGTACATCAAGGAGGAGTTGAGCCCCAGGACGCCGGGTGGCCTGCACTGGGAGAGCTGGCTGGACCGGCAGCAGGGGAGACCTCACATGCTGGGATCGACCCTCCCGCTGCTCCTCACGTTCGTCGGGGCCGGGGCGCTCGCCCTGGCGTGGGTTTCGGGGTACGTCTTCGCCGGTGGCAACGTGGCAGTCCTCGCGCGGTGCGGCCTGGTGGCCATCTGGCTCTCCGGGCTCGTCACCACCGGGTTGTCGGCGGTGCTCGTCCTGCAGATGAGCGGTCGTCTCCCGGTGCGGGGGTGGAACCAGACCGGGCTGTCGTGAAGCCGGGGTGCCTCGTGGGGAAGTGCGGCCGGGCGTCGACGCGTGCGGGCCGAGGAGGCGCAGGCCGAGTTGACCCACCTCGGGCGCGGCACCGACGTGGTCGGTCCCCTGCTGCGCGCCTACCGCGCCTGCCCGACCCGGGGCGATCCGCCCGACTGGTCCGAGCCCGTCACCTTGCGGGACGTGCTGGTCGACCTCGGTGCCCGGAAGCCGGTCGTGCCGCGGCTGACCGCCGACCTGCGGGTCGACCCGGGCGGGAGCACGCGTCGCCGCTTGCCGGGTGCAGCACCCGGCGAGCGGCGACGCGTGGTGGGGTCACAGACAAACGCTGCCTCGGCTGCTCATGGTGAGCACGTTGCAGGCCATGAGGTCGTCCTCCGGCGCCACCTCAGCTTGCAGGAACAGGGCTTCCTCCATGCCGATCACTCCTTTCACCCGGTGTCGGTGCACCGGTGTCCCCTCGACGCGGTGCCGGGGGAGTCCGGAGGGCGTCGAGCAGGAGCCGCAGGGCGACCAGGACACCGGCTCCGCCCGACCACAGGTCGGTGGAGATCCGCTGGCCCGGCTCGCCGAGCCAGCCCGCTCCGCCCCCGTGCGGCACCGCGTACCTGAACAGGCCGCGGGCGCTGGTCAGCGCGGCGTCCACGAGCTCGGGCCGGTCGAGCCGCCTGCCCGCGTCGGCCAGCGTCGTCACCAGGCCCGCCAGCCCCGGGAACAGGCCGGGGAACACGGTGAAGCGGGCCGTGCACGCGTCCAGGCACCGCGACAGCACCTCGGTGGCGCTGAGGTCGACGTCGACGGGCACGTCGAACTCCGCGCCCGGCCGGTGCGCGAGGAAGCGGGAGAGGACCCAGGCGTACCCCGCGCTGCCCGCGAACAGGTAGGGGTAGACGCGCCGGTCGTTGCGGGCGGCGCGGAAGCCCACGCCGCCGCCCGGCAGGGGCACGGCGTAGGCGAGTTCCTCGCCCAGCAGCCGCATGCCGCGCGCGAACGGCCGGTCGTCCCCGGTGGCGCGGTGCAGGTGGTACAGGGCGAGCGCCACACCCGCCCGTCCGCCGACCAGCCCGGAGCGGGTGGACGGGCCCAGGCGGGCGGTGAGCCCGTCACCGTCCGGCACGCGTTCGAGCAGCCCCGAGGCGAGGTCCAGCCAACGCTGCTCGCCGGTGCGCCGGTGGTGGGCCAGCAACCCCAGCGCGGTGCCCGCCGCGCCGCCGCCCAACGTGCCGGAGGTGTGGTTGAGGCGATGCGCGGCTGCCCCGTCGAGCAGCTTCTCGGCCGCGTCGCCCTCGCCGAGTTCGGCCAGCACGCCCGCGATGCCCGCGCTGCCGTGGAGCAGGCCGGGCGCGGTGCTCCCGGCTGACGCCAGCGACTCGTCCCGCAGCCTCCGGACGATCGCCGGGTCGGCGGCGCGGCCCGCGCGGTGCAGCGCGTGCAGCACGCCCGCGGTGCCTGCGGCCAACGCGCGGGTGTTCGTCCGGTGCCCGAGGGGGATGGTCGGGTAGACCCGTGCCGGGTGGTCCGGTCGCGCCGCCTCCTCGATGGCGTCGGCGGTTCGCTCGGCCAGGTCGCGCAGCGCGGCGATCGGGTCCGCCCGTACGGCGGCCGGGGTGGGCAGCCGGGTGTCTCCGGCGCGTTCGTGGCAGCGCGTGGCCCAGCGCCACAGCCGCGGCTCGACGGGGGCCGTCTCGACCAGGTCCGCGTGCAGGTGGTCGAGCGCGGCCGGGTGGCGTTCGGCCACCTCGTGCAGCGGGAACACCAGGAGCAGCGCCAGCGCCGACAACCCGTACCGGTCGAGTTCCGCGGGGTCGTGCCCGGCCACCGCCGGCGGGTCCGGGTGCAGGTAGCCCGGTGTGCCCAGGTACCGCCGCACGCGGTCGGTGGGCTGCACCGCCTCGAAGTCGACCAGTCGGACGCGGTCCTCGTCGTCGACGAGGACGTTGGTGGGGCTGAGGTCGACGAACACGAAACCCAGGTCGTGCAGCGCGCGCAGGTGCGCGTCGAGCTGGTCGAGGAGTGCGAGGCAGCGCTCGTGGTACCCGGCGTACGCCGCCGCGTCCGCGTGGTCGAGCACCGCGGGGTTGTTCGTCACCATCCACCGGTACAGCGACACGCCCGGGATGAACTCGGAGACGAGGTAGCTGTGCTCCCAGTGGTGGAACAGCTCCACCGGTCGCGGGCACACGCCGGGCGCACGGGCGTGGACCTCCCGCAGCACCAGGTACTCCTCGGCCAGGCGGGTCTTCGCGTCGACGCCGTCCGCGGTGTAGCCGTTGTGCGCTCTCGCTTCCTTGACGAACACGGTGGCGCCGTCGCCGGTGCGGAACCGGTAGGCGCCACCGGCGTTGCTGTGCCGCAGCACGGAGTCGAACGTGTAGCCGTGCAGGGTGACCGGTCCGGCGGCACGCGCCGGGGTGTCCTCGCGAAACGGGTCGGACATGCCGTGCGGCAGGCGGAAGGAGGGCCCGCGCTCGTCGTCCGCGACCCGCCCGTCCGGACCGGTCATGGTCGGCACGTGGTTGCCGTCCGCGTCGACCCTGCTGCGGCCGCGGAACGCGCCGTACCGGTACGACACGCACGTGCTGTCGCCGAATCGCCGGTCGGTGAGCACGAACGGCCCGTCGATCCCGGCCAGGTCCGCCGACAGGCGCCCCATCAGCAGCCGCGCGCACTCCTCGGTGGGCGGGTAGAGGGTGCAGAACTTGCCGCTCTGCGGCCTGGCGGCGTGCTTGTCGTGCGCGACGAGGAAGGTGCGCTCGCCCGCGAGGTGCTTGAACGGCACCCCGAGTTCGGCGCACGCCAACGACACGACCGCCAGCACGGACCGCGCGTTGCGCAGGGAGCTGGACACGTGCACCTTCCAGCCCTGGTCGGGGAGGACGAGCCCGGGCGGCCCCCAGTGGGTCCACGCGCCGTCGTGCCGCCGGGTCCACCCGTCGGGCAACTGCGGGGGAAAATAGCGAACCCCGGGATCAATGGTGTCCCACTGCTCGTAATAATGTGGATCCGCGATCAGTGAAGACATGTCCACGACCATTTCATGCCCCTGTCTGTGGACGGTAGTACACCGGCGCGCGAATCAAGGATCGCAACCGGCACCGACAACGTCAAGGAACAGCTTTCGGGGAATGCGGGAACGTTCCGAGTGGTCCAACACGGTGGTAGCAACGGTGCAGCGCGGTTCCGGCGTCGAGCCCAACCGCGCGATGAAGCGCGCTCGACCGCGCCGGGGTGTTCCTAGTGCTGCATCTCGGAACGTTGACCCGTTAATCGGTCCGGTGGGCTGACGGTCCAGGCTTGTCCTCCCATGTCGAGCGGGAGGTGGTCGTGGGTCGTCGTCCGGAGGTGTTCGTCCGGCCGTTGCCCACGGAAGAAGGCCGGAAGTTGGCCAGGATCGGTCGGAGCGCGAAGGATCCGGTGCGGTTGCGTCGGGCGATCGTGGTGTTGATGTCCGCCCAAGGGCAGGCGGTGCCCGACATCACGTCGTTGATGCAAGTCAGCGGCGATTACGTGCGTGATGCACTGCTCCGTGCCCGGGAGCACGGGCGACCACCCAGGCGACGCACGGCTCGCACAGCAGGGAGTCGGCTGCGGCATAGTCGCCGGAGGAGCAGCGCGGCAAGGCGCAGAGGCTCGCCAGATCTCCAAGTGCAGCGATCGAGTGGCGGGTATCGCTCGTTCGGCGGCTCGGGGACGGCACCTGCGAACGGCACGCTGGGGGCATGACCTCGAACTCGGATGACGAGCGGCTGTTGATCCAGCGCATCCAGCGCGATCGGATCGCCTTCGGCTTGGCCATCGGCGTCATGGCACTCGGAGCGGCGATGAGCGTGGTGGGCCTCGTGGGTGTTTTCGTCGACGGCCTGGGCGAATCGGGGTTCGGGCGATGGCCTGCGCTGGCCGCTGTGGGATCGTTCATCACCCTTGGTGCCGGATACTTGCTGATCTTCTACATGAGGAAGACCCCGCCGCCGTTCGCGCGGCGTGATGACGCAGCCGACGTGGAGGATTCTCAGCAGTCGGGTCAGCGTGCCCGGTCGAAGAACCTGGTCCATCGAGTCGGGAAGGCGTTCATGACTGTCGCCAGCGTGATGGCAATCGCGGCTTGCACAGGCTTCTTCGCCCGCGTGGTCATCACTGGGGACAGCACAGACGTCTGGTCTTGGGTTCCGGCGCTCATGGTCGTAGCGGTCCCTGTCATGATCGCTGGTGGAGTGCTGAGAAACCTCGGCGACTAGTGGCGTGTCGCTGCTTAGTTGTGGTGCTTGTGGCTGAGAGGCTGTTGTCCGGCAGGTCCTTCTCCCTGCCGGACAAGGACTGTTGACATGGCGTCCCAGTTGAAGCGGCCGGTCAGGTTGTCGGCGCGGGATCGTGAGGCGTTGATCCGGCTGATCACCACGGGTGTGCATCCGGCGTCGTCGATCAGGCGGGCCCAGGTCCTGCTCGAGCTGGACGCCTCGGTGGGCGAGCCGGACCCGAAGGAGGTGATCGCGGCCCGCCTCGGGGTTTCGGGTGAGATGCTGCGGCTGGTCGCCAAGCGGTTCGCCGAGACCGGTGGCGATGCGTTGGCCACGGTGTCACGCAGGAAGCGGGACCTCCCACCGGTGCCGTCCCCGGTGACCGGCGAGGTGGAGGCCCGGCTGATCGCGCTGGCGTGCTCGGCGCCGCCGGCGGGGTATGCCCGGTGGTCGTTGCGGCTGCTGGAGAAGCACGTCGAGCTCACCGAGGGCATCCCGAACCTGGACCACTCGACCATCGGCCGGGTTGTGAAAAAACGGAACTGCGTCCTCATCTGAGGAAGTGCTGGAACATCCCGCCGCGGGCGAACGCGGAGTTCGCCGCCCGCATGGAGGACGTGCTCGCCGTCTACGCCCGGCCGCGCGACCCCGCCCGTCCGGTGGTGTGCATGGACGAGAAACCCGTCCAGTTCCTCGGCCAGGTCCGCGACCCGCTGCCGGCCCGGCCGGGCCGCGACGCCCGCCTCGCCGCCTGGCAACACGCCATCAACACCGAACAGCGTCAGGTCCGCTGGCAGTTCACCACCGACGACGCACGCGCCAAACTCCGCCACCTCTACCCCAAGAATTAGCCGCGACAATCTACTAGTAGATCCTGGCCGACGTGTAGGACAGCGTGAAGCCGGTGTTGACCAGGGTTCCCGCCGAGTCGAAGCAGGCCACCCACACCGAGGCGTTGTCGGGGCCCGAGTAGTCGTTGAACTGCATCACGCCGCAGTGGTTGCCGTACCCGCTCGCGGTGACGTGCATGGTGCTCGGGATGTAGCCGTTGGCGAAGTGCGCTTTGTACTTGCCGGTCGACGTCCGGTCCAGGGTGACGGGTGTGCCGCCGGAGGACCACCGCACGGTGGCGGTGGGCGCCGCGGCGGCGGGGGAATCGGTGGTCACGACGTAGTCGCCGACGGGCTTGCGCGGGTCGTCCAGGAAGTTCTGGCGCACGGCGAACGCCGCCGTGAACATCGTGTCCGCCGCCGTGCCGTCCGGTGCCGTGCACGCGAGGTCGACGGAGTCGCCCCGGCGGCCGGTGACGGCGCAGTGCCGGGGGAGGGCGCCGACGGCCGTCAGGTCCACCGCGCCCCCGGCGGACCCGGGCAGGTCCGCGGTGTACCGGCCGACCGCGGTCCGGGTGACGGCGCCGGCGTTCACGCCGTGCGCCCCGTCCGGGGTGAACGTCGCCGCCGCCGGTTGGTCGTCGAAGACGAAACCACGCGCCCCGGTGGCCCGGCCCGCCGTGTACCGGAGGAAGAACGGCTGGTCGACCGGCGTTCCGGCGAGGTCGGAGCACAGCACGTCGATCACCTCGTCGGCGCCGTCCTGGTACCACCCCCGGGGCTGGCAGGAGCCACCCGGGCGGTACGGGGTGACGCCTCCCCACGCGGCGTAGTCCTGGATCGTCACCTGCACGCTCCCGCCGGGCGCGCCGACGGCGGGCAGCCGGACCCGGTGCACCCCGACGGCGACGTGGGTGGCGGTCGGGTGGCCCGCCGGGGGTGAGGACATCCGCCACGGGCCGTAGGTCCAGTTCGCCTCGCCGTTGTCCGGGACACCCGGCCCCGACAGCGCGTGGGTGCTGCCCAGCGGTCGGTCGACGTACCACACGCGGGCGAAACCCCAGGTCGCCGGCACCGGCTCGGTGGTGGGCCCGGTGCCGGGATCGCCGCGGTGCCCCTGGTCCTGGTCGTGCTGCGGGTCGGCGCCGATCCCCGTGGCCCGGTTCGCGGACGTGCCCGCCGTCATCGTCGTCGTCACGGTGGTGGTGGTGGTCGACCCCGGTGGAAGCGCGACGCCGTCGGGCACCCGGGCGGTGGTGGTCGTGGTGGGACCGGCCTTGCCGTCCACGCCCGTCGCCTCCACGTGGCTGTCCGGTGACGGGGGGAGCGCGTCGGCCTGCTCGTGGTTGCCGGACGCCGTCATCGTCGCCAGGACGACGCCGACGACGGCCACCGCCGACGCCGCCACCCGGAGCACCCCGGGGTTGTCCTGGACGAACCGCACCAGGTGCAGCCCGCCCGGCGTGCTCGTCACCACGCTCACGCACACGTCGCGCACGGCCTTCACCGCGGTGGCGGCGGCCGACGCCACCGCCGTGCCGGTCGACTCGGCCAGGCCGAGCGGCGCTCCGCCCGCAGCGGGCAGGGGGGTCCGGTTCGCCACGCGGTGGACCTCGGCGTCGAGCTCGCGGACGCGGGTGGCCAACCGGTCGTCGTGGTCGTCGCGGTCCAGGCTCGCGATGGCGGCGGCGAGCAGCTCGGCGGCCTGCCGCGTGCTGCCGTCGTGCAGTCGGCGCACCGCCAGGGCGTAGCGGAACGACAGCTCGTCGCGCACCGATCCGGCACCGGCGGCGGCGCGCAGCCCGAGGTGGAGCACCACGGCCAGCGCGCCCCAGTGCCGTGACAGCGCCAGGGCGTTCACGGCGGCACGGGCCAGCGACAGCGCGTCCTCGTGCAGTTCCGCCGCGACGGACCGGCTCAACGCCCGCTCGACGACCCGGACCTCCGACGCCACCTCGGCCGGGGACGCCGTGGTGACCCAGTGCGTGATGCGTTCGACCAGCGGGGGCAGGTCGGCGTCCGCGACGGGTGGCGTGGTCGCCAGGACCTCGGTCGCGGCGACGTACCGGCCGTCGACCAGGACGGCGACGCGCGCGGGCAGGAGGTCCGCCGCCCCGGTGGAGCCGGAGACCGCGGCGAGCAGGTCCCCGCCCCACCCGACCTCGCCCAGCGCGCCGAGCGTCGCCAGGGCGGCCCGGCCGTCGTCGGTGAGCCGGTCCAGCACCCGGGGCACCAGTTCGCGCAGCACGTCGGTGTCGGTCACGTGCTCGGGCACCACGCCGTGCGTGCCGACGACGCGCCGCCACACCGCCCGCGCCACCAGCCGCGCGGGGTTGCCGCCGCAGTCCGCCCAGTCGCGCTCCACCACCGGGAGGTCGACCGGGTCGCCGACCTCGTCGCGCACCACGGCGACCGCGTCGTCCAGCGGCAGCCCCGGCAGCACCCGCTGCTTCGCCACCCGGAACAGGTCGTCGTGCCGTGAAGTGAGGACGAAGACGCTGCGCGGCATGGACGCCAGCACCTCGCGGGCCCCGTCGGCGGACACCTCCACGCCGTCGAGCACCACGACCGCGCGGACGTCGCGCAGCATCCGCAGGGCGTCGGCGCGCGGCACGACCCGGTCCGGCGGGACCTCGAAGCACTCGTGCACCAGCAGCTGGACGATGTCGTCGACGTCCGGCGGGAGGTCCGGCGGCCACAGCACCGGCGCGTCGGCCACCGCCAGCAGCCCCGCGTTGACCGCGTGCCGGACGAGCAGGGACTTCCCGATGCCGGCGGGCCCCACCAGCGCGACGTGCCGCCCGGCGGCCACGTTGTCGCGCAGGAAGGCCAGGTCCTCGTCACGGCCCCGCGGGGTCGCGCGCAGGCCGAAGTCCACCGGACGTGGTTCGGCTCGCGGGTACCCGGCGCCCGACGCGCGCCGGTGTTCCGCCACCCGCTGGTCGATGACCTCGTGGACGTGCAGGTCCCGCCCCGCCTGGTACGACCGCGAGCCCCCGGACACGACGGTGTGCTGGACGAGAGTCGATCTCCGCCCCCGGGACCACCACATGCCCATCCGGCAATGGTGCTACGGCGGGCGCGGGCGAAGTCCGCAATGGTGCGGAACCGCGGCCGGTCCTCATCGGAGTTCTCCCGGTGAGGTGACCGGAGGGCCGGTGGCGGTCCGGTGGCGGCCGGACCTGATCCGGGCGCCGGCTCCACCCGGCGGTCGCGGGTGGAGGCACCGCGGCGGCGGTCGACGCCGATGACCTCGTCGTCGCCGGTCAGCCGGGTTGCAGCCCGAGAATTCTAGCCCGAAGGGGCTAACGGCCTGCGGCCGTTCGCCGATGCCACTGATGACGGTGCGCACCGCCTCCACATCCGATGACCCCGCCCGCGTGGCGGAAGATCGTGAAGGAGCGTCCCATGACCACTCGTACCCGTCTCGCGGCGGTACTGGCCGCACTCGCCGCCGCCGCAACCGTTTCCCTGGCCACGGCCGGCACTGCCTCCGCGGCCACCGCCGACAACACCCTCCACAACGTCGACAAGGGCGTCGGGGAGATCACTGAGGGTGTCGGTGACATCCTCAAGGGTGCTCTCGCTTTCGGCCAGGGCTGAGGTGACCGCACGTGCCGGGTGCTCCTCGGGTGCGCGGCCGCGGACGGCAGGTTGATCACTCGTGATGTGCTGCCCCGGAGCGGTGACGCGAAGATCGTCGTCGTTCCGGGGACGGCTCGGCCGACCGGTCGTCGCCGAGCGGGATGTCCTCGGCGACGGGCCGGAACAGGCCGAAGTGGACGATGGTCGGGTAGTGCGGCGGTTCCCCGACCGGGGATGAGCCGGGAGGTCGGTCGTCGCCGGGGTTCCGCGCCTTCCCGACGACCGGGTCGCCCACCTGCCCCGCGCTCTCGACGTCGGCCGGCGGCGACCTCGACGGCCGACCGGGATCGTCCACGGTGGACGTCGGTCAGCGGTGGAAGCGCGTCGTCTCCGACAGGGGTTCGCGGCCGACGTCGACGGTGTTGATCGGGGCGTCGGGGTCGGCGTACCCGAACGAGATGCCCAGCAACAGCTTCCCGCCCGGGATGCCGAGCGTTTCGCGGATCGTCCCGCTGTAGAAGCTCAGCACCCCCTGGGGGCAACTGGCCACCCCGTGGGCGGCCATGGCCAGCAGCAGCGTCTGCGCGTACATGCCGACGTCCGCGGTCAGCCGCGGGTTGCCCGACTCCGGCGCGTACAGCAGGGCGACGTGGGGGGCGTCGTAGAACCTGAGGCTCTTGAGGTCGTAGGCGGTGCGCAGGTCCTCGTCGCCGCGGCCGATGCCGAGGGCGTGGTAGACCGCGGCGCCGAAGGCGGCCCGCCTGCGTTGGTGCACCGGTGAGTAGATGCTCTCGTCGTAGGCGAAGTCCGGCGTCCGCCTGCCGGCCCGGTGGGCGGCCACGAGGGCGTCGGCGAGCCTGTCCCGGGCGGGGCCGCTGACCACCTCGACCTGCCAGGGCTGCGCGTTGGAGTTCGACGGTGCCGAGCCGGCCAGGCCGAAGACGGCCTCGATCGTCTCGTCCGGGACGGGGTCGGGCAGGAACGCCCTGGTCGCGCGCCTGTTGCGGATGAGCTGCCCCACGGTGTCGGCGAGTGCGGTCGGTGTCACCCTGTCTCCTCAAGTACACGCTTGCGTTTACTTGGGCGACCGTAGCGCACCGCCGCCCGTCATGTAAACGCTGGCGTATAGTTGGGTCATGAGCGCAGAACCGGCGCGCCGGGCCGGGCGAGGCGGCCGGGAACGCGTGCTGACCGCCGCGAGCAGCCTGTTCGCCCGGCGCGGCATCACCGCGACCACGATGGAGGACGTCGCCGCCGAGGCCCCGGTCTCCAAGCGGACCCTCTACGCCCACTTCCCCACCAAGGAGGACCTGGTCCTCGCGCAGTTGGAGCACGTCCTGGGCTCCGGCTACACCCTGCTGGAGACCCTGACGCGCGCCGACGTGCCGCCCCGGGACCGGATCCTCGCGATGTTCACCGTGCGGCCGTGGCCGGACGGGACCGTCCGCGGCTGCCCGTTCATCCACGCCGCGACCGAGCACCCGGACCCCGCCAGCCCGGTGCACGCCTTCGCCCGCGAGCAGAAGATCCGCATGCTCGCCCTGGTGACCGGTCTCGTGGACGAACTCGGCATCGACGACCCGCACCTGCTCGCCGAACAGCTCGTCACCCTCGCCGACGGTGCCGTGAGCCGCGCCATGGTCCTCAACGACCCCGACTACGGCCGGCACGCCCGTGCGGCCGCCGAGACGCTGCTCGACCACGCGCCGCGCCGGTCGGCCGCTCCGGGGCCCTGACCCGCGGCCGGGTCCTCAGTCCCGCGGCACCAGGTAGCCGCGGGAGAACGCGGCGGCCACGGCGGCCGCCCGGTCGTTGACGCCCAGCTTCGCGTACACGTGCAGCAGGTGCGTCTTGACCGTCGTCTCGCTGATGAACAGCCGCTTGGCCGCCTCGCGGTTCGTCGACCCCCCGGCGATCAGCTCCAGCACCTCCAGCTCGCGCTGCGACAGCGGCGCCGGGGCCGGTTTGCGCACCTGCCCCACGAGCCGGGTCGCGACGGTGGGGGACAGCACCGCCTGCCCCCGCGCCGCGGCCTCCACCGCGCGGACCAGTTCCTCCCTCGGCGCGTCCTTGAGCAGGTAGCCGGTGGCGCCGGCCTCGATGGCCGGCAGCACGTGGCTGTCCGTGTCGTACGTGGTGAGCACCAGCACCCGTGACGGCACGCCGCGCTCCGCCAGCTCCCTGATGGCGGTGACCCCGTCGGTCCCGGGCATCCGCAGGTCCATGAGGATCACGTCGGGGCGGAGCCGGTCCCCGGCCGCGACCGCCTCCGCGCCGTCACCGGCCTCGCCGACCACCTCGAAGCGCGGGTCGGCGCCGAACATGCCCCGCAGCCCGTCCCGCACCACCGGGTGGTCGTCGACGATCAGCAGCGAGATCACCCCGCGCCCCCGGCGGGGATCGCCGGCACCGTCACCGTGATCGCGGTGCCCCCGCCCGGCTCGGACTCGACGTCCAGCCGCCCCGCGAGGCGCTGCACCCGCTGCCGCATGCCGGCGAGCCCGAAGCCGCCGTCCGGGGAACCGCCCGCGCGCCTGGCGTCGGGCCGGAAGCCCACCCCGTCGTCGAGCACGTCGAGCGTCACCAGCTCCTCCATGTACGACAGGGTCAGGGCGACCCGACCGGCTCGGGCGTGCTTGGCGACGTTGGCGAGCGCCTCCTGGGCGGTCCGCAGCAGCGCCACCTCGACGTCGGTGTGCATCGGCCGGGCGTCGCCGGTCGTGGTCACCACCGCCTCGACCCGGTTCACCTCCGACCAGCGCCTGGCCACGTCGCCGATCGCGTCCGGCAGGCGGGCCTCCGCCAGCGCGGACGGCCCCACCGCGTGCACCGTCCGGCGGGCCTCGGCGAGGCTCTCGCGGGCCAGCTCCACCGCGTTCGCCACGTGCCGGCGCGACGTCGCCGGTTCGTCGGCCGCCTGCTCGGCGGCCTGGAGCTGGGTGAGGATGCCGGCCAGGCCCTGGGCGAGGGTGTCGTGGATCTCCCGCGCCATCCGCTGCCGCTCGTCGAGCACGCCGGCCTCGCGGGCCTGCACCAGCAGCTGGGCGTGCAGGCCCGCGTTCTCCGCCAGCGCGGTCTCCAGCTCGGCGTTGGCCCGGTGCAGCTCGACCAGGGCCCGCTTCTGCCGGTGGTTGCGCCGGTCGGACATCACGTCGGCGTAGAAGGCCGCCGTGGCCAGCACCGTGGTGATCGCGGTGACGGCGGGCCACTTCCACCACTCCTCGGCGGTGATGGCGGCCGACCCGCCGATGTAGGAGACCGCCGCGACCGCGGACGTGACGGCCACGCCGACGTACCGCCACCGGCCCTTCAGGTACTGGAAGGCGTGCACGTAGCCGATGAAGGCGAAGAAGCCGAACCAGGGCGTGAGCAGCACCAGGCAGGCGGTCACCGCCACGAGCCCCGTGTAGTACAGGCCCATCAGCGGGCCGTTGCGGTGCAGCTCCGGGTGGAGCGTGTGGAACCACAGCACCCACGCGGTGAGCACGGCCGAGAGGCCGAGCACCGCGGGGAGGTGCACCGGCGCGTCCCAGAGCGGCTGCAGCAGCGTGAACAGGACGCTGACCGCCAGCAGCGGGTACGGGAGCACCCTCAGGACCGCGGTCTCCTTGCGCTCCCAGCGGTCGAACTCCTCGCGCAACTCGGCTTCGACGCCCACGACCTACTCCCAGCGGAAGAACCGCGCGGCCGGGATCCCGGCCAGGACCGCCCACCCCAGCACCACGGCCAGGTGCAGCGGCTGCGGCCAGTGGCCGACCGTGGCGTCCTGCAATGATTGCACGCCCGCGCCCAGCGGGGTGAAATCGCTGATCGAGCGCAGGACACCGGGCATGCTCTCGCGCGGCAACCAGAGGCCCGCGAAGAACACGAGCGGGAAGAACACCAGCGTCCCGATCGCGCCGGCGCTCCTGCCGGTCGACGCCAGGGACGCGACGAGCAGGCCGATCGTGAACACCGACAGCGCCGTCGGCAGGTAGCCCGCCAGGTAGGCGGGCAGGTGCCGGGGCAGGTCCACGCCGAACGCCAGTCGGCCGATGGCGAGCACGACCAGCGCGGTCGCCGCGGATAGGACCAGGGCCATCAGCAGTTGCGCGCCGAGCATGGCCCTCGGCTCGACCGGCGTGGTCCGCATGCGCCGCAGCACGCCCTTCTCCCGGTAGGTGGCGAACAGCTGGGGCAGGCAGTTGAACGCGAACATCGCCAGGCCCAGCGCGACGGTGATCGGCACGTACAGGTCGATCGCCCGCAGGCCGCCGGCGTCGTCGGAGGGTTCGCGCATCGCGGGGATGGCACCGAAGACGACCAGCAGGAGCGGGGGGAAGGCGAGCGTGAAGAACACCAGCACCGGCTCGCGGAAGAACAGCCTGGTCTCGGTGGCGGTGAGTCGGGACAGGGCGGGCACGGCGGTCTCCTCGGGGGTTGGCGGAGCGGCTCGGGGGTCGGCTGGGCGGCTCGGGGGTTGGCTGGGCGGCTCAGGGGTTGGCGGGGCGGCCGGTCAGCGCGACGAACGCGTCGTCCAGCGAGGTCTGCTCGACCCGCAGCTCGGCCGCGGTGATCCGGTGGCGGGCCAGCACGGCGGTCACCGCGAGCAGCAGGTCCCCGGTGCCGGTCACGACCAGCCGGTCACCGGCCTGCTCGACGGAGGCGACCTGGGGCAGCGCCGTCAGCACGGCGTGGTCCAGCGGCGCGGACGGCCGGAAGCGGATGCGCTGCCGGTCACCGATCCGCGAGACCAGCCCGGCCGGGGAGTCGAGCGCGACGACCCGGCCGGAGTCGATCACGGCCAGCCGGTCGCAGAGCCGTTCAGCCTCCTCCATGAAGTGCGTGACCAGCAGGATCGTCACACCGCGGTCCCGGACGCCCGCGATGAGGTCCCACGCGTCGCGGCGGGCCTGCGGGTCCAGGCCGGTGGTCAGCTCGTCGAGCACCGCCACCCGCGGCCCGCCGATCAGCGCGAGCGCGATCGACAGCCGCTGCTTCTGCCCGCCGGACAGCCGCCGGAACTGCGTGCCGAGCTTGTCGCTCAGGCGCAGCACCTCGACCAGCTCCCGCCAGTCGGCCGGTCGGCGGTAGAAGGAGCTGTAGAGCTCCAGCGCCTCGCGGACCTTGAGCTTGTCCGGCAGCTCGCTCTCCTGGAGCTGCGCGCCGAGCAACTGCCGCAGCTCGCCGGTGTCACGACGCGGGTCGAGGCCGCAGACGCGGATGGTGCCGCCGTCCGGGGTGCGCAACCCCTCGACGCACTCGACGGTCGTGGTCTTGCCGGCCCCGTTGGGCCCCAGGATGCCGAAGATCTCGCCCTGCTCGACGGCGAAGCCGACCCCGTCCACCGCGGTGTGGTCGCCGTAGCGCTTGACGAGGTCGTGTACCTCGATGATCGCCATGCGGGGAAGCCTGCCGCCCGCGCGGGCGCGCCGGATCGACCACGCGGGCGGGGATCACCGCGGACGCGGTAGACCCCTTCCATCCTCCGATCGGAGGATGGAAGGCGGGGCGGTGGCGTGCTCACCGCCCGCTTCGCCGGGCGGCACCCCGTGCCGTCCGGGAAGTCGACGCCGTCGGTGGAGGGCCGCGTTCCCGTGCCGCGGCAACGATCACCGGGCAGGACTCCGTGCGGCCGCCGCGCTGCTCCGACGGGCTGTCGCGATATCGGACTTGTCCGATAAGCTGATGACGTGCACCGGAGGCGACAGTCTCCGGATGCCGTCCAGGTCCGGCTGAGCCCGTTGCTGATCGAGTCGCTGCCCACGGAGATCGTCGCCGAGCAGTCGCGCGTGCTGCTCAAGCCCGAACACGCCGCGATGGCCGCGGCCCGCATCACCGACCGGGCTGTTCGACGTGCCTCCAGGACAACGCGTTAGCTGTTCGACGCCCTTCACCGCATGAACGACCCGCAGCGCGGCGCTCGCCCCGCTGTCCCGCCGGTCGCACTGTCGCCCCGTCGGTACGCGTCCGCCCGGTCGGACGCGGGAGGAGTGGTCATGGAAGAGAGAACGGACTGGTCGAGGCGCGCGTTCCTCGGGACGGGCGCGCTGGGCGTGCTCGGCCTCGCCGCGTGCGGGGGCGGTCCCGCCGCGCCGCAGGTCGACGTCCAGGTGCCCCAGGCGCTGCTCGACCAGGCGGCCGCGCTCCGCGGCGGGTCGGTGGGGATGCTCTCGCAGAAGCTGTACTCGGAGGCCGCCAACCAGGCGCTGGACCGGTCGCTGCAGGCGTTCGCGCAGGCGACCGGCACCACGGTCGGCAACGACCTGGTCTCCGGCGACGCCGGTGACATGGTCGCGAAGATGGACGCCGACGTGAAGGCGGGCACCAACCGCGACCTGGCCTTCATGAGCGACCGGCGGTTCGTCGGCCAGCTCCACAACCTCGGCCACCTCACCGACGTCACCGACGTGGTCGAGGAGATGCGCACCCTCTACGGGGAGCCCGCGACGGAGGCGACCAACTTCTGCGTGTTCGACGGGCGCTGGTACGCGATCCCGTACCACTTCATCGCGTTCGCGATGTACCTGCGCAAGGACTGGTACGAGGAGAAGGGGCTCCCGCTCAAGCCCCACTACACGTGGGAGGAGCTGCGCGACAACGCGCTGGAGGTCTCCGACCCGGCGAAGCGGCGCTTCGGCTGGGGCCTCACGGTGAACCGCTCGGGCGACGCCAACGGCTTCATCGCCAACGTCATCAACACCTATGGCGGGGCGATCGCGGACAACACCGGCACGAAGGTGGTGTTCAACTCGCCGGAGACCGTCGAGGCCGTCGCGTTCATCGGCGACCTCTACACGAACCCGAAGTACTCGCCGATGCTGCCGCCCGGGGTCGGGAGCTGGACCGACTCCAGCAACAACGAGAACTGGTTGGCCCGGATCCTGGGGCTCACGCTCAACCAGTTCAGCGTCTACGCCGACTCGAAGACCAAGAACAACCCGGTCTACGCCAACACGCACGTGTTCAACGGCGCCACCGGACCGGCGGTCGACCGGCCGCTGACCTACGGCGAGTCCAACTCGTTCGTCGTGTTCAAGGGGGCGAAGAACCCCGACCTCGCCAAGCTGGTGGCGAAGTTCATGGTCGGCGGGAGCGCGCTGCTCGGTGTCGCCAAGGAGGCACCGTGCCTGGTCAACCCCGCCTGGGACAAGGTGTGGGACTCCGACCCGTACTACACCGGCGGTGACCCGGCCTTCGCCGCGCTGCGGGAGCAGACCCGCGTGCGGCTCCCGATGACCACCAGGACCGGTTTCGCGTTCCCCCAGGCCCCGAGCCCCGGCGAGCAGGCCGCCACCGCCGCCTACCTGCTGACCGACATGATGCAGGCGGTCATCCAGGGCACCCGCCCGGCCGACGCCGTCGCCTCGACCCACGCCCGGATCGTCCAGGTCTTCGAGCAGCAGGGCTACCGGCAGTGACGGTCCTGCGCCCGCGGCCGGCGCCGACCCGTCCGGCGCCGGCCGCGTCGTCCCCGCTCACCAGGTCGCAGCGGTTGCTCGGGCGCGACTGGCGCCTCGCCGCGGTGTTCACCGGGCCGACGCTGCTGCTGGTCGCGGGCCTGATCCTGGTGCCGATCGCCGGCTCGGTGCTCACCAGCGCCACGGAGCGCCACGGTGCGGAGACGGTCTTCGTCGGGCTGGACAACTACACCGCCCTCGTCGACGACGCCGTGTTCCACAAGGGCGTGCTCAACTCGTTCGTCTTCACCGCGTACGCCGAGATCTTCAAGGTGACCCTCGGCCTCATCGCGGCGTTGATGCTGCACCACATGCGCCGCGGCCGGGCGGTCGTCGCCGGGGTGATCCTGCTGCCGTGGGTGGTGCCGACGGTCGTCACGGCCTTCACCTGGCGGTCCCTGTTCGACCCGATCTTCGGCAGCGTCAACGTCCTGCTCACCGACTCCGGCATCGGGCCCGCCCTCGCCGCCGTCGGGCTCGTCGACTCCTGGCCCGCCGAGTGGCTGTCCGACCCCGCGCTCGCGATGCCGGCGGTCATCCTGGTCAACGTCTGGAAGGGCATCCCCTTCTTCGCGGTGACGTTCCTCGCCGGGCTCAAGGCCATCGACAGCGGTCTCCACGAGGCGGCGATCGTGGACGGCGCCTCGCCGTGGCAGCGCTTCCGGCACATCACGCTGCCGGGCCTGCGCAACGTCATGATCGTGACGGTGCTGCTGTCGTCGATCTGGACGTTCAACAACTTCGACCTGATCTGGCTGATGACCCAGGGCGGACCGGGGGACGCCACCGCCCCGTACGTGATGGTGGCCTACTCGAAGGCCATCCAGCAGCTGCAGCTGGGCGCGGGCGCCGCGGTCACGCTGGTGATGCTCCCGATCATCGGCGTCCTCGTGGTGATCCTCGTGCGGATGATGCGACGCGGCGACCTGCCGGGCGCGGGCGACGCGGGGCGCAGGCGGCTGACCCCCGCCCAGCGCCGAGCGCTGCCGTGGGTGGTCGTGGCGGCCTCGGTGCTCGTGCTGGTCTGGGCGTCACCGCACATCGTGTGGAAGGCCGCGCTCGTGCTGGGCGTGTTCGTGGTGCTCGCGGCCGCCGTGGGACGGGTCGTCTCCGCGTTCGCCGCGCGGGGCAACCGGGTGGCCGCACGCCTGGTCGGCGGCGCGGGCTCGGGGGTCGCGCTCGTGGGCCTGCTGGGCTTCGTGCTCCTCCCGCTCTACTGGATGACGATCACGGCCTTCAAGTCCGACGACCAGATCGTCGCGCGCACCGACGACCTCTGGCCGACCCCGTGGACCACCGAGCAGTTCACGAACCTGTTCACGGGCCGGGCGTTCGGCACCTGGTACGCCAACACGGTCCTGGTGTCGGCGGCGTCCACCGCGATCGCCCTGGTCTGCGCGGCGCCGGCCGGCTACGCGCTGGCGCGGCTGAGGTTCCGGGGCTCGGCGAGCTTCACGGTGACGATCCTGCTCACCTACGTGATGCCGGGTGCGCTGCTGTTCATCCCGCTGTACCAGGTGGTGAGCGGGATCGGGCTCAACGACTCGCCGTGGTCGCTCGTGCTCGCCTACCCCACGTTCACCCTGCCGTTCGCGACGTGGCTGCTCGTGGGCTACTTCAAGTCGATCCCGGCCGACCTGGAGGAGGCCGCGCTGGTCGACGGCTGCACGCGGTTCGGGGCGTTCACCCGGATCGTGCTGCCGCTGGCCAAGCCGGGCCTGCTCGCGGTCGCGCTGTTCACGCTCACCAACGCGTGGAACGAGTTCCTGTTCGCCTTCGTGTTCATCACCAAGGAGGACTACAAGACGCTGCCCGTCGGCATGCAGTCGATGATCTTCGGTGACGTGGTGCCGCAGGGGCAGTTGGCCGCGGCCTCGCTGCTGATCAGCGTGCCGGTCGTGGTCATGTACGGGTTCGGGCAGCGGTTCCTGACCGACGGCTTGACCGCGGGGGCCGTGAAGGGGTGACCGCGCGGGGCGGCCGGTCCGGCCGCCGGCCGACCTGCGGATCGTCGTCCCGGTCTCCTCCGGGGGAGCGGCCTGACCGCTGGAGCGCGGCGAGCACCCCGGCCCGCGTCCCACCGGCGGTCGTCGACCGCGGGGTGGCGCCGGTGCGTCGCCGCGCGGGTTCGGGCTGCTCCAGGGTGTGCGGGTGTGCAGGCGGCGTGGTGTCCTCCCCGGTCCCGCGCCGGCGCGACAGCCCGACCGGTGGCTCCCCACCGGCCCGGTCGTGAGGGGTCAGCCGGTGTGGGGACCTCCGGTGTGCCGCGCTCGGGCGGGTCGGCGGTTGAGGTAGGCGGCCAGGCCGCCGAGTTCCTCGTTGGCGATGAACGCCGACCGCACGGTGAGGAGGGCTTCCTCGGCGTGGGCGTGGCAGCCCCAGGCCGCGTCGCCCCAGGCGTCGGCGACCTTGAGCTCGGCCGGTTCGGTGCACCCGTCGGCGCCGCCGAGCCGGCACTGCTCGGGGTGCGGCACGGCGGCCTGGGCGGCCGCGGCGGCGCGCATGCGGTCGGCCAGTTCCGCCGCGGCGGCGGCGCGCTGCTCCGCTTCGGCGCGCAGCTTCTGCTCCGCGCGCATCGCCCTGGTCAGCTCGGCGTGGGCCTGCTCGGCGCGGACCTCGGCGTCGCGGCGCGCCTGCTCGGTGTGGTGGCGTTCGATGGCCAGGGCCGCGGTGCCGGCGAAGACGCGGGCCAGGGCGAGGTCGAGCTCCTGCGGTGCGCGCGGGGTCCGGTGGTACATGGCGAAGGTGCCCAGCAGGCTCCCGTCGCGGGCCAGGATCGGGGTGGACCAGCAGGCGGCCACGCCGGCCTGCTCGGCCAGGTCGCGGAAGTCGTCCCAGAACGGGTCGGTGGCGATGTCGGTGACCACGACCGGCTCCCGCCGGTGGGCGGCCGTGCCGCAGGAGCCGACGCCCTCGCCGGTGGCGATCCCGTCGATGGCCTGGTTGTAGAAGTCGGGCAGGCTGGGCGCGGCGCCGTGGCGCAGGTGCCGGCCGTCGGGGTCGGCGAGCAGGACGGAGACGAGCACCTCCCGCGGGGCCAGGTCCTCGATGCAGCGGGCCATCCCGTCGAGGACCTCGGCCAGGGGCGCCTGCCGGGCGATCTGCTCCAGCAGGGCGCGGTGCTCGGCCATCAGGTGCTGGGCGTGCTTGACCTGGGTGGTCTCCACGCCGATCACCCGGATGCCGACGACGTCGCCCCGGCCGTCGCGGCGCGGCTCGTAGGTGAAGTCGAAGAACGCCTCCCGGGCGTGCGGGCCGGTGTCGAGCACCACCCGCACGTCGCGGCCGGTGTAGGGCTCACCGGTGCGGTAGACCTCGTCGAGCAGGGCGATGAAGCCCTGACCGGCCAGTTCGGGCATCAACTCGGCCAGCGGGACACCGGTGCGCGCCCGGTGCTCGCCGATGGTGGCGAGGAACGCCGGGTTCGCCGTCTCCACCACGTGCGCCGGCCCCGCCAGCGAGGCGAACACCGCGATGGACTGCCCGAACAAGGCCCGCAGGTCCTCGTCGGCCGCGGATTCCGCGGTGAAGGGGTGCTGGTCTGACGCCGCTGTCATCGTGTGGCCCGCTCCTCGTCCGTGGCGCCCATGGTAACGCCCGGGACGCGCCGAGGTGCGCCGGCGGCCTCGCCGGGTGGCACGCGGCCGCGTGCCGGTCCGCCGGGGCTCAGCCCGCGGCCACGGCGCCGGCCGGGTCCGCCTTCAACGACCTCAGGAGCTCGATGTACGTGCTGTTGAACCGGGCGCCCTCGTCCAGGTAGGCCACCCCGACCGCGACACCCCCGCGGAGGAACCTCACGAGCACCCCGCGGTCCGGGTGGTCCGGATCCCCGCGGACGACCTCCGCGGCGTCCGACGCCTTCGGGTTGCCGGCGACCTGGATGCGCAGGCCGAACACCTCACTGGTCGTGTTCGGGAAGTACCCGAGCCGGGGTTTCCCCGCACCGCGACCCAGGGACGCCGCCAAGGACCTGCCCGCGAGGTCGCCGGTGTCGATCGCGTTCTTCCACAACTCGATGCGCGTGAGGCGTCCCGCCGCCCACGGGTCGGGGTAGCGGGCGACGTCCCCGGCCGCGAACACGTCCTCGTGCCCCGGGACGCGCATGCGTGCGTCGACGCGCACCCCGTCGGACAGGTCCAGGCCGTTCCCGCGCAGCCATTCCGTGTTGGGCACGCTGCCGATCGCTTCGACGAACAGGGACCGGTCCGGCGAGGGCTCCGGGTCGCCCGGCAGGAACGTCACGCCGTGCCGGGCGAACCAGCGCCGGAGGGCGATCGAGATGCGCTTCCCCAGCAGGCCCCGGAACGGCCCGCGGCGCGGCGATTCCAGCATGACGACTTCACAACCGTACTTCCCGGCCAGCGACGCGAGTTCGCAGGCGACGAACCCGGCGCCCGCTATCGTGACCTTCCCGCTCGCCCGGAGTTCGTCGTGGATGTGCTGCGCGTCGTCCAGCCCGCGCAAGGTCCTGCGCGGGTGGGACCCGCCGCTGCCCCCGGTCGAGGTGCGCGCGCGTACGCCCGAGGCGATCACCAGGCCGTCGTAGTCGAACGTTTCGCCCGTGCTCAGGTGCAGCACCTTGTCGCGCAAGTCCGCGGTGTCGACCCCGGTGCCGAGGCGCCAGGTCAGGGCGTCGTCGTCGAGCCCGGCGACCTCCAGGTCCTCGGCCATCGCCGTGCCGGGGGCGCCCGGCGGCGGGTACGGCCTCTTGGTCAGGCCCGGCCGGTTGTAGGTGCGGTGGGCCTCGTCGCCGAAGATGACGACCTCGGCGTCGACCCCGCACGTGAGCAGCGCCTTGGCCGCCCGCAGCCCGGCTATGCCGGAACCGACCACGCCGATGGTCCTCCCCCCGTCAGCCATCGCTGTCCAGGGTGATGGCCTGCACGGGGCAGGAGTCCACGGCGTCCTCGATGTCGGACGCGTCCTCGTCGTCGAACGACTCGCGGTACCGGAGCTCCCCGTCGGCGTCGAGCTCGAAGTTGGTCGGGGCCGAGATCGCGCACTGCCCGTGGTTCTGGCACCGGACCCGGTCAACAAGGATCCTCACGACTTCCTCCAGGTGTGGACGTGGTTCAGGGACGTCGAGTGAACGTGATCGGCAACGTGTTCGCGCCGGTGTTCCCGGAGTCGGGCAGCCACTCGGCGTCCTCGCCCACGCGCAGGTCGGTCAGCCGGGTCGACAGCGCCGAGACCGCCACGTCGATGTCCGCCCTGGCGACGAAGTGACCCAGGCAGTGGTGCATGCCGCCGCCGAACGCGAGGTGGGGCGAGCGGTCGGCGTCGAGGTCGATCCGGTCCGGGTCGTCGTACTCGGCGGGATCGGTGCCCGACGAGAGGGTGAGCAGGTGGATCGTCGTGCCCTTCTCGATGGTGCGCTCCCGGTACCGGAACGTCTCCCCCGCCTCGCGCGAGACCCACCGGGCGATCGGGTTGACGCGAAGGGCTTCTTCGGCCGCCTTCGCGGCGTAGCGGTCCGGGTCCGCCGCCAGCTTCTCCCACTGGTCCGGCTGCTCCGAGAACGAGGCGACGGTCAGCACCAGCTGGTTCCGCGTCGTGTCGATCCCGGCGAAGACGAGCAGGATGATGAGGTTGATCAGCTCCTGGTCCGAGAGCCTGCCGTCGTCCTCGTCCCGCGCACCCACCAGGGCGCTCAGGATGTCGTCCCGGGGCGACCGCCTCCTGGCGGCCACCAGGGACTCGGCGTACCGGGTCAGCTCGGCGACGGCGTCGTCGATCCGCGCGATGTTCTCCTTGATGGTGATGCCGATCCCGAGCCCGATGGTGGAGGAGAGCTGGTAGACCTCCTCCCAGTCGTGCTCGTCGATGCCCAGCATCATGCACAGGACCCTGGTCGAGTACGGTGCCGCGAAGCGACCGGCGAACTCGGTCCGCCCGTCGTCGACCCACTCGTCGACCAGGCTGTCCGCCAGGGCCCGGAAGCGGGGGCGCAGCGGTTCGATGCGGCGCGGCGAGAACGCCGGGTTGACCAGGCGCCGGATCCGGTTGTGCTCGTCACCCTCCAGCACGAGCAGGGTCTTCCTCCACCAGCGGTCGTAGAGCCCGTCGACCACGCCGTGGTGCGCGGGCCACTTGGCCGACCCCTGCGTCAGGTGGGGGTTCTTCAGGAGGAGTTTGCAGTCCTCGTAGGTGAGGACGGCGATGCCCCAGTCGGTTCGCGCGTACCAGTGGTCGGCCCGCGCCCTCCGCATCTCCCGCGAGTTCATGCGGAAGCGTTCGGAACTGATGTCGAGGTGCGGCACTGCGAGCTGCTGCGTCATGGTGACCACTTCCGATCGTCGAGTGGTGTCCGGCGGGTCGGCCTCAACCGGCGGTCAACGGGCCGATGCGGTAGAGGACTTCGTCGTGGTGGCCGTCCGGGAAGAGGCTGCCGGGGAAGAGCACGCCGGTCTCGACGCGGGCCGAGTGCTTCTTGGCGAACTGCTTGAGCACCATGAGGATCGCCTTGTTCTCGGCGGAGACCGTGGCCTCGACGTACCGGGCGCCCCCGGCCACCTGCCGGTCGGCCGCGGCCTGGAAGAGCTTCACCCCGAGGAACGGGATGCCGTGGCGCGGGTTGACGGCGGTCTGCCAGACGAAGTAGGTCTCGGGCTCGTCGGGGCGGCGGTAGCCGGTGAGGAAGCCGACGAGCTCGTCGTCCGCGGTCGCGACCAGCGAACCGCCGGCGAAGTCCCGGAACCACAGCGCGTAGCAGTAGGCGCTGTTGGTGTCCAGGCCGGGGGTGTTCTCGACCAGCTTCCACACGGCCGGGCCGTCCTCGGGCACCGGTGTCCGGAAGACCGCGCGCCCCTTCGCGGCGGTGCCCCGGTCCGCGCCGGCACCGGGTGCGGTGGTGGTCGTCATCGTCGGCCTCCTCATGCCGTTTCGTGGACGGCGCGTTGTGCGATGCGCAGCCCGTGGTCGAGTTCGTCGGTGGTGACGGTCAGCGGGGGCATCAGCTTGACCACCTGGCAGTGCGCCCCGGAGGTCTCGAAGAGGAGCCCGAGCTCGAAGGCCCGCCGCGCGGCGCGGCCGGCGTGCCGGGGGTCGGCGAGCTCCAGGCCCCACACCATCCCGCGGCCGCGGTAGGCGGACCCGCTGTGGTGCGCGGCGGTGTCGCGCAGCGCGGCTTCGATGGTCTGGGCGTGCGCCCGGGTCTGCCGCGCGAGCGCGTCGTCCGACCAGTAGGTGTCGAGGGCGGCGGCCGCGGTGACGAACGCGGGGTTGTTGCCGCGGAACGTGCCGTTGTGCTCGCCCGGCTCCCAGACGTCCAGTTCCGGTCGGAACAGGCACAGCGACAGGGGCAGCCCGTAGCCGCTGATGGACTTCGAGACGGTGACGATGTCCGGGGTTATGCCGGCCTCCTCGAAGGAGAAGAACGCCCCGGTCCGGCCGCAGCCCATCTGGATGTCGTCGACGATCAGCAGCATGTCGTGCCGCCGGCAGAGCCGGGCGAGGGCGCGCAGCCACTCCGGGCGGGCCACGTTGACGCCGCCCTCGCCCTGGACCGTCTCCACGATCACCGCGGCCGGCTGGTCCAACCCGGACCCGCGGTCCCCGAGCAGCCGCTCGAACCACAGGAAGTCGGGTGTCTTCCCGTCCATGTAGTGGTCGTAGGGCATCGTCGTGGTGTGCCCGAGCGGGACACCGGCACCGGCCCGCTTGAAGGCGTTGCCGGTGACCGCCAGGGAGCCCAGCGACATGCCGTGGAAGGCATTGGTGAACGAGACGATCGTCCCGCGCCCCTTGACCTTGCGCGCCAGCTTGAGGGCGGCTTCGACGGCGTTGGTGCCCGTCGGGCCGGGGAACATGACCTTGTAGGGCAGCTCCCGCGGGCGCAGCACGAGGTCCCGGAAGGTCTCCAGGAAGCCGCGCTTGGCGCGGGTGGACATGTCCAGGCCGTGGGTGACGCCGTCGCGCTCCAGGTAGTCGAGCAGGGCGCGCTTGAGCGGTGGCGGGTTGTGGCCGTAGTTGAGCGAGCCCGCACCGGCGAAGAAGTCCAGGTAGCTGGTGCCGTGCTCGTCGACCATCCAGCTGCCCCGGGCCCGCTCGAAGACGGTCGGCCAGCCGCGGCAGTAGCTGCGCACCTCCGACTCCAGCGCCTCGAAGACGCCGAGCCCGGGCGGGGTGATCGTCACGACGCGGCCCGCGCCGTGCTCAGCGAGGAGAGGACGAACGTGGTGAAGGTGTCCACCGAGACGAAGTCGTCGGCGTCGAGGTCCTCCGGGTCGACGACCAGGCCGAGGGAGTCCTCCAGGGCCATCAGCATCTCCAGCATCGTGGTGGAGTCCAGGTGCAGGTCGTCGAAGAGCCTGACGTGGCCGTCGAGCCCGGTGACGGGCCGCTCCAGCACCTCGGTCAGGGCCTGCTCCAGCGCGGAGACGACGGTGTTGCGGTCCATGGCGTGTCCAATCGGGTGGTGGGTGGGAGAGCGGTCACCGGGGGGAGGCGGTCGGGTGCGCGCCGTCGGCGCCGCTGCCCACGAGGGCTTCCAGGCGCTTGCGGTCGACCTTCCCGTTCCCGTTGGTGGGCAGCTGCTCCAGCCGGACGCAGCGGCGCGGGATCTTGAAGGGCTCGATGTGGTCGCGCATCCGGTCCCGGACCTCCTCCGCGGGGATGTCGGCCACCACCGCGAGGAGCGAGGACCGGCCGCCGCTCGGGGGGAGCACGGCCGCCGAGGTCACGCCGGGTACGCGGTGGGCGGCGGCTTCGACCTCGGTGGCGCTGAGGCGGAACCCCCGCTCCTTGTAGATGTCGTCCCGGCGACCGGAGAAGTAGAGGTACCCCTCCTCGTCCTGCCGGCCGTAGTCGCCGGTGCGCAGCTCGGGGAACAGCCCCTCCGCGCGGGGGAAGCGGTCGGCGGTCAGCTCGGGGCGCTTCCAGTAGCCGGCCATGACGTTCGGGCCCCGCACGACGAACTGGCCGATCTCCCCGGGGGGCAGCCGGTCCCCGTCGTCGTCGATGACGAAGACCTCGGTGCCCGGCAGCGGCAGCCCGCAGGACCCCGGGTGGTCGAGGTCCCCGTCGGGGGGCATGATCGCCGTGCGCTTGCACTCCGTGAGCCCGTACATGACCTGGATCCGCAGCCGGGGGAGCGCGGCGCGCAGCGCGGACATGGTGGTCTCGGCCAGGGCCGCACCGGTGTTGGTCAGCAGCCGCAGCCGGTCGAGCCCCCCGCTGCTGCGGCGCAGCAGCCAGGCGAGCCGGTCCGCGATGGAGGGCACGGCGGGCAGCACGGTCGCCCCGGCGGCCTCCAGGCTGCGCAGCAGCGGCGGGCCGGTCTCGGCGACGGTGCCCAGGTGCAGCCGGGCGCCGCTCAGGGCCGCGAGGTAGACCTGGTAGAGACCGTAGTCGAAGGAGAGCGGCAGCGGGCAGTACACGACGTCGTCGCCGCGGTACCCCAGGCACTCCTGGATCGCGGACACCGCGAAGAGCACCTGCTGGTGGGTGCTGACCACGGCCTTGGGCAGCGAGGTGGTGCCCGAGGTGTAGATCAGGCTGACGGGGTCGACGGCCAGGGCGCCCCCGCCGGGGGGAGCGGGGCACCCGTCGGCGTCCGCGTCGAGCGCGGTCCGGACCAGCTCGTCGAACCCGAGGAACCGCACACCGCACCCGGCGGCGGTCCGCCCCGCGGCCGGGTCGTCGGAGACCAGCAGCTTCGGTTCGCAGTCCCGCAGCACGTGTTCCAGCGGCCCGCCGCGCACCTGCTCGTGCAGGACGCTGAACACGGCGCCCAGGCGGGAGGCCGCGTAGACCAGCACGGCGATGCCGATCCCGTCGGCCGCGGTGACCACGACCCGGTCGCCGCGCCGCAGTCCTCCGCGCCACAGGGACGCGGCCATCCTGGTGCTGGCGGAAGCGAGTTCCCGGTAGGTCAGGCCGCGGTCCCGCGAACTCAGCGCGACGGATCGGGGGCTGCGGTCGGCGGCCGCCTCCAGGAGTTCGTGCAGCAGCTGTGCGGTGCGGGCCATCAGGTCTCCTCGACGGAGGTGCCCAGGGCGGACGCCGCGCGGTGGGGGACGACGGTGGTGGCGGTGGCGGCGCACACGAGCTGGGGCTCGTCGAGGACCGCGGCGGCGCTCGGCCCCGCTCCGGGGCGGGCGCCGAGGACCTTGTGCGCCTGGAGCTCCACCACCCGGCGCAGCCTGGTCCGCCGCACCAGCCGCGCACGTGCCTCGATGTAGTCGCCCGGTTTCACGGGCGCGGTGAAGCGGAGGTCGCTGTACTGGGACAGCAGCCCCTCGTCGCCGTCCGTGCGGATGGTGATCTCGGTGACCAGGTCGCCGAACAGCCGCAGGATGCGCGCGCCGTCCACCAGGTCACCCCCGTAGTGGGCGTCCTCCTGGCCGATCCGCACGCGGAGGAAGGCCGTCGTCTCCTGGGTGGGTCCACCGCGGGCGCCGCGCTGGGCGGTGGCGGTCGTGGTGGCGGTCGGTGGTGACATGGCACCGGGCTCCTTCGGTTCTGTTCGTCCGTCTTCGGCGGCCGGGGAGAGGCCGAGGGCGACCGCGGCCACGACGTCCTGCTTGTGGGTGATGGACACCGAGACCGGGGACGCGGTCAACCGGGCGGCCCGCCCCCGGAGGCGCACGACGGGGGCACCGCGCGGTGCGTGCTCCACGCAGATCTCCCGCGGCGCCACCCCCTGGAGGAAGCCGACCCCCAGGACCTTGAGGACGGCCTCCTTGGCGGCGAACCGGCCCGCCAGGAACTCCAGGCGCCGGCGGGCGCCGAGGGTGTCGGCGTGGGCCAGTTCCTCCGGGGCGAAGCCGAAGCGCAGGAACCAGGGTCGCTCGACCAGGCGGCGCAGTTCCGAGCAGTCGAGGACGTCCACCCCGACCCGGACGGCCCGGCTCGACCCGGTGCTCATCCGGACACCGCGCGGAAGTCGACGAGGCGCTGCTTGGCCAGCAGGTCCTCCGTGCTGTCGCGCTCCCGGACCAGGTGGGCCCGCCCGCGGTGCACCATCACCTCGGCCGGGAAGCCGTGGCTGAGGAAGAGCCCCGGTGAGGCGGTGGGCCCGTAGGCGCCGGACCGCCCCACCGCCAGCAGGTCACCCGGCCGCACCTCCGGCAGCCGGACCTTCCTGGCGACCACGTCGTTGGGCGTGCACAGCGGCCCGGTGACGGTGTAGGGCCGCAGCGCCCCACCGGTCCGACCCCCGAGGTGGCGGATCGGGAAGTTGCGCTTGACGAAGCTCCCGATGCCGACGGCGGCCATGTGGTGGTTGGTGCCGCCGTCGGCGACCACGAAGCTCTCGCCCATGGACTCCTTCACGTAGCGGGCCCGGACGACGTACGTGCCGGCCGCGGCCGTCAGGAACCGGCCCAGCTCCATGATCATCCGGCAGTGCGGGTGGCGCGCGGAGAAGGAGGAGAGGACTTCCGCCAGCCCGGTCCCCAGCGCGGCGAGGTCCGGGTCCTCCTCGTTGTCGAAGTAGGCGACGCCGAGCCCGCCGCCGAAGTCCACCGTTTCCAGGGGGAAGCCGAGGTGCCCGGCCAGGTCCTCCGCGGTCGCGAGGATGCGCCGGGTGTTGTGGACGACGTCCTCGTGGTCGAGGAACCGCGTCCCCATGTAGGCGTGCACCCCGGTCAACCGGATGTTGCGCAGGGCCGCGAGCCGGTGCCCGGACTCGCGCAGCCGGGCTTCGTCGATGCCGAACTGCCGGGGCTTGCCCCCCATGGCCAGCCCGGACCCCTTGCTGCCGAAGGCGGGGTTCACCCGCAGGAGCACCGGGAACCCGTCGCGACCGGCCGCAGCCAGCAGCGAGTCGAGCAGGTCGAGTTCGTCCAGCGATTCGCAGACGACCGCGCGGATGCCGGCTTCGACGCACGCGGCGAGCTCCCGCTCGTCCTTGCCGGGGCCGAGGAAGATGACGTCGCGCGGCGCGACCCCGGCTCGCAGGGCGGTGGCCAGTTCGGCGGAGGAGGAGACCTCGGCGCCGGTGCCCAACCGGTTCAGCAGCGCGCAGACGCTCACGTTCGGGTTGGCCTTGAGCGAGTAGAAGATGTCGACCCCGGCGGGGAGCGCGTCGCGCAGCTCGCGGTACGTGTCTTCCAGGACGTCCGCGTCGTAGACGAACAAGGGGGTGCCGAATTCGTCGGCGAGCGCCGAGATCGCATTGCCCTGCATGTCCGCCATCGGGGTGGTCATGGGATCACTGCCGTTCGCGAAGTTCTCATCACTCGCCTCTCCGGGCGTGTTGTGCGGAACACCGGGAAAACGGATCCGGTGCGCCGGCGGCTAGTTCGGAACCGCCGGCAGGGAGTCGAGCCCGAACGCCGTGTGGAGCACGGCGACGGAGTCCAGGAGCCGGTCGAGCGGCACGAGCACCGAGGTGCGCATCTGCGCCGTGTGCACCGACATCCCGGTGATACCGGCCTCGCCCAGGGCCCGGAGCGCCCCGGCCGGCCGCGTCGGGCTGGCCACCAGGCCGCAGTCGATCAGCGAGACCTTGCCCAGGTCCTGGTTGACCTCGGGGACCAGGCCGATCTGCCGGAGAGCCGCCGCGGCGTCGTCGACGTGCACCCGCGGTATCGTGAACCGCACGCGGGTCCGGCCGGCGGAGTCCACCCTGCTCAGCAGATCGACGTCGACGCCGATCTCCGCCATCTTGTCGAGCGCGTCCGGCAGCGAGTGCCGGTCGGCCGCCTCGACGGTCAGGCATATCTCGGCGATGTCGGGGTCATGGGTTACCGCGATGACCTTACCCGAGGGTTCCACCGCACTCACCCCTTCTTTAGTCAGTACGCTGCCACGCCCTGGCCGGGCGCCGTGCCTCACGTGCACTTCGACGCCGTAGGTGAACGCCAGGGCGACGGATCGGGGGTGCAGGACCCGCGCACCCGACCGCGCCATTTCGGACATGGCGAGGTAGTCGACCGAATTCAGCACCTTCGCCGGACCGACGACTCGCGGGTCCGCGCTGAACACGCCGTCCACGTCGGTGTAGATCTCGCACCGCCGGGCGTCCAGGGCCGCCGCCAGCGCGACCGCCGTCGTGTCGGAGCCCCCGCGGCCGAGCGTGGTGACGTCCCCGTCGTCGTTCGTGCCCTGGAACCCCGCCACCACGGGGATCACGTTCCTGCCCAGGACCTCCAGCAGCCGACCGGGCGCGATGTCGGAGATGCGGCCCTCGCCGTGCGGACCGCGGACGTGGATCCCCGCCTGCGCCCCGGTCAGGGACATCGCGCGCCGGCCGAGCGCTTCCAGGGCCATCGTCAGTTGAGCGGCCGACGCCGCCTCCGCCGTGGCCACGAGCTGGTCGGTCTCCCGGTCCTGCGGACCGCGCCCGAACGCGCTCGCGAGTTCGAGCAGCGAGTTGGTCGCGCGGCCGCGTGCGGAGACGACGACCACCACGGGGCGCCCGGTGGCGGCACAGGCCACCACGACCCGCTCGGCCACGGCCCGCACCTGGTCCACTGTGGTGAGAGAAGTGCCGCCGTACTTGTGCACCACGGTGTCCATGGTCAACCGGACCTCGGGTGTCGGCGGGGCGCGTCTTCGCGCATGGCGGATCTCCCATCGGTTCTCGTTCGGCTGCGGGACGGATCTCTGCCCGGGAGCGCGTTCGCGGGCTCCGGGGCACAACGGGGCCGCCGGAGAATCCCGCACCACGCGGGAAATCCCGGCGAGGATGACGTTCGTCAGTTCACGACGACCCGGGCGACCTTCAGCTCTTCGGTCAGCTCCTGCCAAACGGCGGCGTAGTGCGCGGTCAGGCCGGCGACGGCCTCGACGCAGTGCGGCGGCAGTTCCCTGAGCAGGTTCTTCCAGTCGCCTGGGCTCACCGCCCGCGTGGACAGCAACCGTAGCAACGCCCGGCCGTTCTCCGACAGCCTGAGCGAGGGGTCCTGCATCAGCGCGCGCAGCTGGGTGTGCTGGTGGTGCCGGGCGGACTCGGGGGAACTCGGGAGCCGCACGGGCGCCGGCGGGGTGACGGGCGCCATCGGGGTCACGGGCGCCGTCGGGGTCACGGGCGCCGGCGGGGCGGGTGCGGGAACCGGCCGCGGCACCACGGAGCGGAGGCGACCGTCACGCCCCAGGCGCTCTGTCGACTGGGGAAATTCCCCAGTCGACCGGCGGCGGATCGCGCCGACGGTCTTGTGCGACAGACCGGTCAACGCGGCGACGGAGCGGTCCGACCAGCGCGGCTCCGCCAGCAGGACCCGGTGGGCCGCGGCCTTGCGGTCGGCCAGCGTCAGCGGGAGCCCGTGCCCGATGTTGCTCCGCACGGCGAGCATGAAGGCTTGCCCGTCGGAGCAGTTGACCATCCTCGCGCGCACGGTGTCGGCGTTGGCCCGCATCGCGGCGCGCAGTCGGTGCATGCCGTCGATGACCCGCATGGTCGACTTCTGGACCAGGATCGGGGGCAGGTCGGCCGCCACCTCGGCGAGGGTGCGGACGTGGTGCATGTCCTCGCCGGACCGGCGCGGGGAATCGGCGGGGAGGAGGTCCCCGACCGGTATCCGCACCACCGGTAAATCGTCGAGGCGCCGGGTCGTGCCGGGTGGCGGCGCACTATTGTCGGGAACGACAAGACGTTCAATCGGATATGCGCAACCGCTGTCCCCTGTCGCCGCACTCATGTCTGACGCCTCCTGCTTGATCCCCACAGATGTCTGGCCTACATCTTTGGTACTCCACGGTCGGAGGGCTTGCAACTTGCCCGGACGGCTATTCGCGGCTGCATGTGGCAACTATTCGTAGCTCCGGGTAACCGGGTTGCCGGACAACATCGGGACCGGTGCTGACCGGCGGCGGGAGCGGTAGATCTTGATACGATGTGCGTGGCGATCGAAAATCACTGCTCCTCGGTTTCAAACCTTTTTCACCCTGATGTTGCAAGCCGTCCCAGGGGCTGGTCGGCGCAGGCGTGCCGAGGGTGGGGCGGCTGGTGGCCGCGGGGGCTGCATCGCCTGGTGGGCGGTCGGCGGGGTGCGAGACCTTGTGCTCGCGGGCGAGGGGGAGTAGTTTTTGCGCCACGATTTCCGTGCATATCCATTAATTCGCTCCGCGGTGTTGAAGAGATAAAGTTCCCGACCGACGCGGAACCGCCGTGGCTGGTAGCCTCGGGAGGTGCGACGATTGCGCCGGCCTGGTGAAGAGGCTGCCTGTCGCACCGGGGTCGGAGGTGCCCGATAATGGTGGATCTGAGCGTACTGCCGGGTTACATCGCGGTGATCCTGCTCTTCCTCGGTCCACCCGGGCCCGACATGGCCTACATGATCGCGGTGGGTCTCGAAGGTGGTCGCCGGGCCGCGCTGAAGGCCATCCTCGGCATCGGGACGGGCATGAGCGTCTACGCCGCCGCCGTCGTCGTCGGGATGGGGAAGATCGTCCAGTCGTACCCGGTGGTGCTCAACGCGGTGCGGATCTTCGGTGCGGCGTACCTGCTGTGGTTGGCGTACCACACCCTGCGCAACGCGCGTCGCGCGCTCAGCGGGCACACCGATCTCCGGGCGGGGAGGTGGTACCTCCGGGGCGTGTTCGTCAGCCTGACGAACCCGAAGATCATCCTGTTCTTCCTCGCGGTGCTGCCGCAGTTCATCGGGAGCGCGGGCAACCCCGTTGTGCAGATGGGCGTTCTCGGTGCCGTCAACGTCCTGACGGAGGTCGTCCTCTACGGGACCATCGGGGTCCTGGCGGGTTCCTTCCACGCTCGCTTCACCGGCGAGTCGAAGGCGACCGCCGTGCTGAACTACGTCGCGTGCGCGGTTTACGTCGTGCTGGCGGGGACGATCGTCGCCGGCGTGTCCTCCGGTTGACTTCCCGGGAGTCGGTGGTTGCAGGTAGGTTGAGGTCGCCTCGGCGTGCGGCCACGGGGGCTTCGTCGGGTGGCCGTCCCGGGTGGCGCCGAGCGGACAGGGGAGGCCCTCCGGGTGAAGATCATCGCGTTGTCCTGCACGCAGAAGCGCCTTCCGTCGCTGACCGACGCGCTGCTCGACGCGGCGATCACCGGCGTCCTCCAAGAGGTCGGTGACGCGGAGGTCCAGCGGATCCGGCTGATCGACCACCGCATCGCCATGTGCGAGGGCGAGGACACCTGCCTCGATCCCGAGGTGGGCCGGTGCACGCTCGACGACGACTTCGAGCACGTCGTCGGTCTGGCCGGGGGTGCGCGGGGGATGCTGCTCGCCATGCCGGTGTACGCGGGGAACGTGCCCGCGGTGCTGAAGATCTTCCAGGAGCGCTTGAAGAGCTTCATGAACGCCGAGCGGCGCCCGTTCGGCGGTCTGCTGGTGGGGACGATCGTGCATTCGCGCACGATGCTGACCGAACCCGCGCTGGCATCGCTGTTCCCGTGGTACCTGCGCCTGCGCAACAAGAACGTGGCGTCGGCGTGCTTCAGCCAGCACGACCACCAGGACCTGACCCGCACCGCGGCGCTCGACATGTGCGTGGCCGTGGGGCGGCAGCTCGGGATGACGCTCGACGGCAGCCGCTCGCCGGTCGGCGAGCGGACGGCCGAGCGGACGGCCGAGCGGACGGCACTGCCGTTGGTTCAGTCGCCGGATCGTCCGCGGTGCGGTGACCCGGCCGTGCCCTCTCCCTGAGATTCGGCGCGCCAGGTGCAGCCGTCGCCCGCCTGTTCGCACCACACCTTGACGTCCGGTTCCACGTAGCGGGTGGCGATGGCGGTGTTGAGCTCCTGGCAGTACGAGCACGGTGACGAGAAGGTCAGCACGACGCCGGCGCGGGCGGCCCGTTCGCGGTACCGGAGGATTCCGCAGTCGGTGTTGCGCAGGACGGTGCCCGACGGCTCGGGCTCGCTGGTCACCGCCGAGTCGTAGAGCAGCAGTTGGCGTTGCAGGCGCGTCATGAAGTGGTCGGTGGCGGACACGCCGGCCGGCCGCTGCGCTCGCAGCAGTTCGGCGGTGATGCGGGAGTTCGCCTGGATCCACGCGGCCACGCCGTCCTCGCCGTGCTCGCCCATGATGAACTCCTCGGCGGCCGCCTGCGCCTCGAAGAACCGCTGGCGCCACAGGTCGACCTTCTCGGCCGGGTCGAGGGGAGCCGGTTCACCGGTCATGGTCGACGTCCTCCCCGGTGGCGGCGTCCAGTTCGGCGAAGACCTCCTGGGCCACGCGCAACCCGTTGTTGGCGACCGGCCAGCCGCCGTAGTAGGCGAGCTGGATGATGACCTCGACGATCTTCTCCCGCGACATCCCGAGGTGCAGGGCGGCGCCGATGTGGCCGCGCAGCTCCCAGTCGGTCCGGGCCAGCGCGACCGCGGTCAGCGCGACCAGCTCGCGCTCCTCGACGCTCAGGTGCGGGCGGGTCCAGATCTCGCCGAACAGGTGGTCGACGGTGATCCGCAGGAACTCCGGGTAGGAGCCCGGCCGCGGTTCGCGGCCGAAGACCTGGTGGAACATGGCCTCGCCACGCTCGTGTCGGGTGGACGGCTCGGTCATCGGTCAACTCCTCGACCTCGTGGGGGAGGGCTCGGCCGGTGGCGACGCGGGGCGCCGCCACCGGGCCGCCGTCACGGTCCGATCACAGGATGATGCTGAGCTTCCCGTGCTCGTAGAGCGTTTCGTGGTCGAGCACCACGACCCGCCTGCGGATTCGGAACGACTCGCCCTCGACGACGAGCTCGCACCGGTACTTCCCGACGTAGGCGTCGGAGCGCCCGTGCCCGAAGCGGTGCACGACGAGGTTCGCCGCCACGTCCAGGTGCGTGCCCCGGTCGGCCAGGACCTCCACGTTGCCGATCACCCGGTTCGTCCGCGACCGGGGGTTCTCGCACCACACCTCGCCGTTGAGGAGCTGTTCGACGCGCTGGCGCAGCCGGGCGGCGTCGTCGTCGACGAGGCCGAGCGCGTCGACCGCCTCGCCGCGGACGTCGGTGGCCGGCACCGAGTAGTGGACGTCGTGGGTCAGCATCCCGTCGTACCACTCGCGCAGGCGCCACTCGTCGAGCAGCCGCGCCTCGCGGAAGAGGAACTGGTTCACCCGGTGCCACAACCGCACCCGGGCCGACTCGTCGATCGTCAGCTCGGTGGTCATCGCGCCTCCACCCCCTGCACCTCGGCCCGGCGGGCGACCTCGACGTGACCGTCGTCGCCGTGCATCAGCCGGTCCCACTGCCGCCAGAACTCGCGGGCGGGCAGCTCGTCGGTGGTCTCCGGGACCTCCTTGTCCATCCCGCGCGACAGGTCCGAGTAGCGGACCGTGCGGTTGAGGTAACCCCGCTGGCACGACTCGATGATCTCGATGTCGTCGGGGGTGGCGAAGCCGGCGGGGCCGAGGAACGTCAGGTAGTGGCTCTTGCGGAGCTGCCGGATGTCCGGGTCCTCGTCCTTGGGTGCCAGGGCGACCGAGGTGATGGCCATCCGGTCGGCGCCGACCGGGTCGATCTTGCGGATCGTGATCGCGATCGCGTCGATGATCATCAGGTTGGGGAAGATCAGCAACGCGCGGTTGGTGCCGGTGATCCGCTCGGCGCGTTCGGCGCCGAACCGGTCGACGAACCGCGCGGCCGTCGCCTCGATCCGCGGCCGGACCTCGGGACCGAACATCGGCGTCCAGTAGGCGAGCGGGCGGGCCGCCGCCGGTGGCAGCTCGTTGGCGCCGTGCCCCAGCCCGAGGGCGCGGCCGAAGCCGCCCCGGCGTCGCGGTGGCACCGTCCCCAGCGACTCCATGTAGCCGACGTAACGCTTGTGCAGGGCCCGGAAGTGGTAGATGTCGACGCTGTTCTCCATCATGAGCTTCCAGTTGGCCCGCGCCCCGTGCAGCTGCGCGCCCTGGATCACCTCCATGCCGACCTCGGACTGGTCGTCGATCAGGTCCAGGTACTCCGTCGCACCCGCCAGGTACTCGGTCAGGGTGCGCGGCTGCTCCGGGTCGAAGGTGGCGAACACGAAACCGCGGTAGCTGTCGCTGCGGTGCCGCGCCAGGCCGAAGTCCGCCTTGCGGAAGCCCGGCCCGTAGCCGTCCGGGAGCGGGACGCCGACCAGGTCGCCGCGGTTGGAGAACGTCCAGTCGTGGTACGGGCACCGGAACGACCTGGCCCGCCCGGACGGCTCCGAGCAGATCAGCGCCCCGCGGTGGGTGCAGCTGTTCGCGAACACCCGGATCACCCCGTCGGACCCGCGCGCCATGACCACCGGGCGCCCGCCGACGTCGCGCGCCACGTACGAGCCCGGTTCGGGCACCTCCGACTCGTGCCCGACGTAGAGCCAGCAGCGGTCGAAGATCCTGGTCACCTCCAACGCGGCCAGGTCGTCGTCGGTGTAGGCGCGGCGGTCCACCCGGAACGAGAGGCGTTCGAGGTCGTCGAACACGATCGGGTCGCCCACCGGCCCGTGCGGGTCGATCATCACTGCTCCCCCTGTCGCTGTAGCGTCTCGACCGCGCTGACGACCAGCTCGGCCGTGCGCGCGGCGGAATCGCCGCACTCGGGCTGCGCGGCGCGCAGCCGGGCCCGGTAGTCCCGGGCGGGATCGAGCAGGTCGGCGACGGCGTCGGTGACCGCCCGCCCGGTGGCGGCGGCCGGCTCCAGCGCCGTCCCGAAGCCCGCCCGGCCCACGAAGTACGCCTGGATGGGCTGGTCCACGGCCAGCGGGACCACCAGCATCGGCGTCTCCGCCCGGATCGACTCCGCCACGGAGTTGTAACCGCCGTGGGTGATGAACACGTCGGCGCGCTCCAGCACCTCGCGTTGCGGCAGGTACGGGGCGGTGAGCACGTCGTCGGGCAGCGCCAGCTCCCCGGCGAGGTCACCCACCGCGGCGACCACCTGCGCACCGGTCGCCGCGGCACCGGTGATCACCGTGCGCAGCAGGTCCGGCCGCCGGTAGAAGATCGTGCCGAAGGAGACGCACACCACCGGGCGGTCGGGGGCGAGCCGGTCCAGTTCCGGGAAGGCGACCTCGTCGCCGCGGGTCCCCGCCGCACCGGGCAGGCCGACCAGCCGCACGCCGTCGTCGGTGACCGCGTCGTCCCCGACGAGCGCGGGGATCGTCGGCATCAGGTTGAGGATCGGCGAACGCGCCGAGTGGGTCCTGGTCGACCACGACACGCCGTGCCCGGTCAGGTAGTCGCCGACCTGCTCGTCGTACGCCCAGCGACCTCGCCGGTGCTCCCGCGGGCACACCCCGCCCAGGTTGGCCCAGATCATCCCGTACGGCACCCCGGACGCGTGCGCGCCGACCACGGCCGACGCCGTGACCGGGAGCGAGTCGACCAGCACGAAGTCCGGTGCCGTCGCGCGGAGCACGTCGGCGGTCCGGTCCGCCACCGGCGACGACCGGAGCATCGGGCCGATCTTCGCCGGGTCGCCGCTCCACGGCGCCATCTCGACCTGCCCGACCGAGTGGACCTGCGCCTCGCCCAGGGCCTGGCGGCGCTGCTCGTCGAGCGCGCCACCGTCCGCGGACAACAGCAGCAGGGAGACCTCGGCGCCGGCTTTGCGGAGCGCGTTGACGACCGGGACGTACGGGTTCAGGTGACCGTGCTGGGTCGTGGTGAGCAGGGCGACGCGCATCAGATCTCCGGTCCGCTATGCCTTCGGGGAACGAGTCGGGACGGCGACGCGCGAGCGGCAGGGCTCAGCCTCCCGGAAAGGTGGGAATCCGCGGCAGGCGAGACGGACCGTCGACGTCCTGGTGTTGCGGTGAGGTTCTGCGCATTCCTCGCCCTCGCCGAGGGGACAGATCGGTCGACGCTGCTCGGAACAACCGGGTTCACCGCCTGCCCCCAGCGATGTCGAAGCCTGCCGGGGCACGCCATCGATGTCAACGGCCCGCAACCGTTGGCCGCCACCGCCTGGACGCCACTTCGGCGGGGCTCCGCTGGGGTTCCGGTCGGTGCCGTGCCGGCCCGGTGTGGGCGGGTCGCGGGGCCTGGTCGGTCGGCGGTGCATTCGTCCGCGCGGCACGGGGGTGAGGCGCTGGGGCGGCGCTTCCGGGGTGGAGCGGGCGGGATCTTGGGCCGGTCGGAGGTGCGGGGTGGCGCCGGATGCGCTGCGGCGTGGCGCCGTCCAGCCCGCATTGGCCGGTGCACCGAGCCACGGCCGGGAACATCGTCCTCGCGGGGCAGGTGGCTTGGTGGCGCTCGCCGGGGGAGCCGCCCGGTCGCCGCCGTCGGCGGATGTCGAACCGGGTGGCGGCTGCTTGGTCGATGGCTGGTTGGGGCAGAGGGGGTAGTGGTCGGGTGGTGGCGATGCCCCGGTGCGGACGACGGGTGTTGGAGGACTGTTCGTGTTCCCGCAGGCCCTGGAGTGGAGATCCTCGTCCGATGTGGACGAAGCGCGATGCGATCGGGTGGTCACCGACCGGTTCCCGCCGGTCGGTGACCACCCGGTCGGGGACGGTCCGCGGGGTGCTCCGGCGTCAGGTGCGGGCCGACTCGATCGCCGAGCAGAGCCGGTACTCGCTGTCGTCGTCGCACGACCGGAACTTCACCAGGCTGTTCTCGTGCATGTCCTTGTTGCAGTAGCCCCAGGTGTTGTAGGCCAGGTAGCTGATGCACCGGCCCTGGCGGTAGAAGTCGCCGTCGGTCGGGTAGTAGTTCCACCAGTAGCCGTAAGCGCCCCAGTGGCTGCTGTAGTTGATCACCCAGATGATGTCGCCGGAGTGCTGCCAGCACATCTTCGTCTTGTTGTAGGGATCCTTGGTGCACGGCAGCCCTGCCGGAGGACTCCCCGGCACCGCCTGGTTGATCTCCGGCTCGGGGTCCGCGGCAGCGGCCGGCGGTGCGGGGGTCGCCGTGGCGGTTCCGGCTGCCACGCCCTGCGCACCTGCCAGGGCCAGGACGAGCAGCAGTCCGGTGAAGAGCCGTTTGGCTGTCGAGGTCGCGATCACGTGCCTTGCCTCCTGCACAACAGTGGTGACCCGCGGAGATCGAGCCACCGGTGCGGTCGACCCTGCCGCCGGCACCTGGGAGGAAACTGCAGGGCGTCTTCCCCGGCAGGGCCGACAAGCGGCTCCGGGAGCCCGCGACGGCGATCCGGTACCTCGACGCCGACCGCGGCTACGACCCCCGCCGCGGGTTTCCGCGCTTACGGGCATCGGCTTCGACGGTCAGCGCCACGCGGTCGGCGTCGGCCGTGCGGTGTTGCTGCAGGAACAGGGCGAGCGCTCTGAGCCGGTGCTCCCGTGCCCGGTCCGGGCGACCGGCGGCGGCGTGCGCGTCGGCCAGGCGTTCCACGGTGTCGGCGTAGTCATAGGTGGCGCCCACGTCCTCGAAGTGCGTGAGCGCCAGTTCGTAGTGCGCCACGGCCTTGTCGTGGTGGCCGGCGCGGTGGGCGATGTAGCCCAGGCTGTCCAGGGTCCTGGCCTCCGCGTCGCGATCGGCGTGCGCGCGGGCCAGGGAGAGGGCGGCTTCGCAGTAGTGCCGCGCCTGGTCCAGGTCGTTCAGCCGGGCCGCGTACCAGCCGGCCTGGTTGAGGGCGTGGGCGTGGCGGATCGGGCGGTCCAGGGTGCCCAGGACGTCGAGGGCGCTCACCGCGTGGTGCAGGGCCTGTCGGTCGTCGCCCTGCGTCTCCCGGACCCACGCCAGGGACTGGTGCACGGCGGCCTCGCCGGAGGGGTCGCCCGCCTCGCGGCTGAGGGTCAGCGCGCGGTGGAGGTGCCGGGATGCCTCGTCCACGTCGCCGGCGCGGGCGAGCGCGGCCCCGAGCCGCCACGACGCCAGTGCGCGAGCGTCGAGATCACCGGCGCGGTCCGCGGCGGCCAACCCCGCGCGCCACACGGTGATCTGGTCGCGGTGTAGGTGGCCCTGGCGGCGTTGGAACGTGTCCAGGGCCCACGCCAGCCGCCACACCGCCGGGTGGTCACCCGCCCGCACCGCGGCCTCCTGCGCGGCGATCAGGCAGGTGTACTCGGTGACCAGCCAGGCCAGGGCGGTGCCGTCGTCGGCCGGTCCGGGCTGGTCGGAGAACACGGCGGCGGGCGTTTCGTGCGGGTAGAGGGCCCGTTCGGCGGCCAGCCCCGACCGGACGTAGAAGTCGATCACCCGGCCGAGGGCGGTCTCCTCGTCGCGTGCCCGTTCGGCGGCGCACAGCCGCACCAGGTCGTGCATCCGGTAACGACCGGGCACGTGCTGCCGCACCAGGTGACCGGTTTCGAGTTCCTCCAGCAAGGACCGCGCGCGCGGCACCGGCACGTCCGCCAGCGCGGCCACCGCCGGCAAGCCGATGTCCGGGCCGGGTGCGATGCCGAGCAGCGCGAACAGCCTCGCCGCGTCCGCCGACAGCGCCCGCAACGACGCGGCGAACACCGCCCGCAGGCTGGTGCTCAACTCCGCGGTGTCCAGCCCGTCGAGCCCGTCGGCTTCGCCCAGTTCGTCGGCGAACGCGGCGAGCGGGAAGCCCGGGTGCGCGGCGGCACGTGCGGCCACGATGCCGATGGCCAGCGGCAGGCCCGCGCAGTGCCCCAGCAGGGTCGCGACGGCCTCGGGTTCGGCTGACACGCGTTGTGGCGACAGGTGGCCCGACAACAGCGCCCGCGCATCGTCATCGGGCAGGACGTCGAGCGCGAGCGTCGGCACGCCCCGCGAAGCGGTGAGAGCTGTCAGGCGGTGCCTGCTGGTGATCAGCGTCGTGCACGTGGTACCGCCGGGCAGCAGGGCGAGCACCTGGTCGGTGTCACGGGCGTTGTCCAGCACCACCAGCAGACGCCGGCCCGCCACCAGGCTCCGGTACAGGGCGGCCTGGCCGTCCACGTCGGCCGGGAGGGAGGTCGCGCCGAGTGCTCCCAGGAAGCCGAGCAGCACCGCCGAGGTCGACGTCGGTGGCCCGGTCGGGTCGAACCCGCGCAGGTCGGCGTACAGCTGCCCGTCGGGGAACCGGTCCAGCGCCCGGTGCGCCCAGTGCAACGCCAGCGCCGTCTTCCCGGAGCCGCCCGCGCCGACGACCGCCAGCGACCCACCCTGCCGCGCCAGGGCTCCGTCCAGCACCACCAGTTCGTCGTCACGGCCCACGAACAGCCGGGGCGGGGCGGGCAGCTGCCGCGGCGTGGGCGGTCGCCCGACCGCCGGGGGCGCCACCTCGCCGACCAGCATCTGCTGGTACAGCTCGCGCAGCCGGGGACCGGGATCGGTGCCGAGCTCGTCGGCCAACGCCCGTCGGATGACCTGGTAGTGCGCCATCGCCTCGGCCGGTCGGCCGGACCGGTGCAGGGCCAGCATGAACTGCGCGGCCAGCCGCTCGTCGAGCGGGTCGCGCTTCACCAGCGTGGACAACTCGGCCAGCAGCGATTCGTGCCGCCCCAACCGCAGCGCGATGTCGTTGCGGTGGGCCACCGCCGACCACCGCTCCCGGTCGAGACCCTGCCGCACCGCGTCGGCCCAGCCACCGCTGATCCCGCCCAACGCCTCGCCGCGCCACAGCCCGAGCGCCCGCTCGACCAGCGCCAGCGCCTCGTCGTCGTCACCGGAGCGCGATCGCTCGACCAACGCCCGGAACCGTTCGAGGTCGACGGTGCCGGCGTCCACGGGGAGCACGTACCCGGCGGCCGTCCGGCCGATCACCGCGCCCGGGACACCGCCCAACACCTGCCGCAACCGGAACAGGTAGCCGTAGAGCGTGCTGCGCGCCTGCCGAGGAGCGCGGTCCCCCCACACCTTCTCGGTGAGCGAGTCGAGGGACTGGGGCTGGTTGTGGTCCACGAGCAGGGCGGCCAACACGCACCGCTGCCGGGCGTGCCCGAGGTCCACCGCCACTCCGTCGACCAGCACCCGGACTTCGCCGAGCAACTCGAACGACACCTCCACCCGGATTCCTCCCCTCGTCGTACCGGGGTACCGACTTCGACGGCCGTCGACAAGGCGGATACCAGAAATTCCCCAGTTCGCCGTGCCACACTCCGCCGCTCGCGCCACGTCCCCGCTGATTTGCGGTCTTGTCGAACAGTTCCGAACGCGCCCGGACCGGTGTTCGCGTTGTTCGGAAGAGAGCCGAACAGGGCGAACACGCCGAAGGCCCGGATCGCGGTCCTAGCGTTGAGGTCCGGCACACGAACAAGGGGGACCCGTGCGCAATCGGAGGAATTGGGGAGTGACGGCGGTCGTTGTCGCGCTGTTGCTCAGCGGGGTGACACCGAAGGGGCAGGCGGCGACCAGGGTGTACTACGTGGACCGGGTGGCGGGCAGCGACAGCGCGGCCGGGACGTCGCCGCAGACCGCGTGGCGGACGGTGGGACGGGTGTCGGCCGCGGCGCTGGCGCCCGGTGACTCGGTGCTGCTGCGCCGGGGGCAGACCTGGTCGGGGCGGTTGACCGTGCGGAGTTCGGGGACGGCGACCGCCCCGATCTCCATCGGCGCGTACGGGACGGGGGAGCGGCCCGTGCTCGGCGGTGACCCGGACCGGTGCGTCGAACTCGCCGGCAGCCACGTGCGACTGTCCGACGTCCAGGTCGGGACGAAGACCACGACCGGCCGCTGCGGGTGGGCCGGCGTGCTGATCGCGGGCGACCACGACCGCGTGGAGGGGGTCCTCGTCACGGGTGCGGCCGCCGGGGTGTACGTCGCGCCGGAGTCCGAGGGGGCGGTCATCACGGACAACGACCTGGTGGACAACAACCGGATGAGCGTGAACACGCCCGGCGGGTACGACGACTCGGGGGCGTTCGCCATCCTCGTGCAGGGGGATCGCGCCGACATCGGGTGGAATCGGATCAGCGGGTCCATCGCCGCCAGCTACGACTACGGCGAGGACGGCGCGGCCGTGGAGGTGTACTACGGATCGGGCAACCACGTGCACCACAACGTCTCGGTGGACAACGAGACCTTCACCGAACTCGGCACCGCGCCGGACGACCCGGACGGCGTGAGCGCGGACAACGTGTTCGAGTACAACGCGATCCTCGGCTCGCGAACCCACGCCGCGCTGGTGACCAGAGGTGGTGAGACCGACGAGGGACCGGTGCTGCGGACGGTGTTCCGCAACAACTCCGTGTCGTTGCCGAACGCCGCCGCGGAGGGCGTCGTCTGCTACGGCGGCTGCACCGACGAGCACCTGGAGCTGGCGCAGAACGTGATCTCGGCGGCGGCCAAGGCCGCCTACGCCGATCCCGGGTTCACCGCCACGCATCACAACGTGTTCCACGGCCTGCTGCAACTCGACCCCGGCACGACCGACGTCGTGGTCGACGACCCGGGCTTCACCGGCCCGTCGAACCTGAGGCCGCGACCGGACAGCCCGGCGGTCGACCTCGGTACGACCGCCTACGCGGATGTCGACCTCGACGGCAACCCCGTCGGCCTCGACGGTCGCGTGGAGGCCGGGGCGTACGAACTGCCGGTCGCGCGCCGCTGACCCGTTTCGCCGATCGACCGCCGCCCCTGGGAAGCACCATCCTTGACCGATGGTCGAACCAGGGGCGAGCAGCGGCCCGCCGCGTCCCGAGGAGGCAACCACCGCCGCCGACTACACCGCCGCCCTCCGGCGCCTGCGGGAGTGGTCGGGACTGACCTACCGGCAGTTGGAGGGGAAGGCCGGCGCGGATGGCTCAGTCCTGCCGTCCAGCACCATCGCCACCGCGCTCAGCCGGTCCACCCTGCCGCGTGAGCGTTTCGTCGAAGCGTTCGTGCGGGCGTGCGGGCTCACCGAGGACGACGTCCGGCTGTGGATCGCGACTCGCAAGCGGCTCGCCGGTGAACCGGCCTCCGGGCAACCCAGCGCGAAGCGCATCCCCGCGGTGGTCCTGGCGCTCGCGGTCCTCGGGGCCGTGACCCTGCTGGGCGGCGCGGGCGCCGGCCTCTACTACGCCTTCCGCACCGCGCCCACACCCGAACTCGCGGTGCCGGGCCTGGCCTTGCTGCCGGTCGGCAGCTGGGCGCAGATCCACCCGTCGCGCACGCTCGCGCAATGCGTCACGGAAGGCCACGACCGGTCCGGGCGCTACCAAGCGGAGATCGCCGTCCAACTGCCCTGCGCCGGTCGAACCCTGCCGCGCACCTACCTCGAACCGGTCGGCGACGGCATGGTGCAGATCCAGTGGCACCACCCGGAACACGGCATCGGCTGCCTGACCGCGATCTCCGACGGCGACGGCCGCGACCTCGTGGAACCACGCGACGACTGCGACGACGAGCGGCCCACGCAGAAGTTCCTGGTGGAACCGGTCGGGCCGCCCGAAGCCCCCGACCTCCGCCTGCACGTCGGCGACACGGACCGCTGCCTCGGTCTGCGCGGCGAGGAACTGGCGGAGGGCGCGGAAATCGTGCAGGGCCCGTGCTCGCAGGCGAACGCACAACGGTTTCGAATAAATTTGATCCTTCCGCCGTCCTGATCCCCGATGCCGCGGGTTGTGATTTTTCGAAATTCCTTTCGTGCGGGTCGGGCGGCGTGTTCGCACTCGTTGGGGATGCCGTTCGGTGGCTGCCGTCGGCGGATGTCCAGGCGCCGGTGGACTCGTGGCGGAACCGCGACTCGCCGCCGGTCGTGCCGGCCACGGGGTCGCTGCTGGTGGCTTCGTGCCCGACGTCGAGGTAGGCGGTTCCGGACGGCGCGTTGCCGTAACCGGTCACGTACGAGCCATTGCGGTAGGGGTTCCAGGTGCCGTTGAACGGTTCCTCCGCCCGCGGCACGTGCACCACTACATCCGGCTGTGGCACCGGATGCCGTGAATGATGCCGTACTCGGGCCAGAGGCTCGTCGCGCCGTCGAACCACGGCCTCCCGGTGCGAGCAGGGGACCTTGTCCGAACTTGTGCGCGCGTGTCGCTGCTGTAGTAGCCGTCCAGCGGCCCGTCGTAGTGCCCCCAGTGGTTGGCGGTCGTCCTCCGCCACACCGGGCACCGCGACTGGACGCGCTGCTCGGCGCCCGCACCGGCCACCCGCTCCTGCGGTGCGGTGGCGCCCACCGGCGCCGCGAGGGCCGAGGTGGGGATGAGCGTCGACGTGGTGGCGAGCAGTGCGGCCAGCGCGCAACCGATGACAGGTTTCACCTTGCCCCCGGTGGTTCTCGATCCATCCGATCGACGTCGGGCACTGCATGCGCGATTTTCGGCGGAAATTCGGAATCGATCTCGTGTGACTTCCGGTCGACGACTTGGAATTCCGTGTCGGCGATCGGGCGCGGGGTGGTCTGACGCGAAGAACTGCCCCAGATTTCCTCCAGTTCCTCGTGGGACGGTGCGGGGGACCGAGGGGGAGGAAAAGCAATGCTGAAACGTTGGAAAGCGTGCGGTGCGGTGGGCGTCGTGCTGATGGCGGCGTTCGGCACGCCTGCCCGGGCTCAGCCGGTGGACCAGGGCAAGGCCGCCTTCACGCTCCGGTACGTGGCGAGCCCGAAGATGACCAGGACCAAGATCAAACTGGCACAGGTCTTCGCCGGCCCCGGGCGCTTCACGCTCGAACGCGGCGCCGCCAGGTGCAAGGGGCCGATCGGGAACGCTGTCGTCAATTCCCACTACTGCTTCGACGCCGGTGACGCGAACAGCAGGGAGCCGTGGGTTCCGCAGGGCGTCTCGCACGTGTCCGACGCGAACGACGCCGGGGTGTGGCACGGCCGGAAACCCGTGGTCCTCAGCTGGTACCACCGCAAGGGCGAGGAGGACGCCGACGCGGTGCAGCTCACCTTCGTCGACCAGAACCTCGAGTACCGGCACGTCCGGTTGGTCGTCCCGAAGCGGAACGGCAAGGACTACGGGCAGGTCGCCGGCGTCCACACGGGTGGCGTGCTCTGGTACGGACGCTACCTCTACGTCCCGGAGACCAATCGCGGGCTCCGGGTGTTCGACACCACCGAGATCTACCGCGGCAAGGGTGCGGACGGGTACGTGATGCCCGAGGTCGGGCGGTGGCAGACCAGGCGCGTGAGCGACTCGGACGACTACTGCCGGGGCGAGAACCCGGACCCGCGGTTCTCCTACGTCGGGGTCGACCGCGCCTCCCGGCCGCACCGCATCCTCGTCGGGGAGTACTGCGGGAACCGCGACGACGACACCAGGAACGGTCGTGTGGTCGCCTATCCGGCCAGGGGCGGAAAGCCGGTGACGCGTCGCGGACAGGCCGTGCCCGGCACCGTCCTGACCCTGCCCGGTCAGAACGTCCAGGGCGTCGCGTACGACGGCGACTCCTGGTACCTCAACCAGACTGGGCGGGGCAGGACCGGTCCCAGCTTCCTGCACCGGGCGAAGGAGGACCGGGGAACCGGTGCCCTTCGGGACGACAAGGTGGTGGAAGCCCCGACGGGGGCGGAGGACCTGTCGTTGGAGCGGGACCGGGGCGTCCTCTGGTCGGTCACGGAGTTCGACGACGTCGGCCGCACGCTCTACACGATGCCCAAGCCCTGAAGCGCTCCGCACCCCGGCGCCGTCGGACGCACCGCGCGCGGCGTCGGGACCCACCAGTCGGATCATCCTCCGGCTACCCGCGGTGCGTGGTCGTCGCAGTTCAGCGCCCCGGTGCGGGGGCGCGGCACCCCGCAAGCCCGTGACCCGCGGGTTCGGGATGGCGAAGGTCGCGTGCGGTGTCAGGTGTTGGTCGGGGCCGGTTGAGGACAACGGGTTCGGCTTCTCCGTTCGGTCGATTGGCGGTTGTATGGCGAGAGTTGATGGGAGTGGTCCCCAGTCGGGTCGTGGTCGCGTCGGGAGTCACTCGGATCGAGAAGAGAAGTCATGGTGATGTCCGCTGCCGCCGCGCCACCTCGCCTGGTCGTGGTCGGAGCCACCGGTGCGGTCGGCTCCGCCCTGCTGGAGCTGGTCGGCGAGAAGTCCTTCGCCCACCGCGAGTTGGTGCTGTGCGCCTCGCACCGCTCGACCGGTCGACAGGTCGTCGTGGGCGGCGCGGTGCACCGGGTGCGCCACGCGTCGGCGGACGAGGTCGAGTTCACCCGGGGTGACCTGGTCTTCCTCTGCGCCGGTGAGGAGGTCAGCCGTGGCTGGGCGAAGGCGGCCTGCGCGGCCGGGGCGCTGGTGATCGACCTCAGCGGCGCCTTCCACCGCGACCGGGACGTCCCGCTGATCGTGCCCGAGGTCAACGGCCACCTGCTGGACCGCCACCCCCACGACGGCCCGATCGCCTGTCCCAGCCCGATGGCGGCGGCGCTGGCCCGGCTGCTGCACCGCTGGCAGGAGGCTTACGGCGTCCGCCAGGTGGTGCTGAGCACCTACCAGGCCGCCACCCGCCTCGGCCGCCAGGGGGTCGAGGAGTTGTTGGAGGGCGCCGAGTTGGCGTTGCAGGACCCGGACGCCGAGCTGCCCGCCCACAGCACGCCCTTCCCGCTGGCGTTCAACGCGGTGCCGGTGGTCGGCCGGGTGCTCCACAACCGCTTCACCGCCGAGGAGCAGCGGCTGGCCGGTGAGACCCGTCGGCTGCTGGGGCGGCCGTGGCTGAACGTCACGGCCACCTGCGTCCAGGTGCCGGTGGTCAGCGGCGACTCCGCCGCGGTGCTCGTGGAGGCGGAGTCGCCGGTGCCGCGCGGGGACCTCGTGTCGCTGCTGGCGTCGCTGCCCCGCGTGCGCGTGTACGACGCCGCGCCGCCGGAGAGCGCGGGGCCGACGCCGTTGACCGCGGTCGACCCGGACGTGGTGCACGTGGGCCGGGTGCGGGTCACCCCGCACGACCCGCGCGCCGTGTGGTTGTGGATCACCTTCGACAGCCTCCGCGCGGCCGGGGCGCTCAACGCGCTGCACACCGCCCGCCTGGCGCTCGCCCTCGCCGCGGAGCGGTCCGGCCGGACCGGTTGAGGGGGCCGGTCGGTTCTCGGCGAATCCCGTCCAGCTCCGAATAACCCCTGGCCGCTCCTGGCGAACCCCGTCCGGCTTCCGGCGAACCCCCACCGCCTCCCGACATACCGCACCCGCCACCCCCTGGCCAGCGGCCGGGGATGACGGGTGCGGGAAGGCGAAGGTACGGGAAGGGCGCCGCTCGTCAGCAGGAGACCGCCGGGCCGCGCAGGAGGGCGCCGCCCAGCAGGGCGCTGTCCCACCTGTCGTCACCCCGAGCGGTCGACGAGCCCCGGCCACCCGACCCTGTGGCGAGCGCCGAGACGCGTGCCGCGCCGAGGACTACCGCAGTGAGAACGAGACCGGCCAGCTCGCGGAGGGACCGGTGCCGAAGGTGATCCATCTCATCTCCAGTGATACCCGGGTGGTGTGATGCCGAAGTGCGTGGCACACCTGCGAGGTTGTCAGCACTCGCACGCGACTTCGAGTGCTCACCGGTGTCCTATGGTGGAGTGGCCACAAGTGGAAACCGGACGATGTGGATGCCACGCCCAGGGGGAGACAGGACCGTTGGACGAGCAGCCTTTATTGGACGATGTCGTCATGGACGCCTACCAGGCCGGGGTGCGGGCCGGGGTCTTCGTCGACGAGGAGATCGCCGCGCAGCTCGACCTGGAGCTGCCGAGGGTAGTCGAAGCCCGTAAACGGTTACAGGAGCTGCGGCTCCTCAGCGACGCGCCCGAGGGGGGCCCGGCGGTTCCGCTGGACCCGGAGATCGTGGAGGCCGAACTGGTCTCCAACCTGGAGATATCGATCTCCCGCCAGCGCCGCCAGATCTCCCAGATCCACCGCCAGTTGCGCTCGCTGGCCACCGTCTACCGCTCGACCGAGCACCACCCGCGGGAGAACGCCCTGATCCGGGTGCTGGACAGCGCGGCGGACGTGCAGCGCGAGCTCGACCTCGCCCGGCACCGCTGCACGCAGGAGCGGATGGCGCTGCAGCCGGGCGGCGGCCGCGCGGCCCACCTCCTCCAGGAGGACCTGGTCCACACCCAGGAGCTGCTGCGCCGCGGCGTGCGGATCCGGACGCTCTACCAGCACACCGCCCGGTCGAGCATGGCGACCCGGGCCTACGCCAAGCGGGTCGGCGACGCGGGCGGCGAGGTCCGCACCGCGGAGGAGCTGTCCGAGCGGCTGATCATCTACGACCGCCGCATCGCGTTCGTGCCCAAGGAGCGCCGCGGGCAGGAGGCGCCGGGGGCGGCGGTGGTCACCGACCCGACGCTCGTGGCCTACCTGTGCCGCTCCTTCGAGGCCGCCTGGCAGGTCGGCCAGCCCTTCCCCGAACCGGACCCGGTCGAGGACGCCCAGCACGTCGGCTCCGAGCTGCGGGCCTCGATCCTGCGGCTGATGGGCATGGGCCTCAAGGACGAGGTCATCGCGCGCCGCCTGGGCATGGCCACGCGCACCTGCCGCCGGTACATCTCGACCTTGATGGAGGAACTGGGGGCCAGCAGCCGCTTCCAGGCCGGCCTGCTGCTGGGCCGCCGCGAGGCGTCCGCCGACGGGGAGGGCGCCGCGCACCGGTCGTGACCACCGGTCACCGGACCACCAGGTATAAGGCCAGGTCAGGCCCGTCCTGCGGGCGGGCTGCGGCCGAAAGTGGCTCGCTGTCCACTTCCGGCCGATCCACCTGAGGCCATTTGTCACCCCTCGAACAGGGGCCGTCATCCGTGCGAGCTTGGCGACGCGAGATCGCCGAGCCGGTGGGATGCCGGCTCCTGGGAGCGGTCCCACGCGCCGCCCGGTGCCCCGCACCGGGACACCGGGCGGCGTGCCCATCCCGCGCAGAGGAGAACCGATGGCAGACCTGATCGGTCTGGATGAGGCCGAGCGCCTGGACGTCGACGCGGTCCACGACCTCCACCGCCGGTACATCAACAAGAGCCAGGTCCGGCTGATGACCTCGTTCGGCTTCGGCCGGGAACTGGTCGAACGCGCCGAGGGCGCCTACCTGTGGACCAGCGACGGGCGCCGCATCCTCGACTTCACCGGCGGCGTCGGCGTGCTCAACCACGGCCACAACCACCCCCGCATCCTCGCCGCCCGCCGTCGGTTCCAGGAGCAGAAGCGGATGGAGGTGCACAAGACCTACTTCTCGCCCTACCTCGCCGCCCTGGGCCACAACCTGGCGCAGCTGCTGCCGGGCGACCTCAACCGCTCCTTCCTGCCCAACTCCGGCGCCGAGGCGGTGGAGGGCGCGGTCAAGCTCGCCTACAAGTACCACCAGGGGCGGCGCAACACGATCCTGCGCTCCGACATCAGCTTCCACGGCAAGCTGCTCGGCTCCGGCGGCCTGACCGGCAGCACGCAGAACCACTTCGCGTTCCCGACCATCCCGGGCATCCGCACCTTCACCTACGGCGACCTGGACTCGGTGCGCCGGGCGCTGGCCGAGGCGCGGGACGCCAACGGGCGCAGCGACGTGTACGCGCTGCTGATCGAGCCGTTCAGCGCCTCCACGATCCGCTGGTGCTCGGAGGAGTTCCTGCGCGGGCTGCGGGAGCTGTGCACGGCCGAGGACATCGTGCTGATCTTCGACGAGATCTACACCGGGTGGGGCAAGACCGGCAGCCTGTTCTACTTCACCCGCTACGAGGGCCTGGTCCCCGACGTGGTGACCACGTCCAAGTCGTTCGGCGGCGGCAAGTCGTCCATCTCGGCGTACGTGGCGCGCGAGCCGATCTTCCGCCGGGCCTACGACAACATGACCGACGCGATGATGCAGTCCACGTCGACCACGTACTACGGCTTCGGCGAGGAGGCGGCGACCGCGATCGAGGCGATCGCGATCGCCGTGGAGGAGGACTTCCCGGCGCGGGCGCGGGCGATCGAGGAGGTGCTGCGGCCGGGTCTGGAGCGCATCCAGAAGACCTACCCCGACCTCATCGCGGAGGTGGCGGGCGCCGGGGCGCTGCACGGCGTCTTCCTGGCGGGCGGGCCGAAGATCCTCGACATGGTGGGCAAGCTGCCGGTCGGCGGACCGGCCAAGGACCCGCTGATCCGCACCAAGATCATCACCGCGGCGGTGATCGACGCCCTCTACCGCGAGCACGACATCTACACCTACAACACCCTCAACGGCCGCAGCCCGCTGATCGTCGCGCCGCCGCTGGTGGCGGGACCGGACGAGTGCGAGCGCTTCCTCGACGCCTTCGAGGCCGTGCTGGAGCAGGGAATGGGACGACTGGTGCGCCGCTTCGTGCGGGAGAGGGTGAGCTCGCTGTGGTGAACGGGAACCGACCGGACGACGTGCGCGACACCACCTCGTCGACGGGGCTGCCGTCCCGGATCGCGGTCACCGGCGCGGCCGGCGTGCTCGGCTCCCAGCTGGTGAGCAGGCTGCGCGCGGAGGGCGTGGAGGTGCACGCCTTCGACATCAGGCCGATCGAGCCCGCACCCGGCCTGGTGCCGTTCACCGGCGACATCCGCGACCGCAGGGCCGTGACCGAGGCGGTGACCGGCGTCGACGCCCTGGTGCACTGCGCCTCCGCGCTGCCCAGCTACCCGGCGGCCGACATCCGCTCGATCGTCGTGGAGGGCACCGGCACGGTGCTGGACGCCGCCCGCGCCGCGCGCGTCCCGCGGGTGCTGCACGTGTCGTCCACCGCCGTCTACGGCCTGCCCAAGCTGGTGCCCACCCCCGAGGACCACCCGCGCGAGCCGGTGGACACCTACAGCGGCGCCAAGGCGGAGGCCGAGGTCATCGCGGAGCGGCACCGGGCGGCGGGGATGCTGCTGCCGGTGCTGCGGCCCAAGACCTTCCTCGGCCCCGGCCGGATGGGCCTGTTCGACATGCTCTACCAGTGGGCCGAGGAGGGCCGCCACTTCCCGGTCCTGGGCCGCGGGGACGTGCGCATCCAGATGCTGGCGCTCTCCGACCTGGTGGACGCGGTGCACACCGTGCTCACCGCGCCCGCCGACCGCGTCAACGACACGTTCAACGTGGGCGCGGCCGAGTTCGGCACGCTGCGCGAGGACTTCCAGGTCGTGCTGGACGCGGCCGGGCACGGCAAGCGGGTCAAGTCCATCCCGGGCCGCCCGGCGGTGGCGGTGCTGCGCGCCCTGGAGCGCACCGGCATGTCCCCGGTCTACGGGCGGCTGCTGTTCAAGCTGCTCGCCGACTCCTACGTCAGCGTGGACAAGATCCGCGAGCGGCTGGGCTTCGTGCCGAAGTACTCCAACCAGGAGGCGATCCTCCAGACCTACGCGTGGTGGCGCGAGGCGCGGGCCGCGGCGGGTGACGCCGGGACCGCCGGTCGCGCGACCGGCCGGACGAGCCAGGAGCCCTGGAAGCAGGGCGCCCTGAAGCTGGCCAAGGTCTTCTTCTGACCGGTCGACCCCGAGGTGGCCGGCACCGGCGCCGGCCACCCCACCCCGTCGTGCCCGAAACCCGTTCCCGCCCGAGGAGGCGACACAGGCATGCCCACGACCAACCCGGCCGTCTCCCCGCGGCCGTCACCCGCCGTCGAGCAGGGGGGAGGACCGGGCGACGGCCGCACCGCGCGCACCCCCGCGGACGACGGGGGAGGGCGGCGCTGGTGCCTGGGCACCAGGGTGGTCGTGGCCGCCACCGCCGCCTGGTCCGCGTTCCTCGTCCTCCACGTGGTGCTGACCGGCCGCTGGTGGGTGTGGTTCCTGGTCGAGGCCACGCCCCCGGTGGTGTTCGTCGCGGTGCCGGCCCTGCTCCTGGCCGTCGTGTGGTGGGCCCGCCCGGTCCGCCGCCGGCTCACCCCCGTGCTGGTCGTGCTGCTGCTGGCCGGCGGGTACCTGGCCGGCGTCGGCCCCGGTTGGCGCGGCGACACCCGGCCCGCCGGACCGGGCGACGCGGAGGTGTCGATCGTCTCCTGGAACACCGACTACTGGGAGATGGACGACGACCCGGACGCCTTCTACGCGTTCCTGCGGGAGAAGGACGCCGACGTCTACCTCCTCCAGGAGTACCTGCACTGGGAGGGCGAGGGGCCGGTCCTCATCGACCGCCTGGCCCGGCTGCGCGCCGAGTTCCCCGGCTACGAGGTCGTGGTGGAGGGCGAGCTGATCACCCTCTCCCGGCTGCCGGTGGCCGCCGTCCACGCCCGCGACGTGCCGTCGACCGACAACGCCTGGTACTGGCAGGGCGGCAAGGCGCAGCGCACCGACCTGCTGGTCGGCGCCGGCCGGGTGCTGTCGGTCTACAACGTCCACTTCCCGGTGCCGTTCCGGGTCGGCGACAACCCGCTGACGAGCCGGTTCTGGAACTTCCTGGCCAAGCAGCACGACTGGCGGACGCGCGAGTTCGACGCGCTGCGGGCGGACCTGGCGGGCAACCCGAACACCTCCGTGGTGGCCGGGGACTTCAACTCGCCCTGGCCGGGGAGCCTGCTCCGGCTCGACGGCACCACCGCGCACTCGCCCGGGAACGGCCCGCTGCCCGCCTCCTCCTGGCCGCTGGCCGACTACCCGGTGCCCCGGGTGTGGCGGCTGGACTGGCTGTTCACCACCGGCGAGGTGTCCGTGCCGGAGTACCGGTTCACCGACAGCCGGGGCTTCTCCGACCACGCCGCCCAGGAGTTCACCCTCGTCGTCCGCGGCGCCGACCGGCCGTCCGGCAACGGCTGACGCCCGCGCCGCCGGCAACGGCTGACCGCCCGCGCACCCCGCCCGCGTCACCCCCGCACGCCCACCGTCCTGCCCTGATCCGACCACCCGCACCGCCGGGCGCCACCCGCGCCCGGTGCACCACCGAGAGGGATCTCACCATGCGGCTACCCGACAGGTTCGACGTCACGGTGATGTTGGACTACTACGCGCCCTACGTCTCCGGCCTCACCGAGGCCGCCCGGATCACCGCCGAGGGCCTCGTCGCCCGCGGCTGGAAGATCGCCGTGGTCTGCGCCCGGCACGACCGCTCCCTGCCGACCCACGAGGTGATCAACGGCGTGCACGTCTTCCGCGCGCCGGTCCTCGCCCACGTCAGCCGCGGCTTCATCGCGCCCCACCTGCCGCTGCTCGCCTCGCGCCTGGCCGCCCGCTCCGACCTGCTCCACATGCACCTGCCCAACCCCGAGGCCGCGTTCGTCGCCGCGCTGCGGCGCAAGACGCCGCTGGTGGTGACCTACCACATCGACACCTTCCTGCCGGACAGCCCGATCAACCGGTTCGGGATGCGCGTGGTGGACGCCTCCTGCGCCGCCGCGATCCGCCGCGCCGACCTCGTGATCACCAACAGCGAGGACCAGGCGCGCGGTTCCCGGATCTGGCCGGTGATCCGGCGCCGGGCGCTGCGCCCCATCGCCTCCCCGTGCGTGGACCGCAACGGCGGCAGCCCGACGATGCGCGAGGGCGACGGCCTGCACATCGGCTTCATGGGCCGCATCACCGTCGACAAGGGCATCGAGTACCTGATCCGCGCGTTCCGCGGCATCGACGACCCAGCCGCGCGGCTGCTGATCGCGGGCGACTACACCACCGTCGCCGGCGGCAGCAACATCGCGCAGCTGCGCGAGGAGGCCGGCAACGACCCGCGCATCCGCTTCACCGGGCTGCTGCGCGGCGAGCGGGTGCGCGACTTCTACGCCTCGATCGACGTGTTCGCGCTGCCCTCGATCTCCGAGTCCTTCGGCATCGTGCAGGTCGAGGCGATGATGGCGGGCAAGCCGTCGGTCACCACCAACCTGCCCGGCTCCCGCTACCCGGTGGAGGCGACGGGCTTCGGCCGCCTGGTGGAGCCCCGCGACCCGGTGGCGCTGCGGGAGGCGCTGCTGGAGATGGCGGCGCTGCCGCCCGAGGACCGGCAGGTCGGCCAGGAGGCCGCGACCAAGCTGTTCGGCGGGGAGACCTTCCTCGACGCGCACGAGGAGGCGTACCGCGCCATCCTGAACGGGGCGCGGTCGTGACCACGACACCGCCGCCGGTGTTCAAGCCCTACCGCGTCGGGGGGCGGTCGCTGACCCGGCTGGACGAGGCGGTCCACGTCGTCACCCGGGTCGACCCGCCCGCCGAGCCCCGCGGGTCGCGGCTGCCCGCCTGGCTGGCGCTGCTGCGGCCCCGCCAGTGGGTGAAGAACGCCTTCGTGCCGATCGCGCCACTGGCCGTGGACCCGGCCGCCGTGGTCCGCCACCCCGGGCTGCTGGCCGCCGCGGTGCTCGCGTTCGTCGCCGCCTCCAGCGCGGTCTACGTGCTCAACGACTGGCTGGACCGGGAACGCGACCGGCTCCACGCCACCAAGCGGCACCGGCCGATCGCCAGCGGCCGCGTCGGCCCGGTCCGGGCGCTGCTGCTGGGCGTCGGCTGCCTGGCCGCGCTCGGCGCGGCGGCCGTGGCACTGCCGCCGACCGCCCGCCTGGCGGTGGCCGCCTACCTGGTGCTGAACCTGCTGTACTGCCTGGTGCTCAAGCACCACGCGCTGGTGGACATCAGCGTGGTGGCCTTCGGGTTCGTGCTGCGCGCGGCGGCCGGCTGCCTGGCCGTGGCCGCGCCGTTCAGCCCCACCATGATCGTGTGCGTCTACTGCGTCTGCCTGCTGCTGTCGCTGGGCAAGCGCCGGCACGAGCTGGCCGCGGTGACGCGGGCGGGCGAGGCCGCGGCCACCCGCCCCGCGCTGGCGGGCTACTCGGTGCCACTGCTGGACCAGCTGATGGCGGTGCTGGTCGGCTCCACGCTGATCAGCTACCTGCTGCACCTGCTCGAACCCGGTCGCCCCCAGGGCGCCCTGCTCGCCGTGGTCACCCTGCCCTTCGCGGTGTTCGCGCTGGCCCGCTACCTGCAACTGGTGACGGTGGACCGGCGCGGCGGCGAGCCGGGGCGCGACGTGCTGCGCGACCTGCCACTGCTGATCAACGCCGCGCTGTGGCTGCTGTGCCTGGCCGCGGGCCGGCTGTTCTGAGGTGATCCCGATGTCGTCCGCACCGGTGACCCCGACCGTCTCGGTCATCATCCCCAACTACAACTACGCGCGCACGCTGCGCCAGTGCCTGCAGGCCGTGTTCGACCAGACCTACCCGAACATCACCGAGGTCGTGGTCGTGGACGACGGCAGCACCGACGCCTCGCCGCACATCGCCGCCGAGTTCCCCTGCACGCTCGTGCGCACCGCCAACGCCGGGGTCTCCGCGGCCCGCAACACCGGCGTGCGGCACAGCACCGGCGAGGTCCTGTTCTTCCTCGACTCCGACATCGCCCTCGCGCCGGAGGCGGTGGAGCGGGCCGTCCGGCTGCTGACCTCCGACCCCCGGCTCGGTTTCGTCAGCGGCATCTACGACAAACAACCCCTGATCGACGACGGCCCGGTGGAGCGGTACAAGGTGCTCCACGGCCACTTCTGGCGGGTGCGCAACTCCGGCGAGACCCGGATGTGCAACTTCTCGATCGGCGCGATGCGCCGCGAGACCTACGAGCTGGCCGGGCCGCTGGACACCAGCCTGCGGGCCACCGAGGACGTCGAGTACGGCGCGCGGCTGTCGGCGATGTCCACCGTGTGGATCGACGCGACGATCCTGGGCCGCCACGACGACGACGACCGGCTCGGCGTGCTGCTGGGCAAGCAGTACCACCGCTCGGTGCCGCTGGTGGCGCTGTTCGCCGACCGGGGGCGGTCCCGGCCGCGGCTGTCGGACACCGCCTACCGGCCGCTGGCCGTCGCGGGCACCGCGCTGGTCCTGGCGAGCCTCGCCGGCGCCGCGCTGTGGCCCGCGGCGGGCGCGGCGACGGCGCTGGCCGGGATGGCGCTGTTCGTGGTGGAGGAGCGGCGGTTGCTCAAGTTCCTGCGCGCCTCGACGGGACCGCGGCAGTTCCCGCTGATGGCCGGGCTCCACCTGCTGATGAACGCCACCACCGCCGCCGCCGCGCTGGTCGGCGCGGCCCGCTGGGCGTGCTCACCGTCGTTCCGGCGGCTCTACGCGAACGGGGGCCGCGCGTGAACGGCACCACCGCCCCGCCGGCGCGGTGGGCACGCGCCCTGGCCGTCGGGTCGGCGCTCGGCGCGTTCCTGCGCCGGCCCGGGGTGCGCCGCACCACCACCGCCCTGGTCGTGCTGCTGTGCGCGGCGTTCCTGGTGCGGTCGCTGGCCGCCGACCGCGAGGCCGCGGGCGCCGCGCTGGGCCGCCTCGGCCCGTGGCTGCTGCCCGCCCTCGTCGCCGCGGTGGTCGGGCTGTGGCTGACCGCGCTGTCCTGGCGGGAGCCGCTGCAGGCCCTGTCCCGGCCGCTGGGGCGGGTGGCGGCGGTGCGCCTGTTCGCCGCCGGCAGCCTGGGCAAGTACGTGCCGGGCGTGATGTGGTCGATCGTCCTGCAGACCCGGCTGGCGGCGTCCTCGGGGATCACGGTCTTCCACTTCACCGCGACCTTCGGGCTCTACGCCGCCGTCTCGCTGGCCACCGGCGCGGCGCTGGGCCTGCCCACGCTGCTGCGCTACGCCCACGGCGGCTGGACGGCGCTGGCCGCGGCCGCCCTGGCCCTCGTGGCGCTGCTGGTGATGCCGTGGCTGCTGGCGGCGGCGGTGCGGCTGCTGCGCCAGGTGCCCGCGCTGGCGCGGCGCCTGGTCGAGGTGCCGGCGGACGTGCTGCGCCGCGCGGTGTGGCTGTGCGCGGTGTCCTGGGTGGTGACCGGGCTGCACCTGTGGCTGCTGGTCGTCGCGCTGGGCGCCGACCCGGTGGCCGCGCTGCTGCCGTGCCTGGGCGGTTTCGCGCTGGCGACGTCGGTGGCGAGCCTGGTCGTGGTGGTGCCCGACGGCATCGGGGTGCGGGAGGCGCTGCTGGCCGTCTCGCTCGCCTCGCTGCTGCCCGCGCCCGAAGCCGTCGCGGCGGCGGCGGCCAGCCGGCTCGTGCTCGCCGCCGCCGACGTGCTCGCCTTCACTTACGGTAGCCTCACCGCCCGCCTCCGTAACCTCGAACCCGCCTGACCGGATTTCTGAAGAGAGGACGCCCCATGCTCACCACCGCCTACGGCGACGAGGTCTTGGCGCGGCTGCGCGAGACCCGGGTGGCGCTCGGCACCATGTACTTCGGCACCACCGTCGACGAGGCCACGTCCCGGGCGATCCTGGACCGGTTCGCCGAGCGCGGTGGCCGGCTGGTCGACACCGCCAACTGCTACTCGTTCTGGGTGCCGGGCGGCACCGGCGAGGAGTCCGAGCTGGTGATCGGCCGCTGGCTCGCGGACACCGGGTCGCGTGCCGAGGTGCTGCTGACCACCAAGGTCGGCTGCCTGCCCGACCCGCTCGACGGGCCGTTCCCGGAGTCCGCCGAGGGGCTCGACCCCGCCGTCATCCACAAGCAGTTCGAGCTGAGCGCCCAGCGGCTGGGCACCGACCGCGTCGACGTCTACCTCACCCACGCCGACGACCCGAAGACCCCGTTGGCCGAGACCGCCCGGGCGCTGTCCGACCTGGTCCGTGACGGCCGCGTCGGCGTGGTCGGCGCCAGCAACTCGGCACCCGAGCGGCTGCGCGAGGCCACCGACCTGGCCGCGGACGACTCGATCGCCGCACCGCGGGTGATCCAGGTGCGGCACTCCTACCTGTGGCCCGACCCGGCCGCCGACATCCGCCCGCAGCGCCCGCTCGACCGGGAGATGGTGGCGCACGCGCGGGAGCACGGCATCGTCGTGCAGGGCTACTCGCCGCTGCTCCAGGGCGCGCTGACCCGGCCCGACAAGCAGTTGGCGCCCGAGTACCGCAGCGAGGACAACGAGCGCAGGCTCGCGCACCTCCGCGCCCAGGCCGAACGGCTCGGCATCACCGCCAACCAGCTCGCCCTGGCCTGGATGGTCGGCGGTGAGACGCCGGTGGTGCCGGTGCTGGGCGTGAGCAGCGTGGCGCAGCTCGACGAGGCCCTGGACGGCATCGAGTTCGAACTCCCGGCCGAGGTCCGCGCGGACCTCGACGCCCAGGCGCCGCTGGGCGGCTGAGCCGTCGCCCGCGGGTGCGGACGCGGTGCCCGGCCGGGGTTTCGGGCCGGGCACCGTCGCGTCGCCGGTGCCCGATCGCCTCGCCGGCGTGGCGGCGCGATGAGTTCCCCGCGCTCCGGCAGTCTGTACCGCCATGGGATTGTTGACCTATGGCATGAACGTCTCGGTGGACGGCTACATCGCCGACGCGAACGGCGACCTCGGCTGGAGCGTGCCGGACGAGGAGCTGCACCGGTACTGGAACGACCGGACCGGGCAGGTCGCCCTGTCGCTGTACGGGCGCAAGCTGTACGAGCTGATGTCGGCCCACTGGCCGACCGCCGGCCAGGCGCCCGACGTGCCCCCGGTGGAGGCCGAGTACGCCCGGCTGTGGCTCGCGATGCCCAAAGTGGTCTTCTCCAGGACCCTGGAGTCGGTCGACTGGAACTCCAGGCTGGAGCGCGGTGACGTGGTCGAGACCACCAGGAGGCTCAAGGCCGAGACCGACGGCCTGATGGAGGTGGGCGGCGCCACGCTCGCCGCACCCCTGGTCCAGGCCGGCCTCGTGGACGAGTTCCACGTGCTGGTCACCCCGGCCGCGATCGGCGGCGGCACGCCGTTCTTCCCGGCGCTGAACAGGTGGTTGAAGCTGGAACTGGTGGAGAACCGCGCCTTCGGGTCGGGCGCGGTCCTGCTGCGCTACCGGACCGTCCGCGACTAGCGGACGCCGACGGCCGGGCCTCGCGGGGGCCGGGTCCCCGCGAGGCCCGGTGGCCTACGGCTTGTCCGCGACCTTGATCCCGCCCTCGATGATCTGGGCCTTGAACCCTTCGAGGATGCCCTGGAGCCGGGCGTCGATCCGGCCACCGGACGTGGCGTAGCCGATGCCGTCCACCTTGAGGTCGAAGACCTTCGGCAGCGAGGCGAGGTCGTTGCTCGCGGCGGCCCTGAAGTAGTCGTACACCGCGACGTCGACGCGCTTGAGGCTCGACGCGACGATGACGTCCCTGCTGTCCGCGAGCGCCGGCTGGTTGTACTGGTCGGCGTCGCACCCGACCGCCAGCACACCGGCCTGCTTCACCGCGGAGAAGACGCCGATGCCGGACGCGCCGGCGGCGGGGTAGAGGACGTCCGCGCCCTTCTCGATGAGGCCCTTCGCGGTCTCCATGCCCTTCGCCGGGTCCTGGAAGCCGCTGAAGTCGGTGGCGGGCGTGATGTACTTCCTGTCGACCACGATCTTCGGCGCGGCGGCCCTGGCGCCCTGCGCGTAACCGGCCTCGAACTTGTGGATCAGCGGGATGTCGACGCCGCCGACGAAGCCGACGTGGCACTTCTTGCTCTGGTACGCGGCCACGACGCCGGCCAGGAACGCGCCCTCCTGCTCGGCGAAGACCAGCGGTGTGACGTTGGTCGCGCCCTCCACGGCGGAGTCGACCAGGCCGAACCGGACGTCCGGGAACTCCGGCGCGACGACCTTGAGCGCCTCGGTGTACGCGAAGCCGACGGCGACGATCGGGTTGAAGCCCTCGCGCGCGAGCTGGCGCAGCCGGGACTGCTTCGCCGCCTCGTCCTCGTTCGGGGCGGCCGAGACCTCGCGGGTGTTCTCCCGCGCGACCCCCATGTCCGTGATGGCCCGGTCGAACCCGGCGGCGGCGAGGTCGTTGAACGACGCGTCACCACGACCGCCGATGTCGTAGGCCAGGCCGATCTTCAGCGCGCTGCCGTCGACCTTCTCGCTGTCGGCCGGGTTGGTGGTGCTGGTGTTCGAGCCGGCGGGCGGGGCGGGTGGTGTCGCGAACTCGCACGCGGCGCCGGTGGCGCCGGTCGACCCGGCGGCACCACCGCCGGAGTCCTTCGCGCAGGCGCTCAACACCATCAGGCCGGACATCGCGATCGCGGCAACGGCGGTGCCGAACCCAGGACGGCGCACGGCTCGTCTCCCTCCCTGCTCACCGAGCAGACGACCTCCCCCGGTGGGCGCACCGGGGCTTGCGCGACGGACCGTACCTCCTCCGCCGCGCAAGCCCCGGTGCGCGCTCACCTGCTGAGAACGGCGTTCGGCCCGGCCGTCCCGCCGCGGGGCCCGCGGTTCACCGGATGTCGGCGTAGTCCTTGAACTCCACCGTCACGCTGTGCTGGTCCGACCGCCACGCCGGCACGGTGACCGTCCTGGACTGGGTCGTCCCGCGGATGCCCTCCCGCACCGCGACCGAACCGGTGGGCGGCAGGTAGACGTCGACGCCGGTGAGGAACGGCAGCGAGGCGAAGTCCGCGGCGGGCGCGCCCAGCGCAGAACGGCGGTCGCAGCCGTCGTCGAAGAGGAACGCCGCCAGCACCTGTCGCGACCTCGGCGCGACGTTCGCCGTCAGCACCTCGACGCCGTTGAGGGCGAGGCCGTCGCTGCCGGCTCCCTGGTCCGACCACCACTCGCGGTTGCGGACGACCGTGATCGCGGTGTGCGTGGGGCAGCGGTCGACGTCGTCGGCCGGGCCTCCCGGCGCCGAGATCTGCAGCCGGACGAACTGGTTGGTGCGCTCGAACGACTCGAAGTAGAAGTGCGAGGTGGGCTCGCCGGTCCGCTGGTACTCCAGCTCGTAGCGCTTGCGCGGGTCGACCGCCAGGGGACCGAACGCACCGTCGTAGGTGGTCGTGGTGTGCACCGGCGCGGAACCGACGCGGGTGCCCGAGGACTCCTCCACCTCCCACACGGCCAGCCGGCCGGGGACGCCGGAGTTCGCGCCGAAGTACGTCGCCCGCCCGGAGACGGTCACCCCGGACGGCTGCGGGACGACCTGCGTGGTCTGCGGCGCCGTCCCGGTCAGGAACCGGTAGACGTGGGCGAAGCTCTCGGCCGACGTCGTGGTCTCGGTGTGCCCCAGGTCGGGCAGGTGCACGTTGGTCGCCCCGCCGATGGCGCCGTCGGGCTGCAGGCCGCTCCACAGCGCCAGCGTGGGCACGCCGCCGGGCGGCAGGAGGCTGGACCGGCCGTCCACGTTGACGTAGCGCCGCACCTCGGCGGCGTGCCGCCGGTCCGACAGGTACGAGTGCGCCACGATGGTCCCGCGCGAGTGCGCGATGATGTCCACGGTGGGCGAACCGGTCGCCGCGCGCACCCGGTCGACGAACACCGCGAGGCCGAGGACGGCCCGCTCGTTGAGCAGCGTGCCGGTGTCGTACTCGTAGGCGTGCAGCAGCCGGTCGGGGTAGCCGTTGCCGGACAGGCGCTGCGCGGTCGACTGGAACTGCTGCGCCGAACCTTCCTGGCCGTGCACGAAGATCACCGGAACGGTGGGGGCGGCGTGCGCTTCGGGCGCCGTCGCGACGAGTGGGGTGCTCACCGCGACGAGGGCGGCGGCTAGCAGGGCGAGTCGGGTCACCGGGGGGCCTTCCGTTCGAGTGCGGGGACCAAGGCGCCTGCGAGGTCTGCGCACTCCCGCGGCACCGGGGAAGACCGCTCGAACGTAACGGCGGCCGTTCGCCGGGCACCAGCGCTCGGGGAGAACGTGAGATGGCGGTCTCACCGGTCGGTTCGCGCGGACCGCACCTCCTCCGTCGCGGTCGTCCCGGTGCGCGCCCACCTGCCGGGAACGGTGTTCGGCCCGACGTCGCTCCCGACCTGCCCCGTAGGCGGCTGGGACCGCAATTGTGCGGTCAAGGGGCTTGTGTCAAGGCCCGGAGGAACGGGCGACCGGTCGTTCGGCTAGGTCCGGCCACCCACAAGAGTGGCCCGGGCCCACTGCGTTCGGTAATAGCATCGACACATGGCGCTGAGCAGCTGGGGGGATCCGGAGTTCGCGCTCCGGATGGCGAGCAGGCTGGTGCAGGCGCCGCTGCGGGAGACGTTGGAGTGCTTCTCGGCGGTGCTGGCCGACCTGGTGCCGCACCGCGCGCTGGTGATGCTGACCGGGGACTGCTCGCGGTTCCCGCTCATGTGGCACGGCGAGGCCGAGGTGACCGAGGGGCTCGACAACGGCGACCTCACGGCCCTGTCCCGCCTGGTGGAGGTGGGGCGGCCGTGGACGGGGCAGGCGTCGCTGGGCGGGGTCAGCCGCCCGGTCCTCGCCGTCGCCGCCGCGCCCAACGGGTCGGCGGGGGCGCTGCTGGCCGTGGTGCTGCCGGACGGCGGGTTCCCGGAGGGGGTGCGGCAACGGGTCGTCCAGCAGCTGTGGGACATCTCCACCGCGCACGTGGTCGACCAGCTGGTCGAGGCGGTGCCGGTGCACATCGCGGGCACCTGGGCGGCGGCCAGTGAGCGGGCGCGGCTGGTGGCCGAGCTCAACGCGGAGTACACCAGCGTGCTGACCGCCCAGCTGGGCGCCCTGCGCTCGAAGGGCCTGGACGACGCCACCGCCCGGCGGACGGCGATCGACCTGGCCGTGTCCGCCCTGATCGAGCTGCGCGCGGCGGCCGACCAGGACCGGGCCGCGGGGGAGGAGACCGCGGCGGACGCCTTCGCCCGCCTGGCCGGGACGCTGAGCCTGCTCACCCGGTACGGCGACGTGCAGCTGGAGCTGGCCGGGCCCGAGCGCGGCGACCGCGTCCTGCCCGCCGACGTGGCCCTGGCGGCCCGGGCCACGGTGCGCGACGCCGTGCTGGTCGTGCTCGACCACGGCGGGGTCTCGCGGGTGCGGGTGGCCTGGCAGGTCGAGGACGGCGGGCTGCAGGTCAGCGTCCGCGACAACGGGCCGGGCAGGCTGTCCAAGGACTCGGCGGCCGTGCACCGGATCAGCGACCGGCTGCTGGGGCTCAACGGGTCGCTGCACGTGGACTCGGTGCCGGACTGGGGCACGGCGCTCACCGCGGTCCTGCCGCTGACGCCGCCCGAGGTGCCCGACGCGCACCCGCTGGGCGTGCTCAACCCGCGCGAGCTGGACGTGCTGGCGCTGCTGACGCTCGGGCGCCGCAACCGCCAGATCGCCGAGCAGCTGCACATCAGCGAGCACACGGTGAAGTTCCACGTGGCGAACATCCTCAACAAGCTGGAGGTGGGATCGCGCGGCGAGGCCGCGGCGGTGGCGAGGGACGCGGGGCTGCCGTCCCGGCCCCCGGTGGCGACGCTGGCCACGTGACCGGGGACCGGGACGGCGAGGCGGGCCCGCTCGACCCGCGGTGCCCGCTTACGGCAGGCGGACCGACAGGGCGTGGCGGAAGAAGTCGGTCGGGTCGTAGGCGGCCTTCGCCCGCTGGAGGCGGGGGTAGTTCTCGCCGTAGTAGAGCGTCGACCAGGGCACCCCGGAGGTGTTGACCGCCGGGTCGGTGATCTCCAGGTCCGGGGCGTTGATCGAGCAGCCGCCGTACCGGTCGCCCGGCACCGGGTAGCCGCCGGTGTCGGCGAAGACGTCGCGGTAGACGTCGCGCAGCCAGGCCAGGTTCGCCGCGTCGTCGGCCTGGTCGCGCCAGTACGCCTGGAAGAACGTGAACAGCGCCGAGGTGCGGGCGACCACCGCCGTGTCGGTCGGCAGCAGCGCGTTGATCCGGCCGCCGGCCATCGCGCCGAGCTGCACGATGGCGTTGGGGTTGGCGTAGTCGGTCCGGGTCAGGTGGTGGTGCAGCCTCCTGATCTGCTCCTCGGTGAAGCCCCTGCGCAGGTACGCGCTCTTGACCGAGTTGCGGTTGGTGGCGTCGGTCATCACCACGGCGTTGCTGGTGTTGATCGTCTCCGTCGCCGCCATCCACGGCAGCCGCCGGCGCGGGACCGCGGCGCCGACGCCGGTGCCCGCGGTCACGGTGCTCCAGTAGTCGGAGACCACGCCGTCCGCGTCGGGCAGGTCGGCGTCGATGGTGGTCAGCATGGCGATGCCGCCGCCGGAGACGTGCGGCGCGAACATCAGCCCGCACAGCGCCGCGCCCGGCGAGGTGGGGGAGCTGTTCCGCTCGTGCCAGGTGCCGTGGTTGCGCACGAGGGCGACGAACTGGTCCCGGTTCAGGTTCTGCCACGGGATGAACAGCTGGCTGACCAGGAAGTCCTTCGGCGGGCGGGGCAGCTGCCCGCGCGGGTCGGTCCCGCTCGCGCCCCTGGTCCGGAACCAGTAGCGGGTGACGACGCCGAAGTTGCCGCCGCCACCGCCGGTGCAGGCCCACCACAGGTCGTGGTTGGGGTCGGCGGGGTTGCGCGAGGCCGTGACCACGCGGACCAGGCCGCCGCGGTCCACGACGACGACCTCCACGGCCTCGACCAGGTCGCAGATGTTGCCGAGCTGGCGGGACAGCAGGCCGTGGCCGCCGCCCGCCGCGTGGCCGCCGACGGCCACGGTCGGGCACACGCCGCCGGGCAGGGTGACGCCCCAGCCGCGGAACAGCGTCTCGTAGACCCGGCCGAGCTGCGCGCCGCTCTCCACGGCGAAGGCGCAGCGCAGCGGGTCGTAGTAGATCTGGTTCATCAGCGACAGGTCGACGATGAGCTTCGCCTCGTCGTTGTAGACGAAGTTGGCGTAGCAGTGCCCGCCGCTGCGCACCGACACCTTCTTGCGCGCGAGCACCGCCTCCTGCACCGCCAGGGCGACCTGGGCCGTCGTGGTCACCAGCCGGACCGCGTCGGGCGCCGCGACCCAGCGCCGGTTGAAGCCGGTGACCAGCTCCGGGAAGCGCGGGTCGGACGGCGGGACGCTCACCGGCCCGAACGCGCCGCCGGTCGGGCCGGGCTGCGCGGAGGGGTCGGCCACCGGGTCCGCGAGCGCGTCGGGTACCGCGCCCACCGCCGCGCCGGCCACTGCCGCGCCACCCAGGGCGACGGCTCGGGAGAGCACTTTTCTCCGGGACATGGTCATCGAGGGTTCCCCCCAGTTGCATCGGTTCTCGTGGTTGTTCCCCGCGCGCCGCCGTGACCGGGCCGTGGCGGCGACCCGGTCGCGGGGGGTGTGCGCGGGTTGTCCCGACCACTTCGTCCACACAGGACGGACGCGGTCGGGGGATCGTGGTCCGGGCAGCCCCGGACGGGTGGTCCGATCAGGACAGCTCGTAGTCGGCGGGATCCACGCGGCGCGTGCGCCGCCAGTACTCGTGGGCCGAGTAGGGCCAGTTCGGGGCCGAGCGGCCGCCCTCGTTGTACCAACCGCCGACCTTCGACCAGCCCCAGGCGCGATTGGCGTTGCCCTCGTCGACCCAGGCGTTGTAGTCGTCGTGCACGTCCTTGCGGACCTCCAGCGCCTTCCTGCCCCGCGTCAGCAGCAGGCGCACCGCGTCGAGCACGTACCGGGCCGCGCACTCGGAGAAGTAGACGATGCTGCCGCCCTGCCCGACCAGGTTGGTGTTCGGGCCGTACAGGCAGAACAGGTTCGGGAACCCCGGCACGGTCAGGCCCAGGTACGCCCTGGGCACGCCGTTCCACGCGCCGTGCAGGTCGACCCCGCCGCGGCCGGTCACCCGCATCGGCGCCAGGAACTCCGAGGCCCGGAACCCGGTGGCGTAGACGATGACGTCGACCTCGTGCTCGACCCCGCCGGCCACCACGCCGCCCGGCGTGACCCGCCGGACGGGCTCGGTGACCAGCCGGACGTCGTCCCGCTTGAGGGTCGCGATCCAGCGGCCGTCGTCGCGCAGCACCCGCTTGGCGCCCACCGGGTACCGCGGCAGCACCGCCTCGGCCAGCTCCGGCGGCGCGTCGGCGAGCTGGGCCCGCATGGCCGCCTCCAGGGCCGCGCGCATCGCCTCGTTGGGCGCCGACACCGCCCGCTCGGTGGGCGGGTGGCCGTGGTCGACGACCCAGTTCTCCAGGATGCCGCGCAGCCCCGGGGCGAACAGCCAGAAGCGCTCCCAGCGGGCGTAGAACGGCACGTGCTCGCGCAGCCACCGGGCGCTGTCGGACATCGGCGCGCGGTAGTGCGGGGTCGGCCGCAGCCACGGCGGGTTGCGCTGGAACACCACCAGCCCGGCCACCTCCGGGGCGATCTCGGGCACCACCTGGAAGGCGCTGGCCCCGGTGCCGACCACGGCGACCCGCTTGCCCCGCAGGTCCACCGAGTGGTCCCACCGGGCGGTGTGGAACGCGGGACCGGCGAACTCGTCCCGGCCGGGCACGTCGGGCAGCCGCGGCCGGTTGAGCTGGCCCACGGCGCTGACCAGCACGTCGCACTCCTCCTCGGTGACGCCCCGCGGCGTGCGCACGGTCAGCCGCCAGCGCGAGGCGCGGTCGTCCCACGCGGCGGCGACGACCTCCGACCGGAAGCGGACGTGCCCGGCGACGCCGGTGTCGCGGGCGAAGCGGCGGAAGTAGCGCAGCACCTCGTCGCGGGTGCAGAAGTGGTCCGGCCAGTCCGACCGCGGCGCGAACGAGTAGTCGTAGAGCCTGCTGGCCACGTCGATCCGGCAGCCGGGGTAGGTGTTGTCGAACCACGTGCCGCCGACGTCCGGGTTCTTCTCGTGGATCACGAACGGCACCCCGGCCTGCGCCAGCCGGTGGCCGACCAGCAGGCCGCTCGGACCGGCGCCGATGACGACCACCCTCGGCACCGCCGCGCCGGGGGCCAGCTCCGCCGCGGTCCAGCCGGGTGCCCTCGGGTCCGCGCCCGGCGCGGTGACCTCCTCGGCCAGCAGCGGCACCAGCTCCGTGGTGTCGCCGCCCATCGCCCAGGTGGTGAGCGCGCGCAGCAGCCCCGGGTCCGGTGCCGGCGGTGCGGCACGGCCGCCGTCGCGGTGGGCGGCCAGCACGCGCAGCGCCACCTCCCGCGCCCGCTCCTGCTGCGCGGGCGTGAGCCCGCCCTGCGGCGCGAACAGCCAGCCGGGCTCGCGCCGGTCGTCGGGCAGCACCGAGGTGTCCCCGGTCAGGTGGGCCACGGTCAGCAGCAGCGCGGGCACCTCGGCGTGGGCCAGGTGGCGGCGCAGCTCGTCGTCGTCGGCGGTGATGGGCAGCGGCGTCGGGTCCAGGGTCATCGGTGCCTCCAGCGTCACGGGAGTGGTCTCGGTGCGCCCGCGCCGCGGCGCGGACCCGGTCGCGTCACGGCGCGGACCCGGTCGACCGAGCCACGGTGCCGAACGCGCGGTCGAAGTACACGGCCGGCGGACCCGGCTGCGCGGCCAGCGCCAGCCGCTCGACCCGGCCGACCAGGATCAGGTGGTCGCCGCCGTCGTGGGTGCCGTCCGCGGCGCACTCCAGCACCGCCAGCGCGTCCTCGACCACGACCGCGCCGCTCGGCGTGACCCGCAGCCCGCCGCCGGTGAACTTGTCCGCGCCCCGGCGGGCGAACCGCACCGCCAGGGCGGCGTGGTGGTCGCGCAGCACGCTGACCGCGAACCGCGGGCGGCGGGCGAACACCGGGAAGCTGCGGGCCGTCCTGGCCAGGCACACCAGCACCAGGGGCGGTTCCAGCGACACCGAGCAGAACGAGCTGACCGTCATGCCGTGCGGCTCGCCCGCCTCGTCGCGGGCGGTCACCACGGCCACCCCGGTCGGGAACCGGGCCATGGCGTCGCGGAAGTCGGCCGGGTCGACGCGCTCCCGGTTCAGGCCAGGCACGTCGGCAACCGCCCGTCGTTGTGGGCCACCATCTCCCCGAACACCGACACCACGTCGAGCGGCCGGCCGAGCGGGCCGCCCTCGACCTCGGCGTAGGCGCGGTGCAGGTTCCCCACGACCCGCTCGGGGTCGAGCAGGTGGCCGAACTCGCCGGGCCCCGCCTCGGCCGCGACCTCCAGCGGTCGCAGCCCCGCGGCGACGCCGTCGGCCGCCAGGCGCTGCACCCACCGCAGGTAGGCGGCGTTCTCGTCGAACACCTCCGGGCCCGCCACCGGGCCGTGGCCGCACACCACGGTGCGCGCGCCGAGGTCGCGCAGCCGCTCGATCGCGGCCAGCGTGCCCGCCACCGAGCCCATCAGGCTGAACGGCGTCGCGCCCGAGAGCACCACGTCGCCCGCGAACAGCACGCGGTCCTCGGGGAGCCAGGCCACCACGTCGTTGGTGGTGTGCGCGGGCCCCACGTGCAGCAGCCGGACCGCCCGCCCGCCCACGTGCACGGTGAGCCGGTCGGCGAAGGTGGTGGTCGGCAGGGTCACCGCCACCTCGCCCCACGCCACGTCCGGCCACAGCCCGGTGAGCGCCAGGCCGGTCGCGGCCATCTCGGTGCGCGCCGCCTCGTGGGCCACGATCGCGGCGCCCGGGCCGAACACGCGGTTGCCGAAGTTGTGGTCGCCGTGGTGGTGGGTGTTGACCACGGTGCGCCGCGGACCCGCCCGCAGCCCGTCCACGGCCGCCCGCAGCCGCCGCGCCCGGTGCTCGGTGGCCAGGGTGTCGACGACCAGCACGCCGTCCGACCCGGCCACCACGCCCGCGTTGCTCACGCACCAGCCGCCCGGCAGCTGCGTGTAGGCGTAGACGTCCTCGGCGACCTCGACCAGGGCCGCGTCGGTGGTCGTCGCCGGGCTCACGACCCGGACCCGGTCGACGCCGCGGCCCGCGCGGCGTACCCGAGCGTGGCCCGGCTGTTCGCGCCGAGCGCCGCGCGCAGGTAACCGCGCGCGTCGGAGAGGGTCTTGCCCGCGCCCAGCACCCCCGGCACGGCGGCGACGTCGACCGCCACGGTGTGGGTGGCCACCGCGGTGGGCCCGCCGGGGCCGTCGCGGAAGGTCCACGACCCGCTGTGGCCCAGCAGCAGCGCGGGCGGCACCAGCTGCTTGTAGACGATCCGGTCCGGCGGCAGGCACAGCCGCACGGACCGGGTCCGGTGCACCCCGCCGTCGACGGTGACGGTGTCCATCTCCATGTCCTGCACCCCGTCCGGGTGCTCGGCCAGCGCGACCCGCCGCACGTGCGGCAGCACGTGCGGCCAGCGGTCGGACCTGGCGACGAACTGGTAGGCGGCCCACGGCTCGCCGTCGAGGGCCACCTCGTCGGTGAAGGAGAACACCACCTGCTCGACCGGGTGGCCCTGGCCCGCGACGCGGTCGAGCGCGGCCAGCTCCGCGGTGCTGTTGTGGTCCACCGCCGCGGTCACCAGCTCCAGCCGCTCCTCGTCCTCGGCGGAGAAGGTGTGGCCCAGCTCGACCTCGGTGCGCCCGCCGTCGAGCGGGCGGAACCGCCAGTGGCCGCTCATGGCCAGCACCGGCGCCCGGCCGTGCTCCTGCCGGAACCCGATGCGCAGCCGGTCGCGGTCCAGGGTGCGCCGCGAGGTCCAGTTCCTGACCTCGCCGTTGAGCGTGGCCCAGAGCCGGAACCGCTCGCTGGTGCCGTCGTGCTCCAGCAGGTCGACGTGCACGGTCGGCCCGAACACCGCGGGCCACCGCGACACGGTGGCCACCAGGTCGTAGACCGCCGCGGCCGGCGCGTCGACCACGCGGGTGTGCGCGGTGCTGCGCTGCGGCGCCCCGCTCATCCCCGCTCCAGCTCGTCGCCGTTGACCACGGCCAGCACCTCGCGCGGGGTGCGCAGCTCGGCGACCCGCTCGTCGGAGATCTCCACGCCGTACTCCTTGGCGATCTGGGCGGCGGTCTCCATCAGCGCCAGCGAGTCGTAGCCGAGGTCGTCGAAGTCCCGGTCCAGCGCGTCGGCGCCCAGCACGCCCTGCTCGGCCTCGCCGGCGCACTGGACGAGGATGCGGTGCAGGTCGTGGACGGTCATCTTGCTCATGTCAGCTCCTCCTGATCGGGACGGGTGCGGTCGCGGGTGGGCGCGGTCGTAGCGGGTGCGGTCGGGACGGCGCGCACGACGACGGCCGAGTTGAACCCCCACTTGCCGCGGGCGAGCACCAGCGCGGTCGTGACGCGGGCGGGGCGCGGGGCCGGGCCGACGAGGTCGACGCCGTACCGCTCGGCGGCCCGCGCCGCCGCCGCGGTCGGCGGGATCACGCCGTCGCGGATGGACAGCAGCGCGGTGGCGACGTCCACCGGACCGCCGCCGGAGTACAGCCGCCCGAACAGCGCCTTGGGCGCGGCGACCGGCACCCCGTGCGGGCCGAACAGCCCGGTGACGGCGGCGGCCTCGGCCAGGTCCAGCTCCGGCACGCCGGCGGCGTCGGCGAAGACCACGTCGACCTCGCCCGGTTGGACGCCCGCGTCGGCCAGCGCCAGCCGCGCGGCCCGGGCGAGGCCCGGCGGGCGCGGCGAACCGGGCGGCGGGTCGAAGGTCGAGGCGTAGCCGGCGATCTCGCCGTACACCCGGTGCGCGCCCCGCGCGCGGGCCGCGGCCGGGTCCTCCACCACCAGGATCGCGCCGCCCTCGCCGGGCACGTACCCGCGGGCCGAGTCGTCGAACGGCAGGTAGGCCCGCGCCGGGTCGGTGGCCCGGCTGACCCGGCCGCTCGCCAGCTGCGCCACCCAGCCCCACGGGTCCAGCGCCGAGTCCACCCCGCCGGTGACCACCACCGGGGTGCCCGCGCGCACGGTGCGGCGGGCGTGGCCCAGGGCGTCGAGGCCGCCCGCCTGCTCGGCGACCAGGGCGCTGCTGGGCCCGCGCAGCTCGTTGCGGATGGAGATCTGGCCGGTGTTCACCGCGTAGAACCAGGCGAACGACTCGTACACGCTGACCGACCTCGGTCCCCGCGACCACAGCTTGTGGAACTCCCGGTGGGTGAACTCGAACCCGCCGGAGGCGTTGGAGGTCACCACGCCCATCTCGTAGTCGGTGAACGCGCCCGCCTCGATCTTGGCGTCGGCCAGCGCCCAGTCGGCGGCCACCAGGGCGAACCGGGTGGAGACGTCGGTCTGCGGCAGCAGCCTGCCCGGCAGGTGCGCGGCCGGGTCGAAGCCCTCGACCTGCCCGGCGAGCCGGGAGGGGTAGCGGGAGGCGTCGAACCGGGTCAGCTCCCGGATGCCGGCGCGCCCGTCCAGGGTGGCCTGCCAGAACTGCTCCAGGCCGGCGCCGTTGGGCGCCAGCACGCCCATGCCGGTCACGTACGCGCTCATCGCGCCACCACCCCGGGCCGGTGCAGCACCATCGCGCTCTGGAAGCCGCCGAAGCCGCTGCCCACGCTCAGCACGGTGTCCACCCGCCGCTCGCGGGCCTCCAGCGGCACGTAGTCCAGGTCGCACTCGGGGTCGCGCTCGCGCAGGTTGGCCGTCGGCGGCACCACGCCGTGCTCGATGGCCAGCACGGACGCGGCGATCTCGATCGAGCCGATCGCGCCCAGCGAGTGGCCGACCATCGACTTGATGGAGCTGACCGGCGTCCGGTAGGCGTGGTCGCCCAGGCTGCGCTTGTACGCGGCGGTCTCGTGGCGGTCGTTCTGCTTGGTGCCCGAGCCGTGCGCGTTGACGTAGTCGACCGCGGTCGGGTCCAACCGGGCCTGCGCCAGCGCGTTGCGGATGGCCTCGGCCATCTCCCGGCCGTCCGCCTTCAGGCCGGTCATGTGGTAGGCGTTGCAGCGCGTGGCGTAGCCGCCGACCTCGGCGTAGACGTGCGCGCCGCGCCGCCGGGCCGACTCCAGCTCCTCCAGCACGAACACCGCGGCGCCCTCGGCGAGCACGAAGCCGTCGCGCGAGCCGTCGAAGGGCCGGGACGCGTGCCCGGGGTCGTCGTTGCGGGTCGTGGTGGCCTTGATCGCGTCGAAGCAGGCGACCACGATCGGGGTGATCGGGGTGTCCGACGCCCCGGCCAGCGCCACGTCGGCGCTGCCCTCGCGGATCAGCTGCACCGCGTGGCCGACCGAGTCCAGGCCGGACGTGCAGCCGTTGGACACCATGGTCACCGGCCCCTCCGCGCCGACGGTCCACGCCACCTCGGCGGGCATCACGCTGGGGACCAGGTAGTCGAACATGTGCGGCGACAGGTAGGCGTCGTCCACCAGCCAGTTCCGCCCGCTGTCGGACAGCACCAGGTACTCCTGCTCCAGGCTGGTGGCCGCGGCCACCGCGCTGCCCAGGCTGACCCCGACGCGCGTCGGGTCCAGCGCGCCGAAGTCCAGGCCGCTGTCGACCACCGCCTCCCGCGCGCACACCACGGCGAACTGCGAGGCCCGGTCCATGCGGCGGACCTCGGTGGGCGTCAGGCCCTCCGCGGCCGCGTCGAAGTCGGCCTCCGCCGCGACCCGCGAGCGGTAGGGCGACGGGTCGAAGAAGGTGATCCGCCGGGTGGCGGACCGACCCGAGGTCATCAGGTCCCAGAACGCGGCGACGCCGTTGCCGCCCGCGGTGCGCACGCCGATCCCGGTGATCACGACGCGGCGGGTCACCGGGCACCGCCGGGGAGCGGCGAAGCCGCCAGGCTCACCATTGCAGCAAGTCCCTTCCGTCGAGTGGCGTCACCGGTCGGGGCACGAGGTCCCGCGGTGACGGCGACGAGCGTCGCCCGGCGGCCTCGAACTCGGGTCGAAGGCCGCTCCTGAACCGGTCCCGAACGGCTTTCAGCCGATGTCGAGCCGAGTTCGACCGGCGGCGACCACGGTGGCCGAGGCACCGCACCGCCGTGCCGACCCACGCACCCCGATGCCGAGGAGATGGCCAGGATGGACAAGTCCCTGACGGCCACCGCGCTGCCCGACGCGGCCGCCGACGCCGCGTCCGTGGCCGCCCGGTCCGCCGCGGACGCCGAGGCGAACCGCAAGCTCGCCCCCGAGGTGGTGCGGGCGGTGCGCGACGCCGGCTTCGCCCGCCACTTCGTGCCGCTCGGCCACGGCGGCAGGCAGGGCACCTTCCGCGAGCTGACCACCGCCGTCGCCGTGCTCGGCGAGGCGTGCGCCGCCACCGCGTGGTGCGCCTCGCTGTCCGCGCACATGTCCCGGATGGCCGCGCACCTGCCCGCCGCCGGCCTCGACGAGCTCTGGGCCGACGGCCCCGACCCGCTGCTGGTGGGCTCGCTGACCCCGCTGGGCTCGGCCGAACCCGTCGACGGCGGCTACCGGCTGTCCGGGCGCTGGCCGTTCATCAGCGCCGTCGACCACTCGGACTGGGCGCTGCTGGCCGCGGTGACCCGGACCGACGAGGGCCCGCAGCCGCGGGTCTTCGCCGTGCCGCGCGCCCAGTACCGCACCATGGACACCTGGTTCAACGTGGGCATGGCCGGCACCGGCAGCAACACGCTGATCGTGGACGGCGTCGTGGTGCCCGAAGCGCGGAGCATGAGCCGCGAGGACCTGTTCACCGGCCGGCCCGCGGCCGTCGACGCGCCCTGCTACGCCGTGCCCATGCAGGCCACCACCACGATGTTCGCCGCGCCCGCGCTCGGCGCCGCCCGCGGTGCGCTCAAGGCGTGGCTGGGCCACGTCACGCCCAAGATCGCGGCCGCCGCCCGCAACCCGGTCCAGGCGCTGCCCGGGATGCCGACGTTCAACCGCGCCGCCCACGACGTGGTGCTGGCCCGCTCCGCCGCCGAGATCGACGCCGCGCAGATGCTGCTCGACCGCGCCTCGGCCACCGCCGACCTCGGGCCGGCGATCACCCGGCTGGACACCATGCGCGCCTGGCGCGACTGCGCCGTCGCCACCGACGCGCTGGTCACCGTGGTCAACCGCCTCTTCCGCGGCGTGGGCACCACCGGCCAGGCCCGGGGCAACGCCGTCCAGCGGTTCTGGCGCGACGTCAACTCCCTGGCCGGGCACCAGGGGCTCCAGGTGGAGTCCGCGGCCGTCGCGTACTCCCACGAGGTCATCGAGGTCTGACGGCCACTCGCGGAAGGAGGAGAGCACGATGACGGCCACCACCGACCGGCCCACCGCCACCGGCCCCGACTGGGTGCTGTGCGCGGACTGCCGGTTGCCGATCTACGCCAAGCGCCTGGCGCGCAACCTGCGCGTGTGCCCGGAGTGCCACCGGCACCAGCCGCTGACCGCCCACGAGCGGATCCGGCAGCTCGCCGACGACGGCCGGTTCGCGCCGCTCGAACTCGCCGTGGGCGGCAACGACCCGCTCGGGTTCGTCGACACCACCCCCTACACCGAGCGGCTGGCCAGGGCCCGCGCCCGCACCGGCCTGGACGAGGCCGTGCTGTGCGCCCGGGCGGCGATCGAGGGCAACCCGGTCGTCATCGCGGCGATGGACTTCGGCTTCCTCGGCGGCAGCCTCGGCACCGCCACCGGCGAGCTGATCACCCTGGCCGCGGAGACCGCGCTGGCCGAGCGCACCCCGCTGCTGGTGGTGTCCGCCTCCGGCGGCGCCCGGATGCAGGAGGGCGCCCTGTCGCTGATGCAGATGGCCAAGACCAGCGCGGCGCTGGGCCGGCTCGACCGCGCGGGCGTGCTGACGATCTCGCTGGTCACCGACCCCACCTTCGGCGGGGTCGCGGCCTCCTTCGCCACGCTCGCCGACGTCATCGTCGCCGAGCCCGGCGCGCGGCTCGGTTTCGCCGGCCGCCGGGTGATCGAGCAGACCATCCGCCAGGTGCTGCCCGACGACTTCCAGACCGCCGAGTTCCTGCTGGAGCACGGGATCGTCGACATGATCGTGCCCCGCCCCCGGCTGCGCGCCGAGCTGGGCAGGCTGCTGCGGGCCGCCGCGGGGGGCGGGCCCGCGACCGCCGGCGCGACCGCCGACGCCGTGGTGACCGATCCCGACCTGCTGGCCGAGCGCGACCCGTGGGAGCAGGTGCGCGGGGCGCGCGACCTGAGCCGGCCGACCACCCTGGACCACCTGGCCGCGACCTTCGAGGACTTCCAGGAGCTGCACGGCGACCGCATGTCCGCCGACTGCCCGGCCGTGGTCGGCGGCACCGCCCGGCTGTCCGGGCGGCCGGTGGTGGTGATCGGCACCCAGAAGGGCCGCACGCCCGCCGACCTGGCCCGCCGCAACTACGGCATGGCCACCCCGGCGGGCTACCGCAAGGCGGCCCGGCTGATGCGGCTGGCCGACAAGCTCGGCCTGCCCGTGGTCACGCTGGTCGACACCCCCGGCGCCCACCCCGGCGCCGACGCCGAGGAGCGGGGGCAGGCCGTGGCCATCGCCGAGAACCTGCGGCTGATGGCCTCCCTGCGGGTGCCCGTGGTCAGCGTCGTCACCGGTGAGGGCGGCAGCGGTGGCGCGCTCGGCCTGGCCGTGGCCAACCGGGTCCTGGTGTTCTCCGGCGGCGTGTACTCGGTGATCAGCCCCGAGGGCTGCGCCGCGATCGTGTGGAAGGACCCGGCGGCGGCACCCCGCGCGGCCCGCGCCCTGCGGCTGGACTCCCGCGAGCTGCTGCGGCTGGGCGTCGTCGACGGCGTGGTCCCCGAGCCGCCGGGCGGCGTCGGCGCCGACCCGCCGGCCACCGCGGACCTGCTGCGCGGCGCGCTCGACCGGGTGCTCGCCGAGCTGGACCCGCTCGACGAGCGGGAGCTGGTGGCCGACCGGCACGCCCGGTTCCGGCGCTTCGGCGCCGCCGGGCCGGGGTCCGCCGACGACCACCGCTCCGCCGGGTAGGGGGACAGCCGTGTTCGACAAGGTGCTGATCGCCAACCGCGGCGAGGTCGCCGTCCGGGTCGCCCGCGCGTGCCGCGAGCTGGGCGTGCGGTCCGTGGCGGTGTACTCGACCAGGGACCGCGACTCCGCGGTCGTGCGCATGGCCGACGAGGCCGTCCACATCGGACCGGGGCAGCCCGCGCGCAGCTACCTCAACGCCGCCGCGGTGCTCCAGGCCGCCGACCAGACCGGGGCGGAGGCCATCCACCCCGGCTACGGCTTCCTGTCCGAGTCACCGGACTTCGCCGAGGCGTGCGAGGCCGCGGGCATCACCCTGATCGGCCCGCCCGCGCGCGTGATGTCCGTCCTCGGCGACAAGACCTCCGCGCGGGCCCTGATGCGCCGGGCCGGGCTGGAGCTGCTGCCCGGCAGCACCGACGCGCTCGACGTGGAGGAGGCGCTGGAGCTCGCGGACCGCATCGGGTACCCGGTGATCATCAAGGCGTCGGCGGGCGGCGGTGGCCGCGGCATGGCCGTGGTCCGCGAGCGGGACCGCTTCGTCGACGACTTCCGGCGCACCCGCGCCACCGCGCAGGCCGTCTTCGGCGACGGCCGCCTCTACGTCGAGAAGTACCTCGAACACGCCCGGCACGTCGAGGTCCAGGTGCTCTGCGACACCCGCGGCCGGGCCATCCACCTCGGCGAGCGCGACTGCTCGGTGCAGCGCAGGCACCAGAAGCTCATCGAGGAGAGCCCCGCGCCCGACCTGCGGCCCGGCCTGGCCGAGCGGATGGGCCGCTCCGCGGTGGCCGGCGCGGTCGCCGCCGGCTACGTCGGCGCGGGCACCTTCGAGTTCCTGGTGTCCCCCGAGGGGGAGCACTACTTCATGGAGGTCAACTGCCGCATCCAGGTCGAGCACCCGGTCACCGAGATGGTCACCGGCGTGGACCTGGTGCAGCAGCAGATCAGGATCGCCGCGGGCCTGCCGCTGGAGCTGGCCCAGGACGACGTGCGCCCGCGCGGGGTGTCCATCGAGTGCCGCATCAACGCCGAGGACCCCGCCGCCGGGTTCGCCCCGACACCGGGGCTGATCGAGCGGTTCGTCCCCGCGGGCGGCCCGTTCGTCCGGGTCGACACCCACGTGCACGCCGGCTACACCGTGCCGCCCGACTACGACTCCCTGCTCGCCAAGCTCGTCGTGTGGGCGCCCGACCGCGACGCGGCCATCGCCCGGATGCGCCGGGCCCTGGCGGAGTTCCGGGTCGACGGCGCCCGCGTCCGCACCACCGGCCAGTTCCTCGACGCGGTGCTCGCACACCCGAAGTTCGCGGCCGCGGCCCACTCGACCGCGCTGGTCGACGAGCTGCTGGCCGCGCGGCCCCACCGTTGACCAGCCCGATGGAGGCAACCCGATGAGACGTCCGCGCCGCCGCGCCGCGTCGCTGCTCGCCGTGACCGCGGTCATGGCCACCCTCACCGCCGCGCCCGCCCACGCGACCGGGCCCGCGCCGTACCGGCTCGTCTGGGACGACTTCGCGCACGGCTTCGACGCCGAGGGCCCCGGCGCCCGGTGGTCCTACCTGGCGCTCGGCTCCTTCGTGGGCGACGACGGCGTGGTGTCCACCTCGCCGCGCGGCGGCCTGCGGGTGGTCGCGGGCGGGGTCAACCCGACCACCGGCGAGCCCGCGTTCACCGGCACCGTCCCCCAGGACGACCCCGCGGGCGCGCTGGACCACGTCAAGTGGCTGGCCTACGCCAACCACACGGCCTCCACCGGCTACCAGGGCTTCGACGCCGTACCCGGCCAGGAGCTGGCGTGCGAGACCTGGATGTCCGGGCGCACCCACGGCACCGCGGCCCACCCGTTCGGCGACGCGGTGACCAACCCGCGGGACGACCTGCGGCTCGCCTCGGTCGGGATGCCCGTGCAGGACGTGGAGACCGACGTCGTGTTCGACTTCTTCCTCAGCGACGAGCGGGTCTACGCGTTCTACGAGCGGCTGCCGCACCTGCGCGGGTCGCTGGGTGATTACGCCGCCTTCCTCCACGTCGTGCCGGTGGCCCGGCGCTCGCCGACCGACCGGCACCACTTCAAGATCGCCTACGACCGCGCCGCCGGCGTGGCGCGCTGGGTGCTCGACGGCCGCGAGGTCTTCCGCGTCGACCGCATCGGCCACCGCCTCCCCGACCGCGCGCACCTCGTGCTCGACCACGGCGGCGTGGAGGAAACGGTCCGGCCGCGGCAGCTCAGCTGCGGCATGGGCATGTTCACCATCCTCGACGCCGCGGCGCCCGGCAGCGGCTCCGGCGACGGGCTGGTGCGCCTCACCACGGCGCCCGACCACTACTTCGACCCGGTGCTGGGCGCGCCCACGCCCCAGGTCTTCCGCGACGAGGCGAGCCTGCCGGGCAGCCGGCTGTTCGGGCAGGGCGCGGAGATGGGCGTGCGCCGGTACGTCGTGTCGAGCCTGCCGGTCCGCGACCGGGACGCGTCGTGACCGCCGGTGGCGCGGGCGCCGGGCCGCGCACCGCGGTCCGCGCCGACGACCTGGTCGGGACCTGGCGGCTGGAGCGCTACGCGGACGTCGCCCCGCCGGGCGAGGGCCCGCTGGGCCCGACCCCCGAGGGCGTGCTGATCTACACCCGCGACGGCCACGTGTCGGTGAGCATGATGCGCGCACCGGCGCCCCCGGGTGCCGAGGTGGCCTTCATGGGCTACGCCGGGACCTGGCGGCTCGTCGGGACCGACCGGGTGGTGCACGACGTGCTGGTCGCCTCGCACGCCCACCTGCCGGGCACCGCGCAGGTCCGCGACGTCGAGCTGGACGGCGACCGGCTCACCCTGGCGGGCGTGTCCCGGCTCGGCGGCGCGCCGCGCGGGCGGGTGCTCACCTGGCGCCGGGTCGGCGGGGGAGGACGGCCGTGACGTACCGGTTCGACCCCGAGCTGGCGCCGTTCGCGCCGCGGATGGCGCCGCTGGACTACGGCGCCCCGGTGGACGCCCGCAACGCGTTGCGCGCGGTGATGGCCGCGCAGCCGCGCTACGAACCCGCCGAGCCGGTCCTGGTGGAGGACCGCACCATCCCCGGCCACGATGGCTCGCCGGCCGTGCCGGTGCGGCTCTACCGGCCCGCGGACCGGCCGGGGCGGCTCCCGGCGCTGGTCTTCCCGCACTGGGGCGGGTTCGTCACCGGCGACCTGGACACCGCCACCACCCAGGCCACCCGCATCGCCGAGCTGGTGGGCGCGCTCGTGGTGTCGCCGGACTACCGGCTGGCCCCGGAGCACCCGTTCCCGGCCGCCCTGGACGACTGCTACGCCACCCTGGTGTGGGTGGCGCGGCAGGCGCACGACCTCGGGGTGGACCCGGCCCGCGTGGGCGTCGGCGGCCTGAGCGCGGGCGGCGGGCTGGCCGCGGCGCTGGCCCTGCTGGCCCGCGACCAGGGCGGTCCGCCGGTGCGCCACCAGTTCCTGCTCTTCCCCGAGCTGGACGACCGGGTGGGGACGGCGTCGGCGCGGGCCTTCACCGACACGCCGATGCTGGACCGGGCCAACCTGCTGCTGAGCTGGAAGCACTACCTGTCCGGCTGGTCCGGTGCGGGCGTCGGCGCGGTGTCCCGCTACGCCGCGCCCGCCAGGGCGGAGGACCTGCGCGGCCTGCCGCCCGCGTTCGTCGGCGTCTGCGAGTTCGACCCGCTGCGGGACGAGGGGATCGACTACGCGCTCAGGCTCATCGCGGCCGGGGTGCCCACGGACCTGGTGCACTACCCGGGAACCTTCCACGCCTCCATCGGGATCGCCCACGCGGCCGTGTCCCGGCGCATGGTGGCCGACCAGATCGCAGTTCTGCGCAGGGAGCTGGCGGTCGGTTGAGGGAGGCCCGGGGCACCGGGGTGGAGGGCAGGGGAAGGCACGTCCGGCGGGCCCCCTCGGACACGCCTTCCCCTGCCCGACCCGGAACTGGAACTGCCTGCCGGCACCGCTCGCCGGTGTGGCTTCGTCGGGGACCACCTGCCGTTGCGGCTTCGTCCGACACCGACACCGACACCGGGCGGAGCGGTGCGCGACCGCGCCTCACCACGGGCACGGCCGTCGACCGAGCCGGGATCGACCGAGCCGGGATCGACCGAACCGGCGAGGTCCGGCGGGGTTACTGCCCGCTCCCCGGGGACAGTGGGCCCCACCGGACCTCGCCGTCGTACCGGCACCCGTCAGGCCGCCTGGCGGGCCCGGCGCAGCAGCTGCACGTGCTCGGCCACCCGCTTGCCCAGGTGGGAGGCGGTGAGCAGGTCGGACTTGCTCATCTCCGCGGGTGCCTCGTCACCGTTGGACTGGGCGGCGGCGCCCAGCCAGACGCCGAGGCGGTTGAGGTCGTTCTCGGACGCGGTGCTCTCGTTCCAGCCCGGCATGAGCCCCAGGTTCACCCAGTGCATACCGTGCTGCGCGGCCAGCAGGGTGAAGTAGTGCAGGGTGTGCAGCTTGTCCCCGCTCTTGGAGCTGGAGTTGGTGAAGCCGGCCGCGACCTTGCCCGCCCAGCGCTGCTCGACCCAGCGCTTGCCGGAGGCGTAGGCGAAGGTGTGGAACGCCGGGCTCGCCGAGCCCATGTAGGTGGGCGAGCCGAAGATGATCGCGTCGGACGCGTCGAGCAGTTCCCACTGCTCCTCGGTCATCCCGTCGACGTTGACGGTGGTGGCACCGGTGCCCGGCACCGAGGCGGCCCCGTCGCGGACCGCCTCCGCGAGCCGAACCGTGTGGCCGAAGCCACTGTGGTAGGCGATGGCCACCATCGCCTGGGACTCGGACATGGTGTCTCCGTTCAGCTCGTTCGGGTTGGCGCGACGCTGCCGGGTGGGCGCGGCGCTGCGCGCGCGACAGCGGTCGCTCAATCGCCGGTAGATACGCTATTCAACCGATCGGGTGGACTCAACAATTCTTTCGGGTAGTTCGACCTGCCCGATCGGCGGGCAGGTGTGGAATAATGTGATCTGCCCCACCATTGATAATGGAAATCCTCCCGCGTTTGCCCTCTTTTCCATCGCCGACCTGACGGGCGGAAGTGGTTGAGGTGCAGATGTTCCGCAGGTAGCCTCGCTAACGGGGGAGAACGCGAAGAAGATCGACGAACGCTTGGGGAAATCGCGTTCAAAGTAGAACGGGGAATCCGGCGGCTCCTGCGCGTGCAGTCGATGTGCCACGGAGATCCATATGGGGGTAATCGTCATGGAGTTCCATGTGTTAGGTCAGTTGGCCGTGGTCACCACGGACGGCCGGTGGTTCGGCATGAACACCTCGAAGACCGGGCAGCTCCTGGCGCTGCTGCTGGCGCACAGCCCGGACACGGTGAGCGTGGACCACCTGATCGCCGAGCTGTGGGGGGAGCACCCACCGCGCAGCGCCCTGGGCACCCTGCAGACCTACATCTACCACCTGCGGCAGATGTTCGTGGGCAAGCTCCTGCTGCCCGGCGAGGAGTGCCCGCTGGTGACCAGGCCGGCGGGGTACGCGATCGAGGCCGACCGCGCGGACATCGACGCCCGCGTGTTCGAGCGGCTGGTCACCAGCGGGCGCCTGGCCCTGGCCGAGGACCGGCCGGAGGCCGCGGCGGCGGAGTTGCGCGAGGCCCTGGCCCTGTGGCGGGGGCCGGCCTTCGCCGGGATCGACACCAGGGCCGCGCTCGACGGGCACGTCGCCTACCTCGACGAGCTGCGGCTGAGCGCCATCCACCTGCGCGTCGAGGCGGATCGCAGGCTCGGCTGGTACCAGGAGCTGATCCCGGAGCTGCGGCTGCTCGTGGCCACCTACCCGCTCAACGAGCGCTTCCACGGCCACCTGATCGACGCGCTGCACCAGTGCGGGCGGCGGGCGGAGGCGTTGCAGGCGTACCGGGACCTGTGGCGGGTGCTGGACTCCGAACTCGGTGTCAAACCCGCGCCGGAGATCCAGCGGCTCCAGGTCGAACTGCTCGCGCTGGGCGCGGACGGCGACGAGGCACCCGGGCGGGCGGGCGTCGCCGCCCGGGCCGCGTCACCGGGGTCGCGCGCCGAGGCCGGTGAACCCCGCCCCCGCCGGGCAACGGGCGGGAACGGGGTCCTCCGGCGCCTCCACCGGCCGCTACAGCGGGTCGAGGACGAAGAGGGGGTCGTCGTACTCGACCGGCTCGCCGTCGCCGCGGCAGACCTCGGCGACGCGGCCCCCGTGGGCCGCCTCGACCGGGATCATCAGCTTCATCACCTCGATGATGGCCACCTGCGTCCCCGGCGCCACCGCGTCACCGACCGAGACGAACGGCTCGGCGCCGGGTTCGGGGGCCAGGTAGAGGACGCCGACGGCCGGTGAGGTGAGCCGCGGCCGCGCGTCGGCCGCCGGCACCGCGGGGGCGTGGCCGTTCGCGGTCACGCCCCCGTTCGCGGCCGGGGCCGGGGCGGTGGCCGCGACCGGCGGCGCGTCGGCGTGCGGCGCGGCGCGGGTCCCCTCCCACTCGGCCTCGATCGTCACCCCGTGCGCGGCGACGCGCAGTGCGCTCGGCGGCTGGGCGAAGCCCTCCAGCAGCCGCAGCGCGCTGTCTCGCACCAGGTCGAGGGTGTGCTGGGTGTCCCCGGCCGGGGACGGGTCGCGGTGCACGGCGAGCTGGGCCGTCCGCCGGGTGTCGTGGTCCATGCGTGGTGCCTCCCTGACGGTGGGATCGGGCTCAGTAGTTGCCCAGGCCGCCGCACACGTTGAGGGCCTGGGCGGTCACGGCGGCGGCGCCGGGGCCGACCAGGTACCGGACCATCGCCGCCACCTCGTGCGGCTCGACGTAGCGGCCGATCGGCACGCGGGTGGTGATGCGGGAGTGGGCCTCGGCCTCGTCGACGCCCCAGATGCCCGCGTAGTGCTCGCGCACCCGCTCGGCCATCGGCGTCTCGACGAACCCGGGGCACACGGCGTTGACGGTGATGCCGGTCCTGGCCAGCTCCAGGCCGAGGGCCTTGGAGAAGCCGACCACGCCGTGCTTGGACGCCGAGTACGGCGCGGCGTGCACCACGCCCTGCTTCCCGCCGGTGGAGGCGATGTTGATGATCCGGCCGCTGCCGGCGGCGCCCATGCCGCCGATGTCGAGCACGCGCTTGGTCACCAGGAAGACGCTGTTGAGGTTGGTGTCGATCACGTCGTACCACAGGTCGTCGTCGATCGCGGCGGTCTCGCCGCCGCCGGGCCGCCCCGCGTTGTTGACCAGGACGTCGATGGGGCCGTACCGCTCCACCGCCGCCCGCACCAGCCGGTCCACCTGCGCGGGCGAGCGCACGTCGCAGGCGGTGCCGTCGACCTCCAGGCCCCGGTGCCGCAGGTCCTTCACCGTCTGCGCCACCGCGTCCTCCCGGCGGGAGCAGAGGAAGACGCGGAGGCCGTCCTCGGCCAGGCTCTTCGCGATCTCCAGGCCCATGCCGCTCGTCGCGCCGGTCACGAGCGCGACCCGCTCGGTGCCGTTCACCATGGTTCCCCCGTTCAGGGTCGTCTCCGTCAGCGTCGGTCCCCACCAGGCTGGGGACCCGACCTCGAAGCCGGGTCGAAGGGTCCTCGGAGTCGTCCGCCGGGTTGGACCCGGCTTCGAGCCCGCCGTGCCACCATCGCCGTGGCCGCCGACGGTGCGGCACGACTCGGGAGGCGAAGTGGTGACCAACGGTGGCGACGGCGTCGGCGACGGCGTCGGCCAGGCGAGGGCGGACGCGGACCGGCTCGCGGCGAACAAGGAGCTGGTGGCCGACTTCTGCGAGACCTTCTACAACGCCAAGGACTTCGCGCGGGCGGCGACGCTGCTGGCCGACGACTTCCACAACCACCACCACGGCGCGGGCATCGGTCCCGCCCGCACGGTGGACAGCTTCCGGGAGCAGGTCAGCGACCGGTTCCCCGGGTTCTCCCTGGAGATCCGGCGCGCGGTCGCCGAGGGCGACCTCGTGTGGACCTACGGCCTGGTCCGCTTCGACGAGGGCGCGCCCGTGGCCGCGACGGTCGACATCTGGCGCGTCGCGGACGGCAAGCTGGCCGAGAAGTGGGACGTCGGGCAGGCGGTCACCGAGGAGACCGATCCCGGGACGCTGATGTAGGGAACGCCGGCGCGGGCACGCCGGTGCGCGGCGGACTGGTGCGCGGCGACCGGCGTGCCGCCGACCGGCGTGCCCGGCGGGCTCCCGCGGTCAGTCGATTTCCACGACCCGGGACCGGTTGCGCAGCTCGCCGTCCTCCCGCACCAGCACGTCCCGCACGACGCAGCTGGCCCGCAGTTCCGGCCCCTGCCCGGGGCGGGTGATCACGACCAGCGCGTAGAAGGTGGACCGGATGCTGCCGTCCGCCAGGGGCACCAGGTCGATCATGCTGAAGTGGTGCCTGCGCTTCATCGGGTCCTCCTCGAACCGCCGGTGGAAGTCCACCAGGTCGGCGAGGATGCCCGCCCTGGTGCGCGCCGGGGGCCGGCCCGCGCTGTGGACGAACTCGGCGTCCTCGGTGAAGGTGTTCGAGTAGCCCTCCAGGTCGGGCGCGTCGAGCATGTGCGTCTGGCGCGCGTAGTACTGCTGGACCTCCAGGTAGAGGTCGTTGCGGGACTGGGTGGTCGTCATGTCGGCCCTTCCGTGCGACGGGGTTCGCCCGTGACGGTGGCGCGCCCGGCTCGAAGCTCGATCGAAGCCGTCCCGCCGGCGACGCGGTGGAGCGCGTGGTCCTGTTCCCCGGTCCGCAGCACCCCGGCCGGGCTCCGCCGCGGTCAGGCGGTGCAGGGGACGCCGTTGAGGGTGACGCCGGAGACGGTGACGCCGGTGGAAGCGGTGTTGGGCCCGCTGAACGTGAAGTTGGCGGACCCGCCCGGAGCCAGGGGTGAGAGCCACTCGGGGCCCAGGACGCGGATGTGGCCCCGGAAGCCGACGAACGTGCCGCCGGAGAGGGTGCCGATGGTGGCGCCGGGGGACAGGTCGAACTCGACCTGCCAGTGGTGGAACGAGGTCGAGCCGGTGTTGGTCACCTTCAGCGCGGCGGAGTAGCTCCCCAGGGAGTTGCCGGCCCGGTAGTCGAAGTCGCAGCTCGTCCGCGCCGCGGCGAACCCGGTGTCCGGGGCCGGCGCGGCGGTGGCGGTGGTGGTCAGGGCGAGCACGCCGGCCACGGTGGGCAGGACGGCGGACAGGGCGCGCTTGAGCTGCATGGTTCTCCTCCGGGTGAAGGGTGGGAGGGCATCCGGCGTGGCGGGGGCGGAACCCAGGGCGCCCCGGCTCCCGCCCTGATCCTCGTGCGGGACGGCGGCGGACCCCAGTACCACTACGCCTTCTCTCCCGGTGCACCACTTCGCCGGGGACCTCCGGCGCCGGTGCGGCAGCACGTCGTCGCCGGGGGCGAAGCCTTTGTGCTCCCAGCCGAACACCCACCGGGTGTGGCGGGTCCGCGATCAGTCGTTCCTCCTCGGTGCCGGTGCCGGTGCCCTCGACGGTGGGCCGGTCACCCGGTGGCCGGCCGGGCCGGGTCGGGCGGGAGGGCGGCCAGTTGGTCCCGCACCGCCGCGACGTCCTGGGAATCCAGGTGCCGCAGCATGGTGAGCGCGCGGTGCAGGGTGGCACGCGCCTCGGTGCCCCGGCCGAGTGCCTGGTAGGCGGCGGCCATGTGGCGGAGCGTGGTGACCTGGGTGAAGTGGTTGCCCCGCTGCTCGCACAGCGCCAGCGCCCGCCGGTAGTGCTCCAGCGCCAGCTCGGGCCGCCCGGTGCCCGCGTGGGCGCGGCCCAGGCACTCCAGGACGTGGGCGTGGCCGTCGGGGTCGGTGCCCAGCGCCTCGAACAGGCGCAGCGCCTCCAGGCAGTGGGGCAGGGCCTCGTGGTGCTCGTCGAACTCCAGGTGGCACCAGCCGATGTTGTTCAGCGCCTTGGCCTGCCAATTGCGGTAGCCGCCCCGGGCGGCCAGGGCCAGCGCCGCGTGCGTGTCGTCCAGCGCCTGCGCGCGGTCGCGGACGAGGACGCCGAGGTAGCCCAGCGCGTAGCGGGTGTGGGCACGCCCGTGGTCGTCGTCGAGCTGGTCGAACAGGCGCAGGGCGTGCGCCAGGTGCTCGCGCGCCGGGGCGAGCCGCTTCCGCCGGATCAGCGCCCGCGCCAGGAGCCGGTGGGCCATCGCGAGCGAGGGCGGGTCGCCCCACCGCAGCGCCGCGTCGAGCGCCCGGTGGGCGGTGTCGGCGAAGTCCTGCCAGTGCCCGCGCCGGTCGAGGTAGGTGGCCATGGCGCGGGCCAGTCGGCAGGTGTGCCGGTCGGCGCCCGCGGCGGCGCTCTGCGCGACCACGGCGACCAGCACGGCGTGCTCGTCGGTGAACCACGCCAGCGCCTGCTGCCGGGTGCCGATGTCCGGCACGGTCACCCCGGCTCGCGGCGGCGTGGCGGGGAGCGGCTCCCACGGCGGGCCGATGTGGCCGTCCGCGGTGGTGGCGGTGTGCAGGTAGTGGTCGAACAGCCGGTGCGCGGCGGCCTCGCGGACCTCGGCGGGCTCCTGGGCGTCACACCGCTCGCGGGCGTAGATGCGCAGCAGGTCGTGCACGCGGTACCGGCCGAGCCGGTTCGGCTCCACCAGGTGCGCGCGCGTCAGCTCGCGGGTCAGGTCTCGCGCCCGGTCGACGTCGACGCCGAGCAGGGAGGCCAGCGCGACCGGGGACAGGTCGGGACCCGGGTGCAGGCCGATCAACCGGAACAGGGCCGCCGCCGGTGCGCTGAGCGCGTCGTAGGACCACGAGAACACCGCTTTCACCGCCAGCCCGGGTTCGCCGCTGTCCAGCGCGTCGAGGCGGTCGCGCCGGTCGCGCAGCTCCGCGGCGAGCGCGCTCGGCGACAGGTGCGGTTCACCGACCAGGCGGGCCGCGACCAGGGACAGCGCCAACGGCAGGTGGTCGCACAGGCGCACCAGTTCGTCGACGGCTCCCCGGTCCGCGGCGATGCGCCCGGCACCCACCGTCGCGGTCAGCAGCTCGCGCGACTCGTCCTCGGTGAGCACGGTCAACGTCACCGTGTGGGCCCCGTACCGGGCGACCAGGTTGTCCAACCGGTAACGGCTGGTGACCACCACCCGGCAGCTCGGGCTGCCCGGCAGCAGGGGCTCCACCTGCCTGCTGTCGCGCGCGTTGTCCAGCACGATCAGCACCCGGCGCCCGGCCATCAGGCTGCGGTACAGGGCGACCTGCCGGTCGAGGTCGACGGGCCAGACCGCGCCGGGCACGCCCAGCGCGTCGAGGAACCCCCGGATCGCCTCACCGGGTTGCACCGGGACGCCCACCGCGTCGAACCCGCGCAGGTCCACGTAGAGCTGCCCGTCGGGGAACCGCTCGGCGCTGCGGTGCGCCCACTGCACCACCAGCGACGACTTGCCGACCCCGGCCATGCCGTCGATGACCGAGATCCCGACGGCGTGGCCCTGCGCGGGCACCGAGTCGAGCGCGGCCAGGTGCGTCACCCGCCCCGCGAAACCGGTCCTCGCGGGTGGCAGCTGGTGCGGGGCGATGACCGGGGGAGGGGGCTGGTGCACCCGCACGTCGCCGGCGATCGAATGGGCCTGGACCACCGCGCCGAAGACCCCGCCGACCACACCGTTGCCGGGTAAGGCGTCACCCACGACCGACCACCTCTCCCGGCCGCGCGGCCGGGACGGGGCGAATGCCCGGCCCGCGCAGCGGCACGGGCCGACGTGATCCGCGGCGGACGGCGTCCCGCCCGCGTCCGGCTCGCGGTGGACGACCCGCGGGCCCCGTCACCCGCGCGGACGGGGTTCGCGGCGCCCGCGACGCGCGCTTGGCCGCGGGAATCAGCCCGCGGTCGGCGGCTCGCCGGTCGTGCGGCGGGGCGGGGTCGTGCCGTGGCGCCGCGTGGTGGGCAGCGGGGCGAGGCGTTGTGGGCGGTCGGGCCGCGATCGCCACGACGCCGGTGCCACCGGCCGCTCCCGGGCGCCCGGCCGGTCCGGGTGGCCTCACCGGTCCACCGCCCGGCGCGCGGCCAGTCGCAGGGTGATCGCGAGCCTGGGTGCGGCGATCAGGACGATGCTGAGCAGTTCGACCCACCGGTGGACCGGGGGCGTTCCGTCGGCGCGCAGGTCCAGCATCCAGGCCGCCCACTCCTCCCGGTACTCCTCCTCGGCGTCGGCGGGCAGCAGGCGGCTCGCGCCCGTGACGATGCGGGCCGCGACACCCTCCGCGCCGCGCGAGCGCGACTGGACCACGACCGAGGCGGCGACCGCGGCAACACCGCCGGCGGCGACCACGGTGCCCTTGCCCACGAAGGCGGCGTTGACGGCAGCGGCGGCGGGCCTTTCGCGGCTGTCTCGTCGCGCGTTGCATGACATGGTCGCGACTCCGGCTAGTGTCCTGGTTGGGAACGCAACGTCGGAAGGCCGTCGGTGGTCGTGGCCTCGGCCCGCATGACGGCCCGGTAGGCGTGGGCGGCTCCGCTGTCGGTGAACCGGTAGTAACGGCGCCGGGGTCTGCCCTGGTCCTCGTGGTCCGCGGGGTCTTCCCAGGAGCTCGTGATCAGCCCGGCCCGCTGGAGGCGGTTCAGGATCGGGTGCAGGGTGCCGGTCTTCAGCCCGCTCCGGCGGGCGATGTCGAGCCCGTAGCGCGGTGTCGCCGGGTCCTCCAGCAGCACGCGCAGCACCGCGATCGTCTGTGGTGTCATCCGTGGGCCGGCCATGACGCTCACTCTACCTAGCTAGACTTGTGATCGCTATCTAGGTAGAGGAGCTTCCGGTCGGCGGTTGTGGCACGACCGGGTCCGGTCGCCGCACTCGTCCCGGTGGTGGTTCCGCGGGGAGCGGGCCCGCCTTCGGCGTGCCGGCAGCGGTGGAACGGGCACGCGCCCACCGCGGACCCGGGCCGCGGCGCCCGTCGGTCGGGCGCCGTCGCACCGGTTCGGCGGGGGCCGGTCAGCCCGGCTGCCGGGTCGACATGACGACCAGCTGCTTGAGGTTGACGTGCTCGGGGCGGCTGGCCGCGTAGGCGACCAGGTCGGCCACGTCGGCCGGCACCAGGCACGGCACGTGGGCGGCCAGCGCCTCGGCGGGCACGTCCGGGTTGCCGGTGTACTCGCTGAGCATTTCCGTGGCGACCAGGCCGGGCTCGACCGTCGTCACCCGCACGCCCAGCGGCCCCAGCTCGGCGCGCAACCCGGCGGACAGGTGCGACACGGCGGCCTTGGTGGCGGTGTAGACGCCGAAGCCGGGGTACACCGAGTGCGCGCCCGCGGAGGAGATGTTCACCAGGTCGGCGACGCCGTCGGCGCCCGCGGCGACCAGGTCGGCGGTGAACGCGCGGGTCGCGTTCAGCACGCCCTTGAGGTTGGTGTCGACCATGCGGTCCCAGTCGCGCGGGTCGCCCTCGGCGAAGGCGCCCTGCACCAGCACGCCCGCGTTGTTCACCACCAGGTCCACCCGGCCCAGTCCGGCGTGCACCGCGTCGACCGCCCCGGACAGGTCGGCGGTCACGTCGGCCGGCACGGCCAGCGCCCGGCCGCCCTCGGCGGTGATCCTCCCGGCCAGGTCGGAGATCCGCTCCTCCCGCCGCGCCAGCAGGGCGACCCGGGCGCCCGAGCGGGCCAGGACGAGGGCGGTCTCGGCGCCGATCCCGCTGGCGGCACCCGTCACCACGGCGGTGCGGCCGGTCAAGTCGTGAGTCATGGGGTGAATTCGAGCACGGCCGGGTGAACGGCGGTCCCCCGGTGGGGCGAACGCGTGGATCGGGGCGCAGCGGTTCCGGTCAGGTCGTGCGGTGCAGCAGGGCGCGCACGCCCTCGGCGTCGAGCGGGTCGCCGAAGTAGGGCCCCTGGGCCGCGGTGATGCCCAGGCGGGTCAGCTCCAGGGCCTCGGCCTCGGTGCGGACGTCCTGCGCGAACAGGCCGCCGTCGAGGTTGCGCACCGCCCAGGACAGCATGCCGGTGACCGCCGAGCGGACGAGCGGGTCGGCGGTGTCGTCGAGCCCGTGGACGACGGAGCCGTCCACCTTGAGGCCGCTGACCGGCACGCCGAGGGCGTCGAAGCGACCGCCCCCGTGCTGCTCGCGCAGGACCGACACCCCGTCGGCGGCCAGCACGTCCAGTTCGTCGGCCTGGTCGGCGTCCAGCGACAGCAGCACGTCGTCCTCGACGATCAGCCACAGCCGGTCGGCGGGCAGGTCCGCGTCGGCCAGGTGGCGGCGGACGGTGGCGACCAGCTCGGGCTCGCGGCACTGGTGCGCGGTGAGCCGCACGGCCACCGGCGGCGTGCGGTCGCCGAACTCCGCCCGCCACCGGCCCGCGTGCGCGCAGGCGTCGGCCAGCACCTTGCGCCCGAGGCGGACCGCGTTCCCGGTCGCCACCGCCGACTCCAGGACGTTCTGCTGCGGCAGCGGCCCGCGCTCGGGGTGGTCCCAGCGCAGCACCGCCTCCAGCCCGACCACGTCCCGGTCCGGCAGGGAGAACAGGGGCGTGTAGCGGGTGTCGACCTCGCCGTTCTCCAGGGCGCCCGCGACCGAGGCGGCCAGGGTGAAGCGCCGCCGCTCCCCGGCGTCGCGCCGGTGGTCGTAGAGCGTCCAGCGGGCGCGGCCGTCCTGCCTGCTCCAGCGCGCCGCCACCTCGGCGGTGCGCATCAGGTCCGCGGCGGTGCGGCCCCGGGTCCGCTGCACGCTGATGCCGGCGCTGATCGCCACGCCGACGCCCACGCCGTCCAGGTAGACGGGCTCGGCCAGCGAGGCGTCCACCTCCTCCACGATCCCCACCAGGACGAGGGTGTCGGCCGGGTCGTCCACGAGCACGGTGAACTCGTCGTGGCCGGTGCGGGCGACCCGGCCGCGGGGCGCGCAGATCTCCAGCAGCCGCGCGGCCAGCGACCTCAGCAGCCGGTCGCCCGCGTCGTGCCCGAGCGCCTCGTTGACCACGTGGAAGCCGTCGACGTCGAGGTGCACCAGGCCGGCCACGTCGGGGCAGCGCTCCAACCAGCGCAGGAACTGGACCCGGTTGGGCAGCCCGGTGACGAGGTCGTTGAGGCTCTGCCGGATCAGCGCGCCGCGCAGCGCCGTGGTCTCCCCGGCGTCCACCACCACGACGGCCCGCCGACCGCCGCCCAACGGCGCCACGTCGAGCACCACGGCCGCGCCGTCGCCGTCCGGCGACGCCACCCGCGCCTCCACCCGCAGGCGCCCGGCGCCCAGGTCGCCGTCGGCGGCGAACACCTCGGTCACGTGCACCCCGGTCAGGGCCTCCACCGGCCGACCGGTCAGGTCGCCCAGGGCGGCGTTCGCGTCGAGCACGGCACCGCCCGGGTCGAGGACGGCGAAGCCCAGCGACGTGCGGTCGAAGAAGGCCCGGACGGCACCCGTCCCGTCGTTCGCGCCGGGGTCGGGTGCCTCGTGCAGGCGGGTGTTGTCGCGCATGGGTCTCGCTCCGGTCCGGCCGACGATCAGCGCAGCCGAACCTAGGTGCGTACCACCGACCCCGCACAACAGGATGGGCGGCGACCCGGACGAAGGAGGAGGATTCACTCGACCGGCTCAACCACGCGGTCCCGTGGCACGCCACCGGCCACCGGGACGCGACCGCTTTCGCGGCGCCGGCCGCCTCCCGCGCGCGTTCCCGATCCGGCGGATCCCCACCGCGGGGTAAACAGATCGTCCCCGGGCGGAGTCCTCAGTGGTGATGGCTGACTACGAGAACTTCGTCCGGGCGCTGCTGCCGAGACTGCTGCGCTACGCGACGATGCTCACCGGCGAGCGCGAGCTGGCCGGTGATCTGGTGCAGGACGTGCTGGTCAAGCTCCACCGCAGGTGGTCCCGGATCAGCAGCGCGGACAACCCGGAGCGCTACGTGGTCCGGATGGTCACCAACGGCTACCTGTCCTGGCGGCGCAGCAGGGCGGCGCGCCTGATCGCCGTCGGTGACGTCCCGGACGGGGCACGGCCGGACGACTTCGCCACCGACCACGCGTTGCGCGAGGACATGTGGCAGCGGCTGGCGCGGTTGCCGCGGCGCCAGCGGGCCGTGCTGGTCCTGCGGTACTACGAGCAGTGGGACGACTCCGAGATCGCCGACCTGCTCGGCTGTGCCCGCGCCACCGTGCGCGCCCACGCCCACCGGGCGCTGACGACATTGCGAAAGGACATTGCCGTGGATCACCTGGCCGAGACCGGGGGGAGCCGATGAACGGGGAGCCGACGAACGTCGAGAAGCTGGTCAGGGACGCGCTCACCGCGCACGAGCACGTGGCGCCCGACGGTGACGAGGTGTTCGCCGCCGCGCGGGCCCGCATCGACCGGAGGCGCACCGCGCTGAACCGACCGCTCGCGGTCGCCGCCGGGGTGGCCGCGCTGACCCTCGCCGCGGGCACCGTCGCGGTGCTGAACCGGCCCGGTCCCGCGGACGGGGTCGCCGCGCCCGCCGACCAGGTCCGGACCACCGCCCCGGCGAGCAGCGCACCGGCCGGGCCGGTCGTCCCCGACCTGGCGATGCCCTTCTCCCTCGGCTGGCTGCCGCCGGGTTCGGTCGACTACCTGGCGAGGCGCATCAACATCGGGAGCGCCGCGGAAGCACCGGACACACCGCTGTACGGCGGTGAGTACATGCTCACCGTCACGGCCGGCGGGCAGGTCCTCCTCATCGACGTCCAGCAGTTCCGGATGGTCTCGGTGGACGAGGCGGCGTTCAAGTCCGGGCCGGGCCGTCCCGTCACCGTCAACGGGCAGCGCGCCGTCGAGAGCGCGAACCCCGGCGGTCCGGGCGGCTACGAGCTGTACGTGGCGCACCCCGACGGCGGGTCGGTGTACGTGAACGTGGCCAACGAGCCCGGCGGCACGGTGCCCGCGGAGCAGTTGGTCGAGGTCGGCCGGCGGGTCGCGCGGGAGATCGGCTTCCCGGGCACGACGACCGTCACCCCGGCGTTCGGGTTGCGCGACCTGCCGGGCGACCTGCGGGTGTGCGCCTTCAACGTCGGGCGGTCGCCCTCGTCGCGGCCGGGCCAGAGCACCAGCTACTCGCTGGGCACCTGCGCCACCATGCCGCCGATCACCGTCGGCACCGCCGACCCGGAGACGGTGACCGGCACCCCGGGCGAGCCCGTGCAGGGCCGTGAGACGCGCTACGCCGACGAGGGCGGCTACCACCGGCTGTGGGTCCTCGACGCGGTCGACGGCGCCCCGGTCCACCTCGCCGGCCGCGTGCCGCCGGCCGAGCTGCGCGACCTCGCCGACCGGCTCGTCCTGCCCGGCTGAGCGGGGACGGGACCGGCCGGAGTCCTCGCCGGCCGGTCCCGTCCTCTGTGGACCGGCCCGCCGGGTGGTGACCCGCCGGCGGAGAACGCCCCGTCGCCCTGAGGCGGCGGGGCGTTCGGCGTCCTCGGCCGCGGCTCGGCACGGGGGACCGCCGCGCCCGCCGACGGAGATGATCTCCGCACTTTTGCGGTCCGGGTTCGTAACGGTGTGGTGTCGGCCGTATCGCCCTGCGCCTCCCGGGCGATGAGCACGGTGGTCTGTTCGGTGGTGAGGAAGGGGGGGCGGTTGTGGCGGACAACGACGCTGCGCCGGATCCGCGGGACAAGAGGGTCGATCGGGCGGTACGGCTCTTCCGGTTCCTGGCGCGGGGTCAACAGCTCAAGTCGAACCCGCCCCGCACCACCGACAGCTACGACTCGGTGCTGTGGTTCGCGCAGCTGCCCGAGCACCCCGCCATCCGGGCCGCGCACCGCGAGGACGCCCCCGAGCCCGGCGCCGCCCTGCTCGCGGTCGAGCGGGTCGCGCACCAGGAGCCGCCCGAGCCCGGAGCCGAGCTGAAGCCCTGGCTGGACGGCGGGTGGGACGACCCGGGCACGCCGCCGCGCCTGCGGGAGTCGATCGGCGAGGGGGAGCGGCGCACCGCGCTCGACGACGTGCCGGAGGTCCGCGACGCCCACGTCGAGTGGGAGGCCCGCTGGTCGGCGTGGGCCGAGCGCGAGCGGACCGACCAGCCGGCGCGGGACGTCTACAACGAGCTGTTCTCGGCCTACGTGACCGCGGCCGGGCACGCCGAGGAACTGGAGCTCGTGGTCGGCGTCGGCTGCCTGTCGTGGGCGCCGCCCGGCCACCACGTCGTCCGGCGGCACCTCGTCACCGTGCCCGCCGTGGTCCACTTCGACGACGGCACCGGGCGGCTGGCGCTCCGGCAGACCGAGGCCGCGGACGGCTTGACCGTCGAGCTGGACATGCTCGACCCCGGCCGCGTGGCCAACCCGCAGCACGTCGCGCAGATCAGGGACGAGGCCCGCGAGGCCACCGCCGCCGTCCTGGACCGCGAGGTGGTGGGCGGCGTCCTGCGCCGGCTGGTGCACGCCCTCGACGGCGACGCCGCCTACCTCGACGAGGACGACCCGCAGAAGCCCGGCGCGCACGCCGTGGCCGCGTTCGCCCCCGCCCTCGTCCTGCGCAGGCGTTCCCGGCAGGGGATCGTCGACATCCTCGACTCGGTCGCCGGGCAGATCGAGGAGTCCGGGGGCGTCCCGGACGGGCTGCTCCCGCTCGTCGACCCGGACCACCGGCCGGTCGCGGAGCGCTCGCCCGAGCCCGGCGCCCTGGTCGAGCTCGACGCGGACCCCTTCCTGCCGCTGCCGGTCAACGACCGCCAGCTGCGCGTGCTCACCCAGGTCGACGCCAAGGCCCAGACCCTCGTCCAGGGTCCGCCCGGGACGGGCAAGACCCACACCGTCGCCGCGCTGCTGTCCCACCTGCTCGCGCAGGGCAAGCGGGTGCTCGTCACCGCGCAGACCGACCGCGCCCTGAAGGAGGTGCGGGCGAAGCTGCCCGAGGCCATCGCGCCGCTGGCCGTCTCGGTCGTCGGCTCCTCGCGCTCGGACCTCGCGGACCTCAAGGTCGCCGTGGAGCGGATCAGCCACGTGGCCGGCGAGTACGACGCGGAGGCCGCGCGCCGGGCCGTCGAAGACCACCTCGTCGCGATCGAAGACCTCCGCCGGCGTCGGGCCGGCCTGTACCGGCGCCTGCTCGACGCGCGGGGCGAGGAGGTGGCCGGGCACGAGGTCGGCGACTACCGCGGCACCCTCGCCGCCATCGCGCGGCGCGTGGAGGCGGAGCGGGAGCGGTTCGGCTGGGTGGCCGACCTGGTCGCCGTGAACGGTGTCGGCCCGTCGCCGGTCCCGGCGCGCGACATCGTCGAGTGGCACCGGGCCGTCCTGGACGACGCCCTGAACGCCGACGAGCCCGAGTCGCGGCTCAAGCTGCTCCCGCCCGCCGACGTGCCGACCCCCGAGGAGTTCTTCGCGCTGGTGACCGCGGAGCGGCAGGCCATCGCGGCCGAGGAGGGGCACGGCAGCCTCACGCGGCACACCGCGTTCGACGCCGTCCGCCGCCTCGACCAGCGCACCCGGACCGTGCTGCGGCAGCGGCTCAACGGGTTCGCGCGGGAGGCCGAGGACCTGTCGCGGCGGCGCGAGGAGTGGATGGACGACGCGCTGTCCGACGTGCTCGCCGGTCGCGCGAACCACTGGCGGTCGCGCGGCAACCAGGTCGCCCAGCTCGTCGGGCGCGTCAGCCCCCTCGTCGACCGGCTCGGCCCGCTCACCGAGGTGCGCGTCGGCACCGCCGACACGGGCGCGCTCGTGGCCCTGGCCGGGGTGCTCCGCGCGCACGTCGGCGACGGCGGCAAGCTCAAGACCAACCCGGACGGCTCGCCCAGGACCGGTGCGTTCGCCCCCAGGGCCGTCAAGCAGGCCCAGCCCCTGTTCCAGGCGGTGCGGGTCAACGGCCTCCCGCCCACCACCGCCGACCAGCTCGACGCGTTCCTGGTGTGGGCCGAGGCCACCAGGGCGCTGGACGCGCTGGACCGGGCGTGGCCCGACTCCGTGCGCATCCCCGCCGAGGACACGCTGAGCGAACGGCTCCAGTGGCACGTGACCGAACTGGCGCAGCTGCGCCGCGTGCTGGCGCTCGGCGAAGCCCTCGAAACGGAGGAGCGCGGCCTGGCCGGGCTCGGCCTGCCGCGCCCGAACTGGACCGACCTCGACGCCGTCCAGACCTACGCCCGGCTCGTCGACGCCGCCGCCGCCTCGGACGCGCGCACCGCCGCCACCGTGCCGCTGCTGGAGGTCGTGCGGACCGCCGCCGAGGTGGCGCGGTGGGCGGACGCCGCGCCGTGCGTGAAGCACCTGGAGCGGGCCGCCGAGGAGCGCGACCACGAGACCTACGCGGTCGCGCACCACCGGCTGGTGCGGCTGGCCGAGGTCGTCGGGCTGGTGCGCCGCCGGGACGGGATCGCGGCGGCCCTCGCCCGGCTGCTGCCGGGTGTGCACGAGGCGGTGTCGGCGGACCCGCGCGACCCCGCCTGGGCGGAGCGGCTGGCCGACTGGGACGCGGCGTGGGCGTGGGCGGTGGCCCGGGCGTGGGTGCTCGGGCGCGGCACCGAGGACGTCAACGCCCTCCAGGCCGAGGTGCTGCACGTCGAGGAGCAGGTGCGCGGCCGGGTCGAGCGGCTGGCCGCCGAGCGGGCGTGGGGGCACGCGGTGTCGCCGGAGCGGCTGTCCGGCAAGGCCCGCGCCGACCTGCTCCAGTACGCCCAGCTGGTCAAGCTGCTCGGCAAGGGCACCGGCGCCTACGCCCACCAGCGCCGGGCCGACATCAAGGCGGCCATGGACCGCTGCCGCCCGGCCGTGCCGGTGTGGATCATGCCCGTCTACCGGATCGCCGAGCAGTTCCGCGTCCGGCCGGACATGTTCGACGTCGTGGTCGTCGACGAGGCGTCCCAGGCGGGCCTGGAGGCGACGTTCCTGCAGTACCTCGCGCCCAAGATCGTGGTCATCGGCGACGACAAGCAGGTCTCGCCCACGGCCGTGGGCACCGACCAGCAGCAGTTGCGCGACCTCGCCGAGCAGTACCTGTGGGACGACCCGTACCGGGCGTCGTGGCAGGACCCCAAGCGGAGCCTGTTCGACGAGGCGAAGATGCGCTTCGAGGGCATGACCACGCTCGTCGAGCACCGGCGCTGCGTGCCCGAGATCATCGGCTTCTCCAACCGGATCGCCTACGAGCCCGACGGCATCCGGCTGGTGCCCGTGCGCCAGTACGGCGCGGACCGCCTGGAACCGGTCAAGCCGGTGTTCCTCGCCGACGGCTACGAGCGCGGCGTGACCGACAAGGTCAACCCGGTCGAGGCGGACGCCGTCGTCGACCAGGTCGAGAAGTGCATCGCCGACCCGCGGTACGACGGGATGACGTTCGGCGTCGTCTCGCTGCTCGGCCGCGCCCAGGCGAAGCGGATCGAGAAGCGGCTGCTGGAGCGCATCCCGCCGGAGGAGTGGAAGGCGCGCGACCTGCGGTGCGGCGACTCGGCGGACTTCCAGGGCTCCGAGCGCGACGTGGTGTTCCTGTCGATGGTCAAGGCCGCGGAGCCCGGCAAGCGGATCGGCTCGCTGACCCAGGACCTGTACGTCCAGCGCTTCAACGTCGCCGCGTCGCGGGCCAAGGACCAGATGTGGGTGTTCCACTCGCTGCGCCTGTCCGACCTCGGCAACCCCGAGGACATGCGGTTCCAGCTGCTGGACTACTGCTACGCGGTGGCCGGGCGCGCGGACGGCGTGGACGGGGCGGGGCGTTCGGTCGTGCCCGAGGACCGGCGGGTGGAGCCGTTCGACTCGCTGTTCGAGCAGCGGGTGTTCAACCGGCTCGTCGACCGCGGCTACAGCGTCGTCCCCCAGTTCCCGGCCGAGGGCTACCGGATCGACCTGGTGGTCGTGGGCGCCCGGGCCAGGCTGGCGGTCGAGTGCGACGGTGACGCCTGGCACGGGCCCGAGGCGTACGAGCGCGACCTGGCCCGGCAGCGCGACCTGGAGCGGTGCGGGTGGCGGTTCTTCCGCATCCGCGAGTCGGAGTTCTACGCCGACCGGCCGGCGGTGCTGGCCCGGTTGTGGGAGGCGTTGCACGAGCTGGACGTCCACCCGTCGGGGTGGACGTCCGAGGGGGACGAACCGGTGGCCGCGGCACCTCTCCCGCGGGTGGCGGTCGAACCCGGGCCGGTTGTCGTCGAGCCGGTTGTCGTTGAGCCGGTCATCGCCGAGCCGGTCGTTCCGGAGCGGTTCGTGCGCGCACCGGTCGCGGTCGAGCCGGTCGCGGTGCCGGCACCCGCCGCGGCCGGGGGACCGGCGGAGTCCGTGCTCGCCGCGTACGCGCAGTTCACCGGAACCGTGGTCCAGGTCGCCGAGGCATCGCGGCGGGACCTGCTCGACGGCCTGGTGCGCATCGTCGAGGCGGAGGGACCGGTGCTGGGCGGGCGGCTGCACACCGCCTACGTCCGGGCTTCGGGTGCCATCAGGGTCACCAAGCTGGTCGCGGGCGAGCTGAACAAGGCGATCGCCCAGGCGGTGCGCGAGGGACGGCTCGTCGAGGACGACCCGCTCGGCGAGGGCGGCGTCAAACCGCGCACGTACCGGCTGCCCGGCCAACCGGAGGTCCGGATGCGCCACCTGGGACCGCGCTCCCTGGACGAGGTGCCCCCGGCGGAGCTGGCCGCGCTGCTCGACCACGTCGCCGAGCGGGACGGGAACCCCGGCGGGGAGGCGTTGCAGCGCGCCGTGCTGGAACTGCTCGGCCTGAAGCGGCTCACCGACAACGTCAAGAACCGCTTCGCCGCCGTCCGCGCCCTCATGTCCTGACGGCACGGCTCACCACCCCCGGGCGTGACCGCCCGGGGGTGGTGACCGATCCCGGGGACCGGGCGTGAGGGCTGTCGTCAGGCGTGGATGACCGGCACCTCCAGCGCCCGCACCGTCGGGTCGTCCTCGCCCGCGTCGGTGATCACCCCGGCGACCTCGGCCGGCGGCAGCACGGCGAACCGGGAGGCCGCGCCGATCTTCTCCGAACTCGCCAGCACGTAGGTGTCGGCGGCCTGGTGGGCCAGGGCGCGCTTCATCGCGGCCTCGTCGGCGTCGCCGGTGGTCAGCCCCGCCTCGGGGTGGACGCCGGTCACGCCGAGGAGGAAGAGGTCGGCGTGCACGGCGCGCGCGGCTTCCGCGGCGGCGGCGCCGCAGGCGACCATCGAGTGCTTGAACAGGCGTCCGCCGATCAGGTAGACCTCCACGTCCCGGTGGTCGGCCAGCGCGCTCGCCACGGTCGGGCTGTGCGTCACGACGGTGGCCCGCAGGTCGACGGGCAGCGCGCGGACGACGGCCAGCGCGGTGGTGCCGCCGTCGAGGATCGTGGTGCTGCCCGGTTCGACCAGCCTGGCCGCGGCGGCCGCCACCCGCTGCTTGCCGGTCACCGAGACGTCCTGCCGCGCGGCGTAGTCGACGATCGCGGGCGACGCCGGCAGCGCACCGCCGTACACGCGCTGGCACAGGCCCGCCGCCGCCAGTTCGCGCAGGTCGCGGCGGATGCTGTCCTCGGACATGCCCAGCTCGGCGGCCAGGTCCTTGGCGATGATCCGGCCGTCCGTGCGCAGGCGTTCGAGCAGCAGGTCACGGCGTTGAGCGGCCAGCATGCACGTTCCTCCTTGTTTCTTCCGACTCTTGCACAGTATGGTCGACGCCATGATGATCCTGATCGCCGGCCCCTACCGCTCGGGCACCGGGGACGACCCGGAACTGATGGCCCGCAACCTGGCCCGGCTGGAGGAGGCGGCGTGGCCGGTCTTCCGCAGCGGGCACGTGCCCGTGATCGGGGAGTGGATCGCGCTGCCCGTGCTGCGCGGCGCGGGCGGCACGGGACCGACCGACCCGGTCGCCGAGGGGATCATGTACCCCACCGCGCAACGCCTGCTGGAGCACTGCGACGCGGTGCTCCGCCTGCCGGGTCGGTCCACCGGGGCCGACCAGGACGTGCGGATCGCGGAGGAACGCGGCCTGCCGGTGTACCACCGGGTCGAGGACATCCCCGGTTACCGACCGGCCTAGAAGGCGACCGGCAGCCCACCGGGGGTGCGGACCAGGTGCAGCCGCAGACCCCGGAACCATCGGGAGTGGGAGGCGCGGTAGCCGCACTCGGCCCCCACCCGGCCAGGGTGACCAGCTCCGCGTCGGTCAACAGGGGCTGGAGACCGACCTCCGGGCGCCACGGCGCCAGGTGCGGCGCGTCCTTCAGCAGGTCGCCGGTCCTGACGCAGAGTGCGGTCGCGAGGGTGTCCACGTCGGTCGTCACAACCCGTACATCGACACCCTCGCCCCACGTCTCCAGGCGCCTACCCCTCGGACTCGCTCATCCGGGGCACGACCGGTGGCCGGCCACCGCGAACCTCGTCACCACTCGTCGGAGGTGACGATCGCCTTCATCTGGTCGAGGGTCAGCGGCGGTTGCGGCGCGTAGATCTCACCGCCGGGCGAGTTGACCACAGCGCCCATGGGGTCCTCCTGGTTGCCGACGTGCAGGAGGACCGTCGTCCCGTCGGGCCGCTCGAGGCACGCCAGGTACGACACCGCGCCGGCATCCGGCCGCGCGGTCCCGGTCGCCAGCCGGGAGCCGTCGGGCAGCGTGCTGACATCGCAGTCCTGCGTGCGGGAAAGGCGGCACCACTCGGTGGGCTCGGCACCGCCGGGGTGGATCGTCAGGGAGAAGCTCCCGGTCACGCCCGCGGAGGTCAGGGTCCCGCCGATCAGCGCACTGCTGTCCGGGTCCCCCGGCTGCGGTGTCAAGACCGTGACCGTCTCCGGTTGCGGGTTGTTCGACGGGGAAGCCCCCGGCACGGTGATCTTCGTGGTCGCCTCGAACGTCGCGGTGCTGCCGAGCACCGCCCTGAACCGGGCGATCAGGTCGTCCGGCGAGGCGGGGACCGGGCTGCGCGTCGCGGTCGTGGGCGGTGCGGTCGACGAGGTGGCCTGCGGGTCGGCGGCGTGCGTGCCGGGGTCGCCCGGCACCAGCCACACCGCACCCGCGACCAGGCCCGCCACCGCGACGACGGTGGCCGCGACGGGTACCAGCCGCCCGGTCCGGCGCGGCCGCGCGACCGGGGCCGTGCTCACGGCCGCGGCGTCGGCGCGCCGCTCCAGCTCGGCGAAGGCATCGTGGAGGGTTCGCAGGTCACTCATGAGGTCTCCTGGAAGTCGGGGACGCCGGCGGTGAGGTCGATGCGCAGGGCGTTGAGCGCCCGGTGGACCTGGCTGCGCACGGTCGGTTCCCGGCACCCCAGCTGCGCGGCGATCTCCTTGTCGGACAGCCCCGCGTAGTAGCGCAGGACCACGGCCGCGCGCTGCTTCCGGGGCAGGCCGGCGAGGCGGCGGATCATCGCGTCCCGCTCGGCCCGCTCGTCCGCGCCGTCGGAGACCACCACCGGCCCGACCTCGGCGCGCGGGGACGTGCGGGTCAGCCTCCTGCGCCAGGACAGGTACTCGTTGACGACCATCCGCCGCACGTAGGCGTTCGGCTCGGCCATCCCCGAGATCCGCTCCCAGTGCTCGAACGCCCGGCCCAGCACGTCGCTCACCAGGTCCTCGGCCAGCCACGTCCGGCAGGTCAGGACCGTGGCGAACCGCATCAGCGCGGGACGCTGCCTTGCCACGTACTCGGCAAACTCCATCGGCCACTCCCGATCGTCGACCTCGATTCCGCACCCCTAATGCGGGAGTGACCCCTTTCGTTGCATCCGGGTCCCGCCACGGCTGCCGAGAACGTCGCCAACGGCCGGTCGATCAGGCCGGGCGCACCGCTCGGGCACCCCGGATCGCGGTCACCAGGCCGGTCACCAGGTCCGCCCGTTCGACCATGCTGCCCACCAGCAGGTACTCGTGGTCGGCGTGCGCGCCGCCGCCGACGGCGCCGAGGCCGTCCAGGGTCGGCACGCCCAGCGCGGCCGTGAAGTTGCCGTCGCTGCCGCCCCCGACCGCCACGCCCGCCACGCCGGGCAGCAGCCGGCTCGCGATCGCGAACAGCCCCGCCGTGGCGGACTCGGGCATCGGTGGCCGGCCCACGCCGCCCCGCACCTCGATCCCGGCGCCCTCGACGTGCGGGGTCAGGGCCGCGAACGCGGCTTCGACCCGGTCCTGCTCCGCGATCGTCTCGACCCGGACGTCGACCACGACCGAGGCCCGCGCGGGCACGACGTTGCCCTGCGTGCCGGCCGCCGCGACGGTCGGGGTGACCGTGGTGCCCGCCCCGGGACGGCTCAGCGCCTCGATCCGGAGCACCTGGTGGGCGGCTTCGACCAGGGCGTTGACCCCGGCTTCGGGTTCCAGACCGGCGTGCGAGGCCCGGCCGGTGATCAGCACCTCGAACGTGCCGCACCCCTTGCGGCCGGTCTTCAGCCCACCGCCGTCGGCCGCGCCCTCGCACACCAGCACCGCCCCGCACGCCAGCGCGCGCTCCTCGACGAGGGCCCGCGAGGTGGGGGAGCCGTTCTCCTCGTCGCAGGTCACCAGGACCTCGACCCCGGTCAGGTCGTCCAGCGCGGCCAGGCCGTGGACCGCCTGCACCAGGCCGCCGAGCATGTCGAAGACGCCGGGGCCGGTCACCCGCCCGTCCTCGACCGCGAACGGGCGGCGCGCCAGGGTGCCGAGCGGGAACACCGTGTCGTGGTGCCCGAGGACCAGCACCCGCGGCTCGCCGCCACCCGACCAGTGGACGTGCGGGCCCGCCGGCCCCTCGACGAGCGCGGCCCGGCCGCCGAGGCGCCTTTCGAGGACACCGACGACCGCGGCGGCCGACGCCGCCAACGCGACCGGGTCACCCGAGGGGGACTCGACCTCGACGAGGGTCCTGAGGTCGTCGAGCATCGCGTCGACGGAAACCGGAACGGCCTGGTGCGTGACCACGGTGCGACGATAGCCCGCGGTGCGGCGCCCCCGGCCCGTCCGGGGTCAGGCCGTGCAGGGGACGTCCTTGAGGGTGACGCCGGAGACGGTGACGCCGGTCGGGGTGGCGTTGCTCCCGTTGAACACGATGTTGGCGCGTCGGCCGACGGCCAGGTTCGGGAGCCAGTCGGGGGCGGTGACGTGGATGTGGCCGCTGCGGGTGAGGAACCGGCCGCCCGAGGTGGTCTGGATGAGGACGCCGGTGGGCAGGTCGAACTCGACCCACCAGCCGTTCGCCGGGTCCGGGCCGGTGTTCGTCACGGTCAGCGTGGCCGAGAAGCCGCCGGCGAAGTTGGCGGCGGTGTAGTCGAAGTGGCAGTCGGCCTGCGCGGGGGCCGGGGCGGCGTCGGCGCCGGTGGTCAGGGCGAGCACGCCGGCCACGGCGGGCAGGAGGGCGGACAGGGCGCGCTTGAGCTGCATGTTCTCCTCCAGGGCGGGTTCTTCGGCGTGGTGGGGCCGGAACCCGGGCCGTGCCGGGGTGTCCCGCTCCCGCACCGATCGTCGTGCGGGAGGGCGGCGCACCCCAGGGCCACTACCCGCTCTCTCGTGGTGCACCACTTCGCCGGGGGCCCTCAGCGCCGATCCGGCAGCACGTCGTCGAGGGCTCCCGCGGGGAGGACCCGGGACGAGTTGTGCTCGCGGACGATCCGCCAGCCGCCCGGGGTGCGGCGCCAGACCAGCGAGGTCGTGGTGCGGATGTCCGTGGCGCCGTCCGGCGTGGTGACCCGCGCCACGAACACCAGGGTGGAGGCGGCCAGGTCGTGGCAGGCGATGACGTGCGGACCGTCGTCCACGGCGTGGTGCGCGGAGACCATCCCGCGGAACGCGGGCTCCCAGATCGCGCCGTACCCGGCGGCGGTCGTCGCCACCCGCTGCTCGGGGTCGAAGTCGTCGTAGAGGCGGACGTCGGGGGAGTCGGAGTCGTAGAACCCGCCGAAGGTGCGCTGGAAGTCGAACGGTGCGTCGCCCTCGTCGCGCTCCCAGCCGAACACCCACCGGTGGTGCAGGTCCGCGATCAGTTGTTCGTCGTTCACGGCTTCGACGCTAGGGCCGCGCGCGGCGCCCCGGGAGGGTGCGTCACACCCTCCCGGCGGGCACGACCGGCGAGGCGGGCAGGTCGGCGGCCACCGTGCCCAGCAGCGCGAGGGCCTGCTCGGAGGTGCTGCCCGGCTCCGCCTGGTACACGACGAGCTGCTGGTCCGTCGCGCTGTCGACGGTGAACGAGTCGTAGGTCAGGGTCAGCGCGCCGACCTGGTGGTGGGTGAAGGACTTGGCCTCGTGGGCCTTGCCCCGCACGTCGTGCCGCGCCCACAGCTCGCGGAACTCCCGGCTCTTCGGGGACAGCTCGCCGACCAGGTCGGTGAGCCGGGGGTCGTCGACCAGGTCACCGCTGTTGGCGCGCAGGGCCGCGAGCCCGGACCGGGCCACCCGCTCCCAGTCGGGGTAGAGGTCCCGGGCGGTCGGGTGCAGGAAGGTGAACCGGACCAGGTTGGTCTCGCCCCGGTCCAGCATCGCGGCGAACAGGGCGCGCCCGAGGCGGTTGCCGGCCAGCACGTCCAGCCGGCGGTCGAGGACCAGCGCGGGCGTGTGCAGCCAGCCGTCCACCAGGCGCAGCAGGCCCGGGTCGACCCGCGTGCCGCCCCGCCGCACGGGGCCGTGGGCCGTGCGGGCCAACCGGTGCAGGTGCGCCGCCTCCTCGGGGTCCAGCCCGAGGGCGCGGGCCAGGGCGTGCACCACCTGCGCGGAGGGGCGCTGCTCCCGCCCCTGTTCCAGCCGGGCGTAGTAGTCCGTGCTGACCCCGGACAGCTGGGCGACCTCCTCCCGCCGCAGGCCCGGCGTCCGGCGCCGGCCCGACCGGGGCAGCCCGGCGCGGGCCGGGTCCGTCGTCTCTCGTCGGGCGCGGAGGAATTCGCCCAGCGGGTTGCCACCGTCCACACCACGACGGTAAGCGCGCGCGTGGTCGGTTGCCTGGACGTGCCACACCCCGGATAACGCCGCCCTGGTCGGTCCCCGGCGGGCCGGACACGATCGGTCCCATGAGCGATCCGAACAACTCCTCACCCGCTCTCCTCGCCGGCCGGGTCGCCGTGGTCACCGGGGCGAGCGCCGGGATCGGCGCCGCGACCGCGCGCCGCTTCGCCGCCGCCGGGGCGGCCGTCGCCCTGCTCGGCCGGCGGGCCGAACTGCTCGACGACCTCGCCGCGAGCCTGCGGGCGCAGGGCGCCGCGGGCGTCCTGCCGGTCGCGGTCGACGTGACGGACCCGGTCGCGCTGACCGCCGCCGCGGAGGCGGTCCGGGGCGAGCTGGGCCGGCCCGACCTGGTCGTCGCCAACGCGGGGGTCATGCTCGGTGCGCCGTTCGACGAGGCGGACGCGGCCGAGTGGGACCGGATGATCGACGTGAACGTGCGGGGCCTGCTGGCGACCGGTCGGGCCTTCATCGGCGACCTGCTCGACGCGGCCGGGGCCGGGCGGCCCGCGGACCTGGTGCACCTCGGCTCGATCGCGGCGGAGGTCGTCTTCGCCGACTACCCGGTCTACGGCGCGACCAAGGCGGCGGTCACCCAGCTGACCCGCAACCTGCGCGCCTCGCTCGGGCCCCGCGGCGTGCGGGTGCGGTCCGTCGACCCGGCGTTCGCGGTCACGGAACTCGGCACCGACATGGCCCACGAGGCCACCCGGGCCGGGCTGGCGGAGATGCGGTCGGCCATCACGACCATCACCGCGGAGGACGTGGCCGAGGCAATCGCGTTCTCGGTGGCGGTGCCGGCCCGGGTCAACATCGCCGCGCTGACCGTCGTGCCCACCCAGCTCGGCTGACCGACGCGGTCCCCGTCGTTCGGGTGCGATCGGTATGACGAGTTGGCTCGTGAGCACGCCGAACCCTCGACTGGCTCGCCTACGCCTCCCACCACGGGACGATCGCGTTCGGCGGCCTGCTCGCCGAGTCGCTGTTGACGAAGTGGCCGGACCTCGACGAGTGGCGCTGGACCGGCGAGTAGCGCGCCGGCGGCGGGGTCACGCGTCGTACACCAGGAGGCCGTCGTCGCGCAGGCGCACGCCCTGGGTCGGGGTGTGCGGTGTGAGGCGCCCGTCGTGCATCAGGTGGTGGACGGACAAGCCGCGGGACAGGACGGCGAAGTCGGCGATCAGGCGTCGGTGGCAGCGCCACCACACCGCTTCGGCGCACATCACCGCGGCGCGCTCCCGGCCCACCTGGTCCACGAGGGCGTCCATCGCGGCGACGAACTCCTGGCCGCGGGTGTGGGCGGCGTAGCCGCGGAACGAGGTGTTGCGCCAGACCGCGTCCGGTGAGTCGGGCGGTGGTGCGCGGAAGCCGCCCAGGCGCTGCTCCCACCGGTAGGCGATGCCCTCCTCGGGCAGCCACTCGGCCAACCGCTGCCGGAGCAGGTCGGGGTCGCGGCGGCTGCCCGGGGCGGTCCTGACGTCCACGACGGCGGTGACGTCGGCTCCCCGGAGGAGGCCGGCCAGCGCGGCCCGGTCCGCGGTGCCGTGGCCGAAGGTGATCAGGTCGGGCTGTTCGTCCGCGTGGGCCATGGCACTGATTCCAGCAGTTCCCGGCGCGCACGGCAGCGCTCGTCCCGGGGGAGCGGTACTGCGAATCGGCGGGCCGCACGTAGGCTGTGCGGACCTGGTGTGAGGAGTCGAGCGGGTGCGGACGGCGGTGCGGGCGGGCCGGTTCGGGCTCCTGCCTGCCCTGCTGCTGGTGCTGCTCGGGGTGAGCGCCGTCGTGGCGCCGGACGGCGGCGGGTACGCGCTGCGCTACCAGGCGTCGCAGCAGCGGCTGCCGCTGCTGGGCGAATCGGCGTCGGCCGCGCCGTCGGTGAACGACGACCTCCACGACTGGCTCCGGTTGTCGTTGGCGGCGCGGCAGGCGCCGACCGCGGACGTGCCGCAGACCTGGTGGGCCGTGCTCGGGCAGGTCGTCGACGAGCACGGCGGACCGGGGCGCCCGCCGGTCGGCGTGGTCGGTGGCCGGGGGATCGCGGCCGCCGGGTGGACGGCGTGGTCGAGCCGGGGGCCACCGCTCGGGTGAACCCGACCCGCCTGACCCCGTTCCGGGGTGAGGCGGCTCGTCGACGCCCTGACCCCCCTTCCACGAGGAATTCCCATGTACCAGGTTGTGCTTGTGCTGCTCGTCGCCATGGTGGTGGCGGCGATCGGTTTGATGGCGAGGATGTTCGCCAAGGACGAGCCGTTCTACGGCGTGGTGGCGCTCGGTGTCCTGGCCGGGCCCGGCAGCCTGCTGGCGCTCGCCCACCTCGCGGTGGCCTGAGCCGGTCCCGCGGGTGGTCCGGCCGGTCCGGGAGGGCCGGCCGGACCACCCGTCACGGTTCGATGAGGCCGGCGCGGATCGCGTAGCGGGTGAGTTCCAGCCGGTCCTTCAGGCCGAGCTTCTGCAGCAGGTTGGCGCGGTGCCGCTCGACGGTCTTGACGCTGATGACCAGCAGGCCGGCGATGTCCTTGGAGGAGTGGCCCTCGGCGACGAGCTTGAGGATCTGCTCCTCGCGGTCGGTGATGGCCCTGGCGGGCAGGTCGGCGCCGTCGCGGACGCGGTCGAGGTAGTTGCGGATGAGCGCGGTGACCGCGCCGGGGTAGAGGAACGGTTCGCCGCGCATGCAGGCCCGGCAGGCCGCGACCAGGTCGCGGTCGGCCACGGACTTGAGGACGTAGCCCGAGGCGCCCGCCTTGAGCGCTTCGAAGAAGTACTGCTCGTTGTCGTACATGGTCAGGATGAGGATGCGCAGGTCCGGTTGCAGGCGCGACAGCTCCCGCGCGGCCTGCAGGCCGGTCAGCCGCGGCATGGCGATGTCGAGGATGGCCAGGTCGGGGCGCTCGGACCGGGCCTTCTCGACGGCCTCGGCGCCGTCACCGGCCTCGGCGACCACGGTCAGGTCCGGCTCGCCGTCCAGGATCAGCCGGACTCCCCGGCGGACCAGCGCGTGGTCGTCGGCGAGCAGGACTCGGGTCTTCGCTTGCGCCATGGTCAGCTGCTCCGGGTCGGGGCGGGCACGCGCAGTCGCACCTCGGTGCCGCCGCTCGGTGGTGGGGTGACGGTCAGCTCCGCGCCGATGAGCAGCGCGCGTTCGCGCATGCCGCGGATGCCGGCGCCCTCGGGTGCGTCGCCGGGCCCGCGGCCGTCGTCGCGGATGCGCAGGTCCACGCCGGCGGGGTCGTGGGCGAGGGTCAGCTCCAGGTGGGTCGCGCGCGCGTGGCGGGCGACGTTGGTGATCGCCTCCTGCGCGACCCGGTAGACGACCAGCTCGGCCTCGTTGCCCAGGGCGGGGAGGTCGTGGTCGAACCGGTGCCGCACCGACAGGCCGCTGTGGTTGGCGATCTCGGTGGTCAGCGCCTTGAGCGCGCTGATCAGCCCCAGCTCTTCGAGCACGCCGGGGCGCAGCCGGCGGGCGATCCGGCGGATCTCGTCGAGGCCGCCGCGGGTGGTCTCCTGCACCTGGCGCAGTTCGGCGCGCACGGTGGGCGGCGCGTGGTCGGCCACCCGCTTGAGCTCCAGCAGGACCGCGGTGAGGGTCTGGCCGACCTCGTCGTGCAGTTCCCGCGCGATGCGGCTGCGCTCGGCCTCCTGCGCGGACAGGGCGCGGGCGGTGCTGTCGCCGCGCTCGGCCTCCAACCTGTCGAGCATGGCGTTGAAGGTCCTGATGAGACCGGAGATCTCGCCGCGCCCGGTGGGCGCGGGGCGCGGGCCGGGGCGCAGCAGGTCGGTCGTGGTCATCGCGCGGGTGAGCCGTTCCAGCGGCGCCAGGTTCAGCCGCAGCAGCACGGCGTTGGCCACCAGCATCACCGCCAGCCCGCCCGTCAGGATCACCGCCTCGGTGAACAGGACCGGGGTGGACACCGTCACCGGTCCGAGCAGCAGCGCCGCCGCGGCCACCACCAGCACCACGGCGTTGAGCAGGAAGATCCGCCAGAACAGCGACACGGGTACGGCCTCCTTCGGTCCCAGGCTGCCGGGGGTCCCGCGACCTGTCCATCCGTGGTGGCACCCATTCGCCGCGTGCGGGTCGCCACCGCCCGCGGATGGGTGTCGGCACCGATTGTCCCGCCTCCGGCCGCCTCGCAGACTGGTGGCCGACGGTTCGCCACGCCGGGAGGAAGAGGTGACAGCGGTGCTCGGGTCGGAACAGCGGGTGCTCGCGCCCCCGGTCGCGACGTTGCAGGCACTCCTCCTCCGCCACGCCGAACAGGTTGATTTCATGCACGCAAGCGATATCGCGGTGAACGTGCCGACGGTCACCGTCCACGACCCGGTGGCGCTGGCCGTGCGGGTGATGGCGGTGAGCCGCCTGCCGGGCCTCGTCGTCGTCGACGAGCGGTCGCGGCCCCACCTGGTGCTGCCCGGGACCCAGGTGCTGCGCCTGGCCGTGCCCGGCGCCTACCAGGAGGACCCGGCGCTCGCCCGCGCGGTCGACGAGGAGCACGCGGACCACTTCTGGCAGGAGCTGGGCGACCTGACGGTCGGCGACTGCGCGCCGCGCCGACCGGTCAAGCCCGTGACCGTGCGCGCCGACGCGACCCTGCTGGAGGTCGCCGCGCTCATGGCGCGCCTGCACAGCCCCCTCGTGGCGGTGGTCGACGAGGACGGCGTGCTCCTCGGCGCCGTCACGCTGGAGCGCCTGATCACCAGCCTGGCGGTGTTCGGCCACGTCGACTGACGGCTGACGCCGCACCGTTCCCGTTCCCCGCACCCGCTCCCGGGTGCGCTGCGCCATGCCTTGAGGAGTGTGCCTTCGGTGTGCCCGAGTACCGCGACCACCCGATCACCCGGCCGCGAACCCGTGACGTGCCCGGGCCACGCCGACGGCCGGACCGGGCCCCCGGGTCGTGACCGGTGAGCGCGGTCCTCGCCCTGGCGATCTTCCTGGTGGCGTTCTTCTTCATCGCCACCGAGAAGGCGGACAAGCTCAAGGTGGTGCTGATCGCGTCGGGCGCGATGGCCGTCACCGGCCTGGTCCCCGGCGCCGAGGTGTTCTTCTCCGAGCACGCGGGCATCGACTGGAACGTCATCTTCCTGCTGTTCGGCATGATGGTCATCGTCGGGATCGTCAAGCAGACCGGCGTCTTCGAGTACCTGGCCATCTGGGCGGCCAAGAAGGCGCGGGGCAAGCCGTACCGCCTCATGGTGATGCTGATGGGGATCACCGCCGTGGCGTCGCCGTTCCTGGACAACGTCACCACGATCATGCTCGTCGCCCCGGTGACGGTCGTGGTGTGCAACCGGCTGCGCATCGCGCCCCAGCCGTACCTGATCGCCGAGGTGTTGGCGTCCAACATCGGCGGCGCGGCGACGCTCATCGGCGACCCGCCCAACATCATCATCGGCAGCCGCGCCGGGCTGACGTTCACCGACTTCCTGGTCCACATGGCGCCCGTCGTGGTGGTCGTCTTCGCGGTGTTCGTGCTGTTGACCAGGGTGCTGTTCCGCAGGTCGTTCCAGTACAACCCGGAGCACGTCGCCGCGGTGATGGCGTTGAACGAGCGGCGGGCCATCACCGACGCCGGGATGCTGCGCCGGTGCGCGGTGGTGTTCGGCCTGGTGGTCGTCGGGTTCGGGCTGCACTCGGTGCTCCACCTCGACCCGGCCGTCGTCGCCCTGGTGGGCGCCGGGCTGATGACGCTGGTCACCCGCGCCGACGTCGGTGACGTGCTGCGCGAGGTCGAGTGGCACACCCTGGCGTTCTTCATGGGCCTGTTCGTCATGGTCGCCGGACTCGTGCACACCGGTGTCATCGAGACGATCGGCGGCTGGGCCGTGCGAGGGGTCGGGGACGACTACTTCCTCGCGGCCACCGCGCTGCTGTTCGGCTCCAGCGTGCTCGGCGCCTTCTTCGACAACATCCCCTACGCCGCCACCATGAGCCCCGTGGTGGAGGGCATCGTCGCCGAGGTGCCGGACCCGGCGACCGGGCAGGCGCTGTGGTGGTCCTTCGCGCTGGGCGCGGACTTCAGCGGCAACGGCACCGCGGTGGCGGCCAGCGCCAACGTCGTCGCCATCGGCATCGCCGCGCGCACCGGGAACCCCATCAGCTTCTGGCAGTTCACCAAGTACGGCATCGCGGTGACCCTGTTGAGCACCGTGATGGCCTGGGTCTACGTCTGGCTTCGCTACTTCGCGTGACACCCGGAAGAGTGACATGTGGAGGTTGCGGTCACGTCCTGTGTGGACTCACGGAAACAGCGTCACCTGTTCGAGGGAAGGGAAGAGGCTTGACGACCGGTGGGCCCACCGGAGCCGGGTTTCCCGCCGCCTGCGGACCCGGCCGGCATCCCGTAGGTTGCGGATCAGCCAACTTCCGGCCGGAGGAGTTGCCCGTGGTCGTCACTCGCGGTGGTGCGGCAACCCGCGACGGGGGTGAGCCGCACCCCCGGTCAGGGGTGGACTGGCCGGGGTGGGTGGCGTGCGCGGCCGCGGTCGCGGGGTTCGCGCTGTGCCTGCTGGGCTGGGCCAGGGGCGGTGGCGGGTTCTCGGTGCCGTGGGCGTCCACACTGGACCTGCGGCTGAGCTTCGCGCTCGACGGCCTGGCCGTGCTCTACGGGTTGCTCGCCACCGGTGTCGGCGCCCTCGTCTTCGCCTACGGCACCCGCTACCTGACCCTGCACCTGGAGCACCAGCGCCGGTCGGCGGTGGAGCGGTGGCGGTTCTGGCCGTGGATGGCGTTGTTCGCGGTGGCCATGGTGGGGCTGGCCACCGCGCAGGACCTGGTGCTGGTGTTCGTCTTCTTCGACCTGACCGCGGTGTGCTCGTACTTCCTCATCGGCTTCGACCGGGCCGAGCGCGGCGCGCGGACCGCGGCGCTGATGGCGTTGCTGGTCACGGTGGTCGCCGCGGTCGCGATGCTGGTCGCCGCGGTGCTGCTCTACGCGGCGCACGGCACGTTCTCGATCCCCGAGCTGCTGGAGCGGGCCGGGCCGTCGACGACCACCACGGTCGCGGGCGCGTTGCTGGCGGTGGCCGCGCTGGCCAAGAGCGCGCAGGTCCCGCTGCACTTCTGGTTGCCGCGCGCGATGGCCGCGCCGACCCCGGTGTCGGCCTACCTGCACTCGGCCGCCATGGTCGCGGCGGGCGTGCTGGTGATCGGGCGCGTGCACCCGCTGCTGGCCCGCGGCGAGGGGGTGCTGACCGGGCTGGTCGTCGTGGGCGCGGCGTCGGTCGTGGTGGGCGGGGTGCTGGCGCTGCGGCAGGACGTGCTCAAGCAGGTCCTCGCCTACTCCACGATCTCGCAGTACGGCTACGTGGTCATGCTCTACGGGATCGGCGGGGCCGAGGGCACCGGCGCGGCGGCGTTCTACGTGCTGGCGCACGGCGTGGCCAAGAGCGCGCTGTTCATGACCGCCGGGGCGGTGACGACGGCGACCGGCGAGGACCGGCTGTCCCGGCTGGGCGGGCTCGGCCGGCGCGCGCCGGTGCTCGCGGCGGCGGCCGGCGTGGCGGCGGCGACGCTGGCCGCGCTGCCGCCCACGGTCGGGTTCTTCAAGGACGAGCTGCTGTTCACCGCGGCGCTGCGGCACGGTCCGGTGACCGCGGTCCTGGCCGTCCTCGCGGCCACCCTGACGTTCGCCTACCTCGGGCGCTTCTGGGCGGCGCTGTTCCTCGGACCACCGCGCGGGCGGCTCGGCGCGACCCCCGGCCTGCTCGTCGCCCCGGTCGTCGTCCTGGCCGCGGTCGCGCTGCTCGGCGGCCTGGTCGTGGCGCCGTTCGCGCGGCTGGCCGGCGACGCGGCCGCCGTCTCGACCGGCGCACCGGTCGCGCTCTCCCCGGCCTACCACCTCGACGCCCGGCCGGAGAACCTGATGGCGGTCGCCGCCTGGGTGCTGGGCGGCCTGCTGCTGGTGCTGCCGCGGGTGGCGGACCGGGTGGCGCTGGTCGCGGTCGCGGCGGGGGAGCGGTGGGGACCGCGGCGGGCCTACGAGGCGGCGCTGCACGCGCTGGACCGCCTGTCGGCCGCGCTGCACGACCGCGAGGTGCGCGACCTGCGCACCAGCATCGCCGCGGTGCTGGTGCCCGCCGGGCTGCTGGTCGGCCTCGCGTTCGTCGCCACCCCGACCGCGGGCGCGTACGCCGTCGGACCGGTCGCCGGGGCCGACTGGCTCGTCCTGCCGCTGCTGGCGCTGGTCGTCGTCGCCACCGCGGTGATCGCCCGGTCCCGGTCGCGGCTGGCCGTGGTGCTCGCCCTCTCGGTGGTCGGCTTCGCGCTGGCCGCGGTGTACGCGCTGGTCGGGGCCCCCGACGTGGCGCTGGTGGCGGTCGTGGTCGAGACCATGCTCACCCTGGTGTTCGTCGCGGCGCTGGCCCGGATGCCCGGTGCGGCCCCGACCGCCCCGGCCCGGCCCCGCAGGCGGTGGCGGGACCCGCTGGCCGGCGGTGTCGCCGGGCTCGCCGTGTTCGCCTCGGTGTGGGGCTTCCTGTCCCAGCCCGCGGCGGACAGCGTCTCGGCCGAGCACGTCCGGCTCACCCCGGCCGCGCACGGCGGCGACGTCGTCACCGTGATCGTCGCCGACTTCCGCGGCCTGGACACGCTGGTCGAGATCACGGTGCTGCTGGTCGCGGTGATCGGCGTGGCCACCCTGATGCGGCGCGGGAGGCTGTGGTGAGCGCGGGGGAGCGCCGCAACGCGCCGCCCGACCCCGTGGTCCGGGGCGTCGCCCGGCTGCTGCCCGGCCCGAGCGTGGTGGTCGCGGCGGCGCTGATCGTCAAGGGCTACGCCGAGGTGGGCGACGGGTTCGCCGCCGGGGTGGTCGTCGCGCTGGCGATCGCGCTGGTCTACGTGGCGCTCGGCGCCGAGGACGCCGAGGTGGCGCTGCCCGCGCTGCGCCACGCGCCGAAGCTCGCGGTCGGCGGCCTGCTCCTCGCGCTCGCGAGCGGGTTCTTCCCGCTCCTGCTCGGCGAGGCGCCGGTGACCCACCACCCCGGTCCGGGCGGGCACGTCACCAAGGTCGGCGCGCTGGAGCTGTTCACCCCGCTGCTGCTGGACCTCGGGGTGTTCCTGCTGGTCGTCGGCGTGCTGACGACGCTGCTGCACCAGCTCGGGCGAGCACCGGGGGTGGGCAAGCGGTGATCCTCGCCTCCGCCCTCGCCGCGGCCGTCCTGTTCGGCTCCGGCGCCTACCTGCTGCTCAAGCGGGACCTGATCCGGATGGTCGCGGGCATCATGCTGATCTCGCAGAGCGCCGTCGTCACCATCATGGCCGCGGGCCTGAGCCGCGGTCCGGCGGCGATCGCGGTGGCGCCGGGCGACGCGGTCAGCGACCCGCTGCCGCAGGCGCTGGCGCTGACCGCGCTGGTCATCGGGCTGGCCACGGTGGCGCTGCTGCTCGCGCTGGTGCACCGGGCCGTGGTGGTCTTCCGGACCGCCGAGCAGGACGAGCTGGCCGCGACCGAGGCCGTGCACGAGGCCGGGCTGGAGCGGCAGCGGCAGGCCGACCGCGAGGAGACCGAGGCCCGCCTGGAGGACGAGCGGCGGGCCGAGCGGGAGCGGGCCCGCTGATGCTGCTGTCGACGGCCCTCCTCGTGCCCTGGGTGGCGGGCGCCGTGCTCGTCGCGCTGGACGGGCGCCTGCGCGTGGTCGCCTGGCTCGCCGTCGCCTCGCTCGCCGCCGCCCTCGCCCTGCTGGGCGTGCTCGCCGCCGACGTGTTCGGCGGTGGCGCCCGCCAGGTCGTCACCGGCGGCTGGCCCGCCGGCGTGGGCATCGTGCTGCGCGCGGACGCGCTGGGCGTCGTCTTCGCGCTGCTCTCGGTGCTCGTGCTGCTGGCCGCGGCCGCGCACGAGGCTGTGGGCGGGGTGCGGTCGCGCACCTTCCCCGGCCTGGTCGTGCTGCTCGGCGCCGGGCTGACCGGCCTGTTCGTCACGGCCGACGTGTTCTCGTTCTACGTCTTCTTCGAGCTGGCGATGACCGCCTCGTACGCGCTCAGCGCCTACGGGGGCAAGCGGCGGCAGCTGCGGGCGGCGCTGGTGTTCACCGCGGTCAACCTGCTGGGCTCGTTCATCTTCCTGCTGTCCGTGGCCGGCGCCTACCGCGTCACCGGGGCGCTGGCGATGGAGCAGGTGGCCGAGCGCGTGCTCGCGGTCAACCCCAACGCGGCCATCCTCATCGCGGCCGGGTTCTTCATCGCCTTCTGCGTCAAGCTCGGCCTGTTCCCGTTCCACTTCTGGCTGCCCACCGTCTACGCCGGCGCCCGGCCCGCGGTCGCGGCGATCCTCAGCGGCGCCGTGGCCAACATCGGCGCCTACGGCCTGCTGCGCTTCGGCGTCGACCTGTTCCCCGAGCAGTTGCGGCTCTCCGGCGTGGTGCTCGTGGTGCTGGGCGCCGCGTCGATCGTCTACGGCGGGGTGCTGGCGGTCTCCCGCGGCGACGCGGCCGAGATGCTGGCCTACTCCGCTATCGGCCAGGTCGGGTACGTGCTGGTCGCGCTGGGCGTCGGCGGGCCGGTCGGCCTGGTGGCCGCGGTGCTCTACAGCGTGATCAACTCGCTGAACAAGGCGTTGCTGTTCCTGGCCTCGGGGGTGCGGGGCGCGCTGGTCGCGGCGGCGTTCGCGGTCGGGGCGCTCAGCGTGGCGGGCGTGCCGCCCGCGGCGGGGTTCGTCGGCAAGCTGGAGCTGTTCCGCACCGGCGTCGTGGCCGGCAGCGCCGCCCTCGTCGTGCTGCTCGTGGTCGGCAGCGCGCTCTCGCTCGTCTACCTGTTCCAGGTCTACCAGCGCGGCTTCTGGCGCCCGGACCCGGCCGCGACCGGCACGCCGAGCCCGCTGCCGCAGCGGCTGCCCACGGCGGTGCTGGCGCTGCTGGTGCTCGCCGCCGGCCTGTGGCCCGAGCCGCTGCTGCTGCTCAGCAGCCACGCGGTCGACGCCCTGCTGGCCCCATGACAACGGAGGTCGAATGCCCGCCCTGCTGCTCCGCGTCGTCGTGCTCACCGCGGTCTACCTGCTGGCGTTGACCAGCCTGCACCCCGGTGACGTCCTCGTCGGGCTCGTCCTGTCGGCCCTGCTGGTCCTGCTGGCCCGGCGGGTCGGCCCGCGCCGACCACCGCCGCCGTCGCCCGTGCCGCTGGGCAGCAGGCTCGCGGGGGTGCCGGCGCTGATCGGCGGGACGCTGGTCGACCTGGTGGTCGGCACCTGGCAGACCGCCGCCCGCCTCGTCGGCAGGGGGCCGACCAGGGCCGGCCTCGTCGAGGTCCCGATCCCCAGGGGCGGGGCGGTCTCGACCGCGGCCTGGGGCGTCCGGGTCGGGTTCGTGCCGGACACCGTCGTCGTCGAGCTCGACGAGGAGCGGGGCCGGATGCTGCTGCACGTGCTCGACGCGAGCGACCCGGAGGCCGTGGTCGCCGCGCAGCACGACTCCTACGAGCGGCGCCAGCGCCGGGTCTTCCCCTGAACCGCCGTGCCCGCCTTCATCGTCGTCCCCGCCCTGTTCTGGGTGACCCTGCTGCTGGTCGCCGGCGGCCTGGTGCTGGTCCGCGCCCGCGACGCCCTCCAGCGCGTCGTCGCGCTCGACCTCCTGGCGGTGATCGTCATCGCGCTGCTGGCCCTGCTGTCCTACCTGCGCGGCCAGGCGTACTACTTCGACGCCGCGGTGGCGCTCGCCCTGCTGTCCTTCGTCGCCACCGTGGCGGCGGCCCGCTACCTCGACTCGGGAGGTCCGTTCGGGTGATCTCGATCCTGCTCGACGTGGTCGGCGGCGCGCTGCTGCTGCTCGGCCTGGTGCTGCTCACGATCAGTCTCATCGGCGTCCTGCGGCTGCCCGACACCTACGGCCAGCTGCACGCCCAGGGCCTGGCCGCCGGGCCCGGGGTGATCGCGGTCCTGGCGTCCTCGATCGCGACCGAGGACGCCACGATCATCACGTTCGCGGTGCTCGCGATCGCGTTCGTCGCGCTCACCTCGCCGGTGTCCGGCCACGCGATCGCCCGCGCCGCCCACCGCCGTGGTGACCGGGAGGCGCGGAAGGCCGGCGGCCGGTCCGAGGGGCAGGCGTGAGGAGGCGGTGGGTCACCCGTCCTGCGCGGGGGTGTCGGGCAGGTCGCGGACCAGCCACACCAACCCCGCGATGACGGCGTAGGCGAGCGCGCCGGTCGGTGATCCGGCGGCCAGGACCACGACGGCCAGGACCGCCGCCGCGGCGGCGACCACCGAAGCGGGCCGGGGACGCCGGGCCGGCGCGACCTCGTCGAGGGCCCGGAAGGAGCGCTCGAAGTCCGGGTCGTCGGCGGTCAACCGGCGCTCGATGTCGAGCAGGGCTTCCCGGTCGCGTTCACTGAGCACGATCCACCTCCTGGGGGCCGTCGGGGTTTCGGCGTCCGGTCGCGGCGCCACGGGCGCCTCTCGGGGGATCGCACCGGGCTCGACGGGGAGCCGCCCGTCGACGCGTCCGACCCCGGCCATGACCCACCTCCGCACCGCGACCTCCGGTCGTCCCGGGTCCAGGGTGGCGGGGCTGGGCGTTCCTCCGCTTGTAGAGGGCCGACAAACAGGGGCGGGTGTTTTGTCGTTCGCCGTCAGTCCCGGGTGGTCGTGCGTGTTACATCATGCCGAGTGAGGAGAGCTTCGCCGCCCGGTTCCTGCCCATGACCTTGCCGGCTATCACCAGGTCCTCCGGGGTCAGGGGCTTCATGGCCGCGCTCGTCATGAACTGCGGCGGGCGGGCCGGCGGTGGCGTGAACTCCTTCAGCGGGCGGGTCACGTGGGCGAATACCCTGCTCTCCTTCTGGAGGATCTCCTCCAGCGCCTGCTTCCAGTTCGGGGACTCGACCTGGAACTTCACCTGCTGCATGCCGACCATCGGGACCCAGCTGACCTCCACCGCGTGCGTGCCGTCGACGTAGTGGAGGGTGAGGTCGGTCTTGATGTGCGCGCGGAGCAGGCTGTTGAAGGCGTACAGGCAGCGGGGCAGCAGGATGAACTCCAGGGCGTTGGCGGGCATGGAGCGGCTGACCCGGAGTTCGTGCGAACCCTCCCTGGGGCGGTCGAGCCCCATCGCCTCGAACGTCTTCCGCACGTCCGGGGCCGGCGCGCCGGTCGACCCCCCGAAGATGGCCGAGTTGGCCGCCCGCTCGGCCAGCATCCTGGTCAGGGCCGGGTTCCTGCCGCGCACTTTCATGACCGCCTGGTACAGCACCTTCCCGAGCGCGGGCGAGGAGCCGGCCTCCCGCCGGTAGTCCGCCATGGACATGCCCAACTCGGTCTTGACGGCCTCCTCGATCTCCTCCCTCCGGAACGAGTCGGAGCCCAGCCACTTCTCCGGGACCTGCTTGCCCCCCTCCTCGACGTACTTCTCCATCCGGACGCTCATGGCCTGGTGTTCGAGCAGGCCGGCCACCTGGGCGGCGTCGTCCCGCGGGCCCGTCTCGGACTGGCTGAGGCTGATCTTGTCCGCGCTGGCCTCGGTCTCCACGTCGATGGACGGCTGCGCCCGGATGTTCTTCCGCTCCCGGTCCTGCCGGGTGAGGATGCCGTTGTTCGCGATGGAGACGATCGCCTGCGCCAGCTTCACCCGCTCGTCCAGGCTCGACCGGAGCCCTTTCAACGCCGCCGGCGCCTTGTCGGCCAGGTTGCGGACGACGTGGTCGTCGACGAGCGACCGGGCCGCGGCGATCTCCCACTCGCCGTTCGGTGCGGTGCCCAGGAGTTCGAAGACCCCGGCGGGGTCGCCCAGCGGTCCCGCCGGGCCGACGACCGTTCGCTGCACCGCCGTCGGGGGCCGGAGTCGGGAGATCGAGCTCGCCACCGCGGAATTGCCGGCGGTTCGCTGGAGGTGCAGCCAGGCACCGTCGGCAACCATGCGGTCACGGTACCCCGCACTCGTGCGGGTTTGACCAGGTCCGGACCACTGCACTTGGGGGCGCGGTCGGCTGCCCGGAAGTGCAGGGCCCCTGGTCCGGGGGTTGGTGCCCCGCGGCGGTGGGGCGGGGCACCAACCCGGTGGAGCGGCGTCGGCCGCGGCCGACGCCGGCGGTCGTCACCAGTCGCACCTGTGGGTGGCCACGCCGTTGACGACCTCGTACCACGAGATGTCCGACCGGGCGGACTCCAGGTCCCAGCCCGCGCCGCCGATCTCGGAGTCCCGCGCGTACGAGGCGTGGCGGCAGAGCTGCTTCTTGAGCGACGACACCCGGTTGTCGCTCAACCCCGGCGGCAGCGGGGTCCCGAGCCGCCACTCGACGCCCGTGCCCCGGTCGTAGCCGCAGAAGGTGTCCTTGACGGTGACCGAGTCGAACCCGTGCTCCGGGTGGCCGGTGTGCTCGGGGTGGTTGCCGGAGTTGAACCACACGTGGACCGCGAGGCCGCCCACCGCGTGGTGGACGCCCGCGTGGCTCGTCGCCGCCCCGGCGGGCGGCGCGACCGTCAGCGCCAGCCGGGTGAAAAAGCGTTTCCTGAACACATGTTCTCCCTCGTCCTGTGTGAAAAATCGCGGTCCCGTGGACTGCGCCCACCCCCGGTCGGCGCCTGCGGACAACCGCCCTGGTGCTGCCCGCAATCGCCCGCGCACCTCGTCCGAAACCCAGCCCAGCAGCCGCGAAAGCCGGTCGGAAGGTCGATTGACAGGTCCGCACAAGTCCGTACAGTCGTCTTTCACGGATAAGACCCCTGATTCGCCGCCCCCAGGTCGACACCGTGACACCGAGGGGACCCGAGTGCGCGTTGCGGACCACGGCGACCCGGTCGCCGCCGTCTACACCAAGAAGGACTTCGGGCGCGTCCTGACCGCCCTGCGCGAGGCGACCGGCCTGACCGTGCGCGACCTCGCCCGCCGCGTGGGCGTGCCGTTCGGGACGCTCAGCGGCTGGTGCACCGGCAGGCACGTGCCGACGCTGTCCCAGAGGGAGCTGTTCCTGCGGCTGCTCGCCGAGTGCGGGGTGACCGACGAGCGCCGCGTCGCCGACTGGGTGGAGTGCTGGTTGCGGCTGCGCAGGCCCCTGGGGCAGCGGCGGACCGACGCCCGGGTGCCCTACCGGGGGCTCGAACCCTTCGGGACCGACGACGCCGCCTGGTTCTTCGGCCGGTCGCGGCTGACCGGGGTGCTGGCGCGCCGGGTCACCGCGGACCGGCCGGGGCTGGTGGTCGCGGTCGGCGCGTCGGGGTCGGGGAAGTCCTCGCTGCTGCGGGCCGGCCTGCTGCCCGCGCTGCGCGGCGACGGCCCCGGCCGGGTGCTCACCCCCGGTCCGCGCCCCCTGGCGGCGCTGGCCTCCCAGCTCGCCCTGCTCGGCGACGCGGCGGCCGACGAGGTCGAGGCCGAGCTGCGCGACGACCCCGGCCGCGCGGCCCGCCGGCTGCGCGGCGGCCTGCCCGGTTCGGCGCTGCTGGTCGTGGACCAGGTGGAGGAGGTGTTCACCGCGGCCGGGGACGACCCGGGCGAGCAGGCCGCGTTCGTCGCCGCCCTGCACGGGCTCGCCGAACCGGGTCCCGGCGCGCTGCGGGTGGTCGCGGCGATGCGCGCGGACTTCTACCCGGACGCGTTGCGCCTGCCGCTGCTCGCCGAGGCGTTGCAGGACGGCCAGGTCGCGGTGGGGCCGATGACCGAGGAGGAGATGCGGGAGGCCATCACCGGGCCGGCGCGCCTGGCGGGCGCGGAGGTGGAGAACGGGCTGGTGGACGTGCTGCTGCGCGACCTCGCCCCGGGAGGTGCGCGCCGGGACGGCGGGCCGCTGCCGCTGCTGTCCCACGTCCTGCTCGCCACGTGGGAGCACGCGGGCGGCACCACCCTGCGCATCGCGGACTACGAGGCGACCGGTGGCGTCCACGGCGCGGTGGCCAAGACCGCCGACGACATCTTCGCCGACCTGTCCGAGGCCGACCGGGAGCTGGTCCGGACCCTGTTCCCGAGGCTGGTGCACGTCGGGGACGGCACCCCCGACACGCGCCGGCGGGTGCCCCTGGACGAACTGCCGGGCGAGGGCCGCGACGAGCGGGTGCGGGAGGTGCTCGGCCGCTTCGTCGACCGCCGCCTGATCACCGCCGACGTCGACGGCGTCGAGATCAGCCACGAGGCGCTGATCGACTCCTGGCCCCGGCTGCGGGAGTGGATCGACCTCGACCGGGCGGGCCACCGGCTGCGCCGCGGGCTCACCGAGGCCGCCAGGGCCTGGCAGGAGAGCGGTCGCCACCCGGACACCCTGTACCGGGGCGTGCGGCTGGACGCGGTCGTGGAGTGGGGTGCCCGGCCGGGCAACCGCGCCCTGCTCAACCGGGAGGAGCGGGAGTTCGTCGACGCGGGCGTGCGCGCCGAGCGGGCGGAGCGGGTGCGCGAGCGGCGCCGGACCCGCACCCTGCGCAGGCTCGCCGCCGCGCTCGCCGTCCTGCTCCTGCTGGCGGGCGTCACCGCCGTCCACTCGGTCGGGCAGAGCCGTCGAGCCGACCGGCAGCGCGACGTGGCGGTGTCCCGGCAGATCGCGGGCACCGCGACCAGGCTCGCCGAGAGCGACCCCGCGCTGGCCGCGCAGCTCGCGGTCGCGGCGCACCGCGTCGCCCCGACCCTGGAGGCCACCTCCGGCCTGCTCGCCGCCGCGTCCCGCCCGGCCGTCGGCCGGCTGGTGCGGCCGAACCGGGCCAGGCAGGCCGTCGTCGTCGACCCGGCGGGCACCCTGCTCGCCGCGGCGGGGGCCACCGACTTCGACACCGAGGTGCAGCTGTGGGACGTGCGAGCGCGCCCGGTGCTGCTGCCCACCCGGCTCGCCGGGCACACCGACGCGGTCTACGCGGCCGCGTTCTCCCCGGACGGCCGCGTGCTGGCCACCGGTTCGGCCGACCGGACCGTGCGGCTGTGGGACGTCGCCGACCCCGCGCGGCCCGGACCGCTCGGCGCGCCGCTGACCGGGCCGGGGGAGCGGGTCCTCGCGGTCGCCTTCAGCCCCGACGGCACCCGGCTCGCGGTGGGCGGCGGTGACCGGGCGCTGCGGCTGTGGGACGTGCGCGACCCGGCGGCGCCCGTGCCGGGCCCGGTGCTGACCGGCGCCTCGGGTGCCCTGCAGGGCATCGCCTTCACCCCGGACGGCGCCACCGTCGCGGCCGCCGACGCCGGTGGCGCGGTCCGGCTGTGGGACGTCGGGACCGGGGCGGCGCTCGGCGCGCCGCTGGCCGTGCCCAGCCGCGTCAACGCGGTCGCCGTCAGCCCGGACGGCCGCACGCTCGCCGCGGGCGCCAACGACGCCACCGTGCGGCTGTGGCGGCTGGACGACCGCGCCGCGCCGACCCCGCTCGACCCGCTGACCGGCGCGGCGGGCTGGGTCAACGCGGTCGCCTTCAGCCCCGACGGCGGGTCGCTGGCGGGCGCCGACGCGGGCGGCGAGGTCACCGTGTGGGACCTGGCCGACCGCGACACCCGGCGCGCCCTGCCCCACCCCGGACCGGCGACGGCGGTGGCGTTCCGCGCCGGCGTCCTCTACACCAACGCCACCGACGGCGTCGCCCGCCGCTGGCTCGTGCCCGGCCCCGTCCTGCCCGCCGCGGACCGGCAGGTCACCGGCCTCGCCTTCACCCCGGACCGGGCGCTGCTGTTCGACGGCGGCACCGACGTGCGGCTGTGGGACCTCGCCGACCGCGACCACCCGGTCCGCCGGGGCCCGGTGCTGACCGCGCCCGCGGACTCCGACCGGATGGCGGGCACCCTCTCGCTCAGCCCGGACGGCCGCACGCTCGCCGCCGCCGCCCGGGCGGGCAACGCGATCCTGCTCTGGGACGTCGCCGACCCGCTCCGGCCGCGCCCGCGCCCCACCCGGCTCACCGGGCACACCGCGCTCGTCGAGGACGTCCGGTTCGGCCACCGGGGCGGGTTGCTGGCGAGCGCGGGCGACGACGGCACGGTCCGGCTGTGGGACGCCTCCGAGGGTGCCTCCCCCGCCGCGCTGGCCGTGCTCGAACCGCGCACCGGGTTCGTCTACGCCGTCGCGTTCACCCCGGACGACCGGGTGCTGGCCGCGGTCACCCAGGGCGGCCGGGTCGCGCTGTGGGACGTTGCCGACCCCCGCGCGCCCCGTGCGCTGGGCGAGCCGCTGGCGGTGGCGCGGGAGGACGCGCGCAGCGTCGCGATCAGCCCGGACGGGCGCACGCTCGCGGTCGGCACCGCGGGCGGCGCCGTGCAGCTGTGGGACGTCTCCGACCCCGCCGCCCCCACCAGGTCGGGCGAGCCGATCACCGGGCCGGAGGGCACCGTGCTCTCCCTGGCCTTCGACCCCGGCGGCGCGCTGCTGGCGGGTGGCGCGAGCGCCGGGCGGACCTGGCTGTGGCGGCTGGCCGACCGGTCGCCGGTGGCGATCCTCCAGGGCGCCGCGTCCGCGACCTGGGCGACCCGGTTCACCCCGGACGGCACGCTGCTCGCGTCGACCAGCGGTGACGTGCACCTGTGGGAGGTCGACGCGGGGCGGGCGGTGCGCCGGATCTGCGCCGGCGCCGGGGACGGGATCACCGCGGCCGAGTGGGCCAAGCACGTCCCCGACGTGCCGTACGAGCCGGTCTGCCCGCAGGCCGGGTGAGGCGGTGCCGGGGCTGTCCGGGCGCGGTCACCGGACAGCCCCGGCCGGTGCGGGTGGGACCCGGGCGGGTCCGCTCAGCGCAGCGACGCCACGGCCCGCACGAGGCGGTCCACCTCGTCGGGGGTCGTCACGATGCTCGGCCCGAGGCGGACGCAGGTGTCGCGGTGCGGGGAGACGCCCGCCGAGATGCGGTGCTCGGTGAGCAGCCGGTTGGTGACCTCGTCCTCGCGCATGCCGTCGACCCGGCAGCACACCAGGCCGGAGGACAGGTCTTCCGCGCGCGGGGTCAGCAGCCGGACGTGCGGCAGCCCGGCCAGCCCCTCCTTGAGCTGGGCGGCCTGGACCTTGACCCGCTCGGCGATCCGCGCGCGGCCGATCGCCTCGTGGAACTCGAACGCGACGGGCAGCGCCCACCGGTTCTCGAAGGAGTGGTAGCCGCCCGGCGTGTGCAGCACGCCCGGTTCGCCCCGCGGGGCCTCGGCGGTGTGCCAGCCGGTGAAGGCGGGGAAGGAGAAGCTGGGGATGGTGGCGTCCAGCCTGGCCCAGGCGTGGTCCGCGCCCCAGACGAAACCGGTTCCCCGCGGCCCGAACAGCCACTTGTGGGTGCCGGTGATGAAGAAGTCGACGCCCAGGGCCGCCACGTCGACGTCCTCCACGCCGAACCCCTGCACGCCGTCGACGCAGAGCAGGACGCGGGCGTCCTCGTCGCGGTCGGCGTTGACCTCGGCGACGAGGTCGGCGACGGCGCGGATCGGCAGCATGACCCCGCTGTTGGAGTGCACCCAGGTCAGCGCGAGCGCCCTGGTGCGGTCGCCGATCGCCTGCCGGAGCCGGTCGACGAGCTGGTCCGCGGACACCGCCGCCGGGTCCTCGTAGAGGGTGATGCGGCGGACCTCCGCGCCGTCGGCGGCCGCGCGCAGGCGCAGGGCCTCGAAGGTGGAGAAGAAGTCGTGCGTGGTGGTCAGGACCTCGTCCCCCGGTCGCAGGCGCAGCCCCCGGTAGACCAGGCCGAGGCCCATGGTGGTGCTGTCGGTCAGCGCCACCTGCCCCGGGGCGGTGCCCGTGTAGCGCGCGATGGCCTCGCGGGCCCGCGTGGCGTGCTCCAGGTCGGCGACGCCCATCTGGAAGCGCTCGGGGAAGTTGTCCAGGCCGTGCCGAAATGACACTATGGCGTTTTGAACTGGAATAGGGTGCGAGGCGAGCATGAAGGCGGCGAAGTAGGCGTACTCGCCGGCCAGGGAGAACTGACCGCGAACGGAGTCCCAGTCGTGCGGGTCGAAGGTCGACAACGACTCGGCGACCCGTGCCTCGTCCCTTTCGCTGGCCGCCTCATCTGGGAGGAAGACGTGACCGGTGCTCAACAGCGTCCGTTTTCCCATGATCGGGTGCTTCTCCGAGGACGATCGGGTCGGGTCCCGGTCCGCTGACATGCCCCACCTCCTGGATGGTTGTTGCGGGAATTGCCACCGTATCAGAATGATATAAAGTCATATAGTAAGTTGACCCGTGCGGGCGATTTGTCGGGCGGTTCACCCGCACGGGCGCTGACACGGGCGGGAGAGGTTGTGGGGATGGCGGCGGTCGCGCTACGGTCCCGTTTGTCAGGCAGCGCCTGACAGGCGTGGTCCGGTGTCCTTCGAGGGGAGGTGGGGCGGTGACGACCACCGCGGCGGTCCCGCTGTGGCGCAACGGGGACTTCCGGCTGGTGTGGGCCGGGCAGGCGCTGTCCGGGTTCGGCAACGGCGTCTCGCAGCTGGCCTACCCCCTGCTGGTGCTGGCGATCACCGGTTCACCCGCGGCGGCGGGCGCGCTGGCGGCGGTCCGCGCGCTGCCCCACCTGTTGTTCGGCCTGGTCGCCGGCGCGCTGGTCGACCGGTGGAACCGCAAGCGCACCATGATCGCGTGCGACCTGCTCCGCGCGCTGACCATGGCGACCGTCCCGGCGGCCCTGCTGGCCGGCGCGCTCACCGCCGCGCACGTGTTCGCGGTGGGTTTCGCCGGCGGCGTGCTCTACGTCTTCTTCAGCGCGGCCGAGGGTGCGTGCCTGCCCAACGTGGTGCGCGGGGACCAGTTGACCGCCGCGGTGTCCGCGCAGGAGACGGCGCAGTCGGCGTGCGGCGTGGTCGCCGGGTCGGTCGGCGGCGCCCTGCTCCAGGTCTCCCGAGGTCTGCCGTTCCTGGTCGACGCGCTGACCTTCCTCGCGTCGGCGCTGTGCCTGTCGTTCGTGCGCGGCGACTTCCGCGCCGAGGGGGCACCGCCGCGGCGGACCGGTCCACTGCGCGCCGAGGTCGCCGAGGGCGTGCGCCGGCTGTGGGGCCACCCCGGGCTGAGGCTGGTCGCGCTCACCGCCGCGGGCCTCCAGATCGCCGTGTCCGGGGTCGCGCTGGTGGCGATCGTCGTCGCCCGCGACTCGGGCGCCTCGGCCGCGGTGATCGGCGTCCTGTTCTCCGCGCTCGGCGTCGGCGGTGTCGTCGGCGCCGTGCTGGCGCCCCGGCTGCGGAACCGGCTCGGCCTCGGCGGCCTGCTGTTGTCCGTGCTGTGGTGCCAGGCCGCCCTGTGGCTGCTGCTGGCGTTCTCGACCTCGCCGGTCGCGATCGGTGTGGTGCTGGCGCTGTTCACGGTGTCCATGCCTTGCTTCGGCATCGCCGCCCTCAGCTTCCAGCTGGAGGTCACGCCCGACGAACTGCGCGGCCGGGTCGGCACGGCCTTCAGTGTGCTGATCTGGGCCGCCACGCCGGTCGGCGGCGCCGCGGCCGGCGTGCTGCTGGACCTCGTCACGCCCCGCGCCACGGCCCTGGTCTTCGCCGCGTGGGTGGTGGTGCTGGCCGCGGGCACGACGTGGACGGGCGTGCTGCGCGGACTCGACGCACCGGCTTGAAAAAGCCCGCTTACACCATTACAACGATTACAGGGAGTGGATCGCAGGAGCGGGAGCCGATGACCCTTCGCCAGTACGAGTACGCCCTGGCCGTTGCCGAGCAGGGCTCGGTGACGGCGGCGGCGGAGCTGCTGCACGTCGCCCAACCGTCGGTGTCCCAGCAGATCCGCGGCCTGGAGCGGGAGCTGGGCGTGCAGCTGTTCGCCCGCACGCCGACCGGGCTGGTGCCCACCGTGGTGGGCCGCGCGTTCCTGCGGGAGGCGGAGGTCGCGGTGAACGCGGCGCGGCGGGCGCGGGCGACCGCGCGGGCCGGTGCCGACGAGCTGGTGGGCGAGCTGCTGGTCGCGGCGCAGCTGGGCCTGGGCACGCGGCAGTTGCCGAGCGCGCTGGCCGCGCTGCGCCGCCGCTTCCCGCGGCTGGAGGTGACCGTCTTCGAGGAGCCGAACCCGGCCGAGCTGGAGCGGCTGGGGCGTCGGGGCGTGCTGGACCTGGTGCTGGTGGCCGCGCCCTGCGACGAGGGCGCGGCCGAGGCCCACCACCTCGGTGACGAGGAGTTCGTGGTGGTGCTGGGCGAGGGGCACCGGCTGCTCGCCGCGGACCTGGTCGGCCTGCGCGAGCTGGAGGGGGAGCCGTGGGTGCGGTTCGACCGCGACAGCGCGCTCGACGGCGTGCTGCGCGACGTGCTGCGGGACCACGGGCTGGCCCCCACCACGGCCGCCCGCGTGTCCCAGGCGGCGACGGCCGTGCGCTGGGCCGCCCACGGGCTGGGGGTGACGCTCGTCCCGGCCTCCGCGGTGCCCGACGGCTACGAGCACCTGGCGCGGCCGGTGTTCCCGGTGGTGTCCCAGCCCGTCGTCGCCGCGGTCCGGCGCGGCGCGGGCCCGGCGGAGACGGCGCTGCTCGAACTCCTGCGCCGGGAGACCTGGCACAGCGCGGCGGCCTTCGCGCCGGCGCCCGGCGGACCGGCCCGGAGCCGGGTGGCGCCCCCGTCCACGACGAACCCGGCGCCGGTGGTGTAGTCCCGAAGGCGGGGACGCGGCCGCGATCGGTCGGGGATGCCGCCCGGGGTCGTCCCCGGCACGCGCCCACGCCGGGATTCCCCGATCCCGTTCCTCGTCACCTGGGGAATTCGCCACCGTCGACGACGAGGTTGCTCCCGGTCAACCAGGCCGCCCGGTCGGACACCAGGAACAGCACCGCGTGGGCGATGTCGTCGGGACGGCCCTCGCGCCCCAGCGGCACGGCGGCGGTGGCGCCCTCGCCCGCTGCCGCGCCCAGGCGCGCCCACTGCTCCCGCGTCGCCTCGCCGCCGGGGGTGGCGACCCGGCCGGGGGTCACGGTGTTGACCCGCACCCCGAACGGCGCCAGTTCGAGGGCCAGCCCGCGGCTGTAGTTCTCCAGCGCCGCCTTCGCCGCCGTGTAGTGCAGGAACGGTCCCAGCGGCGTGCGGACCGCGGCCGAGGAGACGTGCACGACCACCCCCGAACGCCGCTCCTTCATGCCCGGCACCAGCAGCGAGTCCAGCCGCACCGACGCCAGGTAGTTCAGGTCCAGCGCCTCCTGCCACTCCTCGTCGGGGATGGCCGAGCTGTTCGCGAACGGCCGCGCCCCGCCCGCGTTGTGCACCAGCACGTCCACCCCGCCCAGCACCTCCCGCGCGGCCGCGGCCAGCGCCTCCGCCCCGGCCCGCGTCCGCACGTCGGCCTCCGCGAAGGCGGCCCCCTCCGGCACCGCGCCCGCCGACCTGGCGGTCGTGAGCACGTCGGCGCCCGCGTCCAGGAGCCGTCGCACGACGGCCGCCCCGATTCCGCGCGAACCGCCCGTGACCACGGCCCGCTTCCCCTTCAGCACCGGCGTTCCCGATTCATTCCCGATCATGGTCGTGCCACTGTTCCCCTCGGGTTTTCCGCATATCGCGGCAGGCTTTCTTCGAGCTCTGCCACGCTATGTCCGGAAAAGAACGCAAGGCAAAGACGAAATGTCAGCAGGCGCCATAGGAGGTTCCTATGGCCCCCGGTCCCGCCCGGGGAGTCCGACGGCTGACCGGGGTGCCCTTTTCCTGTGAGCGCTAACAGGTCGACGTGACCGCCACCGGGTGGAACGCGAATCGTTGGATGCCGTGGCGAGGGTAGCGGCCCCTTGGCGGTGCAGTGGCCTGTCCCGCGCGACGGTGCCGAGGTCCGGCAGTGGGCGTGCCGAGGGCTGGCGGCCCGGCAGTGGGTCGTCGGATCGCCCTGCCCGCTGTTGTGCCCTCGGCGCCAGCGCGATATGTTAGCGCTCACATCGCCGCTCATCGACAGCTCTTCGCACTAGGCACATGCCGATGCAACGAAAGAGGTCGACGATGGCACAACAGCCGAGTCCCGTCCGGGTGCTCATCGCGGTGGGCGCGGTCGTGACGGGCGTGCTCGCCGGTGGCGGGACGTCGCAGGCCGCCCCGCAGGGGCCGTGCGACATCTACGCGGCCGGCGGCACCCCGTGCGTGGCCGCGCACAGCACCACCAGGGCCCTCTACGGCTCCTACAACGGCCCGCTCTACCAGGTCAGGCGCTCGTCGGACGGCGCGACGCGCGACATCGGGCCGTTGAGCGCGGGCGGGGTCGCCGACGCCGCGGCGCAGGACTCGTTCTGCGCCGGGACCACCTGCCTCATCACGACCATCCACGACCAGTCCGGGCGGAACAACCGCCTCACCCAGGCCCCGCCCGGCGCGTTCCGGGGCCCGGCCGCGGGCGGCTACGACAACCTCGCCGTCGCCACCGCCGCGCCGATCACCGTGGGCGGGCACAAGGCGTACGGCGTCTACGTCGCGCCCGGCACCGGTTACCGCAACAACAACACCAACGGCGTCGCCGGTGGCGACCAGCCCGAGGGCATGTACGCGATCTTCGACGGCACGCACTACAACGGCGGTTGCTGCTTCGACTACGGCAACGCCGAGCGCAACAGCCGCGACAACGGCAACGGCACCATGGAGGCCCTCTACTTCGGCAACAACACCGTCTGGGGCCGCGGCACGGGCAACGGCCCGTGGATCATGGCGGACCTGGAGAACGGCCTGTTCTCCGGCGTGAACCGCGGCTACAACGCCAACGACCCGACCATCGGCCACCGCTTCCTGACCGCCGTGCTCAAGGGCGAGTCGAACCACTGGTCGCTGCGCGGCGGCGACGCCCGGTCCGGTGGCCTGTCGACGTTCTACAACGGCCCGCGCCCCAACGCGCCGGGCTACCACCCGATGAGGAAGGAGGGCGCCATCATCCTGGGCACCGGCGGTGACAACAGCATCGGCGCCCGCGGCACGTTCTACGAGGGCGTCATGACCTCCGGCTACCCGTCGGACGCCACCGAGAACGCCGTCCAGGCCAACATCACCGCCGCCGGCTACGGGCTCGCCGCGGTCGGCGGGCCGGCGCCCGGCTCGACCGTCTCGCTGCGCGCCACCACGGCGTGCTGCACCGACCGCTACGTCCACCACACCGGCACCACCGTGGACACCGCGGTCGTCACCGGCTCCAGCGCCGCCGCGGAGAAGGGCAACGCCTCCTGGACCGCGCGGACCGGCCTGGCCGACGCCTCGTGCCTGTCGTTCGAGTCCGTGAACACCCCGGGGCAGTACCTGCGGCACCAGGCGTACCAGCTCCGCCTCGGCGGCAACGACGGCAGCGCGCTGTTCGCCCAGGACGCCACCTTCTGCCCGGAGCCCGGCCGCAACGGGCAGGGCATCTCGCTGAGGTCGGGCAACTACCCCGACCGCTACGTCCGCCACTTCGACAACCTCGTCTACATCGCCAACAGCAGCGGCTCGAACGCCTTCGACAACCCCAACGCCTACGCCGACGACGTGAGCTGGGTCGTCAGCGCGCCCTGGGCTTCCTGACGGCGCCCGTGCGCCACGTCCTGCGCAGGACGTGGCGCACGGACACCTCGACGAGGTCCGTCAGCGCTACCTGAGGTAGGCCGCGAGGCCGATGTTCTGCTCCCGCAGCGCCCTGGCGACGGTCTCGGCGATGCGGGCCGCGCCGGCGGCCTCGAAGTGGGTGTGGTCGTCGCAGAAGAAGGCGCCGACCGCGCCGCGGGTGTAGTCGCCGTCGTTGGGGCACAGGCCCAGGGAGTTGTAGAGGGCGACGCTGCGCTGGTGCAGGTCGATCACGGGCACCTGGTCGGCCTGCGCCTGGGCGGTGGTCTCGCCGACGAACCCGCGGTTGCCCACGGCGGTCGAGCCGGAGCAGCGGATCGAGGCCACGGGCGTGACGTAGACGGGCTTCACGCCGCGGGCCTTGGCCTCGCGGCCCATGGTGGCGAGCAGTTCGCGGTAGCGGGTGGTGCCGACGTGGCGGGGGCAGTTGCGGTCGCCGTCGTTGATGCCGAACTGGATGATCAGCCAGTCGCCCGCCTGCATGCCGCCGGTGGCCAGCATGCCCGCCCAGCGCGAGGCGTAGGTGCGGGGGCTGACCACGCACTCGCCCGCCGCGTCCGTGGTGGTCTTGACGTTGGACTCGTAGAGCCAGGTCTGGATGCTGCGCCCGCCCACGGCGTTGTTGACCACGGTGACGTCGTCGGTGAACAGCCGGTCGAACTCGCGGCCCCAGCCGACCGGGCACGTGCTGCCGCCGTTGGCCATGGTGGAGTCACCCGCCAGCCAGACCTTGAACGGCGCGGCCGCGGTCCCCGGGCCCGCCCCGGTCCGCGGTGCGGCGCACGGCGCGGGCGCGGGTGCCGCGCTCGCCGGCACCACCACTGCCGCCAGCGCGGCGAACGCGGCCGCCACGACCGCCAACCTGCTCGGTGCGGAAATCCTCATCGATCCTCCCTGCGTTTGGGCGGGATTCGGGCGTCAGCGGACCCGGGCCGGTCGGATGACGCGCAACCGGACGGCCTCGTCCGGCACCGCATCCGATGTCGCGGTCGCGCCGTATTCGGGGAAGTGGGGTTGTCGCCCGCCTCGCGCGTCAGGTGGAGCCGCTCGGACCCCGTGGTGCCGAGGGCCGTGAGGGTGCCCGCGGCGAGCGCCGGGGCGGCCTTGGGCGTGGTGGGGGGCGGCTCAGCCGGTGGTGTTGAGGGCCGAGGACAGGAGCGGGGCCAGGCGGTCGGCGATCTTGCGGTGGCCCTGGTCGTTGGGGTGGACGTTGTCGGTCGTGTCCGTGGCCTCGACGATCCACCCGGTGGTGTCGACGAATGACACCTTCGGGTCGTTGACGGCCCGCACGGCGGCCTGCGTCTCGGCGATGAAGCGCTTGCGGAAGGTCTGCAACGCCAGGATCGTGGCGTTCGGGTACTTCTCCCGCGCGCGGCGGATCAGGGTGACGTAGGCGCTCTGGAACTGCGCCCCGGTGACGCCGTGCCCGACGTCGTTGGTGCCCAGGTTGATCACCACGGCGTCGGCGCGGTAGCGGGAGAAGTCCCAGTTCGCCGCGTTGTCCTGCAACCCCGTGCGCAGGAACCGGTCGCTCATGCCGATGCACCCGTCGGCCGCCGGGACCAGGCACGCGCCGCCCACCGCGATCTGGGTGTGCGCCGCGCCCAGGCGCTCGCCCGCCAGCCAGCCGTAGGCGGTCAGCGCCTGCTTGGACGACTGCTGGCCCACCGTGATGGAGTCGCCGACGAACTCGACCAGCTTCGCCGGCACGGGCGGGGCGAACGTGCCCGCGCCGGCGTCGAGCTGGATGCCCCGGTAGACCGCGTCACCCCGGTACGAGCCCGCGATCGGCCGGTAGGACACGCGCAGCGTGTGGTTGCCCGCCGCCAGCGGGGTCGGCGTGAGGTCCACCGTGCCGCTGCGGTTGACGTAGGACACGTCCGGGCCGCCGTCGATGCTCGCGTAGAAGTCGATCGCGTTGCGCTGCTTGAGCTTCACCGTGCGGCCGGTGAAGCCGACCACCAGGTAGGCGCCCGCCCACTCCGAGACGTGCGCGGCGGGGTCGGCGGTGTTCCACCGGCCGAAGAACTTCACGTTCGGGTCGGTGGGCGAGCCGTTGCCGGCCGGTGCGCTGGTGCCCGGCCGCACGATCTGCCACTGCCGGTCGGTGCCGGGATTGGCGTCGTACCGGGAGATCCGCGCGCCGTCGGCGGCGGACCGGACCCGCACGGCCTTGCCGCTGTGCCGGGCCACCGGCACGTAGGTGGCCGCGGTGTCCGCGGTCGCGGCGCGGGCCGGTGTGGCGGTCGGCGTGAGCGCGCCGACCACGACCATCACGAGCACCAGTGCCGACCGCACGACCGCAGCGCATGACGACGATGTCACGTGCGTGCCTTTCGCCTGAGGGGGTGCGGCGGCAGCACCACCGGGTGGGAATCTCCTCGGCGAAATGGTTGCGATGCGCCTGTGCGCCGTCAATGGCCGTATCTCGTATGGGCGAATCCCCTCTCGCACGGGCAAATGCCGCGGAGCGCCATTCGGGTGAGCCCGGTTTACCGGGGGGCCCGCTCACGTGGTGATGCCGTCGGGCTCCGGGTTCACCGCGATGCGGTACCGGGCCAGCGCCTCGTCGAACTCCCCGCGTTCGTGCGCGGCCACCAGGTCGGCGGCGACGTCGCGGAGCTTGCGGTTGGCCCGCTGCGACGCGGTGCGCAACAGGGCGAAGCCGCCGTCGGTGTCGGTGTCGGCGTGCCGCATCAGCAGACCCTGGGCCAGGCCGATGGTGTGGCGGGTGCCCAGGGCCGTGGTCAGGTGCCGCACCATCCGCCTGCTGCGGTGCAGCACCTCGATGTTGTCCAGCGCGACGCCGGCGTGCAGGGCGATCAGCAGGATGACGTCGTAGGAGTGGTCGTTGAACCGGTGCGGCTCGGCGGACAGCAGCACCACGGCCGCGGCGGGGGAGTGCTCGGTGGGCAGGGGGAGCACCAGGCAGCTGCGGTGGCCGCGCACGGCCAGGCGGGCGGCGAACAGCGGCCAGCGGCGGTCGTCCGCGGTGTCGCCCAGGCGGCGCGGCTCGCGGTGGCGCAACGCCTCGCGCACCGGGTCGCCGTCGGTGGAGGCGGGGTCGAGCGGCGGTGCCCCGGTGGCCGCCGCGACCTCGAAGCCGTCGTCCCGCGCGACCACGAGGAGGGCGAGGTCGCAGCCCGCGACGGCGCGGACCAGGTGGTCGGCGAAGCGGCGGGCGATCGCCTCGTGCTCCTCCTGCTCGACCAGCCGCGTCATCTCGGCCAGCTCGGAGGCCAGGCCCAGCGCGGTGACGTCCGGCTCGCGCGACATCGGTGCACCCCTCGACAAGTGGTACCCCGTGCGACGGCGGTGCGACGGGGTTCGGTCCTGGGCGCTGCCTGCTGAACACCCGTCAGCGGAGAAAGGTAACGCATGCCCCGGGTGGGTGACACCCGGGTGGCACCCGCCGAGCGGTACCGCGAGGAGCGGGGCCCGCTGCCCGTCCGGCGGGGGAGGGCGCGGTGTCGCGGTGCGGTTCGTCGCCCGGCGGCACCGCGCGGGCACCTCGCCGGCCACGGCCGACCCCTTCGGCCCGCCACTTCGCAAGAGGCGGTCGAACCGGCCGTGAACCGCGGGCAACCGGGCCGGGTACCGCGTTCCGGTGTGGAGGTACGCGTGAGGACGAACACCCGCAATTCGCGGTCAGTGGGTGTGAAATCCGTGCGAGGCGGGCATCCCGGTGTCGGCAGCGACCACGCCGCGTTGCAGAGACGGTGTGGCACGAGGACAAGGAAGCACTGTGGGCATCCTGGGTTGGATCGTTCTGGGTCTCATCGCCGGCGCCATCGCCAAGGCCGTCATGCCCGGCAAGGACCCCGGCGGCTTCGTCATCACGATGCTGCTGGGCATCGTGGGCGCCATCCTCGGCGGTTTCATCGGCCGCGCGCTCTTCGGCTCGGACATCGGCAGCTTCTTCGACCTGAGCACCTGGCTGCTGGCCATCCTCGGCTCGATCGTGGTGCTGGCCGTCTACCACCTGGTCACCAGCCGGGGCCACCGCGCCCACGGCTGACGCGACACCCGCTGAGCACTTTCGGGCCCGCCGGTTCACACCGGCGGGCCCGACGCGTGTCCGGGGTCCCGCGCCCCGACCCGGTTGGCGCGCGACTCCAGGTAGCGCTGCTCGGCGATGCTGGCGGTGGCTCTCGCGGCACGCCGGTAGTCCGCGCGGGCCCCGGCCAGGTCACCGGCCTTCTCCAGCAGGTGCGCCCGCACGGACAGCAGCCGGTGGTGGCCCGCCATCCTCGCATCGGCTTCCAAAGTGGACAAAAGCGTCAGTCCGGCTTCGGGGCCCCGCACCTCGGCGAGCGCGACCGCGCGGTTGAGGGTGACCACCGGGTTGGGCGCGATCCGCTCCAGGATCAGGTACAGGGCGTGCACCTGCGGCCAGTTGGTCCGCTCGGCCGTGGGCGCGTCGGTGTGCGTGGCGGCGATGGCGGCCTGCAACTGGTACGGACCCAGCGCGGGACCGGCCAGGGACGCCCTGGCCAGCTCGGTGCCCTCCTCGACCAGCGCGCGGTCCCACCTGGTGCGGTCCTGCTCGGCCAGGGGCACCAGCCCGCCGGTGGCGGTCGTGCGCGCCGCGCGCCGGGCGTGGGTCAGCAGCATCAGCGCGAGCAGCCCGGTGACCTCGCTGTCGTCGGGCAGCTGCGCGTGCACCGCCCTGGTCAGCCGGATCGCCTCGCGCGCGAGGTCGGTGCGGTGCAGCTCGGTGCCCGACGAGGCGGTGTAGCCCTCGTTGAAGATCAGGTAGAGCACGTGCAGCACGACCCGCAGGCGTTCCCCGCGCTCCGCGCCCCCCGGCACGCCGAACGTGCTGCCGGCGGCCCTGATGCGCTGCTTGGCCCGGCTGATCCGGGCCGCCATGGTGGCCTCGGGCACCAGGAAGGCGCGGGCGACCTCGGCGGTGGTCAGGCCGCCGACCGCGCGCAGCGTCAGGGCGGTCTGGGAGGCCGCGGTCAGCGTCGGGTGGCAGCACAGGAACAGCAGCAGGAGCGTGTCGTCGGTGTCCGGCACGTCCTCGGGCGCCACCTCGGCCGCCGCCGTCGCCGCCTCGCGCTCGCGGCGCGCGTGGTCGCTGCGCAGCTGGTCGACGAACCGCCGGGACGCGACGGTCAGCAGCCAGCCGCGCGGGTTGTCCGGCACCCCCTCGGCCGGCCACTGCGCGGTGGCCGCGAGGACGGCCTCCTGCACCGCGTCCTCGCAGCCCTCGAACCGGCCGTGCCGGCGCACCAGCGCGCCGAGGACCTGCGGCGCCAGCTCGCGCAGCAGGTCCCCGGTGGTCGGTGCGCTCACGCGTCCCATTGCCCGTCGGCGAACATGACCTGCCGCACCTCGACGCCCAGGCCCTCGAACCGGGTGTCCGGGATCCGCGCCGCCAGCTCGACCGCCCGCGCCCGGTCCTCGCAGTCGACCAGGTAGAAGCCGCCCAGGTACTCCTTGGCCTCCAGGAACGGCCCGTCGGTCACCACCGGCCGGCCGTTGCGCACCGACACCACGACGGCCTGCGACGGGTCGACCAGCGCCTGGGTGGTGATCAGCTCGCCGGACGCCTTCAGCTCCTCGATGAACCTCGTGTGGCCCTCGCCGATCGCGGCCTTCTCCTCGTCGGTCAGCGCGTCCAGCACGGCCGGGTTGATGTGCAGGCTGATCAGGAACCGCATCCCGTACTCCTCGTGTAGGCGGCCCCTCGGCGGGGCCTTCGACCGGTGGTCGGAGCCGCCGTCGCCGTCTTGACATCCCCGGCGCGGATTTTTCCACCGATCGCGGGCGCGGCCGGGCCACGAAGCCCGCGACCGCTCCGACCACCCCGGTGGGACGTCGAGAGAACGGGAGTTTTCGGACATGCGGGTCAATCGGGTGGGGCTGGGGCTCCTGGTGCTGCCGAGCCCGAGCGCCGACCTGGGCGCCACCGACGTCCAGCAGCTGCGGATCAGCGACGGCTACGGGTTCGCCGTCGCCGGACCGGTCATCACGGTGGGCACGCTCGGGGACCGGATCGGCCGCCGGCGGCTGCTGCTGATCGGCGCGGCGGCGTTCGCGGTGCTGTCCGTCGTGGCCGCGTTCGCGACCGGTCCGCTGGAGCAGGCCGTCACGCGCTCGGGCCCGTGCTCGCCGGGTTCGTCCTCGCCGGCGTCGGCATGGCCGGCACGGGCCTGCTGGTCACCCAGTACCTCCAGGGGGCGCTCGGCTTCTCCCCGGTCGCCTCGGCGGTGCTGTTCGCGCCGATGGGCCTGGGGGTGGCGGTCGGCACGGCGGTCGCGCCGGCGCCGGCCGGCCGGGTGGGGCGGACAGCGGCCATCGCCGGGGCTCGTGGACGGCCCCGGCGCCCTGCCGCCGGTGGTATCCGGCATCGCCGTCCTGGCCCTGGGCACCGGTCCGCTGTCCGCGCTGAGCACCGGACCGGTCGTCGACGCCGTGCCCCCGCGACGCGCCGGTTCGGCGGCGGCGATGTCGGAGACCGGCAACCACCTCGACGGCACGTCCGACTCGCCGGCCGGGGTGCGGAGCTGGTCCGCATCGCGCGGGAGGCGTTCACCGCCGGCCTGCACGTCACCGGCGTCCTCGCCGCGGTCGTCTTCGCCGGGGTGGCCGTTCTGGTCCTGCTCACGCGTGCACGGGTGCCCTCGGGGAGCACAGCTGGGTCACTCGATCGAGCAAATCTGTGATGGCCGGAGTAGACATTCGCCGTCGGATGTGCGTATAGTTCTCCTTGTAAGGGAGAAGAGAACGTCCTATCGGCGCGGGAGATGACGAACTACCCGCGAGTTGGGAGCAGTACGGCCTCCGCGACCGGGACCGCTGGTTCCAGGTGTCCCGGCGGAGGACCGAAGGCTGTTGGCACACGCAGTACCGGGAGCACAACCGCAATAACGCACGACAGCAGTTCGCAAGGCCCGGTGTCCGGCAGTCGCACGTGGTAGTGGCAAGTTGGTGAGCAAGGTTCGGAATTGAGGAGAAGGGACGGGTTGCACGCCATCGGATCGCCTGCCTCGGGGTGAAGTCGCCCGGGCGGGTACCGCACTCCAACTCGGATTGGGTGGTGGTTTCCGGTTACGTACAAGCGATCCCCGCGTCGTTCGGAGCTCGTGCGGGCGGCGCGGACATGACAAGCCGACCTCACGGTCGGCTGGTGGAAGTGAACCCATGACCCTCGGGGCCCGGTGCCGTTTCGGCACCGGGCCCCTCGTGCCGCGGAGGTGCAGTGCCCGAAGGAAGAGAAGAGCCGCGAACCGCGGCTGACAAGTTCGACGACGACCACTACCCCGCCTACACGATGGGCCGGGCCGCGGAGATGCTGGGCACGACGCCCGGGTTCCTGCGCAGCCTGGACGAGGTGAAGCTGATCGAGCCGCAGCGGTCGAGGGGCGGGCACCGCCGCTACTCCCGCCACCAGCTGCGCATCGCCGCCCGCGTCCGGGAACTGGTCGACCGGGGCACCGGGCTGGACGCCGCGTGCCGGATCGTCACGCTGGAGGACCAGCTCCGGGAAGCGCGTGAGCTCAACGAGAAGCTGTCGCCACCGCCCGAGCAGGAGTACCCGCCGCTGCGCGGTGTCTGACCGCGGTGTCGGATCACCGCGTCGGATCACGGTGTGACCGCGGTGTGTGGCCGCGGCCTGTGACGCGGACAGGGCCGGGACGTCGACGCCCGATCGAGCGCACTCGGACCGAGCGCACTCCGACCGAGCGACCTCTGATCGGGTGACCTCCGGCGAGGAGCGGGCGCCCCGCGCCCGCCACCCCCTCGACGTCCCGAATCCCCGCGGTCGGCCTCCCGCGCCGGACCCGACCGGCGCGGCCCGGCGAACCGCCTGGTGCGGGGCTCCGGTCGCCGGGCTGGAACACTGCGGTGACCAGCTCGCGCGGCACCCCCGCCCACGCGCTCGCACGACGAAGGACTGACACTGTGGCACTGCCCTACGAGCCCGACGACGACCACGCCGCGGACCGGTTCGTCAACCTCGCGCTGCGCAACCGCGACGCCGAGGAGTGGCGGCACCTGGCCTCCGACGCCTACGTCGAGCAGACCGAGCGGGTGCTCCTGGGGATGCTGGACCGGATCGCGGCCGACCGCGCGCACCGCAAGGCCGAGCGCGACACCGCCCGGGCGCGGCTGGCGGCGGGGGAGGTCACCCGGGCCGACCACGACCGCGACCTCGCCGAGGAGGGCGAGCGGGCCAGGAAGACCGCGCACTTCGAGTCGCTGGTGCGGGAGCAGCACCGGCTGATCGCCGCCAAGGTGCGCAGGCTGCGCGGCGACGACGTCCGCGACGAGCTGATGAGCCTGGTGGTCGCCCTGGGCACCGCGATCGACGCGCACCGGGCCGCCGTGCTCGGCGCGAGGAGCGAGCCGAGCGCGGCCGACCGGGCGCTGTGGGAGCGGCTGTCGGCGCTCGACGTGCCGGGGCCGGAGGGGCGCACGTCGTTGGAGGCGCTGGTCGAGCGCCACGCGGCGCAGCAGGACGACCACGGGCGCGTGCTGGCCGGGATCGTCCTGGACCTGGCCGGTGACGCGACGTCGGTGCCGCGCGCCGCCCTGCTGGAGGTGTGGAAGAGGAAGGTCGCGCCGACCCTGACGCCCGAGCAGAAGGCCGAGTTCGCGGCCAGGGGCAAGGGTTCGCTGGTGACCGAGCGGCTCCGGAAGGCGATGGGGCACCTGGAGCGGCTGGGCCTGGTCGCGCGCTCCGGTCGGCAGGGTGACCAGCGGCTCGACGTGCTCGACCGCGCGGGGTTGGCGGAGCTGGCGGCCGGGACCGAGCAGGGCTGAGCCCGCGACGGGCACCCCGCGCGGCCAGGCCGACCGCCCCTCGACGCGGGGTACGTTCGACCGGTGCCGACCAGAACCACCTCCCGCGCGACCACCCCACCGTGGCCGGCCCTCACCGAGGCCGCCCGCGACGTGCTGATGGAGCTGCTGGTCCACGGCCCGATGCCGCGCGCCGAGATCGCGCCCCGCCTCCACCTCTCCCGCCCCACCCTCAGCCGCGTCACCAGGACCCTGGTCACCGCGGGCCTGCTGGCCGAGGGCCCCACCGAGCTGCGCTCGCCCACCGGGCGCCCCTCGGAGCTGCTGCACGTGCGCGGCGAGTCCCACCACTTCCTGGGCGTGAAGCTGACCGCCGACCGGCTCTACGCGGCCGTCACCGACCTGACCGCCGCGGTCGTGGCCTCGGCGGAGGAGCCGTTGCGCTCGAACCGGCCGGACGACGTCGTGCGGCACGTCGCCGGGGTCGCGGCCCGGTTCGACCGGCTCACCGGCCTGGGCGTGACGCTGGGCGGCGTGGTGCGCGGGGGAGTCGTCGCGGACGCCGCTTTCCTCGGCTGGACCGACGTCCCGCTGGCCGCCGCGCTGACCGCGGCCACCGGCCTGCCGACCGCGGTGGACAACGACGTGCAGGCGCTCACCGCGGCCGAGCACTGGTTCGGCGCGGGCGCCGGCGCGGACTCCATGGTCGTGATCACCGTCGGCGCGGGCGTGGGCACCGGCCTGGTCGTCGACGGCAAGCCGGTGCGGGGCGCGCACGGCCTGCCACCCCGCTTCGCCCACGTCCTGGTCGACCCGGGCGGGCCGGAGTGCGGTCGCGGGCACCGCGGCTGCGCGGCGAGCTTCCTGACGACCGACTCGATCCTGCGGCAGCTCGACGGCCCGCCCGCCTACGAGGAGGCGGTGGAGCGGGCCCGGTCGGGCGAGCCGCGGGCCCGGCGGGTGTTCGACGCGGCCGGCTACGCCCTGGGCGTGCTGATCGGGCACGCCGCCAACTTCCTCGACCCGCGCAAGGTCCTGCTCACCGGCGAGGGCCTGCCGCTCTACGAGGTCGCCCGCGACGCCGTCCACGACGGCATCGGGGACGTCTACGAGGACGACCCCGCGCTGATCGACCTCGACGTCCGGCCGTTCGACTTCGGCGAGTGGGCCCGGTCGGCGGCGGCGCGGGCGATCAGGGCGACGGTGACCGGCGCGTTCTGACGGGCGGGGTCAGCCCTTCACCCGGCGGTGGCCCGCAGCAGGACCAGGCGCTCCGGGTAGAGCACGGGCGCCTGGACGCCGGCCGTGCCCAGCACGCGGCCCGGCAGGGTGACGCCTCGCGACCACCACGGCAGGGGGACGCCCCAGTTGTGCGCGTTGCCGTCGGGGTGGTCGCCCGGCGGCAGCGGGCGGACGTGGTAGCGGCGGTCGGGGTCGAGGCCGGGCAGCCGCACGGCGCCGGTCGGGTAGGACGCCGACGTGGTCGGGGCGACGATGGCGAACACCGCGTCCGAGCCGTCCTCGGCCACCACGCCGTGGACGTCGACGGCGGGGTCGGGGTGGTCGCCGTGCACGGACACGCCGCTGTGCAGCAGGGGGCGCAGTTCCTTGTACAGCGCGACCCACGCGCGCAGGCGCTCCAGCTCCTCCGGGGACGCCTGGACCAGGTCCCACTCGATGCCGAAGTGGCCGAACAGGGCGGTGCCGGCGCGGAAGTCGAGGGGGTGCCGGCGGTGGGTGGTGTGGGAGGTGCCGGAGCCGACGTGGGTGCCCATCAGCTCCAGCGGGATCAGCGCGTTGGTCCAGCGCTGCACCGACTGCCGCTCCAGCGCGTCGATGCAGTCCGAGACCCACACCCGGTCGGTGCGCTCCAGGACCTCCAGGTCGACCCGGGCGCCGCCGGAGGAGCAGGACTCGATCTCCACGCCGGGGTGGCGCCGCCGCAGTTCGTCCAGCAGCCGGTAGACCGCCAGGGTCTGGCCGTGCACGCCGGCGCGCCCGGTGGGGCGGTGCCCGGCCTCGACCAGGTCCCGGTTGTGGTCCCACTTCAGGTAGGACACCGGGTAGGTGGTCAGCAGGTCGTCCAGGCGCTCCAGGACGTGGGCGAACGCCTCGGGCCGCGCCAGGTCCAGCACCTGCTGGTGGCGGGCGGTGCGGGGCAGCCGGTCGCCGGCGGCCATGATCCAGTCGGGGTGGGCTCGGGCCAGGTCGGAGTCGGGGTTGACCATCTCCGGTTCCACCCAGATCCCGAACTCCAGGCCCAGGCCGGTGACGTGGTCGGTCAGCGGGCCCAGGCCGTCGGGCCAGACCTCGGCGGAGACGTACCAGTCGCCCAGGCCGCGCCGGTCGTCGCGCCGCGACCCGAACCAGCCGTCGTCGAGCACGAAGCGCTCGGCGCCGACCGCCGCGGCGGCGTCGGCCAGCGCCTTGAGGCGGGTCAGGTCGTGGTCGAAGTACACCGCCTCCCAGGTGTTGACCACGACCGGGCGCGGGGTGGTCGGGTGGTGGGGGCGGGCGCGCAGGTGGCGGTGGAACCGGGCGGACACCTCGTCCAGGCCCACGCCCCACGACCCGTACTGCCACGGTGAGGTGTACGACTCGCCGGGTGCCAGCACGACCTCGCCGGACAGCAGCAGCTCGCCCGAGCCGAGCAGCGACACCGCGTGGTAGGTCCGCTCGGCGAAGGTGCGGTGGTTGCCCGACCAGGCGGTGTGCACCGCCCACACCTCGCCCGACCGGTTGCCGAACCCCTCGGTGCCCGCCGCCAGCAGGTACGCCGAGTCGTAGCCGGTGCGGCCGGTCCGGTTCTCCCGCACCCGCAGGCCGTGGGTGAACGCGGTGCGCTGCGGGCTGCGCTCGCGCGCCCACCGACCGGTGAAGTCCAGCAGCTCCACCGCCTCCGCCGGCACCGGCAGGGTCAGGTTCACCGCGTCCACCGCGAACGGCCCGGAGCCGGTGTTGGTCAGCGTCGCCCGCTGCCGCACCAGCCCGGCCGGGGTCAGCTCGACCACCAGGTCCAGGGCCAGCCCGGCCGCCTCGTCGACGGCCCGGAACACCGGGCCGTCCACCGACACCACCCGGAACGCGGTGGAGAAGTCCTTCCCGGCCCGGTTGCCGACCACCCCCGGCGTCCCCAGCCAGCCCGCCGACTGCTCGGGCAGCACGGCCACGTCCACCGGGCCGTCCACGGAGAAGCCGATGGGCTGCGGTGCCCCGGCCGACAGCAGCGCGTCCAGCTCCGCCGGGGACAGCTCGCCCAGGTCGGCGCCCCAGTGCCGCACGCGCGGCAGGGTGCCGCCGGAGAGGTCCAGCACCAGGCTCACACCCGCCGCGCGCAGGTGGGTCACGTCCGCCACTTGTGGTCTTCCTCTCGGGCGACAGCTCGGCCGAGATTACTTTAGTTCGTTAGGTAACAAACTCCAAGAGGTGTTGGTCAGCGCCAGCCGAGGGCGGGTGCGACGTGGGTCAGGATGCTGTCGAGCACGTGCGCGTTGTAGTCGACCCCGAGCTGGTTGGGCACGGTCAGCAGCAGCGTGTCGGCCTCGGCGATCGCCTCGTCCTCGGCCAGCTGCCCGATCAGGACGTCCGGTTCGGCGGCGTAGGTGCGGCCGAAGATGGCCCTGGTCTCGGCGTCGATGTAGCCCACCTGGTCCGCGCTGTCGCCGTCGTCGCCGAAGTAGGCGTGGTCGAGGTCGGAGGTGAGGGCGAAGATGCTGCGCGAGACCGACACGCGGGGCTCGTGCTGCCACCCGGCCCGCGACCACGCCTTGCGGAACGCCCGGATCTGCTCGGCCTGCTGCACGTGGAACGGCGCCCCGCCCTCGTCGTTCTTCAGCGTCGAGCTCATCAGGTGCATGCCCTGCTCGGCCGCCCAGACGGCGGTGGCGTTGGAACCGGCACCCCACCAGATGCGGTCGCGCAGTCCGGGGGAGTGGGGTTCGACGCGCAGCAGCCCCGGCGGGTTGGCGAACATCGGGCGCGGGTTGGGCTGGGCGAAGCCCTTGCCTTCCAGCACCTTCAGCAGCACCTCGGTGTGCTTGCGGGCCATGTCGGCGTCGGTGTCGCCCTCGCTCGGCTGGTAGCCGAAGTAGCGCCAGCCGTCGATGACCTGCTCCGGTGATCCCCGGGAGACGCCGAGCTGGAGCCTGCCGCCGGCGATCAGGTCGGCGGCGCCGGCGTCCTCGGCCATGTACATCGGGTTCTCGTAGCGCATGTCGATCACGCCGGTGCCGATCTCGATGCGCTCGGTCCTGGCGCCGATGGCGGCCAGCAGCGGGAACGGCGAGGCCAGCTGCCGGGCGAAGTGGTGCACCCGGAAGTAGGCGCCGTCCAGGCCGATCTCCTCGGCGGCCACGGCGAGGTCGACGGCCTGGAGCACCGCGTCCGCCGCCGTCCTGGTCTGCGAGTGCGGGCTGTCGGACCAGTGGCCGAAGGAGAGGAATCCGATTTTCTTCACGTCCGTGGAACGCCCCGGCGCGCTGGTTGATTCCTCAACTACCCCGGGGTGCGGCCGGGGCCGTCCGCGCACGGCGCTGGTCCGATCGGGGTGCGGTGACCGCCCGGTCGGACGCCGGCGGAGCCGTCGGGTGACCGGACGTCGGCGTCCGGTACGACGATGTGATGAAGGTAATTTGGATTTGATCCAGTCAAGCGCTTTAAGGTCTTCGCGTGATGTCCGACTTCGAGGCGCAGCTGCGGTCGGTCTCGTTGCGCGTGACCCGCCCCCGGTTGGCGGTGCTCAAGGCGCTGCGGGACCACCCGCACGTCGACACCGAGACGGTGATCTCCCTGGTGCGGGTCGAGCACCCCACCGTGTCCCACCAGGCGGTCTACGACGTGCTGCGGGTGCTGACCGACGTCGGCCTGGTGCGGCGCATCCAGCCCGCCGGGGCGACCGCCCGCTACGAGTCGCGGGTGGGGGACAACCACCACCACGTGGTGTGCCGCTCCTGCGGCGCGATCGCGGACGTCGACTGCACCGTCGGCCACAGCCCCTGCCTCACCGCCTCGGACGACCGCGGCTACGCGGTCGACGAGGCGGAGGTCGTCTTCTGGGGCACCTGCCCCGACTGCTCGACCGAACACACCGCCAGTGAACCGCCTGTTGGAAGGAAGTAGATGAGCGACCTCGGGGCAACGCCCCCCTCCAGTGCCCAGGGCGTGGACCAGAAGGCCGCGGCCGGCTGCCCGGTCGCGCACGACTCCGTGACCGCGCACGGCAGCGAGAGCGAGAACCCGGCGATCGACTCGCCGACCCCGAAGACGGGGGGCCGTCCGCGCACGAACCGGGACTGGTGGCCCAACCAGCTGGACCTGTCCGTGCTGCACGCCCACTCGTCGAAGGGCAACCCGCTGGGCGAGGGCTTCTCCTACGCCGAGGAGTTCGCCAAGCTCGACGTCGAAGCCCTCAAGCGCGACATCGTCGAGGTCCTGACCACCTCGCAGGACTGGTGGCCGGCCGACTTCGGCCACTACGGCGGTCTCATGATCCGCATGAGCTGGCACGCCGCGGGCACCTACCGCACCCACGACGGCCGCGGCGGCGCCGGTGACGGCGGCCAGCGCTTCGCCCCGCTCAACAGCTGGCCCGACAACGCCAACCTGGACAAGGCGCGCCGGCTGCTGTGGCCGGTCAAGCAGAAGTACGGCCAGAAGATCTCGTGGGCCGACCTGCTGGTGCTCGCCGGCAACGTCGCCCTGGAGTCGATGGGCTTCAAGACCTTCGGCTTCGGCTTCGGCCGCGAGGACGTCTGGGAGCCCGAGGAGATCATCTGGGGCCCGGAGGACGCCTGGCTGGGCGACGAGCGCTACGTCAGCGAGACCGAGATGGCGCCCGAGGTCGGCGCCACCGAGATGGGCCTGATCTACGTCAACCCCGAGGGCCCGCGCGGCAACGCGGACCCGCTGGCGGCGGCCCACTTCATCCGGGAGACCTTCGGCCGGATGGCGATGAACGACGAGGAGACCGTCGCCCTCATCGCCGGCGGCCACACCTTCGGCAAGACCCACGGCGCCGGCGTGGCCGACGCCCACGTGGGCCCGGAGCCCGAGGGCGCCCCGCTGGAGGCGCAGGGCCTGGGCTGGCTGAGCACCCACGGCAGCGGCAAGGGCGCGGACACGATCACCAGCGGCCTCGAGGTGACGTGGACCGACAAGCCGACGCAGTGGAGCAACCGCTTCTTCGAGATCCTGTTCGGCTACGAGTGGGAGCTCACCACGAGCCCCGGCGGCGCCAAGCAGTGGGTCGCCAAGGACGCCGAGGAGATCATCCCGGACGCCCACGACCCGTCGAAGAAGCACAAGCCGACGATGCTCACGACCGACCTGTCGCTGCGCGTCGACCCGGCGTACGAGAAGATCTCCCGCCGCTTCCTGGAGAACCCGGACGAGTTCGCGCTGGCGTTCGCCAAGGCGTGGTACAAGCTGCTGCACCGCGACATGGGCCCGGTCAGCCGCTTCCTGGGCCCGTGGGTGCCCGAGGCGCAGCTGTGGCAGGACCCGGTGCCGGCCGTCGACCACGAGCTGGTCGGTGACGCCGACGTCGCCGCCCTCAAGGCGAAGGTCCTGGAGTCCGGCCTCACCACCGCCGAGCTGGTCACCACCGCCTGGGCCTCGGCCGCGAGCTTCCGGTCCACCGACAAGCGCGGTGGCGCCAACGGCGCCCGGATCCGCCTGGAGCCGCAGCGCAACTGGGAGGTCAACCAGCCCGAGCAGCTCGGGAAGGTGCTGGAGGTCCTGGAGGGCGTCCGGCGCGAGTTCAACGAGGCGGGCGGCGCGAAGATCTCGCTGGCCGACCTGATCGTGCTGGCCGGCTCGGCCGCCGTCGAGGCGGCGGCGCGCGACGCCGGGTTCCAGGTCACCGTGCCGTTCCGGCCGGGGCGCACCGACGCCGCGCAGGAGCAGACCGACGTCGAGTCGTTCCAGGTCCTCGAACCGCGCGCCGACGGGTTCCGCAACTACGTGCGCGCCGGCGTGAAGCTCCAGCCGGAGGTGCTGCTGGTCGACCGCGCCTACATGCTCGACCTGACCGCGCCCGAGATGACCGTCCTGGTCGGCGGCCTGCGCGCGCTGGGCACCAACCACAACGGCACCCGCCACGGCGTGTTCACCGACCGGCCGGGCGTGCTCACCAACGACTTCTTCGCCAACCTGCTCTCGCCGGGTACCCGGTGGGTGGCGTCGGAGTCCGAGGAGGGCGTCTACGAGATCCGCGACCTGGGCACCGACGAGGTGAAGTGGACCGCCACCGCGGTCGACCTCGTCTTCGGCTCGAACTCCCAGCTGCGGGCCCTCGCGGAGGTCTACGCCAGCGAGGACGCCCGCGAGAAGTTCGTGCTGGACTTCGTCGCGGCGTGGACCAAGGTCATGGAGCTGGACCGGTTCGACCTGGTCTGATCCGGTCGACCCCGGTGGGTGGGCCCGGCCGATCGGCCGGGCCCACCCCTCACCGGGCGGGTGGTCGGCGGTGGTCCCGGCCCGGCCGCCAGGGCACGTCGGCGCCGCTCTCCGCCGGGGCCGTGGGCGGGGTCGCCCGAATTCGGTGAAGCCCGGGCGGCGGGGTACCGCGGTTCGCCAGGTCGTGCACGGTCTCCGGGTGCTCCACGCTCGGCAGGCCGACCGCCTCGGCCACCTGGCGGCCGAGGCGCGGTGCCGCCAGCGGCCCGTGGACGGATCGCGGGGATCGGCCGCCCGGTACACCGGGCAACTGCCGCCGCCCGCGAGTGGATCTTTCCGCGCTGTTCCGCTTGGGGGGCACCTACCCCTGCGCGGCGACGAGGAACATCGGCACCGCGACGAGGATGCGGTTCGCGCGGGCGCGTTCGGCCTGCTCGGCGAGCCAGCCCTCCTCGTCGGTGATCCGGCGCAGCAGGGCCAGCGCGAGGTCGTCGGTGAACACGCTGGTGCGCACCTCGACGACCGGGTCGGTGAACCCGGCGTCGAGCAGCAGGTTGCGGTAGCCCCGGGCGGCGCGCGGCGACGGGAACGCGTCCGCCTTCGCGTGCACCAGCCGGCGGGTGGTCGCCGGGTCGTCCGAGTCGATGGCGATCGCGTCCCAGTCCGGGCCGAGCAGCACGACCCGCCCGCCCGGCGCGAGCACCCGGCGTGCCTCGGCCACGGCCCGCGCCGGGTCGTCGAGCAGGTGCAGCACCTTGTCCGCGCGGTAACCGGCCACCGAGCCGGTTCCCAGGGGGAGCGCGCGGGCGTCGCCGACGTGGAACTCCCCGGCCGGCAGGCGTTCCCGAGCCGCGGCGACCATGTCGGGGTCGAGGTCGACGCCGATCGCGCGGGCACCGCGCCCGGCCAGCTCGGCGACCGCGCGGCCACCGCCGCAGCCGACGTCGACCACGGTTCGGCCGGTGAGGTCGCCGAGCAGGTCGTAGGAACGCGCGCGCAGTTCGCCGGCCGCGGGCTGCGCGTCGCCGGCGTCGAGGAGGGCGAGGAGGCTGGACATGCCCGCCATGCTCTGACTTGATGTCGACATGAAGTCAAGCCCGATGACGATCGGCGAGGTGGCCGACCACTTCGGCCTGCCGGCGCACGTGCTGCGGCACTGGGAGTCGGTCGGCCTGCTCGCCCCCGCCCGCGTCGAGGGCGGCCGCCGCCGCTACACCCGCGACGACCTGGTCCGGGTGGCCTCGATCGTGGTCGCGAAGCAGGCCGGCCTGTCGCTGCCGGACATCCGGGACTTCCTCGCCTCCCTCCGCACCCCGGCGCGCAAGGACGTGCTGCGCCGCAACCAGCGGGCGTTGCGGGCCAGGATGGCGGCGCTGCGGTCGGCGCTCGACCTCGTCGAGGCCGGGCTGAACTGCTCGCACGAGGACATCACGACCTGCCCGAACTACCGGGCCCACGTGGCGGAGCTGATGCCCGCCGGCTCCTGACCGGTCGGGGGCACGCGGTGGGTTTCCCGGCGCGCCCGGTATCCGTGCGCCCCGCTCGCGCTCGTCACCGGTGGACGGGCACCGGTCAACCCCGCCACGGTCGACCGCGGCGGTGCGCTGCACGTCACCGCGCGCAGCGCGGTCCTCCCCGCGGGGGCAACCCCTGGCCGGGGACACCGGGTGGTCCGGTGGTGTGCGGGGGCGCGGTGACCGTGCCCGACCCGGGCGGCATCGTCGAGGTCGTGCGAACCGCGCCCCGACCAGGAGGTGGTCCTCGCGGCCGTGCTCGGCGAGACCACCACCGACGACGACGCGCTGCGGCGGCTGTACCCGGGAGCCCGCTCCCGGCTGCCCGTGGCGGGGCTCCGGCGCGCGGCGGACCGGGCCGAGGAGATCGCCGAGTCCCTCGGGCGGATCGCCCACGCCTCCGGGACCAGGCCGACCAGGTGGACGCGAGCCGGCGCCGGCAGATCGCCGACCGAATGGAGCGGGGGGCGGTGAACCACCGGGGGGGCGGGCACGGCTCCGCGGGACCAGCCGCGGTTCATCCTCAAGAGCGAGGTGCGGGCCGGTGGGCGTCGACATACTGGCGGGCGTGCGCACACGTGACCTGGCCCTGACCGCGGTGGTGGTGGCGGCGACCGCGGTGCCGGTCGCGTGGACGGCGGGCCCGCCGGCGGTCGCCCTGGCGGTCCTGGCCTCGGCGCCGGTGCTGTGGGTGCACCGCCGGCCGCTGCTCGTCGGGCTCGTGGTGGGGCTCGCGACCACCGCGCTCGCGACGCTCTACGTGGCCCCGGTGATCCCGGCCGGGCCGCTGGTCGCGTTCTCCGTGATCGCGGCGTCGAGCACGCCCGCCTGGCGGTTGGTCGCGGTGCTGGTCGCGGCGGCGGGGGTGACGGTCTCGCTGGTCGTCCCCGGGGACGACGACCTGGCCACCTACCGGTACCTGGCGGTGGCGTACGCGGCGGCCTACGCGCTGGGCGCGAACACCAGGGCCCGGCGGGCGCAGGCCGCGGCTGCCGCCGCGCGGGAGCGGACCCGGATCGCCCGCGAGATGCACGACGTGCTCACCCACTCCGTGGGCATGATGGTCGTGCAGGCCGAGGCCGGTCCGCTGGTCGTGCGGTCGGACCCGGACCGGGCGGTCGAGGTGTTCGACGCGATCGCGGCCACCGGGCGCGGTGCCGTCGCGCGGCTCCGGGAGGTCATCCACGCGCTGCGCTCGCCCGGCATCGACTCGCTGGACGAGCTGGTCACCGGGGTCGCGTCGCTGGAGGTGGTGGGCGAGCCCCGGCCGGTGCCGCCCGAGGTGGACGCGGCCGTGTACCGGATCGTCCAGGAGGCGCTGACCAACGCGGCGCGGCACGCGTCGGCCCGGTCGGTCCGGGTGCGGCTGCGCTGGCGGGAACGCGCGCTGGGGGTGGACGTGGTCGACGACGGCCGCGGTCCCGCGGGCGGGGACGGGTTCGGGCTGCTCGGCATGCGCGAGCGCGTGGCCGCGTGCGGCGGGACGCTGCGGACCGGGCCGGGACCGGGCGGCGCGGGGTTCGCCGTGCGCGCGACCCTGCCGACGACCTGATGCTGCGCGTGCTCGTGGTCGACGACCAGGACCTGTTCCGCGGCGGCTTCGCGATGATCCTCGACGCGCAGCCGGACATGACCGTCGTGGGCGAGGCCGCGGACGGTGCCGAGGCGGTCCGGTTGGCGACCGGGCTGGAGCCGGACGTGGTGCTGATGGACGTCCGCATGCCCGGCGTGGACGGCGTCACCGCGACCCGGGAGATCTGCGCGCGGACCGCGGCCAAGGTCGTCGTGCTGACCATGTTCGACCTGGACGAGCACGTCTACGCTGCGCTCGCCGCGGGCGCGAGCGGCTTCCTGCTCAAGGACATCCGCCGCGACCAGCTCGTCGACGCGGTCCGGCTCGTCGCCGCCGGTGACGCGCTGCTCGCGCCCAGCGTGACCCGCCGGCTCGTCGCGGACCTCGCCCGGCGCGGCCACGCCGTCCCGGCGCTGGCGGCCCGGTTGGCGGAGCTGACCGAACGGGAGCGGGACACGCTGCGGCACCTCGCCCGCGGCCGGTCCAACGCGGAGATCGCGGGTGCGCTGTTCGTCAGCGAGCACACGGTCAAGACGCACGTGAGCAACCTGCTGGGCAAGCTGGGGCTGCGCGACCGGGCCCAGGCGGTGGTGTTCGCCTACGAGTCCGGTCTGGTCATCGCGGGCCGGTCCTGATTCCCCCTCGCCGGCGATCCGCGGTCGTCGGGACGGGGCGAGGCTGGGCGCATGAAGCTGATCGTGCTCCTGGCCGCGCTGCTGGTCGCGCCCACCCCGGTGGCGGGCGCACCCGGCTGCACGGCGCAGACCTCACTGGGCACCGTCGCGGGCCGGGCCGCCGGACACCTGTGCGTCTACCGCGGCATCCGGTACGCGGACGCGCCGAGGTCCCGGCCGCCCGTCCCGGTCGGACCGTGGTCGGGCACCTTCGAGGCGACCGACGCGAGCGCGGTGTGCCCGCAGTTCCGCGACGACGTCTCCGAGGAGTACCCCGACGACAGGCCCGTCTACCTGGACGAGGACTGCCTGCGCCTGAACGTGTGGGCACCGCGCGGGCCCGGCGGGCACCCCGTGGTCGTCTTCGTCCACGGCGGCGCCGCGCGGTTCGGCACGGCGAACGAACCGCGTTACGACGGCACCCGGCCGGCCCGCGACGCGGTCGTGGTGACGCTGAACTACCGCCTCGGCCTGCTGGGCGCGGACAACCTCTTCCTGCGCGACCAGATCACCGCGCTGGAGTGGGTGCGCGCGCACATCGCCTCGTTCGGCGGCGACCCCGGGAACGTCACGGCGGTCGGCGAGTCCGAGGGGGCGTTCTCGCTGAGCGCCATGCTCGCCACCGACCACCCGCAACGCCTGTTCCGCCGCGTGGTCCTGCAGAGCGGGTCCGGCTACCTGGTGCACTCCGGGCCCGAGCCCGCGGTGGACCTGACCGGGATGAGCACCCTGGAGGTGTTGCGCCGGCAGGAGGAGCTGGTCGGCGCCGACCCGCTGGCCGGAGCCGTCCACTTCGGACCGCACGTCGACGGCGAGCTGGTCCGGCGGCCCGTGATCGACGCCGTCGAGGCCGGGAACGCGCGCGGGATCGACGTGCTGATCGGCTCCAACCGGGACGAGATGGGCTACTTCGCCCAGTTCGACCTGGGGATCGCGCGGATGACGCTGGACCGGTACCGGGCGTTCTTCCCGCCGGGGCTGGACCTCGACGAGGTGGCCGCGGCCTACCGCGACGAACCGGACGAGGTGCTGGCCATGCTCACCGACCAGACCATGCGCGTCCCGGCGACCCGGCTCGCCGAGGCGCAGGGCCGGTGGGCGCGCAGCTTCATGTACCGGTTCGACTGGGGGCCCGCCGTGCACACCGCGGAGCTGCCGTTCGTGTTCGGGACGTTGAGCTTCACCGGGGTCCCGGGCGGGGCGGAGGCGTTCCGGGCCGATCCCGCCGCGGCACGGGCCCTGTCGGCCGGGATGCGGCACGCGTGGGCGTCGTTCGCCCGGAGCGGGGACCCGGGGTGGCCGGAGTACCGGTACGGGCGCGCCACCAGGACCTGGGACACGCCGTCGGGCCTGGTGTTCGCCCCCGGGGAGGCCCAACGCGCCGCGTGGGACGGGTACGACTTCCGGTACTTCCGGTGAACCGGGTCACCGCCATCCGGGGCCGTGCCGAAGCGCGGTTGCGCGCGATCGGTGATCGGCCCGGTGCGATGCGGTACGTTGGCGCCTCGCCCGGGCGTGACCGGACCACGTGGCACGCCCGGTGGGGTGCGGGGTCGGAATTCGGGGGGCGCGCGGTGGCGGCAGGTGTCACGCCTCGGCTGTACAACTCGCTGGGCCGGAAGCAGGTCGGGTTCCGGCCGCTGGTCCCCGGTCGGGTGAGCATCTACTCCTGCGGGCCCACCGTGTACTCGGACCCCCACCTGGGCAACATGCGCCCCTACGTCTTCAGCGACACGCTGCGCCGGATGTTCGAGTGGAAGGGCCTGGAGGTCGTCCAGACCGTCAACATCACCGACGTCGGGCACACCGTGGGCGACACCGACCTGGGCGAGGACAAGGTCGAGCTGGCGGCGCGGCGGCAGGAGACCTCGGTCTGGGAGGTCACCCGGCGCCACACCGAGGCGTACTTCCGCGACCTGGCCGACCTGAACGTGCTGCCCCACACGCACAACCCGCGGGCGAGCGACCACGTGCCGCAGATGATCGAGTTCGTGCGCGTGCTGGAGGAGCGGGGCTTCACCTACCGGCTGGACTCGGGGCTGTACTTCGACACCGGCCGGTCGCCCGACTACGGGCTGCTGGCGCTCATGCCCGCGGGCGCGGAGTCGGACGTGGTGCGGCTGGAGGTCGTGCCGGGCAAGCGCTCGCGCGCGGACTTCGCGGTGTGGCGCTCCGAGCGGGACCGGCGGCGGCTGGTGCACTGGGAGTCGCCGTGGGGGCCCGGCGTGCCCGGCTGGCACCTGGAGTGCTCGGTGATGAGCCGCGACCTGCTCGGCGACCGGTTCGACATCCACACCGGGGGCGTGGACCACCGGGAGATCCACCACGTCAACGAGATCGCCCAGAGCACGGCGTTCCTCGGCGTGGCGGACGCGGCGCGGTGGGTGCCGCTGTGGATGCACAACGAGTTCGTGCTGTTCGGGCGGCAGAAGATGGCCAAGTCCCGGGGCCGGATGCCGGTGCTGCGCGACGTGGTCTCGGCGGGGTACCACCCGTTGGTGTTCCGGTACCACCTGCTCGGGGCGCACTACCGCAGCCAGATGGACATCGGCGACGAGGGCCTGCGCGCCGCCGCGGCGGCCCTGCGGCGGCTGCTGGGCCGGGTGGCCCCGCTGCGGCCGCTGCCGGAGGTGCCCACCTTCGCCGCGGCGCACGCGGCGCTGACCGGTGAGGCGGGTCGCGCCGCGCTGGCGCGGGTGGACGAGGCGGTGTCGGACGACCTGAACACCGCCCGGGTGCTGGCCGAGCTCAACGGCGTGCTGCGCGACGAGGCGCTGGGCGAGGCGGACAAGGCGGTGCTGGTCGCCGCGGTGGACGTCCTGCTGGGTCTGCGGCTGCGGTCGCTGTCGCCGGAGGAGGTCACCGCGGGCGGCGAGCTCGCGGTGGCGGCGGACTTCGTCGAGGAGCTGGTGGCCGCGCGGGCGCAGGCCCGCCGCGACCGGGACTGGGCGCGGGCGGACGAGATCCGCGCGCAGCTCGCGGAGCTGGGGGTGCGGGTGGTGGACACCCCGACCGGGTCGCACTGGGAACCCGTGGCGACCGGCTCGCCGGACTGACCGGCTCCGGCGGTGCCCGCGGCGTGCCACCGGTGTCGTCCGTCCGGGTGGATCACCGGCGTGGAGCCGAGGGGGATTCGCGGAACCCGGGTCACGCGGGGCGGGTGCGTGGGATTCTGCCGGGGTGGGGGCGGCTGAGGTGCGGGTCCTGCGGACCGGGCGCCGGTTGGCCGTGGTGTTCCGGACCGCGGTGCTGGTGGGGCTCGCGATCGCCGTCGCGGTCGGGTCGCCCTCGCCGCCCGCCGTCGTGCTCGGGTTGCTGGTGTGGGGCGCGGTGTTCGCCGTCCGCGCGCCGCGCGGGTGGGTGCTGGTCGTCGACGTCGGGGTGGTGTGCGGCCTCTGCCTGGCCCAGCGGTGGCTGGTGGGCGCCGACTCGCTGGCCGACAGCGCGAACTGGGTGCTGACGCTCGCCTCGATCACCGCCGTGGCGCACCAGTGGCACGTCACGGCCCGGGGTGGCGCGGTGCTGACGGGCGCGATCGTGGCGAGCCGGGTCGTGGGCGCGGTGGTGGCCGGTGCCGGCGGGTGGCTCGCCGTGCTGCCGGTGGCGCTGTGGACGTTCGCCGAGGCCGGGATGTCGCGCGGGATGCTCCTGCTGGTGCGGGCGGCGGGCCGGGCGGCGGACGCCGCCATCGCCGAGGCCGAGCGGGCCCGGCGGGAGGCCGAGGTCGCCCGGGTCCGGCGCGCCGACGAGCTGGCGCACCTGGCGGTGCTGCACGACACCGCCGCGGCCACGCTGTTCGCCGCCGGGAACGGGGTGGTCGACGGGCTGGCGCGGAGTGCGGCACGGGACATCGCCGCGTTGGTCGGGCCGGTGGGCGCCGGTGACCTCGCGCCGGCCGGCTGGGCGGGTGCGGGTGACCCTGGCGTCGCCGGGGTGGTCGGGCAGGTGCGGGGTGGTGGTCCCGACCTCGCGCCGGTCGGGTGGGTGGGTGCGGGTGACCCCGGCGTCGCCGCGCCGGCCGGGCAGGTGCGCACCGGTGGTCTTGGCGTTGCCGGGGTGGTCGGGCGGGCGGGTGCCGGTGACCTCGACCTCGTCCCCCTGCTGCGCGACGAGGCGCGGAACTCGCCGCTGGACGTGCGCGTGACCGGGCCGGTGACCCTGCCGGTGCCGGCGGCCGTCGCGGACGCGGTCCGCCGGGCCGTGCGGGAAGCGCTGGTCAACGTCGTGCGGCACGCCGGGGTGGGCGAGGCCCGGCTGTGCGTGCGGGACGGCGGCGGCGTGGTGGCGGTCGAGGTGGAGGACCGGGGGAGCGGGTTCGACCCCGACCGCGTCTCGCCGCACCGCCGGGGGATCGCGCTGTCCGTCGTCGACCGCATGGCGCAGGCGGGTGGCCGGGCCGAGGTCGTGAGCAGGCCCGGTGGCGGCACGTCGGTCAGGTTGGCGTGGTCCCGTGGATGAGGCGGTGCGGTCGGTCGCCGCCGGGCGGTTGCTGCGCGGGATTCGGCTGGCGACGCTGCTGGTCACCGCGGTGTCGTTGGTCGGCTTCGCGCTGCCGCTGCTGGTCTCCGGTGGCGCGGCCCACCGGTCGACGGCCCAGCAGGTGGTCGCGTTCGGGCTGCTCGCCGCGGTCACCCTGGTGGCGGGCCGGTACGTGGTGCTCGACCGGCCGCCGGGGCGGCTGCGGTGGGTGCTGCTCGGGCTCGTGGTCGCGGGGTCGGTGCTGGCGGTCACCGGGGTGCGCGCCGAGTACCTGCTGTCGGAGTTCGAGTGGTCCTACGGCTTGATCGGCTGGTTCGGCCTGCTGGTGCTGCTCGACCTGGGTGCGCCCGCCGCGTGCGCCTTCCTGGCCGGGCACGTGGTGGCGAGCTTCGGCTACACCGCCGCGGTCGGGCAGGACGCCGGCGGGCTGGTGGTCGTGACGGTCCTGGTGCTCGGCTACCAGCTGCCGGTGGTCGCGGCGACGGCGGTGGTGCGGCGGCTGGTGGACGACGCGGCCCTGGCCGCTCGCCGCGAGGAGGAGGCCCGCCTCGGCGACGCCGTCGCCCGCCGGCGCCACGAGGACCACAAGGCCCGCTGCGCCGCGCTCCTGCCGACCGTGCTGCCCCTGCTGGCCGACCTGGCCGCCGGGGACGCCGACCTGGCCGACGACCGCGTGCGCGCCCGGTACGCGGTGGAGGCGGCCCGGGTGCGGCGGCTGTTCGCCGAGCACGACCGGGCGCCCGACCCGTTGGCGCACGAGCTGCTCGCCTGCGTCGAGCTGGCCGAGCGGCGCGGCGTGGTGGTGCAGGTCGAGCTGGGCGACGGGCGACCGCAGCCGCCGGCGCCCGCGCGCCGGTCCCTGGTCGACGCCGTGTCCGGGGTGCTGGCCACCGCGCGGACCAGCGCCAGGGTGGTCGTGCTGGGCACGCCGTCGGCCGTGACGGTGAGCGTGGTGGCCGACGGCACCAACCACGGCCCGGTGCCGGTGGAGGACCCGGCGTCGATCGCGGTGACGAGCCTGGTGGAAGGGGAACGCGTGTGGGTGGAGGCGACGTGGGGCGCGACGCGGTGACCACGGTCGTGGTGGTGGACGACCACCCGGTCGTGGTGGCGGGCATCCGGGCCTGGTGCGCCGCCGCCGAACCGCCCGTGGAGGTGGTCGAGGTCGGCGCGACGCCCGGCGTGGCGTGGACCGGCGAGGGCGGCCGGGCCGACGTCGTCGTGTTCGACCTGCACCTCGACGGCCGGGTGCCCGCCTTCGCCGACCTGCGCCACCTCGTCGAGGTCGGTCGCCGGGTCGTCGTCTACACCATGCGCGACGACCGCGAGACCGTGCTCACGTGCCTCGACATCGGGGTGTCGGCCTACCTGACCAAGGCGGAGGGGCCCGCCCACCTGATCGCCGCGATCCGCGCCGCCCGCCACAACGCGCCGTTCACCACGCCGACGATGGCCCGCGCCATCAGCACCGACCGCCGGTCCGACCGGCCCCGGTTGACCGCGCGGGAGGTGGACGTGCTGGTGAGCTGGTTCGCCTGCGAGTCCAAGGACCTGGTGGCGCGCAAGCTCGGCCTGTCCGTGAAGACGGTCAACACCTACATCGACCGCGCCCGCGTCCGGTACGCCAACGCGGGTCGGCCCGCGCCGACCAAGGCCGCCCTGGTCGCGCGGGCCGTCCAGGACGGCCTGATCCGGCTCGACGACCTGTGACCCGACGCCCGGTGACCCGGAACCCGGCGACCCGGCTGGAGCGGTGTGCTCAGCCCTTCCCGCCCGGCACCTCACCCGGCCTCCCCGCGAACCCCGCGAACCGCGCGGCCCGGCGTTCGCGCAGCTCCGGGGAGCGGTTCGCCAGCGCGGCCCCCGTCACCCCCGACGCGCGCACGGCGCCGAACTCCACCTGCAACGGGTGGTCGACCGCGTACCGGTCGGTGCGCACGCCGGTCAGCGACCAGCAGACCTCCTGCCCGGCGCCGCCGCCCGCGACCTCGAAGGAGTTGCCCGCCACCTCGCGACTGACGTGCAGCGACGGCGCGGGCGCGCCGATCGGGGTCAGCTGGTAGCGGAACGACCCGTTGACCGCCGAGACGTAGGCGGGCAGGGGTACCGTCGCCCGGCCGGCGGCGTCCAGCGTCACCGTCCCGTCGTAGATGTTCTTGCGCTCGGCCGAGTGCACGGCGGCGTGCTGCAGGTAGCGGTCACCGCCGCCGGGGTGGGGCACCAGGAACGCGCTGTCCATGTACGTCTGCGGCCCCAGCGTGTCGATGCCCCCGTCGACGGCGGTGAAGCCCTCCAGGATGGACGGCCCCCTGGCGTACAGCGCGGCGCCGTCCGTGCTGCCCGGCGCGACCTTGCCGACCAGGCCGAACCCCAGCTCGGAGCTGGCCTCGCCGATCACGCCGTCGGTGCCCCGGCCGTGCACGCCGACGCCGTGCGGGCCGCCGGTGGCGAGCAGACCGCCCGCCGGTGCTCCCGCGGGCGGTGTGACGGCCAGGTTCTCCGCGATCGCCGCCCAGCGCTCGGCGTTCGAGGTGTCGGCCCGGAGGCCGTGCTGGAGGGTGCCGACGGCGCGCACCGCGCAGCCGCCGGCGGCGGTGGTGGCGCCGTTGACGCCGCGCACGCCGGTCAGGTCGGGGTTCTCGGTGCGCCCGACGACCCCGGGGCCGCCGACCGAGACGCCCCAGATGCCGTACGCCGTGCCGTTCTGGTGCACGTGCAGGCCGTGGCCCCGGTCGCTGTCGGTGACCAGGAACGTCGAGCCCGCGTCCTGGCCCGCGTCGTTGGTGCGGCCGATCAGCACGGAGCCGCCGGGTGCGGCGGTCGCCGTGCCGGGAGCGGCGACGGCGGCGGCGCCCGCCGCCAGGCCGGCCGCGGCCGTGGTGAGCAACCGGCGCCGGGTGGGTTCGTTCGTGGACATGCGGTTCGGGTCCTCTCCTGGGCACGGGCCGGGCGCGACCCCCCTGGTACCGCGCCCGGTCCGCGCCGGTCCGGTCAGCCGGTGACGTGGGCGATGTAGACCTTCATGTTCCGGTTCTTCTTCAGCCTCAACGTGTCCCAGAGGGGGACGTTGCTGCGGGGGTCCGAGTGCTGGGTGTAGAAGATGTGGCTCTTCCACACGCCGTTGACGACCGCGACGTGGTCGATCGTGCCGTTGCCGGTGTTGTCGAAGTAGAGGATGTCGCCGCGGACCGCCTGGTTGAAGTAACCGCGGAAGACCGCACGGCGCTTCTTGTACATGTGCTTGAACTGGTTGTGGGCCGCGTACCAGGTGTAGGACCCGTAGATCGGCCACACGCCGTGGTACCACCAGGCGCTGTCGGACTTGTAGTAGCCGCTCTTCTTCTTCAGGCCGGCGTAGCGCAGGGCCTGTGACGCGAAATTCGTGCAGTCGCGGTTCTTGTCCTTGATCTTGAAGCTCTTGTTCGGGGACCTCCAGTACCTGTTCGCGTAGTCCGCGATCTTGTTCGTGTTGACGCCCTCGGCCTGCATCAGCGGTGGTCCTTCGACGAACGAGTCCCCGTCCGTGAGGACCGGCTCCGGCACGGGGCCGTCGTCCGGCTCGGTGGCTTCGGCGGCGGCCGGTGGGACCGGTTCCTCGACGCTCGTCGGCGGAGGCGTGGCGGAGGCCAGCTCCCACGCGGCACCGGCGCTGCGCGCACCCACCGCGCCCGCGGTGGGGACGAACGAGAACTCGTACCGGCCGCTGCGCTCCTCGGGCACCTGCTGGACCCCGCCGTCGGTCGACGTGGCGCGCTGGCCGAACGTCTGCTCCGCGGTGGCGAGCACCGTCACGGTGGCGCCGTCCGGGCTGGGCAGCACGACCACGTCGCTCAGGCTCGCGACGTGCGAGGTGATGTCCAGGCGTCGCTTCGCCAGGAACTCCCGCTGCTCCACGTCCTCGGGGCCGTCGGTCAGCACCGCGTCGCGGATGGCGTCGCGGCTCGGGCTCGCCTCCGCCGCTTCGGCCGGCGTGGCCGCCTCGCCCGCCGACAGCTTCCCGCGGGCCAGCAGGTACTCGGTCGACATGGTGGTGAACTCGGCCGCGGGCAGCGGCGCGACCGCGGGCCGCGCGGGCCCGGTGCGCGCGGCGGGACCGGCGTGCCAGTCGTTGAGCGCGGTGACGCCGTACTCGTACTCGACCTGCGCGGACAGCCCGCCGACCACCGCGTGGTCCTCGGTGCCGTCGACCACGACCTGCGCCGCCGGCGTGGTGCCGCCTGCCGGGTACGCCTCCACCACGTAGTGCGTCACGAACGCACCGGGACCGGGGTCGGCACCCTGCCACGTCACGTACCCGCCGCCGTCCGCGGGTGTCACGGCGAGCCCTTCCACCGCGCGCGGGGTCGGGGGGCTGGAGGGCAGGTCCACGCCTTCGGCGGTGTCGGCGACGAGCACCTGGAACTCCGACCAGGCGCCCGGCCTGCCGCTGACGACGACCCGGCTGCGCCAGGCGTACTCGTTCACGTCGGCGAGCACGCCGGCCGGTACGACCCAGTTCACCCGCCCGTCCTGGCCGCGGGTCCCGGTCGCGCCGGCGAGCCGCGCGGTCCGGTCGGCGCCGAACAGCTCGAACTCGACGGACGGCGCCGGCCTGCCGGGGCGGGCGGGCGCGTACACCGAGAGGTTCGGCGTCAGCGACCTGCTGATCGTGTCGTCGACCGGGTACGGCGCGTTGGTGATCAGCTCGGGGACCTCGGCCGTGGCGGGTCCCGCGAACTGCGCCAGCGCGACGACGGTCGCGCCGATCACGAACCTGGTGGCCAATCGGTTTCTGGGCACGGCTCGACGCTAGGAGCCGCGGGCGCGGGCGCTGTCGGTCGTTCGCCCGACAGAACACGGTTGCACCCGAACGCACGCCGACCGGCCGACCGCGGCGCGCCCGCCGTGCGCCGGGCGGTTGTGTGGTCGCCGTTGTCCGGGCGGTCCGCGGCGATGCCCGACGTTGTCCGGAATCGGCCACCGGGATCATCGGGCGGGCTGTTCGCGCTGGTCGAGCGGTCGTGGACCGGTCCGGACAACTGCCTTCGGGGTGCCGGTTGATCGACTTCGGTGCTTCGATCCGCAACTGTCAACTGGGATCAGCCGTGACGAGTTTGTGATCACTGCACCCATGTGGCCCCCGCCACTGCCCCAATAGCGTCCACCCAACGTTGTGGAGGCGGTCAGCTCTGCTCGGTCGAACCCGAACAGGTGGGAGGACCCATGTCACGTGCACGCTTAGTTCCCGCAGCACTCGCGGTCGCCGTGGTGGCGGCCGGCTGCGGAGCCGCCCAGGAGACCCCGTCGGGCTCGAACACCGACGCCGGGATCACGATCTTCAACACCGAGCCGGAGAACCCGCTGGTGCCCGGCAACACCACCGAGGTGGGCGGCAGCCGGGTGCTCGACGCGATGTTCACCGGGCTCGTCGAGTACCGGGCGGAGGACGCGCAGCCGGTCAACGCGATGGCCGAGTCGATCGAGACGACCGACTCCAAGGTCTTCACCGTGAAGATCAAGCCGGGCTGGACGTTCCACGACGGCACGCCGGTCACCGCGAAGAGCTTCGTGGACGCCTGGAACTGGACCGCCTACGGCCCCAACGCCACCCAGGGCGCCAGCTTCTTCTCCCAGATCGAGGGCTTCGACGAGGTCCACCCGGACGACCCCGACGGCGCGGACGGGCCGCAGCAGGCGCCGACGCCCGCGGTCAAGGAGATGTCCGGGCTCAAGGTCGACAACGACAACCAGTTCACCATCACCCTGTCCGAGCCGTTCTCGGTCTTCCCGGTCACCATCGGCTACGAGGTGTTCGCGCCGCTGCCGGAGGCGTTCTTCAAGGACCAGAAGGCGTTCGAGGCCGCCCCGATCGGCAACGGCCCGTTCAAGTTCGCCTCGCGCGCGGTCGGCACCGACATCAAGCTGACCCGCTACGACGACTACAAGGGCGACGACAAGCCGAAGTTCAAGGACCTGACGCTGAAGGTCTACCAGAGCCGCGAGTCGGCCTACGCGGACCTCGTCGCGAACAACCTGGACTTCATGGAGGAGCTGCCCCCCAACGCCCTGGCGGGCAAGAAGTACGAGACGGACCTGGGCGACCGGGTCGTGCAGCGCGAGACGCTGAACATGCAGACCATCGCGTTCCCGTTCTACCTGCCGCCCTACGACAACGTGGAGCTGCGGCGCGCGATCTCCATGGCCATCAACCGCGAGGAGATCACCCAGCGCATCTTCGAGGGCACCCGCAAGCCCGCCGACGGCTGGGTGCACCCGCTGATGAAGGGGTACAAGCCGGGCCAGTGCGGTGACTACTGCACGTTCAACGAGGCGAAGGCCAAGGAGGCGTTCGCGAAGTCCGGCTACACCGGCGAGATCATCCTGCTGTCCAACACCGACGGCGGTCACCAGGAGTGGGCCGAGGCGGTGGCGAACAGCATCAAGAACACGCTCGGCGTGGAGGCCCGGTTCGTGCCGTCGACGAGCTTCGGCGAGTTCCGCCAGAAGGTCAACGCGCACGAGATGACCGGCATGTACCGGGCGGGCTGGATCGCCGACTACCCGTCGATCGAGAACTGGCTGACGCCGCTGTACCGCACCGGCGCGTCCTCCAACGACGGCCTCTACTCCAACCCGGCGTTCGACGCGAAGCTCGCCGAGGCCAACCGGGCGCCGAGCGAGGAGAAGGCCATCGAGCTGTACCTGGAGGCCGAGCGGATCATGGCGCCGGACGTGCCGACCATCCCGCTGTGGACGCAGTACACCATCGCCGGCAAGTCCGACCGGTTGAAGGTCGCGAACCTCGACCCGTTCCGCACCCTCGACCTCGAATCCGTGGAAGTGGCGTAGCGCTCGGTGGATCTCGGGCCGGCCCGGAGCGGTCCTCCGGGCCGGCCCCCGGCGGTGGGAGGCTCCGTTGGGGCGCTACGTGCTGCGCAGGCTGCTCCAGATGGTCCCGGTGTTCCTCGGGACGACGTTCCTGATCTACGTGATGGTGTGGGCGGTGCCCGGCGACCCGTTCGAGGGCAAGTGCGGCGAGCGGGACTGCCCCGAGTCGTACGTGTCCGCGATGCGGGAGAGGTTCAACCTCGACGACCCGCTGCTCGTGCAGTACGCCAAGTACCTGGGCAACCTGCTGCGGGGCGACTTCGGGCTGACCTCGTCGGGGCTCCAGGTCTCCGACCGGATCGCCGCGACGTTCCCCGTCACGCTCAAGCTCGCCCTGGTGGCCCTGGTCGTCGAGGCGGTCATCGGCATCACCGCGGGCGTGGTGTCCGGGCTGCGCAACCGCGGGTTCCTGGACAGCCTGGTGCTGGTGTCGACGCTGTTCCTCATCTCGATCCCGGTGTTCGTCACTGGTTACGTCGTGCAGCTGGTGTTCGGCCTCCAACTGGGCCTGATCTCGCCGACGGTGACGAGCCCGACGATCGGCAACCTGGTCGTGCCCGGGTTCGTGCTGGCGTCGCTGTCCATGGCGTACGTGGCGCGGCTGTCGCGGGCGAGCATCTCCGAGAACAGGCGGGCCGACTACGTGCGCACGGCGCTGGCCAAGGGCCTGCCGCCACGCCGCGTGGTGGGCGTGCACCTGCTGCGGAACTCGCTGATCCCGGTGATCACCTTCCTCGGCACCGACCTGGGCGCGTTCCTCGGCGGCGCGATCGTCACCGAGGGCATCTTCAACGTGCCCGGCGTCGGCGGCCTGGTGTTCCGCTCGATCCTGACCAAGGACGGCGCGATGGTCACCGGCGTGGTCACCGTCCTGGTGCTCGTGTACCTGCTGATGACGCTGCTGGTGGACCTCCTCTACGCCGTCCTGGACCCGAGGATTCGCTATGACTGAGCAGATCGCCACGCTCGTGGAGGAACGCCCCCGCGGCCTGTTCGGCGACGCCTGGCACGCCCTGCGCCGCCGCGCGCTGTTCTGGGTGGCGGTGTCGATCATCACGCTGGTCGTGCTGATGGCGCTGTTCCCGGGGCTGTTCGCGTCCGGCGACCCGAACCTGGCGCAGCTGTCCCGCTCGCGCGGCGCGCCGTCGTCGCAGGCGTGGTTCGGCTACGACAACCAGGGCTACGACATCTACACGCGGGTCGTGTACGGCGCGCGGGCGTCGATCGTGGTGGGGCTGCTGTCCGCGGTCGGCGTGGCGCTGGTGGGCGCGACGCTCGGCATGCTCGCCGGGTTCTACGGCGGGTGGCTCGACGCGGTGGTCTCGCGCGTCGCGGACATCTTCGTGGGCGTGCCGTTCGTGCTCGGCGCGATCGTCATCCTGACCACGCTGAACGCGGCGGGCGACGCGGGCACGGTGCGGATCGTCGCGCAGGTCGTGCTGTCGATCTCGGTGCTGTCGTGGCCGGTGTCGATGCGGATCATGCGGTCCACCGCCATCGCCGCCAAGCAGCAGGACTACGTGAAGGCGGCGCGGGCGCTGGGCGCGCCGCCGTCGCGGATCATCGCCAAGCACCTGCTGCCCAACTGCGTGGCACCCGTGCTGGTGTACGCGACGATCGCGCTCGGCGCGTTCATCGGTGCCGAGGCGACCCTGTCCTACCTGGGCATCGGGCTGCGCCCGCCGGTCGTGTCGTGGGGCGTGATGATCAACAGCGCCAAGGACTACCTGCGGGTCGCGCCGCACGCGCTGCTGTTCCCGGCCGGGTTCCTGACCGCCACCGTGCTGGCGTTCGTGATGCTGGGCGACGCCGTGCGCGAAGCCCTCGACCCCAAGTTGCGGTGAGGTGGGCTGTGCTGGAAGTGGAGGACCTGCACGTCGAGTTCCGCACGCGCGACGGCGTGGCGCGGGTGCTCAACGGCGTGAGCTACGCGGTGGCGGCGGGCGAGACGCTGGCCGTGCTCGGCGAGTCCGGGTCGGGCAAGAGCGTCACCGCCCAGGCCGTCATGGGCATCCTGGACACGCCGCCCGCGTTCGTCACCCGGGGTTCGGTGCGGTTCAACGGCGAGGAGCTGCTGACCGCCTCGCCCGAGCGGCGGCGCGCGGTGCGCGGCTCCGGCGTCGCGATGATCTTCCAGGACGCGTTGTCCGCGCTGAACCCGGTGTTCACCGTCGGGTTCCAGATCGAGGAGCAGTTGCGCCTGCGGCGCGGCATGAGCCGCAAGGACGCGCGGGCGCGGGCGGTCGAGCTGCTGGACCTGGTGCGCATCCCGTCGGCGGCGCAGCGGGTCCGCGAGTACCCGCACCAGTTCTCCGGCGGCATGCGGCAGCGGGCCATGATCGCGATGGCGCTGGCGCTCGACCCCGAGGTGCTGATCGCCGACGAGCCGACGACCGCGCTCGACGTGACCGTGCAGGCGCAGATCATGGACCTGCTGCGGGAGGTCCAGCGCGAGCGGTCCATGGGGCTGGTGCTGATCACGCACGACCTGGGCGTGGTCGCGGAGGTCGCCGACCGGATCGCGGTCATGTACGCGGGGCGCATCGTGGAGCAGGCCGACGCGGTGTCGCTGTTCCGCTCGCCCGGCCACCCGTACACCGCGGCGCTGATGCGGTCGCTGCCCCGGCTGGACTCGTCGAAGCACTCGGCGCTGGAGACCATCAGGGGGCTGCCGCCGAGCCTGCTGCGCATCCCGCCGGGGTGCCCGTTCCACCCGCGGTGCCCGCGCGCCGAGGACGTGTGCGCGGTGGACGTGCCCGCGTTCGCGCCGCTGGGGCCGGGGCGGGGCAGTGCCTGCCACTTCGCGGAGGAGGTCGTCCGTGGCTGAGCTGCTGGAGGTCCGGGACCTGGTCAAGCACTTCCCGGTGACGCGCGGGGTGCTGTTCCGGCGGACGATCGGCCGGGTGCGCGCCGTGGACGGCGTGTCGTTCTCGCTCAAGGCGGGTGAGACGCTGGGCGTCGTGGGCGAGTCGGGCTGCGGGAAGTCCACGCTCGCCCAGGTGCTGATGCGCCTGGAACCGCCCACGTCCGGCACGGCCCTGTTCGAGGGGCAGCCGATGTTCTCGCTGAGCGGCGCGGCGCTCAAGGCGTGGCGGCGGGACATGCAGATCGTCCTGCAGGACCCGTACACCTCGCTCAACCCGCGGATGACCGTCGGCGACATCGTCGGCGAGCCGTTCGACATCCACCCGGAGGTCGCGCCCCGCGGTTCCCGGGCGGGGCGGGTGCGCGAGCTGCTCGACGTGGTGGGGTTGAACCCCGAGCACATCAACCGCTACCCGCACCAGTTCTCCGGCGGGCAGCGCCAGCGCGTCGGCATCGCGCGGGCGCTGGCGCTGCGGCCGAAGGTGATCGTGTGCGACGAGCCGGTGTCCGCGCTCGACGTGTCCATCCAGGCGCAGGTGATGAACCTGCTGGCGGGGTTGCAGCGGGAGTTCGGGCTGTCGTACGTGTTCATCGCGCACGACCTGTCCGTGGTGCGGCACCTGTCCGACCGGGTGGCCGTGATGTACCTGGGCAAGGTCGTGGAGATCGGGACCGAGCGGGAGATCTACGAGCACCCCACGCACCCGTACACGCAGGCCCTGCTGTCGGCCGTGCCGGTGCCCGACCCGGAGCTGCGCGGGCAGCGGGACGTGATCCGGCTGACCGGGGACGTGCCGTCCCCGGTCGACCCGCCGTCGGGCTGCCGGTTCCGCACCCGGTGCTGGAAGGCGCGGGACGTGTGCGCGGTGGAGGAACCGGCCCTGGTCGACCGGGGCGGGCACCCCAGCGCCTGCCACTTCGCCGAGGAGCGGCACGTCGTCCCGTGACGGTGGTGGGGCCCGGGGTCGCCGGGCCCCGCCGTCGGTCGTTCGTGGTGCCCGGGGTGGACCGGACCGGCTCGTCCCGGGTGGGGCGCGCGGCGTCGGCCGGACCGGCGCCGCGGGATCGGGCGGCTCAGCCCGCCGGTTCGAGGAGCAGCTTCGCGGCCACCACCGCCCCGTCGGCGCGGATCGTGCCCGCCACGGCCCCGGCGCGCTCGCGGGTGCCCGGTGCCAGGGCCGCGGTGAGCGCGGCGGACAGCGAGTCGACGGTGGGCGTCGAGGTGTCGTGCGCCGCGCCGATGCCCAGCTCGGCCACCCGGGCGGCCCAGTGCGGCTGGTCGGCGATCCGGGGCACCACCACCTGGGGCGCGCCCGCGCGGGCGGCCGCCGTGGTGGTGCCCGCGCCACCGTGGTGCACGACGGCGGCCACGCGCGGGAACAGCGCCTGCTGGTTGACCTCGCCGACGACGAAGCAGTCCGCGGCGTCGTCGACCGGGACCAGCCCGGCCCAGCCGCGGGCGAGCAGGACGCGGCGGCCCTGCGCGCGGACCGCCTCGGTGGCCACCCGCGCGATGCCCTCGGGCGCGTAGGCGGCCATGCTGCCGAAGCCCACATACACCGGTGGCTCGCCGGCGTCCAGGAACGCCTCCAGGTCCGCGGGGAGCGGCCGGTCGTCGGGCAGGACCCACGCGCCGGTCTGCACCAGGTCGAGGTCGGTCATGCCCTCCGACGGGCACAGCACCGGGTCCGCCGCCAGCCACGGACGGTCGGTGAAGACGTGGTCGCGGACGTTGTCCACCGGCGGCAGGCCGATCGCCGCGCGGTGGCTGTTGAGCGCGGGCCCGTACAGGTCGTTGACCCGCTGGGCGTCCTGCTCCCACTGGGCCCGGTTGTCGGTCCCCTCCAGCGTGGTGCCGGGCCGCGCGCCGGGGAGGAAGTGCCGCGAGGGCAGGCCGAGGAGGTGGAAGCAGGCGTAGACGTAGCGGATGCCGAGCTTCTCGGCCACGTCCCGAGCACCGGCCGGCAGCAGACCGGTGGCCAGCAGCGCGTCGCAGCCCTCGGCGGCGGTGCCGAGGGTGTCGAACCGGGCGGCGACCAGCTCGGGCGCGAGCCGGAACGCGTCCCGCGCGGTCGGCGGCTTCGGGTTGGCGACCACCGAGCGCACGGTCGGGCCCAGCGGGATCAGCGGGACGTCGACGCGGGCCAGCAGTTCGGCGAAGTCCTCGTCCGGCGGTGCGCAGACCCGCGGTTCCGCGCCGAGGTCCCGCAGTGCGGCCGCCAGGGCGGCCAGCGGTTCGACGTCCCCGCGTGATCCCCAGGTCGTCAGCAGTACGCGCATTGGTGAATCCCCCTTTTTTTGCTTTCGGCGGGGAATTGTGCGGTATTTGCGGGGGCTTGCCGCAAGACCCCCTGTGTGTTATAAGTTGAAGGTGGCGGGAGTTGGGTTTTCCGCTTTGCGGGTGCTTCAGCGTTTCCCGGAGCCTTGACGCAGGACCTGTCGTTGTGGCCATTCACCGATCCCCGGTCGATCGACCACACCGGGATCAGGGATTCCGGTGGGAGCCGGGTCGTGCCCGGCGAAGTGGGGATGGGCTCCGAGGGCGTGGTCCGCGCGCTCCTCCAGCAGCAGCGGACGTTCAACCACCGCGCCGAGCTCCCGCTCACCGCACGAACGTGACCGCGCCCCGCAGGCCGCACCGGCCTTCACGCGAACCGGTTCGAGCGACCTCGACATCCCGCGCATGGCCCTGACCGAGCGGCTGGACCACCTCGTCGACCGAGGCGTGCCGGAGCGCCGCCCCCCTGGGTGCCGAAGGGCGACCGCGGCCGGGCCCGCGAAGGTGTTGACCAACGCTCGCGACCCTCGGCAGACTTCGCGCGGTGACCGGTGGTGATCGCCCGGGCACGCGACCACCCGGCGGGACCCCGGTGAGGAGAGCCTTTCGTGGGTAGCTCAACGCGTTGCACGGTCATCGTCCCGACCTACAACAGGGAGGGGCTGCTCCGCCTCACGCTCGCCTCGCTGGCCGCGCAGGACCTGCACCGCGACCGGTTCGAGGTGCTGGTGGTCGACGACGGCTCCACCGACGGCACGGCGAACGCGGTGCGGGAGTTCGACGACCGGGTCGACCTGCGCTACTTCCACCAGCCCGACGAGGGCTTCCGGGTCGCCCGGGCGCGCAACGTCGGCATCCGGCACGCCCGCAACGAGATCTGCGTCTTCGTCGACTCCGGCGTGCTGCTGCACTCGACGAGCCTGAGCGCGCACGTGACCGCCCACGAGGCCACGCCGGAACCGTTGGCGCTCAACGGTTACGTGTACTGCTTCAACCTGGGCAACGAGGACGCCCGGCTCATCCGCAAGGCCGTCGACACCGACGACGTCGACTCGACCATCGAGTCCATGGCGCGCACGGGGGCGTGGCCGGACGTGCGCGAACCGTTCTACACCCGGTACTCCGACGACTTCGGCCACTTGCCCGCCCCGTGGCTGATGTACTGGACCTGCCACGCGTCGGCGCGCACGGAGCAGGTGCGCGCGGTCGGCATGTTCGACGAGGCGTTCCGGCAGTGGGGCGGCGAGGACCTGGACCTAGCCTACCGGCTGCACCGCGACGGCGCCCGGTTCGGCGTGGACCGGGCGGCGAGGTCCCTCCACTACCCGCACGACAAGGACCACGGCGACAACAGCAGGTCCGCCCGCGAGAACTACCGCTACATCGCGGAGAAGTACCGGACGCCGATCACCCGGTTGCTCACCGAGGAACCGGCGATCCGCTTCTCGCTGTTCAACGAGGTCATCGCGGAACGCGGGCTGCCCACCTGCGCCGACTACCTGGCGCGGGCCCGGTAGATGGGCCGCCGGCCCCGCACCGCGCGGGAACGGTTCGCCGCATGGGGAAACACCGCGCGGGAGCAGTTCGCCGCACGCTGGGACATCGCCCGGCTGCTCCCGCACGCCGGTCACGGGCTGGTCGCCGCCCTGGTCGGGACCGACCTGCTGCTCGGCTGCCTCCCGGTCGTGTTCACCGTGGCGACGGCCGCGGTGCTCGGGCGGGTTCCGGCGGCGGTGGAGGCGGGGGTGGGCTCCGGGGCGTGGCACTCGCTGGTGGCGGTGTTCGCCGTCGCGGCCGGCGCGTTCGTCGCCGGGCAGTTGCTCTCCCCGGTGGAACGGGCCCTGGGCGAGCTGGTGGCGCGCCGCGTCGACGGCCGGGTGTTCGACGAGCTGATGGCCGCGTCGCTGCGCAGCACCGGCCTGGGGCCGCTGGAGGACCAGCGGGCCCTCGACGCGCTGCGGAGCGCCGCGCGGGAGCTGGAGTTCGGCGTGCAGAGCCCCGGCCGGGCGGCCACCGGCCTGCTCGCGCTGATCGCGCGCTACACCGAGCTGACCGGCTGCGCGGTCGCGATCGGCGTGGTGTTCTCGTGGCCGGCCGCGACGGCACTGGTGGTCACCGTGCTGCTGTTCCGCCACGGCCAGCGCGGCGGGCTGCGCCGCTACGCCATGACCCGGTCCCGGCTCGCGGCCGGCCGGCGCGAGGTCGACTACCTGCGCGACCTGGCCGGCGGAGCGGCCGCCGCCAAGGAGATCCGGGTCTTCGGCCTGCTCGGCTGGCTGCGGCAACGCCTGCGGGACACCCACCTCCGCCACCTCGAACCCCTGTGGGCCGAGCGCCGCGCGATCTACCTGTGGCCGTTCGTCCGGTTCTCGGTGGTGGGCCTCGTGGTCACCGGCGCGGTCTTCGCGGTGGTCGGCGCGACGGCGCACGAGCTGACGCTCACCGGGTTCGTCCTGGTCGCGACGTCGGCCCTGGGCCTGCTGCGGCTGGCCGAGCACTACCCGGAGGCCGACCTGCCGACCGCGATCGGCATGCGGGCCCACGACGCGGTGCGGCGGTTCGCCGAGCACGTCGACGCACACGAGCAGGAGCACGGGCAGCGGCACCCCGGCACCGCGCTCCGGTCGCCGGTGCCCGAGCCGGTCGGCGCCATCCGGTTCGAGCGGGTCGCTTTCCGCTACCCCGGCCAGGACCGACCGGTCTTCGACGGCCTGGACCTGACCATCCCCGTCGGCCGCCGCACCGCCGTCGTCGGCGTGAACGGCGCGGGCAAGACCACCCTGGTCAAGCTGCTCGCCAGGCTCTACGAGCCGACCGCGGGCCGGATCACGCTGGACGGCGTCGACATCCGCCGGTTCCCGGTCGACGAGTGGCGCGCCCGGCTCGGCGTGATCTTCCAGGACTTCGTGCGGTACGAGGCGTCCGTCGCGGACAACGTCGGCCTCGGCGCCGTCGGCTCCCCGGACGACCGGGCGACGATCCGCGAGGTGGTCGACTCGGTCGGCCTCACCGAGGCCGTGGCCCGCCTCCCGCGCGGGCTGGACACGCCGCTGGCGCGGCACCTCACCGGCGGGGCGGAGCTGTCCGGCGGCCAGTGGCAGCGCGTCGCGCTGGCGAGGGCGTTGTTCGCGCTGCGCCGCGGTTGCCGGGTCGTGGTGCTCGACGAGCCGACCGCGAGCCTGGACGTGCGCGCGGAGGCCGGCTTCTTCGAGGAGTTCGCCGGTCTCGCCGGGAGCGCGACCACCCTGCTGATCTCCCACCGCTTCTCCACCGTGCGGCACGCCGACCTCATCGTCGTCCTGGAGCACGGCCGGGTCACCGAGCAGGGCGGCCACGCGGACCTGCTGGCCCGCGACGGGCGCTACGCCGAGCTGTTCCGGTTGCAGGCGGACCGGTTCGCGGACGCGGCCGGATGAGGGTCCTGCTGACCGGCGCGTGGACCATGATCGCCACGGCGTGGCGGTTGAACCCGCGCAAGACCGCGCTGGCGGTGGCCCTGATGACGGCGGGCGCCGTCGCCGCACCGCTGCTGGCGGCCGCGCTCGGGTGGATGACCCGCGAGGTCGTCGCGGGCGCCACGGGGCGCGCGGTGCTCGCCGGCGTGACCGTCGCCGTGCTGGCGGTCACCGCGCTGACCCTCTCGCACTTCGCCCACCTGGCCTACTACGAGCTGTCCGAACTGGCCGAGCTGGACTTCGACGAGCGCGTGGTCGAGGTGTCGAACGGCTCGCCCGGCATCGAGCACCACGAGCGGGCCGAGCACGCCGACACCTGGACCGTGCTGCGGCAGGAGGGCGGGCGGTTCCGGACCGGCCTGGAGGCGCTGCTCAACGGTGTCGGCCTCTTGCTGGCCGTGGTGCTCACCGCGGTCCTGCTGGCCGGGCGGAACCCGTTGCTGCTGCTGCTCCCCGTCGCCGCGGTGCCGCCCCTGCTCGCCGGCCGCGCGGCCGAACGGGTGCTCGACCGCGCCCGGACCGCGACTGCCGAGCCGACCAGGACCGCGCTCAACCTGTTCCACCTGACCACCTCCGCCCGCCTGGCCGGCGAGCTGCGGGTGTCCCGGGTGGGGGACGAGCTGCGCGCCCGGCACGGCCGGCTGTGGGCGCGGGCGACCCGGGGCCTGTGGCGCGCGCACCTGACCGCGACGTGGCTGCGCGCGGCCGGGCAGGTCGTGTTCGCGCTCGCGTACGTCGCGGGCGTGCTGCTCGTGGTGCGCGACGCGATCGCCGGGCGGCGCGGTGTCGGCGACGTCGTGCTGGTGGTCGTCCTCGCCGCCCAGGTCAACCAGCAGGTCGCCACGGCCGTCACCCTCCTCCAGGACCTGCAGCGGATGGCGGGCGCCTACCGGCGCCTCACCGAGGCCGCCGCGTCGGTGACCGGGCCCGACCCGGTGGCCGCCCGCGACTCGCCGCCGCCGCGGCTGCGGCACGGCATCGACTTCGCCGGGGTGGCCTTCGCCTACCCGGGCACCGACGCCCCCGTGCTGCGCGAGGTCGACCTCCACCTCCCGGCCGGCGCCACCGTCGCGGTCGTCGGCGAGAACGGCGCCGGCAAGTCGACCCTGGTCAAGCTGCTCTGCGGGTTCTACCGGCCGTCGGCGGGGCGCGTCCTGGTCGACGGCGCGGACCTGCGCGGCCTGGCGCTGCCCGAGTGGCGCGCGCGGATCGCCGCCGGGTTCCAGGACTTCGTCCGGTACGAGTTCCGGGTCGGGCAGGTGGTCGGCCTCGGCGACCTGCCCAGGATGTCGTCGGAACCGGCCGTCCGCGAGGCGCTGGACCGCGCCGACGCCGCCGACCTGCCGGACCGCCTGCCCGACGGCCTGCGCACCCGGCTCGGCAAGAGCTACGCCGACGGCGTGGAGCTGTCCGGTGGCCAGTGGCAGAAGCTGGCGCTGGGCCGGGCCGTGATGCGGGAGGCCCCGCTGCTCCTCGTCCTGGACGAGCCGACCTCGGCGCTGGACCCGGAGGCGGAGCACGCGTTGTTCCGGCGGTACGCCGAGCACGCGAAGCGGGTGGCCCGCCGGACCGGGGGGATCACCGTGTTCGTGTCCCACCGGTTCTCCGCGGTGCGCACGGCCGACCTGATCGTCGTGGTCCGGGGCGGTCGGGTGGTGGAGGTCGGCGACCACGCCGCGCTCGTCGCCGGCGGGGGCCTGTACGCGGAGCTGTTCGCGCTCCAGGCGAAGTCCTACCGCTGAGCGTGTTCCCGGTCAGCGGGCGATCGAGACGGCGAACGGCGCGAACCCGCCGGCCCGGATCACGTGCGGCACGAACAGGACCGCGGCCTCGGTGGCCCGCGCCGTCTCGATGCCGCCGAGGTCGGTGATCCACTCCGCGCGCCAGCCGAGATCGGTGAGGAGTTCGCGGACCACCTGCTTGGCCCGGTCGTCGCGGCCGGAGAGGAACGCGGTGGGCGGCTGGGCGAGCGAGGCGGGCGCGGTCATCACCGGGTAGAGCATGGTGTTGAGGGACTTGACGACGTGCGTGTCGGGCAGCGCGTCCTGAAGTCGCTCCGCGAGGCTCGACCCGGGGTGGAGCAGGTCGGCGGGCAGCCCGTCCGGTCCGTCGGTGGTGGCGTTGGAGACGTCGAGGAGGACCTTGCCGCGCAGTTGTTCGCGCAGCGCGGTGAGCCGTTCGAGCGAGCCCTCGCCCGGGGTGGCGTTGATGACGACCCGAGCCTTGCCCGCGGCTGCTGCGGCGGCGCCCGGCGAGCGGTCCGCCACGGTCACCTCGTGCCCGGCCGCGGTGAGCGCGCGGGCGAGGTTGCCGCCTACGCGGCCGTTCCCGAGTACGGCGATCACGGTGTTGTGCTCCTCGTTCGGTTCGTCGGTGGTCAGCGGGAGAGGGTGGTGACGGCCTCGGCGTGCACGCCGGGCGCGGCGGCGAGGAAGCTGTCGCTCGCCGGGGTCCAGGGGCGGCCCTCGGCGTCGGACACCCGCCCGCCGGCCTCGGTGACGAGCAGCGCCCCGGGCAGCAGGTCGGCGCGGGCACCGGCGAACTGCCAGAAGGCGTCGACCCGGCCGGCGGCCACGTCGAGCAGGTGCAGGGTCGCGGGCACGGAGGTGCGCACCACGAGCGCGTCGCGGAGCATCGCGGTGATCGAGGAGCCGACGCGCCGCACGACCGCCTCGTCCTCGTCCGGCCTGGCCTGGCTCGTGGCCACGAGGCCCAGCCCCAGGCTCGCGGTGCCGGACACGCGCAGCGGCCGGCCGTCGACGTGCGCGCCGCCGCCCGCGAGCGCGGTGTGGGTCTCGCCGGTCAGCGGCAGGTGGACCGCGGTGAACACCGGCCGGTTGTCGCGCACGAGGGTGGCGGTGACCGCCCAGTCGGGCAGGCCGTGCAGGTGGTTGACGTTGCCCTCGGCCGGGTCCACGACCCACCACTCCCCGTCGGGCAGGGCACCGCCCGCGAGTTCGTCCTCCACCCAGCGGGCGCCCGGGCGCAGGTCGGTGAGGTGGGGGCGCAGGACCGCGAGGGCCGCCTCGTCGTTGGCGGCGAGCGCGGCCATCAGCTCGTCGCGGGTCCGGTGGCGGACCACCCCGCCGAAGCGCTCGCGCAGCGCCGAACCGGCCTCGCGCACGGCGACAACGGTCTGGGCGAGCAGGTCGGCAGTCGTCCCGGGCATGGTGGTGCTCCTGTCTGAGGGGGATCGTCGGGCGCTTTTCCCGCGCACCGACACCACAGAAGTTATGCGGGCCAACCATTAACTTCAAGTGCATGTAAAGCACGGCTAGGATTACTCAAATGCAATTGGACTTGAACCTGCTCGCCGCGCTCGACGCCCTGCTGGAGGAGGGCAGCGTGACCGCGGCGGCCGAGCGCCTGCACGTCACCGCCCCCGCGATGAGCCGGAGCCTCGGCCGGATCCGGCGCACCACCGGTGACCAGATCCTGGTGCGCACCGGGCGCACGATGACGCCGACGCCGTACGCGATCGCCGTCCGGGAACAGGTGCACGAACTGCTCCAGCAGGTCCGGGCCGTGCTGGCGCCGAGCCGTGAGCTGGACCTGGCCACGCTCGACCGCACGTTCACGCTCCGCTGGCACGACTCGCTCGTGGCCCTGGCGGGCCCCGCGCTGCTGGCGGCCGTGCGCGAGCGGGCACCGGGCGTGCGGTTGCGGTTCCTGGCGGAGTCGCACACCGACACCCCCGAGCTGCGCCGCGGCGAGGTGGACCTGGAGGCGAACGCGGGCCGGCCGGGCGCGCCCGACGTCCGCGCCGAGGAGGTGGCCCGGACCCGCCACGTCGTCGTCGTGCGGCGGGGCCACCCGCTCACCCGGGGCCGGACCCTCACCGCCGCGCGGTACGCGGCGGCCGAGCACATCACCGTCTCGCGGCGCGGAAAGCTGGACAACGCCGTCGACGAAGCCCTTGCACGGCTCGGCCTCACCCGGCACGTGGTGGCGGCCGCGCCCACCGAGGCGGCCGCGTTCGCGTTCGTGCGCGCCTCGGACCTGCTCGTCACGGCGCCGGAGGCGATCACGCGGGCGGCTGACCTCGCCTCGCTCCCGCTGCCGTTGGAGCTGCCGCCGGCGAGGGTGTACCTGTCCTGGCACCAGCGCTATGACACCGACCTGGCGCACGCCTGGTTGCGGGACCTCGCGCGGGATGCGCTGGCGGCGGCGGGCAACGGCGGGGCGGAGCGCTGAAGCCGACGGCGGGAGGGGCGGCCGGCGCACCGGCCGCCCCACCGCGGCTGCCCGCGATCAGGGCGTGCACATGGCGTAAGCCTGGGCGTTGTCCCGATAAGCCTTGGCCATCCAGGTGTTGGGCTCGTCCGGGCTGGGCGCGCTGGTCTCGACCGCGTCGGTCACCACGTCGAAACCGTTCTTGTGCAGGAGCGTGTCGAAGCCGCCGCCGATCAGGGCGGTGCCCGCCGGGCACGTGGCCTTCACGAGCTGGCGCGCCGCACCCATCGGGGACACGGCCACGGTGGGCACGGGGGCACCCGCGACGCACAGGGCGAACGCCCGCGCCTGCCCCTTGGCCAGGTTCACCTTCCAGGTGTTGGGGATGTACTGGTCCGGCGCGTTCTCCTCGACCGCGTCGGTCATGTTCCCCGCGAGGGACGTGACGAGCCGGGCGTCCTGACCGCCACCGACGAGGCCGGTGCCGTCCGGGCAGCGGGCGTAGGCGGTCTCCGCCTGGTTCGACCACGCGGAGGCCACGATGGTCGGCACGGGGGCGTCGGCGAGGCACAGGGCGAACGCGCGGGCCTGCCCCTTCTTCAGCTGCACGGTCCACTGCTGGGCGTTGTCCACGTTGGGCGCGTTGGCCTCGACGTCGTCGTTGACGGTGCCGACGAGGGTCGAGACCAGGCGGGCGTCCTGGCCGCCGCCGACGAGCGCGGTGCCCGGCGGGCAGTTCGCCCTGGCGACCTCGGCCGGTGCCGACCAGTCGGAGGCGACGACCAGCGGGACGGGGGCGTCGGGCGCGCACAGCGCGACGGCTCTGCTCCTGCCCTTCTTCTCCTGCGTCTTCCAGGTGTTCGGGATCGTCTCGTCCGGTGCGTTGGCCTCCAGGCCGTCGGTGACCTGGTCCACGGTGTTGGCCACCAACTCGCCCTGCACGCCGCCGCCGACGAGGCCGGTGCCGGACGGGCAGGTGGCCCTGGCTACCCCGCCCATGCCGGACCAGTCCGAGATGACGACCCGGGGCACGGGTGTCGCCTGCGCCGCGGCGGGCTGGACCGCGGCGAATGCACTTGTGCTGACCAGGGCCGTCGTCGTGGCGATCGCACCCAGCAGTTTCGCGTTGAAACGCATGATTGTCTCCCGTTAATAGGTGCCCTGTGTTCGTACGGGCACCCATCAGTGATAGCGCTATCCGAACATCATTTATCTATTGCCCAAGAATGTTCACCCAATCGAGTGGAAAAGAATTCCATGATCGTGCCGAAACACGTTTATTGCGGATTCTCGAAGTCGGCGCCGGGTCATCCGACCCCGTCGACGGCACTCCCATGACTTGGGCAAATGCCCCGCATCCGGGCGGGCCGCGTGATACAACGGTCGAACCCCGCATTGTGCGGGGTCACCGCCAATGAGAGGGGAACTCGTGTCCAATCCCGTGTTCCCCGGCATCGACGACCTGCTGACGCTGGTGCGCAACCTGGTGCGCCGCCCGCGGTTGTTCGAGCGCGACCCCGACCTCGACGTGCGCGGCGACCTGCCGCTCCCGCTCGTCTGCCTGGTCCGCGAGCCCGGCGCCGACGGCTTCCTGGCCCGGCTCGACCGGGCGCTGGACGCCAAGCTGCCCAAAGTGCCGCACGTGCTGGTCGACGTGGACCGGGTCGGCGAGCACCCCGACGCCGTGCTGCCGCTGCTGCACGAACTCCACGTCGCGTTGCGCCACCAGCAGCTGGGCCGCAACCCGCTCCGGCGGTTCGACCACTACGAGCTGGCCCACCACCTGACCGGCGTGCGGCTGCCGCCCCGGCAGGTCAAGCGGGAGGAACCCGTCGAGACCGTGCTGCGCGCGTGGAGCGGCGGCTCCCCGCTGTCCGGCCCGGCGGCCGAGGTCGTGGACAAGGCCGGTGAACGCGCGCAGCTGCTGATCGCCCTGGCCAAGTTCGCCGGGCGCCTGGTCGGCCTGTACTGGGGGCGCGACCGCATCCCCGGCCTCGGGCGCGAGCGGCGGTGGTTCATGGGGCAGCCGTACATGGTGCCCAGGCACTCCCAGGACTTCCTCGGCTTCGCCGCGCGCCTGACCCGGGACCGCCGGGACTTCGAGAACCCCGAGCAGGTCCGCAAGCTGCTGGTGCACGCCTTCCTGGAGGACCTGCGCATCGCCTACCGGCGCACCAGGCTGCGGTTCCTGCCGCGCCGCCGGGGGCTGCGGCGCACCGCGCACGTCACCGCGCTGCTGGACAACGTGGACGGACCGGGCGGCTGGGAGCTGCTGCGGCTGGTCAACGAGGTCCGCAACGAGACCGGGCAGCTCGACCCGCTGCTGATCATCACCACGAGCCGCGGGCAGCCGGCCCTGCTGGGCGAACCGCCCGGGCCGAACAAGCCGAACGTGGCCAAGCTGGCGCTCACCGCCTGGAAGGGGCGGCTGCCCCGGCGGCGCCAACTGCTCGCCGAGGACGCGCGCTACCTGTTCGTCACCCTGCCGGCGACCGTGCCGCCCGACGACGCCGGCCCGGACGAGCAGGACCGGCGCGCCTGGGAGACCGAGGCGCGCGAGCAGCCCCGGCCGGAACCGCGGCTGGCCCGCCGGGGCGTCGCCGAGGTGGTCGCGGTCTGCGCGCTGCTGGCCGCGCTGGTGGTGCCCACCCTGGCGGTGCGGGACCACTGGCGCGCCGGGTGCGCCTTCTTCGGCGCGGTCTCCGGCGGCGTCGCCACCGGGCTCGCCCGCATCGACGGCCACGACCAGTGCGTCGGCTACAGCGACAGCGACCGCCAGGTGTTCGGCGACAACCCGCGGCTGCGCCTGGCGCAGGAGCACGTCTTCGCGCAGAACGAGGTCGCCGAGCGGCTGCACCGGGAGGTCCGCGACCGGCCCTACGTCAGCCTGGTCTACTTCGCCGGCCTGACCGCGAACGACAGCGCCCCGGCCACCGAGCACTCCGTGGCCGAGGAGCTGGAGGGCCTGGTGATCCGGCAGCGGGAGCAGAACACCACCACGTCGACGGCGGAACCGCTGCTGCGCGTCGTCGTGGCCAACGGCGGCGCCGGGATGGACGCGGCCGCCGTCGTGGCCCGCGACATGATCGTCCCGCTGACCCGGTCCGACCCGAGCATCCTCGGGGTGGTCGGCCTGGACCGCAGCGTGGCCCAGACCGAGGAGGCGATCAGGGAGCTGGGCAGGCACGGCGTCCCCACCCTGGGCACCACGCTGACCAAGGTGGGGCTGGACCGGCTGTCACCGCTGTACTTCCAGCTCGTGCCCGACAACGGCAGGCAGGCGGCGCTGCTCGGCGAGTACGCGCGCCGGGTCCGGGCGACCGCGGTGACGATCTACCACCCGCCCGTCGACGGGCCCAACACCTACGTCACCTCGCTCGTGGAGGCCGTCCGCGACCGGCTCGGCGGCGGCGGCGTCGCGGTGTCGACCACCGGGTGGGTCGGCTCGCCCACCGAGCTGCCCGCGCTGTGCGCCGACCAGCGCGACCGGAGCGGCGAGGTGGTGTTCTACGCGGGCCGGGAGAACGACTTCGGCGACTTCCTGCGCACCGTGCGGCGCAACTGCCCCGACCTGGCCAGGCTGCCGCGCATCGTCGCCGACGACGCGACGTCCCGGTTCGTCGCCCACGCACCCGGCCGGGACCAGAACGAGTTCAACGGCGTGTCCGTCTCCTACGTCGGCATGGGCGGGCTCGTGGTGCTCGCGGGCCGGCGCTGCGTCGAGGGCGGCTCCGGGGCGCTGGCCGGCGGCGCCTCGGCCCTCGACGCGTTCTGCGCGGGCTACCGGGACCTCCGCGAGGACCTGGGGTCGCTGCCCGCCGAGGACCGGCCGGTGATGCCCTGGCCCGGCGAGCGGGTCGGCGGCCTCTACGACACGGCCGGCCTGTTCGTGGACGCCGTGCGCCGGCTGCGGTCGGCCGACCCGGCGCCACCGCACCCGGCGGCCATCGCCCAGGAGTTCCGCGAGATGACCTTCCTCGGCGCCACCGGCGTGATCGACTTCCGCGCGTCGCGGATCGCCAACGGCCGCAACCTCGCCGTGCTGACCATCGACAACGTCCGGGACCTCGAAGGCGACGACGGGGTGCCGCGGTGCGTGCTGATGGTGGGCGCGCTCTACCGGGAGGACCAGCCCCGGCAGGACAACGGCTGCCCCGGGGCGCCCTGAAGCCCCGCCGCTCCACGGCTCCCGCCCCCGGTCGTTACGGTGAGTGGTCGGCGAGGGGATGCTCATGATCAGGTTGGACCGCCTGGTGAACGTGCTGGGTGGCTACGGCGTGCGGCTGGCGTGCTGCCCGGTGCCGCGGTCGACCGAGCTGCGCAGCGTGGTGATGCGCGAGTCCACGCGGGCCCGGGCCGTCGACGGGGACGTGTTCCTGGCCGTGGGCGCCGGTTCGGTGGCGCGGGCGGTGGAGTGGGCCGCGCGGGCCCGGGCGAGCGCGGTGCTGGTGCACGGCGGTGCCGAGGTGGCCGAGGAGGCCGCCGCGCTGGGCGAGGCCGGTGGCGTGGCGGTGCTGGTGGTCGAGCCCGAGGTGTCGTGGAGCCAGTTGGCCGGCGTGGTCTACGGGCTGGTGCTGGAGGGCCGGGAGACCGAGTCCGGTCGCGGGCCGACCGACCTGTTCGCGCTGGCCGACAGCCTGGCCGGCGCGGTCGGCGGCGCGGTGACCATCGAGGACCGCTCGTCCGGCGTGCTCGCGTACTCCGACTCGCGGCAGGGCGCCGACCAGGCCCGGTTGGAGACGATCCTGGCGCGGCGGGTGCCGGACCGGCTGCGGGGGCTGTTCGAGGCGCGCGGGGTGTTCGCCCACCTGGCGACCCGCGACGAGCCGCTGTTCGTCGAGGGTGACCCGGAGCACGGGCTGACCGGGCGCGTGGTGGTGGCGGTGCGCGCGGGCCGGGAGCTGCTGGGGTCGGTGTGGGTGACCAGCGGGACCCCGCTGACCGGCGCGCGGTGCGCCGCGCTGGCCGACGGCGCGCGCACGGTGGCGCTGCACCTGCTGCGCCACCGGGCCAGCGCGGACCTGGAGCGCCAGGTCGAGTCCGACCTGGCCGCGCGGCTGATCGAGGGGACCGCGGACGCCGCCACGGTGGTCAGCAGGCTCGGACTGCCACCGGTCGACCTGCGGGTCGTCGCGGTCCGGGCGCGCATCGCCGCCGAGCGCCACGAGGCCCTGCTCCTCGCCTTCGAGCGCGCCACCACCGGGTTCGGCTGGTCGCGGCCCGGGCGCAGCGCGCTGGCGGGCAACACCCTCTACACGGTGCTGCCGGGCGAGCGGGTGGGCGCGGCCCGGGAGTGGGTGGCCCAGCTGCGCGCCGCGCTGCCGGACCGGGTGGTGGTGACCGCGGGCATCGGCGGCCCGGCCCCGGCCGCCGACCTGCCCGCGAGCAGGCAGGAGGCCGACGAGTGCCTGGCGCTGCACGAGGCGCGCCCGCCGGACGCGCCGCCGCCCGCCTACGACGAGTCGTGGGACGACATCCTGCTCCAGCGGTTGCGGGCCGCCGCGCGGGCGGGCCGCACCCCGGCGCGGGGACCGGTGGCCGAGCTGCGCCGGCACGACCAGGAGCACGCCACGCACTACGTGGCGACGCTGCGGGCGTGGCTGGAGGCCCAGGGCGACCTCGCGCGGGCGGGTGACCGGCTCGGCGTGCACCCGAACACCATCCGCTACCGGCTGCGCAAGATGACCGAGGTGACCGCGCTCGACCTGGACGACGCCCGCAAGCGCCTCGCCATGATCATCCACCTCGCCGCGGCCGACGACGACTGACCGGGCGGTTTGTCGGACAGCGTCAAAAAGGCACCTCCGAATTGTCGGCCGCGGACAGCGGGGTCGAGGGCGTCCCGGGTGATGCTGGCGTCGTCAGCAAGCACTCGTCCCGGTGTGGAGGTGGTCATGGTCGAGCGCATCGACGGCGGGCCGCGGTCGGCGGTCGTGGTCGGCGCGGGCGTCGTGGGCCTGTCGACCGCCTGGTTCCTCCAGGAGCGCGGCGTCGAGGTGACCGTGGTCGACCGCGCGTCGGTGGCCGCCGGTGCCTCGTGGGGCAACGCCGGCTGGATCGCGCCCGGCCTGGCCATCCCGCTCAACGAGCCCTCCTCGCTGCGCCACGTGCCGCGGTCGCTGCTCAGCCGCACCGCGCCGCTGCACGTCCCGCCGACCGCGGACCCGCAGCTGTGGGCGTTCCTCGCGCGGTTCGCGGCGAACTGCCGCCGGTCGTCGTGGACGCGGGCGGTGGAGGCGAACCTGCCGCTCAACGAGGAGTGCGTCGAGACCTTCGACGTGCTCACCGCCAACGGCGTGGACGCCGTCACCGCCGACGCGCCGATCACCGCCGCCTTCCGCACGCCGCGGCGGGCGCAGGGGCTGCTGCGGGAGCTGCGCGCCCTGGCCGACGCCGGCCAGCCGGTCGACCACGTCGAGCTCGACGGCGACCGGCTGCGCGAGCACGTGCCCCTGGCCTCGCCCGCGCTCACCGCGGGCGTCCGCGTCGACCGGCAGCGCCACGTCGACCCCGGCGCCTTCGTCGAAGCCCTCGCCCGGTCGGTGGTCGCGCGCGGCGCCACCATCCGCCTGCTGGAGGTCGTCGACGTCCGGGCCGGGGCCAGGGGCGTCACCGTCCACCCGCGCACCGGCAGGGCCGTCACCGCCGACGTCGCGGTCGTGGCCACCGGCGCGTGGCTGACGCCGTTGGCGCGGCGGTGGGGCGTGCGCGTGCCGGTGCGCGCGGGGCGCGGGTACTCCTTCACCGTGCCCGTCGACCGACCGGTACCCGGGCCGATCTACCTGCCCGACGTGCGGGTGGCGTGCACGCCCTACCGCGACGGGCTGCGCGTGGCGGGCACCATGGAGTTCCGCGACCCCGACGCGCCCGGTTCCCACGCCCGGCTGGAGGCCGTCGTCGCCTCCGCCCGCCCCCTGCTCGACGGCGTGCGCTGGGACGAGCGCCGCGACGTGTGGGTGGGTCCGCGCCCGGTCACCCCGGACGGGCGGGCGCTGATCGGCGCGGTGCGCCTGCCGGGCGTCTACGTCGCGGGCGGGCACGGCATGTGGGGCCTCGCGCACGGCCCGGTCACCGGGCGGCTGCTGGCGGAGCAGATCACCACCGGCAAGCAGCCCGGGGCATTGCGGCCCTTCGACCCGCTGCGCTGACCGGGCACGCGGGCAGCGCGCCCACCGACGTGGGTGCCGCGGCCCACCCCTGGACCACCATCCGGTCCGCGACGCCGGCGCCGAGTCAACCCCGGCACCGCGGACACCTCCGCCGTCAGGGCGGCCCTTCCTCCCCGGCCGCCCTGACGGCCTCCCCGTTCCGGACACGACCGCGAGGCCACCATGACCAGCACCCGACGCTTCTGGCTGACCCCCGACGCCCACCGACGGCTCCAGGCCGAGCTGGCCGGTCTGTGCGCGACCGACCCCGCCCGGGCCGTCGACGAGACCGGTGACGCCGACGGGCGCGGCGCGGTGCTGCGCAGGCAGCGCGAGGAGCGCATCCGCGAGATCCGGGAACTGCTCGGCAACTCCGTCGTCGGCCAGGACCCGCCCGACGACGGGGTCGTCGAGCCCGGCATGGTGCTCACCGTCCGCTACGACGACGTCGAGGGCACCGAGACCTTCCTGCTGGGCATGCGCGCGGTCGAGCACGGTGACGTCGAGGTCTACTCCCCGGACTCGCCGCTGGGCGCCGCCCTGTCCGGCGCCCGCCCGGGCGACCGGCGCACCTACCGCGCGCCCGGCGGCAACACCATCGGGGTCACCCTGCTCAAGGCCGTGCCCTACGGCCACCACCGGGCGAGCAGTACGTCCTGAAACCGCACAATGCGCCTTTCCTCACTGTCAATGCGCTGTTCGGCACAGTGAATGCGCCCGGTCGATATCCGGTGATTGCAACACGGGCACCTGTTCGTCGGGGTGCGTGCGGCAAACGGGTGTTGTCGTCGAGGGCCCTGTAACCCCAGTCGCCCCGACGTCGACTTCCGTAATGGCGAATGCCCGCCAATGCGCGCACCGTCGGTGGTATCGGAGAGGTGGCCCGTGATGACGAGGTTACGCGCGCGGTCCCGTACAGGGCCCCTCGCGAAGGTCCTGCACCTGTCGGCCGCGTTGCTGACGGCTTCGGGGCTGGTCGTGGCGGTCAACGCCGTCCTGCCGGCGACGGCGGTGGCCGCGCCCTGCGACACGCCCGTGGTGAACAAGGTGGCGTGCGAGAACACGAAGCCCGGGACGGACGACTGGCAGGTGCCCTACCGGGACGACTCGATCGTGGGCTACACGACCGACATCAGCGCGTCACCGGGTGATCGGGTCGATTTCAAGGTGCGCACCACCGCTTCCGCCTACCGCCTGGACATCTACCGGTTGGGTTACTACGCGGGCAAGGGCGCGCGGTTGGTGGGGACGGCGTCGCGGAATTCGGTGCAGACCCAGCCGTCCTGCCTGCGCGACGCGCCGACGGCCCTGATCGACTGCGGGAACTGGGCCGTTTCGGCCAGCTGGGACGTGCCGGTGGACGCCGTGTCGGGGATCTACTACGCGCGGCTGCACCGCAACGACACCGGCGCCGAGAACGAGATCGTGTTCATCGTCCGCGACGACACCGGCACCTCCAAGATCCTGTTCCAGACCTCCGATGCGACGTGGGCGGCGTACAACCGGTACGGCGGCAACAGCCTGTACTTCGGTGACGGCCCGGGGCAGGGCGGTCAGGCGTACAAGGTGAGCTACAACCGGCCGTACACCGGCGGTGACGGTGACGACAACTTCATCTTCAACGCCGAGTACCCGATGTTGAGGTTCCTGGAGCGCAACGGTTACGACCTGAGCTACACCACCGACGTGGACTCGGCCCGCCGCGGCCAGTTGATCAAGAACCACAAGGTGTTCATGGCCGTCGGTCACGACGAGTACTGGTCGAACGAGCAGCGGGCCAACGTGGAGGCCGCCCGGGACGCGGGTGTGCACCTGGCGTTCCTGACCGGCAACGAGATCTTCTGGAAGACCCGGTGGGAGAAGTCCATCGACTCCTCCCACACCGACTGGCGCACGGTGGCCTGCTTCAAGGAGACCAAGCCGAACCAGGACGACGGCCTGCCCGACTGGACCGGCACCTGGCGCGACCCGCGCTACAGCCCGCCGCAGGACGGCGGCCGTCCGGAGAACTCCTTGCTGGGCAACCTCTTCCTGATCAACGGCCGGCGCGAGGACAGCCTCCAGGTGCCCGCCGCCTACGGGAAGATGCGGCTGTGGCGGCACACCGACCTGCAGAACATGGCCGCCAACACCACCTACACCTTCCGGCCGGGCACCCTGGGCTACGAGTGGAACACGGTGCCGGACAACGGGTCCCAGCCCGCGGGCGTGGCGCGGATGTCGCGGACCACGGTCCAGCTCAACGGCTCCTACGTGCTGAAGAACTGGGGCAGCGTGTACGGCCCCGGCACCGAGACCCACTCGGTCACCTACTACCGCCACCCCAGCGGGTCGCTGGTGTTCGGCGCGGGCACCGTCCAGTGGTCCTGGGGCCTGGACGACGAGCACGCGTACCGGACCACCACGCCCACCTCCGACCCGCGGATGCAGCAGGCCACCGTCAACTTCCTGGCCGACATGGGCGTGCAGGCCGCCACGCTCCAGGCCAACCTGGTGCAGGCCGCCCCGAGCGCCGACGTCCTCGCGCCGGTGGTGGTGCTGACCACCGCGCCGACCACCGCCGTGGTGGGCGCGCCGTACACCCTGTCCGGCACGGTCCTCGACGTGGCCGGCCAGGTCGGCGGCGTCGAGGTGTCCACCGACGACGGCGCGCGCTGGCACCCGGCCAACTGGCAGGCCGGCCAGGGCACGTGGAGCTACACCTACACGCCGACCCGGTCGGGCCAGGCGCAGCTGCGGGTGCGCGCGGTCGACGACTCGCTGAACCTGTCCGACCCGGTGGGCACCCCGGTCGTGGTGACGCCGCGGACGTGCCCGTGCGGCATGTGGACGACGGCCGACACCCCGGTGGCCCCCGACAGCGCGGACGGCACCCCGCTGGAACTGGGCGTGAAGTGGCGCGCCGACGGCGACGGCCGGGTGCGCGGCGTGCGGTTCTACAAGGGCGCGGCCAACACCGGCACGCACACCGGCACGCTGTGGTCGGCGAGCGGGCAGCGGTTGGCCACCGGCACGTTCCAGAACGAGACGGCGAGCGGCTGGCAGACGCTGACCTTCGCGACGCCGGTGGCGGTCACCGCGAACACCACCTACGTCGTGTCGTACTACTCGCCCCTCGGCCGCTACTCCGGGGACGCGGAGTACTTCAGCCGCGGCCCCCGGTACCTGGAACCGGTCACCGGCATCCAGAGCGGGACGGACGGGCCCAACGGGGTGTACCGCCTGGGCGCCGGGTTCCCCGACCGGAGCTACCAGGACACCAACTACTGGGTCGACGTGGTGTGGGCGCCCTGACCGGGACGGCCTGACGGGCGGGTGGTCGCGCTGAGGGGTGGGCGGTCGCGTCGGCGAGGTGGTCGCGCTGATCCGCCGGCACCGCGACCACCCCCGTTCACCCACGGCTCGTCCGCCGGCCACGGGGGCGGGTCGGACAGTGCGCCGTGACGACCTCCCCCGGCAGGCGGCGGTTCCCCGCCGCGCTCTCCACCGTGGCCGGCCCGGCCGCACTGGCCCAGGTGCCCGCCGACCGCGCCGCGCCCCGGTCGTTGTTCGGGGCCGGGGAGTGGACGCTGAACAACCCCGGCTGAACAATCGCCCCTGCCGGCAGAGGGGGTGGCGATGCCTCGGCGCGAGGTTCCACTGGACGAGGACGCGGGGGAGTTCGTCGGGTTCGCGGCGGGCCTGCGCGGGTTGCGGGTGGCGGCGGGGAGCCCGACCTACCGGGAGCTGGCCAAGCGGGCGCACTACTCGGCGGCGGCGCTGTCCGAGGCGGCCAACGGGCGCAGGCTGCCCAGCCTGGGCGTGACGCTGGCCTACGTGCGGGCGTGCGGCGGGGACGTGGCCGAGTGGGAGGCGCGCTGGCGGGCGCTGGCCGTGGCGCCGCCGACGACACCCGAAGGCGACCTCCCGGCGCCCTACGTGGGGTTGCGGGCGTTCCAGCCGGAGGACGCGGACCGGTTCTTCGGGCGGGAGCGGCTGGTCGGGACCGTCGTCGAACTGGTGGGGGAGCGCCGGTTCACCGGGGTGTTCGGCCCCTCGGGGTCGGGCAAGTCCTCGGTGCTGCGGGCCGGGCTGGTGGCCGGGTGGCGGGGACCGGCGGTGGTGTTCGCGCCGGGGGGCTCCCCGGTGCGGGAGCTGGCGATCCACGTGGGGGCGTGGTGCGGCAGGCCCGCGTCGTCGTTGGCGGCGGAGTTCGCGGCCTGGCGGGAGAACCTGCACCTGCGGGTGCGGCAGGCGCTGGTGGGCCGCGCCGGGGACCTGCTGCTGGTGGTGGACCAGTTCGAGGAGCTGTTCGCGCTGTGCCGCGACCCGGACGAGCGGGTGGCGTTCGTGGCCGCGTTGACCACCGCCGCGGCGGCACCGGACAGCCGGACCCGGGTGGTGCTGGGGGTGCGGGCGGACTTCCTCGGCGACTGCGCGCGGTACCCCGACCTGGTGGAGGCGTTGCACGGCGGCCAGGTGCTGGTGGGGCCGATGAGCCCCGACGAGCTGCACCGGGCGGTCGTGCACCCCGCGGTGGCGGTGGGCGCCAAGGTGCAGACCGCCCTGGTGACGCGGCTGGTGGCCGAGGCGGCGGGGCAGCCTGCCGCCCTGCCGCTGCTCTCGCACGCCCTGCTGGAGACCTGGAAGCGGCGGCGCGGTGTCGCGCTGACCGTGGACGGCTACGAGGAGACCGGCGGGATGGCGCACGCGATCGCCCGCAGCGCCGAGCACGCCTACCAGGAGCTGCCCGAGGCCGACCGGGAGGTGGCGCGCTGGCTGTTCCTGCGGCTGGTCGCGGTGGGCGAGGGCGACGAGGACACCAAGCGCCGGGTCGCCCGCGCCGAGCTGGACGCCCTGGGCGACGGGGTCGGGCCGGTGCTCGGGGCACTGGCCTCGGCCAGGCTGGTCGTGGTCGGCGACGACACCGTCGACCTGGCCCACGAGGCGCTGCTGCGCGCCTGGCCCCGGTTGCGCGGCTGGCTGGCCGAGGACCGCGACGGCCTGCGGCTCCAGCGCCGGCTGACCGAGGCCGCCGACATCTGGGCGGAACTCGACCACGACCCGGCCGTCCTCTACCGGACCACGCGCCTGGCGCGGACCGCGGCCTGGGTGCGGCGCACCGGCCCGGCGCTCACCGACCGCGAACGGGACTTCCTGGAGCGCAGCCGGGCGGCCGAGGCGCGGACCCGGAGGGCTTCCCTGCGGCGGCGCTACGGGGTGACCGCCGCGGTGGTCACCGCGCTGGTCGCGGCCACCGCGGTGACCGTGCCGATGGTGCTGGAGCGCCGGGAGGCCGAGCGCGCCGCGCTGTCCCGGCAGCTCGCCGCGCAGGTCGGCCCGAACGCGGTCGAAGCGGGTCGACACGCCCTGGAGGCGTGGCGCACCTACCCGACCGCGGAAGCGCGCAGCAGCCTGTTCAACGCCGCCGCCACGCGGCAGGGCGAGCAGCACCGGATACGAATGGGCACGTTGTCGAGTTTCAGCCCCATGGCCCTGCGGCCCGACGGCGAGCTGGTCGCCCGGGTCGACCACGACCGCATCGCGCTGGTGAGCACCTCGACGCTCGACCTCGTCGCGGAACTGCCCCTGCACGACCCGAGCCGCACGCAGTACGAACTCGCCTTCAGCCCGGACGGGCGGTTGCTGGCCGCGGGCGACTCGGAGGGGCGCGTCACCCTCTGGGCGGTGCCCGGCGGCGAGCAGGTGGGTGTCATCGAGACCGGTGCCCCGGTGGAGGGCCTCGTCTTCAGCGCGGACGGGTCGACCCTGGTCGCCCGGGACGCGCTGTGGGACGTGCGGACCCGGGCGGCGGCGGGCAGGTTGATCCGGCCCGAGGGGGCGCACCACGTCGTGGCCGCCCACGACCGGACCGTCGCCACCGTGGCACTGGACGGCGTGGTGGAGCTGTGGGACCTGCCGAGCCGCTCGCGCGTCGCCGTGCTCCGAACCGGTTCGAAGGGGACCAGCGGCGTGGCCTTCGCCCCCGACGGCCGCTCGCTCGCCGTGGCGGACAAGAACGGGAGCATCACGCTGTGGGACCCGGCGACGGCGACCCGCATCACGACGACCGCGCCCTACGGCGGCGGTGCGAACGGCGTCGCCTTCAGCGCCGACGGCACGGTACTGGCCTCGCCCGGGTACGACGGCAAGGTGGTGCTCCGGGACGCCGCCAACCCCTCCGCGACCACCGTCGTGACCGTGGAGGAGAGCAGGACGCCCGGTGTCCCGACCTACCTGGTGCAGCTCGCCTTCGGGAGCAACGGCACGGCGGTGGTGGCGGGTGGCCGGGACATCCACGTGTGGAACGCCGACCTGCCCCTGGTCCGCGCCCCCGTCCAGGCGATGCAGTTCGCGCCCGACGGTGCCGGTCTGTCCACCTTGGACGAGAAGGGCGTGCTCACGATCTGGGGCACCGAGCCGGCGCTCCGGCCCGGAACACGGCTCGACCTCGCCGACGCGGCCTGGGCGACCGGGGCGTTCAGCGCCGACCGCACGAAACTGGCCGTCCTGCGACCGGGCGCGCCGATCGACTGGTGGAGCCTCGGCGGGCACCCGACCCGGACCACCGCGCAGGGCTGGCGGGCACCCGCGGAGCAGCCCCGCGTCACGGCCTTCGGCCCGGACCTGCGGTCGCTGGTGGAGGTGGGCCCGGTCGCGTCGGACGTGGTGCGGCACTCCGGGGCGGACGGCCTGCGGACGTCGGGCGAGGTCCTGGCCTCCGGTGACAACATCACCGGCGCGGTCGTCCTGCCGGGCGGTCGGCACATGGCGCTGGGGCAGACGCGGGGCCAGGTGATGGTCAGGGACGTGGCCACGACCCGCGCGGTTGCCACGTTCCGGGGTCATGACGGCGCGGTGACCGCGATGGCGGTCACCGCGGACGGGCACCTGCTGGCCACCGCCGGCGCCGACGGCGCGGTGGTGCTGTGGGACACCGCGACGTGGCGGCAGGTCGCCCGGATGACCGGGCACTCCGCCGGGGTGTCGTTCGCCGCGTTCAGCCCGGACGGGCACCTGCTCGCCACCTCCGCCGCCGACGGGACCACGCTGCTGTGGGACGTGGCCGCGCACGGCGAGTGGGCGAGGCTGACCGACCCGGGTGGGCAGGCGGTCAGGCCCGCCTGGCACCCCGACGGCACGGCCCTGGCCACCGCCGACGCCCGCGGCGCGATCACGCTGTGGCAGCTCGACGAGCGGCGCGCCGTGGCCGAGGTGTGCGCGGACCTGGCGCGGTCCGGCGCGCCCGGGGTCGAACCGTGCTGACGGCAGTTCGGCCGCGATCGGCCCGGGTTCGCGGACAGGCGGTCGTGGGCACCGCATTTTTGCGTAGGGGACGCGGCGGGTCGGAGATCGAATAGGCGCTCGGCCGTCCCCGGCCTTCCCGGCACCGAGCGAACGAGGGTCCTGGTGGATGGCATGAGCGAGGCCGGTGTGCGGCAGGTCGGCGTGGCGACGGACTTCAGCACGGTGCTCCAGTCCGCCGGGGACATGACGGTCCAGTTCGTCGAGGCCGCTCGGGTGCCGACCATGGAGGAGGTGCCGGCGAGGGCCGACCTGGGGCGCCTGCCCGTCGTGACGCGCGCCTTCGTCGGCAGGTCCGCCGAGCTGGAACTCCTGCGCGCGGCGGTGTCCGGGCCCGACCGGCCGGTGGTCGGCGTGCGCGGGCTGGGCGGGGTGGGCAAGAGCACCCTGGTCGCCCGGTTCGCCGCGGCGGACGCCGACCGGTTCTCGCTGGTGTGGTGGGTCACCGCGGACTCGCCGGCCGCGATCGAGGCCGGGATGGCGGAACTGGCTCGCGCGTTGGCGCCCGAAGCGCACCGGCTGCCGCTGGAGGAGCAGGTGCGGTTGGGGGTGCGGTGGCTGGCGACGCACTCCGGCTGGCTCCTCGTGCTCGACGACCTCCCGGGGCCCGACGACCTGGTGAGCCTGCTGGAGCGGGTGCGGACCGGGACGGTGGTCGTCACCACCAGGCGGGGTGACGCGTGGCCCGCGCTGACGGCGGCGGTCGACGTGGACGTGCTGGGCCCGGAGGCCGCCTCCGACCTGCTGACCGGGGTCGTCCGGGCCGGTGCGCCGGGCGCCGACCTCACCGGTGCCGAGCGGGTGTGCGAGGAGGTGGGGTGGTTGCCGCTGGCGATCGAGCAGGCCGGCGCCTACATCGCCCGGACCCGCGGCACGCCCGCCGACTACCTGGACCTGCTCGCCCGGTTCCCGGCGCGCATGTTCACCAGGACCGGCGAGGGCGGCGATTCGCAGCGCACGGTGGCGCGGGTCTGGCGCATCACGCTCGACCTGCTGGCCGACACGCCACTGGCCGGCGCGCTGCTGCGGCAGCTGGCCTGGTACGCGCCGGACGCCATCCCGCGCGACCTGTGCGCCGTCGCGGGCGACGAGCTGGACGTACCGGAGGCGCTGGCCAGGTTGGCCGACCACAACATGATCACCCTCGACGGGCGCGCCATCGGGGTCCACCGCCTGGTCCAGGCCGTCACCCGCACCCCCGACCCGACCGATCCGCACCGCAGGCCCGACGACATCGCCGCCGCCCGCGACACGGCCGCCGCCGGGCTCGCCAGGGCCGTCCTCGGGCACCCGCCCGAGGCGCCGGCGAGCCGTGCCGCGTTCGAGTCGGTGCGAGCCCACGCCCGGACCCTGCTCGACCTCACCGCGCCCGACACCGACACCGAGGACACCGTCCTGCTGCTCAACCAGCTGGGGCTGTACCTCCGCGACCAGGGCGGCACCGCCACCGCCGTCGCCTACCTCGCGCGTGCCGCCCACAGCGGTGAACGCCTCTACGGCGCCGACGCGCGGACCACCCTGATCGCCCGCAACAACCTCGCCACCGCCCACGCCGCCGCGGGGGACTTCGGCCGCGCGGCCTCCCTGCACGAGCGGAACGCCGAGGAGCGGGCGCGGGCGCTGGGGCCCGACCACCCCGACACGCTGGCCTCGCGCGGCAACTCCGCCCTCGCCCACCAGCTCGCCGGCCACGCCGCGAGCGCGATCCCGCTGCACGAGCAGGTGCTCGCCGACCACGAGCGCGTGCTGGGTCCCGACCACCCCGAGACGCTGCTGGTGCGCGGCAACCTGGCCGGTGCCCACCGGGAGGTCGGCGACCTCCGCCGGGCGGTCGAGCTGTTGGAGGCGGTCCTGGCCGACCGCGAACGCGTGTCGGGACCGGAGCACCGGGACACCCTGAACGCCCGCAACAACCTGGCCATCACCTACGACGACATGGGCGACCTCGGGCGGGCGATCCCGCTCTACGAGGCGACCCTCGCCGACCTGGAGCGGCTGCTGGGCGCCGATCACCCGAACTCGTTGCTGCTGCGCAACAACCTCGCGTCCGCGTACGAGAGCGCGGGGGACCTCGGCCGGGCGATCCCGCTGTTCGAGAGCACCCTGGAGGATCGGGAGCGCGTGTTGGGCGCCGATCACCCGGACACGTTGATGTCGCGCAACAACCTGGCCAAGGCGCACCGGAACGCGGGCGACCTCGACCGTGCGATCCGGCTCTACGAAGCCGCTCTCCGCGACTTCGAGCGGGTGCTCGGGCCGGACGACCAGGACACGTTGATAGTGCGCAACAACCTCGCCAACGCCTACCGGTGCGTGGGGGACCTCGACCGCGCGATCCCGCTCTTCGAGAGCACCCTGGAGGACCGGGAGCGCGTGCTGGGCGCCGATCACCCGGACACGCTGTTGTCGCGCAACGACCTCGCCAACGCCTACCAGAACGCGGGCGACCTCGACCGTGCGATCCGGCTCTACGAGAGCGCGCTGGAGGACTTCGTGCGCGTGCTGAGCCCCGACCACCCCTACACGCTCACCCTGCGGAACAACCTCGCCGCCGCCTACTGGTTCACCGGCGGGCTGGACCAGGCGCGTCGCGAGTTCGACGCCGTCCTCACCACCCGGGAGCGCCTGCTGGGACCCGACCACCCGGACTCGCTCCTGTCCAAGCACAACCTCGCCAGGGCCCACGAGTCCCTGGGCGACCTCGACCGGGCCGTCGCGCTCTTCGCGGCGACGGTCGCCGCGCAGGAGCGGGTCCTCGGGGCGGACCACCACGACACGCTGAGGTCGCGGTACCGCCTCGCCGGGGCGCTCCGGGCCGCCGGGGACGTCGAGCGGGCGACGCCGCTGCACGAGGCCGTGCTGGGCGGCTGCCTGCGGGTGCTCGGGCCGGCCCACGCGCTCACCGCGATGGTCCGGGCGGACCTGGAGGAGGCGCGCGGGCTCGACCCGGTCCGGGCCGGCGGCGGGATCAGCCCTCTTCCGAGGTCAGCCCGGCCGCCGTCAGGGTGAGGTGCCGGGTCAGGGCCTCGGCCGCCGCGTCGGGGTCGCGGGCCAGGGCCGCCTCCTCCAGGCGGCGGTGCTCGCCGGCGTGGTCGCGGTCGGGGGTGCGGCGCGCCGACCAGCGGCGGGCCAGTTCGCTCGCCGACCACAGCCGGTCGAAGGTCTCCAGCAGGACGGGGTTGCCGCAGCCCTCCAGCAGGGTGCGGTGGAAGACCCGGTGCGCCTCGGACCACGCGCTGCTGTAGTGCTCGCCCTCCTCCGGCGCGAACGGCGGGGTGCGGGCCAGGCGGTGGTGGGCGGCTCGCACGCGGGCCTCCCAGTCGACGTCGCCGCGTTCGACGGACATGCGCAGCACGGCCGGTTCGATGGTCCGGCGGGCCTCCGCGACCTCCTGCCAGCGGCGGTCGGAGAAGGCGGGGACGGCGAAGCCGCGGTTGGGCAGCCGGTCGGCCAGGCCCTCGCCGACCACCCGCACGAGCGCTTCGCGCACGACGGCCAGGCTCACGCCCTGCTCCCTGGCGATGTCCTGCGGTTTGAGGGCGTCGCCGGGGGCGTGGTCGCCGCGCATGATCGCGTCCCGCAGGTGGGCGTAGACCTGCTCGGAGAGCATCTGCTTCCCCGAGGAGGGGGCGGTCCGGGTCATGGGGTCAGCATAGACGATGTGGTGGATAATCGATTATTGGTGCTATAGTCGATCCTGTCGGTCACAACCCGAGAGGAAGGACGCCGATGAGCGCCAACGACCCCTTCGCCCGCCTCCCCGAGGCGGCCACCTTCACCGTCACGAGCACCACCGTCGCCGACGGCGCCCCCTGGTCGCCCGAGCAGTTCTCCGCCGGCGTCCCCGGTGGGCGGGACGTCTCGCCGCAGCTGTCCTGGAGCGGCGCCCCGGAAGGCACCAAGAGCTACGCCGTCACCGTCTACGACCCCGACGCCCCCACCGGGTCCGGGTTCTGGCACTGGGCGGTGGCCGACATCCCGGCCACCGTCACCGAGCTGCCCGAGGGCGCCGGTGACGAGGAGGGCTCGGGGCTGCCCGAGGGCGCCTTCCAACTGCCCAACGACATCCGGTCGGCCCGCTTCACCGGCGCCGCCCCGCCGGCCGGGCACGGCCCGCACCGCTACTTCGTCGTGGTGCACGCGCTCGACGTGGAGACCACCGGCGTGCCGGCCGACGCCACCCCGGCCCTCCTCGGGTTCACCATGGCCGGCCACACCCTCGGCCGGGCGGTCCTGACCGCCACCGCCGAGATCCCCGGCTGACGGTGGCGGCGTCGGGGGTGCTGACCGGCGCAGGTGGTGACCAGGTGCCCGGCCGGGATCAGGACGCGTCGACGTGGAGCCGGTGCGCGCCGCAGGTCAGGCAGCGGAACAGGTAGCCGGACAGGTCGCCCTCCCGGCTGAGGTGCGCGCGCAGCACCTCGCCGGGGAAGCCGGTGCCGCCGTCGACGTCATCGGCCAGTACGGGGTCGGGCAGCAGGAGGGGGAGGTCGTCCGCGCCGGCGAAACCGATGAACGCGCAGGGCAGGCCGCAGTGCACGCGCCACTGCTCCTGCTGCCACGACGGGTAGGACGGGGTGCGGGTCGCCACCTCCTCGGCGGCGTCGGGGTCCACCGCCGGGGTGCCGCCCGGCTCGACCCGGAAGCCGTCGATGCCCGACCGGTCGGAGAACTCGCCGTCGAACCGGGTGGCCGCGCTGCCGTCCGCGATGCACCACGGGCAGAGCCGCACGTCCGGTGTGGCCGTGTAGAAGCTGCCCCGGTATCGCCAGTCGCGGTCGCGGTCGCAGCACGAGCAGTGCACCGGTTCGGCGACGATGAAGCCGAGCGCGTAGGCGTTCGGGCTGAACCGGAAGGTGGGTGGCGAGTCCATTCGGCCAGCCTAGGGTTGGCCGGGAACGCGGAGTGGCCGCGGACACCCCTCGACGACGTCTGCCGGCGCAGGGTTGTTCCACTGCTTCCCGGTTGGCAGCAGCGATGGGTCCGGGTGGGGATCCTGGGGATGCGGGACAAGGGGCAGATCGTCGTCGATGTCGACCCGGTGCGCACGGCCGGTGCGCTGGTCGCCGCGGTCCGGGGCGGGGTCGCGATCCCGGGGCCACGGGGTCGGCGGAGCACCTGGAGGTGGTGCTGGGCCTCTGCCCGGACCGCCTGCGCGCCGTGGGGTCGGAGTGGCGGTGCTCACCGGTGAGGAAGCCGCTTGCCGGCGGGCTCCACGCCTCGGTCCTGCTGTCCGGCGGGGTGGTGCGGCCGACCGGAGTGCACCCGGGTCCACCTCGACACCTCGCGCGCCGCCCGCCGGGAGTGGTGCGCGATGGCCACCCGCGGCAACGAGACGAAGGCCCTCGCGCACCGGGCACGGCAACCGGCCGGTGGGCCCGTCGCGCCTCGGCGGCCGAGGTGCCGTCACTCGAAGGGGCAGCCGGGGTTGGGTGCGTCGACGGCCAGCGGCTGACCGACCGGGTTCTGGTAGAACGCCTCGATCACGAGCGGCTTGTCGCTCAGGTTCCGTCCGATGTGGACGTAGCCGGGCCCGCTCGCCTCGGAGATCACCTGCCCGGCGCGGTAGACCCCGTCGCTGGCGCAACTGGAGTCGTAGTGGTTGAGCAGACCTTCCTTGACGTAGCCGTACACCGGGCCCGGGTGGTAGTGCCAGCCCGTGGTGCCACCGGGCGCGATCGTCACCTCCCTGAGCACGTAGTCGGTGTCACCCACCACGTGCTCGAAGATCGTGACACCCGTGACGCCCCTGCTGGGCGTGGCGCTCGCGGCGTTCGGCAGGACCGCGAGGAGCAGGCCCACCACAGCGGCCGAGGACAGCGTGGAGCGGAGTTTCCTGCGCATGGACGGATGCTAGGACCCCGGGCCGACGGGCGCCATGCGTGCGGTCGGGTGGTTTCGGGAGGCTCGACGACGCGGGGGGCGAGCCGAGGGAGCCGGCCGCGCGGGTGGCCGACCTGCCGGGACACGAGGCAGCTCACCACCGCCCCGCCGATCACCGCGCCCGCAGTCACGAGCGGCAGCGACTTCGACGGCGCGGCGGCGGGCGGTGCCACCTGCCGCGCCAGGTGCACCGGCAAGTACGCGCCCCGGGTGTTCGCGGAGGTCGGGCACGACGTCCCGCAGGAGGCGCCGCCGCGACGCGCGTGGGGCACCGGCGCCGGTGCCCCACGCCCGCGTCACGCCAGGGCGGCCCGCACCAGCTTCTCCTCCACCGCGCCCAGCAACGCCTCGGCGTCGGCGAGCGGTATCCGGGTCGTGTCGAACATGGTCCACAGGCCGGTGCCCGCCGGGTCGTCGTACGCGTACACGAACACCGTCGAGTCCCCGTGCGGGGTCCGCCGCACCCAGGCCGCCTCGCCGGCCGGCAGCGGGGCGGCGGGGTCGAGCACCGGGGCGGCCTCCCGGGCGCCGCGGGTGTCGTTGAACCACAGCGTGAGGTCGAGTGGCGTACCCCGGGCCAGCTCGACCTCGCGGGTGACGGCGAAGCGGGTGCGCGGGTCGTAGGCGCCGTGGCGCATGGACTGGAGGTTGGCCTTCGCCGCGGCCTGGAACAGCTCGTCCCACGAGCCCGCCGCCACGTCCAGGGTGATCGGCACGAGCTGCGCGAACGACCCCAGCGCCCCGCGGGTGCCCGGCCGGTTGCGGTTGCGCGCGACGACGCCCAGCGGGCACCGGTCGGTGCCCGCCCGCTCCGCCAGCACCGCGCCGAACGCCGCGTAGAGGACCACCGCGGACGTGGTGCGGTGGCGGCTCGCCAGGACCGGGAGGGCCGCCGTCACGCGCTGGGAGGTGAAGGCCGCGTACCAGAACCGGTCGCCGTCCTGCGCCGGGTGCGGCGGGCCCGGGAACAGGGTCGGCGGCATCGCGGTCAGCTGGCGGTGCCAGTACTCGCGGGCCCGCGCGTCGACGGCCAGGCCGCGCGGTGAGGACTCGTACGCGGCCTGGTCGAGCGGTTGGACGCCGGGGTCGAGGTCGGCGCCCGGGTCGCCCAGCACGGCGGCGAAGGTCTCCAGGCCGTACGCGTCGGAGACGATGTGCGAGCACGCGAACGCGATCGCGGTCACCTCGTCGTCCGCCACGACCAGGGCGAAGCGGACGGGCCACTCGTCGGCCAGGGCGAAGTCCGTGGCCCCCATGGCCTGCAACGCCTCGTCCGCGTCCGCCTGGTCGACCACCCGCACCTCGACCGAACCCGACGGGTCGACGACCTGGTACCACTCGCCGCCGCGTTCCTCGTACCGGGTCCGCAGCACGTCGTAGGTGCCGAGGAGCCGGCCGATGAAGGCCCGCGCGGACGGGACGTCCAGGCGCGCCTTCAGGTCGCACCGGACGGACAGGTTCTCGGCGCTGGCGCCGGGACCGAGCATGGTGAGGATGCGAAGTATGCTGGCCTGACCCCAGGTCAGCCGGGCGGTGCCGGCCCGGCAACCGCTCACCGAGACCGCGACAGCGGACATCCGGACTCCTCGTCGACGGGTGGCGGGTTTCACCGGGCCACGAGCGGGGACACCGTGGCGACGATGCGCTCCAGGCTGGCGAAGTTCTGCGGGTCCAGCAGGTCGTCGGGGATGGCGATGCCCAGCTCGTCCTCCAACGCCATGAGCAGGCTCACCATCTCGACCGAGGTCATGCCCTGCTCGCGCAGGTCCGCCGCGTCGTCGTCGACCGGCTCCTCCGCCAGCACGTCGGTGACGGCCGCGACCACGACCGACCGCAGGTCTTGGCGCTCCACGGTTTCCTCCCTCTCCACGAACTCGAAGAACTCGAAGAACTCGAAGCTGTCGGCGGTCAGGGGCCGGTCATCATCGACCTGGCGATGTCCCAGGCGATCTCGGCGCGGTCCGGGTAGCCGTGCTCCTGGAACCACATGGCGTCGTCCACGGTGCGCACGAGGCACCACTTGTAGGTGGTGTCCGGGTCGAGCGAGGCCAGTTCGGCGAACCGCAGCACGCGCCGCCGGACGGCCGCCCCGGTCGGGTCGTCGCCGCGGATCTCCGCCCAGCGGTTGCGCAGCAGCGGCACCACCTCGTAGGCGGGGTCGCCGGCCAGCGGCTTCGGGTCGATGGCTGCCCACGCCCGCTCGCCGCGGCCCAGGATGTTGGCGTAGTGGAAGTCGCCGTGCAGGGTCGACGGCTCGACCGCGCAGGTGGCCAGCTCCTCGCACAGCTCCACGGCGCGGGACAGCATCTCCTCGCTGCACGGCCGGTCCAGCCGCTTCCAGTCGTCGAGGAACTCCTTGCCCCAGCGGGCCGCGGTGTCGCCGGCGTTGTTCAGGCCCTCGACCGCGGGCACCCGCAGCTCCGCGAGGATGACGGCCGCGATGTCCAGTGCCTCGTCGATCGGCACGTCGAGGAGGGTCCGCCGCTCGTCCAGGCGCTCCAGCAGCATCGCGCCGACCCGCTCCTCGGACCGCAGCAGGGCGACCGCGCCGCGGCCCGCCCAGGCGCGCAGGCCCAGCGGTTCCGCGCGGGTCTCGTCGTCGACCCAGCCCACCTTCAGCGCGCCGCGCCCCTCCTCGGTGCGCACCCGGAGCACGACGGCGCACATGCCGTAGAGCGGTGCCCCGTCCAACCGGAGCCGCCACGCTTCCAGCAGCTCGGCGACGGTCGACGGGAGCTGTGCCACCCAGCGGCGGGCCGGTTCCCCCTCTCGCGCGATCATCATGGCGGCGAATTCCTCGGAGACCTCGAACAACTCACTTCTCCAGACTGGGCAAGGCTTTTTCCGGCAACGGTCGGGGGATGCTAGCGGCTCGGGCGTACGTCGCGGCCTGCATCGCGTAGAGCTGCGCGTACAGGCCGCCCGAGCGGATCAGGTCGTCGTGGCCGCCCGCCTCGGTGATCCGCCCGTCGGCCACGACCAGGATCAGGTCGGCCATCCGCACGGTGGAGAACCGGTGGGACACCAGCAGGGTGATGCCACCGGTCGCCGCGGCCACCCGCCTGGCGTTCGCGGCGTACCGCTCGAACAGCCGCTGCTCCGCCTGGGCGTCCAGGGCCGAGGTGGGCTCGTCCAGGACGAGCAGCAGGGGCTGTTCGCGCATCATCGCCCGGCCGAGGGCGACCTTCTGCCACTGGCCACCCGACAGCTCGGTGCCCTCGGTCCAGGTCTTGCCCAGCTGGGTGGCCAGGCCGTCGTCGAGCCGGTCCAGCAGGTCGTCCGCGCGGGCCCGGCCGAGCGCGGCCAGCACCGCGGGATCGTCGTCGACCCTCGGCAGGTCGCCGACGCCGACCGCGTGCCGCGCGGTCAGCTCGAACCGGACGAAGTCCTGGAAGGCCGCGGTGACGCGCCGCCGCCAGGCCCGCGGCGCGATCCGGGCCAGGTCGACGCCGTCCACCGCGATGGTGCCCTCGGTCGCGTCGTAGAACCGGCAGAGCAGCTTGGCCAGCGTGGTCTTGCCCGCGCCGTTCTCGCCGACGACCGCGACGACCGACCCGGCGGGCAGTTCGAGGTCGACGCCGGTCAGGACCGGCTCGCGGGTACCGGGGTAGGTGAAGGAGACCCCGCTCAGCGTGATGCCGCGGCGGATGCGCTCGGGCGGGGCGGCGTCCGCGCCGACCGGCTCCTGCGCGCGGATCAGCTCGCGCAGCCACCGCAGCCCGGTCATGGTGGCGGACGTGCGCCCGAAGCGCTGCAGCAGCTCCACCCCGGCGCTGACCTGCTGGTGGACCTGGGCGGCCAGGGTGAGGACGAGGACCACGTCACCGACGCCGCTGTCCCCGGCCACCGCCTGCCGCAGCACGAGCAGCACCGCCACCACGTACGCCGCGGCGAAGGCGACCTGGCTCGCGGCGATCAGCGCCGCCGCGGACGCCTCGCCCTTGAGCAGCACCCGCCCGGCCCCGGCCCAGTGCCGCACGTGCCGGCGGCGGATCTCCCCCTGCAGGTTGTGGAGCTGGAGTTCCTTGACCGGGCCGGCCTGCGTGGAGAGCCGGAACAGGTGCTCGCACAGCCGGGTGTCCTCGGCCGCGGCCCGCTTGGCCCGGTCGACCCGGCGCTGGGCGAACTGGCCGGCCACCACCGGCGGCACCGCGGCGACCGGGAGCAGCAGCAGCCACGGGCTCAGCGCGGCCAGCAGCACGCTGGTGATCGCCATCGTGACGACCAGCGACAGCGCGGTCATCAGGCCGATCACGCCCTCGCCGAACTGCGGCAGCTCCCGCCGCAGCAGGGCGATCCGGTCGGCGTGCTCCGCGCGTTCGTGGTGGGCCAGCCCGGCCGACCCGTTGGTCAGCTCCACCAGCTCGGCTTCGAGCGAGAGGGTCGCCAGCTCGGCCACCTCGGCGTAGGGCACGTAGGCGAAGTGCTGCAGCACCAGCGCGCCGATGACGCTGACGGCGACCAGCACCCCGGCCGTGAGGGCCGCCGACCCGTCCCGGGCGACGAACGCGTCGACCGCGCCCCGCAGGGCCAGCGCGACCAGCGGCCACGAGACGCCGGCCAGGACGGTCAGGCCGAGCGCCAGCGCGATCCTGCCCCGGCTGGTGCGCCAGGCCAGCGCGACCATGGCCACGGCGTTGGTGAACAGCCCGCCCGTCACCGGGTCCTCCCCGCGTCCTGGGCGAACTGCTCCGCCTGGAGGTGGTACAGCTCGGCGTACCGGCCACCGCGGGCCAGCAGCGCCTCGTGGGTGCCGTCCTCGACGACCCGCCCGCCGGCCAGCACGACGATGCGGTCGGCGTGGCGGACGCTGGAGAACCGGTGGGAGATCAGCAGGGTGGTGACCCCGCGGGTGCGCTCGGCGAACTCGTCGAAGAACGCCGCCTCGGCGCGCACGTCGAGCGCCGACGTCGGCTCGTCGAGCAGCAGGACCCTGGCGCCCGCGGCGACCGCGTACAGGGCCCGCGCGATCGCCACCCGCTGCCACTGGCCGCCCGACAGGTCCGCGCCGCCCCGGTACTGCCGCGACAGCACCGTGCCGTAACCGCCGGGCAGGCCCGCCACGACCCCGTCGACGTCCGCCCGGCGGGCCGCGGCGACCACGCGGCGGTCCGCGTCGTCCGCGTCGAGCGCGCCGAAGGCGATGTTGTCGCGGACCGGCAGCTCGTACCGGTTGAAGTCCTGGAAGACCACGGCGAGCTGCCGGCGCCAGGACGCCACGTCGAGCTCCCGCACGTCCACCCCGTCCACGAGCACCGCGCCGGACGTGGGTTCGTAGAGCCGGCCCAGCAGCTTGACCAGCGTGGTCTTCCCGGCGCCGTTGAGGCCCACGAGCGCGGTGCACTCGCCGGCCCGCAGCGTCAGGTCCAGGCCGTCGAGCACGAGCCGGTCGCTCCCGGCGTACCCGAACGACACGTCCCGGAACCGGATCTCGCGGCGGGGCAGCCCCCGCGCGTCCGCGCCGCCGGGGCTCTCGGTCGCCACCTGCTCGTCGACGTGCCGCTCGAAGTCGGCCAGGGCCCGCGCGGCCAGCATGCCGAACTGGGTCGCCACGTCCGCCTCCTGGTAGAACTCCCCGAGCAGGGCGGCGCCGACGGTCGCCTGCAACCCCAGCAGCAGCGCGGTCAGCGACAGGGAGTCGGTCACCGCCGAGCGCAGCATGAGCGCCACGGTCGCGCTCAGCAGCACCAGGCCGATCGCGGTGAACCACACGAACCGGTGGACGTTGTAGACGCGCCGCGCCCGCCACAGCGGCAGCAGCGCCGCCACCGAGCTGGACCGGTAGCGCTCGACCACCCACCCGGTCAGGCCGAAGACGCGCAGCTCCTTGGCCGTGGACAGCTCCATGCCCACGTCCCGGAAGTAGTCGCTCTCCCGGCGCAGCGGGCCGATCTCCGGCCACAGCCGGGTCCACATCCGCAGGCCGCCGCGGTGGCCGTAGCGGAAGACCATGGTGCCCGCGCACACCGCGACCGCCGACCACCACGACACGGCCACGCCGATCACCACGCCGAAGCCGACCAGCCGCACGTACCGGGCCACCAGCGCGAGCGTCCCGGCCACCGCGTCACCGGGCGTGTGCTCGCCGCGGAGCAGGGTCTCCGTGGCCAGGTGGAGGTGCTCCCGGCTGCGCTCGTCCTCCACCGGGCGCAGGGACGCGCTCCGCGACACCACGGCGATGACCTCGGCGTAGAAGTGCCCGTCCACCCGGTGCTTGACGACCTGCGCCAGCGCCGTCTGCACCGGGGCCAGCACCTGCTGGGCGACGAAGCAGCCGGAGGCCACCAGGAAGGCGGTGACCAGGGCGTCCCACGCGGCGCCGCCCGTGCCGGCGGCGACCGCCTCGGGCACGTGGCCGACCAGCCGGGCGGCGGCCACCACGAAGGCGACCGGCAGCACGCCGAGGGCGGTGTTGGTGAGCAGGCCCAGGGCGAGCACGCCGGCGCCGGCCACGCCCAGCCTGCGCACCAGGAAGAACCGGGGCTCGACCGCTTCCGCCCAGTACCGCCGGGCACGGGAGTTCTCAGGCATCGACCTCGACCTCGCCGGGGGTGAGCGCTTCGAGCAGCATGAGCGAGCAGGAGTGCGGGCTGGTGGCGACGACGAGCACGACGTCACCGGCGGCCCGGCCCGGTTCCCCGAGCCACAGGCCCAGGGTGTGCAGGCCGTCGGCGGCGAAGCAGTGCCCGACGTCGGTGGCGCGCGGTCGGTACAGCGCGGTGTCCCGGCCGCCCACCGCGGACCGGAACATCTGGGCCACGTTCAGGCCCACGTTGCTCGTGATCACCGAGGTGCAGCCCTCGCGCGCCAGGCCGGCTTCGGCGAAGAGCCGGTCGCTGAGCGCCCGCAGCGCGGTGACGTGGTGGCGGGCCCGCAGCAGCGGTGGCGCGCCGGGCGGTGGCGAGACGGGCAGCGCCGCACCGGCGCGCAGCCGCACCGCGGGGCCGCGGCTGTCCAGGGACACCAGGCAGGACGCGGCGCCGTCGCTCATCACGGTCCGGGCGTCCTGGTTGAGCCGGGTGCCGCGGTCGACCCGGTCGGCGGTCACCACCAGCACGCCGGCCCGCCCGGTCAGCCGGGACCGCGCCGCGTCCAGCGCCGGCCAGAGGTTGTCGCACCCCCGCCCGCCGACCACCGTGCCGTCGGCGTCGCCCAGGCCGGTGCCGTCGAGCACCTGCCGGAGCGCCTTCGTCGGGGTCCCGGCGAACGTGTCCGAGGTGTAGACGGCGGCGGCCGGCGGGGTCGCCGCCGCGGCCAGGGTGCGGGTCGCGCTGCGCGTGGCCAGCTCGACGACGTCCCGGTCGGTGCGCCGGTAGTGGCGCAGGTCGGCCGCGTGCAGGGCGGTGGCCTCGGCGAGGAGGTCGGGGTCCGCGGCGTCGCGGATCGCCTCCCGGGCGCCGAGGCAGGCGGCGAACCCGGACAGGTGCGGCAGTGGCTCGGTCATGAGACCCCGTTCAAGGTCGGGCGAAGGCGTCGTGCTGCCGTTCGCGCGTGACGGCGATGAGGTCCGCGAAACTGGGGGCGGACAGGACGTCGAAGACGTCCAGCAGCACGCCGAAGCTCCACTCCAGGTCGACGCACAGCAGGACCAGGCCCAGCGACGACGCGCCCGAGTCGACCACCGAGTCGGTCACCGAGAGCCCGTCGCCCAGCGCGGCGCGGACGACGGCCATGAAGGCGTCCTCGGTCACCGGGGCGACCTGCTGCGGTGCTTCCGCGACCAGCCGGGCGACCTCGGCGCGCGAGACCTTGCCGTTGTCGTTGAGCGGTATCCGGTCGACGAAGCCGATCCGGCCGGGGCGGTCGGCGCCGCGGAACCGGCGGGCGACCGCCCCGCGCACCAGGGCGGTGTCGGCGCCGTCCGCCGGGACGACCAGGGCGGCGACCGCGGAACCGAGCACCGGGTGCGCCACCGCGGCGGTCGCCACCTCGGCGATCCCGGGCACGAGCAGCAGCGCGGCCTCGACGTCGGGCAGGGAGACCTTCTCGCCGCCGACGTTGACGACCTCCGAGGTGCGGCAGCGGAACCACAGCCGGCCGCGGTCGTCGTACTCGCCGACGTCGCCCATCGGCACCCAGCCGTCCGCCGCGCGGCGGGGCGCCTGGCCGGGCAGGGTGATCACCCGGCGCGGGACGCCGTCGGGCGGCCGCAGCTGGATCTCGCCGGGCACGCCGGGTGCCCCGATCACGGCACCGTCCTCGTCGACGAGCCGCACGCCGCCACCGAAGCGGGGCGCGCCCAGCTCACCCGCCCAGCCGGTGGTCTCGTAGTCGTCCACCCGGCACACCAGCGAGGCGCGCCCGGACTCGGTGCTGGAGTAGTCCGCCTCGATCCGGGCGCGCGGGAACAGCGCGCGCAGCGCGGCCACGTCCGGCACGCCGATGGCCGCCGACCCGAGCGCGATCCTGGTGACCGACGTCGTCGGCGGGGTGCCGGACGCCGCGAGCAGCCTGATCATGGAGGGCACGAGCTTGAGGTAGGTGGGCCGGTGCTCCTCGACGGCCTGCCGGAAGCCCTCGCCGGTGACGCCGTTCAGGGTCACCACCAGCCGCCCGTCCAGCAGCGGCGCGGTCAGGTTCCCCAGCGCGTCCACCGTGGACAGCGGGGAGAGGTTGACCATGACCTCCGGGCTCCACGGCTCGGGCACGTCCCGGACCAGGTCGCACCGGGGGACCGCGACCGCCTTCGGCATCCCCTCGGTGCCCGAGGTCAGCACCACCGCGGCGTCACGCCGCTCCTCCGGACCGGTGTAGGGGTCGGGCACGTCGTCCACCGGGCGCCGCCACGCCCAGCCGGAGCCGTCCAGGACGCCGACCAGGCCCAGCCCGTCGGTCACCGCCGAGCGGACCGCGCGGTCGGCGGGCAGCAGCACCGGCACGGCCTCGACCAGCCAGGCGGCGAGCAGCGCCACCGCCGCCTCGGCCGCCTCGGTCCGGGCGAAGGCCAGGCCGACCCGCGAACCCGGCGCGCACGAGGCGGAGATCCGCGCCGCCAGGGCCTCGGCGCGGCGCCGCCACTCGCCGAAGGTCAGCGCGTCCCCGCCGACCACGCGGTGGGCGACGCGGGAGGGTTGCTCCCGGGCACGCCACCGCAGGGCGTCGGTCAGGTGCGCCTGCCCGCCTCTCAACGGCTCCGGGTCCGCCGGGGCGCCGCCCGCCCGGGCGAGGACCGCGGCCCAGGGGTCCGGCTCGGCGAGCACGTCGACGGTGGCCCAGCCGAGGTCGGCGGCGGTCGCCAGGTCGACCTCGGGGCTGTCCCCGACCATGACGACCCGGTCCCACGAGCCGTGCGCGGCCCGCTGGAAGAAGGCCCGGCCCGGCTTCTTGCCCACGCCCTCGCTGGACAGGTGCAGCTCGTCGAACGGCGCCAGCAGGTCCAAGTCGCGCAGGAGCCGGGTCATGTGGTCGCGGGTGAGCACGCAGTTGGACAGCAGGCGCAGGGTGTGCCCCTCCGCGCGCAGCCGGGCCAGCAGCGCGTGCACGCCGGGCGCGGCGGCGTACCGGCCGTCCGCGTTGCCGGCCGCCACCCACAGCGCGTCGAGCGCGTCGGCCAGGGGCGGCGCGCCTGGGCCGCGGCACAGGGTCCGGCGCAGGACGTCCTCGGTGGCCAGGTTCATCGGGCCGTCGCCGAGGCAGCTCGTGATCATCGGGTAGACCGCCCGCCGGGCCCGCGCCTGCGGAATGCGCAGGTGCGCGGCGAACAGGTCGGCCCACTGCTCCAGTCGCGGGGCGTTCGGCGTCGGCACGACAATGGTGTCGAAACAGTCGAATACCACCAGCGCCATCAGGTTCCCCCGAGCGTTGTCGATAAAAGGCGTCGAGCGCGGACGGTGTGCGCGGCGAATTGCCCGCGCTTTCGGGCGGGCACCTGGGAATGCCCGGGAAGCGGGCACCCCAAAGGCCGACCGCCCGTCGGTGGTCACAGATCGTTATTTGCGCACGTCAAGGTCGGTGCGGCGCACCCGGCACCCTCACGTCGAAGCTTCCCCCGGCACAGTTCCCCCAGTGCGGATTCGGTTTTCCGGAGTGGCGGACGGCCGCTCCACCCGTCTGCGGACGGGATTTTCCCCGGCCGGACGCTACCGCCCGCCCCGACCTCCGTCAACGACTAAAAAGTTTCGAAACTTTTTATGCCGCAGGTCCCGGGCCCGCAGTCAGGCCATCAGAGGACGAATATTGCCTCGGCGTGCGGTCGTGGGTAACGTGCTGGACATGTCACGGCATGGGGGGCCGAACTCGACCGCCGGGATGGCGGTCCGGGGATTGGCAGCATCGGTTCCAAGGTTTTCGGCGAATATCCCGCCCGTTTTTTCCCGATGAGGGACCGGATCGGCTGACGCCGCTGTCCCGCCCCGCGGTACGCCTTGTCGCACCGGGGCGGAGCGGTCGTCGTCCGGTCTTCCGGACCTCCGATTTCCCGCGACGACGGGCATTTCCACGCCGTCCGGGTTCCTTCGCGGGACCGATCTTGGTCCCGACCCTTCCACCGCAGGTGCGGTAATGGCGCGCGGGTCGTCCCGCCGCGCCCACCGCGCCGCGCCCACGACCCGAGGAGGCCCAAGCCATGTCAGTGGTCGGGAATTCGCCCGGCGCCGCGCCGCCGTCACCCGGCGACGGCGCGGCCACCGGGACCGCGGCCACCGGGATCGCGGACCGGCCCTGGCGGGACCCCGCGCTGGCCGCCGAGGACCGGGTCCGCGCGCTCGTCGCCGCGATGACCCTGGACGAGAAGCTGGCCCAGCTCGGCAGCGCCTGGCTGAGCCTCCAGCCGACCGACGGCGGCCTGGCCATGGCACCGCACCACCAGGAGCTCAGCGGCGCCGAGCTGAACTACCTGGACGAGCCGGCCACCACGGTGGAGGAGGCGACCGGGCACGGCATCGGGCAGCTCACCAGGGTCTACGGCACGCTGCCGCTCGACCCGCTGGTCAGCGCCGCCGGCCTGGCCGACGTGCAGCGCCGGCTGCGGGACCGGACGCGGCTGGGCATCCCGGCCGTGGTGCACGAGGAGTGCCTGTCCGGGCTGACCGCGTTCCGGGCCGCCGCCTTCCCCACGCCGCTCGCCTGGGCCGCCGCGTTCGACGTCGACTCGGTGCGGCGGATGGCCGGGCTGATCGGCGCGGACATGCGCGCCCTCGGTGTCCACCAGGGGCTCTCGCCGGTGCTCGACGTGGTGCGGGACTACCGGTGGGGCCGGGTCGAGGAGACGCTGGGCGAGGACCCGCACCTGGTCGGCGTGCTCGGCGCGGCCTTCGTCGCCGGCCTCCAGGGCGCGGGCGTGGTGGCCACGCCGAAGCACTTCGCCGGGTACTCGGCGTCGACCGGCGGCCGCAACCTGGCACCGGTGAGCATGGGGCCGCGCGAGTTCCGGGACGTCGTGCTGCCCCCGTTCGAGACGGCTTTCCGGCACGGCGGCGCCCGCGCGGTGATGCTGGCCTACACCAGCGTCGACGGCGTGCCGCCCGCGGCCGACCGCCCCCTGGTGGAGGGGCTGCTCAGGCGGGAGTGGGGCTTCGACGGCCTCGTGGTCTCGGACTACTACGGCGTCTCCTTCCTCCAGACCCAGCAGATGCTCGCCGACTCCCCGGCGGCCGCCGCCGAGATCGCGCTGACCGCGGGCGTGGACGTCGAGCTGCCCGTGCTGCGCTGCTACGGGGTGCCGCTGGCCGAGCTGGTCCGCTCCGGCCGGGTGCCCGAGGACCTCGTCGACCGGTCGCTGACCAGGGTGCTGCGGCAGAAGGTCGACCTGGGCCTGCTCGACCCGGACTGGGACCCGGAGCCGGACGCGCTGGCCGACGGGCGGGCACCGGACCTCGACTCGGCGGCGCACCGCGACGTGGCCAGGGTGCTCGCGGAGCGGTCCGTCGTGCTGCTGCGCAACGACGGCCTGCTGCCGCTGCGGGACCCCGCCCGGATCGCGCTCGTCGGGCCGGTCGCGGACGACCCGTACGCCTTCCTCGGCTGCTACGCCTTCCCCAACCACGTCCGCGCCCTGCACCCGGACGTCGGGACGGGCGTGGACATCCCGACCCTGCTGACCGCGGTGCGGGCCGAGTTCCCCGGTGCCGAGGTGCGGTACGCCCCCGGCTGCGACTTCGCCGGCCCCGACCGCGACGGGTTCGCGGCCGCGGTCGAGGCGGCGCGCGGCGCGGACGTGTGCGTCGCGGTCCTCGGTGACCGGTCGGGCCTGTTCGGCGACGGCACCTCGGGCGAGGGCTGCGACGTCACCACCCTGGCCCTGCCCGGCAGGCAGGGCGAGCTGCTGGCGGAACTGCTCGCCACCGGGACCCGCACCGTGCTGGTGACCGTGTCCGGCCGGCCGTACGCGATCGCGGAGCAGGACGACCTGCTCGGCGCGCGCGTCCAGGCGTTCTTCCCGGGCGAGGAGGCCGCGTCCGCGCTGGCCGGCGTGCTGTCCGGGCGGGTCGGCCCGACCGGCAGGCTGCCCGTGCAGGTGCCGCGGCACCCGGACGCGCCGCCCGGCACCTACCTGCACGCGGCGCTCGCCGGGCGCAGCGACACCAGCGTGGTCGACCCGACGCCCGCCTACCCCTTCGGCCACGGCCTCGGCTACACCGAGGTCGACTACGCGGACCTGGAGCTGTCCGGCCCGACCTGCCCCACCGACGGCAGCTTCACGGTCGGCTGCACCGTGGCGAACCGGGGGGACCGCGCCACCGCCGAGGTCGTCCAGCTCTACCTCGCCGACCCCGTCGCGCCCGTGGTCCGCCCGGTGCGCGAGCTGATCGGCTTCGCCCGGGTGGAGCTGGCGGCCGGGGCGCGCGCCCGGGTCACCTTCACCGTCCACGCCGACCGCACCTCGTTCACCGGCCTCGACCTGCACCGGGTCGTGGAACCGGGCCGCCTCGTCCTGTCCGTCGGCCGCTCCGCGGGCGACCTGCCGCTGCGCGCGGAGGTCGAGCTGGTGGGCCCGGCGCGCCGGACCGGGGCGGACCGCGTCCTGCTGACCCCGGTCGAGGTGACCCACCTGCCGGCCGCGGGATGAGCGAGCCCCGCACCACCGACCGCCGGCGTTCCGCTACCAGGATGGGGCAACGAGCCTTGCACACCTCCTCCGACCAACTCGACCGGGCCGCCCGGCCCGTCTTCCGCGGCACCGTCTCGCGGGCCCTCGAACCCGCCACGATCGGGCGGCTCCGGGAACTCCTCCGGGACTTCCACGACCGCTACGCCCGGCTGGAGGGCGACGAGACCGCGCGGTTCCCGTTCCTGTGCCGCTGGGCCTTCCAGGTCCTCACCAGCCGCAACCAGGAGGTCGACCCGCGCACCGGCGCGCTGGTGGACTGCGTGCCGGGCCAGGGCAACCTCGACACCGGCGACGCGTCCGCACCGCCGTACCCGCCGTTCGTCGACCGGCTCCGCGAGCAGGTCGACGGCGCCACCGACTTCGCCCGGTACTTCGGCCCGGAGTGCGTCGACGGGCTCGACGAGGCGGTCCGCGGCTACGTCACCGCGATGGGCTTCCCGCTCGCCGACCACCTGGACGGCCTGAGCACCGTCGTGGGCAGCGGGACCATCAGCCTCTACAACGCGCTCTGCCAGCACCTGGTCGCCGTCGCCGGGGACGTCGTCCTGCACCCGGAGGTCTCCTACGGCTTCTTCCTGACCCAGCCGTACCGGGCGGGCGGGGCGGTCGCCGCGGTGCCCATGGCGGCGGACGGCACGGTCGACGTGGCCGCCCTGGACCGCGTCGTCCGGGAGCGGAACGCGGCGCTGCACCGGGCGTGGCTGCCCGCGCGGGTGGTCCTGGTGCGCCGCACCCTCGACGAGCTGCACGCCCGCGGCGTCATCGGCACGGCGGCGACCCCCGCCGACGTCGAAGCCCTCACCGAGGGGCTCGACGGGCTGGACAACCTCGCGGCGGGCGACGAGCTGTTCGCGCGCGCCGTCGCCCGCTGGCCGGAGATCCTGGGCGCCGAGCAGCTGCACCGGCGGGCCGCCCAGGTGCTGCGGCCACCGCGCGTGGTCGGCCACCTGCACATCACCCCGGCCGTCACCGGCGCGCTGCCCTCGGACGCGCACCTGGCGGAGCTGGGCCGGGTGCTGGGCGAGCACCGGATCACCGCCATCGAGGACATGTCCTACCACTCGATCCGCAGCTCGCCCCGGGCCCAGGGCACCCTGCTCGAACACCACCGCGACACCTGCGTCCTGTTCGGCGTCTCCAAGCCGTTCGCCCTGGCCAACCCGCGCATCGGCGTGCTGCTGGTGGCCACCGCGGACGCGGAGGCCGTCACCCGGGCCGTCGAGAGCACCATCGGCTTCGTCTACACGGGTTTCCAGCACGCCCTGGCCGGCGCGCTGGCCGACGACGCCGACCGCGCCCGGGCCTACCTCGCGGACGAGTCCTGGGACCCGGCGACGGGCTACGACTTCCGGCGGGCGCTGCTGATCGCGATGGTCGAGGGCGTCGGGTCCGCGCGGCTCTCGCCCGCCGAGCGCGACGCCGCCCGGACCGCGCTGCGGTCCGAGGTGGACCGGTTCTTCCGGTGGAAGTTCGACCAGGGCGTCGTGGTGTGCCCGCCGGACCACGACGGGGTCGACGCGCCGGGGGAGGCCGTCGGGGACTACGACGACCTGCCGCCGGCCGTCCTGGACTACCACCGGCGGGTCGCCCACGCGTTCACCACCACCGGCCTGCGGCACTGGTTCGCGGTCGAGTTCGAGCCCGAGGCCGGGTTCTTCCTCGTGGTCCACTGCGACGCCGTGCTGGCCCGCGGCCGGATCGGCCCCATCCCGGTGAGCCGCACCTTCGACGTGTTCGGCGTGCTGGCCCACCTGTTCGGCGTCCGGGTGGTCCCCGAGGAGATGATGACCGCACCGCGGCCGGTCAACCGCCGCCTCCGGCTGTCCTTCTCACCGCCGGTCGAGAACCTGGTCCGCTGCCTGCTGACCACCTACCTGGGGCTGACCTGGCTGGAAGCCGGCGCGTCGCCCGGTCCCGAGGACCCCGCCGACCGCTGAAGCCCGCGCCGCTGCCCACCCGAGCACACCGCGAAGCAGAACGGAGCGCACGACTTGTACACCCTGGGGTTGAACTGCTGCTTTTCGCCGCCCACCGAGGACATCGTGCCGGGGCTGCCCCAATGGTTCTTCCACGACGCCTCCGCCGTCCTGGTGCACGACGGGCACGTCGTCGCGGCCGTCGAGCAGGAACGGCTCAACCGGATCAAGCACACCAACAGGTTCGCCGGCGACGCCGCCCGGGCCTGCCTCGCGCAGGCCGGCATCAAGCTCGGGGACGTCGACTCGGTCGCGTTCTTCTTCGACGAGGCGTGGACGGACAAGGAGCTGTTCCACCAGTACACCGAGCACCCCGGCGTCGGCATCCGGTGGGCCCGCGACCTCATCACCGCCCGGTTCGCCGAGGCCCTGGAGGAGGACCTGCCCGAGGAGCGGCTGACCTTCGTCGCCCACCACGACTCGCACGCCTACTCGGCGTACCCGCAGTCCGGCTACGACGACGCCCTGGTCGTCGTCATGGACGGCCGGGGCGAGGAGGAGTCCAGCTCGGTCTACACCGCGAACGGCGACAAGGTCGAGCTGCTCGCCACCAACACCCCCGAGAACTCCATCGGCCACTGGTACACCGCCGGCACCGAGCTGATCGGCTACGGGCTGTTCGACGAGTACAAGGTGATGGGCCTCGCCCCCTACGGCGACCCGGACACCTACGCCGCCGCCCTCGCGCCCCTGTACGACCTGCTCCCGGACGGGGACTTCCGCCTGGACTTCACCAAGCTGCGCACCACGATGTTCCGCACCGGGTTCACGCCCCGGCGCAAGGGCGAGCCCTTCGAGCAGCAGCACAAGGACTTCGCCGCCGCCCTCCAGCAGGTCACCGAGCGGGTCGCCACGCACCTGATCAGCCACTGGCAGCGGGTCACCGGGCACCGGCGCCTGGCCATCGCCGGCGGCGTCGGCCAGAACTGCACCCTCAACGGCAAGCTCCTGGCGGGCGGCACCTTCGACGACGTGTTCGTGCACCCCGCCGCGCACGACGCGGGCGCGGCCCTCGGCGCGGCGCTGAAGGTCCAGGCCGACACCTCCGGCAGGCTCACCCGGCGCCGGGTCCGCGACGTCTACTGGGGCAAGCCGCTGCCCGCGCCGGACCGGACCGCGGAAACCCTGGCGCGGTGGCGCGGCTTCGTCGAGGTCGAGCGCCTGACCCGGACCGAGCAGCGGGTCGCGGAGCTGCTGGCCGACGGCAAGGTCGTCGCCTGGGTCCAGGGGCGCTCCGAGTTCGGCCCGCGCGCGCTGGGCAACCGCAGCATCCTGGCCGACCCGCGCCCGGAGGAGAACCGGCAGCGGGTCAACCTGCTGGTCAAGAAGCGGGAGACCTACCGCCCGTTCGCCCCGTCCGTGCAGGCGGAGAACGTCCGGGAGTACTTCGACATCCCCGAGGGCGCGACCGTCTCCGACTTCATGGTCTTCACCGTGCCGGTCCGCGAGCACCACCGGGCCGGGCTGGGCGCGGTGACCCACGTCGACGGCACCGCCCGCGTCCACGCGGTGGACCGCGCGGTCAACGAGCGGTTCTGGCTGCTGCTGGAGGAGTTCGAGGCGCGCACCGGCGTGCCCGTCCTGCTCAACACCTCGTTCAACAACCACGCCGAACCCATCGTCGACTCCGTCGAGGACGCGGTGCGCACCTTCCTCACCACGGGCCTGGACCACCTCGTGGTCGACGACTTCCTCGTCTCCAAGCCCACCACCGGCCGGCCGCTGACCGACCTGGTCCCCGTGCTGGAGCCCTACGCGCGGATCGAGCGGCGCGTGGACGCGGCGAAGAACGAGTCGGCGTGGGTGACCGGCAACTACACCAAGGCCAAGCGCATCCCCGTGGGCGCGCGGACCGCCCTGCTGCTGGAGCGGTTCGACGGCGTGCGGACGCTCGGCGAGCTGGGCCTGGACGCGGCGGACCCGGCCGACGCGGACGTGCTCGACGAGGTCGAGGCGCTCTGGGGCGACCGGTTCCTGGACCTCCGACCGCGGTGACCCGCCGGGGCACCGCACCAACGACCGCCGTTCCGTTCGGCGACGCAAGTCCGGCGACGCGAGTGAGGACACGACATGAGTGAACTGGCAGTGCTGGGCGGCGACCCCTCGATCCGGGTGCCGCGCGACGACCTCTTCGAGTGGCCGATCCTGGGCCGGGAAGAGGAGGAGGCCGTGCTGCGCACGATGCGCAAGCCGAGCTACCTCGACTTCGAGACGGTACCGGCGTTCGAGAAGGAGCTGACCGACTGGCTCGGCGTCGAGCACGTCATCACCGAGAGCTCCGGGACGCACGCCGTGCTCGGCGCCATGTTCGCCTGCGGCGTCGGCGCCGGCGACGAGGTCATCGTGCCCACGTCGACGTACTGGGCCACCTGCGTGCAGGCGTTCACCCTGCGCGCGAGCGTGGTCTTCGCCGACATCGACCCGCTGACCATGAACATCGACCCGGCCGACGTCAAGCGCAAGATCACCGACCGCACCAAGGCCATCGTGGTGGTGCACCTGCTCGGCTACCCGGTCGACATGGACGCCATCTGCGCGATCGCCCGCCGCCACGGCGTCAAGGTCATCGAGGACGCGTCGCACGCCCACGGCAGCCTCTACAAGGGGCGCAAGGTCGGCACCCTGGGCGACATCGCCGCGTTCTCGATGTGCGGCAAGCCGCTGTCGATCGGCGAGGGCGGCATGATCGCCACCAACGACACCGCGCTGCACGACCGGGCCCTGGCCTGGGGGCACAACTTCCGGTTCCACCCGGGCGAGGTGCGCGACCCGGACCTGCTGCGCTTCGCCGGCCTGCCGCTGGGCGGCGTCACCTCCCGGATGCACAACCTCAGCGCGGCGATCGGGCGCGAGCAGCTGCGCCGGTTCGACGAGCGCGTCGAGGAGATCGACGCCGCCATGAACCTGTTCTGGGACCTGCTGGAGGACGTGCCCGGCCTGGTGGCGCACCGCCCGCCGCGCGGCAGCGGCTCGACCATGGGCGGCTGGTACAACCCGCACGGGGTCTACCAGCCCGAGAAGTTCAACGGCCTGTCGGTCTCCCGGTTCGTCGAGGCGGTGCGCGCCGAGGGCTTCTACGCGGCCACCCGCATCTGCATCCGCGAGCCGCTGCACACCCACGAGCTGTTCCACAGCGCGGACGTGTACCGCGAGGGCAGGCCGACGAACCGGCACGCCTCGGGCAACCCGCCGCAGCGGCGGGGCGACCTGCCGGTGGCCGAGTCGGTGAAGGCGTTCACCGTGCCGCCGTTCCGCCGCTACGACAAGGCCGTGATCGAGGAGTACGCGGCGATGTTCCGCAAGGTCGCCGAGCACCACAAGGAGCTGATCGAGGGCGACCGCGGCGACGGCAGCGTGGTGCTCGACGAGCGGGGCAACGGGTGACGCAGGCGTTCGGGGGTCCGGTGGTCGAGCGGGTGCGGTGGCCCGCCACCACCGCCCTCGACTGGGCCGCCGGGGTCTTCCGCGCGCTGGGCGCGGACGAGGAGACCGCGTCGGCCGTCGCGCTGGCCCTGGTGGCCGCCGACCTGGCCGGCCACGCCAGCCACGGCGTGCGCCTGGTCGCCACCTACGCCCACCAGGTCTCGGTGGGGGAGCTGGTCGCGTCCGCCCGCCCCCGGGTGATCGGCCGGGACGGTGGCCACACCTCGCTGAGCGGGGGCTTCGGCCTGGGCGCCGGGACCATGCGGCACGCCGTGGCGTGCGCCGCCGAGGACGCGCGGCGGCACGGGTTCGCGACCGTGGGCCTCAGCGACCTCGGGCACGTCGGCCGCCTGGGCCTCTACGTCTCCCAGCTGTCGGCGCAGGGCCTGATCGGCATCCTGACCTGCGGGTCCGCCTTCGTGCCGAGCGAACGGGTGGTGGCGCCCCTGGGCGGTGTCGAGCGCGTGTTCGACACCAACCCGTGGGCGTTCGGCTTCCCGGCCGAGGGCGGAGACGTGGTGATCGACATGTCCACGTCGGCCAGGTCGTACAACGCGGTGGCGGCGCTGGCCGCCTCGGGCGGGAGGCTCCCCGAGGGCGTGGGCCAGGACCGGCACGGCCGGCCGTGCCCGGACCCGGCGGAGGTCCTGCGCTCCGGCAGCCTGCTGCCGGCGGGCGGCGCGGTCGGCTACGGGCTCGCGCTGGCCACCGCCTGCCTCGCCGCCCTGGGCGACGGCCCGCGGGCCGGGGGCGTCGCCGGCGGGTTCCTGGTGGCGATCGACGTGGCGCGCCGCCGGCCCGTCGAGCCCTACCGGCGCCACGTGGGCGAGGTCGCGGACGCGCTCCGGGCCTCGGCACCCCGCTCACCCGACCTGCCGGTCCGGGTCCCCGGCGGGCGCGGGGCGCTGGTCCGGTCCCCGGCCGAGGTCTCCGGCCTGATCCCCGTGGACGAGTACGTCGTCGAACAACTGGAGGAAACATGTCAGCGGTTGGGCCTGCCACCGGTGCCGGAGCCCTGTTGAGCGGAGTCGACCGGGTCGGCATCGCCTTCCTGGGGTGCGGGTACGCGTCGGACTTCTACGGGGCCACCCTGCCGAACTACCCGCACCTGCTGGTCAAGGGCGCCTTCGACCCGCGGCGCGAACGCGCCGAGACCTTCGTCGACGAGTACGGGGGCCGGGTGTACGAGGACTTCGCCGCGGTCCTGGCCGACCCGGGCGTCTCGGTCGTGGTGAACCTGACCCCCGTGACCGACCACTACCGCACGACCAAGGCGGCGCTCCTCGCGGGCAAGCACGTCTACTCGGAGAAGCCGCTGGCCTCCGACCTGGACGAGGCCCGCGAGCTGGTGGAGCTGGCCGAGGAGCGCGGCCTGCTGCTGTCCAGCGCGCCGTCGACGGTGTTCAGCCAGTCCGCGCAGACGCTGCTCAAGGCGGTGGAGGACGGCCTGGTGGGCCGCCCCCTGCTGGTGCACGCGGCGCTCGACATGGGCGCGCTGGCGTTCATGTCCTACGACCACTGGCGGAGCAAGCGCGGTGTGCCGTGGCCGTACGAGGACGAGGTGCGCAACGGCTGCGTGATGGAGCACGCCGGCTACCAGCTGAGCTGGCTCGTGGCGATGTTCGGGCCGGTCAAGCGCATGACCGGGCACACCGCGACGCTGCTGTCGCAGGAGTGGGCCGGGCTGGACCGGGGCGAGGTCGCCCCGGACGTGTCGCTGGGGTTCCTGGAGTTCGCGAGCGGGGCGGTGTGCCGCATCAGCATCGGCTGGGTGGCGCCCCGGGACCAGTCGCTGGTGGTCATCGGGGACCGGGGCACCCTCTCGGTGGCGGACGTGTGGCAGGCGTCCTGCCCCGTCGTCCTGCGGCGCCGGGTGCCCACCTCGGGCAAGGACCACGAGTACCTGGGTGAGCCGGTGGAGCTGCCCTTCGTGGTCCCGCCCACGCCGCACCACTACGACGACACGCACGACCTGACCGTGGGCGCGGGCGTGTCCGACCTGGCGCTGGCCCTGCTGGAGGGGCGGGAGCCGTTCCTGAGCGCCGCGTACTCCCTGCACGTCCTGGACGTCAGCCTGCGGCTCGCGTCCGGGCGGGGGGTGTCCGAGGAGGTGCCGATCCGGCACGGGGGCGACGTGAAGCTGTCCCGGGGCCTGCTGGAGCCGGCGGGTGCGCCGCGGGGGCTGGTGCCCGTGGCCCGGGAGGGCGGGCGTTGACCGGTGGCCCGCGGAAGGGTGTTCAGGTCGGTGGACACCCTTCGGGCCCGGTCCCTCAGGTGCCGCGCGGAATCCGCGTGGCGATCAGGACCAGCCAGGCCAGGAGGAGCAGCAGCACCCAGAACATGGGGCGGGCGGGCATGCCGGAGCGGCCCGGCCTGCTCAGCCACCGGTTGCGCTTGAACAGCTGGTAGAGCACCAGGCAGACGCCCAGGGTGCCGGCCAGGACCAGCGGGTAGCCGTACCGCCAGTGCAGCTCGGGCACGGTGTCGAAGTTCATGCCGTAGGTGCCGAAGACCATGGTGGGCACGGCGATGACGGCGGCCCACGCGGAGATCTTGCGCATGTCGTTGTTCTGCTGCAACGACACCTTGGCCGTCGTGGCGTCGATCAGGGTGGAGAGCAGTTCGTCGGCGCCGGCCACGCGCTCGGTGACCCTGGTGAGGTGGTCGTCGACGTCGCGGAAGTAGGAGCGCACCGCGTCGGGCACCAGCGGCCCGCAGTGGCCGTCGCCGAGCCTGCGCAGCGGGCCGGCCAGCGGCACCGCCGCCCGGCGCAGCTCCATCAGCTCCCGCTTGAGCAGGTACACCTGCTCGATGCCGACCCGGCTGCGCGGCGCGAACACGGCGGTCTCGACCAGGTCGATGTCGCCCTGGAACGCCTCGGTGACCTCCAGGTAGCCGTCGACCACGCGGTCGGCGATGGCGTGCAGCACCACGGCGGGGCCGCCGGCCAGCCGCTCGGGCTGCCGCTCCAGGTCGGCGCGCAGGGTGGCCAGCCCGGAGTGGTCGCCGTGGCGGACGGTGATGACGTGGTCGTGGCCGAGGAAGACCATGATCTCGCCGGACTCGACGATCTCGTTGGTGGTGGTGGGTGACTCGTGCTCGACGTAGCGCACGGTCTTGAACACCGCGAACAGGTTGCTGTCGTAGCGCTCCAGCTTGGGCCGCTGGTGGGCGTGCACCGCGTCCTCGACGGCCAGTTCGTGCAGGCCGAACACCTCGGCCACGTCGCGGATGCGGTCGTCGTCGGGCTCGAACAGGCCGATCCAGACGAACCCGGCCCCGCGCGCCCGCACCTCGGCGGCCGCCTCCGCCGGTGACCAGGAGCCGGGGAGGCGGGCGCCGTCGACGTAGACGCCGCACGCCAGCACGGCGTCCCGGGTGGCCGGGGCGCCCGGGGGGTTGTCCGGGGGAACCGCCATGGCACTCGATCATGCCCCAAGGCGGGGAGGCGCGGTGGTCGGGTCGCCCTGACCGGGTCCGGCGCGACCACCGCGCGCTCGCGCCGCGGAAGTCGCGCGGCGACGTCGCCGGGCGCCCGGCCACCGCCCCGATGGTGCCGAACACGTCTGCCGGCTCGACCGGCGAACCGTCCCGCGTGCGCTCGGAGACGTTGCGCACGCACGACATGGAGACGGGTCGGCACCGGCGGCGACCGCGGTGTCGTGGAACCGCCGCGGGTCGGCGTGCTCGTGGTGCCACGGCGTGCCGGTCGCCTCGGAGGGCAGCCCCGCGATCTCCTCGACGCCGCGCTCCCGCCACCGCGTCGCGACCGGGTGGAGCAGGGCCTGCCGGTGCCGGGGCGCAACGCCAACGGCTACCGCGAGTACGCCGGGGGCGCCGCGGACGTCGTCGAGTGCACCCAACTGCCGTACGCGGGCGGGCCTGCCCACCGGGAGGGTCGCCGAAGTGCTGCCCGCCGCGTGCCGCGACACCGCCGGCCGGCTCCGGCGGCCGGTGCCGTGCCGTCAGCCGGCGAGCAGCGGCGCGGTCGCGCGGGCGGCCTTCTCCAGGGTGCCGACGGCGTCGGCCTCCTGCGGGCCGTAGAAGGAGAACTTGGTGAGCAGGTCATTCTTGCTCATCACGAGTTCGCAGACCCGCATGACGTCCGAGGTGTGGCAGGCGGCGAACTGCGCGTCCACGCCCAGCGGCGCCAGGGTCACCTCGCGCTCGGGCGTGAAGGGACCCTCACCGCCGAACTTGAACGGTTGGCACTCCAGCGCCTCGCGGGCGTGCCGCACGGTCTCGGCCGCGGCGCTGACGCGGCGGTAGGAGACGCTGAACTGGTCGACGTAGGAGAAGGCCGGCTTGTTGAGCCAGCTCTTGGACAGGCGGGTCATCGACATCGCGCCGTCGGTGGGGAACTCGGCCAGGCACTCCATGATCCGGGAGTTCTTCTGCTCGGCGGATTCCAGGCGGGTGAAGCCGAAGGGGGTCAGGACGTCGTCGGGCAGCTGGGCCTTGACCAACCGCGACTCGATCAACGCGGGATCGGGTGCGGCGGGCGTGCTGCTGGTGGTCGTGGTGGTGGTGCTGTTCGGTGTGGTGCCGGCCCGAGGTGCGGCGGCGGGTGCGGTCGAGCACCCGGCCAGCACGAGGGCCGCGAGGATGATCCCCCCAATTCGCATGGGCCGGACCGTAACAAGCGGGTGGTTGCCAGACAAATTCCACAGTGGTCCGGTGGCCCGCGACAACGTGGTGGCGACAGGCCGTGCGATCCGGGGCGCGCCAACGCCGTCGACGCGCCCCGGGCCGTGGTCACTTCAGCCGCACCGGCAGCGACTCGTGGCCGTTGGAGATGAAGGACTGGCTCGGCCGCAGCTCGTGCGGCGCCACGGCCAGCTCCATCCCCGGGAACCGGGCGAACAGGGCCGGCAGGGCGACCTCGGCCTCCAGCCGGGCCAGGGGCGAGCCCAGGCAGTAGTGGACGCCGTGGCCGAAGGCCAGGTGGGTCTTGTCGGCCCTGGTGGCGTCGAACTCGTCGGCGGACTCACCGTGCACCGACCGGTCCCGGCCCGCCGCCGCGTAGGCCGCCAGGATCGCCTCGCCCTTGCGGATGACCACGCCGCCGACCTCGACGTCCTCCACCGCGTACCGCAGGGGCAGGTTCGCCACGGGCGCCTGCCAGCGCAGGGTCTCCTCGATCACGTCCGCCCAGCCGACGGTCCCCGCGCGGACCGCGGCCAGCTGCTCCGGGTGGGTCAGCAGGGCGGTGATCGCCTGGTCGAGCAGGTTCACCGTGGTCTCGTAGCCCGCCGAGATCACCAGGATGAGCGTGTCGACCAGCTCGGCTTCCTCCAGCCTGGACCCGTCGTCCTCGCGCACCGCGATCAGGCCGCTGGTCAGGTCGTCACCGGGGTTCTCCCGCTTCGCCGCGACCAGCTCGTGCATGATCCCGTAGAGCCGCACGGCGTTCGCCTGGGCCGCTTCTGCGGTGATCGTGGTGTCGAAGACGCCGTCGACGACCTCACGCAGGTCCTCGCGCGCCCCGTCCGCCACGCCGAACAGCTGGCAGATGACCTCGATCGGGATCGGGTAGGCGAACCGCTCCCGCAGGTCCACCGGCTGCTCCGCCGCGTCCAGCTCGTCCAGCAGCCGCTCGGTGATCCGCTCGATCCACGGCCGCATCGCCGCCACGCGCCGCGCCGTGAACGCCTTGGCCACCAGCGAGCGCAGGCGCCGGTGGTCGCCGCCGTACGCGGTGAACATGTTCTGCACCGACACCCACAGGTGCAGCGGCCAGTCCTCGGAGATCGCGCCGCTGGTGTAGGCGGGCCAGTGCTGCCGCGGGTCCTTGGAGACCCGCGGGTCGCCGAGCAGCGCGCGCAGGTCGTCCTGGCGGGTCACCGACCACGCAAGAACCCGGCCAGGGAGTTCCACCAGCGTCGCCGGTCCCCGCGCGGCGATGGCCGCGGACTCGGCGTGGATGTCCCGACCGGTCGGGTCGAGGACGACGGGGTCGAGGGCGACGGGGTCGAGGGCGACGGGGTCGACGGGTGTGGGTCGGTCGAGGGAGCCGGGGTGGTCGGCTGTGCGTTCCATCGGTCTTCTCCAGGGAACTCGTCGGGCTGGACGGGCACGGATACCGGGGTGAAACGCACGGGGAGCGCGGTGAGCGCGCGGTGGAACGGGCCGGGTCGCCAGACCAGCTCGTCGACGGGCACGGCCAGCCGCATGTCGGGCAGGGCGTCGAGGATCTTCTCCATCGCCACCGACGCGATCAGCCGGGCGGGCTGCTGGGCCGGGCAGGAGTGCACGCCCGCGCTCCAGGCCAGGTGGGCCCGGTTGCCCGAGCGCTGCTGGCCGGCCAGCACGGGGTCGTTGTTCGCGGCGGCGAAGCTGATCACCACCGGTTCGGCGGCGGGCAGCCGGACACCGGCGAAGTCGGTGTCCTCGACCGGGTAGCTCGCCGAGTAGTTCGCCATCGGCGGGTCGGTCCACAGCACCTCGTCCAGCGCCTCCTCGACCGGCAGGCTGCCGCCGGAGAGGTCGCCCGCGAACCGGTCGTCGGCCAGCAGCAGCCGGATGGCGTTGGCGATCAGGTTCTGCTCGGGTTCGGTGCCCGCGCCCATGAGCAGCACGAGCTGGTGGATCAGCTCCTCGTCGGTCAGCCGCGCCGGGTGGGCCATCATCCACGAGGGCATGTCCTGGCCGGGCCGCTGCCGCTTGAGCGCGACCAGCTCCAGCATGCACTGCGTCAGCTCGGCGTTGGCCTGCTCCGGCTCGACCATGTCGAAGATGTTGCGCATGGCCACCACCAGCCGGTCGCCCAGCTCCCGCGGGCAGCCGTAGAGGTGGTTGAACATCATCAGCGGCAGCAGCTTCGCGTACTCGCCGAGCAGGTCGGCCTCGCCGTTGCCGGCGAACCGCGCGATCAGCAGGTCCGCGGTCGCCTCGACCTGGCCGCGCAGCGCGTTCGGGTCGACCCGCGCGAGGCTGTCGGTGACCACGGCGCGCAGCCGCGCGTGGGCCGCGCCGTCGGCGAACAGGCAGTTGGGCCGGTACATCATCATCGGCAGCACCGGGCAGTCCGGCGGCATCTTCGCCTGCCACCGCCGCGGGTCGCGCGGGAACGCGTTGGGGTTGCGCAGCACGTCCAGCGCGGCGGAGTAGCCCACCACGAGGGTGGCGGGCACGCCGGGCGCCAGCTCGACCGGCGCGACCGGCCCGTGCTCGCGCAGGGCCCGGTAGGTCGCGGCCGGGTCGGCGGCGAACCCGGGGCCGTGCAGGGGCATCCGGTCGCGGTGCGCGGGACAGGACTGCCCCGGGGCGGCTTGCGAGGTCACGCGTTCTCCTGGTTGCGGGTCAGCAGGTACTCGACGAGGGTGACGAGCGCCCGCGTGGACGAGGTCGCGTCGCGGGCGTCGCAGGACACCAGCGGGGTCTCGGGCAGCAGGTCCAGCGCGTCCCGCAGCTCCTCGCCGGGGAAGGCGGGCGCTCCGTCGAAGGTGTTGACCGCCACCGAGTAGGGGATGCCCAGCTCCTCCAGCAGGCCCATCACCTCGAAGGACTGCTCCAGGCGGCGGGTGTCGGTGAGCACCAGCGCGCCGAGCGCGCCGTGGGCGATGTCCTTCCAGATCGGGATGAACCGCTGCTGGCCGGGCGCGCCGAACAGGTAGAGCACCAGCTCGTCGCTCAGCGTCAGCCGGCCGAAGTCCAGCGCCACCGTGGTGGTGGACTTGCCGTCGACCCCGGCGAGGTCGTCGACGAGGGCGCCGGCCTGCGTCATCGTCTCCTCGGTGCGCAGCGGGCGGATCTCCGACAGGGTGCCGACGAAGGTGGTCTTGCCGACCGCGAAGGGACCCACGACCAGCAGTTTCACCGCCGTCCGCACGGTGTCGCGCAGGTAGACGCCGTCAGAGGCGGGCGCGGAGGCCATCGAGCACGTCCTTCAGCAGCTTCACGTCGGGGCGGGCGGTGTGCGAGACCGCGGCGTGCGTGGCGATGTGACCGCTGTCGACCAGGTCGGACAGCAGCACCTTGGTCACGCTGATCGGCAGCGAGAGGTGCGCGGCGATCTCGGCCACCGACAGCGCGCCGCCGCGGCACAGCTCCATCAGCCGCTTCTTCTCCGGCGACAGCCCGGAGACCTGCTCGCGGGTGGCGATCACGACCGTGACCGCGTCGAGGGTGTTGCGGCTGGCGTGGGCCCGGCCGCCGGTCACCACGTACGGCCGGACCAGGCCGCGTAACCGCCTCTCGCCGCTCACGCCGGGCTGCCGGCGTCCTGTCGGGGCGGGCTGGTCAGCTCCTTGCCCAGCCGCTGCACCAGCTCCTGGATACGGAAGGAGACCGCCTCCATGTCCACCCGGTCGGTCGCCGACACGGCCAGGTACGCGCCCGGCCCGGCGGCGGCGAGGAAGACGAAGCCGCCGGCGAACTCGCTGACCGTCTGCCGCCAGTCCGCGCCCGCCTGGCCGCAGAACTCGGCCGTGGCGCGGGCCAGCGACTGCAGCGCCGACATCGCGGCGGCGTGGCGTTCCGCGTCGTCCCGGTCGATGCCCGCCGAGTGCGCCATCAGCAGGCCGTCGGCCGACAGCAGGACCGCGTGGCGCGTCTCCGGCATCTTCAGGGCGTCGTCGAGCATCCAGCCCAAGGTGTTCATGCCTGGGGATTCCCTTCAGCGACGGTCGGCGGGACAACGGCGCGGCCGGAGTCGGTCCCGCGCTTCCAGGCGGCCAGCCCGGTCGCGACCCGCTGGTCCGGCGCCGCCTGGGCGACCGGGGCGGCTTGGTCGGCGGTGCGCACCCGCCGGCGCCGGGGCAGGCCGTTGGGGGTGCGCGCCGGCTCCGCGTCGTCCTCGGTCGTGCGCCCGGTCGGCTGCCCGGGCGGCAGCGCGACGGCGTTGTCGGGCATGGTGGGCCTGCTGACGCGGGTGAGCAGTTCGTTCGGCAGGAACACCACCGCGCGCACACCGCCGTACGGCGAGCGCGTGTCCACCGAGACGCGGAAGCCGTAGCGCTTGGCCAGCACGCCGATGACCGCGAACCCGACCTGCGGCGGGTCGCCGAGCCGGTTGATGTCGCTGGAGCCGTCCCCGGCCAGCAGCCGGGCCGCGCGCTGCAGCTCCTCGACGGTCATGCCGACGCCGCCGTCGTCGACCATCACGACCATGCCGTTGTGCGCCTGCTGGAAGTTGACCTCGACGCTGGTGTTGGGCGGCGAGTGCCGGGCGCCGTTGTCGAGCAGCTCGGCCACGGCCAGCACGACCGGCTCGACCGCCCGGCTGACCACCGCCACGTCCGACTCGGCCGGGACGTTGATCCGCAGGTAGTCCCGGATCCGCGAGGTGGCGCCGCGCACCACGTCGGTCAGCGACGACGCCGACCGCTGCTGCCCCGGCCACGACCCGCAGAGCACCGCGGTGGCCTGGGCCCGGCGGTTGAGCTGGGAGTTCATGTGGTCGATCCGCATCAGGCCCGCGAGCACGTCCGGGTCGTCGTGCCGCTCCTGCATGGCCGAGATCGCGACCTGCTGCTCGTTGGCCAGGCTCTGCACCGCGCGCATCATCGACTTGAGCGTGGCGCGGGCCGACTGCTCGCCCCGCTCGGTGGCCTGCCGGACCGAGTCGGTGAACAGCGCGAGCACCGGCTCGTGGCCCCCGCCCACCTCCGGGTGCCGCGGTCCGGGCACCTCGACGGGCCGGTGGTTCAGCGACTCCGCCAGGGCGGGCAGCCGGGCGTCGACGAGGTGCTGCTCCTCCTCGGCGCGGAGCCGCACCAGGGCCTCGGCCCGTTCGGCCCGGACCAGCAGCGCGCGGGTCGTGCGGTGCCGGCGTACCAGCAGGAACAGTGAGATCAGCGCGACGGCGAGCGCGAACCAGAACGCCACCGCGAGTGTTTGTTGGTCCATCAATTCCTCTGGTGCGGAGCTGCCGGATACAGGGCGTCAGCAGGTTCAGATCTTTATCACGGGACTTCGCCGGACGCCAAGTGGTGGTGGCAGTCTCCCCCTGATGGAGCAATGGGTGTGAAATGCAATACCATATGTCTACTTGGGACGGTCGGTACGGGGGGTCGCTATCGGGGGCCTTGATCGATCAACTGACCTTGTCGAGACCTGGGGGCGGGTGGTTGCGGGGTGGTTGGCGTGGTGAATTCCGATTAAGCGCAAGAACGGTTTTGACGTGGTAGTCGGGTCCTCTGTTGGCAGGGGTGGTAGTTCGGTGTGCGCTTTCGCGTGCGGGGGTGCTGTCGTGCGGTGATTCGGTCGGACGTGTATTGACGTCCGGGGTGGAAGTTTGCGCGGTTGGGCGTTTCGGCGGGTGGTGGTCGGGTCGAGTGGGGGAGGGGGCGCCCGATTCCAACCCGGTCCCGCCCCCCACGCCGGCCCGGCGCTCCCCCGAGCGGTTGGGCACGAGACGCCCCTCCTACTGCGCCGCCGGCTTCGGGTGCCCCTCCGATGCCTGCACGACGACGATCCCCCGCCCGGTCAGCGCGAGCTGGTACGCCTCGCCCGACCCGCGCCCGATGGCCGCCGCGAGCTTCGCGGTCCGGCGGATCGAGGACTGCAACGACGTGGACCACAGGACGGCGGACTGCATGTCGACGTACGTCGGCACGTCCACGTTCAACACCACCGGCGTGCCGTACGCCGTGATGGCCAGGGCCCCGGTGCCGGTGAACGTGGTGTTGAACAGGCCGCCGCTGAGCACGGAGGCGCCCTCGACGCGGTTGATGTCCCACTTGAGCGTGTTCTCGAACGCCAGCACGTTGCCGCCGTTGACGGTCACCCCCTCGTCCTCCAGGTGGACGATGAACACCTCGTCGGCGTCCTGGGCGAGGAAGACGTCACCGCTGCCCGACACCTTCATCAGTGACATGCCCTCGCCGGTGAAAGCCTTCTTGAACAGCTTCCCGATGCCGCCGCTGCCCTCGTAGGCGAAGTCGACGTCGCCCTGGTAGGCCACCATGGAACCCTGCTTGGCGAAGAAGAACCCGCCGGTGCCGGTGAGGTCCACCTTGAGCATGCGGTCGTTCTGGAGCTGGAAGCTGCCGGGTTCGACGGACCGCTCCGCGTGGTCGAGCAGTGAGCTGCGCATGGCCCGATGGTGTCAGGTGATCACCGAAGCGCGCATCCCGGACCGACCGCCCCCGCCCCCTGCCCGAAAGGGCCGCGGTTGCGCGGTGCCGAAGTGCCGTCGCCGACACCGCCGAACCGATCGAAACCCCCCTCGGCAACGCGCTGACCTGGCCGATCACCGTCCCGCACCGCCACGGGGCCGAAGTGACCGATACTCGCTTCCGGGCCGTCACGCAACGTACGCGATCGACTTCGTTCCGGGTAGCGTCGCAAGGGCTCGCGCAGCCGACGCTGGGGTCATTGCCGATGACGGTGCTCTGGGGTGTCTCCTTCGACGCGACCCCGCTGTCCGGTGTGGTCGTCGAGTTCCTGAAGACCGCCCGCCGCCTGGCGGCGGGCACCGCCTACTCCGTGCACCTCGACCTCGGCTACGACATCAAGGCCGACAAGGACGCCTTCTTCCGCCCCTACCGCGACGAGGCCGCGCTCTTCCCCGACTGGGTGCGGCTGGACCGCGTCGACGGCCTGGCGGACGTGCCCGGCTACGACCGGTCGTTCGTCGAGCGGGTGCTCGCCGAGGTGGTGCAGGGCGGGGACCCGGCGCTGCTGGGCGAGGTCGACCGGGTCGCCGCCGGGGTCGCCGACCGGATCGAGCGGACCTGGGAACGGCTCGGCGTGACCCTGGTCGTGGTCGAGAACGGCACCCTGCCGGAGAACATCACCTACACCAGGGCGCTCTACCGGGCGATCGAGCGCTACGGGGCCCGCCACCGGCTCGGCCGGTTCGTGCTGTGGCGCGACCACGACCTGATGTGGCAGAGCGAGCCCGGCGCGGCGAAGTACGGCCGGTTCCCGTACCCGGCCACGCCCGCGCCCCGGAACTCGCCGCACGTCCACTACTTCGCGCTGCACGAGCACGCCAGGAGGCGGACCCTCGACTGGGTGCCCGACCTGACCACCATCGACGTGCTGCCCAACGCGTTCACCTGCCGCACCGCCGAGGTGGACGAGCGCAACGCCGGGTTCCGCCGCGACCACGGCATCCCCGAGGGCGCCGCGCTGCTCGCCCGGATCACCCGGGTCATCCCGCAGAAGCGCGTCGACCGCGACATCCACCTGCTGGCGCTGCTGGCCGACCGGCTCGACGCCCACCTGTTCGTCGCGGGCGACGTGGACGAGGCGCCGGGTGAGCACGCCCGGCTGACCGCGCTGGCCACCCGGCTCGGCGTGCGCGACCGGGTCGTGTTCGGCGGCTGGCTGACCCCGTACGACACGCGGGTGGCGGGGCGGTACTCGGTGCGCGACCTGCTCGCGCACGCCGACCTGGTCACGTTCCTGACCTCCTACGACTACGAGAGCTACGGCAACCCGGTCAGCGAGGCCGTCGCGTCCGGCACGCCGTACGCCACCAGCCGGTACGAGCTGTACGACGAGGTCTACGGCGACCGGGGCTTCCGGGCGCCGGTGCTGGACGTGCGGGTCCACGACCTGCCGACGCCGGGGTTCGCCGACGAGGTGGCGGAGCTGATCACCGACGAGGGGAAGCGAGCCGAAGTGGTCGAGCACAACCGGGAGCTGGGGGAGGCGCTGTTCGGCGAGTCGGTCGCGGGCGGCCTGCTCGACCGCCTCTACCCGCCGCCGATGGGGCCGCGCACGCGGATGAGCGTCGTGCTGCCGGTCTACAACGAGGCCGCCACCCTGCGCGAGGTGCTGCGCACGCTGCACGACCAGCGCGACGGCGACGGCCCGCTGGACCGGGACCTGTACGAGGTGGTGCTGGTGGACAACAACTCCACCGACGACACCGCCGCCATCGCCCGCGAGTTCGCCGCCGCGCACCCCGACCTGGCCGTGCACGTCATCCACGAACCGGAGCAGGGCGTGTCGTGCGCCCGCCGGGCGGGCATGGAGTTCGCCGCGGCGCGCAGCCGCAACCGGTCCGGCACCGACGTCGACGAGCGCTTCTACCTGGTCTCCGCGGACGCCGACTGCCGCGTGGACCCGCACTGGCTGGCCGAGCTGCTGGCCGCGATGGAGACCTCCAAGGCCGCCATCGCCGTCTGCGACTACTACTACAACCCCGACCACTTCACCGGCCGCCCCCGGCTGTGGGACGCGATCCAGCGCACGCTGCGGTGCCGCGCGGTGACCTTCTCCCTGTTCGGCGGCTTCCCCGACGGCAAGGGCTTCGCGGTCGAGCGCGAGGCGTACGAGCGGGTCGGCGGCATCGAGGTGTTCTACCAGCTCCAGGGCGGCCGGTTCGTCAACCACCTGTCCGACGACTGGGACTTCGGCATCAAGGTCGCCAACGCGGGCGGGGGGATCACCTACGCGCCGCGGTCGCGGGTGGAGATCAACCCCCGGCGCATCGACCACGCCCTGGACGAGGTCATCACCGGCCGGGCCTACGGCTCGGACGGCATCATCGTCATGCGCGACATCCGCCCCGAACCACCGGCCGGCGCCGGCGGCGACCTGACCGCGGAGCAGGCCCGGCTGGCGTGGGACTTCTCCATCAAGGACTTCACGCCGAAGAACGTCGTCCTGCCGGTGCTGCTCACCCCGTCGCTGCTGGAGGACGAGGCGGTCGTGGCGTTCTTCGGCCCGGACCTGGCGGCCCGCCTGGGCCGGCGCATCGCCGAGATCCGGGACGAGATGCGGGTGCTGGACTTCGCGCCGATCCACTCCTACAAGACGCCCTCGTACCGGCTGTACTTCGAGTTCGCCGACGAGATCTTCGCCCGGCTGCGCCTGCACGTCGGCGAGGACATCGGCTACCCGCCGCCGCTGCCGCCGTGCCTGCGAGACGTGCCGCCCGAGCGGTTCACCGAGTTCGTCCGCTACTACTGCGAGGACCGGGAGTCGGGCGAGGCGCACAACCACTTCGGCAACGGGGGCGTGTTCTGATGGCGCTGACCTACGAGCAGGCCGTGGACTCCCTGCACGTGCTGGACCCCGCGTGGCCGCGCCCGGCGGTGCTCGACGCCCTGGGCGCGCCGGAGAACCGGCACCTGCTCGACTACGTCAAGGAGGACCCGTTCGGGGCGCACGTCTTCCCCGGCAACGTGCCCGGCTACGCGCCCGAGGCGTTCCTGGCCGACCTCGACGCGCAGCTACCCGCCGGCGGCCCCATCCACCTGTGGTCCTACATCCCCACCTGCGCCTACCGGTGCCGGTTCTGCCAGTACCCGGTGGTGGTGGTCAAGGGTCCGCCGGAGGTCACCCGGGAGCGGGCCGCGCACTGGGTGGACCTCAACATCGCGGAGGCCCGGCTGTGGCTGGCCGCCGTGCCGAACCTGGCCCGCGCCGAGGTCGGCGAGTTCAACGTCTTCGGCGGCACGCCGTCGCTGCTGCCCGAGCCGGAGATCCGCCGCCTGCTGGACTTCTACCGGGAGAACTTCCGCTTCACCGCGGCCTCGACGATCCGCTTCGAGGGCGACCCGAGCACGTTCACCCCGGCCAAGCTGGAGCTGCTGCGCGGGCTGGGCTGCACCAAGCTGTCCAGCGGCGTGCAGTCCTTCGACGACCACGTGCTGCGGGAGAGCGGCCGGGAGCACACGTCGGCCATGTGCGTCGACTTCGTGCGCAACGCCAAGGCCGCCGGGTTCGAGTGGGTGAGCATCGACCTGATGTACGGCCTGCTGGACCAGACCGCGGACAGCGTCCGCCGCGACCTCGACGTGGTGCTGGAGCACGAGGTGCCCGCGGTGGTGTGCACCAAGCTCCACCTGGCGTCCTACGCGGACTCGCGCACCGGCGTGACGGGGGAGAAGCCCGCCGCCTGGCAGCTGCCCGACTACCGGGACCGGCTGGTCCGCCGGGGGCACCGCTGGCCGACGCTGGGCGAGCAGTACCAGATGCGGGAGCTGCTGACCGAGGGCCTGCGCGCCGACGGCTACGCCGAGCACCCCACCATGTACTTCGCCCGCGCCGGTTTGGGGCCGGAGAAGTGGAAGTCCATCATGGTCGACCAGGACCGGCAGGAGCCGGAGGTGGCGATCGGGCTGGGCGGCAGTTCGAGCTGCCGGGCCTCGGAGGCGATCACCGACGTGAACTCCCGGCGGTACGCCGAGACCGTGCGCGCGGGCCGGGTGCCGCTGGGGTCGGCCACCCGCTTCACGCCCGAGGCCCAGGAGTCGCGCGCGGTGAAGATGGCGCTGTCCACCCTCCGGCCGCTCGACGACGCCCTGCACCGGCGGCGCTTCCCGGGGCGGTCGCTGTTCGCCGAGCCGTGGCTGGGCCGGTTCCTGGCCCTGGAGGCGCGCGGCCTGGTCCGGCTGGACCGGACCGCGGGGACCGTCGCGCTCACCCGGGACGGCGAGGTGCTGGTCGAGGCGGTCATCAACACCGAGCTGTGAACCGCCGCGCCCCTCACCGGGTGAGCCGGCCCCGGTCGGCGTCGTGCACGGTGAAGATCTCCGTCAACCCGGTGACGTGCAGCATCCGGACCACCATCGCGGGCGGGGCGACCAGCTCGACCGCGCCGCTGGACAGCTCGTGCGCGGCGATGAAGGCGCTGAGCCCGCTGGAGTCGCAGAAGGTCAGCCCGGTCAGGTCCAGGACGAGCCGGTCGCCCGCCGCCAGGCGCAGCCCGTCCAGGGCCGCGTGCAGCCGCGGGGCGGTCCGGTGGTCCAGCTCCCCGGTGAGCGCGACGGTGTGGGCGGTGCCGTCGACGGCCGTGGTCAGTTCGAGCACCGCGCCTCCTGCGCGACCCGGGCGGGGACACCGATCGCGAGCACCGCGGTGTCGTCGGAGGGCGACCGCGACCAGTCGGTCAGCAACCGCACCAGCAGGTCCACCACGGTGCGCGCGTCCCGGCCGGTCATCCCGGCGGCGGCCTCGACCAGCCCTTCCTCCTCCAGCATGGTGCCGTCGGCGCGGCGGGCCTCGGTGAGGCCGTCGGAGTGCAGGACCAGCACGTCACCCGGCTCCAGCCGGGTCGTGGCGGCGGTGAACCTGGCCCGGGGCAGGACGCCGACGAGCTGCCCGCCCGGCGTGGGCAGCGGCTCGACCCCGCCCGCGGCGCGCAGGACCAGCGGCGAGGGGTGCCCGCCGCCCGCCACGGTGACCGCGAGCCCGTCGCCGTCCGGTTCGAGCACGCCGAAGACCACCGTGCAGAACCGCGGCGCCCCGGTCCGGCGCTGCTGCAGCAGGACCGCGTTGAGGGTGGTCAGCACGGCCACGGGGTCGGTGTCGTGCACGGCGGCGGCGCGCAGGGCGTACCGGGTCAGCGACGTCAGCACGGCGGCCTCGGGCCCCTTGCCGCACACGTCGCCCAGGAAGAACCCCCACCGGTCGCCGCCCAGGGGGAACACGTCGTAGAAGTCGCCGCCCACCTGGTCGCTGGACGCGACCTGGTAGTGGGCGGCGAGGTCGACGCCGTCGACCTCGGGCAGCGCGTCGGGCAGCAGGGTGCGCTGGAGGGTGCCGGTCAGCCGCTCCAGGCGTTCCCGCTCCTGCTCGGCGCGGCGCTTGGCGGCCAGCAGCTCCCGCTCGTACGCGCGCCGCTCGCGGGCGTCGAACACGGTCAGGCGCACCAGCAGCGGCCGGCCCTCCGCGCCGCTCTTGACCCGCGCGCTGACCAGGGTGGGCAGCCGGCGGCCGTCGGCGGCCACCAGCTCCAGGGCCAGCTCGCGGACCTCGCCGTGCATGCGCAGCATCGGCGCGTAGTGCGTCTCGTGGTAGAGCCTGCCGCCGCCGGTCAGCAGGTCGGTGAAGCGCCTGACGCCGACCAGCTCCTCGCGCCGGTACCCGAGCCAGCCCAGCAGCGTCTCGTTGACCTTGGCGATCTCGCCGTCCATGAGGGTCGACAGGTAGCCGCAGGGCGCCTTGTCGTACAGCTCCTCGGCGTCGTCCTCCAGCAGGGACGAGAACACCGCCCGCGGGTCGCGGATCGCCGGGTCGCCGTCCTCGCCGGGCTCGTCGGACCCGCCCAGGCCGGTCCCGGCGGCGCACATCACGACCCCGCACCCCCGGACCCGGCCAGGAAGCCGCGGATGGCGGCGGCGGTCTCCTCCGGCGCGCTCAGGTTCGGGCAGTGCCCCGTCGCGTTGAGCACCACCAGCTCGCTGCCGGGGATGGCGCGGTGCACGAACTCGCCCACCGCCCGGTCGGCGATGACGTCGTCGCGGCACTGGAGCACCAGGGTCGGCAGGCCCACCGCGGCCAGGTCGTCGCGGTTGTCCGACAGGAACGTCACGCGCGCGAAGTGCCGGGCGATCTCCGGGTCGGTGCGGCAGAAGCTCTCGGTCAGCTCCTGGCCCAGCTCGGGGCGGTCCGCATTGCCCATGATGGCCGGCGCCATCGCCGCCGACCAGCCCAGGTAGTTGCTGTCCAGCGAGTCCAGCAGCTCCTCGATGTCCGCGGTGCTGAACCCGCCCCGGTAGCCGTCGTCGTCCACGTAGCGCGGCGAGGGGCCGACCAGGACCAGCGCGCCGAACCGCGACGGGTCCCGGTTGGCGGCCAGCACGCCGATCATGGCGCTCACCGAGTGCCCGACGAACACCACGTCGCGCAGGTCCAGCTCGTCGAGCAGTTCGAGCACGTCGCCGGCGTAGCCGTCCAGGGAGGCGTAGCGCTCCGGCTGCCAGGCCGACAGGTCCGAGTGGCCGGCGCCCACGTGGTCGAACAGCACCACCCGGTGGTCGTCGGTGAACGCGGGGGTGACCAGCCGCCACATGTTCTGGTCGCAGCCGAAACCGTGCGAGAACACCACCGGTCGGCCGTCCGCCGGCCCCGACGCGGTGACGTTGTTCCTGGTCCGCACGTCCATGGCGGCAGTATCGCACCACGGCTGATCATCGCCGCCCGCGGTGTCGGTGTCGGCGTCGAACGGATTCGACGTCTTGAATGGGCGTTGATGTCGAAACACCCGTTGATCTAACCGAAACTTTCGGTAGCCTCCTGGGGAGAAGTTCTTCGACGCATCGCCACCCCGGGTGCGGCCGCCGGCATCCCCGATCCGACCGAGAGGAAGACCCATGGCCGGAAAACCGCGCCTGCTCGCCGCCGTCGCGGCCGTCGCCGCGCTCGGCGCGTTCGCCGCGACCGCGGTCACCGCGGCCCAGGCCGTCCCGGGCGTCGCGCCCGCGGCGGCGGTGAAGGTGATGCCGCTGGGCGACTCCATCACCGACGGCTTCAACGTGCCCGGCGGGTACCGCATCGACCTGTGGCAGAAGTTCGTGGCCGGCGGTTACGCCATCGACTTCGTCGGCTCGATGACCAACGGCCCGAGCAGCCTCGGGGACCGCAACCACGAGGGCCACTCCGGCTGGACCATCGCCCAGGTCGACGCCAACATCACCAACTGGCTGCGCACCTACGCCCCGCGCACCATCCTGCTGCACATCGGCACCAACGACATGTACGGCGGCGACCCGGGCGGCGCGCCGCAACGCCTGTCGGCGCTCATCGACAGGATCACCGCCCAGGCGCCCGACGCGCACCTGTTCGTCGCCACCATCACGCCGCTGTCCTCGTACGACGCGGCGGTGCGCACGTTCAACGCCACCATCCCCGGCATCGTGCAGAGCAGGGCCAACGCGGGCAAGAAGGTCCACCTGGTCGACATGTACCGGGCGCTGACCACCGCCGACCTCGCCGACGGCGTGCACCCCAACGCGGGCGGCTACAGCAAGATGGCCACCACCTGGTACAACGCCCTGCTCTCGGTGCCGGGCAGCATCAGCGACGGCACCACCACCACGACCACGACCACCACCACGACAACGACGACGACCACCACGACGACGACCACCACCACGGGTACTCCGCCGGTCGGCGCGTGCTCGGCCACCCACCGCACCGTGAACTCGTGGCAGGGCGGCTACCAGGGCGAGGTCAGGGTCACCGCGGGCGCGGCCGCGATCAGCGGGTGGACGGTCCGCTGGACCCTGCCCTCCGGCCAGGCGGTCAACCAGGTCTGGGGCGGGGTGTCCACGGGCAGCGGGACGTCGGCGGCGGTGCGCAACGCCGACTGGAACGGCTCGCTGGCGCCGTCCGCCTCGACGACGTTCGGCTACATCGCCACCGGCACCCCGGCGACCCCGACCCTCGCCTGCACCAGCCCCTGACCGGCGCACGGGCACCCGCGTCGGCCCCGGTCCGGGGCCGACGCGGTGTGAGGTACGCGTCGTCGTGACATACCTCATCGTTTGGCGAAAACCCCCGACCGGTAAACAGGAGGTGCACACGCTTTTCGCTTGGAGGGAAAACATGCACCAGACGGACACCGGACGGGCGGTCGCCAACCCGCGGCGGACCAGGCTGGGCCTGGACTGGACCGCGCGGCCCGTCGGCGGCGCCGACCGCCCGCAGCCGGCGCCCAACCCCGCTCCCGACGCGTGCGCCGAGGAGCGCCCGGTCGGTTGAGCCGCCGGTGAGGCCATCGGGGCCGCACGGCCCCGATGGGTGTCGGTCCGGGCCAGTACGGTGCCCGGATGACTGTTGTCGAGATCGCCTTACGCGCGCGAGCCGGCGGCGGCGCCCCGGTCGAGCGGGTGGTGTGCCACCCGACCCTCCCGCTGGTCGCCTGCCTCGACTCGGCGCGCCCGGCCGTGCACGTCTGGGACTGGGGAACGGGGTCGCTGCGGGAAGTCGGGACCGTCGGCGCCGAAGCGGCCCCCTACGGCGACGCCCTGGACTGGGACCGCACGAGCCGCACGCCCGCCGTGGCCTGGCACCCGGACCAACCGCTGCTCCTGGTCGCCGGCGAGGGCGGCGTGGTGCGGTGGACGCCGGCCGGTACCTCCACCCCGGCAGGCGTCCCGCCCGGGACCTCCTACCGCGACCTGGCGTTCAGCCCGGACGGCCGGGTGCTGCTGGCGTCGCCGTCGTCGGACGGCGCGTGGGACCACTCCGACGTCGTCGACCTCGCGACCGGGGCGGTCGAGGTCGGCCCGCGCTGGGACACCGGGATCACCGCGCACCCGGCCGGCGGGCTGGTGGTCACGCTGTGCAGCGACCAGGGCGCGACGCTCGGCCTGTTCGCGCGGGTCGACCCCGGCCTCCGGGTGCTCGACCGGGCGCTGGTCCTGGACGTCGACGGCTACGAGGCACCGGTGTTCAGCGCCGACGGGCGCCGGCTGGCGATCCGGGGCAACGCCTACGAGAACACCCTGGAGGTGTTCGACTTCCCCTCGCTCGAACTCGTGCTGTCGACCACGCTCGGCAGCCCCAGTCCGGGCTACCCGTACCCGCCGGAGTGGCTGGACGAGATGCACTCCTGGTCCCGGCACAACATCGCGTTCGGCGCCCCGCCGGGCTCGCTCTGGGTCGGCACGCCGGCCGGGGAACTGGTCGAGCTGGACCTGGACGGTGAGCGGGCGGTCGAGCACGAGGTGCTGGACTCCCCGGTGACCGCGCTGGCCGCCGCGGCGGCCGGTGGGCTCGTCGTGGCGGGCGGGAACGGCGAACTCGTGCTCCTGTCGGTGACCGCCGACCCCGCGACGGCCCGGGTCGTGGACCACGAGGCGTCACGGGCCGCGGTCGCGACCTTCCTGGCGACCGCCTCCGAGGTGCCCGGCCACGACGACCTGGAGGAGCGCCTCGTGCTGACCGACGGGACGCGGGCCTGGGACGCGGAGGAGCTGGCCGGGGTGACCGAGGCGGAGGCGACGGACCCGACCTGGCTGCGCCTGCGGGCCGCCGTCAACACCGCGCGCGACCGGAACGCCTGACAGGACCGCTTCGAGGCCGCGCCGGGAGGGGACGGGTACTCCCCGCCACTTTCAACATATAGCGCACAGGGGGTCTTGCGGCAAGACCCCGGTCTTGCCGCACAATTCGCGGCCTGGTCGGGACCTGCGGATAACGGGAATTCGCGAAATACGCCCCGGCCGGAATCCCACTTCGGCGAATGGGCGGTCCATGTTCGACGTGATCATTGTTGGCGGCGGCCCCACCGGCCTGATGCTGGCGGCGGAGCTGCGGCTGCACGACGTGCGCGTGCTCGTGCTGGAGAAGGAGGCGGAGCCGACCAGGCACGTCCGCTCGCTCGGCCTGCACGTGCGCAGCATCGAGGTGATGGCCCAGCGCGGCCTGCTGGACCGGTTCCTCGCGCACGGCACGCGGTACCCGCTGGCCGCCTCCTTCGCCGGCATCAGGAAGCCCGCGCCCGACCGGCTGGACACCGCGCACGGCTACCTCCTGGGCATCCCGCAGCCGGTCACCGACCGCCTGCTGGCCGAGCGCGCCGCGGAATTGGGCACCGAGGTCCGGCGCGGCCACGAGGTGGTCGGGCTTGAGCAGGACGAGCACGGGGTGACCGCGGAGCTGGCCGACGGCACCCGGGTGCGCTCGCGCTACCTGGTCGGCTGCGACGGTGGCCGCAGCGCGGTGCGCAAGCTGCTCGGCATCGGCTTCCCCGGCGAGCCCGCCAGGTCCGAGGTGCTGCTGGGCGAGATGGAGGTGGGCGTGCCGCCGGAGACCGTGACGGCGGTGGTGGAGGAGGTCCGCAAGACCGAGAAGCGGTTCGGCCTCATGCCCCTGGAGGACGGGGCGTACCGCGTCGGCGTGCCCGCCGAGGGGGTGGACGAGGACCGCGGGGTGCCGACCCTGGAGGAGGTCAAGCGGCGGCTGGAGGCGGTGGCGGGCACCGACTTCGGCGTGCACTCGCCGCGCTGGCTGTCCAGCTTCGGCGACGCCACCCGGCAGGCCGAGCGCTACCGGTCCGGCCGCGTGCTGCTGGCCGGCGACGCGGCGCACGTCCACCCGCCGACCGGCGGGCAGGGGCTCAACCTGGGCGTCCAGGACGCGTTCAACCTGGGCTGGAAGCTGGCCGCCGAGGTCGACGGCTGGGCGCCGGCCGGGCTCCTGGACACCTACGAGGCCGAGCGGTACCCGGTGGGCGCGGACGTGCTGGTCAACACCCGCGCGCAGATGCACCTGCTGTCCCACGAGCCGGGCGTGGACGCCGTGCTCAAGGTGCTGTCGGAGCTGATGGACTTCGAGGAGGTGAACCGGTACCTGATCGAGAAGATCACCGCGATGGGCGTCCGCTACGACTTCGGCGAGGGGCACGACCTGCTCGGCAGGCGGCTGCGGGACGTGGAGCTGAAGGGCGGTCGCCTGTACGACCTGACGCACGCGGGCCGCGGGCTGCTGCTCGACCAGACCGGTCGGCTCTCGGTCGGGGGGTGGGCGGACCGGGTCGACCACGTCGTGGACGTCAGCGGGGAGCTGGACGTGCCCGCCGTGCTGCTGCGGCCGGACGGCCACGTGGCCTGGGTCGGTGACGACCAGGGGGACCTGGTCGACCACCTGCCCCGGTGGTTCGGGGAGCCCGTGCGCTGACGGGTCCCGGGTGAGGGCCGGATCACCCCCCACCTCCTTGGTCGGTGACCTAGTCTGACGTCAGGTTATTGGTCACCGACCAAGGAGGAGTTCGTGGACGTTCAGGTGGCGGTGGTCGGGGGAGGCCCGGTCGGCCTGTGGCTGGCGGCCGAGCTGCGGCTCGGCGGCGCGTCGGTGGTGGTGCTGGAGTCGCGGTCCGAGCCGGACCCGCGCTCCAAGGCCCTCACCCTCCACCCCCGCACCCTGGAACTGCTGGCCTCGCGCGGCCTCGGGAACCGGTTCCTCGCCGAGGGCGCCCGCGTACCCGCCGGCCACTTCGCCGTGCTGGAGCAGCGGTTGGACTTCTCGGTGCTGGACACCCCGTTCCCGTTCACGCTGGTGGTGCCGCAGGCCCGCACCGAGCGGCTGTTCGAGGAGCACGCCCGCGACCTCGGCGTCGACGTGCGGCGCGGCCAGCGCGTCACCGGGGTCGTCCCGGGCGAGGACTCGGTGACCGTGCACGTCGACGGGCACGACCTCGTCGCGGACTACGTCGTGGGCTGCGACGGCACCCGCAGCACGGTGCGCGCAGCGGCCGGCATCCCGTTCTCCGGCACCCCGTCGACGGTCTGGGGGTGGCTGGCCGACGTCGTGCTGGACGAGCCGCCGACCGGCACCACCAGTTGGGTCACCGAGGACGGCCTGGTCATGGTCGTGCGGCTGGCCGCGGACCTGCACCGCGTCGTGGGCATCACCCCCGCCGACGTCCGCGCCGACCGGCCCGGCGAGCCGACCCTGGCCGAGCTGCGCGCCAAGACCGCGGCGGTGGCCGGCACCGACTTCGGCATGCGGGACCCGGTGTGGCTGTCGCGCTTCGGCGACGCCTCCCGCCTGGCCGACCGGTACCGCGCCGGGCGGCTGCTGCTGGCCGGTGACGCGGCGCACCAGCACTTCCCCGCCGGCGGGGTGGGGCTCAACGTCGGCGTGCAGGACGCGGCCAACCTGGGCTGGAAGCTCGCCGCGGTCGTCCGCGGCCGGGCCCCGGAGGCGCTGCTGGACACCTACGAGGCCGAACGCCGCCGGGTCGGCGCGGACCTGCTCGACCACACCCGGGCCCAGACCGCTCTGATGACCGCGTTCACCCCGCGGGGGCTGGCGCTGCGCGGCCTGGTGAACCGGTTGGTCGCCACGCACCCCGGCGTCTCGGCGGACCTGGCCGGCCGGCTCTCCGGGCTCGCCGTCACCTACCCCGCGGCCGAGGGCGACCACCCCCTGGTCGGGCGGCGCGCACCCCACGGGGACGGCCTGCTCGCCGCGCTGCGGCCGGACCGGTACGTGCTGCTGGACCTGACCGGCACCCTGGGCGACGTCGACGGGGTCGTGGTGCTGCGCGGGGAGGTGGGCGACCGCCCGGGGTGGAGGGGTGTGCGCGCCGCCCTCGTCCGGCCCGACGGCCACGTGGCGTGGGCGGACCGCCCCGACGACGACCTCCCCGCGGCGACGCGCGCGGCCGTGGCCGCGCTGCCCCTTATCCTGGGCCGGTGACCAGGGCGGGCAGGCCGAGCCCGGCGCGGTTGGACCGGGCCGCCGTGGTCCGCGCCGCGCTGGACGTGCTCGACGAGGGCGGGCTGGAGGCGGTGTCGACGCGCGCGGTCGCCGCCCGGCTGGGCGTGCGGATGAACACCGTGCTGTGGCACGTGAAGTCCAAGGCGCGGCTGCGCGAGCTGCTGGCCGACGCCATCCTCGCCGACGTCGACCTGCGGGACCTCCCGGACGGGTGGCGGGACCGGGCGGCCGAGCTGGTGCGGCGCCTGCGCGGCGCGCTGCTGGCCCACCGCGACGGCGCGGCCGCGGTCACCGGCACCTACGCCGCCGAACCCGCCACCCTGCGCTACGCCGAGGCGCTGGTGGACGCCCTGCTCGCGGGCGGCGTCGACGACCGGCGCGCCGCGTGGGCGGCGTGGTCGCTCACCTACCTGGTGCTGGGGCTGGTGCAGGAGGAGCAGGCCGCGGGCGGTGCGGGCGAGCTGGGGCCGGCGGTCGTGCCCGACGTGCACCCGGCGCTGCACCAGGCCCTGCCGCACCTGGGGCCGGGGGCGTTCGCCGAGCGGTTGGACTTCGCGGTGGAGCTGGTGCTGGGCTCCCTGGCCTGACGCGCGTCCCGGCGGCGGTGCTCGTGGCGGGTCCCGCGGCCGGGGGAGCGGGGAATCCGGTGGACCCGGCCGGCTCCGCCGTTGTGTTTCCGAACGCCCCGACGAGCCCCGCTGAGCTACCGGGAGGTCCTGCGACTGCCGCTGTGGTCGGGCAGCACGCCGGAAGCCCTGGAGTCGTACGCGCTCGCCCGCGACGCGATCCACGACGCCCCTTTCGGCAAGGTCCGGATGCCGCGCCGGCCGCTCGCCGACCGCCCGGCGCCGGAGCGCTCCTGCACCTGGACCGGCGCGGACGACGCGCACGTGCAGCGGGTCAACGCGCCACCGGGGTCCTCCACCGAGCGGTCCGCGATCGCGGTGAACCAGGACGTCCGGACCGCCGGCGGTGACCCGTACCGGGGTACCGCACCGTCCCGCCGCGGTACGCCGGTAGCGCGTGAACCCGCTCCTCCGGCGGGACGACCCCGCGCTGCTCCGTCCGTAGCTTCGTGATCAGCGGTCACCTCCGGCCGTCCTGGCTCACGAGGAACGCGATGGTGCCGTTGACACCCCTGGGAACCCGGACCCTGCTGCCCGTCGTGCCGGTGGTGATCGGCCTGGTCGGCTGGGTGGTGGACGCCCCGCTGGGCATCGACAGCGCGGTCTACCGGTCCGGTGGGCTCGCCGTCCTGCGCGGCGAGCCCCTGTACGACGGGCTGACCACCCTGCCCCCGTGGACCCCGGAGCTGCCGTTCACGTACCCGCCCGTCGCGGCGCTGCTGTTCACGCCGCTGGGGGTGCTGCCCGTCCAGCTGTGCTGGGTCGTGTTCGCCGTGCTGTCCGCGGTCGCGCTCGGCGCGGTGGTGGAGCTGTCGTTCCCCGCGCGGTGGCTGCTGCCGGCGGTGCCGGTCCTGGAACCGGTCTGGCGGACCGTCGCCCTCGGCCAGGTCAACCTCGTGCTGATGGGCGTGGTCCTGGTGGACCTGCTGCTCCTGCGCGGTTCCCGGTGGTCGGGCGTGCTCGTCGGCGTCGCCGCCGCGGTCAAGCTGACACCGCTGATCTTCATCGGCCACCTGGTGCTCACCGGGCGGTGGCGCGACGCCGGCCGCGCGGCGGGCACCTTCGCCGCGTTGCAGGCGGTCGCCTTCGCCGCCCTGCCCGCCGACTCGGTGCGCTACTGGACCTCGGCCCTGGTGGACGGCAACGACGCCACCGGGAACTCCTGGGTGGGCAACCAGTCGCTGTTCGGCGCGGTCCACCGGCTCCTGCCGCCCGGGCCCGCCGCCCCGGTGGTGTCGGTCGCGGCCGGTGCGGTGGTCCTCGCCTGCGGTGCGGTGCTGGTGGCGCGCCGGGACGACCTGCACGCGGCGGTCCTGACCGGTCTCTGCGGCGCCCTGGTCTGCCCCGTGTCGTGGTCGCACCACTGGGTGTGGGTCGTACCGCTGCTCGGCGTCCTGCTCACCAGGGCGTCCGGTGCCGCCGGGTGGGCCGCGGTCCTGGTGCTGTGCCTGGTCTTCGCGGGCTGGGTGGTCGTGGTGCCGACCGAGGGGCGCGTCGCGCCGTGGGCCCTGTGGGGCAACGCCTACGTGTGGGCAGGGCTCGGCGTGCTGGTGGCGCACCTGCTCCGTCGCGGGGGCGTGGGAGTGCGCCGGGGTGCCCCGGACCTCGTTCGGTCCGGGGCACCGGTCGCGGCAGGGGGCTTGTCGGAGCGTCCACTGCCGGGTTGGTGGCCTGCGGTCAGGCGGCGGGCAGGGTGGGGAGTCCGTTGCGGGCGAGGTCGAAGCGGCGGGTGACGTCGGTCCAGTCGACCAGTGACCAGAGCTTCTGGACGTAGTCGGGGCGCACGTTGCGGTACTGGAGGTAGTAGGCGTGCTCCCAGGCGTCGAAGACCAGCAGGGGGCTGGTGTTCATGCCGATGTTGCTGTGGTGGTCGTAGACCTGTTCGACGACCAGGCGCCGGGACAGGGGTTCCCAGGCCAGCACGCCCCAGCCGGAGCCCTGGACGGTGGAGGTGGCGGCGGAGAGCTGCTTGGCGAAGGCGTCGAAGGAGCCGAAGTGCTCGTCGATCGCGGCGGCCAGCTCGCCCTCGGGGCGGTCGCCGCCGTCGGGGGAGAGGTTCTCCCAGAAGATCGTGTGCAGCACGTGGCCGGAGAGGTTGAACGCGAAGGTCTTCTCCAGGCCGACGATGCCGGAGAAGTCCTCCTTGTCGCGGACCTCGGCGATGCGCTCCAGGGTGTCGTTGGCGCCCTTGACGTAGGCGGCGTGGTGCTTGGAGTGGTGCAGCTCCAGGATCTCGCCGGTGATCGCCGGTTCCAGCGCGGCGTAGTCGTAGGGCAGGTCGGGCAGCTGGTACTGGCCCACGTGTGTTCCCCCATCGGTCGGTGTGCTGTTGCCATCAGATACTAACTGCCAGATCTTTGCAACAAGGGCGTCGCGGTGTGCGGCCGGGGCCACCACGAGGCGCCGGGAACTCGGGCCCGGCACGGACCGACTACTCAGGACGTGGACTGCGAAACCTGCCGTGAAGCGCTCTCGGCCCGCCTCGACGGCGAGGACGGACCCGGGCCCGCCGCCGAGGTCGACGCGCACCTGGGGGAGTGCGCGGCCTGCGCCCGGTGGCAGGTCCGGGCACAGGCGCTGACCAGGGCGATCCGGGTGCGCCCCGCCGCGCCCGTGCCCGACCTGGTGGACGCGGTCCTGACCACCGCGCCACCGCGCCACGTCGCCCTGGTCCCGCGCCTGGGGCTGGCCGCGGTGGCGCTCGCGCAGCTGTGGCTGGGGCTGGCCCAGCTGCTCGGCGGGGTCACCGGCCCGCACGCCGGCCACGACATGTCGAGCCACCTGTTCAACGAGGGCGCGGCCTGGAACCTGGCGCTGGGCCTCGGCCTGCTGGTCGCCTCGGTCAGCGCGCACCGCGCCGCCGGGCTGCTGCCCACGCTCGGCGGGTTCGTCGCCGTGCTGCTCGCCTTCTCCGTGCACGACCTGCTCAACGGCGCCGCGACCGCCACCCGCGTGCTGTCCCACCTGCCCCTGCTGATCGGCCTGGCGCTGCTCTTCCTGGTCACCCGCGCCCACCGCGACCAGCCCACCCCCGGCACACCCGCCAAGAACGAGCACGGCGGCGTCGACGACACCTCCGACCACGCCACCCCGGGCCCCTCGCGCCGGCGGGGCAAGGAGCGCAACCTCAGGCCGACCGCCCACCGCCGGGCCGCCTGACCGGGCGGCCTGACCGGGCGGCCTGACCGGGCGGCCTGACCGGGCGGCCTGACCGGGCGGCCTGACCGGGCGGCCTGACCGGGCGGCCTGACCGGGCGGCCTGACCGGGCGGCCTGACCGGGCCGCCTGACCGGGCGGCCCGGCGACGGGGTCACCGCACGGGGTCCTTCCGGCGCTGCTGGGCGGGCACGACCGGTCCGTGCGGGCGCCGGGCCCACGCCATCGCGGCCCACGGCGGGCGCAGCTCGTCCAGCGAGGTGATCTCCACCGGGGCCAGTGCCGCCGGGTCGAGGGCTTCGCGCCAGCGCGTGAAGACGCGTTCGGTGTAGCGGTGGCCGGTGTCGGCGCCGATGACCACGTGCGTGCGGTCGGGGTCGCGGGCGGCCTCCCAGCGGGCGGCCAGGTGGGCGGCCCCGGTGGACAGGCCGGCGAACACGGCGTGCTCCCGCATCAGGCCGACGGTGGCGGCCATGGCGTGCTGGAAGTCCAGCCAGTGGACGCGGTCGTAGAGCTCGTGGTGGACGTTGTCGAAGTGGATGGCGCTGCCGATGCCGGCGATGATCGCGTCCGGGTCGGTGAACCGCTCGCTGCCGAAGGTGACGCTGCCGAACGGCTGCACGCCCACCAGCCTGGTCAGCGGGTCGTGCTCGCGCAGCGACCGGGTCAGCCCGCCGGTGGAGGCGCCGGTGCCCACGCTGCCCACCACGGTCAGCGGCTCGCCGGGCAGGGCGCGGCGCAGCAGGTCGGCCGGTTCGGCGTAGCCGAGGTGGTGCACGGGGTCGTGGTACTGGCGCATCCAGTGCATGTCGGGGTGCCGGGCCAGCAGCTCGCGCACGCGGGCGACGCGGCGGTTCTGGTCCAGGCGCAGGTCGTCCGACGGCGGCATCCGGTCCACGGTGGCGCCCAGGATCTCCAACTGGGCGCGCATGGTGTCGTTGACGGTGGTGGAGGCCACGACGTGGCAGCGCAGCCCGTACCGGTGGCAGGCCATCGCCAGCGCCAGCGCGTAGATGCCGCTGGAGCTGTCCACCAGCGTCTGCCCGGGGCGCACCACCCCGGTCTCCAGCAGGTGGCGGACCGCGCCGAGGGCGGCGTAGACCTTCAGGGTCTCGAACCGCATCAGCACCACGTTGGGCGCGAGGCGGACGAGGGCGGGCGCCTTGACCGCGTCGGCGATGTGGTCGTGGACCGGCGGCGCCACCTCCCGGCCGGGCGCGAGCGGGCCGCTGTCGCCGCCGGTGGGGGTCAGGGTCATGGTCGGGCCCTTCCGGGTGTGGGGGCGGGTCGTCGGGCGGCGGCGACGCGGTCCGTGGCTGAACCGCTCCAGTCCTACTGGTCGTCCGCGGCACCCCGTTGGTTCCCGGCGTCCTCCACCGGGCAGGCCGGGGAACGGCTCCGGAGCCGTTCCCCGGCCGGATCAGGCCCGCCACACGGTGCCGCGCCGCTCGTACTCCAGGATCGTCTCCACCCGCTGGGTCACCCGCGCGCCGAGGAAGCGCTCCGCCAGCCACAGCGCCACGTCCAGGCCGGAGGTGATGCCGCCGCCGGTGACCAGGTCGCCGTCGTCGACCACGCGGGCGTTGACCACCGTCGCGCCCTGCGCGGCCAGGTCGGCCCTGGCGGCCGTGTGGGTGGTGGCGTTGCGGCCCCTGGTCAGCCCGGCGGCCGACAGGACCATGACGCCGGTGCAGATGCCGACGTGCAGCACGTCGGCGGCGGCCAGGCGGCGCAGGAACTGCTGGTCGGCGATGAGCCTGCGGACACCGGGCCCCGCCTGGTCGGCGTAGCCGCCACCGGGCACCACGAGCACGTCCGCCTCGTGCGGCGACCAGCCCCTGGCCACCTCGACCCGGGTGCCGTAGGAGCAGGTGACGGTGGCCGGGCGACCGGTGGTCACCATCGTGGTGGTGAGCGCGCCGCCGCTCGCCCGCCCGGCCAGCGACAGCACTTCGACCGGGGCCACCCAGTCCTGCTCCTCCACCCCGTCGAACATCACCACCTGCACCCGCAGCGGGGCCGCCGCCGAGGCCGTCGGTGCCGCGCCGACCGCGCCCGCCGCGCCGACCCCGCCGACGGACAGCGCCGAGGCGCGCAGGAAAGTGCGTCGTTCCACGATTACCTCCCGGAGATCCACGTGTTCCAGGAGTCGGGCGGCGGGCGGTCCGAGTTCCCGGCACGGTCCACTCAGGAGCGTTCGCGGACCGCCGCGGTGGTGGCCACGACCGCGACACCGGGCCGATACCCTGGTGCCGTGGGCCCCGACCTCGTCCTGCTGCCAGGGGTGTCCTTCCGCGGCCGGGAGATCGCGGGTCCGCGGCTCCAGGGGCTCGTCGCCCTGCTCGCGGGGGACCTGCGCACCGGCTGCGGCACCGGGCGGCTGGTCGACGGGCTCTGGCCGGACGGGCTGCCGGACAACCCGCCCAAGGCCCTCCAGGTCCTGGTCTCCCGGGCGCGGTCCCGGCTCGGCGCCGACGTCGTCACCCGAACCCCCACCGGCTACCGGCTGACCCTGGCCGAGGACCAGGTCGACAGCTCGGCGGTGCTGCTGAGGGCCGAGGCGAGCGCCCGGTGCGCGCGGGCGGGCGACCACGCCGCCGCGCTCTCGCACGCCGACGCGGGCCTGGCCCTGTGGGGCGGTGCCGAGCCCGTGCCGGGCGACGCGGACGGCCCGGTCGCCGCGTTGCGGGCGCGGCGGTGGACCACCCACCGCGCGCTGGTGCGGGCCCGCGCGCTCGCCCTCGCCCGGCTCGACCGGCCCGCCGAGGCGGTGGACCCGCTGGTCGAGCTGGCCGCCGAGCGACCGCGCGACGAGGAGGTGCTGGTCGAGCTGCTGCGGTGCGAGGCGGCCACGGTCGGCCCGGCCGCGGCGCTGGCCCGCTACGACGAGTACCGGCGGGCGCTGCGCGACGAGCTGGGCACCGATCCCGGCCCGCCGGTGCGGGCCGAGCACCGGCGGCTGCTCCGGGGCGCGCCGCCCGCGGTCCGCCGCGGCGTCGCGCACGAGCCCAACCCGCTGCTCGGCCGGGACGACGACATCGCCGCGGTGGAGGCGCTGCTGCGCACCTCCCGGGTGACCTCGGTCGTCGGGCCGGGCGGTTTGGGCAAGACCCGGCTGGCCAACGCCGTTGCCCGGCGTGCCGAGGGACGGGCGGTCACCGTGGTGCCGCTCGCCGGTCTCGGGGCCGACGAGGACGTGGTCCGCGAGGTGGCGGCCGCGCTCGGTGTGGGCGGGAACCGGGCGCCCGGCGACGTCGCCGCCATCGCGGCCGCGCTCGCCGGGCCGTCCCTGCTGGTGCTGGACAACTGCGAGCACGTCGTGGCCGGCGTCGCCGACCTGGTCGGCGCCCTGGTGTCGCGGACCGCCGAGCTGCGGGTCCTCACCACCGGCCGGACCCCGCTGGGGCTGTCGTCGGAGTCGGTCCACCGGCTGCCGGGGCTGAGCGCGCGGGTGAGCGCCGAGCTGTTCGGCCAGCGGGCGCGGGCGGCCCGGCCGGGCGTCGACCTGCCCGCGGCGGCCGTGGCGGAGGTGTGCCGGCACCTGGACGGGCTGCCGCTCGCGATCGAGCTGGCCGCCGCGCGGGTGCGGGCGTTGTCCGTGCCGGAGATCGCCCGGCGGCTCGACGACCGGTTCGCCCTGCTGCGCGGCGGTGCCCGGGACGCGCCCCCGCGCCACCGCGCGCTGCACGCGGTCGTCGACTGGAGCTGGAACCTGCTGGACCCGACCGGTCGGGCGGCGATGCGCGCGCTGTCGGTGTTCCCCGACGGGTTCACCGCCGACGCCGCGCGCCCGCTGCTCGGGGCGCTGCCCGGCGTGGACGTGCTCGCGGTGCTCGAACACCTGGCCGACCACTCGCTGGTCGAGGTGGTCGACACCCCGTCGGGCACCCGGCTGCGGATGCTCGACACGATCCGGGAGTTCAGCGCCGCGCGCCTGGCCGAGGAGGGCGGGGCCGACCACGTGACGACCGCGTTCCTGGGGTGGGCGCGGGCGTTCGGCGCGGCCAACCACGCGGCCCTGCTCGGCCCCGGACCCGACGACGCGGCCGCCGCGGTCCGGGCGGAGCAGGAGAACCTGCGCCAGGCGCTGGGGCAGGCCCTCGACCGCGACGACCGGCCCACCGTCGCGGCGGTCGCCGCGGTCCTCGGCGTCGCGTGGACCGTCCGGTCCAACGCACCGCGGTTGGCGGAGCTGGTCCGGCAGACCTCCCGGACGCTGGTCCGCCACCGGCCGGGGCCCGACCTGGTCGAGCCGACCCGGACCGCCCTGACCATCGCCGTGGCGCACGCGTTCGCCTCCGGCGGGCCGCGGCCGGTGCGGGAGGTCGCCGCGCTGCGCCGGCTCGGCCCGGCGAAGCCGGACACGGTGGTCCGGGCCGTCGGCCGGGTGGTCGGCGCGCTGGGCGACCCGGCGGAGCTGCGGCGGCTGTGCGACCACGCCGAACCGCTGCTCGCCGGCGTGGCGGGCGCCTTCGCCGGCTACCTCCGGGAGGGCGCCGGCGACCTCGACGGGGCGCTGGTGGTGACCAGGCGGGCGCTCGACCTGTTCACCGGCCTGGGTTCGCCGTGGCCGCGCGCCTTCGGCCACGGCCGGGTGGCCGAGCTGTGCCTGCGCCTGGGACGGGGGGCGGAGGCCCGCGACCACCTGCTCGCGGCGCTGCCGCTGCTCGGGCGGTTCGGTGCCCGGGTCGACGAGGTCGGCGTCCGGGCGTGGCTGGTGCTGGCCGACCTCCAGGTCGGTGACGCGGCCGGGGCGCAGCGGTGGCTGGACGGGCTGGCGGGGGTCGTGCTCGACGACGACGAGGCCGAGGCGATGGGCTACGACCTCGCCATCCGCGGCGAGGTGCGGTTGGCGCGCGGGGAGGTGGAGGCCGGACTGGGGTTGTGGCGCCGGGCGGTCGACCAGGTCCGGGGCGCCGGGGACGCGTGGGCGGTGGAGGCGCGGGCGGTGGCCGTCGTCGCGCACGCCAGGCACGGTCGGCTCGACCTGGTCGCCGACGTGGCCGACGCGTTGCCGGGGGTCTCGGCGCACCTGGTGGCCCACCTGCCGGCCGAGCCGGTGCCGCACGTGGCGGGGTGGGCGACCTGCGGTGCGCTGCTGCTGGCCGTGGCGACGGCGGATTTGGCGCGGGGTGGTGCCGGGGGTGGCGGGGGTGGCGGGGGTTTGGTCGGGGGTGGCGCGGACCCTGCCCGGGACGGCGCCGACCGGACCCGTGCGGCCCGGATGATCGCGCTGGCCGAGCGGTTCCCGTTTCCGCGCACCTTCCACCCCACGATGGCCTCGGCGCCGGCCAGGGCGGACGCCGAACGTGCCGACCGGGCGGCGTACGACGAGGCGGTGTCGTCGTACGCCGCCCTGGACCGGGCCGGGCTCCGCGCGGTGGCGCTGGAACTGCTGGGTCAGCGCGCCCGGTCCCGCTCGTAGAGCCGCTTCGCGCACAGGTAGCCGGCCAGCGCGATCGCCGCGCACCAGCCGAGCGCGAGCGCGGCGCCGTTCCCGATCGGCGTGCCCAGGAGCAGGCCGCGCAGCGTCTCCATGATCGGCGTGAACGGCTGGTGCTCGGCGAACCACCGCAGCCCGGCCGGCAGCGAGTCGGTGGGCACGAACCCGCTGCCGAAGAAGGGGAGCAGCGTCAGGAGCAGGGTCAGGTTGCCCGCCCCCGCGACCGTCCTGCTCGCCAGCCCCATCGCGACGGCCGACCACACGGAGGCGAACGCCGTCGCGACGAGGACCCCGGTGGTGGCCAGCCACTCGACCGCGGTCGCGTCGGGCCGGAAACCGACCAGCACGGCCACCCCCAGGACGGCGGCGAGTTGCAGCAGGACCTGCACCAGGCTGCCCAGCACGTGCCCGGTCAGGACCGACGCGCGGGCGATCGCCATGGTGCGGAACCGCGCGATGATGCCCTCCCGCATGTCCACCGCCACCGCGAACGCGGTGCCCTGGACCGCGTTGGCGATGGTGATCAGCAGGATGCCGGGCGTGACGTAGTCGACGTAGGCGGCGCGACCGCCCGACCCGCCGAGGCCGTCGCCGAGCGTGCCGCCGAGCACGTAGACGAACAGCAGCAGCAGGACGACCGGCACGGCGAGCAGCATCAGCAGCGTCGGCAGGTTGCGCGACATGTGCCGCAACTGGCGGCGCAGCATCGTGGCCGAGTCGCGGGCGGCCAGGCTGATCGGGGTCGTCACGCGGTCACCTCCTCGGCCGGGTGGCCGGTCAGGGCGAAGAACACGTCGTCGAGGTCGGGGGTGCGGACAGCCAGGCCCACCACCTCGATCGCGGCGGCGTCGAGGCGGTCCAGCAGGGCCTTGAGCGAGCGGACGCCGTTGGCGCCGGGGACCCGCAGGACCAATTCGTCGGTGGGGTGCGGGACGGGGCCGCCGGTCGGGTGCGGTGGGGTGCCCGGTTCGCCACCCGGGTGCGGCGCGATCCGCAGGACCGCGGCGGCCGCGGCCAGGGCGCGGTCGTCGGCGAAGCGCAGCTCGACGTGCCCGCCCGGCACCCGCCGCTTCAGCTCGGCCGGGCTGCCCTCGGCGACGAGCACGCCGCGGTCGAGCAGGGCGATGCGGTCGGCGAGCTGGTCGGCCTCTTCGAGGTACTGCGTGGTGAGGAAGACCGTCACACCCCGGCCGGCCAGGTCCCGGACGACCTGCCACACCTCGCGCCGGCTGCGCGGGTCCAGCCCGGTGGTCGGCTCGTCGAGGAAGATCACCCGCGGGTCGCCGACCAGGCCCATGGCCACGTCGAGCCGGCGCCGCATGCCGCCCGAGTACGCCACGGCGGGCTTGCGCGCCGCGTCCCCGAGGCCGAAGCGCTCGACCAGCTCCGCCGCGCGCCGCCGCCCCTCGGCCCGGCCCAGGTGGTGCAGGTCGGCCATGAGGAGCAGGTTCTCCTCGCCGGTGAGGAGGCCGTCCACGGCGGCGAACTGGCCGGTGACGCCGATCGCCGCCCGGACCCGGTCGGGTTCGCGGGCCACGTCGTGGCCGCAGACGCGGGCCTCGCCCGCGTCCGCGCGGATCAGGGTCGACAGGATGCGGACCACGGTGGTCTTGCCCGCGCCGTTGGGGCCGAGCAGGGAGAAGACGGTGCCTTCGGGTACGCGCAGGTCGATGCCGTCGAGCACCACCTGGTTGCCGTACGACCGGCGCAGGCCGGTCACTGCGATCGCGGGGTCGGTCATGGGGGTGACGGTGCCGCCGGGGCGGAACACGGCGGTTTCACCGCGGTTTCACCCGCTTGTCGCGGGCGCCGGCTGTGCCCTACATTCGTGATCGGCACTTGTTCCTGCGTGAGACGCCGACCGGGGTCGACCGGTCGAGCGGGACGATTCGAGGTGGTTCCCGAGCGCGAAGAGGACCGCGTCCCCGGTGTGGACGGCGGTTGGAGCCTTTTCCCGTCTCGATGAGGCGTGCCCTCGGCGTGCCCGGTTCGTCCTGTCCGCCAGGAATTTCCCCCGGCGCCACCGCGCGCCTGTTTGGAGTGCTCGTGATCCTCGTCCTCGGTGCCACCGGCAAGGTCGGTCGCGCCCTCGTCCCCGCCCTGCTCGACGCCGGTGCCCGCGTCCGGGCGCTGACCCGCGACCCCGCCCGCGCCCGCGTCGACCCGCGTGCCGAGGTCGTCGCCGGCGACCTCGACGTGCCCGCCGACCTGCCGCGCCTGGTCGACGGCGTCGACAAGGTCTTCGTCCTCACCTCCGGCCACGGGCGCGACGGCGTCACCCGGGAAGCGGCGATCGCCCGCGAAGCCGCGCGCGCCGGGGTCGCGCACCTGGTGAAGCTGTCCACCACGGGTGTCCACTTCGGACAAACCGATCCGATCAGCCTGGCCCACGCCGAGTCCGAGGAAGCCGTCCGGCAGGCCGGTCCCGCCTGGACGGTCCTGCGGCCCGGCACGTTCATGGACAACCGGCTCGCGTGGCGCCGGTCGGTCGTCGAGTTCGGCACCGTGCACGCGCCGGAGGACGACCCGGTGTCGGCGCTCGTGCACGCGCGCGACATCGCCGCCGTGGCCGCGCTGGTGCTGACCACGCCCGGTCACGAGGGCGCGACCTACCCCCTGACCGGCGACGAGGCGCTCACCACCGGGCAGCAGGTCGAGGTCCTGGCGGCGGCGCTCGGCAGGCCGCTGGAGTTCGTCCAGGAACCCGAGGCCGCGGCCCGGGAGCGGATGCTGTCGTTCGGCTGGCCGCGATCGGCGGTCGACGGCGTGTTCGACCTCAAGCGGCAGTCGGCGGGCAACGAGGGCGTCGTGTTCGACACCGTGCGGACGCTGCTCGGCCGGCCCGCGCTCACCTTCGCCGACTGGGCGCGGGAGAACGCGCACCTGTTCCGCTGATCGGGCCGGGGCCCCGACCGGCGAGCCGGGGCCCCGCTGGATCACTCCCGTCGGCGGAGCCGCCGGATCACCTCGTCGGCGGGGCCGTTGGATCACTCCGTCGGCGGCCCCGCTGGATCACCCCGTCGGCCGGGCCGCTGGATAACCCCGTCGGCGGAGCCGCCGGATCACCCCGTCGGCGGGGCCGTGCAGGGTGCGCCGCCGCACACGTCGACCACCAGCCCGGTCGTCAGGAAGGCGGCCTTCTGCCGGCGCGCGTCGACCGACGAGCGCGGGTCGGAGTGCGGGTCGCGGCCGTACTCGGGCTCGGTCGGCGGCGTGTTCGTGGTCGGCGGCGCCGGCGTGCCGCTGTCCCACACCACCATCGCCGAACCGGCGTGGGGCAGCCGCGCCGGCTCGATCCCCCAGTGCGGGACGCGGTCCGGGCTGCGGCCGGGTGCCAGGGCGGGCGTGACGAGGCGGGCGCCGATGGTGCGCGCCTCCACGTCCGCCGCGACGTTCGCCACCTGGTGGTCGCCGAACGCGATGTGCATCAGCACGCGGCGGTCGCCGAGGTGGTTGGCGTAGCCGTTGGTCTCGCCCCGGTCCCACAGCAGTTGCAGCAGCTGCAGGACCACCTGCTGGCGCAGCCGGTCCGGGTACGACAGGTCCAGCACCTGGTGGAACGGCGCGAAGTCGCTGCTGCGGTTGAGCAGTACGCCGTAGTTCATGCCGGTGACGCCGAGGACCGCGGTGCGGACGTCCGGCGACGCCGCGACCAGCGCGCCGCCCAGGATGCCGCCCTGGCTGTTGCCGTCGAAGACCAGCGGGCGGGTGGTGTCGACCAGCGGGCGGCCGTCGTCGGTGCGGAACGCCTGGTGCGCCACCAAACCCTGCGGGTGCGCGAGCGCCCGGCCGACGAAGATCGCGTTCAGGATGCCCTGCTGCGAGCGCTCGGGGATCGCGGCGAACAGGGTGATGTCGGCGAGCGCGGCCAGCACCACCGGGATGTCGTCCTGGGCCATGCCGATCCAGTCGGTGGCGCAGAAGGTGAACCCGTGCTCGGCGGCCATCGCCTTCACGTTGCCCGCGCCCACCTCCGAGCGCGACCCCAGCAGCCCGTGGCCGTACAGGGCGGGCCACGAGGGCTGGGCGAACGCGGAGCGCGGCACCTCGCAGCGGAACTGGGCGTCGACCGGGCCGAACAGCGAGCGGCGCGGTGTGCCGTCCGAGGCGCGCCGGAGCACCGAACCAGGCAGGCCGCCGGGCAGGGTCAGGTAGCTGGGCACGGTGACCCGGCCGGTGATCTCGCGGGCGATGCGGGCGTCCTGCTCGGGCGTGAAGTCGGTGACGCCGGTGACGGTCGACGCCGGCGCCCGCGACCCCAGCTCGCGCAGGGCGTCGTCGCGGATGGTGAACAGGTCGCCGGTGAGGCTGCGCGTGCTCGCCACGGTGAAGTCCCACGCCACGTGCGCCGCGCGCGGGTCGACGCCGTGCGCGGCGAGCGCCGCCAGCGCGGGCCGGAGCTGCTGCTGCCGCGCGCGCAGCGGGTCGTCCTCGGCCAGGTCGGGGCCGGCGACCCGGGCGAACGCGGGGTTCGGCACGATCGCGCCGCCGGCGGCGTCCCGCAGGCCGCGCAGCGCCACGACGTACCGGTGCCCGTCGCGGAGGTTGCGGGCCGGGTGGACCAGCAGCGCCCGGCGCTGCGGGTCGTTGGCGTCCAGCTCGGCCCAGTGCGGCCACCGCTCGCCGGTCGCCGCGTCCAGCAGCACGACGGGTGCGTCGGCGTCGAGCGAGCGGCCGATGTCGGTGACCGGGGCCAGGCCGCTGGTCGCCGGGTCCAGGCCGGGCACGTGGGCGATCAGGGTGGAGCCGGGGGAGAAGCCGTCCGCCCGGTTCCACGGGGTCGGGTTCGGCGCGCTGCCCAGGGCGTTGCGCGGCAGCACGTCCGGGGTGAGCGCGAGCCGCCGCCCGGTGGGCGTGGCCGGGTCGGGCCGGGTGTGCCAGTCGTTGGGGAAGGGCAGCAGGCACTCGCCGGTGCCGCTGCCGAGGGGGTCGCAGCCGGCGGGCTGGGCGGCGGCGGCCGGTGCGGGGACGACGACCAGGGCGATCAGGGCGACGACCGGGAGCAGCCTCACGTCACGCCCCCAGGTGGTCGGCGATGATCCGGGCGTGGTTCGCCTCGCCGAGCCCGTTGGGGTGCAGGGGTGCGGCGAGGTCGGTCGGCACGTACCCCTCGACCCACTTGACGCCGGGGAGTTGGCACGCGTCGTGCCCGGCGCTCGGCGTCCTCAGGTCGACGTACTCGGCGCCGTGCGCCGCGCTCTGCTCGGCGATGACCCGGTTGAGCCGGTCGACACCGCCCTGGAGGAAGTCGGCGTCCGAGGGCAGGACCGGCTGGACCGGCCAGCAGCCGCCGGGCTTGATGTAGAGGCCGTAGCCGGTGGTGACCACGCGTGCCTGAGGCGACCGCGCGTGGATGCCGTCGAGGGCGGCGGCCAGCTCGGGTGCGAACTCGGCCAGGCGCTGGGCCAGGCGTGCCTCGTGCTCGCCCTGGCAGGGGGTCGCGGTGGGGTCGAGCCGCATGCAGTCCTGGGCGATGCCGACCAGGCCCACGTCGTTGCCGCCGATGGTCAGGGTGACCAGGTCGGTGTCCGGGCGCAGCGCGTCGAACTGCGGTGGCGCGGTGCCGGCGGGCAGGTCGAGCAGCGAGAGCTGCTGGGGTTCGGTCAGGTGCCTGCTCGACGCGCCGCTGCAGGTCACGTCGGTCAGCGACGCGCCGAGGCGGGCGGCCAGCCCGTGCGCGTAGTTGTGCGTGGACCGGCCGCAGGCCAGGGGGCCGGTCGGGGTGGGGATCAGCGGCCCGGACGCCGCGGAGTCGCCGAGCGCGACGTACGACGGGGCGTCCGCCGCCGCGACCGGCGACCCGGGTAACGCGACCAGGCAGGTCAGGGCGATCGCCGTGGTGGTGGCGAGGGCGCGGCGAAGGCGTGCGTTCACGGGTGACCTCCGGTGCAGGGTGTGATCGGCGTCACTGGGCACCTCGCAGCCTGCCGGACGACCGGTGGTCTTGACCAGGGGCGAAGGGTTGGCGTTGTCGGCTGGGGGTGCCGCCGGCCAGGAGCGCCGGCCCGGTGCCCCCGAGCCCCTCAGAGCCGCTGCCAAGCCCCGAACGGGCTGCTCGCCCCGGCGGCCGCCTGCGTGCGGATGTACACCGCCCCGTCCGTCCCCACGGTCGCCACCACCACCGCGCCCCGGGCGTCCAGCACCGCCGCCGGGTAGTCGACGATCACCCCGCCCAGGTCCGTCCACGCCCCGTACCCGGCGTTCGGCCCCCGCTGCATCGTCATGCTCACGCCCGTACCGCCGTTGCGCTGGAACACCACGATGCGCGCGTCCGCCCCCGGCGGCGCCGTGACCACCGCCTGCTGACCCACCCCGCCGTGACCGCCGAGCAGCACCGGGGCGGCCTGCCAGCCGCCCGCCGTCTGCACGGTGACCACGACCTCCTCCGTGTCCGCCCGCCGGTACAGCACCTCGACCCGCCCGTCCTGCGACAGCGCCGCCGACGGCGGACTGGCCGGCACGGCCGACGGCAGGGTCTCGTCGCGCGTGAAACCGCCGTTGGGCTGCTGCTGGTACCACCGCAGGAGCCGGGACCGGGTCGACGCGAACAGCTCGATGCGCCCCTGCGGCGTCCGCACCGCGCTCAGCCCGTCCTGCACGTCCGTGCCGAACAGGTCCACCCAGTCGCTCCACCCGGTCGCCGTGCGGTACTTCGTGCTGACCCCGCCGCCGCCGTTCTTGACGAACACCTGCAACCGCCCGTCGGCGTTGGCCGCCACCGCGGGCAGGCCCACCTGGTCGGCGTTGCCGAGGGCGCTGTTGGGGTTGCCCAGGTCCGTCCACGGCCCGCTCCAGCCGCCGTTGGGCGCGTTCTGCCGCAGGGACAGCAGGTGGTGGTCGGACTGCCGCCGCGCGAAGACCTCCATCGTCCCGTCCGGGTTCGAGGCCACCGCCAGGGCCTGCGCGAGCGGCCCGCCGGCGTCCGCGAGCCCGCCCGGCCCCGCCCACGGACCGGACGGCGTCTGCCAGTACGCGTACGGCACCCCGCCGCGCACGACGAACACCTGCGGCCGCCCGTCGGCGTTGCGCCCGGCCCACGCGGTGCCGCGCGGCCAGCGGTAGTTCATGCCCACCAGGTACCGGCGCAGCCCGGTGTTGCCGTCGTAGCGCAGGTACTGGTCGAAGATCGAGCTTTTGCGCGCCACGGTCGACGACGACAGGTTGTTCGGCACGCTGGTGTTGTTGTAGTCGCGGTAGTTCACCTGCGCCGGCTGCCCGCCGTAGGAGCGGACGGCGTCGTCGGTGAACCGGGCGGCGGCGACGTGGTCGGAGTGGTCGACGTCGTACCGGGCGTCGGGCAGCGGGTCCTGGGCACGCACGAGCGTCGGCCGGTAGGCGCGCATCAGGTCCGCCAACGCGGTGACGACGGCGGCCCGGTCGTAGGAGTACGACTGCGTCACCAGCCCGCCGGCGGGGATCACGGTCCGGTCGGTGACCCCACCGTCCCGCACCGCGCCCAACTGGCCGTCCCGCAGGTTCAGGAACACCAGCTGCACGTCGGTCCGCCCGACCAGGACGTACCGCTCGGCCTGCCGACCGGCCACGGTCACCAGCCCGCCGGCCCACTCCTCCTGGCCACCGGGGTTCACGTCGGGCACGCCCGCCATCCGCGCGTAGGCGTCCTGGATGCCGCGCTGCCGGTTGCGGGCGCGTTCCTCGTCGGTGCTGCCCGCGCCGGTGATCTGCCCGGCGGTGACGAACACGGTCACCGTGGGGGTCCGGGTGCTGATCGTGAGGTCGATGTCGGGGTTCATGAACAGCAGGTCGTCGTCCTCGTGCGCCACGACCTGCATGTAGAGGTCCGCGGCCTCCGGCGTCGTCCACCCGATCGACACCAACGCGGCCACCAGCACGGCCGTCAACGCACGCCTCATGCCGCCCCCTCATGCGCGTCCTGATCGGCAGCTTGCCACCGCGACGAGCGGCGACCGGTCACGTCACCCGGTCGGACTCGCGCCGGACGGGGGCCACTGGTCCTCCGTGGAGAACCCCTGGCAGCAAGACCGGAGGGCGAGACTCCGAATGGCGGCGTCCTCTGCCAGAAGACGCGCGATGGCCTGGCGGTCGTCGTGACCTCGGAGGAAGTGAGCACCGGTCGCGCGACCGGTGCTCGTCGTCTCCGCGGCCACCGGGTTCCGGTCTCCTCCGCGTCCTCACCGCCCGTCAACGCCCTCCCGGCGAACGCCTTCGGTCTTGACCACCGCCACCCCGCGTGACCAGATTCCACGTCAGTTCGACCGTCAACGAGGAGGTCGTGATGCCCCTGCTTCGACACCCGGTGCTACCGGCGGTGCTCGCCGTCGTGCTCACCTGGGCCGGTGCCGCCGCCAGCGCGCAACCCGCCACCGCCGCGCTGCCCACCGCCGCCGTCGCGCTCGGCGACAGCTTCGTCAGCGGCGAGGGCGCGGGCGCCTACCAGCCGGTGACCGACGTCAACGGGGTGCCCCAGGGCTTCCCGGGCTGGTCCGCGCCCAACGACAACGCCTTCTTCTGCCACCGGTCCGCCAACGCCTCCCTGCACCGGGCCGACCTGCCCGGCATCCAGGCCCGGTTCAACCTCGCCTGCTCGGGCGGCCAGCCGCACGACATCGCGAACCCCTCGGGCAACCGGCCCAAGGGCCGGACCGTCGCCTCCCAGCTCGACCAGCTCCGCGCGGTGGCGGGCACCCACGACATCGACCTGGTCCTGGTCGGCCTCGGCTCGAACAACGGCTCGTTCACCTTCGGCGACGTGGCCACGCTGTGCGCCAACCGCTTCATCGCCGACGCCTGGACCGGCTGGTGGGAGTTCTGGGCCTACCTGGGCGGCCCGGTGCCGCAGGAGCCGTGCGCGGTGTCCGACCTCGCCACCGAGGACGAGATCGCGGCGGTCACCGCCGAGACCACCGCGGCCCTGCGCCAACTGCTCACCACCCTGGACCGGGTCGACGCCGACGGCCGGCACCGGGTGGTCCTCCAGGACTACACCAACCCGCTGCCCCTGGACCTCGCCGCCGAGTACCACGAGGAGGACGGGCGCACCGACACCCGCGACAAGTTCCGCGACCTCGGCGCCGAGCGCTACGCCGCGGGCTGCCCGGTGCACCGCGCCAGCCTCGCTCCGGGCCACGTGTTCTCGTCCCGGCTGGGCACCGTGGTGCAGGGCGCGCACGCCGCGCTGTCCGCCGAGTTCCCCAACGCCGACCTGGTCCTGCTCAACGTGCAGCGCGCCTTCGACGGCGCGCGGCTGTGCGAGCAGGGCGGCAGCCCGGCGAACGCCCTGGCCACCCCCATCCGGCTCCAGGACGGCCCGAGCGGCACCTTCGTCACCAGCCTGGCGGGCAAGGACAAGATCGACGTGCAGCGCATCGCCAACACCTGCGTGACGTACTTCCAGACGTGCCAGGAGTCGTGGCACCCCAGCGCCGCCGGTCACGCGGTGCTGGGCCGCTGCCTCACCGGTGCCGCCGCCACGACGGCCCGGGGCGTGGCCTGCGTCCGGTCGGCGGACGGCACGATCACCGTCGGCTGAAGCGGGTGCGGCCCGGGAACCCCCGGGCCGCACCGGTTCTCAGGCCACCGGGTGGAACGTGACGGTGAAGCCGGTGCACTGGCGGCACTGCCGGACGACCTGGTTGCCCGGTTCGGTGTCGTGCCGGGACCACGCGTACGCCTTCGGGCAGCGGGACGACAGGGCGTTGCTGTAGGCGGTCCTGGCGTCCCGGTCGGGGTTGGTGCACAGCATCGGCCTGCCGTCGGGCCAGCGGGTCAGGTTCTCCGGCGGGCAGTAGGGCAGGAGGTTCTCCGGGCAGCCCACGGCGGTGCACTCGGTGGAGCCCGGTGGCGTCACCCCGTCGCGCGCCTCGATGGTGATGGGCAGGGAGAACGCGTTGACGTAGCTGACGTTGTACCAGGGCGCCAGCCAGTCGCCGCGGTCGAAGTTGAACTCCGCCAGGCTCGCCGGCTGCTCGCCGGTGGTGCAGCGGTCCGCCTGGGGGCCGCAGTCGGCGACGCGGCAGCGGAACGTGCTGCCGGGCGTGCCGGTGCAGTCCTGCCGGGCGAAGAACTTGCCGCGCCAGTGGTTCGGGCCGGCCGACTCCGGGATGGTGATGGTGGCGGACTGGCCGTTCTGCAGGGTGGGCAGGCCGGTCAGGGCGCGCGAGCCGTCGGCGTTGACCGTGCTGCCGATCCACACCGTCCGGCCGGACCGGTTGACGAAGGTGACCGTGTGGTCGGCCGCGGCGGCGGTGGTGACGGGGGTGGTGACGGCGAGCGCGGCGATGGCGGTGACCACCGCGCACAGGAACTTGCGCATCGCTCCTCCGGGGAAGGTCAGGTGACGGACCGGTAGGCCACGCCCGTGGCGTTGGGCGTGGTCCCGTCGTAGAGGCCGGTCGGGCTGGTCCGCGTTGACAGGGAGAACCACGCGAACCGCTCCACGTAGGGCAGGCCGTTGAGCATGGCGGTGGAGCGGCGCACGAAGTCGGCCTGCCTGGTCTGGTCCGGGTACGCCGGCTGCGGGCCGGTGAAGTCGATCAGCCCGTACTCGGTGAGCCAGATCGGCTTGCGGTAGCGGTTGTAGACCGCTTGGACGTAGCTCTGCAGGTGACCGGTGGCGGCGGTGGAGAAGTCGCTGCCGTACCAGTGCAGGGGGATGAAGTCGACCCGGTACCCGCGCGCGGCGGCGCCGCTCATGAACCGGTCGAGCCAGCCGCCCGCGCGGTCGCCGCCGAACGCGACTGCGGGTGCGCCGAGCCGCATGCCGGTGGCCTGGAGCCGCGGCCACAGGGCGAGCGCCTGCTCCACCGACATGTTCGCCTGGCCGGCCATGTCGGGTTCGTTGAAGCCGAGCAGGGTGGTGCCCAGCGACCGGGCCCGGTTCAGCTCGGTGTCGTTGACCGCGCCCGCGCCCCAGATCATCGGCACGAACTCGACGCCGGGTGGCGTGGTGACGCCCTGCGTGTCCGACGCCCAGGTGTAGTACCAGCCGGCCCGCACGTCGGCGAGCGCGGCGGCGACACCGGGGTGGTTGTTGACGCTCACGCCCTTCTTCGTCGCGGCGGCCGCGGCCGGGACGGTCGTGGCCGGGGCGGTGAGCACGCCGACGGCGGCGAGCACCGCCAGGGCCGCGGCGAGCAGTCGTCTTGGGCCTCGCATGCGCCTCGATCCTCCGTGAGTCTGTGGGAACCGTGTGCGGCGGCGGACGTGAGAGCGCTCCCATCCAGGGTGGAGGTGGTCTGGACCGCTGTCAACCCGCTGATGGCGGTGTACTTCACCGCCGACCTGCCCGCCGGAACCGTCAGCCCATGACCAGGAGAACGGTGATCAGGAAGTACAGGAAGTACAGGATGACGACCACCCCGATCGTGGTGGCGACGATCCGGAAGGCGGAGTGGCGGTTCGCGGCCCGCCCGGGCGAGTCGTGCGGCACCGGCGACCGCGGGTTCAGGACGCGTTGCTTCGCCGCCTCGAACTCGGCTTCCGACAAGGCGCCCGACCTGCGCAAGCGTTCGAGCCTTTCCAGTTCATCCGCCACGCCCATGCTCCTGCCCCCTCCAGTCGCACCGGGGTCCGGAGCCTAGCCGTCCGAACGACCCGCCGGGGGCCGGTCGACGGAAGTGCCTGCTCAGGTGAGCTTGAGCGTCGGCTTCGCGATGTCCAACCACGCGTCCACGTCGAGGATGCGCTCGAAGGTGAACCGCGCCGCCGGGTCCACCTCGGCCGGGTCCGCGGCCACCGCCCGGGCCACCTTCGCCGGGTCGCACATGAACAGCGCGTCGCCGTTCGGCGCGGCCAGCACGTCGCGCACCTGCTCCTGGAGCGCGGCCACGTACCGGAGGTCCTGCGTCGACGGGTAGCCGCTCTTCCGCCTGGCCGCCACCGACTCGGGGACGACGTCCCGGGCCGCCGCGCGCAGGAGGCTTTTCTCGTGCCCGTCGGAGGTGTGCATGGACCAGGGCACGTTGTACAGGTACTCCACCAGGCGGTAGTCGCAGAACGGAACCCTGGTCTCCACGCCCGCGCGCATCGCGATGCGGTCCAGCCGGTCCTCCAGGGTGCGCATGAACCGGGTCAGGCCGAGGTAGGCGATCTCGCGCTGCCTGCGCCTGCGGTCGTCCTCACCATCGAGGTGGGGCACCTCGGTCAGCGCCAGGTGGTAGCTGTCCCGGCTGAACGCGGGCAGGTCGATCAGGTCGATGAACTCCCGGCTCATGTACGCGGCCGTGTTCAGCTGGGGCCAGGCCACGAACCACGGGAAGTCGTCGCCCGTGCGCACGGCCTCGGCGTGGTGCCAGAGGTGGCCCATGAAGATCTCGTCACCGGCCTCGCCGCTCAACGCCACCGTCACGTGCTCCTTGAGGGCCTTGAACAACAGGAACAGCGAGCTGTTCATGTCGCCCATGCCGTACGGGGCGTCCCACGCGGCGACGACCTCGCGGCGGACCTCCGGGTCGGACAGGGCGCGGTGGTCGAGCACCAGGTGGCGGTGGTCCGTGCCGACGTGCGCCACCACGTCGGCGATGTAGGGGCCGTCGGCGCTGAGCCGGATCGAGTCGGCGGTGAAGTTCTCCGCCTGGTTCGGGAAGTCCACCGAGAACGTGCGCACGACCTCGCCGCGCGGGCGCAGGGTGCGGTCGGCCAGGCCGGTGAGGACGCTGGAGTCCAGGCCGCCGGACAGCAGGACGCCCCGGGGCACGTCGGCGACCAGCTCGTGCGCGACGTTGTCCTCCAGCATCTCCCGGACCTTGTGGACCGTGGTCTCCTCGTCGTCCTCGTGCGGCGCGGCGGTCAGCCGCCAGTAGGTGTGCTGCCGCAGGCCCGAGCGGTCGACCGTGATCACGGTGCCGGGCTGGACGATCTTCACGCCCGACCAGACGCCCTCGTCGTAGGTCGGGAAGCCCAGCAGCAGCCTGCGGATGCCGTCGGTGTCGACCACCGGCTCCACCAGCGGGTGCGCCAGGATCGCCTTCGGCTCGGAGCCGAACACGATGCCGTCCTCGGTGGGGAAGTAGTGCAGCGGCTTGGTGCCCAGGCGGTCGCGGATGAGGACCATGCGCTCGTCTCGGCCGTCCCACAGGCCGATCGCGCACATGCCGACCATCCGCTCGGCGACGGCCACGCCCCACTCCAGGTAGCCGCGCAGCACGACTTCGGTGTCGCTGGAGGTGCGGAACCGGTGCCCGCGCCGGCGCAGCTCGTCGCGCAGCTCGACGAAGTTGTAGGTCTCGCCGCTGTAGGACAGCACGACCTGGCCGTCCGGGGTGTCGACCGCCATCGGCTGGGTGCCGCCGGGCAGGTCGATGATGGAGAGCCTGCGGTGCCCGAGGGCGGCGTGGGTGCCGGTCCAGATGCCCCACTCGTCCGGGCCGCGCTGCCGCATGACGTGCGTCATGGCCTCGATCGTGGGGCGCTCATCGGTCAGATCGCGGTCGAACGATACCCAGCCGGCAACTCCGCACACGGTGTGCTCCCTCCGCTCAAGGCGACCGTAGCGAGGGCCCCCGGCTTTGGAAATCGGGCACGGGTCGCGGTAGGGGTGGCCGCGGCAAAGTAGGGGTATGTGCCGGCGGGCCGGGCGTGGTGCGGTGTCGTCGGAGGTGCCCCCGCGGGTCCGTCGGGTGGCCGGGTCGTCGGTCGCGGCGACCGCGAACCCTTGTCGGTACTACGACGAAGGCAACGGGATTCCCTTGACACCCCATGACTACCGTTCGAGGTTCACCGAGTGGGACCGGCGGTCCTGGGTGCGGGCCAAGCCCCACCGGGACTCCCCGTTCACCGCGGGGGCGCACTACTTCTCCCCGGAGCTGTGCCCGCTGTCCGCGTGCCCGCCGGTGCGGGCCGCGCCCCGGCACGTCCGCGAGGCCGTCCTCGTGCACAGCCTCTACCTCCACCTGGAGTTCACCGTCCAGCTGGAGATGGGGCCGGTCAACGAGATCTGCGCGCTGCTGCGGTCGCCGCGCTTCCTGCCGTGGCTGCCCGCGGGCATGAAGGACGACGTGCTGCGCATCTACACCGACGAGGCCGGCCACGCGGAGATGTCGAACACGCTGAAGAACGCGGTGGCGGCCGAGACCGGCGTGGTCCCGGTCGAGCACCGGCCGCGCTTCCTCGGCGCGCTCGCCGCGCTGTACTCCGCCGAGCTGCCCGCCTACCGGCCGCTGGTCAAGCTGTTCTTCGCGATCGTCTCGGAAACCCTGATCACCGGCACGCTGACCAGGCTGCCCAAGGACCCGTCCGTGCAGGCGGCCGTGCGCGAGCTGGCCCAGGACCACGCCGCCGACGAGGGCAGGCACCACGCGTTCTTCCGCGCCCTGTTCGAACTGCTGTGGCCGCGGATGCCGGTGCCGTTGCGCCGCAAGGTGGGCGTGCTGCTGCCCCGGGTGATCCACGCGTTCCTCTGGCCGGACGAACCCGCGCTCGTCCGGGTGCTGGCCACGATGCCCGAGCACTTCGCCGACCCCGCGGCGGTGGTGGCCGGGCTGGCCGCGTCCCCCGCGTGCCGGGACGCCGTGCTGCGCAACGCCGCGCCGACGCTGCGCATGTTCCGCGACAACGGCGTGTTCGACGACCCGGTGCTCGCGGCGGCCTTCGCCGACGCCGGCCTGCCGGGGAGGACCGGGTGATCCGGGACCTCGTGCTGGCACTGCTGTCCGCGCCGCTGGCGGACACCTCCGCGCCGGCCCGGTTCGCGGGCGGCTCACCACCGCGGTGGCGCGCCGACCTGACCCGGTGGCTGACCGCGGCGGGCGAACTGGACCCGGACCTGGACTTCGACCTCGCCCCGCACCCGGCCGGCCTGGTGCTGACGACGCGGCGCCCCGTAGCGGCGACCGTGGTTTTGGCCCTGGTGACCGAACCCGCCGCCGTGCCGGAGGTTGAAGCCGATCTGCTCGTCGTGCTGGCCTGTTGTCCAGAGTGGACCGGCCGGTGCGCCGACGACGTCCTGCTGCTGGAACCGCGGTGGGCGGCGGCGGTGCTGCTCGACCACGCGGCCCCGCTGTTCTGGGGCGTGTCCGCCGCCGAGCGGTCGCCGTCCGTGCTGGACGGCTGAGAACCCCGCCCGGCGGTGCGGGGAACCGAACGAAGTGCAGTGCGCACGTCCATGATCACACCTGGGGGCAGGGACATGGGATTCGCCGGAGGTATCGCGGTCGTCGGGATGTCCTGCCGCCTGCCGGGGGCACCGGACCCGGACTCGTTCTGGCGGCTGCTGCGCGCCGGCGGTGACGCGGTGACGCCGGTGCCCGCCGACCGGGTCGACGCGGGCACCGGCCGGGGCGGGTTCCTGGAGCGCGTCGGCGACTTCGACCCGGCGTTCTTCGGGATCTCCCCGCGCGAGGCGGCGTCGGTGGACCCGCAGCAGCGGCTGGTGCTGGAGCTGGCCTGGGAGGCGTTCGAGGACGCGGGCGTGCGGCCCGGCGGTGACGCGGGCGTGTTCGTCGGCGCGATCCGCGAGGACTACGCGGACCTGCGGGGTCCCGACGACATCGGCGCGCACGCCATGACCGGGTTCCAGCGCGGCATGATCGCCAACCGGGTCTCCTACGCCCTGGGGTTGCGCGGCCCCAGCTTCGTGGTCGACGCGGCGCAGTCGTCCTCGCTGGTCGCCGTGCACACCGCGTGCGCGAGCCTGCTGCGCGAGGAGTGCTCGGTCGCCCTGGCGGGCGGGGTCAACCTCAACCTGAGCGAGACCAGCGCGCGCACCGCGGTGGAGTTCGGCGGGCTCTCCCCGGACGGCCGCTGCCACACCTTCGACGCCCGCGCCAACGGCTACGTCCGCGGCGAGGGCGGCGCGCTGCTCGTGCTCAAGCGGCTGGCCGACGCGGAGGCCGACGGCGACCTGGTGCACTGCGTGATCAGGGGCAGCGCGGTGACCAACGACGGCGGCGGCGCGGGCCTGACCGTGCCCGAGCGGGCCGCGCAGGCGCGGGTGCTGCGGCTGGCCTACCGGCGGGCCGGGGTCGACCCGGCCGACGTGGGCTACGTCGAGCTGCACGGCACCGGCACCAGGGTCGGCGACCCGGTCGAGGCCGCCGCCCTCGGCGAGGTGCTGGGCGCGGGCCGCCCCGCCGACCGGCCGCTGCTGGTCGGCTCGGTCAAGACCAACATCGGCCACCTGGAGGGCGCCGCGGGCGTCGCCGGCCTGCTCAAGGCGGTGCTCAGCCTCGCCCACGGCGAACTGCCCGCGAGCCTGCACTTCCGCACCCCCAACCCGGAGATCCCCCTGGACGCGCTGCGCCTGCGCGTCCAGGACCGCCTCGGGCCGTGGCCGGGCCCCGGACCGCGGCTGGCCGGCGTCAGCTCCTTCGGCATGGGCGGCACCAACTGCCACGTCGTGCTGGCCGAGTGGACCGGGCCGCGGCGGGCGGGCGGGTCGGCCGTGGCGCCGTGGGTGCTCTCCGCCAAGACCGGGCAGGCCCTGCGCGACCAGGCCACCCGGCTGCGCGAGCACGTCGAGGCCAACCCCGGGCTCGACCTGGCCGACGCGGCCTGGACCGCGGCCACCACCCGCCCCGCCTTCGCGCACCGCGCGGTGCTGGTCGCGCCCGACCGGGACCGGCTGCGCGCCGGCCTGACCGCGCTGGCCGCCGACCTGCCGTTCCCCGGCCTGGTCAAGGGCATCGCCCGGCAACCGGGCAAGGTCGCCTTCGTCTTCCCCGGCCAGGGCTCGCAGTGGCCCGCCATGGGCGCGGCGCTGCTCGACACCTCACCGGTGTTCGCGGCGCGGATGCGCGACTGCGCCGACGCGCTGGCACCGCACATCGACTTCCCGCTGCTCGACGTGGTCCGCGGCGAGGCGCACGACGTGGACGTGGTCCAACCCGCCCTGTGGGCGATGATGGTGTCGCTGGCCGCCCTCTGGCGGTCCCTGGGCGTCGAACCCGACGCGGTGGTGGGCCACTCGCAGGGCGAGGTCGCCGCAGCGTGCGTGGCGGGCGCCCTGTCCCTCGACGACGCGGCGAAGGTGACGGCCGTGCGCAGCCGCGCCTTCCGCGACCTCGGCGAGGGCGCGATGGTCGCGGTGGCCCTGCCGGAGCGGGAGGTGGCGCGCCGGCTGGCCGGCGGCGCGTGGATCGCCGCGGTGAACGGGCCGGACGCGACGGTGGTGTCCGGCGAGCCGGCGGCCGTGCGGGAGTTCGGGGACGCCTGCGAGCGCGAGGGCGTCCGGGTGCGGCGGGTGCAGGTCACCACCGCGTCGCACTCGCCGCTGGTGCGGCCGCTGCGCGACGGGCTCCTCGCGGCCCTGCGCGACATCACGCCGAGGGCCACCGAGGTCACCTTCGTCTCCACGGTCACCGGCGGACCCCTGGCGGGCACCGAGCTGGACGCCTCGTACTGGTACCGCAACCTGCGGCAGCGGGTCGAGTTCGAGCGCGGCACCCGGTCGCTGGTCGACCTGGGCTGCGACGTGTTCGTCGAACCCAGCCCGCACCCCGTGCTCACCGCGCCGGTGCAGCGGATCGCCGGGGACGCGCTGGTGGTCGGCTCGCTGCGCCGCGACGAGGGCGGGCTCGACCAGGTGCTGACCTCGGCCGCCCAGCTCCACGTGCACGGGCTGCGGCCGGCGTGGGAGCGGGTGTTCGAGGGCGCGCGGGTCCGGCTGCCCACCTACCCGTTCCAGCGGCAGCGGTACTGGCTCAACGAGGCGCCCGAAACCCGGGAGCGTGCCGAGGTGCATTCCCGGCCCGAGGCGCGTCCGGTGCCCCGCGACCCCCTGGGGCTCGTGCGGGCGCACATCGCGGCGGTCCTGGGCTACCCGACGCCGGACGCCGTCCCGGTGGACCTGAGCTTCCGCGAACTCGGCGTCGACTCGCACCTGGCGGTCGAGCTGCGCAACCGACTTGCTGGCGACACCGGCACGCCACTGCCCGCCACGCTGCTGTTCGACTACCCCAGTTGCACCGAGCTGGCCGATTACCTCGGCGGTCAGCGGGTCGAGAACGCGCCCGTCGCCGTGTCGGCTGTTGACGGTGATCCGGTCGTGGTGGTGGGGATGGCGTGTCGTTTTCCGGGTGGTGTGGTGTCTCCGGAGGACTTGTGGGAGGTGGTTGTCGGGGGTCGGGATGTGGTGTCGGAGTTCCCGGTGGATCGGGGTTGGGGTTCGGGCTTTGGTGGGTTCGTTGACGATGTGGCGGGGTTTGATGCCGAGTTCTTCGGGATTTCGCCGCGTGAGGCGTTGTCGATGGATCCGCAGCAGCGGTTGGTGTTGGAGTGTTCGTGGGAGGCGTTGGAACGGGCTGGGGTCGACCCGTCGTCGGTGCGGGGGAGTGCGCTCGGTGTGTTCGTCGGCGTGATGCGCGGCGACTACGCGGGCGGCGGTGATTTCGGTGTGACCGGCGGCGCGGGCAGCGTGGTGTCGGGTCGGGTGTCGTACTTCCTGGGGGCGCGGGGACCTGCCATCTCGGTGGACACGGCGTGTTCGTCGTCGTTGGTGGCGTTGCACTTGGCGGCTGAGTCGGTGCGGCGTGGTGAGAGTTCGATGGCGTTGGTCGGCGGGGTGACGGTGATGTCGTCGCCAACGTTGTTCGAGGAGTTCGCGCGGCAGGGTGGGTTGGCGGCGGACGGCCGGTGCAAGTCGTTCGCCGGGGCGGCGGACGGCACCGGGTGGGCCGAGGGCGTCGGGATGTTGGTGGTGGAGCGGCTGTCCGAGGCGCGGCGGCACGGGCGTCGGGTGCTGGCGGTGCTGCGGGGTTCGGCGGTGAACCAGGATGGTGCGTCCAACGGGTTGACGGCGCCGAACGGGCCGAGTCAGGAAGAGGTCATCCGGCAGGCGTTGGCCAACGCCGGTCTCGGTTCCGCTGATGTCGACGTGGTCGAGGGGCACGGTACGGGCACGCGGTTGGGTGACCCGATCGAGGCGCAGGCGCTTCTGGCGACCTACGGGCAGGACCGGGATGTGCCGCTGCTGCTGGGGTCGGTGAAGTCGAACATCGGTCACGCGCAGGCGGCTGCCGGGGTGGCCGGTGTGATCAAGGTGGTGCTGGCGATGCGGCACGGGGTCGTGCCGGCGAGCCTGCACGTGGACGAGCCGTCGCCGGTGGTGGACTGGGGTACGGGCGCGGTTGAGGTGGCTCGGGAGTCGGTGGCGTGGCCCGCTCGGGAGCGGCCCCGGCGGGCGGGGGTGTCGTCGTTCGGGATCAGCGGGACCAATGCGCACGTGATCCTGGAGCAGGCGCCGGCGGTCGAGGAAGCCGACGCACCTGGTGATGGTGGTCCGGTGCCGTGGGTGTTGTCGGCCGCGTCGGCCGAGGCGTTGCGGGAGCAGGTCCGGCGGGTGTCGGGCTGGCCGGGTTCGGCGGTGGACATCGGTTATTCGCTGGTCAAGAGCCGGGCCCGGTTGGCGCACCGGGCGGTGTTGCTGGGTGATCGGCTGGTCGAAGGTGTGGCGCGTTCGGCCAAGACGGTGTTCGTCTTTCCCGGCCAAGGGGCGCAGTGGGCCGGGATGGCGTTGGAGCTGTGGGATTCGTCCCCGGTGTTCGCCGACTGGATGGATCGCTGTGCGGAAGCCTTGAGCCCTTGGGTGGACTGGGAACTGCGGGACGGCCTGCGCGGTGAGGGGGTCGACGTGGTCCAGCCCGCCTTGTGGGCGGTGATGGTGTCGTTGGCGGGGTTGTGGCGGTCGTTCGGTGTGGAACCGGATGCGGTGGTTGGCCATTCCCAGGGTGAGATTGCCGCCGCGTGCGTGGCGGGCGCGCTCTCGCTCGATGACGGCGCGCGGATCGTGGCGAGGCGCAGTCAGGTCATCGCGCGGCGGTTGTCCGGCTTGGGTGCGATGGCGTCGGTGTCGCTTCCGGAAGACCAGATCCGGTTGGACGACCGGTTGTCGGTGGCGGCGGTCAACAGCCCTGCGACGACAGTGGTGTCCGGGGACCCGGCAGCCATCGACGAGCTGTTGGCGAGGGTGCCGGGGAAGCGGATCGCGGTTGACTACGCATCGCACTCGCAGCAAGTGGAGGCGGTGCGCGACGAAATCTTGGAGGCGTTGCAGGGGATCACGCCACGTGCAGCAGAGATCCCGTTCCACTCCACGGTGTCCGGAACGGCGGAGTTCGACGCCGACTACTGGTACCGCAACCTTCGTCAGACGGTGCGGTTCGAGCCGGTGGTGCGTGAGTTGGGTGCGGCGGTGTACGTGGAGATGAGTCCGCACCCGGTGTTGACCGGTCACATCCAGGACACCGTGGAGGAAGCGGTCACGATTGGTTCGCTGCGCCGCGACGACGGTGGACCAGAGCGGTTCCGGACTTCGTTGGCCGAGGCGCACGTGAACGGTGTCGAGGTCGACTGGGCACCGCTGCTGATCGGTGGCCGTTTGGTCGACCTGCCCACCTACCCCTTCCAGCACAAGGACTACTGGCTCGACGTCAAGCCGTCCGCCCAGGCGCACCCGATCCTCGAAACCGCGGTCGAGTTCGCCGACGGCGCCGGTTCGCTGTCGACCGGCCGGTTCTCGCTGCGCGCGCAGCCCTGGCTGGCCGACCACGTCGTGGCGGGCGCGGTGCTGTTCCCCGGCACCGCCTTCCTGGAGCTGGCGGCCCACGCGGGCGGTCGGCTGGGCTGGGCGACCGTCCACGACCTCGTCGTGGAGGCGCCCCTCGAACTGTCCGCGCACGACGTGGTGGACGTGCAGGTGCTGGTGGGCGCGGTCGACGCCGACGGCCACCGGCCGGTGAGCGTGCACGCCCGGTCGGCGGCCCACGAGCGGTGGCGCAGGCACGCGGCCGGCACGCTGGCCGAGACCGGTGCGCCGACGGTCGACCACGTGGCGTGGCCGCCGGAGGGCGCGGTGCCGCTGGAGGTCCGGTACGACGTGCTGGCCGGGTCCGGCTTCGAGTACGGGCCCGCGTTCCGGGGGTTGCGCGCGGCCTGGCGGCGCGGCGACGAGCTGTTCGCCGAGGTCGACCGGCGGCCGGACCTGGTGGGCTTCGGGCTGCACCCGGCGCTGCTCGACGCGGCGCTCCACCCGCTGCTGCTCGACGCCGACGGCCTGCGGCTGCCCTTCGCGTGGACCGGGGTTCGTTGTGCGGCAACGGAAGTGAGCACCCTGCGCGTCTGGTTGACGCCCGCTGGTCCCGACGCCTTCGCGGTGGCCATGACGGACACCGAAGGCACCCCGGTGGCCTCGGTCGCGTCGCTGGCGCTGCGGCCGGTGGACACGGCCCGCCGCACCCTCTACGAGGTGGACTGGCAGCCCGCGCCCGCGGTCGGGCAGCCGGCGAAGGCGACCGTCTTCGAGTGCCCCCGGCCGGCCGGTGCGCCGGGACAGGCGGTGCGCGACCTGCTCGGGCAGGTGCTCCGGGCGACCCGGGACTGGCTCGCCACCGAGCGCCTGCCCGAGGAGCGGCTGGTCGTGGTGACCAGGAACGCCACGGGCGCCGACCCGGACCTGGTGCACGCCCCGGTGTGGGGGCTGGTCCGCTCGGCGCAGGCCGAGCACCCCGACCGGTTCGTCCTCGTCGACCTCGACGCCGGCGGCGAGCTGCCCGACGGGGTGGGCCTGGACGAACCGCAGCTCGCCGTCCGGGCGGGCGCGGTCCTGGTGCCGAGGCTGCGCAGGACGTCCGCGGAGCCCGGTCCGGCCCTGGCGGGCACGGTGCTGGTCACCGGGGCGACCGGGACGCTGGGAGGTCTGGTGGCCCGGCACCTCGTGACCGCGCACGGCGTCCGGCGGTTGGTCCTGACCGGCCGCACGGCGACGGCCGGGCGGTTCGCCGACCTGGTCGGGCTGGGCGCGGCGGTCGACGTGGTCGCGTGCGACCTGGCCGACCGCGACCAGGTGGCCCGGCTGCTCGCGGTGCACCCCGTCGACGCCGTCGTGCACACCGCGGGCGTCCTCGACGACGGCCTGGTCGAGTCGTTGACGCCGGAGCAGGTGGACGCCGTGCTGGCGCCGAAGGCGGACGCCGCCCGGCACCTGCACGAACTGGCCGGGGACCTGTCCGCGTTCGTGCTGTTCTCGTCGATGGCGGGCGTGGTCGGCACCCCGGGGCAGGGCAACTACGCCGCGGCGAACGCGTTCCTGGACGCGCTGGCGGCCCACCGGCACGCCCGCGGCCTGCCCGCGGTGTCGGTGGCCTGGGGCCTGTGGGAGCAGCGGAGCGGGATGACCGGCGGCGTCGGCGAGGTCGAGCGCCGCAGGCTGGCGCGCACCGGCATGACCCCGCTGCCCACCGCGCGGGCGCTGGACCTGTTCGACGCCGCCCTGGGCGCCGGCCGACCCGCGGTGGCCGCCACCAGGATCGACCCGCGCCTGCTGGGCACCGGGCCCGCGGTGCTGCGCGGCCTGGCCGGGGGCACGCCCGCCAGGCCCGGCCGGGCGCTCGCGGACGTGCCCGAGGCCGAGCGGCGCCAGGCCGCCATCGACCTGGTGCGCGCCCACGCGGCCGCGGTCCTCGGCCACCCGTCACCGGAGGCCGTGGCGCGCGGGCGCGCGTTCCGGGAGCTGGGGTTCGACTCGCTGACCGGGGTGGAGCTGCGCAACCGGTTGGCCGCCGCCTGCGGCACGAGCCTGCCGAGCACGCTGATCTTCGACCACCCGACGCCGGAGGCGGTCGCCGACCGGCTGCTGGAGAGGACGACCGGGCGGGCGGCACGGGCGCGTCCCGCCGCCGTCGACGGTGATCCGGTCGTGGTGGTGGGGATGGCGTGTCGTTTTCCGGGTGGTGTGGTGTCTCCGGAGGACTTGTGGGAGGTGGTTGCCGAAGGCCGGGATGTGGTGTCGGAGTTCCCGGCGGATCGGGGGTGGGGTTCGGGCTTTGGTGGGTTCGTCGACGATGTGGCGGGGTTTGACGCGGAGTTCTTCGGGATTTCGCCGCGTGAGGCGTTGTCGATGGACCCGCAGCAGCGGTTGGTGCTGGAGTGCTCGTGGGAGGCGTTGGAACGAGCCGGGGTCGACCCGTCGTCGGTGCGGGGGACCGGTCTCGGTGTCTTCATCGGCGTGATGCGCGGCGACTACACGGGAGGGGACGCCAACCTGATCGGCGGCGCCGGGAGCGTCGTGTCAGGTCGGGTGTCGTACTTCCTGGGGGCGCGGGGACCCGCCATCTCGGTCGACACGGCGTGTTCGTCGTCGCTGGTGGCGTTGCACCTGGCGGCTGAGTCGGTGCGGCGTGGTGAGAGTTCGATGGCGTTGGTCGGCGGGGTGACGGTGATGTCCTCGCCGGTGCTGTTCGACGAGTTCGCGCGGCAGGGTGGGTTGGCGGCGGACGGGCGGTGCAAGTCGTTCGCCGGGGCGGCGGACGGCACCGGGTGGGCCGAGGGCGTCGGGATGTTGGTGGTGGAGCGGTTGTCGACCGCCCGCCGCGCCGGGCGTCGGGTGCTGGCGGTGCTGCGGGGTTCGGCGGTGAACCAGGACGGGGCGTCCAACGGGTTGACGGCGCCGAACGGGCCGAGTCAGGAAGAGGTCATCCGGCAGGCGTTGGCCAACGCCGGTCTGGCGCCCGCCGACGTGGACGTGGTCGAGGGGCACGGCACGGGTACGCGGTTGGGTGATCCGATCGAGGCGCAGGCGGTGCTGGCGACCTACGGCCAGGACCGGGTCGAACCGCTGCTGCTGGGGTCGGTGAAGTCCAACATCGGGCACACCCAGGCCGCCGCGGGCATGGCCGGTGTGATCAAGGTGGTGCTGGCGATGAGCCACGGCGTGGTGCCCGCCAGCCTGCACGTCGACGAGCCGTCGCCGGAGGTCGACTGGTCGGCCGGGTTGGTGGAACTGGCTCGGGAGTCGGTGGCGTGGCCCGCTCGGGAGCGGCCCCGGCGGGCGGGTGTGTCCTCGTTCGGGATCAGCGGGACGAACGCGCACGTGATCATCGAGCAGGGCCCGGCCGTCGAGGAATCCCGGGCGGCCGACCGTGGTCCGGTGCCGTGGGTGCTGTCGGCCGCGTCGGCCGAGGCGTTGCGGGAGCAGGTCCGGCGGGTGTCCGGCTGGCCGGGTTCGGCGGTGGACATCGGCTACTCGCTGGTCAAGAGCCGGGCCCGGTTGGCGCACCGGGCGGTGCTGGTGGGGAACCGGCTGGTCGAAGGTGTGGCCCGGTCGCGCAGGACGGTGTTCGTCTTCCCCGGGCAGGGGTCGCAGTGGGCGGGGATGGCCGAGGAGCTGTGGGAGTCCTCGCCGGTGTTCGCCGGGTGGATGGACCGGTGCGCAAGCGCTTTGCGCCCCTGGGTGGACTGGGAACTGCGGGACGGCCTGCGCGGTGAGCGGGTCGACGTGGTCCAGCCCGCCCTGTGGGCGGTGATGGTGTCGTTGGCCGGCCTGTGGCGGTCGTTCGGCGTGGAACCCGACGCGGTGATCGGCCACTCCCAGGGTGAGATCGCCGCCGCCTGCGTGGCGGGCGCGCTCTCGCTCGACGACGGCGCGCGGATCGTCGCGATCCGCAGCCGGGTGATCGCGGACCGGCTGTCCGGCAAGGGCGCGATGGCATCCGTGGCGCTCCCGGAGGACCGGGTCCCGTTGGACGACCGGTTGTCGGTGGCGGCGGTCAACAGCCCGGCGAACGTGGTGGTGTCCGGGGACCCGGAGGCGATCGACGAGCTGCTGGCGAAGGTGCCGGGGAAGCGGATCGCGGTTGACTACGCATCGCACTCGCAGCAGGTGGAGGCGGTGCGGGACGAGATTTTGGAGGCACTGGAGGGGATCACGCCGCGCACGGCCGAGATCCCGTTCCACTCGACCGTGTCGGAGACGGCGGAGTTCGACGCCGACTACTGGTACCGCAACCTCCGCCGGACCGTGCGGTTCGAGCAGGCCGTCCGGACCCTGGGTGACGCCGTGTTCGTGGAGGTCAGCCCCCACCCGGTCCTGGTGCCCGGCATCCAGGACACCACCGCGGACGCGGTCGCCATCGGCTCGCTGCGACGCGGTGACGGCGGGCCGCAACGCTTCTGGACCTCGTTGGCCGAGGCGCACGTGAACGGCGTCGAGGTCGACTGGACACCGCTGCTGACCGGTGGCCGCCTGGTCGACCTCCCCACCTACCCCTTCCGGCACAGGCGCTACTGGCCCGAGGTCGGAGCGCTCACCGCGGACGACTGGCGCTACCGCATCGCCTGGCGGCGGCTGGCCGAGGCGCGCCGACCGCTGACCGGCCGCTGGCTCGCGGTGGTGCCCGCCCGCGGCACGGTCGTCCCGGACCTCGGCCCGACCGTGGAGACCGTGGCGGTGGACCGGCTCGCCGAGCACCTGGCCGGCGTGGACGGGGTGCTGTCGTTCCTCGGGCCGCACGACACCCTGACCGCCGTCCGGGTGCTGGAGCGGGCGGACGTGACGGCCCCGCTGTGGCTGGTGACCTCGGGCGCGGTCGCCGCGGCACCCGGTGACGTGGTGCGCGACCCGGCGCAGGCCCAGCTGTGGGGCCTCGGGCTCACCATCGGGCTGGAGCAGCCCGGTCGCTGGGGCGGCCTGGTCGACCTGCCCGAGGTCGTGGACGACGGGGTGCGCGACCGGCTGACCGCCGTGCTCTCCGGCGACGAGGACCAGGTGGCGGTCCGGTCCGACGGCACCTACGCCCGGCGGCTCGTGCGGGCACCGCGCGAGCGGCGGCGCGCCTGGCGGCCCAGGGGGACCGTGCTGGTCACCGGGGGCACCGGCGGGCTCGGCGCGCACGTGGCCCGCTGGCTCGTCGGGCACGGCGCCGAGCGCGTGGTCCTGGCCGGCCGCCGGGGTGCCGACGCGCCCGGTGTGGCGGACCTGGTGGCCGAGCTGGGCGACGGGGTCACCGCCGTGGCCTGCGACGTGGCCGACCGCGACGCGGTGCGGGACCTGCTGGCGTCGCTGCCCGGCCTGACCGCCGTGGTGCACGCCGCCGGGGTCGGGCAGCACGGCACGCCGGTGACCGCGATCGACGACCTCGACGACGTGCTGCGGGCGAAGGTCGTCGGCGCCGAGAACCTGGACGCGCTGCTCGACCACGACGCGCTCGACGCCTTCGTGCTCTTCTCGTCCGGGGCGGGCGTGTGGGGCGGTGGCGGGCAGGGCGCCTACGCGGCCGCCAACGCCCACCTGGACGCGCTCGCGCGACGCCGCCGGGCCTCCGGGGGCAACGCCACCTCGATCGCCTGGGGCAGCTGGGCCGGTGACGGCATGGCGCGCGGCGGCGCGGGCGAGCGGTTCCGCCGCCTCGGCGTGGTCGCGATGGACCCGCGGGTGGCGGTGCGGGCGCTCCGGGAGCTGGACGAGCCCAACCTGGTCGTGGCCCACGTCGACTGGCCGACGTTCGGCCCCAGCTACGCCGTCGCGCGCCGGCGCCCGCTGCTGGCCGAGGTCTTCGCGCAGGACGTCGAACCCGACACCCCGCGCCCCGCCGTGGCGGACGCCCTCCCGCTGGTCCGCGCGCAGGTGGCGGCCGTGCTGGGGATGGACTCCGGCGACGCGGTCGACGTCCGGCGCGCGTTCAGGGACCTGGGCTTCGACTCGGTCACGGCCGTCGAGCTGCGCAACCGGCTGGTCGGCGCGACCGGGCTGAGCCTGCCGACGACGGTCGTGTTCGACCACCCGAACTGCGCCGCCCTCGCCGACCACCTGACCGGGGCCGCCACCCCGGCACCGGCCGGGACCGCCGCCCCCGTGGACGAGCCGATCGCGATCGTGGCGATGAGCTGCCGGTTCCCCGGCGGGGTCGGCTCGCCCGAGGACCTGTGGCGGCTGGTGGCCGACGGGGTCGACGCGATCTCCGACTTCCCGGCCGACCGGGGCTGGGCGATGACCGGCACCGGCGGGTTCCTCCACGACGCCGCCGAGTTCGACGCGGGCCTGTTCGGCATCTCGCCGCGCGAGGCCACCGCCATGGACCCGCAGCAGCGGCTGGTGCTGGAGTGCGCGTGGGAGGTCTTCGAGCGGGCGGGCATCGACCCGACGTCCGTGCGCGGCAGCCGGACCGGCGTGTTCGTCGGCGCCCTGGCCCAGGACTACGGGCCCCGCATGCACCAGGCACCCGCGGACTTCGAGGGCTACCTGGCCACCGGCAGCACCGGCAGCGTGCTCTCCGGCCGGATCGCCTACACCTTCGGGCTGGAGGGCCAGGCGGTCACCCTGGACACCGGGTGCTCCTCGGCGCTGGTGGCCCTGCACACCGCGTGCCAGGCGGTGCGCAGCGGCGAGTGCGCGATGGCGCTGGCCGCCGGGGTGACGGTGATGGCGAACCCCGGCGCGTTCGCCGAGTTCGGCCGCCTGGGCGGGATCGCGGCCGACGGGCGGTGCAAGCCGTTCGCGGACGCGGCCGACGGCACCGGGTGGGGCGAGGGCGTCGGCGTGCTGCTGGTCGAACCGCTGTCCGAGGCGCGGCGGCACGGGCGCCGGGTGCTCGCCGTGGTCCGGGGTTCGGCGGTCAACCAGGACGGCGCGTCCAACGGGCTGACCGCGCCGAGCGGTCGTGCCCAGCAGCGGGTGATCCGGGCGGCGCTGGCGAGCGCCGGCTTCGCGCCCGCCGACGTGGACGTGGTCGAGGGGCACGGCACGGGCACGCGGTTGGGTGATCCGATCGAGGCGCAGGCGGTGCTGGCGACCTACGGGCAGGACCGGGACGTGCCGCTGCTGCTGGGGTCGGTGAAGTCGAACATCGGTCACGCGCAGGCGGCTGCGGGTGTCGCCGGTGTGATCAAGGTGGTGCTGGCGATGAGCCACGGCGTGGTGCCCGCCAGCCTGCACGTGGACGAGCCGTCGACCCTCGTGGACTGGTCCGCCGGGCTGGTGGAGGTGGCGCGGGAGGCGGTGCCGTGGCCCGAGCGGGACCGGCCCCGGCGGGCGGGGGTGTCGTCGTTCGGGATCGGCGGCACGAACGCGCACGTGATCCTGGAGCAGGGCCCGCCGGTCGAGGAGGTCCGCGCGCCCGACGGCGATCCGGTGCCGTGGGTGCTGTCGGCCGCGTCCGCCGAGGCGTTGCGGGAGCAGGTGTGGCGGGTGTCCCGGTGGCCCGGGTCGGCGGTGGACATCGGCTACTCGCTGGTCAAGAGCCGGGCTCGGTTGGCGCACCGGGCCGTGCTGCTGGGCGATCGGCTGGTCGAGGGCGTGGCCCGGCCGGTGGGGAGGACCGTGTTCGTCTTCCCGGGGCAGGGCTCGCAGTGGGCCGGGATGGCGTTGGAGCTGTGGGAGTCCTCGCCGGTGTTCGCCGGGTGGATGGACCGGTGCGCGGAGGCCCTGAGCCCCTGGGTGGACTGGGACCTGCGCTACGCGCTGGACAGCGACCGCGTTGACGAGGTCCAGCCCGCCCTGTGGGCGGTGATGGTGTCGTTGGCGGGGCTGTGGCGGTCGTTCGGCGTGGAACCCGATGCGGTGGTTGGCCATTCCCAGGGTGAGATCGCCGCCGCGTGCGTGGCGGGCGCGCTGTCGTTGGAGGACGGCGCGCGGGTCGTGGCTCGGCGCAGTCAGGTCATCGCGCAGCGGTTGTCCGGTCTGGGTGCGATGGCGTCGGTGTCGCTTGCGGCGGATCGGGTTCCGTTGGACGACCGGTTGTCGGTGGCGGCGGTCAACGGGCCGGCTTCGGTGGTGGTGTCCGGGGACCCGGAGGCGGTCGACGAGCTGTTGGAGAGGGTGCCGGGGAAGCGGATCGCGGTCGATTACGCATCGCACTCACAGCAGGTCGAGTCGGTGCGCGACGAGATCTTGGCGGTACTGCACGGGATCACGCCGCACACGCCCGCAATACCGTTCTACTCCACTGTGGACGATGAGGCGGTACTGGACGCCGACTACTGGTACCGGAACCTCCGTCGGACGGTGCGGTTCGAGCCGGTGGTGCGTGAGTTGGGTGCGGCGGTGTACGTGGAGATGAGTCCGCACCCGGTGTTGACCGGTCACATCCAGGACACCGTGGAGGAAGCGGTCACTATCGGTTCGCTGCGCCGCGACGACGGTGGGTTGGACCGTTTCTGGACTTCGTTGGCGGAGGCGCACGTGAACGGTGTCGAGGTTGACTGGGCACCGCTGCTGACCGGTGGCCGCCTGGTCGACCTGCCCACCTACCCCTTCCAACGGCAGCGCTACTGGCTCAACGCCGACGACACCGAGGCGACCCTGAACGACCACCCGTTCATCAGCACGGTCGTCACGCTGGCGGACTCGGGCACGACGGTGTTCACCGGCCGGATCTCCCCGGACCGCGCGCCGTGGCTGGCCGACCACGCGGTCCGGGACGCGGTGCTGCTGCCCGGCACGGCGTTCCTGGACCTCGTGCTGTGGGCGGGGGAGCACGTGGGCTGCCCGGCGGTGGCGGAGCTGACCCTGGAGACCCCGCTGACCCTGCGCGGCACCACCACCGTGCAGCTCGCGGTCGACGCGCCCGACCCCTCCGGGCAGCGGTCGGTCCGCGTCCACTCCCGGACGGACGACGGGCCGTGGACCAGGCACGCGTCCGGTGCCCTCACCGCCGAGACCCACCCGGTGGACGACCCGGCGCCGTGGCCGCCCGCCGATGCCGAGCCCATCGACGTGCCGGACCTCTACCGGCGGCTCGACGAGCTGGGCTACCGCTACGGGCCCGCGTTCCGGGGCGTGCGGTCGGCGTTCCGGGTCGGCGCGGACCTCTGCGCCGAGGTCTCGCTGCCCGAACGGCTCCGCCCGCAGGCGCGCCGGTTCCGCCTGCACCCGGCCCTGCTCGACGCGGCCCTGCACGTGGCGGGCGCCGACCGGGCGCAGGCCGCCCTGCCGTTCTCGTGGAGCGGGGTGTCGCTGGTCGCACCGGGCCGGACCGCGCTGCGCGTCCGGATCTCACCGCGCGGCGACGACACCGTCTCGCTGGTGCTGACCGACCTGGACGGGACGGCGGTCGCCCGGGTGGACGCCCTGGCGCTGCGCGCGCCGCAGGACTCCCTGTTCCGCGTCGACTGGGTCGAGGCGCCGTCGCAGGCCCCCACCGGCACGCACGTGGTCGTCACGGACCTCCGCGACGTGGGCGACACCGTCCCGGACACCGTGTTCCTGACGACCGACCACACCACCGGGACCACGCGGGACGCCGTGGTCGGGGTGCTGGCGGTGCTGCGGGAGTGGTTGGACGACGACCGGTTCGCCCGCTCGCGGCTGGTGGTCGTCCCCGGCGGCGCCGATCCCGCCCGCGCGGCGGTGCGCGGCCTGGTGCGGTCGGCCCGCGCGGAGAACCCGGACCGGTTCGCCCTGGTCGACCTGCACGACCCGGACCTCCCGGTGGACGCGGTCCTGGGTGTGCTGGACGAGGAGCCCGAATGCGAGGTGCGCGGCGGAACCGTCCGCGTGCCCAGGCTGGCGCGCCTGACCGGCCCGCGCGAGACCCCCGCGTGGGACCCCGGCGGCACGGTCCTGATCACCGGCGGCACGGGTGTCCTCGGCGCGGCGGTGGCCAGGCACCTGGTCACCGCGCACGGCGTCCGCAGCCTGCTGCTGGTCGGTCGCCGGGGGAGCGATCCCGGGCTGGTGGCGGAGCTGGAGGCCGCCGGCGCGCTGGTCACCACCGCCGCGTGCGACGTGTCCGACCGGGACGCGCTGGCCCGCGTGCTCACCCTGGTGCCCGCCGGGTTCCCGCTGCGCGGCGTGGTGCACGCGGCGGGGGTCGTGGCCGACGGGATCGTCGAGTCCCTGACGCCGGAGCAGGTCGACGCGGTGCTGGGTCCGAAGGCGGACGCGGCGTGGCACCTGCACGAGCTGACCCGGGACCTGACGCGGTTCGTGCTGTTCTCGTCCGCGGCCGGGGTGTTCGGCACGCCGGGGCAGGCCAACTACGCGGCGGCCAACGGCGTGCTGGACGCGTTGGCCCGGCACCGCGGGGCGGCCGGGCTGCCGGCGGTGTCGCTGGCGTGGGGCATGTGGGAGCGGCGCAGCGGGCTGACCGGCCGGCTCGGCGACCCCGACGTGGCGCGGATGGCCAGGTGGGGCGTGCGGCCGCTGACGGTGGCCGAAGGGCTGGCGCTGTTCGACGCCGCCTGCGGTGCCGACGAGCCGGTGGTGGTGCCGGTGGGGCTGGACCTCGCCGCCGTCGAGGAGGTGCCCGCGCTGCTGCGGGGGCTGGTGGCCGCCGAGGCCCCGGGTGCTGCCGAAGCGGGATGGGGCGGGGCGAGGTCGGGCGCGGCGGGTGCGGGCGCGGGTGCGGCGGGGCTGGTGGAGCGGCTGGCCGCGCTGCCGGTGGCCGACCAGCGCCGCGTGGTGCTGGGCCTGGTGCGGGAGCACGCCGCCGCCGTGCTCGGCCACCCCGGGCCGGACACCGTCGAGACCACCCGCGGATTCCTGGACGCGGGCTTCGACTCGCTGACCGCGGTCGAGCTGCGCAACCGGCTGGCCGCCGCGACCGGGGTCCGGCTGCCCTCCACGCTGCTGTTCGACCACCCGACGCCGGTCGCGCTGGCCGAGCGCCTGCACGGCGAGCTGCTGGACGGGCAGGAGTCGCCGGCCGGTGAGCTGGACCGGCTGGAGGCGCGGTTGCGGGCGCTGGCCGAGGACGGGGGCACGCGCCCGGAGGTGCTGGGCCGCCTGCGGTCGCTGCTGGTCGACCTCGGCACCGACCCGGGCGCGGCGGGGCTCGACTCCGCGACGGACGACGAGCTGTTCGAACTGGTGGACAACGACCTTGGCGTTCTCTGAGGAGCCGGGCATGGACAACGAGCAGAAGCTGCGCGACTACCTCAAACGCGTCGTCGTCGACCTCCGGCAGACGCGCCACCGGCTGCGCGAGGTCCAGGAGGCGGCGGGCGAGCCGATCGCCATCGTGGGCACCGGCTGCCGGCTGCCCGGCGGGGTGACCGGCCCGGCCGACCTGTGGCGGCTGGTGTCCGAGGGGGTGGACGCGGTCTCGCTGTTCCCCACCGACCGCGGGTGGGACGTGGACGCCCTGTACGCGCCGGGTTCCGACCGCCCCGGCACCAGCCACACCCGCCACGGCGGGTTCCTGCACGACGCCGCGGAGTTCGACCCCGGCCTGTTCGGCGTGTCGCCGCGCGAGGCGCTGGCGATGGACCCGCAGCAGCGGCTGGTGCTGGAGACCACCTGGGAGGCCCTGGAGCACGCCGCGATCGACCCGCTGTCCCTGCGCGGCAGCCGGACCGGCGTGTTCACCGGGGTGATGTACGCCGACTACGCCGGCCGGCTGCACCGCGCGCCGGCCGGGTTCGAGGGGCAGCTGAGCCTGGGCAGCGCGCCCAGCGTGGTGTCCGGCCGGGTGTCCTACACCTTCGGCCTGGAGGGCCCGGCGGTCACCGTGGACACCGCGTGCTCGTCGTCGCTGGTGGCGCTGCACCTGGCGGTCCAGGCGCTGCGGCGCGGCGAGTGCTCGCTGGCCCTGGCCGGCGGCGTGACCGTGATGTCCACGCCGGTGACCTACCTCGACTTCAGCCGGCAGGGCGGACTGGCCCCGGACGGCCGGTGCAAGGCGTTCGCCGCGGCCGCCGACGGCACCGGGTTCTCCGAGGGCGTCGGCGTGCTGGTGCTCGAACGGCTCTCGGACGCCCGGCGCCACGGCCACCCGGTGCTCGCCCTGGTCCGCGGCACCGCGGTCAACCAGGACGGCGCGAGCAGCAGGCTGACCGCGCCGAGCGGGCCCGCCCAGCAGCGCGTGATCCGGCAGGCCCTGGCCGACGCGCGGCTCGCGCCCGCCGACGTGGACGTCGTCGAGGCGCACGGCACCGGCACCACCCTGGGCGACCCGGTGGAGGCGCACGCGCTGCTGGCCACCTACGGCCAGGACCGCGCCGAACCGCTGTGGCTGGGCACGGTCAAGTCCAACATCGGGCACACCCAGGCGGCCGCCGGCGTCGCCGGGGTGGTCAAGATGGTGCTGGCCCTGCGCCACGGCGTGCTGCCCCGCAGCCTGCACGTGGACCGCCCCTCGCCCCGGATCGACTGGTCGCGGGGCGCGGTCGAGCTGCTGACCGAGCAGCGCCCGTGGCCCGGCCCGGTGCGGCGGGCGGGCGTGTCGTCCTTCGGCGCCTCCGGCACCAACGCGCACGTGGTGCTGGAACAGGCCCCGCCCGAGGAGGTCCCGGACCGCACGCCCACCGGGCCGGTGCCCTGCCTGCTGTCCGCGCACACCGCCGAGGCGTTGCGCGCCCAGGTCGACCGGCTCGCCACCCACCTGGCCGACACCGACGCGGACCTGCTGGACGTGGGCCGCACGCTGGCCGGCCGGGCCGCGTTGGGCGAGCGGGCGTTCGTGGTCGCCGACGACCGGGACGGGCTGGTCGAGGCCCTGGGCCGGGTCGAGCGCGGCACCGCGGCCGAGCCCGGACCGGTCGCGTTCCTGTTCTCCGGCCAGGGTTCCCAGCGGGTGGGGATGGGGCGGGAGCTGCACGCCACCTACCCGGCGTTCGCCCGCGCCTGGGACGAGGTCGACGCGCACCTCAAGGTCAGGACCGACGCCGGGGCGCTGGCGCGCACGGAGTTCGCCCAGCCCGCCCTGTTCGCGCTCCAGGTCGCCCTGTGCCGGCTGGTCGGGTCCTGGGGGCTGCGCCCGGACGCGGTGCTGGGGCACTCCGTCGGCGAGGTCGCGGCGGCCCACGTCGCGGGCGTGCTGTCGCTGGCCGACGCCTGCGCCCTGGTGTCCGCGCGGGGCCGCCTGATGCAGGAGCTGCCGGCGGGCGGTGCGATGGTGGCGGTCCGGGCCGGCGAGGACGAGGTCCGGCCGCTGCTGGGACCGGGCGTCGACCTCGCGGCCGTCAACGGGCCGGACTCGGTGGTGCTGTCCGGTGACGAGGACGCGGTGCTGGCGCTGGCCGCCCGCTTCGAGGGCGCCAAGCGGCTGCGGGTGGGCCACGCGTTCCACTCGGCCCGGATGGAGCCGATGCTCGACGCGTTCCGCCGCGTCGTCGAACGCCTGACCTTCCGGGCGCCCGAGGTCCGGGTGGTGTCCGGGGACTTCACCGACCCGGGGTTCTGGGTGCGGCAGGTCCGCGAACCGGTGCGGTTCGCCGACGGCGTGCGGGCCCTGCTCGACCTCGGCGCCCGGTCGTTCCTGGAGATCGGCCCCGACGGGGTGCTCTCGGCCCTGGGCCGGGAGTGGGCCGGCGACGCCGCGTTCGAGCCCGCCCTGCGCCGGGACCGCCCCGAACCGCGCTCGCTGGTCACCGCGCTGGCCCGGCTGCACGTCCGGGGCGTCCCGGTCGACTGGCCGCGGTACTTCGCGGGCACCGGCGCCCGCCCGGTGGAGCTGCCCACCTACGCGTTCCAGCGCAAGCGGTACTGGCTCGACGCGCCGCGCGACGCCGACGACGTCACCGCGGTCGAGGTCGCCGGGGACGGCCTGCTGCTGACCAGGGAGCTGTCGCTGTCGTCCCACCCGTGGCTGGCCGACCACGTCGTGCTCGGGTCGGTGCTCGTGCCCGGCACGGCACTGCTGGAGCTGGCGGTCCTGGCCTGCGACCGCGCCGGCCGCGACCGGGTGGCCGAGCTGACCCTGCACGCGCCGGTGGTCGTGCCCGCCACCGGCGCGGTGGAGGTGCAGGTGCGGCTGGACGGGCGGGGCGCGCTGACCGTCCACTCCCGCGCCGGCGGCGAGTGGGTGCACCACGCCGGCGGGTCGCTCTCCGACGGCGCGGCGGCACCCGCCCGGCTCGTCGACTGGCCGCCGACCGGCGCGGTCGCCCTGGACGTGGCCGGCCACTACGAGCGGCTGGCGGGCGCCGGCCTCCGCTACGGGCCCGCGTTCCGCGGCCTGCGCGCGGCCTGGCGGCGCGACGACGAGGTGTTCGCCGAGGTCGCGCTGCCCGACGCACCCCTGCCGGCGCTGCTCGACGCCGCGCTGCACGCCATCGGGCTCGGCCCGTGGGGCGAGGCGGGCCTGGCGCAGCTCCCGTTCGCCTGGGGCGACGTGACCCTGCACGCCACCGGCGCCACCGCGATCCGGGTCCGGATCGCGCCCGCGGGACCCGGCGCCGTCGCGATCGACGTCGCCGACGCCACCGGGATGCCGGTCGCCACGATCGGGTCGCTGGCGCTGCGGCCCGCCGCCGTGGACCCCCGCCACGACAGCGTGTTCCGGGTCGAGTGGGTGCCCGTGACGCCGGGGCCGCCCGCCGCGGACGTCGTCGTGGTCCCCTGCGACACCGGCCGGGAGCTGCCCGGGGACGGTCGGCGGGCGGCCCACCGGGCGCTGGAGCACGTGCGGCGGTGGCTGGCGGAGGAGCGGCCGGAGCGGCTGGCGCTGGTCACCAGGGGCGCGCTGGCGATCGGTGACGAGGACGTGCCCGACCTGGCCAACGCGCCGGTGTGGGGCCTGCTGCGGTCCGCGCAGAACGAGCACCCGGACCGGTTCCTGCTGGTGGACGTGGACGACGACCCGGAGTCGACGCGGGTCCTGCCGGAACTGCTCGGCTCCGGCGAACCGCAGCTGGCCGTGCGCGCGGGGGTCGGGCACGCGCCCAGGCTCACCCGGTTCGCGGCCGGCGCGTGGCGGCTCGACGTGGCCGCGAAGGGCACCGTGGAGGGGCTGGCCCGGGTCCCGGCGCCGGAGGCCGAACGGCCGCTCGGCCCCGGCGAGGTGCGGGTCCGGGTGCTCGCGGCGGGCGTGAACTTCCGCGACGTGCTGATGGCGCTGGGCATGTACCCGGGCGAGGTCGCGCTGGGCTGCGAGGGCGCCGGCGTGGTGCGCGAGGTCGGTCCGGGCGTGACCCGCCTGCGGCCGGGCGACCGGGTGTTCGGGCTGTTCGGGGGCGCGTTCGGGCCGCTGGCCGTGACCGACCACCGGCTGCTGGCGCCGATCCCGGCCGGGTGGGGCGCGGAGCAGGCCGCCGCGGTGCCGATCGTGTTCCTGACCGCCTACTACGGGCTGCGCGACCTGGCCGGCGTGCGGCCGGGGGAGCGGGTCCTGGTGCACGCGGCGGCCGGCGGTGTCGGCATGGCGGCGGTGCAACTGGTCCGGCACCTCGGCGGCGAGGTGTTCGGCACGGCCGGCGAGGGCAAGCAGGAGGCGTCCGGTTTGGCCGACGACCACTTCGCGTCTTCGCGGGACCTGGGCTTCGCCGCGAAGTTCCCCCGGGTCGACGTGGTGCTGAACTCGCTGGCCCGCGAGTTCGTGGACGCGTCGCTGGGGCTGCTGCGGCCCGGTGGCCGGTTCCTGGAGATGGGCAAGACCGACGTCCGGGACCCCGCCGACCACCCCGGCCTGACCTACCGCGCGTTCGACCTGTTCGAGGCGGGCACCGACCGGCTGGGCGAGATGCTGACCGAGCTGGCCGGGCTGTTCGAACGGGGCGTGCTCAAGCCGCTGCCGGTGACCGCGTGGCCGATCGGCCGGGCGCGGGAGGCGTTCCGGTTCCTCGCGCAGGCCAGGCACGTCGGCAAGGTCGTGCTGGTCCCGCCGCGACCGCTCGACCCCGACGGCGCGGTGCTGGTCACCGGCGGCACCGGGGCGCTGGGCGGCCTGCTCGCCCGGCACCTGGTGGTCGCGCACGGCGTGCGGCACCTCGTCCTGGTCGGCCGGCGGGGTGAGGCGCCCGGGCTGTGCGCGGAGCTGGCCGACCTCGGCGCGGAGGTCACCGCGGTGGCCTGCGACCTCGCCGACCGCGCGGCCGTCGAGAGAATGCTGGCCGCCATCCCGCGCCCGCTGACCGCGGTGGTGCACGCGGCCGGGGTGCTCGCCGACGCCACCGTGGCCGCGCTGACCCCCGACCGGCTCGACGAGGTGCTGCGGCCCAAGCTGGACGGCGCCTGGCACCTGCACGAGCTGACCGGCGACCTCGCGGCGTTCGTGCTGTTCTCCTCGGCGGCCGGGGTGCTGGGCGGACCGGGCCAGGCCAACTACGCGGCGGGCAACGCGTTCCTCGACGCCCTGGCCCAGCACCGCCGGGCCCGCGGCCTGCCCGCCGTCTCGCTGGCGTGGGGCTACTGGGGCGAGTCCGCAGGCATGGCGGGCCGGCTCGACGAGCGCGACCGCGCCCGGGTCGTCGGCTCGGGCATCGCGGCCCTGTCCGAGCGGGAGGGGCTGGCCCTGTTCGACGCCGCGCTCGGCGCGGACGAGGCGGTGCTCGCGCCGGTCCGGTTCGACCCGGCCGCGCTGCGCTCGGGCTCGCCGCTGCTGCGGCGCCTGACCGGTGGCCGGACCCGGCGGCGCGCGGCCGAGGCCGTCACCGGGGTGGAGCTGTCCGAGGACGCGCTGCTGGACCTGGTGCGCGAGCACGCGGCGACCGTGCTCGGCTTCGGCTCGGCCGCCGAGGTCGAACCCGGGCGGGCGTTCCGGGACCTGGGGTTCGACTCGCTCACCTCGGTCGAGCTGCGCAACCGGCTCGACGCCGCCACCGGCCTGCGGCTGCCGCCCACCCTGGTGTTCGACCACCCGACCCCCACCGCGCTGGCCGCCCTGCTGCACCGGGAGCTGCGCGGCGCGACCGCCGAGCCGGAGCCCGAGGCCCAGCCGGCGCGCACCGACGAGCCGATCGCCGTCGTGGCCATGAGCTGCCGGCTGCCCGGCGGGGTCGACTCGCCCGAGGACCTGTGGGACCTGGTCGCGGCGGGCGGGGACGCCATCGCGGACTTCCCGGCCGACCGCGGCTGGGCCACCGGGGACCTCGGTCCGCGCGGCGGCGGGTTCCGCTACGACGCGGCCGAGTTCGACGCCGGCTTCTTCGGCATCTCGCCCCGGGAGGCGCTGGCGATGGACCCGCAGCAGCGGATGCTGCTGGAGGGCGCGTGGGAGGTCTTCGAGCGGGCCGGGATCGTGCCCGCGTCGCTGCGCGGCGAGCCCGTCGGGGTCTACGTCGGCGCCATCCACAACGGCTACGCCGAGACCCTGGGCGACGCCCGCGAGGAGGTCGAGGGCCACCTGGTCACCGGCACCATGAACAGCGTCGCCTCGGGCCGGCTGGCCTACACCTTCGGGCTGGAGGGCCCGGCCATCACCGTGGACACCGCGTGCTCGTCGTCGCTGGTGGCCATCCACCTGGCCAGTCAGGCGCTGCGCCAGGGCGAGTGCTCGCTGGCCGTGGCCGGCGGCGTCACCGTCTCGGCCACGCCCGACATCTTCACCGAGTTCGGCAGGCAGGGCGCGCTGTCGGCGGACGGCCGCTGCAAGGCGTTCTCGGCCGACGCGGACGGCTTCGGCGTGGCCGACGGGCTCGGCCTGGTGCTGCTCGAACGCCTCTCCGACGCCCGGCGCAACGGCCACCCCGTGCTGGCGGTGGTGCGCGGCTCGGCGGTCAACCAGGACGGGGCGTCCAACGGGCTGACCGCGCCCAGCGGCCCGGCGCAGCAGCGGGTCATCCGGCGGGCACTGGCGAACGCGGGCCTGCGACCGTCCGAAGTGGACGTCGTCGAGGCGCACGGCACGGGCACCAGGCTCGGCGACCAGATCGAGGCGCAGGCCCTGGCGGCGGTCTACGGACCGGTCCGCGTCGGCACGGTCAAGTCCAACATCGGCCACGCCCAGGCGGCCGCGGGCGTGGCCGGGGTGCTCAAGGTCGTCCAGGCGCTGCGCCACGGCGTGCTGCCCAGGACCCTGCACGTCGGCACGCCGCTGCCGGAGGCGGGGGACCTGCGGCTGCTCGACCGGGCCGAGCGGTGGCGGACCGACGGCAGGCCCAGGAGGGCCGGGGTGTCGTCGTTCGGGATCAGCGGCACCAACGCCCACCTGGTGCTCGAACAGGCACCCGAGGAGGTCCCCGAGGAGCCGGCGGAACCCGCGCTCGTGCCGTGGGTGGTCTCCGCCCACAGCGCGCCCGCGCTGGCGGCCCAGGTGGAGCGGCTGCGGTCGCACGTGCTGGCGCGGCCCGACCTGGCGCCCGCCGACATCGGGTTCAGCCTGGCCACCGGCCGCACGGCGATGGAGCACCGGACCGCGGCCGTCGGCACGACCCGGGAGGAGCTGCTGGCGCACCTCGGCGCGGTCGGCGGCACGGCCCTGCCCTCGCCCGGCGTGGTCTTCGTCTTCCCCGGCCAGGGGTCGCAGTGGCCCGGCATGGCCGCCGAGCTGCTGGCGTCGTCGCCGGTGTTCGCCGAGCGCCTGGCCGAGTGCTCGGCCGCCGTCCGGGCCGTCTCCGACGTCGACGTGCCGGCCGTGCTGCGCGAGGGGCGGCCGCTGGACCGGGTCGACGTCGTGCAGCCCGCCCTGTTCGCGGTCATGGTGTCCCTGGCCCACCTCTGGCAGGCGCACGGCGTGCGGCCGGCCGCGGTCATCGGCCACTCGCAGGGCGAGGTCGCGGCCGCCTGCGTCGCGGGCGCGCTGTCCCTGGCCGACGCGGCGAAGGTCGTGGTGACGCGCAGCAGGCTGTTCGCCGAGACCATGGCGGGCAAGGGCGCCGTGCTCGCGGTGGCGCTCGCGGCCGACCGCGTCGCGCCCCTGCTGGACCGGTGGGCCGGCCGGCTGTCCGTGGCCGGGCGGAACGGACCCGCGTCCGCCACCGTGGCGGGCGACCTGGAGGCGTTGGCGGAGTTCGCCGGGCAGTGCGCGGCGGCGGGCGTGCGGACCCGGACCGTGCCGGGCACGATCGCCTCCCACTCGGCGCAGGTCGACCGGATCCGGGACCGGTTGCTGGCCGAGCTGGCCGACGTGTCCCCGCGCCCCGGGTCGGTGCCGTTCTACTCCACCGTCACCGGCACCCCGTTCGACCCGGCGGCCCTGGGCGCGGAGTACTGGTTCCGCAACGTCCGCGAGCCGGTCGACTTCGAGGGCGCCGTCCGGGCCGCGCTCGACGCGGGCCACCGGGTGTTCGTCGAGACCAGCCCCCACCCGGTGCTCACGATGGGCATCACCGACCTCGGCGCGGTCGCGGTCGGGACGCTGCGCCGCGACGAGGGGCACGCGCGGCGGTTCCTGACCTCGCTGGCCGAGGCGCACGTGCACGGCGTGGACGTCGAGTGGGCGTTCCCGGCCGGGGCGCGGTCGGTCGACCTGCCGACCTACGCCTTCCAGCGCGAGCGGTACTGGCCGGACGGCACCCGGTCGGCCGACGTGCGGTCGGCGGGCCTGAGCGGCGCCGACCACCCCCTGCTCGGCGCGGCCGTGCCGCTGGCCGGGTCGGCCGGCCTGGTGTGCACGGGCCTGCTGTCGCCGGGCACCCAGCCGTGGCTGGCCGACCACGTGGTGTCCGGCGCGGTCCTGTTCCCCGGCACCGGGTTCGTCGAGCTGGTCGGGCACGTGGGCGGCCAGGTGGGCTGCGGTTCGGTGGCCGACCTGACCCTGACCGCCCCGCTGGTCCTGCCCGCCCGGGACGGGGTGCGGGTGCAGGTCGCGGTGGGCGAGCCGGACGGGTCCGGGACGCGGCCGGTGACCGTGCACGCCAGGCGGTCCGACGACGACCCGTGGACGCGGCACGCCACCGGCCGGGTGCGGCCCGGCCGGCCGCCCGCCTTCGACCTGGTGCAGTGGCCGCCGGCGGGCGCGGAAGCGCTGGACCCGGCCGGCCATTACGAGCTGCTCGCCGGGGCCGGCCTGGCGTACGGGCCGGTGTTCCGGGGCCTGACCGCGGCCTGGCGGCGCGGCGACGAGCTGTTCGCCGAGGTGCGGCTGCCCGCGTCGGTGCGCGACGCCGACCGCTACGGCCTGCACCCGGCGGCCCTGGACGCCGCGCTGCACGTGCTGGGGCACGCGGGCGGCGGCCCGGCGTGGCCGTTCGAGTGGTCCGGGGTCTCGCTGCACGCGACCGGGGCGTCGGTGCTGCGGGTGCGGCTGGTGCCGGCGGGTGCCGACGCCTTCGCGGTGGAGGTGGCCGACGGCACCGGCTCGCCGGTCATGTCGGTGGAGTCCCTGGCGTTCCGGCCCGTCGCGGGCGCGGGACCGGACTGGCTGCACCGGCTCGACTGGGCACCGGTGCGGTCCGGCACCGCCCCGGCGGCCGAGGTGGTGTTCACCGAGGACTTCACCGGCACCGCGGACGCCCTCGGCCTGGTGCGGGACTGGCTGGCCCGCGACACCCGCGCGCGGCTGGTGCTCGTCACCAGGGGCGCGGTGTCGACCCGGCCCGGCGAGGACGTGACCGACCTGGACCGGGCACCGGTGTGGGGGCTGGTCAGGTCCGCGCAGGCCGAGCACCCGGACCGGTTCGGCCTGGTGGACCTGGACGGGGACCTGCCCGAGCGCGAGGTCGCCGAGGCCCTCGGGCAGGGCGAGGCGCAGCTCGCGGTGCGCGGCGGCGAGCTGCTGGCGCCCCGACTGGCCCGGCTGGTCGCGCCGCGGCCCCCGGCGGGCCCCTGGCGGCTGCACAGCGGGAACGGCTCCCTGGACGACCTGTCGTTCGGCCCGGCGCCCGACGCGCCGCCGGCCGAGGGGCAGGTGCGGGTCGCGGTCCGGGCGGCCGGGGTGAACTTCCGGGACGTGGTGGTCGCGCTGGGCCTGGTGCCCGAGGGCGACCGGCCGATCGGCGCCGAGGCCGCGGGCGTGGTCGTCGAGGTCGGCCCGGGGGTGACCCGCTTCGCGCCGGGCGACCGCGTGACGGGCCTGTTCTCCGGCGCGTTCGGGCCGGTGGCGGTCACCGACCACCGCCTGCTGGCGCCGATCCCGCCCGGCTGGACCTACGTCGACGCGGCCGCCACGCCGGTCGCGTTCCTCACCGCCCACTACGCGCTCACCGACCTGGCGCGCCTGCGGCCGGGGCAGTCGGTGCTGGTGCACGCCGCGGCCGGCGGGGTGGGCATGGCCGCGGTGCGGCTGGCGCGCCGGCTCGGCGCCGAGGTGTACGCCACGGCGAGCGAGGGCAAGTGGGACGCCCTGCGCGGGCTGGGGCTGGACGACGAGCACATCGCCTCCTCCCGGGACCTGCTGTTCGAGGCGAAGTTCGGCCGGGTCGACGTGGTGCTGAACTCGCTGGCCCACGAGTTCGTGGACGCCTCGCTGCGGCTGCTGCGCCCCGGCGGCCTGTTCCTGGAGATGGGCAAGACCGACCTCCGCGACCCCGCCGACCACCCGGGCGTCACCTACCGGCCGTTCGACCTCGACGAGGCCGGGCCCGAGCGGATCGCGGAAGTGCTGCCGGAGGTGCTGGCGCTGCTCGACGGCGGGCACCTGCGGCGGCTGCCCACCACGCGGTGGGACCTCCGCCAGGCGCGGGAGGCGTTCCGGTTCGTGGCGCGGGCCCGGCACGTGGGCAAGGTCGTGCTGACCGTGCCGAAACCGCTCGACCCCGACGGCACCGTGCTGGTCACCGGCGGCACCGGCACCCTCGGCCGCCTGCTCGCCGCGCACCTGGTCGAGGCGCACGGCGTGCGGCACCTGCTGCTGACCACCCGGCGGGCCGACCACCCGCCGCTCGACGTGGACGCCGAGGTGGTCGTCTGCGACGTCGGCGACCGGGACGAGGTGGCCCGCCTGCTCGCCGGCATCCCCGCCGACCGCCCGCTGACCGCGGTCGTGCACGCGGCCGGGGTGCTCGACGACGGCGTGGTCGAGTCGCTGACCCCCGACCGGCTGGCCGCGGTGTGGCGGCCGAAGGCCGAGGCGGCGCGGCACCTGCACGAGCTGACCCGGCACCTGGACCTGGCCGCGTTCGTGCTGTTCTCCTCCAGCGCGGGCGTCCTCGGCTCCGCGGGCCAGGCCGGCTACGCGGCGGCGAACACCTTCCTCGACGCCCTCGCCGCGCACCGGCAGGCGCAGGGCCTGCCCGCGGTGTCGCTGGCCTGGGGCCTGTGGGCGGACGAGAGCGGCATGACCGCCACCGCCGACACCGCGCGCCTGGCCCGCGCCGGGCTCACCGGCCTGTCCGCCGAGGAGGGCCTGGCCCTGTTCGACGCGGCCCTGACCACCGGCCTGCCGCTGGTGGTCCCGGCGAAGCTGGCGCCGCGGGCACGCGCCCCGCGCAAGGCCCGCGCGACGGCGACGGACGCGGACGGGCTGCGCCGCCGGCTGGCCGCCCTGCCGGCCCCCGACCGGGAGCGGGCGCTCGTGGACCTGGTGCGCGGCCACGCGGCCGCGGTGCTCGGGCACGCCGACCCCGCGGCGGTGGCACCGGAACGCGCCTTCGTCCAGGTCGGCTTCGACTCGCTGACCGCGATGGAGCTGCGCAACGGCCTCAACGCGGCCACCGGCCTGCGCCTGCCGACCAGCGCCGTGTTCGACCACCACACCCCGACCGGCCTGGCCCGGCGCCTGCTCGACGAACTCGACCTCGGCGGCACCGCGCCGACCGACGCGCTGGCCGAGCTGTTCCGCCGGGCCGTGGCCGACGACCGGGTGCCCGAGGGCCTGGACCTGCTCAAGGCGGCCGGTGCCCTGCGCCCCGCGTTCGGCTCCGCGGCGGAGCTGCCCCGGCCACCGGAGGCGGTGCGGCTCGCCTCCGGACCGGGCACCGGCCTGCTGTGCTTCCCGTCGCCGATGGTGATGGGCGGTGCGCAGCAGTACGCCCGCCTGGCCCGGCACTGGCGCGGGGTGCGCGACGTGCACGCGGTCCCGGTGCCGGGCTTCACCGAGCGCGAGCCGCTGCCGGCGACGCTGGACGCCCTGGTGGAGGTGTACGCGGACCTCGCCCGGGACGGGCAGGTGCTGGTGGGCTACTCCTGGGGCGGCCTGCTCGCCCTGGCCACCGCGGCGGTCCTGGAGCGGCCCACCGCGGTCGTGCTGCTCGACACCCACCCCGCCGGGGTCGACGGCCTGTTCGACCGGCTCCTGCCCGGCCTGCTGGAGCGCGAACCCCTGTTCGGCCCGTTCACCGGCACCCGGCTGTCGGCGATGGGCAAGTACCTCCGGCTGCTCGACGGGTACGAGCCGCCGGCGATCCCCGCGCCGGTGCTCTTCGTGCGACCGGAGGGCTCGTCCGCGCTGCGGCCGGCCTGGCCCGACGTGCGCGACGTGCCCGGCGACCACTTCACGGTGGTGCGGGAGCACGCAGGCGAGACCGCGCTTGCGGTCGAGGGATGGTTGGGAGAGTTCGATGCGAGTGCTGTTCACCACCTTGGCGGCCAACGCGCACCTGTACAACCTGGTGCCGCTGGCGTGGGCGCTGCGGGCGGCGGGCCATGACGTCCGGGTCGCCGCCCAACCGGACCTCACCGACGCGGTAGTCGAAGCGGGACTGACCGCCGTCCCGGTCGGTCCCGCGCTGGACCTGGCCGAGCTGAGCCGCCAGGCCCGGCAGCGGCCGAAGGAGCAGACCGTCTTCGGTTCGCGGTACGACATCACCGAGACGCGGGAGGAGGTGCTGACCCAGGACTACGTCCGGGGCGTGTTCACCACGTGGTGCTCCCTGGGCCTGGAACGACTGGCCCACGACGCGGTGCTCGACGACGTGGTCGGGTTCGCCCGGAGCTGGCGGCCGGACCTGGTGATCTGGGACGCGCTGACCTACATGGGCCCGATCGCCGCCCGCGCGAGCGGGGCCGCGCAGGTCCGGGTGCTGTTCGGCCTGGACCACGTGGCCCGGATGCGCGCCCGCTTCACCGGGCTGGGCGGGGGAGCCGACCCGGTGCGGGAGTGGCTGTCGGCCAAGCTGGAGCGGTTCGGCTGCGCTTTCGACGAGGAGCTGGTCCTGGGGCGGCGCACGATCGACCCGCTGCCGCCGTGGACGCGGTTCCCGACGGCCGCGGACTACCTGCCGGTGCGGCACGTGCCCTACAACGGGCGGTCGGTCGTGCCGTCGTGGCTCGCGGAGCCGCCGGCGCGGCGCCGGGTCTGCGTCACCCTCGGCATGTCGCGGCGCGACCTCTGGGGCGTGGACCGGTTCTCGGTCGACGACCTGTTCGAGGCGGTGGGGGAGCTGGACGTCGAGGTGGTCGCGACGTTGACCGCGCGGCAGGTGGAGTCGGCCTCGGCGGTGCCGGGGAACGTTCGGCTGTTCGACTTCGTGCCCTTGGACGTGCTGCTGCCGACTTGTGCGGCGGTTGTCCACCACGGTGGCGCGGGGACGACCGGCAACGCGGTGGCGCACGGGGTGCCGCAGTTGGTGGTGCCGGGGAACCTGTGGGACAAGGCAGGGTTGGCGGAGATGCTGGTGGAGCAGGGTGCCGCGCTGGTGGTGGACCACGAGCAGGTCACCGCCGAGGCGTTGCGGGGGCAGTTGGCGCGGTTGTTGGACGAGCCGCTGTTCGGCGAGTGCGCGGCGAAGGCGCGGGCCCGGGCGGAGGAGGCGCCGACGCCGCACGAGATCGTGCCGGAGCTGGAGCGCCTGGCGGTCGAGGGCCGTTGACCCGGGCGCCGGCGGTGGTGCGGGCTCGCCGCACCACCGCCGGCCGCCTGCACGAGGTCGAGGCGGTCCCACCCCCGGTCGGGACCGGCTCGACGACAGGGCGGTTGCCGACAACCCCTCGCGTTCGCGCCACTCGAATTCCCTCCCCGAATCCGGCGCACGACTGGTCCGGCATTTCGTTCCGCAGCCCTGCCATCGGCTTTTTCCGCCATGCCGGAACCGGCACACCGGCACTCGTTCCGGCGGGCTTCCCACTCGGTGAACGCACGACCGCGGCGCCGACACCGGGCTTGAGGATTGTCCGGCCGACGTGCGCGCGGACGGTCCGCTCGCGAATACCGGGATGCCGGGCGATCTCCCGGTCGGTCCTGTCGCTCGCGATCACCCGGAGCACCTGGAACGCACCTCCTCGCGACCAGGAAGAGCCGCACCGCGCCCGGCACGCCGTCGACGGAGAGCACCAGGCCCGACGACCTCCCGCGCGTCGACCGGCACGACGCGCGGCGGCTGCTCCGGCGCTTCGGCGACGTGCCGCGATATCGGCACGACGTTCGTCGACCTCGGGTCGGATGTCGGGGGAACACCGACCGGACCCGGACGCCCGCCGTGCGGCCGAGCGCCCGGGTCCGACGTCCTCCTGCTGGCCCAGGAGGTCGTCGGCCGCGCCGGACCCCGGAACAGTCCGAAGAGGACGGACTCCCGTCACCGCCCGGACCGCGTCACCGCCCGAGCCGCGCCATGGTCCGCGCCACGGCCTCGACCAGCACCTCGTGCCCGTCGCGCAATCCGGGCGTGCGGTAGTGCAGCGACAACATGCCGAGGATCTCGCCGTGCTCGTCCAGCAGCGGGTAGGACTGCACCGCGTGGAAACCGGCGGAGAGCACCACCTGGCGGGTCGGCTGGTGGGAGAAGACCGGGCTGGTGCCGACGTCGTCGACCAGGACCGGGGCGCCGGTGGCCAGCGCCAGGCCGCACGCCGAGGGCACGCTCGCGTCGACGACGGCGAAGTAGTCGAGGAAGTCCGGGCGGAAGCCGTGGTGGGCGACCAGGAGCAGGTTCCCGGTCGCGGGGTCGCGGACCTGGAGGTCGCAGGCGTCGGCCCGGCTCCGGGCGGCGATGATGATGGCCGAGCGCAGGACCTCGGGGTCGGCGACCGCCAGGAAGGCGTCGGTGGTCAGCGTGCCGGGGTCGGTGGACAGGCGGTGGTGGAAGCTGCGGAGGATGGCCAGGCGGCTGGCGCGGACCTCGGCGTCGATGATGCTCTGCTGCGCCTGCCGGATGACGTGGTACGCGCCGCGCGCGAGGGACCGTCTCGCGATCGGGATCGGATCGCTCATGTGGCCACCGCCGGGATTCAGGTTTCGTCGGGGCGTGCGACCGGCCAGTGGCCGACTCCCGAGTGTATCCAGGGCGGGTGTCGCGGTGCTGGCTCGGCGAGTGCGGTTCGCCGGCCGGACTTCGGGGTGCGGTCACCGGCTGGGCGCGGCCGCCTGCCGGTCGTCGGGTCGGCTCGGCCGGCGCGGTCAGCCGACCAGGGCCGCCAGCCTCGGCACCAGTTCGGCGGGCGCGGGCATGGCCGCCACCTCGTCGCGCAGCTCGCGGGCCGCGGCCGACAGCGCCGGGTCGGTCACCAGCCTGGTCAGCACCCCGGCGGTGACGTCACCGGTGGCCAGGCCGGCACCGCGTCCCGCGACCAGCCGGGCGTGCCGCGCCCGGTCGCCCGCACCGGGTTCCACCAGCTGCGGGATGCCCGCCGCCAGCGCGCCGAACAGCGTCCCCGCCCCACCGTGGTGGACCACGGCCGAGCACGTGGGCAGCACCCGGTGGAACGGCACCCAGTCCACCGCGCGGACGTTGGCCGGCAGCGGCCCGCGGGCCAGGCGGCCGGGGCGGGCCAGCACGACCTCGGCGTCGACCCGGTCGGCGACCGCCACCACGGCCTTCATCAACCGGTTCCCGCCGGGACCGCCGACGGTGCTGCGGCTGACCAGGACCCGCGGCCGGTCCGGCCGCTCCAGCAGCCACCCCGGCACGGGGCCGTCGCCGCTGTGGGGCACGGCCCGCAGCGGCCACGCGTCACCGGTGCCCACGAGGCCGGGCGGGGCGATCCGGAGCACGGCCGCCGGGGGTGGCGCCGACCACGGCGTCCGCGCGAGCGTGGCCGCGGCGAGTTCGGCGCCGTCGAACAGCGACATCTCGTGCACCACCGCGGGCACCGACAGCTCCGCCGCCGCGAACGCGCCCGCCACGGCGAACGGCTCGTGCACCACCAGGTCCGGCGCCCACCTCCGGGCCGCGGCGAGCAGGGGACCGGCCATCCGGGCGTTGACCGCGGCGAACAGCCGGGACGCGAAGCGGAGGTCCGCCTCGCCCGCCAGCTCCGTGCGCAGCATCAACGGGTGCCTCAGGGCGGTGGCCGCCGCGACCCGGCCGAACCGGACGTCCGCCGCCACGTCCGCGACCTCGACGTCCTCGCGCACGGCCAGGGCGTCGCCGCCGGTGGCGACCAGCACCTCGTGACCCGCGGCGCGCAGGGCCGAGGCCAGTGGCACCAGGGGGAACACGTGCCCGAGCAGCGGCGCCGAGACGAACAGGACCCTCATGCCGCATCCCCCCACCGGCGCCCACCCCCGGGCGACCCGATCGGCACCTTACAAGCGACCGCGGGCGGGACGGGCCAGCGCCACCCCGCCGAGGACCGCGGCGACCACCCCCACCACGAGGGACGCGTACCCGCCGACGATCCCGTAACCCGTGCCGGGCCCGCCCTCGGCCGCGGCGACGACCAGGCCGCCGACGACCGCGCCGGCCAGTCCCGCCAGCAGCGCCGCGACGGCCCCCCTCCGCCCGGTGCGGCGGGCGCCGAGGACCGCGCCGACCAGCCCCAGCAACACCCCCACCAGCGACCAGGCACGTCCTGCGGTCAACGCGGTCGTCTGGGCCATGACATCAGCGGCGAGCGGCAACACGGGAACCCCTCCTCGAATCGGATACCGCCGATCATGGCCACCGGCCCACCCGCGGTCGTCCCGCCGGCGCGGACAGTTCGCCCTGCCGCCGACGCGGTAGGAACCGCCGGACTACCGCGCCCGCAGCAGGCCGTTGATCCTCCGCGTGCGGGAGTCGCCCGCCCGGACGCCCGGTTAGGGTGCACGCATGAGCAGGCGGGACTGGGCGATCGCCGTCGGCGTGGCGGCCGCCCTGCTGGTCGCCGGGCTGTCCGGGCGGCACCCGGCGACGGACCTCGACCCGCTCGGCCACGTGCTGCTGGCGGCCGGCGGGCTGGCGCTGGCCGCCCGCCGACGGGCGCCGGTCGCCGTGCTGGTCGTGACGGGGCTGTGCGCGTTGGGCTACCAGGCCGTCGGGTTCGACGTGCCCGTCGTCGCGTACCTGTTCGCGGTGTACGGCACCATGCGGGCGGGCCACCGCGCCGTCACGGTGGTGGGCTCGGTGGTCATGCTGGCGGCCCTCCCACTGGCGATCCTGGTCTCGCCCCACCGGTGGCCCGTCGGCGAGGCGTTCACGCAGTCCCGCGACGTCCTGGAGCTGGCCTGGCTGGTCGCCGCCGGCGCGGCGGGCGAGGCGCTGCGCCAGGCCGAGCGCCGGGCGGACGAGGCCGAGCGCACCCGAGAGGAGACCGCGCTGCGCCGCGCCACCGAGGAGCGCCTGCACATCGCGCGGGAGCTGCACGACTCGCTCACCCACCAGATCTCGGTGATCAAGGTGCAGGCCGAGGTCGCCGTCCACCTGGCCCGCAAGCGGGGCGAACCGGTGCCGGAGGCCCTGCTGGCGATCCGGGAGGCCGGTCGCGAGGCCACCCGGGAGCTGCGGGCGACCCTGGAGGCGCTGCGCGACGACGACGGGCACCCGCCGCACGGCCTCGACCACGTGCCGGACCTGGTGCGCTCGGCCCGGGCGACCGGCCTGGACGCGCGGCTGACCGTCGAGGGGCACCCGGACGACGTGCCGGCCGCGGTGGGGCGGACCGCGTACCGGATCGTCCAGGAGTCGCTGACCAACGTCGCCCGCCACGCCCGCGCCGCCACCGCGTCCGTGCGCATCGACCACCGCCCCGACGCCCTGGTCATCCGGGTCGACGACGACGGCCGGGCCACGCCGGGCAGCGCGCCGGTGCCCGGCGTCGGGCTGCTCGGGATGCGCGAGCGGGTCACCGCCCTCGGCGGCCGGCTGCACGCGGCGCCGCGCGGCGGGGGCGGCTTCACCGTCCACGCCGAACTGCCCGTGGACCGGACCCCGTGATCCGCGTCCTGCTGGTCGACGACCAGCCGCTGATCCGCAGCGGGTTCCGCGCGCTGCTCGACGTCGAGGACGACATCGAGGTGGTGGCCGAGGCGGGCGACGGCGCCGAGGGCGTGGCGCTGGCCGGGCGGCACCTGCCCGACATCGCGCTGCTCGACGTCCGGATGCCCGGCGTGGACGGGATCGAGGCCACCCGGCGCATCGCGGCCGACCCGGCCCTGGCCGCGGTGCGCGTGGTCATCCTGACCAACTACGGCTTCGACGAGCACGTGTTCCACGCGCTGCGCGCCGGTGCGGCCGGCTTCCTGGTCAAGGACGTCCAGCCGGAGGACTTCCTGCACGCCATCCGCGTGGTCGCGCGCGGCGAGGCGATGCTGGCGCCGTCGATCACCCGCAGGCTGATCGACCGGTTCGTCAGCAGGCCGCTCACCACCGGCGCCGACGACCGGCTGCGGGAGCTGACCAACCGGGAGCGCGAGGCCGTCGCGCTGGTGGCGCAGGGCCTGTCCAACGACGAGGTCGCCGAGCGCATGGTGATCACCCCGCTGACGGCGAAGACCCACGTCAACCGCGCCATGACCAAGCTGCACGCCCGCGACCGCGCCCAGCTGGTGGTCCTCGCCTACGAGTCCGGCCTGGTCACGCCGGGCGATCGGTGACGCGCCCGCCGGGAGCTGTCCCGGAGTTGCCGCGCCGGTCGGTCCGCTTCGCGTGGGTGCGGTCGGTGACGCACCCGCCGGAAGACGCCGCCCGGCCGCAGGGCCCGCGCGGCGTGGGTGCGGTGCAGCCGCCCGGAACCCGGTTAACGCCTGGCTAGCGCCCGGTGCGGAACCTGGTGCCCGAGGTGGCCGCAGGCGCCACCACTTCGGGTATCGGAGGCTCGGACATGATCATGCGCACTCGGATGGCCGCACTCCTGCTGGTGCTGGGCGGCGCGGTGGCGGCGACCACCGGTACCGCGGCCGCGGCCGACGACCCCCCGCCCTGGGCACAGCCGTGCGCGGGGCTCGTGCCCACCATCTACGCCGTGCCCGGGGTGCCGACCTCCGGGACCGTCGGCCCCGACGTGATCGAGGGGACGCCGGGCCCGGACCTGGTCTACGCGCTCCAGGGCAACGACGTCGTGTGCGGGCTGGCCGGCGAGGACGAGATCCACGGCGGCGCCGGCAACGACCGGCTCTACGGCCAGGGCGACGACGACCGCCTGCTGGGCGGCGACGGGAACGACCTGCTCGACGGCGGCACCCACGACCAGGGCGACTACGCCAACGGCGGTGCGCTCGCCGACGTCTGCGTCAACGACGAGGTGGTCGTCAACTGCTGACCGCTCCCACCGCGCTGCCCCCGGCGACGGGTCGGGGGCAGCGCCTGGTCGAGCAGCAGCTTCGTCGCCGCGTCGGGCGGTGCGCCGAGCTGGTCGAGCGCGGCCAGGACCGTGTCCCGGGCGGCCGCGACGCGGGCCGGGTCGTGGCCCTTCAGGGCGGCGGCCAGGGCCAGGCGGTGGGCGCGCGGCGCGAACGGGTCGACGGCGAGGGCGCGGTCGGCCAGGGACGCGGCCTCGGTCGTCGCGCCCGAGACGAGGTGCAGCTCGCCCAGGCCGAGCACGGCCCGCACGTGGTGCGCGCGGATGCGGTCCACCTCGACGCCCAGCTCCGGGTCGGCGGTGGCGACGAGGTCGGGCAGCGGGTCGCCCCGCCACCGCGCCACCCGCGCCCGCAGGAGGTCCTTGGCCCGTTCGAGGTCACCGGCGGCCCTGGCCTCGCGCACCTCGTCGTCGAGCGCGTCGCAGGTCCACAGGTCGACCTCCAGCCAGGCCGAGCGGACCAGCCGGATCGCGTTGCCCCCGGTGCGCAGGTGGAAGCTCGCCTCGCCACCGGGGCGGTCGGGTTCCAGCAGGTGGCGCAGGTGCGTCAGGGTCACCCGCAGGTTCCGCGCCGCGCCGGCCTGGTCCAGGTCCGGCCACAGCAGCCCGACCGCCTGCTCACGGGTGAGCACCGGGCGCAGCACCAGCGCGCCGAGCAGTTGGCGGACCCGGGCGCGCCGCAGCTCCGGCGCGTCCGCGGCGATCCCGTCGCGGGTCACCCGCATCGCGCCCAGCACCTCCACTGCCGTGCGCGTCACCGGCGGGGCGGGCAGGGCGGCGAGGAGTCGTGCCGCTCCCTCGCGCGGTTCCCCGGTTCTCGGCGGCTGTGCCGCGCTCTCGTGCGGTTCCCCGCTCCCGGGTCGCGCTGTGCGCGGTTCTCCGGTCCCCAGGAGCCGGAAGTGCCGGTGGACCACCGGCCCGAGGGCGTCCGCCAGCCACCGGCCCAGGCGGAGGTCGCCCGCCGCCGCGCGCCGGGCCGCCAGCTCCACCGACCACGGCAGCGGCAGGAAGCACAGCGCGTGCTCGAACGGCAGCCGCGCCGCCGGAGCCGGGTTCCCGGCCCGCGCCAGCACCAGCGCGCGCGCCGCGCCCCGGGCCCTCTCGTGCGAGGGCCCCAGCTCCACCCGGTCCCACACCGCCCGCAGCCGCGGGCTGAGCACGTAGCCCAGCGCCAGGAACCGCCGCAGGTGCCGCTCGTGGAACCGCTCCGCCACCGGCCACCGCGCCAGGTGCTCGGCGAACGCCCGGCGCGCCGCGTCCTCCTCGCCCGCCCCGACCGCCACCGCGGCCCGCGCGGCGCAGGCCAGCACGGCGTCCCGGGGGTTGTCGTGGTCGGCCGGGTCGCCGCACGGCAGCGCGTCCGGCGCGTCACCGCAGCAGGACGCGATGACCGCCAGGAACGCCGCCGCGACGAACGAGTCCCGCGCGGTGCCGCCCGCCCGCGCGCCGCGCAGCCGGTCCAGGTCGGCCGGGTCGCCGTCGAACCAGCGCGCGATCGGCCCGGCGAGCCGCAGGTGCCGCTCGTCGGCGTCGCGCAGCGCCCGGTCGGCCAGCTCCGCCGCCTGCCCGGCGAGCCCGCACATGTTGAGGCAGTGGTAGTGCCACCGCACCGTGGCCAGCGCCATCTGCGGCGGCACGCCGACCACCGGTGCCCGGACGATCTCGGCCAGCGCGGCCTCCGGGTCGCCGCCGACCTCGGCGAGCGTCGCCGCGACGCCGTGCCGCACCAGCAGCGCGATCGAGGTGGGCTCGCCGCGCAGGTCCCCGGTCCGGCCCGCCAGCTCGACCAGCCGCGCCAGGTCCGCCCGCGAGTGCGCGGTGACGACGGCCTGCCCGAGCACCGCGGCGTGCCTGAGCCCGTCCCACGCCCGGTCCAGCAGCGGGTCGATCCGCGCGTCGGCGAAGTCCACCGCGTGCAGCACCGCGGCCCGCAGCAGCAGGAACGCCGGCCGCTCCCGCACCGGCGGCGGCACGCGGTCGAGCCAGCGCTGGGCCACCAGCCGGGGCAGCGCCGACAGCGTGGTGGCCACCAGCTCCACGGCCAGGTCGGCGAGCAGGTCCCAGTCCCCACCGCGACAGGCCAGCGCCCCGGCGCGCACCACGTCACCGCGCGCGGTGAGCACGGCCGCCGCCCGGCGGTGCAGCTGCGGCAGGTCCAGTGGCTGTAGCTGTGGCAGGTCTGGCGGCTGTAGCTGTGGCAGGTCCAGCGGCTGCGGTAGGTCCAGCGGCGCCCTGGTCCGGTGCAGCGCCTCGGTCCACAGCTCGTGCGCGCGGTAGCGGCCGTCGTCCAGCTCGCTGACCAGCGGTATCCGCCGGGCCAGCTCGTCGAGCGCGGCCGGGGCGCCGGTGACCGCGGCGACCTCCGCGCCGGTCGCGGTGTCCAGCGCGGCGAGCGCGGCCAGCGCGCGGCGCTGCGGGCTCGACAGCCGGCTCAGGATCTCCTCGCGCGCGTACCGCCAGGGTGCCGAGGGCCCGGCCGCGAACGCCAGCCGCACCAGCGCCGGCCAGCCGTGCAGGGCCGCCGCCGGTGACGGGTCCCGCCCGAGGCGGTGGCCGAGCGCGCGCAGTTCCACGTCGGTGAAGCACAGCTCGTCGGCGCCGACGCGGACCACCTCGCCCGCCGCCTCGCGCCGGGCCAGGGGCAGGTCGGGCAGGCCGCGCCCGCACAGCACCAGGTGCGCGGTGGCGGGCAGCTCCCGGACCAGGTGCGCGAGCAGGGCCGCGCCCGGCGACCCGGTGGGAACCTCGTGCACGTCGTCGAGCAGCAGGCACACCTCGACCGGCGCCGCACGGACCAGGGCGTCGACGACGGCCCGGCCGGTCCGCCGCGGGCTGTCGGAGGGCAGGGGAGCGACGGCGGCCTTGCCGGTCGGCTGGGAGCGTTCGGCGGCAAGGGAGTCGGCGACGCCCCCACCCGTCCGCCGCGCACCCTCAGCGGCCAAGGCGTCGGCGACAGCCCCGCCCGTCCGCCGCGCACCCCCGGCGGCCAGGGCGTCGAGCAGGGCACCGGCCAGGGCGTCGGCGCTCTCGTGGGCGGGGGAGCAGGTCACCCACGCGTCCGCGCCGCGGGGTTCGAGCAGGTGCGCGCGCACCGCCTGGGCGAGCGCGGTCGTCTTGCCGAACCCCGGCCCGGCGACCACCAGCGTCACCGGGTGCTCCCAGCGGCGCGCGAGCCGGTCGACCAGGCGCAGGCGCGTCAGCTCCACGTCGAGGGGGCGCGGCGGGCTCGTCACCTGTGGTGGATCCGCTCAGGGCCGCGCGGATACAGGGGACCTGCGGGGCCGGTGGCCGGAAAACCGGGGAAGTGATCTCGAAAAAGGAGAGCCGACACTCTCCGCCACTATCAACTTATAACGCATCGGGGGGCTTGCGGCAAGGCCCCGGTCGTGCCGCAGAATCGCCCGCCGAAGTCGGAACCGCGGAAGGCCCGTCAGCCGCAGTGAGGAAAAACGTGTCGAACGAGCAGTACGAAGAACAATTGCGGTCCGAGCGCGAGTACGTGGCCGGGCTCTACGAACGGCTCGACGCCGAACGCGCGCGGGTGAAGGGCGAGTACGACGCGGCACTGCGCGGGAACGGCGGCACGCCCATGGAGCGGGACGACGAGGTGCGCGCGCTGACCAGGGAGGTCCGGCGGCTGGACGCGGTGGACAACGGCCTGTGCTTCGGCCGCCTGGACAGCACCGGCGGGGAGCGCTCGTACATCGGCCGGGTCGGGCTGTTCGACCAGGACAACGACTACGAACCCGTCCTGCTCGACTGGCGGGCACCCGCCTCGCGCCCCTTCTACACCGCCACCGCCGCGAACCCGGAGGGAATGCGCCGGCGTCGCCAGTTCCACACCCGCGGGCGCCGGGTGGTGGAGTTCACCGACGAGGTGCTGGGCCGCCCCGGCGGCGCCGAGCGGGGCGACGCGGCCCTGCTGGCGGCGGTCAACGCGCCGCGCGGCGAGGGGATGCGCGACATCGTCGCGACGATCCAGGCCGAGCAGGACGAGATCATCCGGCTCGACCACCCCGGCGTGCTGGTCATCGAGGGCGGACCGGGCACCGGGAAGACCGTGGTGGCGCTGCACCGCGTCGCCTACCTGCTCTACACCCAGCGCGAGCGCATGGAGCGCCACGGGGTGCTCGTGGTCGGGCCCAACCCGGCGTTCCTCAACCACATCGGCCGCGTCCTGCCGTCGCTGGGCGAGTCCGACGTGGTGTTCACCACCACCGGCGGCCTCGTGCCCGGCCTGCTGGTCACCGCCGAGGACGCCCCCGACGCCGCGCGGCTCAAGGGGTCGCTGAAGGTCCTGGACGTGCTCGCCGCCGCGGTCGCCGACCGGCAGCGGCTGCCGGAGGAGCCGCTGCCGGTCGAGCTGGGCGGCGTCACCCTGCGGATCGACGCCGAGACCGCGGCGTGGGCCAGGGACGAGGCGCGCGCGAGCGGGCAGCCGCACAACGAGGCCCGCGCGGTGTTCGCCGACATCGTCACGTACGTGCTCACCGAGCGCGCCATGTCCCGGATCACCCGGGGCTGGCTGTCCCGGGACGACCGCGACGAGTGGGAGCGCCTGCGGGCGGGCCTGCTCAAGGAGCTGGCGCAGGACGAGAAGTTCACCGCCGCGCTCGACGAGCTGTGGCCCGTGCTGACGCCGCAGGGCCTGCTGGCCGAGCTGTACTCGTCCCCGGAGCGCCTGCGGGCCGCGGGTGCCGACCACGTGCTGTTCCGCGCCGAGGGCGACGCCTGGACCGTGTCGGACGTGCCGCTGCTCGACGAGCTGGTCGACCTGCTGGGCCGCGACAAGTCGGACGACGCGGCCGCCGAGCGGGAGCGGAAGGCGCAGACCGAGTACGCCGCCGACGTGCTCGGCATGCTGGTGGGGCGCCAGGACTCGATGGACGACGAGGACCACCTGTTCGCCGAGGACCTGCTCTACGCCGAGGACCTGGCCGAGCGGGTCCTGGAGCGCGACACCCGCGAACTGGTCGAACGCGCCGCCGCGGACCGGGACTGGACCTACCGGCACGTCGTGGTCGACGAGGCGCAGGAACTGTCCGAGATGGACTGGCGGGTGCTGATGCGCCGCTGCCCGGGTCGTTCCTTCACGGTGGTGGGCGACCTCGTGCAGCGCCGCTCGCCGGCCGGGGCGACGTCGTGGGCGGCGGTGCTGGAGCCGTACGTGCCGGGTCGTTGGGTCTACCGGTCGCTGACGGTGAACTACCGCACGCCGGCCGAGATCATGGCCGTCGCGGGCGCGCTGCTGGCCGACTTCGCGCCCGGTGTCCAGCCGCCGGACTCGGTGCGCGCGTGCGGCGTGCGGCCGTGGTCCCGGCAGGTGACCGACGAGGGGTTGGCGGCTGCCGTGGCGGAGTTCGTGCGGGAGGAGGCCGGGCGCGAGGGCACGAGCGTGGTGATCGGGCCGCCGGACGTGCCGGGCGCGGTGCCCGCGTCGGAGACCAAGGGCCTGGAGTTCGACGCCGTGCTGGTCGTGGAGCCGGAGCGCATCCTCGCCGACGGGCCGCGCGGCGCGGCGGAGCTGTACGTCGCCCTCACCCGCGCGACCCAGCGCCTCGGCGTGCTGCACCGGGGGCCGTTGCCGCGGGCTCTCACCGGGCTGGTGGAGGTGGGGGCGCAAAGGCCGTTGTAGCCGGGACGGCAACGAACGACCTCGTGATCAGGGACCGGCCCCGGACCGGCGCCCGACGACGCCGCCGCGCGAGGTCGACGGGCGGGTGGTGGTGCGCTGCGCCCGGGTGGCCGTACCGGGGCACGGGTGGCCGTACCGGCCGGAGCCGGCCGCGGCGGAGCCCGGGTCCGAGGACGTGCCGCCGGCGGCCCACCACGAGTGGGCGAACCGGGGGCCGTCGACCATGCGGGTCTGGCTGCCCGCGGGGTGACCCGGACGTATGCTGCCCCGAAAAGGCTTTCGGTGGCCCGACGGCGCGCGGGTGCCACGCTCGCCGACGTGGCGCGGTTGGCGGAGGTGTCCCAAGGCGCTCAACGCGCGGACCGAGGTGGCCGCGCTGACCCGCGGTTCGCCGTCCCGGTCCTGCTCGGCGCGGAGAACGCGCGCGGCGACGCGATCCGGCGCGGGCACTACATCCGGACGCTGCTCGCCCGGCAGGTGGAGGGCTTCGCCGTGCCGGGCGACGGCAACGAGGTCCGGCTGTCACCGGCCGAGGAGGTCCCGGTGCCGGTGGTCTACGCGTACTGCGAGTCCGACAACCCCGACGACGTGTCGATCCTGGCCGACGACCCGGGCGGCGCGCGGTTGGCCGCCGGGCCCTGCTGTCCCCGGGCAGGCGGCGGATCGCGCACATCAGCGGCGACCCGGGGTACCGGACGGCGCGGGACCGGGCGGCCGCGTTCCGGCAGGCCCTGGACGAGGCGGGCGTGCCGCTGGTCGGCGGTCCGCGCTTCGGGCAGTGGTCGCAGCGGTGGGGCAGGCAGGCGGCGGCCGGGCTGCCGGCGGCCCACCCGGACGTGGACGCGATCTTCTGCGGGAGCGGCCAGGTCGCCTACGGGGTCACCGAGGTGCTGCGCGAGCTGGGGCGCGACATCCCCGACGACGTCACCGTGGTGGCGTCGCACGGCGCGATCGGCCGGCCGCGCCGGCTGGTGCTGCGCGGGTCGACCGGGGTCGCCCGGTCGCGGTGACCACCCGGGTGACGGCCGGGCGGTGTCGCGTGAGCGCGCCGGGGTCATCGGCGCGCCTCGGCGGCACGGGGCGGTGCCCCGGTGAGGATCCGGTGGTGCACCTCCCGCAACTGCGGACCGGGCACCACCCCCAGCTCGTCCGCGAGGGCGCGGCACACCCGCCGGTAGTGCTCCAGCGCGTCGGCCTGTCGGCCGCAGTGGTACAGGACCAGCATCAGCTGGCCGGCCAGCCGCTCGTCGAGGGGGCGGGCCTCCGCCTGGGCCCAGATCGGCGCCAGGAGCGCGTGGTGCCGCCCCGACCGCAGGCCCACGTCGTTGCGGTGCAGCTCGGCTTCCGCCCGCTCCAGGTGGAGGGTGCGCCGAACCCGGTCGAGCCACGGTGAGTCGACGCCGGACAACGCCTCGCCCCGCCACAGGCCGAGCGCCTCGTCCAGGAGGGCGAACGCCCGCTCGTCGTCGGCCGCCCGCGCCCGGCGCACCAGGTCCCGGAAGCGGTGCAGGTCCACTGCCGCCTCGTCGACGTCCAACTGGTAACCGCCGCCGGCGCGAACGATGCGCGTCCCACCGCCGCCCGCCAGCGCCCGGCGCAACCGGTGCACGTAGCCGTACAGGGCGGTGTGCGCCCGGTGCGGTGCCCGGTCGCCCCACACCCGCTCGACCAGCCGGTCGACGGGCTGCGGTTCGTTCGGCTCCACCAGCAGCACCGCCAGCACGGTTCTCCTGCGGGCGTGCCCCAGGTCCACCGATCCGGCCGCCGACCGGACCTGGACCCCACCCAGTACTCCCAGCTCCACCGCTGCCCCCGTTCCGCTCCGTGTTCGGCATGTCTAGGCCGAAGGGGTTGTTCGTCGTCGAACGCGTGGACGGTGGACAACGACGACTCGACAATCGGCGATCAGCGAACGGGTGAGGGGGACCTGCGCAGTGCCACGTGCCGAACGACCGCTGGAATCCGACGGCGGTCCGTTGACCGCGTTCGCCGCCGAGTTGCGGGCACTGCGCGTGACCGCGGGCAGGCCGACCTATCGCGAGCTGGCCGGTCGCGCGCACTACTCGCCGTCCGCGTTGTCCGACGCCGCCGGTGGGCGCAAGCTGCCCAGCCTGGACCTCACGCTGGCCTACGTGCGGGCGTGCGGCGGCGACGAGGAGACCTGGCGGCGGCGCTGGCACGAGGTGGCCGATCTGCTGGTCCGCGAGGAGGCCCCGGCGCCCCCGGCACCCGAGGGGCCCGCGCCGTACGTGGGCCTGGCGGCCTTCGACACCGGCGACGCCGACCGGTTCGCCGGTCGCGAGGCGGTGGTGGACAAGCTGCTCGACCGGTTGACCCGGCAGCGGTTCCTGGCGCTGTTCGGTGCCTCCGGCGAGGGCAAGTCCTCGGTGCTGCGGGCGGGCCTGCTGCCCGCCTTCCCCGCCGGGCGCCACGTCGTGCTCACCCCCGGTCCGGACCCGTTCGAGGAGTTGGCCGTGCGCCTGGCCGGGCTGACCGGCCGCCCGGCCGCTCAGCTGGCCGCCGACTTCACCGCCTACCCGCGCGCCCTGCACCTGGTGGCCCGCGAGCTGCTGGCCGACGAGCCCGCCGGGGCCGACCTGCTCGTCGTGGTCGACCAGTTCGAGGAGGTCTTCACCCTCTGCCGCGACCACGGCACCCGGTCGGCCTTCATCGCGCTCCTGCTGACCGCCGCGCGGGCCGCCACCAGCCGGGTGCGCGTCGTGCTGGGGGTCCGGTCGGACTTCTACCCGCACTGCGCCCGGCACCCGGAGCTGGCCGAGGCGCTGGAGGACGCCCAGGTGCTGCTCGGCGTGATGACCGTCGAGGAGTTCCGCCGAGCGGTCACCCGCCCGGCGACCGCGACGGGCTGCGCCGTCGAGTCGGCACTGGTGACCCAGCTGGTCGCCGATGCCGCCACCCGCACCGGCGCGCTGCCCCTGGTCTCCCACGCGCTGCTGGAGACGTGGCGGCGTCGCCGCGGCAACACGCTCACCCTGGCCGGCTACCAGGCGGCGGGTGGCATCCGCAGCGCCCTGGCCCGCACCGCGGAGCACGTCTACACCGAGCTGCCGCCGGCCCGGCGGGAGCTGGCCCGGCAGGTCCTGCTGCGGCTCACCGCCCCGGGCGAGGGCACCGACGACACCAAGCGCCGGGTGGCCCGGGAGGAGCTGGACGCCCTCGGCGGAGAGGTGCGGCCGGTCCTCGACGCCCTGGCCGGTGCCCGGCTGGTCACCCTGACCGGCGACGAGGTCGACATCACCCACGAGGCGTTGTTCCAGGCGTGGCCGAGGCTGCGCGGCTGGCTCGACGAGGACCGCGCCGGCCTGCGCACCCAGCGCCACCTCACCGAAGCCGCCGCCGTCTGGGAGGACCTGGACCGCGACCCCGGCGCCCTGTTCCGCACCACCCGCCTCGCCGCCACCCTGGACTGGGTCGACCGCGCCCGCCCTGCCCTCACCGACCGCGAACGGGCCTTCCTCGACCACAGCGCCGCCGCCGAGGCGAGCGCCCACCGCTCGGTGCGCCTGAGGCGGCGGCTGCTGGTCGCCGCCGTGGTCGCGCTGCTGCTGGCCGCCACGGCGATAGCGGTTCCCGTGCTGCGCCAGCGCCACCTCGCCGACCAGGCCGAGCTGTCCCGGAACCTGGCCACGCGCGGCACCACCCACTGGACCGAGGCCGCGCGCAACGCCCTCGCCGCCCACGCCGCCTCCCCGACCGTCGAGGCCCGCAGCAGCCTCCTGACCGCAGCCGCGACCAGGCAGGGCGACCACCGCCGGGTCCCGCTCGTCGCCCAGTGGGGAGCCGGGACCGCCATCAGCCCCGACGGGAGCCGCATCGCGATCCTGGGCGAGGAAGAGGTCGTGCTCCTGGCAACCGACACCCTGGAGCGCGTCAAGGGGTTCCCGGTGAGCGGATCACCGGACGCGGTCGACGACGTCCGGTTCACCTCCGACGGGCAGTCCCTCGTGGTGTCCGAGGCACCCGATCGCGTCACACTGCTGCGCCTGCCCGACGGCGAGCGCGTGCACCGCGTGGAGGTCGACTCCGACGGAGGGGCGGCTTTCGCGACCAGCCCCGACGGCCGCACCCTGGCCGTGGCGAGGGCCGGCCGCACCACGACGCTGTGGGACACCGCGGCCGGTGAGCGCACCGGTGAGCTCGAAGTCGTGAGCGACGGCTACACACCGCCCGCCTTCACCGACGACAACCGCACCCTCGCCGTGGTCACCCCCACCGGTGAGGTAGAGCTGTGGGACCTGACGAGCCGTGCCCGCACGGCGAGCCTGCCCGCGGGGCGGGGGGTCACCGCATTGGACTTCACGCCCGCCGGCGACTTCCTCGCCATCGGGGGCGAGCACGGGGAAGTGGTCCTGTGGGACGTGGCCGGGCGAACCAGGATCGCGGTCGCGGCCCGCCACGCGGGCGGTACGTACGGCGTCGCCTTCAGCCCGGACGGCAGGCTCCTGGCCTCCGGCGGCGCGGACGGCCGCCTCGCCCTGTGGGACGTGGCCAACCGCGCACCACTGCCCGACGTGCCGGTCGACGACCCGCCGCGCGACGACCTGCCCGACCTGTCGGGCGTGTGGGAACCGGAGTTCGCCCAGGACGGCACGCTCATCGCGTCGAGCACCAGCGCCCTGTTCGCCTGGACGGCCGACCAGCTCCCCACCTCGGCCGGGAGCGACATCACCGACCTGCGGTTCGACGGCCTCGGCACGCTGCGCGCGTTCCAGGACACCGGCACGCTCACCACCTGGCACACCGGCTCGGGACTGCGGCGAGCCGACTCGCTGGACCTCGTCGAGGACAACGCCGGTGGCTGGTTCAGCCCCGACGGCAAGCGCCTGGTCCTGAGTTCACCGGGCAGGCCCGTCACCGTCCAGGCCACCGGCGGTGGCGCACCGGTGCGGCTCTCCGTCCCCGGCTGGCCCCCCTCCGCCGTGCGCACGCGCATCGCGGCCTTCGCGGACGACGGCCGCCACGTCCTGGGGGTCAACGACGCGAACCTGCCCACCGTGATCTGGGACGTCGACCGCCCGGACGCGGTCACCGACGTGATGCCGCAGCAGGGCGGCAACCAGTTCACCGGTGCCGCGTTCCTGCCGGGCGCCACACGGGCCGCGCTGGCCGAGATCACCAGCCAGGTCACGATCGTGGACGTGGGGACCGGGGAACCGGTCGCGCGGCTGCGGGGCCACCGCAGACCCGTCATGGCGATCGCGCCCACCCCCGACGGCAAGCTCCTCGCCACCACCGGCATCGACTCCGAGGTCATCCTCTGGGACACCACCACGTGGCAGGAGGTCGGTCGCCTCACCGGGCACACCTCCGAGGTGTGGCGAGCCGCGATCAGCCCGGACGGCACGCTGCTCGCCACCGGCGCCGTCGACGGCACGATCACCCTGTGGGAGCTGAACAGCCGCTCCCGCTGGGCCACCCTCTCGGGGCGGCCGGGCCCGGTGACCGCCCTGGCCTGGAGCCCCGACGGCAGGACCCTCGCCACCGCCGGGGCCGACAGCACCATCACCCTGTGGCACACCGACCCCGACACCGCGGTCAGGCAGCTGTGCCACGAGATCACCGACCTCGGGAACGACGCGCCGCCGAACTGCCCGCGCTGATCGCGCCGCCCGGATCGCGACGGACCGGTCAGGCCACGAACACGCAGAACGGGTGCCCGGCCGGGTCGGCGTACACGTACAGCGGTTCCTCCGGGTCGTCGCTGCGGTCGCGCAGCAGCCGCCCGCCCAGCTCCAGCACGCGCCGGTGCTGCACCTCCAGCTCCTCGACCGACGCCACGGTCAGGTCCAGGTGCGACTGCTGCGGCACCGGACCTTCCGGCCAGGTCGCCGCGGGCAGCTCGGCCACCTGCTGGAACGCCAGTTGGGGCACGCCCTCGGCGGTCCTGAGCACCAGCCAGTCGTCCGCACCCCCACCCGGCTCGTCACCCGGCCGGTAGACCAGGCCCAGCAGTTGCCGGTAGAACTCGGCCACCGCCCTGGTGTCGGTGCAGTCGAGCACCACCTGCCGCAACCTCGGCACGCCCTCGGCACCCGTCACGTCGAACCACCCCCGGGAAAAATCGCTCTTCGAGATCATTCTGGGGTCGGAGGCGGCCGCGCACATCTCGGGGACCTACCGTGCACACCATGGACGTCGACGAGAGCCGCGTGGCGGTGGCCGTGGTGCAGGCCGGGGCCCGCCTGTTCGACACGCCCGCGAACCTGGACAAGGCCGTGCACCTGGTCCGGGAGGCGGCCGGGCGGGGCGCGGAGGTGGTCGTGCTGCCCGAGGCGTTCCTCGGCGGCTACCCCAAGGGCCTGGACTTCGGGGTGACCGTCGGCAGCCGCAGCCCGGAGGGGCGCGAGCTGTTCCGCCGCTACCACGACTCGGCCATCGCCGTGCCGGGGCCGGAGACGCGGGTGCTGGCCGAACTGACCCGCGAGCTGGGCTGCCACCTGGTGACCGGCGCGGTCGAGCGGTGCGGTGGCACGCTGTACTGCGTCGCGCTGTTCTTCGGCCCCGACGGCTACCTGGGCCTGCACCGCAAGGTGATGCCGACCGCGGCCGAGCGGTTCATCTGGGGCCAGGGCGACGGCTCGACCATGCCCGTCGTCGAAGCCGGCGCGGCCCGGCTCGGCGCGGCGATCTGCTGGGAGAACTACATGCCGCTGTTCCGCACCGCGATGTACGCCAAGGGCGTCGACCTGTGGTGCGCGCCCACGGTGGACGACCGCGACAACTGGCAGGCCACCATGCGGCACGTCGCCCTGGAGGGGCGCTGCTTCGTGCTCGCCGCGAGCCAGTACCTGCTGCGCGCCGACCTGCCCGCCGACGTGCACCCGGTGCAGGGCGAGGACCCCGGTACCGTCCTGATCGGCGGCGGCAGCGTGATCGTCTCCCCGCTCGGCGAGGTCCTGGCCGGGCCGCTGCGGGGTGCCGAGGGCGTGCTGACCGCGGAACTGGACCTGCTCGACCTGGCCCGCGCCCGCTTCGACTTCGACCCCGTCGGCCACTACTCGCGGCCCGACCTGTTCACCTTGCAGGTGGACGAGACGCCCCGGACCCGGTGCTGAGCGCACCCGAGCCACCAAGGAGGACGATGTCCACGCCCGCCCCGACCCCCACCGCCGACCTCTACGACGAGCACGGCGAGTCGATCCAGTCCTGCGACACGCAGTTCCGGCAGTTCGGCGGCCGCGCGGCGTTCCGCGGCACGATCGCCACCGTGCGCTGCTTCGAGGACAACGCCCTGCTCAAGTCGGTGCTCTCCGAACCGGGCCGCGGCCGGGTGCTCGTCGTCGACGGTGGGGGATCGGTCCACAAGGCCCTGCTCGGGGACGTCATCGGCGGCATCGCCGCGGCCAACGGCTGGGCCGGCGTGGTGATCAACGGCGCGGTCCGGGACGTCGCGGCCCTGCGGGAGCTCGACCTCGGCGTGAAGGCGCTGGGCTCCAACCCGCGCAAGAGCACCAAGGCAGGCTCCGGCGAGCGGGACGTGCCGGTCGAGTTCGGCAACGCCGTCTTCACGCCGGGTGACGAGCTGCACAGCGACGAGGACGGCATCGTCGTCGTCCCGCGCTGAACCGCGGCGGGGGCCGTCGGACCGCGGTCCGACGGCCCCCGGCCGGTCACTTGTAGGTGATGTCGGACGACGAGTAGAAGCAGTTCACGCCGTCGGCACCGGAACCGATCTTGGTCGGCTCGCTGCCCTTGGGCACGCCCTTGTACTTGTCGCAGATCGAGGCGCTGCCGTAGACGGTGATGCGGGAGAAGCGGGCGGTGTCGCCCCAGTTGGTGTTGATGCCCGCCAGCACCTTGGTGCTGCGGACCGTGACGCCGTCCATGACCACGTGGCGCTGGTAGGAGGTGGCGCAGTTGCCGCAGGCGCGGTAGAGCTTGCCGACGCCGTTGGTCTGGAAGTTGCGGATGGTGACGGTGCCCGCGCCGTTGTGCTGGAACACCTTGTCCGAGGCCGACTTCGCGCCGCCGCCGTCGACCAGGTAGCGGGCCGAGGAGCTGGGGGACTTGAACGTGGCCGCGTCCTCGCCCACGTCGTTCCACCACACGTTGCGGATGGTGCAGGAGCCCTCGCAGTGGATGCCGTCGCCCGCCGGCGCGTCGATGATCACGTTCTCGATCGTGCCGCCGTCGGCCACCACGAACATCGGGTCCTGGCTCTCGCCCTGGCCGCCGTCACCGATGCCGTAGTAGCTCTTCAACCCGCCGTTGAAGTAGGAGCCCACGTTCATGGTGTCGGTCAGCTTCACGCTGCCGGTCGCGGTGGGCCACGGGCCGCTGCCGTCGCCGCCGCCCGGCTGCTGCGACGTCGTGGTGGTGGTCGTCGTGGTCCGGGTCGTGCTGGTGGTGCTGGTGGTGGTCGATCCGCCGTCGGCCGGGGTCAGGGTCCACTGCTTGGTGGCGGCGCTGTCGCAGGAGTTGATCTGGACGCCCGCGCCGGCCGAGGTGGAGTTGTCCTTGGTGTTCATGCACTTGTCGGCGTTGACGTTGACCACGCGGTAGTTGCTCCCGCTCGCGGTCAGCGCCCAGGTCTGGCCGGCGGCACCCGTGCAGGACTGCTGCTGGATCGCCTTGCCCGCGCTGGTCGAGCCGTCCTGGACGCCGACGCACAGGCCGCTGCCCGCGGGGGTGATCCGGAAGCCGCCGCCGACCTCGGACAGCACCCACCGCTGGCTGCCGCACGCCGCCTGCTGGAGCTGCACGCCCGAGGCGGTGCTCGCGTTCGGCACGGTCAGGCACAGCCCGCTGCCCGCGTTCTTCAGCGTGTACGTCCCCGCGCCGACCGCCGCGCTCGCGGTGGGCGCGTTCACCCAGGCCGTGAGGGTGGCCGCACCCACCGCGGCGACGGCCGCGGCCACCAGGCCCAGGCGCCACCGCGCGGTGCGCGTGGGTGAAGAACGGTCCATTGTGCTCATGAGAACTCCACTTCGCTGTGCAGTGTCCATCAGATCCGGGCGCCGAGGCCGGGACGGTCGCGTGGTTCGAGGAACCGGGAGGTGCGGATGGTGCCGGCCGCGTCGCGCGGGCCGGTGATCGTGGCGGCGTCGGTGCTGACCAGGTCCGCGTCGCCCCAGGAGGACTTGATGTCCCACGAGTTGCCCGAGCCGGTGGAGGTGCCCGACGAGACCGGGGTGGCGTTGCCGACCGCGAGGTTGCCGGTCGGGGTGGACGCGGAGCGGTTGACCGTGAAGCCGGTCTTGGCGTTCTTCCAGGCGGTGTTGCGGGTCAGCACCAGGCGGCCCGGGTTGCCGTTGTCGGTGTAGCCGTGCGCGGCGTTGCGGAAGGCCATGGTGTTGACCAGCACGTGGTCGGCCGCCGGGGCGGGTGAGCCGCCGCCGAGCTTGAAGCCGTTGCCGTCGCCGGAGAAGTCGGGCAGGTTCCAGCGGTTGTAGCCGTTGCCGTAGGCGATGGTGTTCTCGACGCGGATCGGCGAGGTGAACAGCCAGGCGTCGAAGCCGTCGTCGACGTTGTTCCACAGGCGGGCGCCCCGCACGACGTTGCCGGTGCCCGACCCCTCCTTGACGGCCAGGCCGTCGGCGCTCTCGCCGTTCTTGCGCGGGTCGCGGTTGTGGTGGCTGTCCAGGTTCAGGATCAGGTTGCCCGCCGAGGGGCCCTGGAGCTGGAAACCGCTTTCATAGTTGTCCCGCGTGACCAGCCGCTCGTAGACGTTGTTGTTGCAGCCGTCGCAGTACCAGCCGTACGGGCCGCGGGTGATCTCCAGGCCCGAGACGTGCCACCACGACGAGCCCTCCTGGTGGAACGCGCCCCGCTCGGCGCGCGGGATGCCGCCACCCACCGGCGTGTGGCTCGCCGGCAGCGCTTCGCCGTCCACGACGACGCGCTCACCGGCGTAGTTGGCCAGCCGGATCGGTCGGCCCGGCTCGCCGCTCTTGCGGATCTGCACGTTGGCGGTCAACGCGTGGGTGCCGCCGCGCAGCAGGATCGACGTGCCCGGCCGCGCCAGGTCCACCGCCTGCTGGATGGACTTGAGGGGGCGGTCGACCGTGCCGGGGTTGCCGTCGTCTCCGTTGGGTGCCACCACCAGGACGGGGTCGGCCGCGGAATGGGCGGCCGGCGTGAACGCCAGTGCGGCCAAAAGCGCGGCGGAGAACACTCCCAGGCGCAAACGCATGCGTCGCCTCCTTGCGAGCAGGGTTGTGCGGCGGAGGCCCCAGGGGAGGCTGACCAGGGGAAGTGCCAGGTCAGGACCTATCCGGGAACGCTCCCAGCCAGAGTTGCGCAACCAGGCCCGGGAGGCAAGAAATTTCACATTCATGAATGGCCGCGCAATTCACCGCGAACGGCCCGTCAATTCACGTACATGAATTCCCGCCGGTGCCGCCGATCAGGGCCGCACCGGCGGGACCGGCGGTTCAGAGGTAGCCGAACAGCGGGGGGAAGACCAGCGCCACCACCCACGCCCACCCGGCGTACACCGGCAGGTAGGAGGTCTGCCAGCGCTCCAGCGCCGCGAACGGCGCGCGGCGGCGGACCAGGCCCAGCACCAGCCAGGCCGACCAGGCCAGGTTGGCCAGCAGGATGACGTTCTCGCCGAGCGCCGCGGCCTTGTTGGGCGTGGTGCCGTACTCGGTGATGCGCCCGGTGACCTCCAGCAGCACCAGCACGTCGATCGCCAGCGCGCTCACCACCAGGGCGAGCTGGAGCTTGTCGAACAGGCCGGGCGGCGCCAGCGGGTCGCGGGCCGAGGTCGAGTACAGCAGCAGGCCGAGCACCACGACCAGCAGCAGGTCGAACAGGATCAGCGCCTCCCGCTCGACGTCGATGCCGTCGCCGGTCAGCCCGAAGGTGACCAGGAAACCCAGCATCACCGCGGTGAACAGCGGGGTGAACAGTCGCGTGAGGACCGGCGCGATGTTCTCCACCACGCTCTGCTTGGCCTCCACCAGCCACCCGGCCACCACCACCGCGGCCACCGCCCCGCACGGCACGAGCCACCGGCTGACGAAGCCCTCCGGGGAGATCCCGATGGCCGTGAAGGTGCCGACCGTGAACGCGGTCAGCACCCCGCCGCCCAAAGCGATGAGGACGTAGTAGACGAACCACTCGCCGGTGAAGCGGACGAAGTCCATGCGCCGGCGCGGCGAGCGCAGGTCGTCGGACACGTAGGCCAGGCCGACCGCGAACCACAGCGCGATGACGAGGTGGATCGCGGTCAGCACCACCGACTGGGAGTCCTCGGCCAGCGGGTAGGCGTTGGCCGCCACGGCGCCGAGCGCGAACAACCCCACCAGCACGCCGACCACCGCGCGTGCCGCGCCGCGGCGCCAGGCCAGGAAACCCGCCAGCCACGGCAGCGCGAACAGGGCGGCGTTGGGCGCGTAGAACGCGCCGTCCCGGTCGAGGGTCAGGCCGAACAGCTCGGGCACCTTGACCGACACCGCCGCGCCCAGCGCGCACAGCACCATCACCGGCAGGTCGCGCCGCGAGCGGGTGCCCGCCCCGGCGCCGTCGGCGGTGCCGGTCAGCACCAACTGCTTCCACAGCCGCTCCGAGTGCTCCCGGGCGAACTCGCGGGACAGGTCGTCCAGGCTGCCCATGCGCTTGACCGCGACCAGGAACGCCTCGTCGGCGTGGAGGCCGACCTCGACGAGCGCGTCGACCGAGCCCCGGAGGTGGTCCTCCAACTCCTCCACGTCGGCCGGCCGCAGCTCCCGCCGCCCCTCCAGGTACCGGCGCCACTGGGCGAACTGCGCCTCCAGGTCGTCGGTCATGCTCGGCCGCCCAGCGGGAGCGCGATCAGCGGCCTGGAACCGTCGGAACCGGGCCAGATCCCCTTGAGCGCGCCCACGACCGTCTCCCACTGGCGGCGCTGCTCGGCCAGCTCGGCCCGGCCGCCGTCGGTGATGCGGTAGTACTTGCGCCGCCGCTCCCCGGCGACCGACTGCCAGCTCGACTCCACGTGGCCGAGGCGTTCGAGCCGGTGCAGCAGCGGGTAGAGCAGCCCCTCGGTCCAGTCCAGCTCACCGCCGGAGAGTTCGTTGATCCGCTTGAGGATGGCGTAGCCGTAGCTGTCCTCCTCGGCCAGGATGCCCAGCACCATCGGGGTCGCCGAGGCGGCCACGAGGTCCTTGGTGACTTTCACGCGACACTCCTACCTAGAAGTTCTAGGCATAGTAGTGCTAGGTGTCGCGCCGCGGCAAGGAGCCGTCACCCCGGCAGCGGGTAGGCCCCGGCGGCGATGTCCTCGAACAGCGTCGGCCCCGTCGGCACCCAGTCGAGCAGCCGCCGGGTGTGGGTGCTCGACGCGGCGACGTCCGCGCCGAAGAAGTGCCCGATCCAGCCGAAGTGGGCCTCGGCGTCCTCCGGTGCGACCGACACCGTCGACAGGCCCAGGTGCTCGCCGAGGGCGGCGGCGATGTCGCGGGAGGCCAGGCCCTCCTCGGCCACCGCGTGCAGCCGCGCGCCCGCCGGGGCCTGCTCCAGCGCGAGCCGGACCAGTCGCGCGGCGTCGGAGCGGTGCACGGCGGCCCAGCGGGTCGAGCCGTCGCCGACGTAGCCGACCGCGCCGCGCTCCTTGGCGATCCTGGTCAGGACCGAGACGAAGCCGGGGTCGCCCATGCCGTGCACGGTGGGGGAGAAGCGCAGCGCCACCGGGCGCACGCCCCGGTCGGCGTAGGCCAGGGCGAGGTTCTCGCTGCCGCCGCGCGGCGAGTCGGGGCCGTGGTGCGGTGAGGCGTCATCCTCGCCCGCCGGCCGCCCGCCGGCCAACCCGGCCAGCCCGGAGGCGAGCAGGAACGGCCGGCCGCTGTCCTGGAGCACGTCGAGCACCCGCCTGACGACGGCGTGCTCGGTGCGGCCGGCGCCGGCGTAGTCGGTGAAGTCGTGCTTGAAGGCGAGGTGGACGACGCCGTCCGCGGCGTCGGCCGCCGAGGCGAGGTCGTCGGGGTCGTCGAGGCTGCCGCGGTGGGGGGTGGCGCCCTTGGCGGCGAGGGCGTCGGCCGCCTCCGCGGAGCGGACGAGGCCGACGACCTCGTGGCCGTGGGCGAGCAGTTCGTCGGTGACGGCCGAGCCGATCCAGCCGGAGGCGCCGGTGACGAAGACGCGCATGGTGGGGGTTCCTCTCATGACAGTGACTGACATCGACCGTAGCACGGCATGTCAGTAGCTGTCATCACTACACTTCCCGGCATGGGACGCTGGGAGCCGGACGCGCGCGGGCGGATGACCCGCGCCGCGCTGGAGCTGTTCGCCGAGCGCGGCTTCGAGCAGACCACCGCCTGCGACATCGCCGAGCGCGCCGGCGTCACCGAGCGCACCTTCTTCCGGCACTTCGCCGACAAGCGCGAGGTCCTGTTCGACGGCTCGGAGTCCCTGGTGCGGACGGCGCGCGAGGCGATCCTCGCCGCACCCGACCTCCCGCCGTTCGACGCGGCGCTGGTCGGCGTCGTCGCCGCGACCGACCTGCTGGAGGGGCACCGGGAGCACGCCGCGCATCGCGCCCGGATCATCGAGGCCAACCCGGGCCTGCGCGAGCGCGAACTGCTCAAGATCGCGGCCCTGGCCGACCTGACGACCGAGGCGCTGCGCACGCGCGGCGTCGCCGAGCCCGCCGCCGCCCTCGCCGCCCACAGCGCGGTGGCGGTCTTCCAGGTCGCGTTCGCGCGGTGGGTCGCGGAGGAGCAGCGGGCCGACCTCGCCACCTGCGTCGCGGAGACCGCGGCGGCGCTGCGCGCTCTGGTGTGACGGCGCTCAGACCTCCTTCCCCAGGAACGCCGCCAGCTCCTCCCGCTCCTCCGCGACGGCCACCCGCTCGGCCCGCGTGAAGGGGCGCAGCGGGGTCACGACCACGTCGTCGCCTTGAGTGGTCCAGGTCGCGGCCACCCGCCCGTCCACCAGCACGACCCGCTCACCGGCGACCGACAGGCCGCGGTGCGCGTCGTCGATGACGCGCGTGCGGTCGTGGTAGCCGAGGATCGCGTTGTCGAAGGCGGGCAGGAAGCGCACCGGGGCCGGCGTGCCGGGGTCGGGCCGCGGCGCGTCGGGCAGGTCGAGCAGTTCCCGCCCGCGCCCGTCGCGGAACGCCACCAGCTCGTCGCGCAGCGCCGCCACCGCGGCCGGCAGCCCGGCCAGCCCGCACCAGGCGCGCAGGTCGGCCGTTGACGCGGGGCCGAAGGCGGCCAGGTAGCGCCGCACCAGCGCCCGGCCGACCGGGTCGGTGCCCTCCGGGGCGGGCGGGTCGATGTCACGACCCAGCCAGGAGGACAGCAGGGCGTTGCGCACCCCCGCCTTCACGCGCCACAGCCCGCGCGGCGGCACCTGGGCCATGGGCAGGAGGGCGGCGATCACCATCTCGCCCAGCGCCCGCCGCCCCGGCGCCGGCCACCGCTCGACGAGCGCCGGCGTCAGCTCCGCCGCGGAGCGGGGCCGGCCGTCGGCCATCACCGCCAGGCCCGCCGCCGCCAGCTCGCCGAGGTCCACCCCGGCCAGCTCGCGGCGGTAGGTGCCCAGCACCCGCTGCCGCAGCATGGCGTCGTGACGCGCCCGCCAGGCGAGCGCGTCACGCGCGGTGACGAGGTGGACGGTGCGGCGCATCAGGTGGGTCCGCACCACCTGCCGCCCGACCAGCAGGTCCGACAGCACCGCCGGGTCGAACGCCCGCAGCCGCGACCAGAGGCCGGTGAACGGCTCCTGCGGTTCCTGCGCCTGGAGCCCGCACAGGTGCGCGACGGCGTCGGAGACCGGCACGTCGGCGCGGTCGAGCAGCAGTTGCCGGGCCAGGGTCGCGCGGTTGAGCGCCCGGTCGTCCAGGGTGGTCAGCTCGACCTCCGCCCGTCCAGGCTCTCGCGCAGCACGTCCGCGTGACCGGCGTGCTGGGAGGTCTCGGCGATCAGGTGCAGCAGCACCCCGCGCACGCTGCGCACCGCGCCCGGCTCGTGCCAGGGCGCCTCCGGCAGCGGGTGCGCCGCCGACAGGTCGGGCAGGGCGGCGACGACCTCCGCGGTCCGGGCGGCGACGCGCTCGTAGCGGTCCAGGACCCCGGCCAGGGTCTCGCCGGGCAGCATCCGGAAGTCGTTCCGGTGGTCGACGGCCCACTGCGGGAACTCCCGCGCGGTACCGGCCGCGAAATCGGCCCAGGTGACCCCTTCGGGCAGGTCGTAGCGCATGGCCGAGGGGCCCTCGGCCGCGAAGCGGATCCACTGCTCCTCCATGGACGCCACGTGTTTGACCAGACCGCCCAGGCACAGCTCGCTGACGGTGGGGCGCTCGCCCGCCTGCTCGTCGTCGAGCCCGTGCGTGGTCCTGGTCAGGGCGGTGCGGGCGGCGGTGAGCGCGGTGAGCAGGTCGTCCCGCTCGGTGTTGGTGTTCGGCACGTGACCACCGTCGCAGGGGTAGCGGCCAGGGAGCGTCCGCTTCTCCGGGCAGCATGTCGGACGTGCCGAAGACCTCAGCGCGACTGCTGGCCCTCCTCTCGCTGCTCCAGGCGCGCCGGGACTGGCCGGGTGCGCTGCTGGCCGAGCGCCTGGCGGTCAGCCCCCGCACCGTGCGCCGCGACGTCGACCGCCTGCGCGATCTGGGCTACCCCGTGGTGGCCACCAAGGGTCCCGACGGCGGTTACCGGCTCGGCGCGGGCACGCACCTGCCGCCGCTGCTGTTCGACGACGACCAGGCCGTCGCGCTCGCCGTGGCCCTCCAGGTCGCCACCGGCACCGACACCGGGGAGGCCGCGGCCCGCGCGCTGAACACCGTCCGGCAGGTCATGCCCGCCCGGCTGCGCCACCGCGTCGACACCTTCCGGGTCACCGCCGTGGAACAGGCGCCGCGCGTCGACGGCGGTGTGCTCGCCGCGCTGGGCGCCGCCGTCCACGCCCGCGAGGTGCTGCGCTTCGACTACGACGGGCGGTTCCCGCCCCGCCGGGCCGAACCCCACCACCTGGTCATCCGCAACGGGCGCTGGTACCTGGTCGCCTGGGACCTCGACCGCGGCGACTGGCGCACCTTCCGCGCCGACCGCATCGCCCCGCGCGTCCCCACCGGTCCCCGCTTCACCCCGCGCGACCTGCCCGGCGGTGACGTGGCCGCGTTCGTCACGGCCAGGTTCCGCGGCGCCGAGGGCGACTGGCCGTGCCGCGGCGAGGTGGTCCTCCACCTGCCGGCCGCCGTCGCGTCCCGCTACGCCGGTGAGGGGGTCGTCGAGGAGGTCGGCCCGGACCGCTGCCGGTTGGCGCTGGGCTCGTGGTCGTGGACCGCGCTGGCGGCCGCCTTCGCCCGGTTCGACGCCGACTTCGAGGCCGTGGAACCGGTCGAGCTGAGGGAGGCGTTCACGCGCCTGGCCCGCCGGTGCGCCGGGGCCGTGGCGCCCGGGGGTCCGGGCACGACTGCCTGAATTCACCTCACGCCGTGCCATATCCCTGGACCTGACCGCCCGCCTGCGCGAGCAGCCCCTTCGCCTGGTCCTTGGGCAGCCGGTTGGCCAGGCCGCAGAAGGTGCACTGGGTGCCGTACCGGGTCCGGACCGGGAACAGCGGGACGAAGAACAGCGTGAACCTGGTGACCGACCGGTGCAGCGGGTGCGCCACCCGGTTGCCGCACCTCGGGCACACCAGCGCCAGCACCGCCAGGACGAACACCTTGGTCCGGAAGCCGAAGATCACCACGTCCGCATGCACTCCCGTCGACTGGTCCTGGTCCCAGGGTCGCACAGGGGCGGGCCGACGTGCATGGGATGCGCCCGCGCGGGGAAGACCAGGGTGGCGAGGGCGGTTCGTGCGGGAGGCGATGTGGCAACCGGCGGGGAGTACGTCGAGCAGCTGCGGGTGGAGCGCGAGCACCGGGACGACGTGGTCGTCGTGCTGGTGTCGGGCGAGCTGGACAGCACCACCGAGCCGCGGCTCCGCGAGGAGCTGACCGCCGCGTTCGCCGGTGCCGCGGTGAGCGGGGTGCCCGTGGTGGTCGACCTGACCGGGGTGGGCTTCTTCGCCTCGGTCGGCATGGCGCTGCTGGTGGAGCACCACCGGCTGGGCGTGCGCCGGGGCACCCCGTTGCGCGTGGTCGCCCCGGCGCGCAGCCCCCTGCGCGCGTTGCGCGCCGCCCAGTTGGACCAGGTGCTCGACCTCTACCCGGACCTGCCGTCGGCCCTGGCCTGAGCACCACGGCGGTCGGTCGAGCGGCGGCCGGGAGCGCGTACCGCCGTTGCCCGGGCGGTGGTGCGCGAGCGGGCGACGGCGGTGCCCCGGTCAGCCGAAAGCCGCCCGGTTGCGGGCCACCCACTCGGCGAACGCGCGGGCCGGGCGGCCCAGCACGCGGGCCACGTCCGGGCTGACGCGCCGCTCGTCGGCGGACGGCTCGCCGAGGATGCCGAGGGTGGCCTCCACGACCGGTTCCGGCATGTGCGCCAGCATCCGCTCCCGCGCCTCCGCGCGGCTCAGCTCGACGAACCGCACCGGCTCGCCCAGGACCTCCCCGATCACCGCGGCCTGCTGCCGGGGCGAGACGGCCACCGGCCCGGTCAGCGTGTAGGTGCGGCCGCCGTGGCCGGGTTCGCGCAGCGCGGCGGCGGCGACCTCGGCGATGTCGGCCGGGTCGACGGCCGGCAGGGCCACGTCGCCGAACGGCGCGGCGACCGTCCGGTGCGCGCGGACCGACCCGGCCCACTGCAACGCGTTGGAGTCGAAGTTGCCGGGCCGCAGCACCGTCCACTCCGGACCGGCGCCCTTGACCGCGTCCTCCAGGCCCGCGGGGTGCCGCCCCGTGCCGACGCCCTGCGACGACAGCAGCACGACGCGCCCGACACCGGCCGCCCGCACGACCTCGACGACCTCCCGGATGTCGCCGCCGGCCAGGAACTCGGCGGAGGTCAGCAGGAACAGCGCCGACGCACCGTCCAGCGCCGGCTTGAGGCTCCCCGGCTCGATCAGGTCGGCTTGGGCGAACCGGACCCCCGCCGGCACGTCGGCCTGCTTGCGGGCCACGGCGGTCACCTGCTCGCCGGCCTCGGCGAGGGCCCGCACGAGCGGCCGCCCGACGTTCCCGGTCGCTCCCGTCACCACGATCATCTTCGTTCCCCTGTCACTGGTTCCTGCCGCGGACCGGGCCAAGCTACGGTCGGGGAACCCGTAGGCACCTAGAGGAAAGTGGCGGTTCAGGTGATCGAGACCACAGCCGAGACGCCCCCGGAGCTGGCGTGCCCGATCGCCCCGGTGGTCGACGTCGTGTTCAGCCGGTGGACCACCCCGATCCTGTGGGTGCTGCACGAGCACGGGCGGCAGCGGTTCGTGGAGCTGGCGCGGCGCATCACCACGATCTCGCCGAAGGTGCTGACCCAGGGGCTGCGGCGGCTGGAGCGCGACGGCCTCGTCGTGCGCACCCACCACGGCGGGGTGCCGCCGCGGGTGGAGTACGAGATCAGCGAGCTGGGGCGCAGCCTCGGCCCGCTGTTCGCGTCGCTCGCCGAGTGGTCGGCCAACCTGGCCGAGGTCGAGCGGGCCCGCGTGGACTACGACGCGAGGCAGCGGGGCGGCCGCCGGGACTGAGCGGGTTACCCGTCGAGTTGAAGGTTTCGCGGCGCCTTCTTGGGGAAACGGCGCGAAACCTTCCACGAAGTACTTCAACGATACGGTTGAGCTGGTCATAGTGCCTCCGAGCGAAGGACCACGCATGACCGTCCCCCTGATCAGCGTCGCCGGCGACGACCACCGGACCCTCGTCGAGGCCGTCGCCGCGCAGTTCCCCACACCGCCGCGCGTGCTCGGGTTCGGTGAACCCGTGCACGGCGAGGACGAGTTCGCCCACCTCCGCAACGCCCTCTTCGAAGTCCTGGTCGAGCGACTGGGCTTCACCTCGATCGCCCTGGAGACCAGCGCCTGGGAGGGTCGCGTGGTCGACGCCTACGTCCGGGGCGGCGACGGCGACGAGGACGAGGTCATGGCCACCGGCTTCACCCACGGGTTCGGCGGGTCCCCGGCCAACCGCGCGCTGGTCCGCTGGCTGCGCGAGCAGAACCGCCACCGGCCGCGGGAGCGGCACCTGCGGTTCGCGGCGTTCGACGCCCCCGTCGAGATGGCCGCGGCACCCAGCCCGCGCGCGGCGCTCCGGTCGCTGCACGACTTCCTGGGCGCCCACGCGGACGTGCCGCCGTGGGAGGACCTCGACCGCCTGCTGGGCCCCGACGAACCCTGGTCGGACCCGGCCGCGGCGATGGACCCCGCCCGCTCGGTCGGCGCCGAACCGGGGGTCCGCGAGCTGGGCGCGATCACCGACGACCTCCGCTGGACGCTGGCCGCCGAGGTGCCCCGGCTGCGCCGGGAGGTCGACCCCGACGAGCTGGACGACGCCCTGCTCGCCGCCCGCACCGCCACCGGCCTGCTGGCCTACCACCGCACCATGGCCCGCGACACCGGGCACCGCTGGCACCGGCTGGCCGCCGTCCGCGACACGATGATGGCCGACAACCTCCAGGCCATCGCCGAGCGCGGCCCGACCCTCGTGTTCGCCCACAACCAGCACCTGCGCGCCGGGACCACCTCGCTGTCGTTCCCGCCCCAGTTCGGCTCGACCACGCTGCGCTGGCAACCCGCCGGGGCCCACCTCGCCGACCGCCTCGGCGAGGACTACCGCGTCATCGCCTGCGCCCTCGGCGAAGCGGCCCACCAGGAGATCCCCGAGCCGGAGCCGGACACCGTCGAAGGCGTCCTGCACCGCGACCTGCCGCCCGGCAACCACCTGCTGGCCGCACCCGCGGTGCACGCGCTGCAACGGGGGCTCGCGGCCAGGAAGAGCCCGACCTACCGGTACATCCCGCTCGACGAGACCATCCTGGGCCAGGTCGACCAGTTGCTGTTCCTGCGCGCCATCGAGGCCGACCGGAGGAGCTGACCCGTCAGGCGGCCCGCTGCCGTGCCGAGGTCAGCAGCGCGGCCGCCGCCGGGTGCCACGGCCGGTGGCGGGGACCGGTGAGGACCAGGGTCCGGCCGACGCGCTGGACCAGCGGGACGAGCACGAGGTCGGGGCCCTCCATCCCGGCGGCCAGGCCCGGCACGAGCGACACCCCGGTGCCGGCCCGGACCATCGCGAACAGCGTGCCGAGCTGGCGCACCCGGTGGACCGGGGCGAACCGCGTGCCCGCCAGCCGGTGCAGCTCCCGGACCTGCTGCTCGCAGCCGCCCAGCGACAGCAGGAACGGGTCGTCCTCCAGGTCGGCCACGTCGACCGCCCCGCCGCCGGCCAGCGGGTGGTCGCGCCTGAGCACCGCGTGGAACAGGTCGTCCGCCAACCGCACCGCCCCCGGTGGCGCCTCGACCGGGTCCACCAGGACCGCGAGGTCGGCGCTGGCCCCGTCGAGCCACCCGGTGACCTCGTCGTCGTCGCCCTCGAACAGCGACACCGACACGCCGGGGAACTCCGCGCGCCAGTGGTCGAGCAGGTCCGGCAGGAGGCGGTGGCACGCGGTGGGCGGCGCGGCCAGCACGAGGTCCCCGCGCGGCCCGCCGTCGTGCCGGCGCGCGACCTCCTCCAGCGACGCCACCGCGGTCAGCACCGCCCGCGCGTGGGTGAGCAGCCGCTCGCCGAGCGGCGTGGGGCGGACGGGGTTGCCCCGCACCAGCACCGGGTGGCCCGTGGTGCGCTCCAGGGCGGCGATCGCGTGGGAGACCGCGGACTGGCTGATCCCCAGCCGCTCGGCGGCCGCGGAGAAGCTCGCCGCGTCCGCGACGGCGACGAACGCGCGGACCTGGGGGATGCCGATGGTCATGAGATCTCCTCATGGGTGCTCAAGCCGATCTCATTGGACTCATGATCCCCGCCCGGTGAGCATGACGTCCAGGAAGTCTTCGGAGGGGGATCGCATGGTGCGCGGGTGGGTGCCCGGCTTCGTGGTGCTCTCGGCCCTGTGGGGTTCGAGCTTCGCCCTGATCAAGGTCGCGGTGGACGCGGGCGTCGCACCGCTGTGGGTGGCCCTGTGGCGCTGCCTGTTCGGCACCCTGGCCCTGCTGGCGGTGTGCGCGGTGCGGCGCTCGCCCCTCCCGCGCGACCCGGGCACCTGGGGGCACGCCCTGGTCGTCGCGGCCCTGGTGAACGCGGCGCCGTTCGCCCTGTTCGCGCACGGGGAGCGGTACGTCGACTCGGTGTCGGCGGGGGTCTTCAACGCCACCACCCCGCTGCCGACCCTGCTGTTCGCCGCCGTGCTCGTGGCCGACGAGCGCCTCACCGCGACGCGCGTGGCGGGCCTGGTGCTGGGTTTCTGCGGGGTGCTCGTCGTCCTCGGCGCGTGGGACGGCATCGCCGGCGGGACCCTCGTCGGCGCGCTGTCCTGCCTCGCCGCGACCACCTGCTACGGCGCCGGGTTCGCCTACACCCGGCGCTTCTTCTCGGGGCGGCCGGGTTCGGCGGCGGCGCTGTCGGCGGTCCAGGTCGGCTGCGCGACCGCCGAGCTGGCCGCGGTGGCGGCGGTCGTCGGACCGGCGCCCACCCGGCCCGGCTGGGCCGCGGCCGGCGCGCTGCTCGTCCTGGGCGCGTTCGGCACCGGCTTCGCCTACGTGCTGAACCTGGAGGTCGTCCGGCGGGCCGGCGCGACCGTCGCGTCGACGGTCACCTACATCACCCCGCTGTGGTCGACCGCCATCGGCGCGGTGCTGCTGGGCGAACCTGTCGGGTGGCACACGGCCGCCGGCGCGGCCCTGGTGGTCGCGGGTGTCCTGGTCACCCGGCGCCGCGCGTCACCGCGGTCTCGCGCGCCACGTGCGACAGCTTCTCGGGGTTGCGCATGAAGTACAGCCCGGTGACCAGGCCGCCGTCGACGCGGACCGTCATGATGCCGTCGACCTCGCCGTCGAGCCGCATGACCAGGGCGGGCCTGCCGTTGACCTCCACCGGTTCGAACGACATCCGGGGGCCGACCCGGTGCCAGCCGCCGGTGAGCAGGCGGGCGACCTTGTCGGCGCCCGCGACCGGTCGCGGCACGGCCTTCTTGACCCCGCCGCCGTCGCTGAGGGCGACCACGTCCGGCGCGAGGACGTCCAGCAGGCCCTGGAGGTCACCGGTCCGGATCGCCCGCTGGAAGGCGTCGAGCGCGGCGCGGGTGTCGGCGGGGGAGGCGACGTCGCGCGGGCGGCGCGCGGCGACGTGGGCGCGGGCCCGGTGGGCGATCTGGCGCACGGCCGCGGGGCTCTTGTCGACGGCGTCGGCGATCTCGTCGTAGTCCAGCGCGAACACCTCGCGCAGCACGAACACCGCCCGCTCGGTCGGCGCCAGCGTCTCCAGCACCAGCAGCATGGCCGTGGAGAGGCTGTCGGCCAGCTCCACGTCCTCGGCCACGTCGGGCGAGGTCAGCAGCGGCTCGGGCAGCCACGGGCCGACGTAGGACTCCTTGCGCCTGCTGAGGGTGCGCAGCCGGTCCAGCGCCTGGCGGGTGGTGATCCGCACCAGGTAGGCGCGCTGGTCCCGCACCGCGTCCAGGTCGACGCCGGTCCAGCGCAGCCAGGTCTCCTGGAGCACGTCCTCCGCGTCGGCGGCCGAGCCCAGCATTTCGTAGGCGACGGTGAAGAGCAGGTTGCGGTGGGCCACGAACGCCTCGGTGGCCCGCCCCGGACGGCCGTCCTCGCTCACGTGCTGCTCCTGTCCCCGGTCCGCCTGGTCGCACCACGAGACGCCGGGCACCACCGCCGCGTGACAGTACCGGCCGGTGACGCGCGTCACGCGGCCGAGCGGTGCCGGGTCCGGCTGCGGCGCCGTCTGTCGTGGGCGAGCGCCGAGGAGGGGGAACGCCGTGAACCCGTCGCGGGACCGTTCCGGGCACCGCGCCCGGTGGGCCGCTCGCCGCGGTCCGGCGCGGAAAGCCCGGACCGCGGCCCCGGACCCGGGCTCAGAGCGCGGAGAAGTGGCCCGCGTCGCCGGTGATCGCGGTGCTCGCGACGCCCTCGACGCTGACCGGCACGTCACCGGCGAGGGTGATCCGGTGCAGGCGGCGGTGCGCGTCGTCGTAGTCGGCGACGCCGTAGTGCTGGGTGGCGCGGTTGTCCCAGACCGCCACGTCACCGTCGGCCCACTGCCAGCGCACCGTGTTCTCCAACCGGGTGATCCGGTTCTGCAGCAGCTGGAAGACCGCGTTGGACTCCTCGCCCGACAGGCCCACGATCCGCTTGACGAAGTGGCCGAGCAGCAGCGCCCGCTCACCGGTCTCCGGGTGCACCCGGACCAGCGGGTGCTCGGTCTCGTAGCGCGACGACCGGAACTCCTCGCGGTAGGTCTCCTCCTTGACGTCCACGCCGCCGATGCGGGTCGAGTCGACGTGCCCGGCGTAGTCGTAGAGGTTGGTGTGCACCGCCCACAGCCGGTCCGCCAGCGCCTGCAAGGCCGGCGGCAGGTCCTGGTACGCCCGCGCCGTGTTCGCCCACACCGTGCTGCCGCCGTAGGGCGGCAGCTCGACCGCGCGCAGCACGCTGATCGCGGGCACCCGGTCCACGAAGGTGACGTCGGTGTGCCAGCTGTTGGCCTTGCCGTGGTCGGAGTCGATCGGCAGCACGTTGGCGTGCTCGCGGCCCTTGACCGTGGGGTGCGCGAGCGTCGGCTCGCCGAGCAGCCGGGCGAACGCGAGCTGGCCGTCGTCGTCCAGGTGCCCCTGGTCCCGGAAGAACACCACCTTGTGGGTGAGCAGGGCCTCCCGGATCCTCGCCACGTCGGCCGCGGGCAGGTCGCCGCCCAGCCGGACGCCGTCGACCCGCGCGCCCACGGCCGCGCCCAGCTTGTGGACGGTGATCGTTTCGGAAAGCTGTGCGGTCATCGCACGTCCTCTCGTGGAAAGCGGTTCTCGCCTTCACCCTGGGCGGCCGCGCGCGACCCGCACAACATTGCGCCGCGGTGAAATAAGTCGTCCCAGGAGCTGGACCCGGTTGACACGCGAACCGGCCCGACGACTTTCTTCCCGTGCGAAAAGAAGTGCCGCCTGTCCAGTGCCGGACGCCCTCCACCCCATGATGTGGGACGCCCTGCCCAGCCGTTGACCCGGTCCGACCGGGGTGTGACGCTCTGCGGCGTGAGTCAGGCCCGTTACCTAACCTCGCGTCGGCACGTCGATCTCCGACGCCACGCCGGCGCGATCTGTCGCACCGGCCGCTGAACCCCAACCGCGCGATCCCGTCCGGGAGCGACATTCCGGCCTGCCCATTTTTCCCAGCAAAGGATTTGCCGTGACCAGCACGCGACGGAATTTCCTCGGCCTCTCCCTCCTCGGCCTGGCCTCGGCCGCGGTCGGCTGCTCGACCGCGGGCGGCGCGAGCGGCGCCGAGACCAGGACGCTGCGCTACCAGGGCTGGGCGGGCGACGTGTCGCTGCCCGAACTGGCCGCCGACCTCGGCTACCTCGGCGACGTGAAGCTGGAGTGGGTCGGCAACACCACCAGCGGCCCGCAGGACATCCAGTCCGCCGCCACCGGCCAGGTCGACTTCGGCGGCGCGTTCAACGGCGCCGTGGTCAAGCTCAAGGCCGCGGGCGCGCCGATCAGGTCGGTGATCGGCTACTACGGCGCGGACGAGTTCGCCTACAACGGCTTCTACGTGCCCGAGGACAGTCCGATCAGGACGGCCCGCGACCTGATCGGCAAGAAGGTCGGCATGAACACCCTCGGCGCGCACCACGAGGCCATGCTCGGCATCTACCTCAAGCGCAACGGCCTGTCCCCGGAGGAGGTCAAGAAGGTCGAGCCGATCGCGCTGCCCCCGGTGAACATCGAGCAGTCGGTGCGGCAGGGGCAGATCGAGGTGGGCGTGCTCGGCGGCATCCTGCGCGACAAGGCGCTGGAGAAGGGCGGCCTGCGCAAGCTGTTCTCCGACTTCGACCTGCTCGGCGCGTTCACCGCGGGCACCTACGTGTTCACCGAGAAGTTCCTGCGGGACAACCCGAACACCGTGCGCACCTTCGTCAGCGGCGTGGCCAGGGCGATCGAGTGGAGCCGCACCACGCCGCGCGAGCAGGTCGTCGAGCGCAAGGTCGCGATCCTGACCGGCCGCGGCCGCAACGAGGACCCGGCCGCGCTGCGGTACTGGAAGTCCACCGGTGTCGCGCAGAAGGGCGGCCGGATCACCGACGAGGAGCTGAACGTGTGGATCGACTGGCTCGCCGAACGCGGTGAGATCGCCAAGGCGCAGGTGAAGGTCACCGACCTCTACACCAACGACTTCAACGAGCTGGCCCGATGAGCACCCACATCAGCTTCCGCGGCGTCACCAAGCGGTTCCAGGTCAAGGACCGGAAGTCCCGGCGCCGCAGCGAGTTCACCGCCGTCCAGGGGGTCGACCTGGACGTGGAGCGCGGCGAGTTCCTGGTCCTGGTCGGGCCGAGCGGGTGCGGCAAGTCCACCCTGCTCGACCTGCTCGGCGGGCTGACCGCGCCCACCGAGGGCGAGGTCCTGCTGGACGGCAGGCCGATCACCGGGCCCGGCCTGGACCGCGGCGTGGTGTTCCAGCAGTACGCGCTGCTGCCGTGGCGCACCGCCCAGGGCAACGTCGAGTTCGGCCTGGAGGCGGGCGGCGTGCCGCGCCGCGAGCGCGCCGACCGGGCCCGCGCGTTCCTGGACCTGGTGGGGCTCTCCGGCTTCGAGGACCGGCACCCGCACCAGCTCTCCGGCGGCATGCGGCAGCGGGTCGCGATCGCCCGCAGCCTCGCCTACGACCCGGACGTGCTGCTGATGGACGAGCCGTTCGCCGCGCTCGACGCCCAGACCCGCGAGTCGCTGCAGGACGAGCTGCTGCGCATCTGGCAGCGCACCGGCAAGACGGTCGTGTTCATCACGCACGGCATCGACGAGGCCGTCCACCTGGGGCAGCGGGTGGCCGTGCTGACCTCGCGGCCCGGCCGCGTCAAGGAGGTGGTCCCGATCGAGCTGGGCGACCGCACCGGCCAGGACGACCCGCGCTCCAGCGCGGAGTTCGCCCGCTACCGGCACCGGATCTGGGAACTGCTGCACGACGAGGTCTCGCGCGCCCGGCAACAGGAGAAGGAGGTGGCGGTGGCATGACCGCCCTGCTGGAAGCCCCACCGGAGGTCGGGGAGGGCGCGGCACCCGCGGACCGGCCGCGACGGACCCCCGTCGCCCGCCGGGTCGCCGAGGCCCTGCTGGCCGCGGTCAACCGGGTGGTGGCGATCGCGGCGCTGCTGGCGCTGTGGGAGGCCGCGCCCCGGCTCGAACTGGTCGACCCCACGTTCCTGCCGCCGCTGTCCACCGTGCTCGACGCGTGGTGGGGCCTGGCCACGAGCGGCCAGCTGCTGGAGCACACGGGGGCCAGCCTCGCCCGCTCGCTGTCCGGGTTCGGCCTCGCGGTGGCCGTCGCCGTGCCGCTCGGCCTGCTGATCGGCTGGTACAAGCCGGTGGCGGCGCTGCTGGGACCGCTGCTGGAGGTGTTCCGCAACACCGCCGCGCTGGCCCTGCTGCCGGTGTTCGTGCTGCTGCTCGGCATCGGCGAGACCTCGAAGATCACCATCGTGTTCTACGCGTGCACCTGGCCGGTGCTGCTGAACACGATCAGCGCGGTGCGCGGCGTGGACCCGACCCTGCTGCGGCTGGGCCGGTCGGTGGACCTGTCCGGGTTCCGGCTGTTCCAGAAGGTGATCCTGCCCGCCGCGGTGCCCACGGTGTTCACCGGCGTCCGGCTGGCGGGCGCGGTGTCGATCCTGGTGCTGGTGGCCGCCGAGATGGTCGGCGCCAAGGCCGGGCTCGGCTACCTGATCAACGCCTCGCAGTTCAACTTCGCCATCCCGCAGATGTACGCGGGCATCATCACCATCTCCGCCATCGGTGTCGCGTTCAACCAGGTCCTGGTGGCCCTGGAGGGCCGGTTCACGTCCTGGCGCGTCCCCGTCGGCGCCTGAGGGCGCCCCCGAAGTCGGAAGGAGATCCCCCGGATGTCGCTCGAACTCACCGCGGACGTGCTCGTCGTCGGAGGCGGACCGGCCGCCACGTGGGCGGCGCTCAAGGCCGCCGAGGAGGGTGCCTCGGTGGTGCTGGCCGACAAGGGCTACTGCGGCACCAGCGGCGCGACCGCGTCCGGCGGCACCGGCGTGTGGTACGTGCCGCCGGAGCCGGAGGCCCGCGAGAAGGCCATGGCGAGCAGGGAGGGGCTGGGCGGCTACCTGGCCGACCGGCGCTGGATGGCCAGGGTGCTCGACGAGACCTACGAGCGGATCAACGAGCTGGCCGAGGTCGGCCGCTACCCGTTCCCGGTCGGCCCGGACGGCCGTCAGCTCCGCAACGGCCTCCAGGGGCCGGAGTACATGCGGCGCCAGCGGGTCCGGGTGCGCCGCGCCGGGGTCACCGTGCTGGACCACAGCCCGGTCACCGAGCTGCTGACCGCGGCGGACGGCGCGGTGGCGGGCGCGGCGGGCCACCAGCGGCAGGCCGACCGGCCGTTCCGGGTCCGCGCGGGCGCGGTGGTGCTCGCGACCGGCGGCTGCGCGTTCCTGAGCAGGGCCCTGGGGTGCAACGTCAACACCGGCGACGGCGCGCTGTTCGCCGCCGAGGTGGGCGCGGAGCTGTCGGGCATGGAGTTCTCCAACGCCTACGGCATCGCCCCCGAGCACACCTCGGTCACCAAGACCGCGTTCTACAACTACGCCACGTTCTACCGCGCGGACGGCTCGGTGCTCGACGGCGCCGGCAGCCAGGGCGGCCGGTCGGTGATCGCCCGGACGCTGTTGTCGGAGAAGGTGTTCTGCAAGCTCGACCGCGCCGACGAGGCCGCCCGCGTGGCCATGCGGCTGGCGCAGCCGAACTTCTTCCTCACCTTCGACCGGCTGGGCGTCGACCCGTTCACCGAGCCGTTCGCGGTCACCCTGCTCGCCGAGGGCACGGTGCGCGGCACCGGTGGCATCCGCATCGTCGACGACGGCTGCGCGACCACCGTGCCCGGCCTCTACGCGGCGGGCGACGCGGCGACCAGGGAGCTGATCTGCGGCGGCTTCACCGGCGGCGGCAGCCACAACGCGGCGTGGGCGATCTCGTCCGGGTCGTGGGCGGGCCGCGCCGCCGCCCGGTTCGCCCGCGCCCTCGGCCCGGCCGCGACCGGCCGCGAGGTGACCGCCGCGGGCGGCGCCGGCCTGCGCCCCACCGGCACCCCGGGCCGGGTGTCCGCCGCCGAGGTGGTCGGCACCGTGCAGGCCGAGGTGCTGCCCTACGACAAGAACTACCTGCGGCACGGCGACGTGCTGCGGCCCGCCCTGCGGGTGCTGGACGGCGCGTGGGAGTCGGTCCGGGCCGGCCTGCGCGCCGAGGGTGCCGACGCGGTGCGCGCCCGCCAGGCCGCCGCGATGCTCGCGCACGCGCGGTGGATGTACACCTCGGCGCTCGTGCGCAGCGAGAGCCGGGGCATGGCCAAGCGGCTCGACTTCCCCGACCTCGACCCCGCCCAGCACTTCCGGATCACCTCGGGTGGCCTGGACGAGGTGTGGGCCCGACCGGAGGAGGTCGCGGCGTGATCGAGCTGGTGTCCGCCGACCGGTGCGTGGCCTGCGACAAGTGCGTCGTCGTCTGCCCCACGAACGTGTTCGACCGCGGTGAGGACGGGGTGCCGGTCGTCAGCAGGCAGCAGGACTGCCAGACCTGCTTCCAGTGCGAGGCCAACTGCCCCACCGACGCGCTGTTCGTCGCGCCGCACACGCACCCGCTGCCCGAGGGGTCGTTCGCGCACGACGAGGAGCACCTGCGGCGCACCGGGCTGCTCGGCAGCTACCGCAGGCACATCGGCTGGGGGCACGGCCGCACGCCCGGCGCGGCGCGGGCGGTCGGCCCCGCGCTCTCGCCGTCCGGCCCCCCGCTCATCTCGTGAGCACCGCCGCGGAGCACCGCCGGGGCACGGCCGCCGCGGCGGTGCTGGGCGCGGTGCTGCGGCACGGTCCCGTCGCCCGCAGCACCATCGCCCGGCTGGCGGGCCTCAGCCCGGCCGCGGTGACCCGCAACTGCGCCGCGCTGGTCGACCTGGGCCTGCTCACCGAGCGCGCCGGACCCGTGCCGTACCAGGGGATCGGCCGGCCGCACGTGCCGCTCGACATCGAGACCGAGCGGCACATCGTGGCCGGGGTGCACGTCGCGCACGAGTACTGCACGCTGGCGCTGATGGACCTGCGCGGGCACGTGCGGGCCCGGCTGCGCGTGCCGCACCGCAGGCCGGACGACCCGGTGGAGGTGCTGACCACCGCCGCCGACCACCTGGTGCGCCTGCACGCCGAGCGGCTGCCCGGGCACGTGCCGCTCGGCCTGGGCGTCGCGGCGGGCGGCTGGATCGACACCGAGGAGGGCGTGCTGGTCGAGCACGCCTCGCTCGGCTGGCGCGACGTCCCCGTGCGCGAGCTGCTCGCCTCCCGCACCGGCCTGCCGGTGCTGGTGGACAGCCACGCGCGGGCGCTGGCGCAGGCCGAGCAGCTGTTCGGCGCGGCCGGGCACCGCGAGTCCCTGGTCCACCTGTTCGTCGGCAACGTCGTGGACGCGGCGATCGTCACCGGCGGCACCACCCACCGCGGCGCGCGGTCGGCGGCGGGCGGGATCGCGCACCTGGCGCTGGGCGACCCGGCGATCCGGTGCGGGTGCGGCCGCAACGGCTGCCTGGAGGCCACCCTGTCGGACCGGGCCTGGGCGCGGCGGGCCCACCGGGCGGGCGTGATCGACCGGCCGTCCATCGCCGACCTGGGCGAGGCCGCCGTCCGCGGGTGCGGCCGGGCCACCGCGCTGCTGGTCGAGCGCGCCCGGATGGCCGCCCGCGCCGCGGCCCTGCTGTTCGACATCGTCAACCCCGACGTGCTGGTGGTCACCGAGCTGGGCGTGATCCGGCTGCCCGAGTGCGTGGCCGCGCTGCGCGCCGAGGTGACCGCCACGTCCCGGGTGTGCCCGTCGGCCTCGGCCGTCATGGCCAGCAGCTTCGGCGAGGACGTGCTGGGCGTGGCGGCCGGTGCCGTGCAGCTCAACGCCCTCTACGCCGACCCCTTGAGCATCCGCAGTCCGATCCGGTTGGGAGTCTGAAGTTGTCCGCACGCGAGCTCCACCTCAACGCGTTCCTGATGGGTGTCGGCCACCACGAGGCCGCCTGGCGGCACCCGCGGACCGACCCGCACGCGCACGACGACGTGGCGCACTTCCAGGAGCTGGCGCGGATCGCCGAGCGCGGGAAGTTCGACTCGGTGTTCCTGGCCGACGGCGTGCAGGTCATGGGCGACGTGCGGCACAGCATCGCCCACCGGTTCGAGCCGGTCACGCTGCTGACCGCGCTCGCCCAGGCCACCGAGCGCATCGGGCTGATCGCGACCGCGTCCACCGGCTTCAGCGAGCCCTACAACCTGGCCCGGCTGTTCTCCTCGCTCGACCACATCAGCGGCGGCCGGGCGGGCTGGAACATCGTGACCACGGCGGGGGACCGGTCGGCGCAGAACTTCAACCGCGAGGTCAACGCCGAGCACGCCGAGCGCTACCAGCGGGCCGCCGAGTTCCTGGACGTGGTCACCGCGCTGTGGGACTCGTGGGAGGACGACGCGCTGGTGGTGGACCGGGAGTCCGGCGTGTTCGCCGACGACGCCAAGGTGCACGAGATCAACCACAAGGGACGGTTCTTCTCCGTGCGCGGCCCGCTGAACGCGGTGCGCAGCCCCCAGGGCCACCCGCTGCTGGTGCAGGCGGGCTCCAGCGAGGACGGCAAGGCGTTCGCGGCGACGTGGGCGGAGGCCGTGTTCACCGCCCACCAGACCTACGGCGACGCGGCCGCGTTCTACGCGGACCTCAAGCGCCGCGTCACGGCGCAGGGGCGGTCCGCCGACGACGTCAAGGTGCTGCCCGGGATCGTCCCGGTGCTCGGCGGCACCGAGGCGGAGGCGCGGGCGCTGGCCGACTCGCTCGACGACCTGATCATCCCGACCCGCGCGGTGCGGCAGCTGACCGAGCTGATCGGCGTGGACCTGACCGACCACCCGCTGGACGAGCGGTTGCCGCCGCTGCCGCCGGTGAGCCACGTCAACGGCGCGAAGAGCCGCTTCGAGCTGGTCCGCGACCTGGCGGAGCGGGAGGGGCTGACGCTGCGGCAGGTGCTGCGCCGGCTCGGCGGCGGGCGCGGGCACCAGGTGGTCGTCGGCACGCCCGAGCAGGTCGCCGACCACGTCGAGCTGTGGTTCACCACCGGCGCGGCGGACGGGTTCAACGTGATGGCGCCCCTGCTGCCGTCCGGCCTGGAGGACTTCGTCGACCACGTGGTCCCGCTGCTGCGGGCGCGCGGCCTGTTCCGCGCGGAGTACTCCGGCCGCACCCTGCGCGAGCACTACGGCCTGCCGCGGCCGGTCAGCCGTTACGCCGAGGTGGTGCCGGTGTGATCGCGGGGGCGCCCGGACCGGTGCGGTCCGGGCGCCCCGGCTTCAGCCGGGCAGCGGACCGATCACCTTGGTCAGCCGTTCGACCTCCCGCAGCGGGTTCGGCACCGCCGCGGTCCTCGCCGCGGGTTCGGGCAACGGCATCCCGGCGCAGCTCAGGTCACCGGGCGGCACGACGCCGTCGACCAGGTAGGACTCCACCACGTCGTTGACGCACGCGTTGTCACCCCCGTAGATGCCGTGGTCGCCCTCGTCGGTCACGGTCAGCAGCCGCGAGCCGGCGAACCGCTCGTGCGCCCGCCGCGCACCCTCCAGCGGGGTCGCCGGGTCGCGCACCGACTGCACCATCAGCACCGGCGGCACGCCCCGGCCCGTCGGCGTCGGCAGCCGGACGTCATCCGGCCGGTCCCAGAACGCGCACGGCCCGGCCAACCGGTACCAGCCGAACAGCGGGTACCGGGTGCCGTCGCGCTCGGCCTCGCGGGCCAGGCTGCGCGCGTCGCCGCGGAACGGGGTGTCGTTGCACAGGATGTTCATCAGCGTGCCCTCGGTCGCGTCGGCGACCGGGTCGACGGCCGCGGCGGTCGTCGCGGCAGCCGTCGGCGGCTGGTCGACCAGCGCGACGAGCCGGGCGAACTGCCGGCCGGTCTCGGGCCAGGACGCCTTCGCGTAGAGCGAGTTGAACAGGCCCAGGTCGAACTGCGTGGCGGTGACCACCGTGCCGTCGGGCAGCACCACCGGCCGCTCGACCAGCTTGGACCGCACCCGCTCGTAGGTGCGCCGCACCTGCTCGCCGTCCGAGCCCAGGTGGTAGAGCGAGTCGTGGCGCCCCAGCCACGGCGCCAGGTCGACCCGGAACCGCCGCTCGCCCGCCGCGCCGAACACCGAGAACACCTGCTGCCACGGCGCGGTGAACTCGGCGTTGGAGTCCAGCACGAACCGCTCGACCCGGTGCGGGAACGCGGTGGCGTAGTGGGCGCCCAGCCACGTGCCGCCGGAGTAGCCGACCCAGCTCACCTTCCTCCTGCCGAGCAGGTGGCGCAGCAGGTCCAGGTCGCGCACGGTCTGCTCGGTGGTGATGGCGCGCCCGAGCGCGCCGGACTTCTCCTGGCAGGTCCGGGCGTACTCGGCCATGGCGTCGTGGACGGCGTCGACGTTGGCCCGGCCGCGGTCCCGGGGGTCGAGGTGGAAGGGGTAGGTGAGGCCGCCGCAACTCGCCTTGGTGCTGTCACCGGTGCCGCGCACGTCGATGCCGATGATCTCGGCGTTGTCGGTCAACCGGGTGCGGTTGCCCGCCAGGAACATCAGCGGCAGCATCCGCCCGCTCGCGCCGGGGCCGCCGGGGTTGGTGAGCACGGTCGTCCTGCTGTCGGCGGGTTTGAGCCGGCTCACCGCGATGGTGATGTCGGTGGGGTCGTGGGGGCGGTGCCAGTCGAGCGGGGCTTTGTAGGAGCCGCACTCCAGGCGTTCCGCACCCGGTGGGGCCTCGGCCGGCACCTCGGTGAAGCAGGGTTTCCAGTCGATGGCCTGGGTGAGGTAGTGCCGCGGTGTGCCGGGCGGTGATTCGGCGGTCGCTTCGGTGGTCAGGAGGCCGCACGCCAGAAGTGGGGTGGTGAGGGCGGCGGTCATGCGCGTCGTTCGTCTCACGCGGCCATTCCAGCGTTGGTGTTCGTGCTTCGACGTCCGCCTGGGGTCTCTGCGATGATCACCGCCCAGGCGGGTTGACCGCGCGCGTGCCGATCGGTTATGCCGCTCGGGTCTGGTTGGTGGGTGCGCATGTGGGTGGGGTTCGCGTCCGGGCTGTTCCCCGAGGCGGGGCTCGGCCCGCCGGTGAGCGGGGAACGGCTCGGCGCCGCGGGATGTGGGGGACCGACTGCGTGTGGTCCCCGGAGCGGATCGTCGAGCTGGACCTCCACTTCCGATCCGACCCTCCGGGAGTTGTCCGCGCCGTTCGACGAACTGCTGTTCATCCCCGCGGGGGTTCCCGGACCACCGCGCGGTCAACGCCGCAGCACCGCCCGCACCACGAGCGCGTCGTGGTCCGTGTACGTCGTCGGCTCGATCTCCGGCACGGGCGACGCGAGGTCGCCGTAAGCGTGCTGGATTCCGGGCGCCTGCACCGCCGCCGCGTCGGTCAGGGTCCAGTGACCCGCCGGCGCGCAGGAGGTGCGCCGGTTGACGTCACCGGCGAAGGCGGTCGGTCGCCCGCGGGAGGCCAGGACCGCCGCCAGTTCGGCGCACTGGGCCGAGTTGGTGGTGCCCGGGGCCTCGCCGTCGGTGGACAGGTGCGTGGTGCACACGTCCACCCGCCGCGCGGTGGTCACGCACAGCCAACGTCGTTGCTCCACCCCGCTGAACACGGAGAACGGCGCGTCCTCCGACGCGCGGATCGCCTCCTTGGTGAGCACGGCGTTGCCGAACACCCCGCGCCCCTCCGGCGACTTGCACGCCAGCGGCGCACCCCGGTAGACCACCGTGGCGAAGCGGTGGTGGTAGCCGGTGCGCGCGGCGATCTCGGCCACGTCGCCGCTGCACGCCTCGTTGAGCGTGACGGCGTTGACGTCGTTGGCCCGGATGCGCTCGACGACCTCGTCGACGATCTTGGGGTACTCGGTCTTGCCGTAGCACCCGGCGTAACCGCTGGAGCAGACGTTCATGTGCAGCAGGGAGTAGGGCGGCTTCGCCGCGGCGGTGGCGGGGAACAGCAGGCCGATGGCCAGCACGCAGCCCAGCAGGCGTCGGATCACGCTGCGATTGTGCTGACCCGGACGAGGAATCCGAAGGTCGCGGGACAAGAGTTCACCCCGCGGACCGCTCCCGGTCGTCCCGGCGCGGCACCGACCACCACGACAGCGCCGCCGCCACCGCGCCCAGCACCGCCAGCAGCACGAACACCGGCGAGTAGCCGCCCAGCACCGCCGCCAGCGCGGTGCCCGCCCACGGCGCGAGGGCCGCGGTGATCGCCATCGGCGCCTGGAGCAGGCCGCTGAGGCGCCCGTAGTGGGCGGTGCCCCAGCGGTCGGACACCGCGGTCGCCTGGACCAGGGTGAAGACGCCGCGGGCGGTGCCGGCGAGCACGGCCGCGGCGACGAGCAGGGCCGCCGGGCCGGGCAGCAGGCCCAGCAGCAACGTGGTGGTCGAGGCCACCAGCAGGACCGCGGCGGTCCTGGCGCGGACGCCGGTGGCGGCGACGAAGCGCGGGTAGCCGAGGCGGCCGAGCACCTGGCCGAGCCCGCCCAGGCCCAGGGTCCAGGCGGCCGCGGCGGTGGACAGGCCGCGCTCGGTCAGCAGCGGCACCAGGGCGACCACGACGGCGTAGACGGACAGGGCGCCCAGGGCCAGGGCGGCGACCAGCACGAGGAAGGGCCCGCTGCGGGCGACCGCGCTCGGGTCGTGCCCGGTCCGGTGCTCGTGCCGGGGCCACGGCGGGCGCAGCCCGAGCGCGTGGGCGGGCACGGTGACCAGGGCCAGCAGGCCGGCGAGCACCAGGTACGCGCCGCGCCAGCCCAGGTGCGCGGCGAGCCCGGCGGTCAGCGGCGCGAACACGGTGCTGGCCAGGCCGCCCGCCAGCGTCACCGCGGTGAGCGCCTGGACGCGGCGTTCGCCGTACCAGCGGGTCAGGGCGGCGAACGCGGGCTGGTAGAGCACGGCGGCCATGGCGGCGCCGATCAGCGCCCAGGCGCCGGTGAACCACGGCAGCGAGCGCGCCGAGGCCATGGCGACCACCGCGAGCGCCGCCACCACCGAACCCGCGGTCATGACGACCCGCGGCCCGTGCCGGTCCAGCACCCTGCCCAGCGGGACGCCCACGGCCGCCGAGACCAGTTGGCCCAGGGAGAAGGCCGCCGTCACGGAGGAGGGCGACCACCCCGTGTCGCCGCTGATCGCGGGCGCGAGCACGGGGAAGGCGTAGAAGAGGACGCCCCAGCCGGTGACCTGGGTCAGGCACAGCACCGCCAGGACGCGCCGGCCGACCACGTCCGCCGGGCGGACCGGCCGGACCTCAGGACCGCGCACCCGGCGCCGTCACGTTCGCCGGGAACTCGTCCAAGATCCCTCCCGCATCGTCTTCCCCGATCATAGGGAGGCCGGGAACATCGATAAACATCGATCGAGCCGGCCGGTGGCCCGGCACCGGTGCGCATCGGCTGTCGGGCGGAGCGCAACCTCACCCGAACGGACCGCGCGCGTCGCCGCCGGCGTGGCAGGCTGATCGTCGAGCAGGCCGGAATGCCCACCGAGGGGGGAGACCTCGCATGGCGTCGGAGGACTTGTCACGCAGGGACCTGCTGGTCCGCGGCAGCCAGGTGGCCGCCGCGCTGGGGGTGGCGGGCGCGGGCACCGCGCACGCCGAGCCGCAGGCGGACCAGCACACCGAGCAGCACGACGGCGCCCGGGTCGCGCGGCTGCGCGAGGGCACCAACACCTCGGTCGCGCGGTCCCCGGACGGCAGGTGGCTGGCCATCGACGTCGCCGCCTCGATCTGGGTGCTGCCCGCCGACGGCGGCCAGGCCCGCAGGCTGACCGGCCAGCTCCAGGACGCCACTCTGCCCACGTGGTCGCCCGACGGCCGGACCATCGCCTTCCAGTCCTACCGCGACGGGAACTTCCACGTCTACCTCGTCGACGCCGCCGGCGGCGAGCCGCGCAGGGTGACCAGCGGCTCGTACGACCACCGGGAGCCCGCGTTCTCCCCGGACGGCCGGCGGATCGCGCTCACCAGCGACCGCGGCGGCAGCTACGGGGTGTGGCTGCTCGACCTGGCCTCCGGCGCCCTCACCGCCCTGACCGGCCCGCCGGACGAGGTGGGCGCCCCGCGCTGGTCCGCGGACGGCAGGCGGCTGGTGTTCGCGGTCAACGAGAACGCCGTGGACGTCGTCACCGTCGACACCGGCGAGCGCGTCCGGGTGGCCACCGCGCCGACCGGCGCCCGCGTCCTGGGCGCCGGGTTCGGGCCGGACGACCGCACGCCCTGCTACACGCTGCTGCGCCTGGACCGGGCAGACCTGGTGCTGGGCGACCGGCAGCTGACCGACGGTGAGGACGTCTTCGGGTTCGCCGCCACCTGGGTCGGCCGGACGGTGCTCTACACCGCCGACGGCCGCATCCGCCGCCGCGACCTCGACGGCCCGGTGCGCGACATCCCGTTCGAGGCGACCGTGCCGGTCACGCCGCGGGCCCCGCGCCGCCGCGCGCCCGGCCTGGACGCCGTCGCGCCGACCCCCGTGCGCGGCATCGCGAGCCCGGTGGTGTCCCCGGACGGCAGGCAGGTCGCGTTCCGCGCGCTCAACGCCGTCCACCTGGTCCCGATCACCGGCGGCACGCCGCGCCGGCTCACCGACGGCCGCTACTTCGACTCCGACCCGGACTTCGCGCCGGACGGCCGGTCGCTCGTGTACTCCAGCGACCGGAGGGGCGTGCCCGCGCTGTGGTCGCGCGACCTGGCCACGGGGGAGGAGGAGTTCCTGGGCGGCGCGCCCGGCGCGCAGACCACCCCCCGGTACGCGCCCGACGGCACGCGGATCGCCTACGTCGACCAGGACGGCGCGGTGTGGGTCCTGGACGTGCCGACGGGCGGGCGGCGGCAGGTGACCCCGGCGCTGTTCATGCCGGGCAGGCCCACGTGGTCGGCGGACGGCACCGTGCTCGCGCTGGCCGCGGTCAAGCCGTTCTCCCGCCGCTTCCGCGAGGGCACCAGCCAGGTGCTGACCGTCGACCTGGGCAGCGGCGAGCTGCGCTACACCGAGCCGATGCCGTTCCGCTCCATCGCCACCCGGGGCGACGACGGCCCGGTGTGGTCGCCCGACGGGCGGCACCTGGCGTTCGTGGTGGAGAGCACGGCCCACGTGGTCCGGGTCGACGCGGCCGGCCGGTTCCTGGGCGACCCGCGCCAGGTGACCCGCGAGGTGACGGACTCCCTGGCGTGGTGCGGGTCGGACACCCTGGTGTACCTGTGCAACGGCAGGCTGCGGCGCGTCGGGCTGGACGGCGGCCCGGCGCGCACCATCCGCCTCGACTTCACCTGGCGCAGGCCCAGGCCGCCGGAGCGGACCGTCATCCACGCGGGCGCGGTGTGGACCGGCGAGCAGGACCGGCTGCGCCGCGACGTGGACATCGTGGTGGAACGCGGCCGGGTGAGCGAGATCCGGCCGCACCGGGCGTCGGCGGGCGACCGCGTGGTCGACGCGCGCGACCTGGTCGCCATGCCCGGCCTGGTCGACGCGCACAACCACTGGCACCTGCGCGGCAGGCAGTGGGGCGCGCGGCAGGGCAGGCTGTGGCTGTCCTACGGCATCACGACCACCCGCTCACCCGGCGACCCGGCCTACCAGATGGTCGAGACCCGGGAGGCGCTGGCGGCCGGGACCCTGGTGGGCCCGCGGTTCTTCGGCACCGGCGAGGCGGTCGACGGCTCGCGCGTCTACTACAACTTCATGCGCCCCACGCTGTCCCGGGCCCAGCTCGACCTGGAGCTGAAGCGGGCGCTGGAGCTGGACTACGACATGGTCAAGACCTACGTGCGGCTGCCGGTGGAGCTGCAGCGCGAGACCGTCGAGGCCGCCCACCGCGCCGGCGTGCCGCTGTCGTCGCACTACCTCTACCCGGCGGCGGCCTTCGGCATGGACGGCATGGAGCACGTCGGCGCGACCAACCGCCTGGGCTACTCGCACACGATCAGCCGCACCGGGCGCGCCTACCAGGACGTGGTCGAGCTGTTCGTGACCTCCGGCATGTCGGTGACCCCGACCCTGTTCCACTCCCGCGCGCTGTACGCGGAGGACAAGTCGCTGGTGACCGACGAGCGCACCCGGGTGCTGTACCCGCCGTGGGAGTACCAGCGGTACGTCGCCGACGCGGACCTGGCGGGCACGCCCGCGTCCACGTTCTCGCGCGAGGTCCTGGCCGGCTGGGTGGACGCGGTGCTGCGCGTCCACCGCCGAGGGGGGCTGGTGATCTGCGGGACGGACGCGCCGCTGGACTCGGTGGCCACCTCGACGCACCAGAACCTCAGGGCCATGGTGGAGTTCGGCTTCACCCCGTTCGAAGCGCTGACCACGGCGACCCGCAACCCGGCGACGTGGCTGGGGCTGTCCGGGCAGATCGGCGTCCTGCGGCCCGGCGCGCACGCCGACATCTCGCTGGTGTCGGGCGACCCGCTGGCCGACATCAGGGCGGCGGCCGCGGTGCGCCGGGTGTTCGTCGGCGGGGTGGGCCACCGGGTGGAGGACCTGCTCGCGCCGTTCCGGCAGGCCCCGGCGGTCGAGCTCCGCGCGGCCCTGCCGCCCGCCCCGTCGGCCGCGCACGTGCACGAGCACTGGTGGCACGAGCCGGAGTGGTCGTCGCACGTGTGCTGCGAGGGGTGAGCCGAGGGCCGGGGTCGGCGCGCTCGAACGGCGCGCCGACCCCGGGCGGTCGCGGATCGCGGCCCCTGGCCCTCCCCGCGACCGCCTCCGGTCACCTCAGCCCCGGGCGTGAGCGGCCGCGACCAGTCGGTCCGACAGCTCCCGGAGCCGGCGCCGGGCGTCCGGGTCGTACGCCTGGTCGTGGGCCCGCTCCTCGCGCACGCCGTTGTAGTAGCGCCCGGTCAGCTCCGACGCCGGGCCGGTGATCAGCCGCAGGGTCGCGTCGCCGCCCTCGGCCACGGTGCTGCACGGTTCCGTGCCGGACTCGCGCACCATGGTCGTGGCCATGTAGGTGGCCGGGTGCAGGGTGTTGACCACGGGGCTGCCACCCAGCTCCTCGGCCAGGTCGAAGGTGAACATGACCTGCGCCAGCTTCGCCCGCCGGTACGCCGTCACCCCGTCGTAGGCGCGTTCGAGCATCGGGTCGGCGAAGTCGACGGGGTACTGGCCCGCCGAGGCCACGTTGACGATCCGCGACCCCGGCGCGGCGCGCAGCAGCGGCAGCAGCAGCCGGGTGAGCCGGTACCCCGCCAGGTAGTTGACCGCGAACCGCAGCTCGACCCCGTCGGCGCTCAGCTCACGCCCCGAGCCCGGCCGGCCGAACCCGATGCCCGCGTTGTTCACCAGCACGTCCAGCCGGTCGAGGTGCCGCGCGACCTCGTCGGCCAGGCGGTCGACCTCGCGTAACGAGGCCAGGTCGGCGACCAGGACGACGGGGTCGGGACCACCGGCCGCCCGGATCTCCGACCGCACCCGCTCGGCGCGGTCGGCGTCGCGCCCGTGCACGAGGACGCGCGCGCCGGCCGCGCCGAGGCGCACGGCGAGGTGGCGGCCGAGGCCGTCGGTCGAGCCGGTGATCAGGACTGTCTGGCCGTTCATCAGGTGCTCTACCTCCAGGTGGTGACGGGGCGTTCGCCCCCTGTCCGAAGGCTAGTCCGGTGATCCACTCGGTGTGGATCGGTTCAGGGGTCACCGCGTTCCGGCACGGCCAATGGACCGCGTGGCGCGGTTCTGCGGTAGAGCCATCCGGCGAGTTCGGCTGGACGTGCCGCACCCCGGAACCGCGGGGCCTCCCGCCTCCGCCCGCCGCGCCCGAGACTCGGAGCGGAACAACCGGCGAAGCGGAGTGAGCGATGACGAACGACAACACCGCGCCCGACGCCGACGTGGTCGGCATGTGGGTCACCGCGGACGGCCACATCCGGCAGGAGCTGCGCGCCGACGGGCGCTACGACTTCACCGCGACCGGGGCCATCCGGGACGGCGTGCTCCACCACGAGCACCTCATGCTCTACCGCGAGTCCGCCCACGGCTGCGGACCGGTCGGCGCTGACCGACCGGGGACGGGCCCGCGCGGGGCCCGTCCCCGGTCGGCGCTTCAGGCGCCGACGTAGTCCGCCAGGTGCTGCCCGGTGAGGGTGGAGCGGTCGGCGACCAGGTCCGCCGGCGTCCCCTCGAACACGACCCGACCGCCGTCGTGGCCGGCGCCGGGGCCCAGGTCGATGATCCAGTCCGCGTGCGCCATCACCGCCTGGTGGTGCTCGACGACGATGACCGACTTGCCGGAGTCCACCAGCCGGTCGAGCAGGCCGAGCAGCTGCTCGACGTCGGCCAGGTGGAGCCCCGCGGTCGGCTCGTCCAGGACGTAGACGCCGCCCTCCTCGGCCATGTGGGTGGCCAGCTTGAGCCGCTGCCGCTCGCCGCCGGACAGGGTGGTGAGCGGCTGGCCGAGGGTGAGGTAGCCGAGGCCGACCTCGGCCAGCCGGTCGAGGACGGCGCGGGCCGCGGGCGTGCGGGCCTCGCCGGCGCCGAAGAACTCCCGCGCCTCGGCCACCGACATGGCCAGCACCTCGCTGATGTCGCGGCCGCCCAGGTGGTGCTCCAGCACCGAGGCGTGGAACCGCCTGCCCTCGCACTCCTCGCAGGTCACGGCGGTGCCGGCCATCACACCCAGGTCGGTGTAGACGACGCCGGCGCCGTTGCAGTCGGGGCAGGCGCCCTCGGAGTTGGCGCTGAACAGCGCGGGCTTCACGCCGTTGGCCTTGGCGAACGCCTTGCGGATCGGGTCGAGCAGGCCGGTGTAGGTCGCCGGGTTGCTGCGGCGCGAACCCCGGATGGGGCTCTGGTCGACCGACACCACGCCCGCGCTCGCCGGGATCGACCCGTGCACGAGCGAGCTCTTGCCGGAGCCGGCGACGCCGGTCACCACGACGAGCACCCCGAGCGGGATGTCCACGTCGACGTCGCGCAGGTTGTGCTTCGACGCGCCGCGGACCGCCAGCCTGCCGGTGGGCTCGCGCACGGCCGGCTTGAGGGCGGCCCGGTCGTCGAAGTGGCGGCCCGTGGTGGTGCCGCTCGCCCGCAGGCCCTCCACGGTGCCCTCGAAGCAGACGGCGCCGCCGCCCGCGCCGGCACCGGGGCCGAGGTCGACGACGTGGTCGGCGATCACGATCGTCTCGGGCTTGTGCTCCACCACGAGCACCGTGTTGCCCTTGTCCCGCAGGCGCAGCAGCAGGTCGTTCATCCGCTGGACGTCGTGCGGGTGCAGGCCCGTGGTGGGCTCGTCGAAGACGTAGGTGACGTCGGTCAGCGACGAGCCGAGGTGGCGGATCATCTTGACCCGCTGCGCCTCGCCGCCCGACAGCGTGCCCGACGGCCGGTCCAGCGAGAGGTAGCCCAGGCCGATCTCCACGAACGAGTCCAGGGTGTGCCGCAGCGAGGCCAGCAGCGGCGCCACCGACGGCTCGTCGAGGTCGCCGACCCACCGGGCCAGGTCGGTGATCTGCATCGCGCAGGCGTCGGCGATGCTGGTGCCCCGGATCTTCGACGACCGGGCCGCCTCGCTGAGCCGGGTGCCGCCGCAGTCGGGGCAGGCGGTGAAGGTGGCCGCCCGGTCCACGAACGCCCGCACGTGCGGCTGCAGCGACTCCCGGTCCTTGCTGAAGAACGACTTGCGCACCTTGGGGATCAGCCCCTCGTAGGTGAGGTTGACGCCCTCGACCTTCACCTTGGTCGGCTCGCGGTGCAGGAAGTCGTGCATTTCCCGCTCGGTGAACTCGCGGATCGGCTTGTCCGGGTCGACGAAGCCCGACTCGGCGTAGACCCGCACCGTCCAGAAGCTGTCCGACTTCCAGCCGGGGATGGTGATCGCGCCCTCGGACAGCGACTTCGAGTCGTCGTAGAGCTGGGTGAGGTCGATGTCGGAGACCGTGCCCCGGCCCTCGCAGCCGGTGCACATGCCGCCGATGCGGGTGAAGGTCTCCTTGACGGTCCTGGTCTTGCCGGCGCCGCGCTCGACCGTGATCGCGCCGCTGGCCCGCACCGAGGGGACGTTGAAGGAGAACGCGTTGGGCGAGCCGACGTGCGGCTGCCCGAGCCGGCTGAACAGGATGCGCAGCATGGCGTTGGCGTCGGTGGCGGTGCCGACCGTGGAGCGGACGTCCGCGCCCATCCGCTGCTGGTCGACGATGATCGCGGTGGTCAGGCCCTCCAGGACGTCGACCTCCGGGCGCGCCAGCGTCGGCATGAAGCCCTGCACGAAGGTGCTGTAGGTCTCGTTGATCAGCCGCTGGGACTCCGCCGCGATGGTGCCGAACACCAGCGAGCTCTTGCCCGAGCCGGACACGCCGGTGAACACCGTCAGCCGGCGTTTCGGGATCTCGACGCTGACGTCCTTGAGGTTGTTGACGCGCGCGCCGTGCACGCGGATCACGTCGTGGCTGTCGGCAACGCCCGGCTCGACCGCCCGCGTACCCGTCCTCGTGGCCATGCTCGTCCTGTCTCCGTGTTGTGTTCGAGGGGCTCTTGCCGGTGGGAGGGTTCAGCGCGCCTGCTGGATGCGGACCATGTTGCCCGCGGGGTCGCGGAAGGCGCAGTCGCGCACGCCGTACGGCTGCTCGGTGGGCTCCTGGACGACGTCGGCGTCACGCGACCGCAGCCGCTCGAAGGTGGCGTCGAGGTCCTTGGTGGCCAGGTTGATGCCGCCGTAGGTGCCCTTGGCCATCATCTCGGCGATGGTGCGGCGCTCGTCCTCGGTGATGCCGGGGTCGGCGGCCGGCGGGTGCAGCACGATGGAGGTGCCCGGCTGGTCGGGGGAGCCGACGGTGATCCAGTGCAGCCCGCCGTGCTCGACGTGGTTGCGGACCTCGAAGCCGAGGGCGTCGCGGTAGAAGGCCAGGGCGGCGTCCGCGTTGTCGTGCGGGAGGAAGCTGCTGTGCACCGTGATGTCCATGGCGGTCACGGTAGGTGCGGGTCGGAATGCTTCGCTTCTCGATTCCTGACCGGTCTGGTGACCTGCTTGGCGATGCACGAGGGCATGCCGGCGGTGGCGAGCGCGGCCTGCTTGCGGTAGGCGCTGGGGGACATGCCGACCAGTTCGGTGAAGCGGGTGCTGAAGGTGCCCAGCGAGGAGCAGCCGACCGCGAAGCAGACCTCGGTGACGCTGAGGTCGCCGCGCCGGAGCAGGGCGGTGGCGCGCTCGATGCGCCGGGTCATCAGGTAGCTGTAGGGCGACTCGCCGTAGGCCAGCCGGAACTGGCGGCTGAGGTGCCCGGCCGACATGTTCACGCCGCGGGCCAGCGCCTCCACGTCGAGCGGCTGGGCGTGGTCGCGGTCGATCCGGTCGCGCACGCGGCGCAACCGCGCCAGGTCGCTCAGGCGCTGCCCTGTGGTCACCTGCGGGATCGTGCCACACCGGTGGGCTGTCCGGACCCGTCCCGGGGCCGCCGGTCGGGCGGCCCCGGGTGCGGTGCGTCACGGCGACGGCGTCGACGTGGTCGTCGTCGGGGAGGACAAGGTGCAGGAGGACGAGTTGGTGGACGAGTTGGTGGGCGAGGTCGGGACGGTGGTCACCGGCGGGCCGCCGGCGGCCAGGCGGGTGCCGCTGCAGTAGTTGGTCTCGACCCGGGCGTCCGACGAGTCGCCGGTGGCGAAGATCAGGTAGTCGGAGCCGGTGCTCATGGTGATGCCGCAGGTGCCGGAGTGGATCGAGGTCAGCACGTCCACCGCAGGCGGCACGTCGCCCTTGTACTCGGTCTGCACCTCGACCCGGAAGCGGTACCGGTCGTCACCCACCGTGGACGGGTCGTTCTGCTCGGTCTCCACGGCGGTGACCCTGCCGCTGAACACGTGCTGAGCCCGCTGGTAGCGCTCGCCCTCGGTGCTGGGCACGCAGCTGCACGCGCTCGCCGGGCTGGTGAACACGGCGGTGAGCAGCGCGGTGGTGATGGTCAGGACGCCGGCGGTGTGGGCGAGCGGTCGTAAGCGCGCCAAGGCAACCCCCTCGTGGGTTCGGGACGGTTGTGGCGGTGTGGGGCAAGGGTAGTGTTCGGTGATCGGGGCGGGCCAGGGTTCCGCGCGCGTGGCTGCGGGGGTCCGGCGGCGGTTCGGCCCTTCGGTCGGGCGCCCTGCACCGCCCATCCCTTGTTCTGGCCATCCTTTGCCCGCCGCCCCGCCGCCCCGCCGCCCTGCCGCGCCGCCGCGCCGCGCCGCCCCGCCGCGCCGCCGCGCCGCCCCGCCGCCGCGCCGCCCCGCGCCGCCCTGCGGCCCCGCCGCCTCGCCCTGCCGCACGCCGCCGCCCTGCCCTGCGGCCCCGCCGCCGCCCCGCCCGCCGTACCCGCCCCGCCCGCCGTGCCGCCGTGCCGCATCACCCCACCCCACCCCGCCCCGCCTACCGCCCCATCCGTCCCGCGCCACCCCTTCAGCCCGCTTCCCTGACCCGACCCCCCACCGAGCCTCCCGAACGGGTGACACCCCCACCCAGAGCCCGCACCACCACCAACCCCCGTCACCTACCCAGGTGAGAACCCAACACGTACGGCTGACCCTCGTTGTCGTCCACGTATCAAATGGCGAGGCTGCCAAGCAGGTGCTCCCACCCCCGCGACGACCCACCCCAGAGGCCCCCATGACCAACATGACCCGCCGCGACGTGCTCCGCTACACCGCGACAGCAGCCCTGGTCACCGCCACCGCGGCGGGCTACGCCAACCTCACCGCCTCCGGCGCCGCCGCCGACCAGGGCGCACCCACCGACCCCCGCGACTTCGAAGAGGACTACAGGGGCAAGAAGATCAAGGGCGAGCACGACAAGGCCAACGGCAAGCACAAGGTCCACATCAACGGCCGCAAGCTGGGCGTGGCGCAAGTCGAGCTGCCCGTGGCCCCCGAGTCGACCGCGACCTACACCGCCGTGATCAGCACGGTCAACCACTTCGAGCCCATCCCCCTGGACGAGGGCCCCCACAAGGACGGCCTCAAGAGGCTGGCCAAGCTCGCCGTGGACCAGCTCGGCGACCAGGAGCTGACCCAGCACGCCGACCACGAGCACCACAGCTGAGAGGCCCGCCATGGGAACCCGCAAGAGCGTGGCCGCCCTGACGGCCGCGGAGAAGGCCGACTTCGTCGCCGCCGTCAAGGCGCTCAAGGCGCAGACCACCGGTCACAACTACGACTGGTTCGTCAGCACCCACATGACCTACTTCAGCACCATCGACGACCACAACTACGCGCACCGGTCGCCGTCGTTCCTGCCGTGGCACCGGCAGTACCTGGTGGAGTTCGAGAACGCCCTGAAGGCGATCAACCCGGCGGTCGACCTGCCCTACTGGAACTGGACGGCCAACCGCTCGGCCACCGGCGCCCCCTTCACCTCCGACTTCATGGGCGGCAACGGCTCCGGCGGCAACGGGCCCGTCACCACCGGCCCGTTCGCCGGCGAGGCCAGGTGGCGGATCAACATCAGCGCCACCTCCTCGACGTCCCTGCGCCGGGCCATCGCGGTGCGCGGCTCGCTGCCCACGTCGTCCAACGTCGACACCGTCATGAACGTCTCCACCTACGACGCGTCGCCCTGGAGCTCCGCCTCCAGCAGCGGCATGCGCAACCGCGTGGAGGGCGGCCTGTCGCCCGACCTGCACGGGCGGGTCCACAACTGGGTCGGCGGGCACATGGCGCAGACCGACTCGCCGAACGACCCGGTGTTCTTCCTGCACCACTGCAACATCGACCGGCTGTGGTCCCGGTGGCAGCGCAGCTGGGGCTACGGCGCCGGCCGCTACCAGCCCGGCGGGAGCGTCAGCAACGTCGTGGACGTCGACGAGGCGCTGCAGCCCTTCGGGGTGACCGTCTCCTCGGTCCTGGACCACCGGGCGACCTACACCTACGCCTGACGGCGTCAGGCGCGGTCGGGGAACGAGCCGTCGCCGAACAGGACGCGGGACGCGGCGGCCCGCCCGAGGGGTGTGCGCAGCAGCGCGAACGCCGCCTCGGTCGCGGCCGGCCCGCGCGTGCGGGACAGGGCCCCGCGCAGCAGCAGCCGGAGGCGGAACCGGGCGCGCAGGGCCCCGCCGTCGTAGCGGCGCAGCACCGACGGGTCGCCGGTGCGCAGGTAGTCGCCGGTGACGGCGGCGGCCAGCCCGGCCATGCGCAGGCACGGGTCGAGGCCGCCCGCGGTCAGCGGGGACACCGCGCCGGCCGCGTCGCCGACGAGCAGGCCCTCCGGGCAGGCGATCCGCCGCAGCACGCCCCCGACGGGGATCAGGCCGCCGCGGCGGCGCACCGGGCCGGTCGGGGTCGGGACGCCGGGGAACCGCTGGTGGAACGAGCGCAGCAGCCGCGGCAGCGGCGCGGCCAGCCGGTCGGGGTGCCCGGCCAGGCCCACGTGCGCCTCGTGCCCGTCGTCGACGAGCCAGGCGAGGTAGCCGGGGGCGAGCCGGGGGTCCAGCACGCAGTGGAACGTCGGCGCGGACGCGCTCGGGCCGACCGGGAAGACGTCCTCGACGCCGACCAGGAACCGCCGGTTGGCGTCCAGGCCGAGCCGGCGCGCGACCGCGGACCGGGCGCCGTCGGCGCCGACGGTGAAGCGGGCCGTGACGCCCGCCGACGGGTAGGGGACGCCCAGGCGGACCCGCGCGCCGGCCGCCTCGGCCCCGGAGAGCGCGTGCGCGTAGACCGCGGCCATGTCGGCGACGCGGTACTCGTCGCGCGGGCTGACCAGCTCGACCGGCGCCCGCAGCGACGGCGGGTGGAGCACGACGCGGCGCACCGCCGGCCCCAGGTGGCGGTGCGGCAGCGCGAAGTCCTCCAGCGTGCGCCGCACGAAGATCCCGGTGGTCCGGATGCCGGTGTCGAGGCGGGTGCGCCGCTCGCACACGAGGACGTCGAAGCCCCGTGACGCCAGTAGCCGCGCCGTGTGCAGGCCGGCGAGCCCGGCGCCGACGACGAGCACGTCCACGCTTTCCACGCCGCCGACCGTAGGGCCGGTGCCGCGGTCCGCGCCCGGACCGCCACAGCACCTCCACCAAGGATTCACATCCCCTCCGCAGTCGGCTTCACGGCGGTCGGGGGACGTGCGCGCGAGCGCCCCGGGGGCGATGTGAAGAACCTGTGGTGGTGGCTGCGCGGCCACCGGGTGGGAGTCGGACGGGGTGACACCGCCGGGGACCGGGTGCGCGCGCAGCCGGTGCTGTGCGGGTTGCCGGTCGTGGAGGCGGTGGCGGTCGGCCCGTCCACCTGAGTGCGGCCCTACCCCCGCCCGGTATCCTCACGATCTCGACGCGATCCGTGGGCCGGGTCACCCCGCGGTTGCCCGCGGTACCCCCGGGGGGTATAAATGGCGTGCCCCGGAGGGGCGCCCGGTGCCTTTCGGACACCGTGCACACCACGATCGCGAGGAGCAGTCGATGACCGAGTCCACCTACACCGTCAGCGGGATGACCTGCGGCCACTGCGTGGCGTCCGTCACCGAGGAGGTCTCGCAGATCCCGGGTGTGACCGGTGTGGACGTCGACCTGGCGACCGGCGCGGTCACGGTGACCAGCGCCGAACCGGTGGCCGAGGCGGACGTCCGCGCGGCCGTCGAGGAAGCGGGCTACGCGCTCGCCGGCTGAGGGAACCGCGGTGGGGCGCAAGGCCCCGTCATCTCACAAGGACTTGACATGAGCACAGCAGCGAAGCTCTCCGCCTACGGCGTGGTGCTCGCCCTGGTCGCCGGTGGCGCCTGGGCGGTCGGGAGCGCTGTCGGTCCCCTGTCCGTCGAGGCCGCGGGCCGCGACGGGGCCGGCGCGGAGGGCGCCGGCCACGGGGACGACCACGGCGCCGCCGTCGCGGGAGCGGAGCGGGAGCAGGACCACGGGCAGGACCAGCCGGCCGGGCTGGCGTCGTCCCGGGGCGGTTACACCCTCACGCCCCTCGGCACGGCGCTGACCGCCGGGACCACCGACACCTTCTCGTTCCGGGTCACCGGCCCGGACGGCGCCGCGGTGACCGCCTTCGACGTCGAGCACGACCAGCGGATGCACCTGGTCGTGGTGCGCCGCGACACCACCGGCTACCGGCACGTCCACCCGGAGATGGCCGCCGACGGCACCTGGACCACGTCCCTGGACGTGGCCGGCGCGGGCTCCTACCGGGTGTTCGCCGACTTCAAGCCCACCGGCGGCCCGGCGACCACGCTGGGTGTCGACGTGACCGCGGCCGGTCGGTTCGACCCCCGGGAGCACGCGCCGTCGCGGGTGGCCGAGGTCGACGGCTACCGGGTGCGGCTGGACGGCGACCTGGTCGCCGGGCGGGCCTCGGCCGTGACGGTCACCGTCAGCAAGGACGGCGCGCCCGTCACCGACCTCCAGCCGTACCTCGGCGCCTACGGCCACCTGGTGGCACTGCGCCAGGGCGACCTGGCCTACCTGCACGTCCACCCCGAGGGCGCACCCGGTGACGGCCGGACGGCCGCCGGGCCCGGGGTCTCGTTCGTCGCCGAAGTACCCTCGGTGGGTGACTACCGGCTGTTCCTGGACTTCCGGCACGGCGGCGTCGTGCGGACCGCGGAGTTCACGGTGACCACCGCGGGTACCCCGGTCGGGCACGGGGAAGAGGAGGGGCACGGTCATGGCTGAGGCTCGGGTCGAGCTGGCGATCACCGGGATGACCTGCGCTTCGTGCGCCAACCGGATCGAGCGCAAGCTCAACAAGCTCGACGGCGTGACCGCGAGCGTCAACTACGCCACGGAGAAGGCGCACGTCACCTTCCCCGCCGACCTGGACCCGCTGGACCTGGTCGCCCAGGTCGAGGCGGCCGGCTACCGGGCGGCGCTGCCCGCCCCGGAGCCGGAGCGCGCCGAGCCGGCCGAGGAGGACCCGACCAGGTCCCTGCGGCAGCGGCTGCTGGTGTCCGCGGCCCTGGCCGTCCCGGTGGTCCTGCTGGCCATGGTCCCGGCGCTGCAGTTCACCCACTGGCAGTGGATCTCGCTGGCGCTGGCCTCGCCGGTGCTGGTGTGGGGCGCGTGGCCGTTCCACCGGGCGGCGTGGGCCAACCTGCGGCACGGCGCGGCCACCATGGACACCCTGATCTCGATGGGCACGCTCGCGGCGTACGGCTGGTCGCTGTACGCGCTGCTGTTCGGCACCGCGGGCACGCCCGGCATGACCCACCCGTTCGAGCTGACCGTGCGGCGCACCGACGGCGCCGGGGCGATCTACCTCGAAGTCGCCGCGGGCGTGACGGTGTTCATCCTGGCCGGCCGCTACTTCGAGGCCCGCGCCAAGCGGCGGGCGGGCGCGGCGCTGCGGGCGCTGCTGGAGCTGGGCGCCAAGGACGTGGCCGTGCTGCGCGAGGGCCGCGAGACCCGCGTCCCGATCGCCGAGCTGCGGGTGGGCGACCGGTTCGTGGTGCGGCCGGGCGAGAAGATCGCCACCGACGGCGTGGTGGACGAGGGCAGCTCCGCGGTCGACGCGAGCATGCTGACCGGCGAGTCCGTGCCGGTCGAGGTCGGCCCCGGCGACGCCGTGGTCGGCGCCACGGTCAACGCCGGCGGACGCCTCGTCGTGCGCGCCACCCGCGTCGGCTCCGACACCCAGCTGGCGCAGATGGCCAAGCTCGTGGAGGACGCCCAGAGCGGCAAGGCGCAGACCCAGCGGCTGGCCGACCGGATCTCCGGGGTGTTCGTGCCCGTGGTCATCGCCCTCGCGGTGGGCACCCTGGCGTTCTGGCTCGGCGCCGGCGGAGGGGTGTCGGCGGCGTTCACCGCGGCGGTGGCCGTGCTGATCATCGCCTGCCCGTGCGCCCTGGGCCTGGCCACGCCGACCGCGCTGCTGGTGGGCACCGGCCGGGGCGCCCAGCTCGGCATCCTGATCAAGGGCCCGGAGGTGCTGGAGTCCACCCGGCGCGTCGACACGGTGGTGCTGGACAAGACCGGCACCGTCACCACCGGCCGGATGGGCCTGGTCGCCGTGCGCGCGGCGGACGGGGTCGACGAGGACGAGGTGCTGCGCCTGGCCGGCGCCCTGGAGCACGCCTCCGAGCACCCCGTCGCCAAGGCCGTCGCCGCCGGCGCGGCCGAACGGGTCGGCGAGCTGCCGGACGTCGAGGACTTCCGCAACCACGAGGGTGTCGGCGTGCAGGGCGTGGTCGACGGCCACGCGGTCGTCGTCGGCCGCGAGCGGCTGCTGGCCGAGTGGGCCGTCCACCTCGACGAGGACCTGGCCGACGCCAAGCGGGCCGCCGAGCAGCGCGGCCACACCGCGGTCCTGGTCGCCTGGGACGGGGAGGCCAAGGCCGTCCTCGCGGTCGCCGATGCGGTCAAGCCCACCTCCGCCGAGGCCGTCCGGCGCCTGCGCGGCCTCGGGCTGACCCCGGTCCTGCTGACCGGGGACAACGAGGCCGCCGCCCGCGCGGTCGCGGCCGAGGTCGGCATCGACGAGGTCATCGCCGAGGTCCTGCCGAAGGACAAGGTCGACGTCATCGCCCGCCTGCAGGGCGAGGGCAGGGTCGTGGCGATGGTCGGTGACGGCGTCAACGACGCCGCGGCGCTGGCCAAGGCCGACCTCGGGCTGGCCATGGGCACCGGCACGGACGCCGCGATCGAGGCGAGCGACCTGACCCTGGTGCGCGGCGACCTGCTGGCCGCGGTGGACGCCATCCGGCTGGCGCGGCGCACCCTGGGCACGATCAAGGGCAACCTGTTCTGGGCCTTCGCCTACAACGTGGCCGCCCTGCCGCTGGCCGCCGCCGGCCTGCTCAACCCGATGATCGCCGGTGCCGCCATGGCGTTCTCCAGCGTGTTCGTGGTGAGCAACAGCCTGCGCCTGCGCGCGTTCCGCGGCGCCGTCCCGGCCGAGCGGTCGGCCGGGGTCCGGGCCGCCTCGGCGAAGGTGCCCGCCGGCGTGTCCTGACACTCCACCGCGCGGACGACGCCCCCGGAGCCCCGGCTCCGGGGGCGTCGCGCTGCGTTTGCGCCAACGCCGGAATGCGCTCCACCGGGAGCGCTCCGGGCACCGGGGGTGCCCGGTCTGGTGAGGGGGCACTGTTCCGGTGGGACGCAGGCTTCTGCGTGGGTTCGTGCTGCGCGTTTTCGGCAGTGCGATGGCCGCCGTGCCGGCGGCGGGTGTGGTGACCGGTGCGGCCGCGGCCGAGGAACCGGTGGACGGCGGGGCGGTGCCCGCACCGGGCACGTGGAGCCCGTCGCCGGGGGTGAACCGGACGCCCGTGGGCGGTCCGGCGCCCGACCGGCCCTGGCGGGCCGCGGGTGAGGTGCAGGCGCAGCGGCCGACGTGCTCGGGTCCGGGACTACGGCGTCCTGCCGTCGTACCCGGTGGAGCGGCACCAGGTCGGCGACCGGTTCGAGGTCCTGGTCAACCTCGCCAACCGCAACGTGGTGCCCGCCTACCGGGAGCTGACGGTCAAGGGCACCGGGCTGAACCCGGTGGTCGACCGGTTCTTCAACACCTACGGGGGCATCAGCCCGGGTGGCGAGTGGCTGCTCGGCCACGACGCCACCGGCCTGGAGGTCTGGGAGGGCAGCGGCGTCATCCTCCACGGCCCCAACGGCAACACCGTGACCAACCGGTACCGCACCAACGGCAAGCTGGCCTCGGTCGTGGACGGCCAGACCCGGGTCACCCGGTTCGACTACGACGACGCCGACCGCCGCACCACCACCACCACCTTCCCGAGCGGGGCGGTGCAGACCAACGGTCTGGACACCGCCGGGCGGCACACCTCGATCACGGTGAGCAAGCCCGGTGCCGAGCTGTTCAAGGCCACCTACCGCTACGCCAGGCCCGACGGCACCGACACCGACAAGATCCAGGCCAAGACGATCCGGGGCGTGACCACCGACTACGCCTACGACGCGCTGGGTCGGCTGACCAAGGCCGGTAGCGGCGGCTACGGCCTGGACAACGCGGGCAACCTGCGGTCACCCACGTGTTCACCCGCACCGCGCTGGGGGTAACAGAGACCGTGGACAACGGGCAGCGCTCCGGCTACAGCCTCGCCGCCGAGTACACCTACGGCGCCGGCACCGGTTCCGACTGGGGCGGCTGGATCGGTGGCATCGTCGGCACCGCGGTCGGTGTGGGCCTGACCGCCGCCTGCCCGGCCACGGCGGGGCTGGGGTGCGTGGGCGCGGGCGGGTTGACGACGTCGGCGGGCGCCGCCACCGGGGCCCTCAAGGGCCTCCCGAAGGCGCCCGGCTCGTGGACGAAGTTCATCTGATGGTGCTGGACAACGGTTGGCCTCGCCGCGGCAGGCGTTACTACGCCGTGCTCCTCCCGCTGGTGCTGGCGGTGTCCGTCGGCACGCTCGTCCTCGACGGGCCGAGGTGGTTGGCGATCGGCACCGGTTCCCTGTTCGGGGGACTGGTCGTGGACGCCGTCGTGGACTGGCTGGAGTTCCGCCGAGGACGGGGTGAGGGCGGCCGCGACCGCCCGAGCTGAACCCCGGGTGGTGCTGTCGGGTCCCATCCCGGCCCGGCAGCACCACTGGGGCGGCGAACAGCCGCCGTGACGGGGTCAGCGGCCCTTGGCGGGGTAGGGGAGCAGGGCCATCTCGCGGGCGTTCTTGACGGCGGTGGCGACCTGGCGCTGCTGCCGCGGCGTCAGGCCGGTCACCCGGCGGGAGCGGATCTTGCCGCGGTCGGAGACGAACTTGCGCAGCAGGTCCGCGTCCTTCCAGTCCACCGCGGTCAGGCCGTGCTTGTGCAGCAGGTTGCCGCGGCGCCTGCCGGGGCGGTCGGGTCCGGGCACGTCGTCCTCCTACCAGCTCGACTTGGTCACGCCGGGCAGCTCGCCCCGGTGGGCCATCTCGCGCAGCCGGATGCGGGACAGGCCGAAGGCGCGGAACACGGCGCGGGGGCGGCCGTCGACGGTGTCGCGGTTGCGCAGCCGGGTGGGGCTGGCGTCGCGGGGCAGCCGTTGCAGCGCCCGCTGGGCCTCGGCGCGCCGCTCGGGGTCGGTGCGGACGACCTCCTTCAGCTCGGCGCGCCGCTCGGCGTGGCGGGCGACGGTCTCCCGGCGCCGCCGGTCGCGGGCGATCTTGGACTTCTTGGCCACTTCAGCGCTCCTCGCGGAAGTCGACGTGGCGGCGCGCGACGGGGTCGAACTTGCGCAGCACCAGCCGGTCGGGGTCGTTGCGGCGGTTCTTGCGGGTGACGTAGGTGTAGCCGGTGCCCGCGGTGGAGCGGAGCTTGATGATCGGCCGCACGTCGTTGCCCCTGGCCATCAGGGCTTCACCCCCCGGCGGCGCAGCTCGGCCACGACGGACTCGATGCCGCGCTTGTCGACGGTCTTGATGCCCTTGGCCGACAACGTCAGCACGACGTACCGGTTCTCCGAGGGCAGCCAGTACCGGCGGCGCTGGGTGTTGGGCAGCCAGCGCCGGGACGTGCGCCGGTGCGAGTGCGAGACCTGCTTGCCGTAACCGGGTGCGCGCCCGGTCACCTGGCAGTGCCGTGAGGACACCGCGTACCTCCACTTTGTAAAACGACAATCGTTTCCATTACAGTAGCGCACATGGGAACCGAGGTCGTACTGGTGGCCGGGCTCGCCGACCACGACGTGGCGGAGGAGGTCTGGCGCGCCTCGCCGGGATCGGTGCTGGTCCGCCACGACCTGCGCGACCTGGCGCGGGGCGTGGTGCGCCGCTGGGTCGACGGCGAGCTGACCGTGCTGGAACTCGCCCACGGCTGCGTCTCGTGCACCCTGCGCCTGGACCTGCTGCCGCTGCTGGAGCGGCTGGGCGGCCGGGTGGTCGTGCACCTGGACCCCGCGCTGGAGCCGGAGCCGGTCTGCCTCGCCCTGCGCGGGGTCGACGTGGAGGTCCGGGCCGTGGTCACCGTCGTGGACCGCCTCACCTGGTTGGCCGACGCGACCGGCGAGGACGCCATGGCCGAGCGCGGCCTGGGCGCGGCCGAGGGCGACGAGCGCACCGTGGCGCAGGTGGTCGTGGGGCAGGCGGAGTTCGCCGACGCGATCGTGCTGACCGGGGTCGGCGCCGACCCCGCCCTGGACGCGGTGCTGGACCGGCTGAACCCGCTCGCACCGCGCCGCGACCGGCGTGCGCTCGACGTGCCGGAACTGCTCGCCGCCATCCCGGCGGGCGCCCGCCGCGGCCGGTTCGACGACGGCTTCGGCACCCTCCTGCGCGGGCAGCCGCCCCTGGAACCGGCGCACGGCGTGGAAGTCGTCCACTTCGTGGCCCGCCGCCCGTTCCACCCGATGCGGCTGCACCGCGCGCTGGACGTGCTGCTGGACGGCGTGGTGCGCACCCGCGGCCGGGTGTGGGTGGCCAGTCAGCCGGACGTGGCGCTGTGGCTGGAATCGGCAGGCGGCGGGCTGAACGTGGGCAACCTGGGGCCGTGGCTGGCCGCCGTCGACGACTGGTCCGGTGTGGACCCCGGACGCCGGGCGGCGGCGTCGGCGACCTGGGACCCGCGCTACGGCGACCGGTCGCAGGAGCTGGTGGTCGTCACCGCGACCGCCGCGCCGGGGCGGATCACCGCCGCGCTGCGCGGGGCCCTGGTGACCGACGAGGAGTTGGCGCTGGTCGACGAGCTGGAGTTCGTCGACCCGTTCGCCGAGTGGCACGACGAGATGGAGGAGTTGTGAAGCAGGGCATCCACCCCGACTACCACCCGGTGGTCTTCCAGGACCAGGCGACCGGCAAGGCGTTCCTGACCCGGTCCACCGCCACGTCCACCCGCACCGTCGAGTGGGCGGACGGCAACACCTACCCGCTGATCACCGTGGACGTCACCGCGGACTCGCACCCGTTCTGGACCGGCGACCAGCGCGTGGTCGACACCGCCGGCCGCGTGGAGAAGTTCAACCGCCGCTACGGCAGGAGGGGTCGCTGACGTGGCCGTGCCCAAGCGGAAGACCTCGCGCGCCAACACCCGGCACCGCCGGGCGCGGTGGAAGGCCGAGGTGCCCGACCTGGTGCCGGTCACCACCCCCGACGGCCGCGAGTTGGCCGTGCCCCGGCGGCTGGTCGCCGCGTACCGGAGGGGACTGCTGTGAGCGGGGCCGCACTCGGGCGGTTCCGACGACACCGACAGTGGCTGTCGGGCTTCGACCGTCACCTTGTCGGGTAAGGGGATTGGCCCCGTTCCGCCCTCTTCGGCCGGCCCGCGGCGTCGCTACGATCCGCGGTGAAGCCCGATCAGGACCACTTCCGATGAAGCGGGTGCCACATGGCGAACCAACTGCAGAAGGGCAATGTCGACCGCGTTTTCGCGGCCCTGGACCTCGACGGCGACGGCAGGCTCACCTGGGCCGACTTCGAGGTGACCGCGCGCGACATCGGCCGGGAGGTCGACCTCGGCGAGGACGCGCCCGGGGTGCGCGAGCTGACGGCGGCCTACCGGCGGGTGTGGGAGTACGTCTGCGGTGCGGCCGACACCGACCTCGACGACGCGGTGAGCAAGGACGAGTTCGAGCAGGCCCACCTGGACGGGGAGCTGTCGACCGAGGAGCTGGTGTCCCGGTGGGTGGCCGCGGCCGCCCGGGGTTTCGAGCTGGTCGACGCCGACCGGGACGGGCGCATCGACCTGGACGAGCTGACCAGGATGTACCGGGGTGCCGGCGTGGCCGACGCGCAGGCGGTCGCCGGGACGGCCTTCGCCGCGATGGACACCGACGGCGACGGGTGGGTCGACAAGGACGAGTGGATCGCCAGCGTGCGGGGCCTGTTCACCGCGACCGAGGGGACGGTGAAGGGCGCCCGCCTGCTGGGTGCCTGACCCCTCCGTTCGCGGGGTGCCCCGGGACGGGGTGCCCCGCGAACCGGGTGGGGCGGTCGTGGTCGGCTGCTCCCGGCCGGGCGCGGTAACGTCCTGACATGAACTTGTTTCACAAACTCGTGCGGGTCGCGGGGCGGCAGGAGTGGTTCGCCCGGCTCGGCCCGAAGGTCGCCCCCTGGGACCTGAGGCTGCAGGACCTCACCCGCGGCCGGGTCAACCTCGGTGAGCTGCTGGGCGTGCCCGCGCTGCTGCTCACCACCACCGGCCGCCGCAGCGGGGTGCCGCGCTCCGTGCCCCTGCTCTACGTGCCGCACGAGGACGGGTTCATCGTCACCGCGTCGAACTGGGGTCGCGCGCACCACCCCGCCTGGTCGGCCAACCTGCTCGCCGAGCCGCTGGCCGACGTGCTGGTGCGGGGGCGGCACGTCCGGGTGCGGGCCCGCCTGGTCACCGGCGACGAGCGGGCGCGGCTGTGGCGGCGGATCACGCCCGTGTGGCCTGCCTTCGACACCTACGTGACCCGGTCGGGTGGTCGGGAGTTTCGCCTGTTCGTGTTGTCCCGCGTCTGACGGCGAGGCCGGAGAACGAGTGGTCGTCCACCCGGTCGGCACCTCGACTCGCGCGGTCCGGCACGGACGTGCCCGCGCACCCTCCTCGACGAGGAGCGGGAGCACCGGCTCCACGCCGGGCGCGACCTCACCGGACCGGCGCGATCGGGTACCCGGTCCGGCTGACCTCGTCGGCGACGGCGGCCGGCGTGGTGGCGGGGTTGAGCGCGGCCACCACGTCGGCGGTCAGCGGCCTGCCGGCGTAGACGTGGCGCACGGCGGCCAGGTCGACCGGCCTCTCGTAGTAGTCCCGCGCCCAGTCCTGGAACGCCTCGGGCGTGCCGTCGGTGAGCAGGGAGAACAACCAGTCCGCGCCGTCCTGGTCACCGCCGGGGAAGTCGATCTCCCCGTGCCGCCAGGCGTCGTCGGTGTGCTCGCGCCACAGGCAGACGGTGAGGCACGGCGTGCCGAACTCGTCGGTGAACACCGGTTCCGCCAGGTACGCCCGGAACACCTCGGGCACGGAGTCCACCACGCCGGGCCACGGCTCGCCGTCGTCGGTGGCGTAAGGGCTCATCGGCGACTCGTGGTCGAACCCGTGCACGTACGCCCCCGCGTCCGTGAACACGATGGAGTACTCGTTGCCCGCACCGTCCCGCTTGGACGCCACCTCCACGGCACCGGGCACCCCGCCGGGGCCGTGGAGGTGGTGGCGGTCCTCGCTGCCGGGGTCCAGCACCACGTCCAGCACGGCCATGGCGCGGCACAGGTCGCGCAGTTCCGGGATGGCGGGCAGGCGGCGGGCGACGTCGTACGCGGTCACGCGGACATCCAAGCACTACTGCCAGGTCGCGGTGTCGGGGTCGATGCCGTGGGCGCGCGCACTGGCGTCGACGGCCCGGCGGAACCACGAGGCGAGGCCGGCGCGGATGCCGTCGTAGTGGGCGGCGAACCCCGGGTCGGCCTCGAACGTGCGGGCCAGGCAGACCTGCATCCGCCTGGTGAGGGGGAAGTACGAGGCGAAGACCTTCCGGTGCCGCTCGATGAGCAGGTCCGCCTCCGGGCTGCCGGGCGCGACACCGGCGTCCACCGCCTCCCCGAGGGCGCGCTCGAACCCGGCGACGGCGGCGGTGACGGCCCGCCACTCCTCCGGGCCGCGCGAGGCCGAGCGCTCGGCGTACTGCGACCACTGCGCCGTGCCCCCGTAGCGCTCCCCGGCCCGGGCGGGCCAGTCCGGGTCCCACCCGGGGCCGAAGATCGCGGCCTGCTGCTCGGCGGTGAGCAGCAGGCCGCGTTCCTGGGCCTCGATCATCCGGTCCAGCCCGGCGCCGAGCCGCCGGAGCCGGTCGATCCGCTCGGTGACCAGGGCGCGCTGCGCGCGCAGCGCGCCGGGCACGTCCGCGGCCGAGTCGTCCAGGACGGCCCTGATCCGGTCCAGGCCCAGGCCCAGTTCCCGGTAGACGACGACGCGGTGCAGGCGTTCCAGGTCACCGGCGGTGTAGAGCCGGTACCCGGCGGCCGTGCGCAGCGACGGCCGCGCCAGGCCGATCTCGTCCCAGTGGTGCAGCGCGCGGACCGTCACGCCCAGGCGCGCCGAGACCTGGCCGACGGTCAGGCCCTCGGCGTCAGCAGCATCAAGCACGTGCCCCATCATCGCCCGGCGGGGTGATCCCGACGACCGCGAGGTCGCGCGCCTCCTGGCTGTCCGGGTCGAAGGGCTTCGCCGCGGTGAAGACGATCCGCGCGTTCTCCGGCGTGATCACGGTGATGTCGCGGGTGTTCCACGGCGTGTCCCGCGGACCGTCGACCGAGTCCGGGCGCAACGCGCGGCAGGCCGCGACGAGGCCGTCGACCTCGCTGAGGACGCACGCGAAGCTGAGGCTGATCGCCGGTGCCCGGTCCGGCACCTCCGCGGCCGGCACGAGGAGCACGTCCTGGAACGCCCACCGGCGCAGGTGCACGACCCCGTCGGGGATGCGGAACAGCTCGAAGAACCCGAGCCCGCGGGTCCAGAAGTCCACCGACGCCGCCAGGTCGGTGGTGGGGATCGTCGCGAACGCGGGCATCCCGTAGATGCCGCGGAACGGCTCCGGCGGGACCGCGTCCGGGCCGGGTGCGGGGACGGGGCTGATCTCGAACGCGTCGTAGTAGTCGCTCATGGGCCCCACCTTCGGGCCTCACGTTGCGTCAGGGTCAAGCCGGCGGTTCGTCCCAGGCCACCGGGAGCGACCGGACGCCGTGGATGGCCACCCGCTCGCGCAGCGGGACCTCGGCGGCGGGCACGGCCAGGCGCAGGTTGGGCAGGCGGCCCAGCAGCCGGGTGAACGCGATGGTCAGCTCGGTCCGGGCGAGCTGCTGGCCGATGCACTGGTGCACGCCGTGCCCGAACGCCAGGTGCGGCCCGTCCCTCCGGTCCAGGTCCAGGGTGGCCGGGTCCGGCCAGTGGCCGGCGTCGCGGTTGGCCGCCAGCGGCGAGATGATCACCAGGCCGCGCGCGGGGATGGTGGTGCCGGCCAGCTCGACCTCCTCGGTGGTCACCCGGAACATGCCCAGCTGGATGACCGTGAGGTAGCGCAGCAGCTCCTCGACGGCGTCGGGGATCCGGCCCGGGTCCGCGCGCAGCGCGGCGAGCTGGTCGGGGTGCTCCAGCAGGGCGAACACGCCCAGGCCCAGCATGTTCGCGGTCGTGGCGTGGCCGCCGATGAGGAGCTGGTTGGCCATGTTGACCAGCTCGTCGTCGGTGAGCGGCGGGTCGGCCACCCGGTTGTGGACCAGGCCGGAGAGCAGGTCGTCGGTCGGCTCGGCCCGCTTGCGCCGCACCAGGTCGCCCATGTACTCGCGCAGCCGCTCGCGCGAGTCGTGCATCTCGTCGATCGTCTTGTCCAGCCGCAGCGCCGTCTGGGTCCACTCCAGGAACACCGCGCGGTCGTCGCGGGGGACCCCGAGCAGTTCGCAGGTGACCAGCGATGGCACCGGCAGGGCGAACCCCTCGACCAGGTCGCCGGGGCTGCCGGCGGCCACCATCGCGTCCAGCCGCTCGGCCACGATGTCCTCGACGAGCCCGCTCAGCCGCCGCATCCGCCGCATCGTGAACTGCCCGGCGAGCAGCCGCCGGTACCGGGTGTGCAGCGGCGGGTCCAGGTTGATGAACGCACCCGCGCGCAAACGTTGATCGCTCACGATCCGGCGCTGCTCCTCGGTCAGGCGATCAAGGTCGACGGCGCGGAAGCGATCGGAGCTGAACCGCAGGTCCTCCAGCACGGCGCGCGCCTCGGCATAACGGCACACGAGCCATATCGACTCGCCGTCCTGGTTGAGCACCCGGTGCACCGGGCCGCGCTCGCTCAAGGCCATCAGGCCCGGTGGCGGGTCGAACCGGTCCGTGCGGGCCAGGACCTCGCCCAACTGCGGTAACGGACCCTCCGCGGTACTGGTCTTCCCCTGCGCCCCAGCAGCGTCCATCGCGCCACTGTAGCCACGTGAACGCGGCGGGCAACAGATCCGAATTTTTTGCTGCGCACCCGAAAAGAGCAGTTGCCCGATTATCGTCGAAGCTATTTCCGGGTCATCTGGAATTAAGCCCGGAAGGCTGGTCGAGTGCCTTATTCCAGGTGTGGTGTGCAAAGGCGCGCGGGGCATTGTGACGGCGCTTTTGCGGCGGATCGGCGGACGGTGCCCTCGCCCTCCCGGCCCCCGGCGCGGTCCGGCGTCTGCCGCCGCGCCGGGTCGCCGACCGCCGGTACGGGTTTCGGCCGAGGACTTGTGTGACGCGGACCTCACCGGGTACTCCCTACTCTGGGAGCGCTCCCAAGGCCCTGCAACGCCGCCGTGGCTGTTTGAGAGGAGTTCCATGCGACGCATCGCCCGCGCCCTCGCGCTGGCCGCCCTGCTGACCGGTAGCGCGGTGGTGGCCACCGCCGGACCGGCCCAGGCCGACGTGACGATCTGCGACCAGTACGGCTCGACCACCATCCAGGGCCGCTACGTGGTCCAGAACAACCGGTGGGGGTCGTCCGCGACCCAGTGCCTCAACGTCACCTCGTCCGGCTTCCAGATCACCCAGCAGCAGGGGTCGGCGCCGACCAACGGCGCGCCCCTGTCGTACCCGTCCGTGTACCTGGGCTGCCACTACGGCAACTGCTCGCCGGGGTCGAACCTGCCGATGCAGGTCAGCCGCATCCGCAGCGCGACCTCGTCGATCAACTACCGCTACGTCGGCGGCACCTACAACGCCTCCTACGACATCTGGCTCGACCCCACGGCCAAGACCACCGGGGTCAACCAGATGGAGATCATGATCTGGTTCAACCGCCAGGGCTCGATCCAGCCCATCGGCAGCCGCGTGGGCACCGGCACGGTCGGCGGCCGCAGCTGGGAGGTCTGGCGCGGCAACAACGGCGGCAACAACGTGATTTCCTACGTCGCCCCGTCGCCGATCACGTCGTGGTCGTTCAGCGTGCTGGACTTCATCAACGACGTGCGCAACCGCGGCGCGATCACCACGTCCTGGTACCTGACCAGCATCCAGGCCGGGTTCGAGCCGTGGAACGGCGGCACGGGCCTGGGGGTCAACAGCTTCTCGGCCTCGGTCAGCGGGTAGCCCGCGGGTCGGGTGCGCCCCGCGCGGCGCACCCGACCCCGGTCCGGCGGCGGTCGAGGGCTCTGGCGGGCGCCGCCGGCCTCGTGGGTGCCGCACCCGGGCTCGCCGGCACCACGCCCGGCGCGGACCGGCTGGACGACACGCCGTTCGACTGCGCGGACCCCGCGAACCCAGCCGGCTGGGCGCCCAGCCGGTACGGGCCCGACGACCAGTGCGCGCGTTCAACGAGGTGACCCCGGCCAAGACCGCCGCCACCGGGTTTCACCGAGGAGGGCGGCATCCTGGTCTCACTGGAACCGCTGGGCACCAACCGGGCCGGCGTCCACGAGGAGCGGTTCGAGGCCGAGCCCTCACCGAAGCACCCGAAGCCGCTCGCCACCACCTACCTGGCCGAACCCGCCGCGTGCGCGAGTTCGTGTTCACCGTGACCCCGCAGTGCGCGCAGGGCACCACAGCCGGCCGTCCACGGGGGCGCTGGCGGCGGTCATCCGCGCTCCAACAACGCGATCGCGCCACCGGTCCGCCACCGGGTGGTACCAGAACGTGTAGACCGCCGCCCAGCTGAACAGGTAGCCGTGGTAGCGGCGCACGAACGCATCAAACGTCCGCCGGGATCGGCGCGCCTGCCGAGGTCAGGGGAGACGAGCGGGAGGTGGCGGACCGGCCGGACCGGGTGCGCGCCGATGTCGACTCCTGGCCGACCGGCCGCCTGCTGTCGGTGGCCGCGCGCGTGGTGCAGGGCCGGTTCGACGAGGTCCTGGCGGAGCTGGGGCTCACCCACGCGGGCCTGGACCGGACCGGCCACGTGACCCGCGCCCCCGACGCGCGCGACCGCCGGGAGGCGGCGCGCACCGCGCACCTCTGACCGCGCGCCACGCGCCCCTGACCACGCACCACGTGCCCCCGACCGCGCGTCACCCCCCTCCTCCCACCCACCACGTACCTTTGACGGCGTGAGCACCGCGACCACCCCCCTGGACGCCCGGTTCGCCCGGGAACTCCCGGAACTGGCCCTGCCGTGGCAGGCCGACCCGGCCCCCGAACCGCGCCTGCTGGTGCTCAACGACCGGCTGGCCGCCGACCTCGGCCTGGACGCCGCGTGGCTGCGCGGCCCGGACGGGCTGGGCCTGCTGCTGGGCACCGGCCTCCCCGAGGGCACCACCCCGGTGGCGCAGGTCTACGCCGGGCACCAGTTCGGGCACTACTCCCCGCGCCTGGGCGACGGCCGCGCGCTGCTGCTCGGTGAGCTGACCCACGCCGACGGCGGCCTGCGCGACCTGCACCTGAAGGGCTCCGGCCGCACGCCGTTCTCCCGCGGCGGCGACGGGCTGGCGGTGGTCGGCCCGATGCTGCGCGAGTACCTGGTCAGCGAGGCGATGCACGCCCTGGGCATCCCCACGACCCGCTCGCTGGCCGTGGTGGCGACCGGCCGCCGGGTGTACCGCGAGACCGCGCTGCCGGGCGCCGTGCTGGCGCGGGTCGCGAGCAGCCACCTGCGGGTTGGCAGCTTCCAGTACGCCCGGGCCACCGACGACGTCGACCTGCTGCGCCGGCTCGCCGACCACGCGATCGCCCGGCACCACCCCGCGGCCGCGGCGGCGGGGAACCGGTACCTCGCGCTGTTCGAGGCGGTGGTGGCCGCCCAGGCGGAGCTGGTGGCGCGGTGGATGCTCGTGGGCTTCGTCCACGGCGTGATGAACACCGACAACATGACGATCTCGGGCGAGACCATCGACTACGGCCCGTGCGCGTTCATGGAGGCGTTCGACCCGGCCACCGTCTACAGCTCCATCGACGAGGGCGGCCGCTACGCCTACGGCAACCAGCCGCACGTGGCGCAGTGGAACCTCGCCCGGTTCGCCGAGTCCCTGCTGCCCCTGATCGCCGACGACCAGGACCGGGCGATCGCCCTGGCGGTCGAGGCGCTGGGCGCGTTCCGGGAGCGGTACGAGACCGCCTGGTCGGCCGGGATGCGGGCCAAGCTCGGCCTGGGCGCCGACCTCGGCGACGCGGTGACCGGCCCGCTGGTCGACGACCTGCTGGTGCTGCTCCGCGACAACCACGTCGACCACACGTCGTTCTACCGGGGCCTCGGCGCGGCCGCCCGCGGCGACGCCGAACCCGCGCGCGGGCTGTTCCTCGACCTCGCCGGGATCGACGCCTGGCTGGATCGCTGGCGGGCCCTGGGGCCGGACGCCGGCGCGATGGCGCGGGTCAACCCCGTCTACGTCCCCCGCAACCACCTGGTCGAGGAGGCCCTGGCCGCCGCGACCGAGGGGGAGACGGGTCCGTTCGAACGGCTCCTGGACGCCGTGACGGCCCCCTACGACGAGCGCCCCGGCCTGGAGCGCTACGCGGCTCCGGGGCCGGAGGACTTCGGCGCGACCTACCGGACGTTCTGCGGCACCTGACGCGCGTGCCCGGCACCGCGCGGGTGCCGGGCACGCGTGCCGCCGGTCAGCTCGCCGTGCAGGTGAGCACCGGTGCGCCGGGGGTGCCGGTGGACGTGCCGACGAACCCGAACGAGGTGCTGGCGCCGGGCGCGAGCGCGCCGTTGTGCGCGGCGTTGCGGGCGGTGAACGCCGTGCCCTGGCTGGTGACCGTCGCGTTCCAGGACTGGCTGATCTTCTCACCGCCGGTGAAGTTCCACGTCACGGTCCAGCCGCTGATCGCCGCGGTGCCCGCGGTGACCCGCACCTCGCCCTGGAACCCGCCGGGCCACTGGTTGGTCAGCGCGTACGCCGCGGTGCACCTGGGCCCGCCCGGCTGCGTGCCGGTCGTCGTGGTGGTCGTGGTGGTCGTCGTGCTGGTGGTAGTGCTGGTGGTGGTGGTGCTGGTCGGGGTCGTGCCGCCGCCCCAGGCCGTCGTCGAGTCGAGCCAGGCCGAGCGGCGCTGGATCCAGCTCTGCATGGTCTGCACCTGGCCCTGCCACGTGGGGTCGGTCGGCGTGATGAAGAAGCCGATCGTCCTGGTGGTCAGGTTCGGCCAGCGCTGGAAGTTGCGCTGCGCCGCGTTGGTCAGCGGCCGGGTCAGGGCCGCGACCCGGCTCTGCACGGAGGCGTCGGAGAGCACGCCGCGGCGCAGTTCCTGCCAGCGCGCCTTGACCTGGTTGACGAACGCCGGGTCCCGCAGGAGCTGGGTGTACCAGTCGAAGGCGATCGGCTGCCGCGTCTGCTGGTACTGCCAGCCGGCGACCTGGTCGTTCTGGAAGAAGCCGCCGACGCCGAAGGTGAGGTCGAAGTCCCACAGCGGACCGGCGGTGATCCTGCCGTCGCGGTCCTTGTGGAAGTAGGAGCTGCGGACGTAGGCGTCCATGTTGCGGCTCAGCTCGTTGATGATCAGGTTGTTGATGAAGGAGTCGACGTCGATGTACTTGCGGTAGCCGGTGTTCGGGTCGGCGAAGTTCGGCGCCCGCAGCACGTCGTGGAACTCCTGGACGTACCCGCGCAACCAGTCGCGCTGCGCGGGCTGCAGCGGGTCGGGGTCGGCGACCTCCAGGTAGTTCCAGCAGGTGGCGGCGGCCCCCGTGCACGGCAGCGTCGGTTCCTCGGCGGCCATCCACTCGAACTTGAAGATGTACCCGCCCTGGATGGCGGGCAGGGTGGTGTCGGTCTCCTTCAGCTTCTTCAGGTCGAGCCGGTTCTTGGAGTTCTTGATGGTCTCGACGACCATGTAGACGCCCATGTAGTCGTTGGTGCCCACCGGGGTGGCGTCGGTGTTGAGGTAGAACTCCGCGAAGGCGTACCGCGGCGTCTTCAGCCCCATCTCCCGGCCCAGCTCGTAGACGAGGGCCTCGCGGGCCAGCGCCTTGTCCGGGAACGGCCCGCGCAGCACCCAGTCGGAGTCGGCGGGCATGCCGAGCACCGGGAAGTCGGCGTCGTCGTCGGCGTTGTCCCGGAACTCGACGCGGTAAGGCGTCTTCTCGTACGAGGCCGACGACTGGCCGCGCAGCCGGAACCCGGCGCGGGTGGCCACCGCCGGCGTCGCGGCCAGCGTGGTGGTGCCGCCCGCGGCCGGCTGGAAGATCATGGCGGCCGCGTCGAAGTACTCCCGGGCGGGCTTGCCCGCGCCGTAGGAGTCGAGCACCACCACCGGCAGGTCGTGCGCCGTGGTGGTGTTCTGGGCGACGTACATGGCCGTGCCGGGCGCACCGGTCGCGGTGCCGTTGACGAACGCCTGCGCCCGCAGCTGGGTGCTGCGGGTGAACTGCAGCGGCGTGCCCTGGTAGAGCGTCGACTGGGCGGTGGGCAGTTGGCCGTTGGTGGTGTAGCGGACCTGGGCCCCGCTGATCGCGGTGCCCAGCGACACCGCGACCTGGCCCTGGAAGGTGCCGCTCGGCACGGAGAAGGTGATGTCGCCGACCAGGTCGGCCGCCGAGGCCGCCGCGGTGGCGGCGTCGGCGGCCGACGTGTCGGTGGCCGCGGCGGGTGCCGGGTCCGCCGCGGCGCCGGTCGACAGGGGTACCAGGAGTCCGGTGAGGAGCACGGCGGCGATCGCGGCGGCCGCCGCGGTGCGGCGGGTCGCGGGGGCGCCCGTGCCGCGGTGGTTCAGGCGCACGATGCCTCCTTCTCGGGTCGGTGGGTGAGGGTCGGTGCGGTGCCCACCGACGGCGTCGTGCCGCGGAAGTGGCGGCGCAGCGTCCGCCGCCACGGCACGTCGGGCAGGTCCAGGCGCAGCGCGGCCAGCCCGGTGGCGTACTTGGAGATGCGGACGGGCCTCAGCCCCGCCTGCCACAGCATCCGGTCGACCGGGGTGGCCGCCGAGGCGGACTTGGTCTCCACCACGGCCACGCCGGGCAGCCGCAGCGTCGAGTCGACGTCCCGCCAGGTCAGCCCCGTGTCGATGGTGACCCGGCTGGCCGTGGCGGGCAGCAGGAGGGTGGCCCGGTGGTAGTCGGTGACCAGGACCGGGTCGAGCGCGCCGCCGGCGGGGGCGAACGACTCGCGGGCCAGCGCCTCGTCGACGAAGTCGCGGCCGGGGTGCACGGTGCCGCTGTCCCGGGCGGCGTAGGGCAGCCGGTGCTTGGTGATGCTGCCCCGGGCGCCGCTGATCTTGACCTCCAGCCAGCACTCGGCCGAGTCGACGTAGGTGCGGGTGCGCACCTTGAACCGGCGGCGCCTGCGGTAGGCCGCGCAGTGGTAGCTGGCCAGCCGGGGCGTGTCGAAGTACACCGACTCGTACCGGAAGGTGCGCCTGCCGTCGACGTCCAGCGCCCGCGCGTGCGGCGCTACCCGCTCCAGCAGGCCGGGCAGCGCCTCGGTCGGGACGAGGTACTTGCGGTCCACCCTGGTCTGGAGCGCGGCGCGGTCGACCAGCTCGGCCAGGCCGACGGGCGAGAGCCGCGCCAGGGCCCGGGTGAGGGGCATCGCGGTCATCGGTGTGGTCATCGGTGCACCCCCGTTCGCGCGGACGGGACGGACTCGGCGGTCAGGCCGCGCTCGACCACCGCGTACCGGACGTCGACCACGGTGGTCTCGTTGACCATGTCGAGCCGCTGGACGGTGACGGCGTGCACCCTGGCGTGCAGCAACTGCTCCAGGTGCGCGACGAGCCTGACGTGGTCGGTGATGGCGGAGTCGAGCACCAGGACCTGGTGCCGGTAGCGCCGGAAGAGCCGCCGGTGGTCGCCGAGGAACATCACCAGGACGATCAGCCCCATGAGACCGCCGTTGAGCCACACCGAGGTGGTGCCCAGCGCGCCGAGGATGCCCAGGGCGAGGGCGGAGAAGTAGTACGCCACCTCGTGCTGGTCCAGCTCGGTCGACCGCAGGCGGATGATCGACAGCACGCCGAACAGGGCCATGCCCAGCCCGAGCCCGGCGCCGACGTTGCTGGAGCTCAGCGCGCTGGCCACGGCGAGGACGCCGATGTTGACCCCGAGGTAGGCGACGACCAGGTCGCGGCGGCGGTGTCGCGGGAAGTAGAGCCCGAAGACGAGCAGCACCACCGCGCAGATGTCGATCGCGAACAAGACGAGTTGTGACATCTCGTACGTGCCTCCTGAGCCACTGCCGGGTCGGCCGGGCACCGCTGCTTCTTGGCGGAGGTCTGCAGGACGGTCGCCGAAACTTTTCGAGCTGTTGGGTAAACTTTCGGGAACTAGTGCGAAACGATAGGTGCATGGCAGGTGTCACGTCAATGAACGTCCACAGTTACGCTGCGTGCCGACAAGGCGTTCTGCCCCAGGTCGGAGGTGATCACACGCCCGAATGGACCAGGGCGCGTGCGGTGGCCCGAGGGTGCCCCGACGGGGTGCCGATCACCACTTCTGACCGAAAGTTTCGGCGCTACCTGGCAAAAAGCGGGAAGGTGTGATCATCAAGCGCCGCTCCGGGGGCGGATCGCGGTCCACTCGGGAGCGGGTGCTGTTGAGACGGGGCGCCGGCGCGCCGCGCGGGTCGGCCCGGTCGGACCCCGGCCGCGCGAGGGGCCGGGTCCGACCGCGAGGGGTCGGGCGGGCCGCGAAGGCGCGCCCACGATGCGCTCGGGGGCCGTGTTCCCCGGTTCGCCGCCGCGTCCGCCGAAGCCGGGACGTGTTCACCAGGGTGAAAATGTGAACGCCGGCAGATTTGCGCTTCTTCGTCGCCGGGGACCCCTGTATCGGCGGTCTCGGATAAAGAGTCACGGCCCCGGGAAATCGCTGGGGGGTGCGATTCCCGGGGCCGCTCGGCGGAAAGCGATGTCACCGACTGCAATGCGCTGACCAGCGCGCACGGTAGCGTTGGAGCTGCTCGCGCGCACTGCTTCCCGTCGAGGGGGGAGCTGGTCGGCGTTCAACTCCTGAATCCGACCGGTCGAAGTCCGCAACGCCAGTGTGGCGCTTGGCCGGCGCTCTGGCAACCCCCGCCCGGTGATGTGGTGTCCACTTGTCCGCAGACCGGTTGAATTCCACGTGATCCGCGGTCTGGTGGGCCGACATTGCTTCAATGGTGTGGAAGTCGCGGCTTGAACAATGTCGCTCGACGGGGTGCCCGCCCCGGCGCGGGACGGGCACCGGTCGACCTCAGCGCGAGAACGCCTGGAACTCGGCGATCCGCACGGCCTGCGCCGCCGCCGGGTTGCCGGTGGCGCAGTCGCTGGTCGAGCGCGGGTCGTCGTGCTGCGAGCCCGCGTACGCCGGCGCGCCGGTGCACTGGTTGGCCAGCACCCGGATGCGCAGGTGCGTGGCCAGGGTCGGCGGCACCCGGAACGAGCGGGTCGCCAGGTCCGCCACCGTCGGCCGGGGCGCGTCGGCGGGGAAGGCGTCCGCCGGGCTGGTGTACCGGACCCGGAAGTCGGCCGGGTCGGTGCACGCGGAACCGGTGGCGGTGTTGCAGGTCAGCACCTCGAACCGCCGCAGCGCGGTGAACCGGTTCTGGGTGCCCGGGTCGGCGTCCCCCTCGACCGCGGGCCGCAGCTGGGCGCTCACCTGCACCCGCCCGACGAGCCGCGGGCGGTCGCCGGCGAGGTCCACCGTGACGCCCCGGCCCGCCACCGGCGCGCCCACCGACGCCCAGTTGGTGGCCTCGGTGTCGTCGATGAGCCGGTCCGGGTTCACCCCGTCGCCGGTCGCGGTCGCGCCCAGGGCCCGGGAGGCGAGGTTGTGGACCTCCGGGACCCGGACCACCTCGTGCCCGTGCACCGCGCGCCGCAGCCGCGTGGTGCCGCGGCCGTCCGCGACCACCACGAGGTCGTAGGTCCCGGGGACCAGCTCCGCGGTGTCGGGCAGCGGGGTCGCCGGGTCGGTGTCCGCGACCGCGCTGCTGCGCGCCTCGTGCACGCCGACGTACAGCCGCGCGCCCTCGGCGCCGGTCAGCCGCACGGTGGCGTTGCGCCCGTGCGGCGAGGCGAAGCTCGGCGTCGGGTCCGCGTCGTTGGGCCCGTTGCTCGCCGCGTCGCGCCCGAGGCCGCGCCGGGCGAACGCCTCCCACAGCTCGGCCACGTCCGCGCCGCCGAAGCGGATCTCGTTCGCGGCCAGGGTGGCGTCGCGCATGTCCACGTAGCTGACCGCGCCGGAGGCGTTGAGCAGCAGCGCGTCGAACGCCTGCTGCACCCACCGCCGGTTGCCCGGGCACCGCTCGACCGGCCGCCGCCCCTCCGCGCACGCCCGCTGCGCTTCCCGGGTGCCCAGGCCGTACTTGTCGATCATGGCCTGCCGCAGGTCGAAGCTCGTCGCGCTCCAGATCTCCCCGTCGGCGTGCACCTGGGCGCCGACCAGGTCGTAGGCGACGTTGCTGTAGTTGAGCGGGCTGCGGCTCATGTCGTAGTTGCGGATGCCGGACTTGGCGTCGCCGGTGACGTACCCGCCGATGACGTGCGGCGTCTCGCCGCGCGGCCGGAAGCCGTGCTCGAACAGGTACTCCATGGCGAACAGGTCGGAGTGCGACTCGTTCATCGCGCCCGCCTGCGCGCCCGACCACCCGCTGTCCGGACCGGCGATCAGCCGGCCGCTGATGGCGTGGCCGTACTCGTGCCCGATCACGGACATGTCGTAGTCGCCGTCCACGCACGGCCCGTAGAACCCGCCGGGCGTCGGTTGCCACAGGTACATGTTCGTGGTCGGCGGCACGCCGTCGGGCGGCGTGATCTGGTTGGCGTTGTTGCGGGACGGGAAACCCGGCGGCGCACCACCCACCCGGCCGCCGGCCTGGGCGTTGCCCCGCTCGGCGTCACCGCCGAGGCCGCCGCGGTCGCCGTTGTCGGCCTGCATGTTCCAGGTCTCCTCGGTGAACCCGAGGTGGTAGGACCAGTCGTGCATGCGGTTGTGCATGGCGAACAGGTTGGCCATGGCCGCGTCGACGTCGTTCTGCCGCGGCGACGAGAACACCGCGGGGTTGCAGCGCTGCTCGTGCCACTGGTTGGTCCACGGGTAGGTGTAGCGGCGCTCCGGGCTGGTCGCCGAGGTCCGGGTGCCGACCGTGCCGCTGCCCAGGTCGTCCCACTTCTCGGTGGCCCGGGCGGAGTTCCCGGCCGAGGTCAGGCTGGGCGTCCCGGTCGTCGGGTCGAGGTCCCAGGCCAGCCCCCGGTCGGCCGTGCGCACGGTCCGCTCGCAGCCGGCCACCCGCTCCGCGCACCACCGCACGCGCGTGTCGCGCGAGGAGTAGTCGGCGGGCGGGTTGGCCGGGAACACGTCCCACCCGGCGTCGTCGGACTGGTGGTCCACCAGGTCCTCCCGGACCAGCAGCGCACCGGTCCGGGCGTCGACGTAGCTGGTGGTCCCGGTCTCCTGGCCGACCAGCACGACCTGGTACGCGGCCCGCGCGGGCCCGTCGGGCACGGGCACCGCGCCCGCGGTGACCCGGGTGGCCGCGCCGAGCCCGGCCGCGGCGAGGGCCTGCTCGGGCGAGAGGGTCGCGGGCTCGGGCGCGGTCGTGGTGGGGCTGAGCGTCGAGCTGAGGTAGACCACCGCGCCGTCGCGGATGCCGAACGCGGCCAGCCCGTCCAGGATCGACGGCGTCGACCCGAACCGCTGGCGCAGCATCACGTAGGAGCCCTGCCCCATGGGCCGGCTGACCAGGACGTCCATCGAGTCGACGTCCCGCTGCGCCAGGCCGAACACGTCCGGGTTGGCCGCCAGGTAGCCGCGCGCCACCGCCACCGGGTCCCCGGCCGAGCGGGCCTGGAGGCCGGGGCGCGGCACCAGGGTCGCGGGCGTGCCGTACCTGTTCCACCGCACGGTGGCGGCGCGTTCGCCCGCGAGCGCCAGCCGCCGGTCCGACGGCCGCGCCGCCGGCGGCCGGTTGTCGACGTCGTCGGGGTCGTGGCCGTCGCCGGGCGCCTCGACCGTTGCGCCACCGGTCGGCGCGGCGGACGCCGTACCCGTGGCCACGAGGGGGCCGATCGCCAGCGCACCTGTCGCGGCGAGCACCGCGGCCTGCCGTAATACCCGTCTCCCCATGGGAAAGCCTCTCTGCGAGCCGGACGGGACCGTCCCGAGCCTTCCGGGCGGCGGCGGTGGCGGACACCCCCGTTGGTAGGGCGCGGCGGCACTCCGGCAAGAGGGGGCGGCACGCCCCCTGCCGGCGCGGTACCGCTGCTCCTGAGGTCTCAGAGGGGAATCCGGTAGCGCAGCACGGCGGCGGACCCGCTGTCCTCGGGGACGCCGCCGTGGCGCTCGACCGTCCTGGCCGACGCGGTGTTGTCGGCCTCGCAGACGACCAGCACCCGGTCCAGGCCGAGCGCCCGCGCCTCGTCGAGCACGCGGCCCAGCGCCCAGCCGGCCAGGCCGCGCCGGCGCGCGGAGGGCCGGATGCCGTAGCCGACGTGGCCGAGCCGGTGCACGAGGTCGTCGTCACCGTGCCGCAGCGCGATGCCGCCGAGCACCCGGCCGTCCTCGACGATCCACCAGTGGGCGCACCCCGCCTCGGCGGTCAGGCGCGCCACCCAGGCCGCGAACCCGGCGGGCGTGTCGACCCGGTCGGTGGGGCGCAGGCCGAAACCGTCCTCGTGGGCGCCGGGGCCCCACTCGTCGTGCGCGTCGAGCCACGCGGTGCGCAGCTCGGTGGTGGGTGCGACCAGCTCGGGCATGATCACGACCGTACCGGTGCGCGGGTCAGTACCGGTCGAGCAGCCACCGGCCCAGCGCGCGCAGCCGGTCGTTGAGCGCGTCCGGTTCGAGCACGTCGACGTCCAGGTCGAGGTGGACGAGCCAGCGGGCCGCCCAGTCCAGGTCGTCGGTGCCCAGGTGCAGCTCGCACCCGTCGCCGTCGTCGACCACGGTGGCGACGGCCGGGTCGACCATCTCGCGGACCAGGTCGCCCGAGGTGTGCACCCGCACGCGCACCCGGTGCCGGCGCGGCCCGTGCGCGAGCCGCTCGGTGGCGAACGCGGCGGCGTCGGCCGGCGGTTCGGGCGCCGGGAGGCGCGTGCCGAGCGGTTGGACGCCCTCGACGCGGTCGAGCGCGTAGACCGCCCACCGGTCGGCCCCGCGCGGGCACGCGACCAGGTACCAGCGGCGGCGCAGGGTGACCAGCCGGTGCGGCTGCACGTCGACCGGTTCGGCCAGCGCCGCGTGCGGGCGCCGGTGCCGGATGCGGACGGCCTCGCCCGCGCGGCAGGCGAGCGCGACCGGGATGAGCACGTCGCGGTCCGGGCGGCGGTGCGCGCGCGCCGGTGCCCGGACGTCGGCGAGCGCGGCCAGCCGGGCGCGCCACCGGGCGGGCACGACCTGGGTCAGCTTGGCCAGGGCGGTGGTCGCGGCGGTGTCCAGGCCGTCGACGGCGACCGCGGTGCGCAGCCCGAGGGCGACCGCGGCCACCTCGTCGGCGTCGAGCAGCAGCGGGGGCATCGCGTGGCCCGCCGCGAGCCGGTAGCCGCCCGCCCGGCCGGCCTCGCCCTCGATGCGGTAGCCCAGCTCGCGCAGCTGGGCCACGTCGCGGCGGGCGGTGCGCTCGGTGACGCCGAGCCGGGCCGCGAGCCGCGCGGCGGAGATGCCGGGGTGCGCCTGGAGCAGCGCGAGCGTTTCGAGGCGCCGGTTGGTCGTGCTCACCGGGCGATCATCCCGCAGAAACCCTGACAGTACCTGTCCGGGTTGGTCGCCATACTGGTCCGCGTGAACACGAAGTCGCTGCTCCGCCCCGCCGGTCTGGTCAACTCGCCCGCCTTCAGCCACGTCGCCGTGGTGCCGCCCGGCGCCACCACCGTCTACGTCGGCGGTCAGAACGCGGTCACCGCCGACGGCGCGCTCGTCGGCGAGGGCGACGTGGTCGCCCAGACCCGGCAGGTGATGGCCAACCTGCGCGTCGCCCTGGCCGCGGCGGGCGCGACCGTGCACGACCTGGTGCTGGTGTCGGTCCTGTTCGCCGACGGCGTCGACCTGCGCGAGGCTTACGGCGTCGCCGCCGCCGGCCTGGAGGGCGCCGCACCCCCGGTGGTGGCGGCGCGGGTGGCCGGTCTGGCCGTGCCCGGCGCGCTGATCGAGGTCAGCGCGGTCGCGGCGGTGGCGGCGTGACGCGGCCGGCCGTCGGCCGCACCCGGGACGCCGGCTGGCAGATCGGGGTGTCCAAGACGGTGGACCACCCCGCCGGTGCCGTGTGGGACTTCATCACCTCGCCCGAGGGGACGGCGATCTGGCTCGGCGAGGGCGTCACCGTGTCGCCGGAGCGGGGCGCGCCCTACGAGACCGCGGCGGGCGTGCGGGGCGAGACCCGGGGCTTCCGCCACCTCGACCGCGTCCGGCTCACCTGGCAGCCGCCGGGCTGGGCGCACGACACGACGCTGCAGCTGACCGTGTCGGCCTCGGGCGAGGGGAGGTCGCGGCTGGTGATCCACCAGGAGCGGCTGGCCGACGCCGGGGAGCGCGAGCAGCAGCGCCGGCACTGGCAGGGCGTGATCAACGCGATCGCGGCGGCGCTGGCGGAGGGCTGAAGGCGCCCCGGCTCAGCGGGTCGCCTCCAGCACCGCGGCGGCGATGGCCTCGTGGCCGGCGGGCGTGGGGTGGACGTCGGTCAGCGCGCAGAAGTGGGTCAGGGCGCACACCCGTGCCACCGGCGTCGGCACCCGGCCGTAGGTCGGGTCCTCGGTCGTCTCCGTCAGCGGGCCGTACCCGCCGGTCGCGGCGGTGACGTCGACGAACGTCGCCCCCACCTCGTCGTACTCGGCCTTGAGGGCGGTGTTGAAGAAGTCGCGGAACAGCGTGACCGACAGCCGCGCGAGGTCCTGGCCGTCGGGGAACTCGGGGGAGACCCACGCCCCGAGGAACACGTCCGGGTAGGTCAGGCCCACGATCGGGGCGTCGCCGGCGGCCTCGCGCAGGGCGGGCAGCACGGCGGCCAGGTTGGCCCGCACGTCGGCCACCGCCCGGGAGGCGCAGCCCAGCGCGTCGGCCGCCCGCGCGCACGGCGCCAGGTCGTTGCCGCCGATCACCACCGTCACCAACCCCACCCGGCCCCGGTGCTCGCGCAGCGCCGCCACGGCCGCGTCGAGCTGGGTGCGGTCCGCCGGGTCGGGCGCGTCGACGGCGCGGTTGGCGGGTGCGCAGCCGGGCTGGGCGCGCAGCTGTGCGGACGTGGCGCCGCTGCACGCGAGGTTGACCAGCCGCAGGCCGGACCGCTCGGCGACCAGGTGGGGGAAACCGTCCCGGGACGACCCCGCGGAGGGCTGGTAACCGGTCGCGTAGGAGTCGCCCAGCGACACGTACACGCGTTCGGGTGACGCGGACGAGGTCGACGACGCCGACGACGCCGGGGGTGCGGAGGGGGACGACGTGCACGCCCCGAGGGCCACCAGCAGGACACCGACCAGCGCGGACCGCCGAACTCCCGGCACGTGAACCCCTTCCACCCGACGACAGGACCACCACAAAACGTACGGGAAGTGAAAGGGGAGCGGGGGAGAAGCGGCCGTCTCTAGCGTCCTGCGCGGCCCGCGTCCGAGCGAGGGGACGCGGCCGGGACGACTGGGGGACACGTGCGCCGTCACAGGGGCCGCAAGGCCGGGCTCGTCGGGTTGCTGTGGTTGCCGGGTGGCGCGGGCGCGGTGAAGCTCGTCGCCTCCGGCCTCGTGGTCGCGCTGGTCGCCGGCGCGGTGGTCGGGGACAGCACGACCACGAGACCGCCCGGCGGCGGGTCCGCGACCGCCCACGGCCCGGAACAGCGCTGGGGGACGGCGGCCGACAGCGCGACGGCGGGCCACACCGAGGGCAAGCCGGCCAACCGCACCCTGCCCGACACCCTGCGCGGCCGCTACCCCAGGCAGGTCTGGGAGCAGAAGGTCGAGAACACCGCCGCCGAGGTGGAGGCGCCCGCGCCCGAGCACCGCGGGTTCGACGCCGCCACCAGCACGGAGATCCCCGAGGCGCGCACCGAGTACGAGCGCACCTACGCCAACACCGACGGCACCGAGACCACCGAGTTCTCCGGCGCCAGGCTGAACTACCGGGACCGCGACGGCAAGTGGGTGCCCATCGACACCCGCCTGGTCGGGGACCCGGGCAAGGGCTGGCACAACGCCGCCGACGAGGTCGACGTCCGCGTCGCCCCGAAGTCCGGCGCCGACGAACTCGTCACGCTCACCGTGGACGACGACCACTCGGTGTCCTACACCCTCGCCGGTGCCACCGCCTCCGCCGGCGCGGTCGACGGCAGCACCGTCACCTACGCCGGCGTCCGGCCGAAGGTCGACCTGAAGCTGGAGTCGCTGCCCGGCGGGGTCAAGGAGACGCTCGTCCTGGCCGCGGCCGACGCGCCGACCTCCTTCACCTTCCCGCTGCGCCTCCAGAACCTCACCCCGCGCGTCGACGGCGGCCAGGTGGTCTTCACCGACGCCGCGGGCGCGCAGCGGGCCGTGATCCCGCCCGGTTCCATGGTCGACGCCAACGGCGCCACCTCCACCGCCGTCTCCTACCGGCTCTCCGGCACCGACCTCGAACTGACCGTCGACCCCGCCTGGCTGCGCGACCCGGCCCGCGCCTTCCCGGTCGCCGTCGACCCCACGGTCAAGCTGCCGGTGACCGGCGAGGCCGCCGACATGAGCATGTACGTGCGGGGCGGCACCTCCTCGCCGGGCGGCGACGAGTTCGCCACCGGCCCGGACGCGGCGGCCTACGTCCGGTTCGGCAACCTGGTCGAGCGCCTGAGGAACCACACCATCTTCGGCGCCCAGCTGTGGGTGGTGAACTTCGAGGCCGAGTCGTGCACCCCGCGCCCGGTCACCGTGCACCCGGTCACCGGGTCGTGGGACTCCCAGTGGCAGGGCGGCTACCCCGGTCCCGCCGTCGGCGGCGCGCTGGCGAGCAGGTCCTTCGCCCACGGGTACATCGCGTTCGGCGAGTCCTCCTCGGCGTGCCCCACGGCCGGTGAGCTGTTCAACCTCGGCGCGGGCGGCCGGGACCTGGTCCAGCGCTGGGTGAACGGCGAGCAGGCCAACAACGGCCTGTCCCTGCGCGGCCCCGGGCGCAAGAAGTTCGTCGGCCCGGCGCGGGCGAACCCGCCCAAGCTGTACGTGACGCACAGCCCGTACAACGCGACCTACAAGCTGACCGACCCGCGCCCCAACCCGCCGGTGCTGCAGAACCAGGACGGCAAGGTCAAGGTCACGGTCACCAACAAGAGCGCCGAGGCGTGGTCGCAGAGCGGCTACTACCTGGCCTACCGCGCCTACAAGGCCGACAGCGGCGCGTCGGTGGTCCAGCAGCGCGCCGCCAACCTGCCCGCGTCCGTGCCCCGCAACGGCAAGGTGACGCTGGAGGCCACCATCAAGGCGCTGCCGCCGGGCAAGTACTTCCTCGACTTCACCATGGTCAAGGCCGGCGGGCCGGTGTTCACCGACCACCAGGTGCCGCCCGCCCGGGTCGTGCTCCAGGTCTTCGACATCCCGCCGGTGGTGCAGGAGCTGTTCCCGGTCAACGGCTACCAGGCACCCACGCTGACCCCGCAGCTGTGGGCGCGGGCGCTCGACGTCGACGCGCCGCCCAGCTCGTCGCTCCAGTTCAAGTTCGAGATCTGCGAGCGCGACCCGCAGGACAAGCCCGTCAACTGCGTGAACTCCGGCTACCAGGCCAAGACCGCGTGGACCCCCGCCGCGGGCGCGCTGAGCTGGTCCAAGGCGTACAAGTGGCGCGCGTTCGTCAAGGACGCCACCACCGAGGTCGCCTCGCCGTACTCCACGCTGCTCACCCACGTGCCGCAGCCCGAGGTCACCTCGCGCGTCTCGTCCTCGCCGCTGGGCCTGTCCGAGGAGGACTTCGACCCGCAGACGGGCAACTACACCACCGCCGCGGTCGACGCCACCGTCACCACGGTCGGACCGCAGCTGACCGTGACCCGGACCTACAACAGCCTGGACCCGCGCCGCGACGGCATGTTCGGCGCCGGCTGGACCTCCGGGTACGACGTGGAGCTGGTCCCCGACGACGACGGCTCCGGCAACGTCGTGGTGACCTACCCGGACGGCCAGGCGGTCCGGTTCGGCCGCAACGCCGACGGCACCTACGCCGCGCCGTCCGGGCGGGTCGCCTCGCTCACCGCCGACAGCACGTCCTGGAAGCTGCTGGACAAGTCCGGCACCACCTACCAGTTCGCGCCCACCGGCCGGCTCACCAGGATCACCGACGTCTCCGCCCGCTCGGTCGTGCTGAGCTACGGCACCGACGGCAGGCTCACCAAGGCCCAGGTGTCCAACAGCCAGACCAACACCGCCGGACGCGCGCTGTCGTTCACCTGGACCGGCAACCACGTCACGGCCGTGCGCACCGACCCGCTCAACGGGACCCCGCTGACCTGGACCTACAAGTACACCGGCGACGTCCTGAACGAGGTGTGCGCGCCCGGTGCCACGGCGTGCACGACCTACGGGTACACCGCCGGGTCGCACTACCGCAGCACCGTGCTCGACGGCCGGCCGGAGTCGTACTGGCGGCTGGGCGAGTCCGAGGGCACCCAGGCGGGCAGCGAGGTCGCGGTCAACCTGGGCAAGGACACCGCGACGTACAAGAACGCCGCGCTGGGCACCACCGGCCCCCTCGCGGGCACCTCGGACACCGCGGCGACGTTCAACGGCACGTCCTCGACCGTGGAGCTGCCCAAGGGCGCGCTGAAGAAGAGCCGGGACGGCGCGGTCGAGCTGTGGTTCCGCAACAACCCCACCGGTTCGGGCGGCCCGCTGCTCGGCTACCAGGACAAGGCGCTCGGCACGACCCCGACCACCGGCGTGCCGGTGCTCTACGTCGGCACGGACGGCAAGCTGCGCGGCCAGTTCGCGGGCGGCTCGGTCGCGCCGATCACCTCCGCGACCGCGGTCAACGACGGCAAGTGGCACCACGCGGTGCTGTCGTCGATGGGCTCCACGCAGACCCTGTACCTGGACGGCGCCGAGGTCGGCGAGGCCACCGGCCGGACCGTCGACCACACCCTGCTGACGTTCAACCAGCTCGGCGCGGCGCACGCGACCGGCACCTGGCCCGCGTGGGGCAGCACGCCGCAGCGGTTCTACAACGGCTCGATCGACGAGGTCGCGCTCTACGCGGGCCCGCTGGGCCCGGCCCAGGTCGCCGCCCACCACAGGGCCGGCACCGCGCAGGCCGACCAGCTCGCCGAGGTGGTCCTGCCCAGCAAGCGGGTCGGCGCGGCGGTGAAGTACGACGTGGGCCTGGACCGGGTCAAGGAGTACACCGACGACGACGGCGGCACCTGGCGGGTCGGCGCGCCGACGGTGTTCGGCGGCGACGACGACCTGCGCCGCAGCGTCGAGGTGCTGGACCCGGCCAACCGCACCAGCCTCTACGAGTTCGACGCCCTCGGCGGCCGGCTGCTGCGCTTCGGGCTGCCGCTGGGCCTGGAGGCCCGGTCGGAGGACGCGCCGGGCGAGCCCGTGCCCACGCCGGGCGAGCCGGTGCGGCAGTGCTCCAAGCCGGACCCCGACGACCCCGCGTTCTGCACGGTCATCCCGGACGACTCCGGCGGCCCGGTGTTCGTGCGCTACGGCGTGGACGGCGTGAGCATCCGCTCCTTCGGCTACGACGAGGACGGCACCCTGAAGACGGTCACCGACGAGAACGGTGACACCACCACGATGACCCACGACGCGCGCGGCAACGTCACCTCGCGCAAGACCTGCCGCACCGACGCGGAGTGCCACACCTCCTACACCACCTACCCGGCGACGGTCACCAACCGGTTCGACCCGCGCAACGACCAGCCGGTCGAGACCAGGGACGGCCGGTCCGCCGGCGCGACCGACAACACCTACCTGACCAGGTACACCTACCACCCCAGCGGCCAGCTCGCCTCGCAGACCGGGCCGGACGGCAGCTCGACGTCCAGCAGGTACACCACCGGCGCCGAGCCCGCGGTCAACGGCGGCAACCCGCCCGCCGGGCTGCTGGAGAGCACCACCAACGCCCGCGGCAAGACCACCCGGTACGCGTACTTCGCCAACGGCGACCTGGCCCGGGTCACCACCCCGGCGGGCCTGGTGACCGAGTTCGGCTACGACGCCCTGGGCCGGCTGACCTCGCAGAAGGAGATCTCGGACAGCTTCCCGGCCGGCGTGTCGTCCACCTTCACCTACGACGCCGCGTCACGCCCGCTGGTCAGCACCGGACCGGTGACGACCAACGCGGTCACCGGGGTGAAGCACCAGCAGCGGGTCACCAACACCTACGACGAGGACGGCAACCTCACCCGGGTGGAGACGGCCGACGCCCTGGGCAACGACCCGGCGCGCGTCACGACCACCACCTACGACGAGCACGGCCGGCCGCGGACGGTGACCGACGCCGAGGGCAACGAGACCCACTACGAGCACGACGACTTCGGCAACGTCACCTCCAGGACCGACCCCAACGGCAACCGCTACGACTACGCCTACACCGCGCGCAACAGCCTGGCCGAGGTGCGGTTGCGGAACTGGCGCAGCGACCCGCCGGGCGCACCGGCCCTCTCGCGCGACCACCTGGTGCTGAACTCGTACAGCTACGACTTCGCCGGGCGCCTGGCGAGCACCACCGACGCGATGGGCAGGCGGACCGAGTACCAGTACTACGACGACGGCCTGCTCAAGCGGACCGTGCTGAAGAACTTCCACGACCCCGACGGCACCACGCGCGACTTCGTGCTGGAGGAGAACACCTACGACGGTGCCGGCAACCCGGTCAGGCAGGTCGTGGACAACGGCCGGACCGTCGTGCAGAACACCGTCGACCGGCTCGGCCGGGTGGAGGCCGCGGTGCTCGACCCCGGCGGCCTGGCGCGCACCAACGCGTTCACCTACGACGGCAACGGCAACATCAAGAGCGTCACGATGACCGGCAAGCCCTCCAACGTGCCGTGGGCGGTGGCCAACGACCAGCAGAAGGTCACCTACGACTACGACGACGACGACAACGTCGTGCAGGAGACCGTCTTCGACGGCGCCGGCACCCGGGTCACCAGGACCGCCTACGACCGGCGCGGCCTGCCGGTGAGCGAGACCGACGCCCGCGGCCTGGTCGCCGGCGCCGACCCCGCCGCGTTCACCACCAGGGCGGGCTACGACGAGCTGGGGCAGCTCGTGACCGCCACCGGCGCGCCGGTCGCGGCGGAGAGCGGCGGCAACCCCGCCACCACGGTCACCCCGACCGTCACCACCGGCTACGACACCTTCGGCGGCGCGGTCGACGTCAAGGACGAGCTGGGCCAGGTCTCCCGCACCACCTACGACCGGCTCGGCCGCGTGGTGAGCGCGGCGGCGCCGTCCTACCAGGCGCCCGGCGCCACGCAGGCGGTCACGCCGACGACGGTGTCCAAGTACGACGGCAACAGCAACGTGGTCGAGGTCGTCGACCCGCGCGGCAACGTCTCCCGCAGCACCTACGACCAGCTCAACCGGCTGGTCGAGGTCGACGTGCCCGGGTCGACCAACGACGAGCGCGCGGTGACCTCGTACACCTACACCAGGTCGGGCCGGGTGCTGTCCACCACGGACCCGCTGGGCGCCCGGACCGAGGCCACCTACGACGACCTGGACCGCCAGGTCACCGCGACGCGGGTCGAGCGCCGACCCGCGGCCGCCGCGTTCACCACCAGGCACACCTACGACGACGCGGGCAACGCGGTCACCACCGCCGCGCCGACCGGTGCCACCACCACCAACACCTACGACGCGCTCAACCAGCTCGTCAAGGTCGTCGACCCGAACTCCGTCCAGCTCCACCTCGGCTACGACTTCGCCGGCCAGCGGGTCCGGGTCACCGACGGGCTGGGCCGGACCGACCGGACCACCTACAACCAGTACGGCGAGGAGGTGGCGGAGACGTCGCTCAAGGCCGACGGCACGGCCCTGCGCGGCTGGACCTACGGCCGCGACCAGGTCGGCAACGTCATCTCGGTGACCGACCCGAACCAGGTCGTGGAGACCTACGCCTTCGACGCGGCCAACCGGCTGGTCCGGCAGACCGAGCCGGTGGCCGACGGCAGGAGCGTCACCACGTCGTTCGGCTTCGACGCGGCGGGCAACCGCACCCGCTACACCGACGGGCGCGGCAACAGCACCATCACCACCTACAACACCCTCGGCCTGCCGGAGTCCACGGTGGACCCGGCGACCGCGGCGCACCCGAACGCGGCCGACCGGACCTGGACGGTCGGGTACGACGCGGCCGGCAACCCGGTGTCGCTGACCGCGCCGGGCGGGGTGGGCCGGAAGCGGGTCTACGACGCCGCCAACCGGGCGTCCTCGGAGACCGGCACGGGCGCGGAGTCCGCCACGGTCGACCGGACCTACGGCTACGACCTGGCCGACCACGTCACCCGGGTGAGCGCGCCGGGCGGCACCGACACCTACGACTACGACGACCGCGGCAACCTGCTGGCCACGTCCGGCCCCAGCGGCACCTCGCAGTTCCGCTACGACGGCGACGGCAACCCCAGCAGCCGCCAGGACGCCGCCGGCACCACCGCGTTCACCTTCACCAAGGGGCGCCTGGTCGCCACCGTCGACGGCATCACCGGCGCCACCCAGCGGGTCGGCTACGACGCCGCCGGGATGGTCAAGACGCTCGACTACGGCGCCGGCCGGGTCCGCACCCTGGGCTACGACGACCTCGGGCGCCTGACCTCGGACGTGCTGACCAACGCCGCCAAGCAGGCCGTCGCCTCCACCGGCTACACCTTCAACCCCGACGACACCGTGGCCACCAAGACCACGGCGGGCGTCGCGGGCGCCGGGCAGTGGAGCTACGGCTACGACAAGGCGGGCCGGCTCACCGGCACCACCTTCGGCGGCACCACCACCGCCTACGACTGGGACGACGCGGGCAACCGGGTCAAGGCGGGTGGCAAGGTCGCGACCTACGACGAGCGCAACCGCCTGCTCTCCGACGGGGACAACACCTACACCTACTCGGCCAGGGGCACCCTGCGGTCCCGCACGGGCGCCTCCGGCACCACCCGGTACTCCTTCGACGCGTTCGACCGGATGACCGGCGCCGGCGCGCTGACCTACACCTACGACGGGTTCGACCGGGTGGCCACGCGCAACAGCACCCGGTTCAGCTACGCGGGCCTGGCCGACGAGGTCGTCTCCGACGGCGCGGAGACCTACGCCCGGGGCGCGGGCGACGAGCTGCTGGCCACCGCCCGCGGCACCACCGAGCGCCTGGCCCTCCAGGACGCCCACGGTGACGTGGTGGCCGCGTTCGACCCGGCCGACAGCACCCTGGCCGCGCTGCCCGACTCCACCGGCTACGACCCGTTCGGCAAGGTGACGGGCCGGACCGGCAACACCGGCTCGCTCGGCTTCCAGGGCGACTGGACCGACCAGTCGAGCGGCCAGGTCGACATGGGCGTGCGCTGGTACGACCCGGCCACCGGCGGGTTCGCCTCCCGCGACAGCGCCGACACCAGCGGCGGCTCCGCGACCGGCGCCAACCGCTACGCCTACGGCTCCGGCGACCCGGTCGCCAACGCCGACCCCACCGGCCACTTCGGCGGCCCGATCGCGCCCCCGAGGCCCAAGCCGGGCACCAAGAGCGGCGGCGGTGGTGGCGGCGGGTGGTCCTGGGGCAAGCTCTGGGGCGGCGTCAAGAAGGGCGCGGGCTGGGGCTGGCGCGCCAAGAAGTTCGTCTCGCCGTGGAACGCCTTCTGGAGCGTGATGGCGCCCACCCCGCTGGGCGACAGCTCCTGCACGGGCCGGTACGGCGTGACGTGCGACGTGTACTTCAGCCCCGGCTTCCAGGCCAACCCGCCCTCGGTGCACCAGCAGTTCTGCGACACCCACTCGTGGACCAAGCAGTGCGGCGGCAGCGGCCGGTTCCCGTACCCGATCGGCGGCACCCGGGTCGACCCCGGCACCGGCGCCGGTGGCGGCGGCGGTCCGGGTGGCGGTCCCGGCGGGAGCGGCGTGGACGCGGCGGCGGCCGCGGCAGCGGCGGCACTGGCGGCGTACCTGCGCGCCAAGGCGATCTCCGACCAGGCGCGCGCCGACAACGCCCGGGTGGCCAAGAACAACCCGATCGCGGTGAACCCGGCCGCGACCCAGCCGGTCCTGACCATGCCCAAGCCGGTGTCGTCGACGCCGAAGTCGCCCGCGACGAAGGTCGGCACCATCCGCGACGTCGTCGACGACGTCAAGGCCGACACGGACGCCATCTACCAGGCGGCCGTGCGCCGGGCGGGTCAGGTGCAGCGCAACGTGTCCACCGCCGCGCAGGTGTCGCCCTCGGGCAGCCCGGCACCCCAGCCGGGCACCGGGGATGACGATGACGACGGCGACTGCCGCAGCACCCTGCCGACGCCGGACTACAAGCCGCTGGACAAGAAGAACGGCAACCGCGCCACCGGCGTGGAGGCGTGCCTGGTGCTGGAGAACCTGACCAAGGGCAGCGCGCCGAGCGTCTACCCGCCGGGGTTCCGCTGGGCGCAGGCGACCGCGGGCCACCACGGCGCCAACCCCGAGGTGAAGTTCTGGATCAACCGGTGCCACCTGCTGGGCAGCCAGTTCGGCGGCACGGGTGCCGACACGCGGAACCTGTCCACGTGCAGCCGGACCGCCAACGCCAACGCCAACGCGCCGTCGGGCCGGGACCGGAACATGGCGCGCAACATGCTGTCGTTCGAGAACGACGTCATGGCCGCGGTGCGGCGCAAGCAGATCATCGAGTACGAGGTGACGCCCGTGTACCTGGGCAAGCGGACCGTGCCGGTGGCGTACAAGATGTCCGCGGAGGGCGTCTACCGCAACGGCAACCCCGGCATCAACCTGCACGAGACGATCCCGAACTCGATGTACAGCCCGAAGTACGACAAGCGCGTCAACCTCGGCACGATCGTCCACGAGAAGCAGCAGGCCCCGATGCCCGGGGTGAACTGAGCGGGGTCCGGGGGCCGGCTCGCGCCGGCCCCCCGGGCGTCAGTTGTTGTCGCGGGCGGCGCTGATGTCGGCCAGCCCGGACAGCGAGTCCTTCTCGACGGCGGCGTCGCCGAGCGAGAGCACGCCGACGGGTCGACCGCCCTCCACCACGGCGATGCGGCGCACCGCGTGCTCGCGCATCCGCGTCACCGCGACGTCGACGTCCTCGTCCGGCGTGGCGGTGACGAGCCGGTCGCTGCACACGTCGGCCAGGCGGCAGCCGGAGAGGTCGTCGCGGTCGGCCAGGCCCCGGACGACGATGTCCCGGTCGGTGACGATGCCGCGGACCCGGTCGCCCTCGACGACCAGGACGTCACCGATGCCCTGGTCGCGCATGGCCCGCGCCGCCTCCCGGACCGGGGTGTCGGGGGTCAGGGCCACCGGGTTGCGGGTCATCAGGTCGCGCACGTGCTGAGCCATCCGTGTTCCTTCCTGATCGGGTCTCCGCTCCCGGTTACCCAGGACGACGCGGGAACACGCGGGTGATCAGGCGGTCGTCGGGACGCGGGCCAGGGTGCCGTTCTCCAGGGCCACCCACAGGGCGCCGTCGGGGCCGGTGGTGATGCCGTGCGGTTCGCTGCCGGGGGTGGGCAGGTCGTGCAGCTCGACGGCGCCGTCGGTGGTGATGCGGCCCACCCGGTTCCCGGCCCACTCGGTGAACCACAGCGCGTCGTCGGGGCCCGGGGTGATGGCGTGCGGCCGGCCGGCGCGGTCGGGCAGCGGGAACTCCGTGGTCCGGCCGTCGGTGGTGATGCGCCCGACCTGGCCGGCGGCGATCGCGACGTACCAGAGGGCGCCGTCGGGTCCGGCGGTGATGCCGACCGGCGCGGCGGCCTTGGTGGGCAGGTCGTGCAGCTCGACGGTGCCCCCGGTGGTGATGCGCCCGATCGCGTTGGCCTGGTTCAGGGTGAACCACAGGGCGCCGTCGGGCCCGGCCGTGATCGCGGACGGGAACGCGCCGGTGCGCGGGAGCGGGAACTCCGTCACGGCACCGTCGGTGGTGATGCGGCCGATCCGGTCGGCGGTGGTCTCGGTGAACCACAGGGCCCCGTCCGGTCCGGCGGCGATGCCGAACGGCCCGCGGTCCGCGGTGGGCAGCGGGAACCCGGTGACGGCGCCGTCGGTGGTGATGCGGCCGATCCGGTGCGCCCGGTACTCGGTGAACCACAGCGCGCCGTCCGGGCCGGTGGTGATGACGGTCGGCCCGGACCCCGGGTCGAGCCGGTGGAACGCGACCCCGCCGCCGGGCACCAGTCGCCCGATCCGACCACTGTGGACCGAGGTGAACCACAGCGCGCCGTCCGGGCCGGTGGTGATGGCGTACGGTTCGCCGCCCGTTGAGTGTTCTTCGATCGACACCCCGCCATGATCCCCGGAGCGGGGGCTACTCGGCGGGCGAGGTGGGCTCGACCGGCTCGGGGGTGCCCTCGGAGCTCTCGGAGGGCGGCACCACCGGTGTCGAGGTCTCCTGCTCCGGCTCGGTCGTGGTGGGCGCCGCCGTGGTGGTGACCTCGGTCTCCACCGGGGCGGTCGTGGGTTCCACCGCGGTGGTCCCCGTGGGGTCCTCGGTCGGGGGCGCGGGCTGCGCCGTGGTGGTCTGCCGCGGCGTGCCCGAGACCTGCACCGTCACGACGATCTGCGGTCGCACCAGCTCGCGCCGCGCGTTGTCCTCGACCTGCGGCGTGGCGCTGTGCTGCGCGGTGGGCGCGGGCGGGGTGCTGGTGCTCGGGGCGGAGGTCGCCGGGTCCTGGCCCGTGGTCGCGGCCGTGGTGATGGCGAACGCGCCCAGCAGCACGCCGGCGGACGCGACGAGCGTCCGCCACGGCGGCCGCCGGCGCGGGGCCGCCTCGCTGGGCCGCGCGAGCGCCACGGGCAGCTCGCCCGCCACCGGCAGGTCGAGCGCCGTGGGCACGTCGAGCGCCGCGGGTCGGCCGGGCGCGGGCGGCTCGGGCACCGCGGGGACGGCGCCCAGCACCCGCGCGCACTCGTGCGCGGTCGGCCGCCCGCCCGGTTCGGCGGAGGTCATCCGCGCCAGCAGCCCCGCCAGGTCCGGCGGCAGGTCCTCCGGCACGACCGGCGGCCGGTGCAGGCGGGCGACGGCGGCCTCGACCTCGCCGCCGTCGTACTCGCGCCGCCCGGTCAGGCACTCCAGCAGCACCAGCCCCAGGGCGTAGACGTCGGCCCGGTGGTCGACCTCGCCGCCCTGCACCTGCTCGGGGGCCAGGTAGCCGGTGTCGGCCGCCTGGACGAGGCCGAAGTCGGCGAGGTGCGCGTTGCCCTCGTCGTCGACCAGGACGTTGGCCGGCTCGACCTCGCGGTGCACCAGGCCGTGGTCGTGCACGTGCGCCAGCGCGTCGGCCAGCGCGGCACCGAGCCGGCGCACCCGGTCCGGCGGCAGCGGGCCGCCGTCGACCAGCTCCCGCAGGGTCCGGCCCTCGACCAGTTGCAGCACGACGAACGGGGTGCCCGCGTCGGTGTCGGCGTCGTAGACGGCGACCAGGCCGGGGTGGGACAGGCCGGCCAGGAGGCGGACCTCGGGGTCGACGCCGGGGCGGCACAGCTTGACCGCCACGTACCGGCGCAGCACGGTGTCCCAGGCGCGGCGGACCGCGCCCACGCCCCCGGTGCCGAGGGGTTCGGCGAGCTCGTAGCGGCCGGCCAGCAGGTTTTCGCTCACCGAGGGTGACACCGTCATACCTCCGGTCGCGGCAGTGGGTCACTTCCGAGTGCCCTCCCGCTCCGGCGCGCAAACAACGCGAGTGGTCCTCGTTCCAATTGGTGGAACCACCGGGCGGACGGGGTGCGCGTCGACGATCCGAGCCGCGGCCGTCTCGGATGTGGGGTCGCGGTCGGTGACGAGGGTGCCCGACGCAGGAGCCGCATCCATTGTGGAACGGCTCGACCGTCCACGTTGTCCACGAACGGGTGAGAGACGCCCTGCGTCGGTTGGGGTTCCGCGCTCGCGGGCATGCCGAGTGCGGAGCAGGTGACCGGAGTACGGCCGGGCGCCGGGCGGTGTGGCCGTGGAGGTGGGCCGTGCAGGTGTCGAGCGACGACGCGGTGGTCGGTGCGGGCCGGGCCCCGGTCCACCGCGCCCCGCGCCCGGTGGCGGCGTCCCCCGGTGCGGCGGACCGGGGGTGCCGGACGTGATCCGCAGGAAGTACTGGCTGGTCGGCGCGTTCGGCGCGGTCGTGGTGGGGCTGGCCGCGCTGGTGTTCCCGGACGCCGGCGGGCAGCCCGGTGTGCCCGGACCACCCGGTTCCGGGCCGCTGACCGTGGTGACCATGGGCGACAGCACCCTGTCCGGCGAGGGCGCGGGCGACTACTCCGCCGAGACCGACGGCGCGGGCGGGAACTGGTGCCACCGCTCGTCGCACGCCGCGGTCGGCCTGATCGACGTGCCCGGCGTGGACGCGCGGGTCAACCTGGCCTGCTCCGGCGCCTCCACCGACGACGTGCTGCTGGACGGCACGGCGCAGTGGACCGAGCCCAGCCAGGCGCGGCAGCTCGGCGAGCTGGCGCGGACGAACCGCGTGGCGGCCGTCGTGGTGGCGATCGGCGCCAACGACGACCCCCGCTTCTCCCGCCTGATGTCCGAGTGCGTGAACGCCCGCATCTCGCTCGGGCCGCCGTGCCGGGACGCGGTCCGGCAGGACTGGGCGCAGCGCCTGGACGCCGTGGTGCCGAAGGTCGTCCACGCGCTCGACGACATCCGCACCGCGCTCGGGCAGGTGGGGTACGACGAGGGCGACTACCAGCTGGTGCTGCTCTCCTACGCCTCACCGGTCGCGCCCGACATCCCCGAGGAGCTGCGCAACCTCAGCGCCTGCCCCTTCCGCAACGAGGACCTGGCCTGGATCCGCGACCACGCCGTCGGCACCATGGCGGAGGCCCTGCGCGAGGCGGCCGGGCGCGCCGACGCCCGCTTCCTCGACTTCTCCCAGGCTGGCCGGGGTCGCGAGGCGTGCGCGGGCGGGAACGACCCGGGCCGCGAGTGGTTCACCCGGCTCACCCTGGACTGGGACTCCTTCGGCGACCCCGAGCGCGCCGCGCACGCCAGCGTCGAGTCCTTCCACCCCAACGCCGAGGGGCACCGGCAGTTCGCCCGCTGCATCGGCGAGTTCCTGGGCACCCCCGACCGCGAGGCGTCGTGCGTGGCGGACGAGGACGGCGACCTGCGCGTCGGCGGTGGCGGCATCGGCGCGGAGGTCGGTGACCGGGTGCGGTGACCGGCGTCAGGGGCGCGCGTGGGAGTGCAGCGCCTCGTCGACGGAGTGGTAGAGCCGCAGCACGTCGTCCAGGCCGGTGATCTCGATGGGGCGGATGACCGGCCGGTTGGCGTCGACCACGATGCGCAGCGACCGGTGGCGCTCGTGCGCGTGCCGGGCGGCCTGGAGCAGCGCGGTCAGGCCCGCCGAGCCGAGGAAGGTGACGGCGACCAGGTCGACGACGCAGGCGTCCCCGGTGCTCTCGTCGATCGCGTCGGTCAGGGCGGTGCGCACGGTCGGCTCCCCGTCGAGGTCGATCTCGCCCGCGATCGCGACGACCGTCGTGCCGTCGACGACCCGGCGGTCGACGCGCAGCGCGGCGGGCTCGCCGCCGTCGGATCGGTCCTCCACGCCACCGCACGCTACCGGATGCGCCCGCCGCCGGCAGCGGCTCAAGGGCGTTCCGCCCAGGTCGCGGCCGAGGACAGGTGCGGTGCGCGACCGCCGCCGGGCCGGTCCAGGACCACCTCGGCCCACACCGTCTTGCCGCCGGGGTGGTGCCGCACGCCCCACGCCTCGGCGAGGGTGTCGACGATCACCAGGCCGCGCCCGCCGGACTCGTCCGGGGTGCGGATCCGCGGCTCCTCGGCGGAGGTGTCGTCCACCTCGACCCGCAGGCGCCGCGCCTCGTCGACCAGGGCCAGCCGGCAGGTGCGCGGGGGTTCCCCGTGCCGGCGGGCGTTGCTGACCAGCTCGTCGGTCACCAGGACGGCGTCGTCGACCGCGACGCCGGCACGGCCGTCGAGGAGGACGCGCACGAGGTGGCGGACCTCGCGGAGGGAGGTCTCGTCCAGGGCGCGGACCAGGACGGCCTCGTCCACGCCCTGGGCTCTGTCGTTCTGCGGTTGGGGGGACACGGCCACATCACCTCGTGGAGCACGAACCACTGCCGGAGCAGGCTGACACGCGAGGACTTACCCGCTGCCGCCGGTGGTGAACCCCGTCTCGGGCGACTCGCCCCCGTCCGACGCACCCCGCCGGGTTGCCACCCGGCCCGACTCACCTCCCGGGGGCACCCGGGACGTGCCGCCCTCCACCCGGACGAGCCGCACGAGCCGCCGAACCCCCGCCGCCGGCCGAGGAGCACGCCAGGGGCAAGGGCCGCCCCCGGGCGGTGTGCGTCAATGAGGGCATGACCTCGAACGAACCCTGGGCCCGCACCGAGCGGCTGGAACTTCGCCGCTGGGCACCCGAGCACCTCGCGGAGCTGCGCGCCCTGGCCGTGCTGCCCGAGATCGTCCGCTACGTCGGCGACGGGAGGCCGTGGAGCGAGTCGACCGTGACGACCAGGCACCGGGAGGTGCTGGAGCACTGGCGGCGGCAGGGGTTCGGGTGGCTCGCGGCGCACGACGGGACGGGCGCGTTCGTCGGGCTCGTCGCGGTGACCCGGCGGTCCGGCGAGGACTCGGGGATCGGCGTGCCGGCGGTGGAGGTCGGGTACTGGGTGGTGCCCGGGGCCTGGGGGCGCGGGTACGGCACCGAGGCCACCGGCGCGGTCGTCGCCGAGGTGTTCGCCCGCGGGCACGCCGACCTCCTGGTGGCCCGGTACGACCCGGCCAACACCGCCTCCGGGCGGCTGCTGGCGAAGCTGTCGTTCACCCCGCACCACGTGGTCGACGGCGAGCGGCCGCTGGCCTACACCGTGCTGGCGCGCCCGGACCGGTAGCCCGCCCTCAGCGCGCCAGGAGCGCGAACACCAGCGCGACCGCGGCGGGCACGGCCTGCACGAAGAGGATGCGGCGGCTCGCCGTCACCGCGCCGTACAGGCCGGCCACGATGACGCAGACCAGGGTGAAGGCGGTGAACGCGAACCCGACCGGGTCGGGCGCGACGAGCCCGACGACCAACCCGGCGACCAGGAAGCCGTTGTAGAGGCCCTGGTTCGCCGCCAGGACCTTGGTCTCGGCCGCGAACTCCGCGGTGGTGCCGAACGCGGCCCGGCCGCGCGGCGTGGTCCACAGGAACATCTCCAGCACGACGATGTAGACGTGGACGGCCGCGACGAGCGCGGTCAGGACGTCGGCGATGATCTGCACGCCCGCAACATACAACCGGGTCAGCCGAGCAGGCCGACGACCTTGCGGGCCAGCTCGACGAACAGGTCCTGCTCGTGCTCGGTCAACGCCCGCGTCGACGCCCGCTCCAGCTCCGCCCAGGCCGCCCTGGTCGGCTCCTCCAACGCGCGCCCCGCCGGGGTGAGGGACACGATCCGCACCCTGGCGTCCGTTGGGTCGGCGGTGCGGGTCACCAGGCCCGCGTTCTCCAGCCGCCGGACCGACTTCGCGATCGTCGAGTGGTCCAGCCCCAGCGCCTCGGCGAGCTGCTTCTGCGACCGGCCGTCCCGGGTCCACAGCCGCATCAGGATCAGCTCCTGGCCCGGGAACAGGCCCAGGTCGGCCAGCAGCGAGGCCGCCAGCGCCCGGTGCGAGCGGGCCAGCGCGAAGATCGTCGAGCTGACCGGGTGCTCGCCCGCGACGGGGTCCACCCCCTCGGCGGGCTCCTGCGCGGACGCGGTCATGACGCGACCGTAACCCACCTCAGGGCCGCGGCGCGCCCGATCGCCGCACGTCGGTGGTGACCGCGACCCACCCGCCGACCGCGGCGCGTGATCACCGGACCACGCACCGCAGCCACACCCCGCCCGCGAGCCACAGCCCTCGACCGCCGGACCGCAGGCCACCACCGCGCCCCGCCCGCGAGCGGCGGCCCGACCCCCCGCCCGCCGAAGCTCAGGCCGCGCGGTCGGCGTTGCGCCTGATCCCGCGCACCAGGGTGGGCCAGATGGCCGGCGGCAGGTCGTGCCCCATGCCGTCGACCAGCAGCAGCTCGGCGTCGGGGATGGCCGCGGCGGTGGCGCGGCCGCCGCTGGGCGCGACCAGGGTGTCGGCCATCCCGTGCACGACCAGGGCGGGCAGCCGGAGCCCGCGCAGCCCGGGGGTGCGGTCGGGGGAGGCGACGATCGCGGCGTACTGCCGCAGCCCGCCGGCCGGGCGGAACGCGCGGTCGTAGGCCGCGGCGGCCCTGGCGCGGACCTGCTCCTCGTCCGCCTCCCCGCCGGGCGAGCCGACGACCTTCCACGTCGCCACCGCGGCCTCCACGGCCTCCTCCCGGCTGGTGGGCGGCGGCTGCGCGAGGCGGGCCCGCGCCTCCGGGGTGGCCTGGCCGACCTCGCGGTCGCCGGTGGTCGACATGATCGAGCACAGGCTGAGCACCCGCTCGGGGTGGTCGATCGCGCACTGCTGGACGATCATGCCGCCCATGGACGCGCCCACCAGGTGGGCCCGCTCGACGCCGAGGTGGTCCAGCAGCCCGACCAGGTCCAGCGCCAGGTCGGCGAGCAGGTAGGGCACCGTGGCGCGGTCACCGGCGGCGATCGCCACCGGGTCGGGCGCGGGCAGGTGGTCGAACTGGGTGGACAGCCCGCAGTCGCGGTTGTCGAACCGGACGACGTGGAACCCCTCCGCCGCCAGCAGGTCGCACAGCCGCGGGTCCCACGAGGTCATCTGCGCTCGCAGGCCCATGACCAGGACCAATGTCGGATCGGCCGGATCTCCGAAGGTGTCGTACTCCAGTTCGATGCCGTTGGAGCGCGCACGGGGCATGGACCTGACCTCCTCGTCGACCGTCTCCCACCACGGTAGTGATCACGCGCACCGCCCGCCGTCCGGGTAATCGCCGGTTCCCGCCCCGGTGGCCGGGGAGGAGCCGGCGTTTCCGGGTCACCGCGCCGGTCGAGAGGCCGCTCCCGGCCGGGTGGGCGCGGGCTGCGGCTGCTGCGGGGCGTTCGACGGCACCGACCTGTGCCGGGGCCCGGTCGCGCACGGCGACGTGCTGTCGGTGCCGACCGTCTTCTCCGACGGCCGCGTGACCGACCCGGCCACCCCGCGCGGGGTGCTGCCGGCCACCGCGGAGCTGCTGCTCAAGGCGTGGTCCCGTGGGCCACCACGTTGTCGGTCAGCTGCCGCAGCGAGAGGCGCAGCCGGTCGACCTCGTCCTCCGTCAGCCCCATCGCCTCGCCGATCGCGACGGGGATGTCGGTGGTCGACCCGCGCAGCGCCCGGCCCTCCTCGGTCAGCCCGACCTCCACGGACCGCTCGTCGTCCGCCCGCCGCCGCCGGGTCACCAGCCCCGCCGCCTCCAGCCGCTTGAGCAGCGGCGTCAGGGTGCCGTAGTCCAGTTGGAGGTGGTCGCCCAGCTCCTTGACCGAGATCGCCCCGTGCCGCCACAGCACCTGCATCACCAGGAACTGCGGGTAGGTCAGGCCCAGCTCCTGGAGCAGCGGCCGGTAGGCGGAGGTGACCGCCCGGGACGCGGCGTAGAGGGCGAAGCACAGCATGTCGTCCACGGCCGGGACCGTCTCGTCCGAGTGCATCTGCATGCCAACACCCCTCCGCCGCGCGGCTGTTCCCGGGCCCCCATGGTGACACGTGTGCCATTGATCACGACACAAGTAACTTGTGCACAAGTTAATCGCTCACTAGCTTTAGCCGTACCAACCCACGGAGGAGAGCACGATGAGCAGCGAGAACCCCACCGTCGTCCTGGTGCACGGCGCGTTCGCGGACGGCTCGAGCTGGGCCCGGGTCATCGACCGCCTGCGGGCGCACGGCGTGGACGCGCTCGCGGTGAGCAACCCGCTGCGCGGCCTCGCCCACGACGGCGACTACGTCGCGAGCGTGGTCGACCAGCTCGACGGCCCGGTCGTCCTGGTCGGCCACTCCTACGGCGGCCCGGTCATCACGCACGCCGCCACGCGGGCCCCGAACGCCAAGGCGCTGGTCTACGTGGCCTCGTTCGGCATCGACAAGGGCGAGAGCGCGCTCGGCTCGGTCGAGGGCTTCCCGCCGGTGGAGCTGAACACGTCCCTGGTCCAGCACCGGTTCCCCGACGGCCAGGGCACCGACGTCGAGCTGACCATCCGCCGGGACGCGTTCCCGGGCGTGTTCGCCGCCGACCTGCCCGCCGACTTCACCGCCACCGCCGCGGTCAGCCAGCGCCCGGTCGCGGCCCGCGCCCTGACCGAGCCGCTGTCCGTCGAACCCGCCTGGCGCACCCTGCCCTCGTGGTTCCTCGTCGCCACGGCCGACAACGCCATCCACCCGGACTCGCAGCGCGCCGCCGCCGAGCGCCTGGGCGCCACCGCGGTCGAGGTGGACGGCTCGCACGCGGTCGCGGTGTCCCGCCCCGACGAGGTCGCGGACCTCATCCTCGCCGCGGTCCGGGCCACCGGCTGACGGTCAGAACCCGCCGGTCCGGTGGTTGCCCAGCGCGACCAGCTCCACCGGACCGGGCGTGACCGGCTCGGTGGCGATCACGGCGAGGGTGAGCGCGTTGTGCCGCCCGAGCACGCCGTTCGGCAGCACGAAGTCGCGCTGCGGTGACAGGTCGCCGAGGTACTGGCCCACGTTCCACCCGTTGACGAACACCAGCGCGCGGTAGCCGCGGGCCGGGGCGAAGCGCAGCGCCAGGGACACGTCGTGGTCGCGCGGCAGGTCCAGGGCGAAGGTGGTGCGGTACCAGGACACGCCGGGCTCGACCCGCGACGGCGGGCGCCGCCAGTCGCCGCCGGCGCCGGGCAGGTGCCAGCCGGACAGCTCGCCGTGCAGGCCGCCGGTGTTGAGCGGGCCCCGTTCGTCCATGCCGCGCGAGCCGCTGATGCGCCACGTGACGGGACCCGCGCCCGCCACGGTCGCGCCGATCAGGCCGCGCGGCTGCTTGAACCGGGTGTCGTCGGCCGTCCAGTCGTCGTTGTGGCCCATGTTCTCCACCAGCACCGACAGGGTGGCCGGCGCGCCGGGGACGAGCAGGCCGGGCGGGACGGCGAACTCGCCGCGCCCCGCGTCCGGGTTGACCGGCTCCGCGTCGGCCTCCGTGCCGCCCGCGGCCGACCCCAGGTACCGGCCGTTGAGCCAGACCAGGTAGATGCCGCGCCGCCCGGTGATGGCGTTGAGGGTCACTGTCGTCTCGGCGCCGGTCGCGGTGAACTCGCCCCGGTACCGGACCGCGCCGTTGTGGTGGCCGTACTCGTCGGCGTAGAGCACCGGCAGGTCCCTGGGCTTGATCGGGCTCTCCGTCGTGGTCTTGTCGGCCGTCGTCCAGCCGGTGCCCGCGCCCGGCTGCTCCGGCCGGTACCCCCACGGGCCCGGCTCCGGCAGCCGCACGGGTGCCGGGCCGGCCAGGTGGGCGACCAGCGAACCGGCGGGCGTGCGCCGCGCCGGCACCGCCCGCCCGCCGACCGACAGGCGCGAGACCGGCGCGAACACCTCCACGTCCCCGGCCTCGGCGGTGTCGGCCCGCAGGTGCAGCCGGTCGCCGCGCACCTCCGCCGAGCGGGCCAGGGCCGTGCCGCGCACCAGCACCGGACCGGCGGAGGTGGGCAGCCGCCAGAACTTCGCCGCCTCCTCGTCGGTGCCCAGGAGCAGCAGCGCGGGCCGCCGGCCGCCGCCGGAGACCAGCACGCGCGCCAGGCCGGTGTGCGGGTAGTCCAGGCGCAGGTCGCCGTCCGCGTACGACGACCGCACGTCGCCCGCCAGCACCCGCACGGTCGGCGCGGACGCGTACCGCAGCACCGCGGACCCCTGCTCGCCGGCGCGCCCGTAGAGCACGGCCACGTCCCGGCCGCCGTCGTCGGTGTGGGTCAGCAGCTCCGAGGTCGACCACACCAGCCGCTGCCCGCCCAGGTCGTACCCGGCGAGCAGCACCTTGGCGTCCCGGCCGCGCACCCGGACCGGGACCCGGTAGCGGCCGTCCGGGGTGGCCCAGTCCAGGGTCGTCGCCACGTCGGCGGACGAGCGGTGGTCGGCGTGGCGGACCAGCACGAACTGCGTCCCGGTGTCCGGGTTCGCCCGGGCCCGGGTCGCCACGGCCGGGTCGGCGGGCGCGGGCGCGTCGGAGGCGTCGGTCTTGGTCAGCGGTGCCACCGTGGCGGCGAAGTAGCCCTGCCGCTTGAACTCGTCGTACTTCGGCGTCAGCCCGCGCGACTCGGTGATCGCCGCGCCGTAGTCGTAGGAGGTGTAGACGTCGTTGGGCTGCGGCAGCCAACCCCAGGACGTGCCGCCGAACGTCATGTAGTAGCCGAACATCGTCGCACCGCTGGTGACCAGGTTCGTCTTGTGGAACACCTTCATGTAGTCCGGCCCGGTCAGGTCGCGGCACGCCCCGTAGCCCGCGTCGTGCAGGTCGATCGCGCCCGCCTGGTACTCGGCGGCGTACACCGGGGCGTCCTCGCGCAGCCTGCGCGTCACGCCCTCCGCCTCGCCCCACGCGTCCGGCGCGCGGCAGTCGAACCCGACCGGGTAGTCGTCCACGCCGGGGATCTGTACCGCGCCCCGGCCGGACGACCAGTTCGCCAGGTAGCCGCCGCAGCAGTTGTTGTGCACGATCGGCACGTCCACGCCGGCCGCCCGCGCCCGGTCCTGGAGGTCGACCACGTACTCCGGGTCGACGTTGACCGCGTACTCGTTCTCCACGTTGTAGGCGATCACCGACCCGCCGCGGCTGACCTGGTGCCGGGCGAGGATCGGGTTCACCCGGTCCAGCCACTCGCGGTAGGCGCGGGTGTAGCCGGGGTCGCTCGACCGCGCCCGGCCCGGCACGGTCTTGAGCCACGCCGGGAACCCGCCGCCGGTGGTCTCGGCGTTGATGTAGGGGCCGGGGCGCGCCACCACGTACAGGCCCAGCTCGTCGGCCAGGCGCAGCAGGCGGTCGATGTCGCGCACGCCGGTGAAGTCGTAGACGCCGGGCGCGGGGGAGTGGTAGCCCCAGTGGAAGTACAGGGACACGCCGTTGAACCCGGCGGCGCGGATCTTCTCCAGCACGTCCCGCCACAGGTCGGGGCTGGGCAGCCGGAAGTAGTGGAACTCGCCCGCCCACAGCAGGACGCGCTGCCCGTCGACGGTCAGCGAGTACCGGTCGTAGCCCACCTGGTGCCGGGGTCCGGCGCTCGCGGGGGCGGTGACCACGCCGAGGAGCACCAGCAGAACCGCCAACAGCCTCATGGGACCCCCGCTCGGGAAGCGTTTTCCACGCTCGATGCTGTCGGCTCGCGCGCCGGCCGCGCAAGGGCTGCCGGCCGTTCGACGGCTCCTTCGACCGCCTTCGACGACCTTCGACGGTCTCCGGCGGCGAGCGGGTCCGGCGGGCGTCGGTCCCGGGTCGGGTGGCGTTCGGGGCGGTCCCCGGGCCGAGCGGGAACTCCTCGCCCGAGCAGGCCGGAGCAGGCCGGAGCAGGTTCGAGCAGACTCGGCCCCGGGCGGCGCCTGCGTACGTGGCGAGAAGCCCGTTCCTCGCCGGACCGGCCGGCCTGCCCCTGCGGTCGCCGGGACCCGCCGGCGCACCGCAGCCGTCACGTCCCCGCCGGCGGGCGAGGTGGTGCGCTGCCGGCCGGTGCCCGGCGTCCACGAGCGGGTGACGTCCCGCCTGCGGGATCGGGGCCGCCCACCACCACGGCAGGCGGCCCCGATCCCCGGGAACACCTCACCCGCAGCGGATCCGCAAGGCCGTGGAGTACGGGTCGCCGCCCACGACGCCGTACACGTCACCGCCGTCGGTCAGCAGGCCGTGCCACGAGACCGCGGGCACCGGGTCGACGACCCCCTCCCCGCGCCACACGACCGTCTGCGCCGGCCACGCCACCTGCCCCACCACGTCACCCGCCGCGTTCACGTCGTAGACCTCGGAGGCCGACTCCAGCACGCGCTCGACCCGCCCCGAGGAGTCCCACAGGACGGCCGCCCGCCCCCGCTCACCCGTCGAGTACCCGACCACGTGACCGTTGCGGACGGCCACGACCTCGGTGGAGCGGTGGTCGGGCAGCGGCTCCAGCGCGACGCGCCCGCCCGAGGCGTCCCACAGGTAGGCCGCGGCGCCCTCGGCCGCCTGCTCGTGGGCGGCGACCCGCCCCTCGTCGTCGATGCCGGCCACCGCCCAGTACCCGCCGTCGTCGGTGCCGGGCAGCACGCGCGGCGCGGCCGGCGCGCCGGCGGGCCACACCACGACCGCGCCGGTGTGCTGCCCACCGGACACGCCCACCACGTCGCCGGCGTCGTTGATGCCCTCCGCTCGTGCGTAGTGGTAGCCCGCGCGGGGTGCCAACTGCTCCCAGTTCCCGTCGGCGCCGCGCGCCGCGGCCCGGTCGGTCGAGGCGATCACCACGCCCGAGCCGTTGACGTCGGAGACGTCGGTCTCGTGCCGGAACCACAGGGTCCGGTACTCGCCGCCGTGCCAGACGACCGCGGTGTCACCGGCGGGCGTGCGGCCGTTGCCGACCGCCCAGCCGCCGTCGTCGGAGACGCCGGACACCCCGCCCAGGACCAGCGCCGGCGGCACCGGCAGCTCCTCCTGCGCCCAGTCGCAGTAGTACGGGCCGGCCTGGGCGACCGCCGGTAGCACCACCGCCGCGACCACCGCCACCGCCGCGGCGCCCGCGGTCGGGCGCCATCCCCCCACAGCCATCGGAAGTCCTCCCGTCTCGGATGAGGAGGACGTTAGCGAGACCTACCGACAAACCGCCGCTTCCGCGCGGACGCCCCCGCGGTCCCCCGGCCGACCGACCGGGGAACCGCGAGCACGACGGTGGGCGTGCTCACGCGTGCAGGGCGTCGCGCAGGAAGTCACCGGCCTGCTTGACCGCGGCGCGGGCGGCGTGGGTGTCGCGCAGCGCGTCGAGCAGCACGAAGTCGTGGATGATCCCCTGGTACCGCACGGCGGTGACCGGGACGCCCGCGGCGCGCAGCTTGGCGGCGTAAGCCTCGCCCTCGTCGCGCAGCACGTCGGCCTCGGCGACGATCACCAGCGCGGCGGGCAGCCCGGCCAGGTCCTCGGTGCCGGCCCGCAGCGGCGACGCGGTGATCTCCGCCCGCTGCGCCGGGTCGGTGGTGTACTGGTCCCAGAACCAGCGCATGCCCTCGCGGTGCAGGAAGTAGCCGGTGGCGAACTGCCGGTAGGACGAGGTGTCGAACGAGGCGTCGGTGACCGGGTAGAACAGCACCTGGGCGGCCAGCTCCGGCCCGCCGCGCCGCTTGGCCAGCAGGGTGATCGCCGCGGACATGTTGCCGCCCACGGAGTCGCCGGCCACCGCGATCCGCGACGGGTCCAGGTCGTGCTCCGCGCCGCTCGCCGCGACCCACCGCAGCGCCGCGTAGACCTCCTCGATCGCGGTGGGGTACTTCGCCTCGGGGGAGAGGCTGTACTCGGTGAACACCACCGCGGCCCCGGCGCGCACCGCGATCTCGCGGACCAGCCGGTCGTGCGTGTGGGAGTTGCCGAACACCCAGCCCGCGCCGTGGGTGTAGAGGACCACGGGCAGGGCGCCGGTGCTGCCGGCGGGCCGGACGACGCGGATCGACACCTCGCCCGAGGGGCCGCCGGGGACGGTCAGGTCGGTGATGTCGGCGTCGGGCCGCTCGACGCCCTCGCCCGCCTGCACGGCGTCGACGGTCTTGCGGCCGTCGACCGGGCCGAGCTGGTAGAGGAACGGCGGCACGGCGGTCGCCTCGACGAACTCCTGGGCGGCGGGTTCGAGGACGGGGGTGGGGAAGGGGTGCTCTTCGGTCATGCCACCGACCCTGGCAGCCGCGGGCCGGTCGACGCATCGGTCGATCGACGCAAGTGCTTGGCGCGGCGGAAGTTCGGTCGATCGACTTATGTCGCACGTCACAGACCGGCCGGACGTGGTGGACCGGCTCGGAGGGGGAAAAGGCGTGGTGGAACCAGAAACCGGTGAGTCAGGTCACGCGAGTTCGGCGCGCAGGAACGCGCCGCCCTCGGCCACGGCGGCGCGGGTGGCCGGGATGGCCTCCAGCGGCCGGAGCGAGGCGAAGTCGTGCGTGGTCCCGGCGTACCGGGTGGCGGTGGCCCGCACCCCGGCCTCGCGCAGCCGCTCGGCGTAGCGCTCGCCCTCGTCGCGCACCACGTCCGCCTCGGCGGAGACGACCAGCGTGGCCGGCAGGCCCGCCAGGTCCGCCCGCGACGCGCGCATCGGCACCGCGGTCGGTTCGTCCAGGTCCGCGGGGCGGCTCGCGTACTGCTCCCAGCACCACCGGGCCTGGCCACTGGTCAGCAGGTAGCCCTCGGCGAAGCGCCGGTGCGACGGCGTGTCGCACCGCGCGTCCGTCAGCGGGTAGTAGAGCAGCTGGGCCCGCAGCCGGGGCCCGCCGCGGCGCTTGGCCAGCATGGTCAGCGCGGTCGCCATCGTGGCACCGGCGCAGTCGCCCGCGACGGCGATCCGCGTCCCGTCCACGCCCAGGTCGGCCGCGTGCTCGACGGCCCAGGTGAGCAGGGCGTAGCACTCCTCGACGGCGACCGGGTAGCGCGCCTCGGGGACGCGGGTGTACTCCGGCACCAGGAACGCCGCGCCCGAGGCCAGCGCGAGGTCGCGCACCAGCCGCGAGTGGGTGCGGGCGTCACCGAGCATCCACCGTCCACCGTGGACGTACAGCACGGCGGGCAGCGAGCCGGCGGCGCCGGCGGGGCGGACGTCGTGGAAGCCCACCAGCCCGGACGGGCCGACCGGGGCGACGGAGAACCGGGCCGGCGCGCGGTCGTCGTCGACCGAGTAGCCCTGCGACTCCAGCAGCGCGAGCCGCCCGTCCTCCGGGCCCAGCTCCTGCAGGTGCGGCGGCGCGGCCGAGGCGCGGACCAGCCGCGCCACCGCGGGGTCGAGCACCGGCGGCGGTTCCGGGGGCTGCGCGCCCCACCCGACCTGCTCCGATCCCATCGGCCTCACCTCTGACGCGGATCCTACAAGCGGTGTCGTCGAATCCACTATCGACAGCGTCACGTTTCGTTCCGCCGGCCGGGGACCGTCGGCGAGACTGGCGGGGCACCACCAGTTCCGGCCCGGGAGGACGACCGTGGACCTCATCGGGAGGGACGAGGAGACCCGCCGGGTCGTCGATGCCGTCGACGCCGGCCGGCACGGGCCCCGCTCGCTGCTGCTGCTCGGCGAGGCCGGCGCGGGCAAGACCAGCCTGCTCGACCTGGCCTCCGCCCGCGCCGCCGCGACCGGCCGCACCGTCCTGGCCGCGGGCGGCTGCGCGGCCGAGTCCGAGCTGTCCTTCGCCGTGCTGCACCAGCTGCTGGGCCCGCTGCTGCCCGGCGCGGGCGCCCTGCCGCCGCACCTGGGCGAGGCGGTCGCCGCCGCGTGCGGGCTCGCCGGGGTGCCCGTCGCGCCGGACCCGACCGCGCTGCGCCTGGGCGTGCTGGCCCTGCTGGGCGCCGCCGCCCGGCAGCGGCCCGTGCTGGTCACCGTGGACGACGTGCAGCTGGTCGACCGGGACACCTGCGAGGTGCTGTCGTTCGTGCTGCGCAGGCTCACCGACGAGCGGCTGGTGGTGCTGCTCGCCGCCCGCGCCTCGGTCCGGCCGGCCCGGGTCGAGGCGACCGTGCCCGCGGTGGTGCTCGGCCCGCTGGGCGAGTCCGCCGCCGCCCGCCTGCTCGACGGGCTGCCCGACGCGCCCACCGGCCGGGCCCGGATCGACGTGCTCCAGCAGGCCGCGGGCAACCCGCTGGCGCTGGTCGAGCTGGCCCGCGCGGTCGCCTCCGGCGCCGCCCTGCCGGGCCGGGACCTGCCGCGCGGCGCCCGCCTCCGGGAGATGTTCGCCGACCGGCTCCGCGAGCTGCCCGAGGAGACCCGGCGCCTGCTGGTCTACGCCGCCGCGGCGGAGCAGGAGGACCTGGCCACCACGATGGCCGCGGCCGGCGTCGGCGACGACCTGTCGGGCTGGGCGCCCGCCGAGCGGGCCGGGCTGGTCGTGGTGGTGCGCGGCCGGGTCGGGTTCCGCCACCCGCTGGTCCGGGCCGCCGCCTACGAGGGCGCGCCCGCCGAGCTGCGGGCCCGGGCCCACCGGGACATCGCCGCGGCCGTCGTCGGCGACCCGGCCCGCCGCGCGTGGCACCTCTCCGAGGCCGCCGTCGCGCCGGACGAGGCCGTGGCGCGGGCCCTGGAGGAGACCGTCGCGCTCGCCCAGCTCCGCGGCGGCCGCTACGCCACCGCCCGCGCGCTGGAGCGGGCCGCCGAGTGCACCCCCGACCCCGGGCGGCGGGCGCGGCGCTACGCCCGGGCGGTCACCGCCGCGGACGACTTCGGCGACCCGGCGTGGATCCGCGACCTGTACGCGCAGGTCACGCGCCTGACCACCGACCCGGACGTGCTCGGCGTGGCCGCCGCGGGCGCGGGGCACGGCCTGTCGCTGTCCGGGCACCAGCGGGAGGCGTTCGAGCTGCTGCGCGCGTCGTTGCAGGACCACCGGCCGCGCGACGGCAGCACCGCGCTCGCGCTGACCGGCGTGCTGGCCGCGGTGCGCGTCCAGTCGGGGCTGCCCGGGCACGGCGCGTCGCTGCGGGCGCTGCTCGACCGGCTCGGCGGTGACCCGCCCGGTGACCCGGCGGGCCTGGTCCCGCTGCCCGTGCGGCCCGCGATGCTGGAGAACGTGCTGGTCCAGAGCGACCCGGACGCGCACGCGAGGCGGGTGCTGGAGGACCCGGGCGCGGCCGTGCACCGGCGGCTGGACGGCCCGGTCGACGTCGCCCGCCTGCTGAGCCTGTCGTCCACGGCCTGGTTCGCCGACGAGCCCGAGGCGGCCGTCGAGGCGTTCCGGCAGGCCCGCGGGCGCGGTTCACCCGGCATGATCGTCATGTGCGTCCCGGCCCTGGCGTCCGCGATGCTCGACACGGGCCGCTGGGCGGACGCGGAGCTGCTGCTCGCCGAGGCCGCCGAACTGGCCGTCGTGCACCGGTTCCGCTACCTGGCCGCGGACGTCGCCGCGCTGCGCGGCGAGCTGGCGGCCCTGCGCGGGCAGCCGAGGCCGGTCGAGGTCCGCGCGGCGGTGGACCTCGACGAGAACCGCGCCACGCACGCCCGGCTGCTGCGCGCCGCGGGCCTGGCGGCGGCGGCCGCCGGCGACCACGAGGGCGCCTACCGCCACTTCCGCGCACTGTACGGAGTGGACGGCACGGCGCTGCACTACTTCCTGTCGCCCAGGTCGATCGCGGAGTTCGCGGCCGCCGCCCGCGCCGTGCGCGCCCGGGACGACGCGGCGGCGGTCGTGGCCGCGGTCCGGGCCGCGCAACCCGAGCGCCCCACGGCCCGGCTGCGCCTCCAGCTGCACCACGCCGACGCCCTGGTGGCCGAGCTGGACGACCACGCGCCGCGGGCCCGGGTCGAGCGCAGCTACCGGCTGGCCGTGGTGGACCCGGCGGGGGAGCAGTGGCCGCTGGAGCGGGCGCGGGCCCGCCTGCACTACGCCCGGTGGCTGCGCGGGCAGAGCCGCCCGCTGGACGCCCACCGCGTGCTGGCCGCCGCCCGGGACACCTTCGCCCGGCTGGGTGCCACCGGCCTGGCCGACCGGGCGCGGCTGGAACTGCGCGCCGGTGGCGGCCCGGTGCCGTCGGTGTCGTCGGTGCAGTCGGTGCACGAGGCCGACCCGCTGGCGGAGCTGACCGCGCAGCAGCGGGAGGTCGTGCTGCTGGCCGCGCGCGGGCTGCGCAACCGGGAGATCGCGGAGCGGCTGTTCCTGTCGCCGCGCACGGTCGGCTCGCACCTGCACAACGCCTACCCGAAGCTGGGTGTCAGCGGGCGGCACCAGCTGCGGGAGGTGATCGGGGACCTGCCGCAGGTGTGAGGTGTTCGGTGCCGAAATGAGACGCGCACCCCGTGTCGCGCGCCCACCGAACGGGTAATGGCGGTGGAGGGCGTTCGCGGCCATGGTGGGGTGCGCGGTCGGGTGCGGAGGAGCGTCGTGCTGGAAGACGTCGAGGAGTCGGTGACGGTCGAGGTCGTCGAGGGTGGCGACGCGTTCGTCGCCGCCGTGCACGGTGATGTCGACGTCGACAACTTCCGGCGGGTCCGCGAGGTGCTGTTCACCTGCCTGAACCGCGGCGCCCCGGCCCTGGTGGTCGACCTCGACGACGTGGGGTTCTTCGGCTCGATGGGCATCGCCGTGCTGGTGGAGGCGAGGCAGCGGGCCGACGTGCTGGACGTCGGCTTCGCCGTGGTGGCCGGGCGGCGCGCGGTGGCCCGGCCGATCCGGGTGGCCGACATGGAGGAGCTGCTGGGGCTGCACCGCACCCTGGACGAGGCCCTGGCCGCGGTGCGCGGTGGCGGGTCGGACGGCTTCTCCTGGTGGTCGTCCTGAGCCCGGCGGGCGTCGTGCCGGCTCATCTCCCGGGTCAGCGCCTCGCGCCCGGCCGGGGTGATGCCCACCCGGGAGTGGGCGCTTGCCCTCGTACCCCTTCTCCACCCGGTGGTTCAGGCGGGCATCTCGTACACGACCGCGCACCAGGGGCTCGCGGGTGGCGCGGCGCAGCAGCGCTTCCAGGGCCGCGCGGGCGTAACCGTGCCGCCGGTGCGCCGGGGTGACGCCGGTGACCCAGGCCGCGGCGGCGGGGTCCCGCTCGACCTGCCGGGCCCGCAGCCGCCACACCCCGCGCCAGTCCGGGTCCGCGAAGTACGCGGGCAGCGGCACGGGCGAGGGCTTCGAACGTGGCGCCGTCGAGGTGCACGATGCGCACTCGGGGCGCGGTGTGGTCGATCACCGGGCGAGCCGGCCGTGGCCGGAGATCGTCACGCGTTCACCCGCGCGGATCCGCGTCGCCGCGATCCGGGTCCGCGGTCGTTCAAGGCCGAGCACCCGCCCGGGAACAACGCACGGAGCAACAGCGGCGGTCGTCGCGCCGGCTTTTCCCGAGGTCGTCCACATGGCCGCCTCCCGGACCAGTAGAGCACGCAAACCCCGGCCTGCCCGTGTCTTCCGTTGGGGGGCGCCGAGTTGCCGTTGACACCGGGGGACCGCCGGACCGACCACCAGCCCGTCACCGACACCCCGCCCGCGCCCGCGGTCAGAGCGGGTTGGCGTCCGCGGCCGCGCGGACGAACTCGCGCACCCTGGCGGTCGTGTTGGTCTCCAGCCACACCGGGCCGCGGCGGATGGGCGGCGCGTCGTGGATCGGCACGTAGGCCAGGTCGGGCCGGGAGGAGTACCGGGCGGTCAGCTCCCCGACGGGCAGGACGCCACGACCCAGCGCGACCAGCGACAGCATCTCGGGGACGGTGTTGCCGACCGGCCCCTTGGGCACCGGCCGGCCCGACGGGGTGCGCTCGGGGGTGCGGTCGCGCTTGAACGCGGCTGACGTGACCTCCGGGTACTGCACGACCGGGTGGTCGGCCAGCACTTCGAGCGACACGGACCCGGCCGCGGCGAGCGCGTGCCCCGCCGGCACCGCCAGCACCCGCCGCTCCAGCAGCAGCACCGGGCCGTTGGCCATGCCGTCGAACGGGAACGACGCGATGAGCACGTCGACGGTGCCGTCGAGCAGGCCGGAGCGGGTGTTGGCCAGGTGCGCCTCGGTGACGACCACCTCGCAGTCGGGGTGCCGCTCGGAGAACAGGGTGATCGCGCGCAGCAGCACGGGCGCGGCGGTCTCGCCGACGAACGCCACCCGCAGCCGCCCGGTCACCCCGCGCCCGGCGTCCACGGCCCGCCGCACCGCGGCCTCCACCCCGGCCACCAGCGGGCGCAGGTCGTCGGCCAGCCGCGCGCCGATGGGGGTGAGCCGCACGACCCGGCTGGTGCGCTCGAACAGCGGCGCGCCCACCCGCCGCTCCAGCTTCTTGACCACGTGGCTGATCCGGCCGGTGGTCACGCGCAGGCGCTCGGCGGTGCGCCCGAAGTGCAGCTCCTCGGCGAGGGTCAGGAACGTCTCGACCTCGTGCCGTTCGAGCACCCGCCCCACCCCGATCGTTGAACCCGGTTCAACGATCGTAGTCCGATCACGGCTTGGTCGGCGCCCGCCCGGAGGAGATCGTTGATCCCGTCGAAAGGAGCGAACCCCATGACCGTCACCGACTACCTCGCCGCCCTGGACGCCCCGCTGCGCGACATCGGCGAGGAGCTGCGCGCCGTCATCGACCGGGCCCTGCCCGGCACCACCGCCGCGATGTGGCACGGCCACCCGACCTGGAGCGCCGGCGACAAGCCCGGCCGCGACCCGGTCTGCCTGGTCAAGGCCCACCGCGCCCACGTCACCTTCGGCCTGTGGCGCGGCCAGGACGTCGACGACCCGTCCGGCCGCCTCACCCCGGGCGCCAGGCGGATGGCCTCGGTCCGGCTCACCGGCACCGGGGACGTCGACGCCGCCCTGTTCACCGCCTGGCTCCGGCAGGCCCGCGACCTGGACCGGGGGTGACCGCGGTGCGCGTCACCGGGTTCGACCACCTGGTCCTCAACGTCGCCGACGTCGACCGGGCCCTGGACTTCTACTGCGGCACGCTGGGTCTCGAACCGGTCCGCGTCGACCGCTGGCGGGCCGGCGAGGTCCCGTTCCCCTCCGCCCGGGTCAGCGCGGGCACGATCATCGACTTCGTCGCGAGGCCGCGCGGCAGCACCAACGTCGACCACCTCTGCCTGGTCGTCGAGCCCCTGGACTGGGCGGAGGTGATCCGCGCCGGCACCCTGACCGTGCTGGAGGGCCCGGTGCCGCGCTTCGGCGCCCGCGGCACCGCCACCTCGGTCTACGTCGCCGACCCCGACGGCAACACCGTGGAGCTGCGCTGGTACCCGGAGGACGCCTGACCGGTCCGGCGCGCGGCGACGGCCCGCGTTGGGCATCCTGGGGGCGGCGGAAGGAGCGGCGCGTGGGCGTGGGCAGGCCGGTGAAGCGGGTGGCCGTGCTGGTGGCGGGCGGGCTGCTGCTCGTCGTCGGGGTGGCGCTGCTGGTGCTGCCCGGACCGGGGCTGCTGCTGGTGCTCGCGGGCCTGCTCGTGCTGGCCTCGGAGTTCCCGGCGCTGGAGCGGTACGTGGACCCGGTGCGCGACCGGGCCATGAAAGCGGCGGAGGACAGCGTGGCCTCGCCGCTGCGCATCGCCGGTTCGGTGGCCGCCGGCCTGCTGCTGATCGCGGCGGGCGTGGTGTGGGGCGTGGTGGACTCGCTGCCGATGAGCGGCTGGAGCACCGGGTCGAGCCTGGTCCTGTCCGGCCTGGTCCTGCTCGCGCTGCTGGTCTGGAGCTACCGCCGGACCCGGCGCCCGACCTCGCGGTGACCGGCCCGCCACCCCGGTCGACGTCCGCCGCGACCAGTGGGAGTTCGCCGCGACCGCGGTCCGGGACATCGCGCACGGCCCGTCCGCGCCCCGGCCCGTCCGCGCCCCGACCCGACGGTGCCCCGACCCGACCGCGCCCCGCCCCGACCGCGCTCCGCCCCGACCGCGTCCCGACCCGACCGCGTCCCGACCCGACCCGACCGCGCCCCGACCGCGCCGAGGCCGCCCGGTGCCTGGCCAACCGGAGCGCGACCTGTGCCGGGCCGAAGCCCGGGCCCTGCTCGTCGAACTGGAGCTGAAGTGGTGAACCCGGTCCCCGTGACCCCGTTCCGCATCGACATCCCGGAAGCCGACCTGGCCGACCTGAGGGACCGCCTGCTGCGCACCCGCTGGCCGGACCCCGAACCGGTCCCCGACTGGTCGCAGGGCGTGCCGCTGGCCTACCTGCGCGACCTCTGCCACCACTGGGCCACGGCGCACGACTGGCGCGCCACCGAACGACGGCTGAACGCGCTGCCCCAGTTCCGCACCGCGATCGACGGCGTCCACGTCCACTTCCTGCACGTCCGCTCCCCGCACGAGGACGCCCTGCCGCTGGTGCTCACCCACGGCTGGCCCGGTTCGGTGCTGGAGTTCGAGCGGGTGATCCCGCTGCTGACCGAACCGGACGACCCGGCCGACGCCTTCCACCTGGTGATCCCGTCGCTGCCCGGCTACGGCTTCAGCGACCGCCCCGCCGAACCGGGCTGGACGGTGCAGCGGATCGCGGCCGCGTGGCGGGAGCTGATGGCCCGGCTCGGCTACGACCGCTACGGCGCGCAGGGCAGCGACTGGGGCACCAGCGTCACCACGAGCATGGGGCAGCAGGACACCGGGGAGCTGGTGGGCATCCACGTCATGCCGCCGATCGCCGCGCCGGACCCCGCCACGTTCGACGACCTGACCCCGGCGGAGGAGGCGGCGCTGGCCGACCTGCGCCGCGCCCAGGTCGACGGGTCCGGTTACGCCGAGCAGATGACGACCCGGCCGCAGACGGTCGGGTACGCGCTGACCGACTCCCCGGCCGGGCTGTGCGCGTGGATCGTGGAGAAGTTCGCCGCGTGGACCGACAGCGGCGGCGACCCGGAGTCCGTGCTGGGGCGGGACCGGGTGCTCGACGGCGTCTCGCTGTACTGGCTGACCCGCACGGCGGCCTCGTCGGCCCGCCTGTACTGGGAGAGCTTCCGGCAGGTCGGCGCGTGGTTCGGCGAGGCGACCGACGACGTGGTCGCGGTGCCCACCGGGGCCACGGTGTTCCCGAAGGAGGTGCCCCGCCCGTCGCGGCGCTGGGCGGCCAACCGCTACCCCGACATCCGCCACTGGGGCGAACCCGACCGCGGCGGCCACTTCGCCGCGTGGGAGCAGCCGGACCTGTTCGCCGCGGAGCTGCGCGCGTTCTTCCGCCTGGTCCGCTAAGCGGAGGCGGCGGCGCGCGCGACGACGTCCCGCAGGTAGCGGTGCGCGGGGTCCTCGTCGTGCACGGGGTGCCACCACATCGCCTCCAGCAGCGGCCCGACCTCGAACGGGCAGGGCAGGACGCGCACGCCCAGCTCGTCCGGCAGCCGGTCGGCCAGGCGCCGCTGGAGCAGGGCGACCCGGTCCGTGCCGGCGACCAGGCCCGGCACGGTCAGGAACGTCTCGGTGACCACCTGCACGCGCGGCTCGATGCCGTGCAGCCGCAGCCGGCGCGCGGCGGGCGTGGAGGCGGTCGGGCCGTGGTAGGAGGCGACCCACGGCATGGTGCGCAGCTGCTCGACCGTCAGCGAGGCGCCGACCTCGGCGTTGTCCGCGGACACCAGGCAGGCCCACTCGTCGCGGTAGAGGTCCTGGTGGGGCAGGTCCTGGAGGAAGCCGTGCGGCATCAGCAGCAGGTCGACCGCGGCCAGCGACTGCGGGACGGCGTCGACCACCTGCGGGGTGTTCGGGCTCAGCCGCAGCCGCGTGCCGGGTGCCTCGGCGGCCAGCAGCGCCGCGACGGTCGCGCCGAGCACGGCCACCCCGTAGTCGCTCACCAGCAGCGAGAACTCGCGGGTCGAGGACGCGGGGTCGAAGTCGGCCTCGGCGGCGAAGACGCGCTCGACGCCCTGGAGCGCGGTCCGCGCCAGCTCCTTGAGCTGCGCGGCCAGCGGGGTGAGCCGGTAGGAGTTGCCGACCCTGGTCAGCAGCTCGTCGTCGAAGTGCCGGCGCAGCCTGGCCAGGTGCGCGGACACCGCGGGCTGGCTCAGGCCCATCCGCTCGGCCGCCCGGGTGACGCCGCGCTCCTGGAGCAGCGCGTCCAGCGCCACCAGCAGGTTCAGGTCGAGGCTGGTCAGGTTCACAGCCGCCGAGGGTATCGGCCCCGCTGATGTCCGGCATCACCGATTGCATCTTTGCTGATGATCCAAGACGGTCGACAGTGAGGTGCGTCGCTCGAAGAGGAGGACCGACGTGCCACCACCGCTCGACCGCGCCGACCCCGAGGGCGCCATCGCCGCCGCGGCCCGGCGCTGCTCCAACCGGCACCGCTGGGGTGCCGACGACGTCCTGGGCACGCTGAACTTCCTGGACGCGGCCAAGCGCCGCGAGGGCGCCGCCCTGGTGCGCCGGGGCGAGACCTTCTCGCTGGCCCAGCCGTTCGACGCGCACGGCCCGCAGCAGGGCTGGCGCCGCCGCACCAACCCGGTCCACACCATGCTCGACACGGGCCTGGACGCCGAGCGCGGCACCCAGGGCTTCCCGCACGGCTTCGGCGGTGCCGACGACGTGGTCTTCATGCCGCTCCAGGCGTCGACCCAGTGGGACGGCCTCGGGCACGTCTTCGACCACGGCACCGCCTACAACGGCCGCCGCGCGGGCGACGTGGTGACCAGCGAGGGCGACCGGGTCACCGGCATCGAGACCGCCGCCGCGCACCTCGCCGGCCGCGGCGTGCTGCTGGACGTGGGCCGCGTGCTCGGCGACGACGGCGAGCTGCCCGACGGGTTCGCCATCACCGCCGAGCACCTGGGGGCCACCGCCGCCGCGCACGGGCCCACCGCCCGCGTCGGCCGGGGCGACCTGGTGCTGGTGCGCACCGGCCGGCTCACCCGCGCCCGCCGGGAGGGCTGGGGCGACTACGCGGGCGGCGACTCGCCCGGCCTGTCGTTCACCACCGCGGACTGGCTGCACGGCACCGAGATCGCCGGCATCGCCACCGACACGTGGGGCTTCGAGGTGCGGCCCAACGAGTTCGACCACGCCTTCCAGCCCCTGCACCAGGTCGTCATCCCGCACATCGGCCTGTACGTGGGGGAGCTGTGGGACCTGGACGCCCTGGCCGCCGACTGCGCGGCCGACGGCACGTACGAGTTCTGGCTGACCGCCGCCCCGCTGCCGGTGACGGGGGCGGTCGGCGCCCCGGTCGCGCCCGTCGCCGTGAAGTGACCCGGAGGAGATCCCCGTGCCCGCCGCGCACAACGCCCTGGTGATCGGCGGCGGCCTCGCCGGGACCGCCACCGCGGCCCTGCTCGCCGGGGGCGGCGTCGAGGTGGACCTGGTCGAGGTCAGACCGGACGTCACCACCACCGGCTCCGGCATCACCCTCCAGGGCAACGCCCTGCGCGAGCTGCGCGCCCTGGGCGTGTGGGAGCGGGTCCGGGCCGAGGGGTACGGCTTCGACAGCGTGGGCCTGCGCGCCCCCGACGCCCGCGGCACGCTGCTGGTGGAGTTCCCCGACGCCCGCACCGGCGGCCCGGACCTCCCCGCCGCGATGGGCGTGCCCAGGCCGGCGCTCGCCCGCGTCCTGCACGAGCGGGCGGGCGAGGCGGGCGTGCGGACCCGCTTCGGCGTCACCGCGACGGGCCTGGCGCAGGACGGGTCCGGTGTGGACGTCACCTTCTCCGACGCCTCCACCGGCCGCTACGACCTCGTCGTCGGCGCCGACGGCATCCGCTCGGCCACGCGCCGCGCGCTGGGCGTCGAACTGGAGACCCGCCCCACCGGCATGGGCATCTGGCGCGCGTTCGGCCCGCGCCCGGCCTCGGTCACCCGCACCGACCTCTACTACGGCGGCCCCAGCTACATCGCCGGCTACTGCCCGACCGGCGAGGACTCCCTCTACGCCTACGTCGTCGAGGACGCGCGGGACCGCTCCGCCCTCAGCCCCGAGCAGCGGTTGGCGACCATGCGGGACCTCGCCTCCGCCTACCACGGCCCGTGGGACGACATCCGCGACGCGCTCACCGACCCGGCCCGGATCAACTACACCTGGTTCGAGACGCACGTGCTGCCGCCGCCGTGGCACCGCGGCCGCGTCGTGCTGGTCGGCGACGCCGCCCACGCCTGCCCGCCCACCCTCGCCCAGGGCGGCGCGCAGGCGCTGGAGGACGCCGCCGTGCTCGCCGGGCTGCTGCTCGCCGCCGACGCCCTCGACGACGGGCTGCTGGACGCCTTCGCCGCCCGCCGCTTCCCCCGGGCCAGGGCCGTCGTCGAGGCGTCCAACCAGCTCGGCCGGTGGCTGCTCGACCACGAGCGGGGCGACGTGCCCGGCCTCATGGCCCGCATCGCCGCCCTCGTCTCCGAACCCGCCTGACGTGAGGACCACCGAAGTGACCGACCGCCTGATCACCCACCTGCGCCACGTCGACCTCGCCGTGCCCGACCTCGCCCGCCAGCGGGACTTCTTCACCGGCGCGTGGGGCCTGACCGCCGAGCACGGCGACACCGGCATCTCGTTCCTGGCTGCCGAGGGCTCCCCCGAGCAGTACGTGGTGCGGCTGCGCCGGGCCGCCGAGAAGCGGATCGACCTGATCGCCTTCGGCGCCGCCACCCCCGCCGACGTGGACGCCCTGGCCCTGGGCCTGGCCACCGCCGGCGTTCCCCTCGTCGGCGAACCCGGCGCGCTGCGCACCCCGGGCGGCGGCTACGGGTTCCGGTTCTTCGACAACGAGGGCCGCACCGTCGAGATCAGCGCCGACGTGGCCGTCCGGGACCACCGGAGGATCGAGGAGGGCGAGTCCGTGCCCGTGCGGCTGTCGCACGTGGTCGTCAACTCCGCCGACCCCGAGGGCACCGTGGCGTTCTACCGGCGGCACCTGGGCTTCCGGCTGTCCGACACCCTCGTGCACCCGCGCATGGGGGAGATGATGTGGTTCCTGCGCATCAACTCCTGGCACCACAGCATGGCCGTCGCCCGCGGCCCGCACCCCTCGCTGCACCACGCCTCCTTCGAGCTGCGCGGCCTGGACGAGTACATGCGCGGCACCGGGCGGCTGCTGCGCGCCGGCGTGGAGAAGATCTGGGGCCCCGGCAGGCACCTGGCCGGCAACAACACCTTCAGCTACTTCCTCGACCCGCACGGCAACACCGTCGAGTACACCACCGAGCTGGAGCACGTCGACGAGGACACCTGGCACCCGCACCTCTACGACTTCTCCCGGCCGGAGGTCTCCGACCAGTGGGGTACCGCGAACGCGATGAACGAGTTCGTCGCGGCCAGGTCCTTCAACGACCCCGACGCGGGCCTGTTCACGGCCCCGCCGGTCTGATCGGGGGAACCGTGCGCTTCGCGACGTACGAGCTGGACGGCACCGCGCGGGCCGCGGTCGTCTCCGACGACGGCCTGCACGACCTGCCGACGACCGTGCTCGACCTGGTCCGGACGGGCCTGCCCGCCGCCCTGGAGGCAGGCGGTGCCGCGCTGCGCGGACCGGCCGTGCCACTGGACCGGGTCCGCCTCCTGCCACCGCTGTCCCCGCCGAGCATCCGCGACTTCGTGGCCTTCGAGGAGCACGTGGAGGGGGTGGTGATGAGCGTGTCGGGCGGCAGCGGCGTGCCACCGGAGTGGTACGAGGCGCCCACGTTCTACTTCACCAACCCGCACGCGCTGCTCGGCGCGCACGACGACGTGCCGGTCCCACCGGGCTCGCGACTGTTCGACTTCGAACTGGAGGTGGCCGCCGTGGTGGGCCGCGACGGCGCGTCGCTGACCCCGGAGCAGGCCCGCGACGCCCTCTTCGGCTACACCGTGCTCAACGACTGGTCGGCCCGCGACCTCCAGCGCCGCGAGATGCGGGTCAACCTCGGCCCGGCCAAGGGCAAGGACTCGGCCACCACCCTGGGCCCGTGGCTGGTCACCGCGGACGAGCTGGAACCGTTCCGCGACGACGAGGGCTTCCTGGACCTCGCCATGCGGGTGAGCGTCAACGGGACCGAGGTCGGCCACGACCGGCTGGCCAACATGGGCTGGCCGTTCGAGGAGTTGGTCGCCTACGCCTCGCGCGGCACGTGGGTCCGAGCCGGCGACGTGCTCGGCTCCGGCACCTGCGGCAACGGCGGCTGCCTGGCCGAGCTGTGGGGCCGCCGAGGCGCGCAGGACCCGCCACCGCTGCGCCCCGGCGACGTGGTGGAGATGACCGTCGAGGGCATCGGCACCACCCGCAACACCGTCGTGCCGGGCACCGACCTGCCGCCGGTCCGCCCGGCCCGCCCCCGGCGGCGCACCCGGTGACCCGGTTGGACGGCGAGGTCGTAGTCGTCACCCGGCGAGCCCGCCCGACCGGCCTGGACCCGACCGACCTGACCCGCGCGCACGACGTCAACGTGCGCGGCGCCCCCGGTCGCATTCCTGCCGGGCGACGAAGCCTCGTGCACCACCGGCGCCGAGATCCCCGTGGACGGCGGCGTGAAGTCCATCAGCGAAGCCGCGCGCCGAGCACCACCGAGAGGACAACCGTGTTCGAGTACTTCCCCGGCAACTACGTCTGGAACCTCAGCGTCGTGGCCACCCTCAACAGCGGCGGCCTGATCGACGAGGTCGACCGCGCCTGCCGCCCCCTGCGCGAGGCCGCCACCCGCGGCGAGGACGCGGGCACCGCCGAGTTCCTGCAAGCCTGGACCAACCTGGCCGACACCCTGGTCGCCCAGGCCGACGAGGCCGAGGAGGAAGGCCACCCCCGCACCGCCGGCCGGCTCTACGCCCGCGCCTGCAACTACCTGGCCCAGGCCGAACGGATGCAGAGCGCGTCCGCGCCCAACCGCGTGGCCACCTACCGGCGCTGCCTGGACCTGGCGCAGCGGTCCTTCGACCTGGCCGACCCCCGCACCACCCGGGTCGAGGTCCCGTTCGAGGGCACCGCGCTGCCCGCGTACTTCACCAAGGCGCCCGCCGCCGACCGCGGCCCCGCCCCGGTGCTGATCATGTGGAACGGCCTGGACAGCACCAAGGAGCACATGATCGCCTCCGGCGTGCACACCGAGCTGGCGGCGCGCGGCGTCTCCACGCTCATGGTCGACACCCCGGGGTCGGGCGAGGCGCTGCGCCTGGGCGGGCTGACCGCCCGCATCGAGACCGAGGGCTGGGCGAGCGCGTGCGTGGACCACCTGGAAACGCGCGACGACGTCGACCCCGCCCGGATCGGCCTGGCCGGGTGGTCCCTGGGCGGCTACTACGCGCCGCGCGCGGCCGCGTTCGAGGAGCGCCTCGCGCTGGTCGTGGCGTGGGGCGCGAACCACGACTGGGGCGCGGTGCAGCGGCGGCGCCTGGAGCGCGAGGGCGAGCGCCCGGTGCCGCACTACTGGGAGCACGTGCTGTGGGTCTGGGGTTTCGACGACCTGGACGCGTTCATCGAGCACGCCGACGGCGTGACGCTGGACGGGGTGGTCGAGCGGATCACCGTCCCGTTCCTGATCTGCCACGGCGCCGACGACCGCCAGATCCCGCTGGAGCACGCCCACCGGTCCTACGAGCAGGCGGTCAACAGCCCCAGGCGGGAGCTGCGGGTGTTCACCGCGGAGGAGGGCGGGGCCGAGCACATCGGGCTGGACCACCTGCCGCACGTGCGCGACTTCGTGGCCGACTGGGTGGCCGGGACGCTGGGCGCCACCCCGTGAAGGCCGGTGGCGCGGACCGCGGTCGGTCCGCGCCACCGCGCGTCAGGACCGCACGACCCCGCCCACGACCGTGACCACCATCAGGCGGACCGCCTCGACGTCCGGCGTGCTCTCCCGGTCGGCGAACAGCAGGTGCGCGGCCCCGATCAGCGTGGGCGCGAGCGCCTCGACCACGGCGTGGTCCGCGATGCGCCCCAGGTCGCGCTCCGCCGTGAGGTAGTCCGAGATCAGCTGCACGGCCTCGGTCAGGACCGGCACCCCGGCCGGCCACACCCGGCGCAACCGGGTGCGCAACCCGTCCCGGAAGGTGATGAGCGCGACCACCGCGACGGCGACCGAGGTGAACAGGTCCCGCAGGGCGTCGGCGAGGTTGTCGACCACCGTGCCGCTGCCGGCGGTCGCGCGCAGCTCCTCGACGCGGGCGCTCACCCGCGCGGCGCGGGTGAGGACGAACTCGGCGAGGAAGGCGTCGAAGTCGTCGAAGTGGCGGTGCAGGACGCCTTTGGCGCAGTGCGCCTCGTCGGTGACCGCCCGGCTGGTCAGCGCGCTGGGGCCGTCGCGCAGCAGGACGCGTTCGGCGGCGTCGAACAGCTGCTCGCGCACATCGCGCAGGGCGAGTCCCGTTGGCACCGGCGCATCCTCCTCCCACGTGATGATACGCACCGCTCGATCTTCGTCCGCACCTCGTCGGCCGCCTGGACGCTCCGCTGCTAGCTGGGCTCGCTGTCGCCCGCCCGGCTCGCTGTCGCCACCTGGCTCGCTGTCGCCCGCCCGGCCTGCCGCTGACCGGCCTGCCGTCGTCCGACCCCGCTGCCCGGCCCGCGCTGCCTGCCCGACGTCGCCCGCTCGCCGCCCTGCCGCCGCCTGCTTGCCCGCCGCCCTGCCGCCGCCTGCCTGCCCGCTGCCTGACCACTGCTGCCTGCCCACCGCCCTGGCGCCGCTGCCCGACCCGCCGCCCTGCCGCCTACCAGCCGTTCACCCCGGTTCTCCGCACCCCCCGTCGTCATCAGATTGACGAGTGGGCGCTTGCCCACTCATAGTGGGCAGATGCCCACTCCAATCGCAGCCGCAGGTCCCGGCCAACCTCAAGAACCCCAAGCACCCCAAGAGTCCCACCAGCCCCACCAGCCCCACCAGGCCCGCCAGTCCGACCAGTCAGACCTGTTCCAAGCCCCCCACCGGCAACGACAGGCGGCGGAGTCGTTCGGCGCGGACCCGGCTCGCTACGACCGCGCCCGCCCCGCCTACCCCGAAGCGATGGTCGAAGCCGTCGTCGCCGCGGCTCCCGGTCCCGATGTCCTCGACGTCGGCATCGGCACCGGCATCGCCGCCCGCCAGTTCCGGGCGGCTGGCTGCCGGGTCCTGGGAGTCGATGCTGACCCGCGGATGGCGGAGTTCGCCCGCCGCGACGGCTTCGAGGTGGAGGTGTCCACGTTCGAGTCCTGGGACCCGGCCGGCCGGGCGTTCGACGTGGTCATCGCCGGTCAGACCTGGCACTGGGTCGACCCGGCGGCGGGTGCGGCGCGCGCCGCGGGGGTGCTGCGGCCCGGTGGGCGGCTGGCCGCCTTCTGGAACGTCTTCCAGCCACCACCGGACGTCTCGGCGAACATGGCCGCCATCCACCGGGAGTTCATGCCCAGGCCGATGGCCGAGATGTCGTCCAAGTCCGCCCTGGAGGTGTACTCGCTGATGTTCGCCAAGGCGGTCGACGGGATTCGCGGGTCCGCCGCGTTCGACGAGCCGGAGGAGTGGCGGTTCGAGTGGGAGCGCCACTACACGCGGGACGAGTGGCTGGACATGCTGCCCACGCAGGGCGGCTACACCCACCTGTCGCCGGAGCGGTTCGCCGAGCTGACCGCGGCCATGGGGGACGCCGTCGGTGACGGTTTCACCGCGCAGTACACCGCCGTGGTGGTCACCGCCACGATCAGGTGAATTTCTTCCACTAACAGGCGTCACTCGAGCGTGTGACACACACTATTACTTCAGTGTTGGCTGAAATCAGCCTTGGTCAGCACCTCGGCCAAGGGCGTGGCGGGGTGGCCGGTGAGGCGGGCGACGTCGCCGGTCACGCCGGCCAGCTCGCCGGCCGCGATGGCGGTGTAGGTCGACACCCAGGCGTCGACCTGCCAGTCCGGGACGCCGTGGGACGCGCGCGACCGGTACGCCTCGTCCACGGTCTCCGCGCGGTAGGTGACGGCGCGGCCGGTGACGCGGGTCAGCACCTCGGCGACCTCGGTCAGGGTGAGGGCGTCCGGGCCGGTCAGCTCATAGGTCGCACCAACGTGGTCGGGCGCGTCCAGCAGCACGGCGGTGGCGGCGTCGGCGATGTCGTCCTGGCCGACCACGGCCGCCCGCCCGTCCCCGGCGGGACCGCGGATCACACCGTCCTCACCCACCAGCATCGGCATGAAGTCGGCGTAGAGGTTGTCGCGCAGGAAGGTGTGCGGCAGGCCGCTCGCACGGATGTGCTCCTCCGTGGCGAAGTGGTCGCGCGCCAGGGTGAACGTCGCGTCCGGGGCGGCGCCGCAGAAGGAGACGTAGACGAGGTGCCCGACCCCGGCGTCGGCGGCCGCGTCGACGAACGCCCGGTGCTGGTCGACGCGGTCGGCGCTCTCCGATGCCGAGACCATCAGCACCCGGTCGACCCCGCGCAGGGCGGTGCGCACGGCGTCGCGGTCGGCGAAGGCCGCGCTCAGGGCGGTGGCGCCGGGCAGGCGGGGTGCGCGGGAGGGGTCGCGCACGAGCAGGCGCTGGGCGTGCCCCGCGGCGGCCAGGCGGCGGGCCACGCGCCCGCCGAGGCGCCCGGTGGCGCCGGTGACCGCGATGGCGGTGCCCGGGTGGTGGGTCATGGCCGGGGCTCCCTGTGGTGGGTGTGCTGGTCGGGGCCTACCCGGGGACGCCGACGGGCATGCGCCCCGGACAGGTGACCCCGGCAGTGCTCAGACGCTGCGCAGCACCGAGACCACGACGCCCAGCACGACGGCCCGGTCGCCGTCGATGACGTCGTAGTCGGGGTTGCGCGGCTCCAGGAAGACGTGGCCGTTGCGGCGCTGGTAGACCTTGACGGTGGCCTCGTCGTCGATCATCGCGGCGACGATCTGGCCGGAGTGGGCCTCGGGCTGCTGCTTCACCACGACGATGTCGCCGTCGCAGATGGCGGCGTCGACCATCGAGTCGCCGCGCACCCGCAGGCCGAAGACGGTGCCGCGCCCGGTGAGGTCGCGGGGGAGGGTCAGCACGTCGTCCACGTGCTCCTCGGCCGCGATGGGCACGCCGGCGGCGATGTGGCCGACCACCGGCACGGGCACCGAGTCGCCGCCGGTCGCCGGGGTCGCGGGGGGCAGGAACAGCCGCACGTCGATGGGGCGCGACAGGGTGCTGCCGCGCCGGAGGAACCCCTTGTCCTCCAGGCTCGCCAGGTGCCGGGACACCGTCGAGGGCGACAGGCCGACGGCCTCGCCGATCTCCCGGGTGCCGGGCGAGTACCCGTGGCGGGTCACCCAGTCCCGGATCGCGACCAGGATCCGCTGCTGGCGCGGTGGCAGGGTCGAGGTGTCCAGGTGCTCGAAGGCGTCCGGGTCGTAGGCGGTCACCCGGGCGATCATAGAGGTGCGGCCGCCGGGGGCGGGTCCCGGTGCGGGCCGGGTGGGTCATTCCCCCGGAGTTGGAACCGCCGGCGGTCCTCTTGCGTCATGATCTGGGCGTGTGGACGTGGCGACTGCGAGGGGGAGCGTGCCGGTGACCAGGGCGACGTGGGGCCAGAGCCGAACCAGGGGTGATGGCTGGTGACCGGTCCGAACCCCCTGGTGGCCCAGGCGCCCGCCGAGCCGGGCGGTTTCTTCAACAAGGGCACCGGTGACAACGGCTGGGCGACGGGCATCTCCATCGCCGAGTCCGCGATGGACACCTACAACGGCATCAAGGACGGCAACTGGATCCAGGGCGGCCTGGGCATGGTCGGCCTGGCCGCGGACGCCGCGGCGATGGCCATCGACCCGTTCGGGACGCTGCTGTCCTCGGCGGCGGCGTTCCTGATGGAGCACATGCAGCCGCTCAAGGACATGCTCGACAAGCTGGCCGGCAACCCGCCGGTGATCGAGTCGTACTCCACGACGTGGAACAACGTGGCGACGGAGCTGGGCAAGGTCGCCGAGGAGTACGCCGCAGCGGTGAGCTCGGGCACGCAGGGCTGGACCGGTCCGGCGGCCGAGGCATACCTGGCCAACTCCAAGCAGCACTCGGATGCGTTGTCGGGTGCGGCGTCGGCGGCGGGGACCGTGGGCACGGTGGTCGGGATGATGGGCATGGTGGTGGGGTTCGTGCGCGAGGTGGTGCGCGACCTGATCGCCGATCTGGTGGGCAAGCTGATCGCCTGGGTGTTGGAGGCGGTGTTCAGCCTGGGGTTCGGCACGCCGGTGATCGTGGCGCAGGCGGTGACCGCGATCTCGAAGTGGGCCGCGAAGATCGCGAAGATCGTCCAGGACTTGTTGGACACGATCAAGAAGGTCTCGCCGCTGCTCAAGCGTTTGGTCGAGGTCTTCGAGAAGATCATGAAGGTGGTCGGCAAGCTGGCCGGCAAGGCGACGGGCCTGGACGTGCTCTCACCGAGCAGCATCAAGCACGGCGGTTTCCTGCAAACCGGCCGCACGCGCGTCGACGGCCCCGGTGGCACGCCCGGTGGAAGCTCGTCCCCGGACGGCGGCTCGTCCACTGATGGCGGCTCGTCGTCCTCCCCGGACGGCAACCCTTCGTCCTCTTCGGACCGGCCCGGGACCACGAACACGTCCTCGACCAGCACACCGACGGCTGACCCGGCCACGCGCCCGGGGCGGAGCGAGCCGGGTGACGTGCCCGGCGGTGCGCCGCGCCCTGGGCGGGGTGACGGGCCTGGTGGGTCGGACGGCGACCTGCCGCGCGGTGGTGGCAGCACGCCGAGCGGCCCGGGTAGTCACAACGCTCCGGGAAGCCCCCACTCTCCGAGCAGCCCCGGCACCCCGAATACCCCGAACTCCCCGAACGCGCCCAGTCCGTCGCGGGTGGACCAGACCACGGCGTCAACCGCGGCCACTCCGGAGGCCCCGTCGCGCCCGCGCCAGCCGGACGTGCCGCACCGGGACCCGAACGGCACGCCGCAGGGCAACCAACCGACTCCCTCCGCGGGCCCGGCCCACACCGGCGCGCCCGGTGGCAACGCGTCTGGCAGCAGCGCTCCTCCGCCCGGCGCGCGTCCCGGCAACGGCGGCTGGACGGGAACCCCGGGCAGTAGGGGCGACCTGGGCTCCAGCACCCCGCCCGCTCGCACCCCCGACCAGCCGCGCCCGTCCTCCTACGCGCCGCCCGCCGGTCCCAGCCACACCAACCCGAGTCACGCCGCGCCCGGTCATGCCGGCCCGAGCCCTGCTGCGCCCAGCCACACGAGCCCCAGCCATGCAGGGCCGGGCAACACCAACCCGAGCCACAGCGCACCGGGCAGCACCGGCCCTTCCCACGCCGGTCCTCCTCACGCCAACCCGCGTCCCGCGGGCCCGGGCCCGTCACACCCCAACGCGCCGCACCCCAACACGGCCCTGCCGCATCAGCGGGGCCCGCAGGGTGGCCCGTTCCCGAACACCCACCCCGGCACCCCGCACCCGGACACCCCGCGTCCCCGAGGCGGCGACACCCCCGGCGGCCACTCCGCGCCCCCAACCCGTCCGCGCCCCGACGCCCCCACCCCGCACCGGCCGTCCCAGGACGGCGTGCCCGGCCCGCGTCGTGACCCCGACGCCGCACCCCCGCCCCGCCGCGAGCCGCAGCAGTGGACCCCGCCGCACCGCGACCCCGACGGCGCCCACCCCGACGGCAGCCCGGACCACACCCCGCACCACACCACCGACCAGCCGCACCCCGACCAGCCGAGCATCGACGAGGCCCCCGCCCGCCACGGCGAGACCACCCCCGCCGGCATCTCCCACCACCGCGGCGACCCCACCATGGGCGACCTCCCCCACCGCGTCCCCCACGACCCCCGCTACTTCACCGCCGACGTCCACATCACCCCCGACGGCCACGCCCGCATCGGCAACCACACCTACACCCCCGAGCAATACGGCGACCTGCTGCGCCGCCACGGCTGGGACGGCCGCACCCCCGTCCGCCTCATCGGCTGCGACGCCGCCACCAACGACTTCGCCCACCGCCTCTCCCGCCACACCGGCGCCGACGTCCTCGCCCCCACCAAACCCGCCTGGACCGACACCCACGGCCGCGTCTACACCAGCGACGCCCACACCACCCCCGACGGCACCCGCCACCCCCGCATCCCACCCAACGGCGAATGGCACACCCACCACCCCGACGGCACCACCACCAAAACCAGCCACGACGGCTACGCCCCCAACACCCCCGACAACCACAAAACCGACCACACCACCCCCGACGACGCCCGCGACCGCGCCGACGACGGCACCTCGAACCCCTACGAACGCGACGAGAGGTTCTCCCACCAGCCGGACAGGCTGCCGGACCCGCCGGACCGGCCCCAGGTCCTGGAGGAGTTGCCGATCCACGACCGGCAGCAGTTCGAGTTCGACGAGAACGGCCTCATCACCCACTACCGGGGTCAGCCGATCGAGGACTACCTGCGCGACGTGCTCACCGACCGCGCGAAGATGGTCCAGAGCAAGATCACCTCGGGTGAGTTCAGCCGCCGCTGGGCGGGGGAGAACGTCATCTGCACGTCGGTGTCGGTCGACCGGCGGACCGGCAAGATCTACGAGTCGATCAACGGTCCGGTGGATTCCGTGGTGCGCGACCCGCACCCGCGGCTCGCCGAGCGCGTCGTCATGCCCAACCCCCACCCGGACGCGGTGAACGGGAAGTGGCCGCAGTACGACCGGCACCCCGACCGGGCGGGGCAGGTCGCGGTCGACCCGCACACGGGGCAGCCGGTGTACACCGACACCCCGTTCCCCGACGACCCGCTGCGGCACGCGGAGGTCAAGAACCTCAACCAGATGCTGCGCGACCGCGGCGTGCCGGACGACGTCAGCCCCGAGGAGTTCCGGCGCGTCCTCTCGGAGCTGCGCGTCGACAACGCGCTGCCGCACATGAAGAAGCCGTTCCCGAAGATCGCGCCGTGCTGTGCCAACTGCTGCCGGATGGTCGACGGCGTCAACACGAAGTCGGGTTACCTGCCCTACCCACCCGGGCACCCGCGCTTCGTGGAACTACCTGGAGACTGATCACCATGAGTGTCGACTACGACGAGTTGGACTTCGACGAGTACGGCAGCGTGCTCCACGAGGGCGTGGTGTTCACCGGGGAGGCGCACGAGCCCAACCCGAGAGGGGGCCTGCTCGCCCGCGCCTCCTACCTCAACGGCGTCAAGCACGGCGAGTACCAGGAGTGGCACGCCAACGGGCAGCTCGCCCGCGAGGGCCGGACGCGCTACGGGCGCGCGGTCGGCGTCCACCGGCAGTGGCACCCGAACGGCCGGCCGGCGCGGGAAGCGGTCTTCGACGACGACGGCCGGTTTGTCTCCGAGCGCCGGTGGGACGAGGACGGCAACCCGGTCCGCGATGCGGGCTGAGCCGCGACGACGAGGCCCCGGCCGCCCACCTTCGGGCCACCGCCTCCCGGGCCACCGACCCCGAACCACCGACCCCGGAGCCGACCCCGGAGCCGACCCCCGAACCACCGACCCCCGGTGAACGCCCCGAGGGCGCGCACCGGGGGCCACCCCGCGCTCACTCGTTGCGCAGCACCTCGGCGATCGGCACCCGCCCCGCGGCCCGGGCCGGCAGCAGCGCCCCGACCACGGCGATGACGACCCCGGCCACGGGCAGCAGGACCAGCACCGGCACCCGGTAGACGTCGAGCATCAGATCCGCCACGTCCACGATGTCCACGCCCCCCGCGCTCACCATCGCCGGGACCAGCAGCCGGTGCGCGAGGACCCCGAGCGGCAGCCCGACCAGCCCGCCGACCACCCCCAGCGCGCCCATGGACGTCACCATCATCACCGCGACCTGGCCCGGCGTCATCCCGATCGACTTGAGCATGCCCAGGTCGCGGCGGCGTTCGCGGGTGTTCAACACGACCGTGTTGAACACGCCGAGCGCCGCGACCGCGCCCAGCACCAGCGTCAGGACCGCGGCGGTGCTGAGGATCACCGCGGCCTGGTCCGACCCGCCACCGCCCGCGGGCACGGCCCGCAGGCCCGGGTCGCCCGCCCTGACGGCGTCGAGGAAGGCCGGGGGATCGGTGCCCGGCGCCAACTGGACCTGGTAGCCGGTGGCCCGCGTGCCCGGCGCGAGCCGGTCCAGGGCGTCCCAGTTCGCGTAGACGTCGCCGGCCCGGTTGGCGAGCACGACGCCGACGATCCGCAGCTGCGCGCGCCGACCCTCCAGCTCCACGGTCAGCACGTCGCCGAGCGCGACCCCCCGCTCCCTGAGGAACCGCAGCGGCACGGCCACCTGGTCGGGCGCCTCGGGCCAGTGCCCGCGCGTCACGCGCGGGGCGAACTCGGCGGTGTCGCCGCGGAGGAACACGATCCCGGCGTCGTCCCGCCCGCCGATCACCTGCACCACCTGCAACGTCGTCGCGACCACCCGGACCGCGCCGGGCAGGGAGCGCAGCAGCGCCTCGTCCTCGGCGTCGCCCAGCTCGGCCCTGGCGTCGTCGCCGGGCCTGGCCCGCTGACCGGCGCCCGCGACCAGCTCGACCCGGTCGGTCCGCTCGGGCCTGACCGCCTCGCCGTAGCCGGTGACCGACAGCGTCACGCCGATCGCCAGCGTCACCGTCGTCACGCCGAGGACGACGGCGGCCAGGGTCAGCGCGCTGCGCGCGGGCCGGGCGAAGGGCACCCCGAGGCCGAGGCTGACCGGGCGCGGCAACCGGGTGCCGCCCAGCCACCGCTGCACGACCAGCGCCCGCCCGGTGCGCGGCGCGCTGCCCGCGCTGACCGCCTCCGCGGCCGGCAGCCGGCGCGCCCGCAGCGCCGACAGCAGGGCGGCCAGCGCCACCACGAGCGGCGTGCCCAGCAGCGCCGCGGCGTTGACCCCGGCGTCGATGCCGACGTCGGTGGCGCCGAAGGACTCGAACGCCTCGCTCAGCAGCGGGCGCGCCGCCGCGTTGCCCAGCAGGGTGCCGAGCACGCAGCCGACCGCGGCCGGGGCCAGGACCATCACCAGGTACACCGCCATGACCTGGTTCGGGGTGAAGCCGACCGCCTTGAGCACCCCGATGTGCCGGAACCCGGCGACGACCGCCCCGCTGACCACGTTGGCCACGATCAGCACGGCCACCGCCAGGCCGAGCACCCCGAAGAAGGCCAGGAACGGGATGTAGATCGCCACCTCGGCGCTCACCTGCTCCTTGAGGGCCAGGTAGGACTGCGCGCCGAGCAGCGCGCCGGCAGGCAGCCCGGCGGTCACCGCGTCCCGGCCCGCGTCGACCTCCGCGGCGGTCGCGGCCCGGGTGAAGCGGTAGAGCACCTGGGTGCCGGTCGGCCCCAGCGCCGCCACCTGCTCCGGGGTGACCCAGGCGTCGGCCGACGCGCTCACCGAGTGGGCGTAGCCGACCACGGTGAGCCCGACCCCGCCGCCGACCTCGATCCGCTCGCCCAGGGCCGAGGGCCCGGCCCAGCCGAGCGGCCGGTTGAGCACGACCTCACCCGGGCCGGCGACCCACCGGCCCCGCCACACGGTGAGCCGGTCCACCGGGCCGCCGGGGTCGGCCCGCCCGACGGTGGTGGGCGCGGGTCCCAGCAGCGGGGCCGCGCCGGCCGGCAGCGACAGGGTCAGCTGCCCGAACGGCCCGGCCACCGCCTCCACCTCCGGCCGGTCGGCGGCGGCGGTGAGCTGCGCGTCGGACACGACCCCGCGGTCGAACGCCGCGACCAGGTGCGCGCCGCTGCGCTGGCCGTGGACCCGGTCGAACGGGGCGGAGGTCGACACGAGCAGCCCCAGGGCCAGCACGATGGTCCCGGTGGAGATCGCGACCACCACGCCGATCACGACCGTCTGGAGCAGGCGCCGCCGCACCGCGGCCCGCGCCACCCGCCACACCGCGCTCACGGCGTGCGCTCCAGGCTGTGCTCGCGGGTGATCCGCCCGTCGACGACCTCGACCAGCCGGTTGGCGCAGCGCGTGGCCAACCGCTCGTCGTGGGTGACCAGCAGCAGCGTCTGCCCGATCTGGTTGAGGTCGAGCAGCAGGTCCATCACCTGCTCGCCGGACCGGCTGTCCAGCGCGCCGGTCGGCTCGTCGGCCAGCAGCAGGGCCGGCCGGTTCACCAGTGCCCTGGCCACCGCGACCCGCTGCCGCTCCCCGCCGCTGAGCTGCGCCGGGTAGGTGTTCCGCCGGTCGGCGATGCCCAGCTCGTCCAGCAGCTCCAACGCGCGCTTGCGGGCCCGCGCGGCCGGGGTCCCGGTCAGCTGCGCGGCCAGCGCGACGTTGTCCAGCGCCGGCAGGTCGTCGAGCAGGTTGAAGAACTGGAAGATCATCCCGATCCGCCTGCGGCGGAACAGGGCCAGCCCGGCCTCGCCCAGGCGACCCAGGTCCTCGCCGTTCACCACCACGGACCCCGACGTCGGCCGGTCCAGCCCGGCCACCATGTTCAGCAGCGTCGACTTGCCGCTGCCCGACGGCCCCATCACCGCGACCGCCTCCCCGGCGCGGATCTCCAGCGACACCCCGTCCAGGGCCACCGAATCGCGGTACTCCTTGCGCACGGCGGTCAGTTCCACGACCGCCCTCTCCCCACTGGTCACGGTCGGCCATCCTGCGGCAGCGCGCCGGGCCGGGCATCAGCCCGGGGAGGTAACCGGCCGGGCGGGTCATCCCGGGGATGTAGGCCGTGGTCCCCCGGGACGACCGGACCGGGCGGTGGGTGGTGCGCCCGCCCGGGGCGCCCTGGCACAGTGGCCGCATGTGGGTTGCCGGATCGGGGTGGCCGGTCGTCGCCGCGGTGGCCGGCCTGGCGGTCGCGGTGCTCGCGGCGCGGCTGGTCCGCGCCCGGCGCGCGTTCACCCGGGCGCTGGAGGAACGCGGCTGGCTGCTGGAGCGCGAGCGGGAGGGCGCGGCGCGCGCGGCCGTCGACTCCGAGCGCGCCCGGATCGCCCGGGAGCTGCACGACATCGTCAGCCACAACGTCAGCGTCATGGTGGTGCAGGCCGGCGCGGCCCGCCGGGTGCTCGACGCCGCGCCCGAGCAGGCCGCCGAGGCGCTGCTGGCGGTCGAGGCGGCCGGGCGGGACACCATGACCGAGCTGCGCCACCTGCTGGGCGTGCTCGCCCCGTCCGCCGACGGCGAGGACGGCGGCGACCTGTCGCCGCAACCCGGCCTCGCCAGGCTCGGCTCCCTGGTCGACCGCATCGCGTTCGCCGGGCTGCCGGTGGAGGTGCGCGTGTCCGGCGAACCCCGACCGCTGCCCTCCGGCGTGGACGTGACCGCGTACCGGGTCGTCCAGGAGGCGCTGACCAACGCGCTCAAGCACGGCGACGGCCGGAAGGCGGAGGTGACCGTGCGCTACGCCGAGCACTACCTGCGGGTGGAGGTGCTCAACACCGGCCCCAGCGTGCTGTCCCGCGACCGGTCCGCCCCCGAGCCGGAGCCCGCGGAGCGGGAACCCGCCGGGAGGGGGTCGGCCGGGAGGGGTGCGGCCGAGAAGGGCTGGGTCGGGAGGGGCCCGGCCGAGAAGGGTTCGGCCGAGAAGGACTCGGCCGAGAAGGGCTGGGTCGGGAAGGGGCCGGCCGAAAGAGGGACGGTCGAGCGGGGCGGGACCGGGCGGGGTTCGGTCGAACCAGGCCGCGGCCTGCTGGGCCTGCGGGAGCGCGTGGCCGTCTTCGGCGGCGACCTCGACGCCCGCCGGCGCCTCGGCGGCGGGTTCCGCGTCCGGGCCCGCATCCCGCTGGGCAAGCCGTGACCGCCCCCGCGCCGCGCGTGGTCATCGCCGACGACCAGGCCCTCGTGCGCACCGGCTTCCGGATGATCCTCGCCTCGGGCGGCATCGACGTGGTCGGCGAGGCGGCCGACGGCGCCGAGGCGGTCGCGGCGGTGCGCGAGCTGCGCCCGGACGTCGTGCTCATGGACATCCGCATGCCGAACGTCGACGGCCTGGAGGCCACCCGGCGCGTCCTGGCGCACGTGCCCGGCTGCCGCGTGGTCATCCTCACCACCTTCGACCTCGACCGCTACGTCTACGACGCGCTCGCCGCCGGCGCCAGCGGCTTCCTGCTCAAGGACGTCACACCGGAGCACCTGGTCGCCGCGGTGCGCCTGGTGGACACCGGTGACGCGCTGCTCGCGCCGTCGATCACCCGGCGGCTCGTCGAGCGCTTCGCCGCCGGCGACCGCCCCCGCCCGCCGCGGCCACCGGCCGTGCACCGGGACCTCGCCGCCCTGACGCCCCGCGAGCGGGAGGTGCTGACCCTGATGGGCCGCGGCCGCTCCAACGCCGAGCTGGCCGAGGAGCTGACCCTCAGCGAGGCCACCGTCAAGACCCACGTGGCCAGGATCTTCGCCAAGCTGGCGCTGCGCGACCGCGCCCAGGCCGTCGTCCTGGCCTACGAGACCGGCCTGGTCTCCCCGGGCGACCCCGACGAGTAGCCCGACCGCGCGCCCCCCTGGGACCCGGCTCACTTTGACAGGCGGGCCGGTTTTCGCCACCCTGGAGGTGCGGAGGGGAGTACCCACCCGGCGCGTGATCGCCATTACGGCCGCTCGGCAGCGGCCCGGTCACGCCGCCACCTTCTCGTGGTGGCTGGGGAGACCTCTGGTTCGGCACAGAACCGGAGGTGCGCTCGTGGTCGTCCCGCAGTAGACCCGGTCCGTGACCCCCGGTCACGGCACGCCCGAGGTCCCGCGCCCCGCAGCGAACCCGCAGTGCTCCGGCGGCAACCGGGCAACCAGGCGACCTCGTGCCACGTCCACCGAGTCCCGGCGCACCCAGTTCCGGCGCACACCGCGATGTCCAGGAAGGACAACCCATGCGCTCCGCCACCCGCCTCGCCGCCGTCGCCACCGCCCTCGCCGCCGTCACCGCGCTGAGCGCGTGCGGCACCCTCCAGGACGCGGCCGACACCGCCAACGCCGTCGCCGACACCGCGTCGACCGTCCAGGTCTGCACCGAGGCCCTCGCCCAGGTCTCCGCCGTCCCCTTCGACACCTCCACCCCCGAGCGGGCCGTCGACGAGGCCCACGACGCCGCCTCCAAGCTCGGCGACCTCGCCGCGAACGCCGCCGACACCACGGTCAACGAGGCCATCACCGCCCTCGCCGCCACCATGCGCGACGTGACGCTCCAGGACCTGGTCAGCAGCCCCGCCGAGTGGCTGGCGGCCCAGGCGAACCAGGTGGCGACCCTCACCGCCGCCTGCACGAACTGACCGGCGCGCGGCGCGGCCCGGAACCTCCCCCCTTCCGGGCCGCACCGCCCACCGGCGGGAGCTGCCGGTCGGCACTTCGTCGGACAAACGCAAGCCCCGCGCCCCTTGACTGCGCTACCCCGGATGGGCTAGTCGCGCGCGACCCCTGCTCGGAACCGTTTTGCCTGCTCAGTAACCGTCCCTAGTGGAGAGAGCGGTCACACGTCACCCGGCGTTGATTAGGCCGTTCGGACGCTGCGCGAAACGTGATGAACAGTCATGCTTCCTCCTCGGGTCGGGGGACCAGGCACAACCGCGTGATCCACGCGGTCCGGCGGGGGGCAGTCAGTTCATGCGTTCGCGCGTTCCTGCGCGGGGTTCGACCCTGCGCGCATTCGTGGTGGGGCTCGTCGCGGTGGTCGCGGCGGGCACGGTGGTGCCGCAGACCGCGGCCGCCCGGGCCGAGGTGCCCGATTCGGCACCCGACCAGGCGACCGCGGTCCGGTACGCCGAACAGGGGGACAAGCCGGTGGTGGTGGAGTCGGCCACCACGGAGACCGACGAGCTCAAGGCCAACCCCGACGGCACCATGACCTTCACCCAGCACCTCCAGCCGGTGCGGGTGCGTCGCGGTGACGGGTGGGTGCCGGTGGACCTGTCGTTGGAGCGCAAGCCCGACGGCACGTTCGGCCCCAAGGCGTCCACCGTGGACGTGGCGTTCTCCGACGGCTCCGGGCCGGAACCGCTGGCCGCGGTCGCCCAGGGCGGCCGGGAGGTCGGCCTGGACTGGCAGGGCGACCTGCCCGAACCGGTGGTCGACGGGCCGACCCTGACCTACCGGAACGTGCTGCCCGACGTGGACCTGAAGGTCGAGGCGACCTACGAGGGCTTCACCGAGCTGCTGGTCATCAAGACCCCGGAGGCGGCCGACCACCCGGCGCTGGACCGGGTCGAGTTCCGCACGCACGCCGAGGACGTGGCCCTGGAGCAGGGGCCGCGCCCGGACGGCGACCTGGTGGTCAAGGACGACGCCGGCAAGCCGGTGTTCGTCGGCGACGCCTCGCGGATGTGGGACTCCTCCGGCGGCGAGGCCGCCGAGGGCGTGGACGTGGCGGGGCTGGGCGACCGGCAGGCCGCGATGGACGTCGAGGTCACCGCGGACACCGTGGCGATCACCCCGGACCGGGCGTTCCTGGACGCCCCGACGACCACCTACCCGGTGGTGCTCGACCCCGAGTACAACTGCACCAACTGCGGCAAGGTCCACCACGTCGTGGTGCAGCAGCCCTGGCCCAACGACCGCAACTTCGACGCCACCGGCGGCAACCTCGGCGACCTGAAGGCCGGCTGGCTCACCGCCGCCGACCTCGGCGCGCCGTCGAGCGGCAGCTCGCGCACGTACCTCCAGATGAACACCGAGCCGATCATCGGCAAGTACATCCACTCCGCCTCCCTGCACGTGAACGTGATCCACTCCTACTCGTGCTCGCCGACGTCCACCGAGCTGTACCTGGCCAACTGGATCGACGCCAACACGACGTGGAACAACCAGTCGGGGTGGAGCGGCAACCGGCTCGGTGCGATCAACAAGGCGAACAACGCCAGGTACTGCCCCGGCGACGGCGGAGCCGACTTCGACGTGCTGAGCGCGGTGCGCTCGGCGGCGAACGGGTCCTGGGGCTGGACGACCTTCGTGCTGAAGGCCGAGAACGAGGGCAGCACCAGCGGGTGGCGGCGGTTCGACCTGAACCCGTACCTGGTGGTCAAGTACAACAGCTACCCCAACCAGCCCCGGGACATGAGCATCGGCGGCACCGACCCCTCCACCTACCTGCCGTGCCGGGTCGGCGCCGACCGGTCCGTGGTGGGCACCTTCAGGCCGAGGCTGCGCGCCCGGCTCTCCGACAACGACCCCGGCCGGCTCGACGCCGGGTTCCGCCTGATGCACGGCCCGGCCGACGCCTACTCGTGGAACGGCCAGGACATCTACGCCGGCGACATCGCCAACGGCGAGTTCGCCGAGGTCGACGTGCCCGAGGGCTGGATCACCCGGGACGGCGTCTACACCTGGCACCTGTGGAGCGGTGACTACCAGCTCAGCAGCTGGTCGCCGAACTGCGAGTTCGAGGTGGACGCCACCAAGCCCAACACGCCCGAGGTGACCTCCGAGGAGTACCCCGCCACCGGCGTGCACGGCAGCGTCGGCCGGACCGGCGCGTTCACCTTCAGCCCCAACGGCAACACCGGCCCGGGCGGCAGCATGGACGTGCGCAAGTACGGCTGGTCGTTCAACAACGACACGTCGATCACCGACTCCGTCGACGTGACCTCCGCGGACGGCAGCGTCACCGTGCCGATCACGCCGCCGAGGGCCGGGCTCAACACCCTCTACGTGACCGCGTTCGACCGGGCCGGCAACCGGTCCGTGAAGAGCGCGGAATACCTCTTCGAGGTCGCCGAGCCGGTCGGCCCCACGGGCTCGTGGGCGCTCGACGAGACCACCGGCGCGGTGGCGGCGGACGAGACCACCGCCAACCGCCCGCTGACGCTCAACGGCGGCGCGTCGTTCACCCCCGGCTACTCGGGCAACGGCCTGTCGTTCAACGGCACCACCGGGTTCGCCGCCACCGCCACGCCGGTGCTGGACACCACCCGGGCGTTCACCGTCTCGGCGTGGGCGAAGCTGAACGGCACCGGCGGCTACCACACCGTCGTCGGCCAGGACGGCGACTGGGGCAGCCCGTTCTTCCTCCAGTACAGCGCGGACGTGGGCCGCTGGACGTTCACCACGGGCGTCGACGGCCAGAACTTCAGCCGCCTGGCGTCGACGACCCCGCCGCGCGTGGGCGTGTGGACCCACCTGCTGGGCACCTACGACCCCGCCGCCCACCAGCTCAAGCTGTACGTGGACGGGAAGCTGGAGGGCACCGGCACGGCGACCATCCGTCCCGCCGGCGGGAGCCTGACCGTGGGTGCGAGTTGGTGGGACAACAAGCGCACCGACTTCTTCCCCGGATCGGTCGACCGGGTCCGCACCTGGGACCGGTTGCTCACCCCGGACGAGGTCGCGGCCGAGGCCAACACGGCGGTGCTGCGCGCCCACTACGCGCTGGACGAGCGGACCGGGACGACGACCCGTGACGCGGTGAGCGGACAGCAGGCCACCCTGGCCGGCGGCGCGAACTGGGCCGGTTCCACCGACCCCGACGCGTACGGCGAGGAGAAGTGGCTCAACTACAAGTCGACCCCGGGCAGCGTCACCGGCCCCCGCCCGGCCGAGCTGCGCACCGACCGCTCGTACTCGGTGTCGGCGTGGGTGCGGCTGGGCGACCTCCAGTACGCGCGGTCGGCGGTCAGCCTGGGCGACTCCCAGTACGCGCCGTTCATGCTGATGTACCGGCCGGAGAACAAGCAGTGGGGCTTCCTGATGACCCAGAACCCGGTCAGCAGCGCCTGGTGGGTGGCCCTGTCGAACTCCTCGCTCACGGACCGGGACCTCAACAAGTGGGTGCACCTGGTCGGCACCTATGACGCGGTGACCGGCCGGATCGCCCTGTACGTCAACGGCGCCAAGCAGACCAAGAACTTCTCCGTCACGCCGGACGGCAGCGGCGTCACCGGCTGGAACGGCACGGGCTCCCTGTCGCTGGGCCGGGGCTTCTGGGGCGGTCAGCCGGCCGACCCGTGGCTGGGCGACGTCGACGACGCCCGCGTGTACTCCGGCGTCCTGACCCCCGGTCAGGTGTCGCAGGTGTACTTCGACACTTTCCACTTCTGAGCTTGCTGGTGAAGGGTTCCGTCATGCGTGCTGGGGTGCGTGAATCGCTCCGCAGGGCTGTAGCGGTGGCCGTGGTGCTGGTGATGACCACCTCGTCCGGCCAGGCGTTCGCGGTGGACGAGCCGTTCGACTGGGGTGTCCCGGAGCGGCAGCGGGAGAAGTCGGTCACGACCACGCCCGTGGAGATCGCGCCGGTACCGGCCGATCCGGCGGCCGGTGCGGTGCTGGGGGGCGCCGAGGCGCCGGAGTGGCCCGAGGCCGCCCGCGGCGAGGTCGACTTCGCCGGGCGTGGTTCGGCGGCGCAGGCCGCGGCGCGGGCGGCGGGGACGCCGATCCGCGCCGCGGGTACGCCGGTCGCCGTCGGCCTGGAGCGTGCTCCGGGGCAGGCGCGGCAGGCCGCCGCGACCGGCAAGGTGCGGGTGGAGGTGCGCGACGCCGCCGCCGGCGGGGTGGTGTTCACCCTGGCCGACGCCGGTGGCGCCCGGGACAAGCCGCTGAAGGTCACCTTCGACTACGCGAAGTTCGCCGGTGCTTTCGGCGGCGACTACGCGGCCCGGCTGCGCCTGGTGCGGTTGCCCGGGTGCGCGGCGACGACGCCGGAGAAGGCGGAGTGCCAGGTCGCGACGCCCGTGGAGGGCGCGGCCAACGACACCGGGGCCGAGGTGCTGTCGGGCACGGCGACGCTGCGCTCGGCGGAGCCCGCGGTGTTCGCGGCGGCGGCCGCCCCGGCGAGCACCGGCGGGTCGTACGCGGCGACCTCGCTGGCCCCGGCGGGGTCGTGGAACGCGGGCGGGTCGTCGGGCGACTTCACCTACGGCTACCCGATGCGGGTGCCGCCCGCGATCGGCGGCGGTACGCCGTCGGTGTCGCTGGGGTACTCGGCGCAGAGCCTGGACGGGCGGACGTCGTCGACGAACAACCAGGCGTCCTGGGCGGGTGATGGTTGGGATTTGTCGCCCGCGGGGTTCATCGAGCGGCAGTACAAGCCGTGCTCGTTGGACCTGGGCGGCAACAACGGTCAGACCAAGACCGGTGACCAGTGCTGGGCCACCGACAACGCCACGATCAGCCTGGTCGGGGTGTCGGGCAAGCTGATCCGTCGCGGTGACACGAACGAGTGGCGCACCGAGTCCGATGACGGCGCCCGGATCGAGCGGTTGACCGGTGCCGCCAACGGCGACAACAACGGTGAGCACTGGAAGGTCACCACGACCGACGGAACCCAGTACTTCCTGGGGATGAACCGGCTGCCGGGCTGGAGCGCGGGCAAGCCGGAGACGCAGTCGGCGTGGACCGTGCCGGTGTACGGCAACCACACCGGTGAGGAGTGCAACCAGACCGCGTTCGACGCCTCGTGGTGCCAGCAGGCGTACCGGTGGAACCTGGACTACTCGGTCGACGTGCACGGCAACGTCACCACGTACTACTACAACCGGGAGTTCAACCGGTACGGCCGCAACGGCGACCCGGCCAAGGGCACGGACTACGTGCGCGGCGGCTGGCTGGACCGGATCGACTACGGGCTGCGCAGCGACAACTTCTTCGCCCACCCCGGTGCGCGGGTGAGCTTCGAGACGGCCGAGCGGTGCCTGCCCGGCGGCGCGGTGACGTGCGACCCGTCGCAGCTCAATGCCTCGACCGCGAAGTCGTGGCCGGACGTGCCGTTCGACCAGATCTGCAACGCCGGCGAGTCGTGCACCAACCGGTTGACGCCGTCGTTCTTCACCCGCAAGAAGCTGACCAAGGTCGTCACCCGGGTCGCCAACGGCGCGTCGTCGTTCCAGGACGTCGACTCCTGGACGCTGGAGCACCAGTTCCTGGCCACCGGTGACGGCCTGGCGCCCGCGCTGAACCTGAACAAGGTCACCCACACGGGTCTGGTGGGTGGCAGCGCGTCGTTGCCGCCCACGGTGTTCGGGCACACGGCCATGGACAACCGGGTGGACAGCAGCACCGACGGTCAGCTGCCGCTGACCCGGTACCGGATCACGTCGATCACGAACGAGACCGGCGCCAACACCACGATCACCTACAGCGATCAGGACTGCAAGCCGGGTGCGCGGATGCCGGCCTCGCCGGAGTCCAACACGCTGCGCTGCTACCCGTCGTGGTGGGCCCCCGAGGGGGCGCTGGAACCGCAGTTGCACTGGTTCCACAAGTACGTGGTGGTGTCGGTGATCGACACCGACCGCACCGGCGCCTCCACGCGCATCCCGACCACCTACGAGTACAAGGGCGACCCGGCCTGGCACTTCGACGAGGCCGAGTTCGCCGAGCCCAACCGCCGCACCTGGTCGCAGTGGCGCGGCTACGCGACCGTGCGCACGGTCAAGGGTGACACCACCGGTCCGCAGAGCGTGTCCGAGACCGTCTACGGGCGCGGCATGGACGGCGACAAGCTGCCCGACGGCACGCGGGAAGCCTGGGTCGACACCGAGGACGGCGACCCGGTCCGGGACGTGCAGCGCCTGCGCGGCTTCGTCCTGGAAACCAGGCAGTACCAGGGGAACGACGTCGTCTCGGCGTCGGTCAACGACCCCTACCTGCCCGACACCCCCACGGCGACCGACGCGGCGGGCAACAAGGCGTACGTGACCGGCAACGCCTCGGTGCGCGGCCGCACCAAGCTGGAGAACGGCACCTGGCGGCGCACCCGGGTGGACAAGGAGTTCAACGCCGAGGGCATCGTCACCCGGGTGGAGGACCACGGCGACCTGGCCGTGACCGGTGACGAGTCCTGCACCCGTTCCACCTACGCGCGCAACGAGACCGCGTGGATCCTGACGACGGCGTCGCAGGTGGAGACGGTCAAGGGCACGTGTGCGGTGACCGCGTCGCCGACCACGGTCCTGTCACTGGCACGGTCCTACTACGACAACCAGGACCACGGCGTCGCACCGACGCGGGGCCTGGTGACCAAGGCCGAGGCGCTGGACAAGTGGGACGCCACCGGTCAGACGTGGGTGACCGCGTCGCAGGCCGCCTACGACTCCTACGGCCGCCCGACCGAGGTCGTGGACGGGCGGGGTGAGAAGACCACCACCGCCTACGTCCCGGCCTCCGGCCCGGTCACCGAGATGACCAGCACCAACCCGCTGGGCCACGTCACCCGGGAGTACCTCGCCCCGGCGTGGGGCCTGTCGACGGCGTCGGTGGACGTCAACAACCGGCGCGCCGAGCTGGCGTACGACCCGCTGGGCCGGCTGACCAAGGCGTGGACGCCGGGTCACGCGGGCGCGGCGAACGCGGACGCGGTGTTCGAGTACCAGTACAACACCGACAAGCCCAGCGTCGTGGTGTCCAAGCAGCTGCAGGACAACGGCGGCTACCTGACCGCCTACACCCTGTACGACGGCCTGCTGCGCGAGCGGCAGACGCAGATCCCCGCGCCGGGCAAGGACGGCGGCCGCCAGATCACCGACATCCTCTACGACTCCAGGGGTCTGCCGTACAAGACCAACGGCATCTACTGGAACAAGGAGGCGCCCAGCGGCGAGCTGACCGGCATCCGGGAGAACGAGCTGCCGGCCCAGACGATCACCGAGTACGACGCACTGGGCCGCCCCACCGCGGCGATCTTCAAGAAGTTCGACGTCGAGCAGTGGCGCACCACCACCTCCTACGGTGGCGACCGCGTGCACACCACCCCGCCGTCGGGCGGCACGGCCACCACGGTGATCAGCGACGCGCAGGGGCGGACGCTGGAGAAGCGGCAGTACACCGCCGGCCTGGGCAGCACCTACGACACCACGCGCTACGCCTACAACGCGGCGGGGCTCCTGGAGACCCTGACCGACCCGGCCGGGAACACCTGGCGCTACCACTACGACCTGCGCGGTCGCGTGGTGGCGACCGACGACCCGGACACCGGGCACTCCACGGTCACCTACAACGCGGCCGGTCAGGTCCTGACCACCACCGACTCGCAGAACCGCACCATCGCCAACGCCTACGACAAGCTGGGCCGGACCACCGCCCGCCACCAGGGCTCGCTGACCGGCACGAAGCTGGCGGAGTGGGAGTACGACACCCTCACCGGCGGTGTCGGCATGCTCACCGCGTCACGGCGTTTCGTCGATGGCCAGACCTACGAGCAGCGGGTCAACGGTTATGACGACGCGGGTCGGGCCACCGGCCAGAAGGTGATCATCCCGGCGTCCGAGGGCGTGCTGGGTGCGACCTACGAGCTGCGGCAGAGCTACACGGCCACGGGCAAGCCCAACGTGACCTCCTACTCGGCGGTCACCTCGGGCACCAAGCAGATCTACCCGCGCGAGAACGTGGGCACGGTCTACGACGCCATGGGCCTGCCGATCCAGCTCATCGGCTCCCAGGTCTACGTCGGGTTGACCGAGTACTCCAGCTTCGGCGAGGTGCTCTACACCCAGTACGCCGACGCCACCGACGGCGCCGCGCCCAACGTGGGCATCACCGACTTCTACGAGATCGGCAGCCGGCGGCTGGAGCGCACGGTCGTGAGCCGGGAGACCGCCACGGGCAACCGGGTGGCCGACCGCAACTACACCTACGACGCGGCGGGCAACATCACGAGGATCGCCGACACCCCCGAGGGGCGTGCGGCGGACATCCAGTGCTTCGCCTACGACCACCTGCGCCGCATGAACGAGGCGTGGACCCCGTTGTCGGGCAACTGCTCGACTGCCCGGTCGGCCTCGGCCCTGGGCGGTGCGGCGCCGTACTGGCACTCGTGGACCTTCGACAAGACCGGCAACCGGCTGACGGAGACCCAGCACGCGGCGGCCGGGGACACCGTCCGCACGACCGCCTACCCGGCGGCGGGGGCGGCCCAGCCGCACACCGCCACCTCGGTGACCACGAAGGGCCCGAACGGCACGGCGCTGGACACCTTCACCTACGACACCAGCGGTAGGACCAAGACCCGCAAGGTCAGCGGTGACGAGCAGGTGCTGGACTACGACGCCGAAGGCCGGATCTCCAAGATCACCAACCCGGGCAACAAGGTCTCGACGTACCTCTACGACGCCAACGGCTCGCGGTTGATCAGCCGGGAGCCCTCGGCGACGACGCTGTACGTGTTCGGGCAGGAGATCCGCCTGGAGACCGGGACGTCGACCCCGTCGTGGACGCGCTGGTACGGGCACAACGGCAAGACCGTCGCGGTGCGCAACAGCGTGTCGGGCCTGAAGTGGTTGATCCCCGACCACCAGGGCACCAACCAGGTCTCCCTGTCCACCGACGCGAGCCTGGCCATCACCCAGCGCCGCCAGAGCCCCTACGGCGCACAGCGCGGTGCGGCACCGGCCTCGTGGCCGGACAAGCTCGGGTTCGTCGGTGGTCGGAACGACGAGTCGGGCCTGACCCAGGTCGGGGCGCGGTTGTACGACAACGCGTCGGGCCGGTTCCTGTCCGCCGACCCGGTGATCGACAACAACGATCCGCAGCAGCTCAACGGTTACGCCTACGCCAACAACAGCCCGGTCACGTTCAGCGACCCCACCGGGTTGATCCGCGACTGCGGTCCCGACGGCGTGATGTGCGGGACCAAGGAAAAGAGCATCCAGGGCCCGAACTGGGAGGCCGAGAAGCGCACCTACCAGGCGCGCGAACGGGCGTTGCAGCAGGCCAGGCGCAACGCCGACGCCGAGGTTCGCCAAGTCATGGCCAACCAGGGCATCAGCCAGGAGGACTACGCCCGTGCGCTGGCCGACGCCCACAAGACCAAGTGGGACGTCATCAAGGAGGTGGCCTGGGACGTCCTGAAGGAGATCTCGGGCTGGAACGACATCGTCGACTGCTTCACCAAGGGCGACATCTGGGGCTGCGCCGGCATGGTCGCCGGTCTGGTGCCGTGGGGCAAGGTCGGCAAGATCCTCGAAGCCGGTTGGAACGCCATCAAGGCCGTCGACCGCTTGGCCTCCATCGTCAGCAAGGCCCAGGGCATCCTGCGGCGGGTCCAGTCGATCACGGACAAGGTCCAGGAAGCGGTCACCGACCAGTTCCAGAAGCTGATCTCCCGGGGCAGTGGCGCCGGTGAGAGTTGCGTCAAGCACAGCTTCGTCGGCACCACCCTGGTGCTGATGGCCGACGGCTCGACCAAGCCGATCTCCGAGGTCGAGATCGGCGACAAGGTGAAGGCCACCGACCCCACCACCGGCCAGACCACCGACCGCGAGGTCGTCGCCACCATCGTCCACGACGACGAGGGCGACATGACCAAGCTGACCGTGGTCGGTGAGGACGGCACCACGGGCAGCGTGGACGCCACCTCCTGGCACCCGGTCTGGGTCGACGCCGAAGGCCGCTTCGTCAAGATCGGCGACCTCGAACCCGGACAGCGGCTCACCTCGGCCGACGGCACCTCACCCGGGGTCGCCGACGTCGACCGCTACACGCGCTTCGAGCCGGTCTACGACCTGACCGTCGACGGTGTCCACACCTACTACGTGGCGACCGGCGGGTTCGACTTCCTGGTTCACAACTGCGGTGAGGGCAAGCTCAAGGAAGGCGAGCAGTACATCTACCGCGCGGTGAAGGAACAGGAACTCGACCAGCTCCTGGACACCCGGCGCTTCCAGAACGCGCCGGGCATCGAGTCGAAGTACTTCTCGGCGACCCCGGAGGGAGCTGCCCTCTACGCCCGGACCGCTCATGCGAACTTCCCCGAAGAAGGCCCCTACACCCTGGTGCGGGGTGTCATCAGGACGGAGCACATCCCCGCCGAGAGCAGGATCGACCACCTGGCCGACGGCGGTGGCGGGATCGACGCGTTCGCGCTCTGGGAAGACGCGATGAGTACGATCGGCCGAGTCAGGATCATGCCTTCCATGCCGGTTCCGAGGTGAGTCGATGAAGATCTGCGTGACTTCCCTTCGGCAGTCCACCTTGGACCTCTGGTCCAGGCTCCTCCCCGCCTCGACGGCGATCCGGTTCGTCAACGGGGGCAGCCGGTCGGTCCAGGCGGACGTGCTCGTGATGTCCGGGGTCTGGGCCTTCGACCGCTACGGCGGCAGCCCGGACAGGGAGGCGGCGCAGGTCCTGCCGAACGCGCGGGGCGACGGTCTGCCGGAGTGGATCGTCGTCCCACCGTTCCGCCCGGTCGTCGAACGGGACGGGGAGTTCGTCACCAGGGAGGATTTCGCGGAGGTCAGTCCTGCCTACTACGGGATCCTCCGGTCTCTCCAGGCGGTGAGGGACGGATTCGGGGACTCGGTCAGCGTGGTGCTCGACCTGTCGTTGCTCGGGATGGACGATCCGAACGACGAGTCGACCCCGGCTTCGGTGGCCCGGGCGATCGAGGAGTTCCTGACCGGGTGAGCGGTGGGACCTCACCGGGGCGGTGCCCCGGTGAGGTCCCACCGGCGAACCGGGAACACGTCCCGGCGGGATCGTCCGGCTTTCGACGGCCTTCCGCGTGAAATCCCGGCATCACACCGAAACGCCGCGCGCCCGCAGCTCCGCCAACGCCCCCAGCAACCGGTCCCGCAACTCCGGCCGACAGATCACCAGATCCGGTATCAGCGGATCGCGGTTGCCGTACACCATCGGTCCACCGTCCACTCGGGACGCGTGCGCCCCGGCCGCCAAAGCCACGGCGACCGGCGCCGCGCTGTCCCACTCGTACTGCCCACCGGCGTGCACGTAGGCATCAACCTCCCCGCTGCACACCGCCATCGCCTTGACCCCGGCCGACCCCATGGGCACCAGCTCCACGTCCGCCACCTCGGCCAACCCGTCCACCAACGCCGGCCGGTGGCTGCGGCTCACCGCCACCAGAGGACGCCGCTCCGGGACCGCCGCCAACGGCTCGGGCGCCCCGGTCCACCACGTCTTCCCCGACGACAACGCCACCGCCCCGGCCACCACCCGTCCACCGACCGCCAGGGCGACGTGCACCGCCCAGTCCCCGCGGCCGCGTTCGCAGTACTCCACGGTGCCGTCCAACGGGTCGACGATCCACAACCGCCCGTCACCCCCGGACACCGCACCCCCCTCCTCCGACCGCACCGCGTCCTCGGGCCGGTGCACGCGCAGGGCGGCGACCAGCAGCTCGTGCGCCTGCCGGTCACCCTCCCGCCCCAACTCCCGACCGCTCAACCCGCCCCGCCGCACCTCCACCAACAGGTCACGGGCCGCGGACGCCAGGTCGCGCGCCAGCGCGTGGTCGTCCACCGCTCAACCCCCCACGGTCAGCGCGACCTTGTCACCGACCACCGAGAACCGCACATGCGACAGGTCCGGCACCACCAGGTCGGCATCCAACGACCCGGGCTCGCCCAACCCCAGCGTGGTGCACCCCGCCGCACGCCCCGACGCCAACCCGGACGGCGTGTCCTCCACCGCCAGACACCGCTCCGGCGCCAACCCCAACCGCGAAGCACCCAACAGGTACGGCGTCGGCGACGGCTTCCCCTTGTCCACGTCGTCGGCCGTCACCAACACCTCCGCCACCGGCAACCGCGCCGCGGCGGTACGGGCCGCGGTCACATCCCGCGAACACGACGTCACGATCGCCTTGTGCTCCCCGACCGCCTCCGTCGCCTCCCGCGCCCCCGGTAACACCACCACCCCCTCCAAATCATGGGTGGCGATGTGGGAGTAGTGGGCCAGCCCCTCCTCGTGCCGCTCCGGCGGCAGCAGCATCGCGACGATCTCCTTGGCCGGCTTGCCCGCCGTGCCGTCCAGCAGCGCGGGGTCGACGCCCTCCTCCTCGGCCCACCGGCGCCACGCGCGGCGCACGGCGGCGGTCGAGTCGATGAGCGTGCCGTCCAGGTCGAACAGGACCGCGTCGAACTCGTATCGCAGCATCATCATCCCTTCGAAGCGGAAGTGGTGACGGGCTCCCGGTCGGGAGCCCCGGTACCGCGCCTGCCCGCGTACCGCGCCAGCAGGACCACCAGGCCCAGGGCGACCACGCCGAGCGCACCGCCGAGCACGGCCACGCCGGGCAGCCCGGCGCGGTCCAGGGCGACGCCGCCGAAGCCCGCGCCGGCGACGATGCCGATGTTGAACGCCGACACGGCGAACGACACGGCCAGCTCACCGCCCTCGCCCGCGGCCTGGAACAGCGCGGCCTGCACCGTGGGCACGAACGACCACGCGGCCAGCTGCCACACCGTGACCAGGGCGATGGCCTGCGCCTGGCCGGTGGACAGCGGCAGCACCAGCAGCAGCGAGCCGGCGGTGACGGCCGCGGTGACCAGGAGCGTCAGGCGCGAGTTGGTGTCGGCGCCCTTGCCGCCGATGAGGTTGCCCAGCACGGCGCACACGCCGGCGATGAACAGCACGACGATCACCATCGTGTTGCCCATGCCCGCGCGCTGCTCCAGCAGCGGCACCAGGTAGGTGTAGACCGTGAAGGACGCGCCCCAGAACACGGTGATCGCGGTCAGGCCGATGATCACCGGCCTGGTCCGCAGGGCGCGCATCCGCTCGCCCAGCGACGGCCCGTCGTCGGCGCCGGTGGGCGGCAGCACGGCCGCGATGAACGCCAGCGCGGCCAGCGCCATCGCGCCGATCACCAGCATCGGCACGCGCCAGCCCATGTTCTGGCCCAGCAACGTGCTCACCGGCACGCCCAGCGCGGTCGCGGTGCTCACGCCCGCCACGATGGTGGCCATGGTGGAGGCCCGCCTGGCCGGTTCGGCCAGGCGCCCGGCGGCGCCGATGGCGGTCGCCAGGTAGAGGCCCATCATGCCGCCGGAGAGCACCCGGGAACCCAGCAGCACCGCGTAGTTGGGCGCCAGCCCGGCGGCGGCGTGGCCGAGCGCGAACACGACCAGGCAGCCGAACAGCACCTTGCGCCGGTCGGCCCGGTGGAACACCGCGGCCAGCACCGGGGCGCCCACCGCGAACGCCACCGCGTTCAGCGTCACGAGCTGCCCGGCGACCGCCTCCGACACGTCGAGGTCGGAGGCGATCTGGGGGAGCAGGCCCACCACGACGAATTCGGTGCACGACACCGCGAACGCCCCCGCGAACAGGGCCCATATCCAGATCTTCTTCACCGCACCCTCCAGCGTGCACGGGATCGGGGATCACCATCAGGGTTGACGCGTGGCGCCGCGCTCATGCGGCGGCGGCCGGCGACGGGTACGCGCTCATCGGCGTTCATCGGATCGCGAATTCGCGTATTGCCTGGAAAAGGAATCCCCGCGACACTTGCCCGCACACCGCCGAGGGGCCCGGATTCACCGGATCGGATCAACGCGGCGCGGAGTCCCGAAGCATCGTCCAGACCATTCACGTCGGCTGCGGTACGGAGGGGTACTGCAACCAAGGGCCCGTCGGCGCCACAGGTGTGCCCACTGCAATGACAACTGGGGAGGAATAGTGCTGGACGACGGCATGGAGCCGGTCGGGTCGGGGACACCTGGAGGGCGATTAGCGGGCCACGACGTGCTCGACGCGGCGTTCACCGCGCTCGCCGGGGGACGGGGGCGGGTCCTGGTCGCCGAGCACCCCGGCGTGCTCGGCCGCAACACCGCCGTGGAGCGGGCCCGCGCCGAGGCGGCGCGGCGGGGCGTCCGGGTCGCCCACGGCCGGGCCACCGCCCTGGACCGGGTCGCGCCGCTGTCCACGCTGGTGGCCGCGCTCGGCGGCGGCGGCGCGGTCGGGCGGGCGGACCTCGCCGACCTGGACGGCGACCGGCTCACCGTGCTGGAGCGGTTGCGCTGCGCCCTGGAGGGCGCGGCCGCCGGGTCGGGGCTGCTGGTGTGCCTGGACGACTTCCACCACGCCGACGAGCTGACCGCGCTGGCCCTGCGGGTCCTGGTGCCCGCCCTGGCCGACGAGCCGGTGCTGTGGCTGCTGGCCCTGCACCCGCCGCTGGCCTCGGTCGCGGTCCGCAACGTGATCGACGTGCTGCTGGAGGCGGGCGCCCACCGGGTGCCGCCCGACCGGCTGACCCAGGACGCGGTGCGCGGCATCTGCGAGGGCGTGCTGGGGCACCGGGCGGGCCCCGGCCTGGTGGCCTTCGCCTCGGGCGTCGACGGCGACCCGGCGCTGGTCGCCCGCGTGGTGCGGGCGCTGGACGCGGCCGGGCACGTCGAGGTGCGCGACGACCTGGCCGAGGTGGTCCCGGACGCCGACCGGCGGCCCCTGCCCCGCGCGGTCGTCGACGCGATCCGGGCGCGGCTGGCCGACCTGCCCGAACCGGTCGCGGCGCTGCTGGAGGCGGGCGCGGTGCTGGGTCGGCCCTTCACCGTGCACGAGGCGGCGGGCCTGACCAGGCGTTCGGTGCCCGAGCTGGCCCGCGCCGCGGGCGCCGCGGTCGAGGCGGGTGTGCTGGGGCCGCAGCCGAGCGGGCTGGGCTTCCCGCACGAGCTGGTCCGCCGGGCCGTGTACGCGGGGGTGGCCGAGCCGGTGCGGGTGGCGCTGCACCGGGAGGCCGCCGACGTGGTCGCCGCCGAGGGCCGCGACCCCGAGGAGGTGGTCGGGCACCTGGAACGCGCCGGTCACGTGGGGTCCGCCGCGGTGGTGGACGTGCTGCACCGGGCGGTGCGCGAGCGGGTGCCCCGGGACCCCGGGGCCGCCACCCGCCTGGTGGTGCGGCTGCTGGACCTGCTCGGCGACGCCCACCCGCGCAGCGACGAGCTGACCGTGCTGGCCGTGCACCTGCTGACCGCCACCGACCAGGGGCAGCGGGCCTGGGAGCTGGCCGTGCGGGCGCTGCACCGCGACCTCGACGCGGAGACCGAGACGCTGCTGGTGTGCGCGCTGGCCGAGCTGGCCGACCCGGCGCACGGCCAGGGCGACGACCACGCGGTGGTCGAGTACACCCGCCGGGCGCTGGCCCGCGCCGACCTGGCCGGGCACCACCGCGCGGAGCTGCGGGCAGTGCAGGCGCACCGGCTGGCCGGGACGGGCCAGGCCGCCGCGGCCGAGGAGGCCGCCGACGAGGTGCTGGCCGCGGGCGCCCGGACCGAGCGCGGCGAGGCCCTGATGCTGGCCTGCGCGGCCAAGGGCATCGCGGCGCTGCACCGCGGCGAGTTCGCCCGGGCCCTGGAGCACGGCCGCGCGGCGGTCCGCGAGGCCGACCGGCTGGGCCCGTTCGTCCGGCAGCGCCACGCGCGGCTGTGGCTGTGCCCGCCGCTGCTCGCGCTCGACCGCTTCGACGAGGCCGACTCGGCGTTGCGGCTGGTGGAGCGCGAGTCGCGGCGCCTGGGCACCTCCTGGGTGGCGCCCGAGTGGCACTACCACCGCGCCCGGGTGCGCGCCGCGCGCGGTGACCTGGCCGGGGCCCAGGCGGAGGCCGAGGCGGGGGTGCGCGCGGCGCGGGAGCGGTCGGCGGGCGGCCTGCTGGGCAAGGTCCTGGGCCTGCGCGCGGAGGTCCGCGCCACCCGCGGCGACCTGGCCGGCGCCGAGGGCGACCTGCGCGAGGCCGAACGCCGCGCCGACGCCGCGCGGTCGGCCTGGTGGCGCGTGCGCTGGCTGTGCGCGGCCGACCGGGACGACGAGGCCGCCGAGGTGGCGGGCGGCCTGCTGGCCGCCACCGACCTCGTCGCGTTCATCGCCACCACCGCCGCGTGCGCCGTGCCCCTGCTGGCGGGGCTGGCCCGGCGGTGCGGCGACCTGCGGGCGCTGGACCGGCTGGTGCGCGTCACCGGCGAGCTGGCCGACCGCAACCCCGGCGTGTCGTGGCCCGCCGCCACCGCCGCCCACGTCCGCGGCCTGGCCGAGCGCGACCCGGCCGCCCTCGTCTCGGCCGCCGAGCTGCACCGGATGAGCGGGCGGCGCCCCGCGCGGGCCGCGGCCCTGGCCGACGCGGGCGAGCTGGCCCGCGAGCTGGGCGAGCGGCAGCGGGCCGAGGAGCTGCTGGCCGAGGCGGAACGCCTGTGGCTGGCCTGCGACGCGCTGCCCGCCGCCCGCCGGGCCGGTCGCCGGCTGGCCGGGCTCAAGGCGCGCCCGGGTCCCGCGGTCGACGGCGTGGTCCCCGACCGGGCGCCCGAGCAGTGGGCCGACCTCACCGAAACCGAGGTGCGCGTGGCGCGCCTGGTCGCCCGCGGCCTGACCAACAAGGCCATCGCCACCCGGCTGACCCTCTCGCCCAACACGATCAACACGCACGTGCGCAACGCGTTCACCAAGCTCCGCGTCACCAACCGCGTCGAGCTCGCGTTGCAGGTCATCGCGCACGACGAAGCCCGGCGCGACACCGACCAGCGCTGACACCCCCTCCCCGCGACGCCCGCCGGTGACGCGCCGGCGGGCGTCCGCGCGCCGGGCCGGCCCCTCACCCATTCACGTGAGCCGACCGGTGCGCCGGTGCGGATTCCACCCGGCGCCGCCCCGCGGAGTTCATGGATTTGCGCGAGCGAGAGCCGCGGAAAACGGGGGAACCCGATTAGGGACGGAATCGAGCCCACAACAAGACGTGTCAGGTGCTCGGACCGCGACGCGGACGTCGAAAACCCCCTCGGAATTCCCCGAACGGAGTGGCATGGACATCTGCATCCAGAAGTACGGCGGCAGTTCCCTGGCGCACGACGTCCAGGTCGCCGAGGTCGCGCGCCGGGTGGCGCGCGTCCGCCGCAGCGGCACCGCGGTGGTCGTCGTGGTGTCCGCGCGCGGCGACACCACCGACGAGCTCGTGCGCGCCGCCACCGCGGTCAGCCCGGCGCCGGACCCGCGCGAGACCGACAAGCTGCTCGCCACCGGCGAGCTGGCCTCCGCGGCCCTGCTGGCCATCGCGCTGCGGGAGCTGGGCGTGCCGGCGGTGTCGCTGTCCGGCCCGGAGGCCGGGCTGCGGGCGGTGGGCCGGCCTGGTGCGGGCGTGATCGCCTCGGTCGACGTCGAGCCCGTCCGCTCCTGGCTGGCCCAAGGCCACGTCGTCGTCGTGGCGGGCTTCCAGGCCCTCGACCGCGACGGCGAGGTCGTCACGCTGGGCCGGGGCGGGTCGGACACCTCGGCGGTGGCCCTGGCCGTCGCCCACGGTGCCCGGGTGTGCGAGATCTACACCGACGTGGCGGGCGTGCGGCGCGCGGACCCCAGGGTGGTGCCCGACGCCGGGCTGCTGGGCGGGGTGCCCGCCGGGGTGATGGCCGAGATGGCGTTCTCCGGTGCCCGCGTGCTGCACCCGCGCTCGGTCGAGCTGGCCGCGGCGCACGGCGTCGACATCGTCGTCCGCGACGCGTCCGGGGTGGGCGAGGGAAGCACCATCTTCGGGAGGGAACCAGCCATGCTCGACTCGGACGTGCTGGAAGGGCGCGCCGGTGTGGTCGCGGTGACGCACGACGACCGGGTGACCCAGATCGTCGTCGAGGCGCGGTGCGAGGTGGCCGCGGGCAGCGCGAGGGCGCTGGACGCGGTCGCGCGGCGGGAGATCCCGGTCGACTCGGTGACCTGGTCGGCCGGCGGCGGATCGTCGTTGCGGATGGCGTTCTGCGTGGCCGACGACGCGGTCGCCGGCGCGCGGGCCGCGGTGGTGGAGGAACTGGCCGGGCACGACTGCGCGGTGGTCGAGCGCCGGGACCTGGGCCGGGTGTCCGTGGTGGGCACCGGGCTGCTGAGCCGGCCCGGCCTGACCGCGCTCGCGCTGGACGCCCTGTCGGGCGCCGGCATCGCGGCCGAGTGCGTGCTGTGCAGCCAGGCCAGGACCACGTTCCTGGTGCCGCGCGACCGCGTCCACGACGCGGTGCGGGCGCTGCACGAGCGCTTCTGCCTGGACCGCGAGGACAGCGGCGCGCACGGCGACCCGGCCGCGCCCGCCGTCCCGGCCTGACGACAACACGAGGAGGAAGCCTTGAGCCAGCCACAGTCCTTCGGCGCGTGCCTGCGCCTGGACCGCATCAACCGCAACGGCGACGGGAGGTTGATGATCGTCCCGCTGGACCACTCCGTGGCCGACGGGCCGGTCACCCCGGACGACTCGCTCGACGAGCTGGTCGGCGAGCTGGCCGGCGCCGGCGTGGACGCGGTGGTCCTGCACAAGGGCACCGCCCGCCACCTGGACCCCAAGAGGTTCGTCAACACCTCGCTGATCGTGCACCTGAGCGCCAGCACGTCCCATGCGCCCGACCCGGACGCCAAGTACCTGGTGACCACCGTCGAGGCCGCGCTGCGGCTGGGCGCGGACGCGGTGAGCGTGCACGTGAACATGGGGTCGCGGCAGGAGGCCGCGCAGATCGCCGACCTGGCCCGCACCGCGGAGGAGACCGACCGCTGGGGCGTGCCGCTGCTGGCCATGATGTACGCGCGGGGCCCGCAGATCACCGACTCCACCGACCCCGAGCTGGTCAAGCACTCGGCCACGCTGGCCGCCGACCTGGGCGCGGACATCGTCAAGGTCAGCTACCCCGGTTCGGCCGAGGCGATGGCCGACGTCGCGCGGGCGTGCCCCATCCCCGTCGTGGTGGCCGGCGGTCCGCCGGTGGACGAGAAGAGGGTCCTGCTGGAGCGGGTCGCCTCGGCGGTGCGCGCGGGCGCGGCAGGCGTGGCGATGGGCCGCAACATCTTCCAGCACCCCAAACCGGGCCGGTTGGCCCGCGAGATCGGCGACGTCGTGCACGGCCGCATGGCGCTCGCCGCCTGAACCGGACAACGGTACCGCCCCAGGCGAGGAAGGCAGTGATGACGACCCAGACCAGCTCCCCGATCAACCAGACCCGGCAACTGCTGGCCGACCCGGCGATGACCGAGAGCACCCCGGGCTCGGAGTTCGCGCAGGCCGCCGCGCTCGGCCGCGGAGGCGACGACGTCACCGTGACGTTCCGCGCCTACCTGCCGACCGCGTTCCCGCTGTTCGCCGAACGCCCCCGGTACACCGTGCGCCAGCTGATGAAGATGGCCACCATCCGCGACGGCAACGCCTACTACGTGCACGAGCCGCGGCCCGAGCGCGGTCGGCGCGAGCTGTCCGGCACCACGTTCGACACCACGCCCGAGTCCCAGTTCGAGCTCAAGCTCGGCGAGGCCGCGCTGACCGACATCGGCGTGTCCCTGCCGGTGCCCGCCGGCCTGCTGGAGCACCCGCGGCTGCTGGCGTCGTTCATCGACTACCGGCTGCTCGTGCGGTTCGGCACCACCGAGAACCAGGTGCTGCTGCGCGGCAGCGACGACGGCGCCGTGCCCGGCCTGCTGGAGCTGCCGGACCTGCGCCGGATCACCACCGACCGCGCCCCGGTCGACCTGCTCACCCAGGCGGCCGCGCTGGTGGAGGAGACCGGCGGCTCGTGCGACGGCATCGTGGCCCACACCGCGGTGTACTGGCAGGCGGTGGAGTCCGGGCTGCTCGGCAGGCTCGCCGAGGCGGGCGTGCGGATCTCCCGGACCCGGATGATCCCGAAGAACCAGGTGCTGCTGGGCGACTTCCGCGCGGCCACCACGTTCCTCGACCCGGGCGTGGCCGAGCTGAGGCTGCGCCGCGGTGCCGCGCCCGACGGCGGCGACCTGCTGGAGGCCACCAGCCGCATGGGCCTGGCCGTGCACCTGCCGCAGCACTTCGTCCTGCTGGAGCAGGAGGGGGCCGGCTGATGCGGGTGCTCTACATCACCGGCATGATGCGGTGCGGCAGCACCATGATCGGCAACGTGCTCGGCGAGACCGCGGGCACCCTGCACGTCGGCGAGCTGCACTACCTGTGGCGCAACGGGGTGCTGCGCAGCGGCACCAACTCCAGCTGCGGCTGCGGCGAGCCCGTCACCGCGTGCCCGCTGTGGTCGGGCGTGCTGGGCACGGGCGTCGCGGCGGACCCGCACGCGGCCGCCGCCGTGGAGGCCGTGCAGGCGGCCCGGCTGCGCGCCCGGCACACGCCCGCCCGGCTGGCCGAGGCGCTGGGCGCGCGCCGCACCCCGCCGGACGTCGAGTGGCTGACCGGCGTCACCGCGGACCTGTACCGGGCCGCGGCCGCCGCCGCGGGCGCCGAGGTGCTGGTGGACGGCTCCAAGTACCCGGCCGAGGCCGCGGCCCTGCTCGGCCGCGACGACCTCGACGTGCGCGTGCTGCACGTGGTGCGCGACGCCCGCGCCACCGCGTTCTCCTACCGCAAGGACAAGAGCTACGTCACGCGGATGAGCGCGGGCCGCAGCACCGGCTACTGGACGGCGGTCAACGCCGCCTCCGACCTGCTCGCGCTCGCCGGGCGCGACCGCTACCTGCGGGTGCGGCACGAGGACTTCTCCGCTAGCCCCCGCGAGGTGATCGGGCGGGTCATGGACTTCGCCGGCATCGCCGGGCCCAACCCGGTGGCCGGGGACGGCACCGTCGAGCTGGGCGTCAACCACACCGTCACCGGCAACCCCGACCGGTTCCGCTCCGGCCGCGTGCCCATCCGGTCCGACGGCCGGTGGCGGACCGACCTGGACTGGAAGCCCAAGGCGCTGACCACGGCCGCGGCGGCACCCCAGCTGCTGCGCTACGGCTACCGCGTCCGCGCCGGGAAGGGGAGCTGATGGACCTCGGACTGGACGGCAAGGTCGCCATGGTGGCCTGCGCCAGCAGCGGGCTCGGCCTGGGCGTGGCCCGGGCGCTGGCCGCCGAGGGCGCCGACGTCTCGATCTGCGCCCGCGACGCCGACCGGCTCGCCGAGGCGCACGGCAAGCTGGAGGCCGTCGGCGGCGGCCGGGTGCGCAGCCAGGTCGCCGACGTGGCCGACACCGCCGCCGTGGAGCGGTGGGTGGCCGACACCGCGGCCGAGTTCGGCGGCGTCGACGTCGTCGTCGGCCACACCGGCGGCGTGGTGCAGGGCCCGGTGGACGAGTTCGGGCCCGACGACTACCGCAAGGCCGTCGACACCGCGTTCATCCCGCACGTCGCCCTGGTCACCGCCGCCACGCCGCACCTCAAGCGCGGCGGCTGGGGCCGGGTGCTGCTGATCACCTCCGAGTCGGTGCGCCAGCCGATGCCGCACAACGTGCTCTCCGGCGTCGCCCGCCTGGGCGTGCTGGGGTACGCGCGCAACCTGGTGCACTCCTTCGGCGACAGCGGCGTGACCGTGAACGTGCTGGCGCCCGGCTACCACGACACGCCGGCGCTGCGCGGGCCCTCCGGCGAGGACGCCGCCGCGGCGGCCGCCGAGGTGCCCGTGCGCAAGGTCGGCGACCCGGACGACTTCGGCGCCCTGGCGGCGTTCCTGGCCTCGAAGCAGGCCGCGTTCGTCACCGGGGCGCTCCTGCTGGTCGACGGCGGCAACACCCGAGCCGTGGTCTGACCGCGAGCAAGACGACGACCCACAGGAGATCCACATGTCGGACCAACCCATCGAGATGCACGACCCGGAGGAGTACCTCGCGCAGGGGTGGTGGCGAGCCGAGGAGACGCTGGTCGACGACCTGCGCCGGGCCGCCCGCGAGCACCCGCAGCGCCGGGCGGTCGTGGTGTGGCACACCGACGGCCGGACCAAGGAGACCCTCACCTACGCCGAGCTGGAGCGCAAGGTCGAGCGCATCGCCGCGGGCCTCGCCGGCCTCGGGGTCGCCCGCGGCGACGTGGTGACGCTCCAGCTGCCCAACTCCTGGCAGCTGCTGGCCACCTCGCTGGCGTGCTTCCGGATCGGCGCGGTCGCCGGTCCCGTGCTGCCGATCATGCGCAAGCGCGAGCTGACGTTCATGACCGGCCTGACCGAGAGCAACGTCTACATCGGACCCGTCCGGCACCGCGGCTTCTCGCACGCGGAGCTGAGCGAGGAGGTGGCCCGCGAGGTGCCCACCCTCCGCCACCGGGTCCTGGTCGGCCTGGCCGACGAGCCCGCGGGCACCCCCGGCCTGGACGGCGCGCTGGACTTCGACACCGCGCTGCTGGGCGAGCCCGGCACCGAGGGCGCCCTGGTCGGCGACACCGAGGGCCGCGAGGCGCACCCGGACGACCTGGCCTACGTCATGTTCACCTCGGGCACCACCGGCGAGCCCAAGGGCGTGATGCACAGCCACAACACGCTCCACGCCACCAACCGCATGCAGGTCGACGCGCTGCACCTGACCGGTGACGAGGTCACCGCGATGGGCTCGCCCACCACCCACAACGCCGGGTGGACGTGGAACTTCACCATGCCGCTGCTGATGGGCGCGACCTGCGTGCACATCGACAACTGGGACGCCGACCTGATGCTGCGCGTGCTGGAGGAGGAGAAGGTCACCTTCTTCATGGGCGCGCCGCCGTTCCTGGTCGACCTGATCGACCGGCAGCGCGACCAGGCCCGCGACCTGTCGCACCTGAAGACCTTCGCCACCGGCAGCGCGCCGATCCCGCCGGTGCTCGTCGAGCAGGCCCGCGACGTGCTGGGCTGCCGGCTCTACGCGCTGTGGGGCATGACCGAGAACGGCGCGCCGACCATCACCCGCCCCGAGGACCCGGAGATGCGGGCCGCCGAGAGCGACGGCTCGGCCGTGCCCGGCATGGAGGTCCGCATCGTCGGCGACGACCTGCGCCCGGTGCCCGCGGGCGAGACCGGCCGGCTCCAGGTCCGCGGCGCCACCCAGTGCCTGGGCTACTTCCGCCGGCCCGACGTCTACGCCGACAACGTCACCGACGACGGCTGGTTCGACACCGGCGACCTGGCCCGCGACGACGGCCACGGCGGCATCCGCATCGCCGGCCGGGAGAAGGACGTCATCTCGCGCGGCGGCGAGAAGGTGCCGGTGGTCGAGGTCGAGGCCGCCCTGCTGCGCCACCCCGGGATCAAGGACGTCGCGGTCGTCGGCTACCCGGACGACCGGCTGGGCGAGCGGGCGTGCGCGGTGATCGTGCCGCAGGACGAGCCGCCGCAGCTGCCCGACCTGCGCGAGCACCTCGACTCGCTGGGCATGGCCAAGCAGTACTGGCCGGAGCGGGTCGAGCACACCGCCGAGCTGCCCAAGACGCCCAGCGGCAAGGTCCAGAAGTTCCGGCTGCGCGAGCAGCTGGTCGACAGCTGAGGAGGTGGGACGTGGACTTCGGGTTCACCGACGAGCAGGAGGCCCTGGCGCGCAAGGTGCGCGACTTCGCCGAGGAGCGCATCGCGCCGGGCGCGGCCCGCAACGACCGGGAGCGGACGTTCCCACCGGGGTTCTTCACCGAGCTGGGGCGCGCGGGCCTGACCGGCCTGGGCATCCCCGAGCGGCACGGCGGCCGCGGCCTGGGCGCGGTCGAGGTCGGCATCGCCGTGGAGGAGCTGGCCAAGGCCGAGGTGACCGCGTGCTACCCGGTGCTCAACGCGGCGCTCATCGGCGGCATCATCGACCGCAACGGCACCGAGGAGCAGAAGGCGGCCTGGCTGCCGCCCGTGGCCGCGGGCGAGTCCGTGGTGGCGCTGGTGCTGACCGAGCCGGACCACGGCACCGACGCGGCGGCCATCGAGCTGCGCGCCGAGCGCGCCGGCGACGGCCACGGCTGGGTGCTCACCGGCACCAAGACCTCCATCATGCTGGGCGCCCACGCCACCCACGGCCTGGTCTTCGCCCGCACCGGCGACGACGGCGCGCGCGGCGTCACCGCGTTCTACGTGCCGCTGGACCGCGAGGGCGTGAGCCGGGACCGGCTGCCCGACCTCGGCGCCCGCGCCGGCGGGCGCGCCACCATCACCTTCGACCGCTGCGCGGTGAGCGCGGACGAGGTCGTCGGCGAGGTGGGGGAGGGGTTCGTCGGCGTCATGCGCGGCTTCGACCACTCCCGCGCCCTCATCGCGGTGATGGCCGCGGCCTCCGCGCAGGCCGCCCTGGACGACGCGATGGCCTTCGCCCGCGAGCGCACCGCGTTCGGGCAGCCCATCGGCAAGCACCAGGGCGTGGCCTTCCCGCTGGTCGAGCACGCCACCCGGGTGCGCGCCGCGCGCCTGCTGGCCTACGAGGCGCTGTGGCGCAAGGACGCGGGCCTGGACCACCGGGTCGAGGCGAACATGGCCAAGTGGTGGGCGCCGCGCGTCGGCGTGGAGGCCACCCACCAGGCACTGCTCACCTTCGGCCACCGCGGCTGGCACGACGAGCACCCGATCAGCCGCCGCATGCGCGACGCCATCGGCCCCGAGATCGCCGACGGCACCGAGAACGCCACCAAGCTCGTGGTGGCCCGACAGCTGCTGGGCCGCGAGCACGCCCCGTAGACGGGCCGGAGCGGACACCGAACGGACGAGAGGGAGGAAGACCTGTGACCACCACGCTGTGGTTGACCGGGCTGCCGAGCTCCGGCAAGTCGACGCTGGGGCGGGAGCTGGTGAACCGCTACCAGGGGCAGCGGGCCGTGCAGCACCTGGACGGCGACGTCATCCGCCGGGAGTTCTTCCCGGAGCTCGGTTTCACCAAGGAGGACCGGATCGAGAACGTGCGGCGCATCGGCCGGCTGGCCGCCATGCTCGCCGCCCAGGACGTGCTCGTGGTCGTGTCGGTCATCGCGCCGTTCCGCAGCGCGCGGGCCGAGGTGCGCGAGGCGCACCAGGAGGCGGGCCTGAACTTCGTCGAGGTGCACGTGCACGCCCCCGTGGAGGTGTGCGTGGAGCGCGACGTCAAGGGCCTGTACGCCAAGGCCGAGCGCGGCGAGGTGTCCGGCATGACCGGGCTGAGCGACGTCTACGAGGCGCCGACCACCCCCGAGGTGCGGGTCGACACCTCGGAGTACGGGATCGACGAGTGCCTTGAGCTGATCGACCGAGCCCTGACGCGAGCCGAACAGGACAGCCGGGAGGTGGTGCTGCGATGAGCGCGCCGACGAAGCAACGCCCCACGACCGACGAGCGCGCCGCCACGGGCGTGGCGACGCTGGAGGCCGAGGGCATCCACATCCTGCGGGAGGTCGCGGGCGAGTTCGACCGGCCCGCGCTGCTGTTCTCCGGCGGCAAGGACTCCACCGTGCTGGTGCACCTGGCCGTGCGCGCCTTCGCGCCGCTGCCGCCGCCGTTCACCCTGGTGCACGTCGACACCGGGCACAACTTCCCCGAGGTGCTGCGGTTCCGCGACGAGCTGGTCGAGCGGTACAACCTGAAGCTGCACGTCGCGGAGGTGCAGGACTGGATCGACCGGGGCAAGGTGCAGGAGCGGCCCGACGGCCTGCGCAACCCGCTGCAGACCGTGCCCCTGCTGGACACCATCACCGAGCAGCGCTACGACGCCGTGATCGGCGGCGGCCGGCGCGACGAGGAGCGCTCGCGCGCCAAGGAGCGGGTGTTCAGCGTCCGCGACGCGTTCGGCCGGTGGGACCCCCGCCGCCAGCGCGTGGAGCTGTGGAACCTCTACAACGGCATGCACAAGCCCGGCGAGCACGTCCGGGTGTTCCCGATCTCCAACTGGACCGAGCTGGACGTCTGGCGCTACGTGGCCGAGCGCGACATCGAGCTGCCGTCGCTGTACTTCGCCCACCAGCGCGAGGTCTACCAGCGCGACGGCATGTGGCTCACGCCCGGCCAGTGGGGCGGGCCGGACGACGACGGCGAGCTGGTCGAGAAGACCGTGCGGTACCGCACCGTCGGCGACGGCTCGTGCACCGGCGCGGTCGAGTCCGACGCGGCCACCGTCGAGGACATCATCGAGGAGATCAAGGCCAGCAGGCTCACCGAGCGCGGTGCCAGCCGGGCCGACGACCGGATCTCCGAGGCCGCCATGGAGGACCGCAAGAGGGAGGGGTACTTCTGATGACGACCGACCTGTTGCGGCTGGTGACCGCGGGCAGCGTGGACGACGGCAAGTCCACCCTCGTCGGCCGGCTGCTCTACGACACCAAGTCCGTGCTCAGCGACCAGCTCGACGCGGTGCTGCGCAGCAGCGCCGAGCGGGGCCTGGACAACCCCGACCTGTCGCTGCTGGTCGACGGCCTGCGCGCGGAGCGGGAGCAGGGCATCACCATCGACGTGGCCTACCGGTACTTCGCCACCGCGCGGCGCACGTTCGTGCTGGCCGACACCCCGGGCCACGTCCAGTACCTGCGCAACACCGTCACCGGCGCCTCGACCGCGGACCACGCGGTGCTGCTCACCGACGCCCGCAAGGGCGTGCTGCCGCAGACCCGCAGGCACCTGGCGGTCATGGCGATGCTCGGCGTGCCCGGCATCACCCTGGCGGTGAACAAGCTGGACCTGGTCGACTTCGACCGCGGCACCTTCGAGTCCACCCGCGACGAGTTCGTCGCGCACGCGGTCTCGCTGGGCTACCGGGAGGAGCAGGTCACCGCGATCCCGCTGTCCGCGCTGGCCGGCGACAACGTGGTGACCGAGTCCGAGCACACCCCCTGGTACGACGGGCCGACGCTGCTGGAGCACCTGGAGACCGTGGTGCCCGACCCGCGCGGCAGCGACGTCGGCTTCCGGATGCCCGTGCAGTACGTGCTGCGCGACGGCACCACCGACTACCGCGCCTACGCCGGCCAGGTCGTGGCGGGCGAGGTGGCCCCCGGCGACCACGTCGTGGTGCTGCCCGACGGCACGACCACCACCGTGGTCGAGGTCGGCACGCCCGACGGCCCGGTCGACCGCGCCCACGAGGGCGAGCCGGTGACCCTGGTGCTGGCCGACGAGATCGACATCACCCGCGGCGACCTGATCGCCGCCGCCGACCGCAGGCCGCGGGTGGCCGAGGAGTTCGACGCCACGGTGTGCTGGCTGGCCGAGGAGCCGCTGCGGCCCGGCGCGCGGGTGCTGCTGCGGCACGGCACGCACACCACCGACTGCCGCGTCACGGGCCTGTCCACCAGGTTCGACGAGCAGGAGCTGGCCGTGCTGGACGGGCCGGAGGAGCTGGCGCTCAACGAGATCGGCAAGGTGCGGCTGCACGTGGCCGACCCGCTGCCGGTGGACGACTACCGCGACTGCATCGCCACGGGCGCGTTCCTGCTCATCGAGCCCGGTGACGGCAACACGCTGGCCGCGGGGCTGCTGGGCGACTCGCTGTCGGTGATGGCGCACGGGGCGCGGGATGACTGAGCCGGGCGGGCTGCGGGTGGCCGTCGTCGGCGCCGGCGCGAGCGGGACGCTGGCGGCGGTCCACCTGCTGCGGGCCGCCGCCGACCGGGGCCGGCCGCTGCGGCTGGTCCTGGTCGACCGCAGCGGCGAGTTCGGGCCGGGGCGGGCCTACCGCACCGACGACCCCGCGCACCTGCTCAACACCCCGGCGGCGCGGATGAGCGCGCTGGCCGACGACCCGGACCACTTCGTGCGCTGGAACCGGGAGCTGGGCCGGGACGTGGACGGCGGGGCGTTCCTGCCGCGCGGCGAGTACGGCCGGTACCTGGGGGAGGCGTTGCTGGCCGAGGAGCGCCGGGCGCGCGGGGTCGCGGTGGTCGAGCGGGTCGCGGCCACCGTGACCGGGCTGTCCGACGACGGGTCGGGCGGTGGTGGCCTGGTCGTAGAGCTGGCCGGTCGGGCGCCGGTGCGCGTGGACTTCGCGGTGCTGGCGCCCGGCGTGGGCGGCGGCGACCCGTTCGCCGGGCTGCTGCCCACCGGCTCGCCCCGCTACGTGGCCGACCCGTGGGACGGTCCGGTGGCGATCACCGACGACTCGCCCGTGCTGGTGCTGGGCACCGGTCTGTCCATGATGGACCTGGCCATCTCGGTGACCCGGGCGCACCCGGCCGCGGTGGTGCACGCGGTGTCCCGGCACGGCCTGCTGCCCCGCCCCCACCGCACCGGTCGCGCGCCGGTGGCGCCGCCACCCGGTCCGGGCCTGCCGGAGCACGTCGGCTCGCTGCGCGACCTGCTGGGCTTCGCGCGCCGGGGCGTGGCCGCGGACCCGGACCGGTGGCGCGACTTCGTCGACCGCCTGCGGCCGCACGCCCCGCGCCTGTGGCAGCAGCTCGACCTGACCGACCGGCGGCGCTTCCTGGACCGCGTCAACCGGTACTGGGACGTGCACCGCCACCGCGCCGCACCCGCCACGCACCGGCGCGTGCGGGCCCTGATGGGCACCGGCCGGCTCCACGTGCACCGCGGCCGGGTGGCGTGCCTGCGGCCCGTCGCGGACGGCTTCGAGGCCGACCTGGTCACGCCGGCCGGGCCCCGGTCACTGCGCGTCGGCTGGGTGGTCAACGCCACCGGGTTCCGCGGCGACGTCACCGACCGCCCGGACCCGCTGCTGCGCCGGCTGCTCGACGACGGCACCGCCCGTCCCGACCCGCTGGGCCTGGGCCTGACCACCGGCCGCGACGGGCGCGTGCTCGACCGACGGGGCGCGCCGAGACCGGTGTTCGTGCTCGGCGCGCTGCGCCGGGGCGAGCTGTTCGAGAGCACCGCGGTACCCGAGATCCGAGCCCAGGCCCAGGCCGTCGCCGCGACCGCGATGGCGGTTCCCGGAAGAGAGGTGACGACATGACCACGCGTGAACCCGTGATGTACCCGGCGTACATCGGCGGCAAGGACGTCGAGCACCCCGAGGGGAAGTACGTCCACACGGTCGCCGCCCGCGCCGTGCTGGAGGACACCTTCCCCGCCCTGGCCCTCAAGCGGGACCTGGACGCGGGCCTGGTCGACGCCCGCTCCGCCGGTCCCGCCGTGGTGGGCGGCTGCGCCCTGGCCGACGACGACATGGCCCGGTACGCGCTGGAGTCGGCGGCGCGCGCCGCGCCCGAGTGGGCCCGCGTGCCGTTGCAGGACCGCATCGCCGTCGGCGTGCGCATCGGCGAGCGGCTGCGCGAGCGGCGGGACGACATCGTCGAGCTGCTGGTGGCCGAGGGGCAGCCGCGCGACCTGGCCGGGCCGACCCTGGACGAGTACTGGTACGCGGACTACAGCCTGGAGACGCTGCACTGGTGCGCCGGGCAGATGGCGTGGACCCGCGACCGCGGCGCCGGGCGGGCCGTGGTCCGCCGCGTGCCCGACGGCGTGGTGTGCGTGAACCCGCCGCAGAACGCGTCCACGCCCAACGCGCTGTTCGGCGTGTCGGCGCTGCTGGCGGGCAACGCGGTGGTGGTGCGCGCGCCGCGCGGCGTGCCGCTGGCCACCACGTACGCGCTGCGCGAGGTCGTCGTGCCGGTGCTGGAGGAGGCCGGCGCGCCGGCGGGCGTGCTCAACATCCTGTGCGGCCCGCCGATGACGGACCTGTGGCTGGAGAGCCCGCACGTCAACGACATCGTCTACGTCGGCGGCAGCGCCAAGGGCCTGGAGTTCGAGCGCGCCGCCGTGGCCGCGGGCAAGAAACCGGTGCTGGAGCTGGCCGGCAACGACTGCGTGGTGGTGTGGAAGGACGCCGACCTCGACGGGGCGGTCCGGGCCATCGCGGAGAACTTCCGCCAGTCCGGGCAGATCTGCAACATCCCCAACCACGTGGTGGCGCACCCGGAGATCGCCGACGAGCTGCTCGACCGCCTGGTGGGCGAGGCCGCCGCGACCAGGCCCGGCTACCCCGACGAGCCCGGCGTGGTGCTGACCCCGGTGCTCATGGCGCGGGCGCACTTCGCCAACGTCGCCGACGCGGTCAGCCGGGGCGCGAAGCTCCTGCACGGCGGCCGCCGCCTGGAGGTGGACGGCACGCCGTCCGACACCGGGCTGTTCGTCGAGCCGACCGTGCTGCGGGTCGACGGGCTGCGGGTGGCCGACGGGACGCCCGCGGTGCGCGAGGAGACGTTCTCCCCGCTGGTGCCCGTGGTGGTGCCCGAGCCGGACGACGACGAGGCCGTGTTCGACGAGGTGCTGCGCTTCGTCGGCGGCAACGCCTACGGGCTGCGCAACTCGTTCTGGGTGCGCGACGAGCGGCTGGTGAACCGGATCGCCGCCGAGGTGACCCACGGCGGCGTGGTCAACGTCAACGACTCGCACTCGGCGTTCCGCCCGTTCCTGCCCACGCACGGCGGTACCGGGTTGACCGGCGGCGCGTTCGGCGAGGCGAACTACCTGATGCTGAGGACGACCCGGCTGCAAGGAGTCAACATCGTGCGAGGAGGAGCGTGGCGATGACCGAGCACAGCGTGGTCCTGACGGCCTCGGTGCCCGCGGACGAGGTCTTCGCCCTGCTGCGACGGCAGGAGCGGTTCCCCGACGTGTCGGCCGACATCGAGTCGGTGGCGGCGGAGGGGGAGGACCGGTACCGGTACGCGCTGCGCTTCCGCGGTGGGGTGGCGCACTGGGTGCAGCGGGTCGAGGTCGAGGGGCGGGTGCTGCGGTTCGAGCAGGTCGAAGGCGATTTCGTGGCGCTCGGCGGTGCGTGGGAGGTCGTGCCGGTCGAAGGGGGGAGCGAGGTGACGTACCGGGTGTCGTTCCGGACCAGCGTGCCGCACCTGGCCGGGGCGATCGACCCGATGATCGCGCGGGTGCTGCTGCGGGCCGCGGTGGCCGTGGTGACCGGGCTGGCCGGGCCGGCGCGGGTGGTCGAGGGTGCGGCGGCCCTGCACGACGAGATCTCCGTGGTGGGTTCCTGATCCACCGGGAGCCCAGGGTTCCCGGTCCACCGGGAGTCGTGGGTTCCCGGCCCACGGGTGCTGTGGGCTTCCGGCCCGCGGGGTGCCGTGGGTTCCCGACCCGCCGGGTGAGGGAGCGGCCGCAGGGGTGTGGCCGCTGCTGCCGGGGGGCCGCGTGGGTCCGTCGCCGTCGGGTCGTCCGGTGGCGGGCACGCGTTGGTCCCCCGGCAGATCACTTTCTGCTCAGCACCCGCCAAGCTTCCAGCCCCGCCCTGCCCCACGCTGCCCTGGCCCGCCCTGGCCTGGCCCGCCGCAGCCTGCCCTGCCCCGTCCCGCCTCAGCTCGCCCTACCCGCCCCGCCCTTGTCCCTGCCCGCCCCACCCTCCTGCCTCGAACAATCACCCTCCGCAATCCCAGCCCCACGAAATTCCCACTTTCGTGGCAACACGATGAGGTGTTTGGTCCCCCTCCCGCTGCGAAACCTGGTGGTATGACTCGTTCGCACGAACCCGTCACCGTCAGCCACCGCACCGTCGACGTCGACGGCATCGAGATCTTCTACCGCGAGGCGGGCCCCGAGGACGCGCCGGTCCTCCTCCTCCCGCACGGCTACCCCTCCTCCTCGTTCCAGTTCCGCAACCTCATGCCCGCCCTGGGCGACCGCTGGCGGTGCGTCGCGCCCGACTACCCCGGTTTCGGCTACAGCGCCACCCCCGCCCCCGACCGCTTCTCCTACACCTTCACCGGCTACGCCGACTTCCTGCGCCGCTTCACCGAGGTGCTGGGACTGACCCGCTACGCGATCTACCTCCACGACTACGGCACCCAGTTCGGCCTGAAGCTGGCCATGCACGCCCCCGACCGCGTCACCGCCCTGATCATCCAGAACGGCGACGTCTACGAGGACCAGCACGGCCCGAAGTACAAGCCGCTCAAGGACTACTGGTCCAACCCCACCGACGAGGGCCGCGCCGAGTTGGCCACCGCGGTGACCGAGGAGGGCTTCCGCGACGAGTTCGTCGGCGAGATCCCCGAGCACCTGGTCGACCGGGTCAGCCCCGACCTGTGGCGGCTGTCGTGGTCGCTGATGGACCGGCCGGACCGCCGGGAGAACCTGGTCAACCTCATCGCCGACCAGGCGCGCACCCTGGACTGGTTCGCCGACGAGCAGGCGTACCTGCGCGAGCACCAACCGCCCACCCTCATCGTGTGGGGCCCGCACGACGGGTACATGCCCGAGGGCGCCGCCCGCGCCTACCTGCGCGACCTGCCCGACGCCGAGCTGCACCTGATCGAGGGCGGCCACTGGGCGCTGGAGACCAACCTCGACGAGATCGTCCCGCTGGTCCGCGACTTCCTGGACCGGACCCTGCCCACGCCGTGAGCCACGACCGGTCGCGGGGGCGCGAAGTGGGGGAAGCGGCCCCGTGACCGGTCGTGCCCCGGCGACGGCACCCGGGACCGTTGTCCGACAAGCGGGTCCGCCCGCCCCCTGCGGCCGCGCGAACTCAGGCTCGTCTCAGGAGGCCCGCTCGATCCCGGTCAGCATGGCGACCACGCTGTGGGGCGCGTCGTCACCGAGCATGACCTCGTAGGTGTCGTCCCCTCCCGCAGCGGCCGCACGCGCGAACACGGCCTGTTCGTACCCGGCGAGCGCGGCCTCCACGTCGTCGGGGCGCGCGGCGATGGCCCGGCCGAGTTCGGCGCCGTCCAGCATGGCCAGGTTGGCGCCCTCGCCGTTGGGCGGCATGAGGTGGGCGGCGTCGCCGAGCAGGGTCACCCCGGGGACGCGGTCCCAGCGGTGCCCGGTCGGCAGCGCGTGGAGGCGGCGCAGGACCGGCGGGGTGTCGCTGTCGGTGATCAGGGCGGTGAGTTCGGGGGCCCAGCCGTCGAACTCCTCGACGACCCGCGCCGTCACGGCGGCGTCACCGGCGAGCCAGTCCCGCGGCTTCAGCAGTTGCGCGTACGCGTGGAGCGTCCCGTCCCCCTCCCGGTGGGCCAGGATGCCCCTGCCCGGCGCGAGCGCGAAGAGCGTCCCGGCGCCGACCGCCGCCGCGGCGACCACGCGCCGTCCGCGCCGACGAGCAGGCTCGTGACGACGGTGGTGCCGTCGGCCAGGCCCACCTCGTGGCGGCCCTCGCCCAGTGCCCGCGCACCGGTCACCTCGCGCCCCCACCGGACCGCGCCGCGCGGGAGCGAGTCGAGCAGCAGGTGCCGCAGCTCGCCGCGCTGCACCTCGGGACGCTCGCCGGTGCCGTCGTCGGGTCGGTCGAGCAGGACGGTCCCGTCCGCGTCGAGGACCCGGTAGGACTCGCGGCCTTCGAGGACGAGTGCGCGGAACCCCTCGGTCAGGCCCGCCGCCTCCAGCGCCGACTGGCCGGTCCGGGGGTGGATGTCGAGCATCCCGCCCTGGCGGCGCGAGGTGGGTGAGGGTTCCGCCTCGTAGACGGTGACCGGGATGCCGTGCACGTGCAGGACGCGGGCCAGCACGAGGCCGCCGAGGCCGGCGCCGATGATCGTGACCGGTGTGGCCATGGGGTCCCCCTTGTTGGGCGGACGCGCTGTCCAAGGAGCTGATCGTCGCGGTCGCGACCGAACTCCTCGACGCCGGCGGCGAGGCCGCGCTGACCTTCCGCGCGCTCACCGCCCGGCTGAGCACCGGTTACGGGGCGATCTACCACCACGTCGCGAACAAGAGCGACCTGCTCGCCGCCGCCACCGACGACGTCATCGCCGCCGTCGTGACCGGGGTGGTCGTCGACGCGGAGCCGCGGGAGGCCCTGCGCGCCCTCGCCCTGGGCCTGTTCGACGCGATCGACGCGCACCCCTGGGTCGGCGCCCAGCTCGCCCGGGAACCGTGGCGCCCCGCGCTGCTGGAGGTCTACGAGGGCATCGGCGGGCTGCTCGACGCGCTCGGCGTGCCCGAGCGGGCGCTCCTCGACGCCGCGGGCGCGCTCGTGAACTACGTCCTCGGCGTCGCCGGGCAGAACGCCGCGAACGCCCGGGCCCTGGCCGGCGGCGAGGAGGACCGGGCGGACTTCCTGGCCGGCGTCGCCGCCCGGTGGTCGCGGCTCGACCCCGACAGGTACCCGTTCGCGCACAAGGCCGCGGCGCGGCTGCGCGAGCACGACGACCGCGAGCAGTTCCTCGCCGGTGTCGACATCTTTCTGGCCGGGATCGCGGCGCTCCGGTAGGCGGGGCACGTCGTCGCGGCACAGCGTCCTCGGCAGTCGTTGGGCCGGCCTGCCCGAGGCCGACACCGGCGGGTTGCTGCCCGCCGCGCGGCAACCCGCCGGCGCTGCTGGAGCTGCCCGGGACGGATGGGTTCGACCTGCCGGGGACGTCCTCCGCGTCGAGCCGGGGCGGTGACCCGACCCTGCCGTGGGCCGCCGCCCGCGAGCTGGGCATCGACGTCGGCGCGGGGGCCGCCGCGGGGGCGTCCGGCCCTGTCTCGCCCAGGTGACCTCCGGTGCCGTGCACACCGGCGACTTCGCCACGGCGATGTCGACCATCGCTAAGAGGCGATCGCCGATGCCGCCGGCGCACCACCGATGACGTACCCCCGCCAGCACCTGGCGACCGTGCGCGGCCGCCTGGGCGGCGTGCGAGTCCCCGGCCGAACGCGCCGTGTATCGCGGACGTATCCAAAACCGCATACACCGCCGCAACGGCCCCACCTCTCCAATAAGGCCATGACGCAGAGCGCACCCCCGTCAGCGCCGCCCCGCCGCACGCGCGGGATCGTGCTCGTCTGCCTGGCGGTCCTATGCCTGGCGGCCGTGCTGTTCGTCGTGCGGCGGCCGCTCATGATGTCCGCTCCGGCGTGCCTGGCCGGGCGGTGGCACGGCTGCCTCGACACGGAGAACGGCGTGCTGCTCATGACGCTGGTCACGCTCCCGCCGGCGTTCCTGGTGGCGTGCGCCCTGGCACTGCGCCGGCGTGCCGCCGGGGTCGCCTTCGCGTGGCGGAGGTCGTTGGCCGAGGTGGGCATGGTCCACGGGACGGTGCCGTTCGTGTGGATGACCCTGATGCCGGGCCCGGGTGCCGGCACCGTCCCCGGTCGGGTGAGCCTGGTCCCGCTGCGGGACCTGGTCACCATGGGGCCGCTCGGGATCGGCGGCAACCTGCTGGTCTTCGCGGCGCTCGGGTTCTTCGCCCCGGTGCGGTTCGCGGCGCTGGCGTCCGTGACGCGGGTCCTCGCGCTCGGGGCGGGCTGCTCGGTCCTGGTCGAGACCGCCCAGTACGCCCTGCAGCTCGACCGGGTGTCCTCCGTGGACGACGTGCTGGTCAACGCCGCCGGCGCGGTGCTGGCCGGGCTGGCGTCGCGCCGCTGGTGGCACCCCGGCGGCCCGACCCCGCCCCGCGACCGGGCCGGCGGGTTCAGTGCGACTCGCGGCTGACCCGCGACCCGCTGGAGCCGAGGAGGAAGTCCAGGTCGGCGCCGGTGTCGGCCTGGAGGACGTGGTCGACGTAGAGGCGTTCCCAGCCGCGGCGGGGGGTGGCGAACCCGGCGACGGTGGCGTCGTTGGGCGTGCGGGCGGCCAGCTCCTCGTCGGGCACCTCGACGTCGATGCGGCGGGCTTCGACGTCCAGGCTGATCACGTCGCCGGTGCGCACCAGGGCGAGCGGGCCGCCGGCAGCGGCCTCGGGTGCCACGTGCAGCACGACGGTGCCGTAGGCGGTGCCGGACATGCGGCCGTCGCAGACGCGGACCATGTCGCGCACGCCCTGTTCGAGCAGCTTCTTGGGCAGCGGCATGTTGGCCACCTCGGGCATGCCGGGGTAGCCCCTGGGGCCGCAGCCGCGCAGCACGAGGACGGAGTCGGCGTCCACGTCCAGGTCGGGGTCGTCGACGCGGGCGTGGAAGTCCTCGACGGAGTCGAACACGACGGCGCGGCCCCGGTGCCGCAGCAGGTGCGGTGACGCCGCGGCCGGCTTGACCAGCGCGCCGCGCGGGGCGAGGTTGCCGCGCAGCACCGCGATCCCGCCGCGCTCGACCAGGGGTGCCGCGCGGGGGCGGATGACCTCCGGGTCCCAGGTCGGGGCGTCGTCGAGGTAGGAGACCAGGGGTCTGCCGGTGACGGTCAGCGCGTCGGGGTCGAGCAGGTCGCGGACCTCGCGCAGCACGGCGGGCAGGCCGCCGGCGCGGTGGAGGTCGTCCATGAGGAACCGGCCGGCGGGCAGCAGGTCGACCAGCACCGGCACGTCGGAGCCGATGCGGTCGAAGTCGTCCAGGGTCAGGTCGATCCCGAGGCGGCCGGCGATGGCCAGCAGGTGCACGACGGCGTTGGTCGAGCCGCCGATCGCGGCCAGGGCGACGATGGCGTTGTGGAAGGAAGCCCTGGTCAGGAACGTGCTGGGGCGGCGGTCGGCGGTGACCAGCTCCACGGTCAGCCGACCGGTGCGGTGGGCGGCCTCCAGCAGGCGGCTGTCCGGGGCCGGGGTGCCCGCCACGCCGGGGACGACGGTGCCCAGGGCCTCGGCGACCAGCGCCATGGTCGAGGCGGTGCCCATGGTGTTGCAGTGCCCCCGGCTGCGGATCATCGCCGACTCCGACCGGGTGAACTGCTCGGCGGACAGCGAGCCGGCGCGCACCTCCTCCGACAGCCGCCACACGTCGGTGCCGCACCCGAGCGGCACGCCGCGGAAGGTGCCGGTGAGCATGGGGCCGCCGGGCACGACCACGGCGGGCAGGTCGACCGAGGCGGCGGCCATGAGCAGCGACGGGATGGTCTTGTCGCAGCCGCCCAGCAGCACCACGCCGTCGATCGGGTTGGCGCGCAGCATCTCCTCGGTGGCCATCGCGGCCATGTTGCGCCACAGCATCGCGGTGGGGCGGACCTGCGTCTCGCCCAGCGACACCACCGGCAGCTCCAGCGGGATGCCGCCCGCCTCGTGGATGCCGTCGCGCACCGACGCGGCGACCTCGGTCAGGTGGGCGTTGCACGGGGTGAGGTCGGAGGCGGTGTTGGCGATGGCGATCTGGGGGCGGTCGAAGGCGTCGCCGGGCACGCCCCGCCGCATCCAGGCGCGGTGGATGTAGGCGTTGCGGCCGTCCCCCGCGTACCACTCGGCGCTCCGGAGCGTCACGTGCGACCGCCTTCCACCCGTCGAAACGATGGTCTGACCCGTGGAATGCGAGCAACGATAACCACCTGTCGGCGGAAGCGACAGAGCCCGCGACGTCGGTGCCCGCGGCCGGCGGTCGACGTCCACGTGCTGGCTGGCGCGGCTGACGGTGGATACCGTGGTGACGGGAGGTCGGTTGGTGGAGCCGACGCAGGCGGTGCACCGCACGATCGTCGTGGTGGACGTCGAGGGCTTCGGCGACCCGCGCCGGACCCTGCCCCACCAGCTCGGTACCCGGGCGGGCCTCTACCGGGTGGTCGCCGACGCCGTGCGCGCGGCCGGCGTGCCGTGGGAGGACTGCTACCACGAGGACCGCGGCGACGGCGTGTTCGTGCTGGTCCCGCCGGGCTACGCCAAGGCCCCGCTGGTGGAGGTGCTGCCCGGGGCGCTGGTGGCGGCGCTGCGGGCGCACAACGACGCCGGCCCGGCCGCGCAGCGGGTCCGGCTGCGCGTGGCGGTGCACGCCGGTGAGGTGGCCTTCGACGGGCACGGGACCACGTCCACCGCGGTCACCACGGCGTTCCGGCTGCTGGACGCGCCGGCGGTGCGCGCGGCGCTCGCGGACTCCCCCGGGCTGGTCGTGCTGGTGGTGTCCCGCTGGGTCTTCGACGAGGTGGTCCGCCACTCCGCGGTGCTCGACCCCGCGACGTTCCGGCCGGTGGCGGTGTCGGTGAAGGAGGTCCGCGACACCGCCTGGATCGCCCTGCCCGACCACCCCCACCCCGCCGACCCGGCGGTGCTCGACCGGCCCGCACCCGCCGACGGCGACGCCACGGCGCCCCGGCAGCTGCCCGCGCCGCCGGTCCCGTTCGTCGGCCGCGAGGAGCACCTGGCCGACCTGGACCGCGTCCTGACCGCGGCCGACGACGGATCGGCGGTGCTGATCTCCGCGCTGGGCGGTGCGGGCGGCATCGGCAAGACCTGGCTGGCGCTCCACTGGGCCCACCGCAACGCCCACCGCTTCCCCGACGGGCAGTTGTTCGTCGACCTGCGCGGCTTCAGCCCCGACGGCCAACCCCTGCACCCCGCGGCCGCGGTGCGCGGGTTCCTCGACGCCTTCGGCGTCGACCCCGGCCGGCTGCCCACCGACCTGGACGCGCAGGCGGCGCTGTACCGCGGCCTGGTGGCGGGCAAACGGGTGCTGGTCGTGCTGGACAACGCCGCCACCGCCGACCAGGTCGTCCCGCTGCTGCCCGGCACGCGCACCTGCACCGTGCTGGTCACCGGCCGCACGACGCTGTCCTCCCTGATCGACCGCTACGGCGCCCGCCACCTGCACCTGGACGTCCTCACCCGCGACGAGGCCCGCGCCCTGCTGGCCTCGCGCCTGGGGGACCGGCGGGTCGAGGACGAACGCGCCGTGACCGACGAGCTGGTGGAGCTGTGCGGGCGCCACCCGCTGGCGCTGGCGATCACCGCCCGCCACGCCGCCACCCGCCCGCAGGTGCCGCTGGCCGAGGTCGCCGCCGAGCTGCGCGAGCTGGGCCTGGACATGCTCGACGACGACGATCCCGCGGCCAGCCTGCCCGCGGTGCTGTCGTGGTCCCGGCGCCACCTCGCCGACCGGCAGCAGGAGGTGTTCGCGCTGCTCGGGGTCGCGCCCGGCCCGGACATCGACCTGCCCGCCGCCGCCTCGCTCACCGGCCTGGCCGAGGCGCACGCGCGCAGGGCCCTGCGCGGCCTGGTCGACGCCTCCCTGCTCGACCAGCACCCGCACGGCCGCTACGCGATGCACGACCTGGTCCGCGCCTACGCCGCCACCACGGCCCACGACCTGCCCGAACCGGTGCGGCGGGCGGCGCTGGCCCGGGTCGTCGACCACTACCTGCACACCGCCTTCGCCGCCGAACGCCTCCTGACCCCGCACCGCGAACCGGTCCGGCTCGACCCGCCGAGCCCCGGCGCCCACCCCCACCCGCTGCCCGACGTCCCGACCGCCCTGTCCTGGCTGGACACCCACCACCCGCACCTGCTGGCCGCCCAGCACACCGCCGCCGCCCACCACCGCCACCAGGCCGTGTGGCAGCTGGCCTGGAGCCTGAGCACCTTCCACCAGTGGCGGGGCCACCGCCACGACGTGCTGGTCGTGTGGCAGGCCGCCGCCGACGCCGCCGACCACCTGCCCGACCCGGCCACCCGTCCCCACGCCCACCGGCTCCTCGGCCTCGCCCACGCCGAGCTGGGCAGGCACGACCAGGCCCTCGACCACCTGCACCGGGCCCTCGCCCTGGCCGAGCACCACCACGACCCCGGCCAGCAGGCCCCCACCCACCACGCCCTGGCGTGGGCCTGGGAGCTGCACGGGGACGACCGGCGCGCCCTGGGGTACTCGCGCCGCGCCCTGGACCTCTACCGGGCCCTGGACCAGCCGGTGTGGGAGGCCAACGCGCTCAACACGGTGGCCTGGCTGGCCGCCCACGTGGGCGAGTTCGACACCGCCCGCGACCATTGCCAGGACGCCCTCGCGCTGCACCGCCACCACCGCTACCTCATCGGCGAGGCGCACACCCTGGACACCCTGGGCTACATCGAGCACCACACCGGCCACCACCGCCGGGCCGTCGGGTACTACCAGCAGGCCACCGCCCTGTTCCGCACCCTGGGCGACACCGCGTCGGCCGCCGTGGCCCTCGACTACCTCGGTCACCCCCACGCCGCCCTCGGCCACCACGACCGGGCCCGCGCGGCCTGGCGGGAGGCCCTGGAGCTGTACCGCCGACTGGGCCGCGAGGCCGATGCCGAACGCGTCCAACGGCAGCTCGACGGCCTCCGCGGCACCGTCGACGACGGTGCGGACAGGACTCGTTGACCGCTGGGGGTTGTTCGGCGGGGGAGTTGCGGTTCGGGCAGGACCTGGTGTGGGCGCTGCCGCGGGAGCAGCACCCGGACCTCGCACTCCGGGACGTCGAGGGTGGCCGGGACAACCAGCAGTGGCGCCTCGGGGCGGAGCTGGGCGTGCGCCTGCCGCTGCCCACGCCCCCGCCCTGCCGCGCACCGAGCAGGAGTGGCTGCCCGTGTTGGGCGTGCACCTGCCGCTGCCCACGCCCACCCTGGTACGCGTCGGCGAACCCTCGGCCCTGTTCGGGCACACCTAGACGGTCACGCGCTGGGTCGAGGGCGAGCCGGCGGACCGCGCGCCGGTCACCCGCGCCGACGCGGCCGAGGCCCTCGCCGGTTCCCTCCGGGCCCTGCACCGGCGGGCACCCGCGCACGCCCCGGCCAACCCCGGGCGCGGTGTCCCGCTCGCCGGGGTGCTCGACTTCGGCGAGATGTGCGCGGGCGGTCCGGCGACCGAACCTGTCGGCCGCCCGGGTCCTGCTGCCCGCGGGTGCGGCGAACCGGTTCTTCGACGCCTACGGGGACGTGGACGGGGCCACTGTCGCGCGGGCTCGCGGCCGGGCCGTCCCCGAACGCGCCCTGGCCGCGAACCGACGGCACGGACCCCGGGCCGCTCGGGCATCGCTCGCGCGGGTGGTCACGGGCGCTGCCCGGCCGCGTCGAGCGCGGGTGCCAGCGGTGCCAGTGCGGTGCGGAGCAGGTCGGGCAGCGAGCCGGACGGCACGACCAGCCCGCCGGGCGCGGTACCCGGCCGCACCCAGCCCTGGAGCGCGACCCGGATCGCGGCGGCGACGCTCGCCGCGAGCACGAGGGCGGTGTGCGGGTCGATGCCGTTGACGCGCCGGGTGATCGCGTCGGCGAGGGGGTGTTCGAGCGCACCGGTGGTCGCGATGAACGCCTCGCGCAGCTCGGTGTGGGTGGTGATCAGCAGCAGCGCGTCGCGGTGGTGCTCCCCCGGGTCGGTGTACTGCTCCACGACCGCCTCGACCACGGCGCGGGAGAGGCGGTCGCCGGCGGGGCGGGCGACCACCGCCGCCGCGATCCGCGCCTCCCGCTCGGCGGTGACGGCGGCGACGATCGCCTGCTCGCGGCTGGAGAAGTAGTTGTTGTAGGTCCTGGGTGAGACCCCGGCCGCCTCGGCGATGTCGTCGACGCGCACGTTCGCCGGTCCGCGCGCCAGGGCCAGCCGCAGGGCCGCCTCGCGCAACGCCTCCCTGGTGGCCTGCTTCTTCTGCTCGCGCAGCCCTGCTCGCCGTGTCGTCACGCCCGGAGTGTGCCAGCAGAAGTGCGTGCGCGCAAACTTGCGTGCACGCACTTTTCTGCCTAGCGTCGGCGCCCTCACCTCACGACCGGAAGGGACCAACCCCATGCGCGCCAAGGGCATCGCCTACGACACCGGCTTCGTCCACAACGGCGAGACCTCCCGCGAGGTCTTCGACCCCGACCTGGTGCGGCGGGAGCTGGCCGTCATCCGCGACGACCTGCACTGCAACGCCGTCCACCTCGTCGGCGGCGATCCGGAGCGGCTGGAACTGGCCGCCCGGAGGGCGGCCGAACTCGGGCTGGAGGTCTGGTTCTCGCCCTACCCGCTGAACCTCACGGCCACGGAGATGCTGGCCCTGTTCGACGACTGCGCGCGGCGGGCGGAGCGGGTCCGGCGCGACGGGGCCGAGGTCGTGTTCGTCACCGGCGTCGAGCTGACCCTCATGGCCCGGGGGTTCGTGCCGGGGGACGACATCGCCGAGCGCCTTGACTGGATGCTCGGCCGACCCGACGGACTCGGTGAGCGGATCACCGAGGTCAGTGCGCGCCTCGGCGACTTCCTCGAAGACGCCGTGAGAACGGTCCGCGAGCACTTCCGGGGGAAGATCACGTACGCCTGCATCCCGTTCGAGCGCGTCGACTGGGCGCTTTTCGACATCATGTCGGTCGAACTCATCCGGTCCGCCGAGGTGGCCGACCGGTTCCAGGAGGGCGTGCGGACCCTGGTGGCGCAGGGGAAGCCGGTCGCGATCACCGGCTTCGGCACGGCCACCTGGCGCGGTTCGGGCGACCGGGCCCCGCGCAGCATGGAGATCGTCGAGCGCGACGAGACCGGCCGCCCGGTCCGGCTGAACGGGGACTACGACCGCGACGAGGACGGACAGGCCAAGTACCTGCGCGAGTTGCTGGAGATCTTCGACGCCGAAGGTGTCGACAGCGCCTTCGTGTACCTCTTCGCGCTCCACAACTACCCGCACCGACCCAACGACCCCCGCCACGACCTCGACCTGGCCAGCATCGGCATCGTCAAGGTGCTCGAAGGGCGTAACGGCGACACCTATCCGGACATGCCGTGGGAACCGAAGGCCGCCTTCACCGCGCTGGCCGACCACTACCGCGGCTGACAGCGGAACGCCTTCGCCGCCGGGCACGGCGTCCGGCCGCGAAGGCGTTCCGCGGCTTCGGATCAGGTCGAGGTGGTGAGCGAGATGTCCGAGACGCCCCAGTAGCAGTTGGAGTCGGCGGTGGAGTACCAGGTGCCGCCGCTGTTGTTGTGCTGCCAGTTGCCGTAGTAGGTGAAGCCGAAGCTGCACTTGACCTTGGCCCGCCAGGTGCCCGCCTGGGTGCCGGTGCAGGCCAGCGTGCCGTCACCGCCCGCGGTCTCCCAGGTCTGGCAGTTCAGCGACCAGTACTGGAACCCGGCTCCCGGGGTGACGGCCGAGGCCGCGGGCGCCGCGAGGGTCGTGGCACCGGTCAGCACCGCGGCGACGGCGGCGGCGGTGGCGAAACGGCGTGTGGGGTGCCGCATGGCTTGCTCCTTGATCGGTCGGCGGTGCGGGTGCGCCCCGCTTCGACACCGATCCTGCTGCGGCAGGGCGGCACGTCCCAGGACCACTACGCGATCCCTTGTGGTGCACCACTCCACCGGGGTGGCCTGAGGTCGTGCGCGGTGCCACCGGCGACGGCCCGGAGCTTGTCCGGGTTGGCCACGTTGTGGATCGCGGTGACCCGGCCGTCGGCGTCGAAGTCGAAGGTGACGGTGGCGATCACCCGGTCCGGTCCGCGGAACACCACGCCGGGCCCGCCGTTGACCTCGACGAGTTCGGCGTTCATGTCGGCGGGCTCGACCCCCTGGTAGCTGACGGTGCCGATGGCGGCGAACCAGGAGGCCACCGCGGACGCGCCCACCACCGGGCGCAGCGCCTGGCGGACCTTGCCGCCGCCGTCGGTCCACAGCGCGACGTCCGGGGACAGCAGCTCCATCAAGGCGTTGATGTCGCCACCGGTCGCGGCGGCGAGGAACCGCTCGGTGACCTCCTGCCGGCGCGCGCGGTCCGCGGTGAAGCGCGGGCGCCGGGCCCGCACGTGCTCGCGCGCGCGGTGCGCGGCCTGCCGCACCGCGACCTCGGAGCGCTCCACCGCCTCCGCGATCTCGGCGTGGCTGAAGCCGAAGACCTCCTTCAGCACGAACACCGCGCGCTCCAGCGGGCTCAGCGCCTCCAGCACCACCAGCACCGCCATCGACACCGACTCCGCGTCCGCGGCGGGGTGCTCGTCGGTGAGGACGGGCTCCGGCAGCCACGGCCCCACGTAGGTCTCCCGCCGGTACCGGGCGGAGCGCAGCCGTTCCAGCGCCTGGTTCGACACGATCCGGGTCAGGTACGCCTTGGGGTCGGCCACCCGCGAGCGGTCCGCGGCCGACCACTTGAGCCAGGCGTCCTGCACCGCGTCCTCGGCGTCGGCCGCGGTGCCCAGGACGCGGTAGGCCACCGAGAACAGCAGGTTGCGGTGTTGGTGGAACACCTGCTCGGCGGGGTCCGCGGCGCTCATCGCGCCACCCGGGTGACCCGGCCGCCACGGGGCCAGAACGCGCCCGAGGCGGGCATCTTCTTCATGCGGCCGTAGGTCGGCCAGGGCGAAGCGGTCACCACCTCCTTGTACCTGACCGCCGCGCGGCCGGTCAGGTGGATGCGGCGCGGGCTGTCGTCGGGGTGGGTGAACTGCACCACGGCGTCGTTGCGGCCCAGGCTCACCGGCGTGTGGTAGTAGCCGAAGCGGAACGGCTTGGGCTGCCTGCCCCGCAACGCGCGGAGGATCGACAGCGCGGCGTGCACCCCGGTCGGCATGCCGCTCTGGCAGGTGCCGTGCACGACGCCGTAGCCCTGGCGGATCGCGGCCGCGTCGCCCACGGCGAACACCTCCGGGTGCGACACCGACCGCAGCGCCGCATCGGTGACGATGCGACCGCGCTCGTCGGTGGTGAACCCGGCGGCGGCGGCCAGCGGCGACACCCGCGTGCCACCGGTCCACAGCACCACGTCGGCGGCGACGCCCTCCCCGTCCGCGAGGTCGACCGCGCCGGGGCGCACCCCGACCACCTCGACCCCGGCGCGCACCCGGACGCCCAGCCGGTCGAGCGCGGCCCGCAGGTACGCCCGGGCCCTCGGGTTCAGCTCCGAACCGGGTTCCCGCCGGCCCAGCAGCACGACGTCCAACCCCGGGTGCCGCTCGGCGATCTCCGCGGCCGACTCCACCCCGGTGAGCCCGCTGCCGACGACCACCACCGCGCCGCCGCCCGACCGCGCCAGCCGGTCGGCCAGCACCTCGGCGTCCCGGGTGCTGTCCAGGGTGTGCGCGTGGTCCTCGACCCCCGGCACGGACGCCGTGTCGGTCACGCCGCCCAGCGCGTACACCAGCGTGTCGTAGTGCAGGACCAGGTCGTCGTCGACCCGCACCGCCTTCGCGCCCGCGTCCACCGCCGTGACCCAGCCGCGCACGAACCGCGCGCCCGTGCCCTCCAGCAGCTTCGGGATGTCCAGTTCGGACAGCTCCTGCCCGGTCGCCGCCATGGGGAGCCGCAACCGCTCGGTGAACCGCTCCTGCGCGTTCACCAGGGTCACCCGCACGTCCTCGCGCCGCCTGACCCGGGCCGCGAGCTGGACCGCCGCGGCCATGCCCGCGTAACCCGCTCCCAGGACCACCACGTGGTGCGCGCTCATCGTTCCGCCTTCCTCTTCCCGGTTGCCGACGACCACGAGATGGGAGCGACCCGGCCGTTCGTGACCTGACGTCGTTGTGATGCCCGACACAGGGGGTGGGGCCGCCGCGCGGCCGGGTGGTCCGGTGCCGCGTGGCGGGGGTGTCCCTGTGGTTGTCAAGCCGCGGCCGGGGTGGGAGCGGGTCGGGGTGTCGGTAGTGGGTTTTGGTGCGGAGCATGGCAGGACGTCGTAGCGTCGTCGGGCCAGGCGGATCAGGGCGGCGTAGGCGGCCGGGTGGGCGGAGCCGGCGAAGCCTGTGGCGTCGCCGGCTTCGAGCAGGATGCGGGCGGCGGTCGGAGACCCCGGTGCCGGGTATCGGGGTCAGGACCTCGGCGAGAGGGTGCGCATCAGGCGTCCCTTCGACCTCGTCGGCGATGTTTTTGTGTTGGTGCAGCACGGTTTTGAGGCTGTCGGCGAGCCTGGGCAGCACGGTGTCGGCGGCCGTGGTGCCGGGAACGGTCACGGTCTGTTCGTCCAGGGCTGTCCAGGTCTGCTCGACCAGCCTGGCGTCCATGCGGGGTGTGTGGGCGGTGGCGATGGCGATGGCGGCGACTTTGCGTCGCCCGGCTTTGCGGATGCCGGCGGGCAGGCTGCGGGTGCGGTGGGAGACGTGGGTGGCCTCGGCGGCCGGGGCGTCGTCGAAGCCGACCGGGACGCCGGGTTCGGCCGGGGTGTCGTCGCCGGTGTCGACCTTGGGCAGGGTGTGGGGCAGGGTGCGGGCGGCGTCGGGGATGACGTGGGCGTCGCGGGCGTCGGTCTTGGCGTTGCCGGGGTGGAGGTCGGCGATGCGGCGCATGGCCGGGCCGGGCAGGTAGGCGACCTGGTGCCCGAGGGCGCGGGCGGCCGTGACGGGCAGGGCGCCGATGGTGGCGGGCTGGTCGACCACGACCGGCGCCGTCCCGTGTCGGGCCAGCTTGTCGAACACCGCCCGGAGTTTGGGTTCGCTGTTGGGCAGCGGTGCGTCGTGCAGGCGTTTGCCGGTGGCGTCCAGGGCGACGGCGTGGTGTTCGCCCTTGCCCACGTCCAGGCCGAGGAACACCTGGTAGCCGCTGGTCATGCTGGGGTTCTTCCGTCTCGTGCCGGGTGGTCGCGGGTCGGGCATCGTCGGCCGGCGGCCACGTTACGACGAGACCTGCCCGAAGGTGGCCGTGTCCCTGTCGGCGGTCCGGCGATGCCACCGGGTCTGGTGACACCACCTCCCGGATCATGCGTTCGACCCGGGGGCGCACGTCATGCCGGACCCGGCGACCACAGCTCCTTGATCAGGAACCACGAAGAAGGCAAAGGGGGATCGGCAGCCGGTGGAGGTCGAGATCCGGTCGGTGCCGCCGGGAAAGGCGGCCTGCCTCGCGACCTGACCCCGGCCACCGAGCCGGGCTTCGGCCGAACCCCGTGCTCAGCCCGGAAAGACACGCTGGCAGGACCGAAGACCCATTCCTGCCGAAAGGCTCTTTCCCGCCGCGGTCGGGACTCTGCGTGACAGATCCATCCGCTGTGGCAACGGACATCGGGCCAAGAGCGAGTGACGCACGGATGGGACCACGCACCACGAGGAACTCTCAGTCGCGGCGCTGCTCGCAGAACAGGCGGTCGACGATCCTGTCCGAGGCGGCTGCCAGGGCGGCTATGTCCTCCAAGCTGTTGCCGTGGGCGCCGGTGTAGGCCAGGGCGATGCCGTGCTCGCCATCGGGGGAGACGCCGCCCCGGCTGATGGTGCCGGTGGTGTTGCCGCCGTGGTCCCAGTAGTAGCCCCCGCAGGTCAGGGGTTTGCGGTAGAGGCCGAGGCCGTACTCCAGGCCGTCGTCGGCGGGCCTGGTCCGGAGCATCTCGGCCAGTTCCGCCGGGCGGAGGAGGCGGCCGGACATCAGGGCCCGGAAGAACCGGTCGAGGTCCCTGGTGGTGCTGATGACCTGGCCCGCGGCGTCGCTGGAGCTGGGGTTGAACTCGGTGGTGTCGCTGAGCTCGCCGCCCAGGGTCCACTGCTGGTAGGCCCGGGCGTGCGGTTCGGGCAGGCGGGGGTCGTCGCCCGGCACGCTGGTGCCGGTCAGGCCCAGGGGCCGGATGATGCGCTGCCGCACCTCGTGCGCCCACGGGTGGCCGGTCACCGCCTGGATCACCAGCCCCGCCACCACGTAGCCGGTGTTGGAGTACGACCACGCCTCACCGGGCCGGGAGGTGGGTGGGCGGGCCAGCGCCAGGGCGACCAGTTGCCGCGGCTCGTAGTGGTCGAAGCGGTGCTCCTCGAAGCCCGCGCGGTCCCGGCCCGGTAGCGCGGCGCGGTACTCGGGCAGGCCGCTGGTGTGCTGGAGCAGGTGCCGCACGGTGATCCCGCGGTCGGGGAGCAAGCCGGGCAGGTGCTGCTCCACGGCGTCGTCCAGGCCCAGCCTGCCCTCGCCGACCAGTTGGAGCACGACGGTGGCGACGAAGGTCTTGGTGTAGCTGGCCACGCGGTAGTGGCCCTCGGCCGGCACGGGGCGGCCGGTGGTGACGTCGGCCAGGCCGCTGGTGGCGGTCCAGGTCCTCCGCCCGCTGGTGACGCGGGCCTGGATGCCGATGACGCCCCGCTGCCGGAGCGCGTCCACGTCGCGCTGGAGCTCGGCCCTGGTGTAGCCGGGGCTCGCTTGCGCGGGTGGCGCGGGGGAGAGGAGGGCGAGGCAGAGGGAGGTGACCAGGGCGGTGATGGCGGTGGGTTTCATGGGGATCATGGTCTTGCGGGACGGGGGTGGAGCACATCGGACCGTGGTCCGGACTTCGAGGTCGGACCGTGGTCCGATGGGAGTCGTCACCAAGCGGAATCGACGGGTCACGCGGTGGCGTCACCCGCGCTTTTAAGTCAGTCGCTTGACTCAAAGCAAGCGGGTTCGTTTAGCTGGTCCCAGGCCGCGATGAGCGCTGCCCGGACGACGGCGCACGACGCGCGAAGCAAGACCACGTCGCACGCGAGCCCACCCAGAGAGGCAGGCATGTCCACCACCCAGAGCTCCCCCCGGGTCCCGGCCGACCCGGGTTTCGACCTGGACGCCCTCCGGGCCAGGTACCGGGCCGAGCGCGACCGCCGCGTCCGACCCGACGGCAGCGCCCAGTACCGCCGCGCCGAGGGCGAGTTCGGCTACTACGCCGAGGACCCCCACGTGGAGCCCGGCTTCACCAGGGAACCGCTGCGCGACCGGGTCGAAGTGGTGGTCGTCGGCGGCGGCTTCGGCGGCCTGATCACCGCCGCGCGCCTGCGCCAGGCGGGTGTCGGGGGCATCCGCGTGATCGACAAGGCCGGCGACTTCGGCGGCACCTGGTACTGGAACCGCTACCCCGGCATCCACTGCGACATCGAGTCCTACATCTACCTGCCGCTGCTGGAGGAGGTCGGCTACGTCCCGAAGTGGAAGTACGCGCCGGGCGAGGAGATCCGGCAGCACGCCCGCGCCATCGGCCGCCACTTCGACCTCTACCGCGACGCCTGCTTCCAGACGCAGGTCACCGACCTGCGCTGGGACGAGGACACCACCGAGTGGGTCGTGCGCACCGACCGCGACGACCGGATCCGCGCCCGCTACGTGGTGATCTCCAACGGCACGCTCGACCACCCCAAACTGCCCGGCATCCCCGGCATCGAGGACTTCCGCGGCCACACCTTCCACACCAGCCGCTGGGACTACGGCTACACCGGCGGCGACGCGAACGGCGACCTCACCGGCCTGGCCGACAAGCGCGTCGCCCTGGTCGGCACCGGCGCGACCGGCGTCCAGGTCGTGCCGCACCTGGGCCGCGACGCCCGCCACCTGTTCGTGTTCCAGCGCACCCCCTCCACGGTCGACGTCCGCGGCAACCGCCCCACCGACCCGGCGTGGGCCGCCTCGCTGACCCCGGGCTGGCAGCGCCGCCGCATGGAGAACTTCCTCACCGTCGTCACCGGCGGCCAGGCCGAGGACGCGGTCGCCGACGGCTGGACCGGCAGCGCCCGCCTGCTGGGCAAGCTGATCCCCACCGACGCCTACGGCGACCTCCCGCCCGAGGAGCGGGAGCGCGTCGACGAGATCGTCGACGCGCAGAAGATGAACGAGCTGCGCGCCCGCGTCGACGCCGTCGTCGAGGACCCGGCCACGGCCGAGCTGCTCAAGCCCTGGTACCGCTACATGTGCAAGCGCCCCACCTTCAGCGACCACTACCTGGAGACCTTCAACCGGCCCAACGTCACGCTGGTCGACACCGCCGACCACGGCGGCGTCGAGCGCGTCACCGGGAACGCCGTGGTGGTCGGCGACCGCGAGTACGAGGTCGACTGCGTCGTCTTCGCAACCGGCTTCGAGGTCGGCATGTCCGGCGTGATGACCGGGCGCGTGCCGGTGCGCGGCCGCGGCGGCCTCCCGCTGCTCGCGCACTGGCGCAACGGCCCGCGGACGCTGCACGGCTTCTACAGCCACGGCTTCCCCAACCTCTTCCACCTCGGCCCCCTGCAGAACGCCCCCTCGGTCAACTTCGTGCACGTGCTGGAGGAGCAGGCCGGGCACATCGCCGCGGTGGTCGCCGAGGCCCGCGCCCGCGGCGCCCGGTACGTCGAGCCCGGCGAGGCGGCCGAGGGCGCCTGGGTGGCCACGATCCGCGCGACGGCACCCGACCAGTACGGGTTCTTCGCCGAGTGCACCCCCGGCTACTACAACGACGAGGGCAGGCCGCGGGAGCGCGGCGAGTCCTTCGGAGACGGCCCGGTGGCGTTCCACCGGCTGCTGCGCCGCTGGCGCGCCGAGGGCGGCATGGACGACGTCCTGGTCGGTGCCCGGTGACCGCTACGCCCAGCCGGTTCGACCGCACGGGCCGCCACCGCGCCACGAGCACCCGCGCCGTGGACCTCGCCTCGGGCGACGTCGAGGTGGTGGTGCCGGTGGACGGCCCGGTGCGGTCGCCGGACGACCTGGCCTTCGGCGCGGACGGCTCGATGTACGTCACCGACCTGGTGCCCGGCCAGGTGCGGCGCCGCGACCCCGCCGGCGGGTACGCCTGGTGTCCGACCGGGTGCGGGTGCCCAACGGCATCACCTGCGTGGGCGACCGGCTGTTCGTCAACGAGATGAAGGTGGACGGCCGGGTGCTGGAGCTGTTCCCCGACGGCTGCCTCTACTACCCCCACATGCTCACCGACCAGGTGTTCCGGCTGCCCCTCGACGGCGGCGCGCCGGAGCTGGTCGCCGAGGACGTCCACGAACCGGTGGCGGTGCGCTTCGACCGGGGCGGCGCCCTGGTGGTGCTCTCGCGCGGCGCGGAGGGCATCGTGACCAGGATCGACCTGTTCGGCGGCGGGGGCGGTCGGTGGTGGCCAGCGGCGTGGTGGGGCTGGACAACGCGGCGTTCGACGACGAGAACCGCATGTTCGTGTCGAGCTTCGCCAGCGGGGGCATCGCGGAGGTTCACCCCGACGGGCGAACGAGGGAGGTCGTGCCCGCCGGGTTCGACGGCCCGTACGGGGTGGCGGTCGACCTCGGCGGCACGGTGTACGCGGCCGATCACTACCGCCTGGCGCGGCCGGAGGCCGGTGGCGTGGCCACGCACGAGATGCTGATCTTCGTGCACGGCATCGCCGCCGACCACGGCCTGCTGCACGTCACCTCGCAGTACGGCGACGTGCGCACCTACGACCCGGCCACCCGCACCGCGCGGGTCCGGGCGGTCGGCCTGGACCGGCCCGCGGGCATCGCGGTGCGCGGCGACGGCGCGCTGGTGGTCGCCGAGACGGGCACCGGGCGCGTCCTGGCCATCGGCGGCGACGACGAGGTGACCGTGCTCGCCGAGGGGCTGGACTCGCCCGTCGACGTCGCCTTCGACGCCGAGCAGCGCTGCTACGCCGGCGACGACCGGCGCGCCGCGGCAGTTCGCCGGCCTGGCGGTGGGCCCGGACGGCTCGCTCTACGTCTCGGCCAACGGCGAGGGCAGCGTGCTGCACCTGTCCCCGGCCTGACCACCGGCCCCGGCCGGGGACAGGCGGTCACCACGCCACGGGCAGCTCGTGGACGCCGTAGACGAAGCCGTCGTGCTTGAACGGGACGTCCGCGAAGTCCGCGGCCAGGCGCAGCGTCGGCACCCGGCGGTAGAGCGTGCGGTAGACGATTTCCAGCTCCAGGCGGGCCAGCGGCTGGCCCAGGCACTGGTGGACGCCGAAGCCGAACGCCACGTGGTGGCGCGCCTCGCGGGTGATGTCGAGCCGGTCGGGGTCGGGAAAGGCGTCGGGGTCGCGGTTGGCGACGTCGTTGGGCAGGACCAGCCCTTCGCCCGCCTTCACCGGGCAGCCGGCGACCTCCAGGTCCTCCAGGGCGACCCGGCGGCGGCCGTTGTGGGTGATGGTGAGGTAGCGCAGCATCTCCTCCACGGCGCGGCCGGCGACGGCCGGGTCGTCGGAGTCGCGCAGCAGGGCCAGCTGGTCGGGGTCGCGCAGGAGCAGCAGGGTGCTCAGCGCGATCATGTTCGCGGTGGTCTCGTGGCCGGCGATGAGCAGCAGCACGGCCATTTCGGTGGCCTCGCGGTGGCTCAGCTCGCCGGCCTCGATCCGCGCGCCGAGCCGGGACAGCAGGTCGTCGCCGGGGCGCCCGACCTTCGCCGCGACCAGGCCGCCCAGGTACTCGGCCAGCCGCCGGGACGCCGCGGCCCGCTCCTCCGGGGTGGAGTCGCGGTTGATGACGGCCTTGCTGTTCGCCTGGAAGAAGTCGTGGTCGGCGTAGGGCACGTCGAGCAGGTCGCAGATCACCAGCGACGGCACCGGCAGCGCGAACGCCCCCACCAGGTCGGTGGGGTTGGGCCCGGCGAGCATGGCGTCCAGGGCGTCGTCCACGACCGCCTGCACGGCCGGGCGCATGGCGGCGACGTTCTTGACGGTGAACGCCGAGCCGACCATGCGCCGCAGGCGCGCGTGCTCGGGGTCGTCCACGCCGATGAAGCTCAGCGAGCCGCCGCCGGGCGCGGAACGCGGGTAGGCCGGGTGGGTCATGTCCGCGCTGACCCGGCGGTCGGTCAGCACGGCGCGCTGGTCGGCGTAGCGGGTGACCAGCCACGGCGTGCTGCCGTCCCAGAGCCGGACGCGGGTGAGCGGTGTCCGCCGCTGGAGTTCGCGCAGCTGCGGCGGCGGGTCGAAGGGGCAGCCGGCCGCGCGCGGCATCGGGTACTCGGGGACCTCGGGGGTGCTCGTCATCGCGGGTGTCCTCCCGGTTAACGGATCGGCGCGAGCAGCCGGGCGCGGTGCTGCCGGGTCTGCTTGGGCATGTTCCAGCCCAGGACGCCCACCACCCGGCCGTCGCGCTCGTAGCGGGCCACGAACCGACGTGCCTCGACGTCACCGTCCACAACGGACACGTCCGCGCCGGAGGGCACGCCGTGGACCTGCAGCCGGGCGTCGAACTGGTCGGTCCAGAAGTACGGCACCGGCACGTAGGCGCGGTCGGTGCCCAGGATGTTGTCGGCGACGGCGCCGGCCTGCTCGGTGGCGTTGGTGCGGTTCTCCAGCCGCAGCGCGACGCCCAGGTCCTCGTGGTGCCACCGCGCCACGTCGCCCACCGCGTACACCCCCTCGGCGGCACGGCACCGGGCGTCGCACACCACGCCGTTGTCCAGCTCCAGGCCGCTGCCGGCGAGCCAGTCGGTGTTGGGGATCGAGCCCAGCGCCACCACGACCACGTCGGCGGGCAGCACGTCACCGGCGTCCAGGCGCACCCCGGTGACGCGGCCGTCGCGCGAGGTCAGGCCGAGCACGGCCGAGCCCAGGCGCAGCCGGACGCCGTGCCCGGCGTGCAGGTCGGCCAGCAGGCCCGAAGCGAGCGGGCCGAGCTGCGCGGCCAGGGGCGCGGCCTGCGGGCCGGCGAGCGCGGTCTCCACGCCCAGGCCGCGCGCGGTGGCGGCGACCTCGGCGCCGAGCACGCCGTCGCCGACCACCACCAGCCGCGCCGGCGGGCGCAGGTCGGCGCGCAGCGCGAGGGCGTCGTCGAGGGTGCGCAGCACGTGCACCCCGGCCAACCCGGCCTGGTCGGGCAGGGTCCGCGGGCGCACGCCGGTGGCGAGCACGACGGCGTCCGCCCGCAGGGTGAGCCCGCTCGCCGTGGTCACCGCGCGGTTCGCCACGTCCAGGGCCACCGCCGGGTCGCCCAGGACGAACCGGGCGTCGAGCGCGGCCAGCACCCCGTCGTCGCGCAGCCGGGCGCGTTCGGGTTCCCACGCACCGGAGAGGACCTGCTTGGACAGCGGCGGCCGGTCGTAGGGGTGGTGGGGCTCGTCGCCGAGCAGGGTCAGCCCGCCGGTGTAGCCCTTGCGGCGCAGGGCCTCCGCGGTGGACAGCCCGGCCGCCGCGGCGCCCACGACCAGGACGTGGGAGGTCACGCCGTGCCGCTGAGGGTGATGGCGGCGGCGGGGCACACGTCGGCCGCCTCGCGCACCGCGCCGTGCAGGTGCCCGGCGGGCTCGGGGGCGAGCAGCACCACCACGCCGTCCTCGTCGCGCTGGTCGAAGACGTCGGGCGCGGCCAGCACGCACGAGCCCGCGCCGCAGCACCTGTCCTCGTCCACGGAGACCTTCATCGGTCGAACTCCTTCGTGTGTCGTCGTTCCCGGCGCGCACCGCGACCGGGAGCCCTCACGGACGACGCGAGACCGGCGCCAGCCAGAGGCCGGTGATCGCGTCGACCAGCCCGGTGGCCGCGTCGTCCCACGTGGACCGCACCGCGACGGTCCCGTCGGCCACCGCGCGCTCGCGCTCGGCGCAGACGTGCACCACGAGGTCGCGGACCATGTCGCCGCGCTCGGCCCGCACGTCGTCGGGCAGGTCGGGCAGGCACCGGCGCAGCCCGTCGAGCACCCGGCGCAGCGACGGCGTGGCCAGCGCCTCCTCGGTCATGACCGCGCGGAACCCCGGGTCGGTGATCACCTGGGCGGCGAACCGGGCGAACCACGTCGGGTCGCCCAGCGCGGCCAGGTGCCGGGTCACCGGGCGCACCAGGCAGTCCACCCAGTCCCGGACCTCCACCGACCCCTCGACCGCGGCGACCGCCTCCAGCCGCAGCGGCTCGATGCGCTCGGTGTGCCGGCGCACGATCGTCCGGACCAGGTCGGCCTTGGTGCCGAAGTGGTAGCCGACCGCGGCGTTGTTGCCCTGGCCGGCGGCCGTGCTGATCTGGCGGTTGGACACCGCGTACAGGCCCCGCTCGGCGAACAGCCGCTCCGCGGTGTCCAGGATCTGCCGGCGCGTGGTGCCCACCTGCTCCGCCCTGGGGCCCCTGCCGACGTCGGTCACCACGGTCGCCACCGTACCGGCACCGCGCGGAAGCCCCCGACGACCAGGTCTTCGACCCGCTCGGGCACCGCGGGGTCGGCGTGGGGGTGCCGGTCCGCCTCGTGTCCCACGGAAGCCTCCTGCGCGTCGTATCCGCCGGCCCATAGTGAAACGACGGGAGTATCGCTAAGTCAAGCGATTGATTTAAATTTGCGCCCCTTCGGCATCGACGCCTCCCGGCGGACACCGCGTGGGCGGTCACCGCCGCCCTGCTGCCGCGCGAACTGAGGTCGGTTGACCGCATTCCGGGCGGGGGAGAGCTGTGGCACGCTGACCGGCGGGCGAGCGGAACTTCAACGGAGAGGCGGGAAACCCGTGCGCGGAACCCCACGACGTGTCGCTGTCGGCCTGCTCGCCCTGGCCCTGCTGGGCGTGACCGCCCCGGGCGGCGCGTCCGCCGCGCCCGCCGAACTGGGCCTGGACTACACGTGCGCGACGTCCCTCGGCCCGCGGGTGCCGGTGCGGGTGCAGGTCAGGGCGGGGCTGCCCGACGAGGTGTCCGGGCAGCCGAACACCGTCGCCTACTACGAACCCGCCTACGTCGACGTGGACCTGGCCTTCGGCGGTGCGGCGGCGCTCGGCGCGGCCGCGGTGCGCATCGACGGCGACAGCACCGCGACGCTCGGCGCGACCTTCACCGGTCCCGGCGGGACGCAGGCGGCCGAGGCGGCGCTGACCTTCGCGCCCACCAAGGTCACCGGCGGGGCGGTGCCCCGCGCGGCGGGCGGCTTCCCGGCGCTGTACTTCCACCAGGCGGGCCAGTACGCCGTCCACCTGGGCGACCTCGCGCTGTCCCTGCGGCCGGAACGGGCGGACGGGACGCCCCTGGGCGTGGTCACCGCGACCTGCTCCCACGACCCGGCGGCCGACGACCGGCTGGCCACCCTGACCTCCCACAGCATCATCATCGAGCGGCCGGTGCGCCCGACCCAGCTGCGCGTGACCGCGACGACGCCCACCAGCGCGTCGTTCTCCTGGTACTCGTCCCCGTGGTGGTTCGAGACCGCCGGCTACGAGATCTACCTCGACGACGTGAAGGTCGCCTTCGTCACCGAGAAGCAGGCGACCCTCACCGGGCTGGCGCCGGACAGCCAGCACCGGGTGAAGGTCGTGACCCGCGACGTCGGCGGCTTCTCGTCGACGAAGAGCCAGGGCCTGGTCTTCGCCACGCCGCCGGCGCGCTGACCGCGGACGAGGGCCGGCCTCGTCGTCCGGGACTCCCGCGCCGTCGATCGCGCGGCTGGTCGCGGCGGACGCCGTGCGGGCCGTGGTCCACGACTTCACCGCACGCGGCCTGGCGGCGCTGGACCCCGGGTGGGCGGGGGGGCCGTCGCTCGACGGAACCCGGAAGCCTCCGACGACCCGGACTTCGACGCCGAACCCGACCGCATCGACGAGGTCCTGACCCGCTTCCCACGGCGGTGTTCCGCCTTCGACCGGTTCAGGCCGCTGCCCGTCCGACCGCACCACGGCTGCTACTCCGTCGGCGACGACAGGCCCATGGACGATCCTCGAGCAGCCTGACCAACCCGGCGACCCCATGTGGTCAACGCACCAGGCGCCGCTCTGGACGTCGAAAAGGGGGAACTCCGCCGCGGTGCCGATGGGCAACGGCGGTGCGGCGCCAGACCTTGTTTCTTGACTTCCAATCAAGAGAGATCTAGCGTTCGCGTCACCAGCTCTTGATTGCAAGTCAAGAGCCGCGGGTGAGCTGAACAGGGTGGGCGATGGACACTTCGGCGGCGAAGGACAGCCGCACTGCGTCGGTGCGGCGGGACGTGTGGTTCGAGTCCGAGGGCGTGCGGTGCGCGGCGTGGCTGTACACGCCGACAGCGGGGGGCGGGCCCCGGCCGTTGGTGGTCATGGCGCACGGGTTGGGTGCGGTGCGGGAGTGGCGGTTGGACGCGTTCGCGGAGCGCTTCGCCGCGCAGGGGTGGATGGTGCTGGTGTTCGACTACCGGTACCTGGGGGCCAGCGGGGGATCTCCTCGGCAGTTGCTCGACATCGGCGACCAGCTCGACGACTGGCGGGCGGCACTGGCCTACGGCCGGTCCCTGCCGGAGGTCGACCCGGACCGGATCGCGGTGTGGGGGACCTCGTTCGGCGGCGGGCACGTGCTGCGGGTCGCGAGCGAGGACCACGGCGTGGCCGCCGTGGTGGCCCAGTGCCCGTTCACCGACGGTCCGGCGTCGTTGATCTCCCGGTTCCGGTCCGGCCCGTTGAGCGTGGTCGGGCTCGTCATCGCCGCCGTGCTCGATGTGCTCGGGTCGGTGTTCGGCGCGAAGCCGGTGCTGGCCCCGGTGGTCGGGGTGTGGTGGATGCCCGCCTTCCTGGTGTCGCCGACCGCGATCGCCGCGGCGTCCAGGCTGATACCGGCGGGGTCCCGGCTCTCGCCTCGCACCGCCCGGGTCCTCGCCCGGGTCCCCGCCGTGGGCAAGGGGTTGTCCCCGACCGTCGAGACGGGCGGGCAGCCGTTCCGCCCCGGCGACACCGCTGTCGGCCGCGACACGATCTGGGGTGTCATGACGGGCCCGGACGGTGGCGGCGCCAGCGCCAACGCGATCGCGGCCCGGCTCGCGTTGCGGTTGCCGCTGTACCGGCCGGGCAAGGACCTGCGCAAGATCGCCGCGGCGACCCTGTTGTGCGTGTGCGACGACGACCGCGCCGCCCCCGCGCGCACCACGGCCCGCCTTGCGGCCGGGCAGGACCACGTCCAGGTCAACCACTACGACGGCGACCACTTCGACATCTACGTCGGTGATCTGTTCGAGCGCGCCGTCGCGGACCAGATCCGGTTCCTCGCAGCCCGGTTCACGGCCGCGGCGGGCCGGTAGCCGACCCGCCCCGTCACCCGGGGCCGGGGGAGCCCGGCACGGCGGCGATGCCGCGGGCACTGCGCACCAACGTCTCGACGACGGCGCGATCGCCCACGGCATCGCCCGCGTGCGTCAGCATCCCCTCGACGACGAACACCCCGATCCGGGTCATCGCGTCCTGCTCGGTCTCCGGCACGCCCAACGCCGCCAGGTGCCACCGCAGGATCGCCTCGACCCGCACGTGGAAGCCGTCGTGCCACACCCGCAGTGACTCCGATGCCGCGACCCTGGCGTGCACCGTCGTGATCAGCCGATTGACCCGCCGCAACTCGGTGACCGCCCACAACAACTGCTCGACCGGCGGTTCGGCCGAGCGTTCCGCGACGCCGGCCAGGAACTGCGCGAACAGCGCGTCCAGAACAGCGACCAGCACCTCGTCCTTGTCCTTGAAGTACCAGTAGACGGTGTTGGAGGTCACCCCCGCCTCCCGGCCGATCCGCGCGACCGTCGTGGGGTCGTAGCCCTCTTCCACGAACAACCGCGTGGCCGCGGCGACGATCTCACCGCGCTTCTCCTCCCGGTCCTGCGGGCGTCGGTTACGCGGCATCCCCCACCTGGCCAGATCGGTCACGCTGGAACCCCACTGTAGAGGGACACGGCGCCACGGGCGATCTCGACCCGACACGACCGACCGCACCGGACACCCCGGCAAGGTCGCCCTTCGACGTGCAGCCGCCGCCCCTCTCCCGGCGCCTCCCCACCCAGACCGAACGGCCACCAGCCCTCCGGCGGGCAAGAGCCGTTCCCGGCGACTGGACATCGGTTGGACGCCGGTTGGACGGGGCGCGTCGGCTCCTTGCGGCTTCCCGCAGCGAGCAGGACATTGGGCACCACAGGTGAACCAAGGGGGAAAAGGGATGACGATGAGACGGGTGGTGGCCGTGCTCGCGGCCGGGGCGGCGCTCTCCCTGCCCGGGACCAGGACCGCTGAGGCCGCGCCGCCGGAGTGCACGGCAGGTCCGTGGACCGCCGGGCCGCTGCACCTGGAGGACCCGGGCCTGTGGTCCTACACCTACACGGTGACGTGGTGCGCCAGGGGGACGGAGGTCGTCTGGGTCGAGACGAAGCTGGAGCACCAGGAGTTCTCCGCCACCTGCGCCTGGCAGGGGGTGCTCAAGGACAGCGTGGAGAAGGTGTCGGGCCGGCAGCTGTGGACCGCGTTCAGCATGGGCGAGTTCTCCTGCGGGGGCGACGGCGTCGAGACCGGGGCGGTGAACCCGTGGGCGCTGATCAACCTGCACCCGGACGGGAACCACGACCTGGACTACGGGATCAAGCGGCAGTAGCTCAGGCACCGGGGGAGGTCCGCCGCAGGACGGCCAGGGCGTGCGCCTCGCCGAGGCGGTGGCCGGTCTCCCGGTGGACGGCGAGCGCGCGGCGGGCGTGGTGGGCCGCGTCCCGCGGCTTGCCCAGGGCCAGGCAGACGTCGGCGACGGCCCCCAGGGCCTGGCCCTGCAACGCCCGGTAGCCCGCCCGCTCGGCCAGAAGCAGGGCCTGCCGGGCGGGACCGGCCTCCGAGGTGGCCGTCGCCAGGCCGATCAGGGCCTCCACCTCGGGGTACCGGTCACCGGTGCCGCGGATCAGCTCCAGCGACCGGCGGTAGTGGCGGACCGCCTCGGGGCGGTGACCGAGGCGGAGGTGCGTGGCGGCCAGCGCGGCCAGCGCCTCCGCCTCGGTCCTGGGGTCGCCGATCTCCCGGGCCAGCGCCACGCCCGCCCGGGCGTGGGCCAGGGCCTCGTCACCGCGGCCGAGGTCGCCGTGCACCGCGGCCAGCCTGCCGTGCACCTCGGCCGCGCCGCCGCGGTCCCCGGTCTCGTGGTACAGGTCCAGCGCCCGGCCCAGCAGCTCGGCCGCCTCGGTCGGCCGGCCCAGGGCGCGCCGCACGTGGCCCAGGTTGTTGAGGTTGATCGCCTCGCCGAAACGCGCGCCGATCCGGCGGTACCGGTCCAGCGCCAGCGCGTAGTGCTCGGCCGCCTCCGCCAACCGGCCCAGCTGCCAGTGCACGACGCCGAGGTTGCCCAGCGCGACGGCCTCGCCCGCGGGTTGGCCGATGCCCCGGCTCAGCGCCAGCCCCCGCTCGAACCGGGTCGCGGCGAGGGCCAGCCGCCCGGCCTGGCAGTAGACCAGGCCCAGGTTGCCCAGCACCGCGGCCTGCGCCTCGACCCAGCCGGCCCGCCGGGCCAGCACCAGCGCGTAGGTGTAGTGCCGCACCGCCTCCCGGTACCGGCTCTGCCGGAAGTGCAGGTCGGCCAGGCCCAGCCGGGCCGCGGCCCGCGCGCGGTGGTCACCGGCCGCCTCGGCGGCGGACAGCCCGGCCTCGGCCGCGGCCAGCCACTCCACCTGGCGCATGCACATCCAGAAGTAGCCGCGCATGGCGTCGGCGAGCAGCCACGCCGCCGGTCGCGGCCCGGACCGCGCCGCGTGCCGCACCGCCGCGACGAGGTTGGCGCGTTCGGCGTCCAGCCAGGCCGACGCCCCCGCCGCGCCGGTGAGGCCGTCGGGCGGCCGGGCCGCGGTCGCGGGCACCGGCAGCCGCAGCATGTGCGGGTAGACCAGCCGGGCGGCGCGGTCCACCGCGCCCAGGTACCAGTCGTACAACCGGTCCAGGGCCGCCTCGCGCTCCCGGGCCGGCTCCCGCCGCGCCGCCTGCTCGGTGGCGTAGCGGCGGAGCAGGTCGTGGAAGCGGTGGCGGCCGGGCGCGTGGTGCTCGACGAGGTGCGCGCCGGCCAGCCGGTCCAGCAGCAGGGCCGCCTGCGCCGGGTCCGCGCCGGTGAGCGCGGCCACCGCCCCGGTGCTGACGTCGGCGCCGGGCACCAGGCTCAGCAGGCGGAACGTGCGCCGCGCCGCGGCGGGCAGCGCGGCGTAGGACAGGTCGAAGGCGGTCCGCACCGCGGTCTGCTCGTCACCCCGCACCGCCAGGGCGGCCAGCAGGTTGCCCGCCCGCAGCTCCGCCACGTAGTCCCCGATGCCGCCGCCGGGGCGGTCGGCGAGGTTGGCCGCCGCGATCCGCAGCGCCAGCGGCAGGTGCACGCACAGCCGGGCGAACTCCACCGCGGCCGCGCGCTCGGCGCGGACCCGCTCGGCACCCAGCACGCGCGCCAGCAGCGCCAGCGCGTCCCCGGGGCTCAGCACGCCCAGCGGGAGCCGGTGGGCGCCGTGCACCGCCACCAGCCCGCCCATGCGGTCGCGCCCGGTCACCACCACCACGCACCCCGGGCCGGGCGGCAGCAGCGGCCCGACCTGGTCCGGCCCGGCCACGTTGTCCAGCACCACCAGCGCCCGCCGGTCCGTCATCAGCGTCCGGTACAGGGCCGACGCGGTCTCCAGGTCGACCGGCACGCGCTCGGCGGGCATCCCCAGCGCGGCCAGGAACTGGGCCAGCACCTCGACCGGCGGCGCGGGCGGGCCGTGCGCGTGCCCGCGCAGGTTCGCGTAGAGCTGCCCGTCGGGGAACCGGTCGCGCACGCGGTGCGCCCAGTGCACGGCCAGCGCGGTCTTGCCGACGCCCGCGCTGCCGGAGATCGCCGCGATGGTGACCGCGCCGCCCGAGCGGTCCCCGCCGCGCAGCAGGTGGTCCAGCGCGGACAGCTCGGCGGTGCGGCCGGTGAACCCCTGCGGTTCGGCGGGCAGCTGCTTGGGCACCTGCACCGCGGGCCGGTCGGCCGCCTCCCCGGTCGGGGCGGGCGCGACGTGGTCGTGCAGCAGCGTCCCGTGGGCCGCCCGCAGCTCCGGGCCGGGGTCGACCCCCAGCTCCTCGACGAGCCGGTCGCGGACCTCGTGGTAGACCTGGAACGCCTTGGCCCGCCGGCCGACGGCGTGGTAGGCGCGGATCAGCCGGGCGTGGGCGGGTTCGTCCAGCGGCTGCTCGGCGGCGGCGCCGGCGACCTCGGGCAGCACGTCCGCGGCGGCGCCGGTCGCGATCATCGCGTCGACGTAGCGGGCCAGCACCTCGCGGCGCTCCGCCACCAGCGACACGACCTTGGGGTGCCCGGCCAGCACGGGCACGTCGGCCAGCACCCGCCCGCGCCACGACCGCAGGACCTCGCCCAGCAGCGCGGCGACCCGGGCGGTGTCCCCGGCGCGGTGCGCCTCGTTCGCCTCCGCGATCAGGTGCCGCACGCGCACCAGGTCGACGTCCACCGCGCCCGGGTCGACCGCGTAGCCGCCGCTGACGTGCGGCAGCACCCGGCTGGTCGAGCGCGACGGGCGACCGGGTTCGAGGAGCCGGCGCAGGTGCTTGACGTGCGTCTGCACCACGTTCACCGCGCTGCGCGGCGGCTGCTCGCCCCACAGGGAGTCCACCAGTTCGCGCTTGGTCACCGCCTCGCCGCCGGCGAGCACGAGCAAGCCCAGCACCGCCCGCCGACCGGGCGGGCCGAGGTCGAGCTCCACGCGGTCGTGCCACGCCCGCAACGAGCCGAGCACCTGGATCCGCACAGTTCTCACCGCCACGGCGGACTCCGCAGTCGACTACTCGCGGGAAGGTAGTTCACCCGCCGGCCGCGCACAAGGACGCCGTACGAACGAGTTCCGCCCCCGTCGGAACCTGGTCCACCCGGCCCAGGCCGGGCGACCGGTCGGGCGTCAGCCCAGTGCCGCGACCGCGCCGCAGGCCGCCGCCAGGGCCAGGCACAGCGGCGAGTACACCCGCACGTCCAGGCGGGCGAACTCGGTGCCGCGCCGGGACGACACGGCGAACCCGGCCACGCCGCGCAGCAGCAGCACCGCCGCCACCCCGCCCGCGCCCACCACCGTCAACCACGCCGGCCCGGGCGCGCCGACCACCCCGCCGCGCGCCGCGACGAGGTAGGCGGCCACGCCCAGCAGCAGCGCCACCCCGACCGTCGCGCCCGCCGACGGCGCGCGGTCGACCGCCACCCCGACCACCCGGCGCGCGAAGTCCTCCCGGCTGCGGAACGGCCACGGCGAGAACACCCACACCACGTGCAAAACGCCGACCAGCAGCAGCACCAGGGCCGTGGACGAGGCCAACACCACCATGCGCACCTCCGGGACGCGGACCGTACGGTGCCGTACGGTCGACTGTCCGTACGGTACCGTACGGAACGGGTCGGCCGGCGAATTCCGCTCGCGCCGCTGGGTGATCCCGCCTAGCTTCGACCCGTGGAGCACATCAGCAAGCGCCTCGTGAACTGGGCATCCATCCTGGACCCGGCAACCCGCGACCAGGCCGAGAAGACCTCGCGCCTGCCCTTCATCCACCCGCACGTGGCGCTCATGCCCGACGCGCACCTGGGCAAGGGCGCCACGGTCGGCAGCGTCATCCCCACCCTGGGCGCGATCATCCCGGCGGCCGTCGGCGTCGACATCGGCTGCGGCATGATCGCCGTGCGCACCCAGTTCACCCGGGACGACCTCGGCACGCGCCCGCTGGCCGCGCTGCGCAAGGCGATCGAGAAGGCCGTGCCGCTCTCGGCGGGCAGGTACAACGACCGCCTGACCGACACCGCGCGCGACCGCGTCGAGGTGCTGGCCCGCAAGGCCGCGGACGCCGGCTTCGACCCCGGCGCCTACGCGGGCAACTGGGAGCTCCAGCTCGGCACCCTGGGCAGCGGCAACCACTTCATCGAGGTCACCACCGACGAGACCGGGCAGGTGTGGCTGTTCCTGCACTCCGGGTCGCGCGGGGTGGGCAACAAGATCGCCCAGAAGCACATCCGCGTCGCCCGCGAGCAGTGCGAGCGGCGGTGGATCGACCTGCCCGACCCGGACCTGGCCTACCTGGTCGAGGGCGAGGACGAGTTCTGGCGGTACATCCGGGAGATGCGCTGGGCCCAGGAGTTCGCGTGGCTCAACCGCGAGGAGATGATGGACCGGGTCGTCCGGTGCGTGGCCGACTGGACCGGCCGCGAGGTGGAGCGGCAGGAGACGGTCAACTGCTTCGCCGGTGAGACCGAGGTGCTCACCCGCACCGGCACGCGCCCGATCGAGGCCCTGGCGGGCGCCCACCACGAACTGCTCACCGCGGACGGCCGGTGGGTCAAGGCGCCGGTGCGGTCGTTCGGCAGGCAGGAGGTGCACGAGGTGCTGCTGAGCCGGGGCGGCGTGACCAAGGCGGTCCGGGCGACCGCGGGCCACCGCTGGCTGCTGCACTCGCGCGCCGACGCCACCACGGTCGAGCTGCGGGCGGGCGACCGGCTGCGGTCCACGTTCCCCGGGCGGCCGGACGGGCTCGTGGTGGACCGGCGCGCGGCCGGGCCGGGTGCGGGGCGGCCGTCGCCCGACGCCCCGGTCGACGAGCTGTACCGGTGGCTGGCGGGCCGCTTCGCGGTGGCCGGCGACGTGGACGCGACGGGGCGCCCGACGCTGTCCTCGGCGTCCCGCGACGACCTGGAGTTCGCGCGCCTGGTCTGCCAGGAGGTCGGTGTCGGCACGTTCGGCATCACGTCGTCCCCGCGCGCCGGGGCGGCCGAGTGGTACTCGGTCGACCTCATGCGCGCCGACCTCGACCCGGAGTTCTTCCTGGTCGACGAGCACCGGGCGCGCTTCACCGCCGGGCGGGGCGTGGTCGAGCCGCGCGACTGGCACGTGGTCGCGGTCCGGCCCACCGGCGAGTGGACCGAGGTCTACTGCGCCGTGGTCGAGGGGACGCACTCGTTCGCGCTGGCCGACAACATCCTCACCGGGAACTGCCACCACAACTACACCGAGCAGGAGACCCACTTCGGCAAGCGGGTGTGGCTGTCCCGCAAGGGCGCCATCAACGCGGAGGAGGGCCGCCCCGGCCTGATCCCGGGTTCGATGGGCACCGCGTCGTACGTGGTGGTCGGCAAGGGCAACCCCGTCTCGCTGAACTCCTCGCCGCACGGCGCGGGCCGCGAGTACTCGCGGTCGGCCGCGCGCCGGGCGTTCAACCGGGAGGACCTGCGCAAGGCGATGGTGGGCATCGAGTACCGCGACACGGACGCGTTCATCGACGAGATCCCGGCGGCGTACAAGGACATCGACGTCGTCATGCAGGACGCCCGGGACCTGGTCGACGTGCGCCACACCCTGCGGCAGGTCGTCAACGTGAAGGGGGACTGACCGGCACCCCGCGTTGTTTCGCAAGGTTTCGGCAACCGTTGACCCGGGTTCGCCCCGCGCATGACGATCGTCGGCAACGCGTGAGCCCGCACCGGCGCCCGGCTCCGGCCACCCGTCGGCGTCCGGGCCGCGTCCTCCCCCCTCCGACAGGAAGGACCGTCGAGTGCGCAGGACGTTGTCGAACCTGGTGGCCGCCGTCGTACCCGTGGTCGCCGCGAGCGTGTTGCTCGCGGTGCCCGCGGTCGCGTCGGCGGCCACCCCCGCCGGCACGCTGGCCGAGGCGGCGAACCGCACCGGTCGCTACTTCGGCACGGCCGTGGCCGCCCACAAGCTCTCCGACCCCGTTTACACGGGCATCCTCGACCGCGAGTTCGACGTGGTCACGCCCGAGAACGAGATGAAGCTCGACGCGACCGAGCCGAGGCAGGGCCAGTTCTCCTTCACCGCCGCGGACCGCGTCGTCGACCGCGCCCTGGCCGGGGGCAAGCGGGTGCGCGGCCACACCCTGCTGTGGCACTCGGGCCAGCCCTCGTGGCTGGCGGCGCTGAGCGGTCCTGCGTTACGGCAGGCGATGCTCGACCACGTCACCGGGGTGGTGGCCCACTACCGGGGCAAGGTCTACGCCTGGGACGTGGTGAACGAGGCGTTCGCCGACGGCACCTCCGGCGCGCGGCGCGCCTCGAACTTCCAGCGGACCGGTGACGACTGGATCGAGGCGGCGTTCCGGGCCGCGCGGGCGGCCGACCCGGGCGCGAAGCTGTGCTACAACGACTACAACATCGAGGACTGGTCGCACGCCAAGACCCAGGCGGTGTACCGGATGGTGCGGGACTTCAGGTCCCGGGGCGTGCCGATCGACTGCGTCGGCGTCCAGTCGCACTTCGGCAGCTACAACCCGGTGCCCGCCGACTACCGGACCACGTTGCGCAGCTTCGCCGAGCTGGGGGTGGACGTGCAGGTCACGGAGCTGGACGTGGAGGGCTCGGGTGCGGCGCAGGCCGACGGCTACCGCCGGGTGGTCGAGGCGTGCCTGTCGGTGGCGCGGTGCACCGGGATCACCGTGTGGGGCATCCGCGACCCCGACTCGTGGCGCGCGTCGGGCACGCCGCTGCTGTTCGACGCCAACGGTGACAAGAAGCCCGCCTACCACGCGGTGCGCCAGGTCCTCGCGTACGGGGGGTGAACCGCCTCCGCGACCGGCGACTTCACGACCGGTGCCGTCGTGCCCAGAACGGCTCGCCGGGCCAGCGCTGCTCCAGGGCGTAGCAGGCCCGGCGCGCCTGCCGGTACGACACGAAGTCCGCGAGCGCCCGCGCCCGGTACGCCCGCGCGGGCCCCGGCTCGCCGGCCAGCCAGTCGGCCAGCGCGCGGCCCGCGTCGGCGCCCGTGGTCAGCGCCCGGTGCACGCCGCCGGCCGACAGCGGGTCCACGCCCATGAGCGCGTCACCCGCGGCCAGCCACGCGCCGGGCGCGGACGCCGGGTCGAGGTGGTGCCCGGCCGCCGAGGACACCACCGGGCCCCACAGCGGTTCGCCCCCGGCGGCGGCCGCGCGGACGTGGCGCGTCCCGGCCAGCCGGGCGCGCCACACCTCCGGGCGCGCGTAGCCGTGCCGCCGGCACAGGTCGGCGTCGGTCAGGAACAGCACCGCCAGCCGGTCCGGCGGCACGGGCGCGGCGTACCACCAGCCGCCGGGCACGGCCTCCACCAGCGCCTGGCCGCAGTCGACCGGGCCGGTGCGGTAGTGCGCGGCCACCGCGACCAGGCGGTCGTGCACCCGCCTGCGGGCGCCCAGCGACCGGGCCGGCCGCGCCCGGCGGCCGGTGGCGTCGATGACGCCGCGCGCCTCGAACCGCAGCGGTACCGGGCCCGAGGCGGTCAGGGTGAACGAGCCGCGCCCGTCGGTCTCGCACGACGTGATCCGGGTGCCGGTGACCAGTTCGGCCCCGGCCTCGGCGGACGCGGCGGCCAGGTGGGCGTCGAACCGCCGCCGGTCCACGTGCAGCCCGTGGCCGCACGGGTTGAACAGGAACGACCGCCGGTGCAGCTCGGGCCCGCCCCAGGCGCTCCCGTCGCCCGCGGAGGGCACCCCGGTCGCGGCCGCCACCGCGCCGAAGCCCAGCTCGCTCAACGACATCCGCACCGGTGGCGGCAGCGACTCGCCCAACCGCGGCTCCGCGTACCGCGACGCCTCGACCAGCAGGACCCGGTGGCCGGTCCGGGCCAGGGTGGCCGCCGCGGCCGAGCCGGCCGGACCGCCGCCCGCGACCACGACGTCGTACCGGGACCCGTTCGCCGGTCCGCTCCTGAACGACACGTCGACCACCTTCCCCCTTGATCGGTGAGCGCGGAACGCCTGCCGTGCCGCGATTGTGGACCGTGGATTCGCGGAAGTGTTGCTGTGCTTGGCATTTCGCCTGATCCTGTCGTCTCGTCACACGATCGGGGTCGATGCGCGGTGCCCGGTGGTCACCGAAAAATGCGGGAAAACGCCTGTACGACAAGGAAACTTACTCGGCAGGGTGAACTTCCGCCCACGGCCCCCGAACCGTGCCACACTGGCCTGGACAGCGGATTTCCGATGTGGATTGCGGGGGGGGCGGTCATGACGTCGACGGTCGAGGAGGCGGGGTTCTTCATCCTGCCGGCGTTGTCGTTCGACGTGGAGGAGGTCGTCGACGACGACGTGGTGGTGCGCCTGCGCGAACTGCTCCAGGTCGCGCTCCAGGTGGAGTTCTCCACCATCCCGCCCTACCTCACGGCGCTGTACTCCATCAAGGACAAGAGCTCGCCCGCGTACCAGCTCGTGCGCGGCGTGGTGATGGAGGAGATGGTCCACCTCAACCTGGCGGGCAACCTGCTCAACGCCGTGGGCGGCACGCCGCGGCTGGTGGTCACCCGGGGCGAGGAGGTGGTGTTCCCGCCCAGGTACCCGCAGCACCTGTCCGAGAAGGCGGCGGACGGTGGCCCGTACCTCCAGCTGATGCCCGCCTCGCGCGAGCTGTTCCGCGAGACGTTCATGAGGATCGAGCAGCCCGCCCAGCCGGACGCCCCGGCGCAGGAGGACGAGTTCACCACCATCGGGCAGCTGTACCTGGCCGTGGAGAAGCTGTTCCGGCGCTACGACGAGGTCTGCGGCGAGTACCGGACCGAGTACCAGAGCGACGACTGGAACTTCGGCAACAACGGCGGCACCGTGATCGTCGTCGACAGCCTGCGCACCGCGCTGGAGGCGATCAACGAGGTCGTCGAGCAGGGCGAGGGCGCGGACCTCACCAACCGGCCGGCCGACCAGAAGTACGAGATCAAGCAGCCCTGGGGCCAGTACGAGTACTACGGCCCGCGCGCCGACGGCACGTACGGCCCGGTGCTGGGCACACCGCTGGAGATGTCGCACTACTTCAAGTTCAAGGCCATCGCCGACGGCACCACCCCGCTGCCGCCGGTGTACCCGATGACGCCGAACCCGGGCCGGGTCGGGCAGTACGAGAACCCGGTGGCGCAGCGGCTGAGCGACATGTTCGACCTGTGCTACAGCGAGCTGGTCGACCAGTTGGAGATCGCGCTCGGCGGGCGGCGCGACGAGGGGAGCTGGGACCGGGAGGCGTTCTTCACCCGCGTGGTGCCGCTGATGCGGGTGGCGCTGCCGGTGCTGGCCACCCAGCTGATGCAGACGCCGGTCGTCGCGCCCGCGTACACCACCGTCGACCCAGTGGCGGGTCCCGCCTTCCGCTACGTGCCGGCGCCCCGCGAGCGGTTGGAGGACCTGCGGCAGGGCGTGGTCGGGCTCCAGGGGCTGGTGGCGGACGACCCGTTGGCGGACGGGTCGGACACGCTGGTCGCCGCCCTGCGCAAGGTCGGGGCCGCCTTGGAGGTGGGGTGAGTGCCGAGGTGGACGTGAGGAAGGGCCGGTGGTGGGGCGACTGCTGCGGCTGTGAGGAAGGGCCGGTGGTGGGGCGACTGCTGCGGCTGTGAGGAAGTGCCGGTGGCAGCGCGATCACTGCGGCCGTGAGCAAGGCCGGTGGCAGCGCGACCACTGCGGCCGTGAGCAAGGGCCGGTGGCGGGGCGACCGCTGCGGCCGGTGAGGAAGGGCCGGCGGGCTGACCACCGCAGCGGCTTCGAGAGAGGGCTGACCATGGCCGACCCCAGGTTCCGGATCTTCCCCGCCATCGGCATCGCCAGGCTGGGCGACAGCGACGAGTTCTACCTGCCACCGGAGGAACCCGGCGGCCTGCCGGTGAACCCGGACGGCGCGCCGTTCACGGCCGCCGACTTCCGGGACGCTGCCGGCAGGCTGCGCAAGCAGGCGGCGCTGTTCCGCGTCCACGCCGGCGACACCGCGCTCAGCCCGGGCACCGAGGTCGGCGACGAGGTGGTCGACCGGATCGAGTGGACCGCGTACCCGGCCAACAAGAAGGCGTCCTGGTACGAGTTCCGCACCTCGGCCGGCGAGCGCGGCTACCCGGTCGACCACCCGCTGCGCAACGCCCACCGCACCGGCGCCGACCGCTACGCCCTGGTCATCGACCCGGGCCCGCGCACCGTCGTCAGCGGGCCGGGCGGCGCGGAGACCGCCGAGTTCGACGGCACCCGCGAGCACAGCAGCTTCCCGCCGCCCCTCAAACCGGAGGGCAACGGCATCACGACGCTGGGCCGGGTCGTCGCCGACCCCGGGGGCCGCCTGCTCTTCCTGGGCGGCAACGGCAAGGCGGGCACGTCCCGCGACCGGATCAGCCTGCCGAACTACGCCAACAACGACGACTGGTGGGACGACACCTCCGACGGCCCGGTGACCGCGACCGTGTGGCTGACCGGCCCGACGGGGGAGCAGCGCGCCGTCGAGGTGGACGACCCGGCGTGGGTGATCGTCGCCCCGCCCGCCTACGCGCCCCAGATCGTCAACCTGATCAGCCTCTACGACACGATGTTCGACGTGGCGGTGCGCCACCAGGGCCTGCGCCCGGGCATCTACCGCGACGGCCAGTGGCAGGGCGACTACGAACCCGACTTCGACTCGGAGATCAGGCCGGTGCTGGAGCGGGTGTCGAAGTACCCGTGGGTGGTGGCGATCCCGCCGAAGGTCCACACCTTCGACTGGGAGCGCCTGGGCGACCCCGACCCGCGCTACGACCAGCTCCGCCGGTACTACGTGGAGGTGCTGCGCGCGCCGGAGAAGCAGAACACCCTGGCCTCGCGCACCACCGGCTACCGCACGATGCCCTACCAGCCCGGCGACGACGCACTGGGCTCCAGCCAGCAGGCGGCGAAGTTCCTGACCCTGACCCCGACCCAGTACTTCCTGCTCAGGCAGTGGGGCGAGGGCAGGTTCACCCGCACCGGCCGGGTGGCGGGCCGCAGCGAGCTGGAGCAGCGCCCCGGCCACCGCGCGACCCGCGCCGACCTGGAGAACTGCGCCGGCGGCGCCTTCTCGCCGGGCATCGAGATGACCTGGCTGTGCCGCATCACCGCCATCTACGCCGAACCGTTCCGGATCAGGCACGCCGAGGACATCCCCACCGAACCCGGCCGGCTCGACCTGGGCGCCGACCTGACCCACGGCCTCGGGCCGGGTGACGTCACCAAGTTCATGGCCCTGCCCTGGCACGCAGACTTCAACCTGTGCTCGGTCCAACCGGTCGACGACCACTTCGTCTGGTGGTGGCCCGCGCAACGCCCCATCTTCGTCTACGCCATGCACGAAACCGACCGCAAGTGGCGCCACGTCACCTGGGTGGGCACCGCCCGCGACCAGACCGCCGACGACTTCGTCGGCTACGCGGACAGCGTCCGCATGGTGCACGACTGGAGCAAGCTCGGCTTCGTGCTGGAGAACCCCCAACCAGCCCCGGCCTCCCACGACGGCACCGTGGCGCACCCGGAGTACGTGGAGGTGCAACGCCTCCTGCCCCGCGACGGCTACCTCACCGAGCCGGACCTCCACCCCGGCCCGATCCAGGACCTGCCCGGCCTGGTGCCGCCCCAGGACCGGGCGGAGCCCGGGACGGACCGCGATGCCGGGGCCCGGGACGTGTCGGCCGACAGGTACGGCGGGGGGAGGTGAGCCGATCGACGAGCACAACCAGGGGCGGGCACGGCTAAGCGCGCACGGTCGGAGACGCGCATGGCTGGAGACGCGCATGGCCAAGTGCGCACAGCCAAGTGCGCATGGCCAAGGGCGTCCAGCCAAGCGCGCACGGCCGGACGTGCGGCTCAGCCGGGCTCGGGGCTCCTGCCCGGGAGCCGGTCGAGGGCGTGGCGCAGGAACGCGTCGCGGCGGTGGTTGACGGTTTCCCCGGTCAGGTCGGTGCGGCCTTCCTCGTGCATCAGCGGTAGCCACGCGGCGACGTCGGCCGGGGTGCTCAAGGCGCCGACGAGGTCCCAGTAGGCCACCCAGTGGTCGGCCTGCCGGGTGGCGACTTCGGCTCGGTCGGTGGTTCGGTCCTGCCCGGCGACGTCCTGTCCGGCGACGTCCTGCCCGGCGACTTCTTCCCACCCGGCAAGGACCTGGTCGGCCGCCGACCCGCCGAACAGGATCGTCGCGTCGCAGCGGAGGTTGCCCAGGTCCACCCCGGGGGAACCCACCCCGGCGCAGTCCCAGTCGATGAACCCGGCGAAGGTGTCACCAACCCACATGGTGTTGCCCTGCCACAGGTCGCCGTGCACGAACGCGGTCGGCCCGTCGGGCACCGGCAGCCGGTTCACGCGGTCGACCGCCTCGGCCAACAGCGGCGAGGAGCCGGGCGCGTCCCGCGCCATCAGGACACCGGGGTCCTCGACGTCGATCGCCCACCGGCGTGCGGGCAGGTCCGCCCCCGGCTCGACCACCGCGGTGCGCAGGGACGCCGCCGCGGCGCCCAGCGCCCGCAACCGCTCCCGCGACGCCACGCGCGGTATCCGGCTGGTGCCGGGCACCACCGTGGTGAGCACCGCGACCGCTCCGGTCGCCTCGCCGTCGAGGTCGGCGGCGATCAGCCGGGGCGCGGGCAGGTCGTGGCGCTCCGCCAGCAGCAGGGCCGCGACCTGGGGCGCGTACTCCCCGCGGTTCGGGTCGTCAACCGGGCAGACCCGCAGGACGGCCGCGTCCGCGGCACCGGCGCCCCCGACCCGGACCAGCCACGGGTTCGACCCGGCGCGCAGCCCCCGGACCCCGGTCACCCGCGCGCCGGGTGCCATCGCGCGTTCCGCCCACCGCAGCACCCGCGCCATCGAATCGATCACGACGACACGCTAGTCAACGGTGCCGCGTCGCGGGGCCCGCGGGCCCGAGGCGTTGCGGCGCGGTGCCTAGCCCTTCGCGAGACCGGCCTTGAGCGCCCGGGTGATCTCCACCGCGCGCCGCGCCTGGAAGGACACCGCGTCCAGCTCCACCTGCCCCGGCGGGGTCTGGCCGTTGTTGGACACGTGGCTCGTGCCGTACGGGTTGCCGGCCTGGAACTGGATCGGGTCGGCGTAGCCGGGCGGGACGATGACGCAGCCCCAGTGGTAGAAGGTGTTGTTCAGGGCGGTGATCGTGGTCTCCTGGCCGCCGTGCGCGGTGGCGGCCGAGGTGAACGAGGTCGCCACCTTGTTGACCAGCCTGCCCGCCGCCCACAGGGGGCCGGTGGTGTCCAGGAACTGCTTCAACTGCGCCGCGGGCATGCCGAACCGGGTGGGCGCGCCGAAGATGAGCAGGTCGGCCCACTCCAGGTCCTCCAGCGTCGCCTCCGGCAGGTCCTGGGTCTGCTTGGCGTGGGTGGCCCACCCCTCGTTGCTGGCGATCGCCTCGTCGGGCGCGAGTTCCCGCACCTTCCGCAACCGCACCTCCGAGCCCGCGTGCTCGGCGGCCTTGGCCGCGGCCTGCGCCATGGCGTACACGCTGCCGGTCGCGGAGTAGTACACGACGGCGGTGTTCAGGTCTGACATCGGCTCTCCAGGGTCCGCTCGGTCGAGGTCAGCGGGGGCGTACCCGTTCCCGGCCCGGCATCACGTCCGACGTGGAACTCGCCCTGATCGAGGCACGGGCCACGGCGGGCGTGCCGGGTGCGCCGAGGAACCGGAGGCACGGCAAAAGTTTCGAAACTTTTATCGACATAACCTGCGACACAGGGCCACTTAGAACCCATCGACGAAGGGAAGTGCTGGTCATCGAGGTGAATTGATGCAGTTCAGCGGAGTGATTGTGTTTCGTGGAGATGTCGATACTATCGGCGTCATGTGTCGACTGACGTTGGCGAGGCCCACGACCACCCCGGGACGGTCGGGCGCCGCGGTCTCCAAGGTCGTCAACCGCCAGTGCCACGTCGGCCCGGCGGCCGGGCGCCCACCGGAGCCCTCGGCGCAGCACCACGACCCCACCGGCCCGCTCCGCCCCGTGCCGCTGGTGGAACTCGTCCTCCCCGTGCTCAACAGCGCCTGGGCCATGGAGGTCATGCGCGGCGTGGTGGACTCCGGCCTGGACGTGGTCATGTCCTCGGCGGCCGGCCGCGGCCCGTCGTTCGCCGGTGGGCTCGTCGAGGCCGGTCGGGCCGGTGTGCTGCTGGTGCTGTGCCCGCTCAGCGCCGCCGAGCGGCACGTGTTCGCCCGCGCCGGGATGCCGGTCGTGCTCATCGACCCGGTCGACGCGGCCCACCCCGACCTGCCGAGCGTCGCCGCGGCCAACCGGACCGGCGGCGTCACGGCCGCCAAGCACCTGCTCTCGCTCGGGCACCGCCGGATCGGCGTCGTCGGCGGCCCGCGCCACCTGCTGTGCGGGGACGCCCGCCTGGACGGCTTCCGCACCGCCCTGGGGCGGGCGGGCGTCGCCCTCGACCCCGCGCTGGTGCGCCACGCCGACTTCAGCCGCGAGGGCGCCTACCGGGAGGCGCGCGACCTGCTCACCGCACCCCACCGCCCCACCGCGGTCTTCGCGGCCAACGACGAGCAGGCCCTGGGCGTCCTCGACGCGGCCCGCGCCGCCGGCCTCTCGGTGCCCGGCGACCTGAGCGTCGTCGGCTTCGACGACCTGCCCGCCGCCGAGTGGTCCTCACCGGCCCTGACCACCGTCCGCCAGCCCCTCGCGGAGATGGGCAGGCACGCGGGGTGGGTGCTGGCCGACCTGATCGCGGGCCGCGCGCCCGAGGCCGCCCGCGTCGAGCTGGCCACCGAACTCGTCGTCCGGTCCTCGACCGGGCAGCCGCGCGTCCCGTAGTGGGCGGCTGACGCGGCCGGGAAGAACAAGACTGTTCTTCGGGGCGACCCGCCTGCACGCTCGGTGCCACCGATCGCCGACGTGTGGGGGAGTGCGGGGTTTGAGCACCGGTGAGTTCGAGGTCGAGCAGGAGTACCTGACGGGCCTGTACGCCCGGCTGGACGCCATGCGCGAGGAGGCCGCGGAGCGGTTGGCGGGGGCGGGCGCGGACCCGGCTGCCGCAGCGGTGTGGCGGGCCGAGCTGGTTCGCCTGGACGCGGTCGAGGAGGGGCTGTGCTTCGGGCGGCTGGACCTGCGCGACGGCCGTCGTGTCCACATAGGTCGGTTGAGCTTGTTCCGGGAAGGGCAGGACGACCCCCTGCTGCTGGACTGGCGAGCACCCGCCGCCCGCCCCTTCTACACGGCGACGGCGGTCGTCCCCGAAGGCGTGTGGCGGCGGCGGCACATCACCACGCGCGGGCGCGTCGTCGTGGCGCTGGACGACGAGCTGCTGGACCTCGACCACACCGGCGACCACTTCGGGGGCGACACCCTGGTGGGGGAGGCCGCGCTGCTGGCGGCGGTGACCGCGGGCCGCACCGGGCGGATGCGGGACGTCGTCGCGACCCTCCAGACCGAGCAGGACCGCATCGTGCGGGACGGGTACCGCGGGGTGCTGGTGGTGGAGGGCGGCCCGGGCACGGGCAAGACGGTCGTCGCGCTGCACCGGGTCGCCCACCTGCTGTACGCGCACCCGCACCTGCGCACCCGCGGCGTGCTGGTCGTGGGGCCCAGCAGGCTGTTCCTGGAGCACATCGGGCGGGTCCTGCCCGGGTTGGGCGAGGGCGGGGTGGTGACCTCGACCGTGGTCGACCTGCTCCCGGGCGTCCGCGTCGGTCGGGTGGACCCGCCCGCGACCGCCGAGCGGAAGGGGCGGGCGGACCTGGCCGGGCTGTTGGCGGCCGCGGTGCGCGACCGGGTCCGCGTGCCCGACGAGCCGGTCGAGGTGGAGTTCGAACGGCTGGTGCTGCGGCTCGACCCGGCGACCTGCCGCCGCGCGGTGCGCGCGGCCAGGGCCACCGGGCTGCCGCACGAGCAGGCCGGGCTGGTCTTCCAGCGGGAGGTGGTGGACGCGCTGGCGCGGCAGTTCGCCGACTGCTTGGAGGCGGTCACGCGCACCGACACCGGCGAGGCGATCGACGGCGGCAGCCCGGACGGGCGACTCGGCGAAGCCGACCTGCGCGCCCTCGCGGCGGCGGGTGTCGTGCTCGGCCCCGACGACCTCGACGCGCCCCGCGACCTGCTGGACGAGGTCGACCTGGCCGGCCTGCGGAACTCGCTGCTCGCCGACCCCGGCGTCCGGGCCGCCCTGGACGCGCTGTGGCCGCCGCTGACCCCGGAGCGCGTGGTGGCCGACCTGCTCGCCGGCCCGGCCGCGGGGGATGCCCCGCTCCTCGACGGGCACGGCGCACCGGGCACCGGCGACTGGAGCACCGCCGACTGGAGCACCGGCGACTGGAGCACCGGCGACTGGAGCACCGCCGACTGGAGCACCGCCGACGTCCCGCTCCTCGACGAAGCCGCCGCACTCCTCGGGACCGGCGCGCCGCCGACCTTCGGGCACGTCGTCGTCGACGAGGCCCAGGAACTGTCCGCGATGGCCTGGCGGATGCTGGCACGCCGGTGCCCGGCCAAGTGGATGACCGTCGTCGGCGACCTCGCCCAGACCGGCGACCCGGCGGGCGCGTCCTCGTGGGCGCGGGTGCTGGAACCGCACGTGGGCGACCGCTGGCGGCAGACCCGCCTCACCGTCAACTACCGCGCCCCGGCCGAGGTGGTGGAGGCGACCGCCGACCTGCTCGCCGCGCACCACCCCGGCACCCCGCCACCCCGGTCGGTCCGCTCGACCGGCCAACCGCCGTGGCGGTTGCGCACCACGCGCGCCGCGTTGCCGAGGACCGTCGCCCGGCTCGTCGCGGAGCACGTGGACGGCCGGCCTGCCGCCGACCACGTGGACGGTCGGCTCGCGGTCGTCGTGCCGCGCCGGCACCTCGCCGCCCTGGCCGGGGTCGTCCCGCCCGGCTGCCTGTCGACCCCGGACCAGGTCAAGGGGCTGGAGTTCGACTCGGTCCTGGTGGTCGACCCGGCGGCGATCCTGGCCGACTCGCCGCTGGGCCACAACGACCTGTACGTGGCCATGACCCGCACCACCCGCGAGCTGGGCATCGTGCACCCCGGGCCACCACCGGCGGAGGTCGCGGGGGTGCGGCCGCGGTGAGGTGCCGGGTCAGACCGGGCCGATCTCGTGCAGGTGGTCCTCCACCCAGCCGCGCAGCGCGGCCAGGGGGCGGGCCACGCCGCGGCCCAGCGGGGTCAGCTCGTACTCGACGTGCGGCGGCACGGCCGGGTAGACGGTGCGGCTGACGAAACCGCCGTCCTCCAGCCTGCGCAGCGTGGCGGTCAGCACCTTGGGGCTCACGCCCTCCAGGTGGCGCTGGAGGGCGCCGAAGCGCCGCGGACCGTCCTCCAGCGCGCCGATGGCCAGGGCGGACCACTTGTTGGCCAGCAGGTCGAGCACGTCGCGGCACGGGCACTGGGCGGCGTAGACGTCGTGCTTGTCGTGCTGCCCGGTCGCGCAGGTGGTGGTCACTGGTGCCCTCCGAAGCTCTGAGCTGGATGCTTCCTCGAAGATAGTAGTTGCCCTTGCGGGTTACTACTCCCCCCGGCATAGCGTCGTGGCCGTCGCCGGGCAGAGGGCCCGGCCCGTGGGAGGGAATTCGATGAGCACCATGCGCGCCGTCGTCCAGGACGCGTTCGGCGGTCCGGAGGTGTTGCGGGTCGCGGAGGTGCCGCGGCCGGCGCCGCTGCCGACGGAGGTGCTGGTCCGGGTCGTGTCCGCCGGGGTGAACCCGGTCGACCACAAGACCAGGGCGGGCGGCGGGATGGCCGGTGTGCTGGGCGAGCCGCCGTTCACCGTCGGGTGGGACGTCTCCGGTGTCGTCGAGGAGGTCGGCTTCGGGGTGCACACCCTGGAGGTCGGCGACGAGGTGTACGGGATGCCGTGGTTCCCGCGCGCCGCCGGCGCCTACGCCGAGTACGTCACCGCGCCCGCCCGGCAGTTCGCCCGCAAGCCCGCGCGGATCGACCACGACGCGGCGGCCGCGGTGCCGCTGGCCGCGCTGACCGCCTGGCAGGTCCTGGTGGACGCGGCCGGGGTCCGCGCGGGCCAGCGGGTCCTGGTGCACGCCGCCGCCGGCGGGGTCGGGCACTTCGCCGTGCAGCTCGCCGCCCACCTGGGCGCGCACGTCATCGGCACGGCCCGCGCCGACAAGCACGACTGGCTGCGCGGGCTCGGCGCGGCCGAGGTGGTCGACTACACCGCCACCCGCTTCGAGGACGTGCTCCGGGACGTGGACGTGGTGGTGGACCTGGTCGGCGACGAGGTCGACGACACCAGCACGAGGTCGTTGGGCGTGCTGGCGCCGGGCGGACTGCTGGTCGCCGTGCCCGGCGGGGTCTCGCCCGAGCTGGCCCGGGCCGCGGCCGCGCGGGGGGTGCGGGTCCGCCCGTTCCTGGTCGAGCCCGACGGGACCGCGCTGACCCGGCTGGCCGAGCTGATCGACCAGAAGGTGGTCGACGTCGAGGTGGCCGAGGTGCTGCCGCTGGAGCAGGCCGCGCGGGCGCACGAGCTGCTGGCGGGCGGGCGCGTGCGCGGCAAGCTCGTGCTGCGGGTCGCGCCCTGAGGGCTGCGGGCCATATCGGGGGCGTATCGGAAATCGGATACGCCCCCGCAACGGTCCCCGGTCTTCAGTGGACGCGTGAAGAACAACGCATTCGCAGGTGAGGACGTACGGGGCGGGGGAGGACCGCGGTGGTGAACCCCGATCCCGCACGCGGTGTCGACCGGCGGCGGCTGCTCGGGTGGGGCGGGCTGGCCGCCGCCGGCGTGCCGCTGCTGGGCGCCCGAGCGGCCCAGGCCGCCCCACCCGACGCACCGACCGACCCCGACGCACGACCCGGGCACGACCCGATCCCGCCGGCCACCCGGCCCGGCGGCGCCTACGACCGGTACGTCGCGGAGCTGGCCGCGCGGGACCGGTTCTCCGGCGTGGTGCTGCTGGCGCACCGGGGCCGGACGGTGCTGTCGCGCAGCTACGGCATGGCCGACCGGGAAAGGGGGATACGCAACCACGAGGGCACCGCGTTCACCCTCTCCTCGGCGAGCCAGCCGTTCCTGGCGGTGGCCGTCCTCCAGCTCGTGCAGCAGGGCCGGCTGGCGCTGTCGGACACCGTGGGCACCCACCTCACCGGCTTCGCGCCGGAGATCGCCGAGCGGGTGACCGTCCACCACCTGCTCACCGGCACCTCCGGGCTGGACGCCCCGATGCCGGACTGGCGGCGCGTCTTCCACAGCCGGGAGGAGGTGCGCGAGCACCAGCGGGACTGGACCCGGCGGGCGGAGCTGGTGGCCGCGCCCGGCTCGGGCGACAACGGCCACCGCCCCGGCGGCGGCGCGGCCCTGGCCATCGCCGCGCAGGTCGTGGAAGCCGTGTCCGGCACGACGTTCTGGGACTACCTGCACCGGCACGTCTTCGCGCGCTGCGGCATGACCGGGTCGGCGTACTACACGAGGGAGCAGTGGCTCACCGACGAGCACATCGCCCACCCGTACATGCTCCAGGCCGACGGCAGCAGGGTGGACGCCGTCCGCAACCTGGACAAGGGCAGCCTGAACCAGCACGCGCCCGACCGGAACCCGGGCCGCGCCTTCATCGGCCACGCCTCGGGCGACGGCTTCGCCACCGCGCCGGACCTGGTCCGGTTCGCGAACGCGCTGCGCGACGGCACCCTGCTGTCCAAGCCCTACGCCGACCTGTTCGCCGGGCCCAAGCTCCCCGGCCACGGCCCCACGTCGTACGAGGCGTACACGATGCCGGTCTCGATCGTCGGCGGCCAGTGGGTGATCGGGCGCGGCGGCGGCACCGGCGGCGGCTCCGCCAACTGGAGCGTCTACCCGGACACCGGGTGGGTCGGCGTCGTCCTGAGCAACTACGACGACATCCCGCTGCTGGAGATCTGCGTCCAGGAGGTCCAGGCCGTCACCGGCGTGACCCTCGACCCGCCGGGCGGCGGCTGACGGCGGGCTGCCCGCCCAGCACGGTCACCCGTTCCAGCGCCAACCGCCCACCGGTCAGCCGCACCCCGCTCGGGTGACCAGCCGGCCACCCGAGCGGGGTCGACCGCCGTGCCTAAGGGGACCGCGCGCGGGGCCCGCCACCGGCCCCCGTGCTCGCCCCGGCCGGTCATGGCACCCCCGGTGAACGCGACCGCGAACCGGTCACCCGGCGCCCAGGTCACGCTCGCGCAGCACCCACCGGTGGCCCCGCCCCGGTCCGGCCCGCGACCCGGACGTCGGCGGCCGAGGTGCCGAAGTGGTTGTCGTACCAGGCCAGGACGACGTGCAGGCGCCGGCGCAGCTCCAGCGGCCTGCCCGGGACTGCGCACCGTCGCGGTCACCTCGGTGGCCCGGCCGCACGGGCACTGCCGACCGCGCCGCCGTCCGCGCGGGACGGTTGCACGCGCAGGTCGTCGGTGAGCACCGCCGGGTCGACCAGCACCCGGTTGAGCCGGCCGCGTCGGGGTGCCGGTGGTGTGCGCCGCTGCCCCGGCACGTCGGCCCACCCGCCAGCCGTGGTGTGGTACTGCAGGTCGTAGGCGTCGGGTGCGCGCACGCCCCCGCCGTCGTCGTAGAAGGAGATCCGCACGTCGGACACGCTGGTCGGCGCGCCGAGGTCGACGGCCGGCCAGTCCTGCCGGTTCGGGCTGCCGTGGCTGGTCCACCGGGTAGCCGGTCCCGGCGGCGTTGGCCAGGTCGTCCACCAGCGGTTCGGGGTCGGTCGGCCGCGCCGGGCCCACCCGCACGTCGACGGCGCGCAGGTCGGCCTGCCGGTGCACCAGCGTGCCGTCCACCCACACCCGCAGGCCGGTCCCCCGGTGGCGGGCGTCGCCGTCGCGGTCCCAGGCCACGGTCAGGTCGTGGCCGTGGTAGGGCGCGTTCTCCACGGCGAAGTGGTCCGAGTCGGCCGGGACCAGCGGCGAGATCCGCACAGTCCTCGCTGCGCCCGCGCCCGTCGTAGAGCCGGCGGTCCTCGTCGGGGTGGTGCGCCTCGGCCACGTACGGCCGACCGGCCTCGCGCCGGGTCAGCGCGTAGCCGCGCAGCAGGTCGTAGTAGTCCTGCCGGTCGACGTGGGGCTGGGCCGGGTAGTCGTGGAGCAGGTTCGCCAGCGCGGTCAGCGTCTGGCTCGTGGCGTACGGCCGGCTCGGCCCCGACCACCGGCAGCAGCCCAGAGCGCGTCGTGCACGAACCACGGGCTGCGCCGCTCCACGGTGGTGGGGCCGAACGGCGCGGCGAAGCCCATCGGGTCGGTCAGCTGCGCCCACGCCGCGGCGGCGCTCGGCGGCGCCATGCGGAAGTACCAGGGGATGAAGCCGATCTGCTCCCGGTCGGTGACCTCGGTCCGGCCGTCGCGCGTCACGTGGTGGTAGAACCGGGTCCCCGGGTCCCACAGGTTCCGGTCCACAGTGGACTGCAACGCGCGGGCGCCCGCCTCGTACCGGTCGGGCGGCGGCCAAGTCGCCCGGCCCGCCGCGCAGCCGCAGCAGTTCGGCGATGGCCATGGCGTCGCCGTACTGGTAGGCGTTGAGCGTCGGCCGGAAGCCGGTGCCGCCGCGGTAGGGGTCGTCACCCTGGTACGAGCTCGCCGGGTACTCCATCGCGTCCCACACCGGGACCTGCCGGTACAGGCCCGGGTCGCGGTCGGACCGCGGCGCCCAGGCGGCCCACTGCCGCTCCAGCTCGGGCAGCCGGTCCACGGCGAAGCCCCACCGCCCGTCGACCTCGGCGCGCGCCGGCACCGCGTCGGCCGCCCAGAACGAGTACTGGTGGGCCCAGTCGGTGGTGTTCTCGTCGAGGAGGTCGGTGGCGGGCTTGGGGCCCGCGCCGCCGCGCGGCCAGTAGCCGACCGGGCCGAGGAACTCCGAGACGATCCACCCGTCCTCGGGGCCGGTGTGCTTGAGGGCTTCCTTGTAGGTGTGCCAGCGGTGGTAGTAGGTGTCCTCGACGTCGGCGTCCGGCAGGTCGACGAACGGGACGTTCGCCTCGTACCAGTCCGGTTCGACGAGGTCCGCGAGCTTCGCCGCGTGGTCGGACAGGGACGTGACCGCACCCACCGGCGGCACGGGGGCTCCCCGTCCTCGTCGGAACGCGGTGGCGGCCTGGGGCGCCGGCGCGGTTGTAGCCTAGTTTTTCTAACGTTGTAAATAGAGGTGAGGTCTGGGCGTCACACGTTCGTGTTGTCTTTGTTGGACTGATCGGGTTAAGAAGTGCATCCGATCGTTACGGTTTCCCGGGTCTGTTCGATGGCAGTGATGCGGGTGGGTGAACCACTCGCTGGACCGGATGACTGACCGGGCACGACCGCAGGTCCGGTCGGCGTCCCGCATCGGTGGGAGGCGTGATGAACCCCGATGACCTCGCGGCCGCGGTGGAACGCGTCGTGCGGCGCTGCCAGGGAGCCGGTCTGTCGCGGGCCGAGGCCGAGGACTGCGCGCACGAGGCCGTGCTGGCCCTGCTGGCCTGCGACGCCGCGCCGGGCGAGCCGATCAGGCGCGTCGAGGCGTGGCTGACCGTGGCCGCCCGGCGCAAGCTGGTCGACCACCTCCGGCGGGGCAGGCACGAGCAGGACGCCCTGGCGCGGCTGCACAACGCCGACACCCCGCCGCCGGACCCCGGTGACGTGGTCAGCGACCAGGCGCACGCGGCCTGGCTGACCGAGGCGCTGCACAGGCTGCCCGCCACCACCCAGCTGGTGTGCCGGGAGGTCGCCGGGGGCGCCACCACCACGCAGACCGCGGCCGCCCTGGGGCTGACCCGCCGGGCGGTGGAGTCCCACCTCACCCGGGCCCGCCGGTACCTGCGCTACCTCGCCGCGGGCAGCGCGGCCGCCCTGGGCTGGGTGTTCCTCCAGCTCACCCGGAACGGCGCGGCGGTGGCGACCGCGCTCGCGCCGGCCGCGCTGATCGTCGTCGCGGTGCCACCGGACGCGCCGCCGCCGCGCGTACCGGCACCGCCCGCCGCGATCGCCGCCCCGCCACCGGTCGCGCCGCCACCGGTCGTGCCGCCACCGGTCGTGCCGCCACCGGTCGTGCCGCCACCGGTCGTGCCGCCACCGGTCGTGCCGCCACCGGTCGTGCCGCCACCGGTCGTGCCGCCACCCGTCGTGCCGCCGACCAGTGCGCCGCGACCCGTCGTGGTGCCGACCACTGCGCGGCCACCCGCCGTGCCGCCACCCGCCTCGGTCGCCGCCGCGCCACCGGCCGCGGGCGAACCGGTGGGGACCGTCGAGCCGGCTGCTCCCGGTCCGTCGCCGACGACGTCCGCGCGCACCGCCCAACCCGAACCCGCGCCGCCCCGGTCCAGGGCCGGGACCGAGGACCGACCCGAACGGCTGCCGGACTGGCCCGAACGGGTGACATCGACCCGCGAACCGCGGACGGAGTGCGTGCCGCACCCGATCCGACCGTCTACCAAGCAGAGCACGCGTGACTCCAGCGGGACACCTGGTGCGCAACAGGAGTCCACAGAGGACGAATAGTTGCGGGTCGAAGGAGAAGCCATGTTCCCCCAGCGAAACCTCCACCACGGCGTCCACCGGATCGCGCGACGCGGCGGTGTCGTCGTGGCCGCGGCCGGCGCGCTGCTCGCGGCGCTGCTCGCCCTGCCCGCCCAGGCCGGCGCGGAAGTGGTCGACGGGCTCTGCACCGCCGGCGGGTCCACGCAGGAGTTCTCCCCCGGCCTGACGCTGGAGGAGCGGAACATCACCGTGCACCAGGAGGGCAGGCTCCTCGGGTGCGCGTCCACGGAGCGCCCGGCGATCAAGAGCGGCACGTTCACGTTCAACGGCCACGGCAGGGCCAGCTGCGTCCAGGGCTCGCTCGCCGGTGACTTCATCTTCACCTGGTACGACAGCCCCGTGCCCGGCGAGGGGCACGTGGTGGGCACCAGCAAGGTCGAGCTGGAACTCGCGGTCGTCCTGCGGCCCGTCGGGCAGAACGTCGCCGTGGCCACGGGCAAGGTCAACGCGGGCAACACCTACGTCGGCGACGACATGACCTACACCGAGGCGCTGGTCTCCCCGGAGGCGGCCAAGTGCCTGACCTCCCAGGGCGTGCAGTCGCAGCAGGGCGTTTCGGCGGGGCTGGTGTTCGTCGGGCTGTAACGGTCGGGCGGCCGGCACCCGGTGGGGACCGGCCGAGGGGTGGGTGCGGGGGGCAGCCCGCACCCACCCCTACCTCACGCCGGAGTCGAAGAACACCGTGACGGTGGTGTAGCCGCCGGCGGTGACGTCCACGTCCAGCGGCTGGGCGGCCGGCAGCAGGGACCCGGTGAGGTTGGCCGGGTGGAGGGTGTAGCGGCCGGGCGGCAGGGGGATGCGGAACCGGCCGTCGACGTCGCTGGTCGCCTCCGCGGCGGTGTCGCCCGAACCGGTCCTGGTGACCCGGATGCGGGCGGACAGGGGCTCGTCCGGGCACGGCGGCGCGTCCCTGGCCGGTGGGCAGCCGCCGTCGACCACCGTGCGGCCGTCGACGCCGGAGCCGGGAGGGTCGCCCGACGTGCCGCAGGCGGCGAGCAGCGCCACGAGCAGGACGGGTGCGGTGCGGGTGGTCATGGTGCCGGCCCTCGGGTGCGCGGTGGCGGACCGCCGGGGAGGCGGCCCGCCACCGGTGTGGTCAGGAGAACAGGACGTTGTGCGGTTCGGAGTACGCGCCGGCCGTGCCGCAGTGCGCGCTCATCCGGTAGCCCGCGGCGACCCACCTGCTCTGGTCGGCCTTGTAGGTCCGAACGGTCAGGTAGTCGCCCCAGCGGTAGAGGCCGGCGGCGTTGGCGCAGGTGTTGCCGCCGCCCCACAGGTAGTAGTTGGGGCTGAGGTCGACGCCGTTGTTGGGCGAGTTGTTCACCCCGGCGCCCGGGTAGTAGTGCGTGGTGCCGGTGCCGCCGCCCCAGGCGAACGTGCTGCCGACGCGGCCGGCGTTGTTGGGTGCCATGGACAGGAACTGGAGCGCGCCCCAGCTGCCCCAGAAGTCGCTCGCCCCGAGGTACGCCTTGGTCGACTCGGTGAAGCGGACGATCCTGGTGTAGGGGAACGGGTGCGAGGCGTCCTGCTTGGCGTTGAAGGAGAACCCGAGGGTGCCGCCCGCCCGGTACGCGCCGAGCGTGCGCGAGTCGGAGAACTGGCACCAGTTCTTGACCACGTTGTCGGCGCTGCCGCAGTTCTGGCCGCTGTTGCGGGTGTAGAACGAGTAGGAGGCGACGGTGCGGTCCCACCAGTTGTAGCTGCCGGAGTTCTCCGCCCACGCGTAGACGCGGAACGAGGACCCGTTGGTCTGCCCCCAGTTGCTGCCCCAGAACAGGGTGTCGGTGGAGCCGGGGACCAGCTTGAAGGTGAAGCTGTCGGTGCGGTTGAGGTAGTTGTAGCTGAACGCGCCGCACGTGCTCATCGGCACCTTGGGCAGCCGGACGATCGCGGAGCCCTGCCCGCCGGCCGCGGGGAAGAAGTTCGTGGAGATGTAGACGTTGTTGTTGGCGATGGTGATGTCGTTGTAGTCCAGCGTGGTCCCGGCGGCCAGGCCGAACCACGAGGACGTGATGTTCCAGTAGCACCAGCCGGTGAACGCGCCCGCGCCCGCGGCCGGGGCGTTGGCCAGGACCAGGCGGTCGGAGTACTGGAGCAGCCAGAACTGGCGCCCGGTCGCGGCGTCGTACTGGGTCACCTGGTCGCAGCAGAACCCGCTGCCGAAGAGGGTGAAGGGGTCGAGGTAGGACCAGGTGGAGCCGTTGTCGGTCGACCGGGACGCGTACCAGTTGCCGACCTGGAAGAGGTTGCCGCCGTTGGCGTCGGTGCTGGGCTCCTGGACGTAGGAGGAGTACGACGCCCCGCCGGCGATCCCGCTCGCGGGGATGGTGGAGTCGCGGACCAGGGTGGCGGCCTGCGCCGCGGTGCCGTCGGGCCGCGCGGCCTCGGCGCCGAGGGCGCCGTGCCGGGGCTCCGGCCCCCGGCGGCCCAGCGACACCTCGCGGGCGTCGCGCTCGGCCTGGCGGGCGTTGAGCTCGGTCAGCTCGGCCGCGGTGTAGGCGCGCGGCCGCTCGGACACCGGGGCGGTGATCCGCCGCCCGGCCGCGGTTGCGCCGGTGGAGGCGGTACCGGCGCTCGCCGCGGACGGGGGTTGCGCCTCGGCGGTCGGGGCGCCGAGCACGGCGGCGACCAGCGCGCCGACCGCGAGTACCGACAGCGCCGGTCTGGCGCGGTATTCCCCTGAGCGTGTCATGAATCGCATTGGGCCCTCGCTCCTTTGCGTTCCGGGAAGACGTCAAAGGAGGATGCGCCCCGCCCGGTCGGGGAATCCAGGGGCTGAAGCCCCGGGTCCCCGCTCTCCCGACAAAGGGCTTTTGCGGGCCTGAATCCCCTGGTGGGAGCGGTCCTGGTGGGGATCGTGGGAAAACTGTGGACACGTTATTCTCGCGGAATAGATCTTGAAGTGCAAATTGTTCGGACCAATTTCCCGGGTGGTCCGGACCAGGGGCGGATCACCGCCACTCGGCGTCGAGCACCCGTCCCTGGGCCCGACCGTCCCCGGGCCCGACCGGCCCCGGCGGCGGGCCCGCGGGTGGCCGGGTCGAGCGCGTTCGCGCCGATCGCCGCCCCCACCAGCACCCGGCCGCGCCCGCGGCGAGGTCGGCGTTCTCCGCGGAGCGGACACCGCCGTCCACGTACCGGCGACCGCCGGTGGTGACCGGCGGCCACACGCCCGGCACGGCGGCGCTCGCCGCGACCGCGTCGACCAGGTCCACGCCCGAGTCGTTGTCGAACACCCGGCGCTCGCCGATCCCGGCGTCCACCGCCACGATCCGCAGGGCGCGGGCGGGCCACTTGTGCGAGGGCGACCGCGACTCGACCACCGCCCGCCGCACCGGCTCGGGCACGGTGTCGGCGTCGAGGGCGAACCGGCCCACCGCGCCCGCGTCCGCGGCACCGCCCACCAGGGACGCCAGTCGGGCGCCCAACCGCTCCGGGTCGACCTGGCGCGCGTACAGCTCCGCCAGGTCCAGCCCGCTGCCCGACCGGGCCGCGACGGTCGCGCCCGCCGACGTGCCCACCACCAGGTCCGCTCCGGTGACGTCCCGGCCCGCGTCGGCCAGTCCCGCCAACAGCCCCGTGGTCCACGCGATCCCGGCGACGCCACCGCCGGCGCTCGCGCCGTCGCGGGTGCCGGCCCGCCTACAGTGGTGAGGTGCCGCGCCAGACGCCCCAGGAGCTCGACGACGAGATCATCGACGGCGCCGCGGCGCTGTTCGCCCGGCACGGGTTCCGCGAGACGTCGGTGCAGCGGATCGCGGCGGCGGTCGGGTTCTCCAAGGCCGGGCTGCTGCACCACTACCCGTCGAAGGAGGCGTTGCGCGCCGCGGTGCTGCGGCGGTGCCTCGGCGAGGTGCGGATGATCACCGCCGGGGTGGTGCACCGGGCGGCGGGGCCGGAGCGCGACCGGGCGGCGCTGACCGCGGTCGCGGAGCTGGCGTTGCGGCAGCCCGGTTTCGTGGCGCTGATCCTGGCCGGGCTGTCGAGCGCGCCGGGCGACGACGAGCTGGACGAGGTGGTGGCGGCGCTGGGTGAGGCGTTCGGCCTCGCCCCCGACACCGACTTCACCCGCCGGCTGCGGGTGAGCGGTGCGCTGGGCGCGCTGGCGGTAGCGCGGGTGGCGCTGCGCGCGCACCTGGCCGGTGACGCGATCGGTGACGTGCCCGGTGACGCGGTCGGCCACCTCGTCGACCTCGCCTGCGACACCCTGGGCCACACCGGCTGACCTCGATCCGCACCACCCTCACCCCCGCACCGGGGCGTGCTCCTCCCGTTGCAGCGCGGCGCCCTCCACGTCCAGCTCGGGCAGCCGGTGCAGCGGCCGGGGCAGCCACCACGCCGCCCGGCCCAGCAGCGCCAGCGCGGCGGGCACGGCCACCAGCCGCACCACGATGGCGTCGAACAGGATGCCGACGGCCAGCCCGAAGGCGATCGGCTTGACCGCGCCGTCCCCCTCGGGCACGAACCCGGCGAACACCGAGAACATGATCGCCGCCGCGGCGACCACGACCGGCGCGGCCTGCCGGAACCCGGTCACCACGGCCTGCCGCGGTTCGACGCCGCGGGCGTGCGCCTCGTGCATCCGGGACACCAGGAACACCTGGTAGTCCATCGCCAGGCCGAACAGGATGCCGACCACGATGATCGGCGCCAGGCTCATCAGCGGCCCGGTGCCGCCCATCCGCACCACGTCGGCCAGCCAGCCCCACTGGAACACCGCCGTGGTCGCGCCCAGTGCCGCGCCGATGGTCAGCAGGAACCCCAGCACGCCCACCACCGGCACCGGGATCGACCGGAACACCAGGACCAGCAGCACCAGCGCCAGGCCGACGACCAGCACCAGGTAGATCGGCAGCGCCTCGTCGAGCTGGTGGGACACGTCGATGCTGACCGCGGTGGTGCCGGTGACGTAGACGCGGGCGCCGTCGGTGTCGGCGACCTGGTCGCGCAGCGCGTGCACCAGGTTTTCGGTCGACTCGTCGTCGGGCGCGGACGACGGGATCACGGTGACCAGCGCCGCCGAGCGGTCGGCGTTGAGCCGCGGCGGGGCGGCCAGGGACACGTCGGGCAGCGCGGCGGCCTGTGCGCGGACCTCGGCGGACCGCGCGGCGGCGTCGGGGCCGTCGACCAGCACCAGCAGGGGGCCGGTGAAGCCGGCGCCGAAGTGGTCGGCGACCAGCCGGTCGGCCCGGGCCTGCGTGGTGCCCTCCGCCGGGTGCTGGATCAGCGAGGTGCGCGTGGACAGCACCGGCGCGGCCACGACGGCCAGCGCGACGACCGCCAGCACCAGCGCGGCCCACCGGTGGCGGGTCACCGCGGTGGACCAGCCGCGGTAGAGGCCGCGTTCGGTGAGCTCGCCGGGCGTATCGCGGACCTTGCGCGGCAGGGCGCGGGTGCCGACGAACCCCAGCATCGCCGGGACCAGCGTGATGGCGACCAGCACGGCGATGACGACGGTGCCCGCGGCGGCCAGGCCCATCTCGGCCAGGAACGGGATGCCGGTCACGGCGAGCCCGCACAGCGCGATCACCACGGTCAGCCCGGCGGTGACCACGGCCGACCCGGCGGTGCCGACCGCCAGCGCCGCCGCGCCCGCCACCGGGCGCCCGGCGCGCAGCTCGTGCCGGAACCGGGTGACGATGAACAGCGCGTAGTCGATGCCCACGGCCAGGCCGAGCATCACCGCCAGGATCGGGGTGGTGGACTGGAGCTGCACCAGGCCGGTCAGCGCGGTGATGCCCAGCGCGCCGGTGGCCACGCCGACGACCGCGGTCAGCAGGTTCATGCCCGCCGTGACCAGCGAGCCGTAGGTGACGGCCAGCACCACCAGCGCCACCACCACACCGACGACCTCGGCCGGGCCGCCGACGTTGACCGGTTCTTGGGTGGCCTCGCCACGCGCCTCGGCCACCAGCCCGCCGGTGCGCGCCCGCTCCACCGCGTCGGTCAGCGCGGCGCGCTGCTCGTCGGTGACGTCGGGTGCCCGCGCGGTGTAGGTGACCGTGCTGTAGGCCGCGCGCCGGTCGGCCGAGACCACCGGCGCGGCCGGGTCGAGCGGGTTGGTCGCCGACGCGACGCCGGGCAGCCGCCCCAGCTCGCCGACCAGGGCGGTCACCCGCTCGGCGGTGGCCGGGTCGGTGATCGCGCCGCCGTCGGGGGCCTCCACGACCACCTGCGCCTCGGCACCCGCGGCATCCCCGCCGAACTTCTCGCCCACGACGTCCAGCGCCGTGGTCGACTCCTGGCCGGGGATCTCGAAGGTGCTGACGGTCTTGTCGGACAGGGTCGCCGCGGCCACGCCGATGCCCAGCAGCACCAGCAGCCACGCGACGACGACCGGGCCCCGGTGGCGGACCGAGGCCAGTCCGAGGCGGTGCAGCAGCGTTGCCATGATCAGGTCCGTTCCGGCGTCGGCGGGAGCGTTAGCCCGTTCGGACCAGGGGTTGCCGACCGCGCCGGGGGGAAACCGGCCGTTGTGGTGGTTACGGGGCCTGGGGGCCGAGCAGTGCCGTGGCGGCCCGGACCGCCACCTCGGTGACCTCGCGCATCCGCCTGCCGCCCTCGATGGTCACCGCGCTCAGCTCGCGCAACCCGCCCAGCAGCATGACCACGAGGTCCCGCGGCACCGGCTCGGACCGCAGGTCCCGCCACCGCGGCGTGTCGCACAGCCGGAGCACCATGGCGATGAACGCCTCCATCGCCTCGTGCTGGAGCCGGCGCGCGGTCGGGCCGAGGGCGGGCACGTCGCGGATCCAGCTGACCACCAGGGCGGGCGCGGCGTCGACGCAGCCGGCCCACGCCTCCACCGCCTGCCGGACCTGCGCGCGCCACGGCGCCGAGGGGTCCACCGCGGCGGAGATCCGGCGGACCATCTCCGCGGTGGTGTCGGCCAGCAGGGCGGCGAAGCACGCCTCCTTGTCCGGGAAGTGCTGGTAGAAGGTCCGGCGCGAGGTGCGCGCGTGCCGCACCACGTCCGCGACCGTGGTGGCCCGGTAGCCGTCCCGCTCGATGCCCGCGGCCAGGCCGGCGAGCAGCCGCCTGCGGTAACCCGCGGCCCGCTCGTCGGCCACCACCGTGGTCGCGTCCTGCACGCCGTCCTCCGTCCAGCCCTTGTGAGCGATGGTACGCGGGCGTACCGTCCGCTTGGTACGTTGGCGTACCACGGAGGGCGTTGGCCGATGACGACGACGGTGCTCCCACCAGGTCCCACGGTGCCCCGCGCCGTGCAGGGCGCCTACGCCCTGACCGTGCCCCGGCGCGGCGTGCGGCGGATGCGCGAGCGCTACGGCGACGCCTTCTCGGTGGACGTGCCGATCTTCGGCCGCGCGATGGTGCTGGCCAACGCCGCCGAGATCAAGCAGCTGTTCCTGGCCCGGCCCGAAGTGGTGGAGAACATCGAACCCAACCTCGGCCGCGTGCTCGGCCCCGGCTCGGTGTTCGCGCTGGTCGGTGAGGAGCACCGCAGGCAGCGCAAGCTGCTCGTGCCGCCGTTCCACGGCCGCAGGCTCGCCGCGTTCGAGGGGATCGTCGAGCAGGAGGCGGTGCGCGAGTTCGCGTCGTGGCCGCAGGGCCGGTCGTTCGCCACGCTGCCGTCGATGATGCGCATCACGCTCAACGCCATCCTGCGTGCGGTCTTCGGCGCCGAGGGGGTCGAGCTGGAGCAGTTGCGCCGGCTGCTCCCGCCCATGGTCATCGCCGGGTCCCGGCTGGTCATGCTCCCGCTCGCCCCCGTGGACCTGGGGCGGTGGAGCCCGTGGGGCCGGTTCCGGCTGATGCGCCGCGAGTACGACGCGATCGTCGACCGCCTGGTCGACAAGGCGTTGCGCGACGACCGCCTCGACGAGCGGGACGACGTGCTGGCGCTGCTGCTGCGCAGCCGCTACGACGACGGTTCGGCGATGAGCCGCGGGCAGCTCGCCGACCAGCTCCTCACCCTGCTCAGCGCCGGGCACGAGACCACCGCGACCACCCTCGCCTGGGCGGTGGAGCGCATCCGCCGCCACCCCGACGTGCTGCGCGGGCTCGTCGAGGAGGTGGACGCGGGCGGCCGCGCGCTGCGCGACGCGACCGTGCTGGAGGTCCAGCGCACCCGGCCGGTCATCGACCTGGTGGGGCGCCTGGTCAAGGCCGAGGGCCTGCGGCTGGGGCGGTGGACGCTGCCGCGCGGGCACAAGGTCCTGGTGAGCATCGGGCTGCTGCACGAGGACGAGTCGGTGTTCCCGAACGCCCGCGCGTTCGACCCCGGCCGCTTCCTCGGCGCGCGACCCGACCTCTACGCGTGGATCCCGTTCGGCGGCGGTGCCCGGCGCTGCCTGGGTGCCGCGTTCGCGACCATGGAGCTGGACGTCGTGCTGCGCACCCTGCTGCGGGACTTCGAGCTGGCGCCCACCGGCGAGCGGGACGAGCGGTGGCACTCGCGCGGCGTGGCCAACGCGCCGGGGCGGGGCGGGCTGGCGGTGGTGCGCCGCAGGACCTCCCGAACCGGCTAGGCGGGCAGGTGGTAGCCGTTCCTGGCGTACCGCACCAGCCAGCCGCGCGGGGTCATGACGATGGTCTTGCGCCTGCCGTCGTCGTCCTCGCCCATGAGCGTGGAGACCAGGTTCTGCTGCTCCAGCGCCTTGATGTGCGGCCGCATGGCGGTGGGGGAGTTGAAGCCGAAGTCGGCGTAGTCGCCCGGTGAGCACCAGCCCTTGCGGTCGGCCAGCTCGTCGAACACGCCCCACGCCCGGTTGCCCAGCCGGGTGTCGTGGTTGTGCTTGTCGGCCTGCTCGGTGATCCACACCTTGAACAGGCCCGCGCGGTCGCCCGGTGCCGTCCCGGTCAGGCCCTCCTCGTGGAGCCAGAACGAGAAGTCCTCCGCGAACTTGAACGCGTTGCGCAGGTTCTTGTTGAGGATCTCGTACAGGTAGCCGAACGTGTCCGGGTTCACCGGCGGCACCGCGCGGGGGTCGACCCGGCACGCCTCGATCCGGGTCTGCACGGCCTCCACCGCGCAGCCGTCCGACATGGCGTTGATCTCCACCGGCTCGGCGATGCGGCCCTCCAGCCGGGGCGACGAGACGGACGTGCGCACGATGCCCCGGGAACCGCACAGGATCCAGCGCAGGCCCCGGCGGTTGAGCAGGGGGTCCCGGATCGCCTCCAGCAGGCCGCGCGCCCGCGAGGTCGTCTCCAGCAGCTCCAGGTTGTCGATCACGCAGATGAACCCGCCCGCCTGGCTGCTCGGGAACAGGGTGCGCAGCCAGGTGTCGATGATGACCTTGAAGCCGACCTCGGCGAAGCCCTGGCCGGAGTTGGCCGAGCTGCCCCGGCTGTACCCGCCGCCGACCCCGACGACCGAGGCGTTGGCGCTGTGCGAGTGCAGCAGCGGCGAGTTGATCCAGGACTTCATCTCCCGGACGTCGGGCAGCCGCGAGGCGTGCTTCTTCAGCACGTCGTACTCGTCGACGATGGCCGAGGCGACGGCGAGGTAGACCTTCTTGACGAAATCGTCGACACCGCAGTCCGCGTCGGGCTGGAAGAACTCCGCGAGCGGGATGAACAACTTCGCCGAGCCGCCCTCCTCGGACCGCTTCCGGAGCCGGTAGCAGGCGACCTGGAGCAGGCTCGTCTTGCCGACGCCGTTGTCGCCCTCCAGCGTCGGGTGGTTGCCGCCGGACAGCAGCCGGGCCTCCAGCCTGGCGATCTCCGCCTCCCGGCCGACCAGGAGCCTGGCGCCCGCCTCGGTGGAGGGGACCGGCTCGGTCATGTAAGGACTTTCACGAAAACCGAAGTCTTGCCACATTCGACTACCCCCGAGGTGTTTCCCGCATTGGTTGCATCGTCGCAAGGGCGCGGCTGTTAGCGGGGGCTGTTGGGGATATCCACCGAATTGGTGACACGTGGTCTCGAATATTCACCCCGACGGGAAATCCGCGTAGGCTGGGTCGAGGTCGTCCTCGCGTGGCGAGGTGCTCGGGGGCGCGGCACGGGCCGCCACGGCCGCTCGGTCGGGGCCGCCGACGCGCGTGGGGGGCTTCGACGAGGTGCACGTGGTCGCCTTCGGCGGAACGGGTGGTTTCACCGTCACGCCGCCACTGGATGTGCCGGGCCCGCCGAGGCCATGATGCGGTGGGGCTGGGCGCGGGGCCCGGCGGAGGCGGGTTGGCGATGGACGACGGCGCGCGCCGGGTGATGAGCCGGGACCAGGTCGTGCGGGGTGCCTGCGACTTCTTCCTGCGGCACGGCGGGGTCGACATGGAGCGGCTGGCGACGAGCCTGGCCATCAGCCGGTCGACGCTCTACCGGGTGGTGCGCAGCCGGGACGGGCTGCTCGGCGACGTGCTGTGGCTGCTGGCCGACCGGGTGCTGACCCGGGCCCGGCAGCGCCGCACGCACGGCGGTGCCGAGGGGGTCCTGGAGGTCACCCGCTACTTCGCCGACCGGCTGCGCGCGGCGGGCGCGTTCCGGGCGTTCCTGCGCGGCGAGCCCGAGACGGCCGCCCGGGTGCTGTTCAACGGCTCCGGCGCGCTGCACCGGCGGGCGGTGTCGGCGCAGAAGCAGATCCTGCTGGAGGTCCCGGGCGAGTGGGCCGGCGCGGCCGGGCTGGACCAGGTCGCGTTCCTCTACGTGCGCATCGTGGAGTCCGCGCTCTACGCCGAGCTGCTGGGTGGCGCGCCGCTCGACCCGGACCTGGTGGAGCGGGCCGCCCGGACCGTGCTGCGGGCGGGCTGAGGTCGCCGGACGGCCCGCCGCGACCGCGCCGGGGCCGCCGGACGGCACCGCACGACAGGCCGGGACCGCCCCCGCCCACCCCTGTCACGACCACGCTCCCGCGCCCACCCTGACACCGCCGTCTCACGATCCCGGCGCTCGCTGGTGCGCCGCGTCAGCGGCCGGCTACGTTCGGTGTGCCCTTCCCCCAACGCCGAGGGAGTCGGTATGTCGCCCAGGCGCATCCTCCCGTTCGCGATCCTGCCGGTGCTCGCGCTGGCCGGCGCCCCCGCGGTGTCGGCAACCCCCGCAGCCCCCGCGCCGGTGCCCCGGGTGGTCGGCCCGCTGCCCGGGACCGTGCCGGGCGACCGGCTGGCCGACCGCATCGAGGACACCTACCCGTTCTTCTCCACCCCCGTCGACCTCGCCGCGGCCGGCTACGTCGAGCAGGAGTTCCACCTCTCCGGCACGGCCGACGGCTTCGCGGTCGACGGCACGCGGGTCGCCTCCGGCGTGCCGTACACCACCCGCGTCGTCGTCCGGCGGCCCGCGCGGGCCCGCGACTACAGCGGCACCGCGCTGGTCGAGTGGCAGAACGTCACCGCCGGGTACGACCTGGACGCGCTGTGGAACGCCGAGCAGGTCACCCGCGCGGGCCACGCCTGGGTCGGCGTGTCCGCGCAGCGGGTCGGCGTGGACCAGCTCCGCGGCTGGAGCCCCGCCCGGTACGGCGCCCTGGACGTGACCGGCGGCGGCCTCCACACCGCCGACGAGCTGTCCTACGACGTCTTCACCCAGGCCGGCCGCGCCGTGGGCAACGGCTCGGTCATGGGCGGGCTGCGCACCCGCACGCTGCTGGCCATCGGCGCCTCGCAGTCCGCGGGCCGGATGACCGTGCTCTACGACCGGGTCCTGCCGCAGCAGCGGCCGGTGTTCGACGGCTACGGCTTCATCGTCGGCACCGCGCCGACGCGCGTGGGCGCCGAGCCCGTCTTCCAGGTGCTGTCCGAGACCGACGTCCGGACCCCGCAGCGGCCCGCCGACACCGACCGGTTCCGCCGCTGGGAGGTCGCCGGCGGTGCGCACTCCGGCCACCAGGGGCAGGTCTACCGCGCGCCCATCTCCGAGCGCGACCTCGGCGCCGCGCCGACCTACGACTGCGACCGGCCGCCGTTCAGCCGGGTACCGGTGCACCACGTCACCGCGGCCGCCTACGAGCACCTGCGGCGGTGGGTCGAGCTGGGCGTGCGGCCGCCGACCGCGCGGCCGCTGGAGTTCGAGGCGGACGGCGTCACCAAGAAGCGCGACGCGCTGGGCCTGGCGCTGGGCGGCGTCCGGCTCTCCCAGGTCGCCGTGCCGACCGCGCTGAACACCGGGGACAACTCCGGCGAGACGTTCTGCCGGCTGTTCGGCACGCACGTCCCGTTCGACGCGGAGACCCTGGCGCGGCTCTACCCGACCCGGGCCGGCTACGTGCGGCGCGTGGTGGCCGCCGACGCCGCCAACGTCCACGCGGGCTACCTGCTGCCCGCCGACGCCGAGCAGAACCTGCGCGACGCCCCGGGGGAGGCGCGGTGAAGGGCGCGGTGCTCGTGAGCGCCCTGGCGCTCCTGTTCTCGATGGCGAGTCCCGTCGCCCACGCCGAGGCGCGCACCCCGGTGGTGTTCGTGCACGGCCAGCAGGGCTCGGCGCAGCAGTGGCAGTCCAACGCCAAGCGGTTCTCCGGCAACGGGTACGCCGACCACCTCCTGCACGCCTACGAGTACGACACCAGCGTGCCGACCAACGACCTCGCCGTGGCCGGCCTGGAGTCCTTCATCGCCGCCGTGCGCACCCGCACCGGCGCGTCCACTGTGGACGTCATCGCGCACTCCCGCGGCACCGCGGTCGTGCACGCCTTCCTCGCCGCGCCCGAGCGAGCCGCCCTGGTGCGCAGGTACGTCAACGTCGACGGCCGCTCCGGCGCGGCACCGCCCGGGGGAGTGCCGACCCTGGCGCTGTGGGGCAGCCTCCAGCCCAACGGGTCCATCGGCGGCGCCACCAACGTGTACCTGACCACCCTCGGGCACACCGAGACCACCACCTCGGCCGACGGCTTCGCCCACATCCACCGGTTCCTGCGCGACCGGCCCGCGCTCACCACGCGCGTGCTGCCCGAGCCGCCGGCCGCGGTGCGGATCGCCGGTCGCGCCACGCTGTTCCCGCAGAACACCGGGGTGCGGGCCCTGCTGCAGGTCTGGGAGGTCGACGGCGCGACCGGCGCCCGGCGCGGCCCCGTGCCCCGCTACGCCCTGCGCACCGCGGCCGACGGCTCGTTCGGCCCGCTGCCGGTGACCGGCGGCAGGCACCACGAGCTGGTGCTGCTGCGCGAGGGGCAGCAGACCTACCACTACTACCCGGAACCGTTCGAGCGCAGCGACCGCTTCCTGCGGTTGCAGGTCTCCGCGCCCGGCGGCATCGGCGACCAGGTGGACAAGTGCCCGACGCACACCGCGCTCACCGTGGTGCGCAACCGCGAGTGGTGGGCCGACCAGGGGCCGGCCGACACCGACCGGCTGGAGGTCGACGGCGTCGACCTGCTGTCACCGGCCGTCGCGCCGCGGCTGCGCCAGGTGCTCGCGGCCTTCGCCTTCGACGACGGCTGCGACCTCGCGTCCACGCCGGGCGCGGTGGTGCCGCCGTTCGGCTCGCTGCCGTTCCTGACCGCGACGGACGCCTACGTGCCGGCGCGGGCTGACGCCGGCGGCACGGTGCGCGTCACCCAGGTCGCGCGCGGCACGGGCGGCGGGTCGCGCACGGTCGCGGTGCGCAACTGGCCGTCGGACGCGCACTCGGTCACCGTGCAGTTCAAGGACTACCTGGACGTCCGGGCCGGCTGACCGCCCGTCGACCGCGCGAACTCCCCGTAGTCGGGCGGTTGACGCATCGTGATTTGTTCTACAGGATATAACTATGGGTAACGGGCTGGGCCGGCTGGAGCTGGTCGTGCTCACCGCGGTCGCCCGGCTCGACGAGGACGCCTACGGGCTCAGCGTCCGCCGGGAGGTCGAGCGGCTGAGCGGTCGGGACTACTCCGTCGGCGCGGTCTACACGACGCTGTCGCGCCTGGAGGGCAAGGGCCTGGTGGACACCTGGACCACCGAGCCGCTGCCGACCCGGGGCGGCCGGTCCCGCCGCATGTACCGGATCAACACGGCGGGGCGGCAGGCCGTGCGCGACGCGCGGACCCTCGCGGCGCGCCTGTGGCGCCCCGAACCGGGAGGGAGCTTCGCGTGAACCCCGACCCCAGCAGAGCGGAACGCCTCGTGCGGGCGTTCGTACCGACCGGGGGCATCGGCGACGCCGTCCTGGGCGACCTCGCGCAGGAGTGGTACGAGCGCTCGGTGCGCGACGGCCGCCGGGCCGCCACCACCTGGTACCGGTGGCAGGCCCTGCGCAGCCTGCCCCACCTGCTCGCGCTCACCACCCGGGAGCGCGCCGGGCGCGTGGCCGCGGCGGTGCTGCCCGCCCTGCTGATCACGGCGCTGCTGACGGCCGGCACGTGGGTGGCGCTGCTGGTGGCCACCGAGGGCCCCGCCGGCGTCCAGGTCCAGCGCTCGCCCCAGGTCCTCGCGGCGGCCTTCCTGGTGCTCGGCGGCGCGGTCGCGGTCCTCGGCGGCGGCGTGCTCGCCGGGCTGTCCCGCCACGCACCGCTGGTCAACGTCGCGTGGCTGGCGGTCGCCTGGGTGCCGACCGTGCTGCTGCTCCCCCCGTCGCCGGGCCTGCCGGCGTGGCACCTCGCCGCCCTGCCCGCGGTCCTCGCGACGGGGACGGCGATCGGCGGCCTGTCCGCCGTGCTGCTCAGACCGGTGCGCTGAACCCGGTGCGGCCCGGGTTCCGGTCAGGCGCTGTGCGAGGAGGTGGGCTCCTGGAACAGCAGCGCGGGAGCGCTGACCTGCGGGCGGGGCGCGACGACCTCGGGCACCTGGAAGGCGGGTTCGGCGGAGAACGCGGTCTCGGCGGAGAACGCGGCGTCGGCGGAGAACGCGCCGTCGGCCGGCACCGCGACCTCGGCGGGGAAGCCCAGCTCGGCGGGGAACGCGGCCTCGGCCGGCGCGTCGAGCACGACCTCGGCGGCGGGCGCCTTCTCGGCGACCGGCTCGGCGGTCAGCTGCCGCTGCACGCGGTTGATCCACAGCAGCCACATGGCCTCGTCGCGGTGGCCCCGGTACTCGGCCTTCAACCCGGCCAGTGCACCGCGGACGCGCGCCGCGACCACCGGGTCCTCCCGCACGACGGCCCAGACGGCGCGGGCGACCGCGTCCCCCGCCTTGACCATGCCGCGCACCTGCTCGATCAATTCCGCGGCGGACATCGTCGACCACGCCGCTGCGATCCTCTGGGCCTTCGTCACGTCGCCATCATTACCCGCTGTGCAGCCCGGAGTAGCCGGGACGCAGTGTAATCCACATCTCGTTTGCAGATTGAGATCCCAGGTCGGGCCCGGTGGACAGGGGCGCGTCAGTCCGATCTGGAGGGCCGCGGGCGGGTCCCCGCTCAACCCAGGTGGCCGAACACGACGGTCGCGGCCCGGGCGATCAGGGCGTCGTCGTGCGCGGCGCCTTCGGTCGCACGGCGGGACATGACGGCCAGGACGACGGGTGCGCCCCCGTCGGGAGGCCAGGCCACGGCGATGTCGTTGCGCGTCCCGTAACCGCCGGTGCCCGTCTTGTCACCCACCACCCAGCCCGCGGGCGCGCCCGCGCGGATCAGCCGGTCGCCGGTGGTGTTGCGGCGCAGCAGGTCGACCAGCACCGCGCGCTCCTCCCCGGGCAGGGCGTCGCCGAGCGCGAACGCCCGCAGGCTCCCCGTGACGGCGCGCGGCGTGCTGGTGTCGCGGAGATCACCCGGCGCGGCCTCGTTCAGGTCGGGCTCCACGCGGTCGACGCGGGTGGTGGTGTCGCCGACCTCCCGCAGCGCGGCGGCCAGCCCGGCCGGGCCGCCCAGCTCGCGGAACAGCAGGTTGCCCGCGGTGTTGTCGCTGAAGCGGACCGCCGCGTCGACGGCCTCGCGCAGCGTCACGCCCGTGTCGACGCGGCCCTCGGTGACGGGGGAGTGGGCGATCAGGTCGGCGCGGGTGTAGGTCACCACCTCCTCCAGCTCGGGGAGGGAGTTGCGCAGCAGCACGGCGCCGGCGGCGAGGGCCTTGACCGTCGAGGCGTGGGCGAACCGGTGGTCCGCGCGGTAGGACAGCTCGCGCCCGGTGCCGGTGTCGACCGCGTGGACGCCCAGCGTGGCGCCGAACTCGGCCTCCAGCCGCGCGAACTCGTCGTCCGCGACGGGCGCCGGGGGCGTGGTCGAGGTGGGTGGCGGCGGGGTGGCCGGCGGGCCGGTCGGTGCTGCGCAGGCCGCGACCGCGGCCAGGACGAGCAGGGCGCCGGCGGCGCGGCGGGCGGGTCGGTCGGGCACGGAGCCGCCTTTCTCCTCGGGTCGACGCACGGGCGGTCCTCCTCGGTCGACGCACGGGCGTCCCGGTGCGGTCGCCCGCCGGCGGGCGAATTCCCGCCCCGATGATCCCCGGCTCCCTAGACTCGGGGCGCATGGGGACCTCACCGCACCACAGCGCCGGCGGTTCGGCACCGCGACCCTCGGCGGGGGCCTGAGGTGGCGCTCCGGATCAGGGGCCCCGCCCTGCCGCACGGCGAGCACGTCGACCTCTACGCCGACGGCGACCGGTGGACCACCGACCCGGTCCGCGGCGCCGACCTGGTCGCGGAGGGCTGGCTGCTGCCCGGCCTCGTCGACGCGCACACCCACCCCGGCGCCCTGGCACCCGGCGACCCCCTGGACGGGGAACTGCTGCGCGAGCACCTGCGGGCGCACGTCGACGCGGGCGTCACGGCGATCCGCGCGCCGGGGCTGGCGGGTGAGCCGCCGTCGTGGTTCGGCGTGGCCGAGGACGTGCCGAGGGCCTGGCACGCAGGCCCGTGGCTGGCCCAGCCCGGCCAGTTCTTCGACGGCTGGGGCCGCCGCGTGGACCACGCCGACTTCCCGGCGGTGGCCGCGGCCCAGGCCGCGCGCACCGGGTGGGCGAAGGTCGTGGCGGACTGGGGGATCGACGACGACGCCGTGCCGGTCGACGTGCTGACGGCGGTCGTGGAGGCCGTGCACGCGGTCGGCGGCCGGGTCGCCGTGCACACCCAGCACGCGGCGGGCGGTGCGGCGGCGGTGGCCGCGCGGGTGGACTCCGTCGAGCACGGCATGTGGCTGGACCCCGGGTTGCTGGCGCGGATGGCGGAGCAGGGGACGGCCCTGACCCCGACGCTGTCCCCGTTCTGGTCGTACCTGCCCGACGCGCGGCGGCGACCGGACGGCCCGCGCAAGGAGTGGTTCGTGCGCGGTGCCGAGGCCCACGGACCCCTGGTCGCCGCCGCGGCCGAGGCGGGGGTGCGGGTGCTGGCCGGGACGGATTCCGTGCCGCACGGGCGGGTTTCGGACGAGGTGCGGGCCCTGGCCAAGGCGGGGATGCGGGCCCATGACGCCCTGGGGGCCGCGTCGTGGGACGCGCGGGCCTACCTCGGGTTGCCGGGGCTGGAGCCGGGGGCGCCGGCGGACGCGGTGGTTTACGCGGAGGACCCGCGCGGGGACCTGAACCGGCTCTCCGAGCCGCTGGCGGTGATCCTGAGGGGACGCTGCGTGCGCGGCGGGCGGTGAGGGGGCTCGCGGTGGAGGGGTGTGGGTGAGCGGCTGCGCGGTGAGAACGGCGAACCGCCCGTAACACCCGCACACCCCACCGCGATCGGGTTCTCATACGTGCCGCAATCGCCCCCGGAGGCCCGCATGGTGCGTTCGGGACAGGCGGTGCACCGCACGATCGTCGTGGTCGACGTGGCGGGTTTCGGCGATCCGCGGCGGACGCTGCCGCACCAGCTGGGCACCCGCACGGGGCTGTACCGGGTCGTCGCCGACGCCCTCGCGGCAGCCGACGTGCCGTGGGGTTCGTGCTACCACGAGGACCGCGGTGACGGCCTGTTCGTGCTCGTACCGCCCGAGTACGCCAAGGCGCCCCTGGTGGAGGTGGTGCCGGTGGCGTTGGCGCGGGCGCTGCGCGACCACAACGACGCCGGTCCGCCGGAACAACGGGTCCGGCTGCGGGTGGCCGTGCACGCGGGCGAGGTCGCCTTCGACGACCACGGGGTCACCTCCACCGCGCTGACCACCGCGTTCCGGCTGCTGGACGCGCCGGCGCTGAAGAAGGCCCTCGGGGACTCGCCCGGGCTGGTCGCGCTGATCGTGTCCCGCTGGGTCTTCGAGGAGGTGGTGCGCCACTCCGCGGTGCTCGACCCCGGCACGTTCCGGGCGGCGCAGGTGGAGGTGAAGGAGGTCCGGGACACCGCCTGGATCGCCTTGCCCGACCACCCCTACCCGGTCGAGTCCACCTCACCCACCACCAACAACACCGGCGCCCCGCCCGCCACCGCCATCGGCGCTCCGCTCGCCGCCACCGCCACCGCTGCCGGCGCCATCGCCCCGCCCGCCATCGCCCCGTCCGCCGCCGCCCCGTCCGCCACCGCCTCACCCCCCACACCACCTCGACAACTCCCGGCAGCCCCGGCCCCCTTCGTCGGCCGAGAAGACGAGCTATCGACCCTGGACCAAGCCCTGACCGGCACCAACTCCGCGATCTTCATCTCCGCGATCGGCGGCGCCGGCGGCATCGGCAAGACCTGGCTCGCCCTGCACTGGGCCCACCGCCACGCCGACCGCTTCCCCGACGGCCAGCTGTTCGTCGACCTGCGCGGCTTCAGCCCCGACAGCGGCCCCCTCGCCCCCACCACAGCCCTGCGCAACTTCCTCCACGCCCTCGGCGTCGACCGCATCCCCACCACCCCCGACGCCCAAGCCGCCCTGTACCGCAGCACCGTCGCCGGCAAGCGCCTGCTGGTCGTGCTGGACAACGCCGCCACCGCCGACCAGGTCGTCCCGCTGCTGCCCGGCACCCCCACCTGCACCGTCCTGATCACCGGTCGCCGCAGGCTGGCCGCCCTGGTGGACCGGTACGCGGCCCGCCACCTGCGCCTGGGCACCCCCACCCCCGCCGAGGCCCGCGCCCTGCTGGCCGGGCGCCTCGGCGCCGAGCGGGTCGACGCCGAACCCGACGCCGTCGACGAGCTGGTCGAGCTGTGCGGGTGCTACCCGCTCGCCCTGGCCGTCGCGGCGCGCCACGCCGCCACCCGCCCCATCGCCGAACTGGTCGCCGAGCTGCGGGAACCGGGCCTGGACGTGCTCGACGACGACCCGTCCACCAGCCTGCCCGCCGTGCTGTCGCTGTCCCTGCGCGACCTGACCGCCGACCAGCGGACCGCGTTCGCGCTGCTGGCCATCGCCCCCGGCCCCGACACGGGCCTGCCCGCCGCCGCCGCCCTGACCGGCACGTCCCCGGCGCGGACCCGCCGGACGCTCCGCGCCCTGGAGGACGCCTGCCTGGTCGACCGGCACGCGAACGGCCGCCACGCCATGCACGACCTCGTCCGCGCCTACGCCGCCACCCTCGCGGACGAGCTGCCCGAACCGGTGCGGCACGCGGCGCTGGACCGGGTCGTCGACTTCTACCTGCACACCGCCCACGCGGCCGCCCGCGTGCTGGAGCCCCAGCGCCGGCCGATCGAGTTGGCGCCGCCCACCCCCGGCACGACACCCCTCCCGCTGCCCGCCGACCCGGACGCGCTGGCCTGGCTGGACGCCGAGCACGCGCACGTGCTGGCCGCCCAGCGGGTCGCGGCCGCCCGGCACCGGCACCACGCCGCGTGGCAGTTCGCCTGGGCCCTGACCACCTTCCACGACCGCCGGGGGCACCGCCACGCCGAGCTGGCCGCGTGGCGGGCCGCGCTCGCGGCGACCGACCACCTGCCCGACCCGACCACCCGCGCCCGCACCCACCGGCACCTGGGCACCGCCCACGCCGACCTGGGCCGGCACGAGGAGGCGATCCGGCACCTGCACCACGCCCTCGCGCTGGCCGAGGAGCACGACGACACCACCCAGCAGGCCCACACCCACCAGGACCTCGCGGTGGCCCACGAGCGGCAGGGGGACGACCGGCGGGCGCTGGTCCACGCCGAACGCGCCCTGGACCACTACCGCACCCTCGACGAGCCGCTGTGGGAGGCCAACGCGCTCAACCAGGTGGGCTGGTACGCCGCCCGCCTGGGCGACCACGACACCGCCCGCGACCGCTGCCTGGCCGCCCTGGCCCTGTTCCGGCGCCACCACCACGCGGTCGGCGAGGCGCACACCCTGGACAGCCTCGGCTACGTCGAGCACCGCACCGGGCACCACGAGCGGGCCGTGGGGCACTACCGGCACGCGCTCGCCCTGTTCCGCGACCTGGGCATCAGCACCGCGATCGCCGACACCCTGGACAACATCGGCCACCCCCACCTCGCCCTCGGCCGGCCCGACCTGGCCCGCGCCGCGTGGCGGGAGGCCGGGGAGCTGTACCGGGAGCAGGGCCGCGACCGCGACACCGAGCGGGTGCGGCGGCAGCTCGACGACCTGAACCGCTGAGACGACCGAACGGCGGGGACGACCGAACGGCGGGGACGACCCGAACCGCCGGGACGACCCGAACCGCCGAACGGGCCCCGAAGGCCCGGCCGCCCACCGCGGCTCGGTCAAGATCGTCATTGGTACGGTGCCACCATGGTGGTCAACGCACCCGACAAATGTGTGATCGTCGTCGACGGCGACCTGCCGGTGGGGCTGGCGCTCAACACCGCGGCGATCCTCTCGCTCACCATCGGGCGCCACGTCGACGGCGTGCTGGGGGACGACGTGAAGGACGCCGACGGGTTCGCGCACCGCGGCATCACCAGCCTGCCCGTGCCGATCCTGCGCGGGGACGCGGCGGCGCTGGCGGCGCTGGTGGTGAAGGCGGCGGCGGTGCCGGAGGTGTTCGTCGTGGACTTCACCCGCACCGCGCAGACCTCGCGCACCTACGACGAGTACATCTCGCGCATGGCCGAGATCGGCACCGGCGATCTGCCTTACGTGGGCGTGGGCATCGCCGGGCCGAAGAAGCCCGTCGACAGGCTCGTGGGCAACTTCGCCCTGTACCGCTGAGGAAGACGGGGGGTGGCGGAACCACCCCCCGTCCCGGCGCTCAGGCCCGCACCAGGGCGTCCTCCAGCGCGGTGACCACGCGGGCGTTGGCCTCGGGGGTGCCGACGGTGAGCCGGATGCCCTCGCCGGGGTAGAGGCGGGCCATCAGGCCGGCCGCCTCCAGGGTCGCCGCCACGTGCCCGGCCCGCTGCCCCAGCGGCAGCCACAGGAAGTTGGTCTCGCTGGGCAGCACCGCGATCCCGCGCCCGACCAGCGCCTCCCGCAGCGCGTCCCGGTCGCGGACGATGCCGTCGACGCGGGCGAACAGCTCGTCCTCCACCCGCAGCGACGCCAGCGCCGCGCGCACCGCGATCCCGTTGACCCCGCACGGCACCGCGCACTTGCGCAGCGCCGCGCTGAGCACCGGGTGCGCCACGCCGTAGCCGACGCGCAGCCCCGCCAGCCCGTACGCCTTGGAGAACGTCCGCAGCACCAGCACGTTCGGGTGGCGGCGGTACAGCTCGACGCCGTCCACCGCGCCCGGCCCGCGGGAGAACTCCCGGTAAGCCTCGTCCAGCACCACCAGCACCGACGGCGGCACGGCCGCCAGGAACGCCTCCACGTCGGCCTGCCGCACGGCCGTGCCGGTGGGGTTGTTGGGGTCGCACAGGAACACCGCGCGGGTGCGCGGCGACACCCGCGCCGCCATCGCCTCCAGGTCGTGCACGCCGTCGCGCAGCGGCACCTCGACCGCCCGCGCCGCGGCGATCCGCGCCACGATCGGGTAAGCCTCGAACGACGGCCACGCGTACACGACCTCGTCGCCGGGGTCGAGCATCGCCTGGGCGATCTGCTGGTAGATCCCCACCGTGCCCGGCCCGGTGACCACGTCGGACTCGGGCACGCCCAGGCGCTGCGCCAGCGCGGCCACCAGGTCGCCCGGCATGATCTCCGGGTAGTGGTGGGCCACCAGCGCCGCCCGCGACACCTCCTCCAGCACCGAGGGCAGCGGCGGGTACGGGTTCTCGTTGAGGAACAGCCGGTGCGACGTGCCGTCCGCCCGCGCCACGGGCGGTTTGGGCACGTACAGCGGCACCGTGTCCAGCACGGGGCGCGGTGCGGGGATCATGCCGTCCTCTCCTCCAGTGCGGCGCGGGCCACGTAGAAGCCCGACATGGTGTCCTGCACGGCCAGGCCGAGGGACTTGTAGAGGGTGGTCTCGTCGGCCGAGCCGCGGCCGGGGTGGCGGCCCAGCAGCACCTCGCCCAGCTCCGCCCGCACGTGGTCCGGCCCGATCAGGCCCTCGGCCAGCGGCGCGCGCAGGTCGCCGGACTCCGCGGCCGCCGACTCGCGGCTGTCCACGAACACGGCCGCCTCCGCCACCACCCGCGACGCCAGCTCGCGCGCGTCGGCGAACGAACCGCCGACCACGTTGAGGTGCGCGCCCCGCGCGACCCAGCCCGGTTCGACGATCGGCTCCTTGCTCGCCGTGGTCGTGCAGACCAGGTCGGCGCCGGCCAGGGCGGAGCGCACGTCCGGCGCCACCTCGACGTCGACGTCCAGCTCGCGCGCGGCCCACGCCCGGTAGTCGGCGGCGTGCTCGGGCGTCCGGCTCCACACCCGGACCCGTCGCAGCTTGCGCACCACCGCCATGGCCCGCAGGTGGCTGCGCCCCTGCACGCCGGAGCCCAGCACGGCCAGGTCGCCCGCGTCCACCGGCGCGAGGGCGTCGGTGGCCACCGCGGAGACCGCGGCGGTGCGGGTGGCGGTGATCGCGCCCGCGTCCATCACGGCCAGCGGCCGCCCGGTGTCGGGGTCGAACACCATGACCACGCCGATGTGCAGGTCCAGCCCGCGCGCCGGGTTCTCCGGCTTGAGGACCATCGCCTTGAGCCCGAAACCCGCGTCGCCGCCGCCCGCGACGTGGCACGGCATGGTGCCCAGCAGCCCGGTCTCGGTGGGCGGGCGCAGGATCGTGCGCAGCGGCTGGGTGACCTGGCCCGCGCTGTAGCGGCGCATGGCCTCGGCCATGACGTCGATGGCCGCCTCCACCGGGTAGAGCCGGTGGACCTCGTGCTCGTCGAGGAAGAGCATGTGCCTCCGATCAGGCCGGCGCGGCCGTGAACACCGACCACAGCATCCGGATGGTGCGGGTGCGGGAGATGAACTCCAGGTCGTAGGCCGCGGCCGAGGGCTGGGTGGTCAGCGCCAGGTCGACCTCGCCGTCGCGGACCGCGATCGCGGCGGCGCTGGTCGAGGTGACCTTGACGGTCTCGTGGGCGGTGAAGCGGTCCGGCAGCAGCTGCGCCACCAGCGGCAGGGGAGCCGGGTGGCTGGCGATGCGCGGCCTGGGCGGCACCGCCGCGCCGCGCCGCCGGGCGATGCCGTACATCGGCGTGTCCCGGATGAACGCGCCGGCCAGCGCCAGCCGGGTGTCCATGTAGAAGTCGCTGACGTTGGCGTACGCGCTGGCGACCACCACGTGGCTCACCGCGCCGGAGCGCAGCGCGTCGCCAGCCTCCTCGTAGGTGTCGAACAGCCGCACGTCGGGCGCGCCGACGCCGGCGAAGGTGTGCCAGACGTGCCGCGCGGCCTGTTCGCTGCTCGTGCCCGCCGGGCCCAGGGTGCCCACCGACCGCACCGGCACGTCGCGGCCCGCCAGCACGGACAGCCGCGGTTCGGCCAGCAGCAGGGGTTCCGCCAGTGACATCTCGCTCTCTCCCTCACGCGTTCGGGGGCACGGGCACGCGGGTGAGCCAGTGCTCGCGCCGTTCGTCGCCGCCGCGCACCAGGTCTTGGTAGCGGCGGCGCAGTTCGGTGGTGACCGGGCCGGGTTCGCCGCGGCCGATCGCGCGACCGGCCAGCTCGACCACGGGCGTGATGCCCAGGCCGGTGCCGGTCAGGAAGACCTCGTCGGCCAGCAGCAGGTCGGCCGGCTGGAGGTCGCGCTCGACGGGGGCCAGGCCCAGGTCCACGGCCAGCTCCCGCGCGGTGTCGCGGGTGATGCCCTCCAGGATGTCGGCGCCCGGCGGCGGGGTCAGCACCTCGTCGCCGCGCACCGCGAACACGTTGGCCGTGCTCGCCTCGGCGACCGAACCCCGCTCGTTGAGCAGGATCGCGTCGTCGTAGCCGGCCGCGCGGGCCTCGTCCACGGCCAGCGCGTTGTTCAGGTAGGCGCCGGTCGCCTTGGCCCGCACCGGGACCGACCGGGCGGGCGGGCGCGTCCACGAGCTGAACGCGCACCGCACCCCGCCCGCGGGCGAGTAGTCGCCCAGGGCGAACGCGATGACCGACAGCCCGTCGGAGTTGCCGCGCAGCGACACCCCCGGCGGGGTGCCGGGCAGCAGCCGGTACTTGTAGGCCAGCGGCCGGATGTAGGTGTCCTGCGCCGAACCGTTGCGGGACAACAGCTCCACCACGATCGAGGCCAGCTCGTCCACGCCGTGCGGCAGGTCGATGCGCAGCAGCCGGCACGACCGCTCGAACCGCGCGAGGTGGTCGTGCAGCCGGAACACCGCCAGCTCGGCGCGGCCGGGCACGACGTGCGCCCGGATGCCCTCGAACACGCCCGTGCCGTAGTGCAGGCCCTGCGTGGTGACCGGCAGGGTGGCCTCGGCCACCGGCACGAACCCGTCCAGGTGGTAGGCCCACGCCGCGGTGGCCGGTCGCCCGGTGGCGCGCCGGGGGCTGGAGACGCCGGCGGTCACGTCACGACCTCGCCGAGGCCAGGGCGCGGGCCGCCGCGGTCTCGGCGTCCACCTCCGACCGGTTGTCCACCACGCGCGCGGCCTTCCAGCTGACCATGGCGCCGGTGGAGGTGATGCTGCCGAACCGGTCGTGGTCGACGCCGACCTCCACGCCGAGCACGTCCCGGCAGTGGTCCCGGATCGCCGGGTCCACCCGCGGCGGCTCGTCGTCCGCGGCCTCCAGCTTGAGCACCAGCCGGTCGGCGCCGTCGGCGCCGGTGTCGATGACCACCTGGTAGTCCAGGTAGCCGCGGACGTGGCCGAGCAGCAGGTTCTCCAGGTCGTAGCCGCTGATCCGGCGGCCGCCCACGACCAGCTCGTCGCGGGTGCGGCCCAGCACCTCCAGCCGGTCGGCGGGCAGCGAGGCCGCCGCGTCGCCGGGCGTCAGCCGCACCAGGTCGCCGGTGCGGTAGCGCACCAGCGGCTTCGCGCCCCGGTAGAGCGCGGTGACGACCAGCTCGCCGGTCCGCACCCCGCCGGCCGGCGCCACCGGGTCGCCGGTGGTGGGGTCGACGACCTCGTAGAAGTTGATCAGCGGCGCGGTGTAGAGGCCGCCGTCCTCGCCCGCCGCGCCCAGCACGGACGCCTCCTGCGAGGCGTACAGGGCGTTGTAGGCGCGGGCGCCCCACAGCTCGCCGATGTTGGCCAGCAGCTCCGGCGAGGCCAGTTCGCCGGTCAGCATCAGCACCCGCACCCGCAGGTCGCGCCGCGGGTCCAGGCCCGCCGCGCGCACCCGCTTGGCCAGCGTCAACGCCATGCCCGGGGTGCAGAACAGGCCGGTGACGCCCAGTTCGCGCAGCACCGCGACGGCCCGGTCGAAGCCGACCATGGGCGAGTGCGGCCACATCTTGGCCACCGCCAGGCCGAGGTTGCGGCACACGTCGCCGAACGTGTCGCCGAACGCGTGCAGCTCCGTGGGGCCGGACACGCCGATGACCTGGTCGTCGCCGTGGTGCCGGAAGATCGTGTCGTAGTGCACGGTGAGCACGGTGTTGTTGGCCAGCGAGTCCACGTTGTCGCGCGGGCACGGCGTGGAGGCGCCCGTGGTGCCCGTGGTCTCGTAGAAGATCCACGCCTTGGACAGCGGGCGCGACAGGATGTCGTACCGCGCGGACCGCAGGTCGTCCTTGGTGGTGAACGGCACCGAGGTCCACGCCGCGCCGGTCGACGACGTGATCGCCGCCGGGTCCACGTGCGCCAGGTGCCGCCGGTAGAAGGGCGAGTTCGCCCGCGTGTACTCCACCGCGGACCGCAGGTTGGCGACCCGGTGGGCCTCCAGGCGGTCCGCGCCCCACCCGCCGGCGGCGAACTCCCGGTGGTCGTCGCGGAAGCGCCGGGCGACCTCGGCCAGTTCCTCGTTGAAGATGGTGAACATCGGAATGCGGCTCCCGGGGTCAGCTCGCTGCGGGTACGGGCACGTCGTTGGTCACCACGGTCGCGTCCTGCTCGACGACGTCCGCGACGACCCAGTCGCTGATCTCCCGCCACCGGGCGATGGCGTCCTGGTGGAACGGGTGCGTCATGTAGCGCCCCAGCGCGTCCTCGTCGGCCAGCAGGCCGATGACGACGAAGTCGTAGGCCACGGGCCGGTCGGAGACGTTGCGCCCCGCGTACCAGTGGGCCAGGTCCGGCACCTCGTCACCGACCCGGCGCGCCACCGCCTCCGCGGCCAGCACGGCGTCGTCGTCCCACGACACCCCGGGCTTGAACTTGAACAGCACGATGTGCCGGATCATGCGTCTCCTCCGAAGAAGGTGATGTCGGCGTCCTCGGCCACGTCGCCGTGCCGCGCGGCGAGCTTGGCGAAGTGCCGGATGCCCGCGACCTGCCGCTCGCCCAGCGAGTGGTCGAGCACGCCCAGGTAGCGGGCCAGCTCGTCGCGGTCGAACAGGCCGTCGCCCGCGGGCGACCCGGCGACCTCGGCGAGGTGCCGGCCACCGCGACCGGCGGCGTCGAGCAGGGTGGCGTGCGCGGCCCGCACGTCGTCGGGGCGCCGCGCCGCCGTGGTCCGGCGCACCGCCCACACCGCGAACACCATGGGCAGCCCCGTCCACTCCCGCCACAGCGCGCCCAGGTCGTGCACGCGCAGGCCCGGTCGCGGGTGCAGGGTCTCGGCCAGCGCCGCGTCGCCGATCAGCACCGCGCCGCCCGCCTGCCGCAGCATGTCGGCCAGCACCGGCGGCTCCACCCGGTACTCGGCCTCGACCCCGACCCACTCGGTCAGCAGCACCTTGGCCAGCAGGGCCGCGGTGCGGCTGCTGGAGCCCAGCGCGACCCGGCCGCCCGCCAACCCGGCCAGCGGGCCGCGGGTGAACAGCTGGCACGACATGACCGGCCCGTCGCTGCCGATCGCCAGGCCGGGCAGGGCCAGCAGCTCCCGGTGGTGCCGCAGGTACTCGACGAGGCTGATCGGCGCCACGTCGACCTCACCGGCCAGCAGCGCGGCGGCCACCGCCTCGGGCGTGCCGGTCACGGGCTCGGGCGAGCCGGTGGCCGCCAGGCCCCAGCGCACCGCGGCGCAGTTGGCGAAGGAGAACACGCCCAGCCGCAGCGGCCTGGTCGCGGACTCGGCCTCCACCTCGGGCCGCTCGCGCTCGGCGCCCAGCCTGCCCCGGCAGATCTCCAGCACCGTCGAGCTGAGCACCGCGCCCGCGCTGCCGAACGCGCTGCGGTAGCGGCGGAAGATCTCCCGCTCCCGCGCCATGTCCGTGCGCACCCCGCCGTTGGCCAGCCGGTCGCGCTGGATGCCCGCGGAGATGCGCCGCCGCTCGTGCAGCAGCGCGATCAGCTGCGTGTCGAGGTCGTCGATCCGGCTCCGCGCTGGTGTGGTGCCCGGTTCCGTCCCTACGGACACTGAAAACCCCCAGTAAAGTCGGTGCGGTCTTTTTTCAGAACGAGACGCCGATGCGGTCGGGGTCCTCGTCGTCCACGGTCCGCAGGAATTCCGAGAAGAACTCGTGGACGTGGTCGATGGACCGCCCCGCGAACAACACGTGCTGGTAGTCCGTGATGTCGTACTCGGTGGTCGCCATGCCTTTCAGGTCCAGCGGCCGGATGTCCGCCTCGCGGAAGCGCTCCAGTTCGCCGAACGAGGACAGCAGGCCCGCGCCGTACGCGCGGAACTGGCCGCCCTCCTCGATGACGCCGTACTCCAGGGTGAACCAGAAGATGCGCGAGATCAGCTCGATCGTGCGCGGTTCGGCGACCCGCCGCACGGCCTCGCCGGTCAGCCGGTACAGCTCGGCGACCTTGGGGTTGCCCAGCGCGGGCGCGTGCCCGACCAGCTCGTGCACCACGTCCGCCTCGGGCGAGAACAGCGGCTGCGAGTGGTGCCGGATGAACTGCGCGGCGTAGAACCTCCGATCGGCCTGGACGCCGTAGAACTCCTCGATCGGCACGAAGCCGACCGCGGGCTGGAGGCCGAACCCGGTCATCGCGGTCAGGCGCTCGGTGACCTCGTTGAGCTGCGGCACCCGGTCCGCGGGCAGGGCCAGCTCGGCGGCCCACTTCACCACGTCGGTGGCCGCGTACTCGTCGTGCCGCTCGGCCAGCGACCGCTGGATCACCCGCCAGGTCTCGTGGTCCCGCTCGTGGTAGTCGATCTCGGGCGCGGGCGTGCCGTACACGTGCTGCGCGCCCAGGTGGGCGATGCGGTTGCGGCGCTCCGTGTAGTCCTCGTCGCCGTGCGCCGGGTGGTTCGCCGGGAACGCGTAGCGCGGATAACCCGATTCGTCGTAGGTCATCGGCGCGTACAGGGCGACGTCGTCCATGTGCTCCACCGGTTTTCCGCTAGGGGGCGCCCGGGTGCGTGTAAATCATTTGAACCGGGTACCCGGAATTCAACGACCAGGTCAACGTATGACCGGCCCAATTAGCCGTCAACGTCACCCGGCGGTCGTCACCGGGGTGGACCACCGGGGCCACCGGGGTGGCCCACTTGGTAAAGTTTCCAAAGTTTGGAAACTTTCCGATGTGCCCCGCTCGGGCACCGGTGCGCACTTCGCCGCGCGGCTATCGCCCTGCTGCTATCGTCGGGGCATGTTCGCGACGCTGATCGCATTCGCCGGCGTGTCGTTGCTGGCCACGCTGATCCCGGGACCGGACACGGCGGTGGTGATCAAGAACTCGCTGGGCCGCGGTCGCCGGTCGGCCATCGCCACCGCGGGCGGGTGCAGCACCGGCCAGGTCGGGTGGGGGCTCGCGTCGATCGCGGGCATCGCGGCGCTGCTGGCCACGTCCGTGGTCGCGTTCAGCATCATGAAGTGGGTCGGCGCGCTGTACCTGTGCTACATCGGCATCCGGTCGCTGATCAGCGCGGTCCGCTCGGGCGGCGCGGCGGAGGCGGCCGGGCCGCGGGCGGCCGCACCGGGCGGCGCGGCCGCGTCCTATCGCGACGGTCTGCTCACCAACGCGCTGAACCCCAAGACGGCGTTGTTCATGTCCGCGCTGCTGCCGCAGTTCACCGGACCCGGCGACCCGGCGTGGCTGCCGTTCGCGCTCGTGGCCGTGACCGCGGTGGTCAGCTTCGCCTGCATGGCCGCCTACGCGCTGGTGTTCGCCAAGATCGGGGACGTGCTGCGGCGCCCGGTCGTGCGGCGGACGGTCGACGGCGCCATGGGCGGCGTGCTGGTGAGCTTCGGCGTGGGGCTGGCGTTCAGCCAGGCATGAGCCGGGACGCCCAGCCGTAGAGGTGGCGCGGGCGGCCGGTCTTGCCGTACTGCACGGTCATCACGGCCGAGCCCCGGTCCACCAGCTGCTTGAGGTAGCGGCGACTGGCCACCGAGGACAGGTTGCACCGGCGGCCGACCTCGGTGGCCGACAGCGGGGCGGTGCTGTCGTGCAGCACCATCGCGACCAGGCCGAGCGTGGACGTGGCGGGCGGTCGGCGGTCGCCGGTCGGACCGGGGCCGTGCACCAGGAGGTTGACCTCCTCCTGGTCCAGCGGCGCGTCGGGTTCCTTGCGCCCGGCCAGGCGCCACCGGCCCAGCCACACGCCCAGCAGCTCGCGCAGCGTCCCCGGGTCGACCGGGGCGACCAGGCAGGAGAACACGCCCAGCCTGGCGATGGTCAGCACCACGTCCGGGCGCGGGCGCGTGACGACCAGGAGCGCGTCGCACTGGTGGCGGCCGTGCTCGCGCATCCGCCTCAGCGCGCCCAGCACCTGCTCCTCGTTGCCGGGGTCGCAGCACACCAGGGCGATGTCGGGGCGCAGCGCCTGCACCACGTCCGGCACGCCGGCGTCCGCCCGCACCACGCCGGCGATCTCCAGCTCGCCGAGGGACTGGACGGTCCACAGGACCGGCACGAGGTCGTCGGTATCGCCGACGGCCAGCACGCGGGCGCGGTTCCGCGTGGTGTTCGGGTGCGGGCCGGCGGGGGCCGCGGTGCCGGTCGCCGGGGTGCTGTTCGCCGGGTGATCGGAGCCGACGCGACGGGGGGCGGGGTGGACGGGGCCTGGGTGGACGGGGCCGGGGCGGACGGGGCCGGGGTGGACGGGATAACCGGTCACCGGTGTGCCGGGTCTGAGGTCGACCGCCACGGCGTGATCGGGTCCGGGGCTGCCGGACCTGGGGCCGCCCGATCTGGGGCCGCCGGGTCCGGGGCGGTCGGGTCCGGGGCGGTCGGGTCCGGGGCGGTCGGGTCCGGGGCGGTCGGTCACCGGGGTTGTGGAGCCGGGGTTGCCGGTCGCCGGGCCGGCGGCTATCGCGGTGCCGACCCCCAGGTCGGCGATCTTGCGGTTGGTCACTCCCAAGCTTTCGGCCACTGTCGTGTCCCCCAAGGACGACGGGTCGACTTGCGCGTGCCGGCCGTGCCGGCGTGCTCCGACACCGAGTGGCCGGCGGTTGCGCGGTCACCGTTTCATGGCCCCCCAGTTTCGAGCACTTTCACATTACTGCGGCTTCGCTGCCGTCTCCAGCGGCCGCCGCGCTGCGAGCATCCGAAGGAGGTGTCGGGAAAAACGCTCAAATGGCGTCATCCGGACCGGTTCACCGCTCCCGGGCCGGCCGCGGTCGTGGTAGGCGACGCCCCATCCGGCGTACGCACTGGTAGTCCGACTGACGTGGGGTGCGCGGACTGGCGCGCGACCTGGAGGGGCGGGCGCGGGATGGGCACGGTGTCCCGGATGGTGGGAACGGATCTCACGGTCGGTTGCCATTGCAGCCGCAAATAACGTCGATCGACCCCCCGAACGGCCGAATTATGACTTCGCACTGCTAAGGGCCGCCAGGTGGAATGGAATACTGTGAGATGAGTCACATTAGGGTGTGGACGCGGGTTCGAGCCATACCGAAATCCGGTGCGGTTAATAAGAAAAACCGAAGTCCGCACAAAACATCGCGGTGCGCCCATTAGAACTGCACCGGTTCAGGGCCGGTCGGTCGTGGTGTTCGGCTATCGGGATCACGGGCGGTGGAGCGCGCGGTTCACGTCGTCGTCGGAGAGCTGGTCGAAGTTCGCGTACCAGTGGCCGACCGCGCGGAAGTCGGCGGGGGAGTGCAGGCAGGCGACCGCGTCGGCGTCGGCCAGGTCCCGGGTGGCTCCCGGGGCGCAGACCGGCACGGCCAGCAGCAGCCGGCGCGGGTGCCGCTCGCGCAGCCACCGCAGCGCGGCCCGGGCGGTGATGCCGGTGGCCAGGCCGTCGTCGACCAGGACGACCAGGCGGTCGGTCGGGTCGGGAGGCGGCCGGTCGGGCCGGTAGCGCCGGATGCGGCGGCGGATCTCGGCCCGTTCGCGCTCGACGGCGTAGGCCAGGTCGGCTTCGGCCAGGTTCAGGCGGGTCAGGGCGTGCTGGTTGAACACCGGTCGGCCGTCCTCGGCCAGGGCGCCGATGCCGAATTCCGGGCGGCTGGGTGCGCCGATCTTGCGGGCGACGGTGACGTCCAGGTCGGCGCCGATGGCGGCGGCCACCTCCGCGGCCACGGGGACGCCGCCGCGCGGCAGGGCGAGCACCAGGGGGCGGTTGGTGCCGGTGGTGTGGAGGGCGGTGGTGCCGGTGGGCCGGGGGGTGCCGGTGGCGGGGTGGAGGCGGTCGACCGGCGGCGGGTGGGCGTCGGTGGTGGTCGGCGGGCGGTTGCCGGTGGAGAGCAGTCGGGCGACCTCCCCGGCGAGTGCGCGCCCCGCCTCGGCCCGGTCGGCGAACACCGTCCTCCTCACGGCGACCTCCTCGGCCGGTGCCGGCTCATGTCCCCGTCGGGTAGGTCTCGGGTTCGAGCACGTCCACCCGGCGCGTGTGCAGCGGGTGCAGCGCCCGGCTCTGGTCGACCCAGACGAAGGCGTCGTAGCGATCGCCCGCGGTGGTCGGGACGTAGTTGCCCCACCGCTCCCGCTCCGGGTGGTAGACCACGCCGATGGCGCGGTGGTCGAGCCGGTCGGTGAGCAGGTCCGGGCGGCCGGGCGCGGTGCGGCGGGGGAAGGTCAGCACCGCGCGTTCGGGGGCGGTGCGGTGCAGCACGTCCTCCAGCGAACCCGGTCGGGCCGGCGGGACCGGCAGCTCGCGCGTCGGCGCGCCCCAGGAGCCGGCGGCGACCACGGTGCCGTGGTGGGTGCCGAAACCGACCAGCACGACCTGGTCGTCGCCGTACCGCTCGCGGGCGAGCTGGCCGGTGTTGACCTCGCCCCGGTCGGCCATGGTGGTGGCGCGGGCGTCGCCCACGTGGGTGTTGTGGGCCCAGACCACGGCCTTGGCGCCGGGGCCGTAGTGGGCCAGCAGCCGGGCGAGGGTGTCGTCCATGTGGCGGTCGCGGACGTTCCACGACTCCCGGCCGCCGGCGACCATCGCCCGGTAGTAGCGCTCGGCCCCGGCGACGACCTCGGCGTTCTGCCACGCGCCGAAGGCGCTGCCACGGGCGCTGTCGTGGGCGCTGCCACGGGTGCTGCCACGGGCGCTGCCACGGGCGCTGTCGTGGGCGCTGTCGTGGGCGCTGCCACGGGCGCTGCCACGGGCGCTGTCGTGGGCGCCCCCACGGGTGCTGTCGTGGGCGCTGCCAGGGCCGCTGTCGCGGACGCCCCGCCCGCCCCCGGGCCACTCGCCCGGGGGCAGCCCACCTCCGGTCGTGCCCTGCCCGCCGCCCCGCTCACCCGAGGCCCACCCGGCGGCCGCCCGTTCCCGCAGCCGCACCAGCAGGTCGACCACCTGGTCCTCGCAGCTCGTGGGCACGAACCGGGTCGCCTGGGCGTACTCCCGCGCGCTCTCGCCGTACGGCTCGAAGCACCGGTACGCGGCCAGTGCGGTGGGCACCTCCGCCGGGTCGTGCTCCCGCAGGTGCACCAGGATCTCGCGCAGCGATGCCCACAGCGAGTACACGTCCAGTCCGTGAAAACCCACTCGTTCGTGGACATCTCGGGCGGCGTTGTGCACGCGCAGCCACCGGCAGAAGTCGACGACCTCCTCGTTGGCCCACATCCACGTCGGCCAGCGCTCGAACGCCACCAGCGCCGCCCGGGGGTCCTCCGCGTCCGGCGAGCACCGCACCGCGCGGTCCACCCGGTCGCAGTCGGGCCAGTCGCCCTCCACGGCCACGAACGAGAACCCCAGCTCGGCCACCAGCCGCCGGGTCAGCAGCGCCCGCCACCGGTAGAACTCGTGCGTGCCGTGGCTGGCCTCGCCCAGCATCACCACCCGAGCGTTCCCCGCGCGGTCGAGCAGTTCGTCGAAGTCGCCCGCGTCGGTCAGCGGCGTGGCCAGCGCGGCGACGTCGTCCCGGTAGCGCGTCATCCCCACCTCCCGACCGGTACCCGGCCCACGACCACGCCTACCCCCGCAGGCGCGCCGGAAACCCGTCGGAGCGGGGGGGCTAGCGGGTGGGGACGTCGGCCTGCCACCGGCAGGCCAGCACCACCAGCGGGACGCCGCACAGGGACAGCGCCACCGCCAGGACCATGCCCGTCGCACCGCCGTACAGGGGAGCCAGCCCGCCGAGCACGCCGGTCAACGCGGTCGCCACCACGGCCACCAGGAAACGCCTGCTGAAACGGTTCTTCATGCGCCCAGGGTCCTCGCGCGCGGCGGCCGGCGCGACCACCGAAAGGCGGCGCCCCGGCCGACTTCAGTCGCGGGGCCGGGCCTCCGGGCTGGGCTTGCGGCCGGGCGTGAACGGGACGGTCAGGAAGGCCACCTCGACCGGGTGCTCGTAGCGCTTGCCGTTGACCGGGTCGTGGCGCATGAACCCCGGCGGCTCGATGTGGACCTGCACGTCGTAGTCGCCCGCACCGGGCATCGTGAAGTTGGCCCCGTAGTGGTGCAGGAACGGGTGCCACAGGAACGGCAGGCGGGTGTCCAGCACGTCCTCGCCGTCCCGGGTGACGGTGACCGTCACGTCCAGCTCCGGCACGAACCGCCCGTCGGCCGCGTCGGCGACGGCGATCTCCAGGTGCCCGTTGGCGTCCTCGGGCGCCTCCTGCCAGACCAGGCGGCCGTCCCGGCGGGCGTACATGCCCTCGGCGTCCTCCTGCACCAGCGCGACCAGGAACTCGCCCGCCTGCTTCACCACCGCGCCGGACTCCTCGCGCATCGCCTCCAGGGCGCGGCGGTAGGCGGCCCCCTCGGCGCGGGCCACGTCGAGCTGACCGGGGTCGGCCTCGTTGCTCGCGGCCATCGGCGGGGTCGTGCCGGGTGTGCTCATCGCGCCCTCCTGAGCGTGCGTCCGAGCAGGTCGGCTACCCGCCCGGCGCCGTCCGATGTGCCGGGCCACCCCTTCGGGGGACGGGCCGGGGCGGGAGAACCGTCCACATCGGACCCGAGCGGGCCGGTGGCGGCAACCGGGGGACGGGGCCGCGTTCGTGGTTGACCGCGCCCGCCGGTGCGGGACCATCACCCCGTGCGCGGTGGTTCCCCGCCCGGCGCCCAGGGCCGCCCGGAGGGCGCCGCTCCCGGGCAGCGCGCGCACGCCTCGTCCGCGAGCACGGTCGTGCAGGCCGGGCGCGACGTCACGTTCACCGTCGAGCAGCACGTCCACCACCCGCCGCCGTCGTGGCCGAGGGGCCTCGGGACCACCGCCCTGGTCGTGCTCGGGGGCGGGGTGCTGGTCACGGGTGCCCTGGTGCTGCTGCGCGCGGGCGTGCTGACGAGGGCGGTGCCCGCGTGGACCGCGGTCGTCGCCGTCGCGCTGGGCGCCGCCCCGGCGCTCCTGCTCCGGCGCTCGCGGCGGGGGCGGCGCACCCGGCAGGTCTTCCTGATCACGTCGGCCTTCCGCCAGAAGTACTGGGTCGCCGACTTCCTGCAGCGCCTGCACGGCGTGCTCGACCGCAGCGGCGTCGACCTGGTGCTGAAAGTGCCCGCCCGGGACTACGACGCGGCGGCGCAGGCCCACCACCTGCGGCGGGTCCTGGCCTCGGCCGACCGCTACGCGGGCGGGTTCGTGGTGGCGACCGAGGTGCACCGCATGCAAGCGGACCTGGTGGAGTTCTGCGCCGAGCTGGGGCTGCCGGTGGTGTTCACCGACATCGAGCCGTTCGACGACGTCGACCGCTACCCCGACAACGCGGCCTTCGTCGGCTACCTCAGCCACGAGATCGGGGCGCTGGCCGGCCGCTGGCTGGTGTCCCGGTTGCAGCGCTGGGGGGTGGCGCGTCCGCACGTGCTGGTGGTGGCCAGCCGGGAGCACGCCGACCGGCAGGCGCGGTGCGCGGAGGTCGTGCGGGAGACCTGGCCCGACGCCCGCCTCGTCATCCAGGACGACTGCGCGTTCAGCCGGTCCCGCGCCTATGACGCCGTGCTGGCCGAGGTGCGCCGGGTCGCCGCGCGGGGCGATCGGCTGGACGCCGTGTTCTGCACGAACGACGAGATGGCGCTGGGCGCGGTCGACGCGCTGCGGGTGGCGAACTCGCCGGCCACCGGGGAGGCGGTCGTGATCGGCGTGGACGGGGTCCTCGAAGCCCGGGCCCTGATCGACGCCGGGACGAGCCCCCTGCGCGCCACCGTGGTGCAGGACTCGCACCGGCTCGCCGAGTCCGCCGCGCACGTCCTGGAGCGGATGTGCAAGGGCCGCGCGGTCGCCAGGCGGACCGTGCTGGAACCGGAGGTGCACGAGGCCGGGGCTTGACTACTCCTCGTGCACCCCTAGAAGTCGGCGGGAATAGTTCACCGGGTTACCCAATAAAGGTGTAGACCAGAGCCGCGACCTGCTGGGACGTGGTATGTCCCGACATCGCTGGTGATTCAGGCACATGAACCTCGCCGTAAAAGTTTCGGGTTCGAGTGGGCTGAATCAATTCGCCATTGACTCCGGCGATAAAGGTCTGCATGTTGGTCAGACCCCGTCCCCTCGGTTACAGGAGCACAGCACGTGGTCACCATCGCGGAGGTCGCCCGGCACGCAGGTCTGGCCGTCAGCACGGTGTCCTACGCGCTCAGCGGCAAGCGGTCGGTCTCGCCCGCCACCAGGCGGCGCGTGGAGGAGAGCGCGCGGCAGCTCGGCTACCGCTCACGTCGGCCCGACGGCCTGGTGCTGGGCGTGGTGGTGCCGCCCGACCTCGACGCCGCCGGGAGGTGGCTGGAGGCGTTCGTCGCCGCGGCCGCCGCCCGCGCGCGCCGCGCCGACGCGACCCTGGTGGTCACGTCCCCGGGCGCCGCGACGAGCGGTTGCCACGGCCTGGTCGTGCTGGCCCCGGCGCCCGTGCCGGTCCTGCTCGACGTGCCCGTGGTCCGGGTCGGCCCGGCCGACGACCCCGACCAGGTGCGGGTGGACGTCGACCGGGCGGCGGCCGGCGAGCTGTGCGCCGAGCACCTGGCCGACCTCGGCCACCGCGCGGTGGCGTTCGTGCACCGCGACCCGCTGGCGGAGTTCTTCTGCGGCCTGGCGCGCGGCTGCGACGCGCGGGGCCTGGAGGTCCGGCCGCACCGCTGGCCGGCCCGGGACCTGCTCGGCGACACCGCCCGCCCCACCGCCTACGTGGCCGCCGACGGCGCCGTGCTCGGCGACGTGCTGGCCACCCTGCGCGCGGGGCACGTGCGGGTGCCCGGGGACGCGTCCGTGGTCGCCCTGTGCCCGGACGAGGTCGCCGCGCCCGAGGGGGTCACCTCGATCTCGGTGTGGCCCGCGGAACTCGGTGAGGCGGCCGTCGAGGCGGTGCTGGACGACCGGGCCGGGCGGCTCCTGCGGCCGCACCTGACCGTTCGGGGCGCCGCGCGGCACGACCTCGTCACCCGCCCCTGACCCGCACGGGGCCGCGCCTGAGCCGCCCTGAGCAGGGGCTGAGCCGCCCTGGCCTGCCTCTGAGCCGGGTCCTGGTCGGCGCGGCCTGGTCGGCGTGGCCTGGTCGGCGCGGCCTGCTGGCCGCAGCCCGGTGGCCGCGGCCCGCACCTCCCGCGCCCCCGCTCGAACCACCTCAGGTGGAGTCGCGCACCACCAGCTCGGTCGGCAGGATCGCCGCGGCCGGCGGCTGCCCCGAGGTCAGCTCCAGCAGCAACCGCACCATCTCGCGGGTGATCCGCTCGAACGGCTGCCGCACCGTGGTCAGCGCGGGCCGCGTCGAGCGGGCGGTCACCGAGTCGTCGAAGCCGCCCACCGCGACGTCCTCCGGCACCCGCCTGCCGGAGTCGCGCAGCACGTCCAGCGCCCCGGCGGCCATCAGGTCCGAGGCCACGAAGACCGCGTCCAACCCCGGCTCCCGCTCCAGCAGCCGCGCCATGGCGGCCTCGCCGCCCGCCCGGCTGTAGTCGCCGTGCTCGACCAGCGACGCGGTCGCCCCGGCCCCGAGCACGTCGCGGTACCCGGCCAGCCGCTCGACCCCGCCGGGCGTGTCCGGCGGCCCCGCGATGGTGGCGATCCGCCGCCGGCCGCGCTCCCTCAGGTGCTCCACCAGCCGGCGCGCGCCCGAGCGGTCGTCGGCCGCGGCGTAGGCGACGCGGCCCTCGTGGCCGATGGGCTTGCCGCAGGCCACCACCGGGATGCCGGTGTGCCGCAGGTCCTCCAGCAGCGGGTTCCCGGTGTGCGAGGACACCAGCAGCACGCCGCCGACGTGCCCGGCGGCGATGAACCGGCGGGTGCGCTCGCGTTCCACCTCGTTGCCCGCGGTCATCAGCAGCAGCGGCACGTCGTGCTCGGCCAGCGCCTGGGTGCAGCCCTGGAGCAGGACGCTGAAGTTGGGGTCCTCGAACAGCCGCTGCTGCGGCTCGGTGAGCACGAACGCCACCGACAGCGCCCGCTGGGTGACCAGGCTGCGCGCCGCCGAGTTGGCGACGTAGCCGGTCGTGCGCACGGCCCGGCGGACCGCCTCCAGCGCGCTCGGGCTGACGTTGTGCCCGCCGTTGAGCGCGCGCGACACCGTGCCCCGCGACACGCCGGCCGCGGCGGCCACGTCGTGGATGGTCGCCCGACGCCGTGCCTTGCCGTGGTCGACGGTCATGCCTTCCTCACGCCTTCACCGAACCCGAGAGCAGGTCGACCCGCCAGTACCGCTGCAGCAGCAGGAACAACCCGATCAAGGGTAGAACGGACACCAGGGCCCCGGCGACCACCAGGGTGTAGAGGGCGGGTGTGGTGTTGCCCTGGTTGAGCAGCGTGTAGAGGCCGAGGGTGACCGGGAACTTCCGGTCGTCGCCGAGCATGATGAACGGCAGCAGGAAGTTGTTCCAGATCGACACGAACTGGAACAGGAACACCGTGACCAGGCCCGGCAGCATCATCGGCAGCGCGATCGAGGTCAGGATGCGGGTCTCGCCCGCCCCGTCGGTGCGGGCCGCCTCGACCACGTCGTCCGGCACCGACGCCGCCGCGTGGATGCGCGCCAGGTAGATGCCGTACGGGCTGATCACGCTCGGCAGCAGCACCGACAGGTACGAGTCGGTCAGCCCGACCTCCGACAGCAGCAGGTACTGCGGGATGGCCAGCACCACCGCGGGCACCAGCACGCCCGCGATGAGCGCGTTGAAGAACAGGTCTCGCCCGCGGAAGGAGTACTTGGCCAGCGCGTACCCGGTCACGCCGGACACCGCCGCGGACAGCAGGGCGCCCACCCCCGCGTACACCGCGGAGTTGGCCACCCAGGTCCAGAACAGGCCCTCGCGGTAGCCGAACAGGTCGCCGAGGTTGCCCAGCAGGGACGAGCCCGGCTCGAACGTCGGGGTGGCGAACAGCTCGCCGCTGCCCTTGGTGGCCGCGACCACCACCCACGCCACCGGGAACAGGCAGTACAGCGCGCCGAGCAGCAGGACCAGCGTCGGCAGCAGGGGGCGGCGGCGGGCGGTCACCGCAGGCCCCCGAACCGCCGCGCGACCCGCAGCAGGCCGAACGAGACCAGGCCCGTGCCCAGGCCGATCAACACCGACGTGGCCGCCGCCGAGTGCACGTCACCCCGGGCGAAGGCGTCCTGGTAGACCTTCATCAGCGGGGTCCAGGTGCGGGACAGGGAGTTGGTCAGCGGCGCCAGCGTGGTCGGCTCGGCGAACACCTGGAGGGTCGCGATGACCGAGAACAGCGCGGTCAGCACCAGCGCGGGCGTGAGCAGCGGGAGCTTGACCCGCAGCGCCACCTGCAACGGCGTGCAGCCGTCGATGCGCGCGGCCTCGTGCAGCTCGCGCGGGATGGCGCGCAGCGCCGTGTGGAGGACGATCGTGTTGTAGCCCACGCCGCCCCACACCGCGATGTTGGCCAGCGCGAAGTAGATGCCGGTGGGGGACAGGAAGTCGACCTCCGGCAGCTCCAGCGCGCGCAGCGCCTGGTTGAGCGGGCTGGTGGCGGGCAGGTACAGGAAGCCCCACAGCACGGTGGCGATGACGCCGGGGACCGCGTACGGCAGGAAGATGGCCAGCCGGGCGAACCCGCGGGCCGGTGCCCGCTCCTCGTCCAGCAGGAGCGCGAACACCAGTGCCAGCCCCAGCATGACCGGCACCAGCAGGCCGCCGTAGAGCAGCACCCGCACCACACCCGCGCCCAGCTCGGCGTCGGTGAGGGCGCGCAGGTAGTTGCCCGGGCCGGCGAACACCTCGCGGCGGCTGCCCCGGCCCAGGCCGAGCCCGGAGACCTCGACCCGGAACAGGCTCAGGTACAGCGCGTAGCCGATGGGCAGCAGGAACGTCAGGGCGAACAGCACGACCGCGGGCGCGGCGAAGGCGTACGGCGCCGCGCCGGCGGTCGTGGGCCGGGAACGCGTCCTCATCCGACCGAGAACCCGTTCGCCTTCAGGTCCGCCACGGTCGCTTCCTGCACCTTCACGAGTGCGGGCACGAGGTCCGCGCCGGCCGTGATGGCCTCGCCGAAGGCGTTCTTGTAGGTGGTGTAGGCGACGTTGACGTTGGGGCCCCAGGTGAAGCTCGCCGCGGTGCCCGCGATCTCGGCGGCCAGGGTGTAGAAGTCGGGCTGGTTGGCGAAGAACGCCGGCGGCCCGCTCAGCGCGCCACCGGTCTGCGCGGCGGTCGCCGCGGGGTAGACGCCGCTCTCGGTCACCAGCGCGGCGACGGCACCCGGGTCGGTGTTGAGCCACACCGCGAACTCGGCGGCGACCCGCTGGTGCTTCGAACCCGAGGTCACGGCGGTGGTGGAACCGCCCCAGCTGCCGGTGCGCGGCGTGGCCGGGTCCCACTGCGGCAGGGGCGCCACGGCCCACTTGCCCTTGGTGGACCCGGCGTTGCCCTGGAGCACGCCCGGCGCCCACACGGCGCTGAGCCAGCCGACCTGGACGCCGTCGTTGAGCGCCTTGTTCCACTCGGGGGTGTACATCGGGGACTTGTCCACCGCGCCCTCGGCGACCAGGCCGCTCCAGTACGCGGTGACCTTGCGGGAGGCCGCGTCGTCGACGGCGACCTTCCACTTGTCGCCCTCCACCGACCACCACTGGCCGCCGGCCTGCTGGACCAGGCCCGCGAACCAGCCCGGGTCGTTCGACGAGAAGGTGCCCAGGTACCTGTCCGGTGCCTTGGCGCGCAGGTCGCGGGCCGTCCGCGCGTAGTCGTCCCAGGTCTTCGGCACGGTCAGGCCGTACTGCTCGAACAGGTCGGCCCGGTAGTAGAACATCATCGGGCCGGAGTCCTGGGGCACGGCGTAGACACCGCTGCCGCCGAGGGTGACCTGGTCCCACACACCGGGTGCGAAGGCGTCCTCCGCGCCCCCGGCGGCCGCGGAGATGTCGGCCAGCACGTCGTTGCCCACCAGGGTCGGCAGCGCCTGGTACTCGACCTGGGCGAGGTCCGGCGGGTTGCCCCCCTTGGCGCTGGTCAGCAGCTTGGTCACCAGGTCGTCGCCCGACGCCTGCCTGCTCACCACGACCTTGGCGCCCGGGTGGCCGGCGTTCCACCGCTCGACGACCTTCTCGATGTTGGGCGCCCAGGACCAGAACGACAGCTCGACGGGGCCGTCGGTCTCCTCCGCGCCGCCGCCGCAGCCGGCGAGCAGGACGAGCCCGAGTGCGGCGGCCAGGGACTTCTGCACCAGGTGGAGTCGCATGGGGTCTCTCCGGGGTGTTCGCGTCGCCGACGCCCTTGCCGGCGGGAACCGCGCTGTGAACGTGCACAGTAGTTACGCCCACCGGAACCGTGTCAACCACTTGACACCGGCTTTTTCCACGGGATTAATCGGCACGCAGGACCGTGCACGTTCACAGTCGCAGGAGAGTTCATGACGTTCGGGGTGTTCCGTCCGGGTGCTTCGTCCTGGCCGGTGGGCGTGGACGGCCTGGTCTACGGCGGCGACTACAACCCGGAGCAGTGGCCCGAGCAGGTGTGGGCGGAGGACGTCGAGCTGATGCGCCGGGCCAGGGTGAACCTGGTCAGCGTCGCCATCCACTCCTGGGCGCTGCTGGAACCGCGCCCCGGCGAGTTCGACCTCGGCTGGCTGGACCGCCTGCTCGACCTGCTGCACGGCGCGGGCGTCGCGGTCAACCTCGCCACCCCCACGGTGGTGCCGCCCGCCTGGCTCTACCGGGCCCACCCGGAGATCCGGCCGGTGACCCGCGACGGCGTGGTCCTCGACCGCGGCTCCCGCGCGACGTTCTGCCCCAGCTCACCCGCCTACCGCGAGGCGGCCGCGCGCATCACCCGCACCCTGGCCGCCCGCTACTCCGGCCACCCGGCGCTGGCCCTGTGGCACGTGCACAACGAGTACGGCGCGCCGCTGGGCGCCTGCTACTGCCCGGAGTCGGCCGGGGCGTTCCGCCGCTGGCTGCGCACCCGGTACGGCAGCCCGGACGCGCTCAACGCCGCCTGGGGCACCACCTTCTGGGGCCAGCGCTACGGCGACTGGGACGAGGTCGAGCCGCCCCGCGCCACGGCCACCGCCGGCAACCCCGCGCAGGAGCTGGACTTCCTGCGGTTCTGCTCCGACGAGCTGCTGGCCTGCTACCGGGCCGAGCGCGACGTGCTGCGCGAGCACTCCCACCTGCCGGTGACCACCAACTTCATGACCACCAACTGCCGGTCGATCGACTACTGGCGGTGGGGCGCCGAGGTGGACGTGGTGGCCAACGACCACTACCTGACCGCCGAGGCCGAGCGGCCCCACGTGGACCTGGCCATGTCCGCGGACCTCACCCGCGCGGTCGCCGACGGGCAGCCGTGGATGCTGATGGAGCACTCCACCAGCGCGGTGAACTGGCAGCCGCGCAACCTCGCCAAGCGGCCGGGCGAGATGCGCCGCAACAGCCTGGCCCACGTGGCCAGGGGCGCGGACGCGGTGATGTTCTTCCAGTGGCGGGCCTCCCGGTTCGGCGCCGAGAAGTTCCACTCCGCGATGCTCCCGCACGCGGGCACCGGCAGCCGGATCTGGCGCGAGGTGGTGGACCTGGGCGCGGACCTGGTCGCGCTGCGCGAGGTCCGGGGCAGCCTGGTGCGCGCCAACGTCGCGGTGGTGTGGGACTGGGAGTCGTGGTGGGCGCTGGAGCTGCCCTGGCGGCCCTCGGTCGACCTGGCCTACCGGGAGCGGGTCGAGGCGTTCTACGAGCAGCTGTGGGACGCGCACCTGACCGTCGACTTCGTCCCGCCCGAGGGCGACCTGTCGGACTACCGGCTGGTCGTGGTGCCGTCGCTGTACCTGACCACCGCGGCGGCGGCGAAGGTGCTGGCCGACTACGTGGCGGGTGGCGGCACGCTGGTGGTCTCGTACTTCTCCGGCATCGTCGACGGCAACGACGCGGTGCACCCCGGCGGCCACCCCGGCGCGCTGCGCGACGTGCTGGGCCTGACCGTGGAGGAGTTCCTGCCGCTGCGCCGCGACGAGCGGGTGGCGCTGACCGGCGGGCTGGTCGGCGACGTGTGGGCCGAGGACGTCCGCCCGGCGGGCGCCGAACCGGTCCTGCGCTACGCAGACGGCCCGGCCGCGGGCGGCCCCGCCGTGACCCGCAACCGGTTCGGCGCGGGCAGCGCCTGGTACGTCTCCACCCGGCTGCGCGGCGAGGCGCTGGCCCACGTGCTGCGGGAGGTGTGCGCCGACGCCGGCGTCGACCCGGTCGACCTGCCCCGCGACGTGGAGGTCGTGCACCGCCACGGCGTCGACGCCGACTACGCGTTCGTCGTCAACCACACCGCGTCCGCCGCCGAGGTGGCGCTGCGCGGGGTCGACCTGCTCACCGGCACGGCGTGGCCCGCCGGGGTGACCGTGCCCGCGGGCGGTGCGGCGGTGCTGCGCCTGGAGTGAACCGGGTGGCCCCGGTCACCCGACGGGCGGGTTACACCCCCGAGCAGGTGGGTAGTTCTACCGGGTTACCACGATCGGGGCGCTCCGGACGGGGGAAGGCGATGCAGACGGGCAGCGGTGTGCACTGCGACGTGCGGCCGGTGGACGACTGCCTGGTCGTCCATCCCACGGGGGTGCTGAACCTGGCCAACTACGCCTCGCTGCGGGGCACCCTGCTCAAGTGCGCGGTCGAGCAGCCGCGGGCCCTGGTGGTCGACCTCGCCGACCTGGAGGTCGAGGGGGAGTGCCTGCTCAGCGTGTTCGCCGCGGTCTGGCTGCGGACCTGCGACTGGCCGTCGGTGCCGCTGCTGCTGGCCGGGTCGGCGGAGCGGCTGCCCCGGCGCACGGCCCTGCGCCGGTACGTGTCCGTGCACGACACCCTGGAGGAGGCGCTGGCGCACGTCGACCAGCCCCCGCCGTGCCGCCGCGCGACCCGGGTGCTGCCGGCGGCCCCGGGCAGCCCGCGGCTGGCCCGGGCGTTCGTGCGCCGGGTCTGCGACGACTGGTCGGTGCCGGAGCAGGCGGTCCACACGGCGGTCCAGGTGGCGTCGGAGCTGGTCACCAACACCGTGTCCCACGCGCGCTCGGAGGCGCGGCTGCGGTTGGAGCTGCGCTGCGACATGCTCACCGTGGCCGTCTCCGACGACGACCCGACGCCCGTCGTGCTGCGCGACCCCGGCGCCGCGCCGCAGGAGGGCACCGGGCTGCTCGTGGTGGCGCAGCTCGCCCGCACGTGGGGGTGCGTGCCGGACCGGGGGAAGGGGCGCAAGGTCGTCTGGGCGGTCCTGACCACCTCGGAGTGACCCCCGGGGTCAGTCCGCCTCCGGGCTGGGGTTCTCCGGGTCGTGGTCCTCGGGGCTGGGGTTCTCCGGGCCCGGGTCCTCCGGGTCGTGGTCCTCCGGGTCGTGGTCCTCCGGGTCGTGGTCCTCCGGTCGGGCGTCCTCCGGTCGGGCGTCCGACGGCTCCATGACGAGGATGGCACCCACGGACTCGCCCGCCTGGTTGCGCATCGGGGCCACCACGACCCGGACCGTGGTGTTGCGGCCACGCCGGTTGATGGCGTCGATCAGCAGCACGTCCTCGGTCGTCGAGTCGGACAGCGCCGCCCAGACCGCCGAGCGCAGCTCGCCCACCGGCAGCCCGATGTCCAGGTTGAGCAGGTGCTCGCCCACGGCCTCGTCACTGCGCAGGCCCCACAGGTCCTCGGTGCCGCGGTTCCACACCAGCACCCGCAGGTCGCGGTCGACGACCACCACCCCCAGGCGCAGGGAGGTCAGGATCGTCTCCATGAAGTCGTTGACCTGGTCGAGCTCGGCGCTGCGCTCGCGCAGGGTGTCGTTGATGGCCTGCAGCTCGTCGTTGGTGGACTGGAGCTCCTCGTTCATGGTCTCCAGCTCCTCGTTGGTGGACTGGAGCTCCTCGTTGGTCGTTTCCAGCTCCTCGACGGTCGACTGGAGCTCCTCGTTGGTGGTCTCCAGCTCCTCGTTGGTGGACTGGAGCTCCTCGTAGGCCGACTCCAGCCTGCGGTTGGTGTGCTCCAGCTCCTCCAGGAGCTGGCGCGCCGCGCTCACGTCGTGGAACACGATCGTGATGCCGAGCAGGCCGTTGTCGGTGTGGACCAGCGGGTTGACGTGGATCTCGAACCACACCGAGTCACCGGGCGCCCGGACCCACTCCACGTCCTTGATGCGCAGCGGGCGGCGCTCGACCTTGGCCTGCTCGACGTAGGCGCGCAGCTCCACCGGCCGGTAGGACAGCTCCAGGTCGCGCAGCGGGCGGCCGATGTCCCGGGGCGAGAGCCCGAACAGCGCCTCGGCCTGCTGGTTGATCAGCGCCACGATGTCGTCGCCGGTGATGACGACTTGCGCCACCGGGCCCGCGGAGAACGCGTGCTCGCGCAGCTCGTCCAGACCCCCCACCTCGCCGGCGCGCTCGGGCACCCGCGGGTAGGTGACGAGGCTGCCCAGGCCGGTCGGGACGCCGGGGATGCGGCGGAACGTGCGGCGCTTGAGGTCGACCGGGTCGAATATCCGGCTGTGCGACAGCAGCATCTCGGCCTTGCCGAGGAACAGGATGCCGCGCGGCGCCAGCGCGAAGTGGAAGCGGCCCAGGACCTTGGCCTGGGTCTCGGCGTTGAAGTACATCAGCGTGTTGCGGCACACCAGCAGGTCGATCCGGGAGATCGGGGCGTCCTGCACCAGGTCGTTGCGGCCGAAGATGACCGAGCGGCGCAGGTCCTTGCGGAAGACGTAGTGGCCGCCCTGCTGGTCGAAGTACTGCTGCAACTGCCCTTCGGTCAGGTTCTCCACCTCGGCCGTCGTGTAGGAAGCCTGCCGCGCCTGCGTCAGCGCCTCCTCGTCCACGTCGGTGGCGTAGATCTTCACCCGCTGCCGGAACTGCTCGGGCCCCAGCGCGTCGGCCAGCAGCATGGCCAGGGTGTACGCCTCCTGCCCGGCCGAGCAGCCCGCGCTCCACACGCGCAGCGGCTCGTCGGGATCGCGCTCGGCCAGCAGTGCGGGGATGACGTCGCGGCGGATGTGCTCCCACGCCTCGGCGTCCCGGAAGAAGTCGGTCACGTTGATAAGGATGGTGTTGAACAGCGCGTCGAACTCGTCCGGGTCGACCTGGAGCAGGTCCATGTAGTCGCTGAAGTGGTCCACGCCGACCTGGGCCATCCGCCGCCGGACGCGGCGGGCGAGGCTCGTCCGCTTGTAACCGGTGAAGTCGAACCCGCGTGTCTCCTTCAGGTACGTGAGTACCGCTTCGAACTGGTCGTCCGGCTCGGTGGGGATGGCGTCCACAGATGTGGACGCTACCGCTATTCGCTCTGCTCGCGCGTATCGGTGGCCTATAGGCCGGTCGATTCGACGTCAGAGCTCTCGTCCCGGGACCGGCTCAGGCTGGACAGCAGGAAGTCGCGCAGCACCGTCGCCGCCCGGGTGGACTCCTCGGCCAGGCCGAGGTAGCGGTCGATCCGGCGCTGGTCGCCCCAGCCGCGCGCGGTCTCCACCATCCGGTGGGACAGGCTGGCCTTCTCCTCCAGGGTGCGCAGGGCCGTCCACAGCGCCTTCTCGAAGGCGTCGCCCTGCGCCTGCGCCAGGGCCTCGGCCGACCACGCGTGGCCGATCTGGCAGCGGAAGCGCAGCGAGTCCGGCTCGACCTCGTTGAGCACGCCGTTGCAGTCCGGGCAGCTGTACTCGCTGGCCTCGCCGATCATGTGCGCGTCGACCTCCAAGACTCCCCGCAGGTCCCGGGCGATCCGGTTCTCCTGGGCCAACCTCGCGGGCACGGGTGGCGCGGCGGTCACGCCCACCGGGTCCCGCACCAGCCCGGCCAGCAGCGGCCCCAGCTCGGCGGCGGGCCGCACGTGGGTGGTCTCGACGTGCCGCAACGCATTCTCCGGCATCCCGGCGTACAGGGCGTCGTCCGGGTCCTGGACCACGGCGGTACCGCCGCGGGTGCGGATGGCGACCAGGCCGGCCACGCCGTCGTCGAGGACGCCGGAGAGGATGACGCCGACGACCCGCGGCCCGCCCGCGATGGCGGCGGACCGGAACAGCACGTCGATCGCCGGCCGGTGCCCGTTCTCGGCCGGGCCGTGGGACAGGACGAACCGGTCCTCCACCACGAGCAGGTGGTGGTCGGGTGGCGCCACGTGCACCCGGCCGCGGGTCAGCGGCATCCCGGATCGGGCGGAGACCGCGGGCAGCGGACCGGCGCGGCGGATGATCTGCGGCAGCGCGCTGGTGCCGCCGGCGGGCAGGTGCAGCACCACGGCCACCGCGGCGGGCAGGTCGGGCGGCAGGCCGGCGACCAGGTCGCGCAGCGCTTCCACCCCGCCCGCCGAGGCACCCACCACGATCAGGTCAGCATGTGCCTGTGGCATGGGGGGTCACGTCTCCGTCCGGTCGCGGGTGTGCTGGTCGGGCCGGACCGCTCAGGGGGTGGGCCGGTCGTGGGGAACCCGGTCACGGGCAACCGTAGTGGTCGGACCACGCCACCGCGACCGTCACGTGCCCGTCCTCGGCGTTTCCCCCTCGGTGGTCCTCTCCGGCCGCCCGCTCCCCGCGCCGGCCTGCCCCGCACCCGCCGACCCGGTCAGCCCGTTCTCGACCGCCTGCCGCGCGGCCGCGGCGGCCTGCCGGTGCTCCTCGGCCTGGCGCAGGTGGTCCGTGCCGTCCGTCCCGCTCCGGGCCATCTTCTCGTGCAGCAGGGCGGCCCGCTCGTGGGCCTCGGCGGCGGAGAGGTAGGCGGCCATGGTGCGCTGCAGCCGGTCGGCCGCCCGCGCGGCCGCCTGCTTGGCCCGGCGGTTGGCCTCGCTGACGTGCTCGGGCTTGGAGCCGCGCATCCGCCCCGTCTGCGACGAGAGCTGGTCGTGCAGCTCGCTCGCCCTGGCCGCGGCGTCCTTGGCCGCCTGGCGGGCCAGCTCGGAGGTGTCCCCGGCGTCGATCCCGGTCTCGGCGATGATCTCGGCCAGGCGCCGCACCTTGATGTTCAGCTTCTGCGACGCGGTCGACAGCAGTCGGAACGCCTGCTCGGAGGTGGCGTGGTGCCGCTGCATCAGGATGCCGACGGCCCGGCTGATGGCCTCGCGGCTGGCCACGGCCGTGCGCAGGTCCTCCTCCCGCAGGGCCGTGGCCAGGGCGATCCCCGCGTGCGTCGCGTAGAGCGCCGCCACCGCCCGGCTCCGCTCGTCGAACGCGCGGGGTGCGCGGGCGTAGAGGTTCAGCGACGAGCGCGCGACGCCCCGGCCGGTCAGGTGGCAGGACAGCACGCTGCCCAGGCCCAGCTCGACCGCGCGCGCGGTGAACCGGGGCCACCGCGCGTCACCGGCCAGGTCGTCGACCGCCAGCACCCCGTCGTCGGCCACCGCCCGCAGGCAGGGGCCCTCACCGCAGCCGTACTGGGCGTCGTCGGCGGCGGCGGCCAGCTCGTCGGTGGCCGCCGCCGTCACCAGGGTGCCGGAGCGCGCCAGGGAGACCGACGCGGACCCCACGCCCGGCACCACGGTGACCGCCAGCTCCGCGATCCGGTCGGCCGTCGCGGCGACCGACTCCTGCTCGGCGAAGCGCCGCGCCGCCTCGGTGAGCACCTCGACCAGTTCCATGCCCATGCCTCCCCCCTCCCCTCTGGACCCGTGTCGGGTCGTCAGGCGGAACGCGCGCCGATTGCACGATCGCTATACCCCCTGGTGCGGGGTGAGGAGAAGTCGTACACCCGATCGGACGATAACCGGGCCAGTGGGGCGCGAAGCGGGTGTACCCCGTGCGCACCGCGCGTGAAACCGCGGCCCGAACCGGTCGCGCGCCTCGGCCGCGTGGACCGGTCGCGTGGACCGGCTTCGTGGACCGGTCGCGTGGACCGGCCGCGTGGACCGGTCGTGCGCACCGCGAGTCCACAGCGGACGGTCCGAACCGGCCGGTGGTTTCCGCCGGTGGCCCGGGGGTAACCGGGTTCCGGGCCGCCCGTCGCGCGGGTGGTCGAGCGACCGGTCGAACAGCGCGCCGGCGCCACCGGGTGGTGGTCGCCGCACGACCGGCGGACCTCCGCCGCCCCGGTGCCGAGCGCCCCGAGCAGGGACGGTGGAAGCGATGGGTCAACCACTCTCGTCACCGGGGCACCCGACGGTCGGCGTCGAGGAGGAGTTCCTCCTGGTCGACCCCGCGACCGGTGCCCCGGTGCCCCGGGCGCACGAGGTGGTCGCGGCGGCGCGCGGCGCGTTCGGCCTGGAGCTGGACCACGAGCTGATCACCACGCAGGTGGAGGCCAAGACCACGGTGTGCTGGGACCTGCCGCAGGTCCGGCGGGAGCTGGTGGCCATGCGCGCGGCGGTCGCGCGGGCCGCGGGGGAGGTCGGGTGCCTGGCCCTGGCGGTCGGCGCGCCACCGCTCGGCGAACCGGCCGGGCCCGTCACCGACGTGTCGCGCTACCGGCGGATCGCCCGCGCCTACGGTGCGCTGGCCGAGGAGCAGTCCATCTGCGGGTGCCACGTGCACGTGGCCGTGCCCGACCGCGAGGTCGCCGTCCAGGTGTGCAACCACCTGCGGCCCTGGCTGGCCGTGCTGGGCGCGCTCACCGCGAACTCGCCGCTGGCCCGCGGCCGGGACACCGGCTACGCGAGCTGGCGCTCGCTGGTGTGGGCGCGCTGGCCGGCGGCCGGCCCGCCGCCGTACTTCTCCGACTGGGCGCACTACCGGGCGGTGTGCGACGTGCTGGACGAGTCCGGCGCCGCCATGGACCCGGGGATGGTCTACTGGGACGTCCGCCCGTCGTCGCACCTGCCCACCGTGGAGGTGCGGGTCGCCGACGTCCAGGGCGGCCCCACCGAGGCGCTGCTGCTCACCGCCCTGGTCCGGGCCCTGGTCGGCACCGCCGAGGCCGACGTCGGGCGCGGGGTGACCGCGCCGCCGGTGCCCACCGAGGCGCTGCGGCTGGCCGGCTGGCGCGCCGCCCGCGACGGCCTGGGCGGCTGGACCCTGGACGTGCTGTCCGACCGCCTGGTGCCGGTGCGGCACCTGCTGCGCGCGATGGTGCGCCACGTGCTGCCCGCGCTGTCCGCCAACGGCGACCTGGGGTTCGTCGAGCGGGCGCTGGCCGCGCTCGACCGGGTCGGTGGCGGTGCCGAGCGGCAGCGCCGGGTGCTGGGGCGCACCGGGGCGCCGACCGACCTGCTGGACCTGCTGGCGGTCGACGCGCCCGACCCGCTGGTGGAGGCCGTGGTGCCGAGCCCGGGGACCGGCGCGGCCGACGACCTGGTGCCGACGGGCGCCCGGGCCGACGTGCCGGGGCACGTCTTCTGACGCCCTCTGGCACTCGACCGGGGGGCGGACGCGCCGGTCCTGCGGCCTGGCGGGTGCCGTGGCTCAGCCGGTCCCGCGCACGGGCGCGGTGCTGGCCCGCACGGTCAGGCGCGGCGGGAGGAGGCGGGTGGTCGGGCGGGCGTCGAGCGCCACCTCGACCGCGGCCCGCCCCAGCGCCGCCGGCGACACCGACACCGACGTCACCGGCCACCGGCCGTGCCGCGCGGCCCCGTCCGAGCACAGCGCCAGCACCGACACGTCCTCGGGCACCCGGAGCTGCCTGCGCTGGAGGTCGGCCAGCACCGCGGTCAGCGCCGCGTCGTCCGACGCCACCACGGCGGTCGGCCGGTCCAGCGCGAACACCCGGTCCGCCTCGACCGCCCGGTGCACCCGCACCGACGCGTTCCGCTCCCGCGCGCCGCGGGCGAAGCCGTGGTGGAAGTCGTCCGGCGGGCCGTCCTGCACGAACGCGACCGCGCGGTGGCCCAGGTCGGCCAGGTACTCGGCGGCCCGCGCGCCCGCGGCCACCCGGTCCAGGTCCACCCGCGAGTGCCGGGACACCGGGCCGTCGCCGCCCACGAGCACCACCGGCACCGAGGTGTCCAGCGGGGGAGAGGCCGGGGCGACCACGACGACGCCCGCCGCGCCGCGGTGGTGCGCCGACGGGCTCACCAGCAGGTCGGCGCCCCTGGCGTGGGCGCTCGCGGTGGCCGCGCCCAGGAACGAGCCCAGCCACTCCGCGCCGAGCGCGCCGTGCCCGGGCAGCGCCAGGTGCAGCAGCGCGCCGTGGGCCTGCCTGCGGGGCTGGTAGCCGAGGGCGCGCACGCTCGCCTCGATGCGCCGGCGCGTGCCGACGGAGATGGACCGCTTGCCGCTGAGCGCGTAGGACACCGTGCTGACGGCCACGCCCGCGTGCCGCGCCACCTCCGCGATGGTCACCATGCCGACCCTCCTGAAGGGACCCGGGAAGCGGGGATTCAGAATGCACAGCAATGGCGGACGAGTCAACGAATGCGGGATAGTTGTTTCACTGAACTAATTCCGGGCTGGTGGAGTTGTGTTCGCTTGCGGGCATTCGGCCGCGTGGTGGCGCGGTTTTGTTCACGGATGTGGAGAGGGTCGGCGCCCAGGGGTTTCGCCTGGTGCGACGGCTGCGGTTCATTGATGTGAACCCGCGCCGGTTTCACCACCGTGAATCTCCTTGTGGTCCGGGGGAATTGATTGCTAGGCTTCGTGGGAGCGCTCCCGGGTTGACGCCAGGACGGGTCCGGAAGTGCTCTCGTTCGCGTTCCCGCGCATCTCCCGCGGCGGGCACCCGCGTGGGGGCCGGTCCGCGCGGACCGGCCCCGCGGGCGTCAGAACCGCACCGTCGCGCACGCCAGCCGCGGACCGGCGGTCCCGGCCCGCCCCGGCTCGGTGGCCGTCCGCTCGGCGTGGATCACCACCGACCCGGCCCGCCGGTCGGCGAACCGCCACGGCACCGCGGTGCCGACCACGGCGCGCCCGCGGTCGTCGGTGGTGAAGTCGAGCCAGATCTCGTTCTCCGGGTTGGCGTACGCCGGGTCGACCGACGGCTGCACCGGGTCCACGACGTGCTGGTGGTGCGCGCCCGCGTCGGTGGGCAGGTCGCCGCACGGGCGCTGGTGCGCGTGCGCGCCGTAGGTCCGGTTCGGCACCAGGCCGTGCACGCTGAGCAGGACCTTCGTCGACCTGTGCTTCGGCGTGGCGACCACCAGCACGGCGGCTCCGGCCGGGACCAGCGCGGTGTCGTAGGTGTAGGCACTGGTGGCCTGCCCGGGCGGTGCGAAGCGCGCCGCCGTGACGGCGACGCCCGACGGCGGGGCGGTGACGCCCGGCGGGGCGTCGGCGGTCGCGGTCGGCGCGCCGACCAGGGCGACGGCGAGGGCGCCGACCGGCAGCAGGGCTGAACGACGTGTCACTTCTCCTGCCTCTCGTGGTTCGTGGCGGTGGAGGGGCACCACCCGACGCTAGCGGCGCGCGTGGCCGCACCGATGGCAAAAATCGTGGGTGTCGCGGTGATTGTCCCGTCCACACTGGACCGGTGCTGCTCACCCTGACCACCACGCACCGCCCGGCGACCGACCTGGGCCACCTGCTGCACAAGCACCCGGACCGGGCCCGGTCCTTCCCCACCTCGGCGGGGACGGCGCACGTGTTCTACCCGCGCGCGGACGAGCGGGAGTGCACCGTCGCGCTCCTGCTGGAGGTCGACCCGGTCGCCCTGGTGCGCAAACCCGGCAGCACGCTCACCCAGTACGTCAACGACCGCCCGTACGCGGCCGGTTCGCTGCTCACCGTCGCGCTCGGCTCGGTGTTCCGCACCGCCCTCAACGGCCGCGGCACGAGCCGCGCCGAGCCGGCCGTCACGCCGATCCCGCTGACCGTGCGCGTGCCGGTCCTGCCGCACCGGCTGGTGGAGCGCCTGTTCACCCCGCTCGGCTGGACCGCCGAGGTCCGCCCGCTGCCGCTGGGCGACGGCACGGACTCCCGCTACGCCGACGTCACCCTCACCGGCACGCTGACCGTGTCCGACGCGCTCAAGCACCGGGAGGGCTGGCTCGCCGCGCACCCCGACCGCGAGCTGATCACCACCCGCTACCTGGCGCGCCGCCACCGGCTGGCGGAGGTGGAGGGGGTGGACCCCGAGGAGCTGGACAACGCCCTGGAGGAGCCCAGGGTCTCGCCGGCCGTGCGGCGGCGCGAGGCCGTGGTCGCCGAGCTGAAGGCCGCCGGCGCGCGCCGGGTGCTGGACCTGGGCTGCGGCGGCGGGGCGCTGCTGCGCGCCCTGCTCCGGGAGCCGGAGTTCACCGAGGTCCTGGGCGTGGACGTGTCCGCGCGGGCGCTCGCGGTCGCGGCCCGCGCGCTGCGCCTGGACGAGCTGCCCGAGCGGCAGCGGGCCCGCGTCGCGCTGCGCCAGTCGTGGCTGACCTACGCCGACCCGGCCCTGGCGGGCTACGACGCGGCGGTGCTCATGGAGGTGGTCGAGCACCTCGACCCCGACCGGCTGCCCGCCCTGGAGCACGCGGTGTTCACCGTCGCCCGGCCGCGCGTGGTGCTGGTGACCACGCCGAACGTCGAGTACAACGAGCTGTTCGAGGGGCTGCCGGCCGGGCAGCTCCGCCACGCCGACCACCGCTTCGAGTGGACCCGCGCCGAGTTCCGCGACTGGGCCGCCGGGGTGGCGGACCGGCGCGGCTACGCCGTGCGCCACCTGCCGGTCGGGCCCGAGGACGCCGAGCGCGGCGCGCCCACCCAGCTCGCCGTCTTCACCCTGGGGGACCGCTGATGGACCTGAAGATCCCGGACCCGAGCCTGGTCGTGCTCATCGGCGCGTCCGGCTCGGGCAAGTCCACGTTCGCGCGGGCCCACTTCGCCCCCACGCAGGTGCTGTCCAGCGACTACTTCCGCGGCCTGGTCGCCGACGACGAGAACGACCAGTCCGCCTCCGGCGCGGCGTTCGACGTGCTGCACCACGTCGCGGGCAAGCGCCTGGAGGCGGGCCGCACCACGGTGGTCGACGCCACGAACGTGCAGCGCACCGACCGCGCGCACCTGGTCGAGCTGGCCAAGCGGCACGACGTGCTGCCGGTCGCGATCGTGCTGGACCTGCCCGAGCACGTCTGCGTGGCGCGCAACGCCGAGCGCCCCGACCGGGACTTCGGCGCGCACGTGGTGCGCCGCCACCGGGCCGCGCTGCGCAAGTCGGTGAACACCCTGGGCCGCGAGGGCTTCCGCCGGGTGCACGTGCTGCGCTCCCAGGCCGAGGTGGACGAGGCCGTGGTGGTGCGCGAGCCGCTGCTCAACGACCTGCGCCACGAGACCGGCCCGTTCGACGTGATCGGCGACGTGCACGGCTGCCGTGCGGAGCTGGAGGACCTGCTCACCGACCTCGGGTACGCCCTGGTGCGCGACGAGGCCGGCCGCCCGGTGGACGCGGTGCCCCCGGCGGGCAGGCGGGCGGCGTTCGTCGGCGACCTCGTCGACCGCGGCCCGGACACGCCGGGCGTGCTGCGCCTGGTCATGGGCATGGTCGAGGCGGGCCGCGCGCTCGTGGTGTGCGGCAACCACGAGCAGAAGCTGGTGCGCGCCCTGCGCGGCCGCGACGTGCGGGGCGGGCACGGCCTGGCCGAGTCGCTCGCGCAGCTGGCGAACGAGGACGAGGGGTTCCGCCGCCGCGTCGAGCGGTTCTGCGACGGCCTGGTCGCCCACTACGTGCTCGACGGCGGCGCGCTGGTCATCGCGCACGCCGGCCTGCCCGAGCGCTACCACGGCCGCGCGTCCTCCCGGGTGCGCGGTTTCGCGCTGTACGGCGACACCACCGGCGAGACCGACGAGTACGGCCTGCCGGTGCGCTACCCGTGGGCCAAGGACTACCGGGGCCGGGCGACGGTGCTCTACGGGCACACGCCCACGCCGGAGGTCGAGTGGGTCAACAACACCCTGTGCCTGGACACCGGCGTGGTGTTCGGAGGCAGGCTGACCGCGCTGCGCTACCCGGAGCGCGAGGTGGTGTCCGTGCCCGCGCGGCAGGTCTGGTACGAGCCGGTGCGCCCGCTCGTGGCGCCCGCCGAACCCGCGCGCGAGCCGGACGTGCTGTCCATCGACGACGTCGCCGGCCGGCGCGTGATCGAGACCGCGCGGCACGGCCGGGTCACCGTGCGGCCCGAGCAGGCCGCCTCGGCGCTGGAGGTGATGAGCCGCTTCGCCGTGGACCCGCGCGTGCTGCTGTACCTGCCGCCGACGATGGCGCCGACCGCCACGTCCCGGCGGCCGGACGTGCTGGAGCACCCCGAGGACGCCTTCGCCGAGTACCGGGACGCGGGCGTGCGCGAGGTGATCTGCCAGGAGAAGCACATGGGCTCGCGCGCGGTGCTGCACCTGCGGAGGGACTCCGGCGTGGTGCACACCCGCACCGGCCGCGCGTTCTTCGACCCGCCGCTGGGCGACGAGCTGGTGGCGGCGCTGCGCGAGGAGGTGACCAGGGCCGGCCTGTGGGAGGAGTTCGACACCGACTGGCTGCTGGTCGACGCCGAGCTGATGCCGTGGAACGCCAAGGCCGCCGGGCTGGTCCGGGACCAGTACGCCGCGGTCGGCGCGGCCGCCACCGGCGCGCTGGGCGTCGCGGTGGAGGCGCTGGCGGCGGCGGGCGCGCGGGGCGTCGACGTGGCCGACCTGCTCGACCGCACCACCCGCAGGCTGGGCAACGCCACCGGCTACCGCGACGCCTACCTGCGGTACTGCCGGCCCACCGACGGCCTGGCGGGCGTCTCGGTCGCGCCGTTCCAGCTCCTCGCCGCCCGCGGGCGGACCTTCCACGACCGCGACCACCGGTGGCACCTGGACGTGCTCTCGCGCCTGGGCGGCCTGTTCGCGCCCACCCGGCACCTGGTGGTCGACACGACCGACGAGGCGCAGGTCGCGGCGGGCGTGCGCTGGTGGGAGGAGCTGACCGCGGCCGGTGGCGAGGGCGTGGTGGTCAAGCCGCTGGCCAACCTCGTGCGCGGTCCGCGCGGCCTGGTGCAGCCGGCCCTGAAGGTGCGCGGGCGCGAGTACCTGCGCATCGTCTACGGCCCCGACTACACCGAGCCGGCGAACCTGGAGCGCCTGCGCAAGCGCGGGCTGGGTGCCAAGCGGTCGCTCGCGCTGCGGGAGTACGCGCTGGGGCTGGAGGCCCTGGAGCGCGCCGCCCGCGACGAGCCGCTGTGGCGCGTGCACGAGTGCGTGTTCGCCGTGCTCGCGCTGGAGTCCGAGCCGGTCGACCCGCGGCTCTAGGTCCTGACCGGTACCGCGCCGCGCGCCCGCGAGCGCGCGGCGCGGACCACCGGGTGCACGACCACCACCAGCAGCGACAGCACCGGCGTCGACCGGCCCAGCACCAGTTCGCCCAGCGCGTAGTCCAGCGCGGGCACGGCCAGGCACCCGGCGAACGCCCACCCCGGCGCCGTGCCCGGTTTGCGGCGGCCCGCCCACGGCGTCCGGCCGAACGGCTTGGCCACCGACAGCCACACCTGGCAGGCCAGCGCCGAGAACATCAGCAGCGACCCCGCGCGCATCAGCAGCGGCGAACCGCCCGGGTGCAGGTTCGGGCTCAGCACGAAGATCCCCGCGTACAGCTGGGTGAGGGTGATCCCGAACTTCGCCAGCACCCACCAGTGCCGGAAGTAGCCCCACGGGGTGAGCCCCGACAGCACCAACCCGCTGAACGCGCTCGTGGTGGCCATGAACTGCAGCACGTCCACGTCGACCAGCAGCGCCGCCTCGAACGCCGCCTCGCGGCCCGGCGCCGACAGCGCGTAGTTCACGATCACGAACAGCGCCAGCGCCATGGACATCCACCCGGTCGACGTGACCACGTGCAACCACAGCAGCAGCTTCCGGCTCATCCGCACCCCCGGTAGTAGGCCGCCTATATGTAGACAGACTACTACTAGCCAGGACTGGCCCGCGCCCTCGCCGGCAACCCGCCGTGCACCGGGAATTCGCTTGGCGGGCACCACTTATTCCACTCCGCAAGGCTCGCTTGACAAGCGCGTGCGGCATCGCGAATCCTCCGCACGTCCACCGGGCCGGCGACCTGACGCGAACCCGGGTTCACCCGAGGAAGGGACACCCACCGTGACCCCCACCCGAGTCCTGCGGCTGCTCGGCGCCGGCGCCACCGCGCTGGCGCTCGTCACGGCCTGCGGCGCGCCGCCGACCCAGGACGGCGCCGCGTCCGACGCACCCGCGTCCGGTGCCAGGTCGGCCGCCGACCTGGGCGGCTTCGACAAGCTCGTCGAGGCCGCGAAGAAGGAGGGCAGGCTGAACGTCATCGCGCTGCCCCCGGACTGGGCCAACTACGGCGCGATGATCGAGACCTTCGAGGCGAAGTACGGCATCGAGGTCGACTCCGCGCAGCCCGACGCCTCCAGCCAGGACGAGGTCAACGCCGCCAAGCAGCTCAAGGGCGGCGACCGCGCCCCCGACGTGTTCGACCTCGGCCTCAACGTCGCCCTGGCCAACACCGACCTGTTCGCGCCCTACCAGGTCCTGACCTGGGACGACATCCCCGCGGAGCTGAAGGAGCCGTCCGGGCTCCACTACGGCGACTACGGCGGCTTCATGTCCATCGGCTACGACGCCGCCAAGGTGCCCGCGCCCACCTCGGTCCGGGACCTGCTCAAGCCCGAGTACCAGGGCAAGGTCGCGCTCAACGGCGACCCGACGCAGGCGGGGGCCGCGTTCTCCGGCGTGGTCATGGCCTCCCTGGGCAACGGCGGCTCCGCCGACGACGTCGCGCCCGGCGTCGAGTTCTTCAAGCAGCTCAAGGCCGCGGGCAACTTCCTGCCGGTCGACCCGTCGCCGGCGACCATCGAGTCCGGTCAGACGCCGGTCGTCATCGACTGGGACTACACCAACGCGGCGCAGACCGCGAAGCTCGCGGGCAAGGTCGACTGGAAGGTCGTCGTCCCGTCGGACGCCCAGGTCGGCGCCTACTACAACCAGGCGATCAACAAGGACGCCCCGCACCCGGCCGCGGCGCGGCTGTGGCAGGAGTTCCTGTACTCCGACGAGGGCCAGAACACCTACCTCAAGGGCCTGTCGCGCCCGGTGCGCATGGAGGCGATGACCAAGGCCGGCACGGTCGACGCCGACGCCGCGGCCAAGCTGCCCCGGACCTCGGGCGAGCAGGTGTTCCTGACCCAGCAGCAGGCCGACAAGGCCAAGCAGGTGCTGTCCACGAGCTGGGCCCAGGCGGTGGGCTGACCGGTGGTCGCCCCCGTCGCACCCGTCCCGACCGCGGCCGGGGACCGGCCCGCCCCCGGTCGCGGCCCCGCGCGCCGGGCCTGGCTGGAGTGGCTGGTCGTGGTCCCGTTCCTGGCCTACGTCGGCACGTTCCTGCTCTACCCGACGGCGCTGGTGCTCGCCGGGGCGTTCCAGGACGCCCGGGGCGGGTTCACCCTGGACAACCTCGTCGAGCTGACCCGCGGCGCCTACCTCCAGGCGTTCCTGCGCAGCGTCGAGCTGTCCGCGCTGACCGCCCTGCTGGGCGCGGTGCTCGGCGCGCTGCTGTCGTGGGCGGTGGCCGCGGGCAGGCCGGGCGGTGCGCTGCGCCGCGTGGTGGTGGCCGGCTCGGGCGTGCTGGCGCAGTTCGGCGGTGTGCCGCTGGCGTTCGCGTTCCTGGCCACGATCGGCTTCCAGGGCCTGGTCACCCGCTTCCTGCGCGAGCACCTCGGCGTCGACCTGTTCGCCGGCGGCGCCTGGCTGTTCGAGCTGCCCGGCCTGACCCTGGTCTACACCTTCTTCCAGATCCCGCTGATGGTGATCGTGTTCCTGCCCGCGCTCGACGGCCTGCGCCCGCAGTGGCGCGAGGCGGTGGAGGGCCTGGGCGGCTCGTCGTGGACCTACTGGCGCCACGTCGGCGGCCCGGTCCTGCTGCCCGCGTTCCTCGGCGCGCTGCTGCTGCTGTTCGCCAACGCGTTCTCCGCCTACGCCACGGCCGCGGCCCTGGTGTCGCAGGGCAGCCCGATCGTGCCGCTCCAGATCCGCGGCTTCCTGACCGGCGAGGTGCTGCTGGGCCGGGAGAACCTGGGCAAGGCCCTGGGGCTGGGCATGGTGGTCGTGGTCGCGGTGGCCATGGGCCTGTACGCGGTGGTGCAGCGGAGGTTCGCCCGATGGCGCTGACCAGGCGCGGCGTGCTGCGCACGGTGGTCCTGCTGGTGCTGGGCGCCTACTTCCTGGTGCCGCTGCTGGCGATGCTGGAGTTCTCCACGCGCGGCGCGAACGGCACGCGCGACCTGGCCGCCTGGTCGGGCATCGTCGACGACCCCGACCTGGTCGAGGCGATCCTGGTGTCGGTGCAGCTGGCCGCCACCAGCTCGCTGCTGGTGCTGGTGCTGCTGGTGCCGACCATGACCTGGGTCCGGCTGCGGCTGCCGCGGCTGCGGCGGCTGGTGGAGTTCCTGTGCCTGCTGCCGGTGGCGATCCCGGCCATCGTGCTCGTGGTCGGCATGGCCCCGCTGTACGCGTGGGTGGACTACTTCCTCGGCGACTCGCCGCTCACGCTCACCTTCGCCTACGCGGTGCTGGTGCTGCCGTTCGCCTACCGGGCCATCGACTCGGGCCTGGCCGCGATCGACCTCGCGACGCTCGCGGAGGCCGCCCGCGGGCTCGGCGCGTCCTGGGGCGCGGTGCTGCTGCGGGTCGTCGTGCCCAACATCCGCACCGCGCTGCTCGGGGCCGCCCTGCTGTCGGTGGCGCTCGTGCTGGGGGAGTTCACCATCGCCTCGCTGCTCAACTTCGACACCTTGCAGGTGCGGGTCAACCTGATCGGCAAGCGCGACGCGGGCGTGTCCATCGCGGTGTCGCTGCTGAGCCTGCTGTTCGCGTTCGCCCTGCTGTTCCTGCTCTCGTTCGCCGGCGGGCGCCGGGGCGCCGCCGACGGGGAAGGCTGACATGACCCACCAGCAACCGCCCGAGCCCGGTTCGCGGCCGTCCGGTCTGCAGCTGTCCGGGGTGCGCAAGTCGTTCGGCGGGCACGTGGCGCTCGCCGGGCTCGACCTCGACCTGGCACCGGGTGAGCTGGTCAGCCTGCTGGGCCCCAGCGGCTGCGGCAAGACCACGGCGCTGCGCGTGGTCGCCGGGTTCGAGACCGCCGACGCGGGCTCGGTGCGGGTCGACGGCCGGGACCTGACCGGCGTGCCCGCCAACAAGCGCGACATGGGCATGGTGTTCCAGTCCTACAGCCTGTTCCCCAACCTGACCGCGGCGCAGAACGTCGCGTTCGGCCTGCGGCTGCGCAAGGCGCCCGACCGGGCCGGGCGGGTCGCCGAGCTGCTGGAGCTGGTCGGGCTCGCGCACCTGGGCGGGCGCTACCCGCACCAGCTCTCCGGCGGCCAGCAGCAGCGCGTGGCGCTGGCCCGGGCGCTGGCCATCCGGCCGCGCGTGCTGCTGCTGGACGAGCCGCTGTCCGCGCTGGACGCGAAGGTGCGGGTGAACCTGCGCGACGAGATCCGGCGCATCCAGACCGAGCTGGGCACCACCACCCTGTTCGTCACGCACGACCAGGAGGAGGCGCTGGCCGTGTCCGACCGGGTGGGCGTGATGTCGCAGGGCAGGCTGGAGCAGCTGGGCACGCCCGCCGAGGTCTACCGGGAGCCGGCCACCGCGTTCGTCGCCCGCTTCGTCGGCGTCAGCAACGCGGTGCGCGCCACCGCCGGGCCCGACGGCGTGCGGGTGGGCGCCCACCGGCTGCCCACCGCGGCGGCCGGGGAGCTGACCGGCGACGTCGAGGTGATCGTGCGGCCGGAGGACATCGGCATCTCGCCGCGCGGCGGCCGGGACGACGGCGCGCTGGTGGGCAGCGTGGTCACGCAGAGCTTCCTCGGGCCGGTGACCAGGCTGTCGGTGCGGCTCGACGACGGGCAGGTCCTGCGGGTGGACCAGCCGTCCGGGCGGGCGGCGGAGTTCCCGCCGGGTGCCGCGGTCGCGCTGGACCTCGCCGCCGCCCGGCTGATGGTCGTGAAAGCGTGACGTGGCGGTCCCGGAGTTCGGTCCGGTGGTCCCGGACGTGACCCGGTTTCAGGGGCGGCGCAGTTTCGTCAGTTTGCTCCGCTCGTCGTCGGACAACGCGGAATCGGTCAGCACGCGCAAACCGTGCACGCCGATCGGCTGGCCGTTCACGGAAGTCACCCAGCGGGTCGGCACGTCGGTGAACAGGGTGACTTCCGGCGGACCGGCGAAATGGCCGTACCCCAGTACCGTCGACCGGCCCACTCCGGGTCCGTTGAGCACCACGTAGTCCTCGGTGGCCGCGGTCGGGTCGGTCGCCCACGGCACCTCCTCGCCCGGCGCCCAGCCGCCGACGCCGCAGTAGCGCAGCCGGAACGTGCGGGCGTGGTGGATGGTGACCACGTAGTTGTGGTCGGCGTCCGAGGCCGGTGGCGTGCGGGCGAAGTTCAGGCCGTAGGACACGCCGGTCTCGCGCAGCTCGCGGGACAGCGCCGCCAGGTCGCCGCCGCGGGCGGTGATCGCCCGGGACAGCGCGCACCACGCCCCGGTGGCCGCCTGGTTGGGCAGGCGGGCGCCCGGCCACGGGTCCAGAATCGTCATACCACCCCAGATGAGGCGCACGGCCGGGATCGGCCAGGCATTGTTGCGCTCACCCCGATAAAGGATCATGTCGGGCACCGGAATACTCCTCGGGAGGAATTCGGGAGCCGGTCGGCGGGGTAATGGTACGCGGCGCTGGTCAGCGCGCCGGCGAATTCACCGCGAAGGAGTAGGAACCGCTGGAATGCGGTTTCAGGAGGGGGTGGGTTCAGGCGGTGGAAGGGGGAGCGGGGCTTGCCGCGAACAGCGGAAGGGCCCGCCGGGGCGGGCCCTTCCTGGTGTGCTCGGTGCTCGGGTCGGGTTGACCCGCGGGTCAGGTCACCGGCGCGGGAACAGGTCCCGGTAGGAGCCCTGCGTCTGCACGTTCAGCTCGCCCGTGCGGATGAGCTTGCCGGTCGCCGTCCGCGGGTCGCGGATGTCGAGGACGTCGAAGCCCTTCGAGATGTCGGACGAGTAGATGTAGCCGTTGTAGTAGTAGGTCGACCACGCGCCACCGCTGCCGCCGTTGGGCACCGGGCCGCGCTCGAACCAGGCGATCTCCTTGGGCCGGCTGGAGTCGGTGAAGTCGAACACCGAGATGCCGCCCTGGTACCAAGCCTGCACCATGATGTCCCGACCCTGCACCGGGATCAGCGAGCCGTTGTGCGCCACGCAGTTCTCGGTGTCGGCCTGCACCCGCGGGATCTTGAAGTAGGAGCGGAACTCCAGCTTGCGGCCGTCGCCGCGCCCGGTGATGTCGTAGATGCCGTCCGCGCCGCGGGTGGGGGCGATCGTCTCGTTGCAGGTCGCCGCGCCGCCGCCGCCCAGCTCGTCGGTGAAGATCACCTTGGTGCCGGCGTTGTTGAAGGTCGCCGAGTGCCAGAACGCGAAGTTCACGTTGTCCTGCACGCGGTTGATCTCGCGGGGCTTCTCCCGGTCGGAGATGTCCCACAGCACGCCGTCACCCATGCAGGCGCCCGCCGCCAGGTCCTTCGACGGGTACACGGTGATGTCGTGGCAGCCGGAGGTGGCGGTCACGTAGCCGGTCTCGACGGTGCCCGACCGGCCGGCGTTGCCGCCGTCGGGGAAGACCACGTTCTCGGACAGCACGTGCGCCGAGGTCGGGTCCTTCAGCGGCACCTTGACGACCGAGATCAGGTCGTGCGGCGGCTGGCAGTCCGGGAACGCCGCGTTCGGGCTGTAGGACGAGACGTACAGGTAGACGTCCTTGCCCCGCTTGTCCGGCACGAGCGTGTGGGTGTGCGAGCCGCACTTGGTCTCGACGGCCTTGATGTAGCGCGGGTTGCGGATGTCGCTGATGTCGAAGATCTTGATGCCCTCCCACGCGTCCTTGTTGGTCGCGGGCAGGGAGGTGCTGGCGCAGGAGCTGTCGCTGCGCGAGGAGTCGGTCGACAGGAACAGCAGGTCGCCCTTGACCGACACGTCGTTCTGCGAGCCCGGGCACAGGACCTTGCTCACGATCTCGGGCTTGCGCGGGTTGCGGATGTCGTAGACGACGAAGCCGTCGTAGTTGCCCGCGATGGCGTAGTGGTCCTGGAAGGCCAGGTCCGACCACGTCGACGAGCTGGTGAACGGTGCCGGCTTCGGCAGGTTGGCCAGCAGCTTGATGTTGCGGGTGTGGCGGATCTCGTCGACACCCGGGATGCCGGTGGCGGGCTGCTCCTGGCTGGAGAGCTGTTCCTCCGACAGGCCGGCCAGGTCAGTGTCCTCCGGCGCGGCCATCGCCTGCGGACCCGTGGCCAGTCCGGACAGGCTCAGCGCGAAGGCCCCCATGACCGCGAGCGGCGCCCGGCGGCGCCGTCTGGTCGATTCGCGTGCTTCCACTTCAGGTTCCCCTTCCAACCCAGTGCAGGGATCCGCAAATATTGCCTGTTCGCATGGCTAAGTACCAGACCCGATCGTCGGGAATCTGATACTTCTCGTCCCGCGGGACGGGCGGGTACGTTGGGGCGACCGGGTGGCTAGGGGGTTTGCGGATGCGGGTCGTGTTGATCGCGGTGCTGGCGGCCGTGCTGGTGGGCTGCACGTCGCAGGCGTCGGACGAAGCGCCGGTCATCGTGCCGCAGGGGCCGGGCGAGCCGGCCCGGACGCTCTCGCCCGAGGACGTCGGGACCGACCGGTGGGTCGCGCCCAGCGAGGCCGATGTGACGTATGTCGCGAAGATGATCGTGCACCACCGGCAGGCGCTGGAGATGTCGGCGCTGGCCCCGGAACGCGCCCAGGACGCGACGGTGAAGGGCCTGGCCTCGCGCATCAACGACACCCAGGGGCCGGAGATCGGCGCCATGGAGCAGTGGCAGCGCGAGTACGCCCAGCAGGCGCCGGCCCACGGGCACAGCGGTTCGCAGCCCGAGTTCGACCACGCCGCCATGCCGGGCATGGCCTCGGCGGCGGACCTGGCGGCGTTGGCCGCGGCGCGCGGGGCGGATTTCGACCGGCTTTACGTGCGGTTGATGACCGCGCACCACGAGGGTGCCCTGAAGATGGCGGTCGAGGTGCTGTCCAACGGGTCCGACGTGCGGGTCGAGGAGATGGCCAACGACGTGATTGTCACCCAGACGGATGAAATCGAGCGGATGAAGGCGATCGCCCTGCCTTGATGGCGGGTCGTGCTCGGTGGCGGGTCGTGCTCGGTGGCGGGTCGTGCTCGGTGGCGGGTTGGTCGGTGGCGGGTTGGTCGGTGGCGGGTTGGTCGGTGGCGGGTTGGTCGGCCGGTGGTCGGTTGGTCGGCCGTGGGCTGTTTCGGCCGTCGGTTGGTCGGCCGTGCGGTTGGTCGGTGGATGAGGGCTACCTCGTGATCACGAGGTCTTCCGAGGGGTGGAAGGTTTCCACGGCGTTGCCCGTGACGTGGCGGGCGATGCCGGCGTTGCGCCGGTGCGCCTCCTTGAAGGAGGCCGAGGCGACCCACGCCCGGAAGTCCTCCTCGCTGTCGAACTCGTTGACCGCCACGTAGGGCTGGTCCGGTCGGGTCGGGCGCAGCAGGGTGCTGCGCCGCAGGCCCGGGACGTTCGGCAGGTACTCGCGCATGTTCGCGCGGAAGCGCGCCTCGAACTCCTCGGCGCGGTCGGCGGGTACGAACAGGCGGTTGGTCGCGACGAACACGCGGCACCTCCGGGGTTCCCGACGGGGTGTAGGCAACTATTCCAACGGTGCGTGGGGAACGCAAGGGCTACCATCGGCGCGTGCCCAGGATCAGCGCCGACACGCTCGCGGAGCACCGCGCGAACCGGCTGCGGGACCTGCTGGACGCCGGGCGCGACATCGTCGCGACGGAGGGTGCGGACGCGCTCACCCTGGCGGCCCTCGCCCGCCGCGTCGGGCTCTCGCGGCCCAGCCTGTACGAGTACTTCCGGTCCCGGGAGGAGCTGGTGGCCGCCATCGTGACCGACGAGCTGCCCGGGTGGGTGCGGAAGTTGGCCGAGGCGGTGCGCGCGGCCGACGGGGTGAGTGCGAAGGTGGAAGCCTACGTGCGCGCTGAGCTGGAGATCATCGCCGACGGCAGCCACGGGGCGGTGGTCGCGCTGTCCGCGCACGCGCTGCCCGAGGCGGCTCGCAGTCGCATCCGGGCGGAGCACGACAAGCTGTTGGCGCCGCTGGTGGACGTGCTGGTGGAGGCCGGGGTGCCCGGTCCCGGGCTGCGGGCCCAGCTGATCCACGGTGCGGTCGAGGCCGCCGCGCGGGTGCTCCGGCCCGGGGACGGGGGGCACAACGCGACCGTGGTCGCCGCCCTGGTCGACCAGGTCCTCCACGGCCTGCCCTGACCGCGCGAGTCGAACCCCCGGAGCCCTCGTGTCGAACCTTCCGGGCCCTTGAGTTCTACATTCGGGGGTGGTGGGTTCGGTTGGTGGGGTGAGGTGGGCTGGTGGTTCGGTTGGTGGGGTGAGCTGGGGTGGTGGGCTGAGCTGGGGTGGTGGGTTCGGCTGCTGGGCTGAGCTGGGGTGGTGGGTTGTGGGGTTGCGTCAGACCGGTTGGCCCGGAGGGCCAACCCAGACCCGGATCGTGGTGCCGTTGTCCTGGGTATGAACGCGGACCAGGTCGCAGAGGAGGTTCACCAGCATCACGCCGTAGCCGCCGTTCGCGCTCGCGCCGGGGTTGCGCCTGCCCACCATCGGGTTGGCCAGCCGGCCCGAGTCGCGCACCTCGCACACCACGATGCCCGACTCGCGCCAGATCAGCAGCGTGCCCACGCCGCCGCCGTGCACGACGCTGTTGGTGGTCAGCTCGTTGACGGCCAGCACCAGGTCCTCGACCTGGTCGGGGGTCAGGCCCGTGTCGGTGCCGAACTCGGCCACCAGGCGTCGGACGGAGGACAGCTCGTCCAGGTCGAACCGGCGGGTGATCGCGTCCTCGGGGGGTGGTGGCAGGGGGCGGTTGAACTCCTCCGAGGTCAGGAGCGGTTCGCGGTAGCCGGTGCTGGAGCGGCGGCGGTCGTCCTCGACCACGACGGGGTGGGTGGCCTCCGCGTCGCGGAGGACGTCCGGGGTGAGGGTTCCGGAGTCGTAGGCGCACAGGACCCAGGTGCCGCGCCCCTCGAAGGCGACGTTGACCAGTGCCTCGTGCTGCACGCAGGCGGGGTACTCCAGGGCCGTCCGGCCTGGCCAGATCGGTTCGTCGAGGATGCGGACGCGGGAGGCGGAGGAGGTGTCCGCGAACGCGGTCAGCACGCCGGGGATGATCCGGCCCGGGTTGCGGCCCACGCGCCGCATGTCCAGGAACTCGACGCGGTCGGCGGCCGGGCCCAGGGCGGAGCGCAGCAGGTCGATGCGCTCCTGGGGCACGGCGACGAGCACCGGCTCGCCGGCGGCCAGACCTTCGCACACGAACGGCACCGTGCTCGCGAGGTACTGCTCGTCATCGCGGTAGAGGAGTGCCTCGTGCACGAAATCGACCACCTGGGGAACCTCCGAACGGTTGCTGGCGGGGTCCGCACCGCCAGTATCCCGCAGTATCCCGCGCAAACGCGGCGGTGGGACGGGCGGGCTGGTCGGCCCTACCGGTCAGGCCCGTTCGCTGACCGGTCGGTGCAGGCAGATGCGGTCCTCGGGGCGCAGGCCGCGTTCGGCCTCGGCCGCCAGGACGGCTTGCAGGCCGGGGGACGGGTGCGCTGGTTCTGTGAAACCCAGTCGGCGGTAGTACGGCTCGTTCCACGGTATGCGGCGGAAGGTGGTGAGGGTGAGGGCTGTGAGGTCGTGCTCTGCCGCCCACGCCTGCACGTGGTCCAGGAGCTGCGCGCCGATGCCTTGGCGGGCGTGGGCGGGGTGGACGCTGAGCTGGGCTATGTGGGCTGCGTTGTCCAGGACCTCCACGCCCACCCAGGCGATGGGGGTGTCGTCCTTGTCGGCCACCCAGAGGTGGAGGCGTTGCAGTTCGGTCAGGAGGAGGGGCTCGTCGTCGGCTATCTCGGGCATGCCGTGGGCTCGGAAGGGTTCGCCGGAGGCGCGTTCCACCTCGCGGAGGAGGGGGAGTTCGTGGGGGCGGGCTGGGCGGAGTTCCACCCCGGCATGGTCAGCCGGCGGTCAGGTTCTGTTCAACCTCGTTTGCCAGGGCTTCCAGGAGGCGGGCCGGCAGTTGGTCGTCCGGGCAGTCGTCGACCTGGAGTTCGACGACGCTGGCCGCTACGCCGGAGAGGGAGACTTGGAGGTGGCCTCGGCAGCCGTGGTCGGCCAGGGGTTCCCAGGTCAGGAGGAGGCGGTCGTAGTCGGCGGCCAGGTTCAGCTGACGTGGTTCGCCGTTCTCGTGGAGGATCAGGGTGTCGTTGTTGCGGCCCACTACCTCGTAGGGGGCGGGCAGCCACGCGGCCAGGCGTGAGGGGTCGGCGGCGGCGTTGAACACCAGGTCGGGGAGGGCGGGGACGTCGCGTCGCGCGTGGATGCTCACGGGGGGCGGTTACCCCGTTGGGCGGACCGCACACCGGTGGGGCCGGCCTGGCTGGGCCGACAGTTTTATTGATCCCGCCTGCTGGTGGGTCGGGTTGTCGCCGGTCAACCCCCTGGATTGCGTGGGGCCTCGATTTGACATGGGGCCCTTACGAGCACCGGAGGCTGGCCGCAGCCGGCAGGCACGGCGGGGAAAAGCGTCCCGCCGAGCCTGCCGGCTCCGACCAGCCTATGGCACTCGAACCCATGTCAAATCGGGGCCCGCCGGCCCCACCGGACCCAGCGTCCTCCCGGCGTGTCATGCGTTCAGTCCGGGCGTGTCATGCGTTGGGCACCGGCGTGTCATGCGTTGGAGGTGGGTGTGTCATGCGTTCAAGCCGCGCGAGTCGAACGTTCAGGCCCGTCGTGTCGAACGGTCCGGGCCCCCGAGTTCTACGTTCAGGACCGGCGTGTCCTCCACTGGGACACCGCGTGTCGTCCGCTCGGACACCGCGTGCCCTCCAGTAAGGGGGCTCCTACCTGCTAAGACTTGCCGCTGCCCGGCTCGGTCATGGTGCGCATCGCCTTTGCCTTCACCGGGTCGGGCAGGGCTCGTCCGGCTGCTGCCTGCGCCTTGTTCCGCAGGGACCCGGCCACCACGTGGTCCTTGCCCGCCATCAGGGCCTCGTAGCCTTCCCGGGCCACCTCGGCCGGGTCGTCCCTGGGGCCGGTGGCGACCTTGGTGTCCTCCATGCCTGCTCGGCGGAAGAAGTCGGTGTCGGTGGGGCCCGGCATGAGTGCTGTGACGGTTACGCCGCTGTCCCGCAGCTCTTCGCGCAGCGACTGGGAGAAGGAGGCCAGGAAGGCTTTTGATGCGGCGTACACGGAGTGGAACGGGCCCGGGCCGGTTGCCGCCACCGACGAGGTGAAGAGGACGCGGCCTTCGCCTCGTTCCACCATTCGGGGGATCAGGCGCTTGGCCAGGTGCACTGCCGAGCCGATGTTGAGGTCCACTACCTGGAGGTGGGTGCGGAGGTCGCTGTCGTCCACGAAGTCACCGCCCACGCCTACGCCCGCGTTGATCGCCAGGGCCGCTACCGGCCTGTTCAGGTGCTCGATGACCGCTACCAGGTCTTCGTTGCCCGAGTACGTGGACAGGTCTGCTCGGACCGGGGTTACCTGGGCGTTGTCGGTGGTGAGGTCTTGTGCCGCCTGTTCGATGGTGGGGTTCTCCGCCGCGATGACCAGGTCGAATCCCTGTTCGACGAAGACCCTGGCCAGTTCCAGGCCGATGCCGCTGGAGGCGCCGGTCACGACTGCCAGTGGTCGGGGTGCGTTCTCCGATGCGTTCATGGGGGTCAACTACCCCGAGTCATATCACCCAATCCGGTTTCACTCGATGTACTACTGGGAACACACCGGTACCTGGGGGTGCCACTGAGTGATGGTTGGCGGTGACGGATGTCCGGAAGACGAGGTCAGGTCGGGGTGCTTGACGTCGGCTGCTTCAGTGCCCACCTGCTCGTGGTCGAGGGGTCGCCCCTCAACCCCGTGCTCTCGCACAAGACCAGGCTCCGCCTGGACCGGGCCCTCGACCGGCACAACCGGCTGCGTGCCGAGGGCGTCGACCAGATCGTGAACGCCGTCCGCGTCGCGCGGCGCACCGCCGAGCGCGCCGGGGTGGTGGACTTCGTCCCCTTCGCGACCTCTTCCGTGCGGGACGCGGTCAACGCCGACGAGGTCATCGCCGAGGTCGCCCGGCGCACCGGCACGCGGTTGCGGGTGCTGCCCGGTCACGAGGAGGCCCGGCTGTCCTACCTGGCGGCTCGCCGCTGGTTCGGCTGGCAGGCCGGGCCGCTGCTCGTGCTGGACGTGGGCGGGGGCACCGTCGAGCTCGCCGCCGGGGACGGGGCCACGCCCTCGTTGGCCCGATCACTGCCGTTCGGTGCTCGTACCCTGACCCGGCGGATGGCGCTCAAGGCGGTCCACGACCGCCGGTCGCGTCACCAGCGGCGTGGTGGTGACGAGCACCCCGAGCTGGTGCGGGTGCGTGACGCCGTGCGCGACGCGCTGGCCGACGTGCCCGCTCCGGGTTACCGCGCCGTCGGGTGTTCGAAGGTGTTCCAGCAGCTCGCGCGGCTCACCGGGGCACGGCCCCAGCAGGACGGCCCGTTCGTGGCGCGGTCGCTGCGGTTGGCCGACCTGCGGGAGTGGATACCCCGGCTGGCCGCCATGCCCGCGCCGAAGCGGGCTCGGCTGCCGGGGATCTCGCGGCACCGCGCCGAGCAGTCGCCGGCCGGTGCGCTGGTGGTGGAGGCGCTGATGGTCGCCTCCGGGCACGACCAGGTGGAGATCTGCCCCTGGTCCACCCGGGAGGGGCTGCTGCTCACCCTCGGTGGGCTGGGTGACGACGACGAGTACAGCCAGGTGGCGTGAAGGGATCAACGGGGATGCTCGCGCTGTCGGTCGAGTCCCACCGGACCGGGTGCGCGGTGGTGGTGGCGACCGGTGAGTTGGACCTGGCGGGGGCTCGCCGGGTGCTCGACAAGATGGACCGCCTGATCAGCGAGGGGCGGGACCGGATCGTGCTGGACATGGCCGGGGTCGCCTTCTGCGGCGCGCAGGCGATGAGCGCGCTGGTCCGCACCCGGGCCAGGGCGCAGCGCGCCGGCGGGTGGCTGCGGTTGGCCGCCGTGCCGCCGCACGTGCGCAGGGTGTTCGAGCGCACCGACCTCGACCGGTTGTTCCCGCGTTACCCGGACGTGGGATCAGCGGCCACCGGTCGTGTCGTTTCGGGTCCCGATCACCGGGTAGTCGAGCGGAAACCACCCTCCCAAGCGAGGTGATCCGCAATGAGCACCACCACCACGACGCGCGTGCCGCACCCGGTGCGCGCGGCGGCGATGGCGGTCGGGGTCGTGTTCCTGCTGGTCGGCGTGCTGGGGTTCGTGCCGGGCATCACCGCGCACCTGGACCGGATCTCCTTCGCGGGGCCCGGCTCGGGCGCGCACCTGCTCGGCGTGTTCCACGTGTCCGTGCTGCACAACCTGGTGCACCTGCTGTTCGGCGTCGCCGGCCTGGCCCTGGCGCGCTCGGTGCCCGCCGCCCGGGGGTACCTGATCGGGGGAGGCGCCCTCTACGTGGTGCTGTGGCTGTACGGGCTGCTGGTCGACGAGGGGAGCGCGGCGGACTTCGTGCCGCTCAACGCCGCCGACGACTGGCTGCACCTGGGACTGGGCGCCGGCATGGTCGCGTTGGGGCTGGCCCTCCAGGGCAACCCCAACGCCCGCAGTGCCTGAGCTGGTGGCGTCCGCGTTCCGCGCGCTGGCAGGCGTGCGCGGTGCCCGGGCGTTCCACCCGCGCGGTCGGTGGTTCACCGGCGCGGTGACCACCACGTTCGACGCCGCCCTCCCGCTGCCGACGGGCCGCACCGAGGTCGTCGGCCGGCTGTCCAAGGGCGCGGGCACCCCCGACGGCGTGCCCGACGTGCTCGGCCTGGCCTTCCGCCTGCCCGGCCCCTGGGACGTGCTGCTGTCCACCTCGTTCGCCCGCGTGCTGCCCCGACCGGTGCGGACCTGGTCGAGCGCCCGCTACGGCAGCATCGCCCCGTTCCGGTGGCGGGGCCGCCTGGTGTGGCTGGCCGCGGTGCCCGACCCGGGGCAGACCGGGTCGGCGGCGCTGGAGGACCTGCCCGACGAGCTGCGCTTCACCCTGGAGGTGAGCGGGCCGTGGCGGCCCGTCGGGCGCCTGGTGGCCCGCCCGCTGCCCGTCGACGACGAACGGCCGCCGCTCGACCCGGTCGTGCACCGGCCGCCCGGCCTGGAGCTGGCGCCGGCCCTGCTGACCAGGTTCCGGGAGCGCGCCTACCGCGGCAGCAGACGCGGTCGCCCGGCCGGACAGGACCCGGAGGTTACGTAGCCCTACGTACCACCACCCGGATTGTTCGCGCCACCACATCCCCCGAAGGTGGGTGCCACGTGGCCGCCGGACTTCACCTTCTCCCTGCCAGGCGGCCGAGTGGAACGGAGAACCACGCATGCGACACCACCGCTCGACCCGGCTGCGGGTCGCCACCGCCCTCCCGGTCGCCGCAGCGCTGCTCCTCGCCGGGGTGGGCTACGGCTACGGCGCCGGGCAGCCCGGGGGACAGGTGCTCGGCGCGGGCGCGCCGGGCGCGGTGCCGAACAGCTACATCGCGGTGCTGCGCGACGACACCGTGAGCGCGCAGCAGACCGAGTCCCTGGCGGCCGACCTCGCCCACCGGTACGGCGGCCGGGTCGAGCACACCTACACCGCCACCGTGCGCGGCTTCTCGGCCACCATGGACGAGGCCGGTGCGCGCCGGCTCGCCGCGGACCCGGCCGTGGCCTACGTCGAGCAGGACGCCGTCGCGCGCGCCACCGGCACCCAGGACAAGCCCACCTGGGGCCTGGACCGCGTGGACCAGAAGGACCTGCCGCTGGACTCCAAGTACAACTACGGCAACACCGCCGCCAACGTCACCGCCTACGTCATCGACACCGGCATCCACAAGGAGCACCCCGACTTCGGCGGCCGCGCCGCGGACGGCCGGGACTTCATCGACAACGACTCGGTGGCGCAGGACTGCAACGGCCACGGCACGCACGTCGCGGGCACCATCGGCTCGACCACCTACGGCGTGGCCAAGGACGTGAAGCTGGTCGCCGTCCGGGTGCTCAACTGCCAGGGCTCGGGCCAGTGGTCGCAGGTCATCGCCGGGATCGACTGGGTGGCCGGTAACGCGGTGCAGCCCGCGGTGGCCAACATGAGCCTCGGCGGCTCGGCCTCCACCAGCGTGGACGACGCGGTCAAGCGGCTCGTCGCCGCGGGCGTCACCACCGCGCTGGCCGCCGGCAACGACAACCGCGACGCGTGCAACACCTCGCCCGCCCGCACCCCCGAGGCGATCACGGTCAACGCGACCGACAGCTCGGACAACCGCTCGTCGTTCTCCAACTACGGCACCTGCACCGACATCTTCGCGCCCGGCACCGGCATCACCTCCACCTGGCACACCGGCAGCACCAACTCCATCAGCGGCACGTCGATGGCCTCGCCGCACGTGGCGGGCGCGGCCGCGCTGTACCTGGGCTCGGTCAAGGCGACCGCCACGCCCGCGGAGGTGGCCAAGGCGCTGACCGACAACGCCACCGCAGGCGTGGTGAAGAACGCCGGTGCCGGTTCGCCCGACAAGCTGCTGTTCACCGGGTTCATCGGCGGCGGTGACCCGAACCCGCCCACCTGCACGGGCGGGTCCAACACCGACGACGTGGCCATCCCGGACGCGGGTGCCGCCGTGACCTCGTCCATCACGGTGACCGGCTGCGCGGGTACCGGTGCCGCGGCCACCAAGGTGAAGGTGGACATCGCGCACACCTACGACGCCGACCTCGTAGTCGACCTGCTCGGGCCGAGCGGCACGGCGTACCCGCTGCACAAGTCCGGCGGGATCGGCACGTCGGCAGGCATCCACGAGACCTTCTCGGTGGACACGTCGGCCGAGACCAGGAACGGGACGTGGAAGTTGCAGGTCAAGGACGTCTACACGCACGACACCGGGACGCTGGAGGGCTGGACCCTCACGTTCTGACCCCACCCCGATCAGCACCCGCGGCGCGCGAGATGCCCACGCGCCGCGGGTGCGACCACGTTCGGGGTGGGCGGGGACGGCGTGACCGGGAACGTCCGGGGGCGCCACTGCGCACCGCCGAAGTCCCGAGCCGTCGCGGGCCCGGTCGGCGGTACGGGCCGGCCCCGGTCGGGGGAGAGCATGGTCGCCATGGGCTCCCTGCGCCGAATTCCCGGCCTCCTGCCGGCCGCGGTCCTGCTGATCGGTCTCGTGGCGGTACCCGCGGCGGCCGCCACGCCGTTCAAGGTCCTCCAGATGAACCTGTGCAACAGCGGCGTCGCGGGCTGCTTCGAGGGCGGCCTGGCCGTGGACGAGGCGGTGGCGATGATCGGCCGCCGCGTGCCCGACGTCGTCTCGGTCAACGAGGTGTGCACCTCCGACCTGCCCCGGCTCACCGCCGCGACCGGCGCGAACGCCGCGTACCGGTTCGCGTTCGCGCGCAACCGGTCGACCGGCTCCGACTACCAGTGCACGGCCGGGCGGGGCGCGTACGGCAGCGCGATCATCGTCAAGGAGGGCGTCGCGGCGGGCGGGAACGGCCTCTACGCCAACCAGGACGGCGGCAACGAGGTGCGGGCCTGGGCGTGCGTTCGCGGCGCCGTCCGCGGGTTCGTCGCGTGCACCACGCACCTGTCCACCACGGGCTCGGTCGCGCTGGCGCAGTGCAAGGAGCTGGTGCCCGCCACCGCGCTGTCGTTCGACCCGACCGGGTCGGCCACGACCAGGCACGTCGTGGTCGGCGACCTGAACCTCAAGTACAGCCCCGGTTCGTCGGTCAACGCGCAGAACTGCGTGCCGTCCGGCTGGTTCCGCAAGGGCGACGGCGACGTGCAGCACGTGATCGCGCGGACGCTGACCTTCGTGTCCACCGAGGAGTACGGCATGTCCCGGACGGACCACCCGGCGTTCGTCGTCAACTACACCTTCTGACCGGGCGCGGTAGGTTGCCCGCCATGCCCTCCGCCATGCAGGCCCTGGAACTCGGCACCCGGGAGGTCCACGCCCGCGTGGAGGCGCGGTTGCGGCCGCACCTGGAGCACGTCGCCGCGACCGCGGCGCACACCCGCGTGCTCGCCGTCCTGCTCGGCGTGCACGAACCGCTCGACGCCCGGCTGCGCCCCTGGTCGGCGACCGTGCCCGACTGGGCGCCGCCGGACCGGCCGGCGCTGCTGCGCGCGGACCTCGCGGCCGCGGGGTGGTCGGCCGAGCGGATCGGCGCGGTGCCGCGCTGCGCGCCGGCGGGCCTGCCGGACGTCCGGAGCCTGCCCGAGGCGCTGGGCGCGTCCTACGTCGTGGAGGGCTCCGCCCTCGGCGGCCTGCTGGTCAGCCGCTGGCTGCGCGACAACCTGGGGCTGCGCCCCGACCAGCTCCGCTTCTACCTGGGCGACGGCGAGCCGGCCCGCCGCCGGTTCCGCGCGTTCGGCGGGTGCGTGGAGCGCGTGGTCGACGGGCCGGGGGCGGTGGCGGCCGCCGTGGACGCCGCCCGCCGGACCTTCGACGCCTTCGAGCGGTGGTTCGCGCGGCACGTGCCGCCGGTGTCGGTCGGCTGAGTCAGTCGGCCGGGTCGGTCGGCCGGGTCCGGCGGGTCGGGTCCGGTGGGTCGACCGCCCGGCGCCGGCCGAACGCGGCGCGCAACTGCTCGCGCACCCGGCGACCGGCCAGCCGCACCGGGTCGAGCACCGCGGTCCGCACCCAGCGGACCGGGGCGACCACCGCCGCCCGCCACGCGTGCCGGACCGCCCGACCGACGGGTGCCAGCACCGCCCTGCGGACGAACCGGGCCGGGACGACGACCACGGCCACCAGCAGGCGCCACAGCGGCAGCAGGACCCGGTCGCGCAGCCAGGTGGCGCAGCGGCGGACCAGCCGGCCCAGCGCCGCGAAGAACCGGGCGACGCGGTGGGCCGCCCACTCCAGGGCGGAGCCGAAGACCCGCAGCACCGCCCACACCGCCCGGCCGATCCACCGCAGCACGGCCCAGATCCCGCCGCCGACCCAGCGCAGCACGGCCCAGACCTTGCCGCCGATCCACCGCAGCACGGCCCCCACCGCGTCACCGACCCGCCGCAGCACGCCGCCGACCCACCGCGCACCGCGCACGACCACGGCCACGACCACGGCCCGCCACAACCACCGCAGCGGCCTGACCACCACGTGCTCCAGCACCCGGCCCACGAACCGCGCGGCCCGCCGCAGGTACCCGCCGACGGGGACGCGGGCCAGCCGCCGCAGCAGCGCGCCCAGCGGTGCCCACACCCGTCCCGCACCACGCCCGAGAACCCGCAAACCCCACCTGACCGGTGCGAGCACCACCCGCGCACCCCGACCGACGGCCCGCAGCAAGAAGCGCGCACCGCGGCCGACCGCCGAGAGCCCGCGGCGCAAGCCCGCCCCGACGACCAAGAGCGCCCGACCGGTACCGCGCCCCACCGCCACGACCACGTCCCAGCCGGCCCGCAGCACCACGCGGACACCCCGCCCGAGAGCCCGCAGCCCCCGCCCGACCGGCGCGAGCACCGACCGCACCCAGCGCCCGACGGCGTCCCACAGCCACCGCACCCCGCGCCCCAACGGCCGCAGCACGCGTTGCACCACCACGTCGACCAGCGCCGCCACCCAGCGCCCCACCAGCCGGGCCGCGCCGCGCACCGGCCTGCCGACCCACCGCAGCCCCAGCCACAACGGGTGCAGCACCAGCCGGCGCACACCCCGCCCGACGACCCGGAGCCACTGCCGCACCAGCGCCACCGGCACCACGACCACCACGGCGACGACCCGCGCCACCCACACCGCCCACCGAGGTGGTTGCGGCTCGTCCCCCGTCCCTCCCGCTGTCATGGGGACTCGGACGCGCCGCACCGCGTTCCGGTTGCGCGTCCTCGTCCGCCCTGCCGGGAGACCTGCACCTCATTGCTCCACAAGGGGAAGCGCGCCGTCGCCGGCGGTCGGCGCACAGGGGTGCGCGGCGACCGAACGCGCCGCGCCTGTCACCCGCCGGTGTGCGGGTACCGCCGTGTACCGTGAGCCCGACGACAGGCGCCCGTTCAACCCACGAGCGGGCGCCTGTCTCTGCTCTGCGACGAGTCGCGAGGAACGAGGGTGGCATGGCTGAGACGACGGCCAAGGGGACCGCGGTCGCCAGACGGGGCGCCGGCAAGACCGCACCGGTGGACCAGCCCGAGCTGCGCCAGTTGCTGGCCGGGTTGACCGCGGTCCGCGACGGCGACTTCGGCACCCGCCTGCCCGACGACGCCGACGGCCTGCTCGGTGAGATCGCCACCGTCTTCAACGGCATGGTGGACCAGCTCTCCCTGTTCACCTCCGAGGTCACCCGGGTGGCCCGCGAGGTCGGCACCGACGGCCGGCTGGGCGGCCAGGCCGAGGTGCCCGGCGTGTCCGGCACCTGGAAGGACCTGACCGAGTCGGTCAACGCCATGGCGGGCAACCTGACCAGCCAGGTCCGCGACATCGCGCAGGTGGCCACCGCGGTGGCGCGGGGCGACCTGTCGCAGAAGATCGACGTCGACGCGCGCGGCGAGATCCTGGAGCTGAAGGAAACCGTCAACACGATGGTGGACCAGCTCTCGGCGTTCGCCGACGAGGTCACCCGGGTGGCGCGCGAGGTCGGCAGCGAGGGCAGGCTGGGCGGTCAGGCCCAGGTGCCCGGCGTCGCCGGCACCTGGCGCGACCTGACCGACTCGGTGAACTTCATGGCCGGCAACCTCACCGACCAGGTGCGCAACATCGCGCAGGTGACCACCGCCGTGGCGCGGGGCGACCTGTCGCAGAAGATCACGGTGACCGCGCGCGGCGAGATCCTGGAGCTGAAGAACACCATCAACACGATGGTCGACCAGCTCTCCTCGTTCGCCGACGAGGTCACCCGAATGGCCCGCGAGGTGGGCACCGAGGGCATCCTGGGCGGTCAGGCCGACGTGAAGGGCGTCTCCGGCACGTGGCGCGACCTGACCGACTCGGTGAACTTCATGGCGGGCAACCTGACCTCGCAGGTGCGGTCGATCGCCCAGGTGGCGACGGCGGTGGCGCGGGGCGACCTGTCGCAGAAGATCACGGTCACGGCCCGCGGCGAGATCCTGGAGCTGAAGAACACCATCAACACGATGGTGGACCAGCTCTCCTCGTTCGCGGCCGAGGTGACGCGCGTGGCGCGCGAGGTGGGCACCGAGGGCCGGCTGGGCGGCCAGGCCGACGTCAAGGGCGTGTCGGGCACCTGGAAGGACCTCACCGAGTCGGTGAACGTCATGGGCGACAACCTGACCGCGCAGGTGCGGTCGATCGCCCAGGTGACCACCGCGGTGGCCCGCGGCGACCTGTCCCAGAAGATCCGCGTGGACGCGCGCGGCGAGATCCTGGAGCTCAAGGACACCATCAACACGATGGTCGACCAGCTCTCCGCGTTCGCCGACGAGGTGACCCGCGTGGCGCGCGAGGTCGGCACCGAGGGCAACCTCGGCGGCCAGGCCACCGTGCGCGGCGTGTCGGGCACCTGGAAGGACCTGACCGACAACGTCAACGTGATGGCCTCGAACCTGACCAGCCAGGTGCGGTCCATCGCGCAGGTGGCCACCGCGGTGGCCCGCGGCGACCTGTCCCAGAAGATCACCGTCGAGGCCAAGGGCGAGGTCGCGGCCCTGGCCGGGGTGATCAACACGATGGTCGACACGCTGTCCGCGTTCGCCGACGAGGTGACCCGCGTGGCGCGCGAGGTGGGCACCGAGGGCATCCTGGGCGGTCAGGCGCGGGTGCCCAACGTGGCGGGCACGTGGAAGGACCTGACCGACAACGTCAACTCGATGGCGAACAACCTGACCAACCAGGTCCGCAACATCGCCCAGGTCACCACCGCGGTCGCCAAGGGCGACCTGACCCGCAAGATCGACGTCGACGCGCGCGGCGAGATCCTGGAGCTCAAGACCACCATCAACACCATGGTCGACCAGCTCTCGGCCTTCGCCCAGGAGGTCACCCGGGTCGCCCGGGAGGTGGGCACCGAGGGCAAGCTGGGCGGCCAGGCCGAGGTCGAGGGCGTCTCGGGCACCTGGAAGCGGCTGACCGAGAACGTCAACGAGCTGGCCGGCAACCTCACCCGCCAGGTGCGCGCCATCGCCGAGGTCACCAGCGCCGTCGCCGCGGGCGACCTGACCCGCCAGATCACCGTGGACGCCTCCGGCGAGGTCTCCGAGCTGAAGGACAACATCAACTCGATGGTGGAGTCCCTGCGGGTGTCCACCAGGGCCAACCAGGACCAGGACTGGCTCAAGACCAACCTGGCCGGCATCTCCAGCCTCATGCAGGGCCGGCGCGACCTGGCCGTCGTGGCCGAGCTGATCATGGACGAGCTGGCGCCGCTGGTCTCCGCCCAGTACGGCGCGTTCTACCTGGCCGACGACACCGCCGAGGAGCCGGAGCTGCGCCTGATCGCCTCCTACGGCAGGCCCGACGCCGAGGACGACGTCCACGCCCGGCCCTCCAGCTTCCGGATCGGCCAGTCCCTGGTCGGCCAGGCCGCGCGCAGCCGCCGCACCATCGCCGTGGACGACGTGCCGCCCGGCTACGTCACGGTGTCCTCCGGGCTGGGGCAGACCGCGCCGATCAACCTCGTGGTGCTGCCCATCGTGGTGGAGGAGCAGGTGCTCGGCGTCATCGAGCTGGCCTCGGTGCACCGGTTCACCCCGATCCACCGCGACTTCCTCGAACAGCTGATGGAGACCGTCGGCGTCAACGTCAACACCATCGTCGCCAACGCCCGCACCGACGAGCTGCTGGCGGAGTCCCAGCGCCTGGCCGGCGAGCTGCAGGCCCGCTCCGGCGAGCTGCAGAAGCGGCAGGAGCAGCTGCAGGAGTCCAACGCGGAGCTGGAGGAGAAGGCCGCGCTGCTCGCCCAGCAGAACCGCGACATCGAGACCAAGAACCTGGAGATCGAGCAGGCCAGGCAGGAGCTGGAGACGCGCGCCAAGCAGCTCGCGCTGGCGTCGAAGTACAAGTCGGAGTTCCTGGCCAACATGAGCCACGAGCTGCGCACCCCGCTCAACAGCCTGCTCATCCTGGCCCAGCTGCTGGCGCAGAACCCGACCCGCAACCTGACCCCCAAGCAGGTCGAGTACGCGGGCATCATCCACTCGGCGGGCTCGGACCTGCTCCAGCTGATCAACGACATCCTCGACCTGTCCAAGGTCGAGGCGGGCAAGATGGACGTCACGCCCGAGCGCGTCCCGCTGCGGCGGCTGCTGGACTACGTCGAGGCCACCTTCCGGCCGATGACCACGCAGAAGAGCCTGGGCTTCCGCATCACCACCGCGGCCGGCGTGCCCGCCGAGCTGCTGACCGACGACAGCAGGCTGCGGCAGGTGCTGCGCAACCTGCTGTCCAACGCGGTGAAGTTCACCGAGACCGGCAGCGTGGAGCTGCGCATCGAGCCCGCCGACCCGGCCGAGCTGCCCGCGCCCGTGCGGCGGCACGGCCAGGCCATCGCCTTCCGGGTGGTGGACACCGGCATCGGCATCGCCGAGCAGCAGCTGGAGTCGATCTTCGGCGCGTTCCAGCAGGCCGACGGCACCACGTCGCGCAAGTACGGCGGCACCGGCCTGGGCCTGTCCATCAGCCGCGAGATCGCCTACCTGCTCGGCGGCGTGGTGACCGCGGAGAGCACCCTGGGCCGGGGCAGCACGTTCACCCTCTACATGCCGGTCGCGCGGCCCGAGTTCCAGGAGCTGCCCGTCGACGACGGCACCGAGGTGCCCGCCGCGCTGCCGCCGGCCGAGCAGCCGACCCCGGCCGACAACGGCGGCGCGGGCGCGCCCGCCCACCAGCGCCGGCTGCTGGTGATCGAGGAGCGGCCGCAGGGCCTGCTGTCCCTGGTCGCCCAGAGCGCGGTCACCGACCTGGCCGACAGCAACGACCCGCGCGGCCCGGTCGAGGTGATCACCGTGGCGGGCGCCCAGGAGGCCGCCGCCGTGCTCGCCGCCGAGGCGTGCCACTGCGTCGTGCTGGAGCTGGACATGCCCGACGGCGCGGCGCTGGAGTTCCTCGACGCCATGGACGGCGACGCCGGGCTGGGCAACGTGCCCGTCCTGGCGCACAACAACCGGCGGCTGGCGCCCGACCAGGAGCAGCGGGTCCAGGCCCGCGCCGGCACCCGGCCGCTGGAGCTGCTGTCCAGCCTGGACGAGCTGCGCGAGCGCATCGCCCTGCACCTGACCGCCGAGGTGCCGGGCGCGGTGCTGCCGCTGGTGCGCCACGAGGAGCCGGTGCACCACGCCGAACCGCGGCCGGTCAACGGCAGGCTGTCCGGGCGCACCGTGCTCATCGCCGACGACGACGCGCGCAACCTGTTCGCGCTGAGCAGCATCCTGGAGCTGCACGGGGTGAGCGTGCTGCACGCCGAGAACGGCCGGGAGGCCATCGACGTGCTGGGCGCGAACCCCGAGGTGGACCTGGTGCTGATGGACGTGATGATGCCGGAGATGGACGGCTACGCGGCCACCACGGCGATCCGGGCCATGCCCGAGCACGCCGACCTGCCGATCATCGCGGTCACCGCCAAGGCCATGCCCGGCGACCGGGAGAAGAGCATCGACTCGGGCGCCAACGACTACGTCACCAAGCCCGTGGACTCCGACGACCTCGTCAACTGCGTGCAGCGCTGGTTGCTGGACCGCTGAGTGCCCACCACCCACCGCCCGCGGAACGAGGAGCACGCGCTTGTCGAAGCCTGACGCCACAGACGGACCGCTCTCCGCGGTCCCACCACGCACCGCGGTTGTCGGCACGGGCCTGACCCGGCTGGCCGCCACGGTCGAGCGCCTGTCCCGCGAGGTCCGGGAGGCGCACGCGGTGGCCGACGGCCGCGCGCTGATCGAGCTGGCCAAGGGCGTGCTGGTGGAGCGCCTGGGGTGCGGCCCGGCGGAGGCCGCGCGCCAGCTCGCGCTGCTCGCCGAGCAGGCCGGCCTCGGGCAGCTGGAGCTGGCCGCGGACGTGATCAACCAGGCGGCCCGCGACCAGCTCACCGAGGTGGCGGGCGAGCTGCTGGGCCAGCCGGGCGAGGGCGCGGGGCGGTCCGCGGTGGTCCGGCTGCGCACCGCGGAGAGCGGCGCGCTGGCCGCCGGCGACACCCAGGCCGTGGCCGAGTCGCTGCTGGAGCACGCCCTGGCGCCGCTGGGCGCCACCGCGGTCGCCATCTGGTCGGCGGCGATGGACGCGTCGCTGACCCTGCGCGGCTCCGCCGGGTTCGTCGCCGAGGAGGCCAGGCGGTGGCGCTACGTGCCGCCCGGCATCGCCACCCCGGCCCGGCGGGCGCTCACCGAGCGCGCGGACGTGTGGATCCCCGACCTGGCCGGGTCCGGCCTGCCCTCGATCGGGCGCCACGAGCTGCACGGCACCCGGGTGACCGCGCCCGCGGAGTCCGGCGGTCGCGTGGTGGGCGTGCTGGAGATCTGCTGGCCCGACGAGCTCCCGCCGCAGCCGCCGCAGATCCGGCGGCAGGTCGAGGCGCTGGCCGAGCTGTGCGCGCACACCCTGGAGAGCACCCCGGCGGTCGAGGGCGACCCCGACGGCCCGGTGGCCGACGAGCTGGTCGACCTCGCCGAGGTGCTGCTCGACCCGGCGCTGGTGCTGCGGCCGCACCTGTCGCCGACCGGCGAGCTGCTGGACTTCCGCATCCACCACGTCAACAACAGGTTCGTCGACCTCGCGGGCAGGCCGCGCGCCACCGTGACCGGGATGCTGCTGCTGGAGGCGTACCCGCTGGCCGCCGGAGAGGGCGACCTGTTCGACAAGGTCGAGCACGTGCACGCCACCGGCGAGCCGTTCCGCAGCGAGCGCATGGCGCTCACCGCGCTGGTGGACCAGGTGCCGCTCAGCGTCACCGCGGGCGTGGGCATCAGCAGGCACGGCGACAGCGTCCTGGTCGTGTGGCGCGTGGAGGACGAGACCGCCCGGCTGGCGAACCTGCTGCACCACGCCCAGCGCCTCGGCCGCATCGGCGGCTTCGAGGAGGACGTGGTCGGCGGGCGGATCACCTGGAACAGCCAGCTGTTCACCCTCTACGGCCTGGAGCCGACCGAGGACCCGGTGCCGCTGGCCGCGCTGGCCAAGCACTGCCACCCCGACGACACCGCCACCATCACCCGGTTCCTGCGCACGGTGCTGCACCACCGCCGGGCGGGCTCGACCGCGTTCCGGTTCCAGCGCCAGGACGGCATCGTCCGGCACATCCGGGTGGTCGCCGAACCCGTGCTCGACCCCGACGACCACCTCCTCGCCGTGCGCGGCGCGTACCAGGACGTGTCGGCGCAGCACTGGACCGAGGTGGCGCTGTCGGCCACCCGCGACCAGCTCGCGCACACCGAGCAGCAGGCGGCCGAGCAGAGCAGGTTGGCGCTGCAGCTGCAGCGGGCCATCATGCCGCTCACCCAGCCCTCGATCGAGGCGTTCGAGCTGCAGGTCGCGGTGCGCTACCGGCCGGCCGAGCAGGAGCACCTGGTCGGCGGCGACTGGTACGACGCGGTCGTGCTGCCGTCCAAGCAGATCCTGCTGTCGGTGGGCGACATCACCGGGCACGGGATCAAGGGCGCCACCGGCATGGTCGTGCTGCGCAACGCCCTGCGCGGCCTGGCCGCCACCGGTGCCGGCCCGGGGCAGCTGCTGTGCTGGCTCAACCTCGTGGCGCACCACCTGACCGACAACATCTTCGCCACCGCGGTGTGCGCGCTGTACGACCCGGAGACCCGCGTGCTCCGCTGGGCGAGGGCGGGCCACCCGCCGCCGGTGCTGGTGCGCCGGGGGACGGCCACGGCGCTGACCGGCCCGCGCGGGGTGATGCTCGGCGCGATCTCCGAGGCCGGGTACGACGAGGACGAGCTGGTGCTGGCCCCGGAGGACACGCTGCTGCTCTACACCGACGGGTTGATCGAGCGGCGGGACAGCGACCTGGACGAGTGCCTGAACTGGCTGCTCACCGCCTCGGCCGGGTACGACGGGCCGTTGGAGCGGCGGTTGGACCACCTGCTGGACCGCAGCCCGGCCGACACCGACGACGACACGTGCATCGTCGGGGTCCGGCTGATCTGACCCGGGTCGGTGCCGCGCGGCGTCGGCGGTCGGTGCGGCTCACCGCAGGCAGCGGTCGCAGGCGCGGGCGCCGGGGTAGCGCTGCTCCAGCTCCCGCCGGGTGCCGCAGATCTTCACCCGGTCGCCGATCCAGGTGCCGGTCGGCGGTACGCCGCTGACCTCCCGGCAGGTGGCGCGGTGCAGGACCAGGGTGCCCGGGGCGAGGGTGTGCTCGGCGTCGATGACGAACTGCTCGGGATGAGCGGTCGTCCACCACTCATAGGCGCCGTTGTCCTCGTTGAATTCGAGCATGCACCCATGATCCACCGCGGCATCGGCCCCGGGTACCCCGTCGGGGCGGATCAGCCCGGGCACGGGGGCGTGAAGTCCAGGTCCGGGAAGTGCTCCCGCCACTCGGCGGCGGTGAGCCGAGGGTGGGCCACCGCGCACACCTCGCCGGCGACGCGCTCCGCGTCGAGGTCCCACAGCCGGACCGCGGCGTCGCGGCCGCCGGTGACGACGGTCTGCCCGTCCCGGGTGAACGCGACCGAGTTCACCCGGTCGGTGTGGCCGGTCAGCAGGACCGGCGGTCCGGGGGAGCGGCGGTCCGCGACGGGCCAGATCCGCGCCGTGCGGTCGAACCCGGCGGTGGCCAGGGTGCGCCCGTCCGGGCTGAACGCGACCGAGTTGACCCCGTCGGCGTGGCCCACCAGCACCGCCAGGGCGGCGGGGCGGCCGGGGAGGGCGACGTCCCACAGCCGCGCGGTGCGGTCGAATCCCGCCGTGGCCAGCGTGCGCCCGTCCGGGCTGAACTGCACGTCCGCGACCGCGTTGCCGTGCCCGGTCAGGGTGGTCGGGGCGCCGGGGTGCCGGGGGTCGCTGACGTCCCACAGCCGCGCGGTGCGGTCGGCGGCGGCGCTGGCCAGGGTGCGCCCGTCGGGGCTGAACACCACGGACAGGACGCGGTCGGTGTGGCCGCCGAGCACGACCGGTTGGCCGGGGTGCGCCGGGTCGGTGACGTCCCACAGCCGGATCGCGCTGTCGGCCTCGCCGGTGGCGACCCACCGCCCGTCGGGGCTGACCGCGACGGTGAACAGGTTCTCCGCAGGGGTGGTCAGCACGCCGACGCGGCGCGGCCGGGTGGGGTCGGCGACGTCCCACAGCCGGACGGTCCGGTCCAGGCCCGCGGTGGCCAGGAGCCGGCCGTCCCGGCTGAACGACGCCCTGAGCACCCCGTCGGTGTGCTCGGTGAGCGCGGCCGCCAGGACGGGCCGGCGGCGGTCGCGCACGTCCCACAGCCACGAGGTCCGGTAGCTGTTGGCGACCACCAGCCGGCCGTCCGGGCTGGGTGTGACCGAGTTGACCGGGCCGGTGTGGCCGCCGAGCACCGGGCCGCGCACGTCCCACAGCCGGGTGGTGGTGTCCCGGCCGGCGGTGGCCAGGGTCTCCCCGTCGGAGCTGAAGGCCACCGAGTAGACGACCTCGGCGTGCCCGCTCAGCACGACCGGCTGGCCCCCGAACGCCGGGTCGGTGACGTCCCACAGCCGGACCGTGGCGTCGTAGCTGCCGGTGGCCACGGTGCGGTCGTCGCCGAACGCGATCGCGACGATCCCGTTCTCGTGGCCGGTCAGCGCGGCGAGCGGGTGGGCGCGGGCCGGGTCGGCGACGTCCCACAGCCGCAGCGCGTTGTCGAAGCCGCCGGTGGCCAGCACGCGCCCGTCGGGGCTGAAGGCGGCCGCCAGCACCCGGTCGGTGTGCCCGTCGAGCACCGCCAGTTGGACCGGCGCGCGGGGGTCGGTGATGTCCCACAGGCGCACCGTGGTGTCCGAGCTCGCCGTGGCCAGCGTGCGCCCGTCCGGGCTCGGCACGGCCGCGACCACGGCGTCGGCGTGCCCGGTGAGCACGGCCAGCGGGACCGGGGCGCCCGGGTCGGTGACGTCCCACAGCCGGGCGGTGCGGTCGAAGCCCGCGGTGGCCAGCAGGCGGCCGTCGCGGCTGAACGCCACCCGGCGGACGTCCCCGGTGTGCCCGCCGAGCTCGGTGAGCGCTCGCGGCGCGGCCCGGTCGGTGACGTCCCACAGCCGCACCGAACCGCCGCCGCCGGACGCGGCCAGGGTGCGCCCGTCCGGGCTGAACGCCGCCGAGAGCACCGGGTCGGTGGTCCCGGGCGCGGTGGCCAGCGGGACCGGTCGGTGCCGGTCGGTGACGTCCCACAGCCGGACGGCGTGGTCAACGCCAGCGGTGACCAGGGTCCGCCGGTCAGGGCTGAACTCGGCGGTGTAGACGGCGCCGGTGTGGCCCTCGACGCGGGTGGAGTAGCGGGTCGCGAACGTGCTGAGCAGGCTGCCGCGCGCCTCGGGGGTCGGCGCCAGCCGGTACGCGGCCAGGCCGAGCTGCGCCGCGAGCGCCGGGTTCGTGCCGCGCAGCGCGGTGGCCTTGCCCGACAGCGCCGCGTTGCGCTGGTCGCGGGTGGCCTCCAGGCTCCCCACCGCGGTCGCCGTGGCCACGGCGGCGAGCAGCAGCATCGCCGCCAGCCCCGCGGTCAGTCGCCGCAGCCTGCGGGTGCGCCGGCGGGCCGCGGCCTGGTCGGCCTGCTCCTGCCGGACGGAGGCGTCGAGGAACTCCCGCGACAGCGGGGTCAGCAGGCGGCGGAACGCGGCGCTGCCCGCCCACTCCCGGGCCGCGGCGAGCCGGGTGCCCCGGTACAGGGCGGCGGGGTCGCGCTCCGCGCGGTGCCAGCCCGCCGCGGCCTCGCGGAGCTCGCGGCCGAGCACCAGGCCCGCGCGGTCGTGGTCCAGCCAGGACCGCATCCGCGGCCACGCGGTCAGCAGCGCCTCGTGGCTCAGCTGCACGCCGTGGGCGTCGACGGTGACCAGCCGCTGCGCCACGAACCGGTCGAGCACGTCCTCGAGTTCGGCGGCCTGCTCGTCGGACAGGCCCGCGAACAGGTCCGCGACGGCGACCCGGCGGCGGGTATCGGCGGTGTCGGAGCCGACGTGGACCAGGTCGAGGAACAGCCGGCGGGCCCGTTCCCGCTGGGGTTCGGTCAGGCCCTCGTAGACCTCGGTGGCGGTGGCGGCGACCGCGCCCGAGATGCCGCCCGCCTCCCGGTAGCCGTCGATCGTCAGCCGTCGGCCCTGGCTGCGCTGCCACGTGGTGTACAGGGCGTGGGACAGCAGCGGCAGCACGGCGACGTCCCGGGGGGTGACCTCGCGCAGCAGCAGCTCCACCAGCCCGTCCTCGACGTCGAGGCGGGCTTTGCGGGCCGGGCCGGTGATCACCCGGCGCAGCTCGTCCCCGGTCATCGGCCCCACGGTCACCTGGCCGGTCCGCACGGCGTCGACCAGGTGCGGGTACCGCAGCGCGTGGCCGAAGAAGTCGGCCCGCAGCCCCAGCACGACCAGGGCGCCGCGCGGACCGGCGGCGACCGCGCACAGCGCGGCGGTGAAGCACCGGCGGTCGTCCTCGTCGGCGCACGCGGTGAACACCTCCTCGAACTGGTCGACGACCAGCACCGGCCGCGGGCCGTCGGGCAGGGCGCACCCGTCGGGGGCCGCCCGCAGCGCCTCGGCCACCTCGTCCGGCGGGCGGTCGACGAGCGGGGCGAGCCGCCCCGCGAGCGCGTCGACCGGCGTGGCACCGGGGCTGAACAGGGCCACCGGCCACGCCTGCGAGCCCGGCAGCGCGCCCGCCCGCAGCGCGGGGACCAGGCCCGCGCGCAGCAGCGAGGACTTGCCGGAGCCGGACGCGCCGACCACGACCCGCACCCCGCCGCCGGTGGCGTGCAGGTCGGCCAGGTGGGCGAGCAGCCGGGCGGTCGGCTCCTCCCGGCCGAAGAACCACTCCGCGTCCTCGGGGCCGAACCCCGCCAGTCCCCGGTACGGCTCCGGGCCGCCGGCACGCCTGCCGGGCACCCGCCGCACCCGCAGCCACGCGCGCAGCCACTGGTCCACCTCGTCCGGGTCCCGGACCCCGCAGACCGCCAGCACCCGGACCAGCAGGTCGCGCGAGCCCGGCGACGGCAGGCCCCGGCCGGCGAACCAGTCGCCGACGGTGCTGTGGGCGCCGTGGACGCCGACCTCGGCCGCCACCTGCCGCACGGTCAGGCCGGCCCGCTCGCGCAGGAGCGTCAGCTCCCGGGCGAAGTCGTCCCGGTCCTCGACCCGCTCGGGCACGGCCACCGGCGGAAGCGTAGAGGTCGGCGGCCCGACGGGGTAAGCACTTCCGCGGACAGCGGGCGGACCCCGTCGCCCGCCGGTTCGCGGGGCCCCGGTCCGCCCGGGGGTGGCCCGGCCAGGTGTTCCTGCAACCGGGCGTGCCGGAACTGGTAGACCGACCCGACCTGCCGCAGCACCCCGCGGTCCCGCGCGTCGGCGAGGAACCGCATCAGGTGCGGTGGCAGCCTGCCGCTGAGCCCCAACCACCCGCGCGTGATGGCGAAGAGCCCCCACGCCGTGTCCATGCCGCCCAGGAAGAACGCCCCGGCGAAGGCGACCGCGCCGGCCACCAGCCCGGCCCCGGCGCCGTACGAGCACCCGACCAGGGGGCCGACGCCCACCGCGATCACGGCGCCCTGGGTGGGGCCGCGCACCGCGGACATCGCCCGGTCGCTGCGCAGGACCGCCGCGGGGCTGGGTGCGCGCAGCTCGTCCGCGGGCGCCTTGAGCCAGTCCGCGACGCCCGCGGACAGCAAGGCGCACAGCCCGCTGCCCGCCCCGAGCACCGCACCGCCGCCGAACCCGACCAGCGGGGCGGTCACCAGCGCGATCACCGCGCCCATCAGCGACCCGAACGCCAGCCGGTCCCGGAAGGCGCCCAGGAGCCGCCCGAACCGCCCGCGCACCCGGGCGTCGGCCAGGCCCGGGGTGTCCTGGGTGCGCCAGGCGCGTGCGGTGACCAGCCCCGACACGACCCCGGGCAGCAGGCAGGCGAGGAACCCGACCCGCAGCGCGGCCGACGGCGTCGGGAGCAGTCCCGCCGCGAGCCCGCCGAGCCCGATGCCGGCACCGGTCACCAGCCCCACCACGAACCCGTACACCGAGTTGGTCACCGCCCGCGGCACCTCGCGGTGCAGCTCCCACCAGGCCAGGTCGCGGGTGCCGCGGCGGTCGAGGTGGGCGGCGAGGAACCCGAGCCACCTGCGGGCGTCCGCCGGGTCGTGGCGCGCCGCCGGTCCGCCCGCCCGGTCGGACGGCGCGGGCGGGTGGTGCTCGTACACGGCGGGGACGAGCGCCTCCAGCAGGTGCTCCTCGACGGCGGCGCGGTCGGGGAACCGCCGCGCGTCGAGCAGCTCGACCGGGTCCGCGCCGGGCCCGGCGCAGGCGGTCCGGGCGAGCCAGACCATCAGCGGGGTCGACAGCGCCGCGGCCAGCGGGTGGTCGGGCCGGTCGCGCAGGTGGTCGTGGACCCGGTGCCACCGGTCGTCGCCCGGTCGCGCCTCGGCCAGGTGGGCGACGGCCTCCGCCAGCCCGACCGGTTCGAGCTCGACGACCGCGGCCGACGACAGCACCCGGCCGCCGGAGGCCACCGCGTCCTCGTACTCGGCGCCGCGGCAGGTGACGACGAACGGCCGCCCGCCCGCGGCGGCCCGGTCCAGGGCCGCGATCGCGGCCGGCCGCAGCGCCGGGGACAGCTCGTCGACGCCGTCGAGCACGGGCAGCACCGCGCCGTCCGCGACCAGGCGCTCCACCAGCCGCCGCCCGGCGCAGTCCACCCGGGACAGCGCCGGGTACTCCTCGACCAGCCGGCGGGCGAGCCACGCGTCCACGTTCTCCCGGTGCGGGTGCCACGACGCCGCCGACAGCAGCACCGGCACCGGGCCGCCGTGGACCCGCCGGTGCTCCAGCAGGCCCAGGGTGAGCAGGATCGCCAGCGCCGTCTTGCCCGCGCCGGGCTCGCCGAGGACCACCAGCTGCCGGTGCGGCAGGCTGACGAAGGCGTCCACGACCCGGTCCAGCCGGCCGCGGAACCGCAGCCGCAGCGGTCGGCCGCCGACCGCGCCGCCCAGCACGGCCGCCGGGCGACCGGCGACCGGGCGCGCGGTGGTGGCCCACCGCAGCCGCAGCGGCTCCGGTTCGTGCAGCATCCGGGCCGCGGCCTCGTCGGTCCACTGCCGGCGGATCGCCTCGGCCAGCCCCCGCGCCACGCAGTCCTCGTCGACCGCGGTCGGCGGCGGCCCCACGTGGTCCGGGACGCGCGGCTGGTCGGGCAGGGCGATCCAGGCGACGGCCTGCGTCTCCTTGACCCGCACGGCGACCCGCCGGTAGCCGCCCGGCCCGGCGGCCGGGCAGTGGCGCACGACCTCGTCGAAGAACCAGGACGACGTGATGAGCGCCAGCACGCCGGGCGACCAGGCCAGCGCGGCCTTGAGCTGCGGCGCGTCGAGCAGCCGGAACGCCAGGTTCACCGACGCCGCGGTCGCGCCGTGGTCGTCGTAGTGGACCTCGCCCGCGTGCAGCGCCACCCGCAGCCGGATGCGCTCCTCGGCGGGGTGCGCCCGGTTGTGCTCGTGCAGCGCCCCGACCAGCAGGCCGGGCAGCGCCTCGACGAACAGGCTCTTGACCACCCCCGGCGCCACCAGGACGAACACGCCGTCGCCGCGGTCCTCGTGCTGCCAGTCGGTCCGCGGCACGCCGGCCCGCGCGAGGGCCGACCCCAGCACCCGGTACAGGCCCGCCCGCACCGCGACCTGGTGCGCGTTGGTCCGGCGGTGGTCCCCGAACGCCTCGACGTCGAGCACGAGGATCGTCCGGTGCACCGCCGGGTGGGCCACCGGCTCAGAAGCGGACCAGGTACTCCTCATGCCGCCAAACCCCGTCGAACCTGGACGCCGCCACGTGGTACGGGAAGCCGCTCGGGCGCGACACCGGGCACCGCGTGCTCCCGATGCCGTTGTCGATGAAGAAGAGGGCCGCGCAGTCGATGCAGCGCCGCCACCCGGCCTGCTTGGGGAACGGCGACAGCGGTGAGAACCACGCCGGCTCCACCTTGTGGGCGGGCGCGGTCGAGGTGTGGCCCGCGGAGTTGTTGGGGCAGACCGTGGACTGCTGGTGGAAGTAGACGGCCTTGCAGGTCGCGCACCACTTGAGCCACAACTGGCCGAACACGTCCACCACGCCGTTGACGACGGTGGGCCCATCGGTCGACCAGTAGGCGCCGCTGCCGTCCTGGTAGTGCGAGTGGTCCCACCAGTGGTGGACGGGGCAGTGGCCGTTGTCGCCGGCGCCGGCGCGCCACATCGACTGGCACCGCGAGCACCACCGGAAGCCCGCCTCCACGGCGGCGCCCGCGGTACCCGGGACCGCGGCGGCGCCCGCGCCGGCCAGCAGCGCGGCGCCGCCCGCCAGCCCGGCAGCCCGCAGCAGCCGCCTGCGGCTGAGGTCGTCGGTCATGTCGTGTCCCTCCCTCGGCGTGGCGGGCACCCGTCCCGAACCGGTGCGGGTGGCCGCCGTCCGGTCCGACGATCGACCGGTGCCCGCCCCGGCGGAAGGCCGCGGGCTTCATCCGTACAAAGCCGTACAGGCGCCCGACCTCGCGTTCCCGCCGCGTCCGGACCGGCCCGCCGCGGGCCACGCCCCGGTGTCGCCCGTCCCGCTTGGCGGAACCGCGGGTGGTGAGGCGGGGCGGGGTCGTTCTCGGCGGCTCGTCGCGGCGCCCGACGAGCCGCGTCGAAACACGACCCGGGCCCGTCAGCCCGCTACCGGCACACCTCGGTGTCGGCGTGCTCGCCGACCGCCCGCCCCGCGCCGGAGCGCTCCGCACCCGCCTCACCCCGCCCGAGCTCGCCCGGCACCCCCGCCAACCCGACCAGCATCGGCAGGTACACCTCGTCCACCAGCTCGGCGATCACCCGCTCGTCCGGCGGCGTGCCGCACGTGACGGCCTCGTTGCGGATCAGGTCCAGCGGGACCCGGGCGGCGCGCCGGGGCAGTTCGAACGGCCTCAGCTCGCCCCGCTCCACCGCCCGCCGCACGACCGCGTCCACCGCGTGGAACAGCGGCGAGTCGGTGAGGTACCTGCGCATCAGCTCGGCGATCTCGGGGTGCCGGAACGCCTCGCCCATCACGCCGGCGATCATCTCGTTCATCATCGCGTCCATGCGGCGGGAGACCCTGCCGAACAGCGCCAGCAGGTCGGTGCGCAGCGAGCCGGTGTCGGGCGAACCGCGGTCGACGGGTACCCGGCCCTGCCAGGCGGCCAGGGCCAGCTCGGCGCGGTTGGCCCAGCGCCGGTAGATCACCGGTTTGCTGGTGCCCGCCCGCGCGGCGACCGCCTCGACGGTGAACCGGGCGTAGCCGACCTCGCTCAACTCCGCCCAGGCCGCGTCCAGGATGGCCCGCTCCAGCTCCGCACCGCGGCGGCGCGACTTGCGCTCCGGCACCCTACCCCTTAGATACGTTGCGTTTCTTAAAATTTCGGTCTACCTTGCCCAGGGTAAGACACGAGCAGTTTCTTATGGGGGAATCGTCCTTGTTGACCCGATTGCTGCGCGGCTACCTGCCGCCGTACCGCCGTGAGCTGGGCGCGGTGCTCGTGCTCCAGCTCATCGGCACCATCGCCTCGCTGTACCTGCCCAGCCTCAACGCCGACATCATCGACTCCGGCGTCGCCACCGGTGACACCGGCTACATCCTGAGCACCGGGTGGTGGATGCTGGGGGTCTCGCTGGTGCAGATCGCCTGCTCCGTCGGTGCCGTCTACTACGGCGCCCGCACCGCCATGAGCTTCGGGCGCGACGTCCGGTCCGCGGTCTTCCACCGCGTCGGCGAGTTCTCCGCCCGCGAGGTGTCCGCGTTCGGGCCCTCCTCGCTGATCACCCGCTCCACCAACGACGTGCAGCAGGTCCAGATGCTGGTGGTGATGGGGTGCACCATGCTGGTGTCCGCGCCCATCACCTGTGTGGCGGGCATCGTCATGGCCCTCCAGGAGGACGTGGGGCTGTCCTGGCTGCTGCTGGTCTGCGTGCCGGCGCTGGCACTGGCCATCGGGCTGATCGTGGTGCGGATGGTGCCGCAGTTCCGCCGCATGCAGGAGCGCATCGACGCGGTCAACCGGGTGCTGCGGGAGCAGCTGTCGGGCATCCGGGTGGTCCGCGCCTTCGTCCGCGAGGAGGCCGAGACCCGCCGGTTCGGCGAGGCCAACGCCGCGCTGACCGACACCGCGCTGCGCGTGGGCAGGCTCCAGGCCCTGATCTTCCCCACGGTCATGCTCCTGCTCAACGCGTCCAGCGTCGCCGTGCTGTGGTTCGGCGCGCACCGGGTCGACGCGGGGCAGATGCAGGTCGGCTCGCTGACCGCGTTCGTGAGCTACCTGATGCAGATCCTGGTCTCGGTGATGATGGCGACGTTCATCTCGATGATGATCCCGCGCGCCGCGGTCTGCGCCGAGCGGATCAACGAGGTGCTCGACACCGAGTCGTCCGTGGTGCCGCCCACCGCCGCCGTCACCGTCCTGCCCACGGGGCCCTCGGTGGAGTTCCGCGGCGCCGGGTTCCGCTACCCCGGCGCGGCCGACCCCGTGCTGCGCGGGGTCTCCTTCCGCGCCGAGGCGGGGCAGACCACCGCCGTCATCGGCAGCACCGGCGCGGGCAAGACCACGCTGCTGTCCCTGGTGCCGCGGCTGGTCGACGTCACCGACGGCACCGTGCTGGTCAGCGGCGCGGACGTGCGGGAGGTCGACCCGGACACCCTGTGCGGCCGCATCGGCCTGGTGCCGCAGCGGCCCTACCTGTTCAGCGGGACGGTGGCCAGCAACCTGCGCTACGGCAGGCCCGACGCCACCGACGAGGAGCTGTGGGAGGCGCTGGAGGTCGCGCAGGCCCGCGACTTCGTCGAGCAGATGCCCGGCGGCCTGGACGCGCCGATCTCGCAGGGCGGCACCAACGTCTCGGGCGGCCAGCGGCAGCGGCTGTCCATCGCGCGGGCGCTGGTCCGCAGGCCCGACGTCTACCTGTTCGACGACGCGTTCTCCGCGCTCGACCTGGCCACCGACGCCCGGCTGCGCGCCGCCCTGCGCCCGCACACCCGGCGGGCGGTCGTGCTCGTGGTGGCGCAGCGGGTCTCCACCGTCGTCGACGCCGACCGGATCGTGGTGCTCGACGACGGGTCGGTCGTCGGCGTCGGCACCCACCACGAGCTGCTGGAGACCTGCCCGACCTACGTCGAGATCGTCCGTTCCCAGCTGACCCCGGAGCAGGCCGCATGAGCACCAACACCGAGACCCGGTCGCAGCCCACGCGGATGGGCGGTGGCGGCTTCCCGGGCATGGGCATGCCCATGGGCAAGGCGAAGGACTTCAAGCCCTCGGCCCGCAGGCTGGCCGCCCGCCTGCACCCGGAGCGCCGCGCGTTCGGGGCCGTGGTCGCGCTGGGCGTGGTCAGCGTGGCGCTCGCCGTGGTGGGGCCGAAGATCCTCGGCCACGCCACCGACATCATCTTCGACGGCGTGCTGGCGCGGATGCGCGGCGTGCCCGGCGCGGGCATCGACTTCCCCGCGCTGGGCTGGGTGCTCGCCTGGGTGATGGCCCTGTACCTGGCGTCCTCGCTGTTCGGGTGGGCGCAGGGCAGGCTGCTCAACGGCGTGGTGCAGCGGGTGGTGTTCCAGCTGCGGGCCGACGTCGAGGTGAAGCTGCACCGGCTGCCCCTGCGCTACTTCGACGACAAGCCGCGCGGCGAGCTGCTCTCGCGCGTCACCAACGACATCGACAACGTCGCCATGACCCTCCAGCAGACGCTGAGCCAGCTGCTGACGTCCCTGCTGACCGTGGTCGGCGTGCTGGCGATGATGGTGTCGATCTCACCGCTGCTGGCGGTGATCGCGCTGCTGCTGATCCCCGTGTCGATGGTGGTGACCGGCCGGATCGGCAAGCGCTCGCAGCAGCTGTTCGTGGCGCAGTGGAAGCACACCGGCGCGCTCAACGCGCACATCGAGGAGGCGTTCACCGGGCACCAGCTGGTCAAGGTGTTCGGGCGGCAGCGCGAGTCGGAGGCCGAGTTCCGCCGCCGCAACGACGAGCTGCTGGGCTCGGCGCTGGGCGCCCAGTTCATCTCCGGGCTGATCATGCCGGTGATGATGTTCCTGTCCAACATCAGCTACGTGGTGATCGCGGTGGTCGGCGCGCTGCGGATCACCTCGGGCGCGATGACCCTGGGCGAGGTGCAGGCGTTCATCCAGTACTCGCGCCAGTTCACCCAGCCGCTGACCCAGGTCGCCTCGATGGCCACCCTGATGCAGTCCGGCGTCGCCTCGGCCGAGCGCGTGTTCGAGCTGCTCGACGCCGAGGAGCAGCTGCCCGACCCGGCGGACGCCCCGCTGCCCGAGCGGCGCCGCGGCCGGGTCGAGTTCACCGGCGTCGACTTCTCCTACCGGCCCGAGCAGCCGCTCATCGAGGACCTGTCGCTGGTCGCCGAACCCGGCCAGACGGTGGCCATCGTGGGACCGACCGGCGCGGGCAAGACCACGCTGGTCAACCTGGTGATGCGGTTCTACGAGCTGGACGGCGGCCGGATCACCCTCGACGGGGTGGACATCACCCGGCTGCGCCGCGAGGACCTGCGCTCGCAGGTCGGCATGGTGCTGCAGGACACCTGGCTGTTCGGCGGCACGATCCGTGACAACATCGCCTACGGCAGGCCCGGTGCCACGGAGGAGGAGGTCCTGGCCGCCGCGCGGGCCGCGCACGTCGACCACTTCGTCCGCACCCTGACCGACGGCTACGACACCGTGATCGACGAGGAGGGCACGAACATCAGCGCGGGTGAGAAGCAGTTGCTGACCATCGCCCGCGCGTTCCTGGCCGACCCGCCGCTGCTGATCCTGGACGAGGCGACCAGCTCGGTGGACACGCGGACCGAGGCGCTGGTGCAGCGGGCGATGGCGGCGCTGCGCACGTCGCGCACGAGCTTCGTCATCGCGCACCGGCTGTCCACCATCCGCGACGCCGACCTGATCCTGGTGATGGAGTCGGGGCGGATCGTGGAGCAGGGCACGCACGACGAGCTGATCGCGGCCGGGGGCGCCTACCACCGGCTCTACTCGGCCCAGTTCTCGGCGGCCTGACCGGGGGAGGGAGGTGACCCGCCGGCACGTGCCGGCGGGTCACCTCAGGTCGACGCCACCGGGTCCAGCGCGATCGCGGCCCACAGCACGCGGCCCTCGTCCAGGGTGGGCGTGTTGCCGCAGGCGGTGCTGAGGCGGTGGATGCGGGTGAGGTCGAGGCGGCGGGCGGCGCCCCGCGGCGACGGGCCGGTGTGCCGGACCGCGACGGTCAGCTGGTCGGGGAACCGCTCGATCCGCAGCACCAGGGTCGCGCTGGTGTGGGCCTGCGTGATGTCGACCAGCTCACCGGCCAGCAGCACCGCGCGGGGGCACACCTCGCGCAGCCCCCACCGGGTGCACGTGCGCCGGGCGAAGTCGCGGGCCAGGTGCGGCGCGTCGGTGTCCGCGGGCACCTGCATCTCGTTGCGCTGCCGCCACGTCGGCGAGGTCGTCGCCTCCAGGGCGGCGTCCAGCCGGTCGTGGCACGGCACGAACCGGCTCAGGCCGGTGCGCGCGAGCATCGCGCGGTGGCGCGCGGTGGTGGCCACCAGCAGCAGCGGCACGCAGGGCCAGCGGCAGCAGCGCATCCACACCGCGGCGAAGACGCTCGCCAGGGGGTCGCTGCCCAGTTCGAGCGCCGGGCCGAGCACCACGATGACGGCGCGCGGTTGCTCCGCCACGTGCTTGAGCAGCCCGTCGCGCATGCTCACGTAAGTCGAAAGGTCGAGTCGTCCCGTCGGGGACAACAGCACCACGTCGCCGTGGTTCATCGCCCGCAGCGACAGTCCGGTGTCGGTCACTCAGGTCTCCGCCCCCGACTGGTCGCCGTTCGTCCTGGTCGGTTCCTCCAGAACTGTCATAGCTCTTGGTTCGGACCGTGTCACTCTCAGCATGCCTTTCCGGCGGTGAGTCACCCGTTCGTCGGCATCCATTGAGGAGGAAATACCGGCGGTACTCACCCGTTCGGCGGTGCGGAGCACGTGAATCGAGCCGGGGTGCCGCTGTCCTGATCCATTGCTCCATTCGCCCTTTTTGTGGGAAGATTTCCCGGTTCGGCCACGTCGGTGGTGTTCCCGAAAAGGAGCATATTCACCGCTCCGGGCGCGGGCGAGCGCATTCATGATATTCCACGCGCCGGGGATTTCGCCCCGGGGTCGACCCGGGGTCGAGCACCACCCGCGCCGCGGCGTGCCCGCCGGCGAAGGTGGACCCGCAGGGCACCGCGCCGGAGGGCGGACCGGCCGGGTGTGCCCCGGCGAGAGCAGGTGCGCGGCCACGTCCCGCGCGGCCCGGCGTTCCACCGCTCGGGCTGGGCCGTGCGGCACGGAGGACTCGTCCAGGCACCCTGAAACCGGAGGAGCGCAGTGCGGTCGAACCACAGTGGACGGTCCCGGCGCCGCTACGCCGTCGTCGGCGTCGGCCACCGCGCCGCGATGTACGTGGAGGCGCTGGCGGGGAAGTACGCCGACGACGGCGAGGTGGTGGCCTGGTGCGACCCGAGCCCGACCCGGATGTCCTACTACGACGGGGTGCTGGGCCACGCCCCCGCGCGCTACGCGCCCGACCGGTTCGCCGACCTGCTGCGCGAGCAGCGGCCGGACGCGGTGGTCGTGACCTCGCCGGACGCCACCCACCACCACTACGCGGTCGCCGCGCTGCGCGCCGGGTGCGACGTCGTGGTGGAGAAGCCGCTGACCACCACCGCCGAGGGGGCGCGGGCCATCGCCGACGCCGTCGCCTCGTCGACCGGCCGGCTGGTCGTGACGTTCAACTACCGCTACTCGCCGCGCAACGGCGAGCTGCGCCGGCTCATCGCGGAGGGTGCGATCGGGCGGGTCACCTCCGTGCACTTCGAGTGGGTGCTGGACACCGTGCACGGCGCCGACTACTTCCGGCGCTGGCACAGGGAAAAAGCGCATTCCGGCGGGTTGCTGGTGCACAAGGCGAGCCATCACTTCGATTTGGTCGACTGGTGGCTCGACGACGTGCCGGAAACCGTGTTCGCGTTGGGTGGACTGCGCTTCTACGGCGCGGACAACGCCGCCGCGCGCGGCCTGGGGCCCCGGCCGGAGCGCTCCACCGGTGCGCCGGGCGCGGCGACCGACCCGTTCGCCCTGGACCTCGCCGCCGACGACGTCCTGCGCAGGCTCTACCTGGAGGCCGAAGCCGACGACGGCTACCTGCGCGACCGCGACGTGTTCGGCGCGGGCATCACCACCGAGGACAACCTGTCGGTGGTCGTCGGGTACCGCTCGGGCGCGTCCCTGAGCTACTCGCTCAACGCCCACTCGCCGTGGGAGGGCTACCGGGTCGCGGTGAACGGCACGGCGGGCCGGCTGGAGCTGGACGTGGTGGAGCGCGGCCACGTGCTGCCCGCCGGCGCGGCCGGTGTGGTCGGGCGGCCCGCGGTCGACCCGAGCGCGACGCCGGACCGCCCCGGGGCCGCGTCGGCGGCGAACCCGCGCCCGGCGGGGGAGCGCCTGCTGTGGCAGCGGCACTGGTCGGTGGCGGAGGAGGTGCCGGTGCCGGAGGGGGACGGGCCCCACGGCGGCGGTGACGCCCACCTGCTCGACGACGTGTTCCGGCCCGGTGGTGCCGAGGACCCGCTGGGGCGCCGGGCCGGGGTGCTGGACGGGGTGCGGAGCGCGGGGGTCGGCATCGCGGCGAACCGGTCGCTGGAGGAGGGACGGGCGGTGCGGCTCGCGGACCTGGGGTTGAGCGCGGACTGGTGATCCACCCCGTGGCACCATGCGGCGGTGATCCTGCTCGTACCCGCCGACGTGCTCCACCCCCGCCGAGTGGACGCGCACTTCGCCCCCGAGGCGGACGCCGCCTGCGCGGCCGGGGTGGAGGTCGCCCTGGTCGACCACGACCTGCTCGCCGCCGGCGACGCCGACCGGGCGGTGCGCCGGGTGCCCGGCGGCGACGAGGCGGTCTACCGCGGCTGGATGCTCGACAGCGCCCGGTACGCGGAGTTCGCCCGGGCCCTGGAGCGGCGCGGCGCGACCCCGCGGACCGGCGCCGGGCAGTACCGGCGGGCGCACGAGCTGCCCGGCTGGTACGCCGACCTGGCCGAGGTCACCCCGCCCTCGGCGTGGACCGCCGGCGACGACCGGGAGGCGTTCGAGCGGGCACGCCGCTCGCTCGGCACCGGCCCCGCGGTGCTGCGCGACTACACCAAGTCGATGAAGCACCACTGGCACGAGGCCGCGTTCATCCCGGACCTGGCCGACGCCGACGCCGCCTGGGCGGTCGCGCGGCGGTTCCGCGAGCTGCGGGAGGACGTGGTCGGCGGGTTCGTGCTGCGCCGCTTCGAGCGGTTCGCCTCCGCCGAGGTCCGCACCTGGTGGGTGGACGGCGCGTGCCGGCTGGTCGGCCCGCACCCGGACACGCCGGGCGAACTCCCCGCCGACCCCGACCTGGCCGCGGTGGCACCCCTGGTGGCGGGCTTGGGGCTGCCGTTCGTCACCGCCGACCTGGTGCGGCGCGACGACGGCGCGTGGCGCGTGGTGGAGCTCGGCGACGGGCAGGTCAGCGACCGCCCGGGCACCGTCGCGCCCGAGGTGGTGATCGAGCTGATCACGTCGCGCCGCGTTCCTTGACACTTGTCCGGTAGGCGACACCTGTATATAAACAGGCGGTGACCACCAGTGCACCGCGCGCGCCGGACCGCCGGGTGCTGCGCTCGCGCGCGGCGCTGCTGGCGGCGGCCGTGCGGCTGGTGTCCGAGCGCGGCACGTCCGCCGTGCCCGTCACCGACCTCGCGGAGGCCGCCGACGTCAGCAGGCAGCTCGTCTACCAGCACTTCGGCGACCGCGACGCGCTGCTGGTGGAGGCCGCGCTCGACCTGGTCCGGCACGAGCTGCTGGCACCCCGGGACGGCGCGCCCGGCCGGCTCGCCGTGCTGGCCGCGGTCCGCCACTTCGCCGACCACCGGGCGTTCTACCGGGCCGTGCTCTCCGGCCCGTGCGCCTTCGCCCTCACCCGCGCGCTGGGCGACCTCCTCGCCCCGGTCAACCGGCACGTCGTGCGCGCGGCCGTGGGCGGCGGGGTCCGCCCGGACACCCTGGACGACCTGGCCGCGTTCGTCACGGCGGGCACGGGCGCGGTCATCAACGCCTGGCTGCTGTCGGACCGGCCGCACCTCGACGCCGAGGAGTTCACCGACCGGTTGCTGAGGCTGTGGGGCGGCCTCGGCCTGACGCACCACCGCGAGGACGTGGACCGATGACCAACCCCGCCCTGGAACTGGAACCCGTGGTCCGGCTGGAGGTGCTGGTCGGCGCGCCGGTCGACGCGGGCGTCACGCCCGCGGGCCACCTCCGCGTCATCCCGATCACCGGCGGCACCGCCAAGGGCCCGCTCGTCACCGGCGAGGTGCTGCCGATCGGCGCGGACTGGAACGTGGTGCGCCCCGACGGGGTCGCCACCGTCTCGGCCAAGTACCTGATCCGCACCGGGGACGGCGCGGTCCTCACCGTCACCAACGAGGGCACCCTCGGGCCGCGGGCGGTGACCTCGCCGCGCATCGGGGCGCCCGCCGAGGGTCCCTACGCGTGGCTCAACGACGCGGTCCTGGTCGGCACCCTGGTCCCGCTCCTCGTCAACGGCCGGCTGACCGGGGTGTCGCTGGAGTTCCACCGCGTCCTGAGCGCCTGAGCCACCCGAGCACGGAGGAGCCGACGTGTCGATCCTGTCCCACCCGCGCGTCGCCGACGTCGCGGCGCGCCTGCTCGCGTCGGTCACGGCGGCCAAGGGCCTGGGCCCCGGCCAACCGCGGTTCCCGGAGTGCGCCGCCCGCACCGAGGAGGTCGCCGTGCCGACCCGGCACGGCGAGGTCGCGGCCACGCTCTACCACCCGCCCGCGGGTCCCCCCACCCCGGCGGTCCACGTCAACGCCCACGGCGGCGGGTTCGTCATGGGCCGGCCGGCCGACGACGACCCGTGGTGCCGCTACCTCGCCACCCACGCCGGCGTGGTGGTGGTCAACACCTCGTACGCCCTCGCGCCGCGGCAGCGCTTCCCGGTGCCGGTGGAGCAGGTCTATGACGTGGTCCGGTGGGCGTGCGCGCCGGAGCGCGGCTGGGGCCGGGTGTCCGTGGGCGGGCAGAGCGCCGGCGGCTCCCTGGCGGCCGGCGCGGCGCGGCTGGCCCTGGAGCACGGCGGCCCGGACATCGCGCTCCAGGTGCTGCACTACCCGCCGCTCAACCTCGTGGCCAGGGCCAAGGACAAGCCCTCGGCCGGGCGGCGGCCGGTCGTCGCGCCGTGGCTGTCCGAGGTCTTCGACACCGCCTACATCCCCGACCCCGCGCGCCGCGCCGACCGCCTCGCCTCGCCGGTCTGGGGTGACAACGCCGACCACCTGGAGGGCATCGCGCCCGCCCTGGTGGTCACCGCCGAGCTGGACCGGCTCCACCCCGAGGGCGCGGCCTACGCGGGCCGGCTCGACGCCGTCGGCGCCCTGGTCGAGCACCACGTCGTGCCGGGCGTCGACCACGGCTACAACCTCACCGGCGACCACGAGGAGGTCACCCGGCGGGTGTACGACCTCATGGCCGGGCACGTGGCGCGGGCGACGAGGTCCTGACGTGGAGGAGGGCCGGGGCGACGAGGCCCCGGCCCTCCTCCCGCGCGTGCGCGGTCAGCTCGTCGGGAAGTTGTCCGGCGTGCTGATCCGGCTCTTGATGTACGCACCGGAGTCGGTGAGCACACCGCTGCCGGAGTAGTTGCTGCCGTTACAGGTGCCCGGCCGCAGCGCGGCGCTGCTCTCGTTCGCGTCCGAGTAGGTCCAGTTCGCGTAGCTGATCTTCAGGCTGTCGAGCAGGTCCAGCCAGGCCGCGGTGCTGGCCTGGTCGTAGGTGCCGCCGCCGGTGGCCAGCACCGTGCCGAACTCGGTGACGAACAGCGGCAGGCGCGAGGCCGCCCGGCTCACCGTGGCGCGGTAGTTGTCCTTGTGGGACGCGGCGTAGAAGTGGAACGCGTACATGATGTTGGTGGCGTTCACCGGGTTGTTGATCACCTCGGTCTCGCTGGAGCCCTCCGAGACGCCCAGCGAGGACCACGCGCGGGTGCCGACGATGACGACGGCGTCGGGGTCGGCCGCCCGGATCACCGGGATGACCTGCTCGGCGTAGTTCTTGATGCCCTGCCAGCTCACGCCGTTGGGCTCGTTGGCGATCTCGTAGATCACGTTGCGCTTGTTGGCGTTGCGGGAGGCGACCTGGGAGAAGAAGGTCTTGGCCCGGTCCAGGTTGTAGTTGGGGTCGCCCGGGGTGAGGGTGTGGAAGTCGATCAGGGCGTACAGACCGCGGGACTCGGCCATGTCGACCAGGCTGTTGACCCGGTTGGTGAACCCGGACGGGTTGGTCTCGTAGCCCTGCTCCTGCACGTACATCGCGATGCGGAGCAGGTCGGCCTTCCAGTCGTTGACCAGCGCGTCCAGCGAGGCGTTGTTGTAGCACTTGTCGAACCACTGGATGCCGTGCGTGCTCATGCCGCGCAGCTGGATCGGGCGGTTGTACTGGTTGCACAGGTTGACGCCGCAGACCCGCAGCTGCCCGTTGGCCTCGACCGGCGTGCGCGGCACCGGCGGGTTCGTGGTCGTCGTGGTGGTCGAGGTCGTGCTGGTCGTCGTGGGCGAACCCGTGCACGCTACGCCGTTGAGGGTGAACGACGTGGGTGAGGGGTTGCTGCCGGACCAGGAGCCGACCAGGCCGAGGTCCGTCGACGCACCGGTGCCCAGGGACCGGTTCCAGTCGACGTTGGTCGCGGTGACCGAGGCGCCGGACTGGGACCAGGTGGCGTTCCACCCCTGGCTGACCTTCTGCGCGCTGCTGGGGAACGCGAACCCGAGCGACCACCCGGTGAGCGCGTCACCGAGGTTCGTGACCCGGACGGTGGCCTGGAACCCGCCCTGCCACTGGCTGGTGACGGTGTAGTCGACCCGGCAGCCCTGGGCTGCGGCCGTCGCGTTCGGCAGCGCCACCGCCGCCGAACCGAGGGCCACCGCACAAGCCGCCATGACGGCGGTGGAGCGCTTCACTGAGCCCCTCCTCGTGTAGGCAATTTTCTGGGAGCGCTCCCAGAACTGTGGAGAGCGCTCCCTCGGAAGAGGACCGTACAGGCTGGGGCGCTTGACGTACATAGGGTCGTAGGTCGTTGCTCTGCGTAGTCGTCCTGCGGACCCGGTAGCCCGGTCGGCCCCAGGTCTACGCGGAGTGGAGTCGTCGCTTCTGTGAAAGTCGCCGGCGCGACCGCACTCGTCGGGGATGGACCTGGGACCGCTCCCGGAACTTCCGCCCGGCGCGGCGGGCGGACCGGGTCAGATCCCGCCGTCGCAGCCGGGTTCCGCCACGCCGCCCTTGATCCAGGGCAGGTTGACCTTGCGGAAGGCGATCGAGCGGTGCGACGTCGCGCTGCTCGCCGTGTTCTCGTTGACCTCCACCAGCGCGGCCACGTGGTGGTCGGCGGTCTTGGCGGTGCTGGAGTAGCCGCCCTCCCGGTAGGTGGCGCTCTCGCCGGGCAGCGGCGCGTCGGCGAACGGGCGGCTGTAGCCCCAGGTCCGGCCCTCGTCCTCGCTCACCCGGACGCGCATCTTCGTCCGCGTCCCGGTGCTCGCCGAGTTGACGAACACGATCCGGGCCGGCGCGTCGGTGTTGTACCGCAGGGTCGACGCCTCGTTCTCGGGGTCGAGCAGGCAGTCCGCCGGCGCGAACGGGGTGAAGCCCGACTCGACCGTGCCGCGCGCGACGTAGCGGCGCCTGCCCGTTTCCCACACCGACGAGGTGGCCCGGTCGTTGCGGTACAGCGAGCCGTCGGCCAGCTCCAGGACCGTGGCCTCGCCGGTCTGCTCCATCGCCGCGCCGGAGGTCGTGCGCAGCGGCTGCACCCGCCACGTGGCGCCGTGGTCGTCGCTGTAGATGGTGCGGTGCTGCGCGGGGACGACGAGCCGGCCGGGGTCGCGCACGGTGGTCTGCACGCCCACGCCGGGCCCGACCGCGTCCCAGTTCCAGCTCCCGCCGCCGGCGAGGGTGCGCGGCTTGAGGGTCGCGGACACGTCCACCGGCGCGGACCAGGTCAGCCCGTCGTCGGCGCTGGAGGACACCCACACCTGCCGGTCGTCCCAGGAGTCCACCGGGTCCGCGCCCTCGGGCTGGTGGTTCACGAACAGCCAGACCCGGTTGTTCGAGCGGTCGACCACGGCGGTCGGGTTGCCCCACGTGCCCTGCCCGGCGCCGATCACCTCGCGCAGGCCCGACCAGGTGGCGCCGTTGTCCGTGGAGCGCTTGTAGAGCAGGTTGATGTTGCCGAAGTCGCCGTTGTGGGCGGCCCGGCCCTCGACGAACGCGATCAGGGTGTCGTTGGTCGTGCGGATCAGGGACGGGATGCGGAACGAGTGGTAGGTGATGCCGTTGAAGGTCTCGTCGCCGCCGTTGAACAGGATGCGCTCGGAGTGCGACTCGGCGGCGGCCGCGGCCGGCTCGGGTGCCGGTCGGGCCGCCGCCGGTGCGGTGGTGGACGCGAGGGCGAGGCTCAGGACGAGCCCCGCGGTCGTGGTCGGTCGCATGGTGCCCCGTGTTCGCTCGCAGGGAGGGGTTGCCCGGAACCGGCGGGCTTCCCGGTGGTCCGCCGACCGCCGGCTCCTCCTCCGAGGATCCCCGGCCCGCCTTCCCGACGGCTCCCCGCTCGCTTCCCCGCAGGGCTTCACCGCTCGTTCTCGCGAGGCTCGCCTTGCAGGGCTTCACCGCTCGCTCCCGCGAGCCCCCCCCCCGCAAGACCCCGGCGCGGGGGTTCACCGCCCCGAGGGCCCGGTCCACCCCTGCGGCACGTGCCCGATCCGCACCCGCTGCGGGTGGTCGCCCACCCGCACCGACACCACCTTCCGGCCGGTCGCGAAGTCGATCGCGGTCACCTGGTCGGCGCCGCTCTCGGAGATCACGCAGCTGCGCCCGTCACCGCTGACCGTGGCCCAGTACGGCTTCGACGCCGGCACCAGCGGCCCCTCGCGCAGCGACGCGCGGTCCACCACCACGGCGTAGTCGTCCATCGTCCCGGCCACGCACAGCTTGTCGCCCGCCGGGCTCATCGACAGGCCGTGGTGGCGCGAGTCGTTGACCCAGGTGGTGCGGTCCTCGCTGGTGTTCGGGTTCTTGGGCAGCTCCTTGAGCCGCGTGATCCGGTCGGCGGCCACGTCGTACTCCAGGAACCCGTTGAAGAACGAGAGCTGGAAGTACAGCGTCGACCAGTCCGGGGTGAACGCCACCGGCCGCACCGCGTCGGACAGGTCCGACCGGCCGAAGGCGTCCAGCCGCTGCCGCATGTCGATGACCTCGACCTGCCGGAACGTGGTCGTGTCGACGACGGTGATGCGCCGGTCGCCCTTGGTGAAGTCCCAGCCGGGGTCGTCGAGGTCGGTGTTGACCTCGCCGATGGACATGTTCCACAGCCGGGTGCCGCCGTCGGTGAAGACGTTCTCGTGCGGCTTGTCGCCGGTGGCGAACGAGCCGACCTGCTGCCCGGTGGTGATGTCCAGGACGTGCACGGTGTTCGACGTGGAGGCCGACACCGCGACCCGCCGGCCGTCCGGGGACACGGCCATGTGGTCGGAGCGGAAGCCGGAGACCGGGAACCGCCACTTCACCCGGCCGGTGGCCAGGTCGATCGACACCACGTCGGCGAAGCTGGGCCGCGACACCACCACGGCCGTGCCGTCGGGGGTGGTGTACATGTCGTCGACGAACTGGTCGTGCCCCTCGCCGGGGCCGTTGCGGATGCCCAGGAAGAAGATCAGCTTGATCGGGTTGAGGTAGATCTCCCGCAGCCGCTCCTCCCGGTCCGGGATGACGTTCACCCGCGCGATCCGGGCGAAGTCGCCGCCGGAGGCGATGACGTCCGCGGTGCCGTCCCAGTTGTTGCCGACGAACATCACCTCCCTCAGCGGCGCGGCGGAGGTGGGGGTCGGCACCGCGAGCGCGGCGGTCACCAGACCTGCGCAGACCAGTCCGAGGGAACGCGGGAGGGGTGTCTTCGGCATGGGGGCTCCAAACGGGAACGGCTTCGTCGCGGCGGTGCGGCGGAACGGGGATCGCCCGGTGGGCGGCCGTGCTGTTACCGTGCGGTAGCACCACATAACCAGCGCGTACCACGTCCGTGGTAGGGGCCGCCGGCCAACAACCCGGCCGGCCCGTTGTGGTCCCGCCACAACCGGGAGGTGCCGTGCCCGCAGCGCACCGCAGCGAGCTGCTGCGCCAGGTGCTCGAAGCGATGGCCTCGGACGACCGGGTCCTCGACGAGCTGGTGCTGGCCGCCCGGACCCACTCGCCCGAGGTGGCGCGGCTGCCCGAGGCCGAGAACCGCCGCCACGTGCAGGTGCTGCTCGCCGCCGGGCTGGACTCCCTGGCCCGCCCCGAGCACCCCGACGACCAGGACTTCGCCACCGCCGAGGCGCTGGGCGCCGACCGCGCCGCCCAGGGCGTGCCCATCACCGGCCTGCTGCGCGGCGTCCAGGCCGGGCGCACCCGCGCGGTGCGCATCGCCATCGACCGCAGCCGCGCCGCCGGGGTGCCCGACGACGTCATCCTGGAGGCGGTGCTCGACCTGGACCGCTACACCGGCGCCCTGGAGCGCCACATCGTCAACGGCTACCACCACGCCGAGCTCCAGCTCTCCCGCACCACCCGCGACGTGCGCACCCAGCTGCTGCGCGCGCTGCTCCTGCCCGGCGCCGCCGATCCGCCGGCGGCCGACGACCTCCACCAGGCCGGGCTGCGGCCGGGCGGCCGCTACTACTGCCTGGTCTCCGACGTCACCGACCCGGCCCTGGCCCGCGCCCTGGAACAGCGCCTGCTCGGCCTCGGCGGCGTCTACGGCCTGGTCGAGGGCCGCCTCACCGGCCTGGCCGCCAAGCCGCCCGGCACCGACGACCTCGCACCCGCCGTGCTGCTGATCGCCGCGCCCGCCGTGCCGCTGACCGGGCTGCGCGACGTGCACGCCCTGTGCACCGCCGCCCTGGCCATCGCCGCCCGGCAGGGGCTGCGCGGGGTGCACCACCTCGTCGAGCTGGCCGCGGAGACCGCGCTGGCCGCGCAGCCCCTGCTCGCCGACCTGCTCACCGACGCCCTGCTGACCAGGCTCGACCCCGCCGACGACTTCCACCGCGAGCTGGCCTGCACCGCCCTGGCCTACCTCGACCACGGGCACCGGCTCGGCCACACCGCGGTCGCCCTGCACCTGCACCCCAACACCGTCCGGTACCGCCTCGACCGGCTGGCGGAGATCACCGCCCTGCCGCTGGGCGAGGACGACACCGCCACCCGTTCGACGGTGCCGGACACGCTGCGCTCCTGGTGGGCGCTGCGCACCTGGCTCGCGCGGGCACGGGGATGACTCCCCGTGCCCGCCCTGTCATACCTACGGGGAATGGCACGTCACACCAGCCGGCGGTGAGGATTCGTGAGGTCACCGTCCACTCGCGACCGCGCGCAGGCGCGCCGCCGGGGGCCAGGAGTGCCGATGAACCGTCGCGTGGACCCGGCCGAGCAGGCGGACCGGCACCGGGTGGCGACCGCCCGCGGGTTCACCCGGTGGCGGCAGTCGTGCCCGTTCGCCGCGGGCGTGCTCACCGCCTGCGCCGGCGTGGAGCTGGTCACGGTGGTCACCACGTCCCGCGGTGTGCTGCGGTTCGCCGGTGCGGGCGCGGCGGTCAGCTGGGTGCTCGGCGCCCTGCTGCTCGCCGCCGGGCTGACCCTGCTGTGCCGGCCGGGGCTGCGCTACTTCGCCGGGATGACCGCGGTGGTCGCCGGGGTGGTCAGCCTGGTGCAGGCCAGCCTGGGCGGCTTCCTGGTCGGGTTCGTGCTCGCCGCGCTGGGCGGTGCGCTCGCGGTGGCCTGGGTGCCGGTCGACGAGACCGGCGGGCGGGCGCCGCTGCCCGAGATGGGTGACTGACGCGGGGCCCGGGACCGACGCCGCGCGGGCGGTGCCGGCCACCACCGGCACCGCCCGCGCGGCGTCGGCTCACGTCCCGGCGACGGGTTCGAGCCGCTCGGCGGGCTCGACCCGGTCGACCGCCGCGCGCGGGGCCGGTGCGAGGGCCTTGACCGCGGCCTCGACCTGGTAGCCGATCGCCTCCGGGTAGTCCCGGCGGGACAGGTGGACGTGCACGACGAGCGGGCCGCCCGCGGCGGTGTCGTCCGCCAGGCCGGTCAGCACCGCGTCCAGGTCGGCCAGGGTGCGGACCTCCACGCCGGACATCGGCGCCTCGTCCGTGCCGAACACCGCCGGCAGCGCGCTGTACCGCCACCGGTGCAGGACGTTGTAGTAGTCCTCCTCCTGCGTCGGCGGCTCCCGGTAGTAGCCGGGCGCCACCAGCATCTGCTCGATGCCGTAGAAGCCCTCGTTGTCCAGCACGAAGATCACCGGGGCCAGCCCGTGCCGGACGTGGGTGGACAGCTCCTGCACGGTCTCCTGGAACGAGCCGTCGCCGACGAACACCAGCGGCCGGCGGTCCGGCTTGGCCAGGGCGACGCCGGTGGTCGCCCCCACCGAGTAGCCGATGGACAGCCAGCTGTTCTGGGCCAGGTAGCCGTCCTGCTCGGCGATGTGCAGGCCCATCGAGCCGAGCAGCGCGAACCCGGCGTCGGAGACCACGGTGAACCTGCCCGGCGCGGCCGCCAGCAGGGCGTTGACCGCCCGGAACAGCGCGTCGTAGGTGACCGGGCCGACCTGCTCGGCGGACCGCTGCCGGGCCAGGTGCGCCTCGCGGCTCCGCGGCACCGCGGTGTCCAGCTCGTGCCCGCGGGCGAAGTAGTCGGCGGCGAAGTACCCGGGCCCGAACCGCTCCAGCAGCCGGGCGCGCAACGCCTTGACGAACTCCTCCAGCCGCACGTCGGGGTAGTAGGAGGCGCCGACGCTGACGCCCTCGCGGGCGGCGACGATCCAGTCCGGGCCGATGCTCTTCTCGCCGCCGAGGTTCTTCGACGTCGACCACGAGCCGATGCCGATCCGGACCTTGGCCACGTTCTGGAAGATCTCGTAGACGGTCTTGGTGGACGCCTTGCCGTTGTAGACGCCGACGAACGCCTCGTGGTCCTCGGAGACCACCGCCTTGCCGCCGATGGTGGTGCAGAACCGGATGCCGGTGGACTCGACCAGGTCGAGGAAGGGGTCCGCGAGGTCGAACCGGTCGACCTCCTCGCCAGCCCACAGGATCGGCGTGCCCAGGCGCTCGACCAGCGCCACGGCGTCGGTCACCGCCCGGTCGAGCATGGTCTCGTTGCGCGCGGTGACCGGCCGCCGCCGGGCGACCAGCAGGCCCCGCGGCTCGTCGCACGGCGCCCGCCAGACGTCCTCCATCACCTCCAGGTACACCGGCCGCCGCTCCGACAGGCAGGCCACGATCGCGGAGTCGACCTGCACCGGGGCCAGCCCGGGGTTGCCGATCACCTGGGCGTCGACGGTGACCTGCCGGTACACGTCCAGGTTGCTCTCCCGGCGCTGGCTCATGTGCGAGGTCAGCAGGCCGACGGCCTGGTAGTTCAGCCACTGCTCGTAGGTGGGCGAGGCGTTGATCGCGATGATCGGCACGTACTCCACGTACGCGCCGCCGATCGGGTTGAGCAGGTTGAACGCGCCCACGCCGTAGGTGCAGGCCGCGGCGGCGACCCGGGGGCCGCCGCGCACGCGGGCGTAGGCGTCGGCGGCGTACCCGGCGCCCACCTCGGTCGGGGTGCCGACCCAGGTCGGGCCGGGGCGCTCCGCCAGTGCGGTCAGGAACGGGCCCAGGTGGTTGCCCGGCACGCCGAACACGTGCCCGATGCCCAGTTCGCCGAGCCGCTGGGCCAGGTAGCGGGCCACGGTGGTGCTCACGGCGCGATCACCCCGGCGGTCATGTCCCCGCCCATCGCCGTGCCGATCTCGGCCACCATCTCCGCCTCGACCGGGCGGCGACCGGCAGGCACGGCGGCCGACCGGACCGGCGGCGGCGCCTCGTGCACGGCGATCGCCGCGCGCACCGCGGTCTCGACCGCGCCCTCGATCCAGGCGTGCTTGAGCGAGACGTGCTCGCCCGCGAAGTGCAGCGGCCCCTCGGGCTTGCCCACGTCCAGGTGGAAGCTGGTCATCTGGTGCGGCGTGTAGACCGCGGCCTCGCCGAAGGCGTACGGGTCGCGCAGCCAGCTCTGCGTCTGCCCGTACCCGGTGTAGAAGACCTCGATGCGGCGGCCGTGCACGGCCTGGAGGTTGCGCAGCGCGTAGACGTAGCGCTGGTGGTCGTCCAGGGAGTCCCAGTGCGCGGCGTCGTCGGACCAGCTGTAGCTCGCCAGCACCACGCCGCCCTCGCTGCCGGGCACCGGGTGCGACGGGTAGTACGTGAAGCGGTTCGGGTTGTCCGTGGTGGAGCCGCCGCCGAAGACGTTGGTCGCCGGGCGCACCGCGGGCCCGATCAGCGGCAGGTTCCGGTTGTACTCCAGCTGCGGCGCGGGGATGGCCCGCTCGTCCACGCTCGGGTGCGCGCCCAGCAGCCCGGTGGCCGCGCCGTCCAGCACGCCCGGCACCGAGTGCGCCGCGTCGTCATCGGACTCGTCCAGCGCCTGGTAGAACTCGTGCACGCCGGGGCCGATCGCGGCCAGCTCGCGCTGCCAGTCCGCCTCAGTGAACTCCCACCAGCGCCGCGAGAACTCCAGCAGCACCTTGGTCGCCTGGTCGTAGTGCATCTCGATGACCGCGCGGCGCTTCTTGTAGGACATCGGGGGCGTGACGTCGACGAACCGCAGGCTGGAGAACGGGATCGCGATGATCGCCAGGTCGCCGGTCCACGTGGTGGCGGGCCCGGTCGGGTCGTCCTCGGCGACGGTGCGGATCGCCACGGCGGGGCCGTCGGGGCCGACGACCGAGCCGGGCGGGTCGTCCAGGCGCGGGTCCCAGTACTCGATGTCGACCACGCGGCGCCCCAGCTCCACCCGGGGTGCCAGGTCCTCGTACAGCCGCTCGGGGAGCTGCCAACTGCCGCCGTCGACCTCCCAGTAGGTGGCGTCGGGGTTGATGTCGCTGCGGCCCAGGAAGGTGTGGAAGAACGACAGGTGCAGCCGCGAGGTCATGTTCTCCAGGGTGCCGATGGCCTCGACCGCCTCGTCGCTCAACCCGGCCCGCTCGCGCAGGAACCGGCCCATCGAGTAGCCGTCGAAGTCGTGGATCACCCGCGCCCAGCCGTCCAGCCACTCGGCGAAGGGCTTGTTCACGCGCGTGCCGTCCACGAGGTCGGAGTAGTAGTCGCGGACCTCCTCCAGCGCCTCGTGCACCATGCGCGCGGCGGTGACGCGGACCTCGTCGCCGGTCAGGTGGAAGCCCTCGTTGACCGAGCCCGGGTCGCGCGCGTACTCGGCGCGCCGCACCTGCACCTGGTTGGCGCGGATCCAGGTGTGGAAGCGCTTGGCCGGGGTGGGGAACTCCGGCTGCTCGGCGCCCGGCGGCCACGTCGCGCCGGTGAACGAGCGGTAGAACACCGGTGGCGGGACGACCGGCTGCTCGGTCGCCGGGTCGACGTCCACGTTGTAGAACAGCCTGCGGTCCAGGCCGAGCGAGTCCACCAGGCCGAGGGTGAGCGGGTGGAAGTCCGGCAGCCGCATCGCGCCCGCCTCGCCGTACTGGGCCGGGTCGGCGAACACCGGTTGCCGGGCCGGGTCGGTGCGGGCCGGGTCGGTGCGGAAGGTCTTGATGCGGCCACCGACCCGGTTGCCGTTGGCCTCCAGCACCGTCACCCGGTGCCCGGCGCCGGTGAGCAGCCGGGCGGCCACCAGGCCGGCGACGCCCGCGCCGACGACCAGGACGTCCTTGGGCGCGTCGGTGGCCGGCAGGCCGTCCTTGAGCAGGACGTCCAGGTACTTCAGCTTGAGGTCCTCGTCGTCGGGGCCGACGAGCAGCAGCTCGCGGGCGAGCTGTTGGCAGGTGCGCCAACGGGATCGGTCTCTGGTGGACTGGTCGTTCCCTGATGCGGCAGACATGGGGCCATCGTGGTGGCGCCGCGCGGCACCGGGAACCGCCGCGACCGACGACAACTCGTCGGTGCGCGGGACAACCTGGCCGGGGGAATTCCCGGTCACGCGCCGTGGACGGTCCGGGTGACGCGACCTGGACCGTCCACTGTGGTGCGTTGGTGTCGAACCCCCGCGGATCAGGGGTTGTCGGGGCGGACGCGGGGTGCGTCCCGGATTCGGCCACGCGAGACGATCCGCTTCGCGACATTCGTCCTCCGTTCACCTCGCCGTCACCTCGCGTGGTTAACCGGATCGGGTGAGCAGCGGGCAAGGACGGGGGGAGCGGTGGACCTTTCGACGATCGTCCTCGTGGTCGTGGCGACCGCGCTGGTGTTCGACTTCACCAACGGGTTCCACGACACGGCCAACGCGATGGCCACGTCCATCGCCACCGGTGCGCTGCCGCCGAAGGTCGCGGTGGGCGTGTCGGCCGTGCTGAACCTGGTGGGCGCGTTCCTGTCGGTCGAGGTCGCCCGCACCATCTCCAGCGGCATCGTCGACGAGGCCGGGATCGGGCCGGAGGTGGTCTTCGGCGGCCTGGTCGGCGCCGTGGTGTGGAACCTCGTCACGTGGCTGCTCGGCCTGCCCTCCAGCTCCTCGCACGCGTTGTTCGGCGGGCTGGTCGGCTCGACGTGGGTCGCCGCGGGCGCGGACGCGGTGCGGTTCGGCACGGTGGTGGAGAAGGTGCTGGTGCCCGCGGTCGCCTCGCCGCTGATCGCCGGAGCGGTGGCGGCGGTCGCCACCTACCTCGCGTACGCCATCACGCGCCGCACGTCGGAGTCGGTGCGCACGCGCGGGTTCCGGTTCGGGCAGATCGCCTCGGCCTCGCTGGTGTCGCTGGCGCACGGCACCAACGACGCGCAGAAGACCATGGGCGTGATCACGCTGACGCTCATCACCGCGGGCGCGCTGCCCGCCGGCGCGCGTCCGCCGGTGTGGGTGGTCATCGCCGCGGGCCTCGCCATCGCGCTCGGCACCTACCTGGGCGGCTGGCGCATCATCCGGACCATGGGCCGGGGCATCACCGACATCCGCAGCCCGCAGGGCTTCGCCGCCGAGACCGGTGCCGCGGCGGTGATCCTCACCTCCTCGCAGCTCGGCTTCGCCCTGTCCACCACGCACGTGTGCGCGGGTGGCGTGATCGGGGCGGGCGTGGGCAGGCGGGCCGGCGAGGTGCGGTGGGGCGTGGCGGGCCGGATGGCGCTCGCCTGGTTGCTCACCCTGCCCGCCGCGGCGGTCGTCGGCGCGCTCGCGGGCGAGGTGGCGCGGCAGGGCACCGCGGGGGCGGTCGCGGTGGCGCTGGTGGCCGCCGGGGTCGGCGCGGGCTGCTACGCCGCGTCGCGACGGGCGCCGGTGGGCGCCCACAACGTCAACGAGGTGCCGGCGTGAGGAGCCTGTCGTGAACTGGGGTGCGCTCGGAGGGGTCCTGCTGGTCTCGCTGGCCGTGGTGGTCGGCACGGTCGGCCTGTTCTCGCTGGGCATCGCCGCCGCCGACCGCGGTGGTGCGGTGGCCGGGGCGGGGTCGGCGCTGTGCTTCGCCGGGTGCGCGGTGCTGGTCGGCTGCGGCATCTACCTGGTGGCCGTCGGCTGAACCGCCCGCGCCGATGGGGACCGCCACGGGAGCCCGCGCCCGCGGTGACGTGCACGTCGGGGCCGTTGCGGCAGCAGGCCGGGTGTCCGGGCGACGTGCACCTCGCGTCCCGCCCCGGCCGAGCAGCCGCACCAGCTCGTACCCGCTGCGTTGCCGATCGGGCAACCGGTCGGCCCGCGTTCGGCCGGTGTTCACCCGCGGTCGGCGGGGTCGAACGCGGGCAGCAGCCGGACCAGCTCGTCGGGTGCCGCGACGGTGAGCACGCGGCTGCCCTCGACCCGCCGCACCAGGCCGCGGTCCAGGAGCGCGTCCAGCACCGCCTTGCCCAGCACGCCGCCCAGGTGCGGCAGGCGGTGCGTGCGGTCCAGGCAGGCGGTGGCGAGCTTGCGGCGGCCGGGGACGAGTGCGGCCGGGTCCACGCCCAGCTCGGTGAACGCGCCCGGGTCCGGGCCGAGCGCCAGCTCGTCGCCCAGGCCGTCGGGTGGGCGCAGCGCGCCGCGCTCGACCAGGGTCGCGAAGGCGCTGACGCCGAGCCGGCCCGCCGCGTGGTCGTAGCAGGTGTGCGCGACGTCGGCCGGTGACGGGGCGCGGTGCGGCGGGCCGACCGCGTCGGCGCCCCGCGCGTAGTCCGCCAGGGCGGCCAGCACCCCGCCCAGGCCCGGTGCGGCCCGGTACACCGAGTGCCGCCCGGTCCGCTCGACGGTGACCAGGTTCTTCTCCCGCAGCCGGGCCAGGTGGTTGCCCAGCCGGGACGCGGTGACGCCGATGGCGTCGGCCAGCTGGCTGGAGGTGTGCGGCCCTTCGGCGGCCAGCAGTTGCAGCGCGGTCAGGCGCAGCGGGTCGGCCAGTTCGGCGGCCAGCGCGGTGACCGCGGCGACCACCCGGTTCTCCGGATCGACCCAGCTCGACACACCGCTCACGCTACCACCCTTCAGGTGGACGTGAATCGTGGTTGCACCTACAGTCACCCTTCAGGACTACTTGAAAGGTGTGCGTCATGGTGGAGACCTGGTTGCGCCGGTTGATGTGGGGGCGTGGCGTGTCGGCCGCCGGCGACGGCCTGTGGTTCACCACCTGGGCGCTGTACTTCACCCGGGTGGTGGGCCTGCCCCCGGTGGTGGTCGGTGTGGCGATGGCCGTGGCGGGCGGGGCCGGGCTGGCCGCGGCCGTGCCGCTGGGCGCGCTCGCGGACCGGTTCGACGCCCGCCACGTCGCCGCCGCCACCACGGGCGTGCGCGGCCTGGCCGTGGCCTGCTACCCGTTCGTCGACGCCACCTGGGCGTTCGTGCTGGTCACCGTGGTGTTCGTGGCACCGGCCAACGGCGGCAACGCGGCCCGGACGGCGTTGCTGGCCGGGCTGGTCGTCGACGACGCCGCCCGCGTCGACGCCCTGGCCCGCCAGCGCGTCGCCCAGCACGTCGGGTACGCCGCGGGCGCGGGCGGCGGCGCGCTCGTCCTGGGCCTGGACGACCCCGCCGCCTACCACGCCGCCATCGCTGTGAACGCCGCCGGTTTCGCCGTGCTGGTCGTCGTCCTGCTGCTCGCGCCGCGACCCCGGCGGCTGCCCCGGCCGTCGGCCTCGCCGCTGCGCGACCGCCCCTACCTGGCCGTGGTGGGCACGACCGCCGTGCTGTCGCTGTGCTGGGCGATGCTGTCCACCGGTGTCCCGCTGTGGACCTCGCGCACGCTGCCGCTGTCGCTGAGCGGGGTGCTGGTGGTGGTCAGCTCGGTCGGCATCGCCCTGCTCCAGGTGCCCGCCACGCGCCTGGCCGGCACGACACCGGGTGCGGCGCGCACCGCCGCGGTGTCCGGCGCGGTGCTGGCGGCGGCGTGCCTGCTGCTGGCGCTGTCCGGGTCCCTCGGGCGGCACGTCGGCGTGGCCGTCGTGGTGGTCGCGGGGCTGCTGCACCTGGCCGGGGAGCTGGGGTACGTGGCGGCGAGCTGGCAGCTGTCGCTGTCGCTGATGCGGGAGGAGGCGCGCGGCGCGTACCAGGGGGTTGCCGAGGCCGCCACGGCGACCGTGCAGATGGTCGGCCCGGCGTTCTTCACGGTCGGCCTGACCGCGCTCGGCGCCGGTGGCTGGTTGCTGGCCGCCGGCGTGTTCCTGGCGGCGGGTGCGGCGGTGCCGGGCCTGGTCCGGAGGGCCGACCGTCAGGTGCTCACGAGCTGATCGCCCAGGAGGGTCCGGACCCGCCGGGCGTCCGCCACGAGGTGCTGCGCCCGGTACACCCCCAGCGCCGCGCGCCAGGTGCGGACCGCCTGGTCCGACCGCCCGAGCGCGCGGTAGACCGCCCCCAGGCGCTCCAGCGCGTCGGCCCGGTCGAGCCTGGAGTCGACGGAACCGTAGCCCGCGACGGCCCGCTCGTAGTGCGCCACGGCCCTCTCGTGGTCGCCGGCGAGCTGGGCGACGTGGCCGAGGGTGTCGTGCGCGCAGGCGATGTCGTGGGAGCGGGCCCCGGCCTCGTGGGTCGCGAGCACGGCTTCACCGCGGGCCCTGGCGCGGTCGTGGTCGCCGAGCAGCGCCAGGCACTGCGCGACCAGCAGCTCCGAGTTGGCGGCCCACAGGTCCTCGCCCAGGTCCCGGCACAGCTCCGCGGCCCGGGTCGCGGAGTCGAGGGCCGGTGCCACTTCCCGGGGATCGGCCGTCCGCAGCCGCGCGTTGGCCAGGGCGTAGTGGCCGTTGGCCAGGTCCGGCCGGTCGCCCACCCCCTCGGCCAGGGCCAGCGAGCGGGCGATGTGCTCGACCGCCTCGGAGTGCAGCCCGATGAACGTGCAGGCGCTGCCGAACAAGCGGTGCGCCACGCGCACCGCGTCCGCCGAGCCCCACTGCCGGGCGGCGGCGAGCGCCTTGGACCAGGTGCTGTGCAGGTCGTGCACCCTGCCACTGCGGTGGTGGAACGTGGTGGTGGTCCACGCGTACCGCCACGTGGTGGCGTGCCCGCCCTCGGCCTCGGCGCGGGCGCAGGCGGCCAGCAGGCAGGCGTGCTCGGCGTGGAACCAGCGCATCGCGGCGGCGTGGTCCGCCGGCTCGACCGGCTCGCCGCCGGGTGCGGGCGGGTCGAGCGCGGTCGACGGCCGGTAGGGGTTGAGCAGCCGGTCCGCGCGGAAGGCGCTGTGCAGGTAGTGGTCGTCCAGGCGCCGCAACGCCGCCCGGCGCTCGTCCCCGGGCAGGTGCGCGGTCGCGTGCTCGGCGCCCACCAGCCGGGCCAGGTCGTGCAGGCGGTAGCGCCCCGGCACGTGCTGGGTGACCAGGTGGGCGCCCTCCAGCCGGCGCAGGGCGGTGCGGACGCCCGGATTCCCGTGCAGGGCCGCCGCGGCGGCCAGGCCGATGTCCGGACCCGGTGCCAGGGCGAGCAGGCCGAACAACGCCACGTCGCCCGGTGCCAGGGCGCGCAGCGAGGTGGCGAACACCGTGCGCAGGCCCGCGCCCAGCTCGTCGCCCTCCAGCACGTCCAGCCGGGTCTCGCGCAGCTCGGCGACCAGGGCGGACAGGGGCAGGCGCGGCTGGGTGGCGGCACGACCGGCCGCGATGCCCAGCGCCAGCGGGTGCCCCGCGCACAGGGCCGCCAGCTCGGCCACGGCGCACGGTTCGGCGGCGATCCGCCGCGCGCCCAGCCGGTCGCGCAGCGCCCGGAGGGCCTCGGGGGTGGTGAGCACGTCCAGGGCCAGGTAGTCCGCGCCGGTGGTGGCGACCAGGCCGGGCAGCCGGTTGCGGCTGGTCACGAGCACCGCGCACGACCCGGTGCCGGGCAGCAGCGGCGCCACCTGGGCGGAGTCGCGCGCGTTGTCCAGCACGACGAGCACCCGGCGGTCCGCCACGAGGCTGCGGAACAGCGCGGTGCGGGCGTCCGGGTCGGCCGGGACCGAGCGCTGGTCGACGCCCAGGGCGTCCAGGAAGCCGCGCACCGCGGCGGCGGGGTCGACCGGTGCCGCGGTGGGGCTGAAGCCCTGGAGGTCGACGAACAGCTGGCCGCCCGGGAAGCGGTCGGCGTTGCGGTGGGCCCAGTGCAGCGCCAGCGAGGTCTTGCCCATGCCGCCCGCGCCCGCGATCACCGTCACCGCCGCCTGGTGGCGCGGGACGTCGACCGCGGCGGTGAGCGCGGCCAGCTCGTCCGCGCGGCCGGTGAAGTGCGCGGGTGCCGGGGGCAGTTGCCGCGGCACGGGGAACGCGTCGGCGTGATCGGCGCGGTCGGTGTCGGCGGTGTCGGCGGTGTCGGCGGTCAGGATGCGCCGGTGCAGCTCGCGCAGCGCGGGGGAGGGGTCGGTGCCCAGGTCCTCGGCCAGGCGCCGGCGCAGCCGCTCGTAGTGGGTCAGCGCCTCGGCCTGGCGGTCGCCCCGGTGCAGCGCGAGCATGAGCTGCCCGGCGGCGCGCTCGTCGAGCGGGTCGGCGGCGGTGCGGGCGATCAGCTCGGGCAGCAGCGCGTGGTGCCGGCCGCAGGCCAGCGCCCAGTCGGTCCGGTCGGCCAGCGCGGCGGCGTGCTCCAGGCGCAGCCGCTCCCGCACGGCCCCGGCCCACGGCGTGTCCAGGCCCGCCAGCGGCTCGCCGCGCCACAGCGCCAGCGCCTCGTCCGCCAGCGCCAGGGCGCTGCGGGGGTCGGCCTCGGCCCGCGCGGCGCCCACCAGGCGCTCGAACCGGCGCAGGTCCACCTCGCCGGTGCCGGTGGCGAGCAGGTAGCCGCTGCCCTGCCGGGTGATGGTGAGACCGGTCGACGCGAGCGCCTGCCGCAGGCGGGACAGGTAGGTCCGCAGCGCCGACCGCGCCCGGTGCGGGTCCCGGCCTCCCCACACCCGGTCGAGCAGGGCGTCCACCGGCACCACCCGGTCCGCGTCGACCGCGAGGGCGCCCAGCACCGACCGCTGCCGGGCGTGGCCGACCGGCACCCGGTGCGCACCGCACCGGACCTCCACGTCGCCCAGCACGGACAGGAGTGCCCCCATGTGCCATGGATACCGGGTGGGGTGCCCGGCTTCAACGCACTCCGGGGCGTCAACCCTTGACCCAACCGGCCGGGGCGCCGGACGTGTTGTTCACAGAAGTCGCGGTCCGGACCGGGTGCCGCGGACCGGCCCGCCGACCCCGCCCGACGCGCCCGGCCTGCTAGCGTGCGTCCGTCCGGTCTGCCCGTTCGGGCGCGTCCGGTCCGGCTCGCCGATCGCGGCTGTCGGCCCGGCCTCGCCGCGGGGTGGGAGGCCGGGCCCGACCGGCGTTCAGCAGCGGCGCCAGTCGTTCGGGCGGCCGAGCCGCCAGTCGTTCGGACGGCCGATGCGCCAGTCGTTCGGACGGGAGGTGTTCGCGCTGGTGGTGATGGTGTTCCGCATACCGGTCTCCTTGGGGTGCTCGACTGTGCGTGATCGGCCGGTTACCGTGTCATCATCAGTCGTGGGGTGGTGACACAATGGTCGCCGGGGGTAGTGAACGACGCGCGTCATCGTGGTGGTGGCGGCACTGGTCGTTGTGGCGGTTGCCGCGCGCGGCACTGGGTTACGTGCTCGGTGTCGAGGCCGTGGCGCTCTGCGCGGTCCTGACGAGCGCGGCCGTGCTCCCGGTGACCGGGCGCCACCTGGTGTGGTTCGCGGTGCTGGCCGGTGCCGCGGTGGTGCACTTCGAGGCGGCGCGCGGCCTGGAGCGGGTGCGCGAGGTCGCCGCCGAGGGCAGCCCCTACGCGCACCCGCAGTCGATCTGGCTCTTCGCCGGGGTGCTGGTGCTGCCACCGCCGCTGGTGGCGGCGCTGGTGGCGATCAGCTACGGCTACGGGTGGCTGCGGATCTACCGGCGCAGCCCGCTGCACCGCAAGACCTTCTCCGCCTCGACGGTGCTGCTGGGCTGCTGGGCCGCCGGCGCGATCCTGTACGCCGCGCACCCCGACCAGAGCCTGCCGCACGCCGCGCAGCTCGACGGCCCGGTGGACCTCGGCGCCCTGGTCGCCGCCGGCATCGCGTACTGGCTGGTCAACCTGGCCCTGGTGGTGGGCGCGATCCTGCTCACCTCGCCGACCCGGCCGGGCCGCGAGGTGCTGGGGCCGCTGAGCCAGCAGCTGGTGATCGCCGCGTCCATCGGCCTGGGCACGGGCCTGGCCGTGGTGCTGGTGACGGCGCCGTGGGTGGTGCCGGTGCTGGTGGTGACCATGCTCGGCATGCACCTGGGGCTGCTGCTGCCGGTCTACCGCACCGCGGCCCGCGTCGACGGCAAGACCGGCGCGCTCACCGCCACCGCGTGGCAGGAGCACGCCGCGGCCGAGCTGAACCGAGCCCAGGCCACCGGCTCGCCGATCGCGGTGATCATCGTGGACCTGGACCACTTCAAGGACATCAACGACACGCACGGCCACCTGGCCGGTGACCACGCGCTGTGCGCGGTGGCCGCCGAGCTGCGCCGCCAGGTCCGCGACGGCGACCTGGTGGGCCGGCTGGGCGGGGAGGAGTTCGTGGTGCTGCTGCCCGGCGCGGGCCTGGCCGCCGCCCGGCAGGTCGCCGAGCGCGTCCGGCAGGCCGTGCGGGTGCCGCTGACCGAGGTGCCCACCACCGGGCCGGAGCGCACGCTGCGGTTCACCGCCTCGCTGGGCGTGGCCGCCCACCCGTGGCACGGCGACACCGTCGACGGCCTGCTGCTGGCCGCCGACACCGCCCTGTACCAGGCCAAGCACCACGGCCGGGACCGGGTGGAGGTCGCCGCGGCCGGTGCGGCCGGACCGGTGCTCTGACCGTCCATGGGTGAGCCGACCCGCGAACCCACGCTGTACCGGGCGGTGTTCGCCCACGTCGAGTTCCGGGCCCTGTTCGCCGCGCACACCGTGTCCACCGCGGGCGACCAGTTCGCCCGGGTCGCGCTCACCGTGCTGGTCTACCGGGACACCGGCTCCCCGGCGTGGGCGGCGGTGGCCTACGCGCTGACGTTCCTGCCCGACCTGGTCGGCGGGCCGCTGCTGGCGGGCCTGGCGGACCGCTACCCGCGCCGCGCGGTCATGATCTGCTCGGACCTGGCCCGCGCCCTGCTGGTCGCGGCCATGGCCGTGCCCGGCCTGCCGTGGCCGGCGGTGTGCGCCCTGGTGGTGCTGCTGCAACTGGCGGGCGCCCCGGCCGTACCGGCCCGCACCGCGCTGCTGCCGCACATCCTGCCCGGACCCGCCTTCCGCGCGGGCGCCGCCGCCCTGTCGACGGTCAGCCAGGCCGCCCAGGTCGCCGGCTTCGCCGCGGGCGGCCTCCTGGTCGTGCTGGTGGGCACCAGCGGGGTCCTGCTGCTCGACGCCGCGTCGTTCGCCGTCTCGGCCGCGCTGGTGGCCCGCTGGGTGCGCGACCGCCCGGTACCGGCCGCGACCGGCGGCGCGACGGCGCGGCCGGGCTGGTGGACCTCGCTGGTCGCCGGCGCCGGCCTGGTCCGCCGCGACCGGCGGCTGCTGGCCCTGCTCGGCTTCGCCGCGCTGTCGGCGTTCCACATCTCCGGCGAGGCGCTGGCCGTGCCGCTGGCCGACCAGCAGGGCGGCGGTCCGGTCGCGGCCGGGTTGCTGTTCGCCGCCTACCCGGCGGGCTGCGCCCTGGCCTCGCTGGTGGTGGCGACCCGGCCCGAGCGCACCCAGCTGCGCGCCCTGCCCGTGCTGGCCGCGGTCACCAGCCTGCCGCTGATCGCCTGCGCGCCGAGACCCGGCCTGGCCGCCCTGGTGGTGCTGTTCGCCCTGGCCGGTGCCGCCAGTGCCTATCACGCCATCGCCTCGCCGACGTTCGCGCTGTGGACGCCCGACGCGTGCCGGGGGCAGGTCTACGGGCTGGCCATCACCACGTTGAAGCTGGCGCAGGGGTTGGGCGTGGCGGCGGCGGGGCTGGCCGCCGAACGCCTCGCCGCGCACCAGGTCGTGGCGGTGGCGGGGGTGCTGGGGTTGCTGGCCGCCGCGGGGGTTACCGCGTTGTGGCGGCACAGCGGCGCTGTCGCGCCGGCTTCGGGGGCGGCGGGGGCCGCGGATTCGGGGGCTGCGGATTCGGGGGCGGCTGGTTCGGGGGCGGCGGGTTCCTGAGAGCCCTGGAGGGGCCGCCGCAAGCCCAGGGAGGCCACTGCAAGCCCGGGAAGGCCACCGCAAGCCCAGGAGGCCGCCGCGTCGTGACCCGCCGGGAGCCCGGCTCTCAGCCCGCCGCCACGTGCTCGCGCAGCGCGTCCGCGAACGCGGCGGCGGGCACCCAGCCGTCGGCCTCTCGCGCCGCGGCGGGCACCTCCACCGCCAGCAGCGGCTCACCGGTGACCTCGACGCGCTCCCCGGCCGGGTAGGCGTGCAGCCGCGGGACGCCCGGCCACACCGGCACGTCCGCCTCGGCACCGTCAACGAGGGTGACCCGCAGGGCCATGACCTGCTCGTCCCCGTCGGCGCGCGGGTCGACCCGCACCTGGTGCACCCGCACCGCCCGGTCCGCCAACAGCCCCGCCACCGCCTGGGCCAGGCCGTCGCTGGCCGCGATCAGCCGCGCCCGCCGCTCGATCTCGCGCAGCCGGTCGCTCGGCGGCAGCTCGCGGGACCGGCCCTTCTCGTCGCGGATCGCGACCGGGGCGGGTGCCGGCCGGACGAACCACTCCCGCGCCCCGGCCTCCACGTCCGTCCTGCTCGCCACGACGACCTCCCGCGCATAGGTGAGCAACGCTCGGGTGAGCGGTGCTCGCGAATCCTAGGTCGCGTGGAATCGGCGGTCGCCGGGACGGGCCGCCCCCGATCCGGTGATCGGGTGGACCGCGCCGGGCGCCGACGGGCACCCAATAGGCTGGCACCGCCGCCGTGACCGCACCGGAAGCCCGCCCTGAGGAGCGACGTCGTGAAGCTGACCCGGGTCAACGACCAGGTGCACGTGGTCACCGGAACCAACGTGAACTGGGCCCTGGTGAGCGACGGCTCCGCGCTGACCCTGGTCGACGCCGGCTACCCGAACGACAGCGGGGCCCTGCTGGAGTCCATCACCGCGATCGGCCACCGCCCCGAGGACGTCACCGCGATCCTGCTCACCCACGCCCACCTCGACCACATGGGCGGCGTCCCCGCCATGACCGGGCGGTACGGCACGCCGGTGATGACCGGCGCCGAGGAGGCCCGGCACGCCCGCCGCGAGTACCTGGAGCAGATCACGCCCGCCCAGATGCTGCGCCAGTGCACGCGGCCGGCCGGGCTGCGGTGGGTCGCCGCGACCGTGCGCGCGGTCGGGCCGGCCAACGTCAAGATGGCGTTGGACGAGGTCGTCGCGGTCGAGCCGAACACGCCGCTGGACGTGCCGGGCGGCCTGGTGGCCGTGCCCACGCCGGGGCACACCAGGGGCCACACCGCCTACCTGATGCCGTCGACCGGGGTGCTGTTCAGCGGCGACACCCTGGTCACCGGTCACCCGCTGTCCCGGCTGGGCACCGGCGCGCAGCGGCTGCCGGAGGTGTTCAACGAGTCCGAGGACGGGGTCACCGAGGCCATCGAGAGCCTGCGGGGGCTGCCCGCGGACGTGCTGGTGCCCGGCCACGGCGAGCCGGTGCGCGCGCCCGTCGCCACGCTGGTCGACCGGGCGCTGAACCGCTGAACCGCTGAACCGGCCGGGCGCTGCCGAGCCTGCCGCGCCGCCGTTCACCCCGCCGGGGTGCCTCGTCGCCACGCCGGACCGCCACGCCGGACCGCCACGCCGGACCGCCACGCCGGACCGCCACGCCGGACCGCCACGCCGGACCGCCACGCCGGACCGCCACGCCGGACCGCCACGCCGGACCGCCACGCCGGACCGCCACGCCGGCCCGTCACACCAGCCGGCTGGGCGCTGAACAGCTGAGCCGACCGGGCGCTGAACAGCTGAGCCGACCGGGCGCTGAACCGCCGAGGTTCACCCCTCCGGGTGGTTGCGGGGCCGCGTCACCCTGACGCGCGAACCGAAGGCCGGTGGTCCCGCCCTCCGCTGCCCGACCATCTGCCGCGTGACCTCTACGCCGATCTTCGACGAACTCGTCGCGTTCTACCTGTCGGACGACCTCCCGCCGGAGCCGCCGCGCCCGCCGTGCACCACCGAGGGCACCGGGACCGCGACGGGTGTGCTGGCCCAGTGGTGGTCGCACTGCGAGCGAACCGCAGGCTGACCGGTGGTCGAACGATTCACCACAACCCCGGGGAATCCGGGCCACGTGGAATTCCAGGGGTCGGGGGAAAGCGGTGAAACCGGGGTGCCGCGCCTCACCCCTCCCGGCTTTCGTGCGCCTCGCGGAACTCCTCCACGACGTGCGCGGGCAGCCGGCCGCGATCGGCCAGGTCGTGGCCGTTGCGCCGGGCCCACTCGCGGATGGCCTTGGAGGTCTCGCTCGACCTCCTCGGACCCCTCCGGGTGGTCGCGGCGCCGCGTCGCGACCGCTTGCCCACCTTGTCCGCGTGGGCGATGAACTGGGCCAACGCGTCGTGGAGCCGACGCGCGTTGCCGGCGGAGAGATCTATCTCGTACGACACGCCGTCCAGGCCGAACGAGACCGTCGCGACGTCCTCCGACGAGCTCCCGTCGAGGTCGTCGACCAACCGCACCAGCACTTGCCGTGCCATTCCGAACCTCCCGCGCCATTCCTCCCCGGACCAGGATAACCCCTTCGAGATCGACCAAATCGGCACCGTCGAAGACGAATGCAGTTCATCTTGACCGAATGCATCCCGCCGGCCAAGAAGTTCACGACGCAAATTCACGTTGTTCACCGGCGACGGCCGCCGCGCCTGCGGTAACGTCGGGCGCCCGCGGACCGGGGAGGTACGGCATGCGCAACCACCGCAGCCGCGTGTTGTTCGAGGGCCGCGACCGGGCCCCGGCGCGGTCGTTCGTCCGCGGCATGGGCCTGACCGACGAGGACATCGCCAAGCCCCAGGTCGGGGTGGTGCACTGCTGGGTGGGCACCATGCCGTGCAACCTCAACCACCGGGTGCTGGCCGGGCGGGTCGCCGAGGGCGTGCGCGCGGCGGGCGGCAACCCGGTCGAGGTCAACACGATCGCGGTGTCCGACGGCATCACCATGGGCACCGAGGGCATGCGCATGTCGCTGGTGAGCCGCGAGGTCATCGCCGACTCCATCGAGCTGGTCGGCCGCGCCCACATGTTCGACGCCCTGGTGACCATCGTGGGCTGCGACAAGACGGTCCCGGCGGCCGCGATGGCGCACGTCCGGCTCGACCTGCCCGGCGTGGTCCTCTACTCCGGGTCGATCCGGCCGGGCCGGTTCCGCGGCCGGGACGTCACCGTCATGGACGTCTTCGAGGCCGTCGGCGCCAACGCGGCGGGCGAGCTCGACGACGCCGGCCTGCGCGAGCTGGAGGAGAACGCGTGCCCCGCGCCCGGCGCGTGCGGCGGCCAGTACACGGCCAACACCATGGCCACCGCGCTGGAGTTCCTGGGCCTGTCGCCGATGGGCTCGGCCAGTCCGCCGGCCGCGGACGCCCGCAAGGACGAGGTGGCGCGCGAGGCCGGGCGGCTGGTGCTGCGGCTGCTCGACCAGGACCTCACGCCCGGCAGGCTGCTGGGCCCGGCGTCGTTCGAGAACGCCGTCGCGGCCGGTGCGGCCACCGGCGGCTCCACGAACCTGGTGCTGCACCTGCTGGCGATCGCCCGCGAGGCGGGCGTGCCGCTGGACCTGGCGGCCATCGACGGGATCAGCCGCCGCACGCCGCTGCTGGCCGACCTCAAGCCCGGCGGCCGGTACACCGCGGTGGACCTGGACCGCGCCGGCGGCACCCGGCTGGTCGGCAGGCGCATGCTGGAGGCGGGCGCCCTGCGCGGCGAGGCGTTGACCGTCACCGGGCGCACCATCGCCGAGGAGGTGCGCGACGCCCCGGCCGCACCGGGCCAGGACGTCGTCGCCGACGCCGGCCGACCGCTCTCGCCCACCGGCGGCCTGGTCGTGCTCACCGGCAACCTCGCCCCGGACGGCGGCGTGCTCAAGGTCGCCGGGCACACCCGGACCACCCACGTCGGCCCGGCCCGCGTGTTCGACTCCGAGGAGGCCGCGATGGCCGCCGTGCAGGCGCGGCAGGTGGTCGCCGGGGACGTGGTGGTGATCCGGTACGAGGGGCCCAAGGGCGGTCCCGGGATGCGCGAGATGCTCGGCGTCACCGCCGCCCTGGTGGGCCAGGGGCTGGGCGAGCGGGTCGCGCTGCTGACCGACGGCCGGTTCTCCGGGGCGACCAGGGGCCTGATGATCGGCCACGTCGCGCCCGAGGCGGCCGAGGCCGGGCCGATCGCCGCCCTGCGGGACGGGGACGTGGTCACCGTCGACGTCGGGCGGCGGCTGCTGCGGGTCGACCTCACCGACGAGGAGCTGGGGCGGCGCCTGGCCGACTGGGTGCCGCCCGAACCGCGCTACCCCGGCGGGGTGATGGCGAAGTACCGCAAGCTGGTCTCTTCGGCCGCCCTGGGTGCCGTCACGGGCTGAGCGCCGGCACCGCCGGCATGAACTGCCCGCCGATTGGGTAGTTTCCGCGCTGGTGTGGCGTCTTCAGCAGGGAGGGCGTGAGGTGGGATGACGGCGTTGGAGCCCGACCTGAGGACGCGGGTCGACGTGGCCGACGGGGGGCGCGCGGTCCTGCTGCACGTCCGCGGCGAGGTCGACCAGGGTGCTGTCGAGCGCCTGGACTGGGCGTTCACCGAGGCGGTCGGCACGGCGACGCGGGTCGGTGCCCGGCTGCTCCTCGTCGAGCTGGGTGAGGTGGAGTACTTCGCCTCGGTGGGCATGACGGCGCTGCTGCACGCCCAGGAGCGGGCCGACCGGTGCGGGGTCGAGCTGGTGGTGGTCGCCCCCGCCAGGCACCTGGTCACCACCCTGCTGGCGATGACGGGCCTGGACACGGTGATCCGCGTGGTCCACTCCGCTGACGACGCGCTCGCCGAGGTCGACCCCGGGACGCCGGAGCGGTAGTCCCGGCTCGGGAGCGGTGGCCTCGGGCTTCACGGGACCGGTGTTCCGGTTCAGGGCCGGGCCGGCCCTGAGCCGGGCGCCGGGGCGTGCGTACCGCCGGCACCGGCGGGCATCACGTGGCGCGACACCGCCGGTGGGACGTCGGTGGCCCCGGTCGGGTTCCTCCCGCCGTGAGGAACCCGACCGGGGCCGGTCCGGGAGCCCGGCTGGTGCGCGGGGCCCAGTCGGGGCTGGTCGGTGCCGGCGATCGGTGCCGGCGGCCGGGGTCAGCGGGTGGTGCAGTGGGTGCCGTTGAGCCGGAACACCGACGGCGGCACGTTCGGGCCCTGGTAGGAGGCGACGAAACCGGTGGCCACCGCCGCGCCGGGCGCGATCACCCGGTTCGAGTCGCCGCCGACGACCTGGACGGTGGTGCCGGTCTGCGCCCACGTCCCGTTCCAGCCGCTGTCGACCCGCTGCCAGGTGGTGGGCCAGTCGAAGGTGAGGGTCCAGCCGTCGACCGGGCGGGTGCCGGTGTTGACGACCTCGACGTTGCCCACGTAGCCGTTGCCCCAGTCGCTGACGTCGGTGAAGGTGACCGCGCACGTCGACGTCGCCGGGGTGGCGGTGGTGAAGGTCAGCGGCGGCGAGGACCAGGAGACGCGGCCGGCGCCGTCGCGGGCGATGACGTTGACCTGGTAGCGGGTGCTCGGGACCAGGTTGTGGGCGGTGAACGAGGTGCCGGTGGTCTCGCCCCACTGCTCGGTGTTCGCGCCGACGCGGCGGTGGACCTCGTACTTCACGCCCGGTGCGCCGGCCGGCCAGCTGATGGTGGCCGTGCGGTCGGTGACCGCGCTCGCGGCGGGGCGGCCGGGTGCGGCGGGGCCGGTGACCGGCGCCGAGGGCCGCAGCACCAGCGTGGTGATCGAGTACGGTGGGAGCGTGGCCGACGTGGCGCTGCCGGTGCCGGTGGTGATGGCCGCGTCGCCGTTGCCGTGGGTGAGGACCTTCGCCTCGCCGGCGGGGGAGTAGCCGGCGTAGCGGAGGCTGACCGGCTTGGCGGCGTCGGGGTCCTGGTTGATCAGCATGACGGACAGGCCGCCGTCGGTGCGGCGGGCCGCGTGGACCTTGACCAGCGGGTCGGTCGAGGCGGTGGCCAGGAGCTGGTCGCCGGGCCCGGCGAAGCGGGAGGTCATCGCCAACGCGTGGTACGGCGCGAACGGCGTGTTCAGCGGCGGCTGGCAGACCGTGCCGTCGGCGGTGCAGTTGGCGCTGGAGAGCAGGCCGAAGTCGTGGAAGTCGGTGTGCCCGGCGATGGTGGAGACGCGGTCGATTCCGTTGTGGACGTTCCACCAGTCGATGGTGAACACGCCGTTGGCCATCAGGGTGGCGTAGGCGTCCGCGGCGAACAGCGCGCCGGGCTGGGTGTTGCGGCCGTAGGAGGTGTTCAGCTCGGTCATGGCGATGCCGAGCTCCTTGCCGGCGTACCGGCGGGACTGCTCGCGCACCAGCCGGATCGCGTCGGTGATGCGGTCGGTCCGCGCCATGGCGTCGGCCGCCGTGTCGCCGCCGGGGTACCAGTGCACGATGCCGAAGTCGACCTCCGGCCCGGCGGTGGAGAGCACGACCTGGTTCCAGGTGCCCGCGTCACCGGCGGCGGTGATGCCGTCCGGCCACTCGCCCGGCGTGGTGAGCACCGCGCCGACGTGGATCGTCGGGTCGACGGCCTTCATGGCCCGCGCGAATTCCACGACCAGGCTCGCGTATTGGGCGGGGCTCTTGTCGGGGTGGTCGTCGGCCTCCCAGTTCGCCCCGTAGTGGCCGTTGCCGTACAACTCGTTGCCGATTTCCCAGTACTTGACGCCGTAGCCCTTTTCGACGTTGGCGTAGCGCACCCACTCGGCGGCTTCCTGCGGTGTGCCGGTGCCGTAGTTGGCGGCCACGATCGCCTGGCCGCCGGCGCGCCGGACGCCGGCCATGAAGGTGTCGAAGTCGGTGTTGGGCGCGACGTAACCGCCGGGCGCGGTGTGGTCGCGCCAGTGGTAGATGTCGGAGTAGGAGCCGCCGGGGTAGCGCATGGCGCGCACGCCCGCGTCCTTGAGCAGGTCCGAAACCTGGGTGGTGCCCAGCTGGGCGTCCCAGATGGCGTGGTTCACGCCGAGCGCCGCGTCGCCGACGGTCTCCAGGGCGGCGCGGGTGTTGACGATGACGAGGGTCCCGGGGTCGTCCTGCGCGCGCACGGCGGGGGCGGTGAGCGGGGAGGCGATCAGCGGGGAGGCGGCCAGGGCGAGGGTCAGCAGGGCGGCCAAGCGGGGTCTCATCGGCGGTGTCCACTTCGACGACGGTGTCTGGGAGCGCTCCCAGGTTGGGGTTGGCGGGCACCGTTGTCAATCATTGGTGTGGATTACCGCGGCGCGATCGAAAGAATTCGACGCGTTCGACTGGCGCGGTGGACTTTTTGGAGTATTCGGAGGGGTGGGCGGCGGTTCCCGGGCGCGGTTCCCGGAACCCCCGGGGCGCCGCCGTGGAACCGCCGTCCTGGGGTGGCGGCTGTGGGGGCTTGAGCGCCGCAGCGGAACCGCCGTTCTGGGGGCGGCGGCTTCTGGGGGTTCGAGCGCCGCCGCCGGCACGGCCGTCCCGGGGGGCGGCGGCTGTGGGGGCTTGAGCGCCGCCGCGGAACCGTCGCCCCCGGGGTGGCGGCTCTGAGGGCTTGAGCGCCGCAGGCACGGCCGTCCCGGCGCACCCCCTAGAACCGGATCACCACCCGCCCGCGCAGCCCGCCCGCGTCCATCCTGCGATGCGCCTCGGCCGCCTCCTCCGGCGGGTACTCGCCGGCCACCCGCAACCGCAGCCGACCGTCCGCGGCCAGGTCCCGCAGCTCCTCCAACCAGTCCGTGCGGGTCAGGGCCTCACCGACCATCACCTGGTGCACGGTGATCCCGCGCTCGGTCTGCTCCGGCCGCCAACCGCGGACCACCACCATGTCGCCGCCGTCCCGGATCGCGCCGAACACGCGCTCGTGCAGCAGCGCGGTGTCGTAGAGCCCGGCGACGCCGTCGGGTGCGTGCTCGCGCACCGCGCCGACGAACCCGTCACCGCGCGGGACCACGTGGTCGGCGCCGAAACCGCGGACCAGCTCGGCGTCCTCGGCCTTGGCGTCGGCCACGACCACCAGGTCCGCCTCCTTGGCCAGCGGGATCACGTAGGACGCGAGCAGGCCCGCGCCGCCGGTCACCGCCAGCACCTCGCCCGGGCGCAGCCCGAGCAGCGACAGGCCCAACTTGGCCGTCAGCCCGTTCATCGGCAGCGTCGCGGCCTCCGCCAACGACGCGCCCACCGGGATCGGCACGGCCGAGGACTCCGGCACGACCAGCAGCTCCGCCTGCGCACCGCCCTCCGGCCGCCGGGGCGAGACCGCGGCCATGACCTCGTCGCCGACCCGCAGCCGCCGGGCGCCCGGGCCGACGGCCTCCACCACCCCCGCCGCGTCCATGCCGGGCACCCACGGCGGCGGCAGGTCGGCGCCCACCTCCCGCAGCCCGATGTCGGTCGGGTTGACCGCCGCGGCCCGCACCGCGATGCGCACCTCGCCCTCGCCCGGCTCGCGCACGTCGCGGTCGACGACGGCCAGGACCTCCGGGCCGCCCCGCTCGGTGATGCCCACTGCCCGCACCATGGTGGCTCCTCTCGCGTTCCCGGCAGGGGGATCGCCCGCCGCGGGCCGGTCAACCGCGAGGTGACCGATTCGTCGCACGAACGTGTGAGAAGTCGCGGACTGTCGCCGGTCGTCGAAAAGATTTTTCGGGGCGCACCGGGACGGCCAATCGAGATGAATGCGCCCGATTGGCTCCGAGGTGGCCGACCGAATGGTCAGAAAATTGCGAAACATTTCGTAAAAATTGACCCCGGTAATGTTCGTGAATGAACATCGGTGGCAACGCGTGAGCCCGCACCGACGCCAGGCTCCGGTCACCCGTCGGTGCGGCGTGCACATTTCCCGCATCCCGGAAAGGACCAGTCGCGTGCGAAGACTACTACCGGCTCTCCTGGCCGCGGCCGTCGTGCCGCTGGTCGTCGCGAGCGTGCTGCTCGCCGCCCGGCCGGCCTCCGCGGCCACGCTCACCCAGGTCACCAACTTCGGCACCAACCCCAGCAACCTCCGGATGTACACCTACGTGCCGGACCGGGTCGCGTCCCGCCCGGCGCTGCTGGTGGCCATGCACTACTGCACGGGCACGGCGTCGGCGATCTTCAACGGGTACGCCCGCGACTACGTCACCGCCGCCGACCAGTACGGCTACGTCATCGTGTTCCCGGAGGCCACCCGCAGCGGCCAGTGCTTCGACGTGTCGTCGCAGCAGGCGCTGACCCGGGGCGGCGGCAGCGACCCGGTGGGCATCCTCTCGATGGTCAACTGGGCCAAGCAGCGCTACAACGTCGACCCGGCCCGCGTCTTCCTCACCGGGTTCTCCTCCGGCGCCATGATGACCAACGTGCTCGCCGCGGAGTACCCGGACGTGTTCGCCGGCGCGTCGTCGTTCATGGGCGTGCCCGCGGGCTGCTTCGCCACCACCGACGGGTCGAGCTGGAACAGCCAGTGCGCCAACGGCCAGCTGATCAAGACCGCCCAGCAGTGGGGCGACCAGGCGCGGCAGATGAGCGGCGGCTACACCGGCCGGTTCCCGCGGGTCCAGCTGTGGCACGGCACCGCCGACGACACGCTGCGCTACCCGAACTTCGGCGAGGCGATCAAGCAGTGGACCAACGTCCACGGCGTCAGCCAGACCCCGGTGTCGACCGACCAGCCGCAGAGCGGCTGGACCCGCACCCGCTACGGCAGCAGCGGCGCGCAGCCGCCGGTCGAGGGGATCAGCGTCCAGGGCGCCGGCCACTCCCTCCCGCAGAACGGCATGGTGTCGTACGCCATCTCGTTCCTCGGCCTCAACACCAGCACCACCACGACGACCACAACTACGACCACGACGACCACCACCACCACGACCACAACGGACACGACGCCGACCAGCACCACCACCACGACGACCACCACGCAGCCGCCGGGCCCCGGCACCACCCTGGCCACCGCGGCGAACCGGACCGGTAGGTACTTCGGCACGGCGGTCGCGGCGAGCAGGCTGGGCGACTCGACCTACGCGGGCATCCTGAACCGCGAGTTCGACATGGTCACGGCCGAGAACGAGATGAAGATCGACGCGACCGAGCCGAACCAGAACCAGTTCAGCTACGCCAACGCGGACCGGATCGTCAACCTGGCCACCAGCCAGGGCAAGCGGGTGCGCGGGCACACGCTGGCGTGGCACTCGCAGCAGCCGCCGTGGATGCAGAACATGAGCGGCACGGCGCTGCGCCAGGCGATGGTCAACCACGTCACCCAGGTCGCCACGTACTACCGGGGCAAGGTCTACGCCTGGGACGTGGTCAACGAGGCGTTCGCCGACGGCAGCGGCGGTGGCCGGCGTGACTCGAACCTCCAGCGCACCGGTGACGACTGGATCGAGGTCGCCTTCCGGGCGGCGCGGGCGGCCGACCCGAACGCCAAGCTCTGCTACAACGACTACAACACCGACGACTGGTCGCAAGCCAAGACCCAGGGCGTCTACCGGATGGTCCAGGACTTCAAGCAGCGCGGCGTGCCCATCGACTGCGTCGGCTTCCAGTCCCACTTCAACCCGCAGTCCCCGGTGCCGTCGAACTACCAGACGACCCTGCAGAACTTCGCCGACCTCGGCGTGGACGTGCAGATCACCGAGCTGGACATCGAGGGCTCCGGCACCGCGCAGGCGCAGAACTACGAGCGCGTGGTCAAGGCGTGCCTGGCGGTGGCCCGCTGCACCGGCATCACCGTGTGGGGCATCCGCGACAGCGACTCGTGGCGCTCCTCGGGCACCCCGCTGCTGTTCGACGGCTCGGGCAACAAGAAGGCCGCCTACACCGCGGTCCTCAACGCCCTCAACGGTGACTCGCAGACCACCACCCCGACCACGCCCACGACCCCGACGACGGGTCCGGCCGGCTGCACCGCGTCGGCCTCGGTGAACTCCTGGGCCGAAGGCTTCGTCGCCACCATCCGGGTCACCGCCGGCTCCACCCCCCTCAACGGCTGGACCGTCACCCTCACCCTGCCCTCCGGCTCCACCGTCACCGGCTCCTGGAACGCCAACCGCAGCGGCAACACCGGCACCATCCAGTGGACCAACGTCAGCTACAACGGCAACGTCGCAGCCGGCCAGTCCACCGAGTTCGGCTTCCAGGGCACCGGCGTCGGCACCGGCCTCTCCCCGACCTGCTCCGCCCGATAACCCACCCCGCCACCACGCGGCCCGTGGTGCGGCACCCGCCGCACCACGGGCCGTTCTTTCGCTCGATGGGGTGACGGCACGCGCTCGCCGCGCGGGAAGCCCGGTTTGGCGCCCCCGGCTCGTGGCACCCCGTCCGGAGCACCGAGCGGGAACGGGAGGAGTGGAATGGGCGAGGGCGGCTGGGCGTTCGACGGCGAGCCCGTCGCGCTGTCCCCGAGCACGGTGACGCTCGTGCACGGGACCTCGTTCTGCGTCTGCGGCAGCGGCGGCGACATCGAGGGCGCCGCCGCGCAGGGCGCGTTCTTCCAGGACACCCGCATCCTGTCCGGCTGGCGGCTGCGCGTCGACGGCAGCCCGGTCGAGCACATCGCGACCACCACCCCGGACCCGTTCCGGGCCAGGTTCGTCGGTCGCGGGCGGTCCCGGGTGCCGCAGACCGAGAGCACCCTGTTCGTGCGCCGCGAGCGGTACGTCGGCGCGGGCATGCGCGAGGACGTCGTGCTGCGCAACTACGGCCGGGAGACCGTCGCGCACGAGCTGACGATCCACGTGGAGGCCGACTTCGCCGACCTGTTCGAGGTCAAGGAGAGCCGCGTCCGCCCGCGCGGCGAGCACGTCTCCGAGGTCGCCGAGGACGGGTTGCGCCTGACCCGGCGACTGCCCGGCAGCAGCCGCGGCACGCGGGTGTGGGCCGCGGACGCGGAGTGCTCGCCCGCCACGCTGACCTTCCGCGCGGTGATCCCGCCGAAGGGCGAGTGGAGCACGTGCGTGACCGTGCAGCCGGTCGTGGACGGCGAGGCCGTGGAGACGCTGTTCCCGGCCGGGCGCCCGATCGAGCAGTCCGTGCCCGCGCGGCGCGAGCAGCAGTGGCGCCAGGCCGTGCCGGTGCTGCGCCGCTCGGGCAACCGGGCGCTGGCCGCCACCCTGCTGCGCAGCAGGCAGGACCTGGGCGCGTTGCGCATCTTCGACCCGGAGCGCCCGGAGGACACCGCGATCGCGGCGGGCGCGCCGTGGTTCATGACGCTGTTCGGCCGCGACTCGATCCTGGCCTCCTACCTGAGCCTGGCCATCGACCCGGGCCTGGCGCTGGGCACCGTGCGGACCCTGGCCCACCACCAGGGCACCAGGGTGGACCCGGGCAGCGAGGAGGAGCCGGGCCGCATCCTGCACGAGATGCGCTTCGGCGCGGACGCCTCGCTGGCCCTGGGCGGCGGCAACGTCTACTACGGCACCGCGGACGCCACGCCCCTGTTCGTCGTGCTGGTGGGCGAGCTGTCGCGGTGGGGCATCGGGCGCGACCGGGTCGAGGCGGTCCTGCCGCACGTCGACCGCGCGCTGGAGTGGGTCGAGCGGTACGGCGACCGGGACGGCGACGGGTTCGTCGAGTACGCCCGGGCCACCGACCGCGGCCTGGTCAACCAGGGCTGGAAGGACTCCTGGGACGGGGTCAACTTCGCCGACGGCCGCATCGCCCGGGCGCCCATCGCGCTGTGCGAGGTGCAGGGCTACGCCTACTCCGCCTACCTGGCGCGGGCGTGCCTGTGCGAGGACTTCGGCGACCCGGGGGGCGCCCGGCACTGGCGGGAGCGCGCCGCGCGGTTGAAGGAGCGGTTCAACGAGCGCTTCTGGCTGCCCGACCTGGGCCGCTACGCGGTGGCGCTGGACGCGGACAAGCAGCCGGTGGACGCGCTCGCCTCCAACGTCGGCCACTGCCTGTGGACCGGCATCGTGGACGACGACAAGGCCGCGCTGGTCGCCGACGACCTGCTCTCGCCGCGGATGTTCACCGGCTGGGGCGTGCGCACGCTGGCCACCGACATGGGCGCCTACAACCCCATGAGCTACCACAACGGTTCGGTGTGGCCGCACGACAGCGCGCTGGTCGCGACCGGGCTCATGCGCTACGGGTTCGTCGAGCACGCGCAGCGGGTGGCCACCGCCGTGCTGGACGCGGCCGAGGCGTTCGGCGGGCGGCTGCCCGAGCTGCTGTGCGGTTTCGACCGCGCCGACCACCCGGAGCCCGTCCCGTACCCGACGTCGTGCTCACCGCAGGCGTGGGCCTCGGCCACGCCGATCCACCTGCTGCGGGTGCTGCTGCGCGTGGAGCCCTCCGTGCCGCACCGCAAGGTGTGGCTGGCGCCCGTCCTGCCGGGGGCGTTCACGCCGCTGGCGCTCGACGGCATCCCGCTGGCCGGCGCCCGCGTCTCCCTGGAGGTCGACCGCGACGGCGTCCGGGTCATCGGCCTGCCCGACGACGTCGAGCCCGTCCACGACGTCGTCCGCCGCCACCCCGGCGCGGTGCGGGGCGTCGGGTGAGCGGCCTGCGCATCGCCATGGTCGCCCCGCCGTGGTTCGAGCTGCCGCCCAACGCCTACGGGGGCATCGAGACGGTGTGCGCCGACCTGGTCGACCGGCTGACGGCCTCCGGCAACGAGGTGGTCCTCGTCGGCGTGGGGCGCAACGGCACGGCCGCCGCCGGGTTCGTCGCCACGTCGGCCGTGCCGCAGGCCGAGCGCATGGGCCAGAACCTGCCGGAGGTGGTGCACGCCGCGGTGCTGCCGGACCTGCTGGCCGACCTGGACGTGGACGTGGTGCACGACCACAGCCTGGCCGGCCCCCTGCTGGCGCGCGGCCGCCCGGAACCGACCGTGGTGACCGCGCACCACCCGGTCGTCGGGGAGATGGGCCGCTACTACCGGGGTCTGGGGGACAGCGTGCGCCTGGTGGCCATCTCCCACGCGCAGCGCGTGGCGGCGGCCGACCTCGACTGGACGGGCACGGTCCACAACGCCGTGCCCGTCCGGGACTTCCCCTTCCGGCGGGACAAGGAGGACTTCGCGCTGTTCCTGGGCCGGGTCACGCCGGAGAAGGGCATCGCGGAGGCGATCGCCGCCGCCCGCGACGCGGGGGTGTGCCTGCGCGTCGCCGCCAAGTGCCGCGAGCCCGAGGAGCACGAGTACTTCCGCGAGGTGGTCGAACCGCTGCTCGGCGGCGACGTCGAGTGGCTGGGCGAGGTCGACCGGCCGGGCAAGCTGGCGCTGCTCGGCGCCGCGCGCTGCCTGCTGTTCCCCGTCCAGTGGGACGAGCCGTTCGGGATGGTGATGGTGGAGGCGATGGCGTGCGGCACCCCGGTGGTGGCGCTGCGGCGCGGGTCCGTGTCGGAGGTGGTGGCGCACGGCGAGACCGGGTTCGCGTGCGAGGACCACGACGAGCTGGTCGCCGCGCTGCGCCGGGTCGGGGAGCTGTCGCCCGACCGCTGCCGCGCCGAGGTGGAGCGGCGCTTCGACGTACCCCTGATGGCGTGGCGCTACGAGCAGGTGTACCGGTCCGCGCTGGACGCGCGGACCTGGACGGGGCGGGCGGGGTGACCGGACCGGGAACCGGGATCGGCGCGGGCGGGCACCGGGGCTGGTGAGCCCGGGGCCGGCGCGCCTGCGCGCTGTTCGGGCGCAGCGTCGAGTGGGGCGCCGAGATCACCGGCGAGGAGCCCGGCGTGCGGATCGGCCGACGCTCGACCGGGGACGCGGACGTGCCCAACGCCGGCGAGGTGCGGTTCGTGCCCGCCCCGTACTTCGGCGAGGGACCGCACCAGCGGCTTGACGACGACCTACGACCGAACCGGTCGCTGACGCTGCGGAACGGGCGCGTGGTGGCCGGTCCGGATCGGCCACCACGCGGGTCCTGCTCCGGAACGCGCTCGGGCGCCCCGTCCACTTCGGACGGTTCGTCCGAGCGCGTTCCGGGTGCCCACCAGCACCACCGCCACCACACCCGGCCCGGCACGTACTTGCCCGGCATCCCGAGGAAGTGGACGCGCGCGGCCACGACCGGGCGCAGCGGGTGGCCCAGGTCGGCCAGGACGCCGCGCCACGACAGCACCGTGCACCGTCCTACCCCGACTGTCGGTCCCGCGGGGGATGCCGACGAGCGCTGTCAAGACTTGCTGAAACTTGTTGCAAGCTCTTTCATGTGTCCTGACCTGCGACATCGGCTCGGTGGAGGGATCGGAATGGCTCGGGAGTGGTGGCAGGACGCGGTCGTGCAGCGCGTCCGCGGGCCCGTGGACGCCGACGACGCCTCGCTGCGGCGGCTGGCGGGCTGCGGTGTCGACGCGGTGTCGATCCCGGCCTGCGGTACCTCGCCGGAGGCCGTCGCCGCCGTGGCGCGCCGGGCGCACGCGCTCGGCCTGAAGGTGCTCGTGGACACCGACCACCCCGGTGACCTGCGCCTGCTCGCGCTCCCGGGCGGCAAGGGGGCCGTGGCGGAGACCTGGTTCGCCCGGGGCGTGGACGGTGTCCGCGACCGGCGCCGACCGCCGGAGGCGGCCCGAACGCGGTGGGCGGCACCGGTGGGCGGCGCGCTGCCGTCCCCTTCGGGGCACCGCGGTCGGCTGGTGGAAACGAGTTTGGTCCGGTACTCGGCGGGGACGGGGGCGCGTCCGGCCGTCGAGGTGGAATTGGCGGTGGACCTGCCCGCCGCCGCGGTGCGCGAACTCGTCGAGGGGGCGGCGGGCGGCGCGGCCACCACGTGGGTGCTGCCCCCGGTCGGCGGTGGCGCGGTCGGTCGGCGGCGGGCCGCCGCGGCGGCCGTGCTCGCGCTGGCGCTGCCCGGTGCCGTCGAACTTCCCGCGGGCGTCGAGCCCGGCGCGGCGCACCGCGCGGCCCTGCGCGCCCGGCGGGGGCTCGGCGCGGCGCCGGAGTGGTGCCCCGCGCCGCCGGGTGTCCTGACGTTCGTCCGCCGCGACCCGGTCGGCGGGCGCGGGGTGGGGTGCGCGGTCAACCGGGGCGCGGAGGTCGTGCGGCTGCCCGACCCGGGGCGGGTGCTGGTGGCTTCCTCCTACTACGGCCTGCGTGACGGGGTGCTGCTGCTGCCGCCGGACACCGTGGTGTGGTGGCGGCTCTGAGTGCTGTGCGGGTGGTCGATCAGGACCGATCGAGGTCCTGTGTGGATCGTGCCGTGCCCGGTCGTCGGCTTGTGAGGCCCGACTACTCCCTGTGCCCTGGAGTCGCCCAAAGTTATGGGCAACCCGCCCCGGACGGCCGGCGTATAGGGGGGCACTGGTGGAGGGAGGTGTCGGGTGCACGATCGGGACGCGGAGTTCCGGGCGTACTTCGAGGCGCGGGCGGCCGTCGTCAGGCGGACCGCCTTCCTGCTGTGCGGTGATTGGCACCGGGCCGAGGACCTGGCGCAGACGGCGCTGGCCAAGGTGTACGCGCACTGGGGGCGGTTGGACCGGGACGGTCGGGTGGACGCGTACGTGCGCAAGGTGCTCGTGCGCGCCGTGATCGACGACGCCCGGCGGCGCGGGAGGCGGCCCGAGACCGTCGTGGACGCGGTGCCCGAGGTCGCCCAGGCCGCCACGGGCGTCGAGGAGGCCATGGACGTGCGGCGGGCGCTGGCCGACCTGCCGCCCCGGCAGCGGGCCGCGGTCGTGCTCCGGTACTGGGAGGACCTGCCGGTCGCGGAGACGGCGGCCGCGCTGGGGTGCAGCGAGGGAACGGTGAAGAGCCAGGTGGCCAAGGGGCTGGGCAGCCTCCGGCGCGCGTTGGCGCCGAAGCGGACCGTGCTGCGGGAGGGGTCGTGAGCGACGAGGTGCGGGACATGATCCGGACGGCGCTGGCGGACGAGCCCGCGCTCGGGTTGTCGTTCGAGCAGGTCGTGACCGACGGGCGCAGGCGCCGGGCGCGGCGGCGGGCGGGCGCGTTCGCCGGTGCGGCGGCCGGCGTGACCGCGGTCGTCGCCGCGGCCGTGGTGACCGGCGCGGTGACCGGCGGGAGGAACGGGTCCGAGCCCGCCGCGTCGGTGTCGTCGGCGACGCCGGTGCAGGTCACGACCTCGTCGGCCGTGCCGCAGGCGCAGGGGTGCGCGGCGGGCGTGATGACGGGCGGGTTCCCCGACCTGCCCGACGGCGAGGCGAGCGCGGAGGAGCTGGCCGAGTCGGCGCGGCTCACCGAGGCGTTCGGGCAGGTCGCCCTGCCGCTGCCGGAGGGCGTGACCGCGACCCCGCTGCGGCTGTGCGCGCTGGACGAGAGCTGGGGCGGCACCTTCACCCTCACCGGGCAGCGCGTCGTCTTCGTGTACGTCCGGGCGCGCGGCGGCCAGCCGCCGGGGGAGTGCGTGATCCACGCGCCCACCGCGCGGTGCTCGGTCCGGACCCTGCCGGACGGGTCGGTGGCGCGGATCACCGCGGAGAACGGGCCGACGGTGCTGGTCAGCGCCGACGTGTGGCGTGCCGACGGCACGTACGCGAGCGTGATGGAGACCGGTGGCGACAACTCGACCAACCGCGTCCTCGACGACGACGGGCTCGTCGCCATCGCCACCGCACCGCAGCTGCGGGTCCACCGGCCCGGCCCGCAACGGCCCGCGGCGCCGTCGGACCGGCGGGCCGCCGAGCTGGACGCCGTCGTGGCGGGTGCGCTGCCCGCGGGCCTGCGGGTGGAGCCGGCGCCCGGTGCCCCGGCCGACCGGGCGTGGAGGTTCCGGGTGGCCCAGGGCGGTTACCGGGCCGTGGCGACCCTGGCCGACGACACCGGCCGCGGGTGGGTGATGGTGAACCTCGGCGCGCCCGGCGAGGGCTCGGTGACGTGCGGCGGCCAACCCGGTTGCGAGCTGGTCACCCTGTCCGACGGGCGGGCGGCGGCGGTGACCACCCGCACCGAGGGCGGTCGGACGGTCGTGGTGCTGGGCACGCGGGCCGCGGACGGCACGCAGGTCGAGGTCCACACCTCCAACTCCGCCGAGGAGGGCGGCGCGGGAGGCGCCCCGACCCGGCCGGCGCCCCCGCTGGCGGTGGCGGACCTGGTGCGGATCGCGGAGCTGCCGGACCTGCACTGGTGAGCCGACCCGGGGGGTGCCGCGGGGCCCGGTGGACTCCACCGGGCCCCGCGGCGCGGGTCAGCTCCGCGGGCGGTCCAAACCGGTGAGCCGGACCACGGCGGCGAAGCCGTCCTCGGTGCCCGGCCAGTGCGCCCGCACGGCGTCGAGGCCGGCGCGGCGCACCACGGACCGGAGCACGGCCGTGACGATGATGGCGTCGTCGGCGTAGCCCAGGACCGGGATGAAGTCCGGGATCAGGTCGACGGGGAGGGCCAGGTAGGCCAACAGGAGGCCCAGGCGGACGCGGACGCCGCGCGGCAGGGTCCGGTCGGCGGCGAGGCGGCGGACCAGGCGCAGCACGTCGGGCAGCAGGCGCAGGGCCTCGCGCAGCAGGTTGCCGCGCGGGCGGGCCACGACCAGGGCGAGGAGCAGGACGAGCCACGCCGCGAGCAGGGCGGCGGCCAGGCCCAGGGCCAGGTCCCACCAGGGTGAGCCGGTCACGGGTGGCTCGCCGGGTGATGCGGGGGTTGGCGGGGTCGCGCGTTCAGTTCGGTCTCCTGTGCCCGGTGCTGCGTGTCGGCGCCACCCTAATGTCCGCCGGCTCCGGCTCCGGCGTTATGTCGGCCACGCCTTCAGCGCCAGCTCGGCGGTCCGGCGCAGCTCGTCCGGTGTCGCCCCGGCGGCGGCGCGGACGGCGATGCCGTCGGTCAGCGTGAGCAGGAACCGGGCCAGGTCGGCGGGGTCGGCGCCGGGTGGCAGGTCGCCCGCCGCCCGCGCCGCCTCCAGACGGGCGCGCAGGGCGAGTTCGGCGGCGTCGCGGTGCGTGGCGGCCGCGCTCCGGGCCTCCTCGGCGCGGGACTGGGCGCACCGCACGCTCAGGCAGCCGCGCGGGGTGTCGGGGCCCGTGGTGAGCGTGATGGCGCCCTCGACCAGCCGGTGCGCGACCTCCCGGGCGGTGGGCTCGGTCAGGGCGCGCGACGTGACGGAGCCCGGGCCGTCCGCGTAGCGCCGGAGCGCGGCGGCCAGCAACCGCTCCTTCGAGCCGAACGCGGCGTAGAGACTGGGCTTGGCGATGCCCATCGCCTCGGTCAGGTCGGTGACGGACGTGCCCTCGTAGCCGTGGCGCCAGAACACGCGCATCGCGGCGTCGAGGGCCTGGTCGAGGTCGAACCCGCGGGGGCGGCCACCCGGCACGTGGCTCCCTCCTCGCGCGTTGGTCGGGTAGATTGTATACCGTTCGGTACACAACTTGGGGGATGACGTGGACATCAGGGTCGGCATCGTCGGTGCGAGCCCCGACGGCGGTTGGGCGGCGGGGGCGCACGTGCCCGCCGTCGCGGCCACGGCGGGGGTGCGGCTGACGGCCGTGGCCACGTCGCGGCCGGAGAGCGCGCGGCGCGCGGGCGAGGCGTTCGGGGTGGCGCACGCCTTCTCGGACTGGCGGGAGCTGGTCGGGCACCCCGAGGTCGACCTGGTCGTGGTGTCGGTGCGGGTCGCCCGGCACGCCGAGGTGCTGCGGGCCGCGTTGGCGCACGGCAAGCACGTGCTGTCGGAGTGGCCGCTCGCGCTGGACGCGGCCGAGGCCGCCGAACTGGCCGGGCTGGCCGAGCGGGCCGGCGTCGTGCACGCGGTCAACCTCCAGGGTTACCACTCGCCGTGGGCGAGGTTCGCGGGGGACCTGGTGGCCGACGGGCGCATCGGGCGGCTGGACGCGGTGCACGTGATCGCGCCCGGTGACCCGTTCGGCGGGCCGGTGGTCTACCCGGACCTGGCCTGGTCCACCGACCCGGCGGCGGGCAACCACCTGCTCAGCATCATGCTCGGGCACACCCTGGGCACGCTGGACCGCCTGGTCCCGCCACTGGCCGAGGTGTCCGCGGTGGTGGTCAACCGGCACCCCGAGGTCGAGGTCGTGGGCACCGGGGAGCGCATCGCCAACACCGCGCCCGACCAGGTGGCGGTGCTGGGGAGGCTGCGCGGGGGCGCGGTCGCCTCGATCGGCGTGCCCGGGGGTTTCCTGGGCGGGCCCGACCGGTTCTGGGCCAAGTTCGTCGGCACCACCGGGACGCTCACGGTCACCGGCGTCGACCAGGGCGCCTACGCGCACTGGACCGCTTGGGAGGCGGTGCTGCGCACCCGCGAGGCCGAGACCGCGCTGACGCTGCCCGAGCACTACGGCGCGCCCGGTCGGGTCGAGCACATCGCGGCCGTCTACGCCGAGGTCGCGGGGGCCATCGCGGAGGGGCGGGCCGCCGAGCCGGGCTTCCACACGGCCCTGCGGCACCACCGGACCCTGGAGGCCGTTCGGCGCGCGTCGGACACCGGCAACCGGCAGGTGGTCGCGGACGGGCCGGTGCGGGACTGAGCTTCGGGCGCATCCCCTGCGCCGCAAGAACTTCCGGGTCGAATGGAGGTCGGTGCGCCGGTCGGCGAATTGCGCCGGACGGCGGGCGGCGGACCTCGTCGGGCGGAGGATGCTCGGTGCACCCGGCCGGGAGGTGGGCGTGGGAAGACGCGTTGTGGTCAACGGAGTGGTGGGGCTCGCCGTCGTGGCGTTCGGCGTGGTGCGGGCCTGGGGCATCCCGTTCCCGGCGGCGCGTGCCGCGGCGTTGGCGATGGTGGTCGTCCTGGCGGTGACGGCGTGGCTCGCCGTTGCCGAACGGGGGTTCGGCCCCGCCGGCCCGGGGTGGTTCGCCCGGCTGGTGCGGGTGGCCGGGTTCGCGGTGGTGGCGGGCTCGGTGCTGCTGTTCCTGGAAACCCCGCGGGCGCCGCGTGGCGCGGACGCCACGACGCAGGTGGTGGTGTGGACGCTGATCCACGGCAGCTACCTCGCCGCCGTCGCCGCCCTGACCGCTCGTCGTTCCGGGGTTCCCCGCCGGGTGCTGGTGGCGGGGCTGGGCGCGGGGCTGGCCGGGGCCGTCGGGTGGTTCGTCGTGGTGCTGGTGTGGCCGGGCCTGCCGACGACGTCCGGCCCGGCGCTGATCGCCGCGGTCCTGGCGGCCCTGGCGGCCGTCGCGTGGAGCGCGAGCCGCGAGGTCGTGGTCGAGCGCCCCGAGGGCGTGGGCGCCGGCCGTGCGGTGCTGACCGCCGCCCTGAGCGCGGGCGCGACCGCCGCGTTGCTGATCGACCTGCTCACCGACGACCTGCTGCCCGGCTTCGCCCGCTGGGTGGCCCACAACGCCCCGCCGCTCGCCGCCACCGACCACGTGCAGCGGCTCGCCGACCCGGTCGTCGTGCTGCTGGTGGGCGCCCTGCTCGCGGTCGGCAGCGCGGTGTCCCGACCGGGGGCCGCGCCGTCCCGGGCCTGATCCCGCGTCAGTCCACGAGGTCGGCGAAGCCGTCCAGCAGGGCGGTGAGGCCGAGGTCGAAGTGGTCTCCCCGGCCCGCGTCGTCGGCGCCGCGGGCGAGCAGGTTGTAGTCCGGCGAGTCCGGTGCCGGCTTCCTGCTGCGGCGCTCGCCGCCGAGCCGGAGGACGGCCAGGGCGAGGGCGTGGCCGACGGTGAACTCCCGCAGGCAGCGCAGGACCCGCAGGGCCAGGCCGGGGGTGAAGCCCGCGCCGGTCATGAGCTCGACCATGCGGTTGCCGGTGTCGATCGCCTCCGGTGAGCGGACCGGGCGGGTGGCGAAGATGGGCACCGCGTGCGGGTGGGCGAGCAGGGTGTCCCGCAGCCGGCGGGCGTACTGCTCGGCCAGGTCGCGCCAGGGGCCGAGCCAGGGCAGCGACCGGGCGTCCAGCTCGGTGAACAGCGCCTCGGCGATGCCGTCGAACAGCTCCTCCTGGTCGGTGAAGTACCGGTAGACCGCCATCGGGTCCACGCCCAACTCGGCGCCGAGCTTGCGCATGGAGAACCTGTCGCGCCCGATGTCGTCGACGAGCACGAGGGCCGTGGCGGCGATGTACTCGCGGCTCAGCGCCGGTTTCGTCGGCGCCACCGGTCGCGCCCGGCGCGGTCGTTCGTTCACGGGGTCAGCAGCTCGATCAGGCAACGGGCGAAGTCCTCGGCGTGTCGCTGGTAGGCGGTGTGCCCGCCGGGGAACTCCACGACGGGCACGCCGAGTCTCCCACCGAGGACGTGCGCGGGTCGGTGGTAGGGGCGCCCGGCGCTGTCCCGGCCGGTGGCGAGCCACCAGGGCGGGTGCGCCGACCGCAGCGCGTCGAGGTCGGGCCGGTAGTCGTGGCAGAAGGCGGGCAGCTCGCGGCGCATGAGGACGCCCGTGTTGCCGACCAGGCGCGCCATCCCGCCCGGCGCCCGCCCGGTCACCCGCCGCCACGCCGTCCCGGTGGCCCGCACCAGCCACAGCGCCGCCGCGACCAGCGCCCGGCCGGCGCGGTGCCGGAACAGCCGCGGCGGGGTGGGCATGGTCATGGTCGCGAAGGCGACGAACCCCCGCAGCGGCCCCTCGGTGTCGGCGATCCGGCGCAGCCGGTCCAGTTCGCGCTGTTCCGGGCTGCCGGGCAGGAGCTGCACCAGGGGCGGCTCGTGGACCACGGCGCCCAGCAGGCGGTCGCGGTGGCCCGCCAGGAGCTCCAGCGCGATGATCGCGCCGCCGCTGCTGCCGAAGACGTGGGCCCGGTCGACCCGGTGGTGGTCGAGCACGGCGACCACGTCGGCCGCCTGCTCCGGGACCCCGACCGGCGTGGAGCCGCCGTCGAGCGGGCTGCGGGAGTTCCCCCGCCGGTCGAACGTGATCACGGTGAACCGGCCGGCCAGCAGCGGGACGACCTCGGCGTACAGCCCGGCGTCACCGCCGCCGCCGGGGATCAGCACCAGCGCCGGGCCCGTGCCGGTGGTCTCCACGTGCAGGGTGGCGCCGGCGACCCGCACTCTGTCTACGGTGTAGTCCATGTCTACACCGTAGACGACGATGCGCGGTCACCCGCGGGTGGCCACCACGGGGGCGGGAGGGCGTATCGGTGGGCCCCCGCGCGCAACGACCCCGGGCCGGCGCACCGGCCCCGGTCAGAGCCGCGTGGCCAGCAGGCCGCCGTCCACCGGCAGGACCGTGCCCGTCACGTAGGAGGACCGGTCGCTGAGCAGCCACGCCGCGGCCTCGGCGACCTCCTCCGGCGCGCCCGGCCGGCGCAGCGGGGTGTGGCGCTCGAACGCCTCCCGCGCCCGCGGCAGCGCGGCGAAGTCGCTGCGCACCTTCTCGGTCAGGATCGCGCCGGGCGCGATGGCGTTGACCCGCACCCCGCGCGGCGAGAACTCCGCCACCGCCGCCCGCACCAGGCCGATCACCCCGTGCTTGGCCGCCTGGTAGCCGGCGTCGCCGATGCCGCCGGTCAGGCTCGCCACGCTGCCCGCCACCACGACCGAACCGCGGCCGCGGTCGAGCATGGGCGGCAAAACGGCGCGCAGGGCCAGCCACACGCCCTTCAACGTCGTGCCGTGCACCTCGTCCCACAGGGCCTCGGTCAGCTCGACCAGGGTGCCCGCGTCGGCGTGGCCGACGGCGGCGTTGAGGTACGCCCCGTCGATGCGGCCGTGCCTGCCCAGCGCCTCGCCGACCAGCCGGTCCACGCCCGCCGCGGTGCTCAGGTCGGCGGGCACGGCCAGCGCGCCGTCGATGCCGTCCGCGACCTCGGCCAGCCGGTCCGCGCCGCGGGCGCCCAGCACGACGTGCGCGCCCTCGGCGGCGAACAGCCGGGCGGCGGCGGCCCCGATGCCCCGGCTGGCCCCGGTCACCAGGACCACCTTGCCCGCCAGCAGGCTCACCGGGCGGCCCCCGCGGTGAACCCGTCGATCAGCAGCTCGATCAGCCGCGTCCCGTGGTCGTGCCCTGGCGGCGAGTTCTCCCGCGCCCACGCGGCCGAGGTGATCGCGGCGAACAGCTCCTCGGCGGTCAGGTCGGGCCGCACCCGGCCGGCCCCCTGCGCGCGCGCCAGCAGCTCCCCGCCGGCGGCGTGCATCTCCACGCACGACCGGTGCAGGGGCGTGCCCTCGTCGTAGGTGCTGGCGGCCAGGAAGCCGACCAGGCCGCGGAACGTGCTGCAGTGCGCCACGGTCTGGTGCACCCACGTCGTCAGCGCGCCCACCGGGTCGTCGGCGGCGTTGCGGGTCAGCTCCTCGGCGCTGGCGCGCAGCGCGTCCAGGCCCTCGCGCACGGACGCCTCGATCAGCGTCTCCCGGGTGGGGAAGTGGCCGTAGAGGGTGCCGATGGCCACCCCCGCGGCGCGGGCGATGTCCTCCAGCGCCGCGTCCGTGCCGTGCGCGTCGAACGCCGCGCGGGCGGCGGCGAGGATGTTGTCGTAGTTGCGCCGCCCGTCCGCTCGCTTCGGTCGCTGGGCGAGGTAGGCCGTCACCAGTGCCTCCAGTGGTTCGGTGGCGCCGTCGGGTCAGGTTACCCAACGGCGCCGGGGCGGGACGTCCTCAGGCGGCCTTGCGGGCACCCGGTCCGAACCAGAACACCAGCGAGACGAGCAGGCCGAGCAGCGCGATCCCGGTGCTCCAGCGGAACACCCCGGAGATCGTCTCGGCGATCTGCCCGCCGCCGGAGGTGAACGGCAGCAGCAGCACGGCCAGCCCGATGGAGCCGCCGACGGTCAGCGAGCTCTGCAGGATGCCCGCGGTGACGCCGGTGTCGGCCGGGTCGGAGGTGGACAGCACGATCATGTTGAACGGGATGATCGCCAGGCCGACGCCGATGCCGAGCACCACGACCGGGGGCAGCACGTCGGTGGCGTAGGAGCTGCCGCCGTCGAGCAGCGACAGCCAGCCGAACGCGGCGGCCACCAGCACCAGGCCGATCAGCGCGCGCACCGGCAGGGCCAGCTTGGCCACGAACCGGGTCAGGAACTGGGTGGTGACCAGCAGCGCCAGGCCGAACGGCAGGATCGCCAGGCCGGTGCGCAGCGCGTCGTAGCCCAGCGCCACGCCCAGGTACTGGCTGACGTAGAACAGGAAGCCGGTCAGCACCATGGCCAGCAGCAGGAGGTTGAGGAAACCGCCGATCCGCGCCCGGTTGGCGAACACGCGCCGCGGCAGCAGCGGTTCGGCGGCCCGCGCGTCGACCACCACCAGGACGGCGATCAGCACCACGGCGGCGACGAGCGGCACCAGTGCCCAGGTGTTGCCCCAGCCGTGCTCGGCGGCCCGGACCAGGCCGAACACGCCCGCGGTCAGGGCGGCGGTGACCAGCACCGCGCTGGGCGCGCCCAGCGAGCGGGCGCGGGTGCCCTCGTCGCGGGTGCCGACGGCGCGCAGCGCCAGCGCGATGATCAGCAGGCCGATGGGCACGTTGATCAGCAGCGTCCACCGCCAGTCGCCCGCCGAGGTCAGCAGGCCGCCCAGGATCATGCCCGAGGCCGCGCCCAGGCCGGTGACGGTGGAGTACAGGCCGAACGCCTTGGCCTGCCGCTCGCCCTGGAACAGGATCGCCAGCAGCGCGAGGCCCGTCGGACCGGCGATCGCCGCGCCGGCGCCCTGGAGCACCCGGCCGACCACCAGGACCTCGAAGCTCGGCGCCAGGCCCGCGACCAGCGAGGCGATGGTGACCAGGCCGATGCCGGCCAGGAACACCCGGCGGTGCCCCAGCACGTCGCCGAGGCGGCCGGCCAGCAGCAGGAGCCCGCCGAAGGCCACGAAGAACGCGTTGAGCACCCAGGACGCCGCCGCGACGTCCACGCCCAGGTCGGCGCGCAGCGAGGGCAGCGCCACGTTGATGATCGTGCCGTCCAGTTGCAGCAGGAACTCGGCTCCGACGATGGCGGCCAGGGCGAGCCCCCACGGCGATGCGGACGCGACACGCGCGCCGCCGCTGTCGGCGTGGGCCTTGGTGGTCATGACAGGGACTCCTCATGTCGAGACTGCCTCGATTTGCGGCCCCCATCAAATCGAGGCGACCTCGACCTGTCAAACCCGTCCACCCCGTGAACGCGCAAGAGCGGCTTTAGCGGCCTCTGCCAGGGTCACCGGCACATCAGTGCTGGGACCTCCCACGAGCGACAAGAGGGGATGAGGCCGTGCCCGCGGAGTCGAGCCGACCGGACGACCGGGAGCTGCACCTCAACGTGCACCCGGTGGGAGCGGGCAACCACCCGGGCGCCTGGCGGTGGCCGGGCGCGGACCCGGTCGCCTTCGCCCGCATCGAGGGCTACCTGGAGGTGGCGCGCGTCGCCGAGCGCGGCAAGCTCGACGCGATCTTCCTCGCCGACGTGCCCGGCCTGCACGCCGACCTCACCGACTACCCGATCGTCAACGGCCTGGAGCCCACGCTCATCCTCACCGCGATGGCCGTGGTCACCGAGCGGATCGGCCTGGTGGGCACCGCCTCCACCACCTTCAACGAGCCCTACAACATCGCCCGCCGGTTCCGCGCGCTCGACCTGATCAGCCACGGCCGCGCGGGCTGGAACGCGGTCACCACCTCCGGCCCGCGGGTGGCCGCCAACTTCGTCGCCACCGAGCCCGACAGCCGGTCCCGCTACGAGCGCGCCGAGGAGTTCGTGGCCGTGGTCCGCGCGCTGTGGGACAGCTGGGGCCCGGACGGGCTGGTGCTCGACGCCGAGGCCGGCGTGTACGCCGACATGGCCGCGATCGCGCCGATCGACCACCACGGCCGGCACTTCGACGTGCGCGGCCCGATCACCCTGCCGCCGTCCGAGCAGGGGCACCCGGTGATCTACCACGCGGGCGTGTCCGACCAGGTGTGGACGCTGACCGCGCGCACCGCCGAGGCGATGTTCACCGCCGCGGTCGACGCCGAGGCCGCCGCCGCGGACGCCGCGCGGATCCGGGCCCGCGCCGCCGGCTTCGGCCGCGCGCCCGACTCGTTCCTGTTCCTGCCCGGCTTCGTCACCACCCTCGGCGGCACCGAGGAGGAGGCGCTGCGCCGCCGCCGGGAGCTGGACGAGCTGGCCGACGTCGAGTCCTCCGTGCACTGGGTCGCCCGCGGCCTCGGCCTGCCGCCCGACGCGCTGGAGCTGGACCGGCCGGTGCCCGCGCCGCTGCGCGAGGCGCTGCCCGTGCCCACCGGCCACGGCCGCCACGCGGTGCTGCTGGCCAAGGCCGGCCACACCGTGCGCGACATCATCGCCCGCGGCGGCGCCAGTGGCCACGTCCTGGGCGTCGGCGCGCCCGAGCAGGTCGCCGACCAGATCGAGACGTGGTTCCGCGCCGGCGCCGTCGACGGCTTCACCGTCATGCCCGACGTCACCTTCGACGGCCTGCCGGCCTTCGTCGACCACGTCGTGCCGATCCTCCAACGCCGCGGGATCTTCCGCACCGACTACCGGGGCCGCACCTTGCGCGAACACCACGGACTGCCCTTGCCCGCGTCGGCCGCCCGGCGCTCCCGCGACGCGGTGGGGGTGTGACGTGACCGCGCTGTCGCTGGTCGACCAGGGCCCCGTCTCCGCCGAGACGCCGCCGTCGCAGACCCTGCTGCACACCGTCGCGCTGGCCCAGCTCGCCGACGAGGTCGGGCTGACCCGCTACTGGCTCGCCGAGCACCACGGCGTGCGCAACATGGGCGTGGCCGCCCCGGAGATCCTGATCGGGCACATCGCGAGCCGCACCACCCGGCTGCGCGTCGGCGCCGGCGGCATCATGCTGCCCAACCACGCGCCGCTGCACGTGGCCGAGCAGTTCCGCACCCTGGAGGCGCTGCACCCGGGCCGGATCGACCTCGGCATCGGCCGCTCCACCGGCACCGGCGACGAGGCCACCAGGAACGCCCTGCTGCGCACCCCCGACGGCCTGGAGCGGTTCGGGCACCACCTGACCCAGCTGCTCGGCGTGGGCGGCCGGGGCGGGCTGGACCCCGCCGACCCCTACGCCGGCCTGGTCGCCTCGCCCTGGGACGTGCCGCTGCCCGCCGTGTTCCTGCTCGGCTCCAGCACCGGCAGCGCCGAGGCCGCCGCCCGCGCCGGGCTCGGTTACGCCTACTTCAGCGTCTACCAGGCACCCGAGGCCGCGGCGACCGCGCTGCGCCGCTACCGCGAGCTGTTCACCCCGCACCGGCCCGAGGACCGGCCGCACGCCATCGTGGCGGCCCGGATCTGGGTCGGCGAGGACGCCGAGCACGCCCACGCGCTGGCCTCGTCCGAGCGGCTGGCCGTGCTGGACTTCCTGACCGGCACGCCCGCGCCGCTGGAGCCGATGGAACGCGCCCTGGCCCGGCCGCTCACCGAGGCCCAGCTCGCCGTGCGCGACCGGCTGGACACCCGATCCGACGTCGTCGGCGACGTCGACCACGTCGCCGCCCGGCTGGCCGACCTCGTCGCCGCCACCGGTGCCGACGAGGTGATGGCCGTGTCGAACATCCACGACCCGCTGGAACGCCGGAACTCGCTGCGCCGCCTCGCCGCGGCCGTCGAACCGCACCCCGTGCCGGTCGGCTGAGCACCACCGCCCGTCGACCCGGCACCCCGGAGCCGAACCCTCCCCAGAACTGAACCCCCCAGAGCCGAACCCCCAGACCCGGGCAGCGCCGACCGGGTACCGCCGCACACCCGGCCCACCCCCCAGGGCCGCCAGAACGGAGCACCATGCGATCCCCCAGACGTTCCCCGGGGCTCACCGCCCGCCTGACCGCGGCCCTCGTCTCGGCCGCGCTGCTGCTGGCCGGCTGCGCCGCGGGCGAGGCCGGTCAGGGGCCGGCCGACCAGGCACCCCGGCGCGGCGGCACGCTCACCCTGGGCACCACCGGGGAACCGGACAGCTGGGACGTGCACGTGTCGGTGTCCAGCCTGTCCGCGCTCGTGCTGCGCGCGGTCCACGACTCGCTGGTCCACCAGAAGCCCGACGGCACGTTCGAGCCGTGGCTGGCGAAGTCCTGGCAGATCTCCGACGACGGCCTGCGCTACACCTTCGAGCTGCGCGAGGACGTCACCTTCAGCGACGGCACCCGGTTCGACGCCGAGGCGGTCAAGGCCAACTTCGACCACGTGGTCGACCCGGCCACCAAGTCCCGCAACGCCAAGACCATCATCGGCCCCTACGCGGGCACCGAGGTCGCCGGCCCGTTCACCGCCGTGGTCACCTTCAAGTCGCCGTACTCGCCGTTCCTGGCCGCCGCGTCGACGCCCTACCTCGGCTTCCACTCGCCGAAGGTGCTCGCGGACCACCGCGGCGACATCGCCTCGGGCGGCGAGTACGTGGTGGGCACCGGCCCGTTCGTGTTCTCCTCGCTCACCGCGGGCCAGGAGGCGGTGTTCACCCGCAGGCCGGGCTACGCCTGGGCGCCGAAGTCCGCGCCGAACCAGGGCGAGGCACACCTGGACGGCTACAAGGTCCAGTTCCTGTCCGACGACGCCGCCCGGGTGGGCGCGCTGTCGTCCGGGCAGCTCGACGTCGCCGACCAGGTGCCCTCGACGCGGCTGGCCGAGCTGCGCGGCCAGGGCCGGGTGGAGCTGCAGGACCGCGACAACCTCGGCGCGCCGTTCACCTACAACCTCAACGTGACCAGGGCGCCGCTGGACGAGAAGGACGTCCGGCTGGCCGTGCAGGCCGCGGTGGACACCGAGTCCATCACCAAGGGCCTGTTCCAGGGCGCCTACAACCGGGCCTGGTCCGTGCTCACCGCCCCCACCCCCGGCTACGCCAAGGAGGTCGAGGGCACCTGGGGCTATGACAAGGGCCGCGCGGAGAAGTTGCTGTCCGGCGCCGGGTACACCGCCACCGACGCCGAGGGCTACCGCACCCGCGACGGCAGGCGGCTGGCCCTCGACCTGGTCTACGCCTCCGAGTTCACCTCCAAGGAGCAGCTGAACTACCACACCGCGCTCAAGGACGCGCTCAAGCAGGTCGGCGTCGAGCTGGTGCTCAAGCCGCTGGACACCGCGGCCGTCGTGCGGGCCTTCGGCGGCGGCGACTACCACCTGGGCGCGTTCTCGTTCACCTCCCCGGACGGCTCGCTGCTGCGCACCGCGTTCCACTCCGCCAGCCTGCCCGGCAACGGCGGCTCGAACGTCTCGCGGGTGGCCGACCCGGAGATCGACGGGTGGCTCGACGAGGCCCTGCGCACCGGTGACGTGGCCGGGCAGCAGGCCCTGTACGGCAAGGTGCAGCGGAAGGTCCTGGCCGAGGGCCTGGTCCTGCCGACCTACGTGGGCAAGCGGGTGTTCGGCATCCAGCACCGGGTGCGCGGCTTCGAGCTGGACGTGCAGAACCTGCCCACCCTCGAACGGGTCTGGGTGAGCTGAGCGTGGCGCGGTTGATCCTGCGCCGGGCCGTGGCGGGCGTGGCCGTGCTGTGGGGCGCGGTCACGCTCACCTTCCTCGCCGTCGCGCTGACCGGCGGGAACCAGGTGGACTCGATCCTCGGACCGGACTCCGCGACCGTGCCGGGGCTGCGCGAGCAGGTCGCCGCCCAGTACGGCCTGGACCGGCCCCTGGTGGTGCAGTACCTGGACCGGCTGGGTTCGCTGCTCACCGGCGACCTCGGCTGGTCCTACCAGCGCAACCAGCCGGTGACGCGGCTGCTGGCCGACCAGGTGCTGCCGACGCTGACCCTGGCGGCGAGCGCCGCGGTGGTCGGCGCGGCCCTCGCCGTGCTGCTCGCGGTGGCCACCGCCGGGCGGGGCGGGCTGGTGCGGCGGGTGGTGTCGCTGCTGGAGGCGCTGGTGGTGGCGCTGCCGCCGTTCTGGCTGGGCATCGTGCTGCTGTCGGTGTTCTCCTTCGGGCTGCGCTGGTTCCCCGCGTTCGGCGCGGACGGCGTGGCCGGCCTCGTGCTGCCCACCGTCGCCCTGGCGCTGCCCATCGCGGGCGTGCTGGCGCAGGTGGCGCGGCAGGAGCTGGAGGTCGCCGAGGGGCGGCCCTTCGCGCTCAGCGCCCGCGCCCGCGGCCTGAGCGAGCGGCAACTGCTGCTGCGCCACACCCTGCGGCACGCGCTGCTGCCGGTGACCACCCTGTCGGCGTGGGCGGTCGGCGCCCTGGTCGGCGGCGCGGTCCTGGTGGAGCAGGTGTTCTCCCGGCCCGGCCTGGGCCGGGTGCTGGTGGAGGCGGTCAAGCACCGCGACACGCCCGTGGTCACCGCGGTGGTCGTCCTGGCCGCGCTGGTGTTCGTGGTGACCAGCGCGCTCGCCGACGTGCTCTACCCGGTGATCGACGCCCGACTGCGCACGGAGGTCCGATGACCGCGCTCCCCGTGGCGGCGCCCCCGGCGCGCCGCGCCTCCTCCCGGTTCGCGGTCGTGGCGGGCGGTGCGGCGGTCGCGCTGGTCGCCGCGGTGCTGCTGTTCCCCACCTGGTTCGCCCGCTACCCGCCGGAGGCCACCGACGTGCTCAACGCGTTCGCCCCGCCCGGCGCGGACCACCCGTTCGGCACCGACCAGCTCGGCCGGGACGTGTTCTCGCGGCTGGTGCACGGCGCACGCGTGTCGGTGACCATCGGCCTGGTGGCCACCGTCATCGGCGTCGCGCTCGGCTCGGTGCTCGGCCTGGTCGCCGCCGCGGGCGGCCGGTGGGCCGACGTGCTGGTCATGCGGTTGACCGACGTGTGGCTGGCGTTCCCGGAGATCCTGCTGGCCCTGCTGGTCATCGCGCTGATCGGGCCGGGCGCCGCGAACGTCGCGGTGGCCATCGGCGTCGCCGCGACCCCGTACTACGGGCGCCTGGTGCGCGGGCAGGCGCTGGCCGTGATCCGGGCCGAGTACGTGGAGGCCGCGCGGGTGCTCGGCATCGGCCCGGTGCGCACCGCGCTGCGGCACGTGCTGCCCAACATCGGCGGCCCGGTGGTCGTGCTGGCCTCGCTGGGCGCGGGCAGCGCGATCGTCGCCGCGGCCGGGCTGAGCCTGCTCGGCCTCGGACCGCTGCCGCCGACCCCGGAGTGGGGCGCGATGCTCGCCGAGGGGCAGGGCTACCTGGCCTCGGCCTGGTGGATCGCGGTGTTCCCGGGCGCGGCGATCGTGGTGGTGGTGCTGGCGGTCAACGCGCTCGGGCGCGCGGCGCAGTCGAGGGGGCTGAGGTGAACCTGGTCGAGGTCGAGGGGCTGGACGTCGCGTTCGGCCCGACGAAGGTCGTGCGGGACGTGTCGCTGCACGTGGCCGCGGGCGAGTGCCTGGCGCTGGTCGGCGAGTCCGGCTCCGGCAAGAGCGTGACCGCGCGGGCGCTGCTGGGCCTGAACCGGGCGACGGTCACCGCGCGGGCGCTGAGGATCGGTGGCCGCGACGCCCGCGGCTTCGGCGAGCGCCAGTGGCGCGAGGTGCGCGGCGCCGCGGTCGGCCTGGTCTCCCAGGACGCCCTGGTGTCGCTGGACCCGCTGCGCCGCGTCGGCGACGAGGTCGTGGAACCGCTGCGCCTGCACCGGCGCGGCGAACGCGCGCGGTGGCCGCGCCGGGTGGTCGAGGCGCTGGCCGAGGCCGGCGTCCCCGAACCGGAGACGCGCGCCCGCCAGTACCCGCACCAGCTCTCCGGCGGCCTGCGCCAACGCGCCCTGATCGCCGCCGCGCTGGCCGCCCACCCGTCCCTGCTCATCGCCGACGAACCGACCACCGCGCTGGACGTGGTGGTGCAGCGGCAGGTCCTGCGGCTGCTCGGCGAGCTGACCGCCGCCGGCCGCGGCCTGCTGCTGATCAGCCACGACCTGGCCGTGGTCGCCTCGCTGGCCCACCGGGTCGCGGTCATGCGCGACGGCGAGGTGGTGGAGACCGGGCCCACCGACCGGGTGCTGCGGCACCCGGAGCACCCGTACACGAGGGTGCTGGTCGACGCCGCCCGCGGGGTGCGGGTGGACCGGGCGCCGGTGGTCGACGGGCCGGCGCTGGTCGAGGTGGACCGGGTCGACAAGTCGTTCGGCGCGCGCCGGGCGGTGAACTCGGTGTCGCTGACCGTCCGCGCGGGCGAGACCGTCGGCGTGGTGGGGGAGTCCGGGTCGGGCAAGACGACCGTGGCGCGCATGGTGATGGGCCTGGCAGAGCCGGACGGCGGTGCGGTGCGGCTGCGCGGCGAGCCGTGGTCGGGGGTGCCGGAGCGGGCGCGCCGGGCGCGTCGGCGCGACGTCCAGCTGATCAGCCAGAACCCGCTGGCGGCGTTCGACCCGAGGTGGACCGTCGAGCGCATCGTGGGCGAGGGCCTGCCGCGCGGGCGAGGGCGGAAGCAGCGGGTGCGCGAGCTGCTGGGGTCGGTGGGGCTCGGGCCGGAGCTGGCCGCGCGCAAGCCGCACCAGTTGTCGGGCGGGCAGCGGCAGCGGGTGGCGATCGCCCGTGCGCTGGGGCCCGACCCGGCGGTGCTGGTGTGCGACGAGCCGGTGTCGGCGCTGGACGTGTCGGTGCAGGCCCAGGTGCTGGACCTGCTGGCCGGTGTCCAGCGGCGCACCGGGGTGGCCCTGCTGTTCATCACGCACGACCTCGGGGTGGTGCGGGGGATCAGCGACCGGTTGGTGATCATGAAGGACGGGGTGGTGGTGGAGGAGGGGGCGACCGCGGAGGTGTTCCGGGCGCCGCGCCACCCCTACACGCGGGAGCTGCTGGCGGCGGTGCCGCGGTTGGACGAGGCGGTCGCGCGGGCTTCGGGGTGAGCGGGTGCCGCTAGTCAGGCATTCCGGATCGGAGTGCCAGGACCAGCACCAGCATCGGGCTGCACAGGAGGGTCGTCAGGACGCCGACCGCGGTGAGCCTGATCCGCTGGCCGGTCGCCCCGGTGACGCTCCCGCCGACCACGAGCCGCCACCCGAGCGCCAGGCGGGCGGGCAGCAGCACGGAGTGCGGGACGAGCAGGGAGTACCAGGAGAACGCCGCACCGTCCCACGGGGCCACGACCAGCGTTACCGGGAAGGAGAACGTCCAGTACACCGCGAACGTCACCAGCGCCCGCGCGACCAGTCCCAGCGCGAACGGCAACCACGGGCCGTTGAACAGCCACGCCCACCACGGGTACCGGTCGCGGACCTGTTCGGCGGCCGGTTCCGGGACGGTCAGCGAGTCCAGGCGCACCCGGTGCGAGCCGGGGCCGTAGTCGAACGTGCGGGTGCAGGCGGTGGTTCTCGCGTCGTAGGTCGCGGTGCACGACAGCCACGCGCCCGGTGAGGTGTCCAGCCGGACTTCGAGCACCTTCCCGTCGACGGTGGTGGTGCAGGTGGCCACCCGGGCGGCGTCCTTGGCGCAGTCGATGTCGCGGTGGCTGATCGAGAACTGCGTGGTGGTGATCTCGTAGAGGCCGCCGGTGGCGCGTGCGGGTGAGACGGGCGCGACGGCCAGTGCGACGAGCCGTCGTCCCCGGTGCTCCGGCCGGCCACCCCAGAGCAGGTGAGCAACCACCTGGCGTCCGGCGGTGGAGCGTGGCGGGTGGGTGTTCGAACGGCTGCGGTGCGGCGGGAGGGGCGACCGCGGGGACGGGCGGTCGCCCCTCTTCGCGCGGGCGGGGGAACTCACCCGCGCGGGCCCCGGCCCGCGGTGAGCTGACGCCACAGCGCGCGTTCGACGCGGCTGGGCGGCAGGTGCGGGTCGAGGCGTTCCGGGTGGCCGGGGAGAGGGGGCCTGCCACCCGGGAGCAGGTCGGCGCAGCCGGACAGGGCGGTGCCCAGTGCGATCAGCCAGCGCAGCGCGGTCAGCCGGAGCCGGCCGAACGGGGTCGGTCGGGGGAAATCCAGCCCGGGCGAGTCCGGCCCGAGCGGATTCGGCCCGAGCGCACTCGGCCCTGGTCGGTTCGGTGGGGGAGGGGGTGGTCCGGGCTGGCGTGGCGTGGGTGAGGTCGGTGTGGACCGGTGGTCTCCGGCCCGCCCACGCGACGAGCCCGCCGTGTTCGAGCCCACCCCCTCGGAGCCCGCCACCTCACACCGCCGGGTGGAAGCGCCCGTAAGCGCCTCGGTAGAACACCAGCGGTCCGCTTTCGTGGGCGTGGTCCAGGTGCTCCACGCGCCCCACCACGATGTCGTGGTCGCCGGCCGCGTGCTCCGCGACGACCGACACCTCCAGCCAGGCCGGTGTGCCGTCCACGATCAGCGCGCCGCCCGCCGACCGGCTGAAGCCGATGTCGGCGAACTTGTCGCCCGACCTGGCCGCCAGCCTCGCGCACACGTGCCGCTGGTCCTCGCCCAGGATGTTCAACCCCAGCCTCGGCGCCGTGCGCAGCAGCGGCCACGTCGTGCTGGTGTGGGCCACGCAGAACGCCACCAGCGGCGGGTCCAGGGACACCGAGGTGAACGAGTTGACCGCGATGCCGACCGGTTTCCCGTCGGCGAAGCCGGTGACCGCCACGACGCCCGTGGCGTAGCGGCCGAACAGGTCGCGCAGCCGGCGGGTGCCCAGGTCGGCCGGCGGGTTGTCGAGCCGGGTCACCGCTGCTCCTCGTCGAGTGGTGGTGCGCACGCGGTCACGCCCCCACGGCCAGGGCGTAGATGCGCTCCAGGCTGGTCGCCTCCAGCACGTCCGCGAATGGCACCCGCCGCCCCGTCTCCCGCTCCAGCGCGGTCAGCAGGCCCAGCAGCAGCACCGAGTCCCAGCCCGCCACCTCGTCGAGGTGGCGGCCCACGTCCTCGCGGTCGATCACCAAGCCCAGTTCGTCGCCGACCAGGGCCACGAAGTCGTCGATGGTCTTCACCTGCGGTTCCAATCCACGGTCAGGCCCACGTGCGCGGGTGGCGGGGCGATGTCGGTCAGGTCGTGCCGGAAGGTCACCACGTCGCCGTCGTCGGCCACGGTGGCGAAGCCGACGCCCGGCAGGAAGTCGCGGACCTTGCCGTTCTTCGCGGTCGGCCGGTACTCGCCGAGCACGGCGGTGGCGCCGGTGTCGCGGGCGTGCGCCAGCAGCGCCGACAGCGCGGCCTGCTCCACGCCCCGGGCGAACACCCGGCAGCTCAGCAGCACGTTGTCCAGCCGCAGCACGTCGGCCTCGCGGCGGCCCAGCAGCACGCCCACCAGCCCGTTGTCGCCGAACCGGTCCGCGGTGTGCACCGCGACCACGTAGCCGTCGGGGTCCTCGGCCAGCGCCCGCACGTCGGCCGGCTGGAGCCGCCGCGTGGTCAGGTTGAACTGGTTGGTGCGCAACGTGACCTGCGAGACCCGCGCCAGCTCCTCGGGCCGGGCCCGGGCGACGCGCACCCGCACGCCCAGCTCGTCCAGGTAGTCCTGGACGGAGTCGAACGAGCGCAGGAAGTCCTGGCGCCCCAGCTCCTCCTGGTAGCGCGCGGGCCGGGCCACGTCCTCCGCGGTCAGGTCCGGCACGTCGAACCAGCCCTGCGCCAGCAGGCGGTCCACGTGCAGCGCGGGTTCCTCGTCGACGGCCACCACCGCCACCCCGGGCAGCTCCCGGCGCACCAGGCCCCGCTCGTAGGGGCTGTCGTCGACGAACACGAAGCTGTCCACGCCCAGGTTGAGCACGTCGGCCAGCTCGCGGAGGTTGTCGTGCTTGGGCCGCCAGTTCGCGACCACCCGGACGAAGTCCTCCTCGCGCACGGCCAGCCGCGGGTGGCCGCCCAGCGCCTCGCGCACCGGCCCCGGGTCGTTCTTGCTCAGCGCGGCCAGCAGCACGCCCTGGGAGGCGAGCTGGCGCAGGGTGGCCTGGAAGGCGCGGAACGCCTCGCCCCGGTAGGTGTCGGCGACCTCGATGCCCTCCACGCCGTCGTCGCCGAGGATGCCGCCCCACGTGGTGCCGTCCAGGTCGACCGCGAGGACCTTCTTGGCCCGCCCGGTCGAGGCCCGCGCCAGGTGCGCGACCTCGCGCGCGTAGGCGTGCAGCAGCTCGGGGGACAGGTGGGCCTTGGTGTAGGCGGCGAGCCGGGGCTCCAGCACGGCGATCCCGTCGGAGAGCAGGGCGTCGCTGTCGAGCACCACGAGTGCCGGGTGGTCCTCGGTCAGCCGCAGCAGCCGCGCGTTCGCCTCGCGCCACACCGCGCCCAGCCGCGCCCGCGACCGGTGGTCGACCAGCTGCGCCGGGTACCGCCGGGGCAGCGGGACGGTGTTGAGCACCAGCGTGCCGCGGCCGGCCGAGGTGAACCGGATGACCAGCTTCTCCAGCAGCGCCACCCGCTCCGCCAGCACGGCGGCCACGTCGTCGGCCCGCCACGGCGACGGCGCCTCGGCGAACACCGACGCCGCGTCCAGCAGGACGAGCGTGAGGTCCGCGGGCGGGCCGGCCGGGTCGGACAGCTCGGTGACGTAGCCGCCGAAGTCGCCGACCCGCACCCGGGCCAGCAGCCCGTGCCGGGCCAGCTCGCCGGTCAGCGGCGCGACGATCCCGTCCAGCGTGCCGGTCCCGGTCACCGCCACGCGGAAGCCGGGTGTGCCGGGGTGGGCGCGCAGCACCTCGTCGGGGTCCAGGCGCGACAGCAGTTGCCCGGCGCGGCGCAGCACGTCGGGGTCGGCGTCGGCCAGCAGGTCGCGCACCCGCGGGTAGCGCTCGACCAGGGAGCCCGACCGGGCCAGGGCGCGCAGTTCGTCCGCTGCGGTGTCCATGGGGCGATGGTGTCCGGTTCCGCTGAAGCCGCACTAAGCCCGCTGGTCGGCGGTGCGTCCCGGATCGTGGACGTATGTAGTTCCTCCGATGTGCGCGCCCGGGCCGCCGACCAGACTCCGTGGCCGGACCGTTCCCGCGCCGGGGCCGGTACCGAGGCCGATCATGGGGGTTTTCCGTTGCCGTTCCAGATCCTGGGCACGCTCCGCGTAGTGGGCGACGACGTCGCCGACGCGCCGAGCGCCCACAAGGTCAAGACACTGCTGGCCACCCTGCTCATCCGGGCGAACCAGGTCGTCTCGGCGGACCAGTTGCTGGCGGAGCTCTGGGGCGACGACCCGCCGCGCCGCGCGCTGGCCGGCCTGCACGTCTACGTCTCGCAGCTGCGCAAGTTCCTGGCGGGCGTGCTGCCCGGCCCCGACCGCGTGGTGACCCGCGCGCCGGGCTACCTGATCAGGGTCGACGCCGACGAGGTCGACCTGCTGGTCTTCCGCAGGCTGGTGCACCAGGGCCGCAACTACGTGCGGGCGGGGCGGCACGAGGAGGCGGCGGGCGCCTTCGCCGAGGCGCTGGAGCTGTCCCGCGAGTCGGTGCTCGACGACCTGCGCGAGGGTGCCATCGTCACCCGCTTCGCCACGTGGGTGGAGGAGCTGCGCCTGGAGTGCACCGAGATGTTCGTGGAGTGCAACTTCACCCTCGGCAGGCACCGGGAGCTGGTCGGGTTCCTGCACGAGCTGGTGGCCGAGCACCCGCTCCACGAGGCGTTCCACCGGCAGCTGATGCTGGCGCTGTACCGGTCCGACCGCCGGGCCGACGCCCTGGGCGTCTACCAGGCGGCCCGCGACACCATCACCAGCGAGCTGGGCCTGGAGCCCTGCCGGGCCATGCGCGAGCTGCACCACGCCATCCTGCTCGGCGAGGACGAGCGGCTGGCGGTCTAGGGCCGAGCAACCCGATCAGCCCGACCACGTCGCGAAACCCGGTCCGTGCCGCAACGGCGCGCCACGGCACCGGGCCAATCCGCGTCCCGGACCGGCGAAGGGCTGGACCGGGCGAAACCGGCAGTCCACCAAAACCGACAGCCCGTCGAAACCGGAAATCCGTGGAACTCCCGCCCCGGCGCACCCCTCACCCCAGCGAGGCCAGCAGCCGGACCAGCTCCGCCCGGGAGCTGACCCCCAGCTTGCGGTACACCCGGGTCAGGTGCAGGTCCACCGTCCGCGGGCTCATCACCAGCTCCTCGGCGATGTCCCGGCTCCGCTTCCCGGTCGCCGCGATCCGCGCGATCTGCGCCTCCCGCCTGGTCAGCACCGACAGGTCCACCGCGTCCGCCCGCCGCGGCGTGAGCCGGTGGCGCTGCTGGTCGGCGCTCTCGTAGACCACCGTCGCACCCACCTGGCGCGCCAGCTCCCGCGCCAGCAGCAGGTCGGCGCCCGCCTGCTCGGCCCGCCCGGCCGCCTGGGAGCTGCCCGCCGCGTGGTTGAGGGCCCGGATGCGCGACCCGGTCATCCCCAGCGTCGCGAACGACTCCGCCGCCTCCCGGTACAGCTCCGCGGCCTGGCAGTGCTCACCGCCCGCGCGCAGCGCGTGCGCCCGCGCCAGCAGCGCGAACCCCACGTGGTTGGGCTGCCCGACGAACTCGGCGGCCTCCGCCGCGCGCCGCGCCCACTCCTCCGCGCCCCCGGTGTCGCCGTTGTCCGCCGCGATCGACGACAGCGTCTCGTAGCACCAGGGCCTGGTCATCGGCGAGACGAACGCCAGGTCCGGCCCGCCGCCCGCGCCGAGGATCACCGCGGTGGCGCGGTCGGTGTCGCCGTCCATGTGCAGCGCCGAGGCGAGCAGCAGCAGGCCGTTGGTGCCGAACCACCAGTTGCGCGGCAGCTTGGCCCGCGCGGCGCGCTCGGCCCGGTCGACCGCGAGCCTGCTGCCGCCGCGCCCGTTGGTCCACGCCAGGTAGGCCGCCTCCAGCATCTCCGCCAGGTTGGCCACGTGCGGCGAGCCCAGGCGCTGCGCGACCCGCTTGGCCTCGGCCGCGCTCTCCCGCGTCTCCTCCAGCCTGGCCACGCAGTGGTGGACCCAGCTCAACCCCATCAGCACGATCGGCAGCAGGCACGAGGTCGGCTGCCTGCGCAGCAGCGCCAACTGGCGGCCCAGGTGGCGCAGGGCGTCGTCGAACCGGGCCACGATGGTCTCGGCCCAGCCGAGCACGGTCAGGTGGTCGGGGTGGTCGGCCAGCTCCGCGTCGGGCAGCGCGTCGGCCAGCGCGGCGCACCCGGTGATCAGCTCGTGCGCGGCGTTGACGTCGCCGGTGTGCGCGGCGCGCAGGGCCTGCACGGCCAGGGCGCCCATCGCCGCCACCCGCTGCCCCGCCCCGCCGGTGTCCACCCCGGCCACGCGCTCGATCTCGGCGTCGTCGGGCAGGTCGCCGTCGAACAGGCCGACCATCACCCGCCGCGCCACCAGCCGGACCAGGGCGTCCGGGTCGGTGGTGCCCGCCAGCTCCGCGGACAGCAGGTTGCCCGCGCCCGGGTAGTCGCCCAGGAAGCACTCCAGGAGCGCCTGCTCGGCCACCAGCGCGGCCCGGTCGCCGTTCCCGTCGGCGATCGCGGCGGCCAGCACGTCCCGTGCCTCGGTGAGCCCGCCGTCGGCGACCAGCGCCCTGGCCAGCAGGTCGGCCGCGGGCGGTAAGCGGTCCGGGGAGACCTCGCCGGCCAGGCGCAGCCAGCGCACCGCGTCGCCGGGCGCGTCCACGGCGGCCTCGCGGGCGGCGGCCACCAGCAGCGGCACGTCGTCGGGGCGGGGCGCGGACTCGACGTGCGGCACGCGCTCCCGCGCGGGTCGGTCGGCCAGCACCTCCAGCGCGCGGCGGTGCGCCGCCTCCCGGACGCACCAGTCGATCCGCCGGTACACCACGTCGCGCAGCACCTCGTGCCGGAACCGCAGCACACCGGGCTGGGGCACCTCGCGCAGCAGGTCGCGGCGCAGCAGGCCGGCCACGGCCGCGCAGGTCGCGTCGGGTGCCAGGTCGGCGACGCGCGCGGCGGCGACCGCGACGAAGCTCGTGCCCAGCACCGCGCCCGCGTGCAGCACGGCCGCCTCGTCCGGGGCGAGGCCGGCCAGCTCGCCGGCGAGCAGCACGCCGAGCCGGTCGCCGACCTCGGCGCGGGACAGGGCCAGCAGGTACAGCGGGTTGCCCTCGGCGCGCCGGTGCAGGTCGAGCAGCGCCTCGTCGGCCGGGTCGGCGCCGACGAGCAGCGCCGCCTGCGCCGCGGTCAGCGGTGCCAGGGTGAGCCGGTCGCCGGTGCCCGCGTCGACGGCCTGGGTGATCGCGTTGCGCAGCGCCCGGCACGCCTCGCGGGGCCGCTGGGCGACCACCACGAGCACCGGCGCGGACACCGGGTAGCGGGTCAGGTACTCGACGAAGCGCGCCGACGCACCGTCGGCCAGGTGGAAGTCGTCCAGCAGGAGCAGCACCGGTTCGGTGGCCAGGGCGGTCAGCGCCGACCGCAGGGCCGGGTGGACCTGCTCGGGGTCGGCGGCCGGGTCGAGCCCGGCGACCGCACCGGGTCCCAGCGGCTCGGTGACGGCGTGGAACGGGACCTCGCGGTCGGCGCGCCCGCTGCGACCGCGCAGCACGCGGATGCCGAGCGCGTGGGCCCGGGCCGCTACGTGGCCCAGCAGCCGGGTCTTGCCGGTGCCCGGGTCGCCTTCGAGCTCGACCACGCCTCCCCAGCCGCCGGCCAGCGCCTCCAGCGCGGAGTCCAGCCACCGCGCCTCCGCGACGCGTACGACGGGTTCCCGGGGTTCCCGGGGTTCCCGGCCACCGGGGTTCGGTCCGCTACGCACGGGAGCCGACGGTACCGTGAACATTTGCCTTCCCGAGCCCCCTGACCAGTGGGTGGACACCCGCGTCCACGCGCTTGACGCGGCACCCGACGGGTTAAGCCGCGCTTTGGCGCCGCCGCGCACGATCGACCGCGTCGCAGCCGCTTCGCAGGGGAGTGCCCGTGGACCCGATCTCGCGCCTGACCCGCTTCGTCGACCACGACTCGCTGACCCCGCTGCACGACCGCGACGGCGTGGCCGCGGTGGTCGCGCGGGCCCGGGTGGACGGTGGCAAGGTCGTCGTGTTCTGCACCGACGCCACCGTCAAGGGCGGTGCGTTCGGCCGCGCCGAGTGCGAGCGCATCGCCGACGCCATCGACCTCGCGCACGCCGAGGGCATCCCGGTCATCGGCCTGTGGCACTCCGGCGGCGCCAAGCTGGGCGACGGCGTGGAGTCGATGGACGGCATCGGCCGCGTCTTCGCCGCCTCGGTCCGCGCGTCGGGCCGGGTGCCGCAGCTGTCGGTGATCCTGGGCCCGGCGGCGGGTGGCGCGGCCTACGGGCCCGCGCTGACCGACGTCGTGGTGACCGCGCCCGAGGCCCGGGTGTTCGTCACCGGTCCCGAGGTGGTGCGCAGCGTCACCGGCGAGCGGATCGACATGGCGGGCCTGGGCGGGCCCGAGGCGCACAGCCGCAAGTCCGGCGTGGTGCACGTGGCGGCCGACTCGGAGGCCGACGCCTTCGCCCGCACCCGCAACCTGGTGCGGCTGCTGGTGTCGCCGGGCGAGTTCGCCGCCGACCTGCCCGCCGCCGACCTCGACGACGTGCTGCCCGCCTCGCCGCGGCGCGCCTACGACGTCAAGCCGCTGCTGCACCGGGTGCTCGACCCGGGCTCGTTCGAGGAGCTGCAGGCCAAGTGGGCGCCCAACGTGGTGGTGGGCCTGGGCCGGCTCGGCGGCGGCGCGGTCGGGGTGGTGGCGAACAACCCGCTGCGCAAGGGCGGCTGCCTGGACTCGCTGAGCGCGGAGAAGGCTTCGCGGTTCGTGCGGATGTGCGACGCGTTCGGCGTGCCGCTGCTGGTGGTCGTGGACGTGCCCGGCTACCTGCCCGGGGTCGGCCAGGAGTGGGGCGGTGTGGTGCGGCGCGGCGCGAAGCTGCTGCACGCCTTCGCGGAGGCCGTGGTGCCGCGGGTGACGCTGGTGACCCGCAAGTCCTACGGTGGCGCGTACATCGCGATGAACTCGCGGTCCCTGGGCGCGACGGCGGTGTTCGCCTGGCCCGGCGCGGAGGTCGCGGTGATGGGCGCGGAGGCGGCGGTCGGCGTGCTGCACCGCAAGAAGCTGGCCGCGGTGGAGGACGAGGCGGAGCGCGAGAAGCTGCGCGCGCGGCTGGTGGTGGAGCAGCAGGCGACGGCGGGCGGGGTGGACCGGGCGCTGGCGCTGGGCGTGGTGGACGAGGTGGTCGAGCGGGCCGACACGCGGGCCCGGCTGGTGCGGGCGTTCCGGGATGCGGTCTCCGAGCCGCGGCGGCGGGGCGCGCACGGCAACATCCCGCTGTGAGGCGGGGACCTCGCACAGCAGGACGACGGCGCCGGCCCACGCGGGACCGGCGCCGTCGTCGTCTTCACGATCTCAGCGGTCGACGAACTGGAGGCTGAAGTCGGTCAGCTTCCTGCCGCGCACCTCACCCGCGGGCAACGCCTCCTCGATGCGCCGGAGGTCCCCTTCGGACAGTTCGACCCCCGCCGCGCCCAGGTTCTCCTCCAGGTGCTCCACCCGCCGGGTGCCCGGGATCGGCACCACGTCCGGCCCCTGGTGCAGCAGCCACGCCAGGGCGAGCTGACCGGCGGTCACGCCGAACTCGGCGGCCACCGCCTCGAAGCGGGTCACCAGCGCCAGGTTGTGGTCGAAGTTCTCCTCGCTCAACCTCGGCTGGGCCACGAACCGGAAGTCCGTCGGGTCGAACACGTCGCGGGAGCGGTACCTGCCGGTCAGGAAACCCCGGCCCAGCGGCGCGTTCGGCACCAGCGCGATGCCCAGCTCCCGCGCGGTCGGCGCGATCTCCGGCTCGATCTCGCGCGACCACACCGACCACTCCGTCTGCAACGCGGTGATCGGGTGCACGGCGTGGGCGCGCCGGATCGTGGCGGCGGACGCCTCGGACAGGCCGAGGTGGCGGACCTTGCCCTCGGCCACCAGCTCGGCCAGCGCGCCGACGGTCTCCTCGATCGGCACCGAGGTGTCCACCCTGGCCTGGTAGTACAGGTCGACGTGGTCGACGCCGAGCCTGCGCAGCGACGCCTCCAGCGCCTCCCGCACGTACGCCCGGTCGCCGCGGACCTCCTGGCCGATGCCGTTGTCGGCCCGGCGGACGCCGAACTTGGTGGCGATCAGCACCTCGTCGCGCCGGTCGGCCAGGGCCTTGCCCAGCAGCTCCTCGCCGGTGCCGTGGCCGTAGACGTCGGCGGTGTCGAACAACGTCACGCCCAGGTCGACGGCACGCCTGATGGTGGCGGTGGACTGCGCGTCGTCGGTGGGGCCGTAGAACTCGGCGACGCCGAGCCCGCCCAGGCCCAGCGCGCCGACCTCCGCTCCACCGAGCGTGCGGGTGGGCAGCTTGCTCATCGGGACTCCGTTCTCGCGGACCGGGATTCTCGACCGCAGCGTGGCGGTCGCGGCTAAAGAGCCGCTGAACGCGACCGGTTCAGAGCCGCTCAAGGTGCGGTTCAGCCCGCCTGCCTACGGTCGCGGTGAAGCTTTCACGAAGACCAGCGAGGGGACCGTCGATGTCGGTTAAGACCAAGTTGTCCACGTGGGCGATCACCCGGTTCGCGACACCGCCGTTCGCCCCCGACCCCAAGGACCCGAGGGTGGCCGACCCGGGGAACTCGTTGCAGCTGTTCGACCTGAGCGAGAAGGTGCTCAAGTACGAGTCCAACAACGACGACCCCGAGGGCGAGAACCCCACCCTCGACGACGAGGCGTCCGTGGCCTACGAGCTGTTCGACGGCGACGGCAGGCGGGTGGGGCGGACCAAGGGCGTCGGCCGGATGCTGTACCAGCGCGAGGACGGCGGTTTCGTCGCCTACTTCTCCGAGGAGATCACCCTCCACGACGGCACCGTGGTGCGCACCGGCGGCCTGGTGGACGACACCCGGCTCACCAGGGGCGAGCAGGCGACGATCCAGGCGGTCGCGGTCGCCGGGCCGTTCAAGGGCGCGGTGGGCTTCCGCCAGTTCCGCCCCGTGGTGCCGCACAAGGAGTACCAGTCGAACATCGTGCTCTACCGCCGCTGAGCCGACACCGAGGAGGGGGCGCCGGAATTCCGGCGCCCCCTTCCGTCATGCGCTCAGGTCCACGGTCCAGTCCGCCGCGGACAGCTCCGCCCGCAGGTAGCGCGCCAGCGCCCGCGGCGTCGGGTGCTCGTAGATGGCCACCGGCGGCAGCAGCACCCCGGCCACGGTCTTGAGCCGGTTGCTCAGCTCCAGGGCCGTGAACGAGGAGAACCCGACCTCCAGCAGGCTCGCCTCCGAGCCCACCAGCTCCGGCGAGTCGTGCCCGAGCACCACCGCGGCCTGCGTGCGCAGCAGGTCCAGCACCAGCTCCTCCTGCTCCTCGGCGGGCGCGTCGGCCACCCGGCGCAGCCAGGACCGGGTGGGCGCGGGCGGCGCGACCCCCTCGAACAGCGGGCCCGTCGTGGTGGACCAGTCGAAGTCGGCGACGACCAGGTGCCCGGCCGCGGGTGCCTGCGCCAGGGCCGCCACGGCGAAGCGCAGGGCCGTGGCCGACGCGGGCCACGGGCCGAACGCCACCGACGCGCCGGGCAGGCCCAGCGCCCGCCGGTGCCTGGCCAGGGCGGCGGCCGGGCCGTCCGCGCCGAACCGGGTCACCACCACGAACGCCGCCAGGTCCAGGCCGCGCGTCGCGGCGTCCAGCGCTTCGGCGGACTCGTCGTCCACCACCACGGCGGTCACCGAGGACGGGTCGTCGGTCCCGCGCACCACCTCCGCGCCCGACCGCGCCACCCACCGGGCGACCAGGTCGGCCAACTCGCCCCGCCCGGCGACCAGCACCCGGCCCGCCGGCCGCCACGCCGGGCCGGCGGCGGAACGGGTCAGGCGCCGGGCGGTCAGCACGCCGTCGCGCAGCGCCAGCCGGTCGACCGGGCCGCCGACCGCCGAGCCGACCAGGGCCAGGTCGGTGTCGGCGGCGACGTCCAGCACGCCCACCACCGGGGGGACCGCGCCCCACAGGCGTGCCTGCTCGGGGTCGCCGGCCGCGTCGCGGGTCACCACCCACAGCGGCGCGGACGTGCGGCGGGCCAGCAGCGCCTCGGTGGCCGCCACCGGGTCGGGGCCGAACGCCAGCAGCGAGACCACGCCGTCGTAGCCGGTCAGGTCCGCGGTGGGGCCGACCGGCTCGCCGAACCCGCCGACCGGGACCGGGACGCCGTCCGGCACCACGACCGCCCACCGCCCGGTCGCGGCCCGCCCGGGAACCGCCGACCAGGTCTCGGCGTACCGCCAGGAGTGCTGCTCGCGCGCCGCCTCCAGCGCGGGCCGCAGCACCTCCAGGGCGGCGCGCTCGGTGTCGTCGGCGTGCTCCAGCAGCTGGGCGAGGTCCGGCTCGGCGTCCCGGGCGCGCCCCGGCGGCAGCCAGTACCGGTCGCCCTGGAACGCGTAGGTCGGCACGGCCAGGTCGGGCGCCGGCGCCGGGCGGCCCCACCCCACGTCCGCGCCCGCCGCGTGCAGCCTGCCCAGCGCCTCGCGCACCGAGCGGTCCTCGGGCACGTCCCGGCGCAGCGCGGGTTCGAACGTCGCCTCGCCGGTCACGCAGTTCGCGGCGAGCGCGCTGAGCGTGGCGTCGGGCCCGATCTCCAGGAAGTGCCGCACGCCCAGCGACTCCAGGGTGCGGACGCCGTCGAGGAACCGGACCGCGCCGCGCAGGTGGTCGGCCCAGTAGTCGGCGGTGGTGGCGCGGGCGTCGGCCAGCCGGCCCGTCACGTTGGACACCAGCGGGATGCGCGGCCGCGCGAACACCAGCTTGCCCGCCACCCGCCGGAAGATGTCCAGGATCGGTTCCATGTGCGGCGAGTGGAACGCGTGGCTGACCCGGAGCTTGCGGGTCTTCACCCCGTCCGCGCGGAACCGGGCGGCGAGCGCGGTGACCGCGTCCCGGTCGCCGGACACCACGGTCGAGCGGGGCCCGTTGACCGCGGCGACGCTCACCAGGTCCTCCTGGCCTGCCAGCGCGGCGACGACCACGGCCTCCGGCGCGGCCACCGACACCATCAGACCGCCCTCGGGCGCGGCCTGCATCAGCTTGCCGCGCGCGGCCACCAGCGCGCACGCCTCCCGCAGCGGCAGCATCCCCGCGACGTGGGCCGCGGACAGCTCGCCGATCGAGTGCCCGATCAGGTAGTCGGGGGTGAAGCCGCGCGAGGCGACCAGCCGGTACAGCGCCACCTCGAACGCGAACAGCGCGGCCTGGGTGAACGCCGTCTGGTCCAGCAGGGCGGCGTCCGCGTCGCCGGGCGAGGCGAACACCACGTCCTTGATCGGCCGGTCCAGCAGCGGGTCGAGCACCGCGCACACCTCGTCCAGCGCGGCGGCGAACACCGGCTCCGACCGGTAGAGGTCGCGGCCCATGCCCAGCCGCTGGCTGCCCTGGCCGGTGAACAGCACGGCCGTGCGGCCCTTGGCGGCGGTGCCGGTCACCACGTCCGGCGACGCCTCGCCCGCGGCCAGCCGGTCCAGCGCGGCGACCACGTCGGTCCGCCCCTCGGCCAGCACGACCGCGCGCAGCGGCAGGCGCGGCTTGGCCGCCAGGCAGCCCGCGAGGTCGGCCGGCGGCACGTCGGCGTTGTCCCGCAGGAAGTCGGCCAGCCGGCGCGCCTGCGCCCGCAGGGCCTCGTCGGTGCGGGCGGTCACGACCAGCGGCACGTCCGCGGCGGGCGCGGCCGGCCGCCCGACCTCGTCGGCCTGCTCGATGACGACGTGGGCGTTGGTGCCGCTGATGCCGAAGGACGACACCGCCGCGCGGCGCGGCCGGTCCACCGCGGGCCACGGGCGCTGCTCGGTCAGCAGCTCGACCGCGCCGGCCGACCAGTCCACGTTCGGGCTGGGCCGGTCCACGTGCAGGGTGCGGGGCAGCACGCCGTCGCGCAGGGCACCGATGACCTTGATGATGCCCGCGACCCCCGCCGCGGCCTGGGTGTGGCCGATGTTGGACTTGACCGACCCCAGGTACAGGGGCGTGTCGCGGTCCGGGCCGTAGGTCGCCAGCAGCGCCTGGGCCTCGATCGGGTCGCCCAGGGTGGTGCCGGTGCCGTGCGCCTCCACCAGGTCCACCTCGGACGGTGCCAGGCCCGCGTCGGCGAGCGCGGCGCGGATGACCCGCTGCTGGGACGGCCCGTTCGGCGCGGTGAGGCCGTTGGACGCGCCGTCGGAGTTCACCGCCGACCCGCGGACCACCGCGAGCACCCGGTGCCCGTTGCGGCGCGCGTCGGACAGCCGCTCCAGGACGAGCTGGCCGACGCCCTCGGCGAAACCGGTGCCGTCGGCCGCGGCGGCGAACGCCTTGCACCGGCCGTCCGCCGAGAGCCCGCGCTGGCGGCTGAACTCGACGAAGGTCGCCGGGTTGGCCATCACGGTCGCGCCGCCGGCGACCGCGAGGTCGCACTCGCCGTCGCGCAGCGCCCGGGCCGCCAGGTGCAGGGCGACCAGGGAGGAGGAGCACGCGGTGTCCACGGTGAGCGCGGGGCCCTCGAACCCGAAGGTGTAGGCGATGCGGCCGGACGCCACGCTGTTGGCGTTGCCGGTCATCAGGTAGCCGTCCAGGCCGTCGGGCAGCCCGGCGGAGAACGAGACGTACTCCTGGCCGATGAGCCCGGTGAACACGCCGGTGCGGCCGCCGCGCAGGGACTCGGGGTCGATGCCGGCGCGTTCCAGTGCCTCCCAGGTGACCTCCAGCAGCAGCCGGTGCTGCGGGTCCATCGCCACCGCCTCGCGCGGCGAGATGCCGAAGAACTCCGCGTCGAAGCGGGACGGGTCGGCCAGGAAGCCGCCCTCGCGGGTGTAGACGCGGCCGGGGGCGTCCGGGTCCGGGTCGTACAGGTCGTCCCAGCCGCGGTCGGTCGGGAAGGGGCCGACCGCGTCACGACCCGCGGCCACCAGGCGCCACAGGTCCTCCGGTGACTCGACGCCGCCGGGGAACCGGCAGGCCGCGCCGACGATGGCGATCGGCTCGTGCCGGTCGGCGTCCCGCCCGACCCGGTGTTCGGTTCCGCGGCCCGGTCTCGGGTCCTCGGCCATGGTGCTTCCTCCCCAGCGTTGTCGTTCAGTGCTCGGTGCCGGTCGGTACTCAGCGTCGGTCAGTGCTCGGAGAGCCGTCCCAGCTCGGTGTCGATGAGGTCGAAGATCTCCTCGGTGCTCGCCGACTCCAGCGGGCGCCCGGGTGCCCAGCGCGCGGCCAGCTCCGCCAGCCGCGCCCCGACCTCGGCGCGCACCTCCTCGGAGCCCGCCGCGGCCAGCGCCTCCTCCAGCCGGTCGAGCGCGGCCACGTGGTCGCCCGCCGCGGTCACCGGGCCGAGGCCGTCCACCAGGTGCCTGGCCAGCGCGGCCGGGGTCGGGAAGTCGAACACCGCGGTCGGGGACAGCCCCAGCCCGGTGTCGGCGGTGAGCCGGTTGCGCAGCTCGACCGCGGTCAGCGAGTCGAACCCCAGCTCCTTGAACGCCCGGTCGGCCTCCACCGCGTCACGGCCCCGGTGCCCCAGCACGACCGCCGCGTGCGACCGCACCAGGTCGAGCACCACCAGTTCGCGCTGCTCGTCCGGCAACCCGGCCAGCCGCTGCGCCAGCGACGCCCGCTCGACCGCGCCACCGGCGGTCGGCCGGGCCACCGGCCGCCCGACCAGGTCGCGCAGCACCACGGGCACCTCACCGCCGCCCGGTGCCAGGCCGGTGGCCACGAACGCGGCCCGGTCCGCCCGGACCGCCTCGTCGAACAGGGCCAGCGCCTGCCCGGTGGGCAGCGGCACCAGGCCGCCGCGGGCCAGGCGCGCCCGGTCGGCCGCGCCGAGGTGGTCGGTCATGCCGCTGGCCCGCTCCCACAGGCCCCAGGCCACGGACGTCGCGACGAGCCCGTGCGACCGCCGGTGCGCGGCCAGCCCGTCGAGGAACGCGTTGGCCGCCGCGTAGGCGGCCTGGCCCGCACCGCCGAACACGCCGGCCGCGGAGGAGAACAGCACGAACGCGGCCAGGTCGTGCCCGCGCGTCGCCTCGTGCAGCGCCCACGCCGCGTCGACCTTGGGCCGCAGCACGGCGGCCAGCCGGTCCGGGGTGAGCGAGGCGAGCACGCCGTCGTCCAGCACGCCCGCCGCGTGCACCACGGCGGTCAGCTCGACGCCCGCCAGCAGCGCGTCCAGCGCGTCCCGGTCGGCCACGTCGGCGGCGACGACCCGCACCGACGCGCCCAGCCCGGTCAGCTCCGCGACCAGCTCGGCCGCGCCCGGCGCGTCCGGGCCGCGCCTGCTGACCAGCAGCAGGTCCCGCGCGCCGTGGTGGGTGACCAGGCGGCGCGCCACCAGGCCGCCGAGGGTGCCGGTGCCGCCGGTGACCAGCGCGGTGCGCGCCGGGTCCAGCGCGGTCGGCACGGTGAGCAGCACCTTGCCGACGTGCCGGGCCTGGCCCAGGTGCCGGAACGCCTCGGGTGCGCGCCGGACGTCCCACGCGGTGACCGGGGTGGGCCGGGCCGCGCCGCGCTCGAACAGGTCGACGACCGCGGCGAGCATCTCGGCGATGCGCGCGTGCCCGGCGTCGAGCAGTTCGAACGCCCGGTAGGTCACGCCGGGCGGCAGCGTCGCCGCGTCGCGCAGGTCCGCCTTGCCCATCTCGACGAACCGCCCGCCGCGCGGCAGCAGCCGCAGCGAGGCGTCGATGAACTCGCCGGTGAGCGAGTTGAGCACCACGTCGACGCCCCGGCCGCCGGTCGCGGCGAGGAACGCGTCGGCGAAGTCGGTGGTCCGCGACGAGGCGACGTGGTCGGCCGGGAGGCCCTGCGCGCGCAGGACGCCCTGCTTGGCCGGGCTCGCCGTGCCGAACACCTCCAGCCCGAGGTGGCGGGCCAGTTGCACGGCGGCGAAGCCGACGCCGCCGGTGGCCGCGTGCACCAGGATCGACTCGCCGGGCCGCACGCGCGCCAGGTCGACCAGGGCGTGGTAGGCGGTCAGCCACACCGCGGGCACCACCGCGGCCTCCGCGTGCGACCAGCCGCGCGGCGTGCGCGCCACCAGGTCGCGCTCGGTGACCGCGAGCGGTCCGGCCGAGCCGGGGAACAGGCCGAACACCCGGTCGCCCGGCCGCAGGTCGGTGACCGCCGAACCGACTTCGACGACCACGCCCGCGCCCTCGCTGCCGATCCGCGCCTCGCCGGGGTACATGCCCAGCGCGTAGAGCACGTCGCGGAAGTTCAGCCCGGCCGCGCGGACCGCGACGCGCACCTGCGCCGGCTCCAGCGCGGCGGCCGCGTCGCGCGCGGGCACCAGGGCGAGGTGGTCCAGCGTGCCCTGCGCGGTGACGTCGAGCCGCCACGGTTCGCCGTCGGCCGCCAGGGCGCCGGAAGGCCGGGCCAGCCTGGGCACCCGCAGCGCGCCCGACCGCACCGCCACCTGCGGTTCACCACCGGCCACCGCCACCGGCAGCAGGGCCGGGTCGTCGACGTCGACCAGGGTGATCCGGCCGGGGTGCTCGGCCTGCGCGGAGCGCACCAGGCCCCACACGGCCGCCGCGCCGAGGTCGGTCACGTGGTCGCCGGGCGCCGCGGCCACGGCGTCGCGGGTGACCACGACGAGCCGGGTGCCGGCCAGCCGGTCGTCGGCGGACCAGCGCCGCAGCACGTCGAGCACCCGCGCGGTGGCCTCGTGCGCGGCCCGCGCGCCCGTCCCGCCCCCGACCGCCAGCACGAGGTGGTCGGCGGGTTCCGGGTCGGGCACCACGCGGGCCAGCGGCCGCAGCAGGTCCACCAGCTCGCCGTCGCCGTCGAGCAGGGTCAGCGCGGCGGGCGCCGCGTCGGCGGGGGTGGTCGTCGGCCAGGTCAGGTCGTAGGTGGCGTCACCCGCGCCGGACGCGAGCGCGGCCAGCTCCTCGGCGGCCACCGGCCGGATGGTCAGCGACTCGGCGGTCAGCACGGGCGCGCCCGTCGGGTCCGCCAGGGTGAGCGAGACCGCGTCCGGCCCGGTGCGCCGCACGTGGGCGCGCACGGCCGTGGCGCCGGTGGCGTGCACCGAGACGCCGGTCCAGGAGAACGGCAGGCCGGCGTCGAGCGGGGTCAGCCCGGCGGCCTGGACCACCGCGTCGAGCAGCGCCGGGTGCACCGCGAAGCCCGAGACGTCCAGCTCGCCGGGCGCCCGCACCTCGGCCAGCACGTCGTCGCCGGACACCCGCGCGGCGGTCAGGCCGGCGAAGGCCGGGCCGTAGCGCAGGCCCGCGGCGTCGAGCCGGGCGCGCAGGTCGGTCAGGTCGGCGTCGAGCGCGGCGGGCCACGCCGGCAGGCGGGCGGGTGCGACGGGCTCGGTGCCCAGCACGCCGGTCGCGTGCAGGGTCCACGGGCCGTCCGCGCGGCGCGAGTGGATGGTCACCTCGCGCCCGCCGGTCACCCGGACCTGCACCTCCACCGCGTCCCGCGCGGGCAGCGGCAGCGGGGCGCGCAGCACCAGCTCCTCCAGCCGCGCCGCGCCGACCTCGTCGCCCGCGCGCACGGCCAGTTCGACGAACGCGGTGCCCGGCAGCAGCGCCGTGCCCGCCACCACGTGGTCGGCCAGCCAGGGGTGCGTGCGGGTGGACAGCCGGCCGGTCAGCACCACGTCGCCGTCGGCCAGCGGGACCGCCGCGCCGAGCAGCGGGTGGTCCGCGGCGGCGAGCCCGAGCCCGGCCGGGTCGGTCGAGGGCGCGGGGTCCAGCCAGTAGCGCTCGCGCTGGAACGGGTAGGTGGGCAGGTCGGTGCGCGGCCGGCCGGCGGTGAAGGCGGCGGCCCAGCGGACCGCCGCGCCGCGGGTGTGCGCGGTGGCCAGCGAGGTGAGGAACCGGGGCCAGCCGCCGTCGTCGCGGCGCAGCGAGCCGACCGCGACGCCGCCGACCTCGTCCAGCGCCTCCTGCACGCCGAAGGTGAGCACGGGGTGCGCGCTGGACTCGACGAACACCCGGTGCCCGGCCTCGGCCAGCGCGGCCACCGCCGGTCCGAAGTGGACGGTCTGGCGGAGGTTGCGGTACCAGTACCCGGCGTCCAGCGGCTCGTCCTCGACGAACGCGTCGGTCACGGTGGACCGGAACGGCAGCTCCGGCCGGCGCGGCGCGAGGTCGGCCAGCGCGGTCAGCACCTCGTCGCGGATGCGCTCGACGTGCGGCGAGTGCGAGGCGTAGTCGACGGGGACGAGCTTGGCCCGCACCCCCTCGGCCACGTACTGCTCCACCAGCAGGCGCAGGTCCTCCGCGTCGCCGGACACCACCGTGGTCGCCGGGCCGTTGACCGCGGCCACGCCCAGCGAGCCGGGCAGCCGGGCGGCGACCTCGTCGGCGGGCAGCGGGATCGAGGCCATGCCGCCGTCGCCCGCGATGGCGCGGATGGCCTTGCTGCGCAGCGCCACGACCTTGGCGGCGTCCTCCAGGGACAGCGCGCCGGCGACGTGCGCGGCGGCGATCTCGCCCTGCGAGTGCCCGACCACGGCGGCCGGCCGCACGCCGAACGACTCCCACAGCCGGGTCAGCGACACCATCACCGCGAACAGCGCGGGCTGCACCACGTCGACCCGGTCGAACGGCGGCGCGCCGGGCGCGCCCTCGACCACGTCGACCAGGGACCAGTCGGTGTGCGGCGCGAGCGCGGCGGCGCACGCCAGCAGCGCCTCGCGGAACACCGGCGAGTCGCGGAACAGCTCGCGCGCCATGCCGACCCACTGCGAGCCCTGGCCCGGGTAGACGAACACCGGCCCGGCGTGCTCGCCGGCCGTGCCGACCACCACGTCCGCCGAGGTCACACCGTCCACCAGGTCCGACAGGGCGCGGACGGCGGTCTCCCGGTCGGCGGCGACCACCGCGGCGCGGTGCTCGAACACCGCGCGCGTGGTGGCCAGCGCGTGACCGACCCCGGCCAGGTCCAGGTCGCCGTCGGCGAGGCGGTCGCGCAGCCGGGCGGCCTGGGCGCGCAGCGCGTCGGCGGAGCGCGCCGACAGCACCAGCGGCACCACGCCACCGGTCGTGGAACCGGGCGCCGGTGCGGGCGCGACGCGCGGCGCCTCCTCGATGATCACGTGGGCGTTGGTGCCGCTGATGCCGAACGCGGACACCCCGGCCCGGCGCGGCCGGTCCCCGGGCCGCCACGGCGCGGGCTCGGTGAGCAGCGAGATCGCGCCCGCCGACCAGTCCACCCGCGCGCTCGGCTCGTCCACGTGCAGGGTGCGGGGCAGCTCGCCGTGCTGGAGCGCCAGCACCATTTTGATCACGCCGCCGACCGCGGCCGCGGCCTGCGCGTGGCCGATGTTGGACTTCAGCGAGCCCAGTCGCAGCGGTTCGGCGCGGTCCTGGCCGTAGGTGGCGAGCAGGGCCTGGGCCTCGATCGGGTCGCCGAGGCGGGTGCCGGTGCCGTGCGCCTCGACGGCGTCCACGTCGGCGGGCTTGAGGCCCGCGTTGGCCAGCGCCGCCCGGATGACGCGCTGCTGGGACGGTCCGTTGGGTGCGGTGAGGCCGTTGGAGGCGCCGTCCTGGTTGACCGCGCTGCCGCGCAGCACCGCCAGGACCGGGTGCCCGTTGCGGCGGGCGTCGGACAGCCGCTCGACCAGCAGGATGCCCGCGCCCTCGGCGAACCCGGTGCCGTCGGCGCCCTCGGCGAACGCGCGGCACCGCCCGTCCGGGGACAGGCCGCGCTGCCTGCTGAAGTCCAGCAGCAGGTAGGGGCTGGCCATCACGGTGACGCCGCCGGCCAGCGCGAGGTCGCACTCGCCGTTGCGCAGCGCCTGCGCGGCCAGGTGCAGCGCCACGATCGACGACGAGCACGCGGTGTCGACCGTGACGGCCGGTCCCTCCAGGCCCAGCGCGTAGGACACCCGGCCGGAGACGACGCTGGCCGCGTTGCCGGTGCCCAGGTAGCCCTCGAACTCGGCGGGCGCGCCGCTGTGCAGGCGGGCGCCGTAGTCGCCGAGGTTGACCCCGGCGAACACCCCGGTGCGGCTGCCGCGCAGCGACGTGGCGTCGATGCCGGCCCGCTCCACCGCCTCCCACGCGACCTCCAGCAGCAGCCGCTGCTGCGGGTCGGTGGCCAGCGCCTCGCGCGGGCTGATGCCGAAGAACGCCGGGTCGAACAGGTCGGCGTCGTGCAGGAACCCGCCGCCGCGCGCGTACACCGTGCCGGCGCGCTCCGGGTCGTCGCCGACCAGGCCGTCGAGGTCCCAGCCGCGGTTGGTCGGGAACGGCCCGATGGCGTCGCCGCCGCGCGCCAGCAGGTCCCACAGCTCCTCGGGCGTGGTCACCCCGCCGGGGTAGCGGCAGGCCATGGCCACGATCGCGATCGGCTCGTCGGACCGGCGCGCGCGCCCGGCGGTCGCCACCGCGCCCGCCCCGGTCAGCCCGGCGCGCAGGAACTCGGCGAGCCCGGCGGGCGTGGGGTGGTCGAACACCACCGTGGCGGGCAGCTTCACGCCCGTGGCCGCGGCGAGCCGGTTGCGCAGCTCGACCGAGGTCAGCGAGTCGAAGCCCAGCTCCTTGAACGCCTGGCCGGAGGCGATCGCGGCGGGGGAGGAGTGCTTGAGCACGGCCGCCGCCTGCGCCCGGACCAGCTCGACGAGCACGCGCCGCTGGTCCTCCTCGGACCGCCCGGCCAGCCGACCGGCGAGCGGGGAGGCGCCCGACGCGGCCTTGCGCTCCACCACCTGGCGTTCGACCCCTTCGGCTCGGCGGGGCGCGGGCGCGGTGACCAGGTCGGCCAGGTCGACCGGGCGGGTGGTGACGGCCTCGGCGGTGAGCACCGGCGCGCCGGTCGGGTCCTCGACGCGGAGCGCGCCGCCGGACAGCCGCACGCGCAGCGTCGTCGCGCCGGTGGCGTGCAGCTCGACGCCGGACCAGGAGAACGGCAACCGCACCTCCCGCTCGCCCCGGGCCAGCGCGGCGGCGACCACCGGCCGCACCGCGGCGTCCAGCAGCACCGGGTGCAGGCCGTGGCCCGCCACGTCCAGCCCGTCCGGGGCGACGACCTCGGCGTGCAGGTCGTCGCCGTCCCGCCACACCGCCCGCAGGCCCAGGTAGCCGCCCCCGTAACCGACGCCGGTCGCGGCCAGCGCCTCGTCGAAGCCGGTCAGGTCCAGCGGTTCGCCCTCCGGTGGCCAGGTCAGCCCCGGCTCGTCGTCGCCCTCGGCCTCGGCGAGCCGCGCGGTGGCGTGGTGCACCCACCCGGAGGTGTCGGTGCGGGCGTGCACGGTCACCTCGTCGTCGGCCGCGATGACCTGGAACAGCACCGGCCCGGTCACGGCCAGCGGCGCGTGCAGGACCAGTTCCTCGACCCGGCCCCGGCCGAGCCGGTCGGCCGCGGCCAGCACCAGGTCCAGGTGGCCGGTGCCGGGGAACAGCGGGGTGCCCGCCACGGTGTGCCCGGTGACCCACGGGTGGCTGCGCGGCGTGATCCGGCCGGTCAGCAGCGTGGTGCGGCCGTCGGCCAGCTCCGTCGCCGCGGTGAGCACGGCGTGGTCGACCGGGGTGCCGCCGGCGCGGTCGCCGGTCCGGGCGGGCGCGTCCAGCCAGTAGCGCTCGCGGGCGAACGGGTAGGTCGGCAGGTCGACGGGCGCGGGCCGGCCGGTGCCGAACACGGCCGACCAGTCCACCTCGACGCCGTGGGCGTGCGCCTCGCCCAGCGCGGTGCGGAACCGGTCGAGCCCGCCGTCGTCGCGGCGCAGCGTGCCCAGCGCGACGGCGGGCGGCTCGGCCTCGTCCAGCGTCTCCCGCAGGCCCGGCACGAGCACGGGGTGCGGGCTGGACTCGACGAACACGCGGTGCCCGTCGGCGAGCAGCACCCGCGCGGTCCGGTCGAACAGCACGGTCTGCCGCAGGTTGCGGTACCAGTACCCGGCGTCCAGCCCGGTCGTGTCGAGCAGGCCGCCGGTGACGGTCGAGTAGAAGGCTACGGAGGAGGCGCGGGGCTCGATGTCGGCCAGCGCGGTCAGCAGCTCGTCGCGGATGCGCTCGACGTGCGGCGAGTGCGAGGCGTAGTCGACCGGGACGAGCTTGGCCCGCACGCCCTCGGCCTCCAGCGCGGCCACGAACGCCCGCAGCTCCCCGGCGTCGCCGGAGACCACGGTGGAGGTCGCGCCGTTGACCGCGGCGACGCCCAGCGAGCCGGGCAGCCGGGCGGCCACCACGTCGGCGGGCAGCGCCACCGAGGCCATGCCGCCGTCACCCGCGATGGCGCGGATGGCCTTGCTGCGCAACGCGACGACCTTGGCCGCGTCCTCCAGGGACAGCGCGCCCGCCACGTGCGCGGCGGCGATCTCGCCCTGCGAGTGCCCGATCACCGCGTCCGGGCGCACGCCGTGGGCCCGCCACAGCGCGGCCAGCGACACCAGCACCGCGAACAGCGCGGGCTGCACCACGTCCACGCGCTCCAGGTCGCCGCCACCGCGCAGCACCTCGGTCAGCGACCAGTCCACGTGCGGCGCCAGCGCGGCCTCCACCTCCGCGACGCGCTCGGCGAACACGGGGGAGGAGTCCAGCAGCGCGGCGGCCATGCCCGGCCACTGCGAGCCCTGGCCGGGGAACACCAGCACGGTGCCGCCCGCGCCCGCCACGCCCTCGACGGCGGAGCGCGCCGGTTCACCGGCGGCCAGCGCGGCGAGCCCGGACAGCAGCTCGTCCCGGTCGCCGACGACCACCGCGCGGTGCTCGAAGCGGGTGCGGGTGGCCACCAGCGCGTGGCCCACGGCGGTGGGGTCGTGCCGCGCCACCACCTCGGCCACCCGGCCGGCCAGCTCGCGCAGCGCGTCGGCGCTGCGGGCGGACAGCACGATCGGGGTGGCGCCGTCCGGGGCCGGGGCCTCTGACACCGGCCCCTCCGGCACCGGGCTCTCCGGTGCCTGCTCGACGATCACGTGCGCGTTGGTGCCGCTCACGCCGAACGACGACACCGCCGCCCGGCGCGGCCGGTCCACCCCGGGCCACGGCCGCGCCTCGGTCAGCAGCTCCACCGCGCCCGACGACCAGTCGACCTCGGGCGTGGGCTCGTCCACGTGCAGCGTCTTCGGCAGCAGGCCGTGCCGGATCGCCTCGACGACCTTGATCACCCCGCCGACGCCCGCGGCCGCCTGGGTGTGCCCGATGTTGGACTTCAGCGACCCCAGGTACAGCGGTTCGGCGCGGTCGCGGCCGTAGGCGGCCAGCAGCGCGCCCGCCTCGATCGGGTCGCCGAGCCGGGTGCCGGTGCCGTGCGCCTCCACCAGGTCCACGTCGGACGGCGACAGGCCCGCGGCGTCCAGCGCGGCGCGGATCACCCGCTGCTGCGACGGCCCGTTGGGCGCGGTCAGCTGGCTGCTGCGCCCGTCCTGGTTGACCGCGCTGCCGCGGATCACGGCCAGCACGCGCCTGCCGTCGCGCAGCGCGTCCGACAGCCGCGCCAGCAGCAGCACGCCCGCGCCCTCGGCCCAGCCGGTGCCGTCCGCGGCGGCCGCGAACGCCTTGCACCGGCCGTCCGCGGCCAGCCCGCGCTGCCTGCTGAACTCCAGGAACGTGTTGGGCGTGGCCATCACGGTCACGCCGCCCGCCAGCGCCAGGTCGCTCTCGCCGCCGCGCAGCGACCGGGCGGCCAGGTGGATCGCCACCAGCGACGACGAGCACGCGGTGTCCACGCTGACCGCCGGGCCCTCCAGGCCCAGGGTGTAGGACACCCGGCCGGAGGCGACGCTGCCCGCGCTGCCCGTGCCCAGGTAGCCCTCGAACCCCTCGGGCGTGCGGTCGAGCAGCCGCAGCGCGTAGTCGTCGTACATCACGCCGGTGAACACGCCGGTGCGGCTGCCGTGCAGCGACGCCGGGTCGATGCCCGCCCGCTCGACCGCCTCCCAGGAGGTCTCCAGCAGCAGCCGCTGCTGCGGGTCGATCGCCAGCGCCTCGCGCGGGCTGATCCCGAAGAACGCCGGGTCGAACTCGTCGGCGTCGTGCAGGAACCCGCCGCGGGTGCTGTAGACCGTGCCCGGCCGGTCCGGGTCGGGGTCGAACAGGCCGTCGAGGTCCCAGCCGCGGTTGACCGGGAACTCCGAGACGGCGTCGCCGCCGGACTCCACCAGCCGCCACAGGTCCTCGGGCGTGCGCACCCCGCCGGGGTAGCGGCAGGCCATGCCGACGACCGCGATCGGCTCGTGGAGGCCCGATTCGACCTCCTCCAGCCGCGCACGGGTCCGGCGCAGGTCTTCGGTCACCTTCTTGAGGTAGTGCCGGAGCTTGTCTTCGTTCGCCACGCGTCGCGCCCCTTGCCCGGTCAGGAGATGCCCAGCTCGTTGTCGATGATCGAGAAGATGTCCTCGTCGGAGGCCACCCCGAGGTCGTCGTCCGCCGCGCCGTCGACCTCGCGCAGCAGCTCCCGCAATCGTGCGGCGACGAGCTTGCGCGCCTCTTGGCTGCCGTTAAGGCCGGCCACCGAGGCGGCCACCCGGTCCAGCTCCGCCAGCACCGGCGGCGGCGCGGCGGCGGTGCGCGCGGCCAGCTCCGACCGCAGGTGCTCGGCCAGCGCGCCGGGCGTCGGGTGGTCGAACACCACCGTGCTCGGCAGCTTCAGGCCGGTGTCCGCGCCGAGCCGGTTGCGCAGCTCCACCGCGGTCAGCGAGTCCAGGCCCAGCTCCAGCAGCCCGCGCCGCGGGTCCAGCGGCGTGCCGGGTCGGTGGTTGAGCACCTCGGCGACCCGGCCGCGCACCAGCTCCCACGTGGCGGTGGCCCGCTCCTCCTCCGGCAGCTCGGCGAACCGCTCCGCGAAGCCCCGCCCGGTCGGCCGGTCGGGTGCGGCCTGCGGCGCGGGCACCAGGTCCCGCAGCACCGCCGGTGCCCGCTCGCCCAGCGCCCGCAGGGCGGCGGTGTCGAACGCGGCGGGCACCAGCACCGGCCGGTCCGACCGCAGCGCCGCGTCGAACAGCGCCAGGCCGTCGGCCTCGGACAGCGCGGCCACGCCGGTGTTCGCGCGGGTCCGGTCGGCGTCGACCTCGCCGCCCATGCCGTCGCCCGCCCACAGGCCCCACGCCAGCGAGGTGGCCGGCAGGCCCAGGGCGCGCCGGTGCTCGGCCAGCGCGTCCAGGGCGGTGTTGGCCGCCGCGTAGTTGGCCTGCCCGGCGTTGCCGATGAGCCCGGCGACGCTGGAGAACAGCACGAACGCGGCCAGGTCGGCGTCACGGGTGGCCTCGTGCAGCGCCCGCGCGGTGTCGGCCTTGACCCGCAGCACCGCGTCGAACCGCTCCGGGGTCAGGCTCTCCAGCACCCCGTCGTCGAGCACGCCCGCCGAGTGCACCACGGCGGTCAGCGGGTGCTCCGCCGGGACCGCCGCCAGGGCCTCGGCCACGCCGTCGGGCAGCTCGGCCCGCACGAACACCGCCTCCGCGCCCAGCCCGGCCAGCTCGGCGCGCAGCGCGTCGGCGTCGCGCCTGCCGACCAGCACCAGGTGCCGCACGCCGTGCTCCACCACCAGCCGGCGGGCCACCAGCGCGCCCAGCCGCCCGGTCGCGCCGGTGACCAGGACCGTGCCGTCGGGGTCCAGGGTGCGGCCGGCGTCCGGGGTGCGGCCGGGGTCCGGGGGCGCGATCCGCACGACCCGGGGCGCGTACGCCCGGTCGCCGCGCACCGCGACCTCCGGCAGGCCGGCGGACAGGCCCCGGCCCGGGTCGCCCTCGACCAGCCGGAACCGGCCCGGGTGCTCGGTCCGCGCGGTGCGCACCAGCCCGCGCACCGCGGCGTGCTCCAGGCCGTCGTCGATCGCCACGGCCAGCACCACGTCGTCGAACCGGTCGTCCGCCGCCCACTCGCGCAGCGCGGCCGCGGTGGCGTGCACCGCGTCGGCGGCCGGGGCCCGGAACACCACGGTGTCGCCGGGCAGGGCGCGGTCGCGCTCCTCGTGCGGCAGCCACGCCACCGGCGCGCCCGTCGGCACCTCGGCCCACTCCAGCGCGTGCAGCGGGGGAGCGGCGGCGGTGAACGGCCGCACCGCCAGCGACCCGACCGACAGCACGACCTCGCCCGCGTCGTCCACGGCGGTCAGCTCGTAGGACTCCGGACCCACCGGGGCGAGCCGGGCCCGCAGCCGCGTGGCGCCCGAGGCGCGGCGGCGCACGTCGGACCAGGTGAACGGCAGCCGCACCGGGCCGCCGTCGAGCAGCAGCGCGTGCAGCAGCGAGTCCACCAGCGGCGGGAAGCCGCCGTCCAGCTCCACCTCGGCGTGCACCACGTCCCCGTCGACCCAGGCGGCCCGCAGGCCCCGGAACGCCGGTCCGTAGCCGTACCCCGCGTCGGTCAGCCGGTCGTACAGGCCGGTCAGGTCCACCGGGTCGCCCGCGGGCGGCCACGGCAGCGGGTCGCCGGTGCCGGTGTCCTCGGCGAGGGTGCCCGAGGCGTGCAGGTGCCAGCCGTCGTCGGTGCGGCTGTGCACCTCCACCCGCCCGTCGGCGACCCGGACCTGCACCGCCACCCCGCCCGGCGGCACCGGCAGCGGCGCGGACAGCACCAGCTCCGCCACCGCGGGCAGGCCCGCGCGGGCACCGGCGTGCAGCGCCAGGTCGAGCAGCGCGGTGCCGGGCACGACCGGCGTGCCGTGCAGGGCGTGGTCGGCCAGCCACGGGTGCGACCGGGCGGACAGCGTGCCGGTGAGCACCAGGCCGCCGTCGGGCAGCTCGACCTCGGCGGCCAGCAGCGGGTGCCCGGCCTCGGCCAGGCCCGCCGCGCGCACGTCGCCGCCGACCGGCGCGTCCAGCCAGAACCGCTCCCGCTGGAACGGGTAGGTCGGCAGCACCACCCGGTTGCGCCGGGCGCCCAGCAGCGGCGCCCAGTCCACGCCGTCGAGCCCGGCCAGCGCGGTGACGAACGCCCGCGGTTCCGGCCGGTCGCGCCGCAGCACCGGCACCGCGCCCTCCACCAGCGCGGACAGCGCGCCGTCCGGGCCGACCTCGACGAACCTGGTCGCGCCGAGCCCGCGGGCCGCGGTCACCGCGTCGGCGAACCGGACGGTGGCCGCCACGTGCCGCACCCAGTACTCGGCGGTGGGCGCCTCGGTCAGCGGCTCACCGGTCACCGTGGACACGACGGTCAGCCGCGGTTCGTGGAACTCCAGGCGTTCCACCACGGCGCGGAACTCGTCGAGCACCGGCTCCACCAGCGGCGAGTGGAACGCGTGGCTCACCCGCAGCCGGGTCGCCTTCACGCCGAGCGCGGCCACGACCGCCTCCACCGCGTCCGCCGCTCCGGACAGCACCACCGAGCCCGGCCCGTTGACCGCGGCGATGCCCACCGGGCCGGACAGCAGCGGCGCCACGTCGGCCTCGTCGGCCCGCACCGCCACCATCACCCCGCCCGGCGGCAGCGCCTGCATGAGCCTGCCCCGCGCGGCCACCAGGGTGGCGGCGTCGGCCAGGGACAGCACCCCGGCGACGTGCGCGGCGGCGATCTCGCCGATCGAGTGGCCCACCAGCAGGTCCGGCCGCACGCCGAAGGACTCCAGCAACCGGAACAGCGCGACCTCGACCGCGAACAGCGCGGGCTGCGTCCACTCGGTGCGCGCCAGCGCCTCCGCGTCGTCGAACAGCCCCTCGGGGAGGTCGAACGCGGCGACGGCCTCGGCGAAGGCGTCCGCGAACACCGGGAACGCCGCGGCCAGCTCCCGGCCCATGCCCGCGCGCTGGCTGCCCTGCCCGGAGAACAACAACGCCAGGGCACCGGGTTCGGCGCGGTCGGTGGCGCCGCCCCCGGCGAGCTTCGCCAGCCCGGCCAGCAGCTCGTCGCGGTCGCCGCCCACCACGGTCGCCCGGTGCTCGAACCGGGCCCGGTCCAGGAGGGCCCACGCCACGTCCGCGGGGTCGGCGTCGGCCACCGCGCCCAGCAGCCGCCGCGCCTGCTCGCGCACCGCCTCCGCGGTGCGCGCCGAGAGCGTCCACGGCACCACCGCGGGAGCCGGGCCGGAGACCGGCGCCGGTTCCCCGACGCCCTCGATGATCACGTGGGCGTTGGTGCCGCTGATGCCGAAGGACGACACGGCGGCACGGCGGGGTCGGCCCACCGCGGGCCACTCGCGCTGTTCGGTGAGCAGCTCCACCGCGCCCGCCGACCAGTCCACCTCGGGCGTGGGCTCGTCCACGTGCAGCGTGCGCGGCAGCACCCCGGCGCGGATGGCCTGCACCACCTTGATCACGCCCGCCACCCCGGCGGCGGCCTGGGTGTGCCCGATGTTGGACTTGATCGAGCCCAGCCGCAGCGGTTCGGCGCGGTCCTGGCCGTAGGTGGCCAGCAGGGCCTGCGCCTCGATCGGGTCGCCGAGGCGGGTGCCCGTGCCGTGCGCCTCCACCAGGTCCACTTCGGACGGTCGCAGGCCCGCGACCGCCAGCGCCTGCCGGATCACCCGCTGCTGGGACGGTCCGTTGGGTGCGGTGAGGCCGTTGGAGGCGCCGTCCTGGTTGACCGCGCTGCCGCGCAGCACCGCCAGGACCGGGTGGCCGTTGCGGCGGGCGTCGGACAGCCGCTCGACCAGCAGCACGCCCGCGCCCTCGGCCCAGCCGGTGCCGTCGGCGGCCGCCGCGAAGGACTTGCACCGGCCGTCCGGCGAGAGCCCGCGCTGGCGGCTGAACTCCACGAACGTCGCCGGGCTGGCCATCACGGTCACGCCGCCGGCCACGGCCAGGTCGCACTCGCCGTTGCGCAGCGCCTGCGCGGCCAGGTGCAGCGCGACCAGCGACGAGGAGCACGCCGTGTCCACGGTGACCGCCGGGCCCTCGAAGCCGAGGGTGTAGGCGACCCGACCGGAGGCCACGCTGCCCGCGCTGCCGCTGACCAGGTACCCCTCCACCCCCGCCGGCGCGGAGGGCGCCTGGTGCACGCGGGCGCCGTAGTCGTTGTACATCACCCCGGCGAACACCCCGGTGCGGCTGCCGCGCAGCGACGCCGGGTCGATGCCCGCCCGCTCCAGGCCCTCCCAGGTGGTCTCCAGCAGCAGGCGGTGCTGCGGGTCGGTGGTCAGCGCCTCGCGCGGCGAGAGCCCGAAGAACTCCGGGTCGAAGTCGGCGGCGTCGTGCAGGAAGCCGCCGTGCCGGGCGTAGGAGGTGCCGGGCCGGTCCGGGTCGGGGTCGTGCAGCCGGTCGAGGTCCCAGCCGCGGTCGGTCGGGAACCCGGTGATCGCGTCCCGGCCCTCCACCACGAGCCGCCACAGCTCCTCGGGGGTGGTCACGCCGCCGGGGTAGCGGCAGGCCATCGCCACGATCGCGATCGGCTCGTCGGCGCGGGCGGCGGCCACCGGCTCGTCGGGCGCGACGTCGTCCTGCCCGAACAGCTCGGTGCGCAGCAGCTCCGCGACGGCGGCCGGGCTCGGGTGGTCGAACACCAGCGTGGCGGGCAGCCGGACGCCGGTGGCCGCGGTGAGCCGGTTGCGCAGCTCCACCCCGGTCAACGAGTCGAACCCGAGGTCGTTGAACGTGCGCGCGGGGTCGACCGCGGCGGCCGAGGAGTGCCCGAGCACGTCCGCCACGGCGGCGCGGACCAGGCCGGCCAGCGCCGCCGGGTCCACCGCCCGCGGCTCGGTCACGGCCGTCGCCGCCCGCCGCTTCGGGCGCACCAGGCCGCGCAGCACCGCGGGCGGGTCCCGCAGCTCGGCCAGGTCGAGCCGGGCGGGCACCAGCACGGCGTGCTCACCGGCCAGCGCGGCGTCGAACAGCGCCAGCCCCGCGTCCACCGCCAGCGGTGCCACGCCGGTCCGCGCCAGCCGGGCCCGGTCGGTGTCGCCCAGCGCGTCGCCCATGCCCTCGCCGGCCCACAGGCCCCAGGCCAGCGAGGTGGCGGGCAGGCCGAGGGAGCGCCGGTGCCCGGCCAGCGCGTCGAGGAAGGCGTTGGCGGCCGCGTAGTTGGCCTGCCCCGCCGTGCCGAGCAGGCCGGTGATCGAGGAGAACAGCACGAACGCGGCCAGGTCCCGGTCGCGGGTCAGCTCGTGCAGCACCCACGCCGCGTCGACCTTGGGCCGCAGCACGGCGGCCAGCCGCTCGGGCGTCAGCGACTCCACCGTGCCGTCGTCCAGCACACCCGCCGTGTGCACGACCGCGCCCAGGTCCACGTCGGCCAGCAGCGCCGCCACGGCCTCCCGGTCGGCCACGTCGGCGGCGACCAGCTCGACCTCCGCACCCGCCCCGCGCAGCTCGGCGACCAGCTCGGCGGCGCCCGCCGCGGCCGGTCCGCGCCTGCTCACCAGCAGCAGACTGCGCACGCCGTGGTGGGTCACCAGGCGGCGGGCCACCAGCGCGCCGAGCACCCCGGTCGCGCCGGTCACCAGCACCGTCCCGGTCAGCGCGACCGGGTCGCCCGCGGTCGTGCGCACCAGCCGGGGCGCCAGCGCGGCCCCGTCGCGCAGCAGCACCTGCGGTTCGTCGGTGTCCGGCAGCTCGTCGCCGTCGACCAGCAGGAACCGGCCGGGGTGCTCCTGCTGCGCGGTGCGCACCAGGCCCCAGGCGGTCGCCACCGCCGGGTCGTCCGGGCCGCCGCGGGTGCGGAACGCCAGCCGCGCGCCCACCGGGGCCTCCGCGACCCACCGCCGCACCAGCCGCAGGGCGTCGCGGGCGGCGGCGTGCGCTGCGGCCACCACGTCGTCGCCACCGCCGGTGAAGTCCACGACGGCGTCGCCGCCGGGCAGCTCGTCGGCCGCCCGGTCGAGCACCGGCCAGTTCCGCCTGCCGGTCACCGGCACCGGCGTCCACGCGAGCCGGAACAGCGAGTCGGCGGGCAGGGCGGACACCTCGCCCACCGGCCGCAGCGCCAGCGACGCCACCGAGGCGACCGGCGCGCCGGTCGAGTCGGCCAGCTCCAGCGACACCGCGCCCGGCCCGGCCGGGGTGATGCGCACCCGCAGCTCCCGCGCCCCGGTCGCGTGCAGCCGCACCCCGCTCCACGCGAACGGCAGCTCGACGCCGGTCGCGGCCAGCGCCAGCGGGTGCAGCGCGGCGTCCAGCAGCGCCGGGTGCAGCGCGAAACCGGCCGGGTCGTCGGGGAGGCGGACCACGGCGAACAGCTCCTCGCCGGACCGCCACAGCGCGGTCAGCCCCCGGAACAGCGGCCCGTAGCCGTACCCGGCGTCGGCCAGCCGCTCGTAGGCGCCGGCCAGGTCGACCGGTTCACCGGCGGGCGGCCACTCGGTCAGCGGCGTGCCCGGCGCGGTGCCGGCGGCCAGCGCGCCGGAGGCGTTGCGGGTCCACGTCCCGCCGCCCTGGCGCGAGTGGACGGTGAACGGCCGGACGCCGGAGGCGTCCGGCGCGGCGACCGCCACCTGGAGGTCCACCGACCCGCTGCCCGGCACGGCCAGCGGCGCGTGCAGGGTCAGCTCGGCCAGGGTGTCCGCGCCGACCTCGTCGCCCGCGGCCAGGGCCAGCTCGACCAGCGCCGCGGCCGGCACCAGCGCGGTGCCCCGGACGGCGTGGTCGACCAGCCACGGGTGGGTCGCGGCGGAGAACCGGCCGGTGAAGGTGACCTCGTCCCGGTCGGCGTGCTCCACCGCCCGCCCCAGCAGCGACCGGCCGCCGGCGGCCAGCCAGTACCGGCTGCGGCGGAACTCGTAGGGCGGCAGCTCCACCGGCGCCGCGCCGGGGAACACCCGCTCCCAGGCCAGGGCCGTGCCGCGGACGTGCCGCAGCGCCAGCGCCGCCGCCACCGATTCCGGCTCCGGGCGGTCCGCGCGCAGCAGCGGCGCCGCCGACCGGCCGTCCACCAGGGCGGTGAGCACGCCGTCCGGGCCCAGCTCCAGGAACTCGGTGACGCCCGCCTCCGCCAGGTGCCGCACGCCGTCGAGGAAGCGGACCGCGCCGCGCAGGTGGTCGACCCAGTAGTCGGGCGAGGTCAGCTGCTCCGGGGTCGCCTCGACCCCGGTCACGTTCGACACCACCGGGATGGCCGGCGCGCGGAGGTCCAGGCCGGCCGCGACCGCGCGGAACTCGTCGAGCACGGGGTCCATGTGGGCGGAGTGGAAGGCGTGGCCGACCTTGAGCCGGGTGGCCCGCCGCCCGGCGGCCTTCCAGTGCGCCACGGCGGCGTCCACGCCCGCCTCGTCACCGGACACCACGGTCGAGCGCGGCCCGTTCACGCCCGCGACCTCGACGCCCGCGGGCAGCGCCGCGCGCACCTCGTCCTCGGTCGCCTCGACCGCGGCCATCGCGCCGCCGGAGCGGGCGGCCTGCATGAGCCTGCCGCGCGCGGTGACCAGCACGGCGGCGTCGGGCAGCGACAGCACCCCGGCGACGTGCGCGGCGGCCAGCTCGCCGACCGAGTGCCCGAGCAGCGCGTCCGGTCGCACGCCGTGGTGCTCCAGCAGCCGGAACAGCGCCACTTCCAGCGCGAACAGCGCGGGCTGGGCGTACTCGGTGCGTGCCAGGGCGTCCGCGCCGTGCTCGCCCGCGACCACCTCGCGCAGCGGCAGGGCCAGGTGCCGGTCCAGTTCGCCGGCCACCTCGTCGTACGCGGCGGCGAACACCGGGTCGGCGGCGCGCAGCTCCAGGCCCATGCCGACGCGCTGGCTGCCCTGGCCGGTGAACAGGAACGCGAGCCGGCCCGCGCCCTCGGCGGTGCCGTGGACGGCCGGGCCGCCCGCGCCGAACGCGGTCAGGTTGGCCAGCAGCTCGTCCCGGTCGCGGCCGGTCACCGCGGCCCGGTGCGGCAGCGCCGCCCGCGTGGTGGCCAGCGAGAAGCCGATGTCGCCCGCGCCCAGCTCCGGGTGCGCGGCGACGAACCCGGCCAGCCTGCGGGCCTGCGCGCGGGTGGCCTCCTCGTCCCGCCCGGACAGCACCCACGGGCCGGTGCCCGCGGCGGGTTCCCGGGCCGGCTCGGGTTCGGGCTGCTCGATGATGACGTGGGCGTTGGTGCCGCTGATGCCGAAGGAGGACACGGCGGCGCGGCGGGGTCGGTCGAGGGTGGGCCACTCGCGCTGCTCGGTGAGCAGTTCGACGGCGCCGGAGGTCCAGTCGACGTGGGGGGAGGGTTCGTCGACGTGGAGGGTGCGGGGCATGACGCCGTGGCGCATGGCCTCGATCACCTTGATCACGCCGCCGACGCCGGCCGCCGCCTGCGCGTGGCCGATGTTGGACTTCAGCGAGCCCAGCCGCAGCGGCTCCGACCGGTCCTGGCCGTAGGTGGCCAGCACCGCCTGCGCCTCGATCGGGTCACCGAGGGTGGTGCCGGTGCCGTGCGCCTCGACCAGGTCCACGTCGGACGGTCGCAGGCCCGCGTTGGCCAGTGCCTGCCGGATCACCCGCTCCTGCGCCGGCCCGTTGGGCGCGGTGAGGCCGTTGGACGCGCCGTCCTGGTTGACCGCGCTGCCCCGCACCACGGCGAGCACCCGGTGCCCGTTGCGGCGCGCGTCGGACAGCCGCTCCACCAGCAGCAGGCCCACGCCCTCGCTCCAGCCGGTGCCGTTCGCGGACGCCGCGAAGGACTTGCACCGGCCGTCCGGGGACAGCCCGCGCTGGCGGCTGAACTCCACGAACGTGGACGGGCCGGACATGACCGTCACGCCGCCCGCCAGCGCCAGGTCGCACTCGCCGCCGCGCAGCGCCTGCGCGGCCAGGTGCAGGGCGACCAGCGACGAGGAGCAGGCCGTGTCGACGGTGACCGCCGGGCCCTCCAGCCCGAAGGTGTAGGCCAGCCGGCCGGACACCACGCTGGAGGTGTTGCCGGTCAGCACGTGCCCCTCCACCTCGGTGGGCACCGCGGCCAGCCGGGAGACGTAGTCGTCGTACATGACGCCGACGAACGTGCCGGTCGCGCTGCCCCGCACCGACGACGGGTCGATCGAGGCGTGCTCGAAGACCTGCCAGGCGGTCTCCAGCAGCAGCCGCTGCTGCGGGTCGGTCGCGGTCGCCTCGCGCGGCGACATGCCGAAGAAGTCCGCGTCGAACAGGTCGGCGTCGTGCAGGAAGCCGCCCTCGCGGGTGTAGGACGTGCCGGTGTGCGCCGGGTCGGGGTGGTAGAGCGCGTCGAGGTCCCAGCCGCGGTTGACCGGGAAGCCGCCGACCGCGTCGACCCCGCCCGCCACCAGCTCCCACAGGTCCTCGGGCGAGGCGACGCCGCCGGGGTAGCGGCAGGCCACGCCGATGATCGCGATGGGCTCGTCGTCGGCGCGGTGCGCCGCGACCGCCTTGGCCGTCGACGTGCCCGCGGCCAGGCCGACCAGGAACTCCGCCAGCGCGAGCGGGGTCGGGTGGTCGAACACGGCCGTCGCGGGCAGCCGCAGCCCGGTGGCCGCGCCGAGCCGGTTGCGCAGCTCCACGCTCGCCAGCGAGTCGAAGCCCTGCTCCCGGAACGCCCGGTCGGGCGCGACGGCGGCCGCGTCCTCGTGGCCCAGGGCCGCCGCGGCCGTGGCCCGCACCAGCGCCAGCAGCGCCTCCGGCGAGGTGTCGAGGCGGGGCGCGGCGGCGCGCTTGCGCGGCGCGGCCCGCCGGTGCGCGGGCACCACCAGCGCCTGGTCGGCGGCGGTGGCCGCGTCGAACAGCGCCAGGCCCTCGGCGGGGGCGATCGGGCGGAACCCGGCGCGGGCCCACCGCTCGACGTCGGCCTCCGCCAGCGTCGCGCCCATGCCCGCGTCCCACAGGCCCCACGCCAGCGACACGGCGGGCAGCCCGGCCGCGCGGCGGTGCGCGGCGAGCGCGTCGAGGAAGCTGTTCGCGGCGGCGTAGCCGGCCTGCCCGGCGGTGCCGACGACCCCGGACACCGAGGAGAACAGCACGAACGCGGCCAGGTCGCCGGTCAGCTCGTGCAGGTGCCAGGCGGCGTCGACCTTGGGCCGCAGCACCGCCGCCAACCGCTCTTCGGTGAGCGACTGCACGGTGGCGTCGGCCAGCACGCCCGCCGCGTGGACCACGGCGGTCAGGTCGGGGATGCCGGCCACCAGGTCGGCCACCGCGGCGCGGTCGGCGACGTCGCACGCCGCCACCCGGACCCGGGCACCCAGCCCGGTCAGCCGCTCCGCCAGCTCCGGCGCGTGACCCCGCCTGCTCACCAGCACCAGGTCCCGCACGCCGTGCGCGGTGACCAGGTGCTCGGCCACCAGCGCGCCCAGCCCCGAGGTGCCGCCGGTGACGAGCGCGGTGCCCGTGCCGAACGACGGCGCGCCGACCGGGACGGCCAGCGGCGCGAGCGCGGGCGTGAGCGCCACGCCACCGCGCACCGCGACCTGCGGTTCGCCCAGGTCGAGCAGCGCGGCCGGCACGTCCTCGCCGTCCAGGTCGAGCACGGCGACCCGGCCCGGGTGCTCGGACTCGACCGTGCGGACCAGGCCCCACACGGCGGCGTTCGCCAGGTCGGGTACGGGATCGCCCGGCGCGGCCGCGACCGCGCCGCGGGTCAGGAACACCAGCCGCGAGGCGGCGAACCGCTCGTCGGCCAGCCACCGCTGCACCAGCCCGAGCGCGCGGCGGGTCGCCGCGTGCACGGCCTCGGGTCCCGTGCCGTCCCAGGGGGAGACGACCACGACGTCGGCCGGTTCGGCGGGCAGGTCGTCGACCAGCTCCCACACCGGTTCGGCCGCCGGTCGGACCGGCGACCACCGCACCTCGTGCAGCGACCGGGGTCCGCCGCCGATCGCACCGCGCGCCACCGGGCGCAGCACCAGCGAGTCCACCGACAGCACGGTCTCGCCCGCGTCGTCGGAGACCAGCAGGGACACCGAGTCGGTGCCGGTGGCGCGCAGCCGCGCCCGCAGCCCGCCCGCCCCGGCGCGGTGCAGCCGGGCACCGGACCAGCCGAACGGCAGCCGGACGCGGGCCGGGTCGTCGGCCAGGGCGAGCACCAGCGGGTGCAGCACCGCGTCCAGCAGCGCCGGGTGCACGCCCCAGCCGGTGACGTCGTGGTCGAGCGACACCTCGGCGTACAGGTCGTCGCCGGACCGCCAGGCCGCGACCAGGCCCTGGAACGCGGGACCGTACTCGTAGCCGAGGTCGGCCAGCCGGTCGTAGGCGTCGGCCAGGTCCACCGGTTCGCCCGGCGGCGGCCACGGCAGCCGCTCGGGCGGGACCCCAGGGCCGTCGTGGAGCCGGCCGTCGTCGAGCTGGCCGGAGGCGTGCCGGGTCCACTCGCCGTCGCGCCGCGCGTACAGGGCGAACGACCCGCCGTCCACGCGCAGCTGCACGGGCAGCGGCTGGTCGCCCACGGGCAGCGGCGCCTCCAGCGCCAGCTCCGCCACCGGCCCGGCGCTCAGCGCGAGGTCCAGCACGGCGGTCGCGGGCGCGATCACCGCGCCGGCGATGGCGTGGTCGGCCAGCCACGGGTGGGTCCGCGCCGACAGCACGCCGGTCAGCACGGTGCCCGCGTCGCCCGCCAGGTCGACCGCCGCGCCCAGCAGCGGGTGCGCGGCGGGCTCCAGGCCCAGGCCGCGCGCGTCGCCCGCGGCGGCGGGCTCGGCCAGCCAGAAGTGCCCGCGCCGGAACGGGTAGGTCGGCAGGTCGACCCGCCGCCCGCCCGCGGCCAGCGGCGAGAAGTCGACCTCCACCCCGGCGACGTGCGCGGCGGCCAGGCCGGCGGTGAACGCCTCCACCTCGGACCGGCCCCGGCGCTGCAACGCGGTGGTCGCCGCGTCCCCGCCCAGGGTCTCGGCGGCCATGCCGGCGAGCACCGCGTCGGGCCCGACCTCCAGGAAGGCCGTCACGCCCAGCGCGGTCAGGCGGGTCACGGCGTCGGCGAAGCGCACGGCCGCGCGCACGTGGCGGGTCCAGTGGTCGGCGTCCGGGCGGCCCAGCGGCTCACCGGTCAGCGCCGACACGATGGGGATTCCCGGTTCGCGGTGGTCGAGCCCTTCGGCGACCGCGCGGAACTCGTCCAGCACGTCGTCCATGTGCGCCGAGTGGAACGCGTGGCTGACCACCAGGCGCCGGGTGCGCCGGTCGCGCCAGCGCTCGGCCACCGCGTCGACCGCGTCCCGGTCCCCGGCGACCACGACCGACGACGGCCCGTTGACCGCGGCGACCTCCACGCCGTCGGGCAGGGTGGGCAGGACCTCGGCCTCGGTCGCCTGGATCGCCAGCATCGCGCCGCCGGGGCGGGCGGCCTGCATGAGCCTGCCGCGCGCGGTGACCAGGGTGGCGGCGTCGGCCAGGGACAGCGCGCCGGCGACGTGCGCGGCGGTGATCTCGCCGATCGAGTGGCCCGCGACGAAGTCGGGGCGCACGCCGAAGGACTCCAGCAGCCGGAACAGCGCGACCTCGACCGCGAACAGGGCCGGTTGCGTGTAGCGGGTCTCGTCCAGGCCGGGCACCGCGCCGCCGACCACGTCGGCCAGCGGCACGTCCAGGTGCCGGTCCAGCTCGGCGGCGACCTCGTCGAACGCGGCGGCGAACACCGGGAACGCCGCGCGCAGCTCCACGCCCATGCCCACCCGCTGCGCGCCCTGGCCGGTGAACAGCGCGGCCGTGCGGCGGGGACGGGCGACACCGGTGGTGCCGCGCCCGGCGGCGACCGCGTCCAGCCCGGCCAGCAGGGCGTCCCGGTCGCCGCCGAGCACGACGGCCCGGTGGTCGTGCCGGGAGCGCGCGACCAGCGAGGCGGCGACGTCGAGCGGGGCGAGGTCGGCGGCGTGCCGGCGCAGGTCGCCGGCCAGGTCGCGCAGCGCCTCGTCGTCGCGCGCGGACAGCACCCACGGCACCACGGCGTGCGGCGCGTCCACCGGCGTTGGCTCGGGCTCGGGTTCGGCCTGCTCGACGATGACGTGGGCGTTGGTGCCGCTGATGCCGAAGGAGGACACGGCGGCGCGGCGGGGTCGGTCGAGGGCGGGCCACTCCTGGGCCTCGGTGAGCAGTTCGACGGCGCCGGAGGCCCAGTCGACGTGCGGGGAGGGCGCATCGACGTGGAGGGTGCGGGGCATGACGCCGTGGCGCATGGCCTCGATCACCTTGATCACGCCGCCCACGCCCGCGGCGGCCTGCGCGTGGCCGATGTTCGACTTGAGCGACCCCAACCGCACCGGCTCGACGCGGTCACGGCCGTAGGTGGCCAGGATCGCCCCGGCCTCGATCGGGTCACCGAGCGCCGTGCCGGTGCCGTGCGCCTCGACCAGGTCCACGTCGGACGGTCGCAGGCCCGCGTCGGCCAGCGCCTGCCGGATCACCCGCTCCTGGGCGGGGCCGTTGGGCGCGGTCAGGCCGTTGGACGCGCCGTCGGAGTTGATCGCCGAGCCGCGCAGCACGGCGAGCACCCGGTGCCCGTTGCGGCGCGCGTCGGACAGCCGCTCCAGCACCAGCACGCCGACGCCCTCGGCCCAGGCGGTGCCGTCGGCCCCGGCGGCGAACGCCTTGCAGCGCCCGTCCGGCGACAGCCCGCGCTGGCGGCTGAACTCGATGAACATGCCGGGCGTCGCCATCACCGCCGCGCCGCCCGCCAGGGCCAGCCCGCTCTCGCCGCTGCGCAGCGACCGGATGGCCAGGTGCAGCGCGACCAGGGAGGACGAGCACGCGGTGTCCACGGTGACCGCCGGGCCGCGCAGCCCGAGCGTGTAGGCGATGCGGCCGGACGCCACGCTGATCGTGCCGCCGGTGAGCAGGTAGCCCTCCGCGCCGTCGGCGGGCTGGTGCAGCCGCGGGCCGTAGTCCTGGGCGGTCAGGCCGACGAACACGCCGGTGGCGCTGCCGTGCAGCCCGGCCGGGTCGACGCCCGCGCGTTCCAGGGCCTCCCACGAGGTCTCCAGCAGCAGCCGCTGCTGCGGGTCCATCGCGGTCGCCTCGCGCGGGCCGACGCCGAAGAACGCCGCGTCGAACTCGCCCGCGCCGGTCAGGAAGCCGCCCCGCCGCGCGTACGTGCGGCCGGGCGTGCCGGGGGTCGGGTCGTAGAGCGCGTCGAGGTCCCAGCCGCGGTCGGTGGGGAACTCGCCCACCGCGTCGCCGCCGGTCGCCACCAGCCGCCACAGGTCCTCGGGGGAGCGGACGTCGCCGGGGTAGCGGCAGGCCATGCCGACCACCGCGATCGGCTCGGTCGGGTCGGTGGTGGTGGCGATCGGCTCGTGGTCGGTGTCGGCGAGCAGGTGCGCGACCAGGGCGTCCGGCGTGGGGTGGTCGTAGGTCAGGCCGCCGGCCAGGGGCAGGCCGGTGGCGTCGGCGAGGAGGTCGCGGAACTCGACCGCGGTCAGGGAGTCGAAGCCCAGGTCCTTGAAGGTGCGCCGGGTGTCGACGGTGGCCGGGTCGGCGTGGCCCTGGACGGCCGCGACGGTGGTGCGCACGAGGTCGAGCAGGGCCGCGCGGTCGAGTGCGGGACGGCGCGGGGCGGCCGAACCCGCCCCGGCTTCACTTGCCGCGCCTTGGCCTGCCGCGCTTTGCACTGCCGCGCCCTGTCCCGTCGGGCCTTGGCCGGCCGAGCCTTGGCTGGCCGAGCCCTGCCCCGCCAGCCCGCCTCCCGCGCCCGCGGCAACCCGCCGGGCAGCGGTCGGCTCGGCCGGCCAGTAGCGCTGCCTCTGGAAGGCGTAGGTCGGCAGCTCGACCGTCCCCACCCCGGGGAACACCGCGTCCCAGTCCACCGCCACCCCGGCCGTGAACGCGGCACCCAGCGCCGCGGCCACCGAGACCGGCTCGGCCCGGTCCCGCCGCAGCACCGGCACCAGCCGCGCGTCCGGCGCGACCTCCCGGGCCATCGCGGTCAGCACCGCGTCCGGCCCGACCTCCACGAACACCCCGGCACCCAGCCCGACCGCGGCCCGCACCCCGTCGGCGAACCGCACGGCGGCGCGCACGTGCTCGACCCAGTAGTCGGCCGAGGCGACGTCCGCCAGGGCACCGGTCACGTTGGACACCACCGGGATCACCGGCGCGGCGTAGGCCAGCCCCCGCGCCACCTCGGCGAACTCCGCCAGCATCGGCTCCATCCGGGCCGAGTGGAACGCGTGGCTCACCGCCAGCCGGCGGGTCCGGCGCCCGGCGAAGCCCGCCGCGTACGCCACCACCGCGTCCTCGTCCCCGGACAGCACGACCGCGCGCGGCCCGTTGACCGCGGCCAGGTCCACCCCGGCCGGCCGGTCCCGCACCTCCTCCTCCGTCGCCTCGACCGCGACCATGGCCCCGCCCGCGGGCAGCGCCTGCATCAGCCGCCCGCGCGCGGCCACGAGCCTGGCGGCGTCGGGCAGCGACAGCACCCCGGCGACGTGCGCGGCGGCCAGCTCGCCGACCGAGTGCCCGAGCAGCACGTCCGGTCGCACGCCCCGGTGCTCCAGCAGCCGGAACAGCGCCACCTCCAGCGCGAACAGCGCGGGCTGGGTGAACTCGGTGCGGTCCAGGTCGCCGGGGGAACCGGAGAACACCAGGTCCCGCAGCGACCGGCCCAGCAGCGGGTCCAGGTGGGCGGCCACCTCGTCGAAGGCCGCCGCGAACACCGGCTCGGCCGCGTGCAGCCCGCGCCCCATGCCGACGCGCTGGCTGCCCTGCCCGGTGAACAGGAACGCGACCCGCCCGCCGGTCGGCGTGCCCCGCACCACGGCGGGGGAGGGGGTGCCGTCGGCGAGCGCGCGCAGCCCGCGCCGGAACCCCTCGACGTCCTCGGCCACCACGGCGGCCCGGTCCTCGAAGGCGGTGCGGGTGGTGGCCAGCGACCGGCCCAGCTCGGCCGGGTGCGCGGAGCCCAGCAGCGGCAGCAGGCGTTCGGCCTGGGCGCGCAGGGCGTCCTCGCCGCGGGCGGAGAGCACCAGCGGCAGCGGGCCGGTGACCCGCGGTGCGGCGTGAGGTGCGGGCGCGGGCGCGTCGGTGACCACGACGTGGCAGTTGGTGCCGCCCATGCCGAAGGAGCTGACGCCGGCCACGAACGCGCCCTCGGGCAGCGGCGACCGACCGGTCTGCACCCGCAACCGCAGCTCGTCGAGCGGGATGGCGGGGTTGGGGGTGCTGAAGTTGAGGCTGGGCGGCAGTTCGCGGTGCCGCAGGCTCAGCGCGACCTTGATCAGGCCGACGATCCCGGCCGCGCCCTCCAGGTGGCCGACGTTGGTCTTGGCCGACCCGACCGGCAGCGGGGTGTCCCGGACCGCGCCCAGCACCGCGCCCAGCGCGGCCGCCTCCACCGGGTCGCCCACCCGGGTGCCGGTGCCGTGCAGCTCGACGTAGCCGACCCGGGCCGGGTCGACGCCGGCGCGCTCGTAGGCGGCGCGCAGCACGGCTTCCTGGCCCTCGCGGCCGGGCACGGTCAGCCCGTCGGTGGTGCCGTCGTTGGTGACCGCGCTGCCCCGGATCACGCAGTACACCGGGTCGCCGTCGGCCAGCGCGGCGGCCAGCGGCTTGAGCACCACCACGCCGCCGCCCTCGCCGCGCACGTACCCGTCGGCCCGCGCGTCGAAGGTGTGGCACCGCCCGGTGGGCGACAGGCCGCCGAACCGGGCCGCCGCGATGGTGGACTCGCCGATCAGGTTCAGGTTGACGCCGCCCGCCAGGGCCACCGCCGACTCGCCGCGCCGCAGGCTCTCCACCGCGGCGTGCACGGCGACCAGCGCCGAGGACTGCCCGGAGTCCACCGCGAGGCTCGGGCCGCGCAGCCCCAGCAGGTAGGACACCCGGTTTGCCAGGACGCCGCGGTTGGTGCCGGTCAGGGTCGCCGGGCCGATGGCCCCCGGGCCGCCGCGCGCGAGCAGTGCCGCGTAGTCGTCCCAGATGGCGCCGATGAACACGCCGGTGTCGCTGTCCCGGAGGGAGGCGGGGAGGATGCGCGCGTCCTCCAGCGCCTCCCACGCCAGCTCCAGCACCAGCCGCTGCTGCGGGTCCACCGCGACCGCCTCGCGCGGCGAGATCCCGAAGAACGCCGGGTCGAAGGCGTCCACCCGGTCCAGGAAGCCGCCGCGGGTGATGCCGTGCGCCCGCGGGTCGGCCGCGCCGCCCAGGTCCCAGCGGTCGTCGGGCACCTCCGTGACGGCGTCCACGCCGTCACGGAGCAGTGCCCAGAACGCCGCCGGGTCGGGCGCCTGCGGCAGTCGGCACGCCAGGCCGACCACCGCGATCGCGTTCGCTTCTTCGTCCCGGGTCTGCCGCTCGTTGGCCATCACGCTGCTCGACTGCCCTTCTGGGGTGGAGAACTCTCAGGGAGTGCGCCGACTCCACCCAGCCTGCCGAGCAGGTCTAACCACGGACTTGCCGCGCGCTAAAGCGGAACCTCCACAGAGGACCGGACGGCGTCGATCAGCCACTCGCGCGTCCGCGCCGCGTGCCGGGGCGCGCCGTGCACGTCGTCGTGCGCCAGCACGTCCAGGTCGCGCACGTGCTCGCGCAGCAGCGCCAGGTCGCCCGGGGCGATGATCTCGTCCCGCAGGCTCGCCACGTACCGCACCGGGATGTCCAGCGCCCGCAGGTGGTCCGCGGACAGCGCCCACGTCGGCAGCACCGACGGCAGGGCGCCCGGCGGCACGCCGACCAAGTGCGCCAGCGTGTCCGCGGTGACCTTGGGCAGCCCGGACACCCAGTCGGCGTCGGCGAAGGTGTGCCGGATCGGCGCGCCCGCCGTGGCCACGGTCCGGATGCGCCGGTCCTCGACGGCGGCGCGCAGCGCGGCGTGCCCGCTGAAGCTCAGCGCCAGCGCCGCGGTCCGGGTCACGTCCGCCCGGTCGGCCAGCGCGTCCAGGATCGCGGGGATGAGCCGCCAGCTCTCCGCGTTGTAGCGCAACGTGTTCTCGCCGACGCCGGGCAGCTCGGTGACCACGGCCGCGAACCCCAGCCGCGCACCCGCGAGCAGCACCGGTGCCCACTGCTCCTTGGTGCTGACGATGCCGCCGCTGATCAGCAGCAGCGGCTTGGGGTCCGAAGTGGACAGGCCGTGGGTCCAGAAGCCGACCTCGCCGCCGAGCAGCGGCAGGTCCAGCCGCTCGATGCCCGGCACGGTGACCCGCCACTCGTCGGTGACGCGCACCGAGTTCTCCAGGGCGTCCAGCCGGGCGTTGCCGTCCACGAACGGGAAGCGCGCGAAGTTGTAGCGCTGGGCGGCGGCGAGCAGCTCGCCCTCGGCCTCCAGCTCCTCCGCGCGCCGCGACCACTCGTAGACCCACGAACCCGGCCCGACGCCGTCGTGGGTGACGCGGTCGAGCACCGCCCGGTAGTCCTCGGGCGGTATCGCCAGCGACTCCGCGTGCGCGGCGACGTACCGCTTCAGCTCCTCGACGTCGTTCACGGCTCCTCCTCGACGGTTTCCAGCGCTTCCTTGACCTCGGTCAGCACGTCGGCCGCCTCGGCGCCGTCGATCACGCGGTGGTCGAAGGCGAGGCTGAGCCGCATCACCGGCGCGACCACGACCCGGCCGGCGCGCACCACGGGCCGGTCCACGACCCGGCCCAGGCCGAGGGTGATCGTGGTGCCGCCGACGGAGTGGAACGAGTCGACCGCCCGGTGGCCCAGCGAGGTGACCGCGAACGTGCCCCACACCGCCGAGCGGGTCGCCAGCGGCTTGACCACGTCCCGGAACGCGCGGGCGGCGACCCGCCACGACGGCTCGGCGTGCAGCCTGCGCACGCCCTCGAACTCGGGCGCGGTGGCCGGGTCGGCGTCCCGCAGGTGCTCGACGCGGTCCTGCACCTCGTGCAGGCTCGCCCGGTCCAGGTCGCGCAGCACGCCCGCGAGCACCACCCGGTGCCCGTCGACCACCTTGTCCAGGGTGACCTTGCCGTGCACGCCCGCGTGCCGGGCGACGCGGGGCACGATGCCGTCCAGGATCGCGGAGTTGGCCTCGGGGTGCTCGGCCAGCACGCGCGCGGCGGCGTGCAGGACGTGCGTGACGGGGGACACGCGCCTGCCCCGGAACGCCCGGACGGCGGTCATGTCGACCTCGGTGTCCAGGAAGACCGGGGCGAAGTCGCGGGTGGCGCGCAGGAAGAACAGCGTGTGCCTGCGCTGCCGGGGGATGTCGACGACCTCCGGCTCGTGGCCGGCGGTGCCGCTCACACCCGCTCCAGCGCGAACCCGGCCTTGATCCACTTGCTGGACTCGACCGCGATGCCCAGCACCCGGTCGCCGTCCTCCAGCAGCGGCAGCACCCGTTCCAACTGCTGGAACGGCAGCGCGTTGGCGTTGTTGCCGGTCTCGGTGACGCAGGTGACCTCGCGCATGGTCGGCACGTCCAGCTCGCGCATGATCCGCGCGGTCATCCGCTGCGACAGCTGCGGCGGCAGGATGTAGTCGACCTCGGTGTCGGTCCAGTTGAGCCCGTCCAGCAGCTCCTTGAGGATCTCCACCGACATGGCCGGCACGGACTCCTCGATGGCCTTGTAGTCCTCGCGCGAGCCGGTGCGCCCCGGCACGTGGTCGACCGGGCCGAACCACTCCAGGACCTGACCGGGCTCGCGGCCCAGGCCGGTCAGCCGGGTGAGCACCTTGCGCAGCACCGGGCCCTCCCGGTCGGGGTCGGTGGTCAGCACCGCCGCGCCCGCGCCGTCGCCGAACAGCGCCACGTTGACCATCTCGCCGGGCGGCAGCGACCGCAGGTCCAGGCCCAGGTCGTAGTGCTTGGCGATGACGTCGCCGCCGACCACCAGGGCGTGCCGGTAGCGGCCGGTCAGCAGCATCTGCTGGGCGACGTCGAGCGCCTGGAACGCCCCGGCGCAGCCGGACTGGAGCTGGTAGGTGGGCACGTTGTCGATGCCGAGCCGGTCGGCGACGACGTTGACGGTGGCGGGCATCAGCCGGTCCGGCGTGGCGGTGCCCATGACCAGCAGGTCGACCTCGTCGGCCCGCACGCCGGCGGCGTCGAGCGCCCTGCGGCCGGCGGCCTCGCCCAGGTCGGCCAGGGAGTACCGGACCTCGCCGGAGTCGAGGTCGACGGCGAGGTGGCGGGTGCGGGTGCCGATGAACGCGTCGACCCACTGCACCCACAGCTCGTCCATGCCGAACCGGCGGGCCAGGTCGGCGTTGCTGACCGGCGGGCCGGGCAGGGCCGTGCCGACCGACAGCAGGCGGATCTCAGGCGGGGGCGTGCTCATCGGGCTCCTTCGGTGGCGACCGCCCGGGACGGGGCGGTGCGGTCGGTCAGCGGCGGTCCGGTCAGCGGCTCGCCGAACCAGCGCCGCAGCGCCCGCTCGGGGCTGCCCGCGCCGGCCCAGGCGACGTGCCCGTCCGGGCGCAGCAGCAACGCCGGCGCGCCCTCGACGGCGCCCCGGGCGGCAACGGTGTCCACGCGGTCGCGCCACGGCGCCGCGGCGTCGGCGTGCCGCCCGTCGAGGTCGACCAGCACGCCGCGGCCGCGGCGCAGCAGCGCGGAGGTGGTGGTCGGCGTCCCGTCGGGCGCGGTCAGCTCGCGGTGCGGGACCAGCCGGCCCGGCAGCGGGCCGTCCTCGCCGACGTCGTGGCGCAGGGTCAGGCCGGTCACCTCGGCGGCCAGCCGCCGGTTCGCCTCGGGCAGCGCGGCCAGGTCGGCGACGAAGTCCCGCAGGCTGGCCACGCCCGCGCCGCCCTGCATCAGCGCGTCCTGGGCCCGGGTCAGCGCCAGCACCCGGGCCGCGGCGGGCCCGCGCTCGGCGTCGTAGCTGTTCAGCAGGTCCGGCGGCGCCCAGCCGCGCACCCGCGCGGCCAGCTTCCAGCCGAGGTTCACCGCGTCGGCGATGCCCAGCCCGATGCCCTGCCCGCCGAACGGCGGGTGCACGTGCGCCGCGTCGCCCGCGAGCAGCACGCGGCCCCGCCGCAGGGCGTCGACCTGGCGGGTGGTGTTGCCGAACCGGCTCACCCACAGCGGCGTGCCGGCCGAGATGTCCACCCCGGACAGGTCGCGCACGGCGGCGGCGACCTCGGCGAAGCTCGGCGGGCCGGCGCCGCGCACCGGCGGCCGGGCGAAGTCGCAGGCGAACAGCCGCACGCTGCCCGGCGCCACCACCGACAGGCCCACCCAGCCGCGCTCGGTGCGCAGGAACGGGAACGGGTCGCGCGGCAGCGGCACGTCCTCCGGGGCCAGGCCGGCCACGTCGGCCAGCAGCACGTCCACCGTGGCGGGCGTGCCGGGGAAGGCGAACCCGGCCAGGTCGCGGACCGCGCTGCGCCCGCCGTCGCACCCGACCACGTGGGAGGCGCGCAGGGCGTACGGGCCGTCCGGGCCGGACACGGCCAGCTCCACGCCGTCCGGGCCGGCGTCGAGGCCGGTGACCTCGTGGCCGCGCCGCACCACCGCGCCCAGGTCGCGCGCCCACCGCAGCAGCACCTCCTCCACGGTGGCCTGCGGCACCAGCGCCGCCGCCCGGGGCGTGTCGAGCACGCCCAGGTCCAGGCCGCCGGGCAGCAGGGCGAAGTGGCCGTGGGCGCCGACCCGCAGGCGGTCGCCGAAGCGGCGCAGCAGGTCGCGCTGGTCCCAGTAGCGCAGGGTGCCCGCGTACACGCCGGGTGCGCGGGACTGCCCGGTGGGCTCGGGCAGCCGCTCCAGCACGGTCACCCCGACCCCGGCCAGCGCCAGCTCACCGGCGAGCATCAGGCCGGTCGGGCCGGCCCCGACCACGACGACCGGGGTCACGGTGCCGCGACGGTGGCGACCCGGCCGCCCAGCTCCGCGACGGCGGGCAGCACGTGGTCGGCGAACAGCCGCGCAGACGCGTTCGCCACGTCGTCGGGCAGCGCGCCGTACTGGAACCCGGCGTTGACGTGGGTGACGCCCGCGTCGGCGATCTCGTGCAGCTGCTCGACGATCTCGTCCGGCGTGCCGGCCAGCAGCCGCTGGTAGGCCAGCTCCTCGTCGGCGGGGTCGATCGCGGCCGGGTGGGGCGCGATGCCCAGCACCGGCTCGGTGCCCTGCGCCAGGGTGCGGGAGAGCTGGATCTGGCGGGCCACCTCGCGCGCGGCCGCGCGCCGCCCCTCCGGGTCGGTGGAGCAGTAGACGAACCGGTTGGCGCCGAACTCGACGCCCTCGGTGGAGCGGCCGACCTCCGCGCCCAGCTCCCCGATGCGCCGCCACTGGGCGGCCAGCTCGGCGGGCGTGGACAGGGCCAGGCCGAGGTGGTGGAACCCGCGCTCGACCGCGAACCTGGTGGACTCCTCGCTGACCGCGGCCAGCCAGATCGGCGGGTGCGGGGTCTGCACGGGCCGCGGCAGCACGGTCACCGGCGCGTCCACCGAGTAGAACTCGCCCCGGAAGGTGGTGTCGGTCTCGGTGAACAGCCTGGTGATCAGGTCCACGTGCTCGGTGAACGCGGCCCGGCTGTCGGCCAGCTCCCGGCCGAAGCCCAGGAACTCGTGCGGCTGGTAGCCGCGGCCGATGCCGAGGTCGAAGCGGCCTTCCGAGAGCACGTCGAGCGTGCTCACGTCGGCCACGAGCCGGCGCGGGTCCCACAGCGGCAGGACCAGGATGCCGGTGCCGATGCGCAGGTCCGGCGCGATGGCGGCGGCCTTGGCCAGCAGCACCAGCGGCGACGCGCTCAGGCTGTAGGTGGAGAAGTGGTGCTCGGTGATCCAGATGCCGGAGAAGCCGCGGCCGTTGGCCCACTCGACCTGGTCGAAGAAGTCGCGGTACTTCGCCGCCGTCGTGGCGCGGTCGACGTCCGAGGACGGGCTGAGGTAGGTGATCCCGACGCGCACTGGTCTGTCCCCTGTTCACTCCGGCGATGCTGGCGTCCCCGGACTCTGACAACGGCGGCTAGCGCGCCGCTTGTCGGCTTCTAAAGCACTTGGGCGGTGCTAAAGCCCTGGTGAAGGCAGGGTTTTGGGCCATTGTCAGGCCGTCGGGCGTGGCTCTACCTTCGGGCTCTCCCAAGGCATTCCCTCCCAGGAGGTCCCGTGTCGCCCGACCTCGCCGAGGCTCCGTCCTTTCCGGAGCGTCGCACCTGCCCGTACCACCCGCCGGAGTCCTACAAGCAGATCGCCGAGCGCGGACCGCTCAACAAGGTCACGCTGTGGAACGGCCGCCAGGTGTGGCTCGTCACCGGCTACGCCGAGGGCCGCAAGCTGCTCGCCGACCCGCGGCTGTCCGCCGACCGGCAGCAGGAGCAGTACCCGACGATGGCGCGGCACCTCCAGGCGCAGGCCGCGCGCAAGCTGGTGCTCGTCGGCGAGGACCCGCCGCTGCACGACAAGCACCGGCGGCTGCTCAACCCCGAGTTCAGCCTCAAGCGCGCCCGCGCCATGCACGAGGGCATCCAGGCGATCATCGACGAGCTGATCGACAACATCCTGGCCATCGGTCCCGGCGCGGACCTGGTCACCGAGTACGCGCTGCCCATCCCGTCCCGGGTGATGTCGCAGCTCGTGGGCGTGCCCTACGAGGACCGCGAGTTCTTCCAGTCCGCCACCGCGGGCGTGATGCAGGCCCGCGACGAGCACCAGTCGCAGCAGGCGGGCACGGAACTCGCGCAGTACCTCGCCAAGCTCGTGGACGTCAACCTGGTGCGGCCCGGCGAGGGGGTGATCGGCAGGCTCGCCGAGCACGTCCACTCGGGCGAGCTGACCCGCGACGAGCTGGCGCAGCTGGCCATGGTGCTCATGATCGCGGGACTGGAGACCACCTCGTCGATGATCCCGCTCGGCGTGATCACGCTGCTGGAGCACCCCGACCAGCTGGAGGCGCTGACCTCGGGCGCGGTGCCGGTGCCGACGGCGGTGGAGGAGCTGCTGAGGTTCCTGGCGGTCACCGACTTCGCCGCGGTGCGGTGGGTGACCGACGACATCGAGATCGCCGGCCACACGATCCGGGCGAAGGACGGCATCGTGGTGTCGTCCACGATGGTCAACCGCGACCCGGCGGTGCACGACGACCCGCACGCCTTCGACATCGCCCGCGGCAACCGCCAGCACCTGACGTTCGGCTACGGCATCCACCAGTGCCTGGGCCAGAACCTGGCGCGCCTCCAGCTGCAACTGGCGTACCAGACGCTGTTCCGCCGCATCCCGGGGTTGGGGTTGGGCATCCCCAGCGAGGAGATCCGGATGCGCACCACGGGCACCATGCAGGGCGTCGAGCGACTTCCGGTGGTGTGGTGATGGGCCTCCACGTGTCCGCCGAGCGCGGCCGGTGCATCGGTGCGGGGCTGTGCGTGCTGACCGCGCCCGACGTGTTCGAGCACGACGACGACGAGGGCCTGGTCAGCGTCCTGGACGCCACCCCGCCCGCCGAGCACCACGAGGACGTGCGGCTGGCGCAGGAGCTGTGCCCGGCCAACGCGATCGCCCTCGCGGTGCCCCGGTGACCGGTCCGGCCACCGCCGGGTTTCCGGGAACGAGTGCCCGGGCGTGGTGTTGATCGGCATACTGGCCCGATGGGGGAACAGACGCACGACATCACCTTCCCGGGTGCCGGGGTGACCCTGGCGGGTTCGCTCACCGTGCCCGACCGCGACGGCCCGGTGCCCGGCGTGCTCCTGGTCGGCGGGTCGGGACCGTCGGACCGGCACAACGACACGCACTTCCCGCCGATCCGCGCGCACCTGGTGGCCGCCGGGTTCGCGGTGCTGTCCTACGACAAGCGCGGCGTGGGCGGCTCGTCGGGGGCCTGGCAGGACGGCGGCCTGGACGACCTGGCCGCCGACGCCCTCGCCGCCTGGGAGCACCTGCGCGCGCGGCCCGGCGTGCTGGCCGGGGCGACCGGGCTGTTCGGCCACAGCGAGGGCGGCTGGGTGGTGCTGCGCGCCGCGACCGGCCGGGACGACGTGCCCTGGCTGGTGGTCAACGGGTGCCCCGGCATGACACCCGCCGAGCAGGACCGGTACGCCTTCGAGAACTTCACCCGCCGCGCCGGTGGTGACGTCGAGGCCGTGCTGGCGGTGTACGACCGGGTGGTCGAGGCCGCGCGCCGCGGCGCGGACTTCGCCGAGGCGACCCGCCTGGCCACCGCTCCCGGGGTGCCGCCGGAGTTCACCGAGAACTGGGACGACGTGGACGAGCGCCTCTGGGGGTTCCTGAAGCGCAAGCAGGACCACGACCCGGTGCCCGACATCGCCGGCCTGCGCTGCCCGCTGCTGGCGGTGTTCGGCGGTGCGGACGAGCTGGTGCCGGTGGTCGACAGCGCCCGGCTGTTCACCGCCGCCGCCACCCGCCCCGACCGGCCGCGGGGGGCGACCCTGGCCACGGCGGTGTTCCCGGGGGCGAACCACCGCGTGCAGGTCGACGGGCCCGACCACCTGGCGCCCGGCTACCTGGACGCCCTGACCGCCTGGATACGAGACCGCGCGGAGTCGTTTCACGGCGGCGTCCCCGGGTAGTCGTCGGGCGACCGGTCCTGGAAGGGGCCGGTTCTGGAAGGGGAACGATGAGCGACACCACCACCGTGGACCGCCTGCGCACCGCCCTGTCGGACGTGGCGTACCCGGCGGCCCAGGAGCAGTTGGCCGACCACGCCTCGCGCAACAACGCCGACGAGGACACGCTGCACGCGGTGCGGTCGATCCCGAAGGGCGTCTACGAGTCCTTCGACCAGGTCGTCGACTCGGTCCAGCTCGACGAGAGCCGCGACGCCTGACAGTGATGATGTGCGTGGTGACGTCGTTGGCGGGGCTGACCCATCGCTGACTGACGCCCGGGCTGTCCTGTCCGGGATTTGTCGGCCTGTCGGCGGCGTCACCACGCCCTCGGCCGGGCACCTGGCCGACCGACCGCACCGGCGCCTACGGCGCCGCCACCGCCGTGCTGTCCGGTCGGGCCACTGGAACCCCCAAAAGCCACGACGGCCTGGTCGAGGCCGTCCGGGTACTGCGCATCGCCCGCCGCGGCGCGGTCAAGGCCCGCACCCAGACCGTCAACCAGATCCACGCCCTGCCGGTCACCGCGCCCGCGCCGCTGCGCGAGCGGTTCACCGGCCTGGACCGGTCCGCCCTGGCCACGACGCCGGCCAGAACCCGTCCCGGCTACTGACCTCGGCCGGGGACAACCCCGAGCGGATGCGCTCGGAAACGGCGTTCGCCCACCTGGCCGGAGTCGCCCCGATCCCGGCCTCCTCCGGCCGCACCCACCGCCACCGGCTCAACCCCGGCGGCGACCGCGCCGCCGACAACGCCCTGCACACCATCGCCCTGGTCCGCATGCGCCACGACCCACGCACCCGTGCCTAAGTCCACCCCGATCGGGACGCCTGATCGGGCACCGCTCGCGTCAGGGGTCGACCAGCCCGGCCTCGTAGCCCGCGATCACCAGTTGGGCCCGGTCGCGGGCGGCCAGCTTGGCCATCAGGTGACCGATGTGCGTCTTGACCGTGTGCTGGCTCAGGTGCAGCCGCTCCTGGATCTCGGCGTTGGACAGGCCCCGGGTGACCAGGGTCAGCACCTCCCGTTCGCGCGCGGTCACCCCGTGCAGCGGTCGTGGGCCCGTACGCGGTGCGCGGACGAGGGTGTCGATGAGGCGCCGCGTCACGCTGGGTGCCAGCAGGGGGTCGCCGGCGGCGATCGTGCGGACCGCCTCGACCAGCCGGGTCGGCGGGACGTCCTTCAGCAGGAAGCCGCCGGCGCCCGCGCGCAGGGTCTCGTGGACGGCCTCGTCCAGGTCGAAGGTGGTCAGGACCAGCACCTTCGGCGCGTGCGGCAGCGCGGTGAGGTGCCTGGTGGCGGCCACGCCGTCCAGGTCGGGCATCCGCACGTCGACCACCGCGACGTCGACCGGCGACCGCCTGGCCAGCGCGCACGCCTCCCGGCCCGTGCCCGCCTCGGCCACCACCTCCAGGTCGGGTTCCGCGTCCAGCAGCGCCCGTACGGTGCCGCGGTACAGCGGTTCGTCGTCGGCGAGCAGGATGCGGGTCGGCTCGGCTGTCACGGCGCACCGCCGGAGGGCGCACCGCCGGAGGGCGCACCGCCGGAGGGCGGGGTGCTTGACGGCGGGGTGCCGAACGGCAGCGTGGCGTGCACGGCGAACCCACCGCCGGGAGCCGCGCCGGCGTGCAGCGCGCCACCGTGCAGGGCGACGCGTTCCCGCATGCCGAGCAGGCCGTACCCGGGTAAGCCGTGCTGGGGTGAGCCGTGCTGGGATGAGCCGTACTGGGGTGAGCCGGGCGGTGCCGTGCCCTCGTCCACCACGGAGACCACCAACCGGTCGGGTTCGACGGTCGTGCTCAGGCTGCAGCGGGGCGGGTCGCTGTGGCGCCGCACGTTGGTCAGCGCCTCCTGGACGATGCGGTAGGCCGAGACGCGCACCGCCGCCGGCACCTCCGCCAGGTCGATCCGGTCGGCGACGACGGTGACACCGGCGGTTCGGGCCTGGTCGACCAGCACGTCCAGGCCGCCGCGGGCTGCGGGATCGGCCGGCGGCTCGGGGAGTGGGGGCGGTCCGAGGTCGGTCGTGGGGGTGCGCAGCTCGCCCAGCACGGTTCGGACGTCGGCCAGGGCGGCTCGGCTGACCTGTTCGATGGTCCGCAGGGCCGACTCGCGCTCCTCGGGCCGGTTCGCGGCCAGGTGGTTGGCCACGGCGGCCTTCATGGCGATCAGGCCGAGGTTGTGCCCGACCACGTCGTGGATGTCGCGCGCGATGCGCAACCGCTCCTCGGCCACGGCCCGCCCCGTGCGCGCCTCGGCCAGTTCGGCGGCCTGGTGCCGGCGGTGGCGGACCACTGTGGACGCCACCCAGGAGCCGGCGATCAGCACCGCGCTGAACAGCAGGGCGCTCACCGGTGTCGTGTCGAACGACTCGCCCTCCGGGGCCGGCACCACCGGCAGCCCGGGGACGGCCGCCACCGCCGAACCCGCCGCCGCGACGACAGCCAGCGAGCCGACCGCTCCGGCAACCCCCGACCGGCCGGAGGACAGCCCGACCGGGTAGAGCGCCCACGCCACCGCGACCGGCACCACCTCCTGCCCGCTGCCGAGGACGACGGCCACCGCGCCCACCACCGCCACGGCGACCAGGACGGCCACCGGCCGGTACCGGCGCACCGCCAGCGGCCCGCCCAGCGCCGCGGCGGAGAACCAGGCGAGCACACCCGCGTCGGGTGCCCGGAGCACGGTCAGCACGGCCACCGCGAGCGCCACCAGCACGTCGCCCGCGAACAGCCACCTCGGTCCGAGTTCCACGGGCTCCAAGGTATTTGCCCGGACGGGTCGGGGCATCGGACCGCGGTCCTATTTTCGAGCGCTCCGAACATCGGACCACGGTCCGATGCCCACCCCGTTGGGGCGTCACAGACTTCGAGCCGTGCTCAGCGTGATCCTCTCTGGCCTGCTCGTACTCCCCGCCGCCCCCACCACCACCCCCACCCCTGCCACGATCGACGCCGTGGTCGAGCAGTACCGGGAGCGGACCGGCCTGCCGGGGGTCGCGGTGGCCGTCACCCGCGGCACCACCGTGGTGCACGCCGCCGGCTACGGCCACGCGCCCGGCGGCGAGCCGATCTCGGCGCACACCCCCATGGCCGTCGCGTCGGTGAGCAAGTCCTTCACCGCCCTGGCCGTGATGCAACTGGTGGAACGCGGCCGCATCCGGCTCGACGACCCGGTCCGGGCGCACCTGCCCGAGTTCACCATGGCCGACCCGCGCGCCGACCGGATCACGATCCGCCGGCTGCTCGACCAGACCTCCGGCATGTCGGACACCACCCACCGCTCGTTCAGCGGCCCGCGGGTCCACACCCTGCGAGAAGCCGTGGCGGCGATGCGCGGTTCGACCCTCGCCGCCGACCCCGGCACCCGCTGGGAGTACCACAACCCGAACTTCCAGCTCGCCGCGCGCCTGGTCGAGGTCGTCGGCGGCGTCCCGTTCGCCGAGCACCTGCGGCGGGAGGTGTTCGCGCCGCTCGGCATGCGCGACAGCAGCACCGCCGACACCGAGCGCGACCTCCCGCCGACCGCCCGGGGCCACCTGGTGGTCCTCGGCGTGCCCGTCGCGCTGCCCGAACCACCCGCGTTCGGCAACGGCTCCGGCGGCGTGCTCAGCTCCGCCCACGACATGGCGGCGTGGCTGGTCATGCAGAACAGCGGCGGCACGCCGGTCGCCACCCCGGAGACCATCGCGGCGACCCACTCCGCCGCGCCCGGCTCGTACGCCCTGGGCTGGTTCGTGGGCACGACACCCGCCGGTGCCCGGCTGGTCGACCACGGCGGCGACCTGTTCACCTCGACCGCGTACCAGGCGCTGCTGCCGGAATCCGGCCACGGCATCGCGGTCATGGCCAACACCGGCACGCGGCACGGCGACGCCGAAGCCCTCGGCCGACGCCTCGTCGACCTGCTGGAGGGCAGGCAGCCGGCACCCGCGAACGACCCGTACCGCGTCGTGGACGCGGTGCTGCTCGGCTCGGCGGTCGCCGTCGCGGTGCTCTCGGTCCGGGGCGTGGCGCGGGCCCGGCGCTGGGCGGCCCGCCGACCGAGGTGGGCCACCGCCCGCCTGCTCCTCCTGCCGCTGCCGCTGGTGCTCGCCGCGACCGTTCACCGGGTCGTGGGCTACCTCTACCGGGGGCGTGACGTGGCGTGGCTCCAGGTCGCCTACCTCTACCCGACGTTCGTGGTCGCGCTGCTGGTGGCGGCCGTCGGTGGCGTCGCCGTGCTCGCCGCCCGGCTGCTCGCGCGCCGGGGTCAGCGCGGTGCGTCGACCACCACCGAGTGAACCGTCCAGGCGCGGGCCTGCTCGCTCAGCGCGATGCCCAGGCCGGGGCGGTCGGACAGGTGCACGCGGCCGCCGCTGATCTCCAGGCGCTCGTTGAACAGCGGGTGCAGCCAGTCGAAGTGCTCGACCCACGGCTCGCGCGGGTAGGCGGCGGCCAGGTGGACGTGGACCTCCATGGCGAAGTGGGGCGCGAGCTGGAGGTGGTGGTGGTCGGCCAGGGTGGCGAGCTTCAGGAACTGGGTGATCCCGCCGACGCGGGGCGCGTCGGGCTGGAGGACGTCGACCGCGCCCGCGCGGATCAGCTCCCAGTGCTCGGCGACGCTGGTCAGCATCTCCCCGGAGGCCACCGGGGTGGCCAGCGCGCGGGCCAGCTCGGCGTGGCCCTCCGCGTCGTGGGCGTCCAGCGGCTCCTCGACCCAGACCAGGTCGAACTCCTCCAGGGCCCGGCAGGCGCGCGTGGCGGTGGGCCGGTCCCACTGCTGGTTGGCGTCCACCATCAGCGGCACGCCGTCGCCCAGGTGCTCGCGGACGGCGGCCACGCGGCGCAGGTCCTCGGCGGTGTCGGGCAGGCCGACCTTGACCTTGACGCCGCCCACGCCCGACTCCAGCGCGCGCGTGGCGTTGTCGCGGATCCGCTCGACCGGCTCGTGCAGGAACCCGCCGGACGTGTCGTAGCAGCGCACCGAGTCGCGGTGGGCGCCGAGCAGCTTGGCCAGCGGCAGGCCCGCGCGCTTGGCCTTGAGATCCCACAGGGCCACGTCGAACGCGGCCAGCGCCTGGGTCGCCGCCCCGCTCCGGCCGACCGACGCGCCCGCCCAGACCAGCTTGGTCCACAGCCTGCCGATGTCGCTGGGGTCCTCGCCGACCAGGTCGGGCGCCACCTCGCGGGCGTGCGCGAACTGCGCCGGCCCGCCCGCGCGCTTCGAGTAGGAGAACCCGATCCCCGCCAGTCCGGCCTCGGTGCGGATCTCGGCGAACAGCACCGCCACCTCGGTCATCGGCCGCTGCCTGCCGGTGAACACCTTGGCGTCGCTGATGCCGGTCGGCAGCGGCAGGGTGACCGAGGACAGGGCCACCGAGGAGATCCGGTCGAGGACGGCTGGACTGGTCATCGGGCTCCTCCGCAACGGATTCACATATGCGAATACACGTGACCGCGATCTTCCGGAGAAGATCGGAAACCGGTTGCCGGAGACCCTAGCACGCGGGTTGACCAGGCCGGATACCGGAAGTCAACGCCGGGCGCCGACCGCCACCCCGCGCACCAGCACCGTGATGGCCACGCCGATCAGCAGGTTCAGCACCGCGGTGAACACCTTGCCCTCGGTGCTGACGTCCAGGCTGAGCGGCAGCACCACGGCGATCGCGGTGAGCAGGGCCATGATCCAGCCGAAGAACCTCGTCGCGCTGGGCGTGGTGGCCAGCAGCAACTGCGCCATGCCCGTCGCGAGCAACGCGCACGCCGCCGAGACCAGCGCGTAGGTGAGCGTGTTCGCGTTGCCCCAGGCGCCCTCGCCCTTGGGCGCCAGCACGGCCACGCCGAGCAGGCCGCGGGCCACCAGGATGCCGACCACCGCCAGCAGGCCCGCCACCAGCGCGGTGGCCGCACCACCCGCCCACAGCCGGGCGGCGTCGAAGCGGCGCCCGGTCCCGTCGACGGCGTTCCCGGCGGCGTCGAACCGCAGCCCGGACCGGCCCTCCGGCCAGGCGAGGGTCTCCTCGGGGTCCCGGCGCACCGGGTCGATCCGGGTCTTGCGCACGTCGGCCATTGCCGCGCCTCCTCCAGCTCTGGGCTACCGGTCCGCCCTGACGGGTACCCGGTAACCGCGCACCGCCACCGGTCCGGGCGAACGTCGCGAGGAGCGCACCAGGACCGCCAGCCACAGCAGCCCGACCAGCGAGATCAGCGCGAGGCCCAGCCAGGTGAACGCGGTGAACAGGCGCACCTGGGCCGCGGTCGGCTGCGGCAGGTACCCGACCTCCAGCAGGCGCTGCTGCCACGGCTGGTCGGTCAGCACCAGCGTGATCAGGACCGCGATGCTGTTCATCGAGTCCCACAGCGCGTGCAGCAGCGAGATGCCCAGGTACGCGGCCAGCAGCCGGCCGGTGAGCACGAAGTGGTCGCGGGTGCTGCGGGAGAACAGCACGCCGCCCAGCACCGCCGTCCACAGGCCGTGGCCGAACGGGGCCATCAGGCCGCGCAGCAGCTCGGTGCTCACCAGGTCCACCAGCGACAGGCCGTTCGCGGTGATCATCGCGGTCAGCGCGTAGCCGGCGGACTCGAAGGCGGCGAACCCGAACCCGACGCTCGCGCCGAGCACCAGCCCGTCCCGGGTGGACTTGGCCACCAGGTGCCGGGTGAGCAGCGCCAGCGCGCCGAGCTTGACGGCCTCCTCGATCAACCCGACGCCGACGAACAGCAGCGGCGACGGGTGCAGCAGGTAGGTCTCCAGCAGCGAGGCCGCGAGCACACCCAGCACGCCGCCCACGGTGAAGGTCCGGAACACCAGCTCGGCGGTCACCTCGCCGGAGTGGCGGTGCCCGAACGCCCAGGAGACGAACGTGGCCGGCACCAGGAAGCTGCCCAGCAGCACCAGGGTCGGCACCAGGTTGGCGTTCCCGGTGACGTAGGTGATCACCACCGCGGCCACCCACAGCGCCAACCCGGTCAGGAACACCCGCGGCCACGGCCGCCCGGCCCGTCCCGCCACGACCATCGACGCCCTCCGCTCCGCCCGGGTCCGCCCCGGCTTCCCGATCCGGCGCGCCCTAACCCCGGTACCACCCCGATGGGGGTGTCCGCGCACGCCCCCATCGGGGTAACTCCCGGGGTGTTCGGGAGGAGTGACGCACGTCGACACGCGAGGAGGACGCGCCCATGCTGATGCGCACCGACCCGTTCCGCCAGCTGGAGCGGTTGACCCAGCAGTTGTTCGGCAGCGAGGGCACGACCGCGCGCCCCGCGCCCATGCCGATGGACGCCTACCGCAGGGGTGACGAGCTGGTGGTCAGCTTCGACCTGCCGGGCGTCGCGCCCGACTCGATCGACCTCAACGTCGAGCGCAACGTGCTCACCGTCAGCGCCGAGCGCGCCGCCGAGACGGACGAGCAGGTGCAGTGGCAGGTCACCGAGCGGCCGCGCGGGGTCTTCTCCCGCCAGGTGTTCCTGGGCGACACCCTCGACACCGACCGCATCGAGGCGACCTACGACGCCGGGGTGCTCACGGTCCGCGTCCCGGTCGCCGAGAAGGCGCAACCCCGCCGGATCACGGTCAACCCCGGCGGCCAGGCCCGGACGATCGACACCTGAGCGCAGGAGGGGCCGGTGCGGCGGCCGGTCCGCCGACCGCCGCACCCCTCGCGCCGACGCGTCCGGCGGCCCCGGTGGTACTAGACTCGGCCATCCCTGATGGTGGCGCCCGCCTGGACCGTCCGGGACCGCCTCGTCCGGGACCGCCTCGTGGGGGAGCGCAGCATGACGGCTCGGCAGGACCAGCACCGGATCCCCGGCCAGCGCACCGAGCCGGACCCGCCGGCGCGCACCGAGCCGGACCTGCCCGCGCCTACGCGCACCGAGCCGGACCTCCCCGCGCGCACCGCCGTGCTGTTCGCGTCCCTGTCCGGCCCCGCGCACCTGCTGGAGGCGGTCAACCCCGCGTTCGCCGAGGTCGTCGGCGGCCCGGAGCGCGCCCGGCCCGGGACACCGCTGGCCGCCGCCGCGCCCGACCTGGTCGAGCAGGGCGTGGTGGCGCTCCTGGACCGCGTCCACCGCACCGGCGAACCCCACGTCGCCCGCGACACCAGGCTGTCGCCGGGGTGGCCGGGCGCCCGCCGCGAGGCGTTGTTCGACATCACCTGCGAACCGCGGTGCGACGGGGACGGCGCCGTGGTCGGGGTGCGCCTGATCGGCGTGGAGACCGCCCGGCTCCGGCACACCCGGCGGCTGGCCGCCCAGCAGCGGGCCCTGCTGGAGCAGGTCGCCCGCGAGGCACCGCTGGAGCAGGTGCTCGACGGCATGGTCCGCGCCATCGAGGAGCTGGCGCCGGGCGTCGTGGCCTCGGTGCTGCTGGCCGACGAGGACGGCGGGCACCTGCGGCACGGCGCGGCACCCGGCCTGCCCGACTTCTACAACGAGGCCGTCGACGGCATCGCCACCGGCGAGGGCGTCGGCTCCTGCGGCACCGCGGCGCACCGGCGGCGGCCCGTGGTCGTCACCGACATCGCCGGCCACCCGTACTGGGACGACTTCCGCGACCTGGCGCGGCGGGCGTCGCTGGCGGCCTGCTGGTCCACCCCGATCCTGGCGGGCGACGGCCGGCTGCTGGGCACCTTCGCCCTGTACCACCGCACGCCGTGCGCGCCGCGCGAGAGCGACCTGGCGCTGTGCGGGCTGTTCGCCGGGATCGCCGCGCTGGCCATCGAGCGCCACCGGAAGGAGCAGGCCCACCGCGAGGCCGAGGCCCGCGCCCGGGCGGCCCGCGACGACCTGGCCTTCCTGCTGGAGGCGGGCACCGCGCTGGCCGAGCGCCTGGACCACACGAGCACGCTGCGCCGGCTGGCCGAGCTGTGCGCGCCCGCCCTGGCCCCGCTGTGCGCGGTGGACGTGCTGGAGCACGGCGTGGTCCGGCGCGTCGCCACGGCCGCGCCCACCGCGGCGCAGCGGCGGCTGCTGGCCGACCACCTGCCCGACCCCGACGACCCCGACGACGCGGTCGCCCGGGTGCTGGCGTCCGGGCTGACCGAGGCCGCCCGCCGCGCGCCCGCCCGGCCGGGGCCGTGGGCCGAGCTGGGCGTGACCGGCTACCTCTGCGTGCCGCTGGTCGACGAGGGCCGGGCGTTCGCCACCGTCACCCTGCTCGGCACCGGCGACCACGCCTTCGACGGCCGTGGCGTGGCCCTGGCCGAGGAGCTGGCCCGCCGCGCCGCCTCCGCGGCCCGCAACGCCCACCAGTACACCCAGCGCGTCGCGCTGGCCCGCGACCTCCAGGCCGGGCTGCTGCTGCCCGACCCGCCCGACGTGCCCGGCGCCGCGCTGGCCACCTACTACCGCCCGGCGGGCGAGGGGCTGGACGTCGGCGGCGACTTCTACGACGTCTTCCCGCTGCCCGGCGGCGAGTGGGCGTTCCTGGTGGGCGACGTCTGCGGCCGCGGCGCGCGGGCCGCGGGCAGCACCGCCCTGGTCCGCCACACCGCCCGCGCGGTGGCGCGCCTGCTGCCCGACCCGGTCTCGGTCGTCCACGCGGTCAACCGGGCCCTGCTGGAGCGCCCCGACAGCCACGGCACCGGCTTCGTCACCCTGGTCTACGGCCACCTCCGCCGCACCGGCACCGGGCTGACCGCCGACCTGGTCCGCGCCGGGCACACCACGCCGCTGCTGCTCGCCGGCGCCGGCCGGGTCGAGCCCGTGCACGCCAACGGCACCCTGCTGGGCGTCTTCCCGGACCACGAGCTGGCCCTGGAGCCCCGGCGGCTGCACCTGGCGCCGGGGCAGGGCCTGGTCCTGGTCACCGACGGCATCACCGAGGCCCGCGACGCGGCCGGCGACCAGTTCGGCGAGGAGCGCCTGACCGGGGCGCTGACCCGGCTCCCACCGCACCCCTCGCCGCGGGCCGTGGTGGACGCCGTGGCCGGGGCGGTGCGCGCGTTCACCGGCAACGCCGACAACGACGACGACCGGGCCGCCCTCGTCCTCATCGCGACCGACACGGCGACCGACACGGCGACCGACACCGACGGGTGACCGGCTCGCCGGATCGGGTGACGGCCGGGTTGGCGCCGGCGCCGCGGGGAACCTCGCGGACGGCGCCCGCGAGCCGGCGCGCAGCACGGCAACCAGGGCGAAGGTCGGTGACGCCGCGGTGGACCTCAACCGGTACGAGCGGCGACAGCTCAGGAGGATCCGGCGCTGGTTCGAGCGCACCGACCCGGTGCTGGTCGCGGTGCTGTCCGGCCGCCCGCCCGGTCACCGCGGCGCCCGGCGCAAGTGCCTCCGGCTCCTCGTGGACGCGGTCGGCGCGGCCTGCCTGGTCGCCGGGGTGCTGGTCCACCTCCCGCTGCTGCCGGTCGGCTTCCTGCTGGTGATGGCGGGTGCCTGCCTGCACACGGCGGCCTGCCGGCACGACGCGCTGCTGCGGCGGGCACCGGACGACTGAAATTCCCGACATTCCCAAAATTCCCGAAAAAACCGTCGGTCACCGAGGTGACCTGCGGTGATGGCCCTTTTAACACCCCCGGGGGTCGTACGATCACCGCAAGTCTGGCAGGCTGGGGTGCGGACCGTGTCGGTGTTGCGGTGCGCCGCAGGACTGGCGCCTGATGCGACCGGTGGCGATTGTCGAGGTGAAGGGCCCCGGAACGGGTGCCCGTGCGTGTGGAGCAGAGCGGCCGCGTGGTGCAGCAGATCGGTGTCGACGACGGCACCGGTTGGTTGAGCGCGCCCACGCCCGCCCTGGTGGCCGAGGCCGACGGTTCGGTCCGGGCCCTCAACGACGCCGCCCGCTCCCTGTTCCCCACCGCCGCCGTCGGCGGGTCGCTGGCCGCGGGCTTCCCCTCCTGGCTGGCCCACGCGCACACCGAGTTCACCGTGCGGTCGGGCCCGGCCGCCCAGCCGGTGCAGGGCCCGGTGGAGCGGCGCTCCTTCGAGGCGCACCCGGTCGGCCGCGACCGCGGCGCGGTGATGTGGTGGCTGGTCGAGGACACCGACGTGCGGGTGGCCCGCGAGGCGCTGGGCGTGGAGCGGGAGCGCACGGCGCTGCTGGCCCGGATGTCCTCGGCGCTGTCGACCTCGCTGCACCCCGAGCGCTGCATGGAGGTCACCGCGCGGCTGGCCGCCGACCACCTGGCCGACGCCGCGGTGGTCATCGCGCCCGGCAGGCAGGACGAGTACCCCGTGGCGCACTGCGTGCGCGACGGCGCGGTGGCGCACGCGCGGCTGGCCTTCGACCCGTACGACGTGCCGGGGCTGGGCGAGGCGTTGCAGGGCTTCCCGCCGGTGCCGTCGCACTGGCTCGACCCGTCCTCCGCGCCCACCTGGCTGCTGCCCGCCGACTTCGGCGAGGTGGCGTCGATCGTGGTGACCCCGCTGCCCGGGCACGGCGTCCCGGCCGGCGCGCTGGTGCTGCTGCGCGGTCCCGGGCGGCAGAGCTTCACCGAGCACGAGGAGACCTTCGCGCGGCTGTTCGCGGCCCGCGCGGGCGCGGCGATCTCGGCGGCGCGGATGTTCGCCCAGCAGGGCGCGATCACCGACGTGCTGGTCCGCGACCTGCTGCCGCCGACGCTGCGCCAGTTGGGCGGGGTCGAGTACGCGGGCCGCTACCGGGCGTCGGTGGACACCGAGCGGATCGGCGGCGACTTCTACGACGTCCACCCCGTGCCCGGCGGGGAGGACGAGGCGCTGGCCGTGCTCGGCGACGTGTGCGGCAAGGGCCTGGAGGCGGCCGTGCTGACCGGCAAGGTGCGCACCACCCTCCAGGCGCTGCTGCCGCTGGCCGCCGACCACCAGCGGGTGCTGCGCCTGCTCAACAACGCGCTGCTGTCCACCCACGACAGCCGGTTCGTGACCCTGGTGCTGGCGTCGGTCCGGCGGGTCGGTGCCCACGTGCGGCTGCGGCTGACCAGCGGTGGCCACCTGCCGCCGCTGGTGGTCCGGGCGACCGGCGAGGTGCACGAGGTGGCCACGTCCGGCACCCTGGTGGGGGTGCTGCCCGAGATCACCTCGACCACGGCGGAGGTCGTCCTGGCACCCGGTGAGACGTGCCTGCTCTACACCGACGGGATCACCGAGGCGCTGGGGGGCCCGATGGGCGACGAGATGTTCGGCGAGGAGCGGCTGCGCGCCGCGCTGGCCGACTGCGCGGGCATGCCCGCCGACGCGATCGTCGAGCACGTGCACATGCTCGCCTCGCAGTGGGTCGGCTCGGGCGAGCACGACGACATCGCCGTGCTGGCCGTCACCGCGCCGCGCGGCAGGCACCTGACCGCGGTGGACGGCCACGGCCGGGGCCGGTACACGGCATGACGACCGCGGAGCTGACCGACGCCTCGTGCGCCGACCTGCTGTGGCAGGCGGTGCGCGTCGGCGACGAGCAGGCCGCGGTGGAGCTGGTGCTGGACGCCTTCGCCCGCGGCCTCGACCCCGAGGTGCTGCTGCTGGACGTCATCGGCGGGGTGCAGCGCAAGGTCGGCGTCGAGTGGGCCGCCAACCGCCTCAGCGTCGCCGACGAGCACGCGGCCACCGCGATCGACGAGCGCGCCGTCGCGGCCCTGACCCGCGTGCTGCCGCGCCGGGAACCGCACCGCCACCGGGTCGTGGTGGCGTGCGTGGACGGCGAGTGGCACGGCCTGCCCGCGCGGCTGCTGGCCGAGGTGCTGCGGCTGCGCGGCTTCCGCGTCGACTACCTGGGCGCCCAGGTGCCCACCCCGCACCTGATCACGCACCTGCACCGCACCGGCCCGGACGCGGTGGCGCTGTCCGGTTCGATCGCCACGCGGCTGCCGACCGCGCACGCCACCATCACCGCCTGCCAGGCGGCCGGCGTGCCCGTCCTGGTCGGCGGCAGCGCCTTCGGCCCCGACGGCCGCTACGCGCGCATGCTCGGCGCCGACCTGTGGGCACCCGACGCCCGCACCGCCGCCGACCTGCTCGGCGACGCGCCCCTGCCGCGCCCGCGCGACGTCCACCAGCCCATCGACGACCTGCCGCACCTGGGCGACCAGGAGTACACGATGGTGTCGCGCACCAGCAGGCAGCTGGTCAAGGCCGTCTACACCGGCCTGGAGGAGCTGCTGCCGGTCATGCGCACCTACACCGACGCGCAGCGCCACCACACCGCCGAGGACCTGGCGCACATCGTCGACTTCCTGGCCACCGCCCTCTACACCGACGACCGCGCCCTGTTCACCGGCTTCACCGCGTGGACGGCCGACGTGCTGCGGGCCCGCGGCGTCCCGGCCCGCTTCCTGGTGCCCGCCCTGGACCTGCTGGCCGGTGAGCTGCGCGACTTCCCCCGCGCCACCGACCTGCTCGGGGCGGCCCGCGCCGAACTCCTCGCCACGTCCGACAACCCCGATCCCGGATCGACCACATGAACCCAGCGCGCACCCTGACCTGCACCACGACCGTCGACGGGGACACCGCCCGCATCGAGGTCGACGGGGACATCACCTACACCAACGGAGACCGGCTGCCCACCGCGGTCGGCGAGCTGTTCGCCGCGCACCCCGTGCGGCGCCTGCACCTCGACCTGGCCGGCCTCGGGTTCTGCGACTCCTCGGGCCTGGGCGCGCTGCTCGGCGTGCTGCGCATCGCCACCGCCACCGGCGCGGAGCTGCACCTGGAGAACCGGCCGCCGTCGCTGGACCGGCTGCTGCGGCGCACGCGGACCTTCGACCACCTGACCCGCTCGGCGGACCGCGAGCGCAAGGAGCGGCTGGACCACTGAGGTCCGGGCCCGCGCCAGGGCTCGGACGACCGGGGCCCGAATCGCCGGGGGCCGGGGCGCCGGGGCCTGGACCGCCGAAGCCTGAACCGCCGGGGCTCGAACGACCGGGGCCCGAACCGCCGGGGCCCGAACCGCCGGGGCGCGGTCACGACCCGCGCGCCTGCCGGTCCTCCGGCCGCGCCCACCGGCTGTCGCGGCGGTCGACCAGCACCCGCAGGCGCCCGGCCAGGTCCACCAGGGCGGGGTGGTGCCGCTGCTCGCACTCGCGCAGCAGGGGGCGCATCCGGTCCGCGACCCGGGTGGAGGTCAGCTCCTCGGCCAGGTGCACGGCCCGCACGCCGACGCGGGCGCCGCGCACCGGGTCCCCGTCGAGCACGTGGTCCAGCGCCAGGGCGGTCAGCGAGAACGCCGCGCTGCGGCGCATCCCGGCGCCGTAGCCCTCCACGGCGGCGGTCAGCGCGGGGATCGCGAAGCGCGTGCACATCCGGTCGCCGGCCGCGGCGAGTTCGGTGTGGACGGTGCCGGTCATCGCCTGGAGGTCGGTGGGGTCGAAGAACGCCGACCACGGCCGCGGCGCGCCACCACCGGCGGCGGCCAGCTCCTCCTCGCCGCGGGCCAGCAGCGACAGCGCCTCCACCCGATCGCCGCGCATGGCGTGGGCCCACGCCTGGTTCACCGAGATGATCGCCGAGGTGCGGGCGGAGGCGCCGCGGTCGGCGGCGGCCCGGGCGTGCTCCAGCTCCCGCAGCGCGCCGGTGGGGTCGTGGCGGTGCAGGTGCGCCCGGCTCGAGCGGTAGCGGACGTTGGCCACCAGGTCCTGCTGCCGGTGCCCCTCCAGCAGCGCCAGCGCGGAGCGGTAGTGCGCGCGGGCGGCCCGCGGGTGGCCGGTGTCGAAGGCGGTCCAGCCGGCGAGGTTGTGCAGGTCGGCCACGGCCACCAGCAGCCGGTCGCGCACCTGCTCGCGGGCCTGGGCGCGCAGCAGCCTGCGGCCGTGGGCGATCTGGGCCCGCAGCGCCGTGCGGCAGGCGCCGCCGCCGTCGCGGTAGTCCTGCTCGCGCAGGACGCGGGTGGCGGACTCCAGGCGCCGCACGTCGGTCGTCCCGATCCGGGCCGGTTCCTGGTGGTCTGCGCTGATCGGCGACATCGTCGGCTCCGTTCGGGGTTTGGGCGGCACCCGCGCCGGGTGGGGTTCGCGCCACCGGCGGGGCCGCGCGTGCACCGGGGAGCACGGCCCGGTCGCGGCTCAGGGCGGAAGCGGGTGGCGAGCGCACCGGAATCGCTTGAGTGCGGGGGGGTTCGCGCGCCTCACGGCAGCACCACGCGCACGGCCCGGTCGCGGGCGCGAGCGCGCCCCGGGCAACCGGACGGGCTGTCTGCATAACCCTGGCCGTGGTGGTGTACTGCCCCCAGAATAGAGGTTGCGGAACGACCGGAAACCGGAAGTCAGCCGATCGAGGCAGCGGCACGGCGGTGTGTCACGGTCGGTTGCCGACAAGGCCGTGCGGCTCGCGAGGGGTGCACCCACACGGCCGATCACCGGGTCACCCGGCTGGTCAACCGAGCCGGCCGGCACCGCGGCGTTCGGGAGGGCGGCGCGCATGGAACCCGCTCGCGCGTTGGCCGACGCCGCCCGGGAGCTGGCGGCGCAGGCCACGCTGAGCGCGACGCTGGACCGCATCGTCGCCCTGGCCAAGACCCTCGTGCCCGGCGCGGACTCGGTCGGGTTGGTGCTGGCCAGGTCGGGCGGGCTGCGGTCGGTGGCGGCCACCGACCGGCTCGCCGCCGACTGCGACACCGCCCAGCTGGAGGCGGGCGAGGGCCCGTGCCTGGGTGCGGCGGGGGAGGAGGGGACGCTGCTCGTGGTCGACCTCGCCGACGGGCGCTGGCCCGGGTTCGCGGCCGGCGCGGTGCGGCGGGGCGTGCACGAGGTGCTGGCCTGCCCCCTGGTCGGCGGGGAGTGGACCGGGGCGGCCCTGTCCCTCTACGCCGTCGCGCCCGGCGCGTTCGACCACCGCGCGCAGGACCTGGCCGACCTCTACGCCGTGCACGCCGCGGTCGCGATGCAGTCCGCCCTGCGCGCGGACGACCTGCGCCTGGCCGTGGTCAGCCGGGAGACCATCGGCCGCGCGGTGGGCATCCTGATGCAGCGGCACCACCTCACCGCCCGGCAGGCGTTCGTGCTGCTGAGCCGCGCGTCGCAGCGGGTGAACATCAAGGTCCGCCACGTCGCGGACCTGGTCGTCACCACCGGTGTCGACCCCGACGACACCGCCGAGCTGGTCCGCCTGGCCGAGCGGGTGGCCGGCCCCCGCCGAGGGGTGCGGTCGCGCGCCTCGACCGCCGAACAGGTCGAGGCGGCCAGGCTGCGCGCCGAGAGCGCCGCGTCCCGCGCCGCCGACGCCCTGCACCGCTCGGTCACCACCCTGCTGTCGGTCGCCCGGGCGCACGAGCGGGCGGCCGCGGTGCACCTCCGGGCGGCCGCCGCGGGCGGCGCCGACGCCGGGTACCACCGCCGGCGGGCGGCCGAGCACCAGCGGGCCGCGGCGGCGGCGCGGCGGACGTTGCGGGCCCGGCGGGACGGCAGCGGGACTGGTTGACCCGAGGGCCGGTAGCGGGACCGGCTGTCCCAAACCCGTTGCGACACCGGCAAAACCTGCTGCCTGGTAGGCCGTCCCGCTCGGTGCACCGTCCGAACGGGACAGTCCGTCCCGGGCGGCAGTGGTCCGGGGAGCCGCCCGCGCTCCCCGGACCACTTCGGCCGGAGCGCCCTCAGCCGAGGTTCTTCCGCATCGGGTCCCACTCGGTAGGGCCACGGTGGTGAGCAGGGGGTCGCCGGTCACCTCGTGGGTCTCGATGCCGCCGCAGGACTGGCCCATCACGGCGACCTTGGTGGTGTCGATCCTGCCGCGGTACTTGCCGCCGACCCGGCTGTTCTCCGCGACGGCCCGGTCGATGGACTCCAGGAGCATGTCGGAGTCGGTCTGCCCGAACCCGTTGGGCCGCCCGTTGGCGATGACCGGGAAGCCGCAACCGGGCGGAGGTCTCGTACCCGGCGGAGCAGGGGCCGGACCCGTCCATCGCCGCGGGAGGTGACGCCGCGGTGGTGGGGGTGGTCGCGGGCGCCCGGCCCCTCAGCGGAGCTGGAGCCGGCGCTCCAGTTCGACCAGGTGCACCTCGACGCGCGCGGCCAGGTGGTCGCGCTGCTGCGCCCGGTACATGTCGATGGCCTCCAGCCACGCGGCGCGGGCCTCCTCCGGCCGACCCAGCGCGGCCAGCGGGTGACCCATGCCCTCCAGGGACTCCACCGCGCCGTAGGTGTGCTCCAGGTCGCGGAAGATGCCCAGCGCCTCCTGGTACATCGCCAGGGACTGCGCGGACCGGCCGGTGCGGTGCGCGATGTAGGCGAGGCTGTCGAGGGTGGCGGCGATGCCGTTGCGGTCCTCGTTGCGCCGGTGCAGGACCAGGGCCGCCTCGCAGTACTCCTGCGCGTGGTCGTACTGCTCCATCTTGGCGCTGTACCAGCCCGCCATGTTCAGCGCGACGGCCTCGCGCGCGGAGCTGCCCTCCATGGTGCGCAGCACCTCCAGCGCTTTCAGCGAGTGCTCCAGGGCACGCGCCCACTCGTCGTCCAGCTCCCACGCCCACGCCAGCGCGATGTGGGTGTGCGCGAGCAGGAAGCTGTCGCCGCTCTCCCGGGCAAGGGCGATGGCCCGCTCCAGGTGCGCCATGGCCTCGTCGTGCCTGGTCAGCTTGGCGTAGGCGAAGCCGATGTTGCGCAGCACCAGCACCCGGGTCGCCGGGTCGGCCGCGCGGTCGGCGGCCACCAGCGCCTCCTGCCACAGCCGCAGGTTGTCGTTGAGGTGGCCGCGCCGGACGTGGAACGACGTCATGACCAGCGCCAGCCGCCACACCGGCGGCGACCAGTCGATCGCCGCGGCCGCGTGCTGCGCGGCCAGCAGGCAGCCGTGCTCGGCCTGGAACCACTCCATCGCCGCCGGGTCGTCCTCCAGCGGCAGCGGCCGGCAGCCCGGCACGGGCGGGTCCATCTTCACCGGCGTGGCGTGCGGGTCGAGCAGGCGGTGGCCGGTGTGCGCGGTCTGCACGTAAAAGTCGATCACGCGGCGCAGCGCGGCGTCCCGGTCGGCCTCGGGCAGGTCGCGGCGGGCCGCCTCGCCCGCGTAGCGGCGAACCAGGTCGTGCATCCGGTACCGGCCGCGCGCGTCCCGGCCGACCAGCGACGCCTGCTCCAGCTCGCGCAGCACCGACCTGGTGGCGCCGGGGGACAGCCCGGTGAGGTTGGCGGCGGCGTGCAGGCCGATGTCGGGGCCCGGCGCGATGCCGAGCAGCGCGAACACCGCCGCCTGCTCGCGGGTCAGCGCGCGGTGCGACCAGGACAGCACGGTGGAGATGCCCGCGGCGGGGTCCTCGTCCAGCGCCTGGAGGCCGAGGTCGCGCAGCTCGGCGGCGAAGGCGCCCAGCGGCACGCCGGGCCGCATGCCCGCCCGCGCCGCGATCACGCTCAGCGCCAGCGGCAGGCCGCCGCACAGCCGGATCAGCTCCTCCACCGCCTGCGGCTCGGTGTTCACCCTGGCGCGCCCGAGCCGGGCCGCCAGCAGCGCCCGCGCCTCGTCGTCGGGCAGCGCGTCGAGCATCAGGTGCGCCGCGCCGTGCGCCGAGATCAGGCCGCTGAGCTGGTTGCGGCTGGTCACCAGCACCAGGCACGAGTCGGTGCCCGGCAGCAGCGGCACCACCTGGGCGGTGTCGGCGGCGTTGTCCAGCACCAGCAGCACCCGCTTGTCCGCGATGAGCGAGCGGAACAGCGCGGCCTGGGCGTGCGGCGCCACCGGCACCCGGCTGGGCTCCACGCCCAGGGCGTCGAGGAACCCGCGCACGGCCACCGCCGGGTTCATCGGCTCCCGGTCCGGGCTGAACCCGCGCAGGTCCACGAACAGCTGGCCGTCGGGGAACCGGTCGGCGTAGCGGTGCGCCCAGTGCAGCGCCAGCCACGTCTTGCCCATGCCGCCCGACCCGGCGATGGCCGAGATCACCATGGTCCGGGACGTGCGCGACGCGCCTTCCAGCGCCGCGTCCAGCCGCGCCAGCTCGTCGTGCCTGCCGACGAACGACGCCGGGGCAGCGGGCAGCTGGCGCGGTGTCACGACCTGCTCGGCGGCCGGGGCGGGCGCCTCGCGGCCGGGCGCGAGCAGCGAGGCGTCGGAGTTGAGGATGCGCCGGTGCAGCTCGCGCAGCGCGGCGCCGGGGTCCGCGCCCAGCTCGGCCACCAGGTGCGTGCGGAACCGCTGGTAGTGCTCCAGCGCGTCGGCGGCGCGGCGGCCCCGGTACAGGGCGAGCATGTACTGGCCCGCGACCCGCTCGTCCAGCGGGTGCTCCACGGCCAGCCGCGACAGCTCGGCCACCAGCTGCTCGCCCTGGCCCAGCCGGAGCCGGCAGTCGACGAGGTCCAGCTCCACGCCGAACCGCTCCTGGTGCAGCCGGTCGCGCTCGGTGCCCGCCCACGCGCTGTCGACGCCGGTCAGCGCCTCACCGCGCCACAGCTCCAGGGCCGCCGCCAGCAGCCGCTCGACCCGGGCGTCGTCCCCGGCGGCGGCCGCCGCCCGCGCGCGCAGGTCGCGGAAGCGGTGCAGGTCCACGGCCGACCGCTCGACCAGCAGCACGTAGCCGCCGGAGCGCCGGACCAGGCTCGCGGACGCGTCGGCCGACAGCGCGTGCCGGAGCCGGGAGACGTAGCTGGACAGCGTCGCGTGCGCCCGGCGCGGCGGCTCGACGCCCCACACGCGCTCGACCAGCCGCTCGGCGGGCACGACGTGGTTGACGTCGACCGCCAGCGCGGCCAGCACGCAGCGCTGGCGCGCCGGACCCAGGTCCACCGGCCGCCCACCGACCCCGGCCGCCACCTCACCGAGCAGGCCGATCTCGACCGCCATCCCACCCCCACGCGCGCATTCCCGGTCAACGGGCCTGACCAGCACATTCCAACATCGTGCAAACGGTTCACAGGATCGACCGCGAATAGTTCACACCGAGGCGGCCCGTTGTCCTGGGGGAGCGGGTCGCCTCCCAAAGCCTCCCACAACCGACTTCCGCCCTCACTCGATCGGGGGAGTCGGGCGCTCCCGCGCGTCCCGGTGGGGCCTCCCCGGGTACCCCCTCCGCGGTGTCCACCCGGGACACCCCCGAGGAGGTTCGAACGCACATGGGCATCGGTGACAAGTTCGACGAGCTCAAGGAGAAGGCCAAGGACGCGCTGGGCCAGCACGGCGACAAGGTCGACCAGGGGGTCGACCGGGCCGGGCAGTTCGTCGACGAGCGGACCGGCGGGCAGCACACCGAGCACATCCAGCAGGGGACGGAGAAGGCCAAGGAGGGGTTGGACCGGTTCGGGCAGCAGTGATCACCCGGCGGTGGCCGGGCAACCACCTGTCCACGGCCGGCTGACCACTCGTCCGCGGCCACTGGCGGTGACCGCCTGGATCGCCAGGCCGTGGCCGCGTGATCACTCGACCGTGATCACCCGTTCGTAGCAGCGGGTGACCCCGGTCCGTTCCCGGCCCCGGGTCCTCGGGGTTCTCGGAGTCCCCGGAGTCCCCGAGCGAGCAGGAGGGCCGCCCCAGCGCGGGGCGGCCCTCCTCGCGCGCCCCGGCGGTCCTCCCCGGGGCCCCGCTCGGCTCAGGAGCCCAGCCGCGACGCCAGCAGCTGCTTGCCCTGCTCGGCGCCCTTGCGGCTCTCGGCCTGCGCGCGGCGGAAGAAGTCCGCCAGCTCGGCGTCACCCGCGCGCTCGGCGTCGGCGATGTAGCCCTCCAGGCGCAGCGCGTTGCTCAGGCACGCCTCGACGAACCAGATGATGTTGTAGTCCTTGTCCCGGGTACCGGTCACCTGACCGGATTCGGTGGTGGACACGTGACCTCCTCACTGGGTTGCGTGGTGCTACCCGAATGGTGCCCCCCGGATACCCGGGCCGAACGCCCCGGACACGTGCATAAGTGCCGTACCCCTACGGATCGCTTCCCCGATTGTTCCCCGTCGGGCGTCACCCGACAGTGGGTGTGCCGCCTCACCCCTGCCGAGGCGGCTGAAGGGGAAGCACAGTGAAACGACCACGTCCCGGCGCCGCGTCCCTGGCCGCAGCGGCGGTCCTGCTCCCGCTGCTGGTGGCGGCCGCACCAGGGCACGCCCCCGCCGCGAACTACGAGGGCGGGACGGTGCCCGCCGGCGCCGACGCCGGCCCGTCCTTCCACAACGGCCAACCCGCGACGGTGGACGAGTTCCCCGCCGTCATCGCCGGCCTGCGCGAGGGCGGCACCCGTCCCCGGGGCCAGTCCTGCACCGGCTCGGTCATCGCGCCCCGGAAGGTCCTCATCGCCGCCCACTGCGCCGACGCGGCCGGTGAGAAGAGCTTCCTGTACGGGCTGGACGACCTCGACGCGGGCGGCGGGTTCCGCACCGCGGTCGTGGAGTACGCCAAGCACCCCCGGTACGTCAACTTCGACCAGGGTTACGACGTGGCCGTGGTGACGGTCGCCGACGACATCCCGGTGCCCGGCGGCCGGTACGCCCGGTTCGCCACCTCCGCCGACGCCGGCCTGGTCACCCCCGGCGACAACGGCCTCGGCTTCGGCTACGGCAAGAAGGAGTTCGACGACAGCAGCCGCGACGTCACCCTGGCCAAGGCCACCCTGCCGGTCGTCGACGGCGACCGGGTCTGCCAGGGCGTCGGCGCCGGCTTCAAGTCGGCCACCATGATCTGCGCCGGCTACGCCGACGGCCGCACCGCCATCCTGCCCGGTGACAGCGGCGGCCCGCTCGTCGTGGCCGGCAAGGTCGTCGGCGTCGCGTCGTGGAGCCGGTCGGACTTCAAGTGGTACAGCGTCTACGCCCGGCTGACCAACGACATGGGCGACTGGGTCGCGCGGCAGGTCGGGGACTCCACCGTGGGCGTGTCCCCGGCCGGCGTCACCGCGCCGGCGGGCGGCCACGTCTCGACCACCGTCACCACCGCGGCGGGCCCGACCGGCCCCGAGCAGGCGACCCTGTCGGCGTCGGGCCTGCCGGCGGGCGTGCGGGCGCTGTTCCAGCCGGCGGCGGTGCGGACCGGCTCGAACGCGAAGCTGACCTTCGAGGTGGCGGCGACCGCGCCGAGCGGCACCCACCCGATCACCGTCACCGCCACCACCGCGTCCGGGCGGACCGGCACCGCGCCGGTGACGCTCACCGTGCGGGGGCAGAACCCCGGTGACGTCGCGGTGACCGCCAACCCGTCGTCGGCGTCGGTGTCGCAGGGCTTCTTCGCCCGGTTCACCGTCGGCGCGTCGGGCGGGGCGGGCGACCTGGCGCTGTCCGCCACCGGCCTGCCGGCGGGCGCGACGATCCGGTTCAGCCCGCCGGCGGTCACGCCGGGCGGCAGCGGCACGGCGCTGCTGTGGACGGGCTTCCAGACCCCGCCGGGGACCTACCCCGTGGTGATCAGGGCGACCGCGGCGGACGGGCGGACCGGGACGGCGACGTTCACGCTCACCGTCACCGGGTGGGGGACGTCGGGGCGCGGGGTGGCCTGACGTCCGGTCGGGAGCGGGGGTCCCCAGCGAGGGCGGGGACCCCCGCTTCCGGCGTGTCCGGCGAGGACGAAGCCCCTGTTCGCGCCGTGTCCGGTGAGGGCTGGAAGCCCCCGCTTCCGGCGTGCCCGCCGAGGGCGAAGCCCTCCGCTCCCGGCGTGCCGGGCGAAGGCGGAACCCCACTTCGGGCGTGCCCGCGGGTCTTCGCGGTCTCAGCCCGCCAGTTCGGCCCAGACGACCTTGCCGCCGTCCCGCTCCTCCGTGCCCCACGAAGCGCTCAGCGCCTCCACGATGATCAACCCGCGCCCGCGGGCAGAGTCGACCTGGACCGGTCTCGGCTGGGGCAGGGCGGGGGAGTTGTCGGCCACCTCGATCCGCACCCCCGTCGCCGTCCGCGAGACGGTCAGCCCCACCGGCCCCTCCGCGTGGTCCACCGCGTTGGACACCAGCTCGGTCACCACCAGCGCGGCGTCGTCGGTGACGTCCGGCGACAGGCCCCACGTCGAGGCGGCCTCCGCCAGCACCTGCCGCGCGCGTGCCGATGAGCCCGCTGAGGCGGGCAGCGTCACGGCCACCGGCGCCGCTGGCTCGTTGCGCACATCCGCTCCCGTTGATCGGCTGTCACCGCATCGTCGCACATCCGCCGCGCGGACCACCGAGTGGTCGTGCCCAAAGCGGCGTGCCGCACGTTCAGTGGCGGCGCTCGGGGCGACGGGTGGCTAGGCTCGGGCCCCATGGAGTTGCGGGTGCGCAGTGAGGTGCGGGGCGGCTGGACGGTCGTCGCGGTGTCGGGTGAGCTGGACGCGGACACCGTCCCCCTGCTCTCCGACCACCTCGAGGAGAGCACGGGCGACCAGGTGGTGGTCGACCTGAGCGGGGTGCCGTTCATGGACACCACCGGCCTGTCCCTGATGCTCGACTGGCACCGGCGCCTGGACGGTGCGGGCGGCGAGTTCCGGATGGCGTCCCTGCAACCCTCGGTGCACAAGCTGTTCCGCCTGACCGAGCTGACCGAGGTCATGCACATCCACGACACCGTCGAGGCGGCCACCGCCGCCCGGTGACGCCCGCGAGCGGAGGACTCGCGGTGCCGGGGTGGAGGACTCGCGGTGTCCCGGTGGAGGACACGCGCGGGGTCAGTCCTGTTCGACGCCCAGGTAGAACGCGATCAGGCGCAGCAGGTGGTCGGTGTCCACGGGCTTGGTCACGTAGTCCGTGGCCCCCGACGCCAGCGACTTCTCCCGGTCGCCCTTCATCGCCTTCGCCGTCACCGCGATCACCGGCAGGTCGGCGTAGCGGGACATGGCCCGGATCGCCGCCATGGTCGCGTTGCCGTCCAGCTCGGGCATCATGATGTCCATCAGCACCAGCGCCACGTCGTCGTACTGCTCCAGCGCCCGCACCCCGGTGATCCCGTTGTCCGCGTAGATCACGTTCAGCCCGTGCAGCTCCAGCACCGAGGTCAGGGCGAACACGTTGCGCAGGTCGTCGTCGACGATCAGCACCTTCTCGCCGTGGAAGCGCATCGGCGGCGGGGGCAGCTCCTCCGGCGCCACCACGGGCTCGGCGGCGGGCTCGGCGGGCGTGAGCAGTTCCGGCAGCTCCTGCGCCTCGACCACGACCTGCGGCAGCAGGCCCTGCTCGCCCAGCGGCAGGTACAGGGTGAACGTCGAGCCGAAGCCCGGCTCCGAGCGCACGTCCAGCCGCCCGTCCAGCAGGGTCGACAGCTCCCGGCTGATCGACAGGCCCAGGCCGGTGCCGCCGTACTTGCGGGACGTGGTGCCGTCGGCCTGCTGGAACGCCTCGAAGATCACCGACAGCTTCTCGGCCGGGATGCCGATGCCGGTGTCCTGCACGTCGAACGCCACCGAGTCGCCGACGACCCGGATCCGCAGCTTGATCTCACCGTCGTGGGTGAACTTCACCGCGTTGGACAGCAGGTTGCGCAGGATCTGCTGGACCCGGTGCTCGTCGGTGTGCAGGGTGGACGGCACGTCCGGGTCCACCACGACGTCGAAGGCCAGGCCCTTCTCCGCGGCCAGCGGTGAGGTCAGCGCCTCCACGTAGGCCACCAGGTCCGACACCCGCACCGGGTCGGTCTGCACCTGCATGTGCCCGGCCTCGACCTTGGTCAGGTCGAGGATGTCGTCGATCAGCTGGAGCAGGTCGGTGCCCGAGGAGTGGATGGTCCGGGCGAACTCCACCTGCTTGGGGTTGAGGTTGCCGTCGAGGTTGTCGGCCAGCAGCTTCGCCAGGATCAGCAGGCTGTTCAGCGGCGTGCGCAGCTCGTGCGACATGTTCGCCATGAACTCCGACTTGTACTTCGACGCCGACGACAGCTGCCGCGCCCGCGCCTCCAGCTCCACCGAACCGGCCCGCAGCTCCTCGGTCAGCCGCTGGGACTCGGCCAGCAGGCTGTCGGTCCGCGCGTTGGCGAGCATGGTGTTCACGTTGACGCCGATGTTCTCCTTCAGCTGGTCGAGCAGGTCCAGGTGGACCTCGGTGAACTCGCCGAACGACCCCAGCTCGATCACGCCCAGCGTCTCGCCCTGGAACACGATCGGCAGGATCACCAGGTTCGCCGGCGGCGCGGCGCCCAGCCCCGAGGTGACCTGGAGGTACCCCGGCGGCACGTCGGTGACCAGGACCGTCTTCTTCTCCACGGCGACCTGGCCGATCAGGCCCTCGCCGCGCTTGAACCGCCAGGGCCGCCCGCCGCGCGGCGACCAGCCGTAGGCGGCGGTCAGCTCCAGCACCTCGGACTCGTTGTCGACCAGGAAGAACGCGCCGTGCTGGGCGGAGACCAGCGGCGTCAGCTCGCTCATCACCAGCGACGCCATCGCCTTGAGGTCGCGGTGGCCCTGCATCTGGCCCGACAGCCGGGCCAGGTTGGTCTTGAGCCAGTCCTGCTCCTGGTTGGCGCGGGTCGACGCCCTCAGGTTGCTGATCATCCGGTTGATGTTGTCCTTGAGGTCCGCGACCTCGCCAGAGGCGTCCACGGTGATCTGCCTGGTCAGGTCGCCCGCGGTCACCGCGGTGGCCACCACGGCGATGGCGCGCACCTGGCGGGTGAGGTTGCCGGCCAGCTCGTTGACGTTCTCGGTCAGCCGCTTCCAGGTGCCCGAGACGCCCTCGACCTCGGCCTGGCCGCCCAGCTTGCCCTCGGTGCCCACCTCCCGGGCGACCCGGGTGACCTCCTGCGCGAACGAGGAGAGCTGGTCGACCATGGTGTTGATGGTGGTCTTGAGCTCCAGGATCTCGCCGCGCGCGTCCACGTCGATCTTCTTCGACAGGTCGCCGAGCGCCACGGCGGTGGTGACCTGGGCGATGTTGCGGACCTGGTTGGTCAGGTTGTTCGCCATCGAGTTGACGTTGTCGGTCAGGTCCTTCCACGTGCCCGCCACGTTGGGCACCCGCGCCTGGCCGCCCAGGATGCCCTCGGTGCCTACCTCGCGCGCCACGCGGGTCACCTCGTCGGCGAACGCGCGCAGGGTGTCCACCATGCCGTTGATGGTCTCCGCCAGCGCGGCGACCTCGCCCTTGGCCTCGACGGTGATCTTCTGGGACAGGTCGCCGCGGGCCACCGCGGTGGCCACCTCGGCGATCGACCGGACCTGCGTGGACAGGTTGTCGGCCATGACGTTGACGTTGTCGGTCAGGTTCTTCCAGGTGCCCGCCACGCCAGGCACCCGCGCCTGGCCGCCCAGCCGCCCGTCGGTGCCCACCTCGCGGGCCACGCGCGTCACCTCGTCGGCGAAGGCCGAGAGCTGGTCGACCATGGTGTTGATGGTCGACTTCAGCTCCAGGATCTCGCCGCGCGCGTCCACGGTGATCTTCTGGGACAGGTCGCCGAGCGCGACCGCCGTGGTGACCTGGGCGATCGACCGCACCTGGGCGGTCAGGTTGTTCGCCATGAAGTTGACCGAGTCGGTGAGGTCGCGCCAGGTGCCGGCCACGCCGGGCACCTGGGCCTGGCCGCCTAGCCTGCCGTCGGTGCCCACCTCGCGCGCGACGCGGGTGACCTCGTCGGCGAAGGCGGAGAGCTGGTCGACCATCGTGTTGATGGTGTCCTTCAGCTCCAGGATCTCGCCGCGCGCGGTCACCGTGATCTTCTGGGACAGGTCGCCGCGGGCCACCGCGGTCGCGACCTGGGCGATGTTGCGGACCTGCGAAGTCAGGTTGCCCGCCATGAAGTTCACCGAGTCGGTCAGGTCGCGCCAGGTGCCGGCCACGCCGGGCACCTGGGCCTGGCCGCCCAGCCGCCCGTCGCTGCCGACCTCGCGCGCCACGCGCGTCACCTCGGCCGCGAACGAGGAGAGCTGGTCCACCATCGTGTTGATGGTGGTCTTGAGCTGGAGGATCTCGCCGCGCGCGTCGACGTCGATCTTCTGGGACAGGTCGCCCTGCGCCACCGCCGTGGTGACCTGGGCGATGTTGCGGACCTGCGAAGTCAGGTTGCCGGCCATGAAGTTGACCGAGTCGGTGAGGTCGCGCCAGGTGCCGGCGACGCCGGGCACCTGGGCCTGGCCGCCCAGCCTGCCGTCGGTGCCCACCTCGCGGGCCACCCGGGTGACCTCCTGGGCGAAGGCCGAGAGCTGGTCGACCATGGTGTTGATGGTGGTCTTGAGCTCCAGGATCTCGCCGCGGGCGTCCACGGTGATCTTCTGGGACAGGTCGCCCTGGGCCACCGCGGTCGCGACCTGGGCGATGTTGCGGACCTGCGAGGTCAGGTTGTTCGCCATGAAGTTCACGTTGTCGGTGAGGTCGCGCCAGGTGCCCGCGACCCCGGTGACCTGGGCCTGGCCGCCCAGCCTGCCGTCGGTGCCCACCTCGCGCGCGACGCGGGTGACCTCGTCGGCGAACGAGGAGAGCTGGTCGACCATCGTGTTGACGGTCTCCTTCAGCTCCAGCATCTCGCCCGCGACCGTCACGGTGATCTTCTGCGTCAGGTCGCCCTGGGCCACCGCGGTCGCGACCTGGGCGATGTCGCGGACCTGCTTGGTCAGGTTGTCCGCCATGAAGTTGACCGAGTCGGTGAGGTCGCGCCAGGTGCCGGCCACGCCGGGCACCTGGGCCTGGCCGCCCAGCCGCCCCTCGGTGCCGACCTCGCGCGCCACCCGGGTGACCTCGCCCGCGAACGTCCGCAGCGTCGCGGTCATCGAGTTGAAGCTCTCCACCAGCGCCGCGACCTCGCCGCGCGCGTCCACCACGATCTCCTGCGACAGGTCGCCCTCGGCGACCGCGGCGAGCACGCGGCTCAGCTCGGCGGTCGGCCGGGTCAGGTCGTCGATCAGCCCGTTCACCGCTCCCGCGGCCAGCTCCCAGCCGCCGGTGCCGGTGCTGGGCGCCAGCCGCTCGCCCAGGATGCCCTCCTGGCCCACCGACTGCCGCACCCGGGTCAGCTCGCCGACCAGCCACTGGTTGCGCTCGGCGATCTCGTTGAACGCCTCGGCCAGCTCGGCGCCCACCCCGCCGCGCGGCACGACGAGGCGGCGGCGGAAGTTGCCGTCCCTCATCTCCCGCATGGCGGACAGGAGCCGGGCCAGGGTCACGTCCGCGTCGTCCTGAACGGTCGTCACGAGAGCCTCCGATGTCAGCGGAACTGCGCCAAGCCTGCCACTGTTGGGGGCGACTTGTCCGATAGGTTGGGTCGAACCCGACACACAGGAGCCGAGATGGCCCAGGGCTACCGGCAAGGCGCCGAGACGGGCCTCGACCTCGACTCGTGGCACCGTCTCGTCGACGGCTTCCACGAGGCCGTGGTCGTGCTCGACCCGGACGCCGTCGTCCGCCTGGTCAACCCGCTCGCGGCCGTGCTGTTCCCGGACGCGCGGCCGGGTGCCGTGCTGCCGCAGCCGGGGGGCCGCAGGCAGGACCTGGGCGGCGGCTGGACCGCGTGGTACCGGGCCGCCGACGACTTCCTGGACCGGGCGGGCCGGCGGTTCGCCCTGTTCAGCGACCGGGCGGAAGCGCTGCGCGCGGTGGTCGAGCTGGCGCCCGCCCGGTGCGCGGTGGCGGTGCTGCCGGGGCTGCGCGGGCGGCTGGAGTGGTGGCGGCGCACCGCCGGCGGCGAGGTCGCGGTGACCCGCACGCCCCGGCAGGCCGCCACGGGCGCGGCGGGGCTGGCCGCCGTGCTCGACGGCGAGACCGGGCAGGCCGAAGTCACCACTTCGGGTGAGGGGCCGTGGGGCGTGTCGGGCACGGGCGTGGCGGTGCCCCTGACGGAGGGCGGCGCGCTGCTGTGCTTCGGCGGCGTGCGGGACACCGACCTGCTCCGGCGCTACGCCGAGCGGGCCTCGGTCGCGGTGGCCGCGGGCACCCGGTTCGCCGAGCAGGAGCGGGTGGTGTCGGCGCTGCGGGCGAACCTGCTGCCCGCGCCGCTGCCGGAGGTGCCCGGCGTGCGGCTGGCCCGCGTCTACGAGCCGGCGCACGCGGAGGCGCTGGTCGGCGGCGACTTCTACGACGTGCACCCGCGCGAGGACGGCAGCGCCGCGTTCGTGCTGGGCGACGTGGCGGGCAACGGGGTGGAGGCGGCCGCGCAGAGCGGCCGGGTCCGGCAGAGCCTGCACACCCTGCTGCTGGTCGAGCAGCGACCCGCGCAGCTGCTGCACCTGCTCAACGCCGCGCTGCGGGCCGCGGGCAGCAGGCTGTTCACCACCCTCGTGGTCGGCACGATGGTCGCGGTGCAGGCGGGCGGCCTGCGCCTGACCCTGGCCGCGGGCGGGCACCCCGCGCCGCTGGTGCTGCGCACCGACGGCCGGGTGGACGAGGTCGCGGTGCACGGCGGCATCGTCGGCGTGCTGCCGGAGGTGCGGTTCCACCAGACCACGGTCGTGCTCGCGCCGGGTGAGACGCTGCTGCTCTACAGCGACGGGGTGACCGAGGCGCGCAAGGACGGCGACCGGCAGGAGCTGTTCGGCGACCTGCGGCTCAAGGCGGCGCTGTCGGACTGCGCCGGCATGCCCGCCGAGCGGGTGGCCGACCACCTGCGGCGGCTCGTGTTCGGCTGGCTGGGCACGGCCGAGCACGACGACCTGACCCTGATGGTGGTGCAGGCCACCGGCTGACGCCGCCGCGACGGTCCACACAGGACCGCCGGCACCCCGGCTCCCGCTGGGCGGAAGATCCGTTGAACCGCCCGCGGCGGGCCCGGTACCGTCCGGACGCGCGACCGGGCGCGGACCGTACCGCGCAGCGCAAGCCGCTGAACGGGGGAGGCCCGCGACCGCACCGGGTTCACCCACCCCGACCACCCGCGCGGCCCGGCGCGGTGGAAGGATTTCCGGGGGTTCCGCCGGAGCGCCTCCAGAACAGCGGGGCCACAGCTTCGACACCCAGTCAAGGGGAGCATGAAACCGTCTTTGACCTCTGAGCACGGCGCCCGCTCACTGTGGGGTCCGCTGTTCACGGACCCGGACGTGGAGGCCGAGATCTGCGACCGGGCGTGGCTGCGGGCCATGCTCGACTTCGAGCGCGCGCTGGCGATCGTGCAGGCCCGTGCGGGCCTGGTGCCCGAGGAGGCGGCCCGGATGGTGGTCACCGCCATCGACGTCGGGCACTACGACCCGGTCGTCCTCGGCGAGGACGCGCCGGCCTCGGGCACGCCGGTGGTGCCGCTGGTGCGGGCGATCGCCGCGCACGTCACCCCCGAGGGCCGTGCCGCCGTGCACAACGGCGCCACCAGCCAGGACGTGCTGGACACGGCGTTGTCGCTGGTCGCGCACCGGGCCCTGGGGCCGGTGCTGGTCGGGTTGCGCGCGGTGGCCGCGGAGTGCGAGCGGCTCGCCGAGCGCCACCGGGACACCCTGATCGCGGGCCGCACCCTGGCCCAGCACGCGCTGCCCACCACGTTCGGCCTCAAGTGCGCCGGGTGGCTGGTCGCGGTCGACGAGGCCGAGACCGCGCTGGCCCGGGTGCGCGCCCACCGGCTGGCGGTGCAGTTCGGCGGCGCGGCGGGCACGCTGGCCGCGGTGGCCGACCCCGGTGCCGCGCTGACCGACCAGCTGGCCGCCGAGCTGGGCCTGGCCGCGCCGCTGATCCCCTGGCACACCAACCGGACCAGGGTCGTGGAGCTGGCCGGCGCGCTGGGCGAGGTGGCGGGCGTGCTGGGCAAGATCGCGCAGGACGTGGTGCTGCTCGCGCAGACCGAGGTGGCCGAGGTCGCCGAGGCCGAGGGCGGCACGTCGTCGGCCATGCCGCACAAGCGCAACCCGGTGCGGGCGGTGCTGGTGGCGGCGGGCACGCGGCGGGTGCCGGGCCTGGTGTCCACCCTGCTGGGCTCGATGGTGCAGGAGCACGAGCGGGCGGCGGGCGCGTGGCACAGCGAGTGGCAGACCGTGACCGAGCTGCTGCGGCTGGTCGGCGGCGCGGTGCGCGGCACGCGCGAGCTGCTGTCGCGGCTGCGGGTGGACACCGAGCGGATGCGGCGCAACCTGGAGCTGACCGGGGGCCTGCTGATGGCGGAGAACGTGGCCGTGCGGCTGTCCGCCGCGATCGGCCGCGCCGAGGCGCAGGACCTGGTCGCCGAGGTGTGCCGGACCGCGGTGGCCTCGGGCCGGCCGCTGCGCGACGCGCTGATCGCCGACCTGCGGATCGGGCTGACCGAGAAGGAGGTCGACGACGCCCTGGACCCCGCCTGCTACGTCGGCAGCGCGGGCGAGTTCGTCGACCGGGCGCTGGCCGCGCACCGGGGGAGGGGCAGACCGTGAAGCTGCACCACGAGTTGAGCGGGCCGCCGGGCGCGCCGGTCGTCGTGCTGGGCAACTCGCTGGGCACCACCACCGCGCTGTGGGACGCGCAGCTGCCGGCGCTGCACGAGCGGTTCCGGGTGCTGCGCTACGACCACCGCGGGCACGGCGGCAGCCCGTCCGCGCCGGGGTCCTACCGGCTCGACGACCTCGCCGACGACGTGCTGGAGCTGCTGGACGCCCTGGAGCTGCCCAGGGTGTCCTACTGCGGGGCGTCCATGGGCGCCATGGTCGGGATGTGGCTGGCCGGGCACGCGCCCGAGCGCATCGAGCGGCTGGTGCTGTGCTGCACGGTCTCCACGTTCACCGCGGCCCGGCCGTGGCACGACCGCGCGGCCCGGGTCCGCGCGGCGGGTACCGCGGCCATCGCCCGCGAGGTGGTGGGGCGCTGGTTCACGCCGGAGTTCGCGGGGCGGTTCCCGGAGCTGGTGGGCGCGTTCGAGGCGGACCTGTCCGCAGTGGACGACGACGGGTACGCGGGCTGCTGCGACGCGCTGGCCGCGCTGGACCTGAGGTCGGTGCTGACCGCGATCGAGGCGCCCACCGCGGTGATCTCGGGTGCCTTCGACGAGGCCACGCCCGCGCGGTGCGGCCGGGCGGTGGCCGAGGCCATCCCCGGCGCGACGTTCCACGTGGTGCCCGCGGCGCACCTGGTGAACGTGGAGGCCGCGGAGGAGGTCTCGGCGATCATGCTCAAGCACCTCTGAGCGGACCGTCCGACGCCGACACGTCCGCCGGCGGAACGACCGCGCACCTCTTCCGCCGGCGCGCCCCACCGTCGGCAGGTCGGAAAAGCCCCGAGGGGTGGCGCCGGAGCGCCACCCCTCGCACCTGCACCGCTCGTTACCGGTCGTGGGCTTCCTGCTTGACCTGCCGGCCGGACTCGCGGGCGTGCTCGCCGACCTCCTGGGCCGAGCCCTTGGCGTGCTCGGCGGTGGCCTGCGCGGCCTGCTGCGCGGTCTGCTTGACCTGGTCGGCTGCCTCGCCCGCGGTCGACGCGACGTCGTCCTTGAGCTTCTGCGCCGACTCGGTGAGGGCCTGCTTCACCGGCTCCACCACGTCGCCCGCGCGCTCGCCGAGCCGGTTGACCGCGTCCTCCTCGGCCCGCGTCGCGGGCAGCAGCGCCGCCACGACCGCACCCGCGCCGAACGCGATCAGGCCCGCCGCCAGCGGGTTGCCCTGCGCCTGCCGCCGCGCCCGCTCGGGCGCCTGCTGCACGGCGTGACCCGCCTGCTGGGCGGTCTGCGCCACGGCGTGCGCGGCCTCCTGGGCCTTGTCGCCGACGGTGGACGCCGCGTCCTTGGTCCGGTCACCGACCGTCGAGGCCATGTCCGAGGTCCGGTACTGCACGGCCGTGGTGTCGGGCATCGTGCCCATCACTCGCTCCCTCAGGGTCGTCAGACCGCGCCGGACCCGGTTGACCCGGCGCTGCGCGATGTTGCGCGGCCTGGTGTGGTCGACGATGCGGTTGGCGTCGGCGACCAGTTCGGCGCGGGTTCGGTCGATGTCGTGCCTTATTTGGTCGGGTGTCGGGCCCATTCCGCATCCTCCTTGAGGGTTTCGATGGTGCGCTCCGGCTTCGGCGACACGCGGCGCAGTCGCGCGCGGCCGGTGGAGAACAGGGCGAACCCGGCGATGCCCCACAGCGCGGCGACGATGAGCGCCGCCCAGCCCAGGGGCATGACCGCGCCGAGGGCGAAGACCAGGGCGAGGCTCAGCAGGACCGCGGTCATGTAGCCCGCGAACCCGGCGGCGCCGAGCATCCCGGCGGCCTTGCCCGCCTTCGACGCCTCCTCCCGGATCTCGGCCTTGGCCAGCTCCAGCTCCTGCCGCATCAGCTTGGACAGGTCCTGGGTCAGCTCGCCGATCAGCTCGCCCAGCGACGTGCGGTCGTCCTCGGGGCCCACGTCGGTGCGCGGGTAGGGCACCTCGGAGGCCGCGCCGGGGACCGCTCCGGGCATCGCGCCCGGCATCGCGCCCGGTACCGCTCCCGGTACCGCTCCCGGCGCCGCGCCGGGCACGGTCCCGGCGGTGCGCCCGGTGGTCTCAGCGCTGGACATACGAGCTGCCCTCCGACTGGTAGGCAGTACCCGGCTGACCGGTGCCCTGGCCGTACTGGCCGGTGGCGTACCCGCCGCCGGCGGGGTAGCCGGTGCCCGCCGGGTAACCGGTGCCCGGTGCCTCCGCGCCGGTGCGCGGGGCGGGGGTGCTGAACTCGGGCTCCTGCGGCAGCTGCGCGGTGGTCGGCAGCGGCGTGGTCTCGTCGGTCAGGTAGCCCTGCCGCGAGGTGAGGTCGCGCTGCTGGGGCTGCTGCTGGCCGGACCCGCTCATGCTCTTCGCGACGCGGGTGACCAGGAACCCGGCCACGGCCGCGCCGATGAGGAAGGTGCCCGGCTTGCGCCGCGCGAAGTCCTGGGCGGACTCCAGCAGGCCCTGGGCACCCCGCTCGTCGAGGAACCGGGCCGCCTGCCGGCCGGACTCGGCGACCTGGCGCAGCGCCGGGGCCGTCATCGAGTCGGGACCCGAGTTCTCCGCCATCGAGTGCAGCTCGTCGGCGATGCGGTTGATCTGCTGCGACACGCGCTGCGCCTGCTGCTCGGCCTCGCCGGCGACGCGCTGCCGCACGTCGTGCACGACGTGCTTGGCCTGGCCCTTGGCCTCCTGGGCCACCTGGGCGGCCTGTTCGCGTGCGGTGGCACCCACCTCTCCGGCGGCCTGCCTGGCGTGCCGCGCCACGGCGGTGCCTTCCTGTTCGGCGGTCTCGCGGACCGCGCCCACCTGGTTCTCGGCCACGACTGACTCCTCACGGTCGGCGTGTTCTCGCCAAGGGACCTACCCAGGGCACGCCGGGCTAATCAACTTCGCCATGGCAAAGATCTTTTGCCGGAATGTGGGCCGGCCCCGCCGCCTGGGTAGGGCGCGCGGGGCCGGGCAATTCGTGTTCGGGTGTCAGAACGAGAAAACCGTACCGGTCTCGTTTTCCATCACGCAGCGGTTGGGGAATTCCTCCGTGTAGCGGACCTGCTCGCCGCGGTAAGAGCCGAGCGCGACCACCGTCACCGGGTCGTACTCGAAGGTGCAGATACCCGGTTCACCGGTGCCGAGCCGGGTGAAATCACCGCCGGCGGCCTCCAGCTCGCCGCACGCCGCCTGGGCGCGGGCGTGGTCGCCGGCCGCCGGGTCGCAGGTGAGCCGAGTGCTCTGCACACCGCTTTCCTGCTGGTAGACGGCGAGCACGAGGTCGGTCTCCGGCGGGGCGGCGGACGCGCTGCCCGCAGTGACCAGCGGGGCGGCCAGCAGGCCCGACGCGAACAGGGACGCCATGAGGGTTCGAGTTCGTCGCATGGCGGTTGGGTGACCTGATCGGGTGGTTCGTATTCGGGCCGGATTGATGTGTCACCGAAACGTCGTAACGTCTGCGGTCATCTCGCGCGGGCCCTGTCCGGGCGATGTCCTGCGAATACCCGGGAAAATTCCCGGCGGCCCCGAATAAGGCGCTCGACGGGTTTTCCGACGGGTGCTCACCAGGTGGGGCGGGCGGAGATCCCGCCGTCCACCACCAGGTCGTGCCCGGTGATCCACCGGGCCATCGGTGAGGCCAGGAACACACACGCGTCGCCGACGTCCTCGGGCGCGCCGAGTCGGCCCAGCGGCGCCGCCCGCGTCCACCGGGTCACCCCGTCGGGCCACTCCTGCTCGATGCCGGGCCGGGAGACCAGTCCGGGCGAGACGGTGTTGACCCGGACGCCGCGCCCGCCGTACTCCAGCGCGGCGGCGCGGGCGTGCATGACCAGCGCCGCCTTGGAGGCGCTGTAGTGCGCGTGGCCGGGCGCGGGCCGGGAGCCCTCCACCGAGGCGACGTGCGTGATCGAGCCGCCGGGCCGCATCACCTCCACCGCCGCCTGCGTGCAGGAGAACGCGCTGGTCAGGTTCAGGTCGACCACCGCGCGCCACTCGGCGGCGCGCATCCCGGCCAGCGCCTGCACCGGCTGCACCCCGGCGTTGTTGACCAGGGCGTCCAGCCGCCCGCCCCACTCCACGGCCTCCCGGACCACCCGGCGGCACGCGGACTCGTCGGTGAGGTCGGCCGCGACCGCGAGCGCCCGGCCGCCCAGTTCGTCGACCAGGTCCCCGACCGGTTTCCGGTGGCCGTGCAGCACCAGCGCCGCCCCCGCCGCCGCGAACCGCCGCGCGATGCCGTGCCCGATCAGACCGCTTGCCCCCGTGACCAGGGCGACGGTGCCGCTGAGGAGTTCCACGACTGCGGAGAGTAGCGGTTCGTGGCCCCTCTTGGTCAGCGCCAAGTGGGGAACCGTGCCGGTCCCGGCGTTAGACCGGTCGGAGCGGCGCGTGCGGACCGTCGGGCAGCTCGACCACGATCCCGTCGCCGGGGCGCACCTCGCCGCCCGCCAGCACGACGGACATGACGCCCGCGCGGCGCACCACCTCGCCCCGCTCGTCGCGGCCGACGACCTCCTTGAGCAGGCCCGGTCGGAACGCCTCGATCTGCGGGCACGGGTTGCGCAGGCCGGTCACCTCGACCACGGCGTGCGCGCCCAGGCGCAGCCTCGTGCCGGTGGGCAGGCCCAGCAGGTCCACGCCCCGCGTGGTGACGTTCTCCCCGAGCTGCCCGGCGGCCACGTCGAACCCCTTGGCGTTCAGCTCGTCGTGCAGCTCGGCGTGCATCAGGTGCACCTGGCGCAGGTTGGGCTGGGACGGGTCGCGCGCGACCCGCGACCGGTGCTTCACGGTGACGCCCCGGTGCACGTCACCCGCCACGCCGAGACCGGCCACCAGGGTGATGGTCTCGTGGTTGGGCTTGGTGAACGTGTACTCCCCGCTCCGGCTCACGGCCGCGATGATCCCCATGCCGCCGACCCTAACCGGTAAGACTTTTCGCGGTCGTGCCGATAAACGCGGTGCACAACCCCCTCTGCCGAGGACGAGCCATGGACGACCACCTGAACCACCGGGCCCTGGCGATGCTGCGCGCCGTCGCCGCCGGGCGTGCCGAGGTGACCACCAGCCGACAGCCGGACCTGCGCGTGGACGGCCTGCTGTGCTGCGACCAGGCGGCGGCGCGGGAACTGGCCCGGGCCGGGCTGCTCCGTCCGGCCGAGCGCGACGCGCCCGGCTCCTGGGTGCCGGCCGAGCTGACCCCCGCCGGGCGCGCCGCACTCGCGTGACGGGCTCTTGACGCTGTGTTCGCACACCGGTTGACTGCGTGGCTGTAACCGGTTTCGGTACCGGTTCCGACACCGCAGTCGAGGAGTGAGCCGTGCGAGTCACGATCGCCGAGGTCGCGCAACGAGCCCAGGTGAGCAAGGCGACCGTGTCCCGCGTGCTCAACGGCAAACCGGACGTGGACGCGGCCACGGCGGCGCGGGTGCGGCAGGTGATCGCCGACGTCGGCTACGTGCCCAGCGCGCGGGCCGTCGGCCTGGCGCGCGGCCGGGCCCGCACCGTCGGGATGCTGGTGCCGTCGCTGACCTGGCCGTGGACCGGCGAGGTCGTGCAGGGCGCGGTGGACGAGCTGGAGTCCGACGGCTACGGCCTGCTGCTCTACACGGTCAACCGGGGCGCGGAGTCGCTGGCGCAGTTCGCCAGCCACGTGTCGGCCAAGGCGTTCGACGGGTTGCTGGTGATCGAGCCGCCGGACACCCTCAGCTACATCGAGACCCTGCACGACCAGGGCCTGCCGGTGGTGATGATCGACGACCGGGGGAGCAGGCCCGGGTTCCCGTCGGTGATCACGACCAACCGGGAGGGCGCGCGGGCCGCGGCCCGGCACCTGGTGGCCGCCGGGCGGCGGCACTTCGCCGTGGTGACGGGGCCCGCCGACTTCGGCTGCGTGCGCGAGCGCCTCGACGGGTTCCTGGACGCCCTGGGTGAGCTGGGTGTGCACGTCGACCCGAGGTTGGTGGTGGAGGGCGACTTCACTACCGAGCGGGGTGCGGTGGCGACGGAGAAGCTGATGGCGGCGGGGTTGCCGTTCGACGCGGTGTTCGCGCACAACGACCTGTCGGCGCTGGGGGTGACCAAGGCGCTGGCCGCGGCGGGGCGGGTGGTGCCCGACGACGTGGCCGTGGTGGGCTTCGACGACATACCGATCGCGGGGCACGCCGACCTGACCACCGTGCGGCAGCCCATGCGGGAGATGGGCGAGGCCGCTGCCCGGCTGTTGCTGTCCCGGTTGGAGGGGGCCACGCCGCCGGTCGACCCGGTGGTCCTGCCCACGACGCTGGTGGTGCGGCGGACCGGGTGAGTCGGTCGTTCGCCGGGGCGGGTGGGTTTGGGTGAGTCGGTTGTCCGCCGGGGTGGGTGGGTCGGTTGTCCGCCGGGGTGGGTGGGTCGGCTGTTCGCCGGGGTGGGTGGACTGACCCACAACCCGCTGGGGCGGACGGGTTCCGGTTCTTCCGGGACTGCCTTGTCCGTCCGGACTGCCTTGTCTTCCCGGTCCTCCCGGCGTCTTCCCGGTCCTTCCGGCGGGCGCGGTCTTCCCGGGCACCTCGGCCCGTCCGGTTCTTTCGACGGGCGCGATCATCCCCGGTCCTGTGGCGCGGTGCGGGAAGGCGAGGTCACACGTCTCACCAACCCGCACCGCCACCAGACCGGCGCGACCGCTGTTTGTTCAACGCATCGCGTCGAACCTGGCATGACCACCAGAGTGGTCCGGCCATGCTCCGCGCGGGCACTGGCAAGCCTCTGGTACCCAAAATGAAGCCCCGGCACTCAACTTGATGTTACTCCGAACAGAGCAGCTTCAAGGGGATCGCCCGACACCAATGTCAACATTCGACATTTGACATTCGTCGGTCCAGGACACCAGCGCGCCGCCGTGGCTCACGCACAGCACCCGCGCCCCACCGCCGAAATCCCCCTCGTCCACCTCGACGTCCGCCGGGCAGGGCGGCGCCACCGGCACCCCGGCGAGACCCGGTCGAACAGCTCCCGCTCCTCGGGCGGGATCACGGGCGGGGAGCGGGCGCGTCACCCCGGACCACCGGCGCCTCCAGCACGCGCGCGACCACCGGCGCCCCGGTCAACGCCCGCGGCTCCGCCGCCGAACCGGTGTGGTCGTGGTGGAAGTGCGTCAGCACGATGCGCGCCACCGGCCCCGGGGCCGCGATGCCGGCCGCGTACCCGGCGGTGCCCGGGTCGACGACGGTCAGGCCGTCGGCACCCTCCCACGCGCACGCCTGCCCGACCGGGAAGCACAGCACCCGCGGGCCCGGCACCACGTCGATGATCCCCATGCCGGCCACCCGCACCCGCCGCGGTTTCGCCGAGGGCGGACCGGTCACTGGCAGAGCTGGTGGTGCGACCCGTCGGGGTTGACGCACGGGATGTAGCCGGCCGCCTGGATCAGGGTGCTCCCGGCCCGGCCGGTCAGGTAGGCGAGGAAGTTCGCCAGCCGGGTGCCCGCCGCCGGCTCACCCCTGGTGTAGACGTGCTCGATGGTCCAGAACTGGTAGCCCTCGTCCTGGTCGGGCTGGATGTTGCTGATGTCGGGGTACACGTCGTCGAGCTGGACCGGCACCACGCTGCGGCTCTTGCGCTGCGGGTTGGTCGGCGGGATGTCGACGTAGCCGATCGCGCCCGGCGTGGTGCTGATCTCCGCGATGGCGGTGCCGTTGTCGTCGCGCTCGCAGCGCACCGCGCTGGTCCCGGGCACGCCGGTCTTGCGGTTCTCGCAGTCGTCGGAGGTCAGGCCGCCCTCGGCGGTGCCGAGGACCCGGTCCTCGAAGATCCCGCGACTGCCGGACTCCGCGCCGCGGCTGACGATGCGGATCGGCAGCCCGGCCGCGCCCGGCGGGGTCCGGCCGGTCAGGTCGTCCCAGTACCGGACCTCGCCGCTCCAGATCCGGCGCAGGTCGCCGGTGCTCAACCCCTTCACGCCGCGCGCGGACACCGACTCGTTGACCGCGATGCTGTAGATCGCCACGGCGATCGGGTGCGCCTCCAGGTCGCTCCCGGCCGGGTACGGGCCGTCGTGGACGACCGCCAGCTCCTCGGGCTTCGGCGCGGCACCCGCGGGCTCGACCAGCTCCAGCATGCCCTTCTTGCTGCCGGTGGCGTCGGTGGTGATCGCCGGACCGTCGTCGCACGCCGCCGAGTACTGCGCGGCCACCGGTTCGACCACCGGCATGAACACGCTGGACCCCGCGAGCCGCAGCGGTCCGGGGGCGCACCGGATGCTCGGGTCGCGGGTCGGCGGACCGACCAGCAGGGACGCGATCACCGCGACGAACAGCACCACGGCCAGGCCGCCCGCGACCCTGGGCAGGGTCACCCGGGACTGCTTCTTCTCGTCGATGATCTCGCCGTTGGACAGGTGCCCGCGCTGCACGACCTTCTTGTCGATCGCGACCTGGTCGGGTGCCGCGGCGTCGTCCTCGACCGGCTCGTGCAGCACGACGACGAGCTTGAACTTCTCCCTGCGCTTGAGGTCGACCTTGTTCAGCTGCACGCCGTGGTGCGACGGTTCGACCTCGGGCGGTTCCGCCGGGCTCGCCACCGGCTGCTGGGGGCGCAGCAGGCCCAGGATGAGCTGCGGCAGCCGGGCCTCGCGCACGGTGGCGCTCTCCCGGGACACCACCTGGGGCTGGCCCGGTCCGGTGGCGGCGCCGAAGAAGTCCATGTTGTCGCTGACGACCTCGCGGACGCGGTCGCTCGCCTCGGAGATGCGGGCGTTCCACACGATGCGCTTGCCGAAGGTGAACGACAGCGGCTCGACGAAGTCGGTGGGGACGATCGGGAAGCTGCTGCGGTTCTCGATCCGGATCACCACGATGCTCATCCGGTCCAGCAGCCGGATGACCTGCAACGCCTGCCGGTCGGCCGTGGACAGGCCGCCGCTCAACCGGATCTGCCTGGTCGAGTCGTCCGCGCTGATGCCGATCCGCGAGTTGTAGAGCACCCGGTACACGACCCGCTTGGGCGTGATCAGGTAGTGCTTGACCAGGGGGACCAGGCCCAGGGCCAGCCCGACCAGGCCGAGGACGAGCTGCCCGCGGCCGCTGCTGAAGAAGTCGACGAGGGACGTGCCGCTCACGCCCGAATGATGGGCCGGGCCGGTCGGGAGGGTTCCCGGATCACCACCTGTTCAGCCACCGGACGGCTGTGGTTCAGGCCGGTGACGCGCTGCCGTGACCGGGGGCCTTGCGGGGGCGCGTGCGGGGCTGGGCCGCTGTGGCTCGCGGGCGCGAGTCGTGACCGCAAGCGCGTGCGGGGGCCGGGTTGGCCTGGAGGGCGAGTGGTAGCCGCGTGCGGGGGCCGGGCTCGACCCGCGAGCGTCACGACCGCGTGCCGGACCAGGCCGCCCACAGCTCGGCGTACCGACCACCGGCCGCCAGCAGCTCCTCGTGCGCCCCGCTCTCCACCACCCGGCCGGCCTCCAGCACGACCACCCGGTCGGCCGTCGCGGCCTGGGTGAGCCGGTGCGCGACCACCAGGCCCGTCCGCCCGTCGAGCGCCCGCGCCGCGGCCTCCTCCAGCTCCCGGGCCCCGGCGCTGCCCGCGTCCGCGGTCGCCTCGTCCAGCACCGCCACGGGCGGGTCGAGCAGCACCAGCCTGGCCAGCGCCAACTGCTGCGCCTGCGCCACGGTCAGCCGGTGCCCGCCCTCGCCGACGACGGTGCCCAGCCCCGCCGGCAGCGCCCGCACCCAGCCGAGGGCGCCGACCCGGTCGAGGGCGGCCAGCAACTCGTCCTCACCCGCCTCGGGACGGGCCAGGCGCAGGTCGTCGGCCAGCGTCCCGGCGAACACGTGCACCTCCTGGGTGATCAACGCGACCGAGCCCGGCTCCACACCGCCGATGCTGCCCTCGGTCGGCTCGTGCACGCCCGCGACCAGCTTGGCCAGCGTCGTCTTGCCCGCGCCGGACGCGCCGACCAGCGCCACCCGCTCACCCGCGCCCAGCTCCAGGTCGACGTCGGCCAGCACGGGGTGGCCGGGCAGGTAGGAGTACCCGACGCCGGACAGCTTGACCGCGGCGCCCGCCGACCGCACCCGCTCCCCGGTCGGCGGCACCGGCTCGTCGGTCACGCCCACCAGCCGCGCCAGGGACGCGGTGGCGGCCTGCACGTCGTCGGCCAGCGCGAGCGCCGCGTTGACCGGGTTGAACAGGCTGTGCAGGTACAGCGCGGCGGCCGTCGCCGTGCCCACCGACGCCGCGCCCGCGCCCACGAGCAGGAAACCGGTCACCAGCACGCCCGCCAGGCCGATGAACTCCGCCAGGTTGAGCCGCCCGTAGAACGAGGTCAGCAGCCGGGTGCCGCGCAGCGCCAGGTCCACCGCCTCGCGCGACCGCGACCGCACCCGCCCGACGTGCGACCCGGCCAACCCGAACGCCCGCACGGTCGCCGCGCCGCCGATGGAGTCCAGCAGTTGCTGCTGCTGCGCGCCGACGGCGACCCGCTGCGCGGCGTACAGCCGTGCCGCGCGCCCGCCGTACCAGCGCACGGTGTGCACGTGGACCGGCAGCGCCAGCAGCACCGGGACCAGGAAGCGCCAGTCCAGCACGGCGATGCCGGCCACGGTCAGCGCGATGGTCAGCGCCGAGCGGGCCATCACCGGCAGCGCGTTGCGCACCGCGTCCGCGACCATCTGCACGTCCCGGGTGACCCGCGAGGTCAGGTCGCCCGCGCCGGCCTCCTCCACCCGTGCCAGGGGCAGGTGCAGGGCGCGGGTGACGAACTCCTCGCGCAGGTCGGCGAGCACCCCCTCGCCCAGCCGCGCCACCAGGGACGTGCCCCACGCCGCGGACGCGCCCTGCACCAGCGCCACCAGCGCCAGCACCACCACGAGCCAGGTGATGTCGGCGGACCCGGCGCCGACCACGTCGACGATCCGGCCCAGCACCGGAGCGGTGAGCAGGCCGACCGCGGTGCCCACGACCAGCACCAGCGCCGCCGCCCACGCCAGGCCGCGCCGCGGCCGCACCAGCGCGCCGACCGCGGCCCGGGTACGAGCACCGGAGGCGACGGCCAGCAGCTCACGCATCGGCACGACCGGTCGTGGACGGCCGGGTTCGCGCACCGGGAGCGACCGCCGGAAGCTCGCGCGCCAGGACCACCGGCCGGACGGCCGAGGGCGCACCGGGAACCAGCGCCGGAAGCTCGCGCATCAGCTCAACACCGCCAGCCGGTAGTCCTCATCGGCCACCAGGTCCGCGTGCGCCCCGGAAGCGACCACGACCCCGTCGGCCAGGAACACCACCCGGTCCGCCGCCGCCGGCAGCGCGGGGCTGGTCGCCACCACGATCGTGGTGCTCCCGGCCCGCACCCGCCTGATCCCGGCGGCCAGCGACACCTCCGTCACCGCGTCCACCGCGGTCGTCGGGTCGTGCACGACCAGCACCGGGGGCGCGGCGGCCAGCGCGCGGGCCAGCGCGACCCGCTGCCGCTGCCCGCCGGACAGGGACCGGCCGCGCGCCGAGACCGCCGTGTCCAGCCCGTCGGGCAGGGCGCGTGCCACGTCGTCGATGCGCGCAGCGGCCATCGCCTCCGCCACCAGCGGACCGCCGGCGGCCACGTTCTCGCGCACGGTGCCCTCGAACAGGTCCGCGTCGTGCGCGGCGACCAGCACCGCCGAGCGCCGCGCCGCCCCCTCCAGCCCGGCCAGCGGCACGCCGTCCAGGGTGACCGACCCGGCGACGGGGTCGACGTCGCGCGCCAGCACGGCCAGCAGCGACACCGCGTCGGCCGGGTCGCGGGCCACCACGCCCAGCAGCTCACCGGCCTCGGCGGTCAGCGAGACCCCGCGCAGCGTCCCGGACACCACGTCCACCAGCTCCACCCGACCGCGCACCGGGTCGGGCGGCGGGGCGGAGCCGGGCGGCACGGCGGGCGGCGCGGCCAGCACCTCGCCGATCCGGGCGGCCGAGGCGCGGCCCTGGGCGAGCAGCCCGGTGACCCAGGAGAAGACCGACAGCGGCCACAGCAGGAACTGCGCCAGCCCGACCGCGGCCACCAGCTGGCCGACGGTGATCGAGCCCGCGGCGGCCAGCCGGCCGCCGACCAGGGCGACGACCGCGAGGAAGGTGCCGGTCAGCGCGAGCACCGAGCCGTCCAGCCAGGCGCGCGACCGGGCGGCCCGGATCGCGGCGGCCGTGGACGACCGGCTGGTGCGCCGGTAGCGGTGGGCGGCGGTGGCCTCGGCGCCGATGCCCTTGAGCGCCCGCAGCCCGGCGACCAGGTCGGCGGCGACGCCCGAGGCGAGCGCGGCCCGGTCCTGCTCGGCGTCGCTGCGCCGTTCGAGCGGTTTGCCGAGCAGGTGGGTCGCCAGCAGCAGCACCGGCGCGGCCACCAGCACGAGCAGGCCGAGCACGAGCGACACCCGCAGCAGCGCCACCGCGCCCACCAGCAGGCCCACCACCGCGGCGAACGCGGTCGGCAGCGCCAGGTTCACCTGGCCCACGCGCTGGGCGTCGCCGGTGGCGATGGCGGCCAGCTCGCCGGACAGCCTGCCGCCGACCCCGCCGTCGGCGGCCAGCACGCGGGTGGCCAGCCGGGTGCGCAGGTCGTGGGCCGCGCGGTGCGAGGCGGCTTCGCTGAACCGCAGGCAGAGCCGGAAGCTCAGGGACAGCACGAGGAACACGGCGGCCAGCACGCCGATCCACAGCGCGAGCCGCCCGCCCGCGCCGGTGCGCACGGCCTCGTCGACCACCACGCCGATGATCAGCGGGACGGCGGCCTCGCCCGCCTGGTAGGCCGCACCCAGCAGCGAAGCGGCGATCACCGACCTCCGTTGACCGGTCACGGCCTCTTCGAGGATGGTTTTCACCCCTGCGCCCACCTTCCGCTATTTCTCAGGTGAGGCTAGCCTAACGAGCGAAGAGGTCTGGATCACTCCCGCCGCGCGCGAACTTAGGTTAGGGTAACCAAAGTTCGATCATCCCTGTTGTCGCACCGATGGGACAGCCATGCCACAACCACCGGTCTTCGACCTCCTCGGCGTCGGCTTCGGGCCCTCCAACCTGGCCCTCGCGATCGCCGTCACCGAGCACAACGCGTCCGCTGGGGTCGGAGACGTGGTGACCGCCCACTTCCTGGAACGGCAGCCCCGGTTCGGCTGGCACCGCGGGATGCTCCTGGACGACGCGACCATGCAGGTGTCGTTCCTCAAGGACCTGGTGACGCTGCGCAACCCCAGCAGCAGCTTCTCCTTCCTCAACTACCTGCACGGCAAGGGCAGGCTGGTCGACTTCATCAACCACAAGAACCTCTTCCCGCTGCGCGTGGAGTTCCACGACTACTTCGAGTGGGCCGCCGGCCGGGTGGACGACCTGGTGTCCTACGGCCACGACGTGGTGGCCGTGCGACCGGTGACCGAGGGCGGCGTGGTGACGCACTTCGACGTCACCTCCCGCACCGCCACCGGCGAGGTGGAGGTGCGCCGGGCCCGCAACCTGGTGCTGGCCACCGGCCTGCGGCCCGCGCTGCCCGACGGCGTGCTGCCCTCCGACCGGGTGTGGCACACCCGCGACTTCCTGCACCGGGTGGAGTCGCTGGTCGACCCCAAGCGCCTGGTGGTCGTCGGCGCCGGGCAGAGCGGCGCGGAGGTCACCGCCCACCTGCACGAGCGGTTCCCCGGCGCCGAGGTGTGCGCGGTGTTCGCCCGCTACGGCTACAGCCCGGCCGACGACAGCTCGTTCGCCAACCGGATCTTCGACCCCGCCGCGGTCGACGACTACTTCGCCGCGCCCGAGCCGGTCAAGCGGATGCTGATGGACTACCACGCCAACACCAACTACGCGGTGGTCGACAACGACCTGATCGCCGAGCTGTACCGGCGCGTGTACCGGGAGAAGGTGCTCGGCGCGCCGCGGCTGCGGCTGTTCAACCTGTCCCGCGTCGCCGAGCTGCACGACGACGAGCCGGGCCTGCGGGTCACCGTGGAGTCGCTGTCCAGCGGGCAGCGGGAGGTGCTGGAGGCCGACGCGGTCGTCTACGCCACCGGCTACCGCGAGGCCGACCCGACCGCGCTGCTGGGCGAGCTGGCCGACCGCTGCGACCGGGACGAGGCGGGCCGGCCGGTCGTGGACCGCGACTACCGCATGCGGACCGACCCGGCCGTGTCCGCCGGCCTGTACCTCCAGGGCGGCACCGAGCACACCCACGGCATCTCGTCGTCGCTGCTGTCCAACACCTCGGTGCGGGTGGGGGAGATCCTCCGGTCCGTGCTCGACCACCGACCCGCGGTCGTCCCCGCGCACCCCGAGTTCGCGATCAGCCTGCCCGGCCTGGGCTGAACCGCCCGCGGTGGAGTGAACGCAGCAGACCGACCGCAGTGGACCGAACCGCCCGACCCCGACCGGAGGACCCGACCGTGACCAACCCCTTCGACGACCCCGAGGGCAGCTTCCACGTCCTGGTCAACGACGAGGAGCAGCACTCGCTGTGGCCGTCGTTCGCCGAGGTCCCGGCCGGCTGGACCAGCCGGTTCGGCCCGGACACCCGCGAGGCGTGCCTGGCCTACGTGGAGGAGCACTGGACCGACCTGAGGCCGCTCGGCCTGCGCGGCTGAGCGGGGCGCGCGTCACGCCCGCGAGACGGTGGGACCCGCGGGCGGGGGTGCTGCGGGCCCGGATCCTGCGGGCGCGGGTGCCGCGGGCGTGGGGCGCAGCACCAGGAGCACGAAGCCCAGCACGCCGCGGTAGCCGCCGAGCCAGGTCTCGCGGTGTGCCGCCGCCCTGCGCAGGGCCTGGTCGCGGTCCGGGTGCCCGGGGTGGTCCAGCGCCCACCGGTTCAGCGAACCGACCCAGGACCACTCGTACTCGTCCCACTCCGCCAGGGTGCTGACGTGCCCGTGCACCGGCGTCCACCCGTCGTCGACCACGTGCGACACCGTGGTGGGCAGGTCGGCGTAGCGCTGCGGCCCGCTCTCCATCTCCGCCCGGACGGCCGGGTCGGGCTCGCGCTCCCAGAAGCAGTCGCCCAGCACGAGCACGCCGTCCTCGGCGAGGTGGCGCCGGGCGGCGGCGAGCGTGGGCGCCAGGCCGCCGAAGGCGTAGGCCGCGCCGATGCTGAGCACCACGTCGGCCGGCCGCGGCGACTCGTACGCCGCCACGTCCTGCCGGCGCAGCTCCAGCCGGTCCGCCACACCCGCCCGCGCGGCCAGTTCCCGGGTGCGGTCGAACCCCTCGTCGGAGACGTCCACGCCCACGGCCGTGACACCGGGGTTGGCCTCCAGCGCGCGCAGCAGCCACGCGCCCTCGCCGCAGCCCAGGTCCAGCACGTGCGCGTCCGGGCGGCGGATCGCGTGGTGCAGCAGCCGTTGCGCGGTGCCCTCGCCGACCGGCGCGGCTATCGGGTGGTCGGCGTGCGCCAGGGCGCTGAGTTGGATTCGTTCCACGGTCGACTGCTACCACGGTTCGGCCGGGTTGGATAACCGATCGACCCGCCGGCGGGCGGCCACTACCTTCCGCCCCTGCACGACGCCCGGTACGGCTGGTCCCGCGACGACGACTTCCTCCGCTCGGCGGGCGACTCGGCGAGTTCCTGGTCGTCGCGCACCGGAACCGCCCCTGAAGCGACCTTCAGGATCCGCCGCGCCGACCGTGCGCAGTGCGGCCATGCTGGAACACCGGTCACGTTCGCCGCGGAGGCAGGTCACGCTGATCGCCGCCGTGCCGGTGACCGCGGTGGCGGTGCTCGCCGCGGTGTTCCTGGAAAACCAGGGCACGAGGCTGGAGGCCGCGCCGCTGCGGGAGACGATCATGCGCGTCACCGCGCACGTCGAACCGGGCGGTGCGACCGGGGCGCACGTGCCGGACCCGGTGCGCCGGCGGCACTGCGTCAACGAGGCCAGCCGCGTCGAGTCGGGTCTCCTCAGGACCGAGGACCTCGTCCTGGGCCCGGAGGAGGTGATCCGCCTCGGCGCCGCGTACCACTCCGTCTCGTACGTGCCCGAGTTGTCGCTGTGGCCCTTCACCGACCCCTACGGCATCCGGCACACCCGCGTGTTCGCCTCGGACGGGGAGCTCGGCCCGCTGCCGATGCCGCAGGAGAGCAGGAGGGTCGACCCGAAGGCCCTCGACGAGGTGGTCGTGAGCGCCGGCGACAACGCGGCGGAGGTGCGGAACCGGCTCGCCCAGGCACAGCGGTCCCTCAACCAGCGGGTGCTGCTGCTGATCGGGTTGTTCGCGGTGGTGGTGTGGGTGGCGACGGGGCGGGTGTTGCGCCCGGTGGAGGCGATCCGCCGCGAGATGGCCGACATCACCGAGCACGACCTGTCCCGGCGTGTTCCGGTGCCCCGCACGCGCAATGAAATCGCGGAGCTGGCGGGCACGGTCAACGCGACCCTGGACCGGTTGGAAACGGCGCTGCTGGGCAACCTGCTCGACAACGCCCGCACCCGGGACACCGGCGGCACCCTCCGCGCCACCCCGGACGGCCCCGGCGCGCGACTGGTCGCGACCCTCCCCCTGGCCCCGCAGGACCGGGCACAACCGATCCACAACAGGCACCCCCTACCAATGTCCGCGCAAGGTGAGCAGACCGAGGGGGACAGGACCGATGATGCGTTGGGCAGTGGTGGGGACCGTGTCGGCCGCGGTGGCGCTGGGGGTCGCGCCCGCGGCCGTGGCCGGCGGTGCGTGCGAGGTGGGGATCGCCGACACGAAGGTCTACGAGGGGACCAAGGAGGGCGCCAAGGTCAAGATGGTGTTCACGGTGACCGCGACGCCGGGCTGCACCGGCGCGGTCGGGTTCCGGACCGTCGACGCGGGCGGTGAGGGCTGGGCGAGCACCCCGGCGGACTACGAGGCCGTCGACACCGTGCTCCAGGTCGTCGACGGGAAGGCCGAGCAGGCGCAGGTGTGGGTGGTGCCGGACCAGGCGACCGAACCGGACGAGAAGGTGCAGGTCCAGCTGCACGACGGGAAGGGGCTGACCGTCGCCCGCCCGGACGCCGTCGGCACGATCCTCGACGACGAGGGCCTGGTCCTCGAACCGCACGGCGGGAGGATCTACTGGGACGTCGACCGGCAGTACGTCGAGGTGCCCGCGGGGATCAACGCGATCGCCCGGGTCCCGATCACCGCCCGCTTCCGCACCGCGGACGGCACGGCCGTGGGCGGGACGCACTACGTGCCCGTGCCGGACGGCGTGATCACCTTCGCGGAGGGGGCGGACGGCGCGGTCGTCCGGGTCCCGCTGCTGCCGGGGGCCGCGGCGGACCCGGGCGCGTACTTCGTCGTCGAGGTGTTCGACCCCTCGGCGGGCACCGTCGGCACGCCCCGGGTGGTCGTGCCGGTGACGCCCTGAACGGGAAGCCGGAAAGAAGTTCCGCCGGCGATGTCGAGAACCCCGGTGCGGCTCCGTCCCCGTGGTGAACGCGACCACAATGGGCCGCGCACCGGCACCGAGGAGAACCACGATGGCCAAGTACCTGCTGCTCAAGCACTACCGCGGCGCCCCGGCGGCGGTCAACGACGTGCCCATGGAGCAGTGGACGCCCGAGGAGGTCTCGGCCCACGTGCGGTACATGCGCGAGTTCGCGGCCAGGCTGGAGGCGACCGGCGAGTTCGTCGACGGCCAGGCGCTCGCCCCGGAGGGCACGTTCGTCCGGTACGACGGCGAGGGGCGGCCGCCGGTGACCGACGGGCCGTTCGCCGAGACCAAGGACCTCATCGCCGGCTGGATGGTGATCGACGTCGACAGCTACGAGCGCGCCGTCGAGCTGGCCGGTGAGCTGTCGGCCGCGCCGGGCGCGGGCGGGAAGCCGATCCACGAGTGGCTGGAGCTGCGCCCGTTCTACGCCGCGCCGCCCACCATCACGGAGTGACGACCCGAATGGACGAGGCCCTGGTCCGGAGCCTCACGCCGAGCGTGCTCGGCATCCTCGTCCGCCGCGGAGCCGACTTCGCGGCGGCCGAGGACGCCGTGCAGGACGCGCTGGTCGAGGCGGTCCGCACCTGGCCCGCCGACCCGCCGCGCGACCCGAAGGGCTGGCTGGTCGCGGTGGCCTGGCGCCGGTTCCTCGACGCGACCCGGGCGGACACCGCCCGCCGCAGGCGCGAGGACTCCCTCGACGGGGAACCGGCGCCCGGTCCCGCGCCCGGCGTGGACGACACGCTCCAGCTCTACTTCCTGTGCGCCCACCCGTCGCTGACGCCGTCGTCCGCGGTCGCGCTCACCCTGCGCGCCGTCGGCGGGCTGACCACCGGCCAGATCGCCCGGGCCTACCTGGTGCCCGAGGCGACCATGGCGCAGCGCATCAGCCGGGCCAAGCGCACCGTCTCCGGCGTGCGGTTCGACCGGCCCGGGGACGTCGCCACCGTGCTGCGCGTCCTCTACCTGGTGTTCAACGAGGGCTACTCCGGCGACGTCGACCTGGCCGCCGAGGCCATCCGGCTCACCCGGCAGCTCGCGGCCGCGATCGACCACCCGGAGCCCGCGGGGCTGCTCGCCCTCATGCTGCTCCACCACGCCCGGCGCGCGGCCCGGACCGCCCCCGACGGCAGCCTGGTGCCGCTGGCCGAGCAGGACCGCGGCCGGTGGGACACCGGGGCCATCGCCGAGGGCGTCGCGATCCTCCAGGCGGCCCTGGCCCGCGACCGGCTCGGCGAGTTCCAGGCCCAGGCCGCCATCGCGGCGCTCCACGCCGACGCGCCCACCGCCGAGGAGACCGACTGGGTGCAGGTCGTCGAGTGGTACGACGAGCTGGTGCGCCTGACCGGCAGCCCGGTCGTCCGGCTCAACCGCGCGGTGGCCGTGGGGGAGGCCGACGGCCCGCGCGCCGGCCTGGCCGCGCTCGCGGCGCTGGACGACTCGCTGCCCCGGTACGCCGCGGTGGCGGCGCACCTCCACGAACGCGACGGTGACCTGGCGACGGCGGCACGGCTGTACGTCGAGGCGGCCCACAAGGCGCCCAACCTGGCCGAGCGCGCCCACCTGACGCGCCAGGCGGCGCGGCTCAACGGGCGCTCGGGGAGGTGACGCGAACCGGGCTGAAGCGCTCTTCAGGGTTTCCCGCGCCGCTGCTGCATAGTGGGCCCCATGCGGGTACCGGTGGTGGGGACCGATCGTCGGTTGCGGACGAAGGTGACGCTGGTGGCCACCGCCACGCTCGCGCTGCCCGTCCTGGTCCTCGCGGTCGTGATCGCCTCCTACCTGCGCGACGAGGCGATGCGGTCCAGCGCCGCCACGGAAGGCGCCGGCACGCTCTGCGTCCACGGGATGGTGACGAGCGAGTCACCCCCGGGGCACCTGCGGGTGGACACCGCGGCGGACTGGGACGTGGAGTGCTCCAGGGTCCGCCACGTCGACATGCAGGCCGAGGTGACCGACCTCGCCGCCCTCGGGAACACCGCCGACGAGGACCGGGACGTCGTCTGCGCCGCCGACTACGAACTGGTCAGCCAGGTGCCGCTGCTGTCGCTGTGGCCCTTCACCGACCCGACGACCGTCGGGTACGCCCAGGTCGACTCGCCGGGGCAGGAGGAGCACGCGCGCCTCTACAAGCTGATGCCCGTCCAGCGCGAGAGGTTCACCGCGATGCAGCGCGACCTCAACCGGCAGGTCTTCCTCCTGGCCGGCGGGGCGTTGTCGCTGATCGGGTTGTTCGCGGTGGTGGTGTGGGTGGCGACGGGGCGGGTGTTGCGCCCCGTCGAAGCGATCCGGCGGGAGATGGCCGACATCACCGAGCACGACCTGTCCCGGCGTGTTCCGGTGCCCCGCACGCGCAATGAAATCGCGGAGCTGGCGGGCACGGTCAACGCGACCCTGGACCGGTTGGAAACGGCGATGGAGGACAACCGGCGCTTCGTCGCGGACGCCTCGCACGAGTTGCGCAGCCCCATCGCCGCGTTGCGCGCGGAGTTGGAGATCGCCAGCGCGCACCCCGGCCAGGCCGACTGGCCGGCGGTGGTCGACGCGGCCCTGGCCGACACCCACCGCCTCCAGCAGTTGGCCACCGACCTGCTCCTGCTGGCCCGCCTGGACCACGCCACCGGTCACGACGACGCCGTCGACCTGACCGAACTCGTGCACGACCACACCGACCGCCGCCGCACCCACCACACCCTCAGCGTCGACCTGCCCGACCACCCGGTACCCGTGCGCGGCAGCCACGTCCTGCTGGACCGCCTGCTGGGCAACCTCCTGGACAACGCCGAACGCCACGCCACCACCACCGTCACCGTCCGCCTGGGCACCGAGAACGACCACGCGGTGCTGGAGGTCCTCGACAACGGCCCCGGCATCCCGCCCGAGGACCGCGAACGGGTCTTCGACCGCTTCACCCGCCTCGACGACGCCCGCACCCGCGACACCGGCGGCACCGGCCTGGGCCTGCCCATCGCCCGCCGCATCGCCACCAACCACCGCGGCACCCTCCGCGCCGACCCCGGCGGCACCGGCGCACGCCTCGTCGCGACCCTGCCCCTGGCGAGGTGACGGGAGCCCGCATCAGGCCGGTTCCACCACGACCTCCGCGACCTCCCCGACCCCCGCCCGCGCGCGAAGACGCGCCGCCGCCGCCCGGTGCCGGTCCGCCGCGACCGGGTCGCCGCGCCGCAGCCACAGCTCGCCCAGGTCCCGGTGCAGGTGCGCCTCCTCGTGCCGGTCGGGGACGCGCTCCCGGATCGCCAGGGCCGCCTCCAGGTGCTCGCGGGCGGCGTCCAGGTCGCCCGCCAGCAGGTGCCCGCGCCCCAGGTGGCCCAGCGTGCAAGCCTCGCCGTGGCGGTCGCCGACCTCGCGGCTGACGGCCAGCGCGCGCTCGAAGCAGGCCAGGGCCAGGTCGGGGCGGCCGAGGTCGAGGTGGGCGATGCCGATGTCCAGCCTCGTCTCCTGCTCCAGCCAGCGGTCCCCGATGTCGAGGCTGATGGCCAGGGCCCGGTCGAAGTGGACGAGCGCCCGCTCGGGGTCGCCGACGCCCAGGCACGCCTCGCCCAGGGTGTCCAGGGTGCCCGCCTCCAGCCGGGCGTGGCCCAGCTCGCGGAACCGGGCCAGGGCCTGCGCCAGCGGGGCGAAGGCCGACCCGGCGCGGCCCATCCGGACATAGGTGTTGCCCAGGTTCCGCTGGGACAGCGCCGTGCCCAGCGCGTGCCCGGCGGCCGCGCAGCGCGCCACGGCCAGGTGGTGGGCGGCCACCGCCTCGTCGAAGCGGCGCAGCTCGGTGTAGATGTTGGCCACGTTGTTGTGGACGTGCCCCTGCCCCGGCACGTCGTCGACGGCGCGGGCCAGCTCCAGCGCCCGCTCGTTGGCGGCCAGCGCCTCGGGCAGCCTGCGGGTCATGGAGTAGGCCACGCCCAGGGCGCGCAGCATCTCCGCCTCGGCGGCCGGGTCGCCCAGCTCGGCCGCCGCGCCGGCGCCCTCCCGGCACAGCTCGACCCGCTCCTGCCAGTGGCCGGTGGCGTCGTAGAAGCTGGTGAGCAGGTAGGTCAGCTGCCAGGTGGCGGTGAGGTGACCGGCCGCCCTGGCCTGCCGCACCACCGGCACCAGGTTGGCCCGCTCGGCCTCCAGGAACGCCAGCGCGGCCTGCTTGCGGCCCGCGAACGGCAGCTCGGCCGGCGGGTGGCGCACGGTCGGGGTGACCAGGCCGCGGGCCGGGTCGAGCAGCCGGTTGGCCGCGTCCGCCACGGCCAGGTACCAGTCCACCAGGCGGTCGGCGGTGTCGCCGGGGTCGCCGGCGCGCAGCCGCCCGCGGGCGAACTCGCGGATGAGGTCGTGGAACCGGTAGCGGTCCGCGCCCGCGGCGGTGACCAGGTGCGAGGCCGCCAGCTCGCCCACCGCGCGCCTGCCCTCGCCGGGCGGCAGCCCGCACAGCGCCGCGCCGAGGTGGGTGCTGAACGTGGGGCCCGGGTGCAGCCCGAGCCGGTCGAACACCCGCCCTGTCCGCTCGGCCAGCGGTGCGCACGCCCCGGCCAGCACGGTCCGCACCGTGCGCGAGTCGCCGTCGACGACCAGGCCGTCCAGCCGGCCCGCCCCGGTCAGCTCGGCGGCGAACTCGGCGATCGCGTGGGCGGGCTCCCCGACCAGCCGGGCCGCGGCGATGCGCAGGGCCAGGGGCATCCCGCCGCACAACCGCGCCAGCCGGGCCGCCGCGTCGGCCTCCCGGCCCACCCGGTCGTCGCCGACCACGCCGCGCAGCAGGGCCAGCGCCTCCTCCTCGCCCAGCGCGTCGACCACGACCACGCGGGTGGCGTGCCGGGCGGCCAGCCCGGCCATGGTCCGGCGGCTGGTGACCACCAGCAGGTTCCCGTCGCCGCCGGGCACCAGCCGGGCGACGTCCTCGACGCCGCCCGCGTTGTCCAGCACCACCAGGCACCGCCTGCCGTGCAGCAGCGAGCGGTACAGCGCGGCCCGCTCGTCCGTGCCGCCGGGGATGCGGTCGTCGGGCACGTCCAGGCCGCGCAGCAGGTGCGCCAGCGCGTCGTGCGCGCCCACCGCCCGCTCCGGGTCGTGCCCGCGCAGGTCCAGGAACAGCTGCCCGTCGGGGAAGCGGTCGACCACCCGGTGGGCCCACTGCACGACCAGCGACGTCTTGCCCATGCCCGCGGGACCGGTGACCACCAGGACCGGGGGTTCGTCGGGTGCGCCCAGGGCCGCGTCCAGGGCGGCCAGCTCCCCGGCGCGGCCGGTGAAGTGCCCGACCCGGGCCGGCAGCTGCCGGGGCAGCACGACGGGTGCGGCGGCGGGTGCGGTGGTGGCGGGTGGCGGGTCCAGGTCGGGGTCGCGGCGCAGGATCGCGGTGTGCAGCCCGGCCACCTCGGGACCGGGGTCCACGCCGAACTCCTCGGCCAGGGTGTGCCGCAGCCGCCCGTACGCCTCCAGCGCGTCGGTGTGCCTGCCGCAGCGGTACAGGGCCAGCATGTGCAGGCGGACCAGGCGCTCCCGGGTGGGGTGCCCGGCCAGCAGCCGCGGCAGCTCCAGCACGGCCGCCTCGTGCCCGCCGGAGCCGAGTTCGGCGTCCCACAGGTCCTCGACCGCGGTCAGCCGCAGCTCGTGCAGGCGCTCGACCTCCCGCTCACCCCACCCCACCAGCCCGGTGCCCGCGAACGGCTCGCCGCGCCACAGCTCCAGCGCCGACCGCAGCGTGCGCGCGGCGAGGCCGGGCGCACCCGCGGCCAGGTCGCGCCGGGCGGAGGCGACCAGGTCGGCGAAGCGGTGCGCGTCGACCCGGTCGGCGGGCAGGTCGAGCACGTAGCCGGGCTCGCTGGTGCGCAGCACCGGCGGCGCGCCGCACGCGGCCAGCGCCTGCCGGATGCGGGCGACGTGGCTGTGCAGCGTGCGCAGCGCGGTGCGCGGCGGGTCCTCGCCCCACAGCACGTCCACCAGGCGGTTGGCGGGCAGCACCACGCCCGCGTGCAGCGCGAGCACCCCCAGCACGGCCCGCTGCCGGGCGCCCGACAGCGCGGCGGGGCCGACCGGTCCGACCGCGGTCACCGGGCCCAGCACGCCCACCTCGCACGCCGCGGGCGAGCCCGTCACGTCATCCCCTCCTCCGGCCCCCGCGAGGGCCACAACCGCGGCACAACAGGCCGACAACGCCGTCTCCGTAGACCTGTGGCAGTCCGGCGGGGCAGCCCCGCCGGCCGACCGGGAGAGGAACTCCGATGAGAACACACCTGCGTCCTCGTTCGAACCCCCTCTGGCGCTACTTCCTGCCCGTGCTGACCGCCGTCGCCATGGCCGCGTCGACGGTGCCGGGCCAGGCCGTCGCCGACACCGCCGCGGTGCCCGAGGACGCCGACCACGGCGCACCGGAGGTGCCGGACCCGCTGCGGGGCGAACCGCAGGCGCTGGCCCTGGCCCAGGACGTCGACCAGGCGTTCCGGTACTCGCTGGCGGTCGTGGCCGCCGACCCGACCCGGGTGTTCCCGGAGGGCACCGTGGAGGCCGACCTCCAGCGCGGCCTGGGCACCCTGCCCGCCGACCGGCTGGCGACCACCAGCCGCGGCGCCCAGGCCGTGCTCGCCGACCCGGCCACCCGGGTGGCCGAGTTCGGCCGCTACGGCCGGATCGACCCGCGGGAGTACGCGCGGCTCGGCTTCCGGGGCGCGTTCGACCCGCGCACCGCCCCCGTGGACTGGGCCGCGCTCAGCCGCGGCCTCCAGGCCCAGGCCGCGCAGGTCGAGGCCGACAGCGAGGTGGCGCACGAGCGGGCCATGGCCGTGGCCGCCGCCGAGGGCGTCGACCCCACCGCCGCCACGTCCCTGGTCAAGTCGGTGACCCTGCGGATCAGCTCGGTCAAGGCCGTGCAGGAGACCTCCTGGGAGCCGGGACCGGACGAGATCGCCATGGGCGGGGTCAACGTCGACCACGGGGGCGCGTCGAAGAAGGTCGACCAGTTCTGGGTGAGCCAGCACTTCAACACCGGTGAGATCGTGGTCTACGACGCGCCCGGCCTGGCGTTCGCCAAGCACGACGTCAGCGGCACCGACCCGTCCGCGCCGCTGACGTTCACCAGCACCGTCATGATCGCCGAGAAGGACTTCGGCGGGTTCGGCGACGCCATCGACGCCGCGTGGGCGAAGGTCGCCGACATCGTGGCCGACGCCATCGCGCAGGGCGTCGGGCTCGTGCTCACGCCCTACCTGGGCAAGCTGATCGCGTCCCTGATCGGCAAGGCCGTGGCCTGGCTGTTCAAGGTCTTCGTCGAGTGGTTCGTCAAGCTGGTCAAGGACGAGGTGTTCAAGCCCGTCGTGCTGACCAAGACGATCCCGCACCGCTACGCGTACATGTTCGACAACGACAAGGTCGCCGGCTGGGACGACCTGCGCACCGACACGGTGTCGCTGTGGTTCAACGCCTTCGGCGGCAGCTACCGGGTGAACGCGCACTGGCGCCTGCACGTCTGACCCCCGGTGCTCCCGACGCGCCGGCCGCCTCCCGCGGCCGGCGCGTCAGCCGCGCGCGGTGAGCAGGAACGCGGGGGACGACCAGTAGTCGTGCAGCGGGGTGGTCCGCACGTCGGTGAAGCCCGCGCGCCGGACCTGCTCCGCCCACCGGGACGCGGGCTGCTCCCAGGTGGCGCGGGTCGCGCCGGGCACCAGCTGACCGGTCAGCACCGGCATCAGGAAGCCCTGCGCGACCAGCCGGCGGTCGGCGCCGTACTCGGCCAGGCCGCGCTCGTAGGTCTCGGCGAGGAACCGGCGGTGCGCGGGCCCCGCGTGCGGCACGTCCGGCACGTCGAACTCGACCACCGCGAGCACCCGGACGTGCGGCGCCAGCTCGGCGAGCACGCCGTCGCGCGCCTCGTGCGGCAGGGTGTGCAGGGCGAACGTGGACTGGGCGACGTCGAACACCGCGCCGTCCGGGAGCCCGGCCGCGAACTCCTCGACCCCGGTGCGGTGGGCGGTGGCCCCGGGCAGGTCGCGCAGCGCCGCGTCGAGCAGCGCGGCGGAGGGCTCGACCAGGGTGACGGCCGTCGGGGCGTGGGGGCGGGCGAGGGCGGGGCGCAGCGCCCGGCCGTCACCGCACCCGATGTCGAGCAGGGTCGTCGGGCGGGCCTCGGCGTAGACCTCGCCCAGGGCCGCCACGACCGCCTCGTACAGGGCGGTGTTGCCGCCGCCGTTGACGAACGCCGCGAACGCCGCCGGCTGGTCGTAGACCGATCCGGGGCCCCGGTCGGCCGCCAGGTGCTCGGCCAGCGCCTCGGCCAGCGGCGAACCGCCGCCGTCGGCGATCTCCCGGGCCCGGGCGACGTCCCCGGCGGCCAGCGCGTCGAGCGCGTCGCTGATGTGCACGGGCCGATCCTGCCAGGTCCGGTCAGGCGGGCTGCGGGTGTTTCCGCGGGGCCGGCAGCAGCCACCGGATCGCGCCGGTGATGCCGTGACCGGCCAGGCGCACCGCGGTCCGCTCGGTCACCGGCAGGAGCGGCAGGCGCAGCGGCAGCCGGGTCCACGCGGGCAGCGACGCGACGGCGGCCGCGGCGAGGGCGGCGTAGGGGACCCGCGCGGCGATCGGGACCGGTGGGGTGAGCAGGAGGAAGCGGGCGGCGTCGCGGGCCTCCGGCGTGCCCCGCAGCTCCGGCCGGAACGCGTCGAGCCGGGCCTTGAGCTGTGCTGTGGTGGTCGGGGGGTTGCGCACGCCCAGCTCGGTGGCCACGCGGGCGGTGTCGGCGACGTAGCCGTCCTGGTCGGCGGGGGAGAGCTTGGCCGAGCCGTAGCGCTGGTGGCAGTGCAGGAAGCTGTCGACCTCGGCGAGGTGGACCCACTCCAGCAGGTGCGGGTCGTCGGCGCGGTAGGGCGTGCCGTCGCGGGCGGTGCCGCGGACGTGGGCGTGGATCCTGCGGACCCGGGCGACCGCGGCGGCGGCGTCGGTGGCGGTGCCGAAGGTGGTGACGGCCAGGAAGCCGCTGGTCCGCTGCAGGCGGCCCCACGGGTCGGCGCGGTAGTCGGAGTGGCCGGCGACGGCGGCCATGGCGAGCGGGTGGAGGGATTGGAGGAGGAGGGCGCGGAGGCCGCCGACGAACATGGCGGCGTCGCCGTGCACCCGGCGGATCGGGCGGTCGGGGGTGAACCAGCGGGGGCCGGGGGTGAGGTGGATGCGGTCCCGGACGGCCGGGCCGTCCGGCCCGGCGACCCGGCTGAAGACGACGGCGCCCAGGCGGCGGCGTACTTCGTCGGGGTTGAGCAGCTGGCGCAGGTCGTCCACGTCCACCGCCTTGTCCACCGCCTTCGGTTCGCACGTAGGGGTGAACTTTCCACACGTTCGTGTGATTCGTCGAGTGTTGGGGACGGTGGGGGTGTCGTGCGGGGGGCGGGGTCGGGTTGGTGGGGTCGGGTTGGTGGGGTCGGGCCGACCTTCGCGGCCCTGCTCGGTGCTGGCCCTGCTCGGTGCTGGCCCTGCTCGGTGCTGGCCCGACCCGACCCGACCCGCCCGGCCCGACCCGACCCGGCCCGCCCGGCCCGACCCGCCCGGCCCGGCCCAACTCACCCGGCCCGACCCACCCGGCTCGTCTGGCCCACTCGTCCGGCTCGTCTGGCCCGCTCGTCCGGCGCGACCCACCTGGCTCGCCTCTGACCAGGCTCATCTGGCCCGGCGCGAACCGGTTCGGGTTGGATGGGAGCGTGACCACGTTCGCGATCGTCGGCTCCGGCTGGCGTGCCGAGTACTTCTGGCGCCTGGCCGCCGCCCTCGACGACCTGACCTGCGTCGGTGTGGTGTCGCGCGCGCCCAAGGACCTGCCGGTGCCCGTGCACCTCTCCCTCGACGACTGCCTGCGCGCCAAGCCGGACTTCGTGGTCACCGCCGTGCCGTGGTCGGTCACGCCGGGCCTGGTCGTCGAGCTGGTCGAGCGCCGCGTCCCCGTCCTCGCCGAGACCCCGCCCGCCCCCGACCTCGACGGCCTGCGCGCCCTGTGGACCCGGGTCGGCGCCGGCGGTCTGGTGCAGGTCGCCGAGCAGTACACCCGGATGCCCGCCCACGCCGCCCGCATCGCCCTGGTCCGCGACGGCGTGATCGGCGAACCGACCCGCGTCGACGTCTCCTCGACCCACCAGTACCACGCCGTGTCGTTGATCCGGACCCTGCTGGGCACCGGGCGCGGCCCGGTCGAGGTCCGGGCCACCCGCCACACCGCGCCGCTCGCCGACCCGATCACCCGCTCGGGCTGGGCCGACCCGGTCGAGGTCAAGCAGGCCACCACGACCCTCGCCACGATCTCTTTCACCGGGCACGGCAAGCTCGGGGTCTACGACTTCACCGACAACCAGTGGCACAACCAGCTGCTCATGCGCCGCCTCCTGGTCCGGGGCACCACGGGGGAGCTGCGCGACCAGGAAGTCGTCCACCTGGCCGCCGACCGCACCATCACCCGCAACCCGCTGGTGCGCCGGCAGACCGGCTACGACCTCGACCTGGACGGCTTCGACACCGACCACATCACGTTCAACTCCCGGGTCCTCTACCGCAACCCCTACCAGGGGCAGCGGTGGAACGACGAGGAGATCGCCATCGCCACGCTCCTCCAGGACACCGCCGCCTGGGTCGCCGACGCCGGCCCCGAGCCGTACCCGCTGGCGGAGGGCATCCACGACCACCGCGTCGCCCTGGCCATCGCCGAGGCGGCCGATCGGGGCACGACGGTGGCGGTCACCGCCGAGCCCTGGTTCTGACCGCCTGATGACGAGGGCGTCGGGGCGGCCCCGGGGTTGCGCCCGGCCTCGGCCGACGGCTCCGGCCGGGCGCGTTCCGGTCAGCGCCTGGCAACCCGGGCCTCGGCCGCCTCGACCGCCTCCTCCACCGCGTCGTGCATCGGCAGCAGGCGGTCCATGGCGGTCAGCTCCAGCGACCGGCGAACGCTGCGGCCGGCCACCACGTGCACGGGCAGCCCACCGCGCTGCGCGCTGTACTCCCGGACGTGCGCGAGCGCCGCGATGCCGGACGAGGCGAAGAAGCTCACCTCGGAGAAGTCGAGCACGAGCGCGTCGACACCGCTGTCCAGCAGTTCGACGCAGCGCACGCGCAGGGTGTCGCTGTTGGCCAGGTCGATGTCGCCGACCAGCCGCAGCACGGTGACGGTGCCGCGGACATCGGTGCTGATCGTCGAGGAAGACGGGTTCGATTCGTTCACGTGCACATGATGCATCGTTACGGTTGGTCTTACCTGATGAACTGCCCGTAACTCTCCGTGCGTGTCGACTTGACCCTTGTCACGGAAAGTTTCTAGTGGTGGCAGGTTTAAAATTGTTTTACGCCTCTGAGCTGCGGCGAAAGATGTTTCTCTCTCCTGGGTGAACCGGTCCGGACGGGTGATGCGAATGTCCGGTCAGGAGGGAGGTCGTGCCGTGGTCGTACCGAGTCCGACTTCGGCCGAACTGCTTTGCCGACCGCTGTGGCGCATTTCGCCCGCCATCGGTTTGGGCCCGCCCCCGGACCGGTACCTGACCAGTGTCGGGCAGTTCGCGGGCACGACCCCCTGATCTCCGCACCAGCGGAGGCCGCCCGCGAGCAGCGGGTGTCAACCCGGTCACGGGCGCGGGCCGCGCCCGGCACGACCGGTGTGGTCTCCGCCGGCGGCGGTGGGACCGGCACCGGGCAGGCGGATCTGCCCGGTGCCCGGTTCTCCGGTCCGGGATGAGCGGCGGGCGGCGGGCCCGAGCGGCGAGCGGCGACCGGCGAACCCGAGCCCGCCCAACCAGCCACCGGCAACCGCCAGTGACCGCCAGCCGCCAGCAACCGACAGCCACCTCCAGCCACCTCCAGCCACCGGCAACCGACAGCCACCTCCAGCCGCTGGCAACCAACAGCCAACCGCAGCCCCGCGCGACCGGCGGTGAACCGCCACCCACCACCAGCCGTATCCGCAGTTGCCGGCCACCCACCCGCCGCTCACCGGCCCCGAAGCCCATTCCGCACGCGGAGGTGCACGTTGCGCATCACCCCGACGAGCACCACCCCGACCCGCCGGTGAGGCAGCGCCTCGGCACGGGCCTGGGCATCGCCGCCTTCCTGCTCGGCCTCTGGCAGTTGATGTCCCCGGTCGCCCTCGGCTACGGCCTCACCCCGGGCCCCGGCCCGGCCCCGCGCACCCTGGTCCGCGACGCCGTGCTGGCCGGCGCCGTCGTCGTGGTGGTCGCCCTGATCGGCATGATGGCCCCGCTGGACGGCCGGTGGCCGGGCCCGGTGCTGGTGCTGGCGGGCTGGTGGATCGCCGCCACCCCCTGGCTGTCCGGCGCCCGCACCACCGCCGCCACCCTCGTCAACGCCCTGGTCGTCGGCTGCGCGCTGACCCTCCTCGGCATCGCCCTGGCCCAGGTCGCCCGCCGGGCGGTCACACGGTCAGCACGAGCTTCCCCCGCACGTGCCCGGCGCCGCTGACCCGGTGCGCCTCCGCCGCGTCGGCCAGCGGGAACGTCGCGGCGATCGCGACGACCAGCCCGCCCCGCGCGGCCAGCTCCGCCAGCTCGGCCAACCGCCCGGCGTCCCGCTGCGACTCCCCGCTGAACGGGATGCCCCACTGCCCGGCGGCCGGGTCGGCGATGGTGACGATGCGGTCCGTGCCGCCGCGCAGCTCGATCGAGTCCGGCAGCGCGCCCCGGCCCGCGACGTCGAACACCGCGTCCACGCCCTCAGGTGCCAGCTCCCGCACCCGCTCGACCAGGCCGGGCCCGTAGGTGGTCGGCGTGGCGCCGAGCGCGGCCACGTGCTCCTGGTTGTCCGGCCCGGCGGTGCCGACGACCCGCGCGCCCGCCGCGACGGCCAGCTGCACGGCGATCGTGCCCACCGCGCCCGCCGCGCCGTGGACCAGCAGGGTCTCGCCCGCGCGCACGCCCAGTTGGCGCAGCACGCGGTCCGCGGTCTCGCCGGCGAGGGGCAGCGCGACGGCCTGCTCCCAGCCCAACCCCTCCGGCTTGGGCGCGAACGTGCTCAGCAGGGCCTGCTCGGCGTACCCGCCACCGTCCGCGAAGCCGAACACCGCGTCGCCCTCGGCCACGCCGGTGACGCCGGGGCCGACCGCGTCGACCTCGCCCGCGACCTCCAGGCCGAGGACGGTGGGCAGCTCCGTGGTGAACAGCGCCTCCATGGCGCCGGACCGCACCTTGCCGTCGAACGGGTTGACGCCCGCCGCGCGCACCCGCACCCGGACCTGGCCGGGACCCGGTTCCGGTGCGTCCACATCGGACAGCCGAAGCTCCTCCGGGCCGCCGAACCGCTCCAGCACTACCGCCTTCATCGTGACGTGCCTCCGTCGTGTGGCGTGCGTTCCCGATCTGCCACCCGAACGTAGCACGGGTATGTGGCCGACCATCTATCTTCCCGGGGCCGGGGTCAGACCCGCCACCGGTCCCGGCCGGGCGGCTCGGGCTCCAGCTCGTCCTCGAACGCCCGCGCGATGTCCTCCACCTCCCACCTCTCGCGCACCAGCACCGGCCGCTTCGCCGCGTACTGCGAGATCAGGTGCAGCTTGTCCGGCAGGAACCGCACCAGCTGCCCGGTGACCCCGGCGGCCAGGTCGCTGAGCAGGTACGTGACCAGCGGCGCCATCCGGTCCGGCGGCCCCGCCGCCGAGCCCACCTCGTGCCGGCCCGGGTCGGCGTCCATCATCGGCGTCCACGCCAGCGGCGCGACCCCGTTGACCCGCACCCCGCGCGGCGCCAGGGACGAGGCCCAGGACGCCGTCAGCGACGCCACCGCGCCCTTGGACGCCGAGTACGCGGCGGCGCCGGCGCGGCCGAGCATGGCGCCGGAGACGACGTTGACGATCGATCCGCCCCGCATGGCGCGCGCGGCCGCCGTGCCGCAGTACATCGTGCCCAGCACGTTGACCTCGATCACCTCGCGCACCGCGGCCGGGTCGTCGTCCCACGGCTCGGCGAAGCACGTGACGCCCGCGTTGTTGACCAGGCCGTCGATCCGGCCGAACTCGGCCACGCACAGCTCCACCAGCGCCGCGGCCTGCTCCGGGTCGGCCACCGAGCCGGTGTGCGCCACCGCGCCCCCGATGCCCGCCGCGACCCGCTCGGCACCCGCCACGTCGTTGACCACCACCCGCGCGCCCGCGGCGGCGGCGTGCCGCGCGTAGGACTCGCCCAGCCCGCGCCCCGCGCCGGTCACGACCACGGCCTTGCCGTCCAGGATCCCCATGCGCGGATGCTCCCACGAAAGGGGGCGGGAAATGTGGTAAGAATGAAGGTCGACCAAGTCCGGAAGATTTCCGGATAGACACACCCAGTATAGCACAGGGGGCAAGCGTGACAACAGGGGAATTGTCCGCGGAACAGGAGAGGATCTCGTTCCTGCACGCCCGGCTCGACCGCGAGCGGGCCGCCGCGCGGGCCGGGCTGGACGCCGCGCTGCGCGACCGGCACGAGCAGCGCTGGCAGCGCGAAGTGGCGGTGCGCACGCTGTCCGAGCGGGTCAGCCGCCTGGAGGTGGCCGACGAGGGGCTGTGCTTCGGCCGCATCGACGACGCCGGGGGCGGGCGCACCTACGTCGGCCGGGTCGGCCTGTTCGACGAGGAGGACGATTACGAACCGCTGCTCACCGACTGGCGCGCGCCCGCCGCCCGCCCCTTTTACACGGCGACCGCGGCGAACCCGGAGGGAATCACCCGGAGGCGTCATTTCCGCGTCCGCGGTCGGGTGCTGGAGGGCATCCACGACGACGACCTGCACGTCACCTCGGAAACCCTGCTCGCCGCGCTGGACGCGCCCCGCTCGGGCGCCATGCGCGACATCGTGGCCACCATCCAGGCCGAGCAGGACGAGGTGATCCGCCTGCCGCACCGCGGCATCCTGGTGATCGAGGGCGGCCCCGGCACCGGCAAGACCGCGGTGGCCCTGCACCGGGTCGCCTACCTGCTCTACACCCGGCGCGAGCGGCTGTCCCGGCAGGGCGTGCTGGTGGTCGGCCCGAACCCGGGTTTCCTGCGCTACATCGGCGAGGTGCTGCCGTCGCTGGGGGAGACCGACGTGGTGTTCGCGACGCCCGGCGAGCTGTTCCCGGGCGTGCGGACCGACCGCGAGGACAGCCCGGAGCTCCAGGCCCTCAAGGGCGACCTGGCGGCCGTCGACCTGCTGCGCGCGGCCGTCGCCGACCGGGAGGAGCTGCCCGCCGAACCCGTCCCGGTCGAGCTGACCGACGTCACGGTGCCGCTGACCGCCCCGCTGGTCGCGCGGGCCCGGCAGGTCGCGCGCGACTCGGGCCTGCGGCACAACGAGGCCGGGTCCGTCTTCCACCGCGCCCTGGTCGACGTGCTGGTGCGGCCCGCGGTGGACCTGATCGGCGAGGACCTGCCCGGCCTGGCCGAGGACGTGCGCCACGAGCTGGTGCGCAGCCCCGACCTGGCCCGCGCCGCCGCCGCGCTCTGGCCCGTGCTCACGCCGGAGCAGCTGCTGGCCGACCTGTACGGGGGCCGCTGCCTGGCCCTGGGCCGGCCCGAGCTGCTGCGCGCCGACCCGCGGGCGTGGACGGTCTCGGACGTGCCGCTGCTCGACGAGGCCGCCGAGCTGCTGGGCACCGACGGGGAGCGGGAGCGCCGCGCGGCCCGGGAGCGGCGCGAGGCCGTCGAGTACGCGCAGGGCGTCCTGCACGTCGTGGACACCGACGCGGAGATCGACGAGGAGGAGCTGCGCGCGGTCGACCTGGTGAACGCGGAGTGGCTGGCCGACCGGCACACCCCGCCGGATTACCGGGTGACGGCCGAGCGCGCCGCCGCCGACCGGGAGTGGACCTACGGGCACGTGGTGGTCGACGAGGCGCAGGAGCTGTCCGCGATGGACTGGCGGGTGCTGGCCCGCCGCAGCCCCAACCGCTCCATGACCGTCGTCGGCGACCTCGCCCAGCGCCAGGCGGCGGCGGGTGCCCGCAGCTGGCACGAGGTGCTGGACCGCTACGCGCCCGACCGGTGGCGCTACCGGCGGCTGACGGTCAACTACCGGACGCCCGCGCCGATCATGGCCTGCGCCGCGCGGGCGCTGGCCGAGGTCGACCCGGGCGCGGTACCGCCGACCTCGGTGCGCGACGGTGAGCCGCCGGTCGAGGTCACCGGCGCCGACCCGGAGTCCTTCCGACCCGACGAGGGCACGTTCGCGGTGATCGGCGTGGACGGGCCGCTCACCCCGCGCGCCGCCAAGGGCCTGGAGTTCGACGTGGTCGTGGTGCTCGACCCGGAGCGGATGGACCCGGCCGAGCGGTACGTCGCGCTCACCCGCGCCACCCGCCGGCTGGTGGTGGTCCGGACGTGACGGCGGTGTCCGGCACGTCCGGGTTGCCCGAACCGCTGGTGTAGCGTGCGCGCCTGCGGAGCCGGGGAGCGCGGGGGGATTCGACGTGTCGGTCGTGGACGGGGACCCGGTGGTGGACGGAACGGCGGCGTCGGCCGCCCCGCGGTCGCGCGCGTTCGCCGAGGCGGTGCTGCCGCAGGCGCCGCCGAGCGCGCTGCCGCGCGGGCGGCTCGCCGCGGGCTACGGCGCGGCGTTCGCGGCCGCGATGGCGTTCCAGCTGCTCATGCCGGCGGGCTGGTCCCGCCTGGAGCGCGTCTGGGCCGAGGACGGCGCGCGCTTCCTGCTCGACGGCATCACCCAGCCGTTCACGGCGAACCTGGTCGCCCCCTACGGCGGCTATCTGCACGTGCTGCCGCGCCTGGCCGCGGAACTGGTGTCGGTGCTGCCGCTGGAGTGGGCCGCGGTGGCGTTCACGGTGCTGGCCGCGGTGCCGCGGGCCCTGGTCGCGCTGCTGGTGTTCACCGCCTCCGGCGGGTACCTGCGCCCGCTGCCGGTGCGGTTCGCGCACGCCGCGCTGGTGGTCGTGCTGCCCGCGGGCAACTCCGAGCCGCTGGACAACGTCGCCAACCTGCACTGGTTCCTGCTCTACGGGGTGTTCTGGGCGCTGCTGTGGCGGTCCGGGCCGCGCGTGCCCGTGACCGCCTTCGTGGTGCTGGCCGCCCTGTCCAGCCCGCTGGTGTTCGTGCTGGTGCCGGTCGCGCTGCTGCGCCTGGCGGTGCCGCGCGGCCGGGTCGTCCCGCTGGCCTTCCTCGCCGCGGCGGCGGTGCAGGGCCTGGTGATGGTGTTCGCCGAGCGGACCCCGTACTCGCACGACCCGGCGGACCCGGTCCAGGTGCTGCTCGCCGGGCTGCTGCGGGTGCCGGTGGTCGCGTTCCTCGGGTCCGAGCAGGTCGAGCGGTACTACCCGGTCCACGGCAACCTGCCGGTGCTCGGCGCCCTGCTGCTGGCCGGGCTGCCGGTGCTGGCCGGGCTGCGGTGGGGCGACCGGGCGGGCCGGCTGCTGGTGGTGCTCGGCGTCGGGTACGGCGCGCTGGTGATCGCGGGGACGCTGGTCGCCAACTGGACCCGCGTGCTCCAGGTGCAGCAGCCGGGCGTGGTCACCACCGGGCAGCGCTACAGCGTGGCGCCGTGCCTGTTCCTGTTCAGCGCGGTGGCGGTCGGGCTGGCCCTGGTGCCGCGCGAGCGGTGGGCACGCCTGGCGGTGGGTGCGGGGCGGGTCGTGGTCGCCGTGGTGGTGCTGTACAGCGTCGTGCAGCACGTGCGGGTCGACGGCGGTGTGCTGGACGGCGTCCCGTGGGGTGAGAGCGTCGCGCGGGGGCGGGGTCAGTGCGCGGCGGGTGCCCCGGTCGCGCGGTTCGAGCACGAGCCGGAGAACTGGTTCTTCGAGGTGCCCTGCCACCACCTGGACCGCTGAGGTCCGGTCGCGCGGGAGGCGGGCCGTTCGGCGCCCGGGTGGAGTGGCCGAGCCCGGTGGCGCGGTCGGGGCGGGCAACAGGACCGAGCGCGGCCTGAGGCGTGGTCCCCGCGACGAGCGCCGTCCCCACGAGAGGTCGCGGCATCCGCCGGCGGGACACGCTGCGCGGGTGAGGCCGGCGACGGACCCGCGCCGGACCTGCGTCGGGAGCCGCACCGCGGTGCCCGGTAACCGGGTGGCGCGGCCCCCGAACAGCCCGCGCCACCGGGTTACCGCGCCCCGGGGCAACCGCCCGGCGCGGCGGCTGCGCAGCGTGGCGATCCCGGCCCCGCCACCCGGCCGGACCGCGAGCACCCGGTCCGGTCGGGGGTGGCGCTCGTCACGCCGCACGGGGCGGATCAGGCCGATTCCACCGCCCGCGGCGGCTGTTCGTGACCGGATCGTTCAAGCCCGTTGAACCGTTCGATGTAGTCGGCCAGCTCCAGGGCGCGGTCGGTTCCGCGTGCGCGGAACGCGGCGGCCTGGGCGACCATGTCGGCGGGCGACTTGTTCTGCCCGAGTTTGAATATTCCTTCGATCCGGGCGATCGGCACCTCGAAAGCCATGATGAGCTTCAGGTACTCGTCGAACAACGCGCTGGACTTCCGGGGCAGCAGCCAGGGGCGCTTCGGCGCCAGTTTCCCCTCCTGGTCGGCGATGAGGTCGGTGAGCTGCCGCACGCACCTCGCGTCGTCGAGCACGCGCGGCCTGCCGGTTACGTGCACGGCGGCATAGGCCCAGGTCGGGAAGTGCGGTTCGGTGGCGTAGTCGTCCGGTGAGAGGTACGAACTGGGACCGGTGAACGCCACCAGCACCTCGACATTCGCGTGCAGCAACCGGGCTATCGGGTTGCCGCGCGACAGGTGACCGCGCAAACGCCCGTAGGGGAACGAATCGCGGTCGAGCACGAAGGGCAGGTGGACGCCCGTGGGGCGGCCGTCGACGGCCAGCGTCATGAGCCCGAAGGGGTGTTCCTCGACCAGGTCGTGCTGCGCGGCCAGGTCCGGCGGGCCGAAGTAATCGGGTCGGTACATCGTCTTTCCTCCGATTCTACCGGTTCGGGCGGTCGGTCTCGCGCGACAAACCGGACAAGTAATCGTGAACGGCGGCGAAGTCGTCCGGAGCGCCGACGAGCCCGACGTGGCCGTCGGGGCGGACGAGCACCAGCGCGTCCCCGGTCAGGCCGTAGGCGGGCGGGTGGTCCGGCACCAGGTGGGCGCGCAGGTCCGCCACCCCGGCGTCCGCCGCGGCGCGCACGGCCGCGGCGGACCCCGGCCCGAACCCGAAGAGCGTGAAGTGCGGGCCGCGCTGCGCGTCGAACAGCCGGAGCGGGCGGCCCGCCGGGTCCAGGCACGGGGAATCGGGTGCGCGGTCGCCCGCCCGCACCGCGCCGGCCTCGACCAGTTGCGCGCTCAGCGGGCCGTCCCGGTAGCCCAGTCCGAGCTGCAGCGTCTCCTCGGTGAGGCCGGCCTCCGCGCCGCCGGTCCCGGCCAGCATCGCCGCCAGGACCAGGTCGCGGCTGGCCACGCTGGTCTTGAGGGTCCACTCGGCCACGGGCAGCCGCTCGCGCTCGTAGCTGTCCAGCGCGAGGCAGTCCGGGCCGTCGCGCAGCGCGCGGGCGAGCTTCCAGCCCAGGTTGTAGGCGTCCTGGATGCCGGTGTTGGCCCCGAGCGCCCCCAGCACCGGGTGGACGTGCGCGGCGTCCCCGGCCAGCAGCACCCGGCCGACCCGCATCCGGTCGACCATCCGCACGTTCACCCGGGTCGTGGACAGCCAGGTGGCGTTGCTCAGCCGGATCGGCATCCCGGTCACGTGGTCCACCGCGGCCTGGAACGCCTCGACGGAGGGACCGCGCTCGTTGCCGTCCGCGTCGCGCGGCGGGGTGACCTGCACCTGCCACGACCGGGTGCCGCTCAGCGGGCACAGCATGACCACGCCGCGGTCGAGGTCGAGCCACTGGTACCAGGCGTCGGGTTCGAGGCCGTCCACCTCCACGTCGCCGACCAGCAGCCGCCGGTCGGTCTCGGTGTGGCCGCGGAACGGCAGGTCGAGCGCCTTGCGCACGGTGCTGCGCCCGCCGTCGCAGCCGACCAGGTAGTCGGCGGTCACCGAGCGGAGGCCGGTCGGGGTGGAGAGGGTCGCGGTCACCGCGTCGGCGCCCCGGGTGAACCCGACCAGCTCGACGCCGGCCTCCACCGCCCCGCCCAGGGCGGCGAGCCGGTCGCGCAGGACCTGCTCGACCCGCGACTGGGGCAGGAACAGCAGCCTGCGGTAGGGCAGGTCGTGCGTCGGCGCGTGGTGGAGGTACGGGATCGCCTCGCCGACCAGCCGGTCCCGGGTGAACCGGCGGAACGGCAGGCGCTGGGTGCCCGCCGCCACCACCTCGTCGACGACGCCCAGGTCGTCGAACACCTCCAGGCTGCGCGGCTGGATGCCCGCCTTGCCGCGGGACGCGGTCGAGGGTTTCGAGTCCTTGTCGATGATCAGCGCCGGAATACCGCGCCGGGCCAGGTCGATGGCCAGCGTCAAACCGGTCGGGCCGGCCCCGGCAATGAGCACGGGCACTTTGTCGGCAATGTTCCCCATGGTGGGGATGTTGTCGTGCCGGTAGATCGCTGTCGACCCCAGAGCGTACCCCTGTCGAGCTGGGTTGAAACTATTCTGGAGAATTTTGTGGAATCTTGTAGCAGTGCTCCCGGTGTTACTTGGGCGGTGTACTGTGCACGCCTGCGCGACCTATTCGAATAGGGGCCGGGCGGTCCTCGGTCGGGGTGTGCCGACCGATCGCGATCTTTTGCCTTCCTTATGTGGCGAGTGTCGGTGGGGGAGTCCGGTAACCCCTACCGGCAGCCGGAAAACCCCTATGATCGCTGGTCGGGCGGATGTCGGCGTCACTTTGGGTAGACACAACTCGACCGTTCGAGTGATGCTCAATTGCGGATGACGTGATGATGAGTTCTGGTACAGTCCGAAGACGTGTACTGATGGGGTGGGCACGTTCCTGGATCATGTGGCAGTGCGACCGCGTCGGCGCGGTCGGTCGGTGCGCGCAGATCCGATTTGCCGATCGTTCAGTTTATCGCCATGGGGGATCGATTGTTCGCGCTGGTTGAGCGGAACCACCAACTGGACGTCCTTAAAGGAATGTTGAGAAATAGTGCCGGGAAGGGCTGCGTCGTCCTCGTCCGCGGCCCGGTGGGCGGTGGCAAGACCGCCCTGCTGCACGCGTTCTCCGAGCACGCCGCCGACGTGGGCGCCCACTGGGTCGAGGTCGCGGCGGGCTCCTCGGCGACCGGGTGCCCCGGGCTGCTCGACCAGCTCGCCGCCGCCGTCGGCCTGCCCGGCGGGGGCCCGGCCGCCGCGGTCGAGGCCCTGCGCGAGGCGGCCGGGCGGGTGCCGCTGGTCGTCGCGGTGGACGACCTGCACCGGGCCGACGAGGACTTCCTCGCGCCCGTGCCCGAGCTGGCGGGCCGGCTGAGCGCGGCGGGCGTCCTGCTGGTCCTGGTGTGCGCCACCGCGCCGGGCAACCGGTGGGGAGCGGTGCACGCGGAACTGCTCCGCCAGCCCCGGTTCCGCTCGGTGCGGGTCTCCCCCCTGTCGCCGGCCGGGGTCGGCGACCTGCTGCACCGGTACCTCAAGGCCGGCGCGCCCGGTTCCCGGGACGTGCCCGAGTCGCTGGCCGCCACCTGCCACGCGGTCACCGGCGGCAACCCGCTGCTGGTGCGCGCCGTGGCCGAGGACCTGCGCGCCGCCGACCGGCCCGACCGGGCGGCCCCGTGGAAGGGCGAGGCGTTCACCGAGGCGGTGCTGGCCTGCCTGCGCCGCTGCGGCCCCGACACCACCCGGGTGGCCCGCGGGCTGGCCGTGCTCGGCGCCGCGGCGTCGCCCGGCGTGCTGGCCCGGATGCTCGACCTGGACGAGGCGCTGACCGGCCGCCACCTCGACGCCCTGGCCGAGATGGGCCTGCTCGTGGACGACGGCGCACCGGCGTTCCGGCACCCGGCCGGGTGGGGCGCCGTGCTCTCCTCGGTCGACCCGGGTACCAGGGCCGGGCTGCACGCCCGTGCCGCGACGGCCCGGCACGAGCTGGGCGCCCCCTCGGTCGACGTGGCCGCGCACCTGCTCGCCGCCGGGCGCGCGCCGGGCCCGTGGGCCGTGGCGGTGCTGCGCGACGCCGCCGGGCAGGCGGTCAACGACGACCTGGTGCTGGCCGTCCGCTGCCTGGAGCTGGCGCGCGAGCTGTGCGCCGACGAGCGGGAACGCGCCGAGGTCACCGCGCGCCTGGTCGAGGTGGGCTGGTGGCTGGACCCCGCCAAGGCGGCCGGGCGCCTGCCCTGCCTGACCGAGGCGCTGGCGGACGGCCGGATCGACGACCACGACGCCGTGGTCCTGGGCGGCCAGCTGTTCTGGCACGGCCGCATCGACGAGGCGGTCGAGGTGTTCGACCGGCTGGTGCGCGATCACGACATCGACCCGGGCGCGGACGCGGAGTTGCGCGTCATGCGCCTGTGGATGGGCTTCTCCTGCCCGGCGCTGCTGCCGCACGTGCCCGAGGCCAGGTCGTCGCGCCCGGCGACCGCGCCGGCGGTGACGACCGCGAGCGAGGCCGGCCTGCGCGCGCTGGAGGTGCTGAACGAGCTGTTCGTCGAGGGGCCGCGGGACGACCTGGTGGAGGAGGCGACCCGCATCCTGGAGGTCTGCAGCCTGCGCCACATGTCGCTGGGGCCGAGCAGGTTCGCCCTCCAGGTGCTCGTCCACGCCGACCGGCTGGAGGAGGCCGGCCAGTGGTGCGACACGCTGCTGGACGGCGCCGACGAGCGGGGCGCGCCGTCCTGGCAGGCGATCTTCGTCGACATCCGCGCCCGGATCGCGCTGCTGGAGGGCCGCCTGCCCGACGCCGAGCGGTACGCCCGCGAGGCCCTGGACCTCATCACCCCGCGCGGCTGGGGCGTGGTGGTGGGCGCGCCGCTGAGCACCCTGGTGCAGGCCCTGGTGGCGATGGGGCGGTACGCCGAGGCGGCCGTCGAGCTGGACCGGCCGGTGCCGCCGGCGATGTTCCGGACCCGGTGGGGCGTGGAGTACCTGCACACCCGCGGCCACTACTACCTCGGCACCCGGCGGCTGCGCGCCGCGCTGGGCGACTTCCTCTCGGCCGGCGAGACGCTGGCGCGCTGGGGCCTGGACAGCCCGGCGCTGCTGCCGTGGCGCTCCGGCGCGGCCGAGGCGTACCTGCGCGCCGGCGAGCCCGAGCAGGCGCTCCGGCTGCTGGCGGAGCAGGCCGGCCGCCCCGGCGGGCGCGGCAGGCGCCTGCTGGGCGTCGCCGGGCGCATCCGCGCCGGCGCCACGCCCCTGGCGGAGCGGGCGCGGGTGGCCAGGGCCGCGGTGGAGGACCTGGAGGCGTGCGGTGCCCAGCTGGAGCTGGCTCGGGCGCTGGCCTGCCTGGCGGAGTCCCACCGGGTGCTCGGCGACTCGCGGCGCGCGCGCATGGTCGTCCGCCGCGCCCTGCACATCGCCGACGTGTGCGGTGCCGAGCCGCTGGTGGCCGAGCTGACCGCGAACAGCTCCGGGCACATCGCCCCGGCGGGCGAACCCGCGGAAGCCGGTCGCGACGCCCACGGGATCGCCGCGCTCAGCGAAGCCGAGCGCAGGGTCGCCGAGCTGGCCTTCAAGGGGCACACCAACAAGGAGATCGCCCGGACCCTGCACGTCACGATCAGCACGGTCGAGCAGCACCTCACCAGGGTGTACCGCAAGCTCAACGTGCGCAGGCGCACCGACCTGCCGGTGGACCTGGAACTGCCCACGCCGAGATCGTCGTCCTGGTCGGACGGTGCGCAGGTCGAGCCGGACGACCGGCGGTCGTACAAGATGTGACGCAGGCCGAACGGAAAGTCCTGCGCAAGTCCACTGAGGACTGAAACGCGACCGTTGCGGTGTAACGTCATCGGCGCGCGGTGATGGCGGTGCACGGCTGTCGTGCGCCGTCGCGCCGCACTTCGCCGCGCTCTGCGGGAGCCTGCCGCGCGAGTCCAGAACGCCCTGGTGGCAAGGGATTCCGATAGGGGCCGTAGGGGCTTGGCCGGTCATCCGGTGCGCCATAGCCTGGCCCGGGCGGGGTGGCCGGTGCCGGCCGCCCGCACGGCCGGCGACGCCGGTGCGCCCGCCACTCCCGACACCTCACCCCGGGGACACCCATGACCGAAACCGCCACCTCCACCGCCCCGGCCTACCCGATGGCCAGGCGATGCCCGCTGCACCCACCCGCCGAGTACGCCGAGATGCGCGAGCGCGAACCGGTGCGCCAAGCGGTGCTGCCCTCCGGCCGCCCGGTGTGGCTCGTCACGCGGCACCACCTCGCCCGGCAGGTGCTAACCGACCCCCGGATCAGCGCCGACCGGTTCCACCCCGGCTTCCCGCACCTGTTCCGGAACGTGGCCTCGGCCCGGCAGATGTCCGAGCAGGCGCGCTACAGCTCCTCGCTGATCGGGCGCGCGTTCGCCGTGGACGGTCCCGAGCACGTGGCCCGCAAGCGGCTGGTGGTGCCCGACTTCACGGTCCGCCGCGTGCAGGAGCTGCGGCCCGGCGTCCAGCGGGTCGTGGACGACTGCCTGGACCGGATGCTGGCCGGCGACAACCCGACCGACCTCGTCCAGGCCCTGTCGCTGCCGGTGCCCTCGCAGGTGATCAGCGAGCTGCTGGCCGTGCCGCTGGAGGACCGGCCGTTCTTCCTGGACCGCACCCGGGTCATGGTCGACCACGCCAGCACGGTCGAGCAGCGCCGGCAGGCCAACCTGGACGTGCTCGGCAAGCTCGACGCCCTGGTCACCGCCAGGGAGGCCGAGCCCGGCGAGGACCTGCTGAGCAAGCTGGTCCGGCGCAACGCCGAGGCGGGCACGCTGGAGCACGACGAGGTTGTCGGCATGGCGGCGTTCCTGCTCATCTCCGGGTTCGAGACCACGGCGAACATGATCTCGATGGGCACCATCGGGCTGCTGGAGAACCCCGACCAGCTGGCCCTGCTGCGGGAGGACCCGGCGCGCGCTGCGGGGGCGGTGGAGGAGCTGTTGCGCTACTTCAGCGTCTCCGACCCGGCCGGCTCGCGGGTGGCCCTGGAGGACGTCGCGATCGGCGGCACCGTCATCCCGGCCGGCTCCGGCGTCATCGCGCTGGCCGGCGCGGCCAACTGGGACGAGCGGGTGTTCCCCGAGCCGGAGCGGTTGGACATCACCCGGGACGCCCGCGCCCACCTGGCGTTCGGCCACGGCGCGCACCAGTGCATCGGGCTGCACCTGGCGCGCCTGGAGCTGGAGGTCGTGTTCGGCACGCTGTTCCGCCGGGTGCCCACCCTGCGGCTGACCACCCCGGCGGAGGACCTGCGGTACAAGGAGCACGCGAACATCTACGGGGTGTTCGAGGTGCCGGTCGCGTGGTGAGCACCGATCGAGGCGTGGTCTTCGACCGCCTGGCGGGGATCTACGACGCCACGGGCGTCGAGTTCTTCCGCCCCGTCGCCCGCAGGCTGCTCGACCTGGTCGACCCCCGGCCGGGCGTCGACCTGCTGGACGTGGGCTGCGGCCGCGGGGCTGTGTTGTTCCCGGCCGCCGAGCGCGTCGGTCCGGGAGGGACGGTCGTCGGCATCGACATCGCCGAGCCGATGGTCCGGGCCACCGCCGCCGAGGCCGCCGAGCGCGGGCTGGGCACCGTCTCGGTCCGGCTGGGCGACGGTGCCGACCCGGCCTTCCCGGCGGGGTCCTTCGACGTCGTCACCGCGAGCATGAGCGCCGCGCTGTTCCCCGACCTGCCCGCTGTGGCGGCCCGCTACGCCCGGCTGCTGCGCCCCGACGGCCGCATCGGGCTCACCGGCCCGGTGCCGCCGCCGAGCCTGCGGGAGTGGGCGCTGGGCCCACTGCGGGTCGGCGCCGTGGTCGACGCGATCGCCCCGGAGGCGGTCGCCGCCACCCACCCGAGGATCGCCGCCCTGCTCGGCGCGCACCCGTTCGGCGCGCCGGGCGCGGTGGCGGACGCGCTGCGCGCCGCCGGGTTCGTCGAGGTCCGGGAGCTGCACGAGGACCTGGAGCTGCGCGCTCCCAGCGCGGAGGCGCTGGTGGGGTGGACGTGGTCCAACGGGCTGCGCGTGTACTGGGAGCTGGTCGAACCCGACCGGCGCGCCGCCGTCGCCGCGGAACTCGTCCGGGACCTCACCGCCCACGCGGCGGGCGGCCCGATCACCGCGACCTACCCGGTCGCCTACGTCACGGGGCGACTGCGCCCGGCTGGAGGGACACCATGACCGCACCGCGCGCCTGGCGACCGATCGCGGGCGGCCCGCCGGCCGGACCGCTCGTGCTGGCCGTCGACTTCGCCGCCACCGGCAGGCCCGAGGCGGCCTTCGCCGACCTCGTCGCCCGGCTGGACCCCGGCACCGAGGTGTGGGAGAGCCTGCAGCCGCCGCTGGGCACCGAGACCGGCATGGTCGCCGAGGACTACGTGACCCGCTGGGAGGAGGAGGTGCGCGCGTCCGGCCGTCGGATCGGGGCGGTGCTCGGGTTCTGCGCCGGCAGCGCGTTCGCGGGCGAGCTGGCCGTGCGGCTGGCGCGATCGCAGCCCCGCTCGCCCCGGCTGGTCGTGTTCGACCCGGAGTCGCCGACCACCTCGACCCTCTACTACCAGTTCCGCAAGGTGGTGGAGAGCCTGGCCGGGGTGCTGGGCGAGCAGGCGGCCCGCGAGGCGCTCGCCGAGGGCACCGCGGCCGCGGACCGGATCGGCGACGTCGAGGGGCTCGGCGCCGAGCTGGTGCGCGTGTTCACCGCCGCCGGCCGGGCCGCCTGCGCCGCCGCCGACCTGGACGACGAGTTCGCCGACGAGCTCACCGCCACCTACCGCTCGTTCGTCTCCTACCTCGTCGCCGCCGCCGCGGTCGACCACGTCAAGTGCTGGTCGGGCGCCGTCGCGGTCAGCTCGGCCACGCCGACCAGCGGCCTGAACCCGCTCGACCCGGCCGCGCGGGCCGCGCTGGTCGAGCGCGAGCTGACCTTCGACGTCCACCACGCCGACCTGCTGCGCGACCCCGGTGTCGCGCGGGCGGTCGCCCGGCTGCTCGCCTGAGGAGACCACCGTGTCGATCGCGTCCACGTCCACCGGGGTGGCCGCCGCGCGCAAGGAGGAGGCGCTCTGGCTGCTGGAGCGGCTCGTCCCCGGCAGCGGGGTCAACAACCTCCACCTGGCCTTCCGCGTCGCGGGCGGCCTCGACCGGACCGCGCTGCGGCGGGCCCTGGACTTCCTGGTCGGTCGCCACGAGGTGCTGCGCCGCACCTACCTGGCCGCCGACACCGGGTTGACCCGCCTGACCGCCGCGGACCCCGTGGTGCCGCTCGACGACGCCGACTGCCCGCCCGGTGAGGTCGCCGACCGGCTGGCGGCGTTCGTCACCGCGCCCTTCGCCCTGGACGGCGGGCCGCTGCTGCGCGCCCTGCGGCTGCGCTGCGGCGCCGACGACGTCTTCTGCCTGGTGGTGCACCACCTGATCTTCGACACCGCGTCGGCGGGCGTCCTGGCGGCCGAGCTGGCGGAGGTCTACACCGCCTTCGCGGCGGACCACCCGGTGCCCGCCGCCCTGGCCGGGCCGGTGCCCGCGCTCGCCGAGGCCCCCGCCACGGCGGCCAGCCGGGAGTACTGGCGGCAGCGGCTGCGCGGGGTGCGGCCGGACCGGCTGGGCCTGGCCTGCGCCGAACCGCCCGCGCCCGCCTCGCCCGTCGCCGGCGGGCAGGTCGAGACCGCGCTGTCCGCGGAGGCGGTCCGGGCGGTCGCCGAGCTGCGCCGCGCGCTGCGCGTGCCCGAGGCCGTCGTGCTGCTGGCCGCGTACGTGCTGCTGCTGGAGGCGCACGGCGCGGGGCCCGACATCGTCGTCGGCACCCCGTTGAACGTGCGCGGCCCGGACGCGCCCGGCGCGATCGGCTACCACGTGAACGTGGCGCCGCTGCGGATCGCGGTCGACCGCGACGCCGGGTTCGCCGACCTGGTGCGCGCCGCCCGGGACGCGTTCTTCGGGGCCCTCGCGCACGCCGACGTGCCGGTGGACGACCTGCTGGACCAGGTACCGCGGGCCGGCGGCTCCTGGCGGCACACCGTGTTCCGGCACGTGTTCAACTACGTGCCCGGCACCGACACCGCCCGGGTGCGCCTGGCGGGCGTCCCGGCCGAACCCGTCCCGGTGCGCACCGGGTTCTCGAAGTTCGACCTGGAGTTCTTCCTGCTGCCCGGCGCCGACGGCGTGCGGCTGAGGGCGGCCTACAACGCTGGCGCGCTCGCCGAGGCCGACGTCCGGGCGGTGGTCGCCCGCTACGACGCCCTGCTGACCGCGCTCGCCGGCGACCCGGCGCGACCGGTGGGCGCGTTCCCGGTGTGGCACCGCGGTGACCACGAGGTCATCGACACCGCCAACCGGACCGCCGGGCCGCGCCCGGTGTACACGGTGCCGGCCGCGGTGGCCGCGGCGGCGACCGCGACCCCGCGGGCGGTCGCGCTGGTCGACGGCGACCGCCGGGTGTCCTACGCGGTGCTGTGGGCGGCGGCGGTCGGCGTGCGCGACCGGCTGGTGGCCGCCGGGGTCGGCCGCGGCGACGTGGTGGCCCTGCTCGCCGACCGCGGCGCCGAACTGGCCGCCGCGGTGCTGGGGGTGTGGCTCGCGGGCGCCGTCTACCTGCCGCTCGACCCCGAGCACCCGGAGCAGCGCCTGACCCACCAGCTCGCCGACTCCGGCGCCGCGGCCGTGCTGGCGGGCCCCGGCGCCCGCCTGCCCGCGGGGCACCGGGGCCCGGTGCTGCCCATCAGCGAGCCCGCCGGCGGTGTCGGGGCCGGCGGCACGCGGAGCGGTGGCACCGAGGGCGGCGGCTTTGAAGGCGGCGGTGTCGGGAGTGGCGGCTTCGGGGCTGGCGGCGTCGGGAGTGGCGGCGTCGGGGCCGGCGGCATCGGGAGCGGTGGTACCGAGGGCGGCGGCTTCGGAGGCGGCGGCACAGGAAGCGGTGGTACCGGGGCCGATTCCGCCGAGACCGGTTCCACCAAGGCTGGTTCCGCCGGGCCCGGCGCACCACCCGAGGTGTCGGTGGTCGGCTCCGACCCCGCCTACCTCATCTACACCTCAGGTTCGACCGGCCGTCCGAAGGGGACGGTCATCGACCACGGCGCGCTGGCCAACCTGATCGGGCACTTCAGCGCGGAACTGGGCGCCGCCGCGTCGACGGCGCTGTGGTCGACCACGTTCTCCTTCGACATCTCCGCGCTGGAGCTGTTCACCCCGCTGGTCACCGGTGGCCTGGTCGTGGCCGCGCCGGACGAGGCCAGGGTGGACGGCCGGGTGCTGGCCGACCTGCTGGACCGGCACGGGGTCACCCTGGTGCAGGGCACGCCGACCACCTGGCGCCTCGTCCTGGACGAGGTCGGCGGGCACCTGGCCGGTCGCTCGGTGCTGTGCGGTGGCGAGCCGCTGCCGCCGCCGCTGGCGCACCGGCTGCTCGCCACCGGCTGCGAGCTGCGCAACGTCTACGGGCCGACGGAGACCACGATCTGGTCCACGGGCGGTCGTGTCGAACGGGTGGGCGACCGGGTACCGGTGGGCGCGCCGATCGCCAACACCGAGGTGTTCGTCATCGACGACCACGGGCGGGAACTGCCCGTCGGCGTCACCGGGGAGCTGTGCATCGCCGGTGCCGGGGTGGCCGTCGGCTACCACGCCCGGCCCGACCTGACCGCCGAGCGGTTCCGCGAGCACCCCCGCCACGGCCGGCACTACCGCACCGGCGACCTGGCCCGCTGGCTGCCCGACGGCACGCTGGAGCTGGTGGGCCGGGCCGACCGGCAGGTCAAGCTGCGCGGCCACCGGATCGAGCTCGGCGAGGTCGAGGCGGTCCTGCTCGCGCACCCGGCCGTGCGCGGTGCGGCGGTGCTGGTCCTCGACGGCTCGGGTGGGGACGGGACGCTGGTGGCCGCGGTCGAGGCCGACGAGGCGCCGGGGCTGGCCGACGAGCTGCGCGCGCACGCGCTGGCCGAGCTGCCCAAGGCGGCGGTGCCGCAGGACTTCGCGTTCCTGGACCGCCTGCCCAGCACCGGCAACGACAAGCTCGACTACCCGGCGCTGGCCCGCGACCTGGCCGGGCGGCGGGTGGTCGACGTCGGGGTCGACCACGCCGACCCGCTCGTCGCGACCGTGCTCGGCCTGTTCGCCGAACTGCTGGGCCGCGGGGACGTCACCCCGGCGACCAACTTCTTCGCCCACGGCGGGCACTCGCTGCTCGGCGCGAAGCTCGCGCAGCGGCTCAAGGGCGCCACCGGGGTGCGGGTCAGGCTGGCCGACGTGTTCGAGCACCCCACGCCGAGGGGTCTCGCCGAGCACGTGCGCTCGGCCGAGACCCCCGGCGGGAGCCCGCCCGGCTAGTCGGTCGGCGCGGCGAGCACCGCCTCGAAGTCGGCGCGCAGCACGTCCAGGAAGTCACCCGCGTTGGGCAGGACGTAGAACCGGTTCTCCCGCACGGCGTCGAGGGTCGCCGCGGCCACCGCGCCGGGCGTGGCGCCCTGGTCCTTGTCGGCGCGGACGTGCTCGGCCAGCGCCGCGGCACCGGGCGGCAGGTCCTCGGGCCCGCCGCCCGGCCGGGGGGTGTTCGGGTCCATCGCGGTCGCCACCGCGCCGGGGCACAGCAGCGTGACCCCGACGTGCGGTGCGGTGCCGGCCAGCTCCAGGCGCAGCGACCTGGACAGGCCGACCACGGCGTGCTTGGACGCGGTGTAGGGCGCGATGAACGGCGCGGGCATCAGCCCGCCCATGGAGGAGGTGTTCACCACGTGCGCCTCGGGCTGGGCGACGAGGTGCGGCACGAAGCTGCGCAGCCCGTGCACCACGCCCCACAGGTTCACGTCCAGCACCCAGCGCCAGTCCTCGACGGACATCTCCCACGAGTTGCCCATCCTGGACACACCCGCGTTGTTGCACAGCACGTGCACGCCGCCGAACGCGGCCAGCGCCCGCGCGGCCAGCCGGTCGACGGCGTCGGCGTCGCGCACGTCGGTCGGCACGGCCAGCACCTCGGCCCCCAGCGCGCGCACGAGTTCCGCGGTGGCGCCCAACCCGGTCTCGTCGACGTCGGCGATCACCACTCGGGCGCCCTCGGCCGCGAACGCCTCGGCGAGCGCGCGGCCGATCCCGCTGCCCGCGCCGGTCACGACCGCCACCCGGTCGGTCAACTCGCGCATGGTCCTCCTGTCGTCGATCTCCTTGTCCCACAACGATCCTGTCAGCTCCGGGGCACGGGCGGAAGGGCGCCCGGCCCGGCACCGGAAGGAAGAGCACATGATCAGCAAGGTCGGTTCGGTCGCGGTCCCGGTGTCCGACCAGGACGAGGCGGAGCGCTTCTTCGTCGACGTCCTGGGGTTCGAGAAGCGCACCGACGTCGTCATCGGCACGCGCCGGTTCCTCGAAGTGGCACCGCCCGGCGCGGACACGGTGATCGCCCCGTACACCTGGGTGGAGCACCACGACGACCGCGTGGGCGGGTTCAGCCGGGTGGTGCTGGAGTGCGCGGACGTCGTTGCGGTGCAACGGGAACTGGTCGCGCGCGGGGTGCGGTTCGAGGTGGTGCCCGAGGAGGCGGGGTACGCGCAGTTCCTCGACCCGTTCGGCAACGTGTTCGTGCTCGCGCCCACCCCGGGGTAGGGGGAACGAGGCAGGCGTTCTGGGGTGCTGCGGAGAGGAATTCCCGTCCTAGGCTCGGTTCGTGACGAAACACGCAGCCGGATCGCCCGAACCGATCGCCGTGGTGGGACTGGCGTGCAGGCTGCCGGGCGCGGCCGACCCGGCCGCGTTCTGGCGGCTGCTGCGCACCGGCACCGACGCGATCACCGACGCACCCGCGGACCGCTGGCCCGCGCCCGGCACGGCCGGTGTGCCGGCCCGCGGTGGTTTCCTCGACGCGGTGGACCTCTTCGACGCCGGGTTCTTCGGGATCTCGCCGCGCGAGGCGGCCGCGATGGACCCGCAGCAGCGGTTGATGTTGGAACTGGCCTGGGAGGCCCTGGAGGACGCCGGGGTGGTGCCCGCCGCGCTGGCGGGCGAGCCGGTCGGCGTGTTCGTCGGCGCGATCGGCGACGACTACGCCACCCTGGCCCGCCGGCAGGGCGCCGAGCACGTCGGCGCGCACACGCTCACGGGCCTGGAGCGCGGCATCATCGCCAACCGGGTGTCCTATGTGCTCGGTCTGACCGGTCCCAGCATGACCGTCGACACCGCCCAGTCCTCGGCCCTGGTCGCCGTCCACCTGGCGTGCGAGGCCATCCGGCGGGGCGAGGTGCCGCTCGCCGTCGCGGGCGGGGTGAACCTGAACCTGGCGCCGGAGTCCACGCTCGCCGCGGCCCGGTTCGGCGCGCTGTCGCCAGGTGGCGCCTGCCGCGTGTTCGACGCCGGGGCCGACGGGTACGTGCGCGGCGAGGGCGGTGGCGCCGTGCTGCTCAAGCCGCTGGGCGCGGCCGTCGCGGACGGCGACGAGGTGTACTGCGTGATCCGGGGCGGTGCGGTCAACAGCGACGGCGCCTCCCCGGGGCTCACCGTGCCCGACGCGGGAGCGCAGGAGGCCGTGCTGCGCGCCGCCCGGGAGCGGTCCGGTGTGGACGCCGCCGCGGTGCAGTACGTGGAGCTGCACGGCACCGGCACCCGCGTCGGCGACCCGGTGGAGGCCCGCGCGCTGGGCGCCGCGCTCGGCGCGGACCGGTCCGTGCCGCTGGCCGTCGGGTCGGCCAAGACCAACGTCGGCCACCTGGAGGGCGCGGCCGGGATCGTCGGCCTGATCAAGGTCGCGCTGAGCCTGCGGCACCGCGAACTGCCGCCCAGCCTCAACTTCAGCACCCCCAACCCCGCCATCCCGCTCGACGAGCTGCGGTTGCGGGTGCGCGTGGACCACGGAGCGTGGCCCCGGCCCGACCGGCCGCTGATCGCTGGCGTGTCGTCGTTCGGCATGGGCGGGACCAACTGCCACCTCGTGCTGGCCGAGGCGCCGGCCCGACGGGACCCGCCCCGGCGGGTCCCGTCCGGACCGGTGCCGCTGGTGCTGTCGGCGCGCGACGAGGCGGCGCTGCGCGCCCAGGCCACCGCGCTGGCCGTGCTCGACGCGGACCCGGTCGACGCGGCCTTCTCGCTGGCCACCACCAGGACCGCGTTCGGGCACCGCGCGGTCGTCCTGGACGGGTCGGCCGACGGGCTCGCCGCGGTCGCCGCCGGCACCAGGTCCGCGGCGGTGGTGCGCGGGGTGGCCCGGCCCGACCGCCGCGTGGCCTTCCTGTGCACCGGGCAGGGCGCGCAGCGACCGGGCATGGGCCGCGACCTCGCCGCCCGGTTCCCGGTCTTCGCGGCGGCGCTGGACCGGGTGCGGGCGGCGTTCACCGACGTCGTGGGAACCGACCCGTGGGAGGCCGTGTGGTCGCCCGGCGCCGACGTCGACCGCACCGGCACCGCCCAGCCCGCCCTGTTCGCCTTCGAGGTCGCCTGCGCGGAGCTGCTGCGCTCCTGGGGCGTCGTGCCGGACGTCGTGCTCGGCCACTCCGTCGGCGAGATCGCCGCGGCCCACCTGGCCGGGGTCTTCGCGCTGGAGGACGCCTGCCGGGTCGTCGCCGCCCGCGGCGCGCTGATGCAGGCCCTGCCGCCGGGCGGCGCGATGGTCGCGGTGCGGGCCACCGAGCGCGAGGTGCGGGAGGTGCTGGTCGACGGCGCCGAGGTCGCCGCGGTCAACGGACCCGACGCGGTCGTGCTGTCCGGCACCGAGGACGCGGTGGCCCGGGTCGCCGCCGTGCTCGCCGGGATGGGGCGGCGGACCCGGCCGCTGCGGGTGAGCCACGCCTTCCACTCGGCGGCGGTGGACCCGGTGCTGGCCGATTTCGCCGAGGTGCTGGCCGGGGTGCGGTTCCACGAGCCGCGGACGGTCCTGGTCTCCACGCTGACCGGCGCGCCGGCCGGGCCGGAGGTGCGCACCGCGGACTACTGGGTGCGGCACGCCCGCGAGGCCGTGCGCTTCGCCGACGGGGTGCGCGCCGCCGTGGGGCTCGGCGTCACCGACTTCGTCGAGATCGGCCCCGACAGCGCGCTGGCCGCGCCCGCCCGCGAGGTGCTGGCGGGCGGCGACCGGGTGGTGCACGCGGGGGTGCGCGCCGACCGGCCGGAGGTGGCCGGGTTCGTGGCGGGGGTGGCCGGGCTGCACGTGCGCGGGGTCGGGGTGGACTGGGAGCCGCTGTTCGACGGGACCGGGGCCCGGCGGCTGCGGTTGCCGACCTACCCGTTCCAGCGGGAGCGCCACTGGCTGGACACGGCGTCGCCGGGCCGGGCCGGGGCGCGGGCCGACGAAGCCGGGGAACCGGTCGGGAGCACGGCCACCGGGGCGGACGGGGGAGGTTCCGCCGGGCGGGTCCTCGGCGAGCGGGTGCCTGGCGGGGAGGTGTCCGGCGAGCGGTCACCTGTCGAACAGGTTCCCGTCGACGCCCACCCGGTCGACTTCGCCGCCCTCGTCCGCGACACCGCCGCCGAGGTGCTGGGCCACCGGTCGGCGGCGGCCGTCGACCCGGACCTGACGTTCCGCGAGCTCGGGTTCGACTCGCTGACCGCGGTCGAGTTCCGTGACGCGCTGGCCGAGGCCACCGGGCGCCGCCTGGCCGCCGGGCTGCTCTACGACCACCCCACGCCCGCCGCCCTCGCCGTCCACCTGGCCGGGGGCGCCGCGGCCGACCGGCCCACCGCCGCGGCCGACCCGGACGAGCCGATCGCGATCGTCGGCATGGGCTGCCGCTTCCCCGGCGGCGTCACCACGCCGGACCAGCTGTGGCGGCTGGTCGCCGCCGGCGAGGACGCCATCGGCGGGTTCCCCACCGACCGGGGCTGGGACCTCGCCGCCCTGTTCCACCCCGATCCCGAGCACAGCGGCACCTCCTACGTCCGCGAGGGCGGCTTCGTCTACGACGCCGACCGCTTCGACGCCGCGTTCTTCGGCATCAACCCGCGCGAGGCGGCGGCCATGGACCCGCAGCAGCGGTTGCTGCTGGAGACCTCGTGGGAGGCGGTCGAGGGTGCGGGGCTCGACCCGCTGGCGCTGCGCGGCACCGACACCGGCGTGTTCGTCGGCGCCATGGCCCAGGACTACGGTCCCCGGCTCGACGAGGGCCTGCCCGGCTACGAGGGGTACGCGCTCACCGGCAGCAGCGTCAGCGTGGCATCGGGTCGGGTGGCGTACGCGCTGGGGTTGCAGGGTCCTGCGTTGACGGTGGACACGGCGTGTTCGTCGTCGTTGGTGGCGTTGCACCTGGCGGCGCGGGCGTTGCGGTCGGGTGAGTGCGGCCTGGCCCTCGCGGGCGGTGTCGCGGTGCTCGCGTCGCCCGGGATGTTCGTGGAGTTCAGCCGCCAGCGCGGGTTGGCGCGGGACGGCCGGGCCAAGGCGTTCGCCGCCTCGGCGGACGGGACCGCCTGGGCCGAGGGCGCGGGCGTGCTGGTGCTGGAGCGGCTGTCGGACGCCCGTCGCAACGGCCACCGGGTGCTGGCGCTGCTGCGCGGGTCGGCGGTCAACCAGGACGGCGCGTCCAACGGCCTGACCGCGCCCAACGGCCCGGCGCAGGAGCGGGTGATCCGGGCGGCGCTGGCGGACGCGGGTCTGTCGGCCGCGGACGTGGACGTGGTGGAGGCGCACGGTACGGGTACCGCGCTGGGCGACCCGATCGAGGCCGAGGCGCTGCTGGCCACCTACGGGCGGGACCGGTCCGGTCCGCTGTGGTTGGGGTCGTTGAAGTCGAACATCGGTCACGCGCAGGCGGCGGCGGGTGTCGGTGGTGTGATCAAGGTGGTGCAGGCGTTGCGGCACGGGGTGCTGCCCAGGACCCTGCACGTGGACGAGCCCACGCCCCACGTCGACTGGGCGGCGGGGTCGGTGTCGCTGCTGACCGAACCGGTCGAGTGGCCGCGGGGCGACCGGCCGCGGCGGGCCGGCGTGTCGTCCTTCGGCATCAGCGGCACCAACGCGCACGTGATCGTCGAGGAGGCTCCGGCCGACCACGACCCCGCCGCTCCCGGTGCCGAGGTTGTCGACCCCGCCGCTCCTGGTGCCGCCGCCTTCGCAGCCTCCGCCGCCCTCGCCCAGCCCGCCCCTGCGGACCACCGGTCCGAGGGCCGCCGGCCCGGCGCGCACCAGCTCCCGGCGCCTGCTCCCGAGGCGGCCGGTTCCGCGGCGCCCGACCTCGCAACGCCCGGTTCCGCGGCGCCCGACCTCGCGGCCCCCGTGGCGTGGCCGCTGTCGGCCAAGGGCGAGCCCGCGTTGCGGGCCCAGGCCCGGCGCCTGGCCGAGCGGATCGGCGACGACGTCCACCCGACCGACGTCGCGGTGTCGCTGGCGGCCCGCTCGACCTTCGACACCCGCGCCGTCGTGGTGGCGCGCGAGCCGGCGGGGTTCACCGCGGCGCTGCGGGCCCTCGCCGAGGGGGAGCAGGCGCCGGGGCTCGTGGTCGGCACGGCCCGGCGGCGCGGCAGGCCGGTGTTCGTCTTCCCCGGCCAGGGGTCGCAGTGGCCGGGCATGGCCACCGGCCTGCTCGACACCGAACCGGTGTTCGCCGAGTCGGTGCGCGCGTGCGCCGCCGCGTTCGAGCCGCACGTGGACTGGGACCTGCTGGACGTGCTGCGGTCCGCCCCGGGCGCGCCCTCACCGGAGCGGGTCGACGTGGTGCAGCCCGCGCTGTTCGCGGTGATGGTCTCGCTGGCCCGGCTGTGGCGCTCGGCGGGCGTCGAGCCCGCCGCGGTGGTCGGGCACTCGCAGGGCGAGATCGCCGCGGCGCACGTCGCGGGCGCCCTGTCGCTGGCGGACGCCGCCCGGGTGGTGACCCTGCGCAGCCGGGCCCTCGGCGCGATCGCCGGGCGCGGCGGCATGGTGTCCGTGCCGCTCCCGGTCGACGCGGTGCTGGCCCGCCTCGCCGCGCACGGCGACCGCATCGGCGTGGCCACGGTCAACGGCCCCGCCGCCACGGTGGTGGCCGGCGACGCGGACGCGCTGGAGGAGTTCCTCGCCGAGTGCGACCGGGACGACGTGCGCGCCCGGCGCGTCCCGGTGGACTACGCCTCGCACTCGCCCCACGTCGACGCCATCCGGGACGAGCTGGCCACCCTGCTGGCCGGTATCACCCCGCGCGCCGCGCGGATCCCGTTCTGCTCGACGGTGACCGGCGACCTGCTGGACACCACCGGTCTGAACGCCGACTACTGGTTCCGCAACCTGCGGCAGACGGTCCACTTCGACCGCGCCGTGCGCACGCTGCTCGACCGCGGCCACGACGCGTTCGTCGAGGTCAGTCCGCACCCGGTGCTCACCATCGGCGTCCAGGGCACCGTCGACGACCACGGTGCCGACGCGGCCGTGGTCGGCTCGCTGCGCCGGGACGAGGGCGACCGCGCCCGGTTCCTGCTCTCCGCCGCCGAGGCCCACGCCGCGGGCGTCCCGGTCGACTGGTCCGCCGTGCTCGCGGGCACCGGCGGCCGGCGGATCCCGCTGCCCACCTACCCGTTCCAGCGCGAGCGGTTCTGGCTGGACCGCCCGGAGCCGGTGGCCGCCGACCCGGAGCAGGAGCGCCTGTGGTCGGCGGTGGACGCCGCCGACGCGGCCGCGCTGGCGGACGTGCTCGGCCAGGACGCCGACGCGACCGCGGCCGCCCTGCCGGTGCTGGCCGCGTGGCGCGGGCGGGTGCGCGGCCACCGGGACCTGGACCGCTGGTGCTACCGGGTCGAGTGGAAGCCGCTGCCGGAGCCCGCGGCGCCGCCCACCGCGGCGACCTGGCTCGTCGTGGTCCCGGCCGGCTCCCCGGACCACCCGCTGCCCGCCGACGCCGTCGTCGTGCCGGTCGAGCCGGGGCTGGGCCGGCGGGAGCTGGCCGCCCGCCTCACCGCGACCCTGGACCGGCCGCCTGCCGGGGTGTTCTCGATGCTCGGCGCGCACGACGACGCCGAGGTGGCCGACACGCTCGCCCTGGTCCAGGCGCTCGGTGATGCCGGGATCGCCGCCCCGCTGTGGTGCGCCACCAGGGGCGCGGTCGGGCCCGACGAGCCCACCGCCGCGCCGCGGCAGGCCAGGCTCTGGGGCCTGGGCCAGGTCGTGGCGCAGGAGCACGCCGAGCGCTGGGGCGGCCTGGTCGACCTGCCCGCCGAGGTCGACGCGCGGACCGCGCGCCGGCTGTGGGCCGTGGTGACCGGTTCGGCCGGGGAACGGCAGGTCGCGCTGCGCCGCAGCGGCGTGTTCGGCCGCCGGCTGGTGCCGGCACCGCCGCGCGCCGCCACCCCGTGGACCCCGCGCGGCACCGTGCTGGTGACCGGTGGCACCGGCGCCCTGGGCGCGCGGGTCGCCCGCCTGCTCGCCGCGGCGGGCGCCGAGCACCTGGTGCTGGTCGGCCGCCGGGGACCGGACGCGCCGGGCGCCGCCGACCTGCGCGCCGAACTGGAGGACGCGGGCGCCCGCGTGACGCTGGCCGCGTGCGACGTGGCGGACCGGGCCGCGCTGGCCGCGCTCCTGGCCGAGCACCCGCCGAACGCCGTGGTGCACACCGCGGGCGTCCTGGACGACGGCGTGCTGGACAGCACGACCCCCGAGCAGCTCGAACGCGTCCTCGCCGCCAAGGCCGACGCCGCGGACGCGCTGCACGAGCTGACCGCGGACCTCGACGCGTTCGTGCTGTTCTCCTCCGTCGTCGGGGTCGTCGGCAACGCCGGGCAAGGCGCCTACGCCGCCGCCAACGCCCACCTCGACGCCCTGGCCCGCCACCGCGCCGCGCGCGGCCTGCCCGCCCTCGCCGTGGCCTGGGGCGTCTGGGCGGGCGGCGGCATGGCGGACGCCGGGATCGCCGAGCGCATGGCGCGCCGCGGCGTGGTCGCCATGGACCCGCGGGTCGCGATCGGGGCGCTGCGCACCGCCGTCGGCGGCGCCGAACCCGCGCTCGTGGTGGCCGACCTGCGGTGGGACCGGCTCGCCCCGGTGCTGACCGCGGCCGGCCCGAACCCGCTGATCGCCGACCTGCCCGAGGTTCGGGAACTCGCGCGGACGGGCGGCACCGGACCGCGCGGCGGTTTCGCCGAGCGGCTCGCCGGGCTCGCCGGGCCCGAGCGCGGGCAGGCGGCCGTGGACGCCGTCCGCGCGCACGCCGCCGCCGTGCTCGGGCACGCCGACCCCGCCGCGGTCGACCCCGCCCGCGCGTTCCGCGAGCAGGGCTTCGACTCGCTCACCGCGGTCGAGCTGCGCAACCGGTTGGCCGGCGCCACCGGCCTGCGCCTGCCCTCGACCCTGCTGTTCGACCACCCCACCGCCACCGCCGTCGCCCGCTTCCTGCTCGGCGAGCTGTTCGGCGGTGACGAGCGCGACGGCGCGACCCCGCGCGCCGAGACCCCGCGGGCGACCGCCGCCACCGACGACGAGCCCATCGCGATCGTGGCCATGGGCTGCCGCTTCCCCGGCGGCGTCAGCACGCCCGAGCAGCTGTGGGACCTGCTCGTCGCCGAGCGCGACGTGGTCTCCGACCTGCCCGCCGACCGCGGCTGGGACCTGGCGAACCTGTACCACCCGGACCCCGACCACCACGGCACCTCCTACGTCCGGGAGGGCGGGTTCCTGCACGACGCCGCCGACTTCGACGCGGACTTCTTCGGCATCCCGCCGCGCGAGGCGCTGGCCATGGACCCGCAGCAGCGGCTGCTGCTGGAGACCTCCTGGGAGGCCGTGGAGCGGGCGGGCATCGACCCCAGGTCGCTGCGCGGCAGCCGGACCGGCGTGTTCGCGGGCATGGTCTACCAGGACTACGGCTCCCGCCTGCACGAGGCGCCCGAGGGCCTCGGCGGCTTCTTGGTCACCGGCAAGTCCTCCAGCGTCGTCTCCGGCCGGATCGCCTACGTCCTGGGGCTGGAGGGACCCGCGGTGACCGTCGACACGGCGTGCTCGTCGTCCCTGGTCGCCCTGCACCTCGCCGGCCAGGCGCTGCGCGCCGGGGACTGCGACCTCGCCCTGGCCGGCGGCACCACCGTGATGGCCGCGCCCGGCATGTTCGTCGAGTTCAGCCGGCAGCGCGGGCTGGCCCCGGACGGCCGCTGCAAGCCCTTCGCCGCAGCCGCCGACGGCACCTCGTGGGGCGAGGGCGCGGGTGTGCTGGTGCTGGAGCGGTTGTCGGACGCGCGGCGCAACGGGCACCCCGTGCTGGCGCTGGTGCGCGGCACGGCGGTGAACCAGGACGGCGCGTCCAACGGCCTGACCGCGCCGAGCGGCCCCTCGCAGCAGCGGGTGATCCGCGCCGCGCTCGACGCGGCCGGGCTGGCGCCGCGGGACGTGGACGCGGTGGAGGCGCACGGGACCGGGACGACGTTGGGCGACCCGATCGAGGCGCAGGCCCTGCTGGCGACCTACGGGCAGGACCGCGAGGAACCCCTGTGGCTGGGGTCGCTCAAGTCCAACATCGCCCACCCCCAGGCCGCCGCCGGCGTGGCCGGGGTGATCAAGGCGGTGCTGTCCCTGCGGCACGGCGTGCTGCCCAGGACCCTGCACGTGGACGAGCCGACCCCGCACGTGGACTGGTCCGCGGGTGCGGTGCGGCTGCTGACCGAGCGGCGCGACTGGCCCGCCGTGGACCGGCCGCGACGGGTGGGCGTCTCGGCCTTCGGCGTCAGCGGCACCAACGCCCACGCGATCGTCGAACAGGCCCCCCAGGCGCCCGCGCCCGAGACCGGCGCCGGGGACCGGCTGGTGCCGTGGCTGCTGTCCGCTCGCGACGCCGACGCGCTCGCCGCGCAGGCGGCCCGGCTGGCCGACCACCTCGCCGACGACCCCGCCGCGCGGGCCCTCGACGTCGGCGCCACCCTGGCGGGCGCGCGCAGCCGGTTCGACCACCGCGCCGCCGTCGTGGCCACCGACCCGGCCGCGCGGATCGACGTGCTGCGCGCGCTGGCCCACGGCGCGACCGCGCCCGGACTGGTCGAAGGCATTGCGAAGCCGGTGGGGAAGACGGTGTTCGTGTTCCCGGGTCAGGGTTCGCAGTGGGTGGGTATGGGTGTGGGGTTGTTGGCGGACAACGTGGTGTTCGCCGAGCGTTTTGGTGAGTGTGCTGCGGCGTTGGCGGGGTTGGTGGATTGGTCTCCGCACGGGGCTTTGGGTGACGCCGGTTTGTTGGGTCGGGTTGATGTTGTGCAGCCGTTGTTGTGGGCGGTGATGGTGTCGTTGGCGGCGGTGTGGGAGTCGTTTGGTGTCGTGCCGTCGGCGGTGGTGGGTCATTCGCAGGGTGAGATTGCTGCGGCGTGTGTGTCGGGTGCTTTGTCGCTTGGGGATGGTGCTCGGGTGGTTGTGCTGCGCAGCAGGGCGATTCTTGCTCTGGCTGGTCGTGGCGGGATGGTGTCGGTGGGCGAGTCGGCCGATGCGGTGCGTGGTCGGATCGTGCGGTGGGGTGGCCGGGTCTCGGTGGCTGCGGTGAATGGCCCGGCGGTCACTGTGGTGTCCGGTGAGCCGGAGGCGTTGGACGAGTTGGTGGCCGTGTGTGAGGCGGATGGGGTTCGGGTTCGTCGTGTGCCGGTGGATTACGCGTCGCATTCGGTTCAGGTGGAGGCGATCGCCGGGGAGATCCGGTCGGTGTTGGCCCCGATTTGTCCCCGCCCCGGCCGGGTGCCGTTGGTGTCGACGCTCACCGGGGAGACGACCGACGGTTCGGGGATGGATGCGGACTACTGGTACCGGAATCTGCGTGGCACGGTGGAGTTCCAGGGCGCCGTCGAAACGCTGACCGACACCGGTCACGGGTTGTTCGTGGAGTGCAGCCCGCACCCGGTTCTGGTCATGGCGATCCAGCAGACCGCGGAAGAGGCCGCCTGCGTGGGCACGCTGCGCCGCGACGACGGCGGGCACGACCGGCTGCTGCTGTCCGTCGCCGAGGCGCACGCCCGCGGGGCCGAGGTCGACTGGGCCGGCACCTTCGCGGGCGGCGTCCACGTCGACCTGCCCACCTACCCGTTCCAACGGCAGCGGTTCTGGCTGAACACCTCCGGCGGCTCCGCGACCACCACCGACGTGGTCGTGCCCCGGCCCGCGCCCGTGGCGCGGCCCGCCGGTACCCCGGAGGAGCTGCTGCGCCTGGTGCGCGCCGAGACGGCCGCGGTGCTGGGCCACCCCGGTCCGGACGCGATCCGGCCGACGCGCACCTTCGCCGACCTCGGCGTCGACTCGCTGACCGGCCTGGAGCTGCGGAACCGGCTCGGCGCGGCGACCGGGCTGCGGCTGCCCGCCGCGGTGGTCTTCGACCACCCGACGCCGACCGCGCTCGCCGACCTGCTGCTCGCCGAGTCGGCCGGTCGGGCGGGAACCGCGCCGGCCGCGTCGCGCACCCGGGCCGAGGAACCGGTGGCGATCATCGGCATGGCCTGCCGCTACCCGGGCGGGGTGCGCTCGCCCGAGGAGCTGTGGCGGCTCGTGCTCGACGGCGTCGACGCGATCACCGGCTTCCCGACCGACCGCGGCTGGGACGTCGACGGGCTCTACCACCCCGACCCGGACCGGCCCGGCACCACCTACGTCCGCGAGGGCGGGTTCCTGCACGACGCCGCGGAGTTCGACGCGGAGTTCTTCGGGATCAGCCCGCGCGAGGCGCTGGCCATGGACCCGCAGCAGCGGTTGCTGCTGGAGACCTCGTGGGAGGCGGTCGAGGGTGCGGGGCTCGACCCGCTGGCCCTGCGCGGCACCGACACCGGCGTGTTCGTCGGCGTCATCGACCAGGGCTACGGCGGCCGGGACCAGGTCCCGCCCGACGGCGTCGAGGGCTACCTGATGACCGGCACGCTGCCCGCCGTCGCGTCCGGTCGGGTGGCGTACGCGCTGGGGTTGCAGGGTCCTGCGTTGACGGTGGACACGGCGTGTTCGTCGTCGTTGGTGGCGTTGCACCTGGCGGCGCGGGCGTTGCGGTCGGGTGAGTGCGGCCTGGCCCTCGCGGGCGGCGCGTCGGTGATGGCCACCCCGGAGGTCTTCGTCGAGTTCAGCCGCCAGCGCGGCCTGTCGGTCGGCGGTCGGTGCCGCTCGTTCGCCGCCTCGGCGGACGGGACCGCCTGGGCCGAGGGCGCGGGCGTGCTGGTGCTGGAGCGGCTGTCGGACGCCCGCCGCAACGGCCACCGGGTGCTCGCGGTCGTGCGCGGCAGCGCGGTCAACTCCGACGGCGCGTCCAACGGCCTCACCGCGCCCAACGGCACCGCCCAGCGGCGGGTGATCCGGGCGGCGCTGGCGGACGCGGGTCTGTCGGCCGCGGACGTGGACGTGGTGGAGGCGCACGGTACGGGTACCGCGCTGGGCGACCCGATCGAGGCCGAGGCGGTCTCGGCGACCTACGGCGCGGCGCACGACGCCGAGCGGCCGCTGTGGTTGGGGTCGTTGAAGTCGAACATCGGTCACGCGCAGGCGGCGGCGGGTGTCGGTGGTGTGATCAAGGTGGTGCAGGCGTTGCGGCACGGGGTGCTGCCCAGGACCCTGCACGTGGACGAGCCCACGCCCCACGTCGACTGGACCGGCGGCGTGCGGCTGCTCACCGAGCCGCGCGACTGGCCCGAGGCCGACCGCCCCCGGCGGGCCGGCGTGTCGTCCTTCGGCGTCAGCGGCACCAACGCGCACGTGGTCGTCGAGGCCGGCGACGTCGAAGACCCCGCCCCGGAGCGGGCGGAGGTGTGGCCGGTGCCCGTGCCGCTGGCCGCGACCGCGGCCCCCGCACTCGCGGGGCAGGCCGCCCGGCTGCTGGCCCACCTCGACGCCGAACCGGGTGTCCGGGCGGTCGACGTGGCGTTCTCCGCGGCCACCACGCGGTCCGCGCTGCCGCACCGGGCCGTGGTCGTGGCCGAGGACGCCGAGCGGCTCCGGTCCGCCCTGCGCGCCCTGGCCGAGGACCGCTCGCACCCCGCGGTGGTGCCCGGCACCGCGTCCGACGACGGGCACCGCGTGGCCCTGCTGTTCGCGGGCCAGGGCTCCCAGCGGGTCGGCATGGGCGCCGGGCTCGCCGCCCGGTTCCCCGCGTTCGCCGCCGCCCACGCCGAGGTGTGCGCCGAGCTGGCCGCCCACGGCGTGCCCGACCCGCGCACCGCGACCGACCTCGACCGCACCGACCTCGCCCAGCCGGCGCTGTTCGCGTTCGAGGTGGCGCTGGCGGCGCTGCTGCGCTCCTGGGGCATCGTCCCGGCCGCTGTGCTGGGCCACTCGGTCGGCGAGCTGGCCGCGGCGCACGTGGCCGGGGTGTTCACCCTGGCCGACGCGTGCCGCGTGGTCGCCGCCCGCGGCCGGCTCATGCACGCCCTGCCCCCGGGCGGGGGCATGCTCGCGCTGCGCACCGACCCCGACGAGGCGGTCGCGCTGGCCCGCGGGCGGGTGGACCTCGCCGCGGTCAACGGCCCCGAGTCGGTCGTCCTGTCCGGCGCCGCGACCGAGCTGGACGCGGTGGCCGCCGAGGTCGTCGCGCGCGGTGGCAGGGCGCGGCGGCTGCGGGTGGGCCACGCCTTCCACTCCGGGCTGATGACGCCGGCGCTGGCGGACTTCCGCGCCGTGCTGTCGGAGGTGGCGTTCTCGGCCCCCTCGGTGCCCTTCGTCTCCGCGCTGACCGGCACCCCGGTGACCGACGAGGTCGCCGGCCCGGACTACTGGGTGCGGCACGCCCGCGAGGCGGTCCGCTTCGCCGACGCCGTCACCGCCGCCGAGGCCGCGGGCACGACGGTCTTCCTGGAGGTCGGGCCGGACGGCGTGCTCAGCGGCATGGCGCGGGACCTGGTCGAGCGGGCCGCCGTGGTGCCCACCACGCGCGCCGACCGGCCGGAGGCCCGCGAGGTCCTGACCGCGCTGGGCGAGCTGCACACCCGCGGCGTCCCGGTGGACTGGACCGGGGTCTTCGCCGACACCGGCGCCCGTCGGGTGGACCTGCCGACCCATGCCTTCCGGCGCACCCGGTTCTGGCTGACCGCGCCGTGGCGCGACCGGGGCGCGCGACCGGCCCCGGAGGACTCCTGGACCTGCACCGCGACCTGGCGCCCCCTGGCCGACCCCGCACCGGCCGTGCTCGGCGGCACCTGGCTGCTCGTCGCGACCGCGGACCAGGACGCCACCGCCGAGCGGGCCCTGGTCGAGGGCGGCGCGGTGGTCCGCCGGGTGCTGCTGGACCCCGGGCGCCCCGACCGGGCCGAGGTGGCCGAACGCCTCGCCGCCGCCCTGGCCGACGGCACCGTGCCGGCCGGTGTGCTGTCGCTGGTCGGCGCGGTCGGGGGCAGGCTCGCCCGGCACCCGGCGGTGCCGGTCGGGCTCGCCCTGACCGCGGCGCTGGTGCAGGCCATGGGCGACGTGCCCGTCGACGCGCCGCTGTGGTGCGCCACCCGGGCCGCGACCACGGCGCACGACCCCGACCAGGCCGCGGTGTGGGGCCTGGGGCGCGTGGTGGCCCTGGAGCAGCCGGAGCGCTGGGGCGGCCTGGTCGACCTGCCCGCCGAGCCGGACGAGCGCACGTGGCACCTGCTGCGCGCGGTCCTCGCCGGGATCGGCGAGGACGAGGTGGCGCTCGGGGCGGCGGGCGCGTCCGCGCGCCGGCTCGTGCCCGCGCCGCCGGTCGACCGGCCCGCGTGGCGGCCGCACGGCACCGTGCTGGTCACCGGCGGCACCGGGGCGCTGGGCGCGCACGTGGCCCGCGCCCTGGCCACCGCGGGCGCCGAGCACCTGCTGCTGACCAGCCGCCGCGGTCCGGACGCGCCGGGCGCCGCCGAGCTGGCGGCCGAGCTGACCGGGCTGGGCACCGAGGTCACCCTCGCCGCTTGCGACGTGACCGACCGGGACGCGCTGGCCCGCCTGCTGGCCGGGATCGGCGCCGACCGGCCGCTCACCGCCGTCGTGCACACCGCCGGCGTGGTGGACGACGGCGTGGTCGACGCGCTGACCCCCGACCGGCTCGCCGGCGTCCTCGCGCCCAAGCTCGACGCGGCGCAGGCGCTGCACGAGCTGGCCGGCGACGTGGAGGCGTTCGTGCTGTTCTCCTCCGCCGCCGGCACCCTCGGCAACGCGGGCCAGGGCAACTACGCCGCCGCCAACGCCGCGCTCGACGCGCTGGCCCGGCGCCGCCACGCCCTGGGCCTGCCCGCCACCTCGGTGGCCTGGGGCGCGTGGGCCGGGGCCGGCATGGCCACCAACCCCGCCGCCGCCGAACGCCTGCGCCGCGACGGGGTGACCCCGATGGACCCGGTGTCGGCGGTCGCGGCCCTGGGTCGGGCGGTCGCCTCCGGGCGGCCCGCGCTGGTCGTCGCCGACATCGACTGGCCCCGGCTGGCCTCCGCGTTCGCCGAGGTCCGGCCGACACCGCTGCTGGCCGACCTGCCCGCGGCGCGCACCGCGCCCGCGGACCGGCCGGCCGCCGCCGACGGGCTGGCGTTCCCCCTGCGGCTGGCCGCCGCCGCGCCCGCCGACCGCGAGCACCTGCTCGTCGAGCTGGTCACCGCGAGCGCGGCCGCGGTGCTCGGCCACGACGGCACCGCCGCGGTCCCCGCCGACCGGGCCTTCACCGACCTCGGCTTCGACTCGCTGACCTCGGTCGAGCTGCGCAACCGGCTGGCCGCCGCCACCGGGGTCCGGCTGCCCGCGACGCTGGTGTTCGACCACCCGACCCCGGCGGCCATGGCCGCGCGGCTGCTCGCCCTGCTCGTCCCGGAGGAGCGGGCACCCGACCCGCTGGCCGAGCTCGACCGGCTGGCCGGTGTCTTCGCCGGGGTCACCGACCCCGAGCTGCGCGCCGGGATCGGCCGGCGCCTGCGCGCCCTGGCCGACGGGTGGGCGGGTGGTGGCACCGCGCCGGTCGACGTCCGGTCCGCCTCGCGCGACGAGCTGTTCGACCTCATCGACAACGACCTGGGGGTGTCCGACTGATGGCTGACGACGCCGACGACAAGGTCCTGGAGTACCTGCGGCGGGTCACCGCCGAGCTGCACCGGACCAAGGACCGGCTGCGGGCGGCCGAGCACGCCGACCGCGAACCGGTCGCGGTGGTCGCGATGGCCTGCCGCTTCCCCGGCGGGGCGACCACGCCCGAGGCGCTGTGGGAGCTGGTCGGGCGGGGCGTCGACGCGGTCGGGCCGTTCCCGGTCGACCGGGGCTGGGACCTCGACGCCCTGCTCGACCCGGACCCCGACCGGCGCGGCACCTCCCACGTCGGCGAGGGCGGCTTCCTGACCGACGTGGCAGGCTTCGACGCCGCGTTCTTCGGCATCTCCCCGCGCGAGGCGCTGGCCGTGGACCCGCAGCAGCGGCTGGTGCTGGAGACCGGCTGGGAGCTGTTCGAGCGGGCCGGCGTCGACCCGCACTCGGTGCGCGGCAGCCGCACCGGCGTGTTCCTGGGCACCAACGGCCAGGACTACCCCGAACTGCTGCGGCACGCCCCCGACGACGTCGAGGGCTACGCCGGGATCGGCAACGCGGCCAGCGTCTTCTCCGGCAGGCTCGCCTACGTGCTCGGCCTGGAGGGGCCCGCGCTGAGCGTCGACACCGCGTGCTCCTCCTCGCTGGTCGCCCTGCACCTGGCGGTGCAGTCGCTGCGGCGCGGCGAGTGCGCGCTCGCCGTGGCCGGCGGGGCGACCGTGATGGCCACGCCCGCCGTGTTCGTCGAGTTCAGCCGGCAGCGCGGGCTGGCCCCGGACGGCCGCTGCAAGGCGTTCGCCGCAGCCGCCGACGGCACCGCGTGGGGCGAGGGCGTGGGGTTGCTGCTGCTGGAGCGGTTGTCGGACGCGCGGCGCAACGGGCATCCGGTGTTGGCGGTGGTGCGGGGTTCGGCGGTGAACCAGGACGGTGCGTCGAATGGTTTGACGGCGCCGAATGGTCCGTCGCAGGAGCGGGTGATCCGCGCCGCGCTCGACGCGGCCGGGCTGGTGCCGCGGGACGTGGACGCGGTGGAGGCGCATGGGACCGGGACGACGTTGGGCGACCCGATCGAGGCGCAGGCCCTGCTGGCGACCTACGGGCAGGACCGCGAGGAACCCCTGTGGCTGGGGTCGGTGAAGTCGAACCTGGGTCACACGCAGGCCGCGGCGGGTGTGGCGGGCGTGATGAAGATGGTCTTGGCGATGCGGCACGGGGTGTTGCCGAGGACGTTGCACGTGGATGAGCCGACCCCGCACGTGGATTGGTCCGCGGGTGCGGTGGAGCTGTTGACGGAGCGGCGTGGGTGGCCGGTGGTGGACCGTCCTCGGCGGGCGGGGGTGTCCTCGTTCGGGGTCAGCGGCACCAACGCCCACGTGATCCTGGAATCCGCCGAAGAAGTCGTTGTGGACCAAGGGCCGGAGCCCGCGGTCGTTCCCTGGGTGGTGTCGGCGAAGACGGCCGAGGCGCTGGGGGAGCAGGCCGCGCGGCTGCGGGACGGGTGCGCGGCGGTCCGGCCGGTCGACGCCGCCCACACCCTGCACGCGGGTCGGGCCGCGCTGGAGCACCGGGCCGTGGTGGTGGGCGCCGACCGGGACGAGCTGGTCGCCGGGCTGGACGCGCTGGTGCGGAACGAGCCCGCGGCCACCGTGGTGACCGGTGTGGTCGGGGCGGTGGGGAAGACGGTGTTCGTGTTCCCGGGTCAGGGTTCGCAGTGGGTGGGTATGGGTGTGGGGTTGTTGGCGGACAACGTGGTGTTCGCCGAGCGGTTCGGTGAGTGTGCTGCGGCGTTGGCGGGGTTGGTGGATTGGTCTCCGCACGGGGCTTTGAGTGATGCCGCTCTGTTGGGGCGGGTTGATGTTGTGCAGCCGTTGTTGTGGGCGGTGATGGTGTCGTTGGCGGCGGTGTGGGAGTCGTTCGGTGTCGTGCCGTCGGCGGTGGTGGGTCATTCGCAGGGTGAGATTGCTGCGGCGTGTGTGTCGGGTGCTTTGTCGCTTGGGGATGGTGCTCGGGTGGTTGTGCTGCGCAGCAGGGCGATTCTGGCTCTGGCTGGTCGTGGCGGGATGGTGTCGGTGGGCGAGGCCGTGGGCCGGGTGCGGGACAGGATCGCGCGGTGGGGCGGCCGGGTCTCGGTGGCGGCGGTGAATGGCCCGGCGGTCACCGTGGTGTCCGGTGAGCCGGAGGCGTTGGACGAGTTGGTGGCCGTGTGTGAGGCCGACGGGGTCCGGGTCCGCCGTGTACCCGTGGATTACGCGTCGCACTCGGCCCAGGTGGAGGCGATCGCCGGGGAGATCCGGTCGGTGTTGGCGTCGGTGAGGCCGCGTGCGGGTCGGGTGCCGTTGGTGTCGACGCTCACGGGCGAGATCACGGACGGTTCGGGGATGGACGCGGACTACTGGTACCGGAATCTGCGTGGCACGGTGGAGTTCCAGGGCGCCGTCGAAACGCTGACCGGGCGCGGGCACCGGCTGTTCGTCGAGTGCAGCCCGCACCCCGTGCTCGTCCCGGGACTCGGACAGGACGTCGTCGCCGTCGGCACGCTGCGCCGCGACGACGGGGGGCCGCGCCGCGTGCTGCTGTCGGTCGCGGAGGCCCACGTGCGCGGCGCGAGCGTCGACTGGTCGGTCGCCACCGCCGGCGGCCGTCACGCGGACCTGCCCACCTACGGCTTCCAGCGCCGCCGCTACTGGCCCGCGCCCGCCCACGGGGCGGCCGACCTGCGGGCCGCGGGCGTCGACCCGGCCGGCCACCCGCTGCTGGGCGCGGCGGTCGAGCAGGCCGACGGCGGCCTGCTGGTGACCGGCGCCCTGTCCCCCGCGGCCCACCCGTGGCTGGCCCAGCACACCGTCAACGGGATCGCGCTGCTGCCGGGCTCGGTGTTCCTGGACCTGGCCCGGCACGCTGGGGACCTGGTCGGCTGCTCCCGGGTCGACGAGCTGGCGATCGGCGTCCCCCTCCCGGTTCCGGCCGGCGGGGTCCGCGTCCGGCTGACCGTCGGCCCGGCCGACGCGGCGGGCGCCCGACCGCTGGCCGTGCACGCGCGGGCAGCCGACGGCACCTGGACCCGGCATGCCACCGGCAGCCTCGCCCCGGCGTCCGGCGTCGAACCCGAGCCGGTCGACTGGCCGCCCGCGGGTGCCGAGCCCGTCGACCTCGACGGCTTCCACGACCGGCTCGCCGCCGCGGGCGTCGACTGCAGTCCGGCGTTCCGGGGCCTGCGCGCGGTCTGGCGGCGGGGCGACGACGTGTTCGCCGAGGCGGAACTGGGCCAGGCCGAGCGGGACGACCGGTTCGCCCTGCACCCGGCGCTGCTCGACGCCGCGACCCAGGCCACGGCGGCGGTCGACCCGACCCCGCGCAGGCCGTTCCTGTGGAGCGGCTTCGAACTGCACGCGACCGGCGCGGCGGCGGTCCGCGTCCGGCTCGCGCGGCTGGCCGACGACCGCCTCTCGCTGCACGTCGCCGACGAGACCGGCGCGCCGGTCGCCACCGCGGAGTCGCTGGTGTCCCGACCGGTGGAGGCGCCGCCGACGGCACCCCGTGCGGGAGCCCTGTACGCCGTCGACTGGGTCGCCCGGGACGTCGACCCGGCCTCGGGTTCGACCGGTCGCTGGGTGGTGGTCGGCGACGACGACCTCAAGGTGGCTGCCGTGCTCGGCGCGGCGGGGGTGCGGGTCGACGCGACCGCGGACCTCGCCGGCGCCGCGGCCGCCGACGGCGCCTGCGCGTCGGTCACCCCGGCGGAGGGCGACCCCGACCCGGCGACCGCGGTCCGGACCACCGCGGGGGCGGTGCTCCGCCTGGTGCGGGACTGGTTGGCCGAGGACCGGGCCGCGGCCCGGCTCGTGGTGCTGACCAGGGGCGCGGTCGCCGTCGACGGCGAGGTGCCGGACCCGGTGGGCGCCGCGGTGTGGGGCCTGGTGCGCTCCGCCCAGCGCGAGCACCCCGGCCGGTTCGCCCTGCTCGACCTCGACGACCACGACGCCTCCGCCCGGCTGCTGCCCGCAGCGCTCGCCGCCGGCGAGCCGCAGGCCGCGCTGCGGGCCGGTGGGCTGCGCGTGCCCGAGCTGGTCCGGCTGCCACCGCCGGGTGGTGCGGCGGAGCGCGCGGTGCGGGGGCCGGTGCTGGTCACCGGTGCGGCCGACGGGCTGGGCGGGCTGGTGGCCCGGCACCTGGTCACCGCGCACGAGGTGCGCTCGCTGCTCTTCGCCTCCCGGCGCGGCCCGGCCGCCCCCGGCGCGGACCGCCTGCGCGACGACCTCGTCGCGGCCGGTGCCGACGTCGAGGTCGTCGCGGTGGACGTGGCCGACCGGGACGCCCTGGCCGCGCTGGTGGCGCGCCGCCCGCCCCGGCTGGTGGTGCACACCGCGGCCGTGCTGGCCGACGGGATCGTCACCGGGATCGACGACGACCGGTTCGACCGGGTGCTGCGGCCCAAGGCCGACGCCGCGCTGGCCCTGGACGAGGTGGTGGGTGACGCCGAGCTGGTGCTGTTCTCCTCGGCCTCGGGCACGCTCGGCGGACCGGGCATGGCCAACTACGCGGCCGCCAACGCGTTCCTCGACGCCTTCGCCGCGCGCCGCGACGCGAGCGGGCGGCCCACCCGGGCCCTCGGCTGGGGTCTGTGGGCGCCGGTCGGCGGCATGACCGGCAGGCTCGACCGGGGCGCGGTGGAGCGGATGGTCCGCGCGGGCGTCGCCCCGCTGTCCCCGGAGGACGGCCTCGCCCTGTTCGACGCGGCCCTGGCCGAGCCCGACCGCCCCGCGGTGCTGCCCCTGCGGCTGGACGGCGCGCCGCGCGGGGCGGCCGAGGACGTCGCGCCGCTGCTGGCGCGGTTCGTCCGGGCGCCGGTCCGCCGCGCCGCGGCCCGCACCGCCGGGGCGGACCCGCTCGCCGGACTCGCCGCGCTGGCCGAACCCGTGCGGACCGCGGCCGTGCTCGACCTCGTCCGCGGCCACGCCGCGGCCGTGCTCGGCCACCGCGGCGCGGCGGCGGTCCCGCCCGACCAGCCGCTGCGCGAGCTGGGCCTGGACTCGCTCACCGCGGTGGAGCTGCGCAACCGCCTCGCCGCGGCCACCGGCCTGCGGCTCCCGGCGACCCTCGCCTTCGACCACCCCACCGCCACGGCCGCGGCCGCGTTCGTGCGCGACGCCCTGCTGGGCACCGCCCCGTCCGGCGCCCGGGCCGTCCTCGACCACGTCGACCGGCTCGCCGCCGCGCTGGGCACCGCCCGCCTCGACGCCGGGGAACTGGCCGACGTCACCGCACGGCTGCGCGCCCTGGCCGCCGAGTGGGCACCCGCCGCCGAACCGGCCGGCGTGTCGGTCGCCGCGGCGACCGACGACGAGCTGTTCGCCTACCTCGACCGCAAGCTCACCGACGACCCCACCGGGATGCAGTGATGGCCACCGAAGACCGGCTGCGCGCCTACCTCAAGCGCGTCACCAGCGAGCTGGACGAGACCCAGGCCCGGTTGCGGGCCACCGAGGCCAGGGCCGCCGAGCCCATCGCGGTCGTGGCCGCGGGCTGCCGGTTCCCCGGCGGGGTCGCCTCGCCGGAGGACCTGTGGCGGCTGCTGCTGGCCGAGACCGACGCGGTCGGCGAGTTCCCGACCGACCGCGGCTGGGACCTCGCGGCCATCCACGGCCCCGACCCGGACGCGCCGGGCGCCTGCCACGCCCGGCAGGGCGCCTTCCTCGCCGACGCCGGTTCCTTCGACGCCGCGTTCTTCGGCATCTCCCCGCGCGAGGCGCTGGCCATGGACCCGCAGCACCGGCTGCTGCTGGAGACCTGCTGGGAGACCGTCGAGCGGGCCGGCATCGACCCGCACTCGCTGCGGGGCAGCCGGACCGGCGTCTACGCGGGCGGCAACGGCGGGGACTACGCCGGGCTGCTGCACGACGTGCCCGAAGGCGTCGAGGGCTACCTGGGCATCGGCAACGCCGCCAGCGTCGCCTCCGGCCGGATCGCCTACACCCTGGGCCTGGAGGGCCCGGCCATCACCGTCGACACGGCCTGCTCCGCGTCCCTGGTCGCGCTGCACCTGGCCTGCCAGGGGCTGCGCAACGGCGACTGCTCCCTGGCGCTGGCCGGTGGCGTGACCGTCATGTCGACGCCCGCCTTCCTGGTGGAGTTCAGCCGGCAGCGGGGCCTGTCCCGGGACGGCCGGTGCAAGGCGTTCGCCGCGGGCGCCGATGGCACCGGGCTGGCCGAAGGGGTCGGTGTCCTGCTGCTGGAGCGGTTGTCGGACGCGCGGCGCAACGGGCATCCGGTGTTGGCGGTGGTGCGGGGTTCGGCGGTGAACCAGGACGGTGCGTCGAACGGTTTGACGGCGCCGAATGGTCCGTCGCAGGAGCGGGTGATCCGCGCCGCTCTGGCGGCGGCGGGGTTGTCGCCGTCCGAGGTGGACGCGGTGGAGGCGCACGGGACCGGGACGACGTTGGGCGACCCGATCGAGGCGCAGGCGCTGCTGGCGACCTACGGGCGCAACCGTCCGGCTGACCGCCCGCTGTGGTTGGGGTCGGTGAAGTCGAACCTGGGTCACACGCAGGCCGCGGCGGGTGTGGCCGGGGTGATCAAGATGGTCTTGGCGATGCGGTACGGGGTGTTGCCGAGGACGTTGCACGTGGATGAGCCGTCTCCGCACCTGGATTGGTCCGCGGGTGCGGTGGAGCTGTTGACGGAGCGGCGTGGGTGGCCGGTGGTGGACCGTCCTCGGCGGGCGGGGGTGTCCTCGTTCGGGGTCAGCGGCACCAACGCCCACGTGATCCTCGAAGCGGTGCCCGACCAGCCGCGCACGCCCGGCACCGATCCGGGCCGGGCCGTGCCGTGGGTGCTCTCGGCCAGGTCGCCGGAAGCGCTGCGGGCGTGGGCCGGGCAGGTCCGTGCCGGCGCTGACGCGCCGCTCGTCGACATCGGGCTGGCCCTGGCCACCACGCGGGCGCACTTCGAGCACCGGGCCGTCGTCGTCGCGCGTGACCGGACCGCCGCCGACCACGGGCTCACCGCGGTGGCCGACGGCGTCGAGGTCCTGCCGCCGCACGTCCGCGCCGGTGTGGTCGGGGCGGTGGGGAAGACGGTGTTCGTGTTCCCGGGTCAGGGTTCGCAGTGGGTGGGTATGGGTGTGGGGTTGTTGGCGGACAACGTGGTGTTCGCCGAGCGTTTTGGTGAGTGTGCTGCGGCGTTGGGCAAGTTGGTGGACTGGTCTCCGCGTGAGGCTTTGGATGACGCCGGTTTGTTGGGGCGGGTTGATGTTGTGCAGCCGTTGTTGTGGGCGGTGATGGTGTCGTTGGCGGCGGTGTGGGAGTCGTTTGGTGTCGTGCCTTCCGCCGTGGTGGGTCATTCGCAGGGTGAGATTGCGGCGGCGTGTGTGTCGGGTGCTTTGTCGCTTGGGGATGGTGCTCGGGTGGTTGTGCTGCGCAGCAGGGCGATTCTTGCTCTGGCTGGTCGTGGCGGGATGGTGTCGGTGGGCGAGTCGGCCGATGCGGTGCGTGGTCGGATCGCGCGGTGGGGCGGCCGGGTCTCGGTAGCGGCGGTGAATGGCCCGGCGGTCACCGTGGTGTCCGGTGAGCCGGAGGCCCTGGACGAGCTGGTAGTTGCTTGTGAGGCCGACGGGGTCCGGGCTCGTCGTGTGCCGGTGGATTACGCGTCGCATTCGGTTCAGGTGGAGCGCATCCGCGACGAGATCGTCACCGCGCTGGCCCCGATTCGTTCCCGCCCCGGCCGGGTGCCGCTGGTGTCGACGCTCACGGGCGAGATCACGGACGGTTCGGGGATGGATGCGGACTACTGGTACCGGAATCTGCGCGGCACGGTGGAGTTCCAGGGCGCCGTCGAGACGCTGACCGACACCGGTCACGGGTTGTTCGTGGAGTGCAGCCCGCACCCGGTTCTGGTCATGGCGATCCAGCAGACCGCAGAAGAGGCCGCCTGCGTGGGCACGCTGCGCCGCGACGACGGTGGGCACGACCGGCTGCTGCTGTCCGTCGCCGAGGCGTACACCGGCGGCGCGGACGTCGACTGGTCGGCCGCCCTCGACGGCGGGCGCCCGGTCGAGCTGCCCACCTACCCGTTCCAGCGGCAGCGGTTCTGGCTGTCGGCCGGGGTGCGGCCCGCCCACCGCGCCGACCCGGTCGACGCGCTGCGCTACCGGATCGGCTGGAAGCCGCTCGGCGCCCGGCCGACCGCGCTCACCGGGCGCTGGCTGGTCGTCACCGGACCGGTGCCCGACGCCGCCGTCGACCTCGTCGTCGAAGCGTTGCGCGCCCACGGCGCCGAACCGGTACCGGTCGTCGGCGGAGGGGACCGCACGCCGTGGGCGGAGGTCGCGGGCGGTTGCGCCGGCGTGGTGTCGCTGCTCGCCCTGGACGACACCGCGCACCCCGCGCACCCGGCGCTGAGCCGGGGCCACGCCGACACGCTGGCCCTGGTGCGGGCACTGGGCGACGCGGGGGTCGCCGCGCCGCTGTGGGTGGTCACCCGCGGCGCGGTCGGCACGCCCGGCGAGCCACCGACCAGCCCGGCCCAGGCCGCGGTCTGGGGCTTGGGCCGCGTGGTCGGCCTGGAGCACCCCGAGCGCTGGGGCGGCCTGGTCGACCTGCCCGCCGTGCCCGACGCCGCGACCGGGGCGCACCTGGCCGCCGCGTTCGCCGGCGGTGAGGACCAGCTCGCGGTGCGGGCCGCCGGGCTGCTCGCGCGCCGGCTCACCCGCGCACCCCGACCGCCCCGGCCTCGCCGGGAGTGGCGGCCCCGGGGCACCGTGCTGGTCACCGGCGGCACCGGCGTCCTCGGCCCGCACCTGGTGCGCCGGCTGGCCGCCGAGGGGGCCGAGCACGTCGTGCTGCCCGGTCGGCGCGGTCCCGACGCGCCCGGCATCGCCGAGCTGACCGCCGAGCTGGCCGGGCGGGGGGTGCGGCTGACCGCGGCGCGGTGCGACGTGGCCGACCGCGCCGCCCTGGCCGAGCTGGTCGCCGGGCTCGACGGCCCGCCGGTGCGCGCGGTGGTGCACGCCGCGGCCCACATCGGCCTCGGGGCGATCGCCGACAGCGACCTGGCCGACTACGCCGAGGTGGTGGCGGCCAAGGTCGCGGGCGCGCAGCACCTCGACGAGCTGTTCGCCGACGCCGACCTCGACGCGTTCGTGCTGTTCTCCTCCATCGCGGGCGTCTGGGGCAGCGGGGACCACGCCGCCTACGCCGCGGCCAACGCCCACCTCGACGCGCTCGCCGAGCACCGGCGGGCCCGCGGGCTGCCCGCGACCAGCATCGCCTGGGGCGTGTGGGGCGCGACGAACCCGTGGGACGCCGACCGCGTCGTCGACGGCATCGACAACGACCAGCTGCGCGCCCGCGGCCTGCCGCTGATGGCGCCCGACCTCGCGCTGGAAGCCCTGCGGCAGGTCCTGGACGACGACGAGACCGCGCTGGTCGTGGCCGACGTCGACTGGGCCAGGTTCGTCCCGGTGTTCACCTCGGCCGGCGCCCGGCCCCTGCTCGACGAGCTGCCCGAGGCCCGGGCCGCCGCCGGGGGCGACGACGACCGCCCCGGCGCCGACGGCCTGGCCGCGCGCCTGGCGTCGGTGCCGCCCGCCGAGGCCGAGCGGGTCGTGCTCGGCCTGGTCCGCGCGCACGCCGCCGCGGTGCTCGGGCACGCGGGCCCGGACGCGGTCGAGCCCACCCGGCCGTTCCGCGAGCTGGGCTTCGACTCGCTCACCGCGGTCGAGCTGCGCGGCCGGCTGGCCGCGGCCACCGGGCTGCGCTTGCCCGCGACGCTGGTCTTCGACCACCCCACGCCGCGCGACGTGGCCAGGTTCCTGCGCGGCCGCCTCGCACCCGCCACCGCCCGGGGCGACGCCGTCGACCAGGTGGAGGAGCTGCTGTTCGGCCCGGACGGGGAGGCGGAGCGCGAGCGGACCGCGGCGCGCCTGCGGGCGCTGCTGTGGCGGTGGGACGGGCTGCCCGGTGCCGGCGAGGTCGACGACGACCTCGCCGGGGCCGACGACGACGAGATCTTCGACCTGATCGACGCCGAACTCGGCAGCGCCGAAGGGGGACGGCTCCATGGCTGACGAACAGCGGCTCCGCGACTACCTCAAGCGGGTCACCGCCGAACTGCGGCAGACCCGCCGCGCGCTGGACGAGGCCCGTGACCGGGCGGCCGAACCCGTCGCCGTGGTCGGCATGGCCTGCCGGTTCCCCGGTGGGGTCGCCTCGCCGGAGGACCTGTGGCGGCTGCTGGTCGACGGGCGCGACGCCGTCACCGGGTTCCCCACCGACCGCGGCTGGGACCTCGACGAGCTCTACGACCCCGACCCGGACCGGCCCGGCCGCACCTACGTCCGGCACGGCGGCTTCCTCGACGCGGTGGACCACTTCGACGCCGAGTTCTTCGGCCTCTCGCCGCGCGAGGCCGCCGCCACCGACCCCCAGCAGCGGCTGCTGCTGGAAACCGCGTGGGAGGCGTTCGAGCGCGGCGGGATCGACCCGCTGTCCCTGCACGGCAGCCGCACCGGCGTCTTCGTCGGCTGCCACTACCAGGACCACGGCACGCTGCTCAAGACCGCGCCCGACGGCTACGAGGGCTACGTGGTCACCGCCAGCAACACCAGCGTGGTGTCCGGCCGCATCTCCTACGTGCTGGGCCTGCGCGGGCCCGCGATCACCGTGGACACCGCGTGCTCGTCGTCGCTGACCGCCCTGCACCTGGCGTGCCGGTCGCTGCGCGACGGGGAGAGCGGCCTGGCCCTCGCCGGCGGCGTGGCGGTGATGGCCACCCCGGCCTCGTTCACCGGGTTCAGCCGGCAGCGCGGCCTGGCCCGGGACGGCCGGTGCAAGGCGTTCGCGGGCGCCGCGGACGGCATGGGGCTGGCCGAGGGGGTCGGGCTGCTGGTGCTGGAACGGCTGTCCGACGCCCGCCGCAACGGCCACCCGGTGCTCGCCGTGGTCCGCGGCTCGGCCCTCAACCAGGACGGCGCGTCCAACGGGCTGACCGCGCCCAGCGGCCCGGCCCAGGAGGCGGTGATCCGGCAGGCGCTCGCCGACGCCCGGCTGACCCCGGCCGACGTGGACGCGGTGGAGGCGCACGGCACCGGGACGACGCTCGGTGATCCGATCGAGGCGCAGGCCCTGCTGGCGACCTACGGGCAGGACCGCCGGGAACCGCTGTGGCTCGGGTCGGTCAAGTCCAACATCGGGCACACGCAGACCGCCGCGGGGATCGCCGGCGTGATCAAGGTGGTCATGGCGATGCGGTACGGGGTGTTGCCGAGGACGTTGCACGTGGATGAGCCGACCCCGCACGTGGATTGGTCCGCGGGTGCGGTGGAGCTGTTGACGGAGCGGCGTGGGTGGCCGGTGGTGGACCGTCCTCGCCGGGCGGGGGTGTCCTCGTTCGGGGTCAGCGGCACCAACGCCCACGTGATCCTCGAAGCCGCGCCGGAACCGGAGCCGGTGCCGGCCCCCGCCACCGGGGTGCTGCCCTGGGTGCTGTCCGCCCGCACGCCCGAGGCCCTGCGCGACCAAGCCGCCCGGCTGTCGGACTGGCTCGCCGACCGCCCCTCGGCCGACCCGGGCGCGGTCGCCGCCGCGCTCGCCGGGCGCTCGGTGTTCACCCACCGCGCCGTCGTGGTCGGCCGCACCCGGGACGACCTGGTGAGCGGGCTCGCCGGGATCACGACCGGCGAACCCGGCCGGGACGTCGTCACCGACGTGGCCACCGACCCGGGCGGCACCGCGTTCGTGTTCCCGGGTCAGGGTTCGCAGTGGGTGGGTATGGGTGTGGAGTTGTTGGCGGACAACGTGGTGTTCGCCGAGCGGTTCGGCGAGTGTGCTGCGGCGTTGGGCAAGTTCGTGGACTGGTCTCCGCACGAGGCTTTGAGCGACGCCGGTTTGTTGGGGCGGGTTGATGTTGTGCAGCCGTTGTTGTGGGCGGTGATGGTGTCGTTGGCGGCGGTGTGGGAGTCGTTCGGTGTTACGCCGTCGGCGGTGGTGGGTCATTCGCAGGGTGAGATTGCGGCGGCGTGTGTGTCGGGTGCTTTGTCGCTTGGGGATGGTGCTCGGGTGGTTGTGCTGCGCAGCAGGGCGATTCTTGCTCTGGCTGGTCGTGGCGGGATGGTGTCGGTGGCGGAGGCCGCAGACCACGTGCGGGACAGGATCGCGCGGTGGGGTGGCCGGGTCTCAGTAGCGGCGGTCAACGGTCCTGAGGTCACTGTGGTGTCCGGTGAGCCGGAGGCGTTGGACGAGCTGGTGGCCGTGTGTGAGGCCGACGGGGTCCGGGTCCGCCGTGTACCCGTGGACTACGCGTCGCATTCGGCTCAGGTGGAGCGCATCCGCGACGAGATCGTCACCGCGCTGGCCCCGATTCGTTCCCGCCCCGGCCGGGTGCCGCTGGTGTCGACGCTCACCGGTGAGACGACCGACGGTTCGGGGATGGACGCGGACTACTGGTACCGCAACCTGCGCGGCACGGTGGAGTTCCAGGGCGCCGTCGAGACGCTAACCGATACCGGTCACGGGTTGTTCGTGGAGTGCAGTCCGCACCCGGTTCTGGTCATGGCGATCCAGCAGACCGCGGAGGACGCCGTCGCGATCGGCACGCTGCGCCGCGACGAGGGCGGTGCGCGGCGGTTGCTGCTGTCGGTCGCCGAGGCCCACGCCAGGGGTGCCTCGGTCGACTGGCGGGCGGTCACCGGTCCCGCGGCGCACCTCGACCTGCCCACCTACGCGTTCCAGCGCCGCAGGCACCGGCTCCCGGCCACGCGCGGCGCCGGGGACGTCGCCGCCGCGGGCCTCACCGCACCCGGGCACCCCCTGCTGGGCGCGGTCGTCGAGCGCGCGGACGGCGACGGGCTCGTGGTGACCGGCCGGCTGTCCCGCACCGCGCACCCGTGGCTCGCTGAGCACTCCGTGCACGGCAGCGTGCTGCTGCCCGGAACGGCGTTCCTCGACGTGGTGCTGCACGTGGCCGGCCTGGTCGGGGCCGGGCGGGTGGACGAGCTGACCCTGGCCGCGCCGCTGGTGCTGCCCGAGCGGGACGGCGTGCGGGTGCAGGTGGTCGTCGGCGCCGCCGACGACACCGGGGCGCGGGCCGTCGAGGTGCACTCGCGCCCGGACGCGGGGGAGTGGACCCGGCACGCGACCGGGGTGCTGGCCGCGGCGCCGGCACCGGCGGACCCGGGCGACCTGGCCGGGGTGTGGCCGCCCGCGGGCGCGCTGCCGCTGGCGGTCGACGACTTCTACGCGGGGTTCGCCGAGCGCGGCTACGGCCACGGGCCCAGCTTCCAGGGGCTGCGGGCGGCCTGGCGGCGCGGGGACGAGGTGTTCGCCGAGGTGCGGCTGCCGGAGGAGCGGGTCGGCGAGGCCGCCGCCTACGGCGTGCACCCCGCCCTGCTCGACGCCGCCTCGCACACCCTGGCGCTGCTCGGCGACCGCGCCGACCAGGGCTCGGCGCACCTGCCGTTCGCCTGGACCGGGGTCACCCTGCACGCCTCCGGCGCCACCGCGCTGCGCGTCCGGGTCGCGCCCGCCGGCGGTGACGCGGTGGCGCTCGCCGTCGCCGACACCGCAGGCACCCCGGTCGCCGAGGTGGAGGCGCTGGTGGTCCGGCCGGTCACGGCGGACCGCGTGCGCGTTCCCGAGCCCCTGCACGCCGTCGCGTGGCGCCCGCTGCGACCCGCCGGCACGCCGGCGGCGCCGCCCACCGCGGTCCTGCCCGCGGGCGGTGACCTCGCCGACCTGGCGGACCCGGTACCGGAGGTCGTCGTCGCCGAGGTCGCCCCGCCGGGCGCCGGCCTGCCCGCCGACGCGCACGCCACCGCGCACCGGGCCCTGGGGCTGGTGCGCGGGTGGCTGGCCGACGACCGGTTCGCCGACGCCAGGCTGGTCGTCGTCACCAGGGGCGCGGTGGCGACCGGGAGCGGGGCCGCCCCGGACCCGGCCGTCGCGCCCGTCTGGGGCCTGGTGCGCACCGCGCAGACCGAGCACCCGGACCGGTTCGTGCTCCTGGACGTCGACGGGGACCTGCCCCCCGCCGCGCCGGCCGCGGCCGTGCGCTCGGGCGAGCCGCAGCTGGCCCTGCGGGCCGGGGAGTGGTTCGCGCCCAGGCTGACCAGGGCCACGCCCGGCGAGCGGGTCGTCCTCGGCGCCGGGGGAGCGGTCCTGGTCACCGGGGCGATGGGCACGCTCGGCGGGCACGTCGCCCGCCACCTGGTCACCGCCCACGGCGTCCGGGACCTCGTGCTGGCCGGTCGGCGCGGGGCGGACGGCGCCGCGGGCCTGGTCGACGAGCTGACCGGGTTGGGCGCCCGCGTCCGGGTCGCCCGCTGCGACGTGGGCGACCGCGCCGAGGTCGCCGCCCTGTTGGCCGGGATTCCGGACTTGGTTGCGGTGGTGCACGTGGCGGGTGTGGTGGATGACGGTGTGGTGGAGGGGTTGTCGGTTGGTCAGGTCGATGCGGTGATGCGGCCGAAGGTGGATGCGGTGGTGTACCTGGATGAGTTGACGCGGGGTCGGGGGCTTGGGGCGTTCGTGGTGTTCTCGTCGGCGGCGGGGACGTTCGGCAGTGCGGGTCAGGCCAATTACGCGGCGGCCAACGCGTTCCTGGACGCCTTCGCCCAGCACCGCCGCGCCCTCGGCCTGCCCGCCACGTCCTTGGCCTGGGCGCTGTGGGCGGACCGCAGCGGCATGACCGGCCACCTCGGCGACACCGACGTGGCCAGGATGACCCGCGGCGGCATGGTGCCGCTGGAGACCCCCGAGGCGCTCGCCCTGTTCGACGCCGCCCTCGCCGCCGCCGAACCGGCCGTGGTGCCGGTGCGCCTGGACACCGCCCGGCTGCGGGAGCAGCGCGCCGACGCGGTGCCGCCGCTGCTGCGCGACCTCGTCCGGGCACCGGCGCGCGGACGGGCCGCCGCACCCGCCGAGCAGGCCGGCAGCCCGGCCGAGCGGCTGGCCGCGCTGGGCGCCGCGGACCGGGAGCGGGCCGTGCTGGACCTGGTGCGGGCGCAGGTGGCGGCCGTGCTCGGGCACGCCTCGCCCGCGGGCATCGCCTCGTCGACCCCGTTCAAGGACCTGGGGTTCGAGTCGCTGACCGCCGTCGAGCTGCGCAACCGGCTCGCCGCCGCGACGGGGCTGCGGCTGCGCGCCACCCTGGTGTTCGACCACCCGACCCCGGCCGCGCTCGCCCGCCACCTCGACGGGCGCCTGGCCCCGGCGGCGCCGCCGCCCGCGCCGGACGTGGACGAGGCGGTGCTGCGCCGGGTGCTGGCCTCGGTGCCGCTCGACCGGTTCCGCGCCGCCGGCGTCCTGGACGCCCTGCTCCGGCTGGCCGACGAGGGCCCGGCGACCCCGACCGGTGCCACCGACCTCGACGACCTCGACGTCGACGACCTCGTCCGACTCGCCCTCGACGGCTCCGGGAGCTGAGATGACCACCCCGAACGACAGGGTCGTGACCGCGCTGCGCGCCTCGCTCAAGGAGAACGAGCGGCTGCGCAGGCACGTCGACGCGCTCACCGAGCCCATCGCCGTGGTCGGCGCGGCCTGCCGGTTCCCCGGTGGGGTCGCCTCGCCGGAGGACCTGTGGCGGCTGCTGCTGGCCGAGGGCGACGCGGTCGGCGGTTTCCCCACCGACCGCGGCTGGGACCTCGACGCCCTCACCGCCGACCCGGCCGCGCCCGGGGCCGTGCGCACCGCCCTCGGCGGGTTCCTCGCCGACGCGGCATCCTTCGACGCCGCCCTGTTCGGCATCTCGCCGCGCGAGGCCCTGGCCATGGACCCCCAGCAGCGGCTGCTGCTGGAGACCACCTGGGAGGCCGTGGAGCGGGCCCGGCTCGACCCGCGCTCGCTGCGCGGCACCCGCACCGGCGTGTTCGCCGGCGTCATGACCAACGAGTACGGCTCGCGGCTGGGCGAGCTGCCCGCGGACGTGCTGGGCTACGTCGGCAACGGCACCGCGGGCAGCGTCGCCTCCGGCCGGGTGGCCTACGCGCTGGGGCTGGAGGGTCCCGCGGTCACCGTGGACACCGCGTGCTCGTCGTCCCTGGTCGCCCTGCACCTGGCGGTCCGGGCGCTGCGCGGCGGCGAGTGCGACCTGGCCGTGGCCGCCGGGGTGACCGTGATGGCGACCCCCGGCACCTTCCAGGAGTTCAGCCGGCAGGGTGCGCTGGCCGCGGACGGCCGGTGCAAGGCGTTCGCGGACGCCGCCGACGGCACCGCCCTGGCCGAGGGCTCGGCCGCCGTGCTGCTGGCGCGGCTGTCGGACGCGCGCCGCGACGGGCTGCCGGTGCTGGCCGTGGTCCGGGGCACCGCGGTGAACCAGGACGGCGCGTCCAACGGCCTGACCGCGCCCAGCGGGCCCGCGCAGGAGCGGATGATCCGGGCCACCCTGGACGCGGCCGGCCTCACCGCGGCCGACGTGGACCTGGTGGAGGCGCACGGCACCGGGACGACGCTGGGCGACCCGATCGAGGCGCAGGCCCTGCTGGCCACCTACGGGCAGGACCGCCGGGAGCCGCTGTGGTTGGGGTCGGTGAAGTCGAACCTGGGCCACACCCAGGCCGCCGCGGGCCTGGCGGGCGTGCTCAAGGTGGTCATGGCCCTGCGGCACGGGGTGATGCCCAGGACCCTGCACGTGGACGCGCCCTCCTCCCACGTCGACTGGGACGAGGGCGACGTGCGGCTGCTCACCGAGGCCCGCCCCTGGCCGGGCACCGGGCGGCCCCGCCGGGCGGGGGTGTCCTCGTTCGGGGTCAGCGGCACCAACGCGCACGTGATCGTCGAGGAGGCCCCCGACGCGCCGGTGGGGTGCGAGCCCGCGCCGGGCGGCACCGGGCTCGCCGCGCCGCCGGTCGTGCTCTCGGGCCGGGGTGAGGCCGCGGTGCGGGCCCGGGCCGCGGCGCTGGCCGCGCACGTGGCCGCCCACCCCGGGCAGCGCCCGGTCGACGTCGCCTTCGCCGCGGCCACCACCCGCGCCGCGCTCGACCAGCGGGTCGCGGTGCGCGCCGACGACCCGGCCGACCTGGTCGCCCGGCTCACCGCGGTCGCCGAGGGGCGGACGCCGGTGCACACCGCGGACGAGGACGTCCGGCTGGGCCTGCTGTTCGCGGGCCAGGGCTCCCAGCACGCCGGCATGGGCGAGGCGCTGGCCCGGCGGTTCCCGGTGTTCGCCGACTCGCTGGCCGCGTCCGAGGCCGAGTTCGACCGGCTCGGCGTCGCGATCCGCGGCGCCGACGTCGACCGCACGGAGGTCGCCCAGCCGGCGCTGTTCGCGTTCGAGGTGGCGCTGGCGGCGTTGCTGCGCTCGTGGGGGATCGTGCCGGCGGTCGTGCTGGGCCACTCGGTCGGCGAGCTGGCCGCGGCGCACGTGGCGGGGGTGTTCACCCTGGCCGACGCGTGCCGCGTGGTCGCCGCCCGCGGCCGGCTGATGGGCGCGCTGCCCCCGGGCGGCGCGATGCTCGCCGTGCGGGCGGGCGAGGAGGCGGTGCGGGCCGCGCTGCCCGCGGGGCTGGACGTCGCCGCGGTCAACGGCCCCGAGTCGGTGGTGGTCTCCGGCCCGGAGGACGCGGTGGCCGCGTTCGCCGCGTCGGTGACCGCCGACACCCGCCGCCTGCGGGTGAGCCACGCCTTCCACTCCTCGCTGGTGGACCCGGTGCTCGACGAGTTCGCCGCGGTCCTGGCGACCGCGGAGTTCGGCGCGCCGCGCCTGCCGGTCGTGTCCGCGTTGACCGGGCGGGTGGCCGGCCCCGAGATCCGCACCGCCGGGTACTGGGTGCGGCACGCCCGCGAGGCGGTCCGCTTCGCCGACGCCGCCACCGCCGCCCGCGACCTCGGCGCGACCCTGTTCGCCGAGGTCGGCCCGGACGGCGTGCTCACCGGCCTGGTCGCCGCCGCGGTGGACGTCCCGGCCGTGCCGCTGGTCCGCCGCGACCAGCCGGAGGAGTCGTCGGTGCTGTCCGCGCTGGGCGAGCTGCACTCCCGGGGCGTGGCACCGGACTGGCCCGCGGTCTTCGCCGGCCTGTCCGCGTCCGCCGTGGACCTGCCGACCTACCCGTTCCAGCGGCGGCGGTACTGGCTGCGCGGCGCGGGGCACCCCGTCCTCACCGGGTCGGTCGAGCTCGCCGAGACCGGCGGCCGGGTGCTGACCGGCACCCTGTCGCGGGCCGGTCACCCCTGGCTGGCCGAGCACGTGGTGGCGGGCACCGCCCTCGTGCCCGGCACCGCCCTGGTCGAGCTGGCGGTCCAGGCGGCCCACCGGGTCGGCCTCGACCGGGTCGCCGACCTCACCCTGCGCACCCCACTCGTGGTGCCGGACCGCGGCGCGCTGCGGGTCCAGGTCACCGTCGGGCCGCCCGACGCCGGCGGGCACCGGCCGATCGCGGTGCACAGCAGGCCCGCGGACGACGAGACGTGGACCCGGCACGCCGAGGGCAGCCTGGCCGCCGGGCCCGCCGCCCCCGGCACCTTCGCCTGGCCACCCGCCGGCGCGACCCCGGTCGACCCCGCCGAGGTCTACCGGCGGCTGGCCGACGCGGGTGTCGACCACGGGCCGGCCTTCCGCGCGGTCGAGGCGGTGCTGGTCCGCGGCGACGAGGTGTTCGCCGAGGTCCGCACCACCCTGGACGGCGGCTACGCCGTGCACCCCGCCCTGTTCGACGCCGCGCTGCACGCCGCCGCGCTCAGCCCCGCGGCGGGCGCCGGCCTGCCGTTCACCTGGGCCGGGGTCGCCGTCCACGCGTCCGGGGCCACCGCCTTGCGGGTGCGCATCGCCCCCGCCGGGACCGGCGGCGTCGCGGTGACCGCGGTGGACGGGTCGGGTGCGCCGGTGTTCACCGTCGAGTCCCTGACCTCACGCCCGTGGCAGGGCGCGGCGCCGCCGCGCCTGATGCGGGTGGACTGGAAGCGCGTCGAACCCGCCGCCGGCCCCGCGACCGGGTTCGTGCCGGAGCGGATCGCGGTCCGGCCCGGTCCGGCGGGCGCGCGGGCGGCCACCCTGGCCGCCGTCGAGCTGGTCCGCTCCTGGCTGGCGGACCCGCGGTCGCGAACCGACCGGCTGGTCGTGGTCACCGGCGGCGACCTGGCCGGCCCCGCCCCCGACCCGGTCGCCGCCGCCGTCTGGGGCGCGGTGCGCACCGCGCAGGCCGAGCACCCGGACCGGTTCGTCCTCCTCGACACCGACGACGACCCCGGGTCCGCGGCCCTGTTCGACGCGGCGCTGGCGACCGGTGAACCGCAGCTGGCGCTGCGCGGGGGCGAAGTGCTCGTGCCCAGGCTGACCCGGCTCGCCCCCGGTGCGCCGGCCAGGCTCGACGCCGGCGGCACCGTCCTGGTCACCGGCGGCACGCGCGGCCTCGGCGCGCTGGTGGCCCGCCACCTGGTCGCCGAGCACGGCGTGCGCGACCTGGTGCTGCTCGGCCGCCACGGCGGACCGGCGCCGGACCTCGACGCCCGCGTCCGGGTGGTGCCCTGCGACGTCGCGGACCGGGACGCCCTGGCCGCCCTGTTGGCCGGGATTCCGGATTTGGTTGCGGTGGTGCACGTGGCGGGTGTGGTGGATGACGGTGTGGTGGAGGGGTTGTCGGTTGGTCAGGTCGATGCGGTGATGCGGCCGAAGGTGGATGCGGTGGTGTACCTGGATGAGTTGACGCGGGGTCGGGGGCTTGGGGCGTTCGTGGTGTTCTCGTCGGCGGCGGGGACGTTCGGCAGTGCGGGTCAGGCCAATTACGCGGCGGCCAACGCGTTCCTGGACGCCTTCGCCCAGCACCGCCGCGCCCTCGGCCTGCCCGCCACCTCGGTGGCGTGGGGCCTGTGGGACGTGGGCACCGGGATGACCGAGGCCCTGGGCGAGGCCGACCGGGCCCGACTGGCCGCCGGCGGCACCAGGGCGCTCGACCCGGCAACCGGCCTCGCCCTGCTCGACGTGGCGCTCGCCGGCGACGACCCGGCCGTCGTCGCCGTCGACCTGGACCTGGCCGCCCTCCGCACGGCCCCGGACCCGCACCCGCTGCTGCGCGACCTGCTGCGGCCACCCGGGACCGACCGCGCCGGCGCCCGACCCGCGGTCGGTCCCGGGGCCGAGGACCCCCTCGCCGACCGGATCGCCGCCCTGCCGGCGCCCGAGCGCGCGGCCGCGGTGCTCGCCCTGGTCACCGCGGAGGCCGCCGCCGTCCTCGGTCACCACGACACCGCCGCGGTCGGGCCGCACGTCGCCTTCCGCGACCTGGGCTTCGACTCGCTCGCCGCGGTCGACCTGCGCAACCGGCTGGCCGGGCTGACCGGCCTGCGCCTGCCCGCGACGCTGGTGTTCGACCACCCGAACCCGGTCGCGCTCGCCGACCGCCTGCTCGCCGACCTGATCGGCGCGCCCGAACCGGAGGCGGAGACCCGGCGCGCCGACGCCGGTGGCGACGAGGTCGCCATCGTCGCCATGAGCTGCCGCTACCCCGGCGGGGTCGACAGCCCCGAGGGGCTGTGGGAGCTGGTCGCCGAGGGCCGCGACGCCATCACCGGCTTCCCCGACGACCGCGGCTGGGACCTGGCCGCGATCCACCACCCGGACCCCGACCACCGCGGCACCTCCTACGTCACCGAGGGCGGGTTCCTCGCCGACGCGGCCGGGTTCGACGCCGAGTTCTTCGGCATCTCCCCGCGCGAGGCCGCCGCCATGGACCCCCAGCAGCGGCTGCTGCTGGAGACCTCGTGGGAGGCGGTGGAGCGGGCCGGGATCGACCCGCGCTCGCTGCGCGGCACCCGCACCGGCGTGTTCGTCGGCGTCATGCACCACGACTACGCCGCGCGCCTGCACACCGTGCCGGAGGAGGCCGAGGGCCACCTGGGCAGCGGGAACGCGGCCAGCGTCGCGTCCGGCCGCATCGCCTACACCCTCGGGCTGGAGGGCCCGGCCATCACCGTCGACACCGCGTGCTCCTCCTCGCTGGTGGCCGTGCACCTGGCCGCCCAGTCGCTGCGGCGCGGCGAGTGCGCGATGGCCGTGGCCGGCGGGGTGACCGTGATGGCCACCCCCGGTGCGTTCGTCGACTTCAGCCGCCAGCGCGGGCTGGCACCCGACGGCCGGTGCAAGAGCTTCGCCGACGCGGCCGACGGCACCGCGTGGGGCGAGGGCGTCGGCCTGGTGCTGCTGGAGCGGCTGTCCGACGCCCGCCGCCACGGCCACCCGGTGCTGGCCGTGCTCCGGGGCACCGCGGTGAACCAGGACGGCGCGTCCAACGGCCTGACCGCGCCCAACGGCCCGGCCCAGCGGCGGGTGATCCGCGACGCGCTCGCCGACGCGGGCCTCGAACCGCCCGACGTGGACCTGGTGGAGGCGCACGGCACGGGCACCTCGCTGGGCGACCCGATCGAGGCGCAGGCGCTGCTGGCCACCTACGGGCAGGACCGTCGGGAGCCGCTGTGGCTGGGCTCGGTGAAGTCGAACCTCGGGCACACCCAGGCCGCCGCCGGTGTCGCCGGGATCATCAAGGTGGTGCAGGCCATGCGGCACGGTGTGATGCCCCGGACCCTGCACGTGGACGCGCCCTCGTCCCGCGTCGACTGGACCGAGGGCGACGTGCGGCTGCTGACCGAGGCCCGGCCCTGGCCGGACACCGGCCGGCCCCGCCGGGCGGCGGTGTCCTCGTTCGGCATCAGCGGCACCAACGCGCACGTCGTCGTCGAGGCCGTCGACCGGGCCGAGCCGCCGCCCGAGGTCGACCTCGCCGTGCCCGTGGTGCTCTCCGCGCGCACCGATGACGCCCTGCGCGAGTACGCCTCCCGGCTGGCCGGGACGACCGGGCGCACCGCGGACGTGGCGCACGCCCTGGCCACCGCCCGCACCCCGTTCGACCGGCGCGCGGTCGTCGTCGCCCGCGACCGGGACGAGCTGCTGCGCGGGCTCGACGCGCTGGCCGCCGGCCTGCCGTCGGCGGCGGTCGTGCGCGGCACGGCGCGGGCGGGCCGCCGCGTCGGGTTCCTGTTCTCCGGGCAGGGCGCGCAGCGCCCCGGCATGGGCCGGGAGCTCGCCGACCGCTTCCCCGCGTTCGCCGCCGCGCTCGACCGGGTCTGCGCCGCGTTCGCCGGCGTCGGGCTGCCGGGGCTCGCCGACGCCGTCCGGTCCGGCGTCGGGGTCGACCGCACGGACCTGGCCCAGCCCGCGCTGGTCGCGGTGGAGCTGGCGCTGGCCGAGCTGCTGGGCTCCTGGGGCGTGCGACCCGACGTCGTCGTCGGGCACTCGGTCGGCGAGGTCGCGGCCGCCCACCTGGCCGGGGTGCTGTCGCTGACCGACGCCTGCCGCCTGGTGGCCGCCCGGGCCGCGCTGATGGCCGAGCTGCCGGGGGGCGGGGCGATGGTGGCGGTGCGCGCGGCCGAGGACGAGGTGCTGCCCGTGCTGCCCGACGGGGTGGCCGTCGCCGCGGTCAACGCCCCCGACGCCGTGGTGCTGTCCGGCGCCGAGGCCCCGGTGCTCGCGTTCGCGGAGCAGTGGGCCGCCAGGGGGCGCCGGACCCGGCGGCTGCGCGTCAGCCACGCCTTCCACTCCGCGCTGGTCGAACCCGTGCTCGACCGGTTCCGCGCGGCGCTGGGGGAGGTGGTGTTCCGCGCACCCGCCACGCCGCTGGTGTCCACCGTCACCGGCCGCCTCGCCGGACCCGAGGTGGCCGAGGCCGAGTACTGGGTGCGGCACGCCAGGGCGACGGTCCGGTTCGCCGACGCCGTGCGCGCGGCCGAGGCGCTGGGCGTCACCGACTTCCTGGAGGTCGGGCCGGACAGCGTGCTCGCCGCGCCCGCCCGCGCGACCGCCTCGGGCGACACGGCCGTCCACTCGGGACTGCGCGCCGACCGCGCCGAACCGGTGGCGCTGCTCACCGCGGTCGCGGGCCTGCACACCCGCGGCGTGGCCGTGGACTGGGCCGCGACGTTCGCCGACGTGGAGGTGCACCACGCCGACGTGCCCACCTACCCGTTCCGGCACCGCAGGCACTGGCTCGACGCGACCGGCCCGGCGCTGCCGGACGGCCCGCTGTGGCGGGCGCTGCTGACCGGCGACGCCGACGCCGTGGCGGACGTCCTCGGCCTGCGCCCCGACGAGCCGTGGGGTGCGCTGCTGGCCAAGCTCGCCGACGGGCTCGGCGCGCGGCCCGACCCGGCCGCGGCCGACGAGCCCGCCGCCGAACCGGGCGGGCCGCGGGCGCGGCTGGCGGGGCTGACCGGGCCGGAGCTGGAAAGGGCGGTGCTGGACCACCTGCTGGCCGACATCGCCGCGGTGCTCGGCCACGACTCGCCCGACGGCATCGAGCCCGATGCCGACCTGCTCGACCTCGGCTTCGCCTCGCTCACCGCGGTGGAGCTGCGCAACCGCCTCGCCGAGGCCACCGGCGCGGACCTGCCGCCGACGCTGGTGTTCGACCACGCCACCCCGGCCGACCTGGCCCGCCACCTGTGCGCCGAGCTGGTGGGCGCGCGCACCGCACCCTGACCCGCACGCACCGCACCCCGGCCCGCCACCCGCGGACCCGACCCGCGCCGAACCGCACCGAACCGTTCCGGACGAGACCGACGAGAGGGACCATGCAGACACTCGACTCACCCGCCCTGGCACCGACCTCCCCGGACTGGCGGGTGGTGTGGTCGGACGACTTCACCGGCCCGGAGGGCGCCCCGCTCGACCACGACAAGTGGCGCGTCGTCACCGGCAAGCCGTGGGGCGCGGGCCTGGAGACCTACGCCGACGACACCACCCGGCTCAGCCTCGACGGCCGCGGCCGGCTGCGGATGACCGCCACCCACACGCCCGAGGACGGCTACGTCTCGGCGTGGATCGAAACCCTCCGCGAGGACTTCCTCCCCGAGCCCGGCGGCGCGCTGCGCGTGCGGGCCCGCGTGCGCACGGCCCCCGGCCTCGGCCTGGACTGCGCCATGTTCGCGTGGGCCGAGCACATGCGGCACCTGGGCGACACCGAGCCGCTGCAGGGCTGGTACCGCTCCGGCGAGATCGACGTGTTCGAGGTGGTCAACACCGCGCCCGCCGACGTGTACGGCGTCGTGCACTCCCCGGAGTGCCACCAGTTGCCGTCGCTGGGCATGGGCACGGCGTTCGCGAACCCGACCGGCGCGCCGCTGAGCGACGGCTTCCACACCTACACCCTGGTGTGGACCCGCGAGCCGGACTCGCTGACCTGGTACCTGGACGACACCCGGTACCTGCGGCTCACCCCCGAGGACACCACCCCGAAGGGCTGGCTGTTCGACCAGCGGGTGTTCTTCGGGCTGCTGATCGTGATCGGCAGCCCCGGCGGCCCGGTCCTGCCCGGCGAACCCGACCCCGCCGCGTTCCCCACCACGATGCTCGTCGACGAGGTCAGCATCGCCGAGCAGGGGCCGGGCCGGTGACCGGGGTGGCGGTACCGGCCACCGCCGTCGACGCCGCAGTGGCCGACCTGGTCGCGGACCCGTCCGGAGGGCTGTACGCGTCGACCTACGAGACCGGCAGGCTGGTCGCCCTCGTGCCCTGGCTGGCGGGCCACGACCGGCGGGTGGCGCACCTGCTCGACACCCAGCACCCCGACGGCTCGTGGGACGGGCCGGGCGGCTTCGCGCTGGTGCCGACGCTCAGCGCGGTCGAGGCGCTGCTGTCGCTGGGGCGCGCCGACGTCGACGCCGCGGTGCGCCGCGGCCTGGGCGCCCTCGACCGCCTGCTGGCCGCCGCCGACCGCGACGGCCTGGCGGGCACGCTCATCCCGTTCCTGATCGTCCCGGCCCTGGTGGCCGACATCAACGCGCGGCTCGGCCGGGAACGGCTCGCCCAGCCCGCGGGCGCCGACACCGCCGCGCTGGCCGCCCTGCGCGACGGCGGCTGGCGCAACCCGGTGTCCGCGTTCTACCTGGAGATCGTGGGACCGGCCGCGGCCGGCTCGCCGGACGTGCCCCGGGCGGACGGGGTGGTGGGCTGCTCGGCCGCGGCCACCGCCGCCTGGCTCGGACCGGTCGAGCCCGCGCCGGGCGGACCCGGCGCCGGGTCCGCCCGGTTCCTCGCCGCCGCGCAGGCGATCCTCGGCGGCCCGGTCGCCGGCCTGACCTCGATGACCTTCTTCGAGCGGGCCTGGGCGCACCGGGCGCTGTCCTGGGCGGGCGTGCCGGCCGAGCGCACGGCCGCGCTGCTGGCCGGCCTGCCCGCCGACCCCGGCGCGGGCGACGTGCCCGCCGCGCCCGGCTTCGCCCCGGACTCCGAGTCGTCGGCGCTGCTGCTGCTGGCCGCCGCGGACCGGGACGGCGCCATCGCCGAACCCGCCGGCCTGTGGGCCTACGACCGCGGCACCCACTTCCTCACCACGGTCCCGGTCGGCGCCCCGTCGGTGATCACCAACGCCCGGGTGCTGGAGGCGCTGGACCGCTACCGCCGGCAGGGCCCGGCCGACGCGGACCGCTACGCCGACGCGGTCGGGCGGCTCACCCGCCACCTGCTGGACCAGCAGGCGCCCGACGGCTCGTGGCAGGACCGCTGGCACGTGTCGCCGCACTACGCCACCACCTCCTGCGCCCTGGCGCTGCACGCCGCCGGGGTGGCCGGGCCGGTGGCCCGCGCGGCGGACTGGACGCGTGCCGCGCAGCGCCCGGACGGCTCCTGGGGGCGGTGGACCGGGACGGCCGAGGAGACGGCCTACGCGCTGATGCTGCTGATGTCGGTGCCCGGCGACCCGGAGCCGGTCGCCCGGGGCCTGGCGTTCCTGCGCGGCGCGGACCCGACCGACCCGCACCCGCCGCTGTGGGTGGGCAAGGACCTCTACGCGCCGGTGAACCTCGTCCGCGCCGCCGTGCTCGCCGTGCTCGCGAAGGGGGAGGGGCGCCCGTGACGGCCGTGTCCACCGCGACGCCATACCCGTTCGGCCCGACCGAGGCCCTCGACGTGGACCCGCGCTGCCCGGTCCTGCGCCGGGAGGCGCCGGTCAGCCGGATCAGCCTGCCCTACGGCGGGCAGGCGTGGCTCGCCGTGCGGCACGCCGAGGTCCGGCAGGTGCTGTCGGACCCGCGGTTCAGCCGCGCCGCCCTGCTGGGCGCCGACGTGCCGCGCACCACGCCGCGGGTGCTGACCGACCCGACGATCCTGACCACGGACCCGCCGCGGCACACCAGGCTGCGCCGGCTGGTGTCCGGCGCGTTCACCCCGCGCCGGGTGGAGGCGCTGCGCCCCGCGGCCGCGCGGCTGGCGGACGGGCTGGTGGCGGCGCTGGCGGAGGCCGGGCCGCCGGCCGACCTGGTGGCCGGGCTGGCCCGACCGCTGCCGAGCAGGATCATGTCGGACCTGCTCGGCGTGCCGTACGAGGACCACGACCGCTTCTTCGGCTGGGCGGACGTCGTCGTCGGCGGACCGGGCGTCGACCCGGCGGAGATCGCGTCCGCCTTCGCCGGGCTCAAGGACTACCTGGCCGGCCTGGTCGCCGCCCGGCGGGCCGCCCCGTCGGACGACCTCATCGGCGTGCTGGTGGCCGCGCGCGACGAGGGCGACGAGCGGCTGACCGAGGAGGAGCTGGTCGTCTTCGGCGTCACCCTGCTGCTGGCCGGGCTGGAGACCACGGCCAACCAGATCGGCAACTTCGCCTACCACCTGCTGGTGCGGCCGGGGCGGTACGCCGCGCTGGCCGCCGACCCGGCCGGGGTGCCCGCCGCGGTCGAGGAGCTGCTGCGCTACACCCCGATCGCGACCACCGCGGGGTTCACCCGGGTGGCCACCGAGGACGTGGAGCTGGGCGGGGTCGCGGTGCGGGCGGGCGAGGCCGTGCTGGTCGACCTGGACTCGGCCAACCGCGACGAGGACGTGTTCGCCGGGGCGGAGGAGCTGCGCCTGGACCGCGCGGACAACCCGCACCTGGCGTTCGGGCACGGGCCGCACTACTGCCTGGGCGCCGGGCTGGCCCGGCTGGAGCTCGACGTGGCGCTGCGGGCCCTGCTGGGCGGGTTCCCGACCCTGCGGCTCGCGGTACCGGCGGCGGACCTGCGGTGGCACACCGCCAAGGTCGTCCGCGGGCTGGTGGAGCTGCCGGTCGCCTGGTGAGGTGCCACCGGGTCCCCGGGTCCGGTGAGCTGGTGGCCCGGTGAGCTGGTGGCCCGGTGGGACGGGGCCTGATGTCCCGGTGGCCGGTGGCCCGGTGAGCCCCAGCTCACCGGGCCACCGGTGCCCGCGGCGCGGTGGGGGGTCCGGGCTCGCGGGCCTCCCGGGGGCCCGGTGGCGAACGGAGGCCGACGTCCCACCGCGGGCCCCGTCCGCCGTTCCGGGGCGTTCCCCCGGACGTCGCGCGCCTAACCGACCTCGGCCCCCACCGGCTGCCCGGCCCGCGCGGGGGCCGGTGCCGACTTGCCCCTGGCGAACAGGCAGCACACGGCGCCCAGCAGCACCGCGGTGATCGGCAGGACCATCGACGAGTGCATGGCCCCGACGAAGCCGTCGGCGAAGACCGCCCGGGCCGCGGCCGCGACCTGCTCGGCCACGGCGGGGGAGGCGCCGCTCGGCACCGGCACCGCGGTGCCCGCCTGGAGCTCGGCGAACTCCACGCCCCGGTCCGCCGCCCGGCGCACCCCGTCGACGAACTCGTCGCGCACCCCGGCGGGCAGGTCCGCGGCGGCGGTGGCCGCCCGCGCGCCGAGGTCGGCGACCAACTGGTTCTGCAGCAGCACGCCGAAGCCCGCGGTGCCCAGCACCGCCCCGACCTGCCGGGTCGCGTTGAGCACGCCCGAGGCGGCGCCCGCCATCACCGGCCGCACCCCGTGCATCGCGACCGTGGTCAGCGGTGCGAACGTCAGGCCGAGGCCGACGCCCATCACCACCATGCTCGGCAGCAGGGCCCACACGGAGCTGTCCGGCCGGGTGGTCAGCGCGAACAGCAGCAGGCCCAGGCCGAACACCAGCAGGCCGGTGAACACGATCGGCTTGCCGCCGACGCGGTCGCTCAGCCGGCCCGCCCACGGGCCGATGACCACCGAGATCGCCGACATCGGCGCGCTCACCAGGCCGGCGACCAGCGCGGACAGGCCCAGCACCGACTGCGCGTAGAGCTGGAAGCCGATCGCCATGCTCATGATGCCGATCGACAGCGCGATCGCGCCGAGGTTCATCAGGGCGAAGTCGCGGGTCCGCAGCAGGTCGAACGGCACCATCGGCGCCCGCCCGCCGGGCCTGCGCTGCGCCAGTGCGAACGCCACCAGCAGGACCACCCCGACCACCAGCAGCAGGGGGATGCTGACGAAGGACCACACGGACCCCCAGTCGTAGCGCTGCCCCTCCTGCAGGCCGAAGGTCAGCAGCGCCAGGCCGGCGGTCACCAGCACCGCACCGCGCACGTCGAACCGGCCCGTGCGCGGTGGTTTCGCCCCGGCCGGGATGATCATCGGGGCGAACACCAGCACCAGCAGGCCCAGCGGCACGTTGATGGTGAAGATCCACCGCCAGTCCAGCGCGCTGACCAGCAGGCCGCCCAGCGGCGGCCCGGTGACCGTGGCGACACCGGCCACCGCGCCCCACACGCCCAGCGCCGCACCGCGCCGCTCCGGCGGGAACACCGCGATGACGATGGCCATGGTCTGCGGGACCAGCAGGGCGGCCCCCAGGCCCTGCACGACGCGCGCCGCGATCAGCTGCCCGGCGTCCTGCGACAGCCCGCACGCCAGCGAGGCGGCGGTGAAGACCGCGACGCCGGCGAGGTAGGTGTTGCGCTTGCCCAGCAGGTCGCCGAGCCTGCCCCCGGTGATCAGGAAGACGGCCAGCACCAGCACGTAGGCGTTGCTGACCCACAGCACCTCGTTGTAGGTCACGCCCAGGCCGGTCACGATGTCCGGGATCGCGACCCCGACCACCGTCGTGTCCAGCAGGGTCATGAAGAAGCCGGCGCACAGGGCGACCAGCACGGCCCACGGGTTGCCCCGCAGTTTGCTCATCGATCCACTTCCTGCTCGGTGCCGCCGGGGACGGGCTGCCAGCGCAGCCGCCCGGCGCGGATGTCGTCGACCAGCGAGCGGGTCAGGTCCAGGTCCGCGCGCAGGTGGGCCTGCATGTACCGCATCTCGACCAGGGCGACCGGCGGCAGCCCGCGCTTGACCAGGGCGTCGTACCCCGTTTGCGACGCCGCCAGCTCGGCCTCCAGCAGCACGCAGCGCTGCTCCAGCTGCCCTGCCGCGTCCTCCATGGGCAGCAGCGACATGAAGGCCAGTGCCGCGCAGTACCCCGGGTACTCCGGTGCCGGGGTGGACAGCAGCCCGCGCAGCCGGTCCAGGGCCACCTCGCGGCCCGCGTCGGTGATCGCGTAGACGGTGCGCTCCGGTCGCCTGCCCTCCTTGGTGGTCTCCACGCCGCGGACGTACTCGGCTTTCGTCAGCGCCTCCACCGTGTGGTACAGGGCGCCGTGCGTGACCTTGATGATCCGGTCGAGCCCCTCCTCGCGCATCCGCTGCCGCATTTCGTAGGGGTGTTGCGGTCGTTCGGCCAGCAGCCTCAGCACCGCGAGCCCCAGTGACGTGATGCCGCGCATCCCTCTCCTCTCGCTAGCCCGGTTAGAATAGTCCATGTGAACTATTCTGTTTTCACTGGGAGTCGCGAGGGTTCGGGTAGCAGCGCTGAACTGCGCGTTCAGGCGTGACGTCGCTTCGGCGGGCCGCTCGGGGAGCGGTGGGTCAGACCAGGGCGGGTTGCTGCGCCAGGGGAGCGGGCAGCGGTTCGGAGTGGACGACGTGGAGTTCGCTGACGGCCCGGGTCAGGGCGACGTAGAGGCGTTGGAGGCCGCGCTCCTCGGCCGCCACGATCGCCATCGGCTCGACGACGACCACGGTGTCGAACTCCAGGCCCTTGCCGAGGCTGACCGGGACGAGGTTGAGGCGTTCGGCCTCCATGTCCACGTCGTCGTCGCCCAGCACGACGTGGGGCACGTCGTGGTCGGCCAGGGCCCGGTGCAGGGCGGGGACGTGCTCGTCGGCGGCGATGAGGCCGATCGAGCCCTCCCCCTCCAGGGCGGTGAGGCAGATCCCGACGACGGTGGCGGTCCGGTCGCGGGGTGTGGTCCCGGTGACGTGGAGGGCGTCGGCGGTGTGGCGGAACGAGGCCGGCCCGGCCAGGCCCGGCGCGATGTGGGGCAGGATGCGGGCGGCGAAGTCGATGATCTGGGCGGGCACGCGGTAGCCGCGGGTCAGCTCCTCGACGTGGCCGTCCGGGCGGCCGAGGTGCGCCAGGACCTCAGTCCAGTCCCGCACCGCGGACGGGCTGGTGGCCTGGGCCAGGTCGCCGAGGACGGTGCCGGAGCCCGCCAGCCGCCGGGCGATGGCGCGGAACTGCATGGGGCTGAGGTCCTGGGCCTCGTCGACGACGACGTGCCCGAGTCGGGCGGGGCGCTCGACCAGCGACCGGACCTCGTCGAGGAGGGCGAGGTCGAGGCTGGTCCACCGCATCGCCCTGGCGTTGCGCGGGCGGGGCGTGACCAGGACGGCGCGCTGCTCGTCGGGGGACAGTACGCCGTCCGCGGCGCGGGCCAGCTGCTCCTCGTCGGTGAGCAGCTCGAAGACCGCGCGGGCGGCGTCGATCGCGGGCCACATCCGCCCGACGGCGCGGTTGATCGCCCCGTTGCGGCGCAGCTGCGCCGAGGTGACGCTCGAATTGCCGGCCCGCTCCATCTGGCGCAGCACGAGGTGCGCCAGGCGCGCGGCCAGCACCTCGCGGCCGGTGCCGTAATCGGTGCCGCGGTCGACGACGGCCGCCACCTCGTCGGCCAGCTCGTCGGGGAACAGCCGCCACGTCCGGTGCTGGTGCTTGACCTCGACGGCCTCCTCCAGCGGTCGGATGCGCGCCCACAGGTGGCGGCGGAGGACCTCGGCCATCCGGACGTCGCCCTTCACCCGGGCCGCCGCCGGGTCGTCGACGCGCCCGACCGCGACGCCCGGGTCGATCAGCTCGTCGATGGTGGTCTGGGCGACCTGCACCTCGCCGAGCGCGGGCAGCACGTTGCGGATGTAGGACAGGAAGGACCGGTTGGGGCCGATGACGGCGACACCGCCGTCCTTGCGCAGCCGGTCCCGCTCGGCGTAGAGCAGGTAGGCCAGGCGGTGCAGGCCCACCGCGGTCTTGCCGGTGCCGGGTGCGCCCTGGACGCACAGCGTGCGGTCCAGCGGCGCGCGGACCAGGCTCATCTGCTCGGGCTGGATGGTGGCGACGATGTCGCGCATGGGGCCCTTGCGCGGCCGCTCGATCTCCGCGGCCAGCAGGCCGCCCGCGCCGTCGGTGCCGACGGCGCCGTCCGTCCCGGCCGGGCGGTCGACCGGCTCGTCCTCGAACGCGGTGAGGACGCCGTCGTGGTCGAAGCCGTAGCGGCGGCGGACCCGCACGCCCATCGGGTTGCGGCGGTCGGCCTCGTAGAAGGCGCGCGACAGGGCGGCGCGCCAGTCGATGACCATGGGCTCGCCGTCGTCGTCGCGCACACCGCGGCGGCCGACGTAGACGCGGTCCTCGGTGGGCGTGTGCGTGGGGCGGCCCTGGCGCCGGACCTCGTCGCCGGCGTCGTCGTAGATCTCGCGGGCCGGGTACTCCAGGCGGCCGAAGAACAGCGGCACGCCCTTCAGGTCGACCAACTCCTCCACGACCTGCCTGCGGAACTGGCGCAGCACGTGGTTGAAGTACTTGTCCACCACGTCCTCGCCCTCGCCCGCACCCGTGTCCAGCATGGTGCGGACCTCGTCGCGCATGCGGGCGAGCTGGGCGCGGCAGGCGTCCATGTAGTCGCGTTCGGCGCGGATCTCGGGCTCGACCTGGCCCTCGTCGGACTCGTGCATGGGCTGGTGGACCTCACAGGAAGACAGAAGTCTTAACTCGGTCAAGTATACGACCGGGTCAACTTGTTTACCGCGTAAGGCTCCACTACGCTGCTGACATGGCAGAACTCGGCCTGCGGGAGCGCAAGAAGCGCCGCATGCGCGAGGCGATCGCGGAAGCGGCCTTCGCGCTGTTCGAGGAGTCGGGGTTCGACGACGTGCCGGTGGCCGCCATCGCCGCCGCGGCCGAGGTGTCCAAGCCGACCCTGTTCGCCTACTTCCCGGCCAAGGAGGACCTGGTGCTGCGCCGGTTCCTCGACGACGCCGAGCGCCTGGAGCACACCGTGCGGACCCGCCCGCCGGGCGTGTCCGCCCTGGGCGCCCTGCGCCGCAGCTTCCTCGACCGCCTGGTCGAGCGCGACCCGCTGACCGGCCTGAACGACACCCGGCCCGCCATCACCTTCCACCGGCTGCTGCACTCGACGCCGTCCCTGGCGTCCCGCCTGACCGCCTACATGCTCGACCAGGAGCGGGAGCTGTCCGCCGAGCTGCTGGCCGCGGGCGAACCGGGCGACGAGTTCCTGTCCCGCGTCGTGGCCGCCCAGGTCGTGGGCGCGTACCGGGTGCTGGCCAACGGCAACGCCGAGGAGATCCGCTCCGGTCGCCGGGCCGACGACGCCCACCCGGCGGCCGTCCGCCGCGCGGAGATGGCTTTCGACGTCCTGGAGCACGGCCTGGCGAAGGTGTGGCCGCCGCGGTAGCGGCTCCCCGCCAGATCCGCACGTCAGTCCGCAGGTCGACGGGGTTCACCCCGCGGTGGCTCCTGCCCGGACCGCACGCCGGTGGGCGGGCTTCGGTGGGCGGGCTTCGGTCGGCGGGCTCGGGCAGGCGGGCTGTGGCGGGCGGGCTGTGGCGGGCGGCTCCGGGACGGACGGGTCGCGGTGACCGGACCCGGGCCCGCGGTCGGTCACCCCACGGCGACCGGCCACCCACCCACCAGCGGCGCGTGCGAGACGGCCAGGTCCACCAGGTCCTGCCGCCGCGCCTCGGGCACGTTCGGCAGCTCCACCTTCAACCGCGCGTCCACGTCGTACTTCTCCGCGCCCTCGTGCCGCAGCGACACCCCGGCGCTCACCACGCAGCCGGAGGTGTCGTCGCCGGCCGACGACGCGATGAGCACGATGCTCTGGTGCAGGCACGTCGCCAGCGAGGCCGCGTACAGCTGCTCGGAGTTCCAGCCGCCACCCGGACCTCCCAGCTCGGTCGGCGCGGCCACGGGCAGGTCGGCCGCGTCGTCCACGCGGACTGAGCCGGAGCTGGACACGGCGGTGGTCGAGTAGAGGTTCGTCGCAGTCGTCACCGCCGCCGAGTACCCGCTCCCGGCCGAAATCCACGGGCGGCTCCGTCATGCGAACGGTGGAAGCCGGCCCTACCGTGACCACCGGAGGTGCTCGATGCCCACACTGGCGGTCCGGGCGGTGCCGGACGCGTTCGACGAGGCCGCGCCGGGCTACGACCTGCTGGTCGGCGCGAACCCCGACTACCACCGCGAGCTGCGCCGCTCGGCCACCGCGCTGCGGGTCGCCGGCGACGGCGCGGGCCTGCGGCTGCTGGACCTGGGCTGCGGCACGGGCGCGTCCACCGCCGCGCTGCTCGCGGTCGCGCCGCGGGCGGAGGTCGTGGCCGTCGACGCCTCGCGGGGCATGCTCGACCGGGCGCGGCGCAAGTCGTGGCCGCCGAACGTGTCCTTCGTGCACGCCCGCGCCGAGGACCTGGCCGTGCACGGGCCGTTCGACGGGGTGTTCGCCGCCTACCTGGTGCGCAACCTGCCGGACCCGGACCCGGTGCTGACCGCGGTGCGCGGGCTGCTCAGGCCGGGTGCGCGGCTGGTGGCGCACGAGTACTCGGTGCGCGACTCGTGGGCGGCCACCGCGCTGTGGACGGCGGTGTGCTGGTCGGTGATCATCCCGAGCGGGGCGGTGGTCACCCGGTCGGCCCGGCTCTACACCTACCTGTGGCGCAGCGTGCTGGACTTCGACGGCGCGAGCGCGCTGCGGGACCGGTTGCGGCGCAACGGTTTCACCGGGGTTCGCACGTTGCCGGCCGCCGGGTGGCAGCGCGGCATCGTTCACACGTTCGTGGGACAGGCGTGAGGCGCGGCCGCCGAGCCGTCCGAATGCCCGGCCCCACCGGCGCGCCGGCGGGCACCGCGAGGGCTTCGCCGGCCCGCCGGTTCGGCCGCACGCCTGCCTGACCGCAGCACCGACCGCACGAACGCCTCTCGCCGACCCGCACCCCACACCCCGCACGACCCCGACCAGACCACCGGGGCCGGCGGCACTCACCCCGGGAAGCGCCCAACCCGGCGCAAGGCATAACGCCGTTCCGCGTAAGCCAGGTCGTCGCGCCACAGCCGGGCCGCCGCCCACCTCATCAACGGCCGGATCACCGGCGCCACCGGCAGCGCCTTCCCGAACCCCGGCCGGTCGGAGTAGGCGATGGTCGCCTCGACCACGGCGGTGCGGGCGGAGCCGTCCGGGCCCGGCGCCAGCGGCGTCGCGTGGGTCTCCACCACGCTGCCCGCGCCTTCCCCCGCCACGACGTGCATGACGACCGTGCGCGGCTCCGGGCAGGTGAAGGCGGCGACCACCGGCACCCCGATCCGGCCCACCAGCTTGAACGTCACCTCCACCAGGAAGCGGTCGTCCTGCTCGGTCGGGGTCTCCAGCACCGCCAGGTTCGCGAACGAGTACGGGTGGAACCACGCCCCGTGCCAGGGGTCCAGCCGGTTGGCGACCACGTCCTCCGGCTCGCACCGCCCGACCACCGTCGCCACCGCGTCCAGCGACCCCGCCGGCGGCCGCTCGGGCAGCACCGGCGCGTCCAGCGGCTCCTCGCCGCCCACCTCGTCCAACCGGACCCAGACCAGCACGCCGTCGTCGTGCGCGGGGTACGGGCTCCACCCGCCGAACTTCCGGCCGCCCAGCGCCAGGCCGTGCCACCGGCACACCAGCTCGCCGCGGTGCACCGCGCCGTCGCACAGGGGCGCGCCCAGGTGCGGGCACGAGCCCGGCCCGGCCAGCACCGACGACCCCGACCGCCATGCCACCACCTCGACGCCGGCCACGGTCCGCCCGAACGGCCGGTCCGCGGTCACCTCGCGGCTGGCGGCCAGCACGAACCAGTTGCCCGACGGCCGGGCCACGGCCCGCTTCAACGCCGCCTCGATCAGCGCGGGCCTGGCGTCCCGCCAGGTGGGTTCCTGCTCCGGCCACGGCTTCGCGGCGAACCGGCGCAACGGGATGGACATGCGGATCTCCTCGTGGACGCGGGTGTTCACGCCGACAGCGCGGCGCGGGCCAGGGCGGGCAGGGCCATCACCAGCCGCCGCCCGCCGGACACGGTGACGCGCCTGGACAGGACGTCGTAGTCGGCCCGCTCGACCAGGTCGAGGATGCGGCCGTACAGCCGGTACGCGGTGGCGACGCACGGGCGCGACTGCGGGGCCAGCATGGGGATGCCCGGCGCCGCGTCCCGGTAGACCGAGCGCGTCCGGGCGACCTGGAACTCCAGCGCGCGCTTGATCCGCGGGTCGGTGCGCCCGGTGCGGCGGGCCCACCCCAGCAGCTCGCGGTCCACCCCGAACCCGGCCAGCTCCTCGGTCGGCAGGTACACCCGGCCCCGGTCCAGGTCCTCGCCCACGTCGCGCAGGAAGTTGGTGAGCTGGAACGCCACGCCCAACGCCGCGGCCGGGCCCTCGGCCTCCTCGCGCGGCACGCACGTGCCCAGCACCGGCAGCACCTGCAGCCCGATCACCGCCGCCGAGCCGTGCACGTACCGGGCCAGGTCGGCGTAGGTGGCGTAGGAGGTGACCGTCAGGTCCATCCGCATCGACGCCATGAAGTCGGTGAACAGCGAGCGCTCGATGCCGTACCGGCGCGCGGTGTCCACGACCGCGGCGATGACGGGGTGGTCGCTGCCGCCGGCGGCCAGGCCCTCGGCCAGCCGCTCATCCACAGTGGACAGCTGGGCGGCGCGCTCGGCGGGCGTGCGGCCGTCGTGCACCTCGTCGACGATGTCGTCGGCCCACCGGGCGAACCCGTACAGGGCGTGGATCGCGGGACGCCGCGCGCGCGGCAGCAGGCGCGTGGCCAGGTAGTAGGTGCGGCCGTGCTCGGCGTTCAGCTCACGGCAGCGCTGGTACGCCCGCCGCAGCACCGGATCGGTGACGGCGGCGGCGTCGAGTTCGCTTTCGACCGACATGGGGGCGGGGAGTCCTTCCGGAGGCTTCGCGCACCACGCTAGGACCGGGCGCCGCGCTCCGCATGACAGATCAAGCCGCCTTCCACGCGACAGATCAACCTGTCGTGCAGGCGCCCCGGTGTCCTGTTTAGCTCATCCCAACGCCACGCAGTCGGGAGGCACGATGACGCTGGTTTCCAGGGCACCCCACGCCGCGCCGCCGGCGGTCGGCGACGAGCTGCTGCCCCGGCTGCACCGCGAGCTGGAGGACTTCCTCGCGCGGGCACCCGACACCGCGCCCGAGCTGGCCGGGGCACTGGCCGACCTGGTCCTGGCCGGTGGCAAGCGGGTGCGGCCCACGTTCGCCTGGTGGGGCTGGCGCGCGGCGGGCGGCGAGGCCGAGGGACCCCGCGCCGACGCGGCGGTGCGGGCGCTGGTCGCGCTGGAACTGCTCCAGGGCTGCGCGCTGGTGCACGACGACGTGATGGACCGCTCGGCCACCAGGCGCGGCAGGCCGACCGCGCACGTGGCGTTCGCCACCCGCCACCACCGCGGCCGCTGGGCGGGCGACTCCCGGCACTACGGCGACAGCGCCGCCGTCCTGGTCGGCGACCTGGCCCTGGCGTGGGCGGACGACGCGCTGGTCACCGCCGGCCTCGACCCCGCCGCGCTGGCCCGCGCGTGGGTGCCGTGGCGGGCGATGCGCACCGAGATGATCGCCGGGCAGCACCTGGACCTGCTGGCGGGCGCCCGGCGCGAGGAGTCGCTGGAGCGGGCGCTGCGCGTGGCCCGGTTCAAGACCGCCGCCTACACCGTGGAGCGGCCGCTGCACCTCGGCGCGGCGCTGGCGGACGCGCCGCCGCACCTGGTGGACGCCCTGCGCTCCTACGGCCGGGACGTCGGGGTGGCGTTCCAGCTGCGGGACGACCTGCTCGGCGTGTTCGGCGACACCGCGGTCACCGGCAAGCCCGTCGGCGACGACCTGCGCGAGGGCAAGCGCACCGCGCTGATGGCGCTCGCGCTCGGCCTGGCGCGCACCGCCGACCGCCCGCACGCGGCGCGGCTGCTGCGGGACTGCCTGGAGGGGCAGGGCGTCACCGAGCGGACCGTGGCCGAGGTGCGCGAGCTGCTGCGGGACCTGGGCGCCGTCGCCGCGGTGGAGGAGCGGATCGACGCCCTGGTCGCGAGCGCCGGGCAGGCGATCGACCGGGTGGACCTGGCCGGGCAGGCGGGCCCCGCGCTGACCGCGCTGGCCGCCGGGGCGACCGGGAGGCACCGGTGAGCGCGCGTGTGGTGAGGGGGCGGACCGACTCGGTCGTGGTGGTCGGCGCCGGGCTGGCGGGGCTGTCCGCCGCGCTGCACCTGAGGGGCGCCGGGCACGAGGTGACCGTGGTGGAGCGGCTGCCGCACCCCGGTGGGCTGGCCGGGCGGCTGGACGTGGCCGGGCACCGGATCGACACCGGTCCGACCGTGCTGACCATGCCCGAGCTGGTGGACGAGGCCCTGGCCGCGGTGGGCGACCGGCTGGCCGACCGGCTGGAGCTGCTGCCGCTGCACCCGGCCTACCGGGCGTGCTTCGCCGACGGCAGCGCGCTGGACGTGCACACGTCGGCCGAGCAGATGGAGGAGGCGGTCCGCGAGTTCGCCGGCGGGCGGGAGGCCGCCGGGTACCGGGAGCTGCGGGCGTGGCTGACCCGGCTGTACGAGGTGGAGCGCGAGCGGTTCATCGGCGCGAACTTCGACAGCCCGCTCGACCTGCTCGGGCTCGACCTGGCCGCGCTGGTCCGCCTGGGCGGGTTCGGGTCGCTGGACCGCGCCGTGGGCCGGTTCCTGCGCGACCCGCGCCTGCGGCGGGTGTTCACCTTCCAGGCCCTGTACGCGGGGGTGGCGCCGCGCGGCGCCCTGGCCGCCTACGCGGTGATCGCCTACATGGACACGGTGGCGGGCGTGTGGTTCCCGCGCGGCGGGATGCGCGCCGTGCCGCAGGCCATGGCCGACGCCGCCGCGGACGCGGGCGTGCGGTTCGCCCACGGGTGCGAGGCCACCTCGCTGGAGGTGCGCGGCGACCGGGTGCGGGCCGTGGTCACCGACCGGGAGCGGTTCGCCTGCGACGCGGTCGTGCTGGCCGGCGGGCCCGCGCAGACCACCCGCCTGCTGCACCGCCGGCCGCGCCGCCCGGTGCCGCTGCGCTGGTCGCCGTCGGCGGTGGTGGTGCACCTGAGCGGGCCGCGCGTCGACGGGTACGCGCACCACACCATCTCCTTCGGCGACGCGTGGGACCGCACGTTCGACGAGATCATCGACCGGGGCGAGCTGATGACCGACCCGTCGCTGCTGCTCACCACGCCCACCGCGACCGACCCGGGGCTGGCACCGGCGGACCGGCACCTGCACTACCTGCTGGCGCCGTGCCCGAACCTGGACGCGGGCCCGCTGGACTGGGACCGGCTGGGGGAGGGCTACGCCGACCGGCTGGTGGGCGAGCTGGTGCACCGCAAGCTCATCGCCTCGGCGGACGACGTGACGCGCCTGTCGCTGACCACGCCGGACGACTGGGCCCGCGCCGGGCAGGCCGCCGGCACCCCCTTCTCGGCGGCGCACACCTTCGCCCAGACCGGCCCGTTCCGGCCCCGGAACCTGCCCTTCCGCGACGGCAACGTGGTGCTGGCGGGCAGCGGGACCACGCCGGGCGTGGGCATCCCGCCGGTGCTGATCTCGGGCCGGCTGGCCGCCGCCCGCCTGCACCGGCGGCCCTGACGGGGCACCCGCCTCCGACGGGCCGTCACAGCCCGGACAGGAACTCCAGCAGCGCGCCGTTGACCTCCCGCGGCCGCTCCTGCTGCGTCCAGTGCCCGCACCCGGCCAGGTGGTGCACCGACCGCAGGTTCGGCACCAGCCGCGGCAGGGCGTCCGCCGGCATGAAGCCCCGCACCACGTCCTGGTCTCCGTCGATGAACATGCCGGGCGGGGTGATCACCGCGCCGTCCCACGGCGCGGTGAGCTCCCAGTTGCGGTCGATGTTGCGGTACCAGTTCAGGCCGCCGGTGAAGCCGTTGCGGCGGTACTGGTCCACGAAGGCGTCCACGTCGGCCTCGGTGAGCCAGGGCGGCAGCACCCTGGGCTCGGCGAACCGGTCCAGGAAGCCCGTGGCGGGGGAGTCCGGCGCGGTCCCGCCGTCCGGTGCCCGGCCCAGCACCCGGCGGAACGTCGCGCGCGGGTCGCGGCCCAGCTCGGCGTCGGCGACCCCCGGCCGCTGGAAGTACAGCTGGTAGAAGTCGTCGCCGAACTGCTCGCGCAGCAGTCGCAGCGGGGGTCGGGACGCGCGCGGCACCGCCGGGACGCTCAACCCGACCACGCCGCGCACCAGGTCGGGGCGCATCAGCGCGGTGTGCCAGGCGACCGGGGCGCCCCAGTCGTGCCCGACCACCACGGCCTCGCGCTCGCCCAGCGCCGCGATCAGCCCGACCACGTCGCCGACCAGGTGCAGGATCGTGTAGGCGTCGACGTCCTCCGGCCGGTCCGTGCCGCCGTAACCGCGCTGGTCGGGCGCGACCACCCGGTACCCGGCCTCGGCGAGCGGCCCGAACTGGTGGCGCCAGGAGTACCAGCTCTCCGGGAAGCCGTGCAGCAGCAGGACCAGCGGGCCCCGGCCCTGCTCGGCGACGTGCATCGTGATGCCGTTGACGGATAACTCGCGGTGCTGCGGCAACGTCGTCCCCCTCGGTGTCGCCACGAGCGTATCGCCGGCGGAACGCGGTGGGCCGGACTCGCGCCGGCCCACCGCGTGTCACTCCGAGCGCGGCGTCACCTCGGCGTGGGCGGCTCGGGCGTGGGCGGCACCGGCGGCTCCGTGCCCGGCCCCGGTTCGGGCCGGGGCGTGTCGGGAATCGGCTCGGGCACGGGCACGGGCGGCGGCTCGGGCGGTTCCGGATGGACCATGACGACCTCCCTTCGCCGCGGGGCTACCCGGCCGGCGGACCACTCAGACGTGCACCGCCGCACGGCACCGGAGCAATCCCGCAACACCTTCGGGTGACCCCCGTCCGGGGCGGCCCGCGATCCCGCTACCGTCCCGCGGAGGAGGGAACATGCCTGCCGCCGAGCACGAACCGGGCACGGTGCTCGACCACCGCCGCCTGCCCGCGGAGCTGTGGCCCGACCACGCCGCCGAAGCCCTCCAGGTCCTCTACCAGGGCCTGGGCTACGACGGCTCCGGTCGCGCGGTCAGCGGCTCGGTCTTCCTCCCGGCCGACCCGGCCCCGGGCCGCCCCGTCGTCAGCTACGCCCACGGCACCACCGGCCTGGCCGACCGCTGCGCCCCCTCCACCGCCGGCCTGACCAGGCTCGAACGCGCCCACGTCGCCCGCTGGCTCGCCGCCGGCTACGCGGTGGCCGCCACCGACTACGAGGGCCTGGCCACCCCGGGCCCGCACCCGTACTTCAACGGCGAGGCCGTGGCCGACGACGTGGTCGACATCGTGCGCGCCACCCGCCGGCTGGACCCCGGCCTCGGCCGCACCTGGCTCGTCGTCGGCTTCTCCCAGGGCGGCCACGCGGCCCTGTTCACCGGCCTGATCGCCGCCGGCCACGCGCCCGAGCTGGACTTCCGCGGCACCGTCGCCCTGGCCCCGCCGGTGCACCTGCCGCGGCTGGTCGCCCTGGTCACCGCCGACGGCGCGCGGCCGCTGTCGGTGCTGCTGCCGTTCCTCCTGGCGGGCCTGCGCACGTCCCACCCGCGCTTCGACGCCCGGGCCCTGCTCACCGACGCGGGCGGCCGGCTGCTCGACGTGGCCGCGAGCGCCACCCTGGTCGACATGTTCCACGCCGTCGCGGGCCTGACCAACGACGACATGGGCACCACCGGCCTGCCCACCCGCCCGGGCGTCGCCGAGGTCCTGCACGCCTGCCGCGTGCCCGTCACGCGCATGGACCGCCCCGTGCTCATCACGGCGGGCACGGCGGACGAGGTCGTGCCCCTGCCCGTGGTGGAGGGCTTCGCCGCCGACCTGGCGGGCACCGGCACGAGCGTCCGCTTCGACCGGCACGAGGGCGCCACGCACGCGGGCGTCCTCTCGGCGGGGTACGACCCGGCCGGGCGCGACGACCTGGTCGCCTGGGCCGACGCGCTCGTCGCGGAGCACCCGGAACCGGGGTTCGACCTGCTCGACGCGGACGGCGACGGCACGCTCACGCGTGACGATGTCGACGTGCTGGCCCTGCGCCGGGCCCAGGGGCTCGGCGAGCCGCCCGGTTCGCCGCGGGCGCGGGCGCTGCGCGCGGAGTACCGGGGCCGGTGGGACGACCTGGCGCGCCGGGCCGACGCCGACCGGGACGGCCGGATCAGCCGGGACGAGTTCCGCCGCCTGCTCGGCTGAAAAACCCGCATTTCCGCCACCCCCGGATAAGTGCAACGACGGTGTTCCGGAACGCTTCTCACCGGTGTCGTTCGGGTGCCCGAACCCATTACCGGGGTAATGACCGCACCAGGTCCGTCGCTCGCCCCAATTCGATGCCCCGAACAGGCGAATTTCCCCTCGTCGGCCCTCTTCCTCCGGCGAACGGAGGATGGCGGCCTTTGCCGCCCTGCCCGAACCTTGACGCGTCGGTGACCCAACCGGCGTTTTGTCGAGTTCCTTCTCCCGGTAGATCCCCGGAGGTATTCATGCCCTTATCCCGGCTGGTCGGCAGGCGTGCCCTGGTCGCCAGAGCCGTCGTCGCCCTTTTCGTCGCGGTCGCCGCGGCCGTCACCCTGGCGCCGAGCGCGAATGCCGCGTCGCTCTACGAGCCGTTCTACCGGCTCTACAACCCGCAGACCGGCGACAACTACAACACGACCAACCGCAGCGAGGTCGTCAACCTGCCCGTCGGCTACACCTACAGCGGCATCGACGCTTTCGTCTCCACCACCCCGCAGGCCGGCCTGGTGCCGTTCTACCGCATCTACAGCCCGCAGCGGAAAGACCGCTTCCACACCGCGAGCTGGGACGAGGTCGTCGCCGCGACCGGCAGCCAGGGCTACACCTACGAGGGGATCGGCGCCTACGTCCTCCCGGCCGGCTCCGGCGCCGGGATCCCGTTCCACCGGCTGCGCCACCCGGGCAACGGCGACCACGTGCTGATGACCAGCCAGGCCGAGGTCAACCACGCGATCAACGCCGGGTACCGCTACGAGGGCGTGGCGGCCGAGGTCGGGTAGGCCGCGGGACGGGGGCGGGTGCGCTAGACGCGTTCCGGCACCCGCTCCGACACCGCCCGCGTGCCCGCCACCCGCTCGTGCCACCCGGCCTGGTCCCGCCGGAACACCGGCACCGCGAACGTCCCCGCCAGCACCACCGCGATCACCAGCAGGTCCAGCCACCACCAGCCCAGCCGGGGCGACACCGCCACCGCGTACGCGAGCAGCCCCGTCACCCCCAGCAGCTCGCGCACCGCGATCCGCCCGGCACCGGCCCGACCACCGCCCGGCAGCCGGGTCCGGTACCGCAGCAGCCACCCGCCGAACGTCCAGCCGCCGCTCACCGCCGGCACCACCACCCGCAGCAGGGCGGTCAGTGCCAGCGCCCACCACGCCCCGGGCAGCAGCAGCCGGCACACCAGCGCCACCACGAGCAGGTCCACCACGAGCCCGCACAGGCGCCGGGGCACGCTCACCGTGCCCGGCGGCGCGGTGGCGTCCGCCGCGTCGGGCACCGCAGGCACGACCACCGCCACCGGCGCGAGCATCCACCCCAGCAGCGCGCCCGCGGTGTTGGAGATCAGGTCGTCCACGTCCGCGATCCGGTACGGGCACGGGTAGTAGCCGAAGTTCCCGGTGTACTGCACCACCTCGACGGCCAGCGACACGCCCAACCCGACGCACACCACCGCGAACGGCCCCCGCCGGTACGCCTTGCGCAGCACCACGCCCAGCGGCACGAACAGCGCCACGTTGAACGCCTGCTGGAGGAACGCCTGCGAGGTCGCCATCGCCTGGATGCCCGAACGCCCGGTGGCCGCCATGTTGTTGCGCATGTCGGTGACCCACTGGAACGGCGTGGTGGACAGCATCGTCTCGCCCCGGCACACCTGCGCCCGGTCCGGGAACGGCAGGAAGATCAGCGCCAGCGCCACCAGGCCGTACGCCAGCAGCCCGTAGAGCACCACCGCCCGGCGCGGCTCGACGCGCCCGAACCGCCAGTAGTGCAGCGCCACCAGCGGCAGCAGCAACAGCGCGCCGACACCGACGAAGGTCGAGAACCCCGTCCGCGCGGGCTCCAGGTACGAACTCAACATGTCCACGGCTCCGCTTGCTCAGCGCGACGGGGTGAACCTCCTTTATCCAACCGCCCCGCCCGCCAAACCCCGCCGGGGCCGGCCGCTGGTCACCGGGACCGGCGAGCCGGGGCGAGGTGCCCGCCGCCACCCGCGCGCCGTACTTCTGCGGAACGACCGGGGCGGGGCTTGACCCTTTCTGATGTATTCGCGACCGGTGGCCGCCGACCGGCCCCGGCGGGCGCTAGCGTGCGCCTGGTGAAAGAAGGGGTTCCGCCGGCGCTGGGCATCACCGCGGTCGGCCTCCTCGCCGTGGTCCTCGTGCTGAGGTGGCGCGCGAAGCGCGAGGGCTCTTCGGTCTGGCCGTGGTTCGAGCGCGCCAGCTGGGTGGCGGGGATCGCCGCGGCGATCTTCGCGGTCGTGATCGTCGTCGCGGTGCGGGACGAGCCCGCGGCGATCGGCGGCAGCCCCGTGCCGGACGCCGCGACCACCAGCCCGGCGGCCTCGCCGTCGGGTTCCCCGACCCCGACGACCACCACGGCCACCACGACGGCCGCGCCCGTCGCCGCACCGACCACCCCGCCCCCCGAGCCCGTCGAGGTCCAGCTGTCGCCCGGGGTGTGCGGCATCGGCGTCGACTCCTTCCTGGACTTCGACGAGCCGCGGTCGTTCGTCGAGCGGACCGACACGCCCCTGCGGGACCTCGACGGCTTCGAGCTGCTCTACCGCAACTGCAGCGGCGGCCTGGAGAACCACAAGGCCAAGTCGTACGGCGCGGCGCGCGACGTCGAGGCGACCCCGGAGGCGTGCCGGACCGCGGCCCGGACCCGGGGCGTCGGCGAACTCCCGCTCGCGGAGGTCGTGCCCGGCGTGGTGCTGTGCGTGGTCACGAACGAGAACCGCGTCGGGTGGGCCAGGGTGATCGAGGTCCGCTGCCCGTGCGCGGAGGCGAACGACGGCGAGATACCCACGATCCGGCTGTCGGTCGTCTCCTGGCCCGGCTGAGGCCGCCTCAGAGCCCGCGGTCGTCCTGGACGAACTCCAGCAGGATGCCGCTCGGGTCCTTGACGAAGAAGTACGTGACGCCGGTGACGCCCTCGCGCACCTCGATGCCGGAGGCCAGCCCGCGCCGCTCCAGGAACTCCTTCGCCTCCCGGATCGACCCGACCCGCAGGCCGAGGTGCTTGACGCCGACCCGGGGCAGGTCCGTGGCCAGCGCGCCCGCGGTCGCCGGCGCGTCCTGCCGCGACCGGTACCAGAAGATCTCCAGGAAGGTCCCGTCGAGCTTGAGGTGGGCGATCTCGAACTCGCCCGCCGGGTCGCGGTGGCGCAGCGCCACCTCGAACCCCAGCTCGCCGTAGAACCGGATCGACTCGTCCATGTCCACGGCGCTGATCGCCGTGTGGTGCACGCTGAACCGCACGTGGGTGCTCCTGTCCGTGGTCGCCTACGCCCGCGCGGGGCCGGTCTTCAGCTTCGGCAGCACCTCCGCGCCGAACAGCCGGATCGCGTCGAGCACCGACCTGCGCGGCAGGCCGCCGATGTCGATCATGACGAGCTGGGCGTCCAGGCCCAGCAGGTCGGTCAGCGCGTTGAGCCGGTCGGCCACCTCGGCCGGGTCGCCGCACACCGCCGCGCCGTCCATCAGCGCGTCCACGTCCACGTCGCCGTCGCCGCGCCACCGGTCGGCGAAGTGGGCGTAGGCGGCCAGGTGCGGCCGCCACCTGCGCCGCGCCTCGGCCGCGGTGGGCGCGACGAACACGTGGCTGGGCAGCGCCACCCGGCCGCCGCCGGACATGGCGGCCCGGTAGTGCCCGACCACCGACCGGTGCGTGCCCGGGTCGCGCAGGGTGCTGGGCAGCATCAGCGGCAGGTCCAGCTCGACCGCGAGGTCCGCGGACACCGCCGAGGCGCTGCCGATCCACACCGGCGGCCGCGGCCGCTGGACCGGGCGCGGTGTCGTGGTCACGTCCACCAGCGGGCTGCGGTAGCGGCCCTCCCAGGTCACCTGGGGCTGCTCCAGCAGCCGCAGCAGCAGCCGCAGGTTCTCGTCGAACCGCTCCCGCAGGTCGTCCTGGACGCCGAAGGCCGCGTCGGTGCGCTGCGACACGCCCCGCGCCACGATCATCTCGGCCCGGCCCCGCGACAGCACGTCGAGCGTGGCCAGTTCCTCGGCCACCCGCACCGGGTCGTGGTGGGCCAGCAGCGTCACCCCGGTGGACAGCCGCAGCGTCGACGTGCGCGCGGCGATGGTCGCCAGCAGCAGCTCCGGCGCCGAGACGATGTAGCGGGTGAAGTGGTGCTCGCCGATCGCCACCCCGGTGAAACCGGCCTCCTCGGCCACCACGGCCTGCTCCACGATCGCCCGCAGCCGGTCGGCCTCGGTCACCACGTCCCCGGTGCACGGGTTGGGCAGGTGGTCGCCGAGGATCAGCAGGTAGACGTCCATCAGACAATCTTGCACCGCACGACTGCGGCCCCGATCGGCCACCGGCCGTGCCCACCGCGGGTTACCGGAAAGTAGGATCCGCGGGTGGACTGGACCCAGCCAGGAGTTTTCGAGGTCGCGCCCGGTGTGCACCGCATCCCGCTGCCGCTGCCCAACGACGGCCTGCACACCGTCAACGCCTACGCGGTCGAGGACGGCGACGGGCTCGTCCTGATCGACCCGGGCTGGCACCTCGACGCCGGCCTCACCGCCCTGGAGGCGGCCCTGGACGCGCTCGGGCACGGCTTCGAGGACGTCCGCCGGTTCCTCGTCACCCACGCCCACCGCGACCACTACACGATGGCCGTCGCCCTCCGGCGCCGCTTCGGCACGAAGGTCGCCCTCGGCCTCGGCGAGCAGCCGTCCCTGGCCAGGATCGCCGCGCGCACCGGGAACGGCCAGGTCGAGCGGCTGCGCGCGTGGGGCGCGCCGCACCTGGCCGAGCAGTGGCTGACCCGGCTGGCCGCCCTCGGCGAGGCGGAGCTGCGCGACTACGAGGAGCCCGACGAGTGGCTGGAGGAGGGCGACCTGGAGCTGGACAAGCGCGTGCTGCGCGTCCTGCCCACCCCCGGCCACACCCGCGGGCACGTGGTGTTCGTGGACGCGGAGTCCCGGCTGCTGTTCGCCGGCGACCACGTGCTGCCGCACATCACCCCGTCCATCGGCTTCGAGGCCGACCGCCCGCCGCTGCCGCTGGGCGACTACCTCGACTCGCTGAACCTCGTCCGCTCCTACCCGGACCTGCGGCTGCTGCCCGCCCACGGCCCGGTGACCGAGTCCAGCCACGCCCGCGTGGACGAGCTGCTGGCCCACCACGAGGACCGGCTGGCCGCCACCCTGGACGCGGTCCGCGCGGGCACCGGCACGGCCTTCGCCACCGCGGGCCGCCTCGGCTGGACCCGCCGCGGCAGGCGGTTCGCCGAGCTGGACCTGTTCAACCAGGTGCTGGCCACCGGCGAGACCGCCGCGCACCTCGACGTGCTGGTCCGGCGGGGCCTGGTGCGCGCGACCGGGCGGGACGGCGTGACGACCTACGAGGTCAGCTGAAGAAGTCGGCCAGCACGGGCGCGAGCACGTCCGGCGCGACACCGTGCCACTCGCCCGGCACGGTCCGGCGCGCCGCCCCGGGCAGCCGCGCGGCCACCCCGTCGGCCCACGCGCGCAGCCGCGGGTCGCTGCCCGAGCTGTCCAGCACCAGCGCGGGCGCGGCGACCGCGGCCAGGTCCGGGACGGTGGCGGTGACGGTCAGGTCGTAGGCGGTGGTGTGGGCCAGCGCCTCCAGCACCGGCCGGCCGGGGGACCGGCGCGCACCCGCCACCACCTCCTCCGGCATGCCGCAGGCGAGCTGGAAGCGGGCCAGCGCGTCCCCGCGCCGACCGGCCGCCACCAGGGCCTCGATCTCCGGCCGCACGTCCGGCCCCGCGTCGGGCTCGAACGACAGCGGCGGCTCCAGCAGCGCCACCGCGCGCAGCGGCACCCCGGCCGCCGCGGCGTGCAGGGCGAGGACCGCGCCGGAGGAGAAGCCGTGGGCGAACGCCGCCCCGCCGGCCGCCTCGACCACCGCCGCCAGGTCCTCCACCTCGCGCCCGACCGCGTACGGCGCGGTGTCACCGCTGTCGCCGCGCCCGCGCCGGTCGTAGGTGGACACGGTGAACGACCCGCTCAGCGCCTCGGCGAGCGCGCCCATCGGCCCGGACGCGCGGAAGCAGCACGCCCCGTCCACCAGCACCACGGCCGGACCGGTCCCCACCCGGGAGAAGCCGATCCGCGTGCCGTCCCTCGAAACCGTCGAACCCACGTCGCCCCCTTCGGAACAGAACTAGACGGTACAGTACTACTCATGGGTATGGACCGGGCCGAGCGCAAGCGGCGGACGATTCTCGGTGCAGCACGGGAGGTGTTCCTCGAACACGGCTACGTGGGCGCGAGCATGGACCAGGTGGCGGCTCTCGCGGCGGTCTCCAAGCAGACCGTCTACCAGCACTTCACCGACAAGCGCGGCTTGTTCGCGGCGGTCATCACCGCCGACGTGCGCGCCGCGGAGCAGCGCTCGGACGAGCTGCTGGACGCCCTCGCCGGCACCGCCGACCCGGAGGCCGACCTCCGCGCCGTGGCCCGCGGGCTGGTCACCGTCGTGACCCAGCCGCACCTGGTCCGGATGCGGCGCGTCGTCATCGGCGAAGCCGAGCGGTTCCCCGACCTCGCCGCGCTCTGGTACGCCACCGGCCCGGAACGCGGGTACCACCGCCTGGCCGAGCGGTTCGCCCGGCTCGCCGACCGCGGCCTGCTGCGCGTCCCGGACCCGCTCGCGGCCGCGCGGCACTTCACCTGGCTCGTGCTGTCGGTCCCGCTCAACCAGGCCATGTTCGACCCCGCCGCGCGGCCCACCGAGGAGGAGCTGCTGCGGGTCGCCGACGACGGGGTCAGGGTCTTCCTGGCCGCCTACGCGGCCTGAGCCGGGTCGGTGCCGGCACGATCCGCTTCCGGCACCGACCCGCCGGCGGCCACCCCGACCCCCGGAACACGACCTAGCGGGGCAGCTTCACCACGGTCACGAAGAAGTCGTCGATCTGCCGCACGACCTCGATGAACCGGTCGAAGTCCACCGGCTTGGTGACGTAGGCGTTGGCGTGCAGGTTGTAGCTGCGCAGGATGTCCTCCTCCGCCTCCGACGTGGTCAGCACCACCACCGGGATCGTGCGCAGCGACTCGTCCGCCTTGATGTCGGCCAGCACCTCGCGCCCGTCGCGCTTCGGCAGGTTCAGGTCCAGCAGGATCAGCCCGGGCCGGGGCGCGTCCGCGTACTGCCCCTCGCGCCGCAGGAACTCCAGCGCCTCGACGCCGTCGCGCACCACGTGCAGCTGGTTGCGGATCTTGTGGTGCTCGAACGCCTCCTGCGTCATCAGCGCGTCGCCCGGGTCGTCCTCGACCAGCAGTACGTCGATCACGTTCAGCGGGCTGCTCATTGCTCGTCGTCCTCTACTGCCGGGAGGGTGAACCTGAAGGTGGTGCCGGGACCCTCGGTGGTGTCCAACCAGATCCTGCCACCGTGGTACTCGATGATCTTCCGGCACATCGCCAACCCGATGCCCGTGCCCGGGTAGTCGTCCTTGTGGTGCAGGCGCTGGAAGATCACGAAGATGCGCTCAGCGTACTCCGTGTCGATCCCGATGCCGTTGTCGCTGATGGTGAAGGTCCAGGAGTCGTCCGTCCGCTCGACCCCGATCCGCACGTGCGGCGGGTCCTGGCCGCGGAACTTGAGCGCGTTGCTGACCAGGTTGCCGAACACCCCGCCCAGCAGCGACTCCTCGCCGCGCACCGTCGGCAGGTCGGCCACCTCGATCGTCGCACCGGTGCTCTCGATGACCTCGGAGTAGTTGTCCAGCACCTGCTCGACCAGCACGTCGCAGTCCACCAGGGTCTGCTCGCGGGTGATCCGGCCGACCCGGGAGAACGCCAGCAGGTCGTTGATCAGCACCTGCATCCGCTTGGCGCCGTCGACCGCGAACCGCAGGTACTGCTCGCCGCGGTCGTCGAGCTGGCCGGAGTAGCGGCGCTCCAGCAGCTGGCAGAAGCTCGCCACCTTGCGCAGCGGCTCCTGGAGGTCGTGCGAGGCGACGTAGGCGAACTGCTCCAGCTCCGAGTTGGACCGCTGCAGCTCGGTGACGTCGGACAGGATGCGCGAGCGCATGGCCTCCACGTCCTGGCCGAGCATGACGACCTCGCGGGGGCCGGTGACCCGCACCTCGTGCGCGTAGTCGCCGGACGAGACCTGCCGCACGTCGCCCGCCAGGCCCGCCAGCGGCGCGATCAAAATCCGGTAGAGCACCACCGCGACCGCGCTGATGATCACCACCAGCAGCAGGCCCACTCCGACGGCCACCCACAGCACGTCGCGCGCGACGTCGTCCAGCTCCGCCCGCGCCTCGCCGGAAGCCACGTCCAGCTCGGCGACCAGGGCGTCGATGGCGCCGCGCAGCCGGTCGAACAGCACCTTGCCCCGCTCCGCGTCGGACGTCCCCTGCGTCGGCACGCCGGCCGCGCGCACCGAGGCGATGCGCTGCTCGGCGTACTGCGCCCGCCAGTCGGCGCCCAGCGCGAGCACCTGGTCGAGGTCGTCCATCAGGTCCGGGCGGACCGATCCGAGCAACCGCCTGACGTCGGCCGCCGCGTCCTGCTCGGTGCGCTGCCCCTCGGTGTAGGGGGTCAGGAACTCCTGGTTCGCGGTGAGCAGGTACCCGCGCAACCCGGTCTCCTGGTCGACCGCCGCCGCCTCGATCCGCAGCACCGCGCCGCGGGCGGGGTTGATCTGGTCCGACAACTTCACGCGGGCGTCGGTGAGGCTCGACAGCGCGACGGCCATGCCGGCGACGGCTCCCGCGCAGACGATGATCAGGGTGGTGACGGCGGCGACGAGCAGCCTGGCCGCGGGCCAGCGGGTGCGGTAGTCCATCAGACGGGGTAATCCTGCTCCGAGATCAGCATGACGGCCATGTCGTCGTCCAGTTCCCCGCCGTTGAGCTCCTTAACCCTGGAGATCAGGGTGTCCAGCAGCGCGGACGGGGCCCGCGTGCCCTCGCGCAGGGTCTCGGTGACCTCGCCGATCAGCTCGATGAGCCGCTCCGAGCCCAGCCGCTCGGTGTCGCCGACCACGCGGCCCTCGACCAGGCCGTCGGTGTAGAGCAGCATCGACCAGCCGGGCGGCAGCGGCACGTCCAGGCCGCTCCACGTGCTGTCCGGCAGCACGCCCAGCGGCAGGCCCGCCCGGTCCCGGGGCAGCTCCAGCACGCGGTCGCCGACCAGCAGCATCGGTTCGGGGTGCCCGGCCAGGTACAGCCGCGCCCAGCGGCGGTCGGGGGAGATCGTCACCATGCACACGGTGGTGAACAGGCCCGCCTGGTGCCGCTCGTGCTCCAGGATCTCGTGCAGCGTGCGCAGCACCCGCGAGGGCTCCTGGTCGGCCAGCACCAGCGCCCGCCACGCGATGCGCAGGAACACGCCCAGCGCCGCCTCGTCCGGGCCGTGCCCGCACACGTCGCCGATGACGACCTGGAGCGTGCCGTCCTGCTTGCGGACCGCGTCGAAGAAGTCGCCGCCGAGCAGCATCCGGCTGCCGCCGGGGCGGTAGCGGACCTCCACCTCCAGGTCCTCGCCGTGCAGGATGGGCGAGGGCAGCAGGCCGCGTTCCAGGCGGGTCTTCTCCGCCGCGAGCAGCTGCTCGTCGCGGAGCTGCCGCTGGGTCTCCTCGGCGCGCTTGCGGCCGACCGCGTAGCGGATGCCGCGGGCCAGGCCGACGCCGTCCACCTGGCCCTTGACCAGGTAGTCCTCCGCGCCCGCGGCCACCGCGCGGGTGCCCTGGTGCTCGTCGTTCAGGCCGGTGAGGACGATGATGGCCACCGGCGCGGGGTGGGCCAGCAGCCTGGTCAGGCCGTCCAGGCCGGTGGTGTCGGGCAGGCCGAGGTCCAGCAGCACGCAGTCCACCTTCGCGAGCAGCCGCTCGGCCTCGCGCAGGGTCCGCGCGCGGTGGAGCACCACGTCGGCCTCGACTTCGTCCAAAAGGGCCTCGACCAGCACGGCGTCGCCCTCGTCGTCCTCGACGAGCAGCACGCTGATGCGGTCCACCGCGGTGCGCGGTGTCGGGAGCCCTGCCACGGTGGGTGAGATTAGTCGAACTCGATCAGAGCCGGGCGACCGCGGTCGGTGGGTCGCGTGACCGGCGGGGTGGGGATGGCCGATGATCCCGGCGTGACGTTCTACCGGATGGCGGCCCTGACCGCCCGGCTGCCGCGCCGCGGCAGGGGTTTCTGGTACTCCGTGGCCATCGACGTGCTGTGGCCGCTGGTGGTGCTGTTCGTGCGGATGCGCATGAAGGGTCGGGCGAACATCCCCCGACAGGGGCCGGTGCTGCTGGCCTCCAACCACCTGTCGTTCGCCGACCCGGTGACGCTGACCGCGTTCGCGCTGGCGTCCGGGCGGGTGCCGCGGTACCTGGCCAAGGCGAGCCTGTGGCGGGCGCCGGTCATCGGGTGGGTGATGTCCTCCGGGCGGCACATCCCGGTCGACCGGGGCACGGCGCGCGCCGGGCGGGCGGTGGACGCCGTGCGGGCGTCGCTGGAGGCGGGGGAGTGCGTGATCGTCTACCCCGAGGGCACGTTCACCAACGACCCCGACGGGTGGCCCATGCGCGGCAAGAACGGCGTGGCGCGGGTCGCGCTGGCCACCCGCGCGCCCGTGGTGCCGGTGGCGCAGTGGGGCACGCGCGAGCTGCTGCCGCCCGGGCGGTTCGTGCCCCGCCCGTGGCGGCGGGTGTCGGTGGTGGCGGGCGCCGAGGTCGACCTGTCCGACCTGTACGGGCTGGAGCCGACCAAGGCGGTGCTGGACGAGGCGACCGCGCGGATCATGGGCGCGGTGACGGCCCTGCTGACCGGCATTCGGGAACTGCCGGCGCCCCGGGACCGGTGAGGCTCACGGTCGGGGCGGGCGCCGCCCCGACCGCTCCCAGTTCAGGTACTGGCCCGCCACCGTGGAGACGCTGGTGAGCAGCCACACCGCCACGCCCGCGTCGTCGGTGACGCCGATCAGCGGCAGCAGCTCGGGCAGCACGTCGATCGGCGAGACGAGGTAGACGAGCGCGAAGCCCCACGTGGCCAGCGTGCTCGTGGGCAGCCCGTAGGCTTTGCGCTGCCGGATCAGGCGGGGCAGCGCCCGGGCCCGCTCGAAGACGTTGCCCACCGGCCGGGGCTCACCCTTGCGCTCCCACCGCCGGCGGCGCCGCATCGCCCACAGCACGCCCGCGCCGACGCCGAGGGCGAGCAGGACCAGGCCCGCGACCACCGGGGGCAGGCCGAGCACGTCGGTGTCGCGCCACACCAGCGTGCCGACGCCGAGCAGGGCCAGCACCACGGCCACCAGGATCACCATGCCATGGTAGGTGCCCGGTGGGGCACGTGCCGGAAACTCCCGGATCGGCGACGGCCCGGGGCGCACCCGGCCGTCGACGCGATGCGGCGGTGAGCGGATCGCCCACCCGCGCGGTCCGCCGCGGGTGTGCACCGCGGTGCGGGGGTGTCGGGGCGTGGGCCGGCGGTCGCCGGCCCGACTGCCGCGGTGCCCCTCGGCACACTCCGTGAGGTGTCCGATGTGGACAGGGCACCGCTCGGCATCCCTCCCTGCCGGCCGTCGATCCCGCCGGAGTCGTGCACCGGGACGACGTCCGGGTGCTCTGGCGAGGCGGTACTCGTGGTGCGGGCGGCCTTCACGCGGCCGGAGGGGGTGCGGCGAGCCCGCTGTCGGGCGAACCCGCCGCCGTCCGGGTGTCGGTCAGATGCCGCAGGACGAGGCCGACCAGAAGCGGCTGCCGCGGTGGTCGACGTGGGTGTGGTCGCCGTGGCCGGGGTAGCCGGGGCCGAGGATGCCGTTGAAGCCGTGGTTGCGGGCCTGCTGGGCCATCCGGCACAGGGTGTGCGAGCCGGCGCCCAGGTCGACCGCGTCACCGTAGAGGTGCCGCGAGTCGGACGCGCCGCCGACCGCGTTGTTGCACGACACGCTGCGGAAGCCGCTGGTGACCCGGATCGGCTGGTCGCCCAGCGCGTGCCGCATGGCCTGGAGCTTCCACATCGACACCAGGGCGTTGGCCCGCGCCGTGGACGCCGACACCCGGCCGCCCGACCAGTCGGAGTTGCAGCCGTTCAGCTCGGCGTAGGAGAAGTTGACCGGCGTGCAGTCGTCGTCCTGGAGGGCGTAGATGCGCGAGTAGGTCGCGCTGCCCGCGATGCCGTCCGCGCCCAGGCCGTAAGCCTGCTGGAAGCGGACCAGGGCGGCCCGGGTGGCGGGGCCGAACTGGCCGTCCAGGCCGAGCACCGCGCCGTAGCCGGGGTAGCCGGACAGCCGGATCTGCAGCTGCCGGACGTCCTCGCCGGACGCGCCCTCGGACAGGGTCCGGTTCCAGGTGTAGCAGCCGTCGGCTTGGGCCGTGCCGCCACCGCCCAGCACGAGCACGGTGGTGACCAGCGCGAGCGAGGCCACGTAGGACAGGAGTCGGAGCACAGGGACCTCCAGGCCGTTCGGGAGCAGGGGACCTGGAGCCTGTCGGAAGTGGAAAACTTGCGTCAATCTGTCTTGGATGTCCGAAGTTTTCACACATGGAGAATAGTTTGTTAACGACGGGTCACCCGCGGCGGGCGGCCACCAGCAGGGCGGCGGACGCGGCGGCGCACAACACCGCCGCGGCGCTGCGCCACAGCACCGCGTCCTGCAGGGCCAGCACGCCGTTCCACAGGGCCACCGCCAGGAAGACGGCGGCCAGCGCCACCAGGGGCCGTGCGCCGCGCGTTCTCATGTCCTGAACAGCGTTCGGCACGGCCCCGGCGTTACGGGATCACGCAGGCACGCCCCAGGCGGGTGACACCTCGTTGAAGCCGGCCCAGTGGCGCACGTCGAACCCGCTGGGCCCCGGGCCGCCGCCCAGCACGATGCCCCTGGCCTGCACCGCGCGCACGGTCTCCGCCGCCTGCCGGTCCAGCAGCCCGTCGATCTCGGCGTCGCGCAGGCCGTCGATCTCCTCCCAGAACGTCAGCACCCGGTTCACGTACAGCGCGACCAGGTGGTCCCGGGCGGGCTCGAACCGGCCGCGCGCCACCGCCGCCAGCGCGTCGGCCAGGATGTGCGGCCACTCGTCGGCGCCCACCCGCAGGCCCCACGGCGCGGGACCGACCGCGCTGGCCGACGGGAACAGCGCGCGCACGTCGCGGTGGTGGGCGTCCAGGTAGCGGGCCACCGACGCCGACACCCGCGACACCACCGCCGGGTCCTGCCGCACCGCCGCGCCGTCCACCGCGGCCCGTGCCTTCGGGGTGGCGAAGCCGGGCGCGCGCACCGCGTCGGTCCGCAGCACGACGTGGAACAGCGAGTCCAGCACCTGCTGCGGCAGCCGCAGGATCTTCGGGAACGGCGAGTTGTGCAGCTTGCGCCCCAGCGGGACCTCCACCACGCGGACGCGCTCGCGCAGCGCGTTGGCGGTCAACCACACGTCGATGCCGTAGAGGTAGGCGCTGTCCGGCCGCGGCCAGGTGCTCGCGCGCTCCAGGAACGCCCGGTTGAACGCGAACTCCCCGCCGATGGGCTGCTGCACGTGCACCCCGAACACCGCCGCCAGCAGCGGGCTGACCAGGTGGTTGGTGGTGTTCGCCTCGAACCGGTCGCGCCGGTACGCGGGCACGGCCAGCACCGGCTCGGCGGAGTCGACCGCGTCGGCCAGCGCGGGGATCCACCCCGGCTCGGTGGAGCGGACGTCCGCGTCGAGCAGCAGCAGCCGGTCCGCGTCGAGCTCCAGCGCCCGCTCGACGATGGCGAACACGTTCGTGCCCTTGCCGGTGCCCTCGCCGGGGGAGCTGGCCACCACCTTCCTGCTCCTGAGCGGGACCTCGGTGAAGCGCTGCACGGTGCCGTCGGTGCTGCCGTTCTCGGCCAGCACGACGACGTTCGCGCCCTCGGGGAAAGCGAGGTGCAGGCCGGTGTCGGCGGCCTGGGCCACCGCGCCGACCGTGCGCGCCTCGTCGCGGGCCGGGATCCCGACGACGGTGACTCGACTCCGGTTCGCCATGGACCGAATGCTTGGTGCCCAGGGTTACGGGGACACGGCGTGGACGTAACAGATGGACCGGTATCGGGCGGCTGTCCCCTGTGGTCCGCACCGATCCGGTTCACCCCGTTGCCAAACCACTACTTCGGGTGACGAACGGCCCGTGACGGGGACCGCCCGCGCCGTTGGGGGCGGTCCCGTCCGGGACGCGCGACCGACCCCGGTGCGGACCGAGGGGCGGCCCGCACCGGTGGGGTGGGTCAGCGCGGTCGTGCGCGGGGGCCGCTGCGGCTCAGCGGCCGGCCGCCGTACCCCCTGGCGCGGACCACGGGGGCGTGCGAGGGCACCGGCAGCGGCTGGGAGTCCTGCTGCTGCCGGGGCAGCAGGGGCCCGGCCTCCCGGGGTTCGGCGGGGCCCTCGTAGCGGGTGGGCTCGTACCGGTCGGCGCTCGGGGCGGGCCCGCCCCGGGTGGACGCGCTCCGGGCGGGTGGTGCCGCCTCGGGCCGGTCCGCGAGCTGCTCGGGAGGTGCCAGGTGCTGTGGCGGGCGCCGCTGCGGCCCGGTCCGGTCGACCCGGTTCTGCCGCCACAGCTCGGTGGACAGCTTGATCATCGCGGTGGGCGCGTCCAGGCCGACCATCCCGACCAGACGGCCGTCGTGGACGAAGCCGGTGATGGTGCGGTGGTCCTTCTGGGACCCGGCCAGCGTGGTGGTGTCCTTGCCCAGCGCCGGGATGCCCGAACCCTGGATGCGCATCCCGTACTGCTCGGTCCAGAACCGGGGTACAGGGGTGAACGGCCGCGAGTTCTGCCTGCCCGCCAACAGGTTCTCCGCGGCCGCCCGCCCCATCTCCACCGCGTTGAGCCAGTGCTCGACCCGACGCGGCTGCCCTCCGAACCGGAGGTTCGGCCACCGCGCGACGTCACCCGCGGCCACCACGTCGGTCGCGCCGACCACGTGGCACGCGGGGTCGCACAGCACCCCGTCCTCCAGCACCAGACCCGACCCGCGCAGCCAGGCCACCGACGGCGAGGCGCCCACCGCGATCACCACGACCGCGGCGAAGAACACCTGCCCGTCGGACAGGTGGATCGCCACCCCGCCCGGCTGGCGCACCCAGTGCCGGATCTTCACGCCCATCGCCATCCGCACGCCCCGCGCCCGGTGGGCGGCGGTGACGGTCTCGGCGATGTTCTTGCCGACCGCGCTGCCCAGCAGCGTGGCCGACCGGCTCACGATGGCCACGTCGCGGCCCATCGTCTTCACCGACGCGGCCATCTCGCACCCGATCAGGCCGCCGCCGATGACCACGACCAGCCCCTGCGTGGAGTTGATCGCCCGCTTGATGGCGATGGCGTCGTCCACCGTGCGCAGCACGTGGATGCGGGGGTCCTGCCGCGGCGCGCCCGCGAGGTGGCGCGGCTCGACCCCGGTCGCGATGACCAGGCCGTCGTACTTCAGCTCCTCGCCGCCGGGCAGGCCCACCACGTGCCGGTCCGGCTCCAGGTGGGTCGCGTGCGTGCCCAGCCGCCAGACCGCGTTCAGCTCGCGGCTGATGCTCAGCCGCAGGTCCGACGCCGTCAGCTCGCCGTTGATGGCCTCCTTGGACAGCGCCGGCCGGTGGTAGGGGAGGTGGCGCTCGGCGCTGACGATCACGATCTCGCCGCGGAACCCCAGCTCCCGCAGCCGCTCGCCGGCGCGCAGGCCGGCCAGGCCGCCGCCCGCGATGACCACGCGTTCCTCGTTCCTCACCGGACACGCTCCCGCAGCTCGATCGCGCGCATCGGGCAGGCGCGCGCGGCGGCCCGCGCCTTCGCGAACTGCTCGGGCGGCGGTCTGCGCTCGTAGCGCAGGCGCTCGTCGTCGATCAGCTGGAACAGCCCCGGCGCCTCGGCCTGGCAGATGCCGTAGCGGTGGCAGCGCTCGTTGTCGACGCTGATGTCGAGCGCGCTGCCGCCCGCGCCGTCGGGTTCGGGCTCGAAACCGGGCTCCGGTTCCAGCATGCCCAGCTTGACCAGCACGTCCGGCGGCAGGAAGCGGGCGATGGCGATGGTGGCCGTGGGGATCAGGACGGTCAGCCCGGCCAGCCACAGCAGGGCCAGGTTGCCGTTGGCGATCGCGCCGAACCAGGAGTGGACCACCCCGAGCACGACCGCGGCGTAGGCCAGTTGGTGCAGCCGCAGCCACTTGCGGTAGTAGATCTTCTTGCGCAGGCCCGCGGTGAACGCGATGGCCAGCATCAGCTCCAGCGCCAGGATGCCCAGGGCGTGCCGGAACAGGCCGCCGTCCGCGAAGGGCACCAGGAGCCGCAGGTGGGAGAACGCGCCCAGCTCCAGCAGGGTGAAGGCGAACGCGTGGAGCGAGCCGAACGCCAGGGCCAGCGTCGCCAGCACCATGTGGCTGTTGCGCAGGCCCTGTCTGCCGGTGATCTTGTTGGCCCAGCCCGTCGCGATGAGCACGCCCCAGCACAGGGTGGCGCACATGAACGCGTAGGCCAGGCGCGCCGAGATCTGCGCGACGTGGCGCACCCCGGCGTCGTGGTCGCCGCCGGTTGCCTGGGCGACCAGCAGCGGGACCTGGGAGAGCACGGGACTTACCTCCGAGATGGCGGGAGAGAACTCGCAGGCGGTGGTGCCCGACCCGCCCGGCGCGCCGTGCAGGAGTGGTCACGGCGCGCCGGGGCGGGTCGGGGGGATGTGGAAGTTTCCGCGTCACAGGGGCGCGTGCAGTGGGGTCGGGTCGTCCGGCCACCACCTCCTTTCAGCCGACGTTGCCGCGGGGCCGCAGCAGGCGCAGGACACCGATCGTCACCACCGCGCCCACCAGGCAGATGACGAGCACGACGAGGGGGTTGGGGCTGCCGGTGGGCACCACCTGGGCGGCGCGCACCGGGTCGGCGGCGACCGCCGCCCGGTCCACCGCGCCGGCGGCCACCGGTTTGGACAGGCCGGCGTCGGTGACGAGGTTGGTGCTCTCCAGCAGGGTCATGTGCTTGAGCACGATCTGGTTGCAGACCTGGGCGAACTGCCGGATGGCCTCGTTGCGGGTGTTCGCCCGCACCGTCGAGACCACCGGGAAGATCGCGCCGTGCGCGGCGCGCAGCCGGTTGGCGAACGAGTCGTCGAACGCCGCGCCGGTGCGCGAGCGCATCTCGGCCATCCAGGACTGCTGGTCGGCGTTGGCCTCGTCGGGCAGCTCCACGCCCATCTGCGAGGCGAGCCGCACCACGCGCTCGTCGAGGAAGGTGTGGTCGCTGGCCAGTTGCTGACCCACCTCCTTGACCCGCTGGCTGCCGGCGCGGGTCTGCGCCTCCTCGCCCATGGGCATCTCCCACAGGCCGGCCAGCCGCACCTTGACCAGCAGTTCCTTGTCCGACGCGGTGATCGGGCCCAGCGGGGTCTGCTCCACCGGGCCCGCGTCGGCCGGGTCGTCGGCGTGCGCGACCCCGGTCACCGCGGGCGCGAGCAGCAGGTGCAGGGCCAGCAGGGCCGCCGCGAAACGCTTGGCTGGCATGGGTTTCCCGTCCTGTTGCCGGGGTCCGTCAGTAGCCGTCGCCGGTGCCGCCGCCGGTGTCGCCGGGTGCCGCGCCGTCGTCGGCCTGCGCCTTCCTGCCCTCGGGCGTGACCGCGAACCACGTGCCGCCCTTGCCCTGACCGGCCAGGTCACCCGCCTTCTTGTCGCCCGCGTACCGGTAGAGGGGCCAGCCGGCGAGGGTGACCTGCTTGCGGCCGTCCTCCCGCGCGACCGAGCCGACCAGCGTCGGGTCGACGCCGGAGGTCATGGTGTGCTCGCCGACCAGCACGGGGGGCCACATCTCCAGGCACGCCGCGTCGCAATTGGACTTCGACGGTTTCGCGGTGTCCTTGTCGAAGCGGTAGAGGGCGAACCCGCCCGCGTCCGCCACGAACCACCCGACCTCCCGCGACTCGGTCGCCGACAGCAGCTGGTGGGGCTCCTTGCCGAATTCCGGGTTCTGCTGGAGAGTCGTCGTGCCGGAGTTGGCGCCCGCCGCGCCGCCCTGGCCGCCCGCGGTGCCGGTGCCGGTCGCGCCACAAGCGCTGACCAGCGCCAACGCCGCGGCTGCCGGAACCAGCAGCAACGCCGTTCGGGTACGTCGACTGAGCATCGTTGGTCCTTTCTCCTGCTGGCGGTTCCGCCGTAAGGCGCAAGGGCCGGGTGGTCGGGCCCTCGCCATCGAGGCGGATACCGTGGAGTACGGACACGATGCGGTGACGGTTCACGAACAAATCGACCACTTTTTTTGCGGCCAAACCCTCGACGCGGAACCGTCCGGCGCGCTTGGATGCACGGCGTGGCGCGGCACAGACGCAGCACTTCCCCCCAAAGAGAACGCACCTGGCCGGACGTGAGCCCGGAAGACGAGCTGATCCGCAGGCTCTACCAGGAGTTCGGCAGCGCGCTGCTCGGACATGCCATGAGACTGACCGGCAGCGACCGGCAGTGGGCTGAGGACATCGTCCAGGAGACGCTCGTGCGGGCGTGGCGGAACGCGGAGAAGCTGGAGCGGGACCCGGTCCTGCTGCGCTCCTGGCTGTTCACCGTCGCCCGGCGACTGGTCATCGACGACCGTCGGAAGCGGAGCGTCAGACCGCAGGAGTCGGAGTTGACGCCGTCGGACGAAGCCCCGGTGCGGGACGAGGCCGACCGCACCCTGGCGGCGATAGTTGTGGCCGAAGCGATGAACGGACTGACCGAGGAGCACCGGGAGGCTATTCTCGAGACGTACTTGAGGGATCGGACCGTCGGGGAAGCCGCAGCGGTGCTCGGGGTACCGCCCGGCACGGTGAAGTCCAGGGTGTACTACGCGCTCCGCGCCCTGCGGCGGGCACTGCAGGATCGGGGCTGACAAGCGTGACATCGCCTACGAACCACATCGACGTGGCGGCATACGTCCTCGGCGTCCTGGACGAGGACGAGGTCGACGCCTTCGAGAACCACCTGGCGCAGTGCCGCCGATGTGCGCTCGACCTGCGCGACTTCGCCGAGCTGCCGGACCTGCTCGACGAGGCGAACGCCAACGGCCTGCTGCGCGCCGGCACGGGGGAGCGGCCCGACGGCCGCTCGGTGCGCGCCATGCTGGACAACGTCACCGAGCTGCGGTCGCGCAAGCGCCGCACCGCGGTCCTGCTGGCCGCCGCGGCGGCCGTGCTGCTGGTCGCGGTGACCGCGTTCGTGTCGGTGGCGGTGACCAGGTCGGGCGACCGGGTCGCCGCCTCCACCACGACGGTGCCCGCGCAGACCAACATCGCCAACGGCGAGCCCGACTCGGAGACCGTCCTGACCCGCAGCGACCCGGTGACGGGCGTCTACGCCAGGCTCGCGCCGTCGCTCCAGCCGTGGGGCACCGCGCTGGACCTGGAGGTCAAGGGCGCCAAGGGGCCGACGCGGTGCGAGCTGGTCGCCAAGTCCCGGTCCGGTGAGAGCGTGGTCGTCAGCTCGTGGCTCGTGGGCGCCACGCCCGACCGCGAACCCACCCACCTCCAGGCGGCCGTGGGCATGCGCTGGCACGACATCGCGGAGTTCGCGGTCCGCGACACCAAGGACGGCGCCACCCTCCTCCGCCTGCCCACCTCCTGACCCGACCCGAACGCACAACTCGCGGTGCCGGACCGGAGGACACGCGGTGTCCGACCGGAGGACACGCCGGTAAAAGCCCTTCAAACCGGGCGTGTCCTCCGGTCAGGCACCGCGTGTCCTCCACTCGGACACCGCGAGTTCTGCGTTCGGGCGCACGAGCGTTCAAGACGGGGGCCGGCGCGGGGTGGTGGAATCACGGGTCCGAGGGGTGTCGTGGGTTGGAGGTCGTGGTGCGGGTCGGATTCGTCGGGCTGGGGATCATGGGGCAGCCGATGGCGCTCAACCTGGTGCGCGCCGGGCGGTCGCTGGTGGTGTGGAACCGCTCGGCCGACCGGTGCGAGCCGTTGCGGGAGGCCGGGGCCGAGGTCGTCGGCGAGGTCGACGAGGTCTTCGCGCGGGCCGAGGTGGTGATCGTGATGCTGGCCGGCGAGGCCGCGATCGACGCGGTGCTGGAGCGCGGTGCGCCCGGGTTCGCCCGCAAGGTCGCCGGGCGGACCCTCGTGCACATGGGCACGACCTCGCCGGGCTTCTCGCACGGGCTCGAAGCCGACGTGCGGGCGGCGGGCGGGCACTACGTCGAGGCGCCGGTGTCCGGTTCGCGCGGTCCGGCCGAGGCCGGTGAGCTGGTGGCCATGCTCGCCGGCGAGCCCGAGGCGGTCGAGCGGGTGCGGGAGGTCGTCGGGCCGATGTGCGCGAAGGTGGTGGAGTGCGGCCCGGCGCCGCGGGCGCTGCTGATGAAGCTCGCGGTCAACGTCTTCCTGATCACCACGGTGACCGGCCTGGCCGAGTCGTTCCACTTCGCCGAGCACCACGGGCTGGACCTGGTCAAGCTGGTCGACGTGCTGGACTCCGGGCAGATGTCGAGCCGGGTGTCCCGGGCCAAGACGGCCAAGCTGCTGGCCGCCGACTTCGGCGCGCAGGCCGCGATCTCGGACGTGCTGATGAACAACCGGCTGATCGCCGGCGCGGCCCGTGCCGCGGGGGTGGCGTCGCCGCTGCTGGACGTGTGCCTGGAGCTGTTCGCCCGGACCGAGGAGCTGGGGCACGGCAAGGAGGACATGGCCGCGGTGGTGCGGGCGATCCGGGAGCGGACGGACGCGCTGGGGCCCGACGCGCCAGGGGCCGGGCAGCGGCCGGTCTGAGCACCGGTGCGCCACCCGGACCCGGGTGCGGGTCGGCCGCGCGTGACGCGGCCGACCGCCCGCGTCACGTGGACAGGAAGTACGGGCCCCAGCCGCAGCCGACCTGGGTGCCGGCGCCGAGCCCGCCGCCGCCGTTGCCGAACCAGCGGTACAGGCAGCCGTTGCTGCTGTTGATGGCGACGACGTCGCCCGCGCTGTCACCGTTCAGCGCGCCCATCCCGCTGATGTTCCCCGCGCCGGTGTAGGGCGCCCAGCCGCAGCCGAGCTGGGCGCCGGCGCCGAGCCCGCCGCTGCCGTTGCCCAGCCAGCGGTACAGGCAGCCGTTGCCGTTGTTGATGGCGACGAGGTCCGCGTTGCCGTCGTTGTTGAGGTCACCGGCGCCGGTCAACGAGAACGTGTAGGGCGCCCAGCCGCAGCCGACCTGGACACCGGCGCCGAGCCCGCCGCTGCCGTTGCCGAGCCAGCGGTACAGGCAGCCGTCGCCGCCGTTGATGGCGACGACGTCGCCGGCGCCGTCGTTGTTGAGGTCACCGGCGCCGGCCAACGCCAACCAGTAGGGCGCCCAGCCGCAGCCGAGCCGGACACCGGCGCCGAATCCGCCGCTGCCGTTGCCCAGCCAGCGGTACAGGCAGTTGTCGCCGCCGTTGATGGCGACGAGGTCACCGGCGCCGTCGCCGTTGAGGTCACCGGGACTGGCCAGCGATCCCTCGTAGGGTGCCCAGCCGCAGCCGAGCTGGGTGCCGGCGCCGAGCCCGCCGCTGCCGTTGCCGGTCCAGCGGAACAGGCAGCCGTTGCTGCCGTTGATGGCGACGACGTCGCTGTGGCCGTCGCCGTTGTAGTCGTTGCGCTTGTCGGCGATGGTCGCCAGCGCGGGCAGCGAGGTCGCCACCAGGGCGCCGACGACCGCGATCACCACGAGGACCGACCTCCGCAGAGCGGTCCACCCGGTGCTCCGGTGCACGTTGGTTCTCATCGCGTCCCCCCTCCGACGACGTGCCCGCCCGGGTGGCGTCGCACGTCTGAGGCACCCACATTGAGCGCGGGGCGGAGGGGTTCTCTACGCAGAATTGCGGTATTCCGGCCCGGCGCAAACGGAGGACGGGCGGCAGGCGAACGGGGCGCACGCGGTGCGGCCACGTGGAGGTACGACCCCGGGACCTTCAGATGCGGCGCAGGCCGGCGAGGACGCGCTCCATCAGCTCCAGCGACGGCTTGCCCTCGGCGTCCAGCTCCTCGCCCTGGTGCACGACGATCAGGCTGAGGTCGGACATGTCCGCCAGCAGCACCCGCACCACGCCGAGCGGCAGCCGCAGCCGGGCCGCCACCTCCGCCACCGAGTGCGGGTGGCGGCACAGGTCGCCGATGGCGCGGTGCTCCGCGGTGGAGGTCAGCGCGTCCCGGTCGGCCCGCTCGTTCGTGGTCACGATCGTCTCGATGGCCAGCGTCCGCGCGGAACGCGTGCGGCCGCCGGTTCTGGTGTAGGGGCGCACCCGGAGGGCAGACACACCAGCTCCTCGAAGCGGTCGGAGTTGATCTTCGTTCACGTGTGGTCAGGGTCTCTGACGACGCTCGACCCTACGGTTGATCAGGCCCGCTGTCTCGACTTTCCCGGCATGTGGGAGGAATTTCGGACGGTTTTGACAGTGTGTGTCCGACCGTTTCCGGGGGGTGCGCAAAACCCCGCCGCAGGCATCCGATGATCGAACCGCTACCCCCGGTTCACCTCCGGTTCGCCTGGGCGACGAACCCAGGCGAACCGCCGGGGGAACTAACCGATGGGGGTCGGGTTCGGAATCACGCGGTCGACCGTAATCACCGGTGGAGCGCTCTCACAACGGTTGTTGACCAAGGTTTGAGGTTCGTCACCGGGAGGGTCGGGGTTTTCCCCCGAGGCGGAATCCGGGGTCGGTCCCGGAAGCGCCGGGGGTGCCCGTTCGGGCAGGTTTCCCCCGTGGCGGCGAGGGCCGTCGACTGGGGATCCGGAGGAAGTCGTGACCGGTGGGGTTGCCGCGGCCAGGGCCGTGGACGTGTGGAAGTCCTACGGGACGGGGGAGGCGGCCGTCACCGCGCTCGCGGGGGTGAGCGCCGAGTTCGAGCGCGGTCGGTTCACCGCGATCATGGGGCCGTCGGGGTCGGGCAAGTCGACCCTCATGCACTGCCTGGCCGGGCTGGACGCGATCGACACCGGCGAGGTGTGGATCGGCGACACGCGGGTGGACGGCCTGCGCGACCGGGGGCTGACCGACCTGCGGCGCCGGCACGTGGGGTTCATCTTCCAGCAGTTCAACCTGCTGCCGACGCTCACCGCGGCCGAGAACATCACCCTGCCGATGGCGATCGGCGGGCAGAAGGTCGACCAGACCTGGTTCGACGCGGTCGTGGAGGCGGTCGGCCTGCGCGACCGGCTGGGCCACCGGCCCACCCAGCTCTCCGGCGGCCAGCAGCAGCGGGTGGCGTGCGCGCGGGCCCTGGTGTCCCGGCCCGACGTGGTCTTCGCCGACGAGCCGACCGGCAACCTGGACTCGCGCTCCGGCGCCGAGGTGCTGGGCTTCCTGCGCCGCTCGGTGCGCGACTTCGGCCAGACCATCGTCATGGTCACCCACGACCCGGTCGCCGCCTCCTGCGCGGACCGGGTGGTGTTCCTGGCCGACGGCCGGATCGTGCGCGAGCTGCACGCGCCCACGGCGGACGCGGTGCTGGAGACGATGAAGCACCTCGACGGCGGCGAGCGGCTGGTCGTGGCGTGATGCTGAGGGCGACCCTGAAGAGCCTGCTGTCCCGCAAGCTGCGGCTGGTCCTGTCCGGGCTGGCCGTGGTGCTCGGCGTGATGTTCGTGTCCGGTTCCCTGGTGCTCACCGACACGCTCAACCGCTCGTTCACCGACCTGTTCGCCTCCGTGTACGCCGACGTGGACGTGCAGGTCGCGGTCAAGCCGAAGGTCGACGGCGCCGAGGGCGACGACCCCGTCGCCGGCACCCTCACCGCCGACGACCTCCGGGCCGTCGAGCAGGTCGACGGCGTGCGCGGCGCCGTCGGCGACGTGACCGGCTCGGCCCGCCCGATCGGCGAGAACGGCAAGGTGCTCACCACCACCGGCGCGCCGCGCCTGGGCACGGCCTGGCGCGACGGCGGCCAGGAGGAGCTGCGCGCCGGCCGACCGCCGCGGGCGGAGGGCGAGATCGCGGTCAGCGCCCTGCTGGCCAGGACCGGCGGCTACGAGGTCGGCGACCGGGTGTCCGTGCTGACCCTGGAGCCCAAGCGGGAGTTCACCGTCACCGGCGTCTTCGGCTACGCCGGCGGCCGCGACTCCCTCGGCGGCGAGCTGACCACCGCGTTCACCGAGGCCGAGGCCCAGCGGCTGCTGCTGGGCGAACCCGGCCACTACAGCTCGGTGACCGTGCGCGCCGCCGACGGCGTGGCGCAGGACGTGCTGCGGCAGCGCGTCCAGGACCGGCTCGGCGACGCCTACCAGGTCAAGACCGGCGAGCAGCTGGCCGCCGACTCGGCCGACGACATCAACGAGGGCCTGGCGTTCTTCAACTACGTGCTGCTCGGCTTCGCGGGCATCGCGCTGTTCGTCGGCGTCTTCATCATCCTCAACACCTTCTCCATCATCATCGCGCAGCGCACCCGGGAACTGGCGCTGCTGCGGGCCATGGGCGCGGGCCGCGGGCAGGTGGTCGGCTCGGTCGTGGTCGAGGCCGTGGTGATCGGCCTGGTCGCGTCCGCGGTCGGCCTCGGCGCGGGCATCGGCGTCGGCGCCCTGCTGGCCTGGCTGTTCAGCACGTTCGGCGGCGCGAACCTCGACCTGGCCGACCTCGCCGTGCCCACGTCCGCGATCGTGTCCTCGTTCGCGGTCGGCACGGTGGTGACCGTGCTGGCCGCGCTGCTGCCCGCGGTGCGCGCCTCCCGCATCCCGCCGGTGGCCGCGCTGCGCGAGGCGGCCACCCCCGACCGGCCCCTGACCGGGATCAGCGTCGCCGGCGCCGCGGTGACCGCGGGCGGCGCGGTCGCGCTCGGCCTCGGCTTCAACGGCGACGTGCTGTGGCTGACCATGGCGGGCCTGCTGGTGTCGTTCGTCGGCGTCGCCCTGCTCACGCCGCTGGTCAGCAAGCCGGTGGTGTCCGCGATCGGGAAGCTGATGGCCTGGTCGACACCGGGCACGCTGGGCAGGCGCAACTCGGCCCGCAACCCGCGCCGCACCGCCATCACCGCCGCCGCGCTCATGGTCGGCATCGCGCTGATCACCGGCGTGAGCGTGGTGCTCGGCTCGGCCACCGCGAGCATCGAGGAGGTGGCCCGCAACCAGGTCAAGGCCGACCTGATCGTCTCCGGCGACACCACGACCGAGAGCCCGGCCACGTTCGGCGCCGACCGGGTCGACCAGCTCCTGGCCACCCCCGGCGTGGCGACCGGCTTCGCCTGGTACACCGACGTGGTCATGGTGGACGGGGAGCGGCGGGGAGCCGCGGTGAGCACCGACCTGGCCGCCACCCGCGACCTCCTCGGCCTCAGCGCCCGCGACGGCTCCTTCACCGAGCTGCGGGAGGGCGAGATGGCCCTGGACGAGGACCTGGCGGCCCGGCTGGGCCTCCGGTACGGCGACACCGCCCGCGTGCAGACCGCCAAGGGGCGGGAGCGCGAGTACACCGTCGCCCTGGTGATCGAGAAGAACCAGGTGGTGGGCGGCACCGTCCTGCTGCCGCGCGCGGTGGCCGACGAGTTCACCCTGGCGCGGCCGGTCAGCGCGTACGCCGCGGTGGAGCCGGGCGCGAACCCGGCCGACGTGCGCGCGGCCGCGGAACCGCTGTTCGCCGACGAGCCCGAGGTCTCGGTCCAGGACGTGAGCGCGTTCGTGCGGCAGCAGACCGCGCAGCTGGACACCGTGCTGCTGATGATCCAGGTGCTGCTCGCGCTGGCGATCCTCATCGCGGTGCTCGGCGTGGTCAACACGCTGGCGCTGTCGGTGATCGAGCGGACCCGGGAGCTGGGGGTGCTGCGCGCCATCGGCATGCGGCGCGCCCAGGTCATGCGGATGATCACGGTCGAGTCGGTGGTGATCTCGGTGTTCGGCGCGCTGCTCGGCCTGGTGGTGGGCACCGCGATCGGGCTGGCCGCGGTCAAGGCGCTGGCCGACGAGGGGTTCACCGCGGTCGCGGTGCCCTGGGCGCAGCTCGGGACCTACCTGCTCGCCGCCGCCGGGGTCGGCGTGGTGGCCGCCGTGCTGCCCGCGATCCGCGCGGCCCGGCTGAACGTCCTGGGCGCCATCGCCCACGACTGACGCGCTGGTGGGGGCGGGGTCGAGTTGGACGCCCCGTTGCCCTGGGCTGGTGGGGCCGGGGTCGAGCTGGCTGCCCCGTTGCCCTGGGCTGGTGGGGGCGGGACCGAGCCGGCTGCCCCGTCACGCCGGGCTGGTGGGGCCGGGACCGAGCCGGCTGCCCCGTCACGCCGGGCTGGTGGAAGCGGGACCGAGCGCCCCGTGACGCCGGGTTGGTGGAGCCGGGTCCGACCGATCGCGGTCGGACCCGGCTCACTTATTCGCGTCCGGCTCGCGTCCGGCTCTGCCCTGTGCCCGTCCTGTGGTTCCCGCCCCGTGCCAACCGTGCCTCCCCAGCCGCTTGAGCACCGCGGTGGCGATGCCCGCCGCGTCCAGGCCGTGCGCGCGCAGGATCTCGTCCCGCGTCCCGTGCGGCAGGAAGTTCGCGGGCAGCGCGTAGGTGCCGACGCGGGTGGGCGCACCCAGCACGGCCAGCGCCTGCGCCAGCCGACCACCCAGGGCACCGGTCGCCGCGGTGTCCTCCACGGCCAGCACCAGCCGGTACCCGGCGGCCAGCTTGACCAGCTCCGGGTCGAGCGGCGTGATCCACCGCGGGTCGACCACGGTGACCGGCACGCCGTGCCCGGCCAGCTCGTCGGCGGCGGCCAGGCACGGCCCGGCCATCGGCCCGACCGCGATGACCAGCCCCGCCGCGTCGGGCTCCTCGCGCAGCACGTCGCAACGGCCCACGCGGCGCAGCGCCGGCACGTCCGCACCCGCCTTCGCCTTGGGGTAGCGCACCGCGGTCGGCCCGTCGTCGACCCCCACGGCCTCGTGCAGCGCCTCCCGCAGCCGGGCCGGGTCGCGCGGCGCGGCCAACCGCAGGCCGGGCACCACGGGCAGCACCGAGGCGTCCCACATGCCGTGGTGGCTGGGCCCGTCCGGACCGGTCACCCCGGCGCGGTCCAGCACGAACGTCACCGGCAGCCGGTGCAGCGCCACGTCGAGCAGCACCTGGTCGAACGCCCGCGACAGGAACGTGGCGTACACCGCGACCACCGGGTGCAGCCCCGCCAGCGCCAGGCCCGCGGCCGACGTGACCGCGTGCTGCTCGGCGATGCCCACGTCGAAGGTGCGCCCCGGGAACCGGCGGGCGAACTCGCCCAGCCCGGTCGGGTCGAGCATCGCGGCGGTCAGGCACACCACGTCCGGCCGCGCCTCGCCGATCCGGGCGATCTCCGCGCCGAACACGTCGGTCCACGTGGCACCGCCTGCCGACCCCGCGGGCGACACCGCGTGCAGGCGGTCCACCGGGTCCCGCTCGGCGGGCGGGTGCCCCCTGCCCTTGGTCGTCACGCAGTGCACCACCACCGGCCGGCCCAGCTCGGCCGCGTCGACCAGCGCGTGCTCCACCGCCACCGCGTCGTGCCCGTCCACCGGGCCCACGTAGGCCAGCCCCAGCGCCTCGAACAGCGCGGGACGGCGCCCCGCGCGCAGCTCCGCCAGGTGCGCGGCCAGGCCGCCGACCGTGGGCGCGTACGACCGGCCGTTGTCGTTGAGCACGATCACCACCGGGTGGTCGGTGGCCGCGAGGTTGTTCAACGCCTCCCACGCCATGCCGCCGGTCAGCGCGCCGTCGCCGACGACCGCCACCACCCGCCGGTTCGAGCCGCGCAACCGCAGCCCCCTGGCCAGCCCGTCGGCGTAGGACAGCGCGGTCGAGGCGTGCGAGTTCTCGATCACGTCGTGCGGCGACTCGGCGGCGCACGGGTAGCCGGACAGCCCGCCCGCCCGGCGCAACCCGTCGAACCCCTCGGCCCGACCGGTGAGCACCTTGTGCGCGTACGCCTGGTGACCGGTGTCGAACAGCACCACGTCGTGCGGCGAGTCGAACACCCGGTGCACCGCGATGGTCAGCTCCACCGCGCCCAGGTTCGACCCCAGGTGACCGCCCGCGCGCGTCACCCGGTCCACCAGGAACCGGCGCACCTCGCCCGCCAGCGCGGGCAGCGCCGAGGCCGGTAACGCCCGGACGTCCCCGGGCCCGGTGATGCTGCCCAGCAGCGTCACCGCGACCTCACCGCGGCGGGCAGGGTGAACTGCACGGTCTCGCGCGTGGTCTCCCGCACCTGCACGTCCCACGCGCCCAGCGCCTCGATCACCTCGTCCACCAGGTGGGGCGGCGCGGAGGCGCCGGCGCTCAGCCCCACCACCCGCACCCCCTCCAGCCACTCCGGCCGGATGCCCGAGGCGTCGTCGACCAGGTGCGCGGGCGTGCCCGTCCGGCGGGCCAGCTCCACCATCCGCACGGAGTTCGACGAGTTCGCCGAACCGACGACCAGCACCAGGTCGGCGTCCAGGGCCACCTCCCGCACCGCCTCCTGCCGGTTGGTCGTGGCGTAGCAGATGTCGGCCGAGGCCGGGCCCCGCAGCGCGGGGAACCTCGCCTTCAGCGCGCCCAGCACCTCGGCCGTCTCGTCCACCGCGAGCGTGGTCTGGGTCAGGTAGGAGACCCGGGTCGGGTCGGGCACCTCCAGCGCCTCGACGTCCGCGACGCTCTCCACCAGCAGGATCCGGTCGGGTGCCTCGCCGAGCGTGCCCTCGACCTCCTCGTGGCCCGCGTGACCGATCAGCACCACCGTGTCCCCGCGCGCGACGTAGCGCTTGGCCTCGCTGTGCACCTTGGTGACCAGCGGGCAGGTCGCGTCGACCACGTCCAGCCCGCGCCGGGCGGCCTCCCGGCGCACCTCGGGGGACACGCCGTGGGCGGAGAAGACGACGGTGGCGCCCTCGGGCACCTCGTCCAACTCGTCCACGAACACGGCGCCGCGGGCTTCCAGCTCGGCCACGACGTGGGTGTTGTGGACGATCTGCTTGCGCACGTGGATCGGTCCACCGCGCTGGTCGAGCAGTCGGTCGACGATGTCGATGGCCCGCTCCACCCCGGCGCAGAACGACCGGGGGGACGCGAGCAGCACAACGGGAAGGACCATGGTGCGGCTCCTCGTGCGGTAGCGGGGTGGGTGGGGGTGAGGGGACGGGGCGGGTGGTGGGGACGCTTGGCGGGGCCGGGTGGTGAGGACGGTCGGCGGGGCGGGATTGTCGGTGCTCGCCGGCAGAATCAAGACCGGGGGACCCCCTGGGCGGGGACTCCTGCGAAGCCGTGGCGGGAAGCGGGCACGAGCAGGTGTGAGCAGGCCCGGTCAGCGGTCGCGGCGCGTGGCCAGGCGTGCCACGGCGTCCAGCTCCCGCTCCGCCCGCGCCACCGCCTCGGCCGCCCGCAGGTGCCCCTGCGCCCGCTCCAGCAGGTCGTCGGCCTGGTCCTGGCTCCACGCCCGCGCCCCGGACAGCTCGATCAGCTCGGCCGCCCGCTCCAGGTCGGCCACGGCCAGCTCCCGGCCCGAGTGGTACAGCGCGTCCAGCTCCCGCGCGGCCGACGTGCCCGAGGTCAGCGCCGCCACCACGGGCAGCGACTTCTTCCGGTTCTGCAGGTCCGAGTACACCGGCTTGCCCGTCACCGCCGGGTCGCCCCAGATGCCGAGCAGGTCGTCGGCGAACTGGAACGCCAGCCCCATCCGCTCGCCGAACGACCGCAGGTGCCCCACCTGCTCCGGCCGCCCGCCGCCGAACAGGGCGCCCAGCGCGCACGACGCGCCCAGCAGCGCCCCGGTCTTGCCCTCGGCCATCCGCACGCACTCCGCCAGCCGCACGTCCGAGCGCTCCTCGAACGACAGGTCGGCCCGCTGACCCTCCAGCAGCTCCTGCACCGCCGTCGACAGCACCCGGATCGACTGCTGCGCCGCCGGGTGCCCGCTGCCGGCCAGCTCGTCCAGCGCCAGCGTCAGCAGCGCGTCACCGGCCAGGATCGCCGGGTTCACGCCGTACACGGTCCACGCGGTGGCGCGGTGCCGCCGCGTCCGGTCGCCGTCCATCACGTCGTCGTGCAGCAGCGAGAAGTTGTGCACCAGCTCCACCGCCACCGCCGCGGGCAGCGCCTCGTCCGCGGTGCCGCCCACCGCCTGCGTGCCCAGCAGCACCAGCGCGGGCCGGATCGCCTTGCCCGCGTCCGCGCCGGTCGGCCTGCCGCCCTCGTCCCACCACCCGAAGTGGTAGCCCGCGATGGTCCGCATCGAGTCGGGCAGCCGGTCCACCGCGGCCCGCAGCGCCGGGGTCACCCCGGCACGGCTCCAGTTCAGCACCTCGCGCGCGGACCGGTGCGCGGGTCCGGCGTCCAGGTCGGTCATCGCCACTGCTCCTGTTCGGGGGAAGCGCCCGCGCCGCGGGCGGGGAGGCCAGCCGGGCCCGCGGCGGGCCCGGCTGGCCGGTTGGCCTACGACCGGCCGATCTCGACGTGCTCCAGGACGCCGAGCGCGTCCGGCACCAGCACGGCCACCGAGTAGTACGCGCTGACCAGGTACGAGGCGATCGCCTTCTCGTCGATGCCCATGAACCGCGCGTTCAGGCTCGGCTGCACCTCGTCGGGGATGCCGGGCTGGTGCAGGCCGACGACGCCGCCGTCCTCCTCGCCGACGCGCATGGCGATGATCGAGCTGGTGCCGTGCTTGCTGATCGGGATCTTGTCGGTCGGCAGCAGCGGGACGCCGCGCCACGTGGTCACCCGCGTGCCCTCGACGTCGGTCGTGCCGGGGTAGAGGCCGCGCTTGCTCGCCTCGCGCCCGAACGCCGCGATGGTGCGCGGGTGGGCCAGCATGAACCGCGTCTTGCGCCGCCTGGAGATCAGGTCGTCCAGGTCGTCCGGGGTCGGCGGGCCGCTGCGGGTGTGGATGCGCTGCTTGAGATCGGCGTTGTGCAGCAGCCCGATGCGCCGGTTGTTGATCATCTCGTGCTCCTGGCGTTCGCGGAGCGCTTCGATGGTCAGGCGGAGCTGCTGCTCGGTCTGGTTCATCGGGTGGTTGTAGAGGTCGGACACCCGGGTGTGGACGCGCAGGACGGTCTGGGCGACCTCCAGCTCGTACTCCCGAGGTGCCAGCTCGTAGTCCACGAACGTCGCGGGCAGGTCCGGTTCGCCGTCGTGGCCCGAGGCGATCTCGATGTCCGCCTCGCCGTGCTTGTTCTGCGGCTTGGCCGCGCCGCGCACCACCGCGTCGACGTGCGCGCGCAGCGCGTCGGTGCGGCCGTTGAGCTGCTGCACCGACTGCCACGGCAGGACCAGGGCGATCACCGGGGTGACCGCCCGCGCGGTGTACTCCCACTCGGCCTCGGCGCCGGTCAGCACCTCGTCGCCGAAGTGCTCGCCGTCGGCCATGGTGTCGAGCACGGTCTGGGCGCCGTACTCGCCGCGCCCGATCTTCTGCACCTTGCCGTGGGCGATGAGGAAGACCTCGTCGGCCCGGTTGCCCGACTCGACGAGCGCCTCGCCGGGCTGGTACTCGCGCTGCTGGAACCGCTCGGCCAGCGCGACCAGCACGTCGTCGTCGGGGAAATCGCGCAGCAGGGGGAGTTCCCGCAGCTCCTGCGGGATGACCCGGATGTCGGCGCCGGTGCTGATGAAGCTCACCCGCCCGTCGCCGACGGCGTAGGTCAGGCGGCGGTTCACCCGGTAGGTGCCCGCCTGGGTCGCGACCCAGGGCAGCTTCCGCAGCAGCCACCGCGGTGAGATGCCCTGCATCTGCGGGGTCGACTTGGTCGTGCTGGCGAGGTTCCGCGCCGCGGCGGTGCCCAGGCTCTGCCGCTGGTGCTCGGCCTCCTCGGGGACGAGGCCGGGTTCGATCACGGTCACGTCAGGGGTCCGATCTCGTTGTGGGGTTGTCAGTCCTCAGTGGGCCGGTGGTCCGGAGGGGTGGTGCTGGAGCCGCGTCCGGGGGTGGAGCGGTGTCCGGGGGTGGAGCGGTGTCCGGGGGTGGAGCGGTGTCCGGGGGTGGAGCCGCGTCCGGGGTGGTGGAGCTGGACCCGCGTGCCCTAGTCCTCGCGGCCGATCTGCACGTGTTCGAGCACGCCCACCGCGTCCGGCACCAGGATCGCGGTGGAGTAGTAGGCGCTGACCAGGTACGAGATGATCGCCTTCTCGCTGATGCCCATGAAGCGCACCGACAGGCCGGGCTGGTACTCGTCGGGCAGGCCGGTCTGGTGCAGGCCGATGACGCCCTGGTTGTGCTCGCCCGCCCGGAGCAGCATGATCGAGCTGGTGCGGCTCTCGGTGACCGGGATCTTGTTGCAGGGCAGGACGGGCACGCCGCGCCACGCGGGCACGTGCTGGCCGTTGAGGTCGACGGTGTCGGGGTAGATGCCGCGCTTGTTGCACTCGCGCCCGAACGCCGCGATGACCCGCGGGTGGGCGAGGAACGCGGTCGGCTCCTTCCACACCGTGGACAGCAGCTCGTCCATGTCGTCCGGGGTGGGCGCCCCGTTGCGGGTGTGGATGCGCTGCTTGAGGTCGGCGCTGTGCAGCAGGCCGAAGTCGCGGTTGTTGACCATCTCGTGCTCCTGGCGTTCGCGGAGCGCTTCGATGGTCAGCCGGAGCTGCTGCTCGACCTGGTCCATCGGGTGGTTGTAGAGGTCGGCGACGCGGCTGTGCACGCGCAGCACGGTCTGCGCGACGCTCAGCTCCAGCTCCCGCGGCGCCAGCTCGTAGTCGACGTAGGTGCCGGGCAGGTCCGGCTCGCCGTCGTGGCCGGAGGCGATCTCGATCTCCGCCTCGCCGTGCTGGTTGGCGCGGCCCGCGATGCCGGCGAACGCGCGCTGGATGTGCGCCCGCAGGCCGCCCGCCTCGCCGTTGAGCTGCTCGAACACCTGCCAGGGCAGGACGAGCACGATGACCGGGGTGACGGCGCGGATGGTGAAGTCCCAGTCCTCCTGCGGGCCGGCCAGCACCCGGTCGCCGAAGTAGTCGCCGTCGGCCAGCACGCCGAGCACGGTCTGGTCGCCGTACTCGCCCTGGCCGATCTTCTCGACCTTGCCGTGCGCGATGAGGTGGACCGCGTCCTGCGGGCGGCCCCGCTCGACGATCACGTCGCCGGGCTGGTGCTCGTGCTGCTCGAAGCGGGCGGCCAGGGCGGACAGGGCCTCGACGTCGTCGAAGTCGCGCAGCAGCGGGAGCTCGGTCAGCTCCTGCGGGACCACCGAGATGTCGGCGCCCACGTTGGTGAAGGTGAGCCGGCCGTCGCCGATGGCGTAGCTGAGCCTGCGGTTGACCCGGAAGGCACCACCCTTGGCCTCCACCCAGGGCAGCACCTTGAGCAGCCACCGGGAGGTGATGTTCTGCATCTGGGGGACGGTCTTGGTGGTGGTCGCGAGGTTTCGCGCCGCCCGCCTGCTCAGGCTGAGCTGAGGCTGCTCGACCTCCACGTCCGAATCGGTCACAGACACCGGGTACACCGCCAATCGGATTCAGTTCATTGGGCCGGATTGACGGTAGTGAGGCCGAATGTGCCACGGGAAGCGGCCGATGCGGCGACCCCCCTGAGGGTCATTTCGGCGTTTTGTGTGCACAGGGTGTGCATGTTGTCCGCTTTGCAAGTAATAACGGGTGATTTTTTCGTTCTTGGTCCCCCGTATGCGTGGTGACGTGGAATGTTTACCACGTTCGTAGTAGCGTTTTTCACGCTGGTGGGGGGTTGACGTGGGGTGGAGGTGTGGTTTGGGTGGGCGTTTTGCCGTTGTGCGGTCAAAAGTCCAGTCTTGTGAGGGTACTTCGATCCGGTGATGCTGTCCCGTTTTTTGCGAAGCGGTTGTTTGGGTGTGCGCTAACGTGAAAGCGAGAAATGCTCGGGCTCGTGTTCTGGGCCGTTCGGGTGGTGGGGTGGGCGGTGGGTTCGGGGAGCCGTTGCGGGCGGGTTGGGGGCTCGTCGAGGGCTCGTTGGGTGTGTGGGTTGGGTGTGGGTTGGGTGGCGTTGCAGGGGTGTCTGGGCGTGCGGGGGCGGCTCGGGTTTGGTTGGCCTTCGGGTGTCGTCCGGCTCGATTTGACATGGGGCCCTTACGAGCGCCGGAGGCAGGCCGCAGCCGACAGGCACGGCGGGGAAAAGCGTCCCGCCGAGCCTGCCGGCTCCGACCAGCCTATGGCACTCGAACCCATGTCAAATCGGGCCTCGTCGGCCCCCACCGGCCCCAGCGCCCTTCCGGCGTGTCATGCGTTGGGGTCGGGCGTGTCATGCGTTGGGCACCGGCGTGTCATGCGTTGGGTCCGGGCGTGTCATGCGTTCAAGCCGCGCGAGTCGAACGTTCAGGACCGTCGTGTCGAACGTTCCGGGCCCCCGAGTTCTACGTTCAGCACCGGCGTGTCCTCCAGTGGGGCACCGCGTGTCCTCCGGTCCGGCACCGCGTGTCCTCCAGTCGGGCACTGTGCAGTGGGTGAAAAGCGCGAACACCGCGCCACCCGGTCGGGTGGCGCGGTGTCGGGTGGGCGGGGTGCGGGGAGAGTCGCGTTCCGCCCGGGTCGGTCAGGTGGAGTGCGGGCAGGTGTCCCGGTACTCCTGGATGGCGGCGCCGCGCGGGGCCGGGCAGAGGAACTGCTCGTAGCGGGTGTCGTTGTCGATGAACCGCTTGAGCCAGGAGATGCTGTACTTGGCGATGGTCGTGTTGGAGGTGTTCGGCGTGAAGTGGGTCGCGCCGTTCAGTTCCAGGTACGCCTTGTCCAGCGTCGAGGGCAGCGTCGTGTAGAACGGCTCCGAGTGGGAGCTGACCGGGGCGATGGTGTCGCCGTCGGCGCCGATCACCAGGGTGGGCACGCGCACGCTGCCCCACGTCTTGTCCGTGTGCCAGCCGGTCAGGGGGATCGCCGCCTGGAGTGACGGGCGCTGCTCGGCGGCGCGCAGGGTGCCGCCGCCGCCCATGGAGTGGCCCATGACGCCCAGGCGGGTGTTGTCGATCCTGGTCCGCACCGAGCTGCGCTGGGTCAGGTAGTCCAGCGCCGCCAGCAGCTGGTCGGCGCGGCTGTCGGGCTGGTCGAGCGTCGTGTTGGTGTCGATGGTGAACACGACGAAGCCCTGGGACGCCAGGCGCGGGCCCAGCCAGGAGATGCTCGACTGGGTCCCGGTGTAACCGGGGGAGATGGCGACCGCGCCGAAGGTGCCCTCGGCGGTGCTGGTCGGGTAGTAGATGGTGCCGCCGCCGAAGCCGGTGACCAGCAGGGACGAGACCGAGGTCTCGGAGACCGCGAACGGGCCGCGGAGGGCTTCGATGCTGGAGTTCGTGGGTGCCGGGCCGCGTCGGTACTCGGTCTCGGCGGCGGTGGCCTGGGGGGCCGCCAGCGCCAGTGCCAGGACCGGGACGAGCGCGGGGATCAGTTTGCGGAGTTGCACGTCGGTGTACACCTCGCTCAGCAGGGAAACTGCGTACGGCGACGACCCTGCTCCCCGGGGTGACCGCGTCGCATCGGTGCAACCACCGGTCCGGTGCGAAACCTAACACTGGTAGATAATTTCGGTGCTCCCCCTTCCGCGAAACTCTTGCGACCCGTAAAACTGGCTGCATGCTGCGCGGACGTCATCGGCAGCGCGTCGCCGTGGACGCGTTGCTCGCGCGTGCCCGGGGTGGGCGCGGTGGAGCTCTGGTGCTGCGCGGCGGCCCCGGGTCGGGCAAGACGGCGATGTTGGGCGTTGCCCGCGAGGCGGCTGCCGACAGGGGCGACCGGGACGTGCTGCTCTGCGTTGACGACGCCCACCTGCTCGACGACACGACCTGGCTCACCGGGCTCGCCCGCGACATCGCCGACGAACCGGTCGCCCTGCTCATCGCCACCGAGGGCGAGCCCCACGGCCTGCCCTGGGTGCGGCTCGACCCGCTCGACCACGCCGACAGCCTCCGCGTCCTGCGCGACCTGCGCCCCGGCCTGCCGCCCGGCCTCGCCGACGAGGTCGCGGACCTCGCCATGGGCAACCCGCTGGCCCTCGTCGAGCTGACCCGGGCCCTCACCTCCGAGCAGCTGGGCGGCACGGCTCCGCCGCCCGACGCGCTGCCCGAGGACAGCTCCCTGCGCGCCCGGTTCAGCGCCCGCTTCCACGACCTGTCCCCGCAGGCCCGCTACGCGACCGCGCTGCTGGTCGTGGACGACGAGGTCGACGCCGACACCCTCGCCCGGATGCCCGACCTCGACCTGGCGGCGGTCGAGCAGGCCCGCGCGCTGCTCGACGGCGGGCCGCTGGTGCGCTCCACGCTGCGCACCGAGGTCCCGCTGGCCCTGCGCTACGCCGCGCACGCCGCGCTGGCCGGTGCGCTGCCCGCCGGGCCCCGCCGCACCTGGCACGAGGCCGCCCGCGCGCCCGGTGACCGGGACGCGTTCGCCGACCGGCTGGCCGACTTCGCCCGGCGTGCCCGGCGCTGCGGCGACTACCCGGCCGCGGCCCGCGACCACGACCGCGCCGCCGCGCTCGCGGGTGCACCCGACACGCGGGCCCGGCACCTGGTCGCCGCCGCCACCGACCACTGGGCGCACGGGGCGCCGCGCCGGGCCCGGGTCGCGCTGCGGTCCGCGGTCCGCCTCACCGACGACGCCGGGCTGCGCGCCCGCGCCGAGCTGCTGCGCGGCGGCATCGACCTCGGGCACGGGCTGCCGGACGTGGCCACCCGCCGCCTGCTGCACGCGGCCGGCGAGCTGGTCGGCACGCACCGCGCGCTGGCCATCACCGCGCTGGGCTTCGCGGGGGAGGCCGCCAGCATCGCGGGCGACCACGGCCGGTACGCCGAGACCGCCGCGTTCGCCGGGCGGCTGCGCAGGCCCGACGAGCCGGACGGGACGCGGGTGACCCTCGACCACCTGCTGGGCATGGCCGCCACGTTCGCCGGGCGCCACCAGGAGGCCCTGCCCGCGCTGCGCTCGGTGGTGGAGCTGGCCGAGCGGCTGCCGCACCCGCAGGCCAAGATCTGGGGCGGTCAGGCCGCTTACACGCTCGGTGACGCCACCAAGGCGCACGAGCTGGCCACCAGCGCGGTCACCGCGGCGCACGAGCACGGCCTGACCGGGCTCGTGCCGTGGGCGCTGGTCTACCGGGCGCTGTCGGCGCTGCTGCTCGACCAGCACTCGGTGGCCCTGTCGGCGGCCTACGAGGGCGTGCACGCGGCCACCGCCATGGGGCAGCACAACGCCGTCGTCGACCACCTGACGATCCTGGCGCTGCTCGCCGCGCTGCGCGGGGACACCGAGACCGCCGTGCACCGCATCGACGCCGCCGCCGAGCAGATCGCCCAGCGCGGCCTGGGCCGCTCCGGCGCGTTCGGCGCCTGGGCGTTCGCCTGCGTCGACCTGGTGCTGGACCGCCCGGCCGACGCGCTGGACCGGCTGCGGCTGATGGGGCCCGGCGCGGGCGGGGTGCACGCGGGCATCAAGGTGCTGGCCGCGCCGCACGTGGTGGAGGCCGCCGTCGGGTGCGGCCGGCCCGCCGCCGGTGACCGCGCGCTGCGCCGCTACGAGAAGTGGGTCGGGGCGACGGGCTGCGCCGCGCGGCTCGCGCTGTCGCACCGCTGCCGGGGCATGCTGTCCGACGGCAGCCGCTCCGACGAGCACTTCCGCGAGGCGATCCGGCTGCACCGGGCCAGCGGCACCGCGATGGAGCTGGCCAAGACCGAGCTGTTCTACGGCCACCGGCTGCGGCGCGACCGCCGTCCCCGCGCGGCGCGCGAGCTGCTGCGCGACGCGGTGAAGATCTTCCAGAGCTACGACGCCGACCGCTGGGTCGCCCGGGCCCGGGCCGAGCTGCGCGCCGCGGGTGACACCGTGGGCGACGCGCCCGGCGCGCCCGGGACCGACCGCTCCGCCGAGCTGACCCCGCAGCAGGTGCGCATCGCCCGCCTGGTCGCCGAGGGCGCGACCAACCGGGAGGTCGCCGCGCGCCTGTTCCTGAGCCACCGCACCGTCGAGCACCACCTGCGCAACATCTTCGCCAGGCTCGGGGTGCGGTCCCGCGTCGAGCTGACCAGGGTGCTCGACTGAACCAGGAGGTCGCGTGACGACCGGCAACACCACGCGTGAGGACTACCGGCACTGGCAGCGGATCCCGACCCGCTGGCACGACAACGACGTCTACGGGCACGTCAACAACGTCGTGCACTACGCGTTCATGGACACGGTGATCAACACGTGGTTGATCACCGAGGCCGGGTTGGACATCCACCGCGGCCGGGCGATCGGGCTGTGCGTGGAGTCCCACTGCAACTACCGGGCTTCCCTCGCGTTCCCCGAGGCCGTCGACGCCGGGCTGCGCATCGGGCACCTGGGCCGCTCCAGCGTGCGCTACGAGGTCGGGTTCTACCCCGAGGGCAAGGAGGACGTGGTGGCGGAAGGCCACTTCGTGCACGTGTTCGTCGACCGGGACACGCGCAAGCCGGTGGAGATCCCCGCGCACCTGCGCGGCGCGATGGCGGGGCTGGTGGTCGCGTGAGGACGCGAGGTGCGGTGCTGACGGAGGTCGGCGGGCCGCTGGAGGTGGTGGACCTGGAGCTGGACCCGCCGGGTCCGGGCGAGGTGCTGGTGAAGGTGGGCGCCACCGGGCTGTGCCACTCCGACCTGTCGGTGATCGACGGCTCGCGGGTCCGGCCGCTGCCCATGGTGCTCGGCCACGAGGCCGCGGGCGAGGTCGTGGAGACCGGGCCCGGCGCGGCGGAGTTCGCCGTCGGCGACCGGGTGGTGCTGTCGTTCGTGCCCGCCTGCGGCTCGTGCCGCTGGTGCGTGGCGGGCCGGCAGGCGCTGTGCGAGCCCGGCGCGGCGGCCAACCGCGCGGGCACGCTGCTGGGCGGCGACCGGCGGCTGCGGCTGCCCGACGGCACGCGCCCGCACCACCACCTGGGCGTGTCCGGGTTCGCCGAGTACGCCGTGGTGTCGGAGAAGTCCGCCACGCGCGTGCCCGACGACCTGCCGTTCGAGGTGGCCGCCCTGTTCGGCTGCGCGGTGCTCACCGGCGCGGGCGCGGCGTTCTACAGCGCGCGCGTGGCGCCGGGGGACCGGGTCGCGGTGTTCGGGCTCGGCGGCGTCGGCCTGGCCGCGCTGCTGGCCGCGCGGGCGGCGGGTGCCGCCCAGGTCGTCGCGGTGGACGTGGTGGAGCACAAGCGGGAGCTGGCCTTGAAGCTGGGCGCCACGGACGCGGTCGCGGGCGGGCCGGACGCGGTGGCGGCGGTGCGCGAGCTGACCGGCGGCGGTGCCGACCAGGTCATCGACACCACCGGCGTGGCCGCCGTGCTGGAGCAGGCGTACCAGGCCACCGGCGCGGGCGGCACCACGGTCACCGTGGGGCTGCCGCACCCCGACCGGACGGTGACGCTGCCGGCGCTGAGCCTGGTCGCCGAGGAGCGCACGCTCAAGGGCAGCTACCTGGGCTCCTGCGTGCCGCGGCGGGACGTGCCCCGGTTCGTGGGGCTGCACCGGGCGGGGCGCCTGCCCGTGCACGAGCTGCTGTCGGGGCGGCTGTCGCTGGAGGAGGTGAACACCGGGTTCAGCCGTTTGGCGGCCGGGGAAGCCGTCCGGCAGGTCGTCGTGCCGTGATCATCCAGCCGGTACCTTTGCCCGGATCGGGTGACGCCTAGGCAGAGGAGTGGTCGGCGGTGCGCAGGCGGTCGATGCTCGCGGGTGTGGTTTCGGCGATGGGCGGCGTGATGGCCGCGGGCGGCGGGTCGGCGGGTGCCGCCGGCGGGCCGGGGCGGCTGGGGTTGCAGGACTACGAGCTGGTCAACCTCGCGCACGTCAACGACCCGGAGCGGACCAACGTCTACCCGGGCGACCCGGAGTTCACCCTCAGCACGGTCGCCACCGTGGAGGACGACGGGTTCTACCTCCAGTACGCGCGGCAGGGCGAGCACACCGGCACGCACTGGGGCGCGCCCGCGCACTTCAACGCCGACCAGCCCCACGCCGACGAGCTGGAGCCCGCGGACCTGTTCCTGCCCGCGGTCAAGGTCGACGTCCGGGACCGGGCCGCGCGCGACGCCGACTACGAGGTCAGCGTCGCCGACCTCCAGCGGTGGGAGCGGGAGCACGGCCGCATCCCGCGCGAGGCGGCCGTGGTCCTGTGGACCGGGTGGGAGGACCGCTGGGGCACGCCCGCGTTCTACAACTTCGACGACGCCGGGCAGATGCACCAGCCCGGGTTCTCGCTGGAGGCGGTGGAGTGGCTGGTGCGCACCGGGCGGCTGGGCAGGCGGGGCGCCCTGGGCACGGACACGTTCAGCCCGGAGTCGGCGCTGGACGCGGAGTACCGGGTGTCCAAGCTGCTCTACCGGGAGCACCGGATCAGCCTGGAGGTCCTGGCCAACCTGGCGAGCCTGCCCGAGCAGGGCGCGCACGTGCTGGTGGGCGGCGTGGTCAACCGGCGTGGTTCGGGGTCGCCGGCGAGCGTGTACGCGTTCGTGCCCAGGGGGTGACCGCGGTCGCGTTCGGACGGCGCCCGGCCCGGCGCCGCTCGACCGGCTGGGGCACGTCCGGTTCTTCGAGACGCACCGGTTCACCGGGACGTGCGCGTGGGCGCCGGCGTCCGCGGGACGCGCGTGGCGGGCGTACTCCTTCGACGGCAGCTCCCCGCCGGAAGTCCTGGGTGGACCGACCTGGTGCCCGACGAGGACCACGTGCTGGGCATGGCAGGCGGTGGGGCGTGGACCCGTGCGGGATCGACGGCGTGGTCACCGGGGGGCGGGGGATCGCCGGGCGGTTGGGATGACGCGCGGCCGGGAGCGGGTGAGCCCGGGGGGTCGGGGGCCGATCGGGTTCAGGGGTGGATGACCAGGCCGCGGCCACCGTCCCGCTTGGCCTCGTACATGGCCTTGTCCGCGCACTTGAGCACCGACGCCGCGGTGGTCTCCGGGTCGCGCTCGGCGCAGATCACCACGCCCACCGAGGCGCTGATCTCGTCGCCGAGGCTGTCCAGCACCCGGAAGGCGACCCGTTCCGGTTCCGCCACGCCCTCGACCAGCACGCCGAACTCGTCGCCGCCCAGCCGGGCCACCACGTCGGTGTCGCGCACGCACCCGCGCAGCCGCTGGGCCACCCGCTCCAGCAGCGCGTCGCCGTGCGCGTGGCCGGACACGTCGTTGACCGCCTTGAAGTCGTCCAGGTCCACGAACAGCAGCCCGAACGGGGTGCCGCCGTCGTGGTGGCGGGCCAGCGCCTCGTCCAGCCTGCGCTCGAACACCGCGCGGTTGGCCAGCCCGGTCAGCGGGTCGTGGTGCGCCTGGTGCTCCAGCACCCTTTCGGACTCCCGCAGCATCAGCACCAGCCTGGCGTTGTCCACGATGGTCACCAGCTGCCGCAGGATCACCGCCACGAACACGGTGAACCCGCACCCGATCTCCACCGCGTCCAGCGGCCGCACCTCGCCGATCACCGTGCGGCGCAGCACCAGCACGGTGCAGACCAGCAGCGGCACGTACGGCATCAGCAGGTACGCCCACTGCCACGACCGCCGGTTGCGCGCCGGGCCGCCGGTCGCCGACGGGGTCGGCGCCAGGGCGGCCAGGGCGATGAGCGCGGGGCCGAGCACGAAGCCCGCGTTGGCCAGCGGCGGCACCTCCGGCGCCTGGACGCTGACCAGGTAGGCGAACGCCAGGTCGGACGCCGCCAGGCCGGCCAGGCCCAGGCCGAGCAGGCGCAGCTGGGGCCGCAGCACGACGTTCCGGTCGGCGCTGAGCACCACCACGACGACCAGCAGCGCCAGGTCGGTGACCGGGTAGGCCACGGCCACCAGGAACGCCGCCGTGCTCGGGTTGCCCGCCGCCACCAGGCCGCCCAGGGCCGTGGTCCAGGTCAGCGCGAACAGCGACCCGACCACGATCAGCCCGTCGAGCAGCAGCACCACGCGGGCGCTGCGCGACCGGTGGTCCAGCAGCGCGTCCGACGAGTCCGACCGCCGGTGGTTGCCGATGACCAGCAGCGCGACGAACGCGCACGGCACGATGCTCAGGTACCCGGCGTCGGCGGGGGACGGCGAGGGCACGGCCCGGTCCTCGACCACCTGGTACCAGGTCCACAGGGCCATGCCGACCGACCAGCCGAACGTGCCCAGGCCCATGGCCACGCGCCACCGGCGGTCCGGCCCGGTTCCCCGGCGCGCCGTCCACCAGCAGCAACCGGTGGCGTACAGGCCCGCGGCCAGCTGCGCCAGGTCGTCGAGCACGACGGCGGCGCGGTCCTTGACGAGGTCGAACCCGGCGGCCACGGACGCGGCCACGGCGATCGCCAGCACCACCGTCGCGGTGCCGGCGAACCGCCTCGTCCCGATCACGCGGGTAAGTGTGCCCGATTCCCGCACCACCGACCGGGTCGCCCTGCGAGGATCAGCACGTGGCAGAGCAAGGGGTCCCCGCCGCGGCCGACGTGGTGACGGAGCAGGACTACGAGCGCTTCGCGCGCCACCGGATCGCGGAGATGGGCGGCGACGACAGCGCGTTCAGCCTGTCGTACAACGTGCTGCACCTGGCGTACATGATGATCACCGACTACGAGGCGCTGGTGCACCGCGAGCAGGGGTGGACCATGCCCGGGTTCCGGCTGATGTTCAAGCTGTGGGTCCTCGGGCCGACGCAGCCCGCGCGGCTGGCGGACCTGTCGGGCACGACCAGGTCGGCCATGTCGAACCTGATCAACACGCTGGAGCGGGCCGGGCTGGTCGAGCGCACCAGGGACGCGCAGGACCGGCGCGTGGTGTTCGTGGCGCTGACCGAGGAGGGGCGCGAGGCGGTCTCGCGCGTGTTCCCGGTGCAGAACGCCCGCGAGGCGCGCTGGTTCGAGGCGCTGGACAGCGAGGAGCGCGAGCGCGTGGTCGGCCTGATCCGGCGGGTGGTGGCCGGTCGGCCGCAGTAGTTGCCCCGACCGGTCCGCTTCCTCTTCGTCCGGTCGCGGCGGGGACGGGTGGTGTCCGGGGGCGGTTCCGGGGGCCGGTTGGGGGCGGTGTTGTCCGGCCGCAGCAGCGCGGTGTGCCGCCCGGCCGTCCCGCGCTGCGGTCCGAATGCCGTCTCGTCATATTTTCAATAAACACTTTCGCGACTTTCGGGATGTGGTCATCCCATGTCACGGGAGCGGGGCCGCAACTTTTCGCGGCCGTCGCCCGATCGGCGCAGGTGGATTACCCACCCCAATGGGGTAATTCACTTCGGACATCACTGCGATACATTCTCGTAACCGTCGCCGCGTCACCTGGCATCAACGTTCGAGAAAGGCCCCCCATGTTGACCGCAGTGGCAGCGGCAGTCCTTGCCGTGTCCGCCATCTCCCCGGCCGCCGGACCGGCGGCCGAAGACGCGCCACCTGATTACGTCACCATCGAGGTGGTGACCGTCAACGGCTCCGGCTGCCCGGCCGGCACCGCCGCCGTGGCGGCCGCGCCGGACCGCACGGCGTTCACCGTCACCTACAGTTCCTTCCTGGCCCAGGCGGGCGGCGAATCCGATCCCACCGATTTCCGGAAGAACTGCCAGCTCGCGCTGGAGCTGACCTACCCGCAGGGCTTCACCTTCGGCATCGCCCAGGCCGACTACCGGGGCTTCGCGCACCTCCAGCAGGGTGCGACCGGGGTGGAGCAGGGCAACTACTACTTCCAGGGCACGTCGCCCACCGCGCGCAAGCAGCATTCCTTCGGCGGTCCCTTCAGCGACAACTGGCAGGCGACCGACACCACCGAATGGGGTTCCATCGTCTACGCGCCGTGCGGTGAGCGCCGCTTGTTCAACCTCAACACGGAACTGCGCGTCAATGCCGGTTCTTCACGTGGGACCAGTTTCATGGTGATGGATTCCACGGACAGCAACGTGAGCACCGAGTACCACTTCTCGTGGAAGAGATGCTGACCCGACTCGTCGGGTCGTGGTCTGCCGCGCGCTGAGCTGATCAACGTCGATCACCGCCGAACCGCCGCCGATCACCGTGCCCGAGACGAGTCGGAAGGTGTGACATGTTCAACCTCGGAATTGCCGCCGCACTGGCGGCCGTGATCGTGATCCCGCCGGGCGGTGCGCCGAACACCACGCCGCCCCCCGATCACATGACCATCGACGTGGTCACCGTCAACGGCTCCGGCTGCCCGGCGGGCACCGCGGCCGTGGCGGTGTCGCCGGACAACAAAGCCTTCACCGTCACCTACAGCCAGTTCATGGCGCAGGTGGGTGTGGGCGCCCTGCCCACCGACTTCCGGAAGAACTGCCAGCTCAACCTGAGGATCAACATCCCGCAGGGCTTCACCTACGGGATCGCCCAGGCCGACTACCGCGGTTTCGCGCACCTGGAGCGGGGCGCGTCCGGTGTGGAACGGGCGAACTACTACTTCCAGGGCATGTCGCCGACGGCCTACAAGAGCCACTCCTACCCGGGCCCCTACAGCGACGACTGGCAGGCCACGGACACCACCGAACTGGCCGCGATCGTCTTCCACCCGTGTGGTGAGCAGCGGCTGTTCAACATCAACACGGAGCTGCGGGTGAGCGCCGGCTCGTCCGACCCGGCCACCACGACCAGCTTCATCTCGATGGACTCCACCGACGGCAGCGTGGAGACGACCTACCACTTCGCGTGGAAGGAATGCCCGTGACCCGGCGGCCTCGTCGGGGGTAGGCAGCCCGGGGCCCGGCTGAACGCGCCCGGGGCGTTCGGCGGGGGCTGGGCGTGAGGCCGTGTGCGACCGGACCGCGCTCCGGTCGCACACGGCACGATCGGCTGCTACCGGTTGGCGATGCCGAAGGGCACGTGCACGCAGGGGAGCGCGGAGGCCGGCTCCAGGTGGTCCTGCTGGAAGATCGCCCTGGTGATCGGCAACCCGTGGGGACAGGTTGGACGACGCGCTCGACGCGATCCCGATGACCAGGCGGCCGTCCAGGTCGTAGGACGTGGTCCCCCAGGGCTCTTCCGTTCGGAAGAGGGACGCCACGTCCGAAGGGATTACCGGGGACCGTGTGATCGCATCCGGTCGGCGACCGAGCGAAAAGCACGATGCCGGGTGGCCGGACCACGCTGTCCGGCCACCCGGCGAGGACGTCCCCGACCGCCGGACCACGCTGTCCGGCCCCGGGAACGGCTTCAGGCGATCGGCCGGTCCGTCGGCTCGATCGGCCGGGGCAGCACGTGCCGCCCCGTCAGGTACGCATCCACCCCCGCGGCGGCCGAGCGGCCCTCCGCGATGGCCCACACGATCAACGACTGCCCGCGCCCCATGTCACCGGCCACGAACACGCCCTCCACCGAGGTCGCGAACGACGAGTCGCGCGCCACGTTCCCCCGCGGGTCCAGCTCGACCCCCAGCGACGTGAGCAGCCCGTCCTTCTCCGGCCCCACGAAACCCATGGCCAGCGTCACCAGCTGCGCCGGGATCTCGCGCTCCGTCCCCGGCACCGGCTCGAAGCGCCCACCGGAGGCCGCCACCTCGACCAGCTTCAGGGCCCGCACCGCACCGGCGTCGTCGCCCAGGAACTCCACCGTGGACACCGAGTACAGGCGCTCGCCGCCCTCCTCGTGGGCCGACGTCACCCGGTACAGCATCGGGTAGGTCGGCCACGGGTGCGCCTCGGCCCGCCGCTCCGGCGGCCTGGGCATGATCTCCAGCTGCGTCACCGACAGCGCGCCCTGGCGGTGGGCCGTGCCCACGCAGTCCGCGCCCGTGTCGCCGCCGCCGATGACGACGACGTGCTTGCCCGCCGCGGTGATGGGCGGTTCGGCCAGCTCGCCGCGCGCCACCCGGTTCGCCCACGGCAGGTACTCCATCGCCTGGTGGACGCCCGCGAGCGAACGGCCGGGCACCGGCAGGTCCCGCCACGCGGTCGCGCCGCCGGCCAGCACCACCGCGTCGTGCTCCGAGCGCAGCTGCTCGACCGTGACGTCCGCGCCGACGTTCACGCCCGTGCGGAACTCGGTGCCCTCGGCGCGCATCTGCTCCAGCCGCCGGTCCAGGCGCCACTTCTCCATCTTGAACTCGGGGATGCCGTACCGCAGCAGCCCGCCGATGGCGTCGGCGCGCTCCAGCACCACCACGGAGTGCCCGGCGCGGGTCAGCTGCTGCGCCGCGGCCAGCCCGGCCGGGCCGGAGCCGACGACCGCGACCTTCTTGCCGGTGCGGGTCGCGGGTACCTGCGGGGTCACCCAGCCCTCGTCCCACGCCCGGTCGATGATGGAGATCTCGACCCGCTTGATGGTGACCGGGTCGCCGTTGATCCCGACCACGCACGCGGCCTCGCACGGCGCGGGGCACAGCGTCCCGGTGAACTCCGGGAAGTTGTTGGTCGCGTGCAGCCGCTCCGACGCCTTGCGCCAGTCGTCGCGCCACACCAGGTTGTTCCACTCCGGGATCAGGTTCCCCAGTGGACAGCCCTGGTGGCAGAACGGGATGCCGCAGTCCATGCACCGGCCGGCCTGCTTCTCCAGCCGGGGGCGCTCGAACTCCTCGTACACCTCGCGCCAGTCGCGCAGCCGCAGGAACACCGGCCGGCTGCGCGGGACCTCCCGCTCGGTGGTGAGGAAGCCGCGGGGGTCAGCCATGGGAAGCCTCCATGATCGCTTCGTTGACGTCCCGGCCCTCCCGCTCGGCCCGGGCGCGGGCGGCCAGCACCCGCTTGTAGTCCTTGGGCATGACCTTGGTGAACCGGTCGACCGCGAGGTCCCAGTCCGCCAGCAGCGCGTGCGCCACCGCCGAGTCGGTCTCCGCGTAGTGCTTCTCCACCGCGGAGCGCAGGAACGCCCGGTCCTCCTCGTCCAGCGGGTCCAGGTCGACCATCTCGGGGTTGACCCGGCCCACCGCGGCGTCGAGCAGGTAGGCCACGCCGCCGGACATGCCCGCCGCGAAGTTGCGCCCGGTCGGCCCGAGCACGACCACCCGGCCGCCGGTCATGTACTCGCACCCGTGGTCGCCCACGCCCTCGACGACGGCCAGCGCGCCGGAGTTGCGCACGCAGAACCGCTCGCCGACCCGGCCGCGCAGGAAGACCTCGCCGGACGTGGCGCCGTAGCCGATCACGTTGCCCGCGATCACCTGCTGCTCGGCGGTGAACTGCGCGCCCGGCACCGGCCGCACGGTGATCCGGCCGCCCGACAGGCCCTTGCCCAGGTAGTCGTTCGCGTCGCCGACGAGCCGCAGGGTGATGCCGCGCGGCACGAACGCGCCGAACGACTGCCCGGCGGTGCCGGTGAAGGTGATGTCGATGGTGTCGTCCGGCAGGCCCGCGCCGCCCCACCGCCGGGTCACCTCGGAGCCGAGCATGGTGCCCACGGTGCGGTTGACGTTGCGCACCGGCAGCTCCAGCCGCACCCGGTCGCCGGAGGCGATGGCGCCCTCGGCGAGCTGGATCAGCGTGTTGTCCAGCGCCTTCTCCAGCCCGTGGTCCTGCGCCACCACCCGGTGCCGCGCCGCCCCCTCGGGCAGGTCGGGCACGTGGAAGATCGGCGACAGGTCCAGCCCGGCCGCCTTCCAGTGGTCCACGGCCTTGCGCGTGTCGAGCAGGTCGGCGTGGCCCACGGCCTCGGCCAGCGTGCGGAAGCCCAGGCGCGCCAGCAGCTCGCGCACCTCCTGCGCGACGAACTCGAAGAAGTTCACCACGTGCTCGGCCTTGCCCGCGAACTTCGCGCGCAGCACCGGGTTCTGCGTGGCCACGCCCACCGGGCAGGTGTCGAGGTGGCAGACCCGCATCATGATGCAGCCCGACACCACCAGGGGAGCGGTGGCGAAGCCGAACTCCTCCGCGCCCAGCAGCGCCGCGATCACCACGTCGCGCCCGGTCTTGAGCTGGCCGTCGGTCTGCACCACGATCCGGTCGCGCAGCCGGTTGGCCAGCAGCGTCTGCTGCGTCTCGGCCAGCCCCAGCTCCCACGGCCCGCCCGCGTGCTTGATCGACGACAGCGGCGACGCGCCGGTGCCGCCGTCGTGCCCGGAGATCAGCACGACGTCCGCGTGCGCCTTGGACACGCCCGCCGCGACCGTGCCGACGCCGACCTCGGAGACGAGCTTCACGTGGATGCGCGCCGCCGGGTTGGCGTTCTTCAGGTCGTGGATGAGCTGCGCCAGGTCCTCGATCGAGTAGATGTCGTGGTGCGGCGGCGGGGAGATCAGGCCGACGCCCGGCGTGGAGTGCCGGGTCTTGGCGATCCACGGGTACACCTTGGCACCGGGCAGCTGGCCGCCCTCGCCGGGCTTGGCGCCCTGCGCCATCTTGATCTGGATGTCGTCGGCGTTGACCAGGTACTCGCTGGTCACGCCGAACCGGCCGGACGCCACCTGCTTGATGGCCGAGCGGCGCGAGTCGCCGTTGGCGTCGGGGGTGAACCGCTCCGGGTCCTCGCCGCCCTCGCCGGTGTTGGACTTGGCGCCCAACCGGTTCATCGCGATCGCCAGCACCTCGTGCATCTCCTGCGAGATGGACCCGTAGGAGATGGCGCCGGTGGCGAACCGCTTGACGATGGAGGAGACCGGCTCGACCTCGTCGATCGGCACCGGCGGCCGCACGCCCTCCTTGAACTCGAACAGGCCGCGCAGCGTCATCAGCCGCCTGGACTGCTCGTCGACCGCGCGCGTGTACTCCTTGAACACGTCGTAGCGGCCGCTGCGGGTGGAGTGCTGGAGCTTGAACACCGTCTGCGGGTTGAACAGGTGCGCCTCGCCCTCGCGGCGCCACTGGTAGTCGCCGCCGGTCTCCAGCTCCCGGTGGTGCGGCCGGACGCCGTCGGGCGGGAACGCGGTGCGGTGCCGCCGCGCGACCTCCTCGGCCACCACGTCGAACCCGATGCCGCCCAGCCGCGAGGTGGTGCCGGTGAAGCAGGAGTCGACCACCTCGGCGCCCAGGCCGATCGCCTCGAAGATCTGCGCGCCGGTGTAGGAGGCGACGGTCGACACGCCCATCTTCGACATCGTCTTGCGCACGCCCTTGCCCAGCGCCTTGATCAGGTTGCGGGCGGCGACCTTCGGCTCGACGTCCGGCAGCTCCTCCACCGACGCCATCGCCAGGTAGGGGTTGACCGCCTTGGCGCCGTAGCCGATGAGCAGCGCGATGTGGTGCACCTCGCGGGCGTCGCCCGCCTCCACGATCAGGTCGACCTGGGTGCGGGTCTTCTCCCGCACCAGGTGGTGGTGCACCGCGCCGGTCAGCAGCAGCGACGGGATGGGCGCGTGGGTCTCGTCGACGCCCCGGTCCGACAGCACGACCAGGCGCGCCCCGTCCCGGATGGCCGCCGACACCTCGGCCCGGATCTCGTCGAGCCGCCGCACCAGCGCCGCGCCGCCGCCCGCCACCTCGTAGAGGCCGCGCACGGTGAAGGTGCGGAACTCCGGCAGGGTGCCGTCGTCGTCGACGTGCACCAGCTTGGCCAGCTCGTCGTTGTCCAGCACCGGGAACGGCAGCGAGATGCGCCGGCAGGAGTCCGCGCCCACCGACAGCAGGTTGGGCTCGGCGCCGAGGGTGGCGTGCAGCGAGGTCACCAGCTCCTCGCGGATCGCGTCCAGCGGCGGGTTGGTCACCTGCGCGAACAGCTGCGTGAAGTAGTCGAACAGCTGCCGCGGCCGGTCCGACAGCGGCGCGAACGGGGCGTCGTTGCCCATCGAGCCGATCGGTTCGGCGCCGGTGCGGGCCATCGGGCCCAGCAGCAGCGCCAGCTCCTCCTCGGTGTAGCCGAACGCCTGCTGGCGGCGCACCAGCGACGCGTGCGTGGGCACCTCGCGGGCCCGCACGGGCAGGTCGGCCAGGTGCAGCACGCCCCGCGCCACCCACTCCTCGTAGGGGTGCTCGGCGGCGAGCTGCCCCTTGATCTCCTCGTCGTCGATGATCCGCCCCTGGGCGGTGTCGACGAGGAACATCCGGCCCGGCTCCAGCCGGCCCTTGCGCACGATGGTCGCCGGGTCGAGGTCGAGCACGCCCGCCTCGCTGCCCAGCACCACCAGGCCGTCCTCGGTGACCCAGTACCGGGCCGGGCGCAGGCCGTTGCGGTCGAGCACCGCGCCGATCAGCGTGCCGTCGGTGAACGACACCAGCGCCGGGCCGTCCCACGGCTCCATGAGCGTGGAGTGGAACTCGTAGAACGCCCGCCGCGCGGGGTCCATCTCGGCGTGGTTCTCCCACGCCTCGGGGATCATCATCAGCACCGCGTGGGGCAGGCTGCGGCCGCCCAGGTGCAGCAGCTCCAGCACCTCGTCGAAGGTCGCCGAGTCGCTGGCGTCGCGCGTGATGACCGGGAAGACCCGGGACAGGTCGCCGGGGATCAGGTCGGTGGCCAGCACCGACTCCCGGGCGTCCATCCAGTTGCGGTTGCCGCGCAGGGTGTTGATCTCGCCGTTGTGCGCCACGTACCGGTACGGGTGGGCCAGCGGCCACGACGGGAACGTGTTGGTGGAGAACCGGGAGTGCACCAGGCCGATGGAGCTGGTCACCCGCTCGTCGGTGAGGTCGGGGAAGAACCCCTCCACCTGAGGCTCGGTGAGCATGCCCTTGTAGACGACGGTGCGGCCGGACAGGCTCGGGAAGTACACGTCCGCGGCGTGCTCGACGCGCTTGCGCACCACGAACGCCAGCCGCTCCAGCTCCAGGCCGGCGACCCCGTCGGGGCCGGCCAGGAACAGCTGGGCGAACGCGGGCATGGTCGTGCGCGCGGTCGGGCCCACGTGGTCGGTGTCGACGGGCAGCTCGCGCCAGCCCAGGACGGTGGCGCCCTCCTCGGCGGCGATGCGCTCGACCACGGCCCTGACCTCGTCCTGCCCCTCGCGGGGCAGGAACGCCGTGCCGACGGCGTAGTGGCCGGGCTCGGGCAGCGCGAAGTCGACGACCTCGCGGTAGAACGCGTCGGGCACCTGGATCAGGATGCCCGCGCCGTCACCGGTTTCGGGCTCCGCACCGCGGGCACCCCGGTGTTCGAGGTTGCGCAACGCGACCAGGGCCTGGCGCACGATCCCGTGGTTCCGGCGCCCGGCCAGGTCGGCGACGAACGCGACGCCACAGGCGTCGTGCTCGTACTGCGGGTCGTAAAGGCCGCTTCGCGGCTGGTGGTGGTGGGTCACAACGGGCCCTCCCGTGGCGTCGTCAGTTCGCCTGTTTCCGGGCAAACGGATGCGGCCGAGCCCCCGCGCGCGGCTTTACGCGGGCAGGTCGGCCTGCTGGTGTTGACCGTGGAACCACGCCGGGAAGGTCTACGGCGTGGGGACCGCACGCCGTTGTGCGGGAGATGCACTTCCTGGCACGCGCCCGCCGGGGCCCGATGGGGCCGCTGGAGCGCGCAGAGCGGTGAGCCGGGGTTGCCGGGGTCTTGTGACGATAATGTGAATTCGGGGTTATGGCGCTAGCCCGACAGGGCGTCGTGGTGAAGACCACCCCTACTTGACGCCGTTAGCACTAATGGGTTACACCCGATTGGGCTAGCGCTCCACTGGTCCAAGCCGCCCCGCGGATCAGGCCCCGCTTCGGCGGGCCGCTCTCGCGCAGGCGCCGGCGGCACCGAGGAACAGGATCGCCACGACGGCCTGCCACCAGGCGGCCTCGGTCGCGGCCAGCAGGCCATTCACGCTCCCCACCAGGGCGAACAGGGCGGCGAGCAGTGTCCAGACCCGGCGTTCGGCCTTCTCCGAACGGGGTACCAGGACAGGGGTGGGCGGGTGGGTCACGGCGGGCACCTCCAGTCGGGGACCTGTCGCTCCCGATGGCGACAAGGCGGTCTCGTGTACCCGCACTTTGCGTAGATCACACCGGGCAGGGCCCGGCACCTTCGGTGATCCGCGAACTGGGTGAACTCTGTGTAACCGGGATTACCCCATCGTTACTCCGAACAGGAGACCGACGTAGTAGGTGACGATCATCGTGAGTGACCCCACCACGACGTTGCGGCGCACCGCTCGGCCAACCGGGCTCGCGCCGAGCCGGGCGCTGACCACGCCGGTGAGCACCAGCCCGACCAGCACGGCCACCGCGCACGCCCACACCCGCCACGCCGTCGGCGGCAGCACGATCGCCACCAGCGGCACGAGCGCGCCCGCCGCGAAGGCGATCAGCGACGCCCAGGCGGCCTGCCACGGGTTGGTCAGGTTGTCGGGGTCGATCTGCAGCTCGGCCTCGGCGTGGGCGCGCAGCGCGTCCTTCTCGGTCAGCTCGTGCGCGACCCGCTCGGCCAGCTCCGCCGACAGGCCCTTGTCCTGGTAGATCCCGGCGAGCTCGCGCTCCTCCTCCTCGGGCATCTCGCGCAGCTCGCGGGCCTCCAGGGTCAGCGCGGCCCGCTCGGTGTCGCGCTGGGTGCTGACCGAGACGTACTCGCCGCCCGCCATCGACAGCGAACCCGCGACCAGCCCGGCGACGCCCGCGGCGAGGATGGCGGTGCGGTCGGCGGTGGCGCCCGCGACGCCGACCACCAGGCCCGCGGTGGACACGATCCCGTCGTTGGCGCCCAGCACACCGGCGCGCAGCCAGTTCAGCCGTCCGGAGAGGTCGTCGTGGTGCGGTTCGCCTGCGTGCGTCATGACCGGAATCGAACCACCCGCCGCGCTACCGGGTGGTGCGGAGGTCGCGAACGGGTGACAGGGGTGGACGGCGGGCCGCGCGTTCTGCCCGTGATCGACCCGGGTGTGACGAATGGGGGATTGCGTTGGTCGTCGGGAGGGGGGTCAGCGGGCGGGTCCCACCTCGGCCGGCAGCCGCCTGACGGAGCGCACGGCCAGCGCCGCCGGCGCGCTCAGCACGGCGACCAGCGCGCCGGCGAGCAGCACGGCGCCCACGCCGACGCGCTCGGCCGCCGGGCCGGCCAGCGCCATGCCAACCGGCGTGGCGGCCAGGCCGACGACGGTGGCGAAGCCGGTGGCCCGGGCGACGAGGTCGGCGGGCACGTGCACCTGCCGGGCGGTGTCGGTGAGCACGGCGTGGAGGGCGGCCTGCGCCCCGGCGGGCACGGCCGCGGCGGCGAGCACCGCTGTTGGCGCGCCGGCGGCGAGCAGGACCAGCAGCGGGGCCAGGGCGACGGGGACGGTGACGGCCGTCCGGAGCGGGTGGCGCGGTCGCAGGCGCAGGGCGAGGGCGCCGCCCAGCAGCGCGCCGACGGCGTAGCCGTTGCCGATGAGCGCCCAGGCCAGGGGGCCGCCCAGGCGCTGGTCGGCGATGACCGGGCCGAGGACCAGGAACGGGGAGACGCAGGCGCCGTTGACGAGGGCGACCTGGACGGTGGTGGCCTGCAACCAGGGGCGGGCGCGGAAGTCGCGCCACCCGTGCCGCGCGGCGTCCAGCAGTGCCGGTCGCGGTGCGGTGGGCCGGTCCGGGACCCGCAGGGCGGCGAGCGCGGCGGCGCTGACCGCGAAGGTGACCGCGTCCGCGGCGAAGGACGCGCCCGCGCCGACCGCGGCCACCAGCGCCGCCGACACCACCGGGGCGACGAGGGTGGCGGCGTGCTGGGCGGTGGTGAGCAGGGCGTTGGCCCGGTGGCGTTGCGCCGGGGGCACCACATCGGCGACCAGCCCCGCCGCGGCGGGGGTGAAGAAGGCGCCGGCCGCGCCCGCGACGGCCTGCAGGGCGGCCAGGTGCCACGGGGTCGCGGTCCCGGTGAGCAGCAGGGCGGCCGTCAGGGCCTGGGAGGCGCAGCGGACGACGTCGGTGACGAGCATGACCGCCCGGCGCGACAGCAGGTCGCCCACCACCCCGCCGACGAGGGTCAGCACGACCACCGGCAACCGGCCGGCGAGCAGCACCAGGCCCACCTCGGTCGGTGACGCGCCGAGCCGCAGCGCGCCGAACGCCAGCGCCACGGGGACCATGCCGTCACCGAGGTGGGAGGACGTGCGGGCGAGTAAGTAGCGGCGGAAGGCCGGGGTGCGCAGCAGCGGGGTCACGGGCGTGAACCTGCCGGCCCCCACCGACAACCCGGCCGGTCCGCGGGTTCAGTCGAGGCAGCGCAACCACACCACGCGCGGCCCGCCGACGCCCTCCCCGCCGGCGTCCACGTCCACGACGCCCAGCCGCACGCGGGTCCTCACGGCGGTGTCGGTGCCGACGCAGGTGGGGCCGTCCCCGGAGTGCCACGCGTTGTCCCGGCCGGCCCACCACGCGCCCGCGATCTCGTAGCCGTTGCCCTCGCGGGTGTCGTCGCCGTCGTGCAACGAGATCGCGGTCCCCGCCGCGTTCGGCACCGCCCAGCCCTCGACGACCTCGGGGGTCGCGCCGTGCCGCGTGGTGAACGACCAGGCCCCGACCGCGGCCGCGGCGATCAGACCTGCCGCCACGGGGGGTACGAGCCGCTTCGCATCCATGGTCGGTTCATATCAGCACCGCGGCCGGCTTGACCTCGGGTCGACCCGGTCGGTGGTTCGCGGTGCGGGACCGGGAGGTCGCGGTCCTAGCCGGACTCGACGATCCGCCACTGCGGCCCGTTGACCCAGGTGGCCTCCAGGCGGGAGCGGTGGCCGGGGCCGGTGAACTCGACCACCACCGCGTCGGCGGGCTGCTCGACGGTGGCCGCGAAGCCCTGGCGCGGGGTGGCCGAGATCGGCTGCATGTCGCGGGCGGCGAAGCGGACCGCGGCGACGCCGCCCTGGAGGCGGAAGCTGCGCAGGTACACCTGCTCGCCGTCCTGCTCGGTCCAGGTGCCCTGCTCCGACGGCAGCGGCGGGGGTGCGGCGGTCGTCGTGGTCGTCGCGGGGGTGGCGGTCGTGGTCGTCGGTTCCGGGGTGGTGGTCGTGGGGAGCGCGGTGGTCGTGGTGGCCGTCGGGACCGCGGTGGTCGTCGTGGTCGAGGGGACCGCGGAGGACTGCTGGACGGGACCGGCGACCGCGCGCGGCCGCTCCGGCACGCCCGCTTCGAGCACGGACCGGATGCCCAGCCAGGACAGCACCACCGCGACCGCGGTCGAGGCCGACCACGCCGCGAAATACTGCAGGCCCCTGCGCACGCGGCCATCCTGCCGGCGGGTCAGCTCCCGGGTTCGCCCACCCGCCGCACGCAGGTGGTCACGTGGTGGCCCACGTCGTCGCCCTCGGCGGCGGCCAGCACGGTGTCGAGCAGGTGCGGGAAGCGGGCGTCCAGGTCCTCCCGGCGCAGCCGTATGTAGCAGCGGGTGCCCTCCTCGCGCCGCCAGGTCACGCCCGCGGCGTTGAGGACCTTGAGGTGGTGGCTGAGCGTCGACTTGGCCACCGGGGCGGTGAACTCGCCGAAGTAGCGCTCCTCGCCGTCGGCCAGCAGCCGGACCAGGCCGATCCGCAGCGGGTCGCTGAGCGCCGCGAGGACGTCGGGCAGGCTGAGCTGCTCGACGTCCGGGTTGGACTCCTGGTGGCGCACGGGGACAGTCTAGTTGTTCGACGGATTGCGAACAGGGGGCGCGAGGCACTACGTTGTTCGATGTTCAGCGAACATCGAACGTTGGGGGTTGGAACATGGAGTTCGACGGGCAGGTCGCCCTGGTCACCGGCAGCACCGCGGGCATCGGCCGCGAGACCGCGCGGCTGCTGGCGCTCGGCGGCGCCCAGGTGGTCGTCTCCGGCCGGGACGCCGCGCGCGGCGCCGAGACCGTGGCGGCCATCGAGGCCGACGGCGGGCGGGCGAAGTTCGTCGCCGCCGACCTGGCGGACCTGGACTCGGTCCGCGAGCTGGCCGCCGCGGCGGGCGAGGTCGACGTGCTGGTGAACAACGCGGGCATCTTCCCGTTCGCGCTCACGCCGGAGCAGGACCCGCAGGTCTACCAGCTGCTGTTCGACGTCAACGTCCGGGCGCCGTTCTTCCTCGGCGCGGCGCTGCTGCCGGGCATGGTCGAGCGGGGGCGGGGGAGCGTGGTGAACGTGTCCACCTCGGCCACCGAGGTCGGCATGGCGGGCGCCGCGGTGTACGCGGCGACCAAGGGTGCGCTGGAGGCGCTGACCCGGACGTGGGCCGTGGAGTTCCGCGGTACCGGCGTGCGGGTCAACACGGTGTCCCCGGGTGCGACGGCGACCGAGGCGGCGCTGGCGTTGACCGAGGGCGCGGCGAGGCACATCGGTGAGGCGTCCGCGCTGGGGCGCATCGGCGAGCCGCGGGAGATCGCGGAGGCGATCGTGTTCCTGGCCTCGCCGCGGGCCGCGTACGTGCACGGGGAGAAGCTGCTGGTCGACGGTGGGTTGACGATCGTCTGACCGGTCGGGTGGGTGCGCCGGTCCGGTTCGCCGGGCCGGTCACTCCCGGGTTCAAGACGCCTAGGCGTCGTAGTGGCCGGGTGGCGCAGGGCGGTGTGCGGTCCTCTGGTTTCCGGGATGACCCGGACGACGGTGTTGGCGGTGCCGGCGGACAGCGTGTCGCGGGTGGACTGGTCGGCGTTGCAGACGCCGAGCAGGAAGAAGATGTCGTCCCGGGACGTGCCGGTCTCCAGCTTGGTCAGCTTGCCCGCCGACCACCCCAGGGTGGTCACCATGTCCTTGAACGAAATGCCCGACCGGCGTTGGACCGTGCGCAGGTAGGCGCCCAGTTCACGGCTGTGGGCGGTGCTCGTGCGCCCAGGGGAGTCGGTTCCGTCATGGAATTCCCTTCGCATTGGGTGACGCCCGGTGTCGGGTTTTGTCGGAAGGGAACCGCAATTAATGGTTGCGCCGACGCGCCGGCGCGTTGTTGTCCCTGGGCCGAGTGGTGCCTGACGAGGACTCGCAGTACGCGTTGGCGCGCGAGTTGGGCGTTCCGCGTGAACTGGTGCGTCGTCTGGGGTGGCCCGCCTGGCTTCCGAGGGGGTGGCAGGGTCCGCAACCTGGTCGATGCCGACCTGAGGTTGGTCGCGGACCTGCTGGAACAGGGCAGCTACACCGAACAGGTGGGTGCGCGTCTGTTCAGCGTGGCGGCGGAACTCGGTCGGGTCGCCGGGTGGTCGAACTTCGACGCACACCGCCGGCGACCGGGCCGTCGGCGCGAACATCCCGAAGTGCACGAGCCTCCAACTCGCCGAGGCGCAGAAGCCGGTCGAGGCGCTGGCTGTCGCCACGGCTGCCCGCGCCAGCGCAAAGCGGGCACCGCCGCTCGTTGTCGCCATGATGACCGTGCAGGGAGCGCGGAGGCACGCTGAGCTCGGCGACGTCGACCACGCCTGCTCGTCGGCGGGTGAGGCGGTGCCGTCCATCGCGGCGGCGCGCTCGGCCCGGGACCGGCGGCGCCTGGCCGACCTCCGGGCCAAGGTGAACACCCACCGGCACGCAGCCGTGGCCGCGCTGGACGAGCAGGTCCGCGCCCTGATCGCCCGGGCGGGCGCGGCTAAGGTGCCGCCGTGACCGGGCGCCCGCTGCTCTTCCTCGACGTCGACGGCCCCCTCCTCCCCTTCGGCGGCGAGCACCGCTCCTTCCCGCCGCCCGACCGGGACAACCCGCTGCTGGCCCGCTGCGACCCCGCCCACGGCCCGCGCCTGGCCGCCCTGCCCGCCGACCTCGTGTGGGCCACCACCTGGGGCGAGGAGGCGAACCGGGTCCTGGCCCCGCGCCTGGGCCTCCCCCCGCTGCCAGTGCTCACCTGGCCCGACCCCACCCCGCTCGACCGCTGGCACGGGTTGCACCACAAGACCCGCGCCCTCACCGCCCAGGCGAACGGCCGGCCGTTCGCCTGGGTCGACGACGAGATCACCGACGCCGACCGGACCTGGATCGCCGACCACCACCCCGGCCCCGCGCTGCCCCTCCACGTCGACCCGCGCACCGGCCTCACCGACGCCGACCTCACCACCCTCGGCGCATGGCTGCGAAAGGTCGCCTGACCCCCTCGCGTTACCGTGCGCCCCATGGTCTCCGTGCTGCTCGTCGAGGACGACCCCGTGGTGCGGTCGGCGGTCACCCGCGCGCTGACCGGGCTCGGGCACGCCGTGCTGCCGGTCGGCACCGCGCTGGAGGCGTTGCGCGCCATCACCGGCTCGTCGTTCGACCTGGTGGTGCTCGACCTCGGCCTGCCCGACGTGGACGGCGCGGACGCGTTGCGGATGATGCGCGGCCTGTGCGACGTGCCGGTGATCGTCGCCACCGCCCGCGACGACGAGACCGAGATCGTCCGCCTGCTCAACGCCGGCGCGGACGACTACCTGGTCAAGCCGTTCTCCAGCGAGCACCTGGCCGCCCGCCTCGCCGCGGTGCTCCGGCGGACCCGCAGGCAGGCGCCCGCCGAGCCGTTGCGGATCGGGCGGTTGACCGTAGACCTCGACCGGCGCGAGGCGCGGCTCGACGGGCGCGAGCTGAACCTGACGCGCAAGGAGTTCGACCTGCTCGCCTACCTCGCCGCGCGCGAGGGGCGGGTGGTGCCGCGCGCGGAGCTGCTGGCCAACCTGTGGAACCTGCCCGGCCGCCACGACGACCAGACGCTGGACGTCCACCTGTCCTGGCTGCGCCGCAAGCTCGGCGAGCGCGCCGCCCAACCCCGCTTCCTGCACACCGTGCGCGGGGTCGGGTTCAAGCTCACGGCGGCCGAGTGAGGAGGTCGCTCGCCCTGGTGTCGCTGGCGGTCACCTCGATGGTGGCGCTGGCCTTCCTGGTCCCGCTCGCCCTGGTGGTGCGCCAGCTCGCCGAGGACCGGGCACTGGCCGACGCCGAGCGGCAGGCCGGTGCCCTGGCGCCCGTGCTGGTGATCACCGCCGACCCGGCGGCCGTCGGGCAGGCCCTCACCTCCGGCGCGGGCCGGGTGGCGGTGCACCTGGCGGGCGGCGAGGTGGTCGGCGTGCCGATGGCCACCGACGAGCAGCTCAGGTCGGCCCGCGAGGACGGCCTGGCGTTCACCGGCGCCGTCCCCACCGGGCGGGTCCACCTCCAGCCGGTGTTGCTGGGGCAGGGGCGCGTCGCGGTGGTCGAGGCGTTCGTGCCCGAGGCGGAGCTGTCCCGGGGCGTGTGGCAGGCGTGGCTGGCGCTCAGCGGGGTGGCGGTCTCCCTCGTCCTGGCCTCGGTGCTGGTCGCCGACCGGCTGGGGGCCCGCGTGGTGCGCGCCGCCGCGGCCCTGGCCGACGGCGCCCGCCGGATGGGGCAGGGCGACCTGACCGCCCGCGTGCCGCCCTCCGGCCCGCCCGAGCTGGTGGACGCGGGCGGCGCGTTCAACCGCATGGCCGACCGGATCGGCCAGCTCGTGGCGGGCGAGCGGGAGCTGCTGGCCGACCTGTCCCACCGGCTGCGCACGCCGCTCACCGCGCTGCGCCTGGACTCCGAGACGCTGGGCCCCGACCCGGGCGCGAACCGCGTCCGCCAGGCCGTGCACGCGCTGGAGCGCGAGGTCAACGAGCTGATCCGGGCGGCCCGCCGCGAGCTGGACGACCCCGGTGGCAGCCGGTGCGACGCCGCGCAGGTGGTGCACGACCGGCTGGTGTTCTGGTCGGCGCTGGCCGACGACCAGCGGCGGCTGTGGAACCTGCGCGGCACCGAGCGCAGTGCGGTGGTCCCGCTGAGCCGCAGCGACCTGGCCGCCGCCATGGACGCGGTGCTGGGCAACGTCTTCCGGCACACCCCCGAGGGCACCGGGTTCGTGGTGGCGCTGTTCCACCAGCCCGACCGGGTGGTGGTCGTCATCGAGGACGAGGGGCCCGGTATCGAGGACCTGGAGGCGGCGCTGCGGCGGGGGAGCAGCGGCGCGGGCTCCACCGGCCTGGGACTGGACATCGCCCGCCGGGCCGCCGAGGCCACCGGCGGTTCGCTCGTGGTCGACCGGGGCCCGCTGGGCGGCACCCGGGTCCGCCTGCGGCTGCTGCTGGCCGACCGGACTTGATCACCGCGGCACCTTGTGCGCGCCTGATGGAAGCTTTAAATCTTCCTTAAATAAATGCCCGGTTGACATTTGTTCATTCGGCGATAGAGTTATTTTCGGAATGAGGGCAGACCGCAGCGCTCCCCTCCCTTGCCCGGTCCGCCCCGTTCCCCCTTCGGTGCGGCGGCCGCAGCGCTTACCCTGCGAAGAAGCGCTTGAGCGGCCGCCGCGCCCGAACATTTCCGCCGAATGCAGACGAGGTTTTCCCCGTGTCGCGCAAGAGCCGAGTGCTGCCCGTCGCCGCCATCCTCGCCGGCCTGGCCCTGACCGGGTGCGAACACCCGGACGGAATGGCCCTGGTCACCCTCGGCGCCACCGCGGCGGGCACCACCCCGCCCGCACCGGTCGACGCCCTGCCGGCCGGCACCACCACGACGACCGGAACGACCACGACCGGGGCCACGACCACGACCGCGGTCACGACGACGGCCACGACCACCACCGCCGCCGAGCCGACGGCCCGGTCCGAGGCGCAACCGCAGGCCCAACCGCCCCGGCCGCAGACCCAGGTCCAGCAGCCCGAGCAGCAGGCCCAGCCCGAACCGGCCGCCCCGACCAAGACCGACGTGGAGGTCGCCGAGGAGCGGGTGTTCGAGCTGACCAACGCCGAGCGGGCCGCGCAGGGCTGCCCCACGCTGGCCGCCGACGACCGGCTGGACGCGGCCGCCCGCGCGCACAGCGCCGACATGGCCGCGCAGAACTACTTCGACCACGTCTCCCGGGACGGCCGCTCGTTCGTCGACCGGGTCAAGGCGGCCGGCTACCCCAGCCCCGGCGCCGAGAACATCGCCGCCGGCCAGCGCACGCCCGAGGCCGTGGTGAAGGGGTGGATGGAGTCGCCGGGCCACCGCGCGAACATCCTCAACTGCAAGCTCAAGGCACTGGGCGTGGGCATGGCCCGCGGCGGCTCCTACGGCATCTACTGGACTCAGAACTTCGGCTGGTGATCCCGGCCGGCGGGCAGCTCGTCCAGGATCAGCACGGTGTGGCTGGAGGTCACGTCCGGCATGGTCTGCAACCGCGACAGCACCAGGTCGCGCAGGCTGTGCGCGTCCGGCGCCCGCACCAGCAGCACCAGGTCGTAGTCGCCGGAGACCAGGGCGCCGTGCCACACCTCGGGGATCTCCATCACCCGCTGCCGCACCGCCTTCCACGAGTGCTGGCTGATCTTGAGGTAGACGTAGGCGGAGATGCCGAAGCCGTAGCGCTCGGGGTCGACCACCGCCGCGTACCCGGTGAGCACGCCGTCCCGGTGCAGCCGCTCCACCCGCGAGTACGCCCCGGCGCGCGAGATGTGCAGCCGCTCGGCCAGCGCCCGCATGGACAGCCTGCCGTCCGCGCGCAGCTCCTCCACGATGCGCCGGTCCAGCTCGTCCAGGGGTGCCGATCGTCCAGCCTTCGCCGCCATGCGGCCGACCCTAACCCGTCCGCACGACCGTTCGTCCAGGAAAACGGCCGAGATCTGGATCATTGGCCGGTGTGACGCGGACCATGTCCCTCCATCCCGCCACCCCTGGGACGAGGAGGTACCGATGGCCCGCACCCGCGTGCCCGAGCGGACGTTGCTGCCCGGCGAGGAACCGCTCTCGCTGCTGCGCGAGGACGGCACACCGGTCGACGACGCGCCCCTGGCGATGCCCGACGACGACGTGCTCGTCGAGCTGCACCGGCGCATGGTCATCGGCCGCCGCTTCGACACCCAGGCCACCGCGCTGACCAGGCAGGGCAGGCTGGCCGTCTACCCGTCGTCGCGCGGCCAGGAGGCGTGCGAGGTCGGCGCGGTGCTGGCGCTGCGCGAGCAGGACTGGCTGTTCCCCACCTACCGCGACTCGGTCGCCCTGGTCACCAGGGGTGTGGACCCGGCCGGGACGCTCACCCTGCTCCAGGGCGGCTGGCACCTCGGCTACGACCCGTACGAGCACCGCGTCGGCCCGCAGTGCACCCCGCTGGCCACCAACACCCTGCACGCGGTCGGCTTCGCGCACGCGGCCCGGCTCAAGGGCGAGGACACCGCCGCGCTGGTGTTCGTCGGCGACGGCGCCACCTCCGAGGGCGACACGCACGAGGCGCTGAACTTCGCGGGCGTGTGGCGGGCACCGGTGGTGTTCCTGGTGCAGAACAACGGCTACGCGATCAGCGTGCCGATGTCCAAGCAGAACGCCGCGCCGTCGCTGGCCCACAAGGGCATCGGGTACGGCGTGCCGTCCGTGCTGGTGGACGGCAACGACGTGGCCGCCGTGTACGCGGTGGTGCGCGAGGCCCTGCACGCCGGCGGCCCGACGCTGATCGAGGCCCGCACCTACCGGATCGAGGCGCACACCAACGCCGACGACGCGTCCCGCTACCGGGACGCCGCCGAGGTCGCCGCCTGGCTCGACCGCGACCCGGTCGACCGGATCGAGACCTACCTGACCTCGCGCGGCCTGCTCGACCAGGCGCGCCGCGAGGCGGTGGCCGCCGAGGCCGAGCGGTTCGCCGCGTGGACGCGGGCGCAGCTGAACACCGACGTCGTGCCCGACCCCGACGAGCTGTTCGAGCACGTCTACGCGACCCGGCCCGCGCACCTGCGGGCCCAGGCCGCCTCGCTGCGGGAGGAACTGGCGTGACCACTGGCGCGACCACCGCCGTGTCCATGGCCGGCGCGCTGAACAGGGCGCTGGCCGACGCCCTGGAGGCCGACCCGACCGTGCTGGTGTTCGGCGAGGACGTGGGCCCGCTGGGCGGGGTGTTCCGGGTGACCGACGGCCTGGCCGCGCGGTTCGGCGACGCGCGCGTGTTCGACACGCCGCTGGCCGAGGCCGGCATCGTCGGCACCGCCATCGGCATGGCCATGAACGGCCTGCGGCCCGTGGTGGAGATGCAGTTCGACGCGTTCGCCTACCCGGCGTTCGAGCAGATCACCAGCCACCTGGCCAAGATGCGCAACCGCACCAGGGGGCGCGTCGGGCTGCCGGTGGTGATCCGGGTGCCCTACGGCGGCGGCATCGGCGGGGTCGAGCACCACTGCGACTCCTCCGAGGCGTACTACACGCACACGCCCGGCCTGCGGGTCGTCACGCCCGGCACCCCCGACGACGCCTACCGGCTGCTGCGCGACGCGATCGACTCGCCCGACCCGGTGATCTTCCTGGAGCCCAAGCGGCGCTACTGGACCAAGGGCGAGCTGAGCACCGACCCGTTCGCCTTCGACCGGGCGCTGGTGCGGCGACCCGGCCGCGACGTGACCCTGATCGCCTACGGCCCGATGGTCGCCACCGCCCTGGAGACCGCGGCGGCGGCCGAGGAGGAGGGCTGGGACGTCGAGGTGGTCGACCTGCGGACGCTGGCGCCGTTCGACGACGAGACCGTGTGCGCGTCGGTGGTCAAGACCGGCCGGGCCGTGGTGGTGCACGAGGCGCCCGGCTTCGGCGGGTACGGCGCGGAGGTCGCCGCCCGGGTCACCGAGCGGTGCTTCCACCACCTGCACGCGCCCGTGCTGCGGGTGACCGGGTTCGACATCCCGTACCCGCCGCCCAAGCTGGAGGAGCACCACCTGCCGTCGGTGGACCGCGTGCTGGACGCGATCGCCCGGCTGCAGTGGGACGACGAGGTGGTGGTCCACCGTGCCTGACTTCCGCCTGCCCGACCTGGGCGAGGGCCTCACCGAGGGCGAGATCGTCACCTGGCTGGTGTCCGTGGGCGACGCCGTGGCGATCGACCAGCCGGTGGTCGAGGTCGAGACGGCCAAGGCCGTGGTCGAGGTGCCCTGCCCCTACGAGGGCGTGGTCACCGCCCGCCACGGCGAACCGGGCGAGAAGCTCGCCGTCGGCTCGGTCCTCCTCTCCGTGACCTCTCCCACCACCACCCCCGACTCCCCTGAATCCCCCGACTCCTCGGAGTACTCCGGCAACGTCCTGATCGGCTACGGCACCTCCCACACCCCCCGCCGCCGACGCCCCCGCCGCACCCCCCACCCCGCGCGTGTCCTCCACTCCGACACCGCGAGTCCTCCACTCCAACACCGCGAGTCGACCGTTCCGGACCCCCGTGTCGAACCTCCGGCACCCCCGAGTTCCACGTTCACGACCGCTCCGGCGGTCATCTCGCCGATCGTGCGGCAGCTCGCCCGGGACAACGGGCTGGTCCTGGACCGGATCGAGGGCAGCGGGCCCGGTGGCGTGATCCGCCGGGCGGACGTCGAGCGCGAGCTGGCCAGGCGTGCCGCGGGTCCGGAGCCGGTCGCCGCGGAGTCGGCTGGTCCGGCACCGGCCACCCGTCGCATCCCGCTGCGCGGCCTGCGCGGCGCCGTGGCCGAGAAGCTGGCCACGTCGCGGCGCGAGATCCCCGAGGCCACCGTGTGGGTCGACGTCGACGCCACCGACTTCCTCGCCGCCCGCGCCGCGCTGCCCTCGGTGTCGCTGCTCGCCCTGCTGGCCCGGTTCACCGTGCTGGGCCTGAAGAAGTTCCCGGAGCTGAACTCCCGGGTCGAGGGCGACGAGGTCGTGGTCCTCGGCGAGGTGAACCTGGGCTTCGCCGCCCAGACCGACCGCGGCCTGGTGGTGCCCGTCGTCCACGGCGCGCACGCCCTGACCACCACCGAGCTGGCCACCGCCATCGCCGACCGCACCACCGCCGCCCGCGAGGGCAGGCTGTCGCCCGCCGCGCTCACCGGCGGCACCTTCACGGTCAACAACTACGGCGTGTTCGGCGTCGACGGCTCGGCCGCGATCATCAACCACCCGGAGGCGGCGATCCTCGGCATCGGCCGCATCATCGACCGGCCGTGGGCGGTGGGCGGTCAGCTCGCGGTGCGCAAGGTCGCCCAGCTCACCCTCGCCTTCGACCACCGCGTGTGCGACGGCGGCACGGCCGGCGGGTTCCTGCGGTTCGTCGCCGACTGCGTCGAATCCCCGATCACCGCCCTGGCCGACCTCTAGGTCGGCGGGATGACCTTCGGCGACGCGATGCGGCAGTGGCGGGAGTGGCAGCAGACCCCGTGGGGACGGCTCCGCTACACCCAGGCGGAGGTCAACCTGGCCCGCCACCTGCCGCCCGCTCCGTCGACCGTCCTGGACCTGGCGGGCGGCGACGGCGCGGACGCCCTGCGCCTCGCCCGGCGCGGCCACCGCGTGACCGTGGTCGACCGGTCGCCCGAGATGCCGGCCGAGGCGCGCCGGGCGTTCGCCGCCGAGGACCTGCCGCTGGAGGCGGTGCACGCCGACCTGTTCGACGAGCTGCCCGGCCGGTACGACGTGGTGCTGCTGCACAACGCCCTCCAGTACCTCGCCGACCCGGCCGCCGCCCTGCGCAAGGCGGTCTCGCACGTCGAACCCGGCGGCCTGCTGTCGGTGATCGCCATCAACCGCCACTCCGAACCCCTGCGGCCGGCCACGATGGGCTCGGACCCGGCCGCCGCGCTCGCAGCGCTGGACACCGACCAGGCCCGCACCGGCACGTTCGACCAGGCCCTCACCCTGTACTCGGCCGACCAGGTCCTGGCCTGGCTCGACGGCTGCGAACCGGTCGGCCACCACGGCATCCTCGCCACCACCGGCTACATCGCCGACAACGCCCGCAAGCACGACCCCGGGTTCTTCGCCGAGCTGGAACGCCTGGAGCTCGCCCTGGCCGACCGCGTGCCGTACCCGCCGGTCGCCCGCTTCCTCCACGTGGTGGCCCGCCGGGACGTAGGTTGACCGGTGTGAGCAAGCCCGACTACCCGGTCCGGACCCGACGCCTGGCCCTGCGCCCGTTCACCCTCGCCGACCTCGCCGCCGTGCACTCGTGGCAGTCGCGCGCCGACGTCAACCGCTACCTGTACGGCGAGGCCCGCACCCCCGAGGAGACCGCCGGGAGCCTGGTCAACAAGGCCGCCGTGACCTGGCCCGAGAAGGAGGGGCAGTACCTCTGCCTGGCCATCGAGAAGGACGGCGAGGTGATCGGCGAGTCGGTGCTCAAGTACCTCAGCCAGTACCACCGCCAGGGCGAGGTCGGCTACGTCCTCCACCCCGACCACCACGGCCACGGCTACGCCACCGAGGCCACCGCCGCGATGATCGACCTGGCCTTCGACCACCTGGGGCTGCACCGGGTCATCGCCTCGTGCGACGCGCTCAACGAGGCGTCGTGGCGGGTGATGGAGCGGTTGGGGATGCGCAAGGAGGCCCACTTCCGGCACAACGAGATCTTCAAGGGCGCGTGGGGCGACGAGTTGATCTACGCCGTCCTGGAGGACGAGTGGCGCCGGATGGCGGTAAACCGGGCGGCGGCGAACGGCGGATGATGGCTCGATGATCGAACGCTTCACCGTGGACAGCGGCGCGTACGAGCGCTGGTTGACCGACCACCAGGACCAGTACGTGATCAACGCCGAGCGCAGCCTGAACCCGGACAACCTGGTGCTGCACCGGGCGAGCTGCCCCGTCCTCGGGGGTGTGCCGGAGCAGGGCACGGGGTGGGTGGGCAGCGGGGTGAAGGTCGTCGGGACGCGGGCCGAGCTGGAGACCGCGCACCCGACCGCCCGGCCTTGTCGGTTGTGCCTATGACAGCACCGAGTTGAGGCCGTGGATGCCGAGCCTGGTCTGGTACGTCAGCTACGGGTCGAACATGCACGCCGACCGCTTCACCTGCTACCTGGCCGGCGGCACCCCGGTCGGCGCCCGGCGCCACCACCCCGGCTGTCGCGACACGACCCCACCGCGCGACACCCGGCCAATGCAAATCCCCGGCGGCGTCTACTTCGCCACCGAGTCACCGGTCTGGCTGGGCGGCCGCGCGTTCTACGACCCCGACCTGCCCGGCACGGCCGCCGTCCGCGCCTACCTGATCACGCCCTCCCAGTTCGCCGACGTCGCGGCCCAGGAGATGTACCGGGAGCCGGGCGCGGACCTCGACCTCACCGAAGTCCTCGCGCACGGCCGCGCCGGGCTGGGCGACGGCCGCTACGAGACCCTGCTGCACCTGGGCGACCACGACGGCCACCCGGCGCTCACCTTCACCGCCCCGTGGCACTCCCGGGAGGTGGAGCACACCAAGCCCTCGGGCCCCTACCTGAAGATGCTCGGCGACGGCCTGGCCGGGTCCCACGGCTGGTCGGTCCCCGACATCGCCGCCTACCTGGCCGCCGCCACGCCGTTCTGGACCGCCGAGGAGGTCGCGGAACTGCTCGAGGGCGGGCGGCCGGAGCCGCCCGCCCTCGGGGGGACCGGTCAGACCACCTCGTCGGCGACGGCCCAGAAGCCGTTCGGGGAGGTGATGTCCGGGCCGACCGGGCCCTGACCCCAGAAGTGGTCGTTGTAGTTCCACAGGTACTGGCCGTTGACGAGCTTCAGCGGGCCCATCGTGCGGGTGATCCGGCCGGCCGGCTCGTTGGCCAGCGACGCGGCCGCCCAGGCCCGCACCACGGTCAGGGCCGGGCCGGAGGCGCCGGGGAACAGGCGCTTGGCGAAGGTCAGCCCCAGGCCCTCCCCGGTGCCGCAGGCGGCGGTGGTGTGGAAGCCGTTGAGCAGGTGCAGGCCCGCGAACGCCTCGTCCCAGCGCTGGAAGTAGTCGGCGGTGCCGGTGACGTCCTGCAGCACGTTGCAGGACTCCAACTGCATCCACTCCAGGTCCCGGTTGCCCCACCGCGCGTCCTGGGGGGTGATCAGGCCGTCGTCGTGGTTGCCGTTGAACGTGAAGCCGCCGGGGCCGCCGTGGCCGCTGTACCACTGGATGTCCACGTCGTCGGTGTAGAGCGAGTCGTGGCCGCCCTTCGACGGGTCCTTGAAGTCGGACTCGTAGGCGCTGTTGCCGCGGAAGTCGAACTGGGTGGTCACGCCGTGCGCGGCGAGGGTGCTCTTGAACCCGTTGGCGCTCTTGTTGCTCGCCGTGCCGCAACCACCGGCGGTGACAGGGGTCTCGGTGCCCGCGTCGACGCGGGGGATGGTCAGCTGGCCGAACCCGCCGCCGCCGGGCGTGGTGACCGCGGTCGTGGTGCCGTCGCCGGCGAGTTCGGCGGTCCCGGTCGCGGCCAGCCCGTTGGCGTCGACGACCTGGAACACGACCCGCTCGGCGCTCGGCGCACCGTCCCGGCTGAACCGGGCGTAGCTGGTCCGCGCGCCCTCGGACTGCTCCTCGGTCAGCGCGGTGCTCGACGACGCCCAGCTCAGCTCGTAGGGCCCGGTGCCGCCGGAAACCTCGGCCGACGCCGTGACCACGCCCTGCGACAGCGTCACGGTGAACCGGCCGGACGGCCCGCTGCCCGCCACCGCGGGCACCTGCTGGAACACCTTGCCCGCGGCGCTGCCGGCGTGGCAGGTGTAGACGGGGTGGAGGGTGCGGACCGCGCCGCTGCCGCTCGCGTCCCGCGCCGTCAGCGCCGGGAACTGGTAGGCCAGCGTCGGCGGCTGCTCCTGGCGCGCGTCCGGGCCGAGCAGCGCGGCGCAGGCGCGGGTGGCCTCGTCGACGCCGATGATCGGCACCTCCGCGCCGCGCGACACCCGGCGCAGCCGGTTCGACAACTGGGTCACCTTCCCGTCCGGCCCCACCACCAGCCGCAGCCGCGCGCCCATGCCGGTGACCGGCAGCCCGCCCAGGGCGAGGTCGTAGGACACCACGGTGTCCAGCGGGTGCTTGGACCGCAGGCGCCCGTCGGCGTCGGCCAGCGACAGCACGTCGTGCGAGATCCTGGGCGTGGCGGTCAGGTCCGCGGACAGGCCGGTGAGCCGGACCAGCTCGTCGCCCCGGCGCAGCGCCTCGGCGTCGGACACCGGCCGGAGCGCTTCGAGCGCCACCGGGTCCAGCGCCTCGCCGACCGTCGCGTTGCCCGCCTCGTCCTGCCCGGTGCCGACCACCCGCGACGGCGCCGCGAGGAACCCCGTCGCGTCGACCTGCTCGAAGCCGCCGTCGGCCTGCAACCCGTCGGGGATGCCGAACGCGTCGGCGAGGCGTTGGCCCTCCGCCCGCGTCAACCCCTCCTGGGTCACCAGGTAGACCGGGAGCGAGGCCGCCCCGGCCGCCCCCGCCGCCGACTGCGTCACCGCCGCCGCGACCGACATCGTCACGGTGCACGCCAGCACCGCGCTCGTAGTCCTGCGCATCGTCCCTGCCCTTCGTCGTTCCCCTGTGGTGAACGGGGACGACGATGTCCGGGGCCGCCTGCACGGCGGTTGCACGGCGGCCACCACCCCCGTGCAACCGCCGTGCAACCGGTGTTCCCGAGGCTGTGCGGGTGCGACGGCAGGGGGTCGTCGCCGGGGAAGAGGGGGAGTTCATGCGCCTGTTTCGGATCGGGGTGCTCGCCGGGCTGGCCGCGGCGCAGGCCGTGCTGTGCACCGGCACGGCGCACGCCGCCGCGACGTCGGTCCTGGTGCGCGCGGGCCTGCTGGTCGTCCAGGCGGCGCCCGGGGTCGACAACCACGTCAGGGTCCTCGGCACCGGCTCGGTCATCCGCGTCTCGGACGTGGTCGGGCTGTCGCCGGGCCCGGGGTGCCTGCGCTCCACGGCGACGGAGGTGACCTGTTCGGTCACGGGGGTGTCGGCCGTGTGGGTCGACCTGGGCGACGGCGACGACTCCGGCTACTGGGACGGCGAGGCCGGGCTGACCATGCAGGGCGGGGCGGGCGACGACGTGCTCACCGGCGGCATGGGCGAGGACACCCTGGTGGGCGGGCCGGGCAAGGACATCCTCGTGGGGGGCATGGCGAAGGACGACCTGTCCGGCGGGACCGAGGACGACGAGCTGTACGGGCAGGAGGGCTCGGACGTCCTGCGCGGCGGCCCGGGAAACGACCACCTGGACGGCTGGGACATGCGGGACATGGCCGTCTACGACGACCACGTCGCGCGGGTGGGCGTGAACCTGTCCGGGACGGGCTACGCCGAGTCGGGGTTGACCCTCCTCCCGGAGCAGGGCGGGGAGTTGGGCGCGAACGGTCAGCTGGTCGAGGTCGACACCTACTACAACGTCATCGGCATCACGGGCGGCTCGGGGGACGACGTGCTCATCGGGATCAGCCCCGAGCCCCCGATCGGCGGGCCGGGCGACGACCTGTGCGACACCAACGCCTGGGACGGCATCGTCCTGGACAAGACGGCCTGCGCCTAGGCACAACGGGTGACGCGGCGCTGACCTGGAGGCACGATCCTCCCGCCGGTGCGGGAGGATCGTGCCGTGCACCCCGTTGCGGTTCAGGGCGAGGGCAGGAGCGCGACCGTGCGCCTGCTGGGGCCGGTGGAGGTCACCGGGCCGGGCGGGGTGCTGCGGCTGCCCGGTGCCCGGCCCCGCGCGGTGGTCGCGCTGCTCGGGCTGCGGGCGCCCGGCGTGGTGTCCCGGCCGGAACTGGTCGACGCGCTGTGGGGCGCGGACCCGCCGCCCACCGCGGTCAAGACGCTGCACAGCCACATCGCGCGGATCCGCCGGTCGCTGTCGGACCTCGGGTGCGGCGAGCTGCTGGTGACCAGGGAACCCGGCTACGCGCTCGACCTCGACCCGCCCGGCAGCGACCTCGCGGTGTTCGAGGGGCACGTCCGGGCCGGGCGGTGCGCGCTGCGCGACGGCGACGCCGCGGCGGCGGCCGGTGAGCTGCGCGCCGGGCTCGCGCTGTGGCGCGGGGACCCGCTCGCCGACTGCCCGGTGGCGGAGTGGGGGCACGCGGAGGTCGCCCGGCTGGACGAGGCCCGGGCGGCGGCCGCCGAGCTGCTGGTGGAGGCCGAGCTGGCGCTCGGCGAGCACGACGCCGCGGCGGGTGAGCTGGAGCGGTTGGTGCGGCGGTACCCGTTCCGGGAGCGGTGCTGGGAGTTCCTGGTGATCGCCCACCACCGGGGTGGGCGGCAGGGCGAGGCGCTGCGCGCCTACCGGCGGGCGCGGGAGGTGCTGCTCGACGAGCTGGGGCTGGAGCCCGGGCCGCGGCTGCGGCGGTTGGAAGCGGACGTGCTGGCCGGGGTGGCGGAGCTGGACCCGGCGACGGCGCCGCGCACCGGGTCCGGCCCCGCCACCCCGGCCGCGCCGGTCCTGTCCGCGCCGGCCACGCGCGTTCGAGGAGGGGACGCCGGGACCGCCTTGTCGGCCCGGGACGAGCGGTCCGCGATGGCGCAACCCGTCACACCCGGGTTCCCCCGGGGTGCCGCCCCCGTCCAAGGCGGCTGGACCGCCGTGGTGCCGGGCGGTCTCGTCGGGCGCGAGCGCGAGCACGCCGAGGTCCTGACCCTCCTGACGCGGTCGCGGCTGGTGACGCTGACCGGTCCCGGCGGCTGCGGCAAGACCAGCCTGGCGCTCAGCGTCACGGCCGCGCTCGCCGGGCACCGGCGGGTGGTGCCGGTCGACCTCACCCCCACCCGCGTCCCCGAGCTGGTCGCGGACGCGGTGGCCACCGCGGTCGGGGTGCCCGAGCAGCCGGGCGTCGACCGGGTGGACGGCCTGGTCGGGGCACTGGCCGCGGACTCCGCACTGATCCTGCTGGACAACTGCGAGCACCTCCTCCCGGCGTGCGTCGACCTCGTCGGCCGCCTGCTCGCGTCGTGCCCCGGCGTCGCGGTCCTGGTGACCAGCCGGGAGGCGCTGCGCGTCCCGGGCGAGGTCGCCTGCCCCGTGCCACCGCTGGCCGTGCCGGACCCGGACGTGCCGCGCTCGCTGGCCGAGCTGTCCGCCTACGACGCGGTGCGCCTGTTCCTCGACCGCGCCGCCGAGCACGGGCAGCGGTTCGGCGACGAGGACGCGGTGCCCATCGCGCGGCTCTGCGCGACCCTCGACGGCCTGCCGCTGGGCCTGGAGCTGGCCGCGGCGCGGACGCCGGTGCTCAGCCCGGCGCAGATCGCGCGGCGGCTGCGGGACCGGTTCGGGCTGCTCACCTACTCCGCGCGGACCGGGGCGCCCGCCCACCACCGCACGCTGCGGGCGGCCGTGGCGTGGAGCCACGACCTGCTCTCGCCGGACGAGGCGGCGCTGTTCGCCCGGCTCGGGGTGTTCGCCGGCGGGTTCGCGGTGGAGGCCGTCGAGGCCGTGTGGGAGGCGGACCGCGCGCTGGACGCGCTGACCGGGTTGCTGGCCAAGTCCCTGGTCCGGGTCCGGCGCGAGGAGGCGTGCCCGCGCTTCTCGGTCCTGGAGACGATCGCGGCCTACGCGGGCGAACGCCTCGCCGACGACCCGGCCGCCGAGGCCGAGGCCCGGGAGCGGCACGCCCGCCACTACGCGCGGCTCGCCGAGGAGGCGGCGGCGGACGGGACCGGCGTCCTGCTGCGCGACCTGCGCGTCGAGCACGAGAACCTGCGGCTGGCCGTGTCGTGGTTCGTCGAGGCCGCGGACCCGACCGCGGCGCTGGACCTGGCCGCGGCGCTGAGCAGGTACTGCCGCCTGCACGGCCGGTACCGGGACGGCAGGCGGTGGCTGGACCAGGCCCTCGCCGGGAGCGCGGGCGCGCCGCCCGGTCCGCGCAGCCGGGCGCTGGCCGGTGCCGCCTCGCTCGCGCTGTCCGAGTGCGACTACGCCCAGGCGTCCGCCCGCGCCGCCGAAGGGCTCGACCTCGCCGCGGCGACCGACGACCACTGGCTGGTCGGCCGGCTGCGGGTGCTGCTCGGCAACGTGGCGCGGGAGCGGGGCGAGTACGCCGAGGCGCTGCACCACTACCGGACCTGCCGGGACAGCTTCCGCGCCTGCGCGAACCGCTCGGGCATCGCCTACTCGCACCAGTTGGCCGGCGCGACCGCGTGGCTGGCGGGCGACCCGGACCCGGCCCGGGAGGAGCTGCGCGCGAGCCTGGCCGTGCTGCGCGAGCTGGACGACCGCCGCGGCGCGGCGTCCTCGCTGGCCTACCTCGGTGCGGTCGCCCTGGGCGACGGGCGGCTCGACGAGGCGCGCGAGCTGCTGGAGGAGGCGCTGGACGTGTTCGGGCAGTTCGACTTCAAGGAGGGTTTGGCCTGGGCGCTCAACCTGCTCGGCCTGGTCGAGCACCGCGCCGGCCGGCCCGGACAGGCGGACGAGCTGCTGCGGGCGAGCCTCGCCCTGCACCGCGAGCTGGGCGACCGCTGGCGGGAGGCCAGCGTGCTGGAGGCGCTGGCCGCCGTGGCGTGCGCCCTGGGCGAGGCCGACCGCGGTGCCGGGCTGGTGCACCGGGCCGAGGTGATCCGCGACGCCATCGGCGCGCCGGTGCCCGCGGTCGAACGGCCGGCGCTGGCCGAGACGCGGGCCGCGATCAGCGCGGCGGGGGCGTGACGGCGGCCGGACCCGCGAGCGCCGGGGCCGCCGGCTCGACCCCGTCGGGGATCTCGGTCGCTGCCGTGCCGGCTGACGGCTCGCCGGGGAACGCCGGCGTGGGATGGTGCGACAGGGGGTTCGCCGGGGTTGGATAACTTTACAAAAAGCTTTCGATAAAGCTAAGCTTGTCCGGTCGAAGGGGGTGCCGGTGACCGACCCGGTGGCGGACGTCGTCCGGTGGTGGGCGCGCGAGGCGCCGGAGCTGCCCGCGGAGACCATCGAGTTCACCAAGCGCGTGGCGCGGATGCACGCCCTGACCGACCGCGTCACGGTCGCCGTGCTGGTCGGGTTCGACCTCAGCCGGGCGGAGTACGACGTGCTCGGGACCCTGGTGACCGCGGGTGACGAGCGGTTGAGGCCCTCGGAGCTGTCGTCCCGGCTGCTGCTCACCACGGGCGGGCTGAGCAACGTGCTGCGGTCCTTGGAACGGCGCGGCTACGTGGCCCTGACCCCGGACCCGGCCGACGGCCGCAGCCGGCGCGTCTCGCTGACCCCCGAGGGCGCGACCGCCACCCGGCGGGTGGTCGGCGAGGTCGTCGCCGCGCAGCACGAACTGCTCGGCGGCGTCGACGCCGCCCGGATCGGGTCGGTGACGGAGAACCTGAGGGCCGTCCTGCGCCTGCTCGACACCCGTTGAGGCACTGCCCTCCCGACTCCCGGAGGTACGACATCACCCACCGGTTCACCATCACCGACGTCCACGTGTTCGCCGCCGACGGCACCTTCGGCCCGCCGACGTCGGTTGCCGTCGAGGACGGCGTGGTCGTCGATCGCGTCGACGGGGTGGAGGTCGACGGGCGGGGCGGGTACCTGCTCCCCGGCCTGATCGACACCCACGTGCACGTCGACCACCCCGACCAGCTCGCCGCCGGCCTCCGCTGGGGGGTGACGACCATGCTGGACATGGGCACCCGCCGGTGGGACGAGCTGCGCGCGCTCCGCGACGCCGACGACGACGCCCGCGCCGACCTGCGCGGCGCGTCCTCTCCCGCGTGCGCCCCCCGCGGCACGGCCGTGCGGAGGATGGGCCACCCCGCCTCCACCGCGGTCCGGGGCCCGCGGGACGCCGCCCGGTGGGTCGCCGAACGGCTGGCCCAGGACCCCGACTACCTCAAGGTCGTCCTGGAGGAGAGGCTGCCGTTCCGGCCGAAGCCGCTCGGCCCGGACACCGTCGCCGCCCTCGTGGCCCACGCGCACCGCGCGGGGAAGAAGGTCGTGGTGCACGCCGCGTCGAGCCGCGCCTACACCGTCGCGCTCGACGCGGGCGCGGACGTCATCACCCACGCGCCCATCGGGGACACCGTGACCGCCGACCTGGCCCGGCGGATCGCCGCCGCCGGCACGGCCGTGTCGCCGACCCTGGTGATGATGCGGACGATCCTGCGCACCCTCAAGCTCCCGTTCACGCCGCGGCGGTTGAACTTCGCCCACGCCGTCGCCTCCACCGCGGCCCTGCACCGGGCCGGGGCGACGATCGTCCTCGGCACGGACGCGAACGCGGACGACACCTCACCGGCCCGCGTCGCCCACGGGGTCTCCGCGCACGACGAACTCGCGCTGCTCGTCGACGCGGGGCTGAGCCCGTCCGAAGCGCTGCGCGCCGCGACCTCCCGCGCCGCCGCGGTGTTCGGGCTCGACGACCGCGGACTCATCGCCACCGGCAGGCGCGCGGACCTCCTGCTGGTCGCCCGCGACCCGACCCGGGACATCACCGCCACCCGCGACGTCGTCGGCGTGTGGAAGCGCGGTGTCGCCGCGCCCGTCCCGGGCCGCGCCTGACGGGGCGAGGGCGGCGACCCCGCCGCGGCACCAACCGGCCCCAACGCCACCGCGCGGTGTCGGACCACCGCCCACGTCACCGCCGTCAACACCTGCCTCCGCCACACCTGGAACACGCGCTAGTCCCGGTCGGGCACCGCGTCCAGGTTGCCGTCCTCGCCCACCACGCACGCGGCCGACTTCGCCGACGTCGCCAGGAACCGGCTCATGCACCGGCCGAACTGCTCGTGCCCGCGCGCGTTGGGGTGGAACGACTCCTGCAACGCGTGCTTGGCCCGCTCGGTGTCGTTCAACCCGTCGAAGTCCACGGTCAGCCGGGTGAACCACTCCTGCTCCGGCTCACCGCCGCCCGTGCACGCCTCGTGCCGCTCACCGGCCCGGGACAGGTCGAGGAACCGCGCGTCCACCGCGCCCGCGGCCCGGCGCAGCCCGGCGGACAGCTCGCTCACCGCCTGGTCCCGCACCCACTCCAGGTCACCGGTGCGCAGCGGGCAGCCCGCGAGGTTCTGCAGGTCGAACGGCAGGCCCGGGGCCACCGGCGCGGCGTAGGACTGGAGCACCAGGGTGTAGGAGCGGGGTGTGTAGCCCTCGTCCTGGAGCACCCGGCGGATGTCGCGCAGCGCCCGCTCGACCTTGGGCGCCATCCGGTCCACCCGGGACCGCCACTCGTCGGCCATGGCCTTCGAGCAGTCGGTGCGGCGCTCGATCCAGGCCCGCAGGCAGGCGCCCAGCACGTCGGCGAACCGGGGGTCGTCGTTGGCGCCGACGGCCACCACCACGGTGGTGACCCGGTACTGGCGCGCGATGTCGGCCAGCCGGCGCGCCTGGGAGCCCTCGGTGTTGCGGACCTGGTCGGTGATGCCGACCTGCTCGGCGTTGGCGCCCGAGCAGGCCAGGTTGAACACCCGGTCGACGCCCTCGACGCGCGTGTGGTGGACCGACGCCCCGGTGGACCGGTGGCACCAGTTGCCGTTCTCGCCGTCGGTGCCCGGCTCGTAGGAGCCGGCGCCCTCGCCGGACATGGTGCTGTCGCCCATGGCCACGATCGCGCGCGGCGCGTCGCGCGGCGGTCCGGGCAGGGGCGGGTAGGGGGAGTCGCTGACCACCAGCAGCAGGGCCAGCAGCGGGAGCACCAGGGCGACGGCCACGAGTCGACGCAACATCGGCCCCTATCCTACGGCGACCCGGCCCCCGGACAGGACGACGGTGCGGTCGGCCGCCCGGTGGACCTCGTCGTGGTGGGTGGCCACCAGCACGGCCGCGCCCTCGTCGGCCGCGCGCCGCAGCACCCGCACGGCCGCGGGCGTGCTGTGCCGGTCGAGGTGGGCCGTCGGCTCGTCGGCCAGCAGCACGGCGGGTGAGCAGATCGCGGCCCGCGCGAGGGCGGCGCGCTGCTGCTGCCCGAACGACACCTCGCCGGGGTAGCGGTCGGCCAGGTCGCCGATGCCCAGCTCCACCAGCAGCTCGGTCACCCGGTCCAGGTCGCCGCCGGCGCCGCCGTTCCCGGTGGGCAGGCCGAGCCGGATCGGCAGCGCCACGTTCTCGGCCAGCGTCAGCTCGCCCGCCAGGCCCAGCGCCTGCGGCAGCAGGGCGCACACCTTCCACGACGGCGGCGAGGTCAGCACCTCGCCGCACAGCTCGACCGCGCCCGCGTCGGGCCGGTCGAACCCGGCCAGCACGCTCAGCAGCGCGCTCTTGCCCGACCCGGACGGCCCGGACAGCGTCACCAGCTCACCGGCGGCCACCGCGAGGTCGACCCCGCGCAGCACCCGCACCGGTCCGCTGGGGTGCGCGAACGCCCGCTCCACCCCCACCGCGCGCAACACCGTCACGCCACCAGCCCCCCGTCCCGCAGGTCGAACCTCGTGTCCGCCAGGGCGACCAGCCGCGGGTCGTGCGAGGCGACCACCACCGGCACCCCGGCCGCGGCCAGCTCGCCCACCGTCTCCAGCACCAGGTCCGCCGAGGCCGCGTCCAGCTGCGAGGTCGGCTCGTCGGCCAGCACCACCGACGCGCCGCGCGCCAGCGCGCACCCGAACGCCAGCCGCTGCTGCTGCCCGCCGGACAGCGCCGGGACCCGCCACGTCGCCGTGCCCGGCAGGCCCAGCCGCGCCAGCAGCGCGTCGACCTCCACCGGCCGGCCCGCCGCCTGCGCCGCGGCCCGCAGGTTGTCGCCCACGTCCAGGTGCTCGACCAGGTTGTCGCCCGGGTTCTGGAACACCAGGGCCACCTCGCGCCGCCGCAGCGCCCGCCGCGCCCGGTTGGACAGCCGGGCGGTGCCCGCGCCGCGCAGCTCCACGCCGCCGGACGTGGGCCGCTCCACCAGGCTGAGCACCCGCAGCAGCGTCGACTTGCCCGACCCGGACGGGCCGGCCAGCACGGTGATCCCGGTCGCGGGCACCGCCAGCGACACGTCCGACACCGCGGTCACCTCGCCCGCGGGCGTGCGGTACCGGACGCCGACACCGGTCAACCGCAACACGTGTTCAGCCACGGATCAACTCCCCGATCCTCGCCGAGCGCACCGAGCGCACCGCGATCCACGCCGCCACCAGCACCACCAGCACACCGCCCACGACCGTGGCGCCCAGCAGCGGCACCGGGTCGGGTACCTGCGGACCGGGCGTGAGCCGCGGCGCGGGGTCCAGCCTGGGCACGGTGGCGCCGCTGCCCAGCGCGCTGGCGGTCGACCCGATCGCCACCGCGGCCGCGGCGAGCGCGCCCAGCTCCAGCAGGTGGCTGCGCAGCAGCGCGGCCGGGCGCAGGCCCATGCGGGTGCTGAAGGCGCCGGACACCGCGTTCTGCCGCCGCCGCACCTCCACCGCCAGCAGCAGCGCGATGGCCGCCACCACGGCGAGCACCGCGCCGATGGCCGTGACGAACCCGAAGGTCCACTGGATGGTCAGGAACGGCAGGCCCTGCACCGCCTTGGCCTTCTCGACCACGTTGCGGTACGGCACGCCCGCGTCCGCCAGCGCCCCGGTCAGCTCGCCCAGCGGCAGGTTCGACCACACGTACCAGGAGCCGACGTCGTCCCGGTCGGCGATCCGGTCCACCGGCACGACCCAGCCGGAGGTGCCGAGCTTGGGGAACGACGGCACGTGCGCGTCCGGGTTGAGCGGCGGCAGTCCGGGCAGGCTGATCTCGCGGCGGGGCGCGTCGCCCACCCGCAGCGGTCGGGTCAGCAGCGCGGGGTCCACCTCGAACGGGAACGCGCCGTCCCGGAACGTGCGCGGGTCCACCACCAGCGCGGTGCGGTCGTTCTGCTTGACGAAGCCGACCAGGGTGGCCCGGCCGCGCAGGGAGTCGGGCAGCTCGGTCAGCCCCGGGTCCACCTGGGCGACGCTGTTCGCGCCGGTGTACATGCCGGACTTGACCTCCAGCGCGGTCCGCTGGGACCCGGCGATGGCCGTGCCCACCGCGATGGTGCCGACGGCCAGCACGCCGACCAGCAGCACCCCGGTCACCGGGCCGGAGGCCGCGGCGAGCCGCCGGATCGCGAGCTGCGCGGCGGGCCGGGACCACAGCGACACCCGGTGCGAGGCGGCCAGCGCCCAGCGCGCCAGCCGGGCCGTCACCAGCGCCGCGGTGAGCACGACCAGCAGCGGGAACGCCAGCGCGGTCGCGTCGATGCGGGGCAGGTCGCCGATCTTCTCGGTGGTGGCCAGGCCGCTGTGCCGGACCCGGTCCCACGCCCACACCGCGAGCCCGGCGGTGCCCAGCTCCCACGGCAGGGCGGCCAGCACCCGGCGCACCCGGTCACCGCGCGCCGCCACCTGGAACAGCCGGTGCGCGCGCAGCGCGGCGGTGACCCCGGTGACCGCCAGGGCCAGCACGACCACCACCAGCACGGCCAGCGCCGCGGTCGTGGTGGTGCCCGGCGGCAGCGCCACCGACGGCGCGTAGACCGGCAGCAGCAGCCGCGCGACGCCCAGCCCGGCCACGCCGCCCACCACCAGCGGCAGGCCCAGTTCCAGCACCGCGCGCCCGCCCAGGGCCACCGGGCCGGCACCGCGCACCCACAGCAGGCGCAGCTCCCGGTGCCGCCGCTGCGCCCACTGCGCGGTCACCGTCGCGACGCCAGCCAGGCCGATGAGCAGGCTGATCAGGGTCAGGCCCAGGATCGCCGAGCGCACGTTGACCACCGTGCGCGCGGCGTTGTCCACCGGCAGCACCAGCGGCGAGACCACGCGGCCGAAGTCCTTGAGCGGTGCGATGCGCGCGGTGCCCGCGGTGAGCAGCGCCCGCGCCTCGTCCACGGTGCGCGGTTCCGCGGCGGGGAAGCGCACCGTGACGTCGGTGGGCCCGCCGACCTCCTCGGGCAGCGCGGCGAAGGACTCGAAGCTGGGCATCCACACCACCGCGGTGGACAGCTCGTCGCGGTCGAGCACGTTGGGCACCACGAAGTGGCGCTCCGAGCACCACCACGCGGGCAGCGGGTCGCGCACGTCCTCGTAGATCGCGGTCACCGGGGGCAGCCGCCCGCCCATGCCGCGCCCGCCCAGGCCGAGGCCGACGGTGTCGGCGATGCTCTTGGGCACCCACAGGCCGTCCTTGGCACCGCCTTCGAGGACTTTGAGGTGGTCGGTCGCACCGGGCCGGTAGCCGAACTTGGCGTAGGTCTGCGGCCCGCCGAAGTCGGTGCGCCGCTCCCTGGTGTAGGTGCCGATCAGCTTCGGGTGGTCCGGCACGGCGCCGTTGATCCCGGTGACCACCGCGGCGATGTCGCGGTGGTTGACAGCGCTCTCCACGGACGGGTGCAGCGCCTCCGCGCACAGCCGGTCCTGCTGGTAGTCCACCGCGGCGCTGCCGGAAGCCGCCGAGTGCATGACGGCGGCCGCGACGACGAAACCGATCAGCAGCGCGGTGACGAGGCTGACCAGGAGGGTCAGCGGGCTCGACAGCGCGGCGCGGGGGGCCGCTCTCCACGGGATCTGCACCAGCGGAGGTTAACCGGGGCGTTGGCGGTGCAGGGGGTGTTCGCGGGACTCGGGGCGGTCCCGGACAACGCCGGACAACGCCTGATCACCAGGTGTGTTGTCCGGGTCACGGCACGTTCACCGGACAACGGTCCGCGTTCCCGGGGCGGGGAGCAGGACGGCGGTGGCGAGACCGGCGCCGTCCTGCCCGCCGAGGTCACCTGCCGCGGCCGGTCTTGTCCTGCAGCTGGTCGATGAGCTGCGACGCCTCGACCTTGGTCAGGCCCTCCGGCACCTCCTCGCCGGCCTCCTGCGCCAGCGTGTGCAGGTAGGACTCCTGCGGCCCGGTCATCGGCTCGTCGCCCGTGGTCCAGTCCTCCGGGTCCTTCTCCGGCGTCCGGTTCACGTCGCGTCTCCCTTCGTTCGAACGCGAGTTCGAGGTACCCGCTGCGCGGACGGCCCAACCCACTCGTCCGTTCCGCCACCCCTGTTGACATCCCGGAGATGGTCTAGTCCAATTTCCCCACCTGGAGGCCGCCACCGCTGGGAGGGACGATGTCGCGCAGGGTTCTGTTCGCCAGGGTGGCGGCGGTGGCGGCGCTGGTGGTGGGAGCGGCGGTGGTGGGCTTCGCGCCCGCCTACGCCGCCTCGGTCACCGCGACGTTCGCCAAGACGTCGAGCTGGGACACCGGCTACACCGCGCAGTTCTCGATCCGGAACGAGACGAGCACCGCCGTCTCGGGCTGGCGGTTGGAGTTCGACCTGCCGTCGGGCACGTCGGTCGGCGCCTACTGGGACGCGTTGCAGACCAACGCGAGCGGGCACTACACGTTCACCAACCGCGACTACAACGGCAGCGTCGCGCCGGGCGCCTCGGTGACGTTCGGGTTCAACGCCACGGGTACCGCGAGCCCCGCCAACTGCCGCCTCAACGGCGCGCCGTGCACCGGGTCGACGACGACCACCACGACCACGACGACGACCACCACCACGACCACCACCACGACGACCACCGGGTCGACGACCACGACCACCACCACGCCACCGGTCGGCGGGCTGCCCAAGCGCGTCCTGGTCGGCTACCTGCACGCCAGCTTCGCCAACGGCTCCGGCTACATCCGCATGAAGGACGTCTCCGACGACTGGGACATCGTCAACCTGTCCTTCGCCGAACCCACCTCCGCCACCTCCGGCGAGCTGCGCTTCGCCCAGTGCCCGGTGGCCGAGTGCCCGAACGTCGAGTCCGAGGCCGAGTTCATCGCGGGCATCCGGGACAAGCAGGCCAAGGGCAAGAAGGTGCTGATCTCCATCGGCGGCGCCAACGGCCAGGTGCAGCTGACCACCGCGGCCGCGCGGGACGCGTTCGTGCGCTCGGCGTCGGCGATCATCGACAAGTACGGCCTCGACGGCCTGGACGTCGACTTCGAGGGCCACTCCCTGTCGCTCAACGCGGGCGACACCGACTTCCGCGCGCCCACCACCCCGGTGATCGTCAACCTGATCCAGGCGCTGAAGACCCTCAAGGCCCGCTACGGCAGCCGGTTCGTGCTCACCATGGCGCCGGAGACGTTCTTCGTCCAGGTCGGCTACCAGCACTACGGCGGCGGCAACGGCGCGGACCCGCGCGCGGGCGCGTACCTGCCGGTGATCCACGCGATGCGCGACGACCTGACGCTGCTGCACGTCCAGCACTACAACTCGGGCCCGATCACGGGCCTGGACAACCAGTACCACTTCATGGGCGGCCACGACTTCCACGTCAGCATGGCGGACATGGTGCTGGCCGGGTTCCCGGTGCGCGGTGACGCGACCAGGTTCTTCCCCGGCCTGCGGCAGGACCAGGTCGCCATCGGCCTGCCCGCGAGCGTCAACGCGGGCAACGGCTTCACCCAGGTCGCCGAGGTGCACAAGGCGCTGGACTGCCTGATGAAGGGCACCAACTGCGGCACGTACAAGCCCAGGGCGGTCTACCCGGACCTGCGCGGGCTGATGACGTGGTCGGTCAACTGGGACCGGTACAACGGGTTCGAGTTCTCCAAGTCCCACCGGGCCTACCTGCCCCGCTGAAACCGCGCCGGACCCGCCGGCGCGGCCCCACCCCGGGGCCGCGCCGGTGCCGCAGCGGGCGCGGGAGCGGTTCAACGGGATCGTGTGGTGGTTGCGCACCGGGTCGGGCCGGCGTGACGTGCCCCCCGGTGCGGGCCCTGGTCGGCCCCGTCGATCCCGTGCGCCACAGCCGGCGCGACACCGCTTCCAGAAGATCTCGCGGCTGCGCGACGAGCTGCCGGCCGGAACCGGGGACGGTGCCTGATGGCTGGTGTGATCGTGTACGAGCCCGACGACGACACGGACGTGGGGGGCCTGCCGTGGGCGATCACGTTCGCGGCGACGATCGCCGATCCGCGTGACGGGGAAGAGGTCGGCGCGGAGTGGCGCCGTCACCTGCTCCACCCCCGCCGGTACCGCCACCGTCACCGTGTCGGTCTCCCAGGTCTTCGCGGGTTCCCGCGCCCAGGGGATCGGCGGCACCGGGGCGTCGTGCGCGGACCAGCCCGCGCACTGGTCGGCATACGTGGCGGTGGTCGGCGTCTTCAGCATCGACAGGGCCGACCAGTCGGGCCGGGACTCGGACCCGGTCCGGCGCCACCCGCAACCGCGGGTTGTCCGCGGCCTGGTCGGGTGTGAGCACGAACGCCGACGGCAACCCGGCGGCGTCGACCGCGGCGTGGGTCCTGCTGCCCGGCCCAGGCGTTGAACCGCTCCCGCTCCCGCTGCGGCAACGGCCCGCCCGCCGCCACCGGCACACCCGGCCCGATCAACGCCCACTCGGCACCGGCCGGGCCGAACCGCGCCACACCCCTGTCCTGCCGGCCCCACCAGCACACCACCGGCCCCACCCAAACCCGAACCCCTAGGGCGCGGTGCGCGGCACCCGCCACCCGCTCAACCCCCGGTACCGGTGCGCGACCCCGCCGGGCAGCAGGTACTCGGCCAGCACGTTGCCGGTGCGGCGTTGCGGCAGGCCCATGTCGTGCATCAGCTCGTCCGCGCAGTGGATGTCGTAGGGCCCGAAGTCGTAGCCGCCGGAGCCCGGGAGCACCTGTTCCTGCCAGGCCAGGCGGTCGTCGACGGCCTCCCGCATCAGCGTGGGGCGCAGCTCGCCGTGGAAGTGCCGGGCGAGCCACTGCGCGCTCAGCTCCACGCCCATGATGTTGTTGAAGACCTGCCGGAACCCCACGAACCCCAGCCGGTCCACGCCGGGCGGCACGATGCCGCGGTAGAGGCGCAACCGCCCGGCGGGGTCGTGCACCCGCACCGCCGGGTCCAGGAACGGGAAGACCCTGCGGTGGCCGGTGGCGAACACGACCACGTCCGCGGCCAGCTCCTCGCCCGTGGCCAGCCGCAGCCCCCGGCCGGTGAAGCCCTCGACCGCGCTGACCCGGGCGGACAGCGTGCCGCGGCGCAGGGCCCGCACGTAGCCGCGCGGCACCACCCCGGCGTGCACCAGGTGGAAGGGGAGCGGGTGGGCCGGCCGCAGCCGCTTCGGCAGCCGGTAGAACCCCGACGAGATCAGCATGTCCTGGCTGATGAGCCACCACAGGACGCGTTTGGTCCGCGCGCTGAGGCGATCGACCCGGCGGACGCTGTTCGCGTCGTGGTAGAGGGGCAGGAGCGCTTCGCCGAGCCGGGTGAGCAGTATCCACTTGTAGCCGACCAGGCCGAGCAGGAGCCGTTCGGGGATCATCCAGTTCACCCGGCGCTGCACCAGCACGGCCGAGGACGCCTCGCGCGCGGCGCGGGTGGCCAGGTCCAGTGCGGACCTGCCGCCGCCCACGACCACCACCCGCCGCCCGGTGAACGCGCCGGCCCGCACCTCGTTGGAGTGCAGCGCGGTGCCGCGGAACGACTCGCGCCCCGGCAGGTCGGGCACGTTGGCGTGGTGGTGCGCCCCGCTGGCCACCACGACGTGGTCGAAGGTCTCCCGGCGCACCGGTGCCGCCTCGTCCCCGGCGGGCCGGAACCCGACCGACCAGCCGTGGGCGCCCACCCGCCCGGGCCCGTCCACCGGCCGCACGGAGACCACCTCCGTGCCGGGGCGGAGGCGGTCCAGCACGCCGAAGGTCCTGGCGTAGTCCTCCAGGTAGAGCTGGGTCTCCGGGGCACCGGCGAAGTGCAGGCGGTTGGGCAGGTCGGCGAACTCGAACAGGCGCGACGCGGCCTGGTTGGCCAGCCCGTCGTAGCAACCGCCCGGCGACCAGATCCCGCCGACCCACCGGTACTTGTCGATGACCGTGACGTCGAAGCCGTGCTCCAACAGCACCTTGGCGGTCACGATCCCCGCCGGTCCCGCCCCGATGACGCACGCCCGCATGGCTGCCACCCCCCTGGGGGACAGCATGCCGCACGGGCCCCGACTAGCACCCGATGCGCTTGGTGCCCAGCGCGATGTCGTCGTACCAGATGTCGTAGGAGCCCCCGTTCGGCTGGTAGAGCTGCCAGCCGATCTTGACCGTGTCGAACCGGGGGAACAGGAAGTCGACCTGGTTGCCGCCGTGGCTGCGGGTGGACACGGTCAGGTCCGGCGCGGCCGCGCCGTCGAACCACAGCTCGACCCGGTTGTCGGCGGCGTCCATCCGCCACTCGACGCACTGCCACCGGTCCGCCCGCGAGGGTGCCGACTCGCGCCAGTTCGTCCAGTCACCGGTCGGGCCGCCGTCCGCGCCGACGCCCCACAGGGCCCGGTCGAGGGTCGGCACGTACTGGCCGCCGAGGGGGCGGACGACCTCCGGGCCGTCGCCGGTGGTCTCCACGAGGGTGTAGTGCGCCCAGTCCGGCTCGGTCGGGAACCCGGCGACCTTGACCCGCACCCGGCCGTAGAAGCTGTTGCCGGGCGCGGCGAAGCCGTCGACCTTGAGGAACGCCCGGCCGTTGCCCTCGGTCCGCGCGTGCAGCACCTTCTGGCCGCGGCGGTCGCGCTCGACCTCCAGCGAGCCGTCGCGGGTGTCCACGCCCCACTTCAGGCTGGTGCCCGCGCCCGTGGGCACGCGCTGGAAGTCCTCGCAGAACAGCAGATCGGCCTTGGCGCACGTGGTGAGCCGCTGGGGCGCCGGGCCGGAGGCCGCGGCGACCGGCAGGGCGACGACCGACAGCAGGGCGGCGAGGACCGCCGAGGACAACCGCTTCCGCACGTCTGGCTCCTTCTGCGCTGAGGGGGCAGGGAAGGAACGTAGCCGTTCTGGGAACGCTCCCATACCTCCGCGCGGCGCAAAGCTCCTCGGCATCCGGAGGTAGTCAAGTTTGTCTAGTCGTGGCTAGGCTCTAGTCAAACTTGACCAGTGGAGGTTCGCATGTCCGTGACGCCCTACGTGATGGTCGACAGCGCCCGGCGGTTCGGGGAGTTCGTCCGGGACGCCTTCGGCGCCGAGGTGACCAACGTCGTGCCGCTGCCGACCGACCCGGAGCGGGTGGTGCACGCCGAGGCCCGGATCGGGGACGGGGTGCTGTTCTTCGCCGACTCCGGGGCCGACGGCTGCCGGTGCCTGCCCCCGCCCGCCGAACCGGTGCACGTCCAGCTGTGGGCGACCGTGCCCGACGCCGAGGGGACGTGGGCGCGGGCCGTCGCGGCGGGTGCCCGACCCGCCGTCGAGGTGACCGGTCAGGATGACGGCGGCAGGATGGGCGGCTTCGTCGACCCGTTCGGGACGCTGTGGTGGGTGAGCACGCCCGCCTGACGGGAGGGGTTCGCGGGATGTCGGCGGTTCGGCTGCTCGTGCTCGGCGCGGTGCGGCGGCGGGGGCGCGCCCACGGCTACCAGGTGCGGGCCGACCTGGAGTCGTGGGGCGCGCACGAGTGGTCCAACGCGGCCCCGGGGTCGGTCTACCACGCGTTGAAGGCCATGGCGGGCCAGGGGCTGCTGCTGGCCGGGGAGACCTCGCCCAGCGAGGCGGGCGGGCCGCCGCGCGTGGAGTACGAGCTGACCGGGGAGGGGGAGCGGGCCTACTTCGACCTGCTCCGCGCCGCGCTGACCAGCCGGGACCCGCGCCTGGACCTGCTCGCCGCCGCGGTCGGGCTGATCGAGGACCTGCCCCGGGCCGAGGCCGTCGAGCTGCTGCGCCGGCGGGTGCTGGTGATGGACGAGTGGCACGCGGCCGTCGCCGGGCACCTGCCGCCGGGCGCCGAACTGGACGAGTGGGGGCCGGTCGGCGAGGTGGTCGGCCTGTGGCTGCACACCGCCCGCAGCCGCGCCGAGTGGACCCACCGGTTGCTCCGGCGGCTGGAGGAGGGTGCCTACCGGATGGCGGGGGAGTGAGGCGCTTGGCGGGTGGCCGAGGCCGGGTGGGCGGGGCTGGGCCGGGCGGGTGGGGCCGGGCGGTTACTCGAACCGCGACGGGTCGCCTGCCCCGCGCCGGATCACCTCCGGCTCGCCCTGCGAGAAGTCCACGACGGTGGTCGGCTCGGTCCCGCAGTCACCCGAGTCCAGCACCGCGTCCACCACGTGGTCCAGCCGCTCCTTGATCTCCCACCCCTGCACCAGCGGCTCGTCCTGGTCGGGCAGCAGCAGCGTGCTCGACAGCAGCGGCTCGCCCAGCTCGGCCAGCAGCGCCTGGGCCACCGGGTGGTCGGGGATGCGCGCGCCCACGGTCTTCTTCTTCGGGTGCAGCAGGCGGCGCGGCACCTCGTTGGTCGCCGGCAGGATGAACGTGTAGCTGCCCGGCGTGGCCGCCTTGATCGCCCGGAACACCGCGTTGTCCACGTGCACGAACTGCCCGAGCTGCGCGAAGTCGCGGCACATGAGCGTGAAGTGGTGCTTGTCGTCGAGGTGGCGGATCTGCCGGATGCGGTCCAGCCCCTCCTTGTTGCCCAGCCGGCTGCCCAGCGCGTAGCAGGAGTCGGTCGGGTAGGCGACGAGCCCGTCCGCCTTGATCAGCGCGACCACCTGGTCGATGGCCCTGCGCTGCGGGTTGACCGGGTGCACGTCGAAGTACCTCGCCATGCCGGGAGCCTAGTCCCCCGAACGGCCGAGCCCGAGCCGCGGGTCCGGGCACGACGCCGGGCGACTCCCCACCACGGCGTGATCCCTCACCTTGGTGTCCGCCGGGACGCCGGGTTCGCGCCCCGTGACGGTCCACTCAGGGCCCTACCAAACCTCGTGCCCACTTTCGCGCGAAACAAATGCCCGGCGCGGTGATCAAGACTCTTCTCACTCTGCGACATCACCGACTAGGCCGTTAGGGTCCTCCGTTGGGCTTTGCCAGTGAATCGTACCGAGGGAACGCGACATGTTTTCGCTGATGAGTATTGTGCCGTTCTACTCAAAGTTTTTTAGTCGCCTTATCGGGCGACATTGGCTTGCCCGATCGGGGCTCGTCCTGTTGCTGGTCGTGGCGCTGGTCCCGTCGGCCGCCGCCTCCGACGAGCGCTACCCGCCGCGCGTCCAGGTGTTCGTCGCCAACAGCGGGTCCAACTCGGTCACCGTCTACGACACCCGGTTCGGCCAGGTGGTGGCCACGGTCCCGGTCGGGCCGGGGCCGGTCGGCGTGGGCGCGGCGCCGGGCACCGACCGGGTCTTCGTGACCAACGAGAAGGCCGACACCGTGTCGGTGATCAACGCGCGGACCTACGAGGTGGTGGCGACCGTGCCGGTGGGCAAGCACCCCTTCGGCGTGGCGGCCACCCCCACCCACGCCTACGTCACCAACTTCGGCTCGGACTCGGTGACCGTGTTCAACGTCGCCAACAACAAACCGGTCCGCGAGATCCCGGTCGGCCGCTTCCCGCACACCCCGGCGGTGAGCCCGGACGGCAAGCTGGTCTTCGTCACCAACAACGGCGGCCAGAACGTGACCGTCATCGACACCGACGACAACAAGCCGATCGGCACCATCCCGGTCGGCCTCTACCCGGCGGGCGTCGCCTTCAGCCCGGACGGCGAGCGCGCCTACGTGGCCAACACCGGTTCGAACACGGTGACCGTCATCGACGTCGACCGGGGCAAACCGGTCGAGACCACCGACGTCGGCCGGGCGCCGATCGGCGTCTCGGTCACCCCGGGCGGCCGGGTGCACGTGGCCAACGCGCTGGTGGACACGGTCTCGGTGCTCGGCCCGTCCGGCGACCCGGCCGGGCCGCAGGTCCCGGTGGGCGACCAGCCCGAGGGCGTGGCCGCCGCGCCGGACAACAGCTTCGTCTTCGTGACCAACGCCAAGGGCAACTCGATGTCGGTGATCGACGCGGTGACGGCGGCCGTGCTGGGCACCGTGCCCGTGGGCAACGAGCCCGAGGGGATCGCCGTCACGTCCTGACGCGCGGGTCGGTGAGCGGGATTCACGTACGGTGGGTGTCGACTGCGCCGTCCAGAGCGAGTCCGGAGCGAGGAGTGCGGATGCCCAACACCGGTCGGGTCCTGCGGACCGAGTGGATCACCCCGCGCATGGTCCGCGTGGTGCTCGGCGGCGACGGGCTGGCCGACTTCGCGACGGGCCCGCACACCGACAGCTACGTCAAGCTGCTGTTCCCGCGGGACGGCGTGACCTACCCGGAGCCGTTCGACATCGGGGTCGTCCGCGAGACCATGCCGCGCGAGCAGTGGCCCAGCACCCGCACCTACACCGTGCGCAGGTGGGACCCCGAGGCCCGCGAGCTGTGGATCGACTTCGTCGTGCACGGCGACTCGGGCCTGGCCGGCCCCTGGGCGGCCCGGGCGCGGCCCGGTGACCTCCTGCACTTCGCCGGCCCCGGCGGCGCCTACTCGCCCGACCCGGCCGCCGACTGGCACCTGATGGCCGGGGACGAGAGCGCCTGGCCCGCCATCGCGGCGGCCGTGGAGGCGCTGCCGCCGGGGGCGCGGGCCGTGGTCCTCGCCGAGGTCGGGGGCCCCGAGGACGAGCAGGCCGTGGCGACCGCGGGCGACGTGGAGCTGGTGTGGCTGCACCGGGGCGACCGGCCGCGCGGCCGACCGGTCGTCGAGGCGGTCGGCAAGCTGGACTTCCCGGACGGCCTGGTGCACGTGTTCGTGCACGGCGAGGCGAACATGGTCAAGGAGCTGCGCGGCCACCTGCGGCTGGACCGGGGCGTCCCGCGCGACCGGATGTCGATCTCCGGCTACTGGCGGCTGGGCGCGGACGAGGACGGCTGGCAGTCGTCCAAGCGGGAGTGGAACCAGCGGGTCGAGCAGGAGCAGGAGCGGGGCTAGCGCGCTCCGCCCAGCACCTCGTCCAGCCCCAGCGGCACGGCGGGCGGCAGCGGCCCGTCGGCCTGGCAGGCTTGGAGGAAGTAGGCCACCAGCCGGCGGGACGCCGCCCGCGTCACCTCCGCCGACCCGGTGCTGACGCCGCTGTTGGCCATCAGCAGCAGGACGAAGTCGTCGACCGTGAAGTCCGCGCGCAGCCTCCCGGTCGCCTGGGCGCGCCGCACCAGCTCGGCGAACGCGGCCTCGGCCCGGGCGCGCTCCTCGGTCACCGCCAGGGCGTCCGGGTGGGCGGCCAGGAACGCCGCGCCGAACCCGCGGTCGGCCGCGTGCATCGCGCACATCTCGGTGACCACCACGCAGAACCCGCGCCACGGGTCGGGGTCCTCCAGCCCCTCGTGCACGACCGCGGTGCACGAGGCGAACTGGTCCGCGAACACCTCGGTGACCAGCGCCTCCTTGGTGGGGAACCGCCGGTAGAGGGTGGCCGCGCCGACGCCCGCGCGCCGCGCGATCGTGGTCATCGGCACGTCCAGGCCCTCCGCCGCGAACGCCTCCCGCGCCGCCGCGAGCACCCGGTTGCGGTTGGCCAGGGCGTCGACGCGCAACCGGGTCGGTTCGCCGCTCATGACTCTCACTTTAGCGGAAGTGGATGACACCTTCCGCTTCTCCGGGTTAGAAGTGGAAGACAGGTTCCACTTACTGCGGAGGACGACGATGCGCGCAGCGCTCTACGACCGGTACGGCCCGCCCGAGGTGCTGTACGAGGGCACCGTGCCCGAACCCGAGGTCCCGCTGGGGCACGTGCTGGTCCGGGTGCACGCGACCAGCGTGAACGGCGGCGAGCGGCTGATGCGGTCCAGGTGGTTCGGGCCGTTGTTGGGCAGGCGGTTCCCCAAGCGCGTCGGTGTCGACCTGGCGGGCGAGGTGGTCCGCGGGCCGGGTTTCGCACCGGGCGCCCGGGTGTGGGGCTTGCTGCCGTACGGTCGGTTCGGCAGCGCCGCCGAGTTCGTGTCCGTCCACCCGCGACAGCTCGCCCCCAGCCCAGCCGGGCTGGACCTGGTCGAGGCCGCCGCCCTGCCGGCCGTCGGTACCACCGCCATCACCGCCCTGCGCGACAAGGCCCGGCTGCGGGCGGGGGAGCGGCTGCTCGTGCGCGGCGCGAGCGGTGGCGTCGGCAGCGTCGCGGTCCAGCTCGGCAAGGCGTACGGCGCGCACGTCACGGCGCTGGCGAGCGCGCGCAACCTCGACTTCGTCCGCTCGCTGGGCGCCGACGAGGCGGTCGACTACGCGGTGGACCCGGCTTCGCTGGGCCGGTTCGACGTCGTCCTGGACACCTACGGCGCCGGGGCGAGCGCTTACCGCCGGCTGCTCGCGCCCGGCGGCCGCATGGTCGGGATCGCGTTCCGGTCGGCCGGCGACATCGCCTACCTGCTGGCGTCCCAGGTGTTCGGGGCCCGGCGCGTCCGGTTCTTCAGCGGCAACCCCAAATCCGAGCTGTTCGCCGAGCTGACCGCGCTGGTCGAGCGCGGCGCCCTCCGGCCCGTGGTCGAGGCCGTGCACCCGCTCGCGCGGGTCGCCGACGCCCACCGCGCGGTGGAGGTCGGTGGCGTGCGGGGCAAGCACGTGATCCGGATCTGACCCGCCGGTGACCGGGTGATCACGGTCCGCGTCCGGTGGTAACGCGGCGTGCGAACGGCCGATGGGCATCAGGCGTACACCCGTTCGGCGTCTGGAGTGGGCAGTGGTCGAGAACTCTGCGTTCGGTTTGGTGATGTTGCCCGGTGAGGTCACCGTGACGGTGACCCGCGAGGAGCACCACCAGGGTCCGTTAAGCCGGTACGACGTGGTGCCGGGCGGTCAGCGCGGCGTGGCCGTGGAGCTGGGCTGGTGCACCATCGGCGCGGGCAAGTACCGCGGCGAGCCCGCGATCGAGGTCCGGCTGGACGGGGAGCGGGTCGGGGAGCTGACCCGCCTGATGTCCCAGCGCTACGCCGGGCTGGTCGGCCAGGTGACCGGGCAGGGCGGCAGGCCCGGGTGCGAGGCGGTGGTGCAGCGCGGCCCCAGGGGGCTGGAGGTCGTGCTGCGCCTGCCGCGCGACACCGGGGCGGTCCTGCCGGGGCCGCAGCCGACGGTCGCGTTCGCCCCCGCTCCGGCGCCCGCGGCGCCCGGGAAGTCGCGCCGTCCACTGTGGATCGCGGCGGGGATCGTGGTGATGTTCGCGTTCATCGGGGCGTTGGCGAACGACGACGAGCCGCCCGCGAACACGGCGGCCAACCTGAGCACCACGGCCGCCGCGACGACCACCACGACCCGGACGACCACCACGACGACCACGCCGCCGCCCACCACCACGACGACCACGACCACCACGACGACGACCACGCCGCCACCCCAGCCGGCTCCCCAGCCCCAGCCCCAGCCCCAGCCGCAACCTCAGCCTCAGCCTCAGCCCCAACCGCAGCCCCAGCCCCAGCCGGTGCCGCCGCCCGCCCCCAAGCCCGCGTGCGACCCCAACTACAGCGGCTGCGTGCCCATTGCCAGCGATGTCGACTGCGCGGGCGGCAGCGGTGACGGCCCGGCTTACGTCACCGGACCGGTCAACGTCATCGGCACCGACATCTACCGCCTGGACAACGACAAGGACGGCGTCGGCTGCGAGTAGGTCAGCCCACGGGCTCCTCGGCCGGCGCCGGCCGAGGAGCCAGCACGTCCGCGAACACCGCCGCCAGCACGCACAGCACCACGGGCACCGCGAACGCGACGTTGAGCGGGATCCAGTGGGTCAGGCCGCCGATCAGCGCGGGCCCGGCGAGCAGGCCCACGTAGCCGAGCCCGACGACCCGCGCCATCAGCGCCCCGGACGCCCTGGTGTCGAGGTTGCCCGCGGCGCTGAACAGCTGCGGCACGCCACCGGACAGGCCCAGGCCGAACAGCGCCCAGCCCACCAGTGCCAGCGGCAGCCACGGCGCGACCACCACCAGGGTCAGGCCGGCCGCGGCCAGCGCCGCGCCGTACCGCACGATCGCCACCGGGCCGATCAGCGCGGCGACCCGGTCGGTGGCGAACCGGCCCGCGGTCATCGCCACCGCGAACGCGCCGTAGGCGAACGCGGCGGTGCTCGTCGAGGTGCCCAGGACGTCCCGGGAGTGCAGCGCGGCCCAGTCGTTGGCCACGCCCTCGGCCAGCATCAGCGCGAACGCGATGGCGCCCAGCAGCCAGACCAGCTTGCGCGACGGCCGCACCGACGGCGCGGCCGACGTGCCCGCGGCACCGGTCCCGGGCTCGGGCCGGCCGTCGATCACGAACCGGGCGGCCAGCAGCGAGACCACCGCGCAGCCCGCGCCGCACGCGGTCAGCGACACCGCGGTCGGCACCCCGGCGGCCAGCGTGCCCGCGCCGACCAGGGCGGCCAGCGCGCCGCCGACCGACCACATGGCGTGGAAGGAGGCCATGATCGGCCGCGGGTAGGCGCGTTCCACCACCACGGCGTGCGAGTTCATCGCCACGTCGATCGTGCCGTTGCCGAAGCCGAAGAACAGCAGCGAGAGCGCCAGTGTCCACCACGAGCTCGCCAGGCCCGGCGTGCACACCGCCACGCCCAGCAGCACGCCCGCCGCGGGCAGCAGGCGCCGCTGGCCGAGGCGGTCGGCCAGCGGGCCGGCGACCTGCATGCCGACGAACGCGGCGCCGCCGAGCAGGAGCAGCAGCGCGCCCAGGGTGCTGTGCGAGATGCCGGTGGCGCGTTCGACGTTCGGGATGTGCACCACCCACAGGCCGACGGCGAACCCGTTGAGGGTGAAGTAGGTGAAGGTCGCGACGCGGGCGGCGCGCGGCAGGGGGTTGTTCATGCGGTGGTGCTCTCCTGTGCGGGTCGGGCGACGTGCACGAGCACGCCGCGCGCGGTCAGCGCGGCGCGCTGGTCCTCGGGGGCCGTGGGGTCGGTGACCACCACGTCGGGCCGGTCGGCCGGGCAGACGTGGGCCATGGCGGTGCGGTCCCACTTGGTGCCGTCGGCCAGCGCGACGACCCGGCGGGACACCGCGATCGCCTGCTGCTTGACCTCGGCGTCGGGCAGGTCGTGCGCGGTCAGCCCGCCGTCCAGGCTCAGCGCGCAGGGGCTGAGCACGGCGACGTCGAAGCGCAGGGCCCGCATCGAGGCCAGCGCCAGCGGGCCGACCAGGGCCAGCTCACCGGGGCGGGGCTCGCCGCCGGGCAGCAGCAGCCGCACGTTCGGCGCGTCGAGCAGTTCGCGCGTGGCGTGCAGGGACATCGGCATGACGGTGACGGTGCGGTCGCGCAGCAACCGCGCCAGCTCCACGGCCGTGGTGCCGCTGTCGAGCAGCACGGTCTCGCAGTCCCGGACCAGCTCCACCGCGGCGGCGGCGATCGCGCGCTTGGCGGCGACCGCGGCGGCGGCGCGCGCGGTGAAGGGGGGTTCGACGCCCGAGGGGGTCGCGGGCACCGCGCCGCCGTGCACCCGCCGCAGCACACCGCTCGCGGCGAGCAGGTCGAGGTCGCGGCGGATGGTCATCTCCGACGCCCCGGTCGCCGCGGCCAGCTCCGCCACGCCGACCTGGGTCGAGTCGCGGAGCCGGTCGACGATGACCCGGTGTCGTTCGGCGCTCTTCACCCCTGGAGTGTGACAAGAGGATGAGCGTTCGAACAAGTGAAATGTTAGAACGCTCATGAGGCGTGGTCGTGTGGGACGTGGAGCCGGAGTCCTCGGGGGCGACGGTGACGCCGACGCGATCGCCCGGTCCACCGGTGGACGCGGTGGCGCCGGGCTCGATCACCCTGCTGCACGGCGCGTACCCGGCGCGCGAGCCGACGAGGCGGGCGCGTTGATTCCGGTGTTCTTTGCAACCTCCCGGACCGCCCACGGCATTTATCGGGGTGTGGAGCCTACGAGGGGCAGGCCGGGTGTGACCGACGACACGGGGACGGGAGGGGTGTCATGAGCGGAAGAGCAGTGTGACCGACCACGATTTCCACGCCTACGTGACGGCGAGCGCCGCCATGCTCCGCCGCACCGCCCTGCGGCTCTGCGGGGACCGGCACCACGCCGACGACCTGACGCAGACCGCGCTGGCGAAGCTGTACGCGGTGTGGCCGCGGTTGGGGCGGGACGTGCAGTTGGACGCCTACGCGCGCAAGGTGCTGCTGCGGACGGTGATCGACGAGGCGCAGCGGCCGTTCCGGCGGTACGAGGCCGCGGTGGAGGTGCTGCCGCCGGTGGGCGTGTCGGCGGCTCGGGTGGAGGACGTGCTCGACGTGCGGGCCGCGCTGGTGCGGTTGCCGCCGGGGCAGCGGCGGGCCGTGGTGCTGCGGTACTGCGTGGATTTGAGCTTGGCGGAGACCGCGCGGTTGATGGGGTGTACGGAGGGGACGGTGAAGAGCCAGGCGGCCAAGGGGCTGGCGGCGCTGCGCGGGATGTTGGCGCCGGGGCGGGTTGCGGCGTGACGGTGGCGGGGTGACGGTGGCGGGGTGACGGTGGCGGGGTGACGGTGGCGGGGTGATGTGGCCGGGTGACGAGGGCGGTGTGGCGGTGATGAGGGTGTGGTGACGGGGTCCGGCGCAGCACACCGCGCGGCTCTCCGCCCCGACCTGGGCCAGCGCGCACTACGCGGCTCTCCGCTCGCCCGGGTCCGGCCCACTTCGCACAGTTCCTCACCCGACCGGGTCCGGCGCGCCCCGCGCAGCTCCCACCCGACCGGGTCCGGCGCGCCCCGCGCAACACCCCGCCCGCCCCGGTTCGGCGCGCCCCGCGCAACACCCCGCCCGCCCCGGTTCGGCGCGCACCACGCGGCTCCCCACCCGACCCAGTCCGGCGCACCCCGCGCAACACCCACCCCGCCACCGCACCCCGTCGTGCGGCCGGGGCTCGGGAGCCGTGTGACGGGCCGCACCAGGTGTGTGCCGCCCCTCCACCCCCCAACCACCGGTTGGTCTGAACGGGGCCTGGCAAGGGGCGTTCGGCGCTCCTTATCGTTCAGGCGGGTCTGGGAGCGCTCCCAGACAGTTCACGGGAGAGGCATTCTCGATGAGGAGAGTTCTCGCCGGTGCGCTCGCGACCTCGGTGGTGGCCGGGTTGGTCGCGATCGCGCAGGTCGGTTCGGGCGCCGCCGCGGCGGACGACCCGGTGGTGGTCGTCAACAGCACCTTCGAGGACGGCACGGCCCAGGGCTGGGCGCCGCGCGGCGGTGAAACGCTCTCGGTGAGCGCCGACGCGGCCCACAGCGGCACGCGGGGCCTCGCCGTCAGCGGTCGCACGCAGAACTGGGAGGGGCCGACGCTCGACCTGCTCGACGAGGTCGACAAGGGCACCCGCTACGAGCTGTCGGTCTGGGTCCGGCTCCCGGCGGGACAGGCGCCCACGCAGGCGCGCCTGTCCGTGGAGCGCCGCACCGGCGGCACCCCGTCCTACGACCAGGTGGTCGGCACCACCGACGTCACCGCGGACGCCTGGGTGAACCTCAAGGGCAGCTACACGCTCGCCACCGACGTCGAGTTCCTCACCGCCTACGTGGAGCTGACCAGCACCACCGGAGCGCTGCACGTGGACGACTTCACCCTCTCCTACACGCCGCTGCCCCCGATCCAGACCGACATCCCCGCGGTCAAGGACGTGCTGGGCGAGCACTTCGACGCCGTCGGCGCGGCGGTCGAGCCCGCGCAGCTCCTCGGCAACCACGGGCAGCTGCTCGCCAGGCACTTCAACTCCATCACCCCGGGCAACCAGCTCAAGTGGGACGCCACCGAGCCGACCGAGGGCGCGTTCCGCTTCACCGACGCCGACACCCTGGTCAACTGGGCCAAGGCCAACGGCATGGCCGTGCGCGGCCACACCCTGGTCTGGCACCAGCAGACCCCCGCGTGGGTGTTCAAGGACGCCGCGGGCGCGGACATGACCGCCACGCCGGAGAACAAGGCGCTGCTGCTGGCCCGCCTGGAGGCCCACATCCGCGCCGTGGTCGGCCGCTACGGCGCCGACATCGGCACGTGGGACGTGGTGAACGAGGTCATCGACGAGAACCAGGCCGACGGCCTGCGCCGCAGCAGGTGGTTCGAGATCACGGGCCTGGACTACCTGCGCACGGCGTTCCGCGTGGCCCGCGAGGTGGCGCCGGGCGCGGTGCTGGTGATCAACGACTACAACACCAACGTCCCGGCCAAGCGCGACAAGCTCTACGACCTGGTCGCGCGGCTGCGCTCCGAGGGCGTGCCGGTCGACGCGGTCGGGCACCAGATGCACGTCAACGTGCAGTGGCCGTCGGTCGCCGAGACCGAGGCGATGATCACCAAGTTCGCGCCGCTGGGCGTGGACCAGCAGATCACCGAGATGGACGTGTCCATCTACACCGACAACAGCCAGTCCTACCCCACGCCGCCGCGCGAGGTGCTGCTGGAGCAGGGCTACCGGTACCGCGACCTGTTCGAGGTGTTCGAGCGGCACGCCGCGTCGATCAGCTCGGTGACCCTGTGGGGCCTGGCCGACGACAACACGTGGCTGGACAGCTTCCCGGTGACCCGCAAGGACCACCCGCTGCTGTTCGACACCCGCCTGCAGGCCAAGGACGCCTACTGGGGCGTGGTGGACCCCAGCCGGATCGGCGGCCCCACCACGACCACCACGACCACCACAACGACGACGACGACGACCACCACCACCACCACCGAGCCCCCGCCCGCGACCTGCGCCGTCTCCTACGACATCGCGGGCCAGTGGCAGAACGGCTTCCAGGGCTCGGTCCGCATCACCAACCGCGGCACCGCCCCCCTCACCGCCTGGACGCTCACCTGGCACTACGGCAACGGCCAGCGGATCACCCAGCTGTGGAACGGCACCTTCCGCCAGTCCGGCCCGGAGGTCTCCGTGGGCAACGCGGCGTGGAACCCGGTGATCCCGGCGGGCGGCTCGACCTCGTTCGGCTTCCTGGGCAGCTGGACGGGCACCAACACCAAGCCGACCGCCTTCACCCTCAACGGCCTGGCCTGCCGGCTCGGCTAGGTCGTGTTTCAAAGGTGCTGACCGGCGGTGTGTCGGTGGCCGGAACGTGGCGAGGTCTCCGGTAGGTGGGTGAGCGACCAAGCAAACCCGAACACCGGAGACCTCGTGGCCGGCGTAGCGGCAGCGGGGCGGGCCGATCTGACCGACGCGCAGTGGGCGCTGTTGCAGCCGCTGTTACCTGTGGGTCGCAAGCCGGGCCGTCCGCCGAAGTGGAGCAGGCGTCAGTTGATCGACGGCATCCGGTGGCGGGTGCGCGTCGGTGCCCCGTGGCGCGACGTCCCGCCCGACCACGGGCCCTGGCAGACCGTCTACGGGTTGTTCCGCCGCTGGCAGCGGGCCGGCGTCTGGCGACACATCCTGACCGCGTTACAGGCCCGCGCCGATGCCGACGGGCTGATCGTGTGGGACGTGTCGGTCGACTCCACAATCATGCGGGCGCACCAGCACGCGGCGGGTGCGCGGAAAAGGGGGATCTGCGGGTCGAACCGCCCGACACCGACACGGGCGGGACGGAGCCGAACGATCACGGGTTGGGGCGGTCGCGGGGCGGCTGGACCAGCAAGCTGCACCTGGCCTGCGAGCAGGGCCGGCGGCCTGGTCACCGCCGGTCAGCGCGGTGACAGCCCGCAATTCGTCCCGGTGGTCGAACAGATCGCGGTGCCCTGGCACGGCGGCGGACGGGCCAGGGGCCGGCCGGACGGGTCCTGGCGGACGAGGCCAACCGCGCCTATCTGCGCGACCGCAGGATCAAGGCGACCATCGACCAGCCCGCGACCAGGCCGCCCACCGCAGGGCCAAAGGCTCCGCGGGTGGACGGCCACCCACCATCGACAGGGAGATCTACAAGCAGCGCCATGCCGTCGAGTGCGGCATCAACCTGCTCAAGCAGCACCGGGCGGTGGCCACCCGCTACGACAAACTCGCCCTCCGCTACCGGGCCACCATCGACATCGCCGCCATCAACACCTGGCTGCGCCACATCTGAAACACGACCTGGCGGTCCTGTCGGAGCGCACCCGGGGCGACCTCGGGTGTGCTCCGGCACTGCCCGGTCCGCAGTAGTGCGGCTCGGCGTGCGGGCGAACGGGTGACTTCATCCTCTCTTCGTCGCGCAGGCGGAAACCAGCGGAGGATGCTGTGCCCGTCGCCGCGGGCCGTGCGCGGGTGGTCCCCGCCGGCGACCCCTCGTGGGGGAGCCCGTACCGCCGGCCGTGCGAAGGGGGACCGTGCTCGACGCTCGCAACCACCAGGGCAAGTTCGGTGCGGACTACGTCCGGGTCCTGGCCTCGGCCGCGGGTTTGACGTGGTCCGAGGACGACGTGGACCTCGACGGGGTCGACCTGTGCATCAAGCTGCCCGGGCGCACCCCGCGCGGCTTCTCGCCGCGGATCGACGTCCAGGTCAAGACGGTGTCCCGGCTCCAGACGCGCCGGGGCGTGGTCGACTTCGACGGCCTGGACCACGTCCAGTTCAACAAGCTCGCGGGTCCGGGGTTCACCGTCCCGCGCTACCTCTTCGTCGTGCACGTCCCGCCGCACGCGGCCGAGTACGCCGACCTCAGGACCGCGGGCCTGCTGCTCCGCCACATCGGCTACTACCTCTCGCTGAGCGATCGGGAACCCCTGCCCGCGCCGACCCGGGCGCGGCGCATCCGGGTCAAGGTGCCGCTGAGCAACGTGCTGACCGCGGTGAGCCTGCGCGCGCTGGTGACCGATGGCGCCGTGGGCGCGGCGGCCCGATGACGGGGCCACCGCACGTCCGGCAGGCGACCGACTACTTGAGCGCGCGCGGGTGGGCGCCCACCGACCGCTGGCGCGGTGGCACCGTGTGGTCCTGGCGCGACTTCGACGTCCTGGTGCCGCCGGGCGACGACCTGGCGGACACCCCGCGACGGATGCGGGACCTGGTGGAGTGCGTGGCGGACGCCGAGGGGCGGACGCCGCGCGCGGTCGAGCGCGACATGGCGGTGCCCGCCGTGGACGTCGTGTCCTATCGGCTGCGGGGCAGCGGGATCGCTCTGCCCGCGGGCGTCCGCGCCGTCCGCGCGGTCCGCGACCTCGTCGCGACGTGCGCCAGGGACGTGCTGGGCGATCCCGCGGGCAGCCGGGCGCCCGCCGAGGTGCCCGCCCTGCTGGACCGGGCGCTGCTCTCGCTGGACGAAAGCGTGTTCGGCGTCGAGGTCCTGCTGCCCGTGGACGACGTGCCCGAGCCGCTGGGCCGCCTGACGGCGCTGCGGGTGCTGCGCGTCTGCGCGGTGGTGCGGCAGGCGGTGGTCGCCGCGGACGAGGTGGCGTTCGACGAGGTCTTCCGACAGGGCGTCGGCCGGGACGTCTGCGCCACCCTGGCCGACCTGGCCGGACCGCACCGCGCGGAGCCGTTCGAACTGGGCTTCCGCTGGTCGGTGCTGCGGCCCGTCGAAGGGGGAGCGACCACCGTCGAGTTCCCCGGGGGCGCCGGTGAACGCGTGTGGGCGGCGAGCAGGCGGGGGCCCGCCGGTGCACCGGTCGCGGCCGTCGTGGAGGGACCGGTGACCGGCCTGGCCGACGACGAGCACGGCGAGCGGTGGCGCATCCAGGTGCGCGGCACCCCGGTCGTCGACGGGATCGCCACCGGGCGGGAGCGGCTGGTCCCGGTGCGGTTGGACGGCGAGCGGGCCTACGGGGCGGCCCTGGAGGCGCACCGCACGGGACGGACCGTGCGGGTCTCGGGCTCGACGCACCGCACGGGCAAGGACATCGCGGTCGACCCCGGCGGGTTCACCGTGGTCGAGGACGTGGACGGGTGAGCGGAGAGGAACGGGCATGTCCGACGAACGGTTGACCCCGCGTGAACGCGCCGCCCTGCTCGTCCTCATGGCCGAGGCCCGGGAGCTGACCAATGCCCAGCTCCACGAGGTCGCGGGCTTCAAACTGGAGGGCGACTTGCGGCTGCGCCTCAATAAGCTCGGCCTGGTCACCAGCACCCTGGTGGGCCGCTCCTACGTGCACGAGCTCACCGACCAGGGCGCGGTGCGGTGCGCGGCCGAGCTGTCCGCCGAACGCCCGGCGCGGGCGGGTGCCGCGGGTGGCGCGCTCCAGGCCGTGCTCGCCGGGCTGCGTCGCCACCTCGACGACACCGGCGGTGCCCTCGCCGACCTCTTCCCGCCGAACGTCGTCGGGCGCGTGGCGGCCGCCTACGCGGCGCTGGCCCGCCGCCGGGGCGACGCCGTCGGCCTCGCCGACCTGCGGGAACGGCTCGACGACGTGCCGCGGGAGGACTTCGACCGGGCGGTGGGCGCGATGGCCCGCCGCGACGGGGTGCACCTGTGGGCCGAACCGGACCAGAAGGCGCTGACCGAGCGGGACCACCGGGCCGCGGTGGTGCTCGGCGGCACCCCGCGCCACCTGCTGGTGGTCGAGGCGCCGTGATGGACCCGGCGGCGGTGGGCCCGGGAGGGACGCACTCGGAGGGGATGGACCCGGAGCAGCGCAACGCCCTGAACGAGGTCCAGTTCAACTCGGTCCTCGCGCCCGACGACGTGTGGAGCCGGTTGGACCACCACGTCGACGGCCTCCACGTGGAGGCGGTGAGGCACCTGGAGCGGGCCGTGGCGACCGCGGCGCGCAAACCGGGCGCCAACCCGCTGGGCGTGGTGCTCCAGGGCGAGCGCGGTGTCGGCAAGACCCACATGCTCGGGTGGCTGCGGCAGCGCGTGCAGCGGGAGGGCGGGGCGTTCTTCCTGCTCAAGACGCTGGACAAGCGCTCGTTCTGGGAGGGCGCCGTGCAGGGCGTGCTGGGCAGCAAGCTGCTCACCCGCGACGGCGGCCAGCTCACCACCCTGCTCGACCGCCTCGCCGATCGCACCGGGTGCCCCGGGGAGGTGCGCATGCGGCTGCGGGGGACGCTGCCGGTGCGCAGGCAGGACGTCGACCTGCTGGTGGAACGGCTGCGCGAACTCGCGCCGGAGGTCGTGTCCAACTGCCAGGACACGCTGCGCGCCCTCGTCCTCCACCGGGCCGCCAGGGACGAGGTGAACCGGGTCGGGCACGGTTTCCTGGTGCTGGAGGACGGCATCACCGAGGCGGAGCGGGAGCAGTGGGGCTTCCGCGCCCGCGGCCGGCCGGCCCAGCTCGTGTTCGGCGACCTGTCGCGCGTCTTCGCGCTCACCGGCCCCGTGGTGGTGGCGGTCGACCAGGTCGACGGCGTGTTCAGCCAGGCTCCCGGCGAATCGGACCGGCACGCCCTGGCCGACGGCCTGGCCCACGGCCTGATGGCGCTGCGCGAGGAGGCCACCCGGACCGTGATCGTGGTCGCGTGCCTGCCCAGGACGTGGCGGCTGGTCGCCGACCACGGGGTCAACTCGGCCGGCGACCGGTTCCGGGTGCTCACCCTGTCGACGGCGATGCCCGGACCGGCCGTGGCGACCGCGATCGTGGAACGCCACCTCGGCGGCCTGTACGACGAGGTCGGCTTCACCCCGCCCCACCCGACCTGGCCGGTGCTGCCGTCGGCCTTCGAGGACCCGGAGGTGGCCCACTGCACGGCCCGCCGCCTGCTCCAGCGCGTGGAGCGGCACGTGGAGGAGTGCCTGCGGCTGGGCGAGGTGCGCGAGCTGGCCGACTTCGGCGAACCCCAGCCGGTCACCACCGCGGTCCCCACCACCGGGCCGGACGTCCTCGGCGCGCTCGACGAGGAGTTCGCCCGCCTCCGCGCGGCGGCCGACGTGGTGCGGCCGCTCGACCCGGCCGCCGAGGGCGAACGGATGCCCGCCCTGCTCGGCGCGGCCCTGCGGTGCTACGTGCTGGAACGGGGTGGCGCCGGGCAGGACCTGGCGGTCGACCCGCCGTCGGGCGTCGTGCCCGTGCTCCACGCCCGGTTGCGGCGCACGCTGGACGAGGAGGGGGAAGGGGAGGAGCACTGGAGCTTCCGGGCGATCGCCCACTCCCACCACAGCTCGGTGCTGCCCCGGTTGCAGTCGGCGTGCCTGGACGCGGAGCTGTGGCAGGAAGGCGGCAGACGGCACCTGGTGGTGCTGCGCAACATCCCGTTCTCGGCGGGGCCGAAGACCGTGGCGGCGCTGGCCGAGTTCGAGGCCGCGGGCGGGGTGTCGCTGCCGGTGTCGCAGGACGACCTGCGCACCTTCGAGGCCCTGGAGCTGATGCTGGCCCGGGCGCCGGAGGGGTTGCTCGGGTGGCTGGCGGCCCGGCTGCCCGCGAGCAGGTCCGGGCTCCTGCGGCGGGTCCTCCCCGCGCCGGTGCCCGAGGTCCCCCCTGTGCCGGAGCCCGTTCCCGCGCCCGTGGAGCCCTCCGCGCCGCGGTGGCCGGAGGCGGAGCCGGGCGACGACCGGTCCGGCCGGAACGAGGACGGGGTCCCCGCCATCACCCTGGGCGTGAACGCGGACAACGGGCGGCCGTTCACCATCCCGGTGGCGCTGCTGCGCAAGCACACCGCGGTCTTCGCCGGCACCGGGTCGGGCAAGACCGTCCTGCTCCGCCGCCTGGTCGAGGAGGTGGCGCTGCACGGGGTGTCGTCGGTCCTGATCGACACCAACAACGACCTGGCGCGCCTGGGCGACCCGTGGCCGTCGCCGCCGGTCGAGTGGGGCGGAGGAGACGCCGAGCGCGCCCGCCGCTACTTCGCCGACACCGACGTGGTGGTCTGGACGCCGTCCCGCGAGACCGGCCGACCGCTGGTGCTGACCCCGCTGCCGGACTTCGGCGGGGTGGTCGACGACCCGGACGAGTTCCGCACCGCGATCGACGCCGCGGTCGCGGGGCTCGTGCCGCGCGCGGGGCTGTCCGGCCGCAAGCTCGACACCGGCAAGGCCGTGCTCACCGAGGCGCTGGCGCACTTCGCGCGGCGCGGCGGGAGCGACCTCAAGGCCCTGGTGGCGTTCCTGGGTGACCTGCCCGAGGGCGTCAGCACGATCCGGGACTCGGCGAAGCTGGCCGCCGACATCGCCGAGGGCCTGAAGGCAGCCATGATCAACGACCCGGTCTTCGGCGGGCTCGGGGACCGCCTCGACCCGGGCGTGCTGCTCACCCCGCCGCCCGGCAGGCGGGCCAGGGTGTCGGTGATCAGCTGCGTCGGCCTGCCCAACGACGACCAGCGCCAGACCTTCGTCAACCAGCTCCAGCTCGCGCTGTTCGCCTGGGTCCGGCGCAACCCGGCGGGCGACCGGCCGCTGGGTGGCCTGCTCGTGCTGGACGAGGCCCAGACGTTCGTCCCGGCGCGCGGCACGCCCGCGTCCCGGCAGAGCACCCTGATGCTGGCCACCCAGGCGCGGAAGTACGGGCTCGGCATGGTCTACGCGACGCAGGCGCCGAAGGCGTTGCACAACCAGGTCACCGGCAACGCGGCGACGCAGTTCTTCGGCCTGCTCAACGCCTCGGCGCAGATCGATGCCGCGAAGGCGCTGGCGCGGGCCAAGGGCGGCCGGGTGGACGACATCTCCCGCCTGCCCGCCGGCCGGTTCTACGGCGCGACCGAGGGTACCGGCTTCGCGAAGCTCCGGCTGCCGATGTGCCTGAGCCACCACCCGCCCAGCGCGCTCACCGAGGACGAGGTCCTGCGGCGGGCGCGCGACGGCCGGGATCAGTCGGCGTTGGCGCCGTAGACGATGTCGACGTACTCGCGGTGCCGCTCGATGTACCCCTTGATGAACGGGCACTGCGGCAGCACCCGCAGCCCCCACTCCCGGGCCTGGTCCAGCGCGGCCCGGGCCAGGGCGCTGCCCACGCCCCTGCCCTCGAACGCCGGGTCGACCTCGGTGTGGGTGAACACGATCAGCTCCGGGGTGCGCAGGTACTCGGCCCGGCCCGCCGGCGCGCCGTCCACCACCGCGGCGAAGTACTTCTCCTCGGGCACGTCGTGCACCTCGATGGCCATCGCTACCTCCCGGTCGATCGGAGTCGAGAACGTAGCACCGGCGGCCGCGAGGTTTTCACGCGGAGTGACGAGGGTAATCGGCCGGTGACCACGACGGGGTAGCGAAGGGGGACCGACATGCGCATCCGCCTCGTGCTGGTGGCCGCGCTCTGCACCGCGGCGGGCGGCATCGCGGGCTGCGGCGGCGGGACGGACACCGCCGCGCCCGAGTCGACCACGACCTCCGAGTCCGCGGTCACCAACCGGCTGGTCGGGGTGCTCGCCACGGTCGACGACGCCGACACCGCCTTCACCTACGAGCCCGAGGCCGCGCCGGTCGGCGCCGAGCTGGAGCTGGAGGTCAGCGAGGGCGAGGGCACCACCACCGTGCGCCTGGACGCCGACCGGCTCCAGCCCGACCGCGGCTACGCCGTGCACGCCCACACCGACCCGTGCGGGAAGACCGGTGCCGACGCCGGGCCCCACTACCAGCACCAGGTCGACCCGAACGCGACGCCGGACAAGCCCTCGACCGACCCGGCCTACGCCAACCCCCGGAACGAGATCTGGCTCGACCTGAAGACCGACGGCCAGGGCAACGGCTCCGCCGAGACCACCGTGCCGTTCGACTTCGGCGACCGCGTGCCCGCCTCGATCGTGCTGCACGAGAAGCCCACCACGGCCACCGAACCGGGTCAGGCGGGCACCGCGGGCGGCCGGCTCGCCTGCTTCACCGCCCCGTTCCGCGACTGAGGCGCGCATGAGGTGGTTGCTCGTCCTCGCCCTGGTGCTGGCGGGGTGCGGACTGCCCCGTGACGTGGAGGGCACCCTGGACCGCGTCCGGGCCGGGGTGCTGCGCGCCGGCGTCACCGACAACCCGCCGTGGACGCGGGCGTGGGACGAGGCGCCCGCCGGGGTGGAGGTGGAGCTGGTGGAGCGGTTCGCCGCGGGGCTGGGTGCCCGCGTCGAGTGGCGCCCGGGCTCGGAGTCGACGCTGATGACCGCGCTGGAGGGCCGCGAGCTGGACCTGGTGGTCGGCGGGCTGGAGGAGCAGTCGCCGTGGGTCGAGCAGGCTTCGCTGACCCGCCCGTACGCCGAGCGGCACGTGTGGGCGCTGCCGCTGGGCGAGAACGCCTGGCAGGTCGAGGTGGAGGAGTTCCTGGCGACCCTGCCGGACGGCGAGGTCGAGCGGCTGCTGGACCGCGCATGAGGGTGGGCGACCGCTTCGAGCTGCCGCCGGACAAGGCGGCGCTGCACCGGCGCGCGGTGCGGCTGGAGTGGTGGACGCTCGCCTTCTTCGCCGCCGCCGTCGCGCTGCTCGCGGTCACCCTCGGGCAGTCGCAGGCGATGAAGGCCGCCTGGATCGAGGACATGCTCGGCCTGGTGCCGCCCGCCGCGTTCCTGGTCGCCGCCCGCTACCGCAACCGGCCGCCGGACGAGCGGTTCCCCTACGGCTACCACCGGTCGGTGAGCGTGGCGTTCCTGGCGGGCTCGCTGGCGCTGCTGGGCCTGGGCGGCTACGTCGTGTACGACTCGCTGTCCCGCCTGCTGGCCGGCGAGCGCCCGCCGATCGGGCTGGTCGAGGTGTTCGGCGTCCGCTTCTGGTCGGGCTGGCTGATGATCGCCGCGCTGCTGGCCACCATGGTGCCCGCCATCCTGCTGGGCCGGGTCAAGATCGGGATCGCCCGGCGGCTGCACGACAAGGTCCTCTACGCGGACGCCGAGATGAACCGCGCCGACTGGCTCACCGCGGCCGCCGCGGTGCTGGGCGTGCTCGGCATCGGCTTCGGCCTGTGGTGGGCCGACGCGGTGGCCGCGCTGGTGATCGGCGGCGACATCGTCCGCGACGGCGCGCGCACCACGCGGGACGCGGTGGCGAACCTGATGGACAGCAGGCCGCGGGTGGTCGGCGGGCGCGAGCCGCACCCGCTGCCGGACCGGCTGCTGGCCGCCGTGCTCGACCAGGACTGGGTGGCCGACGCGTGGCTGCGCGTGCGCGAGGAGGGCCACGTGTTCGTGGGTGAGCTGCTGGTCGTGCCGACGACCGACGAGGGGCTGCCGGAGCGGTTGGAGCAACTGGGGAAGTGGGCGCGGGACTTCGACTGGCGCGTGCACGACCTGGTCGTCGCCCCGGTCACCCGCATCGACCGCTGAACCCGGTGGCGCCCGCCCGGCGGACCCGGTCCCGACGAACGGCGTGGACCGGATTCGCCGGGCGGTGCGGTCGTCCGGGCCCGGACGGGCGCCACCGGGCGTGGTTCAGCGCCTGCCCAGCAGCATGGCCAGGTCCACCGCGTTCGCCATCGCCTCGGTGCCCGCGTCGTTGGGGTGCAGGTGGTCGCCGCTGTCGTAGGCCGGGTCCAGCGTGGCCGGGTCCCCCGGTACGGCGGTCGCGGCGGCGAAGTCCACCACGCCGTCGAACTCGCCGGACGTGCGGATCCAGTCGTTGAGCTCGCGCCAGGTGGCCTCGCGCTCCCCGGTCCAGATGAACGAGCCCTTGAACGGCAGCACGGTGCCGCCGTAGACCGCGACGCCCGCCGCCCGCGCCTGCCTGATCACCTCGCGGTGCCCGGCGATCAGGTCGGCCGCCGACGCGCTGTAGCCGATGTCGTTGACCGCCAGCAGCATGATCACGGCCTCCACGCCGGTCTGCGACAGCACGTCGCGCTGCACCCGGGTGACCCCGGCGACGCCCCAGTACGGCTCGTCGCGGTCGGCGATCAGCCGGTTGCCGCCCAGGCCCGCGTTCACCACCGACAGCGTCCGGCCCGGCACCGCGTCCAGCCGCCTGGCCAGGAAGTCCGGCCAGCGGCGGTTGGCGTTGCCGGTGGTGCTGGCGGTGTCGGTGATCGAGTCGCCGAACGCCACGACCGCGCCCTTCACCCGGCCCGCGGGCGCCACGTCCACCCCGTCGACCACCATCCAGCACGGCGTGTCGGCGAACCCGCCCGACAGCGCGCCGGTCCGGTCGCCCGCGGCGAGGTAGTTGCCCTGGGCGGTGAACGGGTGGTTGGTCAGCGGTCCGGTCGCCTCCGGCAGGTACGCGCTCACCAGCAGCGTGGACAGCGCCGCCACGTCGAGGCGCACCGGGTCGCTGAAGACCTCCCGGCCCACGGGCACGGTCACCTCGCGGCGACCGCCGAACGTCACCGCGCGCAAGGTGCCGGGCACGGCCGCGTCGCCGGCCGCCTGCACCGCGACGGAGGTGCGGCCCACCTTCAGCGGCTTGGTGCCGAAGGCGTTGGTCAGGCGCACCCGCGCGAACCGGCCGCCCGCGCTGGTGAACACGACGTTGCGCACGGTCTGGTCGGCCAGGCCCTCGCCGGCCGGGCACGAGTTCCACGGGACCGCGCTGCCGACCACGGGGCTCGCCGCCCACGCGGCCACCCAGCCCCGGGCGTGGGCGCCGGGTTGCGCGGCGGTGGCGGATTGCGCGCCGGTGGCGGGTTGCGCGGCGGTGGCGGATTGCGCGCCGGCGGCGGGTTGCGCGCTGGCGGCGGGTTGCGCGGCGGTGGCGGCCACCAGCGCCGCGATCAGGGCCAACTTCCCCGCGTGTCCTGCCATGACGGTCTCCTCGCCGGTCGTCGTTGGTGGCGTGGCCGACGCTGGCAGCGGTGGGTTAACCGGTCAAGCCAGTCACGACGAGCGGCGTCGAAGATGCGACGAGTGGTTGCGGCTTAACGTTCAGTATCGTGTGGCGATGCCAGCGGGATGCGGGCGCGGGCTTCGGGCAGGTCGGCGGCGGACCAGGAGACCAGCAGGTCGAGCACGCCGTCGTGGGGCGCCTCCAGGACGAAGTGCTGCGTCGTGCGGTAGGACCAGAAGCCCCCGGTGGCCTCGGCGTCCGTGAGGGTCGCCCGCACCGCCTCGTCGCCCCGGACGACCGCCAGGACCGGCTCGCCCCGGTGCGGCCGGTCGGCCGGTGGGCGCTCGGCGGGGTCGCGCCGCGCCGCCTTCCCGGCCTCGTCGCGCGCGACGCCCGTCAGGGTCGCCGACAGCAGGCCCGGTTCCACCGCGGCCAGGCGGGTCAGCACCAGCGCCGCGTCCCCGACGCGGTGCAGCACCTGCGGCGGCGCCACGCCGACCCCGGTCTCGATGGCGACGAAACCGGGGTGAGGGGCGGTGCGGGAGGTCAACCGCTCGGCCGTGGGCACGCCGGTGACCGGGGCGTCCCAGATCGACCTGGTGGCGCGTTCGACGGTGGCGCGGGACGGCAGCGGCAGGTGCACGACGGTTTCCGGGAAGCCGATCTCCGGCCAGGCGAACACCAGCGAGACGCGGTCGAACGCGGGCGGGAGCAGGAAGGTCAGGCGGTACTCGCTCCCGGTGTTGTCGTTGCGGGTGGAATTGATCCACGGGTACGCCCACCGCGCCCGCCCGGTGTCCTCCAGCACGCCCAGGCGCAGGTCCAGGCCCTCGTCCGTGTCGGGCAGCAGCACGCGCGCCGCGACCGCCGGACCGCCCCGGCCCGCGCGGATGTCCCGCTGCCGCTGCGTGGCGTCCCGCGGGTCCGGCGGCCGGCGGGCGAGCAGCTCCAGTTCCAGCCCCGACGGGCGGGACGCGCACCGCAGCACGCCCACGACCAGTTCCGGTCGCCCGATCAGCAGGCCGCCCGGGTGGGCGACGGCGCCGAGCGTTTCGATCAGTTCCCGGTCCACGGGTCCAGCTTCCTCGGGGCGGCAAGTAGTTTGGGCGGGGTGAGCGGGCGGTCGTGGTTCGGGGTCCTCCGGCTCGTGCTGCTCGTGGTGCTGGTCGCGGCGTGCGCGGTCGGGGTCGCCACCGGTGTCGTACCCGGGGTGGCCGAGCTGCGCGGTCGGGTCGACGCCGCCGGGCCGCTGGCACCGGTGGTGTTCGTCGCGCTGTGCGCGGCCGGGTCGTCGGTGCTGGTGCCCAAGCCGGTGCTCAGCGTGCTCGGCGGGGTGCTGTTCGGGCCGTGGGTCGGCGCCGGGGTGGTGGTCGTGGGCGTGACGCTGGGCGCGGTGGTGAGCTTCCTCGTGGCGCGCGGGCTCGGGCGGGACGTGGTCCGGCCGCGCGACGGCCGGTTCGCGCGGGTGGACCGGCTGCTCGAACGGCACGGGTTCGGCGCGGTGGTGGCGTTGCGGCTGCTGCCCTTGGTGCCGTTCGGGCTGGTCAACTACGTCGCCGGGCTGACCGGGCTGCGGGTGGGCGCGTTCGTGGCCGGCACCGCGGTCGGGGTGCTGCCCGCCACCGCCGTCTACACGACCACCGGGGCGTCGCTGACCACGATGACGGTCGGGCAGTGGCTGCTGGCGGGCGCGGCGATGGCGCTGCCGGCGGTGGCGGGGTTCGCGGTGCTGCGGGTCAGGCGGGCGCGGTGACCGTGCCTTGGGGCGGCCGTGGGACGGGTGGACCGGGTCAGAGGAGCGCGGTGACCGCCTCGACCACGGCCGGGCCGTCGAGCAGCACCCGGTCGTTGTGGTCGGCCCCGGGCACCTCCACCGCCCGCCCGCCGGCCGCCGCGGCGACCGCGCGGCTCTGCTCCGGCGGGACGACCGAGTCGGCCGAGCCGTAGACGACCGTCACCGGCGCGGTGGTGCGGGCCACGTGCTCGGCGGTCGGGAAGCGGTCCAGCAGCAGCCACCGCACCGGCAGGAACGGGTAGTGCCGCCGGCCCACCGCGGCCAGGTCGGTGAACGGCGAGCGCAGCACCAGCCCGGCCGGCGGGTGCGCCGCGGCCAGTTCGGCGGCCACCGCCGAACCCAGGCTCTCGCCGAAGTACAGCAGCGGCAGGTCGGTCTCGGCGAGCAGGAAGTCCCGGGCGGCGCGGGCGTCGAGGGCCAGCCCCCGCTCGGTGGGCGCGCCCGGGTTGCCGCCGTAACCCCGGTAGTCCGCCAGCAGCACCGACAGGCCGCGGGCGGTGAGGGCGGCGGCCAGCGGGGCGCGCAGCGAGCGGTTGCCCGCGTTGCCGGGGGTCACCAGCACGGCGGCCCTCGCGCCGGGCGCGGGGAAGTACCAGGCGGACAGGCGCAGGCCGTCGGCGGTGGTGAGGGTCACGTCGCGACCGCCGGGCAGCACGTCGGCCGCCGGCGGCACCGGGCCGCCCGCGGGCAGGAAGACCAGTTTCCGTTGGAACGCGAACGCGCCGCCCAGCACCACGGCCACGATGGTGGCCGCCGCGGCGAGGCCGAGCAACACCCGTCTGCGCATGTCGCCATCATCGGGGTCGGCGCCGGGCACCGTGAGTTAGGTTGTCGCCATGGTGATCGCGGGTTCCGCCGCCGACGTGGAGCCCAGGTGGGCCGAATGGCGCAGGCCGCTGCCCAGCCGCGCCCAGCAGCGGCGCGACTGGTGGCTGGGGCTGGGCACGGTGGTCGGCGGGCTCGCGACGACCGCGCTGGTCAACAGCATCGGCGCGCAGGCGTTCAGCGAGCCGCCCCCGTTCGGCGAGCAGCTGTTCTGGAACGCGGTGGTCACCGCGCCGCTGGTGGTGCGCCGCCGGTACCCGCTGGCCGTGCTGCTGGTGGTGGCCGCGCTGTTCATCGCGGCCCAGGTCCGGCAGACCGGGGACAGCGTGGTGCCGTCCGTGGCGTTGTTCCTCGCCCTGCACAGCGCGGGTGCCTGGGAGCGCAACCGGGTGGTCGCGCGGTGGTCGCGGATCGCGGTCATCGTGGTGATGTTCGCCTGGCTCGGCTTCGGGCTGGTGAAGTTCCTCGTCGGACCGCCGCACGCGTTCAAGGACGCCGCCGGTCCGCTGGACCCCGTGCTGGCGTCGGTGCTCTACCAGCTCGCGCTCAACCTCGCGTTCTTCCTGTCGGCGTACTTCCTGGGCGAGCAGGCGTGGGTGTCCGCGCGTCGGCAGGCCGAGTTGGAGCACCAGGCGGAGCGGCTGCACCGGTCCCAGGAGCAGAACACGCGGGGCGCGATCGTCGCCGAGCGCCTGCGCATCGCCCGCGACCTGCACGACGTGGTGGCGCACCACGTGTCGGTGATGGGCATCCAGGCCGGGGCCGCCCGCCGGGTGCTCGACACCGACCGCGAGCTGGCCCGGTCGGCGTTGCTCATGGTCGAGCAGACGGCGCGGGACTCGGTGGGGGAGCTGCGCGGCCTGCTGGGGCTGCTGCGGGCGGGCGCCCCGAACGAGGAGAAGCCCGACGGCGAGCTGGCCGCCCTGGAGCGGCTGCCCGACCTCGTGGCCACGGCCCGGTCGGCGGGCCTGGAGGTCGAGCACAGCACGTACGGCGAGCCGCGCCCGGTGCCCGACGGGGTGGCGCTGTCGGCCTACCGGGTCGCGCAGGAGGCGCTGACCAACGTCGTCAAGCACGCGGGCGCGCGGAAGGTCGACGTCCGGGTCCGCTACCTCGAACGCGCGCTGGAGGTCGAGGTCGCCGACGACGGGCGCGGCGGACCGGCGTTCGGGGAGGCCGCCGGCGGGTTCGGGTTGGTGGGCATGCGCGAGCGCATCGCCGTCCACGGTGGATCGCTCGAAGCCCGCCCGCGCCGGGACGGCGGCTACCTGGTGCGCGCCACCCTGCCCACCGCACAGGAGGAGTCGTGACCGGTAGACCGCTGCGCGTCGTGCTCGCCGACGACCAGGACCTGGTGCGCGCCGGGTTCCGGGTCATCCTCGGGACGGAGGAGGGCATCGAGGTCGTCGGCGAGGCCGGGGACGGCGAGCGGGCCGTCGAGCTGGTCGAGCGGCTGCGGCCCGACGTGGTGCTCATGGACGTCCAGATGCCGCGCCTGGACGGGCTGGAGGCCACCCGGCGCATCCTCGGGAAGGTCGGCGAGTCGGTCAAGGTGGTCATCCTGACCACGTTCGACCGCGAGGACTACCTGTTCGAGGCGTTGCGGGCGGGGGCGAGCGGGTTCCTGCTGAAGAACGCCTCGCCGGAGGACCTGGTCGAGTCGGTGCGGGTGGTCGCCCGCGGTGACGCGCTGCTGTCGCCGGAGGTGACCCGGCGGGTCATCGCGCGCTTCCACGGCGCCGCCGCGCCCGCGACCGCCCACCGGCCGCCCGAGCTGACCGACCGCGAGTACGAGGTGCTGGTGGAGATGGCGCGCGGCGCGGGCAACGCCGAGATCGCGCGGGCGCTGCACCTCGGGGAGACCACGGTCAAGACCCACGTCTCCCGCGTGCTCAACAAGCTGGGGCTGCGCGACCGCACCCACGCCGTGGTCTTCGCCTACGAGCACGGCATCGTCCGCCCCGGCGACCCCCGCGCCTGACCCCCTCCACCGCGCGTGTCCTCCGCTCCCGCACCGCGTGTCCTCCGCTCCGACATCGCGTGTCCTCCGCTCCCGCACCGCGTGTCCTCCGCTCCCGCACCGCGTGTCCTCCGCTCCGACATCGCGTGTCCTCCGCTCCCGCACCGCGTGTCCTCCGCTCGGACACCGCGGGTAGATCGCGAGGAGGACCCCCGGGGTGGGTCCCGCGGAGGACGCGGAACGGCCACCGCGGCCCATAACCTCATGATCGTGTTGACAGTGAAGGCGATCAGCCGGAGCTTCGGCGACCACCGGGTGCTCCACGACGTGACGTTCGACGTCCGCCCCGGCCGGATGACCGGGTTCCTCGGCGCCAACGGCTCCGGCAAGACCACGACCATGCGCATCGTCCTCGGCGTGCTCGCCCCGCACGGCGGCGAGGTGACCTGGAACGGCGAACCGCTCACCGCCGCCACCCGCCCCCGCTTCGGCTACATGCCCGAGGAACGCGGCCTGTACCCGAAGATGGGCGTCGCGGACCAGGTGACGTGGCTCGGCCGCCTGCACGGCCTGGACCGCGCCACCGCCCGCGCCAACACCGAGCGGCTGCTGGACCGGCTCGACCTCGCCGACCGCGCGGGCGACCAGCTGGAGTCGCTGTCGCTGGGCAACCAGCAGCGCGTGCAGATCGCCGCCGCGCTGGTGCACGAGCCCGAGGTGCTGGTGCTGGACGAACCGTTCTCCGGGCTGGACCCGATCGCGGTGGAGGTGGTGCTCGGCGTGCTGCGCGAACGCGCGGCGGCCGGCGTGCCCGTGCTGTTCTCCAGCCACCAGCTCGCGCTGGTCGAACAGCTCTGCGACGACGTGGTGATCATCTCGCGGGGACAGGTCACCGCCAGCGGCACGCGGCAGGAGCTGCGCACCCGGTACGGCACCCGCCGGCACGAGCTGGTGGTGGCCTCCGACGCGGGGTGGGTGCGCGACCTGCCGGGGGTCCGGGTGGTCGAGCTGGACGGGCCGCGGGTGGTGTTCGAGCTCGACGGCGCCGACGACCAGGACGTGCTGCGCGCCGCCGTGGAACGGGGGCCGGTCCGCGCCTTCACGCCCGTGGTGCCGACGCTCGACGAGATCTTCAAGGAGGCGGTGTGAACGCGTCGTTCGCCGCGGCGACCAGGTTGGTCGCCGAGCGGGAGATGAAGGTCTTCCTGCGCACCAAGGGTTTCTGGATCGGCTTCGCCCTGATGCTGGTGGGCCTGTTCGCGCTGACCGTGCTGCCGGTGGTGTTCGGCGGTGGTGCCACGAAGGTCGCCGCGGTCGGTGGCCAAGCCGTCGACGCCTTGCGGGACAAGGGCTTCGAGGTGCGCGAGGTCACCGACCGCGCCGCCGCGGAGGAGCTGGTCCGGGCGGAGGAGGTGGAGGCCGCCGTCGTGTCGGACGGGGGTGTCCGGGTGGTCGCGCTGACCGATGAGCCGGACGAGGTGCTGGCCGCGCTGGCCACCGCGCCGCCGGTCGACCTGCTGGAGCCGGCCGAGGTGAACTCCGGGCGGCGGTCCGCGGTCATCTTCGTCTTCGCCCTCGTCTTCTTCATGTTCGGGATGGGCGGGGCGGCCATCGCCCAGAGCACGGTGACCGAGAAGCAGACGCGGATCGTGGAGATCCTGGTGTCGACGATCCCGGTGCGGGCGCTGCTGGCGGGGAAGATCATCGGTCACACGCTGTTGATGCTGGGGCAGTTGCTGGTGCTCGCCCTGGCCGCGCCCATCGCGCTGCGCCTGGGCGACCAGGGGCAGTTGCTCGCGGTGGTGGCGCCCGCGCTGGGGTGGTTCGTGCCGTTCCTGCTCTTCGGGTTCGTGCTGCTGGCCGCGATGTGGGCGGTGACCGGGTCGATGGTGAGCCGGCAGGAGGACCTGGGTTCGAGCATGGGCCTGGTGGTGCTGCTGGTGATGGGGCCGTACTTCGCGGTGTCGTTCTTCTCCGACAACGCGGCGGTGCTCGCCACGCTGTCCTACATCCCGTTCTCCGCCGCCGTCGCGATGCCGGTGCGGATGTTCACCGGGCAGGCGCAGGCGTGGGAGGCGCTGCTCTCGCTGGGGCTGCTGGCCTGCTCGGTGGTGGTGGTCGTGCTGCTGGCGGCCCGGCTGTACGAGGGGTCGCTGATGCGCACCGGCGGCAAGGTGGCGCTGGCGAAGGCGTGGGCGCGGCAGGACTGATCTTCGTGACCGGGCTCTCAAGCCCGGGCTGTTGCCCCTCTCCATTTGTTGCCGATATTTTGCAACAGCAGGAGAGGGGCAACAGTGGTGCGCGGGTTTTCGGGGTGGTTGGCCGCGGCGGTCGTCGTCGTGGTCGGTGCGGCGGGGTGCTCCGCCGGTGGTACGAGCGGTGGGCCGGCGCCCACCGAGCTGCGGTTGGCGATCGGCGGCGAGTCCGAGGAGGGCTACGACCCGACGCTGGGCTGGGGCCGTTACGGCAACCCGCTGTTCCAGTCGACGCTGCTGGCCCGGGACGCCGACCTGAACGTCGTCAACGACCTGGCCACGCGCCACGAGGTGAGCCCGGACGGTCTGGTGTGGACGGTCGACGTCCGGACCGACGCGCGGTTCAGCGACGGTCGGCCGGTCACCGCGCGCGACGTCGCCTACACCTTCACCACCGCGGCCCGCAGCGGCGGCCTCACCGACGTCACCGTGCTGGTGGAGGCCGTTGCCGTCGACCAGGACACCGTCGAGCTGCGCCTGACGAAGCCGCAGAGCACGTTCGTCAACCGGTTGGTGTCGCTGGGCATCGTGCCCGAGCACGCGCACGGCCCGGACTACGCGCGCAACCCCGTCGGCTCCGGTCCGTTCGTGCTGGAGCAGTGGGACGAGGGGCAGCAGCTCATCGTCCGGCGCAACGAGGGCTACTACGGCCGCAAGCCCGCCTTCGAGCGGGTCGTGTTCGTGTTCACCGGCGAGGACGCCTCGCTGGCGGCGGCCCGGTCCGGCCAGGTCGACGTGGCCGCGCTGCCCTCCTCGCTGGCCTCCACCGACATGCCGGGCATGAGGCTGCACCGGGTCGAGTCCGTCGACAACCGCGGCATCGCGTTCCCCTACCAGGCCGACACCGGCCGCAGGAGCGCGGCCGGCCACCCGATCGGCAACGCCGTCACCTCCGACCCGGCGGTGCGGCGGGCGGTCAACGCGGCGCTGGACCGGCGGGCGCTGGTCGACGGCGTGCTGGACGGGTACGGCCGCCCGGCCACCGGGCCCGTGGACGGCCTGCCCTGGTACGAACCCGCCGGCGCGGCGCCGGACGACGACCCGGACGCGGCGCGCCGCCTGCTCGACGAGGCGGGGTGGCGCGACGCCGACGGGGACGGCACCCGCGAGCGCGACGGCGTGCGGGCGGAGTTCACCCTGCTCTACCCGGCGACGGACTCGCTGCGGCAGGGGCTCGCGCTCGCCGTGGTCGACATGCTGGCGCCGGTCGGGATCGCGGTCACCGCCAAGGGGGAGAGCTGGGAGGTCATCCGGACCCGGATGCACGCCGACCCGGTGCTGTTCGGCTGGGGCAGCCACGACCCGACCGAGATGGTCAACCTGTACTCCTCCGCGCAGGCCGGCACCGAGCTGTGGAACCCCGGCTTCTACGTCGACGCCGAGGTGGACGCCGCCCTCGACGCGGCGATGGCCGCCACCGACCCCGAGGTGGCCACCGCGCGCTGGAAGGACGCCCAGCGCGCCTTCGCGCCCGACGCGCCGTGGGCCTGGCTGGTCAACCTCGACCACACCTACTTCGTCGACTCCTGCCTGGACGTCGGTCCGGTGCAGGTCGAGCCGCACGGCCACGGCTGGCCCATCACGTGGGCCATCACCGGCTGGCGCTGGACTTGCTGACCGCGCTGCGCGGCGCGACCCGGCTGGCGCTGCTGCTGGCCGCGGTCGCGGTGGGTTCCTTCGCGCTGGTGGTGAACTCGCCGGTCGACCCGGTCGCGGCCTACGTGGGCGCGGACGTGGCCGCGCTCGGCCCGGCGCAGCGGGCGTTGATCGCACAGCGGTGGGGGCTCGACGACCCGGCGCCCGAGCGGTTCCTGGCCTGGCTGGGCAACCTGGTGCGGGGCGACTTCGGGTTCTCCGCGACGTTCAACCGGCCGGTGCTGGAGGTCATCGGGGACAAGTTCCTCGCCAGCCTGGCGCTGATGGCCCTGGCGTGGCTGCTGTCGGGCGTGCTGGGCTTCGCACTCGGCCTGGTGGCCGGGGCCCGGCAGGGGCGCCTGTCGGACCGCGCGATCACGTGGTGGTGCTACACGCTGGCGTCCGCGCCCGCGTTCTGGGTGGGGTTGCTGCTGCTGTACGCGTTCGCGGTGTCGCTGAACTGGGCGCCGGTGTGCTGCGCGGTGCCGATCGGCGTGCCCGCGGCCGAGGTGACCCCGCTCGACCGGCTGCACCACCTGGTGCTGCCCGCGCTCACGCTGAGCGTGGTGGGCATCGCCCCGGTCGTGCTGCACACGCGGCGGGCGGTGGTGGAGACGATGGCGGCCGACCACGTGACCTTCGCCCGGGCGCAGGGCGAGCGCGGCCTCGGCCTGGTCGTGCACCGGGTGGCGCGCAACGCCGCGGCCCCGGCGCTGCTGCTGCAGTTCGGCTCGCTCGGCGAGCTGTTCGGCGGGTCGGTGCTGGCCGAGCAGGTGTTCTCCTACCCGGGCCTCGGCGCGGCCACCACGGCCGCCGCGCTCGGGCAGGACGTGCCGCTGCTGCTGGGGATCGTGCTGTTCACGGCGGTGCTGGTGTTCGCGGGCAACGCCGTAGGCGACCGCCTGCACGCCGCGCTGGACCCGCGGGCCGCGCTCGCCGACGGCCGGGGGCGCTCGTGAGGGCCGCGCTGTCGAACCGGGTGCTGCCGGACCGCCGCACCCGCACCCTGGTGCAGCTCGGGGTGTCCGGACTGGCCGTGCTGGCGGTGCTGGTCGCCGGGACCCTCGCCGAGGACGCCGCGCAGACCACCGGGCTGGGCGAGCGCAACCGGCCGCCGTCGGCCGGGCACTGGTTCGGCACCGACTGGCTGGGGCGCGACGTGCTGGCCCGGGTGCTCGCCGGGCTGCGGCTGAGCCTGCTGGTGGGCACCTCGGCGGCGGCGCTGTCGGCGGTCGTCGCGCTGGTGCTGGCCTGCGCGGCGGCGGTGGGCGGGCCGCGGGTGGACGCGCTGGTCGGCCGGCTGGTCGACCTGTTCCTGGCGCTGCCGCACCTGGTGCTGCTGATCCTGCTGGCGTTCGCCCTGGGCGGCGGCACCGGCGCCGTGGTGGTCGCGGTCGCGGCCACGCACTGGCCGACGCTGACCCGGGTGCTGCGGGGGCAGGCGCGGCAGGTCGTCGGCTCGGACTACGTCGCGGTGTCCGCCCACCTGGGCCGCGGCCGGTGGTGGGTGGCGCGGCGGCACGTGGCCGGGCACCTGGTGGGGCAGTTCCTGGTGGGCCTGGTGCTGCTGTTCCCGCACGCGGTGCTGCACGAGGCGGCGCTGTCGTTCCTGGGGCTGGGCGTCGACCCGGGCGAGCCGTCCACCGGCGTGCTGCTGGCCGAGTCGATGCGGTTCCTGTCCGCCGGCGCGTGGTGGCTCGCCGTGCTGCCCGGCCTGTGCCTGCTGCTGGTGGTCAAGGCGGTCGACGGCATCGGGGAGAACCTGCGCGCCCTGCTGGACCCGAGGAGCCACCACCTGTGAGCGCGCTGCTGGAGGTCGCCTCGCTGGCCGTGTCGTTCCACCGGTACGACCGGGGCCTGCGCCGCCGCGCGGTGGTGGCGCTGTCCGGGATGGACCTGACCGCCGACCGGGGTGAGCTGGTCGCCCTGGTCGGGGCGAGCGGCGCGGGCAAGAGCCTCCTCGCGCACGCCGTGCTCGGCATGCTGCCGCCCAACGCGCGGGAGAGCGGCGAGGTCCGCTTCGACGGCGTCGCCCTCGGCCCGGCCGCCCGTCGCGCCCGGGCCGGCCGCGGCACCGCCCTGCTGCCGCAGGCGGTGACCTTCCTGGACCCGGTCGCGCCGGTCGGGCGGCAGGTGCGGCGCTCGGCGGAGCTGGCCCGCCGCCCCGACCCGCGGGCGGCCGCGCGCGCCGCGCTGGCGGACCGCGGCCTGGGGCCCGAGGTGGGCCGCCGCCACCCGCACGAGCTGTCCGGCGGCATGGTCCGGCGCGTCCTGGCGGCCATGGCGATGATGGGGGACCCGGAGCTGGTGCTGGCCGACGAACCGACCCCGGGCCTGCCGCCGGACGCGGTGCGGGCCGTGCTGGACGGGCTGCGCCGCACCGCCGACGAGGGCCGCGCGGTCGTGCTGATCACCCACGACCTGCCCGCCGCGCTGGGCGTCGCCGACCGGGTCGTCATCTGCCACGACGGCCGCACCGTGGACGAGGCGCGCCCGGCGGACTTCCGCGGCGACGGCGCGGCGCTGTCCCACCCGTACACCCGCGCGCTGTGGCGGGCGCTGCCCGCCAACGGCTTCCACCTCCCGGAGGACCCGTGACCCTGCTGGCCGAGGACGTCTGGTTCCGCTACGGCAGGCGGGGGCCGTGGGTGGTGCGCGGCGCGTCGCTGGCCGTGGCGCCGGGGGAGGTCGTCGGGCTGCACGGGCCCAGCGGGGCGGGCAAGAGCACGCTGGGCGGGTTGCTGGCGGGGCTGGTGGCGCCCTCGCGGGGGCGGGTCACGGTGGACGGGGTGCCGCCGCGACCCGACCGGCGTGCCGGTCGGCCGAACCCGGTGCAGTTCGCGCACCAGCACGCCCACCTGGCGATGGACCCGCGGTGGTCGGTGCGGGAGGTGCTGGCCGAGGCCGGGGCCGGGGAGGTCCCGGCGGAGCTGGTGCCCGCCGCGCTGCTGGACCGCTTCCCGCACGAGATCAGCGGAGGCGAGGCGCAGCGGGTGAACGTGGCGCGCGCGTTGCTGGCGGGGCCGCGGTTCCTGGTCGCCGACGAGATCACGGCCAGCCTGGACGCGATCGGGCAGGCCCGGGTGTGGCGGCTGCTGCTGGCGCGGGTGCGGGCCCGGGGGATCGGCGTGCTGGCCATCTCCCACGACCGGCCGCTGCTGGACGTCGTGGCGGACCGGGTGGTGGCCTTCGCGGACCTGACCGCGCCGGCCGGCGCCGAGCCGGACGGGACGTCACCCGATCGGGCGATCACCGGTTCGTGGTAACCCCAGTCGGGGATCCCCAAGGTCCACCACTGGTTGGACGATTGGGCCGTCGGTCGGTGCTTTCCTCGTCCACGACCCAACCGACGGAGCAAGGGGGATGACGATGTCGGGAACGCGTCTTGCCGTGTCCATCCGGACCGAGGGGGCGGCGCAGCCCCACGGGGGCGACCTGGTCCCGGGCTGGCTGGTCGAGCCCGACCGGGTGGTGGTGCCCGACCCGCCGCCGGGCCTGCTCGACGGGGACCTGCGGGTCGAGGTCCTGCTGGCCGGCCTGGGGGAGGGCGAGGTCGAGCGGATCTCACCCGCCGGGGTGAACGCGGTGCGGGTCGGCGGGGCGCAGCTCGCCGTGCTCGACCTGGAGTCGGCGTCGCGGTACGCGCCCAACGCGGTGATGCCCGAGCTGGTCGAGCTGGCGGCCGCCATCGCCGCGCACGGCGGTGACGTGCGCAAGGCGTTCGAGTCCGCGGGCGCGCCGGGGGACGTCGGGCCGCGCAGGGTGGGCGGCGCCTGCACGGCCCACAACGTGGTCAACTGCGAGCGCTGTCAATGACACCGGGCCGCCTCAGGGCGACCGTCACGGACGTCACGCTCGCCGCGACCGCGTGCGCGATGGACGTGATCCTGTTCTCCGACGCACCGCTGCGGGTGGGGGACCGGCGGTTCTGGTCCACCATGGGCTACCTGGGGCTGGTCCTGACCGTCCTGCTGGTCCGGCGCAGGCGCCCGGCGGCGGTGTTCGCCGCGGTGCTGGTGCTGGCCGTGCTGGCCGAGCCGCTGAGCGGGTTCGACTTCCGGCCCGAGATCGTGGTCTACCTGGGGCTGTTCACCGCGGCGGTGCGCTGCCGGATCGAGGTCGCGGTCGGCGCCCTGGTCTGCATGCTGCTGTACGTGATCCGGATCGCGACCCTGCACTTCGACATCCACTCGCCCGAGGACCTGGTGGTGGAGCTGGCCGCGGCCGCCTACCTGACCATGCTGCCGGTGTCGGTGTGGGCGACCGGGCGGTGGGTGCGCACCAGCCGGGAGCACGCGCGCGACCTGGAGGCGCGCCGCGAGCTGGAGGCCCGGCAGGCGGTGGTGGAGGAGCGGGCGCGGATCGCGCGGGAGCTGCACGACGTGGTGTCGCACGCGGTGACCGTGGTGGTGCTCCAGGCGGCGGGCGGGCGGCGCGTGCTCGACCGCGACCCGGCGCGCGCCCACCGGGTGTTCGACACGATCGAGCGGGTCGGCGAGGAGGCCATGGGCGAGCTGCGCCGGATGCTGGACGTGCTGCGCACCGACGGGGTGACCGGGCCGGCCGAGCCGCGGTCCGGGGTGGCCGACCTGCCCCGCCTGCTCGACTCGGTCCGCGCCGTCGGGGTCGGCGTGGCGCTGCGGGTGACCGGCGAGCCCCGCACCGTCGCGCCGAGCGTGGACCTCGCGGTGTACCGGGTGGTGCAGGAGGGGCTGACCAACGTCACCAAGCACGCCGGCGCGGACGCCAGCGCCGAGGTCCGGCTCACCTGGGCGGGTGACCGGGTGGAGGTGGAGGTGACCGACGACGGCGGTGGTGCGGCGCCCCGGCGGGGGCTGTCCACCGGGCACGGGCTGCCCGGCCTGCGGGAGCGGTTGGCGGTGCTCGGCGGCGACCTCACCGCCGGTCAGCTGCACGGCGGCGGGTTCCGCCTGACCGCCGTGCTGCCGGTGGCGGACCGGCTCGCGCTGTCGAGCTGATCCGCCCACCCGTCCGGTGTCGGTCCTCGTGCCCCGACCGGCACCGGACGGGCCCTCGGGCGTGCCGAGGGCCCGGGTTCGGGTGTGTTCGGAGTGGGCGTACCCGGGTTCAGGCGTGCCCGGGGTCCGGGCGTACCCGGGCGCAGGCGTGCCTGAGGTCCGGGCGCGCCCGAGGCTCGGGCGCGCCCGAGGTTCAGGTGTACCCGGGTTTCAGGCGTACTGCGGCAGGGTGGCCGCGACCTCCCGCGGCGACGGCATGCCGGCCACCTCGGCGGCCAGCGCCTTCGCGGCGGCGCGCACCCCCTCGTCGGACAGCAGCCCCCGCGCCCGCGCGGTGATCGCCTCGGCGGTGACGTCCTCCCCGAGCAGCCGCTCGCCCAGCCCGTGCTCGGCCACCGCCTCGGCGTTGGCGAACTGGTCGGCGCCCTGCGGCACGACCAGCTGCGGCACCCCGGCGCCGAACGCGCCCAGGGTGGTGCCGCTGCCGCCGTGGTGGACGACCAGGTCCACATGCGCCAGCAGCTCCGCCTGCGGCACCCACGGCAGCGCGACCACGTTGTCCGGCACGTCGCCGATCGCGCCCTCCGGCACCGCCGGTCCGGTGGCCACCAGCACCCGCGCGTCCAGCGCCCCCAGGCCCTCGATCGCGGTGCGCAGCACCCCGGCGTCGCCGAAGGCGGTGCCGAGCGTCAGGTAGACCAGCGGCTCGCGGTGCTCGCGGACCCACCCGGGCAGCTCGCCGGGCTCGGCGAACGGCACGGGCCGCAGCTCGATGCGGTCCGCCAGGTCCAGGGCCCCGGGGAGCTGCACCGAGGGCGGGCAGATGTCGATGTACGGGTTGCCCATCACCATGGTCAGGGGACCGCCGGCGGGCACCTCCGCGCCCAGCTCCGCGCCCAACCGCCGGAGGTGGTCGACCACCACCTCGGACACGGCGTTGTCGCCCGCCCACACGCGGCCGAAGCCGTGGCACAGCGCGGGCACGCCGGCCACCTGCGCGGCCATGGCCGCACCGGGGTTGCCGATCTCGTGCACCACCAGGTCGGGCCGCCGCTCGGCGAGGACCGGTGCGACGTCCTGGGCGAAGGCGCGCGGCATGACGCTGCCGAACACCTCGGCGATCAGCTCGGTCGGGACCTCCTGGGGCCGCATGCCAGGGGGGAGCAGGGAGGCGAACCCCGCGCGCGTGCTGAGGCCGCCGGGGATGTGCTCGATGCCGTGCGCGGTCAGGGGCTTCTCGAAGGACTTGTCCGTGACGTAGAGGATCTCGTGCCCTAACTCGCGGGCGGCGATCGCGAGCGGGATCAGCGGGTAGGTGTGCCCGTGCGTGCCGAGGCTCGAAAACAGGATCTTCACCGGTTCGAGCCTACCCACGTTTTTCCACAGCGGGTGAATTTTGACGGGGTGTTAGCGCGGTTGTTCCGGCAGCGCTGCCCTAACGGCCACCGTAGCGTCCACGCTCACCGCGAGGAACCGGGCCACGACCTCCTTGTCCGCGTCGCTGAACCCGGCCCACGCCTCGGTGAACGCCTCGTCGAGCGGGCTGAAGAACTCCCGGCCCAGCCGCAGCGCCTTCTCGTTCACGCGCAGCTCGACCTTGCGCCGGTCCTGGGCGCTGCGGGCGCGCTGGACGTGCCCGGACGCCTCCAGGCGGTCCAGCACGGAGGTGGTCGCGGACGGGCTCAGGTTCATGGCCTCGGCCAGCCTGCCCGGCGTCATCGGCTCACCGCCCCACCGCGCGTCCATGATCAGGGCCAGGGCGTTGAGGTCCGTCCGGTGCATCCGCTGCCGCTCGCCGAAGATCTCGGCGAACCGGTCGGTTTCGACGGTGAGCTGCCGCAGCAGCCTGACCAAGGTCGAGTTGTCGACCATTCACCCTCCCGGTAAATTTCGACCGTCGAACTATCCGATGATCGAACTACGTGGTCCCGGAGGACATTCTCCCGTGCACGCGACCCGTTCCCGCACCCGCTGGTTGCTGCCCGCCCTGGTGGCGGTCGCCTGGCTCGCCCTCGGCGGCTTCTCCGGTCCCTTCGCGGGCAAGCTCAGCGAGGTCTCGGTCAACGACAGCACCGCCTTCCTGCCGTCCTCCGCCGAGGCGACCGAGGTCGCCGAGCGGGTCCGGGCCTTCGGGGACGGCCAGGGCCTGCCCGCCGTCGTGGTCGCCGAGCGCGCCTCCGGCCTCACCCCGGCCGACCGCGACTGGCTCGCCGGCCGCGAGCTGCCCGGCGAGGCGTCCCCGGTCATCCCCTCCCGGCAGGACGACCAGGCCGCCCAGCTCGTCGTCGTGGTCGACCGCGCGGACCCGGCCGGCGCGGTGGACGGGATCCGGTCGGCCCTGGCCTCGCCGCCCGACGGGCTGACCGTGCTCGTCACCGGGCCCGCCGCGCAGGTCGCCGACCTCAAGGAAGCCTTCGGCGGCATCGACGGCCTGCTGCTGCTCGTGGCGGGCGCGGTCGTCGCGGTGATCCTGGTCCTGGTCTACCGCAGCCCGCTGCTGCCGCTCGTGGTGCTGCTGTCCGGGGTGTTCGCGCTGGGCCTGGCCAGCCTCGCGGTCTACCTGCTCGCCGACGGCGGCGTGCTCGACCTCAACGGCCAGAGCCAGGGCATCCTGTTCATCCTCGTCTTCGGCGCGGCCACCGACTACGCCCTGCTGCTGGTGTCGAGGTTCCGCGAGGAGCTGCGCGACACCGAGGACCGCTACCTGGCCGTGAAGGCCGCCTGGCGCGCCACCGTCGAGCCGATCGCCGCGTCCGCGGGCACGGTCGTGCTCGGCGTGCTGTGCCTGCTGTTCAGCGACCTCAACTCCAACAAGGGCCTCGGCCCGGTCGCCGCGATCGGCATCGGCGCGGCGTTCCTGGCGTCGGTGACCTTCCTGCCCGCGGTGCTGGCGCTGCTGGGCCGCGCCGCGTTCTGGCCGCGGCGCCCCGCGCACGGCTCACCGCACCCCGAGGCGAGCGGCCGGTGGGCGCGGGTGGCCCGCCTGGTCGCCACCAGGCCGCGCGCGACGTGGGTGGTCACCACCCTGGTGCTGCTGGTCGGCGTGGCGTTCGTGCCCCAGCTCAGGGCCTCCGGCACGGCCCAGTCCGACGTCTTCCTCACCGACGTCGACTCGGTGGCCGGGCAGGAGGTGCTGTCGCGGCACTTCCCCGGCGGCAGCGGCTCGCCGGCCGTCGTGCTGGCCGACGCCGGGCAGGCGCGGGCCGTGGAGCGGGCGGCGCGGGTCGAGGGCGTGTCCGAGGTGCGGCCCGCCGGCGAGGCCGAGGGCCTGGTCCGGCTGGACGTCGTGCTCACCGACCCGGCCGACTCCGAGGCGGCCGTGGGCACCGTCGAGCGGCTGCGCGACGCCGTGCGGGCGGTGCCGGGCGCCGACGCGAAGGTCGGCGGGCCCACCGCCACGCAGCTGGACACCCAGAACACCTCCGAGCGCGATCGGCTGGTCATCATCCCGATCGTGCTCGTGGTGATCTTCCTGGTGCTGGCGCTGCTGCTGAGGTCCCTGCTCGCGCCGCTGCTGCTGATCGCCACCGTGGTGCTGTCGTTCGCGGCGACGATGGGCGTGTCCGCGCTGGTGTTCAACGGGCTGCTCGACTTCCCCGGCGCCGATCCGGTGGTGCCGCTGTTCGGGTTCGTGTTCCTGGTGGCGCTCGGGATCGACTACAACATCTTCCTGATGACGCGGGTGCGCGAGGAGGCGGTGTCGCTGGGCACCCGCGAGGGCGTGCTGCGCGGCCTGACCGTGACCGGCGGCGTGATCACCTCGGCGGGGGTGGTGCTGGCGGCGACGTTCTCGGCGCTGGCGGTGCTGCCCATCCTGTTCCTGGCGCAGATCGCGTTCATCGTGGCCTTCGGGGTGCTGCTGGACACGTTCCTGGTGCGGTCGCTGCTGGTGCCCGCGCTGGCCGTGGACGTGGGCAGGCGGATCTGGTGGCCGTCACGGCTGGGGCGCGGGAAGGACTGACCTGGCCGGCTCGGGGGTGCCGACGAGGTCGTGCACCTCGGTGGCGCGCCGTCGTGCGGCTTCGGCCGCGGGCGCGTCGCCGAGCCGGTGCAGCAGATCGGCGAGGCAGTCCAGGGCGTGGGCCTCGCAGAACACGTTCCCGACCTCCTGGTGCGCCTCGATCGCCCGGCGGAAGTGCGTCGCGGCGTCGTCGAGCCTGCCCAGCAACTCGTAGGTCGCCGCCAGGCTGTTGAGCACGAGCCCCTGACCGTGCCGGTCCCCGATCCGCTGCCGGATCTCCGACGAGCGGCCGAGGTGGTCCAGCGCCTCGTCCAGCCGCCCCAGGTCGCGGTACACCGAGCCCAGCTGGTTCAACGTGGCCGCGAGGCCGTGCTGGTCGTCGGTGCGCTCGCGGAGGGCGAGGGACTCGTGGAGGCAGTCCAGCGCCTCGGAGAAGCGGCGCAGCGAGCGGTAGACGGTGGACAGGCTGGTCAGGGTGCCGGCCTCGTTGCACCGGTCGCCGTTCTCGCGGCTGGCCGCCAACGCCTCCCGGTGCCGGGCGATGGCGCGGTCGTGCTGCCCGAGTTCCTGGTGGACGACGCCGAGGCTCCAGAGCGCGTACACCTCCGCGTGCCGGTCACCGACCGCACGGGCGCTGACCAGGCTGCTCTCGAACATCGGCAGCCAGCCGTCCCAGTACTTGCGCAGGCCGAACAGGGCCCACAGCGACATGGGGAACCGGCCGGCGAGGTCGTGCGCGCCGCTGGTGGCGGCGAGGCCGACGGAGGCCACCAGGTTGGCCCGTTCCACCTCGCACCAGTGCAACGCCGCCACCCTGTCGATGAAAGCCTGCGGTGTGACCTCGGTGGCGGGGAGGGGGTGCTGGCAGTGCGAAGGTATGAGGGTGTGGTCGGCCGCCGCCACCGTGTGCAGGTACCAGGACAGGACGCGGCGGATCGCGCCGTCGCGGCCCGGATCGTCGTTGGCCAGCTCCACCGCGTAGGCGCGGAGCAGGTCGTGCACGCGGTAGCGGTCCCTGGCGGTGCGCTGGACCAGGTGCGCGGCCACCAGGGCGTCGACCGCGCGGCGCGCCCGGCCGACCGGCGTGCCCAGCAGCGCGGCCACGGCGGGCAGCGACGCCTCGGCGGTCGGGTGCAGCCCGAAGGCGCGGAACGCCCCGGCGACCTCCTCGGACAGCGCCCGGTAGGACCAGGAGAACACGGCCCGCACCGCCGACGACTCGTCCTCCTCGTCGGACAGCAGGTCCAGCCGGTCCTCCTCCGCGACCAGCTCGGCGGTCAGGCCGGCGAGCGTGGTGAACGGGTCGGCGGCCACGCGCTCGGCCGCCACCCGCAGCGCCAGCGGCAGGTAGGCGCACTGCTCGGCCAGCCGCGCGGCACCCTCGGGGTCGGCGTCCACGCGCTCCGCGCCGGCCGTCGCCCGGAGCAGGGCCACGCACTCGGCGGACGGCAGCACGTCCAGGCCCACCCGCACCGCGCCGTCGCGGGCCACGAGCCCGGCCAGGCGGTTGCGGCTGGTCACCAGGACGGTCCCGGAAGCGGGCAGCAGCGGGCGGACCTGCTCGGCGGTGCAGGCGTTGTCCAGCAGGACCAGCAGCCTGCGGTCGTGGGTGAGCGAGCGGTACAGGGCCGCCTTGTCCTCGTCGGACACGGGGATCAGCTCGGCGGCGACGTTGAGCGAGTGCAGGAAACCCGTCAGCGCCTCACCCGGCGTCACCGGGCCGCGCGACGAGTGGCCGCGCAGGTCGACGTGGAGCTGGCCGTCGGGGAAGTCCGCCAGGTGGTGGTGGGCCCAGTGCACGGCGAGCGAGGTCTTGCCCACCCCGGCCGTGCCGGTGATCAGCACCAGGGCGCCCTTCCGCGCGTCCAGGCGGGCCAACTGCTCGCGGCGGCCGGTGAAGCAGGACGCGTCGGCGGGCAGCTGCCGGGGCACGGGACGGGTGGGCCTCGGGGCGTGCAGGTGCACGCCGCCGTGCAGGGTGCCCGCCTGGACGGCGGTCCCCTCGACCCGGCCCACCTCGTTCACCGCGCTCCACCTCTCGGCAGGGACGAGTGCACCTCACCGCCGGCGCGGGCGCACCGCAGAAGTGCGGGTCGGGTCCGGACCACCGGGTCAGGTCTGGGGCCACGTCGAGTAGACGACGTCGACCCCGTCCGAGCACACCACCTGCGGCAGCGCCGGTTCGGGCACCTGGTTGCAGGTCATCGGGCCGACCGCCAGCGGCGGCAGGCCGGGGGTCGGGTCGCGGCGCTCGGCGTAGTAGTCGAACAGCACCGCGGCGGCCTGGTCGCAGTCGAGCCGACCGGAGGGGGTCTCGACCACGACGGCCAGCATCGGCTTGCCCAGGGCGCCCGCGAACGGCTGGTCGCAGTACTGCGCGGGCGCGCCCTCGTCGATCGTCGGCAGCGGCACCGGGTCGGCGTCGGGGGTCGGCTCCGCAGGGGTGGTCTCCTCGGGGGTGGTCTCCACCGCGGTGCTCTTCTTCGCGGTGGTCCTGCCGGCCGTGGTGGTGGTCGCGGTGCCGGCACCCGAGCCCGTCACCGTGGTGGCACAGCCCGTGACCAGGACCAGCAGCAGGGCGAACATGATCTTCACGCCCGTGGACTCGCTCGAACGGGCGGTTCCGTTAGCCGCCCTGTCACAGGCGCGCCCGCCGCACCGTCCTCCAGGTGACATGGTTTCCACGGAGACTGGGACGCAGAGATGAAGATCGCGGTTGCGGGTGGCACGGGTGTCGTCGGGCGCAAGGTCGTCGAGGCGGTGGGCGCGGCCGGGCACGAGGCCGTGGTGATCGGCCGGTCCACCGGCGTCGACCTGATCACCGGCGCCGGGCTCGACGAGGCGCTGGCCGGGTGCGGTGCGGTGGTCGACGTGTCCAACGCCGCCGTCTGGACGCGCGAGGAGGCGGAGCGCTTCTTCGGCACCGTCACCACCAACCTGCTCGCCGCGGCCGGGCGCGCGGGCGTGCGGCACCTGGTGGTGCTGTCCATCGTCGGCGCCGACGTGGTCGACCTGGACTACTACTTCGGCAAGCGGCGCCAGGAGGAGCTGGTCGCCGCCGGTGACGTGCCGTGGACGGTGCTGCGCGCCACCCAGTTCTTCGAGTTCGCCGGGCAGGTGCTGGCCCAGGCGAGCGGCCCGGTCGCCCAGGTGCCCCCGATGCTGTCGCAGCCGGTGTCGACCGAGGACGTCGCGGCCAGGCTGGTCGAGCTGGCCGCGGGGGAACCGCGGGGGTTCGTGCCGCCCATCGCCGGTCCCGAGCGCCTGCGGCTGGTCGACATGGCGCGGCAGGTCGTCGCCCGGCGCGGCGACGACCTGCGGGTCGAGGAGCTGGCCGAGGGGCCCGCGGGGCTGGCCACCGGGGCCCTGACGCCGCAGGGGGAGTACACCGAGGGCCGGCGGACCTTCGCCGACTACCTGGACTCGGTGCGGTCGTGAGCCGCGTCGCGCGGCTGGCCGCCGAGTACACCGGCGTCCGGCCCCGCCTGGTGGGCATCGCCTACTCCATCGTCGGCACCCTGGCCGAGGCGCAGGACGTGGTCTCGGACTGCTGGCTGAAGCTCGTCGAGGCAGACGGCCGCGACCCCGTCCTGGACGTGGAGGGCTGGGCCGTGGTGGCGGTGGCCCGGCGGGCGGTGGACGTGCTGCGGTCGGCGCGCGTGCGGCGGGAGCGGTACGTCGGGCCGTGGCTGCCGGAGCCGCTGGTCGACACCCGCTCGCCCGACCCGGCCGAGCGCGTCACCCTGGACGACAGCGTGGGCTTCGCGCTCATGGTCGTCCTGGAAACCCTCACCCCGGCCGAGCGCACCACGTGGGTGCTGCACGAGGTGTTCGGCATGCCGTTCCCCGAGATCGCCGAGGTGGTGGGCCGCAGCCCGGCCGCGGTGCGGCAGCTCGCCGTGCGGGCCAGGGCGCACGTCACGGCCCGCGCGCCCCGGGTGGACGTGGCGGGACCGGAGCACCGCCGGGTGGTGGACGCGTTCCTCGGCGCGGTCCGGGGCGGCGACCTGGCCGCCCTGCTCGGCCTGCTGGACCCGGACGTGGTGCTCACCAGCGACGGCGGCGGCCTGCTCGGCGTGGCCCGCCGCCCGGTCCTGGGCGCCGACCGCGTGGGCCGCTTCCTGGTCGGCGTGGTCCGCAAGATCGCCGCAGGCGAGCACCTGCGACCGCTGACCGTCAACGGCGGCCCGGGGTTCGCCGTGCTGCGCGCCGACGGCAGCACCCGCTACGTCTGCTCGTTCACCCCGGTCGGCGGCCTGGTGCGGCGGGTGGACTTCGTCGTGGCGCCCGACAAGCTGCCGCGCGCCGTGGGGCCCTACCCGCCGGGGGTCACCAGGCCCGACTCGTAGGCCAGCACCACGGCCTGCGCGCGGTCCCGGGCGCCCAGCTTCGCCAGCACGCGGCTCACGTGGCTCTTGGCCGTCTGCCCGGCGATGGTCAGGGCGTCCGAGATCTCGGTGTTGGACAGGCCGCGGGCGACCAGCCGCAGCACCTCCAGCTCCCGCGGCGTCAGGTGGCGCAGGACCGCGTCGTCGGGCCGGTCCCGCGCCCGCGCGGCGAACGCCGCGACCAGCCGGGTGGTGACGGACGGCGCGAACAGCGAGTGCCCGGCCGCCACCACCCGCACCGCGTTCACCAGGTCGACCAGCGGCGCGTCCTTGAGCAGGAAGCCGCCGGCGCCCGCGCGCAGCGCGCGGTAGACGTACTCGTCGAGGTCGAACGTGGTCAGCACGAGCACCCGCGGCGGGTCGCCGGGGCGGTCGAGGATGCGGCGGGTGGCCTCCAGCCCGTCCATGACGGGCATCCGGACGTCCATCAGCACCACGTCCGGCGCCAGCCGCGAGACCAGCGACAGCGCCTCGGCGCCGGTGCCCGCCTCGCCCACCACCTCCAGGTCCGGCTGCGCGCCCAGCGCCACGTGGAAGCTCTCCCGGATCATCGCCTGGTCGTCGGCTATCAGGACCCTCGTGGTCATCCGTTCCCCCCACCCGTCAGCGGCAGCTCCACCACCACCGCGAAACCCCCGTCCGGCGTGGCCCGCGCCAGGAACGAGCCGCCCAGCACCCGCACCCGCTCCGCCATGCCCGCCAGGCCCTGGCGCGGCCGGTCGGCGCCGCCGTCGAGCGCGGGCCGGGCCGCCGCCGGGTTCGACACCGTGATCCGCAGCGCGTCCCCCGCCACCACCAGGCCGACCGCGACCGGGGCGCCCGGCGCGTGCCGCGCGCAGTTGCTCAACGCCTCCCGCACCACCCGGTAGGCCGAGGGCCCGACCCCGACCGGCAGCGGCGCGGGCCCGCACCGCACGTCCAGGTCGATCTCGGTGCCCGCCGCGCGGAACTGCCCGACCAGCTCCCGCACGTCGTCCAGGCCCGGCTGCGGCGCGGTCGCGACCTCGTCGTCGGGCGACCGCAGGGCGCCCAGCATGCGCCGCATCTCGGTGAGCCCGTCCCGCGCCAGGTCCTGGAGCAGTTGGAACTCGGCGCGGACCTCGGGCGCCAGGCCGGGCAGGCGGTAGGTCGCCGCGTCCGCGCGCAGCACGAGCACCGACATGTGGTGGCTGACCACGTCGTGCAGCTCCCGCGCGATGAGGGCGCGCTCCTCCAGCGCCACCTCCCGCGCCCGCTCCGCCACCCGGCGCCGGTCGGCCTGCCTGCGCAGGCGCGTCGAGTGGCCGAGCAGCGCCGCGCAGGCGACCAGGGCGGAGGCCAGGACGAGGTCGCGCCAGTCCGGCAGGTGCGGCGCCGCCGCCACCGCGGTCAGCGCCCAGGCGGTGACCACCACCGGGCCGCGCTCGCCCTCCGCCAGGACGTAGAAGACGAAGCCGACGGTGACCGCCAGGCCGACGGTCCAGGGCCAGCCCCAGTCGATCCTCAGCCGGCCCGAGTTGTGGGTCTGCGGCACGACCAGCAGCAGCAGCGCGGTCATCCGCCACGCGTGCAGCGGGTGGGTGGTCGACACCAGCACCGGCACGGCGGTCAGCAGGGCGCCCAGCGCGAGGCGGCCCTCGGGGCCCGCGCTCAGGTACACCGGGAACTGCACCAGCGCCAGGAACACCACCGAGACGGCCACCGCCCAGCGGAGGCGGCGCAGGCCCAGCGAGGTGACCGGCGTGCCCGGGGCGCGGAAGAGGACGAGCGCGAGGAGGCGCGTCGCGGCACGGGCGCGACGCGCCCAGACCTTTTCCCCCGAACCGGTCATCCGTCCACCGTATCGGGTGGTGCGGTCCTCCCGGGGTTCGTCGCCTGCCTGCTGCCGGGCGCCGGGAGGGGTGGCCCACCGCGCCGACCCGGCCACCGGCCCGGCGCGAACCCACTAGGGTGGTGAGCCGGACCAGCCCCGAGGAACCGCCATGTCGCACGTACCCGATCCGCCCGCGCCCGTCCGCGTGGTCCTGGTCGAGGACCACCACCTCGTGGCCGAGGCGATCCGGCTGGCCTGGGAGGACTCCGACGAGGTCGAGGTGGTCGCGACGGCGGGCTCGGTGGCCGCCGCCGTGGCGGAGGTCGGGCACCACCGGCCCGACGTGGTCCTGCTCGACCGCCGACTGCCCGACGGCGACGGCCTCGACGCGGTGCCGAGCCTCGTCGGCGCCGGGGCCCGGGTGCTCGTGCTGACCGGCGAGGCGACCGTGTCCGCGGCCTCCCGCGCCGCCGAGTCCGGCGCGGCCGGCCTGGTGCTCAAGTCGTCCCGGCTGGACGAGCTGACCGCCGCGGTGCGGCGGGTGGCGGCCGGCGAGGTGGTGTTCGACGGCGCCCTGCTCGCCGGTGTGCTGGGCCGGCTGACCGGGCGCACCGCCCCCGCGGGCGTGGCGCTGACCACGCGGGAGCGGGAAGCCCTGCTGCTGCTCGCCGAGGGCGCCAGCACCGACGAGATGGGCGAGCGGATGGGCGTGGCCCGCAACACCGTGCGCAACCACGTCCAGCGGGTGCTGGAGAAGCTGGGCGCGCGGTCGAAGCTGGAGGCGGTGGCCATCGCGCGTCGTGCCGGGTTGCTCGACTGAGGGGCTGGTGGTGGGCTCGTCCCGGGCCGGCCATCGCACCTCGGGTCGTTCGGCCGACGGGCCGGCTGGTGCACCTGCACCAGCCGCACCGGTGACGCTGCGTCTGGGCCGCCGGCCCCCCGTGCCCCATCGTGGTGACGTGGACCTCTCCTTGTCGAACCCCGTGGCGGAGTTCAGCGCGCCGATCGGGAGGGGCGCGGCCGCGCTGGCCCGCGAGTTCGTGCGCAAGACCCTGACCGACTGGAACTACCGCGGCAACCACGACGACGTCGTCCTGGTCGCCTCCGAGCTGGTCACCAACACCCTGCGCCACACCGCGGGTGCCCCGCTGCTCCGGCTGGCCGGCCTGGCCCGCGGCCTGCGGATCGAGGTCTCCGACGACAGCCCCGTGCTGCCCGCGCCGCGCGCGGTGGGCGCGTCGGGCGGGTGGGGGCTGGCGCTGGTCCAGCGGTTGACCGCGCGCTGGGGCGCGGAGCCCCGGCCGGGCGGCAAGGTCGTGTGGTGCGAGATGCCCGCGCGCTGAGCGTCGCGGCCCGGGTGACGACGCAATTCGCCGTGGTGGACAGTGTGGCCATGTCCACCGACTTCCCCCATCCGCTCGACCCCTACGGACGTCCACCGGTGGAGGCGTACCGCCTGCTCGTCGAGAGCGTCGTCGACTACGCGATCTTCCTGCTCGACCCGTCCGGTCGGGTGGTGAGCTGGAACGCGGGCGCGGAGCGGATCAAGGGCTACCGGGCCGAGGACATCGTGGGCAGGCACTTCTCCGTGTTCTACCCCGCCGAGGAGCTGGCCACCCGCAAGCCCTGGTACGAGCTGGAGGTGGCCGCCGAGGTCGGGCGGTTCGAGGACGAGGGCTGGCGGCTGCGCAAGGACGGCTCGCGGTTCTGGGCCAACGTGGTGATCACCGCCCTGGTCGACGACGCCGGGCGGCTGCGCGGGTTCGCCAAGGTCACCCGGGACCTGACCGAGCGGCGGCGCACCGAGCAGGCGCTGCACGAGCAGCGCAGGCTGGTCGGCCACCTGGTGGAGGCGCAGGAGCTGGAGCGCCGCCGCATCGCGTGGGACGTGCACGACGACTCGATCCAGGCCATGGTCGCGGTCGGCATGCGGCTGCAGCTGCTGGCCGACCGGCTGCCGGCCGAGCACGTCCCCGCGGTGCGCCGGCTCGACGAGACGGTGCAGGAGGCCATCACCCGCCTGCGCGGGCTGGTGTTCCGGCTGCGGCCCCCGGAGCTGGACCGGTACGGCCTGGTCGAGGCGCTGGACCGCTACCTCGCCGACGTGACCGCCTCCTGGGACCTCGGCTACCGGCTGCGGCACTCGCTCGACCACGAGCCGCCCGCGGACCAGGCGATCACCATCTTCCGCATCTGCCAGGAAGCCATCAGCAACGTCCACAAGCACGCCCGGGCGACCACGATCGACATCACGCTGTCCTCGGTCGACCGCGGCACGCTCGTCGAGGTCGCCGACGACGGCGTCGGGGTCGGCGCGCCGCCGGACCGCAACGCGTTCGAGCACTTCGGCACCATCGAGATGCGGGAGCGGGCGGAGACCGCGGGCGGCTGGTGGTCGCTGACCGACCGGCCCGGCGGCGGCGCCTCGGTGCAGTTCTGGCTCCCGACACCGGAGGGGGGCGACGGGTGACGCCCGACAAGCTCAGCGTGGTCATCTCCGACGACGACGCCCTGATCCGCGACGCACTGCGCGAGGTCCTGGACGCCGAACCGGACCTGGAGGTCGTCGGGGTCGCCGCCGACGCCGACGAGGCCATCGCCCTGACCAGGCGGTACGCGCCCGCGGTCGTGGTGCTCGACGTCCGCATGCCCGGCGGTGGCGGTGGCCGCGCGGCCCGCGAGATCAGCCGGTTGGCGCCGGGCACCGGCATCCTGGCGCTGTCCGCCCACGCCGACCAGGCCGCCGTGGAGGAGATCCTGCGCGCCGGGGTGGCCGAGTACGTGGTCAAGGGCGCGCCCAACCGTGACATAGTGGCTGCCGTCCGTCGGCTGGGCACTGGTAGAACGTCGGGGTGAGACCGCAGCCCACCGCGGGAGCCGCCGTGATCGAGCAGTTCGAGCCAGTGCCGTTCGACCTGGAGGTGCGCGTCGCCCGGGTGGGCACCACGCACGTCGTCACCGTTTCGGGTGAATTAGACGTGGATACCGCGCCACCGGTCCGCAACGCCGTCGACCGCGCGCTGGACGAGCGGCCGCCGTCGCTGGTCCTGGACCTGACCGGGTTGGCGTTCTTCGGCTCGCCGGGCCTGTCGCTGCTGGTGTCGGCCCGCGAGCGGGCCGAGGAGGCCGGCGGGGAGTTCGCGGTCGTGGCCACCGGCCGCGCCGTGCTGCGCCCCCTGGAGGTCACCGGCGTCCTGGGCCTGCTCGACGTGCGGGCCAGCCTGGCCGACGCCCTCTCGGGGTGACCCGGGGCCGTGTCGGCCGGATCACCCCCGTGAGGCGACGCACACGGGCCCGTTCGTCGTGCGGGTTCGTCGGTCCGCCTCGGACACTGGAGGGGTGACCGCACAGCCGCCGCTGATCTCGCCCACCCGGATCTACCTGGAGCCCGCCGCGGCGGAGCTGCCGCGCGGCCGGGAGGTGCTGGACCGGTTCCCCGACGCCGAGCTGGTCGAGGTGGCGGGCCACTGGCAGATCCCGGAGCTGCACGGCGACGAGGCCAACGCCCGCCGCTGGGTGCGCATCAAGCGGGAGGCGCTGGTGCTGGGGGTGAAGAAGTCGCTCAGCGCCCGGCCCAACGGCCGGTCGGCGCACTTCATCGCCCCGTCCACGGCCAACGGGTGCGCGATGGCGTGCGCGTACTGCTACGTGCCGCGCCGCAAGGGCTACTCCAACCCGATCACGGTGTTCGCCAACATCGAGCAGATCACCGGCTACCTGGCCCGGCACGTGGCGCGGCAGGGGGCCATGGCGCAGCCCGACCAGGTCGACGACCGGGCGTGGGTCTACGACATCGGGGAGAACTCGGACTGCTCCGTCGACGCGCTGGTCAGCGACAACGTGCGCGACCTGGTGGAGCTGTTCCGCGGCCTGCCGACGGCCAAGGCGTCGTTCGCCACCAAGTACGTCAACCGGGACCTGCTGGACTGGGACCCGCGAGGCCGGACCCGCGTGCGGTTCTCGCTGATGCCCGAGCGCACCGCCAAGCTGCTCGACATCCGCACCAGCCCGGTGGCCGAGCGGCTGGCCGCCCTGGACGACTTCCGCGCCGCGGGCTACGAGGTGCACGTCAACCTCAGCCCGGTGGTGGTGCACGACGGGTGGCTGGAGGACTGGCGGGAGCTGCTGGAGGCGCTGGGTGACGCGGCCTCGCCGGAGACCAGGGCGCAGCTGGCGGCGGAGGTGATCATGCTGACGCACAACCGGGCGCTGCACGAGGTGAACCTGCGCTGGCACCCGCGGGCGGAGGAACTGCTCTGGCGGCCGGGGCTCCAGGAGGTCAAGCGCAGCGAGGGCGGCGGGGTCAACGTCCGGTACCGGGCGGGGCTCAAGCGGGGGCTGCTCGACGAGCTGCTGGCGCTGATCGACCGGCACGCGCCTTACCTGCGGGTGCGCTACGCGTTCTGACCGACCGGCGGCTGGGTCTCGTGCAGCGGGGGTGAGGCTCGACGGGGAGGGGCATCCCTCCGTCAGGTGGGCAGGGTTGCATGGCGGAACTCACGGACCGGTCGGGAGACGAGCACCGGGGGCAGCAGCGGATCGGTGAAGTCCACCAGCACCGGACGACCCGGTTCCGGCGCGCGGTGAAGCAGTTGGCCGCTGCCGCCGGGAAGTACCCGGAGATGGTTGACGTGCGGGACCTGGTGCGGCGGATCGAGCGGACAACAGGAGCGATGACCTCCGCGTAGTCGGTCGGCCGCCCGTGCGAGCCACCAGCCGGTCCACGTCGCGTCGCCGCAACGCGACCGCGCGGTCCGGTTTGGGCGAGCAGCGGGTGGGACGTGCCCATCAGTCCTCATCGGAATCGCGGCACTCGGCCGGGTCGGCGCAGAGCGAGGCGCGGGAGGTGCCGGCCGGGCGGCGACCCTCGGTGCCGCGCCGCGCAGGGGCAGCCGAGGACTTGACCACCCGGCCGGACGGGGTGCGGGTCGGGTGGTTCAGCCCGCCCTCGGCCGGCACCCGAGGGCCGATCCCGCCCATCGCGCCACCGACCCGCCGGCTGGTCGGGTTGCCGGGCACCACGGCCTTCAACGCGGTGGGGATCGCGTCCGCTGCCATGGCGCCAAGCCCGGACGGGTGTCCGGAACGTGGACGAACAGCCCGAACCCCGGGCGAAGCGACCGCGGTGGTTTCGCCGGCAGCGGAACCCCTGCCCCGGGCCGCCGCGCAGGGGCCAGGATGGCGCCATGGCGGACATCCTCCCCTTCGACCGCGAGCGCACCCGTGAGCGCAGCCGGGAACGCGCCGCAGAGCGCACCCGCGCGCCGGAACCCCTGTGGCGCGAGGTGCTGGGCCGGAGCCTGCGGGCGGCCAGGGAGGAGCGGGGCAGCCGCCTCGTCGACGTCGCGGAGCGGGCGGGCATCTCGCCCCAGTACCTGTCGGAGATCGAGCGCGGCCGCAAGGAGCCCTCCAGCGAGATGATCGCCGCGGTCACCGGGGCGCTCGGCGTCGACCTGGCCGACCTGCTCGTCGACCTGGCGCACCACGTCCGGCGGACCCGGGGCGCGGGCACGGGTCCCGCGGTCGACCGCCGCCCCTCGGGACCCGTGCTCCTGGCCGCCTGAGCCCTCAGGCCCGGCGGTCCAGGACGTGGTCCGCGAGGCCGTAGGCGACGGCGCCCGCCGCGTCGAACACGCGGTCCCGGTCGGTGTCGTGCCGGAGCTGCCCGACGTCGCGGCCGGTGTGCCGGGACAGCACCTCCTCCAGCTGGGTGCGCACCCGCACGACCTCGTCGGCCTGCAGGATCAGGTCGGGGATGGTGCCGCGGCCCCGCGCCGCCGGCTGGTGCAGCACCACCCTGGTGTGCGGCAGCACGAAGCGGTGCCCGGCCTCGCCCGCGGCCAGCAGCACCGCGCCCGCCGCCACCGCCTGGCCCACGCACGTCGTCGTCACCGGCGCCTTGATGTAGCGCATGGTGTCGTAGAGCGCGAGCATCGCGGACGGGTCGCCGCCCTCGCTGTTGATGTAGAGGTTGATCTCCCGGTCCGGGTTGTCCGCCTCCAGGTGCAGCAGCTGGGCGATCAGCGCGTTGGCCACGCCGGAGTCGATCGCGGTGCCGAGGTAGACGATCCGCTCCGACAGCAGGTGCGAGTAGACGTCCATGATCCGCTCGCCGCCCACGCCGCGGGTGATCACGTTGGGGATGGTGTAGGTGCTCATACGCGCGCCCCCCGCGCCGAGCCCAGGCCCAGGTCGTACGTGCGCACCGGCACGATCTGGTCGAGGCGCTGCACGACGTGGTCGATGAAGCCGTACTCGCGGGCCTCCTCGGCGGTGAACCAGCGGTCGTGCAGGGAGTCGGCGAAGATCCGCTCGACCGGCTGGCCGGTGTCCTGCGCGATGAGCCCCAGCACGGTGTCGCGGGTGTGCCGCAGGTCGTCGGCCTGCACCTCCACCTCGACCGCCGACCCGCCGATGCCCGCCGAGCCCTGGTGCATCAGGACGCGGGCGTGGGGGAGGGCGAAGCGCTTGCCCCGCGTGCCCGCGGACAGCAGGAACTGCCCCGCGCTGCACGCCAGGCCCAGCGCGAGCGTGGCCACGTCGCACGGCACCAGCCGCATCGCGTCGCGGATGGCCAGCATCGCGGGCACCGAGCCGCCCGGCGAGTGGATCCACAGCGCGATGTCCCGGCCGGGGTCGTCGGCGGCCAGGGAGAGCAGCTGGGTGGCCAGCACCGTGCCGTTGTCGTCGTCGAGCGGCCCGTCGAGGACCAGCACCCGCCGGCCGAGGAACCGCTCCCGGATGCGGTGGTCGAACAGCGGCTGTTTCGGGTTGTCGTCCATGCCCGCAACGATGCCGACCGCGCGGCGCCGCGCACGGGTCCCGCTGCTGTGGGCGGATCAGCCGACGGCGGACGGATCGGCGGACGGCAGGCGGATCGGCGGACGGCGGGCGGCGGGCGGCGGACGGATCAGCCAGCGGCGGGCGGATCGGCCGGTAGCGGGCGGGGTCAGAGCCCGACCGCGCCGTCGATGCGCTCCCGCAGCAGGTCGGCGTGCCCGTTGTGCCGCGCGTACTCCTCGACCAGGTGGACCAGCACCCAGCGCAGCGACACCTTGCCGCGCCACTCGTCCTCGCCCGTCACGCCCAGGTCGGTCGCGCGGGCCGCGAACCCCTCGGCGAACGCCACCTCCTCCCGCCACGCCGCCCACGCCTCGTCGACGCCCGCGGGCGTCGCGCCGTCGAAGTCGCCGTCCGGGTCGCTCGCCGAGGAGAACCGCGGCGGCGCGTCCCGCCCGGCCAGCACCCGCCGGAACCAGCGGCGCTCCACGTCGGCCAGGTGCCGCACCAGCCCCAGCAGCGACAGCGCGGACGGCTCGGCCGACCGCCGGGCCATGGCCTCGGCGCCCAGGCCCGAGCACTTGATCTCCAGCGTGGCCCGCTGCACGGCCAGCGAGTCGACCAGCAGCGCCCGCTCGTCGCCCGTGGCGCTGCGGCCGAGCCGGGGGTCCTGCTCCTCGGGGACGAAGAACTCCGCTCTCCTGCGCGTCATACCGCCATCATCACAGCAGTTCCGGGTCCTCCCCGGTCTCCACCAGCAACCGGGCCAGCTCCCGCAGCTTGGTGTTGCGCCGCTGCGAGGCGGTGACCAGCCGGTCGAACGCGACCTGGTCGGTCAGCCGGTGCCGCTCGATCATGATGCCCACGGCCTGCCCGATGACCTGGTGGCTGCGCACGGCCTGGCGCAACTGCTGCTCGGTGTCGGCGTGCCGGGCCGCGCGGCGCGCCCGGTCCAGCGCGGTGGCCAGGTTGGCGGCCAGCACGTCGGCGAGGATGCGCTCGTCGGCGCCGACCGCGCGCGGCCGGGGGAAGTGCACCCAGAACCGCCGGTCGCCCGCTTCGAGCAGCAGGCCGGGCACGGGGGCGCGGTGCGCCTCGGCGGGCACCGCGATGTCGGGGCCCAGCGGCACCACCTCGCCGTCGAACACCTCGCCGAAACCGGCGGTCGCGGCGTCGAGCAGCGCCACCGGGTCCAGCAGCGAGGTGAACCGGGTGGCCAGCTCCACCGCGGTCGCCCGCCGGGCGCGGGCGCCGTGGTCGCGGGTGACGTCGCGGACCGTGCCGACCACCAGCTCCCGGTGCCCGCACCGGTCCGCCACCACGCTGGTGGACACCTCCACCCGCACCGCGCCGCCGTCCCGCCGGCGGAACTCCAGCTCGTCGGTCGGCCGCGCGGGTTCCCGGCCGTCGGGCAGCCACGGCAGCGGCGGGGCGTACGGGGCGTCGGCCGGGCCCCAGCCGGTGATCCGCTCGAACGCGTCGTTGACCTCCAGCACCGTCCCGAACGCGTCGGCGACGAACACCCCGTCGTGCAGGGCGCGGACCACGGCGGCCCGCCACGCGGCGTCACGGGTGCGCTCGCCCGCGCGGACCAGGTTCGCCCGCAGCCGGGCCACCAGGTCCACCGAGGAGAACGGCTTGACCAGGTAGTCGTCGGCACCCGCGGCGAAGCCCCCGGCGGCGGCCTCCTCGCCCGCGCGGGCCGACAGCAGGACCACCGGCAGGTGCCGCGTCCCCGGGTTCGCGCGCAGCTCGCGCAGCAGGCCGAAGCCGTCCAGGCGCGGCATCATCACGTCGGCCAGGACCAGGTCCGGCGGCCGGCGGCGGACCCGCGCCAGCGCGTCCTCGCCGTCGCCGGACAGCTCGACGGAGAAGTGCCCGGCGAGCAGGTCCCGCAGGTAGCGGCGCAGGTCGGCGTTGTCCTCGGCGACCAGCAGCCGCGGCAGGTCGCCGTCGACCTCCTCGAACGGGGTGTTGGTCCAGGTCGCCGCCTCCTGGAGGTAGGGGGCGACCGCGTCGGCCGCCGGGGTGGCGTGCCCCGCCGCCGGGGCGCCCTCGCCGTAGGGCAGCAGCGCGGTGAACACCGAACCGCGGCCGGGTGCGGACTCCACCTCGATCGAGCCGCCCAGCAGGTGCAGCAGCTCCCGGACCATGGCCAGGCCGATGCCGCTGCCCTCGTGCGAGCGGCCCTCGGTGCCGCGCACCCGGTGGAACCGCTCGAACAGCCGGGGCAGCTCGTCGGCCGGGATGCCCACCCCGGTGTCGGCGACGGTCAGCCGCACCCGGTCGCCCGCGTCGCGCAGCGCCAGCCGCACCTCGCCCGCCGGCGTGTACTTCACCGCGTTGGACAGCAGGTTGAGCACCACCCGGTCCCACATGTCCCGGTCCACGTGCACCGGGCGCGGCAGGTCCGGGCAGTCCGCGGTGAACGCCAGGCCGGCGCGCTCGGCGGCGGGCGCGAAGTTGACCACCAGGTCGCGGGTCACCGCGGCCAGGTCGACCGCCACCCGCTCGGGCCGCAGCCTGCCGCCCTCGATGCGGGCGAAGTCGAGCATCCCGTCGACCAGGCGGCGCAGCCGCTCGGCGTTGCGCCCGGCCACCTCCAGCCGGGCGCGCTGCGCGTCGGGCAGGGGGTGGTCCCGGTCGGCCAGCGCGTCCTGCACGGGACCGGTGATCAGGGTCAGCGGGGTGCGCAGCTCGTGGTTGACGTTGGAGAAGAACACGGTCTTGGCGGCGTCCAGCTCGGCCAGGGCCCGGGCGCGCTCGCGCTGCGCCGCGTAGGCCCGCGCGCCGCCGACCGCCGTGCCCACGTGCCCGGCGATCAGGTCCACGAACGAGCGGTAGTCGGCGTCGAACGGCCGCCGCTCGTTGACCCCCACCACCAGCACCGCGCAGGCACCCGCCGAACCGGGCTCGACCACCGGGGTCGCGCGCACCGCGCCCCGCGCGGCGGCCCGCCCGGTGGCGGCGACCTCGGCGACCAGGTCCGCCACGTCCGGCGCGGCGCCCGTGGCCGCCACCCGGCGCGGGCCGGCGCCGTCGAGGAGGTGGATCTCGGCGAACCGGACGTCCTCGGCGTGCCGGGCGAGCACCGCCGCGGCCCGCGCGCACGCCTGGTCCACGTCGGTGCTGTCGACCAGCCCGGCGGCCAGCTCGCCCAGCGCGGCCAGGCGGCGGGTGCCGACGACCTCCTGGGTGGTCTCGGTGACGGCGCAGAACACGCCCGCGACGCCGGTCCCGTCCCCGATGGGGCTGTAGGAGAAGGTGAAGTAGCACTCCTCCAGGAACCCGTTGCGGTCCAGCAGCAGGAGCTGGTCCTCGGACCAGGTGGCGCCGCCGCCGGCCAGCACCCCGTCCAGCATGGGCCCGATGAGCGGCCAGATCTCCGGCCACACCCGCTTCCCGGGCGAGCCCATCGCCGCCGGGTGCTTGGAGGTGCCGAGCACCGGGCGGTAGGCGTCGTTGTAGATCATGACCAGCTCCGGGCCCCACCAGAGCAGGATGGGGAACCGGGAGGACAGGCACAGGCCGACGGCCGTGCGCAGGTCCCGCGGCCACCCGGCCATCGGTCCGAGGGGCGTCGCGGACCAGTCGAGGTCGCGCACCAGCCGTCCCGCCTCGCCACCCGCGGCCAGGACGTCCCGGGCCCAGTCGGGTGCACTGCCGCCTGCCGTCACCGCGGCCTCCCTACGCCGATCTCCGCAGCGACGGAAAAGTCTATAGCAAGTGCCCGCGGCCCGGCAAGCGGCCACCGCCCGCGGTCACCGGGTGCCGCGGCCGATCCGGACCGTCGGGGTGAGCGGGCGCAGCAGGTCCAGCACGGAGGAGAGCCGGGGGAGCGCGCCACCGGGCCGGCGGACCCACCGCACCGGGCCGTCGGCCGTCACGCTCGGCGGCAGCGGCAGGTAGCGGCCCCCGGTGACCAACCGCGCGTACGGCGGCAGCACGGGCGCGTGCACGCCGATCACGTCGACCAGGAAGGCCCACAGGACCGGGGTGAGCGCCAGGGCGGGCAGCTCGACGGGCACCTGCGCGGCGAGCCGGGCGTCCACCACCAGGCCGGCGATGCCCCGCCCGGTGGGCAGGTGCACGTTGCCGTCGGCCAGGACCAGTGGCCACCGCCTGCCGATGGCCAGGTCCTCCACGGTGGCGTGCAGCTCGTTGGCGTAGCGGGTGGCGGTGCAGGCCGCGGTGTCCTCCATTGCTCCCCCTTCGACAGGTGCGCTCGAACGGGGTTCGCGGGCGGGGCGGTCGCGGTTCGCCGTCGGGGTGGATGGGGCCGACGGGGTGAGCGGTGCCGGGGCCACCGGTTGGCGTGCCGTGCCCGGAACGGCCGGTGGCCCGGGGCCGCGCGCGACCCCGGGCCACCGCTCGCCGGTGCTAGAACGCCTGGTTGGCGAAACCGCGGCGGGCCGCCGCGGACAGGAAGGTCTGCCACGCCGAGGTGCTGGTGTGCGGGTCGCCGGTGACGCCCAGCCGCGACTTGGCGGTGGTGAACGCGCTCGTCGTCAGCGGGCCCCAGATGCCGTCCACGGCCAGGCCGGAGTTCATGAAGTTGTTGCACAGGGACTGCACGAACTTCGTGTCGCTCTCCGAGCCGGTGACGCAGCGGGCGGGCAGCCCGCCGAAGTCGGAGTGGATGTGGTCGGCGTGGTCGGCGTTGTACCAGCCGTCCAGCACGTACCGGAACCGCCGCCGGCACACCGCGTCCACCGCCAGGTACCGGCGGCGCGTGGCCTGGGTGCCGGAGGCGTGCTCGCGGTCCAGCGGCGAGCAGGTCTGGCCGCCGCTCCACCGGACGTGGTCGAGGTCCATCGCGGTGCCCGCGCCGTGCTCGCCGGGCTTGTTCACGTAGAAGCCCGCCGACACCAGGTAGGTGATGCTGCCGTAGGCCGACGACAGGGACCGCAGGTCCCGGATCCACAGCACCAGGCTGTCGTAGAACTCCTGGGTCGCCTGCCAGTTGCGCAGCGTGGTGTCGCCGCGGCTGGAGCGCCAGTAGTAGACCGGCGTGCCGTCGATGCGCTGGAACGTGATCATCGGGTCGCCTCCGCGGTGATCAGGCGGCCACCGGCCAGCCAGGCCGAGCGGGCGCCCACGACGCCCAGCGCCTTCGCGTCCGCGGGCACGGCGGGCTGCCGCCGGTCCGCGTCGAGGAAGCCGGTCAGCGGGACCGCCTCGACCAGCTCGTTGCCGACCCAGTGCACGCCGCCGCCGAGCGCGGCCAGGCCGCGCACCGCGACGCCGTCCAGCCGGGGCCGGGCGGTCCAGTTCACGCCGTCGGCGGAGGTGTGCAGGACGGTGCCGACCCGGTCGACCGCCGCCGCGACCCAGCCGCCGGGGGTGCGGGCCACCGCGGTGGCGGCCAGGCCGTCGGTCCACTCCAGGCCGCGCACGCGCACGGTCGCCCAGCCGGAGGCGGTGCGGCGGGCCGCGATGCGGACCACCGAGGCCCGCTCCTGCTTGACCACGGAGCCGAGCGCCAGCCCGCCGCCGACGGCGGTGAACTGCGAGCCCACGCCGTGCAGGCGGCGCACCTCGTGCCAGGCGGTGCCGTCGGTGGACTCCCAGATCGCCGCGACCGGCTGGTCGCCGCCGAGCGAGCCGACCGCGACCAGCCGGTCGCCGTCGACGGTCGCGTCGACCAGGTCCGCGGTGCCGAGGCCGGTGGTGATGCGCACCGAGCCGCTCTCGTCGAGCAGCGCCCACTGGCCGTCGACCCGCGTGAGCGCGGCGGGGGTGCCGTCCGGGGCGAGCAGCGCGCCCGCGGTCTCGCCCGGTGCGGCAGCCGCCGCGCGGGCCGGTGTTGCGGTGGTGGTGACCAGGGCCGCGGTCGCCGCGGCTCCCAGCACGAACGTTCGCCGATCGAGCACGTCAGTCCTTTCGGGGCAGGGGGAAGTGCTGACGTGGCGCAGGGCCGGTTGGAAGATTTCCAACGACGAGTATTGAACCGGCCGGGAGCGAGGGCAATGGTCCGTTCCGCCCAAAACATCAACAACCGCCGGCGGTGAACGGGCGTGCGCGGAGTAGGATGGCACCCGTTCGCGACTGGCGTGCCGAGGGTGGAACCGACCACCGGGGAGCGAGGCCGGAACGCACCGCGCGCCTGGGTGCCACGGCAGCGCTCGCGCGCGCGTGGAGGCAGTCGTGCACGAACCCGCCATCCCGTCGTTGACCGGTGCCGACCCCGAGGTCGCCCGCCTGGTCCAGGCCGAGGCCCGCCGCCAGTTCGAGAAGGTCCGGCTCATCGCCTCGGAGAACTACGTCTCGACCGCCGTGCTGGAAGCCACCGGCTCGGTGCTGACCAACAAGTACTCGGAGGGCTACGCCGGTCGGCGGTACTACGAGGGCCAGCAGGTGGTCGACCCGGTGGAGGAGCTGGCCGTCACCCGGGCCAGGACCCTGTTCGGGGTGGACCACGCCAACGTCCAGCCCTACTCCGGCTCACCGGCCAACCTCGCCGTGTACCTGGCGTTCCTGGAGCCGGGCGACACCGTCATGGGCATGGCCCTGCCCGCCGGCGGCCACCTCACCCACGGCTGGGGCGTGTCGGCCACCGGCAAGTGGTTCCGCAGCGTCCAGTACGGGGTGCGCAAGGAGACCGGCGTGGTGGACCTCGACGAGGTCCGCGACCTGGCCCGCGCCGAACGCCCCAAGGTGATCTTCTGCGGCGGCACGGCCATCCCGCGCACCATCGACTTCCCGGCCTTCGCCGAGGTCGCCCGCGAGGTCGGCGCCGTGCTGGTGGCCGACATCGCGCACATCGCGGGCCTGGTCGCCGGCGGCGCGCACCCGTCACCGGTCGGCCACGCCCAGGTGATCACCACGACCACCCACAAGACCCTGCGCGGCCCGCGCGGCGCGATGATCCTCAGCGACGCCGAGCACGCCAAGGCCGTGGACAAGGCCGTGTTCCCCGGTTTGCAGGGCGGCCCGCACAACCACACCACGGCGGCGATCGCGGTGGCGCTCGGTGAGGCGCTGGACCCGGGGTTCGGGCTCTACGCGCACGCGGTGGTGCAGAACGCCAAGGCGCTGGCGGCCGCGCTGGTCGAGCGCGGGTTCGAGCTGGTGTCCGGCGGTACCGACAACCACCTGGTGCTGGTGGACCTGACGAGCAAGGGGATCGGGGGCAAGCCGGCCGCCAAGGCCATGGACCGGGCCGGGATCGAGGCGAACTACAACACGGTGCCGTTCGACCCGCGCAAGCCGTTCGACCCGTCCGGGGTGCGGCTGGGCACGGCCGCGATCACCACGCGGGGGTTGACGGTCGAGCAGATGCCGCAGGTGGCGGCGTGGATCGACCGGGCCGTGGCGGCGGTGGGGGACGAGGGTGAGCTGGACCGGATCGCCGCGGAGGTGGCGGAGCTGATGGCGGGGTACCCGATGCCGGGCTGGGCCTGAGGTTTCGGGGCGGCTGCCTGGGCTGGGGTTGAGGTGCCCGGCCCGGTGGCGGGTTGGTGCCCGGTGGCGGGTTGGTGCCCGGGGGTGGTTGGTGCCCGGTGGCGGGTGGCGGGTGGCGGGTGGCGGGTGGCGGGTGGCGGGTGGCGGGTTGGCCGGCCCGGGGTGCCGGCCTCCCCTCAGCCCAGCCCCGGCCGGGCGCAGCGGACCGCGTCGGCCAACCGCGCCACGTCCTCGCGGAACGTCTCGTGCCGGACGGTGACGCACCCGGTGCCCGGCAGCGGGTCGGCGGGCGGCTCGGCCCCGTCGACCAGCACCGGGATCACCGGCACCGACCGGGTCCGCGCCGCCTCGACGTGCCCGAGCACGGCCTCCGTCGGCGCCCAGCCCGGCCCGATCACGGCCAGCAGCACGTCGCACTGCGCCACGTCGCCCACCACCGACCGGCCGATGTCGTCGAGCCGGTCGGCGATCCGGCCCGCCAGGTGCAGGTCCTGCGGCCGGTGGCTGAGGAACAGCCGGGCGGGCCGCTCGGCGGGCGGCAGCTCGATCCCGGCCAGCACGGCGAACGCCCGGTCCCGCACGTCGGCGGTCGGCACCCCGGAGCGCGCCAGCACGTCCGGCGCCACGCCGTCGTCCTCCGCGAGCAGCCCCAGCAGCAGGTGCTCGGTGTCGACCCGGCGGTGCCCGAGCGCGAACGCCTCCCGCACCGCCGCGGCCAGCGCCCGCTTGGCGCCGGGGGTGAAGGGGAGGTGGCCGGGCACCGGCAGGCTGCCCCGGCCGTCGAGCGCCCGCACGTGCGCCCGGCAGCCGGGCAGCGACAGGCCCAGCGACCCGAGCACGGCCGCCGCCGCGCCGCCCTGGCCGAGCAGGCCCAGCAGCAGGTGCCCGGTGCTGATGGAGGTGTGGTTGAGCCCCCGCGCCTCCTGGAGCGCGAGCGCGGAGACCCGTTGCGCCCCGTCCGTGAACCGCTCCGACATCAGTCCTTCGCCACCGCTCGACCCGGCACGGGTGCTTCCAGGCGACGCACCCCGAGCGGACGCGTCGCAAGCCACCGCGTCGCAAGCCACCGCGCCCCGAGCCACCGCGCCCCCGGGCGGCGCCGCTCCCCGCCTCCGGGCCGGGGAACCGAGGTGCCCCCGGGGGTGCGTTCGGTCGATGTGTCAGGCACCCCGGCCCCCTCCGCGCTCGGCCTGTGACCAGTCCATCGCACAGAGTTTCCGGGTGTTACCGGAATTTGTCAGTAGCCAGGACGCGGGCGGCCGTCATCGCGTCGTTCCCGCCGTGGTCGGTGTCGGGGATCATGACCAGCTCGGCGTCGGGCCACGCGTGCACCAGCCGCCACGGCGTGCCGATCAGGTTGCCCAGGTCGAGCACACCTTGAACGATCACGCCCGGGATGCCCCTGAGCTTCCACGCCTCCTCGATCACGACCCCCTCGCGCAGCCACGACCCGTGGGCCCAGTAGTGGGTGACGAGCCGGGCGAACGCCAGCCGGAACCCCGGCGGGTCGAAGCGGTCGTTGCCGGGCGCCGGGGGCACGATGGCGTCCTCCCACCGGCACCACTCGTCGGCCGCCGCCTGGTGCACGGCCGGGTCGGGGTCCAGCAGCAGCTCCAGGTAGGCGGCCGACAGGTCGTCCCCGTGGGGCGCGTGGGCGCGGAACCGGGCCCACGCCTCCGGGAACAGGGGTGCCAGGCCCCTGGTCAGCAGGTCGGTCTCCTCGCGCATGCCGGTGGCCACGCCCGCGTGCACCATCTCGCTCACCCGGTGCGGGAACCGCTCGGCGTAGACCAGGCCCAGCACCGAGCCCCACGACGCGGCGAAGACCAGCCAGCGCTCGATCCCCAGGTGCTCGCGCAGCAGCTCGATGTCGGCCACCAGGTGGTCGGTGGTGTTGGTGGACAGGTCGACCGAGGGGCTGCTCGCGTGGGGCGTGCTGCGGCCGCACCCGCGCTGGTCGAACAGCACCACCCGGTAGGCCGTGGGGTCGAAGTAGCGGCGGGCCCGGGGTGTGCAGCCCGCCCCGGGCCCGCCGTGGAGCACGAGGGCCGGTTTGCCGTTCGGGTTGCCGCACACCTCCCAGTGCACGAGGTGACCACCGCCCACGTCGAGCATGCCGCTGTCGTGGGGCTCGATCTCCGGGTACAGCACGTCCGACCTCCTCGAAGAGATACAACAGTGCTGTTACATTAGCCCGGACGCCTCCGGGAGCGGAGGGAATATCGAGCGCACGTCCGCGCCGCCGACCCACAGCCCGATGGCGAACGCGGTCGTGGCCTCCAGCAGCTCGGCGCGCTCCAGCGGCCCGCCGTCCACCGGCACGCACCCGATCGAGCGCACCAGCTCGCGCACCACCCCCAGCGCCGCCGCCGAGTCCCCGCACAGCGGCACGCCCAGCGGTCGCCCCTCGAAGACCAGCGACGGCAACCGCCACACGCCCACGTGGCACAGGTTGAACGCCTTGACCACGTGCGCGCCCGTCCGCTCGGCCAGCCGCACCGCGGCCCGCGGCTCGTCGAGCGCGAAGCGCCCCGGCACCACCGAGTTGGTGCAGTCGACCACCACCCGCCCCGGCGCCGGGCCCAGCACCTCGGCCGCCACCGCCGCGGGCACCGCGAGCAGCACCGCGTCCCCGAACGCCACCGCGTCCGCGGGCGACCCGGCGACCGCCCCGACCCGCGCGGCCACCGCGCGCGACCGCTCCGGCGACCGCCCGCCGACCAGCACCTCGTGCCCCGCGGCGACCCACCGGCCACCCAGCGCCTCGGCCATCCCGCCCGAACCGAGCACCCCGATCCGCATCCGCTTCCTCCCGTGGTTGGCTGCGGACCACGTTAGGGAGCGGTACGGGCACCGAACGGTGCCCGCGAAAGGTGGATCATGGCCTTCCTCGCCGACTGCCGCGCGCGGCTGGCGTTCGACCTGCTGGGCAACACCTGGCACCCGGTCCTGCTGCACGCGCTGCGCCACGGCCCGCGGCGCCCGGCCGACCTGCGCCGCGCCATCGGCGGCATCCGGCCGAAGGTGCTCACCGAGGCGCTGCGGCGCCTGGAGGCGGCCGGCCTGGTCGACCGGCGGGTCGGGCGCGACCGGGTCGAGTACGCGCTGACCGGGCTGGGCCGCAGCCTGCTCGACCCGATCGACGCGCTCGGCCGGTGGGCGCACGAGCGCGGCGACGAGGTGCGCCTGGACGACCCCGACGACGAGGTGCTTCCGGGCGGCCCCGGGATCAGCCCTCGATCGTGATCACACCGCCCTGGTCGTCGACGTGCTGGGCGTCGCAGTCGTCAAACCACTGGCCGTCGGAGGCGAGGTAGCGGAAGCGGTGCGTGCCCGGCGGCAGCACGACCGCCACCGTGCGCGTGCCGTCGCGGCGGGGGATGAGTTCGTGCACGCCGGGCGTCCAGTCGTTGAACGACCCCACCACGCTGACCGGGCCGTCCGGCCGGTCCAGCGGCAGCGAGAAGGTCACGTGGCGCTTGCCGCCGAACAGGCGGGTGCTGCGGAGCATCGCGGTCCCTGCGGGTCGATCTTGCTCGTGGGGGTGCCCACAGCTTCCCGGTGGCGCGCTCCTGTTTCAAGTGGACGGTCACACGTCCGGGTGAGGTGGAGCGGGGACCCGGTCGGCCGAGTCGGCGGCGCGGTCCCACGTGGCACCGCGGACGAACACCCGCACCGGGACGGTCGTCCTGGCCGTTGTCGTTGCGCGTGCGACGGGAGAGGCAGGTCACAAGCTTGCAGTGCCTGCAAAGTTGCAGTGACTGCATCTTTTTCTCTACGCTGTCCCGGTGACCAAGTCGACGGGCGAGGGGCTGCGCGACCGCAAGAAGCGCCAGACCCGCAAGGCGCTCAGCCGGGCGGCCGTCGACCTGGTGGCCGAGCGCGGGCTCGACCACGTGACGGTGGAGGACATCAGCGCCGCGGCCGACGTGTCGCCGCGCACGTTCTTCAACTACTTCGCGAGCAAGGAGGACGCCGTCCTCGCGCCCGACCCGGAGGCGGGTGCCCGCCTGCGGGCCGGCGTGCTGGCCCAGCCCGCCGGGCTCTCCGCCGTCGAGGCGGTGCGCGAGGCGCTGCTGGCCGAGGTGTCGACCGAGCTCAACGAGGACCGGGAGTTCTGGGGCAGGCGGATGTGCGTGGTGCAGCGGTACCCCGTGCTGCTGGCCAAGGTGCTCGCCGGCGGCGAGCAGGTCGAGCGCGAGGTCGTGGCGGGCATCGCCGAGCGCGTGGGCGTGCCCGCCGACGCCACCCACCCGATGCTGCTGGCCGCGGCCGCGGGTGCGGCGTTCCGGGTCGCGGTCGTCCGCTGGTCGGCCACCGCCGGGGACGCGACGCTGCCCGCCCTGCTCGTCGAGGCGTTCGACCTGCTGGCCGGTGGCCTCGCCGACCCGCCGCGGTCCTGATCCACCGCGGTCCTGCGCCGCCGCACCCCTGCACCGCCGAGAGCACCTCCGCACCACCGAGAACACCCCTGCAGCAACGAAAAAACCTCTGCAGTTCGAAAACCGGGGGGACCATGACCACCGAAACCGGCACCCGTTCGCGCCGGGACGTCCTGCAAGCCATGTCCGGCCTGATGATGGGCATGTTCGTGTCCATCCTGGCCTCGACCATCGTGTCCAACGCGCTGCCGCGCATCATCGCCGACCTGCACGGCTCGCAGTCGGTCTACACGTGGGTCGTCACCACCGAGCTGCTGGCCATGACGGCGACCGTGCCGCTGTGGGGCAAGCTCGCCGACCTCTACAGCCGCAAGCTGCTCATCCAGCTCTCGCTGGGCCTGTTCGTGGTGGGTTCGCTCATCGCGGGCTTCTCGCCCAACGTCGAGGTGCTGATCGCCAGCCGCATCGTGCAGGGCCTGGGCGCGGGCGGCATGACCGCGCTGGCCACCATCGTGATGGCGGCGATGATCCCGCCCCGCGAGATGGGCCGCTACGCGGGCATCTTCGGCGCGGTGTTCGGCGTCGGCACGGTCGCCGGCCCGCTCATCGGCGGCCTCCTGGTCGACACCTCGTGGCTGGGCTGGCGCTGGTGCTTCTTCATCGGCGTGCCGTTCACCCTCGCCTCGATCTTCCTGCTCCAGCGCACGCTGAACCTGCCGGTGGTGCGCAAGGAGGTCCACATCGACTACCTGGGCGCCGCGCTGATCGTGGGCGGCGTGTCCACGCTGCTGGTGTGGTCGACGCTGGCCGGCCAGCAGTTCGAGTGGGTCTCGGGCTGGACCGCGCTGCTGGTCGGCGCGGGCGTGGTGCTGCTGGCCCTGGCGGTGTGGGTGGAGGGCCGGGTGAAGGACCCGATCGTGCCGCTGACCATCTTCGCCAACCGCACCGTCACCCTGACCACCCTGGCCAGCGCGCTGGTCGGCGTGGCGATGTTCGGCGGCACGGTGTTCCTGTCCCAGTACTTCCAGATCGGCCTGGGCAAGACGCCGACGCAGGCGGGCCTGATGAGCCTGCCGATGATCTTCGGCCTGCTGGTGTCGTCCACCGTGGCCGGCCAGCTCATCACCAAGTGGGGCAGGTGGAAGGCGTTCCTGGTCGCCGGTGGCGTGATCATGATCGGCGGCATGCTGCTGCTGGCCACCATCGACGCGAACACCAGCGTGCCCGTGGTCTCGGTGCACATGGCCGTGCTGGGCATCGGCGTGGGCATGCTGATGCAGAACCTGGTGCTGGCGGCGCAGAACGACGTGCCCGCCAAGGACCTGGGCGCGACCACGTCCACGCTCACGTTCTTCCGCTCGCTCGGCGGCGCGATCGGCGTGAGCGCGCTCGGCGCGGTGCTGGCCAACCGGGTGGAGAGCCTGTCCGCGGAGAAGTTCGGCCCGGTGCCGGGCGGGCAGAGCGGCGAGGTGCCGGACCTGGCGCTGCTGCCGGAGCCGGTGCGGGCGATCGTGCGGGACATCTACGCCACCGCCACCGCGGAGCTGTTCCTGATCGGCGCGCCGATCGCGCTGCTGGCCCTGCTGGCCGTGCTGTTCATCAAGGAGAAGCCGCTCAAGACGCTCAGCGGTGACGAGCGGCTGGCGGCCGAGAGCCAGGTGGCCGCCGCCCACTGACCGCGGCCACGGGGCAGGACACGGTGTCGCATCCGCCCGGGTTGCCCCGGGCGGATGCGACACTTCCCGCATGTCCGGGCTTCGTGAACGCAAGAAGCAGGCCACGCGCGCCGCGCTGGCCGAAGCGGCGCTGCGCCTGTGCGTGGCGCACGGCCTGGACGGGGTGACCGTCGAGCGGGTCGCCACCGAGGCGGGCGTGTCGCTGCGCACGTTCTTCAACTACTTCTCCTCCAAGGAGGAGGCGATCGTCGCCGGCGACGTGGCCACCGCCACCGCCTTCGTGCGCGCCTTCGCCGAGCGGCCCGCCGCCGAGCCGGTGCTGGAGGCCCTGCGGCGGGCGCTGGTCGAGGTGGTGCCCGAGCGGGTCGACCCCGGGAAGGTCGCCCAGGTGCGGGCGCTGCGCGGCACCCCGGCCCTGCTGGCGCACCAGGTCGCGGCGTTCAGCGCGCGCGAGCGCGAGCTGGCCGCGGCGGTGGCCGAGCGGGTCGGCCTCGACCCCGAGGCCGACCTCTACCCGGCGCTGTTCGCGGCCACCGTGATGGCCACCCTGCGGGTGGTCGTGGGCCGGTGGTTGGAGGAGCCCGAGCGGCCGCGGCCGGCCGACCTGGTCGACGGGCTGATCGACCGGCTGGCCGCGGGCTTCGCTCACGCGTCCCAGGCGACCGGGAGTTCGTGCACGCCGTAGATCAGCATGTCGGTGCGCAGCGGCACCTCGCCGGGTTCGACGGCGAGCCGCAGGCCGGGCAGGCGGCGCAGCAGTTCGGTGAACCCGACGGTCATCTCCACCCGCGCCAGCTGCTGGCCCAGGCACTGGTGCACGCCGTGCCCGAAGGACATGTGCGGCCCGCGCGGGCGGGTGACGTCGAGCGTGTCCGGTCGGTCGAACACGCGCGGGTCGTGGTTGGCCGCGGGCACCGAGATCATCACCGACGAGTCGGCCGGGATGACGTGGCCCGCGACCTCCACCTCCTCGGTGGTGACCCGGAACAGCCCCAGGTGGATGATCGACAGGTGGCGCAGCAGCTCCTCGACCGCGCCGTCGACCAGGGTCGGGTCCGCGCGCAGCCGGGCCAGCTCCTCCGGCCGCTGCAGCAGCGCGAAGGTGCCCAGCGCGAGCATGTTCGCGGTGGTCTCGTGCCCGGCGATCAGCAGCAGGTTGGCGATGCCGATCAGCTCGTCGTCGGTGAGCGTCGGGTCGGCCTGGACCAGCCCGGAGAGCAGGTCGTCGGTCGGCTCGGCCCGCTTGCGCCGGACCAGCCCGCCCATGAACGCGCGCAGCTCGTCGCGGAGCCGCCCGAACTCCTCCACGGTGGTGGTCAGGCTCAGCAGCCGCGCGCTGCGCTCCTGGAACTCGCCGCGGTCGGCGTAGTCGACCCCGAGCAGCTCGCAGATCACCAGCGAGGGCACCGGCAGGGCGAACGCCCGCACCAGGTCCGCGGGCGGTCCGGCGGCGATCATCGCGTCGATGTGCTCGGTGACGATCTGCTCGACCCGGGGTACGAGCTGCCGCATCCGCCGCACGGTGAACTGGCCGGTCAGCAGCTTGCGGTAGCGGGTGTGGTGGGGCGGGTCCATGGTGATGAACCCGCCCGCGCGGGCCCGCGGGTCCAGCACCTGCGCCCGCATCGGCTCGGGCAGCCGGGCCAGCAGGCGCGGGCTGCGGAACCGGTCGGAGCTCAGCCGCGGGTCGGTCAGCAGGGCGCGGCCCTCCTCGTGGCCGGTGACCAGCCACAGCGGGTCGTCGCCGCGCATGGCGACCTGGTGCACCGGGCCCTGCCCGGCGAGCCGGACGAGCACTTCCGGCAGGGCGAACGGGCCCTGCTCGCGCGCGGTGAACTCGGGGGGGAGGCGCAGCAGCGCCTGGTTGGTGGGTGCGGCGTCCTGCCGCTGGGAAGCGGTGGTCATGACCTGATTTCCGTTCCCGACCCGGAGCACGGCGGGTCGCTGCTCGGCTACGTGGTGTGATCCACGCTACGCAAAACATGCACGCCGTGCAGCTTTTTTTCGGGCCGGCCCGGGGCTGGACCGTTGATCTGCCGCGTCGCGTGGCACACGCTGCACGCCACGTGCGCATGGTGCGGCCCTAAGGTTGTGCGTCCTGCTCCGGTCGGCCCAGGGCCTCGGCGACCACCTCGGCGAGCGGCACGTCCGGGTGCTCCAGCCAGTGCTGGGTGGCGGCCCGCAGCGCGGCCAGGAACGTGGCCGCGAGCACCCGGGCGCGCAGCGGGTCCCCGACCTCCTGTCGGCGGGTGATCTCGGCCACCAGGTCGCGCTCGACCGCCGCGTAGGCGGTGACCACGTGCGCGGCCAGGCCGGTGTGCCGGGCGACCTCCCGGCGCCGGGTGAGCCAGCGCGGGTCCAGCACCTCGTCGACCAGCGCGGCGGCGGCGCCGACCAGCGCGGCGCGCGGCGGCCCGTCGGGCTGGGCGCGGACCAGTTCCAGCAGGCGGCGCAGGCGCACCAGGTCGCCGTAGAAGATCGCTTCCTCTTTGTTGGCGAAGTAGTTGGAGAAGGTGCGCCGCGACACCGAGGCCGCGTCCGCGATCGACTCGACCGTCACCCGGTCGGGGCCCAGCTCCAGGGCCAGCCGCAACGCCGCCTCGTGCAGCGCCATGCGCGTGGCCGACTTCTTGTGCTCCCGCAACCCGCCCATCCCGGTCGAGTCTACCGAAACTTCGCACTGGGCAAACTTGCACACTGCGCAAGTTTGGTGAATACTTGTATGTGGCAAGCAATGCGGAGAGGGGGCGACGTGGACGTCGTCACGCGTGAGCTGGAGGACCGGATCCGCGACCTGCTCAGGGTCGTGCGCCTGGTCAAGCAGCAGCGCCACGCCGGCATGCCACCCGGTCTGGTCGGCATCCTCGGGCTCATCGAGCGCGAGGGCGCCAACGCCACCGGGTGCCACGCGAAGCAGCTGGCGGTCCGCGCCGGGCTCGACCCGTCCACGGTCAGCCGGGCGGTGGGCGCGCTGGTCTCGCACGGCCTGGTGGAGCGGCGCGCCGACCCCGCCGACGGCCGGGCCAGCGTGCTGGTCGTCACCGACCGGGGCCGGACCGAGCTGGCCGACACCCGCGACTGGTACGACGCGCTGCTGGGTCGTGCCCTTGCCGACTGGACCCCTGAAGAGGTCACCGCCCTGACCACCGCGATCGGGCGCCTGGCCCAAGACGTCGAAGGAGCCATGAGCTCCACCTGGGAGGCCGCGCGATGAGCGCACCCGCCACAGCCACGCCGACAGCCGGCGCGATGAACCACCGCCAGGTGTTGGAGGCCCTCAGCGGCCTGCTGCTGGTGCTGTTCGTCGCCATGCTCAGCGGCACCGTGGTGTCCACGGCGCTGCCGCAGATCATCGGCGCGCTCGAAGGGTCGCAGACCCAGTACACCTGGGTGGTCACCGCCACCCTGCTGACCGCCACCGCGAGCACGCCGATCTGGGGCAAGCTCGCGGACCTGTTCAACAAGAAGACCCTCGTCCAGGTCGCCATCGTGGTGTTCGTGGCGGGCTCGATCGTGTCCGGCTTCGCGCAGGACGCCGGCCAGCTCATCGCCGCCCGCGCGTTCCAGGGCATCGGCGTCGGCGGCCTGCAGGCGCTGGTGCAGGTGGTGATCGCGGCGATGATCCCGCCCCGCGAGCGCGGCCGCTACAACGGCTACCTCGGCGGCGTGATGGCCGTGGCCACCGTCGGCGGCCCGCTGCTGGGCGGCCTGATCGTGGACACCTCGTGGCTGGGCTGGCGCTGGTGCTTCTTCATCGGCGTGCCGGTCGCGGTGATCGCCCTGCTGGTGCTCCAGGCCACGCTGAAGATGCCCACCACGCGCCGCGAGGACGTGAAGATCGACTACCTGGGCGCGGGCCTGATCGCGGCGGGCGTGAGCGTGCTGCTGGTCTGGATCTCGTTCGTGGACGACTCGTTCGCCTGGCTCTCGTGGCAGACCTTCGCCATGGTCGGCGCCTCGGTGGTGCTGCTGGGCCTGGCCGTCCTGGTCGAGGCGCGCGCCGCGGAGCCCGTCGTGCCGCTGGAGATCGTCAAGCGGCGCACCACGGCCCTGGCCATCCTGGCCAGCCTCGCGGTCGGCATGGCGATGTTCGGCGGCGCGGTGTTCCTCGGCCAGTACTTCCAGATCGGCCGCGGCTACACGCCCACCGAAGCCGGCCTGCTCACCATCCCGATGATGGCCGGCGTGCTCGGCGCCTCGATCATCAGCGGGCGGATGATCACCAAGTCGGGCAGGGTCAAGCCCTACATCGTGGTGGGCGCGGCCGTGCTGGTCGTCGGGTTCCTGCTGCTCGGCCAGATCGACCACGACACCTCGCTGGTGTTCGTCGGCGCCGCGATGCTGCTGGTCGGCGCCGGGGTCGGCATGAGCATGCAGAACCTGGTGCTCGCGGTGCAGAACACCGTGCCGCTCAAGGACATCGGCGCGGCCAGCTCGACCGTGGCGTTCTTCCGCTCGCTCGGCGGCACGATCGGCGTCTCGGTGCTGGGCGCGGTGCTGGCCCGGCGCGTGGAGGACGCGATCACCCGCGACCTGGCCGCGGCGGGCTTCCCGGCCGGCGGTGGCGGTGGCGGCAGCCTCAACATCGCCGCGCTGCCCGACGCCGTGCAGCACATCGTGCGCGCCGCCTACGGCGACGCCACCGGGCACATCTTCCTGATCTCGGCGGCGATCGGGGTGGTCGGCGTGGTCGCGGCCCTGCTGCTCAAGCCGATCACGCTGCGCAGCAGCCTGGACCTGTCCGAGGGCAAGCCCGGCGCCTGACGCGCCGACCGGGGGCCCGGCCGCTCACCCGAGCGGTCGGGCCCCCGGCGTGTCACCGGGTCAGAAACCCATGCGGCAGCCGGACAGGACGATCTCCTGGCCCAGCAGGGTCACCACCCGCACCGCGTACTGCGCGCGCTGGCCGTTCGGCCCGACCACGGTCTGGTTCAGGTAGACCGTGGCCACGCCGGGCACGCCGACGGTGGCGGGCCCGGTGCCGATCGGCCGGCCGTTCAGCGTGCCCACGCGCGACGAGCTGGACAGCCCCTGCTCGTTGGCGACGCAGCTGGTCTCGATGTCGGACACGGTGATCACGCCGCCCAGCAGGCTCGCGCTCGACACCTCGGCACCCGCGTCGGTGCGCCCGGTGGCGGGGTCGAGGTGGCAGTCGGCGTGCAGCGCCTGCACCGAGGCCAGGGCGGGCACCGTGATCGAGGCCGTGGTCAGGTCCGAGGACGGCGGGCAGGTCGCGTGCGGCGTCTTGGTCACGTTGATCAAGCCCGAGGCGCTGAGCGACCACGCCTCCGCGCGCACGTGGGACACGACCCGAACCACGGCGGTGGCGGACCCGCCGTCGTCGTCGGTGACCGTCACCAGCACGTTGTGCGCGCCGACGCCGGTGTAGGAGTGCGTGGCGGTGCAGGTGCCCGAACCGGCGCCCTGCGCGACCGAGCCGGTGACCACGGGCGTGCCGTCGTCGAAGTCCACCGTGCACGTGTGCGTGTCGTGCGTGGCGATGTCGGTGAACGGCGCGGTGACCGTGATCGGGGTGTTGCGCGGCACCAGGGTGTTGTTCGCGGGGGAGGAGATGCTCACCTGCGGGGCGACGTTGGTCAGCGTCAGCGTGGTCGTGGCGACGACGTCGGGGTGCAGGCCGTCGTTGGCGGTGAGCCGCAACGTCCACACGCCGTCGTCATTGCACGTGACGGTGGTGTTCAACGCCGCGGGGGCGGAGAAGGTGCACGTGGTGCCGGGGTCCACGCCGGACTGCGGCGTGATGCTCCACTGGCTGGTCAGCGACGGCCCGTCGGGGTCGGTCACCGTGCCGGCCAGGGCCACCGGGGTGCCCTCCTGGCCCGCGTAGGGGCCACCGGTCGCCACCACCGGCGGCGCGTTGACGATGACCGTGGTGCAGTCGGTGACGGTGCCCGCGCCGCCGCCGTCGGTGCCGTGCGCGGTCACGCACAGCTCGTGCGTGCCGGAGGACAGGGGAGCGGTGTCGACGGTGTAGGTCACCGAGGCGGGACCGGTGCGCGGCAGCGCCGGCGTGACGTTGGTGATCTGCGTGGCCGGCCCGTTGTCCACGCGGAGCGTGAGGTCGGTCAGCTGCGACGCGATGACGCCGGGCACGACGTTGGGGAGGTTCGCCGGGTCGGGGACCGCGGTGCAGGTGCCGCCGGTCAGGTCGGCGATGGCCTGGAGGCTGGCGTTGTAGTCGCCGCTGTTGCACGCGGAGCCGGGGCCGACCGCGAAGGTGAAGTAGTCGACGTTCGCCGGGACCGCGCCCGCGACGCCGGTGACGTCGCCGGAGGCGAAGCCGTCGGACAGGAACAGCACGATCTTGCGCGGCTGGCTCTGGGCGTTGGTCACGGTGGTGGCCGACTGCACGGCGGGCACGAACGTGGTGCCGGTGCCGACGGGCTTGCCGGTGAACAGGCCGACGCTGCCCTGGACCATCGAGCCCACGGCCTCCTCGACGTCCCGCGCGCCGTTGCCGTTGGCGTCGGTCCCGGGCTCGGTCAGCAGCTGGTCGCCCGGCGCCGGGCCCACGTCCACGGTGGCCGCGGAGCTGCCGAACGCGACCGCGCCCACGCTGCCGACCACGGTGTTCGGGGCCGCGGCGATGGCGTTGAGGTTGTTCACCGCGGTCTGCTCGCAGGTGAGGATCGTGCCGCCGGCGCAGGCGGACGCGGTGCTGCCGGACACGTCCACCACGTAGGTCAGTGCGGTGTCCCGCACCGCGACCCCGGTGCCGACGGACGCCGTGCCGGTGACGGTCACCGGGCCCGGCGGCACCACGGTGTTCGGCGCCGGGCCGGTGACGGCCACCGAGATGCTGGTGCCGCCCGGCAGGTTGCCGTCCACGGCCTGCGCCTGGATCTGGCTCGCCACGAGGACGGCGACGGCTAACGCGCCCGCCCCGGCGAGGTGCTTGGGTCTCACGTGCCCACTCCCCCTTCGACTGTGTGCTGACTACCGGGAAGTCGAGAGGTGTGAACGGAGGGTTACTGGGCCATTCCGGTGAGAACTTTCCGTCAGCGGCGTCGGCCCGAACGGCTCCGCTCCGCTGCGCCGTGGGAGGTCGGCGGGCGCGGGTGGACCGACCTGCGGTGGGCAACGACCCGAAAAGTGCTGATCCGCTCGGAGTGCCGACCCGCTACCGCACCGCGCCGGGAGAGGGCTCGCCCGGACCGGCGGTCGGGTGGACGGCACCACGCCACCGGCGCCGGGTTGACGGACCGGTGCGCGCGGGCTGGATGCCGTGAACGGGCGGGCACTAGCCTGGTCGCCGGTGCACGCGACGGCGCCGGGAGGGGCACCGGTGACGATTCCCGAACCGCGACGCGACCCCGACGAGGTCGGCAACGAGCTCGCCGCGACCTCGGTCGAGAACGCCTTCCAGATCGGGGTCGTCCACGGCGACGTGCGGGTCTCCGGGAGCGCCGGGCGCGGCGCCCCGCGGGAACGGCCCGCGCCGCGCCGCCCGCCGAACCCGGTCCGGGTCGCGGAGACCCGGCCGCGGCTGCTCGGCGTGCACGCCGCGATCCGGGTGCCGGAGGACCAGGAGCCGGACGAGCTGCCCGCGTACGTGCCGCGCGACCTCGACGGCGCGCTGCGCGCCGCCCTCGGCGCGGCCGCGCGACGGGGCGGGTTCGTGCTGCTCGTCGGCGGTTCCTCGGTCGGCAAGACCCGGTCGCTGCACGAAGCCGTCAAGGCGGTCGTGCCCGACTGGTGGCTGGTGCGCCCCCACGACGCCGACGCCGTGCGCGACTTCGCCGCGAACCCCGCCCCGCGCACCGTGGTCTGGCTCGACGAGCTCCAGCGCTACCTCGACCACCCCGGTGGCGTGCCCGCCGGGGTGCTCCGCGACGTGGTCACCGCCGGCGCGCTGGTCGTGGCGACGCTCTGGCCGGACCAGTACGGCAAGCGCACCGCGCCCGCCGCGCCGGGCAGGCACCCCGACCGCTACGACAACGACCGGGAGCTGCTGGGCATGGCGGAGGTCGTGGCCGTGCCCGACGGGTTCAGCCCGGCCGAGCGCCGGCGGGCGGAGGCGCTGGCCGCCGACCGGCGCGTCCGGCTGGCCCTGGACACCTCCGACGCGGGGTTCACCCAGGTCCTCGCCGCCGGTCCGCACCTGGTCCACCACTGGGAGCAGGCGCCCGAGGACCAGTGCTGCGGCCGGGCGGTGATCACCGCGGCGCTCGACGCCCGCCGGGTCGGCACCAGGGCGCCGCTGACGCGTGAGCACCTCGCCGCGGCGTGCCCCGGCTACCTGACCCCGGCGCAGCAGGCCACCGCACCCGCCGACTGGCTCGACCGGGCCCTGGCCTACGCCACCGCGCCGCTGCACGGCGCGACCTCCGCCCTCGTCCCGCTGCCCGCCGGCATGGGACGCGTCGCCGGCTACGAGGTAGCCGACTACCTGCACCAGCACGCCACGCGGGTGCGCCGCGGCACCCACCTGCCCGACACCGCCTGGCGCGCCCTCGTCGAGCACCACCACGCCGACGACGCGCGTGCGCTGGCCGACAACGCCGAGCGCCGGGGCAGGCACGCGGAAGCCGAGGCCGTCCACCGACGCGCGCTCGACCGCGCCGGGGACGACCCGGGTCCCGCCCGCCGGCTGGCGGACTTCCTGGTCGGTCGGGACCGGGTGGACGAGGCCGTCGCGGTGTTGGGCCCGTACGCGAACGCCGACGTGGACGTGGCCCTCGAACTCGCCCACCTGCTGACCCGGCGAAGCCGCGCCCAGGCCGTCGCCGTGTTGCGCCCGCACGCCCGCGAGCACCCCCGCGCCGCCTGGCCGCTCGCCCACCTGCTGCGCGAAACGGGGCGCGTCGACGAGGCCGTCGCCGCCCTGCGCCCGCACGGCGACACCGACGCGCCCACCCTGGAGCGGACGGCCGGTCTCCTGGCCAGGTGGGGGAGGGTCGACGAGGCCGTCGCCGCCCTGCGCCCCCGAGCCCGCACCGATGTCGAGGTCGCCTGGCGGCTCGCGCCCCTGCTGGTCCGGCTGGGGCGGCCCGACGAGGCCGTCGCCGCGTTGCGCCCGCACGCCCGGCGCGGTCGCACGGCGGTGGGGGACCTGCTGGCGGACCTGCTGGTGCAGCGGGGCCGGGTGGACGAGCTGACCCGACGGGCGGACGACGGCGAGTCCTCCGCGGCCGAACGGCTGGCCCGCCTGCTGCACGAGCGGGAACGCGTGGGCGAGCTGACCCGGCGCGCCGACGGCGGCGACGACTCGGCCGCCTACTGGTTGTCGCGCCTGCTGGTCCGACGGGGCGACGTCGGCGAGCTGACCCGGCGCGCGGACGGCGGCGACAGCGCGGCCGCCGACGGCCTGGCCCACCTGCTGATCTCGCGGGGGCGCACCGACGAGCTCGCCCGGCGGGCCGCCGCCGGCGACCGGTACGCCGCCTACCCGCTGGCGAGGCGGTTGGCGGAGGAGGGGCGCGTCGAGCAGGCCATCGCGGTGCTGCGCCCGTTCGCCCCGGGCCCCGCCACCGGGACGCGCCGCCTCCGCGCCCCCGTGGTGGACCTGCTGGTCGACCTGCTGGCCGGGCACGGGCACGTCGACGAAGCGCTCGCCCTGCTGCGCCCGCGGGCCGCCGCCGGCCACGGGCGGGCCGCCCACCGGCTGGTCGAGCTGCTGGCCGGGCACGGGCGCGTCGACGAGGCGGTCCCGCTGCTGCGCGCCCGGGCCGACGCGGGCAGCCGGCAGGCGGCCGACCACCTGGTCGACCTGCTGCGCCGCCACCACCGCACCGACGAACTCGACGCGGAGGTGGCGGCCGGGACCCACGGCGCCGTGGCCGCCCTCCACGCCGCCACCGGGAACTAGGAGCTGTTCGGGGCTCGGATCTGGGTCGGGTCCGGTGGTGTGCCGGTTGGTGCTGGTGGAACCCGGGTGTGGCGCGATGTGATCTGACCGATGCGGAGTGGGCGTTGATCGAGCCGCATGTGCCGGTGGCGGCCACGGGGCCGTTGCCGCGGCGGGTGCGCGAGCGGCTCAACGGCACCCTGTGGCGGTTCCGCACCGGATCGGGCTGGCGTGACGTGCCCGAACGGTACGGGCCCTGGTCCACGGTCTACCCCCGGTTCCACGCCTGGGCGAAGGCGGGGGTGTTCCGGAGGTTGATGGACGCGTTGATCGCCGAGGCGGCCTCCCGCGGGCAGGTCGGGTTGGAACTGGTCGGTGTGGACTCCACGATCGTGCGGGCGCACCACGAGTCGGCCGGGCTGGCGATCGCCGGGGAGACCCTGGATGCGCTGGAGCAGGCGTTGACCGAGGAAAAAGGGGCTCCGTTGCCCACCCAACAGAGTGTGCTGCGGGTGGTTCAGCGGGGTCCGCGTCGGACACGGCCGGTGCGGCCGGGTCTGCCGCTCGGGATCGTGCCGCCCTCCGGCATCGCCGGGAGGCGCGGGCCAAGGCGGCCGGGCTCGGCCGGTCCCGGGGCGGGCTGAGCAGCAGGATCCACGCCGCGGTGGAGGCGGGCGAGCTGCCGTTGGCGCAGCAACGTCGAACGCTGCTTCCAGCAGATCAAGGCATGGCGTGGGTTGGCCACCCGCCGTGACAAGTCACCGGAGAGCTGTGCGGCCGGACTGCGCCTGCGAGGAGCGATCATGTGGCTGAAGACCCCGACCCCAACCACGTGATCCGAACCTCGAACAGCTCCCAGCCGGACATCAGTGCGCGCCACCGCAGCACTCGTGCGGCGCCTCCGACTCCAGCGGCCGCAGCACGCCGCCCACCGCGGGCTCCACCAGCAGCACCAGTTCGCCGTCGCGGTGGACCGGGCGCAGGAAGCCCCGCGTCTCCACCAGGTCGGTCGGCGAGACCGGCACGCCCACCCCCACCACCCGGTCGATCGCCGACGACGCCACCACCTCGCCGACCGCGTGCGTGCCGGTCAACACCGACTGCCCCGGGAAGCGGACGCAGCGGTCCAGCACGGGCGAGGAGACCGCGGTGACCGGTCCGCCCAGCGCGGCCGACACCGCCTCCGCGTCGAACCCCCCGACGACCCGCGCGGACACGGCGGTCACCGCCACCGGCCCACCGCGCTCCACCCGGGTGAACACCAGGTCCGTCGCGACGCACGAGTCCAGCGCGGCCAGCAGCAGCGCGTCCAGGTGCGCCGCGCCGTGCCCGCCGGGCAGGGCGGGCACGGCGTCGAGCCAGGCCATCAGACGACGTCGACGAACACCGGGTTCGCGTAGAACCACAGGTCCGACCACGGGTCCGCGTCACCGACGACGTCCATCACCGGGCCGCCGTCGGAGGTGAGCCGGTTGCCGTCCGAACCGCGCAGCCGCAGGTAGAAAGCGGTGTCGACGTTGCGGAAGGTGTGCGTGAACCTGACCGTGCCGCGCGCGGTGCGGGACACCTCGAAGGTCTTGACGACCCCGGTGCCGGGCGCGGCCAGCGCGTCGCGGTCGGTCGCCGGGCCGGTGACCGGTCCCGCGATCAGGTCCACCTTGGCCAGGCGCGGCACCGCGCCGGAGAAGTTGGCGCCCCGCGCCAGGTCCACCTCGATCGCGACCTCGACGCTGTCCCCGCGCCGCACGAACGTGCGACCGCCGATGGTGACTCCCCGGTTGTCGCCCTCGCCCAGCGACCGCACCCGCAGGTTCAGGCCGTCGATGAGCCGGCCGTGCACGGCGATCACCCGACCGCCCTGCATACCGCGCATGATGTCCACGTAGGACCGCGAGTCGGCCCCCACCAGCGTGGAGCTGTAGAAGCCGGGCCAGTAGTCGCCGTAGACCTGCGGCTTGCCGGTGTCCACGGGCGCGCCGCGGCTGCCGGTGGCGTTGTGGTCGCCGCTGCCCTGCACGTGCGTGTCGAGGTGCACCTGGTGCGAGTCCGAAGTGGCCGTCACCCACCACGGCCTGCCCTCGGCGAGCAGCGAGTCCCACAGCCCGCCTACCTTGGCGGTCATCCAGTCGAACCCGCCGTAGGTGCGGTAGGGGTTCTCGGTGGCGGTGGGCGCGTAGCCGGGGAAGCTGTCCTGGTTGGGCGAACCGTCGTAGTACCCGCGCGCGGTACCGCGCCCGCCCGCCGCGGTCGGGATGCCCGCGGCCTGGTGGCCGGGCGCGCCCTCCATGCCCACGGCCACCCCCGGCGCGGCGTCGCGCCAGTTGCGGATCTCGTGGGGGCTGTCCACCCCGCGCCGCGCCGGGTGGTTGGCGAACATCAGCGCGATCTCGGTGCGGCCGGACAGCACCTGCGCCTCCAGGTAGCGCAGCGCCGCCAACGCGTACGGCTCGCCGTCGGCCGAGGTGGCGCGGGCGATCAGGCCCCGGCCGCCCTGGGCCGCCGGGGTGGACAGCACGCCGCCGTCGTAGGCCGCCTCGAACGCCCGCAGGATGTCCACCGTGGACTTGCCGGGCGGCAGGAACACGGTCGCGTGCTCGGCACCCGGGATGTTCCACTCCAGGCCCTGGTAGACGAGCACGTCGCGGTACCGGCTCCGGGCGCGCTCGATGTCCGGGGTGACCTGGTCGATGGAGAACTTCTGGTGCGCGACACCGCCGTGGTCGGTGATGACGACCCAGTCCAGGCCGTACTGGCGGGCCTTGGCGACCTGCTGGGCCACCTCGTACTGGGCGTCGGGGGAGTACTGGGTGTGGATGTGGTGGTCGCCCGCGTACCAGCGGTTGCGCCCGCTCCACGGGTTCGTCGGCCGCGCCGGCCCGCCGTCGTGGGCGTGGGCCGGGACCGCGCCGAGCGTCGTGGCCACCCCGGCCGCGCCCAGGCCCGCCAGGAACCTGCGCCGCGCCACCGACAGCGGGCGGTCGTCCTCGGCGTCGCGCCAGCCGTCCCCCACCTCCTCGTGGTGGTGCTCGTGGCTGTGGTCGTGGTGGTGGTGGTGCGACATGGCGGCGGCTCCGATCCCGTCCCGACTGCGGCAGGCCGAAGTATCGTGAGTCCGCTATGCGTTGTGGCGGGGCCGGAGATCGAACAGGAGGTGAACACTTCGCCCGGCGGGTGCTCGGCCGAGCAGCCCGTTGGCCGGGTACGCCCCCGGCTCCAGCCGCGAGCCGCCGGCCGGGCTGGTGCGCTCGACCGGGCCGGCGGGGGAGCCGGTGGACCTCGACACCCGCGGTTCGCGCGGCCCCTCGTCGGTCGGCTCGTGGTCGGCCCCCGCCGTCCTCTTCGAGCAGCGGGCCCCCGCGCAACGCCCGCCCCGGCCTCGCCGCGGGTCCTGCTCGCGTGCTCCACCCGGCCCTCGGCCGCGCGGGCGGCCGGGCACGAGCACACTGAACCCGTGAACGGCAAGCGCAAGCGCGGGGAGCTGCGGATCTACCTGGGCGCGGCGCCCGGTGTGGGCAAGACCTTCGCCATGCTCGGCGAGGCCCACCGGCGCCGCGACCGGGGCACCGACGTCGTGGTCGGCCTGGTGGAGACCCACGGGCGGGACCGGACCGCCGCCCTGCTCGACGGCCTGGAGCAACTGCCCCGCCGGCCCGCCCACCACGGCGCCGAGCCGGCGGAACTCGACGTCGACGCCCTGCTGGCCCGGCGGCCCGAGGTCGCGGTGGTGGACGAGCTGGCGCACACCAACGCGCCCGGCTCCCGCAACGCCCAGCGCTGGCAGGACGTCGAGGAGCTGCTCGACGCGGGCATCGACGTGCTGTCCACGGTCAACGTCCAGCACCTGGCGTCGCTCAACGACGTGGTCGAGCGCATCACCGGCGTGGCCCAGCGGGAAACCGTGCCCGACGAGGTCGTGCGGCGCGCCGAGCAGCTGGAGCTGGTCGACATCACCCCCGAGGCGCTGCGCCGCCGCCTGGCCCACGGCAACGTCTACGCCGCCCACAAGATCGACGCCGCCCTGGGCAACTACTTCCGCGTCGGCAACCTCACCGCCCTGCGCGAGCTGGCCCTGCTCTGGCTGGCCGACCAGGTCGACGTGGCCCTCCAGCGCTACCGCTCCGAGCAGCACATCACCGACACCTGGGAAACCCGCGAACGCGTCGTGGTGGCGATCAGCGGCGGCCCGGAGAGCGAGACCCTGATCCGCCGCGGCCGCCGGGTCGCCCTGCGCGCCGGCGCGGACCTGCTGGTCGTCCACGTCCTGCGCGGCGACGGCCTGGCCGGGGCGTCACCGCAGCTCGTGACCGGTTTCCGGCGCGTGGCCGAGGACCTGGGCGCGACCTTCCACACCGTGGTCGGCGACGACGTGCCCACCGCCCTGCTGGAGTTCGCCCGCGGCGTCAACGCCACCCAGCTCGTCCTGGGCACCTCCCGCCGCCCGCGCCTGACCAGGGTGTTCGCCGAGGGCATCGGCTCGGCCGTGACCCAGGCGTCCGGCCCCATCGACGTGCACATGGTCACCCACGAGGAGGCCCGCCGCGGCCCGCGGTGGCGGCCCGCGCACAACGCCCTGTCCCGGCACCGCAGGCTGGCGGGCTGGCTGCTGGCCCTGCTGCTGCCGGGCGCGGTGACCGGCCTCGGCCTGGTCGGGCACGCCGACATGGGCTTCTCCACCGACCTGATCGCCTTCTTGCTGGCCACGGTGCTGGTCGCCCTGGTCGGCGGCGTGGGCCCGTCCGTCGTCGCGGCCTTCCTCGGCGCCGGCCTGCTGAACTTCTTCCTCACCCCGCCCCGCTACAGCCTGGCCGTGGCCGGACCGGAGAACCTGATCGCCCTGGTCGCCATGCTCGTGGTGGCGGTGCTGGTCGCCGTGGTGGTGGACCGGGCCGCCCGGCTCGCCGTCCAGGGCGCGCGGGCGCGCACCGAGGCCGCGCTGCTCGCCTCCTACGCCCGCACCGTGCTCACCAGCCCCCACCCCGTGGCGCGGCTGCTGGAGAAGGTCCGCGAGAACTTCGGCCTGGAGTCCGTGGCGCTGCTGGAGCGGCGCGAGGGGGAGTGGACGCGGGTGGCGTGCGTGGGGCCGCGGCCGTGCGACGAGCCGGACGACGCCGACGTGGACGTCCCGGTCACCGCGGACGTGCACCTGGCGCTGCGCGGGCGGGCACTGCCCGCGGGCGACCAGCGGGCCCTGGAGGCCGCCGCCGGCCAGGCGGTGCTGGCGCTGCGCCACCAGCGGATGGCCGCCGAGGCCGCCGAGGCCCAGCGCCGGGCCGAGACCACCGAGCTGCGCACCGCGCTGCTCTCGGCCGTCGGCCACGACCTGCGCACCCCGCTGACGTCCATCAAGGCCGCCGTGGGCAGCCTGCGCGACCCGGACCTCCGGCTGTCGGCCGGCGACACCGCGGAACTGCTGGAGGCCGTGGAGGTCTCGGTCGACCGCCTCACCGGCCTGATCGACAACCTGCTGGACTCCTCCCGGCTCGCCACCGGCGCCATCGCGCCGCACCTGCGGGCCGTGACCTACGACGAGGTGGTGGCACGAGCCCTGGCCGGCATCGACGAACGCGCCGCGGTGGCCGTGGACGTGGCCGAGCACCTGCCCCCGGTGCTGGCCGACCTGGGCCTGCTGGAGCGCGTGGTGGCCAACGTGGTCGACAACGCCCTCCGCCACGGCAGGCCGACCCCGCGCCGGGCGGCCGGCGGCACCACCGCGGACGAACCGGAGGTGGCGATCCGGGCCAGCGCCTACGGCGACCGGGTCGAGCTGCGCGTGGTCGACCACGGCCAGGGCCTGCCCAAGCACGCCAACGAGACCGCGTTCGCCCCCTTCCAGCGCCTGGGCGACCGCGACGCCACCCCCGGCGTCGGCCTGGGCCTGAGCGTGGCCAAGGGCTTCATGGAGGCCATGGGCGGCACCATCGCCGCCGAGGACACCCCCGGCGGCGGCCTGACCGTGGTCCTCTCCCTGCCGGTGGCCCGGCTGGTGGTCGCATGACCACGATCCTGGTGGTGGACGACGACCCGCAGGTCTTACGCGTGCTGCGGATCAACCTCACCGCGCACGGCTACGACGTGCACACCGCCGCCGACGGCGCCGCGGCGGTGCACGAGGCGCGGAACGGGGCCGACCTGGTCCTCCTGGACCTGGGCCTGCCCGACGTGGACGGCGTGGAGGTGATCACCCTGCTGCGCCGGTCGAGCACCGTGCCGATCGTGGTGCTCTCCGCCCGCCAGGGCTCGGCGGACAAGGTGCGGGCCCTCGACGCCGGCGCCGACGACTACGTCACCAAGCCGTTCGGCATGGACGAGCTGCTGGCCCGGGTGCGCGCCGCGGTGCGCCGCAACGCCCGCCGCACCGACCGCCGCCCGGCCGCGGAACCGCCGGTGCGCACCGCCTCGTTCACCGTCGACCTGACCGCGAAGAAGATCCTCCGCGACGGCCGCGAGGTCCACCTGACCCCCACCGAGTGGGGCCTGCTGGAGGTCCTGGTCCGCGCGGGCGGCGAGGTGGTCGACCAGGTGAGCCTGCTGGAACGGGTCTGGGGCCCCGCCTACACCTCGGCCACCCACTACCTGCGCGTCTACCTGACCCAGCTGCGCCGCAAGCTCGAACCCGAGCCCTCCCGCCCCCGCCACCTGCTCACCGAACCCGGCAAGGGCTACCGCTTCCGGGCGTGACCCGCGCGAACGGGTGGACTTCCCCACGAGCACCGGCAGTTCACGACCGGCGGGAGCGGCGCGGAAGAGCCACCCGAACCGGATGGGGACCCGGCCGCTGCGACCACGTCCACCCCGTCACGAACCCACTGGACCCACGCGTCCGCGGTCGGCCACGCCGTGCGCACCAGGGCCGCGGTCGGGACGGGCCGGGTGCCGGTCGAGCACCAGCGGGGCGCGGGCCGCGACTTCGCCGCGGAACAGCGGCGAGGCCATGCCACCTCCGCGGCTTCTGCCAGGCCGATGGCTTCGACAACGGCGTGGTGGAGCACGCCGGCAGCCCGCGGCGCCACCCCTGATCGGGCGGCCGGGCGCCCCGGCGCGGACCCGCCCGCGCACCGGGCCGGACGACGCCCGCGGCCCGAACCCACCGCGGTTGTCGGCCAACCAGCGGTAGGAGCACCCCCGGTTCCTTCCCTAGCCTGATCCGTTGTGCCGATCTCACAGGGTGACGACGCGGTTACCGAATGGGCAGTGGCGGCCGGGTCCGGCGACCGGGCCGCGCTGGAGCGGTTCATCCGCGCCACCCAGCGCGACGTCTGGCGCCTGGTCGCCCACCTGACCGACCCCGGCCGGGCCGACGACCTGGCCCAGGAGGTCTACCTGCGCGTCCTGCGCAGCCTGCCGAACTTCGAGGCCCGCTCGTCCGCGCGCACCTGGCTGCTGTCCATCGCCCGGCGCACCGTGGTCGACCACCTGCGCGCGGCAGGCTCCCGCCCGGCCATCGCCTGGTCGGTGGACCACGAGCAGGCCGCCGAGCGCGCCGCCGCCCCGGGGCGGGCCGGTTTCGAGGACGTGGTCGAGCTGAACCTGATGCTCGCCGACCTGGCCCCGGAGCGGCGGGAGGCGCTGCTGCTCACCCAGGTCCTCGGCCTGTCCTACGCCGAGGCCGCCGAGGTGTGCGGTTGCCCGGTGGGCACGATCCGCTCCCGCGTCGCCCGCGCCCGCGAAGACCTCCTGCGCGACCAGGGCAACGAGGGCACCAACACCGGTTAGCGGACCGGCCCCGCCGCGGGCACGGTCCACTTCACAGCCTTGACCACGTTGGCGGAGTCGGTGCTCTCCCCGACCACCACGCCCCGGTTGTTCAGGGCCACCGGCCGGCTGCGCGTGCCGCCGAGCGAGCCGAGCCAGGTGACCTTCCCGGCACGCCACAGGAACGCGCGCGGCGAGCTCGAACCGGACCAGCCGACCACGTCGCCGAGGTCGTTGACCGCCACCGCCTCGGACGGCCCGGGCACGCCCAGGTCGACCGGCTTGCCGCCGGCGGGCCACAGCGTCGCCCGCCGCACCCCGTTCGCGTCGGCCGCCGAGCCCACCGCGTCGCCGCGCTCGTTGAGCACCTGCGACCCGTACGCCACCCGGCCGGGCGAGAGCACGGTCACCTGGTCGCCCTCCCAGCGCAGCACCCGGTCGTCGCGGTTGCCGACGACGACGCCGGCCTCGTTGATCCCCCGCACCTCGTACCCGTCGGTCCCCGGCACCTCCGCCAACCGCGTGCAGGTGGTCCCCGCGCAGCGGAACGCGTACCGGTCGCCCTCGAACATCGGCAGCTTCGACCCGACCACCACGCCCGCGTCGTTGATCGCGCTGATGAACAGGTGCGGCCCCGACACGGGCAGCGCCACGTGCGTGCCGTCGCGCCACACCGCCGCGTTCGTCTGGTGGTAGCCCGAGGGCGACGAGGAGTACGACATCGGCACCTCGCCCCTGCCGTTGATCGCGGCGGCCGAGACCCACCCGGCCCCGGACGGCCCGACGTCGACGGCCTGACCCGCCTGCCAGACCCGCGGCCGGTTGACGTAGTAGCCGCCGCTGGTGGAGGACTGCGAGATCAGCACCTGGCCCTGCTGGTTGATCGCGCCGGGGCTGCCCGCGCCGAGGTCCGCGGCAGCCCCGCCGGGTGTCCAGTGCACGGCGCGGATCGGGCCGTTGCCCTCGGCGGTGCCGATCACCTGGCCGAGGTCGTTGACGCCGGCGGCGCGGTGCGTCGGGTACCCGGGCAGGCCGGGCAGCTCCGCGATCAGCACGTCGGCCCGCGCCGCGGGCACCACCACCAGCGGCAGGGCCGCCGCCAGCACCAGCGCACCCGCGGGCACGCGTAACTTGGAGAAGACTCCGGGCATGGTTCGCTCCATTGCGAGATGTCCAGGTGGGGAAGGTTCTTCTGAACCGATTCGCACGGTAACCCGGACCGGACCGGGGCGGCGACCCCCGGACAGCCGAACCGTTGGGGGCCAACGGGTCCCGGAGGAAACCCGCGGCACGAGGCCGGGCCGGCCAAGATCCGGTACGCCACCGCGGTGACGGGGGCCGGATGACCCGCGGGACGACCGCGTTGCCGACCGCGGCCGTGCGGCACCCGGACCGCTCGCGTTCCCGGTGTGCGTGCAGCGCACCACGAGCCCGGTCGTCGGGCGTCCGCGCGGCGGTGCGGGTGCCCTACGACGACGGCGCGACCCGGCGCCCCGTGCCGCCGGTGAAGCCGGGCGACCGTCGCACACCCGGCGTCCGCGCGGTTCGTCCCGCCGCGCGCCCGGACCCGTGACGCCGCGGGCAACCCGGTGGACCAGGCGATCCTCCGGGCCCGCGCCCTGAGGTGACCCGCCCGACCCGCCCGGTCACCGACCTGCCCGGTCACCGACCCGCCCGGTCACCGGGCGGGCAGGTCCAGCGGGTTCTCCCGCACCCGCCGCGGCCAGTCCGACGCCACCAGCCCGGCCGCCGCGCACCCCGGCTTGCGCGCGGCCTGGTCGGCGAACCGCGCGGTGAACGCCTCGACGAACCCCAGCCGCGGGTACCGCTCGACCACCTCGGCCCGGAACTCCGGCGTGAACTCGCCCACCCGGCTGCCGGACACGTCGGCGCTCACCGCGACCTGGAGCAGGTGGCCCTCCGGGTCGTCCTCGGCCGGCACGTCGTCGCCCATGTGCAGCACGATGACCTCGGCCAGCCGCTTGCGCCGCGCCCGGCCCCACCCGGCACCGGCGGCGAACACCCAGGCCAGGTGCCCGCCGGCCTCCTCGAACGGCAACTCGTGGCTGTCGAACGGCGCGGTGAGCGCGAGGTCGTGCAGCAGCGCCGCGACGTACAGCAGCTCGCCGTCGTGGGCGATGTCCTCCTGGGCCGCGTACGCCTTCGCCCACGCGTGGGCGCGCAGCGAGTGGTGCAGCAGCCAGGGCTCGGTGTACTCCTGGCACACCTCCAGCGCCGCCGCGGCGGCCCGGGAGTCGGGGGCGGTGAAGAAGTCCACGCCGCGCAGGGTAGATCACCCGGGTCAGATGCCGGCCGCCAACCGCGTGCCCTGGTCGATCGCGCGCTTGGCGTCCAGCTCGGCCGCCACGTCGGCGCCGCCGATGACGTGCGGGGCGACCCCGCGCCCGACGAGCGCGTCCACCAGGTCCCGCACCGGCTCCTGGCCCGCGCACACCACGACCGCGTCGACCTCCAGCACGCGCGGCCGCTCGCGCCCCGGGCCGAAGGTGACGTGCAGGCCCGCGTCGTCGATGCGCTCGTAGTTGACGCCGGTCAGCTGCTCCACGCCCTTGGCCCTGAGCGCCGCCCGGTGCACCCACCCGGTGGTCCGGCCCAGGTCGCGGCCGATGCGGGTGGTCTTGCGCTGCAACAGGTACACCTTGCGCGCGGGCGCCGCGGGCACCGGGCCGGTGACGCCGCCGCGCACCAGCGCGGGATCGGTGACGCCCCACTCGGCGCGCCACCCGTCGAGGTCCAGCGGCCGGTGCGCCAGGAACTCGCTGACGTCCACCCCGATGCCGCCCGCGCCGATCACCGCGACCCGCTCGCCGACCTCGGCGCCGTGCCGGACGACGTCCACGTAGGACAGGGCGCGTTCGATGCCCGGGATGGCGGGCACGCGCGGCGCCACGCCCGTGGCGAGCACCACCTCGTCGAACCCGACCAGGTCGTCGACGCCCGCGCGGCGGCCCAGGTGCAGCTCGACCCCGGTCACCTCGATGCGCCGCCGGTAGTAGCGGATGGTCTCGGCGAACTCCTCCTTGCCGGGGATGCGGCGGGCGATGGCGAACTGGCCGCCGATGTCGTCCTCGGCCTCGAACAGCTCGACGGCGTGGCCGCGCTCGGCCAGCGCGGTGGCCGCGGCCAACCCCGCGGGCCCCGCGCCGACCACCGCGACCCGCTTGGCGCGGCGGGTGGGCAGCAGCCGCAGCGTGGTCTCGTTGCCCGCGCGCGGGTTGACCAGGCAGGTGGCCTTCTTCAGGGCGAAGGTGTGGTCCAGGCACGCCTGGTTGCACGCGATGCAGGTGTTGATCTCGTCCGCGCGGCCGGTCGCGGCCTTGCGCACCCACTCCGGGTCGGCCAGGAACGGGCGGGCCAGCGACACCAGGTCGGCGTCGCCGCGGGCCAGCACCTCCTCGGCCACCTGCGGCATGTTGATCCGGTTCGAGGCGACCACCGGGATGCCCACGTGCGGGCGCAGCCGGCCGGTGACCCCGGCGAACGCCGCGCGCGGCACGGAGGTGGCGATCGTGGGCACCCGCGCCTCGTGCCAGCCGATGCCGGTGTTGAGGATCGTGGCGCCGGCCTGCTCGACCTCCTGGCCCAGGCTCACCACCTCGTCCCAGCTCTGCCCGTCCTCGACCAGGTCGAGCAGCGACAGCCGGTAGACCAGGATGAAGTCCGGGCCCGCGGCCTCGCGGCAGCGGCGGACGACCTCGGTGGCGAAGCGGCGGCGGTGCTCCGGGCTGCCGCCCCAGCGGTCGGTGCGCCGGTTGGTGCGCGGCGCGAGGAACTGGTTGACCAGGTAGCCCTCGGAGCCCATGATCTCGACGCCGTCGTAACCGGCCTCGCGGGCCAGCTCGGTGGCGCGGGCGAAGGCGTCGACCTGCCGGCGCACGCCCCGGTCGGACAGGGCGCGCGGGGTGAACCGGCTGATCGGCGCCTTGAGGGCGGACGCGGACACGCTCAGCGGGTGGTGGGCGTAGCGACCGGCGTGCAGCAGCTGGAGGGCGATGCGGCCGCCGCTGTCGTGCACGGCCTGGGTGACGGCGGTGTGGCGGCGCGCCTCGCGCCGGTTGGTGAGCTTGGCGGAGAACGGGTAGAGCCAGCCCTCCCGGTTGGGGGCGAAGCCGCCGGTGACGATGAGGCCGACGCCGCCGCGGGCGCGTTCGGCGAAGTAGGCGGCGAGCTTGTCGAAGTCCTTGGCGCGGTCCTCGTTGCCGGTGTGCATGGAGCCCATGAGGACGCGGTTGGGCAGCGTGGTGAAGCCCAGGTCCAGGGGCTGGAGCAGGTTGGGGTACTCGGTCACGGCCGGGTGTCCTCCCGCAGCGCGGTCAGCACCTCGTCGCACCACTCGACCATCGCGCGCTCGGTGCGGATGCCGCCGCTCAGGACCAGGTACTGGTGCAGCGGCCGCCCGGTCAGGGTGGTCGGGTCGGGGAAGTCCTGCGCGGCCATGGCCAGGTAGGCGTCGAGCCGCTCGGCGTGCCGGGCGCGGTGCCGCCCGACCTCGGCGACCAGCGCGGCGGCGTCGCCCAGGGACGCGCCGCGCACCTTGACCGCCAGGTCGTGCCGGAAGTGCTCCGGCCCGCCGGGCTCGGCCAGCCACCGGCGCAGTTCGGCCTGGCCGGGCCCGGCCACCGCGTAGACCTTCTTGTCCGGCCGGCCGTGCTGCGCCACCTCGCGCACCGACACCCAGCCGAGGTCGGCCATCCGCTTGAGGGTCCGGTAGATCTGCTGGTGGGTGGCCGCCCAGAAGAAGCCGATCGACTTCGCGAAGCGGCGGGCCAGCTCGTAGCCGGTGCCCGAGCGCTCGTCGAGCGACACCAGGATCGCGTGCTCCAACGCCATGCCGCGACCGTAATGTGCAACAAGGCTCAGTGCAACTAGTTGCACATTAGGATGTGGTCATGGCCACGCACCCGTTCCGCCAGGTCGACGTCTTCGGCTCCGCCGCCTACACCGGGAACCCGCTCGCGGTCGTCGCGGCGGCCGACGACGTGACGGAGGAGGACATGCGGCGCTTCGCGCGCTGGACGAACCTCGCCGAGACGGTGTTCCTGCTCGACCCCACCACGGCGGGCGCGGACTACCGGGTGCGGATCTTCACCACCACGGTCGAGCTGCCGTTCGCCGGCCACCCCACCCTGGGCTCGGCCCACGCCTGGCTGGCCTGGGGCGGTCGGCCCGTGCGGGACGACGTGGTCGTGCAGGAGTGCGCGGCGGGCCTGGTCGAGGTCCGGGTGGCCGGCGACCGGCTCGCGTTCGCCGCGCCGCCGATGACCCGGTTCGAGCCGGTGGCCGAACCCCTGGCGGCGCGGGTCGCGGCGGGCCTGGGCGTCGGGCGCGACGCGGTGCTGGGCTGCTCGTGGCTGGTCAACAGGCCGGAGTGGATCGGCGTGCGGCTGGCCGACGCGGAGCGGGTGCTCGCGCTGCGGCCCGACCCGGGCGTGCTGGCCGGCCTGGAGGTGGGCGTGGTCGGCCCGCACCGGGCCGGCGCGGGCGCCGACTTCGAGGTCCGCGCGTTCATCGCGGCCGACGGCTCCGTGGTCGAGGACCCGGCGACGGGCAGCCTGAACGCGGGGCTGGCGCGGTGGCTGGTGGGCGAGGGGGTCGCGCCGGCCGGCTACGTGGTGGCCCAGGGGACCGCGATCGGCCACGCCGCCCGCCTCCACGTGGACGTCGGGGGTGACGCGGTGTGGGTGGGCGGCGAGGTCCGACCGGGGATCACCGGGACGGTCGAGATCTGAGAGAGGGCTTCGGATCGGCCCGGTCCCGACCGGGCCGGGCGCGGCGGGCCCGACCCGGACCCGGGTTCACACCAGCTCGACGTCCACCGGCACGGGGTTGCGCAGCGTGTGCCCCACCGGCGAGGTGGCGACCACCTTGCGGTGCAGCTCCTCCAGGGCCTCCCGCGGCGCGGGGGAGTCCAGGTGGACGCGCGCGGTGATCGAGCCGAACCCGGCGTGGCCCTCGGCCAGGCCCAGGAACACCCTGAGGTCGATGTCGCCCTTGAGGTCGACGGTGAGCCGGTCGATCGCGATGCCGGCGACCGTGGCGTTGGCGGCGTAGCCCACGGCGAGGCAGTTGCCCAGCGCGCTCAGCAGCTGCTCGACGGGGTTGGCCGCGGTGTCGCCGCCGCCCAGCCCGGCCGGCTCGTCCGACGGCGTCGGGTCGAACCCGCGCACGCGCGCCTCGGACCGGAACCCGCCGGTCCAGGTGACGTGGGCGGCCCAGGTGGTGCGCGCCTTGGCCTCGTCCCGACCGATCGCCTCGACGAGGGCGCCCACCGCTTCGATGGCGACGTCGTTGAGGCTGTGGCTGACTTCTGCGGTCATGGTGGTGCTCCCGTGGCTGTTGGGGGGTTCCTGGCAGGAGGATCCCGCCGTTCGCCGGGCGCGGGGAGGGGCGACCGAGGGCTGGGAAGCGGTGCCGGCCGGCGCGGTCCTGTGCTAGCGGCGGGGCTTGTCGGGCCCCGCCGCGCGCCGTCGGAACCGCCGGCCGTCAGAACTGGAGCGACCAGCCGTTGATCCGGCCGACGTCGGCGGAGGCGACGTCGCGGACCCGCAGCACCCACGTGCCGTTCGCGACCTCGCCGGAGGCGTCGACGGTGTAGGTGGTGACGACGTCGTCACCGCTGTCGTTGTCGGAGTCCTTCAGCCGGAACGCGGTGCCGTCCGGGGCGACCAGGTCGATCACCAGGTCGCCGCGGTAGGTGTGGGTGATGTCCACGCCGACCGCGAGCGCCGCGGGCGCGTTGCCCGACACCCCGGACACCGGGATCGGGCTCTGCACGGTGCTCAGGTCGGGGATGGTGACGTCCTCGGGGTTCTCGAACCGCGGTCCGGGCGGCGTGCCGGCGCCCGCGAGGTTCCACAGCGCGATCGCGATGGCGTCGCTGTTGCGGTCCAGGGCGGTGGCGTCGATGTTGCCGGTGGTGTCGCACGAGCGGTGGTAGCAGCGGTCGAACGCCACGCCCGAGGTGCCGCCCCACTTCTGCGCCTGCGCCGCGGTCTTGGTGACCTCCGCGCCGGTGAACGTGCCGCCGACCGGGATGCCCGAGCGGGCGAACGCCGCGTGGTCGGACCGCCCGCCGACGCTGGTCAGCTCGGTCGGCACGGTGAACGCCGCCTGCAGCACCTGCTGGATCTGCAACGACCCCGACGGCTGGCCCGAGGCGCTGTAGACGAAGTAGCCGGGGTTGGGCGAGCCGATCATGTCGAAGTTCAGGTAGCCCTTGATCTTCGACCGCTCGGTGGTGGGCAGGTTGTTGACGTAGTACGTCGACCCGATCAGGCCCAGCTCCTCCGCGCCCCACCAGCCGAACCGGATGTGCTTCTGCGGTGCGAGGCGCTCCCGCGCCACGGTGAGCGCGACCTCCAGCAGGCCGGCCGAGCCCGAGCCGTTGTCGTTGATGCCCGGCCCGGCGGTGACGCTGTCGAGGTGGCCGCCGAGCATGAGCACGCTGTTCGGGTCGCCGCCGGGCCAGTCGGCGATCAGGTTGTACCCGGTCGCGCCGCTGCTGGTGAACTGCTGCACCGAGGTCTGGTAGCCGGCCGCGTCGAGCTTGGCCTTGAGGTGGTTGACCGACGCCAGGTAGCCGGGGCGGCCGTGCGCGCGGTTGCCGCCGTTGGCCGTGGCGATCGACTGGAGGTCGTTGAGGTGCGCCTGGACGTTGGCCAGGGAGATGTCCGGCGCGGCCAGGGAGTGGACCGGGGCGGCGGTCGAGACCGGTGGGCTCAGCAGGGCCGCGGCGAGCACCAGGGCGCCCGCCGGCGGGATCGTCCTCTTCAGGGACATGGCTGCCTCCGCAGGGTGTTGGGAAAGCCATCCCGAGCCTGCGGGTTACCGGGCGCGCGGCGGTACCGACCTTCGTCGTGGCGCGTTCGGCTCAACCTCGGCGGCCTCCATGACTTCAGTGTTGCCCGAAAGCAACACCTCACCGTGCTCGGAAGGCCGCCTGTCCAGGGAAAACAGCAGGGAGGTCACTCACCGCGCAGTGCGCGTGCGCGCCGCTTCCCCTCGTGCATGGCCTGCACGCGGGCGACCGGGATGGTGTGCCCCTCGGCGACGAGGTCTTCGGGCAGCCGCTGGGGCGCGGGCATCCGGCCGTGCCACGGGTCGTCGGCGCCGAGCAGCCCGGGGACGGTGCGGACGGTGAAGTCGGCGGGGGTGACGGAGGCGAGGTCGTCCCAGGTCACGGGGAAGGACACGGTGGCGCCGGGGCGGATGCGGGGGCTGTAGGCGGCGGCGACGGTCGCGCCGTGCGCGCGGGTGGGGTCGAGGAAGACCCGGCCGCCGCGGTCGTCCTTGATGAACGCGGTGGTGGCGGTGGCCGGGTCGAGGCGTTCGGCGCGGGCGGCGAGGGCGCGGGTGGCGGCGGCGACGTCGTCGTCGGTGCCGTCGACGGGCACGAAGACGTGGACGCCCTTGGAGCCGCTGGTCTTGACCAGCCCGGTGAGCCCTTCGGCGTCGAGCGCGCGGCGGACGAGCCCGGCCGCGGTGACGACGGCGTCGAACCCGGCGCCCTCGGGCGGGTCGAGGTCGAGGACGAGGTGGGTGGGGTGGTCGAGAGCACCGGCGAGCCCGAGGGTGACGTGGTACTCGACGGCGCGCTGGTTGGCGAACCAGAGGAGGGTGCGGCGGTCGTCGCAGAGGGCGTAGCGGATCTGGCGGCGGGAGGTCTCGGCCCACAGGGTGGTGGAGGGGACCCAGGCGGGGGTGTACTTGGGGAGGTTCTTCTGCACGAAGGGTTCCTGGCCGGGGCGCACGCGCACGACGGACAGGGGGCGTCCGGCGAGGCCGGGGATGATCCGGTCGCGGACGGCGTCGAGGTAGTCGACGAGGTCGCCCTTGGTGGCGTCGGCGCCGTCGAACAGCGGTTGGTCGAGGTTGGTCAGCGCGACGCCGTCGCGTTCTTCACCCATGTGCCAACCCTCTCGGGTCGGGGCGCGGTGGGCAAGCCGGGCCCGCCCCCGGTGGCGGGGCGGGCCGCGGCCGGGGTCAGGGCAGGCGCCAGAGCTGGTTGGTGCCGGCGGTGCAGTCCCAGATCTGGAGGCGGGTGCCGTCGGCGGAGCTGGGGCCGGTGGCGTCGAGGCAGCGGCCGGAGGCGGGGTTGCGCAGGGTGCCGTCGGCCTGGGCCTGCCAGGTCTGGGCGCCGGTGCCGTTGCAGTCCCAGAGCTGGGTGGTGGTGCCGTTGGCGGTGCCGGCGCTGGTGACGTCGAGGCACTTGCCGAGGGCGCGCAGGGTGCCGTCGGTGCCGGCGGTCCAGGTTTGGGCGTTGGTGCCGTTGCAGGTCCAGAGCTGGATGGCGGTGCCGTTGGCGCTGTTGGCGCTGGCGACGTCGACGCACTTGCCGGCGATGCCGGTGATGGGGCCGGTGCGGCCGGGCGGGGTGGTGCCGCCGCCCGCGGTCTCGTAAATGGCGTTGAGCAGGGAGGTGCTGCCGGTGGTGTCCTGGGACAGCTCCCAGTTCATGATGCCGCCGGCGTTGGCCAGGGCCCACTGGGTCTTGCGGCGGATGGTGGGCAGGCCGTTGTAGCACTGCTGGGCGCCGTTGACGGTGGTGCAGTCGCGGTTGGCGTTGGCGGGGTCCATGGCGACGAGCTGGGCGTAGGTGTAGTAGCCGGGGCGGCTGTAGAAGGGGACGCCGAGGACGGTCTTGGCGGCGGGCAGGCCGCGGGACTTCCAGTAGTTGGCGCTGGCGATGGACCAGTCGTAGTTGGCGTGGGGGCTGCCGCCGTCGTAGGCCATGATGTTGAGCCAGTCGACGTGGCCGAACACGGCGGTCTGCACGCCTTCGGCGGTGCCGCCGCCGGAGACGACGGCCGCGGTGAGGAGCTTGCCGCGGCTGTGCATGGCGGTGGAGAGCTGGCCCATCAGTGCGGTGAAGTTGGCGGCGGAGGTGCCGGGGTCGGGGTACTCCCAGTCGATGTCGACGCCGTCGAGGTTGTACTGGTTGACGGTGTTGACCACGCTGTTGACGAAGGTGGTGCGGCTGGTGGCGTTGGCGGCCAGCGCTTCGAAGGCGGAGTCGTTGCCGTCGTTCCAGCCGCCGATGGCCAGGGACACGCGGACGCCGTTGGCGTGGGCGAGGTTGACCAGGGACGTGAGCTTGGCGGTGTCCGGGATGGCCTGCAGGGTGCCGTTGGCGTTGGGCAGGGCGAACGAGTAGTTGATGTGGGTGAGCTTGGTGTACTGGACGGCGTTGACGCTTCCCGCCCAGGAGGGCAGGTAGCCGACGCTCTTGAAGCCGGCGGGCGGGGCGGCGTGCGCGCCGGGGGTGGTGAGGGCCGCTGCCGCGGTGGCGAGGGCGAGGGCGGTGGCGCTCCACCGCGATCGACGCCGGGGTGTTGCCGAGAAGCGCATGGGTGTCCCTTTCCGGGGTGGCGCTGGCGGCAGCCGGGACGAACCTTATCGGAGACCTTGATTCAAGTCACGATGTAAGTGGGCGCGGGCCGGTCCGCCGCGGCCGGGCGCTCCCTCGGGGGCGGCCCGGCCGGCATCCCGGTGGGACCGTGGCACCGCGTTCCCCGATGTCGATTTCACCCGGTGGAATGACCTCCGGTGGATCGCGTTCGCCGGTGCGCGGTTCCGCCCCCTCAATTCACCGGAGATGCCCGGCCGCTTCCGGGATCAATTGCGCGCGGCCTTCGATCTTGTCCAACCGCGCCGCTGACCTGCCGCTTCTCCGACAATGCGCGGACGTGAAACCTGTTCCACCCTTTTAGGTAAGGCTCGCCTAAATGTTTTCGTGTTGCAGGTCCGGGTATCCGGTGGCAGCGTCTGGTTCACCGAACCCGTTGTCCGGAGGAGCTGTCATGACCACCACGGAAATGCCCGCCGTCAGCGAGTGCACCGTCACCGGTTGTTCCTACAACCACGACGTCCACTGCCACGCCTTCGCCATCACCGTCAGCGGTGAGGACGGCGCGGCCGACTGCGGCACCTTCATCCCGCTGGCGCGCAAGGGCGGCCTGCCCAGGGCCGTCGCCCAGGTCGGCGCGTGCTCGCGGGCGGACTGCGTCCACAACAGGGAGCTGGAGTGCACCGCGCCCGGCGGCATCCGCGTCGCCCCCGGCGAGGGTGGCCACGACGCCAACTGCCTGACCTACGACCGCGGCTGAGGCACGTGGGGTGCCGCACCGGTACGGGCGCGGCACCCCCGCCCGCTCAACCCGGCAGGTCCGCCACGAACGCGGCGAACTCGCGCTCCACCCGCTGCCGGTACCCGATGAACAGCCGGTTGGCCAGCGGCACCGCCCACCGCCCCCGGCGCGCCACGTTGCGCACCCGGTGCGTCAGCCGCGCCCCGTCGCCGACCGCGTCCACCCGCCACTCGCCGCGGTACCACCAGCCGCCCTGGATCGCGGCGGCCCGTCGGACCTCGTCCACCTCCAGCGTGACGTACCCGGTCCCGGCGCCGCGCAGCACCTGGAGCACCCGCGCCCACACCGCCTCCGGCGAGGTGGTCACGACCGCGCTCACCTCGACCAGCGGCTCCCCGTCCGCCATGCGCTCCCCCTTCGAACAGTGTTCGTCCCACGAACGATGGTCGTCGTCGAACACCGTTCGTGTCAAGTACGGTGTTCGCATGGAGTCCCCCGAGCCGCCCTGGCGCGCCGTGCCCGCCCGTCCCGCGGTCAAGCCGCGGCTCTCGCGCGAGCTGATCGTGCGGACCGGCCTGGACGTGCTGCTGGCCGAGGGCCTGGACGCGGTGAGCATGCGGCGCGTGGCCCAGGCGCTGGGCACCGGCCCGGCCTCGCTGTACGCCCACGTCGCCACCAAGGACGAACTGGTCGAGCTGATGCTCGACCGCGTCCTGGAGGACGTCCCGCTGCCGGCACCGGACCCGCGCCGCTGGCGCGACCAGGTCAAGGACCTGCTGCGCGGCCAGGTCCGCGCGATGGCGGCGCACCCCGGCATCGCCCGGGTGGCCTGGCAGGTGGCCGTGCCGGTCGGCCCCAACGCCCTGCGCCACGGCGAGGCGCTGCTCAGCCTGCTGCGCGCGGGCGGCCTGCCGCTGCGCGAAGCCGCGTACGCGTGCGACGCGCTCTCGTTGTACACCAAGGCTTTCGCCTACGAGAGCAGCACGTGGGCCTCGGGCGCGGTCGACCACGCCGACGTCGCCGCCCGCGGCAGGCAGATCGTCGAGTACATGGACTCGATGCCGCCCGGCGCGTTCGCCAACATGTCCCGCATCGGCGACCTGTTCACCGCCGAGACCGCGACCGAGCGCTTCGAGTTCGGCCTGGACATGCTCCTGAACGGCCTGGACCGCTGATGCGCCACCGGTCGGCCGGCCCCCTCCGCCGACCGACCGGTGACCCCGCGCTCACCGCCGCGACGCGACCACCACCGCGGCCGTGACCAGCACCAGGTTCTTCACCACGAACTCACCCGGCACCGTCAGCAGCAGCGGGTTGCCCCCCTGGAAGGCGACGCCCGGCTGCACCACCAGCACCAGGAACGTGCCCAGCAGGTGCAGCGCCACCAGCCCCGCCACCACGCGCGCCCCCACGCCCGCGATCAGCGCCAGCCCCGCCAGCACCTCGAACACCCCCACCGCCGGCACGAACCACCGCTCCGGCAGGAACGGCACCGTGTCCGCCACCAGCCGCCACACCGGCGTGGCCCCGGTGATCTTCAACGCCCCGAACCACACGAACACCACGCCCAGCGCGATCCGCAGCCACACCGCGCCCCGGTCGCGCACCCGGCGGGCCGGCGCCTCGGGCACCTCCAGCAGGTCCTGGCTCATCCCCGCTCCCGCCCGCCCGCGGCCGCCAGGGTCGTCCCCACCGACCGCAGCACCTCGTCGGTGCGCGCCACCTGCCCGGCCACCGCCTCCAGCGCCCGCCCGAGCGCCGGCCGCACGACCGCCGCCCAGTCCACCCCCGCCACCCGCTCGCGGGCCTGCTCGGTGGGTTCCGGGAACTCCGCCGCCACCGCGTGCACCACCGCGCCCAGCACCGCGTCGAGCACCAGCTCGGGCAGCAGCGACGACACCAGGTTCGGCAGGTGCCCCGGCTGCTCGTCCCCGGCGCGCGGCAGCCACGGGTCCAGGCTCGGCCGCAGCTCCTCCCACAGCCGCGCGTCCACCGCCCCGACGCCGAACCGGCCGGCCCACTGCAACGCGTCGGCCCGCGTCGCGGTCGCCGCCAGCACTTCTCGCACCTCGGCCCCGATCCGCAGCAGCTCCGGCAGGTCCGGCGCGCCCAGCGAACCCGGCCGCAGGTCCATCGACACCCGGTGGTGCCAGCGCGCCGCCCACACCGCCCGCCACCACATGTCCTCCTGGGTCGCCGGGCGGGCCAGCCACACCGCGATGTTGCGGTAGTAGGTCTTGATCTCCTCGAACGCCGCCAGCCCCGCCGCCGACGCGGCGAACCCGACGCTCTTGACCGGGTCCTGCGGCACGGTCGGGTCGCCCACCAGGTTGACGTTGAAGAAGTGGTGCCACGTGGCGTCCACCGCCACCCGGCCCACCCCCGCCCGGTGCCCGTCGTAGGCGCCGACCGCGCCGGACGTCCGCGCGTTGAGCCTGCCCTTGCGCGGGTCCAGCTCCGCCGGCCGCGCCGCGATCGTCGACCACGCCACCACCTCCGGCGCCAGGCCGCCCGGGTACTCGGCGGTGTCGTAGCCGTCGAAGGTGAACGTCCGGCCCAGGTCGTCGGGCACGTAGCACTCGCCCTCGTGCGGGTGGTCGGGCAGCACCCGGATCGGCCCGCGCGGCCCGCACAGCAGCGGGTGCGGGTGGGCCTGGTGCGCCCACCTCGGCGAGTCCGACGTGGCGTACATGCGCGGCGTGACCACCTGCGGCACGTCGTCGGACTGGTCGTTGAGCTGGAACAGCGGGTCGTGGCCCTCCGACAGGGTGTCGCGCCGGTCCGGCCCGTCGATCGACGGCGCCACCGGCTCGCCGTTCGGGCCCGGGTCCGGCCAGTGCCACTTGCGCATGCTGCGCACCCGCGGCACGCCGCCGCACATCGACACGCCCAGGTCCTCGTGGTCGCCGGTGGCGAACACGCCGCCACCGCCGTCCATGAACTCCGCCACCGCCCGCAGCTCGGTCTCCTCCAGCGGCGGGCGGCCGCCGCGCGCCACGGCGAACATCCAGATCTGGTCGTAGGCCGACAGGTCGTGCCGGTCGAAGCGGAACGCCGGCAGGTCGGCGCTCAGCGCGGGCAGGTTGCGCTCGCGGTGCGCCTTGGTCACCTCGACCCGCGCCCACGGGAGGGCCGGGGCCTCCAGCACGTCCACCACCGTGGCCAGGCCGAAGTCGGCCCGGTCGAAGCTCGCCTCGCCGTCGGTCACCATGAGCACCCGGATGGTCCGGGGCGGGGCGAGGACGGACGTGGTCGCGCGGTTGTCGTTCACGATGCGATCCCTTCGATCTCCACCAACAGGTCCGGCCGGCAGACGTCCACCGCGAACACGGCGAACTCGGCCCGGCGGGAGAACTCCTCGCGGCACAGCCGCGTCACGGTCGGCACGTCCTCGGGGCGCTTGACGTAGACCTTGACCTGGCGCAGGTCGCGCAGCACCCACCCGCCCGGCAGCCCGTGCCGGGCCAGGTTGTCCCGGCCGACCAGCGCGGCCAGGTTCGCCAGCGTCACCTGGCACTGCCGCACCACGTCACCCGGGCACACCGTGGCGTCGTCGAGGATGCTCGCGGTGCCCGACACGTGGAGCACGCCCTCCAGCCACGTGGCGCGGGCGAAGCTGGGCGACCGGGGCCCGTAGCGCCGCGGGTACTCGTGCGCGGGCACCTGCAACGGGTTCTCCAGGTGCACGACCCGGCCCGCGCGGTGCGCCACGAAGTAGAACGAGGCGCCGCCGCCCAGCGCGCCGATCCCGGTGGCCGCGGGCATCGGCCGCGGCGACTCCTCGAACGCCCGCGCCCGGCCCACGCAGAACTCGGCGTAGACCTCGGTGCCGCGCCCGTCGCGGTCGGTGATGCCCTCCAGCGCGTTCCACATCCGGAACAGGTGCGGGTACCCCAGCCGGTCGACCAGCTCGAACGCGGCCAGGTACGCCTCCCGCGCGGCCTCGCCGCACCCCGCCGACGGCCCGATGTGCCCGGCGGCGAACAGGACCTCGCCGTCGTGCGCGTAGTGCAGCCCCCGGTGCTCGCCGGTGCGCACCGGCCCGGAGGCCGCCCACACCTCGACCACCTCCGGCCCGCCCGGCCGCACCATGTGCAGCGGCAGCACCGGGCAGCCGTGCTCCCAGCCGACCGGGCCGGCCCCGGTGGTGTAGCGGACGGCGCCCAGCACGCCGTCGCCGGCCAGCCGGTCGAAGTCCTCAGCGGTCCGCAACGAGCACCGCGACGAGGTGATCCCACCCGTGCGCAACATGTCTGCCTCCTCAGAAGTCCGCGGCGTGCCACGCCGCGACCACGGCGAGCGCCTGCCAGGGGTTGAGCCGGGGGTCGCACAGGGTCGTGCGCGGCCCCGAGCGGGTCGCCGAGCCGTTCCACCGGCACTCGCCCACCTGCTCCGGCGAGGTCTCCAGGTGCAGGCCGCCCGCCACCGCGCCGGCCGACCGCACGGCCGCCCGGAAGTCCACGACCTCCCGCGCCACCGCGTCGACGAACCGCGTCTTGTGCCCGTCGGCGTCGACGACGGTGTTGCCGTGCAACGGGTCGCACAGCCAGATCACCGGGTGGCCCGCCGCCCGCACCGCGGCCACCAGCGGCGGCAGCAGCGCCGACACGCGCTCCGCGCCCAGCCGGGCGATCAGCGCCAGCCGACCCGGCACCCGGTCGGGGTCCAGGCGCTCGCACAACGCCACCAGCTCGTCCGGCCGCATGCCCGGCCCGACCTTGCACGCCACCGGGTTGGCCACCGAGGCGAGCAGCTCGACGTGCGCGCCGCCGAGGTCGCGGGTGCGGTCCCCGATCCACGGCCAGTGCGTGGAGGCCAGGAACACCCGGCCCCGCTCGTCGCGGCGCACCAGCGGCAGCTCGTAGTCCAGCACCAGCGCCTCGTGGCTGGTCCACGTCCACGGGCCGCCGCCGCGCAGGAACTCCGTCGCCGCCCGCGCCGCGTGGTAGCCCGCGACCAGGCGCGCCGGGTCGGCCCGCCGGGCCCGCGCGTCGGCCTGCGGCGCGTTGACCAGGTCGCCCCGGTACACCGGCAGCTCGACGCCGTCGACCACCTCCGTGGGCCGCGACCGCGGCTTGGCGAACTGGCCCGCGATCCGACCCACCCGCGCCACCGGCCGTCCCCGGCCCAGGGCGCGCGCCAACCGGTCCAGCAGCGCGGCCTTGCGCGCCAGGTGGTGCGGCGTGCACTCGGCGAACGGCTCGGCGCAGTCACCGGCCTGCAGCACCAGCCGCCCGCCCGCCGCCACCTCGGCCAGCGCCGAGCGCAACCCGTCCACCTCGTCGGCCGTCACCAGCCCCGGCAGCGCCGCCAGCCGCTCCCGGAACCGCCGGGCCCGGTGCCCCGGCCACGGCGGCTGCTGGGCGGCGGGCCCCACGGGCGCGGACCACACCGGCCCGGAACCGCGCGCAATGATCTCGATGGACATCCCCCGGTCGCCTTCCCCTCGCACGTTCTGCACTCGCGTTCGATTTCGACGGTCATGTTTCCGATCGGCGGGGGTGTTTTTCGTCTGCCCGGGGTCTGATCCGCGGTGTCCTCCTCCTCCCGCGTGTTCCCTCGATCGAGGTAAGACCAGGGTCCGACGGTCAAGATCGGACCCTGGTCGGACGACACCCCGGGAAGATCGTGATTCCATTGTTCGGCGCACCACGAAAACCGTCCTGCGCCGAACGCGAGGGCCACGGAACAAGGGGCAGAAAAATGTTCACTTCCACTGCGCGACAGGGGCACGTCCCGTTCCCGCCGGTGCCCGGGCGCGTCGGGGACCGCACGGGGGAGAAGCCCTGATGGACGAGCGGCGGCGGGTGCCCCGGGCACGCGTGGTCGACCTGGCCGTGACCGCGTCGGCGGGCCTGGCGGACGCCTATGCGTTCGCCGCGCGGGCCGAACGCGGGGCGGAGGGCGCCGACGGCTGGCCGGCCGCCGCGCTCCTGCTGGTCGCCGCCCTGTCCCTGCTCGGGCGCCGCGGGCACCCGGTGGTCGTGTTCGCGCTCGTGTGGGCGTGCGGCGTGCTGGCCGCACCCCTGGGCGGCGGCGCCCTGCACCTCACCGCGATACCGTGCGCGGCGCTGTTCACCGTCGCCCTCACCCGCCCGGCCACGGTGTCGGCCGCCGCGCTGGCGGCCTGCTCGGTGCTGGCGCTGCCCCCGGTCCTGTTCCTCCACCTGCTGCTCTACGCGGGCGTCTGGACGGCCGGGCGGTGGACCCGGGTCACCAGGCGCCGCGCCGAGCGGGACGCGGTGCTGGCCGAGCGCGCCCGCATCGCCCGCGAACTGCACGACATCGTGGCCCACGCGGTGACCGCGATGGTGCTGCAGGCGGCCGGTGCCCGCCGGGTCCTGGCGACCGACCCGGCCCGGGTGCGGCAGGCGCTCGGGCACGTCGAGGAGACCGGCGAGCAGGCGATGGGGGAGCTGCGCCGGATGTTCGCCGCCCTGCGCCCCGACCGCGCCGCGGGCGAGGGCCCCGGCGCGGTCCCCGACCGCCCGCAACCGGGCCTGGCGGACCTGGACCACCTGGTGCACGCGGTCGCGGCGGCGGGCGTCCGCGTGCACACCAGGGTGGAGGGCCAACCGCGGCACCTGGCCGCCAGCGTCGACCTCGCCGCCTACCGGGTGGTGCAGGAGGCCCTGACCGACGCGACCAGGCACGCCGGACCGGGCTCGACCGCCGAGGTGCGGCTCCGCTGGGGCGAGGCGGACCTGACCGTGGAGGTCACCGACAACGGGCGCGCCAGGCGACCGGACCGGGGGCGCTCCGCCGACCACGACCTGTCCGGGCTGCACGAGCGGCTGGCGATCGTGGGCGGCCGGCTGGTGACCGACCTGCGGCGGGGCGACGGGTGCCGGCTCGCCGCCGTGCTGCCGGTGAGCACCCCGCGACCGGCCCCGGCACCCGTCACCGCGAAGGACCGCCGGTGATCCGGGTGATGCTGGTGGACGACCAGCCCCTGGTGCGGGCCGGCCTGGTCATGCTGCTGGAGACCGAACCCGACATCGAGGTAGTCGCCGAGGCCGACGACGGCGCGGCCGCGGTGGCGCGCGCCGCCGAACTGCACCCCGACGTGGTGCTGATGGACGTGCGCATGCCGGGCGTCGACGGCGTCGAGGCCACCCGCCGCATCATCGACGCCGACCCGGCCGGCGACGACCACGCCACCAAGATCATCATCCTGACCACCTACCACGTGGACGAGGCCGTGTACGCGGCGCTGCGGGCCGGCGCGTCCGGCTTCCTGCTCAAGGACGCCGTGCCGCGCGAACTGGTCGACGCCGTGCGCACGGTCGCCTCCGGCGAGGCGTGGCTGGACCCGACCGTCGCGAAAGGACTGATCCGCGAGTTCGCCAACCGCCCGGGCGGGACCGCCCCCACCGCCACCGAACTGGGCCAGCTCACCACGCGGGAGCGCGAGGTGCTGGTGCTCGTCGCGCACGGCCTGTCGAACCCGGAGATCGCCGCGCACCTGGTCGTGGGGGAGGCGACGGTGAAGACGCACCTGGGCCGCATCCTGATGAAGCTGGGCCTGCGCGACCGGGCCCAGGCCATCGCCGCCGCCTACCACAGCGGCCTGGTCCAACCGGGCAGCCCGCCACCGCCACCGGCCGGTCGCCCCTCGTGAACACCGCCCCGGCGGAGTACCGTGGGGCGATGCGCATCCGACCGCGCATCGAACACCGTCGTTCACCGAAGAGCGTGCGGCTCGACCCGGTGGCGGCGGAAGCGGTGCGCCTGGGCACGCTTCTGGAAGTGGTGACCAGGGCGGTCGCGTTGCAGGACCAGGCGGACAAGGTCATCCGCGACTGCGCGGAACCCGGCGAGGTCCCCACCGAGGTGGCCCGGTGCGGCCGGTCGGTCGCGAGCGAGTACGGCAGGCTCAGCGGTTGGGCGGCGGACCTGGCCTGGACCGACCCGGCGCCCCAGCGCATCGGCGCACTCCTGAGCTACCACCTGATGATGCTGGACACGGCCCTGAAACTGGCCTTCCCCCGCTGCCGCACCGAACGCCTGGAACGCCACCGCCTGGCCCTCACCGGCCTGGGCCCGCCGGCGGACGAACTGCGGGACTGGGAACGCGTGCTCGAACGCCGCCTGGCCAACCTCGACCACCCCACCGGCTGATCACGGCCGCCGGCCCCGGCCACACCGGCCGACTGCGTGGACCGGCCACGCCGGCCGGCCGTGCCGCCGACCACGTCAGGCGACTGCGCGGGCCACCAGCACCGGCCACCAGCGCCGGCCACCAGCACCGGCCGACCGCGCCGGCCACCAGCACCGGCCGATCACGCCGGCCGATCACGCCGCGTCACGCCCGAATCGCGCCCGACCCACGGTGTCGCGAACCACCGGCGGGTTCACCCGACGAACCGGGCCCCCGGTCCCGGCGTCCGGCGCACGTCCTCGGCCCGCAGCGGCCCGTGCCCGGCCGCGCACTCGACGACCACCCGGACCGGCTCGTCGCAGCAGCCCCCGTCGGGCCCGCCCGCGTGGCGCGGAACGACCGACGGCCCCTCCGGATCGGCCAGGTACCTGTCCCCCCACTGCAACAGCGCGATCAGCACGGGCCGCAGATCCGCGCCGCGTTCGGTCAGGTGGTACTCGTACCGCAGGCGGTCGCCCTTCTCCCGGTACGGCACCCGCGTCATGACCTCGGCCTCCACCAGGGTCTCCAGCCGCGCGGTGAGGAGGTTGCTCGCGATGCCGAGGCGGGTGCGGAAGTCCTGGAAGCGGCGCACCCCGTCGAACGCCTCCCGCACGATCAGCAGCGTCCACCGCTCCCCGACCACGGCCAACGCCCGCGCCACCGAGCAGTTGACCGAACTGATCCGCTCCTCCACGACGACCATCGTACTCCTGGGTTGAGTTCTTCAACTCAGCCCTCTACCGTGAGTTGAGAAACGCAACCCAGGAGGTCCCCGTGCCGATGCTCGACGTCTACGTCCCCGAGGGAGCGCTGCGACCGGAAGCGGAGGCCGCCATGATCAGCCGCCTCACCGACATCCTGATCCGCCACGAGGGGTTCGACCCCGAGGACCCGCGCGCCCGCGCCGTGTCCTGGGCGTTCCTGCACCGCCCCGCGGCCGTCCACGTCGCCGGGCAGCCGGCGCGGGTCCCGCGGTACAAGGTCGTCGCGACGGTCCCCGAAGGTCAGCTCGGCCCGGACGCCCGCGCCGCGGTCGTCGCCGAGGTGACCGAGGCCGTGCTCGACGCCGAACAGGGGGCCTGGCCACGCGACAGCGGCCGGGTGTGGGTCTTCCCCGTCGAGATCCCCGAGGGCCACTGGGGCGGACGCGGGACGATCACCCACCTGTCCACCATCCTGCGCCGCATCACCGGCGACGACGAGGACAGGGCGCGCACGCTGGCCGCGCAGCGCATCGCCGCGGCCCGAGCCGAACGCACGCGCATCCCCGACCAGAACCCGACCGACGGCTGACCCCGCTCAGAACGCCCGCCCCGCTCGAACCCGCCTCGGCCCCGCCCCGCCCGAACCCACCCCGCGCCCGACCCCGTTCCGGTCCCGACCCAGCCGCAACCGCCCCGTCGCCGCCGACCCACTCACCGAACCGCCGGCGCCGTGCGGAGCCCGCCCCAAGCCCACCCAGCGTCGCCGCCCGCCGAACCGCTCACCGAACCGCCGACACCACCCCGGCGGTGACGTCCGGGGACAACCCGGTCGCGTGGACGAACCGGTCCGGCCGCAGCACCACCACGTCCGTCCCATGGCGGGCGAACCACGCGCCGAGCACGCCGTCCACGTCCACCACCTCGGCGATCCCCGACCCCGTGCCCCCACCCGGCGGCACCACCCGCACGAACCGCGCCGCCGGACCACCCCACCCCGTCGCCACCGCCAGGTCCACACCCGGCCCGAGCACCGCGAACTCCGCGCCCAGCACGTCGTCCAGCAACCGGCGCTCCCCGCCGACCAGCACCTCGGGCTGCGGGAACATCGACCCCACCGCCCCGCGGCTGCCCGGCAGCGCCGGCCGCGGCTTGAACTCGAACCGGCGGATCGCCCGCCGCACCCGCGGCACCGCCTGCACCGCCCGCAGCAGCACGTCCCGCGCGAACGCGGCGAACCGGTCCCGCACCAGGAACACCCGACCCAGGCGGACGCTGGTGCGCGCCATCTCCTCGGTGTGCGGCCGGCGCTCGGCCTCGTAGGTGTCCAGCAGCGCGTCGTCCGCCTCGCCGCGCAGCACCAGCGCCAGCTTCCACGTCAGGTTCGCCGCGTCCCGCAGCCCGCTGCACAGGCCCTGCCCCAGGAACGGCGGCATCTGGTGGGCCGCGTCGCCGACCAGGAACACCCGCCCCGCCCGCCACCGCTCGGCCACCAGGTGGTGGAACGTGTAGACCACCGAACGCGTCACGGTGAACCGCTCCGGGTCCACGTACGGCGCGATCAGCCCGGCGAACCCCTCGGGCCGCGCCACCAGCTCCGGGTCGTCCCCGTCGGCCAGCATGAACTCCAACCGGTAGGTGCCGAACGCGCCGGGCGAGACGAACGCCGGCCGCCGCCAGTCGCACACGAACCGCGTCGTGCCCACCCGCACCCCGCCCGGCGCCACCTCCCCGGACACCGCCAGCCACGGCTCGGCGTAGGAGGTGCCGGCCAACCCGACCCCGGCGGCGACCCGCGTGGTGCTGCGCGCACCGTCGCACCCCAGCACGTACCGGGCCCGCACCTCGCTCTCCGCGCCGGTGCCCACGTCCCGCAGCACCAGCGCGACCCCGTCACCGTCCTGCGCCAACCGCACCAGCTCGACCCCCGTGCGCAGGGTGACCAGGTCGCCGAAGCGCCCCAGCCCCGCCCGCAGCACCGCCTCCAACCGGGGCTGGTCGAAGAAGTGCAGCGGCGCCGCACCCAGGCCGAAGTCGACCTCGTCCAGCGCGATCGTGGCGAACGCCCGCCCCCGCCCGTTGACGTACTCCGCGGCCGACGGCCGGTGCAGCCCCGCGGCCACCTCCTCCCGCAACCCCGCCTGCTGGTAGATCCGCAGCGCCTCGTCGTCGCAGGAGAACGCCCTGGCCTGCCCGTGCGGTCCGGTGGCGCGCTCCACGACCAGGGTGCGCACCCCGCGCACGCCGAGCAGGTTGGCGGTCAGCGCCCCGACCGGCCCGCACCCGACCACGACAACGTCGAACATCTCGTCCCTCCGGTTGGTGTCACCACCCATGCCACCGGAGGGCTGTGGAAATCGTGTGGAGGCCGACCTCCACACGATCAGAACCGGGCCGCCAACAACCGCGCCCCCTGCCCGACCGCGATGCCCGCACCCAGGACCAGCTCCTCCCGATCCCCGAGCGCCACCCCGCGCACCCGGTGCAACTCGGCCAAGAGCACCCGTTCCCCCACCGCCGCGGCCGCCGCCAGCCCCTCCCCGGCCAACCGCGCCGCCTCCTCGAACCGCCCCACCGCCAGGTGCGCGTCCGCCACCGCCGCCATCGTGATCGTGCGGGTGGACCGCAACCCGAGCCGGTAGATCCCGTCCGCGGCCGCGCGCATCGCCGCCAACCGCGAGTCGTCACCCCCGCGCACCACCGCCCACTCGACCAGGAAGTCCCCGACCGTCACGAAGTGCGGCATGTTCTGCCCGGCACCCAGCTCCCGGCACCGCAGGCCCGCCTCCCGACCGCCGACCACGTCGTGCTCCTGCAACGCGGCCCACCCGGCGAACAGCGCGGCGTTCGCCCGGCCGTACGGGTCCCCGGTGCGCTCGGCCAGGTCGTGCGCGGCACGCAGGTCCCGCCGCGCCGCGTCGGCATCACCGCGCAAAGAACGAACCAGGGCCCGGAAGTCGTACGTGGCGAGCGCGGGCGTCCGGCCGGTCCGCCCGACGAGCGACCGGGCGTCCAACCGCTCGACGGCCGCCGTCAACAACTCGTCGGCCTCGGCCAGGCGACCGGTGAAGTAGGCGGCCACACCCAGCAGGTACCGACCCGCGACCCCGGTCACCCCACCGTCCCCGGCACCACCCTCGGCCTCGACCAGGCGCACCGCCAGCTCCCGCGCGATGTCGAACTCCGCGCGGTTGCAGGCGAGTTCGCCGAGCGTCCACAGGGCCAGTCGCGGATCCGCGCCCAGTGCCGTACTCGAACCCGCCTCCGCAGCCGCGGCCCTCACAGCCGAAAGCCCGGCGTCCGAAAACCCCGCCGTCCCGCGTCCCCACTCCGCGAGCAGCTCCCGCGCCCGAGCCGCCGCCCGGTCCACCGCGTCGCTGCCGACCCCCACCGTGATCTGCAACAGCGACACCCGCTTGAGCTGCACCGCCAACTCCGCCGCACCCCCGGTCAACCCCGCCGCCCGGTCCAAGTGCGCCAACGCGTCCTCATAAGCCAACCGCCGCGTGGCGTCCTCGGCGGCCTCCAACGTCCAGCGCAGGTGCTCCGCCTCCCGACCACGCGCCCGCCCGTAGTGGTGCGCCAGCTCCGCCGGGCTCAACACCCCGCGCCCCGCGTCGGCCAACCGCCCGTGCAGCGAAGCCCGGCGGGTCGGCCCCAGCTCCGCGTACACCACCTCGGCGAACAGCGGGTGCCGGAACCGCACCGCGCCCGGCCCGGTCTCCACCACCAGGTGCCCGACCCCCGCCAACCACCCGGTCCCCGCCCCGAGCACCGCCACGTCCACCTCCCGCCCGGCGACGGCCAGCAGGTCCACCCGCTCCCGCGTCGCCCCGTCCAGGGCGTTCAGCCGGAGGCGGACCGCGTCCCGCACCCCCGGCGGCGGCTCGTCACCGGGCGACGCCAGCAGCTCGGTGATGAAGAACGGGTTGCCGCCCGTCCGCGCGACCAGGCCGTCCACCACGCCGTCGGCCGGGCGAGCGCCGGTGCGCGCGAGCACCAGCTCCGCCACCGCCGGCGCGGCCAGCCCCGCGGGCCGCACCTGCCGGAAGCCCGGCCCGCGGGCCAGGTCGGCCAGCGTCGCCACCAGCGCCGGGTCGTGCTCGTAGGGGCGCAGCGTGGCCACGACCAGCGCGCGCGTGGTGGGCAACCCGGTCGCCACGTACCGCAACAGCAGCAGCGAGTCGGGGTCGGCGGCGTGCAGGTCGTCCAGCACCAGCACCAGCCCGGCGGGTTCGGCGGCCGACCGGATCAGCTCCGCCACCGCCTCGTAGGCCCGGAACCGCGCGGCCGGGTCGACCGGGCCGGACCGCGGGCCGCCGGAGAACCCCGCCAGCGCCGGGTCGTCCGCGCCGGGCGCCAGCGCCCGCACCACCTGCGACCACAGCCAGAACGGCGGCGCCTGCCCCAGGTCCGGGCAGTGCCCCCACACCACCGGCACCCGCCCGGCGCGCTCGGCCACCGCCCTGGCCAGGCTGGTCTTGCCGATGCCGGCCTCACCGACCACCGCGACGCACCGGCCACCGCCGCCCACCGCCGCCGCGAGCTGGTCGTCCAGCACCGCCAGCTCCGCCGAGCGCCCCACCAACCGCGCCGAACGCGCGACACGCGGTGCCCCACCGGAGGACACGCCGCCGACCCCGCGCGTGTCCTCCACTCCGGCACCGCGTGTCCTCCACCCCGACACCGCGAGTTCCACATCCGGGGGCGGCACCGCGTGGTCGAGGACCTGCCGGTGCAGCGACCTCAGCTCCTCACCCGGCTCGACCCCGTACTCCTCGACGAGCAACCGCCGCCCCTCGTCGAACACCGCCAGCGCCTCCGCCTGCCGCCCCGCCCGGTAGAGCGCGAGCATCAGCTGGGCACGCGCGTGCTCGCGGTCCGGGTGGGCGGCCACGAAGCGGCGCAGCTCCGGCAGCGCGGCCCGGTGCCCGCCGGAGGCCACCGCGGCGGTGAACCGGCACTCCCACGCGGTCAACCGCGCCTCCGCCAGGCGCGCCACGTCCGGCCGCACCGCCGCCAGCCCGGCGACCGGCACCTCACCGCGCCACAACCCCAACGCCTCGCCGCACCACCGCTCGGCCGCCACCGGGTCGCCCCCCGCCAACGCCCGCGCACCCGCGTCGGCCAGCTCGGCGAAGCGCACCGCGTCCACCGCCCCGGGCGGGACGTGCAGCTCGTAACCGCCGGTGTGCCCGCGCAGCACCTCACCGGGCACGCGCTGACCGCGCCCGGGCTCCAGCGCCCGCCGCAGGCCCGCGACGTAGGTCCGCAGGGTCACGTGCGCGCTCGCCGGCGGCCGCCCGTCCCACAGCGCGTCCACCAGCCAGTCCGCGCTGAGGAACCGGTTGGCCCGCAGCACCAGCAGCGCCAGCAGGTCCCGCTGCTTCGGCCCGCCGACCGCCACGACCTCGCCGTCGCGCTCGACCCGCAACGGCCCGAGAACCCCGAACCGCACGGCACGACCCCCTGGCAGCAGTGCCGCGAGCCTACCCGGCCCTCACTGGATCGGATGACGTGCGCTCATCCGATCAGCCGATGACCGGGGTGCCCCGCCCTCCCGACAATCGGGCCCGGACCACGAGACGGGGAAGCCATGACGGTGCCGGACCGCGAACACCACCGACGCGCCCCGCGCCGGACCCCGCCACCACCCGCCGCACCGCACCTCACCGGCCTGCACGCGCTGCAACGCCTGGCGGGCAACGCGGCCGTCACCTCGATCGTCCAGCGCACCTGGGCCGTCGCGGACGCGAAGAGGGTGCCGGCCGAGGAGGCCCGCGCCGCCGGGCAGGCCGTCGAGCGGCACCGCGGGTACCGGAGACGCGTGCTCGACGTCCTGGAGGAGGGCGCGGCGATCCCCGAACGCGCCACCAACGACGACTACGACCGGCGTTGGCGCAACACGGCCCGCTGGCTGCTCCAGGGCACCAGCCCGCTGTTCGTGCTCTCGCGGCCGCACGACCACGAGCACCGCCGCCTCGACCCCCACCAGGGCGAGATGTGGTTGAAGAGCGCGGTGCGGCCCGACGTGGAACCCGCCGCCGACTACGAACTCCACCCGAGGCACGGCGGGCTGGCGCGGGTCGTCGTCGGCGGCGTGCCCGCGTTCGTCCGGGGCGGCCTCATCCACCTCGTCGACGGCGACCGCACGCGCGAGGAGGTGGTGAAGTTCCTCGTGCACGAGGTCCAGCACCTCGCCGACGGCAACGGCGAGTGGGACCGCCTCGACCACACCTCCCGCGACCACGGGCTGGACGAGGCGTGGCAGATCTACGCGACCGAGTACCGCGCCCACTCCTACCAGGCGCGGGACGAGTTCCCGGACGACGAGCGGCCGGCCGCGGAACTGGACGGCTTCCGGACCGCGCGGCAACTGGCGATCTTCCGCGACATTCACGGCGGATCGGCCTACCCGCAGGTCACGGCCGCCTGGGACGGGGAGGAGGGCCAGGCCCGGCAGCCGTTCCGGGACCGCGTGCGCGGGCACGTCGAACCGGAGTCGCTGAACCCGCTCAACTCGCCCGCCCTCCACGAGTTCCACCGGTCGTTCCGCTACAGCACCACGCCGTGGGAGACCTTCCGGGCCACCTTCGACCGGCTCGACCGCCGGGACACCGCCGCCCTCCGCGACTCGCTGGCGACCCACCCCCTGCTGCTGGAACGCCTCGGCGAGTTCCTCGCCCGGCACGCGCCCGGCTCGCCCGGCATCCGGGAGGCGGTCCGGGCGAAGGAGGAGGCGAACCGCTCGGCCTGGGCCGCCGAGCAGGACGACGAGGACGCGCGCGACCGGCGCTTCACCGCGGTGCGTGACCGGGCGAGGGCGGCCGAACGGGCGGAGCGGGAGCGGGACCTCCGGCTGCGGGAGGAACGCGAGGCCAGGTGGCAGGAGCGACGCGCGGGCAGGTCGCCGCAGCCGGTGTCCCAGGAGGAAGAGGAGGAGCGCCGGCGGCGGATCGAGGCACGGCGCCGCGAGCGCGACGCGCCCGGGAAGGTGCGGGAACAGTAGCCGCCCCGCCACCGGTCTCACCCCGGAAGTGGTCCAGGTCACTCGGGCGCCACTTGGCGTTCGAGCGCGCCTCAAAGCCAGTCGCGGCGCTTGAAAGTCGCGTACAACCCGCCCGACAGCACCACCATCACCACGGTGGACGTCCAGAACCCCCACGGCCGGTCGTACCCCGGGTACGGCACGTTCTGCCCGTAGAAGCCGGTCACCGCCGTGGGCAGCGCGATGATCGCCGCCCACCCGGTCACCTTCTTCATGATCAGGTTCAACCGGTTGCCCTGGATGTTGAGCTGCGTGTCGCGGATGGTCGCCACCAGGTCGCGCAGCGACTCGGTCCACTCCGAGGCCCGCAGCACGTGGTCGTAGAGGTCCTGGAAGTACGGCGCCATCGGCCCGTCGACCACCTCCAGGTCGCGGCGCATCAGGGTGTTGACCACCTCGCGCATCGGCAGCACCACCCGGCGCAGCGTCACCAGCGACCGGCGCATGGCCAGCGACCGGCGCTGCACCTCGGTGGTGTGCGGGCGCTCGTCGAACACCATGTCCTCCAGGTGCTCGACGTGGTCGTCCAGCGCCTGCACGGCCTCGAAGTGCCCGTCCACCAGCACGTCCAGCAGCCCGTGCACCAGGAACCCGACGCCGCTGCCGGCCAGCAGCGGCGCGGAGTCCCAGCGCGCGGTGACCAGACCGATGTCGAACCGGTCGTCCGCGCGCACCGTGACCAGCGCCTTCGGCGTGAGGAACGCGTCGACCTCGGCGGTGGCCAGCCGACCGGTCGCCCGGTCCAGGCGCACCGCGTAGGCGGTCAGGAAGCTGTGCGTGTCGTACCGGTGCAGCTTGGGGCGCTCGTGCTCCTGGAGCGCGTCCTCCACGGCCAGCTCGTGCAGCCCCAGCTCCTCGGCCAGCAGCTCCAGCTCCGGCCGCGACGGCCCGCACAGGTCGACCCAGGCGGTCACCCCGTCCTCCGCCAGCCGTGCGGAGACCTCCTCGACCGGGAAGCCCTCGGCCTCCAGGACGCCGTCGCGGTACAGGCGGGTGTGCGGCACGGGCCGAGGGTAGCGGGGAACGCCGGGTGATCACCGCCGCGGACCGGTGACGCGCCCGGTCCGCGCTGGTTCACTGTGGACCATGACGACACCCCCAGTCGCCCGCGCCTCGATCCTGACCGTGGACGACGACCCGAACGTGTCCCGGGCCGTGGCGCGCGACCTGCGCCGCCGCTACGGCGGGGACTACCGGGTCGTCCGCGCCGAGTCCGGGCCCCAGGCCCTGGACGCGCTGCGCGAGATCAAGCTGCGCGGCGAGGAGGTCGCCGCCCTGCTGGCCGACTACCGGATGCCCGGCATGAGCGGCATCGAGTTCCTGGAAGCCGCGATGGACCTGTTCCCGGCCGCGCGGCGGGTGCTGCTCACCGCCTACGCCGACACCGACGCGGCGATCCGCGCGATCAACGTGGTGGACCTCGACCACTACCTGCTCAAGCCGTGGGACCCGCCGGAGGAGAAGCTGTACCCGGTGCTCGACGGCCTGCTGGAGGCGTGGGCGGTCAGCGACCGCGGCTCGGCGCGGCAGGTGCGCGTGGTCGGGCACCGCTGGTCGGCCCGCTCCTACGAGGTGCGCGACTTCCTGGCCCGCAACTCGGTGCCGTTCCGCTGGCACGCCGTGGACGACGGCGACCCGGAGACCGGGCGGCTGCTGGCCGCGGCCGGGCAGGACGGCGCGCGGCTGCCCGTCGTGGTCACCGCCGAGGGCCGGGCCCTGGTCGAGCCGGGCGACGCCGAGCTGGCCGCCGAGGTCGGCCTGAGCACGCGCCCGTCCACCGACTTCTACGACCTGGTCGTGGTCGGCGGCGGGCCCGCGGGCCTGGGCGCCGCGGTGTACGGCGGCTCGGAGGGCCTGCGCACCGTGCTGGTCGAGCGCCGCGCCACCGGCGGCCAGGCGGGCACCAGCAGCCGCATCGAGAACTACCTGGGCTTCCCCGACGGCGTGTCCGGCGAGCAGCTGACCGAGCGGGCCCGCAGGCAGGCGCTGAAGTTCGACGTGGAGGTGCTGACCGCCTGCGACGTGGTCGGCCTGGAGGCCCGCGGCGCGGCGCGCGTGGTGCGGCTGGGCGACGGCACCGAGCTGGCCGCGCACACCGTCATCCTCGCCACCGGCGTGTCCTACCGCAGGCTCGACGCGCCCGGCCTGGGCGCGCTCACCGGCCGCGGCGTGTACTACGGCGCGGCCACCACCGAGGGCCCGCACTGCGCCGGCCAGGACGTCTACCTGGTCGGCGGCGCCAACTCCGCGGGCCAGGCCGCGCTGTACTTCGCCGCCCACGCCACCCGCGTGGTGCTCGTGGTGCGCGGCGACTCGCTGGAGCGGTCGATGTCGCACTACCTCGTCCAGCAGCTCGCCCGGGTGCCCAACATCGAGGTCCGCACCTGCACCGAGGTCGTCGGCGGCACGGGGGAGGAGCACCTGGAGACGCTGACCCTGCGGCACAACAAGACCGGCGAGACGACGACCGTGCCCGCGTCGTGGCTGTTCGCGTTCATCGGCGCGGCACCGCACACCGACTGGCTCGACGGCACCGTGGCCCGCGACGAGCGCGGGTTCGTGCTCGCCGGGCCCGACCTGGTCGCCGACGGCCGCCCGCCCGCGGGCTGGGGCCTCGACCGGCCGCCCTACCACCTGGAGACGAGCCTGCCGGGCGTGTTCGCGGCGGGCGACGTGCGCGCCGAGTCGGTCAAGCGGGTCGCCTCGGCCGTGGGCGACGGCGCGATGGCCGTGTCCCTGGTCCACCGCTACCTGGAGCGCTCCTGATGGACGCCGACGACCTGCGCGGGCTGTTCCTGTTCGAGCACCTGTCCGAGGAGCAGCTGGCCTGGCTGGTCGCCCACGGCCAGGTCGAGACCCACCCGGCGGGCACCTGCCTGCTGCGCGAGGGCGAGCCCGCGACCTGCTTCTTCGTGCTGCTCGACGGCACCGTCGCGCTCGGCCGCACCATCGGCGGCCAGCGGGTGGAGACCAACCGCACCTCCCACCGCGGCGCCTACTTCGGCGCCACCCAGGCGTACGTGAGCGCGGACCTCCCGGCCGGCAAGACCTACGAGATGACTGCGGACGCGGTCACCGACGTGCGGCTCTACCAGCTGCCCGCCGACGACTTCGGCGAGATGTTCCGCACCTGGTTCCCGATGGCCATGCACCTGCTGGAGGGCCTGTTCTTCGGGATGCGCAACACCCAGCGGATCGTGGGACAGCGGGAGCGGCTGCTCGCCCTGGGCGCCCTGTCGGCCGGGCTGACCCACGAGCTGAACAACCCCGCCGCGGCCGCCGTGCGGGCCACCGCGGCGCTGCGCGAGCGCGTGGCCGGGATGCGGCACAAGCTCGCCCTGCTCGCCGGCGGGTCGATCGACCCGAAGACCCTGACCACGCTGGTGCGGCTCCAGGAGAACGCGGTCGAGCAGGTCGCCAAGGCGCCCAAGCTCGGCCCCATGCAGGCCGCCGACCTGGAGGACGAGGTCGGCGACTGGCTGGCAGGCCACGGCATCGACGGCGGCTGGGACCTCGCGCCCGTGCTGGTCGCGGGCGGCCTGGACGTCGAGTGGCTGGAGCGGGCGGTGGGCGAGTGCCCGGCCACCGCCACCGAGGCCGCCGTGCGCTGGCTGGCCTACACGGTGGAGACCGAGACCCTGATGAACGAGGTCGAGGACGCCGCCACCAGGGTGTCCACCCTGGTCGGCGCGGCCAAGCAGTACTCGCAGGTCGACCGCGCCCCGTTCCAGGTCGTCGACGTGCACGAGCTGCTGGACTCCACGCTGGTCATGCTCGGCGGCAAGCTGGGCGACGGCGTCCGGGTGGTCACCGACTACGACCGGTCCCTGCCGCCGCTGCCCGCCTACGCCGCCGAGCTGAACCAGGTGTGGACCAACCTGGTGGACAACGCGGTGGCCGCCATGGACGGCCGCGGCACCCTCACCGTGCGCACCGCCCGCGACGGCGACCACCTGCTGGTCGAGGTCGGCGACACCGGCACGGGCATCCCGCCCGAGGTCAAGCCCAGGATCTTCGAGCCGTTCTTCACCACCAAGGCGGTGGGCGAGGGCACCGGGCTGGGTTTGGACATCACCTGGCGCATCGTGGTCGAACGCCACCGCGGCGACATCCGCGTCGAGTCCCGGCCCGGCGACACCCGCTTCCAGGTCCGGCTGCCGCTGTCGGCGGGACCCGCGTCGGACGGGGCCGGAGGCGTCGCGTAGCGCCACCGAGGTGACCGGGCACGTCCCGGAACGGAGTGCCCGCCCCTTCCGCGAGGTTGTGGGCGGGCGGTTCCGGGGTTCACCGGGAGTCGTGGCCCGCTCGTCGGCGTCGGCGTCGGCGTCGGCGTCGTGGTCGGGCGGGGCGGCCTGACCGACGAGAGCGTCTGCTCCCAGCACCGGGAGGAGTGCCGCGTCCCGTGCACCGAGCGGGACGTCCCGACCAGGCCGGCGGAGGTCGAGCACGCCCCGCCCCCAGCCGGACGTCGGTCGAGCCCTGGGTCTGCGCGGTCGGCGATAGCACGCTCAGCGCGGTTCCGGCTGAAGAGCGTTCGGTGGGCCGCCACCACGCATGATCTTTTGCCAGTTGACCGAATTAATCGCGACCAATAAAGACGGCGCATTTCACGCGCGATGTGGCGCACGTTACTTGACCTGTCCGCCGAGAAGCGGTTTTACTTCGGCTGCGCGTTCCGCTACCGGCCAGTAGATGATCTGCGCACATCCAGCCACGAGGGCGGGCGCGCCCATTGTTCCCCTGTCGCGGGCGACATCGTCGCCGTGATCGACGGTGGGTGCCGCCTGCCGTAATGGGAGTTCGGCATGACCCTGCCCAAACGAAATGAACGCGCTCGGCGCCGCTTCGCGCGACGCGGCCGGACCCGCACGACCCTGGCCCTCATCGCGGCCGTCGTGACCGCGGCGGCGCTCGTGACCCCGACCGCGGCGGCCATCCCCGACCCGGCCGCCGCCCCGGTCGGGGGCGGCCGGGTCCAGTCGTTCTGGCTGCACTGGAACAACACCGCGGTCTCGGACGCCACCCTCGCCCGCGAGGCCCAACGGCGCGGCTACGTGGTGCTCAACGCCTGGGAGGGCGATCTGGCCGCGAGGTTCAAGGCCGCCAACCCGGCGATCCGGGTGTTCGTCTACAAGGACCTCTCCTCGACCCGGTCCTACGCGTGCCACAACGGCGTGGACGACGCGCACCTGCCCGCCGGCATCGGTTTCTGCGCGGCCGAGCGCGACCACCCCGAGTGGTTCCTGCTCGACCCGCAGGGCCACCGGTTCGAATACAGCGGCTATTCCGGCCACTGGCAGATGGACGTCGGCAACACCGCCTATCAGGACGCGTGGGCCAAGAATGTGATCGCCAGTGCCCGGGCGGGCGGCTTCGACGGCGTGTTCATGGACAACGCGCTGTTCCCCTGCGACGCCTACCACGAGGGCGTGTGCCCGGCGAAGTACCCGACCGACGCCGCCATCCAGGACGCCTACGAGTCGATGCTGGCCAACACCCGCGACGATTTCGTCGCCGCCGGCCTGAAGACGGTCGCGAACCTGGCCAACGCGCGGCTGCACGCCGGCGCCTGGGACGCCTACACCGAGCACCTCGACGGCGGCTTCGACGAGTGGTGGCTGACCTTCGGCGACGGCGACCTCCTCTCCGAGTACCCGGAGGGCTGGAGCAGGCAGGTCGCCGAGATCGCCTCCAACGAGGCGCGCGGCAAGATGACCTGGGTGCAGCCGCACTTCAGCGCGGGCGCCGAGCGGCCCTACCGGTACGCCCTGGCCAGCTACCTGCTCGCCGCCGGCGGGCGGTCCGCGATCGCCGAGATCGACCGGACCGACGGCTACGGTGACGCCTCGCCGTGGCACGCCGAGTACGACTGGGACCTCGGGGCGCCCATCGGCGCGTACCGGGCGGTGGCGCGCAACGTCTACCAGCGCGACTTCGCCTGCGGCACGGTCGTGGTCAACGCCAACCGGACGGACACGGCCGCGGTGACCGTGCGGGTGGACGGCACCCACACCGACGAGCGCGGTTCCTCGGTGACCTCCGTGGCGCTGCGCGGCACCTCGGGGTCGATCCTGCGCAAGCGGTGCTGACGGCCGAATCCGCCCGGGCACCGCGGTGCGCGGCGTCGACGGTGGTGAATTCGTGGGTGGGAGTTCGTTTTGGGAAGGATTTTCACCCGTCAGCCGACAAAGAGGTCATGAACGTCCGGCGCGTACGCGCCGCGGCCGAAGCGCACGTCGGCGCAGCCGACGAGCACCAAGCCCGCCAGCAACGGCAGGATCGTGGCCCCCTCGACCGCCAACGCGCTCACCAGCGCGAACCACAGCAGCAGTCTCATGAGAGAAGAGTAGGGAGATTCCGCTCACACACGTAGAGAATTTGGGGAAGATTTGAGGTAAGGCCCCGCGGGCCGCAATTTTGCGGCCCGCGGGGCCCGCTTCGTTTCGTTGCGAATACACCGCGCGACGCAGGGTCACCGCGGACGTCGTCCGGCGCGGACCGGGGCCCCGGCCGGGGGCGGCGCGCCCGGACACCCGGCTCCGCCTGCCGCGCCCCTCCACTTCCACCCCGGTGATCACGGCCCGGTTGCGAACCCCCGGCGCTGATCTTTTTGTCGGACCCCGTCGCTAACCTCCCGCCAAACGTCGTGAACGAATCGCAGGAGGAACCGTGGGCTGGCTCGACGCCGCGTCCGGGTACCAGGTGCGGCTGGGGGAGAACGGGCGCGTCCAGTGCCGCAACGGCAAGGGCAAGCTCCTCTCCTCGGTACCCGCTTCGCTCAAGGACGACCCGCGGGTCGTCCAGCTGCGCCAGCTCGCCGAGTGGCTGGCCCGCCACGAGGCCGAGTGCCTGTCCACAGTGGACCAGTGGATGGTGCGCTCGCTGCCGGTGCCCACCGCCCTGCTGGCCGAGGTCTGGGCGGACGCCGCGTGGGCGTCCGCCCTGCGCGACCTCGTCGTCATCGCCGCCGACGAGGTCGGCTTCCTGCGCGACGCCGACCCCGAGCGCGGCCTCGGCCTGGTCAACCTCGACGGCGACACGGTCCGGCTCCGCCCCGACACCGTGCGCGTCCCGCACCCCGTGCTGCTCGACGACCTGGGGGAGCTGCGCGAGTTCGGCGCCGAGCTGGGCGTGGAGCAGAAGGTGCAGCAGCTGTTCCGGCAGACCTTCGCCCGCCCCGCCGAACCCGCGGCCGGCACGTCGGTCGGCGACTACCGGGGCGGGAGGTTCGAACAGCTCAACCACGCCCTGGGCCGGTGCCGCTCGCTGGGCTACCCGGTGCGCGGCGGCGACGCGGTCTACGCCGCGTTCGAGGGCGGCCGGGTCGTGGAGGCCCGCTACTGGCTCGGCTCGGACTACCCCGAGGGCGAGACCTGGACCGGTGACCTGCGCTGGGTCCTGGAGGACGGAACCGCGCTGCCGCTCGCCGACGTCGGGCCGGTCGCGTGGTCCGAGGGGATGCGCATGGCCTCGGCGATCCACGCCGGGCGCGTGGTCGAGGAAGCGGCGGTGGCCTGATGGACGACAAGGCGCTGATCAACGCCGGGGCCGTGCTGCCCGGCACCGGCACGGCGGGTGAGGACCGCGACGCGGTCACCGCCCGCCACTACACCCACCCGGCGCTGGACGACCGCGTGGTGGTGCGGCTGACGCCCGCCGTGCTCGGCGCGGCCGAGGACCTGACCTGCGAGTACCTGGGCTTCGCGGCACCGGCGAGGGTCGCGGAGGTGGGTACCGGGCGGCGCAGCGCGCTCGGCTTCCCCGCCTGGGCGCTGGTGCACGACCCGGCCAACGCCCACCACGCGCTCAACCTCGTCAAGGACGTCGAGCGCCTGGCCCGCACCGCGAAGTCCCGCGCGGGCGCGGCCAAGGACGGCTTCACCGCGCTGGGCGACATGCTCGGCCGCTCCGCACCGCACTTCCTGCCCACCTTCTACGAGCAGGCCGGCCGGATCTTCCTGGAGCACGGCAACCAGAACTACGCGGCGAGCATGTTCGGCAAGGCCCGCGAGGCCGAGCGGGTGCACGACCTGGCCGTGGACCCCGAGCGGACCCGCGAGGTGTTCCTGGAGTTCGCCTTCGCCGGCGCGCTGACCGCCAAGGCCCTGTCCGAGTACTCGAAGAGCCTGGCGCGCAAGCACGACCCGGACTCGGCCTACGAGCTGTTCCTCACCCTGTGCGTGGAGCGCACCCGCGGCGGCCTGCCGCCCTACACCGGGATGCCCGAGGACCTGCGCCGGCTGGCCAAGGCCGCCAAGCGCACCGCGCGCGCCGAGGACGAACGGCTGCTGCGCGCGATCCTCGACAGCGCCGCGATCAACCGCGCGGGCGCGGCGTTCTGGAAGTCCTACCGGGACTCCCTGGTCTCGATCGCCAAGGCCGACGCCGGGGTGCGCGCGCGGCTGCTCGCGTTCGTGCCCGACTCGACCGCCGCGCTGGACCCGTGGTTCGACCTCCTCGACGAGTGCGGCGCCACCCGCGCGCTCACCGGACCACCGGGCGAGGTGCCCGCCGACCCGGCCGGGTGGCTGGCGTCCGTGCTCGCGGTGCGCTCCGGCGGCTGGCGGGAGACCGGCCGCTCCACCAGGTTGCTGGACCTGGTCGGGCGGATGGTCGACCGGCTGGTCGCCGACGGCGTGCCGGTGCGCGCGCTGCGGTCCTGGCGGCAGGGCGAGCTGGACCTGCTGGACCTGCTGGTCGCCCACGGCGTGCCGATCGCCGCCGGGAAGCGCTGGAACAACCAGTTCGACGTCGACGGCTGGCTGGGCGACCAGAACCCCGGCCGCCGCGACCTGACCGCGCTGGCCGCCTCCGAGCGGTTCGTGGGCGCCCTCGCCGAGGGCCTGGTCTCGCACTTCCAGCGGCACGCCGGGCAGAAGGCGGTCGACGCGGAGGCGCTGGGCGCCGCCGTCGCCGTGCCCGGCCTGCGCACCGCGCTGCGGCACTGGCTCACCGAGCGCGCCGCGCGGGTCACCGCCACCGGCCTGCCCGACCTCGAACGGCACCTCTCCCGGCTGGCCGTGGTGCGGCTGCCCGAGGCGTTCGCCGACGTGCCCGAGGCGGCCGAGGCGATCGCCCGCACCGACGTGGCCGCCGCCGTGCACCGGACGCTGCGCGCCGGCCTGTTCGACGAGGTGGGCTGGCCCGCCCTCGACGAGGCGGTCGCCCGGCTCGACGGCACGAAGGGCAGGAACGCCACGCTGTCCGTGCGCGGCGAGGGCTGGCCCGCGCTCGTGCTGCGCGCCGGGGAGGACGTCGTCGTGGTCGGCCCGGACGGCGTGCTCGCCGAGCACGTCCTGCGCGTCCCGGCCGACGCCCGCGCCCGGTGGGGCTACGAGCCGACCGCGTACTGGTTCGACGGCGTCCTGCTGGTGCGCTGGCACGGCCCCGAGGGCGAGCTGGCCTACTGGAGCGACGCACCCGACCGGATCTTCGCCCCCACCGGCACGAGGTACCACTACACCCGCGAGGTGTCCTTCGCGTCGATCGCGATGCCCGACGGCGCCCGCTTCACCGGGCGGCGGGTCGTGCACCCCGGCGACACGGGCATCCCGGTCGGCCAGGCGGCCTTCGGCGACGGCGTGAACCTGTGGACCCTGGAGCACGACGACCGGTGGCGGTGGCGCGAGGTCGCCCCCGCGACGGGCGAGCTGGGTCGCGCCGGCCTGCCGCGGTTCCTGGAGGACTTCGCGCTCGACGGCGCGTCCCTGGAACTCGACCGCTGCGACCTGAGACCGGCGGTGCCCGCCACCGCCGACAGCCTCCTGGGCACGGCCGACGGCCTGCACGGCTGGCGGGTGCGCCGCGAGGCCGACCGGTCGTGGACCGGCGAGGGGATCGACGGGCGCCGCGTGCGCCTGCCCGCCGACGCGCCGTGCCCGATCGGTGTGCTGCGCCTGCCCGGCGCGGACCTGCCGCTGGGCGAGGCGGGCGAGGAGGTCGTGCTGCTCGCCGAGGACGGCACCGAGCTGGGCCGGGTCACCGCGGGCGGGCACCGCCCCCGGTACGCGGCCGGCACCCCGGTCGTGCCGCCCGGCCCCTGGTGGCACCTGCTGCGCCCGCGCGACGAGGCCGGTTCCGCCGCGCTGCGCGCCGTGACCAGGCAGGCCGTGGACGACCTGCTCGCCGTCGCCCTCGCCGGGGAGAGCGGCCGGCGCACCGTCCGCGCCCGGCTGGACCTGCTGGCCCGCGGCGAGCGCGACGAGCTGTGCGACGCCGTGGTCGCGGCGCTGCCCGGCATCACCGACCAGGCCCTGGTCCTGGGCGTGGCGGACGTGGTGCACCGCGCCGCCGACGTGCTGCGCTCCTACCGCGGCTACGCCGAGGTCGCCGAGGCGGCCCGCGAGGTCGGCCCCCGGCTCGCCCCGACCGGTCCGGCGGTCACCGCGCAGGACGTCGAGGACGCGCTGGACTGGTTCGCCGGCCGCCACTCGTACCGGTCGCCCAACCCCGTGCCCACGACCCTGCCGCGGCTGATCACCGCGCTCGGCGAGGCCGCCGCCCGGACCGAGGCCGGGCCGCTGCCCGAGAGCCAGAGCTCCACCTGGTTCCGGGCGCTGCCGAACCTGGCCGCCCTGCTCCACCGCGCCGCCTCGCCGCTCACGCCGGACGAGGAGCGCGACGCGCTGGTGCTGGTGCTGCGCTGCCTGGCCGACAGCGGCCTGGCCGACGGGCACTGGCGCGAGGTCGGCGTGCTCGTGCCACCGGGCCAGGGCGCGGTGCAGCACCGGGTGCTCCCGGTGGGCGACGGGTTCCTCGCCCTGTTCACCACCTCCTGGACCTCCGACCCCGGCACCCGGCTCGACGGCCTCCAGTTCACCCGCACCCCGGGCCGCTACGAGCTGCCGCGCGACTGGCGGCTCACGCACGCCCACGAGCCGGGCACCCCGCTCGGCGCCGGGCGCGTCCACCGCTTCCTCGACGCGCTGGCCGAGCGCGGCCCCGCGCCGTGGCGCCCGGAGGCGGTGCCCGCCCTGGCCGAGGCCGCCGGCCTGGGCACCGCCGAGGCGACCGTGCTGCTGGCCGGGATGCCCGGCGTCACCGGCTGGGAGGCCAACTACCTCGACCCCGACCACCGGCGGCTGCTCGGCCTGTCCGCGGCGGCCGCGAAGGCGGCCAAGGCGCGGCTGCGGTCGCTCGACACCCCCTACCGCCACCGGCTGCTGGCCGCCGCCGTGCCCGCCGACCCGGTGGAGCTGTGGACGCGCGGCCCGGACGTGGCCGCGGTGGCGGAGGTGTGGACCGCCCGGCACGGCCGCCTGGTGCCCGTGCCGGACGACGTGCTGGAGGACGCGGTCAGGCAGCTCGGCGTGCCGCGCCCCGCCGAGTACGTCACCGGCGTGGTCAACCCCGACCTGGTGCCCTGGCTGACCACCGACGCGAACCTGCGCCTCGACGGCACCGAGCTGGTCGGGGCGGACGGCGAGGCGTTCGACCGCGCGGCGATGTGGATCGTGCCGCAGGTGCTGCTGTGGCTCGCGCAGCGGCTCCCGGCCGGCTCACCGCTGCGCGCGCGGCTGCCCGAGGCCCTGGCGCAGGTGCGGCGGCGCGTGGCCCACCCCGGGTTCGCGGTCGAGCTGAACGGGTGGACCCCCGCCGCGGACGTGCGCGCGCTGCTCGGCATCGACGCGCCGCCGACCGGCACCGCCCACCGGCACCGCGACTGGCTCGACGTGATCACCGTGCAGCACGACTACTGCCGGTTCGTGGTGCGGCCCGGCCTGGTCGGGCCGCGGGACCGCCCGCTGCTGGAGCTGCTCGCCGAGGTCGCGCACGGCGACGACGTGCTGCGGGCGCTGGACCTGCTCGCCGACGACGGCCTCACCGCCGCCTGCGCCGCCGGCGCGCCCGAGGGCGTCGACCCGGCCGCCTACCACCAGGACCCGACCACGTCGGCGCCGCACCTGGTGGCCGAGGTGGCCGGGCGGTTCGACCTGCCCGAGGACGCCGCCGTGCTCTACCTCCAGCTGCTGGCGCTGCCCGACCCGACCGACGCGAACGTGGCCCGCTGGACCGGGTGGAAGCCCGCCCGGCTGCGCGCCGCCCGCACCGCGCTGGCGGGCACCGACCTGGTGCTGACCGCCAAGCGCGCCCGCGCCGGCCGCTCGCTGTTCCTGCCCGGCGGGTGGCTGGCGCTGACAGCTCCCCACCTGCCGCTGGAGGCGTGGAAGGCCCCGATGTTCGGCTACACCGGGGACCCGAGGGCCGCCATCGTGCCCCGCGAACCCGTCGCCGACCTGTTCGCCCGCGCGTGGCGGCGCGTGCTCGACGGCGACGCGCCCGCCTACGAGGAGCTCAAGACCGGAGGACGCAGGTGACCGCACCCAGGCAGGTCGACCCGGCCGAGGACGCCCACCGCGAGGAGCTGGCGTTCCTGGCCGCCCACGACGACGGCCCCCGGCCGCCGGGCTGGCGGCTCACCCCGCGGGCCGCGGTCACCTTCGTGCTCGGCAGCGACGGCCCGCTGGCGCTGCCGGAACCGGTGCCGGGGCTGCCCGCGCGCCTGGCGATCAGCCCGAAGTTCGTCGGCGAGCGGGCCCTGGTGGAACGGGCCGTGGTCACCCTCGCCGGCGAGCGCGGCCTGCTGCTGGTCGGCGAACCGGGCACGGCCAAGTCGATGCTGTCGGAGCTGCTGGCGGCCGCCGTGTCGGGCAGCAGCCAACTGGTCGTCCAGGGCACCGCGGGCACCACCGAGGACCAGCTCCGCTACGGCTGGAACTACGCGCTGCTGCTGGCCGAGGGCCCGAGCCCGCGGGCGCTGGTGCCCTCGCCGGTGCTCACCGCCATGCGCACCGGTGCCGTGGTGCGCGTCGAGGAGGTCACCCGCTGCCTGCCCGAGGTGCAGGACGCGCTGGTGTCGATCCTGTCCGACCGGCGCATCGCCGTGCCCGAGCTGTCCGGCACCGACGCCGCCACCGTGCACGCCGCGCCCGGCTTCACCGTGATCGCCACGGCGAACCTGCGGGACCGGGGCGTGTCGGAGATGTCGGCCGCGCTCAAGCGGCGGTTCAACTTCGAGGCGGTCGGCCCGATCGGCGACCTGGCCGCCGAGACGGCGCTGGTGCGCAGGCAGGCGAGCAGTGCCCTGGAACGGGTCGGCGCGCCGTTCGCCGTGGACGACGTGGTGCTGGAGGTGCTGGTCACCGCGTTCCGGGACCTGCGCAACGGGGTGTCCGAGGAGGGGTGGTCGGTCGAGCGGCCCTCCACCGTGATGAGCACGGCCGAGGCGGTGTCGGTGGCGACCTCGCTGGGCTTGGCCGACGCGTACTTCCCCGGCGACCGCGACCCGCTGTCGCTGCTGCCGGGGCACCTGCTGGGCGTGGTGCGCAAGGACGACCCCGGCGACTCGGCCCGGCTGCTCGGGTACTGGGATGGTGCGGTGCGCCGCCGGGCCGAGCAGGGCGCCCGCACCTGGCGGCGGCTGTGGGAACTGCGCGATGTCCTCGACGCCTGAGGGGACCGGTCTGCCGTCGAACGACCGCGAGCCGCCGGCCCCCGCACCCGCCAACCACCGGGAGCGGTTGACCGTCGCGGAACTCGACCGGTTGGTCGGGCACCGCGACCCGTTCCTCATCGGGGTGCGGCACCACTCGCCCGCGCTGGCGGCGGCGGTGCCCGCCCTGCTGGCGGCGTGCGCGCCCGAGGTGCTGCTGGTCGAGCTGCCCGAGGAGCTGGGGGAGTGGCTGCCGCACCTGGCGGCGCCCGACCTGGTGACCCCGGTCGCCCTGTCCGGTGCCGCGCGCGACGGCGGCGAGCTGGCGTTCTACCCGTTCGCGGACTTCTCCCCGGAGCTGGCCGCGATCAGGTGGGCGTTCGCCAACGGCGTCGAGGTGCGGCCGTGCGACCTGCCGCTGGCCCTGCGCGGCGACGGTTACCGCGCCGGCGACCGGGGTGCGACGCCGCTGACCGACGCGCTGCGCCGGGCCGCCACCGGGCGCGACGGCGACGACCTGTGGGACCGGCTGGTCGAGGCCGCCGCGCCGGGGCAGGCCGCCGAGGCGGTGCGGCGGGCCGCGCTGCTGGTCGGGCGCGCGTTGCGCGAGGACGCGGCGGTGACCGGGGTCGACTCGTTCGACCTGCGCCGCGAGGCGTGGATGCGGCGGGTGGTGGCCGAGGTGGGCGGCCGGCGCTGCGCGGCGGTGGTCGGCTCGTTCCACGCCGCCGCGCTGGTGGACGGGGCTCCACCCCCGTTCCCGGGTGGCACCACCCCACCTCCGCCACCGGGGATCGTCACCTCCCTGGTGCCCTACGGGTTCGCGCTGCTGGACGAGCGCTCCGGCTACCCGGCCGGCATCCGCGACCCCGAGTGGCAGCAGGCCGTGCTGGAGGCGGGCGGCGACCCGCTCGCCGTGGAGGCCGCCGCGGCGTCGGTGATCGTGCGGATCTGCGCGCGCGTCCGCGAACTGGGCCACCCCGCCGGACCGGGCGAGGCGCGCGAGGCGTTGCGGGTCGCGGTCGACCTGGCCCGCCTGCGCGGCCTGCCCGCACCCGGCCGCGGCGAGGTCGTGGAGGCCGTGCAGACCGTGCTGACGCACGCCGAACCGCTCGGGCGCGGCCGGGTGGTGGCGCGGGCGGCCGGGGACGTGCTGGTCGGGCACCGCACCGGCGCGCTCGCCCCCGGCACGCCCCGCTCGGGCCTGGCGCCCGCCGTGGAGGAGCTGGTGGCCTCGCTGCGGTTGCCGGGGCCCGGCTCGCGGACGCCGGTCGACCTGCGGCTGGACCCGTTGCGCTCGCCGCTGGACGCCCGGCGCGAGGTGGCGTTGCGGCGGCTCGGGGTGCTCGGCGTCAGCTACGCGACCGAGACCGCCACCACCGGCGTCGGCGGCGGCGACGCGCTGACCACCCGGTGGTCGGTGGCGTGGACCCCGGCGACCGCGGCGACGCTGCCGGTGGCCGGCCTGTGGGGCGCGACCTTGGAGACGGCCGCGCACGGGCGGTTGCGCGCCCGCCGGTCCGAGCGGGAGCAGCGCGGCGGGCCCGCACCCGCCGACGTGCTGGCCGACCTGGCCGACGCGGCCGCGTGCGGGCTGCCCGCGCTGGTCGGGGACCTGCTCGGCGACGTGGCCGCCGTGCTGCCGTCGGCCGGGACCCTGCGGGAGCTGCTGGCGGCCCTGGGCCTGCTCGACCGGGTGCGCGCCGGTCACCTGGCCGGCACGCCCGGCGACGTGCTGGACGCGCACCCGCTGCTGGTGCGGGAACTGGAGACCGCCGCGGTGGCGCAGCTCGACGGGCTGGCCGGGTCGGAGGACCCCGCGGACGCGCGGGCCCTGGTGGAGCTGGGGCAGCGGCACGACGGGCACGGCACCGGCCTGCGGCTCGCCGCCGGTCTGCGCCGGCTGGCCGACGAGGGCGCGCCGCTGATCGCCGGCGCGGCGGGCGCGGCGCGGGTGCTGCTGGGCCTGGTGCCGCCGTCGGCGCTGGGTGAGCGGGTCGCGTCGTGGGTGGACGGTGCCACCACCGCGCCGCTGCGCGACGTGCTGCGGCGGTCGCTGACCGGCGTGCTCGCGGCGGCCGGGGCGCTGCTGGAGACGCCGGAGGCGCTGGACCCGTTGCTGGAGCGGGTGGAGCGGTTGGCCGACCGGGACTTCCTGGAGCGGCTGCCCGCGCTGCGCGGCGCGTTCACCTCGATCGGCCCGGCCGCGCGGGCGCGGGTGCTCGCGGTGGTCGAGGAGCGGACCGGCGCGGTGGTCGACCGGGTCGGGGCGCCCGACCCGGAGCTGCTGGCGGTGTGGCTGGAGGCCGAGCGGGCAGGGGCGGAAGCGCTGCTGACGCACGGGATCGAGCGGCCAGAGTCCGTTGTGGACGGTCGGGTGGTGGCGCCTCGCGCCGCGGTGGAGCCTGCGGGACCGCCGGTGACGGACCCGGCGGGCGTGTCGGCGGTGGGTCCAGCGGACCCGGCGGGCCTGCCGGTGGCGGTGCGGTGGCACCTGCTGCTGGGTGCGCGCGGCGAGCGGCCGGCCGGTGCGGCGCGGTACGCGGCGGCGCTGGACGAGCTGTACGGCGCGGACCGCGGTGAGGGCGCCTCGACCGGCGGCCTGGGCGGGGACCGCTCGACGCCGTTCCCGGGCGTGCGGGAGTGGTCGGAGGAGCTGGGGGAGCTGTTCGGCGAACGGGTCCGCGAGGAGGTGCTGGCCGCGGCGGTGGAGGCCGGTCGGCTGGACGCCGCGCTGGAGGTCGACCCGGGTTCGGTGCGCCCCTCGGTGGAGCTGCTGCGCAACGTGCTGTCGCTGGCGGGCGGGCTGTCCGAGCAGACCGTGGCCCGGCTGCGCCCCCTGGTGGCACGCCTGGTCCGGGAGCTGACCGCGCAACTGGCCAACCGCGTGCGCCCCGCGCTGACCGGCCTGCGCCTGCCCGCGCCGACCCGGCGGCCGGGCGGTGGCCTGGACCTGCCGCGGACCCTGCGCGCCAACCTGGCCACCGCGCGCCGCGACCCCTCCGGGCGGGTGCTGGTGGTGCCCGAGCGGCCGGTGTTCCGCACCCGCGGGCGCCGGGCGGCCGACTGGCGGCTGGTGCTGGTGGTGGACGTGTCCGGGTCGATGGAGGAGTCGACCGTGTGGGCGGCGCTGACCGCGTCGGTGTTCGCCGGCGTGCCCGCGCTGTCGACGCACTTCCTGGCGTTCTCCACCGAGGTGGTCGACCTGACCGGCCGGACGGCCGACCCGCTGTCGCTGCTGCTGGAGGTCCGGGTGGGCGGCGGGACGCACATCGCGGGCGCGCTGCGGCACGCGAGGTCCCTGGTGACCGTGCCGGAGCGGACCATGGTGGTGCTGATCAGCGACTTCGAGGAGGGCGGCCCGGTCGCGCCGCTGGTCGCGCAGGTGCGGGAGCTGGTGGCCTCCGGCGTGACCGTGCTGGGATGTGCCGGCCTCGACGACAAGGGCAGGGCGCGGTACTCGACGTCCGTGGCGGGCGCGCTGGTGGCCGCCGGGATGCCGGTGGCCGCCCTGAGCCCGCTGGAACTGGCCCGCTGGGTGGGGGAGAAGGTGCGCGGATGACGCCGAGGACCGAGCTGCCGCCGGTGGCGCCCGCCGTGGTGGCGGACGTGCTCGACGCCCTGCCGCCGCGCCTGCGCAAGCGCGTGGACGCGGCCCTGGACCAGGCGTCCGACTGGGAGGTGACCCGCGAGGGCGACGTGGCCCGCGCCGCGCCGACCCCGGAGGCCACCCTGACCTGGACCCTGCACGACGGCGTGCTGGCGACGGCCGACGAGCTGGTGTGCAGTTGCCTGCTGGCGCCGAGGTGCCTGCACCGGGGCGTTGCCGTGGCGGCGGCCGGGATCGCGGAGGCGCCGAACCCCGACCCGCCCACCAATGTTCCCGACCCCGCTGCCCCCGACCCCGCTGCCCCCAACTCAGCTCCGCCTGCTCCTGCCCCGCCCGCCGCCGGTGTACCCGCCGGGCTAGCTCCCGCCTCCGCCCCCTCTCCCGCCACTCCCGCACCCCCTTCCCCCACCCCGATCCGCGAGGACGAGCGAACCGCCGCAACCGCCCTGTGGCAGGCGTGCGCGACCGTCCTCCGCTCGGGCGCGACGGGCAGCGGCGCGGTGGTCCGGGCCGAACTGCTGCGGGCCGTCCACCGGGCCCGCCTCGCCGGCCTCCACCGGGCCGCCGCGAACGGGCTCCGCATCGCCTCGTCCCTGGCCGCCGCGCGGACGGGTGACTCGTCGTTCGACCGCGCGGTGCTCACCGCCGAACTGGTCGAGCTGATGCTGCTGTGCCACGACCTCCGCGCCCCCGCCCCCACCGACCCCGCCGAACTCCGGGGCACCGCCCGCCGCGAGTACCACCCCGTCGGCTCCCTGCGCCTCCACGGCCTGTGCACCGAACCGGTGGTCACCACCTCCGGCTACGGCGGCGTGGTCACGCACCTGGTGGACGAGAACAGTCGCTTGTGGACAGTCCAATCCGTACTCCCCGGCGGCCCCGAACGCGTCCCGGCCGCCGCCGGGGGCCCCGTCGCGGTCGGTGAGTCCGGTCTCACCCACCGCGAACTGGGCCGCTCGGGCCTCCTGCTCTCCGGCGGCACCGGGTCACCGGACCACCGGCTGGGCGCGGGCAGGTCGGTCCGCGCGGTGGCCGCCGCCGGCGCCGCCTGGGACGCACCGCCCCTGGCCGACCTGTGGGCACCGCCCCTCGCCGACCAGGTGGTCCGCGCCTTCCACGCCCGCAGCCGCCCGGACGGCCACCGCCCCGCGGCCGCCGACCTGCTGTTCCTCGACGCCGTGGTGCTGGGCGTGGCCGGGCCGGCGCTGCGCGTGGACGCGGGCGGCGCGCACGTCGACCTGGTCGGCGACGGCGAACGCGCCCGCGACAACCTCCGCGTCCTGGCCGGTGCCGGTGGCCTGCGCGTCAAGGTCGTGGCCCGCCTCCTGCCCGACCGGCCCGGCACCGCCGCGGCCCTGGCGGTGGCCGGCGACCTGGACCTGCCCGCGGACCTGCGCCACCACGTCGACCTGGGCCTGGACCGCCTCCAGCGCTCCCACGTCGCGGGCGACGGCACCCGCGCCCTCCCGCCCCGGCCCGCACCGGCCGACCACCTGCCGCAGCCGCTGCGCCCGCTGGTGAACGTGCTGCACCGCATCGCACTGGGCGGCCGCGCGGTCGCGGCGGTGGCGTCGGCGGCGCGCGACGTGTCCGCGCTGACCCGCACCGGCCTGACCACCACCGCCGACCTGCTGGCCGACCTGGCCGCCACCTCGCGCGACCGGGAGCGCGACGCCTTCGGCCGGGTGGTGCGCGACGCGGGCGACGACTTCCCGACGGCCTGGCTGCGCGCCGGCGTCCACGTCCGCGAGTTCACCCGCGCCGCCGCCCGCCGCGCCTGGCTGGACGCCGTGACCACCCCTGACCGGACGCCGTGAGCTGACTTCACACGATCGAGGCACGCAGCCGTCCCGGGCCGATCCCCGGCCGCATGCTGTGCCGCATGGACGACCTTCGGCAGCTCTACGAGCAATGGGCACCCTTCTACGACGAGAACGCCGCGCTGCGGCCGTTCGAGCGGCACGGGGGGTGGTTCCACGAGCTGGCGCAGCGGTACGGCGCGCCGGGGGAGCGGTTGCTGGACCTGGGCTGCGGCACCGGTCTGAGCAGCCTCGGGTTCGCCGCCCTGGGCTACCGGGTGACCGGCTGCGACCTGTCGGCCGCGATGCTCGCGGTGGCCGAGGGCAAGCCCGGGGCCGAACGGGTGCGGTTCCGACTGGCCGACCTGCGCGACCTGCCGGACCTGGGCGTCCACGACGTGGCCTGCGCGGTCACCGACCCGATCAGCCACCTGCTCACCGACGCAGACCTGGCGGCCGCGCTGGCCGGCGTGGCGCGGTCGCTGGTCCCCGGCGGGGTGCTGGTGTTCGACCAGGTCAGCGAGCGCGGCTACCGGTGCGCCCGGGAACGGGTCGTGGTGGACGACCGGCCGGGTCACTTCGCCACCTGCCGGACCACCCGCCTGGCCGGGGACGAGCCGGTGTTCGACTCCCACTGGACCCGCTTCCTGGCCGCCGGTGACGACCGCTGGCGGCGGGTGGAGCAGCACGCGTTCTTCCGGTACCGGCCCGAACCGCTGCTGCGGCGGGCGCTCGCCGAGGCCGGGCTGGAGTGCGTCGCGGTGCACGGGCTGCGCGCGGGCGAACTCCGGGCAGGCGCCGACGACCACGCCGACGACGCCCTGCTCTACGTGGCGCGCCGCCCGTGAACGGTATTCCGATCTGACGCTGGGTCATTTCACCGGTGGCCGTTCACCCGCAGGACCGATCATCTCATTCGGCCGGGACGCATCGGTTTCGCGGATCGTCGGTGCGCCGGCCCCGCTGGTGTGGTTTACGCAGGTCCAGCCAATGCATGGGCTCCGGGCGGGCTAGCTTGGACGTGCGGTACCGCTGGTCTGGAAGATCGCAGGAATTGAGGTGATCATTGTGCGGAACCTGGTGTTGCGCGTTTTCGGCATGCGTCGGGGAATGACTCCTGGTCGCTACTGGCCGTTCTACTACGACGACGGAATGTGAGCCGTGAGGGTGGTGCGCCGGTCATCCCGGCGCACCACCCGTTCCCCGAGAGGACGTGCGACCGTGGCCGAGCGACTGGACCTGCCGGGCCCGCGCAGGCACCCGGGCCGGGACTACGAGACCGACCCCGTCGGCTACCTGCGGGAGTGCGTGCACCGGTACGGCGACGTGTTCCGGATGGGCAACCACGCGGTGGTGCTGAACGACCCCGCGCTCGTGCGGCGGCTGCTGGTGCGCACCAACCGCGACTCCGTGCCCAACCCGGACCTGCTCGACGGCGGACGGCTGCGCACCGACGACGAGGTGCGCGAGTGGATGGCCGTGCGCGAGGCCATCGGGCGGGTGATGAAACCGGCCGGGGTGCGCGCCAGGCAGGACCTCGTGGACCGGGCGATCCGCGAAGCGCTCGCAGGGCTGGCGGGCCGCCCGTTCGACCCGGTGGAGGTGACCTGGGAGGTGGGCCTGCGCAGCGCGCTGCCGGTGTGCGCGGGCGAGCCGACACCGGACCTGGTGCCCGTGCTGCTGGCGTCGTCGGCCGCGGGCCGGGGGCTGGTCGACGCCGCGATCCGGGTACCGCGGTGGTGGCCGAGCGCGCACCGCCGCCGCATCCGCGCGGCGAACCGGCGGGTGCGGGCGGAGGTGGCCCGGCTGATGGCGGACGACCGGCCGGAGTCGTCCCCGCCGTCGCTCGTGGACGTGGTCCGCCGCACCGGTGGCCGGGCGGCGGGGCGCGTGGTGGCCACCGGTCTGCTCAGCGCCATCCCGGCGGCCGGCGGGGCGTGGTGCTGGCTGCTGCGCGAACTGGGCCGCCATCCCGACGAGGTGCGGCTCCTGCGCCGCGAAGCCGCCGCCGGCGGCGACCTGCCGCACACCACCGCGTTCGTCCGCGAGGTGCTGCGGCTGCACCCGCCCGCGTGGCTGCTGGGCCGCAACACCAGCACACCCCTGGAACTGGCCGGCGCCGCGATCCCGGTGGGCACGTCGGTGCTGTTCAGCCCCTACCTGCTGCACCGCGACCCGCGCTGGTGGGACGAGCCCGGGCGGTTCTCGCCGCGGCGGTGGTCGGGTTCCGGCGCGCCGGACGCCTACCTGCCGTTCGGGGCCGGACCGCGGGTGTGCACCGGTGCCCACCTGGCGCTGACGATCATGGTCCGCACGGCGGCCCACCTGGTCTCGCACTACGACTTGGCGGTCGAGGGCCCCACGGGCACCTGCTTCGGCTCGGTGCTGCTGCCCACGGGCATGCGGTGCTCGTTGACGCCCCGCATCCCGGAGGCCCGGTCGCCGGAAGCCCGACGACCGTCCCTGTTGGACGGTCGCCTGGCCTCGTTCGCGGTACCCCCGCCGGGATTCGAACCCGGACCGTCCGCGTCCTGAACGCGGTGCCTCTGCCGTTGGGCCACGGGGGTGTGCCCGCCGACCACCGGGGTGGTCGGCGGTGGTGCGGTTCCGGGGATTCGAACCCCGACTGGACCGGCCCTCAACCGGACGCCTCTGCCGTTGGGCTAGAACCGCACGAGCGCCGGTGCGCCCGTCGTACCCCTGCCGGGACTCGAACCCGGGACCTCGACGTTCGTAGCGTCGCGCTCTGCTCCGACTGAGCTACGGGGATGGGTGGAACCGCTGCCGGGAAAGGAAGAGCCGCCCGGATCGGTTTCCCGATGAGCGGCTCCCCGTCGTCCGACGCGCGCGGCGTCTACGGCGGGGAGGCCGCACGGAGGCGGAGGAGCAGCGCCGCCCGGCGGAGGAGCAGCGCCGCCCGGCGCAGCGCACCCCGCTCCAGCGTGCTCACCATGACCCCGTCCTCTCCTCGTGCGCCCCCAGTCTGCGGGTCGCGACATCCACGCCGCAAACCCTTTTCCGCCAAGGCTCCTACCGCGTCAGCCGGCTGTGCGCCAGGGCCAGCAGGCGGTCCGGGCGCAGCGCGTCCGACCTCCGCCACAGGGCCGGGTCCACGGCCTCGTCCAGCGTGGCGTGCCGGGTGGCGGTGAAGCCGTGGCCGGCGAGCAGCGAGGCGAGGTCGGCGGGGTCGAGGCAGGTGAGCCACGGCTCGCCGCCGTCGGCCGCCGCCTGGGCGACCGCCCGCGCGTAGCCGTTGCCGCCCTCGTCGCGCAGGTGCGGCGGCAGGACGTGGTCGAGCACGAGTTCGCTGCCCGGGGCCAGCCCCGCCAGCGCGGCGACGGTCCGGTCGACCGCTTGCCGCGTCAGGTACGTGGTCACGCCCAGCCAGCTGACGAACGCGGGTTGCGCGGGGTCGAAACCGGCGGCGGTGAGGCGGTCGAGCAGCGGGTCGCGTTCGAGGTCGGCGGGGACGTGGGTGGCGGAGGTGGGGATGCCCGCCTCGGCGAGCCTGCGGCGCTTCCACGCCTGGGTGGCGGGGTGGTCGACCTCGAAGACCCGCGGGTCCGCCGACGCCCGGCGGCAGGCGAACGTGTCGAGACCGGCCCCGAGCACCACGTACTGGCGCGCACCGGATTCCGCCAGGCGGTCCTCGGCGTACCGGCTGCGCACCACGGCCTGCGCGCGGGCACCGGCGAGGACCGGGTGGTCGCCGTGCGCGCGGTGGTAGCCGACCAGCTCGTCGGCCAGGTCGCCCAGGAGCCGGTGGGCGACGTCGTCGGTGAAGATCAGTGGCGCCCGGTCCACGACCGGGTGGGCGGCGCGGGCCGCCGCGGCCATCAACGCCGTGCGGCTGGGTTCTGCTGAATTCACGCGGTCACCTTAACAACCGCATTTCGCATCATATCACAAAAAAGAAATAAATGCAATTTTCCCGGGGTTGATCAGGTGGTGCGGTAGGTCAGGTTGGTGCCGGAGGTGGCGCGTTCGGCGGTGATCACGGTGTCGCCCACCAGCAGCGCGCGGTCGTCCACCAGGGGGACGCCGTCGTCGCCGCGGCTCAGCCGGCAGCTGAGCAGGGCCGGTGAGCCCGCCGCCAGGCCGAGCACGCCCGCCTGCCGCTCGGTCAGCGCGACCGCGCGGATCGTCTCGCTCGCCTCCCGCACCGGCGTGCCCAGCTCCTCCAGCAGCCGGTAGAGCGAGCGGTGGCGCAACTGGTCGACCTCGACCCGCGAACCCACCCCCGGCGACAGGTACGAGGTCTGCAGCAGCAGCGGCGAGCCGCCGGCGCCGCGCAGCCGCTCGACGGCCAGCACCCGCCCGCCCGCGGGCACGCCCAGCCGCGCGCGCACGTCCGCGGGCGGCTCCACCGGCTCCGCGCCCAGCACCTCGGTCTCCAGCTCGATGCCCTGCTCGACCAGCTCCTGCGCCAGGCTCCGCAACCCGGTCAGGCCGTAGGAGAACCCGGGCTGCCGGACGAACGTGCCCACCCCGTGCCGCGTCTCCAGCAGCCCGTCGGCCTCCAGCGCCCCGATCGCCTGGCGCACGGTCATCAGCGAGACGTCGAACTCCTCGACCAGCTCCCGCTGCGCGGGCAGCGGCGCGCCCGCCGGGTAGTGCCCGGTGCCGATCCGGTCGGCCAGCACCCGGTAGATGGCGAGGTACTTGGGCACCCGCGACTCCAGGCCCGCCCGCCGGACGTTCACCTCAGGGCACTCCCTCGTCCTCCCGCGGGACTCATTCCCCCGGGGAGGCCGAGGATAGCGCGGCGCGGAACCCGGCCACCGCGTCGACCACCGCCCCGACGCCCGCGCCGTCGACCAGCACGCGCATCAGCGCCGAACCGACGACCACGCCGTCCGCGTCCGCGCACGCCTGCACCGCCTGCGCAGGGGTGGACACGCCGAAACCGGTGATCACCGGCAGGTCGGTCATCGCCTTGAGGCGACGGGCGTTGGCCCGCGCGCTCGACGCCAGGTGCTCCTGCTCGCCGGTGATCCGCATCGAGCTCATGCAGTACACGAACCCCGACGACGCCCGCGCGATCTCCCGGCACCGGTCGTCGTCGCACGACGGCGCCGCCAGCAGCACCGCGTCCACCCCGACCTCCGCCGCCCGCGCCCGGTACTCCGCGGACTCCTCCAGCGGCAGGTCCGCCACGATCGCGCCGCGCACGCCGACCCCGGCCAGGTGGTCGACGAACCCGGCCACGCCGCGCCCGGGCACCAGCGTGGTGGCGATGTTCGCGTAGGTCATCACCACCAGCGGCACGCCCGCGTCGAGCCCGGCCAGCTCGTCGAGCAGCGGCCGGGGCCGCGCGCCCCGGTCCAGCGCGCGGGCCGCCGCCCGCTGCACGGTCGGCCCGTCCAGCATCGGGTCGGAGAACGGCAGCCCGACCTCGACCGCGTCCGCGCCCGCCGCCGCGACCTCCCGCACCAGCTCCACCCAGTCCGGCACGACGCCGGCCATCACGTACGGCACCAGCAGCGGCCGCCCGGCCGCCTTCAGGTGCTCGGCCACCCCGGCCACGGCAACGCTCATCGCAGGTGCTCCCGGATCTGCTGGACGTCCTTGTCGCCCCGGCCGGACAGCGTGACCAGGACCGTCGAGCCGGCCGGCAGCTCACCGGTGCCGGCGGCGTCGACCACCCACGCCAGCGCGTGCGCCGACTCCAGCGCGGGCAGGATGCCCTCCAAGCGCGTCACCAGCCGCAACGCCCGCAGCGCCTGCTCGTCGGTGACGCTGGGGTACTGCGCGCGGCCGCGCTCGGCGAGGTGCACGTGCTCGGGCCCGACGCCCGGGTAGTCCAGCCCGGCGGAGATGGAGTGCGCCTCCAGGACCTGCGACTCCTCCTGGAGGAAGTGCGAGGTGAACCCGTGCAGGACGCCGAGCACCCCCTTGTCCACGGCGCTGCCGCCCGCGGCCTCGACGCCCACCAGCCGGGCGGGCGTGCCGACGAACCCGGCGAACGTGCCCGCCGCGTTCGACCCGCCGCCGACGCACGCGACCACCACGTCCGGCACCGCGGTCGGCAGCAGTTCGGCGCACTGGGCGCGTGCCTCGTCGCCGATGACGCGCTGGAACTCGCGCACCATCCACGGGTAGGGGTGCGGGCCCATGACGGACCCCAGGCAGTAGTGCGCCTCCTCGGTCTCGTTGACCCAGGCGCGCAGCGCGGCGTTGGTGGCCTCCTTCAGGGTGCCGGCGTTCGTGGCGGAGGAGACGGGCACGACCTCCGCGCCCAGCAGCTCCATCCGGAACACGTTGAGCGCCTGGCGCCGCACGTCCTCCTCGCCCATGTAGACGGTGCAGGACAGGTCCAGCAGCGCCGCCGCGGTCGCGGTGGCCACCCCGTGCTGCCCGGCGCCGGTCTCGGCGATCAGCTTGCGCTTGCCCGTGCGGCGGGCGAGCAGCGCCTGGCCCAGCACGTTGTTGATCTTGTGCGAGCCGGTGTGCGCCAGGTCCTCGCGCTTGAGCAGCACCCGCACGCCGAGCGCCCGGGACAGCCGGGCGCACTCGGTGACCGGGGTGGGTCGACCCGCGTAGTGGGTCAGCAGCCGCCGGTACTCGGTGGTGAACGCCGGGTCGGCCCACGCCTCGCGGAAGGCCGCCTCGACCGCTTTCGCGGCGGGCATCAACGCCTCCGGCAGGAACCGCCCGCCGAACCGACCGAACCGGCCGGTGGCGTCCGGTTCGGTCATCAACGGGATCTCATCGACAGACACATCTAGAACTCTAGATGTCTTATCGCCCGCGGGCAAGTGCGCGGGCAGCGCGCCCGACCGGAGGCGGGCCCCGGTCCGGGGCGGTGTTCGTCAGCAGGCGGGTCGGAGCGCTCAACCGGGCCGGTGCACCCGCGCGACCAGCTTCCGCGGCGCCGAGACGCAGTAGCTCTCGGTCAGCAGCTCGGCCACCTCCTCCCAGTCCGAATCGCCGTCGAGCCGCAGCCCCACCACGTTCACCGCCCACGGCGGCTTGAAGAACGGGGGACCGGCGTGGCCGAGCGCGGCCAGCTCCGGCCCGGCCGACCGGAACGTCAGCACGCTCGCCGGCCCGTCGGTGCCCGCCGCCAGCGCGTAGGACCGCGGCCTGCCGTCCCGCACCTCCAGCACGTGCGCGAACGCCGTGCTGCGCACCCGCCACCGCGTGCCGCGCCACGCGTGCTCCTCGACCACCTCCGGCAGCGCCGCGCAGATCCGCCGCAGCCGCCCGACCAGCTCGTCCGGGTCCACGACGGGCACGCTACCGGCACCCACCGACAAACCCGCCGATCGCAGGGGTGCCCGAAAAGCCCGCCGGTGCTTCCATGGGGGAGAACTCCGGCGGGCGCACACCGGCGGGGTGCACCCCGCCGGGGGCCGGGACCTCCGACGAAGGAGCCTGGGATGGTTCGCTGGACGGCCAAGCTGCTCACCGCGGTGCTGGCGCTGACCGCGCTGACGGCACCCGCGCACGCCCTGCCCGCCGACACCTGCGCGGTGAAGTCCAAGCCCGCGGGCAAGGTGCTGCACGGCTACTGGGAGAACTGGGACGGCGCGCTCAACGGCGTGCACCCGCCGCTGGGCTGGATCCCGATCACCGACAGCCGCATCCGCGCGCACGGCTACAACGTGGTCAACGCCGCGTTCCCGGTCATCCGCGGCGACGGCACGGTGCTGTGGGAGGACGGGATGGACACCAACGTCAAGGTGCCGACCCCGGCGGAGATGTGCCAGGCCAAGGCGGCCGGCCTGACGATCCTGCTGTCCATCGGCGGCGCGGCCGCGGGCATCGACCTCAACTCCACCGCCGTGGCCGACCGGTTCGTCGAGACCGTGGTGCCGATCCTGCAGCGCTACAACTTCGACGGCATCGACATCGACGTCGAGACCGGCCTGGTCGGCAGCGGCCGCATCGGCACGCCGTCCACCTCGCAGGCCAACCTGATCCGCATCATCGACGGCGTGCTGGCCCGGATGCCCGCGAACTTCGGCCTGACCATGGCCCCGGAAACGGCCTACGTGACCGGCGGCAGCGTCACCTACGGCTCGATCTGGGGCGCCTACCTGCCGATCGTGAAGAAGTACGCCGACAACGGCCGCCTGTGGTGGCTCAACATGCAGTACTACAACGGCAACATGTACGGCTGCGCGGGCGACTCGTACTCGGCCGGCACCGTCCAGGGCTTCACCGCGCAGACCGACTGCCTCGACCGCGGGCTGGTCGTCCAGGGCACCACGATCCGGGTGCCGTACGACAAGCAGGTGCCGGGGCTGCCCGCCCAGCCGGGCGCGGGCGGCGGCCACCTGTCCACCGGTCAGGTCGCGCAGGCGTGGAACAACTACCGCGGCGCGCTCAAGGGCCTGATGACGTGGTCGATCAACTGGGACGGTTCGCGCGGCTGGGGCTTCGGCGACAACGTCAGGTCCCTCCAGGGCCGCTGACCCCGCCGGGACCGCGTCCCGAGCACCGCCGGTGCGGTGGGGGCCCGGCCAGGACCCCCACCGCACCGGGTGCGCCCGGAACCGGCGGGCTTCCCCGCCGGTCGGTCAGGGGCGCCCCGCACCGGCGCCCGGCCGCCGCAGCAGCGGCCGGACCAGGTGCCCGGCCAGCCACCGGACGTGCCGGGCCCCGGCGATCACGCGCCGCGGCAGCGGGTCCGCCTCCGGGACCACCGCGCCGGGCCCCGGCGGGCACACGCCGCCGGTGCGCAGCACGTCCAGCGCGAACGCGGCGACGTAGCGGTGCCCGCGGCGGTTGGGGTGGAGCAGGTCGAGGCTGAGCATGCCGCCGGCGCGCAGCGGTGCGACCGCGCGCGCGTCCAGCACCCACGTGCCGTGGCGCGCGGACACGCGCTCGACCACTTCGTTGGCCCGTGCGATCCGGTGGCGCAGCTCGACGCGCCGCCCGCGGGGCAGCGGCAGGCCGACGGTCAGGTCGTGCAGGGTCATCGTCAGCACACCGGCCCCCGCCGCGCCGACCAGGGTGGCGACCACGTGCTCGTAGTCCCGCTCGAAGGCCGCCGCGTCGAACCGGCCGGAGAGCACGTCGTTCACGCCCACCACGCAGGTCACCACGTCCGGCGCGGCCGCGACCGCCCGCTCCAGCTGGTGCCGCCGCACGTCGGCCACCGTCGCGCCCGTGCGGGCCAGGTTGGCCACCAGCTCCGGCCCGTCCGGCCCGCTGGTCAGGTAGTGCACCCACCCGCGCAGACCACCGGGGCCGGGATCGCCCACGCCTTCGCTGAGGCTGTCGCCGACCGCCACCAGGCGAACCGGAGCCACCGCACCCCACCCCCCCGAACCGGGCGACTGCCCGGTGACGCGAGGTCCCGGGTTGGTGTCGCGATGGTAGGGCGGTGTGGTCGTCGCGGCCGACACCGGGTGGGGCGCGGGGGCCGGGTCACTGGAAGCCGCGGCCGAGGACGGGCACCAGGGCCAGGGGCCGCACCTCGGCGGCGAAGGTCGACGCCCCGGCCGGGCGTTCCGGCAGCGGACGCGGTTCGGGTCGGTCGAAGGCGCCCTCGGCGAACAGGTCCTCGACGAACGCGTCGATCTTCTCGGCGGTGACCGAGGGCATGACGAACACGTGCGCGTAGTGGCGCAGTTCGCCGGAGTTCATCACCATCGGCTGGCAGGACAGCGACCACTTCTCGATGATCGCGTCGACGGGTTGGCGGAAGCGCACGGTCAGCGCCAACGGGCTGCGGTCGATGTGCAGGCCGCCCGCGGGCAGCCGGTCCTCCCAGTCCAGGCGGTCCTCCAGCTCGCGCAGCGAGCTCTCCAGGTAGCGGGTGAGGCGCAGCGCCCCCACCGCCGCGGCCGCGTGCTCGCGCAGCGACTTCGACGCCAGGTGGTTCCACAGCACCAGCGGCGACAACCCGTTGCGCGACCCGGCGAAGGTCGTGTCGGGTGACCCGGTGTAGGCCGGCGTGGAGGGCGGCTCCACCCGGAACTTGTTCCTGGTCATGAACACCCCGCACGGCCAGGGCGCGCCGGGCCACTTGTGCCCGCTCATCACCAGGGAGCTGACCACGTCGACGTCGTGGACCCGCAGCCCGAAGTCGAACTCGGGCACCCTGTCCTTGATCTCCCGCCGCAGCTGCGCGCCCAGCTCGCTGCCGCGCTCCTCGGCGGCGGCGATGCGCAGGTACGGCATGAAGCCCGCGCCCAGCGCGCCGTCGACGTGCACCCAGAAGCCCCGGCGGCGGTCGGTGCGGCCGGGTTCGAACTCGATGTCGCGCTCCAGCAGGCCGTGCTCGGCGAAGACCGGCACGAGCCGCGCGGCGATCTTCTCGACGTTGTCGTAGGCGCCCTTGAACGTGGTGCCGAAGTTGAGCAGCAGCAGGACCGGGTGCCCGCGCTCGGCGAAGAACCGGACCAGCGGCTCCAGCACGTCCACGTCGATCTCGCCGCTGCCGTCCGCGCCGCCCTTGGAGGGCACCTCCATCGGCCACTCGTCGGCGATCGGGCACTGCCCCGGGTAGTCGCGCCTGCCGATCGCCGCGAAGGTCTCGATGGCCAGCGTCCGGACCGCCTTGATCACCGAGTAGTGGGTGTCCTCGGAGTAGAACGCCACCGGCCGGTAGGCGTTGTCCGGTGCCGCCCTGCCGTCGCCGGCCGGCGGGGCGGCCTGCACGTACACCATCTGCCCGCCGCCGGGCTCGCTGATCAGCTTCCGGCCCGACAGGTAGTCGCGGGCCGTGGCCAGCGCGTACAGGTTGCCCTCGGTGGAGCCCATGGTGAGCACGTAGCCCCAGTAGCTGTCGGGGTTGTCGGCGTCGTAGGGCCACTGCGCGCGCCACAGCGAGGCGTAGTGGTCCAGCACCGCGCGCTCCACGATCTTGGTGTTGACCTTGTAGTTGCCCTGCTGGAACGGGTCGCCGACGTTGTTGAGGTGGAACTCCAGGAACCGCGCCAGGTCCTGCTGGTAGTTCGCCATGTCCTGGTTGCCCTGGAACCCGACCATGGTCTCGTGCTTGCCGACCAGGTAGGTCTCCAGCCGGTTGAGGGCCCGCTTGCGCTGCTGGGCGGTCAGCCCCTCGGCGGGGATCTCGAACTCGCCGGTCTCCAGGTCCGGGTCGCTCGGGTACGCCTGCCGCGGGTCCCCGGACGGACCGGCGACGACCGGGGCGCGCCCGTCGCCCGGCCCGGCCGAGGACAGCAGCGCGGACCAGGGCGCGTCGCGGGGGAGGTCGGGTTGCTGCTCGGTGGGGTGCACGCTCATGACGCCGCCTCTTCCGGACCCGGGCGGGGGACCGTCCGCCCGGGTCCGCCGTCACCGTGCGTCGGAGCGTCCCACCGGCATGATCCCGGCCCGTACGCAGTTTTCGCGTACTCGCCTGTTCGTGGCGGAAGTTCACCCGATGGCCGCAGGGATTCCCGACCTGGTCTCGCCACTCGTCACGAGCGATGTCCGAGAAGGGCCCGCCTCGTCGCTCATGTCGGGCGCAGCCGCCCCGGCGTGGCCAGCGCCGGGATCTCCGGGTGGTCGCGCAGCGCCGCGACCACCGCGTTCACCGCGGAGCGCTGGGTGGTGCCGCGCCGCACCACGACGGTGACGTTGCGGTGCACCGGTGTGCTCAGCTCGCGGGTGACCACGGCGTGCTCCGGGGTGACGGCCAGGGCGGGCAGCAGGGCGATCGACCGGCCCGACTCGACGTGCCGCAGCAGCATCAGGTAGTTGCCGAACCGGCACGCCACCCGGGGTTCGAACCCCGACTCGCGGCACAGCCGGGTGGTCAGCTCCGCCATGTACGACCGCGGTCGGTCGCACGCCCAGGTCTCCGCCCGGCACGCCGCGAGGTCCACCGACGTGCGGTGGGTGAGCGGGTGCCCGCGCGGCAGCACCAGCACGACCGGGTCGGCGCCCAGGGGGATCGTCTCCAGGTCCGAGCCGAGGGCGAGGCCGGCGTAGTCGGTGGTGGTGACGATGACGTCCACCTCGCCCGACCGCAGCGCGGGCCCGCTCTCGTGCGGCTCCAGCTCGATCAGTTCCAGGTGCAGGTGCGGGTGGGTGGTGGCCAGGCGCGTCGCCGCGGGCACCGCGAGGGTGTAGATCGCGCTCTGGAACACCCCGAGCCGGACGGTGCCGGCCGGTTCGTCGTTCAGGGCGCGCAACTCGGCCTCGGCCTCGGCCATCCGGTCGAGGATCTCCCGGCCCCGGCGGGCCAGCAGGAGACCGGCCTCGGTCAGCCGCACCCGCCGCCCGCTGCGCTCGAACAGCCGGCACCGGGTCTCGGTTTCGAGCAGGGCCAGTTGCTGGGACACCGTCGACGCGCTCAGGTGCAGGGTCTCGGCGACCGCGCGGACGGTGCCCAGGCTTTCGAGCAGGCTGAGCAGTCGCAGCCGGGACGAGCTGAGCACGGCCCGATTGTACGGTTTCACCGAACAAAACAGTCGGATTTGTGCGATGGACGCGCGCAGTCGACGTCCTTAACGTCGGTCCCATGCCTCCTGGGACAACCCCCGTCGACCACGAGCGCCACCTCGTGCGCTACTCCGGCCGCGCCGCGTTCTCGCCGGAGCTCGTCGCGCGTGCCGCGGGCACCTCGGTGTTCACCGAGGGCGGCCGCGAACTGCTCGACTTCACCTCCGGCCAGATGAGCGCGATCCTCGGCCACTCCCACCCGGAGATCGTCGCGACGGTCCGCGAGCAGGTCGCCTCCCTGGACCACCTGCACAGCGGGATGCTCAGCCGCCCGGTGGTCGACCTCGCCCGCCGGCTCGCCGGCACCCTGCCCGCGCCCCTGGAGAAGGTGCTGCTGCTGACCACCGGTGCCGAGGCGAACGAGGCGGCGGTGCGGATGGCGAAGCTCGTCACCGGCCGGCACGAGGTCGTCTCGTTCGCCAGGTCCTGGCACGGGATGACCCAGGCCGCCGCGAACGCCACCTACAGCGCCGGCCGTCGCGGCTACGGACCCGCGGCACCGGGCAACTTCGCCCTGCCCGTCCCGGACCGCTTCCACCCCGACGTCGTCGACGCCGGGGGCGCGCTCGACTGGCGCCGCCAACTCGACCTGGGCTTCGACCTGATCGACGCCCAGTCGGTGGGCAGCCTCGCCGCCTGCCTGGTCGAACCGATCCTCAGCTCCGGCGGTGTCGTCGAACTCCCGCCGGGCTACCTGGCCGCCCTGGCGGACAAGTGCCGGGAGCGGGACATGCTGCTGATCCTCGACGAGGCCCAGACCGGCCTGTGCCGCACCGGCGACTGGTACGCCTTCGAGCACGACGGCGTCGTCCCGGACATCCTCACCCTGTCCAAGACGCTCGGCGCCGGCCTGCCCCTGGCCGCCGTGGTGACCGGCGCGGAGATCGAGCAGCGGGCACACGACCGCGGGTTCCTGTTCTTCACCACCCACGTCAACGACCCCCTGCCGGCCGCCGTCGGCAACACCGTCCTCGACGTCCTGGTCCGCGACCGCCTCGACGAGCGCGCCCGCGAGCTCGGCGCGGCACTGCGCACCGGTCTCGACGGGATCGCCGCCCGCCACGACACCGTCGGCGACGTCCGCGGCCGCGGCCTGCTGCTGGGCGTGGAACTGGTCGGTGACCGGGTCCTCGGACCCGGTGGCGCCGACCGGCTCGGTGCCACCGTCACCCGGCGCTGCTTCGAGCTGGGGCTGCACATGAACATCGTCCAGCTACCGGGGATGGGCGGCGTCTTCCGCATCGCACCCCCGCTGACCGCGAGCGACGACGAGATCGCCCGCGGTGTGGCCGTCCTCGACCAGGCCCTCGCCGACGCGACCCGCGACCTGTGACCCCGTCCCACCGCGCACGGGGGTCGTGACCTCCGTCGTGGTGGTGCGTCAACCGCCGTGGTAGCGGCAGAACTCGACGGTGTCGCCGGTGTAGTCCGCGGTGAAGCAATCGCCCCCGTCGCCGGTCAGATCGGTGTAGACCCTGGTGTTCAGCGCGTTCTCGACGGTCAGCGTGTCGCCGTCGACGGAGTAGAGGTAACCGTTGCTGGACGGCACGGCGACACCGTTGTCCATCGGGTTGCCGACACCGACACCCCGCGGCCAGAACTGGAACACCGCGCCGCCGGTCCGCCCGTTGAACGTCCAGAACTCCTCGCCCGGTGCGGCGTAGGGCAGCTTCGCCACCCACACGCCCGGCAGGACGTCCGACCAGTCCGAGGTGGGCTCCTCGTACTCCTCCTCGTCGTAGTCCTCTTCTTCCTCCTCGTAGTCCTCCTCGACCTCCTCCTCCGGAGACGGCTCGGTGGTTGTCGTCGTGGTTTCCGTGGTGGTCGTGGTCTCCGTCGTTGTCGTCGTGGTGGTGGTCGTGGTTTCCGTGGTGGTGGTCGTCGTTTCCTGGGCCGCCGGCTCCTCGGACGTCCCGCACCCGGATAAGGTGAGGATCACGCATGTCGCGGCGATCAATGGCCTCATGACCCCCGGATCGGGGGCGTTCCCTCGTTCGTTAGCTGTCAACGCGGTAACGAATCGACGCACCCCGTCGGAGGATCAGCGCCCCACCGAGTCGACCATGAACTTCAGCCCACGGGGTTCCAGCCGTCGGAGCCCGCCAGGTACCTCTGCGGTGTGTACGTCGCGGCCTGCGAGGACGACAACTGCGGCCGGTTGGCGTTCACGCCCGCCCCCGAGCCGGTGTTGGCGTACTCGGAGAACCGCGCGGACCGCCACGTCGTGGACCCCATGTCCGTCCACGGCTGCGCGGTGCGGACGTGCGCGCCCAGCGAGGACTCGCGGATGACCACCTGGGCCTGGTTCGCCGTGCCGTTCGGGCTCCACGGGCGACCCAGGTACACCGTGCCGGACGGGGCGTTGGACGTGAACCTGCTCCGGTGGAACAGGAACCCGTACGGGTTGTCGCGGTCCGTCGCGGCCGCCGTGACGTAGCCGTTGTTGCTCGACGAGCCGCGCGACAGCGAGTGGATCGTGCAGTTGTCGAACACCATCGTGCCGAGGCCGAAGATGAAGTCGACGTCGCCCTCCACGTAGGAGTCGCGGAAGTACTGCCGGTGGCGCGAGGTGTAGGACGGGCCCCACGACAGCAGGGTGTCCTGGTTGCCCAGCACGCGCACGTTGTCGTACACCTGCCGGTCGCCGTTGGCCGCCAGCGCCACCGCCTGCTCCGAGGACGCGCCGGTCTCGGCGAAGTCGTTCTTCACGGTCAGCGCCCGCACCGCGGTGTTGGGCGCGTTGACCGTGAGCGTCGCCGACGTCAGCGTGCTGCCGGTGTCCTTGGCCGCCTTGTTCATCACGACCACCACGTCGGCGGGGTTGCCGGTCGCGCCCCGGACGACCAGGCCGGACTTGGCCGCGGGGACGGTCACGGTCTCCCGGTAGGTGCCGCGGGCGACGGTGATGGTCGAGCCCGCGGGCACCGCGTTCACCGCCGCCTGGAGCGTGCGGTAGTCGCCGCTGCCGTCGGCCGCCACGGTCACCGCCGCGGCGTGCGCGGTGGCCGTGGACAGCCCCAGCACCAGTGCCGCCACCGGGACGGCCGCGAGGACCCTCACGTGGTCACCGAGTAGCTGTTGGACACGAAGTCCAGGCCGCCCGCCGACGAGGTGATCTCGAAGCCGAACTGCACCTCGCCCACCGTCACGTCGCCGTACCAGCCGCGCGAGCCGATCCACCTCAGCACCGCCAGCACGTCGACCGTGCCGGCGTTGGTGTTGCCGGTGCGCAGGAACGAGAACACCTCGTTGGCGCCGTTCGAGCCGCGGTACACGTCCCAGGTGTGGCCGCCGACCGACACGGTGGCCTGCCTCGACCCGATCGGCCCGACCGCGCCCTGCTTGTTGACCCAGATCATGATCTCGTAGGCGTTGTTGTTCGCCCAGATGTCGTAGGACGTGGCGTAGGAGCCCGAGCCGGGCCGGCTGACGTTGAACGAGCTGGACAGCCTGCCCAGCGCGCTGAGCTTCCTGTTGATCGCCTTGGCCGAGTGCGGGTACGACTTCACCCCGCCGGTGTTGGGGTGGTCGGCCCACACGCCCCAGTTGCTGTAGGAGTTCGCCCAGATCGTCTGCGGTCCGACGCCGCTGCCCCACACGTCGTTGCGGACGGTGTAGCCGCCGTTGGACCACGTCCCCCACTTGTCGGTCGACGACCAGGCGGCCGCCTGCGCCACCCCGGTCGTGCCGACCAGGCTCAACACCACGACGGCCGCCGCTGCGGCAGACCGGATCCTGTTGCCCATGGCTCTGCTTTCCCGGGCCTCGTCGCCCAAGTAATCGCGCCCGAGCCGGGCGCGCCGGTCGGTCGCTGAATTGCCGGTTCGGTGTCGGCGGTACCGGGGAGTGTCGCAGTCGGGCCGGGCGGTGGTCAACCCGGCGCCAATTGATACGGACATTCTTCGGAAATGTTCGCGCATTCGATGAATTCGATTCGCGCATTCGACTGCGTTCGTCGGTCGCGGCGTGCCTCCGCTATGGCGGGAATGCCGCCCGGGGATGTCGCGGAATTGGTCACGAACTGGTCGTGACCGGCTCGTGCCGGACGGGGAAGTTCACCGAGTTGGCGATGAAGCACGCGTCGTGCGCCTGCTCGTGCAGCGCCGCGACCTGCTCGACCGCGGCCGGGTCGGCGACGGTCACCTCCGGCCGCAGCACGACCTCGGTGAACCGGCCGCTGTTGCCCGGCTCCTCCCGCATGACACCGCTGGCGGCGTCGACGTAGTCGGTCACCGCGATGCCGGCCCGCGCGCACAGCGACAGGAAGGTGAGCATGTGGCACTCGGACAGGGCGGCGACCAGCAGCTCCTCCGGGTTCCACCGCTCGGGCGCGCCGCGGAACGCGGGGTCGGCGCTGCCCTTCAGCACCGGCTTGCCCTCGACGACCACGTCGTGGTCCCGCGAGTAGTCGCGGTAGCCGGCCCCGGTGTCGCCGCGCCAGCGCACCGTGACCCGGTAGTCGTGCTGCTTGCTCACGTTTCTCCCCCTTGTTCGGCGAGGACGGACATCGTGGCCAGGACGTGTTCACGCGCGTGGGCGGCGGCCCGCTCCGGGTCGCCGTTGGTGACGGCTTCGATCAGCCGCCGGTGCTCGTCGTCCACCAGGGCGGGCCGGACCGGCGCGGTCAGCGAGGCCCGCGTGGAGACGGTGATCTGGTCCCAGATCCGGTCCAGCACCTCCGACGCCGCGGGGTTGTCCGCGAGCGCGGCGACGTACTGGTGGAACGCCCGGTTGTGCCGGGCGCCCGCGACCAGGTCGCCCCGCCGGGTGGCCTGATCGGCCAGGTCGGCGTGCTCGACGAGCCGGGCGACGCTCGCCGGGGACAGCTCGCCGTCCCGCTGCCGACGCGCGGCCAACTCCGCGGTCAACGCCTCCAGGGAGGCGCGCACGAGGTAGGCGTCCCGCAGCGCCTTGGCGTCCAGCTCGACCACCGTCACGCCGCGCCGCGCGGCCCGCACCAGGCCGTCGCCCTCCAGCCGCCGCAACGCCTCCCGGACCGGCGTGCGGCTGACGCCGAGCCGTTCGCACAGCTCCAGCTCGGTGACCGGCCGCCCGGCGGGGTACGTGCCGAGCACGATCAGGCTGCGGACCGCATCGTAGACGTCCATTGCATGCAATGTATACAAAGAATACGTCGAGCGGAAGGCGACTTGCCGAGCCGGGCGGGCACGGCGGCGGCAGCTCGGCCGTGCCTGAACTCCGCGCGGGGCACCGGGCCGCTTGCGGTCCCTCCCGATCGATCGCCGTGCGAAAGCCGGCGGTCGGCGGTCGGGAGGGACCGGGGCCGGGCGGTGCGGGTCAGCCGCGCCACTCGTTCGGGCGACCGGTTGCGGCGCGGGTCCACTCGTTGGGGCGGCCGGTGCGGGGGGAGGCGGGGCGGATGATCATGGTGCTCTCCTGGGGTGCCGGTGACGGATCGTGGCTGGTCGGGTCCCCCGACCAGGCCCTGACAGGGGAGGCCGCCGCGGTTACGGTGGTCTCTCCTGTCCCTAGAATCGGGGGTGAGGCGTGCGTTGGCCGAGCCGACACCGCCCGTCTCTATGGTCACTGCCGGGTGGGCTGCGCGCGTACGTGGTGGCCGTCGTCGCCGCGGCGGTACTCGTCGTGGCCGCGACCGCGTGGACGACGCCGGCCCCGGCGTGGTCGTGGGGCTGGCTGGGGGTGCTGGCGGCGGCCTCGGCGCTGCACCTGGAGGCGTCCCAGGGCATCGAGCGGACCCGGGTGGTCGCGGTGGAGGGCAGGCCGTACGCCCACCTGCAGTCGATCTGGTTCTTCGCCGGGGTCCTGCTGCTGCCGCTGCCGGCGTTGGCGCTCCTGATCGGATCGGGCTTCGCCCACGAGTGGTTCCGGGTCTTCCGCGGCAAGGTGCCGCCGCACCGCAAGGTCTTCTCCGCCGCGACCGTCGTCCTGGGCTCGTGGACGGCGCAGCTGGCGATCACCGCCCTGCACCCGGGCGGGTCCGGGCTCGCCAGGCTGGACGGCCCGGGCGGCGCGGCCGCCCTGCTGACCGCCGGCCTGCTCTACTGGCTGGTCAACTACGCCCTGGTGGTCGGCGCCATCATCCTCAGCCACCCCGAGCAGCCCGCCCGCAAGGCCCTGGGTTCGCCCAGCGACCAACTGGCCATCGCCGCGGCCTGCGGCATGGGGTGGCTGATGGCGCTGGCGATGCACCACCAGCCCTGGGCCGCCCCGATCGGCCTGGTCACCATCCTGGCGCTGCACCTGGGCCTGCTCTACCCGCAGTACCGCCGCGCCGCCCAGACCGACCCGCTCACCGAGCTGGTCAACACCCGGTGGTGGCACGACCGGGCCCGCGACCACCTGCGCCGCGCCCTCGCCGAGCACACCCCCCTGGCGGTCCTGCTGATCGACCTGGACCACTTCAAAGAAGTCAACGACACCCACGGCCACCTGGTCGGGGACACCGTGCTGCGCGCCGTCGCCGACACGCTGCGCCGCACCGTGCGCGGCACCGACCTGGTGGGCCGGGTCGGCGGTGAGGAGTTCGCCGTCCTGCTGCCCGACACCACCCTGACCGCCGCGGCGGCCACCGCCGAACGCGTCCGCACCGCCGTGGCGGCCCTGGCCGTCCCGCTCGACCAGGGCGCGGAGGCGGTCACCGGCCTGACGGTCTCCATCGGCGCCGGCGCCGCCCCCGACAACGGCACCACCCTCGACCAACTCCGCCAGACCACCGACCTCGCGCTGTACGAGGCCAAGGAAGCGGGCCGCAACGCGGTGCGGCTGGCTTCCGCCGTCGTCGAGCCGATCGTGGAGACGCCCCGGTGACGCCTCAGCGGTCGAGCGGGTCCCAGTGCTCGGCGTAGCGCAGCAGCGACCGGGCGAGGTCCGGGTGGGTCGCCGCCCACCGGGTGTCGAACAGGAACCACTGCTGGTGGCCGAAGGAGTCGCCGCAGTGCATGGCGAGCTGGGCCAGGTGGTCGCTGACGAGGAGGCGAGAGGTCTCGGGACGCCGGTCGTCGAGGTATTCGGCCTGCTCCAGCACTTCCAGGGCCCGGCGGTGGGCGACGTCGTGGTCGTCGGGCAGGTCCGGCCAGGGGTCGGCGTTGAGGTTGAACCCGGGCCAGCGGTTGCAGCGCTCCAACGCGGGGGCGAGGTCGTCCTCTGCGGGGCCGATGAGCGCTTTCAGGACCAGCAGTTCGGGCTGCCAGGTGTCCCGGGTGGGCGTGGTGCGCAGGTGTCGGGCGAGGTTGGGCAGGTCGACACCGGGGAACGCCAGCGGTGGGCAGCGGGCCATGCTCTCGCCGTCGTAGAAGGTGAGGAACACCGCGTAGGTGGTTTCGTCCCCGCCGGCGGGGGAGAGGGCCGTCACCGGGACGTCGGGGGTGAACGGGCCCGGCCGGTCGGCGTGCGCCGGCAGCGGCCACTCGTGCAGCAGGTAGGCCAGCCGGTCGGGTGCTTTGGACGCGGTGTCGTCGTCGAGGAAGAAGTAGGCCAGTTCGACTTCGTCGTCGTCGGTGCGCACGCGGAGGGTGTGCTCGTCGAGCCGGATGCAGTCGTCGGGGTCGTACTCGACGTAGAGGTGTTCGTGGAGCAGGGCGCGCAGCTCGTCGGTGGTCTGCGGCGGGGGCAGTCGCGACTTCTGGACCCCGACGAAGAAGTCGTCGAGGCCGTAGACCTCGACGCCCAGGTCGTCCTCGACCCACTGCTCGGGGTCGTCACACGCCCAGCCGCGCCGGAACCAGGCCAGCACGGTCGGGTCGGGTAACCGCCGGACCCACTTGCTCATCAGGCCCTCGTAGTGCGATCGGTACACGAAATGCATGGCGCGGAACGTACAGCGCCGCTCGACAGTGCTCCGCGACCGTGTTCGGCGCTGCTCGGATTTGGTATCCAGGAAGGATGGTGACGAGCCCGGAGGCCGGTGGACCGCCACCGATCACGTGGGGGGTGCTGGGCGAGGCGGAGGTCCGGCTGCACGGTCGGCCCCTGCCCCTGGGGCACGCCCGCCAGCGGTCGGTGCTGGTGGCGCTGGCGGTCGAGGCGGGGAGCGTGGTGTCGGTGGACGCCCTGGTCGACCGGGTCTGGGGTGAACGGCCGCCCAGCCGCGCGCGTTCGGCGCTGAGCACCTACCTGACCCACCTGCGCCGGGCGCTGGCCCCCGCCGAGGTCGCGATCACCCGTCGGGGGACGGGCTACCTGCTGGACACCACGCCCGACACCGTGGACCTGCACCGCTTCCGCCGGTTGCCGGTCCGGGCCCGTGAGCAGCGGGAGGCCCGGGAGGCGCTGGCGCTGGTGGAGGACGCGCTGGCGTTGTGGCGGGGCGAGCCCCTGGCCGAGTTGGACAGCCCGTGGGCGCGGGCCGTGCGGGAGCGGCTGCACCGGGAGCGGGCCGCGGCCGAGGCGGACCGGGTCGACTGGGCGCTGGCTTGCGGTCGCCACCACGGGGTGCTGCCCGAGTTGACCGCGCGGGCCGATGCCGAGCCGCTGGACGAGCGGGTGGTCGGCCAACTGATGCTGGCGCTGTACCGGTCCGGTCGGCAGGCCGACGCGCTGACGCGCTACCAGCGCACCCGCCACCACCTGACCGAGCAGTTGGGCGCCGATCCCGGGCCGGCGTTGCGGGACCTGTACCAGCGCATCCTCGTCGCCGATCCGGGGTTGACGCCCGCCGGCCCGGACGCCGGTGTCCGGGCCGGTGCCGTGACCGGTCCGGTGGTGGTGCCGCGGCAACTGCCCGCCGCGCCGCGCTCGTTCACCGGCCGCGCCGGTGAACTGGCCGCCCTGGAGGCCGCGACGACCTGCGTGATCGGTGGCGCCGGCGGCATGGGCAAGACCTGGCTCGCGCTGACCTGGGCCCACGAGCACCTGGACCGCTTCCCGGACGGGCAGCTGTTCGTGGACCTGCGCGGCTTCGGCCCGGACGGCACGCCCACCGACCCGTCCGCGGTGCTGCGCGGGTTCCTCGACGCCCTGGCCGTGCCCCCCGATCGCGCACCCGCCGACCAGGACGCCCGCGGTGCGCTGTTCCGCAGCCTGGTCAGCGACAAGCGGGTGCTGGTCTTCCTGGACAACGCCGCGTCCACCGACCAGGTCGTCCCGCTGCTGCCCGGCGGGAACTCCTGCACCGTCCTGGTCACCAGCCGCAACCACCTGCCGGGCCTGGTCACCGCCCACGGTGCCCGGCACCTCGCCCTCGACGTCCTCACCGACGCCGACTCCCACGCCCTGCTGGCCGCCCGGCTCGGCACCGGGCGCACCACCGCGGAACCGGCCGCCACGGCCGAACTGGTCGGGCTGTGCGGCGGGTTCCCCCTGGCGCTGGGCATCATCGCCGCCCGCGCCCACACCCACCCCGACCTCCCGCTGGCCGAATTCGCCGCCGAACTGCGCGAGGCGGGCCTGGCCGGGCTGGACGACAGCGACCCCGCCGCCAGCCTGCCCACCGTCCTGTCCTGGTCCCTGCACCACCTGACCGCCGAGCAGCGGACCGCGTTCGCGCTGCTGGGCATCGCCCCCGGCCCCGACATCGGCCCACCCGCCGCCGCCAGCCTCACCGGCACGCCGCCCGCGCGGACCAGAACGCTGCTCAACGGGTTGGTGCAGGCGTCACTGCTCACCCGAACCGCGCACGGCCGCTACCGGATGCACGACCTGCTCCGCCGCTACGCCGTCGACACCGCCCACCGCGACCTGACCGGGCGGCAGCGGGAGGCGGCGCTGCGGCGCGTGCTCGACCACCACCTGCACACCGCCTTCGCCGCCGAACGCCTCCTGTCCCCGCACCGGCAGCAGGTCCGGCCCGCGCCGCCCGCGCCCGGCACCCACCTCCAACCGCCGGCCGACGCCCGGGCCGCCGTGGTGTGGTTCGAGGCCGAGGACCGGTGCCTGGCGGCCGTCCAGCACGTCGCCACCGCGCTGCGCCGGCACGACGCCGCGTGGCAACTGGCCTGGCACCTGGACACCCTCCGCCGGAGGCGGGGACGCCTGCACGACCAGCTCACCGCGTGGCGCGCCGCCCTGGTCGCCGTCGAGCACCTGGCCGACCCGGCCCTCCACGTCCTGGTCCACCGACGCCTCGGCGCGGCCTGCACCGACCTGGGGCGGCACGACGACGCGATCGACCACCTGCGCCACGCCCTCGCCCTGGCCGAGCGGCACCACGAGCCGGCCGACCGGCACCGCGTCCACCAGGCACTCGCCTGGGCCTGGGACGCCAAGGGGGACCACCGCCAGGCCCTGCACCACGCCACCCGCGCCCTGCACGACCACCGCGCCGCCGGGAACGCCGTGTGGGAGGCCCGGGCGTTCGCGCTGGTCGGGTGGTGCCTGGCCCAGCTCGGCGACCACGACGCGGCCCGCCGGCAGTGCCGGGACGCGCTCGCGCTGTTCCACCACCACGACGACCCCGAGGCGCAGGTGTTCGCCCTCAACCGCCTGGGCCACATCGACCACCGCACCGGCCGCCACCGCGAAGCCGTCCGCCACTACCGGCAGGCCCTCGCCGTGTGCCGCGACCTCGGCGACGCCCTCCTCGAAGCCGACACCCTCGACCACCTCGGCCACCCGTGCACCGCCCTCGGCCGGCACCGAGAGGCCCGCGCGGTGTGGCGCGAAGCGCTGGGGTTGTACCGGGCGCAGGGGCGCGACGCAGACGTCGCGCGGGTACGACGGCGGCTCGACGCGTGCGACGGCGACCAGTCGCTCACGGTCCTGTCGGGATCGTGAGCACCCGGTCCGGTTCGGGACTGTTCGCGAATTGCGGTTCGACGGGTTCCCGTCGAAAAAGGGGGAATTCGTGAAGAGATCTGTCGTCGCAGTGGCGCGCCGTCCACTGGTCACCGGCGCGGCGGTGCTGACCTGCCTGGCGGCGTCCGGGCTGTTCGCCCCGTCGGCGCACGCGCAGTCCGACTGGTCGGTGACCGGCACGTCGGAAGGGCGGCCGGGGCCACGCCACGTGGCACAACTCCTCGTCGTCCGAGCGCTGCCTGTGGGACCGGGGTGTCGTCGACTGACCGTGGTGATGGGCGAGGTGACGTCGTTGGCGGGTCTGCCCCACCGACTGACTGACGTCCCGGCTGTCCCGCCGGCGATTTGCCGGCCTGTCGGCGGCGTCACCGCGCACGCGGCCGGGCCGACACCTGCGACGGCGGCGGTTCCCGGCGGTGGCCGCAGTCGCGGGAGGTGCGGCGGCGGGGGTGACCGGTTCCGGGCGGGTGCGGCGGTGATCCCGCCCCGTGGCCCGGGTTATCGTGCCCGCGTGGACATCCGCGAAGGCGACCTGGACGACCTGCCCGCGATCATGGCCATGCTCGACGGCGCCGTGGCCTGGCTGGCCGCCGCCGGGCGCACGGGGCAGTGGGGGAGCGAGCCGTTCTCCGCCAACCCGTCGCGGGTGGAGGGGATCGCCGACAAGATCCGCACGGGGACCGCGTGGGTCGCCGAGGTGGACGGGCGGCCCGCGGGGGCCATGACGCTCGCACCGCGACCGCCCTCCTACGTCGCCCCGGCGGACGAGCCCGAGGTCTACGTGACCCTGCTGGTGACCGACCGGCGGTTCGCGGGGCTGGGCGTGGGCGGCTCGTTGCTGGCCCACGCACGTGAGGAGGCCCGGCGCGCGGGGGTCGGGCTGCTGCGCGTGGACTGCTACGCGGGCTCGGAGGGGCGCCTGGTCGACTACTACCGGCGCAACGGCTTCGAGCCCGTCGAGCCGTTCGTGGTGAACGGGTGGCCGGGGCGGTTGCTGGTTCAGCGGGTCGCCACCTGACCGGGTGAGTCGGCAACCCGTTCGGGGGTTCGAACACCGTCGGTAACCGCATTCCTGCGCAGTCGCGGGGATATTCGCGGATTTTCGGTAGGAATCGCGCTCACCCCATCGGGGTGTGGCTGTCCGTCCATGATCAGAGTACGGTTCGTTCCGAGATCGGCCATCTCTCCTGTCATTTTCGCGGCGTGCCGCGGTGTTCGGCGAACAGCGCCGGAATGAGAGGTGCCCTCATGACCCTGGAAGTCCTCGACCTGCTCAAGAACGGCCTCCCCGACAGTTCCGCGCCCAAGCGGCGAATCGTCGTCGTCGGCGCCGGCATGGCCGGGCTGACGGCCGCCCTGCTGCTCAAAGACGCAGGTCACGAGGTCACCGTCCTGGAGGGCCAGAACCGCCTCGGCGGCCGCATCCTGACCCACCGCGGTTTCGCGGGCGACATGTACGGCGAGTTCGGCGCGATGCGCTTCCCCGAGCAGCACCCGCTCGTGCAGCACCTGATCCGCGACCGGTTCGGCCTGGAAACCAGGCCGTTCCCGATGTACGACGAGGACACGTTCGTGTACCTCCAGGGAAAGGGCGTGCGCCGCGGCGAGTTCAGCGCCGACCGGTTCGACTTCGACCTGCTGCCGGACGAGGCGGGCCGGACGCCGCACGACCTGCTGCGCGACACCGTGCGACCGCTGGTCGACATCATGGAGCAGGAGGGCGCCGACAAGGGGTGGCACCGCATCCTGACCGACTACGACCGGTACACGGTGCTGGGCTACCTCAAGGAGCGCGGCCTGAGCGACGGCGCGCTGGCCATGCTCGGACCGCTGTTCAACCTGGAGGGCCGCTACCACTTCTCGCTGGTCGAGTGGTTCTCCCACTTCTATGAGGACGTCTTCGGCGACCTGGTCTACATCGTCGACGGCGCCGACTCGCTGCCCCGCGCGTTCGAACCGCACCTGATGGACCACATCCGGTTCGGCGCCCAGGTCCACGCCGTGGACCAGGACGAGGGCGGCGTGCGGGTGCACTACCGGTCCGGCCGCCACTCGCACGTGGTCGACGCCGACGAGTGCATCGTCACGGTGCCCTTCGCGAGCCTGCGGCACATGGAGATCAGCGGCCTCGACCCGGACAAGTGGTACGCCATCCGCAACACCTACTACGGCCGCGCGCACAAGCTGTTCATGCAGTTCAGCGAGCGCTGGTGGGAGAGCGGGTACGGCATCACCCACGGCCTGACCGTGACCGACCTGGCGATCCGCAACGTGGTCTACCCGCCCGCCGGCCAGGACCCGCGCTACCGCCGGGGCGTGCTGATCGCGTCCTACTGCTGGGAGCAGGACAGCATGCCCTACACGCCGCTGGCCGGCGACGAGTGCGTGGCGCAGGCGCTGGAGGACCTGGCCAAGATCCACCCCGAGGCGCGCGACACCTTCGAGTTCGGCGTCTACAAGGACTGGGCGCTGGACTGGTACGCCTGCGGCATCGGCCCGCTGTTCCGCGCCTTCGAGATGAGCGAGGGCAACTACGAGGACGTCATCCGGCCGGTCAACCGGGTGTGGTTCGCCAACGACGCGTGCGACCGCCGCCACCGCCGGTGGGTGGAGGGCGCGCTGAAGGCCGCCGTCAAGAACGCCTACGCGATCAACGAGGGCATGCGCGACCAGATGCCCTGGAAGGACTGAGGACCCGGGGAGGGAGGCTGGGGGCGTCGGCGCCCGCCCGGCACCGCGCGGGTGCCGGGCGGGCCCCGGTCAGGCCGTCACCACCCCGGTGGTGGTCAGCAGCAGGGCCACGGCGGGCAGGAAGTTGTTGACCTGGTGGGCCACCACGGAGGCCAGCAGGTTGCCGGTCAGCAGGCGGGCCAGGCCGAGCGGGACGGACAGGACCAGCAGCAGCGGGGTGCGCAGCAGCTCCAGGTGGGCGATCGAGAACACGGCGCTGGTCACCGCGAGCACCACCCAGCGGTGCCAGCCCCAGCGCTCCAGCGCCCGCCACAGCACACCCCGGAACAGCACTTCCTCGCCGATCGGCGCGATCAGCCACACCGCCAGGAACGCCACCGCGGCGGGCACCAAGCCCAGCTCGCGCCCGGCGAACGCGTCGCCGACCGCGGAGGACGCCCGCTCCTGGCCCACCCACGCCGACCACAGGGCCGCCGCGGGCAGCGTCAGCGCCAGCCCGCCCAGGCCCAGGAGCAGGCCGACGCCCAGGTCCCGGCCGCTCCAGCGCAACGCCAGTTCCCGCCGCGCCCGCCCGGCGCGCGGCCCACCGCCCAACCACGCCGTCCCGGCCACCGCGACGAGCGCGGCCAGCGCGGTCGGCACCACCAGCAGCGCCAGCAGCGGCCACGGCGGCAGCCTGCCGCCCTCGTCGAGGACGCCCGGGTCGGCGGCGAACGGCAGCAGCACCAGCACGGACGCCAGCACCATGGTCACCTGCGCGGCGGCGAAGACGGCGAACATCAGCAGCCCGGCCCGCGGTCCCCGCTCGGAGGGCGGTGAGGGCGGCGACGGGTCGTTCTCCGCAACGGTCACAACCGTGGATAACCCGGACCGCCGAGATCACGCAACCCGGGGCGACGAGGTGACCGGGTGCGGCTCGCGACTGGGCCGGGGGTCGGCGCGGCCGGCGGGCCGGGTGGGGGGAGCGGTGGGCCGGGCGGGGAGTGGCGGGCCGGGCGGGGAGTGGCGGGCCGGGCGAGGGAGCGGTGGGCCGGGCGAGGGAGCGGTGGGCCGGGCGGGGAGTGGCGGGCCGGGTGGGGAGTGGCGGGCCGGGCGGGGAGTGGCGGGCCGGGCGAGGGAGCGGTGGGCCGGGTGGCTGGTGCGAGCGGTCGGGCAGCAGGCGGCGTGGGCGATGCGGTGCGCGCGACCAGGGCACGGGCAGGGCGGCTTACGGGCCCGAGCAGGCCCCGGACCCGGCTCGACCCGCGGCCCGGGAGGACACGCGCGCGGAAAACCCCTTCCCGTTGTGTGAACCGACCCCGCGCGGGGAAAGATTCCTGCCATGCGTCGGATGCTCCGGTCCGAGGCGGGTGTTCCGGTGGAGGTGGTCCATGGGGGATGACACCCCGAGCGGTGCCGTGGTGGACCCGGCCGAGCTGGTGTTCCCCGGCCGCGGCCGGATGGCCGCCCGCATGCGCGAGCACCCGTGGTCGACCAGCCCCACCGGCGACCCCGGCACCTGGCCCGCCGCCCTGCGCACCGCCGTGCGCATCTGCCTGACCTCGCGCTTCCCCATGATCGTGTGGTGGGGCGAGGAGCTGAGGTTCCTCTACAACGACGCCTACCTCCCCCTGCTGGGCGGCAAGCACCCGGCGCTCGACAAGCCCGGCGAGCAGGTGTGGACCGAGATCTGGCAGACCATCGGCCCGATGCTGCGGTCGGTGATGGCCTCCGGCGAGGCCACCTGGTCCGAGGACCTCCTGCTGCCGATGGCCCGCCACGGCTACTGGGAGGAGACCTACTGGACCTACTCCTACAGCCCGCTGCACGACGACGACGGCGTGGTGCGGGGCGTGTTCACCGCCGTCACCGACACCACCGAGCGCGTGGTCGGCGAGCGCAGGCTGGCCGTGCTCCAGGACCTCGGCGCGCAGGCCGGCAACGCCCGCACCGCGGCGGAGGCGTGCGCCCTGGTCGCCGAGGTGCTGACCCGGGCCGGCGCGGACGTGCCGTACGCCGCCGTCCACCTGTGCCCGCCCGGTGCCACCGAGCCGGTTCTCACCGCGGTCAGCCCGGCCGGTGCCCGCGCGGGCGACTGGCCGCTGCACGAGGTGCTGCGCACCAACCGGCCGGTGGTGGTGCGGGGGTTCGGCGAGCTGCCCACCGGCGGCTGGCGCACCCCGCCCACCGAGGCGGTGGTGCTGCCGCTGCCCGGTGACGCGGGCGGCGAGCCGGTCGGCGTGATCGTGCTGGCCGCGAGCGCGGGCCGGGCGCTGGACGAGGCGTACGAGTCGTTCCTGCGCCTGGTCGCGCAGCAGACCGCCGCGCTGGTCAACGCCGCCATCGCCTACGAGGCCCAGCAGCGGCGCGCCGAGGAGCTGGCCGAGCTGGACCGCGCCAAGACCGCGTTCTTCTCCAACATCAGCCACGAGTTCCGCACCCCGCTCACCCTGATCATGGGCCCGGTGCAGGAGCTGCGCGAGCGGCTGCCCGCCGACGTCGACGGGCGGGTGCGCGAGGAGCTGGACGCCGTGCACCGCAACGGCCTGCGGCTGGGCAAGCTGGTCAACACGCTGCTGGACTTCTCCCGCATCGAGGCGGGCCGGATGCGCGCCCGCTACGAGCCGGTGGACCTGGCCGCGTTCACCACCGAGCTGGCCAGCGTGTTCCGCTCCGCGGTCGAGCGCGCCGGGCTGGCGTTCGAGGTGGACTGCGCCCCGCTGCCCGGTCCGGTGCACGTGGACCGGGAGATGTGGGAGAAGGTGGTGCTGAACCTGCTCAGCAACGCCCTCAAGTTCACCTTCGACGGCTCGGTCCGGGTCGTGCTGCGCGCGGACGGCGACTCCGCCGTGGTGACCGTCGCCGACACCGGCATCGGCGTGCCCGAGCAGGAGAGGGCGCGGCTGTTCGAGCGGTTCCACCGCATCGACAACGCCCGGGCGCGCTCCAACGAGGGCAGCGGCATCGGGCTGGCCCTGGTGCGCGAGCTGATCGGCCTGCACGGCGGCACCATCACCGCCGACAGCACCGAGGGGGTGGGCACCTCGTTCACCATCCGGCTGCCGTTCGGCCACGCCCACCTGCCCGCGGACGCGGTCGTGCCCGACGCCGAGGTGCTGCCGGGTGAGCCGGGCGTCGTGGTGTCGAGCACCGCGGAGCCGTTCGTGCAGGAGGCCATGCGCTGGCTGCCCGCCGACGGCACCGCGCCCGACCGCCCGGCGGTGGACGGCGCCGCGCTCCAGGTCACCCGGCCCGACGGGGGCGACGCGCGGACCCGCGTGCTCATCGCCGACGACAACGCCGACATGCGCGACTACCTGCGGCGGCTGCTCGCGCCCGGCTACGACGTCACCACGGTCGACGACGGCCGCGCCGCCCTGGAGGCCGCCCGGGTCCAGCGGCCCGACCTGGTGATCAGCGACGTGATGATGCCGCGGCTGGGCGGCCTGGAGCTGGTGGCGGCCCTGCGCGCGGACCCGCGCACCGCCGGCGTGCCGGTGCTGCTGCTGTCCGCGCGCGCCGGGCAGGAGGCCGCGATCGAGGGCCTGGAGGCCGGTGCGGACGACTACCTGGTCAAGCCGTTCGCCGCGGCCGACCTGCTGGCCCGGGTGCGGGCGAACGTGCAGCTGGCGCGGCTGCGCAACCACCACGCGGCGTGGCGCACCGCGCTGACCGACTCGCTGCAGGAGGGGTTCTTCGTCTGCGACGAGGCCGGCACCGTGGTCGAGGTCAACGCCGCGTTCACCGAGATCCTGGGCTACGGCCCGGAGGGCCTGCCCTACGCGGTGCCGCACCCGTGGGGGCCCGACGTCCCCGACCTCGACGCCGAGCTGGCCGAGATGCTGGAGAAGGGCACCGGCACCGGCACGGTCCCGGTGACCCACCGCGACGGCCACCGCCTGTGGGTGGCCGCCGCCTACAGCCGGGTCAACGACCCCGACACCGGTCGTCGCATGTTCGTGGGCACCTTCCGCGACGTCACCGCCGAGCACCACGCCGTGCAGCGCGACTCGGCGCTGGCCGCGCTGAGCATGCGGCTCTCGCGCGCGGACACCCTGGACGAGGCGCTGCACGGCGCGCTGGAGGAGCTGCGGTCGCTGTGGGACGCGCGCCGCGTCGTCGCGCTCACCTCCGGGCCGGGCGCGGTGGAGGTGGCGTGCGCCGGTGACGCGGTCCGCTGGGAGGACCTGCCGCCGTCGCTGCACGCGTCGACGGAGGCGCTGCGCGCCGGGCCGCCGCTGATCCCGCAGGTGGACGCCACGGGGTGCGCGGGCATTGCGCTGGAGCACCCGCGCGGCGTGCTGGTGCTGTGGGTCGACCTGGGCGAGCGGCCGTTCTCCGCGGAGGACCGGACGCTGCTGGTGCTGCTCGCGGGCCACCTGGGCCAGGGCCTGCACCGCGTGCACCAGATCGACCAGCAGCGCGAGACCGCGCTGGCCCTCCAGCACGCCATCCTCGGCCCGCCGCACCTGCACGACGGCTTCGCGGTGCGCTACGAGCCGGCCACGCGCCCGCTGCGCGTCGGTGGCGACTGGTACGACACGGTGGGCCTGCCCGACGGGCGCATCGGCATCGTGGTCGGCGACTGCGTCGGCCACGGCCTGCAGGCGGCCACCGTGATGGGGCAGCTGCGCAGCGCGTGCCGGGCGCTGCTGCTGCAGAACTCCGGGCCGGCGCAGGTGCTCGGCGCCCTGGACCGCTTCGCCGCGCTGCTGCCCGGCGCCCAGTCCACCACCGTGTTCTGCGGGGTGCTCGACCCGTCGACCGGCACGCTGGTCTACTCGGCCGCCGGGCACCCGCCGGGCGTGGTCGCCCACCCCGACGGCACCACCGAACTGCTCGACGGCGGCCGGTCGATCCCGCTGGCCGTGCGCCCGGACCGGCCGCGGCCGGAGGCCACCGCGGTGGTGCCGCCCCGCGCGACCCTCGTGCTCTACACCGACGGCCTGGTGGAGCGGCGGCGGCGCCCGCTGGACGAGGGCATCGAGCGCGTCGCCGCCACCCTGCGCGACGGCCGGACCAGCCCGGTGGACGAGCTGGCCACCCGGCTGATGACCGACCTGGCGCCGGAGGGCGGCTACGAGGACGACGTGGCGCTGCTGGTCTACCGCCACCCGGCGCCGCTGGTGGTGGAGTTCCCGGCGCACACCTCGCAGCTCGCGCCCACCCGCCGCGCCCTGCGCGCGTGGCTCACCCGCTGCGGCGTGCCCGAGGACCAGGTCCACAACGTGCTCATCGCCGCGGGCGAGGCGTGCGCCAACGCCGTCGAGCACGCCTACCGCGACCTCCCCGCGGGCACCATCAGCCTGCGGGCGTCGGTGGAGGGGGACCGGCTGCACCTGACCATCACCGACCGCGGGCGCTGGAAGCGCGCCGCACCGGACCCGAACGACTACCGCGGCCGGGGCCTCGTGCTGATCCGCGCGCTCGCGGACGACTACACCATCACCCCGGACCCGGCCGGGACCACCGTCGAGATGCACCTGGGGATTCCCTGATGAGCGCGGAACTCACGCTGAGCACGGCCACCGGACCGGACGGCGCGCCGCTGCTGACCGCCTCCGGCGAGATCGACCTGTCCAACGCCGACCGGTTCGCCGAGGCCGTGGCGGCGGGGGTGGCGCGCGGCACCCCGCTGACCGTCGACCTGGTCTCGGTGGCCTACCTCGACAGCGCCGCGCTCAACGTGCTGTTCAACCACGCCGGCCACATCCGCCTGGTGGCCACCCGGCTGCTGGTGCCGGTGCTGCGGGTGTGCGGGCTGACCGAGCTGGTGGAGGTGCGGCAGGCCGAGCCCGCGGGGGAGTGAAGCCCGCTCAGCTCGGCGGCCGGACCTGCTGGAACGGGTCGATGCTCGGGTAGGAGGGCGGTTCGGCGCCGCCGCGCAGGAAGGCGACGATCGCGAGCAGCGCCGCGACCTGCGCCAGCACGAAGGTGAGCTGGCCGACGGCGTTCTGCATGCCGTACGCGGCCAGCAGCGCCTGCCTGGGACGAGACCACGCGGAGCTGAGCGGCCGCAGCGTGGCCAGGTCCATCAGCAGCCCGACGACCGTGACGACCACGAAGTAGACGAGGCAGTCGAGCAGGTGGTTGAAGTTCAATTCGTCGCCTACCAAGAAGGCGATACCGAACCCGCCCAGCAGGACCAACCAGTACATGAGCACCACCAGCAGCACCTTCAGCGGTCCCCGTTTGCCCGGCAAGTACCGCCATAGCAGACCGATGACGACTCCGGTGAAGTACCACTTCAGCCCCGCCCACGCCAGGTCGAGTCCCAGGTCGTGCAGGTACCAGTACGGGCGCTCGGCATCGGTGAGCCTCTCGCTCCACCGCCATATCCGGATGCCGGCGTCGACGGTAAAACCGAGCCGGAACGTGTAGCGGACAGCGTGCTCGACGTTGCCGATCACACGGGTGCTCGGGCCCATGGCCAGTAGCACGTCGATCGGGGTGAAACCGCCTAGCGGGACAGGCCGCGCCAGCGGGGGCGGCGTCCGCCGCAAGAAGTGCCAGCGGCGGGCCCGAGTGCCCGACGCCTCCTCAACCACTCTGGACCGGTATCCCTCATGGTCCAGCCCCCCGTTGCCGAAGGCCACCTCGGCTGCCTTTGCCCGTTGCACGTAGAGACGCCAGTCCTTCGCCCGTTTCCGCAAGTCGTCCACGCTCGTGCGGGCGAGCGCGTCGCGCAGCGGGGGAGCGCCTGGCTCGCCCGGTCGGTCGAGCAGGGAGCGGAGCGCCCGAAACACCACCAGCAGCACCGCGATGTGCACGGCCCATAGCGGGACCAACCACCCCCACACGTAGTCGCCCACACCCACGACCGCGAGGTAGAAGATCGCTGCGGCGTTGTCCCGCAACCATCGGGAGTCGACCTGGTCCGCCACGGTGATCCGGTGTCGAACCAGTCCCCACACCACCAGCGCCGGAAGCAGCACCAGCGTGTTCGCCGCGTTCTCGGCCAATTGGGCAGGCAAGCGGTCATAGGTGCAGCAGATGCTCCGCGCGTCTAGCGGGACGGGAGAGAGCCACCGGTCTCGCGTGCTGTTGACCACATCCGCGAGGAGTCGGTCCCCCACGACCAGCACGGCTGCGACCGCACCGATAAGCCATGAGACGAATACGTTTACCTTGGAGCCGTCCAGCGCGAGGGCGATGCGCAGCGCCTGCGCCACTCCCGAGTACAGCAGGCAGGCGATCAACAGCGTGACCGCCGCCTTGAGCGCGACCCGGAGCGGACTGTCAGTGGCGACCTCTGGCCACTCGCGCAAGGCTCCGACCAGCAGGGTCGCCAGCACCGCGCTGCCTGCGGCCACGGTCGATGTGATCGGCGCCCACCCCGCCCGCCACCGCAGCGCGCACCACGCCAGCAGCAACAACGCCGCCGACGCTTCGACCCACGACGTGATGTTCCACAGCCACAGGCTGACAGTCGAGCCCTGCACTGCCCAGGTGCCTACATCACTTACCGCGATGACCACGTTGAGCACCGTGAACGGGACGACCAGGCGCCGGGCCTCGACCTGTTTCGCCAGGAATCCACTGTCCACGCCTCCGGGTGGTGGCGTCCGCAGACGCCACCACGCCAGCCACAGCCAGGCGAAGTTGACCAACCACCACAGCGCCAGGCCGGCGACCGACCAGGGATGGTCACCGGCCGCCAAGAGCACTCGGAACCGGGTGTTCGGCACTAGGGTGACGGATACGCCCGCATCCTGCCCGTCCCGGGGCCGCCACGTGGTGCGGGTGCCGCCCCTGTCGTGCGGTGGCCAGGGCTCAGGCGTCGCCGCCCACCCTGCGGGGGTGTCGATGGACACTTCCGTCCATGTCGCCCCGACGAGGGCCGGCGGCACTTGGAGTGAGAGCCGCCAGCGACCGTCCGGGGTACCCGTCGCCCGCGCTACCCCGATCGAGGTGTCCGGGGTACCGGTGAAGTCCTGGCGGACCTGGTCCTCGACGTGGACGCGGCCGTCCCGCACCGCCACGGAGGTGGGCGACGAGCGGATCTCACCGAGGCGGTCGTCATCGGCGGCCCGGCCGAACAGGCACCTGAGCGCACTCCGGTAGGCGGGGTCTGCCGGCGCGGTCAGCAAGGGTTGTGCCAGGTGGTTGTCGGTCGGCAGGCTCAGCCGGAGCACGCTGGACACGCGGACCGAACTGCGCCGGCCGGCCGTCACGGTGATGTGGGCGCTCACCTCTGCGCCAGCCATCAGCTCAGGGGTGCACTCGAACTCACCGTAGGTCTCCAGCCCTTCCCGGCTCGCGGCGAGCAGATAGACGCCGACCACCGCCGAGGCGAGCAGCAGCGGCACCGCCGAAATCCGTAATAGTCGTCGCCACAAACGAGCGTCCCCCAATCCACCTGGTGCGGTCACCGGGGTAGATCGGGGGACGCGTGCGGGTGTTTCGGCCTTGTGCCGATTCGTGACAGGGCGGCCCTACGCGGCCCGCTCCCCGGCCGCGTCGCGCACGTGCGGCGCCAGGGCGTCCGCGATGAGCGCGTACCCGGCGGCCGAGGGGTGGAAGCCGTCGGCCGAGAACAGCGCCGGGTCGGCGCGGAAGCGGTCGAACAGCTCGGTGCCGACGGCCGCGATGGTGCCGCCGGCCACCCGGACGGCGTCGGCCTGCGCCCGCGCGTACATCGCGCTGGCCTGGCTGACGAGGTCGCGGTAGGCGGGTGGCACGCGGGAGACGATGCCGAGGTCCGGTGCGGTCGCCACGACGACGCGCGCGCCGGCCCGGCGGAGGTTGGCGACGGCGTCGTGCAGCAGTCGGGCGCCGATCGCGGGTGGGGTGAACGAGGTCAGGTCGTTGGCGCCGATCACCAGCAGGGCCAGGTCGACGCCGGTGGGCACGGCCGCGCGCACCTGGGGTGCCAGGTCGATCGACCGCGCGCCGGGCACCGCGTGGACGCCGAGGTCGACGCGGTGGCCGTCCGCTCGCAGCACGTCGGCCAACCGGTGCCCCAGCGTCTGGTGGGCGGTGGTGCAGCCGACCCCGGCGGCGAGCGAGTCGCCGAGGACGCGGAAACGGAGGGTGTGAGTCATCACCACCTACAACGCGCGGGACACCCGCCGCAGTCCCCGCGGCCGGCGAAGTCACATACCGGTTCGGTTACGTCCGGTAACTCCTTGTCTGTCCACAATGGAGTATTCCACCAGGTCGCGAATGTGCGACCGGAACGGGTGAACTCGCCGCGATCCGGTTGCCCGCACCGCCCGTCCTGGCATGGTCGGGGAGCGAACCCCCCGACCCCGGAGCCGACGTGCGCCTGTCCTACCTCACCTACCGCGACGCGCTCAGCCCGATGGGCGACCCCCGCGCCGAGGCCGTCGTGGCCGACCTGCCCGGACCGGGGGTGCTCGACGGCCACCCCGCGGCCGTGCCGCCGCCGGTGCGCGCGTTCCTGGAGGACGCACCCCGGCTGCCGCCGTGGGCGCGGCCCGAGCGGTTGCGGCGCATCGCCTCGTTCTTCCGGCGCCACGGTGCCGCGGTCACCGCGGTGCAGGCGACCGCCGGGCTCGTCGGCACCTACCTGTCGCCGTCGACCGCCCGCGCCCTGCACGCCGCGCGGGGGCCGGGCCGGCCGCACCGCCGCGTGGCCCGCGCCACCAGGCTGCTCACCGGCATGACCCACCCGGAGGCGTTCAGCGGCGGCCGGGTCGTCCCGCTGTGCCGCCGGATCCGGCTGCTGCACGCCGCGGTCCGCCAGCAGCTCGCCCGCTCGGGCCGCTGGGACGGCGACGTGCCGCTGTCCCAGCGCGACGTCGCGGGCGCGGTGCTGACCCTCTCCCTCGGCGGGGTGGACGCGCTGGACCGCCTCGGCGTCCCCACGACCCCGCAGGAGCGGGAGGACCACCACTACGCCTGGCGGCTGGTCGCCCACTTCCTCGGCGTCCCGGACGAGTACCTGCCGGACTCGGAGGCCGAGGCGCGCGAGCTGTGGGCCGAGGTCCGCGAGCACGAGTGGGGCCCCAGCGGCGCGGGCACCCTGCTGGCCCGGGGCACGGTCGAGCTGCACCAGCGCACCGTGCCGCCCGAGCTGCGCGCCGCCGTGCCCGCCTTCGTGCGCCGGGCCCTGGGCGACGGGCCCGCGGACCTGGTCGAGGTGCCCCGGGGGATCTTCGACGACCGCGTGGTGGGCGCGCTGCGGGTCGCCGTCGAGCGGGTGGGCCGCTCCCCGAACCTGCCGCGACCGCGGGCCGGGGAGGCGGTCGGGCGGGAGATCACCACCTGATCGTGGCGCTTGGGCGTCGGCCCAGCGGGAAGACACGAACGGTGGAACTCCTCGGCATCGATCCCGTGCGCGCCGTCCGGGGGCTGGTCCGCCTCGCCCTCACCCCGCCGGAGCGGGCCGCGCACCGGGACCGCCGCAACGCGTGGTCGTGCCCAGGGCGCCTGCACGTCGAGGTCCACGGCGTCCACGGCCCCCGCGGCGGGCTGGTCGCCGAGCGGGTCGAGCGGCTGCTGGAGGGCCACGGCGGCGTCCGGTGGGCCAGGGTCAACGCCCCGTCCGCGCGCGTGGTCGTCGCCGTCACCGACCCGCCGCCGCCGACCGAGGAGCTGGTCGAGCTGGTCCGGCGCGCCGAGGCCGACCCCGCCACCGACGAGGAGCGCCTGGTCGAGGACGAGCTGCACCACCCCGCGGACGGCGTCCGGGGCACCCGCCTGCTGCCCACCCTCGCCGCCGACGCCGCGGGCCTGGCGCTGGCCGCGGTCACCAGGGTCGCGCCGTGGGCGCCGGTGCCCGCCGAGCTGACCGCGCTGGTCTCCGCGGTCGACCTGCACCCCGGGCTGCGCGCGCTGGTCGCCGGCCGCTTCCGGGGCCGCGAGCGCGCCGACTCGGCCACCTCGATCCTCGCCGCCCTGGTGCACGGCCTGGCCTCGCGCGGCGAGGGCACCCTGCTCGACCTCGCCCAGCGCGTCCAGCAGTGGCGCGAGGTCAGGGCCCACGAGCGGGCGTGGTGCGGCGCGGAGGACGGCCTGATCAACGGGCCCGAGGACGCCGCGGCCGAACCGGTCGTGGTCGAGCGGCCCCGGCCGTTCCCGGAGGGGCCCGTCGAGCGCCACGCGCGCCGGTCCCTGGCCGCGGGCGCCGCGGCGGTGGCGGCCGCCGCACCGCTGACCGGCCTCCGGCGGGCCGCCGCGCTCGGCGTGGCGAGCCTGCCCAAGGCGCCGTCGGTGGGCCGCACCGCGTTCGCCGCCCAGCTGGGCCGGGTGCTGGCCCGGCGGGGCGCGCTGGTGATGGAGCGGTCCGCGCTGCGCCGGCTGGACGCGGTGGACGTGCTGCTGCTCGACGAGGCCGCGCTGTGCCCGGACCGGTGGGTGCTCGGCGACCTGGCGCCGCTGCCCGGCGCGGACACCGGCGAGTTGGCCGGGCGCGCGTTCGCCCTGTTCGACCCCGAGGACCCGACCGCCGCGCGCCGGGACGGCGGCTGGGTGCTGGGCCCGCTGGACCGGCTCGACCTGCGCGGCAGCCGGGGCGCGCGGGAGCGGCGGCCGTTCACCGGGCGCGCCGCCGTGCTCGGGCTGGCCGAGGGGCAGCGGCTGCGGGCCGTGCTGGCCGCGGACGTGGAGACCCCGCCCGCGGTCGACGCCCTCGCCGCGGCCGCCCGCGAGGCCGGGTTGCGCGTGGTGGTGGCCACCGACCGCGACCGGGCCGCGGTCCGCTCCGCCGACGGCGCGGTGCCCTCCGGCGCCGCCCTCGTGGCCGCGGTGCGCGGGTTCCAGGCCGACGGGCACGTCGTGGCCGTGGTCTCGGACGACCGGCGGGCGCTGGGCGCCTCGGACTGCGGGGTCGGCCTGCACCGGGACGGCTGCCCGCCGCCGTGGGGCGCCCACGTGCTGGTGCGCGACCTGGAGGCGGCCGTGCTGCTGGTCGAGGCGGTGCCGGCGGCGAAGCGGGTGAACCGGGACTCGATCGTGCTGGCGCAGGTCGCGAGCGGCGTCGGCGCGGTCGGCGCGCTCGGCACGCGGGTCGGGGTGCCCGCCCGCAGCGCGGCCCGCGCGGTCGACGGCGCGTCGGCCGTCGCGTTCGTCGACGGGGTGTGGCGGGCCGAGGCCGTCGCCCGCACCGCCGCCGCGCCGACCTCGGCGACCGCGCGGCCGTGGCACGTGATGCCCGCGGACGCCGTGCTCGACGCCCTCGGGTCGGGCCGCGACGGGCTGCCCGAGCGCGAGGCGCGGCGCAGGCACCGCACCTCCGCCGGGCGGCAGGCGGTCGGCACGAGCCTGGGCAGCGCCTTCCTGGCCGAGCTGGCCAACCCGCTCACGCCGGTGCTCGCCGGCGGCGCGGCCCTGTCCGCGGCGGTCGGCTCACCGGTCGACGCCGCGCTGGTGGCGGGCATCGTGGGTGTGTCGGCGCTGATCGGCAGCGCGCAGCAGGTGGCCACCGACCGCGCGTTGGCCGCCCTGCTGGCCCGCTCGGCGGTGCGCGCCACCGCGGTGCGCGACGGGCGCGACCGCGAGGTGACCGCGGAGGAGTTGGTGCGCGGCGACGTGGTTCGGCTGGGCCCCGGCGACGTGGTGCCCGCCGACTGCCGGCTGCTGACCGGCGAGGGGCTGGAGGTCGACGAGTCGTCGGTGACCGGCGAGTCCCTGCCGGTGCCCAAGGACCCGGCGCCGGTGGTGGCCGCCGAACCGGCCGACCGGTCGTCGATGCTCTACGAGGGCACCACGGTCGCGGCGGGGGAGGCGCTGGCCGTGGTGGTGGCCACCGGGGACGCCACCGAGGTCGGCCGCGGCATGGCGACGGCGCGGCGCAACGCGCCCACCACCGGCGTGGAGGCGCGGCTGGCCGAGCTGACCCGCAAGGCGCTGCCGGTCGCGCTGGGCTCGGCCGCCGCGGTGACCGGGGCCGGGCTGCTGCGGGGCGTGCCGCTGCGGCAGAGCCTGGGCGCGGCGGTCAACCTGGCCGTGGCCTCGGTGCCCGAGGGGCTGCCGTTCCTGGTCAACGCCGCCCAGCTCGCCGCCGCCCGCAGGCTGGCCGAGCACGGCGCGCTGGTCCGCAACCCGCGCACCATCGAGGCGCTGGGCCGGGTGGACGTGCTGTGCTTCGACAAGACCGGCACGCTGACCGAGGGCAGGCTGAGCGTGAGCCGCGTCGACGACGGCCGGCGCGGCGCGGACCCGCGATCGCTGACCGACGGGCTGCGCCGCGTGCTCGCCGCCGCCGTGCGCGGCACCCCCGGGGCCGACGACCCCGCCGACCTGGCGCACCAGACCGACCGCGCGGTGCTGGAGGGCGCCCGGCGGGCCCGCGTGCGCGCCACCACCGGCGCCCGCGGCTGGACGCGGGCGGACGCGCTGCCGTTCGAGCCCTGCCGCGGCTACCACGCGACGCTGGGCCGGGTCGGTGAACGGGTGCTGCTGAGCGTGAAGGGCGCGCCCGAGGTGGTCCTGCCGCGCTGCGACCTCGACCAGCGCGCCCGCAGGCGCCTGGCGCAGCGCGCGCACCGGCTGGCCGGGCAGGGGCACCGCGTGCTCGCGGTCGCCGAGCGGGACGGCGGTTTCGAGCGGGGTGGCGGTCCCGGCTGCGACGGCGGTCCCGGCTGCGCCGACGAGGACGTGCGCGGGCTGACCTTCCTGGGCTTCGTGGCGCTGGCCGACCCGGTGCGCGAGGGCGCGCCGCCGGCCGCCGCCAGGCTGCGCGAGGCGGGCGTGCGGATCGTGGTGGTCACCGGCGACCACCCGGCCACCGGCGAGGCCATCGCCGCCGAGGTCAACGGCGCCGAACCGGTCACCGTGGTCACCGGCGCCCAGGTCGACGCGCTGCCCGACGACGAGCTGGACGCCCTGCTGCCCACCGCCGACGTGATCGCCCGCTGCACCCCGGCGCAGAAGGTCCGCGTCGTCGAGAGCTACCAGCGCGCCGGCCGGGTGGTCGCGATGACCGGTGACGGCGCCAACGACGCGCCCGCGATCCGGCTGGCCGACGTGGGCATCGCCCTGGGCCGCCGCGGCACGCCCGCCGCCCGCGCCGCGGCCGACCTCGTGGTCACCGACGACCGGCTGGAGACGATCACCCACGCCCTGGTCGAGGGCCGCGCCATGTGGGCGTCGGTGCGCGAGGCCCTGGCCATCCTGCTCGGCGGCAACCTCGGCGAGATCGCGTTCAGCGTGCTGGGCGCGGGGCTGACCGGCCGGTCCCCGCTGACCGCGCGCCAACTGCTGCTGGTCAACCTGCTGACCGACCTGGCGCCCGCCATGGCCATCGCGCTGAGCAGGCCCGACCGCGAGGCCGTGCCCGACCTGCTGCGCGAGGGGCCCACCACGTCGTTGGGCGCGGCGCTGACCCGTGACATCGGCGGGCGGGCCGCGGTCACCGCGCTGGGCGCCACCGCCGCGTGGACCGCGGCCCGGTTCACCGGCCGGTCGCGCCGGGCGAGCACGGTCGCGCTGGCCGCCCTGGTCGGCACCCAGCTCGGCCAGACCCTGCTCACCGGCGGCCCGGACCGGTCGGTGCTGGCCGCCGGGATCGGCTCGGCCGCCGCGCTGGCCGCGGTGATCCAGACGCCGGGCGTCAGCCACTTCTTCGGCTGCACGCCGCTGGGGCCGGTGGGCTGGGGCATCGCGCTGGGCGGCGCGACCGCCGCGAACGCGCTCGGGCTCGTGCTGGGGCGGGTCACTCCACGTGCTGGGTGACCGTGCCCCGCACGAAGTACCGCTGCGCCACCAGGAACAGCAGCACCATCGGCACGGTGGCCACCGCGCTCGCCGCCAGCACCAGCTCCCACTGCGCCTCGCCGCCCTCGCCGAACCGGTCCAGCACGGCCTTCAACCCGCGCGGCAACGTGTAGAGGTCGGGCTCGCGCAGGTAGATCAGCGGTTTGATCAGGTCCGTCCAGGCGGCCTTGAGCTCGAACACGAACACCACCACCAGCCCCGGCCGCGCCAGCGGCAGCCCGAGGGCGGTGAACAGCCGCCACGCGTTCGCGCCGTCGACCTTGGCCGCGTCGAACACCTCGCCCGGCAGGCCCAGGAAGAACTGGCGCAGCAGGAAGATGTAGAACGCGGAGCCGAACAGGTTCTGCGCCCACAGCGGGATCTGCGTGGTGGCCAGGCCCAGCGCGTGCCACTCCAGGTACACCGGCACCATGGTCACCGCGGCGGGCAGCATCATCGTCGCCAGCACCACGCCGAACAGCGCGTCGCGACCGGGGAACCGGAACATCGCGAAGCCGAACGCCACCACCGCGCTGGCCGCCGTGGCCGCGACGGCCGCCGCCAGGCCGACCGCGACGCTGTTGCCCACCCACGTCAGCAGCGGCACCGCCCGCCACACCTCGACGTAGTTGCCCGGCGAGAACGGCCTGGGCAGCAGCGCGTTGTCGAACACGTGCGCCCGGTCCTTGAGCGACGCGCTGACCAGCCACCAGAACGGGTAGCCGAACGCCAGCGCGACGACCAGCAGCCCGGCCCACACCCCGACCCGCTTCACGGCCGTTCCCCCTCGTAGTGGACGTACCGGCGGGACAGCCGCACCTGCACGGCCGTGACGAGCGCGATGACCAGGAACAGGCCCCACGCCAGCGCGGAGGCGTACCCCATGCGCAGCGACCCGAACGCCTCCTGGAACAGGTGGATCACGTAGAACAGCGCGGCGTCGCCCTCGGCGGACTGCTTGGCGCGGGCGCCGAAGAACATCGCGTACGCCTCGGTGAAGACCTGGAGCGAGGCGATGGTGTTGACCACGACGGTGAAGTAGACCGTGCCGCTGATGCCGGGCAGCGTGATGTGCCAGAACTGCCGCCACGGGCTCGCGCCGTCCAGCCGCGCCGCCTCGTAGCGCTCCAGCGGCACGCGGGTCAGCGCCGCCAGGTACAGCACCGCGGTGCTGCCCACCGTCCACAGGCTCATCACCACCAGGCCCGGCTTGATCCACGTCGGGTCGGTGGTCCAGTTCGGGCCGGTGAAGCCGAACCAGCCCAGGAACGCGTTGATCGCGCCGTTCTGGCCGTTGAGCAGCAGCAGGAACAGCGCGGCCAGCGCCACCGGCGGCGTCATCACCGGCAGGTAGACCACGGTGCGGAAGAACCCGGCCGCCCGGCCCGCGCGGCGCAGCAGGCTCGCCAGGGCCAGCGCCAGCACCACCTGCGCGGGCACGTGCAGGGCGGTGAAGAACACCGTGTTCCACAGCGCCGTGCCGACCCGCTCGTCGGTCAGGGCCTCGCGGTAGTTGTCCAGGCCGACGTAGGTCGGTGGGCGCAGCATGTCGTAGTGGGTCAGCGACAGCCACAGGCTGAACAGCATCGGGCCGGCGGTGAAGGCCAGGAACCCGATGATCCAGGGGGACAGGAACAACCACCCCGCGCGAGCTTCGCGTCCGGTGACCGACACGGCCCTACCTCCCGCCCACCCGCTTGAGCGCGCGTTCGGCCTCGCGCTGCGCCTGCGCCATCGCGTCCTCCGGGCTCTGCTGCCGGTTGAGCACCCGGTTCACCGCGCCCTCCCAGGCGCGCACCAGCTCGCTGGCGGCCGGGCTGGGAGGCAGGGCGAACGCCTGCTCCTGCAACGCCAGCACGGTCGGCACGCCCTGCTGGAGCACCCGGTTGCCCTTCGGGTCGAACACCTCGCGGAAGATCCGCTCGTCGGCGACCCGGTTGGCGGTGAACGTGCCGCCGTAGGGCTTGCCGGCGCGGGCCAGGGCGTCCCGGCGGGCCTTGGCGGCGGTGACCCACGTGTCCGGGTGGGTCAGGGTGGTGATGAAGCGGCACGCCGTGTCCGGGTGCCGAGCGCCGCGGGGGATGGCCCACGCCTGGCCGCCGGACTCGGTGAGCGGGTTGCCGGCGCGGTCGGTGAACGGCACGACCGTCACGTCGACGTCGGGGGAGTTGGTGGCCAGCGTGTTGAGGTACCAGGAGTCCATCGGCATCGCGGCCAGCTGGCCCGTGACGTACTGGTTGTTCGCACCGAACTGGTCGAAGGTGTCGCGGAACGCCTTGAACGACGCCCAGCCGCCCTGGCGCTCGACCAGGTCGGCGGTGACGCGGACCGCCTCGACCACGCGCGGGTCGTCCAGGCGGGCGTCCGGGCCGATCAGGTCGGCGCCGTTGGCCTTGGCCCACAGCGGCAGGAACTCGGGCATCTTGGGGTCGAAGCCGATGCGCTGCGGGCGCCCGCCGGTGACGCGGGCCAGCCGGTCGGTCAGGGCGGGCAGCCCGGCCCAGTCGGCGGTGGAGAGGGTGGCGGGGTCGAGGCCCGCCTCGCGCACCACCGGGTTGTTGATGATCATGAGGCGGACGCTGGAGAACTCCGGCAGGCCGTAGACCCGGTCGTCGTGGGTGACCTGGCGCAGGGCCGCGGGGCGGAACGCGGCGAGGTCGACGCGGTGCTCGGCCAGGCAGTCGTCCAGCGGCTGCACCGCGCCGCGGGCGGCGTAGCCGCCCAGCTTGCGCCGCTCGGCGTAGACCAGGTCGGGCGGGTCGCCCGCGGCCACCGCGGAGAGGAACTGCTGCTCGTCGAACGCGCCCTCGTTGATGCGGACGTCGATGTCGGGGTTGGCGTCGCGGAAGACCTGGACGCGGGCGGTGGCGTGCTCGTCGGGCAGGCCGAAGCCCATGGTCACCAGGGCGTTGGGCGCGTCGCCCGCGCGGTTGCCCAGCCCGCCGCACCCCGAGAGCGCCGAGGCGACCAGCAGCACCAGCGGGGGGAGCAGGGGTCCGCGCATGACCGCCTCCAGTGCCGATCGACAACGGGACGGTTCCCCCTCGGCGTGGTGCTCACACGCAAGTCGCTCGGATGGCCTAGTGCGGTCCTGTGTGGAGTGTCGGGTTCAGCGGTGCCGGGTGCATGACTCGCGGGTGCTGAGTGCATGACACGCGCGGGTTGAACGCAGGACACGCCGGGGTTGAGTGGAGGACTCGCGGTGTCCGGGTGGAGGACACGCGGTGTCTGAGTGGAGGACACGCGGGGTGGAAAGGTGGTGGTTAGGGGGTGGGGGTGGTGGCTTCGGCGGTGGCGTCGGTGGCCTCGTCGAGGTCCAGGGTGCTGCCGGTGAGCTTGCCGCGCACGGTCAGGGCCTCGGCCAGGCGGGTCAGGTAGGTGCGGCGGGTGGGGTGGGAGCGCGGGGTCTTGTGCGCCGCGGTGCGGTAGCGGCTGATGGCCTCGTCCAGGTCGGCGCGCCGGCCGGTCCTGGCGTAGCGGCGGCCGACCAGGTCGCCCAGGGCGGCCTGGCAGGCGGTGCGGTCCCAGGTCGAATCGGCGCGCGGGGCCCGCAGCGCGTCCCGGTAGGCGACGATCGCGTCGTTGAGGTCGTTGGCGCTCCCGGTGGCGTGGAAGCGCTTGGTCAGCACGGCGCCCAGCGCCTCGGCGTGCGCGGCCCGGCGCACGTCGGCGACCGGCGTGTCCCGCAGGGCCCGGCGGCACAGGGCGACGGCCTCGTCGACCACCTCGGCGCAGCCGTTGGCCTCGTAGTCGGCCACGAGCTGCCTGCCCAGGTCGACCAGCGCGGTCGCCCGGGCCGGGTGCCCCTCGGGCGGCAGGCGGGGCAGCACCTCCGCCCGGACCAGTTCCAGCACCGCGCGGTCGGCCTGCCGGTCGGCGCCGGGCGCGGGCCGTTCCGGCTGTTCCTGGCCCCACCACGTCGTCATGGCCCTCCCCGCGTCCTCGCCCGGCCACCGCGTCGCGGCCGTCCAGGCACAGCCGCGGCGGTTGGGCGTCAACCCTACTCGCCCGGAGGAACACGGCGGGTGACGGGGAGGGGCCGGCACGGCGGCCCGCGGGGTGACGGGAAGCGGGAGTGCGGGGCGGGTTCAGGGGCTGGGGGTCCGTTCGCGCTCCTCGTCGGTGATCTCCGGCCGCCACACGGCGTAGCGGAGCTCGGGTGGTGAGCGCGGTCAGGTCGGCCCGCGGGTCCGCGGTGGCGAAGAAGACGGGCGCCGGCGCGGACATCACGAAGGTGCGCAACGGCGCCGGTCGGGCATCCGACCACCACGCCGAGCCCCGGCCCGGCCGGCCCGGGCCGGGGGTCGGCTCTTGCGGCGCACCACACCCGAACCGACGGGCACGCCGGTGAACGCGACCGCGTGGGCGGAAAACGCCTCCCCACCTCGTTGCGGCGCGGCGCTGCGCCACCGGCGGGCCGCCGGGTGGCGGGCTACGCTCGGTCCGTGAGCGACCCATCGAAGTCCGCGGCGACCGGAGCCGACCCGGAGCAGGGCAACCCGGAGCACGGCCGGGCAGGCACCTACTCGGTCAAGGGCAAGGAGTACACCCGCGACACCCGCTACATCACCACCCGCATCACCGCCGACGGGCGCGACGGGTTCCCGGTCGAAGCCGGTCGCTACCGGCTGGTCGCGGCGCGGGCCTGCCCGTGGGCGAACCGGGCGATCATCGTGCGGCGGCTGCTCGGCCTGGAGGACGCGCTGTCGATCGGCCTGCCCGGGCCGACGCACGACGCGCGGTCGTGGACGTTCGACCTCGACCCCGGCGGGCGCGACCCGGTGCTGGGCATCGAACGCCTCCAGGAGGCGTACTTCAAGCGCGACCCGGACTACCCGCGCGGGATCACCGTGCCCGCGATCGTGGACACCACCACCGGCGCGGTGGTCACCAACGACTTCGCGCAGATCACCCTGGACCTGTCCACCGAGTGGCGGGCCCACCACCGCGAGGGCGCGCCCGACCTGCTGCCCGAGGCGCACCGCGACGAGATCGACGAGGTCAACCGCCGGGTGTTCACCGAGGTGAACAACGGCGTCTACCGGTGCGGGTTCGCGGGCAGCCAGCAGGCGTACGACGAGGCGTACCGGCGGCTGTGGACCGCGCTGGACTGGCTGGAGGAGCGGCTGGCCGACCGGCGCTACCTGGTCGGCGACACGATCACCGAGGCCGACGTGCGGCTGTTCACCACGCTGGTGCGCTTCGACCCGGTCTACCACGGGCACTTCAAGTGCAACCGGAACAAGCTGGCCGAGATGCCGGTGCTGTGGGCCTACGCGCGGGACCTGTTCCAGACGCCGGGCTTCGGCGACACGGTCGACTTCCGCCAGATCAAGGAGCACTACTACCTGGTGCACACCGACCTCAACCCGAACGGGATCGTCCCCTGTGGACCGGACCTGTCCGGGTGGGTCACCCCGCACGGGCGCGAGGCGCTGGGCGGCCGCCCGTTCGGCGACGGCACGCCGCCGGGGCCGGTGCGCGAGCCGGTGGACCCGGCGCACACCCCACTGTCCACAGTGGACTGACCGCTGCGGGGCGGGTCGCCGCCCGCCCCGCACCTCACCACTCCTGGCGCGGCTCCACCAGCGGGCCCCACTCCCGCGCCAGCGCGGCCGCCAGCTCCAGGTTCGCCGCCGCCGCCTCGACCGTCCGGCGGCCGTACCCGCAGGCCGCCGCCACGCCGGTGACCGGCGCGCCCAGCGCCTCCACGGTCAGGTACAGCGCCCGCCGCGTCGCCGCCGGGTGGGACTCGGCGACCACCCCGGCGATCACGTCCACGCCCCGCCGCAGCCGTCGCAGCGCCTCGAAGAAACCCGGGTCCGTCGGCGGCGGGTCGTCGCCGCTGGTCACCGGCAGGTGCACGGTCGGCATCGGCAGGCGGTGCCGGTCCAGCAGGTCGGCCAGCCCGTTCAGGAACTCCACCGCCGGGTCCAGGTCCGTCGGCGCGAACACCGGCACGTGCTCCAGGTCGCCGTAGCACAGGTGCAGCACCCAGCGCGCCCGCGGCGCGGCCCGCAGCACCTCCGCGACCTGGGCGGCCAGGTCGCGCGTCAGCATCGACCACGCCTCCCGCGAGGTCCGGTGGTAGGCCACCAGCACGGCCGGGGTCTCCAGCTGCAACTGCACCCGGTCGCCCCAGGTGGCCGCGATCTGGGCGACCTCGCCGAGCACGGCCTCCCGCACCACCGGCATCCAGTCGCGGGCGGCCGTCACCGAGCCCGAGGCGAACAGCGCCAGGTCCAGCGGGTTGGGGATGCCGACCTGCACCCGCGCGTCGCCCGCGCCGGCCGCGCCCAGCGCGGCGAACGCCGCCTCGGCCTGCGCCGGGCGACCCGGTGCCACGTCGCCGGGCACCAGCCGCCGGCCGGGCAGGACGCGGTAGTGCGGCATGTCGTCGTAACCCCGGCTCGCGCCGCCGCGCACCCGCTCCAGGGCCGGCACGGCGGCCAGCCGGTCCAGCCAGTCGATGATCCACCGCGGGTCGCGGTCGTAGGGCAGCGCGGTCAGCTCCGCGCCGCGGCGGTGCCGGAGGAACCAGCCCATCGCGGCGGCCGGGTCCTCGCACAGCGGCGGTGGCAGGGAGCCCACCAGGTGCACGGGCAGCGGGCGGGACGTCCAGTGGGCCGGCGTAGCCCGGGACTCGCGGATCGTGGACATGCCGGTTCCTGCTTTCACCAGAGGTCGTGTTCCGGTCACATGCTGGCAGCTCCGCGCGGGCCGGCAAGATCCGTTACCGGGTCCCGTGAAGATCGTCCACGCGATCGTGTGACGTGCGGGCCACCGGGGCGTGGAATCCCTGGCGGACACCGGAAAGCCCGTTGCGGTGGCACTTTCGTCACTCACACGAGTGGAAAGGCCCGGGAAGGGCCTCCCCGGGCGGACGGAGGGCGTCGGCTGTGCTGCACTCGAAGGGGCACGACACCGCGGGAACCCGCGGTGGTCCCGACGCGAGGAGGCCGAGATGCCCGTCCGGGAGCGGTCGCGCAGGGGGAGGGCAGGGCCCTCCGGCGCGAGCTGAGACCGGGCGCGGTGCCGTGCGGTGCCGATGTCGGCGTCCACCCGGGACCACGGGTCCGCGGTGGGCGCCGCTCCCGATCCGGCCGGTCGCGCGGAGCGCGGTGCGGGCAGTCGACGGCGTGGGGTTGGCCGACTGCCCGCCCCCCGCGCGGACGACCGGCCAGGGGGCGGTTCGGCTGGTGGGTGCGGATGCTTTCTGCCGCTATGTGGAGCCGAACCGCCCCCGGTCCGCCCCGGGGCGACCACCTCGTCGCGCGAAGACCCCGACGTGCCCGACCGGCAGGCCGACCGGGCCGCCGACGAGCAGCCGAGACGCGACCACCCGCGCCGCCCGGTCGGCGACCGCGCGGCGGTGAACCGGTCGACGACGTGCTCACGGATCAGCCGGGGTCGCCGCGGCGCTTGCGGTGGGCGACCCAGGCCAGGTCGACCGCCGAGACGACCGCCAGCACGACCAGCAGCACGGCCAACCAGGCCAGGCCGGCCCGCCACGCCAGGACCGCGGCCACGCCGCTGAAGACGATGCCGAACCCGGCCAGCCACAGCCGCAGGGTCAGCGCGCTGCGCGGCGGGGCGGGTGGTGGGAGTTCTTCGGTCATGGTGGACCAGTCCTCACGCGGGGTGCCCCACCGCCCGCGCCGGGGCGGTGGGACGACGGTCGCGGGGTGCGCCTCAGGCGTCCTCGCGGTCGGGGCTCTCCAGCTGGAAGAAGGTGCTCGGCGAGCCGTCCGAGCGCTGCTCCTGGTAGATGAAGTTCAGCCGGCGCTCGTCGAACGTGGCGAACCACTCGTCCCAGTCCACGTGGCGCAGCCCGTCACCCCCGTGGCCCGGGAAGTCGAACCGCAGCACGCCCAGGTGGTCGCCGTGCTCGGTGCCCGGCACGGTGGCCGGCGTGGCGTCGCGCGCCTCGGCCCACTGCCGGATGACGTCGTGGTTGGTGGTCACCAGGCTCCGGCCGGGCCGCTCCGGCTCGTCGTCGGTGGAGCGGACCTCCTGGGAGTACTTCAGGCTCTTGGAGGTGCCCTCGCCGGTGCGGACGCCACCCCGGTCGTCCCCGCTGCGGGGCTCCGGCGCGCCGCCGCCCATCGCGTCGGCGACGGCCCGCACCAGCTCGGCCTTGTGCATGTCGTGGGAGCCGCGCACGCCGAGCTCGGACGCCTTGTGCCGCAGCTCGTCGACGGTCATGTCGGAGAGCTTGCCCGCGTCGGCCCGGCTGCTCTTGTCCTGCGTTCGCTGCTTGCTCATCTCGCCTCCTCGCGCAGTGGGCTACCCGCGCGGGACGAGCTGATGCGGCCGGATCGGATTCCCCGTCGCGGGTCCCCGGGTCAGTCCCGGGCGAGGTGCCGCTTGGCGGCCTCGTAGCCCAGGTGCAGCCAGTCGGAGGTGCCGACGGCGGTCAGCGCGGTCATCGCCAGCCGGGTGGCGCGGGGCGCGAGCACGTGACCGGCGGTGAGCGCGGTGGCGATCCAGACGCCCGAGCAGAACGGGCAGGTCACCAGTTCGCCCACGGCGTGCCGGACGCCGTCGCCGCGCACGGACTCGTTGACCTCCGCCACCCCGGCGGGTTCCTCGTACCGGGTGAACGGGGCGCGCAGCGCGGCGGTGACGGAACTCTTGGTCAGCAGCCGGCTGGCCTTGTGGGTGGCCATCGACAGCAGCGCCACGTCACCCGCCGACACCCGCTCGGGCAACCGCGCCCCGGTGCGGCGGCCGATCAGCGCGGCCGCGCCGACCAGTGCCGCGTACGAGCCCATCGCGGACAGGTACCCGGCCAGCGGCCTCCGCTCCCCGTTGGAATAGGCGGTGCGGACGCGTTCGAAGCTCCGGGCGATCGACATGCGCGGTGAATTGCCCCTGTGGGGGAGTTCAAACCGTGGTGCCGGTCGCGCCGGCCGCGACCCCCGGGACAGCGCGACCGGGCGGACCTCGCGGGTCCGCCCGTCGTGTCGGCCGCGCCCCGTGGGACAGCGCGACCGGGAGAACCTCGCGGGTTCGCCCGTCGTGTCGGCCGCGCCCCGTGGGACAGCGCGACCGGGCGGACCTCAGCGGTCCGCCCGGTCGCGTGTTCGAGCCGGTCGTGTTCGGGTGGTGCGTCAGCCGGTCCAGGCCAGCAGGGCCTGGCTGCGCTCCGGGCTGCGCAGGTGCCGCAGCGACTCCTTCTCCAGCTGGCGGATGCGCTCGCGGGTCAGGCCGACCTCGGCGGCCACCTCCTGGAGCGTGCGCGGCCGGCCGTCGGTCAGGCCGTAGCGCAGGGTCAGGATCAGCGCCTGCCGGGGCGGCAGGGTGTGCACCAGGTTGAGCAGCTCGGCGACCATGCCGTTGTGCTCGACCACCTCGTGCGCCTGCACGGCCTCGACGTCCTCGATCAGGTCGGCCACCGACGTGCTGCCGTCGTCGCCGACCGGGGTTTCCAGGCTGATCGCCGACCGGCCCGCCTCCAGCAGCTCGACCACGCGCGCCAGCGGGGTGCCCGACGCCTGCGCGATCTCCTCGTGGGTCGGGTCGCGGTCCAGCTCCAGCCGCAGCTTGCGCTCGACCTTGCGCAGCTTGGACAGCTCCTCGAACACGTGCACCGGCAGCCGCACCGTGCGGGTCTGCTCGGCCACGCCGCGCTCGATGGCCTGGCGGATCCACCAGATCGCGTAGGTGGAGAACTTGTAGCCCTTGGCGTAGTCGAACTTCTCCACGGCCCGGATCAGGCCCAGGTTGCCCTCCTGGACCACGTCCAGGAACGGCAGGCCGCGGTAGGCGTGCTTCTTGGCCACCGACACCACCAGGCGCAGGTTGGCCCGGATCATGTGGTCCTTGGCACGCCGGCCGTCCGCGGCCACCTCGCGCAGCGCGCGTCGGCGGTCGAGCTCCATCGGCGGGCCCTCGCCGGCGTCGGCGGCGCGCAGCAGCTCGGCGGCGTACACGCCCGCCTCGATGCGCCGGGCCAGGTCCACCTCCTGCTCGGCGGTCAGCAGCGGCGTGCCGCCGACCTCGCGCAGGTAGTGGCCGACCAGGTCGGCGTCCTGCGACCACTCCCGGCGGGACGCGTCGGCGCGCTGCGGGCGGGTCTTCGTCGTGGTGGTCGTCGAGGACATGTCTTCTCCTTCTGGATCAGCCCGCCCAGGGGGCACGGGGGAGTGGTGGACTGCGCTTCACGATGTGGTTGGACGATCCCGCGGCCGCTCCGGCGGCTCTCGTCCGCGCCCTGATCGGGCGACACCCCGTTCAACGGAGCGTGACGCACGGGCATTCCCCATCGGGTTACCCGATCGAGGGCGACCCCGAACACACGACCGGAACGGGTAATCGGTCTTCGACCGGGTAGCCGAAGGAGATGGGTGGGTGTGGGGTGAAGCACAGACCGTGAGCGCGCGGGCGGCCGTCACGCCCGGTGACCCCCGCGAGAGGTCATGGTCCGCTACTTCAGGTGCCCGCGCACGCCAATAACGCCACGGGGAAATCTTCACCTGTTCGGACCACGGCGACCGGGATCAGGCGGAGGTCTCCTCCTCCCGCGACCGCCCCCGCGAGGCGTCCCGCTCCGGCTCGGCCGGCGGCGTGTCCGAGGGCTCCTCGGGTCCGCTCTGCCGGTCGATCACCTCGCCCAGGTACCGGAGCACCACCGCGGCGGTCGCCGCCGCGGGCACCGCCAGGAACGCGCCGGCGATCCCGTAGAGGCTGCTGCCCGCGGTCACCGCCAGCAGCACCACCGCGGCGTGCAGGTTCAGGCTCTTGGACTGGAGGATCGGCTGGAGCACGTTGCCCTCCAGCTGCTGCACCAGCACCACGACCACCAGCATGATGATCGCCGTGGTCAGGCCGTTGCTGACCAGGGCGACCAGCACGGCCAGCGCGCCCGCCACGAACGCGCCCACGATCGGCACGAACCCGCCCAGGAACGTCAGCGCGGCCAGCGGGACGGCCAGCGGCACCCCCGTCACGACCAGGCCCAGGCCGATCAGCACCGCGTCGACCAGGCTCACCACGGCCTGGGTGCGGATGAACCCGCCCAGCGTCGCCCACACCCGGTCCAGCACGACCGACAGGTGGCTGCCCGCGCGCTCGCCGACCACGCCGCGCAGCCACGGGGTGAACCGCGGGCCGTCCTTGACGAAGAAGAACGCCAGCAGCAGCGCGACCAGGCCGGTCACCACGCCCGACGTCACCGTGCCCACGCCGGTCAGCAGGCCGTTGGCGATCGAGCCGATGCTGGACTGGAGCTGGTCGGTGCCCTGGTCGACCAGCCGGTCGAGCTGGCCCTCGCCGAGGTTGAGCGGCGGCCCGGACAGCCAGTCGCGGGCCTGCTGGAGCGCCTTGGTGGCGCTGTCGGCGATCTGCGGCACGCCCGAGGCGATCGACGTGGTGATCAGCGCCAGCACGCCGCCCAGCACGGCCAGGCCGCCGAGCAGCACCAGCGTCGCGGCCAGCGCTGGCGGCAGGCCGCGCGAGCGCAGCCACCGGGCGGGCGGCCACAGCACCGTGGTGATCAGCAGGCCGAGCAGCACCGGCATGACGATCACCCACAGCTTGCCGATCAGCCACCACACCAGCACGAACCCGACCGCGGCCAGCGCCAGGCGGGTGCTCCAGCGCGCCAGCCAGCTCAGCCCGTGCCCGATGGCGTCACCGCGGTCAGCCCAGCGGCGGTTCCCTGCACCCACGTCGCCCCGTCCCCTCAGGTGCGCCGCTCGGCGCGGCGCTTCGCGGTGCAGCCTGCCAGACGCCGCCGACCGGCTCGAACACCTCGGCGGACCGGTTGTCGCTCGTCCGGGTGGAGTCGGTGCGGCGCGAGCCGATGGCGCCCGTCACCGGCACGCCGCGGGGTCCGGCGCGGGGACGTGGCCTGTGCCGATCATCACCGGCCGAACGGCCCAACGCTGATCGCGCCGAACCGCTCAACCTCGTACGGTGTGCCTGAACGCGGCGAGGGGGCGCACCCGCCCGTGCCGGGACCAACCCCGTGCGGTGTGCCTGAACGCGGCGAGAGAGGAGCGGGACGTGGGCATCGTGTCGCCCGGCTTCCACGGCCGGCGCAGGCCCGCCGTGGAGCTGCCGCCCGGCCAGTACCTGACCGAGGACTTCCCGGTCCTGTCCGCGGGCCCCACCCCGCGCGTCCCCCTGGACCGCTGGCGGTTCACCGTCACCACCGAGACCGGCGAGGAGCACGGCTGGTCGTGGCGCGAGTTCCAGGCCCTGCCCGCCGAGTCGGTGACCACCGACATCCACTGCGTCACCAAGTGGTCCAAGCTGGGCACGCACTGGCGCGGCGTCTCCCTGGACACCCTCCTGTCCGACGTGGACACCGCCGCCGACTTCGCCGTGGTCCACTCCTACGGCGGCTACACCACCAACCTGCCGCTGGAAGACCTGCTGGACGGCCGGGCGTGGCTCGCGCACCGCTACGAGGGCGAGGACCTGACCCCCGAGCACGGCGGCCCGGTGCGGCTGCTCGTGCCGCACCTGTACTTCTGGAAGTCGGCCAAGTGGGTGCGCGGCATCCGGCTGGTCCTGGAGGACGAACCGGGCTTCTGGGAGACGCTCGGCTACCACGAGTACGGAGACCCATGGCGGGAACAGCGGTACCAGGGCGACTGACCTGGCGGGTGGCCACGCTCGTCGACGCCGTCGAGGAGACGCCGACCGCGCGCACGCTGGTCCTGGAGGTCCCGGGCTGGCCCGGGCACCTCGCGGGCCAGCACGTCGACGTGCGGCTGACCGCCGAGGACGGCTACCGCGCGCAGCGCAGCTACTCGCTCGCCGCGCCGGCGAAGGGCGACCTGGTGCGGATCACCGTGCAGGAGCTGGCCGACGGCGAGGTGTCGCCCTACCTGGTCCGCGGGCTGTCGATCGGCGACCCGGTGGAGCTGCGCGGACCGGTGGGCGGCTGGTTCGTGTGGCGGCCGACCGACCCGAGCCCGGTCCTGCTGGTCGCGGGCGGCTCGGGCGTCGTGCCGCTGGTGGCGATGGTGCGCGCCCGCCGCGAGGCCGGCGTTCGCACGCCGTTCCGGCTGGTCTACTCGGTCCGGAGCCCGGGGGACCGCCTGTACGCCGACGAGCTGAACCGGCCCGAACCCGGCCTCGACATCAGCTACGTCTACACCCGCACCACCCCCGAGGGGTGGCCCGCGCCACCGCACCGGATCGGCGTCCCGGACGTCAACAGCGGCGGGTGGCCCGCCGAGTTCGAGCCCGCCTGCTTCGTCTGCGGGCCCACCGGCTTCGTGGAGAAGGTGGCCGACATCCTCGTCGCGCTGGGGCACGACCCGCGGCGGGTCAGGACCGAGCGGTTCGGAGGCTGACGTGGACGGTGGCACCGAGTTCGTCGACGGCAACGCGCTGGCGGGCACCCTGGCCGAGGTCTTCGCGGTGGACGTCACCGCCGCCCTGGCCCGGTGCGGGTCGTGCGGCGAGACCGGTCCGCTGGCGGGCCTGCGCGTCTACGGCCGGGCACCGGGGCTGGTCGCCCGCTGCCCCGGCTGCGAGTCGGTGGTGCTGCGGGTGAACCGGGGCCCCGGCGCGGCCTGGCTCGACCTGCGCGGCGCCACCTGCCTGCGCGTCGACCTGCCGGACTGACCCGGGACCGGCCGGCCCGGGACCGGCCGGTCTAGGACCACCGTTCCAGGTACAGGCAGAACAGGTCCGGCTGCCCCGAGCCGACGCCCAGCGGCTCGGCCAGCGCGTCGGCCCGCCCGTACTCGCCGAGCACGTGGTGCTCGCCCGGGTCGAGCCGCACGGTCCGCGCGGGCAGGCCGTCGACCGAGGGGCACGCGGCGGAGCCGCCCAGCGGCGGGAACGACGGCGGGCAGTCGCCGCAGCCGGGCAGCGTGAACTCGTGCGCGGTCGACCCGGCCACCCGCACGGTGACCGGCGCGCTCACCCCGTTGACGAACGTCACCGGGATCGAGCCCTCGGCGCCCAGCGGCGCGGGCACCGGCACCCGCGCGCCCGTGCCCGCGGCGACCTTGGCCGAGATCAGCGCGGAGCGGGCCCGCGCCGCGTCGCCGTGGTCGGGGAAGGTGCCGACGAACCGCTCCAGCGCGGTCACCGCGTCGTCCGACCGGCCCTCCCGCAGTTGCCCGAGCCCGCACTCCAGCACCGCGCGCGGGAAGTGGGCCCGGGCGTCGGCCGCCGCCTTCGCCAGGGCCGGGTCGGTCAGGCCGGCGAAGTACTCCAGCGCCGGGGCCGCGGCGCAGAACTCGCCCCGCCCGAGGGGTGCGGCGGCCGCGCCGTAGACGGCGTCCAGCGCCGCGGGCACCTCGGCGGCGGCCGGCGTGCCGCCGAACTCGCGGACGACCACCAGCAGCGCGTCCACCGAGCCGCGGGCCCGGGCGACCGCGTCGGTGCCGGCGGGTGGGGCGGCGCGGGCCAACCGCAGGTAGGCGTCGGCGACCTCGTCGCGGAACGACGCGTCCTCGCGCAGCAGGTCGCGGTAGACCTCGACGGCCTCGGCGGGCTTGCCGCCGTCCCGCAGGCCGCGCGCCCACGTCGCGTAGGTCTCCACCAGGTCCTGGTGCACGTGCGGGTCCAGCGGGCTGCCCGGGTGCTGTTGGCGGAAGTGCCGGTAGCGGGCGACGGCGGTGGCGTGCTCGCCCGCGCGCTGCGCCTCGGTCGCCCACGTGTAGGCGCCGCACTCGGTCAGGCCCCGCGCGGCCGCGGCCACGTCGGGGCTCAGCGTCAGCTCGTAGAACCCGGTGACCGCCTCGAACTCGTCGACCGCGGCCGCGCAGTTCCCGCCGGCCTGCGCGGCCAGGCCGGCGGTGTGGGCGGCGTGCCCGGCCAGGCCGTAGCCCGCGTAGGCGCCCGCGACGAGCACCACGGCCAGGGCGCCGGCCAGGACCGGGGTGGCGCGGGCCGGCGGGCGGGGGTGCCGGGTGGCGATCCGGGCGGCGTCGAGGGCCAGGGCGGCGAACCACGCCACCGCCACCAGGCGCCACGGGCCGGGCGAGTTCGCCGCGTCGGTGGCGTAGGCGACGACCACCAGCGCCACCGCGCCCGCCGCCGCCACCGCGGCCCGTGCCCAGCGGCCCAGGTAGGCGTAGCCCAGGCCGAGGCCGGTGAGGTTGAGCAGCACGGCGGCCGGCCCGGAGCGCGGGGGAGCGGGCGGGAAGAGGGCGGGGAGCCGGGGATCGGTGGGCGCGTCGTCGACCCACGCCGGTCGGTCGGGTCGCTCCGGGTGGTCGACCCACCGCGCCTGGTCGGGCGGCTCACCGTCCTCCGAGGGGTCCTCCGGCCATCGCCCGCCCATCCCGCCCCCTCAGCGCTCGCCCGCACCAGCAGACAGCAGACCACGGAACGCGCCACCGGGGGCACCTCGCCGACCCCCGGCCACCGGAACGGCCCAGGGGCGCCGCCACCGGTCAGGCGCCCGCCGACACCAGGGAGTCGAGCCGGTAGCGGGCCAGCCGGTGCAGCATCTCGGCCAGGGCCCCGGGCTGGATCTGCCCCTCCAGGTCCTGACGCGCGCCGAGCACGGTGCTCGTCACCACCGTCTCGGGCACCAGCCCCTTGAACTCGTCCGCGAGCCTGTCCACGGCTTCGCGGCAGCACGGTTCCTGCGCGTAGCGGTCGACCACAGCTGCTCCTGAATTGTCCGGTTCTCCGCCTCCATTGTGCGGGCGCCCGCAACCGGGTTACCTGACGGTGAGCTGACGATCCGCTCAGCCGGACGCGCTGGTCGCGGCCGTCGGCGAGGTGGTGGTCGGCGACGCGGTGGCGGTGGTCGGGTCCGGCCGCTGGGTGAGCGTCGGCGTCGGCGCGGGGTTGACCGTCGAGGTGACCAGCGGCTGGGGCTCGTCCTGCGCGGTGACGCCGCAGCCGGCCGCCACCAGCAGCACCGCGGCGGGCACCACCGCGAGCGCGGGCGCGGCCGATCTCATGACGCCGCCTCCGGGATCTCCACGACGAACCGCGCCCCGCCACCGGGGCGCTCCTCGACCCGCACCGTACCGCCGTGCCGCTGCACGTGCTGCGCCACCAGCGCCAACCCCAGCCCGCTGCCGGTGGCCGCGCCCCGCGACCCGGCCCGCTCGCCCCGGTTGAACCGCTCGAAGATCCGGGTGCGCAGCCCCGCGGGCACGCCCGGCCCCTCGTCGTCCACCTCCAGCCTCGCCCACCCGCCCCGGCGCAGCACCGCCACGCGCACCGCGCCCCCGGCATGGTGCTCGGCGTTGTCCAGCAGGTTGTTGACCACGCGGTCCAGCCGGCGGCGGTCGCCCAGCACGTGCGGCGCGGGTCGGTCGGCCGCCAGCGGCACCGGGCCGCGCGGCCGCGCGGCCAGCACGTTGGTCACCAGCGCGACCAGGTCGATCGACTCCGGCGCCGAGTCGTCCCCCTGCTGGTCGGCCCGGGTGATCTCCAGCAGGTCCACGACCATGCGGGCGAACCGGTCGACCTCGGAGGTCAGCAGGTCCAGCGCCCGGCCCGCGGTGCCCGGGATCTCACCCCGGCGGCGGCGCAGCACCTCGGCCGCGTTGACCATCGTCGTCAGCGGTGAGCGCAGCTCGTGGCTCACGTCGCCGGCGAACCGCGCGTCCCGCAGCACCCGCTGCTCCAGCGCGTCCGCGGTGGTGTTGAACGTCGTGGCCAGCGGCGTCAGGTCCGGGTCGGTCTGCTCGGGCAGCCGGGCCCGCAGGTCGCCGCCCGCGATGCGCGACGCCGCGTCGGTCAGCGCGGTCAGCGGCCGCAACGCGCGCCTGCTCGCCCACGACCCCAGCGCGACGCCGAGCAGGCCGCTCACCACGGTTCCCGTCACCAGCACCGCGCTGAGGAACCGGAACGTCCGGTCGAGCTGCACCATCGGCGCCATCTCCACGTACACGCCCTCGGCGTGCGCGATCGGCAGCGTGACCGCGTACACCGGTATCCCGCCGACCACGAGCCGCTGGCCCGCGGGCACGCCGTCGCGCGCCAGTTGCAGCAGCTTCGGCGGCAGCACCGCCGGGTCGACCTGCCTGCCGCTGGTGAGCACCTGACCGGGCCGGAACAGCAGGATCGTGGTGTCCGGGCCGGCGGTGAGGCCGGTCAGCAGCTCCTCCAGGCCGTCCGAGGCCGCCCGCAGCGACTCGTCGACCAGGCGCACGTCCACCTCGGCCTGCCGGACCGCGCTCTGCTCGCGCTGGCGCAGCATGTACCCCGACGCGAGGTTCCACACCACCAGGGCCAGCACGCTGGTCAGCAGCAGCGACCCGACACCGAGCACCATCGCGACGCGCCAGCGCAGCGAGAACCGGTGCGCCCGCCTCACCCGTCGCCGCCCAGCCGGTAGCCGGAGCCGCGGACGGTGACGACGAGCTTCGGGTCGTCGGGGTTGTGCTCGACCTTGCGGCGCAGGCGGCGGATGTGCACGTCGAGCAGGCGGGTGTCGCCGTAGTAGTCGTAGCCCCAGACGCGTTGCAGCAGCTGCTCGCGGGTGACCACCCGGCCGCCCGCCGAGGCGAGTTCGACCAGCAGCCGGAACTCGGTGCGGGTCAGGTGGACCTCGGTGCCGTCCCGGTGCACGGAGCCCGCGTCCGGGCGGACCTCCAGGTCGCCGACGCGCAGGACCTCGTCGTGGCGGCCGGTGCGGCGCAGCAGGGCGCGGATGCGGGCGGCGAGGACGGAGGCGACGAGGGGTTTGGTGACGTAGTCGTCGGCGCCCGCTTCCAGGCCGGCGATGACGTCGGCGGCGTCGGTGCGGGCGGTGACGATGATGATGGGCAGGTCGCCGCGGGCGCGCAGGGTGCGGCAGACCTGCAGGCCGTCGACGCCGGGCAGCATCAGGTCCAGCAGCACCACGTGCGGCCGGACTTCGTCCAGCAGGGCGAGGGCGTCCTCGCCGGAGACGGCGTCGGTGACGGCGAAGCCCTCGTCGGCCAGGGCCAGGCCCAGCGCCTGCCTGATGTGCTCGTCGTCCTCGACCAGCAGAACCGAGAAATCCATGTCGCCGGCAATCCTCCACCACGCGACCGGTCCACGCGGCCATCGCAAGGTGATCGCAAGGTTGGCGCGCGGGTGGACCGGGGCGCGAGCCTAGTGGAGGAGTCGACCGGGGGCAGTGCGGCGGCGCGGGCAGGCCGGGGGTCGGTGCGGCTCGTGGAGGGCTGACCCGGGGTTCGCGGCAGGGCGCCGGACTCCCAGGCCCGGCGGTCACCTCGTCCGGGCCGACCGCTCCAGCCGCTCGACCAGGTCCGCCCGGTCCACCCGGTCCACCGGGGACGGCAGCGCCGCCCGCTCAGACCGACCCCCGGCCACCGACTCCGCGACGAACCGGGCGACCGCCTCCGGGCCGGGCACCACGTCACCGCCGCGTCGGGCGAGCACGATCGGGCGCTCGGCCGGTCCGGTCTCCACCGACAGCTCCCAGCCCCGCCGCTCGGTCCAGACCAGCATCAGGTCCCGGTCCGGGTGCTCGGGCGCCCGGCAGCTCAGCGCGACGTAGGCGGTCACCGTGTCGGTGACCTCGTGGGTGGTGCCCTCGGGCGGCACGCCGAGCGCGTCGGCCACGGCGCGCACGTAGTCGCCCAGGGCCAGCGCCAGGGCGTGGTTGTCCTCGGGCGAACCGGCGGGCAGCAGGACCGGTGACAGCCACCCGATCGGGGTCTCGCCGGTGAAGGGGAGGGCGGCCGGGGCCGACCGCGTGAGGACGTCGCTGCGGGCGAGGGCGCCGGTGCCGCGCTCGGCGAGGCTGCCGCCCGGGTCGATGAGGCTCATGTGGACTCCGTTTCCCTGGTGGGCCGCCGGGGGTGGCACCGGGACCGGCGGGAGCGCGGCCACCGGGGCCCGGTGGCCGTCATCCGCATCGAGGCAGGGGAGCGGAGGGAGAGGCGGCCGCGGTGCCGACAGGTGGTGGGTGGCCCTGAAACGTGCGTGAGCAGGAGTTCGGTGCGCCGTCTCCCCGGCGGGGAAACGGCCGAAGTGGTGGGGAGATCGGGGTTACCAGCGCTGGTTGGCCCGACCCGTACGACCGTACCGCATCACGGATCGGATGACCGGGTGACACACCGGGGATTGGTCCAATTAACGTCATGTGCGCCGGAAAACGTGAGTACCGCACTCGATTCAGCGCGGTTTTGCGGCCGGTGCCCGGGGGTCGGGCCGGAGATTCTGCGGCCGGAGTTCGGTGCCCGGTTCGGTATCGCGGGAGCGCTGTGGCCGTCGCATTGGGGGCGCCATCGCAGGCGTGGTGTCGCGGGCGCGGCGAGTGCGGCGCGGAGGGGTGGGGCGGGCGCGGCGCGGAGGGCGCGGCGCGGCATGGCGGGCGCGGTGGCGCGGTGTGGCAGGTGCGGCGGCGCGGGCGTGGCGGAGTCGCGGCGGGGTGCTGTCGTCAGCGCGGGCCGTCGCGAGTGCGCGGACCTACAAGTGCGTGCCGGAGTGCCGGGGCACCGGGAAGCCGGCGCCCCGCAGCGCCGTGAGGGCGTGTGCCACGGTCGGGTGAACGTCGAACAGCTCGTCCACCAACGTCATCTCCAGGGTGCGCAGCACCGCGCGCTGACCGGTCGCCACCGCGAGGGCCGTGCCCTGCTCCTGCGCCCTGGTGTAGACCTCGACCAGGAGCCGGATCCCCGTCGAACCGAAGAACTCGACCCGCGTCAGGTCCACCACCAGGCCGGTGGGCTGGCGGTCGAGCTGGGCGCCCAGGGCGGCGCGGATGTCGGCCTCGCAGGCCATGTCGACCTCGCCGATCACCGCGACCGAGGGAATGCCCCACTGGTCGGTCGTGACCACCGTTGTCTCAGGAACGGTGTACGCACAAATATCGCTCAACCGGGGCTCCTCGGGCTGGTGCGCAAACCAACAACCGAGCTTCTCTTCAACCCGAATCGTCGCTCCGCGTAGCGGTTATGCAGACAACTCAACCGTACGGCGCCCGACCCGCCCTGGCAACCACCCGGTGGAGTGGAACGCAACACGGCGCACGGGAGTTCACCCGGTCGGTAGGCGCCCGGCCGGTCGGCGCGCTCCCGGAAACCCGTGCGGCGCAGCGGTTCCCGGGAGCGTGCAACCGCCGCGCCCGCGCGTGTCGTCCTCAGGGGGACGGCGGTGGCCGCGCACCGCGTCCGACGCGCCCCGCCTGGGTACCCCGTCTCATCGGGGTCGGGTGCCGAGAGGAGACGCCGATGTCCGGCGAACGGGTCGTCGCGGGTGTCGACGGCACCGACGCTGCCCTGCGCGCGGCCGGGTGGGCGGCGCGGCAGTCGGTGGCGTGGGGCCTGCCGCTGCGGCTGGTGCACGGGCTGCGCTGGCCGCTCTACGAGCAGGTGCACCTGCACCAACCGGTCGACGTCGCGGGCGAGGAGGCCATGCGGCAGTGGGCGCGCGACGTGCTCGACGAGGTCGCCCGGCGGTGCCGGGCCGCCGGCGCGGCGGACGTGCGGGCCGAGGTCGTGCCCGGCGACCCGGCGGACGTGCTGGCGCGCGAGGCCGAGCACGCGGCCTTCGTCGTGGTCGGGCACGCCGACGGCGGCGGGGTCACCCGCGCCCTGCTGGGGTCGACCTCGGCGCAGCTCGTCCAGGCGTGCACCCGACCGGTGGTGATCGTCCGGGCGGAGGCGACCGCGGAGCGTGGCGGTCCGGTGGTCGTCGGCGTGGACGGTTCACCCGTCGACGGTCCGGCCGTCCGGTTCGCCCACGAGTTCGCCGACCGGGTCGGCGCCGGGGTGGTGGTCGTGCACGCGTCGGACGAGGGGGTCCACCCGGCCGGGGTGGAGGCAGACCTGGCCGACTGCGCGCGCCGGCACCCCGGCGTCCGCGCCCGGCTGGAGGTCGTCACCGGGGCGCCGGTGGACGCGCTGCTCGCCGCGGCGCGTGACGCCCGGCTGGTCGTGGTCGGCAGCCACGGCGCGGGCGTGGTGCGGCGGGCCCTGTTCGGTTCGGTCGGCCACTCGGTGGTGGACCGGGCGACCTGCCCGGTCGCGGTGCTGCCGCCGCACGCCGCGCCCTGAGGTCAGGCCACGAAACCGACCGTGAGCAGCACGTTGGCGTAGAGCCGACCGTCGCCCGTGGCCACGCACACCGCCAGCTCGGGGCTCCGGCACGCGTCGTAGAAGTCCTGGCGGGCGAGTGGCCGCAGCGGCAGGTCGGGGCCGAGCAGCCGCTCGTAGTCCGCCCACACCTCGGGGGTGCCGCCCTCGTCGGGGCGCATGGTGTGCACCGCCTCGACCGGGATGGCCGTCAGCACCGGCTCCAGCACCTCGTCCACGGTCACCAGGCCGGGCCGGAGGTTCAGGTGGACGACCTCGGCGCGGTGGTGGACGTTGGTGCGGTGCGCGTAGTTGGAGTCCGCGAGCAGCACCCGGCTCCCGTGGCCGGCCGAGGCCAGGGCGGCGAGCAGCGGCGGGTGCAGCAGGGGGTAGCGCAGCATGGGACGGCCTTTCGGTGCGACAACGGCGGGCGGGCGCCCGTGTTATCGCTAACAAGTAGCACGCTCACCCTCGACTGGCCCAGAGCTGTTAGCGCTAACGACTGAGCTTGGCCGACAAAGCACGACGCGGTGCGCGGGAATCCTCCCGCACACCGCGTGCACGCTTCGGGGTGGTCCTGCCGGGGTTACCGGAGGCTGGTGCGACGGCCGCCCGAGATGCCCTCGGCAACGCCGATCAGCAGCACGGAGGCGATCACGGCCACGATGAAGCCCAGCACGTTCAGCTCGAAGATGTTGCCGGTGCCGAGCAGGTTCGCGATCGTGCCGCCGATCACCGAGCCGACCAGCCCGAGCAACAGCGTCGCCACGATGCCGAGGTGCTGCTTGCCGGGCTTGATCAGTCGGGCGAGCGCGCCGATGATCAGACCGGCGACGATGAACCCGATCATGTCATCCTCCCGGTTGTCGATGACTGTCGACGTTCGAATACCCGGTCCCGCGGCGGCGCAACCCACCCGCGCGGGACCGATCCAGCCGAACGCCGTGACGCGCGGCACGTGAGGAGCGCCGATGACGGGCGACCGCGAACCGGACTACCGGTTCACCATGGCCAACGAGCGCACGTTCCTGGCCTGGGTGCGCACCGCGCTCGGCCTGCTCGCGGCCGGTGTCGCGGTCCGGCAGGTCGTGCCGCCGTTCGGGGTGCCGGGTGCGACCACGGTGCTCGCCGTGGCGTGCGTCGCGCTGGCGGCGCTGGTCGCGGGCACGAGCTTCCCCCGCTGGCGGCGCGTGCAGGCGGCCATGCGGGCCGGCGGGCCGCTGCCGCCCAACCGGATGGTGGTGGTGCTGACCGCGGCGGTGCTCGTGCTGGCCGTGCTGGTCGCGGTGCTGGTGGTGCTCGGGTGAACCCGGACCCCGGCTTGCAGCCGGAGCGCACCGGGCTCGCCTGGAAGCGCACCGCGCTGACCGCCGCCGCGTGCACCCTGCTGCTGGCCGACGCGGCGGTCCGGCAGGGCTGGGGCGCCCTGCCCGCGGTGCTCACCGGGACCGCGGCGGTGGTCCTGGCCGCGGGAGGGCAGCGGAGGCACCGCGACGGAGCCGAGGCGCCGGTGGACGTGGTCGCCCTGCTCCTGGTGGCGGCGCTGGTGGTCCTGGCGTGCCTGGTGGCACTGTTCTCGCTGGTGTAAGGGGGTGCGCGCCCAGGGGGCCGGGCGCGCACCGCGGGTCGGTCAGCAGCCGGAGCAACAACCGCAACCGGGTCCGGTGCAACCACTGCAACAGCTGCAACCACCGGCGTGCGGCTGGGGCGGGGTCGTGGTCTCTGGGGTCATGTGGGCCTCCCGTTCGGACGGTTCGGGCAATCGCGTCCACGGTGAGCCGTTGCGGCGGAGAGGGTAAGGGCCCTCACCCGTCTGCGGGGTGCTCCTACCGGAATGGCACAGCCGCCCGCCGGCGGGGGATCGACGACCCCGGTCGGGCGGGACCCGGACGGCGGTGCGCGCCTCGCCCCGGGCGCTGGACCGGCCGCAGGCGTGCACGGGCGGCCACCGGAACCGCTCCCGGCGCAGGTCAGGTGGCTGTTCGCCGGTCCCGCGCCGGGAACCGCTCCCGGTGCGGGACCGGCGGCACGCCCGAGCAGCCCACCACCAGCCCACCGCCGACCCCCACCGCCCCCGCATCAACTCACGCCGTCCCGACCGCGGCCCGCCCCGCAGCGGCCGGCACCGGCAGCGGGATCTCGAAGTGCACGGTCTGGTGGCGTTCCACATCACCGTCGCGGGCGTCGTGCACCTCGACCGCGACCGACCGCCAGAACGCCTCGGCGCCCGCCACCCGCGTGTCGGTGTGCAGGTAGATCCGCTCGTACCCCGGCGTCTCGGCGACGAACCGGACCGCGGCGCCGACCAGCGCCCGCGCCAGCCCCCGCCGCCGGTGCGACGGCCGCACGTACACCCGGAACAGCTGCGCGGTCCCCGCACCGGAGTACCGCTCGGCCAGCCAGGCCGGGTGCGGCGGGCTGGCCGGTCCCTGCGCCCGCACGGCCGTGGTGGCCACGACCTCGTCCCCGTCGACCGCGACGAACAGCGCGTGCCGGGGCGGTCGCAGGTAGGCGCCCTCCAGGTCGACCACGTCGGCGTGCCACTGCGGCCGGTAGCCGTGGCCGAACTCGCGGTAGAAGGTGTCCAGCATGACGCTGCGCGCCCCGGGCAGGTCGGCGGCGGTCGCCAACCTGACCTCGTGGGCGTGGTGGTGCTCGTTCACTTCATCCTCTCCTCGGCTCCGTTCAACACCGCCGCCGCCGGACCGTGCGCGACGACGCGTCCCGCGCGGAGCACGACCACCCGGTCGGCGAGCCCGGCCACGACGTCCAGGTCGTGGCTGATCAGCACGAGCGCGCACGGCACGCCCGCGAGCAGGTCGAGCAGGCCGGCGCGGGTCACCGCGTCCAGGCCGGAGGTGACCTCGTCGCACACCAGCACCTCCGGCTCGGCGAGCAGGGCGCGCACGAGCGCGGCCCGCTGGAGCTCGCCGCCGGACAGCCCGCGCGGCGGCCGCACCGCGGTCGCCTCGTCCAGGCCGACCCCGGCCAGCGCGGCGAGCGCCCCGGCCCGCGCCGAGGCGGGTGCCGCGCCGCGCAGCCGCACCGCGGTGCGGGCCACCTGGTCGAGCACGGGCCGGTGCTCGTCGAACGACCCGCGCGCGTCCTGGAACACGTACTGCACGGCGGCCAGGTCGGCGCGCGGGCGGCGGCGCAGGGACCGGGCCAGCGGCCGGTCGTGCAGCAGCACCTCGCCGGCGACCGGCCGGTGCAGGCCGGCCAGGCAGCGGCCCAGGGTGGTCTTGCCGCTGCCGGAGCGGCCGACGACGGCCAGGCGCTCGCCGACCTCCAGGTCCACCCCGTGCAGGGCGGTGGCGTCGCGGTACCGGGCGGTCAGGCCGCGGACCCGCAGGCGCGGCGCCCGTCCGGGCACGGCGGCGGGCACCGGGGGCGCGGTGCCCAGCAGGGCCCGGGTGTAGTCCTCGCGCGGCGCGGTCAGCAGCGCGTCGGCGGGACCGGCCTCGACCACGCGCCCGGCGCGCAGCACCACGATCTCGTCGGCCAGCGCGCGCACCACCTCCACGTCGTGGGTCATCAGCACCAGCGCCGCGCCCCGGGCGACGACGGCGGCCAGCTCGTCGACGACCTCGGCGCGGGTCAGCGCGTCCTGCCCGGTGGTCGGCTCGTCGGCCACCAGCACCGCGGGGTCGCCGACCAGCGCCTGGGCGAGCACGACCCGCTGCTGCTGGCCGCCGGAGAGCTGGTGGGGGTAGCGGTCCAGCAGCCCGGCCGGCACCCGCGCGCGGCGCAGCGCCCTGGCGACCAGCTCGTCGGGGTCACCCCCGTGCCGGGCGGCGACCTCGCGGAACACCCCGCGCAGCCGGCGCACCGGGTTGAGGGCCGACGCGGGCTGCTGCGGTACGAACCCGACGCGCCCGCGCACCTCGACGCGCCCGTCGACCGCCACGCCGGGCGCGTGCTCGCCGAGCAGGGCCAGGCCGGTGGTGGTCTTGCCGCTGCCCGAGGCGCCGACCAGGGCCAGCACCCGGCCCGCGGCCAGGGCGAAGTCGACGCCGTCGAGCAGCAGCCGGTCGCCCGCCCGGGCCCGCAGGCCCGCCACGCGCACGACGGGGCTCACCCGCGCACCCGCCGCAGGGCGCGGTCGAACACCAGGTTCGTCCCGACGGACAGGGCGACGATCAGCAGGGCGGGCACGACCACCGCCCACGGCTGGAGGAACAGCCCGCCGCGGTTGCGGTCCACCATCACGGCCCAGTCGGCGGCGTCCGGCGGCACCCCGACGCCGAGGAAGGCGGCCGACGCCACCAGGTACAGCGCGCCGGTCAGCCGGACGCCGAGGTCGGCGGCGAGCGTGCGCAGCACCGACCGCCCGGTGTAGACCACCGAGGTGCGCCACCACGACTCGCCCTGCATCCGCATGGCCTCCACCGCCGGCCGCCCGGCGACCTCCAGGGCAGCCGCGCGCGAGAGGCGGGCGACGTCGGGGAAGTTGACCAGCGCGACCACGCCGACGAGCACCGCGAGCCCCTGCCCGGCGACGGTCGCCACGAGGATGAGCACCAGCAGCGACGGCACGGCCAGCAGCACGTCCAGCGGCCGCATCAGCACCTCGTCGACCAGCCGCGGCCGGGCCGTGGCCGCGACGACCCCGTAGGGCACGCCGACGGCGTAGGAGGCGGCGGTGGCCAGCAGCGCCACCAGCACGACCGCCTGGCCGCCGGCCAGCACCTGGTACCAGGCGTCGCGGCCGACGAAGTCGGTGCCCAGCGGCCCCACCGGAACGAACGGCGCGCCGCGGGTCTGCTCCGCCGGCACGAACAGCGGTCCCAGCAGCGCCAGCGCCAGCGGCACCGCGACCAGCGGCCCGCCGAGGCCCACCCGCCTCACGCCGCCACCTCCGCGCGCGGCGCCAGCCGGAACGCCACCAGGTCGGCCAGCAGGTTCACCACCACCGTGGTGACCGCGAAGACCACCGCCAGCCCCTGCACGACCGGCAGGTCGCGCGCCGCCACGGCGTCGACCAGGGTGGTGCCCAGGCCGGGGACCACGAACACCGCCTCCACCACGACCACGCCGCCCAGCAGCCAGTCCGCGGTGCGCGCGACCTGCTGGACGGCGGGGGCCAGGGCGTTGGGCAGGGCGTGGGCGAACCGCACGCGCGCCTCGCCGAGCCCGAGGCGCCGGGCGTGCCGGACGTAGTCCGAGGCCAGCGCGTCGACCATGCCCGCGCGCACCAGCCGGCTGATCGAGCAGACCGGGCGGGCCAGCAGCACGACCAGCGGCAGCACCAGCACCTCGGGCCGCGCGAGCAGGTCCGCGCCCACCGCGGTGGGCGGCAGCCACGCCAGGTGCACGCCGAACACCGCGATCAGCACCACGGCCAGGGCGAACTCGGGGATGGCGTGCAGGGCCACGGCGACCGAGGTCAGCGCCCGGTCCAGCGGTCCGCCCTCGCGCAGCGCGGCCAGCACGCCCACCAGCACGGACAGCGGCAGCAGCAGGACCAGGACCAGCACCGCGAGCACGGCGGTCGGGCCGGCGCCGTCGACCAGGAACTCCGCGACCGGCCGCCCCGAGACCACGGACTCGCCGAGGTCCAGCCGCGGCAGCCCGGCCAGCCAGTCGGCGAACCGCTCGGCCGCCGGGCGGTCCAGGCCCATCACCGCGCGGATGCGCTCGATCCGCTCGGGGTCGGGGTTGTCCCCGGCCAGGGCCACCGCCGCGTCTCCGGGCAGCGCCAGCACCAGGAAGAACACCCCGGTGACCACGGCGAGCACCTGGACCAGGCCCAGGGCCGCCCGCCGGGCCGCGTAGGCGCGCAGGCTCACCCCAACCACACCTTGTCGAACCGGGCCCAGTCCAGGGTGTTGGCGGGCGCGGTGGAGATGCCGCCGACGTTCGGGGCGGTGCCCACGAGCCAGTCGGCGAAGCCCCACATCAGGTAGCCGCCCTCGGCGTGCAGCACCCGCTGCATCTCGCGGTAGACCCCGGCGCGGGCGCCCTGGTCGGCGGTGGACACGGCCTTCTCGTAGAGCGCGTCGAACTCCGGTCGCGCCCACCTGGTCACGTTGGTGCCCGACCCGCTGAGCAGGCGCTGGGCGAGGTGGGTCTCGATCGGCATGGCCCCGGACCGGAAACTGGACAGCGAGCCGGACTTCAGCGTGTCGGCCCAGTAGCTGTCCTTGTTGCCCACGGCGACCTCGACGGTCAGCCCGGAGCCCTTGGCCTGGTCGGCGAACACGGTGGCGGCCTCGACCATGCCGGCCGCGGCGGTGGAGGTGTCGAGCCGGACGGTCAGGCCCTCGGCGCCGGCCTTGCGGATGAGGAACCTCGCCCGGTCCAGGTCGCGCTCGCGCTGCGGGAGGTCGTCGGCGTAGTACTGGTAGCCCTTGCCGAACAGGTCGTTGCCGACCTGGCCGCTGCCCGCCAGCACCGACTCCACCAGCTGGGGGCGGTCGGCGAGCAGGAACACCGCCTCGCGCAGGTCCCGGTTGTCGAACGGGGGCCGGTCGACCTTCATGGCGAACGCCTGCACCGCGCTGTTGGGCGAGCGGTGGACGGTCATCCGGTCGCTGCCGGCGTGGCTGCGGGCCGTGGTGGGCGTCAGGTCGTGCGCGTACTCCACCTGGCCGCCCAGCAGCGCGTTGGCGCGCGCCGACTCCTCGTTGGCGATGACGAACTCCAGCTCGTCCAGCAGCGGCGCGCCCTCCCAGTGGTCGGGGTTGCGCTTGAGCAGCACGGACCGGCCCGGCTCGAAGGACACGAACGAGAACGGGCCGGAGCCCACGGGCCGGGTGAAGTCCTCGGTGCCCTCGGGCACGACGTACGCGCCGAACGCGGCCAGGGCGTTGGGGAACTCCACGAACGGCCGCTTGAGCGCGAACTCCACCGTCCGGTCGTCCACCGCGCGGCTGTTCGGCAGGTCGACCAGCGCGAGGCTCGACCTGGCGCGGAACGCCCGGTTCGGGTCGAGGATGCGCGCGTAGCTGGCCAGCACGTCCTGGGCCCGCACCGGTCTGCCGTCGTGGAACGCGGCCTCCCGCAGGGTGATGCGCCAGCGGGTCAGGTCGGCCGACGGCTCCCACCGCTGCGCCAGGCGCGGCTGCGGCGAGACGTCCCCGCCCAGGTCGGCGAGCTTGTCGAACACCGCCTTGGACCGCGCGGCCTCCACGAACAGGTTGGCCAGGTGCGGGTCCAGGACCTCCTTGGCCCCGCCGCCCGCGAACGCGGCGCGCAGCCTGCCGCCGGTGCGCGGGGCGGTGGTCGAGGCGGGTGCGCCGGCGCACCCGGCGAGGGCGGCGGCGGTCAGGCCGGCGGTGAGGCCGAGGAAACCGCGGCGGTTGACGGTCACGGGCATTCCTTTCACTGGTGGGTGCGCAGGCGGGCCACGAGGTGCAGGCGGTCGCCGGACAGCGCCTCGCCCAGCGGCGCGTCGGCCGACCACGGCGGCTCGGTGCGCGGACCGGGCGCGTCGAACAGGGCCACCACGTCGAACCCGGCGAGGTCGAGCAGCAGGCGCAGCTCCTGGGGGAACAGCAGCCGCCACGCCGACCGCTGCACGAGCGGTTCGCCGCGGCCGGGCCACTCCCAGGTCCGGCGGCGGCGCAGCAGCTGGGCGGCGTGGTCGATCCACAGCTCGGTGTGCGAGGTGTAGGTGGTGCCGCGCCAGGTCACCGCGCGGGTGCGCACCCCGTCGAGCAGTTCGGTGCTGCCCAGGAAGAACGCGCCGTTGCGCATCTCGGCTACGAGCAGGCCGCCGGGCCGCAGGTGCGCGCGGCACCGGCCCAGGAAGGCGGCCAGGTCGGCGTTGGTGTGGCAGTACAGCATCGCGCTGTCCAGGCAGGTGACCACGTCGAACCGGCGGTCCAGGGCGAAGGCGCGCATGTCGCCGACCGAGACCGCCACCTCCGGGTGGTGCTCGCGCACGTGCGCCACCATGCGCTCCGAGCTGTCCACACCGGACGCCCGGTAGCCGTTGCGGGCCAGCCACGCGGCGTCGCGCCCGGTGCCGCAGCCGACGTCGAGCAGGTCCCGCCCGCCGCCGAAGCGCGTCACCACGTCGTGCACGAACCTCGCGGCCACGTGGTCGGGGTCGGGGAACTGGTGCTCGTACAGCTCGGGGTTGTCGGTGAGCAGGTTCACGCGGTGACCTCCAGGACGCGGCGGCGGTGCAGCCGGAGCACGCCGCCGGCGCAGGCGAACCCGACCGCCGCGCACAGCAGCGCGGCCGGCCGGTCCCCGGAGCCCAGGACCCACCCGACGGCGGCGTTGCCGAGCGCGGCGGCGATGCCGGAGCCCAGGTAGAACACGCCGAAGTAGGTGCCGGCCAGGGCGTCCGGGCCGAACGAGGGGACCAGGTCGTTGACGAACGGCTGGGCGATCACCACGCCCAGCGCCAGGCCCACCGCCGCCACCAGCACGGGCACCAGGCCCGACCACAGCGCGGGCGCGACGAACCCCGCGCCCGCGACGGCCAGGCCCGCCGCGATGACCGGGCCGCGCGGCCGGCGTGCCAGCCGGCGCGCGACCGGCACCTGAGCCAGCAGGGTGACGGCGGTGGACATCAGGAACAGGGCGGCGACCACGCCAGCCCACCCGGTGGCCCGCTGCGCCTGGACCGGCAGCAGCAGGTAGAGCTGGTTCTGGAGCACGAACAACCCGCTCAGCACGCCGGTGAACGCCAGGAACCGGCGGTCGGACAGGCACTCCCGCCAGTCGCCCAGCACCGAACCGCCGCGGCGCTCCGCCGGTCGGGCGGGCAGCACCGCGGCCTGGACCGCGGTCAGCGCCGCGAAGATCCCCGCCGCCACCACGGCCGAGACCCGGAAGTCCCACAGCAGCAGCACGCCGCCGAGCACCGGCCCGACCAGCGCGCCGGCCTGCCCGTAGGCGTTGAACAGGGCGAACGCCGCGGTGCGCGCGGCACCGGCCTCCAGCGCCACGTACGCCCGCACCGCCGGGTTGAACAGCGCGCCGGCCAGCCCGCTCAAGGCGGACGCGGCCAGCACCACGGCGAGCGAGTCGCCCACCGCGAACAGGCCGAACCCGACCGCGCGCAGGCCGCAGCCGGCCAGGATCGCGGTCCGCGGCCCGAGCCGGTCCGCCATCGTGCCGCCCAGCGGGAACAGGCCCTGCTGGCTCAGCGTCCGCACGCCGAGCACCACGCCGACCACCGCGGCCGACATGCCCAGCCCGCCCAGGTGCGCGGCCAGGTAGGGCACGAGCAGGTAGAAGCCGGTGTTCACGGCGAACTGGTTGACCAGCAGCAGCCGCACCGGCGGCGGGAACCGGGTCACCGCCGCACCACGCCCAGCCCCGGCGCGCCCGACAGCCGCAGCACGCCGTCCTCACCGCCGATGCCCGACCACGGGTCCGCGGCCAGCAGCAGGTGCCCGTCCAGGTCGACCCACCGGGCGTGGCCGGTGAGGTGCACGGCGGGCGCCAGGCCCAGCGAACTGGCCACCAGGCAGCCCAGCATGACGTCCAGGCCCGCCTCGCGGGCCGCCGCGACGACCTCCAGCGCGGGCCGGATGCCGCCGCACTTGGCCAGCTTGACGTTGACCCCGTCCACCGCGCCCGCGAGGTCGCGCACGTCGGCGACGGTCGCGGCGTCCTCGTCGGCGACCAGCGGCGCCGGGCAGCGCTCGCGCACCCACGCCAGCGCGTCCGGGTCGCCGGGCGCGATCGGCTGCTCCACCGCGTCGAGCACGACACCGGCCGCGGTGATCCGCTCGACCACCCGCACCGCCTCGTCCGGGGTCCAGCCGCCGTTGGGGTCGAGCACCAGCCGGGCGCGCGGCGCGGCGGCCCGGACCGCGGCGACCGCGGCGACGTCGCGGTCCGCGTCGGCGCCGGCCTTGACCTTGAGCACCGAGAAACCGCTCCCGGCCAGGGCGGCCGCCCGCGCACCGGCGTCCTCGGGCGAGGTGATGCCGATGGTGTAGGCGGTGGGGGTGTCGTGCCACTCCGGGACACCGGCCAGGACGTGCACCGGCACGTCCCCGCGCAGCGCGAGCAGGTCGTGCAGCGCCGCGTCGACCGCCGCCCGCACCCCGGCGGGCAGGCCGGCGTCGCCCAGGGCGTCCAGCGCGGTCCGCGGGTCGGGGCCGAGCAGCGGGCGCAGGTCGGCCAGCAGGGACGTGATCCGCTCCACGTCCAGCCGGTAGTAGGTGCTGGTGACCACCTCGCCGTGGCCGCGCAGCCCGTCGTGCCCGATCACGACCCGCACCGCGTCCCGGCGGGCCATCACCGACCTGGAGATGCGCAGCGGCGTGGCCAGGTCGAGGCCGTAGACCTCCCAGTCGAGCCTCACGCGGGCACCGCCGGTCGGGGCGCGGCGACCCGGCGGGACCGCGTCCAGCCCGTCGCCTCGGCGCGGAGCGGGTCGCCGACCTCCACCGGCCGGTCGGCGGGCCGGCCCAGCAGCCCGCGGGCGCGGCAGAAGTCGTCGTCGAAGATCGTGCCGAGGTAGCGGTGCGGGCCGTCGGGGAACACCGCGGCCACCACCGCGCCGGGCTCGACGCGGGCCGCCCACGCGGCCACCAGCGCGACCGCGCCCGTGCTCCACCCGCCGGTGACGAACGCGTCCCGGGCCAGCCTGCGGCAGGCGTCCACCACCTCCACCGGGCCCAGCCAGTGCACCTCGTCGAACTCGGCGTGGGCCACGTTGCGCGGGTGGATGCTGCTGCCCAGCCCCCGCATCACCCGGGGCCGCGCCGGTTGGCCGAAGATGGTCGACCCCACCGAGTCCACGCCCACCAGCCGCACCCGCGGCCAGTGCCGGCGCAGCTCGGCCACGACGCCCGCGCTGTGCCCGCCGGTGCCCACGCTGCACACCAGCACGTCGACGGGGTCCACCTGCTCCACCAGCTCCCGGGCCAGCGCCGCGTACCCCCGGGGGTTGTCCGGGTTGTTGTACTGGTCGGGCCAGTAGGCGTCGGGGAACTCGGCCAGCACCGCCCGGAGCCGGTCCAGGCGCGCCTGCTGCCAGCCGCCCACCGGGTGCGGTTCGTCGACCACCTCCAGCCGGGCGCCGTGGGCGCGCAGCAGGGCGCGCATCGACGGCTCCAGCTCGACGTCCACCACCAGCACCACGGGGTGGCCCAGCGCCTGGCCCGCGAAGGCCAGGCCGAGGCCCAGCGTGCCGCTGGTCGACTCCACGACCACCGCGCCGGGGCGCAGCTCACCGCGCCCGCGGGCGGCCTGGAGCATGGACACGGCCGGGCGGGCCTTCATGCCGCCGGCGCTCAGGCACTCCAGCTTCGCCCAGAACCCGCCGTGCGGGTGGGGGAGCGGGGTGTCGATGCGGGCGACCGGGCTGCGGCCGAGCAGGTCCAGCAAATGCCGGTTCCGGCGGGGGATCAGCACGCGGGGCGCTCCGTGTAGTGGTGGATCGTCGTGGGACCGCCGTCGAGCCAGAAGAACGGGTACGGCTCGGCGGACACGGCCCGCACCCCGGACCCGATGAACCACGGCAGCACCGCGCTGGCCGTCTGCGCGAACAGCACCACGGGCTTGCCGGCGGCGTGGCGCAGCAGGGGTTCGAACGTGCCGTTGCCGAGCGTCATGCCCGAGGCCAGCACGAGGTCGCAGCCGGGCAGGGCGGACAGGGCGTCGGGGACGATCGGCTCGCCCCACTCCGTGCTGCCCGGCCTGAGGTCGCACGGCACGTAGGTCGCGCCGCGCTCGCGCAGGTGGTGCAGCAGCGAGTTCACCACGCCGACCACCAGCACCCGGTCGCCCGGCGCGGGGTCCAGCAGGTCGACCACGGCGGCCGCGCGGGCCATGGACTTCGCCAGCGAGTCGCCGGGGTCGATGGTGACGGTCCTGGCGTTGGAGCGGGCGTGCGGGCGGGCGTGCATGAGGTAGGCGTCGAGCGCGGCGGTGCGCACGGCGGGAGCCGGGTGATCGAGCAGGTCGGCCACGGTGGCGCCGACGCAGTCGTGCACCTCGGCGTCGGCGATGTCGTCCACCGCGCAGGAGCCGACCGCCTCGGCCACCCGCAGGCTGATCACGGTGTTGCGGTAGGACTGGTCGCGGGTGGCGTGCCTGACGCCCTGCCGGGTGGTGAAGGCGACGCTCACGGCGCACTTCGCCGGGTCCGGGCCCAGGGTGCCGCCGCGGACGAGGTCGACGAGGTCGGCGAGGGTCACGCCGCCCCCTCGGCGGGGGCTTCGGTGGTGGTGTCGGTGCCGGTTCCGACGCGGTTCCCGGCGCCGGGTTCCGCGTAGTCCACCGACAGCCCGGCGATCAGCCGCTCCGCCCGCGCCCGCGCGCCCGGACCGGCCGGGTCGGTCACCACGACGTGCCCCAGGTAGCTGTTGTTGCTGGTCGGGTCACCGGCCCGGTGGCCGGGCGGCCGCACCGCCCAGTCGACCACGTCGGGCGCGTCGGCCAGCGCCTCGGCACCGCGGACGCGGGCCACCGCCCCCGACCGGGGCGGCAGCAGGAAGGAGATCGCGGCGCTGCGCACCCCGGTGTCGGCCGGGCGCAGGTCGGGCCGTTCACCCACGGCGAGCTGCGCGTGCACGGCGGGCAGGTCGATCCCGGTGACGCGGCGGACCAGCTCGGTGATCTGGTTGCCCGCCGGGCGGGGGTTGACCTCGACCAGCCGCGGGCCGTCGGGGGTCAGCTTGATCTCGGTGTGCGCGACGCCGTTGTCGAGCCCCAAGGCGTTCAGCGCGGCGACCGCCACTGCTTCGGCGCCGTCGGTGGGCAGGTCGGCGGGGAACATGTGCCCGCTCTCCACGAACCACGGCTCGCCCGCGACGCTCTTGTCGGTGACGCCGACGACGCGGGTCTCCCCGCCGGCCGTGACGGTCTCGACGCTCACCTCGGGACCGGTCAGCAGCTCCTCCAGCAGCACGGTCCGCACCCTGGGCTGGTCGCGGGCGTTGACCGGGAACGCCTCCAGCGCGGCGAACGCCTCGCGCAGCTCCTCCTCGTCGCGGACCTTGCGCACGTGCATCCCGGCGCACAGGTCGACGGGCTTGACCACCAGCGGGTACCCCAGCGCCGCGGCGGCCCCGGCGGTGGCGGGCCAGTCCTCGGCCAGGGCGAAGCGCGGGCCCGGTACGCCCGCGTCGCGCAGGGTGGTGCGGGTGAGGTCCTTGCGGCAGGCGCGCTCGACCGCGCGCGGGTCGGGGCCGGGCAGGCCGAGGTGCGCGGCGATCCGCGCGACGGTGGGCAGGTAGTAGTCGCAGGAGGAGATCACGCCGTCGAAGCGCAGGACGTCGTGCAGCCGGGCGACGTGGGCGAGCAGGGCGGGGACGTCGTTGGTCTCGGCGGTGAGCACGTTGTCGGCGGCGAGCAGGGGGTGGGGGTGCGCGGGGGCCGAGCGCAGGTAGTGGTGCAGGTCGCGGGTGAGGAAGGTGAAGCGGTGCCCTATCTCGTTGATCGCCCGGGGCAGCAGCGAGCTCATGGCACCGACCCAGCTCTCGACCATCAACAGGTGAGCCACGCGTCCTCCTCGGCGGGACCGTTGCAGCGGTGGGGGAGATGACAATCATTGTCGATCAGGCTTGGCGGTGGAGACCTTAGAGGGAAATGATTTTCAGTTCAAGTTGCTTCGGGGGTGGGTAGGGGAGGCCCGCGCCGCCGCGCCCCGCCATACCTCCGCCCCCCGCACCTCGCCCCCGCGCCTCGCCCCTGCCCCCGCGCCTCGCCCCTGCCCCCGCACCGCGCCCCGGACCACCGCGCCCCGGACCACCGCGCCGCCGCGCCCCGCACCGCCGCGCCCCGCACCGCCGCGCCCCGCACCGCCGCGCCCCGCACCGCCGCGCCCCGCACCGCCGCGCCTCGCGCCGCCCGCCTCGCGCCGCCCGCCTCGCGCCGCCCGCCTCGCGCCGCCCGCCTCGCGCCGCCCGCCCCGCGCCGCCTGCCCCGCGCCGCAGCGCCGCCACCCCCGCGCTGCCTCGCGTCCCGCCGCCTCGTTCCGTGCCGCACCGCCCGTGCCGCACCGCCCGCCCCCCGCTGTCGTGATCGGACAGTCGGTAAGGGACCACCCAGCGTGGCCCGGTAGGCACCTCCGGCGGCGAGCCGATCTCGGATGGCTCACGAAATGGTCAACAAACCACGGCTCGCCCGTTCGGCTGACAGAGTCCCCCGCCGTGACCGGTCGGGACCCCCGAGTGGACGATGGGCGTCCACACCCCGCCGGTTGCCGGAAGGAACAACGGTGAACCAGAGCGACGCGTCCGTGGGCGTCATCCCGGCGATCATCGGCCTGGCGGTCGCGATCTTCATGATCGCGGCGCTGTGGAAGGTGTTCACGAAGGCGGGTCGACCGGGCTGGGCCGCGATCATCCCGATCTACAACCTGTACGTGCAGTTGAAGATCGCGGGCCGCCCGGGCTGGTGGCTGGTGCTCTACATCATCCCGGTCGTCAACATCATCATCTCGATCATCGTGTCGCTCGACCTGGCGAAGTCGTTCGGCAAGAGCTCGGCCTTCGGCATCTTCGGCCTGTGGCTGTTCGGCATCATCGGCTACCCGGTGCTCGCGTTCGGCAGCGCCCGCTACCAGGGCCCCGCGGCCGCCTGACCGCACCGCGGCCTCCCGCGCCCCCGACCGCGCGGGAGGCCCGCCGACCCCTGTTCCACAACGCCTCCACCACCCCCACCAGGCACTCCGACCCTCCACACCGGACCGGCCCGCAGGATGCGGTCGGCTTTCCGCCGCTCGTCGGCAGGATGGCGGTCGACGACTCTGCGAGGGGAGGGCGCGCGATGAAGCTCGCGCGTGCGCTGGTGAAAGCCGTCCGGGGAGCCGCGTCGGTGGTCCGCGACCCGCTCTACGTACCCGCCGGGCACTACTACTCGCCCGTGCCCGCCAGGCGTGACGTGGAGCGGGCCGTGCGGGTCGACCGCCGGGTCGGCCGGTTGCCGGGCATCGAGTTGCACGAGGCGCGCCAACGGGAACTGGCCGTGGAGTTGGCGCCGCTGTGGGCCGACGTGCCCACCGGTCACTTCGCCGACTGGCGGTACCGCCCGGACAACCCCATGTTCGGCCTGGCCGACGCGGCCCTGTACTACTCGCTGCTGGCCCGCCTCAGGTCCCGCAACGTGGTCGAGGTCGGCTCCGGCTTCTCCTCCGCCATCGCGCTGGACGCGACCGACCGGTTCGCCCTGGAATGCGCTTTCACATTTGTCGAGCCCTACCCCGAACGCCTGCTGGGCCTGCTGCGCCCGGAGGACCGGGCCCGGTGCGAGGTGGTGCCGACCCCGGTGCAGGACGTGCCGCCGGAGGTGTTCGACCGGCTCGGGCCCGACGATGTGCTGTTCATCGACTCCACCCACGTCAGCAAGGCGGGCAGCGACGTCAACCACCTCTTCTTCGAGGTGCTGCCCCGGTTGGCGGCCGGGGTGGTGGTGCACGTGCACGACGTGTTCTGGCCCTTCGAGTACCCGGTGGACTGGCTCCGCGAGGGGCGCAACTGGACGGAGGACTACCTGCTGCGGGCGTTCCTGTCCTACAACTCCGCGTTCGAGGTCCTGCTGTTCGGCTCCTGGCTGTGGCAGGTCGAGCGGGACCTGGTGCGCGACGTCTGGCCGCGCGCCGCGGGCCAGACCCCCGGGAGCATCTGGTTGCGCAAGACCGCGACCTGAGACGCGCCAGTCCCTCACGGCGCTGCGGCGAGGCCATAGCATCTGCGGCGTGACGTACCCGGACCCCTTCCACGTGCTCCTCGTCGAGGACGACGCCGGCGACGTGCTGCTCGTCCGGGAGGCCCTGGACGAGGAGGACGGCCGGCCGACCCGCGTGCACGTCGCGCGCGACGGCGCCGAGGCCCTGGCCTTCCTGCGCCGCGAGGGCGAGCACGCCGGGGCACCCCGGCCGCGGCTGGTCCTGCTGGACCTCAACCTGCCCGGCGTGGACGGGCGCGAGGTGCTGGCCCGCGTCAAGGCCGACGAGTCGCTGCGCACCATCCCGGTGGTGGTGCTGACCTCGTCGTCGGCCGACCAGGACCTGCTGACCAGCTACGGCCTGCACGCCAACGCCTACGTGACCAAGCCCGTGGAGCCGGAGGACTTCATCGCGGCGGTCCGGCTGGTCGACGGCTTCTACGCCACGGTCGCCAAGCTGCCCCGCTGAGACGCCGGGACGCCGGGACGCTCCCGTCACCCCCAATTCACCCGGCGTTCGACTGGTGGACCCGTTCGCGGGCAAGCCTCGCCCCGTGGTGGGAGAGGCGCGCGAACTGGCCGGGGACCTGCTGGGCGGCCTGGGCGACCGCTGGCGGCACACCGTCGCGGTGGCGGCGCGGGCCCGCGAGCTGGCCGTGACGGTGCCCGCCGAGGACCGCGACCTGCTGGTGGCCGCCGCGTGGCTGCACGACATCGGCTACGCCGAGCCGGTCGCGGACACCGGGTTCCACCCCCTCGACGGCGCCCGCCACCTCGACCGGCTCGGGTGGCCCCGGCGGATCAGCGCGCTGGTCGCCCACCACTCCGGCGCCGGGCTGGTGGCCGAGGCCGTCGGCCTGGGGGACGAGCTGGGCGCCTACCCCCGGGAGGACGGGCCGGTCGCCGACGCCCTCACCTACGCCGACCAGACGGTGGACCACCGGGGCCGCCGGGTCACCGTGCCGGAGCGGCTGGCCGACGTGCTGCGCAGGCACGGGCCCGACTCGGCCAACGCCCGCGTGCACCACCTGCGCGGGCCGCGCCTGCTGGCCGTCGCCGAGCGCGTGGAGCGCCGGTTGGGGTGACGGCCGGCCGTCCACACAGGAGCCCCCGATCCTGCCGGCGCGCGGGCCGGCGCGCCCGGCGGCGGTCCCCGACACGCGTGGCGGGTTCACCTGACGGATGGTCCTGCCCGCTTGGACTACCTGGCGCGGGTGACCTGTGGTTCCCTCAGGTGGTGGCAGCGGAGTACAGCGATCCGACCGGCGCCACGCGCTGGCTGCTGCGGCAGGCCACCCGGCTGCTCGCCCCCGTGCTGGACCGGGCACCGGTCGGCTTCGCCGTGCTCGACGCCGGCCTCCGCTACCTCTACGTCAACCGGGCCCTGGCCGACCTGCACGGGCTGCCGGTGGCCGGGCACCTGGGCCGCACCGCCGCGCAGGTGGCCGGGCAGGCGGACCCGGTCGTGCCCGGCCTGCCGGAGGTGGTCGCCACCGGCGCGGTGCACCGGGACGTCGAGCTGGACCTCGTGGTGAGCGGCAGGCCGCGGCACTTCCTGGTCAACCGGTTCCCGCTGCTGGACGAGCGCGGCGCGGTGCTCGCGGTGTCCGTGGTGGTGCAGGACCTGACCGAGGCGCACCGGCTGGCCGCGCTGGAGCACGAGCGGGCCGCGCGCCGGCTGCGCTCCGAGTGGACCGGCCGCCTGGAGCAGGCCCAGCAGCTCGGCGGGGTGGGGTCGTGGGACGTCGACCTGCGCACCGGCGAGGTCTCCTGGTCGGCCAACATGTGCCGGATCGCCGGGTTGCCGGGGTCGCCGCGGACCGTGGACGACGTGCTCGCGCTGATGCACCCCGAGGACCTGGACCGCGCCCGCGCCTACTACGACGACCTGGTGGCGGGCGCGCCCGCGGCCGGCGCCGAGTTCCGGCTGGTGCGGCCCGACGGCGGCCAGCTGGTGGTGTCCTCCACCGCCGAGGTGGTGACCGACGCCTCCGGCGTGGTCGCCGGCCTGCGCGGGGTGTGCGTGGACCGCACCGCCCAGCGGCAGGTCGAGCAGGAGGCCAGGGAGGCGCGGGTCCGGGCGGAGCTGGCCGGCGCGGAACTGCTCGCCGAGCAGCAGGTGGTGCTGCGGCTGCAACGCGCGCTCCTGCCGCCGCGCATCCCCCGGGTCGGCGGGGTCGAGCTGGCCGTGGCCTACCAGCCCTCCGACCGGGCCGCCGGGGTCGGCGGCGACTTCTACGACGCGTTCCTGCTGCCCGACGGCCGGCTGGGCATCGCCGTGGGAGACGTGGTCGGCCACGACGTGGAGGCGGCGGTGACCATGGGCCGGGTCCGCAACGCCATCCGCGCCTACGCGGTGGAGGCCCCCGGGCCGGGCCGGCTGCTCGGCGCGCTCAACCGGCTCGTCCACCGCGACCCGGACCTGGCGCTGACCACAGCGTTCTACGGGGTCTACACGCCGGGCACGGGCGAGCTGGCCCACGCCAACGCGGGCCACCCGCACCCGTTGCTGCGGCGCGAGGGGGTGGTGTCGGAGCTGGCGCACCGCCACGGGCTGATGCTCGGGGTCGAGCCGACCGCCCGGTACGCCACCCGCCGCGTCACCCTGCGGCCCGACGACGTGCTGCTCTGCTTCACCGACGGCCTGGTCGAGCACCGCGACCTCGACCTCGACCGGGGCGTGGAAGCCCTGCGCGACGCCCTGGCCGCCCCCGGGCCCCGCGACCTGGACCACCTGGTGCGCCGGCTGATCGCGGAGGTGGCGCCGCACGAGGGCCGCGACGACATCTGCGTGCTCGCCCTGCGCCGGGGGCCGGCCGGGTCAGCCGGCTGAGGCCGGCCGGCCCGGCGTCGTGCGCACCCGGAACGCGTCGTTGCCCGCCACGCCGCGCAGGCCCGACATGGTCAGCACCCGGGCGGGCGCCGAACCCTCCTCGACCACGACGATCAGGTCCCGCTCGACCAGCGCGGCCTGCGCGGAGGCCGCCAGCAGCAGTGCGATGCCCGAGCTGCTCACGTAGCCCACGCCGGTCAGGTCGACCTCCACCGGGCGCCGGTCGGCGGCGTCGATGCGGGCCAGCAGCTGGTCGCGCAGGCGGTTGGTCGTGGCCAGGTCCAGGTCGCCGGTCAGGTGGAGCACCTGGGCGCCGTCGGGACCGCCGGGCACACCGGGACCAGCCGACCCGCCGGGCGCACCGGAGCCGCCTGGTCCGTCGGTCCCACCGGTCGGAGTGGTCGCCTCCGGACCGGTCGTCACCGGCGCGGCCGTGCCCGGCTTCACCGTCCCCGGCTTCACCGTCCCCGGCTCCGCCGCCCCCTGCTCCAGCGCCATGTCGAACTCGACGGTCGTGCCGTCCTCGCCGCGGTGGAACCCGACCCGCTGCGCCACCGTGCGGATGATCTGGATGCCGCGTCCGCGGTGCCCCTTGTCGGCGGGCTCCGGCCGCCAGCGCCCGTGGTCGCGGACCAGGGCGTGCACGCCGGTCGCGGTGGTGGCCACCTCGTAGTCGAAGTCCCCCGCGCCGTCGGGGTAGGCGTGGTCGATGGCGTTCGCGGCGGCCTCGCCGAGGGCCAGTTGCAGGTCGTCGACCAGGTCGGCGGGCAGGCCCGCCAGCGCGGCCCAGCCGCGGACCCGGGCCCGCATGCCGCTGAGCGCGTCGGGCACCGCCGGCACCCGCTCGCGCAGCGGCTCGGGCAGGTAGCGGGCGACCACGATGGCCACGTCGTCCTCCCGTTCGGCGGCGGACAGCTCGCCGGTGATCGCGGTGACCAGCGCGTCGGGTGCCAGGCCGTGCAGGTCGCGGGCGGTGTCGGCGAGGCGCTCCAGCCCGGCGTCGATCGACGCGCCGCGCCGCTCGACCAGGCCGTCGGTGTAGAGCACCACGGACGTGCCCGGCGCCAGCCGCCGGTCGTGGGTGCGGTACGGGCGCCTGCCCGCCACGCCGAGCACCGGGCCGTTCTCGCCGGTCAGGAAGTGGGTGCCGGTGGCGGCCACGACCAGCGGCGGCGGGTGGCCGGCGGCGGCCCAGGCCAGCACGCCGGTGGCCCAGTCCAGGGTCAGGCAGGCGCACGAGCTGCCCGCCGCGCCGCCGACCCGCGCGGCGAACGCGTCCAGCCGCTCCAGCGCGGCGGCGGGGGAGTGGCCGTCGAGCAGGAAGCCCTCCAGCGCGGTGCGCAGCTGGCCCATGACCGCGGCGGCCTCCGGTCCCTTGCCGACCACGTCGCCGACGGCCAGCGCCACCCGGGTGCCGCCCAGGGCGATCACCTCGTACCAGTCGCCGCCGATGCGGGTGTGGTGGGCGGCGGGCAGGTAGCGGGCCGCGGTCGCCAGGCGGTCCAGCGCGGGCAGCTCGCGGGGCAGCAGGCTGCGCTGGAGCGCTTCGGCGATCTCGTGCTCGCGCTGCCGCAGCAGCTCCCGCTCCGCCTCGGCCCGCTGCCGCTCGGTGACGTCGCGGCCCACCGCCTGCACGCCGGTCGGCGTGACCTGGATGCTCAGCTCCAGCGCGAGCACCTGCTCGGCGGCGCGGCGCAGGTTCCACACCTCGGTCACGACCTCCGGGGCCGCGCCGCCGAGCAGGTCGGCCAGCCGGGCCACGTCCTCGGCCGCGGCGAAGTCGGCGATGCGGCGTCCCAGCAGGTCGTCGCGGTCGAAGCCCAGCACCGCGCACGCGGCCGGGTTCACCTCGACGAAGCGCAGGTCGCCGTCGAGCACCCAGATGACGTCGGTGGCGCGCTGCACCAGCAGCCGGTGCCGCTGCTCGCTGTCGCGCCGCGCCAGGTCGGCGTGGACCCGCTGGACGGACTCCCAGCAGCGGTTGACCACCACCGACACCAGCTCGACCTCCTCGGCCGACCAGCGCCGGGGCGTGGCCTGGTGCACCGCGAGGCCCGCCACGAACCGCCCGTCGCGCAGCACCGGCACGCTCACCACCGCGCGGATGCCGGTGGCCTCGTAGGCGTCCCGGTCGTCGGCGCCCAGCCGCTGGTCGGACCGGCTGTCGGCGACCACCCACGGCTCGCCCGCGCGCATCGCCCGCAGCGCCGCCGCGCCGAACCGCGACATGGCGAACCGGCCGCGCAGCGGGGGCAGCCCGGTGGCGTGGCCGCCGCTCATCACGAAGTGGTCCTCGTCGTCCTCGACCCGGGCGTAGGCGCAGCGGTCGGCGTGCAGGTGCTCGCCCAGCAGGCGGGTGGCGACGGCCATGACCTCCTCGGCGTCGTCCAGGCGCTGCAGGTCCTGCTCCAGCAGGGTGAGGAGCCGGCGTCTCTCCTCGCCGCCGCGCTCGGGCGAGACGTCCACGGCGGCACCCGCGAGCCGCCCGCCGGGCGCGGGGTGCACGCGGTCGCGCAGCCACACCAGCCGCCCGTCGGCGGCGACCACCCGGTAGACCACCTCCTGCTCGGTGGTGGCGGTCCACCGCTGCGACCACAGCGCCAGGTCCTGCGGGTGCACCAGGGAGGCGGGGAAGCCGGGCTCGCCCGACCAGCGCGCCGCGGGGTGGCCCAGCAGCGCCTCGGCGGCGGGCGAGACGTAGGTGTAGCGGCGGCTCCGGGCGTCGGCCTCCCACAGCAGCAGGCCGAGCCGGTCCACCAGTTCGCCCGGGTCCGCCGTACCACCGTCGGATGTGGTGCCCATGCGCCGACTCTCCCCCGCACATCCGCGATCGTTCCGCTGAACGGGGCCAGTCTTTCACGCGATCAAGGCAGGCGCTCGTGGCCCGGTCGGTCGCTCACCGCGATGCCCAGGGCGCGGGCCAGTGCGGGGGCCAGCTCCAGGGCCTGGTCGGGGCTGATGGTGGCGCCGCGCAGCGAGCCGTGGCCGTCGTGCAGGCTCAGCGCGGAGGCCGCGCGGAAGTCGACGTCGGCCAGTCGTGCCTGGTCGAACCGCACGTCGTCGAGCACCGAGCCGGGGAAGGACGCGCCGGTGATCGCGGCACCGGAGAAGTCGACGTCGCGCAGCACCGAGTCGACGAAGACCACGTCGCGCAGCACCGCGCCGCGCAGGTTGACCGAGACCAGCTTGCAGCCGAAGAACGCCACCCGGGTCAGCCGGGCGTCGAACGCCTCGGCGCCGGCCAGGGCGCTGCTGACGAACTCGGCGTCCAGCCAGGTGGTCTCGGCCAGGTCCGTGCCCACGACCTGCACGCCGTGCAGCCAGGTGTCGTTGAACCGGGCGCGGCGCAGCGAGCCGTCGGTGAGCCGGGAGGCGGAGAAGGCGCACTCGGTGAACCGGCTGTTGCCCGCCTCGAACCCGGTGAACGCCCGGTCGTCGAAGTGGACGACGTCGTGGTCCTCGTCGCGGCGCAGTTCGGCGCCGTCGTGCTCCTCCAGGTGGCCGACGTAGGGGAGGTCGGCGAGGGTGCGGGGTTCGGGCATGTCCACCTCGGGCTCGTCGCGGCGTCCGGGCGCCGAGCCTAGGGGGTCGCCGCGCGGGCGCCCCGGCGGGTGGGCGCGTCATCCGATGGGGGAACGGGGCCGCCGGCCGGCCGGACCGGCGGCGAGGATCACCGGTGTGCGAGCCGCGGACCGGGTGCTGCTGATCGATGTCGGGAACGTCGTCGGCGTGGCCGAGCCGTGCCCGCTGGCGGTGGGCCCGGACCTGGTGCGCGCCCGGGTGGGCGCGGTGCTGCGCGCGGCGGGCCCGGTGCACCACGTGATGGCGTGCTACGCCAGCGCGGAGCGGGGGATGGACCTGCTGGGCAGCGTGCTCGCCGAGATGGGCGTGTGCAGCCGGACGGTGCCGCCGGGGCGCGGCGCGGTGGAGGACGCCCTGCTGGCCCACGCCCGCTACGCCCACGGCCGCGGGTGCCGCACCTTCGCCGTGGCGGCGGGGGAGGGGTTCACCGCGCCGCACGAGCTGGGGCGGTTCGAGGTGGTGCGCCGGCGGACCGTCGTGCCCGGCTCGCTGCTGGCGGTGCTCGCTTTCGGGATCGGCGTCGCAATCGGGCACGCGCTGACCGGGTGGGTCGTCCGCGCCGTGGTGAAGTCCTTGCGCGGAAACGATTCCGAAGGTCGTTCGCGTTGGGGTGGCCCGCGGCGGTAACCGGGCGGTGCCGCTGCGCGACCACGTCCGACGACCTCGTGAGCAGGACGAAACGGACCCTTGACGGTAACGCCGTCGTCATCTTAGGGTCCGGCAACTCGAAATTTTTCACCGAGAAAAGCGAAAGTTTCGAGATGTCATCGCGAGGAAGCGAGAAACCCTGATGAAGTCGACCCACCTGGTCACCGCCGCAGTCGCCGCGGTGGCGTTGTCGGTGCCGTTGACGCTCGTGGCCTCGGCCGCGCCCGACGTCGCCGACCGGCCGGGCCACGCCAAGAAGGACACCCTGCGCCAGGCGGCCCCCAAGGGCTTCTACATCGGCAGCGCCGCCGCGGGCGGCGGGCACCACGAGGAGCAGCCCTACCCCGACCCGTTCACCTCGGACCAGGAGTACCGCAAGCGGCTCGCCGCGGAGTTCAACTCGGTCTCGCCCGAGAACCAGATGAAGTGGGAGTACCTGCGCCCCGAGCGGGGGACCTACAACTTCGGCATGGCGGACAAGATCGTCAAGTTCGCCCGGCAGAACCACCAGGTCGTCCGCGGGCACACCCTGCTGTGGCACAGCCAGAACCCGGCCTGGCTGGAGCAGGGCGCCTTCTCCAAGGAGGAGCTGCGCGAGATCCTGCGCGAGCACATCTTCACCGTGGTCGGCCGCTACCGGGGCCAGATCCAGCAGTGGGACGTGGCCAACGAGATCTTCAACGAGGCCGGCCAGCTGCGCACCGAGAACATCTGGATCCGGGAGCTGGGCCCGGGCATCATCGCGGACGCGTTCCGCTGGGCCCACCAGGCCGACCCCAAGGCGAAGCTGTTCTTCAACGACTACGGCGTGGAGAGCGTCAACGCCAAGAGCAACGCCTACATCGCGCTCATCAAGGACCTGCGCGCCCAGCGGGTGCCCGTGCACGGGTTCTCCGCGCAGGCGCACCTGAGCACGCGGTACGGCTTCCCCGGTGACCTGCAGGCCAACCTGCAGCGCTTCGACGACCTCGGTCTGGAGACCGCGATCACCGAGCTGGACGTGCGGATGGACCTGCCGGCCGACGGCAAGCCCACCGAGGCCCAGTTGGCGCAGCAGGCCGACTACTACCAGCGCACGCTCGCCGCGTGCCTGGCGGTCGACGACTGCAACTCGTTCACCATCTGGGGCTTCACCGACAAGTACTCCTGGGTCCCGGTGTTCTTCCAGGGCGAGGGTTCGGCGACGGTGATGACGGAGGACTTCAGCCGCAAGCCCTCCTACTACGCGCTGCGCGACACGCTGGCCAAGGCCGGTCGGCGGTAGTGCCGCGGGAGTAGCGGCCGTCCTGAGTGGACGGCTTTCGGGGAGGGTCGGCCGCACGGTCGGCCCTCCTTCCGTGTTCCGGCCCCGGCGTCCGGGCCCCGGCGGTCAGGTCCCCTCGACCGGCACCTCGTCGATCAGCTCGGCGGCGATGGCCGAGGCGGTGTCGCGGTACCGGGCGTCGAGGGCGTGGAACAGCTCCTCGGCCTCGATGGCGGGCCAGTCCTCGTCCAGGTGCTCGGCCGGCAGGTGGGGGTCCTGCCGCACGAGTTGCAGCCAGTCGGTGTGCAGCACCAGCAGGCGCGCCAGGTCGTCGGGCAGTCCGGGTGGCGGGGTGCGACCGCCCCAGCGGGCGGTGAAGGCCCGGTAGCGCGCCGCGATGGCGGCGGTGTCGAACACCCGGTGCACCAGGTCGGCCGACTCGGTCGGCTTGGCGTGCTGCGCGGTGAACACCGTGACGTGGTCCGCCAGCCCCAACCGGTCGACGATGCCGGCGGCGTCGCGGGTGCCCGGCGCGATCCACAACCCGTTCTGCAGCATGCCGAAACCCGCCCACACCAACTGGGAGCGCAGGTCGTGGCGGTCGCCGCGGCGGCTGTCGGGCAGGGAGAACCCGACCAAAGTCCAGTTGCCGTCCCAGGCGCGGTTGACCGCGCCGGTCTCCCAGATCCGCCGCCTGCCGTCGCGCAGCACCTCGGTGGCGTGGTCGGTCAGGCCGAAGTGGACGCGCCTGCCCCGGCGCTGCCGGGCGAGCAGGCCGCGGCCGACCATGCGGCTGAGCGTCGAGCGCACCGCCTCCTCGGACACGCCGACGCGGTCGAACACCTCGATCACGCTGCCCGAGTACACCGCGATGTCGCGGTCGAGCACGTACAGGCCCAGGAAGGCCAGCATCAGCGACTGGGGGCGGGGGTGCTGGGGGTTGTCGTCGACGTGCTCGGTCACGGGCCCAGGGTAGCCGGCGCCTCATGTTGTGCACAGTCTGGACGGCCGTCACAAATCTGCCGTATGTTGATCGCACGGCAGCGGAGCGCGAGGAGGCGCCGTCATGGACTTGCTGGACAAGGTCGCCGTGGTCACCGGCAGCGGTCGGGGGCTCGGGCGGGCGTACGCGGAGGCGCTGGCCCGGGCCGGCGCGGCCGTCGTGGTCAACGATGTGGACGCCGAGGCCGCGAACGCGGTGGCCAAGGGCATCGCCGGCAACGGCGGCCGGGCCGTCGCCTCGGTCGGCGCGGTCGGCCCGGCGGAGACCGCGGACGAGCTGGTCGCCACCGCCGTGCGCGAGTTCGGCCGGCTCGACGTGATGGTCACCAACGCGGGCGTGCTGCGCGACAAGGTGCTGTGGAAGATGACCGACGAGGACTTCGACACCGTGGTCGACGTCCACCTGCGCGGCACCTTCACCTGCGCCCGCGCCGCCGCCGCGCGCATGCGCGAGCAGGGCGAGGGCGGCAGCCTCGTCCTGATCTCCTCGCCCGCGGGCCAGCGCGGCAACTTCGGGCAGACCAACTACGCCGCGGCCAAGGCGGGCATCGTCGCGATGGCCCGCACCTGGGCGATGGAGCTGGCCCGCGCGCGGATCACCGTCAACGCCGTGGTCCCGGTCGCCGCCACCGAGATGACCAGGACCATCCCGGCCTTCGCGCCGGTCATCGAGGAGGCCGAGCGCACCGGCGCGCCGCTGCCCGGGTGGCTGCGCCGCGCCCACGGCCTGGGCACCGTGGAGGACGTCGCCCCGCTGGTCGTCTTCCTCGCCTCCGACGCGGCCCGCGACATCACCGGCCAGGCCATCGGCGTCGGCGGCGACCGGCTCGCGCTCTGGGCGCACCCCAAGGAGAAGGCCGTGGCGTTCGCCGAGGGCGGCTGGACCGCGGACGCCCTCGCCGAGGCGTGGGGGACCGGCGTGGGCGCGGAACCCGAGACCTACGGCATCCCCGCACCCAACCCGCCGGGGGCCTGACGTGCCGATCGACCTCGACGCGATCGTGGCCATCGACGTCCACACCCACGCCGAGGTGTCGCGGGACGGCCACCCCTCGCTGCCCCGGGAACTCCTCGAAGCCTCCGAGAAGTACTTCAAGGCCCACGGCCACCGGCAGCCCACCATCGCCGAGATCGCCGCCCACTACCGGGAGCGGAGGATGGCGGCCGTCGTGTTCACCGTGGACGCCGAGCACGCCACCGGGCACCCGCGCATCCCCAACGAGGAGGTCGCGCAGGGCTGCGCCGAGCACGCCGACGTGCTCATCCCGTTTGCCTCCGTCGACCCGTGGAAGGGCCGGGCGGGCGTGCGGGAGGCGCGCCGGCTCGTCGAGGAGCACGGCGTGCGCGGCTTCAAGTTCCACCCCAGCCTCCAGGGCTTCTCGCCCGACGACCGGATGGCCTACCCGCTCTACGCGGCCATCGAGGAGCTGGGCGTGCCCGCCCTGTTCCACACCGGGCAGACCGGCATCGGCGCGGGCGTGCCCGGCGGTGGCGGCATCCGGCTCAAGTACTCCAACCCGATGCTCGTCGACGACGTGGCCGCCGACTTCCCCGACCTGCGGATCATCCTGGCGCACCCGTCGTTCCCCTGGCAGGACGAGGCGCTGGCGGTGGCCACGCACAAGCCGAACGTCCACATCGACCTGTCCGGGTGGTCGCCGAAGTACTTCCCGCCGCAGCTCGTCCGCTACGCCAACTCCCTGTTGCAGGACAAGGTGCTGTTCGGCTCGGACTACCCGGTGATCACGCCCGACCGCTGGCTGGCCGACTTCGCCGCGCTCGACCTCAAGCCCGCCGTCCGACCCAAGATCCTCAAGCTCAACGCGGCCAGGCTGCTGGGCCTGGCCGCCGACGACCCGGAGCGCCCATGACCACCCCCGCAGCAGCGACCGGCACCACCGACGCACCGACCAGGACCACCGCCGACGGGCTCGACGGGCTGCTGGCGCTGGCCGGCCGCGACCTCGGGCACACCGCGTGGCGCGAGATCACCCAGGACCGCGTCGACACCTTCGCCGACGCCACCGACGACCACCAGTGGATCCACGTCGACCCGGCGCGTGCCGCGTCCGGGCCCTTCGGCCGCACCATCGCCCACGGCTACCTCACCCTGTCGCTGATCATCCCCCTGTTCGGGGAGCTGCTGGAGATCAACGGCGTCCGGATGAGCGTCAACTACGGCCTGGAGAAGGTCCGCTTCCCCAGCCCGGTGCCCGTCGGCGCCCGCATCCGCCTCTCCGGGCGGGTCGCCGAGGTGACCGCGGTGGCGGACGACGGCGTGCAGATGGCGCTGGACTTCACCGTCGAGCTCGACGGTTCCGACAAGCCGGCGTGCGTCGCGCGCGCCGTGTACCGGCACTACGCCTGAAACCGGGGTCCCGCCATGCCGAACCCGCAACTGCGCCGCGCCGTCGCGTCCAGCTTCCTCGGCAGCGTGATCGAGTACTACGACTTCCTGCTCTACGCCACCGCGTCCGCCGTGGTGTTCAACAAGGTGTTCTTCTCCTCCCTCGACCCGCTGGTCGGCACCATCGCCAGCTTCGGCACCTTCGCCACCGGCTACCTGGCCCGCCCGCTGGGCGGCGTGGTGTTCGGGCACTTCGGCGACCTGTTCGGCCGCAAGCGGGTGCTCGTGGCGACCATGGTCCTGATGGGCGTGGCCAGCACCCTCATCGGCGTGCTGCCGACCTACGCCCAGGTGGGCGCGCTCGCACCGGTCGGCCTGGTCCTGCTGCGCGTGCTCCAGGGCATCGCCGTGGGCGGCGAGTGGGGCGGTGCCGTGCTGATGTCCACCGAGCACGCCACCGGCCGGCGCGGCCTGTGGGCGGGCTTCACCAACGCGGGCGCGCCGTGCGGGATGGTGCTGTCCACCGCGGCCCTGGCCGGCACCTCGGCGCTCGTCGGCGAGGCCGCGTTCCTCGACTGGGGTTGGCGCGTCCCGTTCCTGGCCAGCGTCGTGCTGCTCGGGGTGGGGCTGTTCGTCCGGCACCGGGTGGAGGAGACGCCCGCGTTCCGCGCGATCGAGCGCACCGGTCCGCGCCGCCCGCCCGTGTGGGAGGTGCTGCGCCACCACCCGCGCGTGCTGCTGCTGAGCGTGGGGGTGGGGCTGGCCGCGTTCGTGGTGCAGTCCACGCTGACCACCTTCGTGGTGGCGCACGGCGTGCAGGTCGGCCACGCGCGGCAGACCGTGCTCAACGCGCTCACGCTCTCCTCGGCCGTCGCCGTGGTCGGCATCCTCGCCTGGGCGGCCGCCTCGGACCGGTTCGGCAGGCGCCCCGTCGTGCTGGCCGGCGCGATCGCCATGGCCGCGTACGGCTTCGTGCTGTTCCCCCTGGTGGACAGCGGCAGCACGGCCCTGCTCGTGTTCGCCCTCGTGCTGGGGCAGGGCATCGTCCACCCGATGGTCTACGGGCCCCTGGCCGCCCTCTACAGCGAGCTGTTCAGCGCCGAGCACCGCTACACCGGCGCCTCGCTGGGCTACCAGCTCGCCGGTCTCGGCGCCGGCTTCGCGCCGCTGCTGTTCGCCTGGGTGCAGCGGAGCACCGGCGGCGTCACCCCGATCTCGTTCGTCATCGCGGGCTTCTGCCTGCTCAGCGCGGTGTGCGTGCTCGCGCTGCGCGAGACCCGCGACCGCCACCCCGTCGCCTGAGGAGGACGAAGTGCCGAACGCGGGACTGGGCGGCTGGCCCGCCCGGCGGGCGCTGATGTCGCCCGGCCGCACCGCCCTCGTGCACGACGGGCGGTCCACCACCTACGCCGAACTGGCCGAGCGGGTCCACCGCCTGGCCGACCGGCTCCGCGCCGCGGGCGTCGGCGCGGGCGACCGGGTCGCCTACCTCGGGCCCAACCACCCGTCCTTCGTCGAGGCGATGTTCGCCGCGCACGCCCTGGGCGCGATCTTCGTCCCGGTCAACTTCCGGCTCACCGCACCGGAGGTCGACCACGTGCTCACCGACTCGGGCGCCTGGGCCCTGGTCTACGCGCCGTCGTGCGCGCGGGTCGTGCGGGACCTGACCGCCGCCCCGGGCGTGGTGGTCGCGCTGGCGGACCCGGCCCCGGGCGAGCACGACTACGAGACCTGGCTCGCCGGTGGCTCCGCCGAACCGGTCGAGGTCCCCGTCCACCCGGACGACCCCGCCTTCATCCTCTACACCTCCGGCACCACCGGGCGGCCCAAGGGCGCCGTGCTCACCCACGCCAACGTCGTCTGGAACACCTACAACCTGCTGGTCGGCGTGGACGTCACCAGCACCGAGCGCACCCTGGTGTCCGCGCCGCTGTTCCACGTCGCCGCCCTGGCCCAGACCCTGCTGCCCACCCTCGTCAAGGGCGGCGCGGCCGTGCTCACCTCCACCTGGGACGTCGACCAGGTCTACGACCTCGTCGAGCGCGAGCGCATCACGCTGGTGTTCGGCGTGGCCACCATGTTCGCCGACCTGGCCGCGTCGCCGCGCTGGTACACGGCGGACCTGTCGTCGCTGCGCCACCTGCTGTGCGGCGGCGCGGCCGTGCCCGAACCGCTCATCCGCGCCTACCAGGAGCGCGGCCTGACGTTCTGCCAGGGCTACGGCCTGACCGAGACCGCGCCCGGCGCGACGATGCTGGAGGCGGGGGAGAGCGTCCGCAAGGTCGGTTCCGCGGGGCCGCCGGTGTTCTTCGCCGAGGTGCGGGTGGTGCGCGCGGACGGCGTGGACGCCGAGGTGGGCGAACCCGGCGAGGTGCTGGTCCGCGGCCCGAACGTCACCCCCGGCTACTGGCGCGACCCGGTCTCGACCGACGCCGCGTTCCTGCCCGGCGGGTGGTTCCGCACCGGCGACCTGGGCCGGTTCGACGCCGACGGCCACCTGCACGTGGTGGACCGGCTCAAGGACATGTTCATCTCCGGCGGGGAGAACGTGTACCCGGCGGAGGTGGAGAACGCGCTGGCCGAGCACCCGGCCGTGGTGGAGGCCGCGGTGGTGGGGGTGCCCGACCCCCGGTGGGGTGAGGTCGGGCGGGCGTTCGTGCGCTACGCGGAGGGTGGTGGGCCGAGTCGGGAGGAGCTGCGCGAGTTCCTGGCGGCGCGGCTGGCCAAGTACAAGGTGCCGGTGCACGTCGAGGTGGTCGGGGCGCTGCCGCGCACCGGGTCCGGCAAGGTCCGCAAGTCCGAGCTGAGGCGGCTGCCGCTGCCGTGAGGTCGGGGGCGGGGCGGGCGCTTCGCCGGTCCGCGCGTCGGGTTGATCGGGGATCGGTCGCGGGGGATGCGGCTGTCGTGACGCCGCGTCCCCCGCCGGGCGATCCGCTCGGGCACCGGCACGTCCGGTGACCACGTGACGGGGCCGCTGCTCGAACCGCCTCACCGCACGGGCAGCAGCACCCCGTGCTCCTCGACGGGCCGCGGCCCCGGGATGCGGCGCTCCTCCGCGGCGATGCGCACGTCGTTGATGCTCGCCTCGCGGCGGCGCATGAGGCCGTCGTCGGTGAATTCCCACAGTTCGTTGCCGTAGCTGCGCCAGTACCGGCCCTCGTGGTCGTGCCACTCGTACTGGAAGCGGACGGCGATCCGGTTGTGGCGGAAGCCCCACAGTTCCTTGCGCAGGGCGTAGTCCAGTTCGCGGGCCCACTTCCGGCGCAGGAAGTCCACGATCTCGGCGCGGCCGGTGATGAACTCGTCGCGGTTGCGCCACACCGAGTCCTCGGTGTACGCCGCCGCCACTCGTTCGGGGTCGCGGGTGTTCCAGGCGTCCTCGGCGGCCTGGACCTTCTGCGCGGCGGTCCGCTCGTCGAACGGCGGGAACGGTGGGCGCGGGCTCATGGTGCTCCTCCTCAAGGAGAGAACGGTCGTTCTCCGCAGTATCGTAGAGAACGATCGTTCTCTCAAGGAGGTGTCGTGGACCACGACGAGGCGGCCACCCGGGTGCTGGACGCCGCCGAGGCGCTGTTCTACGAGCGCGGCGTGCAGGCGGTGGGCATGGACGCGGTCCGCGCGGCCAGTGGGGTCTCGCTCAAGCGCCTCTACCGGTGCTTCCCCTCGAAGGACCACCTGGTGGCGGAGTACCTGCGCCGGCGCGACCTGCGGTGGCGGGAGTCGCTGGCCTCGTTCGTGGCACAGCGGTCGGCGGAGCCGGTGGCGGCGGTCTTCGACTGGCTGCACCGGTGGTTCGCCGAGCCCGGTTTCCGCGGGTGCGCGTTCATCAACTCCTTCGGCGAGCTGGGCGCCGACTCCCCGGTCGTGGCGGACCTCGTCCGGCACCACAAGGACGAGCTGAGGCGTTACCTGGCCGGGCTGCTGCCCGCGGATTCCCCCGACGCGGCGGCCGAGCAGCTCCTGCTGCTCGTCGAGGGCGCCATCGTCACGGCGTCGATCACCGGCGACCCGACCGTCGCCCACCGGGCCGGTGCGGCGGCCGAGGTCCTCATGACCAGCGCGTGCCGTTTGACGGCACCTGGGTAGGTCAGGGGCGCGCCCCGCGCCCCTGACCCGGCCGGTCAGCTCGCGGTGCAGGACGCCGTGGGCGCGCTGTTGGTGCCGCGCGACGACGCGGTGAAGCCGAACGCGGTGCTCGCGCCGGCGGCGAGGTTGCCGTTGTAGCCGGCGTTGCGGGCGGTCACGGTGGCGCCGCTGCTGGTGACGGTGGCGTTCCAGGCGTTGGTGACGGTCTGGCCGTCGGCGAAGGTCCAGGTGACCGTCCAGCCCCTGATGGCCGAGGTGCCCGCGGTGACCCGGACCTCGCCCTGGAAGCCGCCCTGCCACTGGTTGGTGACCCGGTACGCGGCGGTGCACGAGGGGCCGCCGGGCCGGGTCGTGGTGGTGGTCGTCGTCGTGGTGGTCGTGCTGGTGGTGGTCGTGGTGCCGCTGTAGATGGTGGCTTCCCTGGCGGTGGCCTTGATGCCGTTGGCGCCGTTGAAGACGCGCTGGCCCCAGGTGGTCAGGCGGGCCGGGTCGAACTCGGTGGCCATGTCCAGGACCGGGTCGGTGTTGCCGCTCCACGACCAGGCCAGGTAGCCCAGGCCCCGCTGCTGCGCCTCGCTCAGGATCGTCTCGTGGTCGACCTCGCCCGCGGCGAACTGCCAGCCGAACTCGCCGATCACCAGCGGCCAGCCGTTGGCCTGGAAGCGGTCGAGGTAGTCGGTGATGGCGGAGGCGGTGTTGAACACCGAGTACATGTGGATCGACAGCACGGTGTTGCGCTGGGTGTCGGCGTCCAGGACTTTCTGCGCGTTGTCGCGCATGACGTACTGCCAGTCCTGGCCCCAGTTGGGGGCGTCCACCATCAGCAGGTGCTGGAAACCGTTGGTGCGCATCTTCTTGACCGCGTTCACGGTCGCGTCGGTCCACTGCGCGGCGTTGACGTTGCCGATCGGCTCGTTGCCGATGTTGATGACGACGTGGTTCTCCTGGCCCACCAGTGCGCTCTTCTGGCTGATCCAGTAGTCGACCGCCTCGTCCAGCGACGCCGCCGCGCCCTCCTCGCCGTAACCGGTGGTGTCGTGCACCTCCAGCACGCAGATCAGCCGGTTCCGCTTGCACAGGTCGATCACCGCGGCGGTGTCGGTGGACGGCCCCCACCGCTTGCCGCTGCCCAGCACCACCCGCACGGTGTTGGCACCCAGCGCCTTGACGTCGGCGAACGAGCTGGTCCGACCGGTGAACCACACGTGCGGGTGGTTCACCCCGCGCATCACGAACGGCTGCCCGTTGGCCTCGACGACCCTCGTGCCGCTGACGTGCAGCCCCACCGCCGCCTGCGCCCGCGGCAGGGCCGTCACCCCGAAGCCCGTCGCCGCGAAGCCCGCGATCGCGAGCAGCGCGGCGCCGATCATGGCGATCTTCCTTCTCATGGCCGTCCAACACCCTTCGTGCCGATTCGTCATTGATCGGACGCGATCGAGGATGGAGGCCGAATTGCGGTTCGACAACCCGTCGAATTCTTCGACGGCAATGGTCGAAGAATTCGAAGGTCTTACCGCGCCAATTCGGTCCGCAGGAACTCCCGCAGCGGCACCGGCGGACGGCCGAGCAGGCGGCCCAGGGCCGGGTCGACTTCCGCGAACGCGCCGCGCCTGCTCGCCGCGAACATCCCGAGCAGCAGGTCGGCGGTCGGGTGGGGCACGCCGTGGCCCAGCAGCCCCGCCCGGTACTCCTCGTCCGCCACGACCACCCGGCGGATCGACCGGCCGGTCAGCTCGGAGGCGATCGCCGCGACGCCGGCCAGGTCCACCGCCTCCGCGCCGGTCAGGGCCGGGGTCACGCCGTCGAGCGCGTCCCCGGTCAGCGCGGCGACCGCCGCCTCGGCGAGGTCGTCGTGGGCCGTCCAGGACACCGGTCCGTCCTCCGGCGCGGCCAGCTCGCCCGTCCGCAGGGCGGTGCCGAGCAGCATGAGCGCCGACGCCGCGTAGAAGCCGTTCCGCAGCGAGGTGAAGGCGGTGCCCGAGTTCCGCAGCACGGCCTCGGTGGCGGCGTGGTCGGGCATCGGTGGGAAGGGGGAGCCCGGGTCCGCGCCCAGGTGGCTGGTGTAGACGACGCGGGCGCCGGCCGCCCCGGCCGCCTCGATCGCGGTCCGGTGCAGCTCCACCGCGGCCTCGCCGGTGGTGTCCACGGAGACGACGAGGACCCGTGACGCGCCCTCGAACGCGTGCGCCAGGCTCGCCGCGTCGGCGAAGTCGCCGCGCCGGACGCGGACGCCCCGCTCGGCCAGGTCCCGCGCCCGGTCCGGGTCCCGGACGCACGCGCCGACCCCCTCGGGCCCGATCCGGTCGAGCAGGCGGGTCGCGACCGCCCGGCCGAGCTTCCCGTTGGCCCCGGTGACGATGATCATGTGGATGCGTTGTCCTTCCGCTCTTGGCTCTTGGCTCTCGGCTCTCGGGGCAAACCCTGCCGCCCGGCGGGAGCGGGGTGAAGGATCATCGCGGTCCCGGTTGTTACCCTGGGGGACATGCCGAATTCCGGGGGTGGGTCGTGGAATCCCGACCGCTGCGCTACTTCGTCGCCGTCGCCGAGGAGCTGAACTTCACCCGCGCGGCCGAGCGGCTGGGCATCTCCGCCCCACCGCTGTCCCGCGCGATCCGCGCGTTGGAGGCCGAGCTGGGCGCCGTGCTGTTCGAGCGCACCACCCACAGCGTCGCGCTGACCCCGGCCGGGACCGTGCTGCTGGAGCAGGCGCGCATCGCCCTGGACGCGCTGGACGCGGCCGGGCACCGGGCCCGCCGCGCCGTCGAGCCGAAGCTGGTGCTGGCGGTCAAGGCCGACAGCGGCGGCGGGCTGCTGGAGGGCATCCTCGCCGGGTACGCGGCCGACCCCGCGGCCGTGCCGATCGGCGTGCGGCTGTGCGGGTGGGGCGAGCAGGCGTCGCTGGTGCGCCGGGGTGAGGCCGACGCCGCCCTGGTCCACGAGCCGTTCGACCACACCGGGCTCGACGCCGAGACCGTGGCCGTGGAGCCGTGCGTCGCGGCGCTGCCGGTCGGGCACCCGCTGGCCGCGCGGGAGGCCGTTGCCGTGGCCGAGCTGGGGTTGCCGTTCAGCGCGCCGGTGAGCGCCGCGGAGCTGCACCGGTTCCAGGTCGGGATCGTCGAGCGGCACGGCATTCGGGACCTGTCGCAGATCTTGGCGCTCGTCGAGCTGGGTGAGCTGGTCACGCTGCTGCCGGTGTCCGTGGGTGAGCGCTACCCGCGGCCCGGGGTCGCCTACGTGCCCGTGCCGGACGCGCCGCCCGCGGTGCTGCGGATCGTGTGGCCTAGGGAGTCGCGGTCCCGGGCTGTTGCGGCGCTCGTCCGCGCCGCTGCGGGGCGGAGGGACTGAGTCCGCCGGGGTCAGCCGCGCTGAACCCGGCGCAGGAAGCCGACCGACCTGCGCACCGGGCCCGCCACATCCGGCGCGCCGTGCCGCAGGTGCCCGGCGCCGGGCACCAGCTCCACCGGCGCCCCCGCGGCCAGCGCCCGTCGGCCGCGCAAACCGAGCCGGTCCACCACCGAGCCCCTTCCACCGGGTCCGCCACGATGGGGCGGCGGTAGGACGGGCCGTGGTGCGGGGAGGACGACCGTGCCATTGGTCGGCAAGCCCGATCCGGGGGTGACTAGGTCCAGGCGGACAGCGCCAAGCGCTCCACCTGCGCGATCAGGTCCCGCGGCGGCACGTCGAGGTTGAGCGCCCACGTGGTGATCGTGATCGGGGAGTTCAGGATCCGGTGCGACGTGGCGTTGGCGCTGTCACCTGCGTAGACGAGCCAGGCGCGGTCCACCCGGAGCGCGGTGCAGTAGGCGAGCACCTGGTAGAGGTCGGTGTTCGGGTAGCGCCCCGACCTGCTTTCGAGCTTGTACTTCGCATCCACGACGAACCGGGGCACGTCGTCCACGAGGTGCACGACGTCAACGCTCATCGAGACCGCACCACCGGTGTCGAGCTTGACGGGGTACTGGCCCTCGGTCCGACCGGGGCCGGTGCTCCACGCCTCGGTGAGCGCGGTGGTCACGAAGTCCTCGAAGACCTGCTCCATGTTGACGACGAACGAGGCGATCGACAGGCCGTCCTCACCCACCTCGAACGACATCGTGTCCAGCACCAGCTTCGCGATGCGCAGCGCAGGTTCGTAGCGGGCGTTGAGCCGGCTCGGTCGCCATCGCGGCAGAACGGCTCCGCGCGCCGGTGGTGAGACACCGCTGAATCGGTTGAGCAGGTGGCGCAGCCGGGTTCGCACCGCATCGTCGACGCGGGGGAGCGCGAGCACCCGGCTGACCGCGGCCCGCAGGATGCGGTTCTCGGGGGTGTCCACCGTGAACTCGTCGTGCGTGACCTCCACCGGCATCATGCGACCGGGCCGCCTGGCGAGCTGGTCGCCGACCCGGACCCGGCCGCGCACCACGGTGCTCGTGGTGTGCTCGGTGGTGTAACCGAGGAGCACGCCGCGGGCGAGGGCTCGTTCGACGTTGCGGCACAGGGTCTCCGCGACGACCGCCCACAACCCGTCCGCCTCCACGCCCTCGACGTTCTCCGGGAGGAACCCGGGGTTCACGGCGTAGCCGAGCATGAACAGCAGGCGGGGGATGCGGACCTTCGGCTCCACCACGACGTCGAGCCCGTGGGCGTGCACGGCGCCGACCCGCTTGGCCTTGGGCACCAGCGTGAAGGCCCGACCGCTCGACCGGACCTCGACCAGTCCGCACCTGCGCAGGTGGTCCACCTGCGCGGGGGTGAGCGACACGGTCTCGCCGGTGCCGGTGTTCTCCTTGAGGACGATCACGGGAGGTTGCGGATGGCGTCGAGGCCGAAGGTGTCGTGCACCCGTCGACGCGACATGCGCTCGTAGAAGTGCTCCTCCAGCAGCGGCAATATCGAGTGCTCCCACACCAGGTCGAGCCCGTGGTCCGCATCCGGCTTCATCAGGTAGGACGGACCGATCTTGAACTCGCGGTCGGCGCCGATCAGCCGGTTGAGCTTGTCCAGCAACGTCGCGCGTCCGTCGTCCTTGCCGTGCGCCTCGGCCCACCGCGCCAGCACGCCGCTCACCGGCGGGTGGTCCGGGTGGAGTTCCACGAAGGCGAACCGGCGCCGCATGGCCGCGTCCACCAGGGCGATCGAGCGGTCGGCGGTGTTCATCGTGCCGATGACGAAGACGTTGGCCGGTAGTTTGAACCGGTCGCCGGGGGAGTACTGGAGGTCGATCGCCTCGTCCCGGTACTCCAGCAGGAAGTACAGCTCCCCGAACACCTTCGGCAGGTTCGCCCGGTTGATCTCGTCGATGATCAGGAAGTACGGCCGGCCCTTGTCAGCCTCGGCGTCGGTGGCCAGGCGGCGCAGCGGACCGTGCACCAGTTCGAAGGTCGCGGTGCCGTCCTGGAGCCGCGGTCGGAACCCCTCGAAGAAGTCCTCGTAGGTGTACGAGGGGTGGAACTGCACCAATCGGATCGCGTCGGGAGCGGTGACGTGACGTGCCAGCTCCCGCGCCAGGTGGGTCTTGCCGGTGCCGGGCGGTCCGTAGAGCACGACCTGCTTGCGGTGCTGCAACAACGTGATCATCTTCTGCAACCAGGACAGGTCGAAGTGCAGCCGGTCGGCCAGCTCCTGCGTTGCGTCGGGCAGCTCGACGCCACCTGCGGGCTGGGCGGAGGGCTGCGACAGGTCTGCGGCCAGCCGGGCCGCGTCGCCGGGACCGTACCCGGGTACCCGTAACCGGAGCCGGATCTGCTTGGTGTTGTTGCCGTCCTGGTTCTTGCCGATCCGGCCCTGGGCGCGCCCCAGCTTCCTGCGGAACTGCTCGATGTCCGTCACGTGCTCCAGCACGACGGGCGAGTCCAGGATCCGCCGCTCCGCCTCGGGCAGGTTCCGGACCCGGTTGGAGTCGACCAGCCCGCTCTCCAGCACGGCCCCGCGATCGCGAAGTCGACCGAGCAGCAGTTCGAGGGCGTGGTTGTACTGGGGGTTGATGCCGTTCGGGTACCTGGGGGACCTGCCGCTCGCGCTCCGCATGACCAGCGCGAGCCCGTCGCCGTCCGGCTCGACCTCGAACTCGGCGTTGAGCACGGCGCCCGTGTCGTCCGTTGCCTGCACGCAACCATCATCCCATTGGTCGGCAGGCCGGCGGTCCCCGCACGACGTCCCGTCTGTACGACGCCATCGCCGGTGGTCCCCGCGCGACCGGCCCGCAGCTGTTCCGCCTCACCGACGACGATGGCCGGCGGACCGGGCCGTTCAACGCGATGCTGTTCGCCCCACCGCTGGGCCAGGCCCTCCAGTCCCTCGGCGCCGCCGTCCGCCACGACACCTCGCTGACCACCCCGGTGGGCTACTACGCGACGGGCGCGTGCCCAAGACCGGCCCAACAAGGGCATCGCGTTCTTCCGGAACGTGGACGCCATCGTCGGGCCCGACGACTCGATCGAGCTGAACGGGACAGCCGTCCAGCGCGACCGCGCGAAAACATGCTCTTCACCGTGCCGGACCTGGTCGCCCGGCTCTCCGCGGTCTGCCGCTGCTGCCCGGTGACCTGCTCTTCACCGGCACCCCGTCGGGGTGGGCAACCGGATGGACCCGTCGCGCTACCTCATCACGGACGATGTGCTGGTCAGCCGGGTCGAGGGGATCGGTGGACTGGCACCTGCTTCCACTGACCGCAGCCGCCCACACCGATGCGAGGAGTGAGGCAAGTGCGCACGAGGTACCGCCGGCGGGGGCTCGCCGCCCTCGCGGCCACGCTGGCGGCCGGGTCGCCCGCGACCACGAGCCCGGACCCGGCCGTGGCGGTCACCGATACCGGGGCGGTGCCCGGCGGGTTGGCCACCACCCCCTGGAGCAGGTGCGGCGGTGGCCGGGCGGTTGGGGTGCGCCGACGTGGCAACCGTCGCGGCGTGCCTGCCGCTGGAACCCAGGCGGGCGATCACCTCCGGCCGGTTCAACCGGGTTGGTCGAGGCCGCGTTCCACGCGGTGGAGTAGCAGGTCGGCCGTGGCCGGAGCCGGGGACGGGGGCATCCGACCAGTCGACTGCGGCCGGTCGGGCACCACCGCGGTCTCCGGGCGGGACGCGCCGGACGGCGCGGCGGCCAACGCGGCCACCGCGCCGTCCGGCGAACGATCAGCTCGCGCTGCAGGACACCGTCGGCCAGGTCCAGTTGCCGTTGGCCTGGATCGTCACGCCCCAGTTGTTGCCGCTGCCGTTGGGCCTGGCGCTGAGCACCTGGGCGCTCGGGTAACTGGCGCTGACGTTCCAGGTGGAGAGCACCTTCGCCGGTGACGGCACGTTCATCGTCACGGTCCAGTTGCTCGACCCGCTGACCGCGACGTTGAGGTTGTACCGGTCGCTCCACCGCTCACCGGCGGACAGCGACGCGGTGCAGCCCCCGCCGCCGGGGTTGCCGCCGGGGTCGCCGCCGCCGCTGGTGCTGCCCAGCGTGATGTTGGAGCTGCCGCTGCTCTGGTAGCCCTCGGTCGCCAGGATCATGTAGTCGTGGCTGCCCAGGTTCATCCCGTTGCGGGCCCACGCGTCGAAGTGGTTGCCGGAGGTGATGGTGCCGCCGGTCTTCTTCTGCTGCCGGACGCTCCAGAACTGCGGGAAGGTCTTGTTGCCCTCGATGGAGGGGGCGTTGTACCGCATCGTCTGGTAGATGTCGTACGTGCCGCCGTCGCTGGTGACCGTGCCCTTGTACGTGCCGGTGGGCCGGTAGGTGCCCCAGTTGTCGACGATGTAGTACTCGACGAGCGGGTTCCGCGTCCACCCGTACAGGGTCAGGTAGGCGTTGCCGGACGGGTTGAAGCTGCCCGAGTAGCTGACCGTCCGGCGCCCGCCGGTGCTCCAGCCCTTGCCCGCGACGAAGTTGCCGGTGTTGCGCCACGAGGTGCTGTAGTTGCCGCCGGACCCCAGGTCCATGGAGACCGTGCCCTGGCTGTCGGTCCAGAACGAGTAGAAGTAGCCGTTGTTGGTGCCGGTCTGGTTGGTGGTGATGGCCGCCTGCGCGATGCCGGGCGTCAGCACCGCCAGGGCGGCGGCCGCGGCCAGGACGCCGGTGCGGCCGAGGAGCGACCTGGTGCGACCCCGTCTTCTCGACCGTGCAGGGACGTCGTTCATGTGCGTGCTCCCTCTCCGTTGAGGTGGTGAAATGCCACGTGAGACGACGGAAAACGTCGGGTCGACAGTGTTTGTCCGGTACGCTGGACTGTCAACAATTGTCGAAACATTGCGAAAAGATTCGCGGGGTTTTGCGAAACCACCCCTCGCGGGGGATTCTCCCGGGTGTTTCAGGCGCGGCGCGCGCCGCGCCCGCGGTCCTCGGCGGCGTCGGCGAGCCGGCGCGCGATGCCCTCGGCGGCGGCCCGCAGGTCCGGTGCCAGGCGGTGCAGGTCGGCGCGCACCGAGCGCACCACGATGCCCAGCGCCGCGGCGCTCCCCGGGATGGCCACGGCCACCGAGCACGAGCCCAGCGTCATCTCCTCGCTGGTCAGCGCGTAGCCGCGGGCGGCGGTGGCGCGGACCTCGCGCAGCAGCCGGCCGCGCTCGGTGATCGTGTACGGGGTGAAGCGCCCCAGCGGGCGCTCGACGTACTCGCGGACGAACTCGGCGTCGGCGTGCGCGAGCAGCGCCTTGCCCACGCCGGTGGGGTGCAGCGGCAGCCGGGAACCGGTGCGGGAGACGACGGGCACCGAGCGGTGGCCGCACAGCTTCTCCACGTACAGCGCGTCGAACCCGTCGCGGACGGCGAGGTGGACGTTCTCCCTGGTCGCCTCGTACAGGTCCTGCATGAACGGCAGCGCGGTCTCGCGCAGCCCGGCCGAGACCGGGGCCAGCGACGCGGTCTCCCACAGCCGCAGCCCGACGTGGTAGCAGCCGGACTCGTCGCGGTCCAGCGCCTGCCACGCCGCCAGCTCGGCGGCCAGCCGGTGCGCGGTGGCCAGCGGCAGCCGGGCGCGCCTGGCCAGTTCGGTGATGGTCAGCCTCGGGTGCTCCGCGTCGAACGCCGCGAGCAGGGCCAGCGCCCGCCCGGTGACCGACCGCGGCCCGGCGCCGCCGTTGCCCGCCATGCGCCGTCCCCCTCGTCGCCCGGCACCAGTGGCCACGACCCTAGCCGCGGGCCGGGTGCCGAATCTGCCCGTCCTTCCACTGAGCGGAAGGACTTCCTGGCGGTCGGCGGTGCGCGCCCGTTGGCTTGACCACCATGCGAACCAGAGTCGGGATCGTGGGCGCCGGGCCGGCCGGCCTCGTGCTGTCCCTCCTGCTTGCCGAGCGCGGGATCGAGTCGGTCGTGGTCGAGACGCGCGGCCGCGAGGAGATCGAGCGGACCATCCGCGCCGGCGTCCTGGAGCAGGGCACCGTGGACCTGCTGACCGACCTGGGCGTCGGCGCGCGGGCCCGCGCCGAGGGCGCCCGCCACGAGGGCGTCGAGCTGCGGTTCGGCGGGCAGGGGCACCGGATCGACTTCGCGGGCCTGGCCGGCCGGGCGGTGTGGCTCTACCCGCAGCACGAGGTGCTCAAGGACCTGATCGCCGCCCGGCTCAAGGGCGGTGCCGACATCCGGTTCGGCGCCCGGGACGTGGCGCTGCGCGACGTCACCTCCGACCGGCCGGTCATCTCCTTCACCGACGCCGACGGCACCCCGGTCGAGCTGCGCTGCGACGTGATCGCCGGCTGCGACGGGTCCGCGGGCGTCAGCAGGCGCACCGTGCCCGACGACGTGCGCACCGACTACTTCCGGGCCTACCCGTTCGGCTGGTTCGGCATCCTGGTCGAGGCGCCGCGCTCCTCGGAGGAGCTGGTCTACGCCCACTCCGAGCGCGGGTTCGCCCTGATCAGCACCCGCACGCCCGACGTGCAGCGGATGTACTTCCAGTGCGCGCCCGACGAGCGGCCCGACGACTGGAGCGACGACCGCATCTGGGCCGAGCTGAACGCCCGGGTCGCCGGCGGCGGTTTCACCCTCAAGGAGGGCCGCATCTTCGACAAGGGCGTCATCGCGATGCGCAGCTACGTCTGCGAGCCGATGCGGCACGGCCGGCTGTTCCTGGCCGGCGACGCCGCGCACGTCGTGCCGCCCACCGGCGCCAAGGGCCTCAACCTGGCCGTGGCCGACGTCGTGGTGCTGGCCCGCGCGCTGGAGCGCTTCTTCACCGCCAACGAGACCGACCTGCTCGACGCCTACGGCCCCACCGCCGCGCGCCGGGTCTGGCGGGCCCAGCACTTCTCCTGGTGGATGACCTCGATGCTGCACCTGGACCCGGCCGGCTCCGCGTTCGACCTCAAGCGGCAGCTCGGCGAGCTGGAGCTGGTCACCGGCAGCACCGCGGCGGCCACCCACCTGGCCGAGTCCTACACCGGCTGGCCGATCGAGCTGTAGCCCACGCCGCCGAGACCTCCCGGAGGAGCCCATGACCACCACGCCACCGCGGCTCGCGCTGCCGAGCTACCGCCGCGACCACGACAGCCACCCGCCGCTGGACTCGCCGGAGTACCGGTCGACCTCGCTGCGCCACCCCAAGCAGCCGCTCGTGCTGCTGCCGCACCTGCTCACCGAGGTCACCGGGCCGGTGCTCGGACCGGGCCGGATCGGCGAGCTGGACCACGACCTGACCCGGCAGCACGACGGGGAGCCGATCGGGCAGCGGATCGTCGTGCACGGGCGCGTGCTGGACGGCGACGGCCGCCCGGTGCCCGACTCGCTGGTCGAGATCTGGCAGGCCAACGCGGCCGGCCGCTACCGGCACACCGGCGACCGCTGGCCCGCGCCGCTCGACCCGAACTTCGACGGCGTCGGCCGCACCGTCACCGACTCGCGGGGGCGGTACGAGTTCGTCACGGTCAAACCAGGCGCCTACCCGTGGCGCAACCACGACAACGCCTGGCGGCCCGCGCACATCCACTTCTCGCTGTTCGGCCGGGCGTTCACCCAGCGCCTGGTCACCCAGATGTACTTCCCGGACGACCCGCTGTTCTTCCAGGACCCCATCTACAACTCGGTGCCCGAGGCCGCCCGGCCCCGCATGGTGTCCCGCTTCGACCTGGCGCGCACGCGCCCGGAGTGGGCGCTGGCGTTCGAGTTCGACATCGTGCTGCGCGGTTCGGCGGCCACGCCGTTCGAGGAGGAGGACGAGGATGACGAGCACTGACCTGCCGACCACGCCGTCGCAGACCGTCGGCCCGTTCCTCCACATCGGACTGGTCTGGGACGACGGCCCGCACGTGGTGCCCGAGGGGACGCCCGGCGGGGTGTGGCTGCGCGGGCGGGTGTTCGACGGCGCCGGCGAGCCGATCGCCGACGCCCTGGTCGAGACCTGGCAGGCCGACCCCGACGGCCGGTTCGACCACCCGGACGACCCGCGCGGCCCCGTGCCCGGCTGGCGCGGCTTCGGCCGCTGCGACACCGTCGCGGGCTCCTACGCGATCCACACCGTCGTGCCGGGCCCGGTGCCCGGACCGGGCGGCACGACCCAGGCACCCCACCTCGACGTGTCGGTGTTCGCCCGGGGCATGCTGCACCGCGTGGTCACCCGCGTCTACTTCCCCGAGCACGCCGACGCGCACGCCGACGACCCGGTGCTGCGCTCGGTGCCCGAGGACCGCCGGCACACGCTCGTCGCCACCCGAGTGGACGACGGCTACCGCTTCGACGTGCGGTTGCAGGGCGACGGGGAGACCGTGTTCTTCGATGTCTGACCTCTTCGACGGCGTCCTGGCGGCGGGCCCGGTGCGCGAACTCGTGGCCGACGCGGCGTGGTTGCAGGCCATGCTCGACTTCGAGGCGGCGCTGGCCCGCGCCCAGGCCGAGGTCGGCGTGGTCCCGGCGGAGCACGCCGAGGCCATCGCCGCGCAGTGCCGCGCCGAGCACTACTCCGCCGCCGACGTCGGTGCGCGGGCCGCGGGCATCGGCAACCCGGCGGGACCGCTGGTGCGCGCCCTCACCGCCCGGGTCGGCGGCGCGGCCGCCGGGCACGTCCACCAGGGCGCCACCAGCCAGGACGTGGTCGACACCGCCGCCGTGCTGGTCACCCGCGCGGCGGTGGGCGCGCTGCTGGCCGACCTGGGGGCGTGCGGGGACCTGCTGGCGCGCTTGGCCGCCGAGCACGCGGAGACCCCGCAGGCGGGCCGCACCCTGCTCCAGCAGGCGCTGCCGGTGACCTTCGGGTTCACCGCCGCCGGGTGGCTGTCCGGCCTCGACGCCGCCGCCGCGCGGCTGCGCGCGCTCGGGCCCCGGTTCGCCGTGCAGTACGGCGGCGCGGCGGGCACCCTGGCCGCGCTGGGTGAGCGGGGACCGGCCGTGCTCGCCGCCCTGGCCCGGCGGCTCGACCTGGCCGAACCGGTGCTGCCCTGGCACACCGAGCGCGGCCGGGTGGGCGAGGTGGCGGGCGCGCTGGCCGCGGTGTGCGGTGCGGTGGCCAAGGTCGCGGGTGACGTGGTGCTGCTCGCCCAGACCGAGGTCGCCGAGGTCGCCGAGCACGGCCCCGAGGGGTCGGGCGGGTCCTCCACGCTGCCGCACAAGCGCAACCCGGTGGCCGCGGTGGCCGCCTCCGCCGCGGCGGCCCAGGCACCCGGCCTGGTCGCCACGCTGCTGGCCGCCGCCGCGCACGAGCACCAGCGCGCCGCCGGGTCGTGGCACGCCGAGTGGCGGCCGCTGACCGGGCTGCTGCGCGCCACCGGGTCGGCGGTGTGGTGGCTGCGGACCTGCCTGGAGCGGCTGCGCGTCGACCCGGCGCGGATGCGCGCCAACCTGGACCTGACCGGCGGGCTGCTGCTGGCCGAGCGGGTCACCGCCGCGCTGGTGGCGGAGGGCGTCGGCCGGCTGGACGCCCACGACGCGGTGACCGCGTGCTGCCGCCGCACGGCCGGGGGCGGCGGGCCGCTGGTCGACGTGCTGGCCGGGGACCCGCTGGTCGGCGCCCACCTCGACCGCGGGCGGCTGGCCGGCCTGCTCGACCCGGCCACCGGCACGGGCAACGCGCGGGTGTTCGTCGAACGGGTGCTCGCCGCACGGGAGGCCGAGAAGTGACCGAGCCCGACCCCACCGAGCCCGACCGCACCGAGCCCGACCGCACCGAATCCGACCGCACCGAATCCGATCCCGCCGGTTCCACCCCGGTCGACCTCCACTTCACCGAGCACGGCCCCGCCGACGGTCCCACCGTGCTGCTCTCCGGCTCCCTGGGCAGCAACCTGGACATGTGGGACCCGCAGGCCGAGCCCCTGGCGGCCGCCGGGTTCCGCGTCGTCCGCCTCGACCACCGCGGCCACGGCAAGTCGCCCGTACCGCCCGGCCCGTACCGCCTGGCCGACCTCGCCGGCGACGCGACCGCCCTGCTCGACCGCCTCGGCGTGCGCCGGGCGCACTGGGTGGGCCTGTCGCTGGGCGGCATGGTCGGCATGTGGCTGGCCGCGCACCGCCCGGACCGGGTGGCCACGCTGGCCCTGTGCTGCACCTCCACCGCCCCGGGCCCGCCCGAGGGCTGGCTCGACCGGGCCGCCACCGTGCGCGCGGAGGGCACGGTGGCGATCGCGGACGCCGCCGTGGCGCGCTGGTTCACCCCCGGCTGGCGGGCCGCGAACCCCGACCGCACCGCGCACCACCGCGCCATGATCGCGGCCACGCCCGCCGAGGGCTACGCCTCGTGCTGCACCGCCATCGCCACCATGCGCCTGACCGGGGTGCTGCCCCGCATCACCGCGCCCACCCTGGTCCTCTCCGGCGCCGAGGACCCGGCCACCCCGCCCGACCACGGCGAGCGCATCGCCCGCGCCGTGCCGGGTGCCGCGCTGGAGGTGGTGCCCGGCGCGGCCCACCTGGGCAACGTCGAACAACCCGGGCGCTTCACCGCGGCACTGCTGCACCACCTGGAGGGCAATCCGTGAACGAACGGCACGAGCAGGGCATGAAGGTCCGCCGCGAGGTCCTCGGCGACGCCCACGTGGACCGCGCCACCGCGGCCGCGACCGACTTCACCCGGCCGTTCCAGGACTACATCACCGAGGCGGCCTGGGGCTCGGTCTGGACGCGCGAGGGCCTGGACCGCCGCACCCGCAGCTGCCTCACCCTCGCCGTGCTCACCGCCCTGGGCTGCCACGAGGAACTGGCCATGCACGTGCGCGCCGCCGTCGGCAACGGCCTGACCCCCGAGGAGATCGGCGAGGTCCTGCTGCACACCGCGGTCTACGCGGGCGTGCCGCGGTCCAACGCCGCCTTCGCGATCGCCCAGCGAACGCTGGACGAACTCGGGGTGTCCCCAGTTGAGACTCGAAACATCCGCGAAACCCCTGGATGAGGTCCCCTCCCGATCGGATAGTTGTCGCGCCCGTCCCGCGGCCGTCCGACGAGAGAGGTGCCCCGATGCGGTGGAGAGCCGTTGTCCTGACCACCGGCCTGGTGCTCGCCCTGGCCACCGGTACGGCCCAGGCGGAGGAGGCGAAGATCATCGACTCGACCCGGCACGGCGGCAGGACCGTCGCGCTCACCTTCGACGACGGCCCCAACCCCGCCGACACGCCGCGCCTGCTGAAGGTGCTGCGCAAGCACCACGTGCGGGCGACGTTCTGCCTGTGGGGCGACTACGTCGAGCAGCACCCGCAGCTCGTGCGCTCGATCGTGGCCCACGGGCACCTGCTGTGCAACCACAGCATGCACCACGACGACATGGGCGCCTGGACCCCCGAGCAGGTCGAAGCCGACCTCAAGCAGACCAGCGCCGCCATCCGCCGCGCCGTGCCGGGCGTGCCGATCCGCTACTTCCGCGCCCCCTACGGCAGCTGGGGCCAGACGCCGCAGGTCGCCGCGAAGCTGGGCATGAAGCCGCTGGGCTGGCAGCTGGCCATCGGTGACTGGGAGCCGCCGGGCACCGACGAGCTGGTGCGGCGCATCCGCGAGGGCATCACCGAGGGCGGCGTGATCCTCATGCACGACGGACCCGACGACCGCGCCCAGACCGTGGACGCCGTCGACCGGGTCATCCCGCTGCTGCGCGCCGACGGCTGGCGCTTCGACCTCCCGGCCAAGCGGTGAGCCGGGTGAGGCGCCCCTGGGCGGCGCTGCTGCTGGCCCTGCTGGTGCTGGTGCCGTTCCCGGCGACCGCCACCCCCAGGGGCATCGGGTCGTGGGTCGGCGCGTGGGGCACCTCGCCGACCACCGTGCCCGCCTCGGACACCACCTCGTTCGAGGACCAGACGCTGCGGCAGGTCGTGCACCTGTCGGTCGGCGGCAGCACCCTGCGGGTGCGGCTGTCCAACGAGTTCGGCACCGAACCGCTGGTCGTCGGCGAGGCCCGGGTGGCCCGCAGGTCCGGCACCGGGTCCGCGATCGAGCCCCGCACCGACCGCCGGCTCACCTTCGGCGGACGCGCCTCGGTGACCGTCGCGGCGGGCACGCCGCTGCTCAGCGACCCGGTCGTGCTGCCCGTGGCGGCGGACTCCGACCTGGTGGTCAGCATCTACCTGCCCCAGCGGACGGCCGGGCGGACCGTGCACGCCTTCCCGTACCAGGACGGCTGGGTCGCGGCGGGCAACGTGACCTCGTCGGCCGACATCACGCCGACCGGCGCGCTGGGCAAGTGGCACTTCCTGACCGGCGTGAGCGTGGCCGGGCGCGGCGAGGCGGTGGTGGCGCTCGGCGACTCGATCACCGACGGCGCCGAGACCACCCGCAACACCAACCGCCGCTGGCCCGACCAGCTCGCCCGCCGGTTCCAGCAGGACCGGGGCCTGCGGCACCTGGGCGTGGTCAACCAGGGCATCAGCGGCAACCGGCTGCTGCACGACCCGAACCCGCCCGCGGGCACCCCGGCCGAGGGCTTCGCGGCCCACTTCGGCCAGGCCGCGCTGCGCCGCTTCGACCGGGACGTGCTGGCCCAGCCGGGCGTCGGCCACGTCGTGGTGCTGCTCGGCGTCAACGACCTCGGCCAGGCGGGCTCCATCGCGCCGCCGTCGGAGAAGGTGACCGCGGAAGACGTCATCGGCGGCCACCGGCAGCTCATCGCCCGCGCGCACGCGCAGGGCGTGCGCATCTACGGCGGCACGATCCTGCCGTTCAAGGGTGACACCTTCGGGTTCTACAGCCCGGAGAACGAGGCCGCGCGGCAGCAGGTCAACCAGTGGATCCGCACCAGCGGCGAGTACGACGGCGTGATCGACTTCGACCGGGCGATGCGCGACCCGGCCGACGCCGAGCGCCTGCGGCCCGCCTACGACAGCGGCGACCACCTCCACCCGAACGACGCAGGCATGGCCGCGATGGCCGAGGCGGTGCCGCTGCGCCTGTTCCGCTGAGGCGGTCCCGGGACGGCGGCCGGCGGGGCCGCCGTCCCGGGGCGTCACGGGACGATGCCGCCGAGGTCGCGGAACGGCGTGCCCGAGCGCCAGGGCAGGACGTGGCCGAGCTGGACCAGCTTGCCGTAGGTGGCCGGGTCGACGGGCCCCAGCAGCCGATCGAGCAGGACCTCGGCGGCTTGCCCCGGCGTGCGGGACCGGCTGAAGTCGTCGAACCACGGCCGGGACGCCCTGGTGTCGATCAGCCCCGGGCACACCGCGGCGACCAGGGTGTCCTGTGCCAGGTCGGCCTCCCGGCGCTCCCGCGCCACCGCGCGCACGGCCGCCACCTGCGCGACCTTGGACGGCACGTTGATCCACCGCGGCCAGCCCGCGGCCGCGGCCGTGCCCGCCTGCACGGCCGCCCGCCACCGCTCGACCGCCCGCTCGACGCCGTCCAGGTCGACCCCGTCGAACAGGGGGTGCAGCCGCGGGTCGAGGTGACCCAGGGTGCCCAGCCCGCTGGCCACCACGAGCAGCCGGCCACCGGGCCGCAGCCGGGGGCCGAACTCGCGCAGCACGGCGTGCGTGGCGCCGTTGCCGACGGCGACGAACCCGTCGACCTGGGCGGCCTGCGACTCCTCCCGGCGCAGCGGCACGGCCGCGTTGGAGACCACCACGTCGACCTCGCCCAGCTCGCGGGCCAGCGCCGCGATCGCGCCGGGGGCGGAGACGTCCAGCACGCGCCCCTCGACGCGCGCCTTCCCGTCGACCCGGGCGACCGCCTCCCGGACCCGCCCGGCGTCGCGCCCGGTGAGCAGGACCAGGTCGTCGGGGTCGAGCCGGGCGGCGAGCTGTTCGACGAAGGCGAAACCGAGCCCCTGGTTGGCCCCGGTGACCACTGCGGTGCGTGTCATGGCGCCCACGCTAGGAACGCCCGGCACATGCGTGAAGTGAAAGACCGGCACACCTGGTATGCGTAGTCGTCATGGCCTTGTCCGACGCGTCGCCGACCACCCTGCGGGTCTTCCGGGAGGTCGTGGAACGCGGCACCCTCACCGCCGCCGCGGCGGCACTCGGCTACACCCAGTCCGCGGTGTCCCGCCAGGTCGCCGCCCTCGAACGCGCCGCGGGCGCGGTGCTGCTGGAACGGCGGCACGACGGCGTCGGCCCCACCGCGGCCGGGCACGTCGTGCTGCGCCGCGCCGCGGCCGTGCTCGACCACCTCGACGCGGCCGACCGGGAGCTGGCCGGCCTGCCCGCCGACGCGGGCACCGTGCGGCTGGGCTGGTTCGCCAGCGCCGGCGCCGCCCTGGTGCCGCGCGCGATCGCCGCCCTGCGCCGCACCCACCCCGCGGTCACCGTGACCACGCGGGAGGGCTCGACCCCGGCGCTGGTGCGGGCGCTGCGCGCGGGCACCCTCGACCTGGCCGTGCTGGCGTCCGCGCCGCCGTTCCGGCCGTTCGACGAGGGGACGCCGCCCCTGCGGGTGCGGGTGCTGGCCGAGCGCCCGCTGCGCGTCGCCGTGCCCGCGACCGACCCCCTGGCCGCTGCGGACGCGGTGTCCCTGGCCGACCTGCGCGGCCGCCGCTGGATCGCGGGCCGCTCGGGCCCCGACGAACTGCTGCTCGGCGCGTGGCCGGGGCTCGACGAACGCCCGGAGGTCGCCCACGTCGCCCGCGACTGGCTGGCCAAGCTCCAGCTGGTGGCCACCGGGGCGGGCATCACCACCGTGCCGGCGTCGCTGGCCGCGGTGCTGCCGCCGGGCGTGAAGCTGCTGGCCGTGCGCGACGGGCCGCGCGAGCAGCGGCGGGTCGTGCTGGCCCGGCTGCCGGGACCGCTCGCCGAGCCCGCCGTGCTGCTGGCGGAGGCCCTGGCCGAGGCGGTGGGGTGAGGGGGCGGTGGGTCACCGCCAGGGTGCGGGGTTCTCCGGCGTGGCGGACCGCCGCCCGCCCGCCTGCACCGCCGCCGGCAGCCCCAGCACCACCACCAGCGCCGTCGCGACGAGGAACGCCGCGCGGTACCCGCCGGGGTCCTGCGCGGTGCCCGCCGCGGTGGCCAGGACGGTGGCGTAGGCGGCCGCGCCCAGCGCGCCGCCGAACAGGTGGTTGGCGGTCTCGAACACACCCGACGCCAACCCGCGCTCGTCGGGCGGTGCGTCGGCGACCGCCTCGTGGGTGGCGACGACGAAGATGGCCGACAACGCGGCACCCAGCACGACCAGCGGTGCCATGAGGTCGGTGGGGTAGTCCGCCGGGACGGGCACGCGGGCGAGCCACAGCAGGGCCGAGGCGGTCAGCACGAACGCCCCCGACAGCGCCGCCCGGGGCGAGCGCCGGGCGAGCGGACCGCCGGCCAGCAGCGCCACGAGGAACGCGGCCACGTCGATGGGCAGCAGCGCCATCCCGGCCCGCAGCGCGCTGTAGCCTTGGACGTTCTGGAGGTACTGCGTTCCCACGTAGACGATCGACGTGAACGCCAGGGCGTTGACCCCGATGCCCAGGGACGCGGCCCTCAGCCTGCCCAGCCGCAGGATTCGGAAGCGCACCAGCGGTTCCCGCGCCCGCCGCTCCCGCAGGACGAACCCCGCCAGCAGCACCGCGCCGGCCACCAGCGGGACGAGCGCGCCCGCCGCGGCGAACCCGTCCGGAGCCGCGCGGGTCACGCCGAGCACGAACGACATCAGCCCGGCGGCCAGCAGGACCGCCCCGGCCACGTCCGGCGGGCCCGAGCCGCGCTCCGCGGCCCGCGCCTCGGGCAGCACGCGGGCCGCGGAGACCGCCGCGGCCACGGCCGGTGCCGCGGTCAGCAGGAACACCCAGCGCCAGCCGACCAGGTCGGTGACCAGGCCGCCCACCACCAGGCCGCTCATGATGCCGACCGTCGCCATGGCGCCGAGCAGGGACAGCGCCCTGGTGCGGCCCCGGCCGGGCGGGAACACGCTGCTGATCAGGGCGAGCGCGGCGGGCACCGCGGCCGCCGCGCCCAGCCCCTGCACCAGCCGCGCCGCGATCAGCGGCACCAGGCCCGGCGCGACCCCGGCGGCCAGGCTGCCGCCCGCGAACAACGCCATGCCGAGCACCAGCAGTCGGCGGCGCCCGTACAGGTCGCCCGCGCGGCCCCCGAGCAGCAGGGTGCCCGCGAAGGCCGAACCGTAGGCGCTGAGCAACCACTGCGCGTCGAGCGCCGGCACGCCGAGGTCCTGCTGCACCGAGGGCAGGGCGATGGCGACGGCCAGGCCGTCCGCGCCGATCAGGAAGTGCGCCGTGCACAGGACGGCCAGCCCGGCCGCCGCGCGCGTTCCGGTCTGCTCGGGGGAGAGCGTCGCCACCTCTTCCGGGTATCCACGGGGCGAACCGGTCAACCCGGGACCGGGAAGTCCTATTCGCACCACCCGTCCGGAGTGCGCCTGACGCCGATATTCCACATTTTGTGTCACCACCGCTATTCCAAATGGCGCGGACATCCTGGCGGGACAAGGCGAAGTTCATTCGTGTGGGTGACGCGGGGAAAGTTTGGGCGCACCGGAAACCGGCAATTCGCTGGGCCAGCAGCGCGCCGTCCCGGGCGGTGCCGGCGGAACGCCGTCCGGCGCGGGTCCCGCGCCCGCGCGGGGAGTCCGATCGCGACGGTGCCGCGACGGGGTGCGGGGCACCGGTCACGTCACCGGCGACCCGGCGGAGGCGAAGGGGGTGCGAGGATGCCTTGGCGCACGGGGCACTTGAGCCGGGGGCGGTTCGCCCTCATCTCGCTGACGCTGGCGGTGACGAACTTCCTGATGGTGTTCGACGGCCTGGTCGTCACCGTCGCGCTGCCCGCGATCCAGCGCAGCCTGGGCATGGACGCGCTCGACGCCCAGTGGGTCCTGACCGCCTACACGATCCCGCTGGGCGGGATGCTGCTGCTCGGCGGGCGCTGCGGTGACCGGTTCGGGCGGCGGCGGGTGCTCGTGGTCGGCATGGGCGTGTTCACCGCCGGCCTCGTCGGCGCCGGTCTCGCCCAGGCGACCTGGATGATGCTGGCCGCGCGGGCGCTCCAGGGCTTCGGTTCGGCGCTGGCCATCCCCAACACCTACGCGTTGATCAGCGCGATCAGCCCGGTGCGCCGCCGCCACAAGGCGTTCGCGGTGGTGGCGGTGGCCGGCGGCGGCGCCGCGGTGTGCGGCGCGGTCATCGGCGGGCTGGTGGCGGACACCCTCGGCTGGCGGCAGATCTTCTTCCTCAGCGCGCCGCTCGCGATCGCCGCGGCGGTCGTCGCACCACGCCTGCTGGAACCGGGGCGCAGCCACGACGGGCCGCAGCGGTTGGACGGCGTCGCGGCGGCGCTGTCCACCGGCGGCCTGGTCCTGCTGGTGTACGCCGTGACCAACCTGGAGCGGGCGGGCCTGTGGTCGAGGTCCACGGTGGCCGCGGTCGCCGCGGCGGCGGCCCTGCTGGGCGGGTACGTCCTGCGCGAGTGGCACGCGCGCACGCCGCTGCTCAAGCCGGCGATGCTGCGGATCCGCTCCCTGCGCGCGGCGATCGCCGGCATGCCGAGCCAGGTGGCGGCCTACGTGGGCACGGTGTTCCTCGGGCTGCTGTTCTTCCAGCAGGTCAGGGGTTATTCGGCGCTGGAGGCCGGGTTGGCCTTCGCGCCGCTCGGCGTCGCGGCGGCGGTGGGCTCGTCGGCCGCCAACCGCGTGCTGTCCGCGCGGCACTGGGCCCTGTTCGCCGGCGGCGCGGGGGTGCTGTGCACGGCGGGGCTGCTCTGGCTCGCCCTGGCGCCCGTCGACGGCTCCTACGCCACGTCCTACCTGCCGGGCCTGGTCCTCATCGGGTTCGGCATCGTGGGCGCGGTGCCGCTGAACGCCGCGGCGGGCAGCGAGGTGCCGCCGGGGGACAAGGGCACCGCCTACGGGCTGTTCGAGACGAGCACGCACATCTCCAGCGCGCTGGTCATCGCCTGCCTGGCCACGATCGCCGCCGTGCAGGCCCGGCGGTCGGCCCCGGCGGGCGAGGTCGCCTCGCTGGCCGCGGGCTACCAGTTGGCGTTCGGGATCACCGCCGGGTTCGCGCTGATCGGCGCGGTGGTCACGGTCGTGCTCGGGCTGCGCGCCGACCACAGTGGACGCGCCGCGCTGTCCGCGTCGCCGGACCTGCCCGTCGGCGAACCGGCCGCGCGCGAGGGCTGAACCGCGCGGGGACTGGAGCGCGCGGGGGCCGGAAGGCGGGGGCTGGACCGCGCGGAGGATTGGAAGGTGGGGCCTGGGGCGCGGGGAGTCGGACCGCGCGAGGGCTGGAGCGCGGGAGGCCGAACCGCGCGGGGGCTGGACCGTGCGAGAGGGTCGAACCGCCCGCGTGGCACCGGTCCACGCACCGGTCGCCGCGAACCGGTCCCGAACACCTCTCGTCCGCCTCCGACCACGACCTCCGCTCACCCGTACAGGGCGTCGTCCAGCCGCACCCAGGTCCGCAGCAGCAACCGCGGGTGCCCGGATTCGTCCTCGAACTCGGTGCGCCCGTGCAGCAGCGACAGGTTGTCGAACAGGGCCAGTTCGCCCTCGCGCAGCTTGCCGGACCGGGCGATCCGGTCGGACTCGACGACCCGGTCGAGCAGGTCCAGCGCGGCCACCTGCTCCCGGCTCAGCGGCGGCACGTGCGGGTGGGCGTGCCCCTTCTCGACGTAGCTCCGCAGGTAGGTGACCGCCGGCCGGCCCCGCTGCTCGAAGAGCACCGGCTTGGCCGTGGTCGGCGGCTCGTCGGGACCCTGGTCGCCGCGGCGGTCGAAGTGGAACGGCTCGCGCAGCACGGCGAGCAGGTCGGGGTGCCCGGACAGCTCGCGCACCAGGTCGCGGACGTGGACCAGGCGCAGCGCACCGCCGCGCTCGGACTGGCGGACGCAGAACAGCGTGAACACGTCGGGCGCGGGCAGCGGGGCCTCGGCCCCGTCGGTGTGCGGGCTGCCGCCGAGCCGGGAGTCCGAGTACCGCGCGCGGCTGCCCTCGCCGATGGCCGTCCCGCGGTCGCGCACCTCGCGCACCAGCTCGCCCTCGCGGTTCTGCGGCAGGGCCGAGCCCAGCAGCCCGGTCACCCGCAGCACGGCGCGCCGGGCCGCCCCCGGCTCGGTGGGCAGACCGGTCAGCACCAGCGCGCCGGGTTCGCCCAGGAGGTGGCGCGCGACCAGGTCGGCCAGCCGGTCCCGGGCCGCGGCGGTGTCGGTGCCGCCGGTGCCCGGCCGGGTCAGGAAGTCCTCCAGCGGGCCGCTCACCGGCACGCGCACGGGGTCGAAGCAGTCCGGCGTGCCGGGCACGGCAGTGTCTGTTGTGGACATCGAGACCTCCCGGGCGGGGTCCGCGGTCTTCCAGGCTGTGTACAACCACCGGGCCTCGCCGGTAAACACGCACCGCGTGCTACCACACGAAAGGACCAGTGCGCCGGTCGCGCCGGTCGGGTTGCGCACCATTCCATTCCAGCTGTTATCCGTCCGGTCGAATGTCTCGAATGTCGGGGGATCTGGTTCTGAGGCTTGACATTGCTCGCTACCATGGTCCGAAACGAGTCCATGCCCATTCGTTCCGCATTGGGTCGCCAGGTCGACCGTGATGCGTCGGCCACTCCGGTCGGCCCTCGTCGCGGCGGTGTTCCCGGTGTCACCGAAACCCGGTCGACGGTGCGGGGCGGCACTCCGGTGCTTTCTTCGTGGTGTGGCTGAGGGGGGCAAGTTGATGTCGTCCACTGATGGTGTTTCGCTGCGGGCGCTGCTGGAAAGCGGTCGCCTGGTGCGCGCGGTGGGCGCGCACAACGCGTTGGGCGCCCTGCTGGTGGAGGAGGCGGGGCTGGACGCGGTCTGGGCGTCGAGCTTCGAGATCTCCGCGGCCCGCTGCCTGCCCGACGCCGGCCTGCTGACCATGACCGACTACCTCCAGGTCGCGGCGCAGATGCAGGAGTCCTGCTCGATCCCGGTGGTGGCCGATGTGGACACCGGCTTCGGCGGCCCGATGAACGTCGCCCACATGGTCCGCCAGTACGAGCGGGAGGGGATCACCGCGGTCTGCATCGAGGACAAGGTGTTCCCCAAGATGAACAGCTTCGTGGCCACCGACCACACCCTGGTGGCCACCAAGGATTTCTGCCACAAGGTCGAGGTCGCCAAGAGCGTGCAGCGGACCTCCCGGTTCTGCGTGATCGCCCGCACCGAGGCGCTGATCGACGGCCGGGAGGTGGCCGAGGCGCTGGACCGGTGCACGCGGTACGCGGAGGCGGGCGCCGACGCCGTGCTGGTGCACTCGAAGTCCACCTCGAACGAACCGATCCTCCGGTTCCTGGCCGGGTGGGGTGGTCAGGTGCCCGTGGTGATCGTGCCCACCACCTACCCGGACTGGAACGCGGTGGACGCGCACGGCGCGGGCGTGTCGATGATCATCTACGCCAACCAGTCGCTGCGCGCCGCGATCCGCTCGGTCCGGGAGACCCTGCGGACGATCCGGGACGAGGGCACCTCGGTCGCGGTGGAGGGCCGGATCGCGCCGATCTCGGAGATCTTCGAGCTGCAGCGGCTCGACCGGTGGCTGGCGGTGGAGCGGTGATCCCGGTCGGGGAGTTCGTCGACGCCCTGGACGCGCACGGGATCGGGCACCACACCGGGGTGCCGTGCTCCTACCTCGCGGGCCCCATCGCCCACCTGAGCCGGCGGGGCCGCTACCTCCCCGCCGCCAACGAGGGCGCCGCCGTAGCGCTGGCCGCCGGTGCCTGGGCGGGCGGCACGCCGACGGCCGTCTTCGCGCAGAACTCCGGCCTGGGCAACATGATCAACCCGCTGACCTCCCTGGTGCTGCCCTACCGCCTGCCGCTGCTGGTGTTCCTGAGCCTGCGCGGCTGGCCGGACCCCGACGCCGACGAGCCCCAGCACCGGGTCATGGGTCGCGCCACCCACCGCCTGCTCGACACCCTCGGCGTCCCGCACTGGACGCTGGCCGGTGACCTGGCCGCGGTGCTGGCACCGGCGGTCGAGGCGGCGTCGCGGGGCGGACCGGCGTTCGTCCTGGTCCCGAAGGGCGCCATCGGCCGCGCCGAGCCCGGGACGGCCCCCGGCCCGCCCCGGCCGGCGGGGCTGCCCACCAGGGCCGAGGGGATCGCCATGGTCGTGGACAGGCTGCCCGGCGCCCTGGTGGTGGCCACCACCGGCTACACCTCCCGCGAGCTGTTCGGGCTGGCCGACTGCGAGCGGTTCTTCTACATGCAGGGGTCGATGGGGCACGCCGGCGCGTTCGGGCTCGGTGTCGTGCTCGCCCAGGGGGACCGGCGCCACGTCGTCGTGCTCGACGGCGACGGCGCGGCCCTGATGCACCTGGGCTCGATGTCGGCGGTGGGCGCGGCGGCCCCGACCCGCCTCGTCCACGTCATCTTCGACAACGGGGTCTACGAGTCGACCGGCGGCCAGCCGACGAGCTCGGCGACGACGTCGTTCCGGCAGGTGGGTGCCGCGGTCGGCTACCGCACCGCGGTGGAGTGCGCGTCCCGGGACGAGGTCGGCCGCGCCCTCGACGCCGCGGCGGGCAGCCCGGGGCCCCACCTCGTGGTGATCAGGGTGGCCGCCGGTGCCGGCGGCGTGCCGCCCCGGGCGACCTCGGCGGTGCCCGCGCCGCAGATCCACGCCAGGTTCGCCGCGGCCGCCGCGGCCGCGCCGTGACCTCGCCCTCCCCGGTGCGGACGGTGCTCGGCGCCGGGGTCCGGCACCTGCTGCCCGACGTCGTCCGGGACGCCGGGGCCAGGCGGCTGCTCGTGGTGGGCAGCGAGCGGGCGGTCCGGGCCGCGGGCGTGCCCGCCGCGGTGCGCGGGCTGGACGTCGAGTGGTTCTCCGGGGTCAGGCCCAACCCGGTGCTGGAGGGCGTGCTCGCCGGCAGCGCGGTCCACCGCCGGGTGAAGCCCGACCTCGTGGTCGCCGTCGGCGGCGGCAGCGCCATCGACACGGCGAAGCTCGTGCGGTCGCTCCCGCCGGAGCGGGGCGCGGCCCTGCCGCTGCTGACCGGCGAGGCCGAACCGGCGCCCGCGCACCGGCGGCCACCGCTGGTGGCCCTGCCGACCACCGCGGGGTCGGGCAGCGAGGCCACCCGCTTCGCCACGGTCTACGTCGACGGCGTGAAGATGTCGCTCGACCACCCCGCGGTGGCGCCGGAGTACGCGCTGGTCGACCCGGAACTGCTCCGGACGTGCCCGGCCCGGCTGGTGCGCAGCTGCGCCCTGGACGCCCTCTGCCACGCCGTCGAGTCCCACTGGAGCCGCCGCTCGACCGCGGCGTCCCGGCGGCTGGCGCTGCGGGCGCTGGAGGGCGTCCTCACCGCCCTGGGCGGCGGGGCCACCGGTGACGAGCGGCTGGCCGCGCTCGCCGCCGCGGCGACCACGGCCGGGCAGGCGATCGACCTGACCAGGACGACCGCCGCCCACGCGTTCTCCTACCGGCTGACCGCCAGGTTCGGCGTGCCGCACGGCGTGGCCTGCGCGCTGAACCTGATCTGGCTGTTCGAGCACCACCTGGAGCACCGGCGGGTCCGGGACGACCTGTCGGCCGTGACCGCGGCCTTCCGGCGGTCCCACCCCGGCGAACCGGTGCCCTCGGCGCTGCGCGCGCTGCTGACCGGGGCCGGTTTCCCCGACCGGATGAGCGGCTACGGCGTCCGCCCGGCCGACGTGGCCGACCTGGTCGACGCCGGCCTGGCGTCGGGCCGGGCGCGCAACAACCCGGTCGAGGTGGCGCGCGACCAGGCCGTCCGACGGCTCTCCGCGATGCTCTGAACGCGTGCCCGGAGCGGCACGCCCGGCAGGAAGGGACGAGGGGATGGCGCAGTTCCGGCCCCGCCGCACCGGCCGCTTCGCGTCGATGGGCTTCGACCTGCACTACCGCAACCTGGCGTGGGTCGGACCCCGGGACGTCGTCATGCCCAACGTCGCCGGGGCGGGCTCGTCGCTGGTGGGCAACCTGCTGCTGGAGCTGGGGCTGGGCTACGTCGACCTGAACCGGGACGTGTTCCTGCCCGACGGCTCGCTGCTGCCACCCGCCGATCCCGTGAGCCGCCGCATCCGGACCGCCCGCAGGCCCGAGGACGCGGCCCGGGGCGGCCGCGGCGAACCGCGGTTCATGAAGACCCACCTGCCCGTCGAGGAGTTCGAGGGGTGCGAGTTCGGGCAGGTCTGGCTCATCGTCCGCGACCCCCGCGACGCGATCTACTCCTGGCACCGCTACCACCGGAACTTCGGCGAGCTGGAGTGGGAGAAGGTGCCCGAGGAGTTCGAGGAGTTCCTGCGCCGGCCCTTCTTCCTCGGCCCGCCGCCGGTGGACAACTGGTGGACCTACTACCGGGACTGGTTGCGCTACACCGACGACCGCGGGATCCCCGTGGAGGTGATCCGGTTCGAGGACATGAAGTCCGACCCGGTCGGCCGGACGACCGGGCTGCTCCGCGCCGCGTCGTGCCCGCTCCCGGAGGAGGAGGTCGTGCGCGCCTGCCGGGACAGCAGCTACGAGGCGATGCGGGCGCGGGAGGAGGCCGCGGTCGGCGCGGACGGCACGGCCGGCGGTGCCGGGGTCCGGGTGATGCGCCGCGGCCAGGTGGGGGAGTGGCGGACGTGGATGACGCCGCGGCTGCGCCCGTACTTCGCCGGGGCGGAGCTGCGGGCGGTGGCCGCCCGGCTCGGGTACCACCTCGACGAGCCGGCCGGTGAGCCGGCTGGTGAGCCGCCCGACGGCGCCGGGCGCTGAACCGCCGGGGCGCGCGGACCACAGGAGGGTGATGCGATGCGAGTGATAATCCCGGCGGCGGGCCGCGGCACCAGGCTCCTGCCGCACACCGCGCGCCGGCCGAAGTGCCTCGTGCCGGTGGGCGGGGTGCCGATCATCGAACGCCTCCTGGCCCGGTTGCACGACGCCGGCGCGGGCGAGGTGGTGTGCGTGACGGGCTACCGCGCCGACCAGTTGGAGGACCACGTCTCCGGGCTCGCCCACCGCCCGCCGGTCGCGTTCGTGCGCAACCCCGACTACGCGCACACCGACAACATCGTGTCGCTGCTGGCGACGGTCGACTACTTCGACCGCGAGGTGGTCGTCATCGACTCCGACGTCCTGCTGTCCCGGCGGCTGGTCGACCTGCTGGTCAACGGCCGGGGCGACGCCGTCCTGGTCGACCCGCACCGGCCGCGGTCCGAGATCGACATGGCGATCGAGGTCCGGGACGGGGCGGTGTGGCACCTGGACAAGGAGCTGGCGCCCGACCGGACCAGCGGCGAGTTCTTCGGTTCCTCCCGGTGGACCGCCGAGGGCGGGCGCCTGCTGGTCGACACCGCCCGCGCGCTGGCGGCCTCCGGGGCCACCGGCACCTGGTACCCGTTCGCCATCCGGGAGCTGGCCAAGCACCGGCGCATCACCCCGCTCTACGTCGACTCGGACGAGTGGACCGAGGTGGACAGCACCGACGACCTCGCCCTCGCCGAGGCCGCCTGCGCCGGCGGGGCGCGGTGGGCGCGGTGACCGCGTCGCGCCGGGACCGCGCGGCGGAGGTGCCGCACGGGGTTGCGCTGCCGCGCGGGGCGGAGGTGTCGCACGGGGTTGCGCTGCCGCGCGGGGCGGAGGTGCCGCACGGGGTTGCGCTGCCGCGCGCGGCGGAGGTGCCGCACGGGGGCGCGCTGCCGCGCGGGGCGGTCGTCTGGATCACCGGCCTGTCCGCCGCGGGCAAGTCGTCGGTCGCCCGCCAGGTGGCGCGGCGGGTCGAGGACCGGGGCGTCCGGCCCGTCCTGCTCGACGGCGACGAGCTGCGGGAGGTGCTGGGCGTGACCGGTGCCCACGACCTGCGGTCCCGCAGGCGGCGGGCGTTCGTCTACGGGCGGCTGTGCCGCCTGCTCGCCGACCAGGGCCACGTCGTCATCTGCGCCGCGATCGCCCTCTTCCACGCCGTGCACGAGTGGAACCGGCAGCACCTGCGCAACTACGTGGAGGTCCTGTTGGACGTACCGCTGGAGGAGCTGGAGCGGCGCGACCCCAAGGGGCTCTACGGCCCGACCGGTGACCGGGCCCAGGTCATCGGCGTCGGCCTCGCCGCCGAGTTCCCGACCGCGCCCGACCTGGTCGTGCCCAACTTCGGGGACACCACGCCCGCCTCGGCCGCGGAACTGATCATGCACGCCCTGCTGGCACAAGGAGGTCGCCGACCATGAGCCACCACGCGCTCGACTGGGACTACACCCGCCTGGCCCCCTCGTACTCGTACCGGCCGCGGTACGCGCCGCGGACCGTCGACCGCATCGTGGCCGCCTGCGGGAAGGAGCGCCCGCTGGCGGCCGACATCGGGGCCGGCACCGGGCACCTGACGCTCGACCTGCTCGAACGGCACTGCGTCGTGGACGCCGTCGAGCCGAACGAGGCGATGCGGGCGATCGGCGTCGAGCGCACCGCCGGTCGCGGCGAGGTGCGGTGGTCCGTCGGCGTCGGCGAGGACACGGGCCTGCCGGGGGACCGGTACGACCTGGTGGCCTACGGCTCGGCCTTCAGCACCACCGACCAGCCCCGCGCCCTGGTCGAGGCGGCGCGGATGCTGCACGACCGCGGGTGGTTCGCGTGCGTGTGGAACCACCGCAGGCTCGACGACCCGCTCCAGGCGGAGATCGAGGAGCTGATCCGCGCGCACGTCCCCGGCTACTCCTACGGGCGCCGGCGGGAGGACCACGGTCCGCTGATCGAGCGGAGCGGCCTGTTCACCCTGGTGACCAGGGTGGAGGACCTGGCCGTCCACCGCCTGCCGGTCGACGACTGGCTCACCGCGTGGCGCTCGCACGCGACCCTCCAGCGCCAGGCGGGTCCGGCGTTCGAGGACGTGCTGCGCCGGATCGACGAGCTGGTGCGCTCCCGGGCCGGGGACGAGGTGGAGGTGCCCTACCGGACCGTCGGGTGGCTCGCGGCCCGCGTCCGGAGGTGACCGGGTCCGGGCTGTTACCGTGCCCGCCGTGTGCGTTTCCAGCGACCTGGCCGAGTTCGCCGGCACCGTGCTCTACGCGGGCCGGTGCCACCACCGGGTGCACGGGCGGATCGAAGTGCTCGGGTACCAGAACCGGGCGGTGAACCTGGCCGACGGGCCGAACTCGATGGTGCTGCACGTGCCCGCGTCGGGCGTCACGCGCGGGAACTTCCTGTCGGCGGGGCGCGACGGCCGGGTGCTCACCAGGATGCTGGAGGCCGTGCGCCCGGTCGCCGCGGCCGCCGGCGGTGCGGCGGCGATGGACTGGACGGGCGGCGAGGTCGAGGTGTTCGAGCACGACATCTACACGGTCGTGCTCGCCTCGGACCCGACGCGCATCCCGCGGGCGCTGGAGGAGGTCCCGCCGCACAAGCGGCCCCGGCTGCGGCCGGAGCTGTTCGAGTTCTACGCCGACGTCTTCCCCGGCCACACGATCGTCCTGTGCTGCTTCGACAACGCCGAGCTGCGGCAGGCCAAGCCCCTGCTGCTGTGGTACCGCCCGACCGACCTGGACCGCCTGGTGCTGCCCGCCCTGGACAGCCACACCGGTGACGTCCCGGACCTCGACGCGTGGGTGCACCCGGACCACTGGCTGCTGTTCGGCACCGACGAGGCCGGCCCGGACTGGGGGTACCCGGTCGACCACGGCAGCACCATGCGGCACGAGCTGCGCGAGTTCCTGCCCGACCGGGTCGTCGGCGCGGAGTTCTCCTACGGCCGCGTGCCCAACGGCGACTTCGCGCTGTCCCGCGACGACCTGCTGCGCGGCGACCTGTCCAAGGTCGAGCGCGTCCGCCCGGTCAGCTCTCCAGGGCCTGCTTCATGACCTGGGCGCCGCGCTCGACGCGGGCCCGGACGTCGCCGGCCACCTCGTGCGGCAGCACGTCGGTGATCCAGACCAGCCGGCAGCGGTCCTCGCCCTCGGGGAAGACCTGGAACGACGCGTGGTGGTGCGTCAGCGGCAGCCGGAAGCCCTCGACGGCGGAGTAGGCCAGGCGGCGCTGCTCGTCGTCGATCGCCACGATCAGCTCGCGCACCACGTTGCCGCCCGGCACGGTCAGGTACCGGACGTCACCCTCCACCCGCGTCGCCAGCACGTAGCCGGGGACGAGGCGTTCGTGCACGGCGGCGACGTCGCGCACCGCGTCCCAGACGTGCTCCGCGGCGGCCCGCACCTCGATGTCCTGCCGGATGGTGGCGATGGCACGACCTCCCCAGTGAGTAGGTCTTGATCGTAACAGCGGTGTGACGACGGTGGCGGTGCGGCCGGTGTCGGGCCCGGCTCCCGTCGCCGCACCCCGCCGACGGTCGGCGTCACCACGCTGGTGTCCACAGAGGACGGTTTCGCGGCCGGTTCGGTGCCGGGCCGGCTGTGCGCGTCGACCCGGCCGTCGCGAATGCGCGCGACGTGGTCGACCGGTGCAGGTCCACCACGGCGCGGATCGGCGGGTCTGCGCAGCAGGGCACAGGTGGGGCGGTTGGCGGGCTTTGGTTGGCCGCGCGGTGGATCGATCGGTGGTGGATCAGGTGGCGCCCAGCGCCCGCGACACCTCGGCGGCCGCGCGCACCACCAGGTCGGGCAGCTCCCGGGGCGCCTCGGCGAACTCCACCAGCGAGGCCGCGGACACCGCGCCGACCACCTCGCCGGTGTGGTTGAACACCGCCGCGCCGACCGCCCGGACCCCCGCCTCGTTCTCCTCGCGGTCCTCGGCGTAGCCGCGGGCCCGCACGTCCGCCAGCTCCAGCAGCAGGTCGTCCGGGTCGGTGATGGTGTTGGGGGTGCGGGCGGGCAGCCCGGCGCGCCCCGCCAGGGCCCGCACCTCGTCGTCGGGCATGGCGGCCAGGATCGCCTTGCCGATGGAGGTGCAGTGCAGCCGCAGGCTCATGCCGACGCGGGAGGCCAGGTGGTAGGGCCGGGTGCCCTCCAGCTTGACCACGTACACCGCCTCGTCGCCGGACAGCAGCGCGAGGTGGACCGTCCAGCCGGTGCGCTCCTGCAGCGCCCGCAGCGTCGGCCGGACGTGCTCGGCGAGGTCCAGGCGCTGGAGGAAGCGGCCGGCGAGGCTGAGGATGCGCGGGCCGCCCAGGTAGCCGCCCCGGCCGTCGGAGCGCGCGAAACCGCGCTGGACCAGGGTTTGGAGGATGCGGTGCACGGTCGGCTTGGGCAGGCCCGAGGCGTCGGCGATGTCGGCGATGCGCGAGTGGTCGGCCAGCGCTTCCAGGACGCTGAGCGTCTTCTCGGCCGCGGACAGCGGGGCGTCGCCACTCATGGCCTCAATGTAGGCCAGGTGGGATCGCCGAGACCTGCGCGACGGCGGTGCGGTTGGGCCGGGTGGGGCATTCGGGTTGTTCCGGTGGCCGGTGCGTGACGACCCGGGCGGGCCGGCCTGCTCGACGGGGCAGGCCCTGCCCGAAACCCGGCCCGTCGAAGCACGACCTGCCGGAGCACGACCTGCCGGAGCACGACCTGCCGAGCTTCGGTCCGCCGACCCGAGGCCCGTTGCGCCGGCGGTCGGTCGGCAGCGCGAAGACGTCGAGCCGCCGGCCGACGGCGCCGTCGCGGAACCCGTACCCCGCACCGCCGGGGAGCGGTTGACGCTCGACCGGCGCCTGACCCTGGTCGTCGGTTTCGCGGGCACCGTCCTGGCGGCCGTGATCGGCGTGCTCGGCTCGCTGGTCGCGGCGCGCCCCTTGACAGGCAAGTCGCCACTTGCCTATAACTGTGCGGGTGGACGCGGACGCCGATCTGTTCAAGGCCATCGGTGACGCGACGCGGCGCATCATCCTGGACGAACTGACCGAAAGGGACGGTCAGACGCTGTTCGAGCTGTGCAGCCGGCTGACGATGAAGCACGGCCTCGCCTCGTCGCGCCAGGCCATCTCGCAGCACCTGGCCGTGCTCGAACAGGCCGGCCTGGTGCGCACCTGCCGGCAGGGCCGGTACAAGTTCCACCACCTCGACACGAGCCCGCTGCGCTCGATCGTCGCGCGGTGGCCCATCGACCGAGAGGCACCCGACCTGTGATCCGCATCAACATCACCAGCGTGCTCGTCGACGACCAGGCCAAGGCACTGGCCTTCTACACCGAGAAGCTGGGGTTCATCAAGAAGACCGACGTGCCCGCCGGCGAGGCCCGCTGGCTCACCGTGGTGTCCCCGGCCGCCCCGGACGCCGTCGAGCTGGCGCTGGAGCCGTCCGGCCACCCGGCGGTGGGGCCGTTCAAGGAGGCGCTGGTGGCCGACGGGATCCCGTTCACCCAGTTCGCCGTGGACGACGTGTACGCCGAGGTGGAGCGGTTGAAGGGGTTGGGGGTCGTGTTCACGCAGGAGCCGACCGACTTCGGGCCGGTGGTCACCGCCGTGCTCGACGACACCTGCGGCAACCTGATCCAGCTCGCCACGGTGAAGTAGCCGTCCACGCCGGAGGGGACCGCCGCGGTCGTCAGGACGCCCTCGGGTAGAGCAGCCGCAGGCCCAGGACGCAGACGGCCTGCGCGGCGAGCGCGATCGCGGCGTGCACCGCCCAGGCGCCGACCAGCGTGGGGCCACCCCACGCACCGCCGAGGTCCGGGTTCGCGGTGAAGGGGTGGTCGAGGGCGACGACGGTGTCCGGCCACAGCGGGTACAGCCAGCCGCGGGCCACCAGGTAGGTGGCCAGGAGCACGAGGGGCGCCGCGGCGAGTGCGCGGGCGAACCCCCGGCGCGGGTGGATGCCCAGGCGGGCGGGCAGTGTTCTCATGGCCCGGGAGGCTAGGCGCGGGGACGGCGGCGGGGCGTCATACCGCGGTGCCGTCTTCTCCGTCGTACCGCGGTACTCCTGCCGCCTCGGCACGACCCGGTGGTACCCCTGCCGCCTCGGCAAGACCCGGCCGGGGGCCGGTCAGCGGCGGCGCTTCTTCAGGTATGCGGCGAGTTCGTCGTAGGCGCCGGCGTCGTTGCCGTACAGGGCGTAGTTGCGGGCGGTCTCCATCCACTCGCCGATGCTGGGGCTCACGGACTTCACCGCGTCCTGGAGGTGGCGCTGGGTGATGGGCCGCACGCGCCCGGTCGCCATGGACTCCTCCATGGCGGTCTCGGTGGCCTGCTCGCAGACCAGGGCGAGGTCCGCGCCGGACATGCCGTCGGAGACCTTGGCGATCCGGGCGAGGTCCAGCCGCTCGGCGGGCTTGCCGCGCAGGTGCAGCCGGAGGATCGCCTCGCGCGCCTCGGCGTCCGGCGGCAGCACCAGCACGGTGCGGTCGAAGCGGCCCGGTCGCAGCAGCGCCGAGTCGACGTCCCACGGGTGGTTGCTGGCGGCCAGCACGAACAGGCCCTCGTTGTCGGTGGTGGCGCCGTCCAGTTCGGCCAGCATCTGGTTGACCACGCCGCGCATGGCCGAACCGCCGCCGCGCAGGTGCGAGCGCTTCTGGCCCAGCGCGTCGATCTCGTCGAAGAACAGCAGGCACGGGCGGTTGCGGCGGGCGGTGGCGAAGATGTCGCGGAGGTTGCGCTCGCTGCTGCCGATCCACATGTCCAGCACGTCGCTCAGGCCGATCTCGTAGAAGCTCGCGCCCAGCTCGCCGGCCAGCGCGCGGGCGATCAGCGTCTTGCCGCAGCCGGGCGGGCCCCACAGCAGCAGGCCACCGCGCAGGGACTTGCCGAACCGCAGGCGCAGCTCGGGGTTGCGCAGCGGCGTGAGGAACGACATGTCCAGGCGCTTCTTCACGTCGGCCAGGCCGCCGATGTCGGCCAGCGTGATGCCGGCCGCGCCCATCGTGCCGAGGGCGGGTTCGGCGACCGGGTCGCTGTCCGTCCACTGGCGCAGGATCTCGTCGGCGGTGTCCGGGACGGCCGCGGCGACCGGGGCGGCGGGAGCTGCCGGGACCGGGGTCGGCGGTGTCGCCGGAGCCGGGTCGAGGGCGTCCGCGAGCCGCCGGTACGAGGCGGCCCTGGTCCCGTCGCCGACCGCCCGCGCCGCGTCGGCGGCCGTGCGCAGCGCCGCCACGTCGTCGGGCACGGCGGCCAGCACGGTCGTGGCGTGCGCCAGCGCCTCGTCCGCGCGGCCGGCGTCCAGCAGCAGCCGCGCGACGTGGGCCCGCACCGGGTGGTTGTCGGGGTCCGCGGTCAGCGCCGCGAGCAGCGCCTCGATCACCGGGTCATGCGTCACGCGACGACACGGTAGCCGATCGCACCGCGTTGACCAGGCAGATCCTCGTCTCTACGGTATGCCGGACGAACGCGGTGATCGCCGGGGTGGGGGAATGGACGACGTAGTCGGTGTTGCGGTGCGGCGCGGCCAGGCGCTGCTCGACCTCGGCCGCCACCGGGAGGCGGAGGCGCAGTTCCGGACCGCGCTCGCCGCCAGCCCCGGCGACCCCGTGACGCACACGCTGCTCGCGCAGGCGTTGCTGCGCCAACAGCGCTACGACGAGGCCCGCGACCACAGCCGCGCGGCGCTCGCCGCGGACCCGGAGCACGTGCCGGCGCACTCCGCGCTCGCCGCGTCCCTGGGCGGGCTGGAGCAGCTGCCCGAGGCGCTGGAGGTGGTGCGGCGCGCCCTGGACCTCGCGCCCGGGTTCGCGGGCCTGCACCTCCAGCACGCGTACGTCCTCATGGCGCAGGACCGGCCCGCCGAGGCGCTGGCGAGCGCCGAGCGCGCCCGCGCGCTGGACCCGGAGGACTCCGACACCGCCACCGCGCGGGCGGCCGCCCTCCACGAGCTGCGCCGCTTCGACGAGGCCGACGCCGCCGTGGCGGAGGCGCTGCGGCTCGACCCGCAGAACGCCGAGGCCCACCGCCTCAAGGGACTGCTGGCGCTGCGCCGCGGCGGCAGCGGGTCCGCGGTCAGCGCGCACCGCACCGCCCTGCACCTGGACCCCACCGACCGGCACGCCCGCGAGGGCCTGTCGCTGGCGCTGAAGTCCCGCAACCCGCTCTACCTCGCGCTGCTGCGGTTCAACCTCTGGCTGAACTCGGTGCCGACCGGGGTGCGCGTCGCGGTGGCGCTGCTGCCGTTCCTGCTGACCCGCTTCCTCAAGCCGTTCAGCGGCCAGGCGTGGGCGACCGCGCTGGTGGTCGTGGTCATCGGCCTGGTCGTGCTGAGCTGGACCCTCGAACCGCTGATGAACTGCGTCCTGCTGCTGGGCCGCGACCGGCACCTGCTCGGCCGGGCCGCGCGCCGGGCGACCTTCACGTTCCTGGGCTTCGCCGCGGCCGCGATCACCGCGGTGGTCCTCGCCACCGCCGGCGGCCCCGGTCAGCTGGTGGGGCTGGCCTTCGGCCTGGGCCTGTGGGCGATGGCCACCGGCTCTGGCCACACCGTCCGCGAGGACCGGCGCGGGCTGCTGAACGTCGGCTCGGCGGTGGCGGCCGTGCTGGGCGCCACCGCGTTCGCGGCGATCCTGGCGGGCGCGCCCGGCGCGACGCTCGCCGTGGGGCTGGTGCTGCTCGGCGGCGTCGTGGCCACCTGGGTCACCGTGCTCTCGTGACCCGCCAAGCGAGACGGGAGGGCCGTGCCTGGTCCGGGCGGCCGAACCGGGTGAATGCGTTTCGTCGGGTACTTTGGTGCAACATCGAAGTGAGACGGAATTTTTCCTTGTCCGGGTAAACGGCCGGTTGGTAACCATGACGGTGACCGCTCGTCGGGCGAACCCGGGAGGAATACGTGGGACCGATTCGTCGCGCCTTGTCCGCCATGCTGATGTTCGCCCTGGTGGGAGCCGGTGCCACCCCGGCCGCAGCCGCCGGCTCCCCGACCTGGGAGCTGCGCGACATCGGGCAGCGGATGTGCGTCACCTCCGATTTCGGCCACCCCGGCGCCTATTTCCTCATCCCGCTCTACGGCGACTGGTCGAAAACCATCACGACCGGGATGCGCAACCTCCCGCCCGGTACGCGGGTGGTGGGCAGCCCGACGCTCCCGCCCGGCTCGCACCACGAGGACTACATCATCGGCGGCGTCCACATCGCGATCGCGCCCGCCCCGGTCGGCGTCTACCGGGCGGAGGTCTGGGCCTCGGACGGCGAGGTGACCCAGGCAGTGCCGGCCGTGATCAACGTGAAGGAGCGCTGCTGAGCCCTGGCGGCAGCAGCACTGCCGGCGGCTTCAGCGGGCTTCCGACAAGCTCGTCCGGAGAACCCGTTGAGGCGGTGGTGGCGCGGGCGGCGTCGGGTGCGGCCGGTCGTGCTGCCACCACCAGGCGATGGACGGGATGGGCGGGGGTTCGGTGGAGTGGTCCCGGGGTGTGTCGCGCATGCCGCTCGCCTCGAACATGCGCCGGCCGTCGACGTAGAGGTAGCGCTCGGTGACGAGCGCCCAGTCCAGCGAGCCGCGGATGTAGTGCTCCAGGCCGGACAGGTAGTCGGTCAGGTCCGGCCGCCGCCGCCTGAGCCGGTCGCGGAGCCGGATGAACAGGGTGGTCGTCCGGTCCATGAGGACCATCGCCCGCTCGACGGCCTCGGCCTCCGTGCAGCCGGTCTCGGTGCGCACCACGTCGAGCAGGTTGAACCCGTCGGGTGAGCGCTCCTCCTCCTTGGCCCGGGAGACGACGCTGATGCTCCAGGCGGAGAGCATCGCGGCGACCTCGGTGACCGCCGCGGCCGAGCGGTCGTGCAGCAGGTGCGGCGGTGGCGCGGCGGAGCAGTTGATCGCCGCCGCCAGACCGGCCAGGGCCAGCGGGCCGCCCGAGCGCAGCATCGTCATGCAGTACGCGTCCAGGCTCGGCTTCTCGTCGCGGGCCAGGAAACCGGACCTGGTGGCCTCGGAGTGGAAGTAGCCGAGCATGGCGTTGACGAAGCGGTCGCTCTCGGCAGGCGAGCCCCAGCGCGCGAGCCGAACGCGCAGGTCGCGCAGGCTCATGCCGTAGCGGTCGCCCTCGTCCACGGGTTCCTCCAGGACGTCCGCGCAGCGGTGGATGCGCTCCATCGCCCAGGCCAGCTCCCCCGGGCGGTCGTGCAGCTCGCCCTCGTCGCAGTACTCGTCGTCGAAGGCGGTGATCCACATCGTGAAGTCGGAGGCGACCTGGCGCAGCTCGTCGCCTGCCAGGGGCGCCATCCGCACGACCATGTGCCCGACCCCGCTCCGCGCCAGGCGCTCGCGGTGCTCGTCGTCGGCGCCCAGGCCGTAGCGGCGCATCCAGGCGATGGACCGCCGGTCGAACAGCTCGCCGCGCGGGAGGTGGATCGACGGGAAGGGGCAGTAGAACTCGGGCAGGCGGGTCGGGGCCCCGTCCTGGTCGCTTCCCGCGGCGCCCGGCCGGGCCTGGGCGTCGGGCGGGGTGCCCGGGCGGACCCCGGTGTCGGGCGGGGCGGGTGGGCGCAGGCCGTTGAGCGCCTGGAGGCTGTGGATGTCGGCCAGGCTCGGGTAGTGGTAGGGGTGCGGCCGGGGCGCGGCCTGGTCGGCGATGGACGGGAAGCTGCCGTCGGCGCGCTGCTGCGCGCGCAGCCAGCGGCCGGCCCGGTCCAGGGGCGCCGTGACGCCCCGGTGGGCCAGGGCCGTGACGGCCTGCGCGGTGGACAGCACGTCGCTGGGGTCGCCGGGGTGCCGCCCCCAGCCCCCGTCGCGGTTCTGGGTGGTGCGCAGGCGGCGGGTGCTGGTGTCCGTGACGCGCCGGACGCGCTCGTCGGAGTCGGCGCCGGGCACCGCGTGCAGCGCGTCCAGGACGTGGCAGATGACGCTGGACTCGCTGAGGGTCCAGCTCACCGGGAAGGTGCCGTCGGCACGGCCCTGGCCCACCAGGTAGTCCACGGCCGCGTCGAGCAGGCGGGCGTGGCGGTCCCGGGCGGGGCTGAGCGCGATGACCGCGCCGGCGGTCATGTCCGCCTCGGAGGCGTGCCCGGCCAGGTAGGTCGGGAAGCCGCCGTCGGCCCCCGCCATGCCCACCAGGTAGTCCTCGGCCGCGGCGATGGTGCCGCGGTGGCGGTGGGCGTCGACGGCGCGCAGGAACTCCACGCAGCGCGAGGTGTCGTCCACGTCGGTCTGGGTGGTCTCGCTGCAGTAGCCCCACCCGCCGTCGGGCAGTTGCGTGGCGGCGATCCAGTCGGCCATCCGCGCCACCACGTCGCGTCGTTCACCACTGGCGGCCAGGGCGATCCCGGCCATCGCGGTGAGGTAGGTGTCCTGGGAGCTGACGAAGGGCACCCCGCCGTCGGGGCGGCGGGTGGCGGACACCGTGGCGATCCCGGAGGCCAGCAGCGGCCCCTTCGGCTGGAAGGTGCGCAGGGCGTGCAGCGCGATCAGGTGCGTCAGGATGTTGCCGTGCAGGGGCCTGCCCGGCACCGTGGCCGCCAGGCGGCCGACCAGGAAAGCCTGGTCGGCGGGGTTGCTCCGGCCGCGCGCGTGGTCGCCCAGGATGTTGTTGGCGCACAGCACCAGTTCGGTCCAGACCGCCTGGCCGCGGTAGTCGACGGTCGGCAGGTCGGCTTTCGGCACCAGGTCGAACAGGGAGAACACGGTGCCGATCAGGACCCGCTTGCGCTCTCCGGTGGCGTGGGTGAACGTGGCGCGGAAACGGGCCGCGCGGGCGGGGTCGGGGTTGCCCAGCGCGGCGTCGCGGACGATCGTGCTGCCCTCGTCGGGTGCTTGCGTGGCGACCAGGTACCTCCGCAGCGACTGCCGCTCGCCCGAGTGGGTCCCCCCGCGGTCCACGTCCTCCAGCAGGCGCAGGAACACCGCCGACTCCACGACGCGGCTGGTGCAGGTGTCGATCAGCCGACCGTCCGGCGCCACCCTCCCGACCAGGGAGTCGATCAGCCGCAGCCGGGCGTCGCCGTCCGAGGGGGGCGCCTGCGCGGTGCCCCCGAGCCCGGACCACCCGGCCAAGCCGATCGTCGGGGTGCCCCGTCCCGCGGGACCGGGCAGGACGCGCACGGGTTCGCTCATGCCTTCACCTCCGGTGCGGTGGTCAGGATCTTCAGGGCGGACTGCCGCGCGCGGAACGGGAAGGTCGGGTGGTAGGTCGGCTCGGACAGGTCGGCCGGGGTCAGCCGGGGGAGGGCCGTGCGCATCTCCTCCAGGGCCACGCGCAGCATCATGCGGCCCAGCGGGGCGCCGACGCAGAAGTGCTCGCCGAGGCCGAAGGCCAGGTGGGGGGTCGGGGTCGGGTGGCCGGGGTGGAAGCGGTCGGGGTCGGGGAACCTGGCCTCGTCGCGGTTGGCCGAACCGTAGGCCAGCAGGACCCGGCTGCCGGCGGGGACGCGGGTGCCGCCGATCTCGACGTCGCGCAGGGCGGTGCGGTACATGCCGAAGATCGGGCAGTCGTAGCGCAACCCCTCCTCCACGAGGTCGTCCACGCGGACGCTCCCGTCGACCACGGCGGCCCACCCGCCCGGCGCCCGCACCTGGTTCCACACCGTGGTGGTGAGCGTCTCGGCCGCGGTGCGGTAGCCCGCGGTGATCAGGGTGGGCACCTGCGCGATGGCCTGCCGGACCGGCAGGTCGCGGACGAGCGCGCTGATGAGGTCGTCGCGCGGCCGGAGCAGGCGGTGGGCGATCAGCCGCTTGGCGAACGCGCCGTAGTCGGCCAGGCCGCGGGCGCAGGCGCGCAGGACCTCCGGGTCGGTGTCCTCGCGCGCGGTCATGATCCGGATCCGCTGGTCGGTCCAGGTGTCGAACCGCTGGTAGGTGCTCGTGGGGATGCCGAGGACCCGGAGCACGACCATGAGCGTGAAGGGCTTGGCGAAGTCCTCGGCGAAGTCGAACGCGGGGCCCGCCGCGAGCCGGCGGAGCAGGCGGCGCGCGATCGCCCGGGCCCGGGGCTCGGTGTTGCCGATCACCCGGCGGGTGAAGCCGGTGCGCACCACCGCCCGGACCCTGGCGTGCTCCGGCGGGTCGAGCGACCCCAGCGGCAGCGCGTCGCCCCGCCAGGCCGCCACGACGTGCTCGACCTCCGGGGGCAGGGTCGCCGTCGGGCGGGGGTTGTGCTCGCGGACCGAGAAGCCGTCCTGGTCGCGCAGCACGGCCGCGATGTCGTCGTACCGGGTCACGCACCACGCCCGCAGCGACTCCGAGTAGAACACCGGTCGCGTGCACCGCGCGTCGCGGAAGAACCCGAACGGGTCGTCCCGGTGGGCGTGCCGGGGGTCGAACACCCCGTCGGTCGATCCGGGTTCAGCCATGGCGGCCCCCCGAGTGGCGGTAGTCCGGGTCCAGGTGGGTCATGGCGAGCAGCACGAAGTTGTTCGCCAGTTCGGTGACGCCGTGCGGCAGCGGGCGGGGGGCGGCCTGGTCGGGGATCGAGGTGTAGCCGCCGTCCTCGTCCTGCTCGCGCAGCAGGTAGGCGGTGCCGGCGCGGACCACCCCGCTGTCGCGGTGCTCCGCGGCGAGCGCGACGAGGCTGTAGGCGGTGCTGATCGGGTCGCTCGGGTCGCCCGGCGCCTGCCCCCAGCCGCCGTCGGGGTTGGCGGTGGTCAGCAGGCGGCGTTGCGCGGCCCGCACGGCCGGGCCGATCCGCTGCTCGTGCGCCATCGGGTCGCGCCGGTGCACGAAGCGCAGCGCGGCCAGGGCGCGGAAGACGGCTTCGGCCTCGCTGAGGCTCCGGCCGCGCCCGAAGGTGCCGTCGCAGCGCTGGGCGCGCAGCACGAACCCCGCCGCGCGCTCGATCAGCGGTCGGTGCGCGTGGGCGTGCGGCGCGAGCGCCAGCACGGTGTCGGCGGTCGTGGCCGGCTCGGCCGGGTGCCCGGCGAAGTAGGTGGACACCCCGCCGTCCGGGCCGACCCGGTCGCGCAGGAACCGCCGCGCCCGCTCGCCGTGGGCCCGGTAGCGGTCGGGGTCGACGGCGTGCAGGAACGCCACGACGTGCGCGGTGTCGCCCGCATCGGTCTGGACGACGTCCTCCGCGTTCGACCAGCCGCCGTCGTCGGCCTGCCGACCGGCGAGGTAGTCGCCCATGGCGAGCAGGACGCGCCGGTCGACACCGGCGCGGGCCAGGGCCAGGCCCGCGGTCGAGGTGACGAGGACCTCCTCGGTGGTGGCGAACGGCATCCCGCCGTCGGTGTTCAGACAGGCGGCCAGCGCGTCCACCCCGGCGCGCACCACGGGGTGCCCCGGCGCCACCCGGGTGAGCGCCAGCAGCGCGAACAGGTGGGAGAACGCCTGCCGCTCGATGACGCCCCGGCGCTGGCCGACCTCGGTCAGCCGCAGCAGCCGCGCGGTCAGCTCGGGTGCCACGGGGTCGGCCGAGTTCAGGTGGTGGATCGCCATCATCCGCAGCCGGGTCCAGGTCGCCCCGTCCCGGTGCTCGAACGCCTCCGCCGGCGCGTCCACGTGGAACGGCTCGGGGCCGACCGCGGCCAGAATCGCGGCCAGCGCGAGCCTGTGCCGGGGCGAGGGGTGCTGCGCGGAGCCCTCGAAGGTCTTGTCGATCAGCCGTTCCCGGTCGGGCACGGGCGTGCCGTGCAGGGTCGAGGCGATGACGGCGGCGTCGAACGGGCCGGCGCCCGGGGCGCGGGCGAGGAGGTGGACGCGCAGCGCGTGCTGCGCCGCGGGGTGCATGTTCTCGCGACGCAGCAGGGTGAGCATGAGCGCGGACTCGGTGACCCGGCTCTGCGTGGTGCCGGGGATCGAGCCGGCCGGGGTGACGCCGCGCAGGACGTGGTCGACGAGGCGGTCCGCGGCGGCGCGCAACCGCGGCGGGCCGGTCGGTGCGGGCGGCGGGGCGGGGCGGGGGGAGGGCCAGTCGAGGCCGAGCCGGTCCCGCACCACGGCGGGCAGGTCGTGGCGGTCGGCCACGTGCCACGCGTGGTCGCGCGCCAGGGCGAGCAGCGCCGGCGACGGCTCGAACGCGATCGGCTGCCCGACCTGCCGGAACAGCTCGACCTCGCCGAGGGAGTTGCCGATGGCCAGCGACCGGGACCAGGCGACGGCCCCGTCGGCCAGGTCGAGCGCGACCTTGTCCTTGACACCCTCCACCGTGGACTCGACGAGTCCGGTGTAGAGGTCGTCCTCGACGGCGAAGCGGGTGCCGCGGAAGCGCTCGACACCCAGCTCCGCGGCCAGGTGCGCGACCAGTTCCTCCGGACCGCCCGAGATCAGCACCGGGGTGTACCCGGCGCCCCGCAGGGCGGCGACCAGGGGGCGCGTGAAGTCGAACAGGCGCTGCCGCCGCTCCTGCCACAGCCCGGCGATCAGCGCGGACACCGCCCGGACCGGCACGTCGGTGAACAGCGCCGCGAACAGCCGGTGCACGACCTCGGGCGGGGGCGGGTCCTCCGGGCGGCCGGTGGCGACCACGTCCCGGAGCCGGGCGGCGCGGTCGCGCGGCGTCAGCCCGGCGTCGACGAGCAGGGCGGGCAGCGGGTCGGCCAGCGCGCCGGGCAGCAGCGTGCCGTCCACGTCGAGCGCGGCGATCTTCACGTCCTGCCCCCGCTCCCCGCGACGAGCAGCCGGTCCAGGAACGGGTTGCCGAAGACCCGGTGCGGGTCCAGCGCGTCCAGCCGGGTCACCACCCGGTTCCACGAGGCGCCGAACGCGGCGGGCACCGCGCCGCCCAGCACGGCGGCGTCCGCCCACCCGGCCGAGGTCGTGTAGCCCCAGCCCTTGGCCCACTCCGGTCGCACCACGGCGTACGGGGGCCGGTAGTGGTCGAAGGCGAACCGCTCGAGGTCGCGGTGGAAGCTCTCCGCGTGCCCGGTGCCCGGGAAGCCGAGCACGCTCACCCAGACCGCCACGTCCCAGTGCGGGTGGTCGGGGTCGGCGGCGACCGGGGACAGCGTCGGCCCCCCGGCGTGGTCCACCCCGGTGACCCGGAGTTCCACCGGCCCGTTCGCCGGGTACCGCTCCCGGTCCCGGTAGCCGTCGCGCAGCTCCCGGTAGCGGACCGCGAAGTCGTGCACGACCCGCTGGAGCTCGGCGCGGCAGGTGACGATCGCGTGGCCGCTCCAGGCGTAGCGCAGGACGTTGGGCCGCGAGTACAGCAGCAGGTCCTTCGACCGGCCCCACAGGTCGGCCGAGGCGGTGGCGGCCAGTCCGGCCACCGACGCGGCGTGCTGGGCCTCGCCCAGCCCGAGGGCGTACCGGGGGTGCTCGCCGACCACCCGCGAGACCACGCGGGAGACGGCTTCCGGGATGTGGTCGGTGAACGGGTAGTTGTACGGCCCGGTGACGGCGCGGGACGTCGGCGGGCGCACGGGCGCCGGTTCGAACGTCCTCAGCCACGTCCGCTCGGAGTACGGGAACCAGAGCACGTCCACCGCGCCGCAGCGCTCGACCAGCGCCGCCACCGAGCGGGGCGCGGCGGCCTCCGGCGCGGCGAACACCTCGCCGGAGAGCGCCGTGGTGTCGCTGGCGCAGCGCAGGGTGTGGTCCGCGACGGCGGCCAGCGTCACCTCGGTGACGAACGCCCGGCCGACGTGGGTCAGCAGCGCCGCGGTGTCGGGGTCGCCGCGGCGGAAGCCGCGCACCGCGTACCGGCCGGAGGCCGCGTCCCACACCACGGCGTCCAACGCGACGACGAGGTCGCTCATCGTCCCGTGCGCGGGCGCCGCCGCACCGGTGCCGTGCCCGCCGACGGCGAGCGCGCCGCCCACGGTGAACTCGCCGCACCCGGTCGTGCAGGGCAGCGCGAGCCCGTGGCGCGCCAGGTGCTCCAGCAGCGACCGCACCGACGCCCCGGGGCCCACCCGGACCAGGGGCGCCTCGCCGGGCAGGACCTGGACGTGGTCGAGGTGGTCCCGGGTGTCGGCCAGCACCACCCGTTGCGCGTCGGGTTGCCGGTCGGTGAGCACCAGCGGGCCGACGCTGTGGCCCTCGCCCGCGGCGCGCACCCGGTACCCGTGCGACCACGCCCAGTTCGCCAGCGCCACCACGTCCTCGGCGGTCCTCGGCGAGCACGTCCACACGTCGTCCACGTGGATGCGGTCCACCCAGTTGCGGTAGGGCCGCCGGCGCACCGGCAGGGCGCGGGGGAAACCCGGTGGGGCGTCGTGCGCTCGCCCGCTCAACGCTCTGGTCACGGGCCGACCTCCGATCGGCTACGAGCAGGAGGAAGGATTTTCGGAAAGCACGCGGAGAAGGCCGCGTCAAAGGCGATCGACGCCGATTCCGGCGACACGTCGCACGGTGACGGGCAATGGCGAAGGTAGCACCGCCTTTCGCCGTCGTATAAGCGACCGAAAGAGTGACCGGGTAACATGTGGAACACTCGGTTCGGTGTGCCAAAGTTTTTTCTCCGCACTGTGGAATTCCCCAGCAGAGCCCTGCGACAAGTGCTGCAACAGAGCTATTCGGGGCCGCGTAGCTGCGGATATCACTCCGATGGCGGCTGATCATGGAAAACGTTTTGAGGGTACTCGGACAATTATTAACAAGTCGATCACCGCATTCCTGCATGCCCCGGAGGGGTGATGTCGACGCCACTTCGGCGCGGTTCATCAGAATGGCCCTACCGGTCCTCATTTCGAGGTGGATACCGTCTCGGCTCATTGTCTGGCCGACTTCTGATTGGCGGTGCACCGGTGACTGTGACCGATTCGCCCACCCCCGAGGTGGACACCGAGCAACCCCGCCTGAGCCTCGGCACCGCCGCCGCCAGGAACCTGGCGACGACGACCAAGACCGTGCCGCAGATGCAGAACATCACCTCGCGCTGGCTGCTCAAGGTGCTGCCCTGGGTGCAGGTGTCAGGCGGTGTCTACCGGGTCAACAGGCGGATGACCTACGCCCTGGGTGACGGGCGGTTGACGTTCTCCAACATCGGCGCCGAGGTCTCGGTCGTGCCGCGGGAGCTGACCGAGCTGCCGCTGCTGCACGGTTTCGAGGACGACGAGGTGTTGTCGAGCATGGCCGGCCGCTTCGAGCAGCGCGAGTTCGCGCCCGGCGACGTGCTGGTGGAGCGGGGGCAGCCGGAGGACCAGGTGGTCCTCATCGCCCACGGCAAGGTCGAGAAGGTCGGCGTCGGCGAGTACGGCGACCGGACCGTGGTCGGCGTACTCGCCGACGGCGACTACTTCGGCGACCGCGTGCTGGCCGGGCCGCGTGACGCGTGGGAGTACACCGTGCGGGCGATCACGCAGGTCACCGCCCTGGTGCTGCGGTGGCAGGACTTCGAGCAGCTCAACGGCGCGGCCGGCGGGCTGCGCGCCCACATCCAGCAGGCCCTCGGCGCCGAGGGCCGCAAGCAGAACGCCCAGGGCGAGGCGTTGATCGAGCTGGCCGCGGGCCACGAGGGCGAGCCCGACCTGCCCGCGACGTACGTGGAGTACGAGCTCTCGCCGCGGGAGTACGAGCTGAGCGTGGCGCAGACCATCCTGCGGGTCCACAGCCGCGTCGCGGACCTCTACAACCACCCGATGAACCAGACCGAGCAACAACTCCGGCTCACCATCGAGGCCCTGCGCGAGCGCCAGGAGTACGAGATGGTCAACAACCGGGGCTTCGGGCTGCTGCACAACACCGACCTCAAGCAGCGCGTCCGCACTCGCAACGGCGCGCCGACCCCGGACGACATGGACGAGCTGCTGTCGATCGTGTGGAAGCAGCCCACGGCGTTCCTGGCCCACCCCCGCGTCATCGCGGCGTTCGGGCGCGAGTGCAACAAGCGCGGCCTCTACCCGTCCACCGTGGACTTCAACGGGCACCACGTGCCGTCCTGGCGCGGTGTGCCGGTGCTGCCGTGCAACAAGATCGAGGTCACCGAACGGCGGACCAGCTCGGTCATCCTGCTGCGCGCGGGTGAGGAGAACCAGGGCGTGGTCGGCCTGCACGAGGTCGGGTTGCCCGAGGAGGTGCAGCCCGGGCTGTCGGTGCGGTTCATGGGCATCGACGACAAGGCGATCATCTCCTACCTGGTCAGCGCCTACTACTCCGCGGCGATCCTGGTGCCCGACGCGGCGGGCGTGCTGGAGAACGTGCAGCTCGGCACCGAGGACTGACCCGGGCCGGTGGAGGGGAGGCGACGTGACCTCGACGGAGCCGCGCGGCCAGGGCACCGCGGAGCCGCGGAACCCCGGCACCGGGCAGCCGCGCAGCCTGGGCACCGCGGCGGCGCGGAACCTGGCCACCACGACCAAGTCCCCGCCGCGGATGCGGGCCGTCACGCCGCGGTGGCTGCTGCGGGAGCTGCCGTGGGTGGCGACCGAGGCGGGCTCCTACCGGGTCAACCGGCGGCTCACCGTCGCGGTGGGCGGCGGTCGCGTGGCCTTCACCGGCGTGGGTGACGGCATCCGGCCGGTCCCGCAGGGCCTGCGCGGACTGCCGGTGCTGCGCGACTTCCCGGACGACGGGGTGCTCACCGCGCTGGCCGACCGGTTCGAACGGCGGGAGTACGCCCGGGGCGAGGTCGTCGCGGCGGCGGGCGACCCGGCCGGGGCGGTGTTCCTGATCGCGCACGGCAGGGTCGAACGCGCCACGCGCGGCGAGTTCGGCGAGCGGGCCGTGCTCGACACCCTGGCGGGCGGCGACCACTTCGGCGACCGGGTGCTCACCGGTGCCGAGGAGCACTGGGAGTTCACCGCCACCGCGGCGACCTCGGTGATCGCGTTCGTGCTGCCCGGGACCGCGGTGCGGCGGCTGGGCAGCCGGGCGGACGCCCTGCGCGCGCACGTCGAGGGGGTCGCGCGCGGGGCGTCCAGGCCGCGCAACAGCCGCGGTGAGGCGGATGTCGGGATCGCCTCGGGCCACGACGGCGAACCTGACCTGCCCGCGACGTTCGTGGACTACGAGCCGGCGCCGCGGGAGTACGAGCTGGAGGTCGCCCAGACCGTGCTGCGCGTCCACACCCGCGTCGCGGACCTCTACCGCGGCCCGATGGACCAGACCGGGCAGCAGTTGCGGCTGACCGTCGAGGCCCTGCGCGAGCGCCAGGAGCACGAGATGATCAACAACCGGCGCATCGGGCTGCTGCACAACGCCGACCTCGGGCAGCGCGTCCACACCCGCACGGGGCCGCCCACCCCCGACGACCTGGACGAGCTGCTGTCGCGGCGGCGCAGGACCGCGTTCATGCTGGCCCACCCGCGCGCGATCGCGGCGTTCCACCGCCAGTGCACCGCCCGCGGCGTCCGGCCGGGGGTCGCGGACGTGGCCGGCACGGCGGTCACGACGTGGCGCGACGTGCCGCTGCTGCCGTCGGACAAGATCCCGATCAGCGGGCGCGGCACCACGTCGGTGCTGGCCCTGCGCGTGGGCGAGGCCGACGGCGGGGTGGTCGGCCTGCACCAGCCCGGCATCCCCGACGAGGTGCGGCCGAGCCTGAACGCCCGGTTCATGGGCATCGACGAGAAGGCGATCACCTCGTACCTGGTCAGCGCCTACTACTCGGTGGCCGTGCTGGTGCCCGACGCGCTGGGCGTGCTGGAGGACGTGGCGGTCGACCGGTGCTGAGAACGTGCGAGGAGGGTGGCCATGACCGACCTGGACGTCACGCGGACGGCAGCGGAGGTGCTGGGCTGGAGCCGCGCCGCGGTCGACCCGCCGCTGCGCGCCGCGGTGGCCCGGCTGCCGGCCTCGGTGCGGGGAATCGCGGCCTACCACCTCGGGTGGTCCGACGAGCACGGCGGGCCCACCGGCGCCGACGCGGGCAAGGCCCTGCGCCCGGCGCTCGCGCTGCTCGCCGCCGGCGTGGTGGGCGGCACGGCCGAGCAGGCGCTGCCCGCGGCGGTGGCGGTGGAGCTGGTGCACAACTTCTCGCTGCTGCACGACGACGTGATGGACGGCGACACGACCCGGCGGCACCGGCCCACGGCGTGGAGCGTGTTCGGCGCGAACCCGGCGATCCTCGCCGGCGACTCGCTGCTGGTGCTGGCGCTCGACGTGCTCGCGGACAGCGGGCGCCCGGCCGCCGGCCTGCTGGCCGCCGCGGTCCAGCGGCTCATCGACGGCCAGAGCGCCGACCTGTCCTTCGAGCGGCGCGCCGACGTGCGGCCGGAGGAGTGCGTGCGGATGGCCGAGGACAAGACGGGAGCCCTGGTCGGCGCGTCCTGCGCGCTGGGCGCGCTGTTCGGCGGGGGCCGCGCCGACCAGGTGGACCGGCTGCGCCGCTTCGGGGAGGGGGTGGGGCTGGCCTTCCAGTTCGTGGACGACCTGCTCGGCATCTGGGGCGACCCCGAGGTGACCGGCAAGCCGGTGCACTCGGACCTGCGCAACCGCAAGAAGTCCCTCCCGGTGGTCGCCGCGCTGAACTCCGACGACGAGGCCGGCCGGGAGCTGCGGGCGCTCTACCACCGCGCCGGACCGCTGTCCGAGGCCGACCTGGCCCGCGCCGCCCACCTGGTCGAGTCCTGCGGCGCCCGCGCGTGGAGCCAGGCGCGGGCCGACGACCTGCTGGCGCGGGCCACGACCCACCTGCGGGCCGCGGGCCCCGGCGAGCGCGCGGCGCGCGAGCTGGACGCCCTCGCCCGGCTGGCCACCCGCCGGGACCACTGACCACCAGCCACGTCGAGCAGGGAGCGCGCATGTCCTTCCCCGTCAAGCAGATCGTGCACAACACCCGCGCGGTGGCCGAGCCGGAGGTGCGCGGCGCGGTGCTCGGGACCACCCGCGAGGACGTCCCGGGGGCGGTGAGCGGGAGATGACGCTCCTGGAGGCCGTCACCGGGCCGTCCGACGTGCGGTCGCTCCCCGCGTCGGCGCTGCCCGCGCTGGCCGGGGAGATCCGCCGGTTCCTGGTCGACCGGGTGACCCGCGCGGGCGGGCACCTGGGCCCCAACCTGGGCGTGGTGGAGCTGACCATCGCGATCCACCGGGTGTTCGACTCCCCGCACGACGTGGTGCTGTTCGACACCGGTCACCAGGCGTACGTGCACAAGGTCCTCACCGGCCGCGCCGGCGCCTTCGACACCCTGCGCCGCGCCGGCGGCCTGTCCGGCTACCCCTCCGCCGCCGAGTCCCCCCACGACGTGATCGAGAACTCCCACGCCTCCACCGCCCTGTCCTACGCCGACGGGTTCGCCAGGGGGCTGCGGCTGCGCGGCTCCCGCCGGCGGGTGGTCGTGGTCGTCGGGGACGGCGCGCTCACCGGCGGCATGGCCTGGGAGGCGCTGAACAACCTGGCCGGCGCGCGGCACCCCGTGGTGGTCGCGCTCAACGACAACGGCCGCTCCTACGCGCCCACGGTCGGCGGCCTGGCCGCGCACCTGGCGGAGCTGCGCGCCGGGCGCCGCCCCGCGCTGTTCGAGGCCCTGGGCCTGGCCTACCTCGGGCCGGTCGACGGGCACGACGTCGCCGAGGTGGAGCACGCCCTGGCGCGGGCCGCCGAACTCGGCCGGCCGGTGGTCGTGCACTGCGTGACCCGCAAGGGCGAGGGGCACCCGCCCGCCGAGCGGGACCGGGCCGACCACCTGCACAGCGTCTCCCCGGCCGGTGCCCGCGGCGCGCCCACGTGGACCGACGTGTTCGGCGCGGAGATCGCCGCCCTGGGCGCGGCGCGACCCGACCTGGTGTGCCTGACCGCCGCCATGCGGGGCCCGACCGGGCTGGACACCTTCGCCGCCCGCTTCCCCGACCGCCTGTTCGACGTGGGCATCGCCGAGCAGCACGCGGTCACGTCGGCCGCGGGCCTGGCGCTGGCGGGGCTGCACCCGGTGGTCGCGGTGTACGCCACGTTCCTCTCCCGCGCCCTCGACCAGGTCCTGCTCGACGTGGCGCTGCGCCGGCTGCCCGTGACGTTCGTGCTCGACCGCGCCGGCGTCACCGGACCCGACGGACCCAGCCACCACGGCATGTGGGACGCCTCCCTGCTGCCCGTCGTGCCCGGCCTGCGGCTGGCCGCGCCCCGGGACTGCGCCTCGCTGCGGGAGCTGCTGCGCGAAGCCGTCGACGTGGCCGACGGACCCACCGCCGTCCGCTACCCCAAGGCCGAGGCGGGCGACGACATCCCCGCGCTCCGCCGCGTCGGCCGCCACGACGTGCTGCGCGCCGAACCCGACGCCGCCGGGCTGATCATCGCGGTCGGCCCGATGGCAGGCCCCTGCCTGGACGCCGCCGACGAGCTGGCGGGCCACGGCGTGCCGGTCACCGTCGTGGACCCGCGCTGGACCGCGCCCCTGGACCCGGAACTGGTCAAGCTCGCCGCCGGCCACCGGCTGGTCCTCGCCGTCGAGGACACCACCGCGCCCGGCGCGCTGGGCGGGCGCCTGGCGCAGGCGCTGGCCACCGAGGGATCACCCGCCCGCGTCGGCACCTTCGCCCTGCCGCCCCGCTTCCTGCCGCACGGCACCCGGGCGGACATCCTGCGCGCGCACGGCCTGGACGCGGCCGGCATCGCCACCGCCGTCCTCAAGCGCACCGGGAGGCGCAGTTGACCACCCTCGGGCTCCCCGCGCCCGCGCGACGGCGCAGGCCGTCGCGCCGGCTGTCCGTCGGCGGTGTCGCGGTCGGCGGCGACGCGCCGGTGACCGTGCAGTCGATGACCACCACGCCCACCGCCGACGTGGACGCCACGCTCCGGCAGATCGCGGAGCTGACCGCGGCCGGCTGCGACATCGTCCGCGTCGCCGTGCCCTCGCAGGACGACGCCGACGCCCTGCCCGCCATCGCCCGCAAGTCGCCCATCCCGGTGATCGCGGACATCCACTTCCAGCCCCGCTACGTCTTCGCCGCCATCGACGCCGGCTGCGGTGCCGTGCGGGTCAACCCCGGCAACATCCGCAAGTTCGACGACCGGGTCGGCGAGATCGCCCGTGCCGCCGCCGGCGCGGGCACCCCGATCCGCATCGGCGTCAACGCGGGCTCGCTGGACCAGCGCCTGTACCGCAAGCACGGCGGGGCCACCCCGGGAGCCCTGGTCGAATCGGCGCTGTGGGAGTGCTCGCTGTTCGAGGAGCACGGCTTCACCGACATCAAGATCTCGGTCAAGCACCACGACCCCCTGACGATGATCTCGGCCTACCGGCAGCTCGCCCGCGCCTGCGACTACCCGCTGCACCTCGGCGTCACCGAAGCCGGACCGCTGGTGCAGGGCACGGTCAAGTCCTCGGTCGCCTTCGGCGTCCTGCTCTCCGAGGGCATCGGCGACACCATCCGCGTCTCCCTGTCCGCGCCGCCGGTGGAGGAGGTCAAGGTCGGCGCGCAGATCCTGGCCTCCCTCGGGCTGCGGCCGCGCAAGCTGGAGATCGTGTCCTGCCCGTCGTGCGGCCGGGCCCAGGTGGACGTCTACCGGCTCACCGAGCAGGTCGCCGCCGCCTTCGAGGGCTTCCCCACCCCGTTGCGGGTGGCCGTGATGGGGTGCGTGGTCAACGGCCCCGGCGAGGCCCGCGAAGCCGACCTCGGCGTCTCGTCCGGCAACGGCAAGGGCCAGATCTTCGTTCGCGGGCAGGTCGTGCGCACCGTGCCCGAGTCCGGGATCGTCGAGGCGCTCCTGGAGGAAGCGGCGGCGCTGCAACCCGAAGGGGGGTGAACGCCCTGAACGGTTCGTCGCGCGTGCTCAGTAGGTGCCGCGGATCTCGTGGAGCTGGTCCAGGTACGCCTTGGCATCGGCTTCGCCGGAGAACCGGTTGGCCAGTACGGCGGCCAGGTCTTGGGAGACCATCGCCAAGGATGGCAGCGACTTCCGTCCTCCGGCCAGGGCCCTGCGGCCGAACGTCACCGCTCCCTCGAGATCGCCTGATCGTGCCGCTGCGACGCCGAGGGTGATTCGGGCTTCGGCGATGCGCATGGGTGCGCGTTCGAACCCGTTGAAGTCGGTCGCGCCGCGGATGACCTCGTCGGCGAGGGTGCTCGCAAGCCGGTCGTTGCCGACGTGGCGGTAGCAGTCCATGGCGTAGAAATCGAACTTGAGGGGGTCGACCACGAAGTGGTTGTCGATGTTGTCAGGGTAGGGCATGGAGTCCAGCAGTACCCGTCCGCGTTCGAGCGCGTCCTCCATCTCGGTCTGCTGGCCCATCCGCGCCCACGCCTTGGCCTCCTGGGCGACGAGCTGCACGCCCACCGAGTGACTGCCTGATGCGCTCTGGCCGGCCTGGGCCGCTGCGATCACGCCTCGGTAGTCGCCTGCGGTGAGGGCGAACCAGGCCTTCATCTCGTGCGCCCAGCCCAGGATGCCGGCGCTGCCGACCTCCTGGCCGAGGCTGAGCGCGGACTGGCGGGTGGCTTCGGCGGATCGGCGGTCGCCCATGTCGTATTCGAGGCAGCCGACCAGCAGTGCGAGCCAACCCGCCAGTTCCAAGGTGTCGCGGCGCTGGGCGAAGCTGAGTCGCTGTTCCTGCATCTCTACGATCCGTCGCAGCCAGCGGCGTCCTTCCACCACCAGTTCCTCGGGGCGGCTGTGGGCGTACTCCGAGCACAGTCGGTCGACCGTGATGCGCAGGGCCTGCAGGGTGGCCTCGTTGACGGAGGAGGCTTGTAGCCGCGACATGATCTCCATGGTGTCCATGCCGGTGGCGTTCACGATCTCCAGTCCCGACTCCTTGCGGTCGTCGGGCGGGAAGAGTGCGGTGGTGACGGTGTGGAGGGTAGCGGCGATGAGCGGGGCGTAATGCGGACTCGGCTTGTTCTCGCCGAGTTCCCACGCCTTCCACCGGCGGAGCAGGTGGTCCGGTTCGGGGAGCGCTTCCTCCGCGTGGCGGCGCATCTGCTCCGCCGCCTCGGACTGCGACCAGCTGCGGGCTTCGCGAAGGGCTCGAATGCGTCGTGCCCAGTCAGGGACGTCACCGCTCATCGTCGCCCTACCTCCTCGCGTTGCGCCTCCGCCGAGTGTCCCACCGGGCGCGAGGTGACGTCAGGTGCTGCGTTGGTGACCCGCCCTCGTCACCGTGTCACTGCTGCTGGCACCGATCCGACACTGTGCTGGAAGACGTCGACGCTCGACACTTGAGTTGTGATTGGTTTCCTCATTGAGTGTTGATTGCGTTTGTCGAAGGAGATTGTCCGTGTCGGCTGCAGGGGTGTGGCGCATGCCTGTGCGACGGCGAACCGTGGAAGTGTCAAGCCGCTCCGCCGCGCGATTGAGTTTGATCGCCGGGTGTAACGGTGCGGCAGTTTCACCGAAGAATTCTTCGGATGCGTCGGGCGCCTCTCTACAGTTTGATGCCCGCCCATCGGGCGAATCCGGAAAGCGAATCCGATCGACGGCGGTCGTGAGCGGCCAGGGTCAGCAGGGTTTCGCGGACCTGGGGGTTGTACCGGGTTTGCTGCGGCGTGGTCTTGCGGGCCTTGTGCAGGACTGCCAGGGCGCGGTCGCGGTCGCCGTGGAGTTGGTACGCCCTCGCCAGGTCGATCCAGTGGTGCCCGACGCGTTCGCGGGGCGTGGTGGCGCTGAACCGCAGGCCCTGCGCGCGTTTCACCGCCTCGGTGCCGTCCTGGCGCTCGACCGCCAGGCCGACGGCCCAGATGTCCACCGAGTCCCTGTCGAACGCCAACCGGTAGTGGTCGCTGCCCGGGGTGACTCGCTTGGCCATGCCGCGGGCTTCGGCCAGGTGGGCGTCGGAGGTGGAGGCGTCGCCTGCGCGGGCTGCGGCGAGTCCGGACTTCAGGTGCAGTACGCCGTGCATCGCCAGGGCCGCCTCGTCGTTCGAGCGGAGGTGGTCCTCGATGCGGCTGCGTGCGCCGTTCAGGAAGTCCAGGGCGGTGAGCCACTGGGCGGTGGCGATGAGTTCGCCGGCGACGTAGAAGTCGGCTGCCGCGGCGGCCAGTGGATCCTGCGACTGGTACGACGCCCACTCGATGCGGTCCGTGATCAGCGACGAGAGGTCGGCGTAGCCGAGCTTCCAGGCGACCTGACCTGCCGCTGCGTACGTTTCGGCCAACAACGCGAACAGTTGTTCGCGGTCGTGTCCTTTGGCCTCCGTGATGGCGGTCCGGATCTCTGCCAGCAGGGCCGGGAGTTCGGCGCCCAAGGCGTCCAGGGTCGCGGAGTGGCGCAACTTCGATGCTTTGGCCACTGCTCTCGCGAGCTGCGGAAGCGGGCGTGGGTGGACTCCGGCCTCCGCTGGTATGCGGTATGCGGCGACCTCACGTCGGAGGGCGGGCACCACGGCGTGGACGCGGTGCCCTTCGCCGTCCTCGGCCCGGCGCGGCTGGCCCAGCAGGTAGGTGCTGTCGGCCTTCAACGCGCGGGACACCGCGGCGACGAAGGCGGGGGAGGCCGGTACGCGGCCTTGCTCGACCGCCTTCACGAGGCTCAAGCTCACGTGCGCGCTTGTCGCCAGGCGGCGTTGGGTGATTCCGGCGAGCAACCTCGCCCGCTTGACGCGTGCGCCGATGCTGTCGTTCTGCTCTTCAGCTGGCATGAGGACCTGCCTCGCACTCGGGACGACCGAGACCAACGGTACAACGGATCCGGGCAGGAGGTGTTTGTCCCCGCCATTAGCCCTTCAGGCCCTTTTTCTGACTTACCGTCACGTGAAGCTGCGTGACGTAGCCGCTGATCTTGAGTGCATTCGGTGGTCGTGGGAGGTCACCCGTGAGGAAGCGTCATTCGAACGGACGGGTTCTGCGAGGCGGCCGGCCGTGACGCCGCGGATTGAGCAATCGGCTGATTGCGCCCCGATGTTCGAGAACCCTGCTGCGTTCCGTCACGCCAACCTGTTCTACGCCGAGCGAGGGCACTACGGGCTGGCCCGCTGGATGGGCATCCACGAGTTGGCGGTGTGGCGGGCCAGGGCGGACAACGAGCCAGTGCTGCAGGAGCGGACGCTCGTCGGCTACCGGGACGCATTGGGCTCGCTGGCGCGGATCGACCGGGCGACGGGCTGTCTGCACGAGGTGGCCGACTGCCTGGACGAACTGCTGGAGCTGCTGATCCGGCACGGGCGGGCGGTGGACGCGCGCTCGGCGTGGACGCTGCGTGAGCTGGGGGCGGTGATGCTGGAAGCGGGTCGTCCCGAGGCCGCGCTGGATCACCTGGTGCGTGCCGACGCCTGCTACGGGCAGTTGGGCAAAGCGATCCCGGACGTGCGGCAGCACGCTGTGTGCCTGGTTCTGCTGGGACTGGCGTACCGGAGCCTGGGGCGACGTGCCCAGGCGGACAAGAGCTTCAACCGCGCCCTGGCCGCCTTGCTCCCGATCGTCCCCGAGAGCGCGGCGGCTGTGCGCGGGCTCGTCGACGTCATCCCTGTGCCGGGCGAACTACCTGCGGTGGACGGGCTGGCCTTGGCCGAGTTCGGGTTACCCGCGTGGCCGTTGCCCGATCTGGTCCCCGCCGGAACCGTCTGATCACCTTGTCGCCGCATGTGCGGCATCCGAGTACATCAGGAATGCCGATGGACACCGAGAAGAGCGCCGAGCACGCTGCCGGGAATAGCTGGGCGCGGTTGACCACCGCCCGCAGCAGGGAGCTGGGCGAGGAGCTGCGCCGGATCCGCCGCCAAGCCGGGCTGGCCCTGCCGAGGGTCGCCAAGGGGTTGGGTTGGTCGGCGGGGAAGCTGAGCAAGTTGGAACTGGGCAGCCGGGGCACCAGCCTGTGGGAGATCGGCATTCTGATCGGCCGCTATGGCGTGGACAAGGCCACCCGGGACCGCGTGCTGGCGTTGGCCGACCAGCGGGCGGACATCCACAACTTCCTGCGGCTGCACACCCCCTGCCCGGACGCCCTGACCGTGCTGACCCTCCACGAGGCCAACGCGGCCACCGTCACCGCCTACGAGCCCTTCACCGTTCCGGCACTGGGTCAGACCGAGGACTACGCCCGCGCCCTGATCGACGACCAGGATCAGGTCGGTGCCCGGATGAAGCGGCAGCGGGTGCTGCACGCGGTCAACGGCCCGCGGGTGCTGCTCTACGTGCACGAGGCCGCACTGCACATGGGGCTGGACGACCCGGTGGTCATGCGCGACCAGGCGCTGCACCTGACGCTGATGTGCGGCTGGCCCGGCGTCACCGTGCGCCTGGTGCCCATGACTACGGGGACGCGAACCAGGCTGCGGCACCCGGCGACCCTGATGACCTTCCCCGACCCGATCCGACCGGTCGCCTGCGCCGAGACCGACACCGCCACCGTCTTCCACGACGACCCAAAGGTGGTGGCCGAGTACCACCTCAAGATGTGGCGGTTGGGCGTGTTGGCGCTCGGTCCGGATGAGTCGCACGAGCGGTTGGCCCGTTGGGCCGACCGCTACGACCGGGGGAGCCACTGATGTCGATACGCCCGTTCCGCTGGCTGCCCCACGACGGCCAACGCCACGCCGTGAAAGAGGACGCGGTCGCCTTCGAGGACACCGCCACCCTGTGCGGCGAGGAACTGACCATCCCCGCCGCACACCCCACCAAAACGCAGTGGTGCTGGCCCACCTGCACCACCTGCGACACCGTGTGGCGACAGCACGAAGGCATCCCGCTGTTCCCACGTCCGCGTACTTCCCATGCGAGCACGCGAGGTGGGGGCAGGGCCGTGGCTCACGCCTGAACCGCCGATTGCCGTTGACGCGGGGTCGGGAGCGCAGGACTCCCGACCCCGCTCGCTCCAGGAATGGGACCACGATGTCCGGCACTGTCAAACTGCGGGTCAGGGTCTTCACCATGGCCGCCACGAACGCGAACTTCCGGTCGGATTACGCGCTGGCCAGAGCGATGGGGCTCAACCGCTCCACCGTCACGCGCGTCGTGGCGGGCGTGCTCCAGCCCGGTCCGGCGTTCATCGCCGGAGCGCTGACCGTGCTCGCCCCGCTCCGCTTCGAGGACCTGTTCGAAGTGGTCCTCGACAACCCGACGGAGGCGGAGTTGGACAGGCTTCGCGTTCAGGCGGGCGGTTGAGTCAGGGAGCAGATCAGGCTGCCGTCGGACGCGGTCAACAGCCTTGGCGGGATCGGGACGTAGTAAGCGTTGCTGACGTGCATGTTCGGGTAGAAGCGCACGGAGCCCCAGGGATCGACGCACTGGTGACGGCTGCCGTCTGCGGTGTCGACGCGGATGAGGATGAACGAGTCGGCGCAGTGGATGTACAGCGCGGTGGCACCGCCGTGGTGGTCGGGGTTGACGTGCCGGAAGCCGCAGCCCTCGCTCCTCGGCAGGTCCTGTGCCGTGGCTGGCGAGGTGCTGAGCATGGCGGCGAGTGCTGCTACGGCGGCAGCTGCGAGGCGGGCTCGGGTGGTGCGTCGACGTGTCGTGGTGGTCATGATCGCTCCTCGGTTCGAGTGGAGTGGCGATCACGAGCATCCGGCGAATTCGAGCGCGTCGGAAGATTTTCGGGTTTTCGAATAGGAAAGAATAGGAATACGGCCTGTTTTTATCTGTCCGGTTCGCCGAGGTAGACGGTTCCGCCTGTCGACATGACCTGTTGTTGGAGCGTGCGGTTGTCCTCCAGCATCCTTCGCAGGGCGATCGGGTCGTCCGGTGGTGCGGCGCGCAGGATGGAGAACAGGAAAGCTGTCGGTGTGGCGGGAAGCCGGACTTGCGGTGTGCTGATCCGTGCGCGTGGCACCGGGTAGATGATGACGACGCCGCTCTCACCGATGTCTTGAGGGCCGAGCGCGGACAAGATCTCGGCCAGGGTCTGCTCGGCGGCGTGGTCTGGGAGAAACAGGTTGAGCCACGGGTGGGGGTGCTGCCACGGGCCGAGGGTGCGCAGCAGGGCCACGTCGTCGGCCAGGCGGTTCTGGAACCCGTGGTAGGTGAGGTCGTTGGCCTCCAGGGCGTCACGGTTGTCCGCGAGGCCCGTGAGCAGGCGGTTCTCCGCTGGGGCGTCGGGTTGGGTGAAGTACGCGACGCCGTCGATGCAGTAGGTCCAGGTCCCGTTGGCCTGCGGTTTGGCCTGCCCTTCCAGGTGGTGAAAGCGTCCTTCGGTCATCAGGGTTCGCTGGTCGGCGAGGAAGGTGGCGAGGTGGTCGTAGCGCAGGCGGAACCAGCGGGCGTGGGAGTGGGCGGGGATCAGGCGCAGCGTCGCCCGCACGATCACGCCATGGCGGCCCTTGCCGCCGCGGAGGGCGTTGAACAGGTCGGGGTTCAGGGTTGGTGAGCAGGTGACGCGGGTGCCGTCGGGGGTGACGGCGTCGAGTTCCAGGACGTTGTCGGTCTGGAGGCCGTGCTGGTGGGTGGCGCCGCTGATGCCGCCGACCGAGAGGGTGCCGCCGACCGACAGGTCCAGGTAGTCGGTCAGGACCGGGGGAGCGGCGCCGAGGGGCAGGGTGGCGTCGAGGATCTGGCTCCATCGTGCGCCAGCGTCGACCACGACGCGGTCGTCGGTGATGTCGTGGATGGTGTTCAGGCCGCGCATGTCCAGCGCGATCCCGTTGGGCGCTTGGGCTTGGCCTGCGGTGGAGTGGCGCTCTGCTTGGGGGACCATGAGGAGGTCGTGCTTGGTGGCGAAGCGCAGGATGGCGCTGATGTCGTCGGCCGAGGTGGGGCGGGCGACGGCGAGCGGGCGGGCGGGGGTCGTGGTTCGGCCGAAGTCGTCGGCGGCCTCGGTGAGCGCGGCGTCGTCGGTGGTCAGGAGGTCGTGCTGGTTGAGGGCTGGGTGCCAGGGGGTGGGGTCGGGCACGGGCACCCTCCTCAGGTGCGGCATTCCTGCCGCGGGGCCGGAACGGTCTCGGTGACCAGCAGGGCCAGTTGGGCGCGGATGCCGGTGGCTCGCGCGTCGCCCAGCGCCTCGAACAGTTGTACCGCGTTCTCCCACGCTTGACGTGCTTCGTCGTGTTCGTCGAGTTCGTGGTGGACGTCGCCCAGCTTGTGCTGGAACGCCGCCTGTCCCCAGAGGTCGGCTACCGAGACGCTGGCGGCCAGTGCCTGTTCGAGGTAGGCGAGGGTGTTGTGGAGGTCGCCCAGGTCGTGGTGGACGTCGGCGATCTTGTTGAGCGCGCAGCTCTCGGCTTGGTGGTCACCGAGTTCGCGCAGGGTGGCGGCGGTCTGTTCCAGGCTGTCGAGTGCGGCGTCGTACTTGCCCAGGGCGCGGTGGGCGTCGGCGAGGTAGGAGGTCGCGATTGCCCACGGCCACCGTCCGCCCAGCTGTGAGGAGGTGGTTTGGGCGAGTTCGTAGTGCTCGGCGGCGAGGTGGTGCTCGTTGCCGGCTTGGTGCACGCGGCCGATGCCGATGTAGGCCCACATCTGGCCGCTGTGGTCGTCGAGTTGGTGGCAGAGTTTCAGTGTTTCGGTGAAGCACTGCATCGCCTCGTCGAACCGGTGTTGGTCGAGGTGACCGTTGCCGAGGTTGGTCAGGATCCATGCCTGGGCGGCGAGGTCTTGCTGTCGTCGGGCTTGGGCCAGGCTCGCGTTCAACGGTGTGAGCCAGGTGCTCCACGGGTTGCGTCGGTAGAGGTAGGTCGACAGCCTCGCACCACCGCACGGCGTCGTTGGACGTGGCGAAGGTCGGTGAGCCGGTTGTGGTGAACTGGGGGAACGGCCGGTTGGGCGACATGGTTCGGTTCGCTGACGTCGCCGCCTGGAGGTACCACCGGAGGATGCGGTGCCTGGCTGCGGTGATGTCCTCGGCTGGTTCTCCGGAGAGTGCCTGCTCGGTGGCGTAGTCCCGCAGCAGGTCGTGGAAGCGGAAGCGGCGGTGGCCGGTTTCCTGGAGGAGGTGCCCATTGGTGAGGGTGTCGAGCAGGTGAGTGGTCTCGGCGGGTGGGTAGCCGGTGAGCACTGATGCCGAGTCGACGCCGAAGTCGCGGCCTGGGTGCAGGCTCAGGAGGCGGAACAGGCGGGTGGCCTTGGGGGCGAGGGCGTGGAAGGACCAGGAGAACACGGCGCGCACGGCGACGTCGCTGGGGGAGAGGACGTTGAGGCGCTGGTTGACGTCCGACAGATCCTCGGCGAGACCTTCGAGGGTCAGGTGTCGGCTGGCCGCGATGCGTTCGGCTGCGACCCGCACCGCCAGGGGGAGGCCCCCGCAGAGTTCGACGATGCGGTGGGCGGCTGTGGGGTCGGTGTCGATGCGTGTGGTGCCGACGACTTGCCGCAGCAGTGCGAGGGCGTCGGGGTTGTCGAACGGGTCGATGGTCAGGCAGCGGGCGCCGTGGCGTACGGCCAGGGCGGACAGGCGTTGTCTGCTGGTGACCAGGACCAGGCAGCCGGAGGTGGCTGGGATGAACGGGGTGACTTGTTCCGCGCGGGCTGCGTTGTCCAGGACGAGCAGGGTGCGTGAACCGTCCAGCCTTGTGCGTAGGAGGGCCGAGCGGCGTTCCGCGGTGGCGGGCATGGTGTCGGGTGGGACGCCGAGGGCTTTGAGGATGTCCTCCAGCACTTCGGCGGTGTCGACAGGGGCGGCTTCGGGGGAGTAGCCGTGCAGGTCGACGAAGAAGACGCCGTCGGGGAAGAGCGCTTTGACCTGGTGTGCCCAGGCGACTGCCAGGGAGGTCTTGCCCACGCCGGCTTGGCCGTCCAGGGCGATGACGCCGGCGGAGTCGGTGTCCTGGTGTTGCCAGAGGTGTTCGTCCAGCGCCTTCAGGACGTCGGTGCGGCCGACGAGGCGTGGTGAGGGTGGGAGTTGTGCTGGTCGGGTGCCTCTGGTGTGGGTGGTTCGGGTGGAGGTGCGCAGGAACAGGGTGAGGAGGGCGCCGCCGGTCGCCAATGCCGTGTCGCAGGCCTTGGCGAAGTCCTCGGTGGGCAGTTTGGTGCCGTGTTCGACGTTGCTGATGTGGCCTGAGCTGAAGTGGATCGGTTCGGCCAGGCGTCGGATGGTCATCGTTCCGCGAAGCCTGCGCAGCTCCTCGCCGAAGGACTGCGTCGGGCCGGGCGCCTCCGTGGTGTTCGTTGTTCCGCTCATTCGACGCACCCTCCCCCTGCTGCGCTCCTGGGGAGCACATCACCGTTGGCGACTGTTGTGGTGTCGTTGTCGGTGATCAAGAGGAGTTCAGGATATGCGGGTGGGGCGGGGGCCGGTGGGCTAACCGGCCTCAAGACACCACCATCGAGTGAACGGCGGGCTGTCTGAGGTGTGGTTCATGCGGTCACGCCGCCTGTCGACATCTCTGGTGTCGGCAGGTCCAACGCCACTGGACGCCCCGCTACGTGGGAGGGGCAGCGGAGGTAAGACCAAATCTCATTTGGGGTTGTTGTGGGTCAGCAGGTCCAGCTTGACGGCTCGGCGGTAGCAGATCACCGCGCGGGCAAGTTGGGCGAACGCCATGAAGTGGGCGGCCTTGCGCTCGTAGCGGCGGGCCAGGCGTCGGAACCGGGAAACCCACTCCAGGGTCCGTTCGATGACGTACCGGTGGCGGCCCAGCCGCTTGGCGGACTCGATGCCGCGGCGGGCGATCCGGGCGGTGACGCCCCTCCTGCGTAACCCGTTCCGGCAGGTCGGACAGTCGTAGCCCTTGTCCGCGTGCAGCGTGCGCGGCCGACGACGAGGACGTCCGACGGGCCCCTTGATCGGGGTCACGGCGTCCACCACGGCCTCGAACAACAGGTGGTCGTTGCGGTCGGCCGACGAGACAACCACGGTCGGCGGCAGGCCGCCGCGGTCGCCCATCGCGTGGATCTTCGAGCCTGGTTTGCCCCGGGCGACCGGGCTCGGGCCGGTCAGGCCCCCCCTTTGACCGCACGGACGTGCATGCTGTCCACCGACGCCCGCGAGCAGTCGATCGCCCCGGCGACACCGAGCAGGTCCGGCGTCGCCCGGTGCGGCCGGGCGAACACGTCCGCCTCGACCCACTCGGTGAACCGGCGATGCGCGGTGGGGGAACCGATCCCGAACGAGGCGGGCAACGCCGACCAGGCACACCCGGTCCGCAGCACGTAGCAGGATGGCCGCCAACACGGTCCGGTCGTCCGGCCGACGCCGGCCGCCGCCCTGGTGGCGTTGCGGCGCGTCGGGCAACAGCGGCTTCGCCAACAGCCACAACGGCTCCGGGCACCACTTCTCCACGTCGTTCATCGATGATCGAGACATCGGCCGCCCGACCGCACCCCAAATGAGATGTGGTCTAAGGGGCGACCTCGTCCGCTCAGTACGGACCACCCCCGCGTGTGCGGGGAAGACGTGGAGCGAGCTGATGGCCGAGGTGGGCGATTACCGGGCCGCGGTGGAGGGCTACGAGCACGCCGTCGAACTGCTGGACACCCTTGCCTGGCGTGACCTGAGTCGCCATGACCAGGAACTGCTGCTGACCAGGTTCGGTGGCGTCGCGAGCGAGGCGGCTGCCGCGGCGATCTCCGCCGGCCTGCCGGAGCGCGCGGTCGAACTGCTGGAGCAGGGGCGTTCCGTGTTGTGGAACCAGGTGGTCGGCGTCCGCCGGGACCGGGCCGAGATCCTACCCGAGACCATCTCCCGGTTGGAGCGGCTGAGGACCGCGCTGGACGGTTCGACGGGTGATGCGGACCGGCGTACCGCGTTGGTCACCGAGTGGGACCGCCTGGTCGCGTCCGTGCGGGAGGACGGATTCCCGGACTGCCTGCACGCACCGTCGTTCGACCGGCTCCGGGCGGTCGGCGACCACGGGCCCGTCATGGTGGTCAACGCAGCGTCGAGCCCGTGCGACGCCCTGGTCATCGCCGATGGCCGCGTCGAGGTCGTAGAGCTGGATCGGTGCTCTCAAGCGCATATCAGCTCCCGTCTATCAGCGATGATGACCTGCAAGTGCCACAGGGTCACCGTGTGGGCGTGTAGTGCCAGAGCGTGTCGGCCTTGCCGTCGGCGATCCACAGGGAGCCGTCCTGGGCGGAGGCGAGGCCGATGAGCTGCTCGGCGCCGTCGATTGGGTGCAGCGTCATCTGACCGGAGGTGGTGAGGCGGCCGATGCTGCCTTGGTCGGTGGTGAACCATAGCGCCCCGTCAAGACCGAAAGTGATGTCGAACGGTCGGGTGCCTGGTGGGATGGGGAAGTCGCTGATGGTCCCGTCGACGGTGATGCGGCCGATAGCCCGGTCCGTGGTGAACCATAGGGCGTCGTCGGGACCGGCGGTGATGCGGCTGGGGCCGGTCATGGCGTCGGAGAGTGCCCAGCGGCGGTACTCGCCGCCCGTGGTCATCCGGCCGATGCCCCGCGGGCCTTCGGGGAAGAAGGACGTCTCGATGAACCAGAGGGCGCCGTCAGGGCCGGTGGTAATGCCGGGCATCGTCGGGGAGGACCCGGTGGTCTGAATCGGGTGGTGGGTGATTGATCCCGTCGGCGTGATCCGGCTGATCGTCGGTGGTTCCTTCTCGTTGGTGTACCAGAGAGCTCCGTCCGGCCCGGAGGCCATGGCCTTGGGCAACCCAATGCGACGGTCCTCCCAACCCTCCAGCTGTTGATCGGCGGTGATCCGGCCGATCACCTGGAACCCGACGAACCAGATCAGGCCGTCGGGACCGTGCACGACGTCGGCCGGGCTATTTGAACTACCAGGGATGCGCACATGGCTGACCGAGCCGTCGGTGCCGATGCGCGCGATAGCCTCGCCGGAGCTCTCGCTGCACCACACGGTGCCGTCGGGTGCGACGGTCGGGAACCGCGGGAACGTCCCCTCGGGTAGCCGTATCGCGATGACCTTCACCTCCTCGGCTGCGGGTCCAACGGTTGGCAGAGCGGAACCCGTGCACGCGGTCAGCAGCGCACCGGCTGCCAGCAACATCGGCATCAACATCGTCCGGAACATGGTCGCCTCCTGGTGAGCCCGTTCAGGCACTGACGTCGTGCCGAGGACTGCTGCCGTTACCCGCGTAACGCGTTGTGCCTCGCCGACGACCTCCCCGGTACTACTTCAGCGAGAACGGATGCCGGTGGAGAGCAGCGAGCCGCAGGGATACGACGCGTTCATCTCCTACAACCACGGGGCTGACGACGGGACGGCAGCGCGCCTGCAACGCCTGATTCGCCGAGTTGGGCGACCGTGGTACGAGCGTAGTGTGCTTCGGATCTATCGAGACGAGACCAATTCGCTTATGTCGGAAAGCCTGTGGGGATCGATCGAGCAGGAACTGCGACGATCCCGCCACTTCATCCTGCTGGCCTCACCTGGAGCAGCGAAGTCGTTTTGGGTGCGGCGGGAGGTCCGGTTCTGGCGGGAGAACCGGGATCGCTCGACCTTCTTCATCATGCGCGTCGATGGGACGATCTCCTGGCAGGGTAAGGACTTCGACCTAGGAGCGGACAGCAACGCCGTGCCGCCTGACCTGGCTGGCTGGTTTACCTCGGAGCCGCACTGGAAAGATGTCGCCGTCACGGCGAACGGTAGGCGCGCCCGGCGAGAGCGGGCTGCGCGGGTGCGCGACGCCGCCCTGACGATTGCGGCGAGTCTCTACCGCGTAGATAAGGATGAGCTGCACGACGAGGACGAACGACAGCGGCGCCGGGCGCGCCGCAGAACTGTCACAGCGGTGGCCCTGTTCTCCGCTCTTGTCCTGACCTTGGGGATCAGCGCCATCGTGCAAGGGAACAAGGCCGATTCTGAGGCGCGGATCGCCTTGGCGCGCAAGCTCGCTGCCGCGTCCGACAGCCAACTGGCCGCGAACCTGGATGTAGCTAACCTGTTGGCGGTCAAGGCTTTTCGCGCCGATCCCAGTCCGCAGACCAGGGGCGCGCTGTTCCGTGCCGTCACCGCGAGCGGGTCGCTGGTACGCATGCTGCCGTTCGACGCGGATGTCGTCCAACTCACCGCCAGTGCAGACGGAGGCACGGTCGTCGTCGGTCTGCGCGGCGGGGCGGTGCTGCGGTGGCGCCTCGCCGACAGCGTTCCCGAGCTGCTTCTCACATTGGACGACGAACCGCGCAGCCTGTCGGTGAGCGCCGACGGCGGTACCGTGATCGCAACCGATGGCGACACCTCCCATCTGATGCGACCGGGCCGACCGGTGGAGTCGATCCCGGTACGCCCAGGGTGGGAAGTCCGCGCGGTCGCCGTGTCGCTGTCGGGCCGCACGGCGGTGATGTCGACAGGGGAGAAGGTGTACGCGGGACGGGCGATGACCAACGTCCTCGCGCTCGACGGCGACGTGCTGCGCAGCGTGGACCACGATCAGGGCGGCGAACGCCCGCTTGCAGTCGACCTGATCACGACCTCCGATGAGGAGACGTTCCTCATCGACAGCGCGTATGGCCAGTGGGAACGCAGGCGACTCGCGGATTGGTCGATGCTATCGGGTTCTTCCGCAGGTTTTGGCACCGCGAACTATGGCGTTACCGCGTCGGCGGACGGCCGCGCTTTCAGCTACAGCAACGGCGCCGACACGTTCCGTGTGTGGAGCACCGATCGGCCGACCGAATTCGATGCTCCCGACCTTACCGCGAATGCGCCGATCAAAACCCCGGAGGCGATCGAGCTCAGCGCAAACGCCTCTTACATCGCAGTCGCCGAGGACAACACCATTTACGTCGCACCTGTGCGGCAAGCTGGCACTCCATCGGCGGAACCCATCCGGCTGACCGGAACGGGCACGATCACGCGGCAGGGCCTGCGGTTCCTCGGCACGGATGGCACGAAACTCGTTTCCGCGTCGGGCAACCGGGTGGCGGTGTGGGATCTGGCGCAGACCGATCGAATCAGCCACACCTTCCCGATCGAGGTATCCGCCGGGTGCAACGCATGTGGCCCGCCGGACGTCGCGGTGTCGCCCGACGGCTCGCGCCTAGTGGTCATCGACGGCTCCGGGTGGGGCGGCGTGGCCGGTCCGACAGCACAGCCGCAGGACATCCGCACCCTGCCCAATCTCGGCCTGCCCGGCCGGTACGGCCCGGCGGTGTGGGAACGGGATGGCAGCCTCGCCACAGTGCTCGTGCAGCCACCGCTGGGAGGAACGGAGGTATCAGTACCCGATGGGTGGCCGGTCTCCGTTCGCGGTGTACCGGCAGGGCAGCGCGGCGAGGGTGTGTTGTCGGCGGCACTGACTGCCGACACTCGTCAGGTGGTGGTCGTCGAGGACGACGGCGGGATCGAACTGATCGACCTCTCGACCGCCGCCACCCGCAGGGTGTTACCTGATCCGGACGCGCCGCCCGCCCCCAGGGCCCCTCGAGTCCAAGCGGCGGCGATCAGTTCGACTGCTGATCTGGTCGCGGTAGCCGACGAGGACTCTGTGATGATCCGCGCGGCGCACACCGGAGTCACCGTCGGCGAGATCGCGTTGCGCGACGTGAGGTACCTAGTGTTCGTGCCTGGTCGTCTGCTGGTGCAGCGGAAGTCCGGGGACCTGGAAATCTGGGACGAGCGGGGCGGGGAGCGCCGCGGGACCGTCGCGGGTGACCGCGGCTTCGTGTACCGGCCCGCCTCCAACGGTTCGCTGGTGGCCCGCACACGTGACGATGGGACCATCGTCGTGGCGGACCTGGACACCGGAGCCGTCCTCGGCCCGCTCCCTGCAACCTTGTCTGGAGGTCGGGTGGGTGTCGCGTTCTCCGGTGACGGCATCCGGCTCGTCACGGTGACCGAGGGAGCTGGCACCGGCCTCGGGAGGGCGGTGCACCGCGACATCTCCGACGAGACGATGGTGCGTACCGCCTGTGCGACGGCGGGCCGGGACCTGCGTGCCGATGAGTGGAACATGCTGGTCGGCGAACCAGTGCCGGAAGACTTGATGTGTCGATGACTAAATTAGGGCTTACTGACCTTCAATTCGTGGTGTCGGTCGAGGTCAGGTGGGGTGGAATTGGAGACCGGTGCCGGTGAGGCAGCCGTTGATGATGTCGCTGCGGTACTGGATCTTGCGTAGGCCCTGTCGGACCGTCCGAACGAGATGGTCGAGGGTGGTGAAGGCGACGTTGGACAACCAGCGACGCCGCAGCACCGACCAGATGCCCTCGACCGGGTTGAGGTCGGGCGCGTAGGCCGGAAGCCGGTCAACCAGTCCGTGCCGTCGATGAAGGCGAGCATCTCGTCGGAGCGGTGGGTGGGCAGGTTGTCCCACACGAGCACGATCGGCCCGCCGAGTTGGCGGTGGGCGGCTACGAGCAGGTCGCGGTAGTCGGTCCAGGCGAAGCTGCGGCGCCCTCCGCGTCCGGTGTCCAGCCGGGGCCGGTGGATCAGCCGCGAGCGCTCGCCAGGCTTGTAGCAGGCCAGGGCCGCGACCGACAGTCGGCGGCGCAGCCTGGTGCGCACCCGGACCACCGGGGTGCGGCCACGCGGTGCCTAAGTGCGGGCAGTGGGCGGCGTCATCGACATCCCGGACTCGTCCTCGAAGACAATCCAGGCGTCGAGCGCCGCCGCGGTGCTTCCACCTGCGGCCACGTGTCCTTCCCCCAGTCGGCCACCGCCTGGTCGTCGCGTTCCACCGCCCGCCGCACCGGCACCTGGCGCGTCCAGCCGTGCCGCCGCAACAGCAGGTGAACCCCCCTGCACCGTGTAGCCCACATGGAACCGGCGCCCAATCAGGGTCCTGATCCGCGACAGCGTCCAGATCTGGTCCGGCCAGCCGTGCGCCGTCGGTCCTTTGCGCAACTCCTGTTCCAGCCGGGCGAACTTCGCCTCGTCCAGCCGGGGCAACGACGCTGCTCCGGCCGAGGCCAATGCCCGGGGACCGCCCGCAATCCAGGACCGTCGCCACCGCTGCACCGACCGCACGCTGACCCGCAGGTCTTTGGCGATCGCTGCGTTCTCCTCGCCTGCGGCAAACCGCTCGGCCGCCTACAGGCGCAGCCGTTCCCGGAACTCCCGCCGCTCGGCGGTCATCCCACCACCCTGCGCATACCGCATCCCACCGGCATACCGCAACGATCAAGATATGTCAGCACCAACGATAACACGAATTGAAGATCAGTAGAGTGGTAGCGCAACAGCCCTGTCTTGGGTGAGGGATCGGGTTCTGTGGAAGGAAACCGACCCTACCCAGGCAGGGCTGTTGCGCTATCTCCGCAGGTTAACATTTCTGAATAGCGCTCTTCGAGTCCGAGGGCGCGCCTCTTCGCATGTCATCAGTTCGGCGAGCGGAGGGGCCCGCCGCACACCACTGTCGCCGTGAGGAACCACTAACGGGACGGATCTGGCTTACGGCCCAAGCCCGGCGGACTGGAAGCGCGGTTCGGCTACCGCTTTGGGCGTGGCCGACGGTGTCGTGCTGGTTTCTGGTGCGCCTTGGCGGTGATGGTGCTGACACGACTCGACTGCGAGGGCCTGGTGCAGGATCGACGCCGCCGACGATCTGGACGACGAGGTCGCCGATCTGCGTCGCGCCTATCCTGACCTGCAAGTCCCGGAGAGCTGCATCGGTGAAGGGTCGTGGAACGACCCGCACGTTCAGTTGCGGCGGTGAGCAGAAGCCAGACTGCCCTCAGGCCCATCAGGTATGGACACTGCAAGCGCGGCTGAGCCCGCATTCGACGCCAAGCGCGGCCGTCCACGGCGTGGACCACAGCCCATCACCTGGACGGGCCGGGTGACCGGGTTGCGCCATCTGCGGGTCTCGTCGCGTCCGCAGGTTCAGTCCTTGGTGCTGGCAGGTGGGGTGGACTCGCCTTCCTTTTGGCCGCCTTGCCCGGGGCCAGCTGGCATTGTCGGGAGATTGAAAGGGGTGTTGGGAGCGATGTAGCCCCCGCGCTTCTGGCTTTCGTTAACTCGCTCGTCGGCGGGATTCCTGGGGGTGTCCTGGTTGTCCCGTGTCTTGCTCATGTTCTGTACTCCTTGATGTCGATGTACTCGATCTCGGCCCAGCGGACCAGGAGCCCGCGCTCGCCCGGGACGGGCGTGGGCTTGTTTTCTCTATCGAGGGTGAGCTCGCCGGTCGCTTGATCAACGACGAAGGCCAGGGCGAGATAGAGGTCGCCCTCTTCAGGGTGGCCGGCTGCGTAGGAGTAGCGCCCGTCGGGGGTGCGGCCGAAGTATCCGGCCAGCCAGGTTCCAGACTTGAGTCTGATCAGGACGATGGCCTGCACGGCGTGGCGCCAGAGGTAGTCCCAGGCCCGAGGCTCGGGGGCGTCGCCGACCAGGGCGACGGCCCACTTCTTGTGGGTCTTGTGTCCCCAGCCGACCAGGCTGCCCACTGCGGTAGGCAGCAGGACGTAGGTCAGGGCGACGACTTCCAGCAACCACCAGGTCACGGTGCCGTTCTGAAGTCGCTTCTCGACGACGAGGTACCGATAGAGCAGGTGCTCAGGGGCGGCGAAGACGGCGTGCAGCAGCGCCGAGGATGCCAGGAACCGGATCAGGCGGTCGGAGAAGCTGATGCCGTAGCTGCCTGCGACTCGCTCGTAGGCGAAGGTGTAGGACGCGCCGGGCAGCAGCGCGAGCAAGGCAACCAGCAGACCTTGGAACGTGGCGATCATGCGCGTTGCACGCCCTGTGGCCAGCTCACCAGCACCTCGCGGCCGAGCATGCGGGCGTGGGCGACCGCGTCGCCCGTGCCGCCTAAGCCGCGGGCAGGTTGCCCGTCCCAGACAGCCACCAGCAGGTCACAGTGCTCGACGATGTAGTTGCCCGCCGCGTGGTAGGCAGATTCGTCGGGCACATCGAAGGGCAGTCGGGTGGTGTCCGCCGCGGCGTCGAGCAGTCGAAGGTAGGTATCGAGGGCGTTTCCTCGGAAGGTGGTCTCGTAGGCGAGTGAGGGTATGACGGCGTGCAGCTTGCCCCCGGCGGCGAGCACCAGCTCTGCGAACAGCTGGTCGGCTCCCTCCGCCAGACTCGCCATGCCGGTGAACGGCTCGTGCTGCCCCCTCAGCAGCGCCCGTATGTCATCCTCGGCGCGACGACGCGCAGCCTCGGGCAGGTTCTGGTGCCCGCTGATCCCGATGATCATCATAGGTATCCTTTGTCAACCATGTGCCAGTAGTGCTTGCCCAGCGGGGTGAGACGACAGCCAAGATTCTGCATCGCGGCGTAGTACATGTGCTCGTGCCCGACGGGCTCGAGAAGCTTGCTCGCACGGCACAGCTGGAGCTGCCTAAACACCTCTTCATGCTCGGGGTGCGGCGGTAGACCGCTTTGGCTCTTGTCTGGCTCATAGGTGGGGTCGAGGGGGAACTCGTGGTCGGGTGTGGGGAACCAGGTGGTCAATTGCTGAAGCGTCGTCACGGGCACGTCGGGTTTGCAGCTGCGCAACGGGTGGAGCCGGTCGACGTTGGTCTTGAAGGTGGGACGCTGATCCCAGGCCCCGAAGGACTCCGACAGGTAGGCGTACAGACCGGCCACGGTGACGTGGCCCAGCACGTCGGCCGCCCCGCCGTCGAGAGCGCCCTCCAGGTAGGTGGAAAAGATCCCCCGCCCGTTCAGTTCATCGGAGGTCTGGTCGGAACGACTGGCGGTCAGGATGGACACGCCGTTGCGCAGGACTGCAGCCTTGTCGGCAAGCAGGGACACTGTGCCCGCGCCACCGGAAAAGCAGCAGTCCAGGATCACTACGACCTCACTGACGGGGGAGTTCTTGACGAACTCGAGGATCTCACCGAACCGAACGCCAGGGGTGTTCCCCTGCCCGTCGGTGGTGGCCAAGGCAACGTCCCCGCTCACAGGCCTTCCGTGGCCCGCGAAGTACAGCAGCGCGAAGTCCGCCCCAGGCGCCAGCAACTGTTGGACTGCAGCCAACAGTTCGTCTCGGGTCACCCTGCCGATCAAGGACCGGCAATCGAGGTTGCGGCTGTTGTCCTCGTTGCGCGACAGTAGGGGTTGCAACGCATGAGCGTCGTTCTCACACCCGCCCAAGTCGCTGGTGTGGTCGTAGCGGTCGATCCCGACCAGCAGTGCCCGCCGCATCTCAGAGCCCGTCGATGAACTGCGCGACCGTGTCCCACGTCCACGCCTTGCACGGGGCGCTGCCCATCTCGGCGGGCTTGGTCCGGTAGTCTTCCAACCAAATGCCCAGCAGAGGCTTGCGCTCCTCCACCGCGCACTTAATCTCCCACAACTCTCCGGTGGCGCGTGGCGTGGAGGCACTGATTAGCGCGATCACACCATCGGATCGGCGAATACGCGTCCGCACCCGCTCCTTCCACTGCGTCTCGTAGGGCTCCTTCACCGACATGTCGATGAACTCGAACGGTGTCCGCGCGCTCACGCGCTGCCCCGTGAACAGGTTACGGCTTGCCTCGTCCTCCTTGGCGAAGGCGATGAACACCGTTTTCTTGCCGGACATGAACTTCTCCCGCTTCTTCCGCACCTGTGGCGCAGATTATGGTTGATGGCGGGCCACAGTACACCGAGACACCGACACACCGGAGGCACCGACAACCTGGCGGCGTGGTGACCGCACCCTCAACTCGGTCGTGCGCCACCTGCACAGGGCTGGCATACACGGTTCATAGACCTCCTAGCTTGAGTTTTAACCTGTTCGGCGGGGTCATGGGTTGCTCGACTTGGTCTTCCTGCCGCGTGTGGGTTTCTGCTTGTTTGTGCTGGTGACGGTGTGGACGTCGTGGCGTGCCGCGGGCTGGTGGTTGGACAGTCCCGTGGGGCGTCCCGGGCCGGGTCGAGAGGGTTTCGGGACACGGGCCGGACAGGCCAGTTGTGGACGTAGGTTCCGAAACCCCGGCGGATCCGTGACGGGCTCAGTCGCTGGGTCGGCCGGGGTTTCTCCCAGGGGCGACGCAGGTCGGTGGCAAGTTTGCGGGCGAGGCGGAGCTGGGTGTAGGCGGCCAGCAGTAACCAGGTCCAGCGGTCGGCCGCGTCGGGTGAGGGCAGTTTCGGGGTGGTCCAGCCGAGGGTTTGCTTGAGCATGCGGAAGGTGTGCTCGATGTCGAAGCGGCGCAGGAACGCCTGCCAGGTCAGATCGACCTCGGCGCGGGTGAGGCCGGTGCGGGAGTGCCAGAGCCACACGGGTTTTGGAATCGCGCCCGAGGGCAGACGCTCGACCTGCAGCCAGATCACGGTGCCTTCCAGGATCGGCAGCTCCCCGTCATGGGCGGCCCAGGCGATGTGGTGGGTCAACCGTGGGTGCAGCCGGTCCCAGGCCCGGACCAGCGCGGGGCCGTAGAGTCGGGTGGTGGTCTCGCTGGTGATCTCCGGCTCGGCCCAGGTGGCCCGGTCGCCGAAGACGAACTCGCCGCCGTGGCGGCAGGGCCTGCCCCTCGTGCCGGGCGGATGAGGCGGGGCCGGGCGGCGCAGGACCCGGTCCGACCGCATCCTCACCAGCACCGCGATCGAGAGATCGGCCAGCACGTGCGCCAGTCGCGGTCCGTCGTAGCCTGCGTCGGCGACCGGCAGAATCTCCGGATCACCCGGCGACCAGTGCCCGGCGGCGATCAGTCGGGCCACCACGTTTCTGATCTGTCGGGCGGTCACGCTCGCGGCGTCGTCACCGGGCGCGAGCCGGACCGCGTCCAGCGGCGCGGTCCACGAGTGACGCCCGGTTTCCAGGGCGACGACGATGGAGTAGGGCCAGCCCGGGACCATCATGTGCTGGTCCTTGCCCCGGCCGTAGGTGTGACACAGGATCCGCTGCGGGCAGGTGTGTGCCTCCGGGCGCAGCCAGCAGGTCACGTCCACCGCCAGCACCAGCCGGCCATCCGCGGCACGAGGCAGCGACACCGCAGTCAGCGCTGTCCGCAACCTGTCGATGTCGACACGCCCTCGTGCCAGCGCGGCATAGCCACTGCCATGCCCGCGGCGATGCTCGCCTGTGAACGACAACTCCGCGATCGAGCGGACCGGCCCGTCGGTGCACAACACCGCGTCGGTCAGCTCGAACAAGGCGTCCGTCCGCCGGGTCAGGCACCGGTAGTACTCCTGTCGCAACTCGGACAGCTCCCCGGCCGCACCGGCGTCACGGGCATGGTGCACACTGATCAACTGAAGCCCTTGGTTCGATCTTCTTTCTGTCGCAAGAAGAATGATCAATCAAGGGCTTCACTCGTGATCAACCAGGGTGTCAGCCGACCCCTCAGAGGTTGAAACTCAAGCTAGTGGTCGCAGTTCTGCGAACGTTTCTACTGGCGATGAGTTGTTCACGGTGGAGCGGCTGGACGCTGCACGCCTGCGCCACACGGCCGTGACCTGCGCGCCGAAGGTGGCATGGCGCCCCGACAGTTCACAGCGTGGGTAGGACTCGCAGCGGGCGTCCAGAACATGATCTGGCGGGGGAGCCTTTGGGTCGCAATCGGTTCTGGTGACATTCTGGCCGCTGGTCACACGTGGGCGTTTGAAGGCGAAGGTGGTATTGGGCCTGCGTACATCCGCTGCCGTGTCGGGTGACGGTGTGGCGGCGGACCACTGCGCATCCAGGGTCGGCGGTGTCAGCGTGGAGCAAGGTGTGGGCTACGAGGGGAATGGCCGATCGGCGGGTTACCGCGGTCGGACACGGTGACGGAACTGGTTAGTGTCCGATTGTCCGACGAGTTCCCAGGGGGGTGCAGCTTCATGAGTGAGCAGGTCGAGATTGCTCGACACATCATCGTGTAGAATGTCCGGCGGCACGGTGATCCGTGTCTTAATGGGAGGAGTCTGCTCGGATGTTCGGGATCACGACAGGTACTTCGTTAACTTAATGGACCTTATCCCCGGTACTCACAAACTCTCCTTCGGTGATGCTGTCATCGAAGGGGTATGTGCCGGACTGCGGCGACTGGTTCTGCAATATGAGGAAGGAGCATGAGTTGTTGATGCTTAGCTCGCTAATGATGGCGAGCGACGGTGCGCTCGAAATCAAGTAGATTTTTAAGTGCGGGTCGTAGTGCTTTCTGTAGAGATGGTCCAACGATTCCGAATATCTCCAGCGGTAAAGGCTCGAATTTATTAATTCGAGATTCCCGGATTGAAGGGAAGTGAATCACGGCGCTATAGAAGGTCGTGCCGCTCAGTTGGGACATGCTTGTCGGGCGTTCAATCGAGGGAATGTAAGGCAATTTCGGAGGGGGCCATCGCTTGCCGGTTCGACGGAAAAGTGCAGTAGACTTTTTTCTTAGTAGTTTATGTGACATTCTACGAAAAGTTTCATAAGTTTTGGAATCTGGTGGAACTAGTAGTATTAACCGTTGGGGTGCTATTGTGTAAGTCGCTTCGACGAACTCCCACAACGTCCCGGGGGTCGGATCCATCGCGAGAACAACTAATCTTGCTCGTCGCATAAGGTTGCGAACCTCATCTTGCCACGAATGTGGCGACATCTGTAGGCGTCCGGCGCCGACTGGGGGCAGTTTTTCGCCAGGAGTGCCCACTGTAATTACCGGTCCTATGCGTCGTAGACTCTTAACTAAATGCTCTTCGCCAGTTTTGCCGTGTGCGAATAGAGAGTAAATAAGTCCAAGTGGCGAATGTTGATGTATGCTTAACGGTGCGAAAATCTCTGTGTCGCCGCGACTGGCGTCCTCCTTGAAGCCTCTTAGGTATAGGACAAAGTTGACATCCTCGACGGGCATGGAAATTGGCATGGATGCTCGATGTCTGCGTGCGAGCAGTAAGGTTCGTCGTCCTTCGTTTGATGTCCAGAGTGACAGAGTGTTCAAAATCATGTATGTTGCCCACTTCAAGCCTGTGGGTTTTTCTATATAAAGAATCTGCAGGAGTAAATGCCAAGAGAATATTGCACTAGAGGAAGTGCCTATAGCGGTTATCAAGAGGCCTGTTATGGCGAGCCTCTCGGTTCGGCCACGTAGCATCTTGTCTAGAAAATTCGGCACGCCGGATATGTTCATATGCAATGACCTTGATTGTAGTATTGGGGTGTAGGTTTGAAGATGAGGGCTGATCTTGGTGAGTAGGAGTGGTCGGGCAAGGCGATTCAGGCGGTGTCTCGCAGCTCCTTCGCCCGCACCGGCATCGGCCGGAACGTCGCGGGGTCGAGCACCCGAAATGACGGACCACCTCGTCGAAGACCCAGCGCGAGACCACCAGCGTGGCCAACCTGGGCGACTCCTTAAGCGCCGTGCGTACCGACGGCGCGTCCAGCAGTCGGAAGGCGGTGGTCAGGGAGGTGGCGCCGTGGCCGTCGAAGGCCACTTCGCCGGCGTGCACGGCCATGCGTAATCGCGCGCGTTGCGCGGCGGGGTTGGTGTCGTTGTGCGCGCAGCGCTCGCGCCAACGCCTCGGGCATCACCTCGACCAGCAGCGCCTTGGCGTATTCCGGCGGGATAAGGACGAGCACGCTGTCGCCACAGTCCTCGTGGTAGCACGCCTCCCACGGCACCGCAGCTGCGTGCAGGGCGCCGGTGACGGTCCGGTACAGGCCCGCACGGGTGCCCAGTTGGTGGGGTAGGGTGCGGCGCGGATCGCCGAAGCCCTCCACGTCGACCACGACGATCGTGCGAGGGATCACCTGCCTTGCAACCACCATGCTGGCCTCCGAACGGCCCGAGCGTCGATCCGGTCATGCACGGTTGTACCGGCTCGCGGACCGGTAGTCCTACTGCTGGCACACAGATCACCCGCCTGGCACCATGTCCCGCCGGGCGGTCTGGGCGCCCCAGGACTTCGCTACGACCGGATGGCAAACCGTCGGTTCGACCGAACCGATTTCGTCGTCAGCCCCACAACGTGGATCCGGCCGTTCGGTTCCGACGGAGTGGTCGACTGCTCGCGTTGCCGTCACTGCGATATCCCGCGACTTCCGAGCTGAAGGCGGCAGTCGGGATCGCGGCTGTCTCTGCATGGCTGCACGATGCAGTGGGCGCGACGGCGTGAAGATCGTGGACGGAGGGCTGGAGGTTTCAGCGGAATACCAGAACCGCGAAGGAACCGGTGTGGCTGCGCGGGTGATCATCGCTCTAGCGTCCGTCCAGGACTGGGCCCACTGATTACCTGGGCCTTCACCCCGGATGGTGGACACTGGGTTATGCGGCGTGGGTCAGCGTAGCCGATGTCGGTAGGAGGCTGTTCTCGTAGTCGATCGGGGACGTCTGGCCAAGGTGGGAATGGCGGCGTCGGGTGTTGTAGCGGTGCAGCCAGCCGAAGGCCGCGAGCCGTGTCTCCCTTGCGCTGCTCCAGGTTTGGGCGCCTTGGAGGGCGGGACTTGACCCTGGATGTTGGACACCAGAAACACTTGGATCCTGACGATCCTGACGGACAGGAGTCCCGTTCAGATGGTGATGAAGCACTACCCGCCGGAGTTTCGGGCCGAGGCGGTCGCGCTCTACCGGTCCCGCCCCGGCGCGACGATCAAATCGGTGGCCCGGGATCTCGGAGTCAACCACGAGACGCTGCGCAACTGGATCCGGCTCGACGACGGACAGCGCACCGGGGCGCCCGCCGCCACGGCGAGCGCCCCGGCGCCGGTCTCGCCGGAAGACGAGAACGCCGCCCTGCGCAAAAGGATCCGCGAGTTGGAGGAGGAACGCGACATTCTGCGCAAGGCGGCCCGGTATTTCGCGGGGGAGACGTGCTGGTGAACCGCTTCGGGTTCGTCTCCGAAAACCGACGCCGGTATGGCGTGAAGCGGTTGTGCCAGGTCATCGGGGTCGCCCGGTCCAGCTACTACCGCTGGATGGCCACCACGGCCGATCGTGCGGCCCGGGTCGCGGACGACGCGCGCCTGGCCGCCCGTATCCGGGGTGATCCACCGCGGGTCGGCGGGTACCTACGGCGTCCCACGGGTTACCGCCGAACTGCACGACACCGGAGACTGCGTCAACCACAAGCGCGTCGCCCGGGTGATGCGCGGGGTCGGGTTGGTCGGGCTGCGGTTGCGCCGCCGGCACCGCACCACCACGGTCGACCCCGCCACGGTCAAGGCCTCCGACCTACTCACACGTGATTTCACCGCCGACACTCTCAACACCCACTACGTCGGCGACATAACGTACCTGCCGATCGTCGACGGCACGTTTCCTCTGCCTGGCCACGGAGATGGACCTGTGCTCGCGTCGCCTGGTCGGCTGGGCCGTGGCCGACCACATGTGCGTCGACCTGGTCCTCGACGCCCTGCACGCGGCGGAGCGGACACGTGGAAGCCTGGCCGGGGCGATCTTCCACGGCGATCACGGGGCGCAGGGTGGATTCAACTGGTCGTCGCAACATCCTGATCTTGGATGTGTGCGACGTGGTGACGGCGGACTGGAGTAAGAAGACCAGTGATGTTCCCGAGGGTTTGCGTCGGCAGTGGCGTGCTGATCGGGCACTTCGGCCGGCGATGCGCTCGCCTGGCCGGCCGGACCCGTCACGGGTGGTGCAACGCTGGTTCTGGCGGCTGATCGCCACGGGGGTCACGACGGTGGAGGCGTCGTTGGCGGTCGGCGTGTCGTGGCCGGTGGGTACCCGCCGGTTTCGTCATGCTGGCGGCATGCCGCCGATCTCGCTGGCTGAGCCTGCGGGCCGCTACCTGACGTTCGAGGAGCGCGAGGAGATCGCGATCCTGCGTGCGAAGGGCGCCGGGGTGCGCCGGATCGCCCGCTCTCTGCAGCGGGACCCGGGGACGATCTCCCGTGAACTGCGCCGCAACGCCGCCACGCGCGGCGGGACTACCGCGCGACGGTCGCCCAGTGGAAGGCACAGCAGGCCGCCAGGCGCCCGAAGGTCTCCAAGGTCGTCACCAACGACCGGCTGCGCGAGTACGTCCGGGAGCGTCTGGACGGCACTCTGCGCGGCGCTGACGGCACGGTCGTGGCAGGGCCGGGCGCAGCCGAGTGGAAAGGGCGCAAGATGAAGCCCCACCGAGCGGATCGGCACTGGGCGACGGCCTGGAGCCCGCAACAGATCAGCCACCGCGTCAGGCTCGACTTCCCCGATGACGAGTCCATGCGGATCAGCCACGAGGCGATCTACCAGGCGTTGTTCATCCAGGGACGCGGTGCCCTCAAGCGTGGGCTCGTCGCGTGTCTGCGCACCGGACGCGCGCTGCGCGAGCCGCGGGCCAGGGCGCGGAATAAGCCGCGAGGGCACGTCACCGCCGACGTGGTCCTCTCCGAGCGCCCGGCCGAGGCCGCGGATCGTGCGGTGCCCGGGCACTGGGAGGGTGACCTGATCATCGGCACCGGACGGTCCGCGATCGGCACGCTCGTCGAGCGCTCGAGCCGTTCCACACTCCTGGTGCACCTGCCGCGCCTGGAGGGATGGGGCGAGAGGCCGCCGGTGAACAACGGCCCCTCGCTCGGCGGCTACGGCGCCGTCGCGATGAACGCCGCGCTCACGGCCTCGATGACGCAACTGCCCGAGCAGCTACGAAAGACGCTCACCCGGGACCGCGGCAAGGAACTCTCCGGACACGCCCGGTTCGCGCTCGAGACCGGGACCAAGGTGTAGTTCGCCGACCCGCACTCGCCCTGGCAACGGCCGACGAACGAGAACACCAACGGGCTGCTGCGCCAGTACTTCCCCAAAGGCACCGACCTCTCCCGCTGGTCCGCCGAAGACCTCGAAGCCGTCGCACTGGCGGTCAACAACCGGCCCCGCAAGATCCTCGGCTGGAAGACCCCTGCCGAGGTTTTCGAAGAGCAGCTACGCTCACTTCAACAGCCCGGTGTTGCATCCACCGGTTGAACTCACCCAATACGGCACCAAATCCTTCGCCGACGCCTGCCGTGAAGCCGGAGTGACTCGGTCCATGGGCGCGGTGGGCAGTTCCGCGGACAACGCCGCCGCCGAAAGCCTCAACGCCTCCTTCACACGCGAAACCCTCCAAGGCGCCCAAAGTTGGGGCAGTGCAAGGGAAGCACGACTGGCTCTGTTCGGCTGGGCGCACCGCTACAACACCCGACGACGCCACTCTCACCTCGGCCAGACATCCCCGATCGACTACGAGAACAGCCTGCTACCGACACCGGCTACGCGTAACCCACGCCGCATAACCCCGTGTCCAACATCAGGGGTAAAGTCCCCTCAAGTACACCCTTATGGTGTAGTGATCTTGTTGGTGATCCGCAAAAATGGGGAAGACAAACCTGCCTGTAGCTCTCACGTTCGCTAGGTAGGACCCCCGCTCGCGCAGGGAAGATGAGACCGGCGAGGTGTAGTTGGGCGACGACGGACCACCCCCGCTCGCGTGGGGAAGACACTTGCCGACCAGCGACTTCACAGCGCCATGCGCCAGTTCCCGTTCACTTGACCCGAGCCCGCAACGCTACAAGCCCCCACCCGTGTCCCGCCAGGCGGGACCACCAGCCCACCCCTACCGCGAAAACGCCCCCCGGTACTCCCCGGGCGAAACCCCGACCTGCCTCAAGAAGTGGTGCCGCAGGTTGTTGGCCGTCCCCAGCCCGCTCAGCTCCGCCACCTTCTCCACCGGCAGGTCAGTGGCCTCCAACAGGCTCTGCGCCCGCACGAGCCGCTGGTTCAGCAACCACCGCAACGGCGTGGTACCGGTGGCCTGCTGAAGCCGCCGGTAGAAGGTCCGGCGGCTCATCGACGCCCGCCGCGCCAGGTCGTCGACCGCCAACGGCCGGTCGAGGTTCGCGCGGGCCCAGTCCAGCACGGGGGCCAGGCCCCGGTCGTCCGAAGCGGGCACCGACAGGTCGATGAACTGCGCCTGCCCGCCCGGCCTGTGCGCCGGCACGACCATCCGGCGCGCCAACTGGTTCGCGACGTGCGCGCCGAGGTCCCGCCGCACCAGGTGCAGGCACAGGTCCAGCCCCGCGGTCATCCCCGCGCTGGTCAGCACGTCACCGTCGTCCACGTACAGCACCGAGTCGTCGACCCGCACCTTCGGGTAGCGCTCGGCCAACCGGTCGGTGTGCATCCAGTGCGCGGTGGCGCGGCGGCCGTCCAGCAGACCTGCTTCGGCCAGGGCGAAGGCGCCGCTGCACAGGGACACCACGCGGGCACCCGCGTCGTACGCGCGGCGCAGGGCGGTGATCAGTTCGGGTGGCGCGGGCTTTCCCTCGTCGACGACGTCGTCCGGTACCGACGACACGATGACGGTGTCGGCGCCGACGATGTCGTCGATGCCGTAACCGGTGTTCAGGGCGAAACCCGGTCCGCTGCCCGCCGGGCCCGTCCGGCACATCCGCAGGTCGTACCAGGGGTCGGCCAGGTCGGGTTGGGGCATGCCGAAGACCGTGGCGGGGATGCTCAGCTCGTACAGGTCCCAGAACGCGAAGCCGATCTCCGCGGGCACGACGAGGGCGACCGAACCAGCGCTCATGATCGCCATCGTATGGCACGAATTTGGCGGTCACCGTCACCGGTGCCACTGGCGGCGTCCGCGCTGGACCGCGAACCTGGACGCATGAGCACAGCACCTGAACCGGTCACCGTCATCGGGCTCGGCAACCTGGGGCGCGCGTTGGCCGCCACCTTCCTGCGCCACGGCCACCCCACCACCGTCTGGAACCGGTCCGCGGCCAAGGCCGACGCGCTCGTCGCAGGGGGTGCGACGGCCGCTGCGACGGCGGGTGAGGCGATCGGGGCCGGTGAACTCGTCGTCATCGCGCTGCTGGACGCCGCCGCCGTGCGCGAGGTGCTGACCGACGCGGTGCGCGGGCGCACGCTGGTCAACCTCACCTCCGGTGGTCCGCAGGAGGCGCGGGAACTGGCCGACTGGGCCGACGAGCACGGGGCCCGCTACCTCCACGGCGCCGTGTACGCGGTGCCGCAGACGATCGGCACCGCCGAGTCGTCGATCAACTACAGCGGTTCGGAGGAGGTCTACCGGCGTTGGCGGGCGCCGCTGGGGCTGCTGGGCAGGGGCACCTTCCTCGGCCCGGACGCCGGGCTCGCCTCCGGCTACGACGTGGCGATCCTCGCCGGGATGTACGGCATGCTCGGCGGGTTCCTGCACGCCGCGGAGATGGCGCGGGCCGCCGGGGTGCGTGCCGCCGAGCTGACCCCGATGCTGAAGTCGTGGCTGGCGGACGTCTTCCCGGTGCTGTCCGTCTTCGCCGCGGAGATCGACAGCGGGGACTACGGCACCGAGGAGTCGGGGCTGGCGATGAACCAGGCCGGGCTCGACACGATCCTGCGGGCCAGCCGGTCGCTGGGCGTCCCGACCGACACGCTCACGCCGCTCAAGGAGCTGGTCGACCGGCAGGTCGCCGCCGGGCACGGTGCGGTCAGCCTGGCGCGCGCCGTCGAGTCGCTGAGGGGTGCGGCGTGAGTTCGGTGGTGTCCGACTTCGGTGAGCTGGAGGCCGAGTTCAACAACTACATCGGCGCGATCAACTACGCCACGATGGTCACCGTCGACGCGCGCGACCGGCCGCGGACGCGCGTGCTGATCCCGGTGTGGGAGACGGTCGGCGGCGCCCCGCTCGGCTGGCTGGCCACCTACCGGACGCCGGTCAAGGCCGCGCACCTCGCGGGCAACCCGCACACCAGCTTCTCCTACTGGGCACCGGGCAACGACTCGGTCGCCGTCGACGCCGTCGCCGAGTGGGACGACGCCCCGCCCACCAAGGAGCACGTCTGGGAGCTCTACCGCCGGACCAGCCCGCCCGGTGCCGGCTACCCGCTGGGCAGCTTCTGGGAGTCGCCGTCCGATCCCGAGCTGCACGTGCTCCGCCTGACGCCGTGGCGCGTGCAGGTGATCCGGGGGCGCGACCTGCACAGCCGCATCTGGCGGGCCGGGCAGGCGGGGTGACCGGCGCGGGGTCGGTAGGCTCGGGCCGCGTGATCGACGCGCACGCGAAGACCTACCTGCACGACGACCTGCGCGAGGTGCGCCAGGCGGTGGTCGCCAAGCTCGACGGGCTGTCCGAGTACGACGCGCGCCGCCCGCTGACCCCCACCGGGACCAACCTCCTCGGCCTGGTCAAGCACCTGTCCACCGCGGAGGCCAGGTACTTCGGCGAGGTGTTCGGCCGCCCGTTCCCCGAACCCCCGCCCCGGTGGGACGACCTGTCCGCGCGCGGCACCGACATGTGGGCGACCGAGCACGAGACGCGCGCCGGGATCGTCGACCGGTACCGGCGGGTGTGGGACCACGCCGACGCGACGATCGACGCCCTCGCCGTCGACGCGCCCGGCCACGTGCCGTGGTGGCCGCGCCCCGACGTGGTCCTGTTCAACGTCCTGGTGCACGTGCTCACCGAGACCAACCGGCACGCCGGGCACGCCGACATCCTCCGCGAACGGCTCGACGGCGCGACGGCGCTCGACGGCACCGCCCAGCAGAAGGACGCGGCCTTCTGGGCGCGCCGGCACGCCGAGGTCGAACGCGCCGCCCGGGCCGCGTCCGGTCACCCGGACCGGAACTCCAGCAGGCAGCGCTGATCGGTCAGGTCGGTCGCGGAGGCGAGGACCAGGCCGTGCGGCGCGGCGAGCGCGCGGAACTCGTCGAGCCGGCGCTCGCGGCCGCCGAAGACGGCGAGCATGGTCAGGCTGCTCCGGCTGTCGGCCAGCCGCCCCGCGACCCCTTCGAGGACCAGGACCCGCCCGGCCGGGCGGGCGGCCTCGGCGCAGCGGCCCAGGACGCGGCCGGCGTGCTCGTCGTCCCAGTCGTGGAGGATGTCGAACAGCAGGTAGGCGTCCGCGCCGGCCGGGAGCGGGTCGAAGAAGCTGCCCGCGGTCACCTCGGCCCGGTCCGCCAGGCCGTGGGCGGCGAAGGTGCGGCGGGCGTCGGCGGCGGTCGCCCCGAGGTCGACGAGGTGGCCGCGCATCGCCGGGTTCGCGGTGAGGATCGCGGCGAGCAGGCTGCCCTGGCCGCCGCCGACGTCGACGAGGGTGGGGAAGCGGGACCAGTCGAAGCCGACGACGATGCGCGGGAGCTGCTCGTGGAACCGGTGCGTCATCTGCCGGTCGAACGACTCGCGCAGGCGCGGCTGCTCGGCCAGGTCGGCCCAGAAGTCCTGCCCGTAGCGGCGCGGGTAGGCGGCCCGGCCGGTGCGGATGCTGTGGGCGAGTTCGACGTACGCCAGTTCGCCGCGGCCGCCGGCGGTGTTGACGTCCAGCAGGTCGCTCAGGCCGTTGCCGGCGTCGACGCACAGCTGCGCGCCGTGCGCGGTCGTCTTGCAGCCGGTGGGGGTGCGTTCGACGATCCCCAGGGTTGCGAGGTGGTCCAGCAGGAGGTCGAGCGCGACCGGGTCGACGTCGAGTTCGGCCGCCAACTCGCCGGTGGGCACACCGTCGTGGCGCAGCCGGTCGGGCAGGCCCAGGGTCACCGCGACCCGCAGCGCCATCGGGGTGGCCAGGTCGGCGAGGCGGAGGATGTCGTTCGCTTCTTCTGATCTTCCCACGAAAATCCACTGTGTCAGGTGCGTCAAAGGCGATTTCCCCGAATTCGGTCTCACGTGGGGCCTGCCCGAAAGTACGGGCTGGTGGCGCGAAGGCTTGCCCCTGCTCCCCGCCCCGGCCACACTGCACGCCTCTGCTCACGTTGGGGGTACGTCGTGCGAACGTTGCTCGTCACCGCGCTGGCCGCGAGCCTGCTGGTGGTCGCACCCGAGGCGCAGGCGGCGATCGCCTGGCAGCCCTGCCCCGACCAGCCGACCGCCGAGTGCGGCGCGGTGACCGTCCCGCTGGACTGGGCGAACCCGCACGCGCCGAAGGTGGAGCTGGCCGTGTCGCGGGTGCGCGCCACCGATCCGGCGCGCCGGATCGGCGTGGTGTTCGTCGACGCGGGCGGCCCCGGCGGGTCCGGTGCGGAGTTCGCCCGCGCGCCCTACCTGAGCGCCGGGGTGCGGGCCCGGTTCGACGTCGTGGGGTTCGACCAGCTGGGCACGAACGGCAGCTCGGCGATCCGCTGCTCCTCCGAGCTGATGGGGCGCAACCCCGGTGACGACCCAACGGACGAGGCCGCGTTCGCCGCGCTGGCCCGGCACAACCTGGCGGTGCGCGAGGACTGCCGCGCCGGCAACCCGGTGTTCGACCACGTGGACACCGCCCGCTCGGCGCGCGACCTGGACGCGGTGCGCGAAGCGCTGGGGGAGCGGCGGATCAGCTTCTACGGCATCTCCTACGGCACGCTGCTGGGCCAGCAGTACGCGGAGCTGTTCGGGCCGCGGGTGCGGTCGATGGTGCTGGACGGGGTGATCGACCACAGCGCGGACCTGCGGCGCTTCGTGCTGGACCGGGCGCGGGCCGTGGAGGAGGCGTTCGGGGCGTTCGCCGCGTGGTGCGCCGCCGACACCGCGTGCGTCCTGCACGGGCAGGACGTCCACGCGGCCTGGGAAAGGGCCCTGGCCGCCGCGGACGGGACCGGGTTGGGGCAGCGCAACCTGGTCCAGTGGGCGTTCTCCGAGATCCGCGGTGGTGCGTGGGAGGGGCTGGCGTCGCTCATCGCGGAGGTCGGCGCCGCGCGGACGGACTTCGAGCCGAACTACGACTCGCTGCGGTACGCGGTGGTGTGCCAGGACTTCGCGCTGCGGTTCGAGGACTTCGACGAGTACCGGGCGCTGCGCGAGGCCGAGTTGCGCGCGGCGCCCACGCTGCGCGGCACGTACCTCGGGCACGAGGAGGCGGCCACCTGCGTCGGGTACACCGACCGGCCGAGCAACCCGCCGCACCGCCTCGACGTCGACCAGGCGCCGCCGCTGCTCCTGCTGACCAGCCGCTACGACGTGGCCACGCCCTACGAGTGGGCGCGCAACGCGCGGCGGCAGGCCAGGGGCTCGCACCTGGTCACGTTCGACGGTCCCGGGCACGGGGTCTACCACGCCAACGAGTGCACGCGGACCGCCGCGGACGCCCACCTGCTCGGCACCGCGCCGGCCCGCGACCGGACCTGCTGACCGCGCGGGGGCGGCCCCGCGCGTGCGGGGCCGCCCCCGCGGTTCACGGGTGGGTCAGGTTGGCCATGAGCAGGGACACGAAGTGGTCCATGTCGGCCAGCAGGCAGGGCAGCTGGGCGTGCTTGCCGGTGCAGCCCTCGGCCCAGCCGCTGCCGTCGCCGTAGTCGACGAAGGTGTGCGGGATGCCCGCGGCGACCAGGTGGTCGCGGGTGACGACGTTGGTCGCCCGCGCCCGGTTCTCGGTCACCGCCTGGATCGGGTCCACGAGCAGGTCGCCGCCGTTGCCGGTGTACATCGCGACGCCCGTGCCGCGCAGCGGGCCCACGTGCTGGGCCGGGCTCTCCGCGTTCCACACGCCGTCCAGCGGCCAGACCGGGGGGCCGAAGACGGCGTCGACGGGCACGGTCGGGGTGCCGCTGCCGGCCAGTTGCGTGGTGGCCACGACCGCCACCCGCTGCTCCTGGCTCAGCAGGTCCAGCCCGCCGGAGAAGCTGCCGACGTAGCCGAACAGCTCCGGCCGGTGCTCGGCGTAGTGGAACGCGCCGAAACCCCCCATCGAGTGCCCCGAGATCGCCCTGCCGTCCCGGGTCGGGATCGTCCGCAGGTTCGCGTCGATGAACGGGATCACCTGGTCCAGGTGGAAGTTCTCCCAGTTCTGCGGCGCCAGCGCGGCCGGCGGGTTGACCCAGTTGGTGTACCAGCCGCGGCCGGAACCGTTGGGCGCCACCGTGATCAGCGGGACACCGGCCGTGGGCTCCTCGAACAACCGCTGGTTCCAGGCGGTGTCCGGGCGGTCCGGGTGGCCGTGCAGGTGGTACTGCACCGGGTAGCGGGTGGTGCCCGAGTCGGCGTAGTCCTCCGGCAGGGTCACCACGATCGTGTGCTCTCCGGACACCTGGCCCGGGAGCACCGAGTACGCGGGCACCTGGGCGGTGCGCACGGTGAACACGAACGTGCGCTCGTTCTGGTCCACCCACCTGGGTTGCGCCACCACGGTCAGCCCGTGCCCGTCGCTGAACACCGGCGGCGCGCCGGCCGCCGACGCGGTCGACCCGGTGGCGGGCAGGCCGAGCACCGCGGCGACCGCGAGCGCGGTCAGCCGCCTCACGACCGGCCCTCGCACAGCGCGGAGTCCAGCACGTCCACTGCGGACGGCGTGGCGTTGACGAGGTTGGTGTTGGTGACCAGCGACGCGAACCGGCCGTCGTCGGTGACCAGGGTCATCGAGTTGTGGCCGGTGGCCAGGATGCCGTTGTGCCCCCACGCTACGCCGCCGCACGACAGCGGTACCCGGGACAGGGCCAGCCCGTAGTTCTCGGACCGCGGTGAGGTGCGCCGCATCTCGGCCAGCGCGGCCGCCGAGACGACCTCGCCGTCGAGCAGGGCCCGGTAGAACGCCGCGGTGTCCTCCAGCGTGGACGCCATCGCGCCGGCGCTGCTCCAGAACGACAGCTCGACGGCGGTGGTCTGGTCCAGCCAGAAGAAGAACGGGCCCAGCCTGCCGCCGACGTAGCCCGGCAGGTACGGGTCGGCCAGGGTGCGCGCCCGCGGCGCCGGGAACGACGTGTCGGCCAGCCCCAGCGGCGTGATGACCCGCTCGGTGATCGCGGTGCCGACCTGGCGGCCGGTGACGCGCTCGACCAGCAGGCCGAGCACCAGGTAGGCGACGTTGGAGTACCCCTGGCCCGTGCCGGGCGGGAACTGCGCCGGCTCGTCCATCGCCGACCGGACCAGCTCGGCCAGGGAGTAGGAGCCGTCCGGGTTGGCCGCGGCGTCGCGGACGTCCCGGACGAGGCCGCTGGTGTGCTGGAGGAGCTGGCGGACGGTGATGGCGTTGCCGTCGTAGTTGCCGGTGACCACGCCGGGCAGGTAGCGGCCGATCGGCGCGTCCAGCTCGACCGAGCCCTCGTCGACGAGCTGGAGCACCACGGCGGCGGTGAACGTCTTGGTCTGGCTGCCGGTGCGGAAGTGGTCGGCCGCGGTGATCGGGCGGTTCTGGTTCACCGCCCCGGTGCCGCTGCTCAGCGTCCACGCCCCGGTGCGGTCCCCGGCGTGCAGCGCCGCGCCCGGTCCGGCCTGGGACCGGAAGCGGTCGAGCAGGGCCTGGGTGGCGGTGTGGTCCTGGGGTGCGGCGGTCGCGGTCGCCGGGGTGAGGCCGAGGGTGGCGGCCAGCGCGACGGCGGCGGTGAGGGCGGTGGTGAGGGCGGCCGGCCTTCGGCGGGGTGTGCCGGTCATGCGGGTTCCTCCGGGGTCCGGGACGGGGTCGTGGTGGGAGACGTGGTCGTGGTGGGGGCGGGGGACGGGGACGGGGTCGGTGTGGGCTGCGTGGCCGTGGTGGGGGACGGGGCCGTGGTGGGCTGCGTGGCCGGGGCAGAGGACGGGGCCGTGGTGGGCTGCGTGGTCGGGGTGGGCGCGGCGGTCGGTGCTGCGGGTGCGGTGGCCGGGGCGGTGCCGGGGTCGGCGGGCTTGCCGCCCTGGCTCTGCTCCCCGATGAACGACATGACCTCCTTGACCACCTTGAGCACCCCGAGCGCGCCCTCGACGAGCTTGATCAGGTTCTCGCCGCTGGCCAGCAGCGCGGCCAGCTTCCCGGCGATCTCCACCCCGCACTCGACGGCGATCCGCACGCACTCCGGGATCGCCAGCGCGATGCTCTGCCCGAACGTCGCCGGCGCCTCGGCGATCGCCTTGGTCATGATCGGCCCGATCTGCCCGACCGCCTTGGCGACCAGCCCGGTGACGACCTCGACGACCTGCGCCACCACCTCACCGGCACCCACCAGCGCCTTGGCCGCGGTGAGCGAGGTCTCGGCGACGGACAGGACCCCGTCGGCCAGCTCGGTGCCCTTCCGCAGGTAGTCCGACGACGCCCGACCCGACCAGCCGTCGGTCTCCGCGCCCGCCGTGGACCGGTACTCGGCGGCCACGGCCGTCGCGTCGCGGGCCGCCGAGTCGAACTCGCCCGCGCCGGCGGAGACGGCGCCCGGGTCGCCGCGCAGCTGGTCCAGCGGCTCCTCCAGGAACGAGATCATCGGGGTGAGGAAGCCGAGCCCCGCGCCGTCCAGGGCGGACAGCGGGCGCTCGGTCGAGCCGAGGGAGCCGAGCGGGGCGGCCGGTTCACCGGCCAGCTCGTCCGACAGCCACTCCCGGCCGCCGACGGCGTCGCCGGTGGCCCGCAGCTCGGCGAGCAGCGCGGTGATCCGCGTCGCGTCGGACGCCTCCTCGGGCGTGGTCAGTGCCGCGGTCACCGGGCATCCCCGTCCTGGTCGACGCCGGTGAACCCGGCGGCCCGGTCGTCGTCGGTGCGCTGGTAGTCGTCGGCCGCCCGGCGCAGGCCGGTGCCGACGTCGTCCACGGCGGCCGCCGCGTCGGCGAAGGCGCCCAGCGCGCCGGCCATGGCGTTGCCCAGCCCGGCGGTGAGGAACCCGGCGAACGAGCCGAGCGCCCCCTCGCCGAGCCCGGCCGGCAGCCGGGTGCCCGCGGCGGCGAGCCGGTCGGCGTACCCGGCCAGCCGGCCGGCGTGCGCGCGCAGCTGCTCGGGGTCCGCGGTGAAGGTGTCGGGCCTCATCGCGCGACCTCCGCGGGCAGGTGCTCGGTGATCCGCGCCAGCGCCTCGCCCTCGCCGAGGTAGTCCGCCATCACCTCGGCCATCCGCGCGCCGGCCAGCCGCTGCGCCTCGCGCGCGGTGGCGACGATGAGCAGGGACAGGGCGTCCACCTCCAGCCTGCGCGCCGCCGGTGTCAGCGTGACCTGGTCGAGCACGCCACCGGCGGTCACCGTGACGCTGACCTCCCCCCGCGGCGACGTCGCCGTCGCCCCGGCCTCGCGCAGGCTCGCGCTCGCCGCGCGGGCACCGTGCGCCGCGCGTTCGAGGCGTTCCCGGTAGTCCGCCAGCCACTGAGCCGGTTCCATGCCGAATCCCCTTCCTCTCGCCATGTCGTGTTCCCCCCGGTCGCCTCAGGCTCGGGCGACCTCCGCGGCCTCACCGAGGACGCGGACGAGTTCGTGGTGCCGCAACGGGTTGACGCTGGTCCAGCCGGAGGCGCCGCGGTCGACCCGGACCCGGCCGCGCGGGCCGTCCAGCCAGGACAGCTCGACCGGGCGGCCGGTGCCGGAGCGGCAGACGACCCCGAGCTGACCCCGGCCGAGCACGACCGGCAGCAGGTCGATCAGCCGGTCGACCGCGGCACCGTCGCCGCCGCGCGAGCGGACCAGGTCGCGCACGAGCTGCCGGCCGGTCCCGGCCCCGGTGCTCGCGTCGCCCAGCAGCCGCAGCGCGTCGTCGACCACGCCGGGTGGCAGCGTGACCGGCAGGACCGGTGCCGCCGGGACGGCGGGGACCAGGGCGGCCAGCTCGTCGCCCAGCGCGGTGGCCCCGACCGGTGTCACCAGGACCGCGCCGTCCGGCGACTGCCGGCACACCACCGCCCGGTCGCGGTGGACCATCGCCACCGCGCCGGTCACCCCGTCGGCGCCGACCACGACGAGGTCGACCGCGCCCCGGTGGCCGCGCAACGCGTCGACCAGCTCGTCCGCCACGCCGACCGGTCCCCGCCCGGTGGCCAGGCCGCGGGCGCACAGCCCGTGCGCGGCCGAGGCGAGCAGCGCGTCCCGCTCGGGTGCGGTCCGACCCGACGAGGGCACCCGCAGCGGGAACGGGAAGCGCACCCCGGCGTGGGTGGCGAGCAGGTCCAGTTCGACGGGCCCGAAGGTGGCCCCGCGCTCGACGGCGGCGGTCACGACGCGGCCCCGCGCGGCTCGCCGGCGGCCCGCACGGCGGCACCGCCGGCGGCCTCCCGCTCGGCATAGGCGGCCTCGACCTCGGCCAACGTCCGCCGGAACGCCTCGACCTCGCGTTCCGCCGCGGCCACCTCACCGGCCAGGCCGGACCGCCCCGCCGCGGCGCGCAGCCGCCGCGCCAGCTCCACCGCGGGCGGCGCGGTGCCCAGCATCGGCTGCCGCTCGGCCAGTCGGCTCACGCTCGCCACCAGGTCGCCGGTCAGCCGACCCAGCTCGGTCAGCGTGGCGATCCGGGCCTGGAGGCCGTCCAGCTCCACCCGGTACCCGTGCTCCGCGTTCACGGCCGCGCTCCCGTCGTCTCGCCGATGACCGCCGGTGAGGCCGGCGGCTCCACGTCGAACAGGCCGTGGTCGACCGTCGGCATCCGGTTCTCGTGCCGCTCGTCGTCGGCGCCGCCGAGCCGGCCTCCCGGGGGCGGCAGTACGCCGGCCTGGGCGGTTGTTCCCCGGGGTGTCGGTTCGGCGGTGGTGTGGCCGGTCGGCGCACCGGGGCCGCCGATCACGCCGGTGAGCACGCCGGTGCGCGAACCCGCGCCGAGCGGGGCGGCGCGGCCGTGGCCGTGGTCGGGGGTCGGGGAACCGATGACACCCCCGACGACCGGGTTCACGGTCGCGCCGCGGCCGGCGGGCGGTGTGCGGACCGGGGCGGTGCCGAGCAGGCGCGCCCAGGGCACGCCGGCGGGCGGGGTGCCGGTCGTGGCCGGGGGAGTGGGGGCCGCCGGGGGAGTCGGGGCCGGCGGGGGGATGGCGCCGCGCGCGGTGTCGATCAGCCGGCCGCTGCCGGCGAGGCTGGACTCGTAGGCCCGCATCGCGCGCACCGCCTCGGCTTTCCGCTGGTCCGCCGAGACGGCGCCGAAGTAGAAGCTGAAGCCGGCGCTGCCCACCGCGCTGAACGCGGCCGGTGCCGCGGGCAGGGGGATCGTGGGCAGGGGCGGTACGGAGGGCAGTGACGGCGCAGGCGGCAGCGCGGGCATGGTCGGCAGGGTTGGCGTGCTGGGCAATGTCGGCAGGGCCGGTGTCGCGGGCAGGGCCAACGCGCTCAGCGCCGGGACCGTCGCGGCACCCGGGCCGAACGGTGCCGGGCCGAACGGTGCCGGGCCGAACGGTGCCGGGCCGAACGGTGCCGGGCCGGCGGGTGCTCCGGCGAACGGCCCTCCTGCCGACGGCGCCGCAGGGCCGCCCGGCGGTGGCGGCATCACGGCCCTGGCCCTGGCCAGCGCGTCCGCGGCCTCCTGCGCGGCCCGGTGACCCGCCTCGGCCAGCTCGCCGATCCCCTCCACCCGGGCGGCCAGCGCCCCGAGCCGGTCGGCCGCATCCTCGGCCGCCCGCCCCCGCCACCCGTCGAGCAGGGCGGCCCGCTGCTCCCGCAGCACCTCCGCGTGCGCGTCCAGCGCGGCGCGGTGCCGCGCCCACTCGGTGGCGACCGCGCCGACGTCGGCGACATCGGCCTCCTGCCACAGCATCCGGTACAGCTCCTCGTGGCTGTACGCCTCCCAGTTCACCCCGCCCGTCGCCACCGGTTGTTCGATCGACACCCCGCGCCCCCTCCTCGCCGCCGGCCCTCACCGACGCCGACGAATGCTCTCGGCGGGAGGGCGCGGCGGGACAGGCCGGCGGCAGGCCATATTCGGCCGGTGGCCTTGACCAGGGGAAACTCAGGCTTGGCGGCGGTAGGTCTCGGCCAGGTGGTCCTGGAGCCGGGCGTGGCGGAACTGGTAGACCGCGCCGGCCCGGCGCAGCACGCCCCGCCGGTACGCGTCGTCGAGGAAGGCGTGCACGGCCCACGGCAGCCGGCCGGTCAGCGGCAGCCACAGGCGGGCGAACACCAGCCACTGGCCCCACGCGGTCATGCCGAGCACGTAGCCGATCCCGCCGCCGAGCCCGCACACGAGCCCCAGCACCAGGCCGTTCAACGGGGTCCAGACGAGGGTGACCCCGAAGATCCGGTCGCCGGGCAGCGCCACCAGCGCCTGGACGACGAGCCAGGTCAGGCCCATGACGAGGACCGCGAACAGCGGCACGAACAGCACCACCTGGACCAGCACGGTCCTCCGGTTCGCCCGCAGCAGGCCGGTCGGGCTGCCGGCCGAGCGGACGTCCAGCGGTGCCTCCAGCGCCGTGATCAGCGCGAGCACCGACCCGGCCCCGAGCCCGAAGACGGTGCCGAACAGCACGGTGTCGACCACCGCGGTCATCGGCGTCACCGGCAGGTCGAGGACCAGCCACTGCGCCACCTTGCGCAGCACCCCGTAGACGCAGCCGACCAGCGCGCCGAACAGCAGGCCGAGCCTGCCCCGGGCCCGCACCCGCGCCCACCCCGGCTCCGGCCGGCCGCGCAGCCGCAGCCGGACCCGGACCGGTTCCAGCGGTTGACCGCCGACCACGTGCCCGTGCGCCAGCCCGAACCCGAGGCCCGCGACCAGCCCGACCATGACCGCGAGCGCGGGCATCCGCACGGCCGACACGTCCACCAGCGCGCCCTCCACCAGCATGTCCGTCAGGCTCACCACGGCGCAGACGACGAACCCGACCACCAGCGCCCTGGTCGCCCGGCCCGTGGAGGTGCCCAGCCGCCACCAGGCCAGGTCGTAGGTGCCGAGCCGGTGCAGGTGGTCGGCGAGGTGGCCGAGCCACCGCCGGGTGCGGTCGACGTCGGGGGTCCGGTCGGCGCCGGGGTCCTGGTAGACGGCGGGCACGAAACCGGCGAGCAGGTGCCGCTCGATCGACTCCCGCGTGCCGAACCGGTCCGCGTCGAGCAGGTCCGCCGGGTCGTGGTCGGGCGTGTCGCTGTAGATCCGGCGGGCGAGCGACACCATCAGCGGCGTGGTCAGCACGGCCGCGAGGGCGCCGCCCGGGTGCCGGCGCACCTCGTCGAGGACCGGTTGCCACGCGTTGCCGGCACGCCCGGTCTTGCGGGTGGTCCGGGGCAGGTAGTCGGCCAGGTCGTCCGCGGTGAGGTCGACCAGCTCCACCGCGGCGGCCCCGGTGAGCACGTCGGTGGCGTCGACCGCCGCGCGGTACTCGTCGACCCGGCTGGTCAGCAGCATCGGCAGGGTGGTGGCGTTCAGCGCGGCCAGCGCCGCCCGGCGCAGCCCGCCCGCCATCTCGTCGAACCCGTCCAACACCGGCAGCACGCGGTGGTCGTCCACCAGCGCCGCCGCCAGCGTCGACCCGCCGGGGCCGGGCGCGGCCAGGTCCGGGTCGTCGCGCACCAGCTGCTCGGCCAGCCAGTCCCGCAGGCCGGTGCGGGTCGGGTTCCACGAACCGAGGCCGAAGATCACCGGGACCGGGTCGTCCGGGCCGCGGGCGTCCAGCAGGCCGAGGACGAACCGGGTGGTCAGGACCGTCTTGCCGGCACCGGCCCGGCCGAGCACCACCAGCCGGCAGGACGGGATCCGCCGGTAGGTGCCCACGACCTGGTCGAGCCGCCCGCCCAGGTCCAGCCGCGGCGCGGTCTCGCCGGGGCCTGCCATGCCGATGTTGGCCCAGCTGTCCTGGAGGGGGGCGGGCGCCGGGCGCCAGCGGACCGGCAGCGGCACGGGGTCGTGGACCTGCCGCTGCTCCTCCTCCCGCCGCCAGCGGGCGCGCACCGAGTGCGCGAGCGCCTTGAGCGCGTTGACCAGCGGGTCGGCGTGCGGGGCCGGCAGGCCGGTGTCGTCGCCGGAGGGCTGGGCTGCCGGGAGGTCGGACGTGCGCGGCTCAAGGGCCTGGGAGCTGGACGCCCGGGAACCGGGGGTGTGCGGCTCGGTGGCGCTCGGCTCGTCGGGCACCGGTTCGGCCCGCCCCGCCGCCGCGAACAGCTCGGCGCGCTCGGCCCCGGTCAGCTCCAGCGCGTCGGCCAGTAATCGCAGCGTGCCGACCCGCGGGTCGCCCCGCTCACCGGTCTCCAGGCCGCGGATGGTGCGCACGCCCAGCTCGGCCCGCTGGGCCAGGCCCTCCTGGCTCAGGCCGGCCCGTTGCCGCCACTGCCGCAGCAGCACGCCGAACCGGCTCGCCACACCCGCCCCCTCAGCACCGCCCACCCGGACGCACACCCCGTCAACGATCAGGCACACTCGGTTGACATACCGGCGGAATGCATCTTAAGCGCAAAGTTTCGGCCAGCCCGGCATTTCCGGCCCTCCCACCCGCGGCACGGGTGCGGCCGCCGCGAGGTCCACCGACCGGGGGACTACCGGCGCAGGGTGCTGCTGGGCGCGTGGCCGTAGGCGTCGCGGTAGGTGACGGCGAACCGGCCCGCGTTGGCGAAGCCCCAGCGCGTCGCGACGGCGGTGACGGTGACGCCGTCCCCGGGCGTGGCGTCGCGCAGCTCCTGGTGGGCGCCCGAGAGGCGGACCCGGCGCAGGTAGGCCATCGGCGTGATGCCGAGGTGGCGGTGGAAGGCGTACTGCAGCGCCCGCGCCGTGACGAAGGCCGCGGCGGCGATCTCGGTCAGGGTGAGGTCGCGACCGGGGTCGGCCTCGATGAACGCGATGGCGCGCCGCACGGTGGCCGGGTGGGCGTCGCGGCTCTCCCCGGTGGTCGGGGCGGAGGGGGCGGTGTCCGCGAAGACCGCCAGCGCGGTCGCGGCGAGCAGCCGCGCGACGGACGTGGCCACCAGCGGGGAGACGGTGGTCTCGCGGTCCGACAGCAGGTCGTTGACGAAGCGGGCGGTCCGCTGCCACTGGCGGACCTGGCCGGGCTCGGGCCCGCGCGCCGACGGCCGCCACGGCCGGTCGACCTCGCCGGCCAGTTCGCGCAGCAGCGACTCCGGCAGGACGGTGGTCGAGTTGGCCGCGTTCCCGGTCTCGCAGGTCCAGTCGGCCTGCGGGCAGGTCGCGACGAAGACGTCGCCGGGCCCGTACCGCGCGGTGGCCCGCCCGTGCTCGACGCCCACCGGGCCGCCGGCGACCGAGGTGATCATCACCTCGTCCTCCCGGGCGGTGACGGTCAGGTCGACCTCCGCGGACAGCGTGATCGCGCTCGAACTGCACCCGTCGTCGTCGACCCGGACGACCCCCACCGCCCAGTCGCCGCCGGCGGGGTGGCCGACGCTGAGCCGGCCGGCGCCGTGGGCCCGGTCGAAGTACTCGCGCACCTCCGCCCGGCCGAACGCGCCCGAACCGCTGTACTCGGTGTGGCGGGGTAGGGCCGGCGCGCTGCTCATCGGGCCTTCTTCGGTAGGACGGCACCCGTGTCGTCACCGATGCATCAGGGGAAGGTACCCACCGCCGGCACCCGGCAAACCCACCCGGGGGCGAAATCGGGCCGGCGGTTGCGGCGACACCGCCGGGTTCGCGGTCACCGGTCCCGCCGCCGCCCGAGGGGCCCACCGCCCGCCGCGCCCTCCCACCAGCGGTGTGCAGGTGCCCCGACGGGCGCATAACCTGGCCGTGGAGCGAAGGACCGTGAGCGAACGGATACCGCCATGGACGTCATTGACGGGGTGAGCACGGGGGACGTCCACGAGCCCGGTGACCGGGAGCGGTCGGTGTTCATCGCCCAGGCCGCGGCCAAGGCCGCGGCGGCGGAGGACTGGGCGTACCGGCACGCGGAGCTGGCCGATCGCGCGTACTCGATCGCGGTCGAGGCGGAGCGGCGCGCGCTCCGGCGGGCCGAAGCGCGCGGGGCGGGTGCCCGGGCGGACTGAGGTCGGGTCCGCCCGGCGCGTTTCGCTTTTCGGCCAGGTCCGGTACGCGGTGTTCGTTCCGGGCATGTCCGAGGCACCCGCCACCGCGCGACAGTGTTCCTGGCGCTGTCTCGTCGCATGGTCGAAACCACGGCCCTCGGGGCAACGGAAACCGGGAGCACGTGATGGCAGGACACGACGTAGTGGTGATCGGCGCGTCCGCCGGCGGCCTCACGGCCTTGCGGCGGCTGCTGGCCGACCTGCCCGCGGGCCTCCCGGCCTCGGTGCTGGTCGTGGTGCACACGACCGACCGGACCAGGTCGCGGCTGGCCGAGGTCCTGGCCGACCAGGGCCGGCTGCCCGCGGCCTACGCCGTACCGGGCCAACGCCTGACCCGCGGCCTGCTCACCGTCGCACCGCCGGGGCAGCACCTGGTCGTCACCGCCGACGACACCCTGCGCCTGACCCGCGGCCCGCTGGTGCACCGCACCCGGCCCGCCGTCGACCCGCTGCTGAACAGCGCCGCCGAGGTCTGCGGCCCCCGGGTGCTCGCCGTGGTCCTGTCCGGCCTGCTCCAGGACGGCGCCGAGGGCGCCGCCGCGGTGGCCGCCGCCGGTGGCGCGGTCCTCGTCCAGGACCCGGCCGACGCCCACAGCCCGGACATGCCCCGCGCGACCCTGGCGCGGGTGCCCCACGCCGGGGTCCGACCCGCCGCCCGGCTGGGCTCCGCCATCGCCGACCTCGTCGGCGCGGTGCCCCCCGAGGTCGCCCGGCGTGCCGAGCAGGCCGAGGACGTCGAGGAAGCGCTGCGACTGGCGGTGTCGCAGCTGCGCACGCACGCCGCCGCCCAGTACCGCCTCCAACGGCGGTTCGACGACACCGGGCCCCTCGTCGCCCGGTTCGTGGCCCGCGCGGCCCGCGCGCAGCAGGCCGCGGACCTCATCGCGAGCCAGGTCGTGCCCCTGTACCAACCGCGGCGCGTGGACAAGCCGGCCTGAGCCGCACCCCGCGCGGACGTCGGGACGGGACCCGCCCGTTCACCGCTGAACCGCGGCGCGGGCCCCTTGGCGCGATTCCGCTCGGCCGGCACCACCGCGGCGTTGACCAGCCGCGAGCCCGGCACCCCGCCGTCCCAGGAGAGGCCCTTGGTCACCCGGACGGCGTCCGCGGTGTCGAGGCGGTCGGGCAGGCGGAGGCGGGACTCGCCGGTGAGCGACGCGCGGGCCGGTGCCCCCAGCAGGTCGTCGGCGCCCGCCGCGTCCGGCCCGGCCCGCTCGGGGACGCGGGAATCGTCGGCGATCGCGGCCGACCCGGTCCGGATCGGGCCGGCCGGCTCGACCCGGACGGGCGGTGAGAGGTCCGCGTCGCCCGCGAGCCTCCCGGCCGGCTCCTCGCCGGCCGCGCGGTCCACCCGGACGGCGAGTTCCACCGCGGTGGCCCGCCTGCCCTCGCCCGATCCCGGGTGCGGTCGAGATGGCGGTGCAGGCGTTCGGCACGACCGCCGGCGGCAGGATCGTGCGGCCTCGTTCGAGGCCGTCGATCCGCACGCCGACGGGGACGCGTCCGTCTTCGACGACCTCGGTGGAGGTGGTCGCGCCCGAGGTCCTTGGCCACCTCGGCCACGGCCAGGACCGCGTCGACGACGTCCTCGCCCCGCGCACGCCGCGTCGAAGCGGGGCTCGGGGGCGAGGTCGCGGTCGAGCGGGGTGAGCAGGGTCAGGGCGAACTGCCGGACCTTGCCGCCGGTGGTCTGCTCGGCGGTCTCGCGCAGCAGGTCGACCGCGAGCCCCGGGCCGGACTCCTGGACCAGCCGGACGAGCGTGGTGCGGCCCAGTTCGCTGATCCCGGTGTCGCCGAGGAACACCCGCACTCCAGGCCCTCCCACGGCCAGGCACGCCGCGGGGCGAGGTACCGCCGGGCCGCCCACGTGTCCGGGCGCGCTCGTCGACCACCTCGTCGAACCCGTCGACCAGCACCAGCCACGGCACCCCGGGCACCGGGGGAGCGCCCAGCAGTTCCACCAGGGCGTGTGGTCGAGCCACGCCGCGGCCGCCCGGGCGGCGACCCGGTGGACCAGGCTCGACCTGCCCGCGCCGGGGTCGACCAGCTCCGCGCAGGTCAGCACCACGTCGGGGGCGACGAACACGCCCAGGCCCTCGCCGTGCGCGGTGCGGATCGCCGCGGTGGCCTCGTGCGGCGCCCGGTACAGCGGGTCGGGCGCCACGCCGTCGCCGGTGCGCCGGGTCAGGTGCGGGTGGTGGATGTCCCGCGCCCGGACCACGTACTCGGCGACGCCCGCGAAGTCGTTGGTGCGCACCGGCCGGACCCGGACCGCCGGCCGCCGCCGGGTGGCCGGTTCCACACCGGACCGCGGGCCCGCGCGGCTGTCCCCCGGTGGCCACGTCCGCCAGGGGCCAGGGCGGTGGCTGTGCGGGCGCGCGGGCGTCTGCCAGGGTCGTGTCGGACCGTGGAGGGGAATTCATGACCGGACGCGCGGCGCTGGTGACGGGTGCGGGCAGGGGTATCGGGCGGGCGGTGGCCGAGCGCCTGGCCGACCGCGGCGCGGTGGTGGCGGTGCACTACCGGCACGACGACGCCTCGGCCGCGGAGGTGGTGGCGACCATCGCCGCGCGTGGCGGCCGGGCCTTCCCGGTGCGCGCCGACCTGGCCGGACCGGACGGGGTGGACACCCTGTTCGCCGGGCTGGAGGCCGGGTTGCGCGAGCACGTCGGCGAGGTCGCGCTGGACGTGCTGGTGAACAACGCGGGCATCGGCTGCCCGGGCGAGGTCGAGCAGCTGACGCCGGAGCGGTTCGACCGGGCCTTCGCCGTCAACGTGCGCGCCCCGGTGTTCATCGTGCAGCGCGCGTTGCCGCTGATGCGCCGCGGCGGGCGGATCGTGAACATCTCCTCGCTGGCCACCAGGGTCGCCCACCCGCGGATCATCGGCTACGCCATGACCAAGGGCGCGCTCGACGTGTTCGGCCGCACCCTCGCCGAGCACCTGGGGCCGCGCGGCATCACGGTCAACACCGTGTCGCCCGGCCTGGTGGACACCGACTTCCACGGCGACCGGTTCCGCGGCGACCCGCGCGCCGCGGCGGACGCCGTCGCCGACACCGCGCTGGGGCGGATGGGGCAGCCGGGCGACGTGGCCGACGTCGTCGACTTCCTCACCTCCGAGCGGGCGCGGTGGATCACCGGTGAACGACTCGAAACCGCGGGCGGCACGCACCTGTGACCGCACCGCCCGAAGAGAGGACGCCATGCGCCTGAACGACATCTACCTGGACGCGATCGGGGTCCGCCTCGGCCGGTCGGTCGACCTCGCCGACGCCGTGGCCGACGGCCGCTACGACGCCAACGAGTACACCGCCAACGGTCTGCTGCGCGCCGTGGTGGCCGACGACGGGGAGTTCGCCCCCGACATGGCCGTCACGGCGGTGGAGCGGGCGATGGCCCGCAGCCAGGTCGGCCCGGAGGCGGTGCGGATGATCCTGCACGCCAGCATCTACTTCCAGGGCCAGGACATGTGGACCCCGGCGTCCTACATCCAGCAGCACACCATCGGCGGCGCGGCGCCGTCGGTCGACGTCGACCAGAAGTCCAACGGCGGCATGGCCGCGCTCGGCCTGGGCACCACCTTCCTGTCCGCGTGCGACGACGACGCCGCAGTGCTGATCACCACGTGCGACAAGTTCTGCCTGCCCGGCTGGGACCGGTTCCGCAGCGAGACCGGCACCGTGCTCGGCGACGGCGCCACCGCCACCGTGCTGACCCGCCGCCCCGGCTTCGCGCGCGTGCTGTCCGTGGTGATGACCGCCGACCCGACGCTGGAGGAGATGTACCGGGGTGACGGCCTGCGCACCACGCCGGCACCCGGCGACCGGCCGCTGGACCTGCGCACCCGCAAGCAGCGGTACATGCGCCGGCGGCTGCGCGAGCTGGACGAGATCTCGCTGCGCATCGCGCGCGGCGTGGGCGACTCCGTGGTCCAGGCGCTCGACGAGGCCAAGGTCGAGCTCGACGACGTCAAGCGCGTGGTGCTGCCCAACGTGGGCCTGACGGTGCGCTGGTGGGGTCTGCTGAAGGAAATGGGCGTGGGCCCGGAACGCACCACCTGGGACTTCGGCCGCAATATCGGGCACCTCGGTGCGGGCGACCAGTTCAACGGTCTGCACCACCTGGTCGTCGACCGGGCGCTGGAACCGGGTGACCGGGTGGTGCTCGCGGGCAGCGGTCACGGTTTCAACTGGGCGAGCGCCGTGCTCGAAATCCTGGAGGCGCCCGATTGGCGGTGAACGCGGCAATCCGGTTCGGGCAGGAATCCGAGGAAAACGCGACCGTGAATTCCCGACGGGCGCCGGACGGCGGTTCCGGGACGCATACCGCGGCGCGTGGAGCAATGGGGAGTTCCGTGGTGAAAACGGACCAACAGCACACCGGCGCGCGGGCGGGCGCCCCCGTCGACCTCGTCGGCGCCGATCTCGAGGTGCCGCTCGTCCAGGGCGGGACGACCCGCTACGCCAACCTCGACCACGCGGCGAGCACGCCGGCGCTGCGCGAGGTGGTGCACCGCCTGGCCGAGGTGGCGCCGTACTACTCCAGCGTCCACCGCGGCGCCGGGTACGCCTCGCAGGTGTCGACCGCGCTGTACGAGGCGGCGCGCTCCGGCGTCGCGGCCTTCGTGCGGGCGCGCCCGGCGGACGCGGTGGTGTTCACCCGCAACACCACCGACTCGTTGAACCTGCTGGCCGGGTGCGTGCCGGAGGGCGGTGAGGTGGTGGTCCTCGACGTGGAGCACCACGCGAACCTGCTGCCCTGGCGCGGTCTCCCGCACCGGATCCTGCCCGCCGAGCCGACGCTGGCGGCCACCCTGGCGGCGGCGGAGCGGTCCCTGGCGCGCGGTCCCGCGGCGCTGCTGGCGGTCACCGGGGCGTCCAACGTCACGGGCGAGGTGCCGCCGCTGGCCGAGCTGACCCGGATCGCGCACCGGCACGGTGCCCGGATCGCGGTGGACGCCGCGCAGCTGGTACCGCACCGCCGCGTCGACCTCGCCGGGTCCGACGTGGACTACCTGGCCTTCTCCGGCCACAAGATGTACGCGCCGTACGGCGCGGGCGTGCTGGTCGGGCGCCGCGACTGGCTCGACGCCGGGCCGCCGCACCTGGCCGGCGGCGGCGCGGTGCGCGAGGTGGCGGTGGACGGGGTGGCCTGGGCCGCGGCGCCGGAGCGGCACGAGGCGGGCACCCCGAACGTCCTCGGCGCGGTCGCGCTGGCCAGGGCGTGCGAGGTCCTGGCGCACGTGCTGCCGGAGGCCGGGCCGCACGAGGCGGCGCTGCGGGGACGCCTGGTCGCGGGGCTGGCGCGCCTGCCGGGCGTGCGGCTGCACCGGATCTGGTCGGACTGCGCCGACGCCATCGGCGTGGTGACGTTCTCGGTGGCCGGCTACGACGCCGGCCACGTCGCGGCCTACCTGTCGGCCGAGCACGGCATCGGCGTGCGCGACGGCCGGTTCTGCGCGCACCCCGCGGCCGCGAGGCTGGGGCTGCCGCGCGACGGCGCGGTGCGCGCCGGGTTCGGGGCGGGCACCTGCCCGGACGACGTGGACCGGCTCCTGTCGGCCGTGGAACGGCTGCTGGTCGAGGGTCCGCAGTGGACCTACGGCGTCGTGGCGGGCCGGTGGGCCCCGGTGCCGGACCCGCGCCCGCTGCCCACGTGGCTGCCGGTCGGCACCGCCCTGCGACCCCGGCCGTGCGCCTGACCGGGTGCGCCGCCGACGAGGTGTGCCGCGCCAGGGCCCGGCGCGGCACACCCGAGTGCTAGCCGGCGCGGGTCAGCTCCTCGTCGGACAGCCGCTGCGCAGGCACCTCCAGCAGGTCGCTGGCGCGGGCGGCGACCATCCCGGCCTCGAAGCGGCTGGACACGCCCAGCCTGCGCAGCAGCGAGGACACCATCCGCCGCAGCGTGCGCGGTGACACCTGGAGGTCGCGGGCGATGGCGGAGTCCTTCCGGCCGCGCGCCCACAGCTGGAGGATCAGCACCTGCTGCTCGGTCAGCCGCAGCGGCTGACCGGTCCGGGCGCACGTCCTCGGCGCGGCCGGCTCCCGCAGGTCCGTCGTGCGGTCCCAGCAGAACTCGAACACCTGGCGCAGCACGGCGACGGCCGGGCGGGACCGCACCAGGACCAGCCGCTCCGGCGGGTCGGCGGACTCGGCGGGCGCCACCAGGGCCATGGTCTCGTCGACGACCAGCATCCGGAACGGCAGCAGCGGGGCGCTCCGCAGCCGCACGCCCATGTCGGTCAGCTCCTTCAGGTGCGTCGCGGTGCGCGTGCTGTCTGCCGCCGAGCTCTGGTGGATGGCCCGCACGGTGACGTCCTTGCCGCGCGCCATGGCGTTGCGCGCCACGCTGGCGCTGAAAGCGTGCGGCACCGTGGGCAGCGGCCGCATCCACAGCATGTCACCCGTCGCCAGGACCGGCGCGCTGTCCAGCAGCTCCCTGATCCGGTACGGGTTGGTCACCTCCTGGACCCCGCCCGCGTCCGGCGCCTCGGCGTCCACGCCCCGGCCGTAGAGCGCGAGGGCCGAAACCTGGGTCTGGATGGAATGCGCGTGGTCGAACGCGGTCGTCAAGGTGTGCTGCTGCTGTTCCACTAACTTGATCAATGCCTCCCACGGGCAGGTATCGCTTTCGGCGAGCGGGAACGCTGCTTGACGGACCACTTACGGCTCCCCCAGAAGTCGAGGTGTCCGCCCGTGGCCAAGACCGCCACGGGCCACAACCAGGTCTACACCAAGCTCAAGACGTCTGACAAGGTCGGTCACCGAGGTGTTCTTTTCTCTCCGATTGCGCCTCGAATGCCCGGTTCGCCCGGTGTCAAGAAGTCGTGTTGGAGGACGGAAATCACAGTTGCTCCGTGGGCATTGTCCTGATCTCCGGATGAACTCCGGAGAGCGAAGCTAGGGGTAATCGGGTGGAACAATTGACACATGCCGTTTGCCGCGGAACGCCCGCGGCGGCTCCGGGGGTGCTCGCGCCGGCGCGGGCGGCGGACGCGGCGCGGCTGTGGGACCGGATGGCGCTCGCCGCGCGGCAGCCGGGCCGGGCGGTCCGCGACACCGTCCCGCCCGAGCTGGGACCGGTGCTGGAGCTGTTCGACGCGGCGGGCCGGGGCTCGCTGACCGGTGGCCCGTCGGTGCCGTCCGCGGGCGCGCTGTACCCGTACGAGTTCTACGCGGTCGTGCCGGGTCCGCACGGCTGGGCGGTCCACGCCGTGGACGCCGCGCGGCGTCGCTGCCGGCTGGTCCGGCGGGGACCGGACGTGGCGGACGCGCTGCGCGACGCGGGGCTGGACCACCTCGCCGGGCCGGTGGTGGTGGTCGCGCTGCGGCCGTGGCTGTCCATGCGCAAGTACGGCGACCGGGGCTACCTCTACGCCCAACTGGACGCCGCCCACGTCGCGACCCACCTGCTGTGCCTGGCCGCCGAGCGGCACCGGCACGCCGAGCTGCGGACCGGCGCGGCGGCCACCGCGCTGGAGGAGGTGATCGGCCTGGCGGACGGGTGCCGGTTCGCGCACAGCGCGCTGGTGCTGCGCGGCGGCACGCCGTCCCCGGTGCCCGGTTGGTCCTCAGTGGACGGCCTCGGCGGGGTGGCGTGGCCCGAGGCACCGTCGTGGCTGGAGCGCGAGTGCTGGAAGTCGGTGGAGGAGCACCGCCCGGTGCGCCCCGCCGCGCCGGGCACCCCGGTGCGCCCGCACGCCCTGCTGGCCGGCGCCGCGGAGCCGGCCGCGGGCTTCCCCGGCGGCCAGTCGCCGACCTCGCTGGCCGCGCGCCGCAGGTCGACCAAGGACTTCCGGCCCGAGGCGCTGGACGGCGCGACCCTCGACCGGGTGCTGGCGGTGTTGCGGACACCGCTGGCGGTCGACCTGCCGCCCGTCGCCGGGCTGAGCGCCACGCTCGTCGCGCGCAACGTGCGGGGTCGCGCACCCGGCTGCTACCCGGTGCGCGGCACCGGCCCGGTGTGCGGGCCGGAGAGCGCGCCGGTGGCCGCCGCCCCGCCCGAGGACGAGCTGTTGCGGGCCTGCATGGACCAGGAGCACCTGCGGCACGCCGCCGCGCTGGTGCTGTTCCACACCGCTCGGCAGGACCTGCTGTGCCACGGCATCGACGACACCCTGCTGCGCGCGGGCGCGCTCGCCCACCTGCTCTACCTCGGCGCCGCGGGCGAGGGGGTCGCCATCACCGCGATCGGCGGGTTCGACGGTCCCCGCTGGCGCGCGCTGGCCGGGCTGCCCGGCCGGGACGAGGTGCTCTACGTCGTGCTGCTCGGCGGGTCCGGCGGCGCGGCCCTCAAGCTCGACCGGCTCCAGCCGGCCTACGCGCACACCGGGAGGTAGCGCAGTGCTCGCCACGCTGATCCCCGAAACCCTGCGACGACACGGCGACCGCCTCGCCGTGTCCGACGACGACACCGCGCTCACCTACCGCGAGCTGGACGCCGAGGCCGGTGCGGCGGCCCGGCACCTGGCCGCCGCGCTGCCCGCGGGCGACCGCCTCCGGGTCGCGGTGCAGGCCGCCAACTCCACCGCCTACGTCGTGCTGTACCTGGCCCTGCTGCGGCTGGGCCACGTGCCGTTCCTGCTCGACCGGGCGAACTCGCCGCGCGAGACCGCCGCGATCGCCGCGGACTGCGGCCTGGACGCCCTGCTCCACGACGCGGGCGTGGCGGCACCGGAGGGCGCGGCGCCGTCGGGCGCGGTGGGCGGCCTGGCCCTGTCGGCCTTCACCCCGCCGGCCGAGCGGCCGCCGCTGCACGACACCACCGAGGTGTGCCGCTTCACCTCCGGCTCCACCGGCCGGCCGCACTGCATCGAGTTCTCCGGTGCCGCGGTCCACCGCGCCGCCGTCAACTGGGTGGCCGGGACCGGCCTGACCGGAGAGGACCGGATCGCCTGCTTCGCCTCGCTGTCCAACGGCCTGGCCTTCAACACCTCCCTGCTGCCCGCGTTCCTGGCCGGGGCGCGACTGCACCTGGCCCACGGCCTGCCCACGGCGGGCCGCGTGGTGCGGCTGCTCGACCGGACCGGGGCGACCCGCCTGGTCGGGTTCCCGGTGCTCTACGAGTCGCTGGTGCGCCGCTCCGCCTCGGACGGGGCGATCGGGCGGCTGCGCATGGCGATCTCGTCCGCCGCGCCGCTGCCCGAGGAGGTCGGGCGGCGGTTCACCGGGCTGACCGGCGTGCCGGTGCAGAACTACTACGGCGCCGCCGAGGCCGGCCCGCTGACCTTCGCCCGCGACCCGCGGCGCGACCCCGGGCTCGGGCAGCCGCTGCCGGGGGTGTCGCTGCGCGCGGGCACCCCGGGCGACCCCGCGCCCGTCGAGGTCCGCAGCGAGTCGATGGGCACCCGCTACCTCAACGCGCCGGGCCTGCTGGAGGGCCGGGTGACCGCGGACGGCCACTACCGCACCGGCGACCTCGGCCACCTCGACGGCGGCAGCCTGGTGCTGACCGGCCGCACCAGCCAGGTGATCAACGTCGGTGGCCGCAAGGTCGACGCCGTCGAGGTCGCCGCGGTGCTGCGGGCCGCCGACGGCGTGCGCGACGCCGTGGTGCTGGAGGTGACCGACCGGCACGGCGCCGCGGCGCTGGGCGCCGTCGTGGCCGGCGCGGGCGTCGACCCGGCGCTGGTGCGGCGGCACGCCGCCGACCTGCTCGCCGCGCACAAGGTGCCCGCGCTGCTGCGCACCGTCGCCGAGATCCCGCGCGGCACCACCGGCAAACCGGCCATGGCCGAGCTGCGCCGCCTGTTCACGCCCGCCCGGCACGACGGGTGACACCACCGAAGGGAAGTCCTGCCATGCCCGAGACGCCCGACGACCTCCGCGCCCGGATCGTCCGGATCGTGGTCGAGTCCGCCGAGGGCGACCTGTCGCCCGCCGAGCTCGACGCCGCGGGCGGTTCGCTCGCCGGGGTCAGCTACTCGTCGCTGTCCCTGATCCGCATGATCGACACCGTGGAGAACGAGCTCGGCGTCTACCTGGACCCCGAGCACGACGGCGAGCGCCTGACCACCGTGGACGACCTGGTCGCGCTGGTGGCCGAGAACCTGCGGGTGGGCACCGGTGGGTGAGCCGGTCGTCGGCGTCGTCGGCGCGGGCAGGCTGGGGTCGGCGGTGGCGCGCCGGTGCGAGGCCGACGGGCTCGCGGTGCGCGCGCTGGACAGCAGGCGGCCCGAGCGGTGGCGCCTGGGCGCCCCGCCCGACGTCGTCGTGGACTGCTCGGCGCCGCAGGTCACCGTGCCGGTGCTGGACCTGTGCGAGGACCTGGGCGTGCCGCTGGTGGAGTGCGTGTCCGACGCGGACGCCGCCGTGCTGGAGGAGCGCGCCCGGCGCACGCCGGTGGTGCGCGCCACGAACCTGGCCCTCGGCAACTTCCTCCAGCACCGGGTCGTGGACCTGCTCGCCGACCTGGTGCTGGCCCTGGAGCGGGCCGGGGCGGCGGGCGCCGTGCCGGAGGCGGCGGTGCTGGAGCGGCACCCCGCCACCAAGGCGCACCGGCCCAGCGCCACCGCCGACGCCCTGGGCCGCCGCTGGGAGGCCCGGTCGGGCCGACCGCCGTCCGACGTGGCGTCGCTGCGCGCCGGCCCGCCCGTGAGCGACCACGAGGTCCGGCTGACCTGGGCGGGGCAGGGCCTGGTGGTGCGGCACGAGGTCCGGTCGCTGGACGCGGCGGCCACCGGGGCGGTCGCCCTGGCGCGCTGGGTGGTCGGACGCGCACCCGGCCTGTACCCGGCGCACGCGGCTTACGAGGAGCTGGTGCGCGCAGCGAGAGGAGGACGAGCGTGAACAGCATCCCGGTGGAGGGCAAGCCGGTACCGGTGCGGATGGCGGCGCAGCTCGCGTTCGGCGCGCGCATGCTGTCCCTGGACGGGCACGACGACTTCAACCAGGGCCAGATCTCGGCCCGGATGCCCGGCTCGGACACCTTCTTCATCAAGAACGCGCTGTGCGGGTTCGACGAGGCCACCCCCGAGCAGGTGGTGGCGGCCTCGGTCGACCCCGCGGCCCCGGTCGACCCGCTGGCGCCGCCCGAGCTGCCGCTGCACCAGGCGATCTACCGGGCCCGGCCGGACGTCAACGGCATCGTGCACAGCCACGCGCCGCACACCCTCGTGTTCGGCGCCACGGACCTGCCGCTGCGGCCCGTGTCGCACGAGGGCGCGCACTTCACCGACCGGCTCGGGCTGTTCACCGACACCAGCAACACCGTGCTGGACCAGGCCACCGGCGAGGCGATCGCCAAGGCGCTCGACCAGGGCGCGGGCGTGCTGCTGCGCAACCACGGCGGTGTCGTGGTGGGCCGCAGCGTGCGGCACGCGGCGGTGTTCGCGCAGGTGCTGGAGCGCGCCTGCCGGCTGCAACTGCTCGCCGAGCAGGCCGGCGTGCCCTACACGTGGTCCAGCGAGACCGACGTGCGGCTCAAGCGCGACTTCGTCTACGCGGACCTGTCGGTGCGCTCGTACTGGGACTACGCCGTGCGCCGGGTGACCCGCGCGTGGCCCGAGGCGGCCGGGTGGGGGCGCGCGTGACCGGCGACGAGGTGCGCGACCTGCTCGCGCTCGCGGAGGAGCTGGCGGACAAGGAGCTGGCGCCCCGGGCCGACGACTTCGAGGCGCGGGCGGAGTTCCCGCGCGAGGTGCTGCGGACGCTGGGCAAGGCGGGGCTGCTGAGCCTGCCGTACCCGGAGGAGCACGGGGGCGGTGGGCAGCCCTACGAGGTGTACCTGCAGGTGCTGGAGGTGCTGGCCCGGCGGTGGCTGTGCGTGGCGCAGTCGGTGAACATCCACGTGCTGGCGTGCTACCCGGTGGCCGCGCACGGCAGGCCGGAGCAGCGGGACCGGCTGCTGCCCGCCCTGCTGGGCGGTGAGCTGCTCGGCGCGAACTGCCTCTCCGAGCCCGACGTGGGGTCCGACATCGCCGCGATCGGCACCACCGCCGTGCTCGCCGACGGGGAGTACCGGGTCACCGGGACCAAGTCGTTCACCAGCCACGCCGGGCACGCCGACTTCTACAACGTGTTCTGCCGGACCGGCGGTCCCGGCCCCACCGGCCTGTCGCTGCTGGTGGCGGACGCCGACGTGCCCGGCCTGGCGGTGGCGCCGCCGGAGCGGAAGATGGGCGTGCGCTCCTCGCCGACCGCCGCGGTGGTGCTCGACGGCGCGCGGGTGGCCGAGGACCGGCTGGTCGGGCGGCCGGGCAAGGGGTTCCTGATCGCGATGGGCCTGTTCGACCGCGGCCGGCTCGGGATCGCGGCGTGCGCGGTGGGCCTGGCGAGCGCGGCGCTGGACTACGCCGCGCGCTACGCCAGGACGCGCGAGCAGTTCGGCAGGCCGGTGGCCGAGTTCCAGGGCGTCGGTTTCCTGCTGGCCGACATGTCGACGCAGATCAGCGCCGCGCGGGCGCTGGTGCGCGAGGCGGCGCGGACCCTGGACGCGGGTGCGAAGCCGGCGGAGGTCACGGTGGCGGCGGCGCGGGCGAAGCTGTTCGCCACGGACACCGCCATGCGCGTGACGACCGACGCCGTGCAGGTGCTGGGCGCCTACGGCTACGTCCAGGACCACCCGGTCGAGCGGTGGATGCGGGAGGCCAAGCTCCTGCAGATCATCGAGGGCACCAACCAGATCCAGCGCCTGGTGATCTCCCGGTCGCTGTGAACCCGGCGCCGGGTCACGCCAGGTCACCGCGGCCGACCTCCGGCGGCCGGCCGCGGCGGGCGGCGGACCCGGCGCCTGCCGCGGCGGACGGCCAGGTCAGCGGCGTGCACGGGCCCCGCCGGCCGCGGGCGGCCAAGGCCGCGAGGGGCCACCGCGGCGGGTTCTGCGCGACTCCGATCCGTGACAGGGTCGTGTGCCGGCGCAGCGCGCCGCGCGAACGTACGGCTACTTCTCCCGAGGGTGTGACATGGCACGGCGAACCGGTGCGGACCCGACCGCCTCGACGGGGGCACCCGCCGACCGGCTGGACCCGGCGGTGCTGCGCACCGCCGGCGTCGTGCTGCTGGGCAGCTTCACGTCGCTGCTGGACACGACGATCGTCGTGGTGGCGGTGGACCGGCTGGCCGGCGCGTTCGGCGCGGACCTGGCCGCGGTCCAGTGGGTGACCACCGCGTACCTGCTCGCGCTGTCCGCGGTCATCCCGATCACCGGGTGGGCGTCCCAGCGGTTCGGCCTGCGGCGGCTCTGGCTGCTGTCCATCGCCCTGTTCGCGGGCGCCTCCCTGCTCTGCGGCCTGGCCTGGTCCCTGCCCGCCCTCGTGGTGTTCCGGGTGGTCCAGGGGCTGGGCGGCGGCATGGTCATGCCGCTGGGGCAGACGCTGCTCGCGCAGGCGGCGGGCCCGGCGCGGATGGGTCGCGTGATGGCCCTGGTCGGCATCCCGGCCCAGCTCTCGCCGATCCTGGGCCCGGTGCTCGGCGGCGTGCTCGTCGACGGGCCGGGGTGGCGCTGGCTGTTCTTCCTCAACGTCCCGGTGGGCGTGCTCGCCCTGGTGCTGTCGCTGAGGGTGCTGCCCGCCTCGGCACCGGAACCCGGGCGCCGGCTCGACCTGCTCGGCGCGGCCCTGCTGCCGCCCGGCATCGCCGCGCTGGTGTTCGGCCTGACGCAGGTGGGCGAGAGCGGCGGCCGGCTCACCGCGCCCGTGCTCGTACCGCTGGCGCTGGGCGTCGTGCTGACGGCCGTGTTCGTCGTGCACTCGCTGCGCCGGGAGTCCGTCCTGGACCTGCGGCTGTTCGCCCGGCGGGCCTTCACCGCGCCGACGGTCGTCATGTTCTTCTTCGGCTTCTGCTACTTCGGCCCGATGCTCCTGCTCCCGCTGTACTTCCAGCAGGTCCACGGCCGGGACGCGCTCGAAGCCGGGCTGCTGCTCGCACCGCAGGGCGTGGGCGCGCTCGCCGCGGTGCTCCTCGCGGGCCGGTTCACCGACCGCCTGGGTCCGCGCCCGCTGATCATCGGCGGGCTGGTCGTCACGCTGCTCGGCACGATCGCGTACACGCAGGTCGACGCGCACACCGGCGAACTGCTGCTGGGCGCGTCGCTGGTGGTGCGCGGCCTGGGCATCGGCACGGCCGTGATCCCCATCATGGCCGCCGCCTACCTCGGCCTGGACCGCGCGGCCATCCCGAACGCCACCAGCGTCGTGAACGTCGTGCAGCGGGTCGGCGGCTCCTTCGGCACGGCCGTGCTCGTGGTCGTGCTCCAGGGCAGGCTCGCGGGCGCGACCGGAGCGGAGGGCACCGCGGCCGCGTTCGGCCACGCCTTCTGGTGGACCGTCGCGTTCGGCGTGCTCGCCCTGGTGCCCGCGTTCTTCATCCCCGGCCGGCAGAAGTGACAGGAGTGGCGGTGCAGGACTACCCGCGAAGCAGGCTGGACTCGTTGACCGGGGCGCGGTTCCTCGCGGCGTTCTCGGTGTTCCTGTTCCACGTGGCCACGCTCGGCCTGTTCACGCCCGACAGCGGTGTCCCGGCGGTGCTCACCGCCGCCACCAAGGGCATGGGCAGCATCGGCGTGTCCTTCTTCTTCATCCTCAGCGGCTTCGTGCTGACCTGGTCGGCGCGCCCCCGGGACGGCTACTGCGGGTTCCTGCGGCGCAGGCTGGTCAAGGTCTACCCCAACCACCTGGTGACCTTCGCCCTGGCGATGCTGCTGTTCGCGGCGGCCGAGACGCCGCTGCCGACCGCGCTGGCCAACCTCGCGCTGCTCCAGGCGTGGGTGCCGGACCCGGGCACGTTCCTCAGCGTCAACGGGCCGAGCTGGTCGCTGTCCTGCGAGCTGCTGTTCTACCTGCTGTTCCCGCTGCTGCTGGCGGCCACCGGGCGGATCGCGCCCCGGCGGCTGTGGTGGTGGGCGGGCGGGGTCGCCACCCTGATCGTGCTGGCGCCCTTCGCGGCGCGGGCGCTGCTGCCCGCCGAACCCACGTTCGGCGACGGCCTGGAGGGCACCGTCCTGCACGGGCAGCCCATCACGCAGATGTGGTTCCTCTACGTCTTCCCGCCGGTGCGCCTGCTCGACTTCCTGCTGGGCGTCCTGATGGCCCGCCTCGTGCTGTCGGGCCGGTGGACCGGGCTCAAGGTCGGCCACGCGGCGCTGCTGACCGCGCTCGGGTACCTCGCCGGCCTGGCGACGCCCCTGCTGTTCACCGTGGACGCGGTGACCGCGGTGCCGCTGGCGCTGCTGATCGCGGCGCTGGCCTCGGGGGAGGCGCGGGGCCGGCGGGGGCTGCTGGGCAGCCCGGTGGCGCGCCGCCTCGGTGAGGCGTCCTTCGCGTTCTACCTGGTCCACGAACTCGTGCTCGTGCTCGCCCGCGCGGTGGTCGGCTTCGACCGCCGACTACCGCCGCTGCCCGGCCTGCTGGTCGTCGTGGTGGCCTTCGCGGTCAGCCTGGCACTGGCGTTCCTGCTGCTCACCTGCGTGGAGCGGCCGGCGATGCGCAGGTGGGCCGTGCGGCGCCGCGGCACGGTCGCGGCCGAGCCCACCGCGGCCCGACCGGTTCCCGACCGCTCGTCCTGACCGCTCGTCGAAAGGGTGCGTCCCGTGAGAGTCCTGTTCGTCACCGGCGGGAGCCCGGCGACCGTCTTCCCGCTCACCCCGCTGGCCACCGCGGCCCGCAACGCCGGGCACGAGGTGTTCGTGGCCTCCACCGACGAGACCATGCCCGCCGTGGCCGGTGCGGGGCTGCCGGGCGTCCCGGTGTCCGCCACGCCCATCCGGCGCTACATCACCACCGACCGGTCCGGTGCCCCGGTCGAGGAGCCCACCGACCCGCTGGAGCACATGCACTACATCGGCCACGGGTTCGGGCGGCTGGCCGCCGGCTGCCTGGACCCGCTGCTGGAGCTGGCCCGGCACTGGCGGCCCGACGTCGTGGTGGGCGGCATGCTGTGCTTCGCCGCCCAGCTGCTGGCCCACCGGCTCGGCGTGCCCTGCGTGCGGCACTCGTGGGACTCGGGCGAGCCGCCCGTGGTGGACGTCGCGGCCGAGGTGGAGCTGAGGCCCGAGCTGGAGCGGCTGGGCCTGGACCGCATCCCCGCCGCCGACCTGTGGATCGACATCTGCCCGCCGAGCGTGCGCCCGCCGGACGCCGGCGAGGCGCAGCCCATGCGGTACGTGCCGTGCAACCTCCAGCGCACGCTGGAACCGTGGATGTACCGCAAGGCCAAGTCGCGGCGGGTGCTGGTCACCGCGGGCACGAAGGTGGCCCGGGACAACTTCTACACCTACCTCGTGGAGCTGGTGGAGAAGGTGAGGGAGCTGGACGCGGAGGTGGTCGTCGCGGCGCCGGACCGGGTCGCGGACGAGCTGACCGCCACCCTCGGCGTGCCCGCCGGGTGGCTGCCGATGGACGTGGTGGCGCGCAGCTGCGACCTGATGGTCCACCACGCGGGCGGCGGCACCGCGCTGACCGGCATGGCGTTCGCCGTGCCGCAGCTGCTGATCCCCAACATGCCCAAGCTCGTCGGACCCTCCCGGCGGCTCGCGGACTACGGCGCGGCGCGGGTGCTGCTGCCGGGCGAGGACACCCGGGAGGCCATCCTGGCCGGGTGCGAGGCGCTGCTCACCGAACCCCGCTACCGGGAGCGGGCCGCCGACCTGGCCGGGGAGATCGCCGCGATGCCGTCCCCGGTCGAGGTCCTGAGCGTACTGGAGAAGATGGTATGACCTCCTTCTACCACATCTGCTTCGTCGTGCCGGACGTCGAGCGCGCCATGGCCGACCTGACCCGCGCGGTCGGCGTCGAGTGGGGCGGGGTGAAGGACGACCAGGTGGGCGAGTGGGCCTACCGCATGGCGTTCTCGCGGACCGGCCCGCCGTACTTCGAGCTGATCGAGGGACCGGCGGGCAGCCCCTGGGACTCCACGCTGGGCGCGCGCTGCGACCACATCGGCTTCTGGACGAAGTCGGTCGACGACAGCGCCGGGCGCCTGGCGGCCGAGGGCTACCCGGTGGACTTCTCCGGGTGCCCGTTCGGCCGCCGGTACAGCTACCACCGGGTGGAGAGCCTGGGGGTGCGCCTGGAGATGATGGACATCTCGCGCCAGGTGCCGTTCCTGGCCACCTGGAATCCCGGCGGCGCGGCGATGCCCGCGTTCGACGATCACTGACCCTTGGTGTATCAGCGGGCACCGCGCGTCCTCCGATTGGACAGGGTCGAGGGAAGCGGGTGTCGCACGTGGTGGATCTCTCTCGTCGGCGCACCGCCGTGCTGCTGTCGATCGGCTATGCGGTGCTGCTCGTCGTCTTCACGCTCCAGGTGAAGTCCGAGCCCGGACAGGTGGTGTTCAACCTCATCGCGGACTTCGGGTTCGGGTACGGCATGGGGTACCTGCTCCGAGGCGGCACACGACGGACGTTCGCGGTGTTCGCCGGTGCGCTCGTCCTCGCTGGCGGCGTGTTCCTGGGCGACGCGGCAGCGCGGAAGAAGGTCACGGTGAACGCGGCGGCGCTGTCGGCCGCGGCCACCCTCGCGGGCGCGATCCTGACGCTGCTGGAGTAGTCGACCGGCTCGGTAGCATGGCGGGATGACGGCAGCGCGACCGACGCCCACGCGGGACGACGTGCTCGGGTACTTCGGCACGCTGTCGAACTGGGGCCGCTGGGGCGACGACGACGAGCTGGGCACCCTGAACCACGTCACCGACGACGTCCGGCTGGCGGCGGCGCGGGCCGTGCGCCACGGCAGGAGCGTGTCGTGCGCGTGGGAGGTCGCCGTGCCGGACGAGGCGGAGCGGGCGACGACGACGTGCCCGTGCGCCGCCGACATGCCGGGTGCCGAGGACATGCCGCTGCCCGGGTTCCGCGACGACCGGCGGTGGGGCTTCTCGATCGAGCGGCTCGGCTTCACCTTCCACGGCAACACCGTCACCCACCTCGACTCGCCGTGCCACCTCTTCTGGGACGGCGCGATGTACAACGGGCGGCCGCACTCGCTGGTCGACGCCGGGACGGGGTCGGCGTGGGCGGCCGTCACGGCGGCGGCGAACGGGATCGTCACGCGTGGCGTCCTGCTGGACGTCGCGCGGGTCCGCGGCGTGCCGTGGCTGGAACCGGGGGAGGGCGTGCACCCCGAGGACCTGGAGGAGGCCGAGCGCCGCCAGGGCGTGCGGGTGCGGCCCGGTGACGCGGTGCTCCTGCGGACCGGCCGCGGTCGCGTCCGGCACGAGTCCGGCGCGGCCGGCGGTGCCGCGCAGGCCGGCTGGCACGCGTCGTGCCTGCCGTGGCTGCACGAGCGGGGGGTCGCGCTGATCGGCGCCGACAGCCCGCAGGACGTCCTGCCGTCGGGGTACGACGGCGTGCTGATGCCGGTGCACGCCGTGGGCCTGGTCGCGATGGGGCTGTGGCTGCTCGACAACTGCGACCTGGAGGCGTGCGCGGCGACGGCCGCCGAGCTCGGTCAGTGGGACTTCCAGCTCGCGGTCGCGCCGGTCCGCTTCGCCGGCACGTCCGGCAGCCCGGTCAACCCGATCGCCACGTTCTGACCGCGGTACCGCGTCAGGGACGGCCCAGGATCGCGCCGAGGGCCCGGCGCAGCGCGGTGCGGGGGTCCTCCGGCAGGGACGCCGCGCGCCAGCCCACGAAGCCGTCGGGCCGGACGAGCACGGCCCCGGAGGCCGTGATGCCCGCGGTCCGCTCCCACCGCGCGTCCAGGTCCACCAGGTCGGTGCCGATGCCCGGCGCGTCGACCGGCACGCCCAGTTCGGCGGACACCTCCGCGGCGGCGGTGGCCCAGGGCGCGCCGTCCGCGCCGGCGAGCAGCGTGAAACCCGGCCCGAGCAGGTCCAGGGTGGACACCTGTCCGGTGTCGGACTTCAGCCACACGTGCGGCACCCGTGACCCGGGGGCGCCGTCGAGGTCCAGTGCGACGTCCTCGGTGGAGGGCAGCGCGGCCGGCGGGTCCACCACCGCCGCGGAGGAGTAGCGGTAGCCCAGGTGCACGACCGGCGCGTTGAGCGCCCCGGCCGCCGCCCGCTTCGCGGCTCCCTCCGGTCCCCGCGCCCAGTGCAGCGACGGGTCGCCCAGGCGCAGCACCGACTGCTCCAACGCCGTCCGCGCGACCGGCAGGCGCTCGGCCTCGTAGGTGTCCAGCAGCGCGGGGTCGGCGGTACCGCGCAGGACCAGCGCCAGCTTCCAGGCCAGGTTGTGCGCGTCGGCGGCCCCGGTGTTCAGGCCGAACGCGCCCACGGGCGGGATGGCGTGCGCGGCGTCGCCGACCAGGAACACCCGCCCGGACCGGAACCGGTCGGCGACCTGGCCGCGCGCCTGCCACGGCAGCACGCTCACCACCTCGACGGCCACGTCCCGGCCGACCGCGGCGCGCACCAGCTCCCGGCAGCGGTCGGGGGTGAAGTCCTCGAACGAGCGGCCCCGCGCGGGGTCGTACCGCGTGTGGTAGATCCACTCGTGCGCGCCGTCGACCGGCAGCAGCCCGCCGGGTGCCTCCGGTGTGGTGACGTCGCAGACGACGAAGGTGTGCCCCCGGGTCAGGTCGTCGAGGTCGGCGCGGAACAGCACGCTCACCAGGGGCAGGCCCAGGGCGCCGGGGCCGGAGGTGGGGATGCCCAGCCTCGTGCGGACCCCGCTGCGCACGCCGTCCGCGCCGACGAGGTAGTCCGCGCGCACGACCCGTTCGCCGTCCGCGTCGCGGACCACCGCCGCCACGCCGCCGGTGGTCCGCACGAACGACACCAGCTCGAATCCGAACAGGACGGTCGCGCCGTGCCGGCGGGCCGCGTCGACCAGGACGCCGTCCAGCCTGCTCTGCGGGCAGGTGCCGCGCAGCACCCGCGGGGTGACCTCGTCGAAGTCGGCGGTGCGGGGTGGCGCGGCCGCGGCCAGGGCGGGCAGGTCGGCGTCGGCCAGCGTGCGCGCGGAGAACATCTGGAGGTTGCTGCCGGACATGTCCACGCACGCCGCGTCGACCTCGTCGGCCAGGCCGGCCTCCCGCAGCAGCTCCACCGTGCGCGGTCCGATGCCCATCGCCCTCGGGTGCACCGGCGGGGCGGGGTTGCGGTCCACCGCCAGCACCCGGACCCCCCGACGGGCCAGGAACAGCGTGGTGAACAGGCCGACCGACCCGGCACCGGCGACCAGGACGTCAACGTGGTTGTCGGGTGCGGGCATGCTGATGGGTCCTCCTCGTCCACGCCTTCTCCACCACCATAGGGACTTCCGCGACCCGCCCGGGTGCCCGCGCTGTCCGCCCCTGGCCACGTCCGCCACGGGCCACCGCCGCGTCTACACGCCGCTCCCGATCCCTGCCAGTGTCGTCCCGGGTTGCCGAGGACCGGGGGAGGGCGAGATGGTGTCGGACCGCATCGCGGGCACGGCGGACGCCCACCGGTCCGGGCCCGTGCCGGACCCGGTGGGCCTGCTCACCGCCGCGGCGACTACCGCCGCGCACCAGCCGGAGTGGAGCAGCCCGTGGCTCGCCGGGCAGGTCCGCGAGGACCTGTCCCGCCTACCGGGCCTGGTCTCCGCCGAGGACGTGGCCGCCCTGCGGGCGCGGCTGGCGCTGGTGGCGTCGGGCGGGGCGCTGGTCGTGCAGGCCGGCGACTGCGCGGAGGACCCCGACCGGTGCGAACCGGTGCACGTGCGCGCCAAGGTCGCGCTGCTCGACGCGCTGGCCGAGGTGGTCACGGCCCGGTCGGGCTTGCCGGTGGTGCGCGTCGGCCGGCTGGCCGGGCAGTTCGCCAAGCCCCGTTCGCGGCCCACCGAGCGGGTGGCCGGCGTGGAGCTGCCGGTGTACCGCGGCGCGATGGTCAACGACCCCCGGCCGGACCCGGCCGCCCGGGTGCCCGACCCGCTGCGGATGCTGGACTGCCACGAACTGTCCACATCGGTCGTCGAGGCGTTGGCGGCCGAGCGCCGCGACCCCGGCGCCGAGGTGTGGACCAGCCACGAGGCGCTGGTGCTGGACTACGAGGTGCCGTTGTTGCGCCCCACCGACGGCGGGCTGCTGCTGGCGTCCGCGCACCTGCCGTGGATCGGGGAGCGCACCCGGCAGGTCGACGGCGCCCACGTGCGGCTGCTGGCCTCGGTGGTCAACCCGGTCGCCTGCAAGGTGGGGCCGACCACGACCGCGGACGAGCTGCGGCGCCTGTGCGCGGTGCTCGACCCGCACCGGGAACCGGGCCGCCTGACGCTCATCGCGCGCATGGGCGCCGACCGGGTGCGCGACGTGCTGCCGGGCCTGGTGCGGGCTGTGCGCGAAGCGGGTCACCCGGTGGTGTGGCTGTGCGATCCCATGCACGGCAACACGGTGACCGGCCCGGACGGGCTCAAGGTGCGCGTGGTCACCACGCTGGTGCGTGAGCTGGAGGGCTTCCAGGACGCGGTGCGCGCCCAAGGCGGCGTCGACGGCGGCGTGCACCTGGAGGCGACACCGGAAGAGGTGGCGGAGTGCGCGTGGACGGCCGACGAGCGGCCGACCGGACCCCGCACCACCCTGTGCGACCCGCGGCTGTCGCGCCGGCAGGCCGTGGCGGTGCTGTCGGCGTGGCGAGCCTGAAGGAGGAGGCATGAGGACCGAGGAGTTCGCGGGCAGGGTCGCGATCGTCACCGGAGCGGCGGGCGGGATCGGGCAGGCGGTGGTGCTGGCCCTGGTCGACCTGGGCGCTGCGGTGGCCGCCGTCGACCTGGACGGCGAGGCGCTACGAGCCCTGGAGCGCAAGGCGAACGTGGGGCGGCAGGCCGTGCGCGGCTTCACCGCCGACGTGCGCGAGCCCGCCGACGCCGTCGTGGCCGAGGTCGAGCGGCGACTGGGCCCGGTCGACTTCCTGGTCAACGGCGCGGGCGTGCTGCGCCCCGGCCCGGCGCTGGAGATGGGCCCCGACGACTGGGACGCCGTGCTGTCGGTGAACGCGGGCGGGGTGTTCCACTTCTCCACCGCCGCGGCCCGCCGGATGGTCGAGCGCGGTCGGGGTGCCGTCGTGACGGTCTCCTCGAACGCGGCGGGCGTGCCGCGCACCCGGATGTCCGCCTACTGCGCGTCGAAGGCCGCGGCGACGGCGTTCACCAAGGCCCTGGGGCTGGAACTGGCGGTGCACGGCATCCGGTGCAACGTCGTGGCGCCCGGCTCCACCGACACCGCGATGCTGCGCTCGCTGTGGACCGACGACAGCGGCCCGGCCAACTCGCTCGCGGGGTCGCTGCCCGAGTACCGGGTCGGCATCCCGCTGCGCAAGTTCGCCACGCCCGAGGACATCGCGGACGCGGTCGTGTTCCTGCTGTCCGACCGCGCCGCCCACATCACCTTGCAGGACCTGTACGTCGACGGCGGCGCCGCGCTCGGTCGCTAGGCCCGCACACGAGGGAAAGGGCGCTCGCCTTGGGGATCCCCACCATCCAGCCGTACCCGATGCCGGGTGCGGGCGACCTGCCGCGCAACACCGCCGACTGGACCCCGGACGGCGGCCGGGCGGCGCTGCTGGTGCACGACATGCAGAAGTACTTCGTCCGCCCCTTCCCCCGGCACCTCGAACCGGGGGGCGCGCTCGTCGACAACACCCGGGCGCTGGTGCGGCGGGCCCGGGCGTGCGGCGTCCCGGTGCTCTACACGGCCCAGCCCGGCCGGATGACGCCGGAGCAGCGCGGGCTGCTCAAGGACTTCTGGGGTCCGGGCATGACCACGACGGCCGACGACCGCGAGGTGATCGACGAGCTGGCCCCGGACGGGGACAGCGCGCTGTTCACCAAGTGGCGCTACAGCGCCTTCCACGGCAACGGCCTGCTGGAGCACCTGCGCGCGACCGGCCGCGACCAGCTCGTCGTCTGCGGTGTCTACGCGCACGTGGGCTGCCTGATGACCGCCGTGGAGGCGTTCACCCACGACATCGAGACCTTCCTGGTCGCCGACGCGGTGGCGGACTTCTCCGCCGAGCACCACCGGATGGCGCTGGAGTACGCGGCGAGCCGCTGCTCGGTCGTGCTCACCACGCACGCCGTGCTGGCCCACCTCGACCGCACCGGCCTGGTCGCGCGCGCGGCGGGCGAGTCGTGACCCGCGCCGAACCCGGCTTCGCCGACCTGCTGGCCCGGGTGCTCGGCCCGGCGGCGCCCGACTTCGCGCTGGTGCACCGCCCGGAGGCGGTGGGCGACCGCGTCGAGCTGCTGCTCGGCGATGTGGCGAGCGTGCCGCTGCTGGCCGACCTGCCGCTGCCCGAGCCGGGCCCGGCCGGTTCCCCGCGCCACGACCTGTTCGCGCTCGTGCCCTACCGGCAGGTGGTGGAGCGGGGCTTCGAGTGCCACGACGACGGCGCGCCGCTGCTGGCGATGTCGGTGCGCGAGCAGGTGTCGACCACCCTGTCGACCGCCCTGGGGCTGCTGCCCGACGAGCCGATCACCCTGCGCGACCCGCACTTCGACGTCGACGACGACGAGTACGCCTCGATCGTGCGGTCGGTGCTGACCGAGGAGATCGGCCGGGGCGTGGGCGCCAACTTCGTCATCAAGCGCTCGTTCACCGCCGAGGTGCCCGACTTCTCCCGGCGCAAGGCGCTGTCGCTGTTCCGCAGGCTGCTCAGCGGCGAGCGCGGCGCGTACTGGACGTTCGCCGCGCACCTGGCCGGGCGGACGTTCGTCGGCGCGACGCCGGAGCGGCACCTCAGCCTGTTCGACGGCACCGCGGTGATGAACCCGATCAGCGGCACCCACCGGCACCCGCCGGGCGGCCCGTCGTTGGCCGGGCTGCTGGACTTCCTCGCCGACCCGAAGGAGACCGCCGAGCTGTACATGGTCCTCGACGAGGAGCTGAAGATGATGGGGCGCGTCGCCGAGGGCGGCGGCCGCGCGGTGGGGCCGTTCCTCAAGGAGATGGCGACCCTGAGCCACACCGAGTACCTGATCGAGGGGCACGTGCCCGGCGACCCGCGGGACGTGCTCAGGGAGACGCTGTTCGCGCCGACGGTCACCGGCAGCCCGGTGGAGAGCGCCTGCCGCGTCATCCGGCAGCACGAGCCCCGCGGCCGCGGCTACTACAGCGGGGTGGCGGCCCTGGTCAGCCGCGACGTGAACGGCGGCCGGTCGCTGGACTCGGCGATCCTGCTGCGCACGGCGGAGGTCGTCGACGGGCGGCTGGCCATCGCGGTCGGGGCGACCCTGGTGCGCGACTCCGACGCCCGGTCGGAGGTGGCCGAGACGCACGGCAAGGTCGGGACGATGCTGCGGGCGCTCGGCGTCCGGGCCGGGTCCCCGGCGCACCCGGCCGGCGCGCCCGACCCTGCCGCCCCTGCCGCCGCTCCCGCGCCCGCTCCGGCCGCCGCTCCCGTCTCGGCCGCCGCTCCCGTCTCGACCACCGCCCTCACCCCGGTCGCCGCGTCCACCCCGATCGACCTGGCCGCCCACCCCGAGGTCCAGGCCGCCCTGGCGGACCGCAACTCGCGGCTCGCGCCGTTCTGGCTGGACCGGTCGGGGCGGCGGGTCCACGTCGTGCCGCACCTGGTCGGCCGCCGGGTGCTCGTGGTCGACGCGGAGGACACGTTCACCGCGATGCTGCGGCACCAGCTGTGCGCGCTCGGCCTGGACGCGGAGGTGCGCCGGTTCGACGAGCCGCACCCGGTGGGGGAGCACGACCTGGTCGTCATGGGACCCGGCCCGGGTGACCCGCGCGACCGCGCCCACCCCCGGATCGCCCGGGTGCGCGAGTCCCTGGCGGAGCTGCTGCGGGCGCGGCGGCCGTTCCTGGCCGTCTGCCTGAGCCACCAGGTGCTCGGCACCCTGCTGGGCCTCGGGGTCGTCCGCCGGGAGCGGCCGGACCAGGGCGTGCAGCGGGAGGTCGACTTCTTCGGGCGGCGCGTGCGCGTGGGCTTCTACAACACCTTCGCGCTGCGCTGCGACCGCGACGAGGTCGACGGCGTGGAGGTGTGCCGCGACCCCGTCGACGGGCAGGTGCACGGCCTGCGCGGACCGCACTTCCGCTCGTTCCAGTTCCACGCGGAGTCCGTGCTGAGCGCGGACGGGCTGGCCGTGCTGCGCGACGCGGTGACCTCGTTGCTGCCGGCGCCCGTGGCCTCGGCCCACCGGGACCGGTGAGGCGGCGGTGGCCAGGTTCGTCGTCGTCGGTGGCGGCATCGGCGGTCTCGCCGCGGCGTTGAGCGTCGCGCGGGCGGGCCACGAGGTGGAGGTCCTCGAACGCGCTCGTGAGTTCGCGGAGCTGGGCGCGGGCATCCAGCTGGCGCCCAACGCCTTCCACGCGCTGGACGTGCTCGGGGTCGGCGCGGAGGTCCGGGCCGCCGCCGTGCACGTCGAGGAACTGCGGCTGGTGGACGGGCGCTCCGGTGGCGTGCTGGCCCGGATGCCGGTGGGCGAGGGGTACCGCGGGCGGTTCGGCAACCCCTACGCCGTCGTCCACCGGCCGGACCTGCACACCCCGCTGCTGCGCGCCTGCCGGTCCGAGCCCGCGATCCGGCTCCGCGCCGGCTGCGCGGTGGTGCGGTACGAGGACTCCGGCCGGGGGGTGACCTGCGAGCTGGCCTCCGGCGAGCGGGTGACGGGCGACGCGCTGGTCGGTGCCGACGGCATCCGCTCCACCGTCCGCGGGCAGCTGCTCGGCGACGGCGAGCCGCGGGTGACCGGCCACACCATCTTCCGCAGCGTCGTGCCGATGGACTCCGTGCCGCCCGGCCTGCGGTGGAACGCGGTGTGCCTGTGGGCCTTGCCGGGCGCGCACCTGGTGCACTACCCGATCGCGGGCGGCCGGAAGCTCAACCTCGCGATCACCCGCGACGACGGCGCGCGCACGGCCGTGTCCGGCCTGCCCGCGGACCGCGCGGACGTGCTCGCGGCGTTCACCGACCTGCCCGCCACCGCGCGGGAGCTGCTGGAGCTGGGCCGCGACTGGCACCGGTGGGTGCTGTGCGACCGCGACCCGGTGCCGCGCTGGCACGAGGGCCGCGTGGTGCTGATCGGCGACGCCGCCCACCCGATGCTCCAGTACGCCGCCCAGGGCGCCTGCATGGCGCTGGAGGACGCGGTGGTGCTCGGCGCGCTGGTGCGCTGCGGCCCCGACGCGGTGCCCGACCGCTTCGGCCGCTTCACCGCGCTGCGGCGGGACCGCACCGCACGCGCCCAGGAGGTCGCCCGCTGGCTCGGCGAGGCGGTCTACCACGCGGCGGGCGACCGGGCGCGGTCGCGGGACGCCCTGCTCGCCGGGCTGTCCGCGGAGGACCTGTACGAGGCGGTGTCGTGGCTCCACGCCGCGAAGGTCGACGCACCCGCCGCCGCCCGCTGACGAAGAACAGGAGTGCCATGCCGTACCCAGCCCTGGCCGCGCAGGTGGACGACCTCGACGACGAGTACGTCCGCCGCACGGCCCACCAGCTGATCCTGGCCGACGTCGGCGCGATCGGCCAGCGCCGGTTGCGGGGCGCGCGCGTGCTGGTGATCGGCGCCGACGAGGTCGGTGCCGCCGCCCTCGTCCAGCTCGCCGACGCCGGTGTCGGCACGCTCGGCGTCGTGGACGGCGCCCGGCTGCACCCGTGGGACCGGCACGCCGGCCTGCCCGCGGACCACGGCACCCGGGCCGCCTCGTGGGCGAAGTCGCTGATCCCGACCCACCCCTGGCTGACCGTGCACGCCTGGGAGAGCCGCTTCGACCCGGCGCTCGCCGCCCGGGTCGCGGACTACGACCTGGTGCTCTGCGCGGTCGAGGACCCCGCGCTGTGCTACCTGGTCGACGACGCCTGCGCGCGGGAGGGCAAGCCGTGGGTGTGGGGCGGCATGGACCGCGCCGAGGGCCGGGTGAGCGTGTTCTGGGACGCGCACGGCCCGACCTACCGCGACCTGTTCCCCACCCCGCCCGCGCCGTACTTCCGCGGCATGGCGGGCACGCTGACCGCGCTGGGCCCGTGGATCGCCGCCGTCATGGCGGCCGAGGCGGTGAAGCTGCTCGCCGGTTCGGGGGAGCCCCTGCTGGGGCGCGTGCTGGAGTACGACGCGATGCGCGGCGACTGCGGGACCCGGTCGCTGGTGCGCGGCGCGTCGACCGCGCGGCCGGCCGAGCTGACCGCGCACGAGCCGTTCTTCGGCCTGCTCTCCCCGCAGGCGGCCGAGGCGGCCCGGGAGGCCACCATCTCCGCGGTCGAGCTGAAGGAGCTGATGGACGGCGGCGTGCCGCTGCACGTGGTGGACGTGCGGGAGGCCGACGAGCACGCCTTCGTGGACCTGCCCGGCTCGGTCCTGGTGCCCAAGGCGGAGTTCCTGGAGGGCGACGCGGCGGCGCGCCTGCCCCGGGACCGCAAGGTGGTGCTGTTCTGCCGGATGGGCATCCGCTCCGCCGAGGCGCTGGCCGTGGTGCGCGCGCAGGGCCACCCCGACGCGGTGCACCTGGGCGGCGGCATCCTGGCGTGGGCGCAGCAGGTCGACCCCGACCTGCCGACGTACTGAGGGGGCCGCGATGACCCCGAGGGAGACGGCCCCGGAGGACACCACCGCCGAGGAGCTGCTGCTCGCCCGGCTGGCCGAGCAGGAGGAGCGGCTGGTGTTCGGCCGCTTCGACAACGACACCGCCTACGCGCTCGGCGACCGGATGGTGTGCGAGGCCCGCCGCCGCGGCCTGGCGATCACGGTCTCGGTGCGCCGCGGCGGCCAACTGCTGTTCCACGCCGCGCTGCCCGGGACGTCGTTGGACAACGAGGAGTGGGCGGAGCGCAAGAGCCGGGTGGTGGACCGCTACGGCCACAGCTCGTACCTGGTGGGCACGCGGTTCCGGGTCCGCGGCTCGACGTTCGACGCGCGCTCGCGGCTGGACCCCGCGCGGTACGCGGCCAGCGGCGGTTCGTTCCCGGTCGTCGTGCGCGACGTCGGCCCGGTCGGCAGCGTGACCGTGTCCGGCCTGCGCGAGGAGGAGGACCACGCGTTCGTGGTCGAGCAGCTGGCGGCCTTCCTCGGCGTCGACCCGGGGTGGCCCCGGCAGGCGTGACCGCGGCCGGCGCGGACGTCCCGGCAGGAGGGGGACGTCCGCGCCGGCCCGCGTTCAGCGCCGCTCGTCCTCGTCGAGCCGGTCGCCGGCGCGCAGGTGGAACCTGCCCTCCAGGTGGACGGCGGGCACGCGGCCGGCGCGGGTGCGGTGGCGGCCGCCCGCGGGGCGGCACCGGGCGCGCAGGCAGGTGGTGACGAGCAGGGTGACCAGTGCCGCGCCGGTGGCGAGGGCGGCCGAGACGTCGTCGGTGGCGAGGTCGCCCGGCAGGTCGGGCGGTGCGGTGAGGGGGAGGGCGAGCGAGAGCAGGGCGGCCACGGCGGCGCCGGCGGCGAGGGCCGTGGCGGTGTGCCCGGCGAGCGCCAGGCCGACGACCACGCTCAGGCCGGGGCGGCCGGGCGGGCCGGTGTCCGGCGGGCAGTGGCACCCGGTGGTCCGGTGGTCGGGTGGTGGACGACGGTGCATGGTGTCCTCGTCTCCGCGCCGCGACGGCGCTGTGCGGTTGCCTCCACCGGGAGGGGGAACCGTCAGGCCATGGCGGACAGTTCGCGGGTCGCGGAGTCCAGGCGGGAGCGGTCGGCGAGCAGCACGGCGGCCGAGCGCTCGGTGAGCAGGCCGTGCTCGACCAGGTGGGCGATGCCGGTGCGCAGCGCCTCCGCGGGTGCCGCCGGGTGGCCGCGCAGGGCCTCGACCAGGATGGCCACCGCCTGCGCGTCGGCCTCGGCGGCGGCGCCGTCGACGCCGGGCGGCAGCTCCGCGTCGGCGCCCGGCAGCGTGGAGATCGGCCGGGTGGTGCGGCGCGGCCGGCGGCCCAGCGGGCGCTCGACGTAGCGCTCCCACCAGGTGACGTACTCGGGGTGCTCCTTGGTGCCCGCGTTGACCCTGGGCCCGGACCGGCACTGCCGCTCGACCACGGCCACGCCGTCGGCGACCCGGTCCAGGTAGTGCTCCGGGGTGCCCTCGAACTCGCGCGCGCACCGGGCGGCGAGCCGGTGCAGGAGGTCGTGCTCGTCCTCCAGCGGTGCCATCGAGCCCGCCTCGTCCACCAGGTACTCCAGCAGCGCGCGGTGGAAGTCGTCCGGCAGGCCCCTGGCGCGGGAGCAGGCGCGGACGCGGTCGGCGCGGGCCTGCGCGCCCATGGCGGCCCGCCGGGCCCGGTTCCAGTCGGGCGCGGCGCGCATGCGGACGTGGATGCGGGCGGCGCCCGCCGGGTTGCGCAGCTCGCCCGGGTGGGCGGCTAAGAGGCGGTGGCACTCGACGATCATGTCGACCAGGAAGTCCCGGCACGCGCACTCGCCGTCGAGCCGGATCGCGTGCGGGCCGCCCGGGGCCCGCGGGGACGTGCTGACGCGCAGGTCGCAGCGGTCGGTGAACAGGGACCGGTGGATGGCCCTGCGGTAGCTGTGCGACTCGTGCCAGATGGCGGCCACCACCTCCGGGACGTCGGGCAGCTCGCGCGCCCGTCCGTCAGTGAGGTGAAGAGTAGTCATATTTTCACTGCGGGTAGCGGTTCGCATGACTCGTAATCTTACGAGAACGTAAGGCTGTGAGAGCGCAGGGTTGCGAAAAAATGGTGGAGTAAGATCCACTTCCGCCGTACCAGCCAAGGAGCGAACATGGGCCTGCTTCCCGCCGAGATACCGGACATCCCGGAGATCAGGTCCGAGATCGTCCCGGCCCGGCTGGCCCGCAAGGTCGCCCCGCTGTTCGGCATCCCCTGGGAGCGCGGGCCGTTCGGGACCCGCACCTGGATCTGCGACTACAACAAGATCACCCTGTCCGAGATCGCCCGCGGCGCGCCGCAGCCGGGGCGGGGCCAGGCCCGGCCGGTCGAGCCGGGCGGGTGGGCCGTGGTCGACCGGGTCGCGGTGACCGGCGCGGGCGGCTCGCTGCCCAACGAGATCCCCAACGCCACGCTCAACCGCTTCGGCCCCGACACCAAGGCCGCGGTCGTGCTCACCGCCGCCAACCGGCTGCTCGCCCCGGTCACCGCCGCCGTCGAGTCGGCCCTGGGGCTGCTGGTCGCGGCCGACGGGTCGGCGCTGCCGCTCCGGCTGCGCCTGGCCGCCTGGGCCGCCCTGGTGCTGGAGGTGTTCCGGACGCAGCCCGCGCTGCTCGCGGCCGCGATCCACGCCCGGACCATCCAGCGCGAGCTGCTGGTGGAGTGGTACCTGCCGCTGGCCGCGCCCATCGCCGACCTGCCGCTGGCCCGCTGCGAGGTGGGCGCGCCGCACGCCGACGCGGGCGGCGGCACCTCGTCGCGGCCCCGCGACCTCGACGTCGCCGACCGCACGGTCCGCTGCCTGGAGGTCACCGCGCCCGACGAGGTGGTCGACCGGCTGCTGCGCCGGCTGATGGCCGTGGGCACCCAGCAGAGCTCCAGCCACCTGTGGCTCAGCGAGCGGGTGCCCGGCAGGCTCGCCGTGGAGGCGCTGGTGCCGCCCACCGAGCTGGTCGGCCGCTACATCGCCGAGCTGGACCACCTGCTCGACGCCGAGCCCGCCGACCGCCGGGCGCTGCCGCGCGTGCCGTCCGCCGCCGAGGTGGGCGGGCTGCCGCTGCCCGCGCGCCGGGCCGTGCTGATCGCCCTGCTCACCGTGCTGCGGCAGGTGCGGTTCGACGCGGAGCTGCGCGAGCGGACCCGGGAGGCGATCGTGCCGCTGCTGGCCGAGGTGGCGCTGCTGGCCACCGAGGTCCTGGGCCCCGACGACCCGCTGACCGCGCTCGGCCGGTGCCGGGCCGCCGACATGCTGGTGCACACCCTGCGCCACGACCGCCGCCACGACCTGGCCGAACCGGTCGCCGAGCTGATGGCCCAGGCCGAGCGGTGCGTGGAGCTGGCCGAGGCCGGGGTGGTGGACCGCGGCGCCGCCGCCGAGGCGATCTCGTCGGCCAACGTCGAGATCAACATCGTGCGGCGGACCAACGCCACCGATCCCGGCGCGAAGCTGCCGCCGCCCGAGCACCTGGACGCCTGGCTGCGCCGCAGCTGGGACGCCTACCTGCGCATCCTCGAACTCGCCCCGGACTGGCCCGGCGAGGGCGACCGCGCCTCACGGCTGGCCGTCGGGCACCACCTGCACAACTACGCCTCCTACCTGACCACGCACCCCGACGACGAGGCCGACCTGCTCGCCGCCGTCGAGCTGTTCGAGACCGTCGTCATCCCGGCCCGCGAGCTGTACTGGAAGCGCACGCACAGCTTCCTGCCGCTGCGGCAGTCGCTGCAGATCGCCTCGCGCGCCGCGGCCGTGCTGACCAAGCGCGCCGCGCACCCCGAGGAGGCCCGCCGCTGGGCGGCCAAGGGGCACGCGTGGATCTCGCGCGCGCTCGACGACCGGGAGACCACCGAGCTGCTGGCCGGGTCCAGCGAGCCCGCCGCCCACTTCTGCCTGCTCGCCGCGCCCGCCCTGCTCACCGCGGTCGAGCACGGCGTGCCGGGCACCGGGCCCGGCGACGTGGCCCTGGCCGGGCGGCTGCTGGCCGTGGCCGAGGGGTGGGCGCGGCGGGTCACCGGCGGCGACGAGACCAGCTACAGCCACCACGACCGGCTGGTCGAGCTGCGGCGCCGGATCGCGTCGCTGGGCTGAACCACCGGGTGGCGGCTACCGGGTGCGGACGGGGTGGCGCAGGACCGTCCTGAGCTTCGCCGGGTCGGTCCGGCGGGGATCGCCCACGTAGACCTCGTGGTGCAGGCCGGTCAACCGCAGGCCGTTGGCCGCCAGCCACTCGTGGTGGAGCCTGGCCAGCACCGGCCCCTCGTCGTCGTAGGGCCCGATGTGCAGCACCTGGGCGCTGGTGCCCTCGTGCAGGACCTCGGGGCGCACGGCCTCGATGGCGGGCAGGCCCTTCTTGGCCGAGGCGATCCGCTTGGCCTCGTCGATCCGCTCGTCGGTGACCCAGTCGGGTTGGCTGATCAGCATCCGCCAGTGCCAGCGGTCCTTGTCCCGGGTGATGAAGACCTCCGGGTCGTCGGCCCACCACAGCCCCTCCAGCGGCCCGACGACGAAGTCGCGGCCCTCCCGCTTGCTCGCGAACTTGACCGTGTAGGCGACGGAGTAGAGCGCTTCGACGGCGCGGGCGTAGTCGGGGCTGGTGTTGGGGTTGCCGTGCCCGTCGACGGCGATGAACCGCTGCTCGGGCACGTCGACCAGCGCCCAGTCGGTGTTCCTGGGCGCGTAGAGCCGCTTGAGCTCCCGCTTGACGTCGTAGCGGTCCGGGCTCATCCGATGTCCTCCTGGTACGCGGCCAGCCAGCGCTGCTCGGCCTCCAACTGGGCCAGCGAGTAGTCGAAGACCGCGCGGGCGAAGCGGGGCGCGTGCGGTTGGGCGGCGACGGCCGCGCGCAGCTCCGCGATCTTCGCGGCCACCGCGGCGGCGCGCCGGGCGAGCGCGGCGCGCAGCCGTTCCGGCGGGATGACGGGCTGGTTCGCCAGTCCGACCAGGACGGGCGGGAACACCGGCCGCAGCCGCGCCACCGCCGCCTCGGCCGCCTCCGCGCACGCCCGGCGCCCCTCCGGCGTCGGGCCGAACACCTTGCGCGCCCTGCCCCGGCCCGACCCGGGCGCGTCGACCTCGGCCACCAGGCCGCGGTCGCGCAGCTTGGCCAGCAGGTAGTAGATGGAGCTGAACCCGATCTCGGTCCACTCCCGCATGCCCCGGGCGGTGATCACCTCGTCCAGCTCGTAGCCGTGCCGCGGTCGTTCCACCAGCAGACCCAGCAGGGTCAGTTCGGCGGGGGTCAGTTCCGGGGGCACCCGCTTATCCTAGTACTAGAGCAATTCTGATCCGTCAGGGCCACAGCAGTTCGCGCCAAGCCCCCTGGTAGCGCTCCAACTGCCTGCGGACCGCCTCGCTCGTGGCCCCGGCCGCCGCGCCGAGGGTGCGGTAGTTCTCCACCCAGCCCACCTCGCCCCACGGCCGGTGCGGGCAGACCTCCTGGTAGTGCACCGGCTCGCGGGGCCGACCGCCGGGCGACCAGCCGCCGCCCGCCGCGTCCGGGCAGCACGGCTCGGCCGGCGGACCCGACGCCTTCTGCACGAACTGCACCGGCGCCCGCACGCCGTGGGCGGCCACCAGCACCGCCTGCACGGCCGCGCTGCGGTGCCCGCCCAGCAGCACGCGCAGGTGGGAGGTCACCAGCAGCACGGCGGGGCGGCGGCGCGTCCACAGCGGCGGCAGCGCGGAGAGGGTGACCAGGCGGGCGGCGGCCAGCGCGTCGTCGGTGACGTCGGCGGGGGCGACGGTGGCGGCCAGCCGGGCGGTGAGCGCCTGGAACCGGCTCTCGGGAACCCCGGCCGGCCGGGGCGGCCGCGACGCCGGTGCCCGGTCGAGCACGGCGGTGGCGACCCGCAGCCGGCGCACCAGCAGCGCCAGGTTCCGCGCCTCGTCGGGCACCTGCTTGCCGTCGAGCCACTGGAGCAGGGGTTCGCGGGCGTCCGGGCCCGCGCCGCGGAACAGCGCGGCGATCAGCCAGCCCACCAGGTGCTCCACGTCCGGGCGGGTCTCGGTCGCCGACGACGGCGGGGGAGCGGAGCGGAAGTCCTCGACGACCACGTGGTCGGGCTTGTCGCCCAGGCCCAGGCGGTGGCTGAGCACCGAGTGCACCGCCTTGACCGCCCGGCGCCCGGCGGCGGTCCCGCACGCCTCGCCGAGGTGGCCCGCGTAGTGGCCGAAGGCCGACGCCACGTCGGGTTCGCCGGGACCGCGCCAGTGCGGCCCGCCGGCCGGGTGGTTCATCGCCCTGCGCAGGACGGCGACGAGGTCGTCCGCCGCCCGCCCGACCGCGTCCGCCGGCACGGCCGCGCCCCGGCGTTCGTCCAGGGCGACCCGGTAGGCGGCGATCCGCACCAGGAAGTCGGTGTTGCCGGCGACCGGGAGGCCCGTGCCGGTGGACCGGCGGGTCGCCCGGTGGGCGGCCGCCAGCTCGGCGCCGCGGGCGAGCACGTCGAGCGCGGCGCCGACGAGCGCGGCACCCGCGTCCGGGCCGGCCGGCCGGTCCGGGCCCAGCGCGGCCACGATCGCCGGGACCACCATGTTGAGGATCAGCTCGGGTTCCTGGTCCGCGCCCGCCTCGGCCAGGCCGGCGCGCACCCGCAGGCTCAGCGCCAGCAGCGCGGCGGTCCGCTCGTCGTCGGGCACGACCCGGTCGGTGCGGACCAGGTAGTTGAGCGGCACGTCGACGAACCGCCGGTAGCGCAGGAACTTCCTCGCCGCGTGACCGCTGTTCCTGGCCACCCCGCCCCTGGTGCCGCTCCAGGTGAAGCAGGCGGCGACGAGCAGGTGGCACTCCCGCGGCCCCACCGCGTCGGCGGTGCCGGCGAGCCTGCGGACCACCGCCTCGGCCCGCTCGACCACCTCGTCGCGCAGCTCCGGCCGCGAGCCGGCCCCGGCCACCAGCGCGGCGAGGTCGTCGGGGTCGAGCGCGTCGAACACCTCCTCGGCGCACGCCGCCAGCGCCTGCCTGAGCCGCTCGCGGTCCGGGTCCCGCCTCATGCCGTCCTCCTGGTCTCGGAGCGGAAGCGCACGCTCACCGCCTCGTCGAAGCCGGTCAGCCGCGCGCGCAGCCCACCCGCGCCGTCCGCCTCGAACGGCACCCAGCGCTGCGACCCGTCGTCCACCCCGGCCTGGAGCACCGCGCCGGCCGGTCGCCCGGTGGGCCGCGCCAGCAGCTCGACCACGGCACCGCCCGGTCCGCCGAGGCGCAGCTCCCACGCCACCTCCGGCGCCACCCCGACCGCCGCGGCGAGCGCGTCGGGCAACCGCCAGGTCCCCGACGGCACCCCGGTGGGCGGCGTGCCGTCCGAGCGGACCGGGCCCAGGGCGTGGGCCGGCTCGCCGAGGGACCGGAGCAGGTCGCGCCACCCCCGGACGCCCAGGCACGTCCACAGCTCGCCCGCCCACGACCCGAGCGCGCCCGACGTGGCCCGCGGCCCGCTCTCCAGCGCCACCCCCCGGTACGGCGCCCAGGCCGCGGCGAGGTCGTCGACCTCGACCAGGTCGAGCTGGAGCCACCGCCCCCGACGGCCCGTCGCGAGCAGCTCCGCCACCGCCGCCGCCACCCGCGGGCCCAGCAGCGCCACCACGTCGTCCGGCAGCCGGCCGTCCTGCAACGCGGCCGCGACCGACGCGGGCGGGCCGTGCGGGTCGGCCGTGACGAACCCGGCCACCAGGCCGGCGCGCAGCCGCACCTCGGTCGCGGGTTCGACGGTGACCAGGGTCAGGGTCACCGTGCCCGCGTCCGCGAGGTGGTCGATGCGCAGGTGACCGTCCCAGGTGGTCATGACCATGCGGGAACCGCTCCCTCCGAGCCGTTGACCCCGCACTGACGGACCGCGGTGCCGGGGCGCGTCTCGACAGGCGGCGACCGGTGGCGGCGGGTGGCCCCGAGGGCGGGTTGTCCGCCGGAACGCGACGCACCGCAACAGGGTTGCCCGGCCCCGACGACCACGACGGTCGCCGCGGACCCTGCCGGGACCGACCCGAAGGGAGCCCGTCATGCGCGGTGGATCAGACGACAACCCGTGATCGCGGCCGGTCCCGTCACCGGAACGCCGGAGCGTCCGGTGACGGTCCGTCAATGCGAGGGCATCCGGGGGACACCGGGTCTCGGCACCGAGGGGGAAGGCGGATGGGCGCAGCAGCCCGGGTACGGCGCTCGGCCGCCGCGTGCCTGGTCGCGCTGGTGGCGGTGGTGACCGGCTGCACCGACGCGGCACCCGGCCGCGGTGACCCGTCGTACCTCGTGGTCGGCTACCGCGACGCCGCCCAGCGGCTCGCCGCGCTCGACCCCCTGGAGGCCGGCGACCAGCTCGCGGACTGGGCCAGGCTCGGCCTGGCGGCGTCGCTGGGGATGAGCCGCGACCAGGTCGTCGACGCCCTCTACGACACCACCCCGGTGCGGGACCCGGGCTTCACCGACCTCGTCGACCAGCCCGTCGGACCGGGCCGCGGGCTGTTCGACGGCGAGACCCTGCACGTCCTGGTGGAGGAGGGCGACCCGCACGAGTCCAGGACCACCGGCCTGGTCCTGGACCAGTACCGGGCCGACGCCGGCGCCGACCCCGCGCGGGTCCGCCTGCACCACTACCGGGTCGACACCGGGCACCAGCGCGTCGAGCTGCGCCCCGACCCGCCGGCCGCCACCGCCGACGTGCGCCGGGACCACGGCTGGCGGGAGGCCCGGGTCGACCAACCCGAGGGCCTGGCCGGCTTCCTGGCCGACACCGACCACCTGGCGCGCCTGGAGACCAGAGGTGGGGAGGTATGGGCCGGCGGGTGGCGCTGGGAGGACGCGCCCGCCGCCCGGATCACCCCCGACGACGTCGCCGTGCTCCAGCGCGGCTACGACCGGACCACCGGGCCGCTGCCCGGGTTCTCCCTGGACCCCGTGCCCCCGGCGGGCGTCGACGACATCCGCGCCGCCGTCCCCGACCTCGCGCCGGACCTGCTGGCGGCGATCGGCTCGGGGAACTGGGCGGGCACCGGCCACGCCTCGGCCGACGACCTCGCGGGTGCCGTGGAGCAGCAGCTCCTGCAACCGGGGGGACCGGCCGACGGGCTGCCGCAGGACCGCACGCAGCTGTGGGCGCTGCGCAGCGCCCTGACCGGCGGACCGCTGTTCAGCCAGGCCCGCTACGACGGCGGCCTGGCCGGCACGGAAGTCGGCATGACCCTGTTCTACACCGACCTGACCGCGAAGCTGTGGGTCACCGGGGTCGGCGACGGGGTGCCGTCGCCGGAGGTGCCCGGCTTCGTGCCCGACCCGGACGCGCCGACCCCGCCCGACCTGTGCCCCCGCCGACCGCGGCAGGAGCGGGGGAGGCTCTGGTACGGCCAGAACGACGCCGCGTTCGCCTTCTCCGACACCGGTGTCGACATCGGCGCGCAGGCGACCCGCCTGTTCTCCCGCTCCAACGGCGCCGACGGCACCGAGGTGGAGCCGAGCTACGGCTTCGCGCGCGGGCTGCGGTTCTGGGACCGGCACTACCTGGAGGTCGCCGACTACGAACCCCAGTACCACCGCCTCGAACAGCTGATGAGGTGGAGCGGGGCCCTCGAGTGGCTCACCGCCAAGAGCACCGCCCGGCTGCCGATGTCGCCGTCGGGCACGACCGACCCGTCCTTCGCCGACTGGTACGCCCGCCACACCGAGCTGCGCGAACGCGCGCCGCTGGCCCTGGTGGCACCGCCCTCGGCGCAGGGCGAGGCGGTGCTCGCGGTTCCCTCGAAGACCACCGCGGACTGCGACCTGCTGTCGATCTCCGGCGGTGTGTCGCTCGCGGACGGGCTGGCCCGCGCCGGGGAGACCCCGTCGGGCACCGCCGCGCTGCCCGCCGGGGCGCGGCGGGCGGACCCGGTCGACCCGGCCACCGTCCGGGTCGACGCCGCCACCGGCGCGCAGCACTTCGACCGGGTGGTGCGCGGCGGTGACGGCCGGGTCGGCGAGCGGTTCACCTTCGACCGGGCGCAGGAGCAGGACGCCACGTCGGTGCGGATCACCGGCGGTCCCCGGGAGTCGGTGCCGTTCGCCGACGCCCCGCTGCACACCCCGGGCGGCGAGCGGGAGTTCCGCACCGAGGTCCGCGCCGACGGGCCGAACCTCGTCTTCGACACCGAGTTCCAGCACGCCTCGTTCGCGTCCACGTGGGTGCGGGACGTGCCGGTCAGCGGCGCGCCGCACCGCCAGGTCGACATCACCGTGCTCCCCGGCCAGCTCGGCCTGCTGGAGCGGGCCGCCGGGTACGTCAGGCAGGACCCGGTGAACGGCCTCGCCAACGCCCCCGAGCACGTCCAGCACTACACCGCGGGTGACGGGGAGGTCGTCTACCGCATCGGCGACGCGTGGGTGGCGGTCCACACCGGCCACCCGTCGTCGCGCGTGCTCGCCACCAGGGAGGTGGTGACGCCCGCCGGGGTCGTGCAGGTCAGCCTGGTCCTGCCGCGCCGGCTGACGGGCGAGGACGTCGGCTCGCTCCGACCGGTCGACGAGGGCGTCGCCCCCGCGGCCGAGATCCCCGGCAGGATCCCGGTGGGCGCCGCCGTCTACCAGGCGGACCCGGCGTCGGTGGTGGGCGCCGAACCGCCGGGCGCGGTGCCCGCGCCCATCCCGGCCGACGCCAGGGTGCGGTTCGTCGTCGCGCGCCCGACCCGCGAACCCGGCCCGGCACCGTCCCTCCCGCCGCGCCCGGAGTGGGTCCTCAGCGACGGCACCCGCTTCCCCGGCGGCCCCGCCGACGGCCGGGCCGACCCCCGGTTCGACCCCCGGACCGGCGCCTGGACCGGTGTCCGCGCCGACCCGGCCGGCGGCCGGTACGGGGGTCGGCTCGGCAGCACCCTGCGCGGGCCCGGCGGGTGGGTCGTCCTGCTCACCGTCTGCTCGGAGGAGGAGCAGCAGTCGGCGCCGCCGTCGACCACCACCGCCGCGCCGCAGGAGGAGGTCTGCCGGTGAGGACCGAGGAGTTCGAGGTCGTCGTGGGTTCGCCGCTGGCGCTGGCGATCTCCCGGGCGCGGGCGGCCGCGGAACGCCGGGACGCGGCCGGGATGGCCGGCGCGTACCCGGAGGCCGTCCGGTTGGCCCGCGCCTCGGCGGCGCTGCGCGACGCGCTCGCCGTCGAGCACGTCACCAGGCTGCGCGCGCTGGGCGACAGCGCCGGGGCGCTGGCCCACTGCGACACCTACCTGTCCGAGCACGGCGACAGCGCGGCGCTGCTGCTGGTGCGGGCCGAGACGGACCTGACGCGCGGCGACCACTCGCGCGTGCAGGACGACCTGGCCGCGGTCCGCCGGGTCGCGGGCGGGCGACCCCGCGGCGAGGCGGACGCGCTGCTGTCCAGGTTGGAGGGTCTGGCCGAAGCCCGTGGCGGCCGGCTCTCCTCGGCCGAACGGCACCTGCGCCGCGCCCACGGGCTGTACTCGGCGCTGGGGGACGAGGCGGCCACCGCCGTCGTCGCCGACGACCTCCGCATCGTCGCCGCACGGCAGGACGCGCGCTCCGCCGGGCGCACGCCGTCCACCGGGCGGCCGGCGGGTGCCGGGCGTGCGCCGTCCACCGGGCGTGGAACCCCCATGACACGCTCGCCGCACGCCCGGCTCACCCGCTCCGAGGAGCTGCGCGTGGTCGGCCGCTACGAGGAAGCCCTCGCCGTGCTCGACCCCGCCCTGGCCGGGCCGCTCGACCCCGCGCTGCGGTTCTTCTTCCTGGAGGCGCGGGTCCGGCTCCTGCGGCTGCTGCGGGACGACGACACCGCCGACGGGGTTGTGCCGGAACTCCACCGCGCGGCCGGGGAGTCCGCGCGGCCCGCGGAGAACCGGGTCGCGGCCCGCCGCCTCGAACGGAGCCCGGGGCCCGAGGCCCTGGCCACCGGCGACCACCACCTGCAGCACATCCGGTGGCTGGTCAAGCACGGCGACCTCGCCGCGGCCGAGGAACTCCTGCCGGCCGCCGAGCACGTCCCGGCCGAACCCGACGAGCGCCACGCCGCCGAGTGGAACCTGGCGATGGCCGAGTTCCTGCACGCGGTCGCCCGCCGCACCGGCAAGGCCGAGATCGCCGGGCAGGCCGTCGCGCACGGCGAGCGGTGCCTCCGGTACGCCGACTCGGTCGCCCCCGTCCGGGTGGCGGCCCTGCGGCTGCTCGGCCACACCCACAAGGCGTTCGGCCGGCCGGAGGACGCGGTCAGGTTGTGGGCCGACGCGCACCGCGCGGAGGAGGCGGTGGCCGCGCTGCAGCCGAGCGACCACGTCCGGCTGCGCATGCTGCACGCGGTGCCCACCGAGTTCGACGAGCAGGTCCTGTGGGCCTGCGAGCAGGCCGCCGGGGCCGGCGGCCGGGCGGCGGCGCTGGTCGCGATCGCCGTGGAGGCGGCCAGGGGCGCGCAGGTGCTGCCCCGGGTCCGGCCGGACCACCCGCCGCGGGCGCTGCCCGAACCCGGTGACGTCGCGGGCGCCCGTCGCTGGGTCCGCCGGGCCGTGCGCGGGATGCCCCGCTCCCAGGTCGTGTGGATGCTGCACGCCACCCAGCACGACGTGCACCACGTGCTGGTCGAGCGGACGCCGTGGGACGTGCGCGTGCGGCACGAGGTCCGCCGCTGCGACCGGCACCGGCTCGTCGACGCGATCGACGCGATGGCGGCGTGCCTGGCCGGCGGCGGGGCCCGGTGGCTGGCGGGGCAGCCGCCGGGCACGACGGAGTTCGACGACCGGCTGGTCGAGATCGCGGACCTGCTCGGCGTGCCCGGGTTCCTGGAGCTGCCCCGGCGCGTCACGCGGATCGCCGTGGTGGCCGGGGGCGAGCTGGCCGACATCCCGTTCGCGCTGCTGCCGCTGCCCGGCGCGGACGGCGCGCTGATCGGCCGCCGGTACGCCCTGTCCAGCCTGCCGTGCCTGGCGCTGCGGACCCCGCTGCGCCGCCGTGCGCGGGGGCAGCGCGGCACGTGCGGCGAGCAGATGCTGGTGCTGCGGGGCCCGGCGCGCGACGGGCAGCCGATCAGCCCCGCGGCGCACGTGCCGGGCCGGGTGGTCCTCGACGGCGCCGCCGCGACCGCGGCCGGGCTGCGCGCGGCGCTGGGCACCGGGGCGTTCCGGCAGGTCCGCATCGACAGCCACGGCACCTTCGGCGACGACGCGTCGCAGGCGGCCCTGTTCCTGGTGCCCGGGGACGGCGGCGACGGCCGGCTGGGCCCGGGTGAGTTCCAGGGGATGGACCTCGGCGCCACCGGCACGCTCGCGCTGGGCGCGTGCGAGACGGGCATGGCCGAGCGGATCGGCCGCGACGAGCGGGCCGGGTTCGTGCGCGCCGGGTTCCTCTCGGGCGCGTCGGCGGTGCTCGCGGCCCGCTGGGAGGCGCTGGACGAGGTGGCCGCCCGCGTCCTGGACCGGTTCGAGCAGCTCCTCGACCGCCACCCGCGCGACGTCGCGCTCTTCCTGGCCCAGCGCGAGGAGGACACCGCCGACGGCCACCCCACCCGGTGGGCCGCGCTGACCCTGCACGGCGACACCGGTCACCAGACCGACAACGACCCGCTGGCGCGGTGGCACCGCCGCCGGTGGCCCCTGGCCGCGCCGACCGGCCCGGCACCGAACCCCGGGGAGCAGCGATGAGCACGTTCGGACCCGCCGGCCGGTGGTCGGCCCGGGTGGCGCTGGTGGCCGCCCTGCTGGCCGGGGCGGCGACCACCGCACCGGCCCGCGCGCAGGAACCGCCGCCGCAGCTCCAGCCGGTGCGGATCGTGGTCCTGGTCGACCAGTCGGGCAGCCTGACCGACGAGGACGTCGCCGCCGAGCGGGACGCGGTGCGCGTCATCGTGCAGGGCGAGCCGTCGCCGGGGTCGACGGTGTCGGTGGTCGGCTTCGCCAGCGCGGACCGGTCCGAGCAGTCGGCGGTCGACGTGGTCTGCCCGCCCACGGCGCTGGACACGCCGCAGCGCCGCCAGGTGCTCGCCGACTGCGTCGGCGGGCTGCGCAGGCGCACCGAGGCCGAGGGCGACGGCACCGACCACGTGGCCGCGCTGAACACCGCGCTGGGGTACCTCGACGCTCCCGGCGCGACCGACCAGCGCAAGATCGTGTACCTGCTCACCGACGGCGAGCTGGACGTCAGCGACAGCCCCGCGTACGGCCCCGGCCCCGGCGCGGACCGCAACGCCGCCGCGCTCGACCAGGTGCCCGGCCTGCTCGACCGGCTCGCCGCCGCGGGCGTGGCGGTGTGGCCGCTCGGGTTCGGCAAGGCCAACCCCGACCTGCTCGCCCGGTTCGCCACCGGCGGGGCGCAGGACCGCTGCGGCGTCCGGACCCCGGCACCCGGGGCGACCGTGGTCACCGGGTCGGCCGACCTGCTGCGGACCATCGGCGACGCGTCCCGGCGCGCGCGCTGCGCGAGCGTCGGCGACCCGGTGACCGGCGAGCTGCCCGACGGCGGCAGCCTGGACCTGCGGGTGGACGTGCCGGCCATCGCCAGCGCGGGCTCGATCCTGGTCTACAAGCGCGACCCGCGGGTCGTGGTCGGCTACCTCGACCCGAACGGCGACCAGGTGCCCGTCAACGGCGGGTCGGGCGTGTCGCGCTTCGAGCTGAGCGGCCAGGGCACCGAGACCGAGGCGCTGCGCATCGTCAACCCGGAGCCGGGGACGTGGACCGTGCGGTTGTCCGCCCCACCGGGCGTGCCCACCCGCAACGTCGGCACGGTGGCGATCTTCCAGGGCGCGGTCCGCGCCGTCATCGGGCTCGACCCGCCCGCCCCCGAGGCCGGGGCCACGGTCGAGGTGACCATGCAGGTGCGCGGTTCGCGGGGCGCCATCACCGACCCGGACCAGTTGCGGGGGCTGACGCTGACGGCCGAGCTGAGCGGCGACGGGTTCCCGCCGGTGCCGGCCGTGGAGCTGGCCGACGCGGCGGGCGACGGCCAGTACCGGGGCGCGCTGACCGTGCCGAGCAGCGCCACCGGGCGGCTGGACTTCCTCGGCAGCGTCACCGGCGTCGGGGTGAGCGGCGACCGCCGCCCCTACCCGACCCGGGTCTCCGCCGGCGCGGCCGGGCTGACCGGCGTGCTGACCCTGGCGGGTGAGGACGACGAGGTCGTGCCCGGTGAGTCGCTGGCGGGCCGCGCGGACGTCACCAACGCCACCGGCGAGGCGCGGGCGCTGCGGCTGGAGCTGGTCGACCCGAGCGCGGGCGCGGTGATCTCGGCCGAACCGGCGCTGTTGCAGGTGCCCGCGGCGGGCAACGCCGTGCTGGACTTCTCCGTCCGGTTCGACCCGGCCACCACCCTGGGCCCCAACCAGGCCCGGTTGCGGCTGGTGGACGAGGCGGACGGCGCCGTGGTCGCGGAGCTGCTGTTCGCCCGCGACCTGGTGCCGGTGCCGACCCTGTTCGAACGCCTGTGGTGGCTGTGGGCGCTGCTCGCGGTGGCGGTCGCCGCGGCCGCGGCGGTGGTGCTCCGGCGGGTGCGGCGCGCGCGGGCCGAGCGCGACGTGCGCGGCGTGCGGGTCGAGCTGCGCCGGCACGGGCAGACCGTGCAGTCGATGCGCGCCCAGCACCGGGGCGACGAGTTCCGCTTCGCCGTCCGCCAGGGGCCGGGTGCGGAGGTCGGCCTGACCACCGGCGGCGGCGCGGCCCGGTACGCGGTGCGCCGCGACCGGGGCGGGGCCACCCTGCGCGGCCCGTCCGGGGCACCGGTCGCCCTGGGCCCCGGCGGGGTGCTCGACCTGGGCGACGGCGTCGAACTGGTCCTGCACGACCGCCCGGCGGCGGGCACCGCGCCCCGGCCGCGGCGCCGCGAGGACCCCTACGCCGCCAGCGGGTCGGGACGCCGGTCGAGCCGGCCGGAAGACCCCTACGACAACACCTGATCGCCGCCGGGCGCCCGGAGTGAGGACACGACCATGAAGATCCACCAGCCAGTGCTGTTCCTCGGCCTCGGCGGCACGGGGTGCCGCGTCGGCCGGGAGCTGGAGCGGGTGCTGCGCGAAGCGCTGTGCGGACCGGACGGCACCGAGCTGGTCGCGCGGATGCGCGGCCACGACTACCTGCCCTACCAGCTGCCGCCGTGCGTCCAGTTCGTCTACGCCGACCTCAGCCTCACCGAGCTGGGCAAGGTGCTGCCGAACGTGGTGCCCAGCGCCGACCACCACGCGGCCGCCCAGCACACCACGCACCTGATCGCCAACCTGGTGCCGCCCAACCACCACAACAGCGCCCAGCTCGCCCAGTCCCTGCGGATCACCCTGGACGCCGACGTGGTGGGCTGGCTGCCGCCGCCGAAGACCGACCCGCGGGTCGCGCCGCTGGACGCGGGCGCGGGCCAGCTGCCGACCGTCGGGCGCGCGGTGCTGTTCGAGACGATGCGCCAGGGCCGCGGCCCGAACGCCGTGCTGCACGGGGTGACCGCGGCGATGCAGCGGATCAACGCCTCCGGTGCCGCGATCCACGAGCTGGGCGGCGCCCTGGACAACACCCTGGACGTGTTCGTCGCCTTCTCGGTGGCCGGCGGCACCGGCTGCGGCATCTTCCTGGACTACCTCTACCTGGTGGGCGAGCACGTGCGCCAGACCGGCGCGCGCGCCCGCATCCACCCCCTGGTGCTGATGCCCTCGGCGTTCGAGGAGGGCATGGGCGGCGGCCGGGCCGCGGTGCTCAACTCCGGTTCCGCGCTGGTCGACCTGTTCCGCCTGGTCGACGACCAGAACGCGCAGGACGTCGAGGACGAGGTGGGGGAGGGGCGGCCGGAGCGGGGCCCGCTGTCGATCCGGCTGCCCGGCGAGCAGGGCCCGATCAGCCTGCGGCCCGCCACCGTGCAGACCGCGTTCCTGTTCGGGCGCCCGGACGACGGGGTGAGCGGCGCGGACCTGGTGCGCTCCATGGTCTCGCTGATCACCGCGCTGGTCAGCGCGGGCCCGGAGGGCGGCACGTCGTTCGCCGAGCACTTCGTCAACACCACCACCAGCCGCTCGGCGCTGGCCGAGACCGGCATCGGGCGGCGCGGGGTGTCGACCGCGGCGGTGGCGTCGCTGACCATCCCGCTGGCCGTGCTCGCCGACGTGGTCAGCTCGCGGCTGCTGGCCGACGCGGTGCGGGCCATGCGCGTGACGCCCACGGCGGCCGGGGTGCAGAACCGCGACCTGCTCCAGCGCTTCGACATCACCTCCGGGCTGGAGGGCTTCTTCTCGTGCGCGCCGCTGGAGGACTTCGCGGAGGCGCCCGACGAGCCGGTCGGCTACGACGCGATCGTGCAGGCCCTCAACGCCCGCGCCCGCAGCATGCAGGACGGCCTGGAGCACAACGAACGCCTGCTCGGCCCGCACATGGGGCGGCTGGCCAAGGACTTCTCCCCGGTCCGGGCCGCCGAGGAGCTGTCGCGCACGGTCGACCCGTTCCAGCTCCGCCGGCTGGTGCGCGGTGACGCCGGCTACCCCGAACCGCTGGACCGGGGCGGTTTCGAGAAGGTCCTCACCGACCGGCGGGAACCCCACCGCGCCCCGGCCGGCTCCGACTTCGGCCTGCACCCGCCGCAGCCCGAGGCGGTGCGCAAGCGCCGCTCGCTGCGCAGGCTGCGCTGGACCGACCCCAGCGTCCAGGAGGCCGTCGACGAGCAGGACACCTGGTACCGGTGGCGGGTGCGGCGGCAGTGGCACGAGGCGTGGGCCCGCAACGAGCAGATCTGGGGACCGCGCTGGCGCTCGTTCCGCGACCAGCTCACCGCGATCACCGACGAGTTCGTCGCCCACGTGGCCACCGACGACCGGCAGTTCGGCCTGCGCAGCGCCCAGCTGTTCGCGTCCCGGCTCGGCGTGTCCTACCTGCTGCCGCCCGACGACGGCGGCATGGCCGGCTTCTACCACCGCGTGCTGGCGAACCTGACCAACCGCCACCGCGCCCGGCTGGGCCCGAACCCCACCGCGGCCGACCTGGTCGCGCTGATCCTCGGCGAGGACGGCTGGCTCGACGCCTACCGCGCGGGCCGGGACCGGCCCGAGGCGGCCGTGCACCAGGTGCGCCAGCGCATCCGCAGCGCGGTGTCGGAGTGCTTCCGGCCGGGCGGCGGCGAGCGGCCGCTCATCCCGGCGATGCACGACCTGCTCTCCGCGGTGGTCGGCCGGGCCGACACCAGCGTCGACGACGCCGACGTCGCCCACTTCCGCAACAAGCTCGCCGGCCTGGTCCCCGGCGGGTACGCGCCCGCGGGCGAGGGCGAGCTGCGCGTGCTGATCACCTACCCGGCGGGTGCGCGCGACAGCGAGGTGGAGGCGTTCCTCCAGCGCGTGCTGCTGCTGCCCACCGACGCGCCGTCGGTGGAGTTCCGGCCCAGCGAGTCCGACTCGCTGGTCGTGGTGCTGTTCCGCACCGGCATGGGCATCACCCAGGTGCCCGAGGTGCGCGAGGCGATCCGGCTGCGCAGCGAGGCGCTGCGGCACGAGCGCCCCGGCGACCGGCTGCCGTGGCGGCAGCGGCTCGGCGACGTGTCCGGCTACCCGGCCTCCACGCCCGCCGACCGCGCGGTGGTGCTCCAGGGCTTCCTCAACGCCGCCTGGAACGGGTGGATCCGGGTCGAGGGCGCCGACGAGCGCAGCCCGCGCCGCATCCGCGTCCACATCGGACACCCGGACGCCCCGCCGCTGTCGCTGCCGCTGACCCCGTTCCGGGAGCTGTCGTCCTGGGCGAGCCTGCTCCAGGCGTACGAGGAGTGGGCGCTCAGCGACGGCAGCAGCACCCGGCGCAGCCTCGCCGGCGAGCTGGTGCGGACGGTGCCGCACAACGTCGACCGCGACCCCGAGCCGCCCGCGCCGCTGTTCACCACCCTGTGCGAGCTGCCGGGCAAGGAGCTGCAACTGGTCGAGGAGCTGCGCGCCCGGCCCGGCATCGACTCGGCGCAGCAGATCGACCTGATGGAGGAGTTCTGGGCGACGACCTGGCCCGCCGCGTTCGACCTGCCGTTCCGGGGCGTCCAGTCGCCGTTCCCCAACCTGCGGGGCATGGCCGACTACTTCGCCCACGCGCTCCCGGCGGAGGGGCGATGAGCACGCGCGGAGTCGTCGTCCTGGACCTGCGCGAGGGCGCGTGCGACGTGCGGGACGCCCAGGGGTCGGTGCTGGTGCTCGACCGCGCCGAGTCGGCCGCCGAGCACGACGAGGTCTACCAGGCGCTGCTGGGCAACCCCCTGGTGTCCGGGGTGATCTGCCTGGCCGTGGACGGCGGGCGGCCCGACGGGGAGGTGCGGGTGCGGCCCGCGCCGTCGCTGGCGCCGGTGGACCGGGCGGCCACGCTGTGGATCGGCGACCGGCACGGCGTCCGGTGGCGGCCGGCCGACCACTGCGCGCGGGGCGTGCGGCCGGCCGAACCGTCCGGGCTGGACCAGCTCGTCGACGCGCTGGCCGAGCCGGTGGTCTTCGACGCGGTGCTCAAGGCCGTCGGCGCGCTGCCCTTCAGCACCGCGGGCATCGGCCTGGCGCTGGAGCGCACCAGCCTGGGCGACGCCGAGCTGCGCCGGGTGCAGGACGAGGCCATCACCCACTTCACCGACCCGCTGGCCGGCCGCGCCACGCTGCCGGAGCCGCCGCGCGAGGAGTTCCGCGCGGCGGTGCGCGCGGTCATCGAGGTCAACCGGGCCGAGGACGTGCTGGTGCCCGGCGGCGCGCTGGACGCGGCCCGCGCCCGCGCCGCCGCCACGATCACCGCGGCCAACCACGAGCTGACCCGGCTGAACCACCCGCTCGCGCCGCTGCCCCGGCAGCGCGCCGGCCTGGTCGTGGGCGCCGCCGTGGCCGAGGCCCGCGAGGCGGCGCGCGACCTGCACGACAAGGTGACCCGCCAACTGCTGCACGTCGACGACGCCCTGCGCGGCCGCGCGGCCGGGCCGGAACCCGGGCTCGGCGCGGTCGCCCCGGTGCCGGCCCGCCCCCGCCAGGTCCGCGACGACGCGCGCCACCTCGTCGAGGGCTGGTTGCGCCGGTACCGGTCGATCCCGCACCTGCTGGCCGACCTCGGCGAGGCCGGGGTGGAGCAGGAACCGCAGGGCTGCCTGGGGGCGCTCGAAGAGCTGGCGGGGCTGGCACCGCCGAAGGGCCCCGGTCCGGCGTTCGAGGTCCGGCCGCTCCAGTCGACCGCGCTGCTGCTGGCCGTGTCCACCGCCGTGCTGACCGTGGTGGGCGCGGCCCCGGCGGTCTTCACCGGCGGCCTGGCGCTCGCCTGGTTCGGGCTCGGCTGGCTGCTGCACGCGCGGCGCCCGACCGCCACCGGCGAGGTCGGCCCGCGCCGGGGCTGGAAACCGGCGCTCGCGTGGGCGCTGCCGGGCCTGCTGACGTGGGTCGTGGTGCTCGTGCCGGGCGCGCCGGAACCGGCGCCCTGGGCCGCGCTGCCCACCCTGCTCGCCGTGCTGGTCTTCGCCTGGACGGCGCTGACGGGCTGGCGGCGCGCGGTGCGCCGGTGGCGGCGCGCCCTGGACCTGGACGACCTGCGCGCCCGCGTCACCGGGACCGAGCAGCTGCTGGACGCGGTGCTGCGCACCGAGTGGCGGCAGTCGTCCCGGCGGGCCCTGTTCGCCGAGGGGCTGCGCCAGGTGGGGGAGGGGCTGACCGCGATCAGGCAGGTGCTGGCCGACCGGGCGGACGACCTGTTCACCCCGCCCGCGGACCGGGACGACCCCGGGCACGACGACGGGCCGGAGCGCGACGTCTACGAGGAGGTGCGCGACGTGGTGGTCACCGACCTGGTCGACCTGACCACCGCGGCGCTGCGGCCGTGCTGGGCGGGCATCGAGGCCGGGCGGCCGGGCGAGCGGGCCGACTTCGCCGCGCGGGCGGGCCGCCTGGTCGACACCTACCGCGGGCACGTGGAGGACCACGGCCTGCTGGCCGCGCCGCCGTTCGCCTCGCGCCGCGACCACGCCCACCGCGACACGCTCGCGACCAGGCTGTGGGCCGGGTCCCGGGTCGAGGAGGCGCTGTCGCGCGGCGTCGAGGACGAGATGACCCAGCTCTGCCACGCCCGGCACCTCGGCGCGGTGAGCGCCCTGGCCTCGGGGGCCCGGCTGGTGCGCTTCGCCTCGACCGCGGTCCGGGGCGTGACCCCGGACGCGGGCGGCCCCGGTCCCGCGGTCACCTGGACCGGGGACACCGAGATCGCGGGCACCCTGCGCCTGGTCCCGCTGCGCCAGGGGGTGTTCGGATGACCGCGCCCACCCGCGTCCGCTGCCGGACCGTCGACGGCACCCCGCACGTGCTGCACCTGACCGTCGTCGGCGAGGCGGGGACCACCGGGGAGCTGCCGGCCCGCCTGGTGTCGGTCGACGGCGGTCCGCCGCTGCTGCAGAAGTGGGTGCCGCGCACGCCCGCGGGGCGGCCGGGCCCGCTGGGCCCGCTGGACCGCGAGATCCGGGCGGTGCACCGCTTCGCCGAGGTGTTCCCGCCCGACGCCTACCCCGTCGAGCTGCCCCGGCTGCGGTACTACGACGTGGATGGCGAGGACCCGTTCGTGCTGCTCGACCCCTACCGCGGCGTGCCGGCGACCGAGGCGCTGCCGGGGCTGACCGCCCGGGACCGCTACCGGCTCCAGGTCGGGCTGCTGCGCGCGCTGCACCTGGCGGGCGCGGCGGGCATGGCGCACGGGCGGGTGGGCCTGGACGTGCTGCGCTGGGACGCCGCCGCCGGGACCGCCCAGCTCGTCGACTTCGGCCACGCCGCGCCCGCCGCGCCGCACGCCGACGTCCGCGCCGCCGGGCTGGCCCTCTGGCGCACCGCCCACCCCGGCGACGCGGCACCGGACCCCGCCGCGGCCGACGGCGCCCTGGGCACCCTGCTCGCCGGGGTGTTCGCCGACCCGCCCGCCACCCCGCCCACGCCCGGCGAGCTGCTGGCCCGGCTGCGCGAACCGACCGGCGGCCACGCCGCCGACCCGCACGCCCGGCTGGCCGCGGACGTCTACGCGTTCGAGGCGGAGGTGCGGCGCAAGCGCGCCCGCCGGGTCCCCGAGCGGGGGCCGGGCCGGTGGGACCGGCTGCGGCGCCTGGTCGGGCCCGCACCGGTGGAGCCCCCGGCGCCGGTGCGGTGCCCGGTGTGCCTGGACTCCTACCCGCCGCCCGACGACGGCCTGTGGCGCCGCGACGACGACGGCAAGTACCACGAGCTGATCCAGGCGGGCGAGGACCCGCTGAAGCGGGGCGCGGACCTGGTCAACACCTACCGGCGGTGCCCCAACCCGTCGCAGGACACCGCCGAGCACTACCTCCCGGCCAACTACTTCGCCCACGACCCGCCGCTGGTGGTGGCCCTGGTCGGCAGGCCGGGCGCGGGCAAGACCCACCTGCTGGCCGCCATGGTCCGCGGCGTGGTCGAGCACAACGGCCTGACCCGCCACGGGCTCACCGCCGTGCCCATGGACCTGCACCGCCACGACGCCTACCGCACGTCGTTCCTGGAACCGGTCGGCCGGGGCGAGCGGCTGCCGGGCACCCCGGAGCGGCTGACCGACCCCGTCGAGATCCTGCTGCTGCGCGGCGCGCGCGGCACCCGACCCCTGGTGCTGTTCGACGTGGCGGGCGAGGACCTCCAGGCGGTCGGCGACGGCGACCTGGCCCGGTTCCTCGTCGGCACGGACGCGCTGATCTTCGTGCACGGCCTGGAGCCCGTCCCCGACGGCCGCGGCGACCAGGCGCTGGAGATGTCCCTGGCCCGGCTGCAGGCCGTGCCCGACCTGGCACGCCTGCCCGCCGCGATCGTCGCGACCAAGGCCGACCGGCTGCGCTACCACGCCCCGGTCGACGGCTGGCTGCGCTTCGAGCACAGCGGCCCGGACGCGCCGGACCCGCGGGTGGTGCACCTGGAGAGCCGCGACGTGTACGCGTTCCTGCACCACCGGGGCGAGCACGGCGCGCTGGCCCCGTTCAGCGTCTTCGACCGCTGCACCCTGCACTTCGCGTCGGCCAGCGGCGGCGAGGCGGCCCCGGACCGGCCGGTGTTCCCGCGCGGCTTCGCCCCGTCGCGCGTCCTGCAACCGCTGGTGGCCGTGCTCGCGATGACCGGGGTCCTGGACGGGCCGGGGGTGGCGGAGGTGGGGAGCTGAGCGGGGTGCCCGGAGTTCCGCCCGCGACCGGTGCGGCCCGGTGAGCGACTCCCGGTGCCCGGCGGCGGTCGGGTTGGCGTGGACGTGTGGTGGGCGCATACTGGCACCGGCCTCGTCGGGTCGGTTCGCGCGTGGCGGCCGAACCCCACCGCGACGAGGCTTTCACGTCGATCTGCACCGGGTGCGGACAGAACTCCGGGCAACCTGCTTGGCGCGCGAGCCCGACGAATCCCACCCTGTCGCAGCGAGGACCGAGAGGGAGTCCTGTGAAGTCGAGAACCCGAGTTTTCGCGCTCATCGCGTTCACCGCGTCCCTGGCCCTGGTCGGTACCGCGCCGGCGTCCGCCACCGCCGCCCGGACCGTGGAACTCGCCGCACCGGCCGGCAGCGGCCTCCCGCCCTACGTCGCCGTCATCAAGCCGGTCACCGCCAAGCGGCTCGCCTCCAGCTGGCGCGAGGGCTGCCCCGTCGGACCCGGTCAACTGCGGCTGGTCAGCCTGAACTTCGTGGGCTTCGACGGTGCGGTGCACCGCGGCGAGCTGGTGGTCAACGCCGCTCTCGCGGTCGAGGTCGCCCGCGTCTTCGCCGACCTGTACTTCGACCGGTTCCCCATCCAGCGGATGGAGACGATCGAGAAGTACGACTCCGACGACGACGCGTCGATGGCGGCCAACAACACCTCGGCGTTCAACTGCCGGCCGATCACCGGCGGCACCGCCTGGTCCAACCACTCCTACGGACGGGCCATCGACATCAACACCGTGCAGAACCCCTACATCTCCCGCAGCGGCGCGGTCTACCCGCCCAACGGCGCGCCCTACGTCGACCGCACCCAGGACCTGCCCGGCATGATCCACGCGGGCGACGCCACCGAACGGGCGTTCACCACCCGCGGCTGGACCTGGGGCGGCTCCTGGACCACGCCGATCGACTACCAGCACTTCGAAAAGCCCTGACACCGACCCGAGAAGTCCTCGACGCGCCGCACCGGGCAATACCGACAGCACCCGCGATCACCGCCGGAGCAGCGGCGCCGGTCCCGGGCGCCACGACGCCGTCCAGGACCGGCTCCCCGGGTGCGTCCGCACACCCGGGGGCTGCCCGCCGGCTCAGGTGTCGATGCCGAACACGGCCTTGCGCATGTTCGTCAGGGCGTCCTCCGCGTCGACGAGCGCGTGCAGGGTCAGCACGGTGCCCCGGTCGACGCCGAGCAGTTCCGCGGCGCGGTCGACCTTCGCGCGCTCGGCCTCCCCGTAGGCGCCGTCGGCGCGGCAGATCCGGATGGCGTGGTAGACGAGGTGCCGCTCGGCCTTCCAGGTGGGCACGTCGACGCGGATGTCGGCCAGCAGCCGGTCGATGTCGGCGGCGCGGTGGTCGAAGGAGGCGTAGTCGTCCAGGACGTGCTGGGGCGCCCCGAACTTGCGCTGGTGGTGGAGCAGCCAGTCCAGTTCGGCGTGCGACACCTCGCCGTCGGCGCCGGCGATCGCCAGCAGCACGTACCCGTAGTTGCGCATCGCCGTCTCGGTCACCGCGTTGATGCCGTAGTCGTCGCGGGCGAACTCGCTCGCCGGGACCATGGATTCGGTAGTCATGACTTCCCCTCTCGCGTCGGCGTCCAAGTTCTCACGGCCGGGGGGACCGGAGGGCGACGACGCGGCGGCCTGACACCCGTCCGGGCGACAACTTTCGGGCCGGGTCCTCCTGGTGGCGTAGGCGAGGGGTGAACACCGGGCCGGCCGTACCCGCGGGTGGGTCACCCGGCCGTCGGTGGTGAGGCCGACCTGGTGGAGGTCTCAGCCGGGCAGGTCCGCCAGCTTCCGCCGCACCCGGTCCGCCGCCTCGGCCAGGTTCTGCTCCCGGTACACCGCCAGCGCGCGGGACCAGGTGAGGTGCGCTTGCCCGTTGTCCCCCGAGGACACGTGGATACCGCCCAGGCGCTCCAGGGTGGTGGCCATCTCGAAGGCGTAGCCGTGGCGCTCGAACTCCTCGACGGCCTCCCGGTAGGCGGCCGCGGCGGCGGGGAGCTCGCCGGTCCGCTCGTGGATGTAGCCGATGCTGTCCAGGGTTTCCGCGCGGGTGGAGCTGGTGCCGTAGCCCCCGGTGTCCAGGGCGGCCCGGCAGTGGGCCAGCGCCTCGTCGTACTCGCCGCGCAGGGCGGTGATCCAGCCGAGCTGGTTGAGCGCCGACGCCTCGTACTGCGGGCACCGGGCCTCCCGGTAGTCGCGCAGGGCGGCGGCGGCTTCGCGCTGGGCCCGGCGCAGGTCGCCCTGCTGGCCGTGGGCGCGGGCCAGGCCCAGGCGGGCGTGGCCCCGGCTGGTCGGGTCGTCGTCGGTGAGCTCGACGCAGCGCCGGAAGCAGCGCACGGACTCGGCGTTCAGGCCGGCGCGGGTGCCGGCGTGGCCCAGGTTGCACAGCAGCCGCACCTGGACCGCCACCTCGCCGGCGGTCTCCGCCGAGGTCAGGCCGGCGCGTAGCACCGCGACGTGGTCGGCGCTGCGGCCCTGCTGCCAGTGGAAGGAGTCCAGCGCCAGCGCCAGCTCCCACACCTTGTCGTGCCACCCCCGGTCGGCGGCCGTCGCCTGCGCCGCCAGCAGGGCCTGGTGTTCGGCGGTCAGCCAGGCGATGGCGTGCGCGCGGTCGGCCAGGCGGGTGCGCACCACGCCCGGCGCGGGCGGGCCGGCGGTGAACGGCGGGCGCGCGGGGTCCAGCAGGCGGTCGGCCGCGAGCGCGGTGTGCAGGAAGCCGTCCACCAGCCGGCGCAGGGCGTCCTCGTCGGGCGGCGCCTGCTCGGCCGCGTAGAGCCGGACCAGGTCGTGCAGCCGGTAGCGGCCGGGGGCCGACCTGGTCACCAGGTGGGCCGCTTCGAGGACGTCCAGCAGGTCCCCGACGTCGCCGCCCGCCAGCGAGGCGATGGCCTCCGGGGCCAGGTCCAGCGCGGGCGCGTGCCCGAGCAGGGCGAACAGCCGCGCCGCCGCCGGCGGCAGCGCCTGGTGGGACCACGACAGCACGGCCCGCAGGCTCAGGTTCGCCTCGCCGGTGTCGAGGGCGTCCAGCCGCGTGGTCAGCAGCGCCAGTTCGGCGGCGATCGCGGCGAGGCCCAGGTCGGGGCGGGTGGCCGCGCGAGCCGCCACGATGCCCAGCGCCAGCGGCAGGCCCGCGCAGTGCCGGACGACCGCGTCGGCCGCGCGCCCGGTCCGCGCCGCGCCCAGCCGCCGGGTCAGCAGCGCGTGGGCCTCGTCGTCGGAGAGCACGTCCACCGGCACCGGCAGCGCCCCGTGCACGGCGACCAGCCCGGTCATCGGGTTGCGGCTGGTGATCACGGTCGTGCACGCCCGGCCGCCCGGCAGCAGCGGCTCCACCTGCGCGGTGCCCACCGCGTTGTCCAGCACCACCAGCACCCGCCGGTCCGCGATCGTGCTGCGGTACAGCGCCACCTGCTCGTCCGGGTCGTCGGGCACCGCGTCGGGCGCGACGCCCAGCGCCACCAGGAACCCGCGCAGCACGGTCGTCGGCGCCACCGGGGCGGCCGTCGGGTCGAACCCGCGCAGGTTGGCGTAGAGCTGCCCGTCCGGGTACCGGGCCGCGTGCCGGTGCGCCCAGTGCACGGCCAGCCAGGTCTTGCCGATGCCGCCCGCGCCGCGGATCGCCGAGATCACCACGGTCCGCTCACCACCCGCGAGGGCCGCGTCCAGCGCCGCCAGCTCCCGGGCGCGCCCCAGGAAGTGCCGGGGTGCGGGCGGGAGCTGGCGCGGCACCACGGGCGCGCCGCCGTCGTGGGCGGTGAGGACGCGCCGGAAGACCTCCTGCACCTCCGGCCCCGGGTCCACCCCGAGGTCGTCGGCCAGGTGGCGGCGCAGGGTGTCGTAGTGCGCGAGCGCCTCGGCCTGCCGGCCGCCGTCGGCCAGCGCGCGCAGCAGCAGGCACGCGACCCGCTCGTCCAGCGGCCGGGCCGCCGCCAGCGCCGTCAACGGCGCCACCGCCTCGGCGTGCCGGCCCAGGCGCACCCCGGCGGTGAAGCAGTCCAGGCTCGCCTCGACGTGCTCGGCCACCAGCGCCTCGCGCACCTCGGTCGCCCACGCCGAGTCCGCGCCGGTCAGCGGCTCGCCCGCCCACAGCGCGAGCGCGTCGCCCAGCAGGGCGGCCCTCCGCTCGTCGCCGGCGCCCGCGGCCGCCGCGGTCAACGCCCGGAACCGGTGCAGGTCCACGGTCACCGCGTCGGCTTCGAGGACGTAACCGCCTGCCCGCTTCACCAGGCGGGCCTCCGGCACCTCCGCCAGCGCCCCGCGCAGCCGGGACAGGTAGCTGTAGATCGCCTCGCGCGGCCGGCGCGGCAGCCGCTCACCCCACACGCGGTCGGCCAGCGCGTCCCCGGACACCACCTTGTTCACGTCCACCAGCAGCGCCGCCAACACGCACCGCACCCGCGCGTGCCTGATCACCACCGGCCGCCCGCCCACCGCGCCGACTTCGCCGAGCAGCCTGAACCTCAACTCCCCCATGCAGGCCAGTGAACACCACCACGTGCCAGGTCCGTGCAAGGTCGGGCCGGCAACCTCCCGGGAGGCAGAAGGTCGAACCTCGACAAGGGGGATCAATGAGGATCGGACGGGTCGCGGCACTGGTCGTCGCGATGGTGGCCGGGATGCTCGGTGTGGTGGCGCCGTCGGCGTCGGCGGCGACGGTCTGGACGTGGCAGAGCGGCTGGGACAGCGGCTGCCTGGACCACAACTCCACCGACGGCGTGCACACCCGCACGTGCAACGGCGGCGACTGGCAGAAGTGGGAGGTGACGTCGTACCCCGACGGCACGAAGCGGTTCATGAACGTCGCGACGAAGATGTGCCTGGACAACAGCGAGTACGGCGTGCGCGGCTGGGGCTGCAACGACGGCGCCTGGCAGCGCTGGCGCATGGGCAACTGGGGCGGCGGCAAGTACGAGCTGGTCAGCCAGTGGAACAACCTCTGCCTGGACAACAGCGTCTACGGCGTCCGGACGGTGGGCTGCAACGGGCTGAGCTACCAGATGTGGTCGTGAGGTGAGCGCGGGCACCCCCACGGGCGCAGGGGGTGCCCGCGCTGCCCGGCCGGGCCGTCACGAACGGGACCGGCACCGGGACCGTCCCGGTGGCCCGATGCGTTGGCGGGGCCGGGCCTGTACCGGGTGCGGGTGTGCGCGGGCTGCGCGGCGGTCGAGGCGGTGTGGCGGCTGTGCTTCCGGCCGGTGGCCGGGGTCGAGCGGTTCGGCGACGGCACGGGGCTGTGCCACCGGTAGGCTCTGCGACCCGACCCAGCAGGAGTTCAAGGAGCCTTGATGACGGACCTCGCGGCCTCGGTCGAATCGGTGGAGCAGCTCGCCCTGGTCTGGCGCGGCGCGGTCCTCGACCGGGACCCGGGTGCCGACGTGCGGGACCTGCCGGGCATCGCCGTCCGCTGGGCCGACTGCCGGTTCGCGTTCTGGAACTGCGTCACGCTGACCGAGGTCGGCATCGACGCGGACGTCCTCGACCAGCGCCTGGCCGAGGCGGCGGACGTGATGCGCTCGAAGCGGCACCCCGGTTTCCTGTGGCTGTTCGAAGACCTCCTGACCGACGGCGCCCGCACCGCCCTCGACGCGGCCGCCGACCGCGCGGGTCTCCGGCACGCCTTCCCCGGCACCGGCATGGCCGCCGAACCGCTGCCCGCCGCCGAACCGGCCCACCCCGACCTGACCTTCGAGCGCGTCACCACCGACGAGCAGTTGCGGGCCTACGCCGACCTCAACTCGCGCGCCTACGGCTTCCCCCTCGAAGACGGCCGCGACGGCCTCGTCCCCGGCTCCGCCCTGTGGAAGACCAGGGCGCACGCCTACCTCGGCCTGCGCGACGGCGTCCCCGTCACGTGCGCCGCGGCCGTCGAGGCGGACGGCCGCCTGTTCGTCGCCCTGGTCGCCACCGACCCGGACCACCAGCACCGCGGCTACGGCGAAGCGGTCACCCGCAAGGTGATCCACGAGGGTGCCCGGGCCACCGGGCTGGACCGCGCCACCCTGCACGCCACCCCGGCCGGGGCGCCGGTGTACGCGCGGATCGGCTTCGAGCCGAACTCGACGGTGCACTTCTACGGCCTCAAGGGCTGACCCCGTCCGGTCCGCCGACCGCGGCGGGACCGGGCGGGGTCGATCCCCGTCAGGAACAGCGGTACTGCACGGGACGGCCCCCGTCGCTCCCGACGAGCGTGCCCTCGTCGTCGCTGATCCACCGCAGCGTGAAGGTCCACGGCACCGCGGAGAGCTGGTCGACCACCACCCCGTCGCGCCACAGCACCGTCCGCTGCCCCGAGCTCACGGACGTCCGGCCGCCCACGGTGCCGTTGCCGCCGATCGCCGACGCCGAGGTGGCACCCGGGAAGACGCGCACCAGCCCGCCCCGCGCGTTCCACTCGGTGGCGACGTGGCCGCTGTCCGTGCCCTGCGACCCCACCACACGACCGCCGCGGATGGCACTGGGGTTGGCGTACCCGCCGGTGCCCTGCGCGACCGGCACGCGCCACTGCCCGTCGGTGTCCCGCACCAGGGCACCGCCCGACGCCGAGCCGGTCAGGGCGAGGATCCGGCCCTGCTCGTCGACGTCGATGGGCTGGATGAAGGACACGTCCGGCGAGGGCAGCTCGCGGTACGTGCCGGGCGCCGAGGCCGGCCACACCACCACGACGTCCCGGGAACCGGCGTCCGCGTACCCGATGACGTCGCCACCAGCGGTGATCAGCTCGGCCGAGTACGCCTCCCACGCGGAGTTGCCCGGCAGCACGGTGGTCCGGCCGTCACGGGCCACGGTGACGGCGACGCGCCTGCCGTTGACCACGTCGTAACCGACGATCAGCCCGGCGGCGCTGACGTCGAGGTAACGCGTCGTCGTGCCGGTGGCCCGCAGCGCCACCTTCCCGTTGTCCCACAGCGTTCCGCGCGGGTCGGTCATGCCGGTGAACGGCACGTACCTGCCGGTCGTGCCCACCGCGTACCGGCTGCCGCTGTAGCCCTCCAGGATGCCGCCGTTGGCCTCGGCCGGCAGGTCCCACGTGGTGCCCTGCCACGTGCAGGCCGCCGCCTGGGCGGTCGGCGACACCAGGCCCAGGCCCAGCGCCACCGCCGCGGCGAGCACGTGTTTGTTCCGTCGAATCGACATGCGAGGTCGTCCTTCCCCCAGGAATTCGGCAGCCGGATCCTGACAACCACCGGGGGACGGGGACAAGGAGCCGGGGCCGGCGACCGCGCGACGGGTGCGTGAACCCGTACCCGCGCCGTCAGGGCACCAGGCCGCGCCGCAGGCACACCAGGTCGGGGCGCTCGTCCCAGGACTCGGTGACGGTGAAACCGAGCCGCTCGTACAGGGCGATGGCCCCGGTGCGCCACTTCCACACCGACAGCCGCGCCTCGCGCACACCGGCACGGGCCAGGTGATCCAGCGCGGCGGTGACCAAAGCGGACGCCACACCGCGCCCCCGGTGCCCGGGGTCGGTCCACAACCGCTTCACCTCGGAGGCGCCGTCGACCGGGGCGGTGACGACCAGGCAGCCGATCGCGGTGCCGCCGTCGCGGGCCAGGAGCACGACGTCGTCGTCGAACGCGGCGGCCGGGTCCGCGATCTCGGCGCGGTAGCGCTCGGGCAGGGCGTGCGCACCGTCCACCGGCACGCCCTTCTCCGCCTCGGTCCGCAGGTGGTAGGCGGTCAGCAGCGCGGTCAGCCCGGGGTCCGGCCCACCCCGCCAGCGCACGACGTCGGTCACCGGCCCATGATCACACGACGGGCGCCGAACGCGGACGTGGTGCCCGCCACGGACCTCCGCGACGGGCACCGCGGTGCAGCCGGTCGAGGCCGCGCAGGGTGGCCGGGGGTGGCGGGCCGGCGCGCCGAGGACGGTGCGGGTGACCAGCAGGGCGAGGGGCGGGCCCGGGCATGCGTGGGGCCCGCGACCGAACCGGGGGTGCGGGTTGGGCCGGCGGTCGAGCCGCAGCGAGTCCGGCTCCTCGAAGACGCGCGTCCCGGTTGGTCGCCGCGATCAGGACGGTCACGACCTCACCGCGGCGGACCGGGTGCCCGTTGACCTCGGTGTCCTCGACGCACCCGCGTGCCTCGGCCCCGCGCACCGCACCAGCTCGGCCAGGGCGGCACGTCCCGGTTCGACGGTCTCCGGGCGCAGCGCGTAGTCCGTGGAGTCGACGATGTCCGCCGAGATCGCGGGGAACCGGTGGTCGTCGGGGGGAACCACGCCGAGGAAGTCGGTGGTGGTGTGCAGGGACCAGCAGCGCTCGGTAGCGCGAAGCCCTTGGTGGGAGCAGGTTTTCGACCGGGTCGCGCACCGGTGAGCCGATCACGGGAACCTCCGGCTCCCGATCGGGAACACCGGTCAACACCGCACGACCCGGACAACCCCGAGCGCACCGCTTTCACCCGTCTGCGACCTCGACCGCCCACCTGCGGGTGTCCCGCACCACCGAATCCGCCACGGTCCGCGTCGCCGCGTCCCCCGACCTTCGCAAGACCGAAGTCGGGGGCGGTGACGGCGGGCCGGGCGCCGCGGCGGTGGGACCCACCGCGGCCCGCGGCCCGACCCCGACCCGCGGGCGACCTACAGCGGCCCGTAGAGCCAGTTGCCGTCGGCGTCGGGGTCCTCGCTGGTGAAGTACTCGACGGCGGCCGCGCGGATCTCCTCGACCCGCAGCCGGCCGTCCTGGTCGTGGTCGAGGCGCTGGAACGCCATCGCCATCTCTTGCGGGGGGATGCCGCCGATGGCCTGCCCCACCTGGATGTACTCGTCCACGCCGAGCAGGCCGTCCCCGTCGGTGTCGAACAGGGCGAACCAGGCGACGACGGTGTCGTTCAGCGCGTCGACGAGGCCGGCGGAGTCCTCGGCGATCGCCGTCCGGACGCCGCGCTCGTACTCGGCGGGCTCCAGGCGACCGTCGCCGTCCGCGTCCATCCGGCACAGGTGGGCGTCCCAGATGTGGCGCAGCGCCCCGCGCAGCACCTCGACCTTCGCCGGCTGCGCGGAGAACGGCACGGCCAGGGCGTCGGCGAGGGCGGTCATGTCCTCGGCGGTGAGGTGGCCGTCGTGGTCGGCGTCGAGCATGTCGAACATGTGCCGCAGCTTGCGGGTCAGGATGGTGGCGATGTCGGTGGTCACAGCGGTTTCTCCTTGTCGGTCGGGCGGAACGGCCGGCGCGGCGCGGCGGTCGCGGTCTTGAGGGGTCGGGGGCGCGTGCCCCAGGCGGTCACCATGGCCACGGCGGTGGCCGTGAAGCCGGGGGTGCGGTGCAGGGCGCGCACGGCCTCGACGTCCTCGGCCCGGAGGGAGCCGGTGGCGAGGTGGGCGGGCACGGCCTGCTCGAAGGTCGCCGTCCAGAAGGCGTCCGCGGGGCTGCCGTCGCCGACGGTGCCCGGCGTGCTCAGGGACCGGACGTCGTGGAGACCGGCGTCGCGCAACCGCTCCGGCAGGGCCCGCGCCCAGCGCAGGTCGGTGCCGACAGTGGCGCGGAGCAGTTCCTCGCCCGCCCGGGTGACCTGGCGGAGCAGCGGGTGGGCGGAGTCGTCGACCGGCTCCACGGTGAGGTCTTCGACGACGAGCCGGCCGCCGGGGCGCACCCAGCGCGCGGCCCGCCGCAGCACCCGGTCGCGGTCGGGCAGGTGGCTCAGCAGGGCGCGGGCGTGCACGAGGTCGAACGAGGCGGGCGGGAAGTCCTCGGTGACGACGTCGTGCCGCAGCACCCGCACCGGCGCGGTGGGCGCGAAGCGGAGGAAGCGGGTGTCGGTGTCGGTGGCGACGACGCGCCCGTGGGGGCGGTGGGCGGCCAGCCAGGCGGCGACGGAACCGGCGCCCGCGCCGAGTTCGAGGCAGACCGCCGTTTCCGGCAGGTCCAGGCCGTCGAGGACCCGGGTGGTGACGGGGTCGAAAGCGGCTTCGAGGGTGCCCAGGCGCGACCGCTCGCCCGGGACGTGGTGGGCCACGCAACTGGTGCCGTACGCGGGCGGGGTGCTCACAGGGCCACCTCCAGGCGCGGCGGGCAGCGCTTGACGAAGCCGACCGGCGCGGGGGAGAACCCGGGTGCCCAGCGCAGGTCGGGGAAGGCGTCGAGCAGCACGCGCAGGCCCGTGGTCAGCTCGGCGCGGGCCAGGTGGGAGCCGAGGCAGAAGTGGCGGCCCGCGCCGAACGCCAGGTGGGTGGACGCGGCGCCGTACTCGCGGTCGAGCCCGTCGGTGCGGTGCAGGTCGAACTCGTCCGGGCGGGAGAACCGGTCCGGGTCGCGGTTGGCCGACCCGATCAGGCAGGCGACCGTCGCCCCGGCCGGCACGGTCCCCGAGGGCAGCTCCACCGCCTCGGAGGTCTGGCGCAGCACCAGCTGCATGGGCGCGTCGCGGCGCAGGGTCTCGGCGACGGCGCGGTCGAGCAGGTCGGGGTCCCGGCGGACGGCGTCGCGGACCCCGGGCTCGTCGAGGGCGTTGACGATGAGGTTGGCCAGCCCCGCGGTGCTGGTCTCGCTGCCGGCGGTGAGCAGGATGGCGCAGCAGCCGCGGACGTACTCCTCCGACAGCGGCCGCCCGTCCACGGTCGAGTCGAGCATCGCCGAGATGAGGTCGTCGCCCCGCCGTTCGCGGCGGGCGTCCAGGTGGGGTTGGAGGTAGGCGTAGAAGTCGTCGCGGTTGGCCGGGCCGCGGGTGAGCACGCCCGGGTCCTGGCGGTAGTTGCTGAGGTAGGCGAAACCGACGCGGGTCCAGCCGTGCAGGCGGGCGACCTGCTCGGGGGTGTCGGCGGGCAGGCCGAGCGCGCGGGCGATCACGCGGACGGGCAGCGGGGTGCCGAACTCCGCGACCAGGTCGGCCCGGCGCCGGCCGCGCAGCCTCTCGACCAGCGAGGTCGCCACCTCGGTGATGGAGTCGCGCAGGACGGCCAGGGCGCGGCTGCGGAACTCCGGCGTGAGCAGGGCCCGGTGCGCGGTGTGCTCGCCGCCGTCCATGGACACGATGCTGTGGCCCAGCAGCGGCGCGATCTGCCACCTGTAGTTGGCGTTGGTGAACCGGGGGTCGGTCAGGGCGGTGCGGACGTCGGCGTAGCGGCTCAGCAGCCACGTGTCGGTCGGCTCGTCGTAGGCGACGGGGAAGGTGGTGCGCAGCTCCGCGTACAGCGGGTGGGGATCGACCTCGAACCGGCGGGACTTCAACGTCGGCGGCGCCCCACCCACGCGCACCGGTCCGTCGTTGCCCGGTCCGTCGTTGCCCGGCCCGTCGTTGTCCGGTCCGTCGTCGCGCGGTCCGTCGTCACCTGGCCTGCTGTTGCCCGGCCTGCCGTCGCCCGGCCGCTCATCACCGCGCCCGTTGTCACCCGGCCGGTCGTCACCGCGCCCGTTGTCGCCCGGCCCGTTGTCGCCCTGTCCCGGGACCGCGGCCCGGAGGTGGTAGCGGGAGGTGGTGCGGTGCCAGTCCGCGCAGGCGCCCATCACCTGCTCCAGCCGACGCACCGCCCGGACGTCGACCCCGTGGCCGCGGTGTTCCCGCTCGACCGCGACGAACTCCCGCGCCGCCGCCATGAGCATCGCGTGCGCGGAGCCCACCGCCGACCGCGCGGTCAGCCCCCGCTCCCGCGCCAGCACCGTCACGAGGTTGAACCGCTCACCCAGCACCACGTCCTTGGCCACGGAGTGCAGGTCGTTGGTCCACGACACGACGTCGGCCGCCCGCTCGCGCAGCACCGCCCAGCACCCCCGCCCGCACGGGTCGGCCGGCGGCACCGCACCGTCGACCGCTTCGACCAGGTCGAAGAACAGCGGGGCGCCGAACGCGTCCCGGCGGGTGCGCACGTAGTCGTCGACCCCGAGGTCGCCCGCACCCACCAGGGCGCGCTGGGCGTCGAGGTGGCGCAGCAGGTTCCCGCGCAACCGCTCCGGCCACCCCCCGTCGGCCAGGGCGACCGTGCGCGGCCACAGGTCGTCGGCCAGCGCCGTCAGCATCGGATCGCGGACACCGACCCGGTCCCCACCGGTGATCGCGCCCACCTCGGCCGCGAACCGGTCCAGCACACCGCCCTCGGCCCACGGCCCGTCGTCCACCCGGTCGTCCAGGACGACCGCCCAGAGGAACCAGTCCACCAGCACGGCCGCCCGCTCCGGCGGCGCCGCCCCCGTCAGCGCGATCCCCAGGCCCAGCAGCGAACTACCGGCCAACCGCGTCCCGCCCCGGGGCCCGATCAGCCCGTGCTCCTCACCCCACCGGATGGCGTGCGCCCGCAACCGCTCGGCGTCGGGCCGCGCGGTGGGCGCGTCGAACGGCAGGCGCACCAGGGGGATCGTGAACGGCTCGGATCCGATGAGGACTGGTGATGCCACAGAACCGCACGCTACCGCCGGTACACCCGCATTCGGAGAACCGGAAAGGGTGAAGCCCCGCGACACAAGGGTGAATCCGGACCGTCAGGTCCGGGGGAGCGGGGTGGTAGCGGGCCCACACGGCGCCGCCGTGGGGGTGTTGACCACGGCCTGCCCCCGGGCTTGGGCTGACCGCCTGTCACCCGGACAGGTGGTCGAGGAAACGCCGCAGCGCCGAGGAGAATCGATCAAGTTGTCCTTTGTGGACAAAACGTGACCCATCCCACAGACGGCTTTGCTTGGCAAGGCCCCCGAACTGTGACGGTGGACGCGCCCGGACGGCGGTAGGTCGACCCCTGCGCGCTCGACAGACTGAAGAGGTCCAGACCAATCGTGAAGTGGAGGACCTGTGCGGAGTTCCGCCAGTCACAAGCTCACCACCCGGACCCTCGCCGCCGTTGCCGCGGCCGTCGGCGCGCTCACCCTCACGGCGGGCCCGGCCCTCGCCGCCCCGACCGGCGCCACCGCGGCTTCCGGCTGCACCACCACCGACATCCACCTCGACCCGGCCGCCAGGGAGGTCGGCTGGACGGTCGAGTGCACCGACCGCCGGTACGTGTTCGTCGACATCACGATCTTCGCCGGCGGGGTGGCGCACAGCAACCCGACCGAGGCGCGGTGGGTCGACGCGGGGGGCACCTGGCAGGACCTCAACGTCTACCCGCAGACCAGCCCGGCCATCGACCACTTCTGCGCCCACCTGGTCAGCTACGTGGACCCGACCAACCCGCTGGAGCAGCCGCAGGTCATCGGCCACTCCTGCATCTGACGGGCGCGACCCGCTGACAGGTGCGCCCCGCCGGCAGCGCGCCGCGGCCGACCCGGTGGGGGCCCCGGGTCGGCCGCGGCACCCCGTGCCGCGCCGGGACCTCACTCCCGCGCGACGCCCAGGAGGTGGTGGTGCCAGGGCGGCAGGGACACGAACAGCCCCTCGTCGGCGAGTTCGTCCCCGTCGCGGTAGAAGGTCTCCTCGCGCAGCAGCTCGGTCAGGCCGTGGCGGTGCCCGCGCAGGTCGGACCACGGCAGCGGGACGCGGGCCTGGGACGGCGTCCCCGACAGGTTCACCACGACCAGGTGGCGCCGCCCCCCGAGCGCGGTCCACGACCAGGCCAGCACGTTGTGGTGGGTCTGGTTGTCCGGCCAGCCGCGCGGCTCGGCCAGGCGCCACGTCCCCGTGCGCACCTCCTCGGAGGCCACGGTGAACACCAGCTCGTCGTACCACTCGGCCAGCTCGCGGTCGACCGGTTCGCCGGGTGCCCGGCGCAGGAACACCGGCAGCCGCGTGCGGCGGCCCTCGAACTGGCCCTCGTGCCACAGCGTCGCGCCCGGCAGGGTGGCCACCGCCACCGCCGCCGCCCGCCCGGCCTCCCGCGGGAGCCGCTCGGCGACCCGCGGTTCGTCGTGGTTCTCCAGGAAGCGCAGGAGGTGGTCCTGGTGGTCGACGTCCGCGCGCAGGTGGTCGCGCACGCCGCCCGGGTCGAGGCCCACCAGGCGGTCGTAGAGCCGCTTGTCGTAGCAGTAGTCGAAACCCTGCTGCCGCAACGCCCACTCCATGTCCCAGTACACCTCGCCGATGAGCACCACCCCGGGGTGCCGGTCGCGCACGGCGGCCAGCACCGCTGGCCAGAAGTCCTCGGCCGGCGCGGGCCCGGCGCGGTCGCCCCACGTCCGGGCGAACACCTCGTTGGTGGGCAGCATCGCCATGTCGCAGCGGATGCCGTCGCACTGGTCGGCGATGTCGGTCAACGCCTCCACCGCCGCCGCGCGCGCCGCGGGCGAGAAGGCGTCGAGCTGGACGACGTCCGGCCACGGCGGGAAGTACGGGTCGCGGCCGCGGGCGAGCACCTGGTCCCCGACCACCAGCCAGGCCGCCGGGTCGGCGACCAGGTCGTCCCGGTCGCCCCGCACGAACGCCTCCGGGCACTGCGCCACCCACGGGTGGTCGGGCGCGACGTGGTTGGGCACGTAGTCCAGCACCAGCCGCGCACCGCGCTCCGCCAACGCCGAACGCGCCGCCGCCAGCCCCGCCGGGCCGCCGAGCGCCGCGTCCGCCACGTACCGGCGCACGCAGTACGGCGAGCCCACCACGTCCTCCTCCCGCAGGTCGGGCAGCGCCTCCCGCAACGACGCCCGGGTGTCGGCGTCGACCAGGTCGAGGCCCGCCCGGCTGCGCTCCCACACCCCCATCAGCCACACCGCGTCGACGCCGGGCCGGGCCACCGCGTCCCACTCGTCCTCCGGCACGTCGCCCAGCGTCACGGCGCGCCCGGCGGCGCGGGACAGCCCGGCCAGCCACGCCGCCGTGTTCACCTCGTAGACCACCGGCCGCGCGGGCCACCCCGTCATCGCCGCACCCCCGACCGCTCCAGGCCGCGGAACAGCAGCGGCAGCAGCGCCACCGTGCCGGTCCACCCGGTCTGGTGGCTCGCGCCGAGCCCGGTGCCGTCGTCGCCGTGGAAGTACTCGTGGAACAGCACCAGGTCCCGCCAGTGCGGGTCGTCGCGGAACAGCGCCCGCCTGCCGTTCGCCGGTCGCGCGCCGTCGGGGCCGGGCAGGAACAGGCGGGTGAGCCGGTCGCCGATCTCCCGGGCCACCTCCCGCAGCGTCATCGACCGCCCCGAGCCGGTCGGGCACTCCACCTCGAACCCGTCGCCGAAGTAGGCGTGCAGGTTCAGCAGGCCCCTGATCAGCATGACGTTGACCGGGAACCACACCGGACCACGCCAGTTGGAGTTGCCGCCGAACATGCCGCTGTCGGACTCGGCGGGCAGGTACCCGACGCGGTGCTCCCGACCGTCCACGGAGAACACGTACGGGTGATCCAGGTGCCACCGCGACACCGAGCGGATGCCGTACGGGCTGAGGAACTCGTCCTCGTCGAGCACCCGCGCCAGGATCCGCCGCAACCGCTGCTCGTCGAACAGGGCGAACAGCGCCGGGCCGGACCCGTGCGCCTGCCCGCCGTGCGCCCACAGCGCGGCCGTGACGGCCGGGTGCCGGTCGAGGAAGTCGGCCGCGCCCCGGACCAGCCCCGGGAACCGGGTGCGCACCGCGCCGTCCACGACGGTCGCCGCGGCCAGCGGCACCAGCCCCACCACGGACCTGACCTTCAGCGGCACCGAGGTGCCGTCGGGCAGCCGCAACACGTCGTAGAAGAAGCCGTCCTCCTCGTCCCACAGGCCGACGCCGTCCGCGCCGACGTGGTTGGTGGCCGCCGCGATCCAGGCGAAGTTCTCCAGCAGCACCTGCGCCTGCTCCAGGTACGCCGGGTCGTCCTCGGCCAGCTCCAGCGCGATCCGGACCAGGCTCTGCGCGTAGAGCGCCATCCACGCGGTGCCGTCGGCCTGGTCGATGCGGCCCCCGGTGGGCAGCGGCGCGTTGCGGTCGAACACCCCGATGTTGTCCAGGCCGAGGAACCCGCCCTGGAAGACGTTGCGCCCGTCGGCGTCCTTGCGGTTGAGCCACCAGCCGAAGTCGCGCGTCAGCTTGGCGAAGGCGTCGACCAGGAACGCCCGGTCGCCCTCGCCCCGCGTCGCCTTCTCCAGCTCGTGCACGAACAGCACCGCCCACGCGTGCACGGGCGGGTTCGCGTCCCCGAAGTTCCACTCGTAGGCGGGCACCTGGCCGTTGGGGTGCAGGTAGCGCCGGTCGAGCAGCAGTTCGAGCTGGCGCTTGGCGAACGCGGGGTCGACCACGGCCAGCGCCACCGCGTGGAAGGCCAGGTCCCACGCGGCGAACCACGGGTACTCCCACTTGTCGGGCATGGAGATGACGTCCTCGGCGACCAGGTGCCGCCAGTCGTGGTTGGGCAGCGGCGAGGTGGCCAGCGGGTCCGCGCCCCGCTCGGTGAGCCAGCGCTCGACGTCCAGCGCGTAGTACTGCTTCGACCACAGCATCCCGGCCAGCGCCTGGCGCACCACCGCGCGCTCGTCGTCGGTGAGGTCGCCCGCGGTGATCTCGGCGTAGAACTCGTCGGCCTCCGCGCGCCGCGCGCCCAGCACGCCGTCGAAGTCGCCGAACACGTCCTCGACCTGGCCCAGGCCCGCGCGCGGCGAGTCGGTCAACCGCACCCGCACCGACGCGCTGCCCCCGGCGGGCACCCGGAACGCGCAGTGCACGGCCGCCTTGGTGCCGATCCCGCTCGGGTCGATCCCCGACATGTCCCCGTGCACGACCGCGCGGCCGATGCCGTCCTTGACGTACGGGGTGGCGTTGGGCGAGCCGAACACCCGCTCCTCGTCGGTCTCGTTCCCGGTCACCAGCACCGGCGCGGCGCGGTCGACGTAGAGCCGGCGGCTGCCCAGCTCGGCGCTCTCCGCGCGCACCACCGCGGGCCCCGCCGACCCGGCGACCGCGCCGAGCACGGGCCGCTCCGCGCCACCGGCCCACGACCAGGTGTGCCGGAACCACAGCGTCGGCAGCACGTGCAGGTCGGCGGCCACGGGACCGCGGTTGTGCGCGGTGACGAGCATGAGCACGTCGTCCGGGCCGGCCTTCGCGTACTCCACGACCACGTCGAAGTACCGGCCGCCGTCGAAGACCCCGGTGTCGAGCAGCTCGTACTCGGGGTCGGACCGCCCGCGCACCCGGTTCGTCGCGACCAGGTCGGCGTAGGGGAACTCGGCCTGCGGGTACTTGTAGAGCATCTTCAGGTACGACGAGGTGGGGGTGGCGTCGAGGTAGAAGTAGCACTCCTTGACGTCCTCGCCGTGGTTGCCCTCGCCGTTGGCCAGGCCGAACAGCCGCTCCTTCAGGATCGGGTCGGCGCCGTTCCACAGGGCGGGCGCCAGGCACAGCAGCTGCCGGTCGTCGCAGATCCCGGCGAGCCCGTCCTCGCCCCACCGGTAGGCCCGGTAGCGCGCCTGCTCGTGGGTGAACGACGACCAGGCGTCGCCGCCGCCCAGGTCCTCGCGCACCGTGCCCCACTGCCGCTCGGCCAGGTAGGGGCCCCAGCGGCGCCAGGGCACCCCCGCCGCGGCCTCGTCGAGCCGCCGTCGTTCCGCTCGCATGCTCTGCTCCTCGTCTCCGCGGGTCACCGGGTGCGCGCGACTTCCGAGCCGTGCACCACGACGGCCCACACGACCACGACACACAGTCCGATCACGACGGTCGACCACACCGGTTGCAGGGCCACGAAGCCGATCTGCACGATCGCGTTGGCCGCCGCGAACACCACCGCGACGACCCGCGCCCACGCCGCACCGGTGAACAGCGCCGCCCCCGAGATCGCGATCAGGCAGCCGAGCACCAGGTGCGTCCAGCCCCACCCGGTCAGGTCGAGCACCAGCACCTGCTCCGGGCCGACGACGTAGAAGTCGTCGTCGAACAGCGCCACCACGCCCTCGATGACGCCGAACACCCCGATGATGATCATCATGATGCCCGCGAAGCCGATCCAGCCGCTCCACGGGCTGTACCGGGGAGGCCGGCCCTCCCACGAGTGGTAGCCGGTCGCGCGGCCCGCGTCCTCGGTCATGTCGGTTCCTTCCGTCCTGATCCGCCGTTGCCCCGACCACGCTGGTCGTCGGGCGGCGGGACCTCTTCCCCCGCGGCGGACGACCCGCCGTCGTCGCGGGTGAACCGCGAGCGCGACCTCAGCAGCGCGGCGACCCACCCCGCTCTCGGGTCCACGTCCACCAGCACGGCGGTGACCAGCAGCGTCGCCGGGACCGCGAGCAGCATCCCCAGCGGCCCGAGCACCCAGCCCCAGAACACCAGCGCCACGAACGCGGTCGTCGCCGACAGGCCCACCGCGTCCCCGGTGACGCGCGGCTGCACCAGCGACTGCGCGACGAAGTTGACGACCACGTACACCGCGCACACCACCAGCGCCTGCCGCACCCCGGCGCCGAGCAGCGCCAGCAGCGCGGGCGGCACGAGCCCCAGCAGGAAACCGATGTTGGGGATGTAGTTGGTGACGAAGGACAGCAGGCCCCACAGCAGTGCCAGCGGGACCCCGATCACCGCCAGGGCGACGGTGTCGGCCACCGCGACCAGCGCGCCGAACAGCGTGGTGACCGCCAGGTACCGGCGCGTCCGGACGGCGAACGCGCGCAGCGCGCCGCCGAGCAGGGGCCGGTCGACGGCGATCTCGGCCAGCCGGGCGTCGAAGCCACCCGCCTCGGCGCTGAGGAACAGCAGCAGCGCCAGCAGGAACACCAGGTTCGTCGTCAGCCCGGCGAGCCCGCCGAGCAGCGAGCCCAGCGACGACAGCACCCGCACCGGGTCGACGTGCTCGACGACCTCGCGCAGCCGGCCGGGATCGCCCGCGACGCGCCCCAGCAGGTCCGCGCCACCCACCACGAGCCGCCGCCCCCGGTCCGCGTACCTGGGCAGCAGCGCGCCGAGCCGGGCGACGGACACGACCACCACCAGCCCGAAGGACACCAGCACCCCGTACACCACGACGACCGTCGCCGTCGTCGCGGCCCACGACGGCACGCCGCGCCTGCGCAACCGGTGGTGCACCGGGGCGGCCGCGACCACGACCAGCAGCGCCAGCAGGACCGGCGCGAGCAACCAGGCGGTGGCCCGGATGCCGGCGACCACCACGACCGCCGACGCGCAGCCCAGCAGGACCACCAACCCGCGCGGTGCCACTCCGCGCTCCACGAGGTTCTCCGCCACGACGCCTCCGTCCGTCCGGGGAGGACACCGTGGCACGCCGTCGAACCGGCGTTCTTCACCCGCCGGGGGCGAAGGGCTCCGGCGGGTCACCCCGTCCGTGCGGGGTCGGGGGAGCACGCGCCGCGCAGGGTGGTCGGCATGGAGACCCCACAGCAGCAGGACCACCCGCGGATCGCCGACCACGGCCTCATCGGCGACCTGCGGACGGCGGCCCTGGTGGCCACCGACGGCACCGTCGACTGGTGGTGCGTGCCGCGCTTCGACTCGCCCACCGTGTTCGCGGCGCTGCTGGACCGCGACGGCGGCCACTGCCGGATCCGCCCCGCCCGGTCCCGGGCGCCCGGCAGGCAGCTCTACTTCCCCGACACCGCCGTGCTGATCACCCGGTTCACCACCGACGAGGGCGTCGGCGAGGTGGTCGACTTCATGCCGCCCTCACCCGACCCGGCCACCGCCACCCCGAGGTGGCTGGTCAGGATGGTGCGCTGCGTGCGCGGCCGCGTCGAGTTCACCCTCGACGTCGCGCCGCGCTTCGACTACGGCCGGGCACCGCACCGGACCACCGTCACCGACGAGGGCGCGCTGTTCGAGGGCCCGGACACCGCCGTGGTGCTGCACACGGTCCGCGAACCGGGCGACACCGGCGCGGCCGAGGTGCGCCTGGACGGCGGCGGTGACCTGCACGCCGGGTTCACCCTGGGCACCGGGCAGGTGCGCGGCATCGTGCTGGAGCCGAACCCCGCCGGCCCGCCGCGGGCGCTGCGCGTGGCCGAGGTCGAACGCGCCTTCCGGGACACCGCGCGGTTCTGGCACGACTGGCTGGCCCGCTCCACCTACCGGGGCCGGTGGCGCGAGGCGGTCGACCGGTCGGCGGTGACCCTCAAGCTGCTCACGCACGCGCCCAGCGGCGCCCTCGTCGCCGCGCCGACCGCGGGCCTGCCCGAGCAGCTCGGCGGCGAGCGCAACTGGGACTACCGCTACACCTGGGTCCGGGACGCGTCGTTCGCCGTGTCGTCGCTGCTGGACCTCGGCTTCACCGACGAGGCCGCGGCGTTCGCCCGGTGGCTGGCCGACCGCTACGAGGAGGCCGGGACCGGGCCGGGCGGCCCGCTGCGCGTCCTCTACCGCGTCGACGGCTCCGCGGACGTGCCCGAGCACGTCCTCGACCACTGGGCGGGCCACCGGGGCTCGGCGCCGGTCCGGATCGGCAACGCGGCGGGCGACCAGCTGCAGCTCGACGTCTACGGCGAACTGCTCGACGCGCTGCACCGCGCCCACGGGCGCGGCCTGCGGATCGGGCACCGCGGCTGGCAGGCGCTGCGCGGCGTCCTCGACTGGCTGGCGGACAACTGGGACCGGCCCGACGAGGGGATCTGGGAGACCCGCGGCGGCCGGCACGACTTCACCTACGGCCGGGTGATGAGCTGGGTGGCCTTCGACCGCGGCCTGCGCCTCGCGGCGGACCAGGGCCTGCCCGCGCCGGTCGAGCGGTGGCGCGAGGCCAGGGACCTGGTGCACGACCAGGTGTGGCGGCGCGGCTGGAGCCCGCGGCGGCGCGCGTTCACCCAGCGCTACGGCGCCGACGTGCTCGACGCCTCGCTGCTGCGCATGGCCCGCGCCGGGTTCGTCGCGCCCCACGACCCGGCGTGGCTGGCCACGCTCGCGGCCGTGGAGCGCGACCTGGTCGTGGACGGCCAGGTGCTGCGCTACGACCCGGTCGCGTCCCCGGACGGCCTGGCCGGGGCCGAGGGCACGTTCTCGCTGTGCACCTTCGACTACGTCTCGGCGCTGGCCCGCAGCGGGCGGGTTCCGGAAGCCCGGCTGCTGTTCGAGAAGGCGCTCACCCACGCCAACCACCTCGGCCTGCACGCCGAGGAGATCGGGCCGACGGGCGAGCAGTTGGGGAACTTCCCCCAGGCGTTCACCCACCTGGCGCTGATCGACGCCGCGATCACGCTCGACGGCGGGGTGGCGGGGGAGCGGTCGTGGGTGCCGTGGTGAGCGGGGGAGCGGTGGTGGTGTGGGGTTTCGGCACCGAGGACGGCGCCCGGGAGGCGTTGGAGCTGCTGGAGGAGCGGTGGGCGGCGGGTGGACCGGCGTTGTGCGACGCGGTGGTGGTGCGGTGGCCGAGCAGTGGTCGTCGGGCCGTGGTCCGGCGGCCGGGGCGGGTGGTGGGTGATGCCGTGCTGGGGGGTGCGGCCTGGGGCGTGCTGCTCGGGTTGGTCGTCCCCGGGCCCCTGCTCGGGGTGGTGGTGGGCGCGGGTGTGGGTGCCGGGGTCGGTGGGCTGGTCGCCTTGCTGACGCGGCCGGGCATCCCGGTCGGCGCGGTCGACGAGGTGCGCCGGCGGGTCGTGCCGGGGACGTCCGCGCTGGTGCTGCTGCCCGCCGACGCCGCCGACCGGTTGTCACGGGCCAGTGGCGCGGAACCGGGCCGGCACCCGTGATCCGCTGGGTCGGGACGGTGGCCGCCGTCGTCGTCCTGGTGGCCGCGTACCGCTGGTTGCCCGACGCCGGGCCGACCGCCCCCGGCGTCGGCGTCCGGTGGGCGATCGGCCTGGCGGTGGTGGCCGTCGTCCTGGCCTGGCAACTGCGGGCCGTCGCCCGGTCCCGCCACCCCGTCCGGCGGGGCCTGCGGGCGCTGGTGCTCGTGGTCGCGCTGTTCCTGCTCGTCTTCGCCAAGAGCTACCAGCTGCTGGCGCTCGCGCACGACGGCGCGTTCTCCGAGCCCCTGGACGAGGACGACGCCCTGTACTTCACCGTCACGGTGTTCGCCACCGTCGGCTTCGGCGACCTCGTCCCGCTCTCCCCGCCCGCGCGGCTGCTCGTCACCCTCCAGATGCTGGGCGACCTGGTGGTCGTGGGCGGCGCGGCGCGGCTCCTGGTGATCGTGGCGCGCAACCGGTCACGAGGGCTGGGCACCGGACCGCCGGGGCAGCAGCAGCGCCACGCCGAACCCCGCGACCGCCACGCCCCCGAGCACGGCCAGGGCCGCGGCGAAGGTCCTCCCGTCCGCCGACCCGGCCACGACGGACCCGGCCAGCGCGGTACCGAGTGACGCGCCCAGGTTCGACGCGCTGCGGGAGACCCCGGAGATCGCGCCCTGCGCGTCGGGCGGCCACGCCGACTGGACCAGCGTCACCGACGCCGTGAGCATCGTCCCCAGCCCGGCGCCGAGCACCAGCAACCCGGGGACGAACGACAGCAGCGTGGTGTCCTTGCGCACCAGCGCCAGCAGCAGCGCCACGCCCGCGACGGTCGCCGCGAACCCGATGCGGATCAGCCGCCGCTGGGGGTGCCCGCGCGCCGCCCGCTCCGCCACCGCCGCCGCGAGCAGCACCCCGGCCGTGGCCGGCAGCAGCACCAGGCCGGTGCCGATCGCGTCCAGCCCGCGGACCTGCTGGAGGTACACCGAGACCACGAAGAACGCGCCCTGGAGCACCAGCCACTGCACCAGTTGCGTGACCAGGCCGAGGTTCGACCCGAGGTCGCGGAAGACCCGGGACGGGCACAGCGGGTCGCGGCCGGCGCGCTCGCACGCCCGGACGTGCCGGGAGAAGCACCACAGCACCACGACGCCCAACCCCACCGACGACCACACCCGCCACGAGGACCAGCCGTGCGCCCCGGTCCCCAGGACACCGATCACGACCAGGGCCAACCCGGCCGCCGACAGCACCGCGCCCCGCACGTCGAACCGCGGCCGGGGCCCGCGCGGCACCGGGTCGGTGACGCGCCGGGACCACACCAGGACCACCACCACGACGGCCACCTGGAGCAGGAACGACGCCCGCCACCCGACGCCGCTGGTGACCAGCCCGCCGATCAGCGGCCCGGCCGCCGCGCCCAGCCCGCCCGCGGCGCTGACCACCCCGAAGTTGCGGGCCCGCGCCGCGAGGTCGTCGAACAGGACCGTGACGAGGATGTAGATCGGCGGGATCATCAGCGCCGAACCGACGCCCTCCAGCACCGAGTACCCGAGCGTCATCAGCCACGGCCCCGGCGCGAGCGCGGCGAGCAGCGCGCCCGCCCCGTACACGACGAGCCCGCCGACGAAGCACGCCTTGCGGCCCAGCACGTCGGTCAGCCTGCTGCCGGGCACCATCAGGGCGGCCATCGTCAGGGTGAACAGCGTGATCGTGGTCTGCACGCCGGCCACCGTCGTGCCCAGGTCCGCGGCGATCGCGCTGATCGACACCGTCATGGTGGTCGCCGCGTAGCTCGCGATGAACTGCGCCAGCGCCAACGGCGCCACCACCGCACGTCCCCGTTCCGTCACACCGGCCTCCCGTCCGCGTCGATGACCCCACCGTGGCACCGGGCCGCGCACCGCCTCGTCACCCGCGGCGGGCGACCCACCACCCGGTTTCACCTGCGGCGGGTGTCGTCCGCGCCGGCGCCCGCGGGTGACCCTCCAGGTCCGCAGTCGAGCACTGGAGAGGAGATCCGTGCGCACACCAACCCTTGTGGACGGCCGTGACCTCGTCGACGTGGTGCGCCCCGTTCACCCGGTCGCGTCCGCCTACCTCGGACCACCGCCCGACCTGCCGTGGCGCACCCGGCTGGGCGCCCTGGTGGACCGCCTGCGCGAGGACGGCGCCGACGAGCCGACGGTCGACGACGTGGTGGCCGCCCTGCCCGACGAGCCCGGCACGCCCCTGGCCGTGTTCGCCGACGGCGGGCACGTCCCGGCGGTCTTCGCCACCCCCGGCTCCACCGGCCCCGACCTCGTGCGGGTCGGGGGCCCGGCGCACGTGCTGCCCCTGCTCGCGTGGGCGCAGGACCGGCCCTCGTGCGTGCTGGTGGTCGAGGGGCGCGCGGCGGTGCGGGTGGCGGTGTTCCCGGGCCACCTGGAGCAGGCGGTCGCCGCCGAACCGGTGCGGTGCGCGCCGGGCGCCACCGTGGACGTGTGCCGCGCGGCCCTGGGCAGGTCGCGCTCGCGGCTGGTCGCGGTGCGCGGCGGCGTGCGGCTCGTCGAGCGGATCAGGACCGCGTTCGCCCCGGACGTCACGGTCCGGCCGGTGCGCACGCCCTCCGCCGAGCGCCTGGCCGAGGTCGCCCGGACCACGGCCGCGCTGTGGAGCGCGCAGAGCGTGGCCGACCTGGCGGACCAGGCGCGCCTGCCGGGCCACGCCGCCCAGGGCGTCGACGCGACGCTGGACGCGCTCGCCCGCGGCACCGCGCGGGAACTGCTCGTGACGACCGGGCCCGGCAGCGGCGCGACCGCGTGGTTCGGCCGCCGGGCCGAGCAGGTGCGCCCGGACGACCCCGTCCCGCCGCCGTGGCCGGCGCGGCGCGGTGCGGCGGTCGACGTCGCCGTCCGCGCGGCCCTGCTCGGCGGTGTCGCGGTCCGGGTGCTGCGCCCCGGCCTGCCCGGCGCGCCCGCCGGTGGCCTGGGCGCGCTGTGCCGCTTCCCGTTGAGCGTGGTGCGACCGTGACCGCCGACCTGGTGCCGCTGCACACCGACTTCGACGTGGCGTGGCGTGGTTACCGCCGCGGCCAGGTGCGGCGGTACGTGCGCGAGGTCGAAACCGAGCTGCGCCTGGTCACCGCGGACCGCGACGCCACGGCCGAATCCCTCGACCTGGTGGTCGCCGGGCTGGCGGCGGCCCGACGCGAGAACCACGAGCTGCGCGAACGCCTCGACCGGGTCTGCCGCGCGCCCGTCGACCCCGCCGGGACCTCCGAACGCCTGCGCCACCTGGTGGACCTGGCCCACGAGGAGGCGGCGGAGATCACCCGGCGGGCGCGGGCCGCGGCCGAGCGGTCCTGGGCCGGCCTCCGCGCCGCCGAGGCCGGCTACCGCCGCCGCCACGAGTGGCTGCTCGCGCAGTTGGAGGCGCAGCGCGCGCACGCCGAGACCGAGCACCGCGCGGCGCTGCACCGCACCTGCGCGGCGCTGGCCGTCCTCACCCGACAGGCCGAACAGCGGCGCCGCGAGCTCGACGCGCGGGCCGAGCGGCTGCGCGAGCAGGTCCGGCTCGACTTCGACCTGGCGATGTCCGGCCGCCGCGCCGAGGCGTTGCGCGCGCTCGACGCCCAGCGGACCGCCGCGCGCGAGCACGCCGAGCGGATCGTGCGCGCGGCCGAGGAGCGGGTGACCGTCCTCACCGGCCGTCGCGACCGGATCGCCGCGGACCTGCGGGCCGTCGGCCGGCTGCTCGTCCGCGCCCAGGCGGTGCTCGGACCGGGGCCGGACCCGCTCGGTTCGGCGAGGCCCGAGTTGCCCGGCCCGCGCGAAGGGCACCGCCGATCGCCCACGCCGGATGATGCGCCGGCACCCGCGCTCCCAGTGGACTGACCTCCGTCCCCACACGACGAGACACAGGAGACGGTGGCATGGCTACCTTGACCATCTGGCGGTTCGACACGGCCGCCGGCGCGGACGACGCCGCGAGGGTGCTGGCGACCCTGGCCCGGCGCGAGCTGATCAAGATCCACGACGCGGCCGTGGTCGCGTGGCCGGCCGACCGCAAGAAGCCGAAGATCCGCCAGGTCAACGACCTGCGGGGCCGCGGCGCGCTCACCGGCGCCTTCTGGGGCACCCTGCTGGGCCTGCTGTTCCTGATGCCCCTGGTCGGCGCGGCGGTCGGTGCCGCGGCCGGCGCCCTGACCGCCGGGCTGGCCGACTTCGGCATCGACGACGACCTCATCAAGGAGGTCCGCTCCCGCGTCACGCCGGGCTCGTCGGCGCTGTTCGTGCTCAGCTCCGACGCGGTGATCGACAAGGTCCGCGACGTGTTCGCCGGGGGAGAGCAGCCCGAACTGCTCTACACCAACCTCTCCGAGGAGCAGGAGAGGGCGTTGCGCGAGGCGTTCGCCGACGACTGACCACCCACCACCCGCGTGCCGCCCCCGTTCGTCGGGGGCGGGGGCGGCACGCACCCCCGCACCGATCGGTACACCCGAACGGAGTCCACATGAGACGCAAGACCAACCACCAGAGACGGCTGGTCGTGTTCTGCTTCCTGCTCGTGCTCGTCCCGCTCACCACCCAGCGCGCCCAGGGTGGACCGCCCTGCCGGACCACCGGCGCGGAACTGCTCGCGGCGCTGTTCCTCCCGCTGGCGGTGCCCAGGTCGGCGTGGCGGTTGGCCCGCCTGGCGGAACTCGTTCCAGGGCACGTGGCCGAGCGGTCGGAGCCGGACCGGGGAGGCGAACCGTGCCCGACGGGGAAGCCGTAGCGGTGCCGCGCCGGCGGCTGCTCGACGTGCTCGACGGCTGCCTGTCGCGGACGGGCACCCCGCCGGTCGCGGTGGTCTGCGCGCCCACCGGCGCCGGGAAGACGGCCCTGCTGACGACGTGGGCCCGGCACCGCGCGGACCCGGACGCGCCGCGCACCGCCTGGGTGACGCTCGACGCGCGGCACGGTCACGCGGACCACCTCCGGTCGGCCATCCGCGACGCCGTGCTGCCGACCGCGGCACCGGGCGGGTTCTCGCCGGTCTGCCTGGTCCTCGACAACGCGCACGAGCTGTCCGGGCGCCCCGCTGCGCGGGAGCTGGCCCGCCTGGTCAGCCGCGCGGAGGTCCGGCTCGTACTGGCCGGCCGGTTCCCGTTCCCGCTGTCGCGGCAGTGGCTGCGGGACCGCGGCAGGCTCCGTGAAATCGGCCCCGAAGACCTGGCCTTCACCGCGCCGGAGGCCGCCGAGCTGCTGGGGGCCCACGGCATCCGGCTGCCCCCGGCCGAACTGGACGTGCTGCTGCGCTGCACGAAAGGGCAGGCCGCCCGGTTGCGCCTGGCCGTGACGTCCCTGGTGGCGCGGGGCAGGCCGGTCATGGGCGCCCCGGTCGCGGTGCCCGTGCCGAGGCGGTCGCCCGCGGGGGCCACGACTGTGAACCCGGCCACCCCGCTCGGCGTGGCCCGCGCCCGAGGTCTGTGAACATCGGCCCGCATCCGTCACCCACAGCGGATGAGGACCGTTCGGCTTCACCACCTCCATGATCGGTACGGCCCCCACCGCCGGACCCCGCTCCGGGCGGAACCGGCGATCGCGGTGACCCGCGCACCTGACGGTTTCGAACGCATCGCGGATCAGGAGGACATCGAGCATGGCTGACCGGCAAGCCCCGTCGGAACCCGACCCCGCCCGTACGGTGGCGCCGCCCAAGCTCCGCGTGCCGACCCCGGCCCCGCCGGTGGTGAAGCGGGACCGCCTGCTCCGGGCGCTGGACGAGCACACGTCGGCCGGGTCCGCGCCACCGCCCATCACCGTGGTGACCGGTCCCGCCGGTTCGGGCAAGACCACCGCCCTGGCGACCTGGGCGGCGCGGCGCGCGGCGACGAACCCGGTCGGCTGGGTGAGCCTGGACGCGCACGACAACGCGCCCGCCTACCTGTGGACCGCCATCACCGAGGCGTTGCGGACGGTCGTGCACCCCCCGAACCACCCGGCGTCCCTGCCACCCGCGACCTCGGCGGCCGAACCGGACCACCCCGCCGCCGTGATCGCCGCGCTCGACCGGGCCACCACACCGGTGTGCCTGGTCGTGGACGACGTGCACGTGCTGACCGACCGCACCGCCCTGCGCGGCCTGGAACTGCTCGTGCGGCACACCCCGGCGCAGCTGCGGCTGGTGCTGGCCGGTCGCAGCACGCCCCCGCTGCGGCTGTCCCGGCTCCGGCTGGAGGGCAGGCTGCGCGAGGTCGACGGGCGGCAGCTCGCGTTCACCAGGCAGGAGGCCGAGGCGCTGTTCACCGGCCACCACGTGGAACTGGCACCGGACGACGTGGACCTGGTGCTGCGGCGCACCGACGGGTGGACCGCGGGCCTGCGGCTCGTCGCCCTGTCGGTGGCCGCCGCCGGGTCGGGTGAGGACACCCCGCTGCAGGGCGCCGTGCCGATGGTCTCCGAGTACCTGGCCGAGGAAGTCCTCGGCCGCCAACCGGAGCACGTCCGGGAGTTCATGGTGAGCACCAGCATCTGCGACACCGTCTGCGCGGACCTGGCCGCCGCCGTGTCCGAGCAGCCCGGCACCGGACCCCTGCTGCACGACCTGAGCCGCGCCAACTCGCTGGTGACGGCCGTGGAGGGCGCCGAGGGCTGGTACCGCTACCACCCCATGCTGCGCGAACACCTCCTGGCCGAACTGGACAGGTCGAGACCGCGGGACCGCCCGCGGCTGCACCACATCGCCGCGACGTGGCACCGCGACGCGGGAAGACCGCTGACCGCTCTGGAGCACGCCGTCCAGGCCGAGCACCCGGACCTGATCGGCGACCTGGTCGGCGCGGCCGGCCTCGGCGAGATCCTGCGCAGCGACGGCGACCGCCTGCACGACCTGCTCAAGCTCATGCCAGCCACCGCGTTCGGCCGCCCCGTCGTGGCGCTGATCGCGGCGTTCGCCGCGCTGGAGCGGGGCAACGTCCCGCTGGCCGACTGGCTGACGGCCCAGGTCGACAACCCCGCCCGCGCGCTGAAGAGCGACCACGCCCGGGCGCTGCACGCCACCGTCCGCCTGCGCCGCGCCCGGTTCGACGGCGAGTGCGCCGAAGCCCTCGCCGCCATGCGCACGACCACGGCGGGCCGGACCGGCGACCTCGACCTGGACGTCGCCGCCCGCCTCAACCGGGGCATCGCCGAGCTGTGGCGGGGCGAGCACGAGGCCGCCGACGAGGACCTGTACCAGGGCCTGAGGCTGGCCGCGGAACAACGGCTCGACCACGCCGTCCTGCTGAGCCTGGTGCACCTCGCGGCGCTGGCGTGCGCCCGCGGCGACCTCGCCGTCATGGTCGAGCACGCGAGCCGGGCGGTCGAGTTCGCGGTGGAACGCCACTGGGAGCGCAAACCCGGCACCGCCCTGGCGTACGCGCTCCTCGCGGTCGCGGCGCACCAGCGCCTGGACGACGTGGAGGCGTCCCGCTTGGCGTCGCTGGGCGCGGAGGTGCTGTCCGAACCGACCGATCGCACGGTGGAGCTGACCGTGGCCAGCGCGCACGCCGTCACCGCCTTCCAGGACGCCGGCGACCCGCACGCCGTGGTGGCCGCCCTGTGGCGGCAGTGGGACGGTTTCCAGCAGCCTTTTGTCGCGGCGCACCTGGTCGCGTCCGTGGCGCCCGCGGTCCAGCGCATGGCGCTGCGGGTGGGGGAGCACCAGTGGGCGGGCGCGATGGCGCCGAGGATCGAGGCGGCACTGGGTCCCTGCGGGGAGCACGCGCTGCTGTCGGCCACGGTGCAGTCGCACCGGGTCGGCCAGGCCCGCAAGCTGATCGAACCCGTGCTCAGCGGCGAACTGCCCTGCGTCGCCGCGTCGACCCTGATCGACGTGTGGCTGCTCGAAGCGACGCTGGCGGAGCGCGAAGGCGCCGCCCAGCAAGCGCACGAGGCCGTGCGCAGGGCGTTGAGCGCCGCCGAACCCCTCAACGCCGTCCGCCCGTTCCTGGAGGCGGGCAAACCGATCCGCGACCTGCTGGCCACGGGCGCCGGGCGGTTCGGCAGGTTGGACCGCTACGCCACCACCGTGATGCTGGCCCTGCCGACCGCCGGCACGGGCACGGTCGACGGCCTGACCGTCCGGGAACGCGACCTGCTGGTGGAGTTGCCGTCGATGCGCACCGCCGAGGAGATCGCCAACTCGATGTTCGTGTCGGTCAACACGGTCAAGACCCACCTGCGCGGCATCTACCGCAAGCTCGGCGTCAGCCAACGCCGGGACGCCGTGGTCGTGGCCCGCCAACGCGGGTTGATCTGACCCGCCGGGCGCGGATTCCCGCGCCCGGCGGGCCCGTCAGACCTCCTTGGCGCGGTTGACCGCGGCGACGACGGCGTTGACCGACGCGGTGAGCACCGAGGTGTCCCACCCGCACCCCCACCACGGCGCACCGTCCACTTCGCACCGCGCGTACGCCGCGGCGTGACCGTCCGAACCCCCAACGGAGTGCTCGCGGTAGTCGAGGACGTCGACGGTCACACCGATCCCGCGCAACGCGTCGGTCAGCGCCGACAGCGGCCCGTTGCCGATGCCCTCAACAGAGTGCTCGACCCCGTCGACGCGCAACCGGCAGGTGAAGCGGTGCACGCCCGGCGAGACTTCCGCGGTGGACCAGGGGGCCACGGTGACGCGACCCTCCAGACCGGGGACGACGTAGGTGGCCCGGAACAGCTCCCACAGCTCCTCACGGGTCAGCTCGCGCCCGGTGGCGTCGGTGACCCGCTGCACCGCCCGGGCCAGCTCCGGCCGCAGGGCGGGCGGCAGCTCCAGGCCGCGGTGGGCGTGCAGCAGGTGCGCGATGCCGCCCTTGCCGGACTGCGAGTTGATCCGGATGACCTCCTCGTAGGTGCGGCCGATGTCACCGGGGTCGATCGGCAGGTACGGCACGGCCCACGGCGCCTGCTCCGGCGGGACGCCCAGCTCCGCCGCCTGCTTGGCGTGGTGGGCCAGGCCCTTGGCGATGGCGTCCTGGTGGGTGCCGGAGAAGGCGGTGTGCACGAGGTCGCCCGCGTAGGGGTGGCGGGGGTGCACGGGCAGCCGGTTGCAGTGCTCGACGACCTCGCGGACGGTGTCGATGTCCGAGAGGTCGACCATCGGGTCCACGCCCTGGGCGTGCAGGTTCAGCGCCAGGGTGACCAGGTCGACGTTGCCGGTGCGCTCGCCGTTGCCGAACAGGCAGCCCTCCACCCGCTGCGCCCCGGCCAGCACGGCGAGTTCGGCGCACGCCACCCCGGTGCCCCGGTCGTTGTGCGGGTGCACGGACAGGATCACCGAGTCCCGACGGGCCAGGTGCCGGTCCGCGTACTCGATCTGGTCGGCGTAGACGTTCGGCGTGGCGACCTCCACCGTGGCGGGCAGGTTGTGCACCACGGGCCGGTCGGGGCTCGCGTCCCACAGTTCGGTGACGCTGTCGCAGACCTCCAGCACGTAGTCCGGTTCGGTGAGGTTGAAGACCTCGGGCGAGAACTCGAACCGCACGCCGGGCCGGTCCCCGACCCGGCGCAGCAGGTGCCCGGCCGCGTCCAGCACGAGCCGGTGGAGTTCGGCGCGGGAACGGCCGAGGACGACGTCCCGCCAGACCGGCGCGGTGGCGGTGTAGAGGTGGATCAGTACGCGGGGCAACCCCTGGACGGCCTCGGCGGTCCGGTCGATCAGGTCCGCGCGGGCGGCGGTGAACACCGAGACGGTGACGTCCTCGGGCAGGTCGTCACGCTCGGCGAGGTGCCGCACGAAGTCGAAGTCGGTCTGGCTGGCCGAGGGGTAGCCGACCTCGATCTCCTTGTAGCCCATGGCGACCTGGAGGTCGAACAGGCGGCGCTTGCGCGCGGTGTCCATCGGCTCGGCCAGCGCCTGGTTGCCGTCGCGCAGGTCGACCGGCACCCACAGCGGGGCGCGCTCGATGCGCCGGGCGGGCCAGGTGCGACTGGAAGACGGAAGCGGCACGCGCTCGTGGACGGGCAGGTAGCGGTGGCTGGGCATGGAGCTGCGCCGTTGCGGGTTCCAGGCGGGCGCGTCGGCGGGCACGTCCCCGGCAGGGGTGCGCACCGTGGGGAAGGTCGCGGTCATCGGTGGTTCTTTCCGTCGATCGGGGGACCGGCGCAGCCGTGAACCCGCTGCGAGGGGCCGGTCTGGGTCAGACCCCGCAGCGGCAACCGAGGAGGGCGGTCAAGCGCACGACCGGTACACTAACAACTCCTCAGACAAGTAGACAACCTGAGAGGTTGACGCGGATGCCCCTGGACCCCCTGCGCCCCGCCCCGCTGGTCGAACAGGCCGCCGCCCGCCTGCGAGCCCACATCGCCGACGGCGAGTGGGCCGTCGGGACGAAGCTGCCCGGCGAAACCGCACTGGCCAAAGCCCTGGGCGTGGGCCGCTCAACCGTGCGGGAGGCGCTGCGCGCCCTGGCGGGTGCCGGGTTGGTGCGGGCCAGGCAGGGCGCGGGCGTGTTCGTCATCGCCACCGAGCCGCTGGAGGACTGGCCGACCCGCCTGCGCCGCTCGGCCGTCGCCGACGTGTACGAGGTGCGCATGATGATCGAGGTGCAAGCCGTCCGACTGGCCGCCGCCCGCCGCACCGACGCCGACATCACCGCGATCCAAGCCGCCCTGGAGGCACGCCGCGCAGCAGGCGCCCTGGACGACGACCAGTTCGTCCGAGCCGACATCGCCCTGCACGCCGCCGTGGTGGCCGCCGCGCACAACACCGTCCTCGACGACCTGTTCGCCGAGTTCGTCCCGGTCCTGCACCGCGGCCTGGTCGATTTGGTGACCCTGCTCGACCTGCGTGCGAAGGAACCGGACTGCGGGGACCGGTCCCATACCGCCCTGGTCACCGCGGTCGTCGCGGGCGACGCCGAGGTGGCGGGCCGCGTACTGGACGAGGAGCTGCGCAACACCCTCGCGCTGATCACCGCGAGCTGACGTTCGCGTTGGCCGGTCCTGGGCAGCCGAGGGACGCACACCGCACCGGTGTCCACCGTCCGATACGCCATCATGTAGGCGACCTGGTACTTTCGGCTCAATAAAGGACCGCAAACAGCGTGTTACGGCGGACCCGGGCGGCAGCGGGCTGGTCTGTCCGGTCGCGGTGGTCGTGAACCATTCGGTCCGGGTTGGCGACACGGCATAAGCTATTACATTTCCCATGGTCATCCGGCATGTCGGCCGTGACTCCCTTCGGTCTATTCCGGCGGAACAGGGTGCGGGCTAGCCTGCCCTGGTCGAAATCCCTCAGTGCGACCTGCGGACTGCTCGCGGTCGAGGAGGTCGGGTAGGCATGACATCCAATGCGGCGCGTTCATTGGGCGAGGAGCTGCGGCGGGTTCGGGTGGCCGAAGGTCTTTCGCTGCGCGCCATGGCCAGGCGGTTGGGATTGAGCGCCCACAGCGCTCTGGTCGACTTCGAGCGGGGGCAGCGGGTGCCGTCGCCGGCGGTGCTGGCGGGGTATGTGCGGATCGACGGCGTCGACGCGGCGGTGCTGCGGACGATGCGGGAGGCGGTGGTCCGCGAGCGGCTGCGGGAGCGGTCGGGTGAGCCGGTCGTCGTGGTCGGGTCGCAGGTCGGCGGTCGTGTCGGCGGTCTGTGCGCGGTGCTGCGCGCGGCGGCGCGCCTGCTGTCGCGGTGCGCGGCGTGCGTGGAGGCCGCGGCGCGGTGGTTCGAGAAGCGCGGCGGCCGGGTGTGAGCCGCCCGGCTAAACCCATTTTTTAGCCGTTCGCGCCGGCGCGCCCGGTGGTGTTCTGCGTCGTTCCGGACTTGTTCTGTTCCTGCTTCGCCCCGTTGAGAACGACCGAAAGGCGCTGTTAGGAATTCGTTCCAGGCGTCCCGAGCGCGTTCGGGCGTCGCAGTGGGGAACGATCGCAAATGGGGGTGAACCATGAAGAAGATCACCATGCGCAAGGTGGGCACGGTCAAGCTGACCAGCGCGGCGACCGCGCTGTACGGCGGCGGCCCCTGCCCGGTCTGATCCGGGAGCTTCCCGATCGCGCCGGCGGCGGGTCCGCGCGACCCGCCGCCGGCGTCCGTCCCGGTCCCGGCACCCGAGCAGGAGCACACCGAGCAGGAGCACACCATGCCGGAGAACGCGACCCACCCGGACGACGCCGCGCTGCGGTTCCACGCCCTGGTGTTCCACGACGAGGCCGACGGCGAGGTCACCGTGGGCCGGGTCGACACGGGGTCGTTCGTGGTGCTGCCCGCCGACGGCGCGGCGCTGTTGCGGCGGCTGGTGGGCGGCGCGCCGCCGGCGGAGGCCGCCCGCTGGTACGCCGAGACCTACGGCGAGCCGGTCGACGTGGTCGACTTCGCCGCGGACCTGGCGGAGCTGGGCTTCGTGCGCGGCGAGGGCGAGGCCGCCGCGACGCCGGCGCCGCTGCGCTGGACCCGGTTGGCGCGCGTGCTGTTCTCCCCCGGCGCGGCCGTCGCCTTCGTCGCGCTGCTGGCCTGCTGGGCGTGGGCGATGGCCGTCGACCCCGATCTGGTGCCGGGTTACCGGCACCTGTTCTTCACCGACTACCTGGCGGTGGTCGTGGTGACGATGTACCTGGGCCAGCTCCCGCTGATCCTGCTGCACGAGGCCGCGCACGCGTTGGCCGGTCGGCGGCTGGGGCTGCCCTCGACGCTGTCGATCGGGCGGCGGCTGCACTTCGTGGTGTTCCAGACGACGTTGAACGGCCTGGTGGGGGTGCCGCGCCGCAAGCGGTTCGTGCCGTTGTTGGCGGGCCTGTTCACCGACCTGGCCGTGATGGCGGCGTTGACGCTGTTCGCGTCGTGGGCCCGCCACCAGGGGCCGGCGCTCGCCACGGCCGCGGGCGTGGCCCTGGGCCTGGTGTACCTGACCCTGCTGCGGGTGGTGTGGCAGTTCTGGTTCTTCCTGCAGACCGACGTGTACCACCTGATCGTCACCGTGCTGGGGTGCGTCGACCTGCACACCACCGCCCGGCAGGTGCTGGCCAACCGCGTGGCCGCCGCGCTGGGGCGGCCACGTCCGCACGACCCGGCGTCGTGGCACCCGCGTGACCGCGCGGTGGCCCGCTGGTACTCGGTGCTGGTCGTGGCCGGGTACGCGTTCATGGTCACCGTGCTGGTGACGACGCTGCTGCCCGCGGCGGTGCACGCCACCGGGACCGTGGTGCTGCGCCTGGTCGACGGCGGCCAGGGCCCGGGGCTGCTCGTGGACAGCCTGCTGTTCCTGCTGTTCAGCGTCGGCGAGGTGGCGCTCGCCGGGTTCCTGTACCTGCGTGAGCGGCGCCGGGCGCGTCGCGCATGACCACCCGGAGGCACCCCATGCCCGAACGTCCGACCGGCCACGTGCTGCTGCTGGGCGGCCTGCGCCGCGACCGCGCCGAGGCCGCGGCCCGGCTGCCGCTGCCCGAGCCGTTGACGGGACCGATCTCCGCCGACCGCCGCACCCGCGGCCCCTACACCGCCGCCGGGCACCTGCTGCGGCTGCTCGTTCCCGACGCGGTGCGCGAGCAACCCGACCTGGTGCGCGCCCACGAGGTGGAGATCCTCAGCGTCGCACCGGAGTTGCGCGACCTGGTGCCGGCGTCGGTGCGCACGCTCACCTCGCTGGCGGTGCCCGAGGAGCGCACCCGCTTCTACTCGCGGATGCGGACGCTGCGCATCGCCCACGGCCTGGTGGAGTTCCTGCGCGACCGCCTGGCCGCGCTGGGCCGGCCGCGCTCGGTGGTGGTCGAGGACCTGCACGCCGCCGACCCGACCGACCGGGAGTTCGTCTCGGTCCTGGTCCGCCGGGTCGACCCGGCGCTGCTCACCGTCGTGGTCGGCGCGGCGTCGGGGGACTCCGGGCCCGAACGCGCCGACGCCGCGTCGGCGGAGACCGCGCGGTGGTGCCGGACCGTGCGGGTGCGGACCGTCGCGCGCCCGCCCGAGGCGGACCCGGCGACCCTGGCCGAGCGCTACGTCGCCGCCGACACCGCCGAGGACGACCCGCACGCCGTGGCCGCCTACGCCGCGCTGCCCGACGACGTGCGCCGCGCGTTGCACGACCGGCGGGCCGACGAGTTGACCGCGCAGGGCGGCTCTCTGCTGTGGGGCGCGGTGCCGCTGCACCGCCGCCTGGGCGGCGACCCGCTGGGCGCGGGGGTCAAGGCGCTGCTGTTCGCGTTGGACGACTGCATGAAGCTGGGTTTCTACGAGGCCACCGTCGAGCTGTGCCACCAGGGCCGGGCGCTGGTCGACGCCGCCGAGCACCCGGACCTGTGGTGGTCGTTGACCACGAAGCTGCCCACGTCGCTGTCGGCGCTGGGCCGCGCCGCGGAGGCCGAGGCCGTCTGCGACGAGGCCAGGGCGAACAGCGTGCGCACGGGCATCCACCTGCAGTGCGCCTACGCCACCGCGATGCTCTACACGCGACACCACGAGCCCGAGCGCCGCGACCACGACAAGGCGCTGGGGTGGATCAACGAGGCCATCGTCATCGCGTCCCTGCTGCCCGACCCGGCGCAACGCGCGTTCAGCCAGGTCTTCCACCACAACGGCCTGGCACTGATCGAGGCGCACCGCGGCCGGCCGCTGGTCGCGCTGGACCTGGTCACCCGCGGCATCGCCGAGCTGGACCGCGCGCTGGGCGCCGACGAGCACCAGTTGCACCGGTCGGTGCTGCGCTACAACCGCGCCCAGGTCCTGGTGGGGCTGGGGCGGCTGGAGGAGGCGGCGGCGGAGTACCGGGCGGTGATCGCCGCGGACCCCGACTACCCGGAGTACCACTTCGACCTGGGCACGGTCCTGCGCCGGCTGGGCGACCTGGACGGCGCGATCGCCGAGTACACCGCGTGCACGCGCCTGGGGCCGCCGTTCCCCGAGGTGTTCTACAACCGCGCCGACACCTTCGCCGAGGCGGGCGAGCACGCGCGGGCCGTCGCCGACTTCGAGTACGTGCTGGAGCTGGAGCCCGACCGGGTGGAGGCGCACCTCAACGTGGCGGCGCTGCACCTGGAGGCCGGCGACCCGCCCGCCGCGCGGGCGGCGGCCGAGCGCGGTTTGGGGCACCACCCGGAGCACGCGGGCCTGGTGGCCGTCCTGGCGCAGGCGCACGCCGACCTGGGCGACCCGGTGGCCGCGCGCCGCGGCTTCGACCGGGCGTTGGCCGCCGATCCCGACCTGGTCACGGCGTTGTCGGGGCGTGCGGCGCTGGCGCACGACACCGGTGACCGCGACACCGCGCTGGCGGATCTGGGGCACGCGATCGCGTTGGAGCCGGAGGACCCGGTGCTGCGGTTCAACCGGGCCTACGTGCACGTCCAGGCCCAGGAGTGGGACGAGGCGCTGGCGGACCTGGACGAGGCGGTCCGGCTCGCGCCCGGGGACCCGGACATCGCCGCCGCCCGTGCGGACTGCCTGGCGCGCCTGTCCTGAGCGGCTGTTCCCGACCTACTGGGATTGGGTGAGTCGGCGGCTGGTGATGCGGATCATGGACCAGCGGACCATGGCCTCGTGGTGGCGAGGCAGTCGTTCGTCGTCGCGGACGCAGCGGCGGTGTCCGGTGACCCACGCCAACGTGCGCTCCACCGCCCATCTGCGGGGCAGCACGGTGAAGTGGGGCAGCGTCTCCCGGCGGTGTCGCGCATCCGGCGCGGCAGGCTGCGGGCGGCGACCCGGTCCTGCGTCGAGGCCGGGGTCACCAACACCGCCACCAGCAGGCCCAGGGTGTCCACGACGATGTGCCGCTTGCGGCCCGCGACCTTCTTCCCGCCGTCCCAACCTCGGGTGGCCTTCCCGACGGTGGCGGCGGCGCGCGCCGATCGGGAGTCCACGCCGGCCCTCCACCAAGCGGACGCGGTCACGCACCGCGTCGAGCAGTCGCTGCGACGCACCAACCTTCTTCCGGGCGGCGAAACGCTGGTAAACCGTGGTCCAGGGCGGGAAGTCCACGGGCAGCGCCCGCCATTTGATCCCGTTGCCGACCACGTACGGGATCGCGTCCACGATCACCCGACGGCAGGGCTTCTCCCACCGCCCGCCCCGACCCGCCAGGCACGCCGGATCGGGCAGCAGCGGGTCCCGCTCGGCCCACCGGGCGTCGGTGGGATACCGCGCCGCCCGCACGGCGGGCCGGTGGGACGCGGCCAGGCGGCAGCAGGGGGCACCCACGGTGGACCCGCCCGCGGGCATCGGGCACGACAACAACGGAACTCCTGGCAGAGCGGCGCTTCGACAACGTCCGATCTACCAGGAGTTCCCCCGTCTACGCACCAAAGGCCCTTCATCTGCCCAAGCCCGGAAACGGCCACTAAGAACACCTACGTCCCCGAGTCGACCGCGCACCCGGCGGACACGTCGTCATCACCATCCGCGCCTGGCGCGAACACGCCGAACTGATCGACCCACCCGCCCAGATCCTCGCCTGCGGCCGGACCTCCGGACTCATCCCCGTCGAACACAACGTCGCCCTGCTCGCCCGCGGCAGCTTCTTCCAACGCGACTTCATCCGCACACCAGGCCACCGGCGGGTCCGCGGCGTGCACGACCGACCGAGAGCAGCGCCGCTCGACACGGGCACGGAACCGAGCCGCACGACCCGGCGCCGTCCATCCCGGCCGTCCGGTGCGCAAGCGACACCTCCGTTCGTTCTCGCCGCACCCTGGTCAGTCCGCGAGGGGAAGCCAGTCCCCCGTTCGGCGATGACGACCAAGCCCGACCGCGTCGAACTCGTCGAAGTGGCCGCCCCTGGCGACACCGAGCCGCCGCAGTGCCCGAGAGATCGGATTACCCTCAGCGGGGTGTGGTTCGTCCTCCACGTGCAGAGGACCGAGGACCACTTCTCCCCGTTCCCAGACCTGCGCGGACTGCACTCCGACCCCGCCGAAGAACTCCGCCTCGACATAGGCCACAGGGCCGACCGCCGAGCACGCCGCCAGCACGGCCTCGAAGCCGGCGGGGATCTTCCGGAATCCGTCGAGCCGGGGAGCCCCGGCGACGGTGACCGCGTCGGAGAACGCGTCGGTCATCGGCAGCAGCGACACGTGCCCGTCCAAGGCGACGATGCGAGCCTGCCGCACGGAACCGGCCAATTCGCGGAGCACCGCTTCACCGGCGACGACCGCTTCCAGGCAGTACATGTCCTCATTCTCGTCCGGCCGCGGGAATCAGCGGGAACAGGGGGTACGGGGACCCACCGGCGCGCCGCCGGTCACCTGGTCGACCTCGACCGCCGTGCGCGGCCGTGCGGAAGACCGCGGGACGTCCACGACACCGGCGGGGACAAGTCTTCGGGCATCGCGACGGACTGCGGTGTCCGTCTGTGCCGTCGTCGGGTCGCGGTGGCCGAGCAGGAACGCGGCAACGCCAAGCCCGTCTCCAACGACAGAGCCTCCACGCCAGGCCCTACCGTGTCCTCGGTCTCTACGACCACCCGCCGGACAACGGACGCGTCATCTGCGTCGACGAGTTCGGCCCGCTGCGCCTCCAACCACGCCCGGCCCACACCCAACCCCGCCGCCACGGCGTGATGTACGTGCGCCGCGCTCGACCTGACGCCGCCATCGCCGCCTACATCCACCGACCCAACGACCAGACCTCCGGGACCGACGGGATCGCTACTCGGCGAGTCCGGTGGTCCGGGCGGGTCGGGTTCCGCCGAGGTCGTCGAGTCGCCGCTGGACGCGGTCGGCGTCGGTGTCACGGCCCTGCTCCCGGTACAGCTCCAGGGCCGCCCGCCACGCCGTGCGGGCCCGGTGGGGTTGGTCGAGCGCCGAATGGGTGTGCCCGAGGCGTTCCAGGGTGTCCGCCGCCTGGTGGGTGTTGTCGGTTTCCCGGAACAGGGCCAACGCCTCGGTGTAGCGGTCCAGCGCGGCCTCGTGGCGGCCCGTGGAGCCGGCGGTGGTGCCGAGGACGCTCAGCGTGGACGCTTGGCCGGTGTGGTCGCCGTGCTGCCGTTGCACGCTCAGCGCCCGGGTGCAGCGGCTCTCCGCCGCGCGGTGGTCGCCCGCGACGCCGCGGAGTTCGCCCAGCAGGGCCAGGGCCGCGGCCAGGCGCACCGGCTGTCCGACGTGGCGGTAACCGCGCACCGCGTGCCGGGCGTGGACGAGGCCGTTGGCCACGTCGTGGTGGCGCAGGGCGGCTTCGGCCAGGGCGTAGTGGGTGTGGGTCCGCTGGACTTCGTCCGGTGCCACCAGCAGCGAGCTGCGGAGGTGGACGAGTGCGTCGGCGTAGCCGCCGGTGTGCGAGTGGGCCAGGCCGAGACCGCGCAGGGTGGTGACTTCGCCGGTGGGGTCGTCGGAGTGCGGTGCCGCGGCGTGGCCGACTTCCCACGTGGTGAGGTGGTCGTCGAGCAGGCCGCGGCGCAGGAGGTACTTCCCGAGGACGACGGCGAGCTTCCAGGCGTGGTCGTGTTCTCGTTGGTCGAGCGCGTGGCGCTGGACGGCGAGCAGCGTCGGGTGTTCGGCGTCGAACCAGCGCATCGCCTCGGCGCGGGTGCTCGCGGGGTACAGCGGAGCCGATCCCGTGGTGGGAGGTGTGAGTGGGACGGGGTCCCGGGTGGGCGCTAAGGCGCGGTAGGCGTTGTGCGCCGTGTGCAGGTAGAAGTCGAACACCCGGTGCAGTGCGGCCTGCCGGGTCGGTTCGGGCAGCTCCCGGGCGGCGGTGATGGCGTAGGCGCGGACGAGGTCGTGCATGCCGTGGCGACCGTTCGGGCGGCGCTCGACCAGCGAAGCGTCCTCCAGGGCGCGCAGCACCTTGCGGGTTTGCGGGACGGACGCCCCGATGAGCGAGGCCGCGGCCGCGAGCCCGTGGTCCGGTCCGGGTGCGATGCCCAGCAGCGCGAAAGCGGTGCGCTGCTCGTCGGTGAGGTGGCGCAGCGACCAGGACAGCACCGCGGGCAGGCTCGCCGTCGGGTCGTCGTCGTCCAGCGCGTCGAGCCCGGTCTCGCGCAGCTCGGCGGCCAACTCGGCCAGTTCCCGGCCCGTGCGGGCCGTGAGGATGCCCAGGGCCAGCGGGAACCCGCCGCACAGCGCGATCAGCTCGTCGGCGGCCCGCTCGTCGGCGGTGACGCGGTCGGCGCCCAGCAGCGCGCGGGACTCCGCCGCGGTGAGCACGTCCAGGGACAGCGCCCGGGCACCGTGGCGCGCCACCAGCGTCGGCAGCCGGTGGCGGCTGGTGACCAGCACCGTGCAGGAGGCGGTGCCGGGCAGGAGCGGGACGACCTGGTCGGCGGTGGCGGCGTTGTCCAGCACGATCAGCATCCGCCGGTCGGCGACCAGGCTGCGGTAGCGGGCGGCCTGGGCGTGCGGGTCGACCGGTAGGTGGGCGGGGGTCACGCCGAGCGCGTCGAGGAACCCGCGTACCGCCACCGCCGGGTCCATGGGCGGCCCGTCGGGGCTGAAGCCGCGCAGGTCGACGAACAGCTGCCCGTCGGGGAAGCGGTCGATGTTGCGGTGGGCCCAGGTCAGGGCGAGCCAGGTCTTGCCGATGCCGCCGGCGCCGCCGATCGCGGAGATCACCGTCGTGCCGCGGTCGTCCAGGGCCGCCAGCTGGTCGGTGCGGCCGATGAACGAGCGGGGGACGGAGGGCAGTTGCCGCGGTACGGCTGGGGCCTCGGTGTCGGCGGGGGACAGGGCGGGGTCGGCGGTGAGGATGCGCTGGTGCAGCTCTTGCAGCGCCGGGCCGGGATCGGTGCCCAGTTCGTCGGCCAGATGTCGTCGGACGCGGTGGTAGTGGGACAGGGCGTCGGCCTGGCGGCCGGACCGGTACAGCGCCAGCACCAGCCGCCCGGCGACCCGTTCGTCCAGCGGCTCGGCCTCGGCCCGCGCGACCAGTTCGGGCAGCAGTTCGTGGTGACGGCCGCAGGCCAGCGCCCAGTCGGCCCGGTCCGCCTCGGCGGCGTCCCGGTCCCGGCGCAACCGCTCCCGGACCGCTTGCGCCCACGGGGTGTCCAACTCCGCCAGGGGCTCGCCCCGCCACAGCTCCAGCGCGTCCTCGACCTGGCCCAGGGCGGTGTGGGGGTCCGGCTGCCGGCGGGCCGAGGCCAGCAGCCGGTGGAAGCGGTGCAGGTCGACGGTGTCCGGGCCGGTGTCCAGCAGGTAGCCGCCGTCCCGGCGGAGGATGGCGAGCCCGGTCGGGGCCAGGGTTCGGCGCAGGTGGGTCAGGTACGTGCGCAGGGTTGAGCGGGCCCTGACCGGTGGCCGCTCACCCCAGACGCGGTCGACCAGCACGTCCGCTGGTAGCAGGCGCCCCGCGTCGACGGCCAGTGCGGCCAGCACCGACCGTCGTCGGGCGTGGCCCACCGGGAGTTCCCGGTCTCCCTGCCGGGCCTCCAGCGTGCCCAGGACGCCGACCACGACACGGTGCACTTCCCCCACCGTTCTTGGATACCGGCTGTTACCGGGGACTTCAACTGGGGGTGTCGGCGACGCACACACGATCGCCCGATCAGGTCCACCGGAACCGTCGCCCACTCGTCCGGGCGTTGTGGCCCTAGGTTGAAGCCATGCGCGTGTGCGTCTACTGCGGTTCCTCCAGCGCCGGCCCCGTCTACCTCGCGGCCGCCCGTCAGGTAGGGGCCACCCTCGCCCGCCGGGGCATCGAGCTGGTCTACGGCGGCGCCCGCGTTGGCACCATGGGCGCGGTGGCCGACGGTGCCCTCCAAGCCGGTGGTCGGGTGATCGGGGTGATCCCGCAGTCCCTGACGACCTGGGAGCTGGCCCACAACGGCCTGACGGAACTGCGCGTCGTAGCAGGTCTGCACGAGCGCAAGGCGACGATGACCGAACTGTCCGACGCCGTCCTGGCGTTGCCGGGTGGAGCGGGCACGCTGGACGAGTTGTTCGAGGCGTGGACGTGGGCACAGCTGAAGGTGCACACCAAACCGGTCGGGGTGCTCAACGTGGCCAACTTCTTCGACCCGCTGCTGGCGATGGTGGACCACATGGCGGCCGAGGGGTTCCTCAAGCCCGCCTACCGGGAGATGCTGCTGGTCGACGACGACGTGGACCGCCTGCTGGACCGCTTCGCCGACTACCGCCCACCCGACTACACCTGGTCGGACGACCCGGTGGACGCCGGCCGGTAGCCGGCCCGGGCCTGCTCCCGGTCGTCGAACGCCAACTCGGCCCGTTTCGTCCCATTCGCGGCGCAAGTCCGCTTGGTTACTCCATCCGGGCGTAGAAGTGGTCTAGACCTGAATCTAGCGTGGTCTGAACCATGCTGCCAGCACGAGGAGAACCATGTCGATGAAGAGGTGGGGGGCCGCCTTCCTGGCCGGCGCCCTGTCCGTCGGGTTGTCGGTCGCCGCGTCACCGGCACAGGCCCACGACCGCCACGGCGGCAGCGCCGTTCGCACCGTCGGGTACTACACGCAGTGGAGCTTCGCCGATCGCGGCATCCCGGTCCGCTACCTCGTCGAGAACGGCACCGCGGCCAAGCTCACCCACCTCAACTACGCCTTCGGCCTCCTCGACGAGCAGGGCCGGTGCGTCAGCTCCGACCCGGTGGCCGACTACCAGCGCCAGATCCCGGCGGACCAGGCCGTCAACGGCCGCGCCGACCGGCCCGGCCAGGCGCTGGCGGGCAACCTCAACCAGCTCAAGCAGCTCAAGCAGAAGTTCCCGAAGCTGCGCGTCTACATCTCGCTGGGCGGCTGGACCGGCTCGGCGTACTTCTCCAACGCCGCGCTCACCCCGCAGTCGCGTGCCGCGCACGTGAAGTCCTGCATCGACCTCTGGCTCAAGGGCAACCTGCCCGGGGCGCCCGCGGGCGCGGCCAAGGGCGTGTTCGACGGCATCGACCTGGACTGGGAGTGGCCGTCCACCGAGGGCAACGCCGGCAACGTCGTGCGCCCCGAGGACAAGCAGAACTTCACCGCGCTGCTGCGCGAGTACCGCACGCAGCTGTTCAAGCAGGGCCTGAAGGACCGCAAGGTCTACGACCTCACCGCGTTCCTGCCCGCCAACCGCGACGCGCTCGACCGCGGGTACGAGGTCGCCGAGGTCTACCGGCTGCTGACCTTCGCCACCGTGCAGGGCTACGACTACCACGGCACCTGGGAGAGGACCACCAACCAGCAGTCGGCCCTCCGGGTGCCCGAGGGCGACCCGACCACGCCCCCGGACAGCGGCGAGATCGTCGTCGACGCGCACATCCAGCGCGGGGCGCCCCGCCACAAGATCACGCTCGGCGTGCCCTACTACGGTCGCGGCTGGACCGGCGTGACCAACCGGAACAACGGCCTGTTCCAGCAGTCCACCGGCGCGGCCCCGGGCACCTACGAGGCGGGCTTCGAGGACTACCGGACGCTCAAGACCCTGCTGGCCGGCGGCACCTACCGGTTGTACCGCGACCCGGAGGCCGGTCACGCCTGGCTGTTCGACGGCACCACGTTCTGGAACTACGACGACCCGATCGAGCTGGAGCGCAAGGGCCGCTTCATCCGCGACCGCAAGCTGGGCGGCGCGATGATCTGGTCGCTGGACGGCGACACGCCGCAGGGCGAGCTGATCAACGGGCTGCACGCCGGTCTGCACCGGCGCTGAGCGGCACCGCGGTCGTGGGGCGGGCCCGCGGTGGCCCGCCCCACGTTCGTCTTCACGGGCAGCGCATCCGCAACCGCCGACCTCGACACGGATGGCGAGTGGCCCCGCCCGCCCCCCGGTGTGAGGTTGGTCGGGACCGTGCCTCGCATTCGCCCTCGTCGCCGGAGGTGGGGCCTGGTGGCAGGTGGACCTGCCGGCTCGCTCGCCGACTCGTTCGGCACGCGCGCGTCGGCGGCGGCCCTCAGGGTGCTCGTCCACGCCGAGCGGGCACCGGACCCCCGGGACCACCAGCGCCAGCACATCAGGGACCTGCGGTGACCGGAGCCGGTCGGCGGCCCGGAGGGGCACCACCCCGCGATCGGGGCGGTGGGTCGCCGCCCGGCGGTCCGAACGCCGTCGCTCGCTGCCACAACCGTTGAGCCTGCTGCCGCTTCGCCCGGGCGAGTGCCCGCATCCGCTCCCGGTGCTCCACCGGCCAGCGGAACTGCTGCCCCCGGACCTGCACGGACCACGCGAGGTCGTCGTGGATCAACGCCATCTCCGCGCTCGCGGCGGCCCGACTCATCAGTTCCAACGATCGCCGCAGGGCCTCGGCCGGTTGCCTCGCCGCCGGCGACCGCCTCGATGCCTGTGTCACGGCACGAGTTTCGACGATGGTGCGGTGGGTGGACAGCGCCAAAGCGAACACCGCACAGCGCCAAAGCGAACACCCGCGCCCGGGCCTGCCCGAGCGGCGGATCGGCATCGGCGTCCCCGCCGAGCGGTTGCGCCGTCCCGAGCGGGTCGTCGCACCCGACCTGGCCTCACCACCGGGAATCCCCGCCGACAACGGTTCCGCGGCGTCAGGGCGTGCCGTGCGGCGTCTGGGGCGTCGCCGCCCTGCACCACCTGGTCGCGCTGCACCGGACCAGGGCGAACACCATGCCGCCCGTCATGGGGCCGTAGCCGTAGTACCAGTGCATCACCACTCCTCTCGGATGCGGTCGCGTCGGTCGCCCGTCACGACCCGTGGGTGACGTCGGCGTTGAGGTAGTCGAACTGGGCGTAGGTGAACGGTTCCCCGGGCAGGTGCCACACGGCCGTGGCGCGGCGGGGGCGGATGCGCCCGGCGACCAGGCACCAGCCGTCGACCGGGGTGGACCAGCGGGTCCTGACCAGGCCGCCGGGCAGGTCGGCCCAGCGGTCCTCGGTGGTGAACTCGCGGGGTGCGCCGCGGTGGTCGACGGTGACGCGGGCGGTGACGGTGTTGTCGTGGTCGGTCAGCGCCAGCTCGAAGGTGTGGTCGTCGACGCCGGTCCACCGGACGGGCAGCCGGAGCAGCATCGACGGGGCCAGCAGCACGGCGTCGTCGAGGAAGGTGACCAGTTCGCCCAGGTCGAACTCGGGGCCCTGGCCGTCGGCGAGGGTGAACACGCCCAGGGCGGTGGCGTGCATGCGGCCGTGCCCGTGCGCGTAGACGTCCGTGGCCTGGACGGGGACCAGGTGGGCCATCTTCAGGCGCATCCGGAACTCGCGGGTGAGGTCGTCCGCGCTGTTGTGCTGCTCGCTGACGCAGGCCAGCCAGTTCTGGTCCGGGCGCAGCCGGAAGTAGCCCGGCACGGTCGCGCGGAACCACCGGTCGGCGGGGCGGCCGGGCACGCGCGTGAACCCCAGGTAGCGCCGCGCCGGTTCGGGCAGGTGGGCGAGGTCGTCCTCGGTGATCGGCTCGGCCCGCGTGTCGATGTGCGTCATGGTGCACCTCCGCCTCCCAGGCTGTCCGAGGCGGCGGGGGCGTGGCAGGGCCGAAGGCAACGACCGGGCAGGGACCTCCGGCTGCGGCGCCGGCCCGGTCGTGGGTGATCACGCGGTCACCGGGTGCGGTCGGCATCCTGCTTGACCGACCGCAGCACCGCGCGGGCCGGCAGCCCGACGAACGGGGCGGCCGGTCGCCAGTAGCGGCGGAAGCGCTGCCAGGAGCGCGGGTCGGTCAGGGTCGTGTGCGTCTCGAAGGTCACCAGCGTGCGGCCCTGCCGTACGGGCAGCGCCGCACGCTGGTGACCTTGCCGTGACCCGGTGCGGCGAACTCGGCGAAGCCGCGGGCCTCGACGTCGTGCACCGCGCGGTAGGTCTTCTCCGGATCGGCGTCGACCACGACGTGCGCGGTGCTGGTGAAGTCGGCGCGCGGTGCGGGTTGGTCGATCAGCAGCGGTTGAGGTCATGACGGGTCACCTCCGCGGAAACGGGGGCGTGCCCCGCGGTCACCCGGCAACAGGGGCGGGGGTCGTGGTCGCGCGGGGTCGAAGGCCCCGGGCGCGGGGTGGACGCCGCCGCGCCGCACGCCGTGGGCGGCTCGACGGTCTTCGGTCCCGACCCGGTGGGGACCAAGGACCGCTGCCCGGCCCGGGTCCCCTGCCTAGCGTCGGGGTCGAGGGCCCCGCGTCAGCCGCTTCCCGCGGGGTGCGGTCGCCGACATCGGACTGGGAGAGGAACCCGTGATGAGTGCCCCGATCGTGGTGGGAGTGGATGGTTCGGCGTCGGCGTTGACCGCCGCCAGGTGGGCTGCCGGGGAGGCCGCCCGCCGCCGGGTGCCGCTCGTGCTGGTGCACGCCTGCGTGCTGCCCGCCGCCGGTTACCCGGAGCTCGTCGTGACCGGTCCGGAGGTGCGGGAGGCGGTCGAGCGGCAGGGCCGGCAGTGGCTGGCGGAGGCCGAGGACGCCGTCCGCGCCGTCGCACCGGACGTGTCGGTCGGGACCGCCCTGGTCGCCGACCGCCCCGCCGCGGCCCTGGTCGACGCCTCCCGCGAGGCCCGGCAGGTGGTCCTCGGTTCCCGGGGGCTGGGAGGCTTCTCCGAGCTGCTGGCCGGTTCCGTCGCGGTCGCGGTCTCCGCGCACGGCGCGAGCCCCGTGGTGGTGGTGCGCGACGAGTTCCCGGCGGACGGCCCGGTGGTGGTCGGGGTGGACGGCTCGCCCACGAGCGAGGAGGCGATCGCCTTCGCGTTCGAGGAGGCGTCCCTGCGCGGTGCCCCGCTCGTCGCGGTGATCGCCTGGACCGACTTCCTGGTCGACAGCGCCTACCACTCGCGCTTCACCGTGGACTGGTCGCAGGTCGAGCAGGAGGAGCTGCGCGTGCTGGCCGAGCGCCTGGCGGGCTGGCAGGAGAAGCACCCCGACGTCCGGGTGGAGCGCCGCGTGATCCACGACCGCCCCGTCCGAGGTCTGCTCGGCGTGGCGGAGGGGGCCCAGCTGCTGGTCGTGGGCAGCCACGGCCTGGGCGGCTTCGCCGGCATGCTGCTGGGCTCGACCAGCCAGGCCCTGGTCCACCACGCCCCGTGCCCCCTGGCCGTCGTCCGACCGGTCGAGGCCGGGCGCTGAGGGCGCGGATCGGCGGCGGACGGGAACCCCTTGCCCGTCCGCCGCCGTCGTGCGCGCGACCCGCCCGGTGCGGCAGGGGACCTGCGTCACCGGCGCGGCGGGCACATCCGCACTGTCGGGCGCCGGTGGGGGCGCGGACCGTTGCCGGTATGAACGCCGCAGATGTGATGACCAGGCCCGTGTACACCGTCGAACCCACCGTCACCGTGCGCGCCGCCAGCGCGCTGCTGGTCGACCACGGCTTTTCCGCTCTCCCCGTCGTGGAGCCCGGTGGCCTGCTGGTCGGCATCGTCTCCGGTTCCGACCTGCTGGTGGCCAACCTGGAGCGGGCCGCCACCACCGTCGACCGGATCATGACCGCCCCGGTGATCAGCGCGCCGCTCACCGCCTCGCCCACCGAGCTGGCGAGCGCGGTGCTGGGCCACCGCCTGCGCTGCCTGCCGGTGGTCGACGCGCGGGGGTCCGTGGTCGGCGTGGTCAGCCGCGGTGACCTGCTGCGCGTGCTGACCCCCGACGACGACGTCCTCGCGGTGCGCGTCGACCGGCTGCTGACCGCCTACAGCCGCACCCGCCGGTGGGACGTCGAGGTGGCCGGCGGCACCGTCGTGGTCGCCGGGCCGTTCGACGACGAGGCCGAGCGCCGCGTGGTCACCGCCCTGGTGCGCACCGTCCCCGGCGTGGCGGGCGTGGAGCTGCGGCCGGCCCTCGGCCCGGTCCGCGCGAGCTGATCGCCGGCCCCGTGATGAGGGGCGAAGGTCCCGGCTTCCGCAGGACCGTGGCACCTGACCTCCGCCTTCGCCGGCCGGGAGGCTGGGGGGTGAAGGCGGAGGAGGAGAGATGGACGACCAAACCGTCGAGGCCCGGGTGGGTGGCTCAGGGACCACGGGTGCGACCGAGCGCCTCGACGACCGCGCGCTGCTGGCCGACGGGTCCGTGGTGGCGCTGCGCGAGCTGGGCCCCGACGACGCCGACGCCCTGCTGGCCCTGCACCGCGGCCTGCCGCCGGACGACCGGTACCTGCGGTTCTTCAGCACCTCACCCCGGCACCTGGAGGACTTCGTCGCCCGGCTGACCTCGCCGGACGAGCCGCGGCACGTCGTGGTCGGCGCGTTCGCGGGGAACGTCCTGGTCGGTGCGGCGAGCTACGTCCTGCTCGACGGCGACACCGCCGAGGTGGCGCTGGTGGTCGCGCACGACCGGCAGTCGCACGGCGTGGGCACGCTGATGCTGGAGCACCTGGTCTCGCTGGCCCGCACGCGCGGTGTGCGGCGGTTCTCGGCCGACGTCCTCACCGCCAACTCCCGGATGCTGCGCGTGTTCGCCGACCTGGGTCTGGTTTGTACGTCCACTGTGGACAAAAGTGAGGTGCGCGTCGACCTCGGGCTGGACGTCGGTGAGCGCTACCTGGAGGCCGTCGCCGACCGCGAGCTGGCCGCCGACGTGGCCAGCCTGCGCGCCGTGCTCAGGCCGTCCTCGATCGTGGTGGTGGGTGCCGGGCGCAAGCGGTCCTCGGTCGGCAACGCCGTGCTCTACAACCTGGTCCTCGGCGGCTACCCGGGCGCGCTGTACGCGGTGAACCCGCACGCCGACCGGGTGCTGGGCGTCGACTGCCACGGCTCGGTGGCCGACCTGCCGGAGGCACCGGAGCTGGCGGTGGTGTGCGTCCCGGCCGAGGCGGTGCCGCGGGTCGCCGAGGACTGCGGACGGCACGGGGTGAAAGCCCTGGTGGTGATCACCTCCGGGGTGGACCCGGAGCGGCTGTCGGACGTCGTGCGCCGGTACGGGATGCGCCTGGTGGGCCCGAACTGCGTCGGCGTGTCCGGCACCGACCCCGACCTGCCGGTGAACGCCACCTTCATGGCCGGTCGCCCCGCCGCGGGCGACATCGGGGTGGTCACCCAGTCCGGCGGGATCGCGATCGCCGTGGTCGAGCGGCTGCGCGCGCTCGGCCTGGGCACCACCGAACTGGTCTCCACCGGCGACAAGCACGACGTGAGCGGCAACGACCTGCTGCTGTGGTGGGAGCGCGACGAGCGCACCCGCGCGGTGGTGCTGTACCTGGAGTCGTTCGGCAACCCGCGCAAGTTCTCCCGCCTGGCCCGCCGGGTCGCCCGGCACAAGCCGGTGCTGGCCATCCGCGCCGCGAGCAGCGAGGCCGGGCAACGCGCCGCCGCCTCGCACACCGCCTCCACCGCCACCCCCGCGGTCACCCGGGACGCGCTGTTCCGGCAGGCCGGGGTGACCGCGGTGGACGGCGTCACCGACCTGGTGGAGGTGCTGGCCGCGCTGCACGCCACCCCGCTGCCCGCCGGCCGCGCCGTGGCCGTGCTGTCCAACGCGGGCGGGCTGGGCGTGCTCGCCGCCGACGCCTGCGCCCGCCACGGCCTGTCGATCGCCGAGCTGGGCCTGGGCACCACCGCGGCGTTGGAACTGCTGCTGCCCGGCACCGCGAGCACGCGCAACCCCATCGACACCACCGCCGCCGTGGACGAGGGCACGTTCGCCCGCTGCCTGGACCTGGTCGCGGCCGACCCGGCCGTGGACGCGGTCGTCGCGGTCACCGTGCCCACCGCCGTCGGCGACCCGGCGGCCGGCGTCCACCGCACCGCCAAGCCGGTGCTCGCGGTGGGCGCCGACCAGGACGGGGCGGTGTCGCTGACCGGGGACGGCATCGCCCGCTACGCCGACCCCGCCCGGGCCGCCGCCGTGCTGGCCGCGCTGGCCGACCGCGGCGAGTGGCTGCGCCGCCCCGCGGCCGAGCCCGCCGAGCCGCCCGGCGTCGACCTGGCCGAGGCCCGCGCCGTCCTCGCCGGGCAGGACGGCTGGCTCTCGCCCCACCGCGTGGTCCGGCTGCTCGGGGCGTTCGGGCTGCCCGTGCTCGGCGGCGTGCTGGTGGAGGACGCGGAGTCCGCCGTGGCCGCCCAGCGCTCCTTCGACGTCCCGGTGGCGCTCAAGGCCGTGGCCGACGACCTGCTGCACAAGAGCAGGGGCGGCGGCGTGCTGCTCGGCCTCGCCGGCGCCGACGCGGTCACCCGCGGCTTCGAGGAGCTGCGCGACCGGTTCGGCGACCGCCTGACCGGCGTGTTCGTCCAGCCGATGGCCGAGCGCGGGCGCGAACTGCTCGTCGGCGTGGTCACCGACCCGCGGTTCGGGCCGCTGGTGGTCACCGGGCTGGGCGGGGTCGACACCGACCTGGTCGACGACCGGGCCGCCGCGCTCGCCCCGCTGTCCGAGGCCGACGCGACCGACCTGCTGCACCGCTTCCGCGCCGCGCGGGAGGTGTTCGTCGAGCACGACGAGAGCGCCGTGCTCGACGTGCTGCGCCGCGTGTCGCTGCTGGCCGAACTGCTGCCCGAGGTCGTCGAGCTCGACCTCAACCCCCTGGTCCTCACCCGTGACGGGGTCGTCGCGGTGGACGCGCGCGTGCGCGTCGCCCCGGTCGAGCCGGTCGACCCGTTCCTGCGCAGGCTGCGCGACCCCCGGAGGACGCCATGAGCACCGGTCCGATCGTCGTCGGCATCGACGGCACGCCTGCGGGTGCCGTTGCACGTGGTCAACGCCTACGCCTACGAGCCGCTGGCCGAGTGGGCGATGACGAGTGAGCAGGAGGCGCGCGCCCGCTCGGAGGAGCTGATCGGGGAAGCGCTGCGCAGCGCCCCCGTCGTGGACGGCAGGCGCCTGGTCGGCGTCGTCACCCGGCGGGACATGCTGCGCGCGGTCAGCCGCGACGACCGGGCGCTCGGAGCCGAGGTGCGGCGCCGCCCCGGCCGCTACGCCGACGCCGACCGCCTCGCCGGGGAGGGCCTGCGCGTGCCGGCGTTCGCCCGCGCCCGCGTGCCCGAGGGCTTCGAGCTGACCGAGGAGGCGTTGCACGGCGCGGAGTTCCCGGGGTTGCAGGCGATGCACGACCCGCCCCGGCCCGAGGCGGTCGACGCCGTGCGGAGGAGGCGCGCACGGCCGCCGTGAACGTCTTCGTCGCCGCCCAGATCGCCTACTCGTCCAACTCGCGCTCGCTGGAGCGGTTCCGCCCGCACGTCGGGCTGCGCGTCACCCCCTGGCTGCCCGCCGGCAGCGCGCTCCAGCTGCTGTTCACCTAAGCGCCGGCCGTCCTGGCGTACGCGGTCGTGGAGGTGGACGAGTGGTGGTGCCGGGGGCGCACCTGACCGGCAGGTGACCGGATCGGCGTGACGCTACTCGGTCGTCCTGCCCCCGTTCTCGCGCACCCGCGTGGTGAGCGCCGCCAGCCGGTGGCTCAGCCGGACGGGGACCGGCCGCGCGCCGCGCAGTTGCCGCGTCTCCGGGGGCAGCCACAACGCGTCGACGCGGAAGCACTCGCACGCGTCCGCCACCGCTTCCGCCGCGGTGCGCACCGGCCCGGTCCGGCGACCGGCCGTCATGACCGGCACCAGCAGCGGCTCACGGCCCGCGGGCACCGGTTCGTCGCGCGTGGCCAGCACGTCACCCTCCGCGGCGGTGCCCCGGTGGACCTGCTTGGCGCCCGGCGTGGTGGTCCGGCCCCGGGACGGCCCCGCCACCGGCCTGCCGTCGTAGTCGACCAGTTCGCAGGCGCTGTCCAACAACGGTGCGTCGGCGCACACGCCCAGGCGGGTTCCCACGCCGAAGACGTCGATCGGCGCGCCCGCCGCCACGAGCGCGGCGATGCCGTGCTCGTCGAGCCCGCCACCGACCACGATGCGGGTGTCGTGCAGCCCGGCGGCGTCGAGCAGTTCCCGCGTTCGCACCGACAGCTCGCCGAGGTCGCCGGAGCCCAACCGCACCCCGGCCGGCCGGCCGGACTCGATCGCGGCCCGCACCCCGGCCAGGGTGTCGTAGGTGTCCACCGGCAGCACGGCGTCGGGGTGGTCCTCGATGAACGCGCGGAACGCCGCCCGCTCGTCGCCGAACGCCAGCACGGCGGAGTGGTCCACCGTGCCCGCCGCCCGCAGCCCGTACCGGTGGGCGGCGGCGAGGTGGCCGGTGGCGTCGAACCCGGCGATGGCGGACGCCCGCGCGACGGCCATCGCCGCGGAGGGCCCGTGCGCGCGGCGGGCGGCGAACTCGACCAGTTCCGCGCCGTCCGCGGCGAAGGCGCAGCGGGCCGCCTTCGACGCCACCGCGGTCTGGAACGTCACCAGGTTCAGCAGGGCGGTGCCCACCAGTTGCGCCTGCGGGAGCGGCGCGGTGACCTCCAGCAGCGGCTCGCCGGCGAACACCACGCGCCCCTCGGGCACCGCCCGGACGCCCCCGGTGAACCGCAGGTCCTCCAGGTCCACCGCGTCGATGCCCGAGCTGTCCAGGTAGTCCAGTTCGTCCCCGGTGAACCGGAACGCCTCCAGGAAGGCCAGGCAGTCGGCCAGGCCGGCGGCCACCAGGAAACCGCGCCCGACCGGGAGGGTGCGGACGAACAGGCTGACCGTCGCGTCGCCGGTCATCCCGCGCCGCAGGTAGCTCGCCGCCATCCGGACCTCGTGGAGGTCGCTGCGCAACCCCGTCATACCCCGATCGTGCGCCTGGTGGCGGGCGGCCGGCAGAGGACGAAGTCCTTGCCGGGGCAGGGACCGGCGGCCCGGTCGCCGGGCGTGCCGCGCGAGGTGGGGCAGTGGGTTCCCCGACCACCACGCGCACCGGCACCACGACGGTGACCACCAGGGCGATCGGCACCGCCACCACCGCGGTCACCGCGCCCCGCGCCGGCCCGGGGCGCGGTGAGGTCGAACGGGAACACCCGGCGCAACCGCCGATCGGCTGACCGGCGCGGCGCGCGGTCGTGCGATTCGGTCGTTCCGCGGTCGTGGTCGTGGTGGCCTCCCGGGGCCGGCCGGCAGGCGCGCCGGCGTCTCCGGTGTGGCCGGGTCGTGGACCGCCACCACCTCCAGGCCCGTGCCGGCGCGGTCGAAGGCGGAGCGCAACCAGCTCTTCCCCCGGCTCAGCGCCCCAGGTTCGCGAGCCGGTGCCGCAACCGGTCGTGGAGCAGGTCCACCGCCTCCCGGTAGGTGCCCGCGGTCGCCTGGGCGTTGACCGGGGTGCCGTTGACGTCCAGCCCGGCGTGCGCGGCGATCGACCGCGGCCCGTCTGCGGGTGCGTACTCGGCCACCGCGGTGACCTTGTCACGGGCGTACCCGGCGGCGTCGACGGGGACGCCGGCGGCCAGGTCGGGGCGGGGGTTGAGGATTTCGGGTGTTCCGCTCACACGTCCAGCCTCGTCCTTCACCTGATCGGGGGGCAGGGACCGGAGGTCTCACCCGTCGGGGCCTTCGGTCCCTCGCCAACGGTGGGCGGCGGGCGCAGGATCGGCGTCATGACGAAGAAGTGGAGCGAGCTGTCCCGCTCGCGACAACGCGCCGCGGTGGCCCTGGCCACCGCGCAGGTCGGCTTGGCGGCGGCGTGGACGGACCTGGCCCGCCGGCCCGCCTCGGCCGTCAACGGCCGAAAAGGACTGTGGGCACTGGTCATCGGCGTCAACTTCATCGGCCCGCCGGCCTGGTTCCTCTGGGGGCGCAGGTAGGCCACCGGGCGGTGCACCGCGCCGGTGACCGGGTGGGTGCCGCGCCCGGCGTCGCGACCACCACCGGACCTGCCGCCCGCAGCGCTGGTCAGGTGGGTGGACGGGACGGTGCCCGTGTCCGGTTCACGGTGTCCTCCGACCCGTTCGCCTCGGTCCCCAGGTCGTCGACCGGCGCAGGACCCCGCGCAGGGACACCGTGATCGCGATGCCGATGGCGACGTTGAGCACGGCCGTGGTGACGCGGCTGGGGGCGGGCACGTCCAGGCTCAGCGGCAGCACCGCGGTGATGGCCGTGACCAGCAGGGCGATCCGGGTGAAGAAGCGGAGCGCGTCCGGGGTGGTGCTCAGCAGCAGCTGGGCCAGTGCGGTCGCGACGAACGCGCAGCCCGCCGCGACCAGGGGGTAGCCGGTGGTGTCGGCGTCACCCCAGGCGCCCGCGCCGTCGGGGGCGAGCACGGCGATGCCCAGCACCCCGCGTGCCAGGAGGATGCCGACGACCGCGAGCAGCCCGGCGACCAGGGCGGTGGCCGCGCCGCCCGCCCACAGCCGGCTCGCGACGGGGGCGCGTCCCGGCTCGGGACGGTCCGCCGGCTCGTCCGCCGCGGTGTAGGGCAGGATCACCGTGTCCGGCGGCTCCAGTGCCGTGCGGTGGTGCTCCCGGCGGTCGAGCATGGCGGTCCTCCTTCCTGGAGGTCTTCACCCCGAGTGTGGAGCCGCTTCGGGAGTGGTGCCAGGGGATGAAGGCCCGCGTCGGCGGGACTTTCGTCGAGGCCGCCCCTCGGTGGGGTTGGGGCGCGTTCACTGATCGGGCCACGGGACCGCGTGGAAGTCGTGGGCCGCGGGGACGAACGCGTCGCCGTCCTCCCGGGATCACCACGAGATGATTTCCGTCCTGGGCGTTACGACTCCTCCGGCTCCTCGACCACGCCGTCGACGGGGCGTCGGGGTGAGAGCAGGCCGTCGCGCACGCGGTCGCGCGTGGCGGCCACCTCCAGTGGTTGGCTGAGCGGGCAGGTCGCCAGGCCGGCGTTCGTGGCTTCGAGCAGGACGGCGCTCATGGCCTCGCCGGCGCGCAGCGTGGACAGGTGGTCGTCCGAGGAGGTGCCGAGCAGCAGCAGCGCGCCGTCCTCCTGCTCGCCCGAGGGCCGGTCGACCGGTTCGCCGCCGGGGAACTCGCGCAGCCGGACGTCCCGCGTTGCGGTGCACCGCTCGGCGCGTTAGCCGCGGGCACGCCCTCGGTGCCAGCGTGCCCGCGCGGCCGCCTGGCCGATGGCGGTCGCCGGCTCGAACCGGGCGCGGTCGTCGCGACCTCGGCCCTGGTCGGTCCGCGGCGGGTGAACTCGACTGCGGCGAGGTGGTCGGGGTCGGCCGGGTTGGGCAGCCGGTGCACCACGCCCGCCAACCCAGGCCGGCCAGGGCGGTGCGCGGGTGCACCCTCCGGTCGCCGACGCGCCACCGCCTGGGCTGCGTGTTGTGCACCGACGGCGCGCGGCACGTCGGCGCCACCGCCGCGTTGATCGTCTCCCGGTCGGGTTGGCCCCGTTCCACGACGGCTCACCTCCGCCACTCTCGTGTCCACCACCGACCGCGGCACCGCCGCCGCGGCCGATCGCAGGGTCGGAGGTCCCGTCCCACCGGGGACCGCCCGGACGACCAACGACTCTGTGCCGCCCCGCGCACCGCGACGAGGCTGGGGTCACCGGCCAGCCGAGGAGGTCGAGCAGTGGACACCGAGCCCGTCGCGCGCCTGGCGCGCAACCTCTTCCCGGGGCGCAACCCGCTCGCCCGCGTCGGCGACCGCCTCGAAGGCGTGGCCGCCGTGGCGTCCCTGCTGGTGACGCTGCTGGGCCTGCCGGTGGCGGCCGCGCTCGGCTCGGAGTCGTACGTGCGGCAGGCCGCGCTGTCCGAGCAGCAGCTGGGCGCCCGGCACCAGACCGGGGCCGTGCTGCCGGCGGACTCGCCGGTCTCCGCCGGCGCGGCGGGTGCCGGGTCCGCCGTGGCGACCGCCGGGGTCCCCGCCGAGTGGCAGGTGCCCGGTGGCGGTGCCCGGCGCGGTGAGGTGACCGCGAGCCGCGACCTGCGCGCCGGGACCGTCGTGCGCGTCTGGGTGGACGACGACGGCGCGGTCGTGCCCGCACCGCTGACCGCGGAGGGCGCGGTCGTCGGTGCGGTGGCCCTGGCGCTCGGCGCGTGGATCGCGCTGGGCGGGGCCGCGGCCCTGTTCTACGTCCTGGTCCGGTCGGTCCACCACCGGCTCCAGCTGCGCCGCTGGGACGCCGGGTGGGAGGCCGTCGAACCGCTGTGGAGGAGGTTGGCGTGACCACGTACCCGGTGCGCGTGACCGCGCACGCGGACCCGAGGCTGAACCGGTGGCTGTGTCGCCGGCGTCGTGCTGCTGTCCACCGGTCGCCACCCGCAGGGCGTGTTCGACTTCGTCCTGGGCACGCCTCCGCCGGCCGGCACCGCGAGGCGCGTCGTCCCGGCGGTGCTCGGCGTGCTCCTGCTCCTGGAGGGCATCGGGTGGCACTGGGGGTGCGGGCCGACCAGACCCGACGCGACGCCACCGGAGCCGCCCCCGCCCGGCACCTGCACAGCGACGGCTACGCCCTGGAGATCGGCGTGAACCGGACCGAGGCCGGCCGGGTGGTGGGGGAGGACTGGCTCGGCCGCGTCGGCGTCGGGGCCGACCCGGACGTGTTCGTGGGCATCCGCGGCGACCCCGCCCGCGCTCGCGCCGCTGTCCTGGGTGCTGCCGGGCACCGGTGCGGCACTGCTGTTCCTCGGCGGCGGGCCGGTCCTGTTCGCCGCGACCCGGACCACGACCACGAGCAGGGGAGAGGGCAATGCGTGAACCCACCGTCGCCTCGCTGATGACCCGCGAGGTGGTCAGCGCCGGTCCCACCACGCCGTTCAAGGACATCGCCGCCACCCTCATCGGACGGGAGTTCGCCGCCGTGCCGGTGGTGGACGACGACGGCCACCCGATCGGCGTGGTGTCCGAGGACGACCTGCTGCCCGAGGAGGAGTACCGCGGCGGCATCGAGGCGGCGCCCTCGTCGTTCGCCGGGCACGAGGCCAAGCGGCGTTGGCATCGTGCGCACGGCACCACCGCGGCCGACGTGATGACCGCGCCGGTGGTCACCGTCGGTCCCGACGAGCCGGTGAGCGCGGCCGCGCACCGGTTGGCCGAGGCGGGGGTGCGCGGGCTGTTCGTGGTCGACGCCGGGGGCCGGCTGGTCGGCGTGCTGTCGCGCCGCGACCTGCTGCGGGTCCTCCTGCGCCCCGACGACGAACTGCGCGACGAGATCACGCGCGAGGTCCTGGGGCGCGCGCTGTGGCTGGAACCCGCCGCGGTGGAGGTCGGCGTGACCGACGGCGTGGTCACGCTGCGCGGGCACGTCGAGCGGCGCAGCGAGGCCGACATCGCCGTCCGGCTCACCCGGGCCGTGCCCGGTGTCGTCGACGTCGTCGACCAGCTCACCCACAGCTGGGACGACACCGACACCAGCTACCGGTTCGGATGACGACGCATCCGGCACGGCGAAGTCCACGGGTGGCCCCGGCTCGGCCGGGGTCACTCCCCGCCCGTGCTGCCGCCGGAGCGGTTCGCTCCGGCTTGTTCCCGGCCCGGCGTTGGCCGCGGTGCCGGTCCAGGTCGTCCTGCCGACCGACGCGAACGAGAAGCTGACGAGGAGGCGATCGAGATGACCGGACCCGTGGTGGTCGGTGTCGACGGCTCGCTGCCCGCGCTCCAGGCGGTGCGGTGGGCGACGGAGGAGGCCCGCACCAGGGGAGTCCCCCTGCGGCTGGTGCACGCGGAGATGCCGCTGCCCGCCGACGTGCCCGACCTCACCGGGCGCGCCCGCGCGGGACTGCACCACCAGGCGTGGCGGTGGCTGCGCGAGGCCGCCGACGCGGCCCGCGCGGTCGACCCGGACGTGGCGCTGAACCTGCACGTCGAGGTCGCCGACCCGGTGCCGCTGCTGATCGCCGAGTCCGCCGACGCGGGCCTGGTGGTCCTCGGCTCGCGCGGCCTCGGCGGGTTCACCGCCCTGCTGCTGGGCTCCACCGCCATCGCGGTGACCGGCCGCGGCGGGTGCCCGGTGGTCGTGGTGCGCGGTGCCGCGGACGCCGGTGGCCCCGTGGTCGTCGGGGTCGACGGCGAGCACCCGGCCGTGCTGGGGCACGCGTTCGAGCAGGCGGCTGTCCGTGGGGTGCCGCTGGTCGCCGTGCACGCCTGGCACGCCCCGCCGGAGGCGTTCCGCGACGCGATGGCCGACACGCTGGGCATCGACGTCGCCGACCACGACGCCGCGCACGGCGGCAGGCTCGCCGCGGCGCTGGTCCCGTGGCGGGAGAAGCACCCGAACGTGCCCGTGGAGCTGGTCGTGGCCCACGGCAACGCCGCCCGCGCCCTGCTCGCCCACGCCCGCGACGCCTCACTGGTCGTGGTCGGCTGCCACGGTCGGAGCACGCTGACCGGGTGGCTGTTGGGCTCCACCAGTCACGCCCTGCTGCACCACGCGCCGTGCCCGGTGCTGGTGATCAGGGAAGCGGGCGCCATGCCGTGACCCGCGCGACGGTCGAGGGCCCGGTCGTGGGGGTGGCGAGGGCACGATCCCGGCGGTGGTGTGCCGCAGGCAGTGCGTGAGGCCCCCGCCCGGCACCACGTCGACCAGGGGGTTCCCGCCGAGCACCAGCAGCGTCGCCCGCCGCGGCCCCGGCCAGCACGTGGCCGGTGTCGTCGGCGGCCACCACCTCGCCGACCGGCGGCGCGTCGGGCACCAGGGCCCGCGCCTGCTCGACGGCGGTGTGCGGTTCCCGCGCCGGGTGCCGTCGCCCCGGGTTGTCGGCGTGCGGGGCACGCCCATCGACACCGCCGCGACGAACTCGGGCTCGCGCAGGCACGCCGTCCTCCCATCTCCACCCCTCAGCGTCCGTCCCCCTGGCTCGGTCGCAGGAGAGCCGTAGGTGCCCCTGCCCCTGCTGCACGTGCGCCCGTGTCCCACGGTGCTGGCCTGCTCGTGGTCGGTGCACACGGGCCTCCGCCTTCGTCGGCGCGCTCCTCGGTTCCACCAGCCAAGGGCTGGTGCTGCACGTGCCGTGCCCGCTGCTCGTCGTGCCGCGACCCCGTCCGCAGAGGAGCGGGGCGACGCGGAGTTACGCGGACACCGGGGCTGGTGCTGCGACCCATGAGCGCGGTGGTGTCGGAGTACGCGTTCCAAGTCGTCCGGCACGCCCGGTGATCGGGTGGTCCCGATCGGGGCGCGAGCCGGGGGAGCGCCGCGCCTGCCGGAGCCGGGTGCGGGCGCCCACCGGCAGCCGGGATCACCGGTCGGCCTGCTCGGGTGGGCGTGGTTTCGGTGTGGTCCAGCTCGGGGGCGGCACATCCCACCGCGATCGCGGCTCAGCCCTCTCGGCTGTCGGCTGTTCGAGTGAAATGAGGCCCGCGGGGAGCAGATGCGCGATTCCACCCGGCGCCCGCACCGGCCGGGGTCGATGCTGACCGGTGCGGGAGTCGGCGGGGCCCTCACGGGCCGCGGTTGTCACGAACCTGTGCGCCGGGATGCCCCACCGACTTCCGCCCACACCACCGGGCGTTGCGACGATCAGGTGAAACGGTGACGTCGCCGCCGTCACCCGCGGTCGGCCGTCGAGCTGATGAAGTCGCCCGCGGCGTCCTGCGGCGCACGCTGTGGCCGGAGCCTGCCGCAGGCGAGGTCGGGCTGCGCGGGCATGGCGAGCGGTGCGACGAGGCCGACAACGCCGTCCGGCTCACCCGTGCCGTGCCCGGTGGATCGTCCCGCAGGCTCGCGGTGCCGCTGCGCGTGGTGGTGCGCGAGGCGGGCGAGCGGCGGTGACCGGGGGAATCGGGGAGCGCTTGCGCCGTCCCGCCCACAAGGCCGAGCCGCTGCGGTTGCAGGCGGAGTCGGTGAAGGCGCGTGTCGAGCGGGTCGGGCTGGTGGTCGTGTTCGAGGTGCGCGACGCGGCGGGCAAGGGCGGCACGATCAAGCGGATCACCGGATACCTCAACCCGCGCACCGCCGCTTCCGGCGCCGCCTCGACGACGCGATGCGCCGCTGGAAGCTGTCCCCGGCCGACCTGGACTCGATCACCCGGTGGGAGGACCACTCCCGCGCCAAGGACGAGGTGTTCGTCCACACCGACACCGCCGAGTGCCCCTGGTACGTCGTCGACGGCGACGACAAGCGCCGGGCTCGGATCACCATGATCGCCCACCTGCTGTCCACGCTGCCCCGCTACGCCAGAACTTGGGACAGCAGGGCCGTCCCCTGCACGGTCCGTCCGGGCAGCAGGAGGTCCGGCGCCCCGGCAGGCGGCCCAGGACCTCGACCAGCCTCGGTGCCTCCCCGCGCCCGCAGGTCGGGACCACCGGGGTCCGCAGGGCGCGGAAGACCGGTCGTTCGAAGTCGTGCGGGTCGCGGGTGCTCCGCCGCGCAGGACCACGCCGAACAGCGCGGCGGCACGCCCGACGGGGGCGAGGACCGCGCGGAACCGGCTCGCACGCGCCCGCCCCCGCGGGGAAACCAGCCGAACAGCTGCGCCACGAGGGGCGAACCCGACGACCGGGACCAGCACGGCCGTCGACGGTGCACCCGGTACCCGATCGCACCGTCGTGCGGTTCCTCCCGCATTCAGGTCGTCCGCTTGAAGCGGTGGCGCGCCGGTGCGAGGCCGCAGGGCACGCCGGCCAGCAGGGCCGAACCGCGTGAAGGCGTCCGCGCCCTCGACCAGACCGCCCAGGACAGGCCCGCCGTCCACCACCGGCCCCAGCGCCTCGACGGCCTCGTGCAGGGCCCTGCGGTGCGCGCTGTGGAACGCGTTCCCGCCGCCGCAGACCTCCGGGAACACCCGGCAGACCGACACGGCCAGCACGGTCCCGCCGGCCTCGGCGTGCCGCGTCCGCTCACGGCGCGTCTCCTTCCCCGCGGTTCGCGGCGGGCGGGCCGCCCGGCCCGCCCGCCCGGGGCACCGTCACCGCAGCCAGGCGTGGTCGCGGACCACCGGGAGGCCGGCCCACCAGCGGCCCAGGCCCCAGGTGGCGCCCGCGCCGGCGAAGGCGACGGCGATCAGCGCGACGGCGTAGACGATGTGGTAGTCGACGATCGGGTTGGTCGACATGCTGGGCTCGCCGGCCGAGGTGAACCGCGCCAGGGGCCACTCGGCGGCCCACATCAGCAGCATCATCAGCGTCCCGGCGACGGCGGCGACGCGCAGGCCGATGCCCGCGACGACGGCGACGCCGATGGCGAGCAGGCCGAGCATGAACAGCCAGTCCGCCCACCAGGCGCCGGCCATCGCGTGGAAGGTCGACTCCAGCGGGCCGACCGCGACCCGGCTCAGGAAGCCCTTGGTGGGCGACCCGCCGTTGAGCCACGCCCCGGCGTCCTTGGTGGCGTAGCCCAGGCCGAACAGCTTGTCGAAGAACGCCCAGAGGAACACGAACCCCGTCGTGATCCGCAGGACCGCGAGCGCGACGGCCCCGGCGTCGGCGCGCGTCGCCGTCGTGGCGGCCGCACGGGCCTCGACGCCGCTGGTGCCCCTGGAGTGGGCGAACGCTGTCATGGCTCTCGTCTCCTTCTGCCGTGGTCTTCGAGGTCGAGCCTCGTCCCGGCGCCGACCCGGCGACGCGGGCGAAGGTCCCTGATCACCCGGGACGTCCGACGCCTGACGCGATCCGGGCGACGAGCGCCGGGCCCGCGGCCACCGCCGGGGGAGCCGCCGGGATTCGGGTGGTCGCCGCGCGAGGACATCGGGATCGCGGCGGAGACCGGGGGGCGCGTCGACCTCGACCTCGGCCTCGTCGTCGAGCTGCGACTCGCGCAGGTCCGGAACCGCCCGCCGAAGATCGCCGGGACGTCGGCGTGGGACAGGTGCTCGGACCGGCCGCGCACGTCACCGCTGCCGAAGCCGAGCCCGACGATCGCCACCGGCCACCGGTCGGTGAGCACGACGGGTCGCCGACCGCCAGGGCCTGACGTCCGCTCCCCGAACCCGGCGCGGTGGGGGATCGGACGGGCGCGGCCGTTCAGGCGGTATCGGACCCGCCGGGACCTTGGCCCCTGGTGGACGACGCACGGTGAGCGGACCCTACGAGCCCGCGCCGTCCCGTCCGCAGCGCGTTCGACCGGGACGAAGAACCGGGCACGCGGTCCGGCGACGCAAGTCGGGACCTGAGAGGTGGGACGAGAGGGGAGCTGTGATGTCCTGGTCGCACCGCGGCGCCGGCGCGCTGCTGCTGACCGCCGTCCTCGCGACGGGCACGTCGGTGGGCCCCGCCTCCGCTGCCGGCACACCACCCGAACCCGCACCCCCGCCGACCGCGGCGGCACCACCCCCGCCCGCCCCCGACGCGGAAACGACCGACCTGCGGATCTCCGCGGCCTTCGACCGGCCCACCTACGCCGTGCACGAAACGGTCACCGCGCGGGTCCGGGTCACCAACGGCGGCGCCACCGCAGTGCGGATCTCCGTGCAGGTCACGGACGGTCTGGTGCTCCCCTCCTGGGACGCGCCGTGGGTGGGCGCGCCGGTCGAACCCGGTCAGGCGCCGGAAGGCACCCTGACCGGGCAGGTGCGCAACGCCGACCAGGACGTCCTCACCCTCGTGCTCACCGTTGCCGCGGGCGACACCCCCGACGTCGACCCCACCGACAACTCCGCCACGATCAGCGTCCCGCTCACCCGGGTCCGCGGCAGCTCCACCGGAACCGCCTACGGCGACCTCGACGGCGACGGCACCCCGGACCCGGGCGAAGCGCTCGCCGGCCTCCGGGTGACCATCGACGGTGGCGTGCCCGACGGCGAGTACTCGACGGTGACCGACGCCGAGGGGCGCTTCGGGTTCCGCGACCTCCCCGCCGGCTCGTACCGGCTCGCCTTCGACCCGGCGAGCCCGTGGTGGCTGCCGGGGCAGAGCCAGTACGTGGACGGGGTCGACGACCCGGACGTCCTGGTGCGCGGCGTCGGCAGGGTCTCCGGCGCCGTCAGCGTGGCCCTGTCGTTCGACCGGCAGGACTACCGCGAGGGCGACCTGGCGCGGGTCACCGCGACGCTGACCAACGGCGGACCGGTCCCGATCCACGGCCTCGTCGGCGAGTTCTACGCCGGCACGGGGGCCCCGGTCGACCACGGGGAGCTGGGGACCGGCTTGTCACTGCCCGCCGGGACGACGCGGAGCACCACCGCCTCGCTGCGCGTCGACCGCACCGCGTGGGAGTGGGGGCACGTCTCGGTGTCGCTCCGGGTCGGCGCGCCGCTGTCGGGCAACGCGTCGCCCACCCACTACGCGTACGCGGCGGTGCCCGGCGGCCGGGCGCCGCTGGTGGTCGGGGCGCTGACCGAGGAGGACGAGTCCGGGAGCCGTCCCCGGCCGGGTGCCCCGCTGCCCGGCCTGGTCGTCTTCCTGCGGGACCTGGTCACCGGGGTGGTGGTCGCGCGGACCACGACCGGCGGGAACGGCGGGTTCGCCTTCCACGACCTGCCGGCGGGCGCGTACGGGTTCTTCGTCGTCGGCCCGTGGCAGGTCGACAGGTGGTACGGCGGGTGGCCGTTCACGGTGCGCGCCGGCGAGGACGGCGGGTTGTGGCACGCCGTCATGGTCGTGCCCGGCCAAGGTGAACCCGATCCCGGTCCCGTCGGGCCGCCGGGCACCGAGCCACCCCCGGCACCGGGTGGCGGCGCGGCGACACCTCCGCTGGCCGCCACCGGTGTCGGCGTGTCGTGGTTGGCGCTCGGCGGCCTGCTGTCCCTGCTCCTCGGCATCGCGCTGGTCCACCGCTCGCGGTCGGCGCGCCCACGCCGGTGACCCGGGCGGGGGAGCGCGGGTCGACGCGCCGGGCACGACCGCCCGGCGCGCCGACCGCGGGCAGGTCCGGGGCGCGGCCGACTCGCCCCGGCAAGGCCCGGCCGTCACCGGTCCCGCGTCAGCCCAGCCACATCAGGGCGCGGGTCTGCCCCACGTCACCCGGGCCGAACCCCCAGCCGATCACGGTGCCCCCGCCGTTGACCCGCCGCGCCCCGCTCACGGTCGAGCCGGGCAGCGCGCCGAGGTCGGTCACCCGGCCGGCGCGGTCCCACCGCAGCGCGTGCTGGAAGCCCGCGCCGACCACGAGCCCGACCACCGCGCCGTGCTCGTTCACCGCCACGGCCCGCATGCTGCCCGCGGTCGCTTCGAGCAGCGTCGGCCGTCCGTGCCGGTCCCAGCGCACGCCCCGGTACGCGCCGTCCACCGGCAGGGCGTTGCCCACCGCGGTTCCCCGGCCGTTGACCGCCACCGCCTCGGAGATCTGGAGTTCGGCGCCCACGCCCAGCTCCTCGATCCGCCCGTCCCGGTCCCAGCGCACCGCGCGGTACACGCCATCGGCGCCGACGGCCTGGCCGACCACCACGCCCCGGTCGTCGATCCCGACGGCGGAGCTGGACCGCCCGCCCGGCAGCGGGCCGAGTTCGACCACGTGCCCGTCGCGGTCCCACCGCGCGGCGCGGGTTTCCAGCATCCCGCCGGGTATGCCGGTGTAGCAGGTCCCGGCGGCGGTGCCGTCGTCGTTGATCGCCTTGGGCGCGCAGGACGCGTAGGGCGGCAGGGTGGGCAGTTCGGTGCGGTGTCCCCCGGTGTCCCAGCGGACCGCCACGTTCGTCCCCGTCCCGTCGCCGTCGATGCCGACCACGACGCCGTGTTCGTTCATCGCGATGGCCTCGGAGGACCGCCACGACGACTCCAGCAGGGCCGGGTTGCCCCCGGCGTCCCAGCGCACCGCACGCGAGTACGGGGGCATTCCCTGGTTGCCGGCGATGAGACCGGCGTCGTTGACGGCGACCGCGGTGCTGCTGATGTCGCCGCCGGGGGGTAACGCGAGCCGAGCCCCGTGCCCGTCGCGGTCCCACTTCACCGCATGGGTGGCGTAGGGGGGTTCGCCGTCCCTGGAGTACCCCACCACCACGTCGTGGTCGTTGAGGGCCAACGCGTCACCCGGGCCCAGGTCGACGAGCCTCGGCGCTGCCGCGGACGCCGGGGACGCGGGTGCCAGCACACCCAGCGCCACCACACCGGTCGCGACGATCGCCTTGTACCTTCCCGTCATCGTCATCACTCCGTTCTCCAGCCTGCTTTCGGGTTCCCGCCCCGATGTGGCGGTACGGGCGGTGCGGCGGGCACCCGGCGGACCGGGTGCCGAGGTCGGGTGTGCACCGGGTTGGTGAACGGCTCGCCCACCTGATCGCCGATCGGGGTCCGGCACGTGGTGGTCGGGGCCGTGGAAGACCACGGCGTCCCTCCTGGCAGGTGTGCTCCGATCCTCCTCCCGCGGGCGGCACGGGGAGTAGAGCCGGGGGACCCGGCCGGTCGCGGCGAAGGTCCCGCCGGAGACGGGGCGGTTCGCCGCTGTCCGGCCGCTGCGGTCGCGGAGCACCGTGAGGGCGAGAAGGAAGGTGGTCGGTCGTGGCACGGGCACTCGTGGTCTACGAATCCATGTTCGGCAACACCGAGGTCATCGCCGAGGCGATCGGACAGGCCCTGGCCGCCGAGGTCGTCGAGGTCTCCGACGCCCCCGACGTGCTGCCCGACGACGTCGGGTTGCTGGTCGTGGGAGCGCCCACGCACGTGATGGGCCTCAGCCGCCCGGTCACCCGCCGGTCGGCCGCCGACCAGGCGACCGAGGGGCTGGTGTCCACCGGGCGCGGCGTGCGCGAGTGGCTGGACACCCTCGCCCCGCTCGGCCACCACGTCACCGCGCACGCCTTCGACACCAGGGTCGGGACCGGGTGGCCGGCCGGCTCCGCGGCCAAGGCCATCGCCAAGCGGTTGCGGTCCCTGCACTTCACCGTGCCGGGCAGGCCGGTGTCCTTCCACGTCGGCGGTACCCCGGGCCCGCTGCTGGTCGGCGAACCCGCCCGGGCGGCGGCGTGGGCGCGGTCCGTGCTCGCCGGGAACCCGGCGTGAACGCCGTCGTCACCGAGGGCCTGCACCGCAGGCTCGCCCACGTGCCCGGCGAGGTCACGCTGTGGCCCAACCTCACCGGCGGCGAGGTCCACGGATCTGCTGGGCCGGCTGCGCGGAGGTCTCGACCCGACCAAGAAGTGCCGCGCCTACTCCTCCGGCAACCGCCGGAAGGTCGCCCTCGTCGCCGCGCCGGCCTCCGACGCCGAACTGCTCGTCCTCGACGAGCCCACCACCGGCCTCGACCCGCTCATGCAGGCCGTGTTCGAGGACTGCGTGGCCTAGGGGGTGGGCATCATCCGCGCCGGTCGCGTCGTGGACGCCGGGTCGCTGACCGAGCTGCGCCACCTGACCCGCACCTCCGTGGACGCCGACCTGGTCGGCTCGCCCAACGGCCTGGCCGACCTGCCCGGCGTGCACGAGTGCCACCCGCCCACCCTGGAGGAGCTGTTCCTCCAGCACTGCGCGGGAGCCGACGGATGACCTCCCCGACCGGCACCGCCACCCTCGTCCGCCTCGCGCTGCGCCGCGACCGCCTGCTCCTGCCCGCCTGGATCGCGGTGTTCACCCTGCTCGCCGTCACCTCGGCGGACGCCACCGCAGGGCTGTTCCCGACCACCGCCTCGCTCGTGCGCGCCGCTCGCGGCATGAACGCCACACCCGCGATGGTCGCGGTGTACGGGCACGTCTACGACGAGACCCCGCCCGGCGCGGTGGCCCTGCTCAAGGCCCTGGGCACCGGCGCGGTCCTGCTCGCCGTCTTCGCCGTCACCCTGGTCCTGCGCCACACCCGCGGCGAGGAGCAGCGGGGACGGCTGGAGCTGGTGCGCGCCGGCGTCGTCGGCCGCCACGCGCCCCTCACCGCGGCCCTGCTCGTCACCGCCGCCGTGACCGCCGCCCTGGCCGTGCTCACCGCCGTCGGCCTGACCGCCACCGGGCTGCCGCCGGCAGGCTCGATCGCGTTCGCCCTGGCCTGGACCGGCATCGCGCTGTCCTTCGCCGGCGTCGCCGCGGTCACCGCCCAGCTCGTCATCGGCACCCGCGCCGCCACCACCGGTCCGGGCCTGGCTGACGTGGCTGTCCCCGGTCGGCTGGGGCCAGCAGGTTCGCCCGTTCGCCGGCGACCGCTGGTGGGCCCTCCTCGCCGCGGCCGCCTCCACCACTGCCGCCTACCGCCTGGAAGTCCGCCGAGACCTCGGCGCGGACCTGCTGCCCGAGCGCGCCGGTCCGTCCCCCGCCGGCCCCGCCCTGCGGGGCATGCCCGGCCTGGCCTGGCTGCTGCTCACCTGGACCGCGGGCTTCGCCCTCTGCGGCGTGCTGGTCGGCAGCATCGTTCGCCCTGCTCGGCGTCCTGGTCTCCGCCTATGGCGTCCACACCGCCGCGCGCGGCGGACGAGGAGACCCCGGCGCGGCTCGACCTGGTCCTGACCACCCCGACCAGCCGCACCCGCTGGGCCATCGCCCTGGCGACGGCGCGGCGTCGGGACATCGCCCGTGCGCCCATGCCGACCTCCTTCGGGCACCAGTGTCGCTCCCGGCCGCCGGGTGCACTGCTCCGCCGCCCGCCCAGGCGGCCGGCACGACCACGACGGGGCAGGTCGTGGTGACGCCGTCCGCCTCGTGACCACGACCGCCGATGACGAGCAGATCGGCCCGTGGCAGGCCCCGACCAGGGCCGGTGGCTAGGTCGCCCACGACGGTGATCTCGGTGACCGGTGGTGCGTCGGGCACCTCGGCGCAGATCTGCCGCACGATCGAGTGCGGTTTGCGCGGCCACGCCACGGTCGCCTCGACGGTGTCGCCGGTGCGCACGGCGTGGCGCAACGCCCAGCGCAGCGCTCCGCGGCCCTCGGCCGACCCGTCCACTCCCACCACCCATCCTCGGCCCCGGCGCGCGGTGGGAGGGGGGTTCGGGCCAGGGACCGACGTCACCAGGACAGCGGGCTTCCGATCCAACGGGGGCGAAGGTCCCTGCTCTTCCGGGACAGCGGCCACTGACCCCGGCGCGCCCCGGCGGGCAGCCTCGGGACGAGCCCTCGGGAGGAGAACCATGGACGACAAGATCGTGATCGGTGTGGACGGATCCCCGGCCAGCCGGACCGCGTTGCGCTGGGCGGTCGAGGAAGCGAAGCTGCGCGGATGCGCGGTGGACGCGGTCCTCGCCTGGCACGTGGACTACGGCATGGTCATCGGCTCGCTGTCCACCGCGGTCGCCACGGGCATGAGCCGCGAGAAGGTGGAGGAGAGCTACCGGTCCCTGCTGGCCGAGGTGGTCGCCGAGACCGGCGAGGAGGTGACGGCGGTCCTGGCGGAGGGTGATCCGCGCGAGGTGCTGGTCAAGGCGTCCGGGAACGCGGCGCTGCTGGTGGTCGGCAGCCGGGGCGCGGGGCCGTTCCGGGAGGTGCTGCTGGGCTCGGTCAGCTCCTACTGCGTGCACCACGCGCACTGCCCGGTGGTCGTCATCCGCACCCCCAAGGCACACGCCGAGCCGGTCGAGCCGAAGCCGGTCGTCACCCCGGGCCCGCTGCTCTGACCGAGACCGCCCGTGACAGGAGCGGGAAGTCCTGAACGGGCAGGGATTTTCGCCCCGGGAGCGGGCACCGGCGCCTCTGCTGCGCGGGTGCTCGCCGGGGAAGGCCGGGAGCGGAGACATCCGAGGGATCGCACACCGGGAGGGAGTGTCCCGAGATGTCACGCACGAAAGGATCGTTGGGTGCACTGCTGTTGACCACAGCGCTGTGCACCGGGATGTCAGCGGGGCCGACGTTCGGGCACGACACCACGTCACCCGAGCCGACGGCCACCACCGAGCCGACCGAGCCCCAACCGGCCACGGCGCCGGGCGAGACCACCGAGCCGCCCACCACCGACCACCCACCGGCGGACGAACCCGATCCGGGAGTGGTGGACCTGCGGCTGGAGGCGTGGCTCGACAAGGCCGGCTACCCCATCGAAGAAGAGGTCACCGTCCACGCCCGGGTCACCAATGTCGGCACCGCGACCGCCAGCTCACCGTCGAGGTCACGGCCGTGGCGATCGACCAGGACGATGCCAACCCGGCCGACAACACCACCACGGTGACCGCAACCTCAACGGCGTCATGGAGCCGAACGAGGTCTTCGCAGGTCTGGCCGTGACGGTGTGGGGTGGGGTGCCCTACCAGTCGTACTCGGCGATCACCGACGCGACCGGCCGCTTCGCGCTCCGCGGCGAGTACCTGCCGGACCGGCGCCTCACCGCGACGGCCGCGTTCGACCGGCGGACCTAACGCGTCGGCGACACCGCGGTGCCGGCGCTCAGGGTGACCAACGCCGGCCGGGGACCGGTCGCGAACCTCGCCGCGGAGGTGCGCACCCATGCCCCGATCCCCATGGACCTCGGGGAGTTCGACATCTCCGGTCCCGGCGTCACGCTGCCCGCCGGGGAAACCCGGGGAATCGACGTGCGCTTCACCGTCGACGACCGCATGGCCGACCTGGGGACCATGAAGGTGACCGTCGTCTTCGGCGCGCCGCCGTGGGGTGCGGGGAGCACCGAGACCTCCGCGGTCGCGCGGGTCCCGGGTCGGCGGGTGCTGCCGAACGCGAAGGTCCACCTGCGGGACCAGGTCACCGGTGAGGTGATCGCGCGGGACATCACGGACGGTGAGGGCCGGTTCGGGTTCTTCGACGTGCCGGTCGGTCTGTACACCGCCGGCGTGGTCGGTCCCGACCAACCCGACCCGGATCAACCGCCGTCGACCACCCCACCGGCGGCCACCCCGCCCGCGGGGAGCGGCCCCGGGCAGCAGTTGGCCGAGCAGCGGTTGGCCGAGACGGGCGCCGGCGTGACGTGGCTTGCCCTGGGCGGGCTGCTGACCCTCGCGGCCGGCGCCGGCCTGGTCACCGGACGAAGCGCAGCCGGACCTGACCGCCCCGCCGTGGCCGGGAAGCGGTGGCCGCGGGCGTTGACGCGTTCGGTCAGCGCCAAGTCGTACCCGCTGTCCGAGGTGGGGCCGCAGCCCATCGACGCGCAGAAGCACACCTCGCCCGGCTCGGTGCACCAGGCGGCGACCCCGGTGACCTCGTCGAGCACGATCCGCTGTCGCGGTGCACGGGTCCGACGACCCGGTACCCCTGGAAGCCCAGCTCCCGGACCAGGGCGGCCAGGGGCGGGTGGCAGTGGCCGAGGCCCCGACCGCCTGAGCCGTCGGTCCCGTCGGCGGGCCGGGTGGTCGGGCGGGACGAGCCCACCCGACCACCCGGCGTCGTGGGTCAGCCGACGTGGTCGGGGCGGTGTGTCACCCGGATGGCGTTGACGATCGGGTCGCCGACCCGTCTGGCCAGTCGCAGGTTGAGCTGTCCGTCGGTCACTTCCGCGTACACCGTCCGGTGCAGGGCGGTGAAGCTGCCGGCGGCCAGGGCGACGTCCACCGCGGGCAGTACCACCCGGTCCTCGGCCAGCACGTCGAAGACCCTGGTGTCGGGTCGGGTTCGGCGCAGTTCGGCGAATTCCAGGTCGATGGCGTACCAGCCGTTGGGGACGTTGTCGAAGCGGTATTCGTAGGCGTTCTCGCGTTGGTCGCGGTAGAGCTGTTGCTCGTCGGTGCCCGAGATGGGCATGGCCGTGCGGAGCACCCGGGAACGCCGGTTGTCCAGGTACCCGAAGCCGCCGGCGGTGTAGGCCCGGTCGGCCTGCCAGGTGTCGCCGAGGGCGTCGACGCGGGCCGTGCCGCCCGCGTTGACCCCCGCCTGGTAGCCGGGGACGACCAGGCGGACCTGCACCGCGCGCACCGGCTCGCGGGCGCTGTTGCTGGTGAAGAACAGCAGCGCCCCGTACACGCCCGGCGCGAGCCCGGTGGTGTCGACCCGCACCTGGACGTCCTGCGTCGCGCCGACGGCGAGCCGCCCGGAGGCCGGCTCGGCCCGCAGCCACGGCACGTCGGTGAAGTCCGGCAGGCCGCTGTCGACCAGGTACGCGGTCGACGGGCCGCCCTGCGAGACCATCCAGAGGTTGCCCGCGGGATCGGTCTCCAGACCCGCGCCCGAGAACGGGGCGGAGTCCGGGGGCGCGATCGTGCGCAGCGTCTCGCACGTGTCCGGGTTCAGGCCGTACACGGTGTCGGTGGGCGTGTTGGTGGCGGCCCACAGCAGCCCGTGCGAGCTGTTCCAGGCCAGGCCGGAGATGCCGGGGTCGGCGGGGGAGCAGCGGCCGACCACCGCGCCGCGGTCGGGGTGGGACAGGCCCTTGACGTGGTAGATCACGCCCTCGTTCCAGCCGCCGACGTAGAACGTGTCGTCGTCGGGGCGGTAGGCCAGCCCGCGCTGGGAGGTCGCCGTCCACGGCAAGGAGCCGGTGATGCGCTCGGTGACCTGGCCGGTCGCGGGGTCCCAGCAGTGGATGCCGTTGTCACCGCCGACGGCGACCTGGCACATCAGGCCGCGTGCGGCGACGTAGGCGGAGTCCGCGGGCCAGCCGCCCGTCCACGGCGTGGGCCACGTCGTGCCCGGGTCGCCGGTGGTGGTGAAGCGGCGGTTGGCGTTCGCCATGCCGTCGGAGATCCAGGGGCCGTCCTGCACGCCCACGCCCCAGCCGAGCTGGAGCCCCGTCGTCGGCCACTGCCGGATGACCTGGCCGGGCGCGGCGGTCCGGGCGTCGGCGGGTGTCGCCGAGGGCAGGCCCCGGCTCGTCCGCGCGGAGGTGTCGACGTCCGCGGCCCGCTGGACCGCGGTGGCCTGCCGCACGGCTCCGCCACCGCCCTCCTCGGCCTCCCACCGGGCCTCGGCGCTGCCGGGGTTGGACAGCGTGATGGTGCGCGTGCGGCTCTGGTCCCGCGGTACGACGAAATCCAGGCTCGTCGTGCTCACCCGGAGCGCCGCGGTGCGCAACGCGAAGTCCCGCTCGGCCGGCCGGTCCGCCCGCAGGTCCACGTCCGTCTCGGCCACGTCGTAGTGCGGGCTGGCGACCTTCAGGTGGGCGTCGCCGGTCCGCGCGCGCAACTGGTAGTAGCCGTCCCGGTCGGTGCGGGCGACCCGGTCCGGCCGGTCCGGCTGGGTCGCGGTGACCTCGGCGTCCGCCACGGGCCCCTGGTCGGTGGCGTCGACCACGCGTCCGCGCACCAGGCCGGTGTCGGGGACGCGGAAGGTGATCTCCTTGTTGTCGGACAGCACCGGCAGCTCGTTGGCGTACTCCAGGGCGTCGGTGCCGGTCTCGTCCTCCACGCCGACGGTCGCGGAGGAGCCCGCCTCCCGCGGGTTGTCGCCGATGCCGCGGTAGCGCAGCGAGATCGGCCCGTTCTCGTGCAGGACGACCTCGAAGTCCACCCGGACCTCCGGCGGCTCGCCGAGGATGCCCACGTTCCGCCACTCCACGACGAACTCGCGCTGCCCGGCGGTCCCGGTGGTCCTGGTGCGCACGGAGGCGGCGCCGTCCACGTACAGGTCGTCCCAGAACGCGTACACGGCCGTGTTCGGCTCGGAGGGGTTGGGGAGGCGGCCGTTGACGAAGAACGGCAGCGCCGTGGTGAAGCTGAGGAAGCCGTTGGTGCTGACGTGCACCCGGCGGTAGGACTGGTCGTAGAGGTTCACCGGGAACGGCAGGTCCACGGGGACCGACACGTCGTCGCCCTCCAGCGGCAGCGCGGTGTCGGCGTCCGTCCACGGCGCCGGGGCCCCGACGGCGCACACGTGCCCGATGCCGTCGGTCCTGGCGGGCAGCGCGAAGTCGACCTGCTCGTCGCCGTCCACCTCGACCTGCTCGCGCTGCGGGAGCCGGCACCGGTCGCCCTCGGCGGTCAGGTCGTAGCGGCCCACCGGCACGTCGGGCAGGCGGTAGCGGCCGTCGGCGTCGGTGGTGACCGGCGGCAGCGGCGTGCCCGCCGCGGTGACGGTCGCGCCGGGCACCGGTGCGCCGTCGGCGCCGCGCACCTGACCGGAGACGGTGTGCCGCGGTGCGGCGGCCAGCTCGAAGTCCACCGCGGTGGTGGTGCCCTCGGTGATGGTGACCCGCCGGGACGCGGTGAGGTAGCCGAAGGTGCTCGCCGTCGCCGTGTGCTCGCCGACCGCCAGGCTCGGCAGGGTGTACGTGCCGTCGGCGGCGGTCCGGGTGGAGCGGACCAGGCCGTTGTCGAACCGGACCAGTGCGTCGGCGACCGGGTGGCCGCCCGCGCGGACGGTGCCGGTGGCGGCGCCGACCGGGCCCCGCGGTGCTCGGGTGACGGCCTCGTAGGCGTCCAGCCTGCCGTGGCCCCAGACGTTGTTGTCGGCCCCGGTGCCGCCGCAGCTCCGGTCGTCGACGGGCACGGCCGTGCCGTCGAGCAGTTCGCGGCTCAGCGGCACCTGGTTGCGGACCTGGGCCGACGCCGACCACATCAGGGCGACGGCGCCGGTCACGTGCGGCGCCGCCATGGAGGTCCCGCTGTTGAGGCCGTACTGGCCGCCGGGGAGGCTGGAGCGCACCTCGTCGCCCGGTGCGGTGATGTCGGGCTTGGTGCCGCCGTCGATGACGCTCGGTCCGCGGCTGGAGTACCAGGCGATGCCGTCGGCCCGGGTGGACGCGCCCACGGCGTAGGCGGCGGCGTAGTCGCCCGGGGAGCCGACGGTGGAGCAGCCCGACCCGCCGTCGTTGCCGGCGGAGAACACGGGGAAAATCCCCGCGGCGACCCACGTGTCCACCATGTCGCGGTAGAACGGGTCGCCGGGACCGCCGCCCCAGGAGTTGTTGATGACGTCGGGCGCCAGGTCCGGGCGCGGGTTCGCGCCGTTGGCGTCCCTGGGCGCGACCATCCACTCGCCGGCGGACAGCAGCGCGGAGGTGGAGCAGGTGTCGGTCTCGCAGCCCTTGGCGGCGATCCACTGCGCGCCGGGCGCCACGCCGATCTTGTTCTCGCCGCCGTCGTCGCCGACGATCGTCCCCAGCACGTGGGTGCCGTGGCCGACGTTGTCGCACGGCGCGCTGGACGGGTTGCCGCACACCAGCGACGGGTCGTACCAGTTGTAGGAGTGGTCGGGGGCGCCGGACCGGGCGCCGCGGTACTGGCGGGCGATGGCGGGGTGGTCGAACTGGGCGCCGGTGTCGATGGTGCCCACCACGATGCCCTCGCCGCGGGTGCCGTAGGTCTGCCAGACCTCCGGGGCGCGCACCCGGTCGATGTTCCACTCGACGGCCTGGGTGCCCGGCGCGCCCTCCTGGCGCACCGGCTTCGTCAGCCGGTAGGTCCGGTCGGGCAGGATCTGCGCCACGTCGGGGTGCCGGGCCAGCTCGAACAGCAGCTGCTTGTCGCCGGTGACCTTGATGGCGTTGGTGATCCAGTAGGGGGTGAAGGGTGCCTTGCGCGCGGTCAGCACCGCGCGGAGGCCGGCCTGGGACTGCTCGGCGTGCGCCTTCTTCGCCTCGTACACCCGGCGGACGCGGTCGGTGCGGTCGGTGGCGCCCTGGCTCGCGTCGAGGTGCGCGCCGGACTTCAGGCGGACGAAGAACGTCGTGGTGCCGGGCAGTTCGGTGCGCTGGCGCACGACCGGGTCGATCGGGGCGGTCTCCGCGGGGGCCGCCGCGGCGGCACCGCCGAGTGCGGGGGCCGCCGCGGCCACCAGGCACAGGGCGGTGCACAGCGCGACCGCCCGGCCTCTCCTGAACAGGGACATGGGTCTTCCTCACTGGCTTTTCGCGGAGCGACTTCGCCCGCGCGGCGGAATTGAATGAGCCGGTTGGATTTTTCCGGCCGTATCGGGACAGTGCAGTGAGTGTCAACGAAAAAAGGTCCCGCGTCTCTGGTTTCAGGGTACAAAGCCCCTGTTCTTAGGCCGGTCGGCGGATGCTTGTTATTATCGTCAATGAATCTGTGCGACGCCTCGGCGGACGGCTGCGGGCTGTTTTCCGGTCTCGCGGAAATGAACCCCGGTATACGAATGTGCACTGGTGTGCAAATGTGCGTTCCCGGTCGTTGGTGATCCCCGCTTCCCCGGGGCGCCCGGCGGGGCGACAATCCAGTGCATGGCCGACTCGGTTGCCGTCAACGGGTTGCGGGTGGTGCGCGGCGGGCGCGAGGTCGTGCGCGGTGTCACGTTCGAGGTGCCCGAGGGGTCCGTCACCGGCCTGCTGGGCCCGAGCGGCTGCGGCAAGACCACGCTCCTGCGGTGCGTGGTCGGCGTGCAGGTGGTGGCCGGCGGGACGGTCACCGTCCTCGGCCACCCGGCGGGCAGCCCCGTGCTGCGCGACCGGGTCGGCTACTCCACGCAGAGCCCGTCGGTCTACGCGGACCTGACCGTGCGGGAGAACCTGCGCTACTTCGCGTCCGTGCTGCGCGCACCGGCCGCCGACGTCGAGCGCGTGATCGGCGAGGTCGGTCTCGAGGAGCGGGCGGACCAGCTCGTGGGCACCCTCTCCGGCGGCGAGCGCGGCCGGGCCGGCCTGGCCGCGGCGCTGCTGGGCCGACCGGAGCTGATCGTGCTGGACGAGCCGACGGTGGGCCTGGACCCGGTGCTGCGCGAGGAGCTGTGGTCCCTGTTCCACCGGCTCGCGGACCGGGGCGCCGCACTGCTGGTGTCCAGCCACGTGATGGACGAGGCCGCGCGGTGCGACCGCCTGCTGCTCATGCGCGACGGCGCGCTGCTCGCCGACGACACCCCGCAGGCGTTGCGCGACCGCACCGGCACGGCCGACCTGGAGCAGGCGTTCCTGGCGCTGGTGAGGACCGCATGAGCACCCTGGCCACCACCCGGCGCATCCTGACGCAGCTGCGGCACGACCACCGCACCGTCGCGCTGATGGTCCTGCTGCCGTCGCTGCTGCTGGTCCTGCTGCGGTACGTGTTCGACTCGGAACAGGTCTTCAACCGGGCCGCGCCCGCGCTGCTGGGCGTCTTCCCGTTCGCGATCATGTTCATCGTCACGTCGATCACCACGCTCCGGGAACGCCTCACCGCGACCCTGGAGCGGTTGATGACCATGCCGATCGGCAAGCTCGACCTGCTGCTCGGCTACGCCCTCGCGTTCGGGCTGGTGGCGGTCGTGCAGGTGGTGGTGGCGGCGACCCTCGCGCTGACCTGGCTGGGGCTGGAGGTCGAGGGCCCGGTGGCGCTGCTGGTGCTGATCGCCGTGCTGGACGCGGTGCTCGGCATGGCGCTGGGCCTGTTCGCCAGCGCGTTCGCCAGGACCGAGTTCCAGGCGGTGCAGTTCATGCCCGCGATCGTGATGCCGCAGGTGCTGCTGTGCGGGCTGTTCGCACCTCGCGACGGGATGGCCGGGGTGCTGAACGTGATCTCCGACCTGCTGCCGCTGTCCTACGCGGTGGACGCGCTGACCCAGGTCACCCGGTCGCCGGAGGTGGACGGGACGCTCGTGCGGAACCTGCTGGTCGTGGCGGGCTGCGCGCTCGCGGCCCTGCTGCTCGGTGCCGCGACCCTGCGCCGGCGGACCCCGTGACCGGGTGGACGGCGGGTCGGTCTTCGCTTCGGTCCGTTCCAGGTCGACAGCCACCGCGCGCGCAACGGATCAAGCCCGCCACACGGTGCCGCGCCGCTCGTACTCCATGATCGTCTCCACCTGCTGAGCCGTCCTGGCACCGAGGAACCGCTCCACCAGCCACAACGCCACGTCCAACCCGGAAGTGACACCGCCACCGGTCACCAGGTCGCCGTCGTCGACCACGCGAGCATTGATCACCGTCGCCCCCCGGGCCGCCAGATCCGCTTTCGCGCGCGAGTGGGTGGTGGCGTTGCGCCCCCTGGCCACCCCGGCGGCCGCCAGCACCATGACCCCGGTGCAGATGCCCACGCGCAGCACATCAGCAGCTGCCAGGCGGCGCAGGAACTGCTGGTCGGCCATGAGCCTGCGGACGCCGGGGCCGGTGGGGTCGGTGTACCGGCCGCCGCCGGGAACCACCAGCACCTCCGCCTCGTGCGGTGACCAGCCCTGGGTCACCTCGACGCGCGCACCGAAGTTGCACGTCACAGTAGCGGGCCTGCCGGTGGTGACCAGCGTGGTGGTGAGTGCGCCGTTGCTCATGGCGCCGGCCATGCCCAGCACCTCCGCCGGTGCGGCCCAGTCCTGTTCCTCGACCCCGTCGAACATCAGCACCTGGACCCGCAGCGGGCTCGACGCCGACGCCGGCGCCCCGGCTGCCAACGCGCCCGCTGACAGGGCCGAGGCGTGCAGGAAAGTACGACGCTCCACAATGACCTCCTGGATTTCCGTTGTCTTCAACAGGAGTCGTGTCATGGGTGCGACCGGTTCCCGGCGTCGCGCGTCGTGCCCGATGGTGCACGAGGAGATCACCCCCGCGAAGCGGGCGGCCCCGGAACCGGTGAACGCTCCTTTCCCCCCTCACGTGGTGGGACGACGAGGAAGGTGAAGTCCTCGCGCACCTTGGCGTCGACGCCCGCGGGCAGGTGGATGCGCCCGGAGTCGACCATGCCCCTCACCGCCGCTCGACTCAGGCCGAACCCGGCGGTGAGCAGCTTCCCGACCCGGACGGGTGCCGGGAGCTCGAACCTGACGAAGACCTCCAGCGGCGACGAAGCCTGTTCGAGGTCGTAGAACGGCAGGTCGGTCTCCAGCTCCCACGCACCGCTCCAGTCCAACCGGTACGAGGCCCTGCCGGCCAGTGCCGCGTCCATGGCCAGGTGCCGCACCATCACCGGGTCGTTGGCCTCGAACCGCAGCAGCCGTTCGTGGTCGAGCGACTGGACGTGGATGCGCTCGTGGACGGGGATCTTCGACGTGCGGCCGCACAGCTCGCAGCTGATCAGCATCCAGACGTCGAGGAGTTTGCCGTTGGCGTTCACGCGGAACTTGCCGGCGGGGTGGTGGCGGGTGGACCGGCACGAGACGCAGGTCTTGACGATGGTGGGCAGGCCCAGTTCCCTGACCACCCACAGGGACTTCCCGTTGCCTTCGCCGGGCACGCGGGTACTGCGGAAGCGATTCATGGTTCGCCGAACTCCGAGGTTGGCGGAGGCGGTCCGCAGTGGACCGCCCCCTGGATCCAGTGGCGTGTGGCCGGCATGCCGGCGAGCGCGACGTCGTGCACCGACGTCGCGTGGAAGAAGCCCGTGCGAAGGTGGACGGGAACGACTCGACCCCGTCTTCAACCCCGCGCGTGCGCCACTGGTCACAGACCCATGTGCGTGATGATGTTCAACCGGAGGCCGTCGGGCAACAGGTTTTCCGGGCCACGACCGGACGGCGAGCCCCTCGGGTCACCGCGAGCCCCTCGGGTCACCGCGAGCCCCTCGGGTCACCGCGAGCCCCTCGGGCCACGGCGAGCCCTTCAGGCCACGGCGAACCCCTCGGGCCACGGCGAGCCCCTCAGGTCACCAAGCCCCGGCGGTAGGCGTAGACCACCGCCTGCACGCGGTCGCGCAGGTCGAGTTTGGTCAGGATGCGCGACACGTACGTCTTCACCGTCTCCTGGCTGATCACCAGCGCCGCGGCGATCTCGCTGTTGGACAGGCCCTCGGCGATCAGGCGCAGCACCTCCAGCTCGCGCGGTGCCAGGGGCACGTCGCCCGGGGTGCCCTCGGCGGGCCGGATCCGCGCGGCGTACCTGCCCACGAGCTGCCGCGTCACCTCGGGGTCCAGCAGTGCCGCGCCGGCCGCCACGGTGCGGATGCCCTGCAGCAGCTGGGCGGGCGGGGCGTCCTTGAGCAGGAACCCGGCGGCGCCCGCGCGCAGTGCCTCGTAGACGTACTCGTCGAGGTTGAACGTCGTCACCACGAGCACCTTGACGGGCTCGGCCACGCCCGCGCCGGCCAGCAGGCGGGTGGCCTGGATGCCGTCGAGCACCGGCATCCGCACGTCCATCACCACCACGTCCGGGCGCAACCGGCGGGCCAGCTCGACCGCGGCCCGGCCGTCCGCGCACTCGCCCACCACCTCCAGGTCGGGCTGGGCGTCGATGATCGTGGCGAACCCGGTGCGGATGAGCGCCTGGTCGTCGCAGACCAGGACCCGGATCGGCGCGGTCACGACGATCCGCCCGCGGGGACGCGGGCCCGGACGACGAAGCCGCCGCCGGGGCGCGGGCCCGCGGTGAACTCGCCGCCGAGCGCCTCGACCCGTTCGCGCAGCCCGACCAGGCCGCGCCCGCTGCCGCCGGGTGACGTGGTGCCCGGTCCCTCGGTGGTCACCTCCACGGTGGTCTCCCGGGCGCCGTGGTGGACGTGGACGGCGGTGCGGCTGCCGCGGGCGTGCTTGAGCGCGTTGGTCAGCGCCTCCTGCACGACCCGGTGGACCGTGACGTCGGCGGTGACCACGGGGTCGCCTTCCCGGGTGAACTCGACGGGCTGGCCCGCCTGCCGGGTCCGCTCGACGAGGGCGTGGAGGTCCCCGGGCACGCCGTGGTCGGGGTTGAGCAGGTCGAGCAGGTGCCGCAGGTCGGTGATGGCGCGGCGGCCGGTGTCGGTGACGGCGGTCAGGGCCTGGTCCAGGCGTTCGGGGGCGGCGGTCAGGTAGCGGGCCGCCTCGGCCTGGACGACCATGGCCGTCACGTGGTGGGTCACCACGTCGTGCAGCTCGCGCGCGATGCGGGTGCGCTCGGCGGTGCGGGTGGCCTCGGCGAGGTGGTCGCGGCGCTCCGCCTCGGCCGCCCGCGACAGCCGCAGCCACGCCCCGGCGCCCCACGCCATGGCCAGCGCCAGGTAGAACGTGACGTACCCGACCAGCCCCTCGCCCGCGCCCAGCCGGTCGAGCGCCACCGCGAGCGGCACGTACGCCGCGCTGGCCAGGACGGCGGCGGTCCGCCGGTGGTGTTCGAGGTGGAGGCCGGTGCTCAGCAGCGCGACGGGCAGCGCGATGGTCGCGAAGGTGTGGTAGCCGCGGAGCTGGTCGACGGCGAAGCCGAGCGACACCAGGGCGAGGCAGGCGGCCGGCCACCGCCTGCGCACGGCGAGCGGGAGGGCTTCCAGCGCGACCGCCGCGACGGTCAGCGCGTCGAAGGGGTGCTGGGGCGAGTTGCCGAGCCGCGTCCCGTAGTTCTCCAGCCCCGGCAGGAGCGCCGCGACGGCGATCAGCAGGGCGAACGGGAGGTCCCGCGCGGTGACGCCGCACCGCGACCACGGGTCCCGGAGCCGCCGGACGTCGATCACCCGACGAGCGTAGCGGTGGCGCCGCGGCGCGGGACCAGGTGACCGCGTCGGTGCGCCACCACCAGGAACACGACCGTCAGCAGCGCACCGGCCGCCACGGCGAACAGGCTGCCCTCGGGGCCGAACGCGCCGCCGGTGAGCGGGGCCGGGCCCGAGAGCGTCGCGTCCAGCAGGCCGTGCGTCGCGCCGTTGCCCGAGACCTCGGCGCCGAAGACGCCGGCCAGGGCGAAGTTCCAGCCGAAGTGCAGCCCGATCGGCAGCCACAGGGTGCGGGTGGCGGCGTAGGCGGCGGCGAGCATGAACCCGGCCTCGATCGCGATGGCGATCGCGCCCCACGCAGTGGCGTTCTGGTTGAGCAGGTGCGATGCCCCGAACAGCACACCGGTCAGCGCCAGCGCGACCCACGTGCCGGTGCGCTGCTCGACGACCCGGAACAGGACGCCCCGGAAGATCAGCTCCTCCGTCACGGCGGCGGCGGCCATGAAGCCGACCAGCCCCACCGCGCCCGTCACCGGACCCGGGCCGTCCACCCGGTAGCCGCCGAGCAGGGCGATGGCGGCGATGACGGCCCCGCACATCACGACACCGATCAGCAACCCGCGGCCGATGGCGGCGCCGGCTCCTTCGCGGGCCACCTCCGCGGGCGCGCGGTGCTCGGTGCGCCGCACCACCCACGCGTAGGCGAGCACCGCGAGCCCGGCCGTCGCGACACCCAGGACCAGCGCGAGCCAGGGGTCGCCCGCCACGGCGGCGACGCCCTGACTGCCGACAACGGCCACCGCCGCGACGACCAACAACTGCTTCACCAGGCGCACTGCCACTCCTCCTGCAACGGTCCGCGACCGGGCGTCGCGGCTGTGGTGAACGCTAGGGATCGGGCGGTCCCGGATCATCCCCGCGCGGTGGACATCCGCGTGTAGCTCGCACGGGGGACACGGCCCCGGCCCTCCACTACGGGACACGTGGGCGCCGTTGCGGCACCGGCCCGGCCGGGGGCCAAGACCCCCTCCGACCCGAAATCACCCCGATGGACCACCTGCCACGCCCGCCGCGGTCGTGTTCCCGGCTCGGCGCGCCCGATTGCCCGAGTGCCCGTGGTCATCCGCACCCGTGGCCGGTGATCGGATCGGCGGCACCCCGTGCGGAGGACCACCGGCCGCCCCGCGAAGTCCGGCCGGAGAGCCGTAACGAGCGGTCTCGGGAGCCCGATCCGGACGTACGAGCGGGCCCACCCGGGTCCGGAGGGGGAAAGGCGGAACCATGCCCTCGTCACGCACCACCCGGCGCAGAACGCGACACCGGTTGCCCACCCTCGTCGTCGCGGTCGCCGCACTCGTCCTGCCCGTCGCGCCCGCGCACGCCGACGCGGCCGCCCCGACCACCACCTCCCCGCTCGCCGGCGCGGGCAGCGTGGGGCTGACCCCGACCGTGAGCGCCACCTTCGACGGGGTGCTCGCCGCACCGCCCGCGCGGTTCGCGCTCACCGGGCCCGACGGGGCGGTGGCGGGCCAGGTGTCGCTCGCCGACGGCGGCACGACCGCGCTGTTCGCCCCGACCGCGCCGCTGTCCCCGGGCACCGCCTACACCGCGTCGGTCCAGGTCGACGACGCGGCGGACGCGCACAGCTGGACGTTCACCACGGGGTCGACGCGGCCCGCGGACTGCCCGTGCACGATCTGGGACGACTTCGCGGTGCCCGGCTCGACCGCCGTCAACGACGCCAACGCGGTGGAGCTGGGGAACAAGGTCTACTTCACCAGCCGCGGCGAGGTGCTGGGCGTCCGCTTCTACAAGGCGGCGGGCAACACCGGCACGCACACCGGCTCGTTCTGGTCCGCGACCGGGCAGCTGCTGGCGACCGGCACGTTCACCGGCGAGACCACCACCGGCTGGCAGACCTTGCTCTTCGACGCGCCGGTGGTCGTGGAGACGGGCACGAACTACGTCGTGTCGTACTTCGCGCCCAACGGCCGCTACTCGTTCGACCACTGGTACTTCAACAGCTTCCCCAAGGTGGGCTACGGGCACATCGAGGCCGTCAACACCGGCCAGCCCAACTGGAACGGCCTGTTCCGGTACGGCGCGGGGATGCCGACCAACGGGTTCCGCTTCACGAACTACTGGGTGGACGTGGTCTACCGCCACGGCACGAACGGCGACCACACCCGCCCGGCGCTCGAAACCCGGACCCCGGCGCCGGACGCGACGGACGTCGGGGTGGGCGACCCGGTGACCCTGCGGTTCGACGAGCCGATGGACCCCGCGGCGACGCAGGTCCGGCTCACCGACGACGGAGGGGCGCACCTGTACGGCACCACGACGGCGTCCGCCGACGGCAGGACCGTGACGTGGCGGCCGAACGCCAGGCTCACCCCGGGCACCCGCTACACCGCGCGGGCGCTCGGCGTCGACCTCAACGGCAACGTCATGGCCTCGACCGCGACGTGGTCGTTCACCACCGGGCCGCAGGCCGCGTGCCCGTGCTCGCTGTTCAGCGAGGCGGTCGTCCCCGACGAGACCACGAGCGGCCAGGGCACGCCGGTCGAGCTGGGCGTGCGGTTCGGCTCCTCCACCGCGGGCGCCGTCACCGGCGTGAAGTTCCACAAGACCGCGCGCGACACCGGCACCCACACGGGCTCGCTGTGGACCGACGAGGGCGTCCTGCTGGCGACCGGCACGTTCACCGACGAGACCGCGACCGGCTGGCAGACCCTGACCTTCGCCACCCCGGTCCCCATCGAGGCGGACCGGGTCTACGTGGCCTCCTACTTCTCCCCGACGGGGTACTTCGCCGTGACCAACCAGTACTTCGGCGCGCGCCCGCAGGTCCACTCGCCTCCGCTGTGGACCGCGCCCGGCGCGTACGCGAACGGCCGGTACCGCGTGGGGACCGGGTTCCCGACCGAGCACTACATCGGCAACAACTACTGGGTGGACGTGGTCGTCACGACGTGAGCCGGACCGGCCACCACGGAGGTGGTGGCCGGCCCGCCCGAGTCCCGGTGCGGTTCACCCACCACCTGCGGCACGGGGATCTCGCACCGGCCCCGCGGTCGCGCGGCTTCCGCGCGGGGGACCGGTGGGACGCCGGAGCGCCCCACCGGTCCGGTTCGGCTCAGCCCAGCACGCAGAGCAGGGAGCAGGCGGTCGCCGACGACCACGCCGAGTACGACGGCGGTGTGCCGGCGGGCGAGTTGCGCGGCACGTAGCCCGCCTTCGCCTGGTTGGTCAGCGGGAACAGGGTCAGCAGGGCGTAGGTGGAGCAGTAGAAGCGCTTGGTCTCACCGGGTTGCAGGGTGAAGGTCCCGGCTGCGGCCTCGCAGGCGGGCTCCTCGTAGTCCACGACGCGGGCGTCGGTGATGGCCACCGGGCCCTGGTTGGTCACCGTGATCCGCCAGTAGGCGGTCGCGTTGAGCAGGCCGAGGGTGCCCACGGGCGCCTTCTTCGCCCACGGCCCCGAGCCGCCCGGTCCGCAGTGGGACGCGGTCTTCGAGGCGCAGATCTCCTTGTCCACCGTCACCACCGGCCGGCAGGCGGGCCCCGGCGCGACCGGGACGGTGACGGTGTTGGAGGTGAACGAGCCGGTGGTGTCGGTGCCGGTGGCGGTGTTGGCGACGTCGGCCACCGCGCAGTCCGCGCTGATCGTGGTGCGGAAGCACACCTGCGGCGGGTCGCCGGTGAAGTCGACGACCAGCCGGGGCTGGTTGCCGCCGCCGAAGTCGGCGCCGCTGGTCAGCACCAGCGTGGTGGTGACCGAGATGGTCGGGTGGGCGGTCGGGGACACGCCGCTCAGGTCGACCGACCCGTCCGGCGCGAAGCCGGGCGTGGCCACGGTGGCGCCGTCCTGGTCCACCACGGTCACCCGGGACGCGCCGAAGTCGACGTTGCCGGGCGTGACGCCGACGAGCCGCGCGGAGCCGTACCCCTGCACGTGGCCCGCACCGCCGTCGCAGTAGAAGTCGCCCGGGGTGAGCGAGACCCGGCCGCCCGAGCGCACGCACGGCGAGCTGCCGGTGAGCGGGTCCATCGAGAACAGCACGCCCGCGTCGCCGAGGCCGATCATGCAGCCCGTCGGCACGTCGTAGGTGTAGCCGTAGTCGCGGGTGACGCCGCCGTTGACGGTCGGGTGGGTGATCGGGTTGGGCACCCCGGCGCACGCCGACGCGGTGGTCCAGTCGTGGCACACCGCCGCGCCGGCGTACGGGCCGCCCCAGATCGCCACGTAGCTGCGGACGTGGCCGTTGGCGTCGGTGACCACCTCGGGGTTGAACGCGATCACGCCGGCGGGCAGCGCGGCCAGCGGGGAGGGCGCGGGCAGGGCCGAGCCGTCCAGGGCGTAGCAGGTGGTCACGCCGGGCGAGGACCCGCTGGTGGTGGAGCAGGCGCCGACCTGCGCGCCCGACGTGCTGTACGCGGTGTAGGCGTTGTAGGTGTAGTTGCCCACCGGGCCGATGGGGCGGGGTGACGCCCACCCGGCGCACGCGGTGGCGGTGGCCGGGTCGAAGCAGCCGATGGCCGCCTGGCTGCCGGTGTTGGGCCGGGACGACGAGGCGAACACCTTGCCCGCGACGACGGTCAGCGCGCCGTAGAAGTACAGGCTGGAGGGCGTGTCACCGCTGGGCGGGACGATCGGCGCGTACGGCTGGCCCGGGCACGCGGTGCGGGTGGCGACGGTCCAGCACAGCACGGTGCCCGTGCTGGCCACGCCGTAGAGGTTGCCGCCGACCTCGACGAACCCGGCGAGGTTGTAGACACCGGACGGCGAGCCGCCGGCGCCCACCAGCGGCCAGTAGCCGCAGTTCGCCGCGGCCGCCAGGTCGAGGCAGCCCACGCCGACCGACGAGGCGGTCACCGCGGTGTAGAGGACCTGGGAGGGCGCGGCGGGGTCGCGGAAGTACTGCTGCGTCATCGGGCTGCCGATGTCACCGGTCGCGCCGCTGCCCAGCGGCCCGGGAGCGGTGTTGAGCGGCTTGGGCCACGGCCCGCCCGCGCAGGGCTGCCCGGTGGCCAGGTCGCTGCACACCACCTTCGGCGTGGCGGGTGCCGCGTGGTGGTAGATGTTCCACGCCTGGAGGGCGCCGGTGGGCGTGCGGTGCAGCAGCGGGGTGAACCCGTCGCCGCCGGTCGCCGTGGTGCTGGCCTGGACGGGCGGGGTCAGCAGGCCCGACAGCGACGTCCCGCCGGGCGCGGCGACGGGGTTCTGCGCCCGGACCGCGACCACGCCGGAGCCGGGTTCGGCGGTCTGGAAGGTGCTCCCGTCGGTGGACCACGACGGCGTCCACCCCGGCGGCACGTCCAGCGAGCCGGTCACGTAGGACTGGCCGGGGCCGACCGCGTCGGTGACGGTGGCCGAACCGACGCCCGTGCCGTTGTTGTCGTACTCGACGACCCAGGTGGCGGTGGCGCCGTGGTCGGCGGGGGTGGGGACGCCGCTGACGGACTTGGTCAACGTCGACGTGGCGGCGGGGGCGGGGTCGGCCGATGCGCCGGGAACCACCAGGGCGGCGGCGACGAGCGCGCTCGTCGCCGACCAGATGACCACGCGTCTTCGCATGACGATCCCTCATTTCGCTCTGCCGGAACACCGGTCGTCGTCGCCGGGGTCCCAGGCACGCTAAGGACTTGCGCCGGTGCGGGAGCGTTGTGTCACCCGCCTGCTGCGCACGAGCATCCCGACAGTGCAGCACCCGGTGGACCGCCCCTGCGGGGGTGGGTCATTCCAGGTGGGGGGCGCACGGGATTTCACCCGGATGTCTCCGAATTCGGCGTACCGGGATTCGCGGGGAGGCGATAGGGCGCCCGACGACCAGGTGAGACGTGCTCCCACGGCCGATCGGGTGAACGGTTGTCCGATCCGGGACAGGGGTGTTGACGATCGCGAGCCCCGGCACGGACGGTGCCTGGGTCTGGGAGCGTTCCCAGACCCAGGCACAACGTTCCCAGACCCGGGCACAAAGGAGTGTCGATGCCGGTAACAGGACAGAAGCGACGTGTCGCGCTCGCGGTGTCGGGCGCCGCGGTGACCCTCGCGGGCGCGGTGCTGTCGACCACGGCGGAACCCTGGACCACCGACGCCGCCGCCGCCTCGGCGTCGTTCGCCTGCAAGGTCGACTACTCGGTCCACGACTGGGGTTCGGGCTTCGGCGCGAACGTGACCATCAGGAACCTGGGGTCCACCCCGGCCAACGGGTGGACCCTGACCTACTCGTACCAGGGCAACCAGACCCTCCTGCAGGGCTGGAACGGGATCTGGTCGCAGTCCGGCAAGCAGGTCACGGTCACCAACCTGACCTGGAACGCCAGGATTCCGGCCAACGGCAGCGTCGGCCTCGGGGCGAACTTCTCCTACGGCGGGAGCAACGCCGCACCGACGGACTTCGCCGTCAACGGCGCCGCCTGCACCGGTCTCCCGCCGACGACGACCACCACCCCGCCGCTCCCCGGCCCCGCGCCCGCCTTGCGGGTCTCGGGCAACAAGCTGGTCACCGCCGCCGGCACGCCCTACCGGCTGCTCGGCGTCAACCGGTCCAGCGGCGAGTTCGCCTGCGTCCAGGGCAAGGGCATGTGGGACAGCGGCCCGGTGGACCAGGCGTCCGTCGACGCGATGAAGTCGTGGAACATCCGCGCGGTGCGGATACCGCTGAACGAGGACTGCTGGCTCGGCCTGTCCGGCTCGCCCAGCGGCCCGGCCTACCAGCAGGCCGTCAAGGACTACGCGAACCTGCTGGTCGCCAACGGCATCAACCCGGTCCTCGACCTGCACTGGACGCACGGGCTCTACACCGGCAACATCTCGGCCTGCCCGGACGTCAACGCCACGTGCCAGAAGCCGATGCCGGACATGCAGCACACGCCGACGTTCTGGACGCAGGTCGCCACCGCCTTCAAGGGCAACGACGCGGTGGTCTTCGACCTGTTCAACGAGCCCTACCCGGACGCGTCCAACAACTGGTCGGACATGGCCGCGGCGTGGCGGTGCCTGCGCGACGGGGGCACCTGCACCGGCATCGACTACGAGGTGGCCGGGATGCAGGACCTGGTCGACGCGGTGCGCGCGACGGGCGCCACCAACGTCGTCATGACCGCCGGGCTGACGTGGACCAACGACCTGTCGCAGTGGCTGGCCCACAAGCCGGTCGACCCGACGGGCAACCTGATGGCGTCGTGGCACTCGTACAACTTCAACGCCTGCGTGACCGAGTCCTGCTGGGACACCCAGATCGGCGCGGTCGCCGCGCAGGTGCCGGTGCACGCGGGTGAGATCGGCCAGGACACGTGCGCCCACGACTACATCGACCGGGTGATGTCCTGGTTGGACGCGCACGGCCTGGGCTACACGGCGTGGACGTGGAACCCGTGGGGCTGCAGCGGCGGGAACGTGCTGATCGAGGACTACAACGGCACGCCCACCCGCACCTACGGCGAGGGCTTCCGGGCGCACCTGCGCGCGGTCACCCCGTAACCCGCACCCGGCCTGCCCGCCGCGTCCGCGTTCCCGCTCGCGCGGCCCTCGGTCACCTGTACCGTCGGCTGAGCACGCCCGCGGTCCCGTGGTGCCACACCGCGGGACCGCGCGGGCGCGAGCGTCGACCACCACCCGGACGGGAGCCCACCTTGACCACCGCGCTGATCGTCGGCGACCTCCAGCGGGGCATCACGGACAACCACCCGTTCGCCGCCCGGGTCGTGCCGGCGGTCACCGACCTGCTCCCGCGGGCCCGCGCGGCCGGCGCGCTCGTCGTGTTCGTGCGCTTCGCCTTCCGCCCCAACGGCGCCGACCTGCTGCCCGACAACGGGCTGCACCGGTCGTTCTACGACGCCGGGGACGCCTTCCACGAGGGATCGACCGGGACCGGGATCGCCCTGCCGGTCGCCGAGGAGGACGTCGTCGTGCTCAAGCGCCGCGCGAGCGCGTTCGCGGGCACCGACCTCGACCTGGTGCTGCGCGCCCGAGGCGTCGGCACCCTCGCGGTCGCCGGGGTCGCGACCAGCGCGATGGTGGCCGCCACGTGCTACGACGCGGCCGACCGCGGCTACCGGGTCACCGTGCTGCGCGACGGCTGCGCCGACGGCGACCCGGCCGTGCACGACTTCTTCGTGGACACCGTCTTCCCGAGCCGGGGTTTCGAGGTCGTGACCTGCGCCGACTGGTCCTGCTGACCACCGGGGCGGTCAGCCCTCGACGTCGGGGCTGCTGATCGGGCGGCGCTGGTGCTGGTGCTGGTGGTCGGGGAACATGCTGATGAAGTACTCGCTCCAGCCGCCCATGCGCACGCGCAGCAGGTCGTACTGCTCGGGGTCGCGGCGCGCGGCGGCGAGGGTGTCGGGGTCGGCGCAGGTGATGGTGAGCAGGTTGGAGCCGGTGCCGCGGGCGAATGCCTCGATGACGCGCACCAGGTCCTCGTGGGGGAAGTCCTCGCGGATGGTGAAGTCGGTGGGGGCGGCGTCCCACAGGGCCTCCGCGCCGTCACCGCTGAAGCCGGACAAGGAGGCGAGGATGCCCTCCTCCTGGTGGTCCACCGGCCGGTCGACCGGGCTCGGGGTGGGGCTGAGGTCGGAGGCCAGTGTTTCGCCGCGTCGTCGTCCCTCGGGCGAGGCGCCGGTGGCCGCGCCGAATTCGAGGTAGTTCTCGAAGGTGCCCACGCCGGGTTGGAGCTGGATGCCGAAGGGGTGTTCGGGGGTGCCGATGCGCTCGGCGAGGGTGACCATGGTGCGGGCGGTGGAGGGGGCGGGGTCGGTGAGGACGGAGACGACGGTGTCGGAGACGCGGCGCAGGAAGCGGTTGCCGAAGGCGTCGACGTCCTCGTTGCCGCGGCCGTAGCGGGGCAGGGTCAGGGCGGCCCCGCGCAGGTCGCGGAAGCGCTCGGCGCGGGCGGCGGTGCGGCCCTCGCCCACCAGGGAGTTGGTGAAGGGCTCGGTCATGGACTCGCCCCAGTCGCACATCAGCGCCTCGACCAGTTCGGGCAGGGAGGTGGCCGCGGTGGTGGGGTCGTAGACGAGGTGCTTGATCGCCAGCAGCGAGTTGATGGCGTTGGGCAGGGCGATCAGGCCCGGGGCGATGACGTTGTACCGGGCGCCGCCCGCGTAGTAGTCCAGGCCGGTCTCGACGCAGTCGTCGACGAAGCAGGACAGCAGCGGTGACGGGCACACCTCGCTCATCTGCCCGAACGCGGCCAGTTGGCCGTCGACCTGCTTGGCGTACATCCGGGACAGGTGCTTGAAGTACAGCTCCAGCACCTGGTCGAACGTGGTCAGGTCGGCGGGTTTGGCGGAGGTGAACGACACCCGCTGGCCCCGGAAGTACATCGGTCCGGCGGTGAGCCAGGACTTGCCCTGGTTGAGGGTGGCCTCCAGCACGTGCAGCATGTTGACCTGGCCGAGGGTGAACCAGTTCTTGCCGGGGAACTGCGGCTCGTAGCAGCCGTCGCAGGCGTAGTCGCGGGCCACGTCCAGCGGGACCTCGCTGTGCCAGCGCCCCCGGGCCTTCTCGCGCACCGGGGTGAACTCGGTGGGCCGGGTGCCGTCGCCGATGCGCTCGCCGCTGCGCACCAGGCCGGGGATGATCTTGCGGTCGTCGAGCAGGATGGGGTGGGCGCCACCGCTGAGCAGCGCGCGGGCGGCTTCCTCGGCGTACTCGCGGGGCATGTCCGGGCGCACGCGCAGCGACAGGCAGGGCGCGTTGAGCGGCAGCCTGCGGGCGGCGAGCAGGCACAGCATCGTCGTGGCGTTGTAGGCCGGCGTGCCCTCGCCCTCGGCGTCGTCGGCCACCGTGCCGCCGACGGTGACCTGCTGGACCCACTGGTTGTTGGCGCCGCCCTGGGGGTAGTTGCCGCTGAAACCGCCCATGGCCATGTTGCCGAAGGGCTGGTGGTCCTCCACGAACGCGCGGTTCCACAGGACCTTCTCGCCGAGCTTGACCCACAGGCAGTCGATGATCTCCTGCGCCTGGTCGTCGTCGATCAGGCCCAGTTGGCGGTCGTTGGCGCGGAAGGGTTCCAGGAGCTGGTCGAGGCGGCCGACGGCGGTCGGTTCACCCACCAGGTGCAGGCACGAGTGCAGGGTGAAGACCAGTTGGGCGGCTTCGAGCATCGTGTCGGGCGGTTGGTGGGCGAGCTTGCGCATCCGGCCGTGGATGGCCAGCAGGTTCTCCAGCTCCGCCCGCTGCGACGGCCGCGTGTCGTGGGCCAGCTCGGCGGCCAGGTCGGCGTACGCCAGGCAGTGGTCGCTGACGCCCTCCAGGGCCAGCACGATCGCGCGGTAGAACTGGCGTTTGCCCTCGTCGTCGGTCGTGTCGAGCTTGGCGGTCACCTCCGCGATCAGGCCGTCCAGGCCCTTGTCGAGCAGGCGCTGGTAGCCCGGGACGACGTGCCCGACGCCGGAGGCGGCGCTCAGGCCGCGGAAGAAGTTCTCCAGCTCCTCGTCCTCGCGGGTGTGGTCGATGACGTACTTGCCCTGGCCCAGGCCGAGGTTGGGCATGGCGCCGACGATCAGCTCGGCCGGTTCGACGTGGTAGGTGTCGGCGCCGTTGACGGTCCGGCCGTCCCGGTGGCGCCGCCCGCGGAAACCGTAGTCGTGGCCGGCGAAGACCTTTCCGAGGCCGATCTTGATCGCCCAGCCCATCCGCTCGACCACCGGCAGCGCCATCACCCGCCGCGCCTGCTCGACCCCGTGGTACCGCTCGACGTAGGCCGACAGGTGCTCCAGCTCCTGCTGCGCGCGGTCGAAGTACCAGCCGTCCTGCCACCGGGAGAACATCGTCTCCAACAGCCGCAGCACCCGGCGCGAGGGCGGTCGGCAGTGGTCCCGCTGCTCGGCCGGCACCGTCGCCATGCGGTGCATGTAGTCGTGGTGGTTGTAGTACATGTAGCCGTTGGCCGAGCGCCGGTCGAAGTGCCGGTCCAACCGGTCCCAGTCCACGCCGGGGAAGTCGCGCCACGACCGCGCCAGGTCCGGCACCGGCGTGGGCGGCAGGTCCAGGTTGAGCTGGCTGGGGATGAAGTAGAAGCCACCCAGGTCGGACCGGACGTTGGACAGCAGGCGGTCGGCCATGAATCCGTCGGTCCGCCCGATCTGCCGGTCCATGATCCGCTCCAGCACCTCCGCCGAGTTGGCGAACCCGGCGAAGTAGATGCCCCGCTCGTCGCGGCGGCTGGCACCCTTGGCCAGCAGGTCGTCGTCGTCGAGCGCGTCGGAGGTGCCGTAGGGCAGGCTCAGCCGCAGCAGCGGGGTGGTGTTGCCCATCTCGTCCTGGGCGCGGGAGCGGCTGATGTGGTTGCGGTCGTCGTGGGAGGGGATGATGACGTCGTCGGCGGTGCGGCCGACCAGGTCCTCGACCTGGTCGGGGTTCATGTTCAGCAGGTTCGACCAGTTGATGGTGAAGCGCTGCGCCAGCACGAACGACGCGCCGAGGTAGTCGGGGTCGTCCAGCCCGACCAGGGTGTGCTTCTGGAAGCTCACCGGGCTGGTGGGGTTGTTGAGGTTCTCGGAGAAGCGGCAGCCCACGACCTTGCCGCCCCGCTTGTCCGCGCGCACCGACTTGGTGGCCGCCTCCTGGTGCACCGTCCGGGTGGGGTCGACGCCGCCGGTCTCCGCCAGCATCGCGCTGAGCCGCCGGAACACCTCCGGGCAGTGCTCCCGGTCGTCGGACTTGAGGTGGAACCACAGGTCGGCGCCGGAGTCGACGAAGGTGCCGTTCGACCGCTCGAACACCTTCGACGGCGCGAAGCCCTCGTCCACGCCGGGCTCGCCGGAGGGGTGGCGCAGCCGCATGCCCCGCGGTGGCCTGCGCCCCGTCTCGCGGCACCACTCGTGCCACAGGCGGAAGCCGACGCCGGTCACCACGGTGGTGTTGGCGCTGCCGAGGTACCGGTGGATGTGCTCCCGCAGCTCCGACAGGATCGCGGACAGCTGGGCCGGGGTGGGTGCCCGGCCGTCCTCGGCGCGCCAGAAGGTCGCGAACAGCGCGTACGGGGACGGGTAGATCAACCCGCGCTGGACGTGCTCCCACACGTCGTGCCCGACCGGTCCGTCGTCGGCGGTGAACAGGGCCTGCACCTGCGGCGCGTCAACGGGGGACTTCGACAGCGTCACGGTCTTCTCCTCGGGTCTCTTCGCCCGGACGGGCGCGTACCCGATGCTGGCGAAGCGCCCGTTCACGGGGCGGGTCGGACGGGCCGCACCACTCCGACAACACCGGACTTGACCCGGACGTGGCGTGCCGATCACGGTCAGCAGACCGTCGATGTGCGGACAGAACACCCGGGAGTGGAGCCGCGGCGGCGCGTCTTAGCGCGATTTTTACGCCGGACAACCGCTGTCTTCACCTCGCCGGAGCCCGGGGGGAAGTTGACTGCCCGCTGTGCCCCGGCGCCGTCCGGGCGCTCGCCGCGCACCGGGTGCGCGGTGGCGGCACCCTGTAACCGACGAAGTGATCACCACGGGAGACCCCGCAATGTCCGACGCACCGGAGTTCGCCGTCCCCGAACGGGTGGCCAGGCCGGTCCCGCCGTCCCCGCCGTCGAGCCGGTTGGGGCGGTGGTTGCTGGAGCACCGGGTGCAGCCGGTGGGCCCGGCCGGTGCCGAGCAGCACGCCAGGCCCACGGCGTGGTGGAAGGTCATGTGCCTGACCGGCGTGGACTACTTCTCCACTTTGTCCTACCTGCCCGGTATCGCCGCCCTGGCGGCCGGGGCGATCTCGCCGCTGGCGACGCTGCTGATCGTGGCGCTGACCCTGTTCGGGATGCTGCCGATGTACCGGCGGGTGGCCCGCGAGTCGCCGCACGGCCAGGGCTCGGTGGCGATGCTGGAGGACCTGCTGCCGTTCTGGCGGGGCAAGCTGTTCGTGCTGGTCCTGCTCGGGTTCGTGGCCACCTCGTGGATCATCACCATCACCCTGTCCGCCGCCGACGCCACGGTGCACGCGCTGGAGAACCCGCACGTGCCGGAGTTCCTGCACGGCCACGAGGTGGTGGTCACCGTCGTGCTGCTGCTGGTCCTGGGCGGGGTGTTCCTGCTCGGCTTCAGCGAGGCCGTCGGCGTGGCCATCCCGCTGGTCGCGGTGTTCCTGCTGCTCAACGCCGTGGTCGTGGTGGCCGGTGTGCTGGAAGTGGTCTCCGAGCCGGCGGCCCTGGACCGCTGGCTGGACGCCCTGACCTCCGCAGGCGGTGGGCTGTTCGGCGTGGTCGGGCCCGCCGTCCTGGCGTTCCCGCTGCTCGTGCTCGGGCTGTCCGGCTTCGAGACGGGCGTGAGCATGATGCCGCTGGTGGCCTCCGACGGGCGCACCGACGCCGAGCGGCTGGAGGGGCGCATCCGCAACACCCGCAAGCTGCTCACCACCGCCGCGGTGATCATGTCGGTGTACCTGGTCGCGACCAGCTTCGTGACCACCGTGCTGGTGCCGGTGGAGCAGTTCCAGCCCGGTGGGGAGGCCAACGGCCGGGCCCTGGCGTACCTGGCCCACGAGCTGCTGGGGGAGTGGGTCGGCACCGCCTACGACGTCAGCAGCATCCTCATCCTGTGGTTCGCCGGTGCCTCGGCGATGGCCGGGCTGATCAACATCGTGCCGCGCTACCTGCCCGCCTACGGCATGGCGCCGGAGTGGTCGCGCGCGGTGCGGCCGGTCGTGCTGGTCTACACCGCCGTCTGCGTCCTGATCACCCTGATCTTCCAGGCCGACGTCAACGCGCAGGCCGGCGCCTACGCCACCGGCATCCTGGCCATGATGGTCTCGGCCTCGGCCGCGGTGACCCTGTCTGCCGCGCGGGCCCGGCGGCGGGGTGCGGCGACCGCGTTCGCGGTGCTCACGCTGATCATGCTCTACGCGCTGGTGGAGAACGTGATCGAGAAGCCCGACGGCATCACCATCTCGTTCTTCTTCATCCTGGGCATCGTCGCGGTCTCGCTGGTGTCCCGGATCAGCCGGACCACGGAGCTGCGCGCCGACCACATCGAGTTCGACGAGACCGCCCGCCGGTTCGTCACCGACTCCATCGCCCACGACGGCGCGCTGACCATCATCGCCAACCGGCGGCAGGCCGGCGACACCGCCGAGTACGCCGAGAAGGAGGCCGAGCAGCGCGGCGCGAACCCGGTGCCCGGCGCGGCCGACGTGCTGTTCCTGGAGGTCGACGTGGTCGACCCGTCGGACTTCAGCGACGTGCTCAAGGTCCGCGGCGTGGAGGTGGGCGGATACCGGATCCTGCGGGCGCAGAGCCCGGCCGCGCCCAACGCCATCGCGGCGGTCCTGCTGGCCCTGCGCGACACCACCGGCGTGCGCCCGCACTGCCACTTCGCCTGGAGCGAGGGCAACCCGCTGGGCCACCTGTTCCGCTACCTGCTGCTCGGCCGCGGCGACACCGCCCCGGTGGTCCGCGAGATCATCCGCAAGTCCGAACCCGACCCGGACCGGCGCCCCGGCATCCACGTCGGCGGCTGACGGGGCGCCTCACCGGGGCTCGGGTTCGGCGTGGAGGACCGTCGACGCGGTGAGGTCGACCAGCATGTGGGCGATGTCGTCGAGGGCGACGATGCCGTTGACGATGGCGTCGCGGCCGATGGCCGCCTCGGGCATGGCCGAGGCGGCCGAGGTCGTCGGGTCGGCGACGAGGACCACGCCGCCGAAGCGGTGGACGGCGGTGGCGCCGGTGGCGGCGTCGTTGCCGTGCCCGGACAGCACCACCGCGACCACCCGCGGCCCGGCGACCACGGCGAGGGTGGCCAGCAGCAGGTCGGCCGAGGGCCGGTAGGGCGGCACCGGGCCGACGGGGATGGTGGTGAGGGTGCCGTCGGCGGTGGCCAGCAGGTGCCGGCCTGGTGGGGCGACCAGCACGTGCCCGGGCAGCAGGCGGGCGCCGTCGACGGCGGGGGCGACCGGCAGGGCGGTGCGCCGGGCCAGGATGTCCGGCAGCGCACCGGGCGCGTCGGGTGACGTGTGCTGCACGACCACGACCGCGGCGGCGAAGTCGCCGGGCAGCGGTGCCAGCACCCGGCTGACCGCGTCCAGTCCTCCCGTCGAGCAGGCCAGCACCACGATAGGGAACTCCACCACCACCACCACCGGCCCCCGGACGGGACCGCACCCCACCACTGTGCTCCTCGGCCGCCCCGTCCGGCGCGAACGTGCCCGGGCGTGCCCGAAGCGTCCTCGGCGGGGCTGGGTGGGCCCCGGGTACGGGGTCACCCGATCGTGGCGGAGGTCGACCGGGCAGCATCTCGGCATCGGATGTCCGCCCAGGGGGAACGGAGTGGTCGGGTGCCTGTGACGCCGGCGGTGAACGCGGCGGTGGGCGAGGTGCTCAACGAGTACGCCGCCAGGAGGGACGCGGACCTGCGCGGTCGGGCGCTGCTGTGGGAGATCGACGCCCGGGGCGCCTGGGTGGGCACGGCGCCGTCCTCGGCTTCGCCTGCCGCGACCCTGCACACCCTGGCGCAGTGGGCCGCGTTCCTGGACCTGGTCCTCGACGCGCCGGACCCCGGCAGGCCGGGCGTGTTCGTCTTCCGCGGCTACCTGGAGGACCGGCCGGTGGAGATCCGCGGCGTCGGCCGGGCGGTGGCGGACCCGGCCGACCGCGCGGTGCGCGGCGGGGGTGCCCAGCACGCCCCGTTCGAGGCCGGCCGGCCCAGGCACGCGATCGAGGGGGACCGCTCGCGCGGTCGGGCGGCCGGCCCGACCACCGGGCCGGAGGAGCCGCGGCGCACCGCGGTGGCGGACCCCGCGGGCGCGTAGGCGTGGTTCACAGGGCGGGCAGCAGGGTGAACTGGTCGGTGGTGGTCCACTCCAGCAGCAGCAGGGTGGCGTCGTCCTGAAGGTGGCCGTGCTGGTGGTCGAGCACGGCGCGCACCACGCGGCGCAGCGTCTCGGGTGCGGGCAGGCCCGCCTGCTCGTGGCGCTCGGTGAGGTCGACCAGCCGGTCCAGGCCGAAGAACTCGCCGTGCGGGTCGCGGGCCTCGACCACGCCGTCGCTGTAGAACAGCACGCGGTCGCCCGGCTGGAGCTGCTCGCGCCCGACCTGCGGCTTGGTGGTGTCCATCTCGCCCAGGCCCAGCGCGGCGCGGCCGGGTGAGTCGAGCGTGCGCACGACCTGCCCGTCGCGCAGCACCACGGGCGGCGGGTGCCCGGCGTTGAGGTAGGACAGCTCGCCGGTGCCCAGGTCCAGGTGCGCCAGGAACGCCGTGGCGTAGGTGAACGCGTCGACCGGGCGGTGGGCGGTGATGGTGTCGTCGGCCAGCCCGGCGGCGGCGACCAGGTCGGCGCCTGCGCGGCGGGCGTTGCGGGTGGCGGCCAGCGCGATGGAGGTGGTCAGGCCGGCGTGCAGGTCGTGGCCCATCGAGTCGAAGATCGCCACGTAGGCGCAACCGTCGTCCACGGCGTAGTCGTACCCGTCGCCGCCGACCTGGTCGTAGGGCTCCATCGCCGCGGCGATGACCACCTGCTCGGTGGCGAACACCTTCGGCGGCAGCAGCTGCCACAGCAGCTCGGCGGCCACCGACAGCGGCCGGGTGCGGCGGACGCGGTGGAACAGGTCGCTGTAGAGCTGCTTGCTCAGCACCAGGTGCGCCAGTTGCCCGGCCAGGGCCCAGCAGTACCCGCGCAGCACCCGGTCGTGCGGGTCGGCGTCCCCGGGCAGGTCGATCCGCGCCACGCCCAGCCGCTCGGTGCCGTCGAGCACCGGCACCCACAGGTGCGGCGACTCGCCCTCGGCCGCCGAGACGGCGATCTCCGACCGGGCGAACGCCAGCCCGGCCAGGGTGGCCTCCACCGACAGCGACGGGCCCGCGTCCCGGCGCACCGGGTGCAGCTCCCGCAGCCCGAGGTCGATCAGGTACAGCTCCACCGACACGCCGACCGGCGCCGTCGCGTCGTCGATGATGCGCACCAGGTCACCGGCGGTGGCCAGGTGCGACTGGTTGAGCAGGCGGGCGAACACCGCCTGCCAGGAGCGGTCCTCTTCGGGCATGGCAGAAGGGTAGGACAGCGGTGGCCGCGCGCACCGCTCCCGGTGCACGCGGCCGCGTCGTCGTCAGAGGGGGCTCGCGGTCCTGGGGCGCACGGCGAGCCCGAGGACGACCATGCCGACGCCCAGGACGAGGTGCAGCCAGTTGTCGGCGGTGTTGAGCGGGACGAAGTTGGCGGGACCGTCGTGGTCGACGACCAGCCCGTAGAGCCACAGCAGGAGATAGCCGGCGCCACCGCCGACCAGGAAGGCCACGGCGCCGCCCGCGGTGCGCGACAGGGCGAGGCCGGCCACGCCGAACAGGAGGTGGACGACGTTGTGCAGCACGGACACCGCGAAGACCCCGAGCAGCAGGGCGCCGGAGTGGTGACCGGCGAAGGCGAGCCGGTCGTAGTCGGTGGTGATCCCCGGGACGAAGCCGAGGACGCCGACGAGGAGGAACACCGCGCCGACCGCCGCGGCCGTTCGCCGGGCGGGTGTGCCGGTGGTGGAGGGGGTGGGGAGTGCCGAGGTCATGGTGCTCGCCTTCTTCCTGTCGTGGCTGATGAGAGGTGTTCGTCGCACCGTCGTGCGCGGATCGGTTCTCCTCGGTTCCGCGTGGCGGGGGTCGTGGGTCGTCTGCTCCCTCGCCCGACCCGAGCCCACCGGTGTCGACCACCGGCTTCTGCGGCACCGCGGTGGGGTCGACCGACCAGAACTCCAGCGTGTGCACGCCGGGCGAGGTGACCGTGAACGTGGTGGGGGTGCGGTTGACCGCCACCCGGCCCTTGTTCGTGGTCGTGTGGTCGGCGCGGGCCTGCCCGGTCACGGTGCCGGCGGCCCCGGTGGCGATCAGCCGCGGCACGGACGGCGTGACCCGGTAGTCGAACGGCTCGGCACCCCGGTTGAACACCTCGACGTACTGGGCGGGCGCGGTGTGGTTGCGCGTACAGGTCCGCGGGCGTCCCTTGGGTGTGGCTGCCAGGCCGCACGTGGACGGCGGGGTGCCGGCGGGCGGGCACGTCGTCGAAGTAGTGCCACGGCGACACCCCGATGCGCCGGGAGACGTCGTAGACGTCGAAGGCGGTCCCGCGCGGCAACCAACCCACCGATTCGCCGGCACCCTGTAGTCCCATGGGCCACCGTTTCGTCGACAGGCACGAGTCGGATGCGGTCCTCCCCGCCGGGGTGGTGAGCGGGTGGCGGTTCGCGGTCAGCACCCTGGGCGCGCCCGGCCTGCCGGTGCGGGACAGCGCGCGGCTGGCGGCCGAGCACGGGTGCGAGGGCCTGGAGCTGCGCGTGCACGCCGACGAGGAGGTCCGCCTCGGGCTGCCGGCCGCGGTGATCGGGCGGGTGCGCCGCGAGGTCGCCGAGGCCGGCCTGGAGGTGGCCTGCCTGGCCGGGTACGCCGAGGTCTGCCGGCCGGGCCCGGACGGGCCGGTGGTCGACGAGCTGCGGGCCCTGGTCGACCTGGCCGCGTCGCTCGGCGCACCGGCCGTCCGGGTGTTCCCGGGCGGCGAGGTGTTCCGGGGTGCCGGGGCCGGTCGGGTGCTCCCGGGTGCCGGTGGAGGCCAGGCGTCCCGGGGCGCCGGGAACGGCCGGGCGGTGGACCGCATCGCCGCGGTGCTGCCCGACCTGCGCGCGAGCGGCGTGCGGCTGCTGGTCGAGACCCACGACTCGCACCCCACCGGCGAAGCGGCGCTGCGCCTGGTGGAGCCGTTCGGCGAGCCGGCGCGGGTGGCCGTGCTGTGGGACGCGGTGCACCCGTGGCGGGCGGGCGAGCCGCCGGGGCGCACGCGCGCGGTGCTGGGCGACTACCTGGCGTACTTCCAGGTCAAGGACGTGGCCGCGGACGGCCCGACCCCGGTGCCGCCGGGGGAGGGCGCGGTGCCGCTGGAGGAGTGCGGGCGGCTGCTGGCGAACTGGTCGGGCTGGGTGTCGCTGGAGTGGGAGCGGGCCTGGTACCCGGACCTCGCCCCGCTGCCGGTGCCGCTGCGCGCCGCCGCCGACTGGTGCGACCGGTGGCGGCCGGGCGGTCAGGTGCGCGCCGACCGGGGCACGACGAGGCCGGTCTCGTAGGCCAGCACGACCAGTTGCGCCCGGTCGCGGGCGCGGAGCTTGGTCATGGCCCGGCTGACGTGGGTCTTGGCGGTGAGGTGGCTGATGGTCAGGTGCCGGGCGATCTCGTCGTTGGACATGCCGGTCGCCACGAGCGCGAGCACCTGGCGTTCCCGGTCGGTGAGCGCGTCGAGCGCCGGCGGGGCGGCCGGGCCGGGCGGGGTGGCGGCGAACTGCTCGATCAGCCGCCTGGTCACCGAGGGCGCCAGCAGCGCGTCGCCGCGCGCGACGACGCGGACGCCGTGCAGCAGCTCGGCCGGTTCGACGTCCTTGACCAGGAACCCGGCGGCCCCCGCGCGCAGGGCGGCGAAGACGTACTCGTCGAGGGCGTAGTTGGTCAGGATGACCACGTGCACCCCGACGAGGGCGGGGTCCCCGGCGATGCGGCGGGTCGCGGCGATGCCGTCGAGCCCCGGCATCCTGATGTCGAGCAGGGCGACGTCGGGGTGGTGCGCGCGGGCCAGGTCGACGGCCTCGGCGCCGTCGCGGGCGGCGGCCACGACGGTCAGGTCGGGTTCGGAGTCCAGCAGCGCGGTGAACGCCGCCCTGATCAGCGGCTGGTCGTCGGCCAGCAGGAGGCGGATCACCGGGGCGGCCCTCCCGGGACGGGCAGCACGGCTGCCACCAGGAAACCACCGCCGGGTGCCCGGCCGGCGGAGAACGAGCCGCCGAGGGCGAGCGCCCGTTCCCGCATGCCGATCAGGCCCGAGCCGGGGGCCGCCACGACCCCTGGTGGCCCGTCGTCGAGGACGCGGAGCAGGACGGCGTCGCGCCGGTGCTCCACGGACACGGTGACGGCGGCCCCGCCGGCGTGGCGCAGCGCGTTGGTCAGGGCCTCCTGGGCGATGCGGTAGGCGGCGCGGCCGACCGCGTCGGGCACGGGGCCCGGTGCGCCGTGCCCGCGCAGCTCGACGGCCAGGCCCGCCCGGCGCGCCCGGTCCACCAGGACCGGCAGCCCGGCCAGGCCGGGTGCGCCGCCGTCCTCGTCGACCCGGCGCAGGACGCCGAGGGTGGCCCGCAGCTCGCGCAGCACGTCCCGGCTGGTCTCCCTGATCGCCACGAGACCCTCGCGGGCGCGGTCGGGGTCGCGGTCGAGCAGGTGCGCGGCCACGCCCGCGTGGACGTTGATCACCGAGATGCTGTGGGTGATCGTGTCGTGCAGCTCCTGGGCGATCCACAGGCGTTCCTCGCCGGCCCGGCGCAGCGCCGCCTCCTCGCGGGTGCGCTCGGCCTCGGCCGCGCGCTGCTCCACCGCGTCCAGGTAGGCGCGGTGGCCGGCCACCATGGCGCCGATGACCACCGCGGCGGTCAGGAACCCGGCGTTCCACGCCACGCCGCCGTGCGGGAGCGCGGTACCCGTCGGGACCGCCACGACCAGGTACAGGGCGGCCACGAAGGCCGCGGCCGCGGTCACGCCCCGGCCCGGGCGACCGGCGGCGACCAGGGTGTAGACGGCCAGCAGCACCGGGGTGGAGGCGAAGATCCCCGGGTACCGCAGGCCGTAGTAGGCGACGCAGGCCGCGGCGGTCGCCCAGGCCACCGCCAGGGGGAACCGGCGGCGCCGGGCCAGCGGCAGCGCCCCGGCCACCAGCAACGCGCACCCGACGGCGTCGAGCGGCTGCTGCGCGCCGGTGCGCGGCACCAGCAGGGTGCCCAGGACCACCCCGAGGCAGGTCACGGCCGCGGCGCCGGCGTCCGCCCTCGATTCGACCACCGGGGCACGGTAGCCGGGCGCCGGCCGGCGGGTCGTCCTCCTGCGGGCGTACTCCCGGCGCGGTAGGCGCGGCGCGGACCGCCTCGCCCGGGAGCAGCCGTGATCGCCTTCGCCGGGACGACGACCGCGGTGGCCCCGGCGCGACACGATCCGGTGGTGGAAATCGAGAAGCGCGGAACGGCGGTCGGGCGGCTGCGGGTGCTCACCGCCCTCTGCTCGGCGGTGTTCGCCGTCGGCACGGTCCTGCACGGCTGGTTCGTGGTCACCCCGGACACGCTGGAGGCGATGATGCGGATGAGCGGCCGGACGGCCGCGCAGGCGGCGGCGGAGGCGCCGGGGTTCCTGGTCGGGTTCCGGGTCGTCGCGGCCGCGTACGTCGTCGGCAACGCCCTGGGCCTGCTCGCCCTGCGCGGGTGGCCGTGGACCTTCTGGCTGGTGGTCCTGGTCAACGCCACCCAGGCCGCGGGACCGCTGGGGCTGATCCCGCCGGTGCTCTACCGGGCCGCGGTGGAGGCCCACGGCCCGGTCGGGCTGCTCCCGACGGTGGTCACCGACGGCGGTGCGCTCGTCCTGGTGGTCGTCCTGGTGACCCGCTTCCTCCGCACCCGCGCCACCTGGGCGCGGGCCTGACCCGGGCGGTGCGACGGCGCGCTCAGTCGAGGGAGCGCGGGTCGACCTCCACCTCCCGCTGGTCGACCTCCAGCCACAGGCGGTCGACGTGCAGCAGGTAGAAGCCGCGCGGGCCGCCGTCGCGGAACTCCTCGACCGGCACGGCGTCGGCCGGCCCCGACCGGTGGTACGCCTCGTGGCCGTCCGCCACCTCGTGGGGTTCGACGGCGCGGGCCGTGCCGGTGAACCGCAGGCCGTCGGCGCCCGGGACGATGCCGGACACCCCGGGGTGGCTCTCGACGTCGCGGGAGTGGCGGGCCTCGCGCGGGGAGTGCCACAGCAGCCGCAGGGGGGCGTGGAGGGGGACCAGGTCGACCGCGCAGACCCACGGGGTGGTGCCGTCGGTGGTGACGAGCGTGGCCCGGCGCGCCCCGGCCAGCAGGCACCGGGCGCGTTCGAGGGGATCGGCGCCGCGGGTGATGCCGACCGGGACCGGCGGGTCGCTGAGCAGGCCGGCGTCGAGCAGGGTCCACCAGTGCCCCTGCTCCACGCGCCGCCGCTCCCAGGCCGGGTCGCGACCGCGGGCGGCGACCTCGCGGCGGTAGCGCCCCCACGCGGCCTCGTCGGCGAAGGTGACGGTGTGCTCCAGGGTGTGCACGCCCTCGCCGACGGTCCGCACCCGCCACCGGGTGGCCACGACGGTGTCGAGCCCGTCGTAGAACCACCGCTCGCGCTCCTGGACCCAGGCCCAGAACGCCCGCGGGTCCTGTTCGGCGGCCGGCGACGGCTTGATGCGGTAGACCAGGTGCAGCACTGCTCCTCCTCCCACGCGGAACCGCTCAGCGGCCCCAGAGGTCCCACTCCGGGCTGTACGCGCCGGGGCGTCCCGGTGCGAGCGCGCGCCACGCGCGGACCGCCCCGGCGTTGTGCTCGGCGGCGCGGCGCGCGGTGCGGGTCAGGCCGTCCAGGGGGAGGACCACCGCGGCCAGCGGGGAGAGCACCGCGCCGCGCCGGACCTTGCCGCGCCAGGCCGAGACGCCCAGGTGGCAGCGGCGGAACCCGGCCTCGGCGGCGTGCCGCAGCGGCACCTGGTGCCACAGCAGGAAGTACTCGCCCGCCGGGCGCGACCGGGCGTAGTCGAACCCGAAGTAGCGGGCGTGCAGCCGGTCGCCGCGGCCGTAGCAGACCAGGATCGCGCGGGGCCGGCCGTCCCGGGTCGCCACGCAGGCGTGGGCGTCGGCCAGCAGCCCCGCGGCCCGCTGGCCCGCGAAGACCCGCCGCATCCACCCCTCGTCCGCGGTGCCCCCGTGGCGGGACCGGTTCTGGGTGATCAACCGGACGGCGTCGGCCTCCAGGTCGGGGGTGAACGGCCGCCAGTCGACCTCGACCCCGGCGTCGCGGGCGGCGCGCTCCTCCCACCGGCGTCGGCCCCGGTCCCGCCGGGGCAGCGCGGCCAGGTGGGCCTCCAGGCCGCCCGGCGGGATCGGCAGCACGGCGTCCGCGCTGTGCAGGAGCGCCTGGGCGCGCGGGTGGGCGGCGGCGAGCAGCAGCGCGTGCCGGGTGGGCAGGTAGGGCATGACCAGCCCGGCCCGCCCCTCCTCGCGGGCCAGGGCGAGCGCGTGGTCCAGCAGGGCGCGCAGCACCGGCCGCGCCCGGCCGACCAGCTCGTTGCGGGTGGCCCGGCGGGCGCCCAGCCACAGCCAGTCCGCGGTCGCGGCGGGCAGCACCCCGGGCAGGTCGAACAGGCCGGACCCGTCGTGCTCGCCCGGCCACGTGGGCAGCCCGCCCAGCAGCCCGCCGTCCCGGTCCTCGGCGACCAGGACCCGGTCGGGCCCGAAGGCGTGGTGCAGGCCGTGCAGCCAGCGGTGCGTGGTGTAGAAGCCGTCGGGACCCACGAGCCGGTCCCACGCCCCGCCGGGCACGTCGGTGATGCCGGGGACCACGCGCGTGGACACGCGGTCACCGGTGGTCCGGCGCTCGGTCCCCGTCCTCGTCGATCGCGTCGTCATGGCGGCTCGGCTTTCCCTTCCGGCAGGTGACGATCGCGGCGTGGGGGCGGCGCAGGTACGCGGACCAGAACCCGGCCCCGTGCGCCCGGACGCCGTCGGGCGAGACCTGGAAGCCGGGCCAGGCGAGGTCGGTGAACCCGGCCTCGGTCAGGGCCCGGTGCAGGGTGCGCCGGGTCCAGCAGCGGGCCGTGATGGTCTCGCGGTGCGCGCCGAACTCCAGGTCCAGGGTGACCTTCGAGGCGTCCCCGCGCGTTTCCGCGTCGTGGAGCCGGAACCCGTAGCGCGCGTAGTAGTCGGGCCGGTGGTCGTAGTCGGGGTTGACCGGCAGGGTGACGAACCGGCCGCCTGCGCGCAGGGCGGTGCAGGCGACCCCGCACAGCCGCACCAGGGACCGGTAGTCCTCGGCGTAGGGCAGCACGTACACGCCCAGGACGATGTCGAACGCGTTGGCCGGCGGCGGTTCCACCGCGTACTCGACGCCCAGCGCCTCCCGCGCCTCGCGGGCCGCGGCGTGGGCGATCATGCCCGCGGAGGTGTCGTGGCCGACCACCCTGGCCGCCCCGGCCCGCTTGAGCAGCCGGCAGTAGTCGCCCGCGCCGCAGCCGAGGTCCAGGACGGCCTTGCCGGTGAGGTCCCCGAGCAGCCCCAGCACCGTGTGCGACTCCAGGTACCGCCGCCAGGGCAGCTCGAACATCTCCTCGTAGACCCGCGCCAGCCCGTCGAACCGCGTCACCCCTCGGACAGCGGGTTGCCCAGCAGCCAGTTGCCCGGCGCCTCCGGGTCCGTGCCGAGGTAGAACTCCTCGATGGCGGTCCGGAACTCGTCGTGGCTGATGCTGCCGCTGCCGTTGCGGTCCAGGCGCCGGAACGCGGCGGACGAGGTCTCCGGGGGAATCCCCAGGGCCTGGTACATCCGGACGTACTCGTCGCCGCTGAGCTCGCCGCTGCCGTCGGTGTCCAGCGCCCGCATGAGCGCGTCCACGATGCCCAGGATCAGGCGCTCGAAGTTCTTCGGCTCGGTCACGCCGGTCCGCATGGCCTCGATGAACTCCCGCCTGCCGACGCGCTCCTGCGCGTCCACGGCGCCGATGTCGCGCAGGACGTCCCACCACGCCATGAACGCCTCGCGCATGGCGCCGCGGTTCTCGTGGTCGTCCGGGCGGGCGACCGCGGTGAACACGTCCGCCATCTGCTCGAAATCCGCTCGGGTGAGCCAGTCGTCGTCGGTGTGGTCGAACCAGTCGAAGAGGATGCTGAATTTCCGCTCGGTGATCTCGGTGATGTCGTGAGCCATCGGGTCCACCTTGTCCCGGTGAGTGGAGGATGGTTTTCTCGGCACTGTTCGCGCTATCGCGCGCCGGCCGCGATCGGTCGATGAGCACAGCCTACTGCGCGGCGGGCCGGCCTGGGAAGGGCCTGAATTCGTTTCCAATTGTCCTGGAAAGCGCGGGCGGGCGATTCCAAGCGCATTCGCTTTCCGGTTCGACCGGCAATGCGTGATGAGCGTTCCTAACATGACGCGCGTCGTGCGGGCGGCGGTGCTCAGGACTTGGCCAGGTGGGTGAACCGGGCCGTGCCGTCGGGCTGGACGCGCATGATCGGCACCGCCTTGGCGATCGGCGAGCCGTGCTCGTCGAAGGAGAGCCAGCCGCTCGCGCCGGGTACGGCGTACTCGCCGTGCAGCCGGTTCTTGACCTGGAGCAGGTCCTCCGCGGTCACCGCGTGACCGGGCCGGTTGCCGGAGAGCCGGGCCGTGCGCACCGCGGTCAGCACGGCGTCGTGGGCCATGATGGCGCTGGCGTCGTCGAGGGTGTCGTCGGGGAAGAGCACCGGGAAGCAGACCGTGCACACCGAGTCCCGCAGGTAGTACGTCGCCTGCGGGTCGAACTCCGCCGGGGCCGCCCGCCACGCGTCGGGGTGCGCGAGCGCGGTGAAGAGCACCTCGACCCCCGCGTTGGCCGCCCGCTGCGCCAGCTCGGCGGGGAACGGCACCGCGGACAGGTCGTCGCCGGTCAGGATCCTGATCGGGCGCTCCTTGCAGTGGCGCTCGACCAGCTGCGCCACCAGCACCAGGAGCTGCTCGCCGCGGCCCGCGAAGTACAGGACGTCCGGCGCGGCGGTGCAGATGTTCGGGATCATCTGGAGGAAGGTGTTGCCGACCCCGCCCAGGCGGGAGTCGAAGAACTCGGTCTGCCCGGCGAAGCGGTGGTCGGCGTCGGCGAAGGCCGCCGAGAACGACTCCGCGAGCGTCCTCGGGTACAGCTCCGCCGCGGTGTCGTCCTGGACCAGCAGCGCCGTCCGGGCCTCCGCCTTGATGTGGTTCGCCGCGGCCCGCGCCTGGGCGGCGTTCGTCGGTGCCATGCGCAGCAGGCCGTCGATGTCGACCAGGTCGTCGGAGCTGGGTGTCGAGGCGAACACCGGGATCTTCGCCGCGGACAGCCGCTTCATCGCGTCCCGGGACGTGGCCAGGCTGATCCCGATGCCGGCGACCGCGACGAGGCGGTCCGGCGCGGCCCGCCTGCGCTCCAGCTCGGCCACCACCGGCTCCCAGGAGGCCAGCCCGCTGCCCGGGTTGGCCAGCAGCAGGCGGATCAGCGGCTGGTCGCCGGTGGCCGGGTCGTGGTTGGCGCGGTACTGCGCCACGTAGGCGCCCTGCATGTGGTGCCTGACCCACTCGACGGGCATCGAGTCGTCCTCGGTCAACGTCATCGGGATCATCAGGGCGATGCTGACGAACGGCTTCCCGCCGCCCGCGACGGCGTCGTTCTCGGCCTCGATCAGGCCCTCCACCTCGGCCAGCTCCGGGGCGAAGGCGTAGCCGCCGTCCGTGACGCCGACGCACTCCCCGGTGTCGGTCTCCAGCACCCCCTCGGCGCACCGGTCGGCCGCCCGCACCACCATCGGCACCACGATCACCGCCGCGACGACGACCAGCACCGCGCCCGCCACGAGCCACCACTTGGGCTTGCGCCAGGGAGGGCGCGGGATCTCGGGAAAGTCCTGCCGTGCTACCTCCACCGTGCGTACTCCTCCACGCGGTCCTGCAAGACGATGGCGCCCTCACCGCGGGCCTGTCCCGCGATGACCTCCACGCTCGTGGCGATGGTCGACCTCAGGTGCTCCGCCGGGTCGCCCGTCGGGTCCTGCTGCAACCAGCGCGCCACGACCAGCCTGGGCAGCGCGCCCTCCGAGCCGAGGCCGGCGATGAGGTGCTCGACCTGCCGGCGCGGCTCCTGGTCCTTGGGCAGGCGGTTCGGCGCGGCCGTGATCGCCTCGAAGGCGTCGACCCACGCCCACCCGGCCGACCGGTCCAGCGGTTCGCGCAGCATCCCGGCGAGGTGCGCCACCACGGCGTCGACGTCACCGAGGGCCAGCCCGTGGTAGAGGGCGTCGACCGGGTTCCGCCGCGCCTGGTGCAGGCGGCAGCGGGAGTGCACCTTCTCCCAGCTGTCGCGGTGGTCGTCCGGCCGCTCGGCCAGCCGGTGCAGCAGGACGCGGCGCAGCCAGGGCTGGAGGACCAGCCGCGCCGGTTCGCCGTCCGCCCGGTGCAGCAGGAAGTTGTTGACCAGCTTGGCGCGCAACGCCTCCGCCGACCAGGACGGCCCCGCGCCGGGCAGGCCGAAGTCGCGCGTGGCACTGGCCACGACCAGGTCCTCCACCTCCGACAGCGAGAACCCCTCGTCCAGCAGCAGGTACCGCTCGCTGCGGTCCGCGAGCGTCGAGGTCCGCTCCCCGTCCTCCAGCGGAATGGTGAACAGGGTGCGTAACACCTCCGGGGGAGCGTCGCGCGGCAGCGCGCGGGCCGCGTCGAGGACCTGGTGCACCGCCCACGGGAGCCCGCCGGTGAGCCGGTGCGCAAAGGAGGGGGCCCTGGCCAGGACCGAGTCCTCCCCGCGCCCGAGCTCCTGGACGTCCCGCCGGGACATCTCGCCCACCCGCACCAGGAACCACGGCGGCGGGGGAGGGGTGCCCCGGTCCGACACCCGCGCCACGCCCGCCGGGAGCGGCAGGTCCGCCGCCCGGGTGGCCGGGATGCCGGGGCGCTGCCACTGGACGTCCCACGCCGTGTTCCACTGGCCGCCCGCCGCGACGACCACCACCGGGTCCGGCCGCTCGGCCGTGGCGGCGAGCGCCTTGAGGAAGTCGCGCCCCGCCGGCCGGTGCACGTTGTCGAGCAGCACCAGGCAGTTCGCCGTCCGCCGGTTCCGGTCGAACCACCCGGCGAACGCGGCCCGCAGGTCGGCCCGGAACGCCCCGGCGACCACGCGGTCCACCACCTCCTGCCCCACCGCGCCGTCCTTGAGCGCTTCGCGCAGCGCCACCATGACGTCCCGAGCGTCCCCCTCGCCGCGCGCCACCGTGCCCAGTCGCCGCAGCACGCGGCGCCGGTTCGCGATGTCGACGACTTTCATCAGCGCGTCGACCGCCGACAACCACTCGGTGGACCCGAGCGCCAGGTCCAGGATGGGCCGGACCAGCTCGCGCACGGCCCGCGAGTCGTGCCCGGGAGGCCCGTCGCCCGTCGCGCCCACCGCGAGGCAGATCTCGACCAGCGGGAAGGGGAGCCTGCCGAACTGCGGGCAGTACCGCCCGAGGCCGACGGCGAGGCGGCGGAAGACCTCGGCGCGGGTGATGTCGACCGGCATCGTGCCGAAGTCGAGCAGGACGCGCGGGACCCGGTCGGCGTACCGGGCGTCGACCTCTTCCAGCAACGCGGTCTTCCCCGCGCCGCGCGGACCGACCACCACGACCACGGGCAGCGGGCGGCTCTGTTTGCCGGGGCGTTCCAGGAGGACCGCGACGAGTCGTTCGAGCTCCCGCACCCCGACCAAGCCGGACCCGTTTGCCGACATGCGCCCCTCGTGGTTCTGCCTCGAAACAGAGGTGAACACTATTGCGAAGTCAATCTTCTGCGGTCAAGGGTTTCATGCTTTTGCTATTTGAATACGAAAATTGCGGACATCATTTGGGTGGGGTGAACCCCGAGTGCGGGGAGGACGGGTAACCCGGCCGGGCCCGCCACCCGAACCGGAGGACACCGGGGCGGCCGACGCCGGGGCGCCCAGCCGATCCGGCCCCCTTCGCGGGCATCACCGACGAGGGCGCCGAGCACACCCGCCCCATGCTCGACGGCGCGCGGACGGCACTCGACGATGTCAACCGATCGGGTGGAACCGCCGGCCGCCGTGGTCAAAGCGACGCGGACCTTCCAGACCTCCTGCGGCTACCGGCCCGACCGGCAAGCCGCCACCGCCTACGACGCGGTGATCGCCCTGATCCGCGCCCCGCGCACCCCCGGCTTGCGCTTCACCGCCGAGAGCCGGGCCGCCGACCGGGCGTCGAGTCGTAACCGCCTCCTTCTTCCCCCATGGCCGACCCGGGCCCGGAATCGGCAACACGTTTACTTTCATGCGCAACTAACGAAGGCGGATTTCGGCTTTTGCCCGGTGTGGTGGGGTGACCTGCGCGGCAAGCGGCTATGGTGACGTCAGTCGCGGCATGGTTGACGGATCGAACATGCGGGTATCTCCGCGCCGTCCAACGTCTTCGGCGGAGAGGACGTGAGGCGCGTGACGCTCCTCGAGGAGAACGAGGGCGGTCCCAGAGCGCTGGCCCTGGAGCTGACCGACGAGGTCCCGCCGCTGGTGCGGGTGCGTCGGTGGGCGGGCGACGTGCTGGCCGACCTGACCGACGACGAACTGGGGGACTGCATGCTGGTGGTCACCGAATTGGTGGCCAACGCCTACGACCACGGCGAAGAGCCGCGTCGGGTGCGGCTGCACCGGTCGTCGGACCCGTGCTCGGTGCGGATCGAGGTGGACGACGGGTCCTCGGGCGAGGTGGTGGTGGGCCGGTCGCGGCTGGGGGCCCACCGGGGGCGGGGCATGGTGCTCGTGGCGAACCTGAGCGCGTGCTGGGGCGTGGAGCAGCGCGAACGCGGCAAGACGGTGTGGGCGGAGGTGGCCTGCTCCGCGCCACCGCCCGCCGACTGGGGCTGATCGGGCGGCGCGACGGTGCCGCCGCGACGGCACCGTGACGGCTTGGTCGTCGGCGCTCCGGCACCTCGGCGACCGCTGGATCGCCGGCGTTCCAGCGCCGCCCCGGCCGTCAGCGCGTCAGCACCGCCGTGACCGCCTGGTCGACCGTGCGGCGCACGGCGATCTCCCGGTCCAGTTCGGTGATCCGCATCGGCAGCAGCACGGCGCGGTGCTCGGCCGCCACCGCCAGGACCGCCCCCAGGTCCCGCGCGCGGGTGATGGCCTCGGCCAGCATCTGCAGGCCGGTGGAGCCGATGAAGTCCACGCCGGACAGGTCCAGCACCAGCCCGCGCGGGTGGCGGTCGAGCTGGTCGAACACCTGCTCGCGGACCGGTTCGACGGTGGTCGAGTCCACCTCGCCGGTCACCACCACCACGGGGGTGCCGCGATGGCGGGTGGTATGGACTGTGGTGTCGGTGTCGAGCATGGGGGGCGCCTCTCGTCGGAACCCACGAGAACCGGCAGCCGAGCTGTTGCTCAACCCGTATGTCGCTCCGCGGCGGATCGGTGGTGAATCACCGGGTTCAACAGTACGTGCCCGCCACCACCCGGCACAATCGACCGGGCGAGCGCTGCGGTAACCGGTTACCACCACCCGATGGTGCGGCCCGGAGCGGATAGTTCCCGAATTCCACCCGCCGACGCCGCGAATCCCGGTCGTGATCACCGGGCCGGGAGCGGTCCGTAAGGTGTGCGCGGCGGTGGTGAGGCGGGAAGGACGGGTGAACCGGTGACCGAGGTCGGGAGTCTGGTGGCCGGCCGGTACCGGGTGCGCGAGCGCCTCGGCGGCGGTGCGATGGGCGTGGTGTGGCAGGCGTCCGACGAGCGCCTGGGGCGCGTGGTCGCGCTCAAGCAGCTGGTCGTGCCGCCGGGCGCGGACCTGGCCGAGGCGGTGCGGCGGGCCGAGCGGGAGGGCCGCATCGCGGCGCGGCTGCAGCACCCGAACGCGGTCACCGTGCACGACGTGGTCGAGCAGGACGGCCGCCCGGTGCTGGTCATGGAGTACGTGCGGGCGCGCAGCCTGGCCGAGTCGGGGCGGCTGGCGCCCGAGCGGGCGGCGCGCGTCGGCGCCCAGGTCGCCGGGGCGCTGGCCGCCGCGCACGCGGCCGGGATCGTGCACCGCGACGTCAAGCCGGGCAACGTGCTGATCACCGCGGAGGGCACCGCGAAGATCACCGACTTCGGCATCGCCCGCGCGGTCGGCGACGTCGCGGTGACCCGCACCGGCCTGCTCGCCGGCACGCCCGCGTTCCTGTCCCCGGAGGTGGCCCGCGGCGGCGAGCCGGGCCCGGCCTCGGACGTGTTCTCGCTGGGCGCCACGCTGTACGCGGTGGTGGAGGGCAGACCGCCGTTCGGCGACGGTGACAACCCCATCGCCCTGCTGCACACCGTCGCCGCGGGCCGCTTCCCGCCACCGGCGCACGCCGGGCCGCTGACCGGGCTGCTGCTGGACATGCTGCGCACCGACCCCGCGACCCGCCCGACCATGGCCCAGGTCGCCGACCGGCTGGCCGCTCCGGCGGTCCACGCGCCACCACCCGCCACTCACGCGGTTCCGGGGCCTGCGCCGTTGGCCGCCACCCGGGCGGTCCCGAGACCTACTGCCGCCCTGCCGGTCCCGAGATCCGCCCCACCGGCGGGTATCCGCAGGCCGCGCGTGGCGGTTCCGGTCGCCGTGGCGGTCGTCGGTGCCGCCGCCCTGGCGCTGGTGCTGACCGACGGCGATTCGACCCCCTCGGCGACGAACCCCTCCAGCACGTCCGCGGCACCGTCCAGCACGACTACCGCCGGTGTCGACCCGCAGGTGCTCACGCGGGCGGTGGCCGACTACTACGCGCTGCTGCCCGAGCACGCCGACCGGGCGTGGGCCAGGCTCGGGCCCGGTCTCCGGGGGCAGGACAGGAAGCGGTACGAGCGGTTCTGGCACGAGGTCGAAGACCTCACCGTCGACGGCCCGCCCCAGGCCGCCGGTCCGGACTCGGTGACCGTGGGCATCACCTACACCGTCCCCGACCGGGGCCGGTTCACCGAAACCCACCGGCTGGGCCTGCTCGTCGACGGTGATTCGGTGCTGATCGACTCCGACGAGGTCCTGTCCTCCCGGCAGGTCGACGACGGGAAGAAGGACAAGAAGGGCGAGGGCGAGAAGAAGGGCAGGGGTTAGCGCTCACCGCGCGTTCGGGTAGGGCCAGTCCTGTGGCGAGCCGTGACCGCCGGCGGCTTCGAAGGCGGCGGTGGTGGTGCGGTGGTCGGCTCCTGTGGTGAGCAGGCCGTGGAGGAGGATGCGGGCTTTGCGGGGGTCGAGGAAGCCTGCGCGGATGAGGCCGCGGGTGAGCAGGTCGTGTTCGGAGCCGGGGAAGGCGTAGGTGTTGGCCAGGGTGGGGCCCGAGCCGGTGCGGGAGGCGAGCACGACCGGGATTCGGGCGGCCAGGTCCTGGAGGGGTTGTGTCCAGGTGGTGGGGACGTGGCCGACGCCGAAGGCGGCGACGACCAGGCCGTCGAGGTGGTCGGCCAGGGCGGGCAGCAGTTCTCCGGTGTCGCCGAGGGTGGCGGTGATCAGGCCGACCCGGGCCTGTCGTGTCGTGCCGGTGGGCAGCAGTGGGCGGTCGGGGAGCCGGTTGAGGAGGGTGGGGTGGCCTTCCACCACGTAGCCCAGGGGGCCGCCGTCGGGTGAGGCGAAGGTGGCGGTGCTGGTGGTGTGGGTTTTGCGGGCGCGGCGGGCGGCGTGGATCTCGTCGTTGAACACGACCAGGCAGCCGAGGTCGCGGGTGGTGGGGTGGGCGGCGGTCTGGATGGCGGCGAGGATGTTGGCGGGGCCGTCGGCGCCGGCGAGGGTGGGGTTGCGCATCGCGCCGGTGACGACCAGGGGTTGGGGTGCGGTGTGGCGCAGGTCGAGGAAGTAGGCGGTTTCCTCGATGGTGTCGGTGCCCTGGGTGATCACCACACCGTCCGCCCCGGCGGCGCACTGGTCGTGGACCTCGTCGACCAGCGCGGTCAGGTCGGCGAAGGTCAGCGAGGCGCCCGGTACCCGCCGGAAGTCCACGACCTCGACCTGGATGCCGGTGTCGGCCAGTCCCGGGACGGCGGCCACCAACTGCCGGGCCGACAACGCGGGAACGACGCCTCCGCCGTCGGCGGAGGTCATGGCGATCGTGCCGCCCAAACCGATCACGACCACACGACCGGGTGAAGCAGGTCCCTGGGAAGGTGACACGAACGTCCTCCTGCTGATGTCGGGCTCCTGAGCGCGGGGGCGGGCCGGATGTCGTAGGTGCCGGTGCTCGGTCCGCACCACCGGTTGGTGTGAACGGGGCAACCTGGCCGGAAAGCCGCACCCGGCACCCTGCCGGTCGGTTCCCTGGTCGTTCGAGACCGAGGGGGCAACACTATGGTCAAGCGTTCACTCACCGCACTGGTGGCCGGCGTCTCGCTCCTGCTGGGCGGGCAGGCCGCCGCGTCCGGGGCGGAGCCGGTCCCGCGGCTCCGGGTCGACCCGGCGCTGGTGTTCCCGTCGGGCCGGGCGGGGACCGACCGGGTCGCGGTCGCCCGCGACCGCGAGGCCAAGGCGCGGGCGCGGGGACAGCGGGTCGACGCCCGGGCGGCCCTGCCCTACCGGGAGCGGGAGCCGGTCGGCACCAGGGGCGGCAACGACACCCCGGCGACGGCCGAGCACGTCGCGGGCTTCGGCACCGGCCGCGGCACCAGCCCGAAGGTCGCGTTGACCGGTGACCTCAGGCCCGACGACACGATCCCGGTGCTGCCGGCGTTCCCCGAGACCGACGACGCGATCGGGCTCGCGAACGACACCGGGATCGGCGGCACCCGCCCGGCCCTCCGCGTCGGCGGCGTCATCGGCGACGGCCCGTACGGCAGCGCCGGCGACGGGACGGGCGACTTCGACTTCTACCGGCTGGGCGGGGGCGCGTCCGGGGTGACGTTCACCGCGCGCACGTCGACCCCGACCGGCGACCTGGACACGCTCCTCGCGCTCTACGACGACCGGGGCAACCTGTGGGACGTCAGCGGCGACGCGGGCGGCACCACCGATTCCGCCATCACGTTCACCATCCGCCCGGGTCGGGACTTCTTCCTGGTGGTGGGTTCGGACCCGGACCTGTTGCCGCGCGACGCCACCACGCCCGGCACCGGCGCGGGCATCGGCAGCGAGGGCCCGTACGAGCTGCTGATCACGAGTGGCCGCAGCGGCGGCGACCTCGACCGCTACTCGTTCGACCTGCGCGCGGGCGACGTGCTCGGCGCGTCCGTATCCGGCGGCGGGACGCGGCTCGCCGTGTACGACCCGGCCGGTCGCGAGGTGTTCGGCTCCTCCCAGGACCTCACCTACGTCTTCGCCGCCGACTCGCCGATGCCCGGCGGCGGCAACGCGGTGGTGGACTTCGTGGCACCGGCGGACGGCCGGTACCAGCTCGGCGTCGAGGCGGGCGAGGGCGCGTACGACGTGGAGCTGGAGGCGTTCCGCCCCGGCACGGAGACCGCGCCCCGCGGCAGCGTGCACACGATCTTCCTGGACTTCGACGGCGCCCGGGTCAACACCGCGATCTACGGTGGCGGCGGCGGGCTGCGCGACTTCCGGCCGCTGGCGGACTTCCTGCCGGGGTGGGGCCTCGCGCCGCGGGACGAGCGCGCGCTGGTCGACGCGGTCACCGCGACCGTGCGGGAGAACCTGGAGCGGGACGTGGCCGCCAAGGGCACCAACCCGGGGTTCGCGCTGCGCATCCTCAACAGCCGCGACCACGCCGACCCCTGGGGGCGGCCCAACGTCAGCCGCGTCGTCGTCGGCGGCAGCTCCACCGAGACGGGTATCCACGGCATCGGTGTCGCGCAGTCCATCGACGCCGGGAACTTCGGCCGGGAGGAGACGGCGGTGGTGGTGCTCGACGAGCTCAGCGCGCCGGCGGGACCGGAGTGGTCGCTCAACACCTACCTCCCGCCGGGCGGCGAGCGGATCCGGTTCATCGGTCGGGCGCTGGGCAATGTCGTCAGCCACGAGGCCGGTCACATGTCGGGCAGCTGGCACACCGACGAGCTCAACGGCGTCCACGGCGTGATGGACCCGGGCGGCGACCCGGCCGTGATGTTCGCGGTGGGGCCCGACCGCGTCGGCGGCACGGCCGACGACCCCGACCTCGACCTCGTGGCGGACGAGCTGAACCCCGCCGAGGGGTTCAGCGGCACCGAGGACACCCTCAACCGCACCGCGTGGGCCTTCGTCCGGGGAACCGGCTGACACCCACCTGGCGACCAGCGCCGCCATCGTGAACCGGGCGCGGTCGGTGATGGAGTACGGGTTGCCGCCCGCGCAGCAGACGCACGAGCTGGTGAAGGTGCCCGGTGTGCCCGCCGACGGACATGGGACGTCGCGCCCCGGGTGGTGCGCGCGATCGAGGTGCCCGGGACGCGCACTACGTCGGCGAGTACGGCGACCGGTCGTGGGTCGGCCTCAAGACCGGCAACCACGTGCTGTCCGTCGGCCTGGTGGCCGACCGACCTGTGGGTGGCCCCGCTCGGCAGCCGGGAGGGCGGCACGGGCACCTTCGGGCGCATCGACACGGTGCTGCCGACCCGGCACCGCAAGGCCCACCGACCCCAATCCCGGCGACCCCAGCCGATCCCGCCGGTCACGGGCGGTGGCGGAACCGGCGGGTGCCGGTGGCGATCCGGGGGACGGGACTACGGACGGTCGGACAGCTCTTGCCCGGCCCACTCCGCGAGCAGTTCCCGGTACCGGGTGCCCGCCGGGAACCCGCGGTGGAACAGGACGTGCCGGATGCCGGCGGTGTGCGGGTACGCGGAGAGCAGGGCCAGCACGCGCTTCTCCACTCGTTCCGGGTCCGCGCCGCGTTCGGGTTCGACGCACACCACGGGCACCTGCCCACCCGGCTCGCCCACACCGACCAGCGCGCTGCGCCGGACCCCGCGAACGGTGTTGACGACCGGCTCGACCTCCTCGGTGCCCAGTTCACCGCCAGGGGCCCGGACCCGCTGCGACTTGCGACCGTGGAACCACAGCCTGCCCTGCTCGTCGAACCGGCCGAGGTCGCCGGTGCGGTGCACGACGCGGTCGCCGTCGCGGACCCAATCCAGCGCGGTCTCCCGGTCACGGCCGGGGTGGCGCTCGCCGGTGCCCGGTCCGGCCACGGTGATCTCACCGACCGCCCCGACCGGCACCACCAGGTCGTCGCTCCAGGTCTCGACCGGTCCGTCGGCCACGCGGATGACGCGCACGGTGTTGCCGTCGAACGGCCGACCCAGGCAGGTGCCCTGGCCGCGCTCGGCGGCCCGGCGCACCGCCCCGAGCAGGTCACGGCTCTCGATCGCGCTGATCAACGAGCTCTCGGTCGTGCCGTAGACCGAGTACAGCCGGGCGTCCCGGGGCAGGCACCGGCGCAGGCGCTCCGCGACGCGCGGGTCCAGCGGCGCGCCCCCGGCCAGCACCACGCGCAGGGAGTCCAGCACCACGCCGCGCCGGGACAGGGCGTCCAGTTCGGCCGGGGAGGCGAACACGCCGGCCACCCCGAACCGCCGGATGGTCGCGGCCGGCAGCCCGGGGGCCTCGTCCGGCACCACCAGGCGCAGCCCGGACAGCGGGCCGACCAGGGCGAGCGCCGGGGAGGTCGACAGCCATGCCTCGCCCGGACCCAGGTCCAGCAGGTCGTCGACCAGGCGTGCCCGCGCGGCCAGGTGCCGGGCCCGCAGCTCCACGGGCCGGGACCCGGAGGTGAACGCCACGGCCGCCACGGCGTCCGGGGACGGTTCGGGCAGCCTCACCCGCCCGGCCGTGGCGACCAGCCGGTCCAGGGTGTGCCCTCCCCAGAACCACCGCCGGCCCACCGTGATCCGCACGCCCGGCCGACCCCGGCGCCGCAGCACCCGGGCCGCGTGGGCGCGCGGGGTGCCGATGACCACCTCCGGCGCGGCCCCGGGCACGTCGACGACCACCGCCTGCAGCCGGGCCAGGGCGAGGGCCAGGGCGATCGACTCCGGACCCGGCGGCACCAGCACGCACACCCGCGTCCCCGGCCGCACCCCCGCCGACGCCAGGGCGTGCACGCAGTCGTCGGCGAGTCGGCCCAGCTCGTGGAACGTGACCCCGGCGTGCCGCCCGCGCCGGGTCGGGTGGTGGACGGCGACGGCGTCGGGGCGCCGCGCGACCTGGTCGGCGAAGCGGGTCACCAGGTCGGTGTCCAGGGGTTCACGCGACGGGGGAGAGGCAAGCACGGATCCCACCCACCGGTTCGTCGCGCGAGGACAGCGTGTACCGGCGGGCGTCCTCGGCGGGCTCGGACGACGGGCCCGTGCCGATGTGGTCCGGCGCCGGGCAGCGGTGCGCGCCGGTCAGGTCGCGCCGCAGGTGGCCCCGGCCCGGGTCGCCGTGCACCGGCGGCACCGGCGGCACCGGCGGGTCGTCGCCCTCGTCGAGGTGGTGCTGCCGCAGGTCCCCGCGCTCGAACCGGCGCGAGCGGAACCCGCGCAACACCGCACCGCCGACTTCAGGCATCCACCCGCACCCTCTCGATCCACCGCGCACCGGACGGCACACCGTGGCACGGTTGATCGTCCGCGGTGAGGGCTCCCGTCCCCTGAAGGTGTGATCCGGGGCGGAATTCCACTCGTCCAGGTGCGGTGGCCGCCCTCCGGTGGTGGCACGCGACCCGCCTCGAACCGCGCGGTACGGTCGGGGTTGGTATGGACCTCCTCGGCCGTGACGACCTGCTGGCCACCGTGCGGGCCGCGCTCGCGCGGGGTGCCGTGCTGCTGCACGGGCCGGTCGGCATCGGCAAGACCGCCGTGCTGGACGCGGTCGTGCCGACCGGCCCGGTGGTGCTGCGGAGCAGCCCGGCGGAGGCCGACCGGCGGGTGCCGCACCTGGTGCTGGCCGACCTGCTCGCCGACGTGCGGGTCGAGCTGCCCGCGCCGCAGCGCGAGGCGGTGGACCGGGTGCTGCGCCGCCGCGCCGGCGAGCCGGACCCGCTGGCGCTGCGGCGGGCCGTGCTGACCGCGTTCCGCGCGGTGGACCCGGTGGTCGTGGTCGACAACGGGCAGTGGGTGGACGAGGCGTCGGCGCGGGTGCTGGCGTTCGCGGCGGCCAGGGCGCGGCTCCGCCTGCTCGTCGCGTCCCGGGAGCCGGGCACCCTCGGCACGGTGGTGGAGGTGCCGCCGCTCTCGGCCGCGGCCACCGCCGAGCTGATGGCCCGCCACGGCGCGGTCGACGTCCGGCCGGCCGGTGGGAACCCGCTGTTCGCCATCGAGCTGGCCAAATCACCCGGCGGCGTCCCGGACCGGCTCCGCCACCTCGTCGCCGACCTGCTGGCCGCGCAGCCCGCCGGGACCCGCGCCGCCCTGCTCGTGGCGAGCCTGCTCGACGAACCCACCTTGCGCCTGCTCGCCCACTGCGGGCAGGACGACGCGGGGCTGCGCGACTGCCCGCTGGTCCGGATCGGGCCCGGTGGCGAGGTGCGCTTCCGGCAGCCGCTCGTCGCCGCCGCGGCACCGCTGGTGCTGCCGCCGGACGAGGTCCGCGCCGCGCACGCCCGGCTGGCGGCGCTGGTCGCGGACCCGGTGGCGCGGGCCCGGCACCGGGCGGGCGCGGTCGCCGGGTTCGACGAACCCACCGCCGCGCTGCTGGTGCGGGCCGCGGACACCGCCCGCCGCCGGGGTGAGCCCGACCGGGCGGCCGAGCTGGGCGGGCTCGCCGCCGAGCGCACCCCGCCGGGGGCGCGGGCGGCCGGGCGGCGGTTGCGCGCCGCCCGGGACGCATGGACGCGGGACGGCCGGGGGCGGCCACCGCGCTGGCGCGGGCGGTGCTGCGCTCGCCCGGCGTGCCGCGGGCCCCGCGGGTGCGGGCCTGGCTGCTGACCGTCGACGCCGCCGGCTACGCCAGGACCGCGGTCGACGGCATCGTCGGCGAGGCGCTGACCCAGGCCAGGGGTGACGTGGCGCTGGAGGCGCCCGCGACGTACCGGGTCGCGGTGCACGCGGCGGTGGGCGGCGACCTGCGCGCGGCCGCCCGGCAGCTGGCCGACGCGGTGCTGCTGGCCAGGACGGCCGAGGACCTGGGCACCGAGGTCATGTCGCTGTGCTCGCTGGCGCTGTGCCAGGCGGCCCTCGGCGACCCGACCGCCGGCGCGACCCTGGACCTGGCCCGGCGGATCGCGCCGGAGCGGATGGTGGTCGGCCACGTGGGCACGCGGTGGGCGGCGGCCCGCCTGGACCTGTTCGCCGACCGGCTGCCCGCCGCCGCCGAGCACCTGGCGGCGCTGCTCGACTCCGCCGGCGACCGGGGCGTGCTGTCCGAGGTGGTCGGCATGACGTGGGCCGCGGTGGAGGTGTGGGTGGCGATGGGCCGGTGCGCGGGTGCGCGGCTGCGGGCCGCGGAGTGCCTGCGCCTGGCCGAGGCGGCGGGCTCCGACCTCGCCTCGGCCTGCTACGGGGCGGCGCTCGCCGAGGCGTACGGCGGTGACCCGGTGGTGGCGGACGGGTTCGCGCGCCGGGGTGCCGAGCGCGCCGAGGCCGACGGCGACCACTCGTTCCTGGCGCGCAACCTGCACGCCCGGGGCTTGGCGGCGCTGGGCGCGGGCGATCCGCGGGCCGCGCTCGGGCCGCTGCGGCGGGCCGCGGCGCTCGAACGGGACATGGGGGTCGCGGACCCGGCGGTGTTCGCGGTGCTGCCGGACCTGGCCGAACCGCTGGTCGCGACCGGGCGGCTGGCGGAGGCCGCCGGGGTGATCGGGGGCGCCAGGGCGGGTGCGGTGCGGTTGGGCAGGCGTGGCGTGCTCGCGTCGCTGGACCGGGTGGACGGGTTGCTGCACCTGGCGCTCGGGGACCACGCCCGGGCCGAGCGGTCCCTGCGGGCCGCGGTCGAGGCGCACCGGGAGCTGGGGCAGCCGCTCCAGCTCGGGCGCGGGCTGCTGGCGCTCGGCGTCGCGGAGCGCCGGCGCAGGCGCCGGGGTGCCGCCCGCGGGCTGTTCGAGCAGGCCCGGCAGGTGTTCGCCGACAGCGGCGCGCCGGGGTGGGCCGGTCGGGCGGCCGCGCTGCTCGGCGACGCGCCCGGTGGTGCCCGGCTGACCGGGTTCGAGGCGCGGATCGCGCGGCAGGTGGCCGAGGGCGCGGGCAACCCGGAGGTGGCGGGGCGGCTGGGCATCAGCGTCAAGACCGTGGAGGGCGCGCTGACCCGGGTCTACCGCAAGCTCGGGGTGCGCAACCGCACCCAGCTCGCGGCCCGGCTGCGCGGGGAGCGGGAGTTCCCCGTTTCGGGCGGGGGAGCGGCGCGGTCATCCTGAACCCCGCCTGTCCCACCCTGCCAGCGGACGAGGAGATCCCCGCATGCGTTCCATCGCCATCGCCTGCGCACTGCTGTGCGCGGTCACCACCGCCCCGGCGAACGCCGCCGAGGACGGCGGCGCGCAGCCCCTGATCATCGGCGGTGCGCCGGTGTCGTCGGCCCCGTGGGCCGCCGCGGTCTACCGCAGCGGCTCGTTCACCTGCTCCGGCACGATCCTGGCGCCCCAGTGGGTGCTCACCGCCAAGCACTGCGTCGGCGCGGGCCTGTCGGTGCGGGTCGGCAACGTCTACCGCGCCCAGGGCACGCCCAGCTCGGTGACCCGGTACGTCAGCCACCCGCAGGCCGACATGTCCCTGCTCCAGCTCGCCACGCCGATCCAGACGAGCCAGTACTCGCGGCTGGCCGACGCCAACCCGCCCACCGGCTCCACCAACCAGCTCTACGGCTGGGGCTACACCAGCCGCACCGGGCCCGTGTCGCCGCAGCTCAAGACCGCCGACGTGCGGCTGACCTCGATCTGCCGCGACTACTACGGCGGGCAGGCGCTGTGCACCACCCGGATCACCGGCAACGCCTGGTCCGGCGACTCGGGCGGGCCGCAGGTTTACAACGGGCTCCAGGTCGGCGTCGCCTCGACCGCCGACGGGACCTCGACGCAGCAGTACAGCAGCGTGCCCGCGGTCCGGGCGTGGATCCGCTCCACCTCGGGCGTCTGACCCGCCGCCGGGGTGACCGGGCGTCGTCCGGTCACCCCGCGGTCGCCCGCCGCCACTGCTGGTTGGCGTTGCCGCCGCACGTCCACTGGACGAGCTGGGCGCCGTCGGCGGTGGCGGCGTTGAGCACGTCCAGGCACTTGCCGCTGTGCCGGGCGACCAGCCGCGCGTAGCCGCTGCCCGCGTCCTCGAACCGCCAGTGCTGGTTCGCGCCGCCGTTGCAGGTCCACTGGACCACCCGGGCACCGTCGCCGGTGGCCGGCGCGCCGCCGTAGACGTCCAGGCACAGCCCGCTGCCGACGTTGACCACCTCGCTGTACCCGCCGCCGGCGTCGCGCACCCGCCACCGCTGGTTGTCCTGGCCGTTGGGCGCCCACTGGACCACGTTGCCGCCGTCGGTGGTCGAGGCGTTGTAGACGTCGGCGACCTTGCCGCTGTGCCGCGCGGTCAGGGTCTCCGCGGTGGGCACGGGCACGGTGGTGCGCGGGGTGAGCCGGTAGAGGCCGGCGCCGTGCGCGGGCAGCGAGCGGGACAGCGTGCCGCTCACCGCGCCCAGGTTCGCGCCCGACCACAGGTCGACCACCGAGGCCGAGCCGATGCCGAGCTCGGCGAGCCGGAGCGACACCGTCGAGGTCGCGGAGCCCCGGTTGAACAGCGCGACGTACCGGTCCTGGCCGTCGGGGGCGTTCGCGGTCCAGGCCGTGTGCGTGCCCGCGAAGAGCTGCCGGTTGCCGGTGCTGTCCTGGTCGACGGCCAGCACGGCGGCGTTGGTCATCAGCGCCAGCTCGGAGGCGCGGTTCTGGGTCAGGTCGCCGCCCCACATCAGCGGTGAGCGGGTGATCGACCACAGGGTCATCAGGGTGCGCTGCTCGTCGGGCGTCAGGTTGGAGTAGCGCGGCGAGCCCACCGGGCCCTGCTGCGACAACCGGCCGATCGGGATCATGTCCGGGTCGGGCCACGCGCCGGCCCGGCGGTGCGGCGTCCACGCGTGCAGCCGCTCGAACAGGGCGTCCAGGCTCGACCAGTTGTCCCACAGGTCGTTGACGACCCGCCACATGTTGGCGTTGGCGGCGACGTGCGCGCCGTTGCCGGTCGAGGTCGGGCCGGGCGAGAGGCTGAGCACCATCGGCCGGCCGCTGCGCTGGATCGCCAGCCGGTAGCCCTCGACCTCGGCCTGCCGGTAGGTCGGGGCGGCGATGTCGTCGACCTTGACGTAGTCCACGCCCCACGAGGCGAGCAGCCTGAACTGGGCGTCCAGGTAGGACTGGGCGCACGGGTTGGCCATGTTCAGGCCCCAGTTGAGGTTCAGCCACGCGGCGGTGGTGCTGTTGTTGATCTCGTTGGCGCGGCAGTCGGTGCCGGGCACGGGGAGGTTGTCCGCGACCACCTGGCGGGGGATGCCGCGCATCAGGTGCACGCCGAACTTCAGGCCCGCGGCGTGGATGTAGTCGGCCAGCGGCTTGAAGCCGTTGGTGCCCGCGGCGGAGGGGAAGCGGGTGGTGTCGGGCAGCAGCAGGCCGTTGGCGTCGGTGCGCAGCCTGGGCTGGAAGTCGGCGCCCTGGTTGGGGCTGCCGGTGCCGCGGCCGGGGTAGTACCAGGCCCAGTCGATGACGACGTACTGCCAGCCGTGCTGCTTGAGGTTGTCCCTCATGTAGTCGGCGTTGGCCTTGACCTGCGCCTCGGTGACGTTCCAGTTGAACGAGTCGTAGCTGTTCCAGCCCATCGGCGGGGTCGTGGCGACCCCGTTGTCCCACGCCAAGGCGGGCTCCTCCGATCCTGAGGTGCAGGTCGCGGCCAGCAGGGCGGCGGCGGCGAGCAGCGCGCCCGCCCGTCGCGCGGATGAGGTCCGGAGTCCGCCCACGGTGTCTCCTGCTCGTCGTTGAGGGGTGCTTCCGCCGGTTCCCGGCTCGCGCCGTCGAGCGAAGTGCGAAAAAGTGTCGCACCGTTATGTTCACGCTCACAAGAGACGGTAAGGCGTCATGTAGCTGGTTCCTTCGGGTGATTGTGCAGTTGTGGTTAGCGTTCACATGACCGTCTTGCGATTCCGTGCGGCTGATCACGGGCGGATCGCAAGGCAAGCGTCAGGTTCACCCCCGCCGGTCGGTGCCACGATCGGGGCAGGCCGCGCAACGGCGTGCGGCCGCCATCGTGCGGGGGAGGGGCGCTGTGACGTCCGTGGGGACGCGGCCGAGCGCGGTCGCGCGGCGTCGGCCCTGGTGGGACGCCGCGGTCTCGTTCGCGGTCGCGGTGTGCTCCCTGGTGCACGCCATGGCGCCGCGGGAGACGCCGTGGGAGACGCCGTGGCTGGGGCCGGTCCTGGTCGGGATCGGGGTGTGGCTCGCCGTCGCCGCCCTCGCGGAACCCCTCCCGGAGGCGGGTGACGTCGCGGTCGGCGACGCCGTCACCGGCGCCGTCGTCGTGCTCGCGGGGGTGGGCGCGACCGCCAGGGCGGTCGTCCGGTGGCGGTACGCCGCCGACCGGTGACATGACCGCGATACCCCACCAGCACGATCCCGCGGCGCTGCTGCTGATCTGCGACAGCTGCGGGTCCGCCTACGAGGGGGACACCTGTCTGCCTTGGATCACCCTGTGGGCGGTGGCGATCGGCGCGGGGTGGCGCGGCCGGGACCGCGCGATCGGTCCCCACCGCTGCGCCCGCTGCCCGGCTTGAGGGTTGCGACGAGGCCGCCGTGAGGTCGTGCCACCGCCCGCCTGCCGGGCAGGCCGGCCGGGCCGGTCGGCTCGACCTCGACACCCGGCGGCAGCCAGGCGGACAGGTGCTCCACGTCGGTGACGACCTCGAACACGGCCTCGGCGTCGGCGGGCGTGGACCTCGTCCGGGCCGCCGCGCTCGAGGCGCTGAGCGAGCAGTGGGGCGCGCTGGCCCGGGGCGGCACCACGACCACGTGGGCGGAGATCCCGCTCGACGAGGGCTGAGGCGGACCGGTGAACCCGCCGATGCGGGTCGCGGGGCGCGTGGCCATGCTGGGCGCATGGCCGTTGATCCACGTGGTGCGGATGTGAAGCGACTGCTCGCCGAGGACCCGGGCGGGCCGGTGGTGATGCTCAACCTGCTCCGGTTCGCCGAGGGCGGGGACGAGTCGTACCGGGAGTACGCGCGTCACCTGCGCGAGACGTTCCTGCCCCGCTACGGCGCCGAGGTCGTCTACGCCGGCGTCGGGTCCACGGTGCTGGTCGCGGAGGACGGGCAGAGCTGGGACGCGGTGGTGGTCGTCCGCTACCCCGACCGGGCGGCGTTCGGCCGCATGGTGGCCGATCCCGAGTACCAGCAGGTGACGCGGCTGCGCACGGCGGCGTTGAGCGAGGCGGTGCTCCAGGCCACCACGCCGTGGCGGTGAGGCTCAGGGTTGGCGTTCCCGCTGGACGTGCTCCTGGGCCTGGCGCGGGTCGGCGCCGTGCTCGCGTGCGTCGACGGCGGTGCGCAGTTCGTCGGGGTTCATTCGTTCGTGGTGGAGCACACCGAGCAGTTCGGCGCGTTTGTGCAGCGCCTCGATGTCCGTTTTATCCATTGTGGTCCTTTCTGTTGTAACGGACCCCGAAAACGGAATTACCCACTCGGAGCCGGGTACTCACGCGGGACGACGAACGCGCTGAGAGGTGATCGGGTTGACCACCACGACGATGCTGGAGACCTACCCGGCCGAGATCAACCTGGACCGGGTGAAGCTCGCGGCCGTGATCGACGCCCTGATCGCGTGCTCCGAGGCGTGCACGGCGTGCGCGGACGCCTGCCTGGGCGAGGACTCGGTGGCGGAGCTGACCAAGTGCGTGCGCACGAACCTGGACTGCGCCGACGTCTGCGGCACGACGGCGCGGGTGCTGTCGCGGCACACCGGTTACGACGCCAACGTCAGCCGGGGCCTGCTGGAGGCGTGCGCGACGGTGTGCAGGTCCTGCGGCGACGAGTGCGGGGGGCACGCGAGCATGCACGAGCACTGCCGGATCTGCGCCGAGGCGTGCCGGGCGTGCGAGCGGGCCTGCCGCGACCTGCTGGCCGTCATGGGGTGAGCCCGCCCGGTAGGGCTTCGGGTGGCCTCACCGGCTGCCGTGGGGGATGTCGAGCAGGCCCTTCGGCCTCTCGGGCCGGCCAACCCCGCCGGCAGGTCGAGCCGTCGCCGCAGCGGGGGTGTGAGTCGCGCCGACCGCCGTCCTCCGGTGGTCTGGCCGGGCGTCGCGCGACCGCCTCCCGGTAGCCGGGGTCGTCGAGCCCGGCCCGGAACGGGCTGGACACCTCGTTCGCGACCAGGCCCTGCCGCTCCGCCGGCTCGACGAACCGCCCGGAAGTACGCCCAGGCGGCGGCCCGGTCGGCGTCGACCTCCTGCCGCCGCCGGACCACCCGGTGCAGCCACGCCTCCGGCGCCCCGTACCCGCTCTGCCTGACGTCGCTGTTCACCGGCCGTCCCCCGACGATCGCCGAACCGCTCCCGCTGGTGTCCGGCATCGCCCTGACGATCCCGGGCCTGTTCGCGTGCCTGCCGACCGCGGTCACCGGCGTGGTCGAGGCCCTGCGGCGCGGCCGACCTGCCGCGCCCCGGTCATTCGCAGGGCGAGGGCTCCTGGTCGACCGGGTGGAAGCGGACCGTGCCGACCCGGTCGTTGGCGAACTCCAGCGTGTCCCGGTCGACGAGCACCGCGGTGCCGGGGAGGTAGCCGGTGTAGGTCGTAATCCCCCGCTCGTCCGGGGTCGGCCGCGGCTCGGGCAGGGGCTGCTCGGCCTTCCAGGTGCGCCCCGCGAACGCGGCGAACTCGATGCCGCAGTGCACGTACAGGTCGTAGGCGTACCGCGTTCCGATGACCGGTTCCCCGGGGGCGGGGGACAGGGGCGCGGACGACGGGGGCGCCGCGGGGACCGAACTGGCGGTCGTCGAGGTGGGCGGTGCTGCGCCGGGGTCGCCGCCGGTCCCGCACGCCGCCAGGAGGAACGCCGACAACGCCCCGAGGACGGCGGCCGGGCCGCGCTGGTGGATGGTCGTCGAGCGCATGGGGGTCCTTCCGGGCGACGGCACGTGATCACGGTGGGGACGGAACGGGGGCCCATCCTGGTTGCACGGCTCGCGGTCAGGCGTACAGGTCGGCCAGCAGGGCGAAGTCGTTGCCGTCGGGGAGCGGCGCGATGTCGTTGTTCGCGTGGAACAGGCAGCTCGACTCGTTGGTGTTGTGGCTCAGGCCCAGGGCGTGGCCGAGTTCGTGGCACGCGGTCTTGCGGTGGGCGTTGGCGCTGCGCGGGTAGTAGTCGTTGAACTCGCTGCGGACCGAACCGTCGATGAAGAAGGTCCCGTTGTCCTGCCAGGTGGTCTGCGTGGACCAACCGGTCGCGCCGAAGTCGCCGTTGGTCACGTTGACGCAGTGGGCGCCGCCGACGTTCGGGCAGGTCGCCCAGCGGTACCAGGAGTCGACGCCCTGGGCCTGGTTCCAGGTGGACACCGCCGCGTCGACCGGCCAGGCGGCGCTGGTGTGGTCGACGAAGTAGATCTGCGGGTGCGCGTGCCCGTTGCGGGCCCATTCGACCCTGGGGCACGTCAGCGTCGTCGCGGTCCACCACGCGCACGCGCCGTCGTCCAGCGCCGTCACGCCCTCGGCCCGCGGGTCGACCAACCCCGTCACGCCCTGCTCCTTCAGCCGGTCGAACAGCTGCTGGTCGGTGATGCCCGGGGCGGGGGCGTACAGCGTGGTCTCGCTGGTGCCGTCGCCGAGGTCGCGGACGGTCCGGACACCGCGGTCACCGCCCACGCCGGGCTGGGGAGCGGGTCGCGTGGTGGGAGCGGGCGCGGTGGGCGGTTTGGTGGTCTGGGTGACCGCCCCCGGCTTGCCGTCGGACGCGGCCTGGTCCGGCGCCGCGGTCGCGGGCGCGGTCGCGGCGACCAGGGCCGCGGCGAGCAGTCCGACGACCGCGGCCAGGCGTGCTCTCCGTGAATCTGGCATGGCTGTCCCATTCTTCTAATTGGTGCGGGAAGGCGTCGCTGCGGCGGGATTCGCGGTGGGCGTTCCGCGGTCGACCGGGTGGTGCGCGGGGTGGTGCCGCGTGCCAGGCTAATGCGGGACTGATTGTGCACCAAGGGTTTTGCTGATCCCTTCCCGCGCGCGGGCGGCGGCTTCGGGAATTGCTCTGGATGGTGGAACGCCGCCGCGGGATCGGTCGCTGTCCCGCCGGCGGGTGGACTTCTCGGGAGCCGTTGGGAAATGTCCTGTGTTTTGTCAAGCGCGCGTACGGGAAGTTCCACGCGGTTTTTCCCGGTCGTCGCACGGGCGGGCCGCACCTCTGTGTGCGGTCGACCGGCGATCGGACAAGATCACCGGCTCGATCGGACGGGATCAAACATGCAGCCGGTGGCCTTTCTTGTTCAGGCTCCGCTGGTCAAGGTCGGTCCTTACTGCCGGTGAAAGGTCGAGGGTTGGTCTGGTCCATTGGTGGATCTCCTCTTGACCAGCACAAGATCCCTGGCAAGCTCTACGGGTCAAGTGGGTTGCTGTTGGAGTCGACTTGTCGAGCTGCGCACCTCCGGCCGCAGCCGCCGGGCCCGACCTGCCGACCGCCGTGGCGGGTAACCCGTTCGTGGACGGCTGGTACGCCGACCCGGACGTCGCGCGTTCTCCTCGACCGACCTCGTGCACTGGACCAAGCACCCGAACGTGTCGTCTTCATCGACGACGACGGGCACCACCTACCGGGAGATCACACCTTCGGGGTACGTGGAGGGCGCGCAGATGTTCAAGCGCGGCGGCCGGTACTGCCTGATGTGGTTCAAGGGCGGCTGGACGGGCCCCGGCACTCGGTGTCCTACGCCATCGCCGACTCGCCCACCGGGCCGTTCGCCAAGCTGGACGGGGTACTCACGCAGGGCCCGGTGGTCGCGCGCGGCTCGGGGTGCAACTCGGTGCTCAACGTGCCGGGCACCGACACCTAGTACGTCGTCTACCACCGCAGGCCGCTGGGCGAGACCGACGGCAACCACCGCCGGCTCGCCTACGATCGCATGAACTTCAACGCCGACGGCACCACGTACGGGTGGAAGACCCACGGCGGTTCGTGGACCGTCCCGGACGGACGCCTGCGGGCCGGCAGCTCCGCCGGCGGCAAGGCGTTGCCGGACACCGACTTCGACGACTTCGCCCAGGACGCCGACGTCACCGTCACCTCGGGCGGCGGCGACGCGGGCCTGGTGTTCCGGGCGACCGGGGCGGCGGTGGGCGTGGGCGCCTACTCCGGCTACTGCGCGGGCACCGCCCACCACCTGCGCGTCACCGCGGTCGGTTCGTCGATCAGGGTGTACGTCGGCGACATGACCACCCCGCGGATCAGCGCCACCGGCGCGACCCTCGCCTCCGGCGCGAACGGCGTGCGCGTGTTCAACCCAGATCTACGAACTGCGCGTCTTCGGCCGACCGCCGCTCACCCCTGCACCCCCTGCACCCCCTGCACCCCCTGCACCCCCTGCACCCCCTGCACCCCCTGCACCCCCTGCACCCCCTGCACCCACGAGGAGTTCCACGCGCCGCCTCCGTCGCCTCAGCGGCAGCCGTGCTGGCATTGGCCGCCGCGCCGGTCAGAAGCAGCCGGTCGGCGAGCAGACCGACAACCCCGGCGGCATCTTCTGCACGCGGGTCAGGGTCCTCACCCGCGGAACGTCGGCGGGCACACCCCGCCGGCCGAGGCGCCGGCCGGCTCCACCGCCGTGGGCAGCGCGACCGGCGGCTTCACCGAGTTCTCCGCGCCGGTGCCCAACGCCCGGCGCTGGTCGCCCGACGACCCGTACCTCCACGACCTGCGCGTGTCGCTGCACAACGCTCCCGGTACCACCGTGGACCAGGTCGTCGGCTACTTCGGCACGCGCGAGGTCGGCACCCTGGACCAGGTCGAACCCGCCCGCTGGTGCCACCACGCCGACCGGCTCGGCCTGCTGGTGTGGCAGGACGTCCCGCCCACGCAGGCGTTCGACGCCAACCGCACCCCGGCGCAGGTCGCCCAGTTCGAGGCCGAGGCCCGCGAGATCGTCGACGAGCACCGGTTCTCCCCGGCCGTGGTCGCCTACGTGCCGTTCAACGAGGGCTGGGGCGAGTGGAACCTCGCCGACACCCGGCGCATCACGACTGGCGCGTCCACACCGGACCGGACGCGCCCGTCGGCCACCCGGGTCTCCGCGCTGGGCGAGTCCGGTGGCGCCGGGCCGCGCGACCCCGGCCACGGGTACAGCCCCAACGGCCAGTTCTTCGCCTACGAACAGGTGAACAGCACCGCCCAGCTCAACGACCGCTACACCGGCGTGGTCCGCGACGTGCTCGACACCAACCGGGTGCGCGCCGCGCACGCCGACCTGATCGCCGCCTCGCGCAACCTCGACTCCCGGGTGCCCCTGCCCCTCGGGCACGTCCGCTCGTTCCGGGTGACCCCCGGCCACGCCGACCGCTACCTGCGGCACGCCAATACCTGCGGCACGCCAACTCCGCGGCCCGCACCGACGTGATCACCACCGCGAGCGGTGACGGCGCGTGCCAGGACGCGTCGTTCCGGACCGTGGCGGGCCTGGCCGACCCGCGCTGCCACTCGTTCGAGTCGCTGAACTTCCCCGGCTCCTACCCGCGCCATCACGAGTCCCAGGTGTTCATCGCCTCCGGCGGCGACACCGGGTCCAACCGCCCGCAGACCCCCACCGCCGACAGCAGCCGGAACCTCGCGGCGCCCTGGGCGCCGTGGTGGCGTCCCCGTGGTGGCCGACGGCGCGCCACCACGGAGGTTCACCCGTCCAGGTCGATCGCGCTCTTGGCCCGCTCCACCGACTCCGGCGACGCGCCCCGCCCGGGGTTCTCCGTGGCCAGCGCCTGGTTCAGCTCCGCGAACGGCCGCACCCGCCGCTCGTAGCGGGCCGCCGCGCCGGCGAAGTCCCGGGCCAGCTCGTCGGCCAGCACGTAGGCGCCCACCAGGCTCAGGCTGGTGCCCTGGCCGGACAGCGGGGACGGGCAGTGGGCGGCGTCCCCGACCAGCACGACCCGCCCGCGCGACCAGGTGTCCAGGCGCACCTGGGCCATGGCGTCGAAGTAGAAGTCCGGTGCCCCGTCCATGGCCTTGAGCAGCCGCGGGGTCTCCCAGCCCAGGCCGGCCGCCCGCTCGGCGAGCAGCGCCTTCTGCCCCGCCACGTCGTGGCGGTCGTACTCGAAGGGCTCCGAGGCGAAGCCCAGCGTGGCCCGCAGCTCGCTGTTCCCGCGCGCCGGGTACAGGCAGCAGGTCGCGCTGTCGCCCTGCACCCACACCTGCCAGTCGTCCAGGTCCAGGAAGTTCTCGGTGCTGAACACGGCCACGTAGGACCCGAGGTGGCGCAGGAACCGCGACTCCGGGCCGAACGCCAGCCGCCGCACCGCCGAGTGCAGCCCGTCCGCGCCGATCACCAGGTCGAACGCGCGCGGCGCGCCGTGCCGGAAGGTGACGTGCACGCCGCGGTCGTCCTGCTCCAGCGCGGTGATCGAGTCGCCGAACAGGTACTCGACCCCGGCGCGGCCGTGCAGCAGGGACGTGAGGTCGTCGCGCAGCAGCTCGATGTCGTCGCTGTCGAGGCGGCCGCTGCTCAGCGTCATCTCGGTGGAGCGCCACTGCTCGTTGCCCTCGGCGTCGAGCATCGTCATGCCGCGCATCCGGGTCCGCGCCCGCCGCGCCTGCGCCAGCAGGTCCATCCGGTCCAGCACCTCCAGGGCGACGCCCCGCACGTCCAGGGCCTGGCCGCCGCTGCGCAACCCGGGCGCGTTCTCGACGACGGTGGTGGCGAAGCCGTGGCGGTGCAGCCAGTGGGCGGCGGTGAGGCCGGCGACGCCGGCGCCGGAGATGAGCACGCTCTTCATCAGGGGGTCCCTTCCACTGCGGTGTACGCGACTGAACGTACGCAGTACGCGCAGCGTCGACCAAGCCTGTACTAGCTCAATAAGCCCTGTTCAGAGGCCAAGTGCCTGCTAGGTTCTGCACTAGTACAGGAGGAGGCTCGACATGATCCCGCCCTACCAGCGCATCGTCACCGAGATCAGGCGCCGCATCGCCGAGGGCGAGCTGGCCCCCGGTGACCGGGTGCCCTCGGCCCGGCAGGTCGCCAGGGAGTGGGACGTGGCGCTGGCCACCGCCACCAAGGCCCTGACCACGCTGCGCCAGGAGGGCCTGGTCGAGGCGCTGCCGCGGGTGGGCACCACGGTGGCCGCCGCCCGACCGCGGCCGGCCGCGGCCGGGGAGGCGCCCGAGCTGACGCGGGAACGGGTGGTGCGCGCGGCCATCGAGATCGCCGACGCCGAGGGCCTGTCCGCGCTGTCCATGCGCGGCATCGCGGCCCGCCTGGGGGTGGCGGCCATGTCGCCCTACCGCTACGTCACCGGCAAGGGCGACCTCGTGCTGATGATGGCGGACGCGGTGTTCGGCGAGGCGCGGTTGCCCCCGCACCCGCCCGCCCACTGGCGGACGCGGGTGGAGGTGGGCGTCCGGGCGCTGTGGGCGCTGCACCGCGCCCACCCGTGGCTGGCGCAGCTCGGCCCGCTGACCCGGCCGCTGATGGTGCCCAACCTGCTGACCTGCTCGGAGTGGGTGCTGGCCGGCCTCGACCGGCTCGGCTTGGGCGCCACCGCCACGTTCGACCTCAACGTGCTGCTCTACAGCCACGTCCTGGGCATCGCGGTGCACCTGGAGCGACAGGCCCACGCGGAGAGCGTCACCGGCATGTCCGACGAGGAGTGGATGGCCGGCCAGGCCCGCGCCCTGGACCGGCTGACCTCCTCCGGGGCGAGCCACCCGACGTACGCGCGGATCATGGGCTCCTTCGCCGAGACCGGCTACGACCTCGACCTGGACGCGCTGTTCGAACTCGGGCTGCGCTCGATCCTCGACGGGCTGGAGGCGCGGGTCGCCTGATCCGGGCGGCGGACCAGGCCGCCCAGCACCGCCACGGCGCGCGAGAGCGCGGGGGAGCGGTCGTCGGCGCGGACCGCGGCCGCGAGGTCGATGCGGGCGCCGCGGCCGGTCAGCGGCCGGTACGCCACGCCCGCCACGCCCAGGTCGGCCACCGGTTCGGGCACCACGGCGACGCCCAGCCCGGCCGCGACGAACGTCACCAGCGTGGAGGTCTCGGAGACCTCGTGCCGGACGCGGGGCTCGAAGCCCGCCTCGCGGCACAGCTCGGCCACCACCCCGTGCATCACCGACCCGCCCGCCGCGTGCATCACCGACCCGCCCGCCGCGTGCAGGACCAGGTCCTCGTCGCGCAGGTCGGCCACCCGCAGCCGGCGGCGCGCGGCCAGTCGGTGGCCGTCGGGCACGGCCGCGATCAGCCGGTCGGTGCGCAGCACCCGCACCCGCAGCGCCGGCTCGTCCACGGGCGGGCGCAGCAGCGCCAGGTCCAGCTCGTGCCCGAGCAGCGCGGCCACCTGCTCGGGCACCAGCACCTCGCCGCGGAACGACACCTCCACGCCCGGCAGCTCCTCGCGCAGCGCGCGGGCGAAGGCGGGCAGCAGGCTGTAGGTGGCCGACCCGACGCAGCCCACGACCAGCCGGCCCTGCGCGCCCGCGGCCACGCGCCGCGCCTCCTCGGCCGCGTCGTCCACCTCCGCCAGGACCGCGCGCACCCGCCGGAGGTACGCCTCGCCCGCGTCGGTCAGCTCCACCCGGCGCCGGGTGCGCTCGAACAGCAGCACGCCCAGCTCCGCCTCCAGCTGCCGGATCTGCTGGGACAGCGGCGGCTGGGCCATGTGCAGCCGCTCGGCGGCCCGGGTGAAGTGCCGCTCCTCGGCCACGGCGAGGAAGTAGCGCAGGTGACGGAGTTCCACCCCTTCATACTTCCTGCATATCAGTGTCGATGAAATGAGTATTTCCGAATATCACCGGACCGATCTACGGTCGACGGGTGAGCGAAGTCGTCATCTGCGAGCCGATCCGTACGCCGGTCGGCCGGTTCGGCGGTGCCCTCTCCCGGCTCGGTGCCGCGGACCTGGCCCGGGTCGTGCTGGAGGAGCTGGTGCGCCGCACCGGCCTGGGTGAGGGCGACGTCGACGACGTCGTGCTGGGCCAGTGCCACCCCAACGGCGAGTCGCCGGCCATCGGCCGGGTCGCCGCGCTCGACGCGGGCCTGGGCACGGGCGTGCCGGGCATGCAGCTCGACCGCCGCTGCGGCTCCGGGCTCCAGGCCGTGCTGCACGCCGCCGGTCAGGTGGCCACCGGTGCGGCCCGCCTGGTCGTCGCCGGGGGCGTGGAGTCGATGTCGCAGGTCGAGCACTACGCGCTGGGCCTGCGCGACGGCGTCAAGCAGGGCGGGGTGCAGCTGCTGGACCGCCTCGACCGCGCCCGCCTCACCGCCGGCGGCCGGGACCACCCGGTGCCCGGCGGCATGCTGGAGACCGCCGAGAACCTGCGCCGCGAGTACGGCATCTCCCGGCAGGAGCAGGACGAGCTGGCCGTCCGCTCGCACCGGCGCGCCGTCGCCGCCCACGAGCAGGGCCGGTTCGCCGACGAGCTGGTGCCCGTCACCGTGCCCGGCACGCGCGGCAAGCCCGACGTGGTGGTCGACCGCGACGAGCACCCCCGTCCCGGCACCGAGGTCGAGAACCTGGCCAGGCTCAAGCCGGTGCGGATCGCGCTCGACCCGGGGTCCACCGTCACCGCGGGCAACGCGAGCGGCCAGAACGACGGCGCCGCGATGTGCGTGGTCACCACCCGGGACGAGGCCGAGCGGCGCGGGCTGCGGCCCCTGCTGGCGCTGCGCTCGTGGGCGGTGGCGGGCGTGGGCCCCGAGGTGATGGGCATCGGCCCGGTCCCGGCGGCCGCGGCCGCGCTCGGCCGCGCCGGGCTGACCCTCGACGACGTCGACGTCATCGAGCTGAACGAGGCGTTCGCCGCCCAGGTGCTCGCCTGCCTGCGCGAGTGGAAGGTCGACGCGGGCGACGACCGGCTCAACCCCAACGGCTCCGGCATCTCCCTGGGCCACCCGCTGGGCGCCACCGGTGCCCGCATCCTGGCCACCCTCGCCCACGAGATGCGCCGGCGCGAGGCCCGCTACGGCCTGGAGGCCATGTGCATCGGCGGCGGGCAGGGCCTCGCCGCGGTCTTCGAGGGGGTCGCGCCGTGAGCCTGGACAAGGTGGTCGCCGGCGCCGCCGAGGCGGTCGCCGGCGTGCCCGCCGGGGCGAGCGTCGCGGTCGGCGGCTTCGGGCTCGCGGGCATCCCGTGGTTCCTCATCGAGGCGCTGCTGGAGCAGGGCGCCGACGACCTCACGATCGTGTCGAACAACTGCGGCGTCGACGGCGCCGGCCTCGGCCTGCTGCTGGAGCGGCGGCGCATCAGCCGCGTCATCGCCTCCTACGTGGGGGAGAACAAGGAGTTCGCCCGGCAGTACCTGGCCGGTGAGCTGACCGTCGAGCTGACCCCGCAGGGCACGCTGGCCGAGCGGCTGCGCGCCGGCGGCGCGGGCATCGGCGCCTTCTACACCCCCGCCGGCGTCGGCACCCTGGTCGCCGACGGCGGCCTGCCGTGGCGCCACCACCCGGACGGCACGGTGGCGGTCGCCTCGCCGCCCAAGGAGGTACGCACCTTCCGCGGCCGGGAGATGGTGCTGGAGGAGGGCATCGTCACCGACGTGGCCCTGGTGCGCGCCGCGGTCGCCGACCGGGCCGGCAACTGCCGCTTCCACGCCGCCGCCCGCAACTTCAACCCGGTGGTCGCCATGGCGGGCCGGCTGACCGTCGTCGAGGCCGAGCGGGTCGTGGACACCGGCGACCTGCACCCCGACGACGTGCACCTGCCCGGCGTGTTCGTGCAGCGCGTGGTCGCGCTCAGCCCCGAGCAGGCCGCGCGCAAGGACGTCGAGAAGCGGACCACGCGCGGCGAGCGCCCCGCCGAGGAGGACTGACGTGCCCTGGAACCGGGACCAGATGGCGGCCCGCGCCGCCCGCGAGCTGCGCGACGGCGAGTACGTCAACCTCGGCATCGGCCTGCCCACCCTGATCCCCGACCACCTGCCCGCCGGGTCGTCGGTCGTGCTGCACGCGGAGAACGGCATCCTCGGCGTCGGCCCCTTCCCCTACGAGGACGAGGTGGACCCCGACCTGGTCAACGCGGGCAAGCAGACCGTGACCGTGCTGCCCGGCGCGTCCTACTTCGACTCGGCCACCAGCTTCGCCATGATCCGCGGCGGCCACGTCGACACGGCCGTGCTGGGCGGCATGCAGGTGTCGGCGACCGGCGACCTGGCCAACTGGCTGGTGCCCGGCGCGATGGTCAAGGGCATGGGCGGTGCCATGGACCTCGTCCACGGCGCCCGGCGCGTGGTCGTGCTGATGGACCACACCACCAAGCGCGGCGAACCCAAGCTGCTCCGGGCGTGCACGCTGCCGCTGACCGGCCGCGGCGTGGTGTCGCGGGTGATCACGGACCTGGCCGTGCTCGACGTGGCCGACGGTGCGTTCCGGGTGGTGGAGCTGGCGCCCGGCGTGGAGTTCGACGAGGTGGCCGACAAGACCGGGGCGCCTACCCGGAGTGCTGTCGGCGCACCACCTCGGTGATCCAGGTCGGCGCGAACGGGGACGTGCAGTTCGGCGGCGTCGGGTAGTCCTTGAGGACTTCCAGGCGCTCGCCGATGTCGATGGCGCGGGCGCGGTGCCCGGCGTGGGTGATCCCGATCTGGGCCAGGCAGTGGTTCATCGCCCACTGGAGGCGGTCCGGGGCGTCGCGCAGGTGCGCCTCGATGGTGTCGAGCAGCCCGGGGAGGTCGAGCCCCTCGGGCTTCTTGGCGACGCGCTCGGTGGTCAGCGCCCAGCCGGCACCGGCCACCACCGGGTCGGGGTCGGCGGACCAGGCCAGGCGCAGCTCCTCGGCGTGCGGGCTCTTCTTCACCACGTAGTTCACCAGCCAGTCGTGCACCTTGGGTGCCCGCGCTTGGCGCAGCATGGCGTCCAGCTCGTCGCGCCCGAACGCCTTCGGGCGGCAGACCAGGAGCGCCAGCAGCCGCGCCGCGGTGTCGCCGGTCTCCCACAGCCGGCGCGCCAGGTCCTGCTGCGTCTTCAGCCGCTTCGCCAACGCGCGCAACCTGCCGAGGTTCACGCCGTGGTCGTCGCCGTGCTTCTCGTTGACCGCGCGCGCCTTCGGGTCTTCGAGCGCGGCCAGCTCGGCCATCACCTCGGCCACCGTCGTCTCGGTCACCGCAGCCTCCTGTCCACCGGGGGACGCCAGCCTAGTGCTCCGGTGGTCGTTCGTGATCGTCGTGCCCGGCAGGGCCCGCGTGCCGGCGGGGTACTACGAAGCGCGGCGCCGGACCTTCCCGGCCTTCAGGCACGCCGTGCAGACCTTGAGCTTGACCGGCCGGCCGTCGATGGCCGCCTTCACCGGCTGGATGTTCGGGCGGAACACCCGCGCCGAGCGCCCCGGGCACCCGCCGCCTCTGGGCGTTGCGCCCCAGCGCGTTCAAGCGGTTTACGGCCTGCGCAAGACCCCTTGCCCCGAACCGTCACCGGCGCACCGCGCGACCGACCCGGTCGCCCAGGTCCCGCAGGTGGGCGACCAGCTCGGCCGGTTCGCGCACCTCGAACTCGCAGCCCAGCCCGGTCAGCCGGAACGCCAGCCACTCCACCGTGTCGGGGTGGAGCACCACGCGGCAGGACCGCTCGTCCAGCGGCTCGGCGGTCGCCACGGCGGTGCCGAGCCGCCGGGTCACCTCGTCGGCGGGCAGGTGGACCGCTGCCGCGGCCCGGTGGGTGGGCGCGAGCGAGTACGACCGGTCCCGCAGGAACTCGGCGGCGTTGGCGGCGGGCAGCGCGCGCGACGCGCACCGGACGCCGGTCGCCAGCGGGTCGCGGATGCGGTCCACCCGGAACACCCGCCAGTCGTCCCGGTCCACGTCGAACGCGGGCAGGTACCAGCGGCGCCCGGCGGCCACCAGGCCGTGCGGTTCGACCAGCCGCCCGGCCGCCCGGTAGGTGAAGCGCACGCGCTCGCGGTTGGCGATCGCACCGGCCAGCGCGGTCAGCACCCGCGGGTCGACGGCCGCGCCGTCCCCGTGCGGGAACGCGGACGTGGCGGCGCCGAGCACCGCGACCCGCCGCCGCAACCTGCCCGGCAGCACCTGCTCCAGCTTGGTCAGGGCGCGCACGGACGCCTCGTCGATGCCCTCCACCGCGTGACCGGCCGCGATGCGCAACCCGACCGCGATGGCCACGGCCTCGTCGTCGTCGAGCAGCAGCGGCGGCAGGGCACTGCCCGCGACGAGCCGGTAGCCGCCCTCGGCGCCCATGGTCGCCTCGACCGGGTAGCCGAGGTGGCGCAGGCGGTCGACGTCCCGGCGGACGGTGCGCGCGCTGACCCCCAGCCGCCGGGCCAGTTCGCTGCCGGGCCACGCGCGCGGCACCTGAAGCAGGGACAGCAGCTTGAGCAGCCGGACCGGGGTGTCGCCCATGGATTCGAACAGTAGCGGCCATGTAGGACCTGTTCTGACCTACATGGCTCCTACGGTTCAGCCCATGAGCCACGAGATCCGCCCCTTCCGCATCGACGTCCCGCAGGCGGAGCTGGACGACCTGCACACCCGCCTGGCCAACACCCGCTGGTCGCGCCCACTGCCCGGCGGGTGGGACCGGGGCGTGCCCGTCGAGGTGGTGCGGGAGTTCGCGGAGCACTGGCGCACCGGCTTCGACTGGCGGGCGCGCGAGGCCGAGCTGAACGGGTTCCCCCAGTACCTGACGGAGATCGACGGCACGGAGATCCACTTCCTGCACGTCCGCTCGCCGCGCCCCGACGCCCTGCCGCTGCTGCTCACGCACGGCTGGCCCAACTCGTTCGTGGAATTCGTCGACCTCGTCGGGCACCTGACCCCGGACTTCCACGTCGTCGTGCCGTCCGTGCCGGGGTTCGGGTTCTCCGGTGCCCCCACCGAAACGGGCTGGGACGCCGCGCGCGTGGCCCGGCTCTGGGCGCGGCTGATGGACCGGCTGGGGTACGCGGAGTACGGCACGCAGGGCGGCGACTTCGGGGCCTACGTCGCTCCGGAGGTCGCCAAGGTGGGCCTGGGGCGGGTGGTGGGCGTGTACGTCATCAGCGGCCTGGGGTTCCCCACCGCGGACGACGAGCTGACCGGGGACGAGCAGCGGTTGTTCGCCGAGCTGATGAACGCGGACTGGATGCACGGCGTCGACCACCTCGCCCTGCTGAGATCCGCACCGCAGACCTTCGCCCACGGGTGGCACGACTCACCGGTCGGGGCGCTGGCGTGGATGCTCCAGAAGTTCCACGACTTCAACTCCTCGGACCGTCCCCTGGCCGAGTCGATCGACCGCGACCGGTTCCTGACCAACCTGAGCATCCACTGGTTCACCGGCACCTCCGGCACGTCGGCGTGGCCGTACTACGACAGCAGCGGCCCGGCGTGGCCGGTGGGGCAGCGGTCGGTGCCGACCGGCGTGTACAGCGGACCACCCGGGATCCGGCGGTTGGCCGAGCGCACCAACGACATCGTCCACTGGCCGGAGCACAACCCCGCCGGGCACCACTTCATCGCCATGGACCAGCCCGCCGCGCTCGCCGCGGACCTGCGGGAGTTCTTCGCGAAGGTGCGGTGACGGCCCCGCCCGGGACCGGTCCCCCCGGTTGTAGGACAGGCTGGGGGGATGCCCTGTCCCCGGTCGAGAGCGAGGGCCCCGATGACGCGAACCCGCCGTGCGCTCCTGGTGGCGCTGCTCGCGGTTGCCGCCACGTCCCAGCCGGTCACGTCGTGGGCGGTCGGCGGGCCACCGGGCGCCCGGTGGCCCGCCGACCGCACCGTCCACGTCGCGAACTCCACCCGGTTGCGCGACGCCCTCGCCGACGCGCGGGCCGGTGACCGGATCGTGCTCGCCGACGGCCGGTACACCATCGGCGGCATGACCGGCCGGACCGGCACCGCGGCCAGGCCCATCACCGTCGTGGCGGCCCACCGCGGCCGGGCGGTGGTCGACGACGGGCAGCTGGAGGTGGCGAACTCCGCGCACGTGACCGTCGAGGGGCTGACCTGGACCAACCGCTCCACCCTGCTGATCACCGGCTCGAACCACGTGCGGCTGACCCGCAACCACTTCCGGCTCACCGAGGACGCGCAGGTGAACTGGGTGCTCGTCCAGGGCGCGGACAGCCACCACAACCGGATCGACCACAACCTGTTCGAGGACAAGCACCAGCTCGGCAACTTCATCACCGTGGAGGGGTCGGAGACGCAGCAGTCCCGGCACGACCTCATCGACCACAACCACTTCCGCGACATCGGGCCGCGCGCGGTCAACGAGATGGAGGCCATCCGGGTCGGCCGGAGCACGATCTCCCGGTCCAGCGGGTTCACCGTCGTGGAGGCCAACCTGTTCGAGGACTGCGACGGCGACCCGGAGATCGTGTCGGTGAAGAGCAACGACAACACCGTGCGCTACAACACCTTCCGCGCCTCGCAGGGTACGTTGTCGCACCGCCACGGCAACCGCGGCTCGCTGCACGGCAACTTCTTCCTCGGCGAGGGGAAGGAGGGGACCGGCGGCATCCGGCTCTACGGCGAGGACCACCGGGTCTACAACAACCACTTCGAGGGCCTGACCGGCTCCGGCCACGACGCCGCGCTCCAGGTCGACGGCGGCGACGTGGACGTCTCGGGCCCGTTGAACGGGCACTGGCGCGTCTACCGGGCGACCGTCGTCAACAACACCTTCGTGGACAACACGTCGAACATCGAGGTCGGCGCCAACTACACCTTCCCGCCGGTCGGCTCCACCATCGCCGACAACGTGGTGACCGGCGCCCGGGGCAAGCTGTTCAACGAGGTCAAGGCGGTGAACACCACCTACGCCGGCAACATCGCCTGGCCGACCGGGACCGCGACCGCCGGCATCACCGCGGTCCGCGTGGTCGACCCGCTGCTGCGCCCCGCGGGACCGGTGCACCGGATCGGCCCGCGCAGCCCGGCGATCGACGCCGGCACCGGCCGCTTCGCGTTCGTCACCGACGACGTGGACGGCCAGCCGCGCACCGGCGTCGCCGACGTCGGCGCGGACGAGTGGTCGACCGCCGCGGTCGTCCGGGGACCGCTCCGCGCCGGCGACGTCGGCCCGAACGCCCGGTAGGGCAGCCACGTCCGGGAGCCGGCGGTCGTACCCGCCGGCTCCCGGACGTGGTCAGGACGGCAGCTTCGCGGCGGCCACCGCCGCCAGGCGCTGTGCCCGGGGGCAGTACTCGATCCCCGGCCGGTCGCCCCCCACGGTCAGCTCCACCACGTCGATGTGGGTGCCCTGCGCCGAACCCCGCGGCCGGTGGGGGACGCTGACGGCGCAGCCCGTGCTCGACTCCCGGTCCACGTGCACGTACCCGGTGCGGCCGCCGACCTCGACCGGTTCACCCTCGATCAACTGCTGCGCGGGCTCCTGGTCGTAGCGCAGGTTGACGGCGGGCCCGCCGAGCGTGCTGTACCACTTGCACCCCCAGTGGCCGAACACGTTCACGGCCGAGCCGCCGTTGAACCCGGCCAGCGCGACGAGCGCTTCGTCGTCCAGCAGCGCGCAGGCGTCGACGTTGGCGAGCGAGCCGGCGGGGAACGGGACGGCGCGCCGCGGGATGGGGCCGCCGCGCAGCACCTCCAGCACGCTGCCCGTCGCGGACTCGACCACCGCGCAGAGGTCCACCGGGGGGTTCGCCAGCTTCGCCGTCACGCGGACGGCGTACGCGTCGTCCACCACCACGGTGCGGTCGCACTCCTCGCTGGAGCCGGCCTCCACCACGACGTCCAGCGGTCCTCCCTGCACGGCGCGGGACGTCCGGGTGATCAGCTGGATCTCCACGTCGACCGGTTTGACGGCGCGGACGTCGACCAGGGCGTCGCAGCGGTTGAAGTTGCCGTACGTGGTGGACACCCGGGTCGGGCCGAACCGGCGCAGCTCCTCCTGGTCGATCAACGCGCAGGGGTCGGCGGTGCGCTCGTCGCCGACGAGGCCGCCGGCGGAGGCGGACGTCTGCGCCGCCGGCGCCCGGTACGGCCAGGTGAGCACCGCCGCGCTGAGCGCCACGACGAACGCGATCCCCGCGGCGGCCCGGAAGGCGGGACGGCGCCGGACCGGGACGCGGGCGGGGCGGGGTACCGGCGGCTCCCACTCGCCGACGACCTCCTTGAGGCGGGCCCGGACCTCGTCGGCGGTCGGCCTCGCGGCGGGCCGCGGTCGCAGCATGTCCGCCAGCAGCGGGGCGAGGGGACCCGCCCGGCGCATCGGCCGGACCTCGCCGCGCCGGACGCGTTCCAGCACCTCGTGCGCCTCGCCGTCGCCGAACGGCGGCGTGCCCTCGACCGCGGCGAACAGCGTGGCGCCGAGCGAGAAGACGTCCGAGGCCCGGCTCGCCGGGTACCCGCCCGCCACCTCGGGCGAGGTGTACGCGGGCGTGCCGGTGACCCGGCCGTCGTCGGTCCGGGTCACCTCGCGCCAGAGGGAGACGCCGAAGTCGGTCAGCTTGGCCAGGTCGTCGTCGGTGACCAGGACGTTGCCCGGCTTCACGTCGCGGTGCACGATGTTCTTCGCGTGCACGGCGGCCAGCGCGCTCGCGACCTGCACCCCGATCCTCGCCACCCGCTCCGGCGGCAGCGGTCCGCCCGCCGCGAGCACCCGGTCCAGGCTCTCCGCCGGCACGTACTCCATGACGAGCCAGCAGTCGTCGGCGTCGACGGTGTCGAAGACCGAGACCGCGTTCGGGTGGTTCACCTGCGCGGCGGTCTCGGCCTCGCGGCGGAACCGCGCCCGCTCGGCGTGGTCGGCCGCCGCGTGGGGCCGCTTGAGCGCCACCCGCCGCTTGAGCTTCCGGTCGAACGCGGCCCAGACGACACCGCCGGACCCGGAGCCGCGGGCGTCCTCCAACTCGTAGCGCCCGCCGATGACATCCCCCGTACGCACGGTTCGCAGCGTAGGGAACGCGTTTGCCGGCCGTCTCCGATTTCGCCCGGCCAATTCACCGCGAACTGGCCCGATGCGCGGAGTTTCACCCGATGGGAGTCACTTGACCATTGCTCACGTTGTCGAACGTGAAATTGTTGCAGTCCACCCGAGGTGTCAAAGCGCGAATATCGGAATGCGTCCGCGGTCGGACGTCGGCCTCGATCAGGAAAGGGGGTCCAGCAGCGCCAGGTCCGGCGGCACGAGCGTGGTCGACAGGACGAGTTCGCGCAGCAGGTTGTCGTTGAGCGCGTTGCCGACGGGTTCGCCGACCTCCTCGCGCAGCAGCCCGTGCACGCCCGCCGCGGACAGCCTGGCCCGGACGTCGGCGACCATGTGCTCGACCCGCTTGACGCCCCAGCCCGCGTCCGGCTGGAGCTCGTGCAGGATCTCGGCGGCGTGCTGGCGCGACACCGGCTGCGGGTTGGCCTCGTGCAGCAGGTAGCGCTGCCCCAGCACGACCAGCAGCAGGTGCTCGTCCGGCGTGAGCCGCCACCGCCTCGGCGGCTGGGTCACGCTGGAGTGCCGGGTCGTCGGGCGGCCGCCGTCCTCGCCGGCGACGTACAGCTCCAGCAGGTGCTCGCGGTCGTGGGAGCCGCGGATGAACAGCGGCGTGTAGCCGTCGCCCAGCGGCACCGGGTCCTCGTCGCGGAACAGCCACCGGGTCCTGGGCAGGCGGATGGGCAGCCGCCCGGTGTTGGTGACCCACCACCGGCCCGCGCGGCGCGTCAGCAGGCCGTGCAGGCGGCTCACCCGCGGGTCGGTCTCGCCGACGCACAGGTCCACGTCCGGCCGGTTGCGGCCGAACCGCACGCTGCGCCCCTCGACGGGGTTGACGCTGATCCTCCCGCTCAGCGCGAGCGCGACGACGGCTCCGGGCGCGGTGAACGGCACGTCGCGCGCCAGGCTTTCGGTGTCCATGCCGGCCTCCTCGGGTCGCCGCGCAGTGTCGCCGGGTCGCGTCGGGACCCCTCCCGGGGCGGTCCTGTTCCGTACTGCCCCATGATTACCCGAACGACGCGTTTCACAAGGCCCGCGGTCCACGCCGCGGTGTTCTCGGCGGTGCTGCTCGCCGTTCCCGCGGCCCACGCGGCGCCCCAGGAGGGCTACCCGGTGGCGGAGGTGACCGCGAGCGACCACGACGGGAACGTCCCGGCGAACACGCTCGACAACGACCTGGGCACGCGGTGGTCCGCGCACGGCGACGGCGCGTGGATCCGGTACGACCTCGGCACCGCGAAGGCGGTGGCCGCGGTCGCCATCGCGTGGCGCGACGGCGACGTGCGGACGGCCTACTTCGACATCGAGACCTCCCAGGACGGCACGACGTGGGTCCCGGCGGCGGTCGGGCTGCGCAGCCGACCCACCCTCGCCCAGGAGCCCTACGACATCCCGGACGTCACGACCCGGTACGTGCGGGTCGTCGGCCACGGCAACTCCTCGGGCAACGGGTGGAACTCCGTCACCGAGGTCGACGTCCTGGGGGCCGACGCCCCCGGCGGCGGCTGCACGCGGCCCTCCGACGTGCTGGACCTGGCGAACTGGAAGATCACGCTGCCCGTCGACGACCCGAACCGGTCGGGCAGCCAGCCGCTGGAGGTCAGGCAGCCGCAGCTCGACGGCTACGCGCTCGACCCGTGGTTCGTGCCGGCGCCGGACTGCGCGGGCGTGCGGTTCCGCAACCCCGTCAACGGCCTGACCACGCAGAACAGCAGCTACTCGCGGTCGGAGCTGCGCGAGATGACCGACGGCGGCAGCGCGTCGGCGGCGTGGTCGTCGACCTCGGGCACCCACACCATGGTCGTCGACCAGGCGATCAACCACCTGCCCAACGACAAGCCGCACGTCGTCGCCGGCCAGATCCACGACTCCGACGACGACGTGGCGGTGTTCCGGCTGGAGGGCACGAAGCTCTACGTCACCAACGGCGACACCACGCACCACAAGCTGATCACCGACAACTACGCCCTCGGCACCCGTTTCCAGGCGAAGTTCGTGGTGAGCGGCGGGCAGGTCAAGGCTTACTACAACGGCGTCCTCCAGACCACGATCAGCCGGTCGTTCAGCGGCGCCTACTTCAAGGCCGGCGTCTACACGCAGGCCAACTGCGGCAATTCCAGCCCGTGCGACAGCGGAAACTACGGCGAGGTGACGATCTACGGCGTCACCGTGACCCACTCCTGAGCCGAACGGCCCCGGCGCCGGCGCGCCGGGGCCGCCCGAATTCGTGAAAGCGGTCGGGAGGGGTCCCCGGCCATTCCCGCCACGCTGCGCGCATGAGCGATATCCAACTGACCATCGACGACCTCCACGGGATGCTCGACAGCCACCGCTCGCTGCACGACGACCTGACCGAGACCAACGAGCAGAGCCGGTTGCTCGCGCAGGTCCGGCCACCGATGCCGGACCCGGCGACCACCTCCTTCGTCACCGCGGCCTGCCAGGCGGGCCGGGCCTACCTCGACTCGGTCGAGACGACCCGGCAGGAGCTGCAGACGCGGATCGCGGAGTTGCGGGCGTCGATCGAGCAGTACCGGAAGACCGAGCAGGCGACCACGGACACCTTCAAGGGGTAGCGGTGATGGCGGAACCGAGCGGGTACGAGATCTGGCTGATGGTGTCGCAGGGCGCGAGCCCCGACGAGCTGAACCGGGCCGCGGACGTGTCGGAGGAGGCGCGCACGCGCATCCAGGCCCTCGCCGACGAACTGCGCCGGCTCACCGCCAAGGCGCAGGAGCACTGGCAGGGCGAGGCGTCGGACCGGGCGGCACAGGCCGAGCAGCCGATCGAGCAGGCCCTCCAGCGCGCGCAGGAGACGCTGGGCCGGACCGACGCCTCGTGGCGGACCCAGGCGCAGAACTACGGCCGCCTCCGGCAGCAGGTGATGCCGATGGCGACGGCACAGCCGCCGGAGCTGACCCTCTTCGACGAGCTGACGCCGTGGGACACCGACAACGAGATCGCGCGCAAGGAGTGGTTCGAGGCCGATGCCCACAACCGCCGCGTCTACGGGGAGTACGCCGCGATGACGGGCCAGAACCAGGCGGTGCTGCCGCAGATGGCCCAGGCCCCGGGCGGCGTGTTGGCCGCGGACACGGCGGTGCAAGCCACGAGCGGCCCCGGCGTGCGGTCGGCGGCGTCCGCGCCGCCGCAGGTCGGGGGTGCGGGCGCGGGCGCGGGTGCCACCTCGCCCTCGTCGGCGGGGTCGGGCGGCGGTGAGAAGACCTCCGCGCCGCCGGTGACGGGTGCGGCCGGCACCGACGACAACGCCTCCGCGCGGCCGTCGACGAGCGGCGGCGGCAAGACCTCGCTCAGCAACACCGGCGGCGGTGACGGGGGTCTCGGCCTCGCCGGCCGGGGACCGGGCGTCCAGGGGCCCGCCGCGCCCGGACCCGCCGCGCCGAGGCCGTCGGGTGACCGGACGACGATCGCCGACTGGTCCGCCGCCGGTGTGCCGGGCGGCCTGCCGATCACGGCGCCCCCGCCGTCGGCCAGGGACACCGCGCACAAGGCGAACGGCCCGAAGGGCGACCACCTGGCCGGTGCCGCCCCGGTGCTCCCGGGCGGGGTCGGCATCGTCGACCCGACCGGCACCAGGGGGCAGCGGGGTGCCCCGGGCGACCGCTCCGCCGTCGTGGGCAGGGCCCCGGCCGCCGTCCCGGTCGCGGCCGGTGCCCGCGGCGCGGCCGGCCGGGCCGGGACGGCCGGCGCGGGCGGGTTCGCGCCGCACGCCGCGCACTCGCGTGGGGACGAGGACGGGGAGCACAAGCGCACCGTGTACCTGGAGGAGGACGCGGACGCGCTCATCGGCCGGCTGCCCGGCAGCGTGGCGCCAGTGATCGGGGAGGACTGATGTTGCGCGCACCGGTGGTGTTGTCCGACACGGCGTTCGACGTGCTGTGGCACCACGACGACCTGGGGGAGCACCACACGGTGCTGCACGTGCCGCCCGCCGGGGCCAACACCCTGGAGGTCGAGCAGGCGCTCCACCGCGAGGGCGTGCCGGTCGACGAGGCGCTGGAGGCGTTGCGGGTGCTCGCGTTCGCGGACTTCGAGTGCTTCGGCTGGATCGCGTTCAACCGCGGGAGCACGCTGCCGGTCGTCGTCGCCACGGCCGGGCGGCACGGCGTCATCGCGGTGCGGGACAACGGTCACGTGCGGCTCGACGCGGTGCGCGGCGATCCGTCGGACACGCTCGTGGCGTGCCTGCCGGAGGTGCGGCCCGGTCGGGGATCGTCGATCAACGCCCGGGCCGAGGAGGCCCGGGGGTCACGGGCGCTGGTCGAGCTGATGCGGCGCCCGCGCGCCGGCGTCGCCAAGCTCTTCGCGGCCAGGCGCGACCGGTACGGGCGGCGCCGGCGCTCGGCGTCGTTCGTCACCACGATCGACTGCCCGGACGGCCGCTGGCTGGTCGTCCGCTACACCGACGGGCACGGCCAGGGCTGGGTGCACGCCACGCCCGCGACCCGCCCGATCATCAGGGAGTGGCTTCACCGGCTCGGCGACTGACCGGGGGTGCGGAGCGGCGAGCCGACCCGCCGCTCCGCCTCCGGGGAAGCGCTAGGCGTCCCGCCTGACGAACGCCGCGGCCGCCACCGCACCGGCCACCACCACCCAGGCGCACAGCACCGCCGCGCCGGGCACGTCGGCCGCCGTGGTCCGGTAGAGCTGCGCGCCGACGCGCCCGGGCAGGTACTCGGCCACCCGGGTCACCGCGGCCAGCAGCGGCGAGACCAGCAGCACCAGGGTCAGCACGGCGACCAGTGCGCCGACGACGTCCCGGGTCAGGGTCGCCACCGCGTGCGCGAAGAACCCGACCAGCACCAGGTACACCACCGCGCCGGCGGCGGGACCGACCCCCACGCCCGGCAGCACCGCAGCGACCCCGCCGACCGCCGACACCGCCGTCAGCGAGGCGACCACCAGGTACGCCACCCCCTTGCCCGCCAGCAGCAACCCCCGGCGCGGCACGCTGAGCAGCGTCGTCCGGACCTGGCCGTCGGCGTACTCGCCGCCCACCGCCAGCACCCCGAGCAGGACCACCCCGGCCTGCCCGTACTCGACCGCGCGCAGCCCCGACTCGACGGGGGCCACCAGGCCCGCCAACCCCACCGTGACGAGGACGGTGAGAACGGCGCTCGTGACCACGGCGGGCAGCGTGCGCAGCTTGTCCAGCTCCGCCAGCACGACGTCGCGGAACCTCATGCCACGTCCCGCCGCGCGAAGGCGAACCCGGCGACCAGCACCAGCACCGCCGCCCACACCGCCATGGTCACGCCGCCGGCCACCGGGGACAGCATGTCCTCGGCCGCGTAGCGGTCGACGAACATCTGCGCCCCGGCCACGTCGGGCAGGTACCTGGCCAGCGGCGTGACCTTGGTCAGCAGGTAGGTGGCCGAGACCAGCGACGAGTTGGCGATGAACAGCACCAGCGGCACGACCGCGGTGCGCGTGAGGGTGCCGACGGCGAACGCGATCAGCGCGGTGAACACCCAGAACAGCACCGCCCCCGCCACCCGCCAACCGAGGTCGGGCAGCGCGTCGAACGCCGGCCGCCCGGCCGCCGCCTCGGCCACCGACACCGCGGCGACCACCGTCACCAGGGCCAGGAACGCGGACACCGCCACCAGCACGACGGCCTTCGCCGCCAGCAGCACCCCGCGCCGGGGCACGCACAGCAGGCTGGTGGCGAGCTGCCGGCCGCCCCCGCCGTCGGCGGGGCCGGCGGCGTACTCGCCGGTGATGATCAGCACGCCCAGCACCAGCACCCCGATGGTGCCGAACGGGACGGTGACGAACCCGAACCCCGGCGTGGCGTACGGCCCGCGGGCGTTCAGCACGGCGATCCCGGTGGTGCCGAGCACGCTGATCCCGGCGGCGACCCAGGTCGACGGCAGGCCCAGCAGCTTGCCGAACTCGGCGCGGACGGCGTTCAGCACGGCCGCTCCCGGTCGAGCAGGGCGAAGAACGCGTCCTCCAGCGACGCGTGGCCCGCGGTGACCTCGCTGGTCGTGCCGCGGGTGACGACCTGGCCGGCGTTGATCACCACGAGGTCGTCGGCGGTGACCGCGACCTCGGCCATCACGTGGCTGGACAGCAGCACGGTGCGGCCCTCGGCGGCGCGGTCGCGCAGGAGACCGCGCACCCAGCGGATGCCCTCGGGGTCGAGGCCGTTGAGCGGTTCGTCCAGCACCAGCACGGCCGGGTCGCCCAGCAGCGCCGCGGCGATGGCCAGCCGGCGGCCCATGCCCAGCGAGTAGGTCCGGACCCGCTTGCGCGCCGCGTCGGCGAGGCCGACGACGTCCAGCACCTCGTCCACGCGCGAGCGGGGGATGCCGTTGCTGCGAGCCACCCACGACAGGTGGGCGCGGCCGGTGCGGGAGCGGTGCGCGCCGCTGCCCTCCAGCACCGCGCCGACGGTGCGCAGCGGGTGGCGCAGCTCCCGGTAGCGGACCCCGGCGACCAGCGCCGTGCCCGCGTCGGGGGAGTCGAGGCCGAGCAGGACGCGCAGCGTGGACGACTTGCCGGCCCCGTTCGGGCCGAGGAAACCGGTGACGCGGCCGGGGAGCGCGGTGAAGCCGACGTCGCGCACGACGGCCCGGCCGCCGTGCTTCTTGGTCAGGTGGGCGATCTCGATCACGACGCCCAGGTTCGGGCCGCGCGCCCGGCGGGGCATCGGCCAAAGGTTGACACCCGGCTCAGCGGCGCAGCTCGTCCACGAACCCCGACTCGTAGGCGAGCACGACCAGCTGGGTGCGGTCGCGCACGCCGAGCTTGTCGAACAGCCGGCTCAGGTAGGTCTTCACCGTGGCCCGGCTCAGGAACAGCTCGGCGGCCACCTCCTCGTTGGACAGCCCGCGCACGATCGCGGCGACCACCTCGCGCTCGCGGGAGGTCAGGGCGTCGAACCGCTCGCGCGGGCCCGTGCGGCGGGCGGCGAACTCGGCGACCACCCGGCGCGTCACCTCCGGCGCCAGCAGCGCGTCGCCGCGGTGCACGGTCCGCAGCGCGTGCAGGACGTCGGGCACCCCGGCGTTCTTGAGCAGGAACCCGGTCGCGCCGACCCGCAGCGCCTCGTAGACGTACTCGTCGAGGTCGAAGGTGGTCAGCACCAGCACCTTCGCGGCGGTCGACGAGCAGATCAGCCGGGTCGCCTCCAGGCCGTCCATGACCGGCATGCGGACGTCCATCAGCACCACGTCCGGGCGCAGGCGGTGCGCGGCGTCGACGGCGGCCCGGCCGTCCCCGGCCTGGCCCACCAGCACCATGTCGGGCGTGCCGGAGACCAGCTCGCACAGCGACTCGCGCAGCAGGTCCTGGTCCTCGGCCACGAGGACCCTGATGCGCTCACCCACGGCGCACCCCCACCCGCCGGGGCAGCACCGCGCGCACCGCGAACCCGCCCCCGGGCCGCGGCGCGGCGTCGAACCCGCCGCCCAGCGCCTCCACCCGCTCCCGCAGGCCGACCAGGCCGTGCCCGCCGGGGCCGGCCGGTTCACCCGAGGCGGCCGGCCCGCCCGTCCCGCCCGATCCGCCCGTCCCGCCCGGCCCGTCGTCGCGGACCAGCACCTCGACGTCGTCGGGCGAACCGGTGACGGTCACCTCGCACCGCGCGCCCGGTGCGTGCCGCACCACGTTGGTCAGCCCTTCCTGCACCACCCGGTACACCGCCAGCCCGAGCGTCGGCGCGACGCCCTCGACGCCCTCGACCGCCACGCGCACGTCGACGCCCGCGTCCCGCGCCCGCCCGACGAGCACCGCGAGGTCGCCGACGCCCGGCTGCGGCGCGCGGGCGGCGTCCTCCCGGACCGCGCCCAGCACGGCGCGCAGCTCGTCCAGCGCCTGCCTGCCGGTCTCCTCCACGCGCACGAGCCCCCGCCGCAGCCGCTCCGGGTCGTCCCCGGCGACGTGGGCGGTGACGCCGGCCGTGACGGCGATGGTGCCCAGGGAGTGCGAGACCACGTCGTGTACCTCGCGCACCACGCGCAGCCGTTCGGCCAGCACGGCGTGCTCCCGCTCGGCGCGGGCCACCCGCACGGCCTCCTCCCGCTCCCGGCGGACCGCGTCGCCCAGCCGCCACGCGCCCACCACGACCAGCAGGCCGATCGCCGCGTACCGGGCGACCGGCTCGCCGTCGGGGGTGCCGACGACGGCCAGCGCGACGAGCACCCCGAGCGCCACCGACCCCGCCTTGGCCGGCCCGGGGCCGCGGCGGGTGGCCGCGACCCGGTAGAGCGCCCAGGCGGCGGCGGTGAACGGGTCCTGCGCCAGGCCCAGCGCCACGCCGGCGAGCGTCGCGGCGGCGGTGACGCCGAACGAGGCCACCGGCCACCACGAGCGCAGGAGCACGCCCACCACCAGCACGGCGGCCAACGCGTACTCGGCCGGGCCGTCGAGCGGCAGCCAGAACACCATCACGCACAGCGCCGCCACGCCCGCGTCCGCGGCCACCGCGCGCGACGACGGGGCCCTCACGGCACGGGCCCGGTCGACTCGCGCACGACCAGCGTCGTGGCCAGCTCGATGTGCAGGGCCTCGGGCCGGTGCCCGTCGAGCACGCGCATCAGCTGGGTGACGGCGATGCGCCCCATCTCCTCCAGCGGCTGGCGCACGGTGGTCAGGGTCGGGGTGGTCGCCCGGCTGAGGTCGATGTCGTCGAACCCGGCGACCGACAGGTCCTCCGGGACGCGCAGCCCGCGTTCCCGCGCGGCCCGCAACGCGCCCACGGCCAGCTTGTCGTTGAAGCAGACCAGCGCGGTGGGCCGCTGCGGGTGGTCCAGCAGCTCGGCGGCGGCCCGGTGGCCGGCGGCCGCGGTGGGCTCGATGTGCCGCAGGTGGTGCGGCATCGGCAGCACGCCCGCCTGGGACAGCGCCGCGCGGTGGCCGGCCAGCCGGGCGTCGCCGGCCAGCCACTCCTCGGGCCCGGCGACGACGCCGATGGCGCGGTGGCCCAGCTCGACCAGGTGCCGGGTCAGGGCGAGCGCGCCGGCGAAGTGCGCGGCCGAGACGGCGGCGATGTGCGGTGGCGGCGGCGTGCGGGGGTCGACCACGACGAAGGGCAGGTCGGTGCGCGACAGGGCGACGAGCCGGTCGCCGTCCTCGGGCGGGAGGATGAGGATCGCGGCGCTGACGCCGGGCTCGTCGGGCAGGGTCGCGAGCGCGTCGGTGTGCTGCGCGGACTCCCCGGCGTCGAGCAGCAGGCGCAGGCCGTGGACCTTCAGCGCCTCGGCGATCGAGGAGACGATCAGGCCGAAGTAGTCGGTGAGCACGTACGGGCAGCGCACGTAGACGGTGCGGGTCCCGGTGGCGCGCAGCCTGCTCCGCTCGACCGCCCGCAGCACCAGGTCGCGGGTCCTGGGCGCGACGTTGGCGTGGTCGTTGAGCACGCGGGAGACGGTGGCGATCGAGACACCGGTCTCCGCCGCGATGTCGCGGACGGTGACGCGCCTGCTATCGGGCATGGAGGTGGTCGGCTCGTCGTTCCACCTGGTCACTATAGCGATCACGGACCTCGGGGTTGACGCGGGCGCGGCGCCGCATGTTTCATGCTGCAACAACTTGTTCCACCGCTGTGAATCATTTGTTACATCGACTGCTCCCGAGGGACGATGATGAGAACGGCTGTTCGCAGTGCCGCGACGGCGGCCCTGGTCCTCGGCCTGGCCGCCGTGCCGGCCACGCAGGCGTCCGGGCACCGCGACGACGCGCCCCGGGCCCGGGTGTGGGTCACCGCCGCCGACCGGTCGGAGCTGATGGCCGAGCGGCCCGCCGTCGCGTTCGGCACCGGCTCCTCGCCGCACCAGACGATCGTGGTGGACCCCGACCGCGCCGAGCAGGTCGTGGACGGCTTCGGCGCCTCGATCACCGACTCCTCGGCGAGCGTGCTGCACGGGCTGGCCCCCGCCGTGCGCGAGGAGACCATGCGCGGGCTCTTCGACCCGGTGCGCGGCATCGGCGTGAGCTTCCTGCGCCAGCCCGTCGGCTCCTCCGACTTCACCGCCGCGGCCGAGCACTACACCTACGACGACGTGCCGGCCGGGCAGACCGACTTCCCGCTGCGCCACTTCAGCATCGCCCGCGACGAGCAGCGGGTGCTGCCGCTGCTGCGCCAGGCCAAGCGGCTCAACCCGGAGCTGAAGGTCATGGGCACGCCGTGGAGCCCGCCCGCGTGGATGAAGACCACCGGCTCCCTGGTCGGCGGCCGGCTCAAGGACGACCCGGCGGTCTACGACGCCTACGCCCGCTACCTGGTGAAGTTCGTCCAGGCGTACGCGGCGGCCGGCGTGCCGGTCGACTTCCTGTCGGTGCAGAACGAACCGCAGAACCGCACCCCGGACGCCTACCCCGGCACGGACATGCCGGTCGCCCAGCAGCTCAGGGTGATCGAGGCGCTGGGGCCCAAGCTGCGCCTCGCCAGCCCGCGCACGAAGATCCTGGCCTACGACCACAACTGGGCCACCCACCCCAACGACGGCGGGACCGAGACCGACTACCCGTACCAGGTGCTGCGCAGCCGCGCGGCCCGCTGGGTGGCCGGCACCGCGTTCCACTGCTACTACGGCGACCCGGGCGCGCAGACCGCGCTGCACGAGGCGTTCCCGGACAAGGGCATCTGGTTCACCGAGTGCTCCGGCTCGCGCGGCGCGACCGACCCGCCGGCGAAGGTCTTCCGCGACACCCTCACCTGGCACGCCCGCAACGTCGTCATCGGCACCACCCGCAACCAGGCCCGCTCGGTGGTGAACTGGAACATCGCCCTGGACAGCACCGGCGGCCCGCACAACGGCGGCTGCGCCACCTGCACCGGCCTGGTCACCGCGCACCCGGACGGCACCGTCACCACCGACGCCGAGTACTACACCGTCGGCCACCTGTCGAAGTTCGTGAAGCCGGGCGCGCGGCGGGTCGCCAGCACCTCGTTCGGCACCACCGGCTGGAACGGCCAGGTCATGGACGTGGCCTTCCGCAACCCCGACGGCTCCACCGCCCTGGTGGTGCACAACCAGAACGACGACCCGCGCTCGTTCGCGGTGCGGGTGGGGGAGCGGAGCTTCGAGTACACCCTGCCCGGCGGCGCCCTGGCCACGTTCACCTGGCCGCGCCACCACGCGCTGGAGAGCCGCCTGCACCGGGTCCGGCTCGACGGCGCCCGCGCCACCGCCTTCCCCGCCGGCGAGAACGCCGGGGCGCTGGTGGACGACGACGCGTCGACGCGGTGGAGCAGCGGCCGGGCCCAGGCGGCCGGGCAGTACGTGCAGCTCGACCTCGGGTCGCGCGAGCACTTCCGCCGGGTCGCCGTGGACAGCGGCGGCAACCTCGGCGATTACGCCCGCGGCTGGGAGCTGTCGGCCAGCGACGACGGCAGGTCGTGGCGGACCCTGGCGACCGGGACCGGCGTCGGGCAGCTGACCGAAATCGACGTGCGCCGCACCGGCGCCAGGCACCTGCGGATCACGTCGACCGGCACGGCCGGCAGCTGGTGGAGCATCGCGGACGTCCGCCTCTACGACTGAGCCCGGCGGACATCGCCACGAACGGGTGAAATTAGGTCGGTCGGGCCGGCATCTCCACCCGACCGGTTGAACCCGGGGCCGCGGGCGTTGGATGCTGGCCGGACCGCCGGCGCACCCCGACGTGCGCGGGCGGCCGGCGCCCGCGGACCCGGGAGACCTCAGCCATGGCGACAGCGCACCCGCCACCCGGGCGGGCGGCCTTACCCGGTCCACCGGTGCACCGCGCGATCCTCGCGGTGGACGTGGAGCGCTTCACCGACCCGCGCCGGATCAACCCCGACCAGGCGGTCGTCCGCGACGCGGTGTACGCCGCGCTGCGGTGGGCGTTCGACCGGTGCGGCGTGCCGTGGGACGGGGTCTACCACGAGGACCGCGGTGACGGGCTGCTCGGCCTGGTCACGCCGGAGGTGCCCAAGAACCTCCTGGTCACCGCGCTGCCCCGGTACCTGGCGGAGGCGCTGGCGCGGCACAACGAGGGCCGCCCGGCCGAGGTCCGGGTGCGGCTGCGGGTCGCCCTGCACGCGGGCGAGGTGCTGCTGGACGCCCACGGCGTGGCCGCCACGGCGGTCAACGACGCGTTCCGCCTGCTGGAGGCCCAGCCGCTCAAGGACGCGCTCGCGGCCTCGCCGGGCGTGCTCGCGCTGATCGTGTCGGACTGGTTCTACACCGAGGTCGTGCGCAACGACCCGGACGCCGGCGCGGCCACCTACCGGCGGGTGCGCACCACCGTCAAGCGCAGCGTCGTGTCGGGCTGGCTCGGCCTGCCCGACCACCCCTACCCGCCCGACGAGCAGCGCGACGCCCCCGAGCCGGACGGCCCCCGGCAGCTGCCCGCGAGGGCGTCCCGCTTCGTCGGCCGCACCCGCGAGCTGGCGACCCTGCTCGACCTCGTGGCGGCGGGTGGGGACGAGGTGCCGGTGCTGCTGGTCACCGGCACCGCCGGGGTCGGCAAGACCGCGCTGGCCGTGGCGCTCGCGCACCGGGTCCGCGACCTGTTCCCGGACGGCCACCTCTACGCGGACCTGCGCGGCTACGACGGCGGACCGGCGCTGACCCCCGAGCGGGTGCTGGGCGACCTGCTGACCGCGCTCGGCGTCCCGGTCGAGCGGGTGCCCTGCGGCGTCGCGGCGCAGGCGGCGCTGTTCCGGTCCACAGTGGACGGCAAGCGGGTGCTGCTGGTGCTGGACAACGCCGCGGGCGCCGAGCAGGTGCGCCCGCTGCTGCCCGGCTCGCCCGGCTGCCTGGTGCTGGTCACCAGCCGCAACCGCCTGTCGGGGCTGGTCGCCCGCGAGGGCGCGCACCGGGTCGCGCTCGGCAGCCTGTCCGGGGCCGAGGCCGTGGAGCTGCTGCGGCTGGTGGTCGGCCCGGAGCGGGTCGACGCCGAACCCGCCGCCGCGGCCCGCCTGGCGGAGCAGTGCGCGCACCTGCCGCTCGCGCTGCGCATCGCCGCCGAACGGGTCGCGACCCGACCCCACCTGCACCTGGCGGACGTGGTCGCGGAGATCGGGCGGGACCGCGACCGGCTGGACCTGCTGGCCGCCGACGACGACGGCGACACCGAGATCCGGGCGGTGTTCTCCTGGTCCTACCGCGCGCTCCCGGAACCGGCCGCCCGGGTGTTCCGCCTGCTGGGCCTGCACGCCGGCGCCACGTTCGACGTCCGCGCCGCGGCCGCCCTCGCCGACGTCGAACCCGCCGCGGCCCGGCGCCTGCTCGACGCCCTGGCCTCGGTGCACCTGCTCGACGAGACCGCCCGCGACCGCTACCGCCTGCACGACCTGCTGCGCGTCTACGCCGCCGAGCGGGCCGCCGCCGTGGACGGCGACACCGAGTGCGCGGACGCCGTCCGCCGCACCCTCGCCTGGTACCTCCGCGGCGCCGACGCCGCCGACTCGCTCCTGCTGCCGATGCGGCCCTACAGCGTCGACCTGGGCCCCTTCGCCGAGGTGGGCGGGGTCATGGCGTTCACCGGGTACGACGAGGCCCTGGCGTGGTGCGAGGCGGAGCGCGCCAACCTGCTCGCGGCCGCCCAGCAGGCCGCCGAGCACGGCTACCACCAGGCCGCGTGGGCGTTCGGCGCCGCGACGTCCGCCTACTTCGACCTCCGCAAGCACTGGAACGACCGGATCGCCGTGCTGCTGATCGGGTTGGCGAGCGCCGAGCGGGCGGGTGACGGGCGGGGCGAGGCGTTCATGCTGCTGAACCTGGGCGTGGCCTACCGGGACCTGCGGGACTTCGACCGGGCCCTGGAGTGCCTGGACCGGGCCCTGGTGCTCAGCCGGGAGCTGGGCGACCGGTGGACCGAGGGCGGCGTGCTGCACAAGCTGGGCGACACCCACCGCCGGACGCGCCGGTTCACCGAGGCCCTCGACTTCCTCGGGCACGCCCTGGCGCTCGCGCGCGATGTCGGTGAGGAGTGGGGCGAGGGCCGGGTCCTCAACAGCCTCGGCGACACCTGCGTGGACCTCGGGCGGTACGAGGAGGCGCTCGACCACTACGCCGGGGCCCTGGCCATCTGGCGCCGCCGGGGCACCGACTGGGGCGAGGGCGTCACGCTGACCGCCCTGGGCGACACCCACCGGCGCCTGGGCCGGTGCGACGAGGCGCTGCACTGCCTGGAGGGCGCGCTGCTGATCGCCCGGAAGGTCGGCAACCGGCACGGCGAGGCCGAGACGCTGCGGACCTCGGGCGACGTGCACCACGACCTCGGCGACGAGGCCACCGCGCGGGCGCTGTGGCACGAGGCCCTGCTGATCTTCGACGACCTGGGCGACCCGCAGGCCGAGCACCTGCGCGCCCGCGTGCCGGGCTGATCGGGGAGCACTTCCCTCCCCGGCCGGTGGTTCCGCCGTCCGCGGACCACCGGTGCGGACCTGGCCGCCCCTCCGGGCACTCCCGCGGGCACGCGGTGGTGACCGCGACCCGCGCGGGGCTCGAATTCGACCGGACGCGCACGGTGTCGCCCGTCGGACCGGGGGGCACCTGACCTCGCACGAGCGACCGGGGACGCAGCGGGGGCGGGGAAGTGCCGGCTGCCGGCCGTGCAACGCGACCCGGTCACCGCACCGCCGCTCGACCAGCGGTACCGCGAGGCGCTGCGGACCGCGCGGTCGACCGGGAACCGGGACTCGGCCGCCGAACTGCCGAACGGGTTCAACCGCGGTGACACCTTCAGCCGGGCGACGCGGGGATCGCCGCCCTGCACGCGGGCGCGCTCCACAACCCCGCGGTCGGCCCGGGCGCGCGGGTGAGCGAGCCGACCCGTCCCGGTGCGCCGCGTGCCTCCACCGTCGGGCCGAACAGCAGCCGGGCGCCGGTGCGGCCGCCGGGACCGACGTGGCGGCCCTGTCCGGGCCGCAGAAGCTCGCGGAGGCGTTCCGCCGCGCCGACCTCGGCGACGCGGTCCTCCGCACGGCCGGCCACCTGCTCAACTCCGCCGGCGTGGTCAACGCGACCACGTCCGCGCGGCTCGACCGTGATCGCGATGAGCGCGGCGGGCGGACCCGACGACTACCGGGAGGACAGGTACGGCGACGACTCGCGTGACGAACTGCCGCGGCGCTCGCGCAACCAGGGCGAGGCCCAGGGACACCCCCGACCCGGCTCGCGGGAGGCCGAGGCCGCGGTCCGCGACTTCGAGGCGGAGAACCCCTGATCCACCGCGCCGCCCGCGAGGACCGGCGCGGTGCTCGGCGACGGCCCGAGGTGGGCGACAATCCTTCCAGGACCGCGAGGGAGGAAGCCCATGGCGCACGACACCGGCACGGACGAGCAGCTGGTCCGGTCGGGTGTGCGCAGAGCGGTGCGGCGCCTGGTACCGCTGCTCGTCCTGCTCTACTTCGTGAACTACCTGGACCGGGTGAACATCGGCTTCGCCGGCCCGAACGGGATGAACGCGGAGCTGGGCCTGTCGGCCACCCTCTTCGGCGTCGCGGCCGGCGTGTTCTTCATCGGGTACCTGCTCCTGGAGGTGCCCAGCAACCTGATGCTGCACCGGTTCGGGGCCCGCCGGTGGATCGCCCGCATCATGGTGACCTGGGGCGTCGTGGCCACGGCCATGGCCTTCACCCCGAACGCGACCACCCTGGTCGTGCTGCGGTTCCTGCTCGGCGTCGCCGAGGCGGGTTTCTTCCCCGGCATCATCCTGTACCTCACGTACTGGTTCCCGGCCGCGCAGCGGGCCCGCGTGACGGCCTGGTTCATGACCGCCGTGCCGATCTCGACCGCGCTGGGCGCCGTGGTCTCCACGCTGGTCGTCCAGCACGCCGACGGGTTGTTCGGGCTCCCCGGCTGGCGGGTGATGTTCCTGCTGGAGGGCGTCCCGTCGGTGCTGCTGGCGGTGGTGGTGTGGTTCCTGCTGACCGACCGGCCCGCCAAGGCCGCGTGGCTGCCGCCGGCCGAGCGGGACGCGCTGGAACGGGTGCTCGCGGCCGAGCGGGAGCAGGTCGCGCGGGCCGGTCCGCGGTCGGTGGCCGGTGCCCTGCGCAGCCCGCGCGTGCTGGCCCTGTCCTGGGTCTACTTCGGCGTGGTCTACGGCCTCTACGCGCTGGGCTTCTTCCTGCCCACCATCATCAAGGGCTTCGCCGCGCAGTACGGCACCGCCTTCTCCACGGTCGAGCAGGGCCTGATCAACGCCGTGCCGTACGTGGTGGGCCTGGTCGCGATGGTGGTGTGGACCCGGCGCGCGACCGACCCGGCGGTCCGGGTCGCGGTGCCCGCCCTGCTCGGCGGCCTGGCCATCCCGGTGGCGCTCTACCTGGACGACCCGTGGTCGGCGATGGTGGCGGTGACGATCTGCGCGTGCGGCGTGCTGGCCGCGCTGCCCGCGTTCTGGGCGCTGCCCACGGCCCACCTGACCGGCGCCGCCGCGGCCGCCGGCATCGGCCTGGTCAACTCGCTGGGCAACCTGTCGGGGTTCCTCGCGCCGTACGTCACCGGGGTCCTGGCCGACGCGACCGGCGGCAACCGGCTCGGCCTCTGGGTGGTCGGCGCCTGCATGGTGTCCGCGGCGGCGGTGACGTGGGTGCTGCGCCGGGCGTCCTGACGGGCGGTCAGGAGGTCGGCGGCGCCACCGGCGCGGTGCCGACGTGGTGGTGGAACCACCGCGAGGCCAGCCTGATCACCCGGTCGAGCGCGTCGGGCTCCCCGGCCAGCCGACCCGCGCCCGGCACGACCTCCACCCGCTGGTGGGCGGCCGGGTGCTCGTCGCCCTCCTCCAGCACCAGCAGCGCCGGCGCCAGGACGCGGGTGAGGGCGTCCTCCGCGCGGTCCGGGTGCCCACCGACGGAGACCACGGCGCGCACCGCGGCCGGCCGCTCCGCCGCGACGACCAGGGCGACCGCCGCGCCGCCGTCCGCGCCGAACAGGCCGACCGGGTTGCCACCGGTCGCCGGCTGGTCGGCCAGCCAGTCCACCACCGCGGCCAGGCGCCCGGCGAGCACGGGCACGTCGGAGCCGGAGCCGCCCGAGCCCTGGTCCACCCCGCCCAGGTCGACCAGCACGGTGCCCACGTGCTCGCGTTGCAGCGCCTCGGCCACGCGCCGCTCGGGCTCGCCGTCGTGCGCGAACACCACCACGCCGCTGTTGCGGGTCGGCATCGTGAGCCGGACGTCCAGACCGGACCCGTCCAGCGGGACCCGCAGGTCCTCGTCGAGGAACACGACCTCCACCCCTTCCGCGTGACGACCGGTTCCGGGTTGCCCGGTGCGGCCGGTCGAAACCAGCCGACCGGTGTCCGTCCGCGGGGGACGGGCACCGGTCGACGGGGGGTCAGGACGCGGTGCAGGTGAGCGTCGGGGTGCCCGCGGTGCCGGAGGCGACGAAGCCGAAGGTGGTGCTGCCACCCGCGGCGAGCGAGCCGTTGTAGGCCGCGTTGCGGGCGCTGACCGACGTCCCGCTCGTGGTCGCCGTGGCGCCCCAGATCGAGTTGACCCGCTCGCCGGCGGCGAACGTCCAGCCGACCGTCCAGCCGGTGATCGCGGCCGAGCCGGCGGTCACCCGCACCTCGGCCTGGAAGCCGCCGGACCACTGGGCGGTGGTGCGGTACGTGGCCGAGCAACCGCGCGAGGGCACGTCCGAGGAGGTCGTGGTCGTCGTGGTGGTCGTGGTGGTCGTGGTCGTGCTGGTGGGCGTGCCGCCGTCGGTGAAGTTGACGTCGCTGCAGAAGTAGTAGGACTGGTCGAGGTGGCTGGCCTGCCAGACGGTGAACAGCACGTGGTGGCCGCTGCGACCGGGCGCGTTGACCTCGACGGGCGTGGTGGTGCCGGTGGGGATGCGGCCGGTCTGGCCGACCAGCTCCAGGCTGCCCCAGGTCAGCGGCTGGGTCTTGGGGTCGAAGCCCTGCTTGGTGGCGTAGACGCGGATGTAGTCGGCGCCGTGCGAGGACTGGTCGTGCAGGTTCAGGGTGAACCGCGCGGGGCGGTCGACGGTCTTCCAGGCGCCGGGCTTGTCCAGGGCGGCGTAGCGGCCGTTGGCGGCCAGGCCGCCGCTGCACATCTTCCCGTCCGGGACGGCGGCCTGGTGGTTGCCGGCGACGTTCTCGCGCAGCAGGCCGTTCCAGTTGTACATCGCCGACGGGTCGGCCTGCCACGCCTGGTAGCACATGGGGTCTTCGGTGGCCATCTGCTGCGTGGGGCCGTTGGGCCAGCGGAAGTAGCAGCCGTAGTGGCGCGAGGGCGGGTCGCTGACCGCGCCGTGGGCCGAGGCGGTGCCGGCGCCGAAGGTGACCAGCAGGGTGGTCAGCAGGGCCACGCAGGCGCCGAGCACGGCGACGGCCTTGCTCGACGGCTTCGCGAGGGCACGGGCGACCGCGCCGCGGGTGACTGCGCTGGGAGCGTTCCCAGAAGAGGCAAGCATGGAAACCGCCAAATCTCCGTTGATCGACGATGTGGGCTGTGACGACGGGTTCTGTGAACGCGGACCGGGGTGGTCGGTCCGCGTCCACCGTGCCTGGGAGCGCTCCCAGCGCGGCTCAGTCTCAGGATCGGGCCTGATGCCCGGAATCCGCCATTCAGGTATGTGTTGCGCAAATGCGCTGATCGGCCGGTCGGGCGGCAGGGGGATCGGGTGCGTCGCGGCACCCGTCCGGAGGGCGCGGAACCGATTCACCCACCGGGCCGGCACGACAACGGCCCCCCGCGGGAGGCGGGGGGCCGTGGGCAAGGGGTCGGCGCGGCGGTCGCCTCTCGGCGAGTGGCACGACGCGGCTCCAGCCGAACGGTATTCCGCGAAGGCGTTGTAGGTGAGGCCCGGGGGACACGGACCGCACCGACCGCTCCGTACAACGACACCCCCCGCCCCGCTGTTCCCGGCCCGGTGTGGCGTCCGTCTCGCCCGTCCGGGCACGGGAGCGGGCCGAACGCCGGGAACCGCGGAGCACCCGCCCGCCGCGCCACCCGTGGTACAACTCGGACGACCGGGATCGGTGGTTCGGGCGGGCGACCTGGACCGGGGCCGGCTGTGGCTCTGCCGCCACCTCGACGGCACCGGCGGCGAGCGGGTGGCCTTCGAGGCGCTGGAGCGACCGGTCGGGGGATGAGCCTTGGGGGAGGCGCGATGAGGTTGTGCACGTGGTGGGCACTGGTCCTGGTGGTGCTGGCCGGGTCGACCGGCCTGGCGCCGGTCGCGGCGGGCGGGCCACCGCCCGGGGGCGGCGTGCTGGTCCGCCGCACCGCGTACGGCGTCCCGCACGTCCTGGCCGCCGACCACCGGGGCCTGGGCTTCGGCGCCGGGTACGCGGTGGCCGAGGACAACCTGTGCCTGCTGGCCGACATCGCGGTCACCCTGTCCGCGGAGCGGTCGCGCTGGTTCGGCGCCGAGGCGCGCACCCCCGACGGCGTGGGCAACCTCGACAGCGACCTGCACCAGCAGCGGGTCAACCAGACCGGCGTGGTGGAGCGGCTGCTGGCCCGGCCGGCCCCGCTCGGGCCGTCCGGGCAGGCCCGTGAGCTGGTCCGCGGCTACGTCGCCGGGTACAACCGGTACCTGGCCGAGACCGGCGTGGCGAACCTGCCCGACCCGGCGTGCCGGGGCGCGGCGTGGGTGCGCCCCCTCACCGAACTCGACCTGTGGCGCCGCGCGCACCAGCTCGCCACCTCCCTCGACGACGGCTTCCAGGACGCGCTCGTCGGCGCGCAGCCGCCCGGCGAGGCGGCACCGGCCGCCGCCGGGGCGTCGTGGCGGCGGCCCGAGGACGTCGGCAGCAACGCCTACGCCCTGGGGCGGCGGGCCACGGTCGGCGGCACCGGCATGGTGCTGGCCAACCCGCACCTCCCGTGGGTCGGGCCCTACCGCCTCTACCAGCTGCACCTGACGATCCCCGGCGAGCTGAACGTCAGCGGTGCCGCGTTCCTCGGGGTCCCGATGGTCGGGATCGGGCACAACGACCGGCTGGCGTGGACCCACACCGCGTCCACCGCGGCGCCGGTGGCCCTGGCGCGGCTCACCCTGGCGCCCGGCGACCCGCGCGCCTACGTGGTCGACGGCCGGGTGCGGCCGATGGAGCGGGACGACGTCACCGTGGCGGTGCGCCGCCCCGACGGCGGCCTGGACCGGGTGACCCGCACCCTGTACCGCACCGAGCACGGCCCGCTGTTCGAGGACGACGGCGAGCTGGCCTGGACCGACACCACCGCGTACGCCGTGCGCGACCCCAACGCCACCAACCTGCGCGTGGTCGACCAGTGGCTGGCCATGGCGAAGGCCCGGGACGTCCACGGCCTGCACGCGACCCAGGAGCGCCTGCTGGGCGTGCCCGTCTACAACACGCTCGCGGCGGACGCCGACGGCACCGCGTACTTCGGCGCCCTCCAGGTCGTACCGCACATCACCGACGAGCTGGCGGCGCGCTGCGCGACCGGCCCGCGGGTCGGGCTGACCATCCTCGACGGCAGCCGCTCGGACTGCGCCTGGGGCCGCGACCCGGACGCCGTCGAGCCCGGCCTGCTCGGCCCGGCGCGGCTGCCCGTGCTGTTCCGCCACGACCACGTCAGCAACATGAACAACAGCCCCTGGCTGGCCAACCCGGCCGCGCCGCTGACCGGGTACCCGGCCGTCGTCGGCGACGTCGGCACCCAGCGCTCCCCGCGCACCCGGCTGGGCCTGGACATGATCGCCGACCGGCTGACCGGCGAGGACGGCCTCGGCCCGGCCGGGTTCACCCTGCCCACCCTGCAGGCCACCACGTTCGGCAACCGCAACCTCACCGCCGAGCAGGGCCGGGCGGCGGTCGTGGCGATGTGCGCGGCCGATCCGGCGCCGGTCGGCAGCGACGGCACCCCGGTCGACGTGCGGGCCGCGTGCGCCGCGCTGGCCGGCTGGGACGGCCGGGGCGACCTCGACGCGCGGGGCGCGGTCCTGTGGCGCGAGTTCGTCGACCGCCTGGGCCGCTCGGGGGTCGACCCGTGGCGCGTGCCCTTCGACCCGGCCGACCCGACCGGCACCCCGCGCGGCTTCGACACCGCGCGCCCCGGCGTGAGCACGGCGTTCGCCGACACTGTGCGGGCCTTCCAGACCGCCGGGGTGCCGGTGGACCTGCGGCTGGGCGACTTCCAGCGCCACGAGGGCGTGCCGGTCCACGGCTGCGCCTCGTTCGAGGGCTGCTTCAACGCCGTCTCGGCGGGCACCGCGTCCCGGCCGACCGGCGTCACCCGCGGCTCCACCTTCGTCATGGCGGTGGAGCTGACCCCGTCGGGTCCCCGCGCCCGCACGATCCTCATCTACGGCCAGTCGGGTGACCCGACCTCACCGCACCACCTCGACCAGACCCGGCTGCACTCGGCCAAGCAGTGGGTCGTGGGGCGCTTCACCGAGGCCGAGATCGCCCGCGACCCGGAGCTGGTCGTGCGCCGGTTGACCCCCTAGGCCGCGGCGAGCACGTCCTCGCACCACCGCCGGAACGTGGTGGGCGTGAGGGACCGCGACGCGTCGAGCCGCGCCTCGTCCAGCCCGTTGTCCTTGGCCACGAACATGTCGAGCATGCCCCGCGCCACGACCTCGGACATGCCGTGCCCGACGAGCCCGGCCAGGTACTCCTCGCCGGTCACCTGCTCGTAGCGGACCGGCCGGCCCAGCACCTCGGCGATGATCGCGGCCATGTCGTTGCCCGACAGGTCCTCCGGGCCGAGCAGCGGCACGCTGTCCTGCCCGTCCCACGAGCCGTCGAGCAGCAGGGTGGCGGCGACGGCGGCGATGTCCCGGGTGGCGCACGTCGGCAGCGCGCGGTCGGGGGACAGGGGCGAGGTGAACACGCCGCGGTCGCGGATCGACCCGACCTGGCGCAGCGCGTTGTCCATGAACCCGGGCGCGGCGAGCGACCGGTAGGCCACGCCCGTGCCCGCGATCAGGTCGTCCATCGCCAGCGACGCCGTGACCAGCCCGGCCCGCCCGGCGAGCGCCGACCCGCGGCCCAGGGCGGAGAGCCCGACCACGCGGCCGACCCCCTGCTGCGCGAACGCCTCGCACGCCGGTCGGGCGAAGTCGGAGTAGACGGCCTCCAGGCTGGGGGCGCGGTAGTTCGGGGGAGCCACCCAGAACACGGCGTCGGCACCCGCGAACGCCTTCTCGACGACCTCGGCGTCCCCGTGCGACCCCGGCACGACATCAACGCGCTCCCTCACCTGAGCGGGCAGCCGGCCCGGGTCGCGCACGACAACGCGAACGGGCGCCCCGAGGTCGAGCAGGTGCTGGACGACCTGGCTGCCGGTGCTGCCCGTCGGAGTGGTGACGACGATCATGAACAACCTCCACGCGAATGCTCAACGGGCTCGCCGCCACACCCGCGGCGGCGATGGCCAGTCAACCGGTCGGGGCGGCCGACTTTAAGGACCGATCGGGACGACATTGATACCCTGCGGGTATGAGCGACCTGGAGGTCAGGCAACTCCGGTACTTCGTGGCGGTGGCCGAGGAGCTGCACTTCGGGCGCGCCGCCCGGCGCCTGGGCATGGCCCAACCGCCGCTGTCCCGGGCGATCCGCGACCTGGAACGCCACCTCGGCGTGCGCCTGCTGGACCGCACCACGCGCCAGGTCGCCCTGACCACCGCCGGCGAGGGCCTGCTGCACGACGCCCGCGCAGCCCTGGACGCGGTCACCGCGGCCGCCCGCCGGGCCCGCCACGCCGGCCGGGACGACCCGGCGCTGCGACTGGCGCTCAAGGCTGATTACGACGCCGGCCTGCTGCCTCAGGTGCTGGCCGAGTACCAACTGGAGGACGCCGCGCTACCGGTGGAACTGGTGCTGGGCGGGCGGGGCGACCAGGCCCCCGCCCTGCGCGACGGCCGGGCCGACGTCGCCCTGGTGCCGACCCCCTTCGACGACCGCGACCTGGACTCCGAACCGCTGACCACCGAACCGAGGCTGGTCGCCCTGGCCGCGACCGACCCACTGGCCGAGCGCCCGGACCTGTGCCTGGCGGACCTGGTGGACCGGACCCTGCCCGACGGCCTGCCCGCGCACCGGGACCCGGCGCCGATCGAGCACCGCCCGGCACCGAGGCTGGACCTGGCGCAGATCTTCAACCTCGTCGAACTCGGCGGCCGGGTCTGGTTCCCACCCGCCTCGGTGGCCAGGCGCCACCCGAGGCCCGGCATCGTCTACCGCGCCGTGACCGACCTGGCCCCGATCACCCTGGCGGTGGCCTGGCCGCAGAACTCCCGCTCGCCGGCGGTCGCGGCGTTCGTCCGCACGGTCATTGCCGCGGCGGCCGTGGCGCGGTGACCCCGGTACCCTGACAACACCGCTTCGTCGATCCTCGGGCCGATGGGCCAGAGGCCGGCGGGGAGGTACCGGCGAAGAGGTGATCCACCGTGTCGTCAGCGGCCGAGACCGGTAGGCCCATCGGCAGCGGATCAAGTCCCACCGCCAACGGGTTGGCATGAGCAGGCCGGTGCTCGCGGCACTCGTCGGCAGGTCCGCCGAGTGGCTGAAGGCGGTGGAGAACGGCCGGCTGCAACCTCCCAGGTTGCCCGTGCCGCTGCGCCTCGCCCACGCGCTCGACCTCTCGGATCTTCCGGAACTCACGGGGAACGGCCACGCCGTGCCGGTGCGCGTGTTCGCCGGCCAGAGGCACCCCGCGCTCACGGACGGTCCGGCACTCGACATCAGATCACCGGACCCGGATCGGCGCACTCCTACCCGGTCTGATCCGGGATGCGCAGCGCGCTGTGCGGACCCTTCGTGGTGAGGAACGCCGTGAAGCGCGACGGATCCTCGCCGGGGTCTACCTGCCACCGCGGGCGGCGCGTGGGCGATGGTGGGCGCGTTGCGGGACGCGGGCCGATGGGACGAGGCCGTGGCGTTGGCGATCGACGCCGCGAACGGGTTGGCGCCACATCTCGACCGGGAGTCTGCGGACTGGCGCGGTCTCTGGGGTGCACTGCACGCAGAGGTCGCCTGCACGCACGCTCGGCGTGGACGGGCACGGCGTAGCCGACACCTGATCGAGGTGGCGCGAGGGCACTCGCAGCGCGGCGATCGGGTGGCGGTGTGGGCGATGCTGGACAAGGCGGAGCGCACGGCGTCGGAGACGATCCGCTTCAACGGGTTCGCGCGGGAGATACTGCTCGACCTCATCGACCGGCCGCCGGCAGGTCTCAGGGCGGAGGTACGCGACCTCTGCGGCGACCACGAACCGGTCGCCTTCGACGACCCCGCGATCCGCTGGGTCCTGGCCTCGAAACCGGTGCGGACGCTCCACGAGGGCACGATCGGTTCGGTCGAGCGCAGCGCCTGCAGGAACCCACCCTCGAATCCGCCAACAACGCGTGCACCACAGCCCACGCGTCACCCTCGAACAACCCACGACCGACCAGACAGCAACCACCGGCCTCCACCCAACCGGTCATCACCCCTACCCCGCACAACTCCGCCTCACGCTCCGCGATCTCCACCGCCACCTCGCGCTTGCCGCCCCAGGAGTGGTAAATCGAACCGGTGGGTGCCTCGGCCGCGCGGGCAACTGCCGCCCACCGGTCGCGGTGCGGCCCTGCGCGCGCGGCAGTTCCGCCATGGCTCGCACGATTCACCGGTCGGTTCCCCCCGACGCGTGCTAGAACGGTCGCCCCAGAACGGCCGTCCAGAGGGGGATGGGTGTGGAGGACGTCGAGCTGCCGGCGGGTGTCGTCCACTACGTCGCGGTCGGACAGGGCCCGCCGGTCGTCCTGCTGCACGGCCTGCTGATGGACTACGCGCTGTGGGACCGGGTCCTCCCGCGGCTGCCCCAGGGCTTCCGCTACATCCGCCCGACCCTGCCGCTCGGGGCGCACCGGCGCGCCATGGACCCCGGCGCCGACCTCACCCTGCCCGGCCAGGTGCGGATCGTGGCGGACTTCCTGGAGGCGCTGGGCCTGGAGGACGCCACGCTCGTGCACGCCGCCTGGGGCGGTGCGCTGTTCCTCACCGCCCGCGGCCTCGACGGGCGCGTGGCGCGGCAGGTGGTGCTGCCGTGCCAGGCGTTCGACAACTTCCCACCGGGCGGGGTGCGGCTGCCGCGGGTCGGGTGGTCGCGCCGGCTGCTGCTCGGGCGGGTGGCGCGCCGGCTGCCCGACGAGCTGGTCCGGCGCTGGACCGAACCGGTGCTGCGCGACCCCGGCGTGCACCGCGACCTGCTGGCCTACCGCCACACCCGGTTCGACGCGGCCGGGCTGGTGCGCGACACCGAGGCGCTGAGCCGGTTCCGGGGCGACGCGCTGGTGCTGTGGTCGCCCGACAACCGGGTCGTGCCGCCCGCGCACGGCCACCGGCTGGCCGCGCTGATGCCCGGCGCGCGGTACGCCGAGGTGCCCGGCGCCTCCGTGCTGCCCATGCTCGACGAGCCCGAGGCCGTGGCGCGCGAGCTGTCCCGGTTCCTCACCTCGACCCGGCCGGTGCCCCGGCGCCGCTGAGGTCAACGGTCCGGTTGGCTATCCTCGACGGGTGGCCTGGAACACCGAGCAGACGCGCCGCCGGTTGAAGGAGGCGGCCGTGGTGGAGTTCGCCGAGCACGGCCTGTCGGGCACCAGGGTCGAGCGCATCGCGGCCCGCGCCGGGGTGAACAAGGAGCGGCTCTACAACTACTTCGGCGACAAGGAACGCCTGTTCACCGCCGTGCTGTCGGACGAGCTGGCCAGGATCGCCGCGGCCCTGCCGCTGCAATCGCTGTCGGTCGACGACATCGGCGAGTACGCCGGGCGGCACTTCGACTACCACGTGGCCAACCCGCACCTGATCCGCCTGCTCCAGTGGGAGGCCCTGGAGCACGGCGGCGGGCCGGTGCCGGAGGAGGAGGGCCGGACCGTCCACTACCAGGCCAAGGTCGAGGCGTTCCGGGCGGCGCAGGAGCGGGGCGTGCTGGTCGACTCCGCCCGCGCGGCGGACCTGGTGTTCATGATCATGGCGTTGACGTCCTGGTGGCTGGCCGTGCCGCAGGTGGCGCGGATGGTCACCGGCGAGGCGGACCTGGCGCAGCGCCGGGCCGCCGTGGTGGAGGCGGCCCGGCGGCTGGCGCAGGCGGGCTGAGGGCTCTCAGGCCCGGACCCGGGGCCCGACGGCGACGACGGTCGCGGCGGCGGCGAGCAGGCCGCCCAGCACCAGGCACACCACCGCGAACCCGGCCGGCTCCAGCGCGGCGACCACGAGCGGGCCGACCCCGCCGCCCAGGCCGACCAGGAACCCGTACCCGGCCAGCGCCGTGCCCCGGGCGTCACCGGCGGCCTGCCCGACGATCGCGATCAGCGCCGGGATCGCCACCGCGAGGCCCGCGACGAACACCGCGCTGCCGCCCAGCAGCGGCGCGGGCGACCCGGCGCCCGCCTCCAGCACCAGCCCGGCCGCGGCGACCAGGAACGCGGTGACCGCCACCCGGTGCGGGCCGAAGCGGGCGACCAGCCTGCCCGCGAACAGGCCCAGCACGATGCCCGGCAGCCCGGGCAGGCGCACCAGCAGCAGGTCCACGGCGTCGTGCAGGCCGTACCGCTCGCCCACGGCGGTGTTCAGCGCGGTGTACATGCCGACGAACGTGAACAGCAGCGTGACCGCGGCCGCGTAGGCCACCAGCAGCGGTGGCCGGCGGACCAGCTCGCCCAGGCGCGCGAAGGTCCGCCCCAGCGGCACGGGGTCGGGGCGCGGCACGCCCGGCAGCCGCACCACCGCGGCGGCGACGGCGATCAGCAGCGGGACGACCAGCCAGAAGACCCAGCGCCAGCCCAGCGCGCGGTCCACCCCCAGCGCGTAGCCCTGGCTGACCAGGCCCGCCAGCAGGAACGAGCCGGACACCGCGGTGACACCCGCGGCGCGGCGGTGCGCGGGCAGCACCTCGACGGCGTGGGCCACGGCCACCGACGGCACCGACGCGGCCAGGAAGCCCTGCACGACCCGGGCGGCGAGCAGCGGCGCGAAGGACCCCGCCGCGCCCGCCACGACCGCGGCCACGGCGCCCGCGGCGAGCCCGACCGCCATCACCAGGCGGCGGTCGTAGCGGTCGGAGGCGGTGCCGAACAGCAGGTTGCCCACGGCGAACGCGAAGCCGAAGCCGGCGCCGACCCAGGCGGCCGCGGCCAGCGGCACGTCGTAGCGGGCGGCGATGCCGGGGAGCAGGGGGACGGTCAGGTACAGCTGGCCGACGGACAGGATCACGGCCCCGACCAGGACGGCCACGACCAGTGGTGCGCGGTGCATGCAAATCTCCAACCTTGGCGTTGGAAGTGAAGGTAGCCCCGATCGACGACAAACGCCAACGGTGTAGTTGGACTATGGCGCGCGTCACTGGCGTCCGGATGGACTTCGATTTCCCCGCCTCCTACTGTCGCCATTTTCTTGCAATAACTTCCGGGGGGACGCATGACCGGCTCCGCGCACGTCACGGGCAGCACCACGGCCGACCTGATCCGCCGCTGGCAGCGGGGCTGGGGCGAGTGCCGGGGCTGGGCACCGGCGGAGGAGGCGCGCGGCGCCCTGCACCTGCTGCTGCGCCTGCCCGGCCGGTGCCGCGAGGTCGTCGCCCTGCACGCCGACGACGACCCGGCGTCGGTGGCCGCGCTCGCCGCCGAGGTCGCCGCCGACCCCGAACCGGCGTGGCTCACCGTGCCGACGACCCGGCCGGACGAGGTCGAGCGGGTCGTGAGCGAGGCGGGCCTGAGGTCGGCGGGCGCCCGCGAGTGGTTCATGACCCGCGACCTGACCGGTCATCCCGCACCGGAGGCGGTCGACCCCTACCGGTGCACCACCGCCACGTCCGGCCGCGTCGTGACCGCCGAGGTGTGGCACGGGGCCGACCTCGCCGCCCGCGGGAACGTGGCAGTGGTCGACGGGGACGCGGTCGCCGACCGCGTCGAGACCCGGGCCGACCACCGCCGCCGGGGGTTGGGCGGCGTGGTCGTGGGCGCGCTGGCGGCCGAGGCCGCGGCGCGCGGCGCGACCACCGGCCTGCTCGTCGCCAGTACCGCGGGTGAACGCCTCTACGCGTCACTGGGCTGGTCCACCCGCGCCGCCGTGGTGATCGCCACCAACGGCGTCTGACCGGAAAGACACCCTCGGGTGATTCCCTTCGAACACATAAGGGCAATACGGGTGGTGCGACGACGAAATGTGCGGCCTCATTCGCCCGAACACCCACGCAGGGTGCCATAGGAATTTGCGCCTACCCGGTTCGCCATCGCGGGGTTACGGTGTCGATCCGCTCGCGTTCCCGGGTGCGGAATTCCTCCACGGAAGGTGGCGGCATTGAGGACGACATCGGCGTCTCCGGCAGGATCAACGTCCGGCAGGCGGACGGGAGCTGGAACCACTTCGCCTGGGTCCGCGACGGCAACGGCAACAACGACCGCTGCGGCGACGCCAACAACGTCGACGTGATCCGCGAGTCGGCCGACTACACGTTCACGATCTGCCAGCAGAACACCGCCGAGGGCGTGCGCTACAACTGCGCGACCTCGCCGGCCATCTCCGGGGCCTGACGGCTCAGGACCCCGCGTCGCGGGAAAGCGGGAAAGCGGGGAAGCAATGGCGCACGGCCCGCACGAGGCCGTGCGCCGCCCGCCGTCCGGCGCGGTCAGTCCTCCGGCCCGAAGTCGTCCTCGTCCTCCGCCTGCTCCCCGTCCTGGTGCGGCAGCACGGTGGCCAGGTAGGAGCGCAGCGCGGCGGTCGTCCCCACGTCCCGCCCCGCGTCCTCGGACAGGTACCAGCGGTGCACCAGCACCTCGTGGAACAGCTCCGCCGGCGCCAGCACGCCGAGCAGGTCGCGCGGCACCGCCGCCACCACCGGGTCGTAGACCTGGCTGCGCCACAGGTGCGCCGCGGTGGTCTCGGGCACCGGGCGGCCGTCGCGCTGCTCCAGGTAGGCGCGGAACGAGCGCAGGTCGTTGAGCAGGCGCCGGGCCTGGTTCTCCTGGGCCTCCAGGCCGGTGAGGCGGAACAGCTCGCGGCGGTGCTGGCCGCTCTCGGCGACCCGGATGTCCACCCGCAGCCGCACGCCGCCGTCGGAGGTGATCAGCTCGACCTCGCTGACGTCGAAGCCCAGGTCGTTGAGCCGGCGCAGGCGCTCGGCGACCCGGTAGCGCTGCTCGTCGGGCCGGAAGAACTCCTCGCGGGTCACCTCGTCCCACAGCGCGGCGTAGCGGCGCGGCACGCTGTCGGCCAGCTCGATGGGGTCGATGTCGGGTGGCAGCAGCCCGCCCGCCTCCAGGTCCATCAGCTCGCCGCCGATGCGCTCGCGCGCCATGTCCACGTCGTGGTTGCGCTGGCCGTCGGACAGCTGCGGGTGCCGCTCCACGGTCTCGGCGTCGACCAGGTACGCCGCGAGCTTGCCCGCGTCGAGCCGGAACAGCGTGTTGGACAGCGAGCAGTCGCCCCAGAACGTGCCCGCCAGGTGCAGCCGCACCAGCAGCTCGACCAGCGTGTCGACCAGCCGGTCGGCGGAGTGGTCGTCGCCGCGCGGGCTGGAGAACAGGTACCGGTAGGACATCGAGTGCTCCAGGTACCGGGTGACCAGGACGGCCTGCTGGTCGTCCGGGCGGTCCACGCACAGCCCGAGCACCGTCACCGAGGGCATGCCCTCCTTCTCCAGCTCGCCGAGCACCGCGTACTCGTGCCGGGCCAGCCGCTCGGAGATCTCCTTGAGCGCGTACACCCGGCCCTCGCTGGCCACGAACCGCACGACGTGCCGCGAGATGCCCCGTTGCGGCACGGTGAGCAGCAGGTCGTCGTCCCACTCCTCCAGCGGCCGGGCCCACGGCAGGGTCAGCAGGCCGGTCGCCTCGGTCGCGGGCGGACGGAAGAGGAAGCGCATTCGGGTCCTCCGCAGTGGTGCGTTGACGAGCGGAAGGTACCCGTGGTCCGCGCCGTCCCGCGTGTGTGACCGCTCACGGGCGGCGGGCAGGATTGTCGGTGCCCCCCGATAGCGTGCCCGCAAGATCACGTGAAGGGGGACGAAACCCATGTCTGCGACGACGTACCTGGAGCTGTCCGAGCCGGGCGGTGGCGCGCACAAGTTCTACGAGGTGCGGGTCGACGACACCGAGGTCACCATCACCTACGGGCGCATCGGGGAGCAGGGGCAGGTCAGGACCGCGACCTTCGCCGACCACGCCAAGGCGGTCAAGGCGGCCGAGAAGAAGATCGGCGAGAAGGTGCGCAAGGGGTACGCCCCCGCCGTCCGGGGCGTGCGGCAGGCCAGGCCGGTGAGCAGGCGGCAGATCGTCAGCACCCGCTCGACCGCCCACCAGGCGCCGGTGCTGTGGCGGTTCGCCTCCGGCGCGCCCGCGTTCGGCATCTTCATCGGCGAGGACCGGGCCTGGGTCGGCAACGAGAACGGCGACGTCTTCACCCTCGCCCACGACGGCCGGGTCACCGGGCGGTTCGGCCTGCCCGACTCGGTCAAGTGCATCGTGGCCGACGACTTCTGGATCTACGCCGGGTGCGACGACGGCCGGGTGTACGACCTGGGCGCGAAGGTGCCCCGGGTGGCCTACGAGATCGCCGAGGACGTCGACATCTACTGGCTCGACATCCACGACGGCGTGCTGGGCGTGTCCGACCGGCAGGGCCGGGTGACCGTGGTCGACCACGAGGACGAGTTCCAGTGGTCGGTCCCGTCCGGCGGCGACAGCGGCTGGATGGTCCGCTGCTCGCCCGACGGCGTGTTCCACGGCCACTCCCGGGGCGTCACCCACTACACCGGCCGCGGCCACCGGGCGTGGTACGCCGAGACCACGGGGCAGGTGCTGTTCGGCTGGCAGGAGCGCGACGCGGTCTTCGCGGGCACCAGCCGGGGCCGGGTGCAGCGCATCCGCAAGTCCGATGGCGCGAAGACGGGCGACTACCGCTGCGACGCGCCGGTGTTCTCCTGCGCGACCTCGGCCGACGGCGAGCTGGTCTTCGCCGGTGACAACCAGTCCTCGGTGTACTGCTTCGCCGCCGACGGGACCAGGCTGTGGAAGCTCGCCACCGGCTGCGGCTCGGCGTACTCCATGCAGTACCGCGACGAACGCCTCTACCTGGTCACCACGGACGGTTCGCTCGCCTGCGTCGACGCGAGCCCCGCCGCCGTGCGCGCGGCCGAGCAGGGGCGGGTCCCGCAGCGGCAGGACATCAAGGCGGGCGGCATCGAGCGCGTCGAGGCGACCGCCGAGGTGGAGTTCGTCGCGCACGCCGCCCCGGGCGAGGGCGTGGTGGTCGAGTGCGTGCGGGAGGGCGGCCGGGTCCGGGTGCACGTCGTCTCCGACGGCTACGACCGCACGTGGGGCGTGCAGTTCCCGAAGAACATCCGGGTGCCCGGCGCGCGGTTCCTGGTCGCCGAGGTGGTCAGCTCGGCGAGCGGGTCGTTCTACCGAACCAGGGGCGAGATCAAGCGCCTGCGCTGAGCACGCGCCCGACCGTCCGCCGCGGACGCGGCGGCGCCCCGGTCACCGTCGTGGCCGGGGCGCCGCCGGGGCCGGTCAGGCGGTGGCGCAGGGCGCGCCGTTGAGGGTGAAGGAGGCGGGTTTGGCCGTGTCACCGCCGTGGGTGGCCTGGAAGCCGATGCCGATCGAGGCGTTCGGCGCGATCGTGCCGTTGTAGGCGACGTTGCGCGCGGTCACCTGGCCGGAGCTCGGCGAGTAGGTGGCGCCCCAGCCGGAGGTGATGGTCTGCCCGCCGGGCAGGGTGAAGGCCAGGGACCAGCCGTTGACGGCGCTGGTGCCGGTGTTGGTGATGGTGATGCTCTCGACCATGCCGTTGTTCCAGGCGTTGACCGTGCTCGTGACCCGGCACGCGCCCGGCGGCTGGGTGGTCGTGGTGGTCGTCGTGGTAGTCGTGGTGGTGGACGTGGTGGTGGACGTGGTGGTGGACGTCGTCGTGGTGGTGGTCGTCGAGGTCGGGGTGCCGCTGCCGTCCAGGCCGAAGAACGCGACGGCCCGCGCGGCCATCCCGGCCGACGGCAGGCTGTGCCCGGCGCCCTGGATGCTGTACGCCTCGACCAGGGTGGTGCCGCCGGAGTCGTAGCGGCGGCGGTTCCAGCCGGACTGCGGCGTGTCGGTGGACGTCGGCGTCTGGCTCAGCCCGAACACGTTGGTCCACTGCTCGATCGTCTCCTGCAGCAGCGCGTAGGGCACCAGCGTGTCGGCGGTGCCGTGCCACAGCTGGACGCGCGGCCGGGGGCCGGTGTAGCCGGGGTATGCCTGGCGCACCGCGTCACCCCACTGCTGCGGTGTCCGGTTCGCCCCGCCGTTGCCGGTGCACTTGCTGCTGCCGGGCGGGTAGTCGGCCGCGTTGGCGAAGCAGTTGTAGGGCACGCCCATGAACGCGGCACCCGCCTTGAACACGTCCGGGTACAGCGCCAGCATGTGGTTGGTCATCATGCCGCCGGACGACGACCCGGTGGCGAAGACCCGGTTCGGGTCACCGCCGTAGCGCTGCTCGACGTAGTTGACCATCGACACGATCGAGACCGGGTCGCTGCCGCCGCCGCGCCGCTTGGCGGCGTCGGACCACGTGTCGAAGCACTTGCCGAACCCGGCCTCCTGCTGGGCGCTGGGGTAGATGACGATGAACCCGTACCGGTCGGCCTGCGAGGCGAACTCGCTGCCCGAGTAGAAGCCGGGGCCGGAACCGCCGCAGCCGTGCATGGCCACCACGATCCCGGGGTTGGCCGGGCGGGAGTCCGGCACGTAGACGTGCATGCGCATCCCGCCCGGGTTGTTGCCGAAGTTCGTGACCTCGGTCAGCGAGGCCGCGGACGCGGGCGTGGACAGCGGGATGGCGAGGACCGCCACGGCCAGCGACGCCGCCGCGGCGAGGAGGGAACTCCGATTGGGCTTCATTGCGCCTGAACTCCTTTGTTCCACGCGCTCTGGGGAGGGGAGGGCGACGGGTGCGGGTGCTCCTCGGCGGCGAAGACCCGGACCCCTCGTATGACAGTTACCTTGCCTACCGGTCATGAAACTGTCAATCGACCGTCTCGACCACCGCGAACGCGGATTCCGGAACTGGTTACAGTCGGTGGCAGCCACCCGTCCCAGCCACCGCCGGAGCCGCCGTGACCAGCCCTTATGACATCGAGGAGATCTTCCCGGACGACGCGGTCCGACTCCCTCGGCGGCAGTCGGGCAACTCACCGCAGGGCCTGGCCGTGACCCTCATGGCGGACTACACCCTGCGCACCAGGGCGTGGCTGCCGTCGGCGGCCATCGTGGCCCTGCTCGCGGAGGCCGGCGTCAGCTCCGCCGGGGCCCGCACCGCCATCAGCAGGCTCGCCCGCCGCGGCGTGCTGGAGGGCAGCAGGCAGGGCCGCAACAGCTCCTACCGGCTGACCAAGGCGGCCGCGTCCGTCCTGGCCGCGGGCGGCCGGGCGATCGTCTCGTGGGCCGCGGACCCCGGCACCTGGGACGAGTGCTGGACGCTGGTCGCCTTCTCGCTGCCCCAGGACGAGGTCACCCGGCGGCGCGGGCTGCGCAGCCACCTGAGGTGGCTCGGCTGCGCGCCCCTCTACGACGGCCTGTGGGTCTCGCCCCACGACCTCACCGACAAGGCCAAGGCGCAGCTGGCCGACCTCGCACCCGGCGCCATGACCGTGTTCCGCGCCCGGCACGTCGAACTCGGCGCCTCGGTCGGCCGCGACCCCCTCGACGCCTGGGACACCGCCGCCATCGCCGGGCAGTACGAGTCCTTCATCCGGCGGTGGAGCCCGCTGCGCCCGGCCGCCCGGATCACCGGCGCCGACGCCGTCCGCACCCGCACCGAGGTGATGGACACCTACCGCCGGCTGCCCATCCTCGACCCGCAGCTCCCCACCCGGCTGCTGCCGCCGGGGTGGCTGCGCGACCCCGCCCGCGACCTGTTCACCACCGTCTACGACGGCCTGGCCGCACCCGCCCAGGACCACGTGCGCGCCGTCGCGGCCCGGTTCACCGCCGAACCCCTCACCGACGTCCGCGCCCACACCGCCGCCGACCTCCTCGGCGGCTTGGTCGACCCGCGCGAGCCGACCTGCTGAGGCGGTTTTCCGCCTGACGGAAAGGCCGTGTCGACGGTGGTGTGACGGGTGCCATCGTGATCCACACGCGTTGTGCCGAGGAGGAGGTGTGATGACCTCGATCGTCCGCGACCAGTGGTACGTCGCCGCCTACGGCCGGGAGATCGGCCGCGAGCCGTTCGGCCGGACCGTCTGCGGCGAGTCCGTCCTGTTCTGGCGCACCGAGGCAGGCCGGGTCACCGCGATGAGCGACCGCTGCGTGCACCGCCGGTTCCCCCTGTCGGAGCCGCCGAGCCACCTGGTCGGCGACACCGTCGTCTGCGGCTACCACGGCTTCACCTACGGCGCCGACGGCGTGTGCGTGGCGGTCCCGGGCCAGACCAGGGTGCCGCGCACGGCCAGGCTCAAGAGCTACCCGGTGGTGGAGCAGGACTCGTTCGTGTGGATCTTCATCGGCGACCCCGCGCTCGCCGACCCCGCCCGCATCCCGCGCGCGCCGTGGCTGGACATGCCCGGGTGGACCGCGGTGTCGGGCATGGAACCGCTGGCCGCCCGCGCGAGCCTGCTGGTCGACAACCTCATGGACCTCTCGCACGAGACCTACCTGCACGGCGGCTACATCGGCACGCCCGAGGTCGCCGAGACCCCGATCACCACCGAGGTCGACGAGGAGGCCGGGATCGTCTACGTGTCCCGGCGCATGGCCGACGCGGAGTGCCCCCCGTTCTACGCGAGGAGCACGGGCATCCAGGGGCGGATCACGCGCTGGCAGGACATCGAGTTCACCCCGCCCTGCCTCTACAAGCTGCACAGCCGCATCGCGCCGGTCGGCGTGCTGCCGAACGGGGACGGCACCGACCCCGACGCGTTCCACGTCGAGGTCGTCTACGCGATCACCCCGGAGACCGAGTCGTCGACGCACGACTTCTGGGCCGTCGCCCGGGACTTCGCGCTGGACGACGAGGGGGTGTCGGACTTCCTGCGGGAGAGCAACCGGACGGTCGTGCTCCAGGACGTCGCCGCGCTGGACGTCCTGGAGCGCGTGCTGACCGGGGAGCCGGACGGGTACCAGGAGCTGTCGATCAACATCGACACCGGTGGGTTGGCGGCCCGGCGGATGATGGCCCGCCTGGCCGCGGGCGCGTCGGGTGCCGGGGGTGCCGGTGCCGGGGCTCCCGGTGCCGGGTCGTCGGCTGCCGGGGCGTCGGGCGCGGGGGCTCCCGGTGGTGGGGCTCCCGGTGCCGGGCGGTCGGGTGCCGGGCAGCGCGGGGGCGGGTCGTCGGAAGCCGGCGCGTCCGGTGCCGCGGCGGTGGACGTCGCGGCCGCCCGGTGAGCGCCCCGCGCCGCGGCGGCAACCGCGTGGTGCGGGTGGACTGGGTCCCCGGTTCCGACCGCCTCCGAGGCCGCTGCCACTGCGGTGCCGAGACCGAGGCCGACGACCCGGTCCTGCTGTGGGCGTGGCTGGTCGCCCACCCGGACCACCGGCCCGCCGCCCCGCCCGAGGCCACGGGCCCGCCGCCCGCCCACGTCGTCACCGATCCCGCGCTCATCCGGCGACGCACCACCGCGCCCCGCTGATCCCCCCACCAGGAGGAGGCCCGTGCGAACCCCCGGTGCAGACCTGCGGCTGCGCGTCGCCCGGCGCCGCGACGCCGCCCGGGACGTCGTGGTGCTCGACCTGGTCGACCCCTCCGGCGCCGCGCTGCCGGCGTGGGAGCCGGGCGCCCACGTCGACCTGCTGCTGCCCGGCGGGCTGACCCGCCAGTACTCGCTGTGCGGCGACCCGGCCGACCGGTCCGCGTGGCGCGTCGCGGTCCTGCGGGAACCGGCGGGCCGGGGCGGGTCCGCGCACGTCCACGAAGCGCTGCACCCCGGCGTCGACGTCGACGTCCGGGGGCCGCGCAACAACTTCCCCCTGCTGCCCTCACCGCGCTACGTGTTCATCGCGGGCGGCATCGGCATCACGCCCATCCTGCCCATGACCCGCGCGGCGGCCGACGCCGAGTGGGAGCTGCACTACGGCGGCCGCGACCGCGGGTCGATGGCCTTCCTCGACGAGCTGGACCGCGTCACGCCGTACCCGCGGGACGAGGTCGGCCTGATCGACCTGGACCGGGCCCTCGGCACCCCCCGCCCCGACACCCTGGTGTACTGCTGCGGCCCGGAACCGCTGCTGGAGGCCGTGGAGCGGCACTGCCGGGCGTGGCCGGCGGGGTGCCTGCACGTCGAGCGCTTCAAGCCGGGGGAGACCGGCGAACCGGTCGTCGCGGGCACCTTCACCGTCGAACTGGCCCTCAGCGGGTTGACGCTGGCGGTGCCCCCGGGAAGATCCGTGCTGGAGGTCGTCGAGGAGGCCGGGGTGCCCCTGCTGTCCTCGTGCCGGGAAGGGACGTGCGGGACGTGCGAAACGGTGGTGCTCGACGGGACGGTGGACCACCGGGACTCGCTGCTGACCCCGGCCGAGCGGGCGGCCAACGACACCATGTTCCCCTGCGTGTCGCGGGCCGCCTGCCCGAAGCTGGTGCTCCGGCTCTGACCAGGACCGCCAACGGCAAGCTCCTGGCCGTCCTGGACGCCTTCAGCCGGGACCGGCCCGCGCTGACCCTGTCGCAGATCGCCAGGGCGGTGGGCGTGCCGGTGTCCACCGCGCACCGGCTGGTCGCCGAGCTGACCGCGTGGGGCGGCCTGGAGCGCGGGGCGGACGGGCGCTACCGCATCGGCCTGCGCGTGTGGGAGCTGGGCGCGCTGGCACCCCGCGGCCTCGGCCTGCGCGAGGCCGCGCTGCCCTTCCTCCAGGACCTGTACGAGGTCACCCACGAGAACGTCCAGCTCGCCGTGCGGGACGAGGACGAGGTGGTCTTCGTCGAGCGCCTGGCGGCACCGGACTCGGTGACCGTGCTGACCCAGGTCGGCGGCCGGTTCCCGATGCCGCCGACCGGCGTCGGCCTGGTGCTGCTCGCGCACGCGCCGGTCGAGGTGCAGGAACGCGTGCTGGCCGCGCCGATGGCGCGGTACACGCCGTACACCATCACCGACCCGCACCACCTGCGCCGCGTGCTGGCGGACGTGCGGCGGACCGGGGTGGTCATCAGCGACCGCCAGGTCACCACGGACGCCGTGTCGGTGGCCGCGCCCGTGGTGCTCGGCGCCGAGGTGGTGGCGGCGGTGTCGGTGGTGGCCCGCGGTTCCTCGGCGGCGTCCGTCCGCTGGCTCACGCCGGCGGTGCGGGCGGCGGCGTTGGCGATCTCGCGCACCTTGGGGACGTCCGCGGGCGACCCGGCGTAGCGCTCCGGTTCGGACTGTCCACTCACGACGGTTCCCGCCGCCCGGACCTTGCCGGCTCGCGCGGGTGCGGACGACGGGTGATCGCCGGTTCACCACATGGTGCAGCAAGATCACCCGATCGGCCGACGTCCGGCCCGGATGACGTGCCGTCCCCGGTGACCGCGAACCCCGCGTCGCCCTGGACGGCGGCACCGGCCGGCGTCCAGCCCGGGGAACGCGCTGTCACCCGGGCCGGAGGTGTGGCGCTGACCGTTCGGGACCAACCCCTACCGCCCGTGTGCACGCTCCCAATCAGCGTCTCATGCACCCTCTTGAGCACAGCGCCGATCTGCGCTTTCATGACCGTGCACGTTCACAGCCCGAACCGCCACGGGCACCGCACCGTCGATCAAAGGAGATCGGATGTCCGGACCCACCCGGGCGGTCAAGGCCGTCCTCGCCCTGGCGACCGCCGTGCTCCCGCTGACCACGCTCACCCCGCCCGTCTCCGCGGCCGGTGCCCTGAGCATGCTCGGCGCCGACGTCTCGACCGCGCAACGCGCCCTCGACCTCGGCGCGAAGTTCTACGACGCGTCCGGCACCGCCCGGGACCCGCTCGACATCCTCAAGGGCGTCGGCGTGAACTACGTCCGCCTGCGCGTCTGGAACAACCCCAAGAGCGGCTACAACAACAAGGCGAAGGTCCTGGCCTACGCCAGGACCGTCAAGGCCAAGGGCCTCAAGCTCCTGGTCGACTTCCACTACTCCGACACGTGGGCCGACCCGGGCAAGCAGTACAAGCCGGCCGCCTGGTCGGGCCACGACATCGGCCAGCTGCAGGCCGACGTCTACAACTACACCCACGACGTGTGCAGCAGCCTCAAAGCACAGGGCACCACGCCGGACAGCGTGCAGATCGGCAACGAGATCAACGTCGGCATGCTCTGGAACGAGGGCAAGGTCGTCAACAACGATTTCACCAACCTCAGCCTCCTGCTCAAAGCCGGTTACAACGCCACCAAGGCGTGCAACGGCGGTACCAAGGTCATGATCCACACGGCGAACGCCGACAGCCTCGACCACGCCCGCTGGTTCTACGACGGCATCAGGTCGAAGGGCGTGGCCTGGGACATCACGGCGCTGTCGTACTACTGCTCGTGGCACGGCACGTTGGCCAACCTCTACAACGTCATCACCGACGTCCGCTCCCGCTACGGCAAGGACGTGGTCCTCGCGGAGACGGCGTACCCCTTCACCAGCGCGAACGCCGACGGCACCGGCAACTCCGTCACCTCCGGCTGCGCCGACTACCCGCTGACCTGGACCGGCCAGGCCACGAACTTCGCCCACGTCCAGAACACCGCGCGCAACGCCGGCGCCATCGGCGTCTTCTACTGGGAACCGACCTGGTACGCCGTCCCCGGCAACGGCTGGGACCCGGCCGACATCAACGGCAGCGGCAACGGCTGGGACAACATGGCGGTCTTCGACTGGAGCGGTCGCATCAACCCGAACGTCCGCTGGACGCCCTGACCGGGCGCGCCGGGCACGCCTGATCCGCCGTACGCGGTACGGCGGATCAGGCGTGCCCCGGTTGTTTTCGGATTGCCCTGAACGGCGGCGCGCGCAGGAGCTGGCGGCCTGTTGCCGTGAAGTCGTGGAAGCGCTCTCATGGCGCCGGTGAGAGCGCTCCCACAGTACTCTCCCGCCGGTGACGAGGAGGTCACACGAGTTCGAAGCCAGGCCGCCGGCGACGTCTCGTCGCGGCGACAGCCGCGGTGCTCGTCGCGCTTCCCGCCGCTTTCGCCCTGCACGCCAACGCCTCGGTCCCGTCCACCCCCTCGGGCTGGACCCTCCAGTGGAGCGACGACTTCACCGGCAGCGCCAACACGCTGCCCTCCTCGCAGAACTGGATCTTCGACACCGGTCACGGCTACCCCGGCGGCGCCGGGAACCGGGGCACCGGGGAGATCCAGAACTGCACCACCAGCACCGACAACATCGCCCTGGACGGCGCGGGCAACCTGCGGATCACCGCGCTGCGCGACGGCTCGGGCAACTGGACCTCCGGTCGCGTCGAGACCCAGCGGGCGGACTTCAAGCCGCCGGCGGGCGGCAAGATGGCCATCGAGGGCCGGGTGCAGATGCCGAGCGCCACCGGCAACGCCGCCCTGGGCTACTGGCCCGCGTTCCGGGCCCTGGGTTCGCCGTACCGGGGGAACTGCTGGAACTGGCCGTCGATCGGCGAGCTGGACGTGATGGAGAACGTCAACGGCGCGAACAAGGTCTGGGGCACGCCGCACTGCGGCGTGAACCCCGGCGGCGCGTGCAACGAGACGACGGGCCTCGGCTCCGCGCCCCAACTCCTCCTGCACGGGCAACTTCCACACATACCGCTTCGAGTGGGATGCGTCGACCAGCCCGCAGGTGCTCCGCTGGTACGTCGACGGCAGGCAGTTCCACTCCGTGAGCCGGTCGCAGCCGGACGGCACGTCGTGGAACAACATGGCCTCGCACTCCGGCTACTTCCTGCTGCTCAACCTGGCCATCGGTGGCGCGTTCCCAGACGCGATCGCCGGGTTCACCACGCCGACCTCCGCCACCGTGCCCGGCTACTCGATGCTGGTCGACTACGTGGCGGTGTGGACCACCGGCACCGGCGGAACCAACCCGACGACCACGACGACCACGGGCAGCGGCTGGAACGCCTGCGGCGAAATCCAGGCCGAGCAGGCCACGTCGCGCTCGGGCGGCACCATCGAGTCCACCTCGGACACCGGCGGCGGCCAAGACGTAGGCAAGCTCAAGAACGGCGACTGGCTCCGCTTCCCAGCCGTCCGCTTCGATTCCACCACGGCGATCCGGTTCACCGCCAGGGCCGCGTCGGGCGCGGGTGGGTCGGTCAGCGGGCTGGTCGAGGTCCGGCTGGGCGGCCCGACCGCGACACCGGTGGGCAGCTTCGCCATCGCCAACACCGGCGGCTGGCAGTCGTGGCGCACCGTCCCGGCCAACATGGGTGGGGTGACCGGGACGCAGGACGTGTACCTGACCTTCACCAGCGGTCAGCCGTCCGAGTACGTCAGCATCAACTGGATCAAGTTCTCGTAGTCGGGATCGGGTTTTCATTGCCGGGAACAGGTACTCCCGGTCGATCCGGAACCCGGTGGGTCGTGGCCGCCAACGGCAGCGCCACGCCCCACCGGACCTGGCTTGTCGACCACGCAATGTCAACATCAAACATCAGCCGCCAGCGGTGGCATTGCAGCCTGCCGCACTGTCTTGCCCGACTTGCTGTTTTATCCGGCGCACGATGTCAACATCAAACATTAGACGCCAGCGAGGATCAGTGGAGAGCGGCAGCGCTGCCCCCGCCTGCTAACCCTGCCGGGTGTGCAATGTCAACATCAGGGCCAAGGCCAAGGCCAAGGCCAAGGCCAGAGCCGGGGCCGGGGCCGGGGCCGATGTCAACATCAGGGCCAGAGCCGGGGCCGGAGCCAATGTCAACATCAGAGCCAGAGCCAGAGCCAGGGCCATAGCCGGGGTTGGGTCCCGAGCCGGGGTTGGGGCCGGGGCCGGGGGCGGGCATTGGGACCGGGGCCGGGGCTGGGCATCGGGGGATCGGGCATCGGGGGTGGGGGACGGGGGTTGGCTCAGAGGTCGGGGATCGGGCATTGGAGCCGGGGTCGGGCATCGGAGATTGAGGGCCGCGTTCGGGCATCCAGGGTCGGGGTCGGGCATCGAGGGTCGGGGGTCGGGGACTGCGCTGTGGCCGAGCGGCTTGGCTTTTTGGGTGCGGTACTTGCGGACCGCGTGATGTCAACATTAGACATTGGCGGCGGTGGTTGGGCTATGCGGCATTGGATTGTTCTGCTTGGTGTGCAATGTCAACATTGAGCATTGGAGGTGGTTAGCCGGGGCCTCGGGGTGGGCGGGTGCGGTCGATGAAAGTGCGTAGGCGGTGTGCCAGGTCGGTCAGAGTTGGGGCGGGGTTGCGTTCGCAGTGCCTCAGCAGGGGGAGCATTCGGTCGGCCACTCTGGTGGAGGCCAGGCCGTTGGCGTCTACCATGGCTTGGAAGGTTGTGCGGGTCGCGCTGTCGTGGTCGCCGACGAGAAGGTGGTTCAGCGCCAACGCGATCAGGCTGAACACCCTGCTGCGGCGCATCCCGTCGCCGTAGCCGCCGATCGCGGTTTCCAGGGCGGGCATGGCCGAGCGGGTGTGGGCGATGTCGTGGCTGCGGGCCAGTTCGGTGTGGACGACCCCGGTCATGGCGCGCAGGTCGGTCGCGTCGAAGAACGCCGCCCACGGCGGGGGCTCCGTATCGGTGATCGCGGCGAACTCCTCCTCGGCCCGGTGGAGCAGCGCCAGCGCTTCGGTGTGTGCGCCGAGCATGGCGTGCGCCCACGCCTGGTTCGCCGACACGATCGCCGAGGTGCGGGGCGAACCGGCCAGGTCGGCTGAGGCCCGCCCCCGCTCCAAATCGCGCAGCGCGCGGACCGCATCCCGGCGGTGCAGGTGCAGCCGCGCCGATCGGTAGCAGACGTTGGCCGTCAGGTCGTGCTCCGCCTGCTCGGTCAGCAGTTCCAGGGCGGTCCGGTGGTGGTTGCGCGCCGAGCGTCGGCGGCCCGCGTCGAACTCGGCCCACCCGGCCAGGTTGTGCAGGTCGGCCACCGCCACCAGCAGTCGGCCGCGCACCGGCTCGGCGGCGTGCACGCGCAGCAACCGGTGGCCGTGGGCGACCTCGGCGCGCAGCGCCTCGCGGCAGGCGCCACCGCCGTCGTGGTAGTCCAGGCGGCGCAGCTCGCGGGTGGCGGCCTCCAGGTGCTCCACATCGGTCTTCCCGATGCGTGCGAGCACATCGCGGTCCTTGGGGTCACCGGCTTTGCGGGACGACGCCCTCTTCGCGAACATCGGGACTCCTTCCCGCCCCGGCTCCACCCCGTGCTCCCGGGTGCTCACCGCCACGGTAGGACCTGGACGCGGGTGGTTACAGCGGGTCATCCGATCGCAGTAGCGGTGTTCCGGCGCCCCGCGCCCGGTGCTGGGCCGATCGGGTCGGCGGGCAACCCCGTTGGCTGCCCGCCGATCCGGTCACCCCGGTCTCCGGTGGAGACGACCACCTCGACCCGTCGCGGACCTCAGTCCGCGGCGAAGACGACGTCCACCCAGTAGTTGCTGCCGATGTAGTGGCTGTCCGGGAACCCGGCCCCCGACCGGTACCGGCCGTTGGCGTACGCGCCGGGCGCGGTCCACAGCGGTGGCGAGGCGAACTGGCCCCGCAGGCCGAAGTAGTTCCGGTTGACCGCGTACTGCCCGGTGGGGGAGTAGTACGAGGCCACGTAGACCTGGTCGGCCGAGACGGGTGCGGGCGTGTCGAAGGTCAGGGTCTGCCACCCGGTGGCGGTCTCGCCGGTGAACGTGCCGGTCGCCAGCAGCACGCCCTGGTCCGTCCACAGCGAACCCGTGTGGGTGCCGGTGTTGCCCGCGCCCTTGTAGAACCTGACCCCGGTGACGCTGCCGGGCTCGGAGGTGCCGAACCGCACGCCCAGCTCCACCGGCACGCGCTGCCCGGTGGACGGCTCGTCGGGCACGTTCGCCTCGCTGAACAGCGAGCACGGGCATGCCGCCTGCGGCCCGGTGGTGAACGACCACGTCGCGGCCGAGGCCATGGCGTTGCCGTTGACGTCCACCGCGAGCACGGTCGCGGTGTAGCGGGTACCCGGCTTGAGCGGGGCGCTGGGGGTCCAGGTCACGGTCCTGCCGTCGGCGGACGGCGTCGCGGTGCCCGACAGCCCGCCCTGGCCGTCGTCGGCGAGCCGGACCCGCGACGACGCGGGGTCGACCGCCTCGTCGAAGCCCAGGGTGAGGGTGCCGTCCAGGCCCACGCCCGTCGCGGCCGGCGCGGGGCTCCGGGTGTCGAGGACCGGCCGGGTGTGGTCGCCGTTCGTGCCGTGGCGGTAGATGACGTCCACCCAGTAGTTCGACCCGCGGAACCCGGAGAAGGGCATGCCGCCGCCGTAGCGGAACACGCCGTTGGGATCGGTGGCGCTGTCGGGCACGGCCTGCACGTGCCCGTAGCCGACCGGCCTGCGGGGGACGCCGAAGTAGCCCTCGTCGACGGCGTAGCGGCCGCGGGGCGCGAAGTAGGACACCACGTAGGTCGTGTCGACGTCCACGACCACGGGGTTGGCGAAGAACAGGGTCTGCCAGCCGGTGGTGGTCTCGTCGGTGAACGTGCCGGTCGCCAGCAGCTGCCCGGTGGCCGTCCAGAACGAACCCGTGTGGGTGCCGGTGTTGCCCGCGCCCTTGTGGAACCGGACGCCCAGCACCTCGCCCCGGCTGGTGAAGTACACCTTCGCGCCCAGCTCCACCGCGCCGCTGTCGGCGGCCGCGGCCACGGCGGGTGTGGCGAAGTCGTCCCAGATCGTGCACGGGCAGTCCGTGCCGCGCGGCGCGCCCGTGGTGAACGCCCAGGTGTGGGGCGCGCTCGCGGCGTCGGCTTGGACCGACGCGGTGTAGGCGGTGGCCGGGGACAGCGGCGCGGACGGGGTGAACCGCGCGGTCGTGCCGCCGTCGGCGAGCGACACCTGGCCCGCGACCGGGCCCGCGGGGCCGGTGAGGGTGAAGGCGACGGGCGGTTCGGTGAGGGCCACGCCGAACGCGGCGCCCACCACCGGGGTCAGCGCCACGCTGCCGGCCCCGTCGACCGGGCTGGTGCCGGTCGGTGCGGCAGCCCCGGCGGAGGTGTGCGCGAAGGGCGCGAGGAGCAGGGCGGGCACGGCGACGGCGAGCGCCAGCAGCCGTGCCGGGCGTCTGGCGGATTCCGCTGAAGGCATGGTCTTCTCCCTCGGGGCCGGGGCGGCCCGTACACCCGTCGGGGATCGGCGGGTCCCGATGCCCCGTTACCGCCCTTTCGCGGGGATCGCGGTATCCGCCCGTCGCGCGCTTCGGACCGCTTCGGCCCAACGGCCTGTGCCGAAGCGAGTAGTCCACGTGAGTGTGAATGGACACGCCCTGCTGCCGTTCGAGTGACTTCTGTAATGCCCCGGCGGCGGCCCGCGAAAGACCAGCGCAACGCCCCTGCCCCGCACCCAGCGCCCCCCGCAGCTCCGACCGGCCGACCTCTTGGCCGGGGTTGTGCCCCCTGCTCGCGACCCGGCTTCGAGGAGACGACGTGCCGCGCCCGCCCAGACGCCTCCCCGCCCTGCTCCTGACCGCCCTGGCGGTCGTCGGTACGACAATCGCCCCCTCCGACGCACGACCCCGGCCCGCCACCGCGCCCCCACCCGCCACCGCGCCCCCACCCGCCGCCGCACCCCGACCCGCCGTCGACCAAGCCGACCAAGCCGAGCCGCCACCCGGCCCCGCGTCCTACGCCTACGACGCCCTCGGGCGGCTCACCGGCGTCGTGACCGCCGACGGCTCGGTCGCCCGCTACCGCTACGACCCCGCGGGCAACGTCACCGGCGTCGAACGGCTCGGCACCCCCGCGGTCGCGGTGCTGTCGGCGGTACCGAGCCGCGTGCGCCCCGGCGGCTCGATCACCGTCACCGGCAAGGGCTTCGCGGCCACGGGCACCACCGCCCGGATCAACGGCACCGCCGCCACCGTCACCTCCGCCGCGCCGGACAAGCTCGTCCTGACCGTCCCCGAGGGCGCCACGAGCGGCCCGCTGGAGGTCACCTCACCCCACGGCACGGCCTCGCTCGACGGCATCGCGGTGGTCGGCGACGACCGGCCCGCCCTGACCGACTTCACGCCCAGGACCGCCACGGCCGGCACCGCCATCACGCTGACCGTCGCCAACACCGACCCCGGGTTCGCCAACAACCTCGTGCGGGTCAACGGCGTCCTGGCCCCGGTCACCGCGCGCACCGACACCGGCCTCACGGTCACCGTGCCACCCGGCGTCGCCTCGGGCCCGATCTCGTTCAGCACCCCCGCCGGCACCGCGACCAGCAGCGCCGTCCTCGTCGTGCCGCCCGCCGGCGTCGCACCGGAGAACATCGACTCGGCCGCCGCCATCCCGGTGGACACCGCCACCCAGGTCGCGATCCCCGCCGGGAAGTACGCGCTGCGCCACTTCCCGGCCGCCGACGGCGAGCGCTTCGCCGTCACCCTGAGCGGCGGCACGTTCGGCTCCTGCAACCTCGACGCCCGCGCCTACGACGAGCGCAACCGGCAGACCGGCTCGGCCTCGTGCCCGGGCACGAACGGCTGGATCGAGACCGGCCCCGCGACCGGCGCGGGCCTGCGCTCGGTCGTGCTGCGCAACACCTCGACCAGCGCGGGCACCACCTCGGTGACCGTGCACAAAGTGCCCGCCGACCTGGACGCCAGCACCCAGACCCTCGACGGCACCCCGAAGACCGTCACCATCGCGCACCCCGGTCGCAACGCCTTCACCACCTTCCAGGGCACCGCGGGTCAACGGGTGCTGATCCAGGCCAGTGGCACGTCGTCGGCGTTCGGCTGCTGCGACCTGGACTGGTGGCTGGTCGCACCGGACGGCACCCGCGTCGGCGCCGCCAAGTACGGCAACAACACCCTCGACACCACCACCCTGCCGCAGACCGGCACCTACCGCGTCCTGATGAACCCGGCGCGCGGGCTCACCGGCTCGACCACGTTCGCCGCGTGGGACGTGCCGGCCGACCTCGACGCGGGTGCGCAGGCCCTGGACGGCACCCCGAAGACCGTCACCATCGCGCACCCCGGTCGCAACGCCTTCACCACCTTCCAGGGGACCACGGGTCAACGGGTGCTGATCCAGGCCAGTGGCACGTCGTCGGCGTTCGGCTGCTGTGACCTGAACTGGTGGCTCGTGGCGCCGGACGGCACTCGCGTCGGCGCCGCCAAGTACGGCAACAACACCCTCGACACCATCGCGTTGCCGCAGGACGGCACGTACCGGGTGGTCTTCGACCCCGCTGCGGCCCTCATCGGCAGCACCACCGCCAAGGCATGGACGGTCCCCGCCGACTTCGACGCCGGCACCCAGCCCCTCGACGGCACGGCGAAGTCGCTCACCTTCCCCAACCCCGGCCAGAACGGCTACACCACCTTCCAGGGGACCACAGGCCAGCGCGTGCTGATCCAGGCCAGCGGTACCTCGTCGGCGTTCGGCTGCTGTGACCTGAACTGGCAGCTCAACGCTCCCAACGGCACCCGCGTGGGTTCGGCGAAGTACGGCAACAACACCCTGGACACCATCGCACTGCCGCAGGACGGCACGTATCGGATCGTCTTCGACCCCGCAGCCGCGCTGATCGGCTCCACCACGGTCAAGACCTGGACCGTGCCCGAGGACTTCGACGCCGGCACGCAGTCCCTGGACGGCACGGCGAAGTCGCTCACGTTCACCAACCCGGGCCAGAACGGCTACACCACGTTCCAGGGCACCGCGGGCCAGCGCGTGCTGATCCAGACCAGCGGCACGTCGTCGTCGTTCGGCTGCTGCGACTTGAACTGGCAGCTCAACGCTCCCAACGGCACCCGCGTGGGTTCGGCGAAGTACGGCAACAACACCCTCGACACCATCGCTTTGCCCCAGGACGGCACGTACCGGATCACCTTCGACCCCGCAGCCGCGCTCACCGGCTCCACCACGGTCAAGACCTGGACCGTCCCAGCCGACTTCGACGCCGGCACCCAGCCCTTGAACGGCACAGCAAAGCCACTCACCTTCACCAACCCCGGCCAGAACGGCTACACCACGTTCCAGGGCACCGCGGGCCAGCGCGTGCTGATCCAGACCAGCGGCACGTCGTCGTCGTTCGGCTGCTGTGACCTGAACTGGCAGCTCAACGCTCCCAACGGCACCCGTGTGGGTTCGGCGAAGTACGGCAACAACACCCTCGACACCATCGCACTGCCGCAGGACGGCACGTACCGGATCACCTTCGACCCCGCAGCCGCGCTCACCGGCTCCACCACGGTCAAGACCTGGACCGTCCCCGACGACTTCGACTTCGGCCCACTGCCCCTCGACGGCACGCCCAGGACCGCGACCTTCACCAACCCCGGCCAGGACGCCTTCGCCACCTTCACCGGCACCGCCAACCAACGCGTCGTCATCACCTCCGCCGGCACCTCGTCGTCGTTCGGCTGCTGTGACCTGAACTGGCAGCTCAACGCCCCCAACGGCACCCGAGTCGGCTCCGCCAAGTACGGCAACGGCACGCTGGACGCGACCCTCCCCTCCGCAGGCACCTACCGGCTGGTCGTGACACCGGCCGCCGCCCTGGTCGGGTCCGTCACGTTCACCGCCACCCGCCCCGCCGGCACCGCGGCCACCACAACCGGAACCACCCCCGAAACCACCCCCCGGGCACCCGCCCGCAAACCCGACACCACCCGCGAGGCAGCCGACCCGACCCCGGCCCGCCCCGCCCCGGGCCGCGTCCCCGCCGACCTGCGCTCCCCGAACGCCGCCACCCCGGACCCCGAGGCCGACCTGGCCCCGGCCTGGTCGCCCGACCAGGGCAACCTCGACGGCGTCGACTGGTCGACCCGCCGCGCCGACCCCGAGCCCGTCACCGACCTGGTCGCCGAGCCCGGCAGGACCGCGGTCAGCGGCCACGTGCGCGGCCTCGACGGCGCGCCGCTGCGCGGCATCCCGGTGCGCGTCGACGACGTCCGCACCACCACCGACGACCAGGGCCGGTTCCTGCTCACCGGCGTCCGCCCCAACGCCACCACGCTCGTGGTGGACGGCTACAAAGCCAAGTACGGCACGTTCCGCATCCGCGCCAAGGTCCGCGAGAACGCCACGACCCCGCTCGACGCGACCGTCTGGCTGCCGCGCCTGGACCTGCGCAACACCGTCGAGATCGGCGCGCCGACCACCCGCGAGACCGTGCTGACCACCCCGGACGTGCCGGGCCTGGAGGTCCGCGTCCCGGCCGGTTCGGTGGTGCGCGACCAGGACGGCAACGTGGTGCGGGAGCTGGGCATCACCGCCATCCCGGTCGACCGGCCGCCGTACCCGCTGCCGCGCAACGGGATCGTGCCCACGTACTTCACCGTCCAGCCGGGCGGCACGTCGATCTTCCCGGACGGCGCGTCGGTGGTGTACCCGAACTACACCGACCTGCCGCCCGGCACCGAGGTCGACTTCTGGAACTACGACCCGGCCGACAAGGGCTGGTACGTCTACGGCAAGGGCCGCGTCAACGACGACGGCACGCGCGTGGTGCCGGACGAGAAGACCCGGCTGTGGACCCTCGACGGCGCCATGTTCAACACGCCCGGCAACCCCAAGCCGGACAAGCCGTGGTGGCAGGACCTGGTCGACAAGCTGTCCGGTGACCCGGTGGACCTGTCCACGGGCCTGCTCACCGACGCGCACACGGACCTCGGCCTCGGCGACACCGTGCCGATCTCGCTGACCCGCCTGTACTGGCAGGGCGACGGCAAGGTGCGCGAGTTCGGCCTGAACTCCGGCGCCGACTTCAACATGTTCCTGGCCTCCGAGCGCCAGTACCAGGAGGTCGACCTCTACACGCCCGGCGGCGGCCGGGCCCACTACGTGCGCACCTCGCCCGGCACGGGCTACAGCGACGCCGTGTTCGGCGCGGTCGGCTCACCGGGCCGCTTCACCGGCTCCACCATCGCCCAGGTCGACGGCGACTGGGTGCTGAGCCTGCGCGACGGCAGCAAGTACTTCTTCCCCTGGTACTCGCGCCCGCGCGCCGTGCAGGACCGCAACGGCAACCAGGTCACCTTCACCCGCTCCGGCGGCAACAACGGCGAGGTCACCCGGATCGCCTCGCCCAACGGCCGCTGGATCGCCCTGGAGTACGACTCGACCAACCGGGTGGTCGCGGCGCGCGACAACATCGGCCGCGCCACGTCCTACACCTACGACGGCGCGGGCCGGCTGGCCACCGTCACCGACGTGGCGGGCAAGGTCAGCACCTACACCTACGACGGCGCCAACCGCATCACCCGCATCACCGACGCGCGCGGCGTGGCCTACCTCGACGTCGCCTACGACGCGAACGGCCGGGTGCGGCGCCAGGACCTGGCCGACGGCGGCAGCTACGAGTTCGCCTACGTGCTCGACGCGGCCGGCGCGATCACCGAGACGCGCGTGACCCAGCCCAACGGGGCGGTCCGCCGGGTCACGTTCGACGCCAACCACATGGTCGCCACCGACACCGCCGCCCACGGCACGCCGCTGGCCCGCACCACCACCTACGTGCGCGGGCCGGACAACCGGGTGGACGCGGTCGTCGACCCGTACGGCAGGCGCACCGAGTACGCCTACGACGCGGCCCAGCGGATCACCGCGATCACCGACCTGGCCGGCACCGGCGACGCGTTCGTCAGCGGCCGGGCCTCCTACGGGCCGTTCGACCGGCCGCTGAGCACCACCGACGCGGCGGGCCGGACCACCACCTACACCTACGACGCCAAGGGCAACCCGCTCACCGCGACCGACCCGGCGGGCCGGGTCACCACCATGGCGTGGACGGCGGCGGGCCAGGTCGCCTCGGTCACCGACCCCGGCGGCGGCGTCACGTCGTTCACCTACGAGGCGGGCGGCGCGGTCGAGGCGAAGGACCCGCTCGGCCGCACGACCCGGCACTTCGTGGACGCGGCCGGGCGGTTCGTGCAGGAGACCGACCCGTCCGGCGCGGTGACCCTGACCGCCTACGACGAGCTCGACCAGCCCGTCACCGTCACCGACGCGCTGGGCGGCGTGAGCCGCTTCGGCTACGACGACAACGGCAACCTCACCTCCTACACCGACCAGCGCGGCAAGACCACCCGGTGGGCCTACGACGGCCAGGACCGCCCGGTGTCCACCACCGACCCGCTGGGCCGCACCGCCACCACGACCTACGACGCGGCGGGCCGGGCGACGGCCTCGGTCACCCGCGCCGGCACGCGCTCGGAAACCTCCTACGACCTGCTGGACCGGCCGACCTCCACCCGGTTCGGCGTCACCGGTCCGCAGGCGCAGGAGTCCCGGATCACCTACTCCCACGACGGGTTCGACCGGCTGGTCGAGCTGCACGACACCGCCGGCGGCACGCTCACCCACTCCTACGACGCGCGGGACCGCCTGGTCGCCACGACCGGCCCGAACGGCACCGTCGGGTACGGCTACGACGAAGCGGGCAGGCAGACCTCCACCAGCCTGCCCGGCCTGCCCGCCACCACCTACACCTACGACGAGGCGGGCGCGTTCACCGGCGTGGCCCGGGGCGGCGAGGCCACCGCGGTGACCCGCGACGCCGCGGGCCGGGTCGCGACGCTGACCCTGCCGGGCGGCTGGGCGCAGACCTACTCCCACGACGCCGCCGGCCAGGTCACCGGCATCGCCTACGCGCACGCGGGCACGCCCAAGGGCGACCTCGCGTACACCTACGACCCGAGCGGCCGGCGCACCTCGGTGACCGGGAGCCTGGCCGGGGTGGTGCTCCCGGCGGCCCGCGCGGACCTGGCGTACGACGACGCCAACCGGCTGGTCTCGGCGGGCGGCACCGCGCTGACCTACGACGACGACGGCAACCTGCGCGGCGACGGCACCACCACCTACTCGTGGGACGCGCGCGGCCGGCTCACCGGCACCAGCCGCACCGGGCTGACCTCGACCTACTCCTACGACGCGGCGGGCACCCGCACCGCCCGCGTGGTCGGCGGCACCACCACGAGGTTCGTCCACGACGGCGCGAACGCCGTGGTCGAGCTCGACGCCGCCGGCGCGGTCACCGCCGCGCGGCTGGCCGGGGGAGTGGACCAGTGGTTCGCCCGCACCGCCGCCGGCGTCACCGACACCGCGCTCACCGACGCGCTCGGCTCGCCCGTCGCCCTGGGCCGCGGCGACGGCGCGATGGCCGCGACGACCGCCTACGACCCGTTCGGCACGCCCGCCGCGACCGGCGACCGCCGCGGTTCGGACCTGTCGTTCACCGGCCGCCAGGACGACGGCACGGGCCTGATGCACTACCGGGCCCGCTACTACAGCCCGGCGTTGCAGCGGTTCGTCTCCGAGGACCCGATCGGCATCGCGGGCGGCACGAACCTCTACGCCTACGCGGCGAACTCGCCGACCAACCTCACCGACCCGTCCGGCCACAACCCGCTGCTGGTGGGCTGCCTGGTCGGCGGCCTGCTCGACGGCGGCCTGGACTACGCGGGCCAGCGCCTGTCCGGCCGCAAGGTCGACTGGGGCGGCGTGGGCGCGTCGGCCGCCGCCGGGTGCGCGATGGGCGCCCTGGGCGGGCTCGGCGCGCTGGGCCGGGCGGGCAAGGCGCTCGACGCCATGCCGTCGCTGCCCAGGGCGCTGACCCAGGGCCGCAACGCCGAGGCGGGCGTCGACGTCTACCAGGGCATCCGCAACGGCGAGTCGGTGTACTCGGGCATCTCCAACAACGTGGCGCGCCGGGCGGGCGAGCACGCCGGCCGCAACTTCGACCACCTGTCGACGGTCACCAGGAACGGCTCGGTGACCCGCGGCGAGGCCCGCGCCATCGAGCAGGCGCTGATCAACCGCAACCGCGGGGAGAACGTGCGCAACAGCATCAGCCCCGACCGCCCGTACTACGATCAGGCCGTGAGGTGGGGTGAGGCGTGGCTGAACCGCAACGGGTACCCCCGGTGAACCTCGTCGCCGGCCCGGGCTCGCGCAAGGCCGTCCGCCCGGGTGACGTGTTCACCCTGCGGCTGGTCGACGGCAGGCACCTGTTCGGCCGGGTGGTGGCCGCCGACCTGCCCCGGGAGCGGGCGCCCATGCCCGGCGCGAACCTGGTCCACCTCCACGCCGCGGTCTCCGACCGGCCCGAGCCGGACCTGTCCGCGCTGCGCCCGGACGCCCTGCTCGTGCCGCCCCTGTTCATCAACCGCCTGCCGTGGTCCAAGGGCTACTTCCGCACCGTCGCCCACCACGACCTGCGGCCCGCCGACCTGCTCGACCGGTACTGCTTCCGCGACACCACCGGCCGGCACCTGGACCGGGAGGGCCGGCCGACCACCCACGCCGAGCCCTGCGGCACGTGGGGCCTGGCCGGCTACCTCACGGTGGACCGCGAGGTCGGCCGGGCCCTCGGCCTGCCGGTCGCGGGCCACGCCCGGTGAGCCCCACCCGCCGCGCGTTCCTGGCCGGGGCGGTGCTGACCGCCCTGGCCGGGTGCGCGGACCCGCCCGCCGCCCACCCGGCCCTGCGCCGGCCCCGGCGGGCGGGCGCGGTGGCGTTCCTGCGGGCGGACGGGACCGCGCCGCTGCTGGAGCTGCGCGGCGAACCCGACGTGCTGGTGGGCCTGGCGGCGGGCACCCCGGCCATGCCCGCGTTCCCCGGCGAGGTGCTGATCCCGGAGCGCAGCAACACCGACGCGTTCCTCCAGGTCGAGGGCGACGACGAGGAGGGGTGCCAGGCGCGGCTGACCGAGCTGCTGGGTGCCCTGCCCGGCGCCGAGGCGACCTGGCGGACCGCGGTGCGCCGCGACACCGTCGACGACGGCCTCCAGCGCAACCCCTTCGGCTTCGTGGAGGGCCAGACCAACAGCGACGCGGTCCTCCTGCCGAACGGCGACAGCCTGCTGGCGGTGCGCGTCATCCGGCTGGCGCGCGGGTCGTGGGATGCCGACAGCCCGGAGCACCAGCGCCGCGTCATCGGCCGCCACCCGGACGGCACCTGGCTCGACGGCAGCGGCGCCCGCGCCGTGCCCGACTACGCCGCCGACCCGACGGGCGCGGTGATCCCCCTGGACTCGCACGCGCGGGCCATGAACCCCCGCACGCCCGGCGCGCCGGCACCGCGGATGCTGCGCCGGTCGTGGAGCTACCAGGGACCGCCCACGCCGCAGGGCACGCCGGACGAGGGCGTGCTGTTCATGGCTTTCCAGAGCGACTTCGAGCAGGGCTTCGCCCTGGCCCAGTCCCGCATGCCCGGCGACGCGCTCCGCCCGTACCTGCTCACCGTGGGCGGCGGCTACTACACCGTGCCGGGCGTTTAGTCCTCTGTGGACTGTCGACGTCCGCGGGCTCGTGCATCAGGGTGATTTCCGGTTCCCGTGATCGAACCAGTTGGTACGGTGATGCAACTCACAGGACCAACCGCGTCGAGGGGGACCTGTCCGATGACGGTGACCGGCGACGGCACGACCGGCGGTTCGAGCGCACCCACCCCCGAGGAGATCGGGGCCAACTACGACCAGTTCACCGACCTGTACGGGCTGACCATCGGCGATGTGGGCCTGCACATCGGCATGTGGAGCGAGCCCGGTGAGCGCGCGCCCGCGTCCACGCTGGGCGACCTGGCGAATTTGGCGCAGGAGCGGCAGACCGGGTACCACGTCGAGACCCTCGGCCTGCGGCCCGACGAGCACCTGCTGGACATCGGCTGCGGCACCGGCGTGCCCGCGGTGCGGTTCGCCCAGCGCACCGGCTGCCGCGTCACCGGCATCAACGTCAGCCGCGAGCACCTGGCCAGGGCCGAGGGCGCGGCGCGGGCGGCGGGCGTCGAGGACCGCGTCGCGTTCCGCTACGGCAACGCCATGGACATCGACTTCCCGGACGGCACGTTCGACGCGGCCCTGTCCATCGACGTGTACGCCCACCTGTCCGACCGGCAGCGGGCGTTCCACGAGGCCGCGCGCGTGCTGCGGCCCGGCGGCCGGTTCCTGATGAGCGAGTTCACCGTGCGCGGGACGCCGACGAGGGAAGCGCTCGACGCCTACCTCCAGGTGTGGCGCTGCATGCCCCCGACCACGCCCGCGGAGAACATCGACCGGGCGGCCAACGCCGGCCTGGAACTGGTGCGGGTCGAGGACATGACCCAGAACTGCGCGTTCAGCGGCGAGCTGATGGGCCTGCTCTACCGCGACCGGCACGACGAGATCGTCGAGCGCTACGGGGCGGAGCTGGTCGCCCGGATGGACGCCGCGGTGCCGCTGGTGCGCTCCTTCATCCACCACAACCTCGGCTCGTACCTCTTCCTGTTCCGCAAACCCGCCTGACCGCCCGGTCGACCAGGCCGGCCTCCGGTTACGGAAAGTCCCGGAACATCGCGCTCGTTAGGCCATTTGTGCCAAACCGATTCGTCTCGATATGGTGGTTTGTGACAGATGGCACAGTTTGTTATGTCTTTTCTGCCCTGTTCGGGTGATTTGTTGATCTACTGCCCATCACTCGATCAGGTGAAGGATGGTGCGGTCCCGCCAGGCGGGTCGACTCCCGCCCGGTCCCAGGTCCCCCGAAGGGCTGCACCCACGTGGCTAGAAAAGGCATCGCCGCCGTCGCCGTCCCTGTCGTCCTCAGCGCGCTGCTGACCGCCGGCGCCGCCCCGGCCCGGTCGCAGGTGCCGCTGCAGAGCCCGATCGACATCACCCCCTCGGCCGTCCGCCTCAACCCGCACCTGCCCCAGCTCCAGATCTCCTACGGCCACCACGCCGCCGGCGACCTGCACTACGTCCGCAAGGACGCCGAGGCCGCCGACGGCTGCACCGCGCGCAACCACGAGGAGACCGAGGAGTTCGAGGTCGAGCCCGGCGCCGGCCACGTGACGCTCTCCGGCGTCCGCTACGACCTCGTGCAGTTCCACTTCCACACCCCCTCGGAGCACCGCTTCGCCGGCCACGCCGACCCGCTGGAGATGCACCTGGTGCACCGCAGCGCGGAGGGCGGGCTCCTGGTGATCGGCGTGCCGCTGCGCGTCGGTGCTCCGTCCACAGTGGACAAGGTGCTGGAGCACCTGGCCCCCGAGTGCGGCGAGGAGGTGCACCTGGGCGACATCGACCTGAACACCCTGCTGCCGGTCAACCGGGCCACCGCCCGCTACACCGGCTCGCTCACCACCGCGCCGTTCACCGAGGGCGTGCAGTGGTTCCTGATGGGGGAGAAGACGGTCACCCAGGCGACCGTCAGCCACTTCCAGGAGTTGTTCTACGCGGGCAACGCGCGCCCCGTGCAGCCGCTGAACGGCCGCACCGTCCAGGTCGAGCTGCCGCACCTCTGACACCACCGGTGGGGTGAGGCAGCCCCTCACCCCACCGGCTCGGCATGATGTCCGGCGTGAACCACCCCGGCGCGGACCACTTCGGCGCGGACCACCCCGGCGCGGACCACTTCGGCGCCGTCCGCCACCGGTACGTCCACCAGCCCGACGGGGGTGGCGTCTTCTGCGTCGGCAACGCCGCCGAGTGCGACCACCTCGCCGCGGACACCGCCTGCCCGGCCTCCGGGCCCTGATGCGGGTCAGCTCCGTCGTCCCGCCGGTGCCGCCCGAGGTCGTCGACCCGCTCCCGCCGCTGGAGTTCCCGCGCGTGAACGTGAGCGGCGAGCAGGCGGTGCCGGACCGGTTGCGCGGCCTGACGTCCCTGCGCCACCTGGAAGTGGTCGACCTGCGCGACGTCGACGTGTTCGACCACCTGGCCGCGCCCCCGCGGGCACTGGAGATCGCCGGCACCGGCCGCGCCTTCCCGCTCCACCGGCTCCCCTCGGTCGCGACGCTGGAGGCGTTGCGCCTCAACGGCGTGCGCGCCGAGGTCGACTGCGCCGTGTTCCGCGAGCTGCCCGAGCTGGTCGACCTGACCGTCCTGAACTCACGGCGGATCGTGAACGTCGAGGCGTTGCCGGACTGCCCGAAGCCGGCCGGCACCACCTTCGCCGACTGCGGCAACCCGTTCAAGAAGCAGGGCAAGGCGTTGTTCGAGGCCCGGGGCTTCGCCCGCCCGGACGTCGACTTCTCCTGACCGGACCCGTCAGCCCCCGTCGAGCACGGCCCGAAGCGCGCCCACCGCGTCCACGTCACGGGCGATGTCGTCGTCGAAGCGGGTGTCCGCCCCGACGAGCGGTGCGACCACCTCCGCGACGCGGTCGCGGAGGTCGGGGCGCGCGACGAGCGCGGTGCGCAGCACCCGGCCGGCGACGGGGGCGAGGTGGCACACCCGGCCCACCGCGATCGCGGCCCGCAGGCCCGCGACGGCGAGGTCGACCGCCTCCTCCGGGGCGATCCCGCCCAGCTCCTGGAGCGCCTGCACCGCGACCGCGCCCGCCCAGGGGTCGGGCCCCGCCCACGAGTCCCGGCCGTTGCGGGCGATGTCGCCCAGCAGCTCCACCCACTCCCGGCGGCGGTCGGCGTCCGACGCGGCGAGCCGGTGCCCGAGCGCGACCGCGTCGGTCAGCGGGTCCCCGGCCGCGTCCGCGACCGCGCGCACCGTGGGCCACGCGCGTGCCACGTCCCCGGCTCCCGCGACCAGCCGGGCCGCGACGAGCTGGCAGTGCCGGTCGGGGGAGGAGACCCGCGCCGTCCCGTCGAGCAGCTCCAGGCAGGTGTCGTGGAAGGCGGGCGACGGGTGCCGGGCCCAGGCCGCGAGGAGGTCGGCGTCGCCGTCCGCGAGCCGCCACACCCGCTCGAACGCCCCGTCGCCGACGCCCAGGAGCGCGGTCGCGGTCGCGACCCAGGCCGCCGCGTCGTCATCGGGCACCCGTGGCGTCTCGACGGGCCACCCGGCGGCGAGCACCGCCGGGTGGTCGGCCGCGATCCGGGCCAGGAGCCGGCACACCCGCTCCGGCGCGTGGGGCAGGGCGGCCGGCAGGGTGCGCACCACCTCCTCGGAGGGCGGGAGTTCCGCCAGCACGGCGACCCAGCCGGCCACCGCGGGCGGCCACGCGGCGATGGCGGCGACGGCCAGGTCGATCAGGTCGTCGGCCGCCCACGCCACCGGGCGCGCCGCGAGGAGCGCGGCGGAGAACGGCCTGCGCCCGCCGGCCCCGTCGGCGACCACGGGCTCCCGCGGGCACCCGGCCACCACGGCCCTCGCCGCCGCGGCCCACCGCCGGTCCCGCGCGGCGAACAGCGCGACGGCCGCGCTCGCCGGCAGACCCGTGGCGACCGGCCCCCCGGCGAACCCGGCGACGGCGTCGCACACCTCGGGCGACCGCTCCGGCGCACCGGGGCGCACCCGCGCGAGCGCACCCACCAGGCGGACGGCCGACGTCGTCGCCCGGGCGTCCCCGACGAGGTCCAGCAGCCCGGTCAGCGCCGGGTCCGCCGCGGCGCGGGACACCCCGGCCAGGGCGACCCACCCGTCGACCAGGTCGTCGACAGCCGCCGCGCGTGCCTCCCGCAACCGGCGCAGCACCGGCCGGGCCGCCGCGCCCGCCGCCTCCACCAGCAGGGCCGGTGACGCGCCCCCCTCGTACCGCCCGGCGTGATCGGGCCACAGCCGCACGAGGTGGTCGACGGCGCCGGGCAGGTCGCGCCCGTCGACGACGCCGCACCACGCCGCGGCGAAGAGGACCGCGTCGTTCCCGCGCGCGGCCACGGCGGCCGGGTCGAGCGCCCCGTGCCGCGACAGCGGCCTCGTCAGCGCGACCGCGGCCTGCTCGTCGTCCTCCTGCTCGAACCGCGCCCGCAGGACCGGGACGACCTCGGTGGCGTCCACGAGGTGCGTGGCGATCTCGTAGACCGCCGCGCGCACCTCCGCGTCCGGGTCCGCCGCCAGCGGCAGCAGCCGCCGGGCCACGTCGGCCAGTGCCGCCCGGCCGCCCTCGGGCAACCGGTCGGCGATCGCCTGCGCGCACGCCCCGAGCAGCCACAGCGCACCGCCGCGGCCCGGCGCGGCCCGGTCCAGGGCGAGGTCGACCAGGAACGGCACGGCGGCCACCGTGGCGGGGTAGGCGCCGCCCTGGTGGACCAGCGAGCCGAACAGCTCGCCGAACGCCTCCTCCCAGTCCTCGCCGCGCAACCGCGCCAGCAGGCCGGGCGTGTCCTCCGCCGGGCCGTACGCGTGGTGCAGCCGCGACCAGTCGGGGTCCTCCAGCGTGATCACCGCGCGAGCCTAGCCAAGGCCGGACCGCGGGCCAGGGCGGCGCGGGTACCGCGCAGAGGTGGACGACTTGCGCCCCGCCGACCGGCCCGCGGCCCACCAACCGCTCGACGCGGTCTCCGGCGACCCGCACAGCCAGTTCGTGCTGCCGGGCGCGCGGGGTGCCGGCAGGAGCACCCTGGCCGTGCTCTGCACGTTGGCCGCGGTGTAGCTGACCCGCGCCGTACCCGTTCGCGCCCGTGGAGCGGATCGGCGGCCTGTGCGCCGATCGGGGCTCCACCGGCACCGCGGCGGCCGAGCGGGACCGGGCCCGCCGTCGACCCGGTCCGCGCCGGGGCCGCCGATCAGCGTGTCGTTGCCGTTTCCGCCGGTGAGGTTGTCGTTGCCGTCCTCGCCCCGGACCCGGAAGGAGCCGGCCCGGGGTGGCGGTCGCGTTGTCACCGCGCGCAACCACCGTGAACGGGCACCGCACCCCCGCCGGCTCCCGGGACCGACCGCCGGCTACTCCGACTCGCGCCGCGTGAGCACCAGGGGGACGTCGTCGGTGATGGCGATCGTGTGCTCGGAGTGGGCGGTGCGCGAACCGTCGGCGGAGCGGATGGTCCAGCCGTCGTCGTCGTAGACGATCCGGTCGGTCGTGCGGGTGAACCAGGGTTCGAGCGCGAGGGTCAGCCCCGGCCGCAGGACCAGGCCGCGACCCGCCCGGCCCTTGTTGGAGACGTGCAGGTCCTCGTGCATGGTGCGGCCGATGCCGTGGCCGCCGAACTCGGTGTTGACCGGGTAGCCGTGGTCGCGGGCCACCGCCCAGATGGCCGCCGAGATGTCACCCAGCCGGTTGCCCGGCCGCGCCACCTCGATCGCGGCCTCCAGCGCCTCCTCGGTGGCGCGGATGATCCGCAGGTCCTCCTCGGCGGGGGTGCCGACGACGATCGTGCGCGCCGAGTCGGCCACCCAGCCGTCGATGCCCACCGCGAGGTCCGCGCTGAGCACGTCCCCGTCGCGCAGCGTGTAGTCGTGGGGCAGGCCGTGCAGGACGGCGTCGTTGACGGACAGGCAGATGACGTTGCGGAACGGCCCGCGCCCGAACGACGGCGCGTAGTCCCAGTAGCAGGACTCCGCCCCGCGCCGCGCGATCATGCCGCGCACGTGGTGCTCCAGGTCCAGCAGGTTGACGCCCACGTCGGCGAGGCGGCCGACCTCGGAGAGCACCTCGGCGACGAAGCGCCCGGCCACGTGCATGCGTTCGACTTCCGCAGGCGTCTTCAACTCGATCACGAACACCTCGCGTCACGGGGGTTGGTATAGTTATACCGGAACCCTAGCACTTGCCGGTATAGTAATACCAACCCTATCCTGGTGACATGGTCCGCCAACCGCTGACGCCCGAGCAGGTCGAAGCCGGCAGGCGCCTCGGCGCCCTGCTCCGCCGCGCGCGGGCGAACCGGGACCTGGCCGAGGTCGCGCACGCGGCCGGCATCTCGCCGGAGACCCTGCGCAAGATCGAGACCGGGCGGCTGCCCTCACCCGGGTTCGGCACGATCGTCTGCCTCGGCGAAGCGCTCGACCTGCCGGTCCAGGAGTTGGCGGCCACCTGGCGCGGCACCGACCTGCCGCTGGGTGCCGCCTCCTGAGCCCTCACTCGTCCTCGCCCCAGGTCCCGACGACCGCCAGCGCCGCCTCGCCCGCGTCGAAGGCCGAGAACAGCTCCGCCTCCGCGGCCGGCCCGTCCTGGAGCAGCAGGACCACCGGCTGGTCCCCGGTCCCGGTGGCCGGGTCGAAGTCCGTGGCGATCTCCCGGCGCAGCAGCACGACGCCGTCCTCCACCAGCGGGGCGTCGCGCAGCGGCGCGCCGGCCTCGGCCAGGTCCTGCCGGTACTGCGAGATCATGTGGTCGTACACCTCGGGGGAGGTCAGCAGGACCACGGCGAGTCGGTCGCCGTCGCGCTCGTAGCGCACGCCCAGGTCGAACGGGAGCAGGTAGAACACGCCCTCCTCGCCCTCGTGCCCCCGGTCCAGCAGGACGTCCACCAGCTGCTGGCCGGGGTCGCCCGAGGTGGGGTCGATCCCGATCAGGACCAGCTCGGCCTCGTCGTCCCCGCCGTCCTCCAACGGCGGCACGACGGTGATCCACATCTGTTCGGCGTCACCCATGCCGGGCATCCAAGCCCATGTGCCGCACCGGTGGTCGGTGGCGTTACCGAGCTGTTCCCCGGTGCCCCGCAGGGCCCGTCGTGCCACGGCCCCGGGACCACCGCGAAAACCCGTTGGCGGACCGCCGGGACCGCTGCTAACTTCCCGGAGGCCGTGCGAGAGACCGAGGAGGTGGTACCCGTGAACCTGTTGACGTGGGTGCTCCCCTCAGGGGTCACGGTCGGGCGGTAGGTCGTCCGGGAGCGCCGCTCGCGAGCACTCCCGAAAGGCACGACCCATGCGATTCACCTCCGAACAGCGCCTCGACGACGGCGCCCTGGAGCGCGAGTTCACCCTCGGCGGCATCCCCGGCATCCTGTGGACGCCCGGCTCCGCCCCCGAACCGGCCCCGCTGATCCTGGTCGGCCACCCCGGCGGCCTGGACAGGATGTACCCCCGGGTGGCGGCCCGGGCCCGGCACTCCGTCGCGGAGGGCTTCGCCGCGGCCACGATCGAGCTGCCCGGCAGCGGCGACCGGCCCCGTTCCGCGGCCGCCGACCGGGCCCGCGCCGACCTGCGCCGGGCGCTGGAGGCCGGTGAGCCGGTCGACGACGGCATCGTCGACCGGCTCGTCCTCCCGCTGGTCGAGCAGGCGGTCCCGGAGTGGCGGGCCGCGCTGGACGCCCTCCTCGCGCTGCCCGGCATCGGCGGCCCGGTCGGGTACTCGGGCGGGGTGATCGCCATCGGCACCCGGCTGGCGGCGGTCGAACCCCGCATCTCGGCCGCCCTCCTGTACGCCGGGAGCTTCGTGCCCCGCGCCATCGTCGAGCAGGCCCGGCGGGTCACCATCCCGCTGCTGGTCCTGCTCCAGTGGGACGACGAGCACAACGACCGGCAGATGGCCCTGGACCTGTTCGACGCCTTCGGCTCCGAGGAGAAGACCCTGCACGCCAACATGGGCGGGCACACCGGCGTGCCGTGGTTCGAGGGTGACGACGGGAACCGGTTCTTCGCCCGGCACCTGAGGTGAGGTCGGGCCACCGCTCGTCGAGGACGGCTCCTCGACGAGCGGTGGCCCGACGCTGTCCGAAGTGGACGGTTTCGGCCCCGGTGCGGTGTTGCCGGGTCGTGCCCGCCGCTCACCACGAGGACCTTCCCGGTGCCGCGGACGTCCGGCCGCGACCACGGGTTCGCCGCGCGGATCGGCCGCCCGCCGCACCTGCCGCAGGCGGGCGGCCAGGTCGTCGAACGCCCGCACGTCGCCGGGGAGGTCGTGGCAGGGGATCACCCGGTGCGCGGCGTGCGTGGGTGATGGCCGCGCGAAGGCCGCCGCGTCCGGGTCGGGACCCATGACGTCCCGCAGGAGTTCCGCGAGCGCGGGCCAGTCCCCGGTACTCGGCCGCCACGTCCCCGCCGTGCAGCGCGCAGGACTCCGTCACGGCGCACCACCCGGCGAACGCGGAGAAGGCGTCCTCGGTGCCGCGCGCCTCGTCGAACGCCATGCGCCGCACGCCGATGCCGCGGTCGACGGCCCCGTCCAGCACGGCCGCCCGCACCCGGGACGGGAACAGCTGGGCGTAGGTCGCCCCGAGCAGGGTGCCGCGGGACCGGCCCAGCCGGCTCACCCGCTCCTCGCCCGGGGCCGCGCGCACCGCGTCGAAGTCCCTGGCGGCGCTGACGGTGTCGACGTGGTCGACCAGCGGACCGGTGGCCCGGCGGCACGACTCGGCCACCGCGCGGTTGTGGGCCACGAGCGCCCGGAACCGCCGCGGCGTCGCCGGGAACCGCGTGACCGCCGGGTCGACGGGCGGCGTGGGGCAGGTGATCGCCGGGCGACTGTCGCCCACGCCCCGGGGGCCACGCCGACGATGTCGAAGCGCTCGCGCAGGACCGCCGGGAACACCTCGGCCGCGTAGTCGCGCACCACGGGCACGGCGGGCCCACCCGGTCCGCCCGGGTTGACGAACAGCACGCCGACCCGGCGCGCGGGATCGGCGGCGGACACCCTGGCCACGGCCGGGGAGATGCGGTTGCCACCGGCGTCGGCCCGGTCCAGCGGGACCTCCACGGTGGCGCACTCGGCACCCCGCGCACCGCACGGCCGCCACCCCGGCGACGCCGGCGCGGGTACCGCCGACGCCACGACCACGCCCGTCGCGGTGGCCGCGGCCGGCGCCCCCGGTGTCCGGCCGGGATCGATCACGATCGGACCGCGCGTCGGCGGGCGTCGGTCGGCGGGGTGATCCCGCCTCATCCGCAGGACCTGCGGCGGGACCGGGGCCTACCCGCGCTCCCCGCCCGCCTCGCGGGCCTTGCGCCGCTGCTCCTCGGCGCGCTCGCGGCAGCGGCGCAGGAACTCCGCGTCGGCCTCGGCGTCCACGGCGGCGGAGCGGCCGGGCCGGTCGTACTCGGGGAACCCGGGCGCGGCCCGCTCGTGGGCGCGCGGCCGGGCGACCGCCCGCACCGGCCTGCCCGCGACCAGCCAGGTGATCGAGCCGACCAGCGGGAAGAACAGGACGACCAGCAGCCAGGCCACCTTGGGCAGGTTCCTGGCGTCACCGTCGTCGGTGGTGATGACGTCGATCAGGCAGAACAGCCACAGGCCCAGCGCGAGGACGCCGAAGAAACCCCCGAAGTACAACACTTTCCCCACCCCCTGGAGTGAAGGGGGCAGGCTAGCAGCACGGCCACCGGCGGGTGCGCCGACGGCGACGACGACACCGGACCGGCCGCCGCCCACCTCGGGTACCGCCTCCCGGACGTCGGTGCGGGTGCCCCGTCGGGGTCGAGCGCCGCAAGGCCGCCGTGCCGCGGTGACCCGGGAAAACGGCTCGTCGGCCGCGCCTCCCGGGTCACCGCGGCGCCGACGGGCGCCCCACGTCGGCCAGGCCGCTGATCCGGACCAGCGCGTCCTGCACCGGCCAGGGCAGCACGCGGGCCAGCGTCGCCGGCAGGCGGATCCACCGGGGCACCGACACCTCGCACCGCCCCCGCTCCAGGGCCGCCACCACACCCCTGGCCACGGTGTCGGGGCGGAGCGGGCCGAGCAGGGCCATGGGCGCCACGGCCGAACCCATGGCCGTGTCCGTGTGGTGCGGGTGCACCACCAGGACGCCGACGCCGGTCCCGCGCAGCTCCCGGTGCAACGCCTGGCTGAAGGCCAGCACGGCCGCCTTGGTCCCGCTGTAGACGGCCATCCCGGCGAGCGGGGTGATCCCGGTCGGGCTCGCGATGTTCACCACGCGCCCCCGGCCGCGGTCCCGCATCCTCGGCACGACGATCCGGCACGCCTGCACCAGCGCCCGGTAGTTGACGTCGATCGCGCGGTCGACGACCTCGGGGGACAGGCTGTCCAGGGTGCCCACGGGGCAGGTCCCGGCGTTGTTCACCCACACGTCGATCGGCCCCAGGTCGGCCTCGACCCGCTCGACGAGCCGCCGAACCGCGTCGGTGTCGGTCACGTCGAGCACCTCGCCGGCGCAACCGGCGCCGACCGACCCCGCGGCCGCCCGGCACCCGGCGGCGTCCCGGTCGACCACGACCACCCGGTGGCCGCGCGCCGCGAGCCGGCGCGCGATCGCGAGCCCGATGCCGCCGGCACCACCCGTCACCACGGCGATCCGTTGCTGCGGCACGTCGTCCTCCTCAGGGCGCGGGGTCGCCGGTGCCCGGCTCGGGCCGGAGGTGGAAGACCCGCACGGCGCGGCCGGAGCGCGCAGCGTAGGCGCCGAAGACCGGGGCGGTCCCGGAGGCGCGCAGGAGTTCGAGGAAATCGCCGTCCGCGTCGACCGGGTGCGCGGTCACCGGGAAGGTGCGGCCCCGCCAGGTGACGGTGGCGCCCGGCTCGTGCCGCAGGTTGGTGCTCCACCCCGGGTGCCGGGCGCGGCCGAAGTTGCTGCCGATCACGTAGAAGCCGTCGTCGGAGCACAGGCACAGCAGCGGCACGCGCCGCGCCAGGCCGCTGCGCCACCCGGTGGTGGTCAGGACCAGCACGGGGAAGAAGAGCCGGCTGAGGACCAGGCGCCCGCCGCTGAGGCGGAACACCGCCCGGTCGAGGTCCGTCAGCGCCCAACCGGCCACGCGGGCGAACAGGGTCGTCGTCGCGACCCGGACGACGACCCGCCTGATGGCGGAGGCGGGTCGCCGCCCTCCGAGAACGTCCATGTGCACGACCAACGACGGGGGAGCTGATGTCGGCCGCACTGTGGCAGAGCCCGGGACCGGGCCCTGGGACCGTCACCTGATCGGAGCGGGTCCGGACCCGGCCGGTCCGCGGTGGTCGGGACCGGAATGCCCCGATCGGGTGGAAACCCCGGCCCGCCGCCGCACACGGGGAAGACGAAGGGGTGTGCGGGTGAGCGGGGACGGTGCGTCCGCGGCTGTCGCGGTGGAGGTCGTCACGGTTGACGGCGTGTCGGTGCTGCGCGTGGCCGGTGAGGTGGACACGAGCACGGTGGGCGAGGTGCGCCGCGCGCTGCTGGCGTGGGTGGACGGCGGTTCGGGCGGGATGGTGCTCGACCTGGGCGGGGTGACGTACCTGCCCTCCGTCGGGCTGGCCCTGCTGGTCGAGGCCGCCGGGTACGCCGACCGGCGCGGTGTGCGGTTCGTGCTGGTCGCGGCCGGCCGCGCCGTGCTGCGGCCGATCCGGGCGACCCGGTTGGAGGAGGTGTTCGCGGTCTACCCGGACCTCGGCGAGGCCGTCGCCGCGGTGCGGGACGCGCCGGTGCCGCTGCCACCGGAGGCGTTGGGGGGCGGTTGAGCGCCGGGTCGGGGAAAAACGGGGAAGCGGTTCACCTCCGCGGCCGGCGCGCGGTGGAATCCGCCGCCGCGTCGGACCGCGGATGTGAACTGCCGGTGAATTCGGTCCGCCCTTCCGGTTGACGGGACTTGTTCCGCCCGGTTGACGAAACTTGCCGCGAAAGCCGCGTCCGGCGGTGACCGGCTATCTCCACACGCGGAATTCACAACCCGGCCCGGTGTGACGCCGTTCGGCGCCGCCGCGTTCCATTCGAAACGACGCCGTTCAGCGCGACGGCGAGTGGGTGACGAGGGTGCGGCCCGCGGATTCGCGCTGAGGGGTGATTCGGCTGTAGGGCACCGCGCCACCCGCCAGCGTCCCACCGGCGGCGGCCCGCGCCAGCAGCGCGTGGTGGTCCGGCGCGCCCAGTTCGAGGTCGGCGCCGACGAGCAGGAGCACCGCCCGGCGCCTGCCCGCCGCCCACGACCACACCCCGGGGCGTGCGACGGCGGCGCGGTCGAGCAGCGGCGTCCGGTGCGGCCAGCGCAGGGTGAGCGCGCCGTCGGCGGACTCCTCGACGGCCCAGCCCCGGGTGGTGGGCAGGGCGATGCGGTCGAGGTCCGAGACCAGGGTCAGGCCCTTGGCGGCCAGGGCGGTGGGCAGGGGCACCGGGAGCGGGGTCCGCCCGTCCAGCAGCAGCACGGCGATGCGGTTGTCCCCGCGACCCCAGACGGCGGTGCGGACGTGCAGGCGTGCTTCGGCGCTCATGATCGAACCTCCAATTCGCGCCAGATCGATTCTAGGGGCCTTGCGGGAAACTTTCTTCACCAATGCGAGTGAATCCGCCTCTCTGGTTAACAAAGGGTTGGTACAGGTCGTACAAATACCCGTGAATGGGAGGGTAAAGCGATGCATTGATCTGTGATGTACATCACCTTGGGTTGTAATCAACTTGACACGGAGAGTTACATGGAATTTATTCGCGCCCAATTGGGCGGCAACTTCGAGGAAGGACCAGGGGGATGCGCGCGGTATTCCAGCGCGGTGGGGGTGAGCGGCCGAAGCCGGGTTTGGCGGGCGACGCGCTGCTGTCCACCAGCAGGTTCCTCACCCGGGCCGAGGTCGCCGACGACCGGCGCGCCGTTTTCCACGACGGCGGTCGCGAGGGCGACGCGTTCTACCGGGACCGGTGGAGCCACGACAAGGTCGTGCCCTCCACGCACGGGGTGAACTGCACCGGTTCGTGCCGGTGGAACGTCTACGTCAAGGACGGGATCATCACCTGGGAGACCCAGGACGTGGACTACCCGTCCACCGGGCCCGACCGCCCCGAGTACGAGCCGCGGGGCTGCCCGCGCGGCGCTTCCTTCTCCTGGTACACCTATTCGCCGCTGCGGGTGCGCTACCCGTACGCGCGCGGCGTCCTGGTGGAGATGTACCGCGAGGCGCGCCGGGTGCACGAGGACCCGGTGCTCGCGTGGGCGTCCGTGGTGGACGACCCGGTCAAGCGCCGCGCCTACCAGCGCGCCCGCGGCAAGGGCGGCCTGGTCCGGGTCTCCTGGGACGAGGCGGTGGAGATGGTCGCCGCCGCGCACGTGCACACCATCGCCCGCCACGGCCCGGACCGCATCGCCGGGTTCTCGCCCATCCCGGCCATGTCGATGGTCTCGCACGCGGTGGGCTCCCGGTTCATGGCGCTCATCGGCGCGCCGATGCTGTCGTTCTACGACTGGTACGCCGACCTGCCGCCCGCCTCGCCGCAGGTGTTCGGCGACCAGACCGACGTGCCGGAGTCCGCGGACTGGTGGGACGCGGCCTACCTGGTGCTGTGGGGCTCCAACGTGCCGGTGACCCGCACCCCGGACGCGCACTTCATGACCGAGGCCCGCTACCGCGGCCAGAAGGTCGTGGTGTGCTCACCGGACTACTCCGACGCGACGAAGTTCGCCGACGAGTGGCTGGCGCCGCACCCGGGCACCGACGCGGCGCTGGCGATCGCGATGGGGCACGTGGTGCTGCGCGAGCACTTCGTCGACCGGGAGGTGCCCTTCTTCGCCGACTACGCCCGGCGGTTCACCGACCTGCCGTTCCTGGTCACCCTGGAGGAGCGCGGCGACGACCTGGTGCCCGGCAAGTTCCTCACCGCCGCCGACCTGGGCGAGGACGGGCCGGGCGCGGAGTGGAAGACCGCGGTGCTCGACGCCGACCGCGACGTGCCGGTGGTGCCCAACGGGTCGCTGGGGTTCCGGTGGGCCGACGAGCCGGGCCGGTGGAACCTGGACCTGCGCGGCGTCACCCCGGCGCTGACCGCGCGCGGCGGGCCGGACGGCGCGGTCGAGGTGCTGCTGCCGCGGTTCGACGCCCCGGACGGCAGCGCCGGGACGGTCACCCGCGGGGTGCCGGTGCGCCGGGTGGCCGGCCGCCTGGTGACCACCGTGCTCGACCTGCTGCTGGCCCAGTACGGCGTGGCCCGCCCCGGCCTGCCCGGCCGGTGGCCCACCGGCTACGACGACGAGGACGCGCCCGGCACGCCCGCCTGGGCGCAGCGGCTGACCGGCGTGCCCGCGGCCCGGACCACGCGCATCGCCCGCGAGTTCGCCGACACCGCGGTGCGCTCGGAGGGGCGCTGCATGATCGTCATGGGCGCGGGCACCAACCACTGGTTCCACTCCGACCTGGTCTACCGCTCGTTCCTGACGCTGCTGCTGCTCACCGGCTGCCAGGGCCGCAACGGCGGCGGGTGGGCGCACTACGTCGGCCAGGAGAAGGTGCGGCCGCTGACCGGCTGGTCCACCCTGGCCGGCGCGCTGGACTGGCACCGCCCGCCGCGCCAGATGATCGGCACGGCGTACTGGTACACCCACACCGACCAGTGGCGCTACGACCGGCTCACCGCCGACGGGCTGACCTGGCCGGGCGCCCGGGGCACCCTGGCCGGCCGGGCGGTGGCGGACTGCCTGGCGCAGTCGGCGCGGCTGGGCTGGATGCCGTCCTACCCCACGTTCGACCGCAACCCGCTGGACCTGTGCGCCGAGGCCGACGCCGCCGGGGAGGACCCGGTGTCGCACGTGACGGGCCGGGTGCGCGCCGGCGAGGTCGGGTTCGCCTGCGAGGACCCGGACGCCCCGGCCAACTGGCCGCGCGTGCTGACCGTGTGGCGGGCCAACCTGCTCGGCTCCTCGGCCAAGGGCAACGAGTACTTCCTGCGGCACCTGCTGGGCGCCGACGGCAACCCCCGCGCCGAGCAGACCCCGCCCGGGCAGCGCCCGCGCACCGTGCGGTGGCGGGAGGAGGCACCGGAGGGCAAGCTGGACCTCCTGCTGGCGCTGGACTTCCGGATGACCAGCACCACGCTGTTCGCCGACGTGACCCTGCCCGCGGCCACCTGGTACGAGAAGCACGACCTGTCCAGCACGGACATGCACCCGTTCGTGCACTCCTTCAACGCCGCGGTCGACCCGCCGTGGCAGGCGCGCACCGACTTCGACGCCTTCCACGCCATCGCCCGCAGGTTCAGCGAGCTGGCGGCAACCCACCTGGGCACCCGCCGCGACCTGGTGGCCACCGCGATGCAGCACGACACCCCGGGCGAGACCGCCCAGCCCGGGGGAGTGGTGCGCGACTGGCGCGACGGGGGGTGCGAGCCGGTGCCGGGCCGCACGTTCCCCGTGCTGACCGTCGTCGAGCGCGACTACACCGCGGTCGCCGCCAGGCTGGGCGCGCTCGGGCCGCTGGTGGACAAGCTGGGCGTGACCACCAAGGGCTGGACCGCGGACGTCACCCCGGAGCTGGCCTGGCTCGCCGAGGCCAACGGGGTCGTCCGGGGCGGGCCGGCCGCGGGCAGGCCCGCCCTGGACACCGACCGCAAGGCCGCCGAGGCCGTGCTCGCCCTGTCCGGCACCACCAACGGCCGCCTCGCCGACGAGGGCTTCCGGGCGCTGGAGGAACGCGTCGGCACCCCGCTGCGCCCTCTGGTGGAGCACCACCGCGAGCACCGGGTGACCTTCGCCGACACCCGCGCCCGCCCGGCGCCCGTGGTCACCAGCCCGGAGTGGTCCGGCGACGAGTCGGGCGGCCGCCGCTACGCGCCGTTCACCATCAACGTCGAGCGCCTGAAGCCGTGGCACACCCTCACCGGCCGCCAGCACTTCTACCTCGACCACGACTGGGTGGCCGAGATCGGCGAGCAGCTGCCGGTGTACCGGCCGCCGCTGGACATGCACCGCCTGTTCGGCGAACCCCGCCTCGGGCCCAACGGCCCCGAGGTCACCGTCCGCTACCTGACCCCGCACTCCAAGTGGTCCATCCACTCCGAGTACCAGGACAACCCCATCATGCAGACCCTCTCGCGCGGCGGACCGGCGTTCTGGGTCAGCCCCGCCGACGCCGCGGCCATCGGCGTGCGGGACAACGACTGGGTGGAGGCGGTCAACCGCAACGGCGTGGTGGTCGGGCGGGCGATCGTGTCGCACCGGATGCCCACCGGCACCGTGTTCCTCTACCACGCCCAGGAGCGCACGGTGAACGTGCCCAGGAGCGAGACCACCGGCAAGCGCGGCGGCATCCACAACTCCCTGACCCGCCTGCAGATCAAGCCGACCCACCTGGTCGGCGGGTACGGGCAGCTGTGCTTCGCCCTCAACTACTACGGGCCGACCGGCAACCAGCGCGACGAGGTCACCGTGCTGCGCCGCCGCGGCCAGGAGGTGCGGTACTGATGCGGGTCATGGCTCAGCTGGCCATGGTGATGAACCTGGACAAGTGCATCGGGTGCCACACCTGCTCGGTCACGTGCAAGCAGACCTGGACCAACCGCGGCGGCGTGGAGTACGCCTGGTTCAACAACGTCGAGACCAAGCCCGGCCAGGGCTACCCGCGCCGCTACGAGGACCAGGGGCGCTGGCGCGGCGGGTGGACCCTGCGGCACGGGCGGCTGGTGCCCGCCGCGGGCGGGCGGGTGCGGCGGCTGCTGTCGCTGTTCGCCAACCCCGGCATGCCGCACCTGGACGACTACTACCAGCCGTGGACCTACGACTACCGCACGCTGACCGACGCCCCGCTGGGCGACGACACGCCGGTGGCCCGGCCGGTGTCCGCGGTGACCGGCGCGCCGGCCGAGGTCACCTGGGGCCCCAACTGGGAGGACAGCCTGGGCGGCGCGCCCGAGCACGCCGCGGCCGACCCGGTCGTGCAGCGGCTGGGGCGCGAGGTGCGCTTCGAGTACGAGCAGGCGTTCATGTTCTACCTGCCGCGCATCTGCGAGCACTGCCTCAACCCGTCGTGCGTGGCCTCCTGCCCGTCCGGGGCGATGTACAAGCGGTCCGAGGACGGCATCGTGCTGGTGGACCAGGACCGCTGCCGCGGCTGGCGGATGTGCGTGTCCGGCTGCCCGTACAAGAAGGTCTACTTCAACCACAAGACCGGCAAGGCCGAGAAGTGCACGTTCTGCTACCCGCGGCTGGAGGTGGGGCAGCCGACCGTGTGCGCGGAGACGTGCGTGGGCCGGCTGCGCTACATCGGCGTGCTGCTCTACGACGCCGACCGGGTCGGCGAGGCCGCGAGCACGAAGGACGAGCAGCGCCTCTACCAGGCGCAGCTGGGCGTGTTCCTCGACCCGCACGACCCCGCCGTGGTGCGGGAGGCGCAACGGGCGGGCATCCCGCACGACTGGATCACCGCCGCGCGGCGCTCCCCGGTGCACGAGCTGATCTGCCGCCACCGCGTCGCGCTGCCGCTGCACCCGGAGTACCGCACCATGCCCATGGTCTGGTACGTGCCGCCGCTGTCGCCGGTGGTCGACGCGCTGGCCGGCACCGGCTTCGACGGCGAGGACTCCGGCAACCTGTTCGGCGCCATCGACACCCTGCGCATCCCGCTGGACTACCTCGCGGGCCTGTTCACCGCGGGCGACCCGGAACCGGTCCGGATGGCGCTGCGCAGGCTGGCCGCCATGCGGTCGCACATGCGCGCGGTCAACCTGGGCGAACCGCCCGACCCCGCCGGCCCGGCCCGGGTCGGCATGGACGCGGGCTCGGTCGAGGCCATGTACCGGCTGCTGGCCGTGGCCAAGTACGAGGACCGGTACGTCATCCCCACCGCCGCCGTCGGCGACGCGCACGACCTGGAGGGCATCGCCACCACGTGCGCGGTGGGCGGGGACGGCGGCGCTGCCGACGGGAGCACCGACCTGTTCGTCTGGCGCGACGGGGAACGCCCCGCCGGCCTGTTCCCCACGCTGCGCCGGGAGGCCCCGTGAGCACCAGGGTCCACCACCAGGTGGCGGCGCACTGCCTGCACTACCCCGACGCGGTGGGCGGGGTGCTGCCGCTGCTCGGCCGCTGCCTGGCCGAGGCACCCGACGCCGGCCTGGCCGGGCTGGTCGACCACCTGCGGCGCACGCCCGCGGTCGAGGCCGCCCGCCACTACGTCGAGGTGTTCGACACCAAGGCCGACCGGTGCCTGCACCTGACCTGGTACACCGACGGCGACACCCGCCGCCGCGGCGGCGCCCTGGCGGCGCTCAAGCAGCGCTACCGGGAGCACGGCTACCTGCTCGACCCCGGCGAGCTGCCCGACTACCTGCCGGTGCTGCTGGAGTTCGCCGCCCACACCGGCGAGCCCGGGGTGCGGCTGCTGGCCTCCTACCGCCCGGCGCTGGAGCTGCTGCACCGCAACCTGCTGCCCCTGGGCACCCCGTACGCGCCCGCCGTGGCCACCGTGCTGGCCACGCTGCCGGTCCGCGACGACGCCCGCCCCGTCACGGGCGGCGCACCGGTCGAGCGGGTCGGGCTCGAACCGGTCCTGCTCGGCTACCCCACCGGACCCCGGGAGCGGACACCATGACCCTGGACCTGCTGCTGTGGGCGGTGCTGCCCTACGTCACGATCACCGTGCTCGTCGGCGGCACCGCCTGGCGCTACCGGTACGACCGGTTCGGCTGGACCACCCGCAGCTCCCAGCTGCACGAGTCCCGGCTGCTGCGGGTGGGCAGCCCGCTGTTCCACCTCGGGCTGCTGCTCGTGCTGGCCGGCCACGTCGGCGGCCTGCTCGTGCCCGCGTCGGTGACCCGGTGGCTGGGCCTGCACGACGAGGCGTACCACCTGGTCTCGCTCACCGCGGGCGGCCTGGCGGGCGCCGCCGCCCTGGTCGGGCTCGGCGTGCTGCTCCACCGGCGGCTGCGCACCCCGGCCGTGCGCGCGGCCACCAGCCGAGGCGACCGGCTCACCTTCCCGCTGCTGGCCCTGGTGCTGCTGCTGGGCATGACCGCCACCGTGCTGCTCAATGGCGTGGGCGGCGGGTACGACTACCGCGAGACCGTCTCGCCGTGGGTGCGCGGGGTGCTGCTGCTGCACCCGGACCCGGCGCTGATGCACGACGTGCCCCTGGTCTACCGGCTGCACGCGCTGGCGGCGATGGCGTTGTTCGCGCTGTGGCCGTTCAGCCGGCTCGTGCACGCCTTCAGCGCCCCGCTGCACTACCTCGTGCGCCCCTACATCGTCTACCGCGGTCGCGACGACCGCCTGGCCGCCCGGCCCGCACCCCGCGGCTGGGACGACCGGTGACGCGCCTGCGCGCCGCGCTGCGCCCGGCGGCCGGGGCCCTGCTCACCACCGCCGTGCTCGCCGCCCTGGCCGTGCTCACCGCCCAACCGCTGATGTTCCCCTCCCTGGGACCCACCGCGTACCTGCTGTTCGCCACCCCGACCCACCCGGCCGCCAGCCCGCGCAACACCGTCGCCGGCCACCTGATCGGCCTGCTGGCGGGCGCGGCGGGCCTGGCCGCGTTCGACCTGTGGGACACCGCGCCCCACCTGGACCACCTGACGTGGGCCCGCGCCGGGGCCGTCGCCCTGGCGCTGACCTGCACGTGCGGCGGCATGGCGTGGTCGGGCCTGCCGCACCCGCCGGCCGGGGCCACGACCCTCATCGTCGCCCTCGGCCTGCTGCGGACACCGCTGCAACTGGTGGAGATCATGGTCGGGGTGGTGGTGCTGGTGGTCGTGGCGGGCACGGTCAACCGGCTGACCGGCGTGCCCTACCCCCTGTGGTCGGTGGAGGCGCCCGCCAGGGAGCGGTCGTTGCGCTGAGGGTCCCACGAGGCCAGCAGGCGCAGGGCCCGCTCGGACGGCGAGCCGGGCTCGGCGGTGTAGATGGTGAGGGTGAGGCCGGGTTCGGAGGCCATCTCCAGGCCCTCGTAGGCGAGGGTGAGGTCACCGACGACGGGGTGGTGGAAGTCCTTGGTGCCGGTGCCGTGGTGGCGGACGTCGTGCGCGCCCCAGCGGGTGCGGAAGGCGTCGCTGCGGGTGGACAGCTCGCCGACGAGGTCGTGCAGCCCCTTGTCGTGCGGGTTGCGGCCGGCCTCGACGCGCAGGATGGCGACGGAGACGTCCGCGGCGAGGTCCCAGTCCGGGAAGAACCGGTGGGAGGCCGGGTCGAGGAACTGGAACCGGGCGAGGTTGGGCGGTCGCTGCGGGTCGGCGTAGAGGGGAGCGTAGAAGGCCCGCGCCAGGGAGTTCACGGCGAGCAGGTCGAGGCGGCCGTTGCGGACGAACGCGGCACCCGCGGTGACCGCGTCCAGGGTCCACTGGAGGCTCGGGTGCGGGGTCCACTGCCTGGACCTGGTCCGCCGCGGCCCGAGCGCGCTCGTGCCGTTCGCGGCCCGGGCCAGGTCGAACAGGTGCGCGCGCTCGGCGTCGTCGAGGCGCAGCGCGCGGGCGACGGCGTCCAGCACCCCGGTCGACACCCCGGCGAGCGCGCCGCGCTCCAGCTTGGCGTAGTACTCGATGCTCACCCCGGCCAGCGCGGCGACCTCGGTGCGGCGCAGGCCCGGGACGCGGCGGTTGGTCCCGGCGGGCAGGCCGGCCGACTGCGGTGAGATCTTGGCCCTGCGCGAGACCAGGAACTCGCGAACCTCCGAGCGGTTGTCCACCCCACCACGGTAGGCCCCGCGGCCCGCCCGAGGGGTGCCCTGCCGGTACACCTCCCAGCCGGAACTCCCCCGTCGCGGGCGCCGGTGGTGTGCTGGACCGGTCACCCCTCCAGGGTGACTTCCGCCATGGCGCACCGCGGACCGGGTTCCGATCGCGCCGGGCGGGCACCCCCGGGAAAAATGCCTTCGAGGAGAACCACCATGCTCGGTGTTGTCCTGCACGCCCCCGGCGACGTCCGGGTCGAGCAGCGCGAGGACCCGCGGGTCCTCGCACCGACGGACGCGGTCATCCGGCTGGCCGCGACCTGCGTCTGCGGTTCGGACCTGTGGAGCTACCGCGGCGTCAACGACGTGACCTCGCCCACCCCGATGGGGCACGAGTACGCCGGGGTCGTCGAGGAGGTCGGCGACGAGGTCCGCGACGTCAAGCCGGGCCAGTTCGTGGTCGGCTCCTTCTTCGCCTCCGACAACACCTGCGAGATCTGCCGGTCCGGGTTCCAGACCTCCTGCGTGAACCGCGTGCCGGTCGGCGCGGGCGGCGCGCAGGCGCAGTACCTGCGGGTACCGCTGGCCGACGGCACCCTGGTCGCCACGCCCGAGATGCCCTCGGACGACCTGGTGCCGAGCCTGCTGGCGGCCTCGGACGTGCTGGGCACGGGCTGGTTCGCCGCCGTGGCCGCCGAGGTGCGGCCGGGCGCGACGGTGGCCGTGGTCGGCGACGGCGCGGTCGGCCTGCTCGGCGTGCTGGCCGCGCGGGAGCTGGGCGCGGAGCGGATCATCGCGATGAGCCGGCACGAGTCCCGGCAGAAGCTGGCCACCGAGTTCGGCGCCACCGACATCGTCACCGGGCGCGGCGACGAGGGCGTGGCCGCGGTCAAGGAGCTGACCGGCGGGCTGGGCGCGCACAGCGTGATCGAGGCGGTCGGCACCCAGGAGTCGATGATGCAGGCCATCCGCTCCACCCGCGCCGGCGGCGCGGTGGGCTACGTCGGCGTGGCCCACGACGTCGCCCTGCCGGGCGAGGAGCTGTTCTACTCCCACGTGAAGCTGCTCGGCGGCCCGGCACCGGTGCGCCGGTTCCTGCCCGACCTGATCGACCGCGTCTGGAGCGGTGCGATCGACCCGGGCAGGGTCTTCGACCTCACCCTGCCGCTCGACCGGGCCGCCGAGGGGTACCGGGCGATGGACGAGCGCCGCGCCATCAAGGCCCTGTTGACGGTGTGAGCCGCCCGCTCGGCGGCCCGGAGCGCGGCTGGCGCCGGGTACCGCGCGCTCGACACGATCGTGGCGTTCGCGCGCGAGCACGGGGTGGCGGTGGTCGCGCCGGAGGAGCCGGCCGCCCGGGTCGACGCGGTGGTCAGCCCGGGCGTCGACCACGGCGATCTCGGCTTCCGGTGAGGCGACCCCTTTCGGGTGAAGCGGGTGGCGCGCGCTTCTCCGCCGCCGGTGCCGGTGGTTGTAATGGTCGGGCATCGGGGGAACTCTTGGGGGAGAGTGTTCGATGAGGACACTGGACAGGTACCGCTTTCGACGAGACCCGCTCGCCTTCGTCGAAGACCTCCGCCGCCGCGCACCGGGCGGCGTGCTCCGGCTCCCGTGGGGCGGCTGGTGCGTGAGCGACCCGGACCTGGCGCAGGTGTTGTTGCGCGGCCCGGAGTTCAACGGCGGCGCCTCGGACTTCTTCGGCTCGCTGCTGCCGACGCGCGAGGCCCAGGTGGCGCTCGGCCACGCGGTGCGCGACGTGCTGCGGTCACGCCTGGCCGAGTACCGCGACCGGCTGGCCGCCGAGGTGGCCGCGCTGCCCGCGGCCGGCCGGTGGCCGGCGACCGGGGTGCGGCTCGTGCACCGCTGCCTGGCCGACGTGCTGCTGCACCCCGGCACGGCGCCGGCGACGCGGCGGTCGCTGGAGCGGGCCGCGAGCGGCGGCCTCGTGGTCCGGCCCCGGCGCCTCTGGTCGCGGGTGCGCGCGGAAGCGTTGCGCGGCAGGCTGATCGCGGCGCTGACCGACGAGGTGGGACGCCGGAGGGGGCGCGTCGGCGAGCCGCGGGACGTGCTGGACGCGGTGGTCGGCGCGTGCCCCGCGGGCCTCCCGGACCGGACCGCGGCCCGGCTGTACCTGGTGCTGTACCGGTCGATCGTGGCGCCCGTCGGCTGCTCGCTGGCGTGGTCGGTGCTGCTGGCCTGCCTGCACCACGCGTCGGGCTCGCCGTGGCCGTGGCCGGTCGACGCGGTGGTGCGCGAGGCGTTGCGGCACCGGCCGATGGCGTGGATGGTCGGCCGCGGCGTGGTGCGCCCCACCGAGTTCGGCGGTGTCGCCCTGCGCCCCGGCGAGGTCCTGTCGGTCTGCCCGTACCTGCTGCACCACGACGAGCGCCACTGGGCCGAGCCTGGCGCGTTCCGGCCCGAGCGCTGGGCCGGACCGGGGCGGCGCGGGCCCTACCTGCCGTTCGGCGTGGGTCCGTTCGCGTGCGTCGGGGCGTCGGTGGCGCAGGCGCTGACCACCGAGGCGTTGGCCGCGCTCACCGACGACGCGCGCCTGGCCGTCACCGGGGGCGACACGCGCCCGGTCATCACCGACGGCGCGGTGCCGCGCCCGTTCACCCTGCACCGCAGCTGACCCCGCACCGGGGTGCCCGACGTTCGTGGACAGGGGGTGAACAGCCATGGCCGCAGTGCTGCGACGCGTCTTCCGGACCGCGCCGGCCCGCCGCTGGAACTGGGAGTAGGAGCGGGCCCGAACCGGTGGCCCGGGCGGTCGACCGCCCGGGCCACCGGCGTGGTCGCCGGTCCTGCCACCGCCCCGTCCGCCGTTCGCCGCGTCGTCGTCCGCCGTTCGCCGCGTCGTTCGCCGGGCGGATCGTCACGTCCGCGCGACCAGTTCGGCGTGCACCTCGTGCAACCGTCGCACCGCCTCGCGCGCCCGCGCGCGGTCCGGTGCTTCGAGCAGGAACACCACGGCGAGCATCACCGCGGCGTCGAGCCGGTGGACGAGCAGCGCCGGGTCGTCCGCGGGCCAGTGCCCGCCCGCCGCCTCGTAGCCGGCCCGGGTGCCGGCCGCGTCCAGGCCGTTGTCGGGCAGCCGGGCGAACTCCTCGAACCGGCCCAGCTCCAGCACCGGGTCGCCGACCAGGGCGTTGGACCAGTCCAGCAGGGCGGTCACCGCGCCGTCCGCGCAGCGCAGGTTCGGCCGGCGCACGTCCAGGTGCAGCAGGCTGTTCGCGGTGCGGTCGGCGAGCAGCGCGGCCAGCAGATCCTGCGGCGGGGGAGCGGGCAGCTCGGCGACCTCCGCGGCCGCCCGCCAGCGGCGGACCAGGCGCGCGGGCACCGCCCCGTCGGCCGGGGGGCGCAGGCCGTCGACGGGGACGCGGTGCAGCCGGGCGAGCAGGCCGCCCAGGGCGACCGGGTCGGGTCGCGAACCGTCGTCGGGCACGTACCGGCTGATGAGCACGTCCGGTGCCGACCCGGTGCCGGGCACCAGCTCCAGCGGTTCGGCGACGGGCAGCCCCTCGGCCGCGAGCCGCGCGGTGACCTGCCGCTCCCACGTGAGCAGGGCCCGGGTGTCCACCAGGGGGTCGTTGGCGTTGGACTGGAACCGGCCGCCCGAGGACACCCGCAGCACCACCGGCTCGCCCGCCGCCGTCCGGGCTTGGTGGACGGTGAACTCCAGCCCGCTGCCGATCCGGCGCAGGCCGGTCAGCCCGCGTTCCCGGGCAACCCGCTCGGTGGTTCCGCGTGCCATGGTCGGATTGTGGCCGATCATCCCGCCGGGGAACACGTCGTTGTGCCGTCGGTGGCGGGAATACCGGCCATCAACAGGATTTGGCCACCTCGCGGAACGCCGCCCGGTAGGCGTGCGGGCTGGTGCCCGCCACGCGCTTGAACCGGTCGCGGAAGGCGGTGGGCGAGCCGAAGCCGACCTGGGCGGCGATCCGGTCGACCGGGTGGTCGGTGGTCTCCAGCAGGTGCTGGGCGCGGCGGACCCGGGCGCGCAGCAGCCACTGGAGCGGGGTGGTGCCGGTCTGCTCGCGGAAGCGGCGGTTGAGGGTGCGGGTGCTCGTGCCCGCCTCGGCGGCGACGTCGTCGAGGGTCAGCTCGCGCGCGCAGTTGTCCTCCAGCCACCGCAGCAGCGGCTCCAGCTCCGACCCGCGCGGTGCGGGCGGGAGGTCGTGCACGATGAACTGGGCCTGGCCGCCCTCGCGCTCCAGCGGCATGACCGACAGCCGGGCGGCGTCGGCGGCGACCGCCGAGCCGTGGTCGCGGCGGATCAGGTGCAGGCACAGGTCCAGGCCCGCGGCGGCGCCGGCGGAGGTGAGGAACTGGCCGTTGTCGACGTAGAGCACGTCCGGGTCCACCCGGACCGCGGGGTGGCGGGCGGCCAGCTCGGCGGCGGCGAGCCAGTGCGTGGTGGCGCGCAGGCCGTCGAGCAGGCCGGTGGCGGCCAGGGTGAACGCGCCGGAGCAGATCGAGGCGATCCGGGTGCCGTGCGCGGCGGCGCGGCGCAGCGCGTCCAGCACCTCCCCGGGCACCGGGGTGAGGTCGGTGCGGCCGGGCACCACGATCGTGTCGGCCTCGGCCAGCGCCTCCAGGCCGTGGTGGGGGTGGAGGGTGAACGCGCCGGCGTCGACCGGGCCCGTCCCGCAGACCCGCACCCGGTAGGCGGGGCGGCCGTCGGGCAGGCGGGTGCGGGTGAACACCTCGATCGGGGTGGACAGGTCGAACGGGACCACCTTGTCCAGCGCGAGGACGGCCAGCGTGTGCACGGGCCCCACCTTAGGCGGGAATCCGTTGGAACGTGGCAATCCGGCCACTTCCGGGCGCCCGGTCCGCGCCCCTAGCGTTCCCCGCACCGAGAGAAGGGGGCCCAACCGATGCTGGCCCAGGTAGTGCTGTTCGACGGCTTCGACCCGTTGGACGTCATCGCCCCGTACGAGGTGCTCGCCCTGGGCGCCACGCTCACCGACGACCCGCTGGAGGTCGAGCTGGTCACCGCCGAGGGGCCGCGCGAGGTGCCCAGCGGCCTGGCGGCCGTGTCGTTGCGCGCCACCGCCCGGCTCGACCCGGCGCGTGCCGACCTGGTCGTCGTCCCCGGTGCCGCGGGCACCCTGGCCGACGGCGAGCCCGACGAGGGCAGCGTCCTGGGCCGCCTCGGTCGCGCCGCGCGCGGCGAGCTGGCCGGGCTGCTGGCGGAGGCGCTGGAGCGGCGGGACGTGCTGGTGGCGACCGTGTGCGGCGGGTCGGTGCTGCTGGCGATGGCGGGCCTGATCCGGGGCCGTTCGGCCACCGGTCACCGGCTGGGGCTGGGCGCGCTGGCCGGCGCCGGGGTGCGGGCGCTGGACGCCCGGGTCGTCGACGACGGCGACCTGGTCAGCTCCTCGTCCGTCACCTCGGGCCTGGACCTGGGCCTCTACCTGCTGGAGCGCCTGGTCGGCCCGCGCGTGGCGGTCGAGGTGGAGCGGTTCACCGCCCACGAGCGCCGCGGCACGGTGTGGCGCCCGGTCGGTGCCGAGCCGCTGGTCACCACTGGGCCAGGAACCGGCGGACCAGCTCGTCGGTGAACGCGCGCGGCACGGGCTCGCCGGTGACCAGGACCCGGTGGTGCACCGGACCGACGAGCTGGTCCACGGCCAGGTCGGTGTCCAGGTCCGGGGGAAGGTCGCCGCGCTCGACCGCGCGCAGCAGCGGCAGCCGGTCGCGTTCGCGCTGCCGGGCCAGGTGCCCGGTGCGCAGGCGGGCGGCCAGGTCCGGGTCGTGCTGCGCCTGCCCGACCAGGGCCCGGTACACCGCGCCCGGGTCGGAGCGGGTCAGGAACTCCGCCAGGCGGTGCAGGTGCTCGCGCAGCTCGTCGCCGAGGTCGCCGAGGTCGGGCGGGGTCAGGTGCTGGGCCAGGTCGTCGCCGAACGCCTCCAGCAGGACGTCCACCTTGGACGGCCACCAGCGGTAGATCGTCTGCTTGGCCACGCCCGCGCGGGCGGCGATGCCCTCCACGGTGACGCCGGCGAAACCGCGTTCGGCCACCAGGTCGTCGGCGGCCTCCAGCACGGCCCGGCGGGCGTCCTCGCTGCGCCCGTATCGGTTACCGCGGTGCACGGCGGGCAGCCTACCCGCCGTAGACAAGACTCAACGTTGCGTCTAGCGTAGGTCGCATGACCAGCACCCTGCACCGCCCGCCCGTCCGCGACCTGCTCGACCGGCTGTTCGCCGCCGCCGACCGGGACCGGCCCGTGGACGTCGGCGCCGCCACCGCCCTGGAGCGGGCCGACGCGCTCGCCGACGTCTACATGCCCGTTTCCCGGTCGGGCGGCGAACTGCTCTACGCCCTGGTGCGCGCCACGCGCCCGGCGACCGTGGTGGAGTTCGGCACCTCGTTCGGCATCTCCACGCTGCACCTGGCCGCGGCCGTGCGGGACAACGGCTCCGGCCACGTGCACGGCAGCGAGTTGAGCGCGGCGAAGGTCCGGGCGGCACGGGAGAACCTGGCCGCCGCGGACCTCGCCGACGTCGTCACCGTGCACGAGGGCGACGCCCTGGAGACCCTGGCCGGGATCGGGGGGCCGATCGGCCTGGTCCTGCTCGACGGCTGGAAGGAGCTGTGCCTGCCGGTGCTGCGGCTGCTCGAACCGCGGCTCGCGCCGGGCGCGCTGGTGGTGGCCGACGACGTGAGCTTCCCGACGATGGCCGACTACCTCGCCCACGTGCGCGACCCGGCCAACGGCTACGTCAGCGTGGAGTTCCCGGTGGAGGACGGCATGGAGATCAGCTGCCGGGCCTGAACGCGCCGGACCCGTTCACCGCCGCCCGGTGAACGGACCGGATCGAATCGAACCATTGCCGATGAATACGAATATTGCTCTTGGGGGAGATGGTCGGGGGCGTCGGAGTTCGGCTACGCTCGCGCGGAATCAACAGCACGTGGAATTCACCCAGCAGTTCCGCGCCGGTTAGCGCGGTTGTCGTGCCTTTGCCTGAGGAGGGACGTGGCAGTTCCGGCCGGCGCGACCGTCGCGCTGTTGGATGACGTGTCCTGCACGTACGCCGGTCTCCGCCGCGTACGGCGGTGGACCATGGTCTTCGCCTGGTTCTGCGGTGTCCTGTTCGCCGTGGAGCTGGCGCTCATGGGCCGGACGCCCGTCAGCGGCGTCGCGGCGCTGGTCGCGGGGCTGGTGCTGTGCGGGTGGCTGGTGCGGCCCGGGAAGGACGGCTGGGGCGTCGCGGTCGTCGAGACCGCCGTCATCGTGACCGGCACCCTGGTGCTGCCGGTGCCGCAGCCGGTGCTCGGCTTCCTGTTCGGCGTCACCGTCCGGCGGATGCTGCTCGACGGCGAGTACCGCTTCCCGGTGCGCGCCGCGCTGCCCCTGCTCGGCTACGTCGGCGGTTTCGGCGCGCTGGTGGTCAGCGGTCGGGTCGACTTCGGGCCGGACACCGCCGCACCGGCGCTGATGCCGCTGGTGGGCCTGGTCGTCGAGTCGGTGGCGCTGTACGAGACCGCGCGCGCCGCGCGCCTGGCCGACGCCGCCCGGTACCGCGCCGACCGCGCGCACCGGGCCGCGGAGGCCGCCGTGCGGGCCAGCCCGGTGGGGCTGGTGCTGCTCGACGGCGAGGGCAGGCCGGAGCTGTTCAACGACCGCGCCGCCGACCTGCTCGGGTGGGACGGGTCCGGCGCGGTGCCGTGCCCGCACGGCCCCGACATCACCGCCTGCGCGGAGGGCTGCGCCCGACCCGGGCCGGAACCGGTGGAGCTGCGGCTCGACCGCGCCGGCACCGCGCTCACCCTGCACCCGGTCGACGTCTCCGACGCCGACGGGGCGGGCCGGGTGATGGTCGCCGTCGTCGACGTCACCGCGCGGCGGCGGTGGGAGGACGAGCTGCGCGAGCGCTCCGAGCACGACGAGCTGACCGGCCTGGTCAGCCGCCGCCACTTCCTCGAACTGGTGGATCGGGCGCTGGCCTCGGGCGACGACGTCGCGCTCCTGCTGGTCGACCTGGACCGGTTCAAGGAGGTCAACGACGTCGAGGGCCACCAGGCGGGCGACCGGCGGCTGGTCGAGGCGGCCCGGCGGCTGCGCGGTGCCACCGGCGGGCAGGACGTGGTGGCGCGGCTGGGCGGCGACGAGTTCGCCGTGCTGACCGCGCCCGGCGACGGCGGCGTGGACCTCGCGGACCGCGTGCTGGCCGCCCTGGCGCCGGTCAGCCGGGCGAGCGCCGGCGTGGCCGTGCCCGGTTGGGAGGGCACCGGCCGCACGTCGCGCGACCTGCTGCGCGACGCCGACGTGGCGATGTACGTGGCCAAGCGCGAGGGCGGCGGCGGGGTCCGGCGGTTCCGCCGCGAGATGGGCGAGGACGTCGCCGTGCGGCAGCGGGACAAGGCCGACCTGCGCGACGCGCTGTCCAACGACGAGCTGGTCCTGCACTACCAGCCGATCATCGACCTGGCCTCGGCGCGCACCACGCACGCCGAGGCGCTGGTGCGGTGGCAGCGCCCCGGCCGCGGGCTGCTGGGGCCGGACCGGTTCATCGGGCTGGCCGAGGAGACCGGGCTGATCGTGCCGCTGGGCACGCACGTGCTGCGCACCGCGTGCGGTCAGGCGGTGCACTGGCAGGACCGCGGCCACCGCCTCGGCGTGGCCGTCAACGTCTCGCCCGGCCAGCTCTCCGGCGAGCAGTTCCCGCACCAGGTCGGCGAGCTGCTGGGTGCCACCGGCCTGGAGCCGGGGCGGCTGACCGTGGAGGTCACCGAGTCGGTGTGGGCCGACGAGACCGCGATGCGGGTGCTGATGGACGTGCGCGAGCTGGGCGTGCGGGTGGCGCTGGACGACTTCGGCACCGGCTACTCCTCGCTGAACTACCTGCGCCGCTACCCGTTCGACCTGGTCAAGATCGACAAGTCGTTCACCGACGGCCTGGGCGAGGACAGGCGGACCGAGGGCGTGGTGCGGTGCATCATCGACCTGGCCGCCGTGCTGGGCGCCCGCACCGTCGCCGAGGGCGTGGAGACGCCGACGCAGGCGCACTGGCTGCGCGACGCCGGCTGCGACTACCTCCAGGGCTACCTGTTCGGCAAGCCCGACCTGCTGGAGAACTGGCGGCCCGAGCTGCTCACCGGCTCCCAGCCGCTGCTGCGCGCCTGACCCCGGCGGTGGACTCCCGCACGACCAGCTCCGGCGGCCGCACCGCGACCGGCGCGTCGTCGGCCTCCCCGAGCGCCACGAGCAGCAGGCGCGCGGCGGCCCGGCCGAGGTTGACCAGGTCCTGCCGCACGGTGGTCAGCGTCGGGTAGACCAGCTCGGCCAGCGGCAGGTCGTCGTGGCCCACCACGGACAGCTCGCCCGGCACGTCGACGCCCAGCCTGCGGGCGGCGCTCAGGGCGGCCACGGCCATCGTGTCGTTGGCGAGCAGCACCGCGGTGGGCCGGTCGTCGGCGCCCAGCAGCGCGCGCACCGCGTCGACGGCGCCGGCCGCGGTGAAGTCGGAGACCAGCGTGCGGGCCGGGGCGAGGCCGCGCGCGGCCAGCGCCTCCTCGAACGCCCGCCGCCGGTGGTGGGTGTGCACGCGGTCCTCGGGACCGGAGACGTAGGCGACGCGGCGGTGGCCGAGGTCGAGCAGGTGCTCCACGGCCGCCCGGACGCCCGCCTCCCGGTCCCCGCCGGCCCGCGCGGAGGGGACCGGGTCGTCGCGCCACGGCGTGCCGACCAGCACGGCGTGCGCGCCCAGCTCGCGCAGCAGGGCGAACCGGGTGTCGTCCACGCGGCTCTCGGTGAGCAGGAAGCCGTCCACCCGGCGCTCGTCGGCGAGCCTGCGGTAGGCGGCCTCCTCGGCGGCCGGGTCGTCGCCGACCAGGTGCAGCAGCAGGCCGTGGCCGGCGGGGGACAGCTCGGCCTCCACGCCGGTGATGAGCCGGGTGAAGTGCGGGTCGGCGCTGAGCAGGTCCGGTGGGCGGCGCACCACCAGGCCCACGGCGCGCGTCCGGGCGCCGCGCAGGGCGACGGCCGCCGCCGACGGGGTCCAGCGCAGTCGGGCGGCGGCCCGGAGCACCCGGTCGCGGGTGGGCGCGGAGATGCCGCCCTTGCCGTTGACCACCTTCGACACGGCCGCGACCGACACCCCGGCCAGCGCGGCCACGTCCGCGATCGTCGGCTTGCCCGACCCGCGTCGACCGGTCACGCCACCTCCCCGTTCGGGCCGCCGAGGTAACAGCAGGTCTCGACACCACGGCTCGTTAAACGATATACCTGCTCTGTGCGGCGCAATTCGGCGAAGTTGGCGGTCGGGGACGCCCCGGACGCGACTTCCCGGACCGGCACGCAGCGCCGGGCCTGCGCGGCGGCGCGGGAGGCCGACCTGCCCGTCGGGGTGGTGCGCGAGGTCAACGGGCTGCCCGGGGGCTGCGCGCTCCACCTGGTGCCGTCGGTCGAGCAGTTCACCGCGCCGACCTGGCACGAGACCTTCGGCGGGGCCGGTCGGCCGGTACGACGAGCGCCCCGTCGGCCGCCGGCCGACGGGGCGCTGCACGGCCTCGACGGCGAACCGCTCACCGAGGTGGAGTCGGCCCCCTGCGGCATCGTGGTGCTCGGACCGCGGAGGAGCGAGGCATGAGGATCGAGTCGGTCGAGGTCGTGGTGACCTGCCCGGGGCGCAACTTCGTCACCCTGCGGGTCACCACCGACGACGGCCTCACCGGGTGGGGCGACGCCACCCTCAACGGCCGGGAGCTGGCCGTGGAGGCGTACCTGCGCGAGCACGTGGCACCGCTGCTGCTCGGGCGGGACGCGGGCGCGATCGAGGACACCTGGCAGTACCTGTACCGGGGCGCCTACTGGCGGCGCGGACCGGTGACCATGGCCGCCATCGCCGCGGTGGACACCGCGCTGTGGGACATCAAGGCCAAGGCCGCCGGGATGCCGCTCTACCAGCTGCTCGGCGGCGCGTCGCGGGTCGGTGCGCTGGCCTACGGGCACGCGTCGGGGCGCGACCTGCCCGAGCTGTTCGACTCCATCCGGCTGCACCTGGAGCGCGGCTTCCGGGCGATCCGGGTGCAGACCGGCATCCCGGGCCTGGCCACCGTCTACGGCGTGGCCGCGTCCGCGGCGGGCGGCGGCGAGCGCTACGACTACGAACCGGCCCGGCCGACCGCGCTGCCGGTGGAGGAGACCTGGGACACCCGCGCCTACCTGCGGCACGTGCCGGGCGTGTTCGAGGCGGTGCGCCACGAGTTCGGGCCGGAGCTGCCGCTGCTGCACGACGGGCACCACCGGATGACCCCGGTCGAGGCGGCCCGGCTGGGCAGGGCCCTGGAGCCCTACGACCTGTTCTGGCTGGAGGACGCCACCCCCGGCGAGGACCAGGCGGCGCTGCGGCTGGTCCGGCAGCACACCACCACGCCGCTGGCCATCGGCGAGGTGTTCAACAGCGTGCACGACTACACGACTCTGCTGAGCGAGCGGCTGATCGACTACGTGCGGTCGGCCGTGACGCACACCGGCGGGGTGACCGGGTTGAAGAAGGTGCTGGACCTGGCGTCGGTGTACGGGGTCAGGTCGGGCATCCACGGGCCCACCGACATCTCGCCGGTCGGCATGGCGGCGGCGCTGCACCTGGACATCGCGGTGCACAACTTCGGCATCCAGGAGTACATGCCGCACACCGCCGAGACGTTGGAGGTGTTCCGCACGTCGTTCACCTTCGCCGACGGCCTGCTGCACCCGTCGGACGCGCCGGGCCTGGGGGTGGAGCTGGACCTGGGGGCGGCGGCGCGGTTCCCGTACCGCGCCGCCTACCTGCCGGTGAACCGGCTGGCCGACGGCACCCTGCACGACTGGTGACGGCGGGTCAACCGGCGAGGAAGCCGAGCAGCTCCGCGGTGACGAACCCCGGGTTCTCCTCGACCAGCCAGTGCCCCGCGCCCGGCACGTCCACCGCCCGCACGACGGCGGCCAGGCGCGGGGCGACGGTGGCCAGGACCGCGTCCCGCTGCCCCTGGGCGGTCAGGACCAGGGCCGGGACCCGCACCGGGGCCGTCGCCACGACGTCGGCGACGTCGCGGTCCAGGGCGCGGTAGAGCTCGAAGCCGCCCGCCAGGGCCTCGGGCCTGCGGTAGGTCCGCGCGTACTCGTCGACCTCGGCGTCGGTGAACGGGGAGCGGTCGGAGGTGCCGCCGAAGGCCGTGCCGCCGAAGGAGACCTGCGGGTAGAACAGCGCCAGGTGGTCGCGGACGTCGTCGCCGACCACCGCCTCCGGGACCCGCGGCTGGGAGTGGAAGGCGATGTGCCAGCTCAGCGAGCGGTAGGCGGGCCCGTCGACGCCGGGCCGGGCAGCGGCAGGTCGAGGTAGCCCAGGCGGGTGGTGTCGGCGGGGAACTGCGCGGCGTACTGGAACGCCGCGGCGGCGCCGAGGTCGTGCCCGACGACGGCGGCGCCGCGGACGCCGAGCCGGTCGGCGACGAGCGAGTGCGCGTACCGCGCCAGGGTGGCCTTGTCGTAGCCGGTGGGCGAGCCGGTGCTGTCGCCGAGGCCGGGCAGGTCGACGGCGTGGACGGTGTGGTGCCCGGCGAGCGCCGGCATGATCGGCCACCAGCCGAACCAGGTCCGCGGCCAGCCGTGCAGCAGCACCACCGGCGAGCCGCTGCCGCCGGTCACGTAGTGCAGCCGGACGCCGTCGACGTCGGCGAACTCGTGCCGGAAGGTGCTCGCGAACCCCGGGTCCTGTGCCGTGGCGGCGGCGTGCGGGGGGAGTTGCCCGGCGGGTGCCGAGCAGGCCGCGGTGGCGATGACGAGGGCGAGGATCGCCGCGATGCGCGCTGTGGCCATGTGAAGTCTCCTGTCCTCGGGGGCTGTGCGGTCAGCCTCGCCGGACCGGGCCCGGCCTGGCACGCGTTCTTGCCGTTGTGGCAAGTTGGCGGCATGGACGAGGAAGACGTGCTCGGCGCGGTGGGACCGAGGCTGCGCGCGTTGCGGCGCGACCGGGGCATCACCCTGGCCGAGCTCTCCGCGGTGACCGGGATCTCGGAGAGCACCCTGTCGAGGCTGGAGGGCGGGCAGCGCAGGGCGACCCTGGAACTGCTGCTGCCGCTGTCCCGCACCTACGACGTACCGCTGGACGACCTCGTCGGCGCGCCCCGCACCGGCGACCCGCGCGTCCACCTCAAGCCGATCCACCGGTTCGGCACGGTCCTGGTGCCGCTGTCCCGGCGACCGGGCGGGACGCAGGCGTTCAAGATGGTGATCCCGGCCCGGCCGGAACCGCTCGAACCGACCCCGCGGACCCACGAGGGCTCCGAGTGGCTGTACGTGCTCAACGGCCGCCTGCGGCTGGTGGTGGGGGAGCGGGACCTGACGCTGCCGCCCGGCGAGGCCGCCGAGTTCGACACGTCGTTGCCGCACTGGCTGGGCAGCGCCGACGGTGGCGCGGTCGAGCTGCTGGTCTTGTTCGGACCGCACGGGGTGCGGGCGCACGTGCGCCCCTCGCGGCGTTAGGAGCTGTTTGAAGTTCGGACCTGGGTGGGTCCGGTGGTGTGCTGGTTGGGGCTGGTAGCACCCTGGTGTGGCGGTTTCGCACCGGGTCGGGCTGGCGCGACGTGCCCGAACGGTACGGGCCCTGGTCGACCGTCTACTCCCGGTTCAGTGCCTGAGCGGGGTGGCGGTCGCCGGGGAGACCCTGGATGCGTTGGAGCAGGCGTTGACCGAGGAAAAAAGGGGCTCCGTTGCCCACCCAACAGAGCGTGCTGCGGGTGGTGCGTCGCGGCCCGCGCCGGCCGAGGCCGGTGCGGGCACGCCTGCCGATCGGGACCGTGCCGCCCGCAGGCGTCGTCGGAAGGCGCGGGCTGCGGCGGCCGGGCTCGGCCGGTCCCGGGGCGGGCTGAGCAGCAAGATCCACGCCGCGGGGTTGCCGTTGGCGTTCGTGCTCACCCCCGGACAACCCGCGGTTGCGGACGGTGCTGGACCGGGGGCGCCGACCCGCCGGTTGGCCCCGGGCGACTGGCGAGCCGGTCATAGCTGAACGATTTTCACCACTATCACTTCAGTGCGAACCAAAACCAGAACATCAGCCCGCGTCGGCGCGACCGATCAGCCGCCGGTGGATGACGGCCTCCGGGCTGAGGACCAGCAACGCCTCGGTGAGCGCGTCGGCGGCGGCGTGGACGTCCTGGTCGGACAGCGGTTCGAGGGCGTCGAGGACGAACAGGGCGCTGGTGGTGGCGGTGGTGATGCGGGTGCGGGTGCACTGCCGCCAGTTCCAGCGGCGGCAGGTGGCGCCGGCGTCGTCGCACCAGACGACCTCGCCGATCTCGGGGTGCTCGACCACCGGTTCGCCGCCCGCGGTGGTGTCGAAGGGTTCGTCGCCGCGGGCGCGGATCAGGCGTGGTGGTCCGACGTAGGCGGTGCGGTCCTCGCCGCCGATGGGGATGAGGTGGGTGATGGAGACGGCGTTGTAGGCGTCGGTGATGCGGTCGATGCGGGGGAGGCCGTCGGGGTCGAGGCGGCGCAGGAGCGCTTCGGCGCTGGGGCGGGTGCGCTGGGGTTTGGCGCCGAAGGCGCGGTAGGCCGCGCGCCAGGCGGCGGGGTGGGGCAGTTGTTCGGGTGAGCGGCCGTCGAGGGTGTGGCGGGCGGTGTGCTCGGCGGTGGTGAGGAGGTGTTCGCTGGTGGTGTCGCTGTCGCCGCCGCGGAGGTGGTCGGCGGTGATCAGGAGTGCCCGGTAGTCGGGGCGCAGGTCGTGGACGGCGGGGTCGATGGTGGCGGTGGCCAGCCACTCGCGGGGGTCGGTGTGCTGGTGGTCGGTCACGGGTGGGCCTCCGCCGGTGTTCGGGCTGGGACGCGGTGGGGGTGACACGGGGCGTGGCCGTGTCGGCCGGCGTAGCCTAGCCGTGGGCGTCGTCGGTTCGTGCGGGGCGTTGTTTTGGGTATTCTTGGGCGGCTGGCACCGGCCTGTACGGCACCCGTCACACGTTCGTGCTGCTCACTCGGTGTGCGTGGTCAGGGACGGGACGGGGATCGACGGATGGGTACTCCGCAGGGGTCGCAGCTGCAGTTGCGGGTGTTGGAGGCGGTGACCGACGGCACGCTGCGCGAGTTGGACCTGGAGAAGGTCTTCGAGGTGCTGTTGTGGCGGGTGCGGGAGTTGTTCGCGGTCGACACGGCGACGATCCTGCTGACCGATCCCGGTGGTGGGCAGTTGGTGGCCCGGGCGGCGTCCGGTCTGGAGGAGGAGGTCTTCCAGGGCGTGCGGGTGCCGGTGGGGTCGGGGTTCGCGGGTCGGGTGGCGCAGAGCCGGGCGGCGGTGCAGATCGACCACGTGGACGAGTCGACGGTGGTCAACCCGTTGTTGTGGGAGCGGGGCCTGCGGGTGATGCTGGGTGTGCCGATGGTGGCGCAGGGTGAGCTGACCGGGGTGTTGCACGTGGGCAGTGTCACGGCGCGTCGGTTCACCGAGGAGGAGACGGACCTGTTGCAGCTGGTCGCGGACCGGTTGGCGATGGCGGCTCACATGCGTCGGTCGAATTCCGAGCGGGTCGCGGCGTCGATGTTGCAGGACAGCTTGTTGCCGGGGCAGTTGCCGTCGCCGGAGGGGTGGGAGTTGGCGGCCCGGTACGTGCCGGGTGCGGACGTGGGCGTCGGTGGTGACTGGTACGACGTGTTCCCGTTGCCGGGTGGGCGGGTCGGCCTGGTGATCGGTGACGTGGTGGGCAAGGGGTTGGACGCGGCGATCGTGATGGGGCGGTTGCGCAGTGCGTTGCGGGCCTATGCGCTGGAGTTCGGTGATCCGGCGGAGGTGTTGGCCAAGCTGGACCGGAAGGCGAGCCACTTCGAGGCGCACACCATGGCGACGGTGGCTTATGCGGTGATCGACACGGTGTCGGGGCGGATGGAGCTGGCCTTGGCGGGTCACCTGCCGCCGGTGTTGGCGGTGCCGGGTGCGGTGCCGGTGTTCGTGGAGGCGCCGTTGGGGCCGCCGATCGGGTATGACCTGGCGGTGTCGGGTCGTCGGGGTGCGGTGGTGGAGGTGCCGCCGGGTGCGGTGTTCGTGTTGTACACCGACGGGTTGGTGGAGCGTCGGTGGGAGGACTTGGACGAGCGCCTGGAGTTGTTGCGGGGTGTGGTGGAGCCGGCGCGGCCGGAGGCGGTGTGCGTGCGGATCATGACGGCCCTGGTGGGTGATCGGCCCGCGACGGACGACATCGCGCTGGTGGTGGTCGGGCGGGATCCGGTGGGGTGAGGTCGTGCTCGCCCCGCGGGTCGTGGGGTGGTGGGGGTGTTGCCCGGTGGTGGTCCGTTGTGGAGGGTGACCGTCGGGCCGTGGGGGTTGGGGCGGTGCCGGTGGTTGGTCGTGGGGGCGCTGCTGGCCGGGATGGCGGTGGCGATGGTCACGGCGGCGGTGGAGCAGAGCCCGACCGTCGACGAGCCGGTCTACGTGGGTGCGGCCGCGGTGTACCTGGAGCAGCGCAGCCTGCGGTACAACCCGGAGCACCCGCCGCTGGGCAAGTTGGTGGTGGCGGCCGGGTTGGTGTTCGTGGACGTGCGGCCTGGACCCGGCTTTCGCCGGTGACCAGACGGGGTTGGGCCGGCACGTGCTGTACGAGGCGGGCAACGATCCGGGGCGGGTGGTGCTCGCGGCGCGGTTGCCGGTGATCGTGTTGGCGTTGTCGTTCGGGTTGGTGGTCTTCGCCTTCGCCCGTGACGTGGTCGGCACGGGTGGTGGGTTGGTGGCGGTGGCGCTGTACGCGTTCTCGCCCGATGTCGTGGCGCACGGGTCGTTGGCCACGTTGGACGTGCCGGCGGCCGGTTTCGCGCTGACCTCGGCGTGGCTGGTGTGGCGGGCCCGGTGTCGTGCGCTGCCGTACCTGCCGTTGGCGGGGCTGGCCCTCGGGGCGGCGGTGGCCACGAAGATGAGCGCTTTGGCGGTGGTGCCGGTGCTGGTGGTGCTGGTGGTGCTGTCGGGGTGGCGCGCCCGGGTGGGCCGGTGGTGGGTGTTGGGTGCGGCGGTGGCCATGCTGCTGCCCGCGGGGGTGCTGCTGGTCGCGGCGATGACCGGTGACCGGGACCTGGGGGTGCGGTACGCGGTGTTCCTGGCGGTCGCGGCGGCCGGCGTGGTGGTGGTGCGGTGGCGGTGGGTGTCGGGTGCGGCGGTGGTGCTGGTGGTGTTCGTCGGGGTGAGTTCGTGGCGGGCGTTCCCGTACTACCTGCCCTACTCGAACGAGGCTTTCGGCGGGCCGGCGGGGACGCGGCTGCACCTGCACGACTCGAACGTCGACTGGGGCCAGGACCTGGGTCGGCTGGCGGAGCGCCTGGCGCGGTGCCACCCGGGCGAGCGGGTCTGGCTGGTCTACAAGGGCAGTGGTGTGCCCGCTCATCACGGCATCCGCGCCGACGACCCGCTGGCCGTGCCGCCGGAGCGGGTGCGCGGGTTGCTGGTGGTGTCCGATTCGGCCGCCGCGAGGGCGGACGGCCGCCTCCGGGTGCTGCTGGAGCGGAGCACGCCGGTCGACGACGTCGGGCACTCCATCACGATCTACCGCCGGTCGTAGCCGGGCCTGGGAGCGGGGGCGCGGGTCGGGGGCCGTGGACCTCGGGTGAGGCGGTGGAGGAGGTCCCCGGTCCCGTCGGCGTCCCGGCCGGCCTCAGCCGCGCGGCGGCGCGGTGCTGGCGCGGACGACCAGGCGGGTCGGCACCAGGGTCGTGCCCGGCTTGGCGCGCCGGTGCCGGACCTGCCGCAGCACGCTCTCCACGCACCGCCGCCCCACCTCGGCGAAGTCCTGGTGCACGGTGGTCAGCGGCGGGATGAACGAGGTGCTGTCGGGGATGTCGTCGAACCCCGCCACGCTCACGTCGCGGGGCACCACCCGGCCCCGTTCGTGGAACGCGCGCAGCAGCCCCAGGGCCATCTGGTCGTTGGCGGCGAACACCGCCGTGCAGTCCGCGACCCCGGCCAGCTCCAGCCCCGCGCGGTAGCCGGAGTCGGACGACCAGTCGCCGCGCAGCATCGGCGGCACCGGCAGGCCCGCCTCGTCGAGGGTGGCCCGCCACGCCCGGGCCCGGCCCTCGGCGGCGTAGGAGCCCTCCGGGCCGGCGACGTGCCACACGGTGCGGTGGCCCAGGTCGAGCAGGTGGCGCACGGCGTGGCGGGCGCCGTCGGCCTGGTCGGTGTCCACGACGGTGTAGCGGTCGCCGCCGGTGGAGTCGACGACCACCACGGGCATGCCGATGGGCAGGCTCATGGTGGCCGCGTCGAGGAGGTGGACCTCCATGATCACGATGACCGCGTCGACGGCCAGCTCACCGAGGCGGGTGAACGCGCCGAGCACGCCGTCCTGCGTGGGCACGGCCACCGGGATGAGGGTGATCGCGTAGCCCTCGGCGGCGGCGGAGTCCACGATGGCCTCCAGGGTGCGGCTGTTGCCCACCGAGGACAGGGTGAACAGGATGACGCCGATGGTGCGGAACTCGCCGTACTTCAACGCCCTCGCCGCGCTGTTGGGCCGGTAGCCGAGCCGCCGCATGGCCTCCAGCACCTGCTCGCGGGTCGTGCCCACGACGCTGGGGTGGCCGTTGGAGACCCGGGAGACCGTCTGGGTCGACACGCCGGCCAGGCGGGCGACGTCGGCCATGGACACGCGTCGGGGCGTGCGTCGCGCGCGGGACGTGGATCCGCTCGGACTCACGTCGTGGGCTCCCTTCCCGCCGGGCTCGGCGGTCGACTATATCGGGTCCTTGTCCGCGCAAGTACGGTTCACGCCTCCGTGTGACCCAGCAGCGGGCCCGGGACGAAGCGGGCCGTCGGGTCGGTCATCGCGTCGAGTTCCAGGACGGCGATCTCGTCGCCCCCGGCGCGCAGCACCGGCCCGGGCACGTACAGGGTCCGCTGCGGACCCCGCGACCAGTAGCGGCCCAGGCAGAAACCGTTGACCCAGACCACGCCCCGGCCCCAGCCGCGCGTGTCCAGGTGCAGGTCGGCGGGCTCCGGCGGGGAGAACCGGGCGCGCAGCAGCACCGGGCCGGCCACCGGGCCCCCGGCCGGCACGGGCTCCGCGTCCCCCCACGGCGCGGGAGGCGCGTCGACCGGCCGGACCTCCCACCCGGTGAGCGCCACCCCGCCGAGGGTGGCACCGCCGACGAGCCCCTTGGGTTCGCCCAGCCGGGGACCGTAGTTCACCCGGCCGTGGTCCTCGACCAGGACGGCCAGCTCGCCGACGGCGCGGCGCAGCCCCAGCGCCCGCTGGCGGTGCTCGCGCCGCAGGGTGCCGACGGGCTGGCCGTCGAGGAACACCGAGGCGTGGTCGCGCACCTCGCCGAAGCACAGCACGGCCGGCCCGTCGACGTCGACGCGCGTGGTGAACAGGGCCAGCCGCGGCGCCCCGGCCACCTCGTCGAGCGACGGCAGGGCGTCGTGGCGGACGCCCGCGCTCCACCGGCCGGGCGCGTCGAGCAGGGGGACGGCGTCGCCGAGCGGCACCCCGAACGCCGGCGCGGGCGGCGCCGGCGGCGGCGGTTCGCCCGGCACGTCGTGGTAGCGGGCGATCACCTCGCGGAAGGCGTGGTACTTGGCCGTGGGCCGGCCCGCCTCGTCCAGGGGCGCGTCGTAGTCGTAGGAGGTGACCGTGGGCTGGTAGACGCCCTTGTCGTTGGCGCCGCTGGTGAACCCGAAGTTCGTGCCGCCGTGGAACACGTAGACGTTGACCGAGGCGCCCGCCGCCAGCAGCGCGTCCAGCTCGGCGGCGGCCTCGGCGACCGGGGTGGTGTGGTGGTGCGCCCCCCAGTGGTCGAACCAGCCGACCCAGAACTCCGCGCACATCAGCGGACCGGTGGGCTGGTGGCGGCGCAGCGCGGCCAGCCGCTCGGCGGCGCGGGAGCCGAACGAGGCCGTGCGGTGCAGCCCGTCCAGGCCGCCGGCGGCCAGCATCCCGTCGACGGCCTGGTCCACGGTGGTCAGCGGCACGGTGATCCCGGCGGCCCGCGCGTGCTCCGCCAACGCCTCCAGGTAGGTCTTGTCCGAGCCGAACGCGCCGTACTCGTTCTCGACCTGCACCAGGATCACCGGACCGCCGTGCCGGACCTGGAGCGGGGCGACGACGGAGTAGACGCGGTCGAGGTAGTCCCGCACCGCGGCCAGGTAGCGCGGTTCGGCGCGGCGCACCCCCACCGCGGGGTCGCGCAACAGCCACGCGGGCAGGCCCCCGTTGTCCCACTCCGCGCAGATGTAGGGGCCGGGGCGGACGATCGCGTACATGCCCGCCTCGGCCACCAGGCGCAGGAACCGCCCCAGGTCCAGGCCGCCGGTGAGGTCGAACGCGCCGGGCCCGGGGGCGTGGGCGTTCCACGCCACGTAGGTCTCCACGGTGTTCAGGCCCATCCGCCGGGCCTTGTCGATGCGGTCGGCCCACTGGTCGGGGTGCACGCGGAAGTAGTGCAGCGCCCCGGACAGGACGCGGAACGGGCGGCCGTCGAGCAGGAAGTCGTGCTCGCCGATGCTGAACTCGGGCACGGGGACGGGAGTTCCTTCCTCGGGGTGGGGCGACCGGTCCGCGCGGGACTCACCCGGTGGTGACGGTGAAGCCCTGCTGGTTGCCGTAGTCGACCAGCGCCTGCTGCCAGGCGACCAGGCCCGGGTCGAGCGCGGCACCGCCGGCGTAGGACTTGCCGACGGTGTCGGCGTGGATGCTGTTGGCGTAGAGCTGGTAGGGCAGGTACGACCAGCCCTCCGCGACCTGGTCGGCGGCCGCGGTGAGCACCTGGTTGACCCGCTGCCCGCCGAAGTAGGGCTCGGCCAGGTCCCTGAACGCGGACGAGCCCAGGTCGGCGGTGGTGGCGGGGAAACCGCCGCTGTCCAGGAACGGCTTGACCCCGTTGCCGTTGTCGAGCCACCGCACGAACGCCGCCGCGAGCGCCTGCTTGCCGCTCTGCTCGAGCACCGCCTGCGCGCTGCCGCCGTTCTCGGCGGTGACCGGCGTGCCGTCGTAGGTGGGCAGCGGCGCCACGGCCCACTTGCCCGCGCCGTCGGGCACCGACGCCTTCAGCACGCCCGGCATCCACGCCCCCGTGGGCAGGGTGGCGATGGTGCCGTTGCCCAGCGCCCGGTACCAGGCGTCGGTCCAGCCGGTGATCGGGGCGACCAGCTCCTCCTCGACGAGCTGGTTCCACGTCGAGGTCCACCTCCGGGTGCCCTCGTCCCGCAAATCGATCTTCACGGACTTGCCGTCGGTGGTGAACGGGCGCCCGCCGGCCTGCCAGATCATGCTGGTGGTGAAGCCCGCGTCACCGGTGTCGGCGGTGATGTACCTGGTGGGGTCGGCGGCGTGCAGCCTGCGCGCGGCGTCGACGTACTCGGCCCACGTCCGGGGCACCGCGATGCCGTACCGGTCGAAGACCTCCTTGTTGTAGAACAGCGCCATCGGCCCGGAGTCCTGCGGCAGGCCGAACAGGCCGCCGCCGACCTGCACCGAGTGCCACGTCGACGGGGTGTAGTCGTCCTCGAACGCCCGGAACCCGTAGCGGCCCAGGTCGACCAGCGCCCCGGTCAGCGCGAACTGGGGCAGCGCCTGGTACTCGACCTGGGCCACGTCGGGCGCGCCGGAGCCGGCCTTGACGGCGTTCTGCAGCTTGGCGTAGTGGTCGTTGCCGGTGCCCGCGTTGACGAGGTTGACCCTGACGTTGGGGAACTCCCGCTCGAACGCCTCGACCTGCGCCTTCGCCGACGGGGTCCAGGTCCAGTAGGTGATCTCGCCGCCCTCGCGCAGCGCGGCGTCGACCGCCTCCTGCGTGCCGGTGGCACCGCCCGGGGAGGTGCCGTCCGACCCGGCGGAACAGGCGGGCAGCGCGGTGAGCAGCGCGACCGCCAGGGCGGTGGCGACCTGCCGGGTGCGCCTCGTGGGTGACATGGGCGTGTTCCTTTCGCGGCGTCGGGACCGGGTCACTGCTTCGCGGCGTCGGGACCGGGTCACCGCTTGACGCTGCCCGCGGCCAGGCCCGACTGCCAGAAGCGCTGCAGCAGCAGGAACGCGGCGACGAGCGGGACGACGGTGAGGACCGAACCGGTGATCACCAGGTGGTAGATCGGCTGGGCGCCCACGCCGAATGCCCGCGCGCTCCACTGGTTCAGCCCCACGGTCAGCGGGTACCAGTCCGGCTCGCTGAGCATGATCAGCGGCAGGAAGTAGTTGTTCCACGTCGACACCACCGCGAACAGGGCCACGGTCACGATGCCGGGCACCAGCAGCCGCAGGGTGACGGTGAAGAAGATCCTGACCTCGCCCGCGCCGTCGATGCGCGCGGCCTCCACCAGCTCGTCGGGCACCGCCTCGGCGGCGTAGGTCCAGATCAGGTAGAGGCCGAACGGGCTGACCAGCGACGGGATGATCACCGCCCAGGGCGTGTTGGTCAGCTCCAGCTCGCTGAACAGCAGGAACGTGGGCACGGCCAGGGCCGTGCCGGGGACGGCGACGGCACCGAGCAGCACCGCGAACACCGCCCGCCGACCCCGGAAGCGGTACTTGGCCAGGCCGTAGCCCGCCGCGGTGGCCAGCGCGGTCGCGCCGCCCGCGCCGACCACGACGTAGAGCAGCGTGTTGCCCAGCCAGCGCAGGAAGATCCCGCCGTCGTGGGTGAAGGTCGCGGCGATGTTGTCGAACAGCGCGAAGGTGTCCCCGAACGCCAGCCCCGGCGTGCCCAGCAGGGCCCGCTGGGTCTTCGTCGCGCTGATCAGCAACCACGCCAGCGGGACCAGCGCGTAGACCAGGTACACCGCCATCACGGCGGTCAGCACCGGGGACTTGCGCGGCTTGAGCGGGGAGACGGCCACCGGCTTCACGCACCCTTCCGCGTGCCGCGCAGCTGCACGACGTAGGCGATGACCGCGGTGATGACGCCCATGACGATCGCCACGGTGGCCGAGTAGTTGTACTGCTGGCCGCCGAAGGACAGGTTGTAGGCGTACATGTTGGGCGTGTAGGAGGTGCTGATCGCGTTGGGCGCCAACGACCGCAGGATGTTGGGCTCGTTGAACAGCTGGAAGCTGCCGATGATCGAGAAGATCGTGGCGACGACCAGCGCGCCGCGGAGGGCGGGCAGCTTGACGCTCCGGATCGTCCGCCACGCCCCCGCGCCGTCGATGGCCGCCGCCTCGTACAGGTCGGCAGGCACCACCTTGAGCGCCGAGTAGAGGATCAGCATGTTGTAGCCCACGAACTCCCACGTCACCACGTTGCCGATGGAGGCCAGCACCCAGTCGCCCGACAGCGGCCGCACGACCTCGCGCCCGAGCAGGCCGTTGAGGTCGGCGGCCAGGCCGAAGTCGTCGCCGTAGAGGAAGCCCCACATCAGCGCCGCCACCACGCCCGGCACCGCGTACGGCAGGAAGATCACGATCCGGAAGAAGCCCGCCGCGTGCAGCCGGGCGCTGTCGATCGCCAGCGCCGCCGCCAGCGCCAGCGCCAGCATCACCGGCACCTGCACCACCAGGAACAGCGACATCCGCAGGAACGACTCCCAGAACTTCGCGTCCCGCAGCACCGCGACGTAGTTGGCCGGCCCCACGAACGCGGTGCCGCCGAAGAACACCTGCTCCCGGAACAGGCTCAACCACACCGCGTAGGCGACCGGCGCCAGGAACACCAGCGCGAACACCACCAGGAACGGCGCGACGAACAGCCAGCCCCGGCGGTCGACGCGCCCGCGGCGGGCGGCGGGTCGCGGTGCCCGGGTCGGAGCCGAGACGGACGTCATCGTCGCTTCTCCCTGCTGGCGCACGGGGGATGTTTACGCAAACATCCGGCGCCAGACGCTAGTGCGTGCACCAGGGCGTGTACAGGGCCGAAGGGGGGTGCTGGATCGGTGCAGGGAGCGGTCCGGTCCGGCGACGATGTTTACGCAAACATCGCGACGTCCGGGTCAGTCGGTCCCCGGCGGCGGGGCGAACAGCAGCGGCATGTCGTCCGCGGTCAGCCGGTCCAGCGGGGTGAGGAACACCAGCGTCTCGTCGGGCACGGTGTCGTGGGTGGTCGTGCCGGTCACCCGCAGCACCCGCACCGCGTCCGGGGCGTGGGGCGAGCGGTCGGGGAAGTTGATCTCGTTGATCAGCTCGGCGATCTTCGCGGAGTGCCCCTCGGGCACCGGCGGGTAGACCAGGATGTCCACGACCAGCACGCCGTCCTCGACGCGGCCCTCGGCCCACGCGTCGGTCTGCAGGATGTAGGCGACGCCGTCCTCCTCGTCCACGTAGCAGTAGTCGCCGACCAGGGCCACGGCCCGTTCGCCGGGCGACCCCTGCGGGTCGATGACCACGGCGAGCGCGAGCGCCTCCGGGTGGGTGGGGTGCAGTCCGGTGCGCAAGACGACCTCGGGCATGGCCGGTGACCCTATCGGACCGCGCGGCCGATCGGGCGACGCGCGCGCCCGGTCGGGATGACGGGGGGCGGTGGTGCGGTACAACCGTGCTTGATTGCCCTGGGAGGGGGCGTGGATGATGGGTCGCGACCAGGCAGTGCACTGCACGATCGTCGTGGTGGACGTGGAGGGTTTCGGCGATCCGTGCCGGACGCTGCCCCACCAGTTGGGTGCTCGGGCGGGTTTGTACCGGGTGCTGGAGCAGGCCCTGGGCGCGGCCGGGGTGCGGTGGGGGGACTGCCGTTGCGAGGACCGCGGCGACGGCGTGTTCGTGCTGGTCCCAGCCGAGTACGCGAAGGCGCCGTTGGTGGAGGTGCTGCCGGGGGCGTTGGTCGAGGCCCTGCGGGGGCACAACGGCACCAGCCCGGCGGCCCAGCGGGTGCGGTTGCGGGTGGTGGTCCACGCGGGCGAGGTCGCCCTCGACGCGCACGGCGCCACCTCGACCGCGGTGACCACGGCCTTCCGGCTGCTGGACGCGCCGCCGGTGAAGCGGGCACTCGCGGAGTCGCCCGGCTTGGCCGCGCTGGCGGTGTCGCGCTGGGTGTTCGACGAGGTGGTCCGCCACTCCGCCGTGCTCGACCCGGCCACCTTCCGGCCGGCACCGGTGCGGGTGAAGGAAGTGCGGGACATCGCCTGGATCGCCCTGCCCGACCACCCGTACCCCGCCGATCCCGCCGTGCTCGACCAGCCGGTGGCACCCGGCGGCGGTGTGCCCCGGCAACTGCCCGGCGCGCCGGCGTCGTTCGTCGGCCGCGAGGAGTACCTGGCGGACCTGGACCACGCCCTGACGTCCGCCGCGGGGACGGCGGTGGTGATCTCGGCGCTGGGCGGGGCGGGCGGCATCGGCAAGACCTGGCTGGCGCTGCACTGGGCCCACCGCCACGCCGACCGGTTCCCCGACGGGCAGCTGTTCGTCGACCTGCGCGGCTACAGCCCCGACGGCCAGCCGCTCGACCCGGCGGTCGCGGTGCGCGGCTTCCTCGACGCGCTCGGCGTCGACCCCGGCCGCCTGCCCGCCGACCTCGACGCCCAGGCGGCGCTGTACCGGAGCCTGGTGGCGGGGCGGCGGATGCTGGTCGTGCTCGACAACGCCGCCACCGCCGACCAGGTCGTCCCGCTGCTGCCCGGCAGCCCGACCTGCGCGGTCCTGGTCACCGGCCGCACCAGCCTCACCTCGTTGATCGACCGGCACGGCGCCCGCCACGTCCGACTGGACATCCTGCCCCGGGAAGAAGGCCGTGCCCTGTTGGTCGAACGCCTCGGAGAGCACGGGGTGGCCGCCGAACCCGAAGCGACCGACGAGCTGGTCGAGCTGTGCGGGCGCTTCCCGCTGGCCCTCGCCATCACCGCCCGGCACGCCTTCCGCCACCCGCGGATCCCGCTGGCGGAGGTGGCCGCCGAACTGCGCGACCTGGGCCTGGACATGCTCGACGACGACGATCCCGCCGCCAGCCTGCCCGCCGTGCTCTCGTGGTCCCTGCGCCGCCTCACGGACACCGAGCGCACCGTGTTCGGGCTGCTGGGCATCGCCCCCGGCCCCGACACGACCCTGCCCGCGGTGGTCTCCCTCGCCGACCTGCCCCCGGCCCGCGCGCGCAGGGCGCTGTCGGCGCTGGAGGAGGCGTCGCTGCTCGAACGGCGGCCCCGCGGCCGGTACGCGATGCACGACCTGGTCCGCGCCTACGCCGCCACCACCGCCCTGCCGGACGGCGTGCGGGAGGCGGCCCTGGCGCGGGTGATGGACTTCCACCTGCACACCGCCCACAACGCCGACCACCTCGTGTACCCCCATCGCCCGCTCCTGCAACCCGACCCGCCCTCGCCCGGTGTCCACCCGCACCCGTTGCCCGACGCCGCGGCCGCGACGGCCTGGTTGCAGGCCGAACACGCCACCCTGCTCGCCACCCAGCGCGTCGCGGTCGACCTCGGTCGCCACCACGTCGTCTGGCACCTCGCCCAGGCGTTGAACAGCTTCCAGATCCGGCGGGGGCACCGGCGCGATGCGCTCACCACGTGGCGGGCCGCGCTGAACGCCGCTGCCCACCTGCCCGACCCCGCCATGCGCAGCCGCGCCCACCGGTTCCTCGGCTACGCCTGCTCCCTGTCGGGCTCGCACGAGGAGGCCGTCGGGCACCTGGATCAGGCCCTCGACTTGGCCGCGCGCCACCGCGACACCGCCGAACAGGCACAGATCCACAAGATGCTCGCGTTCACCCGGGGACTGCAGGAGGACCACCGGAGGGCCTTGGACCACGCCCGACACGCCCTCGACCTCCACCGCGCCCTCGGCCAGCCGGTGCGGGAAGCCGACGCGCTCAACACCGTGGGCTGGCACGCCGCGCGGCTGGGGGAGTTCGATACCGCCCGCGACCACTGCCACGCCGCCCTCGTCCTGTACCGACGCCACCACGACCCCAGCGGCGAGGCGCAGACCCTCGGGAACCTGGGGTACGTCGCCCACAAAACCGGGCGGTACCGCCGCGCTCTCGACTACTACGGCCAGTCCGTCGACCTCCTGCGTCGGGCCGGCGACACCTACTACGAGGCGTTGGCCCACGATTGGACGGGGCAGGCACACACCGCCCTCGGACAACACGACCAGGCCCGCAAGGCATGGCGGGAGGCGTTGGAGCTGTACCGGGAACAAGGCCGCGACACCGACGCCGCCCGCGTCCGGCAACAGCTCGACGACCTCGACCCGGGCTGAGCCCCGGTCGACGTTCTCGGTCGACCCGCGCCTCGTGGTGGATGGCGGCGGTCCACCCCCGCCGCCGCCGGAGCCTGCGCCGGGTCTCCCCGAATCGGGAGCCGGGGACGTCGACGTACTCGAGGTGCACCTCGGTCCGCGCCCGCCGCCACCACGCGCCGCGCACGGCGACGTCGAGGTCGACCGAAACAGGTCGACCGGACCGGTGACGACGACCGGTCCGGCCAGGCCGCCCGCGACCAGCAGCGCCCGGCGGGACACCTTCGGCTCAGCCATGGTGGTGCGCCCCGCCCCGCCCCGCTCGTCCGCGACGTGGGTGTCCTCATCGGCGACCGGGGCGTCCTCGGTGACGGTCAACCGGCCGACCACGCCCCGCTCCCGGTGGTCCGCGTCCGACCACTCGGCACCCGGACGTGCACGTCCAGCCCGTCGATGGTGAAGCTGTGGTCGTCAGCGGTGTCGTCGGTGAAGGTGAAGGCCACCGACTGCCCCCGGCCGACGCGCAGCTGGGCGGGGGAGAACCGGTAGTCCGCCAGGTCCACCGTGGGCAGCGCGGCGACCCGCCCGTCGGTCAGCGAACCGGTGTCGTCGCGCAGTCCGGTGATCGGTGCTGTGTGAGTGCCTGACCACTTACCCGCCGACCGCGGTCGCCGGAGGAACGCGGTCACCGGTGAACAAATCGACCAGGGGCCGCGGCGCCTCCGGGTGGAAGACGACCTCCAGGCCCCGGGCCGACTCCGCGGCCGCCTGCTCCGCGCGCCGGAACGCGACCTGCTCGTACGCGGCCAGCGCGGCCTCGGTGTCGCCGCCGTGCCAGGCCAGCAGGCGGCCGAGGTCCGCGCCGTCGGCCAGGGCGAGGTTGGCGCCCTCCCCGGCGAAGGGCGACATCAGGTGCGCCGCGTCGCCCAGCAGCGTCACCCCCGGCACCCTGGCCCAGCGGTGGCCGGCGGGCAGGGCGTGGACGTGGCGCGGCACCAGCGGGCCGTCCGCGTCCGCGATGAGCGCGCGCAGCGCGGGGGACCAGGCGGCGAACCGCTCCAGCAGGGCCGCCTTGGCGGCGCCGGTGTCGGCGAAGTCGACGGTGCCCAGCCACGACTCGTCCGCGCGCAGGGCCGCGTAGACGTGCAGGCCGCCGTCGGTCCCGCGGTGCGCCAGGAAGCCCTTGCCGCCGCCCAGGGCGAAGAACATGCCGCCGCCGACGAGCGCCGCGCTCGCGGGGTGGCGCGCGTCGGCGTCGCGCAGGTCGAGTTCGACGAAGGAGACGCCGGTGTAGGCGGGCACCGCGTCGGAGACCAGGGGGCGGACCCGGGACCAGGCGCCGTCGGCGCCCACGAGCAGGTCGGTGGTGAACGCCGTGCCGTCGGCGAGGGTCACCTCGTGCCGGCCCGCGCCCAGCGCGCGGCACGAGACCGCTTTCGCGCCCCACCGGACGGTGCCCTCCGGCAGGGAGGACAGCAGCAGGTCGCGCAGGTCGCCCCGGTCGATCTCGGGGCGCTCGCCGGTGCCGTCGTCGGCCTCGGCGTGGCGGAGCCGCCCGTGCTCGTCCAGGACGCGCAGCGCTTGGCCACCGGGGTGGACCCCGGCCAGGAACTCCTCGTGCAGCCGCGCTTCCCGCAGCGCGGCCTGGCCGGTGTCGGCGTGGATGTCGAGCATGCCGCCCTGGGTGCGCGCGTGCGGGGACGCCTCCAGGTCGAAGACGCGGGCGCGCAGGCCGTGGACGTGCAGGACGCGGGCGAGCGTCAGGCCGCCCAGGCCGCCGCCGATGACGGCGATCGGGTGGTGGGGCGTGGTCACGGCGAGGTCCCTCCGGGGTTCGTGTCGTGGGGCGTGGTGTCGCGAGGGGTGGCGAGGGTGCCGTTGACGACCGCCCGGAACATCCACCGCAGGCGCTCCCGCGGCGACCCGGACACCAGGTCGTCGCCCAGCGCGGTGATGCGGGGGTGGGTGTCGGGCGACGCCTGGCGCAGGGCCGCCACGAGCGCGTCGTGGTCCTGCCCGGCGGAGGGGTCCGCGTTGCGCGAGGAGTGCTCGGCCGCGGTGGCGGTGGCCACCTGCAGCAGGACGTCCACGCCCCACGCGGCCTGGCCGGGCGGGACGCCGCCCTCGTGCAGCAGGGCCAGCAGCGTTTCCACCAGGGCCAGGTAGTTCCGGCCCGAGGGGCGGGCCACGAGCGCGGAGTGCGCGAGTTCGGGGTGGGCGAACAGGACGCCGGTGTAGGAGGTGAGGACGGCGGCGAGCCGGTCGCGCCAGTCCGCCGGGCCCGTCGCGGCGCCCAGGTCCACCGCGCCCAGGAACTCCTCCAGGACCGCGGCGTGCAGCTCGGCGGTGTTGGCGACGTAGACGTACAGCGAGGCCGGACCGGTGTCCAGTTCCGCGGCCAGGCGGCGCATGGTCACGCGGTGGAGCCCTTCGGACTCCATCACCCGCACGGCCGCGGCCACGATGCCCTCGTAGCTCAGGGCGGGTTTGGCCGGGCGGTCGCGACGGCTCCTGGAGGTGGGGCGAGGGGGCATGGCGGCCAGCGTAACGAACATGTTCGTCACGAACAAGTTCGTCGATGATTTGTGCCGGTCGTCGCAGGTGCGTCGTGGGTCGGGTCAGCCGGTTCGGCGGTCCTCGACCTGGTCGGGCACCAGGTGGTGGAAGGTGCCGGTGCGCCGCAGCACGCGGTCGAGCCACGCCGGGCGGTGCTCCAGGTGCAGCGCCGCCCCGACGGCGTCGGCGGCACGGCGGGCGCCGAGCAGGACGCTCAGGCCGGTCGAGTCGCACAGCGACAGGTCGGTGAAGTCCAGGTGCAGGTGCGCCGGGCGGTGCTCGGCGAGCAGGTCGCTGATCGCGTCGCGCAGCACGTCGCCGTTGCCGTGGACGAGGTCGCCCGACACCAGCACGCGCGCGGTCCGGTCGTCGACCAGGACGACGGTGCAGGTCAGGTGCTCCGGTGCGGTCACGCGTCCCACCTCCATGGTGCGCTGCGGTCGGTTGTGCCCACGAACGGGTGCTCATCGGTGAACGCGGTGGGCGGCAGTCGCTATTGTGGCCGAGTCGCAGCACGGTTGACGGGTCGATCGTCCACGCCCTCCCACGTCTTCGGCGGAGAGGACATGAGGCGCGTGACCCTGCTCGACGAGGACGCGGTCGGCCCCGGGGCGATGGACCTGGTCGAGGACGACCCGCCGCTGGTGCGGGTGCGCCGCTGGGCGGGCGAGGTGCTCTCCGACCTGGCCGGCGACGAGTTGGACGGCTGCCTGCTGGTGGTCACCGAGCTGGTGTCCAACGCCTACGACCACGGGCAGGCCCCGCGCACGGTGCGGTTGCACCGGACGCCGCGGTCGTGCTTCGTGCGGGTCGAGGTCGACGACGCGGCGTTCGGCGAGGTGGTGGTGGGCCGGTCGCGGTTGGGTGCGCAGCGCGGGCGGGGCATGGTGCTCGTGGTGAACCTGAGCACGGCCTGGGGGGTTGACCGGCACGAGCGGGGCAAGACCGTGTGGGCGGAGGTGCCGTGCGCCGCGCTGGAGGTGTCGGGGTGAAGGTGTCGCGCTGGAAGCTCAGTGCGACAGCACCGCGGTGACCGCGTGGTCGAGCGTGTCGCGCACGACCACCGCCCGGTCCAGTTCGGTCACCCGCATCGGCAGCAGCACGGCGCGGTGCCCGGCCACCACCGCCAGCGCCGTCCCCTGACCCCGCGCCTGGACGACGGCCTCGGCCAGCAGTTGCAGGCCGGTGGAGCCGATGAAGCCCACCCGGGACAGGTCCAGCACCAGGCCCCGCGGGCGGTGGGCCAGCTCGTCGACCAGGCGGGTGCGCACGGGGGCGACGGTGGAGGAGTCCACCTCGCCGGTCACCACCACGACGGGGATGCCGCGGTGGTGGACGACGGTGGCCCTGGCGATCTCGTTCGTGTCGAGCACGGGGTGCCTCTCGTTGGGAACCCACGAGGATCGGCAACCGAGCTGCTGCTCAACCCGTATCGTCGCTTCGCGGCGGATCGGTGATTATTCACCGATCTCAACAGTACTTGGCCAACGCTACCCGGCACAATCGGTGGAACCCCTCCGGGGGCGACCGTTGCCGAAGCGTTGGCGAGCGAATGTCGAATGTTGACATTAGGGGTCGGACCCTTGTGTCCCGGCTGTCCGGCCCGGCTGTCTGCGCCAGCCGCCGGGGTCGGTCGCCCGAGTCTGCGGTGTGAGGGTCGCTCGGGTCTGGGGTGTGGGGCCCGCCTGGGTCTGGGGTGTGAGGCCCGCCTGGGTTTGGGGTGTGGGGGCTGTCCGGGTCTGCGGTGTGTGTGGGCGCCTGGGTCTGGGGTGTGGGGGGGCCGCCTGGGTTTGGGGTGTGGGGGCGCCTGAGTCTGGAGCGTGAGGGCTGTCCGGGTCTGAGATGCAGGGAGTCGGCCGCCCAGGGCGGCGCGCGGGGTTCGAGGCGCGTCCGACTTCACCGCTGGCGACATCCGACTTCACCACTGGCGACATCCATCTTTACCGCTTAAGTCAACATCATCCCCACCGCTTGTCCGATCCCGGACAGAAGCGAGCAAGAGTCCTCTCCCGCCGCCCCTTACGAGACGGACCGGTTGACGCTTAACCGGTTAACTGCTTGTATTCGACCTCGAACCGACCGCCCCGTCGCCCGCCCGGTTCGGATGACAACGCTGTCAAGGATGTCAGCGACGAGATGTCAACGACGACATGATGAGGTCGACATGGTCAAACGATGGGCCCTGGCCGCCGTGGCGGCTCTGCTCGCGGCGCTCGCCCCGCTGCTGACCGCCCCCGCGGCATCGGCCGCGAACGGTTTCCACGTCAGCAACGGCCGCCTCTACGACGCCAACGGCAACGAGTTCGTGATGCGCGGGGTCAACCACGCGCACGCCTGGTACCCCGACCGGACCGCGCAGGCCCTGCCGGACATCAAGGCGCTGGGCGCCAACACCGTGCGCGTGGTCCTCGCCACCGGCGCCCGCTGGACCCGGACCAGCCCCTCGGCGGTGTCCACGATCGTCTCCCAGTGCCGGGCCAACCGGCTGATCTGCGTGCTGGAGGCGCACGACACCACCGGTTACGGCGAGCAGGCCGGTGCGGCGACCCTGGGCCAGGCCGTCGACTACTGGCTGGGCGTGAAGAGCGCGCTGGTGGGCCAGGAGCGCTACGTCATCATCAACATCGGCAACGAGCCGTACGGCAACGGCAACTACGGGGGCTGGACCAACGACACCCGCAACGCCATCTCGCGGCTGCGGTCCAACGGGTTCACCCACACCCTGGTGGTGGACGCGCCGAACTGGGGCCAGGACTGGTCGAACACCATGCGCGACAACGCGTCCACCGTGTTCAACGCCGACCCGCAGCGCAACACCGTGTTCTCGATCCACATGTACGGCGTCTACGACACGGCCTCCGAGGTCACCGCGTACCTCAACGCCTTCGTCGGCAGCCGGCTGCCGATCGTGGTGGGCGAGTTCGGCGACAACCACTCCGACGGCAACCCCGACGAGAACGCCATCATGGCCACCGCCCAGTCGCAGCGCATCGGCTACCTGGGCTGGTCCTGGAGCGGCAACGGCGGCGGTGTCGAGTACCTGGACATGGTCTCCGGCTTCAACCGCAACAGCCTGACCTCGTGGGGCAACCGCATCTTCAACGGCGCCAACGGCATCAGGTCGACGTCCCGGCAGGCCAGCGTCTACTGAGGACGGCGGTCGCGGGACCGGCCAGCAACGGCGCCGGCCGGTCCCGCACTGGCGAGTCCGAGTTCTCGGGGGTGCGTGGTCGGGAAAGCGATCGGTGGGCGCCGAGGCGCTGCTTTTCGGGCGCATCGTGGCCGACGGCTCCCCTCGGGGAACCACCCGGGGTCCACCGCACGTCGACCGTTTGCGCGCAGCAGGGCGTGCGCGTGACCTGCTGTCCGTGCACTCCACGTCAACCACATGCCCGTGCGGCCACCGGGCAACCGCACCCACCGCACGGCGGTCAGTGCCAGTAGTCCGCGCGGCGCCACAGCATGGCGGCCAGCATCAGCGGGAACATGACCACGTGCCCGACCACCATCACGGCCGTGCCCGACAGCGCGCCCAGCCAGTACGGCACCAGCAGCACCGCGAACGGCAGGAACATCACCGCCGCCATCTCGGCGGTGCGGGCCCGGGAGTGGCGGCGGACCCGCATCCACAGCGCCATGGCCACGGTCATGTCGGTAACCATGACCAGCGCGCCCACGTCCGGCCGCGCCGACCACTCCGACGGCCACAGCGGGTGCAGCACCACCATGCCGACGACCATGGCGGCGACCATCTCGACGTAGTGCCCGGCGAAGCGGGCCAACTTGCGTGCGGTGCTCCTGGCGGGGTGGGTGATCGTCACGGCGACCCTCCGGCTCGTTCGGCTGTTGCAGACGAGCGTCGTCGCCGGCGACGCCGCTGCCCCGTGCCGGAGGTCACGGTCGGGGGTCACGTCGTGGCACGACCGCGGTGGGATGCCCCTGGCCCGGACCCGGCCGCACTGACAAGATCACCGTGCACCGTCCCCGACCGCGGAGGAACACCCGACGATGAGCGAGGAACGCCGCGTCCAGAACCAACAGGTCATCGACGAGTTCCGCGCCAACGCGGGCGTCGTCGGCGGCGCGTTCGAGGGCATGACCCTGCTCCTGCTCCACCACACCGGCGCGCGGTCGGGCGAGGCCCACGTCTCGCCGCTGGCGTGCGTGCCCGACGGCGACCGCTGGCTCGTGGCCGCGGCCAACGGCGGACGCCCCCACCACCCGGCGTGGTACTTCAACCTGCTGGCCGACCCCTCCGTCGTGATCGAGTTCGGCACCGACACGCACCAGGTCACGGCACGCGTGGCCGAGGGCGGGGAACGCGACGAACCGGCCGGGCTGATCCGGACCGCGTACCCCTTCTTCGCCGACTTCGAGCGCGCGACCACCCGGCAGATCCCCGTCCTGGTCCTCGAACGCCGCTGACCGCCACGGGCCCTAGGGTGGCGGCGTGGAATCTCGCGAGGCCGTGGACCGGCAGGTGAAGTTCGGCGCGGCACGACTGGTGCCCGCCCCGTACCGCCCGACCGGCTGGCTGCTCACGGTCGACGGCGTCCTCCAGTCGTACGTCGACCTGGCCGACCCGACCTACCTGCACCTGCCCTACGCCACGTGGGTCGCCCGCGTGCTGGACCTGCACTGGCCCGCCGGCGAGGCGGTGTCGGCCCTCCAGGTCGGCGGCGCCGGTTTCACCCTCTCCCGGTACCTGGCCGCGACCCGCCCGGGTTCACCCCAGACGGTCTACGAACTGGACGGCCCGCTGGTCGACCTCGTGCGCTCCCACCTGGAGCTGGACGCGGTCGAGGGCCTTGAGGTGCGCGTCGAGGACGGCGAGGCCGGGATCAAGGGCACCCCCGACGCCACCGCCGACGTGGTGGTCATGGACGTCTCCCGGGCGGGCACCGTGGCGGTCCACCTAGCCGCCGTGGAGTTCCTGCGCGAGATCGCCAGGGTCCTGCGCCCCGGCGGCCTCCACCTGGGCAACATGTGGTCCGCGCCGGACATGGCGGTGCCGCTGCGCGCCGTGGCGTCGCTGACCCAGGTGTTCCCGCACGTGGCGCTGCTGGCCGAACCCGGTCTGCTGCTGGGCAAGCGGGCGGGCAACGTGGTCCTGGCCGCCTCCGACCGCGAGCTGCCGCACCGGGGGTTCACCGAGTGGGCGGAGGCCGCGGGCAACCGCGTGTTCTGCCTGACCGCCGACCGGCTGGCGGCCCTGCGCGGAGTGGCGCCGCCGCTGACCGCCGAGCACCCGGCGGAGGCCGTCACCCCGGTGCCGAACTGGGGTTAGAGGGTGGGCAGGAGGTGCCTGGCCTCGGCCCGGCACACCTCGCTCCACCGGGCCAGGGCCCGGGCCGCGCGGCGGCGGACGTGCCCGGGGACGGTGTCGTCGAACGCCATCTCCCGCACCACCACGGCCGCCGCGTCACGGCACTCGCGCCGCAGGTCCACGGCGGTTTCGGCGCACCGGACGCGGGCAGTGGGAGTCAGGTCGCGATTCCGCGCCGTGGCCAGCAGGCCCAGGGCCGCCTCGGTGGGCCTGACCGCGCCGATCGCCTGCCAGACCTGGCGGCGCAGCAGGGGGCTGGGGGTGCTCAGCAGGTCGTCGAGCACCGCCAGCGCGTCACGTCGGGCGGCGGGTGCGACGGAGATCAGGATGCTGGCCGCCCGTGCCCGGGCCGACACGGGCACCTCCGCGTCCACGACCATCTCCGCCAACAGGGTGATCGCCTGCTGTCGGCCGGCCTCGCCCAGTGCTTTCAAGTCGTCGGCGACGTGCACCCGCAGCGCGGGCCGGGCCGCGCGGTCGGCGGTTGTCGCGGCCAGCAGGCGCACCGCCGCCGCCCGGTCCTCGCAGTCGAAGTCGACCAGTTTCATCGCTGCCCGCCACCGCGCCGCGACGGGTCCTGCCTCCTGATCCCGCAGTCGTCGGAGCGGGTCGAGCCCGTCCACCCGCCGGAGCCGGTACAGCGCGTCGACCCGGTCCCGGCCCGAGGAACGGGGATCGGCGAGGACGTCCCGCAGCAGGCCGACGAGGGACTGCGGCGGTGTGGTGGTGAGCTGGATGACCACGTTCGCCGCGCCGATCCGCTCGCGGAGCGGCCGTGCCGCGTCCACCGCGACGCTTTCCACCTCGGCCAGCACCCGCCGGAAGTGGTCGTTGCCCAACCTCGCCAACGCGTGGCGCCCCCGTGAGGTGGTGGGCAGCCCTCGCAGGACACGCGCTGCCTCCGGCACGAGTCGTGTCGACAGGGAGGCCAGGGCGGAGGCGGCCTCGACCCGCTCGCGAGCGGAGGACTCCGGCGCGGCGAGGGCGTCACGCGCAGCGGCCTCGGCCTCGGCGGCGAGTGGCAGGTCGTCCCAGTAGTCCTTGTCGGGCAGCCGGTCCGCGAACTGCAGTACCCGGTCGTCGAGCACCTCCCGCTCGACCTCGGTCCGCAGGGCACGGGGCAACTGCCGCAGCATCGACGCGCGCTTGCCGGTGCTCGCCGGGTGACGGGCGACCGCCATGACCAGGTGGGGTTCGAGGGTGACGTGTGCGCTCAACCGGCCCAGCCAGGACACGCACGAGGCGCGGTCGGCCGGGATCGTGTGCGGGTTGTCGCACAGGCGGCGCAACACACCGACTGCCATCGGGGCGGCGGACCGGTCGAGGGAAACGAGGTCGGTCGCGGCCCACGCGCGGTTGCGCACGTCCTCGTCCTCCCGCTCCGCCAGGTCCCGGTGGAACGCGACCGCGTCGGGCAGCGCCGGTTCGTGCAACTCGGTGAGCAGCAGGAAGGCGTCGCTGCGGTCACCGCGGTTCAGGTGGACGTCACCCGCCTGCCGGCGAAGCTCCTCCAGCGCCGCGGGATGCCCTTCCGGCTCCAGGCGCAGCAGTGCCGCCGCGGCCGCCACGCGGACCTCGCGCGCGGTGTCCCGGTCGGCGAGCAGGGCGTTGAGGCCGGGGACCACATCGGTACCGAGTGCGGCGAGGCGCAGGACCAGGTCCGTCCACGCAGGCGGTACGTCGTCCTCCGGGACCGGCGCGTCTGCGACCGCGTCGGGGTGGAGGGAGGCGAGCATCGCGGTGGCGTCGTACCGGACCGACGGAGCCGCCGATCCGTCGTCGACCAGTGCCCGCAGGGCATCTCGCACCGCCGGCGTCCGGGCGAACCCCAGCACTTCCAACGCCCGCACGACCCGCCAACCGCCGCCGGCTCCCGTCTCCGGGGAGCGGAGCAGCTCATGCAGGGCTTCCGCGACCCTCCCGCGGAGGCCGGGCCCGAAGTCCTTGAAGTACCCCGCGAGGTAGGGGAAGTCGAACTCCGGCACGGTGGTGGAGCGGAGCAGGTCGCAGGCTTGGTCGACCACCGCGCGGTGAAACGCCCGGCCGAGCGGCACCGCGGCGTTGAGGGCGGGCAGCCGGGAGGAGAAGTGCCGTGCGGGGTCCGCGGCGATGGCCAGCAGCACGTCGGCGACGGCCACCCGGTCCACGTCGGACGACGCGAACCGGGACATGATCGGGAACACGTTGATCGGGTCGGGGAGCGGGTTGGCCGGTACCAGCAGTGCCGCGAGCGCGCGGTCGTGGAAGGTGGTGTCGAGCTCGCGCAGCTGACCCCACGCCTCCAGGGCCGCGGCGGCGTCGAGGGCGGTGGTGGCGATGTCCAGCAGGTGGTCGCGCGCCTCGGCGTGGAACCGGGGGCCCGAGCGGATCAGCCTGCTCACGGCGTAACGGCGGCCGTTCGTGGTCGCGCCGCGCTCCGCCGCGATGCCCCGGATCTGCCGCAGGGCCGAGGTCCGGTGCGGTTCTCCCAGGTCGAGAAGGTAGTTGAGGGCGATGACCTGATCGGTGCCCGCGGGGCGCAGTTCGTCCACCAACGGCCACAGCGCCGAGGCAGCCTCGGCGAAGTACTCCGGTCCGAGCTTGCCGAGCGCGTTCGCCGCGTGCATGACGTCGTTGACGGTTGTGCCGGGGTGCTTGGTGATCGAGCGCAGTTCGCGCTCCGCGCGTTCCCGGAACGCCGGGCCGAACTCGGCCAGCCGGCCGGCGCAGTACCGGCGGTGGTAGGAGGTCGCGCCCGGCTCGTCCATGATCGCGAGCACGAGTTCACCGGCGGTGTTCCGCTGCTGGAAGCCGAGCCTGCCGAGCACCTCGGCGGCGTTCACGCGCTCGGAGACGACCCGCCGGGTGTCCTGGGCGAGGTGCGTCAGCGCCTCGACCGCCTCGGTGGCCAGGTCGGGACCGAGCTGCGCCATCCCCAGAGCCGCCCCTTCCCGCCCCGTCTGGCTGCGGACGGGGTCGCGCAGCACCGCGCGGAACGCCTCGGCCGCCCGCGCGTGGTGGTCCGGGCCGATCTCGACCAGGCCGGTCGCCGCCTCCACCACGACCTGGGTCGGCGTCCCCGGGTCGTCGAGCAGACCGGTGAGCGCCGCGACCGCGTCCCGGTTGGCCTCCGGGTCGAACGCGGACAGGATCACCGCGGCGGTGTGGCAGTCCCGGCCCGACGCGTTCGGATCGGCCAGCACGGACCGCAAACCCCGTTCCGCCGCCTCGCGCTCGTCCGCACCGGTCTCCGACAGCCCCTCGGCCGCCGCCAGCCGCACCGACACCGCGGCGCCCTCGTCGTCGACCAGCGCGGTCAGGAACGCGACGGCCTCCGGCGCCTCCTGCCCGCGCAACCGCACCGCCAACGCCGTCGCCGCCTCGGTCCGGGACGCCCAGGGCGCGTCCGCATCACGCATCAACCCGACCAGCCACTCGGCCAACCACGGGTGCCCGGTCGCCCGGCTCACCTGCGACAGGATCGCCGCCGCCGGGTACTGGTTGGTCATCGCCCACCCGCGCGCGGTCCCCAGGAACGCCTGCACGACCTCGGGGCTCGCCGGCAACCGCTTGGCCAGCAGCCGGGCCGCCAGCAGGTGTTGTTCGCCGTCTCCGGCGTGCAGCCAGCGCAGCATCGGGTCGGCCTCGGCCGGGCGCAGGCGGCAGTAGTGCAGGGCCACGGCGCGGGCGAAGCGGCCCCGTTCGCGCGGGCGGGCGGCGTGCAGGAGGCGGACGAAGGTCTCCTCCGGCGCGAACGCCGTCGGCAGGTTCCTCGCGTGCGCGGTCGCGGCCAGGTGCTCGGCGAAGCTGTGGTGCAGGAAGCGGAGGTCGTCGTTGCGCAGGACCAGCGGGCCCACCGAGGCCAGGAACGCGGTCAGCTCCTCCGCCCAACCCCCGGGCAACTCGGTGGTCAGGTGGGTGCGGACCCAGGTCGTGGCCGCTTCGCGCAGCGACGTGTCGCTCTCCAGGCGCACCCGGCCCAGGTGCTCCAGCAGCGGGGTGCGGTACTGCTCGAACGGGCCGGACGGGGCGCGGTCGGAGCGCAGGAACGCCAGGTACGCCTCGTACAGCTCGTACTGGTTGTCCGGCAGGGGGCGGTCGCCGCGCTGGTCGAAGACGACCGCGGCGATGGTGGCCAGGAGCGGGACGCGGACGAGTTCGTCCAGGTGGGCCGCGTGGATCTGGCGGAGGAACCGGTCGGCGGGGCCCTCGGCGGTGAACCAGTTGCGCGCGAAGCGGCGCAGGGCCTCCTCGTCGAACGGCTGCAGCTCGTAGCGGACCGCGCCGACGCGGTGCAGGGGCGCCAGGGCGCCGCCCTCGACTGGCCTGGTCATGAGCACGACCCGGTACGGCGAGTCGGCCGCGCAGCGGGCCAGCGCCTTGACCAGGCGGTCGCGGTCGTCGGCGTCGGCGACCTCGTCCAGGCCGTCGACCAGCAGCAGCCACCGGCACCCGGCGACGCGGTCGGCGAGCAGGTCCGCGGACAGCGGCGCGTGGAGCAGGGAGCCGTAGTCGGCGCGGGCGCTGTCGGCCAGCGCCTCGGGGAACGGGACGCCGCGCCGGGCGGCGAGTTCGCGCGCGGTCACGCGCAGCGGCACCACGGGTTCGGTCAGCGGTTCGTCGCCCCCGGCCAACCAGCGGGACGCGATGTCGGCGGCCAGGCGCAGCGACAGGGTGGACTTGCCCTGGCCCGCGCCGCCCACGACGACCAGGTGGCGGTCGGTGTCGAGGGCTTCGCGCACGGCCCTGGCCGGTGGCCGGACCGCGACCCGGGCGACGGGCGGGGCGGGCACCTCGACCAGTTGGCCGTGGCCGTCGAGGATCGGCTGGGGCGGTTCGGGGCGCGGTTCGTCGGTGCTGCCGCCCAGGTCCTGGCGCACGTAGACGGCGGCGAGCGACGGACGGCGGGCGCCCGGCAGGTGGTGGGGGAGGTCCTCGGCGGCCTGGACCTGGGCGTGGAGCAGGGACCTGGCGGCGTGGGGGAGGGCCGCCGCGTCGTCCCAGGTGCCGGCCTGCCGGGGCGCCGGCGGCGCGGGCTGGGCGTGGAAGTGGAGGTCACCGTTGATCACCGACGCCTGGACGGTGGGGCCGCGGGGGTCGCCCCGGATGAGGTTGGTGGTCCGCGCCTCGTCGTCCCGGTGCACCCGGCCCCCTCTCCGCCGAGGGTGCATCGTCGCACGGTCGACAAGGCGGGCGGGCCGCAATCGTGCGGGGTGCCTAGAGCAGGTCCAGGGCACGGGCGCGCAGGGCGGCCCGGGTGCGGTCGCGGACGCCGAGCTTGGCCAGCACGTTGGTCACGTGGTTCTTCACCGTGCCCTCGGCCAGGAACAGCGCGGCGGCGATCTCCCGGTTGCTGCGACCGTCGGCCAGCAGGCGCAGCACCTCCAGCTCGCGCTCGGACAGCGGCACCACCAGCGGCTGCGGGCGGGGTTCCGGCGGGGCGTCGGGCAGCCGCGCGAACCTCGCCACCACCTTGGCCGCCACCGACGGCTGCAGCACCGACTCGCCCCGGGAGGCGGCCAGCACCGCCTCGACCAGCCGCGCCGAGGACACGTCCTTGAGCAGGTAGCCGACCGCGCCGGCGCGCAGGGCGGCGAACACGTCCTCGTCGTCGTCGAACGTGGTCAGCGCGATGACCCGCGCGCCCGGCCGCTCGACGCGCAGCCTGCGGGTGGCGGCGACCCCGTCCAGCACGGGCATGCGCAGGTCCATCAGCACGACGTCGGGCGCCAGCTCGGCGGACCGGCGCAGCGCCTCGTCGCCGTCGCCCGCCTCGCCCACCACCTCGATGCCGTCGTGGGTGCCCAGCAGGGTCGCCAGCGCCTCGCGGAACAGCGCCTGGTCGTCCACGAGCAGTACCCGGACCGGGTTCATCCCGGCACCTCCACCGTCAACGTGCAGCCCCGTCCGGGGAAGGATTCCAGGTGCACCCGACCGCCCAGGTGCGCGGCCCGCTCGCGCAGCCCGAGCAGGCCGAAACCGGGCGGCCGCCCGTCGGCGGCGCCGGTGCCGTCGTCGCGGACCTCCAGGCGCACCGCCGCGTCGGCGTAGTCCAGCACCAGGTCGACCCGGCCGGCGCGGGCGTGCTTGCGCACGTTGGTCAGGCCCTCCTGCGCGGTCCGGAACAACGCCTCCCGCGTCTCGTCCGGCAGCGGCCGCTGCGCGCCCGACACCGCCAGCCGCGTGGGCACGCCGGCCGCCGAGGTCTCCTCGGCCAGCGAGCGCAGCGCCTCGGCCAGCGGCGGGGTCGGGCGCGGTTCGCGCAGGGCCCGCACCGAGCGGCGCACCTCGGCCAACGCCTCCTCGGCCTGCCGCTGCGCCTTGGCCAGCACGTCGTCGGCCTTGGCCGGGTCGGTCGGCAGCACCGCCCGCGCCGCCTTGACCTGCATCTGCACCACGGTCAGCGAGTGCCCGAGCCCGTCGTGGATGTCGCGGGCCACCCGGTTGCGCTCCTGCGCGGTGGCCAGCCGCTCGGCCTGCGCGGCGTGGTCGCGCAACCGCCCGTGCGCCTCGGCCAGCTCGGTGCGGGACCGCTGCTCGCGGACCAGCAGCTCGGTGACGACCGCGGCGAACAGCACCGCCGCCAGCGTGCCCAGACCCTCGCGCAGCGCCTCGTGCCACGGCATGCCCAGGTGCACCAGCGGGACCAGCGCGACCACCAGGGCGGTGCCGGGCAGCGGGAGCAGCAGCACGCACTGGCTCACCAGGACGACCAGGAACAGCGTGGCACCGACGCTCGGGCTCACCGTGAAGACCAGGAACGCCAACGGGAGCTGGACGGCGACGTAGGCCCACGCCCACCGGGCGCCCCGCTCGCGCACCCACTCGAAACCGACCACGGCCAGCAGCGCGAACACCGCGCCGAGCGGCAGCGACGGCACGGGGTCCCCGGAGGCGAGGACCCCGAGCGCCAGGGTGAGGAACGCGCCGCCGGTCAGCGCCGCGAGAGCCCGTTTCATGCGGTCACTGTGGGGGTGCGGCGCCGTTCCGGTCAACGTGCGTCAGGGGACGAGGACCTGCCCGGTCTGCGCGCCCTCGACGGACCGCACGTAGGCCCGTGCCACCGCGGCGAGGTCGTGCGACGGCATGCCGGGGAAGAACCTGTCGTACTTCGGCAGGTCCTCGGTGACCACGGACGGGCTCACCGCGTTGACGCGCTGCGGCGCGATCTCGACGGCCGCGGCCATGACGAAGCTCTCGATCGCCCCGTTGACCAGGGACGCGACCGTGCCCGTGACGATCGGCTCGCGCGCCAGGACGCCGGTGATCAGGGTGAACGAACCGCGCTCGGCGACGTGCCGGACGCCCTGCCGCACCAGCTCCACCTGGCTGAGCACCTTGTTGTGGAAGCCGGTGCGGAAGTCGTCGGCGGTGAGCTGGTCCAGCGGCTTGAACGGCACGCCACCGGCGGCGCCGACCACCGCGTCCACCGGGCCCGCCGCCGCGTACAGGGCGGCGACCTGCTCCGGGTCGGTGAAGTCGAAGCGCAGGTCACCGCTGGTGCGGCCGACGGAGAGCACGTCGTGGCCCCGCCCGGCGAGGGTCTTGTGGACGACGGTGCCGATGGTGCCGCCGGCACCGATCAAGAGGATCTTCATGCCGTTGACGCTAGGCGCGGTCGGGAATCGGGGGAAATGCTTCTCGTGCCGCGGTTATGCTCGGCGGTCATGAATGTGGAGCTGAGGCACCTGCGGGCGCTGGCCGCCATCGGCGACGAGGGCACCATCACCGGCGCCGCGGCCGCGTTGCGGGTCGGGCAGCCCGCCCTGTCGCGGACCCTGGAGCAGTTGGAGCGCCGGCTGGGCACGCGCCTGGTCGAGCGCACCACCCGCAGCCTCGCGCTCACCGAGGCCGGGCAGCGGATGTGGGAGCACGCGCACCGCATCCTCAACCAGCTCGACGACGCCCTGGCCGAGGTGGTGGGGGGCGGGCGCCCGCTGCGCGTCGGGTTCGGCTGGGCGGCGCTGGGCAGGCACACCGTGCCGCTGCTGCGCGACTGGCGCGCGAAGCACCCCGGCACGCCCACGAAGGTGCGCCGCTGCGACGACCCGGAGGCCGCGCTGCGCCGGGGCGAGGTGGACGTGGCGTTCATGCGCACGTCGCCGGTCGACCCGGCGTTCGCGTCCCGGGTGCTCTACCGGGAACCCCGGCTCGTCGCGGTGCCCGACGGCGACCCGCTGGCCGGCCGGGACGCCGTGCTGCTGGCCGACCTGGTCGACCGGTCGGTGGCGCTGTGCTCGACCGCGGCGACCACGAGCGCGGACCTGTGGCCTGCGGACGCGCGGCCCGAGACGTTCGAGGTGCCCGGGGTCGACGAGTGGCTGACCACGATCGCGCTGGGCGAGGCGGTGGGGGTGACCACGGAGGCGACCGGGCACAGCCACCCGCACCCCGGCGTGCACTACCTGCCGCTGGCCGACGCCGGCCCGGTGGCGGTGCGCCTGGTGTGGCCCCGCACCCTGACCCACCCCGCCACCACCGCGTTCCGCGAGCACGCCGCGACACTCGCCGGGTGAATGGTTCCCGTCGAATGCTCGATTCGAACGCAGTCGAATGCGGATTCCTTGTGCGCCAACACTTCCCAATTCCACGGGCACCTGGTTACAGTGCGTTTTGGGAGCGCTCCCAGCACTGATCATCCTCAACGAGGAGGAGAAAGTGGCGCTCATGGCCATCCCTGCGAGAAGGACCCGGCTCGCCCGGGTCGGCGCGACGGTCACCGTCGTCGCCGCCCTGTTCACGAGCCTGCTCACCGGCGTCGCCGACGCGCACGGGTCGACCACCGACCCGCCGTCCCGCAACTACGGCTGCTGGCAGCGGTGGGGCAGTGACTTCCAGAACCCCACGATGGCCCAGCAGGACCCGATGTGCTGGCAGGCGTGGCAGGCCGACACCAACGCCATGTGGAACTGGAACGGCCTCTACCGGGAGAACGTGGCGGGCAACCACCAGGGCGTGATCCCGAACGGCCAGCTGTGCAGCGGCGGCCGCACCGGCGGTATGCGGTACGCGGCGCTGGACAACCCCGGCCAGTGGAAGGCGGCCACCAAGTCGAGGCAGTTCACCCTGACCGTCACCGACCAGGCCCGCCACGGCGCGGACTACCTGCGGGTCTACGTGACGCGCCAGGGCTTCGACCCGACCACGCAGCAGCTGGGCTGGGGCAACCTGGAACTGGTGGCGACCACCGGCCGCTACGCGCCGGCGGGCACCTACCAGGTCGCGGTGAACGCGGGCAGCCGCACCGGCCGCCACGTCGTGTACGTGATCTGGCAGGCCAGCCACATGGACCAGTCGTACTACTTCTGCTCGGACGTCATCTTCCAGTAGGCGGTCCGGGCACGATCAGCGGTGGCCCCCGGTCCGCGTCGGACCGGGGGCCACCGCCGTCGCACCCGGAGGGTCCCCGGAGCCCGCGGCGGCAGTGGGCCATAGTGGGGAGATGCGATTACTGGCGGTGGGCGGGAAATTCCGGCCGCGCGGGCTGCGCGAGAAGGTGACCCTGACAGCCACCCTGGTCGTGGCCGTGCCGCTCGTCGCCGTGGCGGTGCTCGCGGCGGTCTTCCTCAAAAACCAGGCCATGCGGTTCGACACGGCCCCGGTGACCGACCACGACATCTGCGTCGACGGGTATTTCGTCGAACCCGGGAAGACCGAGGCGACGGACACCTACAAGTTCTGGGGCATTCGCTGCGCCGTCAACGACTCGCACGCGATCCTCGAACCGCGCCGGATCGACGACATGAGGGTGCCGGGGGTCGCGGACCCGGACGAGGTGATCACCGCGAGCGCCACCTACCGGTCTTCCGCGCTGATCCCGGAACTGTCCCTGTGGCCGTTCGACGACCCGGGTGCGATGAGCTACCGGGTCGCGCAGGACACCGGCGAGGTGTCCCCTCCGTACCCGATCTCGGGGATCGAGGGGAGTCCCGCGCAGGACGCCGACCCGACCGCGGCCGACGTCGAGCGGGACGCGGCGGAGCGCCGAGCCCGGCTCGTGGCGGTGCAGCGGACGCTCGACCGCCGGGTCCTGGCCCTGGCCGGCGGCACCCTGTCGCTGATCGGGCTGCTGGCCGCGGTGGTGTGGCTGGCGACGGGGCGGGTGCTGCGGCCGGTGGAGGCGATCAGCGGGGAGATGGCCGACATCACCGAGCACGACCTGTCCCGGCGGGTACCGGTGCCGCGCGCCCGCAACGAGATCGCGGAGCTGGCCACCACGGTCAACGCCACCCTGGACCGGCTGGAAACCGCCATCCAGGACAACCGCCGCTTCGTCGCCGACGCCTCGCACGAACTGCGCAGCCCGATCGCGGCGCTGCGGGCGGAGCTGGAGATCGCCACGGCGCACCCCGGTCTGACCGACTGGCCGTCGGTGGTCGACGCCGCCCTGGCCGACACCCACCGCCTCCAGCACCTGGCCACCGACCTGCTCCTGCTGGCCCGCCTCGACCACCCCACCGGCCACGACGACACCGTCGACCTCGCCGAACTGGTGCGCGAGGCGTCCGCACGCCGCACCCGCCACGCCCTGACCGTCGAGTCGCCCGAGCACCCGGTGCCGGTGTCCGGCCGCCGAGCGCTGCTCGGCCGCCTGCTGGGCAACCTCCTCGACAACGCCGAACGCCACGCCACCACCACCGTCACCGTCCGCCTGGGCACCGAGAACGACCACGCGGTGCTGGAAGTCCTCGACGACGGCCCCGGCATCCCCGAAGCAGACCGCGAACGGGTCTTCGACCGCTTCACCCGCCTCGACGACGCCCGCACCCGCGACACCGGCGGCACCGGACTCGGCCTGCCCATCGCCCGCCGCATCGCCACCAACCACGCCGGCACCCTCCACGCCGAGGGAGGCCCCGGCGCACGCCTCGTGGCGCGCCTTCCCCTGAAGCCGCACGATCAGCGCCTCTACCCGGACGTCGTCTTCCGGTAGGACGGACGGGTCGTCGACGGCCCCTCGGTTCCGCGTGGCACCGCGGCACCGAGGGGCCGGTCGACCGCTACCTCCCCCGACCGTAGAACCAGTGCTGCTGGACGGTGTTGTTGCAGTCCCACTGGTAGACGTCGCCGCCGTTCCAGTTCGTCAGCGGGTTGGCGTCCAGGCACCGGCCGGAGTACAGGTTCCGGAAGCCGTCCTGGTAGCGGTGCCAGATCTGCCAGGTCGCGCCGTTGCAGTCCCAGAGGTAGACCTGGCCGCCCAGGCCCTGTCTCGGGTCACCGTCGAGGCACTTGCCGATGTTGCCCCCGGGGCGGATCGTGCCGTCGTCGCCGAAGAACCACAGCTGGCTGAGCGAACCGGTGTACTCCCACTGCTCGACCCGGTCGCCGTTGTTGAGGCCCCTGGCCTGGAGCTGGCGGTTCGGGTACAGCCCCGTGTAGACGTTGGCCGTGGAGCTCAGCGGTGTCACGGTGGACGCCGTCGACCGCCCGGTGTCGGCGCTCGCCGCCGGGGCGGCGGGGAGGGCGGACACGATCAGCAGCAGGAATCCCAGCAGAGTCGCCTTCCGGCGCGTGCGGGTCATTGTCTACCTCGATTCTCGTGGTTGGCGGTGGAAGGACTGCGTCGTGCTCGGCGACCGGGGCGCTTCACAGCTGGAGAACCGGCCAGACCTGGTGCAGGCCCGCGTGTTCCGTCCAGGTGACGACCGGCTTGCCGGGGTCGTGGCTCGCCTCCTGGACTTCGAGCCACCAGCCGGTGTAGCGGTTCTGGAACTTGTAGCCGAGCCAACCCCGGTCCACCTGCCTCCACTGCTGGTGGGTCTCCGCGATGTCGCACGGGTAGGTGCGGACGACCTCGCCGAGGCTGCCGGCTTGGAGGCAGAGACCGCTGTGCTCGACCACCAGCCGGACATAGGTGTTGCCCAGGTCGTGGATGCGCCAGACCTGGTGTGGCCCGCGGTGGCACTCCCACTGGAGCGCCATCGCCCCCGAACCCCAACCGTGGTCGATCTCGAGGCACTTGTCGGTGAGCCGGTTCACGATGGAGACCGGGGGCGGGTACCGCGCGGCCCAAGCCACGGCGGGCGTCGAGCCGGACAGCAGCAGGACCGCGATCAACGCCGTTCGGAGACGGCGGGGGAATTCGACCACGAGTGAAACCGCCTTTCGCACGGGGAGTAGCCGTTGCGAGGATCAGTGCACCCGAGGCGACCGGAAGAAAATTTGCAGACTCCTTGACACGGCGGAACCCCGCCGACGACCGGACCGCCTACCGGACGGCTCCGGCTTTCACCCGCACGTCCGCGGTTTTCGGGTGGTGGAGTTGCTCCAGGATGGCCAGGGCCTCGTGCCAGCACTCCGATGCCGCGGTGTCGTCGTGCGTCGCGTGGAGGGTGTCGCCGAGGTGGTCCAGCGTGACGGCCTGGTCGTACCGGCGGTCCAGTTCGCGGTAGAGCGCGAGTGCGGACCGGTACGCCGCCATCGCCTCGACGTGGTGGCGGAGTTGGTGGCGGGCGTAGCCGATGCTGTGCCAGGTCGCGGCCTGGCCGTGGCGGTTGCCCAGTTCGTGGTGCAGGCGGAGGGCTTCGTCGCAGTGCGCCAGTGCCTGCACGGGTTCGCCCAGTTCGGCCAGGCACCAGCCGACGTCGTTGAGCGCGCCCGCCTGACCGGCCCGGTGGTGTGCCGACCGGTAGAGCGCGAGTGCCTGCAGCGCGTGGTCCAACGCTTCGCGGTGCCGGGCACGGCGGTGGTGCATCCAGTCGATCTCCAGGTGTGTCCTGGCCTGTCGGACGAGGTCGCCGTCGGCGCGGTGCAGCGCGAGGGCCTGGTCGAAGTGGCGTTCGGCGTCGTCGTGGTCGCCCTGCCATGCCTGCGCGAGCGCCAGGCCGCGATGTGCCAGTGCCTGGCCGGTGGTGTGCCCGACGGCTCTGGCGGCGGCGAGGGCGATCTCCCCGGTGTCGACCAGGTCGGTCCACCGCCCGGTCGACTGGAGGAAGGTCTGGAGGCACCAGTGGAGCTGCCACGCGTGGGTGGGGTGCCCGGTGTTCGCGGCCAGGGCGATCGCGCCGCGCAACGCGGCGTGTTCGGTCGTCATCCACGCGCGTGCCTGCGCGGCGTCGGTGACGGGGGCCGGTGTCACGGGTAGGTCCAGCGGGTCGCGGTGCGGGTCGAGCAGCCGGTCCGCCGCGTAGGCGGTGGCCAGGAGGTGGTCGAGCAGGCGGCGTACCGCGCGGTCGCGTTCCGGGCCGTGCTGTTCGGCCAGGGCCCGCGAGTAGGCGCGGAGCAGGTCGTGGAACCGGAAGCGGCCGGGGGTGTGCTCGGTGAGCAGGTGGGCGTCGGTGAGTTCGCCGAGGATCGCGTGTGCTTCGGCGGGTGGCGCCTCGGCCAGGGCGGCTGCCGCCGTGAGTGGCACGTCGGGTCCGGGGTGGAGGCCGAGCAGGCGGAACAGGCGCGCGGCGGGCGCGGGCAACTGGCGGTAGGACCAGTCGAAGACGCCGCGCACGTCGAGCGAGTCCAGCAGCGACCGCTGGTCGCGCAGTTCCGCGGCGAGGGCGCCGAGGGGGAACGTCGGGCGCAGTTGGGCGCGTGCCGCCAGCACGGACGCCGCCAGCGGCAGCCGGGCGGTGTGCCGGACGAGGTCGGACAACGCGTCGGGCTCGGCGCCGGCCCGGTCGGGTCCGAGCCTGCGGGTCAGCAGGCCGGCCGTCTCCTGCTCGCTGAGCACCTCCAGGTTCACCGGGACGGCGCCCTGGTGCGCGATCAGGTCGGTGAGCAGGTTGCGGCTGGTGACCAGCGCCAGGCAGCCGGGTCCGCCGGGCAGCAGTGGCCGCACCTGGTCGCTGGTGCGCGCGTTGTCCAGCACCACCAGCACCGCGCGGTCGGCGAGCAGGCTGCGCAGCAGCGCGGCCCGGCCCTCGGCCGTCGAGGGCACCCGCTCCGGCGGTGTGCCGAGCGCGTCGAGGAGGAAGCGGGTGGCCTCACCGAGCCCCACCGGGTCGTTCGTGTCGTCGAACCCGCGCAGGTCCAGGTACAGCTGGCCGTCCGGGAACCGGTCCGCGACCGAGCGGGCCCAGTGCACGGCCAGGGTCGTCTTGCCGACCCCGGCCATGCCGCCCACCGCGACGACGACCACCCCGGCGCGGTCGTCGAGCACCGCGTCGAGCCGGCCCAGCTCGTCGGCCCGGCCGACGAAGTGGGGGGTGCTCGGGGGCAGTTGCCTGGGCACCACCGGGGCGGCGGGGGACCGGTGGACTTCCGGCCCCGCCGGTGCGGGCGGCCCCTTGAGCGCGGGGTCGCGGCGCAGCAGCCGCTGGTGCAGCTCCCGGAGTGCGGCGCCGGGTTCGTCGCCGAGTTCGTCGAGCAGGCGGGCGTAGACCTCGCGGTAGCAGGCCAGCGCTTCGGCCTGCCTGCCGGCCCGGTGCAGGGCGAGCATCCGGAGCCCGATCAGCTCCTCGTCGAGCGGGTGCGCGACCAGCAGTTCGTCGAGTTCGGGGAGCACGTCGCGGTCACCGGCGTCCATGCGGGCGGCCAGCAGCCGGCGCCGGGCGTCGGAGCGGCGTCCCTCCAGCGCGTGGCGCATGTGCTCGGCCCAGTCGCCGCGCACCCCGGACAGCGGCACCCCGCGCCACAGGTCGAGTGCTTCGCGTACCGCGCCCTTGGCGAGGTGCCGGTGGAACCGGTGCAGGTCGACCGCGTCGGGGTCGACGGCGAGCAGGTAGCCGCCCGGGCGGCGGTCGATGGTCGCCGTGCCGCCGGTGAGCACCCGGCGCAGCCGGCTGACGTAGGTCTGCACCATGCCCCGGGCGTTCGGCGGCGGGTCGTGGTCCCAGACCCGGTCGGTGATCGTCTCCACCGGCACGACGCGGTTGGCCTCCAGCGCCAGCACGGCCAACACGCAGCACTGCTTCGGCGACCCGGCGGAGACCGGGCGACCTGCCGGCACGACCTCGACCGGGCCGAGCAACCGGATCTCCACACGCCAACAGTGGTGCTTCGCGGAGATCGTTTCAAGCGCCCGTACAGGCTTTTGCCGGCTGTCGGCGGAGGCGGGGTGGAACGGTGTCGGCGTGTTATTCACGCGAATGGGGAATCGTGGGGGTGCGGCGTTGCCGGGCCCGGTCGCGACAGGCCCGGCAACGCCGGTCGCCCCGTCCTCAGCCCGCGCAGCTGACCGTCGGGCACGGCAACGCCGAAACCGTCGCCGTCGCCGGGACCTGCCGAGCGAACAGGACCGCCAGCACGAGGCAGAGCAACAGCGCGCTCAGCGTGATCTTGTCGGTACGCATGCTTGCCCACCCTTTTCCGTTTTCTGCGGCCCCGATGGCCGCGGACACCGGACGAGTGGCGGGACCGCCCGGGATCTCCCCCCGAACGACCGGAGAAAAAATGTGACGAAGGAGGTAGGACGAAACCGGGGAGGTTCCTCGTCCGGCGCGCACCGAGCTGCTTCGGCCCCGAGACCGCCGGAAAAGATCTTGGCCGGAACCGGGGAGGTTTCGGCGACGCGCCCCACTCGTCCCCGAGACAGTCACCACGGCCCTGCGGAGGAGAAGTGGACGACAGCCGGTTACCGGCACGGCTCGCGAGCCGTGCGCGCGAGGACTCGGGAAGTGCGGTGGCGGTCGGGGACGCCGAGCTCGTCGGGCGGCTGCGCGAACGCGAGCGGTCCGCGCAGCTCGCCCTGTACGACAGGTGCGCCGAGCGCCTGAAGCCGTACTTCCTCGCGAAGCTGCGCGACCCCGGCGAGGCCGACGCCTACGTCAACGAGGTCTTCGTCCGCGCCATGGAGGGCCTGACCGACGGCAACACCACCGTCACCTCGCTCAACGGCTGGCTGCGCGGCATCGCCGCGAACCTGCTCAAACAGCACTACGAAGAACTCAGTCAGGCGCGGACCCGCCACACCGGCCACGAGCCGCCCACCGAGATCGCGACCCCGCAGGACGAACCCGCCTGGGAGCTCGACGGCGACGGCGACCCGCCGCCCACACCGGCGGACCTGGAGTTCCTGCTCGGCAAACGAGAGCTGTGGACGACCGTGCACGCCGCCGCCGACGGCATCGGCCACGGGCTGCGCCGCGTGTTCACCGCGCACCTGCACCTGAGCGTGCGGGAGAAGCGCAAGATCAGCGCCGCCGAACTCGCCGCCGAACTCGACATGACACCCGCCCGGGTCGACCGGCAGCTCAGCCGGGCCCGCGGCGAGGTCCTCAAGGCGATCCCCGCGCTCGTGGTCGCCCGCACCGGCGCCTCCCGCTGCGACGGCCTGGCCGCGATGCTGGAAGACCTGCTCACCGCCGACCAACTGGCGGCGGGGCGGGCACTCGTGCTCAAGCCCAAGCAGGTCGGCAAGGTCCTGGGGCACACCACGAGCTGCGACGTGTGCGGCGAACGCGCGGCCGACGCCCGCACCCTCGCGCGCTGGGCGCTGCCACCGGCGCTGATCGCACCGGAGGACGACGAACGGCGGCGCACCCTGATCGGGTGGCTCGGCCACACGCGTGACGGACGCGCACTGGCGCAGTCGTCCACGTCTGTCGTGTCGTCCACCGCCGCGTCGTCCACCGCGCTGGCGTTGACCACGCCCGCGGCCCGGTCCACGATCACCGCGACCCCGCAGCCGACCCGGCGAGGTCGCCTGACAGCCCTGCTGGGATCGTGGACGAGCCGCCACCAGGGACTGCACCAAGCGGTCGTGTTCGTGACGCAGAACCCCGCCGTCCTCCGCGTCGCCGTGGGCGCGGCGGCCCTCGCCGTCGTCGGCTTGGTGGCCGCCTCCTCACCGCCCGACACCACGGCCGAGGCGGTCGAGGAACCGATCGCCCCGACCTCCACCACGTTGCCCGGCGCCGTCGCCATGCCCGCGTCCACACCCTCACCCACACCTGCGCCCACACCCACTGCTGCCGCGTCGACGTCGACGCGGCAGCAGCACCAGCCCGTCGACAGCCCGGTCACGTTCCCGAACCCGACCGCACCCGCCGCGACGCCGGCTTCCCTCGCCGCCGTCCCCACCGCGGAGCCGCCGGTCGCCCCTTCGACGGCGTCCTCCTCCGACGTCGGGCCGGCCACCACGTCGACCACCACAACCACCACGACCACCACGCGGACGGGTGGGCTCGTGTCCGTCGCCTTCGACGTGTCCGACACCTCCTACCCGCACTTCTACATCGGCGGCATCGCCGATCGACTGGCCGGGGACCGCGTCCACGAGGTCGAACTCGCCCGCGGCAACCACAAGTTGCACACGTCGTCCGGTCAAGTCGTCGAATTCTCGCTCGACGCCGGGGGGAACGTCTCGTACGACCCCCGGTACGACCAGGTCGTCAAAGGACGGGGCACGAGAGCACTGTCACTGCACGGCCTCCCGGTCACCGTCGATGCCTCTGACACCGATTACCCGAACATGGGCATAATCAATGTCGGCGGCAAAGCGCCGAAGGTGTATTCGTGGCGGTTGCTGCCGGGTGCCTACGTAGTGGCGTCGAGCAACGGCGCGATGCAGGCGTTCAAGGTGGACGGCCACGGGCGTGTCGACTACGCCGCGTCGCTTGATCGTGCTTTTGGTGGGCGAGGTACCGCCAGGCTTGAGGTTCGTGGTCTCCCGGTCGAGGTCGACGCGTCGGCCACGGACTACTTCACGGTGGGCATTTCGGGCATAGGTGCGGTCACTGCGAAGTCGTACACCGCGAAGCTGATGCCGGGCGCGCACGCGGCGCTCTCCGGCGCGGTGAGCCACCCGTTCACGGTCACCCCGGCTGGGACCGTCGATTACGACGTCAAGTACCGCGAGGTTCTCGGTGGCAGTGGTTCCGGCACGCTGATCCTGCAGGGTCGGCCGGTGACGGTCGATGCCCGTGACACGTCGTACGGCACCATGAGCCTGTATTACGTGGAAAGCAATGTGAAGGCGACGGAGTCGCGGACCTGGCGGTTGATGCCGGGGCCTCACACCCTTGCCGTGACGTCCGGGGTCTTGGTGCGGTTCCAGGTCGGTCTCGACGGGACGGTGGGGAACGTTGGTCTTTCCGACCGGTTCGCCGTGGTGCGTGGCGGGAGCACGCTGGAGCTCCACGGTGGGGACGTGGTGGTCGACGTGACCGGGGTGTCTTACCCCGACTACACCCTGGCCTGGGCGGGCAGGGCGGGGCAGGAGAAGGTCAAGACCTGGAAGCTGCTTCCCGGGAAGCACGAGCTCTTCATGACTTCTTTGGTGAGGGTGTACTTCAGTGTGACCCCGGCTGGGACCGTGGATTATGACGTCAAGTACGGCGGGGTTCTCGGTGGCAGTGGTTCCGGCACGCTGATCCTGCAAGGTCGGCCGGTGACGGTCGATGCCCGTGACACGTCGTACAGTGCTATGAGCCTGTATTACGTGGAAAGCAATGTGAAGGCGACGGAGTCGCGGACTTGGCGGTTGATGCCGGGGCCTCACACGTTGGTCACGGCGTCCGAGGTGCCCGTGCACTTCGAGGTGGGTCTCGACGGAACGGTGAGGAGTACCAATCTTTCCGACCGGTTCGCGGTGGTGCGCGACGGCAAGACCCTGGAACTCCACGGCGGGGACGTGGTGGTCGACGCGACCGGGGTGTCTTATTCTGACTACACTCTTGTTTGGGCGGGCAGGGCGGGTCGGGAGAAGGACAAGACCTGGAAGCTGCTTCCCGGGAGGCATCAGATTTTCGTAAGTTCTTCGGTGAGCGTGTGGTTCAGTGTGACCCCGGTTGGGACCGTCGATTACGACGTCAAGTACGGCGGGGTTCTCGGTGGCAGTGGTTCCGGCACGCTGACTTTGCAGGGTCGGCCGGTGACGGTCGATGCCCGTGATACGTCGTACGGCACTATGAGCCTGTATTACGTGGAAAGCAATGTGAAGGCGACGGAGTCGCGGACTTGGCGGTTGATGCCGGGGCCTCACACGTTGGTCACGGCGTCCGAGGTGCCCGTGCACTTCGAGGTGGCTCTCGACGGAACGGTGAGGAGTACCAATCTTGCCGACCGGTTCGCCGTGGTGCGTGGCGGGAGCACGCTGGAGCTCCACGGTGCGGAGGTGGTGGTCGACGTGACCGGGGTGTCTTACCCCGACTACACCCTGGTCTGGGCGGGCAAGGCGGGGCAGGAGAAGGTCAAGACCTGGAAGCTGCTCCCCGGGAGGCACCAGCTCTTCATGACTTCTTCGGTGAGCGTGTGGTTCAGCGTGGGTCCGGACGGCTCGCCGATCCCCGATGCGACGTACGCGCCCTTCCTCGCAACCCACGGCAACACCCTGACCGTGCGCGGCAAGGGGATAACCCTCGACATGACCGACACTTCCTACCCGCTCTACTCGCTGATCTCCGTCGGCAGAGCGAGCCGGGAAGCGGTGAAGACCTGGAACCTCCTCCCCGGCTCGCACTCGATCGGTCCGACCGCGTCGAACACCGTGACCTTCACGCTCAACACCGACGGCTCGCTCACCCACGCCGAAACCGACCGGGGGATCTTCGAGGTGCGCGACACCTCGACGCTCGTCGTCCACGGCCTGCGCATCGGCTTCGACGCCACGGCGACGTCCTACGCGTCCTTCGCGGTGTCCGAGGTGAAGTCGAGGATGAACGCCCGGGAACCGCAGCACCTCTCGTTGCTGCCCGGCAAACACCTCGTCGTCCTCCCGACGGGAGGGTCCCACTGGTTCACCGTGACCCAGGGGGGCGAGGTCACGTTCCCGCCCGAGCTCGACCCGGTGTTCGACGGCCGGAACACCGGGACCCTGGTCCTCCGCCGGAACTGACCGGACCCGACCACCGCGGGGCACCCGACCGGCGCCGGGTGCCCCGCGGTCGGGCGCAAGGGGGCAGGAGCGGATCGCGGTCCACCTCCGGTTGGCGCCCTCGTGGCAGGTCCACGGGATGACCTCGGCGCCGTCCCGGGTGTCCGACCCGCGCACGTCCGGGCACCCGCCGCCGTGGTTCGCCCGGAAGCCCCGAGCCATCGCCGTTGTCGGTGGGGTTGCCGGGGCGGGAGGCGTGGCCGGGTTCTTCAGATCCGGCCGACCCCGGCGCCCGCGGTGACCAGGGACGGCACGGACGACGCCGCGTCGAGGGTGTAGGCGTAATAGGTGCGCGGTTCGACCACCGTGCCCAGGGTCTGCGGTGCGCCCGAGCCGACGTAGGCGTTGTCGCGCTCGACCACCCGGCCCGGTCCGCTCTTGTCGTAGCCGGACAGGACGGGCTTGGCCACGTTCTCGAAGTAGTTGCCCTCGACCACCACGCCCGCGTCCTCCGTGGACGCCACGCCGTAGAGGGAGTTGCCCCGGTAGTAGTTGTTGTAGACGTGCACGGGCTCGCCGAACCGGACGCGGGGGTGCCGCTGGTCGGTGCGGTCGAAGAAGTTGTGGTGGTAGGTGACCCGCAGCTTGCCCCGGTCGGCGGTGTAGGTGTCGGAGTGGCCGAGCAGCGCGGTCTTGCCGTGGTCGTGGAAGTGGTTCCACGACACGGTGACGTAGTCGGATTCCCGCTTGATGTCCAGCAGGCCGTCGTAGCCGCGGGACAGGTCGCAGTGGTCGATCCACACGTGGTGGGCCTTGTTGGTGACGCTGATCGAGTCGTCCGAGGCGTCGGTGAAGCGCAGGTTGCGGATGATCACGTTGTTGCCCGGGCGGGTGGTGGAGCCGAGCTGGAGGCCGCCGCCGGTGATCTCGGCGGTCGAACCCGCGCCGACGATCGTCTTGTTGGCGACCACGGTCAGCATGTCGTCGACCTCGATGCGGCCGGAGACGGTGATGACGTAGGGCTCCTTGCGGCCCACGTAGTCGGCCAGCGCGTCGCCGGTGGTGACGGTGACCGCCTGGCCGCCCGCGCCGCCCGTGGTGCCGTTGGAGCCCAGGGCGTTGACCGAGGCGAAGCCGTCGGCGGCGGCGAGCACCGAGGGGTGGGTGCGAGCGGTCGGGTGGGCGCTGGCGTTGCGCGGGGCGGTGGCGGCGACGGCGGCCAGTGCGGAGCCGGCGAGCAGGCGCCGGCGGTTCAACGGGCTCATGTCCTCTTCCTCAGATCCGGCCGACGCCGGCGCCCGCGGTGACCAGGGACGGCACCGAGGAGGCGTTGTCGGGGGTGTAGGCGTAGTAGGTGCGCGGTTCGACCACGGTGCCCAGGGTCTGCGGTGCGCCCGAGCCGACGTAGACGTTGTCGCGCTCGACCACCCGACCCGGTCCGCTCTCGTCGTAGCCGGAGTAGATCGGGTGCGCGACGTTCTGGAAGTGGTTGTGCTCGACCAGCACACCGGCGTTCTCGGTGGACGCCACGCCGTACAGCGCGTTGTCGCGGAAGTAGTTGTTGTAGACGTGGATCGGCTCGCCGAAGCGCACCCGCGGGTGCCGCTGCGCGGTGCCGTCGAAGTAGTTGTGGTGGAACGTGGTGCGCAGCCTGCCGGTGTCCGGGCCCGCGTTGGAGTCCGAGTGGCCGAGCAGCGCGGTCTTGCTGTGGTCGTGGAAGTGGCACCACGACACGGTGACCAGGTCCGCGCCGCGCACGATGTCGACCAGGCCGTCCGCGCCGTTGCCCAGGTCGCAGTGGTCGATCCAGATGTGGTGCGACGACTGCTGGATGCTGATCGCGTCGTCGTCGGCGCCGGTGAACCTGAGGTTGCGGATGATCACGTTCTGCCGGCGGTACACGTCCAGGCCGCCGCCGTTGATCTCGGCGCCGGGCAGGCCGATGACGGTCTTGTTCGACCGCAGGGCCCGCTTGCTGCTGAACCGCATGATCCCGTCGACCTGGATGACGTAAGGCTCGTTGCGGTCGCAGTAGTCGAGGAACGCCTCGGTGTCCCGCACGGTGACCACCGGGCCGCCCACGCCGCCGGTGGTGCCGTTCTGGCCGAGCAGGTCGGTCCCGGCGAAGCCGTCGGCCGTGGCGAACGGCGCGGCCCAGGCCGGGCGCGTGGTGGTGGCGGGGCGCGCGTTGGCCGCGGTGCCCGCGGCGGCGGTCAGGGCGGTCGCGGCGGTGCCCGCGAGCAGGGTGCGCCTGCTGATCACGGTGTTCTCCCTCAGACCTTGCCGACGCCCGCGCCGGCGGGCACGACGGTGGGCACCTCGGCGGCGCGGTGCGGGGTGTACGGGTAGTAGGTGCGCGGCTCGACCACGCTGCCCCGGACCTCGATCGCGTGGTTGCACTCGACCAGGACGTTGTCGCGGGAGACCAGGCGGCCCAGGTCGCCGCTGAAGTCGACGCGGGCGGGGTTGTTGACGCTGTGGAAGTAGTTGCCCTCCAGCACCACGCCCGCATTCATCGCCGACGCCACGCCGTAGCTGTTGTCGCGGTAGTAGTTGTTGTAGACGTGCACCGGCTCGCCGAAGCGGACGCGCGGGTTGCGCTGGTCGGAACCGTCGAAGTAGTTGTGGTGGTAGGTCACCCGCAGTCGGCCGACGTCCTGCGCGCCGTTGTCGTCGTCGTGGCCGAGCAGCAGCGTCTTGTCGTGGTCGTGGAACCTGTTCCAGGAGACCGTGACGAAATCGGAGCCGCGCTTGATGTCGACCGCGCCGTCGTCGCCGTTGGAGAAGTCGTTGTGGTCGATCCAGATGTGGTGGCTGAACATCTGCACGTTGACCAGGTCGTCGGTCGCGCCGGTGATCGAGAGGTTCCGGATGATCACGTTGTGCACCGCGTCGGGCGGGGGAGAGGTGGTCCGGTCGTCGACCGGCAGGCCGATGTTGAGGCCGCCGCCGACCAGTCGGGCGTCGCTCCCCAGGCCGACGATCGTCTTGTCCGAGGCCACGTCGTGCATGCCGTCGGAGCTGCCGGTCGGCAGCGTGATGGTGCCCCTGACCTGCACGACCAGCGGTTCGGGGCGGGCGATGTAGTCCAGGAACCGCGCGGTGGTGGTGGCGGTGACGACGGCGCCGCCCGCGCCACCGGTGGTGCCGTTCTGGCCGAGCGCGTCGACCGAGGCGAAGCCGTCGGCCGTGGCGGCCAGGGCCGCGCCGGGCACGGTGAGCAGGGAGGCGGCCAGGGTCGCGGCGACCACCGCGACCCGGGGCAGGGCGCGCCTGGTCCCGGCAGGAGTGCGCATGGTTTTCCCTTCCCGACGAAGGTGAAGTCCGAAGGCGGCGAAAGGGGATTCTCATCGCACCGTAAGAGCTTGTTTCCGGCGTGTCAACGGCGGATTTCCGGTTCACATATGTGGTTGTTTTGCGGCCACTCGGGTTCACATATGTGTTCTATTAGTGGGGTCTATTCCATTCGGCCGTGCATTCGATTGGCATTTCGACCGCCCGACGCTGCTCCCCCGCACCGCCCGCGGGTGCGCTGGACGTGGTCGCGAGCCGGGCGTGAACCTGGTCGGGTGAACCCGGTCGGGTGCACCCGGATGTCGCATTGCCGGGTGGGCCGTCGGCCCGTTGAATCGGTCCCGCGACCGACGCGGGAGGCCACGATGACCGAGCTGACCCTGGACCCGAAGACCACCGCCGTGGTGCTGATCGAGTACCAGAACGACTTCACCAGCGAGGGCGGCGTGCTCCACGACGCGGTCAGCGGGGTGATGGCGAGCACCGGGATGCTGCCCAAGACGGTCGCGCTGGTGGAGGCCGCGCGGGCCGCCGGGGTCACCGTCATGCACGCGCCCATCACCTTCGCCGAGGGCTACCACGAGATCTCCTCGCACCCCTACGGCGTCCTCAAGGGCGTGGTGGACGGCAAGGCGTTCGTCAAGGGCGGTTGGGGCGCGGCGATCGTCGACGACCTGGCACCGCGCCAGGGCGACATCGTGGTCGAGGGCAAGCGCGGGCTCGACACGTTCGCCAGCACCAACCTCGACTTCATCCTGCGCAGCAAGGGCATCACCACCATCGTGCTCGGCGGGTTCCTGACCAACTGCTGCGTGGAGTCCACCATGCGCACCGGCTACGAGCACGGCTACCGGGTGGTCACGCTGACCGACTGCACCGCCGCCACCTCGCAGGAGGAGCACGACAACGCGCTGCGCTTCGACTTCCCCATGTTCTCCCTGCCGGTCACCGCGGACGAGGTGATCGCCGCCCTGGGGTGACGCTTCAGCCCGGTACCACCAGCACGACCTTGCCGCGGGCGTGCTCGGCCTCGACGCGCCGGATGGCGTCGGCGGTCTCGGCCAGGGGGTGGGTCCGCTCCACCACCGGCACCAGCTCCCCGGACGCGACCAGGTCGGCGAGGTGGGCCAGGTCGTCCACGTCCGGCTTGGCCATGAGCGGGCGCAGCCGCCGGCCGGTGAAGGGCGACAGCGCGACCACGGCCAGCAGGCGGGGGATCGGGCCGAGCACCGGGCCGCCGCTGCCGCTGGAGGCGACGTAGACGCCGGTCGGGGTCAGCAGTTCCCGCATGGCGGACAGGGGGCGGTCGCCGGCCAGGTCGACGACGACGTCGTAGCGGCCGGGGATGTCGGCCTGCCGGTCGCGCTCGACCACGTGCGCGGCGCCGAGGGAACGGGCCTGCTCGGCGTTGCGGGCGCCGCACACCGCGGTCACCTCCGCGCCGAGCAGCGCGGCCAGCCGCACCGCGAACGTGCCGACCCCGCCGGACGCGCCGTTGACCAGCACCGCGTGACCGGCTTGGACGCCGCCGAGCCGCAGCGCCCGGTGGGCGGTGGTGCCGGCGATCGGCAGCGTGGCGGCCTGCTCGAAGGACACGCCGTCCGGGATTCGCGCCAGGCGGGTTTGCGGCGCCGCGACGAACTCGGCGAAGCCGCGCTGGTCGACCTCGCCGACGACCCGGTCGCCCGCCCGGAAGCGGGTCGCGCGCGGCCCGACCGCCTCGACCACGCCCGCGACCGCGCGGCCCAGGATCGTCGCCCTGGGTCTGCGCAGGCCGAAGGCGAGGCGGACCAGCCGGGGCGTGCCGCGCAGGGCCGCCCGGTCGCCGAAGTTCAGCGAGGCGGCCCGGACCCGGACCAGCACGTCGTCGGGCCCGACCTCCGGGTCCGCGACGTCGGTGTACTCCAGCACGTCGGGCGGGCCGTAACTGGTGTGGGTGACGGCTTTCACGGTTCCTCCAGGGGGTCAACGGCGGATGTGGACGGCCGCCTCGCGGACCGCGTGCAGCACGGTCAGGGCGGCGAGCGCGCAGAGGGAGGTGTGGATCGCCCGCACGACGCCGTCGGACCAGCCGGCGGCCTCGACGAAGGCGGGGTTGAGCACGCGGTCGTTGGCGACCAGCCAGACCAGTGCGACCGCGCAGGCGACGTCGACCAGGGCCGCGACCGGCGCGCTCCAGCGCACGTGGTGCTTGAGGTGGACCAGGCCGAGCGCCACCACCAGCAGGGCGGTGAACAGGTGCACGAAGCGGGTTTCCCACAGCCACGGCGACAGCGGGCCGATCGGGGCGCCGTCGGCGCCGGTCACGGTGCTGATCGTCGGCGACAGCAGGACCAGCGAGACGCCCACGACCAGCGCCGCGGTCGCGGCGGCCAGCTCGGTGCGCCTCGCCCGCCGACTGGTCGGTTCGGGCAGGCGGTCCGGCGTCCACGGCCGGGCGGACGGCCGGCGCGACGCCCGTTCGAGCAGCGCGAACAGCACCGTCGTCCAGATCGCGATGTGCCCGCCCGCCGTGGCCGCCGCGCCCAGGGCGCCCAGGAGCACGTCGGCCACCGGCTCGCCCCGCCGGACGCCGACCAGGCCGACCACCGCGGCCACGACCGGCACCGCGGTGGCCATCAGCACCGCCAGCAGCCGCTGGTAGTCCGGGTAGTGGGCGGGTCCGACCAGGTGCAGGGGGCGGTCGGCGTACCCGGCCGCCAGGCGCACCGGGTCGCCGAGCGCGGTGAGCGCGGCCCGTTCGGCCTCCTTTGGGTCGGCGCCGCCGTCGACGTGGGCGTCCACCGCGTCGGCGATGGAGGCGCGCAGCTCCCGTTCGACGTCGGGGCGCAGCCGGGCGGGCAGTCGGCGCAGCGTCGCGTCGACGTACCGCTCGGTCAGGTCGGCCGTGGTCGTCATGACTCCCCCCTCAGGGCGCGGAACGCGGTGTCCAGCCCGTCCCAGTCGCGGACCAGGGCGTTCGCGAGTTCTTCGCCCTCCGGGCTGGTCCGGTAGAACTTGCGCGGCCGCGACTCGTCGGTGTTCCAGTCGCTGGTCAGCAGGCCCTGCTTCTCCAGCCGGCGCAGCAGCGGGTAGAGCGTGTTGGCGTCGACCGCGAAGCCGCGGCGGTCGAGCAGGTCGAGCAGGGCGTAGCCGTAGTTGGGTTCTCGCAGGACGAGCAGGCAGGCCAGCACCGCCGTCCCGCGGCGCAGCTCCTGCAAGTGGGTGGACAACAGCTCGTCATCGGGCACGGGTCACACAGTACTGTGTGCCGCACAGTGTTGTGTCAGAAATCGGCCGAACGGCCCTCCAGCAGCGCGGCGAACCCGTCCAGGTGGCGGGCCAGCGCGTACTCGAACAGCCCGTCCAGGTCGGCGACGACCTCCTGCGGCACCGCGGCCAGCAGCGGAAAGGCGTCGCTGTCGAGCAGTTCGGCGGTCCGGCTCCGGCGCGCCTCCCACCACAGGTCGAACGTCTCGCCGCGGTCGTGCCCGGCCTCGACCTCGGCCGCCAGGGTCGTCGCCGAGGTCATGACCAGCGCGGGCAGGGTGATGGCCTCCCGGACCTTGGTCGCCGCGGGCAGGTCGAGGCCGTCGAGCGCGCGCAGGGTCCACTCGGTGTGCGCCATCGCGCCGGGTACGAGCGGCGGTCGGGTGAAGGAGATGACCCTGGGCAGCCACAGGTGTTGCTGCACGACCTCCCACTGGAGGCGGGCGATCAGCTCCAGCTTGGCGCGCCACCCGTCCGGGCCGGGGTCGGGCGGTTCCCGGTCGGTGAACACCGCGTCGACCATCCGCGCCACCAGGTCGTCCTTGTTCGCCACGTGCCGGTAGAGCGACATCGGGCCGACGTCCAGCTCGGCCGCGAGCCGCCGCATGGACAGCGCGTCCAGCCCCTCGGCGTCGGCGATCGCGATGGCGGTGCGCACGACGTGGTCGAGGGGCGGTGCCGCGGTCGGCTTCCCGCGGCGTGGCCGGGTCGCGTGCGCGCTGACCACCGTGCCGGCGCCGACCCTGGTCTCGACCAGTCCGGTGTCGCGCAGGACCGCCACGGCCTTGGTGGCGGTGGCGATCGCGACGTCCCAGTCCCGGGCGATCCGCCGGATGGAGGGCAGCGGTTCGCCCGCTCGCAGCTCACCGGCGGTGATGCGGGCCCGGATCGCTGCGACGATCCGGCGGTATGGCGGTTCCGGACGTTGGGCCGGTGGCGTCATGAGGTACTCCGAGATCATGGGCAAGAACCGGAAGTGTACTAGTTCACTGGAATGCCTCACTAGTACTGTTTCTGAGAAAAAGCCGTGTGTTGGCTAGGTTTTCTTCCTTCACGATGACTGATCAATACGCTGTAGTCGTGAATCTCGGAACGATGTACGACACACCTCGGCCGGTTGGCGGGCCCGACCGGCGGGCGGTGCTGGAGGTGCTGACCGGGGCGTTCATGGCCGACCCGGTGGTCTCCTGGCTCTTCCCCGACGAGGACGAGCGCCGCCGCCTCCAGCCCCGCTTCTACGAGTCCCTGCTCGCACACCCGGCCGCCGAGGCGTACCTGGTCGGCGGGCAGGACGGCGCGTCGGTCTGGCTGTCGCCGGCGGCGGGCGAACCGCCCCACGGGGAGCCGGGCGAGGACCCGCGCGAGGTCTTCGGCGGCAACGCCGCGCGGCTGCTGACCCTCGGCCGGCTCCTGGCGCACCGGCACCCGCGCGACGAGGCGCACCTCTACCTGGCGTGCATGGGCGTCGCCCCGGCCCGGCAGGGGAGCGGCATCGGCTCCGCGCTGCTGCGCGACCGGCTCGACCGGGCCGAAGGGCTCGGGGTGTACCTGGAAGCCGGTTCACCGCGCAGCCGCGCCCTCTACGCCCGGCACGGGTTCACCGACCTCGGCGAACCCGTCGACCTGCCGGGCGGACCGCGCCTGTGGCCCATGTGGCGCGCCCCGCTGACCCCCAACCCGACGGAACAGGAGAACACCCGATGAACGCGACCCGCGAACTCGTGGCCGGTGGCAGCGGCGACTTCATGACCGTGCACCACCTCGTGGTCACCGGAAGCCAGGCCGAGATCGGCAGGGCACTGGCAGAGGAGGCCGCCGGCCGCGGCTGGCGACCGGTGCCCGCCGACCCGACCGTCGCCCGCGCCCGCCGCGCCTGGTTCGCGCGGCACTGGCCGCAGCACCACGCGCGCATGGCCGGTGCCGCCGAGGTGGCGGGCGTGGCCGCGGACACCGACGAGGTCCACCTCGACGGCCTGGCCGGGCTGCCGGCCGGCTCCGGCTGCTCGGCCACCTGGTGCGCGCCGTCGGCGACCACCGAGGGACACGGGCTGCTCGGCCGCAACTACGACTTCTTCACCGTCGGGTGGCAGCAGATGTTCGCGCTGATGTCCGGTGGGGAAGGACCGGAGCACGAGCCGCCGGTGGCCTCGCGGCCGTACGTCATCACCAGCGTGCCCGACGACGGACCGGCCACCACCCTCGTGACGATGAACGAGCTGGACGGCTGCATGGAGGGCATCAACGAGCACGGCCTGGCGATCGCGCTGCTGATCGCCGACGCGGAGCACGCGGGCGAACCCGTGCAGGCCGGGCCGCAGGTGGGCCTGGGCTCGTCGCAGCTGCCCCGGTTCGTGCTCGACACCTGCGAGAACGTCGAGCAGGCCAAGCAGGCCCTGCTGGGGGCCAAGCAGTACGACCTGGGTACGCCGCTGCACTACCTGATCGCGGACCGGTCGGGGCGGGCGTTCGTGTGGGAGCACACCGAGGGCGGGGTGGAGCACGTCGTCGAGGCCGGTGGCGAGTCGTTGTGCGTGACCAACCACCCGCTGCACCGGCGTTCTGGGCCCGTTGAGCCGGCCAAGGGGGTGGAGACGATGTTCACGCACGAGCGGTTGGAGCAGTTGAGCGAGCGGATGAAGGCCGGGCCGATGTCGCCCGCGTTGCTGCGCGATGCCTTGGACGAGGTGCGGTTCGACGCCCGGAAGGCGGGGGAGTTCCCGATGCGGACGTTGTGGCGCAGTGTGTTCGATTTGGACGAGCGGACGATGTCGACGCACTTCTACCTGGGGGACGCGGACGACGGTGGGCTCCGGTACAGCCCGGAGCTGGTTTTTCGGCCGGGGCTGGGTTAGCGGGGTGGGGCGTCGAGCTGTCGGCGGACGCGTTCGGCGTCGGTGTCGCGGCCCTGTTGTCGGTACAGGTTGAAGGCTTCTTCCCATGCCGCGCGGGCTTGGGCGTGTTGGCCCAGGGCGGCAGGGGAGTGGCCGAGGCGGTCGAGGGCGTCGGCGGCGTTGGTGGTGTTGCCGAGGGCACGGAGCAGGACGACGGCCTGCCGGTAGTGCTCGACGGCCTGGCCGCACCGCCCCAACTCGGCATGGGCGCGGCCGAGGAACCGGTGGGCGAGGGCGCGGGCGGAGGGATCGGGCAGGTGTTCGGCGGCTTCGGCGGCGGCCCGCCACACGGCCAGCGCGTCGTGGCGGTGCCCCTCCAGCGGTGGAAGATGCCCAGGGCCCAGGCGAGGTGCTACACGGCTTGGTGGCGGTGGTGGTCCGCAGCGGTGCGTTGGGCCGCCGGCAAGTGGGGGTGGTGAGTGTCCAGCCAGGCCGGCGCGGCCGGGTGGTCGGGCAGTGGATGGGGGTGGATGTCGGGGGCGGGTGGTTCGAGCCGGATCAACTGGCGATGGGGGTTCAGGTGGCGATCAGCGGCGTGGGCCGTGTGCGGGTGGAAGTCCACCACGCGGTCCAGTGCCGCCCTCCGCTCCGGCTCCGGGAGGTCATGGGCGCGGGCGGAGGCACAGGCGCGGACGAGGTCGTGCATCGAGCAGCGGCCGTGCTGGTGCCGGTCGAGCAACGAGTGGTTCTCCAAGGCGCGCAGGACTTTGCGCGCCGCGGCCAGGGGCAGGCCGGTGAGGGATGCGGCGGCGGGCAGGTCGATGTCCGGGCCGAGCGCGATCCCGAGGAGCGCGAACGCGGTGCGCTGTCGTTCGGTGAGGTGGTGCAGGGACCAGGACAGCACGGCGGGCAGGCTGGCGGCGGGGTCGTCGTCGAGCACGTCCAGGCCGAGTTCGCGCAGTTCGGCGGGGGACGTGCGGGTGCGCGGCGGCGTGGCGGGCGGTGATCGCCGGCGCCAGTGGGTGGCGGCCGCACAATTCGGCCAGTTCGTCGGCCGTACCGGGGTCGACGTCGAGGCGCACGGTCAGCAGACAGGAGGGGGGACGACCTGGTCGGGGTTCGCGGCGTTGTCCAGCACGACCAGCATCCGCCGCCCGGCCACCAGGGCTGCGGTACCGGGCGGCGAGGGCATCCGGGGCCGGTGGGAGCCCTCGGGGTCGGCGCCGAGCGCCGGCAGGAACCCGCGCAGCGCGTCGGCGTGCTCGGTCGGTCGTCCGGTGGGGCTGAAGCCGTGCAGGTCGACGAACAGTTGGCCGTCGGGGAAGCGGTGCAGGTTGCGGTGGGCCCAGGCCGGTGCGAGCCAGGTCTTGCCGATCCCGCCGACCCCTCCGATGGCCGAGATCATCACCGCCGCACCCCGGTCGGAGGCCAGGACCCGGTCCAGGGCGGCCAGTTCCGCCGCCTGCCCGGCGAACAGCCCCGGCGCGGCGGGCAGTTGGCGTGGCACCGGCACGGACCGGGGTGGCGGGTGCAGGTGGACGCCGCCATGCACCACACCGGCCTGGACGACCCCGCCCGCGCACCCGACACCGTGTCGGCCACTCCGGGCACCTCTCGCCCGGCCATCGGTTGAAGGTTCCGGCTTTCCACCCGATCACCGATCGGCGTCAGCCGTCCGTCCCGGAGAACCGCTCGGCCTGCCCGCGGTGCCAAGCGGCCACCGCGCGGGCTTCGGTCGGGGCCACCGCCGAACCCGGTGCGGTACTGAGGCGCTCGACCTGTTCGGCCCGCCGCAGGTGCAGTTCTCGGGCGTGGTCGCGGCACGGCAGGCAGGTGACCCGTTCCGGTAGCGGGGACGTCATGGCTCGTGGCACGCGCAGGCCGCAGCCGGTGGTGACGACTCCCGGTAAATCGCCCGCCAGGCCGAACGTCGAGGCGATCGCGTTCCGCGCGTGGGCGTCGTCGTCCAGTTTCACGTTGGCATGAATGTGAGGATCGTTCCCGCTCATCCGCTCCTCCCGTCGGTGTGCGACAGGTGCCCCTACCGAGGTGAACCTGCCGCAGGAAACCCGTTACCGTCCGGTAGCGACGTTGTCCACCCTCCGAAGTGGAGGCGGCATTCGGCCTACCTCAGGGTGGCGGCGAACGGCCCAGTGCGCGTTGGTCTATCGGGTTGTGCTTTCTGTCACAGTTTCCACACAGTGCGTAATACTTCGGTATCGAGGTGGTGACGCCGATGTGTCCCGCCGCGCCGCCGACCGGTCGGATGCGCTGCAGAAGCCCAGATGGCCGCCGCTTTGTCGGAAAGCAACAAGCGCGAGCATTGACATGTTCACATCCGGGAGAACATGGGTTCGGGGCGTTGACCGCAACGGATCGAGGTGCCTTCACTACTCCACGTCATCGGCCCAAGCATCGTGCCGCCGGGAGTAGCGCATATGGGGTTTGACCGTTCCGATCTGGTCATCGCGGTGAACCCGGTGCACCGGCCCGCGCCTCGGCTGACCGCCGCGGCGGTCAGCGCCGGCGGGTTCGGCGTGCTGGAACTGCCCGCGGACGACGCCGGGGACGCCCTGGGCACCGCCGCCGACTGGGCGGGCGGCCCGTTCGGGGTCCGGGTGCGACCGGGGTGCGCGGTGCCGGAACTGCCCGACCGGGTCACCACCGTGCTGCTCGCCGACCCGGCACGGCGCCCGGGCGACTTCCCCGGTCGGCGCGTGCTGGTCGAGGTGGTCGACCTCGCCGAGGCCCGGGAAGCCGTGGCCGCGGGGGCGGCCGGGCTGGTGGTGCGCGGGCGGGAGGCCGGCGGCCGGGTCGGTGAGCTGAGCACGTTCGTCCTGCTGCAGCAGGTGCTGGCCGCCGTCGACGTGCCGGTGTGGGCGGCCGGTGGCATCGGGCCCCGCACGGCGGCCGCGGCGGTCGCGGGTGGTGCGGCCGGGGTCGTGCTCGACACCCAGCTCGCGCTCTACCCCGACGCCGGGCTGCCGGTGGAGGTCACCGCCGCGCTCGACGGGCTCGACGGGTCGGAAACCGTGCTGCACCAAGGCTTCCGCGTGCTGCGGCGGCGTGGGCCGGGCGTGCCGGAACTGCCCGCCGACGGCATCGCGGACCGGTTGGGGACCGATCCGGCGGGGGAGTTCCTGCCGGTCGGGCAGGACGTGGCGCTGGCGGCCGTGTTCGCCCGCCGGTGGCGCACGCCCGGTGCGGCGGTGCGCGGTGTCCGGGACGCGATCCTCGCCTCCTTCGCCGACGACGCGGCCCCCGACGCGCTCGGTCCGGGCTCCACGGGCGCACGCCACCTGGGCACGGCGCTGCCGGTCGCCCAGGGGCCGATGACGCGGGTCAGCGACCGGCCCGGGTTCGCCGCGGCCGTGGCCGGGGCCGGCGGGCTGCCGTTCCTCGCGCTGGCCCTGTCCGGTGCCGAGCAGACCCGCGACCTGCTGGAGCGCACCCGCGCCGAGCTCGGTGACGCGCCGTGGGGCGTCGGCGTGCTGGGGTTCGCCGCCGAGGACGTGCGGTCGGCGCAGCTGGCCGTGGTCAAGGACGTGCGGCCGACCCACGCGATCGTCGCGGGCGGGCGGCCCGCCCAGGCCGCGGAGCTGGAGGCCGTCGGCATCGCGACCTTCCTGCACGTGCCCTCGCCCGGGCTGCTGCGCCAGTTCCTCGCCGCCGGCACCCGGCGGTTCGTGTTCGAGGGCGCGGAGTGCGGCGGGCACGTGGGGCCGCGCAACAGCTTCCCGCTGTGGGAGTCCCAGGTGGACGTCCTGCTGGAACACCTCGCCGCCGGTGGCGCGGCCGACGAGCTGACCGTCCTGTTCGCGGGCGGCGTGCACGACGAGCGCTCGGCGGCGATGGTGGCCGCGCTCGCCGCGCCGCTGGCCCGCGCGGGCGTCGGCGTCGGCGTGCTGATGGGCACCGCCTACCTGTTCACCGCCGAGGCCGTGGGCACCGGGGCCATCGGCGCGGTGTTCCAGCGGCAGGTCGTCGCGGCCGCGCACACCGACCTGCTGGAGACCGCGCCCGGGCACGCCACGCGGTGCGTGCGCAGCGGGTTCACCCAGGAGTTCACGGCGCTGCGCGAGCGGCTGCGCGCCGAGGGCGTGCCCGACCGGGAGGCGTGGGAGCGGCTGGAGCGCTTCAACGTCGGCCGGCTGCGCCTGGCCAGCAAGGGCCTGGAGCGCGTCGGCGACGGGCTCCAGGAGGTGGGCGAGGACCGCCAGCGCGCCGAGGGCATGTTCATGGCCGGCGAGGTGAGCGTGCTGCGCGACGCCGTCACCACCGTCGCCGACCTGCACGCCTCGGTGGGCGGCTCGGCCGCGCGGTGGCTGCGCGAGCGGGCCGCGGCGGTGCGGGCCGCGCTGGACGGGCCCACCGCCGAACCCGAGCCCGCGCCGCTGCGCGTGGCGGTGATCGGCATGGCCTGCGTGTTCCCCGGCGCGCCCGACCTGGCCTCGTTCTGGGCCAACGTGGTGGCCGGTCGCGACAGCGTCACCGAGGTGCCCGCCGAGCGGTGGGACCCGGAGGTCTACTACGACCCCGAGGGCGACGGCGAGCGCACCCCGTCGCGCTGGGGCGGTTTCCTGCCGCGCATCCCGTTCGACCCGCTGGCCTACGGCATCCCGCCCGCCTCGCTGGGCGCGATCGAGCCGGTGCAACTGCTGGCGCTGGAGGTGGCGCGGCGCGCGTTGGCCGACTCGGGCTACCCGCACGCCGAGGCCGACCACCGCCGCACGTCGGTGGTGTTCGGCGCCGAGTCGGGCAGCGACCTGTCCAACGCCACCACGCTGCGCACCGTGCTGCCCTCCTACGTCGGGCAGGTGCCGCCCGCGCTCGACGCCCAGTTGCCGCGGCTGACCGAGGACTCGTTCCCCGGCATGCTGGCCAACGTCATCGCCGGCCGGGTGGCCAACCGCCTGGACCTCGGCGGCGCGAACTACACCGTCGACGCCGCGTGCGCCTCGTCGCTGACCGCGGTCGACGTGGCCTGCAAGGAGCTGGTCACCGGCACCAGCGACCTGGTCGTGTGCGGCGGCGCGGACCTGCACAACGGCATCAACGACTACCTGCTGTTCTCCTCGGTGCACGCGCTCTCGCCCAGCGGCCGGTCCGCGACCTTCGACCGGTCGGCCGACGGCATCGCGCTGGGCGAGGGCGTGGCGTGCGTGGTGCTCAAGCGGCTGGACGACGCGCTGCGCGACGGCGACCGGGTCTACGCGGTCATCGACGGCGTGGGCAGCGCCAGCGACGGCCGCGCCCTCGGCCTGACCGCGCCGCGGCCGGAGGGGCAGCGCGCCGCGCTCACCCGCGCCTACCGCAACGCCGGCGTCTCACCCGCGCGCGTCGGCCTGGTGGAGGCGCACGGCACCGGCACCGCCGTCGGCGACCGCACCGAGCTGGCCACCCTCACCGAGGTGTTCACCGAGGCCGGCGCGGCGCCCGGCGCGTGCGCGCTCGGCTCGGTCAAGTCGCAGATCGGGCACACCAAGTGCGCGGCGGGCCTGGCCGGGCTGATCAAGGCCGTGCTCGCGGTGCACCACGGGGTCAAGCCGCCCACGCTGCACCTGCGCGAGCCCAACGAGGCGTGGGAGGCCGGGCGCAGCCCGTTCGCCTTCCACACCGCGGCCCGGCCGTGGGCGGCCGAACCCGCCGACCGGATCGCGGGCGTGAGCGCGTTCGGGTTCGGCGGCACCAACTTCCACGTGGTGGTGCGCGCCCACGACCAGGCGCCCGCCGCGCACGCCCTGGACGAGTGGCCGGCGGAGCTGTTCGTGTTCCGCGGCGCCGACCCGCGGGCGGCCCGCCGCGCCGCGGCCGAGCTGCTGGACGCCGCGCCCGGCGCCCGGCTGCGCGACCTGGCGCTGCGCGCCGCCACCAGGGCGGACGTGGCCGCGGCCCGCGGTGAACGGGCGTGGCTCGCGGTGGTGGCCGCCGACGTCGACCAGTTGCGGCAGGCGGTGGCGGGGGAGCGGACCGAGGGCGTGTTCCACGCCGACGCCGAACCGGCGGGCGACGTGGCGTTCCTCTACCCCGGCCAGGGCAGCCAGCGGCCCGGCATGCTGGCCGAGCTGCTGGTGGCCTTCCCCGAGGTGCAGCGCCACCTGCGACTGGGCGCGCGGTGGGCCGACGCGCTGTACCCGCCGGCCGCGTTCGGCGAGCGCGCGGCGGCCGAGCAGGTCGAGCGGATCACCGACACCCGGGTCGCGCAGCCCGCGCTCGGCGTGGTCGAGCTGGCCGCCACCGAGCTGCTGCGCCTGGTCGGCGTGCGACCCGACGCGGTGGCCGGGCACAGCTACGGCGAGCTGGCCGCGCTGGCCGCCGCCGGGGTGTTCACGCCGGCCGACCTGCTGACCGCCAGCGCGGCCCGCGCCGAGAGCGTCCTGGGTGCCGTTCGCGACGGCGACCCCGGGACCATGGCCGCGGTGACCGCCGACGCCGACCGCGTGCAGGCCGTGCTGGACGCCACCGGGCTGCCGGTGGTGGCGGCCAACCGGAACTCGCCGCGGCAGACCGTGGTCTCCGGGCCGACCGAGGCGGTGGCGCGGGCGGCGGAGGTGCTGCGCGCGGACGGGCTCGACGTCAAGCCGGTGCGGGTGGCGTGCGCGTTCCACAGCCCGCTGGTGGCCGGCGCGGGCGAGGCGTTCGGGCGGGTGCTGGAGTCGCTGCCGCTGCGCGCGCCCGCCCTGCCGGTGTGGTCCAACCGCACCGCCGAGACCTACCCCGGTTCACCGGCGGGCGTGCGCGGTGAGCTGGTCGCGCAGATCGGCGCGCCGGTGCGCTTCGCCGAGCAGGTGGAGGCCATGTACGCGGCGGGCACGCGGGTGTTCGTCGAGGTCGGCCCGGGCAAGGTGCTCAGCGGCCTGGTGGGCGCGGTGCTCGGCGACCGGCCGCACCGGGCGGTCCCGCTGGGCGACGGGCTCGTCGGCTTCCTCACCGCCCTGGCGCGGCTGGCCGTGGCCGGGGTGGACCTGCGCACCGGTCCGCTGGTGCGCGGCCGGGACGCGGTCGACCCGTCCGCCGTGCCCGCGACGCCGGGGTGGACCGTCGACGGCCACCTGGTGCGCCGCGCCGACGGCACCGTCCAACCCGGCGCCCTGCACCCCGCCAGGCGCATCCCCGCGAGCTTCCCGGAGGCGTTCGTGCCCGACCAGCCGCAGCCCAGCCCGTCGGACGCGGTGGTCGCGGACTTCCTGCGCACCAGCCGGGAGCTGATCGCGGCCCAGCGCGACGTGCTGATGACCTACCTCGGGGCGTCCGGGCAGGTGCCCGCCGCGCCCGCGCTGCCGGTGCTGCCCGCGTCGGTGGCCGAACCGGTCGCCGTGCCGGTCGCGCCCGTGGTGCCCGCCGGGCCGGTGGGCGGGCCGGTCGACGTGCTGCGGACCGTGGTCGGGGTGGTGGCGGAGCGGACCGGTTACCCGGTGGAGATGGTCGAGCCGGGGCTGGACCTGGAGGCCGACCTGAGCGTCGACTCGATCAAGCGGGTCGAGATCGCGGGCGACCTGGCGGCCCGGCTGGGGCTCCCGCTGGACGGCGCGGCCGGCCTGGACGACCTGGCCGCCGCGCGCACCGCCGCCGGGCTGGCCGAGGCCCTGTCGAGCCGCCTCGCCGCACCGGCGCCCGCACCGGTCCCGGCCGAGGTCGACGTGCTGGCCACGGTGGTCCAGGTCGTCGCGGACCGCACCGGCTACCCGGTGGAGATGGTCGAGCCCGGCCTGGACCTGGAGGCCGACCTGAGCGTCGACTCCATCAAGCGGGCCGAGATCGCCGGTGAGATCGCCGCCCGGCTGGGGCTGGACGTCAACGACGGCGCGGGCCTGGAGGCGCTGACCGCCGCCCGCACGGCCGCCGGGATCGCCGCGGTGATCGCCGGGCGCGGCACCGCCGAACCCGCCGCGGCACCCGAGGTCGTCCCGTCCGGTGCCGGGGCTTCGGTGGTCGCGCCGCAGCGGCTGGTGTTCGAGGAGTTCGAGCTGCCCGCCGCCTCGCTCGACGTGCGCGGCACGCGCGTCGTGCTGGTCGGCGCGCGGTCCGACGAGGTCGCCGCCGGCCTGCGCGCGGCCGGCGTGGAGGTCGGCGGCGAGCCCGCCGGCGCGTTCGTGGTCCACCTGGGCGCCCTGGACGCCGACGAATCGCTGCTGCCCGAGGAGTTCCCGCACCTCCAGGCGCTGCTCGCGGCCGGGCCGCGCGGCCTGCTCGCGGTGGACCGGCGCGGCGTCGGCGCGGTGACCGGCCTGCGCGGCTTCTTCCGCACCCTGGCCCGCGAGTACCCGGACGTGGTCACCACCCTGGTCGAGCTCGACGACGGCACCGACGTCACCGCCGCGCTGCTCGCCGAGCTGGGCGCGACCGCGCACGAACCCGTGGTGCTGGCCGGGAGCGCCCGGCGCGGCCTGCGGCTCACCGCGACCGACCTGGGACCGGTGGCCGCCGCGGGCGCCGGGCCCGCCGGCGACGGTGCCGCTGAGGCGCAGGCCGCCGGGCTGGACCGGGACGCGGTCGTGCTGCTGGCGGGCGGCGGCCGGGGCATCACCGCGCGCTTCGCCCGCGCCCTGGCCGCGGCCGGCCGGTGCCGGCTCGAACTGCTCGGCCGCACCCCCGCGCCCACCGGCCCCGAGGACCCCGACACGGCGGGCGCCGTGGACCGCGCCGCGCTGCGGGCCGCGTTCATCGCCCGGGGCATGACCTCGCCCGCGGAGATCGAGCGCGCGGTGTCCGCCCTGCTCGCCGAGCGCGAGGTCCGCACCACCCTGGCCGACCTGGCCGAGCTGGGCAGCCCGGTGCGCTACTCCGCGGTCGACGTGCGCGACGCGGAGGCCGTGCGCGCCACGGTCAAGCGCGTCCACGACGACCACGGCCGGCTCGACGCGGTGGTCTACGCGGCGGGCGTGATCGAGGACAAGCTGGTGGCGGAGAAGTCCGTCGAGTCGTTCCGGCGGGTGTTCGGCACCAAGGTCGACGGTGCCCGCACCCTGCTCGACGCGGTGGACACGCTGCCCGACAGCCCCCGCCACGCCGTGCTGTTCGGCAGCATCGCCGCCGCCCTGGGCAACCGCGGCCAGTGCGACTACGCGGCGGCCAACGACGCCCTGGAGGAGCTGGCCCGGCGCTGGTCGCGGCCCGGCCGGCGCGGCCTGACCGTCCACTGGGGACCGTGGGCGGCGGACGGCGGCGGCATGGTGACGCCGGAGCTGATGCGCTCCTACGCGGCGCGCGGCATCTCGCTGATCGACCCCGACGAGGGGCCGCTGGCGCTGCTGCGCGAGCTGGCGTGGGGCCCGGCCGACGCGCACGCCGTCGTCTACAGCGCCTCCGGCTGGTGACCGGCGTGGGCACCCCGGTGGCGATCGTGGGGATGGCGGTGCTGTTCCCCGGCGCGCCCGACCTCGACACCTACTGGCACAACATCGTCAACGGCGTGGACGCCATCGGCGACGTGCCGCCGGACCGCTGGGACGACGACTTCTACGACCCCGGTGCCCGCGACCCCGGCCGGCGCCGCGCGGACCGCGTGTACTGCCGCCGCGGCGGGTTCGTCGACGCGGCGGTGGACGCGGCCGGGTTCGGCGTGATGCCGGGCTCCGTGCCGGGCACCGAACCGGACCAGCTCATCGCGCTCCAGGTCGCGGCCGACGCCATCGCCGACGCGGGCGGGGACGCCGTGCTGCCCGCCGACCGCCGCCGCGTCGGCGTGGTGCTCGGCCGGGGCGGCTACCTCACGCCCGGCCTGGTGCGGCTGGACCAGCGGGTCCGCACCGCCAACCAGGTCGTGCGCACGCTGCGCGAGCTGGTGCCGGAGCTGGACGACGAGCGGCTGGAGGCGGTCCGCGCCGCGTTCGCCGAGCAGCTCGGCCCGGAGGCGCCCGAGGCCGCGATCGGCCTGGTGCCCAACCTCGCCGCGTCGCGCGTGGCCAACCGGCTCGACCTGCGCGGCCCCGCCTACACCGTCGACGCGGCGTGCGCGTCGTCGCTGGTCGCGGTGGACCACGCGGTGCGCGAGCTGGCCGGCGGCCGGTGCGACGTGGTGCTGGCCGGCGGGGTGCACCACTGCCACGACATCACGCTGTGGAGCGTGTTCAGCCAGCTCGGCGCGCTGTCGCGCAGCCAGCGCATCCGCCCGTTCCACCGCGACGCCGACGGCGTGCTGATCGGCGAGGGCACCGGCGTGGTGGTGCTCAAGCGGCTGGCCGACGCCGAGCGCGACGGCGACCGGGTCTACGCGGTGGTCGCCGGCACGGGCGTGGCCAGCGACGGCCGGTCCGCCAGCCTGCTCAACCCCGACCCGGGCGGCCAGGTGCGGGCGGTGCGCCAGGCGTGGGAGGCGGCCGGCCTGGACCCGCGCGACCCGGACGCGCTGGGCCTGCTGGAGGCGCACGGCACCGGCACCCCGGCCGGTGACGGCGCGGAGCTGGAGACGCTGGCCGAGGTGTTCGGCCCGGCCGACGGCCCGCGCGCCGCGCTCGGGTCGGTCAAGTCGATGATCGGCCACACCATGCCCGCCGCGGGCATCGCGGGCCTGGTCAAGGCGGCGCTGGCGGTGCACCACCGGGTGCTGCCGCCGACCCTGCACTGCGACGAGCCGCACCCCGCCCTGGCCGCCACCCGGTTCGAGCCCCTGGCGCGGGCCCGGCCGTGGGAGCGCCCGGCGGGCGGCGCGCCGCGCCGGGCGGCGGTCAACGCGTTCGGCTTCGGCGGCATCAACGCGCACGTGGTGCTGCACGAACCGGCCCTCGCGCCGGCCGTGGTGAGCGAGCCGACGAAGGTGCTGCGCCTGGCCGCGGCCACGCCCGAGGCGCTGCTGGCGCTGCTGGACGGCGGTGCCGAGGGCCTGGACGAGCGGGCCGCGGGGACCGAGCCGTGCCGGCTGGGCGTGGTCGACCCGACGCCGCGCAAGCTCGCGCTCGCCCGCAAGGCGGTGGCCAAGGGCGTGCCGTGGCGCGGTCGCGGCGACGTGTGGTTCGCCCCGCGCCCCCTCGGCGGGCGGACCGCGTTCCTGTTCCCCGGCCTGGAGGCCGAGTTCGAACCGGCCGTGGCCGACGTGGCGCGGCGCTTCGGCCTGCCCTGGGCGGTCGAGGACGGCACGCGCGTCGGCGACGTCGGGCGGCACGGCGTGGCCGTGTTCCAGGTCGGTCGGGTGCTCGACGCCGCGCTGCGCCGGCTCGGCGTGGTGCCCGACGCGGTGGCCGGGCACAGCGTGGGCGAGTGGACCGCGATGGCGGCGGGCGGCATCCACGCCGCCGAGGACGTGGACGCCTTCCTCGCCTCGTTCGACCCGGGCGCGCTGCGCGTGCCGGGGGTGGTGTTCGCGGTCATCGGCACCTCGGCCGAGCGGGTGGTCGAGGCGCTGGCCGAGCACCCCGGGGTGGTGCTGTCCCACGACAACGCGCCCAACCAGGCCATGGTGTGCGGCCCGGAGGCCGAGGTGGACGCGGTGGTGCGGCGGTTCCGCGCGGAGGCGGTGATCAGCCGGGTGCTGCCGTTCCGGTCCGGGTTCCACACGCCGATGCTCGCGCCGTACCTGGACCCGATCCGCGGCGCGGCGCAGGACTTCGTGCTGCGCCCGGCGACCACGCCGGTCTGGTCGGCCACCACCGCCGGGCCGTACCCGGAGGACCCGGCGGCGGTGCGCGAGCTGTTCGTCCGGCACCTGCTGGAGCCGGTGCGCTTCCGGCCCCTGGTCGGGGCCATGCACGAGGCCGGGTTCCGGGTGTTCGTGCAGTTGGGGCCGGGGCAGCTGGGGTCGCTGGTCGACGACACGCTGGCCGGGCGGGAGCACCTGGTGGTGTCCGCCCACGGCGGGTTGGCCCAACTGCGGCGGGTGGTCACGGCGCTGTGGGCGCACGGGGTCGAGGCCGACGCCGGGCCGTTGCTGCCGCCGGTCGAGGTGCGGCGCGGCGGGCGGAGGCTGCCGCTGGAGCTGGGCAACCCGCTGGTGTCGCTGCCCCGGGACCGGCGCCCGGTCGTGCGGCCGGCGGTCGCGGCGGGGAACCTCCCGGCGGGTGACCCGCTGGCCGGGTTGGCCGGTGACCCGCTGGCGGCCGAGCTGTCGGCCCTGCTGCGGGACACGGCGGGCGTCGCGGCGGAGCTGATCGGCGCCCGCGCCTCGGCGACCCGCACGCCGGTCCGCCCCCCGGCGCACAGGCCGCCCGTTGCGCCCGCGCAGGGTTTTGCCCCGCCGGCCCCGTCCGCCAGGCCCGCGCCGCGCCCCGCCGTCCCGGCCGCGCCGGGCGTCAGCGCGCCGGTTCCACCTCCTCCGGGCCCGCGGGTGCTGCACGTGGGCCTGGACCGGATGCCCTACCTGCGCGACCACTGCTTCTTCCGCCAGCGCCCCGACTGGCCGGACGAGGCCGACCGCTGGCCGGTCGTCCCCGCCACCACGGTCGTCCACCACCTGGTGGAGCTGGCCGAACGCGCCGCCCCGGGCCTGCGGGCGGTGGCCGTGCACGACGTCCGGCTGCTGAAGTGGATCACCGCGATCCCGGCGGCCGACCTGCCGGTGTCGCTGCGCCGAACCGCGCCGAACCGGGTGGAGGTCGGCCTGACCGGCTACTCGCAGGCGGTCGTCGAGCTGGCCGACCACCACCCCGCGCCCCCGTCGCCGTGGCCGCTCGACGCCCCCGAGCGCACCCCGGACCTGACCGCCCGGCAGCTCTACGACGAGCGCTGGATGTTCCACGGCCCGCTGTTCCAGGGCGTGACCGAGCTGACCGCGATCGGCGACCGGCACGTGCGCGGCGTGCTGGCCGACCTGCCGACGCCCGGCGCCCTGCTGGACAACGTCGGCCAGCTGTTCGGCTACTGGGTGATGGCCGTCCTGCCCGAGCGCACCACCGTCTTCCCGGTGCGCTTCGACCGCATCGCCTTCCACGGCCCGCGCCCCGGCGGCCCGCTGGACTGCCACGTCCGCGTCACCGACGTCACCGCCACCACCGTCACCGCCGACGTGCAGCTCTCCCGGCGCGGCCGGGTCTGGGCGAGCATCACCGGCTGGACCGACCGCCGGTTCGACACCGACCCGAACATCCGCGCGGTGGACCGGTTCCCGGGCGCGAACACCCTGTCCACCGTGCACGAGGAGGGCTGGGCCGCGGTGCACGAGCGGTGGCCGGACCTGGCCACCCGCGAACTGGTGATGCGCAACGTCCTGGGTGGCGCCGAGCGCGACGCCTACGACGCCCACCCGCCCAACGGCAAGCGGCAGTGGCTGCTCGGGCGCATCGCGGCCAAGGACGCCGCCCGCGCCGTGCTGTGGCGCGAGGGCGCGGGCGACGTCTACCCGGCGGAGGTGGCCGTGCACGACGACGCCGAGGGCCGCCCGCACCTGCGCGGCGTGCACGGGCGCGACGTCTCCGGCCTGCACGTCTCGATCGCCCACCACGCCGAGGTCGGCGTGGCGATCGCCGGGCGCGGCCCGTGCGGGGTGGCCGTGGCGGAGGTCGGGCCCGCCGCGTCCGACGAGCCGGCCGAACGCGCGCTCCTGGCCGGCCTGCCGGGTGGCGCGGACCGCTGGTCCGCCGCGTTCCGGGCCGCCCGGGAGGCCGTCGCGCGGCTGTGCGGGCACCAGGGCCGGGTGGTGGCCGCCGACGGCGACCGGCTGCGCGTCAAGGCGGCCGGCGTCGAGCACACCGCGCGGGTGCGCGACCTGGCCAACCCGCCCGGCCTGCCCCCGCGCCGGTACGTCGTCGCGTGGACCGCACAACGAGGAGAGGCACCATGAGCACCGAGACCACCAGCGCGACCACCGCCGACGCGGACGCCGTGCTGGCCGACATCACCGCGATGCTGCGCGACCTGCTCGACGAGAACGGCCTGGAGGACGTCGAGGTCACCCGCGACGCCACCTTCCACGGCGACCTGGAGCTGGAGAGCATCGACCTGGTGACGCTGTCGGCCGACCTGCGCGAGCACTACGGCGACCGGGTCAACTTCGCCGAGTTCGTGGCCGAGCTGGAGCTGGACGAGATCATCGCGCTCACCGTCGGCGAGCTGGTGGACCACGTGGTCGCGTCGCTGCGGGCGGCGTGATGGCGAAGGTACGCACCGGCGGGATCACCACGCACGTCCAGCGGCTGCCCGCGGCGGGCGGCGACCCGGGCGCGCCGCTGGTGGTGTTCGTGCACGGCCTGCTCACCGACAGCCTCGCCAGCTACTACCTCACCGTCGGGCCGGGCTTCGCCGCCGCGGGCGTGGACGTGCTGATGTACGACCTGCGCGGGCACGGCCGCAGCGACCGGCCGGCCACCGGCTACCGGCTGGAGGAGTTCGTCGACGACCTGGCGAACCTGCTCGACGCCCTGGGGGAGACCAGGCCGGTGCACGTGGTCGGCAACTCCTTCGGCGGCACGGTCGCCGCCGGCCTGGCCGCGTGGCACCCGGCGCGCGTGGCCACCGTGACCATGATCGAGTCCGAGCCGCCGGTGGCGACCTGGCTGGGGCACATGGCCGACGGCCTGGCCGACGCCAAGGCCCGGCTGGCGCGGGAGGAGGTCATCGGCTGGATCGAGGCCAACCACGGCTCGCACACCGCCCGGCTCTCGCGCGGCGCGAGCCGCATCCTCCAGGCCACCACGCTGGCCGAGGACGTGCCGCTCAGCCGGGTGGTCGCCGACGACCTGTCCGCGATCACCTGCCCGCTGCTGGCGATCTTCGGCGACGAGTCGGGCCTGTCCGCGCAGGTGCCCGACCTGGAGGCGAAGCTGGTCGGCTGCCGGACGGTCGTGCTGCCCGACCAGGGCCACTCGGTGCTCATCGAGCGGCCGCACGAGACCCGGGAGCTGGTGCTGGACTGGGTGCGCGAGCACAGCGCGCTCGCGGGTGCGCCCCGGTGAGCCGGTACCTGCTGGTGGTGCCGCCGCTGGTCGGGCACGTCAACCCGCTGGTGGCGGTGGCGGCGGAGCTGGCCGGGCGTGGCCACGAGGTGGCCTGGGCCGGGCACGCCGAGCTGGTGCGCCGCCTGGCCGGGCCGCGCGCGCGGGTGTTGGACTGCGCGCTGCCGCCCGCCGAGGGGCTGGACCGGCCGCCGACGCTGACCGGGCCCGCCGCGTTCCGGTTCCTGTGGCGGGACTTCTTCGTGCCGCTGGCCGACGCGATGGCCGACGGCGTGGCGGCGGCGATCGAGGCGTTCCGGCCCGACCTGGTGCTGGCCGACCAGCACGCCGTGGCCGGTCCGCTGGTGGCCGAGCGCCTGGGCGTGCCGTGCGCGACCTCGGCGAGCACCTCGGCGGAGCTGGTGGACCCGCTGGCGGGCCTGCCGAAGGTGCGCGCCTGGCTGGGTGAGCTGCTGGCGGAGCTGCGCGGGCGGATCGGGGACCCGGCGGCCGACGGCGACCCCCGCTACCCGGCGCACGGCGTGGTCGCCTTCACCACCCGGGACCTGGTCGGCGACGTCGACCTGCCCGGCGGCGTGCGGCTGGTCGGCCCGGCGGTCACCGCCCGACCGGGCGGGGCGTTCCCGTGGGACCGCCTGGACCCGGGGCGGCGGCTCGTGCTGGTCAGCCTCGGCACCGCGAACGCGGACGCGGGCGCGCGGTTCCTCGGCGCCGCGGCGGAGGCGCTGGCGGCCCGCCCGCACGTGCAGGGCGTCGTTGTCGACCCCGGTGGCCTGCTGGCCGCGGTGCCGCCGGAAGTGCTGGTGTTCCCGCACGTGCCGCAGCTGGAGCTGCTGGCGCGGTGCGCGGCCGTGGTGTGCCACGCGGGCCACAACACCGTGTGCGAGTCGCTGTGGCACGGCGTGCCGCTCGTGCTCGCCCCCATCCGCGACGACCAGCCCGTGGTGGCCGACCAGGTGGTCGCCGCCGGCGCGGGCGTGCGGGTGCGGTTCGGCCGCGTCGGCGCCGAGGGCCTGGGCGCCGCGCTGGACGCCGTGCTGGACCCGGCGGGCGGCCACCGCGCCGCGGCCGCGGCGATCGGCCGGTCGTTCCGCGGGGCCGGCGGCGCGGTCGCGGCGGCCGACCACCTCGAACGGCTCACCACCGTTGCCGTCCGCTGAGCACCCCTGGGGACCGGAGATGACCGAGACCAAACCCCTGCGCGTGCTGCTGGGGCACGCCCGACCGCACCGCGCGGTGCTGCTGGGCAGCCTGCTGCTGGTGCTGGCGGCCAGTGCGACCGGGCTCGTGCAGCCGCTGGTCGCGCAGGACGTGCTGGAATCGCTGGGCACCGGCGGGCAGGTGTGGCGGCCGGTGCTGCTGCTGGCCGCGCTGGTGGTCGTGGGCGCCGTGCTGACCGGCGTGCAGTCGTGGTGGCAGCAGCGCACCGCCGAGCGGGTGGTCCGGCAGGTGCGGCGCGACCTGGTGCACCGGCTGGTGCGGCTGCGCGTGCCGGAGCTGGACCGCCGCCCGCCCGGCGACCTCACCGCCCGCGTCACCTCCGACAGCACGCTGCTGCAGAACGCCGCCACCGAGGGACTGGTGATGGTGGCCAACGGCCTGCTCACCACGGTCGGCGCGGTGGTGCTGATGGGCACCGTGCACGCGGGCCTGCTGGGCGTGACGGTGGGCGTGCTGCTGGTGGTGGCCGTGCTGCTGCTGGTCGTGCTGCCGCGCATCCGCGCCGCCGTGGCGCGGGCGCAGGAGTCGGTCGGCGCGGTGGGTGCCGCGCTGGACCGGGCGCTCGGCGCGGCCCGCACGGTCAAGGCCAACGGCGCCGAGGCCCGCGAGACCGCCGCGGCGGGCGCCGCCGTGGACGAGGCGTACGCGGCGGGGCTGGTCGGCGCGAGGTACGTGGCCGTGGTGAAGGTGCTGACGGGCGTGGCGATCCAGGGCGCGTTCCTGGCCGTGCTGGGCGTGGGCGGCGCGCTGGTCGCCTCCGGCGGGCTGACCGCGCCGGACCTGATCGCGTTCCTGCTCTACGTGTTCTACCTGGCCTCGCCGATCGGGTCGCTGGTGGCGGGCCTGGGCGTGCTCCAGCAGGGGCTGGGCGCGGTGGGCCGCATCGACGAGGTGCGCGGCATGCCGGTCGAGGACGACGTGGACCTGGACGTGCCCGCGCCCGACGGGCCGCCGCCCGCGGTGGAGTTCGATGCCGTCGAGTTCGCGTCCAGGCGGTGCACGGTCATCCTGATCGCGCACCGGCTGTCCACGGTGACCGACGCCGACCAGATCGTGGTGCTGGAGCAGGGCGCGGTGCGGGCGGCGGGCACGCACGCCGAGCTGGTGCGGGCCGACGGCCTGTACCGGGAGCTGGCGGCCACCCAGCTGCTGGTGCCCGCCGGTGGCTGACCGGGGCGCCCACCGGCGGCGGGCGCCCCGGTGCCCGTCACGCGGCCGCGATGCCCGCGGTCAGCGCGTTGAGCGCGGGGAGGTAGCCGTCGCGGTGCCCGGCGGCGTTCGGGTGGTAGGACTCGTTGATCTTGTCCCACTCCAGGCTGGTCACCCACTTGGTGCCCGAGGAGCACAGCGAGTGCGGGTCGAACACCGGCCGCGCGTCCAGGAAGGTGAACCCGGCCTCGGCCGCGCGCTGCGACATGACGGCGGCCAGGGTGTCCGCCGCGGAGTTCAGCGCGGTGCGCTCGGTGTCGCTGAGCCCGAAGATGCCGCACGTGCCGCGGATGGTGTAGAGCCGCGGGTAGCCGACCACGATGACGCGGGCCGACGGCGCCTTCGCCCGCACCGCCGCGTAGACCTGGGCCAGGGCGGGGGAGAGGTAGGTGGTGGCCGCGGACTTGGCCGCCTCCACGCCGTTGACGCAGTCGCGGTCGTCGATGGTGAGGATGCAGTTCTTGAGCACGTCGACGAAACCGACGTCGTTGCCGCCGACCTGCAGGGTGATCAGCGTGGTGTCCGCGGTGACCAGCGGGAGCTGGTTGCTCACCAGGTCGGTGGTCCTGGCGCCGGAGCAGCTGGCCTCCACGAACGCCACCGACGGGTGGGCCGCGGCCCACAGCCGCGAGTAGGTCAGCGGACCCCGGCGGCACGGGTCGTTGACGTCGTCGTAGGTGCGGGTGCCGGGGGCGGTCGCGTAGGAGTCGCCGAGGGCGACGTACTTGCCCGCCAGCGGCGCCGCCTGGGCGGGCGCGGCGAGGACCGCGGTGGCGATCAGCGCCATCAGTACGGGGAACAGGGCCCGTGGTGTGCGCATGGATCTCGTCTCCATCAGGGTGGGGTGGAGCGGACCCCTCCAGGAGTAACAGGTGATGTTGTGGGGGAATACCCCGCAAAGGGTATTAACGTGTGAATATTTCACAAATGGTGCGGGATTCCGATCCGGCCGGGCGGAACGGGTGGGAATGGGGGCGCACCGCCCGTCCGGGCGGTGCGCCCGGCGGTCAGTGCCACCACCCGGAGCGCCACGTCACCACACCGTCACCAGACCCAGCGCCGACGCGGCGACGAACAGCGCCGCCAGGGTCCCCACCAGTGGCAGCGGCAGGGCGCGGACCACTCGGGCCGCGAGGCCGAGCGCGAAGCGCACGAGCCGGTCCAGCCAGGAGGCGACGCACCCGACGCCGTCCCCGTACGCGTACACCACCGGGGACGGGGTCCGGTCGTCCCGGCGGCTGCGGGTGCTCCAGCAGTAGTCGGGCAGGACGAGCAGCACGGCGGTGGCCGCGACAGCGGTCCGCAGCAACCACGCCGCTGCCCGCAACAGGGCCGGGGCCGCCCACCTGGTCGTCAGGCAGGCGACCACGACCGCGATCACGACGGTCGGCAGGCCCGGTGGCAGGAGCGGGCCCACGACCCGGCCGGCGAGGATCACGGCACGTCCGTCCCGTCGTCACCCGTCGACCGCGCGTTGCCCCGGGTGTCGCCGAAGGCGAGCGGCAGCGGCTTGTCACCGGCGGTGAACACCTTGAAGAGGTTCTCCTGCGCCATCTGCAACGCCGTGCGGAGGGGGTCGTCGATCTGCCACCGGTCCAGGGCCTCGGACTCCAGCAGGCGGTTGATGAAGTCGAACACCGCGCGCAGCCGGCTGTCCCGTTCCTCCACGAGCACCTTGACCACGCTCGCGATGTCCTCGGGCTTCAAGGTCAGCTGGAGGGCGAGCTGGTCGAAGTCGCCCGTCTCCAGGATCTGCTTGAACTGGTCGACCTTGCGCCGGATCACCGCCTGCTCCAGGGTGACCTCGTCCTTGGCCAACCGGACGTACGCGCGCACCGACAGCCCCAGGTCGGCGCCGAGCACGCCGTCGGCCAACTCCCGGTTCGCCTCCCCCTCCGCCAGGTCGGACTCGTGGATGCCGAACCTCCGGGTCACCGCCCGCAGCCTGGCGAGCATCGGCGGGGACACCTTCCCGCACACGTCCGAGACCCCGGAGCGCACGACCTGCGCGGGGTCGGTCACGTTCCACACCAGGTCGATCGCGGAGCGAAAGAAGACCGTGTCGCCGCGACTGGGGAGTTCCTCCTCGAGGTGGGACACGTACGTGCCGAGGTCCACCTCGTACACCGTGCGGACCCTCTTCCACACCAGTTCCCCGGTGGTGGGCTGGCCGTCCGCCGGGTACGTCAGGCAGCACCCCGAGCGGGTGACGAACACCCGGGCCGCGCGCACCCCCACCGGCAGGCGCCGGTAGAGCAGCTCGAAGCGGCGCACGTGCCGCTCGTCGGAGATCGGGCCGGCTGCCTCGGGGTGCTGGACGGGCGTGGGCGCCGCCGCGTGCCCCCGCTCGCCCTTCGCCGCGTCCGGCGGGCGTTGGTCGGGTTCCTCCACCCGGTCGGTCTCGGCCTGTGGTTCGGTCTTGGTCGCGGTCGTCACGATGCTTCCTCTCGGGTGTCGGGGCGGTGGAGGCGGACGGCCGACTCCAGCAACCCGGCCGCGTTGTCCGCGAGGGGATCGCTCCAGTCGTGCCGCAGGCGGTTGATCAGGTGGCAGAGGCGGCGGGCGTCGAACTCGTCGTGGACGAGGTGCGGCACGAACGCGACGAGCGCGCGCATGCACTCGTCCTCCTGCCCGGCGGCCCGCATCCACGGACCGAACAGGTACTTGGCCACGTAGTCGGCGCGTCGCCCGCGCAGGCCCCAGCGCAGCAGGTGCGCGATGCGGGCGGTGAGGTGCGGCTGCTCGTCCTGCAGGGCCAGCAGGAGCGGCCAGCGCTCCCGGGTCCGCGCCGTCGGTCGCTTGGACCGCCCCGCTGACATCCGCAGGTGGTTGAGGTCGTACCCGTGCATGCTGATCATGAACAACATCGCCCACCACGCCAGGTTGCGAACGCTCTGCCGCTCGTCGACCGCCCACTCGGCGAGCTTGGCGAGCACCGGTTCCACCTCGCCGAACGCGAAGAGGTTCGCCACGCTGTAGCCGGACGTCTGCACCAGGTCGGAGACCAGGCTCAGGTCGGCCAACCAGTCCAGCGCCAGGTGCCGCTCGGACGGGGTGCCCAGGACGCGCAGCTCCTCGAAGGTCACCTCGATCGACCGCCGGCCCAGGTCGTAGCCGAGGGCCGCCGCGGCGGTCCACCGCTCGGCGTAGCTGCCGTGCCGCCTCCAGTACTTCAACCGCTCGTCCACCGCTTCGGCGACCCGGTCGTCCCGGGCGGCCTGGTCCAGCGCGACGGCGGCGAACAGGCGCCGCTGCTTGCACTTCCCGCCGTTGGCCGTGGCGCCGGGGCGGATCATCGACTGGAAGGTGAAGTGGAAGTCGAGCGAGCAGAACAGCCCCGTCGCCTGGGCGGCTCGAACCCAGATCATGGGGCGGGCGTCCTTGCTCAGCGCCTTCAACCAGCCGACCATCGCGGCCCGCAGGTTGTGGTGGTTCTTCCAGACGTGGCTCAGCAGCACCACCGGAAGCCGGTCGTCGGAGTAGTGGGCCAGCCCGGTGGGCAGGCTGATGCGGCCGAAGGACAGGCGGCCGTCCGTGATCTCCGCCCGTGACCCCGGCAGGCGGTTCCGCTGGTCGTCGGTGAACGGAGAGGGTGAGGTCGAGGCGTCCTTGAGCCCCTTGCCGAACCTCTCCGCCAGGTCGCGGCCGGCCTCGGTCACCATGTGGTACGGCGACCTGTTGAGCACCGCGAGCGAGATCCGGAACGCCGCGAGGTCCAGCGCGTCCCGCAACGCGGCGCCGCGCAGCCCGGGGAGGCTCGCGAACCACTCCAGCACCTGTTCCCGCACCAGCAGGGCCGCCTCGTTCTCCACCTCCTCGAGCGTGATCTCACGGCGTCCGTGCCGGGCCAGCAGGCGTGCCATCTCGGCGGCCTCGGCCGGGCGCGGCGCCGGTCCCAGGGCCTTCTGGAGGCGAGGCGTGCCGGCCAGTTCCCCGAGCAGGTCGCGCACGTCCCGGTCGCCACCCCGCACCTCCTGCGCCAGGTGGCTGCGCAGCACCTGCCGGTGGTCCGGCGCGGGGTGGGGTGCGGCGTAGCCGCCGAGGCGCCTGCCCGCGAGGCCGTCGGGCTCGGCGGTCACCACGAGCCAGCTGCCGCACCTGTCCGTCAGGTCGCGCAACTTGTCCAGCTCGGCCTCGCCGGTGGGGCCACCGACCTCGCCCGCGACCTCCAGGACGTAGCCGTGGCCCCGCTCGAAGTCGCCTTCGGTGAGGGAGGCGAGCGCCTGCCCGGCCTCGAACCGGCAGATCTGCCCCGGCACGAGTTCGTCGAGCAGCCGCACCGCGGTGGTGAAGCGCCCCGAGCCCGGTTCGCCGCACAGCAGGAGCACCCGCCGGTCACCCAGCGTGGACCGCATGTCCTCGAAGCCCGCCACCCGCACGTAGCGGGCGCGGACCTGTGTCCGCTCCTCGTCGCGCACGGACCCCCACCGGCGACCGGTGCCGCCGGTGGCGAAGTGGTAGTGCCGGTCGCCGATGTGCATCCGGTCCACCTCGGTGTCCCGGATGAACGCCATGGGGCCGTCCGTGGTCAGGTTGCGACCCTGGTCGTATGCCTCGCCGAACGCCCTGCGGTCGGGTCCGTAGGGCACCTCGGGTTCGCCGTGCTCGGCAGCCTGCTTGCCGCCCTCGTGCTCCCCGCCCTTGCCGGGGGAGGGGGCGCGATCGCCGCTCCGGCCGGCGCCCGGTGCGGGACCGCCACCTGCCGGTCGCGAGGTGTCCGCGGTCCCGGGAGCCGCTGCCGGTGTTCCTCCGCTGTCGTCAGAACTCATCGTCGCCCGCCACACCGTGGTCGACCACCGTTGCGATGACCTGGCGCCCGATCCGCGGGTTGCCGACGAAACTCACGTTCGGCCCGCCGATGCCGCGGTGGCGCGACCGCTCGGGCGCGGCGAGGTCCTCACGCCGGTCCCGGGTGACGGGGGTCGAGTACCCCGGCACGCGGTACCAGGCCCCGGTCTGCTCGTCGACCTGCCCGTAGGCGTCGATCTCGACCTGGTCGCCCCGACGCCTCACCGCGTCGTAGACGCCGTCCGAAACGAGGACCACCAGGCGCCCGTGCCGGTGCCGGTGCAGGATTTGGTGGGCCTGGTCGCACCGGGCCAGTTCGCCCGCTTCCTCCTCGTCGTCCACCGCGATCCCGACGTGCACGGGCCGGGTCACCCTGTTCGCGATCCCGTCGAGCCACGGTGTGACGACCCCGGCGTACGGCACGTGCGCGGCGACCGCGCACACCAGGTGCTCCCCCGCCTCGTGCACCCGGATGCCGTCGTGGTGCGGGGTGGTGGTCAACGGGTACAGCCCCGCCGGGTCACCGTCCTCGGGGTGCAGGACCACCGTGAGCCCCTGTGCCGCCCGGCCTGCGGGTGGCGGGCGAACCGCGACGGGGGCGGGTGCGACGCCGCGGCGCAGGCCGTCGTCATCCGTGAGCAGTTGTCGTTGCAGTTGCACGAGTTGTTCGTCCACTTCGAGACCACCGATTTCGACTACGTGCTTCCGGTGTGCGGTGTAGGTGTCGAGCGCTTCCTGGCGACGCCCGGCGTGGTGGAGGGCGAGCATGGTGAGCCTGGTGACCGTCGCGTCGTGCGAGCGGTCCCGGAACAGGTGGACCAGGCGTGGCACCTGGTCCCGGTGCCGGCCCAGCCGGATGCCGAGCTCGGCGCAGCGCAGTTCGGCGGCGAGGCGCCGTTCGACCAGTTCGACCCGCAGCGCGTCGATGCGCCGGCTCCGCAGGCCGGCCAGTGGCTCGCCGTCGGCCAGTCGCAACGCCTCGGCCAGCAGCGCGAACGCCTCCCGGTCGGCGGCGTGCTCGGCCTGTGCCAGCAGGGTGTCGAACCGGTGCAGGTCAACCCACTCGTCGGGCACCTCCAGGCGGCACCGCCGATCCCGGCTCACCAGCGCTTCGCCCAGACCGGCCGGTTCCAGGCGCCTGCGCAGCCTGCCCATGTAGCGGTGGAGCTCTTCGGAGGGGTCGGCGGGCGGGTCCACCCACACCCACTCCGGCAGCGAGTCCCGAGGCACCTGCTGCCTCCTGGCGACCAGCAGCGCGGCGGCCAGGCACCTCTCCCGTTCCGTGCCCAGGTGCAGGGGCTCGCCGCCGTAGTGGGCGACAAGAGGTCCCCAGAGGTGGAACTCGACCGGTTGTCCGCGCTTTCCAAGAGGTTTCCCCGCCATTGTCACCAATCCTTCTGTTCGGGTCACGAGGCTTCACCGTCACGGTGTCGGTACTGCTGCCAGTTGCTCCCCGCGGCGCTGCCAGTCGCTTCCGGTGGAGCAGCCGGCTGTGCTGCCGGTCCGACCGCTGAATCTCGGTTCATGCGACGGAGGAATCGCAGCGGAACAGGAGGACAGGACGTGGACGCCAGGAACCGGCAGTGGAAGAAGAGTTCGTTCAGCGAGGGCGGCGGCGAGTGCGTGGAGGTCGCGATGGTGTCGGGCGGGGTTCTCGTCCGCGACTCGAAGAACCCCAACGGTCCGGAGCTGTGGTTCACCTCCTTGGAGTGGATCGCGTTCCTGTACGGCGTGCTGGCGGGTGAGTTCGGCCTTCAGTGACCGCGGTACCGGGTGCGGGTCCGCCGCGGGGACCCGCACCCGGTGCGTCACGAGGTGGCGGACCGGGCGTGTCGTGCGACCGCGTCCAGGAACTCACGCGCCTCGTCGTCGAACACGGCCATCCGCTGGAGCAGGGTCCAGCGGTTCTCGTAGAGCTCGATGTCGTCGGAATCGGTCACCTCGACCGGCCGGTGGGCCATTTCGACCGTTACGAGGCCGTCACCCCCGTCATGCGGGCCGTAATAGATGACGAAACCGTGCGACAAGGTGGTCGAGGCATCGGCGTCGTTCGGGATGAGGCCGAGCGACACGTTGTCGAGCGTGCTGACCGAGGCCAGGCGGTCGAACTGGGCGAGCAGCAGCGGGAGGGGACCCGGTCGCCAGCGCAGCGCCGCCTCGGTGATCAGGAAGTCGAAGCGCCGGTGCGGTTCGAACACCAGGCGCTGCCGCTCGACGCGCGAGGCGACGGCGGCGGCGAGGTCGTCGTCGGAATAGGGGACCGGGAACAGCGAGAAGACGCGCCGGGCGTACTCGGCGGTCTGGAGCAGGCCGGGGACCACCGAGTGCTGGTAGGTCCGGATCCGGGTGGCGAGCGCCTCGCGCCGGGCGATCTCGTCCTGGAGGTGGCCTCGCCCGTGGAGCAGGCCGCGCCAGGAGCGCGCCTCGTCGTGCGCGCCCCTGGTCAGGGATGCCAGTCGACTCCGCGTGGCCGGTGACGCCTCGACGGCGGCACTCCACGCGACGACCTCGGGCATGGAGGGCAGGACGCTGCCCGACTCGATCCTGGAGACCTTCGACTGGCTGATGGCGATGCGCCTGCCCAGTTCGCGACCGGAGATCCCGGACAGACCGCGGAGGTGCCGCAGTTCCGCGGCGAGCCGGTGGCGCATCGAAGGCGTCGGCTGGGTGCCTTCTGCGGTGAGGTCCACAGGCCCTCCGTGATTCGAGGTGAATCTCGTTGATTCAAAATGATTCGTCGACTGAACCAGGTGAACCCGGGGGTGTCAAGGAATTCCACTTCGCCGGGCCGGAGTCCATTCCGGCGGGAATGGTGACGCGTGTTCGTGTTCTGTTTTCCGCGGTTCAACCGCGGCGGGAATCAGACCCAGGAACGATCCGCCCCGCGGGTCAGGCGGGCCAGGTCGGCTGGGCCGTCGAGCGAGGGGCGGACGTAGCCGGCGCGCGACGCCAGGCCCGCCGCCTCGCCCCGGGACCGGCAGTCGAGCTTGGTGAGCAGCCGCTCGACGTAGGTCTCCACCGTGCGGCGGCTGACCACCAGCGCCTCGGCCATCGCCTGGTTGCTCAGCCCGGCCACCAGGCCGGTGGCGACGTCGAGTTCGCGGGCGGTCAGGCCGGGCGCGTTGTCGAACGGCGTGCACGCCGCGATGACGCCGCCGCGCGGTCCGTCGCCGGCGCGGAGCAGGCGCACCCGCAGCCAGCCGTCCGCGCCGGGCCACAGGAACGGGACCGTGCGGATGCCCAGCGCGGCGAACCGGCCGGCCAGGGCCCTCAGCCCGGGGTCGTGGGCGATCGGGCTCGGGGTGCGGCCGGTCACCGGTGCCGGCGCGGGCAGCACCCAGCTCGCCGTCCACTCCGGACCGAACCACGCGTCCAGCGCGGGGTGGCGCAACGGGTCCACGCGGCGGGCCAGGGCCTGGCCGACCGCGGCCACGAACTCCCGGGCCTGCTCGCCGAACGCCGACCGCACCGGCGCGTTGAGGTGCAGCACCCCGGCCACCCGGCGGCCGTCCGGTTTCAGCGCCGCCGACAGGCCGTCCTCCAGCCCGGCGGGGCGCAGCTGCTCCTGGTAGTGCGGGGAGTCGCGGAAGTTGTGCGGCATGTCGTCCATCAGCAGCGGGACGGGTGAGTCGAACAGCTGGCCGCCCCACCGGGTGCGCGGCAGCTCGTGGGCCAGCTCCCGGCTGATGGCGCGCTGGTAGCCGTCCTCGGCCAGGACCAGGAACCGGCGCGCCACCGGGTCCCACGCGGTCACCTGGACCGCGCACATCTCCGGTACGGCCATCCGCAGCGCGGCGAAGACCTCGGCCCACTCGACGTCCGCGGCGCTGCCCAGCGCGGCGCCGATGCGCAGCGCCGAGGCGACCCGCGTGCTGTCCATCCGGCCTCCTTGGGTAGGCGGACAAACTACGCGAGGTCAGTGGTCTAGACAACAGTTACCGCAGGTCGCGAACCTTCCTCGGGTTGTCGGCGCGGGCGGCGGTCGGCACCGCCGGAGCGGTGTCGGTCACGACTGGACCGACCTGTCGACGACCTCGTCGGCGACCCACCGCACGACGTGCTCGGGGAAGGGGTCGGGCAGCACCAGGACGACGTGCCCGAAGCCGGCGTCGACGGCCTCGGCGATCGCGTCCCTCGTCCCACCGGGCTGGTCGTAGGACACCGGCAGGACGATCGACCGGCCGACCGCCGCGGGGTCGCGGCCGATCTCGGCGCAGAAGCGGTCCAGCAGGGCGCTGCGGCGGGCGGCGTCGGGGATGTCGTCGCCCGGGGTGTTCCACGTGTCGGCGTGCTCGGCGACCACGCGCAGCGTCGCGGTGGAGCGTCCCCCGACGACGATCGGCGGGTGCGGTCGCTGGACGGGTTTGGGGTTGCCGTACGCCCCGGTCACCCGGACGTGGGTGCCTGCGAAGTCGAACGGCTCGTCCTCGGTCCACAGCCGCCGGATGACCGTGCACGCCTCGGCGAGGGCGGCGACCGCGTGGGCGGCGTCGTGGTAGGGCAGGCCGTGGGCGTCGTACTCGCGCCGGGCCAGGGGGTGGCTCGGCCGGGAGCCCGCGCCGATGCCGAACTCCAGCCGCCCGCCGGAGACCGCGTCCACGGTCGTGGCGATCTTGGCCAGCACCGCGGGCGGGCGGAAGCGGTTGCTGGTCACCATCACGCCCAGGCGCAACCGCTGGGTCCGTGCGGCCAGGGCGGCGAGCGTGGTCCAGCCCTCCAGGGCGGGGCCGTCGGGGTCGCCGCCGATGGGCATGAGGTGGTCGAACAGCCAGGCGTGCCCGATCCGCGGTACGGCGTCCGCCTCCTGCCACACCCGCAGGAGGTCGGGGTAGGTGACGTGCTGCTGGGCCGTCATGATCCCGAAGCTCGGCGTCGTCATCGGCGGCGTCGCAGCGACGGGTCGAGCAGGGACGGCGGGGTGTCGTGCTTCTCCTCCGGGGCGAGGTCGACGCCGGGGGCGACGATCGCGTCGACCGCGTCCAGCACGTCGGCGGGCAGCACGGTGTCGGCCGCGGCGAGCTGGGCGTGCAGGTGGTCCAGGGTGCGGGGGCCGACGATCGCGCTGGTCACGGCCGGGTGCGCGGTGACGAAGCCGAGGGCGAGCTGGATCATCGTCAGGCCGGCCTCGTCGGCGACCCGCGCCAGCCGCTCCACGGCGTCGAGCCGGGCGCGGTTGGCGGGCAGGGCGGTGTCGAAGCGCGCCGGCATGGTCTTCGCGCGGTTGGTGGTGATCTCCTGTCCGGCGCGGATCGCGCCGGACAGCCAGCCCGAGGCCAGCGGGCTCCAGACCAGCACGCCCATCCCGTACTCCTCGGTGACGGGCAGGACGTGGGCCTCGACGCCCCGCTGGAGGATCGAGTAGCTGGGCTGTTCCGTGACGTACCGGCCCAGGTGGTGCTCCCGGGCCGTCCACTGCGCCTGGACGATCCGGTGGGCCGGGAACGTCGAGGAGCCGAAGTAGCGGATCTTCCCGGCGCGTCGCAGGTCGGTCAGCGCCGACAGCGTCTCCTCGTCGTCGGTCGACGGGTCCCAGCGGTGGACCTGGTAGAGGTCGACGTGGTCGACGCCGAGGCGGCGCAGGCTGTGGTCGAGCGCGGTGACCAGCCAGCGGCGCGAGCCGCCCCGGTGGTTGCGGTCCTCGTCCACCGGGAGGGAAGCCTTGGTGGCGAGCACGACGTCGTCGCGGCGCCCGGCCAGGGCCTTGCCCACGATCTCCTCGGACTCGCCGCGGCTGTAGAAGTCGGCGGTGTCGACGAGGTTGATCCCGCCGTCCAGGGCGGCGTCGACGATGGCCCTGGCCTCGTCCGGGGTGGTGCGCCCGATGGCGCCGAAGTTCATCGCGCCGAGCGAGAGCGTGCTGACCTGGACGCCGGTGCGGCCCAGGGTGCGGTACTGCATGGGGGTCTCCTCGTGACAGGGGGACTCGCGGTCGGCCTCGCGCTCTGCCACCATGGGCAAGCGGAACCGCGTTCCACTTAATATACGGAGCACTGTTCCGGTTAGCAAGGTGCGATGGGAGGACCAGTGGCCGACACCGAGGGGCGGACCCCCGGGCCGCAGCGCAAGCGGGCCGACGCCCGGCGCAACGAACAGACCCTGCTCGACGCCGCCGCCGCGGTGTTCGTCGCCTCGGGCGTGGACGCGCCGGTGCGCGACATCGCGGCCAAGGCCGGCGTCGGCATGGGCACGATCTACCGCCACTTCCCGACCCGGGCCGACCTCGTCATCGCCGTCTACCGCCACCAGGTCGACGCCTGCGCCGAGGCCGGACCGGCCCTGCTGGAGGGCGGCGGCTCACCGCACGCCGCGCTGGCGCGGTGGGCCGACCTGTTCGTCGACTTCCTGGTCACCAAGCACGGGCTCGCCGCGGCGCTGCACTCCGACAACGCCCGCTTCGAGGCCCTGCACGCCTACTTCCTCGACCGCCTCGTGCCCGTGTGCGCCCAACTGCTCGACGCCGCGGTCGCCGCCGGGGAGATCCGCTCCGACGTCGACGCCTACGGGCTGCTGCGCGGCATCGGCAACCTGTGCGCGGGCGTGGACAACGACCCGCGCTACGACGCGCGCCGCCTGGTCGGGCTGCTCGTCGCCGGGCTGCGCCGAACCGGGGGATGAGCCCCCGGCGGCACCCCGCCGCGGCACGCGGTCTCAGCCGTCGACGGCGATGTGCACGGCGACGGGCGCGCCCGCCGCGTCCACGTCCAGGTGCACCGGGAAGTACCCGTCGCCGACGGAGGTCATCGCCACCATGATGTCGGCGCCGCCGACGGTGAGGGTGGCGGCCTCGTGGTCGGCGGCCCGGACACCCGCCATCGCCCGCCAGTGGTGCGAGTGCGGGCGGAAGTCGAAGGCGAACCTGCGCTCCGGCTCGGCCTGCCGGTGCTCCTCCAGGGCCACCGCCCGCCGGTAAGCCTCCCGGACCGGCAGGTCGAGCCAGCCGTAGTGGTCGTCGCCCGGTGTGCCGGTGCGCCGCGCGCCGAACTCGGCGGCGACCTCGTCCTCGTCCCGGCCCCAGAACACCACGTCGGCGAGGCCGTCGAGGGGGGTTTCGTGGACCCAGGAGCCGAGCGCGTCGGCGTCGGCGAAGGCGAACCGGGCGTGGTCGACCCCGAGCCTCGCCAGGGTGCGCCGGTCCGCCACCGCCCCCTCGCCGAGCTCGATCCGGATGTGGGCCCACCCCTGCTGCCCGCGCGTGGCCACGACGCGCAGCGCCCGGTCGGTGGGCACACCGCCGACCGGGACGACCGGCACGCCGGTGATCAGGAAGTCCGGGTCGGCCGCGGCGAGCGCGTGCCGCACCCGCGCGCGGTGCGGGACCCGGCTGGGGAAGCGGTGCAGCGAAGCGCTGAAGCCGCGTTCGCGGCAGTGCTCGTCGAACAGCGCGGTGAACATCTCCGCCGCGTGCTCGGGGATGTCGTACAGCCTGCACCCGGACTGGCGGTCGAAGGAGCGCGCCGCGAGGTCGGCGTCGGGACCGACCACCTCGAAGTCGACCGCGGCGACACCGCCGGGTTCCGCGACCTCGTCGGGGGAGCGCTCCCCGGACCACAGGCCCAGGTAACCGCCGTCCACCAGCACGAGTTGTCCGGACGGGCAGGTGACCGAGCCGAGCACGACGTCATCCACCGCGGCAGTCTACGAGCCGGGCGCGCGCGGGCCGCGCCGGCGTCGTCGCCCGGGACGGCACCGCGCACGACGCCCGCGGTCCGGCGGGTCGGCGGTCCCGGCAGGTCAGCGGGTCAACGGGTCAGCGCAGCTTCTCGGCCACCTGCTCCAAGCCGTCCCGGATCATCCGCCCGTACCCGTCGTCGCCGAGCGCGCCGATCGTGGCCCGCGCCCGCGCGAGGTGCTCCCGGGCGCGGTCGAGGTCGCCCAGCTTGCGGTAGCACTCGCTCAGGTTCAGGTGCAGCGACGGGTACAGGCCGGCCACCGGGAGCGTCAGCCCGGCCTGCATCATCCGCGCGTCGGTGAGCAGGTCGGCGGCGGCCATCGCGCGCAGGTCCCAGGCCAGCTCCTCGCGCACGTCGTCCTGCATGTCGGCCATCGCGTGCGCGAGCGTGCAGCGGTGCAGGGGGTCGCCCCGGTCGCCGCCGATCTCGTCCCAGATCCCCGCCAGCGACGCGCGGGCGGCCTCCCGCTCGCCCCGGTGGCCGAGCTGCACCGCCTCGCCGATCCGGTTGAGGGTCGGGTCGGTGATCATCGGTGGTTCCTCCCCTTGGCGGTGTTCCCCGGCGCCGCTCCGCGCTGCCGCCGGACCGGGCCGGGAGGTCAGTCGTCCAGCAGCCGCCACGCGGTGAGGGCGAGCCTGGCCCGCACCAGCCCGGTCGGGTCGGTCAGCTCGACGCCCAGGGCCTTCCCGAGCTGGTCGAGCCGGCGGGAGACGCTGCTGTGGTGCAGGTGCAGCACCTCGGCGGCCCGGCGCAGGGAGCCGGTGGCGCAGTAGGCGTCCAGCGTCTCCAGGTCCTCGGGGTTGGCGGCCACCCGGGCGACCGCCGCGACGTCGGCGTTGTCCCGCGCGACCTCCGGGGGCACCTGCGCCAGCAGCGCCAGCGCCCCGAGGTCGTCGTGGTGGACCACCGGTCGACGCGGGGTGGTGAAGCGCAGGGCGGTGCGCGCCTCCCGCCAGGACCGGTCGGGGCTCTCGGCGGCGCCGATGCCCGCGCGGGTGCCCGCCGGGAACCGCGTCGCGTCGACGCCGGTGGCCAGCACGACGCCCACGTCGCCCAGCGGCGCGGCCTTGACCGGCCGGCCCGGGCAGACCAGGCCGGCGACCCGGTCCAGCGGCAGCGGCGAGCGCACGGCGGCGACCCGGACCGGCAGGGCCGCGGCGAAGCCCAGCAGCCGCAGCGCCCTGGCGCGGGCCGCCTCGTCGCTGTCGGCGCTGATCACCAGTTCGACCAGGGCGGGGTCGGCCATGGTGGTGCGGGCCGGGCCGTAGCGCTCGACGACCACCGCGGCGGCGATGGCGAGCCGGTCGAGCAGCACCTCGTCCAGCGGGTTCGCCGGACCGGGGCGCTCCAGCCACACCGCGCCGATCTCCTCGTCGTCGAGCGTGATCGGCGCCGTGCTGGACGCGGGTGACGGCGGGGTGGGCGCCGGCGTGCCGTCGGGCGACACGCGCACCGAGCGGCCCGTGCCGTGCAGCCGGAACCCGGCCACGCACTCGGCCAGGCCCGCCGAGGCCCGCGCGAGCGCCGGGAGGTCGACCCGCCTGCGCATCAGCGTGTCGTAGAACATCACCACGCGGAGCGCGCCCTCGACCTGCGAGTCCAGGTGCGACAGCCGCTTGGCCAGTACCTCCACGGCACGAGCGTACAAGGGGCCGGGTGCGCCGAGCGGTGCGCGATCGGGGCCGGATGCCCGACGGTTGGCGGGCGATCCCGGCGGCCCCGGTCGCCAGGATGATCTCCATGGATGCCGAGCTGGAAGCCTTCGTGCCGCTGTTCCCCAGGATCGACCTCGACGACCCGGTGGCGGCGCGCCGGGTCTACGTCGAGCTGGCCGCCTCCCGGCCCGTGCCGGACGTGCCGGACCTGGAGGTCGAGGACCACGTGGTGCCGGCCGACCCGGACGTGGCGATCCGGGTCTACCGGCCGCGCGGGGCACGGGGCGCCGTCGTCTGGCTGCACGGCGGCGGGTTCGTCATGGGCGACCTGGACACCGAGCACACCTGGGCGGTCCGGATCGCCCAGGCGGCCAACGCGGTGGTGGTCTCGGTGGACTACCGCCGGGCGCCCGAGAACCCGTTCCCGGCCGCCCTGGACGACGCCTACGCCGCACTGACCTGGACCGCCGGGCACGCGGCCGAACTCGGCGTCGACCCGGACCGGATCGCGGTCGGCGGGCACAGCGCCGGCGGGGGCCTCGCCGCCGCGGTGGCGCTGCGGGCGCGCGACGAGCAGGGGCCGCCGCTGTGCTTCCAGCTGCTCAACGAGGCGGGGCTCGACGACCGGCAGGAGACCTGGTCGCAGCAGCACGTCGTCGGCACGCCCTGGATGGACCGCCACGCGGTCGCCGCGGCGTGGCGGTACTACCTGGGCGGCACGCCGGCCACGCCGTACGCCGCGCCGGCCCGGGCCGCCGACCTGTCCGGCCTGCCGCCCGCCTACATCGCCACCGCCGAGCTGTGCCCGAACCGGGACGAGGACATCGCCTACGCGCTGCGCCTGCTCCAGGCCGGGGTGCCGGTCGAGCTGCACCAGTGGCCCGGCACGTTCCACGGGTCGCAGGCGATCCTGTCGGCCGAGGTGTCGCAGCGGCAGATCGCCGAGATCACCCGGGCCCTGCGCCGTGCCCTGGGCGACTGAAACCCGTTGGTGTCGAACGAACGAGGGGGAGTTCCGGTGAAGGTCCGAACCGATTTGCAGTCCACGTTGGACGACATCCACCGCGCCGGGGTGCCCGGTGTGTTCGCCGAGGTGCGCGAGGCCGGCCGGGTGTGGCGCGGCGCGGCCGGGGTCGCCGACCTGGCCACCGGCCGTCCCGCCCACCCCGACCTGCGCCAGCGCGTCGGCAGCGTCACCAAGACCTTCACCGCCGCGGCGGTGCTGGGACTGGTGGAGGAGGGGCGGATCGGCCTCGACGCGCCGATCGACGACCACCTGCCGGGCCTGGTGCCGGGGGAGCGGGGCCGGGAGATCACCGTCCGGATGCTGCTCGACCAGACCAGCGGCATCCCGGAGTACCTGCCTCACGCCTTCCCGTCCCTGCGCGCCTTCCCGTCCCTGCGGGACATGTCGCCCGAGAGCCTGGACGACAACCGGTTCCGGCGGTTCCGGCCGGCCGAGCTGATCGCGATGGGGCTCGCGGCACCCGCCGGGAAGCCCGGCGAGCTGCCCGGGACCTACTCCAACGCCAACTACCTGATCCTCGGCCGGCTCCTGGAGCGCGTGACCGGCACCCCGGCGGAGGAGCGCATCACCCGCGACGTCATCGAGCGCGCCGGGCTCCGGCACACCTCCTTCCCGGACGGGCCGCGCGTCGACGGGCCCCACCCGCTGATGTACGAGTCCTTCCACGGCCTGGTCGACCCGCCGCGCGACTACAGCGTTTACGACATGTCCTGGGTCGGGGTGGGTGCCGCGCTGGTGTCGACCGTGGCGGACCTCAACCGCTTCTACGCCGCGCTGTTCGACGGCAAGATCGTGAGCCGGTCGACGCTGGCGGAGATGCGGCGCGCGGTGCCGGTGCGCTCCCAGACCGGCGAGGACATCGCCTACGGCCTCGGGCTGCGGCGTTTCGAGGTCCCGGGCCTCGGCACCCTGTGGGGGCACGACGGCACGGTCTGGGGTGCCTGCACCATGTCGCTGATCAGCGAGGACGGCGCGCGGCAGATGTCGATCGCGGTGAACCTCGCGCGGTGGAACCGGCCCGACGCCGCGGGCGGGGTGCGGCGCCACCCGATCGACGACGCGCTGGCCGCGTTCACCGGGCGGGCCATGGGCGGTGGGTGGTGACCGCGCCGGGCCTGTCCGGGTTGCTGCGCCCCCACCTGGGCGGGTTCGCCGCCGTGGTGGTCCTCCAGGTCGTCGGCGCGGTCGCGGGCCTGGCGCCGCTGCTGGCCGTGGTCGAACTGGGGCGCGCCCTGCTCCCACCCGGCCCGGTCGACCCCGGTCACGTCCGGTTCACCCTGGTCGTGGGCGCGGTCGGCCTGTTCGTCCGGCTGTCGTGCACGGCCGCCTCGGCCGGGATCGGGCACCTCGTCGACGGCCGGGTGCAGCTCGCGTTCCGCCGTCGGCTGGCCGAGCGGCTGGGGCGCGTGCCGATCGGCTGGCTCGCCCGGCGCCGGACCGGCGAGCTGGCGAAGCTGGTGGGCGAGGACGTGGGCGCCGTGCACCCGTTCATCGCCCACACCCCCGGCGAACTGGTCTCCGCGTTCGTGGTGCCGCTGGTGTCGCTGGTCTACCTGGTCACCGTCGACTGGCGGCTCACGCTGGTCACGCTCGTGCCGGTGGTGCTCGCGCTGGCCCTGGTACCGCTCATGATGGTGCCCGCCCGGCAGCGCGAGCAGGAGGAGTTCGACGCGGCCATGGCCCGGATCTCGGACTCGGTGGTGGAGTTCGTGCGGGGCATCGCGGTGGTCAAGGCGTTCGGCGGTGCCGAGCGGGCCCACCGCGGGTACCGCGCGGCCACCGACGAGTTCGTCGGCACGTTCACCCGGTGGGTGCGCGGCATCTCCGGCACGGCCGCGGCCGTGCAGCTGGTGCTGTCGCCGCCGTTCGTGCTGCTGGTCGTGCTCGTCGGCGGCGCGGTCCTGGTCACCGGCGGTGGTCTCGCCCCGGCCGACCTGCTGCCGTTCCTGCTGCTCGGCCTGGGCCTGACCGCCCCGGTGGCGGCCCTGGGCCACGGCTTCGACGAGCTGCGGGCCGCCCACCGCGCGGTCGGCCGGATCCGGGACGTGTCGGCCGTGCCGCCGCTGCCCGAGCCCGCGCACCCCGTGGCACCGCGCGGGCACCGGGTGGAGCTGCGCGGCGTCCGGTTCGGCTACGAGCCCGGCCGCGAGGTGCTGCGCGGGGTCGACCTGGTGCTCGAACCGGGCACCACCACCGCGGTCGTCGGGCCGTCGGGCAGCGGGAAGTCCACCCTGGTCCGGTTGCTGCCGCGGTTCTCCGACCCGACCGGCGGGGCGGTCCTGCTGGGCGGCGCCGACCTGCGCGAGCTGGCCGACCGGGAGCTGTACCGGGCGGTGTCGTTCGTCTTCCAGGAGACCCACCTGCTGCGCGCGTCGGTCGCGGACAACATCGCCCTGGCGGTACCGCACGCCGACCGCGACGACGTGGTCCGCGCCGCCCGGCTGGCCGACGTCCACGACCGGATCACCGAGCTGCCGCGCGGCTACGACTCGGTGGTCGGGGACGACGCCGGCTTCTCCGGCGGCGAGGCGCAGCGGATCTCGCTCGCCCGCGCCCTGCTCGCCGACGCGCCCGTCCTGGTGCTCGACGAGGCGACCGCCTTCGCCGACCCGCGGACCGAGCGGGCGGTGCGCCGGGCCCTGGCGGCGCTGGAGGGCGAGCGGACCGTCCTGGTCATCGCCCACCGCCTGGAGACGATCGCCGATGCCGACACCGTCGTGGTCCTGGACGACGGGGTGGTCGTCGAGCAGGGCGCGCCCGCGGAGCTGTTGGCGCGCAACGGGAGGTTCGCCGAGTTCTGGTCGGCGGTCGGAGGGGTGAGCCGGTGATCCGGATGCTGTTGCGCGTGCTGGGGGACGAGCACGCACCGCCGGTGCGCCGCACCGTGGCCCTGATGACGGTGACCGCGGTCGCGGAAGGGCTGTCCTGCGCCCTGCTGGTCCCGGTGCTGCGGGCGCTGTTCGGCGGCACGCCGGGGGACGTGTGGCCCTGGCTGGCCGCCTTCGGGGCGGCGGTCGCGGTGTGCGCGGTGCTGCGCTACCGCGGCGACCTGTCCGGCTTCCGGGTCGGGACCACGCTGCTGCGCGGCGCGTACCACCGCCTCGGCGAGCACCTGGCCCGGCTGCCCGTCGGCTGGTACCGCGCCGGCCGGGTCGGCGAGGTGTCCGCCCTGGCCGGTCAGGGCGTGCTCCGGGCGGTGAGCGTGATCGCGCACCTGCTGGCGCCGTTCATCTCCGCCACCGTGACGCCCCTGGTGGTCGTCGCGGTGGTGCTGGCCTTCGACTGGCGGCTGGGGCTGGCCGCGCTGGCCGCCGCGCCGGTCGTGGTCGCGGTCCAGGCGTGGACGGCGCGCGCGACGGCCGCCGACGACGCGCGGCGCGCCGAACTCGACCACGAGGCCACCGCGCGGGTCGTCGAGTACCTCCAGGCCCAGCCGGTGCTGCGGGCCGGCGGCCGGACCGGCGAGCGCTTCCGGCTGCTCGACGACGCGCTGCGCGAACTCCAGCGCGCGTCCCGCCGCTCCGCGCTGTCGGCGCTGCCCGGCGTGGTGGGCTCGGTGCTCGTGGTGCAGGCGGTGTTCACCGCGTTGCTCGTGCTGGGCGCCCACCTCGCGCTGGGCGGGCACGCCGGCGCGCCGGAGGTCCTGGCGGTCCTGGTGCTGGCCGCCCGCTGCGCCGACCCGCTGCTGGCGCTGTCCGAGCTGGCCGGCAGGCTGCGCGGCGCGCGGGCCGAGCTGGTCCGGCTCGACGCGGTGCTGCGCGCCGAGCCGCTGCCGGAGCCGCCCGACCCGGTCCGGCCGCGGCGCCACGACCTGGAGTTCGACTCGGTCACCTTCCGGCACGGCGACCGGGTGGTGCTCGACGACGTGTCGCTGACCGTGCCGGAGGGGCGGCGGCTGGCCGTGGTCGGGCCGTCGGGCGCGGGCAAGAGCACGCTGCTGCACCTGCTCGCGCGGTTCCACGACGTGACCGCGGGCGCGGTGCGCGTGGGCGGGGTGGACGTGCGCGCGATCGACAGCGGGGTGCTGATGTCGCGGATCGCCGTCGTCTTCCAGGACGTCTACCTGTTCGACGGCACCATCGAGGACAACGTGCGCCTGGGCCGCCCCGACGCCGACGGGGCCGAGGTGCGGGCGGCGGCGAGCGCGGCGGGGCTCGACGAGGTGGTCGCGCGGCTGCCCGGCGGGTGGGCGGCGAACGTCGGCGAGGGCGGTGCGCTGCTGTCCGGTGGGGAGCGGCAACGGGTGTCGATCGCGCGGGCGCTGCTCAAGGACGCGCCCGTCGTGCTGCTGGACGAGGTGACCTCGGCGCTGGACCCGGTGAACGAGGCGGCGGTCCACCGGGGCGTCGAACGCCTGGTCGCCGGTCGGACCGTGGTCGTGGTGGCGCACCGGCTGCGGACGGTCCGGCACGCCGACCACATCGCCTTCCTCGACGGCGGTCGGGTCGTGGAGCAGGGGAGCCACGACGAGCTGCTGCGCCGGGGCGGCCGCTACGCCGACTTCTGGCACCTGTCCGCGGCGGAGGTGGGCGGGTGACCCGCGACCGCCGCGGACCGGTGGGGGAGCCGGTCCGCGGCGGTCACGCCCCGGTCGTGCCGGGGTTGCCGCCGGTGGACCCCAGGTCGAGGTCCGCGCAGGTGCGCGAGTCCCGGACCAGGTCGTCGCAGAAGGCGGCGACGTCGTCACCGATGAGTTCCAGGACGCCCTTGCGGGCCGCGACGCCCTCCTCGAAGAACTCGACGACCCCCGGCAGCAGGCTCCCGCCGAACAGGTCGACCGGCCCGACCTTGAACAGGTACCTCTGCATCTCCCCGTAGACGATCCGGTAGTCCGGCGGGAGCGCCTTGACCCGCGCCACGTGCGCCCGCCACTGCCTCTTGCCCTCGATGATGTCCCGCACGCCCACGTCAGCCTCCCAGCCGGGCCAGTTTCCTCGCGACGTTGCCGTTCAACTTCTCGCGCCACCGGTCGCGATGGGTCCGGGCACCCTCCCCGCCGGCCAGCGCCGCGCAGAAGCCCTCGACGTCGTCACCCAGCACCTCGTGGACGCCCAGCCCGTCGGCCGCCGTCTCCTCCAGCAGCCCCAGCGCGCCGTCGAGGATCGGCACCAGGTTCCGGCCGGTGAAGCTCCCGTAGGGGAAGAGGTGGCACTTGACCTCTTCCCACGCCGCCCGGTACTCGGCCGGCAACGCCCCGGCCCGCACTTCGAACGCCTCGCAGTCCCTGGTGAGGTCGTTGCCCGTGATGGTGTCCCAGAACTTCATCTCCCACCCTCCCTCAGCCGGTCGATCCGAGAGGTGACGTACTCCCACTTCGCCCAGAACGTCGCGAGTTCTTCGCGCCCCGCCTCGTTGAGCGCGTAGAACTTCCGCGGCGGGCCCTTCCCGGACGGTCGTTTCGCGACCCGGACGAGCCCGTTGCGCTCCAGCCGCAGCAGGATCGCGTACACCGTCCCCTCGACGACGTCGGCGAAGCCGAGTTCGTTCAACCGGCGCGTGATGGCGTACCCGTAGGTCTCCTCGTCGCCGATGATCTGGAGCACGCAGCCCTCCAGCGTGCCCTTCAGCATTTCCGTCAGGTCGTCCACCGGGGCCCTCTTCGGTCCTCTCGGTACTCAGTGGCACTGAGTACCGGTGCACAGTACCACTGAGTAGTGGACCGCGGGGCCCGGGAACGTCCCGGGCCCCGTTCGCGCATGCGGGACCGCTACGGGGTCACGCCCCGTGCTCCTCGATGAACGCCAGGACCCGCCGCCACGCGTCGGCGGCGTGGTCGGCCTGGTCGGGCAGGTCGCCGTCGAAGAACGAGTGCGGCGCGGCCTCGTAGAGGCGGAACTCGTGCGGCACGCCGGCCTCGGTCAGCGCGCGGTCGAAGGCCAGGCTCTCCTCGACCGGGGTGAGCGCGTCCGCGCCCGCGGCGAGCACCAGCACCGGCCGGGTCATCCGCCCGACCAGGTCCCGGCACCCGGCCGGCCTGCCGCAGAACCCGATCGCGCCGGCCAGCCGCGGTTCGAGGGCGGCCTGGGCCCAGGACAGGGCGCCGCCCAGGCCGAACCCGACGGTGAACGCGGCGGTCACGCCCAGGGCGAACAGGTGGTCCACCGCCGCCCGCACGGCCGGCTGGACCAGGTCGCGGTCGTAGCGGTCGAGCACCAGGGCGGCCACGCCGGCCTCGGCGAACCCGTGGGCCAGGTCGTCGTGGAACTCGCGCGCGCCGCGCACGTCGGGCAGCACCACCACCCCGGCGGCGGCCGGCTCGACCGGCAGGGCCCGGTAGGCGGGGAAGCGCGTGCCGTCGGCGGTGGCGAGCCGCAGCGGCGCGCCGCGCACCGCGGGTCGGTCCACGGGCAGGTCCTCGACGGGCAAGGCGATCACCGGTCCACCGTTCTGGTCGCGTGCTCACGGGGTGATCGGCTCAGCGTGGTTCACGCGGGTCGGTCGGCCGGTCCGTAGAAATACCGAATTCGACACCGCCCGTTCATCGCGCGGATCGGTTCCCCCGATCGGCACGCCGCCGCGCGTCGGCCCAACCGACCAGGGCGGCGCCCGCCGCGAGCGGCACCATCCCGGCGATCAGCGCCACGACGTACCTGTTCACATCCCGGAAACCCTTCGCGTCGAGTTTTGGTGCGATCGCACCAATAAGTTCGGCACCCGCTCGACACTGCTGCGGTCCGCCCTGGAACTGCTCAACTCCGACGCCGAGCGGCACGCGCGAGCGCCTGGCCGCCTTCGGCGACGCCCCGGGGCAGCGCACCCCGCTGCGCGGTGTGCTGCTCGGGCAGACGGCGCCGGACCGCGCGGTGGTGTTGCTGGACCGGCAGCTCGACCGGGTGTTCGCGCGGGCCCGAGCCCCGTTGTGGATCATCCTTTCGATATCTCGACCGGGTGCGCGCGGGCCGGCAGCGTGCGCCGCATGGATCATGGTCAGGCATTGCGCCGGGAGTTGGCGTCCGCGGGCGTCACGCCGGTGATCGGCGTGTTCGACATGCTGTCGGCGTCGGTCGCGGCACGGCACTACGACGCGTTGTTCGTCTCCGGCTTCGGCCTCGCCGCGTCCCACTACGGCCTGCCCGACATCGGGTTCATCGCCTGGCCGGACGTGGTCGGGTTCGTGCAGCGGCTGCGGCTGGCGTTCCCGCGCCACCACCTGCTGGTGGACGTCGACGACGGTTACGTCGACCCGGAGGTGGCCTGCCACGCGGTGCGCGCCCTGGAGCAGGTCGGCGCGTCGGGCGTGGTGCTGGAGGACCAGCGGCGGCCGCGCCGGTGCGGGCACGTGGGCGGCAAGCAGGTGCTGCCCCTGTCGGAGTACCTGGACAAGCTCGACCGCGTCCTGGCCGCCCGCACCGACCTGGTCGTGGTGGCCCGCACCGACGCCACCGGGGAACCGGAGATGCTGCGCCGGGCCGCCGCGCTGGCCGCGACCGACGCGGACGCGGTGCTGGTGGACGGCGTGCCGTCGGTCGAGGTGCTGCGCGGGGTGCGGCGGGCGGCGGGCACCAGGCCGCTGGTGTTCAACCAGATCGCGGGCGGCCGCTCGCCCCGGCTGGACCTGCCCGGGTTGGCGGAGCTGGGGGTCGACGTGGCGATCTACAGCACGCCGTGCCTGTTCGCCGCGCACGCGGCCATCGAGGAGGCGGTGGTGGGGCTGAAGCGGAGCGGCGGGGCGCTGCCCGTCGGCTCGATCGGGGTGGCGGAGTCGCAGGAGCTCATGGCGCGGAACCTCGGGGCACGGGACCTGCCCGCGCAGCGCGCGACCTCGGTGCCCGCCCGCTGAAGGCCGGGTCCGGGCGGGCGGCGCGGCCTTCAGCCGGTGGGCCGCACCCGGATCGTGCCGTCGGCCCCGGCGGACACGAGGAGCCGGCCGTCGGCGCTGTAGGTCAGGTCCGTGACGCGGGCGGTGTGGCCGGTCAGGGCGTTCTTGAGGTCGCCGGTCGCGGCGTCGACCACGCGCACCAGGTTGTCGGGCTCGCCGACGGCCAGGCTCCGGTGGTCGGGGCTGATCGCCCACGGGCCCTCCGGGGTGGTGGTGTGGAGCAGCTCGCCGGTGGCCACCTCCCACAGCTGCACGACAGTCCGGTCGAAGTTCGTGGTGGCCAGGGTCGTGCCGTCGGTGCTGAACGACACGGGTTCGCCGGCGCCGTCGAGGGAGCGGATGCGGGCGCCCGTGGCGGTGTCCCACAGGCTGATCTTGTCGGTGTAGTGGCTGCTGGCGGCGATCACGGTGCCGTCCGGGCCGAAGACGGCGACGTAACCGGCCTCGAAGGTAGCGGTGTTCCGGCCGGTCGCGACGTCCCAGACGCGGACCGTCCGGTCGACCGAGCCGGTGAGGAGCAGGCGGCCGTCGCGGCTGAAGGACAGGTGCTGGACGCCGTTGGTGTGCCCGGGGAGCGTCGCGACCTGCCGGCCGTCGGCCGCGTTCCACAGCAGGACCGGGTTGTCGAAGGGGGCCGTGCAGGCGCAGGAGGAGGCGGTGGCGAGCGTTCCGCCGTCCGGGGCGAACGCCAGCGCCGGTCCGGTCGTGGTGCCCCGCAGCTCCGCCCTGGTGCGGTGGGTGGTCAGGTCCCGGAGGACCGCCGAACCGTCGGACCCGCCGACGGCGACGGTGTGCGGGGCGGCGCTGAAGGCGAAGGAGAAGGCGTTGCCGTCGACGGCGTCGACGGCCTGGCCGGTGCGCACGTCCCAGAACTGGACGCGCTCGCCCCCGGTCGTGGTGAAGCCGGCGAGGGTGCCGGCGTCGGGGCTGAGCACGATTCGTTCGGCGGTGCCGGTGATGACGGGCGCCGCGGCCGCGGGCGCCGCGCTGCCGCCGGAATCCGAGTCGCCCCGGTTCACCAGTACGACGACCGTGGTCACGACCAGGGCGGCCGCGGTGAGCAGGGCGACCAGTCGGACGCGGCGGGAGGCGAGGGCGCGGCGGAGGGGTGATTCGGTCCGGGGTGTGGCCGGGAGTGGGGGTGGCGGGAGCGGCTCGGGTGTCGGCTCGGGTGTCGATGTGGCTGGAGGCGGGGGGAGTGGCTCGGGTTCGGGTTCGGGTGTCGATTCGGCGGCAGCCCGTTCCGGGGTGGCGGGCGTCGAATCGGCGAGCAGGGCGGCGGCCGCGGTGGAGACCTGGCGGCTGTCGTCGTCGGCGAGGCGGCGGATCTCCTGCTCCGCGCGAGCCCGGACGAGGTCGTTGCCCACGCGGCGCAGGCGGGCCAGGCCGTCGAGCGCGCCGAGGCGATCGGTGGCGATGGGGCTGGTCAGGGCGTTGGCCAGGTAGCCGGGCAGGGTCCAGTTGACGTTGCGGGCGATGACCGTGCGGCCCTGCACGTCGTCCTGCTTCTTCGGGCGTTGCTGGGGCATCTCCTCGACCACGTGGTCGTGGACGTAGCCGTACAGCTCGTCCACGGTGATGTCGCCGTCGCCGTCGAGGTCCGCGCTGCCGTCGCGCAGGCCCGCGACCAGGTGGCGGGTGAACACCGACTGCGCGGCCCGCCCGTGCGGCCGGTCGCCCTCGAAGGAGTACTGCGTGGCGTCCGACGCGGTCAGGACGGTGCGGCCCCGGCCCTGGAAGCGTTCGAGGGCGTGGACGGCCGTGTCCGCCTTCGCGATGCGCCCCGCCGGGAACGCGCCGCTGTAGCAGCAGTCGAGCACGAGGATCTTCCGGCGGGACGCGCAGCCCTCCATCGCCTGGTCGACCTGCTCGGCGGGCAAACCGGTGAACAGCAGGTTGTCCCGGGCCGTGTTGGTCATCGCGAGGTACAGCCTGCCCTCGTCGTCCTTGAGGCCGTGACCGGTGAAGTAGAGCAGCGTCAGGTCGTCGCGGCGGCGGTCGCGGTAGAACTCGCCGATCGACCGGCCCACCCGGTGCAGCGGCTCGTTGACCAGCGTGGTGACCTCGAACCCGGCGATCGACGGGTCGGCCAGCACCTCGGCCAGGGCCTCCGCGTCGTGGGCGGGCGCGGTCAGCCTGCGCAGCCCCGCGTCCTCGTACTCGTAGGTCGCGATCAACAGCGCCAGCCGCCGGCCCACGGTTCACCCCGAGTGCCGCTGCACGTAGGCGTCGACCAGCGCCCGCCGCTCGGCCGCGGTGGCCTTCTCCAGCGTGATAGTGTCCCCGTCGACGGTGAGCGACACCCGGTGCCGCGCGGCCTGCCGCGCGAGCCAGTCCCGGACCGTCTCGACGAGCAGCGGGAACACCCCGCCGGAAGCGCTCAGCGCGACCAGCACGGCGCCCAGCGCGACCGGGTCCCCGACCTTGGCGCCTTCCGGTGACGGCCCGGCCGCGGCCAGCCGGGCGTCGACGTCGAGCTGTGCGACCTCGGTGCGCAGCCGGCGCGCGAGGCGGTCGGCGCTGTCCGGGTCGACGTCCGGGTCCGGCTCGACCACGAGGAGCACGACGCGTTCGTCCTCGGTGCCCATCGGCCCTCCCGTCATCGGGGTGAAGGACCTTGCACCGGGGATGTCGCCGGCGGCCGGGCGCCGTTACGGCCCGGGGCGCTGCGTGGCCGGCGCGGTTGTGGCCTGGAGCTGCGGTTGTGGTGGAGAGGGAGGCGCGGCGGGGCGGCGGGGCGGAAGGGCCGGGCGGCGGGGCGGCGGCGCGGCGTGGCGTGGCGGCGGCGTGGCGTGGTGGAGGCAGCGTGGTGGAGCTGTGGCACGTCGGAAAGGGCGGGCCCGGTGGTCGACCACCGCCGCGTCGACCACCGGGCCCGCCGGGTCGTTCCCCGATCGGGCGGTCAGCCGCCGACCGGGGTGGGCCGCCACTCCTCCTGCCAGCCGTGGCGGGTGTCGTAGGCCGTGGCCAGCAGGCCGAGCACGTCGCGGTCCCCGGTGTGCTCGACCTCCTCGCGCAGCCAGCGCGCCTTCTCCTCGAACGGCACGGGCTCGCGCTCGCCCTGCGCTTGGGCCGGCCCCGGCACCAGGATCAGCCCCTGCCCGTCGTCGGTGCGCAGCACGCGCAGCCTGCCCTGCCGCTCGGCCTCGTCCAGCAGCGGCAGCTCCTCGCGGGCCAGTCGCTGCTCGTCCTCGGCCAGCCCGTCCAGCACGAACCGGCGCAGGTCTTCGTCGGTGACGTTCGCCTCGGCATCCATGCCGCTGGGGTATCCACCCGTCGCGCGGAAAACACCCGGTGCGTCACACCCCGTCGCCGTGCGGGTGATCGCGGCGCGGGGTAGGAATAGTTGGTGACCAGCGCGTACGAGCCGGACCCGCGGCGTTGGCGGGCGCTGACGGTGACCCTGGTGGCGGGCTTCATGAGCCTGCTCGACGTCAGCATCGTCTCCGTCGCGCTGCCCTCGATCCAGCACGGCCTGGGCACCACGCCCGCCGGCGTGCAGTGGGTGGTGTCCGGGTACGCGCTGGCCTTCGGCCTGGCCCTGGTGCCCGCCGGGCGGCTCGGCGACGCGATCGGCCGCCGCACCATGTTCCTGTGCGCGCTGGGCGGGTTCGTGCTGTTCAGCGCCCTGGCCGGGCTGGCGCCGACCACGGAGGTGCTGGTCGTGGCGCGGCTGCTGCAGGGCGTGTCCGCGGGTGCGCTGGCACCGCAGAACTCGGCGCTGATCCAGCAGCTGTTCCGGGGTGCCGAGCGGGGTCGGGCGTTCGGGTTCTTCGGCGCGACCGTGGGCATCTCGACCGCGGTCGGGCCGGTGGTCGGCGGCGTGATCCTCGCGGTGGCGGGCGAGGACGAGGGGTGGCGCTGGATCTTCTACGTCAACGTGCCGATCGGCGTGGTGGCCCTGGTGCTGGCGGCCCGGTTGCTGCCGCGCCGGCGCGGTGGACGGCGCGGGCACCTCGACCCGGTCGGCGCGGCGCTGCTGGGCGTCGGCGTGCTGGCGCTGATGCTGCCGCTGGTGCTGGCCGAGTCCGGTGGGCTGACCGACCTGTGGTGGCTGTTCGCGGTGGGCGCGGCGCTGCTGGTGGTGTTCGTGCGCTGGGAGCGGCAGTACGCGGCGCGCGGGTGCTCGCCGCTGCTGGACATCGGGTTGTTCAGCAGCACGCCCGGCTACGGCACGGGCGCGCTGCTGGGGATGGTCTACTTCGTCGGGTTCAGCGGGATCTGGCTGGTGTTCGCGCTGTTCTTCCAGACCGGCCTGGGCTACACGCCGCTGCAGTCGGGCCTGGCCGTGACGCCGTTCGCGCTCGGGTCGGCGGTGGCGGCGGTGGTCGGCGGCCGGCTGGTGGAGCGGTGGGGCCGCAGGCTCACCGTGACCGGGTTGAGCCTGGTGGTGACGGGTCTGGCGGTGACCGCGGTGGTGCTGCGGCTGGCACCGCCGCACGTGGCCGGGTGGGCGGTGGCACCGGCCCTGCTGGTGGCCGGCGTCGGCGGTGGCTGGGTGATCTCGCCGAACACCACGCTGACGCTGCGGCATGTGCCGGTGTCGATGGCGGGCGCGGCCGGCGGTGCGCTGCAGACCGGGCAGCGCATCGGCGCGGCGATCGGCACGGCGGCCCTGGCGGGCGTGTTCTACTCGGTGCTGTCGGCCTCGGACCGCGACTTCCGGGTGGCGGTGTCGGTGGCGCTCGGCGGTGCGGTCGTGGCCGTGGCGGTGGCCCTGGTGGTGGCCGTGGTCGAGCTGCGCAACCGACCGCGCTGCCCGGCGGCGCAGGAGGGGGCCGAGCACGTGGTCTCGGACGCGGGCTGACGCCCGGCCGGCGGTCGCGCCGAGACTCCCGGGTGGCGGGCGGGCGTGGGTCGTCGGGCGCGTCGCCCGGGAGCGGTTGGCCGGCGGGCGGGGGCGGGTCGTTGAGCGCACCGCTCGGGAGTGGTCGGCTGACGCGCGGGCGCGGGTCGTCGGGCGCGTCGCCCGAGAACGGCTGGCCGGCGGGCGTGGTGCCACCTGTTCGGACCGGCGGGGGAGGAGGCCGGCCGGGCACGATGGCCGCATGGACATCCTGTCGCTCGCCGAGGAGCTGATCGCCATCCGGTCGACCGCCGACCGGCCCGAAGACCTCGCCCGCGCGCTGGACCTCGTGCTCGACGCGGTCGGGCCCGGCTTCACCGTCGAGCGGTTCTCCTCGCGCGGCAAGCCCAGCGCCCTCGTCCACACGGGCCCGGACCGGCCGCACTTCCGGGTGGTCTTCAACGCCCACCTCGACGTGGTGCCCGGCGCGGACGCGCAGTTCCGCGCCCGCCGCGAGGGCGACCTGCTGGTCGGCCGCGGCGCGCAGGACATGAAGCTGTCCGCGCTGGTGCTCGCCGGGGTGTTCCGGGACCGGGCGCGCGAACTGCCGTTCCCGCTCGGGCTCCAGCTCGTCACCGACGAGGAGGTCGGCGGGCGCGACGGCACCCGCCACCAGCTCGAACAGGGCGTGACCGCGGACTTCGCGGTCATCGGCGAGCACAGCGCGCTGCGGGTGGTCACCGAGTCCAAGGGCCTGGCCATCGCGCGGCTGCACGCGACCGGCCGGGCCGGGCACAGCGCCTACCAGTGGCTGGGCGACAACGCGGTGCTCAAGGTGGTGCGCGCGGTCGACGGGGTGCTGGCGAAGTACCCCGTGGCCGAGGCCGAGGAGTGGCGCACCACGGTCAACGTCGCCCGGATCACCACCGGCAACCAGGCGCTCAACCAGGTGCCCGCCGACGCGACCGCCCACCTGGACATCCGGTTCCCGCCCGAGGACGCCGACTTCGCCGGCCGCACGCCCGGGCAGGTCGCCGCCCACCTCACCGCGCTGTGCCCGCCGGGCGTGACGGCCGAGGTGGTCGACCTCGAACCACCGCACCGGGCCGATCCGGACGGCGCCGACGTGCGGGCGTTGCAGGCGGCCGCGCGCGCCCAGGGCCACTCCGGCGAGCTGCTGCGCAAGCACGGCGCGGCGGACTCCCGGTTCTACCACCGGGCCGGTGTCGACGCGGTGATCTTCGGCGTCGGCGGCGACGGGCAGCACGGCCCCGACGAGCACGCCGACCTGACCACGGTCGAGCCCTACCGGCGGGCCCTGCACGCGTTCCTGGACGACGTCGCCCGCCGGTCGTTGCCGAACGCGTAACCCAGAGGTTACGCTTCCGCCCGTGGACGAGGTGGCGGCCGCGATCGCGGACCCGGTCCGGCGGCGGATCCTGGAGCTGCTGCGCGACGACGCCCGGCTGTCGGCCGGGCAGCTCGCGGAGCGGTTCGAGATCAGCCGCCCGGCGGTGAGCAGGCACCTGCGCGTGCTGCGGGAGAGCGGCCTGGTGCGCGACGAGCTCGTGGGCAGGCAGCGGATCTACCGCCTGGACGCCTCCGGCCTGGTCCCGCTCGTCCACTGGCTCGCGGGCTTCGACCGCCCCGCGGGCTGGGAGCACCACCTCGACGCGCTGGAGACCGAGGTGTACCGGGCGCGGCGGGAGCGCCGCGCCGGACGACCCACCGAACGACCCGAGGAGCACACGGCATGACCCGCATCCCCACCGGTCGCCTGTTCCGCACCCCCGCGGGCAGCGACCTGGTGATCACCCGCACGTTCCGGGCGTTAGCCGAGGACGTGTGGGCGAGCGTGACCGAACCGGAGCGCACCGCCCGGTGGTTCGGCCCCTGGGAGGGCGAGGCCGGGCCGGGCCGCACGGTGCGCGTGCGGATGGTGTTCGAGGAGCAGGCGCCGTGGCTGGACGTCCGCGTCGACGCCTGCGACCCGCCCCACCGGCTGGCCCTGTCCACCGCGGACGAGGCCGGCGTGTGGCGGCTGGAGCTGGTGCTGGCCGAGGTGGACGGCACCACCGAGCTGCGCCTGGTGCACCACCTCGACACCGAGGAGGGCATCGGCGAGGTGGGCCCCGGCTGGGAGTTCTACCTGGACATGCTGGTCGCCGCGCGCGACGGCACGCCCCAGCCGGTCTTCGACGACTACTACCCGTCGATGAAGGCCCACTTCGAGGGGCTGCGCGACCCGGCGTGACGGGGGCCGGTGGTCCCGCCGGCCGCTCTTCGACCGGTGGGGCCACCGGGCGGGCCGGGACTCCGCGCCCGGTCCCGTGGAACTGCCCCGCCGCCGCTCCGGCAACCTCCGGGGGGTCGGGCTGCGCAATCCCGCCGTGCCGGGTACGGTTCGGGCACGCAGCCGGTTGAGCAAGCAGCCACTGCCTTCTTCGAGCGTGAGGAGGCCGCGGCCGTGGTGGCACACTTCGACCGCCCGTTCCGGGTGGAGCGCGAGGTCCACGGTTACGCGATAGTGGTGCGCGTCGTCGGCGAGGTGGACTCCTCGACCGCCGCCGAGCTGGGCCGGGCAACGGCCGTGGCGCTGGCCCTGGCCACCCCGCCCGCACCCGTCGTGGTCGACCTCAGCGACGTCGACTTCATCTCCGCAGCCGGGCTCAACCAGCTCCAGCGCGACCACGGCGCCGCGTCGGCGGCAGGCGTCGAGCTGCGCGTGGTGGCCCGGCACCGGCACGTGCTGCGCCCCTTCGAGGTCACCGGCCTCGACCGCGACCTGCGGCCCGCGGCCACGCTGGCGGAGGCTTTGCGCGTGCGCGCCACCGACGCGCGACGCGCCGTGCTGCGGGGTTGACCGGCCGCCGGCGGTTGCGCCACCCGGCCCCGCGGGTACCCCTCAATGCGCTTCGGGAAAGCCTCCTACCCCGGTAACCGGCATTCCAAACATGCAATTCACCGGCGTGTTCCGGGACAAAGGACGAAATGCCCGCGTGCAATACTCGTGGGCACGACGACCGGAAGGCAAGGGGTGGTGGAGCGAATTGGTCCCGGACGACGAGGAATGCTCGAACTCCGCGGACCGGACCACCACCGCACCACTCGCCGGGCGGGTCGCCACGTGATGCCCGCGACGGCGGTGAGCGGGCAGCGGCCGACCGGTGGCGGGCACGACGGCAGCGCGGTGCCGGCCGCGCCGCGGAAGGCGGTGGCATGACGGACACGGTGGTGGACATCCTGGCGGCGGGCCGCGAGGAGCTGATGGCGGCGCTGGCCGAGGGCGACGAGCACGCGGCGGTGGACCTGGCGATGCGGCTGCTCGACGGCGGCGTGCCCGCCGACGTGGTGCTGCTGGAGCTCGTCGCCGACGCGCAGGTCGAGATCGGCGTGCTGTGGCAGGCCAACCGGTGGAGCGTGGCGCAGGAGCACGCCGCGACCGCGATCTCCGAGCGGGTGATCGCCGCGGTGGGCGACCGCGCCGCCGCCGCGCCGACCAGGGGCCACGTGGTGGTCGCCTGCCTGGACGGCGAGTGGCACGCCCTGCCGGCGCGCATCGTCGCCGAGGTGCTGCGGGGCCGGGGCTGGCGGGTCACCTTCCTAGGCGCCAGCGTGCCCGCCGCGCACCTGGTGCCCTACCTGGAGGAGCACGGCCCGGACGCGGTCGCGCTGAGCTGCACCCTGCCCCGCGGCCTGCCGCGCGCCGACCAGGTGGTCGCCGCCTGCCGGGCCACCGGCACGCCGGTCCTGGTCGGCGGCCTCGGCTTCGGCCCGGACGGCAGGTGGGCGCGGGTGCTCGGCGCGGGCACGTGGGCCCCGACCGCCCGCGCCGCCGCGGACCTGCTCGACCGACCGGAGTGGCCGCGCACGGCGCTGCCGGCACCGCCCCGGCCCGCCGACCCGGAGTACGCCGCGCTGCGCGCCCGCCGCGCCGAGCTGGTCGACGCGGGCCTGGCGGCGCTGCACGAGTGGTTCCCGCCGCTGCGCGACTACGACGCGCGCCGGCTCGACGCGACGCTGGACGACCTGGGCGACATCGTCGACCACCTCGCCGCGTCGGTCTACGTGGACGACCCGGAGCTGTTCGGCGAGTTCGTCACCTGGACCGCCGAGGTGCTGGCCGCGCGGGGCGTGTCACCGGCGTCGGTGGAGGTCGCGCTGGAGGCGATCGCCCGCGTGCTGGACGACCACCCGCGCACCCGTCACCACCTGGACCACGGGCGGCGGGCCCTGGCGGCGCATTAGGACTGCCGGAGGCCGGCGGTGGACCCGTCCACCGCGGGCGGGGAGGACCCGCGGGCGTCGACGGTTCACCGGTCCGACCGCCCGGAGGCCGCGCCGTCGAGGGCGCCCAGCAGTTCCCGCAGCGACGACGCTTCCTCGTCGCGCAGCTGTGCCTCGTACAGCTCCAGCGCCTTCCGCCAGGCCGCGCGGGCGTCGTCGTGCCGGCCGAGCCCGTGGAGCGTGTTGGCCGCCGCCCAGGCGTGGCCGATGTCCCGGTAGATGGCCGGCGCCCGCTCGTAGTGCTCGACGGACTGGTGGTGGCGACCGGTGTGGTGGTCGCGGTGTGCCACCCCGGCTCGTTGAGGGACCGCGGACAGGCTGAGGTGGGGGGTCCGGGTCGTCGAGGGCGCTCGCGGAGTTCCGCGGCGATCTCCGCCAGGCGCGGGTGGGGCCGGACCTGGGCCCGGCTCGCGATGACGCCCGGGGCGAGCGGGAACCCGCCGCACAGCGCGACCAGCTCCGCCGCGGCCGCCGCCTCGGCCGTCACCCGGTCCGCGCCCAGCCGGTGGGCCGGCCCGCCGGCTGGTCACCACCACCGTGCAGGAGTCCCCGCCGGGCAGCAGCGGGGCGACCTGGTCGGCGGCGACCGCGTGGGGACCCGGTAACCGCCATCCGCCTCACCGGCTGGAGTAGGAGAACCGCCGCACGTGCGGTGCCCAGTCCTGGAACGCCGCCAGGTCCGGCAGCGTCACCAGGGCGGTCACCTCCTGCAACCCCCGGTGCAGGTGGAACCACGCCTCGGCCTGCCCGTCGGTCAGGGCGCCGACCACCGGTGAGCGCCCGTCGCGCGGTGCCAGGTCCGCCGCGAACGACGACCACGCGTCGGCCCGGTCCCGGTGCAGCAGACCGCCGCGCACGCCGGTGCCCGGCGGTGCGGTGAGGGCGGCGGCGGCCAGGGCGGGGGTGGCGGCGACGATGCCGAGCAGCACGACCACCGCCTGGAACTCGCCCGGCCGGTCGTCGTCGCCGAGGAACGCGGCCGCCTCGCCCAGGTCGCGGCTGGCGCGGATCATGCGGTAGACGTTGAACAGGCGCTTGGCCGCGCGCGGGGTCCGCACCAGGGGGTCCAGGGCGTCGAGGAACCGCAGCTCGCCCTCGGTCAGGGGGCGCGCGGGGCGCTGCGGGTGCGCGAGCACCGCGTCCCGCTCGATGGTCAGCAGGTCCGACGGCGGGGCGGGTTCCGCGGCGGGCACGGGGGTGGCGGCCGGGGTGGGGGAGTCGCCGTCGACCATGGACCGCAGCACGTGGCCCAGGGTGCCGCGCACCATGCCGGGCAGGGTGAACGGGATGTTGACGATCTTCTCCAGGTAGTCCTCCGGCGGCGTCGGCAACTCGGACCCCGCGCCGTCCAGCAGGTCCGCGTAGTGGCTGCGCAGCGCGCGCACCAGCCACCGCGGGTCGACCCCGACGACCACCACGAACAGGTCCATCGCCAGCAGCAGGTGCACGGCCTCCAGCACCTGCACGACCTGGCGCGGCTCGCAGCGGTCGAGGTCGTCGACGTGCAGCACCACCCGGTCGATGGGCCGCCGCGCCGAGTCGGCGTCCGGGTTGGCCCGCCAGTCCGCCAGCAGCGCCACCAACTGCTCGAAGTCCTTGCGCAGCGCGGAGACCACGCCCAGGCCACCGGTGTAGGCGTCGCCGCGGTCGCGCAGGAACTCCGACGCCCGCCGCGCCGGGTTCAGCTCGGCCAGCCGCCTGCCCAGCTCGCCGACGTGCGCGACGACCTCGTCCAGCTGCGCCTGCGCGACCAGGTGGTCCGCCTCGGCCTCGCGCAGCCGGTCCATCAGCTCGGCGGCCTCGGCGCGCACCCGCTCGTCGTGGATGCGGTCCAGGCCGCCGCGCAGGTCCTCGCTCAGCGCCCGCAGCTCGCCCAGGCCGGTGCGGGCGCGGGCGAGCAGGCCGCCGCCGAGCGCCGCCAGCGCCGCGCCCGCCGCGCCGCCGACCAGCGCGACCAGCGGCACGGCCAGTCCGGCGAGGGCGCTGAGCCCCAGCACGGCGCCGGCCGCCGCCAGGGCGATCCGGCCGTTGCGGTCGCCGGGCACCCGCCGCACGGCCACCGCGTCGGCGTGGGCGTCCTGGAGCTGGTCGGACAGCAGCCTGGCCCGCTCGACGTCGTCGGCGACGCCGATCCGCCTCCACACCCGGTCCAGCCGGGCCCGCACCTGCTCCGAGCCGCGCAGCGCGGCCAGCAGGTCGCGGGCGCCGGTGACGTGCGCCCCGTCGGCCTCGTCGACCCTGGCCCTGAGCCGGGCGACCTCCGCCTCGGCCCGGGTGCCCGCCTCCTCCAGCTCGGCCCGCCCGCCCACCTTCTCGGCCAGCAGCCGCTGGAGCTCGCCGCGCTGCGCCTCCGCCCCGGGCTCCGGGTCGGCCAGGCCGCGGAAGATCACGTCGGCCAGGCTCGCCCACAGGTTGGTGTCCGCGTAGTGCCAGGCGTTGAAGCCGATCTGCACGATGCGGCGGCAGTACCTCGCGTCGCCGGTGCCCGCCAGCTCCTCGATCCGCCCGCGCAGCATCCCCATGAAGAAGCTCTTGCCCGAGCCCCACTCGCCGAACACGCCGATGGACAGCGGGGTGGGGGTGGCGCGCTCGGCGACCACCGCCGCCAGCATCGACACGTACGGGGTCACGCCCAGCCGGTCGCGTTCCAGCGGGATGGGCCGCACCGGGTCGACCAGGTCGCTCGTGACGCCGCCGGCGAGTTCGTCGGGGACCGCGTCCGCGGGTTCGTCCTCCGCCACCCACGCGGGCCGCGACTCGATCTCCGGGCCGCGAATGCCGTTCCACAGGTCCTCGACGAGGGGCACCACTTCCGGGTCGAGGCCGATCAGCAGCACCCGACGCGTCCGCGTGATGACCCGGTCGCGCAGCGCGTTGATGATCGCAGGTAACGCGACCGCCGCCACTTCGGCGTGCGAGAGCCCCAGCACGCCCGTCGCCAGCAGCGGCACCGCCAGGCTCCGGGCGCCCGCGCGGTTCGCGGCCAGCACCGCCTCCTGGGTGGCGGTCCGCACCGCGCCGAGGTCCACTTCCTCCCCGTCGTCGGCCTCAGGGGAGGCCAGCACCGCCAACCGCAGCGGTTCCGCGCCGTGGAACCGGAGCACGCGCGGGCGCGACGACCTGATGCTCGGCAGTTCGACCTCGTCGACCGCGCGCAGGAAGTCGGGGAACTGCGCGGCGAGCGCCGAGCCCAGCCCGCCAAGGGTGTGCCCCACCGACACCACCAGGGCCTCGACACCCAGCTCCCACGGCCGGTCCGTGGCGGCGACCCCCACCACCACGTCATCTACCGTCCCCAAGTTCCTGACCGCGACCACGAACCGCCCCCTCCGGTCGACCTCCCGCCCCGGCCGTTGACCGTACCGAGCCGATTACGCACCGCGATCAGCGCCCCCGGGAATGGGAATTCGCCGGTCAAACGTGAATTCCGACCAATGGAGGACGGGCGTGGCCCGGCATTCCCGGCCACGCGTCCCGTTAACGGGTGTTATGCGCCGTTGATTCGGGGTAGTCGGCGGAAGACTGCCGACGAGGAGGAGCAAGTGGACCCCATCAAACCCGCCAAGGTCGTCAAGGAAGCCCTGGACAAGGCGGTGGAGAAGGTCGCGGACCTGGTCACCCCACCGGTTCCGGGGGTGCCGGGCAGCGAGCCGCCGCGGTTGGACCCGCCGACCGAGCCCCGGGGTCCCCTGCCGCGCAAGCCCGACCAGGCGTCCCCGCAGACCCGGTCCGCGACCGGCGCGGAGACCGGTGCCGGGCACGAGGTGCGCGAGCAGCGGGGCGAGTTCCTGACCACGTCCGCGGGCCTGCGCCTGCACGACACCGACCACTCGCTCAAGGCCGGTGAGCGCGGACCCACGCTGCTGCAGGACCACCACCTGCGCGAGAAGATCACCCACTTCGACCACGAGCGCATCCCCGAACGGGTGGTGCACGCCCGCGGTGCCGGCGTGCACGGCGTGTTCGTCGGCTACGGCAACGCCGAGCAGGTGTGCCGGGCCGCCTTCCTGAAGCAGGGCGAGACCACGCCGGTGTTCGTCCGCTTCTCCACCGTGGTCGGGTCGCGCGGTTCGGCCGACACCGTGCGCGACACCCGCGGCTTCGCCACGAAGTTCTACACCTCCGAGGGCAACTTCGACCTGGTGGGCAACAACATCCCGGTGTTCTTCATCCAGGACGGCATCAAGTTCCCCGACATCATCCACGCGGCCAAGCCGCACCCGGACCGCGAGATCCCCCAGGCGCAGAGCGCGCACGACACGTTCTGGGACTTCGTCTCCCAGCACACCGAGGCCACCCACCACGTCCTGTGGCACATGTCCGACCGGGGCGTGCCGCGCTCGTACCGGACCATGGAGGGCTTCGGCGTCCACACCTTCCGGCTGGTCAACGCCGAGGGCAAGACCTCGCTGGCCAAGTTCCACTGGAAGCCGAAGCTGGGCGTGCACTCCCTGCTGTGGGAGGAGGCGCAGCTGATCGCGGGCGTCGACCCGGACTTCCACCGGCGCGACCTGTTCGACGCCATCGAGTCCGGCGCGTTCCCGCAGTGGGAGCTGGGCATCCAGGTGTTCCCGGACACCCCGGAGCAGACCTTCGAGGGCATCGACCTGCTCGACCCGACCAAGATCGTGCCCGAGGAGCTGGCGCCGGTGCAGCCCATCGGCATGCTCACGCTCAACCGCAACACCACCAACTACTTCGCCGAGACCGAGCAGGTGGCCTTCCACGTCGGGCACCTGGTGCCGGGCATCGACGTCACCGACGACCCGCTGCTGCACGCGCGGCTGTTCTCCTACATCGACACGCAGCTCAGCCGGCTGGGCGGGCCGAACTTCAACCAGATCCCGGTCAACCGGCCGCACGCGCCGGTCAACGACATGCTGCGCGACGGCTTCCACCAGCACGCCGTGCACAGCGGCGTGGCGCCGTACAAGCCGAACTCCCTCGACGGCGGCTGCCCGTTCACCGCGGGCGCCGACATGAGCGCGTACGTGGAGGTCGCCGCGCCGGTCGCGGCGGCGGTGAAGCAGCGCAAGTCGCCGGCGTCGTTCGCCGACCACTTCAGCCAGCCGCGGATGTTCTACCGGAGCCTGAGCCCGCTGGAGCGCGAGCACGTCGTGCGGGCGTTCACCTTCGAGCTGGGCAAGTGCTACGAGCAGGCCATCAAGGAGCGGCAGCTGCGGGTGCTGGCCAACGTCGACGCCGAGCTGTGCGCCCGGGTCGCCGAGGGCCTGGGCCTGCCCGCGCCCGAGCCGACGGTGCCGGTGGAGGAGGTGACCACGAGCCCGGCGCTGTCCCAGGTCGGGCGGGTCTGGCCGCCGGACGGCCGGATGATCGGCATCGTGGTCGACGCCGACGACCCGGACAGCCTCGACGGCCTGCACACCCTGCGGCAGACCATCACCGCCGCGAACATGGTGCCGCTGGTCATCGCCGCCCGCGGCGGTGCGCTGGAGGAGGGCCTGGTGGCGCAGCGGACGTTCCTCACCGCGCGCTCGGTGGAGTTCGACGCGATCCTGCTGGCCGCCGCCCCGCCACCGGCGCCCGACGCGCTGCCCAGCCGCGACGCCAAGGCGGGCGCGCCCGCCGCCACCGTCGACCCGCGCGTGGTGCTGATGGTGCAGGAGGCGTACCGGCACGCCAAGGTGATCGGCGCGTGGGGCAGCGCCCGCACCGCGCTGGTGGAGGCGGGCTGCACGCCCGGTGAGCCGGGCGTGGTGGTCGGCGAGAACCCGGCCGACGTCTTCGCGCGGGTCTCGGAGCTGCTGGCCGCCCACCGCGTGTGGGAGCGGTTCCCCGTGTCCGTCGGCTGAGCCCGGACCCGCACCGCCCCCGCCGGGCTCCCCGGCGGGGGCGGTGCCGCGTCCTGCCCGGCGTGCGGTTGATCGCAAGGCAATCGCAAGGTTCGCCGGGGCGGATCGGGGCGACCACCGGTGGGCGGCGCGAAAGAATTCCCGGTGCACGACCGGGCGCCGGCCGTGCGGACGCGGTCGGCGCCCGCCCCGATCGTCCCCCGCGAGAAAGCAGACAGTGACCGCGATCCCCGCTGCCCCCGGCGCGTCGTCCCTGACCCTGATCTGCGACCACTGCGGTCGCGCCTACCCCGACACCGGGACCGAGTGGCTGGTCCTGTGGCGGGCCGCGACGGCCGCGGGGTGGGACGGGCGTGACCGGGCCGTGGGGCCGCACCGGTGCGACGCGTGCGGCTGACCGGTCGCGGGCCGCGCGACCCGCGACCGGTCGGGCCGCCTCAGCACGCGCAGAGCGAGAAGTTCGCCTGGTAGGTGGTCGCGGTCGCGGGTGCGACCACGTTGTGCGTCTGCGCGCCGCCGTCGGACCAGTTGGCGAACCGGTACCGGAAGAACAGCGGTCCGGGCTGGGGGCTCGGCGCGCTGATCGAGTTGTTCGACCCGACGATCACGGTCCGGGTGAACGGCGTGGCCTGCGCCGTGCCGCCCACGCTGAGCTGCAGCCCGCTCGGGTTGGTCGCGAAGGTCAGCTGCACCGTCCGCGGGTCGAGCCTGCGGGTGGTGGTCACCGACCGCCCGGAGGAGTCCGTCGCGGTCAGGCTCAGCTCCAGGTACGACGGGTACTCGTGGTCGGGCGCCACGAACGAGCCCGACGCGATCCCGGACCAGTTCTGCACCACGTGCTCGTGGCACGTGCCGTTGGCCGCGCAGTGCTGGATGCTCAGCCGCCAGCTCAGCGCGGACGCGGGCAGCGCCCCGTCCTGCGGGTCGGTGGCGTGGCCGGTGAACGGCACGGTCTGGCCCACCGTCCAGTTCAGCGGCGCGGTCGGGGTGTCGATCACCGGCACCGGGTCCTGCGCCACCGGCGCGCCGACCGTGACCGTGACGGTGGCGGTGCCCGAGGCGCCCGCCTGGTCGGTCACCCGCAGCCCGACCGTCACCGTGGCCTGCGTGGTGTAGGTGTGGGTCGGGGTGGCGGAGGTGGAGTCGTCGTACTGGCCGTCGCCGTCGAGGTCCCAGGCGTAGCCGAGCACGTCACCGGGGTCGGGGTCGGTGGAGCCGGTGCCGCTGAACTGCACGGTCAGCGGTGCCGCGCCGGACTGCGGGGTGGCGGTGGCCACCGCGGTCGGCGCCTGGTTGGCGCCGGTGTAGCTGACGCGCCGGAGCTGGCCCGCGCCCAGGGCGATGTAGAACAGGTCGCCGCCGGGGCCGGTGGTGACCTGCACCGGGACGTTCACGCCGGTCACGAACGGCACCAGCTTGGCGGGGTCGGGCAGGCCGTTGGTGGTCTGCATGGCCCAGATGCAGCCGCGGGAGCTGTCGGCGAAGAACAGCGCGCCGTCGTAGGCGGCCGGGTAGTTGCTGGTCGACTCGAACGCGATGCCCGAGATCGACGACCCGCCGGTCGGGCACGGGTCGCTCGCCACGACCTTGGCCGAGTGGTTGTAGGTGTAGTGCGGCGCGGTCTGCCCGGCGCCGGTGTAGAGCGATTCGCACAGGTCGAGGTTGGCGCCGTCGTAGCCGCCCTGGCGGCCGCCGCCCTCGTAACAGGGCCAGCCGAAGTTCTCCGCGGTCGCGTCGTTGACGTCGGCGACGCGGTTGATCTCCTCCCAGGTGTTCCAGCCGACGTCGCCCGCCCACAGCTCCTCGGTGCCCGGGCGGAAGCCGAACCGGAACTGGTTGCGCATGCCGTAGGCGATCACGCGCCGGGCGTTGGCGTCGGTGCTGCTCGCGAACGGGTTGCCGGGCAGGCCCGCGCCGGTGTCGGGGTCGATGCGGATGATCGTGCCGTCGAGGGTCACCGGCTCGCCCGACGGGCGGCGCACCGACTGGGAGCGCAGCGCGCCGCCGCGCGCGGTCGGCGCGGTGAGGTTGGTGCCCGCGGGCGACGGCGGGTCGGCGCACGGGTTGCCCACCTGGCCGTAGTCGGTGAAGTTGAAGCTCGCGCCGTCACCGCCGCCGACGTAGAGGGCGCCGTCGGGGCCGAAGGCGACCGTGCCGATGGAGTGGCTGGGGTACTGCTGGCACCAGTCGGTGATCAGGGGCTGCTCGGCGGTCATGGTGCCGCCGGCACCCATGGTCAGCTTGGAGACCCGGGCGGTGACCACGCAGCCCTGGTCGGTGGCGCCGGGCGGGGTCGGGCACTGGTCGCCCCAGCGCGGGTGGGTGCCGCCGGGCACCGCGTCGTAGGTGTAGAGGGCGTAGACGTAGGGGCGGGTGGGGAACTGCGGGTCCAGGGCCAGGCCGAGCAGGCCGCGGTCCCAGAAGTCCTGCGTCTGGGGCCGCAGGTCGGCGAACGTGGTGGGGGTGGTGTCGGCGAGCGAGTCGTAGACCTTGATCAGGCCGCTCTTCTCGCCGATGAACACCCGGCCGTCGGCGGCGAAGGAGACCGCGGTGGGCGAGCTGAGGCCGCCGATGGCGAGGGTGTCGGTGAACCCGGTCGGCACGGCGGCGCCCGCGGTCGGCGGCAGGGCCACCGCGGTGGCCGCGAGCACGACGGCCGCGGCGGAGGCGGCGGTCCAGCGTCTGGAACGGGGGGAAGGTCGTCTGCGACTACGGCGGAGGAGACGCATGGTGAACTTCGTTCCCTTCGTGACACGGTCGAGTGAGCACGAAAGGGTGACACTTGAGATCTACACCACTGTCAGTTTTCGCCTTTCCGCTTCGGGATTCCGACGCATCTCACCCTCGCGGCCTAGCGGGGAGATCGGGGGAGTAGTGTGAAAGCCCGGCCGGTCCGCCTTTTCAGGGGTTCGTGACGGCGTTCCGGGTGTCGTCCGTCCGGGCCAAGAGGTATCCGGCGGCCGCGGCGAGCGGGAACATCACCACCCCGTAGACCGCCGCCGGCACCGCCAGCTCCTCGCTGCCCAGCACGCTCACCGCCACCGTGATCGCCAGCGTGCTGTTGTGCACGCCCACCTCGAACGCGGACGCGACCGCCTGGCGCCGCCCGACCCGCGCCAGGCGCGGCACCGCGTAGCCCGCCGCCAGGCTGCCCGCGCAGAACAGCGCCGCCACCAGGCCGACGTCGGCCAGGTAGGCCCCGACGTCGTCCCGCTCGGCGGCGATGGTCCCCGCGATCACGGCCACCAGCACCACCGCGGAGACGACCCGCACCGGCCGGTCCGCCCGCTCGGCGAACCCCGGCGCGCGGCGGCGGACCAGCATCCCCAGCGCCACCGGCACCAGCACGATCGCGAACACCTGGGCGACCTTGCCGAACTCCAGCCCCACGCCCCCCGCGCCCGCCGGCTCGAAGTGGGCCAGCGCGAAGTTCACCACCAGCGGCAGCGTGGCCACGGCCAGCACCGAGTTCACCGCGGTCAGCGTGATGTTGAGCGCCACGTCGCCGCGGAACAGGTGGCTGAACAGGTTGGCCGTGGTGCCGCCGGGCGAGGCCGCGAGCAGCATCATCCCGACCGCGGGCACCGGTTCCAGGCTCAGCACCACCACGAGCGCGAAGCAGGCCATCGGCAGCACCAGCAGCTGCGTGGCCAGTGCGACCGCGACCGCGCGCGGTTCGCGGGCGACGCGGGCGAAGTCGGCCGGTGCCAGCGAGAGGCCCAGCCCGAACATCACGGTGGCCAGTGCCACGGGGAGGCCGATTGTCGTCAGTGCGGTGTCCACGGCGATCACCTGCGTCTCTCGCGCGGCCGGCGGGAAGAGCGCATCCTCTCCCGCGGACGCGCGGATCGGGAGGTGCCGCGACCACTTCGATGGCATTCGGTGATCGACCGGGCGGCGCGCGGTTCCGCGGCGGGACCACGCCCGCTCGCGCGGGTGCGGTGAGCGTTCGGCGGGCTGCGCACCGAGATCGCCCGGATCACGCCCGCTCGCGCGGGTGCGGCGAGCAGCTGACCGACCCCGGCCCACCCGGCAGCCCACCACCCCGCTCGCGCGGGGGCGGCGACCCGTGGCGGGCCGCGGTGCGACGGCACCGAATTTCTTCGAGGCGGGCGGTTTCCCGTCGACACCCGGCGGTCCCCCGCATGGTCGCGGCCGGAATGCGGAGTTCCACACCTCCGTAAGGAGGTGCGCCGACGCGCATTCACCGATCGATCCCGGAATTGTTCGCGGACCGCGTGGAATTGGCGGGCCGATGAGGTCTTTGGCCTCTGGCGGGGTGCCGGCCGCACCTGTGACGCTGGCCCCGGCGTTAAGGGTGCCGGGTGACCCCCGATATTTCCAGCCGACCCGGTATTGGGCGCCAAAGGCCACTCGTGAGGGCAGGAATCCGGCCGCGCACGAGACCCGTCGGGTGAAAGGGGAGAGGCCGCATGTCATTGTCCTCGGCTGATCTTGCCGTGCTCGGAGGCACGCCGATCACGATCCGGTCGACGTACTTCGCGAACGTCTACCTGCGCATGGACGGAACCGGGGTGACCGCCGCCACCGGCTCCGGGGGCGGGACGGTCAACTGCCAGTACGGAGCGGGCGACAAGGAGAAGTACCGGGTCCGGCCACAGGCCGACGGGTCGTGTTCCTTCGAGTCGGTCGCCTTCCCGAAGGTCTGGTTGCGCATGGACGGGACGGGGGTGACCACCACCGGTCCCGGGGGCGGGACGGTCAACTGCCAGTACGCCGCCGACGCGCCCGGCCCGTGCGAGAAGTACTGGGCCCGCGCCCAGGGCAACGGTTCGTTCTCCTTCGAGTCGGCCGCCTTCCCGAACGTGTTCCTGCGCCTGGTCGGCAGCGGGGTGACCGCCACCACCGCCGCCGGGGGCGGAATCGTCAACTGCCAGTTCAACGCCAACGGCGGCGGGCACGAGACGTTCTTCCTCGACATGGCCGACCAGGGCATCGACTTCGCCATGCAGCACCAGGAGCAGACCTGGTGGTGCTGGAACGCGGCCACGGTCAGCGTCGCCAAGTTCTACAACCCGGCCGCGGCCTGGACGCAGGGGTCGCTGGCCAACGCGGAGTTCGCCCGCAACGACTGCACCGTCGCCGCGGGTCAGGTGTCACCGTGCAACTGGGGCCGGTGGCCGGACGCGCCGCTGCAGCGGGTGGGGCACTTCGGCGAACGCCTGAACAACGCCCTGACCAGCGTGCAACTGGGCGCCGAACTGGCGAAGTCCGCGCCGGTCGTGGTGAACATCGCCTGGCGGGACCGCAACGGCAACATCACGGGCGGCCACATCGTGGCGCTGCGCGGGCGTTCCCTGCGCGACGGGGTCGAGTGGGTCAGCGTGAGCGATCCGTGGTCCGGTGACTCCGACATGACCTACGAAAGCTTCCGGAACAGCTATCCCGACAACGGACTCTGGAACGTCAGCTACCGGACCAGGTCACAGGGGTGAGGGAGTTCGCATGCCACTGCACCTGCCCGACCCACCGGCCGGCGTGCCCGACCGGGTCAGGGCGAAACTGCAAGCGTTCGCCGACGGGGCCAAGTTCTCCACCAAGGCACTGCGCGGCGCGCGGAAGGACCGGCTCGACGTGTCCACCCCCCACCAGGTCTTCACGATGGGGATCGACGACATCACCTCCGGCGCCGGCCTCGACGGGGCGCGGCCGGCGGGCTGGCGCTACCTCGTCGAGGAAGGCGGGCAGCTGATCGCCAGCGCCGAGACCACGCAGGCCCCCGACGGGACGCACGAGGTGTCCCGCTTCACCGAGGGGCCGTTCGTCGCGGAAACCGACCGGGCCGTGAAGGCCGTCCGGAGGCTGCCCCAGCTCGAAGCGGCCGGTTTCGAACTCCGCCTGCTGCGCATCCCCGCTCTCTACGTGATGGCGCTGTGGCTGCACGCACCGACCACCGACCTGCTCGTGCCGCTGGCGCCGTCACCGATCGGCAAGGAGGGCAGACCCCTCCCGGCGGCGGAGTTCCTCGCCGACCTGCCCGAACTGATCAGGCAGGCGACCCCGCCCGCCTGACGCGGAGGTGCGGGCGCGCGGTGGCGGACGCGGTCCGCCACCGCACCCCCGCCGTTTGCTAGGTTGCCGGGCGCCGCCCGGCGACGCCCGGCGCCGAACCACGTCCGGGAGACCGATGCGCTGCTCGTTCTGCGGCAAGGCCGCCGCCGAGGTGCGGAAGCTGATCAGCGGCCCCGGCACCTACATCTGCGACGGCTGCGTGGCCGCGTGCGTCGCGATCCTGGAGGACGACGACGGCACCTCCTCCGCGAGCGTGCCCGAGTGGGCCGACCTGACCGACGACGAACTGCTGGCCCACCTGCCGCGCATCGCCGCCACCGCCGCCCAGGTCGAGGGCGGCCTGCGGGCCCGCGTGCTCGACCTGCGGCAGCGGGGCGTCACCTGGGCCCGGATCGGCGAGGCGCTGGGCATGAGCAGGCAGTCGGCGTGGGAGCGGTTCAAGTGACCCGCGACCCGGTGCCCCCACCACCCGGCCCGGCGGTGCCCTGAGACCGGTCGGACCTGGTACCAACGCCGGGTGAACGCGGTTCTCCGGGAGCGGCCGCCGTGGCTGGCGCGGGTCGACGTCGACGGGGCACCGGTCGGCGCCGGCGTGCTGCTGGCCCCCGACCTGGTGCTGACCTGCGACCACGTCGTGCCGGTCGACCGGGTGCGGGTGGTGCTGGTGCACGCCGGCCACGAGTCCGCCGCCGCGGTGGAGTTCCGCGCGCCGGTCACCGGGGACGGCCGGGGCGACCTGGCCGTGCTGCGCCTGGACGCGCCGGCCGACGCGACCGCGGCCCCGCTGCGCGCCCCGCGCGCCCTGGCCGACCACGGCTACCTCGTGCAGGGGTTCGCGGGCGGCCACCACGCGGAGGCCCGGGGCAGGCTGGGCGGCCGGGTCGGGCCCGGCTGGGTGCAGATGGACGACGCGCGCGGGTTCGGCCACGTGCTGGACCGCGGCTTCTCCGGCGCGCCGGTGTGGGACGACGAGGTCGGCGCGGTGGTGGGCCTCGTGGTGGCGGCGCACCGGCCCGCCCGCGGCGGCTACCTGCTGCCGGTCGACGAGGTCGTCCGGTGGTGGCCCGCGGCGGCCGCGTTCACCGGCTGGCGGCTCGACCTCGACGACGCGTTCGCCACCCACTGGCTGCCCCGCGCCCGCGGGGTCGAGCCGCACGAGCCGACCGGCACCTCCCGCTTCGTCGGACGTCGCCGGGTGCTGGAGGAGCTGGCCGGGCACCTGGCCGCCGAACCCGACGGCCGGGTGCGCGTCGTGACCGGCGCTCCGGGCAGCGGCAAGAGCGCCGTGCTCGCCCGCACCGCCGTCCTGGCCTGCCGCGCCACCCGGCACCTCGTCCCGCCCGGGGAGCTGACCGCCGCACCGCCGCCGGTCGGCGGCCTCACCGTCGCGGTGCACGCGCGCGGCCGCACTGCGGCCGACGTGGTGCGCGCGATCGCCGCGGCGACCGACGTCGACGCGGGCGACCCGGCCCACCTGCTCCAGGCCCTGACCGGCCCGGTGGCGGTGCTGCTCGACGCGCTGGACGAGGCGGCGGCCGGTGCCGCCGAGGAGATCGCGACCCTGCTGGCCAGGCTCGCGGCCCTGCCCGGCAACCGGGCGGTCGTCGGCACCCGCCTCGGCGCCCGCGGCGCGGCCCCGGGCCCGCTGCTGCGCCGGCTCGGCGACCCGGTCGTGCTCGACCTCGACGCGCCCCGCTACCTCGACCACCACGACCTGGTGCGCTACGCCCGGGACCGGGTCGGCGACCCGGCGCTGGCCGAGGAGATCGCCCGGCACGCGGGCGGCAACTTCCTGATCGCCCAGCTGGCGTGCCTGTCCGGCACCGACCGCCTGCCCTCGACCGTGGGCGCGGCCCTCGACGACTACCTGCGGGCCCGGTTCGAGCACCCGCGGCGCGTGCGCGACCTGCTGCTGCCGCTGGCCTTCGTCGCGGGCACGGGCCTGCCGGAGGGCCCGCTGTGGCTCGCCCTGGCCAACGCCCTGACCGCGGGCGCCTACACGGCGGGCGACCTGCGCGAGGTGCTGGGTTCCGCGGCGAGCTACCTGGTCGAGCAGGCGGACCGCCGGTACCGGTTGTTCCACCAGGCGCTGGACGACACGCTGCGCGCCGAGCACACCGGACCCGAGCCCGAGCGCGTGGTCCACCGGGTGCTGCGGGCCGTCGGACCGGGCGACGAGTACGTCCGCCGGCACCTGCCCGGGCACGCCGTGGAGGCGGGCGAGCTGGACGAGGTGTTGGCGGACCTGGACCTGGTGCTGGCCCTCGACCCCGCGGGCCTGGTGCCCCACCTGGCGCACGCGGCCTCCGAGCCGGCCCGGGTGGTCGCCCACGTCTACCGGCGCGCCGCGCACGGGATGACCGCGCCCGACCGGCGGGCGGCCTACTTCTGCCTGGTCGCCCGGCAGTCCGGGTTCGGCGAGCCGGCCGACCGGTGCACCGACCCGTCCTGGCGGGCCGACGTGCTCGCGTGGGACGTCGAGCAGGGCCAGCAGGTGGTCGGGCGCATGCCGGGCGGCACGCGGCTCGTGCTGTGGGTCGACCACCACGGCCGGGCGGCGGCGTTCGCGGCGCACGACGGCAGGCTGGCGCTGTACCGGGCGCAGCCCGACGCGCTGGCCGCGGTGGACGGGCTGCGCTCGCCCGAGACCGGCCTGGGCTTCGAGGCGGCGGCCGCGCACGTGCACCCCGACGGCCGGGAGGTGGGCCTGACCGTCGACCACCGCGGCACCGTGCGCGCCTGGTCGTTCACCGACGGCCTGCGCGCCCGCGGCACCGTGCACCTGGGCGGGACGGGCGTGACGTGGGACGTCGTGCTCGCCGACACGCCGGACGGCCTGCTCGCCCTGGTGGTCAACGACCACGCGCTCTGGCTGCTCGACGTCGGCGGCGAGGCACCCGTGGTGCTGGACCACCTCGACGGCCGGGGGCTCGCGAGCGGTGCCGTGACCGCCCACGAGGGGTCGGTGTGGGCGGTGTCCATCGGGGACGACGGGGTCCGGCTGTTCCGCGTCGTCGAACGGTGCCTGACCCGGGTCGGCGCGCCGCTGCGCGTCCACCGGTACAGCCCGCTGCTGGCGCGGTTCCTGGTGGCCGGGGACGGTCGCCTGCTGGTGGTCAGCGCCTCGACCGAGCAGCGGGTCGTCTCGGCGGTGACCCCCTCCGGGCCGGTGGTGCTGGAGGCCACCCGCGCCGCGACGTCCGCGGCGGCCACCCTCGACGGCGCGGGCGTCGTGGTCTTCGGCGACCCGTCGGGCGGGCTCGCCGCGTACGAGGTGACCGGCGAGGTGGTGCCGCTCATGGCGGTCGCGGCGCACCACGGCGGCGTGGCGGCGGTGGCGGTGGGCAGCGTGTCGACGGCCTTCACCTTCGGCTCGGACGCGCTGGTCAAGCGGTGGGACCTGCGGTACGCGCCACCGCTGCCGGACCGACCGCCCCCGCCGTTCGGCCGGATGCGCGGCCGCGTCGCCCTGGTGCCCGCCCCCGGCCGGGGCGCGCTGACCACGCGGGTCGCGGGCACCGGCTTCGAGGTGTGGTGGGCGGCCGACGGCCTGGTGCGGCTGGACACCCCGCCCGGCCCGCGCGGCGACGACATGGCGCACGACGCGGTGGCCGCCCGGGGCCCCGGCGGCACCGTGCTGGTGGCCGTCCTGCACGGCTCCGGGCGGATCGCCACGTGGACCCTCGCCGACGGCCGCTGGACCTCCGCCGGCACGACCGCGTTGCCGGGGGAGCTGCCGTACTTCGGCACGGTGGCGGCCGTGGGTGCGGCGGGGGAGCCCGTGGTCGCGGTCGGGCAGGTGGACGGCACCGTGCGGTACCGGGAGCGGTCCGAGGGGCGTTGGCGGCCCCTGCCGGAGCACCGCTTCGGCCACCGGATCACCCGGCTGGAGTTCTGCCGCGTGGCCGGTCGCCTCCTGCTGCTGGTCGTCGCCGGCGGGCAGGCGCACCTGGTGTCGCCCTGGCGGGCGGAACCGCTGGGGGTGTTGCCGACCGGGGCGCGGGAGCAGTGGGTGGTCCTCGGTCACGGGGGCGCCGACGTCGTGGCCGCGGTCTTCGACCACCACGGCGGCGGGCCGGTGGTCCGGCTGCACTCGTTGACGGACAAGGGGTTCGAGCCGTTGACGTCGTCCTGGGCGGTGCCGGGCGGGTTCGCGGCGGCGGTGACCCGCGGGTCCGGTCCGGAGGTGTGGCTGGCGCTGGCGGCGGACGACGACGCCCTGCACGTGTGGTCGTGCGCACCGGGGGCGACGCCGCGCGAGATCGCCGTCACGTGGCCCGGTGCGCGCGTCAGGGACCTGGTCTGGACCGACGACCACCGGCTGGTGGTCTGGTGCGAGGCGGGCGTGCTGAGCTTCGACTTCCGCCGGGCGTGAGGGGCACCGGGCGATCAGCCGGGCCGGTCGACGTGGGTGACCTGCGAGTACCACGGCCGGTGCCGGACGCCCGGGACGCGGGTGCAGGTCACCCCGCGCTGGTCGCCGAGCTGCCTGCCGGCCAGGCCGTCGTCGAGCCCGTGGGCCGGGTCGCGGTCGACGGCACCGTCGAACGAGCCGGTGAACCGAGGCGCGGCGGACCTCGGTTCACCGGGTGGCGGCCGGCGGGACGCGGCCCTCTCCGGGAACGGGCGATCCCGGCGCTACGGACCGGCCGTCCTCCTGGCGGCGCAGGCCGGGTCCACCAGCACGTCGTCGTCCCGCTCGACCCGGAGGAATTCGTACCGCTCCAACTCGATCCCGCTCCTGCGCGCGGTGGCCGCCGCCAGCTCCCCGCGGATCCGGCGCGCCTCGGCCAGGCAGGCCGAACCGTCCTCGCCCCGCCCGGTCGCGCACCGCAGGTCGCCGAGCTTGCCCAGGGCGATCGCCTCGGCCAGCCGGTCGCCCTCCTCGCGGTGCGCCTCCAGCGCGCGCTGGTAGAACCGCTCGGCCCGCTCCGCCCGCCGCAGGGCGCGGTAGGCGTCGCCGAGCCGGTGCAGCGTGACGGCCTCGCTGTACCGGTCGGGGTCGTCCCCCGCCAGGGCCAGCGACTCCTCGAACTCCCCGATCGCCCTGGCGGGGTCCTCCAGGTCGAGGTGGGCCTGGCCCAGGTTGCTGCGGGTGCGGGCCTCGCCCGGCCGGTCACCGAGGTCCCGGCGGATCGCCAGCGACGCCGTGTAGTGCCGGACGGCTTCGGCGGCACGTCCCAGCGCGCGTTCGGCGTTGCCGATGTTCGACAACGCGTCGCTCTCGCCGGAGGCGTCGCCGACTTCGCGGGCGAGCAGCAGCGCGCGTTCGTGGCACTCCAACGCGTCCGCGTAGCGCCCGACGCCGTGGTACGCGTTCCCCAACGAGGTCAGCGCGCCGCCCTCCCCGGCCCGGTCGCCCAGGCCGCGGGTGGCGTGCACGGCGGCGCGCGCGACGTGGACCCACGCGCTCCAGTCCTTCCGGGAGTCGAGGTGGTGCTCCAGCGCCGCGGCGAGGTCGCGCAGCTCGGCGGGCAGCCCGGACCCGTCCGCCAGGTCGATGCCGGCCAGCAGGTTGGGGTGCTCGACGTCGAACCACGCCAGCGCCTCGGCGCGGGTGGGGAAGCGGGGGCCGCGCCGGTCCGCCGGGACGCGCGGGTCCAGCCGCTGCGCGGCGCACCGGGCGAGGTCCGCGTAGTGGCGCAGCAGCCGGGCCGCGGCGGCCGCGCGGTCGGGGTCGTCCTCGGCGAGTTCGGCGGCGTAGAGGCGCAGCAGGTCGTGCATCCGCCACCGGCCGCGCGCGGACCCGGGCACGACCAGGTACGCGTGCACCAGCCGCCGCAGCAGGCGGCGCGCCGCGGCCGGGTCCACCCCGACGAGCGCGGCCACCGCCTCCGTGCCGATCTCCGGGCCGTCGCCGAGCGCGAGCAGCCGGAACAGCCGCGCCTCCTCGTCGGCCAGCCGCTGGTAGGACAGGTTGAAGGCGGCGCGCACCGACAGGTCCGCCTCGACCTCCAGCCCGGCCAGCCGGTGGCGCTCGTCGGCCAGGTCCGCCACCAGCTCCGCCAGCGGCTGGGTGGGGTCGGCGGCCAGCAGCGCGGTGGCGGTGCGCACCGCCAGCGGCAGGCCGCAGCACAGCTCCACCAGGCGCCGCGCCGCGGCCGGGTCGGACCGCACCCGGTCGTCGTCCGACCGCGCGGTGGTCAGCTCCACGGCGAGCAGGGCCGTCGCCGAGGACTCCGGCAGCACGTCGAGGTCCAGCAGCCGGGCGCCCTGGAGCCCGGCCGGCGTGGTCCGGCTGGTCACCAGCACCCGGTGCCCGCCGCCCGGCAGCAGCGGCCGCACCTGCTCGGCCGAGGAGGCGTTGTCGACGACGACCAGCACCCGCCGCCCGGGCCGGTCGTGCTCGGCGAGCACCGAGCGCCACAACCGCTCGCGCCCGTCGGCCGCCACGGGCACCTGCTCCGCCCGCACCCCGACCGCCACCAGCAGGGACCGCAGCGCGGCCGAGGCGGTGAGGTGCCGCCCGGTCCGGTCGTAGCCGCGCATGTCGATCATGAGGACACCGCCGGGGAACCACCCCTCGGCCACCGCCCGCCGCGCCGCGTGCACCACCAGCGCCGTCTTGCCGATGCCGCCCATCCCGCCGACCGCGGACACCACCGCGGCGCCGTCGCCGGTCCCGGGCCGCAGGACCTCCAGCAGCTCCAGGACCTCGGCCTCGCGCCCCACGAACACCGGCTGCGGCGGCAACCCGGCCAGCGCGGCGCGCACGGGGACCGCCGGTGCCAGGGTGACGGTGCCGGCCTGCACGACGTTGCCCACCACCGTGCCGCTGACGCCGTTGACCACGCTGTTCTCCGGTGGCACCGGGCCAGTGTGCGCCCGCCCGCGCGGGCGGCGGCACGTGCCGCCGCCCCTTCACCCGAACGGGGCATCCCTGCCCGCGCGCCGCGCCACGTGCCACCCTGGACGGCGACACCCGCGTGCGAGGAGAGGCATGGCGTCCAAGTCGAAGAAGTGGTCCGTGGCCCCTTACGTGGCGTTGTTCATCGCCGCCCTGATCCTGATCCCCGACCTGCGGGAACCGGTGTTCACCGTAGTGGACTCCCTGGTGGAGAAGGTCAAGGACGCCTTCTTCGGCTGAGCGGTGCCGCACGCGGCCCGCCGTCGGCTCGAAGGCCCGCGGAGTGGTGCACCGCGAAAGGGCGCGCAGTGGCACTGGGGTGCGCCGCCCTCCCGCACGACGATCGGTGCGGGAGCGGGACACGTCCGCACCGCTGATCGCCGAAGGAGAAGACATGCGGCACCTCACCCGCCGTTTCGCCGCCACCGCCGCCGCCACCGCGGTGCTGGCCGGGGCCACGGTCCTCGCGGCGCCCGCGGCGTCGGCCGCCGCGCCGGGGGCGGAGTTCCGGTACGGCGCCCTGACCTGCCGGGCCATGGAGGGCCTGCCGGACTACGACGGCCTGCTGGCGTGCGAGGGCACCCAGGCCGGGTACTGGCGGGCCAAGGTCAAGTGCACCCTGAGCTTCAGCACGTATTACGGCAACTGGCAGAACAACCAGTACGGCGGCGAGTACTACTCCATCTCCGACTCGAACTGCTTCTGGGGCGTCTCGGACGTCTCCCTCAGCACCACCTGATCCCACCGGTTCGCGGGGGCACCCGCGCGGCGTCCCCGCGAACCGGTGCCTCAGCCCCGCCGCGCCACCACCAGCGACTGCCCCGGCGACGACCGCAGCGGGTGCCACGACGGCTCGCCGAACCCCGCCGACGCCAGCCACGACGCGATGGCCCCCGCCGGGTACACCTGACCGCCCTGCCCGTGGAACAGGTTGAGCCCGAACACCCGCGCGAAGGCGTCCGCCGCGCGGTCGGGGGAGTGCTCGTCGTGCTCCAGCAGCACCACCGCGCCGCCCGGCCGCAGCGCCGCCGCGACCCGCGCCAGCAGGGCCTCGTTGGCGGCGGGCGGGCGGCCGTGGACCACGTTGAACAGCAGCACCACGTCGTGGTCCGACCCCAGGTCAAGGCTGTCGTAGTCGCCCGCCCGGAAGGTGATCCGGTCGGCCAGGCCCGCCGCGGCCACCGCCGCCTCGCCCACGGCCACCGCCTCCGGCAGGTCGACCACGGTCGCGTGCAGCGCGGGGTGCGCCGCGCACAGCCGGATCGCGTGCTTGGCGTGCCCACCGCCCAGGTCGAGCAGCGACGAGCCGACCGGGACCACCGAGACCACCTCGGGCGCGATCGCGTCCGCGTGGCCCGACAGCATCCCCTGGAACCGGCGCAGCGTCTCCGGCCGCTCGGCCAGCCACGCGTAGAAGTCGACGAAGGGCTTGCCGGTGCGGACCGACTCCTCCAGGCCCTCCCACGACTCGAACAGCACCGTCGACCAGAACCGCTCCACCTCGGCGTACGGGCCGGTGAGCCAGTCGGCGGCGTTGGCGTAGCCGTCGTCCGCCACGACCAGGTGCCCGAACGAGACCAGGGCCTGGCACAGCAGTTCCGTGCCGCGCGGGTCGGTGCCCAGCACCGCGGCCAGCTCCCCGGCCGACCGCGGCCGGTCCAGGGCCTCGAACACGCCGAGCCGCAGGCCGGCGGCGAGCGCCCGGTACCCGGCGGCGGCGAGCATGTCGTGGAACGACGGCGGCCCGTCGTCCGGTGGCAGGTGCAGCGGCATCGTTCAGCCCCTCTCCGGCATGACCCCCGCCGAGGCGAGGTAGTCGACGTGGCGCCCGATCATCTCGGCGTCGGCGGGCGGGAACTCCACGCCGCACTCCCGCGCGGCCGCCCAGGTTGCCGAGCAGTCGAACACCGGGTGCGCCCGGTGCGTGGTGGTCAGGCCGAACGCCAGCGGCCCGAACGCGCTGTCCGGGCTGTCGAGCATCAGCGCCCGCCAGTCCGGGTAGTCCAGCGCCCTGGTCGGGTAGCCGCGGGCGGTCAGCACCTCCCCGAGGTCGGGGTAGGTCAGGCCGTCGGCCCGGTAGTAGTGGAAGTCCCGCCCGTGCCACTCCGGCCGGGTGGAGATGCCCGCGATGGCCGCGGCGAGCCGGTCCACCGGCAGCATGTCGATCACGTCCGGGCTGATCGGCACCGCGCCCGCGTGCGCGCAGGTGGCGATCTGGCGGCTCAGGTACGACTCGGTCTTGGCGGTGCCCGTGCGCACGTCGCCCACGATCGCGGCGATCCGGTGGATGGACACCGGCACGCCCCGGTCCCGCGCGAGCACGCCCATCATGTCCGCCACCCACTTGGTGGTGTGGTAGCCGGTGTCCAGGCCGGTCGGGTCCTCGGGCCGGTCGGCCTCGGTCACCGGCTGCCGGTCGTAGGCCGCGCCGAGGAACACGCCGAGCGTGGACATCAGGTGCAGCGGCTTGGTCGAGTAGCGGGTGGCCAGCCGCAGCACGTCCGCGGTGCTGCCCACGTGCGGCGGCATCATCCACTGGTAGGTGAGCACGAAGTTCATCACCGCGCCGTTGTGGTAGATCGCGTCCACGCTCTCCGCGAGCCGGTCGAACTCGGCCTCGGCCAGGCCGAGCAGCGGCCGGGACATGTCGCCGACCACCGGCACCACCCGGGTGAGCAGGTCGTCCGGCACGTCGAGGTGCGCGCGGCGCAGGTTGGCGCGGATGCGCGCCAGCGCCACGGCGGGCGTCTCGGCCCGCACCAGGCAGTGCACCTCGGCGTCGGTGCGCGCCAGCAGCTCGCCCAGCAGGTGCGCGCCGAGGAACCCGGTGGCGCCGGTCAGCAGCACGCGTTCCGGCGGGCCCTGCCGCAGCGGGTGGTGCGGCGCGATGTCGTCCGGCGGCACGGCGTCCAGCCGCATCTGCGACACGCTGGGCAGCCCGGACCGGTAGCGCTTGGCGAACGTGTGGTCCGCCGCCGCGGCCTGCTCCACCACCTCGGCCAGCTCGGCGAGGTCGGCGGTGGCGAACAGCGCGCGCAGCGGCACGGTCACGCCCAGCAGCGCCCGGACCTTCGCCAGCACGGCGGCGGCGATCAGCGAGTGCCCGCCCAGGCCGAAGAAGCTGTCCCGGCGCCCGACCGCGGGCACCTCCAGCACCTCCGACCAGATCTCGGCCAGCGCCCGCTCCACCGGGGTGCGCGGCGGCTCGTACGGGGTGGTGCGGGCGGTCGGGTCCGGGTCGGGCAGCGCGGCCGGGTCGACCTTGCCGTGCCGGGTCAGCGGCAGTTCGGCCAGCTCCACGCGGGCGCCGGGCAGCATCGCGTCGGGCAGCCGCTCCGCGCAGAACGCCCGCAGCTCGTCCAGCTCCGGCGCGCTCCCCCCGGACCGCGGCACCACGTAGGCCACCAGCACGTCACCGCGCACGGCCACCGCCGCGTCGGCCAGCGCCGGGTGCGCCAGCAGCGCGGCCCGCACCTCGCCCGGCTCGATCCGGTGCCCGCGCAGCTTGACCTGCTCGTCCACCCGCCCCAGGAACTCCAGCGCGCCGTCGGGCAGCAGCCGCACCAGGTCGCCGGTCCGGTACATCCGGCCGCCCACCACGGTCGGGTCGGGCAGGTACGCCGACGCGGTGCGCCCCGGGTCGCCCCGGTAGCCGCGGGCGGGTGCCAGGCCGCCGACGTGCAGCTCACCGGGCACGCCCACCGGCGCGGGCCGCAGGTCGGCGTCGAGCACGTAGGCCCGCACGCCGGGCAGCGGCCGGCCGATCGGCAGCGTCGCCGCCCGCGGGTCCACCTCGGCCGCGTCGACGGTGCGGTGGGCCGTGGCGCACACCGTGGTCTCGGTCGGCCCGTAGTGGTTGACCAGCGCGACCTTCCCGGAGGTGACCGCGGCCCACTCGGCGACCGTCGACACCGGCACCGCCTCGCCGCCGATCATCACCACCGACAGCGGCCCGGGGTCCGCGGCCACCCCGCCGAGGTCGGCCACCCACCGCTTGAACAGCGCGGCGGGCGCGTCCACGGCGGTGATCCCGTGCTCGGCGCACAGCTCCAGCAGGTCGCGGCCGCCGATCGCGGCGGGCTCGGGGTGCACCACGACCGCCGCGCCCGCGCACCACGCCGGGAACACGTCGCCCACCGACGCGTCGAAGCTCAGCGGCGGCACCATCAGCACCCGCTGCCCCGGCCCGAAGCCGTGCAGGTCGATGAACGCGCCGGTGAGGTTGGCCAGCGTGTCGTGCTGCACCTGCACGCCCTTGGGCACGCCGGTCGAGCCGGACGTGTAGACCACGTAGGCCAGGCCGTCGGGGGCGGGGAACACCGCGGGCGGTTCGGCGGCCTCACCGGTGAACGCGTCGTCGGAGGTGTCCAGCAGCGCGCCGCGGTACCCGCCGAACCGGTCGCGGCTGCCGGGCGCGGTGAGCACCACCGGCGCGCCGCAGTCGGCGAGCAGCCCGGCCAGCCGGGCGGGCGGGTGCGCGGGGTCGAGCGGCACGTACGCGCCACCCGCCTTGAGCACGGCCAGCAGCGCCACCAGGGCGTCCGGCCCGGCCTTGAGCGCCAGCCCGACCGGGGTCTCCGGCCCGACGCCCAGCCCGGCCAGCACGTGCGCGACCCGGTTGGCCCGCCGGTCGAGCCGCGCGAACGTCAGCGACGCGCCGTCGGCCAGGTCCAGCACGGCGACCGCGTCGGGGTGCGCGGCGACCTGCTCGGCGACGCGGTGCAGCACCGGCGGGCGGCGCAGCGACGGCGCCGGGTCCAGGCCGTCGCCGGGCCCGCCGTTCAGCGCGGTCGCCGCCACCCGGTCGGCCGGGGTCGTGGTGTCCAGCTCGGACAGCCGCGCGGTGGGCGCGGCGACCAGGGCGGCCAGCACGGTCAGCAGGTGGTCGGCCATCCGCGCGGCGGTGTCGGGGTCGAACAGGTCGGTGCTGTAGTCGAGGTTCGCCGGCCAGTCGCCGTCGGTCTCGCGCACGTGCAGGGTCAGGTCGAACCGGCTGGTGCCCCGGTCCACCGGCAGCGGCGCGGCGGCCAGCCCGCCCCAGCGGTCGGTCCCGCCGCCCCGGTTGAGCACCAGCATCACCTGGAACAGCGGGTGGTGCGCCAGGTCGCGGCGGTGCGCCACCCGCGCGGCCACCTCGTCGAAGCCCACCTCGGCGTGGTCCAGCGCGTCGACCGCGGTCTCCCGGGCGCGGGCCAGCAGCTCGGCCACGGTCGGGTCGCCGGACAGGTCCAGCCGCAGCGCGGTGGTGGTGACGAACATGCCCACCGAGCGCTCCAGCTCCGGGAACGGCCGGTGCGTGGTCGGCGCGCCGACGACCAGGTCGTCCGCGCCCGACCGCCGCGACAGCAGCACCCCGAACGCGGCCAGCAGCCCGGCGAACGACGTGCAGCCGTGCGCGCGGGCCAGCTCGACGAGCCGCCCGGCCAGCGCCGCGGGCACGGTGAACCGGTGGCTGCCGCCCGCGGTGGTGCGGTTCGGGGTGCGCGGCCGGTCCAGCGCCAGCTCCAGCACCTCGGGCGCGTCGGCCAGCCGCTCGTGCCAGTGGTCGAGCTGCCGCTGCCGCTCGCCGTCGTCCAGCCGCCCGGCCTGCCAGTGCGCGTAGTCGGGGAACTGCGCCCCGACCGGGTCCGGGTCCAGCCCCTCGTACAGCCGGCCGACCTCGTCCACCACCACGTCCAGCGACAGGTCGTCGCAGACGATGTGGTGGGCGCTGAACACCAGCGCGGTCCCCGCGCCGACCCGCACCGCCCGCACCCGCAGCAGCGGCGCGACGGCCAGGTCGAACGGCGCGTCCACCTCGGCGACCAGGAACGCGCGCAGCTCCTCCTCGTCGGCGACCGACGAGCACGCCACGTCCTCGGGCACCTCGTCCAGCACCTGCTGCGCGGGCAGCCCGTCGGTGTCCACGACCCGGGTGCGCAGCGCCTCGTGCCGCGCCATCACCACGCGCACGGCCCGGCGCAACCGCTCCTCGTCCAGCTCGCCGGACACCCGCAGGGCGGCGAACATGACGTAGGCGCCCGCGTCCAGGCCCAGGCGGCCGGTCAGCCACAGGCCGCGCTGGTTGCCGGTCAGCGGCACCACCGCGCCCCCGGGCCGCCGGGGCACGCCGGGCCGTTCGGCGGGGGCCAGCCCGCGCTCGGCCAGCAGCTTGGCCAGCAGCAGCTCCCGGTGCCGGGACTCCAGGGGTTCGGACAGCTCGGTCACGGCGTGGTCCTCTCAGCCGCGGCGGCCTCGTCGGCCACCGCGTCGGGCAGGTCGTCGGCGGTGCGCAGCGCGGGCCGCGTCCAGGCCCAGGCGGCCAGGGCCAGCATCAGCACGCCGACGACGAGGAAGATCAGGGCGATGCCGCGGCCGGCGCCGGTGCCGATCACCGCGCCGACGCTGGGCGCCAGGGCGCCGTCGGCGGCCATCAGGGGCTCGGCCACGCCGTCGGTCAGCGGGCCGATCAGCAGGAACGCGACGGGCATCGCGGCGGTGCCCAGCACCCGGACCACGGCCAGCACCCGGCCCAGCACGGCCGGGTCGACCTTGGTCTGGAGCAGCGTCACGCAGCAGGTGTTCATCAGCGGCAGGGTGAACAGGAACGCGGGCGCGGCGATCCCGATCAGCCACGGCGAGGGCGCCAGCGAGTGCAGCACCAGGAACACCCCGCCCAGCGCCAACCCCAGGTAGACGCCCAGCACGCGGCGCTTCGGCCCGCCCCACACGCCCATCACCAGGCCGCCGGCGAACAGCCCGCTGCCGCCCGCGGCCATCAGCACGCCCAGCGTCGCGGGGGAGGCGAAGGACAGGATCAGCGGCTGCACGAGCCCGCCCGCGATGGCGAACAGGAAGTTCCACGCGCCGAACACCGCGCACAGCGCGAACAGGCCGGGCGCGCCGCGCAGCCACGCCAGCCCGGCGCCGACGCCCGCGCGGTCGACGTCGCCGGCGCCCGGCGGCCGCACGGCCTCCTCGGGCAGCCGCGCCACCAGCAGCGCGCCCACCGCGAACACCATCGACACCACGTCGACCAGCAGCACGCCGCGCAGCCCCACCAGGCCCAGCAGCGCGCCGGCCACCAGCGGCGCGGCGATCTGCACGCCCTGGGTGACCTGCATGAACCCGTTGATCCGGCCCAGGTGCTCCTTGGGCACCAGGGCGGGCACCAGCGCGGTGTAGGCGATGAGGTGGAAGGTGTTCAGCGTCGCGCTCAGCGCGGTGGCCGCGTACACCTGCCACACGGCCAGGCCGCCGGTGGAGGCCGCGACCAGCAGCAGGGCGGTCACCGCGCCGCCGCCGAGGTCGGCGGCCAGCATGATCCGCCGCCGGTCGTGGCGGTCGGCGACCACGCCCGCGTAGGGCGCGAGCAGGATGCCCGGCACCACCGCGCAGAACTGGATCAGCACGAACTGGGTCACCGAACCGGTGCCGGTGTAGACCCACACGCCGAGCACGAACGCGGTCAGCGCGGACCCGATCACCGAGACCAGTTGGCCGCCCCAGACCACGGAGAACCGGCGCAGTCCCGGGTTCGGGGCGCGGTGCGGCTCCGGGTTCACCGGGCGGCCTCCCCGAGCATCGCCGCGACCTCGTCGGCCGACAGGCCGGCCAGCTGCTCGCGCAGCTCGGCGACCGCGGCCACCCGGCCCGGCACGTCCTCCAGCGCGGCCAGCGCACCGGCCAGGCCCGCGACGGTCGGCGCGGCGAACAGCCGGCCGATCGGCACCGGCACCGAGAACGCGCCGTGCACCCGGGCCAGCACCTTGGCCGCGAGCAGCGAGTGGCCGCCCAGCGCGAAGAAGTCGTCGTGCACGCCGACCTCCGGCACGCCCAGCACCTCGGTCCAGATCCCGGCCAGCACCCGCTCCACCGCGTCGCGCGGCGCGACCCGCTCGCCCTCGGCGGCCCACACCGGCGCGGGCAGCGCGGCGCGGTCGGTCTTGCCGTTGGGCGTGAGCGGGAACGCGTCGAGCACCACCGCGGTGGCGGGCAGCATGTAGTCGGGCAGCCGCTCGGCCAACCGCGCCCGCAACCGCGGCCACGGGACCTCCGCCGGCCCGTCCGGCACCAGGTAGGCGACCAGCCGGTCGTCGACCGCCTTCACCACCGCCTCGCGCACCTCGCCGGTGGCCAGCAGCGCGGCCTCCACCTCGCCCAGCTCGATGCGGAACCCGCGCACCTTCACCTGGTGGTCGGCGCGCCCCAGGAACTCCAGGGCGCCGTCGGCGCGGTGCCGGACCAGGTCGCCGGTCGCGTAGAGCCGCTGCCCGGGCCGCCGGGCGAACGGGTCGGGCACGAACCGCGACGCGGTCAGCCCCGGCCGGTCGTGGTAGCCGCGGGCCACGCCCGCACCGCCGATGTGCAGCTCGCCGACCACGCCCGGCGGCACCGGTTCCATCCCCGGGCCCAGCACGTACAGGCGCGTGTTGCCGATCGGCGGCCCGAGCACCACCGGCGCGGGGGAGGGCTCGACCAGCCCGGCGGAGGACCACACCGTGGTCTCGGTGGGCCCGTAGGCGTTCCACAGCAGCGCGTCGTCGGCCAGCAGGTCGTCGGCCAGGTCGCGGGGCAGCGCCTCGCCGCCGCAGATCCGCGTCACCACGCCCGCGGGCACGCCGCCGGCCGCGTGCAGCAGCCGCCACGTGGCCGGGGTCGCCTGGAGCGCGGTGACCTCGCGGTCGACCAGCAGCCGCCGCAGCGCCTCGCCGTCGCCGGCCACGTCGGCGGGCACCACCAGCACCTCGGCGGCGGCGGTCAGCGGCAGCAGCAGTTCCAGCACGGAGATGTCGAACGACAGCGTGGTCACCGCGGCCAACCGGTCCCGCGGGGTGAGCAGGAACAGCTCCTGGAACGACACCAGCAGGTTGACCACGGCCCGGTGCGGCACGCCCACGCCCTTCGGCGTGCCGGTGGAGCCGGACGTGTAGATCACGTACGCCAGGTCCTCGCCGGTCGCCGGGCACGGCGCCGGGTCGGGTTCGCGGGCGTCGGCGTCGCCGGGGTGCAGCACCGCGCCGGCGAAGGCGAACCGGTCCCGGTCGGTGAGCAGCACGGCCGCTCCGGAGTCGGCGAGCATCAGCGCCAGCCGGTCGGCGGGCCAGCCGGGGTCCAGCGGCACGTAGGCCGCGCCCGCCCGCCACACCCCGAGCACCGCGGCCACCAGGTCGGGGGTGCGGGGCAGGCACAGCGCCACCGCCGAACCCCGGCCCACGCCGTGGGCGCGCAGCAGGGCCGCGTACCGCCGCGCCCGGACGTCCAGTTCGGCGTAGGACAGCGCACCGTCCACACCGGACACCGCGGTGCCCTCGCCGGTGACCAGCTCCAGCGCGGTGGCCGCGGGCGGCAGCGGCAGGTCGGTGGCGTTGTTGCCCTCCAGGACCTGCCAGCGCCGCACGCCGGTGAGGCCGTCCAGCTCGCTGATCCGCCGGTGCGGCTCGCGCGCGGCGGCGGTGAGCAGGTCGACGAGCCGGTCGGTGAACTCGGCGACGGTGCCCTCGTCGAACAGGTCGGTGCTGTACTCGACGGCCAGGCCCAGCGCGTCGCCGCGCCGCTCGGCGGCCAGGGTGAGGTCGAACTTGGCCACGCCGGGATCGGGCACGATCGCCCGCACCCGGAGGCCGGGGAGCGACAGGCCCGCCGCCGGGGTGTTGGTGAGGATGAGCTGGGCCTGGTAGAGGGGCGCGTGGCCGGTGCTGCGGCGTGGCCGCAGGTGCTCCACCAGCCGCTCGAACGGCAGGTCGGCGTGCGCCAGGCCGGCCACGGTCACCGCGCGGACGTGCGCCAGCAGCTCGGCGAACGTCGGGTCGCCGCCCACCCGGGTGCGCAGCGCCAGGGTGTTGACGAAGAACCCGACCAGGCCCTCCAGGTCCGGGTGGGACCGCCCGGCGACCGGCGTGCCGACCACCACGTCGTCCTGCCCGGCCAGCCTGCCGAGCCGGGCGGCGAACCCGGCCAGCAGCACCATGAACAGGGTGGCCCCGTGCTCCTGCGCCAGCCGCTCCAGCTCGGCCAGCTCCGGTGCCCCCACCCACGCCTCGCGCAGCGCGCCCCGGTGGCTCACCACGGCGGGCCGCGGCCGGTCGGTGGGCAGGGTCAGCAGCTCCGGCGCCCCGGCCAGGTGCCGCGTCCAGTACTCCAGGTGCTCCGCGGCCGCGGCGCCGGTCACCCGGTCGTGCTGCCACACCGCGAAGTCGTGGTAGTGCAGCTTCGGCGCGGGCAGGTCCGGGTCGGTGCCGCGCAGCGCCGCGTCGTAGGCCCGGCCCAGCTCGTCCAGCAGCACCGACAGCGACCATGCGTCGGAGGTGATGTGGTGCATGTTGAGCACCAGCACGTGGTCGTCGTCGGCCAGCCGGCCCAGGCTCGCCGCGAACAGCGGCCCCTGCCGCAGGTCGAAGCCGACGGCGCCGCGCTCGTCGGCGAACCGCTTGGCGGCGGCGTCGCGGTCGGGCGCGCCGGTCAGGTCGTGGGTGGTCAGGGTCGCGGTGCCGGTGGGCGCGACGAGCTGCACCGGCTCCCCGCCCGAGTCGGGGAACGTGGTGCGCAGCGCCGAGTGCCGGTTCACCAGGTAGTCCAGCGCGCGTTGCAGCGCCGCGGTGTCCGGCGCACCGCTCAGCCGCAGCCCGACCGGCACGTTGTAGACGGCGCCGCCGGGGGAGAACTTGTCCAGGAACCACAGCCGCTGCTGCCCGAACGACAGCGGGTAGGCGGTGGGGGTCGCGGCCCGCGCGCGCAGCCGCTGCGCCAGCAGCTCCCGCTTGCGGGCGGACGTGGTCGCGTCGGCGCCGGGTCCGTCGGTCATGTCAGCTCCCGGAGGTCGCGAGTCGGTCGGCCGCGGCGCGCACGTGCTCGCGCAGGTGCGCGGGCACGCGGTCGCCGAACCGCTGGAGGTAGGCGGCGACGGTGTCGTCGTCGTCGCGCAGGAACGGGAAGTCGGTCGGCACCATGTGCCGGATCGCCAGCAGCGGCACCGGGCTGTGCAGCGGGCGGAACTCCGGGTTCCACAGGCCGCCCTTCTGCGGCGGACCGGGGTGGAACTCGCCGAGCATCAGCCCGTCGCGGGTGTAGTCCGGTTTCAGCGCCCGCTGCGCCCGGTCGACCACGTCGAACCCGGTCAGCTCGGGGAACAGCACCAGGATGGTCTTGAACTGCGCGCCCGGCCCGGTGCGCGGTTCGAGCAGGCCGAACCAGTCGCGGTAGTCCAGCAGCAGCGCGGCCAGCTCCTCGACGCCCGCGGGCCGCCCGGGGTGCACCGAGAGGTAGAACAGGCCCCGCTGCAGCGAGGTGTCGGTGAACGGGCAGACCGCGCCGCGCCTGCCCAGGTCGGGGTGCGGTCCGCACAGGTACTCGTCGGCCCAGGCGAACACGGTGCGCAACGCGGTCTCGTGCGCCGCGACCGCGTCGGGCAGGGCGGGCGCGGCGAAGTCCGCCGGCTCGACCAGCGGGAACGCCCGGCGGTGGGGGTGGATCAGCATTCAGTTCACCTGTTTCCTGCAACGCCCGCGGATCAGGGTCGCCAGCGCCGTGCCGGCCAGCGCGGCGCCCGCCAGCCCCACGCCGGCGGCGCCGAGCAGGCGGTCCTGGCGGCGGGACCGGGCCAGCGCCTCGCCGTAGGGGACGGTGGTGTGCGCGATCAGCGTGTAGAGCGGCACCCATGCGTCGGGGAACAACCGGTGCAGCGCCAGGTCCGCCTGCTTGCGGACCAGGAACAGCGGTGAGCGCAGCTTGTCGCGCAGCTCGACGAAGTTGCGCTTGGACAGCTCGGCGAGCACGTCGGTGTGCGGCCTGCGGGCGGCCTCGAACGCGGCCAGCGCGCCCGGCAGGTCGCCCGGGTGGGCGGCCAGGCACCGGTCGAGCACCGAGCAGTCCTCGAACGCGGCGTTCATGCCCTGCCCGAAGAACGGGTAGACCGCGTGCGCGGCGTCGCCGACCAGCACCACGCCGCGGCCCTCGTCGGTGGTGACGTGCCAGGGCGCGGTGCGCACGGTGACCAGGCTCGCCGCCTCGTGGTCCAGGAACTGCTCCACCACGTCCGGGATGAGGGTGAGCGTGTCGGGGAAGCGGCGGGCGAAGAACGCCCGCACCTTCGCGGGCTCGGTGAGCCCGGCGAACCCGTGCTCGCCCGCGAAGGGCAGGAACACCGTGGCGGTCAGCGAGCCGTCCGCGTTGGGGTGCGCCACGATCAGCCCGTCGTCGCCCGGCCACACGTGCAGCGCGCGCAGCTCGGTGCGCGGCCGCCCGTCGTCGCCGACGGGGATCAGCAGCTCCTTGTAACCCCACTCCAGGAACTCCTGGTGCAGGTCCACCCGCAGGCCGCGACCGAGGTGGGTGCGCACGGCGGAGAACGCGCCGTCCGCGCCGACCACGAGGTCGGCGGTGTGCACCTCCGCGCCACCCGGCCCGGTGGCGGTGACCGCGGGCTTGGCCCGGTCCACCGCGGTGACCCGGTGGCCCCAGCGGAACTCCACGCCCAGGCGCTCGGCCTCGTCGACCAGGGCGACGTTGAGGTCGTGGCGCAGCACGGAGTGCAGGATCTGGTCCTCGGCCAGGCCGTAGGGCTGGAACCGCAGCCCGTCGGGCAGGTGCACCACGCGGCCGCGCATGGGCACGGTCAGCGGGCGCAGCCGGTCGAGCAGGCCGACCTCCCGCAGCGCCACGATGCCGCGCTGCGACAGGCCCAGGTTGATCGAGCGGCCCTGCTCGCGGACACCGGGCGTGCGCGGGTCGCCGCGCCGCTCCAGCACCTTCACCGCGAAGCCCCGCCGCGCCAGGTAGACCGCGGTGAGCGAACCGGCCAGGCCCGCCCCGGCGACCAGCGCCTGCCCGCTCACGCCAGGTCCCCGTCGTCGACCATGGTGCCCAGCAGGCGGTCGACCTCCTCGTCGGACAGCTCGTCGAGCTGGTCCAGCAGCGGCACCGGGCCGCGCGCGGCCGGGCCCCGCTGGAGGTTCGCGCACAGCTCGGCGATGGTCGGCGCGGCGAACAGCGTGGCCAGCGGCAGGTCCGCGGCCAGCGCGGTGCGGACCCGGGCCAGCATCTGGGTGGCGGTCAGCGAGTGGCCGCCCAGGGCGAAGAAGTTGTCGTGCACGCCCAGCGGGGCGTCCGCGGGCAGGCTCAGCACCTCGCGCCAGATCAACGCCATCCGCCGCTCGGTGTCGTCGCGCGGCTCGACCCGCTCGACGGCCTCGGTGGTCCACACCGGCTCGGGCAGCGCGTCCCGGTCGACCTTGCCGGTGCCGGTGCGCGGCAGCTCCGCCAGCACGACGACGGTGGCCGGGAGCATGTACTCGGGCAGGTTCGCGGCCAGGTGCGGCCGCACCCGGGCCCTCAGCTCGCTGTCGGGCAGGGCCGGGTCGGCGGGCACCGCGTAGGCGACCAGCCGCACGTCCGCGGCGTGCGCGGACCAGGCGACCACGACCGCCTGCGCCACGTCCGGGTGCGACCGCAGCACGGCCTCGACCTCGCCGGGCTCGATGCGGTAGCCGCGGATCTTGAGCTGCCGGTCCGCCCGGCCCAGGAACTCCAGCCGCCCGTCGACGTGCCGCCGGACCAGGTCGCCGGAGGCGTAGAGCCGCCCACCCGGCGCGGTGCCGAACGGGTCGGGCCGGAACCGGTCGGCGGTCAGCCCCGGCAGGCCGTGGTAGCCGCGGGCGACCCCCGCGCCGCCGATGTGCAGCTCGCCGATCACGCCCGGCGGCACCGGCCGCATCAGCGGGTCCAGCACGTGCAGCGAGGTGCCCCGGACCGCCGGGCCCAGCCGCACCGGCCCCGGCGCGGGCGCGACGGCGCCGGCCGCCGAGTACACCGTGGTCTCGGTGGGCCCGTAGCCGTCGACGAGGGTGGCGCCGTCGCGCTGGAGGTCGTCGGCCAGGTCGCGGGTCATCGCCTCGCCGCCGCTGACGCGCAGCCGCACGTGGGCGGGCACGCCACCGGCCGCGACGACCATCCGCCAGCTCGCCGGGCCGCCCTGCACGACCGTGGCGCGGCTCTCGGCGATGCGGGTGCGCAGCAGCGCGCCGTCCGCCACGTCGTCGGCGGGCAGCACGACCAGCGCGGCGCCGGTGATCAGGGGTGCCAGCATCTCCACCGCGGACACGTCGAACGCGGGGGTGGTGATGGAGGCCAGCCGGTCGTCCGGGCCCAGGCCGGTCAGCTCGACCATCGCCCGCAGCAGCGCGGCCAGGCCGCCCTGGGTGCAGCGCACGCCCTTGGGCGCGCCGGTGGAGCCGGAGGTGTGGATGACGTAGGCCAGGCCGTCCGGGTGCTGGGGGACGGCGGGGGGAGGGGTGTCCGGCTGGGAGCCGAGGTCGGCGGTGTCCAGGTCGACCTCGGTCCACGGGCCGGTCAGCGGGCCGGTGGTCGCGCGGGCCGCGCCGTCGGTGACCAGCACCGGGACTTCGGAGCCGGTGGCCATGGCGGTCAGGCGCGCGGCCGGCCAGGTCGGGTCCAGCGGCAGGTAGCCGGCGCCCGCCTTCCACGCGGCCAGCAGGCCGACCAGGACGGCCGGGCCGCGGTCCAGGCACAGGGCGACCGGGCGGTCGGGCGCCGCGCCCGCGGCCAGCAGCACGTGGGCCAGGCGGTTGGCGGCGCGGTCGAGCTCGCCGCGGGTGAGGGAGGTGGCGGTCGGGGTGCGGGGAGCGGAGACACCCGAGGCCGCCTCGCCCGGCGTTGCCCCGGCGGGAGCCGGTGCGCCGCGAGTCGGCCCCCCGTGCGGCGGGAAGCCCTCGATCGCGGGCCGGTCCGGGTCCCGCGCCAGCGCCCCGATCACCAGGTCGGCGGCGGTCTCCCGGGGCACCTCCACCGCGTGCTCCTGCGGCGAGCCGCCGGTCAGCGGCAGCTCGGCCACCAGGTCGCCGGGATCGGCGTGCACCGCGGTGGCGAAGATCGCGTGCAGGTTGGCCACGGTGGCGGGCTCGAACAGCTCGCTGTCGTACTGCCAGCGCGCGTACCAGCCGTCGGGGGCCCGCTCGACGGTCAGCGACAGGTCGAACTTGGCCCCGCCGTTGGCCACCGCCTCCGGGGCGAAGGTCACCGGACCGGCCTCGCGCGGCGGCGGCACCGGCTCGACCGCGAACATCACCTGCACCAGCGGCGCGTGCGCCAGCGTCCGCTGCGGTGCGACGAGGTCGACCAGCCGCTCGAACGGCAGTTCCTGATGCGCCAACGCGGCCACGGTCGCCGCCTCGGCCGCCGCGACCACGTCGCCCAGGGTGGTGCCCGGCGTGATCGTCGCGCGCAGCGGCAGGGTGTTGGCCACGAACCCGACCAGGCCCTCGGTCTCCGGCCGGGTGCGGGCGGCCACGGGCGTGGCGACCAGGAAGTCCGCCTGGCCGGTCACCCGGTGCAGCACGCACTGGAACACCGCCAGCAACCGGGCGAACGACCCGTCCGGCACCTCCAGCGTTGCCCGCAGCTCCGCGCCGCGACCGGTCGGTGCGGCGGGCCGGGCGCGGTCGGCGGGCAGGGACAGCACGGTCGGTGCGCCGTGCAGCGCCCGCCGCCAGTGCGCGGCGTCGGCCTCGAACGCACCACCGTCGACCTGCTCCAGTTGCCACACCGCGTAGTCCGGGTACTGCACGGGCAGCTCCGGCAGGTCGGCGGGCTCGCCGCCCACCTCGGCCGCGTAGAGGTGGGCCAGCTCGTCGAACAGCACCGCGCACGACCAGCCGTCGGCGACGGTGTGGTGCAGCACGAGCACCAGCACCGGTCCGTTTTCGTCGCGGGGCGGGCTGGGACGCGGCGTCAGCCCGTCCTCGCCGCGCGCCGGGGCGGCATCCGGTGCCGGTCCGCCCTCGCCGTCCGGTGCTGGTCCGTCCTCGCCGCGCACCAGGGTGGCGCGCAGCAGCGGCCCCTCGTGCAGCGCGAACGGCCTGCCGACCTCCTCGCGCACGGCCGCCTCGACGTCCGCGACCCGGGCGCGCCGCAGCGGCACGGTCAGCGCGGCCGACACGACCTGCACCGGTACGCCGTCCTCGGCGGCGAACCGGGTGCGCAGCGCCTCGTGCCGGGCGACCAGCCCGCCCAGCGCCCGCTCCAGCGCGTCCTCGTCCACCGGCCCGGTCAGGCCGACGCGCCAGCCGATGTTGTAGACCGGGCTCGCCGGCAGCAGCTGGTCGACCAGCCACAGCCTGCGCTGCCCGGACGACGCCGGGAACAGGAACACCTCGTCCGCCCGGTCCTCCGGAATCACCGCGCTCATCGCGCTCCTCCCCCCGCAGTCGTCGTGTCGCCGTGCTCGGACCGGCCGCGCCGGTCCACCGCCACCACCCGGAACTCCGCGGTGTGCCGCGCGCCGCGCGCGTCGGTCAACCACAGCCCGTCCGGGTCGGGCAGCATCTCGCCCACGCCCATGGGCGCCTCCGGTTTCTCCCGGTCCAGCGCCCGCACCGCGTGCGCGAACAGCTCGACCGACGGCCGGCTGGCCAGGTCCACGTAGAACGGTTTGTGCTCCACCGGGCTCTTCACGAACAGGAACCGCGGCATGCCGTGCTCCCGGCGCCACGCCTGCGCCCCCAGGAAGCGCGTGGTCTCGTCGGCGGCGAACGCGAACCCGCACCGCGAACTCGGCAGCCGCCAGCCCTCGCGGGCCACCACGAGCCGGTCCAGGCTCACCCGCGGCGTGTGCTCGCCCGCGGGCAGCAGCCGGAAGTGCTGCACCAGCTGCGCCATGACCTGCTCGTTCAGCAGCTCCACCAGGTCCAGGTCGACCCGGCCGTCCCGGCTGCGCGCCACCAGCCGCCCGCCGACCTCGACCACGTCGCAGTCGCCCACCGGCACCGCGCCGCGCAGGCCCGGGCCGCAGGCGTCGTGCCCGGACACGATCTTCAGGTCGCCGGGCAGCACGAGCGCGTCGGCCAGCCGCTGCGGCGTGCCGCCCTCCTCGCGGGTGGTGGCGAGCACGACGCGGGGCCCGTTCATGTCCCGGCCCATCGCGGTGCGCAGTTGTTCGGGGTCGGGGTGCTGGGAGACGAACAGGGCCGAGCGCATGGTGTTCACGCCGGGGTGCACCTCGCCCAGCACCCACCGGTAGTCGCCGTCGCAGATGGCCTGCTCGTCGCGGGCGGCGATGAGCACGTCCGGACTGTGCTGCACGGCGCCGCGCCAGCCCGGGCGGGGCGCGGCGAACTCCCGCAACACCGCGGCACGCACGTCGGCCACCCGGTGGTGCACCTCCCAGGCGCCCGAGGCGTGACTGTTTGGCCGGTGGCTGCCTGGCGCGTGGCCGTCTGGCCGGTGGCCGTCCAGCCCGTGAGCGCCTGGCCCGTGACCGTCCGCCGCATGGCGGCCAAATCCGTGGCCACTCAGCTCGTGACCACCCAGCGCCCGGGCCCAGCGCTCCTGCAGTGCGCCGACCAGGCGCCGGACCAGCCGCTCGTCGAGCCGGAAGATGGTGTCGTTGGCCCACAGCCAGAAGTCGGCCAGGCTCACCCGCTCGTCACCGGTGGCGGCCACCCGCCGCCGGTAGACCTCGCGCAGCGCGCGCCCGTACAGCGCGGCACCGGCGGAGGTGTACCAACGCGCCGCCTCCAGCACCAGCGACAGCGGCGACCACAGCGTTTCCAGCAGCGAGGGGGAGAGGGTGACGTCCAGGTCGCGACGGCACTCCTCGTGCACCACGGTCCGCCCGGCGTAGAACAGGCCGGGCCTGCGCACCGCGGCGGTGCCGGTGACGGCGGTGAACCGCTCGTGCAGGTCCTCGACCGCCCGCACCAGCCGGTCGGGGTCGCCGACCGCGTCACGCACGGCGTCCCGGCCGTCCTCGATCGAGGCCAGCGCCCGTTCGGCACCGGCGCGCGCCTCGTCGTCCCCGATGGCCGCGATCTGCTGCCGCAGCGAGGTCTCGGGCACCAGCGCCTCCGGCGGCACCTCCAGCGTCCAGGCGATCCGCTTGGCCCGCCGGAGCCGGTCCAGCGCGGCGAACACCTCCGGTTCGGGACGGCCGAGGGCGGCGGCGATGGCGTGGGCGCCGGTCAGCCCGTCGCAGGCGGCGAGCACGGCGGCGTCGAGCGGGGGCAGCCGCACCGGGTCGGCCATCGGGACGTGCACGGTGTCGCCCTCGACCCGCACGAACGGCATCCGCCGGGGCACCGCCCACGGCCGCACCTCGTCGGTGGTCAGCGCTTCGGCCACCTGTTGGACGGCCCAGTTCTCCAGGTAGGTGGTGCGCGAGGCGATCAGGTCGGGGCCGGGCGCGGTGGTGATCGCGGCGGGTGCGTCGTCCACTACCCGTGCCCATCCCACGGGGCCGAAGAAGCCGATGGTGTCGTTCTTCGCGCAGTAGCGCTGGAGGTAGCTCACCGCGGTGTGCTCCCAGCGGCGGTAGTCGACGTTGCGCGTGGCGGGTCGGTCGCCGGACAGGGCGCGCTGCAGTGTGCGGTGGAGTGCGTCGACTGCGGTTTGCAGGGCGCGGGGGTTCTGCCAGGCGACGGCCTCGCGGAACTTGGGGTCACCGCTGACCTCGCGCAACACCTCGGCCACCGCCCGACCACCCTGCTCGAAGCGGTCGGCGTAAGCGGCGAGCAACGCGTTGTGCCGAGCATCGGCATCGGCCGCAGCCGCCAGCGCAGCGTCTACCTCGGCAATGTCAACATCAGAGATATCGGCTCCGGCAATGTCAACATTGGCGATGTCAACATTGGCGATGTCGACATCAGAGATGTTGACATCAGAGATGTTGACATCGGTGAGATCGGCTCCGGCGCTGCCCGCACGATCGGAACCCGCAATGTCAACATTCGACATCTCTACATTCGCGCGGTTGATGTGGTTGACATTCGCGTGGTCGGCATTCGCGTGGTCGGCGCTCGCGTGGTCGGCGCTCGTGTGCTCCGTGATCGCGTACTTGGCCTTGGCGGTACTCGCGTTGGCGATCCTGGCCAATGCCTCCCGGGCCTCGGTGAACCGTCCTTTGCGCACCAGCCGTCCGATGCGGCGCAGCGCCGACCGCTGCTCACCTCGCGCCCGGTCCTCGACCTCGCGCAGCACGCGGAACGCCGCCCACCGCGCGGCCCCCACCTCGTCCTCCGCTTCCAAAGCCTCCTCGGCGGCCCGTGCCGAGGCCGGATCGGCCAACGCCAGCAGCGGTTCGATGCCGAACCCCGTGGCGCGCAGCTCGACCCACCGCCACGCCGCCCAGTTCCCGTCATCAGGCAGCACCAGGTGGTCGGCCACCGCTGCGGTCCGCTGCGCGGGCACCCGGTAGGCCGACCGGTCGCGTCGGGTGATCCCCGCCGACACCTGGCGCCGTGCACCGTTCAGCGCAGAGCTGTTGTTCGCCGCGGGACTGCCGTCAACCGCAGGACTGCCATCGATCGCAGAACTACCGACCGCGGAACCGCCGCCCACCGCAGGACCGCCAACCAAGGAGCCGTCGGCCACAGAACCACCGGCCAGAGAACCACCGGCCAGAGCGCTTTCGGCCAGACACCCATCGATCACCTCCGCGCAGCCGGCCAAGGTCCGCGCCCGGTGCAGCGCCGCGACCGGCACCTCCACCCCGAACTCCTCACGCACCCGGAACACCAACCGCACAGCCAGCAACGAGTTGCCGCCCACCGCGAAGAAGTCGTCCTCCGCCCACACCTCGGCCACGTCCAGCAACCGCCGCCACAGCCGCGCCAACCGCCGCTGCACACCGGTCGCCGGCGGCGTCCGGTCCGTGCCCCGCGCGCCCGGGGCACGGACCGTGCGCAGCGCCGCCCGGTCCACCTTGCCGCTGCGGTTCAGCGGCAACTCCGGCAGCGGTGCGTACCGCGCCGGGCACAGGTAGGCGGGCAGCCGTTCCGCGACGTGCGCGCGGACGTCCTCCACGTCAAACGCCCCCGCGTCAAACGCCTCTACGTCAAACGCCTCTACGTCAAACGCCTCTACGTCAAACGCCTCTACGTCAAAAGCCCCGGCGGGCACCACGTACGCCACCAGGTGCCGCGCATCGCCATCACCGACCGGCAGCACGGCCGCCTCAGCGACGGCCGGGTGCTCGCGCAGCACCGCCTCCACCTCGGCCGGCTCGACCAGGAACCCGCGCACCTTCACCTGCTGGTCCGCGCGCCCCAGGAACTCCAGCACCCCGTCGGGCCGCCACCGCGCCAGGTCACCGGTCCGGTACAGCCGCCCACCGGGGGCCCCGAACGGGTCGGGCACGAACCTCGCCGCGGTCAGGCCGGGCGCGGCCAGGTAGCCGCGCGCCAGCCCGTCACCACCGGTGTACAGCTCACCGGGCACGCCGACCGGCACCGGCCGCATCTCCTCGTCGAGCACGTACACCGTGCTGCGCTGCACCGGCGTCCCGATGGGCACGGTCTGGCCGACCTGGTCGGCCGAGGTCATCACGTGGCACGCCGTGAACGTGGTGTTCTCCGTCGGCCCGTACCCGTTGACCAGCGGCTTGCCGCCGCGGGCCGCCAGCGCCGCGCGCACCGCGGCCGGCGCGAGCACGTCACCGCCCGCCAGCAGCTGCCCGACGCCCGCGAGCACGTCCACGTCGAGCGCCACGAGCTGGTGGAACAGCCCGGCGGTCAACCACAGCACGTCCACCCGGTGCTCCCGCAGCAACCCGGCCAGCACCGCCGGGTCCACCGGCCCCTCGGGCGCGGGCACCACCCGACCGCCGGTCAGCAGCGCGCCCCACACCTCCAGCGTGGTCAGGTCGAACGCGGTCGCCGACAGGTGCAGCAGCGTCCGCCCCGGCCCGAGCAGCGCGAACGAGGGCCGGGTCACCAGTCGCACCACGCCCCGGTGCGGCACCGCGACGCCCTTGGGCCTGCCGGTCGAGCCGGACGTGTAGTTGACGTAGGCCAGGCCCAGCGGGTGCGCCGGCACCGCGTCGAACGCAGGCCCGCCGGAAGTGTCCACATCGGACACCACCACGCCGCTCACCCCGTCGGGCAGCGGGCGCGGCCGGTCGACGACCACCAGCGTCGCGCCGGACTCCCGCAGCGCCGCCGCCTCCCGCGCGGCCGGGTTGGCCGGGTCCAGCGGCAGGTACGCGGCCCCGGTCTTGAGCACCGCCAGCATCGCGGTCACCAGCCCCGCGCCGCGCGGCAGCGCCAACCCCACCGGTCGGTCCGGCACGGCGCCCCGCGCCACCAGCTCGTGCGCCAGCCGGTCCGACCGCCGGTCCAGCTCCGCGTAGCTCAGCCACCGCCCGCCGTCGAACACCGCGTCCGCGTCGGGTCGCGCCCGCACCTGCTCGGCGAACAGCGCGGGCACGGTGGCGTCGGCGGGGAAGTCGACCGCCGTGTCGTTCCAGCGCTCCAGCACGCGCACCCGCTCGGCGCCGCGCGGCCGGGTCAGCTCCCGCACCGGCCGGTCCGGCGCCTCGGCCATGCCCGTGACCAGGTCGCGCACCCGCGCCAGCAGCGCGTCGGGCGCCCACGCCGGGAAGCGGCCGGTGTCGTGGATGAGCTGGAAGCTCAGGCGCGGCTCGGCGAACGCGTACAGGGTCAGGGCGTAGCCGGGGGTGCGCAGGATGCGCACCCGCCTGCCGGGCGGCGCGGACGGCCGGGAGGCCAGCACCGCGCCCAGTTCCCGGTGCTCGAACAGCACCAGGCTGCGCATCAGCGGCGCGTCGTGGCCGGCGGCGCGCTGGATGACCGGCAGCGGGCACAGCTGGTGGTCCCGCGCGGCCACCGAGCGCTCCCGCACCGACCGCAGCCAGTCCACCACCGACGCGTCCCGGTCCACCGGCAGCCGCAGCGGCACCGTGGCCAGCAGCAGGCCCAGCATGTCGTGCGCGCCCTCGACGGTGCCGTGCCGCGCGGCCCGGGTCACCCCGAACACGGCCTCGTCGGCCTGCCCGTGCACGGCCAGCACCAGGCCCCACGCGGCGAGCACGACGGTGTTGACCGTGACGCCCGCCTCCGCGGCCAGCGCCCGCACGGCCCCGGTCTCCGCGTCGGTCAGCCCGGTGCCCGCGGTGGCCATGACCGGTGTGCCCGGCCCGGCGTGCTCCAGTGGCAGCGGACCGGGCTCGGGCAGCCCGGCCAGCTCGGCGCGCCAGAACCGCTCCTCGTCCGGCGCGGTCCGGGCGTCGTACCAGCGGGCGTAGTCGGCGAAGTCCGGGCGCGGCGCGAACTCCGGCGCACCGCCCGAGAGGCGCGCCGCGTAGTCGTCGTCGATCTCGGCCAGCAGCATCGCCAGCGACCGGCCGTCCAGGATCGCGTGGTGGAAGGTCGTCACCACCACGTCCCCCGGCAGCGCCACCACCCGCAGCGGCGGCGCGGCCACCGGGTCGACGCCCGAGCGCCGGTCGGCGGCCAGGAACGCGTCGAGGTCGGTGACCGAGTCGTCCGCCAGCACCGGCACGTCCGCGGCGGGCCCGGCCCACTGCTCCAGGCCGCCGTCGGCCCGCCAGGTGAAGCGGGTGCGCAGCAGCGGGTGCCGTTCGACCGCCGCCCGCCACGCCGCGAGGTAGGCGGCGGTGTCCAGGCCCCCCGGCCAGTGCTGCACGCATTGGATGACGTCCGTCCCGGCCGCCGGGTCGCGCAAACCGGCCGCGATCATCCCGCTCTGCAGCGGCAGTGCGGGCGCGGGTCGTGACAACGATTCCGTGGGCACCGGATCCTCTCCCGTCCGAGGTGTTCCGGGCGCGCTGGAAAGGACCACCGGAAAATATCCGGCAGTCTATTGGGCGCACCACGGACGCGCCCGTGCGGAACGGGCGCTGGTGAATTTGGCGAGGAAGGTCCGGAGGTCAGCCGGAGTGCGCCGCGAGGTGCTCGCGAACGCTGCGCGGGCGCATGTCGGTCCACACGCGGTCGATGTGGGCGAGGCACTCTTCCCTGGTGCCGCGGGTGCCCTCGGCACGCCAGCCCAGCGGGAGGTCGCGGTCGGCGAACCAGACCGAGTACTGCTCCTCGTCGTTCACCACTACGAGGAATTCGCGCTGAGACGCGCTGTCCGTGCTCATGGTCGTACTCCATGCCCTTGGCGGATGTGGGCGGTTGACGTGGAGGGCCACGCTACGCGGCGGTTGTCGCCATTCGGAATCCACTGAACGGTCGAATCGGTCATAAGGGGGACCTCGGGCGGGTTATCAAGTGGTCCTATTGGCTGTAGCGGCGCGTGTTCGATCGGTTACCGGACCGTTTCCGGATGGCGACCGGAGAAACTTTTGCAACCTATGGAGTCCGCCGAAAGCAGTCATGATCGTTGGGCTGTCCGGATATCTGGATCGGTTTTCCGCCGTTCTCGCAACCGGGTGTGCACGCAGGGTTATCGGGGCGCTAGGGTCCTGTCCGGTCGGCGAGGAGGGGCGCTGTTGACGGGCACCGGTGACGAGATCCACAACACGGTCGACGGCACCGTGCACGCCGACTCGGTGGTGCAGGCGCGCGACATCCACCTCCACCTCCACGGCGAAGTCCCCGCACCGGCATCCGACCACCCCGACCCGTGGGTGCGACAGGTCCTGCGGTCAACCGCCTGGGACTGCGTTCAGTCCGGGCACGACTTGCGCGCCCGCGCCGCCGCCGTGGCGGGGCACCTGGCGGTGGTCCGGGACGAGGCGGGCGCCCGCCTGGCCGCCGACCCGTGGCGCGACGACCAGGTGGCCGCGCGCTTCGCCAAGCGCATCGGCTGGCTGCTGAAGCGACTGAACCTGGAGCTGGCCCCCGCCGAGGCCGCCCTGCTGGCCCTCGTGCCACTGCTGCACCAGGCACTGTGGGACCGCGCGGCCGCCCGTCTCGTGGACGTGGGTCCCACCGACCTCGACCAGACCGGCCGCCGGGAGCGCATCGACTACGAGCGCTACCTCCGCGACCACGACCGCCTGGTCGACCGCGCCCTGCTGCCCGACCTGCCGGACCGCCCGGACGCCCAGGTCGAGATCGGCTGGTGGCTGTTCAACCGGTGGGTCAGGCAGCGGGCGGAGGAGGTCAAGCGCCGCGCCGTCGGCGAACTGCTGGCCGGCACCGGCATGCCGGAGGTCCTGGACGTCGACCGCGTCCGCGAACTCCTGTACGGCCTGCGCCTGGAACCCCAGGCCCTGTGCGCCCTGGACCGCCTGGGCGGCACCGCCCCGCACGACGTCCTCCACGGCGGCGAACCGGACGAACAACGACTCCGCGTCCCCCTCCTGGGCCTGCTGCTGGGCGTGGCGCACACCGCGACCGTGCCCGTCACCGACCTGTCCGACACCATCGCGTGGCACCTGGGCATCCCCGCACCGGTCGACCTGGACCGCCTGCGCGAGACCCTGGACAAGGCGGCCTGGCAGACCCAGGCCGACGGCCTGGTCCTCAAGGCCGCCTGCCAGCACGGCGCCGTGATCGAGGCGCTGCGCGAGCACGCCGTCCGGATGGACGCCCTGCTGCACGCCGTCCGACGAGCCGCCGAGAAGCACGGCGGCCTGGACGTGCTGGGCAGGCTGCCGGTCCGCGCCTCGGCGGACCAGGTCGATGCCGCCCACGACCCCGACGGCAAGCCCGAGTTCAGCGGCTGGAGCCGGTTCAGCCTGGACGAGCAGCGGGTGCGCGAGCTGCTGATGGGCGAACAGCTCTACCGCGACCGCGACCTGGCGATCCGCGAGCTGTACCAGAACGCCCTGGACGCCTGCCGGTACCGCCGGGCACGGGAGCAGTACGTGGCGCGGACCACCGACCGCCTGTCGGCGTGGCAGGGGCGCATCACCTTCACCCAGGGCGTCGACGAGAACGGCCGCGCCTACCTGGACTGCGTGGACAACGGGGTGGGGATGGGGGAGGGGGAGCTGAAGGGCGTCTTCTCCCGGGCCGGTGTGCGCTTCGCCGACTTGGCGGAGTTCCACGACGAGCAGGCCGACTGGAACGCCCTGGACCCGCCGGTCGAGCTGTACCCGAACAGCCGGTTCGGCATCGGGGTGCTGAGCTACTTCATGCTGGCCGACGAGATCACCGTGACCACGTGCCGCATGGCGCGCGACGGCGGTCGGCGCGGGCCTACGTTGCAGGCGACGATCTCCGGACCGGGGCACCTGTTCCAGATCCGGCCGGTGGAGGACCGGGGTGGGCCGGGGACGACGGTGCGGCTGTACCTGCGGGGTGGTGAGAAGACGTCCTGCGTGCAGGTGTTGAGGCGGGTGCTGGGCATCGCGGAGTTCGCCACGACCGCCCGGCACGGGCCGGAGCGCGAGCAGTGGGAGCCGGGCGTGTTCCACGCCAGGAGGCGGCCCTCGTGGAAGCCCGAAGGGCTGAACGCTCACGGCGCGCTGATCCCGGTGGTCGACGGCCGGGTGATCTGGTGCGAGCACGGCGGCGCGATCCTGGTGGACGGGTTGCTGGCGCAGCCGACCCACCTGCACGGCGTCTTGGCGGCCCCCGCCTCGGACAAGTCCTTCACCGGCGCGGTGGTGAACCTGGCCGGCAAGCAGGTGCCGCGCCTCTCGGTCGACCGCGCGAAGATCGTGGACGACGTGTCGGAGGTGGTCGAGGACCTGCTCGTCCAGGGGATGGGTGAGCTGGACTTCTCCGGTCCCGTGGTGTTCGAGTGGATCGACCAGGTGGCCTGGCGGACACCCAGGCTGGCCGACCTGGTCGCGGCCAGAGGGGCGCTCGGGGTTGAAGCGGTGCGGTTCCCGCAGGACATCAACCTGGTGGGCGACCTCCGGGATGAATACCGCGGTCCCGCCGACCGGTTGCGGTGGATGATGCGGTCGATGAGCGCCAAGGGCTTGCCCGACCACATCTACCTGTGGCGCTTGCTCACCTACGGCTCGGACCTCGTGGACCTCGTCCCGGAGCTGTCCCACGTCGGTCCGCTCCTGCCCGCCCTGCCGTCCGATGGGGCGCTGCTGGCGGAGATCTGGCCGGACATCCTGTCGTGGCGTTCCCAATACCAGTCATTGACCCCGTACGACATCCTAGCGGCTGCCTGGAGCACCGGGACCACGCCGCGCGAGATGGCTCGTCGTGCCGCGGCGCTGCACCTGGGTTCCCTGGACTCCGAGTGCTTCTCCGGCAGTCGAGTGCCCGACCCCGACGACCGCCTCCTGGTGTTGAACACGCTCGGCAGCCTCGTCGGCTCGGTGGGCCACTCATACCGGGCCTCCGCTGGGCAGGTGCTGCACGGACACCTCGGGCTTGGCCTGAGTCTGCCTGAGGTGGCGAGCCGGTTGGCGCGCTACGGGTTCGACGTCGAGGTCGTGGACCGCCTGCCGGACGACGTGGACGAGGTCGATCTCAACCTGCTCAGCCGGTACAGCAGTGGGATTGGGAGCTGGCTGGCGGAGGAGTTCCCTGTTCCCCTGGTCCACGTGGCACGCGTGAGCGAGGATCTGGGCATCCCGACGGGTCTGGTCCGGGAGAGGTTGCTGCGCTTCGGGTTCGTACTCGAAGCAGCGGAAGGGCTGTTTCCCTCGTACAGTGACCGCGACTTCGTCCTCTTGAGCCATCGGTTGGACGGAATACCTCCCTGGCTGGATCGCGCAGTACCCGTCCCTCCCGGTCATCTGGTGGCTGCGGCTGTCGCGTTCAACATGCCGCTCCAGGCTGTTGTCGACGTCTTGGCGGCATACGGGTTCGACTGCCCGGCCATGCCATCGCACCGCCCCGCCGTGGAGGACAAGTTGTTGCTGTCACGGGGCGTCATCGGGCTTGAGTCCTGGCTACGAGCGGGGCAGCCACTACCGCCGCATCACATCCCAATGTTCCGCCACCAGCACAACCTGGCGCAGCAGGAAGTCGTGCGCCGGCTGAACGCCTACGGCTTCGAAGTCACCGATGACGACCTGCGCGACGACCTGAGCCTCAACGACCTGCTGCTGCTATCCAGGGACTTCGACGGCGTCAGCCCGTGGCTCAACCGGGGCGAGCCGATCACGCTGGCACACCTGGCCGAGGCGGGCGCCCGGTTCTCCATGACCATCACCGAAGTGGCCGACCGACTCCGACAGTTGGGCGTCGACCTGCCCGACCCGGCCGACATGATCCGCGCCGCCATCCCGAAGATCCCGCTCGCCCGCTGACCCCTACGGCACGATCGAGTCCACGTACCCGCCGTCGACCCGCACCGCCGCCCCCGTCGTAGCCGAAGCCTGCGGCGAGGCCAGGTACACGCACAGGTTCGCGATCTCCTCCGGCTCGATCAACCGGCCCAGCAGCGACTGCGGCCGGTGCAGGCGCATGAACTCCCGTTGCGCCTCCTCCCACGGCAGCGACCGGTCCACCAGCTGGTACACGAAGTCCTCCACCCCACCGGTGTGCGTGGGCCCGGCGATGACGCAGTTCACCGTCACCCCGCTCCCGGCCGCCTCCTTGGCGAACCCCCGCGACACCCCCAGCAGCGCGGTCTTGGACACGCCGTAGTGGATCATCTCCGCCGGGATCACCACGGCCGAGTCGCTGGCGATGTACTGCACCCGGCCCCAGCCGCGCTCCTTCATGCCGGGCAGGAAGGTGCGGGTCAAGCGCACCGCCGCCAGGACGTTGACCTCGAAGTACCGCCGCCACTCGTCGTCGGTGATGTCCAGGGCCGGTTTCGAACCGAAGATGCCCACGTTGTTGATCAGAATGTCAACATTCGACATTGTGGCCTCCAGCGCTGCGGCGCCCTCGGCGGTCGAGACGTCGCCGGGGGCGGCGACCACGTCGGCACCGGGTACTGCCGCCCGCAGCCGCTCGACGGCCTCCTCCACCGCCTCCGGCTTGCGCCCGTTGACCGCCGTCCGGGCGCCCGCCCGGGCCAGCGCCACCGCGATGGCCTCACCGATGCCCTGCGTCGAACCCGTGACCAGTGCCGTCTTCCCGCTCAGATCGAGGTGCACCGCACCATGATCGCGCAACCGGCCGGGCACCGCCTCGGGAGGCGCCCGCGGGGTCGTCCGGTCGGGTGGAGGTTGCGCCTGTACCCGCCGGGCTACCTCGACGGTCTCCGCCGGCAGGCCGGGTTCCTCCGGCGACCAGCCGACGCGCGAGGCGCAGGTCGAGGTTGGCCGGACGGCGTGGGCCTCCTGCCGGACCGCCGCGCCACCCTGGCGGTCCGGACCTCACCGACGCCCGGACCGCCACCACCTCACGAGTACAACGCCCCCAGGAACTCCACCAGCAGCCGCTCCCGCAGCGCGGGCGAAGCCGCCGCCAGCAGCGTGTTCACCACGGCCATCCGCTCCGGCAGCACCCCCGACCCGCCCATGCCGGCCGCCGCCAGCAACCCGGCGAAGTCCACCGGCGTCAGCGTGGCCGGGTCCAGCGACGCGACGTGGGCCAGCACCTCCGGCGCCACCTCCACCGGCCCGGCCTCGACCGCCGCCGCCACCGACGCGCGCAGGTCGTCCAGCAGCTCGCGCTCGTTCCCGGCGTTCGCGGCCGTCACGGTCAGGTGCAGGTTGGCGGGGGAGGGCCCGAACGCGAACTGCGGCTGCACGTACCACTTCCGGGCCCGCATCTCGTCGGCCACGGTGAACACGTCGAAGTCGTCCCGGTCGGCGGTCACCGCCAGCAGCGTCGCCTCCGGCGTCCCGAGCACCCGCAGCCCGTCGATGTCCTCGATCCCGGCGCGCAGCACCCGCGCGCTCTCCAGCACCCGCAGCGCCAGCTCCCGGTACCCGTCGTCGCCGACGTGCCGCAGCACCGCCCAGGCGGCGGCCAGCGGACCACCGGACCGGGTGGACTGCGTGGTGGAGTTCAGCATCGTGTAACCGGGCCAGTCGGCGCTGGCGAAGTACTGCGACCGCCGCAGGTCGGCGTTGGCGTGCAGCAGCACCGAGGTGCCCTTCGGGCAGTACGCGTACTTGTGCAGGTCCACCGAGATGCTGGTGACTCCGGGCACGGACAGGTCGAACGGCTCGATGCCGGCGGCGTGCGGCAGCACCCACCCGCCGATGCACGCGTCCACGTGGCACCGCACGCCCCGCTCCAACGCCGCCGCCGCGATCGGGGGCACCGGGTCGACCACGCCGTGCGCGTAGGACGGCGCGCCGGCCACCACGAGCACCGTGGACGAGTCGATCGCCGCGGCCATCGCGCCGGGGTCGGCCCGGAACGTCACCGGGTCCACGGGCACCGGCACCGCCCGCACCCCGAAGTAGTGCGCGGCCTTGTGGAACGCCGCGTGGGCGGTCTCGGGCAGCACCATCGACGGCGCGGCCACGTCGGGTCGCGCGTCACGCGCCGCCACCACCGCCAACAGGCACGACTCGGTGCCGCCGGAGGTCACCGTCCCGACCGCCCCCGCCGAGCCGCCCAGCAGCCGCGCGGCGGTGCGCACCACGTCGTTCTCCAGCCGCAGCAGGCTCGGGAACGCGGTCGGGTCGAGCCCGTTCGCGGAGGACGCCAGCGCGTGCGCGGACGCGGCCAGTTCGTCCAGGCCGGGCAGCGCGCTGTCGTAGACGTAGGCCAGCGTGCGGCCGCCGTGCGTGGGCAGGTCGCCCGCCCGCAACGCGCGCAGCTCGGCCAGGACGTCGGTCATGCGTTCTCCTCCCGCAACAGGGGCAGGGCGACCACCGCCAGCACCGCGGGCACGACGGTGAACCCGAGCAGCGCGGCGGTCACCGCGCCGGACGACTGCACGGCCGAGCCGTCGGTGCTCGCGGCGTACCCGCCCAGCGCCAGCACCAGCCCGTACACGCCGGGGCCCAGCGCCAGGCCGAGGGTCTCCCCGGCGGTCCACACCCCGGAGAACAGGCCCGCGCGCGTCGCGCCGACCCGCTCCTCCTCGGCGGTGATCACGTCCGGCAGCATGGCCAGCGGGAACACCTGCATGCCCGCGTAACCGACGCCGACCACCGCCATCAGCGCCAACACCACCGCGACCGGCAGCACCGGCGAGGCCGGCAGCCCCAGCACGGCCAGGGCGAACACCAGCGACGAGCAGACCAGCCCGGCGCGCTTGCCCCACCGCCGGCCCACCCGCTGCCACAGCGGCATGACCAGCAGCGCGGGCCCCACGAACCCGGCGAACAGCACGGGCTGCCACCCCTGGTCGCGCAGCACGAGCCGGGCGAAGTAGTCGACGCCGGCGAGCATCGTGCCCAGCCCCACGGCCTGCACCACGAACACCGCCAGCAGCAGCCGGAACGGCCGCGAGCCCCGCACCGCGGCCAGCAGGTCGCGCGGTGCGGCGGCGGTGGACGTGCGTCGCGCGACCGGAACCCCGCGCGTGCCCGCGACCGTGACCAGGGTCCCGACCACCATCACCGCCGCGACCGCCGCGCCCATGCCGGGGTAGCCGACCAGGTCGCGCACCGCCGGCGCGCCCGCGCCGCCGAGCAGGATGGCCAGGGCCAGGAACGCCATCCGCCACGCCATCAGCCGGGTGCGCTCGTCGTAGTCGTCGGTGATCTCCGCGGCCATCGCCACGTACGGCACCTGGAAGAACGCGTAGGCGGTCGCGCAGGCCAGGAACACCACCGCCACGTACACCGCCGCGCCCGCGCCGTCGAACGGCCCGGCGAACAGCAGCGCGAACAGCACCGCCGTGGCCAGCCCGCCGCGCAGCAGGAACGGCCGCCGCACCCCGGCCCGGTCGCTGATCCGGCCCGCCACGGGGTTGAACAGCACGTCCCACGCCTTGGGCAGCAGCACCAGCAGGCCCGCGACCGCGGCGGGCACGGCCAGGCCGTCGGTCAGGTAGGGCAGCAGGAGCAGACCGGGCACGGTGCCGAACGCGCCGGTCACGAACGACCCGGTGGCGTAGCCCGCCCGGACCCGGTTGCCGATCATCCGCATAGGCGGAAGATCTTCGCATCCGGTGCGACCCGCCGGCCAGGAGCGCTTCGGCGGGTGAGCCCGCGGCGGGTGGTGCCAACCGCCACCCGCCACGGGCTCAGGGGATCGGCACACGCGTGCGGTCGGGTACGAGGTGAGGTCGACGCTCCGCTCCGGCGTCGCCGGGCAGTGCGGTCGCTACCACCAGCGCGCGCATCGCGGCGCGGACCCGGTCGGGCCGCACCGCGCCACCCGCGGGCCGCCGTCCGCGACCGGCCGGCACCCGCGAACCGGGGAGTCCGCTCACCCGGGGTCGAGGCGGACGCAGCACAGGTCGGGCGCGGGGGCGAGGCGGGCGGTCAGGCCGGTGGCGGCGAGCCCGTCGAGCAGGCCGTCCAGCAGGCACAGGTTCATGCCGCACACCAGCTCGGTGTGCTGCCGCGCCAGGCTGTGGAACGGGCAGTTGCCCAGCACGATCGCGGTGCCGGACGCGCGCGGCTCGAACCCGTGGTCCTCCAGCGCGCGCATCGCGGCGGGCCGGTCGTCCCGCGCCCCGTGGCCGTCGCGGGCGGCCCGGCCGATCTCCCGGCCCAGGTCGCGGGCACGCCGGTGGAGCACGGCGCGCGGTGGTTCGCCGGTCGAGTCGGCCTCGGCGAGGGCGTCGGCCAGCAGCAGCCCGGCCAGCTCGTAGCGCCGGTCGGGCAGCGAGACCGCGATCTGCGCCGCGGAACGCCGGTAGAGCTTGGCCGGCCGCCCGGCGCCGGGACCGCTGCGCCCGGTGCGCCGCTCGTGGACGGCCTCCAGCAGCCCCTCGGCGACCAGCCGGTCGAGGTGGAACGCGGCCGTGGTGCGCGGCACGCCGACCGCCTCGGCGGCCTCGTCGCGGCCCACCGGCGCGGGTTGGCGCACCACGAAGTCGTAGAGCCGGCGCCGGGTCGGCTCGTCGAGCGCCGCGACGGCGGAGACGTGCGTCGACGGCGGCTGGTCCGGTTCGCCCATTCTAAAACCTACTTCTGTTGACGGAAGAACGCGTCGGCTTCTAAGGTTAGCCGAAGTTGTCGATAGAAGGAGGAGCCATGTCCACCGAGGTCTCCGACGTCCGGCCGGCGGGTCGGGCGGCGCGGCCCGACTCCCCGCCCCGGCGGTTGCAGGTGGTCCACGGGCGCGGCGTCGTGGACGTGGCGGCCGCGCGGCGGGCCGTGGCCGACCTGCTGGTGGCGCTGGGCAAGGACCCGGCCTCCGAGCACCTGGCCGACACGCCGCAGCGGGTCGCGCACGCCTACGCCGAGATGCTGACCCCGCGCGAGTTCGACCTGACGACCTTCCCCAACGACGAGGGCTACGACGAACTGGTGCTGGTGCGGGGGATACCGGTGCAGTCGCTGTGCGAACACCACCTGCTGCCCTTCCACGGCGTGGCGCACGTGGGCTACCTGCCCGGTGAGCGCATCCTCGGGCTGTCCAAGCTCGCCCGCGTGGTCGAGCTGTTCGCCCGCGACTTCCAGGTGCAGGAGCGGCTGACCAGGCAGGTGGCCGACTGGCTGCGGGAGCACCTGGTGCCCCGGGGCGTCGGCGTGGTGGTCGAGGCCGAGCACATGTGCATGTCGCTGCGCGGCGTGCGGGCCCCGGGCTCCCGCACCGTGACCTCGACCCTCCACGGCCTGCTGCGCGAGGACGCCCGGTCGCGGCAGGAGTTCTTCGCCCTGGCCGGCGTCAACCGGTAGCCGGGGCGAGCACGCCGAGCACCGCCAGCGCGATGTGGACCAGGTGGGCGTGCGACCGGGGCGCGGTCTCCCCGGCCAGGACCCGGTCGGACCGCAGGTTGAGCACGGGGCGCACCGCGACCAGTTGCAGCGTCAGCACGACCGGGGCCGCCACCGCCGCGGTCGTCACCGGGGCGGGCGGCGAACCCGCCACCACCGCCGCCACCACGACGCAGGCCAGGCGACCTCGACGACGTTGAGCGCGCGGAACACGATCCGGCCGATGCCCAACCCGATCGCCACCGTCACCCCGGGCGCCCGGAACTTCAGCGGTGCCTCCGGGAAGGAGATCGCCGGCGCCATCCCCAACCACAGGCAGGCGATGCCCGCGAGCACCGCGGTCGGCGTCACGGCGCGCCCCCGTCGTCCGCGGGCATGTCCGCACCGCAGCGCGGGCACACCGCGGGCGGCTCGCCGTCGGGCAGCAACCCGCACTCCGGGCACAGCCTGGACAGCCGGCACGTCGGGTCGCCGCCGTCGACGTGCTCCCGCCGGACGACCGCGGCCCGGTCCTCGTCCAACCCCACCGCCACCTCCTGGTGCCTGAAACAGGTAGTGAAAATACCTCTTTTGCTATGGTCGGACCGTGCGCCTCAACCGCTCGACCGACATCGCCCTGCGCGTGGTGATGCTGCTCGCCTCGGGCGGCGGTCGGCTCACCGTCGACCGGTTGGCCGAGGTGCTGGACGTGCCGCGCAACCACATGGCCAAGGTCGTGCAACGCCTCCAGCGCCACGGCCTCGTCGTCACCGCGCGCGGCCGGGTCGGCGGGGTCGCCGTGCCGGTGGGGGCGCTGGACGCGACCGTCGGCACCGTCGTGCGCGCGCTGGAGGGTGAGGACGAGGTCGTGGACTGCGAGGGGCCGCCGTGCCCGCTGCGCGGGGGCTGCCACCTGCGCACCGCCCTGCGGGAGGCGCAACTGGCGTTCCTGGCCGCGCTGGACCGGGTGACCGTGCGGTCGCTGGTGGCCACGCCGGCCGGCCCCGTGCTGCTCGGCCTGGCCGCGGGGGAGCGGTCGTGACCGCGAGGCGGGACCTGGGCGGTCGGGAGGACGCGCTGGCCGTGGTGACCGAGTTCTACCGGCGCGCCTTCGACGACGCGCTGCTCGGCCCGGTCTTCCGCGACGTGGCCCGGCTGGACCTCCCGGCGCACCTGCCGGTGATGGCGGACTTCTGGGCGACGGTGCTGTTCCGCGCCGGGACCTACCGGGGCAACCTGCTGAGCGTGCACGCGGCGCTGGACGAACGCGCCCCCCTGACGGCCGCGCACTTCACGCGGTGGCTGGCGCTGTGGACCGCCACCGTCGACGAGCTCTTCGCGGGCGAGAAGGCCGACCTGGCGAAGTCGCAGGCCGAGCGGATCGCCGCGTCGGTGGTGCGCCGCCTGCGGCGGGAGGACGCCGGGGAACTGGTCACCATCCGGCGGCGGGACCAGGTCGAGGCGGGATCGACCCGGGTGCCGACATCACCCGCGCGTGGTCGCACCCCGGCGCCCGGCGGCTCCTGCTCGACGAAACAGCCCGCGGATGGCCTTCGCACCTCGACGGGGTATGACCCGGAGCGGGACTGCGAGCGGGCAGGAACTGCCGGCGACTAGAGCAGCAGCGGGGTGCTCGGCTCGACCCCGCACAGGGCGCGGCCGTAGTGCTCGATGCCGGTGGTCGGGATCATGACCGCGTGCGTGGCCAGGGCCTGGACGTCCCGGGCGATCCGGTGGAGGGGGAACCTGGTCGCGATGCCCGACGCCCCCGAGTTCAGGCGCAGCGCTTCGACGGCCTCGGTGCACAGCCTCGCCGCGTAGGCCGCCTGCCCCCAGACCCTGGCCTTGTCCGCCGGTGGGCACGGCGCGCCCGCGGCGACGCGCTCGTCGAGCAGGGTGGCCGCCTGGTCGGCCAGCAGGCGGGCGGAGTCGATCTTCAGCCTGGTCTCGGCGACCTGGTGGTGGGTGGTGGCGGCGTCGCGGTGGTGGGCGTGACCCGTGTAGGCGATCGGGCCGCGGTGGGGCAGGCGTTCCAGGTACAGCTCGTACGCGGCCTCGGCCATGCCCAGGAAGGCCGCGACGGCGCTGGTGAGCAGGTAGGTCAGCGGCGGGTGGCGGAAGAAGGGCGAGTTCGCGTTGCGCTCGCTGCGGTGCTCCTGGTCGAGCAGCCGCGCCGACCGGATCGCGTGCCGGTGGGGCACGAAGACGTCCTGGCCGGTCACCGTGTTGCTGCCGGTGCCCTCCAGGCCGCTGACGTACCAGTCGTCCTCGACGGTCAGGTCCCCGGCGGGGAGGACGAAGTGCATCAGCTCACCGTCGACGACGGCCGGGTGGAGCATGTACGAGGCGTCCAGGCAGCCACTGCTGAACGGCCAGCGGCCGGACACGGCGTACCCGCCGTCGACCGCCACCGCCCGCCCGGGCGTGGCCAGGGTGGTGCAGTGGAAGGCCCGGCGGTCGGCGAACACCTCCTCCTGCACCTCGTCGGGGAACTTGGTGAGCAGGAAGGCCGAGTCCAGGTAGATGGCCGAGACCCAGGCCGTGGAACCGCAGCCGCGGGCCAGCTCGGTGAGGGCCGCGAGCTTCGTGCGCACGTCGCACTCCAGGCCGCCGAGGTGCCGGGGCAGGGCCACGTGGAAGATGCCCGTCTCGCGCAGCGCTTCGAGGTTCTCCCGGGGGACGCGGCGCTCGGCGGTGCAGCGGGCGGCGTTGGCGCGGAGCAGGGGGAGCAGGGCGCGCACCCGGTCGACGAGATCCGGCATCGTGTCCTCCCGTGCTCGTGACCCGCGCTCCGGGGCCACTGTGCCACAGGAGATCATCGGCGGCTGGGGCGCGCGGGACACGGCACCCGAACGGCCCTTCGGGCCGGAGGCGGCGGTCACGGGCCGCTCGGCGGTCACCGGCAACGCGCCGCCGCCGGAGTAACCGGTGCTGCTGCCAGTGGTGGTTGTCCGGGGTGTGGAAACACCGTAATGATATCGCTTGCCCTGAATCGCGGGGAATTCGGGTTGTCAGGGTATATTCCACTCGAATGCCGAAGGTGGCGTGGTGAGCAGTATTCGCGGAGTAGAATTGCCGAGATATTTCACAATTCTTTCGACCGTCGCGGTCACGGCGCTGGCAATCGGTGCCACGGCGCCGCGGGCGGCCGCGGCCGCGGCCCCGCCCCCGATCACCGACCTGGGCGCCCTGCCCGGTGACCTCTACAGCTACCCGGACGGCCTCAACGAGGCGGGCACGGTCATCGGCCAGTCCTTCTCCGGGCTCCCGAACCGCGACAACACCAGGGAGCGCGCGGTGCGGTGGAGCCCCGACGGCACCATCACCGCCCTGCCCATCCCGGCCGACATCCCGCACCCCCACAGCACGCCCGTCGACATCAACGAATCCGGCTCGATCACCGGCTTCACCTCGGACGTCCCCGGCATCGGGGTGTACCGGGCCCTGCGCTGGGCCCCGGACGGCACGGTCACCGAACTCGAACCGCTGCCCGGCGACACCCAGGCCAACCCCCGCGGCATCGCCGAGGACGGCACCGTGGCCGGCTACTCCCAAGGCCCCACCGGCGTGAGGCGCGCGGTGAAGTGGGCACCCGACGGCACCGTCACCAGGCTCGCCCCCCTGCCCGGCGAGACCGACTCCCTCCCCTCGCTGGTCAACGACAACGGCACCGTCGTCGGTCGGGTGAGCACGAACAACCGCCAGTACGCCGTGCGGTGGAACCGGGACGGCACGGTCACGGACATCACCGCCCACGTCGCGAGCCCTTCCGCCATCAACGGCGCCGGTGCCGTCAGCGGCTGGGGCCGGGACCGCCACGGCTTCCGACTGGACCCGGACGGCACGGCCGTCGACCTCGGCCTGGACGCGGACACCAGGGCCATCGGCACCGACGGCACCACCGTCGGCTGCTACTACCACGGCCCGCACCAGAAGACCGCCGCGAAGTGGGCTCCCGACGGCACCGCGACCGCACTGGAGCACCTGCCCGGCGACACCAACGGCTGGGCCTTCGACATCAACGACGCGGGTACCGCCGTCGGGCGCACCTCGCGGTTCTTGAACGTGAGCAGCGAGGTGGGCCAGGCCGCGAAGTGGGCTCCCGACGGGACCGTCACCGCGCTGGGCGCCCTGCCCGGCGCCACCCGGAGCGGGGCTTACCACATCAACTCGGCCGGCACCGTCGCCGGCTCGTCCCACACCTCCTCCGGGGAGGAGCACGCCGTGGTCTGGCGCCCCTGAGCGGGGGCCCGGTCCACCCCTCGGGTGAACCGGGCCCCACCGCCTACACCGTGTCCACGTGCGCCACGCCCGCCGAGCGGTAGCCCGCCACCCGCGACGACACCTGCGCCGGGCTCAGCACCTGGTCCTTGGCGAAGTACACCCAGTCCACGTGCTGCTGGTAGGCCCGGTCACCGGGCGCGCCCACCAGCCCGCCGGAGATGAACCACAGGTTGAAGTTGATCGACATCGGCGTCTCCGGGTAGTACTTGTCGCCGTGGTCGGCGACCTGCGCACCGTCCACGAAGTACTTCACCCGGCCGCCCGACACCTGGATCACCAGGTCGTGCCAGCCCGCATAACTGCGCCGCTGCTCGTCGTGCACGTTGTCGGCCAGCCACGGCTCGTTGCGGTAGGTCTCCCAGGTCGTCTCGTACAGGATGTTCGCCGGCTCGCCCCACCCGCCGTTGGGCAGGTACTCGAAGTCCATCTCGCCGTAGTTCGGGTCGAGGTCGGACTGGAGCGGGGTGATGGTGAAGAACGTCTGCACCACGTGGTCGCCGTCGGGCCCGTAGACCGGCGCGTCGGAGAACTTCACCCGTGCAGCGTAGGTGCCCTCGAAGAACTTGCGCTGGTGGTACAGCTCGGTCTGCCGCGCCGCCGACCCGTTGTTGGACGACTCCAGCCGCAGGGACTGCTGCCCGTCCACGGTCGGGAACGTCACCAGCGCCGGGTCCCACACCGCGCCCGGCACGCCCGGACCGCCGCCGCCGGAGCGGACCGTCCAGCCGCGCTGCGCGATGCGGGGGTCGCCGGAACCGGTGTAGGAGAAGTCGTCGAACAGCGCCGGGCCGTTGGGGTTGGGCGGGGTCGAGGTGGTGGTGGTCGTGGTGGTGGTCGACGAGCCGCCGGGCGGCGTGCCGAACAGCAGGGTGCCGCCCCGGTGCACGGTCACCCGCGACCACGCCGAGTAGGTGCTCGACGCCAGGAACGAGTAGTCGTCGGCCTGGTTGATCGCGCCCCAGTTGGACCGGTAGAAGCGCAGCTGGAGGTCGCCGGTGTCGGCGCCGGGCGCGAGCGAGCCCGCACCGGCGGTGAAGCCCACCTCCAGGTACCGGTCGGCCGACCCGCCGGTGAGCGTGCCGAAGGCGCCGGTGACGTTGCCGCAGCCGCGCACCGCCCACGAGCAGGCGAAGCGGTAGCCGACGTCGGGGGTCTCGGACTTGAAGTAGTAGCGGATGCGCAACTCGCTCAGCGGCACCGTCGTGGTGCCCGAGTTGACCAGCTTGAACCACGGCTCGACCTGGTCGGTCGTGGCGCCGGCGGCGCTGGTGCGGTACTGGGCGGTGACCGCGTCGGCGGCCAGCGCGGTGGGTGCGGTCACCAGTCCGGCGACCGCCACCGCGGCCGCGCCGAACGCGGCGAAGGTGCGTTTGGACAAGGTCTTCCTCCTCGTGTCAGCAGGGTGGGACAGGGGAGTGGCGGTCAGCGCGGCGGCACGGGCGAGCGGTGGTCCTCCTTCCCGACGGCCCCGACGCCCCCGACGGCCAGGGGTGCGTGGGGCACCGACAGCGCGGTCAGCCGGCTCGCGTGGCCGCGCATCCGGTCGGTGAAGCCGGTCCAGTCGGGCCGCCGCGCCCACAGCGCGTCGGCCAGCGCCGCGAGCCGCGGGAACGCCAGCCGCTCCAGGTGCTCGGCGGTGGGCACGTACTCGGTCCACAGCGCGCACTGGGCGCCGAGCACCCCGGCGGGCAGCGGCACGTGGTAGACGTCGTGCGCGGTGACCACCAGGCCGGGCTGCCCGGCGGGCTCGTCCGGGCCGGTCGACTGCGGGTAGTCCAGGTAGGTCCAGCGGTGGGGCGACATCACCACGTCGTGGCCGCGGTCCAGCGCCGGTGCCGCGTCCGCCGCGTCCCGCCACGGCATGACCACCACCCGCGGGTCCCCGACCGGCTCCCACGACACCGGCACCCGGCCGCGCGCGACCAGGTGGTCGGTGATCCGCCGCAGGAACCAGCCGTGCAGCTCGTGCGGCCCGGCCAGGCCCTCGCGGGCCACCCGCGCCAGCGCGGCGGGGCTGGTCGCCCACTCGGTGGTCGGGCACTCGTCGCCGCCCACGTGCACGTGCGGGTCGGGGAAGACCTCCAGCACCTCGTCGAGCACGTCCCGGCAGAACCCCAGCACCGCGTCGTGCACGCCGAACACCGCCTCGCTCACGCCCCACCGCGTCCACACCGGCAGCGGCCGGTCGGGGGAGTTGCCCAGGTGCGGGTAGGCGGCCAGGGCCGCGCGGGCGTGGCCGGGCATCTCCACCTCGGGCACGACCCGCACCCCGCGCTCGGCCGCGTACCCGACGAGCCCGGCCAGCTCCGCGCGGGTGTACCAGCCGCCGTGCGGCACGCCGTCGCCCGCGGTCTCCGCGCGCCAGGCGCCGACCTCGGTCAGCCGCGGCCACCCCGGCACCGGCAGCCGCCAGCCCTGGTCGTCGGTCAGGTGCAGGTGCAGCACGTTGAGCTTGTGCAGGGCCATCAGGTCGACGAACCGCCGCACCACGCCGATCGGCTGGAAGTGGCGGGCCACGTCCAGCAGCACCCCGCGCCACGGCAGCCGCGGCGCGTCCCGGATGTCCACGCCCGGCAGCGCCCAGACCGCGTCGGGCACCGGCCGCGACCCCAGCGCCTCCGGCGGCAGCAGCTGCCGGATGGTCTGCACGCCGTGCGCCAGCCCCTGCCGGGTGGCCGCGCGCAGCACCACGGCGTGCTCGTTGACGCTCAGCGCGTAGCCCTCCGCGCCCAGCCCGACCAGCCGCTCGTCGAGCGCGAAGACCACGCGCCCGTCCTCGTGCAGCGGCAGCGGCAGCCCGGTGGCCGGGCGCAGGCAGGCGCGCAGCAGCCGGGCCGCGCCCTCGGCGCCGGGCGTGACCCGGATGGCGGTGTCGGGGGAGAGGGTGAACCGACCGTGTCGGCGGACCAGCCTCGTCGGACTCGGCACGAGCACGCGGCACCACTCAACCCTTCACCGCGCCACCGACGATGCCGGTGGTCACGCGGCCCTGGAGGACGAGGAAGACGAGCAGCACCGGCAGCATGAACAGCGTGGAGGCGGCCATGGTGGCGCCCCAGTCGGTGCCGAAGGTGTTGCTGAACGAGGACAGCCAGACCGGCAGCGTGCGGTCGTCCTGGTCCTTGATGATCAGCACGTTGGCGAAGGCGAACTCGTTCCAGGCGGTGATGAACCCGAACAGCGAGGTCGCCAGCAGGCCCGGCGCGAGCAGCGGCAGCACCACCCGCCGGAACGCCTGGGCGCGCGAGCAGCCGTCCACCAGCGCCGCCTCCTCCAGGTCCGCCGGGATGGCGTCGAGGAAGCCGCGCAGCGTCACGATCGTGAACGGCAGCGTGATCATGAAGTAGACGAGCGTGAGCATCCACAGCGTGTCGAGCGTCCCGGTGTCGCGGGCGATGACGTAGACCGGGATGAGCAGCGCCTCCCACGGCGTCATCTGCGCGGTGAACACCATCAGCACGAAGGCGCGCCGCCCCGGCCACCGCAGCCGCGCCACCGCGAACGCGGCCAGCAGCGCGACCACCAGCGCCAGCAGCACCGCGCCGCCGGCGACCAGGGCGCTGTTGCGCCAGAACGACCAGAACCCGCGCGCGGACACCGCCGTGCCGAAGTGCTCGAACGTCACCGACAGCGGCAGCAGCACCGGGGTGGCGGCCTGGATGTCGCGGGTCGGCTTGAACGCGGTCAGCACCATCCAGTAGACCGGGAACACCGACACGGCGAACACCACCAGCGCGGCCACCCCGCGCAGCACCCGGCCGGTCACGGCTCCAGCTCCCGCCGGTAGAGCTGCCGCAGGTGGGCCAGCAGCGCCAGCACCAGCAGCACCACCATGAGCATCGACACGGCCGCGCCCAGGTCGTAGCGCTGCAACGACTGCGCGACCTGGAAGGCGTAGACCGGCAGGGTGGTGGTGGCCTGCCCGGGACCGCCCTGGCTGATGACCCAGATCTGCACGAACGCCTTGGCCACCCAGATCACCTCCAGGGAGGTGATCAGCCCGAACATGGGGCGCAGCACCGGGAAGGTGATGGTGGTGAACGCCCGCCACGCGCCCGCGCCGTCGATCCGCGCCGACTCGTACAGCTCGGTCGGGACGGTCACCATCGCCGCGTAGAGCGTCAGGGCGCCGAACGGCACCGACTGCCACACGACCAGCGCGACCAGGATGGTGAACGTGGCGGGCCCGTCGGCGAACCAGGTGTAGTCGCGGAAGCCCTCGAAGCCCAGCCGCACCAGCGCCCAGTTCACCACGCCCAGCCGGGACTGGAACAGCCACTGGAACACCGTGGTCGCCGCGATCACCGGGGTCGCCCACACCAGCACCAGGCCCGCCATCACCAGCAGTCGCGGCCACCGGCCCAACCGCACCAGCAGCAGGGCGACCAGCGTGGACAGCAGCATGATCAGCACCACGTTGACCGCGGTGAACAGCAGCGTCCGCCGCACCACGGCCCAGAACTGCGGGTCGGCCAGCACGCGGGCGTAGTTGGCCGCGCCGACGAAGCGGGCGTCGCCGCGCACGAGCTGCGGCAGGCCGAACTCCTGCACGGACATGACCACGTTGCGGGCCAGCGGGTACAGCAGCAGGTAGCCGGTGGCCAGCAGGGTCGGCGAGATCAGCAGGTAGGGCCACAGGGGCCGGCGCCGCCGGGGCGCGCGCGGGGCGGGGCGCGGGCGGTGCGCCACCGGCCGCGCCAGGGTGGTGGCCACCTACGCGCCCGAGTTGAGGGCCTGGGTGATCACCCGGTCCGCCTCGGCCGCGGCCCCCGCCGGGTCGGCGCCGGTCAGCACCGCGGTCAGGAACTCCTTGACCGGGTTGCGCGCCTCCACCGCCGCCCAGTTCGGCGAGTTCGGGGTGGCGTGCCCGTTGACCGCGCCCGCCGCCATGGCCGCCGCGCCGGGGTCGTCGCCGACCGCGTCGGCCAGGCCCCTGCGGTTGGGCACGTAGTTCATCGCCTTGGCCAGCTCGACCTGCCACTTGTCCCCGGCCAGCGCCTTGACCACCTGGTAGGCGCCCTCCTGGCGCGGCGAGGCGAGCGGGATGATCAGGTCGGACCCGCCGGTGAACACCGCGCCGGGCCGGTCGGCGGTCTTGCCGGGCACCGGGAAGAAGCCGAGCTTGCCGACCAGCTCCGGGTTGGCCCGCTCGACCAGCTTCGCCGCGCCGGGCACGGCGATGAACTGCGCGACCCGGCCGGCGGCCACCACGTCGGTCTGCTGCGGCCTGGCCTCGTCGGAGTCCCTGGGGCCGTCGCCCAGCGCCTGGAGCCGCCGGTAGAAGTCGGCGGCGGCCAGCGCCTCGGGCGTGTTCAGCGAACCGGACCACTGGTCACCCGACCGCTTCGCCAGGTCGCCGCCCTCGTCCCAGATGAAGCCGGACAGCACGTACCAGTTCTGGCCGGGCAGGTAGATGCCCTGCACGTCGCCCTGGTCGAGCTTCGCCGTGGCGGCCAGCCACTCGTCGCGGGTCCTGGGCGGCGTGACGCCGGCGGCCTGGAACAGGTCGGTGCGGTAGACGACCACGCGGTTGGCCGCGTAGAACGGGATGCCGTACTGCCGTCCGTCGACCGCGCCGGGGTCGGCCAGGCCGGGGATCCAGTCGTCGCCGCCCAGCTCGGCCCTGCGGTCGGTCAGGTCGGTCACGCCCCGGCTGGCCGCGTACTGGGCGACCTGGGTGTTGCCGACCTCGATGACGTCCGGCGGGTCGGTGGAGGCCAGCGCGCCGGTGACCTTCTGGGTGATGCCGTTCCACTCCTGGACCTGGACGTCGAGGTCCAGGTCGGGGTGGTCGCGCTCGAACTCGGCCTCGAAGCGGGCGGTGAAGTCGTCGGTGGCCGAGTCCTTCATCAGCCAGACCGTGATCTGCTGCCTGCCGCCGGCGTCGCCGGGGTCGTTGCCGCAGGCGGTCAGGGCGAGTCCCAGCGCGAGGACGAGGGCTGCGGAGCGGTGCGGCACGTCTCACCTCTCAAGTTGACCAATTGGTAAACCCGGGCGGAGCGTGTTGAAGATGGCATAGACCAATGTGACAGTCAACACCCAGCTCAAAGACCGTGAGAGCGCTCTCGAACTTGACGGCGTGGTTGCTGACCAGTGGTCTGACATACTGGTGGTGCGACGAGGTTCAGACGAAGCGAGGCGGCATGGCCGAACCGATCCTCAAGCGCGAACGGGTGCGCGACTACCTGCTGGAGCTGATCGAGACGCACCCGCCGGGCGCCCCGATCCCGGCCGAACGGGCCCTGTGCCAACAGCTGTCGGTGTCCCGCCCCACGCTCCGGTCGGCGGTCGACGAGCTGGTCAACACCGGCCTGCTGGTCCGCCAGCACGGCCGCGGCACCTTCGTCGCCCCGGCCAAGATCACCCAGGAGCTGGTGTCGCAGGACCGGGCCATGACCCTGCCACAGGCGGGCGGCGCGTGGACCAGCCGGGTCCTGGAGCACGCCCGCGTCCCGGCCGGCGCGCGCGTCGGCCGCAAGCTGCGCGTCTCCCCGGCCGCCGAGATCACCTACACCGCGCGCCTGCGCCTGGTCGACGGCCAGCCGATGGCGATCGAGTACCTGCACGTCCCGGTGGCCGTCGCGCCCGGCCTGACCCGGGAGGACATGGAGTCGGGCAACTTCTACGACCGCCTGGCCGAGCACGGCGTGCACGTCAGCGACGCGGTGCAGTCCATCGAGCCCACCGTCACCAACGACGCCGAGTCCGGGCTGCTGGGCGTGCCGGTCTTCGCGCCCGCGCTGCTGTTCGAGCGCCTGACCAACGACACCACCGGCCGCCCGGTGGAGTACGTCCACTCCCTGTACCGGGGCGACCGCTACCGCATCGTCTCGCGGCTGTCGCTGGCGCCGACCGCGCCGGGGCCCGGCGGTCGACCGGGGCACTACCCGGGCATCCCGCCGGGCTCGGTGACCGCGGTCCGCTCCGCCACGACGGGGGACGTGCAGGCGGAGTGAGGCCCGCGCGGAACCCGGTTCGGACACCCGGTTGCAACACCACCCCCGCTGCCGGCACCTGACCGACGTGAGGACCGGAGGGCGGGGATCGGTGGACGCGGCGATCGCGGGCGAGCACGACCCGCCGGGTGACGCCGAGCTGTGGCGGCGCGGCGACCGGGACTCGTTCGGGGTGCTGTTCGAGCGGCACGTCGAGGCGGTGTGGAACTACTCCTACCGCCTGACCGGCTCGTGGGAGCAGGCCCAGGACATCACCTCGGCGACCTTCCTCACCGCCTGGCGCACCCGCGCCGACGCGCCACTGGTCCGCGACAGCGCGCTGCCCATCCTCTACGGCATCGCGGGCAACCTCGTGCGCACCGCACACCGGGGCCGGGCCCGGCGCACCCGACTCCGGCTGCGCCTCGCCGGACCCGGTGACACCGCCGTCCCCGACCACGCCGACGCGGTCGCGCACCGGGTGGACGAGCGGGAGCGGCTGCGGCGGGTCGTCGCCGAGATCGGGCGCCTGCCCAGGGCCCAGCGGGCGGTCGCCGAGCTGTGCCTGCTGGGCGAGCTGCCCGTCGCGGACGCGGCCCGGCACCTGGGCGTGTCCGAGGTGACCGTGCGCGCCAACCTGTCACGTGCCCGCGCCCGGCTGCGCGGCTCAGCGGAGGACACCCGGTGAACGACGACATCCCCGACCTGCCGCCGTGGCGCGCGATCCCGTCGCCCGTGCGGGCCCAGTTGCGCGCCGAGTTCGACCTGGGCCTCGACGACCCGCGCCCGCCCCGGGTCAGGCCGTCGTCGTCGGTGGTGGCGGCCGCCGCGGTGGTGGTGCTCCTCGTGGGCGCGGTGATCGTGCTGCGCGACAGCGCCGGCACCACCGAGCCCGCGCAGCGGACCACGACCGCCGCCCCGGCGCCGGGCGACGAACTCGTCTCCGCGGCCCTGGACCGCTGCGCGCGCCGGGCCGCGCGGGTCGGCGGCTACCCGGACCGGTCGCGCTGGACGCCCTCGTTCGGCGTGGGCGGCGACGCGCTGGTCGTGGTCGCCGCGCGGGCCGCCGGGCAGCCGGTGTTCTGCCAGGTCACGCCCACCACCGTCACGGTTTCCGCCCCGGCCGCCGGTGCGCTGGTCAGCCGCGAGGGCGTGGTGGCCGGGACGGTGGACGCCCCGAGCGGCGAGGTGCGGGTTCGGGGCACGGGACCGCACGGCGACTTCGGGTTCACCCCCTCGGTCATCGACCACATGTACGTCGCGATGACCTCCACCAACCCGACCGGCACGCGGATCACCGCCGACGACGTGCCGGTGTCCGCGCCGGACGCGCTGACCGCGCGCGACCGCCCCGACGGCCCCGAGCCCGACCGGGCCTCCGAGGGCGGGCGCCTGCTGGGGGAGTGCCTGCGCGACGCCTCGCGGCCGCTGGTCGACCCCGACTCGTACCAGCCGGGCGCGCACGCGGGCGGGATCGTGCTGGGGCGCAGCGCCACCACGCTGGTGGTGTGCCGCCAGGAGGCGGAGGCCGGTGCGGCCCGGGTGCTCCAGACCCGCCGGCTGGTCGAGGGGGTACCGGTGGACGTCGTGTTCGCCGAGGCCGGGCCCGGCGGCGGCCTGGTCGTCGGTGGTCGGGCACCCGCGGCGGCGGTCCGGGTGGCGATCTCGGTCGACCGCGGCACCCCGTTCGAGGGCGCCGCCGCCAACAGCACCTACGCCGTCTCGATGCCGTTCGAGACCCGGCTGGTGCACCTCCGGACGCTGGTGCGGCTGACCGCCTACGATGCCGCCGGCACCGTCCTGTACGACGAGGAGATGCCCTACGCACTGGCGTAGTCGAAGCGGATCAGCGCCCGGCGCGGCACCGGCACCGGGCCGCGCACGGTGGTCCGGAGATCGGCCTCGGGCGCGAGCGACAGCCGCCAGCGCCGCGTGATCGCCGCCAACGTCAGCACGGCCTCCGTGGTGGCGTAGGCGTCACCGATGCACTGGCGCGCGCCGGCGCCGAACGGCACGAACGACTCGCGCGGCGGCAGGGGGCCCAGCGCCGGGTCCCAGCGGTCGGGGTCGAACAGCCGCGGCCGGGGGTGGTCGGCCGCGTTCAGGTGGACCACGGCGGGTGAGGTCAGCACCGTGGCGCCACGCGGCAGGGTGGTCCCGGCCAGCTCGACCGGTTCGGTGACCGTCCGGGTGAGCAGCAGGGTGGGGTGGTGCAGCCGCAGCGCCTCGTTCAGCACGCGCCGCGCGTAGGGCAGCTCGTCCGGTTCGGACGCCCGGTTCGCCTCGGCGCGCACCCGGTCCTGGACCTCGGGGTGGCGGGCCAGGCGGGTCAGGCACCAGGTCATGGTGGCCGCGGTGGTCTCCACGGCCGCCACGAGCATGGTCAGGACCTGGCTGTGCACCTGGTCGGGCGGCAGCGGTGCCAGCACGTCCACCAGCCCGCCCGGCCGCCGCGCCGCCACCAGGACGTCCACCGCGTGCCGCAGCGAGCGGGAGGCCCGCCGGTGCGGGTGGTGGACCGCGGCCAGCAGCCGGCGCAGCGGAGGCGGGAGGAGCATCAGCGGCAGGAAGCCCCGCAGGACCGCCTCGACGCTGTGCTGGACGGTGTGCACGGTCGCGGGCGCGTCCTCGGCGAACAGGGTCCGCACCACGACCCGCCGGGACAGCGCCTGGAGCGCGGGGTGCACGTCGACCACCTGGCCGGGGCGCCAGGCTCCGACCACCCCGGCGACCTCCTCGGCCATGACCCGCGCGTACCACCGCATCCGGTCGGCGCGGAACGCGGGCTGGACCAGGCGGCGCTGCGCGCGGTGCTGGTCGTGGCGGCAGGTGGCCAGGCCGTCGCCGATGACGTCGCGGATGCGCTCGACCGCGGGACCGCCGCGGTCGAACACGCGGTCGTGCACCAGGACGTGGCGCAGCAGTTCGGGGTGGCAGCACACGTGGGCGGGGCGCGGGCCCAGCCGGATCTCGACCAGGTCGCCGAGGCGGGGCAGCGCGCGGAGGAAGTCGACGGGGCGGGTGGCCAGGTGCCAGGCGTGGCCGAGGACGGGCAGCGCGCCGGGGGCGGTGGCGGAGCGGTAGGTGCCTCGCAAGTGAGCACTCCTCGGTCATCGGTCGTCGTCGGAGTGCACCCCGGATCGGCGGGCCCGGCGCGCCGGCCAATCCCAATGGGGCGTGTGCACCCCCCGTCGGGGGACCGGGTGCGGCGGGCCCCGGGGAACGGGCGGAGGATCGCGTGGTTGTGGCCCAGGCGGTGCGAGGGCGACCGCGCCGGCGGGCCCGCGACGAGGGGCGCCCGACCGAGACCGCCGCACGTGACCCGCCCGGCGCATTTACCGCCCACACGGGCGGTGTCACGGTGGGCCCATGACCTCCGAACCCCACGTGCTCGACCTGACCGGCCGCGACATCCAAGCGGAGGCGGCGCGGCTGCGCGAGGCGGGGCCGGTCGTGCCGGTCGTGCTGCCGGGCGGGATCCGGGCCTGGTCGGTCGGCCGCGCCGACCTCCTGCGGCAGCTGCTGGCCGACCCCCGCGTCTCCAAGGACGCGCGCCGCCACTGGCGCGCCTACCGCGACGGCGAGGTGCCCGAGGACTGGCCGCTGCACCTGTGGGTGTCGGTGCGCAACATGTTCACCGCCCACGGCGCCGAGCACCGCCGCCTGCGCGCCCTGCTGATCAGGGCGTTCACCGCGCGGCGGGTCGAGGCGCTGCGCGCGGACGTCGAGCGGATCACCGCCGCGCTGCTCGACGCCCTGGAGGCCGGCCCGGACGTGGCCGACCTGCGCGCCGGGTACGCCTACCCGCTGCCGATCGAGGTGATCTGCCTGCTGATCGGCATCCCCGACGACGCGCGGCCGGTGCTGCGCCGGATCGTGGACTCCCTGTTCGACACGACCACGACGCCGGAGCAGGCGGTGGCGAACCAGGCCGAGCTGTACCGGGTGCTGGACGGGATGGTCGCGGGCAAGCGGCGGGCCCCCGGCGACGACCTGACCAGCGCCCTGATCGCGGTCCGCGACGACGACGGCGAGCGGCTGACCGAGACCGAGCTGCTGGACACCCTGCTCCTGCTCATCGCCGCCGGCCACGAGACCACGGTCAACCTGCTCGACCAGGTCGTCGTCGCGCTGCTCACCCACCCCGACCAGCTGGACCTGGTCCGGTCCGGGGCGCGGAGCTGGGCGGACGCGGTCGAGGAGGCGTTGCGGTGGCAGGCGCCGGTGGCCAACCTGCCGCTGCGCTACGCGGTCGAGGACGTCGAGGTGGCCGGGGTGACCATCCGCGCGGGCGAGGCATTCCTGGCCGGCTACGCGGCGGCGGGCCGCGACCCGGACGTGCACGGCGCGACCGCCGACCGGTTCGACGTGACCCGCGAGGACAAGGCGCACCTGTCGTTCGGGTACGGCGTCCACTACTGCCTGGGCGCGCCGCTGGCCCGGCTGGAGGCCGAGGTGGCGTTGCCCGCGCTGTTCGCGCGGTTCCCCGACCTGGCCCTGGCGGTGCCCGTCGACGAGCTGAGGCCCGTGCCCTCGTTCATCTCCAACGGCCACCAGGCCCTGCCGGTCAGGCTGCGCTGAACCTCGGGGGTCGGTCGTCGAGGCGCACGAGGACCTCAAGCCGGGCGGGGTCATCCTCGGCCGGGGCACGCCGGCCAACGCCGGCGCCAACCGCTCCCGCACCGCCTTCGAGCACAACCCGGCCGCCGACAAGGCGCGCTTCCCCGGCGCCGTCGACCCGGCCGTGACCGTGCTGCGCTGCCGCCGGGGCACCGCCCGGACCCGGAGCCGCCGGGCCCGGGAGGTGTTCGCGGGCCCGCAGGCGGCCGTGGCCGGCGGCGTCGACCACCGGATGCGGTCCGTGGACGTGGGCCCGGCGCCGCCCGGCTTCACCGAGGGCGTGCGGAGCCCGTGGAAGGCGCTGTTCGAGCCGTTGGACGTCGAGGTGCCGCGGTCGCCGACCCGCGTCCGTGGACCGGCGTGACAGGTGCCACACCCCCTTGTCATCGCGGGGCGGGTGGAAGAGGCTGGTCCCAACAGGTAGACAAACTAGTACGTCTACCTAGTGCGAGCGCCGCACACCAGCCGAAGGGACCACCATGACCACCGCAACCGCCTCGACCGGCATCGCCGCGACTCTCCGCCGGCTCTACTTCGTGCGTTTCGCGTTCGCCCTCGTCTGGGCCGCATCGCTGTTCGCGACCGCGTCCGCCATCGGACCGGTGAGCGCGGCCCTGCTCGTGCTGTACCCGCTGTTCGACGTGGCCGCCGCGGTCGTCGACGCGCGCTCGGCCCGGGCGAGCGGCCTCTACGTCAACATCGTGATCAGCTCGCTCGCCGCCGTCGGCCTGGCCCTCGCCGTCACGTCCGGAATCCCGGCGGTCCTGCGCGTGTGGGGTGCCTGGGCGGTCGTGTCGGGGCTCGTCCAGCTCGCCGTGGGCGTCGGTCGGCGCGGGCTCGGCGGTCAGTGGGCGATGATCGCCAGCGGCGGTCTCTCCGCGCTGGCCGGCACGACGTTCTACCTGCAGGCTTCCGGTGCGGAGGCGTCACTGACCGGCTTGGCGGGGTACGCCCTGGTCGGCGGGATCTTCTTCCTCGTCTCGGCGCTGCGCCTCGGGCGTGCGGGCGCCTGACCGCCGTCGGTGCGCGGGGCCGGGAGGACTAATCTCTGGGACGGGACCGGAGCGGACGGGGCTGGAGCGGTGATGGCACGGACAGCGAGCGCGCGAGCCGACGCCGCGCAGCGGCCCTCACCGGTCCGGGAACGCATCCTGGCGGCGGCCGACGAGCACTTCTACGCCGAGGGGATCCGCACGGTCAGCGCGGACCGGCTGATCGCCGAGGCGGGCGTCAGCAAGGTGACCTTCTACCGGCACTTCCCGTCCAAGGACGACCTGGTCCTGGCTTACCTGGCGGGTCGTTCAGCGCTCGAACGCCACGCGCTGGAGCAGTTGCGCGCCCGGGCGGGCGACGCCTGCGAGACGCTCGTCGCCATCGCGCGGGCGGTCGCCGACATGAGCTGCGCGCCGGGGTTCCGCGGCTGCCCGTTCCTCAACGCCGTCGCCGAGTACGCCGACCCGACCCACCCCGTGCGGCAGGCCGTCGCGGCCCACCGGGACTGGTTCGCGGCGTTCCTCGGGGAGCTGCTCGGGGAACTGGGGATCGACGACCGCACCAGGGTGGCCGACCAACTGGTCATCCTGCGCGACGGTGCGATGGTCGGCAGCTACCTCAGCGTCGACCCGGAGTCCCGCTTCGACACGATCGTGGGCATCGGTCGCGCGGTGATCGACACCGCCCGCGGGTCGCGTTGACGGTGTAGCGCCACCGTCCACAGTGGATACGACGGTCGGGTCGGGCCCCGTTCGCCACGACCGCGCGTTCCTCGACCGCCCGGTCGGGATTTCCCGTACGGCAACCACCACCCCGCTCGGTCGGCGACAATGGCCGGGGGAGAGGGGGAGCCGTGCGATTACCCGACGGGTTCGAGGAGTTCGCGGCGGATGCTTCACCGCGGTTGTCGGACACCGCGCGCCTGCTGACGCGTGACGCCGGACAGGCCGAGGACCTGCTCAGGACCGCGCTGGCGCAGGTCTGCCGGGCGTGGCCGCGCGTCCGGCACGCGCCGGAACAACACGCGCACCGGGTCCTGGTCAGGGCCTACGCCGCCCGGTGGCGGAGGTGGCGCTCCGAGCCACCGGCGGAAGTGCCTTCCGAACGCGCCGACGCGCACGGCGCGCGGATGGCGGTGGTCCGGGCGAAGGTGTGGACGGCCCGCCGGCGCCGGGTGGCGGCCGTGGTGGTGTGCCTGCTGCTGGTGGGTGCGACCGCGGCCGCGGTGACGTGGCGCCAAGCGGGCGAACCGGCCGTCGCGTCCTTCATGATCCCCGAGGTGCAGGACGCGGATGAGTACTTCGGCGGCAACCGGGTCGTGGCGGAGGGCTCCGCCGAGGCGCCCGAACCGGTGGTCGTCCGCTACCTGCCCCGCTTCTCGCCACCGGCGTTGCTCACCGAGTGCCTGGTCGACGGGGACCGGCGAACCGACTTCCGGGTCGCCGTCGCGATCAACGGCGTTCCTTCGTTCGAGGGGCTGTGCGGCGGCCTGCCCGGGGCGGGCGAGGACTGGCGCGGCCTGGTCGTCGGCCGGGAGGCCGAGGTCGCCGTGACCGCGCTCCCCGGGGCGCCGGCCGGGGGTGGCGAGCCCCGGCCGGTGCCGGCGGGCACGGAGGTCCGGGTCCGGTTGGGTGAGCCGGTGCCGGTCGACGAGTACCCGCTGCCACCGCGCCCGGAGCGGCTCTCGCCGGTCCGGGAACAGGTGGAGCGGCAGGGTGGTCGCGTCCTGCTGTGGTCGGACCCGGCGGACCCCGACCGCGTGCAGCAGGTGACCGCGGTGCTGCCCGAGGACGGGGTCTACGGGTACTTCACCAACGCGCCGGGGCGGGTGCTGGTGGACTTCGGCGGCGTGACCCGCGTCTCCGGCTCGTGGGACTACGCCAACCTCGTGTCGGCCGGCGACCTGCCCGTGGCCGGCGAGGTCACGATCACCGCGCGACCGGAAGGCCACCGCGGCGACTGGGCGCTGGTGCTGATGACGACGTGACCGCCGCTCAGTCGAGCACCAGCTCCGGCCGGTAGAGGTCGATCCAGTGGTAGAGGTCCAGGAACCGGTCCAGCCCCGCCCGCTCCCCGCCCCCCATGGCCGTCGGGTCCACTTCGGACGCCCGGTGCACCCACCCGCGGTCGATGAGGTCGAACACGCGGTGGTCCCGTTCGGTCAGCACCTCCTTGGCCTGCTGCTGCAACGCGGCCCCATACCCCGGGTCCTGGGTGGACGGGTAGGGGCTCTTGACCCGGTCGCGCACCGACGCGGGCAGGACGTGCGCGGTGGCGTGGCGCAGCAGGCTCTTCTCGCGACCGTCGAAGGTCTTGAGCGACCACGGCGTGTTGTAGACGTACTCGACGAGCCGGTGGTCGCAGAACGGCACGCGCACCTCCAGCCCCACCGCCATGGACGCGCGGTCCTTGCGGTCGAGCAGCATCCGCACGAACCGCGTCAGGTGCAGGTGGCACACCGTGCGCATGCGGGCCTCGTGCGGGTCCTCGCCGTCGAGGTGGTCGACCTCCGCCACGGCCGCGCGGTACTGGTCGGCGACGTACTCCCGCAGGCCCAGCCGGGCGAGCAGGCCGGGTTCGAAGGGCGAGGTGCGGGGGACCGAGCTGAGGAAGGCGATCCAGGGGAACGTGTCGGCCTGGGCGGACCCGTCGTGGAACCAGCGGTAGCCGCCGAACACCTCGTCGGCCGACTCGCCGGACAGGGCCACGGTCGACTCGGCGCGGATCGCCTTGAACAGCAGGTACAGGGACGTGTCCATGTCGCCGAGGCCGGCCGGGATGTCGCGGGCCCGCAGCACGGCGCGCCGCACCTCGGGGTCGGTCAGCGCGGCCGGGTCGAGCACCACGTCGTGGTGGTCGGAGCCGACCAGCGCGGCCACGTCGCGGATGTAGGGCGCGTCGGGGGTGTCGCGCATCTCGTCGGGCTGGAAGTTCTCCTCCTGGCCGACGAAGTCCACCGCGAACGTGCGCAGCCCCGAGCCCAGCTCCGCGGCCGCGAGGCCGGTGACGGCGCTGGAGTCCAGCCCGCCGGAGAGCAGCACGCAGCGCGGCACGTCGGCGACGAGCTGGCGGCGCACGATGTCGGTCATCAGCTCGCGGACGCGGGCGACGGTGGTCTCCCTGTCGTCGGTGTGCGGCGTCGCGTCCAGCCGCCAGTAGGTGCGGGCGCGCAGGCCGTCCCGGGTGACCGTGACGACCGTGCCCGGCTCCACCTCCCGCATCCCGCGCCACAGCGCCCAGCCGGGGCTCTTGGTGAACGACAGCAGCTCGCGCAGCCCGTCGGTGTCGACCACGCGCGGCGCGAGCGGGTTGGCCAGGATCGCCTTGGGCTCGGAGCCGAACAGCACGCCGTCCGCGGTGGGCAGGTAGTAGAACGGCTTGACGCCCATGCGGTCGCGGACCATGACCAGCTTGCGCTCGCGCTCGTCCCAGACCGCGAACGCGTACATGCCGTTGAGGCGTTCCGCGACGCCCTCGCCCCACTCCAGGTAGCCGCGCAGGACGACCTCGGTGTCGCTGTCGGTGCGCCAGGCGTGGCCCAGGGCGGTCAGCTCCGCGCGCAGCTCGGTGAAGTTGTAGGTCTCGCCGCTGTAGACGAGCGTGACGTCGCCGCGCGGGGTGCCCGCGGTCATCGGCTGGCGTCCGCCGGGCAGGTCGATGATGGCCAGGCGCCGGTGGCCGAGGGCGACGTCCGGACGGACCCACGTGCCCGAGTCGTCGGGGCCGCGGCAGGCCATCGTCGCGGTCATGGCGTCGATGACGGCCCGCTTCGAGGTGAGGTCGGAGTCGTAGGCGACCCAACCGGTGATACCGCACATGCCGAACTCCCGCTTGGTTAGCTTCAGCAACTATCGGTAACTTTGATGAAACACCCGTTGGCCGCCGATGTCTGCCCGATTTGCACGCTCCGCCCCTGTGACGTGACGCACCGTCGCTGAATAGGGTGAACGGGTGCCCTTCGCCACGACCCCGGACGGCGTGTCCCTGCACTACGAGACCGGCGGTCGCGGTGCCCCGCTGCTGCTCCTCGCCGGCCAGGCCAACAACCACCACTGGTGGGACCCCGTGCGGGCGGACTTCGAGGACGCCTTCACCGTGGTCGTGCTGGACTGGCGGGGCACCGGCGCGAGCGACCGCCCGGACACCGACACCTACAGCACGCGGGGCTTCGCCGCCGACGCGCGGTGCGTGCTCGACGCCCTCGGCGTCGACCGGGCCCACGTCTACGGCACCTCGATGGGCGGTCGCGCGGCCCAGTGGCTGGCCATCGACCACCCCGACCGCGTCGACCGCCTCGTCCTGGGCTGCACCACCCCCGGCGGGCGGCACGGCGTGGAGCGCGGCCCCGAGGTCAGGCGCTCGCTCGCCCGGCGCGACCCCGAGGCCGCCCGCCGGGCGCTGCTGGAGCTGATGTACACCCCGGAGTGGCTGCGCGGGAACCCCGGCCCGTTCACCACGCTCGGCGACGACACCATGCCGCCGCACGCCCGCCGCCGCCACCTGATCGCCAGCGGCGAGCACGACGCGTGGGACGCGCTGCCGTCCATCACCGCGCCCACCCTCGTCGTGCACGGCGCGGACGACCTGTTCAACCCGGCCGCCAACGCCCCGCTGCTGGCCGGGCGCATCCCGGGTGCCCGCCTGCACCTGCTCCCCGGCGCCCGGCACGCCTACTTCGACGAGTTCCGCGCCACCGCGAGCCCGCTGGTGCTGGACTTCCTCTCCGATTCCACCTCGCGCGGACCGGTGGGGACCTAACATCCGCGCGTGAACATCTCCCTCTCGGTCTCCTACAACGAGCAGCGCCTGAGACGCGTGATCAAGTTCCTGGTCCGCCGGCAGTTCAAGTGGATCCGCATCATCGGCCTGCTGGCGCTGGTCGGCGGTGTGGCCGGGCTGGTCACGGGCTACTTCTCGTCCGCGACGGCGACCGCGCTCCTCTTCCTGGGAGTCGTCCTCGGCCTGGTCATGGAGCCGTACTCGGTCGCGCAGTCCATGCGCATGCAGGCCAGGGTCGCGCAGGAGGGGTACGTGCTGACCCTCGACGACACCGACTTCGCCGTGAACGCCCACTCGTACAGCTGGCGGTACTCGTGGTCGATGCTCGACCGCGTCGTGGACACCCCGGGCGCGTGGTACCTGATGTTCAACAAGATCCAGGCGCAGGCGGTGTTCAAGGACCTGATGGGCGAGGAGGAGCGGGCGGAGTTCGCCGACTTCCTCGCGCGTCGGGAATCCGCGCGACCGGCCTGATCCGGGGCGCGGAAAACCGCTCGGCCGCCGCGCTGCCCGGTCGAGCGGTGGCTCCGGTCCCCGGTCGAGCGGCGACCCCCGCCCGCCGGTCGGCCGGGCAGCGACCCCGCTCGCGTCACCCCTCCCGGTCGAGCGACCCCCAGGGCGAGGCCGCGTGCGACACCACCAGGTCCTCGCACTCGACCAGCACCTCGTCCGAAATCCACCCGATCGGGGAGTGGCACCGCACCAGGGGCTCGTTGTCCGGCCCCCGCCCGACCTCCTCGCCCTCCAGCACCCACGGCCGGGTGCCGGGCCCGCGCCGCTCGCGCAGGTGCCGGTAGTCGTACAGGCGGCGGGCCACCCACAGCCGCAGCGGGCGGTCGTCCCACCACGGCTCCACGGCCAGCGAGTTCGCCGACAGCCCGGGCAGCGCGCCGCCGGTCAGGCCGTCGCGGCTGCACCGGCCGCCGTCGGCGTCCGGGCCCCTCGACCACCGCACGAACAGCTCCGTCGCGGGCAGCCGTGCCTCCACCAGGGCGGTCAGGTCGTTCAGGTCGGTGAAGGTGCGCATGGGCCTGGATTACCCCGGAGTACAGGTTCGAACATCCGAGTCGCGGGTATGGGCAGGGCATGACGGAAGCCACCACCACGGCCCGGCACTCGCTGTGGTCCGAGATCATCCCCCAGGGCCGGTTCCCCGCTCTCCGCGGCGAGACGACGGTCGACGTCGCGGTCGTCGGCGGTGGCATCACCGGCGTCACCACGGCCCTGCTGCTCAAGCGGGCGGGCCTGACCGTCGCGCTGGTCGAGGCCGACCGCGTCGCGGGCGGCGTGACCGGCAACAACACCGCCAAGGTCACCGCGCTCCAGTCCACCCTGTACTCGCAGCTGGTCAAGAAGCAGGGCGTGGAGGCCGCGTCCGACTACGCCGCCGCCAGCCTGGCCGCGGTCGGGTTCGTGGCGGCGCTGGCCGAGCGCGAGGGCGTCGACTGCGACCTGCGCCGCCGCCCCGCCTACACCTACGCCCTGACCGAGGACGAGCTGCCGTCGGTCGAGCGGGAGGCCGAGGCCGCGCTCCGGGCCGGCCTGCCGGTGGTGCGCGACCGGGGCGAGCTGATGGGCGTGCCGTTCGAGGTGGCGGGCGCGGTCCGGCTCGACGACCAGGTGGTGTTCCACCCGGTCAAGTACGTGCGCGGGCTGGCCGAGCTGGTCGACGGCGACGGGTCGCGCGTCTACGAGCACAGCCGCGTGCTGCGCGTCGAGGACGGCGAGCCGGTGCGGGTGCGCACCGAGGGCGGCACCGTCGTGGCCGACCGCGTGGTGATCGCCACGCACTACCCGATCCTCGACCGCGGCCTGTACTTCGCCCGCCTGGAGGCGATGCGCGCCTACTGCGTCGCCGCCCGGCTGCGCTCCGGCACGCCCCCGACCGGCCTGGCCATCAGCGCGGGCAGCCCCTCGTGGTCGCTGTCGACCGACGGCGAGCTGCTCATCGTCTCCGGCCAGGGCCACGCCACCGGCTCCGACGAGGGCGAGCCCTACGACGAGCTGGTGAAGTTCGCCCGCGAGCACTGGGACGTCGAGGAGGTCACGCACCTGTGGTCCGCCCAGGACGCCGTGCCCTACGACCACCTGCCGATGGTCGGCCCCTACACCCCGGGCAACCGGCGGCTCTACGGCGCGACCGGCTACCAGAAGTGGGGCCTGTCCAGCGGCACGTTCGCCGCGATGATCCTCGCCGACCTGGTCACCGACCGGGACAACGCCTGGGCCGAGCGGTTCAGCCCGCACCGGCTGTCCCTGGGCTCCACGCCGACGCTGGCCAAGATGAACGCCAAGGTCGCCGCGGACCTGGTCGGCGACCGGCTGCGCACCGCCGACGTCGGCTCGGTGGACGAGGTGCCGCGCGGCGAGGCGCGCGTGGTGCGCGACGGCACGGACAAGGTCGGCGTCTTCCGCGACGACGAGGGCGGCGTGCACGCCGTGTCGATGCGCTGCACCCACCTGGGCTGCCTGGTGCGCTTCAACTCCGCCGAGCGCAGCTGGGACTGCCCGTGCCACGGCTCGCGGTTCGACGTGGACGGCGCCGTGCTGGAGGGCCCGGCGACCGAGCCGCTGCCGCGGCGCGACCCCGCCTGATGACGATCGGGGTCGAGGAGGAGTTCCTGCTGGTCGACCCGGCCACGCGACGCCCGGTGGCGCGTGCCGGGGAGGTGCTGGCGCGCATCGACCGGGACGCCCTGCCCGCCGGGGCCAAGGTGCACCGGGAGCTGGTCGGCACGCAGCTGGAGTTCGCCACCGGCGTGTGCGACGACCTGCCGGAACTGCGCGACCAGCTGCTCACCGGCCGCCGCGCGCTGGACGCGGCGGCCCGCGCCGAGGGCCTGCGGCTGGTCGCCACCGGCACGCCCGTGCTGGCCGACCCGGCGCCGCCGCTCAGCCGCGGCGAGCGGTTCGAGGTCATCGAGGGCATCTACCGCGGGCAGGTCGCCGACTACCAGTGCTGCGGCTGCCACGTGCACGTCGGCGTGCCCGACCGGGACACCGCCGTGCACGTGGTCAACCACCTGCGGCCGTGGCTGCCGACCCTGCTCGCGCTGGGCGGCAACTCGCCGTTCCTGCTGGGCCGCGACACCGGTTACGCGAGCTGGCGGATGCTGGAGCAGGCCAAGTTCCCCGGCGCGGGCGTCACCCCGTTCTTCAAGGACGCCGCCGAGCACGACGCGCAGGTCGAGCGGCTGGTCGACGCCGGCGTGCTGGTGGACGCGAGCCAGACGTTCTGGCTGGCCCGCCCGTCGCCCGCGTACCCGACGGTGGAGGTGCGGGTCGCCGACACCGCCGCCACCACGGCCGGCGCCGTGCTCCAGGCCGGTCTCACCCGAGCCCTGGTGCGCACCGCCCTGGCCTCCGACGAGCAGCCGCCGGAGCTGGACGACCAGGTGCTGGCCGCGGCGCTGTGGTCGGCGGCCCGCCACGGCCTGGCCGGGCCGGGCGTGGACCCGCGCACCGCGCGCCGCGTGCCCGCCGCGGAGCTGGTCGAGGCGTTGCTGGCGCACGTGTCCGACGCGCTGGGCGGGGACCGCGAACCGGTCCGGTCGCTGCTGCGCGGCGCGCTGGCCGGCGGCACGGGCGCGCAGCGGCAGCGGGGCGCGGGGGAGCCGGGGGCGGTGGTGGACCTCCTCACGTGCATCGTCACCGAAAGTGGGTAGTCCACGCGCATGACCTCTTTGGACCATGCCGTCTCCTCGGCCGTGCTGCCCGCGCCGCGCGGGCCGTTGTCCGCGGCGGTGCTGGACGTCCTGCGGGGCACGGACGTCCTGCGGGGCGCCCTGCCCGCAGTCGGCCTGCCGTCGGACGTCACCGCCGACCCGTACGGCGAGGACCTCCAGTTGGCGCTCCACGTCTGCTACGAGCTGCACTACCAGGGCTTCGCCGGCGTGTCGGAGGAGTGGGAGTGGGACCCGGAGCTGCTGCGCTTCCGGGCCGGGCTGGAACGCGCGTTCCTGGACGCGCTGCGCGCCGACGTGCCCGGCGGCACCGACATCGCCGGTGTGCTGGACGAACTGCTCGTCGAGCCGGTCGACGGCTCCGGCGTGAGCCACTTCCTCAAGGACGAGGGGGAGTGGTGGCACGTGCGCGAGTACTTCGCGCTGCGCTCCATCTACCACCTCAAGGAGGCCGACCCGCACGCCTGGGTCATCCCGCGGCTGCGCGGGCGGGCCAAGGCCGCGCTGGTGGCGGTGGAGTTCGACGAGTTCGGCGGCGGGCGCGGCGACCGCATGCACTCCCAGCTGTTCGCCGACCTGCTCGTCGGCGCCGGCCTGGACGACGGCTACCTGCACTACCTGGAGCACGCGCCCGCGGTCATGCTGGCCACGGTGAACCTGATGTCGCTGTGCGGCCTGCACCGGTCCCTGCGCGGCGCGCTGGTCGGGCACTTCGCCGCGGCCGAGATCACCACCGCGCCCAGCGCGGCCCGGATGGCCAAGGCGTTGCGGCGGCTCGACGCGCACCCGGACTGCGTCGAGTTCTTCACCGAGCACATCGAGGCCGACGCCGTGCACGAGCAGGTCATGCGCCGCGACGTGATCGGCGACCTGCTCGACCGCGAACCCGGGCTGACCGCGTCGGTGGTGTTCGGCGTGCAGGCCACCGAACTGCTCGAAGCCCGCCTGGGCGAGCACCTGCTCGGGGCGTGGGAGAAGGGGCAGACGGCGCTCCGCCTGCCCCTGTGATCCCGGAAGCCTAGCGACGTTTGCGGTGGCTCGTGTCGCACAGCGGGTAGCGCTTGCTGCGGCGGCACGAGCAGACCGCCACGACGAACCGGTCGGAGCACACCACCGACCCGTCCTCCAGCTCCATCTCGACCGGCCCCTCCACCAGGAGCGGCCCGCCGGGCACCACGGTCACCTTGCGCACGTCACGCGGCGTCGGCACGGATCACCACCAGTTCCTCGTGCCGCTGGCCCTGCTCGATCAACCCCTGTTCGAGCAGCCACGGCGCCCGGGCGCGCATGACCGGCCCGAAGGGGATGGTCCGCCGGGCCACCACCGCCGCCTTGAGCCCGCCACCGCGCAACTGCCGCAGCGTGACGTCCGAGTCGCACAGCGCGGAGTGCACGATCAGGCCCATCCCCTTGCGTGCCAACAGCATCGGCATCACCGCGCACAGCCGGTCGAGCACCGCGCGCCCCATCGCCCCGGCGTCCCACGCCCGCTCGCACCCGCGCCGGGGCACGCCCACACTGGGCACGTAGGGCGGGTTCGCCGTGATCAGGTCGAACTCCCCGGTGCCGACCAGGTCGCCGAAGTCCGTCCGCAGTGCCCGGACCGGCACGCCGTTCAGGCGCCCGTTGACCCGCGCCGCGAGCACCGCGCGCCGACACAGGTCGACTGCGGTCACCTCGCCCGCACCCGCGCGACCGGCGGCGATCGCCAGCGCACCGGTACCCGTGCACACGTCCAGCACCCGCGCACCGCGCGGGACGCCCGCTTCAGCCAGAGCATCGACCATGAGCCAGGTGTCTTCCTGCGGGCGGTACACACCGGGCGGCCTCCACAACCACATAGGACAGTGGTTCCCGGCGTTCCGGCGCGCAAACGAACCCGTTCTTCGCGGTTCAAGTCCCCCTGACAGGGGAACCCCCGGTTCCCGGACATGGAGGTTCCTATGGGCGTAGTGGAAGCGGCGCGCGCCGCGGCCAGGGAACAGGTGCTCGTGGCCATGCTGGGCATCCCGCGCCTGCTGGCGCACCCGGTGTGGCGCGACGCCGACCCCGACCAGGGCCGCGGCGTCGGCGTCCTGCTGGTGCCGGGGTTCGGCTTCGGCGACCTGAGCCTGCACCTGACCGCCACGTGGCTGCGCAACCGGGGGTACGTGCCCGCGGGGTCGCGCATCGGCCTGAACGTGGGGTGCACGACCGAGCTGGTCGACCGGCTGGAGAAGCGCCTCCAGGCGCACGTCGAGGCGACCGGTGGACCGGTGGTCCTGCTCGGCCAGAGCCGCGGCGGCGGCCTGGCCAGGCTGCTGTCGGTGCGCCGCCCGGAGCTGGTGCGCGGCCTGGTGATGCTGGCCAGCCCGGTGCTGGACACCCTGGGCGCGCACCCGAGCGTGGTGAAGGTGGCGCGGACGCTGGCGCGCCTGTCCGCCATGGGCCTGCCCGGCCTGCTGGACGAGGACTGCTTCCAGGGGTCGTGCTACGAGACCAACTCCTCGGCCATGGCCAAGCCGCTGGAGGTGCCCGCGGTCGCGGTGTTCTCGCACAACGACCTCATCGCGCCGCCGAAGCTGTGCGCCGACCCGTGCGCGGAGTGCGTGGAGGTCGGCAGCACCCACACCGGCATGGCGCTGGACCCGGAGCTGTACGAGCTGCTGGAGCCGAGGTTGGCGGCGTGGGCGCGGGCCGGGGAGGAGAAGCGGCAGGAACCCGAGCTGGTACCGCTCGCGCACTCGGCGTGAGTTCCGGGAGCACCCGCCGCCCCCATGGCGACGAGGTTCCCGACTTCGCGCGGTCCACTTCGGACAGAGGAGTCACGGGCCTTTTCCGGCTCGGCTCTGGGAGCGCTTCCGGAGTGCCGGTCACGGGTTGCCCGGGAGGTCGACGCGGACCGCGTCGGAGACGACCCGGTCCCGGTGGACGCCCGGGAACCTGCGCGCGACCTCGGTCGGGTCGTAGACCACCGAGACCTCCAGCGCACCGGCCGGGTGGGTGTACCAGTCGCCCAGCCTGAACGCGGTGCCCGCCCGCTGGCCCGGGGCGAGCGGGCGGAGGTCGTCGGCCGGGTGCGGCGCGCGGTGGTAGAGCTGCGCCGGCCCGCCGACCGCCTCCCCGGTGACCGGGTCGCGCAGCACCGCGTACAGCTCGCGGTCGGTGCCCCCCTCGTACCCGACGGCCAGCCGACCGGCCACGACGACGGTGGCGTCACCGGTGTTGACCAGCGCGACCCGCACGAGGTCCCTGACCACGTGGAGCCGGACCTCCAGCGGCGTCACGGCAGCACCACCGCGACGTAGTTCGCCCGGAGCCCGGCGTGCGCGGCCCGCTGCGCGGGTGTCCCGGCGTCGATGCGCCGCAGGACCTTCCGCCGCACGGCGACGAACTTCGCCCGGAACCGGCGGCGGTCCGCAACCGACATCAGGTTCCAGTTGGCCAGGCACCGGGTCGCGTCGCTGACGAAGGCGTCGTGGGTGGGGTTGACCGGGTCGAGCGGTTCCTCGGGCATGCCGACGCTGAGGACCTCCAGGGCCTCGCCGAGGAACTCGTGCGTCGCCGCCGAGGTGATGCCCTGGCGCAGCCGGCGCACGTGCTCCAGCTCGTGGGCGATGTTGTGCACGGCGCCGGAGAAGGGCAGGGTCAGCGCGTTCGGACCGACCCGCACCCGGACCGGTTCGCCCGGCCGGAAGTCGGTGGAGGCCAGGGCGGTGACCGCCGGGTCGAAGAAGACGGCGAGCAGGTTGCCGTCGTCGGTCAGGTCGAAGAAGTCGACCAGCAGCCGCAGGGCGGCGTTCGGGCTGGTCGCGACGAGCCGGGTGTAGAAGACCTCGGTGGTCGCCGGCCCGATCCTGCCGTCGACGGCGATGCCCGCCGCCTGCTGCGCCTCCGCGACGAACTGGGTGGTCGTCACGTCCCACACCCCGGTCACCGGAGCCCCGACCAGGCCCTGGACGGCGCGCGCGGAGCGTTCGTCGGAGTACTTGGCGCGGGTGAAGGCCAGCCCGCTCCGCGCCTGGGCCGCGGTGAGCCGGGTGGGCGTGGCGGCCGCGGGCGCGGCGGCCGGGGCGGGCCGGGCCAGCTCGCGTCGGATGGTGTCGCGCAGCGTGGTGGCACTGGTGAAGGCCCCGTCCCCGACCTCGACGACGCGCAGCCCGCCGGACTCGAACCGGGTGGAGGCGGGCGAGAATTCGGGCCACGGGATCAGGCCCCCGAGCAGCCGCATCCCCTCGAACGTGAACGCGCCCGCGTTGTGCCGGACCACCAGCACGTCGCCGCCGGTGCGCAGGTCGTAGAAGTCGAGCACCAGTTGGATGCCGTGCTCGGGGCGGTGGCCGGCCAGGCTTTCGGTCACCAGGCGGTCCATGGTGGCCTGGTCGACGACGCCGTCGTCCCCGAGCCCGCGGGCCGTCTGCCAGTCGGAGGTCGCCCGGACGGTGCCCGGCCCGATCACCCCGTCGCGGTTCGCGGCGGGCACCCCGGTGACCGTTTGCAGCACCCGCACCGTGAGGCTGTCGAACAACCGCCGGTCCGCCGCGACGGCCGCGGTGCTCTCCGCCGGCGTCAGGGCCCGCCGCTGGACGAGCGTGCGCGCCACGCCGCGGTTGCCGACCGACCGCTGGAGTTCGACGAGGTGCCCGGCCTCGGGGCGCTGGTCGGGGGCGGGACGCGCGGGTGGCCGTCGCCTGGGCGCGGGCTCGGCGTGGTGCGTGGACACACTCCCGCCCTCCTCGCGAGCCGGGGCCGACCTCCCCAGTCTCCCCGGTCGACGCCTCCGGGGCCTGCCCCTCCGGGCAGCCGCGCGGCCGCGCCGGGCTGCGTGGACGGGCGGTCGGCGTCAGGTGGGCTTGCGGACCAGGCCGGTGTAGGCGGCGACGGCGAGGGTGGCCATGGCCCACAGCAGGGCTTGCAGCGCCCAGAGGAGGTAGGTGAACGCCTGACCGCGGCGGGTGGCGGTGTCGAGGTCGCAGCGGGCGCGCAGCCCGGTGGCGCCCAGGGGCAGCCCGCGGTCGATGCCCAGGCCGATGAGTTCCGCGGTGGAGCAGGGCGTTCCCCGGCCGCCGTCGGTCGTGCTCACCACGCGCTCGGCGGCGTGGTGACCGGCGCGGGTGGGGACCTGCCCGGCCGCGTAGGCCAGCGCACCGGTCAGGGCCAGGACCACGACCAGGGCGGTGACCAGGCGGTGGGCGCGGTAGCCGTAGCGGCCCAGCCAGCCCCACAGCCAGTGCCGCCACCGCGCCACTCGGCCCTCGAACGCGTCGGGCGCGCGACGCCGCAGGTCCTCCTGCTGGGCGATGAGCACCTGACGGGCGTTGCCGTCGTGCCCGGCGGCCCGCTCCGCGGCGGCGGGCACCGCGATCCGCCGGTCGCCGTCCGCGCAGCCCCGGCGACCGGATTCCGCGCGCTCCCGCAGGCACATCACCGAGGCGGGCAGGTACAGCACCCTGTCCACCCACACCTTGCTCAAGATCAGGAGGGAACCGGAGTCGTGGTCCAGGTCCGGCACGCCCACCACCCGCACACCCCGGACGCGCACCCCGCGCGGGTCCAGCTCGCCGTGGCGGCCCAGCAGCAGTTCCCGGACCAGTTCCGCCCGGACGCACGGGTCCGCGCCCTCGACGGTCGCCGGCCCACGCGCCCCGGCGGGCGGCGTCGACCACCTCCTGCTCCCACGAGCCCTAAATGACGTGCCCGGTGATCACCGCCGTGGCAGACTCCACCCCCCGATGCGGGAGGGGTGGGGATGAAGCTGGGTGAGGCGCTGGCGCTGCGAGCCGACGTCGCGCGACGTGTCGAGCAGTTGCGCGCGCGAGTGGCCGGCAACGCCCGCTACCAGGAGGGCGAGACGCCCGCCGAGGACGCCGTGGAGCTGCTGGCGCAGGCGGTGGAGGCGTGCGACGAGCTGGAGTCGTTGATCCGCCGGATCAACCGCACCAACGCCTCGACCCCGCTGGGCGGCGGCACGATCACCGACGCCCTGGCCCACCGCGACGCGCTGCGCCTGCGCCACGGCCTGCTCACCGCCGCCGCCGACGCCGCCACGGGCCGCAACCAGCACGGCGTGGCGCGCCAGCTCCGCTCCGAACTGCTGTACGTCTCGGCCCTGCCGGTGGCGCGGCTGCGCGCGGACGCCGACCGGTTGGCGCGGGACATCCGCGAGGTCGACGTGGCGATCCAGCAGGCGAACTGGCAGGTGGACCTGCTGGACTGAACGAGTGGCAGGAGCGGGTAGTCGCCCGGGGGGCGAGCGCACACCGCGGGCCGGCGGTCAAACCAGCCCACCTTCTCCGGCGCGCGGAGGGCAGCGCGGGGGTTCGATTCCCCGGATCACGACGCAGCCCAGGACACCTCACCGGTGACCGTGCACGAAGAACACCGCACCACCACGCGCTGATCCCGGACGACGAGGGCGGGCAAGGGGTTCCCTGCCGCGGCGGGGCCCGACGCGCACACCGCGCGCCGGGCCCCGCCCATCACTCGATCCAGTGACACCCGGCACCCCATCGGCTGTCGCGCCCGCGACCGCCCCGGTGCCACCGTGGTCGCGAGGGGACCCGCCACCCGAGGAGTGGGTGCACGTGAGCCGCGCGACCGCACCAGTGGACATCCCCGTCGCCCGGGGCCGGCTGCCGCTGCTCGGCCACGCCTGGCCGGTGCTGCGCGACCCGGTGGACTTCCTCGCCTCGCTCCAGGGCCAGGGCGACCTCGTCCGCGTCACCGTGGGCCCGTTCGACGTGGTCGTGGTGTGCGACCCGGACCTGGCCCACCAGGTCCTGCTGGACGACCGCGCGTTCGACAAGGGCGGCCCGTTCATCGAGCGCGCCCGCGACGTGGTGGGCGACAACGTGAGCACCTGCCCGCACTCCGACCACCGCCGCCGGCGCAGGCTGGTCCAACCCGCCTTCCACCCCGACCGGCTCCCCGCCTACGGGCGCGTCATGTCCTTCCAGATCGCCGAGCGGGTCAACTCGTGGCACGACGGCCAGGTCCTCGACGTCCCTGCCGAGATGGCCATGATCGCCACGAACGTGTTGACCTCGACCATGTTCTCCGACACCCTCCCGCCCGCACGGCTGCGCAGGGCCCGGCGGGACGCCGACACCGTCGCTGGTGCCGTCCTGCCCAGGATGTTCCTGCCGCGGGCGTTGACCCGCCTGCCGCTCCCGGTCAACGTCCGCTCCGCCCGCGCCCGCGACCGGCTGCGGCGGAGCACCCTGGCGGCCGTCCGCGCCCGGCGCGCCGAGGGCGGCGACCGGGGCGACCTGCTGTCCGCCCTGCTCGCCGGGTACGACACCGAGTCCGCGGACGACCGGCGCACCTCGTCCGACACCGAGCTGGTCGACGAGATGCTGGTCTTCCACCTCGCGGGCAGCGAGACCACCGCCGTCGTGCTGTCCTGGGCGCTGCACCTGGTCGCCGGCGACCGCGAGGTCGAGCGCCGGCTGCACGCCGAGGTCGACGCCAACCTCAACGGGCGCACCGCCACCTACGAGGACCTGCGCGCGCTGGAGTTCACCGGCCGGGTCGTCACCGAGACCATGCGCCTGCGCCCGCCGATCTGGCTGCTCAACCGCGAGCTGACCACCGACGCCCGGCTGGGCGGCCACCACCTGCCCGCGGGCACGGTGGTGGCGTGCAGCCCGTACGTCGTCCACCACCGCGCCGACCTCTACCGCGACCCCGAGCGGTTCGACCCCGACCGCTGGGACCCGGCCGCGCGGCCCGTCCCGCCGCGCACCGCGTTCCTGCCGTTCGGCCACGGCGCGCGCAAGTGCGTCGGCGACCGGTTCGGCGTGGTCGAGGCGACCCTGGCCCTGGCCTCCATCGCCACCCGCTGGCGCCTGGCGCACCTGCCCGGGGAGGAGGAGGTGCGCCCGGCCGCGTCCGTGGTGCTGCGGCCACGCCGACTGCACATGCGCGTCACCCGACGTGCCCGCTGACCAGGCTTTTTGCCCGACCCCAAAGGCCCGCCAAAGGCGCGGCCCGGAGCATGGTCCCGCGCCGGACCCGACTTCGCCCCCGACGAGACCCCACCGGGGTTTCGCCGGGCGGGGACCCGGCGGCGGGGGTGACCGGTACCGCGCCGTACCGGTCACCCGCGCCGGTCGAGCGCGTCGCCTGCGACGTCGCCGAGCAGCACCAGGCACACCACGGTGACCAGCAGGAACCCGCCGGGGAACAGCAGCAGGTGGGGGTGCTCGGCCAGGTCGCGCGACTGGTTGACCAGCACGCCCCAGGACACCGCCGGCGGGCGCAGCCCGACCCCCAGGTAGGACAGCGTGCTCTCGGCGGCCAGGTAGCCGCCGAGGCTGGTGCTGCCGACGGCGACGACCGGCGGGAGCGCGTCGGGCAGCACGTGCCGCAGCACCACGTGCGGGTGGGACGCCCCCAGGGCGCGCGCGGCGTCCGCGTGGCCCGACCGCCGCGCCGCGATGGTCGCCCCGCGCGCGATCCTGGCCACCGGCGGCCAGCCGAGCAGCGCCAGCGCACCGACCACCGCGACGACCGAGTGGGCGCGCAGCAGGGTCAGCAGCACCAGCACGCCCAGCAGGGCGGGCAGCGCGGCGAAGACGTCGGCGGTGCGCGAGACGGCGCTGTCGACCCAGCCGCCGCGGTAGCCCGCGACGGTGCCGGCCAGCCCGCCGACCACGACGGCCGCGACCGCGGCGCACAGCCCGACGAGCACGGCCGGCCGGGCGCCGTGGACGGTCATCGCGTAGTAGTCGCAGCCCAGCGCGTTGGTGCCGAACACGTGCGCCGCGTCGGGCGGTCGCGCGCCCAGCGCGAGGTCGCAGTCCCGGGGGTCGCGCCGGGTCCACAGCCGGGGCAGCGCGGCCATCGAGAGGACGGCCAGCAGGGGCAGGGCGAGCACGATCCGGCCCACGCGGTCAGCCATGGCCGATCCGGGGGTCGAGCACCGGGTAGAGCAGGTCGACGGCGAGGTTGACCACCAGGTGGACCAGCAGCGCGATCGTGGCCGCCGCGATCACCACCGGCGCGTCGCCGTCCGCCACCGCGGTGAACACCAGCCGGCCCGCGCCGGGCACGTTGAACACCCCTTCGACCACCACGGCGCCGCCGAGCAGCGCGGTGACGTCGGACCCGAGGTGCGTGACCACCGGGACCAGGCAGTTGCGCAGCGCGTGCGCGCGGACGACCCGGGCCCGGCCCAGCCCCTTGGCGGCGGCGGTGCGCACGTGGTCCGCGCCCAGGTTCGCCGCCACCGCCGACCGGGTCACCCGGGCGGTGACGGCCGCGGCCAGCGCCCCGAGCACGGTGGCCGGGACGACCAGGCTCAGCCACGGGTGGCCGGGCCGGAACGCGACGGTGAACACGTCACCGAGGAACTGCGGCGCCCACGGCTGCCCGTCGAGCCACCGGCCCAGCCGCACGCCCAGGCCGAACTGCGCCAGGGCGCCGAGCAGGAACGGCGGCACCGCGACGAGCGCGGCCGCGCCGACCCGCACCAGCCGGTCGGCGGCCCGGCCGCGGCGCGCCCCGGCGAGCACGCCCGCGGTCAGGCCCGCGGCGGCGTTGACGGCGAACGCCAGCAGCGCCAGCCGGAGCGTGACCGGCGCGGCGTCGCCGACGGCGGCCAGCACGTCGCGGCCGCGCACGTCGGTGCCGAGGTCGCCGGCGAGCAGGTGCCGCAACCGGGTGCCGAACACCGGCAGGCACGGGTCGCCCACCCTGGCGAAGCACGGGTCGTCGGTGCCCAGGCGGCGGGCCGCGGCGGCGAGCTGGGCCGCCGTCGGCACCCGGTCGCCGAACACCGCGCGGGCCGGGTTGCCGTTGAGCTGGATGCCCAGGGCGGTCAGGTAGTGCAGCGCGAACAGCGTGGCCAGCACGGTCGGCGGGAACTGGAGCAGGCGGCGGGCCAGGTACCGCCCCGGACCGGTCACCCCCGCAGCCGGACGCCGGTCAGGTCGAGGGCCCGGGTCACCGGGTGGACCGACAGGTGCTCGACCCGCTCGCCCAGCGCCATCGCGGCCCGGTCGAACCACAGCGGCGCGACCGGCAGCTCCTCGGCCAGCAGCTCCTCGGCCTGCCCGTAGCGGCGGGCCGCCTCCACCGGGTCGGCCGCGCCGTCCCCCTCGGCGATCAGCCGGTCGAACCCGGGGTCGGACCACCGCGAGTAGTTGCCCGACTGGCCGGTGCCGAACAGGGGCTTGAGGTAGTTCTCCAGCAGCGGGTAGTCCGGCACCCAGTTGGTCCGCCACGGCCCGGTGGCCCCGCCCTGCCGCAGGGTCTCCAGGTACTGCGCCGACGGCAGGGTGTCGCGCAGCTCGTAGTCGATGCCCAGGTGCCGCTTGACCTGGTCGCCGACGGCCTGCATCAGCAGCTCGGCGCCGCTGCCCGAGGGGAACCACAGCTGCAGCGGCCCGCCGCGCCAGCCGCCCGCCCGCGCCAGCAGCTCGCGGGCCCGCGCCGGGTCGAACCGGCAGTGGCCGCACCGGCCCGGCCGGGCGCCGGGCACCAGCGCCGGGGCGAACCCGTCCGCGGCGGTGTAGCGCCCGGAGACGACCGCGTCGCTGACCGCCTGCCGGTCGATGGCCAGCGAGATGGCCTGCCGCACGCGCTTGTCGTCGAACGGCGGCAGGTGGGTGGGGAACCCGAGGTGGCGCACGGCGGGGCTGTCCTGCTCGACCAGTCGCGGGCCCAGCCGCTGCCGCGCGTCGGTGACCTTGTTCGGTGGCACGTCCTTGAGGAAGTCGACCTCGCCGGCGAGCAGGTCGTTGTAGGCGGTCTCGCCCTGGGCGTAGACGAGGAAGGTGAGCCGGTCGACCGCGGGCGCGGGGCCGGGGTGGGCGTCCTGGCGGACCAGCGCGAGCCGGCGGTCGTGCTCCCAGCGGCCGTCCACCCGGAACGGGCCGTTGCCGATGGGCGCCTCGCCGCACGCGGTCGGGTCGGCGGCGCACGCCGCGGCCATCGGCAGGAACACCGGGGCGCCGAGCAGCACCGGGAACGCGGCGAACGGCGCCGCGAGGGACACCTCGAAGCGGAGGTCGTCGAGCTTGCGCAGGCCCGCGAGCCGGTCGGCGCGGCCGGACTGGGCCTCGGCGAACCCGCTGACGCGGTCCAGGAACGACGCGCCCTGCTGGGCGTTGGGCCCGTGGGCGGCGAAGTTCCACGCCCGCAGGTAGGCGTCGGCGTCGACCGGCTCGCCGTTGTGGAACCGCCACCCCGGCTCCAGGGCGATGGTCCACACCCGCCGGTCGGTCGTGGTGATCGACTCGGCCATGGCGTTGACCGGCGCGGAGGTCTTCGGGTCGTACTCCACCAGGCCGGTGTAGAGCGCGCTGAGCACCAGCACCGCGTTGGAGTCGGTGGCGTCGGTGCTCAGCAGGGACCGGGGTTCGGTGATGGCGACCCGCAGCTCACCCGCGGGCGGGGTGCCGTCCTCCGCCCCGGTCGTGCCCCGGCACGCCGCCGCGGCCAGCAGCAGCGCCACCCCGCAGCAGGTCGAGAGTGCCCTCGACATGGGTGCTCCCCTCCAGGTCGACCAGTTGTCGCCCGATCCGGTCGGCGTCGGCGGTCCGGTACTGCCCCAGGTACCGCTCGCGGGCCTGCCGCCAGCACCGCCGGGCCTCGTCGCGCCTGCCGAGGGCCAGGTGCGCCGCCGCCACGTGGTCGAGGGCGTTGGCCTCCTCGAAGGCGTTGCCGAGCTCGCGGTAGAGGTCGAGCGCCCGGAGGCCGTGGTGCAGCGCGCGTTCCCAGTCGCCCAGCTGCTGGTGCACGTACCGCAGGCTGTCCAGGGTGTTGGCCACGGCCTCGGCGTGCCCGTGGGCGGTCAGCAGGGCGAGGGCGAGTTCGCACTGGGCCCGCGCCTGCCGGTGGCGGCCCACCTGGGCCAGGTACCAGCCGACCCCGTTGCGCGCCTCGCCCTCCTGCGCCGGGGTGCCCACCGCGCGGAACAGGTGCAGCGCCCGGGCCAGGTGCGCCAGCGCCGCCCGGTGGTCGCCGGTGGCCTCCCGGATCGAGCCGAACGCCTGGTGGGTGTGGGCCTGGGCGCGCCGGTCGCCGGTGCGCTCGGCCAGCTCCAGGGCCTGCCGGAGGTGGTCGACGGCCTCGTCGTGCCGACCGAGCCGGGCGCAGGCCAGGGCCAGGCGCCTGCGGGTGAGCACCAGGGCCCCGGTCGACCCCGACCGGGTCGCGGCGGCCAGCCCCAGCACCCACACCGCGTGCTGGTCGGCGAAGCGCCCCTGCCTGCGGTGGAACGTGCTCAGCGACCAGGCCAGCTGCCACACCGCGTCGTGCCTGCCCTGCTCGTCGGCCAGCCGCTGCGCGGCGAGCAGGCACGCGTGCTCGGCCTCGAACCACCGCATGGCCGCGGCCTGGTCGGGCAGGTCCACCGGCTCGCACCCGGCCGCGGGCGCGACCTCGACCGGGTCGCGGTGCGGGTTGAGCAGCCGTTCCCCGGCCACGGCGGTGTGCAGGTAGAGGTCGACCACCCGGTGCAGCGCCGCGGCGCGCTCGTCCGCCGCGAGTTCGCCGGCCCGCTCGGCCGCGTAGAGCCGCACCAGGTCGTGCATCCGCCAGCGGCCGTCGCGGTGCCGCCGGACCAGGTTCGCGTCCTCCAGGTCCCGCAGCACCGCCTTGGTCCGGGACGTCGGCAGCCCGGCCAGGGCCACCGCGGCGGCCAGCCCGCTGTCGGGCCCGGGTGCCGCGCCGAGCAGCGCGAACAGGCGCCGCGACCCGGCCGCGAGCGGGGCGTGCGACCAGGACAGCACCGCGCGCACGTCGACGCCCAGCTCACCGCCGTCCAGCGCGTCGAGCCGGGCCGCGGAGGACCGCATGTCCTCGGCCAGCTCGGCCAGCGGTAATCGCGCGGTGCGGGCGGCGCGCGCGGCCACGATGTCCAGCGCCAGCGGCAGCCCCGCGCACGCGGCCAGCAGCTCGGCCGTCGCCGCGGGTTCGGCGGCCGTGCGCCCGGCGCCGAGGCGGCGGGTCAGCAGCTCCTCGGACTCCGGCCCGCTGAGCACGTCCAGCTCCACGGCCGCGGCGCCGTGCGCGACGACCAGGCCGCCGAGGTAGCGGCGGCCGGTGACCAGCACGGCGCACGACGGGCTGCCCGGCAGCAGCGGTTCGACCTGCGGGGAACCGCCGGCGTTGTCCAGCACCACGAGCAGCCGCTTGTCGGCGGTCAGGCTCCGGTACAGCGCCGCCCGCGCGTCCGGGTTGCGGGGCACCGCGTCGGCGGGGACGCCCAGGGCCTCCAGGAACGAGTGCAGCACCTCCTCCGGTGCCGGCGGCGCGCCCGCGGGACCGAAGCCCCGCAGGTTGGCGAACAGCTGGCCGTCGGGGAAGCGGTGGGCGTTCGCGTGCGCCCAGTGCAGGGCGAGCGAGGACTTGCCGACGCCGCCGGGACCGGTGACGACCGCGACCGCCACGCCCGGGCCCGACAGCGCCTCGTCGAGGCGGCGCAGCGGGCCGGACCGGCCCACGAACAGCCGGGGACCGGCCGGGAGCTGCCGCGGCACGACGTCGGGGGCCGACCGGGCGGTCACCCGGCGGCGGGGCGCGTCGAGGGCCGGCGCCGAGGCCAGCACCTGCTGGTGCAGCGTGCGCAGCGCCGCACCGGGCTCCAGGCCCAGCTCCTCGGCCAGCCTGCGGCGGATCCGCTGGTAGTGCGCCAGGGCGTCGGACCGGCGCTCGCTGCGGTACAGCGCCAGCACCAGCTGGCCGGCCAGGCGTTCGTCGAGCGGGTTCTCCTCGACCTGGTCGTGCAGCTCCGGGACCAGCGCGGCGTGCCGGCCCAGCCGCAGCCGCAGGTCGGTCAGGTCGAGCCGGGCGGCCTGGCGCCGCATGAGCAGGACGGTGCGCGCGTTGTTGAGCCAGGCCGTGTCCAGGGTGCCGAACGGGTCGCCGCGCCACAGCCGCAACGCCTGCTCCAGCAGGTCGGCGCTGCGCTCGTCGTCACCGCCCGCCCGCGCCTCGTCGACCAGGTCGTGGAACCGGAGCACGTCCACGGCCGCGGGGTCGACGGTGAGGCGGTAACCGGGCGCGCACCGCTCGATCGCCACTCCGTCCACGCCGGTCAGCGCCCGCCGCAGCAGCGCCAGGTAGGTGTGCAGCGTGTTGACCGGGCGGTTGGGCAGCCGCCCGCCGCCCCACACCCGGTCCACCAGCTGCGCGCTGGGCACCACCAGGTTGGCCTCCACCAGCAGGACCGCCAGGACGCACCGCTGCCGCGCGTGGCCGACGTCCACGGGTCGACCGCCGACCAGCGCCTGGATGTCACCCAGCAGGCGGAACTCCACTGCCATCCCAGTCCCCGGTGCTCCCGCGAGAGATCACGATCCGACGACGCTAATGGCTTCCGCCGGCGCCGCTCAAGGTCTGTCGTTCGAATCCCCCCTTCGGCTGCACGGCGACGCATTCGCGCTGTCGCCGTGCACGCCGGGTAGTGCTTTTACCGCATTGCGGCGGACATTTCGCGAATGGTCGCCGCCGGGGGCGGCCGAGTGGTGCGCGGGAATCGGGCGAACGCGGTAACCGCCCGGTCGGCGCGGGTCAGCGGGGCGGCGGTGCGTTCGGTGCACCACCGGTCGCGGGCGGACCAGCGCATTTATGGGTGCCCAAAGTCCTGCCGAAGGCGCGGTGCGGATCGTGGTCGGTGCGCGGGGCCCGGCGGTCCCGGAGGGGAGCAGGTGGTCGATGGACGTGGCGTACGAGAAATTCTGCCTGGCCGACCCGGTGTTCTACGACTCGCCGGCGCGGGTGCGGACCGGACCGGCCGAGGCGCTGTCCGCGGGGCGGGTCGTGCCGCACGGGTGGGTGCGGCACGAGAACCCCGAGTGGGTCCACCTGACGCCGACGTCGGCGCGCCTGCCCGCGCAGGGGTGGAAGGTCCACGTGTCGGCCACCCCCGCCAACGCGGTCGAGGTGCTGGACGCGGTGTGGGGGTACTGCCTGCCGCGGGCCCTCCCGTTCAAGTTCCTGCCCGACCTGACGGCCCTGCTGCTGCGCAACGGGAAGTACGCCGACCGGGGCGGCAGCGGGAAGTTCATCACCATCTACCCCGCTTCGACCGGCGAGCTGGAGCAGCTGCTGGACGGGCTCGGCGCCGCCCTCGACGGCCAGCCGGGGCCCTACATCCTCAACGACCTGCGCTGGGGCGCCGGGCCGCTGCACGTCCGCTACGGCGCGTTCCGCCGCCGGTTCTGCCGCGCGCCGGGCGGTGAGCGCGTGCCCGCCATCGCCGACCCGACCGGCCGGCTGGTGCCGGACTTCCGCGGGCCGTACTTCGAGGTGCCGCCGTGGGCGCCGGTGCCGGACTTCCTGGCCGAGCGGATCCGCGCCCGGCTGCGCGACGAGCAGGCACCGGCGGACTTCCCGTACACCGTCGCGCGACCGCTGCACTTCTCCAACGGCGGCGGCGTCTACCTGGCCACCGACACCCGGACCGGGCGGCGGGTCGTGCTGCGGGAGGCCCGGCCGCACGCGGGCCTCGACGCCACCGGCCGCGACGCGGTGCGGCGGCTGGAGCGCGAGCAGGAGGTCCTGGAGAAGCTGGCCGGGACCGGGGTGGTGCCGGAGCTGTACGAGCGGTTCACCTGCTGGGAGCACCACTTCCTGGCCGAGGAGTACGTGGAGGGCGCGACGCTCGGCCGGATGTTCGTCGACCGCTACCCGCTGATCCACCCGGAGGCCACCGAGGCGGACGTCGCCGAGTACACCGCGTGGGCGCTGGACGTGCTCGACCGGGTGCGCGAGGGCCTGCGGGTCGTGCACGACCACGGCATCGCGTTCGGCGACCTGCACCCGCACAACGTCATCGTCCGGCCGGACGGGCAGATCCGCTTCGTCGACTTCGAAGCGGCCTCGTACACCACCGACGAGCAGCGCCCCGGCCTGGGCGCACCGGGGTTCGCGCCCCCGGACGGCCGCCGCGGCACCGCGCTCGACCGGTACGCGCTGGCCTGCCTGCGGGTCGCGGCGTTCCTGCCCCTGACGGTCGTGTTCCCGCTCGCGCCGGACAAGCCGCGGGCGCTGGTCGAGACGATCGCGCGCCGGTTCCCGGTGCCCGCGAGCTATGCCCCGGAGGTGCTGGCGGAGTTGCGCCCCACCGCACCGCCCGGCCGGATCGGCGCGCTCGCCGACGCCCTGGACGCGGGGGACGGCGTGTGGCCCGTCCTGCGCGCGTCGCTGCACCGCGGCATCCTGGCCGGCGCCACCCCCGAGCGCGACGACCGGCTCTTCCCCGGCGACATCAGGCAGTTCACCGGCAACGGCGTCGGGTTCGCCCACGGCGCGGCCGGGGTGCTGCACGTGCTGAACGCGACCGGCGCCGGCCGCCACCCCGAGCACGAGGACTGGCTGCTCGACGCGGTGTGGCGAGGGCAGTGCGGCGACGCGGTCGGCTTCTTCGACGGCCTGCACGGCGTGGCCTACGCGCTGGAGGCGCTGGGCCGCCGCGACGACGCGCTCACCCTGCTGGACGGGGTGCCGGACACCGCCCTGGACACCGCGTCGGCCAACCTGTTCGACGGCCTGGCGGGCATCGGCCTGAACCTGCTGCACTTCGCCGGGCGGACCGGTGCCGGGGAGTTCCGCGCCCGCGCGCTCGACGTGGCCGACCGGCTGGTCGACTGCACCGCCGTGCCGCCGGACCCCTCGGCGGTCCGGCGGGCGGGCCTGATGCACGGCCCGTCCGGGCACGCGCTGTTCCTCCTCCGGCTGTTCGAGGCGACCGGCGACCGGCAGTTCCTCGACCTCGCGGAGACCGCGCTGCGCCGGGACCTCGACCGGGCGGTGGCGCTCGACGACGGCACGGTGCAGGTGGACGAGGGCTTCCGCGTGATGCCCTACGTCGCGACCGGCAGCGCCGGCACCGGCTTCGTGCTCGACGAGTTCCTGCGCCACCGCCCGGACGAGGAGCTGGCGGGCACGCTGCGGGGGATCGCGCGGGCGGCCACCCCCGAGTTCGTCATCGGCTGCGGGCTGTTCAACGGCCGGGCCGGGCTCATCGCGTTCCTGGCCAGGCTGCGCGACACCGGCCGGGTCGAGCACGGGCCGGTGGTCGAACGGCACCTGCGCAGGCTGTCCTGGCACCTCCTGGACCACCGGGGGCACGCCGCCTTCCCCGGCGACCAGCTCCTGCGGTTGTCGATGGACGTGGCCACCGGGTCCGCCGGGATCCTGCTCGCCGTCGCCGCGGCCCTCGACGGCGACCACGCGACCTTCCCGTTCCTGTCCCCGTGGGAGGGGGTGACCCCGTGACCTTCGTGTTGAACCTGCAGAAGCTGGACGCCTCCGGCGACGACCTGTTCGGCCTCAGCACCCACAGCGACCACTGCTGCAGCTGCGTCAGCCTCCTGGCCTGCAACTAGGAGCTGTTCGGGGTTCGGATCATGTGGTTGGGATCAGGGTCTTCAGCCACATGACCGCTCCTCGTAGATGTAGTCCGGCCTCGTGGCTTTGCGGGATCGAACGAGACCGGCCGGTCGGGCCGGGACCCCGGATCCGGTCCAGCACCGTCCGCAACCGCGGGTTGGCCGGGGGTGAGCACGAACGCCAACGGCAACCCCGCGGCGTGGATCTTGCTGCTCAGCCCGCCCCGGGACCGGCCGAGCCCGGCCGCCGCAGCCCGCGCCTTCCGACGACGCCCGCGAGCGGCACGGTCCCGACCGGCAGGCGTGCCCGCGTCGGCCGTGTCAGGCGCGGACCGCGGCGCACCACCCGCAGCACGCTCTGTTGGGTGGGCAACGGAGCCCCCTTTTCCTCGGTCAACGCCTGCTCCAGCGCATCCAGGGTCTCCCCGGCGACCGCCACCCCGCTCAGGCACTGAACCGGGAGTAGACGGTCAACTGCTCGCGCACCCGCCGTGGCAACAGCCCGGTGGCCGCCACCGGCACGTGCGGCTCGATCAGCGCCCACTCGGCATCGGTCAGATCACAACGCGCCACAACCGTGTTCTACCAGCCCCAACCGGCACACCACCGAGCCCAACCGAGATCCGAACCTCAAACAGCTCGTAGCGCGCCACGGCACCGGTGCGGCGCCACCGCACCGGTGCCGCCGGTGTCACCGCCGCCACTGCTCCGCGGGCGTCGCGCCGGGGAGCGGCCTGCCGACCAGGACGAGCGGCACGAAGAAGTTGACCTGCCCGATCGCCAGGGCCAGCGTCGTGATCGCCAGGTCGTCGTAGTGCCGGGACACCTGCGCGTACAGCTCGTCGGGGACGCGCTCGCCGTGCGGGTTCGGGGTGAGCACGGCCTCGACGAGCGCCAGCGCGGCACGCTCGGGCCCGGTGAAGCAGGGCGCGTCGCGCCAGGAGGCCACCGCGCTGATGCGGTCCTCGGTCTCCCCGCCCCGGCGGAGGTCGCCGGTGTGCCGGGCGGTCAGGTAGGTGTTGCCGACGAGCTGCCCGGCGCGCAGGTGCACCAGGCTGATCGTGGTCCGCGGGACCGAGCCGTTCCCGACCGCCTCGAACAGCAGGCCGCCCAGCTCGGTGAGCCGGGGGACGTGGGCGGTCGGGTCGGGCAGCCGCGGCTGGTGGGTGCTCATGGTGGGTTCCTCTCCCGTTGTGGGGTGTCCACCGACCTGACGCCGGGCGCGCGGCGGAGGTGACCGGCGGGGCGCGGTCACATCCCACGGGTTTCGTTCGTCAGGCTGGTGGAGGACCCACCGGGGGAGGACGGACGTGGACGTGTTGGCCAGGCGGTTCGAGGAGCACCGCACCCACCTGAGGGCGGTGGCCCACCGGATGCTCGGCTCCCTGGCCGAGGCCGACGACGCCGTCCAGGAGACCTGGCTGAAGCTCGCGCGCGCCGGGGCCGACGACATCGACAACCTCGGCGGCTGGCTGACCACGGTGGTCGGCCGGGTGTGCCTGGACGCGCTGCGCGCCCGCCGGCTGCGCCGCGAGGACCCGCTGGAAGCCCACCTGCCCGACCCGGTGATAGGTCCCGAGGACACCGGCCACCCGGAGGCCGGGGCGCTGACCGCCGACTCCGTGGGCCCGGCGCTGCTGGTGGTGCTGGAGTCGCTGACCCCGGCCGAGCGGCTGGCGTTCGTCCTGCACGACCTGTTCGGGCTGCCCTTCGAGGACATCGCCCCGATCGTCGACCGCACCCCGGTGGCCGCCCGCAAGCTCGCCAGCCGCGCCCGCGGCCGGGTCCGGGGCGCCACGCCGAGCCGGGAACCGGACCCGGCCACCCAGCGCCGGGTCGTCGACGCCTTCCTGGCGGCCGCCCGCGAAGGCGACTTCGAGGCCCTGGTCGCCATCCTCGACCCCGACGTCGTGCTCCGCGCCGACAACGGCACCCTGACGGTCGTCCGCGGGGCCGAGGCGGTGGCGGGCCGGGCCGCGGTCTTCCGCCGCGCGGCCGGCGCCGCCACCACCCGGCCCGCGCTGGTCAACGGGGCACCCGGCCTGGTCAACACCCTCGGCGGCGGGCTGTTGTCGGTCATGGGCTTCACCGTCGCCGGTGGTCGGGTCGTGGCCATCGACATCCTCTCCGACCCCGCCCGGCTGGCCCGGCTCGACCTCGGCGGGCTGGGTGTCGACCTCCGGGCGTGCCGGGTCGATCGACCCGAAAAGCGATGAGGGTTCCTCGTTTTTTCGAAACTCTTTCGCTCCCCGCCGAATTGCGGAAAAGGTGTCGTGGGGTCGCCCGCGCGCGCCATTCCAATGCGCGGCCGGTCGGGCGGTCAACGCAGATGCCGGCCTTTCACTCGTATTGCTCACCACGTCGTGCTCCGTTCAGGTGATCATCGCCGGAAAAGCCGCCGGGATTGATTTGCGAATCGGCGCCCGAGGTACCCCTGGAAAGCAACACCCCGAAAGGGGAGTCCGACGAAGGGAGAAAGCGAATGTCGATCCAGGACGTTGTTCGACGCACCGGCAGAGCGGTGGCGCTGGTCGGCGCCTCCCTCCTGGTGGGGACGGGCGTCGCCGCGGCCGCCCCCGCCGGCGAGGACCCGGGGGTCGGCCCCTACGCCGTCTACGTGTCGCAGGGCGAGGACTACGCCCAGTTCCTCGGCGGTGTGGTCAGCGTCTGCGACATGGAGGGGGACGGCAACCTGGTCTACGCCGAGTACCGCCTGCCGAACAACACGATCGGCCGGGTCACCGACGACAACGGGGTGACGCCCGGCTGCGGTTCGGTGACGGTGACCATCACCCACCTCCGGGTGTGCGAGAACGACATCTTCGGCGACAGCTGCTCGGAGTGGAGGCCCTGACCTCCCGCGTCGCCGATCGCGCCACACCTGCTGAGGCGGGGTGAAGTCCGATCGGCCCCCCGCGCCCACCTCCGGGTGGGCGCGGGGCCGTTCACCGTGAACGGGCGAGTGCACTGCCCTTTCGTGCGCGGTGATTTCCCGTGCTGAATTCCCCCGGCTTTGCCCGTGGCGCCCAACCGCATTCGGGAATCGCGTTCACGACCCCGTCACCCGGTAGTGCCGCACCGCCCGCCGCCAGACCAGCGCGGCGGCGACCGCGGCGAGCACCAGGGCGGCCCCGGCGTAAGGTCGAAGCGGTGGGGGAGCACATCACCGAGCCGTCGTCCCGCCTGATGGCGTTCGGGAACCAACTGGTCCGCGTGCACGTCGCCCTGCGCGAACAGCTCGCCGAGCTGCGCGACCACCTGGACGACCACCTGACCGGCCACCTGACCGGCGAGCACCGCCCGCTGCCCGACCTGCGCGCGCACTGCCTGTCCTTCTGCGCGGCCGTCACCCGGCACCACACCGCCGAGGACGACGGCGCGTTCCCGGTGCTGGCGCGGGAGCACCCCGAGCTGCGCGCGGTGCTGGAGGAGCTGGCGCGGGACCACCGGGTCGTGTCCGACGCGCTCCGGGCGCTGGCCGAGCGGATCGGGTCGCCGGGCGGCGACGAGGCGTCCGCGCGGGCGGCGCGCACCGAGGTGGACACCGTGGCCGCGCTGCTGGAGACGCACTTCACCTACGAGGAGCGCAAGATCGCCGACGCGCTGACGGGGCTGGCCGGGAGGCTCGGCGCGGTGGACGCGGAACTGGTGGCGCGCGCGGTCGAGGTGCCCGGCCGGTAGTCCGCAACCCCCAGGTTTGGGGATACGCGCACGCCGCCCGCCCCGCGAGAGTACGAAGTCACGCCGCGCGGTCCGCGTCGGCGGGGGGGACTCTCGGAGGGGGACGCACATGGTCGGGTCCAGGGTGAAGAAGGTCGCCGCGGTGCTGGGCGCCGCGGCGTTGGCGGCCGGCGGGGTGGCCGGCTCGGCGGCGTCGGCCGAGCCGGGCGCGGAGGCGGTGGGGTTCATGCTCGCGGCGAACCTGAACAACCGGTGCCTGAACATCGCCGACGCCAACCCGTACCGGGGCGCGATGGCGCACATGTGGGACTGCGGCGGCTGGGCCCAGCAGCGGTGGTCCTGGCGGGGTGAGCAGCTGGTGACCGACCTCGACGGCGGGCAGTGCCTGGACGTGCGGGGCGCCAACGGCGACACGGGTGCGGCGGTGGGCCTGTACGACTGCATCGACCAGCCGCAGCAGCACTGGTACTGGCAGGGCTCGGAACTGCGCAACCGCATCAACGGCAAGTGCCTGACCGTCCTGGCGGGGAACTGGTGGAACGGCGCCGCGGTCGTGATGTGGGAGTGCGTCGGCGCCGCCGACCAGCAGTGGCACACCACCTGACTGAGGGGGACCACCGCACCCGGCCTGCCGCGCGGGCGGCCGGGTGCGGGGATGGAGCGGGGGTGGGCGCGCCCGTCCTGTGGCCGGTCTGGACACGGGCGCGCCCGCTCGCGTGGCCGACCTGGGTGGGTGCGGTGGCCGTGTGGCCGGGCTGGGACGCGGTCCCGCCTGCCCGGGTGGTCGGCCCTGGTGGTGATCCCAGTGTGAACGGTTGATCCCCAAGGTTGGGTGATCATTAACTCGGTCGTGTTGTTTCTCGGGCATGCTCCCCGGGGGTGCGGTCACCCTGCGACGCCGCTCCCGGGAGGAGATCCACGATCGTGCGAACCCGGTCCCTGCTTCATCCAACAGCCTTCGTGGTGGCCGTCGTCGCGGTGGCGGCGGCCCTGGTGGTGCCCGCGGCGTCGGGCGCCGCGCCGATCACGGTGGCGGCGGCCATCGCGCAGCAGAACGGCGCCACCGCGACCGTGCGGGGTTACGTGGTCGGCCAGCCGACCGCGACGAGCACCGTGGTCAGGTCGGCGTTCCCGTCGGACTACGCGCTGGCGCTGGCGGACTCGCCGTCCCAGACGGCCACCGGCCAGATGTTGTACGTGCAGGTCACCTCGGCGTTCCGGGCGCAGTGGGGGCTGAAGAGCAACCCCGGCCTGCTGGGGCGGCAGGTGGACGTGACCGGCGTGCTCGGCGCCTACTTCGCCCACCCGGGCCTGACCTCGACCTCGGCGTTCGCGTTCGCCGGCGGTGCACCGACGACGACCACCACGACCGGCGCCACCACCACGACGACCACCACGACCGCGGTGCCCGACGTGGACGCGTACTACAGCGCGGCGCTGGGCAAGTCCGGCGCGGCCCTGAAGACGGCGCTGCACCAGATCATCCGCACCCAGACCAAGCTGTCCTACGACCAGGTGTGGGAGGCGTTGAAGGTCACCGACCAGGACCCGGACAACGCCGCCAACGTCATCCTGCTGTACTCCGGGCGCTCGCAGGGCAAGACCGCCAACGGCGGCAACGCGGACGACTGGAACCGGGAGCACGTCTGGGCCAAGTCGCACGGCGACTTCGGCACCGCGACCGGTCCGGGCACGGACGTCCACCACCTGCGGCCGGAGGACGTGTCGGTCAACGCCAACCGGGGCAACAAGGACTTCGACGCGGGCGGTTCGGCGGCGGCCGAGGCGCCGGGGAACTACACCGACGCCGACTCGTGGGAGCCGCGCAACGCGGTCAAGGGCGACGTGGCGCGGATGCTGTTCTACATGGCGGTGCGCTACGAGGGGGACGACGGGTTCGCCGACCTGGAGCTCAACGACAGCGTGGCCAACGGCACCGCGCCGTACCACGGGCGGTTGTCGCTGCTGCGGCAGTGGCACGCGCAGGACCCGCCGGACGCGTTCGAGAAGCGGCGCAACCAGGTGATCTACGACCGGTTCCAGCGCAACCGGAATCCGTTCATCGACCACCCGGAGTGGGTCGCGGCGATCTGGGGCTGAGCGCGGGGGCGTTCCGAAGAAGAATTCCTGTGTCCCGTTGTCCGCGATCATGCGGATAACGGGACACAGGTGCACACCGAACGTCACCGGAATTGCGGGGCGTCGCCCGATCCCGTGACCGCGTTCGTCGCCCGGTCGGTTCGGCCGTATCAGCGGACGTGCGCGGCGGGCACCCGGCCCCGCGCCCCGGCCCGCGCCGCCGGCACCACCGGTTCGGCGCAGATGTTCTTGGCCACCGACAGCAGCTGCACCACGTCCGTGGCGAACGAGAAACCCCGCGCGTGCTGGTCCCCGGGCGCCTGGAACAGCCGGTAGGCGCGGATCACCCACTCGGTCAGCGAGTCGTCCCGCAGCACCTCGTGCTCGCGGCGCCCGTTGACCGTCACGGTCAGCTGCGAGTGGTCGTCCTCGTCGCTGACCGCGAAGTGCCCCACCGCGACGCCCTTCTCGAACTCCACGGTGACCCGCCGCTCCCGCACCGGCGAGGTCAGGTCCGAGGCGATCTCCGCGCGCACCCCGTTGTTGTGCCGCAGCCCCACCCGCGCGCCGCCCATCCTGGGCACCACCGCGTCGCCCACGACCAGGTCGAACCCCGCCGCGTGCGTCACCCGCGCGCTGCCCGCCAGGCGCAGCGCCAGCCCCACGCCGTGCGGCAGCTCCACGTCGAAGGCGGTCGGGTGGCTCGGCGAGGTCAGCGACCGCCGGAACCGCGGCTTGTTCTGCACCACCGAGATCGACCGCGGCTCGCCCAGCGCCCCGCCGCGCACCAGCCCGACCAGCCGCTCGGTGAGTGCGCTGGTCAGCCACGGCTCCACCACCGCGATCCGCAGGCCGTGCTTGCGCCGCAACCGCATCACGCGGGCCAGGTCGTCGGTGTCGGCGGCCAGCGGCGCCTCCACGATGACGTTGCGGAATCCGCGCTCGGCCAGCTCCGCCACCACCGCGGCCCGCACCGTCGGCGGTGTGCACACGTGCGCCACCGAGTCGGCCGGGTCCAGCAGCGCGGCCGCCTCGGCGACGCTGCCCACCATCGCCAGCCCCGGCCGCTCCGCAGGCAGCCGGCGCGGGTCGCACGCCACGACCGGCCGGTCGTCGAACAGCTGCCGGACCGAGGCCCGTGCCCTGGCCAGCACCGGCAGGTGCAGGTCCGTCCCGTCCCGCCCCAGCCCCACGACGAGTGTCCGCACTAGAGAGCCCCACTTGTCCCGAGTTGATGTGGAAGACATCGGAAATGAAATCAAATTGACTGCGGATGACGTTAGTCCGAGGCTCGCCAGCGTTGTCAACACGGAGTGCGGTAGTTGACCAGGAAGAGTGAACTCGCCGGTCACGGGAGGTTCTTCCGGGCTCCTGACATACGCTGCACCCGGAGCGACGACAGCGGAGGTGAGCGCGCTGACCGGGCCATTCTTCACGCAATCGGCGACTTTTTTCGATTTGTGGTGCGCTGCTCGGAAATGCATTGTCGGTGTTGATCGCGGTAAAATCGGTCGAGTCGGCGAAGTGGCAGAGGAATGCGCGTCCGGCCACGGCGTGCAGGCCGGAGGGGCGGATGGTGCCCCCGACGGTGCTCGCGCGCCCGCCCTGACTCGAACACCGGCTCCCGCCCGCAGGTACAACCCCGCCACCGCCCTCACCGCACTCCCCGCGCACCCGCGGCAGCCGGCATGACCTCGACGCTGACGGCGGTGCCGTGGTCCGGCCCGGTGGACCTGCCGCTGGGCGGCGAACTGGACGTGCAGGCCGCGTGCGGCCTCATGCACGTCCACGGCCGCCGCTTCGGGCGGCCGACCCCGCTGGCCGTGGACTACGCCTCGATCGTGGCCGGCGAGCTGTCCGCCACCGGCACCCGCGCGCTGGAGCTGGCCCGCCTGCGCGGCGCCCCGGTGCGCGTCGCCACCACCTCCGTGGCCCAGGCCGCGCTGCTGGCGGTGGCCCAGTACCTGGCCGCGGCCACCGCGGACGAACCGGTCGGCCCCTTCGCCGTGGGCGGCCCGCCGTTCGTGTCGGCCGACGGGGTGGCCTTCGAGCTGGAGGCGCCGGAGGCGGAGGCGTGGCGGCGCTTCTGGACCGCCCTGCGCGCCGACCCGCGGGCGGTGGCCCGGTCCTGGCGGCCCTTCGCCGACCGGTTCGCCACCGCCACCTGCCCGCTGCCGCCGGAGCTGACCGGGGCGGCTGCCCGCCTGCCGGTCCACCTGCTGGAGCGCACCGCCGCCGTGACCGGGATGACCCTGGTGCGGGTGGCGCACCGGGCGCTGGACCACCTGCCGCCCTACCGGCTGGTCGAGCTGCCCGGCGCCTCCGTCCCGGCGGTGCCCGTACCGCGCGGCCCGCTGCCGCTGTCCGGGCTGGTGGTGCTGGAGTCGACCCGGCGGGTGCAGGGGCCGCTGGCCGGGCACCTGCTGGGCCAGCTCGGCGCGACCGTGGTCCGGGTGGAGCCGCCGGGCGGCGACCCGACGCGCGTCGCCTCCCCGCTGACCTGCCCGTCCTCCGGCCCGGTCTCGGCCCGCTTCCACGCGCTCAACCGGGGCAAGCAGGTCGTCGAGGTCGACCTGGGCACCGTGGCGGGCAGGCACGAGCTGCTGGACCTGGCGGCCGGCGCGGACGTGTTCCTGCACGACTGGGCGCCCGGCGAGGCCGAGCGGTGGTCGCTGCGCGCGCGGGACGTGGCACGGGCCCGGCCCGGCGTCGTCTACGCGCACGCCTCCGGCTGGGGCGGCGAGCTGGGCGACCGGCCGCCGGTGGGCACCGACTTCGTGGTGCAGGCCCACGCCGGCGTGCCGCCGTCGCTGATGACGGTGCTGGAGGTGTTCGCCGGCGTGGTGTGCGCGCAGGGCGTGGTGGCCGCGCTGGTGCGGCGCGTGCGGGAGGGGGCGGGGCAGGCGGTGAGCGCGTCGCTGCTGTCGGCCGCCGCCCGCCTGAACGCCCGCGCGGCCCGTCGTTGCACCGCGCCGCTGGCGGTGCCGGTGTGCACCGACCTCGCCGCGCTGGCCGCGGACCCCAGGTTCGCCCGAGCCGTGGTCCGCGACGGGTGCGCGATGCCCGCGCCGTGCTGGGAGTTCGCCTGACCCGCTTGACCGGCGACCGCCGGTGGCCCACAGCCCGAGCGTGGCGCGGCTCACCGCACCCCGTCGGGCAGAATCGGCCGGGTGAGCACCAACTGGGCAGGCAACGTCACCTTCTCCGCCGCGCGCACCGAGCACCCCCGCTCGCTGGACGAGGTCCGGGACCTGGTGACCGGTGCCGACACCGCCCGCGTCGTCGGCACCGGTCACTCCTTCAGCACCGTCGCCGACACCACCGGCACCCTGATCGCCCTCGACGGCGTGCCCGAGGTGTTCGAGACCGGCCCCGACTCGGTCCGCGTCGGCGCCGGCACGCGCCTGGCCCGCCTGGCCGAGCTGCTGCAAGCCCGCGACCTCGCCCTGCCCGCCATGCCGTCGCTGCCGCACATCACCATCGCGGGCGCCTGCGCCACCGCCACCCACGGCTCCGGCGACCGGGTCGCCTCGCTGGCGAGCCTGGTCCGCGCGGTCGAGCTGGTCACCGCCGACGGCGGGACCGTGCGCCTGGCCCGGGGCGAGGAGGACTTCGACGGCGCGGTGGTCTCCTTCGGCACCCTGGGCGTGGTCACCGCCGTGGAGCTGGACGTCGTGCCCGCCTTCGACGTGGAGCAGCGCGTCTACGAGGACATGCCGTTCGACGCGCTGGTGGAGCACGTCGACGCCGTCTTCTCCAGCGCCTACAGCGTCAGCGCCTTCACCACCTGGCAGGGCGTGGCCCACGTGTTCACCAAGCGCCGCACCACCGACGAGCGGCCCGACCTGACCTGGACCGGCGCCACCGAGGCCACCCGGCCGCACCACCCCGTGCCCGGCCAGCCCACCGTCCACTGCACCGCCCAGCTCGGCGAACCCGGCCCCTGGCACGAGCGCCTGCCGCACTTCCGGGCCGACTTCACGCCCAGCGTCGGCGCGGAGCTCCAGTCCGAGTACTTCGTGGCCCGCGAGCACGCCGCGGACGCCCTCAAGGCCCTGGCCGGCCTCCGCGAGCACGTCACGCCGGTCCTGCTGACCTCCGAGGTCCGCACGATCGCCGCCGACACCCAGTGGCTGAGCATGGTCCACGGCCGCGACAGCGTCGCGTTCCACTTCACCTGGCGGCCCGAGGACCGCGAGGTGAGGGCCGTGCTGCGCCGCATCGAGGACGCCCTGGCGCCGTGGGACCCCCGCCCGCACTGGGGCAAGCTGACCGAGCTGCCCGACCCCGCGGCCCGCTACCCGCGACTCGACCGGTTCCTGGACCTGCGCCGCCGCCTCGACCCGACCGGCAAGTTCGGCAACGCCCTGGTCAACGGCTGGCTCAACCGCTGAGCCGGGGGACTGGGCCGGGGGCCGCCGGGCCGGGCCGCTGAGCCAGGGGCCGCCCACCCTCAGACCCCCGCCCTCGAACCACCAGGCCCGAGCCCCCGCCCCCGAACTGCCGTCACCGAACCACCGGGCCCGAGCCCCCGCCCCCGAACCGCCGCCCTCGAACCACCGGGCCCGAGCCCCCGCCCCCGAACCGCCGTCCCTGAACCACCAGGCCCGAGCCCCCGCCCCCGAACTGCCGGGCCCGGACCGCTCAACAGCGGCCCGGGCCCGACAGGCACCCCACCTCCGCCACCTCACATCCGCGCGAACCGCCGCAGCATGTCCAGGTCCGGCACCACCACGTCCCGCCGCAGGTGGCTGACCACCACACCGGCCTTGCGCAGGTCGGCGAACGCCTTCTCCGCGGTCCGCGGCTTCATCCCCGCGATCGAGGCCAGCTCCACCTTGGTCAGCGGGATGCCCAGCACCCACCCGCCGACCTCCTGCCTGCCGTGCGCGCCGACCAGCTCGGCCAGCACCCGCGCCACCCGCTCGGCGGCGGTGTGGGACAGGAAGTCGCGCCGCCGCCGGTTGGCCCACCGGAGCTGGTCGTCGATCACGCCGATCAGCTCGACGAACCCGTCGTTGCGGCGGTGCAGGAAGCTGTGCAGCTCGGCGCTGGTGATCAGCTTGGCCACCACGTCACCGCACGTCACGATAGTCGCCGACCGCGGCTTGTGGTCCATCGCGGCCATCTCGCCCACCAGGTCGCCCGCCACCCGCACGGTCAGCACCGCGGTGTCGCCCGCCTCGTCGTTGACCACCACCTTGACCACGCCGTCGAGCAGCAGGAACGCGTGCGTGTCGGTGGCGTCCTGGATGATGATCTCGCGGTCGGCGGCGTAGCGGACGGTGGTGCCGAGGTTCATCAGCTCCTGCCTGCTGGTCTCCCGCAGCCGGTGCAGCAGGGTGCCCACCGGCCACTCCGCGCCGGCCGGCAGGGTCTGCCGCACGCCCGGCCCGGCGGGCTTGGCCGTGGCCAGCGAGCGGCCCGCGTCGGCGAACGAGGCGTAGCCGCGCTCGAACGACGGGTCGGGCCCGGTGCCGGACACCAGCGCCTCGCACGCCCGCCGCAGCTCGTCCAGCTCCGGCACGGCCGGGTGGTCGGCGCCCAGCGCGGCAGTGGCCCGGCCCGAGGCGTCGCGCACCAGGTCCAGCAGGCGCTGCGCCTGCGGCCGCGGGCCCTCCACGTGCGCCAGCTCCAGCTCGGCCGCCGCCAGGTTCGCCGAGGCGATCAGCGCGTGCGGGTGGTCCGAGCCCAGCCGCATGGCCGTCCGGTCGGCGGCCGAGCGCAGGCTGGGCAGCGCGAGCCTGGCCCGCTCGGCGGACCGGCGCACCCGGGCCAGCTCGAACTCCGCGGACGCCAGGTTGGCCTGCGCCACCAGCGCCCGCGGGTGGTGCGAGCCCAGGGCGGCCAGCGCCCGGTCGGTGGCCTCGCGCAGGTCGCCCAGCGCCTCGGCCACCTCCTCCGCGTCGCCCTGGTCGCGGGCTATTCGGAACCGCGCGCACATCAGGTTGAGCCGCACCGCGGCCGTCTGCGGGTGGGTGGCGCCCAGCACCGCCGCGTTGCGCTGCAGCGCCAGCTCCAGCGGGCCGGTCTCGGTCTGGGGCGCCGGTCCGACCGCCACCGCCACCGAGCCGACCGCGACCCGGTCCGCCGCGGGCGCGGGGTCGAGGAAGTCGCCCAGCACCTGCCGCAGCGGGGCGCCCCGCCCGAACGCCGCACCGGGCACCCGCCGCCGCGCCACCGTGCCGGGCTCGCGGCGGCCGCGGGCCACGGCGACCAGCGCCTGCTGGTCGCGCATCCGCGCCGCCTCCGGTGTCGCCGGGTCGACCAGCCCGAGCATCGCCACCAGCAGCGCGTCCGCGGCGTCGGCGGAGCCGATCCGGGTCAGCGCCGCGGCGCACCGCAGCAGCCGCTCGACGTCGCGGCGGGCGCTGAGCGCGTCCAGCGAGCGCGCCAGCTCCACCGCCAGGCGCCGCGCGGCGAGCCGGTCCGGGGCAGAACGGGACAGGACTGCTTCGAGTTCGACCATTCGGCTGTTCATCCGGCACCCCAGTTGGTTGCTCGGTCCACGACTGTGCGGTTCCTGCGGTTCAGGCGTTCGGACGTCTCGTTCCGGCGTTCGGGCGCGTCTACTCGTACCGCCGGAGTGGAATCGTCGTCCATAGCGGCGATATCGGTGGCTTCGGGCAATCGTTAGCCCAGGCCGTGACATCGTTACGGTATGAATGTTCAGACGTTCGTCCAGGCCGCAATAATGCGGACAACTCCCGCTCACCTGCGTCCATCGGTGGAGGCCGGAAGCGGAGAGTCAACGGGGCGCGGCCAGGTTATCCCGATCGAAATATGAGCTTCACTCGATAGGGGAAACTTGCGCGTAATCTGCTTGCCGCTCAGTGACCACCCGTCCGGGTTGCTCCGGTTGGCGTACTTTGTCCGGTACTCCGTTCCGGCTCCCGCAACCATTGCGGCCCTATGCGGTCTCGTTTGATTGCTTGGGGTTCCGCTCGATCCCGTTCGCTTCCCGGCGAACCGCCGCGTCTCGGTTGGCGGGGTTCAGGGGTCGGGCCACCGCCCACCGCCGGCCTCGCGCGGGGTGCGGGCCGCTGCCGCCCGCGTTATCTTCGGAACGAAGGTGCTGGTCAGACGGGGATCAACCGGCGTTCCGGGTGGGCGTTCCGCCCCGGCCGGCACCGTTCCGGTTCCCGTAGCGGAACACGGTGATTCGTTTTCACGAGCACGACTTTCAGTCATCCTATGGCCCTCCCGGACCACCCGGTCGGCGGTACCCCGTTCCGGGGGTCGGCCTTGCGCGCCCCGATCGACCACTGCTGACTGGCCGGGTTGACCTTCACCGCAGGAGGAAGTCGATGACCGTTGCCCACGACGACCCCCACGTCGCGCGGCTCTTCGAACAGATGGTCCGGCTGGTCGCCGAGGAGGACGGAGACCCGCTCGACGTGCACGAACAGCTCCTGGAACTGGCCCAGGCCAACTTGCCCGAGGTCGCCAGGTACTGGAAGCAGGTCGGGACGGGCGTCGGCGTCCCGGACACCGCCTACAAGGACGGCGGCCCCCACCTGTTCCCCGACGCCCCCGTGGTCCGCGAGTTCCGGACCAGCGGCACGACCGGCAGCTCCCGCGGCAGCGTCCGCTACTCCCGGCTCGGCCTGGAGCTGAAGGGCATCGCGGTCGCCGCGCGGGCCCGCCGCGAGATCGCCTTCCCCGACGTCAGGCCCGTGGTGCTGCCGTTCGCCCCCTCCGAGCCCGCCGCACCGCACATGGCCATCGCGTTCGACATGGCCCGCATCGTCGAGGCCGTCGGCGACCCCCGGCTGAGCACCGCCGTGGTCGGCGCGGACGGCGTGGACGTCGAGCTGCTGGAGCAGCGGCTCGACGCGGCCGTCGCCGAGGGGCTGCCGGTCGTGCTGGTCGGCGCCACCTTCGCCTTCGTCAACATCTGCGACGCGCTCGACGCCCGGGGCCGCAGTTGGCGGCTGCCACCGGGCTCGCGCATGTACGACGGCGGCGGCTTCAAGGGTCGCTCGCGCGTCATGGCCGTGGACGAGCTGCGCGCCATCGTCGGGCGGGTCTTCGGCATCGAGCGGTTCGGCAACATCTTCGGCATGACCGAGATCGCCAACCCGCTCTACGACTCGGCCGACACCCCGGTCGGCCCGCTGGGCGAGCGGCCCAAGGCGGGCGGCGTCGCGGGCGGTCCGCGGGTCCGCGACCCCCGCACCCGCGAGTACCTGGCCGAGGGGCCCGGCCTGCTGGAGATCACCGACTACGCGCTGCTGGACCGGCCGCACGTGCTGCTCACCGGTGACGTCGGCATCGCCGTCCCGGAGGGCGTGGCCATCGCGGGCCGCGTCGCCGGCACCACCAGCCGGGGCTGCTCGCTGTCGCTGGACGAGATGACCGGGGGTGCCGCGTGAGCGTGTCGTGGATGCCCGGCTGGGTCACCCACCCGGGCACGCCGTTCACCCTGCGCTCCGGCGCGCACGAGTGGCGCGGCGAGCGGCCGGCCGACTGGGCCGCGATCGGGGCCGGGCTGCGGGCCGCGCACGAGGAGCTGCGCCGGCTGCCCGTGCGCCGCATCGTCGAGGCGTTCGACGTGACCGCCGAGCGGTGGGCCAAGCGCGACTTCGCCCCGCGCCGCGCCGTGGTGCGGGACGCCTCGCTGGTCACCGGCATGTCCGAGGAGACCATCGAACGCGCCCTGGACGCCGAGGTCGGCAACCTGCGCGCCGAGTCGCTGCTGGCCGCGCTGACCCGCGAGCTGGGCGACCCGGAAGTGCTCGACGGCTTCCGCGGCGGCACCACCGCGGTGGGCCCGCGCACCGTGCTCGGCGTGTTCTCCGGCAACGTCCCCGGCCTGCCCGCCCGGTCGATGGTGCGGGCGCTGCTGGTCAAGTCCAGCCTGATCGCCAAGGTCCCGGCCAAGGAGCCGCACTTCACCGCCGCGTTCCTGCGCACCCTGCACGACGTGGAGCCGGTCGTGGCCGACGCCGTGGTCGCCACCTACTGGGACCGCGACGACGAGGCGACCATGGACGCCGCCCTGGCCGAGGCCGACGCGGTGGTCGCCTACGGCGGCGACCGGGCGTGCGCGGCGATCAGGGCGAAGGTCCGACCCGACCAGTTCTACGAGGAGCACGCCCACAAGCTCTCCTTCGGCCTGGTCAGCGCCGAGTACGCCAACCGGTGCGGCCCCGCCGAGGTGGCCCGCCGCATCGCCGCGGACTGCAGCGACTTCGACCAGCACGCCTGCCTGTCGCCGCAGGTCTACCTGGTGCAGGCCGAGCACGCCCGCGCGGTCGCCCAGTACCTGGCCGACGCGATGCGGCTCGCCGCCCGGGACTGCCCGCCCGGGAAGGCGGGCGAGCACGAGGCCATCGCGCTCGGGCACCGCCGGATCGTCGCCGAGTGGCGCGCCGCCACCCGGGACACCAGCGAGGTCTGGGCCCCCGACGGTCTGGAGTGGACGGTCGTGCTGGACGACTCGCTGCTGCCGCTCAGCGGCGCGGGCGACCGGGTCGCCCGCATCGTGCCGGTGCCCGACCTGCCGTCGGCCGTGGAGCTGATGCGCCCCTACGCCAGGCACCTGCAGAACGTCGGCCTCGGCGCGGTGGGCGAGGAGTTCTGGCGCACCGCGCGGGCGCTGGCCGTGCTCGGCGCGAGCCGGGTGTGCGAGCCCGGCGCCATGACCAGGCCGAGCATGTCCTGGCGGCACGACGGGCAGCCGCGCATCGCCAACCTGGTGCGCTGGGCCGACGTGGAGCTTCACCCCGAGCTGGCCACCGAATAACCTCCACACGGGGTCACGAGGTCGCCGTGCCCCGCCCTCCCGGGCACCCGCCCGGCGCGGCGGGGCACGGCCGTTCGCTGGGGAGGACCTGGCATGTCCGTGACGGTGACCGGTGCGCACGGCGCGCTGGACGAGCGGGATTTCCGGCGGCTGGCGGAAGCGGTGGAGCTGGTCCGGTCCACCACCACCGCGCGGGCCCTGGCCGAGGTGGTCGACGCGCCCGCGGCGCTGGCCGCGCACCTGGAGTTCACCCACGCCGCCGTGCTGGTGGCGGCGCACGGGGTGGGCGACGCGGTGGCGGCGCTGGTCGCGCTCGGCGTGCGCCCGCACGAGCCGGCGACCGCCGCGGCGGTCGCCGAGCGGCTGGCCCGCCGCACCGGCCGCGAGGTCGACGTGCGGCTGGTGCGCGGCACCGTGCCCGGCTGCCCGCGCGGCCTGGAGGTGTTCGTGGCGGTCGGCGCCGACCTGTCCGACGCCGACCGCGACGCGGGGGCCCACCTGGCGTTCCGCGTCACCACCGACGACGACGTGGTGCCGCGCGGCGTCTACGAGACCCTGCTCGACGCGGCCCTCACCCCCGACGGCGCCGACGACCGCGACGGGGTCACCGAGCTGCACCTGCGCGGCCGCACCCGCCTGGCGCTGCGGCTGCCCGGCCGGCGGGATGGGCTGCTGCGCCGCCACGTCGGCCGCCCCGACGAGGCCAGGCGCGCGGCGTTCGAGCTGATGACCGGCGCCTGGCGCACCCGCGCCGTGGCCGCGGCCGCCGAACTGGGCGTGGCCGACCTGCTCGCGACCGGCCCGCTGCCGACCGCCGAGCTGGCCGCGCGCACCGGCACGAAGGAGGACAAGCTGCGCCGCGTGCTGGCGTTCCTGGCCGCGCTCGGCGTGCTGCACCGCGACGGCGAGCAGTGGTCGCTGACCGAGGTCGGCGCGCTGCTGCGCACCGACGCCGACGGGTCCGTGCGCGACCTGGCCCGCATCTACGGCGGCCTGTTCTACCGGTCGTTCACCGGCCTGGAACACACCCTGCGCACCGGCGGCAGCGCGTTCGAGCACGTCTACGGCGCGGTCCCGTTCGAGCACTTCGCCGCCCACCCCGCCGACGCGCGGCTGTTCGAGGGCGCGATGGCGGCCGGCACCAGCTTCCTGACCCTGGTGCCCGACCTGCTCGACCTGCCCGCCACCGGCACGGTGGTCGACGTGGGCGGCGGCGACGGCAGGCTGCTGGGGCTGGTGCTCTCCGCCGCGCCCGGCCTGCGCGGCGTGCTGTTCGACCGGCCGCACGTGACCGGCGCGGCCACCGAGGTGCTCGCCGGCCTGGGCTGCGCGGACCGCGCGCGGGTCGTCGCCGGCGACTTCTTCCGCGACCCGGTCCCGGCGGGCGGCGACGTCTACCTGCTCTCGCGCATCCTGCACGACTGGGACGACGAGCGCGCCTCGGCCGTCCTGCGCAACATCCGGGCGGCGATGCCCGCCGGCGCGCTGCTCGCGATCGTGGAGCGGCCGATCCGGGACGACCGGTCCGTGCTGCCGCTGTCGTTCAACGTCCACATGATGGTCAACACCGCGCTGGGTGGCGAGCGCACCACCGCCGAGCACCGGGAACTGCTGGCCGCCAACGGTTTCACCCTGGAGGACGTGCGCGACCTGCCGCTGGACATGGCCGTTCTGGTGGCCCGGGCCGACGCCGGGTAACCGCTCTCACCGTCCGAATGCTGGAAACCCGCTTCCTCGTCGCCCGATCGGGCGACGAGGATCGGCGGCGTGGAAGCGGTCACCGATACCCCGAGCCCGTCCCGCGCCCGTTCGCTCGTCCCGCTGTTCTCGGTCAGCCTGCTGACCGGTGTCGGGTACGCGCTGGCTGGTCCGTTCATGTCGGTGTTCCTGATCAAGCAGTTGCAGGCCGGTCCCGTCGCGGTCGGGGCGTTCCTGCTGGTCAGCTCGTTGGGGTCGATCGCGGTGAGCACGGTGGTCGGTCGGGTGTCCGACTCCCGCGCGATCCGCCGACTGGTGCTGCTGACCGCCAGCTCGACCGGTGCGGTGGCGTGGCTGCTGTTCGCGTTCGTCCGCGAGTACTGGCTGCTGCTGGTGGTGTCGGTGACGCTGATGGCGATCGCGTCGTCGCAGGTGCCGCAGGTGTTCGCCTACGCGCGCCAGGTGCTCGACCAGACCGGCTCCACCCGGGCGCCGCTGGCGATGAGCGGGCTGCGCACGGTGATGTCGCTGTCCTGGGTCGCCGGTCCGCCGCTGGGCGCGGTGCTGATGGCGGGTACCGGCTTCACCGGCCTGTTCGGCGTGACCGCGCTGTTCTACGTGCTGGCCGCCGCGGCGATCGCGCTGTGGCTGCCGGAACCGGGCGTCCCGGAACCGGCGTCGGCCGAGGCCGCCGCCGAACCGCCCGCGGCCCGGGCGGAGGTCCTGCTCGCCAGCGTGGCGTTCGTCCTGCTCCAGGGCGCGACCTCGGTCGGCGTGGCGGCGATGCCGCTGTTCGTGCCCGAGGTGCTGGGCGGCACGACCACCGACGCGGGCCTGGTGCTGGGGTTGTGCGCGGCGCTGGAGATCCCGCTGATGCTGGGCTTCGGCGCGCTGGCGGTCCGCCACGATCAGCGGCGCCTGGTGCTGCTCGGCGGCGCGGTCGCGCTGGCCTACTACGCGGTGGTGCTGGCGGCCCAGGCGACCTGGCAGGTGATGGCCGCGCAGGTGCTGCACGCGGTGGTGATCTCGGCGGTCATGGGCGTGGGCATCTCCTACTTCCAGAACCTGGCCCCGGACCGCCCCGGCTACGCCACCACGCTCCACTCCAACACGTTCAAGATCAGCGCGATGCTGTCGGGCCCGCTGCTCGGCGTGGCCCAGCAGTTCGGCTACCGCTCCGCCTACGGCATCGGCCTGGTCATGTCGGTGCTCGGCTTGGCGCTGCTGCTGGCCGCCCGCCCGAGGCGCCAGGCAGGCTACGAGCGGTGGCAGACCCGTAACAGAGAGTGAACCGACCGTTCGGTTTGCGCTGTTCGAGCGGTTCTCCGCGAAAATCGGGTCACTTCGACGCGGGCGTTGCTAAACCTTCCTCACGGGAGGTCGCCATGCCCAGGGGGTTCTACACCGACGAGAAGGGCCGGGTGCGCCCCGTGCCCGTCCGGCACGGCCGCGCCGGGCCGCTGCTGCTCGCCGGGCTGCTCGTGCTCGGCGCCGTCGGGTACGGGGGAGCGGTCGGGCTCAGCGCGGGCGGTGCCGGCGGCGCCGGCCTCGGCGTGACCGCGCGCCGGGCCGAGAGCGAGGACCTCGCGCGCCGCGGTGACGCGGACGGCGCGTGGCAGCGCATGGGGCTGCACGGGCTCCGCCAGACGGGCCCGCAGCCGACCGAGTGCACCGCGGGGTCGTTCGGCGAGGTGCACGAGTTCCTGCGGCGCACCGGCTGCGCCTCGATGGACCGCGCCCTGTTCGCGGTGGGCGACGGCACGGGCAACACCGCGGTCGTGGCCGTGGCCTGGGTGGAGTTCGCCTCGCGCGGCGACGCCCGCCGGTTCCAGGACCTCGTCGACGCCTCCGGGACGGGCGACGTGGAACCGCTGGGCACCGAGGCGCTGGACCTGGGCGAGGTCTCGTTCAGCGGCGCGAACCACGGCTCCGAGCGCCACCGCGGCACCGTGACGGTCGCCGAGGCCGAGCTGGCGTCGGGCCACCTCACCCCGGAGGTGCTGGACGCCCTGGCGGAGGTGGCGGCGCTGCTGCCGCGGTGAACCGGGGCTGTTCGAAGCGCGCGCGGCGGGCGGCGCGGCGCAGGGTGCGCAGCAGCACCGGGCCGGTGGCCAGCACCAGCACCGCGGTGGTGATCGCCCGGCCGACGTCCCAGCCCAGCGAGGTGGCCAGGCTGAAACCCACCAGCCGGACCAGGTTGTCGGCGAGCGGGCCGCCGGGTTCGTAGGACAGCGACGTGCTCGCCGCGCCCAGCGCGAACGGCCAGAACGACAGGTTCAGCAGCAGGCCGTAGACCAGCGAGGCCACCGTGCTGTAGGCGGCCAGCAGCACCGGTTCCCAGCGCCCGCGCAGCGGCGGCAGCAGCCCGGCGCCGAACGCCACCCAGGCGGCGCCCAGCATCTGGTAGGGGAGCCAGGGGCCGACGCCGCCGGTGAGCAGCGCCGAGGCGAACATCATCGTGTTGCCCAGCACGAAGCCGAAGCCGGGGCCGAACACCCGGCCGCCCAGGACGAGCAGGAAGAACACGACTTCGATGCCCGCCGCGCCCGCGCCCAGCGGCCGCAGGGCCGCGCCGAGGGCGGACAGCACGCCCAGCACCGCCACCGCCTTGGCGTCCAGGCCGCCCTCGCCGAGTTCGGCGAGGGTCACGGCCAGGACCAGGGGGAGGAGCAGGATGAACAGCCAGGGTGCGCCGGTGCCGCGGGCCAGGGCGGCGTCGGCGGAGATCAGCAGCGGCCAGCCGAACGCGGCCGCGCTGATGACGGCGGCGATGCCGAGGGCGATCGCCGCGCGGGGGCGGATGCGGATGGGGGAGTGGGTTGCCCGGCCGGTCCTTCCGGCAGCCCTCGGTTCGGTCTCCGACCCAACCCCTGCCTCAACCGCCGACCCCGCCGACCCCGCCGACCCTGCCGCCCCTGCCCCCGCCAACCCTGCCGCCACCGAGCCCGCCGCCGCCCCTGCCGCCGCCGCCGAGCCCGTCGACCCCGCCGTCGACCCCTCCGACCCTGCCGAGCCCGCCGCCGAGCCGGCCTCCGCCCCAGCTACCGACCTGGTTCCCGACCCTGCCGAGCCCGCCGCCGAGCCGGCCTCCGCCCCAGCTACCGACCTGGTTCCCGACCCTGCCGAGCCCGCCGCCGAGCCGGCCTCCGCCCCAGCTACCGACCTGGTTCCCGACCCTGCCGAGCCCGCCGCCGAGCCGGCCTCCGCCCCAGCTACCGACCTGGTTCCCGACCCTGCCGAGCCCGCCGCCGACCCGGCCTCCGCCCCAGCTACCGACCTGGTTCCCGACCCTGCCGAGCCCGCCGCCGAGCCGGCCTCCGCCCCAGCTACCGACCTGGTTCCCGACCCTGCCGAGCCCGCCGCCGAGCCGGCCTCCGCCCCAGCTACCGACCTGGTTCCCGACCCTGCCGAGCCCGCCGCCGAGCCGGCCTCCGCCCCAGCTACCGACCTGGTTCCCGACCCTGCCGAGCCCGCCGCCGAGCCGGCCTCCGCCCCAGCTACCGACCTGGTTCCCGACCCTGCCGAGCCCGCCGCCGAGCCGGCCTCCGCCCCAGCTACCGACCTGGTTCCCGACCCTGCCGAGCCCGCCGCCGAGCCGGCCCCCAGCCCGGTTCCGCAGCCGCCCTCAGGCCCGGTTCCCCCGCCGCCCACCGAACCAGCCCCGCTCACCGGGCCGCCAACGCGTCGCGCACGTCCGCCACCGTCAACCAGGCCCGCGGCGCCAACACCTTCGCCACCTGGGGCGAGAACACCGGCGAAGCCGTCACCACCTCGGCGGTCGGCCCGTCGGCCACCACCTCGCCACCGGCCATCACCACCACCCGGCTCGCGTACTCGGCGACGAACTCCACGTCGTGCGTCGCCAGCACCACCGCGTGCCCCCGCTCCGCCAACCCCCGCAGCGCCGCCGCCAACCGCGTCTTGGCCGGGTAGTCCAGCCCGCGCGTCGGCTCGTCCAGCAGCAGCACCCGCGGCGACGGGGTCAGCGCCACCGCCAGCACCAGCGCCAGCCGCTGCCCCTCCGACAGGTCGCGCGGGTGCCGCGAGTCCGGCACCCCCGGCGCGAGCCGGTCCAGCAGCTCCCGGCACGTGCCCGCGGCCCGCCCCGACTCCCGGTCGGCCTGCGCGCACTCCCCGGCGACCGTGTGCAGGTACAGCAGGTCGGCCGGCTGCTGCGGCACCAACCCGACCACGCCCCGCCGCGGCCCCGGCTTGAGCCCCGCCGGGTCGACGCCGGCCACCTCCACCGAACCGCCCGACCGCCGCCCCGTGCCCTGGAGCGCCCACAGCAGGCTGGACTTGCCCGACCCGTTGCGCCCCATCACCGCCACCCGCTCACCGGCGCCGACGGCCAGCGACACCCCGCGCACCGCGTCCACAGTGGAGTAACGCACCCGCAGCCCGTCCGCGCGCAGCAGCACCTCGCCCGGTGACCCCGGCACCTCCGGCGGCCCGGCGAGGCGTTCGCGCAGCGGCCCGGCCAGCCGCCGGGCGTCCCGGATGGACACCGGCACCGGGTCCCACCCGGCCAACTGCCCCAGCCGCACCACCGGCGGCGCGACGGGCGCCTGCGCCAGCACCGGCCCGGGCGCACCGCCCACCGGCGGCCGGCCACCGCCGGGCAGCCACACCACGCGGTCGGCGTACTGCGCCACCCGCTCCAGCCGGTGCTCGGCGATCAGCACCGTCATCCCCAGGTCGTGCACCAGCCGGTGCAGCGCGGCCAGCACGTCCTCGGCCGCGCCGGGGTCCAGCGCCGACGTCGGCTCGTCCAGCACGAGCACGCGCGGGTGCGCGGTCAGCGCCGCGCCCACCGCCACGCGCTGCTGCTGACCGCCGGACAGCGTCGCCAGCGGCCGGTGCCGCAGGTCGGCCAGGCCGAGCAGGTCCAACGTCTCCTCCACCCGCTTGCGCATCACCGGCTCGGGCAGCGCCAGCGACTCCATCGAGTACGCCAGCTCCTCCTCGACCGAGTCGGTGACGAACCCGGCCTGCGGGTCCTGCGCCACCAGCCCGACCACGTCGGCCAGCTCGCGCGGCGGGTGCGTGCGCGTGTCCCGGCCGTCGACCAGCACCCGGCCGGCGAGCGTGCCACCGGTGAAGTGCGGCACCAGGCCGTTGACCGCGCGCAGCAGCGTCGACTTGCCGGACCCGGTGCGCCCGACCACCAGGCACAGCTCGCCCTCGGGGACCTCCAGGTCCACCCCGGACAGCACGGGCGCCTCAGCGTCGCGGTAGGTGACGGAGACGTTCTCGAACCGGATCATGCCCTCTTCCGATCGACGAGCACGGGCGCCAGCGCGCACAGCAGACCGAGCGCGGGCAGCAGGGGCAGGCCGGGCACCACCAGCGGCGAGGTGCCGGGCGTCAGCGCGTCGCCGCCCAGGTCGGCGGGCGCCAGGAACGTCGCCAGCGCCGCCACCAGCCCCGCCCCGACGATCAGCAGCTCGCGCGGACCCCAGGTGTCCGGCCGGTACCGGCTGCGCCGCACCCGCCGTGACCCGGTCCACAGCCCCGCGACGGCCAGGGCCGCGCCGACCGCCAGCACCGGCGCGCCCACCAGCGGCGGCGCGCTGCCGTCGAGCAGCCCGTACGCGCCCAGGCACAGCCCGCCCAGCCCGCCCAGCACCAGCACCCCGGTCAGCGCCCGCGCCGACCGGGGCAGCCCGGCGGTGCGCCCGTACCCGCGCGAGTCCATCGCCGCCGCCAGCACCAGCGACCGCTCGAACGCGTCCTCCAGCACGGGCACCGCCAGCACCCGCAACGCCCTGATCCCGCGCACCGCGTCCCCGCGCAGCGCCCGCGCCCGCCGCACCGAACGCGCGCTGGTCACCAGCTGCGGTGCCACGGTCAGCGCCACCACCACCGCCACGCTCACCTCGTACAGCGCCGCCGGCAGCGACCGCAGCAGCCGCTTGGCGTTGGCCAGCGCGTTCGCCGCGCCCACGCAGCACAGCAGGGTCGCGAGTTGGAGCCCGTGGTAGAGCGCGAAGACCAGGCCCTCGGCGCTGACCGGGCCGCCCAGCCGGATGCCGCGCGCCCACCCCGGCAGCGGCACGGACGGCAGCGTGAACAGCACCGTGGGCCCGGCGACGCCGCCGAGCAGCACGTGGAACACCACCCGGACCGCGATCACCGCCAGCCCGAACTTCAGGAACACCCCGTAGGCACCCGCCCACGGCGTGTCCGGCCGGCACGACACGGCCACGTACCCGGCGACCGCGACCACGAGTGCGAGCAGCACCGGATTGGTGGTCCGCGTGGCGACGGCGGCCAGGCACAGCGCCCACAGCCACCACGCGCCGGGGTGCGGTGTCACTCCGGCGCCCTGGCGCGCCGGCGCGCGGTCCACCAGCCCAGGCCACCGAGCACGAGCACCGCCGCGACACCCGCGAGCAGGCCGAACGTGCCACCGGACGACGTGCTCGCCGCCGGTTCGACCGCGACGGGCGTGCCGCCGGTCGCGGACGGTGCCGGGGTGGGGGAGGACGGTGCGCTGCTGCTCGCCGGCGCGCCCGCGGAGGCCGTGGGCGGTGCCGAGGTCGTGGCGCCCCCGGTCCCCGAGGTCGTCGGCTGCGCGGTCGGCACCGGCTGCCCCGGGGTCGGTTGCGGCGCGGGCGGCTGGGGTTGTGGCTGGGGCTGGGGTGGTGGCTGCGGTTGTGGTTGGGGGACCGGTTGTGGTTGGGGTTGCGGCTGGGGAGCGGGTGCCGGCGGTGCCGCGCTCGGCGGCGTCCCGGCGCCGAACGACCAGCCCTCGACGCTGCCCGGAGCCGGGTCGTGCACCCCGGCGCCCGCGCTGCTGTAGGTCCAGCCGCTGCCGGGCGTGCCGTGCCAGTAGGACCAGTAGGCCGTGGTGGGCGCGCCGTTGCACGGGTCCGGCAGGCCGTCGACCCGGCAGACCATGCCTGCTTGGCGCGGCAGGAACTCGTAGCGGAACCCGGCGGCGGACAGCGCCGCCAGGCCGCTGGCCGGGTCACCGGGCGCGCAGCCGGTCCGCACCCCGCCCAACGACCCGAAGTCCACCACGACGCTCACCCCGGCGCAGGACGCGGCCCAGGCGGCGGGGGAGAGCAGCGCCGGAACGGTGACCGCGATCAGCACCGCCGACGAGGCGGCGAGGCCGCGGGAGGTCGCTCGCGGACGCCGGTGTGCCGTTGCCGCGCGGGCGGCAGCCGTGACCGGTATCGCCGACGAGGCCGCGAGACCGCGTGAAGTCACTTCCCGACCCCGGCGTGCCGCTGCCGCGCCACCACCAGCAGCAGCGCACCCGCGGCCAGCAGCAGCGAACCCAGCCACGTGGCCGGCCCGACCGGTACGCCCGTGCGGGCCAGCTCCCGCCCGCCACCGGCCGCCGCCACCGCGGTCGTCGTGGTCGTGGTGTCCGAAGTGGAGGCCGCCGGGGTCGTGGAGGTCGGTGCCACCGGGCAGTCGAGCACCGGCACGCCGGTCACCGCGCCCTCGGCCGACAGCTCGGCGTAGCCCACGCCCACCAGCCCCAGCACGGCCTGCGCGCTCGCGGCCTGCGCGGTCGCGGCGGTGAAACCGGTCCGGTCGTAGGCGATCGCACCGCGGTCCGCCCCGGCCGCCGAGCAGCCCTGGGCCAGCCCGGCGAGGAACGCCGCCGCCCGGTCCGCCTCGGCGGTCCGACCACCCGCGCGCAGCGCCTGCGCCGCGAGGCCGGTGCTGTTGGCGTTGCCCTCGTCGTCCTTGCCGTCCTCGCGGAACCCGCCGCCCGGCTGCTGCTGCCCGGCCAGCCAGGTCAGCGCCTCGGCCAGCGCCGCGTCGTCCGCGGGGGTCCGGTCCACCGCCAGCAGCGCCTGCACGGCCATCGCGGTGGTGTCCACGTCGGGCACGCAGGGCTCGGCCAGCAGTTGCACCGGGAAGCCGGTGCCCGGGCACCGCGTGCCCAGCATGAAGTCGACCGCGTTGCGCGGCGCGCTCTGCCGGCGCTCCAGCGCCAGCACCGCGAACGCCTGGGTGAAGCCGTTGGAGAAGTCCTGCGGGACGTCGGAGAACCGCCCGGAGGGCGCCTGCAGCGCGGTCAGGCCCGCGATCAGGTCGACCCCGCCGAAGTCGGTCGGGTCCAGGCCGCGCACCTGCACGGCCAGCGCGAGCTTGGCGTACGAGCCCGCGTAGGAGGTGTTCGGGTCGCCGAAGTGCAGGTAGGTCGCGACGGTCTCGGGCCGGGCGAACCAGGCGGTGATCGCGTCCGCGCGGTCCTCGGCGACGCCGGCGGCGGCGAGGGCGAACAGCGCGTCCAGGGTCAGGCCGTGGTCGACGAACCGGGTGCCGCCGTACTCGGTCTCCAGGTGGTCGCCGTCGACGAGCCGCCGGGCCAGCCACCCCGCCGCGGCGGCGGCCACGCCCGCCTGGGCCGCGCTGGCCGAACTCGCGTTGGCCGAAGCCGCGTCTGCTGGAGCCGCGCCGACGGGAGCCGCGTCCGCCGGAGTCGCGCCGACGAGAGTCGCGTCCGCCGGAGCCGCGCCGACCAGAGCCGCGTCCGTCGACGACGTGCCCGCCGAAGGCGCGTCGGCCGGCGGCTGCGCGTGGGCGTGCGGCGCGACCAGCAGCGCGGCGACGGCGGCGACCGCGGCGGCGGTCCGTCTGATCGGCCTGATCGGCATGTTCGACCTTTCCGGGCGCGAGGCGCGCGAGCGGACCCCGGACGGCCTTCACCCGGGCTCCGACCCGCTGACCTCGACGGTGTCTGGAGCGTGCCGCGCGTGGCGGGTGTTCGGGCTCGTCCCGGGCCGGGACCTACCGTTGCGGGCCAGCGCCGGACTTCGACCGGCTTCCCCCTGTTCACGCGCGATTGCCGATCGTCTGCCACCGACCACGGTGTGTCAATCCGCCTGTGGCGCGATGCTCGCCACCCGCGCATGCGGTTACCGTTCGTCGATTCGATCTGGGGACGGACTGGGGAACGAGGGGTGTGGGATGGCGACTCTGGCGTCGGTGCGCGAGGGCCTGGTGGCGTGGGTCGCACGGCGTTCGGCGACGCGGTGGATCATGGGCAAGATCGGTTCACGGGCGTTGTCGCTGCTCCCGGACCGTGCGCTGGTGCCGCTGAAGCGGGACGGCGTCGAGCCGGTGGCGGAGCTGGAGCGGATGCGGGAGTCCGGGCCGGTGCACCGGGTGCCCGTGCCGTTCGGCATTCGCGTGTGGTTGGTCACGGGCGAGTCGGAGGCCAGGGAAGTGCTTTCCGACACAGCGGCGTTCAGTAACGATTACACCCGCCTGGGCGCGGCGGTGGGGCGGCTGGAGCAGTCGCCGGGTGGTCTCGGGTTCGCCGACCCGCCGGACCACACCCGGCTGCGCAGGCTGCTGACGCCGGAGTTCACCATGCGCCGGCTGTCGCGGCTGGTGCCGCGCATCGACGAGATCGTCACCGAGCGGCTGGACGCGATGGAGGCCGCGAAGGGGCCGGTGGACCTGGTCAAGGAGTTCGCCCTGCCGATCCCGTCGCTGACGATCTGCGAGCTGCTGGGCGTGCCCTACGACGACCGCGACCGGTTCCAGCAGCTCGCGGCGGCGAGGTTCGACCTGTTCGGCGGCGCCGGCCAGGCGCTGGGCGCGATCTCGGAGTCGCTGGAGTACATGCGCCACATCGTGGAGCGCGAGCGCCGCTCGCCCGGCGACGGCCTGATCGGCATGATCATCCGCGAGCACGGCGACGCGGTCGACGACGCGGAGCTGGCCGGCCTGGCCGACGGCGTGCTCACCGGCGGGTTCGACACCACCGCGAGCATGCTGGCGCTGGGCGCCTACGTGCTGCTGCGCGACGACGAGGCGCGTGCCGCCATGCGCGACGACGACGCGGCGGTCGCCCCGCTGGTGGAGGAGCTGCTGCGGCACCTGAGCGTGGTGCAGGTGGCGTTCCCGCGCTTCGCCCGCAACGCCCTGACCGTGGGCGGGCAGCGGATCGAGGAGGGCGACGCGATCGTGGTGTCCCTGGCGGCCGCCAACCGCGAGGGCACGCCCGGGTTCGACCACACCCGCAAGTCCTCGTCGCACCTGGCGTTCGGCTACGGCGCGCACCGCTGCGTCGGCGCCGAGCTGGGCCGGATGGAGCTGCGCGCGGCGTACCCGGCGCTGCTGCGCCGGTTCCCGAACCTGCGCCTGGCCGAGGACCGCCCGGTCTTCCGGGCCGCCTCCATCGTCCACGGCGTGGACCGGCTCTTGGTCCACACGCGCTGAGCGCCCGAACGGGGTCCGCAACGGCGCGGGCCCCGACCTTGAAGCAGCGCTTAACGCACGTGCATGAGGTTTCACTTTTCTTGAAACCCCCACCGGGGCACGGTGGTCCCATGACCGGACGAGGCGTGCTGCGGGTGGGGCTGCTGGCCCTGCTGTGGGGTTCCTGCTTCCTGTGGATCGAGCTGGCGCTGACCGGGTTCGCGCCGGCGCAGATCGCGACCGCGCGGTGCGCGCTGGGCGCGGCCTTCGTGTTCGCCCTGGCGCGCCGGGCGGGCCAGCGCCTGCCGCGCGGCCTGTGGGGTCACCTCGCCGTGGCCGCCCTGTTCTGCAACGCCCTGCCGTTCGTGCTGTTCGGCATCGGGCAGCAGACGGTCGACTCCGGCGTCGCGGGCGTGCTCAACGCCACCACCCCGCTGTGGTCGCTGCTCATCGGCCTGGTGACCGGGGGCGAGCGCGGCCTGTCCCCGGTGCGGGCGGCCGGGCTGGGCCTCGGGTTCGCGGGCGTGCTGGTCGTCTTCGCCCCGTGGGAACAGGGGGTGACCGGGGTGGGCGCGCTCTTCCTGCTCGCCGCCGCCGCCGGCTACGCCGTCGCGTTCGCCTACATGAGCCGCACGCTGGTGGCCAAGGGCGCGCCGCTCGCGGTGTCGGCGGCGCAACTGGCCGTCGCGGCGGGTCTGAGCGCGCTGCTGCTGCCGTTCGACGGCGCGGCGGCGGGACCGAACACCGTCGCGGTCGTCGCGCTGGTGGTCCTGGGTGTGCTCGGCACCGGTGCCACGTTCGTGTTGAACTACCGGATCATCACCGACGAGGGCCCGACCAACGCCGCCGCGGTCGGGTACCTGCTGCCGGTGGTGTCGGTGGCGTTGGGCGCGGTGGTGCTGGGCGAGCCGCTGACCCCGCGGGTGGTCGTGGGGGTGCTGGTGGTGGTGGCCGGGGTCGCGTTGACCAGGCTGACCGCCGCGCCCGGCGCGTCCGGGGTCGGCCGCCGGGCTGCCGGGGCCGTGTCGGCATCGGTGCGCGGATAGGCGGCACCCCCGGCCGGCCGCACGGCAAGAGGCCGCCCGAGCGACGTGGTCCTTACCAATTGTCGGTTTTCTCCACCGAGCGTGATGCCGAACGCGACCGTTCGGCCGAACCGGGTTGACCATGGCATAACCGCTGGTCAGGCTGCAGGGATGAACCCGGACGAGTGACCGTTGGCCCCGTCGACCCTGCGTCGGGGCGCACTGGTCCGGGGGCACCCGAAGGAGCCGACAAGTGCGTCCTTTCACCAGAGCGCTCACCCTGCTGTCCGTCTCCGCCACCGCCATCGGCCTGACCACCGGCACCGCCCCGCCGCGCCGCGGCACCAGGCCGAGGTCGTCCTCGCGACCGCCTCGGCGACCGTCCACCCGATCGAGGACACCTACATCGTCAGCCTGGGCGCGACCGCCCGCGCCGACGCGAAAGCGGCCGCCGCGGCCGCCGGCGTCACGCCCACCCACGTGTGGGGCGCGGCGTTCCACGGCTTCTCCGCCAAGCTCACCCCGGCCCAGCTGCGCAAGCTCAGCCGCGACCCCTCGGTCGCCTCGATCGAGCAGGACGTCCTGGTCACCGACGCGCTCGACGCCACCCAGGCCAACCCGCCGTCGTGGGGCATCGACCGGGTCGACCAGCGCAACCTGCCGCTGTCGGCGAGCTACACCTACAACTACACCGGCGCCGGCGTGCACGCCTACATCATCGACACCGGCATCACCCCGGGCCACGCCGACTACGGCGGCCGGGCCACGTTCGACTACAACGGCATCGACACCAACAACACCGACTGCCACGGCCACGGCACGCACGTGGCGGGCACCATCGGCTCCACCACCTACGGCATCGCCAAGGGCGTGCGCCTGCACGGCGTGAAGATGATGAACTGCTCCGGCAGCGCCACCACCACCTCCGCGCTCAACGCGATCAACTGGGTCACCCAGAACCACACCAAGCCGGCCGTGGCCAACACCTCGTGGAACTTCACCGCGTCGGCCAGCCTGGAGACCGCGATCCGCAACATGATCGCCGCGGGCGTGTTCCTGGCGACCTCGGCGGGCAACACCGGCGGCAACTCGTGCGACCGGCTGCCCCGCAAGGTGGAGACCGCGTCCGTGGTGGCCTCCTCCGAGCGCACCGACGCCCGGTCGTCGTTCTCCAGCACCGGCGCCTGCGTCGACCTGTACGCGCCCGGCGGCTCGATCGTGTCGACCGTCCGCACCGGCGGTTCGGGCGCGATGAGCGGCACGTCGATGGCGACCCCGCACGTGACGGGCGTGGCCGCGCTCTACAAGCAGCGGTTCGGCGACCAGCCGTCGGCGACCGTGCACGACTGGCTCAACTCCTCGGCCACGCCGAACGCGGTCAGCGGCGGCGCGACCGGCGGCACGGTCAACCGCCTGCTGTTCACCAACGGCCTGTGAGGACGTCCCCGGTGCGCGGGCGCCCTCGTCCTCCCGCGCACCGGGGCACCCACCGGCTCAGGTGGTGGTCCGCCGGGCGGCCTTCCACTGGTGCCACAGCACGTCCCCGAAGTCCTGCCACTTCCGGAACCGGTCCGGGTCCGCGGCCTGCACCGGGGAGGGCACCGTGCCCACCCGGCCGCCCGGCCCGGACTGCCGCGCCGGGACGTTGGCCGAGTTCTGCAGCCGGTCCCTGAAGTCGCCCCAGACCACCTTGGCCTTCGCCGCCATCTCCTGGTCGAGGACGGCGAAGACCCGCCAGACGTCGGCGAGGCAGTTGTCGGCGTGGTTGGTGGCCACCTCCAGGAACGCCACCTGGGTCCTCAGCCACCCGACGTCGCCGCCGATCATGGTGTCCATCGCGTCGTTGAGCCTGCCCCTCAACCACGCGTTGCTCAGGCCGGCGGCCGGGACGTCGATCGCGCGCACGTCGGCGTCCCGGCCGACCAGGTCGTGTTCCGTCGCGTAGTAGTCCGCCACCGTGTCGCGGAACTGGGTGAAGTCGGCGGCCCGCCGGGCCGGCCCGAGCGCCTTGAGCCGGGTCCTGACCTGCTCGACGACCTTCTTCCGCAGGTCCGTCTCGACCTTGGACGCCTGCTGCAGCAGGAACCTGTCGATGTCCGGGGGGATGTTCGGCAGGACGGCCTTGTAGTTCCCGGTGTAGTAGACCAGCCCTTCGGCGGCCTTCAGCGGCCCGCCCCACTTCCCGCCCCGGACGTCGAGGAGCTTGAGCAGGCGGGCCACCCGGGCGCCGAAGGCGGCGCCGGCCGCCGCCTGGGCCTGCCCACCGCCGCAGGCGACGAACTTGAACGCGGTGTCCCGCTGCAACCCGTGGTGGTCCATGCTCGCCTCGACCACGAAGTCGAAGGGCGTGATCCCGCCGATCTTCTCGCGGGTGCCGTGGCCGTAGAAGACCGAGGGTTCGGTGGTGGGGGTCGGCGGGAACACCCAGTCGTCCTCCCACTTGTGCGACCCGGCCCGCCCAGCGTGCCCCTTGGCGGTCAGGGCCTCGCCGATCTCGTCGACCTCGGCGTTGCCCACGGCGTTGCGCGCGCCCTGCTCGTAGGGGTTGGGCATGCGCACCAACAGCCGCTGCACGGCCCGGTTCCCGGCGAGCTGCTGCAACCCGAGGAGCCGGTGGACCGGTGGGACGTCGGAGCGGGGCGCGGCCGGGCGCCCCGGCGTGCGCTCCCGCTCCGGTTCGGCGTGCTCTTCCACTGTGCACCGACTTCCTGGTGGCTGGGCTCAGGTGCCGCGCGTGCACGATCGGACACTACCGGTGACCACCGGGCCGTCGCACCGTCCGCGAGGGCGGCGGAACGTGCCCGTTCGGGCGGGCGACCCCGGAAGCCCTCACCCCCGGTCGAGCACGCACCGCAGGTGCCCGGCCAGCACGGCCACGTTCGGCGGGTCCACCATGGACAGGTGGTCGCCCGGCACCGGCACCACCTCCAGCGAACCGCACGCGTCCGCCCACCCCAGGTCGTCGTCCTCCTGCCGCCGCAGGTACCGGGGGTCCAGCACGGTGGTCAGGGTCTCGCGCTCGGTGGCCCGGTAGAACACCACCCGGCCCGGGAAGTGCCGGGGCTCGTACCGCTCGGCCGCCCGCGCGTCCAGGTACGAGGTCCGCTGGTGCCGCAACGCGCCGGGGCTGATGCCGACGCCCGCCACCACCAGCGCGTCCAGCACGGCGTCCACCTGCGCCTCGTCGCCGAGCCCGGCCAGCGCGCCCCACGGCAGCTCCACCACCGCGCCGTACACGCGCTCGACGTGCGCCAGGTACCGCTCGAACCGGTGCCGCACCAGGTCGGCGGGCGACACGTCCGGCGCGGGCAGCGGCCGCACCGTGTCCACCATGACCACCAGCTCCACCTCGTGCCCGTCGTCGAGCAGCCGGCACGCCACCTCGTGCGCCAGGCACCCGCCGAACGACCAGCCGCCCAGCACGTACGGCCCCTCCGGCTGGGCGGCCCGCACCAGCTCCGCGTACCGCCGCGCCCTGGCCGGGACGTCGGGCAGCCCGTCGACCCGCTCGTACCCCCAGCACGGCCGGTCGGGCAGCAGCTCCACCAGCGGCTGGTAGACGCTCGTCGGCCCGCCCGCGGGGTGGAACAGGTGCAGCGGCCGCCGCGACCCGCCCGCGCGCAGCACCCGCACCGGCCCGCCCGCGCCCTCGAACCGCCCGCGCAGCACCTCGGCCATCGCCTCCACGGTGCGCGCCCCGCGCAGCGCCCCTGCCGGGTCCGCGCCCGGCACGCGTTCCCGGACCAGGGCGACCAACCGGTCCAGCGGCCCGTCGAACTCGTCGTGCACGCCGAAGTCCCGCCGCCCCAGCACCCGCGCGCACAGGCCGAACAGCCAGCGCTCGGTCGCGTCCCGCGGCCCGACCCGCGGTGCGGCCGGCTCGTGGTCCGGCCCCCGACTCGGCTCCGGCTCCAGCTCCCGGTCCAGGTGTCGCGCCAGGTCGGCCAGGCTCGCCCCGCGCAGCAGCAGCGCCACCGGCAGCTCCGCCCCCAGCTCGTGCTCCACGGCGTTGCGCAGCCGCATCGCCATCAGCGAGTCCAGGCCGAGCGAGGTCAGCGGCGCGTCGGGGTCGGGCGCCGCGCCCAGCACCCGCGCCACGATCGCGGTCAACCGGTCCCCACCGCCCTCCTCGGCGCCGGCCCGGACGAACCCCTCCAGGAACGGCCGCCGCGCCAGCCGCGGGAACAGCTCCACCGCGGTCCGGGGGTCGAACCGCGCCACCCCGGTCACCGCCCGCCCCGACCGCACCAGCGCCTCCACCGCCGCCACGCCCTCGGCGGGCGAGATCGGCCGCAGCAGCGGGTTGGCGTTGTCCCGGGCGAGCCCGACCCGGCTCCACGCGCCGAAGCCGATGCTCGTCGCGGGCAGCCCGGCGGCCTGCCGGTCGCGGGCGAAGGCGTCCAGCCACGCGTTGGCGGCGGCGTAGGCGAGCTGCCCGGGGGACCCCAGCAGGGCGGCGGCGGAGGAGAACAGCACGAACCAGTCCAGCGCGTGGCCGGCGGTGGCCTCGTGCAGGCGCAGCGCGCCGTCGACCTTGGGGCGCAGCACGCGCCGCACGTCCTCCGGGTCGAGCCGGTCGACCGGCGCGTCGGCCAGCACCCCGGCCGCGTGCACCACGCCGCGCAGCTCCACCCCGCCCGCCGTGGCGGCCGCCACCAGCCGCTCGGCCACCCCGGGCCCGGCGACGTCGCCGGTCACCACGAGCACTTCCGCGCCCGCTCCGCCGCCCGGCGCCGCCACCTCGGCCGGCACCCCCGCCGACGGCTCCCGACGCCCGGACAGCACCACCCGCGTCGCCCCGCGCTCGACCAGCCACCGCGCCACCACGCGCCCCAGCCCGCCCAGGCCGCCGGTCACCACGTACGCGCCCGCCCGGACCACCGGGCCGCCGGCGCCCCCGGGCACCACCGGCCGCAACCGCGCCGAGTACCGCTCGCCCCGCCGCCAGGCCACCTCGTCGTCGTCCGGATCGGCACCCAGCTCCCCGGCCAGTACCGCGAGGTCGTCCACGTCCACCACCGACGCCCGCAACCCCGGCCGCTCGAACGCCAGCACCCGCACCGCCCCGCGCAACGCCGCCCGCTCCGGCACCCCGCGCTCCCCGTCGAGCACCGCCGCCGCCCCGCGCGTGACGACCCACAGCCGACGCGCCCCGTGCGCCAGGCCGGCCAGCCGCACCAGGTCCTGCGCCAACCCGTCCCGGGGCACGAACACGACCCCGTCGGTGTCCGCGTCCGGGTCGGTGGTCACCCGGTGCCCCGCCGCCGCCAGCGCCGCCGCGACCCCCAGGTCCCCGCCGACCACCAACCACCTCCGCGGACCACCGCCGCGGGCGGGCAGGTCGTGCCGCTCCCAACGGGCCTCCAGCAACGGCAACGCCGCCGCCACCGGCCGCACCCGGACGTCCAGCACCTCCGCCAGCAACGCGCCCGCGTCGTCGTGCAGCCACACCGACCCGGTCAGCCCGCCGTCGCCCTCGGCCACCACCGCCGAGCACCGGTCGGCCCGGCGCGGGTCGCCGTGCACCCGCACCGCGCCGATCCCCACCGGCAGGCACGGCCCGTCGACCCCGAGCCCCAGCGCGGCGGCGGCCAGGGCGTGCAGGCACGGGTCCAGCAGCGTCGGCGGCAGCCGCCACGCCCGGTCCGGCCCGTCCGGCCGGCGCAGCAGGCAGCTCGCCACCCCGCGGCCCGCCCGCGCCTCCAGCACACCGCGGAACGCCGGCCCGTACTCCATGCCCGCCTCGGTCAGCCGCTCGTACAGCGCCACCGGTTCCAGTCCGCTGTGGACGACACCGGCGCCCTCCGGCGGCGTGGTGCCCACGACGGTCGCCACGGCGTGCCGCACCCAGCCGTCCCCGGTCCTGGCGTGCACCTCCACCCGCCCGTCCCGCAGCGTGGTGCTCAACCGGACCGGCTCGCCCAGCGGCAGCAGCGCCTCGAACTCCACGTCCCGCACCGCCACCGGCCCGCCGGCGACCAGCGCACCGGCCGCCAGCGCGATCTCCACGTACGCCGCGCCGGGCAGCACCGCCGTGCCCCGCACGCGGTGGTCGCCCAGCCAGGGCAGCGCGTCCAGGCCCACCTCGGCCTGCCAGGCGTGGGTGCCGTCGGGCAGCTCCACGTGGTCGCCCAGCAGCGGGTGCCCCGCGGTCCGGGGCCGGGGCGCGGCCCAGTGCTCGCGGTGCAGCCAGGGCGCGGTGGGCACGTCCGTGACGCCCCGGGCGCGCACCAGCCCGTGCAGGTGCAGCTGCGCGAGGTTGTCGTGGAACGCCTCGTCGTCGTCCCGGCGCAGCGTCCCGACCAGCAGCAGGTCCGGCGCGTGCTCGGCGATCGCGGCCAGCGCCACCGGGTGCGGCGAGACCTCCAGGAACGCGGTGTGCCCGTCCTCCAGCGCCGCGCTCACCGCCTGGGTGAACCGCACCGGCTGCCGCAGGTGCGCGGTCCAGTAGGCGGCGGTGAACGCGGGCGCCTGCCGGGGGTCGGCCAGCACCGTCCCGTACAGCGGCACCGCGCCGGACCGCCCCCGCACGTCCCGCAGCCGCTCGGCCAGCTCCGCCAGCACCGGTTCGACGGCGGGGGAGTGGCCGCCGGCGCGCAGCGGCAGCAGCCGGGCCGTGCCGCCGCCCGCCTCGACCCGGTCGACCAGCGCGGCGACCCGGTCGGCGGGCCCGGACACCGTGCAGCGGCGCGGCGCGGCGTGCACGGCCACCGACAGCTCCGGGTCGTCCACCTCGTCGGCGGCCAGCTCGACCGCGGCCATCCCGCCCGCGCCGTCCACGGCGTCCAGCAGCCGGGCGCGGGTGGTCATCACCAGCACCGCGTCGGCCAGGGTCAGCGCGCCCGCGACCACCGCCGCGGCCACCTCGCCCACCGACTGGCCGATCACCGCGGCCGGCCGCACCCCGCGCGACTCCCACAGCCGGGCCAGCGCCACCTGCACCCCGAACAGCGCGAGCTGCCCGTTGCCCAGGCCCTCGTCCGGGTGCTCCAGCAGCCGCCGCACCGAGCGCGGCGCGAGCAGCCGGTCCACCTCGTCCACGGCGGCGGCGAACACCGGCTCGCCGGCCAGCAGCCGCTGCCCCATCCCGGCCCACCCCGAGCCGTAGCCGGAGAACACCCACACCGCGCCGGCCCGCGGTCGGACCCGCCGCACGCCCGAGGGCAGCGCCCGCAGCCCGGCCACCACGGCGTCCCGGTCGGCCCCGGTCACCACCGCCGCGCGCGGTTCGCGCCCGCGGCGCCGGGCCAGCGTGGCGCCGACCTCGCGCGGGTCGGCCCCGGAGGCGTCGAGCCAGTCGGCCAACCGCGCGGCGTGCCGCCGCACCCGCTCCTCGGACGCGCCGGCGACGACCAGGACCGCCGGGCCGGCCGGCTGCGCCACCGGCTCGGCCGGCGGCGGTTCCTCCAGCACGACGTGCGCGTTGGTGCCGCCGAAGCCGAACGAGGACACGCCCGCGGTGATGCGGCCCGAGCGGCGCGGCCACGGCGTCGGCGCGGTGACCACGCGCAGGCCGGTGAAGTCGACGTGCGGGTTGGGCGCGTGGAAGTGCGGGCTCGGCGGGATCTCGCCGCGCTGGATCGCCAGCACCACCTTGACCAGCCCCACCAGCCCGGCGGCCGACTCGGTGTGGCCGAAGTTGGCCTTGGCCGAGCCCAGCAGCAGCGGGCCGCCGAGGACCTCGCCCAGCGCGTGCGCCTCGATCGGGTCGCCGAGCAGGGTGCCGGTGCCGTGCGCCTCCACGTAGTCCACCAGCGCCGGGTCGACGCCCGCCTCCGCGTACGCCTGCCGCAGCAGGTCGGCCTGGGCCCGCGGGTTCGGCGCCATCAGCCCGTTGGAGCGGCCGTCGGAGTTCACCGCGCTGCCGCGGACCACGGCCAGCACCCGGTCGCCGTCGCGGCGGGCGTCGGCCAGCCGCTTGAGCACCACCACCGCGCAGCCCTCGGCGCGGGCGATGCCGTCGGCGGCGGCGTCGAACGGCTTGCACCGGCCGTCGGCGGCCAGCAGGCCCGCCCGGTGGAAGGCGACCGTGACCGCGGGGCCCAGCAGCAGGTTCACCCCGGCCACCACGGCGGTGTCGCTCTCGCCCGCCCGCAGGCTGCGGCCCGCGTGGTGCAGCGCGACCAGCGACGAGGAGCACGCGGTGTCCACGGCCAGGCTCGGCCCGCGCAGGTCCAGCAGGTAGGACAGCCGGTTCGCGGCGATCGACAGGGCGCCGCCGGTCGCCGTCCACGGCTCGACCCGGTCCAGGTCCAGCGCCTGCGCCGCGCCGTGCTCGCCGCTGGAGATGCCCACGAACACGCCGGTGCGGGTGCCGCGCAGCGCGTCCGGCGCGATGCCCGCGTGGTGCAGGGCCTCCCACGACACCTCCAGCACCAGCCGCTGCTGCGGGTCCACCAGCGCGGCCTCGTGCGGCGAGATGCCGAAGAACTCCGCGTCGAAGCCCTTCACGTCGGCCAGGAACCCGCCGAACCGGGGCGTGCCCTCGGGCAGGCCGGGCCAGCGGTCCGGCGGCGCGGGCGCGATCGCGTCACCGCCCGACCGCAGGAACTCCCACATCCGCTCGGGCCCGTCGACCCCGCCCGGCAGGCGGCAGCCGACGCCGACCACCGCGATCCCGTCCGCGGGCGTCGGCCCGGCCGGTCCGACCTCCGGCGCGGCCAGGTGCCCGGCCAGGTGCCGGGCGAGCCGGGCGATGGTCGGGTGCTGGTAGAGCGCGGTGGCCGGCAGGGGGGTGCCGACCTCCTCGCCCAGCGCGCCCGCCAGCACCACGGCGTCGCGGGAGGACAGCCCCAGCTCGGCCAGGGGTTGGTCGACGTCGACCTCGTCGCCGGGCAGGCCGGTGAGGTCCGCGACGCCGCGCACCAACCACGCGCGGATTTCCGCCTCGGCGGTCATGCGGGCCATGGGAGAACCTTTCGGGATTTTTGCGCGAAGCGCGACGGAGTGCGACCGATCGTGACCGTCCACTGTGCCGTTAACAATAGTCCGTTCGGGTTAAACGGGGTTGCTGGACGTAGTCGTTGACAGTTCTTGTACTCGTGGGTAGCTTCCGACCTCGACATGTGCTCGAAAGACACGGAAAAACTTGTGTCGAACGCACAAAAGTTATTTCTGGATTTGTGGTACCCAGGGAAAAGAGGCTGGTCATGACGGTCGCATTGACCAGGACGGGCACGGTCGTCGACGCCGTCCGGCGTTGGGCGGTGGAACGCGGGAACAGCACCGCGTTCACGTTTGTCGACCATGACCTGGACCCGCTCGGGGTGTCGGTGTCGATCACCTGGGCGGAACTCGACGCGCGCGCCCGGGGCGTGGCATTCGAGCTGCGGAAAAGGTGTTCCGCCGGTGATCGCGCGGTGCTCCTGCTGCCGCAGGGGATCGACTACGTGGTGGCGTTCGTCGGCTGCCTGTACGCCGACGTGCTCGCCGTGCCGCTGTTCCCGCCCACCGGCGACGGCCACCGCGACCGCCTCGACGGCGTGCTGCGGGACTGCGCCCCCCGCGTCGCCCTCACCGCCGCCCCGGTGCCGCTCGACCTGGACGTGGTGGTGGTCGGCCGCGTGCCGCCGGGCACCGCGCCCCTGCCCCCGTGGCCCTCCGGCGGCCCCGCCTACCTCCAGTACACCTCCGGCTCCACCCGCACCCCGGCCGGCGTCGTGGTGACCGACCGGAACTTCCGGGTCAACGTGGGCCAGGCGCTCACCGCCTACGACCTCGCCGACGCGACCGCGACCCCGGTCAGCTGGCTGCCCCTGTTCCACGACATGGGGCTGGTGCTGGGCGTCGGCGTGGCCCTGACCACCGGCGCCGAGGCGGTGCTGATGGACCCGCTGGCGTTCCTCTACCGGCCGTCCCGGTGGCTGCGCGCCATGCACGGCAGGCGGGGCGTCATCACCGCCGCGCCCAACTTCGCCTACGACCTGTGCGCGCACCGGGTCCCCGAGGCGGACCGGGCGGACCTGGACCTGTCCGGCGTGGTCGCGATGGTCAACGGCAGCGAACCGGTGCGGGCGGGCACCCTGGCGCGGTTCCAGGCCGCCTTCGCACCGTGCGGCCTGCGCCCCGACGCCCAGCGCCCCTCCTACGGCCTGGCCGAGGCCACCGTGTTCGTCACCGCCGCCGACGGCCCGGCCACCGCGTCGTTCGACCGGGAGGCGCTGTCGCACGGGCGCGCCGAACCCCAGGACGACCCCGCGCGGGCCACCGTGCTGGTCGACTGCGGCGCGCCGGTGGACCAGCACGTGGCCGTCGTCGACCCCGTCACCGGCGAACCCGTCGCCGACGACCGCGTCGGCGAGATCTGGGTCTGCGGCGACAACGTCTCACCGGGCTACTGGTCCGGCCGCACCGGCTTCGGCGCGGAGCTGGAGGCCCCCGGACTGCCGCGCGGCCCGTGGCTGCGCACCGGCGACCTGGGCGTCCTGCACGGCGGCGGGCTGTACGTGGCGGGCCGGATCAAGGACCTGATCGTCATCGACGGGCGCAACCACTACCCGCAGGACGTCGAGGCGGTGGCGGAGCGGGCGGACGAGGTCATCCGGCGCGGGCACGTGGCCGCCTTCGCGGTGCCCTCGGACGACGGTGAGGCGCTCGTGGTGGTCGCCGAGCGGAGCGCCAGGTCGCCGCGCGACGCCGTCGACCAGGCGCGGGTGCGCAACCGGGTCCGGGCGGCCGTGGCCCGCCACCACGACGTGCGGGTGCGCGACGTGCTGGTCGTCGAACCCGGCTCGGTGCCCCGCACGTCCAGCGGCAAGCTGTCCCGAGCCGCCTGCCGCGACCGCTACCTGGCCGGCCTGCTGCCCGCGTCGTGAACGGCGGACCGCCCAAGCCCCGACACCTCGCGGGTTGAGCCCGCTGCGCGTGCCGCCTACGACGCGTCGTGAACGGCGGACCGCTCAAACCCCGACACCCCTGGGAGAACCCGTGTTCCGCACCCTGCTCCTGGCCGTCACCACCACCCTCACCACCACCGCCCTGCTCACCGCCCCCGTCGCCCACGCCACCCCCGACATCCCGGCCGACGACGGCGCCCGCATCACCGACGAGCGCCGACCGGCCCCCCGCACCGTCGACCTCACCATCTCCTCACCCGCCGTCGGCGGCGCCGTGCCGGTCCGCGTCCTCACCCCGCCGAACTGGTCCCCGACCGCCAACCGCACCTGGCCGGTCCTCTACCTCCTCCAGGGCGTCGGCGACGACTACACCTCCTGGACCCGCGAAACCGACGTCGAAGAGCTGAGCGCCGACACCGACGTGCTGGTCGTGATGCCCGACGCGGGTCGCGCGGGCTGGTACACCGACTGGTACAACGACGGCCGGGGCGGCACGCCGAAGTGGGAGACCTTCCACACCACCGAGCTGCTCCAGCTCATCGAGCGCAACTACCGCGGCAGCACCACCAGGTCGGTCGCCGGGCTGTCCGCGGGCGGCACGGGCGCGCTCAACTACGCGGCCAAGCACCCCGGCCTGTTCCGCGCCGCCGCCTCCTACAGCGGCCTGCTGTCCACGCAGTTCATCGGCGTCCCCCAGTTCATCTACACCACCGTGCTGCGCGAGGGTCTCGACCCGTTCGGCCCGTGGGGCCGCGAGGCGCTGGTGCCGCAGGTCTGGTCCGCCAACAACCCGAAGTCCCTGGCCGAGGCCCTGCGCGGCACCCAGCTCTACGTCTCCTTCGGCAACGGCTTCAAGGGCCCGCTGGACACGAGCTGGCTCACCCTGGACCCGTTCGAGACGATCGTCGGCACGACCGCGCCGGACTTCGTCGCCCGCGTCCGCCAGCTCGGCATCCCGATCACCGTCAACGCCTACGGCGGCGGCACGCACACCTGGAAGTACTGGCAGCGCGAGCTGCACGCGTCCTGGCCGATGCTGGTCTCCGCGCTCCGGTGAACCCGGTCGTCCTGCTCGCCTGCGTCGCGGGGTTCCTCACCGCGCTGGACAACAACGTCCTCATGGTCGCCCTGCCCACCATCGGTGACGACCTCGGCCTGACCACCCACGACCTCCAGTGGGCCGTGGTCGGCTACATGCTGGTGTTCGCGAGCCTGATGGTGGCCGCGGGCGCGGCGGGGGACCGGTTCGGGCCGCGGCGGGTGCTCCTGGCGGGCCTGCTCGGGTTCGCGGTGGCCTCGCTGGGCTGCGGCACCGCGGGCAGCGGGTGGGAGCTGTCGCTGTGGCGGGCGGTCCAGGGCGCGGGCGCGGCGGCGATCGTGCCCACCGGGCTGGCCGTGCTGCGCACCGGGCTCGACGAGCGCGGCAGGCGGGCGGGCATCGCGGCGTGGACGGCGGCCCTGGCGGTGGCGCTCGCGGTCGGGCCCGCGCTGGGCGGGCTGCTCGCCGAGGCCGCGCACTGGCGGTGGATCTTCCTGGGCAACGTCCCGGTGTGCGCGGCGGCGGCGCTGCTGGCGCACCGGGTGCTGCCCGACCGCCGGGGCGCGGCACCGCTGCCGGTCCGCTCCACGCTGGCGTTGACGGCCGCGGTGTTCGCGGTGACGGCCGCCGTGCTCGGCGTGGGGCTCGCGCTCGTGCCGGCCGTGGTCGCCTGCCTGGTGTTCCGGCGGGTCGAGCGGTCGGCGGCGCACCCGCTGTTCCCGCCCGGGGTGGTGCGCGGGCCGTTCGCCGCGGGCGTGGCCGCGCAGGCGCTGTGGGGCCTGGCGGTCAGCGGCGCGCTGTTCGTGCTGCCGCTGCACCTGCACCGCGCCGAGGGCTTCACGCCGCTGGGCACCGGCCTGTTCTTCGTGCCCGCCGCGCTGGCCGTGGTCGCCGGGGCGCCGGCGGTGCCGTTGCTGGTCGCCCGGTTCGGCGCGGCCCGCACGGCGGGCGCCGGCCTGGTCGCGGTGACCGCCGGGCTGGCGGTCCTGCCGGTCGTGCCGGTGCCCGGGGTGCTCGCCTGCCTGGTGCTCGTCGGTCTCGGCTCGGCCCTGACCACCCCGCTGACCACGACCGCGCTGGACGCCGCCGACGAGCGGCTGGCCGGGGTGGCCTCGGCGGCGGTCACCGCGAGCCGCGAGCTGGCCGGCGCCCTCGGCGTCGCGCTGGTCGGCCTGGCGTTCACCGCCGCCGGGCTCGCCGCGGCGGTGTGGGTGGCCGCCGCGGCGACGGCCCTGGCGCTGCCGCTCAGCCGTTCGGGCAGGTGTCGCGGTACTCGGAGATCGCCGGGTCCGGCACCGGTGCCGGGCACAGGAACTGCTCGTAGCGGACGTCGTCGTCGACGAACCGCTTGAGCCAGGAAATGCTCAGCCGCGCGATGGTGGTGTGCGGTGAGTTGGTGACGAAGTGGTCGCCGCCGCGGATTTCCAGGTACGCCTTGTCCGGGGTCGACGGCAGCGACTGGTAGAACGGTTCGGAGTGCAGGGAGACGGGCGCGATGAGGTCGTTCTCCGCGCCGACCACGAGCGTCGGCACCCGGTTGGTCGACCAGTTCCCGTTGAGGTCCCACCCGGCCAGCGGGATCGCCGCCCGGAGGGCGGGCCGGTCGCGGGCCGCCTCCAGCGCCCCGCCGCCGCCCATCGAGTGCCCCATCACGGCCGTGCGCGACGCGTCGATCCGGGAGCGCACGGGGCTCGCCGCGGTGAGGTAGTCGAGGGCGGCCAGCAGCTGGTCGCCGCGGGCGTCGGGGAAGTCGAGCGGGCCGTTGGTGTCGATCGTGATCACCACGAACCCCCGGGACGCCAACCGCGGCCCGTACCAGGAGATCGCGGACTGCGACTCGGTGAACCCGGGCGCGACGGCCACCGCGCCGAACGTGCCCTCGGCGGTGCTGGTCGGGTAGTGGATCGTGCCGCCGCCGAACCGGCCGCCGGCCTGGGCCGCCGTCACGGTGGCCGTGGCGACGGCGAACGGGCCCAGCGGCGCGTCCACGCCCTGCCGCGTGGGTGCGGGTCCGCGCTCGTGGGGGTTGGCGGCCGCGTGGGCCGGCGTCGCGACCGCGGTGCCCGCCAGGGCGAGCACCGCGGCGACTGCTGCTCTCTTCGTCAAGGGTCGCACGTCGTCGTACTCCCTGCTCGAAACCGAAAGACGGCGGAATGGTTGGACGATAACGTGCGAACGCTTTTCTGGGGAGCCCCGAATATTTTGTCACGCGGTTGACCGCGAGGGCTTCGGGAATGTGTGCGCCCTGGCGCGTTTTGTGGAAATCCGCGCAAAATTTCCCGGTTCTCCGCCTATTCGAAGAACTTCAGGCCCCACCCGGTGTCCGAGGTCGCGCCCGGGACGTTGGCGCGGCGGTAGGTCGTGTTGCCCCACCAGGTGAACGTGCCGGTGTACCAGTAGCGGTTGTCCCAGTGGTAGGGCGTGCCCTTGGCCACCGCGTGGTAGACCAGCGGGAACCGCGGACCGGCCGGCGGGCTCGTCGCGATGTCGCCGTCGAGCAACACGAACGAGTGGTGGCCCGGCCCGTTGACGTACAGGGTCGGGTCCCAGCCGGTCATCATGGTGGCCCGGTTGGAGCCGAACAGGCAGCCGTTGGACTTGTACCAGTCCCACACGTGGGTCGGGTCGCCGCCGGCGCGCAGCCGCAGGTCCGCCAGGCAGTACTGCTCGCTCCAGCTGCCGTTGGCCGAGTACACGACGTGCAGCCGGCCGTCGGGGTCCTTGATGACCTCGGGCGCCTCGTTGATGAACGGGTCGCCGACCACCCGCTCCCACGGCTCGCGCGGCTGCGAGATGACGTGGCGGTCGCCCACCGGCGTGAGCGGGTCGGACATGCGGGTGATGTAGAGGTTCTGCTCGACGTTGGTGGTGCACTCCCAGCCCGACCAGATGAAGTAGCGCTGACCGTTGAACGTCACCGGGACGCCGTCGATGGCCCACCGGTCACCGGGCAGGGCGAGCCGGACCTCGCCGGTGTAGCCGGAGTCCGGCGAGGCCGAGCTGATCGCGTACATGCGGTGCGCCGCGTCGTCGCCGGCCGTGAAGTAGATGTGGTACCGGCCGCCGTCGCGGACGATCTCGGGCGCCCACACCGAGCCCAGGCCGCGCGCGTCCCGCCACACCAGGCGCGCGGGCGCGGCGGCCAGGCCGTCCGGGGAGGACGCCTGGCGGACCTGGATGCCGCCACCGCCCACCTGGGCCGAGATGTAGGTGCCGCCGACGCGGATCACGCTCGGGTCGGCGGCGCGCAGGGTGGTGCGCCCCAGTGCGGAGACCGCGCAGTCGTCCGGTGCGACCGGTTCGACACCGAGGGCCGGCGGCGCGGGAAGGACGAGTGCGGCGGCGATGGCTGCCGCGAGCCGCCTGAGCCTGGTCGGGAACGTGCGCCGGGTGCCGGAGGACGAGCGCATGGGACTCCTTGCGGTGCGGGGAACCGGGCAGTGGCGCAGGGGGCCACGCGCGACCGCACACCCTCCGGCGGCTGTGGGCCTCGACGGTTCGCGCGACAACGAACGCTACATAGTCCGACGAAGTACAACAACGGGGCGCGGCGAACCACCCATGCGCACCACCCGCCCCTGGCATGATCGGATCATGGGGACCACCGCGCTGGTGCTGCCGCTCGCCGACCCCGCCGCCGACCTGGCCGCGGTCGGCGGGAAGGGCGCCGCGCTCGCCCGGCTCGCCGCCGCCGGCCTGCCCGTGCCCGACGGCTTCCACCTGACCACCCACGCCTACCGCCGCTTCACCGCGGGCCTCGACATCGACGGGATGCTGCGCGGGGACGACCCGGCCGCCGCGATCGCCGCCGCCTTCGCCGGGCGCGAGGTCCCCGCGGACGTCGCCGCCGCCGTGCGCGCCGCGCTCCCGCCGGGCCCGGTCGCCGTGCGCTCCTCCGCGACCACCGAGGACCTGCCCGAGCTGTCGTTCGCCGGCCAGCACGACACGTTCCTCGACGTGCCGGCCGACGGCGTCCTGGACGCGGTCAGGCGGTGCTGGGCCTCGCTGTGGACCGCGCGGGCCATCGACTACCGCGCCCGCAACGGCATCACCGACCCGGCCCTGGCCGTGGTGGTGCAGCGGATGGTGCCCGCCGAGGTCGCCGGCGTGCTGTTCACCGCCAACCCGGTCACCGGCGCCCGCGGCGAGACCGTGGTCAACGCCGCGCCCGGCCTCGGCGACGCCCTGGTCGGTGGCGAGGTCACCCCCGACGAGTACGTCGTCGCCGACGGCCGGGTGCGCCGCGGCGGCGACCTCCTGACCGACGCCCGGGTGCTGGAGCTGGCCGCCCTGGGCGAGCGCGCCCAGGGACTGTTCGGCACCCCGGTCGACGTGGAGTGGGCCCGGCACGACGACCGCTGGTGGGTGCTCCAGGCCCGCCCGATCACCGCCCTGCCCGAGGTGTGGAACGACAGCCTGCGCGGCGACTACCTGTGGACGTGCGCGAACCTCCGCGAGGCCGTGCCGAGCGTGATGACCCCGGCGACCTGGTCGCTGGCCCGGGCCCTCGACGACCGGACCGTCGGCGGCCACCCCACCTCCGGCAACATCGGCGGCCGGTTCTACCTCAACCTCAGCGCGGCCCTCGCGGTCGCCTCGGCGCTGGGCCTGGGCCGCCCGGCGCGCCGGGCGGCCGAGCAGGTCTTCGGCCCCGTCCCGGCCGACCTGGGCGTGCCGCCGCTGCCGCTGTCCCGCCCGGCCCTGCTGCGCGCCGCGCTCGGCGCGGCCCTCGTGTTCCTCAGGCAGGACCGCGAGTACCGGGCGCGCATCGACGACCTGCTGGCCACCGCGCCCGCCGCCGCCGAACGGGTGCTCGCCGCCGTCCGGGCCGCCGGCACGCCCGCGGAGCTGCGCGCCCGCTGGGACTCCGACGTGGACGAGGTGCTCAACGTGCGCGCCCGCCTGTTCAACATGGGCGCCCGCAACGGCCCGATGTCCTCCACCCGGGTCCGCGGCCGGCTCGTCGCCCTGGTGGGCGAGGACGACGCGGCGGCGCTGCTGACCGGCGCCCACGGCGCGGGCGGCGAGCTGGTCAGCCTCGGCCCGGTGCTGGGCCTGGCGGGGCTGCGGCGCGGCGAGATCTCCCGCGAGGACTACGTGCGCGCGCACGGCCACCGCTTCGACGACGAGTTCGAGGTCTCCGCGCCGCGCCCGGCCGAGGACCCCGCGTGGCTGGACCGGCAGCTCGCCGGCCCGGACGTCGACCCGCGGGAGCTGCTGGCCGGGCAGGCGGAGCTGCGCGACGCGGCGTGGGCCCGGCTGCGGCGCGCGGTGCCGCCGCGCAAGGCCGCCCGGCTGCGCCGCCGGGTCGACAAGCTCACCGAACTGGCCCGCGAGCGGGAGCGGGCGCGCTCGGAGTTCGCCCGGGCGTTCGCGGTGCTGCGGGCGTTCCTGGTGCGGGCGGGCGAGGTGACCGGCCGCGGCGACGACGTGTTCTTCCTGTCCCTCCCGGAAACCCTGCGCCTGCTGGAGGGCGACACCGCGCCGCTGGCCCGGGTGAAGGCCCGCCGGGCGACCTACGAGCGCTACCGAGCCCTGCCGCCGTACCCGACCCACCTCCGCGGCCGCTTCGAACCGGAGGCGTGGGCCGGCCCGGCGACCACCCGACCCGACGGCTCCGAGGGCGCGATCACCGGCCTGCCCGGCTCGGCGGGCGTGGCCGAGGGCGTGGCGCGGGTGGTCCTCGACGTCGCCGACGGCGCCGCGCTGGAACCGGGCGAGGTCCTGGTGACCACGGTGACCAACATCGGCTGGACCCCGCTGTTCCCGCGCGCCGCGGCCGTGGTGACCGACGTGGGCGCGCCCCTCTCGCACGCCGCCGTCGTGGCGCGCGAGCTGGGCATCCCGGCCGTGGTGGGCTGCGGCGACGCCACCACCCGGCTGCGCACCGGCGACCGGGTCCGCGTCGACGGCGGCCGGGGCACGGTCACCCCGCTGCGCTGACCGGCGTCGGGCGGTGCCACCGCACCGACCACGGCCCGTACCCGCCGGCGTCGTACCACTTCCACCCGACCGTGTGATCGCAGCGACCCGATCAGCCCTGCCCCCGCCGCGCGCCGCGGCCCGATGCTGTGTCCCGGCAGGGCCACCCAACGCGCACGGAGGATGTTGTGCCCCTCACCGACCTGCTCAAGGCCAAGATCAACCACGGGTTCGACCACCTCGACGTCGACGGTGACGGCCTGCTCACCGAGCAGGACCACGTCCTCATGGGCCGCCGCGCGGCCGAGTCGCTGGGCCACGCGCCCGGCTCGCCGGAGGAGCGGCGCATCGTGGACGCCTACCTCCGCATCTGGAACGACCTGCACCGCCCGCACATCCCCGACGGCGGCGAGGCCATCACGCGCGAGCAGTTCCTCACCTCCACCGCCTCCCTCGCCGACGACCCGCGGGCCGCGCGCGAGACCGTGGGCGCGATCGCGGAGGCGTTCCTGGCCATCGCCGACACCGACACCGACGGCCGCGTCAGCCCGGACGAGTTCCTGGTGTTCCAGCACGGCCACTTCCCGGGCCTGAGCGAGGCGGAGTCGGCCGAGGCGTTCCGCCACCTCGACACCGACGGCGACGGGCACCTCACGGCCGAGGAGTTCGTCCGGGCGTGCGTGGACTACTGGACCAGCACCGACCCGGACAACCCGGGCAACTGGTGGGCCGGTCGGCCCGTGGGCTGACACCGCGAGCCGCAAAACCGGTGGACGCGGCACGCGCCTCCCGACCACCATCGGTCGACGTGGATCACCAGGACATCTGGGACGAGGACGCGGCCCGGCGCTACGACACGCCGGGCACCGGCATGTTCGCCCCCGACGTCCTGGGCCCGACCGTCGACCGCCTCGCCCGGCTCGCCGCCGGCGGCAGGGCGCTGGAGTTCGCCGTGGGGACCGGCCGCGTGGCCGTCCCGCTGGCCGAGCGCGGCGTGCCCGTCACCGGCGTCGAGCTGTCGACCGCCATGGTCGGGCGACTGCGCGAGAAGGCGGACGAGTCGCTGGTCCCGGTGGTCGTCGGCGACATGGCGAGCGCCGTCGCACCGGGCACGTTCACCCTGGTCTACCTCGTCTACAACACGATCTCCAACCTGCTCACCCAGGACGCGCAGGTGGAGTGCTTCCGCAACGCCGCCCGCCACCTGGCGCCGGGCGGCCGGTTCGTCGTCGAGCTGTGGGTGCCCGAGCTGCGCAGGCTCCCGCCGGGGCAGCGGGCCACGGTCTGGCACACCGAGCCCGGCTACATCGGCCTGGACGTCTACGACGTGCTGCGCCAGCAGGTCGTCTCGCACCACTTCACCTTCGACGAGGACGGCCGGGCCAGGCTGGACCGCAGCCCGCACCGCTACATCTGGCCGGACGAGCTGGACCTGATGGCGCGGTTGGCCGGGTTCGGGCGCGAGAGCAGGCACGCCGACTGGACCGGCGGCGAGTTCACCGCCGACTCGCGCTCGCACGTGACCGTCTACCGCCTCGGCGGCTGACGGGGCTCGCGGTGGCGGTCACGCCGCGCCGATGATGACCCGCCGGAGGTGCCTGCGCCGATCGGTGAAGGCGTTGCGGGCGTGCAGCATGCGCCAGTTGTCCCACACCAACGCGCCGCCCGAACCGATCGGGATCGCCACCCGGGTCCGCCGGAAGTACTCCCTGCCCGCCGCGACGAAGTTCTTCGAGAAATCGTCGGCGCACTCCATGAAGAGCGAGCTGAACCGCAGCACCGGGCGTCCGTCCACCGCGGTCAGGATCGGTGCCGATGCCTCCTGGTGGATTCCCTCGCTCTCCAGGGTCACCTGGGAGCGCCACCGGTACGACCGCCGCGCCAGTTCCGCCCTGTCCTCGGCCGAGAACGTGGCCAGGTACCCGTAGCCGTCGGCCAGCGTCGTCTCGCCGCCGCTGCTCGCGGCCACCACGGCGTGCAGCACGACATAGCGCGGTGGGACGTCGGGGAATTCGAACCACTCGGTGTGCGGGAGCACTTCGGACCGGTTGTACGGGGTGATGACGTCATCGCTGATGGCGGGATCCGGTCGCACGTCCCTGACGTACTCGCCGAGGTACTGGGGAACCGGTTCACCCAGGAAACCGAAACCCGTCCGCAGGTCGAACGATTCCCCCACGTCGTCGACGTACGAATACCCGTGCGCGCGGAGGTCGGACCTCACCGCGTCTTCGTCGATCGGCACGACGCCCCCTTCGACACACGACAGGTCGATCGGCGGTGCGAACCCGGCGGGGAACTCGGACGCCCGGGTGCCGGGATGTTTTCGCCGAGTGTCCGACAAGTCGGGGCGCACGTACCGGGTACCTCGCGCGGTTCACCCGATCGGCAGCTCCGCGACCCGCAGGAATGCGGTCCGGCGGCACCGCCGCGGAACCGCACTGGTGCGCCCCTGCCGGTCGGAGCACAATGCCGCCGTGGCGGAGAGCGGGTGGACGCATTCGAAAGAACCGGTTTCCGGTGCGAATGGAATGCTGACCTCGCGGCACCCCCATGCCGCGAGGGCCGGCGCGGCGGTGCTCCGACAAGGCGGGAACGCGGTGGACGCCGCCATTTCGGCGATCGTCGCGACCGGCGTCGTCCAACCGTTCGCCACCACCATCGGCGGTGGTGGGGTGGCGACCGTCGCGGCACCGGGCGGACGGGTCCACACCGTCGACTACCGGTCGGAGGCACCGGCCGGGGCGAGCCCCGACATGTACCGGGCGGTCCGGCCGAGTCGCGGGCTGTACGGCTGGACGGGCGTGCGCGGCGAGGAGAACGAATCGGGGCACGGGGCCGTCGCGACACCCGGCGCGATCCCCGGGCTGGTCGACGTGCACCGGGCGTTCGGCCGCCTGCCCTGGCCGGAGGTCCTGGCGCCCGCGGTGTCCCTGGCCCGACGCGGTTTCGAGATGGACTGGTTCGGCACCCTGATGCAGGGAGCGCACCTGGACCGCCTCACCAGGTACGAGCTGACGGCGAAGACGTTCCTGCGCGATTCCCGCTACCCGTACCGCTCCGCCTCCGCCCACCGGGGCGACACGTTCCGCCAACCGGAACTGGCGCGCACGCTGGAGGAGATCGCCGCGGCCGGGCTCGACGGCTACCTCCACGGCAGGTTCCGGGCATCGCTGATCGACGAGATGTCGGGCAACGGCGGCCTGATCACGGGCGCCGATCTCGCGGACTACCGACCACGCCCCCTGCCGGTGCGGCGAATCGGGTTTCGCGGGCACACCGTCGTCGGGCCGTCCCACGGGGGCATCCACGAACTCGTGCTGCTGGTGCTCGAACGGACGGGCACGCCGACCGGCGGCATGTCCTCACCGCTGCGGCTGCACGTGCTGGCCGAGGTCCTCCGGCGCTGCCGCCGCGTCGAGAGCCGTTGTGGCGACGGGATCGAGCCGCCGTGGATCAGCCGGCCGGGGCTGCCGGGGGAGATCGCCGCGAGCATCGACCCCACCTCCCGGCACGACGGCTGGTTCGACGCGTGGTGGGCCGAGGGGAGCGCGGTGGAACCGCCCGCGCACGAGAACACCGCTCACGTCTGCGCCGTGGATTCCGACGGCACCGCGGTCAGCCTCACGGAGACCGTCCTCGGTCCTTACGGTTCGGGCGTGACGACAGCGGGCGGTGTGCTCATGAACAACGCGATGAACGCGTTCGTCCCGGTGCCCGGTCACCCCAACTCGGTGCGGGCCGGCCGCCGGCCGCAGTCGAGCATGAGCCCGCTGGTCGTGCTGGACGGGACGGGTCGCCCCGTCCTCGCGGCCGGCGCGTCGGGCGGGCAGCGCATCCCCGCGGCCGTGGTCCAGGTGCTCCTCCACATCCTGGACTGGGGCCTGCCGCCACAGGCCGCGGTCGAAGCACCCCGGGTGGACACCGCGGACGAGACCCTCCTGCTCGACAGCAGGTTCCCGGTCGGGGTCGCCGCGGCGCTGGAGCGGATGGGCCACACCGTCGAGGTGGTCGCCGAGGACATCTCCACGCTGCACTTCGCCAACCCGTCCGTGATCACCGCCTTCGAGCCGGGGACCCTCCGCGCCGGCGTGAACCCGTTCAGCACCACCACGGCGGTCGGCGTGTGAGCGGCTTGCGGGTGGTCGTGCTGCGCCCGGCGGTCTTCGACCCCCTCAACTCCTGGGGGAACGAGGAGTGCGTCGGCGCGGTGGTCGACGCGCTGACCCGGTCCGGCGTACCGGCGGAGTGCCGGACCGTGGAAGACCTCCGGGAACTGGACGCCCACCGCGGTCGCCCCGGGTTGCTGGCCTTCCCCAACGCCCGGCGCCTCGACGGCTCGGAGTCGTTGATCGAGGCGTTGGCGCGGCGCCGGATCCCCTTCGTCGGCTCCAGCGGCCCCGGCATGGCGGTCGAGGACAAGTCGTACCTGAAGCGGAGGCTGGCCGCGGCCGGCATCCCGACCCCGCACGGCACCGTCTTCGACGGGGACCGGGCCGTGGAAGCGAGCACCGACGGCCTCCGGTTCCCGTTGGTGGTCAAGCCGGTGCGAGGTGCGGAGAGCGTGGGTGTCGCGAAGCACGAGGACGTGGCATCGCTGCGCACCGCACTCGGTCGGCCCGGCCGGTTCCTGATCGAGGAGTGGCACCGGCACCGGGAGTTCACCGTCGCGGTGGTGGGGAACGGTTCCGCGCTCGTCGCCGCCCCGGCCGAGATAGTCCTCCCGGCCGGCAAGGACATCCTCGACTCGGACACCAAAGCGCACCGCATAACCTCCACGCTGGTCCGGGCCGACAGCCGTTCGGCGACCGGGGCGGCGGGAGTCGCGCTCCGGGCGTTCGACGTGCTCGGCCTGCGGGACTGGGCGAGGATCGACGTCGTCGTGGACGACGACGGAACCCCCTACGTGATCGACGTCAACACCATGCCCGGACTGCGGCGCGAGATCGGCCACCCGAGTTACTTCCCCCGTTGCCTGGCTTTCTCCCGAGGTCTCGACTACGACGAGTCGGTGCGCGCCTTGATCGCCGCCTCCGCCTTGCGGCACGGCCTTGAGGTGACGCCCGTTCTGCGGGCGGCGCACTCGAAGGCCATGGGGCGGTGAACGCCACCCGGCCGCACCGCCCCGGCTTCCGCACGCGTGCGGAGAGGTGGCCACCACCACCGGATGAACCTCCGACTCCGGCCGAACCCACCAGCCCGCTCCGGGCGCGGGTGCGGAACAATCGCCGCGTGGGCCCCACAGTCTTCGTCGCGCTGGCGGACCTCCTCGCCAACCCGAGCGCACGTGCCGCCCTGGAGCGGCAGTTCCCGCGGATCGTCGTCGCGACCGAGCGCGTGCGCGCGCTCGACGAGCTCACGGACCTCGGGGCATCGGTGGACGCGGTCATCGTCGGGGTGCGCGAACGGGTCGACGCGGCGCTGCTCGACGAACTCCCGAACCTCAGGGTCCTCGGCTCGGTCAGCGTCGGCACCGACCACCTCGACCGGCCGGCCCTGGACGGGCGGGGGGTGCGCGTGGTCACCACCCCGGGCGTCAACGCCGTCTCCGTCGCCGAGCACGCGCTCGCCATGATCCTCGGCCTGGCCAAGCGGATCGTGCCCGCCCACGCCGCGGTGCTGTCGGGCGAGGACCGCGCCGGCCTGGCCTCGCCGCCGGTGGAGGTCCGCGGGCTGCGGGTCGGCGTGCTGGGGGCCGGGGCGACCGCCGGTGCCCTGGTCCCCCTGCTGAAGGCCCTGGGGACCGAGGTGCTGAGCTGGACCAGGGACCCGGCGAAGCACCCCGGGCTCGCCTGCGCCGACCTCGCCACGATCTTCCGGCGCAGTGACGTGGTCAGCGTCAACCTGCCGCTGACGCCCGAGACCCGCGGGCTGGTGGGCTACGACCTGCTCTCCGCGCTCCCGCGGGGGGCCATCGTGGTCAACGTCGCGCGCAAGGAGATCGTCGACCGCGCCGGCCTGGCCCGGGTGCTGGCCGAGCGGCAGGACCTGCGGTTCGCGGTGGACGACTTCGAGCTGGCCGCCGACGGCACCGTCGAACTGGTCGGCGAACGGGGGTTGTGGAGCCCGCACGTGGCCGGGGTGACGGTGCAGGCCCTCGCGGCGATGCAGGACGCGGTGGCGACGGGGGTGGCGGAAGCGATGGCCGGCTGAACACCCAGCGAATCGAGTGGCGCCCATGGAGATCCTGAACGACATCGACGCGGTCCTCGGCATGTTCGGGTTCGCCATAACACTGGTCACGCTGCTCAAGGTGCAGTCCGTGCGCCGGATCCAGCGCGAGGAGCGCGATCTGCTGCGCAAGCTGTACGGCACCGAATCGCTGGCGAACCACCTGCGGTCGGCGGCGACGTTCCTGCGCAAGGACCAGGACAACGAGGCCAGGGTGCTCGCCGAGGAGCTGGTGCGGCTGTGCGGGCAGATCGAGGGGATCGGTCGTGCCCTGGACACCATGACGCGGGTGACCCGGGCGGCGAACGCGTCGCTGGTGGTCGACCGCGGTTACTTCACGCCGGTGTTCCTGCGCCGGGCCGTCGACGACGCGCGGCGCAACATCGACTTCCTCATCTACCGCAACCTGCAGTTCACCAACGTGGACCTGCTGGAGTCCATGGAGTACGCGGCGAAGCGCGGTGTGCGGATACGCATCCTGGCGCTGTCGTCGCGAGCCGACGACTCCGTGCTCGAACAGGCGTCCATGGTCCTGCCGTGGCCGCAGGCGGACGCCAAGACCCTGCGGCGGCAGTTGGCCGAGTCGGAGGAGAGGATCCGCGGCATCGTCGCGGGCTGGAGCGAGCCGGCCCGCGCGAAGTTCGAGTACCGGGGGTACTCGGTCGCGCCGAACGTCCACTTCGTGCGGGTGGACGGGGTGCTCCGGCAGGGGTTCATCGGGACGTTCTCCGCGGCACAGCCGGCACGGCTGGAGGACCGGCCCTACCTGGAGGTGTCCGCGGCCGGCGAACCGGGCGTGACCCTGTCCCGCCACTTCGACCAGCTGTGGGAGCGGAGTGCCGCGCGGAACTAGGAGCTGTTCGGGGGTTCGGACCACGGGGTTGAGGCCCGGGTTCTCACCCCCGTGACCGCTCCTCGCGGATGTGGTCCGGCCTCGCCGTGTCCGGCCTTCTCCGGGACCACCGCCGTGATCCGGCGGCGACGCGGGTGAGCCCGGTCGGCCTTGGCGGGGTACGCCTTGTCCGCGGCCACCGCGACGGGCAGCCCGCCCGCGTCGACCGCGGCGTGGATCCTGCCGCTCAGCCCGTCCCGGGACAGGCCCGGCCGCCGTCGCCCGCGCCTCCCCGGCGGTCGAACAGCTCCTGGTGGCCCGGCGCAGGCGGCCGATCCGGGCCCGTCCGGTCGAAAGCGGACGCCCGAGGGGTGTGAACGGCCCCACGCGACAGCGTCGCCGCTGGTCGCGGCCTGCTGCCGGTGCCCGCCGGCGGGAGGGGGCGGTTCCGTGCACGAGCCGGCGTTGCGGCAAGCGGAGTATTCCACTGCGGTGACGGGATCGTTACAGTCGGTTTCTGGGAACGCTCCCAGAAACGACAACGAAGGGGTTGTTGTGCGAAATCTGCTGGCGGCGGTCGCCGCTGTCGTCTCCGTAGCCGGGTTGGTGGTGATCGGCGGGAACAGCTCCGCGGGAGCGGCACCCGTCTGCGCCGTGGACTACAAGCTCAACCAGTGGTCCAACGGCTTCACCGCCAACGTGACCGTGACCAACCAGTCCGCTCCGGTCACCTCGTGGCAGCTCACCTGGACCTTCCCGGGCAACCAGGCGGTCACCTCCGGGTGGAGCGCCGACGTGAAGCAGTCCGGCACCCGCGTCACCGCCTCCAACATGCCGTGGAACGGGTCGCTGGGCACGGGCGCGAGCGTCCAGTTCGGCTTCCAGGCCAACTACAGCGGCACGAACGCGGTGCCGACCGACTTCGCGTTCAACGGTGTCTCGTGCAACGGGGACTCGCCCACCACGACCACCACCACGACGACGTCGACCAGCACCTCCACGTCCACGTCCACGTCGACCACGACCACCACGACGACGACCACGACCACCACGGACCAGCAGCCCCAGGACTGCACCTCGGCCGCGATCTGCGACGGCTTCGAGCAGCAGTCCGGCACGCCGTCCGGCCGCTGGACCGTCGGCGCGGCCAACTGCACCGGCCAGGGCCGGGTCAGCATCGACAGCGGCGTGGCCCGCAGCGGGTCGAAGTCGGTGCGGGTGGACGGCGCGTCCGGCTACTGCAACCACATCTTCTTCGGCACCGCCCTGCCCACCTCCGGCACCGTGCACGGCCGCTTCTACGTCCGCCACACCACGGCCCTGCCGACGTCGCACGTGACGTTCATGGCCATGAAGGACACCGCCGACAACGGCCGTGACCTGCGCATGGGCGGCCAGAACTCGGCGCTGCAGTGGAACCGCGAGTCCGACGACGCCACCCTGCCCGCGCAGAGCCCGCAGGGCGTGGCGCAGAGCAAGCCGCTGCCCACCGGCCAGTGGAACTGCGTGCAGTTCACCGTCGACTCCAGCGGCAAGCTCTCCACCTCGCTCAACGGCACCGCCGTCGCGGGCCTCCAGGTGGACGGCACCCCGACGCCGGACATCGACGACCAGTGGCTGCGCAAGACCTGGCGCCCGACCCTGACGGACCTGCGCCTGGGCTGGGAGAGCTACGGCGACGGCGCGGACACCCTCTGGTACGACGACGTCGCGATCGGGTCCTCCCCGATCCGCTGCTGACCCGTCGTCCCCGGCGGTGGCGACGCCGCCGCCGGGGACAGCAGGTCGTCGTCCCACCACCAGGCCACCGACGGGTAGGGCAGGGGAGCGGGGTCGTCGTCCAGCGGCCCGTCGGTGTAGGCGGGCCGCACGCCCTCCGGCAGGTGGCGGGCGGCCAGGCACCCCCACTCGACGGTGCCGGCGAGCGTGCGGCCGATGTCGTCCACGTACCGGGCCAGCGCCGGGTCGGCCCACGACAGCACCTGCTCGCGCACGGCGAGGAACCGGAGCACCAGCCGGTCGCGCAGCGCCACCCCGGCGCGCACGGCCTCCTCGGGCGAGCAGCCGCGCTCGCGCTCGATGACGGCGAACAGGTTGTGCACCTCGTGCCGCCGGACCTCGCGGGCGTAGGAGTACCGGTCGTTGTCCAGCCCGCCGATCGTGCCCGCCATCTCGGCCAGCGCCGCCACCGCGGGCAGCTCCAGCCACTCGGTGGGCAGCGGCGCGTCGCGCGCGAGCTGCAACCAGTGCGAGACCAGCTCGGCACCCCCGGTCCGCCGGCGCAGGACGAGGTAGTTCGACGTGTCGAACCGCCTGCCCCGCGCGTCGACCGCGGCCTGCCACTGCATGCCCGACAGGGTCGTCCGCAGCGCCTGCCCCATCCGGTTGACCACCGACACGTCGGCGAGGGCGCGGAACCGGCGGCCGAGGTCGCGCATCGCCTCCGGGAAGGGCGAGCCGAACCGCCAGTCCGGGTGCTCGAACGCGCGCTCGGCCTGGTGGCAGACGAGCGTGAGGGTGACCGGGTCGGAGGGCATCGGGGAGGTGTCGCAGTAGGCGTCGTCGAACGCGAACAGCCAGTGCACCCAGCAGGTCGCCGCCACCAGCAGGTCCAGGTCGGTGGACGGCGGCAGGACCCGGCAGGTGAAGTGGGCGCACCGCGTGGCGACGGCGCGCGCCCACTCCTTCGGGGTCGGGCGGAAACCGGCGCGGTCCACCCAGTCGAGGGCCAGGCGTTCCACGGTGTCCACGGCGGGGTGCGTGGTCGGCTCGAACGGGCAGTAGAACGACAGCAGGCCGGGAGGGATCGGCGTCGTCAGGGCGGCGGTGGGCGATGCCATGGCACCAATCGTGGAGACCACCGGGGGCGACCGACAACGAGGAACAGCCGATCGTGTGGACCTCACCGGTCGTTCGGGTGCTCGTCCACAAGGTCCCGCCGGTCGCCCGCCGCGGTGTCGCCCGCCGTGAGGCCGTCGGTCGGAAGGCGGTCGGCGTCGAGGTCGGCGAGCTGGCGCCGGACGCGGTCGGCGTCGTCGTGGCGGCCCTGGTCCCGGTACAGCGCCAGCGCCTCCTCCCACACCTCGCGGGCCCGGTCGCGCTCGCCCAGGGCGGCGTGGGGGTGGCCGACTACAACGGCGCCCTCATCGGCACCGTGCAGTCGTCGTTCTTCCCGACCTACGACGACGCCCTGGTCCGCGTCACCAACACGGCCGGCTGGACCCGGGGCCCGTGGGTGGACTGCGGCACGATCACCGCCGAGCGCGTCACGGTGAACTACCGGGGCGGGTTCACCGTCCGGGACCTGACCAGGCACGACGCGTGCGTCGAGCCCGGCGACTCGGGCGGCTCGAACTACCGCGACTCCGGCACCCGCACCGCCGAGGGCGTGACCAGCGGCGCGCTGCTGTCCGCGGCCAACCGCTGCGGCCAGAACGCCACCCCGTCGTTCCCGAACGAGTCGTACTACTACCCGGCCGCGCTGAGCGTGCCGCACTACAACAGCACCCACGGCGTCACCCCGTGGTGACGTCCTGAACCGGGAGGAGCCGGGGCGCCGCCCCGGCTCCTCCCCCCGCGCGCGGCGCCGGATCGATCAGGGGGAGGCCCGGCGCCGCGCGCACGCGGCTCTCCCGGATCTCCCGGGCGCGCTCGAACAGCGGCCGCGCCTCGTCCGCGCGGTCGAGCAGGCTCAGGGCCAGGCCCAGGTTGTTCAGCCGCGCCGCGACCTCGGGGTGGTCGGGTCCGTGGCACGCCCGGCTGATGTCCAGCGCCCGCTCCAGCAGGGGCAGGGCGGCCCGGGGGCGGCCGAGGTCGCGCAGCGCGCCCGCCAGGCTGGTGAGCCGGACGGCGACCCGCGGGTGCCCGGACCCGTAGACGGCCTCGGTGATCGCCAGCGCGCGCGAGTGCAGCGGCAGGGCCTCCTTCGGCTGGCCGAGGCTGCGCAGCAGCAGGCCGAGGTCGTTCAACCGCACCGCCGTCTTGGGGTGGCCGGGCCCGTAGGCCGCCTCGGTGATCGCGAGCGCCCGCTCCAGCAGGGGCCGGGCCTCCCGCAGCGTCCTGGAGTCGGGGGAGGGGCCCAGGTCGCGCAGCACGAGCCCGAGGTTGCTCAGGGCGGTGGCCACCTCGGGGTGGTCGGCGCCGTGCGCGGCCTCGCTCGCGGCCAGGGCCCGCGCCAGCAGGCAGCGGGCGTCGTCGAGGCGGCCGATGTCGCGCATGGCCAGGCCCAGGGTGCTCAGGGCGACCGCGACGTCCGGGTGGTCGATCCCGTGGCCGGCCTCGGTGACGGCCAGCGCCCGCTCGTGCAGGGCGATCGCCTCGCGGCCGCGCCCCAGGTCGCCGAGCACCAGGCCCAGGGCGTTGAGCCGGGCCGCGACCAGGGGGTGCCCGGACCCGTACCTGGCCTCGGTGACGGCCAGGGCCCGCTCGTGCAGCGGCAGCGCCTCGTCGGGCCTGCCCAGGTCGCGCAGCACCAGGCCGAGGTTGTTCAGCGGGACCGCGACCTCGGGGTGGTGCAGCCCCAGCGCGGCCTCGCCGATCGCCAGGGCCCGCTCCAGCAGCGGCCTGGCCTCCGCGGGCCGGCCGGACTCGCTCACCGCGTTGCCGAGGTTGTTCAGCAGCCGGGCCAGCTCCGGCCGGTCGGGCCCGTGCACCTCCTCGCCCGCCCGCAGCGCCCGCCGCAGCAGCACCTCGGCGTCGGCGAGCTGGCCGGTGCGCAGCAGGTAGGTGCCCGCCTGGTCCAGCAACCGGCTGGCGGTGCGCGGGTCGGCGGCGGCGACGCCCGCCAGCACGTGGGGCAGCAGTTGCCGCCAGCGCGGCCACGTCGCGGGCGCGCCGGGCGGCAGGTCGCGCAGGGCGGCTTCGAGCAGCGCGCCGACCTCGGGCCCCGGCGTGGCGCGGGCCGCGAGCTGGATCATCCGGTGGACGACCAGGTGGTCGCCGGAGCGCTGCGCCAGCGAGTAGTCCACCAGCACGCCCACCGCGTCGCCGAAGCCGCCGTCCGGGTCCTCGGCGGCGGCGCGCAGCGGCGGCGGCAGCAGCCCGGTGTCGGCGGTGAACAGGTCGAGGGGGATCGGGTCGGGCGCGAGGTGGGCGCAGATCGCCAGCAGCCGCGCCGAGGCCGGGTGGTCGCGCTCGATCCTGCTCAGCGGCAGCTCCCACACGCGCCCGCGCACCGCGCCCGGGCGGCGGCGCAGCAGGGCCAGGTACTCGGGCACGGGCAGCCCGGTCTGGGTGAGGTAGGCGGCCGCTTGTTCCAGCGCCAGCGGCAGGTCCCCGAGCAGCCCGGCCAGCTCGGCGGCCTGCCCGGGCGTCACCGCGGGCACGCGGCGACGCAGCAGCGCCACCGAGTCGGCCCGCTGGAACGTGTCGAGCACGAGCACCGACCCGATCGCCTCGAAGCCCGCGCGCCGGGTGGTCAGCAGCACGTGACCCGGCCCGGTGGGGATGTACGGTCGCACGCCAGCCACGGTCTCGGCGTTGTCGAACACCAGCAGCCACCCGCGCCGCACGCGCAGGTGCGCCAGGACCACCGACACGGCCTCCTCGGCGCCCGCGGGCAGCGCCAGGCCCAGCGCCCGCCCCAACGCGACCAGCTGGCCCGGGATCAGCGCCGGGTCCTCGGCCGACAGCCACCACACCGCCGCGTACCGGTTCGCGCGCCGGTGGCAGAACTCGACCGCGAGCTGGGTCTTGCCGATGCCCGCCATGCCCCGGACCGTGCACACCACCACGTCCCGCCGGTCGCCGAGCAACCGGGCCAACCGCTGCCGCTCGCCGCGGCGGCCGGTGAAGTTGGGGTTGCGCAGCTCCACCTTCCACACCGGCGGGTTGGGTGTGGCGGAGCGGTCGCGCCGGACCGTGGCCCACACGGTGACCACCAGCAGGGCGAGCAAAACCGACCACGCGCCCCGCGGGTCGTCCAACCAGGAGGGCAGGGCGTCGCCGGCGGCCTCGACCACCAGGCCGGCCGCGAACGCGAGCGCGACCTCGAACGCGACCAGCCGGATCCGCGCAGGTCCCATCCCACCCCCTGACCGCCCTCTACCGGCACCCTAGCGGTGACGGTGCGTGCGCCGTCCGCGATCAGTGGGTCACGTGCCGAACGGCCCCTGGCGGGCTTGCGGTCGACCAGAGGTGCGTGAACCGTTCGCGATTTCCTACCCGAAAGAGACGTTAGTGGCCTGACCTGCGCGGCGCCGGACCCGCACTTCGGTGGTCCAGGCGGGCGTGAACCAATTCTGGAGCGGTCGTGACGGAGTGGGCCGGCTGGACCGGCACCGCCGTCCAGCCGGCCCGCCCGGGCAGCGGAATCAGAAGAGCAGCCACAACCGGTAGTAGTTGGGGTTCGAGTCCACCTGGCAGTCGTAGTCCATCGCGAAGGCGCCGGGGCCGACCGTGGCCGCGACTCCCGCCGCGAGGCATTCGATGTAGAAGAAGTAGCGCTCCGTGGGCCGCCACCTGGCCTGTGCGGTGACGTCCGGTGGAACCTGCGTCCCGTGGGCGGCGGCGCGGGCACTCACGGCGGTGACCGCGCCGGTCGTCAGGGAGCCGTCGTGGCCGCCGACACCGACCTGCCGCGAGGTTCCGGCGGATGCGGGCGAAGACAACGCCACGACGGTGAACAGCGCGGCCAGTGCCACGCCGAGCGGTTTGGTGATCGAATTCAAGGTGGGCCCTTCCGGAGCATCGGATTCGCGATCTCTCGCGAGTTGGCCACGAACGGAACGGCCTTCCCGGGTCACCTGCGTCCCCCCGTGGGTGCGAGTGGCTCGCCCTCGAAGCGGATCCGGTAGGTCCTGTCGTGGTATCGCCCACCATCGCGGCAGCCCGCTTGGAATTCGCTGAACACGCGTTGTATCGCCTGCTCCCAGCCGGTATGCAGGAGAGGGGGAGGGGGGCGCGGTGGGATCGGATCGTCACGTCGTGGTGGGGGTGCTGGGTGAGCTGGAGCTGTGGCTGGGCGGACGGCCACAACCCGTAGGGCACGCCCGCCGGCGGTCGGTGCTCGCGGTACTGGCGGTCGAGGCCAACCGGGTGGTGCCGGTGGACAGCCTGATCGACCACGTCTGGGGTGAGCGGCCGCCGGGCACGGCGCGGTCGGTGCTGCGCGTCTACCTGACCCACCTGCGCCGGGTCCTCGCCCCGACCGGGATCACGATCACCCGCAAGGGCAGCGGCTACACGCTGGCCGTCGAGGCCGACGTCGTGGACCTGCACCGCTTCCACCGACTGCTCGACCTGTCACGGGCGGCTCACGAACCACGTCAGGCCCTGTCCCTGGTCGAGGCCGCCCTGGCGCTCTGGCGGGGTGAACCGCTGGCCGAGCTGGACACCCCGTGGGCGCAGGCGGTGCGGGAGCGATCACGCCGGGAACGCGCCGAGGCCGAGGCCGACCGGATCGACTGGGCGCTGGCCTGCGGCCGGCACCGGCAACTGCTGCCGGAGCTGAGCACACGGGCAGAGGCCGAGCCGCTGGACGAGCGCGTGGCCGGACAACTGGTGCTCGCGCTGTACCGCGCCGACCGCCAAGCCGACGCCCTGGCCCACTACCAGCACACCCGACAGCGCCTGGTGGAGGAGTTGGGCGCCGATCCCGGGAGGGCACTGCAAGAGCTGCACCAGCGCGTCCTCGCCGCCGACCCGACCCTCACGCAGACCGAGCCCGCCATCACCGGCACCACCGCCGGGTCACCGGTGGTGCCCCGGCAGCTACCCGCTCCACCCCGGTGGTTCACCGGCCGCGCCGACCACCTGGCCGCGCTGGACGCCGCCCTGGAGGACCGGGGCGCGATGGTGATCTCCGCGATCGGCGGGGCGGGCGGTATCGGCAAGACGTGGCTGGCCCTGACCTGGGCCCACCGGCACCTCGACCGGTTCCCCGACGGGCAGCTGTTCGTCGACCTGCGCGGTTTCAGCCCGGACAGCGCACCCACCGACCCGGCGGTGGCGGTGCGTGGTTTCCTCGACGCCCTCGGCGTGCTCCCCGACCGCATCCCGACCGACCTGGAGGCGCGGGCCGCGTTGTACCGCAGCCTGGTCGCCGGGCGGCGGATGCTGGTCGTGCTGGACAACGCCGCCACCGCCGAGCAGGTCGTGCCGCTGCTGCCCGGCGGCACCACCTGCACCGTGCTGGTCACCAGTCGCCACCGGCTGGACGCCCTGACCGCCCGGCACGGCGGTCGTCCACTGCCCCTCGGTGTGCTGACCGGCGCCGAGTCCCGCGCCCTGCTCATCGCCGCCCTCGGTGCCGACCGCGTCGCCGGTGACGAGCCCGCGGCCGCCGAGCTGATCGCGCTGTGCGGCGGGTTCCCCCTCGCGCTCGGCCTGATCGCCGCCCGCGCCCAACCCGACCTCCCCCTGGCCGAAGCGGTCACCGAGCTGCGCGAGTCAGGACTGGACGCGCTGGACTCCGACGACCCCGCGGCCAGCCTGCCCGCGGTGCTGTCCTGGTCCCTGCGCCACCTCACCGATCAACAACGCACCGTGTTCGCGCTGCTGGGCGTCACCCCGGGGCCCGACATCGGCCTGCCCGCGGCCACGAGCCTCACCGGCCTACCGGAACGGGAAACACGCGCCGTGCTCCGCGCGCTGACCGACGCTTCCCTCCTCGACCACAACTCCGGTGGTCGCCACGCCATGCACGACCTCGTCCGCGCCTACGCCACCACCACTGCCCACGACCTGCCCGGAGCAGTCCGGCAGGCGGCGCTGGAACGCGTGGTCGACTTCTACCTGCACACCGCCCACGCCGCCAACCACCTGCTGGATCCCCACAGCCCGCCGTTCCGGCTCGACCCGCCCGCTCCCGGGGTCCGGGGCCAGTCGCTGCCCGATCTCCCCACCGCCCTGGCCTGGCTGGACACCCACCACCCGCACTTGTTGGCCGCCCAACGCGCCGCCGCCACCCACCACCTCCACCAGAGCGTGTTCCGCCTGGCCCGGAGCATGGCCACCTTCCACTGGCGGCGCGGGCACCGCCACGATGACCTGATCGCGTGGCAGGCGGCGCTCGATGCCGCCGGTCACCTGCCCGACCCGACCGCCCGAACCCTCTGCCACCGGCGCCTTGGCCGGGCCAACGTCGAGCTGGGGCGGCACGAGCAGGCCATCGACCACCTGCATCAGGCCCTCGCCCTGGCCGAACAGCACCACGACGCCACCCAGCAGGCCCTCACCCACAACGTCCTCGCGCGAGCCTGGGAGCGGTGGGGTGATGACTCGCGGGCCCTGGTGCACGCCCACCACGCCCTGGACCTCATCCGCGCCCTCGACCGGCCGGTGTGGGAAGCCGACGCGCTCAACGCCGTGGGCTGGTACGCCGCCCGCCTGGGCGAGTTCGACACCGCCCGCGACCACTGCCGGGCCGCCCTCACCCTGCACCGCCGCCACCGCAACCCCGACGGCGAGGCCGGCACCCTGGACAGCCTCGGGTTCATCGACCACCGGACCGGCCGCCACGACGAGGCCATCAGCCACTACCAACAGGCATTGACCCTGTACCGCACCCTCGGCAACACCACCGAGACCGCAGACACCCTCGACCGCCTCGGGCATCCCCTCGCCGCCCTCGGCCGGCACGACCAGACCCGCGCGGTGTGGCGGGAAGCGCTGGAGCTGTACCGGGAGCAGGGGCGCACGACCGACGCCGAGCGGGTGCGGCGGCAACTCGACGATCTCCACGACACCCCGACTGCGGTTCCGGCGAGCAGTTCCTGACCCGCTGCCGACCGGACGCACGAACGACAGCGGGGCCGGCAGGCATCACGCCCACCGGCCCCGCCCCGTGATCAGCCGATCAGGCCGCGTTCACCGAGACGTCGTCCAGCACGAACGAGGTCTGGTAGGACCAGTCCTCCGCGCCGGTGAAGCTCAGCGTCACGCTCTGGCCCGCGTAGGCACCCAGGTTGAAGGTGCGCACCGCGTAGCCGGAGGGGTTGAGGTTGGTGTAGGTGGCCAGCGTGGTGCCGTTGGCCTGGATGGTGAAGGTGTCGAACACCTCGGGCTCGTACTCCGCGGTGGTGATCTTCAGCCACAGCGACAGGGTGGTGTTGGCGCACCCGGCCGGGACGGTGACGGTCTGGGACAGCGTCTCGGTCTGCGTGTAGCCGTAGCCGCTGATCCACGCGGACCGCGAGCCCGACCGGGGCGCGCCGTCGCCGGTCCACGCGCCGATCGTCCAGGTGGCGTTGGACCAGCCGGTCGTGCCGCTCTCGAAGCCGCCGTTGGCGACCTTCTCACCGGGCGCGGAGCAGGAGCCGCCCGGCGGGTTGATCGTCCAGGTGAACGTCACCGACGCGGTCTTGGCCGCCGAGTCCGTCACGGTCGCGGTCACGGTGTAGGTGCCCGCGGTGGTGGGGGTGCCGGAGATCAGCCCGCTGGAGGCGTTGAGCGACAGGCCGGGCGGCAGGCCGGTGGCCGACCACGTGTACGGCGGCGTGCCGCCGGTGGCCTTGAGCTGGAGGCTGGTGGCCGTGCCGACGCTACCGGTTTGGTTGCCCGGCGGGGTGATCGACGGGGTGCCCGGGCCGGGGCCGCCGCCGGTGTTGACGAACAGCAGGCGGTTGGGGGAGCCGGTGCCCGGGCTGGTGATCTTGTTCGCGGTGGAGTTGGTGACCATGGCACTGGCCACCTGCGCGGGCGTCAACGACGGCGTGGCGCCGAGCAGGAGGGCCGCGCCGCCCGCGACGTGCGGGGTGGCCATCGACGTGCCGCTGATGGTGTTGGTCGCGGAGTCGCTGGTGTTCCAGGCCGAGGTGATGTTCTGGCCGGGCGCGAAGATGTCGGTGCACGTGCCCCAGTTGGAGAACGAGGCTCGGGCGTCGGTGTTGGTCGACGCGTTCACCGTGATCGCCTCGGCGACGCGCGCCGGGGTGAAGTTGCACGCGTCGGCGTTGGAGTTGCCCGACGCCAGGGCGTAGGTGACGCCGTCGGCGATCGAGTTGCGGACCGCGTTCTCGGTGGTGGCGTCGCTGCCCTGGCCGCCCAGGCTCATGTTGGCCACGGCCGGGCCGGAGGTGTGGTGCCCGGTGACCCAGTCGATGCCCGCGGCGACACCGGCGAACGAGCCGGAACCGGCGCAGTTGAGCACCTTGACCGCGATCAGCGTGACGCCCTTGGCCACGCCGTGCGCGGTGCCGCCGACCGTGCCGGCGACGTGCGTGCCGTGGCCGTTGCAGTCGGTGTTGTTGCCGTCCCCGGTGGTGTTGGTGCCCCACGAGGCCCGGCCGCCGAAGTCGCTGTGGGTGGTGCGGATGCCGGTGTCGATGATGTACGCGGTGACGCCGGAGCCGTTGTTCGGGTAGGTGTAGCTGGAGTCCAGCGGCAGGTCGCGCTGGTCGATGCGGTCCAGCCCCCACGACGGCGGGTTCGGCTGGGTGTCGAACGCCTCGACCGTGCCGTTCTGCTGGACGTAGGCCACGTTCGGCTCGGCGGCCAGGCGGCGCGCGGCCCGTTCGGACAGCGTGCCCGCGAAGCCCTTGAGGGCGTGGCGGTAGGTGAAGTCGACCTTGGCGCGGTACTTCGCGCTCAGGTCGGCGGTGAGCGCGTCGGCGCTCTGCGCGGACAGGTCGTTGTAGACGACGATGTAGCTGTCCTTGATCGGGTTCGCGGCCCCGAGGACGTCGCCTTCGGCCGCGGCCGGACCGGCCGTGGCGGTGAGCGCCAGCGCGGTGGTCGCGGCGGTGGCTAAGGCGAGCAGTGCTCGTCTGGCTCCGCGGACGTCTCCCATCAGGGTTCTCCCTCGTGCAGGGGTTCCCGACAGACCCGATGACGGCTCGGGCCGGCCGGAGGAGTGGAGTTTCCCGGACACGTACGCGCGGACGTGGTCGGGAACGTTAGAGGAGTCCTCACCGCCCGACAATCGGCCGGCAGGGCGAACGACCTGCGGTAATCCGAATGGCGGCGACTAGTGGTCGCTGGTCTCCATCCCTTCAGTGTTGCCTGAACGCAACAGCTACGCTCCCAGGTCATCCGGCTGCGGGAGGGGGACGGGAGATGGCGGAGGAGGTCCGGCGCGGTGTGCGCGGGCGGCGCGAGCCCGGCCACAGCCCCGCCTCGCCGTCCGGGGCGGCTGGTGGGATGGGGGCATGTCCCCAGGGCTGCCGGGATGACCACGTCGAACCTCGGCGCGGGCACGTCGCTGCGCCGGCTGCTGGCCGCGACGGCGGTGTCCGACTCGGCCAACGGGGTCTTCGCCGTCGCGGCGGTCCTGGGTGCCCGGCAACTCGGCGGCTCGGCGCCCGCCGTCGCCGCGGTGGGCGCCGCCGCGACCCTGCCCTGGCTGCTGGCCGTGCCCGCGGGGATGCTCGTCGACCGGGTCGACCGGGCCCGCGCCATCACCGCCTGCAACCTGGGCCGCGGTGCGCTGATGCTGGCCCTGGGCGCGCTGCTGCTGATCGGCGCGCCGGCCGTGCCCGCCCTGGTGGTCGTGGTCTTCGGGGTCGCGGTTCTCCAGACCGTGGTGGACACCGCGGCCGAGTCGCTCGTCCCGGACCTCGTCCGGGCGGCCGAGCTGACCAGGGCCAACGGCTACCTCGCCGTGTCGACGCGGCTGTGCCACCAGGCCGTGGGCCCGTTGGCCGCCGGGCTGCTGTTCGAGGTGTCCGCACCCACCCCGGTCCTCGTCGCCGGTGTCGGCTGTGCGGCGGCCGTGGTGCTGTTGCGCGGTGCGCGGGCCCGTCCGACCGCGCCGGCTTCGCCGGCCCGCCTGCGGACCGGGGTCGTCCTCATCGCCCGCTCGCCGGTGCTGGCCGCGACCGTCGCGGTGAGCGCGCTCACCACGCTGGTCAACGGCGCTTTCATGACGGTGTTCGTGCTCTACGCCATCAGCCCCGGCCCGTTGGGGCTCGGCGAGTCGGAGTACGGCCTGCTGCTGGCCCTGGTCGGCCTGGGCGCGGCCGGCGGCTCGGTCCTGACCTCGCGGTTCGAGGCCCTGGTGGGGCGGGGGCACCTGCTCTGGCTGACGCGCGTGGGGTGGGCCGCGGTGTTCGCCGCGCCGGTGTTGCTGAGCGGTGTGGCGCTGGTGGTCGTCGTGACCCTCGGCAGCTTCGTCGGGGGGATGTGGTCGGTGCTGGCCATGACCGCGCGGCAGCGGAACTCCGAGCCGCGGCACCGGGGGCAGGTGGCGGGCGCGTCCCGCATGATCACCTACGGGTGCGCCCCGATCGGGGCGGGGCTGGGCGGCGTGCTCGGCGAGTTCCTGGAACCCCGGGCGATCTTCCTGGGGGCCGCCGTCGCCACCCTCGCCACGATCCTGTTGCTGCGACCCGCTCGATAGTTTCAGTGTTGACCGAAAATAAACCATTCAGAGGCGGGCGCACCCCTAACAACCACCCAGGAAAGGCGATTTCCCGGGTATGAGGGCGCGGAAGTGGTTGGTCGTGGCGGGGGCGGGGCTGCTCGTCGTCCAACTGGTGCTGCTCGGCGCGGTGCCGAGCTGGGCCTGGCTGACGCGGTGGTGGCCCGCGCTCGCCGGTGTGCTGGTGCTGCTCGTGGCGGTGGTCTTGGTGCTGCGGGGCGGGGGAGCGGGGGAGGGGAGGCCGCACGACTGGCAGCGGACCACCGGCCTGGTGACCGCGCTGACGGCGGTCGGGGCGCTGGTGTTCACCGGCCTGTCGCTGCGGTCGACCCAGCAGCAGGTGGCCGTCGCCGAGCAGGCCCAGCTCACCGACCGCTACCTGCGCGCGGTGGAGCAGTTGGCCAACGAGGGGGAGGGGAAGGTCCACCTGCGCATCGGCGGCATCTACGCGCTGGGGCGCGTCGCCGTGGACTCGCCGCGCGACCAGGGCGCGGTGGAGGAGCTGCTGGCGGCCTTCGTCCGGGACCGGAGCCCGCGCCACGCCGGCAGCGCCTGCCCGGAGACGCCGGTGGACGTGCAGGCCGCGTTCGCGGTGCTGGCGCGGCGGGCGCCGCAGGGGGAGCGCGGTCTGGTCGACCTGCGGGACACCTGCCTGACCAAGGTCAGCGCGCCGGAGGCGAACCTGGACCAGGTCTCGCTCGCGGGTGCCGACCTGACCGACGCCAACCTGTACCACGCCCAGATGGGGTTGACGTCGTTCGTCAACGCCACCCTGGTGCGGGTCCGGTTCGACAGCGCCCGGTTCGACGCCTACACCTTCGTGGAGGGGGCGGACCTGACCGGGGCCGATCTCCGGTACGCCGACCTGTCCGGGGTGCGGTTGGAGCGGGTGAACCTGTCGGGGGCCGACCTGACGGAGGTCAAGCACGAGCACGCCGACGTCTCCGGTGCGATCAAGAACGCGAAGACCGTCGGTGCCTGGTGGTAGTCGACTCGATAACTTCAGTGTTGACTAAAAATCAATCCACAGCCGGAAGTCGTCGAAGAACGAGAGGAAAAACAACAACGAAGCACGCCCCTCCGCGACCGCGTTGGATCACCTGAAGCATGCCGTGGTGGTTGGTGGCGATGCGTCGGGCGATGGACAGGCCGAGTCCGGTGCCGCCGGTGTCGCGGGTGCGGGCGTCGTCGAGGCGGGTGAAGCGGTCGAAGACGCGTTCGCGGTCTTCGGGCGGGATGCCGGGGCCGTCGTCGAGGACCTCCAGGACTGCCTGATCGTCGGCGGCGTCGAGGCGGACGGTGATGGCCGTGGTGGCGTGCCGTTCGGCGTTGTCGAGGAGGTTGCCCAGCAGGCGGTCGAGCAGGGGGCGGCTGCCGCGTACCGGCACCGGGTGGTCGGGGAGGTCGACGTCGAGGGTGTGGTGGGTGCGGCGGCGGTCGGTGTGGTCGCGCACCAGTTCGGTGAGGTCGACGGTGCCGTCGTAGCCGGTGGTGGTGTGGTCGAGGCGGGTGAGCAGGAGCAGGTCGCCGGCCAGGTCCTGGAGGCGGTGGGTGTCGGCGAGGGCGGCGTCGACGACGGCGGGCCAGTCGGCCTGGCCGGGGTGCGTGGTGGCGATCTCCAGTTCGGCGCGGAGGGCGGCGATGGGGCTGCGGAGTTCGTGGGAGGCGTCGGCGACGAAGCGGCGGTTGTCCTGGACGGCGGTTTCCAGCCGGTCCAGGGTGGCGTTGACGGTGTTGGCCAGGGCGGCGATCTCGTTGCGGGTGCGGGGTACGGGGACGCGGCGGGTGAGGTCGTGTTCGGTGATGTCGGCCATTTCCCGGCGGATGGCTTCCACGGGTCGCAGTACGCGTGCGGTGGCTGTCCACACGACTGCGCCGAAGACGGAGAGCATGCCGAGCACGGTGGCCGTGGTGGCGAGGACGAGCCCGTTGACGGTGTTCTGTGTTCGGTCGAATCGGGCCTTTTCTTCGGTCGGTATGTCGTCGGTCCGTGTGTAGAGGAGCCGGTTCTTGGTGTCCACGGTTATTTTGTAGCCTTCGTCCGGTGGGCCGGAGAAGGGGAAGAGGGAGAGTTTCGGGATGAATTGCGTGGATGTGTGGGAAGCGGTGTAGGTGGAGTTCTCGGACGAGATCGCCAGTTGTCCTGTGCGGTCTGTGCAGAGCGTGGTCGGTTCCGGTCCTCTCGTGGTGGTCGACGGTGTTCTGGTGAGGCACAGGGTGGTGGTTTTCGTCATGCCCAGTTCGGGGCGTGACAGGTCGTCTTTCATGGTGAGGAGGTTGAAGTAGGCGAGTGTGGTGATCGGTATCGCCATGACCAGGACCGCGATGGCGGTGACTCTCGCGCGGAGTGAGCGGGGGGTGTGGTGCGGTTCCGTCATGTCCGTACTGTGCACCACTCGCCGGTGTATTCCTGAAGGATGTTTCAGGGTGGGGGTGGCCCGTAAGGACGGGCGACCCCCACTCCGGTGTTTCAGCGGCCGATGTATTCCCGCAGGTGGCGTGCGGTGAGGGTGTCGGCGGTGTCGACGAGGTCGGCGGGGGTGCCGGTGAAGACGATGCGGCCGCCGTCGTGGCCGGCGCCGGGGCCGAGGTCGATGATCCAGTCGGCGTGGGCCATGACGGCCTGGTGGTGCTCGATGACGATGACGGTGTTGCCGGTGTCGACGAGGCGGTCGAGCAGGGCGAGGAGTTGGTCGACGTCGGCGAGGTGGAGGCCGGTGGTGGGTTCGTCGAGGATGTAGGTGGTGGCTTTCTCGGCCATGTGGATGGCGAGCTTGAGGCGCTGTCGTTCGCCGCCGGAGAGGGTGGTGAGGGGTTGGCCGAGGGTGAGGTAGCCGAGGCCGACGTCGACGAGGCGGTCGAGGATGGTCTTGGCGGCTTTTTCGGTGAAGAAGTCGCGGGCTTCGGTGACGGGCATGGTGAGGACGTCGCTGATGTTGCGGCCGCGCAGCCGGTAGGCGAGGACTTCGGGGGTGTAGCGCTTGCCTTCGCATTCTTCGCAGGTGGTGGCGACGCCGGCCATCATGGCGAGGTCGGTGTAGACGAGGCCGATGCCCTTGCACTTGGGGCAGGCGCCTTCGGAGTTGGCGCTGAAGAGGGCGGGTTTGACGCCGTTGGCCTTGGCGAATGCGGTGCGGATGGGGTCGAGCAGGCCGGTGTAGGTGGCGGGGTTGGAGCGGCGTGAGCCGCGGATGGCGGATTGGTCGACGGTGACGACGCCGTCGTGGCCGGCGAGTGAGCCGTGGATGAGGGAGCTCTTGCCGGAGCCGGCGACGCCGGTGACGACGGTGAGGACGCCGAGGGGGATGTCGACGTCGACGTCGTGGAGGTTGTGGAGGTTGGCGCCGGTGATGTGGTGGTGGCCGGTGGGGGTGCGGGGGTGGTCGCGGAGTCGGGCGCGGTGGTCGAGGTGGCGGCCGGTGGGGGTGTCGGACTTGCGGAGGTCGGTGACGGAGCCGGTGAAGGTGATGTGGCCGCCGTTGGTGCCCGCGCCGGGGCCGAGGTCGACGACGTGGTCGGCGATGGTGATGGTTTCGGGTTTGTGCTCGACGACGAGGACGGTGTTGCCCTTGTCGCGCAGGCGGAGGAGGAGGTCGTTCATGCGTTGGATGTCGTGGGGGTGGAGGCCGACGGTGGGTTCGTCGAAGACGTAGGTGACGTCGGTGAGGGCGCTGCCGAGGTGGCGGACCATCTTGACGCGTTGGGCCTCGCCGCCGGAGAGGGTGGCGGCGGGTCGGTCGAGGCTGAGGTAGCCGAGGCCGATCTCGACGAGGGAGTCGAGGAGTTCGCGGAGGTTGGTGAGCAGGGGGGCGACGGCGGGGTCGGTGATGGTGCGGGCCCAGTCGGCGAGGTCGCTGATCTGCATGGCGGAGCAGTCGGCGATGGTGACGCCGTTGATCTTGGCGGAGAGGGCGGCCTGGTTGAGGCGGGTGCCGTCGCAGTCGGGGCAGGTGGTGAAGGTGACGGCGCGGTCGACGAAGCGGCGGATGTGGGGTTGGAGGGATTCGCGGTCCTTGCCGAGGAAGAGGCGTTGGACTTTGACGAGGAGTCCTTCGTAGGTGACGTTGGTCTTGCCGATCTTGACCTTGGTGGTGTCGCGGTGGAGGAAGTCGTGCCATTCCTGGTCGGTGTAGTCGGTGAGGGGTTTGTCGGGGTCGAAGAAGCCCGAGGCGATGTAGGTCTGGACGTACCAGTTGTCGACGGTGAAGCCGGGGACGGTGATGGCGCCCTGGTTGAGGCTCTTGGTGCGGTCGACGAGTTGGTCGATGTCGGTGGTGGTGGTGCGGCCGAGTCCTTCGCAGGTGGGGCACATGCCTTCGGGGAGGTTGAAGCTGAAGGCGCCGGAGGTGCCGACGTGGGGTTGGCCGAGGCGGCTGAAGAGGATGCGGAGCATGGTGTGGGCGTCGGTGGCGGTGCCGACGGTGGAGCGCGAGTTGGCGCCCATGCGTTCCTGGTCGACGATGATGGCGGCGCCGAGGTTGCGCAGGTCGTCGACGTCGGGGCGGCCGAGGTTGGGCATGAAGGACTGGATGAACGCGGTGTAGGTCTCGTTGATGAGGCGTTGGGACTCGGCGGCGATGGTGCCGAAGACCAGGGAGGACTTGCCGGAGCCGGAGACGCCGGTGAAGACGGTGAGGCGGCGTTTGGGGATGTCGAGGCTGACGTTTTTGAGGTTGTTCTCGCGGGCGCCTCGGACTTGGATGACGTCGTGGCTGTCGGCGATGGTGCCCATGCCGGTGTCCCCCTGGTTTTGTTTATGGCGTAAAGTGATGCGGGCACGATACTTTACGCCGTAAGGGGTGGCAAGTGGCGATCTTCGCTGGGCAGGGCGACGCCCGCCGGTCGATGCGGCTGCTGTGGCGGGACCCGGCGCCGCCGGGGCCGGGGTTGAGCCTGGAGGCGGTCGTGGCGGCGGCGATCGAGCTGGCCGACCGGGACGGCATGGCGGCGGTGTCGATGCGGGCGGTGGGCCGGCGGCTCGGGCGCACCGCGATGGCGCTCTACACGTACGTGGCGGACAAGGCCGAGCTGGTCGACCTGATGTACGACCAGGTGCTGGGCGAGCTGCCGGCGGACTACCCGCTCGACGACGGGTGGCGGGCGGCGCTGACGGCGTGGGCGCGCGACGGGCGGGCGTTCTACCTGCGCCACCCGTGGGTGCTGCAGGTGTCGCAGGCGCGGCCGGTGCTGGGGCCCCACGAGTTCGCCTCGCTGGAGACGCTGGTGCGGATCGTGCGGGGGACGGGGCTGGCGCCCGACGTGCTGCGGGGCGTGGTGGGGGCGCTGATGCAGTTCGTGCGGGGCGCGGCGGCGGTGATCGCGGACGCCCGCAGCGCCGCCGCGGCCACCGGCGTGAGCGACGAGGAGTGGTGGTACTCCCGCTCGCCGCTGCTGGAGGAGGTGGCGCCGGACTTCGCCGAGCGGTTCCCGCTGGCGACGTGGGTGGGGGCGGAGGACCCGCCGGAGGTGCCGGGGGACGAGTGCGCGCCGTACCTGGAGCGGGACGCGGTGCACAACTTCGACGTGGGGCTGCGGGTGCTGCTCGACGGCATCGAGGCGGCCGTGGCGCGGGGCGGGGAGTGAGCCGAGGCGGGTGGGGCCTGTGTCATCCGGGTGCCTGTCGGTGTCCTGTGGGACGCTGAGGCGGGGAGAGGGGGCGGCCTCACTCGCGGAGGTGGCCGCACGGGTTCGGGCGGCGTGTTCGACGGGCGAGCGGGCGCGGGCCGCGCCGGAGCGGGCGGAGGAACCGGAGCTGTCGAGCACGGCGGCCGAGGTGAACGCCGTGCCGGACCGGGTCATCGGATGGGGGCATCGGGCCCTCGTCGGGTCGAGGCCGAGGCCGGCCGGATCGGCCTGGTACCCCACGCCGTCCCGGTGACCAGAGACCGGGCCCGCCCCAACGCCCCAACACCCAACGCCCCGACGAGTCCCGGTCGAGCGGAACTCCCGTGAAGCACGGCCCCGGACTGAAGTACCGTGCGCCGGTGCTCCAACCTCAGATCGTCACGCGACTGCGCGCCGCCGGCTGCGTGTTCGCCGAGGACGAGGCCGCCCTCCTGCTCGAAGCCGCCCGCACCCCCGCCGAACTGGAGGACATGACCGCCCGGCGCGTCGCCGGGCTGCCCCTGGAACAGGTCCTGGGGTGGGCGGAGTTCTGCGGGCTGCGCATCGCCGTCGAACCCGGCGTGTTCGTGCCGCGCCAACGCACCCGGCACATGGTCGACCTGGCCGTCGACAGGCTCCGCGCGGGCGCGGTGGTGCTCGACATGTGCTGCGGCACCGGCGCCGTCGCCGCCGCGATCGCCCACCGGGTGCCCGGGATCGAGGTGCACGCCGCCGACGTCGAACCCGCCGCCGTGCGCTGCGCCCGCCGCAACCTGCCCGGCGGGCACGTCTACCAAGGCGACCTGTACGCGCCACTACCGGGTGAACTGCGCGGTCGGGTCGACGTGCTGGTGGCCAACGCGCCCTACGTGCCCAGCGACGAGATCGCCCTCATGCCGCCCGAGGCGCGCGACCACGAACCCCGCGTCGCCCTCGACGGCGGCACCGACGGGGTGGACGTGCAGCGGCGCGTCGTCGCCGGGGCGGGGGAGTGGCTGGCACCCGGCGGACGGCTGCTCATCGAGACCGGCGCCCGCCAGGCCGCCACCACCGCGGCGGCGTTCGCGGCCGCCGGGCTGCGGGTCGAGGTGGCCGCCCGCGAGGAACTGGCGGCCACGGTCGTCATCGGGACGCGGTCAGGAACGCCCGCCACACCCGCGGGCTGAACGCCAGCTCGGGGCCGGTGTGCTTGGAGTCCCGCACACCCACCGCGCGGGGCGCGAACGCCACCTCGACGCAGTTGCCCTCCGCCCCGCTGGTGCCGCTGTAGCTGCTCTTACGCCAGGCAGTGCCCTCCGGCATGGTGATCCTCTCGCGGACGGCCGTACTCATCGGCCAAGTCGGTCAGCAACACCCGGGATTCTTCCGCACTCAAGGCCACGCGCGACAGGTCCGCCAGAACGCTCCGGTACTCCGCGATCTGGGCGGGGCTCTCCAGGAAGATGTTGGCCACCCGCGTCTCCAGGTACGCCACCGGCCGCTCATCGGGATTGTCCAGCAAAACGAATGAGCCATCCAGAGCGGTGTGCGGCGGTGCTCCGAACGGAACTACCCGCACAGTCGCCCCGCTGAGCATGATGTGCATCATCTGGTCATGCATAATCGCGGTTGAGCCGACCGGCCGGCGCAATGCCGACTCCTCCACGAAGAAGATCGCTTTGACCCGGCTCAACAACCTTTGCCGGGCTATCCGCAGATCGGCCGCGTCGTCCAGCACGATCGAGCGCGCGTAGTCGATTGTCTGGAGCAGACCGGGGACCAGCGTTGCGTCGTAGCAACTGATTGCGATCGCCCGCGCCTCCTCGGCCTTGAGCGTGCGGGTGCGGGTCGCGGGATCGGCACCGCGCGGCTGCACCCAGGTGTCCTTGCTGGACTCGCGGCTGATGGCGACCAGGCGGGCGAACTCCTCGCCGCGCACCCCGCACAACGTCAGATATGCCGCGACGTCGGTGTCGCTGGTCCCGCGCTCGCCGTTCTCCAGCTTCGTGACCTTGCCCAGGCTCCACCGCAACTCGGCGGCCAGCCGACGGGCCTTCCACCCGGCCGCCAGCCGCTTGGCCTTCAACTCCTCGCCGAGCTGCCTGCTGCGCGCCGTCGAATCGCGTCGCAGGGGTGGTGGCGGCGGTATTTGTTCTTCCGGCATGGCCGGATCGTATTGGCCGTCGGTCCACCATTCACGCCGCGACTCGACAACATTAACCGAAAGCAGTATCGACGTAAATCCGGTGACCAACGGTATTCGTTGCGTTTGCGCAACCCGAGCGGGCCGTGGAGGTGTTCGGCGACCTGCGCGACGCGCACGGCGAGGCGATGGCGCGGCACGACCCGCGATCGCCGCCCGGCTGCGCGAGCTGCTCGACGGCCTGGACGGCTGACCCCGCCGGACTACCCGCCCGATACCCCGTCGCCCGACTCGCGAGCCACGTCCGGGGGCCCGGCGTACTCCGGCGGCGGTTCCAGGGGCACGGCGATGCGCGCCGTGACGTGCCCGTCCGCCACCTCCAGCACCGCACCGGCCCTGGTGAGGATGCGCACCGCGGCGACGTTGTCGGTGGTCGTGTGGGCCACGACGGTGAACACGTCGCGCCGCGGCGCCTCCTCGACCAGCGCCCGCAGCACCTCCAGGCCCAGCCCGGCGCCCCGGGCGGCACGGGCCAGCCACAGGCCGGCCTCGCCCCCGGCGGTCAGCCGGGCCATGCCGACCGTGCGGCCGTCCGCGACGACCTCGTAGGCGTCGCGCCGGAAACCCCGGTAGAACCCGCGGAACTCGTCGAGCCGGTCCGCCGACCAGCCGGGCGGCATCACGTCGGCGGGGTCGGCGTCGGCCACCGCCAGGGCCAGCAGCCGCTCCAGGCCCTCGTCGTCCACGGCGCGCAGCAGGATCACGTCGCCAGCTCCTTCTCCAGCGGGTTGCGGAAGCGGGGCACCACGCGCACCCCGCCCAGCCACGCGGTCAGGCGGGCGGCCTGCCGGGCGATCGCCGCGGTGGCGTCCGCGCCGACGTCGACCAGCGGCTCCCACACCACCTCGCCGTCCGCGCGCTGCGCCCACCCGCCGACCACGCGGCCGTCCCACCACACGGTCGGGCCGACGTTGCCGGTGGCGTCGAACAGCCGCGGCCGCAGTTCCGGGGCCAGGTACCAGTCGCGGTCCTGCCAGCCCATCGGCGTGGGGTCCAGGCCGGGCAGCAGCGCCGCCCACGGCTCCGGCGCCTCCACCGGGTCCTCGTCGCCGGGCAGCACGTAACCCGTGCCCCGCTCCAGCGCCACCTCGACCGCGCCCACCGCGGCCAGCGCGTCGCGGGTCTGGCGCACCGTCCACCCGGTCCACCACTTCAGGTCCGCCGCGGTGCCCGGCCCGAACGAGGCCAGCCACCGCCGGGCCAGCTCCGCCCGCGCCCGTGCCGGGTCCGTCTCCGGCCACGGCGCGCCCGCGGTCCAGCGGAACTGGCTGCTCAGCCACGTCCCGCGCGGCCGGGCGCGGCGGATGAGGCCCTCCGCGGCCATGGTGCGCAGCACGCGGCTGGAGACGTTCTGCCGCACCTCGTAGGGCTTTCCCCCACCTACCAGGACCTGCTCGGCCAGCGCGGGCACGTCCCGCACCAGCTCCGCCGCGGCCGCCTCGCCCCGCTCCCGCAGGGCCGCCAGGACCTCCTGCCCGACCTGCTTGAGGCGCGCCTCGTCCCAGCCCACGCCCTCGGCGAGGTGGGCCAGCAGCTTGACCCGCTCCCGCTCCGCCACCGCCCGGCCCGCCGCGGTGTGCACCACCGGCACGTCCCCGGCGGCCACCACGAACATCGTGCGGCGCATCGCCAGCAGCCGCTCCAGCGACCGCCGCCCGTACAGGGCGTCCTCCACCTCGGCGACCGAGGGGTCGGCCAGCCGGGCCCACGCCGACAGGAACACCGTGGCCGGGTCCGTGGCGTGCAGCGCGACCAGCGCCCCCACCACGGCCTCGGTGCTGTCGGCGGGGCGGGCGAGCAGGTGGCGGACGCCCAGGCGGACCCGCCGCCGGGCGTCGTCGATCACGGCGAGCGTCACCGCCCCATCGTGGGCGATCTAGTCTGATCGCGAAACGGAATTCCACGACGCGGATCGGGATCATGTCGGCGACACGGCTGCTCGTGCTGGGGGTGGTGCGCGGCTACGGGCGCGCCCACGGCTACCTCATCGGCAACGACCTGCTGTCCTGGGGCGCGGGGGAGTGGGCCAACGTCAAGTGGGGGTCGATCTACCACGCCCTCAAGCAGCTCACCAAGGACGGCTGCCTCACCGACCACACCACCCCGCCCGCCCGCACCGACTACGAGCTGACCGCGCGCGGCGAGGCCGAGTACCGCCGCCTGCTGCGCGACGCCCTGCGGCGGCCGGAGACCAGGCCGGACCTGCTGGCCGCCGGGCTGGCGATGCTGCCCTCGCTGACCCGGGACGAGGCGGTGGACCTGCTCACCGAACGCCTCACCGCCCTGGAGGCCCGCCGCGACACCGCGCGTGCGCAGGTCCGGGCGTGGGGGGAACCGGCGCACGTGCGCGAGCTGTACGGGCTGTGGGAGCACACCGCGGACGGCGGGGCGGTGTGGACGCGGGGGCTGATCGGGCGGCTGCGGGAGGGCGCCTACCCGATGGCGGGGGAGCCGGGGTCGCCCGGGGTGCCGGGGAGCTGGGGCGTGCTCGGGCGGGCCGAATGACCCGCCGCGCGCACGGTGGCCGCACGGAGGAACGGCGACTTCTCGGCTCGTCGTTCGGCGCGGCCGCGGCCGCCTACGCCGAGCACCGGCCGGACTACGCGCGGGCCGCGGTGCGCTGGGCGCTGGAGCACGCGCCCGGGCCGAGGGTGCTCGACCTCGGGGCCGGGACCGGCAAGCTGACCGCCACGCTGGTCGCGCTGGGGGTCGAGGTCGTCGCGGTCGAACCCGACCCGGCGATGCTGGCCGAACTGCGGCGCGCCCTGCCCGCCGTCCGCGCCCTGCCGGGCAGCGCCGAGGCGATACCGCTGCCGGAGGCGTCCGTCGACGCCGTGCTGGCCGGCAACGCCCTGCACTGGTTCGACATGGCCGTCGCGGGACCGGAGATCGCCAGGGTCCTCGCGCCCGGGGGCGTCCTGGCCGGCCTGTGGAACGTCCTGGACGACCGGGTCGACTGGGTGGCGGGGCTGGCGCGGGCCGGCGGGAGCGCGGCCATCGGCCCGCGCGACACACTGGGCGGCTGGCGCGTCGCGACGGCGGACGCGCACCTCCCCGGCACCGGTCGTGCCGCCGGGTTCGGCTCGCCGGAGCAGGCCGAGTTCCCGCACGGGCAGCGCCGGACCGCCGACTCCCTCGTCGCGACGCTCGCGACGCGCGCCGGGCTGCTCGTCATGCCGGAACGGGAACGAAAGGCCCTGCTCGGCCGGATCCGTGCCCACCTCGCGAGCAGCCCGGAAACCGGCCGCGGCGGGTTCACCCTCCCGATGCTGACCGGCGTCCTCCGCACCCGACGGCTCTGAACCACCCACCGGCGGTGGACCCTGCAGCCGGGGCGGGCTCAGCGCCGGAGCGCCCGGTAGCGCCTGAGCTGGGCGGTGATCCGCCCGGGGTCGGCGGCGCCGTTCAGCTCGGCCAGCAGGTCGTCGGGGCACAGCTCGTAGTGGTCGCCCCACCACCGCCGCGCCCTGTTGTCCCAGATCCGGTAGCCGCCGGACACGCCCCTCGCCACGTACCGCCGCTTCGCCAACCGGCCCTCCCGCTGTCGCCCGCCCCCAGGATCGCAGCGCACGGCAACGGAGTTTCCGAGCGCCCGCGACCCCGACCGCCGGGCGCACCACCCACGCATCTGGTTATACTCAAACTTGAACAGAGGGGGAGCTGCTGAACACGGGGTTGGAGCGGTACCCGGCGGTCTTCGAACCGGCCGACCCGCCACGCACGTCCACCATCGCCTTCTACGCGCCACCGGACGCCGATCCCGGCGACCTCGCCCCGGACCGGCTCACCGTCGCCGCCCCCGACGGCACCCGCCGCACCGTCCCGGCCCGACGCCTGCCGCTCACCGAGGCCGTCCCGCTGCTCGGCCGGGCCCGCCGCGCCCGCACCCCGACCGCCCACCCGGCCACCGCCTTCTGGGGCGCCGCCGTGGTCCTGGCGCTCCAGCTCGTCGCCCGGGGCCGGCTGCGCCCCGCCGTCACCGACGCCGACCACGACGCCTGGCTCCTCACCCCCGACCCCGCCGACCACACCCGCATCCGCGACCTCGCCGCCGCCATGCCCCCGCACGCCCGCGCGATCCCCGTCCCCGGCCGCGACCCGCTCGAACTGCCCGCCGCCGAACCGCTCCTGCGCGCCTTCCTCGACGCCGTCGCCGACACCATGCCCCGGGGTGCCGCCGCCGCGACCGCCGCGGGCGCGCCGGCCTTCGCCGCCACCGCCCCGCAGCGGGTCCCCCACCTGCGCGGGTGGGCCGACCAGGGCGTCCGCCTGTCCCTGCGCATCGAGGGGCCCGAGCCGTTCCTGGTCGTCGTGCAGGTGCACGACCTCGCCGACCCCACCCTGGTCGCCGACGCCGCCGAGCTGTGGCCCACCGCGGGCGCCCGCACCCGCGCCGACGCCACCGTCGCCCTGCGCCGCGCCGCCCGCGCCTTCCCACCCCTGGAACGCCTGCTCGACCGCCCCGTCCCCGACCGCGTCCCCCTCTCCGACGCCGAGGTCGAGCAGCTGCTCACCACCGGCACCACCCGCCTGGCCGCGGCCGCCGTGGACGTGCACTGGCCCAGCGACCTCGTCCGCGACCTCAACGCCAGGGTCGTCATCGGCCACGACACCGGCGACCGCCCCGCCTTCTTCGGCCCCGACCAGCTCACCGCCGTCAACTGGCGCCTGGCCCTGGGCGACGACCCGCTGACCCCCGAGGAACTGGACCGGCTCGCCGAGGCCACCCGCCCGGTGGTGCGGCTGCGCGACCGCTGGACCCTGGTCGACCCCGAAACGGCCCGCCGCGCCCGCGAACGCGCCCTCAAACCCCTCACCGCCGTCGAGGCCCTGGGCGCCGCCCTCACCGGCACCACCGAGGTCGACGGCACCGAGGTCGACGCCGTCGTCACCGGCCCGCTGCAAGACCTCCGCGACCGCCTGGCCCGCCTCGACGCCGACCCCGCCGCCCCGCCACCGGGCCTGCACGCCACCCTGCGCGACTACCAGCTGCGCGGCCTGCGCTGGCTCGACCGCATGACCTCGCTGGGCCTGGGCGCCTGCCTGGCCGACGACATGGGCCTGGGCAAGACCGTCACCCTCATCGCCCTGCACCTGCACCGCGACGCCGAACAACCCACCCTCGTGGTGTGCCCGGCGTCGCTGCTGGGCAACTGGCAGCGCGAGATCGAGCGCTTCGCCCCCGGCACCCCCGTCCGCCGCCACCACGGCCCCCACCGCACCCTCGACGACCTCGCCGGCGGCTTCGTCCTGACCACCTACGGCACCATGCGCCTGGACGCCGACCGGCTCGCCGGGACCGACTGGGGACTGCTGGTCGCCGACGAGGCCCAGCACGTCAAGAACCCCGCCTCCGACACCGCCAGGGCCCTGCGCCGCATCCCCGCCCGCGCCCGCGTCGCCCTCACCGGCACCCCGGTGGAGAACACCCTGACCGAGCTGTGGGCGATCCTCGACTGGACCACCCCCGGCCTGCTGGGCACCCTGCCGCGGTTCAAGGCCCGCTGGGCCAAGCCGATCGAGGCCGACCGCGACACCGCCACCGCCGAGCGCTTCGCCCGCCTGGTCCGGCCCTTCCTGCTGCGCCGCCGCAAGACCGACCCCGGCATCGCCCCCGAGCTGCCCGCCAAGACCGAGACCGACCGGCCCGTGGCGCTGACCCGCGAACAGGCCGTGCTCTACCAGGCCGTGGTGCGCGAACTGCTCGACGAGGTCCGCGACAGCACCGGCATCGCCCGCCGCGGCCGCGTGGTCAAGCTGCTCACCGCCCTCAAGCAGGTCTGCAACCACCCCGCCCAGTACCTCAAGGAACCCGAACCCCGCCTGGCCGGCCGCTCGGGCAAGCTGGAACTGCTCGACGAACTGCTCGACACCATCCTCGCCGAGGACGGCGCCGTGCTCGTGTTCACCCAGTACGTCGCCATGGCCCGCCTGCTGCGCCGCCACCTCGCCGACCGCGGCGTCGCCACCGCCCTGCTGCACGGCGGCACCCCCGTGCCCGCCCGCGAGGAGCTGGTCCGCCGCTTCCAGGACGGCGGGGTCCCGGTGTTCCTGCTCTCCCTCAAGGCCGCCGGCACCGGCCTGAACCTCACCCGCGCCGACCACGTCGTGCACTACGACCGCTGGTGGAACCCCGCCGTGGAGGACCAGGCCACCGACCGCGCCCACCGCATCGGCCAGACCCGGGCCGTGCAGGTCCACCGCCTCGTCGCCGAGGGCACCGTGGAGGACCGCATCGCCGCGGTGCTGCGCGCCAAGCGCGACCTCGCCGACGCCGTGCTCACCCGCGGCGACGCCGCGTTCACCGAGCTCACCGACGACGAACTGGCCAACCTCGTGGAACTGCGGAGCGGCACGTGACCGACCTCGCCCGGGGCTTCCCCGCCTTCCCCAGGGGCACCCGCCGCGCCCGCACCTGGTGGGGCCGCGCCTGGCTGCGGGCGCTGGAGGACACCTCCCTCGACAGCGCGCCGCTGCGCCAGGGCCGCCGGTACGCCCACGCCGGGCTCGTCGACACCATCACCGTGAGCCCCGGCCGGCTGCACGCCCTGGTCCACGACGGCGACGAGGCCCACCACACCACCGTGCGCCTGGCCCCGCTCACCGACGCCGAGTGGGACCGCTTCCTCGCCAGGCTGGCCCGCAAGGCCGCCCACCTGGCCGCGCTGCTCGACCACGAACTGCCCCGCGACCTGGTCGACGTCGCCGCCGACGCCGGCGTGCCCCTGCTGCCCGGCATCGGCGACCTCGACCCCGAGTGCACCTGCCCGGGCTGGGAACTGCCCTGCCGCCACGCCGCCGCCCTGTGCCACCAGGCCGCCTGGCTGCTCGACGCCGACCCCTGGCTGCTGCTCCTGCTGCGCGGCCGCGACCGGGACCAGGTCGTCACCGGCGCCCGCCCCGACGCGGACACCCCCGCCGTCACCGCCTACGCCACCCCCGTGGCCGACCTGCCCGACGACCGACCCGACCCGACCGCCACCCCGGACCCGCCCGCCTTCGACCCCGCGCCCGGCCTGGACGTCACCGTGCTGGGCCTGCTGGTCGCCGACGCCGCCGCCAAGGCCCGCGCCCTGCTCGCCACCGGCCACTGGCCCGCCGCCGACGACCGGCAGGACCGCGTCCGGCTGGCCGCCGCCCACCCCGAGCTGCGCGACCGGCTGCGCCCCGACCCCCGCGCCGTGCGGGCCTGGCAGCAGGGCGGCGCCACCGGCCTGGACGTCCTGGAACACCCCTGGACCCCGCCCGAGGCCGACACCAACCGCGCCCGCGCCGCCTGGCACGGCCACGACCTGCCCGCACCCGCCGTGCGCCGCAACCACTGGACCGTGCGCGACCGCCAACTCCGCTACGGCCCCGACGGCCGCTGGTACCCCTACCGGCGCCACCCGGACGGCCGCTGGTGGCCCACCGGCGACCCGCACCCCAACCCCGCCACCGCGCTCGCGCGAACCGAACCCGGGGCCGAACGCGGCTGACGCTCCGCCGTCAGAGCTTCTTGGTCGTGAGCGTGTCCCGGAAGTCGACGCCCAGGAACCCGACCATGGAGTCGACGGTGCAGGTGGGGGCGGTGAACGCCGTGCGCCACTTCTGCGCCTCCTCCCAGTCGTCAAGCCGGGCGATGTCGAACTCCAGGTTCGCGGCGATGTCCTCGACGAAGCACAGCATCTCGCCGATGGAGACCGCATCGTCCTCCTCGGCCTCCTTGGCCACCGATTCGAGGAGGTACGCGACCTCCTCCCGCAGGGTGCCCGGCTGGAAGTCCCTCGACCTCTGCAAGGCGACCACCGCCTCCGCCAACCCGTCGATGGACCGCAGCGGCTCCGCGACCTCGCCCGGGTCGCCCGTCGCCTGGGGCCTCCTGCGCGGCGCCGGCGGCTTCTTCGGCGAGGACAACCCCTTGCCGCTGGTGCTGCCCAACATCTTCTGCAGGCGGCTGAGCAGCCCGAAGGCCGTGGCGTACATGAAGCCGATCACCTGGTTGGCGTCCGCGTCGCCCACCCACAGGTTCCCGGGGTGGTTGTAGAGCAGCGCCCACGCCAGCCGCCGCGCCTGCCAGTCGCTCGACGGCCTCGCCGTCATCCGCGGCCTGGTCCGGGCGAACAGGTCGTTGAGCCCCACCTCGTCGAGCCCCTGCCCCGTCCACCTCTCGTAGGCATCGACGTAGGCGTCCCGCAGTTCGGAGAACCGCTCCTTGACCTCCTCCGCGTTCTCCACCGCGTACCCGAGCAGGTGCGAGGGCACGATGTGCCGGATGGCCAGCCCCGCACCCCTGGCGCGGCTGAGGTCCACCGGTCCGATCCAGGGCGGCCGGGAACCGAGGTTGCGCGGGCGGTGCGGCACGACCCCGGTGGCCCTCGGGGCGATCAGCTTGTGCTCGTAGAGGAATTCGCAGAACCCGGTCCAGTTGTCGAACGACCCGCCCTTCAACTTCTTCGCGATCTCGGCCAACTCCTGCTCGGCCCTGTTCTCCCGCAGCGGCGGTATGCCGTAGGAACGGGCGATCAGCCGGTACACCCGGTTGTTCGGGCGAGCCCCGCAACCAGGCATGTTGAGCTGCATGTGCTTGATGAAGCCCGAATGGTCGGTGTATTTCTCGCCCGCCACGGAAATAGCCACAACCCACCCCGAGACACGCCGGAACGGAAACGCGGTACCCCCTCGGCAACCGCGTGTCGAGACGTTACTCCGGTTTTTACGGGTGTTGTTCGGCTCATCGGGTGACGCGATAAGTGCGCATTCCTCACAGGTCCGCCACCCGGGACGGCACCCCAGGCGACACACGGCGCGACACACGGCGCGACACCCGAAAACCACCACACCTGTGGTACCACAGGTGTGGTGAAAGGCTTGGAGGGTGCCCGGCCCGCCCGCACGACCCCGACGGCACTGGGGGTTGCCGCGTCCGTCGTGCGGGCGGGGGGAGTGCGCGCGAGCCGACCGAGGTTCCGAGCCAACGGTCGAGGCGCACTCCGACCCGCACGGCATGAGGCGCCGACGCCGTGCGGGGGAACGAGGTTTCGGGCCCCGCCGCGAGACCTCCGGCCCTCCCCTGCGGACCGGTCCCGCGTGATGCCGGGAAGTCTCCCGAGCCCGGCGGTGAGAGGTCAACATCCACTCCGGCCCGGCGCGACTCACCGAGGTGAGTGAACACCCCCCGGGCGGGTGAGTTTCCAATACGGTGTTTCCTAAACAGGCGGGTATGCGCCCGACGCCGAGAGCCGGCGAGGGAACGGGGGAGTGCTGCATGGTTCCGGTGCGTGAACGACTGCTCGACGCGGGCGTCGAGCTGCTGTTCGAGGACGGCGCCAAGGTCCTCGGCCGCGGCCTCAACGTCGCCGAGATCGCCGCCCGCGCCGAGGTCAGCGAGAAGACCTTCTTCGCCACCTTCGGCGACAAGGGCCGCTACGTCGAGGCGCTGCTGCTCCGGTTCACCCGCACGCCCCAGCGCGCCTCGGGCGAGCTGGGCGAAGTCGTCGAGCAGGCCCTGGCCGACTCCCAGGGCGACCCGCGGCGCATGCTGCGCACGGTCTGCGACTGGGACTACCGGCAGGTCCGCAGCGACCCGACCACCCTCATGCAGCTGGCCGTGCTCGTCCTGGGCCGCGGCCACCCCGGCGCCCTCAAGCGGCTGCGCCAGCTCTACGCCGGCTACGACGAGGCGGGCGTGCGCGCCTACCGGCCGGTGCTGGCGCGCTGGAGCACGTCCCTGCGCGCCCCGTTCACCCTCGAACACCTCGCCGTCGCCCTCACCGCCCTGGTCGAGGGCCTGGCCCTGCGGCACCTCGCCGACCCCGACGCCGTGCCCGACACCCTGTTCGGCGACACCGTCGTGGCCCTCGTCGGCGCCCTGCTCGACCCCGAGCAGGGCCACGGGCACGTCGACGACGTCATCGCGCCCCTGGCCGACGAGGTCGTCCGCGCCCACCGCGCCGACCACCTCGACAACCTGCCCGAACACCCCCGCAACGCCGTCATCGCCGCCGCCCGCCACGAGTTCGCCCACCGCGGCTACTACGCCACCAGCCCGGCGCACATCGCCTCCCGCGCCGCCGTGCCGCTGCCCGTGCTCACCCAACTGTTCCCGGTCAAGGCGTCCATCGTCGCCGGCGCCCTGCGCGGCCCCTACGCCGACCTGAGGTCCCTGGTCGACGACGACCTGGCCCTGGGCGTCGCGCCCACCACCATGCTGCGCCGCCACCTCGAACAGCTCGCCGCGTTCGCCCTCAACCACCGCGAGTTCGCCGAAGCCCTGCTCATGGCCGCCGTGCACCGGCCCGCGCAGCTCGACACCGAGGCGGTGCGCGAGATCGACCTGCCCGCCGTGCTCATCCCGGCCCTGCGCGCCGGCATCGCCGCCGGCGACTTCCGCGCCGACCTCGACGCCCGCGACCTGGCCGAAACCCTCGCCCACACCCTGCTGCTGCGCTGCCTGACCCACCCCGACGCCACCGCGGCCGAGCACGCCGCCACCGTCGGCACCCTGGTGGACGGGCTGCCCGGCCGGCCGCGGACCGACTGAACCGCGTCCGGCCGAGCAGGTGGCGCACCCCGGCCCCGCGGGCGGGCGGCGCGCCCACACCGCCCGCTTCCGCCCGCCGGCCGGCGGGGTTCCCCGCCAGGGGGAACCCCGGTCCGGACCCGGCGGCCGCACGGGGCATGTGCGGGGGTTCGCGGGGTGCGGCCGTCAGACCCCCGTCAGTCGGCGGGCGGCTCCTCCCAGACGCTCAGCCAGACGTCGTTGGTGGCGCCGCCGGCCGAGCAGGTGTACTGGATGAGCGGGTTGCCCTGTCCGACCCCGTACTGGACGTTGAGGCACTTGCCGCTGTTCTTGTTGACGAACTGGTAGCCGATGGCCTTGGGGACCACCTTCCACAACTCGTTGGGCGCGGTGCCGCAGGGCCACTGGATGACCGGCGCGCCGTCCGCGACGGCGGCGTTCCTGACGTTCAGGCACTTGCCGCTGTTGACCGATCTGAACCGGTAGTAGCCGTCGAGCGACGCCTGCACCGCCCACCGCTGGTTCTTCGCCCCGGTCAGCGCCCACAGGTCCACGGGCGCCCCGTCGGCCTGGGACGCCTGCGCGACGTCGGCGACCAGGTCGGGACGGGCGGCCAGGCGCACCGTCGCCTCCCCGACCTCCGCGACGCCCGCCTGCGCCGGCACCCCGGCGGCCAGCACGGTCCCGACCGCGACCGCAGCGCACACCAGAACCGTCCGTCGTGATGGGATCATTCCGATTCTCCTCTTCGACGAATGTCCGTCCGAACAATTCCGGCGGTCCGCGTCGCCGGAACCGAACACGACCCTAGTCTCAATGGAGTACGCCCACATGGGCCGAACGGCCCGACCACTGCCGCAGGATTGCGCAATCGGGCATCGGCGGGCCGGAATCGGAAAGCGCGAATGGGAGTGCGAGTCGGTTTTCTTCCTCGCGGTGAATACCGGCGTCCCGCACCGGCGAGGACGAATGACCGGATGACGGGCCGTCACCCGGCGGGGAACCGGCAGCGGCGAGCGGCGGCACGCGCGGACCCCCGCGCGGCGAACGACCCCGTGCCACCCGACGGCGGGGACGAGGTCGGGACCGGTGGAGGCGGCCGGCGGCACCAGCCCGGTCGACCCGACCGCGGTGCCCCGGGCCGCACGGCACCCACCCCGGTGCGCCCGCACCGGGGGAGCTGGCCACCCGGGCTAGGTGATCACGCCCGGCAGCGACGCGGCGGTGCGCCTGCGGCGCAACCACACCTTCCTGGACCCGTCGCCGAACAGCAGCGTCCGGGACAGCTCCCACCCGGAGAACTCCGCGTGGATCGCCAACTGCGTGGTCGCGGTGCGACGCGAGACCCCGGCCGGCAAGCGCAGCGGCCGGTACTCCCAGTCCCCGTCGACCACCCCTTCGTCCGTCATCCGATCACCTGCATCCCTCGACCGTACCCAGACACGACGAACACGCGTCCGCCGTCCGGGTCCACCGCCACCGAGTCGGGCTGGCGGACCGTGGCGTACCGGTGCCGCTCCACCGGCTCACCGCCCGACACGTCGAACCCCACCACTTCGTTGCGCTCGGTCAGCGTCACCCACAGCAGGTCGCGCGCGGCGTCGTAGGCCAGGCCGTAGGGCCCGCCCGGCAGCGGGTAGCGCAACCGCATGATCAGCGGGTTCGCCGAGAACGCCAGCAGCTCCCCGCCCCGGGTGTCCACCACGAACACCCGCCCGAACCGGTCGGCCACCGCGTTGGTCGCGCCCTCTCCCGCGCGCAGCCCCGCGCCCGGCCGGTCCGCCGACGGGTCCAGGTCGAACACCGCGCTGCGCGGCCGGTCCAGCACCACCGCCCGGTCGCCCACCGCCACCAGCCGGTCCGGGCTGTTGATGCCGCCCACCGCGTGGTCGCCCACCAGGACCCGCCCCGCCTCGCGCTGCGCCACCAGCGCGCGCCCGCCCGCCGTCACCACGTCCACCGGGCCGCCGGGGACCTCCCGCGCCGACGAGGACCCGTCCGGCCGCACGGTCACCACCGCGCCCGCGGGCACCGCCGCCTCCACCGCGTCACCGGAGGCCACCAGCCGCTCCGCCGGACCCGGCAGCGGCACCGACACCGGCGGCGCGGACAGCGCGCCCAGGTCGAAGCCCACCACCGACGGCGGGTCGGTCACCGCCACCGCCACCCGCCCGCCCGCGACCACCACCGACGAGCCACCGCCCACCGGCACCACCGTGCCCGGCAGGTCCGCGGACTGCTCGGGGGACGCGGCCGGTCGCGCCGGCTCCAGCGTGGCCGCCACCTGCAACGGGTCGCCCGGGTTCTCCTCCGTCGCGCACCCGGACACCACCACCGCTCCGGTGAGCACCACCGCGGCCAGTCGGCGCAACGTCGGACCTCCAAGCTGTAACCCGTTCGCCCATGCCTCCCCAGCATCCAATCACCGAACCACCATCCTCACGCGGGGGGAGGGTGTTGTCGTTGGTCCGCTGAGGTGATAGTCGGCCGCCGCCCGTACCCCCGGGGCCGGGCGGACGACTATCCCAGGTGACCCCCGGAGGCGTCCCCATGACCGTCGAGGAACTGCGGGCCCGGCACCTGAGGCTGCTGCGCGACCGGCGCGTGGTCGACCGCCTGGAGCCGCCCGCGCACCGCGACCCCGCGCCCGAGCGCTACCACACCTGGACGCAGGTCGCCGCCGAACCGCCGCCCGCCAGGCTCGCCCGCCTGGTCGACGCCCGCGTGCGCCCCGGCCCCTACCGGCCCGCCCACCTGCACGACCAGCAGCGCACCCTCGACGCCCTGCAACCGGAGGTGCTGCACCTCGCGCACGCCGCCGGCCACCCGCCCGACACCCCCGTGCTGGCCGGCGTGTTCCCCACCGGCACCCTCGACGGCCTCAGCGTCCCGCTACCGGGCCTGGGCGTGCTGGTCCTGGTCAACACCGCCGTGCTGGACCTGCTCGACGGCGTCCTGAAGATCATGACCGGGGCGCTGCCCAACTACGGCACGCCACCCCTGCTCACCGACGAGCAGGCCACCTACGCCCTGGCCGAGGCCGTCAACGCCTACCTCTACGGCAACGGCGCCGCGTCCGTGCGCCGCCTGCCCGAGCTGTCCGGGCAGCGCCTGGCCCTGGTCGGGCTCATGGTCCGCCGCGCCACCCAGTTCGTGCTCGCCCACGAGGTCGCCCACGTGCTGGCCGGGCACCTGCCGCCCGCCGGCACCCGCACCGACCCCGGCACCCCCGTGGGCCCCCTGGAGGCCCAGGTCGTCGGCTGGCCCCGCGAGCACGAGGCCGACCGGCTGGCCGCCGCCATGCTGCTGCACACCCTCGACGAACTCGGCCCCCGCGAGCTGGACGTGCACGAACCCTGCCTGGTCGGCGCGCTGCTGCTGGTGCTGTTCCTGCACGAGGTCACCGACCGGCTCGCCGCCGAGCTGGGCCTGACCGTGCCCTTCGCCGACCTGCACCCGCCGCCCGTGCGGCGCATCCAGAGCCTGGTCGAGCACCTGGCCGGCCGCGTGCGCACACCCCGCGCCCTCGACCTGGCCGCCGACGTGGCCACCTGGCTGGAGGACCAGCTCACCGGCGTGCGCCACTGGCTCCGCCTGGTCGACCAGGCCCTGGCCAGGCCCTGAGACCCCGGGTCGCGGGGCGCCCTTCGAAGGCGGTCAGCCGGCGCCGGCCCGACGGAGGCGCTCGCGGGCCTCGTCCTCCGACAGCGAGGTGACGGGCCGGCCGACCGCGTGCTGGTACTTGGCGTCGTAGGCCCTGGTCCACACGCCCGCCGCCCACGCCCGCCGCAGTTCGCCGGCGCCGAACCCCCGGCCACGCGCCCGGCGGTACGCGTCGAGGAACCGCTCGGTCTCCCCGACGGTGGCGAGCGCGTCCGCGCCGGCGGTCGAGTGCAGCGCGGCGGCGAAGCCGACCAGGACGGCTTCGCCGTCCGCGACCACGCTGTCCCAGTCGTGCACCACCAGCAGCGCGTCGCCGTTCCAGCGCAGGTTGCCGGCCAGCCAGTCGCAGTGACCGATCACGGCGTCGGACCCGCCGGCGCGCAGCAGGTCGCGGGCACGCCGCCCGGCCTCGTCGACCCACTCCGCGCCGGCCGCCCCGTCGAGGTCGACACCGGGGTCCTCCTCCGACCGCGGCCACAGCCCTTCCCCGGCGTGGTCCCAGTCCGCCCACGACGGTGCCGGGTCGAGCGCGGGCACCTCGGCCGGCCGGGGGGCCAGCCGGATCAGCCGCGCGAACGCCTCGGCGAAGGCCACGGCCGCGTGGTCCGCGCCCGGGAGGGCGTCGCCGCCGGGCACGAAGGTCTCCGCGGTGGCGACGTCGCCGTCGAACGGCGTGACGCCGGTGAGCGGCCGGGGGCAGGGATAGCCGGCGCGGAACAGCCGGCGCTGCACCTCGACGCAGCCCGCCAGCCGCGGCGAGTCCGGACGGGCCTTGACCACGACCTCGCGGCCGTCGGCCAGCCGCAACCCGACGACCGCGGACAGGTGCCCGGACCGGAACAGCTCCTCCGCCGGCGGGCTGCCCAGGTGCTCGCGGCACCACCGGGCGAGGCGGTCGGGATCGACGGCACGCGCGCGAGGCGACACGGGAACATCCTCACCGATCCGGCTCGCGCGGGCACCCGACTCGGCGAACTCCGGCCGGCCGGGCCCGGCCGACCGGACCGCCCGGCGTCCGCACGCGGTCGGCGGACCGCGGGCCGAGCGCGCCGCTCCACCGGGCTCGACCGGCCCGACCTCACAATCCGGTGCCCCGTGCCGTCGAACCGGTGAGATGCGCACACGAACGAGGGAACCGATGACCACTCCACCCGACCCCGAGGTCCTGCGCGAGCGCCGCCGGCTGATCAACCTCGCCTACCGGCTCCTGGGCTCCCTGACCGAGGCCGAGGACGCCGTCCAGGAGACCTACGCCCGCTGGTACGCGATGTCCCCGGCGCAACGCGACGCCGTCGAGTCCCCCGGCGCCTGGCTGACCACCGTCGCCGGCCGCGTCTGCCTGGACCTGCTCGGCTCGGCCCGCGCCCGCCGCGAGCGCTACGTCGGCGAGTGGATCCCCGAGCCGCTGCCCGGACCGGGGGAGTCGCCGGCCGACCCGGCCGAGCGGGTCACCCTCGACGAGTCGGTCACCATGGCCCTGCTCGTCGTGCTCGACGCGATGACCCCGGCCGAGCGCGTCGCGTTCGTCCTGCACGACGTCTTCCGCTACCCCTTCGCCGACATCGCCCGCATCGTCGGGCGCACCCCGGCGGCCTGCCGCCAACTGGCCTCCTCCGCCCGCCGCCGCGTCCGGGCCGCCGACGCGCCCGCCGCACCGCCCGCCCGGCAGGCCGACCTCGTCCGCGGCTTCAAGCGGGCCTGGGAGGCCCGCGACGTCGACGCGCTGCTGGCCGTGCTCGACCCCGACGCCACCGCCGTCGCCGACAGCGGCGGCCGGGCCGCGGCCCTGCCCCACCCCGTCCGGGGCGCCCGGGAGATCGCCCGCCGGTACGTCGGGATCGCCAGGGCCGCCACCGGCGTCACGCTGCTGGAGCGCACCGTCAACGGCCTGCCCGGCCTGGTGGCCCGGGAGGACGGCGTCACCGTGACGGTGTTCGCCTTCCACGTCGTGGACGACCGGATCAGGCACATCTGGGTGATGCGCAACCCCGACAAGCTCCGCGCCTGGGCGTGAGCCGGATCACTTGAGGGCAGCTCACACTTCGCCGGGCTGCCTCGTCGGTAGTGGCGGGAACAGCGAACGACGAGTGAGGACCGAGCACATGAACGCACGTTTCGACTACGCCGCCAACCCCGTCGGCGGCAAGGTCGTCAAGCACCTCGTCGCGGCGGGCAACGCCGTGGCGGCCGCGCTGCCCGCCACCACCCGGCACCTGGTGGAGATCCGGGCCAGCCAGCTCAACGGCTGCGGCTACTGCCTGGACATGCACACCAAGGACGCCGCCCACGCCGGGGAGACCCCCGAACGCCTCAACCTGGTCGCGGCCTGGCGCGAGGCGGGCGTGTTCACCGAGGCCGAGCGGGCCGCCCTGGAGCTGACCGAGCAGGGCACCCGCCTGGCCGACGCGCCCGGCGCGGTCACCGACGAGGTCTGGGCCGCCGCGGCGAAGCACCACGACGAGGACCAGCTCGCCGCCCTGGTCGCCCTCGTCGCGGTCATCAACGCCTGGAACCGGCTCAACGTCGTCACCCGGCAGCCCGCGGGCGACTACCGGCCGGGCCGGTGGGGGTGACGGCGGCGCGGGTGGACTTCGGCGGTCTCCGACCGACCCGGTGACCACCCGGACCCGGGTGTGGGGCCCGGCACCGGGCCCCACACCTCACCCGAGCGGGCGCTCCGGGTAGCCGAAGTCGATCGCGCTCACGTCGTCCAGCGCCGACCGGATCGCCGGCGGCAGCGTCAGGTCCTCGGCCGCCAGCGACCCCAGCAGCTGGCCGGTGTCGCGCGCGCCCACCACCGGCGCCACCACGCCGGGCCGGTCCCGCACCCACGCCAGCGCCACGCACAGCGCGTTGGTGCCCAGCCCGTCCGCCGCGGTCGCCACCGCCTGCACGATCCGCGCCGCCCGCTCCGTGCGGTGCTGCTCCACGTAGCCGGCGAAGTGCGCCGACGCGCCCCGCGAGTCCGCGGGCGTGCCGTTGCGGTACTTGCCCGTCAGCACGCCCCGCCCCAGCGGCGCCCACGGCAGCAGCCCGATCCCGTGGTGCTGCGCGGCGGGCACCACCTCCCGCTCCACGCCGCGCTCCAGCAGCGAGTACTCCACCTGCGTGGACACCAGCGGCGTGTGCCCGGGCAGCGCCGCGGCCGTGCCCAGCTGCCAACCCGAGTAGTTCGACACCCCCGCGTAGCGCACCCTGCCCGAGGACACCGCCGCGTCGAGCGCCGACAGCGTCTCCTCCAGCGGCACGCCGGCGTCCCAGGCGTGCAGCTGCCACAGGTCGACGTGCTCCACGCCGAGCCGCCGCAGCGAGCCGTCCAAGGCGTGCAGCAGCGCGCCCCGGGAGGCGCCGCCGCCGAACGGGCCGTCGTTGCGCCGCGCCACCGCCTTGGTCGCGATCACCAGCTCGTCCCGCGGCACGACCTCGCCCAGCAGGCCGCCCAGGATGCGCTCGCTCTCGCCCTCCACGTACACGTCCGCGGTGTCCACCAGCGTGCCGCCCGCCTCGGTGAACGCCAGCAGCTGGGTCGCCGCCTCGTCCGCGTCGGTGTCCCGGCCCCAGGTCATCGTGCCCAGGGCGATCCGGGAGACCCGCAGACCGCTGCGGCCGAGGTATCGCTGTTCCACGCGGGGGAGCCTAAAGGGTGATCGACTTGGGGGCGGGGCGCGGCACGCGGCCTGTCAAGGGGTATTCCGGGTGCACCCGCCCTGGCGGAGCAGGTTACCGACCGGTACGGTCCCGGCTGTGCGACTGGGACTGAACCTCGGGTACTGGGGCGCGGGCAACGACGCCGCGAACCTCGAACTGGCCAGGGAAGCCGACCGGCTGGGCTTCTCGGTGGTGTGGGCCGCGGAGGCGTACGGCTCCGACGCGCCCACCGTGCTGTCGTGGGTGGCCGCGCAGACCGAGCGCGTGGACGTGGGCAGCGCGGTCATGCAGATCCCCGCGCGGACCCCGGCCATGGCCGCGATGACCGCCGCGACCCTCGACACCCTCTCCGGCGGCCGCTTCCGGATGGGCCTGGGCGTGTCCGGCCCGCAGGTCTCCGAGGGCTGGCACGGCGTGCGCTTCGACAAGCCGCTGGCCCGCACCCGCGAGTACGTCGACATCGTGCGCGCCGCCCTGCGCCGCGAGCGCCTGCGCTACGACGGCGAGCACTACCGGCTGCCGCTGCCCGACGGCCCCGGCAAGGCGCTGACCCTGACCGTGCACCCGGTGCGCGAGCGGATCCCCGTCTACCTGGCCGCGGTGGGGCCGAAGAACGTGGAACTGGCCGGCGAGGTCGCCGACGGCTGGCTGGCGGTGTTCTTCTCCCCGGAGCACTCCGCCGACTCCGTGGCCGCCCTGCGCGCCGGCCGCGAGAAGGCCGGCAGGACCCTCGACGGGTTCGACGTGGTGCCCACCGCGCCGCTGTTCGTCGGCGAGGACTGGCGCGCCTGCGCCGACCACGTCCGCCCCTACGCCGCGCTCTACGTCGGCGGCATGGGCAGCCGCCGGAAGAACTTCTACAACGACCTGGCCGTGCGCATGGGCTTCGCCGCCGAGGCCGCCGAGGTGCAGGAGAAGTACCTGGCCCGCGACTACGAGGGCGCCATGGCCGCGCTGCCGGTGGACTTCCTCGACGCCACCTCGCTGCTGGGCCCGAAGGAGCGCATAGCAGACCGCATGCGGGCCTACGCCGAGGCGGGGGTCACCACTCTGACGGTTTCACCCATGCTGCAAGATCTTGAGCAGGGGATCGCCGCGCTGCGCACGGCGACCGAAGCTCTGGATCTGGCAGGAGTGGGTAGTTGAGCTGGTTGCAGGCCATTGTCCTAGGACTCGTCCAAGGTCTCACGGAATTCCTGCCCATTTCCTCGTCGGCGCACGTCAGGATCGTCTCCACGCTGTTCTTCGGCAACGACGCCGGCGCGTCGTTCACCGCGGTCATCCAGCTGGGCACCGAGATCGCCGTGCTGATCTACTTCGCCCGCGACATCGGCAACTTCGTCGCGGCCTGGTTCCGCGGGCTGTTCAGCAGGGCGGCCCGCGCCACCGAGGACTACCGGATGGCCTGGTACGTCATCATCGGGTCGATCCCGATCAGCGTGCTGGGCTACCTGTTCAAGGACGAGATCCGCTCCTCGTTCCGCAACCTGTGGATCACCGCGACCGTGCTGGTGGTGTTCGGCCTGCTGCTGGGCCTGGCCGACCAGTTCGCCCAGCACGCCCGCGACCGGCTCCAGCTCAAGGACGCCGTCGGCATGGGCCTGGCCCAGGCGCTGGCGCTGATCCCGGGCGTGTCCCGCTCCGGCGGCACCCTGACCGCGGGCCTGTTCCTCGGCCTCGACCGCGCCGCCGCCGCCCGCTACTCGTTCCTGCTGGCCCTGCCCGCGGTGTTCGGCGCGGGCCTGTTCAGCATCCCCGACGTGCTCGACCGCTCCGAGCCCAACGCCGCCAGCGTCCCGCAGATGGTCGTCGCCACGGTCATCGCCTTCGCCGTCGGCTACGCCACGATCGCGTGGTTGCTGCGCTACGTCTCCAAGCACAGCTACTCGGCGTTCGTGTGGTACCGGCTGCTGCTGGGCATCGTCCTGATGGGGCTGCTGTCGATGGGACTCATCAACCCGACATAAGGTGGCCTCGTGGCTACCGTGATCTTGTTGCGACACGCCCGGTCCACCGCCAACGGGTCGGGCGTGCTCGCCGGGCGCCAGGAGGGCGTGCGGCTGTCCGAGCAGGGCGAGCACCAGGCCGCCGGGCTCGTCGAGCGGCTGGCGGGCGTTCCGGTGGCGGCCGTGGTGACCTCGCCGCTGGAGCGCTGCCGGCAGACCCTCGCGCCGCTGCTCGCCGCCCGCGGCCTGGAACCCGTGGTCGACCCGCAGCTGGCCGAGGTCGACTACGGCGAGTGGACCGGCCGGGCGATCAAGGACCTGTACGCCGAGCCCCTGTGGGCGGTGGTGCAGCAGCACCCGTCCGCCGCGGTGTTCCCCGGCGGTGAGGGCCTGGCCGGCGTGCAGGCCCGCGCCGTGGCCGCGATCCGGGCGCACGACGCCCGCGTGACCGCCGAGCACGGGCCGCGCGCGGTGTGGCTGGCGTGCAGCCACGGCGACGTGATCAAGGCCGTGATCGCCGACGCCCTGGGCGTGCACCTGGACGGGTTCCAGCGCATCGTGGTCGACCCCGCGTCGGTGTCGGTGGTCCAGTACACCGAGACCCGGCCGTTCGTGCTGCGCGTCAACGACAACGGCGGCGACCTGTCCGGGGTCGTGCCACCGCCGGAGAAGGCGGGGGAGGCGCCGTCCTCCGACGCGGTGGTCGGCGGCAGCACCGGGCCCTGATCGTCGGGAGGAGCCGTGTGGCCCCCGGACAGTGCAGGGTAGTCCGGGGGCCACGGTGAGCTGGGCCGGGCGGCGGGGCGGCCTCGTGATGTCGATCGTATTGGCGTTAATGCCGGGGTAAACGCCCAGTTTTCCGCGACTTCGGGGTCGGCGGGGGAGCGGCGTCGCAGGTCAGCGTGCTCCGCAAACCTCTGGAATGCGGTAAAACCGCAGCTCAAACCGCGTGGAAACACTGCGGAAACACACCGTGGCAAGCGCGCGGACGGTTCAGCGGGCTGGGCTTGGTGGCCTACGCCGGAAGAACCGGTCGTGTTTACAGTTAACGACGCACCGTGCGCTTTCGGTCACACTCCGGGGCGTTTTGGCTTGGCCCTCTCACTCCGTGACGCTTCGCGACTCCATCGGGTGACTATTCACTCTTTCGAGTGTAATCACTTCAGTGTTGACTAAAGAAAACCCTTGACTGATGGAGCTACGATGCGAAACCGTGCGCGCCCTACAACACCCGGACGTGGAGAAAGTCCCGCTGCCGACCGTGCTCAGCGCACTGGCCGACCCGGTCCGGCTGAGGATCGTCGCCGAACTCGCCCGCTCGGGCGGCATCGCGTGCGGTGACTTCGACGTGCCGGTGAGCATGTCGACGCTGTCGCACCACCTGAAGGTGCTGCGCGAGGCGGGGGTGCTGCGGGTGATCCCGCAGGGCAGCTACCGCACCCACGAGCTGCGGCGCGAGGAGATGGAGCGCCGGTTCCCGGGGGTGCTGGAGTCGATCACGCGGGCGGTCGGGGTGTGACCTGTTCGGGGACGAACAGGCAGAACGGGTGGCCCGCGGGGTCGAGGCAGACGCGGACGTGGTCCTGCGGCTGGTGGTCGGCGACGGTGGCGCCGAGGGCGACGGCGCGGGCGGTGGCGTCGGCGAGGTCGTCGACCCGGATGTCGAGGTGGGCCATCATCCGCTGGTGGCCGTCGGTGGCGGGCCAGGTGGGGCGCCGGTAGTCGGGCTCGGTCTGGAAGGACAGGCCGGTGCCGCCGCCGGGTGGGTGGAGGGTGACCCAGTCGGGTTCGTCGTCGCCGGGGGTCCAGCCGAGCAGGTCGCGGTAGAAGCGGGCGAGGGCTCGGGCGTCGGGTGCGTCCAGGACGGTCGCGATCAGCTCCACCGGTCCAGTGTCGCCCGGTCGGGGGAGGTTCGCAGGGCGCGGTGCTTCAGCGCCGGTCGCGGGGGGAAGTGCTCGACGCGGGTGATGACGGTGGTCAGGGCGGCCGGGGAGCGGTGGACGTCGCCGGGGACGTCGAGGTTGTGGTCGGCGTCGGTGCACCGTGGCAGCCCGGCTCATCGGATCACCACCGTGTCGCCGGTGCGGGCGACGGGTGCGGTGGCGCGTTCGGCGGCCTGGTCGCGGGTGAGGGTGTGGCCGACGTGGGTGAGCAGGAGGCGGTCGGCGCCCTTGGCGGCCGCGGCGGCGTCCTCGGGGCAGCAGTGGTGGGGTCCGGTGCCGTCGGCCTCGCACAGGAACAGGTCGGCGCCGTCGGCGAGGGCGTGCAGGGCGGGGCAGGGACCGGTGTCGCCGGAGTAGGCGAACGCGGCGCCGTCGTGGTGGGCGCGCAGGCCGAAGGCGGGCAGGCCGTGTTCGACGGCGTGGCTGGTGAGGGTGAGGTCGCCGACCTCGGCGTGGTGGCCGTCGTGCAGTTCGCGGACCTGGAAGGCGGCGGACGCGGGGTTGGGGGCGGCTCCGGCGAGGAAGGTCTCCAGGCGGTCGGCCAGGCCGGGTGGGCCGTAGAGGGGGATGGGTGCGCGTGGGGGCAGGTCGGCGAAGAGCAGGGCGTAGTAGCAGGCGAGCAGGTCGGCGGTGTGGTCGGCGTGGGTGTGGGAGATCCAGATGGCGTCCAGTCGGTCGGGGCGCAGGTGCCGTTGCAGCTCGGCGAGGGTGCCGGGGCCGGCGTCGACCCACACGGCGGTGTGGTCGGTGCGCAGCAGGTAGCCGGAGCAGGGGTCGTCGGGGCGCGGGTACGGGGTCGCGGTGCCCAGCACGGTGAGGGTGAAGGTCACGACGCCGGAGGTTACGGCGCGGTGTGGCGCAGGACGTGGACGCCCGCCGCGGTTTTCAGGTAGGCCCAGGTGGTGGTGCCGGTGGTGGCCAGGCCGACGTGGGAGGCGGAGGTGCGGGCGAGGTCGTCGGGCAGCGGCACGGGTTCCCAGTCGGTGCCGGTCCAGTGGTGGAAGGCGGGGCGGGTCTCGAAGCTGCCGCGGTCGGCGCGCACGCCCCAGGTCCAGCCCGCGGCGACGCCGTGGACGCTCAGGCGGTCCTCGTCGCGGGGTGAGGGCACCTCGCTCCAGCCGGTGCCGTCCCAGCGGTGCACGCGCAGGCCGTCGGCGTCGCGCACGTGGGCCAGCCACACGTCGTCGGGTGCGGCGGCGGCCAGGCAGGCGACGTGGCCGCGTTCGAGCCGGGGGCCGGGCAGGTCGTGCCAGGCGTCGCCGTCCCAGCGCACCAGCACGGGGTACTCGTAGCTGGCGGGGCCGACCCCGGCCAGGCCGCCGCCGCCCGCCCAGAGTTCGCGCGGGCCGGTGCGGGTGAGGGTCTGCAGGCCCTCGCGGGCCGAGGAGAGCACGGGGCGCACGTGCCAGGTGCGGCCGTCCCAGTGCAGCCCGTCGCGGCCGGTGCCGACCACGTGGACGTCGTGGGCGCCGATCGCGGCCACGGCCTTGGCCCAGGTCATGGGTGGGGTGTCGAGGCTGTGCCAGGTGGTGCCGTCGTAGTGCAGCACCAGGGGGCGGCCGCCGGTGTTGCCGACGGCCCACACGTCGTCGGGTGCGGTGGCGGCCACGCCGGAGAGGCTGGCCGGGGTGGGCAGCGCGGGCAGCGGTTCCTCGCGCCAGGTGTGGCCGGTCCAGCTCAGCACCAGTGGTGCCGACGGTCGGCTGGTGAACACGCCGGTGGTGCCCGCGAGCCAGGCGTGGTGCTCGCCCGCGGTCGCCAGGGCGGCCAGTGCGGTGCTGGGTGGCAGCACGGGCACCGGCACGGGTCGGAACAATCCAACTCCCCCTCGATGGGCCTCCCCCGACTCATCGAGGGTCCAGCAGATCGGGACGGGCGCGGGTGCGCCATCCGCCGAACGGCGGCTTGTTGCCGAACCAGGGCCGTCGTCGTCCGCGATTGCCGCCAGGGTGGCCGTTATGACGCAATTGCACGCCTACTTCGGTTACCGCGACGCCCCGGCCGCCCTGAGGTGGCTCAAGGAGGCGTTCGGCTTCGAGACCACGATGAACTTCCCCGACGAGCACGGCGGTGTCATGCACGCCGAGCTGCGGCTGGACGACGCGGTGGTCATCGTGTTCAGCGACCGCGACGGCTACCAGCGGCCGCCGCGGCGCGGGGACACCGGCGGTTTCGGGGTCTACCTGACGTTGGCCGACGAGGCGGCGGTGGACGCGTTGTACGCGCGTGCGGTCGCGGCGGGTGCGGTGACGGTGTGGGAGCCGGCGGGGACGGAGTGGGGCAACTACCGGTTCCGGGTGCTGGACCCGGAGGGGTACGAGTGGTCGTTCGGCATCCACCGGCCGGGTGAGCCGGTCTGAGCCGGTGAGGCGGGTCACCCCGGCATTTGTCGGCTCGATTCCCCGCGCGCACCGCCGCCGGTGATCGACAATGCCGGGGTGACCACCACCCTCGCGGCCAAGGCCCGGGCGCTGCGCGCCCTCCACGTCCCCGGTGACCCCGTCGTGCTGCCCAACGTGTGGGACGCGGCGTCCGCGCGGGTCCTCGCCGAGGCCGGCTACCCGGCGATCGCCACCGCCAGCGCCGCCGTCTCGGCGGCCCTGGGCTACCGGGACGGCCACGACATGCCGGCCGACGAGGCGTTCGCGGCCGTCCGCCGCGTGAGTGGCGCGGTGGACGTGCCGGTGACCGCCGACGTCGAACGCGGCTACGGCCTGCCGCCGGCGGTGATCGCCGAGCGGCTGGCCGAGGCCGGTGCCGCGGGGTGCAACCTGGAGGACTCCGACCCGGTCGGCGAGCGGTTGGTCGAGGTGGGGGAGCAGGTCGACTTCCTGGCCGCGGTGCGCGCCGCCGACCCGGAGCTGGTGATCAACGCGCGGGTGGACGTGTTCATCCACGGCGACCGCTCGTTGGACGAGGGTGTGCGGCGTGCTCGCGCCTACCTGGAGGCGGGCGCGGACTGCGTCTACCCGATCGGCCTGCCGGCCGAGCACGTCGCCGCCTTCGTCGCGGCGGTCGACCGGCGCCCGGTCAACCTGTGGCACGGTCCCGGCGAGCCCGGCTTGGGGGAGGTGGCGGCGTTGGGGGTGGCCCGCGTCAGCTTCGGCCCGGGTTTGCAGCGGCTGCTGCTGGCGCGGTTGGGGGAGCTGGTGGGCGGGATTCGGGAGGGGCGCGACCCTTACGCGTGAACCGGGCCCGGTCTTCGCAAAAGGGCGAGGTGCCTGCGGGGGCGGGCGCGGAGGTCGGGTCGGCCCGACCGGCGACGGGGCGCGTCACGGTCGCCGAGGCCGAGAACGCCCCGGGTGGCCGGTTCGACCACGACTCGCTCGACGCCATCGCCGAGGTCGCCGCCTGCCTGCCGCGCCCGTGACCGCGGTTCCGCCGAAAACCCCGCCCGGCGGGCCCCGGAACCACCCGTGCGCCCTGCCCCGGGGGTGATCCGCCGGATAATCGGCGGCACCGGTTTCGCCGCCCCGATATCCTTGACCCCAAATGAGTACCACCTCGCACGCTGACCTGCGCAAACGCCTGTCCGACCTGATGACGCGGGACCAGCGGCGGCTGGGGCGCCGCCTCGACGGCGCCCGCAAGGTCCGCGACGACGACGCGCGCGCGGCCGTCCACGCGGAGATCGAAGCCGACATCGAGGCCGCCGAGCTGCGGGTCGCGCTGCGCCGCGAGGCCGTGCCGAAGATCACCTACCCGGGTGAGCTGCCGGTCAGCGCGCGCAAGGACGACATCGCCGCCCTGATCCGCGACCACCAGGTCGTCATCGTGGCCGGCGAGACCGGCTCGGGCAAGACCACCCAGCTGCCCAAGATCTGCCTGGAGCTGGGGCGCGGCGTGCTCGGCCAGATCGGGCACACCCAGCCGCGGCGGCTGGCGGCGCGCACGGTCGCCGAGCGCGTGGCCCAGGAGCTGAACACGCCGTTGGGCAGCGCGGTCGGCTACAAGGTCCGGTTCACCGACCAGTCCGGCGACGACACGCTGGTCAAGCTGATGACCGACGGCATCCTGCTGGCCGAGATCCAGTCCGACCGGATGCTCAGCCGCTACGACACGATCATCATCGACGAGGCCCACGAGCGCAGCCTCAACGTCGACTTCCTGCTGGGCTACCTCAAGCAGCTGCTGCCGCGCCGCCCCGACCTCAAGGTGGTCATCACCTCCGCCACCATCGACCCGGAGCGGTTCTCGCGGCACTTCGGCGACGCCCCGGTCATCGAGGTCTCCGGCCGCACCTACCCGGTCGAGGTGCGCTACCGCCCGGTCGTGGACCCCGACGACCCGGACGCCGACCCCGACCGCGACCAGACCCAGGCCATCTGCGACGCGGTGCGCGAGCTGCAAGCCGAGGGCCCCGGCGACGTGCTGGTGTTCCTGTCCGGCGAGCGCGAGATCCGCGACACCGCCGACGCCCTGGCAGCGCTGGACCTGCGCAACACCGAGATCCTGCCGCTCTACGCGCGGCTGTCCTTCGGCGAGCAGCACCGGGTGTTCCAGCCCCACACCGGCCGCCGGGTGGTGCTGGCCACCAACGTCGCCGAGACCTCGCTGACCGTGCCCGGCATCAAGTACGTGGTCGACCCCGGCACGGCCCGCATCTCCCGCTACAGCCACCGGCTCAAGGTGCAGCGGCTGCCCATCGAGCCGATCTCGCAGGCCAGCGCCAACCAGCGCAAGGGCCGCTGCGGCCGCGTGTCCGAGGGCATCTGCATCCGCCTCTACAGCGAGGACGACTTCGACGCCCGCCCGGAGTTCACCGACCCGGAGATCCTGCGCACCAACCTGGCCTCGGTCATCCTCCAGATGACCTCGATCGGCCTGGGCGACATCGCCGCGTTCCCCTTCATCGACCCGCCCGAGTCGCGCAACATCACCGACGGCGTGCAGCTGCTCCAGGAGCTGGGCGCGATCCTGCCCGCCGAGCAGAGGCTGACCCCGCTGGGCCGCAAGCTCGCCCAGCTGCCCGTCGACCCCCGCCTGGCCCGCATGGTCGTCGAGGCCGACCGCAACGGCTGCGTCCGCGAGGTCATGGTCATCGCCGCCGCCCTGTCCATCCAGGACCCGCGCGAGCGCCCCTCGGACAAGCAGCAGGCCGCCGACGAGCAGCACGCCCGCTTCCAGGACCCGGACTCGGACTTCCTGGCCTTCCTCAACCTGTGGCAGTACCTGCGCGAGAAGCAGAAGGAGCTGTCGAGCAACCAGTTCCGCAAGCTGTGCCGCGCCGAGTTCCTCAACTACCTGCGCGTGCGCGAGTGGCAGGACGTCTACCAGCAGCTGCGGCAGGTCGCCAAGACCCTCGGCGTGCACGTCAACGACCAGCCCGGCGACCCGCGCAACATCCACATCTCGCTGCTGTCGGGCCTGCTGTCCCACCTCGGGCTCAAGGACGTGCCCAAGCGCGAGCCCGGCAAGCGCGCGGCCACCGAGTACCTGGGGGCGCGCGGCGCGAAGTTCGCGATCTTCCCCGGCTCCGCGCTGTTCCGCAAACCACCCCAGTGGGTCATGGCCGCCGAGCTGGTGGAGACCTCCCGGCTGTGGGGCCGCATCGTCGCCCGCGTCGAACCGGAGTGGGCCGAGCGGCTGGCCGGGCACCTGGTCAAGCGCACCTACAGCGAACCGCACTGGGAGGCCCGGCGCGGCGCCGCGGTGGCCCTGGAGCGCGTCACCCTCTACGGCGTGCCGATCGTGACCTCCCGCAAGGTCGACTACGGGCGCATCGACCCGGGGCTGTCGCGGGAGCTGTTCATCCGCCACGCCCTGGTGCAGGGCGAGTGGACCACCCACCACGAGTTCCACCGCCGCAACCGCGAGCTGCTGGCCGAGGTGGAGGAGCTGGAGAACCGGGCCCGCCGCCGCGACATCGTCGTCGACGAGGACACCGTCTTCGACTTCTACGACCGGCGCGTGCCCGCCGACGTGGTCTCCGCCCGGCACTTCGACGCCTGGTGGAAGAAGGCCCGCCGCGAGCAGCCCGACCTGCTCACCTTCGACAAGGCGATGCTGGTCAACGACCGCACCGGCGTCACCCCCGAGTCCTACCCCGACGAGCTGCGCCGCGGCGGGCTCAGCCTGCCGCTGACCTACCGGTTCGAACCCGGCGCCGCGGTCGACGGCGTCACCGTCGCCCTGCCGCTGCCCGCGCTGACCACCCTGCCCGCCGACTCGCTGTCCTGGCAGGTGCCGGGCATGCGCACCGAGCTGGTGGTCTCGCTGATCCGGTCGCTGCCCAAGCCGATCCGGCGCAACTTCGTGCCCGTGCCCGACGTCGCCGCCGCGGCCCTGACCGGCATCGACCCGGACGAACCGCTGCTGCCCGCCCTGGAGCGCGAGCTGCGCCGGCTCACCGGCGTCGTGGTCGACCGCGGCGACTGGCAGCTCGACCAGGTGCCCGAACACCTCAAGCTCACCTTCCGCGTGGTCGACGAGGACGGCCGCGAACTGGCCCGCGGCAAGGACCTCGCCGCGCTCAAGGACCGGCTGCGCGGCCAGCTGCGCGAGTCCCTGGCCGCCGCCGCGAGCAACCTCGCCCGCACCGGCCTGACCCGCTGGGACATCGGCGACCTGCCCCGGACCGTGCAGCGCCGCCGCTCCGGCATCGTCGTCACCGCCTACCCGGCGCTGGTCGACAAGGGCGACTCGGTCGCCGTGGAGATCCTCGACACCCCCGGACGCCAGCGGCACGCCATGTGGCGCGGCACCCGCCGGCTGCTGCTGCTCAACGTCCCCTCCCCGGTCAAGGCCCTGCAGCGCGGCCTGACCAACGCCGAGAAGCTGGCCCTGACCCGCAACCCGCACGGCGGCGTCGCCCCCCTGCTGGCCGACTGCATCAGCGCCGCGGCGGACAAGCTCGTCCGCGACGCCGGCGGCCCCGCCTGGACCGAGCAGGGCTTCGCCCGGCTCACCGAGCACGTCCGCCGCGGCCTGGGCGAGGCCACCTTCGACGTGGTCCACCAGGTCCGGCGCGTGCTGGAGGCCGCCCAGGAGGCGGAGCTGCGCATCGGCACCGTGCGCGGCGCGGTGTTCGAGGAGTCCCTGGCCGACGTGCGCGCCCAGCTCACCGGCCTGGTGCACGCCGGGTTCGTCACCGAGGCCGGCGCCGAGCGGCTGCCCGACGTGCACCGCTACCTGCAGGGCATCACCCGCAGGCTGGAGAAGCTGCCGCACAACCTCGACCGCGACCGGGAGTGGATGGACCGGGTCCACGAGGTCCACGCCGAGTACCGGGAGCTGCGCGCCGCCCTGCCCGCCGACGAGCCGCACCCCGAGCTCGACGAGGTCCGCTGGATGATCGAGGAGCTGCGGCTGAGCTACTTCGCCCAGACCATCGGCACCCGCTACACCGTCTCCGACAAGCGGATCTTCAAGGCGCTCGACGCCGTGCCGCGCTGACCCGGGGCCGGTCGGTTGTCGGGGGGACGCCCGTCCCCCCGACAACCGACCTCAGACGGACACGTCGGACGGGCACGCGGACGGCACCAGCGCCCGACCGGTCACGCCGCCGTCCTCCACCGCCGCCACGTAGGCCCGCGCCACCTCCGCCACCGGCGTGCCGCCCGCCTCGCCGAGCGCGAGCAGCGTCTCGCGCACCCAGCCCGGGCTGACCACGTTGACCCGCAGCCCGCGCGGCAGCTCGGCCGCCGCGGCGCCCACGAACGCCTCCAGACCGGTGTTGGTCAGCGCCCCGAACGCGCTGCCGCGCGTCGGCCCGGGGAAGGTGCCCGAGGTCAGGGTCACCGAACCGCCGTCGGGCAGGTGGCGGACCGCCCGGCGCAGCAGCAGCACCTGACCCAGCAGCTTGCCCCGCAACCCCCTGGTGAACTCCTCGTCCGTGCCCGCGTCCACGGGCACCAGCGCGCCACCGGCCGCGCAGCACACCACGGCGTCGATCCCCGGCACGGCCGCGAACAGCGCGTCCACGCTTTCCGGCCGCTCCAGGTCCACCCGCACCGCACCCTCGCGCGAGGCGGGCACCACCTCGTGGCCGCGGGCGTTGAGCGCGGCGGCCACCGCGGCGCCGATCGTCCCCGTCGCACCGATCACCACGACCCTCACCGGTCGATCACCCCGCCGCGGCGAACTCAAGCGGACAGGCCCTGACGGGGGTGGAAGTCCTCCAGCACCCCGTAGGAGGTCCCCGGGTCGTCCGGGGCGCCCAGCCGGATCGGCGCGGCCAGGGTGTAGACGGCGCCACCGGACGTGGTGCCGTCCGGCTCCGCGGTCACCTCCGGCGGCGGGTACCGGGTGTGGTGGGCCGTCCACTGCCCGGGCTCGGCGGTGGCCAGCGTCGAGGCGCCGTCGCCGACGGTCAGCGCGAAGGACTGCAACCAGGTCTCCACCAGCCGCCCGTCGGCGTCCTTGGTGAGCACGCTGTCGGGGGACTGGGCCCGGCCGGGCAGCCCGAGCGCGACCGCGCCCAGGTCCGGGTGCTGCGCGGTGAGCGCGAAGTCCACGCACCGCAGGTACACGCGGTCGGTGCCGGCGACCACCAGCCGGACGGTCCTGGTGCCGGTGAACAGCAGCGGGGTGGGCTCGCACGCCGTGGCGGGCGCGTCCACCGTCAGCGTCGCCGTGCCGACGACCCGCAGGGTCACCGTCTGGCTGCCGGCGGCCAGCAGCTGGCCCAGGCCGAGGGGGTCGGCGCCGGCGCGACCCACCGCACCGGCGGCCAGCACGGCCCCGGCACCGACGAAGGCGCCGCGCAGCAGGGCGCGGCGGTTGAGAGAAGACGTCACGCCCGGCATCATCGGGCCGCGCCGGGGCGGTGCCGGGCAGGACAGGCCCGGGGTTCACCCCGCCGAGTGGTGTGCATGATCGATCGGGTGACGAGGGGACCGCGGCCGATGCGCCACGCCACCCGGCCCGACGGTCTCCCGGGGCCGCACGACCACCCAGCCCACGACCACCGGGCCGCACGTCGCGCCCCCCGCCCCACCGTCCCCGCCTCACCAGCCGGCCAGCTCCACCACCCGCTCTGCGACCCGCACCACGGACCGCCCGTCGGTCGGCACCCGCACGGTGTGCGCCGGCGCCTCCCGCGCCAGCCTGCCCGCCGCGGCCAGGCCGCGGGTGACGTGCGGCTCGAACTGCGAGCCGACCTCCCGCCCGGCCAGGCGCTCCCGCACGGTGGCCTCACCCGCCGTGAGCAGCACGGACGTCACCCGCACCGGTGGTCCGGCCCCCATCGCGCGCCGGATCATCGGCTCTTCGAGCACGCTGACGGTGTTGGTGTAGATCAGGCGCGACTGCCCCAGCGCGGCGTAGTTGGCCCACACCGACGCGAGGTTGCGCTCGGTGATCGCGGTGCGGTGCGGGTCGCCCGGCGGCGCCGGGTGCACCTGGTCGAGGAAGTCGCCCTCGACGAAGCAGTGCGCCGTGCCCGCCGCCCGCAACAGCGCCGACACCTCCCAGCCGACCGACGTCTTGCCCACCCCCGCGCCACCGCCGATCAGCAGCAGCTCCCGGACGGTCACTCGCAGACCTCCAGCAGCGCCCGCAGCGCGTCGGCCACCGCGGCCCTGGTGCGGTCGTCCAACGGCTCCAGCAGCCGCGCGTAGTGGGCCATGTGCTCGGCCATCATGCCGTCCACCAACTGCCGCCCCCGGTCGGTCAGCTTGATCCGCACCACCCGCCGGTCCGCGGCGTCGGGCACCCGCTCCACCAGGCCCTTGGCCACCATCCGGTCGATCCGGTTGGTGATCGCCCCCGCGGTCACCAGCGACGCCGACAGGAACGCCCCCGCGGTCATCCCGTGCGTGGAACCGGCCCGCCGCAGGGTGGTCAGCACGTCGAACTCTCCGGGCTCCAGGTCGTAGTGCGCCAGGAACTCCCGCAGCTCGCGCTCCAGCAGGCGCGCCAGGCGCATCACCCGGGCCAGCACCGCCATCGGCGAGGTGTCCACGTCCGGGCGCTCCACCGACCACTGGGCCAGCACCAAATCGACCGCATCGGCCATCAACTCCTCCAGGAGTGTCGACGCTCGGGGAAAGTGATCGGCGCTCACCGGGGCTTCGACGCCGAGCGGGCTCGGCACCGGGTTGAACGGCACGAGCCGCACCGGGCGCCATCCGCCCGGTGCCGCGTTGAGAACTGCGGTCCCCCTCCGATCCGCACCAGCCCACCGTAAGCGCGTGATCCACTCGCGCACCCTGTTTGTGGGCAAATCAGGCGCGTCGGCGGACACGGGACTGGTCTGGTCGGCGGCCCTGACCGGTGAAGACTGTGAACGGGGCCGGCGGGTCGCCGGGCGCGGGCGTCGGTCAGGATGGCCCGGAGGAGGTGCGGCGTGGAGGTACGCCTGCTGGGTGAGGTGGTCGTGCTGGCGGGTGGTCGACCGGTGGACCTGGGGCCGGCCAGGCAGCGGTGCGTGTGGGCGGCGCTGGCGCTGGACGCCAACCGCGTGGTGCCGGTCGAGCGCCTGGTGGAGCGGGTCTGGGACGAACCGCCGCTGCGCGCCAGGGCGGTGCTGACCAGCTACGTCTCCCGGCTGCGGCAGGCGCTGGCCGGGCACGACGGCGCGGTGGGCCTGGTCCGCCGCTCCGGCGGCTACCTGCTGGAGGCCGACGAGTCCGTGATCGACCTGCACCGGTTCCGCGCCCTGGCCGCCCGCACCGGTGACGTCGACGCGCTGACCGGGGCGCTGGCGCTGTGGCGCGGCGAACCGCTGGCCGGCCTGTCCGGGCCGTGGGTCGAGGCCGAGCGCGACCGGCTGCGCCAGGAGCGGCTGGCCGCCGAGCACGACCTGGTCGACGCCAGGCTCGCCGCGGGCCAGGGCGCGGAGCTGGTCGCGGAGCTGGCCGCGCGGGCCGCCGAGCACCCCCTGGACGAGCGGGTCGCCGGGCAGTACCTGCTGGCCCTGCACCGCGCCGGGCGCACCGCCGACGCCCTGGCCCACTACCGGCTGGTCGAGCGGCGGCTGGCGCGGGACCTGGGCACCGACCCCGGCCCGGCCCTGCGCGAGCTGCACCGCCGCCTCCGGGACACCGACCCGGACCCCGACCCCGACACCGCCCCGCCCGTCGCGACCGGCCCCGTGCCCCGGCAGCTGCCCGCCGCACCACCCCACTTCACCGGCCGCGACGCCGAACTGACCGCCCTGACCGCCGCCGCCGAACGGGGCGGCGCGGTCGTCATCTCCGCCATCACCGGCGCCGGCGGCATCGGCAAGACCTGGCTCGCCCTGCACTGGGCCCACCGCAACCTCCACCGCTTCCCCGACGGCCAGCTCTTCGTCGACCTGCGCGGCTTCAGCCCCGACAGCGAACCGATGGACCCCGCCGTGGCCGTGCGCGGCTTCCTCGACGCGCTCGGCGTGCCCCCGGGCCGCCAACCCGCCGACCCCTCGGCCCAGACCGCCCTGTTCCACGAGCTGGCCGCCGGCAAGCGCATGCTGCTGGTGCTCGACAACGCCGCCGGTGCCGCCCAGGCCGCGCCGCTGCTGCCCGGCGGCTCGACGTGCACCGTGCTGGTCACCAGCCGCAGCCGCACGGCCGCCGCCGTCGCCGGCCGGGAGCTGGCCCTGGGCGTGCTCGACGACACCGAGGCCCGCGACCTGCTCACCGCCAAGCTCGGCGCCGGCCGCACCGCCGCCGAACCCGCGGCCGTGACCGAGCTGATCCGGCTGTGCGGCGGGTTCCCGCTGGCCCTGGGCATCGTCGCCGGCCACGCCCACACCCGCCCCCACCTGCCGCTGTCGGTCGTCGCCGCCGACCTGCGCGACCTGGGCCTGGCCGCGCTGGAGGACAGCGACCCCACCGCCAGCCTGCCCGCGGTGCTGTCGTGGTCCCTGCGCGCGCTGACCCCCGACCAGCGCCGCGCCTACGCCCTGCTGGGCACCGCGCCCGGCCCGGACATCGGCCTCCCGGCCGCGGCGAGCCTCGTCGGCCTGCCCCGCGACGAGGCCGCGGCCGTGCTGGCCGCGCTGGAGCACGCCTCGCTGCTCACCCGCGACGGCCACGACCGCCACCGCATGCACGACCTGATCCGCGCCCACGCCGCCGACACCGCCCACGACCTGCCCGAACCCGAGCGGGACGCGGCGCTGCGGCGGCTGCTCGACTTCTACCTGCACACCGCCGACGCCGCCGACCGGGCCGTCTACCCGTCCCGGGGAACGCTCGCCCTCGACCCGCCCGCGCCCGGCGTCCACCCGCACCCCGACTTCGACCCCGCCACCGCCATGGCCTGGTTCGACGCCGAGCACCCCAACCTGCTGGCCGCCCACCACCACGCCGCCGCCCGGGGCCGCCACCGCACCACCTGGGACCTGGCCCGCAGCCTGCACAGCTACCACCAGCGCCGCGGCCACCTGCACGACCGGATCACCGTGTGGCGGGCCGCGCTGGCCGCCGCGGCCCACCTGCCCGACCCCGGCGCCCTCATCCAGGCCCACCGGCTGCTCGGCACCGCCCAGGCGCTGCTGGGGCGGCACGAGGAGGCGTTCGAGCACATGCACCGGGCGCTCGCCCTGGCCGAGGAGCACCGGGACCCCACCCACCAGGCGCACACCCACCGGATGCTCGCGCTGGCCTGGGAGCGGCAGGGCGACGACCGCAGGGCGCTGGAGCACATCACCCGGTCCCTGCACCTGCACCGCGCGCTGGGCCAGCCGGTGCTGGAGGCCGACGCGCTCAACGCCGTGGGCTGGTACCACGCGCGGCTGGGCGACTACGACACCGCCCGCGAGCACTGCCTGGCCGCGCTGGCCCTGCAACGGGACCAGGCCGACGACGGCGCCGTGGCCAACACCCTGGACAGCCTCGGCTACATCGACCACCGCACCGGGCGCCACGCCGAGGCCGTCGAGCACTACCGGCAGGCCCTCGACCGCTACCGGGAGCTGGGCATCACCTACGAGTACACCGACACCCTCGACCGCCTCGGCCACCCCCACGCCGCCCTCGGGCAGCGCGACCGGGCCCGCGAGGTGTGGCGCGAAGCGCTCCGGCTCTACCGGCACCAGGACCGCGACACCGACGCCGACCGCGTGCGGCGGCAGCTCGACGAGCTCGACGGCCGGCCGGGGTGAGGCCCGGCCGCGCCGGGCCGCACCGCGCGCGGACGCCGGGACCGCTCCCCGGTGCCCGGCCCTACCTTCGGCGCGACCGGCACCAGCCGTGCCGGGACGAGCGAGGAGGGAGTTCGCCATGGAGAAGTTGTCGAAGCTCGCCGTGAGCGGGGCCGTGTGCGCCGCGTTCCTCGGCTTCGGCGCCGTGACGGCGGCGCAGGCCACCGCCGCCGGTTCCCCGGCGGCGGCACGGGCGACGGTCCGGCAGGTTCCGGGCTGGGAGGTCTACTACGAGGACTGGTTCTACTCGGCGGCCAGCTGCGAGGCGCGCGGCAACGCCATCGTCAACCCCGGGAGTTCCCAGCACATCCCCGGCGCCCTCGACTACGACTGCTGGCTGGGCTCGGGCGACGCGCGGTGGTCGATGAGCATCCTCTGGTGCGACTGCCGGGCGGACGGGGGCGACGCGCGGTGGTCGACGGGCGCCCGCCGGAGCTGACGCGGCAGTCGCCTCGTGAGGCGGTCCGCGTCCGCCGGGTCGTCCCCGCCACCGGCCCGGTGGCGGGGACGACCCGGCGTCAGGTGGCGAACGGCGAGGAGGCACCCTCGCCGCGGGTGGTGCCGCGGCGCCTGGCCGACAGCGGCAGGGCGACGTCCTCCAGGGACTTGCCCTCCGCGTCCACGGCGAGCGCGCGGGCCACCAGCCCGCCGGCGATCATGACGGCCGCGCCGAGCAGGTAGCCCAGGAACAGGCGGACCGGGTGCTCGCCGGTGCCGATGAGGGCGCCGTAGACGACCGGGCCCAGCGCGCCGAAGCACTGGGCGATGGCGAAGAACACCGCGATCGCCTTGGCCCGCACCTCCAGGGGGAAGATCTCGCTGACCGTCAGGTAGGCCGCGCTGGCGCCCGCCGAGGCGAAGAAGAAGATGACGCACCAGGCGATGGTCTGGGTGATCGCGTTGAGCGCGCCCACGTAGAACAGCACGGCGGTCACCGCGAGCAGGACGCCGGAGATGACGTAGGTGCCGGTGAGCATCTTGCGGCGGCCCAGGGTGTCGAACAGGTGGCCGATGGCGAACGGGCCGACCAGGTTGCCCACCGCGAACGCGATCAGGTAGATCGGCGTGGTGCCCGAGGGGACGCCGTAGAACTTGCCGAGCACCAGGGTGTAGGTGAAGAAGATCGCGTTGTAGAGGAACGACTGGGCGATCATCAGCGACGCGCCCAGCACCGCCCGCGACGGGTACTCGCGGAACAGCACGCGGGTCAGCGCGGCGTAGCCGATCCGCTCGGCCGGGGTGACCTCGATGGCCTTGTCCCGGTCGACCGGGGGCAGCGCGACGCCGGAGCGCTCGACCTCGCGCTCGATCCCGCTGATCGACTCCTCGGCGTCGCGCTCCCGGCCGTGCATGATCTGCCACCGCGGGCTCTCCGGCAGGTGGCGGCGCACCAGCAGGATCACCAGGCCCAGCACCGGGCCGATCAGGAAGCCCAGCCGCCAGCCCAGCGACAGGTCGGTCTTGTTGAGCAGGATGAACGTGCCGAGCGTGCCCAGCACGGCGCCCGCCCAGTAGGTGCCGTTGACCGCGATGTCCACGCGGCCCCGGTAGCGGGCCGGGATCAGCTCGTCGATCGCGGAGTTGATGGCCGCGTACTCGCCGCCGATGCCCATGCCGGCGATGAACCGGGTGAGGTAGAGGAACGCCACCCAGCCCGGGCCGTTGCCCAGCGTGAACGCGGTCAGGCCGCTGCCGACCAGGTACACCACCAGGGTGATCATGAACAGGTTGCGGCGCCCCAGCCGGTCGGACAGGTTGCCGAAGAACAGCGCGCCGACCACCTCGCCCGCCAGGTAGACGGTGGCCAGCAGGCCGACCGCGGTGGAGGACATGTGCAGCGTCTCGGGGCTGGTGAGGGTGTCGGCGACCGCGCTGGCCACCGTGATCTCCAGGCCGTCGAGGATCCAGGCCACGCCCAGCGCGACGACCATCCGGGTGTGGAACCGCGACCACGGCAGCCGGTCGATGCGGGCGGGGATCAGGGTCCGCATCCCGGAGGACGTCGTACCGGGTGTCGTCGCCATGACAACCTCCTCGGAAGCGTGGTGCGCCCGAATTACCCTGCGCGAATCACGCGAAAACCGGAGTTGCCGAAGCCGGATTCATTTGTTGTGTGCCTTTTTAGATATTTGTCCGGATTTTCCGGCCGAGGCCGGGGCGTGCCGGTCACCGCACGGTCACCGTCACGCTGCCCGGTGCGGCGGCGAGCGCGGCGCGGACGCGGCGGGCCAGCGCGTCCCGGTCGGGCCGGGCCGACCCGGCCCAGTCCTCCAGGGCGCAGTTGAACGCCGCCACCAGCACCTGCAGCGCGAGGCGGGGCCGCAGGTCGTCGGCGGCGAAACCGAAGCGCTCCCGGAGCACGTCCACCGAGGCGCGGATGGTGCGGTCGCAGAAGTCCAGCCCGTGCGCGTTCATCGACGGGGTCGAGGCGGCCAGCCGGCGGGTGCGCGCCACGCGGTCCGCCCACCCGTCGGCGGGCATCCGGGCCAGCGCGGCGAGCAGGGCGTCGCGCAGCAGGTCCAGCAGGGTGCCGCCGTCGGCGGGCGTGGTCGGCAGCTCCGCGAGCACCGCGCGCCACAGGTCGTGGACGGGCGCCAGGGCGACGTCCTCCTTGCCCGTGAAGTAGCGGAAGAACGTCCGCTTGGACACCTCGACCTCGGCGCACAGCTCGTCGAGCGTGACGCCGTCGAAGCCGTGCTCGGTGAACCGGATCAGCGCGGTGTCGACCAGCGCCTGGCGGGTGCGCAGCTTCTTGCGCTCGCGCAGCGGCAGTTGATCCACATCACGAAAGTCTACCCGGTACACAATCGCCTCTCCTAGGCTTGTGCCACTCAGTGGCACCACTTGGGAGGTCCCCGTGCACGCACTCTTAGTCGACCGCTCCGCACCCGGCGGACTCCGGCTCGGCGAGGCGCCCGACCCGGTGCCGGCACCGCACCAGGCGCTGGTCCGGGTCACCGCGACCTCGCTCAACTACGGCGAGGTCGCGCACGGCGTCGCCAACGCCCCGGAGGGCACCGTGCTCGGCTGGGACGCCGTCGGCGTCGTCGAACGCCCGGCCGCCGACGGCACCGGACCCGCCGCCGGCACGACCGCGGTCACCTTCGGCATGGACGGCGGCTGGGCCCGGCTGCGCGCCGTGGACACCGACCGGCTCGGGATCGTGCCGCCCGACGCGGACGCCGGGGCGATCTCCACCATCCCGGTCGCGGCGGGCACCGCGCTGCACGGCCTGCACCGCCTGGGCCCGATCCTGGGCAGGCGCGTGCTCGTCACCGGCGCGACCGGCGGCGTCGGCCGCTACGCCGTCCAACTCGCCCACCTCGGCGGCGCGCACGTCGTCGCCTCCACCGGCGACCCCGACACCCACGGCGCGGGCCTGCGGGCGCTGGGCGCCGACGAGGTGGTGGTCGACCCCGCCGACACCGACCCCGTGCACGGCGTGCTCGACATGGTCGGCGGGGCCCAGTTGGTCTCCGCCTACGACCGGCTGGCCGGGGGCGGCACGCTCGTGGCCATCGGCCACGCCACCGACCAGGGCGAGCACTTCCCGTTCGGCGCGTTCTTCGGCGACGGCGACCGGCACGACCGCTCGGTGACCTCGTTCTTCCTCGGCGCCGTCCGCGGCCTGGGCGCCGACCTGACCTGGCTGGCCGGCGCGGTGGCGTCCGGTCGGCTCGACCCGCAGATCGCCTGGCGCGGCTCCTGGCGGGACGTGGCCGAGGCGACCGCGCTGCTGCGGGAACGCCGCCTGCACGGCAAGGCCGTCCTCGACCTCGACTGACCCGCGTCAGGCGCGGGCGTCGGAGCGGGTGAGGGCGGCGTGCCCGGAGGACCCGCCCCGACGCCCCGCCGCGGACCGCGCCCGAACACCGGGCCGGTCACCGTCGACCGGTGCGCCCAGGGTCGGCCTGCCGCAGTACGCCAGCGCCAACTCCCGCACCACGACCGGGGTGGCGTCGGGACGCGCCGCGAACAGCGGCCCGAGCGGGCGGTGCCACTCGTCGATCTCCAGCACCTCGCCGATCACGTGCGCCCGTCGGTGCCGGGGGAGCGCCGGGACGATGGCGGTCAGCGCCGCCGACCGCGCGGCGGGGTGGTCGACGGCGCCGGTCAGCTCCACCGCCCACTCCGGTTCGCCGAGGCGCGCGGTGGCCTCGGCGACGGCGGACAGCGCCCACGCGCGGTGCCCCGCCTCGGGGATCGAGCCGGCCAGCGAGGAGGCCCAGCCGACGTCGCCCCGCTCGGTGGCGCACCGGGCGAGGTGGGTCAACGCGCGCGCCCGGGTCCGGCTGTCGGTGACGGACCGCGCCAGCACCTCGGACCGGTCGAAGCGGCCGGTGTCCGCGGCGGCCTGGGCGGTGGTCGCGATGGCGTCGGAGCGCTGGTCGAGGTGCGGGACCGCGCTCGCCGCGGCCTCCGCCCGGTCGAGCAGGCCGTCCGCGCGTTCGTCGTCGGCCGCGGCCCCGGCGACGCGGGCGAGGTCGGCCAGGGCGAGGGCCTCCCGGTACGGGTCCTCGATCGAACAGCTGAGGTCGACGGCGTGCTCGATGCCGGCCGCGTACAGGTCGCGGTGACCGGTGCGCGCCGCGGCGCCGGCCAGCCTCGCCCAGGCCACCGCCCGCCGGGCCGGGTCGGTCGCGGACTCGTGGAGGTCCCGGAGGTCCCGGGAGCGGGCCGGCGCGGGCCCCGCCGCGCCGGTGCCCGGGTCGTCCGCGGCGTCGGCGAGCCGCCGCCGGACGTGGTCGCGCAGCCGGTGCGCCCAGTCCTCGTGGCCGTTGGCGGCGGCCGCCGCGGCGACGGCGGTCAGGGCACGTGCCAGCTCCCCGGCCGTTCCGGTCACGCCGAGGGGTGTTCCCGACCGCCGGATGACGCCGCCGGCGCGCGTGCGGTCACCGCAGTGCCGGGCCTGTTCGACGACCGACACCAGCGCCCACGCCCGATCGCCCGGATCGGGGATCGACCAGGCCAGTTCCTCGGCCTGGTCGAGCAGCGCCGCGGCCTCGCCGGTGCGCCCGCCCCCGGCCACGGCGCGGGCCAGCGCGGTGAGCGCCCGGACGCGGTGCGCCCGACCCGGCACACCGTGCTCGACCAGGCTCCTGGCCCAGCTCGGGCGCTCCGCGGCCGCCGCCGCGCAGGCCAGGTCCTGCACGGCCAGGGCGCGCTCGTCGGCGTTGCGGACCTGCACGACCTCCTCGCCGGCCCGCGCGAGCAGCGCCGCGGCGAGCTCGGCCTCCCCGGCGAGGGCGGCGTGGCGGGCGATCGCGCACGCCGCGCGAGACCGCCGGTACGGGTTGGTGACGGTCGGCAGCACCGCGGTGGCCAGGTCGAAGTCCCCCGCCTCGGCCAGGGCCCCGACGTGGCGCTCCAGGACCGCCTGCCCGATCAGCTCCACGGCCCCGGACCGCGCCTGCTCGTCGTCGACGCGGCGGGCGATCGACTCGGCCCGCGCGGGGTCGTCCGCGGCGGCGGCCACGGCGACCAGCGCCAGCGCCCTGGTCCTGCGGTGGGGGTCGGGGATCGAGCCGGCCAGGGTCTCGGCCCAGGCGGGGTCGCCGGCCGCCGCGACCGCCTCGGCGACGACCGCCAGCGCCGCCGACCGGTCGTCGAGCCCGGGGATCGACCGCGCGACCTCCTCCGCCCGACCGGTGTCCCCGACCTCGGCGAGGGTCCGGGCGAGCGCGGTCAGCGCGCGCGTCCGGTCGTCGGCGTCGGGGATCGAGCGGGCCAGCTGCTCGGCGCGGCCGACGTCGCCCAGTCGCGCCCACGCCGCGGGCAGCGGGACCGGCACGTCGCGGACGGCGGCGAGGCGGTCGCGGTGGACGGCCAGGCGGACCAGCGCGACCAGGTCGGGGGAGTCCTCCTCGCGCAGGCGCGACATCGCGCAGCAGAGGTCGTCGACCGCGGCCCGGTCGTCCCCGGTCAGGGCCAGCAGCCGGGCCCTGCGCTCGGCGCTGGTGGCCAGCTCGACCGCCCGACGACCGCCCCGCTCCTCCAGCACGAGTTCGAAGTAGCCGCGCAGCAGGTACTCCGGGGTGTCGGGAGGCCACCCCCGCGCCCGGTAGCGCCGGGCCCAGGCGTGGACGCGGCGGCGGTACCGGTCCAGCTCCGACGGTGCGAAGAGCCCGCAGGCCGCCTCCCGCAGGTCCCGGTGCCGGAAGGAGTACACGTCCGCCGCGGCCGCCCCCGGGTGCAGGGGTGCGCGTCGCACCAGGCAGCGGTCCGCCGCGCCGAGGAGGCCCGCGACCTCCCGCGACGGGGTCCCGCACAGCTCGGCGAGGTCGTCGACCGCCAGGCCGCCCCGGCACACCGCCAGCAGGCCGACCAGGTCCCCGGCCCCGTCGACCAGGGTGGCCAGGTCGTCCTCCGCCCCGGCCCTGGCCTCCCGCGCGACCCCTGACGGCGGGAGGACGCGCGCGCAGCGCGGTGCCGGTCCCGGGGCGCGCCCGGTCACCACGACCCGCAGGTTCCCGGGCGGTCGCGCGGGCAACGACGACGGCACGCGGTCCGGATCGGCGGCACCGTCGACCACCAGCACGAGGTGCTCGCCGTGCTCCGCGCACTCGTCCGCGGCCTCCGCCAGCAGATCCGGCAGACGGGCCTCCCGGGCGGAACGCGACGTCACCCCGGACGCGGACCGGCCCAGCAGCGCCGCCAACTGGTCGGTGACCTCGTCGACGAAGGCCATGCGGGCGTTGCGGCCCGTCGACTCCGGCGCGCCGAAGAACGACACGACCCGCACCCCGGCCGGCGGGTGCGTCGCGAACCACGCCGTCAACGCCGACTTCCCGCCCCACGCCGGCGCGGTCCACCACTGGTACGGCGCCGCGGGCCGGGGCGAGGTGCAGAAGTCCTCCAGCTCGGCCAGCTCCGCCTCCCGGCCGAGCAGTTCCCGGGGCGCCACGGCACGCGCCCGGTCGAGGTGGCCGGTGCGCGGCGGCGGTGCGACCCGCCCCGGCGCGGCGGTCGAGGGCGGGGCGTGCCGGGTGCCGACGTAGACGTTGCCGTGCACCACCCCGATCTGGGCGACGGTGCCGTGCACGACGCCCGCCACGGTGTTGACCACGTGCCGAGCGGGCGCGATGCCGCCGCCCGGTGAAGCGCTGCCCGCCATCGCCCGCCCCCACGCCGGAGATCCGCCGGTCCTCGTGCGAGTCTGGCACGGGACGACCGGTGCGGGGGCGGCTCTTCGCGGCACCCCCGCACCGGTCCCGGACCACCTAGGCGGCGAAGACCTCCCACCACTGCTGCGACTGGAAGTTCTTCTCCCACAGCTGCGCCACCGCGCCGTTGCCCGCGTCGGGGTCCCGGTCCACCACGGTGTTGTGGTCGTTCAGGTACAGCTCGTTGTAGATGGCCAGGTCCCCGTCCAGCCGCCACCACCGCTGCTGCGGGCTGTGGTTGCACTCCCACAGCTGCAGGCGGGTGCCGTTCGCGCCGCCGCCGTTGGTGTCGGCGTCCAGGCACATGTCCTGGAACAGGCCGTTGACCAGGTAGCCGTCGTCGGTCGAGAACCACCTCTGCTGCGGCTCGCCGTTGCAGTCCCACACCTGGACCCTGGTGCCGTTGCCGCCGCCGGCGGCGTCGGCGTCGAGGCACTGGCCGCCGTTGCCGTGGAGGCTGCGGATGCCGACCCAGGCCGCGTCACGGGCGACCGAGCCGCCGAACGAGACCGGTGCCGAAGGTGCCGACGAGGCCGCCGCCACGCCCGGCACGCACGCCGCCGCCGCGCACAGGGCGATCGCACTGATGGTCTTGCGCATGTTTCCCCCTTGCCCCTCGGCGACCTGTCGGCCACCGCGGGAGGTTGACTGGATTCCCACGTCCACCACCCTGCGCGGCCGACCCTGCGCGGAGTTCACCGATGTGTGGAACCCGCAGGTCAACCGCCCGAGGAGTGCAGGGTGACCGTGGTCCAGGCACCCACGTGCACCCGGTCGCCGGGGACCAGCGGGTGCGGTTGGTGGGGGCGCAGCGGCTCGGTCGCGTCGTTGACCGTGGTGCCGTTGGTCGACCCCAGGTCCACCACGGCCCAGCCCCCGTCCGAGGGCACCAGCAGCGCGTGGTGGTGGGAGACGCCCGGGTCCTCGGGCGGGCCGACCAGGTCGATGCCCGGGAAGGTGCCCCGCGACCGGCTGCGCCGCCCGATCGACACCTCCACCGCGCCCAGCTCGAACCGCCGCTCCGGGCAGAACCGGGGGAACTCCACCCCCGCCGCGTCCGGGCCGCCCGCCGCCACCACCACCCGGTCGAAGTGGGCGCGGTCGGCGGCCACGGTCACGTGCCAGGTCACCGGTGCCGCCACCGGGGTCGCCGGGCGCAGCGAGTCGTGCCCGCACTCCTCGCAGAACCGGCCCACCCGCGCCGCGCCGCACGCCGCGCACGCGCCCTCCGGCGGAACACCCGGCGGAACACCCGGCGCAGCGGCCGCGGGAGCGGCCTCCCCGGAGATCGGCGCCCCGCACACGTCGCAGAAGTCCTCGGTGGTCGAGCCGTGGCCCGCCGGGCACCTGACCATCGGTTAGGCCCTCCCGATCCGCCGGGTCACCGTCGACCGGGTGTCCAGGGTCATCTCGTCGGCGTCGGCGACCTGCCGGCGCAGCCGCACCGTCCCGGTCGGCGCGTCCTGCACCTCCACCACCCCGGCCAGCAGCCGGGCCGTGTCGGTGTTGCCGGTCTCGTGCGCCAGCCGCACCGCCCGCCCCAGCCGCGCGGTGGCCCGCTCCGCGTCACCGGCCCTGCGCGCCTCCAACCCCTCCCGGATCGCCGACGCCAGCTCGGCCTGCCCGGTGTGCTGGGCGACCTCGGCGTTGATCCGCGTGGACAGCGCCACGTCGTCGGTCCACACCGCCAGCACCCGGCCCTGTCCCAGCACCGCGCCCGCCGGGTCGACCAGGCTCACCCGCGAGGCCAGCATCCGGTCGCCCACGCCCGCGGGCCGCACCCGCACGCACAGGTGGTAGTCGCGGCTCTCCCCGGCCGCCCACGCGCCGGTCGGGTAGTCGCCCACCCGCGGCGCGGACTCCACCCGCCACCCGGTCAGGTCCACCAGCGTCGGCGCGGCCTGCTTGAGGAACCGCACCTCCGCGTGCTCGGGCGTCCACAGCCGCAGCGACACGTCGGCCACCGCCTTGCCCATCGCCGCCACCGCCATCGACCGGAAGTCCTCGGCCAGGTCCGCCGGGTCGGCCACGATGTCCACCGACCCCAGCAGCGCCTCGGAGATCCGCCGCAGCTCGGCCACCCGCCAGTTCGTGCCCACGCCCCGGCAGTCGCAGGTGAAGCCGCCCGCCACGTGCTCCAGCACCTCGGTCAGCCGCTCCGGCGTCTCGTGCTGGTTCTCGCCGTCGGTCAGCAGGATCGCGTGCCGCAGCTCCGCGTCCTGGCCGGCGAACAGCCGGTCGGCCAGCAGCAGCCACTGGCCCATCGCGGTGCCGCCGTCGGCGTGCAGCCGGTTGACCGCCTTCTTCGCCGCCGCCCGCGTCGCCGGGCCCGCGACCTCCATGCCGGGGCCGTTCGGGTAGACCACGCGGGCCGTGTCGGTGCCCGCGACCACCGCGAACCGCACGCCGTCGCGCAGCGCGTCGACCGCCGCCGCGGTGGCCCGCTTGGCCGCGGCCAGCTTGGTCGGCGGGTAGTCCATCGACCCGGAGGTGTCGATGACGACCACCTCGGCCGCGGCCGCGGGCTCGACCTCCCGGCCGGGCGCGCCGGTGCCGCCCGCGGTCACCGTGACGATCGCGTCGACCTGCCCGGCCCCCTGCGGCAGGTACTCGTTCTGGAACACCTCGACGCCGAACTCAAGACCCATTCCCACCCCTCAGCTGGATCACCACCACCGTGATGTTGTCGTGCCCCCCGGCCTCCAGCGCGACGTCCACCAGCCCGCGCGCCACCTCCACCGGCGGCACCCCGCGCGGCAGCACCGCCAGCAGGTCCTCCGGTTCCGGCACGTAGTTCCACAACCCGTCGCTGCACAGCACCAGCAGCCCCGGCGTCTCCACCATGAACGTCACCGACTGCGGCTCGACCGCGCCGGCGTCCGCGCCCAGCCACCGCGACAGCACGTGCGCCCGGCGGTCGGTCAGCGCCTCCTCCTCGGTCAGCACGCCCTCCGCGACCAGCTGCGCCGCCCACGTGTCGTCGGTGGTCAGCCGGGCCGCGCCGGTCCCGGCCACCAGGTAGGCGCGGCTGTCGCCGACCCACCCCACGGTCGCCGAGTCGTCGGTGACCACCGCCGAGACGAACGTGCACGACGGCGCCACCTCGGCCGCCTCCGGCCGCGCCAGCCGCGCCACCGCCCCGTTGGCCGCGGTCACCGCGTCCGCGGTCGCCGCCTCGGCGTCCGCGCCCGACTGCAACCCGGTCAGCAGCACGTCCACCGCCGTGTCCACCGCGGTCTGCGACGCCTGCTCGGCCCGCTCCGAGGACGCCACCCCGTCGCACACCACCACCGCGACGCCGCGACCCCGGACCCGCCCGAACGCCATCGAGTCCTCGTTGCGCTGCCGCCGCCTGCCCCGGTCGCTGACCCCGGCCACGCCGGGCAGCACGAACTCCACGCGGTCCCGGACCGCGACGCGCGCCCGGCCGCAGCGCGCGCAGAACCCCTCGCCGTCGAACTCCGCCCCGCCGCACGCGCAGCGCGCCGTCACCGGCCCGCCCACGGGTGTGCGCTGCACGCGCAGGTTGCGCCCGCACGCCTCGCAGAAGCGGTCCTGCGGCGCGACCGGCGCCGCGCACTCCGGGCAGGAGTCCCGGAGGCCCGAATCCATCGTCATGCGCACATCCTGCGCCCTGCCCTCACACCAGCGTCCGGGGGCGCACCGCGTTCGCCCGGTCGACCAGCGCGATGCGCTCCTCCGGGGTGTCCGCCAGCCGCGCCAACTGCCGGTAGCAGCGCTCCAGGCCCAGCCGCAGGCCCTCCTCGGTCGGCTCGCACCCCAGCAGCCGCGCCGCACCCGGCGGCGTGCCGCCGCGCGCCAGGTCCAGCGCCACCCGCAGCAGCTCCGCGGTCAACCCCGCCCGCCTGGCCACGTCCAGCTCCACCCCCTCCAGCCGCGCACCGGCGGCCACCACGTCCGCGGGCGAGCCCGCCGCCTGCAACCGCACCGCCGCCACCTGCGCGGCCACGTGCTGGATCGAGGTGTCCGGCACCGAGTCCAGCACCGCCACCGCCGCCCCCCGGTCGCCGCGCGCCACCAGCACCCGCGCCAACCCGAACGCCGCCGACACGAACGAGTGGTCCGTGCGCCACACCACCTCGTAGTGCGCCGCCGCCGCGGCGCGGTCGCCCGCCAGCTCCGCGCACACCCCCAGCGCCAGCTTCGGCGCCGCCTCGCCCGGCAGCACGTCGCACACCTGCTCGAACGCCGCCCGCGCCGCGTCGACCCGGCCGTCCACCAGCGCCACCACCCCGCGGTACCAGCCGGGCCGCCAGTCGTCCGGCGCGGGCGCCTCCGGGTCGTCCGGGTCGAACGGCGACGCGCCCGGGAACGAGGCCGGCGCCAGCCCGTCCAGCTCCGCCACCGCCTCGTCCACCCGACCGGCCTCCACCAGCGCCCGCACCACCTGCAACCGCACCTCGGCCGTGCGCACCGGCGCCGCCCGCAGTGCGGTCACCGCCTGGTCGGGGTCGCCGCTGCCGGCCGCCGCGGCCAGGAACCCCGCCGCCGGGTCGGAGGTGTCCACCTGCGGCACCGGCAGCCCCCGCGCCACCGCCCGCACGTCCAGCTCCTCGTCGACCTCGGTGCCGAACGCCCGCCGCTCCGGGGTGAACTGCCGCGACAGCCCCGGCCGCGGCACGCCGTCCTGCCGCGCCAGCACCTCCCGCAGCACCCCGGTCAGCTGCTCGGCCATCTCCTCGGCGCCCGCGAACCGCTGCTCCGGGTCGCGGTGGGTGGCGCGGGCCAGGAACCGGCGCAACGAGTCGTGCTCGCGCAGCAGCGGCTGGTCCCCGGGCGCGGGCAGCGACTCCTTGTACCTGCCGCGGAAGTCGAAGTGGAAGCTCATCACCGCCAGCGCCCGCCCGACGGTGTAGAGGTCGGAGGCCACCGACGGGCCGACCGAGCCGATCTCCGGCGCCTGGTAGCCGATGGTGCCGTAGATGGGGGAGTGGCGGTCGTCCGCCCGCCGCACCGCGCCCAGGTCGATCAGCTTCAGCTGCTCCTCGGTCTGGATCACGTTGTCCGGCTTGAAGTCGCAGTACAGCAGGCCCACGCCGTGCAGGTAGCCCAGCGCGGGCAGCACCTCCAGCGCGTAGGCGATGGCCTGGGCGGTCGGCAGCGACTCGTACCCGGTGCCCTCGGCCCGCAGCTGCTTGATCATGTCCTTGACCGAGGTGCCGCCGACGTACTCCATCACGATGTAGTCGACCAGCTCGCCGGTGCGCCGGTCGGCGTGCCGCACGAAGTTGTGGATCTTGACGATGTTCGGGTGCTCCACCTCGGCCAGGAACCGCCGCTCCGCCATGGCCGCGGCCATCGCGTCGGCGTCACCGGAGTCCAGCAGGCCCTTGAGCACCACCCACCGGTCGCTGACCGCGTGGTCGGCGGCCAGGTAGATCCAGCCCAGGCCGCCGTGGGCCAGGCAGCCCAGCACCTCGTACTGGTCGTGCAGCACCTCGCCCGGGACCAGCTTCGGGGTGAAGGAGTAGTGGTGCCCGCAGTGGGCGCAGAACCCCTCCACCCGGCCCGGCCGCCCCTCGCGGCTGCGGCCGACCTCCTTGCCGCAGCTGGAGCAGAACCGCTTGGCCTCGGGCACCTCGGGGTCGGCCAGCACGGCGGTCTTGGGGTCGCGGTAGGGCACCCGGGGCACCTCCACCAGGCCCGCGCCCAGGCGGCCGCGGCCCGACGAGCGGGTCGAGGTCGACGCCCGGCGCGACCGGCCGCCCGACGGGGTGGCCGGGGACCACGGCGCGGTGCCCGGCCCCGTGTCGGGACCGGTGGCCGGGCCGCTGTCGGGGCCCGTGGCGGGTCCGCTGTCGGAGCTGATGGCGAGGCCGCTGCCGGAGTTGCCGTCGGGGCCCGGGGTCGCCCCCGTCGCCGATCCGACCCCGGTCCGGCTGCCGGGACCGGGCCTGAGGGCCACCGCGACGCGACGACCGGCGGCCCCGGCGCCCGTCCCCCCGGCACTCCCGGCCGGGGGATCGGGCGCGGTCCGGGCCAGGACCGGCGCCTCCAGCCCGCACACGTCGCAGAACCCGTCGTCGTCGATCGCCCCGCCGCAGCCTGGCCGCGGACACGTCTTCATCGGCCCTCCGTCCTGGCCAGCACCGCCTGCTGGTACCGCCGCACCGCCACCGCGCCGGCCGCCAGGTCGCACGGCGCCCGGTACAGCACCTCCCGCGCCCGCCGGTGCAGCTCGCCCAGCTCGGCGTCCTCGGCGAACCCGCGCCCACCGGCCTTGGCCCGGTAGGCGGCCAACCGCCCGCGCAGCTCCGCCCGCCGGTCCAGCGACCCGGTCAGGTGCGCCAGCACCTCCCGCGCCCGGTCCAGCGCCGCACCCGCCGCGACCTCCGCGGCCGCCACGTCGGACTCCGCCACGTCGGGGAAACGCCGCCGCAGCCGCGCGAGTGCCCCGGCCACGTCGTCCCCCGGCACGGCCGGGTGCTCGCCGGCGATCCTCGCCACCACCCGTTCGCGCACCTCGCGCGCCTGCTCGCGCACCACCGCCACCTCCGCGACCCGCCGCTCCAGCGCCGCGGCGCGCCCGTCGAACCCCCGGTGCAGCCCGACCAGCTCCGCGACCTCCGCGACGAGCCCGTCGAGCGCCGGGTCCGGGGTCAGCGGGTCGGCCACCGCGCGGGCGTGCGCCTCGGCCACCCGCCGCCGCAGCGGCTCGGCGCGCGGCGAGTCCAGCCCGGCCAGCTGCCCGACCAGCGGGTCCAGCACCCCCAGCCGCCGCGACCACGCGTCGTGCGCCTCGGTCAGCACCGCGGTCACCTCGTCGTAGAGGGCCTTCATCCGCGCCACCAGCTCGGTCAGCGCGACCCGCTCGCGCACCACCGCCGGACCGGTCAGCGTGCGCACCGGCACCGGTTGCCCGTCCAGCACCACCACCGAGCGGCCGTCGGCGACCGCCGCGCGGTAGGCGTCGAACCACTCCCACAGCCGCACCATGGCCGCCGCGGTGGCCTCCCAGCGCTCGCGCGAGGCCCCGGTCAGCGCGGCGCCGCGCAGCAGCCGGTGCCCGGGGTGGTCGTCCATGGCCAGCAGCGCCTGCGCCACCCGCTCGCCCTCGGTCCCGGCCCGCACGGCCTCGTCGCCGCCCACGTCAGTCCCGGTACACCGCGACGGGCGGGGCGGGCGGCTCGCCCAGCCAGCGCTGGTGGGTCGCCGCCCACGTGCCGTCCGCGCGCAGCCGCTCCAGCACCGCGTTGGTGAACCGCACGAGGTCCTCGTGCCCCTTGGGGAAGGCCATCCCGTACGGCTCGGCGGTGAACTGCGGGCCCACCACCTTCGTGTAGGGGTCCTGCGCGGCGAACCCGGCCAGGATCGTGTTGTCGGTGGAGATCGCGTCGACCTGGCCCTGCTGCAGCATCACCAGGCAGTCCGTCCAGTTGGGCACCGACACCGCGATCGGCCCGGACGGCGCGGTCGCCACGTTGACCAGCGAGCTGGACCCCCTGGTCGCGCACACCCGCTTGCCGCCCAGCGACTCGATGCCGGTCGCGTCGGAGTTCACCGGCACCAGCACCCGCTGCCCGGCCTGGTAGTAGACCGTGGAGAAGTCGACCTTCTGCCAGCGCTCGCAGGTGATCGTCATGGTGCGCACCACGATGTCGACCTGGCCCTGCTCCAGCGCCGGGATGCGCTGGTCGGAGGTCAGCACCTTGAACTGGATCGCGTCGGGGTCGCCGAGGATCGCCCGCGCGACCTCGCGCGCCATGTCGACGTCGAAGCCCTCCAGCTCCCCGGACAACGGGTCGCGGAACCCCATCAGGTAGGTGTTCTGGTCCACGCCGGCGATCAGCCTGCCCCGGGCCCGGATGACGTCCAGGGTGGGCCCCGACGACTGGCCGGTCGGGCGCAGGCTCGCGGTCGGGTCGCACGACGCGGGCGCCACGGCGGCCCGGCTGGGCGGCTCGGCCAGCTCCGACGCCTCCGCCGGCACGGGCGGCACCGGCGTCGACCCGCCGATCGGCGGCGCGCTGCTGGGCACCGGCGCGCACGCCGCCAGCAGCAGGGCCAGCAGGACACCGCTCGCCGAGAGCCACCTCATCGGTACTCCTTCAACCGCTGCCACAGCCCGAACGTGGCGGCCGCCGCCGCGAACAGCGCCAGCACCGCCACCGCGGGCACCGCGCCGACCATCGCCGCCCGCGCCCGGCCGATGCCGCCGGTCAGCTCCGCCCGCGAGGCGCCGATGGCCTCCACCAGGTCGCCGTCGAGCCGGTCGAACGCGGCGGCCGCGCCACCCTCGTCCTGCCCCAGCACCAACGCCACCGCGGTGTTGTGGTCGCCGTCGCGGTCGGCGTCGCGGACCCGCTCGTGCGCCTGCCGCCACTGCGCGTGGTGCTCGCGCGCGGCCACCACCGGGGCCGCGCCGCCGTAGGCGCCCGCCTGCGCCAGCAGGCCGTCCAGCTCCGCGTCGACCTCGTTGAAGCGGTTGTCGTAGAGGGCACCGCCACCGCGTGCCACCAGCGTCAACGTCTCGTCGCCGCGCGCGCTGAGGGTGGCGATCCGGGCCCGCGCCAGCACGTCGACCAGCGCCGCCTCGTCCTTGCCCGCCGCCGCGTGGTAGACCGCGAGCAGGCTGGCGGCCAGCACCCACAGCAGCGACACCGCGGTCAGCGCGGTGGCCACCACCAGCCCGGGGTTGAGCACCCGGTTGGTGCGGCGGGTCAGCCAGCGCTGCGCGACCGCCAGCACCGCCAGCGCGGCCACGCCCAGCAGCAGCTCCAGCCACGGCAGCGATCGGGCATGGTCCAGGTCGCGCGCCACGTTGCCGGTCTCCACCCCGTACAGCTCCCGCGCCGCGGGCAGCAGCTCCGACCGCATCAGGTGCGACGCCTCGCCCAGGTAGGCCGCGCCCACCGGGTTGCCCTGCCGGTTGTGGGTGCGGGCGGTCTCCACCAGCCCGGTGTAGACGGGCAGCCGGCCCGACAGGGTGGTCAGCGCGGCGCTGACCTCGGGGGAGCGGGTGATCTCGCTGGTCGCGGCGGACAGCGCGGCCGCGGCCTTGGCCACGTCCGCCTCGTACCGCTGCCGCAGCGCCGCGGACTCCACGCCGCCGGACAGGAACGCGCCGGCCGCGGTGGCGTCGGCGTCGGCCATCGCCCGGTAGACCTCCTGGGCGGCGAACGCCAGCGGTTCGCTGCGGTCGGCCAGCGCCTCCAGGGCGGCCGAGCGGCGCTGGAGCGACCCGGTGGTCAGCGCCCCGACCAGCAGGCTCACCGCGATCAGCAGCAGGGCGAGCGCGCTCAACCGGCCGGGGGTGCTGCGGGCCAGCCCGGTGACCCGGCGCACCGCGCCGCGGTTGCGTTGAGCCTCGACCAGCACGACCGCCCCCTTTCCGAGGTGATCGGCGCCACCCACCGCCGCTGTTAGCGTAGATCGAACGTGATCGAACCGGGACGTGAACGACGCAGTCCGCAACGACGCCTACGGTGGGCGGGGTGATGGTGATCGCCCATGTGAGTGACCTGCACCTGGACGGCGGCAGCCGTGCGGCCGAACGCGCGCGCCGCGTCCACGACCACCTGGCCGGGCTGCCCGGTCGCCTGGACGCCGTGCTGGTGTCCGGCGACATCGCCGACCACGGCCTGCCCGCCGAGTACGCCGAGGCGCGCCCCCTGCTCGACCTGCCGCACCCCGTGCTGGTGCTGCCGGGCAACCACGACACGCGCGCCGCGTTCCGGACCGGCCTGCTCGACGAACCCGCCTCCGACGAGCCGGTCAACCGGGTGGTGGAGGTCGGCGGCGCGGTGTTCGCGCTGTGCGACTCGACCATCCCCGGCCGCTCGGAGGGCCGGCTCGCCGACGAGACGCTGGCGTGGCTGGACGACGTGCTCGGCGACGGCCCCTCGTTCGTGTGCTTCCACCACCCGCCGGTGGAACTGCACGCACCGCACCTGGACCGCATCCGCCAGTTCGACGAGCACCGGCTGGCCGAGGTCGTGCGACGGCACCCCGGCGTGGTGGCGGTGCTGTGCGGGCACGCCCACACCGCCGCCGCCTCGACGTTCGCCGGACGGCCGCTGCTGGTCGCGCCGGGGGTGGTGTCGACGATCCAGCTGCCCTGGGAGGGCCCGGACGTGATCGACCCGGCCCAGCCGGCCGCCATCGCCTACCACGTGCTGGCCGACGACGGCAGGCTGACCACGCACTACCGGTTCGTGGCCTGATCCTTCCGCTGGTTGGCCGGCGGCCCGCCGGCCGCGCCCGGGGGGATCGACGAGGATCGAAGTCATGAGTTCAATGCGCGCCATCAGCCAGCGGACCTTCGGCGGCCCGGAGGTGCTGGAAGCGGTCGAGCTGCCCGTCCCGGAGCCCGGCCCCACCGAGGTGCTGGTCCGGGTCCGGGCCGCCGGTGTCAACCCGGTCGACGCCAAGACCCGCGCCGGCGGCCGGTTCCTCGGCGAGCCGCCGTTCGTGCTGGGCTGGGACGTCTCCGGCGTCGTCGAGCGGGTCGGCTTCGGCGTCACCCTGTACCGCCCCGGCGACGAGGTGTTCGGCATGCCCCTGTTCCCGCGCCAGGCCGGCACCCACGCCGAGTACGTCGTCGCGCCCTCCCGGCACTTCGCGCCCAAGCCCGCCGCCCTCGACCACGAGCACGCCGGGGCCCTGCCGCTGGTCGGGCTCACCGCGTGGCAGAGCCTGGTGGAGACCGCCGACGTGCGCGAGGGCCAACGGGTGCTGGTGCACGCCGCCGCGGGCGGGGTCGGGCACGTGGCCGTGCAGATCGCCAAGGCGCGCGGCGCGCACGTCATCGGCACGGCCAGCGCGGCCAAGCACGACTTCGTCCGGGCCCTCGGCGCCGACGAGGTCGTCGACCACACCGAGGTCGACTTCGCCGAACACGTGCGCGACGTCGACGTCGCCTTCGACACCGTCGGCGGCGACACCGGCGTCCGCTCGCTGCCCACCGTCCGCGACGGCGGGATCGTGGTCACCATCCTGGGCGACACCCACCAGGCCCTCGCCGAAGCCGCCGGCGACCGCGTGCGCACCGCCGCCGTGCTGTGCGAACCGGACCGCCTGGGCCTGCTCGCCCTGGCCGACCTCGCCGACCGCGGCCTGCTGCGCACCGAGCTGGCCGCGGTGGTGCCGCTGGCCGAGGCGGCGCGGGCGCACGAGCTGATGGGCTCCGGCCGCACCCGGGGCAAGATCGTGCTGGTGCCCTGACCGCGGCGACACCTCCCGGGGCCGCGGTGATCGACAAACGGCTCGCGCCCACCGCCTGGTCGCCGCCCTCGCGGTCGTCCTGGCCCTGGCCACCCTCACCGTCGCCGCCTGCACCGGTCCGGTCCGCAAGCCGACCCGACCCCGCCGTGCTCAACCCCGGAGCCGCTCCCGCACCGTCATCAGCGCCTGGCCCAGCAGGTTCAGCCCGAGCCAGCGCGACGGGTCGGCCGCGCGCTCGTCGTCGGCGGCCAGCCCGATGCCCCACACCCGGTCCACCGGGCTGGCCTCCACCAGCACCCGGTCGCCGGTGGACAGCAGGTAGGAGCGCAGGTCGTCGTGCGCGCGGAACTTCGCCAGGTTCCCGCGCACGACGACGTCCACCCGGTGCTCCGCCCAGCGGTCCCCGTCGAAGCCGCGCACCTGCCTGCCCAGCGCCTTCGCCTCGACGGGCGTGCGCGCCGCCAGCACCCGCGCGGCGACCTCCTCGTCACCGAACAGCAGCGCCTTGCCGGCCATCATGTAGTGCTCGGCCGTCGGGTACGTGCGGCCGTCCTCGGTGAACGGCGCCTCGTACCACTGGCTCAGGCACTGCTTGCCCACGGGCGCGCCGGGGCGCGTCCGGTGCCCCCAGAAGAACAGGTACTCCACGCCGCGCACGATGTCACACCCGGCCGAGGGAGTCGGAGCGGATTTGCACCTCACGCCACGTGAGGTCCTAGCGTCCTGGTCATGACCGGAACGTGGAGCACCGGTGACCTGGCCCGCGCGGGCGGCGTGACCGTGCGGATGCTGCACCACTACGACGAGATAGGGCTGCTGGCGCCCAGCGGCCGCACCGCCAGCGGGCACCGCCGCTACACCGCCGACGACGTGCGCCGCCTGTACCGCATCCGGGCGCTGCGCCAGCTCGGCCTGCCGCTGGACCGCATCGCCGCGTCCCTCGGGTCCGGCGACCTGCGCACCGCGCTCGCCGACCAGCTCGCCGACCTCGACGCCCGGGCCGAGCACCTGGCCGAGCTGCGCCGCCGCGTCCGCGCCCTGCTCGACACCCCCGACCCGGCGCCCGACCAGCTGCTGGCGGCCCTGGAGCACCAGTCGCTGCTGGACTCCTACCTGTCCGGGCGGCAGCAGGCGGACCTGGTCGCCCGCAGCGCCGAGCTGGGCCCGGAGCAGGTCGACGCGCTGCGCACCGAGCTGCTGGGGCTGGTGGCCGAGCTGGAGCGCCACCAGCGCGCCGACACCCCGACCACCGACCCGGACGTGCGGCGCCTGGTCGACCGCTGGCAGGAGATCGGCGAGTCGTTCCACTCCAATGCCGATGCGGTCAAGGACCGCATCGGCGACCTGTGGCGCGACCACGGCGACCGCCTCGGTGCCGACCTGGCCCGCCGCACCGGCCGGGACCTGCCCGCGGTGCTGGCCTACCTCGACCGCGCCCGGGGTGCCCGATGACCGACGTCGGGTTCACCGCCCTGGCCGCCGCGGCCGGGCGCGCCGTGGAGACCAGCCGCCCGGACCGCCTGGCGGTCGACCCGTTCGCCGCCGACTTCGTGGCCGCCGCGCACCCGCCCGTGCCGCTGCCCACCCGCTGGCCCGACGAGGGGGCCGAGCTGACGCAGCAGGAGGTGCTGCTGCTGCTCGGCGCCAACTACGTGGGCCTGCGCACCCGGTTCTTCGACGACCGGCTGGTCGGTGCCCGCCAGGTCGTGCTGCTCGGTGCCGGGCTGGACACCCGGGCGTTCCGGCTGGCCTGGCCCGACGGCGCGGTCGTGTTCGAGCTGGACCAGCCGGCGGTGCTGGAGTTCAAGGCATCGGTGCTCACCGCGCCGCCGCGCTGCACGCGCGTGCCCGTCGGCGTGGACCTGGCGCGGGACTGGGCGGCCGCGCTGCTCGCCGCCGGGTTCGACCGGTCCGCGCCCACCGCGTGGCTGGCCGAGGGGCTGTTGCAGTACCTGTCGCCGGCGGCGGAGAACGCCCTGGTCACCGCGGTGGACGCGCTGTCCGCGCCGGGCAGCGCGCTCGCCGTCGAGCGGGCCCTGGACCTCGGCGACCCGGCGCGGTTGCGGGAGGGCGCCGAACGCGCGGGCGTGCGCGTGGACCGGCTGGTCCGGTCGGGCCCCCGCGACGACCTCGCCGCCTGGCTGCGCGACCGCGGCTGGCACGCGCGGGACGTGCCGCTGGACGAGGTCGCCGCCCACTACGACCGGCCCCTGCTGCACCCCCGCCTGGTCGGTGACCTGCCACCGGGCGCGCGGCAGCCGACCCCGGCGGGGTTCACCACCGCCACCAAGGACGCCTGACCGCACTTCGCGAACGCGGGCCGAGCCGGTGGAGAAGGCCGTGGCGGCGCGCCTGGACGAGCGCGCACCGCATCCCGCGCATCGGCCGGCCGGCGGGCGGGGACGAACCCCGATCCCGCGTCGTTGCCGGCTGTCGGTGGTCGCCGGCATGGTGGTGCCACCACCCAGTCGTCTGTTCCCGCCTGCTCGGTCCGAAGGGGCGCGTCGGCTCCTCCGGCCCGTGCAGGGGGCGCAGGCGCTGCAACTCGTCATGCGGGGGAACAGCGCCGTGAACGCTCCTGTCGAGCTGGTCAACGCCGCGCCGGTCGCGGCTCTCGTCGTCTTCGCCGTCCTCCGCCGGGGCCCGGCCGTGGTCGTGACGCTGGTCGCCGGGGTGATCGCCGTCCTGAGCCGCGACCGGGAACGCGGTGAGCGGGCCCTGGAGGTGCTCCGGCTGGTGCACCGCCCGGCCGCGCCCCGACGGCGGCCGGGCAGGCGCGTCCCGCTGGAGCGCTGAGCCGCGACGCCGAGCCCGGAACGCCGAGCCGGAAGCACCCGGCCGGCGCGCCGGCGATCAGCGCGGCGGCAGCGGCAGGGGCAGCGCGGGCAGCCCGTCCAGGCTCGTCGCGTTGTGCTCCTTGCCCTCGCAGTACGCGGCGAACTCCTCGTCCGACTTGCGCCCGAAGTAGTCCTCGTGCAGCGTCCGCTCACCCCGGTAGTCCAGGAACGGCACGGCGAACCCACACGTGTCGCTGATCAGCTTCGCGGTCACCACCACGACCGCCCGCAGCGCGGGCCCGTCCGCCTCGCCGAACCCCGCCACCAACCCGGCGAAGCGCGGGTCGTCGCGGAACACCGGTTCGCCGGTGCCGTGCACGCGCACGATGTTCGGCGGCCCGTCGAAGGCGCACCACATCAGCGTGATCCGCCCGTTCTCCCGCAGGTGGGCGAGGGTCTCCGCGTGGCTGCCGCCGAAGTCCAGGTAGGCCACCCGCCGCTCGTCGAGCACCCGCCAGGTGCCCCGGCGGCCCTTGGGCGAGAGGTTCACGTGCCCGTCGGCCGCCAGCGGGGCGGTCGCGGTGAAGAACACCGGCTGCGCCTCGATGAACTCCTTGAGCCTGCCTTCGATCCGGTCGTAGGTCTTCCCCATGCCGAGGAGTATTCACCATTGATCGTCGCGGACCTTCCGCGCGACGATCGCGACGTAGGGGCGCCTGCCCGGGTCGACGCGCCCCTCCGTCGCCTCCACCCGGAAACCCGCGTCCGCCAGGCACCGCGACATCTCCTCGACCGACCAGAAGTAGGCGGTCGTCACGGCGTGCGGGAACGGCTCGACCCGCGTCCCCTCGAACAGGCCCAGCAGCAGGCCGCCGCCGTCGCGCAGGCACCGCGCGAACTCTTCGAGGACGCGGGGCACGTCCGCGGGCGCGGTGTGAATGATCGAGTACCACGACAGGATGCCGCCCAGCGAGCCGTCGGGCACGCCCAGGTCGGCCAGGTCGCCGACGCGGAAGGGGATGCCGGGGAACCGCGACCGGGCGATCTCGACGAAGCGCGGCACCAGGTCCACGCCCTCGACGTCGCAGCCCAGGTCGCGCAGGAAGCCGGTCCACCGCCCCGGCCCGCACCCCGCGTCGACCACGCGCCCGGACAGCCCGCCGGCCCACCGGGACACCAGCCGTTGGTCCAGCTCGTGCAGGCCCTCCGGCGAGAAGGCCAGGTCGACGTAGTCCTCCACCCGCCGCGTGTACGCGTCCCGCACGTCGTCCACCGACACCGAACACCCCCATGATCACGAAACCCCGGACATGCTCCCACCGCCGCACCGGAACCCTGTTGCAAAAAGGTGGCAACAACATCGAGACTGGGCGCCATGCCCCCGGAGATCCGCCGTTCCCTGGTCCTGCACTCCACCCTGCGCCGCGACCCGCACGCCGCGCTGCGCCGCCTGCTCGACCGCGTCCCGCCGGGCACCGCCCCGGAAGCGCCGACCGAGGAGCTGGAGCGGCGGATCGCCGACCTGCTCGGCAAGCCGGCCGCGCTGTTCTTCCCCTCCGGCACCATGGCCCAGCAGGTCGCGCTGCGCGTGCACGCCGACCGCACCGGCCGCCGCACCTTCGCCGCGCACGCCCAGTGCCACCTCGCGGTCTGGGAGGAGGGCGGCCACCACGCCGTGCACGGCCTGCGGCACAAGGTCGTCGGCGACCGCCACCGCCTGATCACCGCCGACGACCTCGCCGAGGTCCGCGAACCGGTCTCCGCCCTGCTGCTGGAACTGCCGCAGCGCGACCTCGGCGGCCTGCTGCCCACCTGGGACGACCTGGTCGCCCAGACCACCTGGGCCCGCGACCGCGGCGCCGCGGCCCACCTGGACGGCGCCCGGCTGTGGGAGGCCCAACCCCACTACGACCGCCCGCACGCCGAGATCGCCGCCCTGTTCGACACCGCCTACGTCTCCCTCTACAAGGGACTGGAGGGCGTGCGCGGCGCGGTGCTGGCCGGCGACCGGGAGACCGTCGACACCGCGTCGGTGTGGCGCAGGCGGCTGGGCGGCGCCATCCCCGACGCGTGGCCACTGGCCGCCGCCGCCCTGGTCGGCCTGGACGAGGTGCTGCCGCGCATGGCCGAGTTCCGCGACCACGCCGTCGCCATCGCCGCCGCCATCAACGCCGACGGCTACGCCCGCACCCACCCCGAGGTGCCGCAGACCCCGCTGTTCCACGTCCACCTGCCCGCGCCGACCGAGGCCGTGGCCGCCGCCTCCCGGCGCATCCTGGAGGAGACCGGCGTCGAACTGCCCCGACGCCCCCTGACCACGGCCGACCCGGGGCGGTGCGCCGTCGAGCTGTCGATCGGCGTGCTCGCGCTGGAGTTCAGCCCGCAGGAGGTGGCGGAGCTGGTCCGGCTGTTGCGCTGAGCGGGGCGCCGCCGGCCGTGATCGGCACGACGCGGTTCGCCGGGCGCGCGGGACCGTCGGCACCCGAGGTCTTTCACGGGCGGAGGCAGTCGTCGAGCGCGCGCCGCAACAGCGCGCGTTCGGCAGCGTTCCCGGCCGACGCCAGCGCCCGCTCGTAGGCCGCCGCGGCCTCGGTCGGGCGGTCCAGGCGGCGCAGCAGGTCGGCGCGGGTGGCGTGGAACAGGTGGTAGTGGTCCAGGTCCAGGCCGTCCACCAGGGCCAGTGCCGCCGCCGGGCCGGAGACCTCGGCCACCGCGACCGCCCGGTTGAGCGCCGCCACCGGGGTAGGCGTCAACACCATCAGGTGGTCGTAGAGCCGCACGACCTGCGCCCAGTCGGTGGGCGGCGGGTCGCTGTGCACGGCGTTGATCGCGGCCAGCACCTGGTAGGGGCCGGGCTGGTCGCGCCGCAGGCACCACCGCACCAACTCCCGCGCCTCCTCGACCAGCCCGGCGTCCCACCGGGTGCGGTCCTGGTCGGCCAGGCGCACCAGCGAGCCGTCGGGGGCGGTGCGCGCCGGCTGCCGCGCCCGCAGGAACAGCATCAGCGCCAGCAGGCCGACCGCCTCGGGCTCGTCGGGCATCAGCCGCACCAGGACCCGGCCCAGCCGCACGGCCTCCGCGCACAGGTCGTCGCGCACCAGGTCCTCGCCCGAGGCGGCCGAGTAGCCCTCGTTGAACACCAGGTAGACCACGGCGAGCACGGCGCGCAGCCGGTCGGGCAGCTCCGCCTCGCCGGGCACCCGGTACGGGATGCGCGCGGCGCGGATCTTCGCCTTGGCCCGCACCAGCCGCTGCGCCATGGTCGCCTCGGGCACCAGGAACGCCCGCGCGATCTCGGCCGTGGTCAGGCCGCCCAGCAGGCGCAGCGTCAACGCCACCCGCGCGGCCGGGGCCAGCGCCGGGTGGCAGCACGTGAAGATCAGCCGCAGCCGCTCGTCGCCCACCGCGTCCACCTCCGGCGGTTCGTCGCGGGTCAGCAGGGCGGCGGCCCGGGCGTGCCGGTCGTCGCGGGAGGACTCCCGGCGCAGCCGGTCCACCGCCCGGTTGCGGGCGGTGGTGATGATCCAGCCCGCCGGGCTGGGCGGCACGCCCGCCTCCGGCCACCGCCGCACGGCCTCGGCGAACGCCTCCTGGACCGCCTCCTCGGCCAGGTCGATGTCGCCGAGGGCGCGGACCAGGACGGCGACCGACCGGCCGTACTCGGCCCGGAACACCCGCTCGACGTCCGCGACGCCGCCCCCGGGCGCCCCACCGGGCACGCCACCGACGAACGCCCCGCCCTCCGACACGCCGCCCCCGGACACGCCGCCCCGCCGCACTCCCGGCCCCGACACTCCCGGCCCCGGCACGTCAGTCCTGGAACGGCCGGACCTCGATGGGCAGGGTGGTCGCCAGGCTGAGCTTGCGGCCCCACCCCAGTGCGGCGTCCAGGTCGGCCGCCTCGATGATGGTGAACCCGCCGAGGTGCTCCTTGGTCTCCACGTACGGCCCGTCGGTCATCACCACGTCCCCCCGGCCGTCGGGGCGCAGCGTGGTGGCGGTGTCGGGGGAGTGCAGGCCGGCGCCGAAGACCCACGCGCCCGCCCGCCGCATCTCCTCGTCGACCGCGCGCACGTCGACCATGATCTTCTCCAGCACCTCCGGGTCGGGCACGCCGCCGGTCGGCTGGACCACGCTCAGCAGGTACTTCGTCATCCCGTCCTCCTCGGGCAGGGGGTTCGCGTCGCCCTCTACACGAACGGCACCCGCCCGGATCGACACCCGCGCCGAAAAAATCCTCAGACGACCACGACGAGCTTGCCGACGCGGCGGTCGTGCTCCATGTCGTCGTGCGCCCGGCGGATGTCCTCCAGCCGGTAGACCGCGGTCGGGCCGAGGCTGGTCCGCCCGCTCGCGACCCGGTCGAGGAACCGCTGCAGCACCTCGGCGGGCAGGTCGTCGCTCTCCCCGCCGTACGCGGTCAGCCGCACGCCCTTGGGCAGGTAGCCGATGGGGTAGAAGTCCTCGACCAGCCACTGGTTGGACAGCATCCCGCTGAAGCACACCGTGCCGTGCACCCTGGTCGCGGCCAGGGTGTCGGGCAGCGTGGGCGTGCCGACCAGCTCCAGCGCGGCGTCCACCCCCGCGGGGAACAGCGCGCGCACCTGCGCGGCCACGTCGCCGTCGTCGACCAGCGGGTGCGCCACGCCGTGCTCGCGCAGCACGGCGAGCCGCTCCGGGCGGCGGGTGGTGGCCAGCACGGTCGCGCCGATGTCGGCCGCCAGCGCGGCGGCGGCGAAGCCGAGCGCGGACGTGCCGCCGCGGACGAGCAGCGTCTGGCCGGCCTTCAGGTCCAGGCCGGTGGTCAGCGAGCCGTACGCGGTCTGCAACGTCTCCGGGACCGCGCCCAGCACCTCCCACGGCAGGTCGGACTCGAAGGGCACCAGGATCCCGCGCGGCACGGCGGTGTACTCGGCGTAGCCGCCGTCGAACACCCGGCCCATGCCGCCCATCATGGCCGCGACGCGCTGCCCGAGCGGCAGGTCGCACTCGCTGTCGACCACGCCGACCGCCTCGATGCCCGGCACGCGCGGGAAGGTGACGCCCTCGGCCAGGCCCAGCCGGGTGTGCAGCTCGGATCGGTTGAGGCCGAACGCGCCGACCTTGACCCGCACCCACCCCGGCGGCGGCTCGGGCACCGGCAGGTCGACCACGGTCAGGTTCTCCACCGGCCCCGGTCCGCTCAGCACGACCGCCCGCATCGTCCCGGTCACCCGTGGTGCTCCAGGACCACGGTGAGCATGCGCGCCAGCTCCTGCCGCTCGGCCGCCGACAGCGGCGCCAGCAGCACGTTCTGGGCCCGCCCCACGACCCGGTCCAGCTCGCGCAGGTGCGCCGCGCCCGCCGGGGTGATGGCGACGACGTTGCGCCTGCGGTCGGTCGGGTCGGGCGCGCGTTCGACGAAGCCCTTGTCGGCCAGCTCGTTGACGGTGGCGACCACGTCGCTGCGGTCCAGCCCGCCGCGGCGGCCCAGGTCGGCCTGGCTGGCCGGGCCGAACTCGTCCAGCGCGGCCAGCAGCGAGTAGTGGTAGCGCCGCGCGCCGACCGCGCCGAACCCGTCCCCGACCAGGCGCCTGCCCTGCGTGGCGGCCTGGTTGAGCAGCCAGCTCGGCGTGCCGCGCAGGCGGCGTGGTGCGCTCCGCGTCTCCATGGCGGGAGTCTACCGAGTCGTTGGCGGGGCCAACGTTGGGAATTTCTGTTATGCCAATTGGCAAAGTTGTGCTTTGATCATCCCGTGGACGAGCACAGGGGACGGGGCAGGCCGCGCAAGGACCCGGCGGCACTGGCGCGGTGGACCCCGCCGGAGGGGTGGTCGCGCCTGGTCGCGTGGATCTCGCCGGAGGAGAAGAAGGCGCTCAAGCACGTCGCCGTCGAGGCGGGCGTGTCGGTGGCGGACCTGGTGCGGGCGCTGGCGAGCGGCCTGGCCACCGGTGCCGTCACCCACGGGGAACTGGTCGGTCAGGTCATCAGGGGGAAGCAGGTCATGGAGAAGATCCCAACGCTGTTCGAGCGCGACGAGCGCTTCCACGTCGTCGACCGCCCGCGCCCGGAGTGCGCGTGGGTGTTCGAGGGCGCGGGCGTGGGCACGGAGAAGCTGGACGGCACCAACGTGCGCCTGACCGTGCGGTCCGGCCACCTGGTCCGGGTCGAGAAGCGGCGCAACCCCGGCAAGGCGCAGAAGCAGCAGGGCATCGTGGACGGCTGGTACGTCGACACCAGCGGCGAGTCGGCCGAGGACAAGTGGATCCTCGCCGCGGCCGCCAACACCGACGTGTCGGCCTGGCCCGACGGCGAGCACCCGTGCGAGGCCCTGGGGCCCCGCATCCAGGGCAACCCGCTGGGCCTGGACGACCACCTGTGCGTGCCGTTCGACCTGGCCGCGCCGCGGCTGACGGAGGTGCCGCGCACCTACGCCGGGCTGCGGGAGTTCCTGGCCGGGCTGGACAGCAGGTACTCGCCCGGGCACCCGGCCGAGGGCGTGGTGTTCCACCACCCGGACGGGCGCCGGGCCAAGATCAAGCGCAAGGACTTCCCGCGCACCGCGTGAGGCGCACCCGGGCGGGGTCCGGACCGCATCCGGACCCCGCCCGGGTCAGACCAGGCCGGGGTGCCCGAACTGGGCGATGCGCAGCCCGCCCTCCACCACGACCGTGTCGACCAGCCGGAAGCCCAGGCCCTCGTACAGCGCGATCGCGGGCGCGTTGACCGCGCCCGTGGACACGATCGCCGGCCCGCCCTCGGCCAGCACCTGCTCCACCAGGCGCCGCGCGAACCCCAGCCGGAAGTGGCTGGGCGCCACGCACAGCCGGTCGATGTCGAGCACGCCGTCCACGCGCGCGTAGCCGACGAAGGCGACCAGCTCGTTGTCGACGAAGCCGCCGAGCCAGCGCAGCGGCAACGCCCTCATGTCCTCGACGGTCTCGTGCAGGGCCGGGTTCGCGGTGCTGCCGATCAGCTCGGCCTCCACCGCGTAGGAGTGCAGGGCGATCCGGTGCACCGCCTCGGCCGTCGCGTCGTCGGTCATGTCCAGGGGCACGATCATGCGGCCACCGCCTGCCTGTGCGTGGGGTTGGAGGAGGTGAGCCGAAGATTGCCATTCGGTGATCGGTTTAACCACCGTCGCGCGCGGTGACCGGAATTCCGCCGGTGCGTGACCGCTCGGCGGGCGCCCAACCGAGCGGGGCCGGCCCGTCAGCGGTCGGCCCCCGGTTCGTCGAGCCGCCGCCGGACGCGGTCGGCGTCGGTGGTGCACCCCTGCTGCCGGCACAGCTCCAGGGCTTCCCGCCACACCGCGCGGGCCTCGGCGTGGTGGCCGATGTCCGAGGGGCTGATCCCGTGGGAACTCAACGGGATCAGCCCCTCTCCCTCGGCCCACGCTGCGGCCGGGCCTTCACTCAGACGCGCAGGCGTTCGCACCCGGAGATCACCGCTCGAAGACGACCGTTAAGGCGCACAACCGGCGTCGAGCAAAGCGAGATCCCGCTCCATCGCCTTCCGGAAATCCGCCCCGATCGAGCCGTTGAGCAAATTCTGCACTTGGGCACGCAGCTTTTGCCACTCGCGGGAGGGAACCGGGAGCCCGGCGAGCCAGAGGTCCGTCGCCGTTTGCTCCACGGCATCCCGGCAGGTCGCCTCTTTCGCGCTCGCGGGTGTTGCCGACGCGACGGGGGTCAGGACGAACGTGGCGGCTGTGATGGCCGCCGCGAGACAAGCCTTCAACTTCATGAGCGACTCCTCATCCTTGTATTCCGTTTGTCACCGCACTGCGGTGTTGCGATTCCGCGGTGGTGGCGGTTACTTCTTGGAGAATCCGGCTCGGACGTAGGCGATGCCTTGTCCCCAGGCGCCGAGGTGTTCGGCGGCGATGTCGGTGACGCCGTCGTAGGTCTCGGAGCGGGCCCAGTCGCGCTGCAGTTCCGAGAGCACGCCGATGGTGGTGACGGGGACGATGCCCTTCTGGGTCATGCGGGCGATGGCGGCGTCGTGGGTGGCGGGGGTGGCGCCGGCGGAGGCGTCGACGACGGCGAAGACCTCGTAGCCGGCCTCGGCCGCGGACAGCGCCGGGAAGGTCAGGCAGACCTCCGTCCACAGGCCGGCCATGACCAGGCGGCGGCGGCCGGTGGCCTCGATCGCGGCGCGGAAGTTCCCGTCCTGCCAGGCGTTGAGGTGGGAGCGGTCGATCACCCCGGTGTCGGGGAAGAGGCGGGTGATCTCGGGGAGCAGGGGGCCGGAGAAGGTGTCGGCCGCGATCGAGGTGAGCACGGTGGGGATGGCGAAGAGCTTGCCGAGCTTGGCGAGCACGGCCACGTTGTTGATCACGGTCTGGGGGTCGGCGCTGCGCGCTCCGAAGATCATCTGCGGCTGGTGGTCGATGAAGACGAGGGCGGCGTCCTCGGTGCTGAACAGGGCCTTGACGGCGCTGTCGGGCAGGTCCGACAGGGGGTTGGCCACCATGACACCCTCACAATTGGATAGGGACTTTCCTTTAGAAAGCGGATGAGCGAAGGTTAGCGCGCCTCGGCGCTACGGGCAAGCCACTATCCGTTGGTAAGCTGCGGGGGTGACCTACGAGCCGGACTTCTGCCCCCGCTACCACGAGGCCGTCGAGATGATCGGCCTGCGGTGGGCCGGAGTCATCCTGCGCGAGCTGCTCCGGGGCGCCACCCGCTTCAGCCAGATCGGCGACGCCATCCCCGACATCACGGACAAGCTGCTGTCCGCACGGCTCAAGCGCTTCGAGAGCGAGGGCATCGTCGAACGCATCGTGCTGCCCACCACGCCCGTCACCATCGAGTACCGGCTCACCGACAAGGGTCGCGCCCTGGAAGCAGCCGTCCAGGCGATCGCCACGTGGGCCGAGACGTGGCTGCCGGCTCTGGCCCAGCCCGACGACGCAGCCCAGCCCGACGCAGCCCAGCCGGACACGGCGGGGCGGCGCGGTTGACGCACGCTGAACCGCCGCCCGCTGCCTGCTCGTGCGGCACGACGAGCCGACCGGCGCGGCGCGGCCGGACATCGGGCAGTCGTCGCTGAACCCCAGCGCCAGGATCTCCGCCGCGCGCTCCAGCGCCCCCGGGCGGCCGCTTCCCCACCGAGGTCCTGCGCTCCGCCGCATCGCATGACCCCGTACGACTCTCCCGACCGGCACCAACCCGCTACTCCGCACTTCGGGTCAGCTTCAGGGGGCCTGGGCGGTGGGGGTGCGTCCGCGGGCGCACCCCCACCGGGTGCTACGACACCGGCCGGCCCGTGGCGAGGGTGACCACGGCGTCGAGCAAGGCCGACACCTTCCCGTCGTGCCCGGTGTGGTCGTGCCCGGTCTCGTCGCGCGCCTCGCGGTGGCGCTTGACGGTGTTGGCGATGCGGAACAGCAGCGCCTCGTGGTGCTCGCGGACCTGTTCGAGCCGGTCGACCCGTTCGGTCTGCGCCCCCAGCCGCTGGGCGAGTTCGCCGACGCGCTGCTCCTGCTCGGCGCGCAGCGCGACGCCCTCGGCCCGTGCCCGCTCCACCTTGTGCTCGGCGTCGGCGATCCTGCGCTCCGCGTCGGCGACCCTGCGGTCGGCCTCGGCGACGGCCCGTGCGACCTGCTCGGCGCTTTCCCGCCGGGCGCGTTCCGCCGCGGCCTCCGCGTCCCGGGCGCGGGCGCGGTGCTCGTCGAGCCGTTCCAGCGTGGTCTTGAGCTCACCGCGCAGCGCGGCGGCGTCCTCCCGGGCCGCGGCCGCCGTCCCGGTGGCCTCCCGGACCCGTTCGTCCGCCGCCGCCGTGGCCGCGGCGACCGCGGCCGCCGCACTGGCCGTGGCGCGTTCGGCCTGTTCGCGGGCCGCGTCGCGCTCGGCCAGCAGGCGCTCGCGGGCGCGCACCGCGTCCTGGCGTTCCCGCTCGGCCGCGTCGCGGACCCGCAGCGCCTCGGTCCGCTCGGCCCGGGCCGCCTGCGCCTGACGCAGCGCCTCGTCCCGCGCGGCCTCGGCGGCCAGGGTCCGCTGCTCGGCCTCCTCCTTGGCGGCCGCCGCGGCCGCGGCGGCCTGCTCGGCCTGTTCGACGCGGGCGATCAGCTCGTCGCGCAGCCCGGCGAGCAGTTCCCGGGAGGTCCGCACGGTCTCGGCCAGGTCCTGCACCGGCTCCCACGCCTCGTCCAGCTGCCCGGACAGGTCCAGCACGGTCTGCCGCAGGGCCGGTGCGCCCCCGGTCGCCTCGGCGGCGCGGGCGGTGACCCGCTCGGCCCGCGCCCGTGCCTGGCAGTCCCGTTCCTCGGCGGGGCAGTAGCGGGGCGGTCGCCCGGTGGGGCGGCGGGCCGCCACGGGACGTCCGCAGTAGGCGCAGGGGCGGGTTCGCGCGGCGGGCGGGGCTTCCACCTGCGCTTCTTCGGCAGCAGTCACCCGAAGATCGTACCGCACTTCCCGTTTCTGGTAACCCTAACTCGTTCTTGTTGTCGAAAACAGAAACCTCCCCAGAGAGGTTACCGAGATAAGTGGCCTTATCTCGGTGCTATGTGCGGATGTGAACCAGCCTGACCGGAGGGCTCCTGTGACGCGCAGGGGCACGGTCGGGGCCTGGACCGGGCCGCTGGACGGTGAGCGGGGAACCGCTATATGGTTCAGTTGTGGCTGAAATAGCTAGCAACGACTGCAAGTCGAGGTGGTGGTCGTGACCGCGCGGCCGGAGTGCGTGGCGCTGTCCGGCCTCGGCACCCGCTGCGCGGGCGACCTCCACCACCTGCGCCGGCCCTGGTCGGCCGCCGCCACGGCATGGGCCGGCGGACGCGGGAGCGGGGCGCCGTGAGCGGGGAACGTCAGGACGAACTCATGCGCTGGGTGGAGCGGGTGGCCACCTTCTGCGTGGAGGAGTGGGGGCTGCCGCCGATCACCGGGCGCGTGCTCGGCTGGCTGATGATCTGCGACCCGGCCGAGCAGTCCGCCGGCGGGATCGCCGACGCCATCCGGGCCAGTCGGGCGTCCCTGACCTCCACCATGCGCCTGCTCACCACCATCGGGCTGGTGCGCAAGGTCCGCCGCCCGGGCGACCGCACCGCCTACTACCGCATCGAGGACGACGCCTGGCACAAGGTCGTCCAACGCAAACTCGACGGCCTCGGCGCGTTCAGCGACATCGCCGAGGAGGGCTTCGCCATCACCGGCCGCGAAGGACCGCGCACCGAACGCATCAAGGCCGCGCAGGAATCCCTGAACTGGCTGCGGGACCTCGCCGCCCGCAACCCCCCGGAGCACTAGGAACCCCATGTCACCCCAACACCTGCGCCTCGATCCGGTCCAGGAGACGCTGCTGCTGACCCTGTACGCACGAGCACTGGACAGCAAGGCCCCGACCCCGATCCTCGGCGACACCCTCGCCGCGGCGGTCGCGGACCGGATCGCCGAGGACACCGGCTACGACTTCGCCAAGCTCAAACCCAAGCCGAGTCTCGTCGCGAGCACCGCACTCCGCGCTCGCCGGATCGACGACGTCATCCGCCGGTTCACCACCGCGCACCCCGACGCGGTCGTCGTCGACCTGGGTTGCGGCCTCGACACCCGGTCGACCCGCTGCGCCCCACCCGCCGGCGTCGACTGGTACGACGTCGACTTCCCCGAGGTCGCGGACCTGCGCCGGCGATACCTCCCGGACCGGTCACACCTGGTCGCCGCGGACGTCACCGAGCCCGACTGGTCGCGGGCACTGCCCGACGACCGGCCCGCCGTGGTGGTGGCCGAGGGCTTGTTGCCCTTCTTGCCGGGCGATTCGTTCCGGACCGCGATCCGCCGGCTGACCACCCGGCTCCCGGCCGGTGAACTCGTGCTCAACGGCTACACCCGCTTCGCCGCCTGGGCGATGAAGTACCACCCCTCGATCAAGGCCCTCGGCATCGACGCCGCCCAGGGCTTCGACGACCCTCGCGAGCCGGAACACTGGAACGCCGGTCTCACCCTGGTCGCGGAGCAACTGCTCACCCGCGCCCCGGAGGTGGCCGCGTTCCCGCAACCCGTGCGCGCACTCACCCGGCTCATCGCCCACAGCACGGCGCTGTCCCGCCAAGGCACACGCATACTTCACTACCGCTTCTGAACACACACCGCCCGCTTCGCTTTCCGACCGGGACCGCCGGGGGTGTCCGCCCGCCGCCCCGGCTCCCGGCCGGCCTGCGGGCGGTGCTGCCGGTGTTGTCGGGTCGCCGGCCGCGGGCGCGGTCGGGTGGGTGTCCGCGTGCCGCCTACGCGGTCCCCGGGCAGGTGCTGTCACCCGGGCTGCCGGAGTTCCACCGCGCCTCGTCACCGCGGCCGCGTGCCGATCGGCCGGTCGCCGCGCAGGGTGCTGCTGGGCAGGACGCCGTAGGCGGCGCGGTAGGCGGCGGTGAAGCGGCCGTGGTTGGCGAAGCCCCAGCGGGCGGCGATCCGGGACACGGTGGTGCGGGCCGGGTCCGCGGCGAGCAGGTCGCGGTGGGCGTGGTCGAGGCGGATGCCCTGCAGGTAGGTCATCGGGGTGGTGTCGAGGTGGCGGCGGAAGGCGAGCTGCACCGCGCGGACGCCGACGCGGGCGGCGGCGGCGATGTCGGCGACGCTGATGTCCTCGGCGGCGTGGGCGTCGAGGAAGGCGATCGCGCGCCGCAGCGTCCTGGGGGAGGCGTCGTGGCGGTCCTCGATCGTGGGATCGGTCAGCGCCGTGTTCGGGAAGGTGGCGAGGGTGACGGCGGCCAGCAACCGCGTCGCGCTCGCGACGACCAGCGGCGAGGCCGCCATCTCCTCGTCGCCGAGCAGGGCCGCGACGTACGACCGGGTGGCCCACCAGTGCGCGGCGGCCGCCGGTGACCGCGCGTCGAGGCTGGTGAACCGGATCGGCCCGGGGCGCCGGGTGGGCGCGGTGGCGGCGACCCGGGCGAGCGAGTCGAGGTCGAGGATGCAGTTGGTGAACCGGCCGGGCAGCAGGCGGGCGGTGTAGGGCTGGTCGGGGTAGGCGCCGAGGAAGACCTGGCCGACCTCGTACCGCTGTTCCGCGCCGCGGCACGTGCGCTCCACGCGGGCGGTCGACATGCGGGCGACGACCAGCTTGTTGAGCGGCTCGACCCGGAAGTCGAGGTCGGCGGACTGCTCGATGGTGTTGAGGGTGACGCTGCCGGCCCGGGTGTCCCGGTAGCGCAGCAGGGAGCTGTCCTCGGTGCCGCGGATGCGCATGCCGGTGCCGTACGCGGTGGTGAGGAACTCCTCGACGGCGTCCACGTCGGTCAGCTCGACCGGCGCCTCGCTCGCGGCTGGCTGGTCCGTGGCCATCGCGCTCCTCCCGGTGGTGACGCGCCGCATGCACGATTTACCCGCGGAACGAGCGGCGGCACCACGCCTCGTGGCGATTCCGCCCGCCCGAACGGGTGATAGGGATGCCCCTGCGGCACGCCACCGGGAAACCTCATCGTCACCGTGACGAAAGTGGGTGGTGTCCCGGGGTCCCGGGTATTCGGGAAATTTCGGGCGGATACGGCCCGACCGGCGGTTTCGGCGGGTGCCGGCCTGACCGGTGCCGGCCCTCCACCCACCGGCGCGAGATCTCCCACCGGCCCACCGTCCCGGCGCGCGGTGCCGGCGGGGCGTCGGCGATGCTGTGCGCGTGGAGTACGTGTCCAGAGTGCCGCGACCGCCGCTGGACGGGCTGATCGACGACCTCTACTACCTGGAGGGCGCGCCGCCGTACGCCCGGCTGGTGCTGCCGCCGATGCCCGGGGCGTTGCTCATCGTCAACCTCGGGGCGCCGTTCCGCATCCGCGCCGGCACCGACGTCGAGGCGGCCGAGTACGCCGACGGCTGCGTGATCACCACGCCGACCCGCGCGGTGGAGTTCGGCTACCCGCTCCGGACCCGGTCCGTCGGCGTGCACTTCAAGCCGTGGGGGCCGGCGCCGTTCCTGCCGATGCCCGCGGCCGAGCTGCGGGACCGGCCGGTGGCGGTGGAGCAGGTGTGGGGCCGGCCCGCCGTTGCCGGCCTGCGGGACCGGCTGGCCGCGGCGCCCGGACCGCACGGGATGCTGGCGCTGTTCGAGGAGGAGCTGGTGCGGCGGCTGCGCGAGACCGCCGGCCTGGGGCTGGTCCGCCACACGAGCGGCGTCATCGCGGCGACCGGCGGGACGGCGGCGATCGGCGACCTGGGCGTGGCCGCCGGTGTCAGCAGCACCCACCTGGCACGGCGGTTCAAGGAGCTCGTCGGCGTCACGCCGAAGCGGCTGGCCCGCACCTACCGCTTCGCCGCCGCCGTGTTCGCGATCAACCCGGCCGGACCGGTCGACTGGGGCGCCCTCGCCGGTGGCGCGGGCTACTTCGACCAGGCCCACTTCGGCCACGAGTTCCGGGCGTTCACCGGGCTCACGCCGACCCGCTACGTCGAAATCCGGCGGCGGTTCCTGCGCGAACACCCCGGCCACGTGATGGACGGCTGGCCGCTGCCGGCCGATTGATTTCCTACAAGAGCGACGGCTCGCGACACGTTAACTTGGGGCACCCCGAAGCAGAGGAGAGCCCCGTGGGCGCGGTGGTCATGTACAGCTCGGTGTCGGTGGACGGCTTCGTCGCGGACGAGGACGACCGACCCGGGCCGCTGTTCGACTGGTTGACCGGCGGTGACGTCCCGTTGGACGAGGGCGGCGTGCTGAAGGTGTCGCGGACGTCCTACGACCACACCCGGCCGTACTGGGACCGGATCGGGGTGACGATCGTCGGCCGCCACGTCTTCGACCTGACGGACGGCTGGGACGGGAAGCCCCCGGGCGGGGTCGACCACGTGGTCGTCGTGACGCACCGGCCGGCGCCCGAGGGCTGGGACCCCGGGGCGCCGTTCCACTTCGTCGACGGCGTCGAGGCGGCCGTGGCCAAGGCGCGGGAACTCGCGGGTGACCGCATCGTCGAGGTCGCCGCCGGCGACGTCGGCGGCCAGGTGCTCGCCGCGGGCCTGGTCGACGAGGTGCGCATGGACGTCGTGCCCGTCGTGCTCGGGTCCGGCAAGCGCTACTTCGGGTCGGTCCACGCGCAGCACCTGTTGGAGGACCCCCACGTGGTGGTCCGGGGCAACCGGGTGCTGCACCTGTGCTACCGGGTGCGCCGCTGACCGATCCGGGCGGGAACGCCGACAAGTCGCTCACCGTGTCGGGGAAACCCGCGCCACCGCGGCGGCGCAGGAGGCGGCCGAGCCTGCTCCGACCGGTGCCGGGTTCACCCCGGGGCGGCGGCGTTGCGGCCCGGCGCGGGCAACCAGCGCGGCATCACGCCGGCCACCAGCAGCGGCACCAGGGCGAAGCCCGCGAACAGCGCGGTGACGCCGAACCACCCCGACCCGACCGCGTAGAACACGTAGAACGCCACCGCCACCGCGTCGGTGCCCAGCCCCGCCACCGACGTCACGGTGGCGCGGGCCGTCCCGCTGATCACGTCCTGCAACCGCGCCTGGGCCAGCACGATGCTCAACTGCACCACCCCCAGCCCCACCGCGACCGGCACGACGCCCAGCGGGTGCCCGCTCACCGCCCCCACGGCCAGCAGCACCGCGGCCACGCCCAGCGCCAGGGCCAGCACCGCCGGGCGCAGCAGGGCCAGGCGGCCCGCCAGCCAGCCGCCCGCCGCCTTGCCGACCACCGCCAGGATCACCACCAGCGGCACGGCCGCGGTCGCCACGCCGGTCGAGCGGGCCAGCAGGGGCAGGTACTCGTCGAGCACCAGCATGGCGGGCAGCACCGCGGCCAGCAGCGCGGCCCGGCGCACCGCGGTGTCGCGGCGCACCTCCGCGACCCCGCTCGCGAGCATCGCCAGGTAACCGGCGAAGCGCCCGCGCCCGGGGTGCCGGTCGACGGGGACCTCGGGCAGGGCCAGCGCGACCGCGGCGGTGACCAGGCACACCGCGCCGCTGACGACCTGCACCAGGGCGTAGGACCCGGCGGCGAGCAGCGGCACGGCCAGGGCGGTGGCCGCCACGTTCGCGACCAGCGCGGCCACCCTCGCCCGGCCCATCAGCCGCGGGTAGTGCGCCTCGGCGCCGCCGGCGCGCAGGTGGTCGTACACCAGCGCCTCCAGGGTGCCGGAGGTCAGCGCGTGGCACGCCCCCCACAGCACGGCGCCGACCACGAAGGCCGGGTAGGAGGGCAGCAGCACCCACAGGGCGAAGCACAGCGCGCGCAGCAGCGCGCCGAGCGCCAGCAGCCGGCGGCGCGAGGTGACGTCGGCCCACGCGCCCGAGGGCACCTCCAGGGCGAGCGCGGCGAACGCCAGCACGGCGAACAGGGAGGACACCTCCACCGGGTCGAGCCCGGCATCGGTGAACAGCAGGGCGACGACCGGCACCACGGGGACGAAGTCGTTGAGCGCGGTGAACGCGTACAGGCCGGTGATCAATTTTCGGGACAGCGCAAATCGAATTGCCATCGGTTGACGCCGCCCCCTCCGCCATCGTCCGACCGCGAACATACCAGGCGGTCCCGCCGATATCCGCGAATTCCATTCCGAATGGTATGCGGGCGATCCACGCATTTGCTGGCGACAGGTGGACGCGCTGGGTAGCCTGCGGGTCACGGGGAAACCGATGCCAGGGGGGCACAATGCGTATTCTCCTCGTCAAACCACCCATTCGCGCGTGCATGGTGGAAGTGGGCCGCCACGTGCCGATCGGGTTGGCCTACCTCTCGGCGACCCTGCGCGCGGCCGGGCACGAGACGGCGGTGTTCGACGCGCTCGCCCACGTCGAGGACAACCACGTGGTCCCCGACGACGAGCTGACCGCGGTCGAGCGGCTCAAGCTGGCGACCCACCCGCGGTGGCGGCACGTGGTGCACTGGGGCGCGCGGTGGGAGCGCATCGCCGAGGCCGTCGCCGGCAGCGGGGCCGACGTCGTCGGCATCTCCTGCATGTTCACGCCGTTCTACGAGTCCGCCTACGACCTCGCCCGGCTGACCGGGGAACTGCTGCCCGACGCGGCCGTCCTGCTCGGCGGCCAGCACGGCACCGTGTTCTTCCACCACACCCTCCAGGTCCCCGAGATCGACGCGGTGGTGCTCGGCGAGGCCGAGTCGACGATCCTGCCGCTGGTCGACGCCGTGGAGCGGGGGCTGCCGTTCGAGCGGCTGGAGGGCGTGGCGTTCCGCTGCGGCGCGGGCCGCTGCACGTGCGAGGTGCCCGGCGCGCCGCACGTGCGGCCGCGCGCGCCGTTCGTGCCCGACCTCGACGCGCTGCTGATGCCCGCCGTCGACGAGCTGGACTTCGCCCGCTACGACCACACCACCACGTTGATCACCAGCCGCGGCTGCCCGTTCTCCTGCACCTTCTGCACGGTGCACGCCACCGTGGGGCGGGAGTTCCGGGCCCGGTCGCCGCGCAACGTGGTCGACGAGATCGAGCGCTACGTCCGCGAGCTGGGTGTGCGCCGGTTCCTCGTCGAGGACGACAACTTCACCTTCGACATCGACCGCGTGCACGCCATCTGCGACGAGGTCCTGGCCCGCGGGCTCGACGTCCGGCTGCGGCTGCCCAACGGGATCACCGTGGTGAAGCTGACCGAGGAACTGGTCGCGAAAATGGTGGCGGCCGGATTCGAGAGCCTGTTCTTCGGGCTGGAGACCACCGACGTGGAACGGTTGCGCAGGATGCGCAAGGGATTCACGTCGCTGCCCAAGGTGGCCGCGGGCGCGTCGCTGTTCGAGAAATACGGGCTGAGCGTCAACGGCTCGCTCATCGCCGGTCTGCCGGGTCAGGCGCTGGGGGAGATCGTGCAGGACTCGGTGAACTGCGCGGTGCAGCGGGTGCGGTTCTACACCAACCCGTTCTACCCGATCCCCGGTTCACCCGACTACCGCACGTGCCTGGAGAAAGGGCTGATCGACCCGCTGACCGAGCCCGCGCTGTTCGACCAGTTCAACTTCGCGTTCGGCAACGGCGAGCTGACCGCCGAGCAGCTGTACTGGGCCTGGATCGGCACCCAGGCGCTGGCGCTGTGGCCGGACTACCTCGTCGAGGGCAGCGCCCGGCGCGAGGGGGGACCGGTGACGCCCGCCGAGGCCGCCCGACGGCTGGTCGAGCACAGCTCGCGGCTCAAGTCCTCCGGGCAGCGGCTCGACGTGTGCGCCGTGGTGCGCGACTGCCGGGTCGTCGAGGAGGGCCTGCTGGTGGAGACCTCGCGGGAGGACTGCTTCTGCGCCGTGCAGCGGGTCGCCGACGACGTGCGCCGCAGCGGCACGGCCGACCTGTGCCTGTTCTCCGGCGACGTCATCGCCGCCGCCATCGCCTGCTACACCGGCGTCCCGCTCGCCGCCGAGCAGATCGCCTCCGAGGTCGGGCGGGGCTGCGCGTTCCTGGTCCGCCCCGCCGGGGACGGGCCCGCGGCCCCGATCCAGCGCGAGTTCGTCACCCGTCTCGACGCCACCAGGAGGGACGCGGTGGCCACCGCCGGCTGACCGCCGGTCCTCGGCTCGGGAGGACCGGGCCCGCCCGGGCCGGTTCCTCCCGACCGGCGCGTGGCGCCCGGCCCGTCGCGCGGGGCCGGGCACCACGCCCCGGAGTCCGTCCCGTCGCCTGGCAGGACGGACCCCGGGCCGGTCAGCCGTTGGGCGTGGTGATCACCGAGAACACCGAGCCCTGGCCGGCGATGCGCTGGTTCAGGTCGGTGATGATCGTCTCGATGGGCACGTAGTTGTTCAGCTCGCCGGCCTGGCACTCGCCCTGCCGGGCCTGCTGGCTGCCCTCCAGGATGCCCAGGGCGGTGTGGTCGACCTGGCTGAACAGCGGGCCGCCGCTGTCGCCGGCGCGGGCGCACAGGTCGGTGTTGATGCCGACGTCGGTGGAGAGCACCCGGCCGCAGCGCGTGCCGACCAGGTAGCCGGTGCCCGCGCCGCTGTCGTACGAGTCGGGGTAGTTGACCGCGTTCGAGCCCGACCCGGTGGCGCACACGACCCAGCCGGCCTTGATCTCGGCCAGGGTGCGGGTGCCGGTGATGTACTCGTCGGCGGAGGTCGCCTGCTCGCCGCACGGGGTGTCGACGTTGCTGTCCATGCCGCCGTTGCGGCAGTACTTGAGCACCCGGTTGCGGCCGGTGTGGCCCTCCAGCCACGTGTTCGCGGTGGCCGCGTCGACGTAGGGCAGGGCCGCGTAGTCGTAGGGGTAGGCGTTCTTCTCGATGCCGTGCTGCTGGAGCACGGGGGTGCCGTTGTGCTGGGTCGGCGTGTTGTTGGTCTTGGTGGCCATGCAGTGGCCGGCCGTGAGCACCCACGCCTTGCCGGGGTGCCCGCCGCCGGTGGAGCGCAGGTTGAACCCGGCCGTGCAACCGCCCCACGTGCCGTTGTCGCGCTGCATGTCCAGGCGCAGGCCGCCGCGCATGGGGCCGTGGCCGGTGCAGTACAGCGGGTGGCAGAAGCCCCAGTCCACGTTCGGCGTGGCCATCGGCTCGGGCTTGACCAGCGTGCGGGTGACGACCAGGTCGTCCGGTTCGGCCTCGACCGCGGCCCGGGCGTTGGCGGCCTCGGCCGCGACGGCGTCGCCCGCCGCGCGCCGGGTCTGCTGCTCGGCCCGCTTGTCCGCGGCGACCCAGCCGCGTTCCCAGACCACGACCTTGTTCTCCGCCTCGCTGACCGCGGGCAGGTAGACCGCGTCGGGACCGGCGCCGACGCGGGCGGCGACCCGGTCGCGGGCGGCGTCGAGGTCGGTCAGCGAGTGCCGCACGGCCTGGGTGCGGACGTTCTTGCGGTCCGGCAGCGCCCGGACGAGCCGGTCGGCGTCGGCCGGGCGGGTCATGGCCACCACCAGCACGCCGCCGGCGGCGTGGTCGAGCCACATGCCGCCGTAGGACGCGGCGGCGTCGCGGCGCAGGGCCTGGTCCAGGCGGGTGGCGTCGTCCTGGAGCTGCAGGCGGCGCAGGGCCTCCCGCTCCGAGACCCCGAACGCCTTCACGAGGTAGCGCACGGACTCCGTGACGGAACCCGGGTCAAGCGCGCGGTGCAGCTGCGGAGCGGCGGCGGCGACCGGGACGGCCGCCAGGCCCGCTGCCGCGACGACCGCGAGTGAGGCGATCAGCGCCCCCACGCCTCGTGCTCTTCCCACGACATCTCCCCAATCGTTGACGACGAACGGGGTGATCAAACAGTGCGAAGGTTCCTCACGTCCGGGGATCGGGAAATCCTTCACACAATCTCCCCACCGCCTCCACGCCCGCCGACCGTCACCGTGACGGAATTGGGTCGGGTGCCGGGACGTCCGCCGCCCCCGGTATCGTGATCATGATGGCCGCGGAACTGGAGATCGCGCCCGGGGTCGACGGGCCGCGGGTGGATCCGGCGGTGCTCGACGCGCTGCTGCGCGGCTGGCTGCTCGGGTACCGCTCGACGGCCACGCGCCTGGCCTACGGCGACGCGCTGGGCCTGCACCGGCCGTGGGTGCGCGAGCTGTCGGGCGAGGCCGTCCCGCCGGCGGGACGGCGGCCGCCGGTGCGGCTGGGCCGCTACCGGGACCTGGCGTGGTTCCGCTGGTGCGACCGGCAGGGCCTGCACCCGTTCGCCGCCACCAGCACCGAGGTCAAGCGGTGGCAGGCGGAGCTGGCGGCGGCCGGGATGCCCAAGTCCACGCGCGCGCACCGGCTGGCCGCGGTCGGCGAGTTCTACCGCCACCTGGTCGGGCAGGGCGTGCTGGGCGCCAACCCCGCCGCGTTCGACCGCCGGGGCCTGGGCCTGGGCACGGCGGGCGACACCTCGCGCACGGTGGTGCTCACCGTCGAGCAGGTCGACGCCCTGGCCGCCGCGGCGAGCCGGGCCCGGCGCGGGGTCAGCCCGCTGATGGGGCTGCGCGCGCAGGCGGTGGTGGCGCTGTTCACCCTGGGGCTGCGGGTGGGCGAGCTGGCCGCGCTGCGGCGGGGCGACCTGCACGTCACGCGCGGCCGCCGGGCGTTGCGGGTCACCGGCAAGGGCGACAAGGCGCGGGTGGTGTACCTGTCGCGCACGGCCGAGCGCGTGCTGGAGGACTACCTGGCCGAGCGCGACCGGTGCGCCGGTGCGGCCGTGCCCGCGCGGGTCGGCCGGGTGTCCGCGCACGACGCGCCGCTGGTCGCCACCGGCCGCGGCACCCACCTCAACCCGCGCGACGTGTGGGCGATGCTGCGCCGGCTGGCGCGGGCCGCGGGGCCGGAGCTGGCCGACGTGACCGACCGGATGACCCCGCACGCCCTGCGCCACTTCTACGTCACCGCCGCCGCCGAGCTGGGCGCGGACATGACCCACGTGCAGGCCGACGTGGGCCACGCGTCGGTGGACACCACCAACCGCGTCTACAACCGGGCGGCCCGCCACCCCGACCGCTCGGCCGTGGACGTGGTGGACCGCGCCCTGGTGGCGGCCCGCGCCCGGCGCGCCGCGGCCGGTCCGGCGGTGGGGGCGCTGGAGGAGGTGCGGGGGCGGTTGCGCGACGCCGAGCCGTTGACGCGGTTGGCCGCGGTGCAGCGGTTGGAGCACCTGGTGGCCGACCACCCCGACCTGGTCGCGCGGGCGGTCGAGGTGCTGGACGCCGTGGTGGCGGGCGAGGACCAGCCGGTCGTGGCCGAGGCCGCGCGACTGGCCCGCGACCGGCTGGCGGGGTGAACCCGCGGGTCACGCTGCAGGGTCACGCTGCGGGGTGCGTGACGGGCTCGCCGGCGGGGTCGTGCCGCGGGTTTGTCGGCCCGTGGGGCGGGTGCGCGGCGCGTCAGCCCAGGGTGACCGGTTTGCCGACCAGGCTGGTGGCGATCACCCGGTCCACGCCGGGCAGGGTCGACAGCCGCACGGCCAGCCGTCGGGCGTGCAGCCGCAGCGGTGAGGCGGGCAGGAACCACCGGGCGCCCGACCGGGCCACCCGCTGCCGGTCCTCCACCACCGGCCGCCAGGCGCGTTCGTAGCCCGCGGGGTCGTCCAGGTGCCCGGCCAGCACCCACGCGCCGGCGATGCCCAGCGACGCGCCCTGGCCGGCCAGCAGCGACACCGCGCCGCACGCGTCGCCCACCAGCGCGACCCGCCCGCTGGTCCAGCGGGGCAGCTCCACCTGCGCGACCTGGTCGTAGTAGATCTCGGCCGGGCAGCGGGCCAACGCCCGCGGCACGACCCAGCCCAGCGACCCGTAGGTCTCCAGCACCGCCGCGCGGGGGTCCCGGGGCAGCCGCGGCGAGGACGTGCGGTGCACGGTGAACGCGGCCACCCGCCCGTCGCGCAGCCCGTAGAAGCCGACCTGGCGGCCGACGGTGTCGGTGACGCAGAACCGGCCGCGTACCAGCTCGTGCACCGCGGGGTCGTCGAAGGTGAACGCGGCCGTGTGGAACCCCAGGTGGCGCACGTGCCCGTCGCCGAAGACCAGCCGCCGCACCGCGGAGTGCACGCCGTCCGCGCCGACCAGCAGGTCGCCGGGCACCGCCGAGCCGTCGGCCAGCCGCGCCACCGCGTGGTCGGCGTGCCGCTCGACGCCGACCACGCGCGCCCCGTGGCGCAGCTCGACGCCCGGCGGCAGGTCCTCGCGCAACGCGCGTTCGAGGTCGGGGCGCATGATGCTCAGCAGCCGCCCGTCCACGGCGCGGGCGAGCCGGTCGAACCGCAGCCCGGCCACGCGCCGCCCGCGCCGGTCGACGTAGGCGGCCTCGGCGACGCGGTAGCCCAGTTCGCGCAGGCGGGGCAGCAGCCCCATGCGCTCGGCGGCGTCGTAGCCGGGCCCGAAGAAGTCGACCATGTACCCGGCGGTGCGCGGCGCGGGCGCCCGTTCGAGCACCACGACGTCGTGGCCGAGGGTGCCCAGCCGGTGCGCCAGCGCGAGCCCGGCGATGCCCGCGCCGGCGACCACGACCCTCACCGCAGCACCCGGCCCAGCACCTGGGCGACCAGGTCGGAGGTCAGGTCGGGGGACAGGGCGCGGTGCAGCAGCACCCCGTCCACGGCGGCGGCCAGCACCGCCGCGGTCTCCCCGGGCGTGGGCACGCCGCGCGCGGCCAGCCAGGAGGCCAGCTCGGCGCGGAAGTCCGCCAGCACCTCGCGCACGGCCGCGCGCACCTCGTCGTCGCGGGTGGCGGCGAGCAGGGTCTCGGTGAACAGCTCCCGGCCGCTGTGCCCGTCGAGCGCGCCGAGCAGGGTGGTCAGGGCGTCCTGCGGCGTGGCCGCGTCCTCCAGCACCGCGGGCAGCCCCGCCAGGGCGGCCCGCAGCGCGCCCACCGACGCCTGCACGAGCACCGATCGCACCGAGTCGAAGTGGTAGTGCACCACCCCCGGGCCGACGCCGGCGCGCTCGGCCAGCACGCGCGTGCTGACCGCACCCCACCCCTTTTCCGCGATGAGCTCCGCGGCCGCGTGCAGCAGTCGTTCCCTGACCGTCATTTGGACGATCGTACTGGACGTTCGCCCAAAACGGTGGGCGGACTTCCGCCGCGCGTCACCTCCCGGCGCGCTCCGGCAGCAGCGCCTCGGCCAGCCGCCGCCAGTGGGGCATGGCCGAGGTGCCGGGTTCGACGCCGAGTACCTGGACGCCGACGTGGTCGGCGCCGGCGTCCAGGTGCTCGTGCAGCCTGCGCGCGACGGTGTCCAGGTCGCCCCAGGCCACCAGGTCGTCGACCAGCCGGTCGCTGGCGCGCCCGCCGGCGAAGTCGGCCTCGGTGTAGCCCAGGCGCAGCCACTTGGCGATGTTGTACTTCGACAGCTCCGGCAGCAGGTAGGGGTGCAGGTGCTCGCGCGCGACGGCCCGCGCGCGGTCGGGGTCGCGCTCGAACACCACGGCCTGCTCGACGCCGAGGAACGGTCCCGCGCCCAGCACTTCCCGCGCCCGCGCGGTGTGCGCCACCGGCACGTGGTAGGTGTGCGCGCCCTCGGTGCGCTCCCCGGCCAGCCGGAGCATCCTGGGTCCGTAGGCGGCGAGGACGCGGCGCATCGGCCGGCTCGGCGGCGGGTTGGCGCTGGTGGCCTCGTCCATGTCGGTCAGGTAGCGGTCCATCGCGCCCAGCGCGTCCTCCACGCCGGGGCGGTTGCCGCCGAAGCCCAGGCCGAGCAGGTGGCGGTCGGGGTAGGCGTCGGCCAGCAGCTGGGCCGCGCCCCGGGTCCAGCGGGCCTCGCGCGACCAGATGCGCGCGATGCCGTTGACCACGGTCGTGCGCTCGGTGCTGGCCAGCAGGAACCCGGCGTGGGTCAGGGCCTCGCGACCGTCGCGCTCGGGGATCCAGATCGCCGGCCAGCCGAGTTCGTCGAGTTCGCGGACGGAGTCCCGGATCAGGGCCGCCGGCTGGTCCTCGAAGTCGAACGTCCAGATGCCGAAGCGCCCCAGGTGCATCCCGTCGATCGCGCCCATGTTCTCCCCCGCAGGTCGTGGTACGTGATGCATCGAAGTATCGCATAAAGTCGATGCGTTCGAGGTGGGGGGACTGCCGGAGGGGTTTTGGTCAGAGGGTGCGGCCGAGCACGTCGACGAGGCGGGCGATGCGCTCCTCGTCGCGCCGGTAGTGCGTCCACTTGCCGACCCGGGTGGCGCGGACCAGGCCGGCGCGCTGCAGCGCGGCCATGTAGGCCGAGACGGTCGACTGGGCGAGGCCGGTCTTGGCCTGGATGTGGCTGACGCACACGCCGACCTCGTGGGGGTCGGCGATGCCCCGGTCGACGGGGAAGTGGCGCTCGGGCTCGCGCAGCCACTGCAGCACCTGCAGCCGCACGGGGTTGGCCAGCGCCTTGAAGGCGTCGACCAGCTGCGCTGCGGTGTCGGATGAGGTCGTCATGGGCGGTCGGGGCCGAGTATAGGGCGTTCAGTCCCCCGCGGTGATCGCCACGTCGCCGTCGGTGCCGGCGAAGCGCAGCAGCGCCGCGCCCTCGGCCTCCACCTCGGCGCGGCGGGTGCGGTCCAGCGGGCGGAGGACCCGGATCCGCAGGCCGCCGGGGGTGAGGCGCCAGGTGCCGTGCACGAAGCCGTCCACCAGCAGGGTCGGCCGGCCGCCGACGACGATGCCGCGCCGGTAGTCCTCCCCGGAGATGACGCGGGTGCGGTCGTGGTGGCCCAGCAGCAGGTTGTCGAACTCGGGCAGGAACCGGGGCGGCGCGGGGACGTCCGGGTCGACCAGGGGCGCGTCGGGCAGGTCGTGGAGCACCCGGCCGGTCGGGTCGGTGAACCTCGGCAGGTCCATCGCCTCGACCACGGGTGCCAGCCGGGTCGCGCCGCTCCAGGTCTGCAGGTCGCGCACGGAGGCTGGGCCGAACGCGGCCAGGTAGCGGCGCACCAGTTCCTCGACGGGCGCGGCGGGCGCGGTGGCGGGCAGCCAGTGGGCGGCGGTGGTCCACCGCGCCCGGCCGCCCCGCCCCCACAGCCCGCGCGGCGGCACCTGCACGGTGGGCGCCAGCGCGGTGGCGGCCTGGCCCAGGGCGGCGGTGTCGCGGTCGGGCCACCGGGCCGCCAGTTCCCGGCCCAGCTCCGGGCGGGTGCGGGGCTGCTCCAGCAGCCCGGCGGCGGTCGCGGTGAACTCGTCGAGGTCGACGCCCGCCACGGCGTGCCGGAACGGGGAGGAGGCGAAGCGGCGGTGCAGGAACGGGCGCAGCAGCGGTTCCAGCCGGCCGTGGTCGGCGGCGGTGACCAGGTGGATGGTGGCGCGGTGGAGGGTGGCGCGCACCGCGTGGCGGCCGGTCAGCAGCTCGACCAGCTCGTCGGGGCGGAACCCGCGCGTGCGCGACCACAGGCCGTAGTAGGGGGCGAGCGGTTCCTGGGCCTGCATGCCGACCAGGTGCTCGATCACGTCGGCGGCCGGGCGGTCGGCCCGCTCCAGCAGCAGCTGCCGGTGCAGGGTGGTCCGGTTGAGTTCGCGGGTCGTCAGCGTGCGCACGCGGTCACGCTAGCCGGTATCGCGGACAACAACGGTCCGCGATACCGGCGGTGGTCGGCTGGTGGTGGTCGGTCAGCGGTCGTTGACCGCGCGGCGCAGGGCGACGGCGTCGGCGCGCACCCGCTCGGGCGGTTCGCGGTCGATCAGCGCGCGGCGCATCAGGTCGGCGATCGCGGGCTGGTCGTCGGGGGTGAAGCCGCGGCGGGTGATCTCCTGGGTGCCCAGGCGCAGGCCGCGCAGGCCCTCGTCGATGCGCTGCCAGGGCAGGCCGATGCCGGACAGGTAGAGGCCCGCCTCGCCCAGCAGCACCGCCGCGGCGTCGCCGCCGCCGAGGGGCAGCGCGTCGACGGCCAGGTGGTGCGAGCGGGTGAACACCCCGTCGTGGCGGGCCACGTCGAACCCCCGCTCGAACAGCGCCGCGCCCAGCGCCCGGGCGTTGGCCACGCAGGCGGCGGCGTAGTCGGCGCCGTGCTCGGCCAGTTCGGCGGCGGTGACGGCCAGCGCGCCCAGGCGCCCGGCGTCGTAGTTGGCCAGCATGCCGGGGTAGACCACGGTGGAGACGCGTTCGGCCAGGTCGGGGTCGCGGGTGACGACGCAGCCGCCGGAGGGGCCGCCGAAGGACTTGTAGGTGGAGAAGGTCATCAGGTGCGCGCCCTCGTGCAGGGGGCGCTGGAACACCTTCCCGGCGACCAGCCCGGCGATGTGGGAGGCGTCGTAGACCAGGATCGCGCCCACCTCGTCGCAGGCGGCGCGCACCGCGGCCACGTCGTGCGGGAACAGCATCAGGCTGGCGCCGACGACGACGATCCGTGGTCGGTGGACGCGCAGGAACCCGGGCAGCCGGCCGTAGTCGATGTCCAGTTCGTCGGGCAGGTAGGGCAGGTCGACCACGGTCAGGCCGCGGATGGCGGGCACGCCCTGGACGTGGTGGCTGGCGTGGCCGCCAGCGAACTCGGGCAGCACGGCGATCTTGTCCCCGGCGCGGGCGAAGGCGGTGTAGACGGCGAGGTTGGCCAGGGTGGCGCTCTGCAGCCGCACCTCGGCGAACCCGGCCTCCATCAGGGAGGCCACCAGCATCGGCGCCAGCACCTCCAGGGTGTCCAGGTGGTCCAGCCCCACCTGGTACTTCTCGCCAGGCCAGCCCATGCTGGGCCGGTTGGACACCGCGTGGCCGCCGACCGCCGCGGCGGCGGGGCTGAGCACGTTGGTGCCGGCGTAGAGCACGATCCCGTCGTCGTCGAACTGGGTGGCGTGCGCGTCGAGGGCCTTGCGGACGGTGTCGGCGACACCTGCGGCGCTCAGGTCGGCGGAGACGGCGGCTTCGACCTCGGCGAGCCTGCGCTGCGCCTGCGGGGACGCCCAGGGCGCGATCCTGCTGTTCGTCACGGTGCAGAACGCTAGGGCGTCCGGCGCCGCCGGGCGAGCACCAGGGGTGCCGCTGTGGATCACCGGGCCGTTCGGTGGCGGCGGGGCCCGGACCGCGGACGAGCCGGCGCGGCGGCTGCCGGGTGCGGTGCTTCGCGCTGACGGCGGGCTCGCGGTGGGCGGGGCTCGCGACGGCGTGGCGGTGCGGGTGGTTCGCCGATGCGCCGGTGCGGCCGGTGGAGGCGGCCGGGCCCGGGTGGTCAGCTCGCGCCCTGCACGTTCTGCGGGAACGCCAGCACCCGGTCGGGGTCGTGACGCCGGGCCACGCGCCGCAGGCGGGGCAGGTTGGCGCCGTAGTAGGCGGTGCCCCAGTCGGGCATGTCCGGGTCGATGTAGTTGACGTAGCCGGTGCCGCCGCCGATGCCGTCGCGCAGGTCGGCGAGGATGCGCCGCGCCCGGCCCTCGTCGACGGTCCCGACGGGCACGTAGGTCTGGGCGCTGGAGACGGCCCGCCGGTGCGGGAACGGGGTGGCGTCGGGGCGGACCCGGCCGATCGCGCCGCCGAAGGAGTCGAACTGCACCCAGCCCGCGGGTCGCCCGTCGAGCAGGTCGGCCACGCGCGCCGGGTCGGCCGGCCGGTGCAGCATCCGGGAGGAGGCCACGAACGGCGTGCCCTCGTCGGGCGGGCACTGGGGTCGGCAGCCGGCGAAGTAGCGCATGGCGGTGAGGTAGTCCATCGGCGTCACGGTCACGCCGGCGGGCGACAGGCGCGCGAGCAGGCGGTCCAGCACCGGCCGCAGGGCGTCGGGCGGTCCGGACCAGGTCCCGTCGACCGCGACGCCGGGCGGGTCGCCCGACACGACGGCGCAGGCGGTCCACAGGTCGTCGGGCGAGGCGGCGATCCACTCCTGCCACGCGCCGAGCACGTCGACCGCGGCGCCCGGCGGGAACGTCGCCCCGAACACCGCCACGTCGTGGGCGGGCGCGGTGTCGAAGGTGAAGGAGGTGACCACGCCGACGTTGCCGCCACCGCCGCCGCGCAGCGCCCAGAACAGGTCGGGTTCGGTGCCGGCGTCCACCCGGTGCAGCCGGCCGTCGGGGGTCACCACGCGCGCGGCGCGCAGGTGGTCGCAGGTCAGGCCGTGCTTGCGGCCCACCACGCTGATCCCGCCGCCCAGCGCCAGGCCGCCGATGCCCACGCTCGGGCACGACCCGGCGGGCAGCAGCCTGCCGCGGCGGGCCAGTGCGCCGTACAGGTCGATCATGCGGGTGCCGGCGCCGACCTCGACCGCGTCGCGGGGGCCGAAGCGGATCCGGTGCAGCGCGGTCAGGTCCACCACCAGGCCGTCCTCGGGGGTGGAGTACCCGGCGTAGCTGTGGCCGCCGCTGCGCGCGGCGACGCGCACCCGGTGGCGGGCGGCGAACTCCAGGCAGCGGGCCACGTCGGACTCGTCGGCGCACAGCGCCACCGCCGCGGGCCTGCGGTGGGCGTAGACCAGGTTGTAGGGCCTGCGGACCTCGTCGTAGCCGGCGTCGCCGGGTAACACCAGCCGGCCGGTCAGCACGCGCCGCAGCCGGTTCCAGTCGTGGTCCCACGCCCCCAGGGCCGCCAGGCCCGTCGCCCGCACGAAGGTCCTGCGCCCGAACTCCATGATCGCCCCCCGGTTCCCGCGGTCCTGCCGCGATGCTGCTCCGGCGGGGCGCGGCCGGTACAGGTCCGGGCGGGTGAGGCGCGGGGCGGTGCCGGCCGCCCCGGGGGACGCGGCCGTTCGGCGGCGCGGTCGCCGCCACGGGCAGGACGGTCAGCAGGACATACGGTCAGCAGGACATGAAGCGGTCGAGCACGCGCACGCCGAAGCGCAGGCCCTCCACGGGCACCCGCTCGTCCACGCCGTGGGTCACGCCCCGGTAGTCGAAGCCGGGCGGCAGGGACAGCGGGGCGAAGCCGTAGCAGTCGATGCCCAGCCTGCTGAACGCCTTGGCGTCGGTGCCGCCGCCCATGCAGTAGGGCACGACCACGGCCCCGGGGTCCTCGGCCCGCAGCGCCGCGGCCATGGCGTCGAAGGCGGGGGAGTCCACCGGTGCCTGCACGGGTTCCTGGTGGTTGATGAACTCGCGCCGCACGCCCGGGCCCAGGGCGGCGTCGACGGCGGCCATCAGCTCGTCCACGGTGCCGGGCAGGGTGCGCACGTCGACCTCGGCGGTGGCGGTGCCGGGGATGACGTTGACCTTGTACCCGGCGCGCAGCACGGTGGGGGTGGTGCTGCTGCGCACGGTGTTCTCCACCAGCTTCGCGGCGGGTCCGAGGCGGGCGACGGTGGCGTCCACGTCGTCCCAGTCGACCGGCACGCCCAGGGTGGCGGCGACCCGTTCGATGAACGCCCGCACGGGCGGGGTGAGCCGGACGGGGTGGCGCAGCGCGGCGATGCGGTCGAGTGCGCCGATGAGCTTGAGCACGGCGTTGTCGTCGTTGCGGCGCGAGCCGTGCCCGGCGCGGCCGGTGGCGGTCAGCCGCAGGTGGGAGGTGCCGCGCTCGGCGGTGCCGATGGGGTAGACGCGGTGCTCGCCCACGTGGTGGGAGAAGCCGCCGGACTCGCTGATGGCGGTGCCGCAGCCGGCGAAGAAGTCGGCGTGGTGCTCGACCAGCCAGTGGGCGCCGAAGTGGCCGAGGTCCTCCTCGTCGGCGACGAAGGCCAGCACGACGTCGCGGCGCGGGCGCCTGCCCTCGCGCGCCCAGGTGCCCAGCACGGACAGCACCATGGCGACCATGTCCTTCATGTCCACCGCGCCGCGGCCCCACAGGAAGCCGTCGCGCTCGACGCCGGCGAAGGGCGGCACGCTCCACTCGGCGGGGTCGGCGGGCACCACGTCCAGGTGGGCCTGCACGAGCAGGGCGGGCAGGTCGGGTTCGGTGCCGGGCACGCGGGCGAGCACGTTGGTGCGCCGGGGGGCGGGTTCGAGCAGCACCGGGGTGATGCCGGCGCTGTCCAGGTGCCCGGCGACGAACTCGGCGGCCTCGCGTTCGCCCTCGGCCTCGCCGTTGCCGTAGTTGGTGGTGTCGAACCGCACCAGGGCGGCGCACAGGTCCACGACGTCCTCAGCCATAAATCCCCTCCACGGCCGCCGCCGCGATCGCGGTGACGACCTTGAACGCCTGCATCGCCAGCGTCATCGAGGCCGCCTCGAAGCCGACCCGCCGCGGGCCGAGCTGCTCGACCGTGGGCACCACGGCCGCCGCGGCGGCCAGGTGCGTGGCGTCGAACTCGACCTCGACGCGGTGCCCGGTGACGTTCCCGGGTACCCGTCCGGCGCGGTTCATCGCCTCTTCGGCGGCGGTGCGGATCATGGCGCCGGTCACCTGTGGCGGCGCGCACACCGCGGCGTAGCGGCTGACGCACTCCTTGACCGCGACGGTGCGCGCGCCGGGGGCGTAGTCGGCGGCGTCGGCGCAGGTCCGGTCGTCGCCGGTGACCAGCAGCACGGGCACGCCGTGCTCGGCGGCCAGGGCGGCGTTGAGCCTGCCCTCGCTCGCGGGCACGCCGTCGAGCCACACGCCGGTGACGGAGTTCTCCAGGTAGGTGTGGGCGAGCACGCCCTCCTCGCCGGCGCCGGCGTGGTAGCCGAGGAACACCGCGCCGTCGATGCCGGAGTCCACGCCCTGCATCATCGACAGGGGTTTGTGCCTGCCGGTGAGCAGCCGGGCGCGCGGGTCGAGGTCTTCGAGCAGCAGGTTGCGCTGGGCGGAGTGGGCCTCGTTGACCAGCACGGCGGTGGCGCCGCCGGCGGCCAGGCCCGCGACGCAGGCGTTGACGTCGTCGGTGAACAGGCGCCGGAAGCGCTGCCACTGCTCGGTCTGCGCGACCACGTCCGCGGTCCAGGTGACGCCGGTGGCGCCCTCCATGTCGGCCGAGATCAAGATCCGCATGACCTCACCGTACCGAGGCGACGCCGTTTCGTCGCTTTTTGGCGTGCGCCCCGGTGCGGTGGTTACCGGTTCACGCCCGGTGGCGCTTGAGCTCCCGCTTGGCCAACGACATGCGGTGGACCTCGTCGGGGCCGTCGGCCAGCCGCAGCGTGCGCGCCGAGGCCCACAGCTGCGCCAGGGGGAAGTCCTGGCTGACGCCGCCCGCGCCGTGCACCTGGATGGCCTTGTCCAGCACCCACTCGGCCATCAGCGGCGTGGCGATCTTGATGGCCTGGATCTCGGTGTGGGCGCCCTTGTTGCCCACGGTGTCCATCAGCCACGCGGTCTTGAGCACCAGCAGCCGGGCCTGCTCGATGCGCACCCGGGACTCGGCGATCCACTCCTGCACCACGCCCTGGTGGGCGATGGGCCGGCCGAAGGCGACGCGCTCGTTGGCGCGCCGGCACATCAGCTCCAGGGCGCGTTCGGCGGTGCCGATCAGGCGCATGCAGTGGTGGATGCGGCCGGGGCCCAGGCGGGCCTGGGCGATGGCGAAGCCCTCGCCCTCGCCGGCGACGAGGTTGTCGGCGGGCACCCGCACGTCGTCGAAGACGACCTCGGCGTGGCCGCCGTGGGAGCCGTCGGTGTAGCCGAAGACCCGCATGCCCCGCCTGACGGTCACGCCGGGGGTGTCGCGCGGCACCAGGACCATGCTCTGCTGGCGGTGCCGGTCGGCGTCGGGGTCGGTCTTGCCCATCACGATGAAGACCGCGCAGTTGGGGTCCATCGCGCCGGTGGACCACCACTTGCGGCCGTTGATCACGTAGGAGTCGCCGTCGCGCCGGATGCTGGTGGCGATGTTGGTGGCGTCGGAGGAGGCGACCTCGGGTTCGGTCATGCAGAACGCCGAGCGGATCTCGCCCTCCAGCAGGGGCCGCAGCCACCGCTGCTTCTGCCGCTCGGTGCCGAACATCGCCAGCACCTCCATGTTCCCGGTGTCCGGGGCGGCGCAGTTGAGCGCCTCGGGGGCCAGCTGCGGGCTGCGGCCGGTGATCTCGGCCAGCGGCGCGTACTGCAGGTTGGTCAGGCCCGCGCCGTGCTCCGCGTCGGGCAGGAACAGATTCCACAGGCCCTGGCGGCGGGCCTCGGCCTTGAGCTCGGCCAGCACCGGCGGGCGGGTCCACTCGTCGGCGGCGCCGGCGAGCTGTTCGTGGGCGACGGCCTCGGCGGGGTGGACGTGCTCGTCCATGAACCGCAGCAGCCTGCCGCGCAGTTCCTCGGTCGTGGCGTCGTAGGCGAAGTCCATCCCTCAGCGCTCCCCTGCGCTCGCGGCCAGACCGCGCCGCACCAGCGGCAGGGTCAGCTGACCGATCGTGTCGAAACCGGCTCCCACGGTCTGGCCGCGGGTGTAGCGGAAGTGGATGCCCTCCAGGATGACCGCGAGCTTGAAGTAGCCGAACGCGGTGTACCAGCCCAGGTCGCCGACGTCGGCGCCGCTGCGCTCGGCGTAGCGGTGGATCAGCCCGTCGCTGTCGGCGAAGCCGGGCAGCGAGGGCACGGTGCCGGTGATCGGGTCGTCGCCGGCGCCGGTGCCGTTCCAGTACACGCACAGCAGGCCCAGGTCGGCCAGCGGGTCGCCCAGGGTGGCCATCTCCCAGTCCAGCACCGCGCTGATGTCGAGCGGGTCGCGGGTGACCAGGACGTTGTCCAGGCGGTAGTCGCCGTGCACGACCGCGGTGCGGCGGGTGACCGGGACGGTGCCGGCCAGCCGGTCGCGCAGCTCGTCGATGCCGGGCAGCTCGCGGCTGCGGGAGGCGTCGAGCTGCTTGCCCCAGCGGGCGACCTGGCGCCGCAGGAAGCCCTCGGGGCGGCCGAAGTCGCCCAGGCCCACCTCGGCCGGGTCGACCGCGTGCAGGTCGGCCAGGACGTCGACCAGGCGGTGCGACAGGGCGCGGGCGTGGTCGGGGGTCAGCCAGGGGCACTGGTCGCGGTGGCGCAGCGCGACCCCCGGCACCTCCTCCATCAGGTAGAACGGGGCGCCGAGCACGTCGGTGTCGGTGCACAGCAGCTCCACCCGCGGCACGGGCACGGCGGTGTCGGCCAGGGCGGCGATGACGCGGTGCTCGCGGGCCATGTCGTGCGCGGTGGCCAGCACGTGGCCCAGGGGCGGGCGGCGCAGCACCCAGCGGCGGGTGCCGTCGGTGACGCGGTAGGTCAGGTTGGAGCGGCCGCCGGGGATCAGCTCGCCCGACAGCGGGCCGGTGCCCAGGTGCGCGGCGAGGCGGCGGAGGTCCAGGCCGGGCAGGTTCCGCTCGTCGCTGGTGCTCTGCTCGTCGTGGGTGTTCTGCTCGCCGTCGGTGTTCCGCTCGCCGTCGGTGTTCCGCTCGTCGCTCACGCGGCGGTCCCCCGCAGCCGGTCGATCACCGCGCGCGTGCTGTCGGCGTCGGTGTGCAGGTGGGCGTGCAGGCCGACGGCCCGGGCGCCCTCGACGTTGGCCGGCGAGTCGTCGAAGAACGCGCAGCGGTGCGCGGGCAGCCCGACCTGCTCCAGGGTGTGCTCGAAGATGCGCCGGTCGGGCTTGCGCAGCCCCACCCGGCCGCTGATGACGACGGTGTCGAACAGCTCCAGCAGCAGGTCCTCGGGGTAGCCCTCGCCCCAGCTGTTGGACAGCAGGGCGGTGGTCAGGCCGTCGGCGCGCAGCTCGCGCACCAGGTCGACCATCTTGGGGTCGGGGTGGGCGCTGCCGAACATGCGGCGCAGCAGGCCCTCGCGGGCGACCTCGCGCCCGTCGAGGGTGATCAGCTCGGCGGCCATCAGCGCCTCGAACTCCGCGACGGTCAGCTCGCCGGTCTCCAGGCGGTGGACCGGGTTGCCCGGGAGGGCGTCGCGGCCCATCCAGCCGCGCATGGTCGCGCGGTAGCGGTCCTGGTCGATGTTGTCGGCGGTCAGCCACTGCTCGATGAATTCGGGTACGGAGACCGTGAGGACCCCGCCCCAGTCCAGCACCACCGCGTCGATGCGCCGTTCGTCCACCTCCTGAGGGTACCGACCGGTCGGTATGTAGGCAAGGCGCGGGTGTTGTGCCGGGTCCCGGAAAACGTGAACGGCGTGTTCACGTTTGACAATTCTTTGTTTCGGTTGACAGCATTCCTCCGATTCCTTTTTCGTCCCCGTCGGGGGTTGTTCCGCCGTGCCCGGAGGAAATTCGTGGAGCCGATACTCGTGGTCGGTGCGACCGGCACCGTGGGACGCGCGGTGGTGCGCCTGCTGCTCGCCTCGGGCCGGCGGGTCCGCGCGGTGACCCGCACGCCCGGCCGGGCCCGGCCGCCCGCCGGGGTGGAGGTGGTGGCCGGTGACCTGGCCGAGCCGTCGTCACTGGTACCGGCGTTGCGGGGGGGTGCGGCGGGCGCACCTGGTGTCCGTCGCCGGCGACGGCCCGGCCGTGGTCGAGGTGCTGGCGGAGGCGGGTGTGCGGCGCCTGACGCACCTGGGGCACGACGACCCGGGGCGCGGGGACGACGACCCGCTGGAGTCGTGGCACCGGGTGTTCCGGCGGGCGGTCGAGTCGTCCGGGATGGAGTGGACGCACCTGTTCCCGGGTGAATTCATGGCCAACACCCTGGCGTGGGCGCCGTCCATTCGCGAGCGGGGTGTGGTGCGTTCCCCGTTCGGCGGGTGGAACACGGCCCTGGTGCACGAGGACGACATCGCCGCGATCGCGGTGGCGGCGTTGCTGGAGGACGGGCACGCGGGGCGGACCTACCGGCCCACGGGCCCGGAACCGGTGCGGCGGCGGGACGCGGTGCGGGTGATCGGGGAGGCGATCGGGCGGGAGGTGCGGTTCGTCGAGCTGACGCCGGGGCAGGCGCGCGAGGAGTGGCGGGAGGTGTACCCGGCGGAGGTGGTCGAGTGGTTCCTGGAGATGGGGGCGGGGGCCGGGGACGTGGGGTGGGTGTCGCCGGACGTGGAGCGGGTGCCGGGGCGGCCGGGGTTGACGTTCGAGCGGTGGGCGCGCGACCACGCGGCCGACTTCACGTGACGGTTTTTCGCGTGGTGCTTTTTGCGTGACGCTCTTCGCCCGGCGCTTTCAGGCGGGCGACGCGGTCTCCGGTTCCGGTGCGGCGTTGCGCAGCCGGATGCCGCTGAACCCCAGGGTGCTCGCGGTGACCCGCCGCCAGAACGGCCACAGGTTCGCCATCACCCGCAGCTCGATCCCGGCCCGCTCGTGCAGCGCCACCAGGTCCCCGACCGGCTCGGGCGGCCCGAGCGGTTCCACGGTCCCGGTGGCCACGTGCGCGTGGGGCGGGTCCCCGATCGGGTGAAACGGGGCGGCGTCGAACCGGTAGGCGTACAGCCGGGTGGTCTGCATGCGGCGCAACCACCCGTACTCGATCGCGTGCACCCGGTCCGCGCCCAGCCACGCGCGGTCCTCGGCCGTGGTGGCGGGGGTCGGCCAGATCAGGACGCGAGGGCACTGGCGCGGGAACCAGTAGTCCGGTGCCCGCCCGTGGTCGACGGCCCAGACGTAGGCGTCGGGCACCCGCGCGGTCGCCGCCACGTGCGGCTCGAACCTGGTGATGGCCGGGTCTTCGGAGAAGTGCAGCACTTGCCCCGGCTCCGGTCGCATGACCGGTGATCATGACGGAAGGGCGGTGGTGCGGGGAACCGTATTTCGCCGGCGGCCACGGCCCACTCGCCGCGCCGGCCGGCCGAGGAGGACGTCGGGTGGGGGCGACGAGTGAGGACGGCGAGGAGAACAGCGCCGGCCGGGACGCCTCCCGACACGACGAGCGCCGGATTCGCCGGTCGGATTCGCCGGTCGGTCTCGGCGGCTGGGTTTCGGCGGCTGGGTTTCGGCGGCTGGGTTTCGGCGGCTGGGTTTCGGCGGTCGGCCAAGGGGTGGGAGGCGGCCTTGGCCGGCCGCCCTCACCGCCTCGGCCGACCGTCCCGGCCACGGGCCCCGCGTCGGGGCCCGGTGGGTCGGGAGCTGCCGGAGTTGCGGACTTGCCGTCCGGGTGTCGTGGTTGCCGTTGGGGTGTCGTGAATGTTTCCGGCACCGGCGGTGCTGGGTGCTGGGTGCCGGGTAGTGGTTGTCGGGTGTCAGGTCATGCGTTGATCTGCTTCGGCGCGTTGTCGGCGGTGCCGATGGTGATCTTGCGCGGCTTGGCCTTCTCCGCGATCGGGATGCGCAGGGTCAGCACACCGGAGTCGTAGTCGGCCTGGATGTGGTCGAGGTCGAGGGTGTCGCCGAGGAACAGCTGCCGGGAGAACACGCCCAGCGGCCGCTCGGAGACCTGCATCTCGACCTGGTCGCCGGTCCGGGTCGGGCGCCGCTCGGCCTTCACGGTCAGGACGTTGCGCTCCACGTCCAGGTCGATCGCGTCGGGCGCGACGCCGGGCAGGTCGAACTCCACCACGAACTCGTCCCCGGAGCGGTAGGCGTCCATCGGCATGGGCGTGGGGCGCGACCAGGTTCCCGGGCCGGAGAAGAACTGCTGGGCCAGTCGGTCCAACTCGCGGAACGGGTCGGTGCGCATCAACATCGGGAAACACCTCCTGATCGACTTCGCCGGCCGTCGGGCCGGGCTCTGCGCCTCCATTTCTACCACGTCGTCAAGTCGTTGACAACCCCTGGTGTCGTCGGTATGTTGACGACATGGCGATCGGTGACTACGAGACCATCCGGGCGGCGACCACGGACGAGGAGCTGAGTGCGGGGCAGGTGCTGTCCGCGCTGGTGCTGCTGCGTCGGCTGCGCGAGGAGCTGGCCGGGTGGGAGCCGCAGCTGATCGCCTCGGCGCGGGAGCTGGGTGCGAGCTGGGCCGAGCTGGCACCCGCGCTCGGGGTGGCCAGTCGGCAGGCCGCCGAGCGCCGGTACCTGAGGCTGCGCCCGTCGGAGCTGGGTTCGACGGCGGAGGGGCGGGTGCGCGCCGAGCGGGACAGGCGGGCGGGTGACCGGGCGGTGTCGCAGTGGGCGCGCGACAACGCGGCGGCGCTGCGCAGCCTGGCCGGTCAGGTGGGGCGGGTGGACGTGGTGGTCCGGGACGCGCTGGCGCAGGACGACGCCGTCGCGCTGATCGATCCCCTGCTGTCCTCCCTGTCCAGGGTGCGGGCGGTCAACCCGGAGCTGGCCGAGGAGATCCAGGCGGTCGGCGACCGGGCGGAGGAGGTGCGACGCGACACCCAGGCACTGAGGAACAACAAGGGGCCGCGAGACGACCTCGCCTGAACGACGCGCGCCTGCCGGGCACGCAGCGGACGGACAGGCGTCTGCCGGGCACGCGGCGGACGGCACTGGCGCTGGTTTCGGGTCCGGCGCTGGCGCCGGGTTCACGGCGCGGGCGGTACGAGGGCGCGGCGCGGCGGCGTGGGGCCGTCGAAACGACCGATACCGACCGATACCGGTAGTACCGGGGCGCGGCGGCCCGCTCGACGTCGTCGAAGGGGGTGTGTCCGGCGGGCTCGGGTCATCCGTTCGATTGATCCGCCAGTCAACCTTCTCCCGCCCCGATCCGGTCCTTTCGCCGATCGTGCGCCTCCCTCCCCGCTGCCACGGTGGAGGTGCGGTCCATCGAGGGCGAAGGGGGAGACGGGCATGGCACTACCCAAACGGGGGATCACGCTGGTCGCGGTCGTGTCGTCGGTCCTGCTGCTGGGCACGGGGGCGACGGGGGCGACGGGTGCGACGGGGGCGGCGACAGGGGCCTCGCCGCACCGGCCGGGTGACTGGCCGACGTGGTCCAAGGACGCGTCGGGGTCGCGGTACGCGGCGGCGGAGTGGCGGATCACCCCGCGCACCGTGTCGGGGTTGAAGCTGAAGTGGGCGTTCGCGTTCCCCAAGTCGCCGTTGCCGGTGCGCAGCCAGCCGGCCGTGGTGGGCGGGGTGGTGTACTTCGGCGGCCCGGACGGCAGGTTCCACGCGCGGGACGCCCGGTCGGGTGCCGAGCGGTGGACCACGGACCTGTCGGGCATCGCGCCGGGCGCCAGGCCGGCGATCCCGTGGGACAGCCCGTCGGTGTCCGGGGGCCGGATCTACTTCGGTGACCTGCGGGGTTACGTCTACTCGCTGGACCAGCGCACCGGCCGGGTCGTGTGGGCCACCCAGGTCGACGCGCACCCGGCGGCGACGGTGACCAGTTCGCCGATCGTGCACGACGGGCTGGTCTTCGTGGGCACGTCCAGCGGGGAGAACGCCGCGACCGCCCCGGACGGCGGCGACGACCCGAACTACCCGTGCTGCACCTTCCGCGGTCACGTCGACGCCCTGGACGCCGCTACCGGCGAGCTGGTGTGGCGGCACTACACCGTGCCCGAGCCCCGGGCGGTGGGCACGTGGCCCAGCGGCGCCACCCGCTACGAGCCGTCCGGGGCCGGGGTGTGGAGCTCCCCGGTGATCGACCCGCGCACCGGCACGCTCTACGTCGGCACGGGCCAGAACTACACCGGCAGCGCGGGCGACTTCGACACGCTGCTGGCGCTGGACCACCGGACCGGCGCGGTGAAGTGGCGCAACCAGGTCACCAAGGCCGACACGTGGCGCGGGCTGTGCAACGCCCCCGACCCGGCGGGCTACTGCCCCGGCCTGGCCGACGGCTCGGCGCTGGACTACGACATCGGCGCCACCCCGAACCTGTTCACCGTCGACGGCCGCGCGCTGGTCGGCGTCGGGCAGAAGCTGGGCGTCTACCACGTCTTCGACGCGGCGACCGGCGAGGTGGTGTGGCGCAGGCAGTTGGGCGTGCCGTGGCCCAGCGGCGGCATCGGGGGCATCCAGTGGGGGTCGAGCTTCGACGGGCACCGGCTGTACGTGGCGACGTACTTCGCCGAGCCGGGCAAGGTCTTCGCGCTGGACCCGGGCACGGGCCGGGTGCTGTGGGAGACGCCCAACCCGGCCGACGGGTGCACCACCGGCGGGGCGGCGGCGTTCCCGGAGATCTGCTCGCTGGGTCACGGCCCGGCGGTGACCAGCAGCCCGGGGCTGGTGTGGGAGGGCGGCAACGACGGCAAGCTGCGGGCGTACTCGGCGCGCGACGGCCGGGTGCTGTGGACCTACGACACCATCCGCGACTTCACCGGCGTCAACGGCCTGCCCGGTCGGGGCGGCACGATCGGCGGCGGCGGTGGCGGCGTGGTGGTGGCCGACGGGATGGTCTACGTGCAGGCCGGGTACGCGCCGGACTACCCGAACCCCGACGGCGGTGACGTGCTGCTGGCCTTCGGCCGCTGAGCGGCCCCTCGAAGCAGGACCCCCGTGGCGAATCCCGGTGGACAAGCCCCTTGTGCCGGTGCCGGTCACCACCGGCACCGGCACGGGGCGGTCAGACGGGCAGGGTGCGGGCGAGGAACGCGGTGGTCAGCTCCCACGCGGCGGCCGCGGCGGCGGGGTGGTGGAACTGCGGGGCGGCGTGGTTGTGGAAGGCGTGCCCGGCCTGTTCCTGGACGTGGATCTCGGCGTTCGGCCTGCCGGTGACGGCGTCGACGACGCGCTGCACGGCCGCGCGCGGGATGTAGGGGTCCTGTCCGCCGAAGTGGTACTGGACCGGGCAGGTGATCCGGTCGAGCTGGTCGAGGCGGTCGGGCACGCCGGAGCCGTAGAAGGACACCGCGGTGTCGGGGTCGGCGGCCGCGGCGACCTCGTGGGCGATGGACCCGCCCAGGCAGAAGCCGAACACGCCGGCGCGGCCGGTGCGCTCGCGCAGCCGCCGCAGGGTGGCCGCGGTGTCGGACACGCCCAGGGCGAAGTCGAACCGGCCGGCGACCTGCATGGAGGCGGCCACGCCGTCCTCGTCGTGCGCGGAGGACCAGCCGGGCGCCACCCGCCAGAACAGCTCGGGCACGGCCACCACGTAGCCGAGGGCGGCCAGGTCGACGGCCACGGAGGTCAGGTAGTCGTCCAGGCCGAAGATCTCCTGGACCAGCACGATGCCCGGCCCGCTGCCGGAGGCGGGTTCCCAGACGGGCGCGTCGAACGCCCCGTCGGCGACTTCGATCTTCACGTGCCCACGGTTACCACACCGGTGCCCCCGTCGATCTCCACCGACACGCCCAGGGGCACGGTGAGCTGCCCGGCGCGGTGCCCGAAGCCGGCGTCGGCGACCACCGGCACGCCCAGCCCGCCCAGGCGGTCGGCGAGCACGGGCGCGACGTCGCCGCACCCGGTCCAGGAGCCCAGCACGATCCCGGCGACGCGGTCGAACCAGCCGGCGCGCAGCAGGGCGGTGAGCATCCGGTCCAGGCGGTAGGGCTCCTCGTTGACGTCCTCGACGAGCACGACCGCCCCGTCGGGCGGCGGGGTGTCGAACAGGCTCAGGGTGCCGCCGGCGGCGGTGCCGCGGGCCACGCCGGGCACCATGCCCGTGCCCCGGTAGGAGGCGACGCCGGTGAACAGGGCGCGGCGCAGGTGCTCGCGGGCGGCGGCGTCCTCGACGAAGGCGGTGGTGGCGATCATGGGTCCGAACCAGGTGGGGACGCCGGCCTGCCGGAACCGGTCGTGCAGGGCGGTGGTGTCGCTGGAGCCGGCGAAGACCTTGCGCCGGCCGGCGGCCACGGCGGTCCAGTCGACCAGGTCGACCACGCGCGTGCTGCCGTAGCCGCCTCGGGCGCACAGCACGCCGGCCACGGCGGGGTCCAGCCACGCCTGTTGCAGGGCGCGGGCGCGGTCGGCGTCGTGGCCGGCGAGGTAGGGCAGGGTGGGGTGGGTGTCCAGGGCGTGGGGTGCGGCGCGGGCGTCGAGGCCCCACTCGCGCAGCCGCGCCAGGCCCGCGTCCAGCAGGGGTGCCGAGACGGGGCCGGCGGGGCTGACGACCACCACCCGGTCGCCGGGGGCGAGCAGCGGCGGGCCGGCGGGAGGCGGGGTCACGGGCGCCCGGCCGGGGCGGTGCGGGCCGCCGGCGGGCGGTGTCCGCGCGGGTCGGGCGCCGTTCGCGGGCGTGGGCCGGTGGCGAGGGGTCGCCCGGCGGCGGTGTCCGGGACGGCGGACGGCTGCGCGGCGGGCGGGCGCACCCCGGCTGCGGGGCCGGTGACCGGCGCGCCGCCGGTCACCGCGGCCAGGGCGACCGACGCGGCGACCGACGCGGCGGGCGTCCCGGCCGCGCCCGGCGTCACCGTCACCGTCACCGTCACGGACACCGTCACCGTCACCGGCCGAGGTCCGGGAATCCCCACCGCCGCGGTCACCGGCGCAGTTCCAGGACCGGCACGCCGGGCGGGGTGAAGCCGAACACCTGCCCGTAGAACGACAGCTCGGCCTGCAGCGCCGCGATGATCGTGCCGGCCCGGCGGAACCCGTGCTGCTCGCCCTCGAAGGTCAGGTAGGCGTGCGGCAGCCCGGTGCCGCGCAGGGCCGCGGCGAAGCGGTCGGCCTGCTCGGGCGGGCAGATCTCGTCCTCCAGCCCCTGCAGCAGCAGCACGGGCCCGGCGAGCCGGTCGACGCGGTTGGCCGGGGACCGCTCGGCGTACCGGTCGGCGGCCTGCGGCCAGGGCCCGACCAGGCCCTCGACGTAGCGGGACTCGAAGTCGTGGGTCTCGCCGCCGGTGCCGGTCCAGCCGGCCAGGTCCAGGATCGGGAAGGCGACCATGCCGCACCGGTAGGTGTCCACCGAGGTCAGCGACGCCGCGGAGGTGAAGCCGCCGGCGCTGCCGCCGCGGATGGCCAGGCGCGCGGGGTCGGCGGTGCCCTCGTCGGCCAGGGCCCGGGCGACGGCGGCGCAGTCGGCCACGTCGACCACGCCCCACTGGCCGCGCAGGCGTTCGCGGAAGGCGCGGCCGTAGCCGGTGGAGCCGCCGTAGTCGACCGCGACCACGCCGATGCCGCGGCTGGTGAAGTAGGCGATGTCCAGGTCGAGCACGGGCAGGCTGCGGCCGGTGGGGCCGCCGTGGACGTGCACCAGGTACGGGGGCCGCTCGTGGTCGGGGTGGGTGAAGTCGGGGTTGCGCGGCGGGTAGACGTGGGCGGGCACGTCGCCGTCGGGGCCGGTGAACACGCGTTCGACGGGCACGGGCAGGTACGCCTCGGGCACGCCGGTGTCCTGCGCGGTGTGCGCGGTCAGCTCGCCGGTGGACAGGTCCAGCGACACCACGGCGGTCTCGGCCAGCGGTCCGGCGGCGGAGCCGACCACGACCCCGTCGTGCGCGGCCAGGTGGGCGTGCCAGACGGGCAGGTCGGTGTCGACGTCGGTGACGGTGCGGCTGCGCTCGTCGAGCACGGCCAGCCGGTTGGCGCGCAGCACGGCGTGGCGGCCGCGGCCCAGGGGCGCGAACCAGCGGTTGCCCAGCCGCCACACCGGGCCGCCCAGCTCCCACGGGCCGGGGGCGAGGTTGACCGACCTGCCTGCCAGGTCGACGCGGTGCAGGTTCCACCAGCCGTCGGGGTCGGTCAGCACCAGCAGGTCGGCGCCGTCCCACTCGACCTGGCAGACGGCCTCCTCCGGGCCGCCGGCGAGCACCCGGTGGCCGGGCACCCCGACCTCGGCCACGCACAGCTCGGTGCCGTCCCAGGGCATCCGGGGGTGGTCCCAGCCGATCCAGGCGAGGTGGCGGCCGTCGGGCGAGGGCCTGGGCCCGGTCATGAAGCGGTGGCTCGCGGCGAGCACCCGCGGCGCGCCGCCGTCGAGCGGCACGGCGACCAGGTCGCGGCGGACGTCGGTGCGGGCGTCGCCGGTGGCGGTCTCGCGCACGCACCACACCTCGCGCCCGCCGGGCCCGGCGACCAGGTCGGCGTAGCGCAGGCCGTGGCGGCGTCCCGGTTCGGGGGTGATGGGCACCGGGCGGGGGTCGTCGGGGTCGAACAGGTAGATCCGCTGGTCGTCCCAGTGGGTGAACGCGACGCGGGTGCCGTCGGGGGTCTCCAGCACCGCCCAGGGGCGTCCGCCGTACTCGTGGACGCGGTTGCGGGCGTTCCACGGGGGCGGCAGCAGGTCCTGCCCGTCGCGCACGAGGGCGACCCGGCCGCCCTCGTCGGGGCGCCCCTCGGCCCACCAGGGGCGGCCCCGGTGCAGGTCCACCCACTGCACCCCGCCGCCCGCGGCGGCGGCGTCGGCCGCGCCGACCGGTGAGCTCCACGTTCCGCACGGTGCGATCTCGACCACGCGCGCACCCTATCCGCACGTCTGCGGGCCGGCCGCGCGCGGCGGGGCGCCGGGTGGGGCGCGGGGCGGAAATGGCGGGGGCAGGGCTGCCGATCTTGCTCGCGTGGCCTAGGGTCGTGTTCGTCATGGCACGCGTCATCCACGTATTCCGCCAACCCGACCGGTTCGTCGCCGGGACCGTCGGGCAACCTGGCGAGCGCACGTTCTACCTGCAAGCCTCCGAGGAGGCCCGGCTGGTCAGCGTGGCGCTGGAGAAGCAACAGGTCGCCGTACTCGCCGAGCGCATCGGCTCGCTGCTGGAGGAGGTGCACCGGCGGTTCGGCGCGGAGGTACCCGAGGCGGTACCCGAGGACCTCCGGGACACCGAACCCCTCGCGGTGCCGGTCGAGGAGGAGTTCAAGGTCGGCACGATGGGGCTGGGGTGGGACGCCGAGTCCCGCGCGGTGGTCATCGAACTGCTCGCGATCACCGAGGAGGAGGTCGACGAGGCGGTGGTCCTCGACGACACCGAGGAGGGTCCCGACGCGGTCCGGGTGTTCCTGAGCCCGGCGGAGGCGCGCGCGTTCGCCGAGCGCGCCGACCGGGTGGTCAAGGCGGGCCGCAAGCCGTGCCCGCTGTGCTCGGAGCCGCTGGACCCGGAGGGGCACGTCTGCCCGCGGCAGAACGGCTACCGGCGCTCGGACGAGGGCTGAGCGTCGCGTGGGGCCGGCCGGGGAGGGTGTCCTCGAACTGCTGCGGCGGGGTCGCCTGGAGGTGGAGGGCCGGATGGTCGACGCCTCCAACGCGACCCTGTTCTGCCGGATCACCCTGGACGGGGTGAGCGGGCAGTGCGTGTACAAGCCGGTCAGCGGCGAGCGGCCGCTGTGGGACTTCCCCGACGGCACGCTCGCCGGCCGCGAGGTGGCCACCTACCTGGTGTCGGAGGCGGCGGGCTGGCACCTGGTGCCGCCCACGGTGCTGCGGCCCGGCCCGTTCGGGGCGGGCATGGTGCAGCTGTGGGTGGACACCCGCGAGGACGAGGACCTGGTCGACATCGTCGCCGAGGACGAGGTGCCGGCCGGGTGGCGGGCGGTGCTGCGCGCGCACGACCGCTACGGCGAGCCGGCGGTGCTGGTGCACGCCGACCACCCGCGGGTGCGGCTGATGGCGGCGTTCGACGCGGTGGTCAACAACGCCGACCGCAAGGGCGGGCACGTGCTGCACGCCGCCGACGGCGCGGTGTACGGGGTGGACCACGGGATCTGCCTGCACGCCGAGGACAAGCTGCGCACGGTGCTGTGGGGCTGGCTGGGCGAGCCGCTGCCGGAGGAGGCGGTGGACGCGCTGCGCCGGGTGCGGTCGTGCCTGGAGGGCGAGCTGGGCGAGGCGCTGCACGAGCACCTGACCCGCGCGGAGGTGCGGGCGCTGGCCGAGCGGGTGGACAAGCTGCTGGCGGCGGGGGTGTACCCGGAGCCCTCGGGCGACTGGCCGGCGATCCCGTGGCCGGCGTTCTGACCGCTCCGGCCGCTCCTGTCCCGTCCGCTCCGCGGCCGGCCGTTCCCGTTGCGCCCTGTCGCACCCCCGTTCCCGGCCGACCGTTCCCGGCCGACCGTTCCCGGCCGACCGTTCCCGGCCGACCGTTCCCGGCCGACCGTTCCCGGCCGACCGTTCCCGGCCGACCGTCCGCAACCGGCGGCTCCGCCCGCCGGCGCGTCCCGGGTACCGCCGGTACCCCGTGCCCCGCGGGCTCACCCGTGCGCGGGGTGATCGTCGCCGTGCGGCGCGGGGTGTCTGACAACGGCGTCGGTTGGGTGTCTACTTGCCGGCGTGAGCGGCGTGGAACTGCGGGCGGTGACCGAGTCCGACGTGCTGGCCTTCTTCGAGCACCAGCGCGATCCCGAGGCGGTGCGGATGGCCGCGTTCGTCTCCGGCGACCCCGACGACCGGGCGGCGTACCTGGTGCGGTGGGCGCGGATGCTGGCCGACGAGTCGGTGGTGACGCGCACGGTGGTCTTCGACGGCGAGGTGGTCGGGCACCTGGGGCGGTTCACGCAGTTCGGTGAGCCGGAGGTGACCTACTGGATCGCCCGGGAGCACTGGGGCAAGGGGCTGGCCACCGCGGCGCTGGGCCTGTACCTGGCGTCGGACCCGGTGCGGCCGCTGTACGCGCGGGCGGCGGTGGACAACGTGGGGTCGCTGCGGGTGCTGGCCAAGTGCGGGTTCGTGGCGGTGGGCGAGGACCGGGGTTTCGCGGAGGGGCGGGGCGAGGACGTGGAGGAGTTCATCCTCAGGTTGGACCGCTAGTGGTCGGGGTGGACGGGGGCCTGGCCGGGCGGATGGCGCGGCGGTTCGGCGAGGGGGTGCGGCCGTGGCTGGAGGGGCTGCCGGCGCTGGTGGCGGAGTTGTGCGCGCGGTGGGGCCTGGAGGTGGAGGGGCCGCTGTCGGGCGGCACCTCGCACGCGCTGCGGTGCCGGCGGGCGGGTGTGCCGGTGGTGTTGAAGCTGACCCCGGAGCCGGCGCTGGCGCAGGCCGAGCGGGCGGCGTTGCGGGTGTGGGGGCCCTCGCCGCGGGTGGTGCGGGTGCTGGAGGCCGACACGGCGCGGGGTGCGCTGCTGCTGGAGGGCCTGGTGCCGGGCACGCCGGCGGCCGACGGGCCGGGGTTGTTGGAGGTGCTGCGCGCGTTGCACGTGCCGGCGCCGGAGGGGTTCCCGCCGTTGGCGCAGCGGGTGGACTTCGTGTTCGGCCTGCTGGCGCGCCGGCACCCGGGTGACCACTCGCGGGCGCACGCGGAGGCGTCGCGGCTGGCGCGGGACCGGGTGCCGCGGGTGCTGCTGCACGGTGACCTGCACCCGGCCAACGTGCTCGACGCCGGGCCGCGGGGGTTGGTGGTGATCGACCCGCGGGCGTGCGTGGGCGACGCGGCGTGCGATGCGGTGGACTTCGCCTACCTGGGGCCGGACCTCCGGGCGCGGATCGAGTGGTTGTCGGCGGTGGTCGACGGTGACCGGTTGGCGGCGTGGTGCCGGGTGTTCGCGGCGTTCCACCCCGACCACCCGGCGGTGCGGTCGGCCTGAGGGGCGGACCGGCCGGTAGGGTCGCGCGGCGTGCGATCACACGAGTACGGCCGGGACGTGTTGTCGGGCGGCAGGCGGCGCGCGGTGCCGGAGGTGGCGGCCGAGCCGGGGCTGGTGGTGGAGGACCCGGGGTCGGGTTTCTGCGGCGCGGTGGTGCGCTTCGAGCACGGCGGGGTGGTGCTGGAGGACCGGCACGGCCGGCACCGGGTGTTCCCGCTGCGCCCGGCGGCGTTCCTGCTGGAGGGCCGGCCGGTGACGCTGGTGCGTCCGGCCGCGCCGGCACCGTCGGCGGTGTCGCGGCGCTCGGCGTCGGGTTCGGTGCGGGTGGAGGGCCTGAAGGCCCGCACGGCCCGGGACAGCCGGATCTGGGTGGAGGGCGTGCACGACGCGGAGCTGGTGGAGCGGGTGTGGGGCCACGACCTGCGGGTGGAGGGCGTGGTGGTGGAGCCGCTGGACGGGGTGGACGTGCTGGCCGAGCGGATCGCCGGGTTCGGCACGGGTCCGGGGCGGCGGCTGGGCGTGCTGGTGGACCACCTGGTGGAGGGCAGCAAGGAGTCGCGGCTGGTGGCGGGGATCCGGGACGAGCACGTGCTGGTCACCGGTCACCCGTACGTGGACGTGTGGCAGGCGGTGAAGCCCGCGTCGGTGGGGATCGCGGCGTGGCCGCGGGTGCCGCGCGGGGTGCCGTGGAAGGAGGGGGTGTGCGCGGCGCTGGGCTGGGGTGAGCCGCACGAGGGGTGGCGTCGGGTGCTGGCGGGGGTGTCGGGGTTCCGGGACCTGGAGACGCCGTTGCTGGGCGCGGTGGAGCGGTTGATCGACTTCGTCACCGAACCGGCCTGAGCCGCACCCGCCCGTTCGCACCGGCCTGTCCGCCCACGCCTGCCCGCCCGGGCCGCGCCTGTCCGCCCACGCCGTCTGCCCCCCGTGTGGCCGGGGCCGCCCCCGGTCGACCAGCCGTCCGTCGCCCCCCGCCCGCCGGCCTGGCCGGGCCGCGCCCGGTTTTCGGGTGAAGCGGCCCGTCGGGTTCCCGCTGGTGGGAGGATGGCGGTGTGGCCGCGTTGATCTGGTTGGTCCTCGGTGTCGTGCTGGTGGCGGCCGAGATCCTGTCGGGTGACTTCGTGCTGGTCATGCTGGGTGTGGCGGCGTTCGGCGCGGCCGGTGCGGCGGTGCTGGGCGCCGACGTGCTGGTGGCGGCGCTGGTGTTCGCGGTGGTGTCGTTGGGGCTGCTGGTGGGTGCGCGGCCGGCGATCAGGCGGCGGATGGAGCTGGGCACCGGGCACACGTCCGGGGTGGAGGCGCTGGTCGGCAGCACGGCGGTGGTGGTGTCGCGGGTGGACGCCCACGGTGGCCGGGTGCGCATCGGCGGTGAGGTGTGGTCGGCGCGGTCGTTGGACCGCGGGGTCATCGAGCCGGGCGCGGAGGTGACCGTGGTGGAGATCTCGGGTGCGACCGCGGTGGTGCTGGCGGCGGTCTGAAGGTCCCCCCGGCGGGGAGGGATTCGTGCGAGTGGAGGCGGGAGAACGGTGACCACGCTGATCGTCATCGCGGTGCTGGTGTTGTTCGTGCTGGTCGTCATGGTCAAGTCGGTGCTGGTGATCCCGCAGGCGACGGCCGCGGTGGTGGAGCGGTTGGGTCGTTACCGCACGACCGCGGCGCCGGGGTTGAACATCCTGGTGCCGTTCTTCGACCGGGTGCGGGCGCGGATCGACCTGCGCGAGCAGGTGGTGTCGTTCCCGCCGCAGCCGGTGATCACGCAGGACAACCTGACGGTGTCGATCGACACGGTGGTGTACTTCCAGGTCACCGATCCGCGGGCGGCGGTGTACGAGATCTCGAACTACATCGTGGGTGTGGAGCAGTTGGCGACCACGACGCTGCGCAACCTGGTGGGCGGGATGAGCCTGGAGGAGACGTTGACCTCCCGCGACCAGATCAACAGCCAGTTGCGCGGGGTGCTCGACGAGGCGACGGGCCGGTGGGGCATCCGGGTGGCGCGGGTGGAGCTCAAGGCGATCGACCCGCCGCCGTCGATCCAGGACTCGATGGAGAAGCAGATGCGCGCGGACCGGGAGAAGCGCGCGATGATCCTCAACGCCGAGGGGCAGCGGGAGTCGGCGATCAAGACCGCGGAGGGTCAGAAGCAGTCGCAGATCCTGGCGGCGGAGGGCGCGAAGCAGGCGGCGATCCTGGCGGCGGAGGCGGAGCGGCAGTCGCGGATCCTGCGGGCGCAGGGCGACCGGGCGGCCCGGTACCTGCAGGCGCAGGGGCAGGCCAAGGCGATCGAGAAGGTGTTCGCGGCGATCAAGGCGGGCCGGCCGACGCCGGAGGTGCTGGCCTACCAGTACCTGCAGACGTTGCCGCAGATGGCGCAGGGTGACGCGAACAAGGTGTGGTTGGTGCCCTCGGACTACGGCAAGGCGTTGGAGGGGTTCGCGCGGATGCTGGGCGCGCCGGGCGAGGACGGGGTGTTCCGCTACGAGCCGCCGGCGGAGGAGCCGCCGGCGGAGGAGCCGCCGGTGTCGGCGCCGGAGCAGGACGACGCGTCGGTGGCGGACTGGTTCGACACCGCGCCGGACCCGGCGGTGGCCGAGGCGGTGCGGGCGGCGGAGGCGGTGGCGCGCAAGGAGGTGCCGGGGCCGTTGGACGGGGCGCTGGGGGGCGCGCCGTCGGGGGCGCTGGGTGCGTCCGGGGCGGCGCCGGGTGCGCTGGGTGCCGGGTCGCCGGCGGGGTCGGGTTCCGCGCAGGCGGGGCGGGAGTTGGGCGGTGGGGAGGCGGAGGCGTCGCGGTCGCCGCTGGAGTGACGCCGCTGGAGTGACGTCTTAGGGGGGCCGTTCGTCTTCGACGGCCCCCCTTTTTTCGTGTGCTCCGCCGTCGATCGACGCCCGAGGCATGTCGTGTCCGGTGGAATTCGGTGGCTTCATGCAACCGGCGCGGGGTTGGCGCGCCCTTAGGAGGTGGGTCCGGGGAGGGCCCGCGTTCCTGAAGGCGTCTCGTGGGGGACATCCATGTCGTGGTTCGGCGTCGTGCCCGTCGCACTGGTGGTGGTCGGGTGGTTGTGGGGGCCGGGGTTGCCGGTCGGTCTGCTGTTGGGGTTGCGGGGGATCGCGCTGTTCGCGTTGGCCCCGGTGTTCGGCGTCGCGGTGGTGGCGTCGGCGGCGGTGGTGGCGCGGTTGGTCGGGGTGGCGTGGTCGGTGCCCGTGGCGCTGGTGGCGTCGGCGGTGGCCGCCGGGTTGGCCGGGGTGGTGGCCGTGCTGGCGCGGCGCGGGGACTTCCTGGCGGTGCGGGCCGATCCGCGGCGGGTGTGGCTGGTCGCGGCGGCGGGGTTGTCGCCGGCGGTCGCGCTCGCCGCGGTGGCCGTGGTGCGGGCGGTGGGGGCGCCGGACGCGATCTCGCAGGTGTTCGACACGCCGTTCCACTACAACGCGCTCGCCCACGTCCTCGACAGCGGGGACGCCTCGTCGTTGACGGTGAACGCGGTGGGCGACCCGGAGACGCCCACCGCGTTCTACCCGGCGGCGTGGCACGACCTGACCTCGCTGGTGGTGATGTCGACCGGTGCGTCGATCCCGGTGGCGGCCAACGTGGTGTGCGCGGTCGTGGTGGTCCTGGTGTGGCCGGTGGGCTGCCTGCTGCTGGTGCGGCAGCTGTTCGGCCGCGACCCGGTGGCGTTGGCGGTCGCCGGGGTGCTGTCGATCGCGTTCCCGGCGTTCCCGTGGGACCTGTTCGGGTGGGGCGTGCTGTGGCCGAACCTGCTGGGCCTGGCGTTGGCGCCGGCCGGGTTCGCGCTGGTGTTGACGGTGACCGGGTGGGTCGCGGACGACTGCCTGGGTCGGGGTCGGGCGTGGTTGTTGTTGGCGGTCGCGGTCGGGGCCGCGGGGTTCGCCCACCCGAACGTGGTGTTCTCGCTGATCGCGCTGTCGGTGTTCCCGGCCGGGGCGGCGGTGTACGTGCGGGCCCGGGGGTTGCGCGCGGGGGGACGGGCGCGGCGCGGGCTGGTGGAGTGCGCGGTGTTCGTCGGGGTGGTGTTCGGCGGCTGGCTGTGGGCGGCGACCACGCCGGCGTTGGCGGAGGTGCGCAACTGGAACGCGTGGAAGTCGTTCGAGACGCCGGCCGCGGCGGTCGGCGAGGTGGCGCTCAACGCGACGAACCAGCGGGACGCGCTGTGGCTGCTCTCGGCGCTGGTGGTGGTCGGCGCGGTCACGGCCCGCCGCCGGCCGGCGATCCGGTGGGTGGTGGCGGGGCACCTGGTGTCCGGGGTGCTCTACGTGCTGGCCGCCGCGCTCAACCGGCCCGACACCGACCTGCTCACCGGCTACTGGTACAGCGATTCGCACCGGCTGGCGGCGATGCTGCCGATCACCGGGGTGCCGCTGGCGGTGGCGGGGGTGCTGGCGCTGTCGGCGAGGGTCGCGCCCCGTGTCCGCCGGCTGGGCGTGGCGGGGGTGGCGGTCGGGTTGACCGCGGCGCTGGTCGTGCTCACGGGCGGGCTGTACCCGGGCGACCGGGAGGCGCGGGTGGCGGTGACCTACCCGAAGGCCGAGCGGGACAAGCTGGTGCCCGACCGGACGCGGGAGTTCTACGCGCGGGTCGCCCGGCACGTGCCGGAGGACTCGGTGGTGCTGGGCAACCCGTTCGACGGCAGCGTCTACCTGTGGGCGCTGACCGGCCGCGAGGTGTTGTACTCGCACCTGCTCAAGCCCTTGAGCGCCGAGCAGGAGTACCTGGCGCGCAACCTGCACCGGGCGGCGGGCGACCCGCGGGTCTGCGCGGCGCTGGCGCGTTACCGGGCCGGGTACGTGCTGATCGCGCGGGACGACCCGGCGATCGTGGGCGTCGAGCCCTACGGGGGTGTGGCGGGTGTCCCGCGGGCGGCGGGGTTCGAGCTGGTCGACCGCGAGGGGCCGGCGAGGCTCTACCGGATCACCGCCTGCCGGTGACCGCCGACTGCCGGTGTGGGTGCCGCCTGCCGGTGGGTGCCGTCGGGGGTCAGGGGGTGGCGGGTGGGCGGCGGTCGGTCCAGGGGCGGGCGCGTTCGAGTTGGCCGGCGGCGGTGAGGATGGTGGTCTCGCCGTCGGGGGCGGCGACGAGCTGGACGGCCAGGGGCAGGCCGGTGCGGGTGTGGCCGGCGGGGACGGCGGCGGCGGGGTTGCCGGTGACGTTCCACAGGGGCAGGAACGCGGTGAGGCGGGCGGCGGCGAGCAGGGCGGTGACGGTGGGGTGGCGCCGCCACTGGCCCACGCGCAGGGGCGGGCGGGTGAGCACGGGGGTCAGCAGCAGGTCGTGGTCGGTGAACAGGCGGTTGGCGCGGCGGGTGAGGCCGGGTTGGCGGGCCAGGGCGGCGCGGACGGCGGCCGGGGGCAGGGCGCGGCCGAGGTTGGCCACGGCGCGGGTGCGGCGGTCGAGGCGGTCGGGTCGGTCGAGGGCGGCCTCGGCGGCGGCGGCGCCGTGCAGGTAGCGGGCGGCGAAGGCGGCGGGGCCGGCGAGTTCGCGGGGTGCGGTGTCGAGGCGGGTGACGTCGTGGCCGAGGTCGGCGAGCAGGCCCGCGGTGTCGAGGACGGCGTCGCGGACCTCCTGGTGCAGGGGGGTGGCGGGGCCCCAGGGGCGCAGTGACACGGCGATGCGCAGGGTGCGGTTCGCGGTGGCGGCGGCGGTGTGGTCGGTGCCGGGGGCCAGGACGTCGAGCAGCAGGGCGGCGTCGCGGACGTGGCGGGTGATGGGTCCGGCGGCGACCAGGCCGTCCCGGGTGTCGGTGTCGGGGGTGAGCGGGACGCGGTCGCGGCGGGGTTTGAGGCCGAACAGGCCGGTGCAGGCGGCGGGGACGCGGATGGAGCCGGCGCCGTCGGTGCCGACGGCGGCGCCGACGAGGCCCGCGGCGACGGCGGCGGCGGATCCGCCGCTGGAGCCGCCGGGGCTGTGCTCGGGCGACCAGGGGTTGCGGGTGGCGCCGGCCCAGGTGGACTCGGTGTGGGGCCACAGGCCCAGTTCGGGCATGCGGGTGCGGCCGAGGACGACGGCGCCGGCGGCGCGCAGGCGGCGGACGATTTCGCCGTCGGCGGGTGCGGGCCGGTCGACCGCGGCGGTGCCGCGGGTGGTGGGCAGGCCGGCCAGGGGGATGTCCTCCTTGACCGCGACGGGCACGCCGAGCAGGGGCGCGTGCTCGCCGCGGGCGCGCCGGGCGTCGGCCTGGTCGGCCTCGTCGAGGGCGCGGCGGGTGAAGACCAGGCGGAAGGCGTTGAGGTGCCGGTCGTGGCGGTCGATGCGGCGCAGGCACTCGGCGACGAGGTCGCGGGCGGTGAGCGCGCCGGAGCGGATCAGCTCGGCTTGTCGCGCGGCGCCGGCGAAGCACGCGTCGGTCAGGTCCATGTGCGCACCCTAGGACAGCGCGGGGGCGCGGTGGCGTGCGCGGGTGATCACCGCGGCGGGGGTGCGGGGTGCCGTCGCGGCGCGGGGACGTCCCCGGGTTGCCGGGCCGGTCGCGGGGCGTCGAGGCGGTGGCGGTGTCGCCCGGCGGTGTCGCGGTCGTGCCCGATGTGGTGGCGGGTGTGGGCGGTGGGGGCATGATCGGGGGTATGTCCTCGTGGCTGGTGCCGCTGGCGGTGGCGGTGGGCGTGGTGGTGTGGGCCGGGGTGCGTCAGGTGCGGGCGGCGCGGTCGGACGCGTTGTTGGACCTGCACGCGCGGCGGCGGGTGGGTGGGCGTCCGCCGGTGCCGTCGCCGGTGTCGGTGTGGCGGGAGGCCAACCGGTTGTTCCGGTCGGGCGACCGGGAGGGGTTGCTGCTGCTGGCCGAGATCGGCCGGCGGGTGCCGCGGCGGCGGCAGGCGGTGGTGGACACGTGGCTGGCGGCGTTGCGGGGCGGGGTGGCCCTGGGGCTGGACGTGCCGTGGCGCACGGCGGTGCAGCGGGAGCTGGTGTCGCACCTGCGGCCGGGGCCGGATTTCTGGCCGGGGGTGGACGTGGTGGCGCCGGGGGCGATCCTGGTGGACTTCGACCTGTCGGGGTGCCGGGTGGGTCGGGTGGACCTGGCGGGCGCGGTGTTCGTGGGCGACGCGCGGTTCGGGGCGGCGACGGTGACCGGGGACGCGGACCTGTCGGGTGCGCGGTTCCTGCGGCACGCGGTGTTCACGGAGGTGCTGTTCGCCCGGTCGGCGTCGCTGGCGGGTGCGGTGTTCACCGGCAACGTGTCGCTGCGCTCGGCGCAGGTGGCCGGGGACCTGGTGGTGGCGGGGGCGAAGGTGTCGGGTCGGGCGGACCTGCGCGGTGCGGAGGTGCACGGGTCGGCGCGGTTCGACGGTGCCCGGTTCGGGGGGCGGGCGTTGTTCGGCGGGGCGGTGCTGCACCGGGACGCCTCGTTCGGGCGGGTGTGGTTCCGGGGGCGCACGGACGTGGGGTCGGCGTTGATCGGGGAGTCGGCGGACTTCGACCGGACCCGGTTCGGGCGGCGGGTGCTCAGCCGGGAGCGGGACGGGCGGCGGCGCGACCGGTGACCGGTCAGCCGCGGGTGCCGCGGCGGCGGTGGTCGGCGACGTGCACGCGGTTGGCGCAGCGGGTGGTGCAGTAGCGGCGGCGGCCGTTGCGGGAGGTGTCGACGTAGACGGTGCGGCAGCCGGGTCGGGCGCAGCGGCCCAGGCGGGTGGGGTCCTCGCAGACGGCGTGGGCGAGGCCGGCGGCGGTGAAGGCGCGCACGCGGTGGGGCGCGGGGGCGTCCTCGGGGGCGAAGTGCAGGTGGGGTGCCCGCCCGTCGTGGGTGGAGACGTAGGGCTTGGTGGCGGTCTCGGCGAGCAGGGCGTTGAGCAGGTCGACCCGGTCGGGGCGGTGGTCGAACACGGGGGACAGGCGGGCGGCCCAGTCGGTGAGCTCGCGGGCCTGGGCGGCGTCGAGGCCGGTGAGGGGTTTGTAGTCGTGCTCGCGCAGCAGGCGGGTCAGGTCCTCGGGGGTGGCGCGGGGGTCGGCGTTGACCAGGGCGGCGGCCAGCGCGGCCGCGGCACCGCCGTAAGGGTTGAAATGCACTGAACCATGACATCACGCTGGGGGCGTGACTTCCAGCCGTTCGAGTGATCCCGTCGACCCCGGCCGCGGTGGGGCCGGTCCCGCGTGCCCGGTGTGCGCGTGGCCGGTGGCCGAGCCCGCCTACCCGGTCTCGTCGCACCCGGTGTCGTCCTACCCGGCGTCGTCCCGTTCGGTGGTGGACTACGTGCGCTGCGTGTGCGGGGTGTGGCTGGTGGTGGAGGCGGGACGGGTGGTGGCCGCGGCCGGCGGACCAAGATCGGCTAGTGTCCCCTGCTCGTGAGTGGCCGTCGGGTGTCCAGCCGCCGTCGTGAGCTGTTGAGCGACTGCGCGATCTCGGTGCTGGCCACGGAGGGCGGCCGGGGGCTGACCCACCGGGCGGTGGACCGGGCGGCCGGGGTGCCCGAGGGGACCGCGAAGAACTACTTCCCCACGCGCGAGGCGCTGCTGGAGGCCGCGGCGGAGCGGATGACCCTGCTGCACGCCGAGGCGGTGGGGCGGCTGCGGGCGACCACGCCGCGCGGGGTGACCCCGGCGCAGGTGGCGGGCCTGTACCCGGCGCTGCTGCGGCGCGCGGTGGACGGGGACCCCACGCAGCTGCTGGCGATGGCGGAGCTGTACCTGGAGGCGGTGCGCAGGCCGGGGGTGCGGGCGGCGCTCGGGCGGATGGCGGTGTCCAACGCGCGGGCCTCGGCGGCGCTGCACGGCGCGGCCGGGCTGGCCGGGTCGCCGCGCGAGGCCGGGGTGCTCGACGCCTACTTCCTGGGGATCGCGCTGTCGCTGCTGGCGCTGCCGGGCGAGGCGTTGCGGGCGGTGGGGCTCGACGACGCGCAGGCGCTGGGGCTGGACCTGTTCCACGCCGCCGTGTCGGGTGCCGCCGTGTCGGGTGCCGCCGTGCCGGGTGCCGCGGTATCGGGTACGGCGGTGTCAGCCGGCGACGGCGGCGCGCAGGTCGGTGACGACGGTGGCGGTGGCGGGACCGGGGACCGCGCCGCAACTGGCGGGACGCCGGTGGGGTAGCTCGCGCACCGCGGTGGTGACCCGCCAGGCGCGGCCGTCGGCGTGCCGCACGGTGCACCGGTCGGGCCCGTCGGGGTCCGCGGCGACGGCGAGGGTGTCGCGGTCCTCCCCGGTGGCGCGCCGCACGGCCAGCTCGGCGACCTGGCCCGCCGGGTCGTGGGCGGAGCGGCCGCGGCACCGCTCGGCGACCACGCGGCCGGCGGCGGCCCGGTCGAGCAGCAGGCGGCCCAGGTCCGCGTCGAGGCGGCCGTAGGTGTAGCCGGTGGGCAGCAGCACCCCGGTGGGCGCGAAGCGGTGGCCGCCGGTGTGGCTGCACTCCCACACCTGCCCGGGCCGTTCCGCCGCCAGCGCGGCGGCCAGCGGCCGGCCGAGCAGGGCGCAGCAGGCGTCGCGGCGGCTGTTGGCGCACACCAGCAGCACCGGCGCGGTGGTGACCCGGCCCAGACCGGTCGGGCGGCCCGCGGCCAGCGCGGCGAGGTCCAGGTCGAGCAGCTGCTCCGGTGCGGCCAGGTCCACCCGTTCGAGCCGGGTGCGGCCGGGCGCGGTGGCGGCGAGGTAGGCGCGCCGGGGACCGGGGACGTCGGCGTGGCGGCCGGGGCGGCGGATGAGCAGCACGCGGGCGTGCGCGGCGGCGGCGCGCCGGGCCAGCTCCGCGCCCAGGGCCGGGTCCAGGCGGCTGTCGACGAGCGCGTCGCGCCCCCACGGGCCGGGCTGCTCCAGGCAGATCCAGGCGCGCGCGGTGGCGGCGGTGCCCTCCTGGGGTTCGTCCAGGGCCGCCGACAGCACGGCACAACGCGACTCGATCACGCACACAGGGTGCCCTCGCCCCGCCTTTCGAGTGACACCGGGGTCGAAGTTGCCCCCATCGGGCGAGGGGATGTGCGCGGAGAGTGGCGTGGGTAGGTTTCGGTTCCTACCGGGCCACGCAGCCCGACACCCAGGGGGAGGAGACGACATGCCCGGACTCATCGTGGTCACCGGCGGCAGCCGCGGCATCGGCGCCGCCGTGGTCCGACGGGTCGCCCGCGACGGACACCGCGTCGTCATCGGCTACCGCACCGCCCACCACGAGGCCCACACCCTCGCACGCGAGGTCGACGGCACCGCCGTCCAGGTCGAGGTCTCCGACGAAACCCAGGTCGAAGCCCTCTTCGACACCGCCGCCGAACTCGGCCAGATCACCGGCGTCGTGATCAACGCCGGCATCACCAGCCCCGCGGGCCCCCTCACCGACCTGCGCACCGAAGACCTCCGCCGCGTCCTGGAGGTCAACGTCGTCGGAGCACTGCTGTGCGCCCGACGCGCCGCACGACAACTCGTCACCGGAGGCGCCATCGTCTCCCTGTCCTCCGCCGCCGCCACCCTCGGCTCACCGGGGGAGTACGTGCACTACGCCGCCAGCAAGGCCGCCGTCGACGCCATGACCATCGGCCTGGCCAAGGAACTCGGACCACGCGGCATCCGGGTCAACGCCGTCGCCGCCGGCACCGTGCGCACCGACATCCACCACCTCACCGGCATCCCCGACCGACCCGACCGCGTCGCACCTTCGATCCCGCTGCGCCGCCCCGGCGAACCCGAGGAGATCGCCGAAGCCGTCGCCTGGCTGCTCGGCGACGGCGCCTCCTTCACCACCGGAGCCGTCCTCCGCGTCGCCGGAGGACTGTGACATGCCCACCCACCACGACCTCGTCCGCGCCACCACCACCCTGCGCCCCGTACCCCTGACCCCCGAACTGCTCGTCCACACCGCCGACGACGTCACCGCCCTCTGGGAACGCACCGGCACCCCCGAACCACCCTTCTGGGCCTTCCCCTGGGCCGGCGGCCAGGCCCTCGCCCGCCACCTCCTCGACCACCCCCACCTCGTCGCCGGCCGCCGCGTCCTCGACCTCGCCTGCGGCTCCGGCCTCGTCGCCCTCGCCGCCGCCCGCGCCGGCGCCCACGTCACCGCCAACGACATCGACCCCCTCGCCACCACCGCCACCGCCCTCAACGCCGCCGCCAACCACCTCACCGTCCACACCACCACCGGCGACCTGCTCGACACCACACCCGACACCGACGTCCTGCTCGCCGGCGACGTCTTCTACGACCGCGACATGGCCACCCGCTTCACCACCTTCCTGCTCCACGCCCACCACCGCGGCACCCTCGTCCTCGTCGGCGACCCCCAACGCTCCTTCGCACCCCGCGACTGGACCCGCCTGGCCACCCACCCCGTCCCCGTGCCCCACGACCTCGAAGGCGTCACCACCAAGAACACCACCGTCTGGACCCCACCGGCCCGAACCCCACCGGCGACCTAGGAACGCGACGCGAACCGCCCCGTCGCCGCCACCACCGCCTCCGCCATCCCCGGATCCGACGCCGCGTGCGACGCCCCCGGCACCACCACCAACTCCGCACCCGGCCACGCCCGCGCCAACTCCCACGCCGTACCCACCGGCCCCTGCAAGTCCCACCGCCCGTGCACCAACACCGCCGGAATCCCGCGCAACCGCCCCACATCGGCCAGCACCCGCCCGTCGGGCAACCACACCCGGTGCGCGAAGAAGTGCGCCGCCAACCGCGCGAACCCCATCCGCCACACCGGATCAGCCCACCGCGCACCCCGCCGGTGCCCCGGCCGCAACGACACGATCGACGCCTCCCACTCCGTCCAGTCCGTCGCCGCCCGCTCCCGCACCACCGGATCCGGATCGTTGAGCAACCCGTCGTAAGCCGCCACCAGGTCCACCGCACCCCCGCCGGCACCCGCCCGGAACCGCGCGTGCTCCTCCGGGAAGAACACCCCCAACCCGTGGTACAGCCACGACAACTCCGCCCACCGCCCCGTCGTCACCGCCACCAGCACCACCTCGCTCACCCGGTGCGGGAACAACTGCGCGTACCGCAACCCCAACGTCGACCCCCACGACGCCCCGAACACCATCCACCGCTCCACACCCCGCGCCACCCGCAACCGCTCCACATCGGCCACCAGGTGCGCCGTCGTGTTCACCGACAGATCCGTCGACCACTCCGCCGCGTGCGGCACACTGCGCCCACAACCACGCTGGTCGAACAGGATCACCCGGTACACCCGCGGGTCGAACCGCCGACGCATCGCGGGGGAGCAGCCCGTACCCGGACCACCGTGCAACCCCACCACCGGCTTGCCCCCCGGGTTGCCCGACTCCTCCCAGTACACGAGGTTGCCGTCACCCACGTCCAACATCCCGCACTCGTACGGCTCGATCTCCGGGAACACACCACACCCCCCACACCGAAACAACAGCACTGTTACATTAGGGGAGTGGACCACCGATTTTTCCTCGGCACCCGCCTGCGCCACCTGCTCGACCAACTCGACACCGGCATCGCCCACGTCTACACCGACCTCGGCCTACCGGACTTCCGCCCCCGCTACACCCCGATCATCCAACTCGTCCACACCCACGGACCCCAGTCCATCCGCCAACTGGCCGACACCATCGGCATCACCCACTCCGCCGTCAGCCAAACCGTCAACCAGATGCGCCGCGACGGCCTCGTCGACCTCGTGCCGGGGGAGGACGCCCGCCAACGCCTCGTCCACCTCACCGACCACGCCCGCGCCCTCAAACCCACCCTCGACGCCGAGTGGCACGCCACCAACGCCGCCGCCCTCCGGTTCGACGCCGAACTCCCGCACTCCCTGTCCGACGCCGTCGACGCCGCACTGCGCGCACTGACCGAGAAACCCATGCGCGACCGCATCCGCGAACACCTGCGGACCGGGCAACGCGCGGCGGCCGAGGAGGAGGTCGGGGAGGACCCCGAATCTCTTACTTAACATAATGTAGATTATCGGCTTTATGGCACAGGCCGCCCACCAGGCCATACGAGGCGAGGACCGTCCACACAGGCCCGAACGCACACCACACGCGTCACGACCGCACGAACACCGCGCACGCCCGTCCGCTCGTCGAGTCGCACGGGTTCCGCCAGCGCCCGTCCGCCGGGACGACGGGCGGGCGGGCGCCACGCCGCCGGGCGGGACGAAGAGCCGTGGAGGGCCGCGAGTCCCCGGAGCGGGACCATCCGGTCACACCACCGCAAAACGTCACAGTGACGGATCACCGGTGGTGTGAGGAGACGTCCGACGGTCACACGCGACGCCACCGAAGCGATGATCAAGTACCTCGGGCCCTTCCCGGGCCACGCCCCGACCTCTGGACCCGACGGACGAACCGGCGTGACGGCGAGCGCACGACAACGCGCACACGTCGGAACAGCGCACCGCGGGAGCCGGGTTCCGGTCGATCGAGGGCGTCCGGGAGTGGCATCCCCCGGTCGGGGCCCCACCCCCTCTCGGACCGTTATTTGATGGATAATCGGCATTATCCATGAGTTGATCATGGTTATGGGGGATCCGCGCGGGTCGCACGACGGTTCGTGACGGCCGTGCGGTTCGGTGTGGCCGTCCTCGGGGTGTCCGGGCGCTGTGTTGGTTCGGTGCCGGTGGTGTTCGGTGGCGCTCTCGGTGTGTCGGTGGGGTGCGCCGTGATCGGCTCCTGCCCTGTCCCCTGGTCGTGTCCCGCTCCCCTGCCGGGCTGCCGTGGGTCGCGGGTTTGTCGGTGGGGTGCGGTAGGAAGATCGTTATGCGAGTTGTTGCCGCTCAGGAGGCGTTCTTCCTTGCTCGTCGTCCGCGCAAGGACTCCCCTCACACGACTGCCGCGTATCGGCGTGATCTGGCGGGGATCACGGTGTTGTTGGCGGAGGCGGTGTCGACGTCGGTGGAGGGGTTGGTGGTGGAGGACCTGACGGCGGGGAACCTGCGGGCGGCGTTCGGGGTGTTCGCGGATTCGCATGCGAAGTCGTCGGTGTTGCGGGCGTGGTCTACGTGGAACCAGTTCTTGACGTTCTGCGTGGCGGAGGAGTTGGTGGCGGGGAATCCGATGGGTGCGGTGGCGCGGCCGAAGACGCCGCCGTTGGTGCCGAAGCCGTTGCGGGGTGAGGACACGCCGGAGCGGTTGTTGGCGGCGGCGGCGGAGGGGGTGCGGAAGGCGCGTGATCCGTGGCCGGAGCGGGATGTGCTGGTGTTGGCGTTGGGGTTGGTGGCGGGGTTGCGGTCGGCGGAGATGCGGATGTTGACGTTGGGGTCGGTGGTGGGACGGCCTGGTGAGCGTCGGTTGCACGTGGCGGGTAAGGGGGGTCGGGATCGTTCGGTGCCGATCGAGCCGGCGATGGATCGGGTGATCGAGGAGTACCTGGTGTCGTGTCGGGGGCGTTTTCCGCGGGCGCGGTTCGATCGGGGGTCGGCGTTGTTGCGGGATCGGCACGGGGAGCCGATCGGGCGGGGTGGGTTGGAGTATTTGGTGCGGTCGTGCTTCCGGTGGGCGGGGTTGCACGACCGGGTGCCGTCGGGGGCGAGTTTGCACGCGTTGCGGCACACGTTCGCGACGCGGTTGGCGGAGGACGGGGCGTCGGCGTCGGAGATCATGGCGTTGTTGGGGCATGCGTCGTTGGCGACGTCGCAGAACTACATCGAGGCGACGGCGCGTGAGCGGCGGGCCGCGGTGGCGGGGAATCGGACGTACGTGTCGTTGGGGCGGTTGCCGGGGCGTGGGGTGGAGTAGGTCGTCAGGGGTGGTTGTGGTGGGTGGTCGGGTGCGGTTGGTGGAGTACGACCCGGGGTGGCCGGGGGTGTTCGAGCGGGAGGCGGTGCGGGTTCGGGGGGTGTTGGGGTCGGCGGTGCTGGGGTTGTGGCACGTGGGGTCGACGGCGGTGCCGGGGTTGGCGGCGAAGCCGGTGGTGGATGTGGTGTTGGTGGTGGCGGATTCGGCTGATGAGGCGTCGTACGTGCCTGCGTTGGAGGGGGCTGGGTACGTGTTGCGGCTTCGGGAGCCGGGGTGGCGTGAGCACCGGATGTTCAGGGGTCCGGGTGCCGAGGTGAACCTGCACGTGTTCACGGTGGGTGACGTGGAGGTGGCGCGGATGGTGGCGTTTCGTGATCGGTTGCGGGTCAGTGTTGAGGATCGGGTGTTGTACGAGGGGGTGAAGCGGGAGTTGGCGGGGCGGGAGTGGGAGGTGTTGGAGGGGTATGCGGAGGCTAAGGCGGGGGTGGTGGCGGACATCCTGTCCCGGGCTCGGCCGGTGTAGGTGGTTCTCCCCCCGGGTGGTTCTTCCCCTTGGCCGCCTCTCCCCTGGTTGTCCTCGCTCGGTGGCTAGGGTTGGGGCATGCCGAAGATCGCGACTGCGGAGAGCGTGTCCCGTGAGCAGCTGCTGGAGTTCGTGCGGCCTCGTCACCGGGCGTTGTTGATCACTCGTCGGGGTGATGGCGGGGTGCAGGTGTCCCCGGTGACGTGCGGGGTGGACGGGGAGGGTCGGGTGGTGGTGTCGACCTATCCGCAGCGGGCGAAGTCGCGTAACGCGCGTCGGGACGGGCGGGTGTCGTTGTGCGTGTTGTCCGACGAGTGGGATGGGCCGTGGGTGCAGGTGGACGGTCGGGCGGAGGTGTTGGAGCTGCCGGAGGCGTTGGAGCCGTTGGTGGAGTACTTCCGGTGCATCGCGGGTGAGCACCCGGATTGGGACGATTACCGGCGGGCGATGCAGCGGCAGGGGAAGGCGTTGATCCGGGTGACGGTGGAGCGGTGGGGTCCGGTGGCGACGGGTGGTTTCCCGCCGGGTGTGGTCTGATCCGCTCCCCTGTTGTTCCCGCGCCCCGGGTGGACTGCCCGGGGCGTTGGTGTGGGTGGCCTCTTTCGGCTTGGTGCCGTGTGACGGGTCTGCGGTGTCCGCGGCGCCTTCGGGCGGGTTCGGTGGACGCCGCCACTCCCCCGGGCCGTGCCCGTGTCTTCGCCCGCGGGGCCTGTCCCGGTGACTTTCAGTGGTCTTCGGCCCAGGTGCCGCCCCAGCCCGGGGGGTTCTCCAGGACGGCGAAGGTGTTCCCGGCGGGGTCGGCGAGGGCGGCGACGGTGCCGGTGGGGACTTGGAGGGGGCCGGCGAGGATGGTGCCGCCGAGTTGTTCGGCGTCGTGGGTGGCGCGGGTGGTGTCGGGGACGGCGTAGTAGCAGGTCCAGCCGCCTTGGGCGGTGGTCAGGCGGCCGGCCACGGGGCGGGGGTCGTGGTCGTCGGTGTCGTAGAGGGTGAAGTCGGCGTGGGGGTCGCGGACGCGCCAGCCGAGTTGGTCGGCCCAGTAGTCGTCGGTGGTGGTGCCGAGGTGTTCGACCCAGCAGGGTTCGCCGGGGCGGGGTGTGGGTGCCCAGGGGCCGTGCAGGACGCGGCCGGTGTCGACGGCGGCGCGGGGGTCGAGGTCGCGGGGGTGGGTGCCGGCGAAGACGAGGCGGGGGCCGGTGTCGCCGGGGTGGACGCGCAGGGCGAGGCGGTCGCCGACCCAGCCGGTGAAGGCGCCGTCGGGTTCGGGGATGAGGACCCAGCCGAGGAGGGTGGCGTAGAACTCGGCGACGGGTTCGGGGGTGGGGGTGGCGAGTTCGGCGCGGCGCAGGCCGCGCGCGGGGGTGTGGGTTCCGGGCACGGCGGGTGTCCCCTCGGGCGGCGGCGTGGTGGTGGGGCCTGATCGGGTGATCAGGATCGGGCCCCATCCTCCGCACCGGCGAGGTGGGACGACAATGCTCCGTCCGGGGTCTTCGGTTGCTCCGAGAGGACGCGGGTGAGGGGGACGGGGCGGCCGAGGTGGAATCCCTGGCCGACGCGGACGCCGAGTCGGGTGAGGACGTCGACCTGGGCGGGGCGTTCGACCCATTCGGCGACGGCGGAGAGGTTGAGGCCGCGGGCGATTTCGATGATGCCGGAGACGAGGACGGCGTCGACGGAGCGTTCGTCGATGCCGCGCACGAACTCGCCGTCGATCTTGATGCCGGTGATGGGCAGGTGTTTGAGGTGGACGAACGAGCCGAAGCCGGAGCCGAAGTCGTCGAGGGTGATGCGGCAGCCGAAGGCGCGCAGTTGCACGGAGAGGGCGCGGGCGGCGTCGAGGTTGGTCACGGCGGCGGTTTCGGTGATCTCCAGGCCGAGTCTGCCGGGGGCGACGCCGGCGCCGGCGAGGCGGTCGAGGACGAATCCGGCGAAGTCCTCGTCTTCCAGGGTGCGGCCGGAGACGTTGACGTTGAACCTCAGTTCGGGGTCGGGGTGGGCGATCAGGGCGTCGATGGCGGTGGCCATGACCCAGCGGTCGATGTCGAGGATGAGGCCGGAGCGCTCGGCCTCGGGCAGGAACTCGGCGGGGCCGAGCGGGGGTTCGCGGCCGTCGTCGAGGCGCAGGAGCAGTTCGTGGCCGAGGGTGCGGCCGGTGGCCAGTTGCACCATGGGCATGGCGTGCAGTTCGAGGCCGCCGCGGCCGGAGGAGGCGCGGTCGAGGGCGCTGCGCAGCCGGTCCATCACGGAGACGCGTTTGGCGGTGTCGGCGTAGTGGCCGAGTTCGTAGACGGTGACGCGGTTGCGGCCGGCGGCCTTGGAGGCGTAGAGGGCGAGGTCGGCGTTGGCGAGCACGAGTTCCCAGCTGTCGCCGGCGCTGTACTCGGCGACGCCGGTGGACACGGTGATGCGGGAAGCCGCACCGACCAGGGGCAGGGAGGCGACGGCTTCGCGGAGTTCGTCGGCGACGCGGGCGGCGGTGGTGCGGTCGCAGTCGGGCAGGACGACGGCGAACTCGTCGCCGCCGAGGCGGCCGATGAGCTGGCCGGGTTGCAGGCGGGAGCGCAGCGCGGAGGCCAGGGCCCGCATGAGCCGGTCGCCGACGGCGTGGCCGCGCAGGTCGTTGACGTCCTTGAAGTTGTCCAGGTCGAGCAGCAGCATCGCGCCGGAGCCGCCGGTGGCCAGTTGGCGTTCGAGTTCGCGGGTGACGGCGCGTCGGTTGGCCAGGCCGGTGAGGGGGTCCTGTTCGGCCAGGGCGAGCAGTTCGTCGTGGACGCGGCGGGCCTTGGTGATGTCGTGGGCGGTGCCGAGGACGCGCAGGGGGGATCCGTCGGCGTCGAACTCGACCTCGCCGAAGCACTCGAACCAGCGTTCGGTGCTGCGGTCGGCGAGCACCATGCGGTGGGTGTAGGTGAACCCGGCGCCGGAGCGCATCGCCTCCTGGAGGGTGGCCTGGATCATCGGCAGGTCCTGGGGGTGGACCAGTTCGGCGTAGGTGTCGAAGTCCAGTTCGGTGCCGGGTGGGAACCCGAACAGGCCCAGCAGGGTGTCCGACCACACCACGCGGTCCTCGGCGACCAGCCATTCCCAGGTGCCCATGCGGCCCAGGACCTGGGCGCGGCGCAGCGCGTCGGCCTCGTGGGTGGCCTCCATCTCGCGGTCGCGCCAGGCGGTGACGTCGACCACGCGGTAGAGCAGGCGTCCGTCGTCGAGGGGCCGGCAGGTGACCTCCAGCCAGCGGTGTCCGCGTCGGGACGCGCCCGCGGTGAGCAGCGCCAGCCCGGAGCGGGGGCTCTCGGGGGCGCCGGGCAGCAGTGCGGGCAGCGACCGGCCGACCGCCTGTTCCGCGGGTACGCCCAGCACTTCGGCCAGCGCGGGGTTGACCCAGGCCAGCACCCCGCCGGGCCCGGTCACGCCGAACCCCACGTCGGCCCGGTCGAGCACCTCGCGGTGCAGCGTCCCGTCGCCGTTCACGTGCTCCTCCTCGCCGCCCCGGGCGCCATGATGGTGGAGATCACGCGGCGCGGGCAAGCCGGTGGGCGCCGGCGGGTCGTGACCGCGTGGTCCGGACAACTTCCCGGGCGGTCCCGGCGCCACCCCCGCCGTCCCGGTGGTACCTCCCCGCCGGGGGCCCGGCGGGGGTGTGCGCGCGGTGCGGCCGGCGGTTCAGCGCAGCCGCTCCAGCCCGCGCGCGGTGTCGACCAGTTCGTCGGCCAGCCGTCGCAGCTCCGCCCGGGCCGCGCCGTCGGCCGCGGCGGTGGCCACGTCCTCGGCGGCGCAGCGCAGTTGGAACAGCCGGTCCTGCAGGTCGGCCAGCTCCCCCGCCGACAGCACCACCGCGTCCTCGGGCAGTCCCCCGCGCTGCACCGCCGCCCGCCGCTCGTAGGCGCGCTGCCGGCAGGGTTGGGCGCAGTAGCGGCGCGGCCGGCCGATCCGGCCGCCGTCGGGCAGCCGCCGTCCGCACCAGGCGCAGTGCCTGGCCTCGTCCCGGCGGCCCGCGACGGCCTCGGTCACCAGCTCCATGGCGCGCGACGGTATCCCGCTACCCGCCGGTCACCGCAACGCCACGCCGCCAGGGCAGACTCTGCCGCTGTGACGTCGACCCACCCCTACCTGACCGGACCGCGTCCCCGTGCCTACGCCCACCGCGGCTGGCACCTCGACGAGCTGGCCGGCATGGAGAACTCGCTGTCCGCGTTCGCCAGGGCCGCCCGGGAGGGCTACCGCTACCTGGAGACCGACGTCCACGCCACCGCCGACGGCGTCGTGGTGGTCCACCACGACGCGGTGCTCGACCGCACCACCGACGGCACCGGCCCGGTCGCCGCCCAGCCCTGGTCGGCGGTGCGCCGCGCCCGCGTCGGCGGCCGCGAGCCCGTCGCCCGCCTGGAGGACCTGCTCGAGGAGCTGCCCGACGCGCTGCTCAACGTCGACGTCAAGGCCGACGCCGCGGTGGAGCCGGTGCTGGGGGTGCTGCGCCGCGCCGGCGCCCTGCACCGGGTGTGCCTGGCGTCGTTCTCCGACCGGCGCCTGGCCCGCCTGCGCCGCCTGGGCGGGCCGGGCCTGCTCACCTCCATGGGCCCGCGCAACGCCGCGGCGCTGTGGGCGGCCGGGCGCGTGCCCGTCGCGCGCCTGCCGGTGCGCGGCGCCGTCGCCCAGGTCCCGGTGACCCAGGGGCGGCTGCGGGTGGTCGACGGGCGGTTCGTGCGGGCCGCCCACCGGCGCGGCCTGGAGGTCCACGTGTGGACCGTCGACGACCCGGCCGCCATGCGCGCCCTGCTCGACCTCGGTGTGGACGGGCTGGTCACCGACCGCCCCGACCTGCTGCGCGACGTGCTCACCGCCCGCGACGCCTGGACCACCTGACACCGACCCCCCGGCGCCGGCGCCGGCGAAGACCACGCCCGCGGGAACGGAACACAACAGGTTGGTGGTGATCACCACCAACGGGGGAACCACCGGCTACAGTCCGCCCCCATGAGCGTGGCCGACAGCACCACCCGCACCGCCGAGCGCAAGCGCGAACAACGCGGCTGGACCTGGTACGACTGGGCGAACTCGGTGTTCCCCACCTCGGTGGCCCTGGTGTTCCTCTCCGGCTACCTCACCGCCGTGGCCAAGCAGGCCGCCATCGCCGACACCGCCCGCAACGGCACCGCCGCCTGCGCGGAGTCGGCGCTGCGCGACTGCGACATCAGCCTGTTCGGCCTCTACTTCCCCGCCGGGTCCCTGTGGGGCTACCTGCTGTCGGTGGCCACCGTCGTGCAGGTCGTCGTGCTGCCCGTCATGGGCGCGATCGCCGACCGCACCCAGAACAAGCGCCGCATGCTCGCCGTGCTCGCCTTCTCCGGCTCCGTGGCCACGATCGCCCTGGCCCTGGTCTCCGGCGACGACTGGCACCTGGGCGTCGCCCTGTTCATCCTCGGCAACATCTGCTACGGCGCCAGCGTCGTGGTCTACTACGCCTTCCTCCCCGAGATCGCCGACCCCGACGAGCGCGACGCCGTCTCCGCCCGCGGCTGGGCCTTCGGCTACCTCGGCGGCGGCCTCGCCCTGGGCATCCACCTCGCCCTGTTCGTCGGCCACGACGCCCTGGGCCTGTCCGAGTCCGCCGCCGTGCGCATCGCCTTCGTCCTGTCCGGCCTGTGGTGGGCCGGGTTCACCCTCATCCCCCTGGCCCGCCTCAAGCGCCACCAGGCCCCCCACGGCACCGAGACCGGCGCCTCCGTCATCACCGCCGGGTTCGCCGAACTGCGCCAGACCGCCCGCCAGGCCCGCCTGTTCCCCCTCACCCTGGCCTTCCTGGGCACCTACCTCGTCTACACCGACGGCATCGCCACCGTCGCCAACGTCTCCGCCCAGTACGGCCGCGACGAGCTGCGCCTCGACGAGACGGTGCTGATCACCACCATCCTCATCGTCCAGTTCGTCGCCTTCCTCGGCGGCATGCTGCACGGCCGCGTCGCCCGCTCCTGGGGCGCCAAGCGCACCATCATGGCCAGCCTGTGCGTCTGGATCGTCGTCGTCGGCGCCGCGTTCTTCGTCGAGGCCGGCCGGCAGTTCCAGTTCTACGCCCTGGCCGCCGGCATCGGCCTGGTCCTCGGCGGCACCAACGCCCTGTCCCGCTCCCTGTTCAGCCAGATGATCCCGCCCGGCCGCGAAGCCCAGTACTTCTCCCTCTACGAGGTCGGCGAACGCTCCACCTCGTGGCTGGGCCCCCTCGTCTTCGCCGGCGTCGGCCAGGCCACCGGCTCCTTCCGGCTGGCCATCATCAGCCTGGTCGCGTTCTTCGCCATCGGCTTCGTCCTGCTGATCTTCGTGCCCGTCCGCAAGGCCATCACCGCCTCCGGCAACCCCGTCCCCGCCAAGGTCTGACCCCCGTCACCGGTCGCGCGCCGGGACCTCCCGCCGCGCGACCGACCACGGCCGCACCACCACCGCCACCAGCAGCGCGACCACCACCCACGCCCACGCCACCGACACCGCCGACAACCGCCCCGTCACCGCCGACGCCGCGGCCACCGGCACCCCCACCGCCGCCGCCACCCACCACCGCCGCGACGGCACCGGCGCCTCCCCGTGGAACCCCGCCGCCACCGCGGCCGCCGACACCCACACCGGCACCGCGAACACCGCCGGCCACCCCCACGGCTCACCCCGCCACAGCGCCGCCAGCAGCGGCACCGACACCACCGCGGCCGCCACCACCGCCACCGCCCGGCCCACCGCGAAACGCCCGCCCACCACGCACGCGAACGCCGCCACCCACAGCGGGTCCACCCACCACGCCGGCGCCGGCCACCCCCACCACGCCGCCGTCACCCACGACTGGGCCGCCAACACCACCTGCGCCAACAACCCCGCCAACCCCGCCAGCCGCACCCACTCCCCCGCGGGCGTGCGCGCACCCAGCCGCACCCGCACCGCCAGTCCCGCCGTGGCCCACGCCTCGCCCCACCCCGGCCAGCCGTGCTCCAGGTCCAGCCCGTCCACCCGGTCGGCCAGGAACAGCCCGACCATCTCCTCCTCGCGCCCCGCCCGGTACCGGGCGGGCAACAACACCCGCAGCAACGCCCGGTACCGGCGCTCCAACCGCGACCCGCCCCCGCCGCCCGCCACCGCGTCGCCCGCCACCGCGTCGTCCCCGCTCACAGCGCACCCCTCTCCCGCAGCACCGCCGAGGCCGCCCGCACGTTCGCCGACAGCCGCGCCACCTCCGCCGACAACCCCCGCACCCCGGCGTCGGTCAACCGGTAGTACCGGCGCAACCGCCCCTGGTGCACCTCCTCCCGCTCCCGCTCGGCCAGCCCGTCGGCCACCAACCGGTCCAGCACCCCGTACAGGGTCCCCACCCGCAGCCGCACCCGGCCCTCCGACAACCCCTCCACCGCCCGCACGATCGCGTACCCGTGCAGCGGCTGCTCCGCCAACGCGGTCAGCACCAGGAACGCCTGCTCAGACATGCCCTTCACAACGCAGTTATATCGCGTCGCGGTATATATCGTCCAGGGTGGACGTACGGCGTTGCCCCCGCGCATCCGGGTGGGTTCCCGTCTTTCCTCGTCCGGTCCGGGGCGACCCACGCGAAGCGTTGCCTTTGGGCAACACTGAAGCGACAGTGAACACACGACCGCCACCACCGACCGCGACCACCACCGCCCGCACTCCACCACCCCCGAACGGGCGCACTAGGGTGGCCCGCCGTGGAACCCACCAACCCTGCCCAGGACCCCACCGACGCGCTGTCCCCCGTACCCGCCACGGGCACCGGCCGCGCCCCCACCCCCACCGGCAGGCTGCGGTTCTTCTTCGGCCCCATGGACTGCGGCAAGTCCACCCTCGCCCTGCAGATCGACCACAACCAGGCCCGCCAGGGCCGCAACGGCCTGCTCCTGGTCCGCCACGACCGCTCCGGCACCCCCACCATCTCCAGCCGCATGGGCCTGGCCCGCAAGGCCCTGGAGGTCCACGAGGACATGGACCTGTGCCGCGTCGTGCGCGACCACTGGGCCCGCGGCACCCGCGTGGACTACCTCATCGTCGACGAGGCCCAGTTCCTCTCCCCCGACCAGGTCGACCAGCTCGCCGAACTCGCCGACGACGCCCGCCTCGACGTCTACTGCTTCGGCCTGGCCACCGACTTCCGCAGCACCCTGTTCCCCGGCTCCCGCCGCCTGTTCGAACTCGCCGACGAGCTCAACGCCATCCAGGTCGAGGTCCTGTGCTGGTGCGGCCGCCCCGGCCGCTTCAACGCCCGCGTCCACGACGGCGACGTCCTGCGCGCCGGCGACACCGTCCTGGTCGCCGACACCGCGATCGCCGCCGACGAGGTCCGCTACCAGGTCCTGTGCCGCACCCACTACCGTACCGGCGACCTCGGCCCCACCGCCGTCGACGGCCGCCAGCTCAGCCTCACCTGACCCCGCACCGGAGACCGGACACCACCGTGGACGACGTGCTCGACAAGGTCGGCGAACGACTCCGCCACATCCGCACCAGCCGCGGCGCCACCCTCGCCGACCTCGCCGCCGCCACCGGCATCTCCAAGTCCACCCTCTCCCGCCTGGAGTCCGGCCACCGCAAACCCACCCTCGAACTACTGCTGCCCATCGCCCGCGCCCACCGCGTCCCCCTCGACGAACTCGTCGGCGCCCCACCCGTCGGCGACCCCCGCATCCGCCCCGTCCCCGTCCGCCGCAACGGCATGACCATCCTGCCGCTCACCCAGCAACCCGGCGGCCTCCAGGCGTACAAGATGATCATCCCGCCCCGCGGCGAACCCGACCCCCGCACCCACACCGGCTACGAGTGGCTCTACGTCCTGTCCGGCCGCCTGCGCCTGGTCCTGGCCGACCACGACGTCGTCCTCAACCCCGGCGAGGCCGCCGAGTTCGACACCCGCCTGCCCCACTGGTTCGGCCCCGCCGACGACGAACCCGTCGAGATCCTCAGCCTGTTCGGCAAGCAGGGCGAGAAGATCCACATGCGCACCCGCCGCAAGACCTGACCCGCGGGCACCGCCACACTGTGCCCATGACGGGCAAGCGCAGCGCGGGCATCGTGCTCCACCGCCGGGTCGACGGCGAACTCCAGGTCCTGCTCGGCCACATGGGCGGCCCCTACTGGGCCGGACGCGACGCCGGCGCCTGGTCCATCCCCAAGGGCATGCCCGAGGACGGCGAGGAGCCCCTGGACACCGCGCGGCGCGAGTTCACCGAGGAACTCGGCCTGCCCGTCCCCGACGGCGAACCCCGCCCCCTGGGCGAGGTCCGCCAGGCCGGCGGCAAGCTCGTCCAGGCGTGGGCCCTGGCCGGCGACCTCGATCCCGATCAGGTGGTTCCCGGCACCTACACCGTCGAGTGGCCCCGCGGCTCCGGGCGGTACCGGCGCTTCCCCGAGCTCGACCGCGTCGCCTGGTTTCCCCTGGTCGAGGCCCGTACCAAGATCGTCAAGGCCCAGGCCGAGCTGCTGGACCGACTCGAAGCCGATGTTGCGTTCGGGCAACACTGAAGTCATCGTGGGCGAAAAGGTCGCGGAGCAACGTTTGAGTGCGGGCCGGACGGGTGATACATGCTCGTGTCCACCACCCACCGGTTCCGAGTAGTCACCCTGGGGTACGGCAACGCCGAAGCCTTACCGAACTAACGTTGCGTGACCGCAAACATGACGGGCATCACTACTCGTCGGTTAAACCCGCCGTAACGTCGCCCTGCGTGTTCGGTCTAAGCTGTCGCAGCCGCACGACCTCTGCCAGTGTTGCTCCATCCGTGTGATGAAGCAGCCCGGTAGCTGGCTAACGCGTCACGATCCGCCCGCGATTGCCTCCCTTGGAAGGAAGCCTTCGTTGACGGGTGAAAGACGTCACTGTGGGCGACGACGACCGGAAAACCGGGAACGAACGGAGCAGTCCGATCGTTGCACTCGGTAGCAACAAGCCTGGGCACCGCCCTGAGCCGAGCGAAAGGACACCGCCATGGCCGACCGCGTTCTACGGGGTAGCCGGCTCGGAGCTGTCAGCTACGAGACCGACCGCAATCACGACCTCGCCCCGCGCCGGTCGGTGCGGTACGCCTGCCCCAAGGGCCACGACTTCGAGGTTCCCTTCTCCGACGACGCCGAGATCCCGCACACCTGGGAGTGCCGCCTGCACGGCCAGGAGTCCAAGATCATCGACGGCGCCGAGCCGGAGACCAAGAAGGTCAAGCCGCCGCGCACCCACTGGGACATGCTGCTGGAACGCCGCAGCATCCCCGAGCTGGAGGAGCTGCTGGACGAGCGGCTGGAGGAGCTGAGGGGTCGGCGCAGCCGCACCGCCTGAGCCGCGACGACGCGAACGGGGCCCGCCGGGGGAGATCTCCCGACGGGCCCCTCGCGTACCGGGACCCCCGCGTAGCCGGGCCCTCGCGGCCCCGCTCACCACGGCCCCGCTCACCACGGTCCCGGGCACCACGGTGCCGCGTGGCCGGGGCTAGCGGCTGGAGGCTTTGGCCTTCGGCGCGAACAGCTCGCGCAGCTGCGTGGCCCGCCGCCGCACACCCCACTTGGTGACCCGCCACAGCGCCTCGCGCACGATGTCGCCGCTCATCTTCGACTCGCCGATCTCACGCTCGGTGAACGTGATCGGCACCTCCACCACCCGGTACCCCAGCTCGATCGCCCGCCACGCCAGGTCGATCTGGAAGCAGTAGCCCTGCGAGGCCACCGTGTGCAGCGCCAGCCGCTCCAGCACCGTCGCCCGGAACGCCCGGAACCCGCCGGTGATGTCCTTGACCTTCGCGCCCAGCGCCAGCCGCGAGTACACGTTGCCCGTGCGCGAGATCAGCTCCCGCGCCTTCGACCAGTTCACCGTGCTGCCGCCGGGCACGTACCGCGAGCCCAGCACCAGGTCGGCGTGCTCCAGCGCGTCCAGCAGCCGCGGCAGGTCCTCCGGGGCGTGCGAGCCGTCGGCGTCCATCTCCACGACCACCGCGTACCCGTGGTCGAGCGCCCACCGGAAACCCGCCACGTAGGCCGCGCCCAGCCCCGCCTTCTCGGTGCGGTGCAGCACGTGGACCCGCTCGTCCGCGGCGGCCATCTCGTCGGCCAGCTGGCCGGTGCCGTCCGGGCTGCCGTCGTCGACCACGAGCGCGTGCACCCGCGGCAGCGCCGCGTGCAACCGCTTCACGATCTTCCCGATGTTGTCCCGCTCGTTGTAGGTCGGGATCACCACCAGCACCGGCCCGAGCTCGTGGTCAGGCTGCGCCTGCTGGTCCGCCATCCGTTTCCTCCTCGCCGACCCCCGCACCAGGGGTCGGACGCGATCGTCGTCGTGTTCCTGCCAAGCTGAACGCCGCGGCCGAAAGGCCCAGAGCGGTCATCACCCACTCGGGCCATGCGCCGAGCCGGGTGGCCAGCGTAGCCTCCCCGCGCAGCGGCACCTCGGCCACCAGTGCGTCGGCGGTGAACATGCCGGTCCGCCGCGCCACCGACCCGTCGGGCAGCACGATCGCGCTCACCCCGCTCGTGGCCGACACCACCACCGCCCGGCCGTGCTCCACCGCCCGCACCCGCGACATCGCCAACTGCTGGTAGGTCATCTCCGTGCGGCCGAAGGTGGCGTTGTTGGTCGGGATGGCGATCAGGTTCGACCCCGCCCGCACCGAGTCGCGCACCACGCCGTCGAAGGCCACCTCGTAGCAGGTGTCGATGGCCACCTTCGCCCGCGACATGGCGAAGCCCTCCGGGTCGGTGCCGGGCTGGAAGTTGCCCGCCCGCTCCACGTCCTCGCTGAACAGGCGGAAGAACGACCGGTAGGGCATGGTCTCGCCGAAGGGCTGCAGCTGCCGCTTGGTGTAGGTGTCGGTGGCGCCCTCGCCGGGCTCGAACAGCACCACGCTGTTGCGCGGCAGGTTGTCGCCCTCGTCGACCAGCACCGCGCCCACCGCGACGGGCGCGTCGACCGCCTCCACCGCGCGCTGGATCTGCGCGGCGGCGTCGGCGTTGCGGAAGGGGTCGATGTCGGAGGCGTTCTCCGGCCAGATCACCAGGTCCGGTCGCGGCACCCGCCCCTGGCGCACGTCCTCGGCCAGCTGGAGGGTGCGCGCGACGTGGTTGTCGAGCACCGCGCGGCGCTGGGCGTTGAAGTCCAGGCCCGCGCGCGGCACGTTGCCCTGCACCGCGGCCACCACCACCGTGCCCGCGGTCGGCGCGGTGCCCACCAGCGGCGTCACCGCCAACCCGGCCACCACCGGCACCAGCACCGCGGGCACCGCCACCCGCCGCGACCGGCCCAGGTGCGCCAGCCCGAACCCGGTCAGCGCGACCGCGAACCCCACCAGCGGCGCCCCGCCCACCGACGCCAGCGGCAGGTACCAGCCCTCCGGCTGCCCGAACGCGATCCGACCCCACGGGAACCCGCCGAACGGGAACACCGACCGCAGCGCCTCGTCGGCCACCCACACCAGCGCCATCCACAGCGGCGCCCCGGGCAGCCGCGACACCAGCGCGACCACCGCCGTGCCGACCGCGATCAGCACCGCGACCAGCAGCGCCAGCGGCAGCCACGCCACCAGGCCCACGAACTCGCCGGTCCAGCGCAGCAGCGGCACGGTGAACCCCAGCCCCCACACCAGCCCCAACCCGAACCCCGCCCGCAGGCGGCGGCCGTGCAGCAGCACCCCCAGCACCGCGAACCCGACCGGCGCGAGCCACCAGGCGGTGCGCGGCGGGAAGCTCAGGTAGACCAGCGCCCCGCCCGCCGCCGCGAGCACCACCCGCAGCAGCAGACCGCTGACGAACCGACGGCGGGCGGGGGGCGTGTCGGCGACGGGACCCGACGCCACGGCAGGTGCGACCACCCGGTCAGCCTACGAGGCGGGCGGTGGGGGGCTCGTGGGGTGGTGAGGGCGGCGCCACGGGCCGGATCCCGATCGCCGCGCGTTCTCGGGTCGGCCGAGCCCCACCCCCGGCCGACCCGAACCCCGCCTCGCCGCGGACATGACCGCCTCGGGTGCCTGCTCCCCCGCTGCGCACAGCCCCGCCGGCAGCGCGACCACCGGACCGCGAGTCGGCCTCCGGCACGTCCCCGGCCGGGATCACGTCCCGGTGGTACCACTCCAGCGCCACCGCCGTACCGAGCTCGTAGCCACGCGCCCGCTCGCTCACCCGTTTCCGCAGGCCGATCCGCTCCAGCGGGTCCGGCCGCGCCCGCAACTCCCCCGCGCAACGCCTCGCCGGAGCGGTCTACGGGCGCGTCGCCGTCCCCGGTCGTGGTGCCCTGCACGTGAGGAGCGGGGGGACGCGGTCACCGGGCGTGTCGAACAGGTACCGACCGAGCAACCGTCACGCGCCCGGGCGGCGCGGCTGCGCGAGTGCACCCGGGCCCAGGGGATCTCGGCGGGGTGGCCCCGGCCGTCCGGTCGTACACCGGTCCCCGCCGCTCCGGGCGGCGAGCACCCGCCGTAAGACCTCACGCACCGTCAAAGGATCACACACCCGAGTGACCGCCGAAGGTGGCAAGACCGCCACGACGTGTCGATCACATCGAGGTTGCCCTGGGATTGCCGACCCCCGACCAGGGGTACGAAATCAGGGTTACCACCGATGCCGCAGGACCCGAGCAGGGGGATGGTGGAGTTCATGACCACGTTGACCAGGCCGCAGAACCAGAAGGTGATCGCCGGCGTGTGCGCCGGGCTGGCCACCCGCTACGGATGGCGCCCCAACACCGTCCGGCTGCTGTTCGTGCTGTCCTGCCTGCTGCCCGGACCGCAGTTCATCGTCTACCTCGCGCTCTGGGTGATGATGCCCAAGCGCCCCTACTGACCCGACCGCGACCGCACCAGCGCCTCGATCCCGTCCAGCACGCGCTCCAACCCGAACGTGAACGCGTGCTCCCCGTGGTACGCGGCGCCGTGCGCCTGGCCCGCCGCCGCGCCCACGCGGGCGGCCACGGGGAACCGCGCGGGGTCGAGCACCCGGGCCAGGAACGGGGCCGCCGCCTGCCACCACTGCTCGTCGGTCAGGCCGGTGCGCCGCCGCGCGCGGTCGGCCTCCACCGCCACCCGCGCGGCGGCCCGCACGTGGGCCAGCACGAGCCCCAGCACCGAGTCCATCTCCACGTCGGTCAACCCGATGCCGTCCACGGCGCGCAGCTCGTAGTCGTACTTGGCGGTCACCCCCGGGCCCAGCACCGACCGGTGCGCCTCGACCTCCAGCAGCCACGGGTGGCGCAGGTGCAGGTCCCAGTTCTGCCGCGCGATGTGCGTCAGCCGGGCCCGCCACCCGCCGGGGACCTCCGCCGGGCGCTCGGTCTCGCCCTGCACCGCGTCGACCATGGCGTCGACCAGCTCGGCCTTGCCCGGCACGTGCGTGTAGAGCGACATCGTGCCCACGCCCAGCCGGTCGGCCACCCGCCGCATCGACAGGGCGGCCAGGCCCTCGGCGTCGGCCAGCTCCACGGCCGCGGCCACGATGCGGTCCACGCCCAGGTCCTTGCGCGCGGTGCGCTCGTTGGTGCGCCACAGCACCGCCAGGGTGCGGGCCGGGTCCTCGGTCGCCACGGGCGCCGACCCTACGGGACGGGCCGGTCGGTCAGCGCGGCGCGCACGATCTCCAGCGCCTCCTGCGCGGCCAGGCCCTGCTCGCGCGCGGTGGCGGCGTAGGCGCGGGCCGCGCGCAGCACCCGTTCCCGGCTGCGCTCCCCCGCCGCGCTGACCACCGTCCCGGCTCTGCCGCGGGTCTCGATCAGACCCGCCTCCTCCAGCTCCCGGTAGGCGCGGGCCACGGTGTTGACCGCGATGCCCAGCTGCGCGGCCAGCGCCCGCACGGTGGGCAGGCGGGCGCCCGCGGCCAGCTCGCGGTCGGTGATCTTGCGGGCCAGCTGGGACCGCACCTGCTCGTAGGGCGGCACGGCGGAACCCGGGTCGAGGCTCAACACGTCGTCGATAGTGGCAGAGCGCGACCGCCGAGTCGCCCCGCCACCGCGGTCGGTGGCAGGGTTCGTACCATGCCCACCCCCGTCGGGCCGCGCCTGCTGCTGCCGGCGGCCGCCCTCGCCCTGGCCGTCGCCGCGCTGCTGGCGCCGGTGCCCCGCCTGCGGGTCCCGGGCACGCCGACGGCCTACTGCACCGACCTGCGGCTGCTGTTCGGCACCGACGAGCAGATGCGCCGCGCCGCCGGGGAGTTCCGGCACGACCCGCGCGTGCGGGAGGTCCGGGAGGAGCGCACCAAGCTGGACAACCACCGGCTGCTCACCGGCGCGGAGGACCCGGAGGGCACCGCGCTGACCCCGGCGTCGCTGCGCCTGGTGGAGGCCGTCGGCGTCGACCCCGCCGACCTGGCCGACGAGCTGCGCGCCGAGCACCGGGTCAACCTCAGCGACGCCTGCGCCGACCACGAGCCCTAGCGGCGGGGCCGGCCGCGGGTCCTCACCGGGTCGCCGGGGTCACCACCGTGCCGCGGGCGCGGGTGGCCACCAGCGGCGGGTCGAGCACGTCGGCCGCCGACGGGCCGCGCTCCGGTGCCGAGCGGCACACCACGCGCAGCTCGAACTCCAGCTCCCGGGACCGGTTGCCGATGCGCACCAGGGTCGCGGTGGCCTCCACCACGTCGCCCGCCCGCACCGCGGCCAGGAACTCCACCGCGGTGTAGCCGGCGAACAGGCCCTCGTCGCCGTCGGTGCGGATCAGCAGCTCGGTGGCCACGTCACCGAACACCCCCAGCCCGTAGGCGCCGTCGACGAGGCTGCCCCCGTAGTGGGCGTGCGAGTGCGGGACGTAGCGCCGGTGGGTGACGGCGAAGCCCTCGGTCAGGCTCACGCGTGCTCCTTCCGCTGCTCCTTGACGGCGTGCACCAGGTAGCTGGCGACCTCACCGGGGGTGGTACCCCGGCCGAACACCCGGTCCACCCCCAGTTCGGCGGCCGCCAGGGGGTCGAAGCGGGGACCGCCCGCGACGAGCAGCGGCCGGCGCCGCCCCATCGCCTCGCGGAACGCCGCGGCCATCTCGCGGGTGTTGAGCAGGTGCGCGTCGCGCTGGGTGACCACCTGCGAGACCAGGACCGCGTCGGCCTTCTCCGCGCGGGCGCGGCGCACCAGCTCGGGCACCGACACCTGCGCGCCCAGGTTGACCACCCGCAGCTCCCGGTAGTACTCCAGCCCCTTCTCCCCGGCGAAGCCCTTGACGTTGAGGATGGCGTCGATGCCCACGGTGTGGGCGTCGGTGCCGATGCAGGCGCCGACCACGACCAGCTTGCGGCGCAGCAGCCGCTTCACCGCGCCGTTGACCTCCGCGGGCGAGAGCAGCGGGTACTCCCGCTCCACCACGCGCACCTGGTCGAGGTCGACCACGTGCCCCACGGGGCCGTAGACGACGAAGAAGGTGAAGTCCTCGCCGATGGGTTTCGCGTGCACCACCATGGCCGGGTCGATGCCCATGCGGTTGGCCAGCTGCCGGGCGGCGCCCTCCGCCCTCGGACCCGCGGGCAGCGGCAGGGTGAACGAGGTCTGCACCATGCCGTCGCCGGTGGTGTCGCCGTAGGGCCGCACGTGTCGCCTGCTCACCTGGCCACCTCCACCCGACCGACCCCCACCGGACCGACCCCCGCCGGACCACCGGGGTCCGCCTCCAGCAGTTCCGCGGCCGGGTTGAGGTAGTCCCCGGCCTTCTCCACCACCCCGTCGGCGCCCTTGCCGCCGTCCGCGGGCCGGCGCATCAACCCGAACGTGCCCTCGGCGATGGCGGTGAGCAGGCCCTGGTCGACGATGCGCTCCAGCAGGTCCACCGCCTCGCCCAGCACCTGGTGGGCGCGCTTGACGATCAGCCCGTCGGGCGCGGGCCGGAAGTCCTCGGCCAGGCCGCCCGCGGCGTCGAGCACGTAGCGGACGTTGGCCAGCGCCAGGTCGCGGTCGGACAGCAGCGGGGTCACCACGGCCTCGGTCATCATGCCGACCAGCAGGATCGACTGGCCGGTGAGCACGCCGGCGAGGTTGAAGAACCCGTCGAGCAGGTAGCCGCGGAACACGTCGCCGGTCATGTGCTTGGTCGGCGGCATCCACTTCAGCGGCGCGTCGGGGAACAGCTCCCGGGCCAGCAGGGCGTGGGCCAGCTCCAGCCGGAACGACTCCGGCACGGTCGGGTCGACCTCGAAGGCGTGGCCGAGGCCCAGCAGGTGGTCGGGCAGGCCCGCCTCGTGCGCGAAGTGCTCGTTGAGCAGCTGGGAGACCGTGACGGTGTGCGCGGCGTCCACCGCGTCGGCGGTGGTGAGGTAGTTGTCCTCGCCGGTGTTGATGACGATCCCGGCGCGGGCGTGGACCTGCCGGGAGAACCGCTGGTCGACGAAGGTGCGGATCGGGTTGATGTCGCGGAACAGGATGCCGTACATGGAGTCGTTGAGCATCATGTCCAGCCGTTGCAGCCCGGCCAGCACGGCGATCTCGGGCATGCACAGGCCCGAGGCGTAGTTGGTCAGCCGCACGTAGCGGCCGACCTCGCGCGACACCCCGTCCAGCGCGGCCCGCATGACGCGGAAGTTCTCCTGGGTGGCGTAGGTGCCGGCGAAGCCGTGGTGGGTGGCGCCCTCGGGCACGTAGTCGAGCAGGGACTGGCCGGTGGAGCGGATCACGGCGATGACGTCGGCGCCGGCGCGGGCGGCGTTGCACGCCTGCACCACGTCCTCGTCGATGTCGCCGGTGGCCACGATCAGGTAGATCCAGGGCCGCCGCGGCGGGTCGCCCAGCCGGGCCACCAGCTTGTCGCGCCGCGCGCGGTTGCGGTCGACGGTGCGCAGGCCCCGCCTGACCGCGGCGGTGGCGGCGCGGCGGGCGCGGTCGCGGTCGCGGCCGGTGGGCAGGCTGTAGCGGACCTGCCCGGCGGCGGTGGCCTCGGCCAGCTCGGTCAGGCCGCCCAGGTCGTGGCGGCGCAGCGCGTGGAACACCGGCAGCACCACGCCGTGCTCCAGGCCGCAGTGCTCGCGCACGGTGTCCACGACCCGGTTGACCCACGGCACGTCACCGGCGCGGTGGGTGGAGTCCGCGCCGGTGATGCCGGCCAGGCGCAGCGTGGCGCGCTCGACCGCCACCGTGGTGTGGGCCCTGGCGATGGCCACGACGGGCTCGGCGGCGCGCGCGGCCAGCGCGCGCGCCTTGGCCACCACCTGCGGGTCCAGGTCGAGCAGCGCCACGTCTCACTCCTCCTCGTGGATCGTGCGGCCGCGCAGCACGGTCCGCAGGCAGGTCGGTGCCGGCCCGTCGAGGGCGGGCAGGGCGGGCACGCGCGAGCGCGGGTCGGTCGACCAGCGCTGCACGCGCGAGTCCGGTGCGGCCACCTCCAGCTCGCCCGCCCGCCACACCGCGTAGGTGGCGGGCGCGCCGGGCTGCAGGGTGCCGGTCAGGCCGTCGTCGACGCCGGCGGCGCGCCAGCCGCCGCGGGTGTGGGCGTTGAACGCCGCCCGCGGCGAGATGCCCGAGCCGTCGGTGCGGTGGTGCACCGCGGCCCTGACCGCGGCCCACGGGTCGACCCGCGTCACCGGCGCGTCCGAGCCCAGGGCCAGTACCAGCCCGGCGGCGGCCAGCCGGGAGAACGGGTTGAGCGCGGTGCCGCGGTCGACGCCCAGGCGCTGGGCGTACATGCCCGACGCCCCGCCCCACTCCCGGTCGAACAGCGGCTGCACCGAGGCCACCGCGCCGAACGAGCCCAGCAGGGCCGCCTGCTCGGCGGTGACCATCTCCAGGTGCTCCAGCCGGTGGCGGCGGGCGGCCAGGGCGGGCACGCCCACGACCGCGGCGGCCTTCTCGAACCCGGCGACCACGGCGGCCGCGGCGGCGTCGCCGATGACGTGGAACCCGCCCTGCAGGCCGGCGCGGGTGCAGGCCACCAGGTGCTCGGCCACGGCGTCGGCGTCGAGGTAGAGCGCGCCGCTGGTGTCGGGCGCGTCGGCGTAGGGCTCGCACAGCGCGGCGGTGCGCGAGCCCAGGGCGCCGTCGACGAACAGGTCGCCTGCCAGGCCGCGCACGGGCAGGTCGACCGGTTCGGTGGCCCCCCAGTAGCCGACCACGTCGAGCAGGTCGGTGGCCAGCAGGTCGGCCAGGTCGTCGCGGGAGGAGATGTCGGGGCCGGCGCACTCGTGCACCGAGGCGATGCCGCGGGAGGCGGCGTGGCGCAGGAACGCCGCCTGGGCGGCGCGGCGCCGCCCGACGGGGACGGCGTCCTTGGCCGCGCCGCGCACGTGGTGGTGCGCCGCGCGCGACAGCGGCCCGTCCGGGGACCAGCCGTCGGCGTCGCGGGCGCCGGGCGCCAGCTCCAGCAGGGCGGTGGAGGCCAGCGCGGAGTGCACGTCCACCCGGGAGAGGTAGACCCGCTTGCCGCCCGCGGCCTCGTCCAGCTCGGCGCGGGTGGGCGGGCGCCGCTCCGGCCAGCGCGTCTCGTCCCAGCCGTGCCCCCACACCGTCGGGCCCTCCGCGGCGCGCACCGCGTCGAGCAGCCCGGACAGCGAGGTGCAGCCGGTCAGGTCCAGGCCGGTCAGCAGCAGGCCCGCGGAGGTGGCGTGCACGTGGGCGTCCACGAACGCCGGCGCCACGAAGGCGCCCTCCAGGTCCACGACCTCGGCGCCGGGGTGCAGGGCGCGGCCGACGGAGTCCTGGCCCAGCCACACCACGGTGCCGTCGGCGACGGCCATCGCGGTGGCGTCGGGGTTGGTCGGGGAGTGGATGCGCCCGCCCACGAGGAGAGTAGTCACGCCTGCTGAGTCTGCCTGTGCTCGAACAGGGCCCGCACGGTGGGCTCGGCGCGCAGCAGGTCCAGCGCGAACGCGGCGTGACCGGGCACGTAGCCGTTGCCCACCAGCATCTCCACGTCCGCGGCCAGCCCTTCGGCGCCCAGCGCGGCGGCCGGGAAGGAGGTGGCCATGGAGAAGAACACCACGGTGCCGCCGTCGGCGGTGGCCAGGATCGCGCCGTGCTCGCAGCCGGGCACGTCCACGCACACCACGGTCACCTCCACCGGCTCGCCCACCGCGGCGGCCACGGCCACCGGGTCGCGCGCGTCGGCCACCACCACCTCGTCGGCCAGCCCGGCCGCGCGCACCGCCGCCGCCTCGGCCTGCGCGGGCACCAGCGCCACCAGCCTGCCGGCCCCGGCGCGGCGGGCGGCGGCCAGCGACAGCGAACCGGACTTGCCGCCGCCGCCCAGCACCAGCACCGAGCGCGCCGCCCGGCGGCGCACCACCCGGTCGGTCAGCGCCGGCGCGCCGCACACGTCGAGCACCGACAGCGCCAGCGCGTCGGGCAGGTCGTCGGGCAGCACCGCGGCGATCGAGCGGCCGAACAGCACCGCCGTGCCCGCGCACGGCACCTGCTCGTCGGTGCCGTCCCAGCGCTCCAGGCCGTCGGTGATGCGCAGCGGGGTCAGGGTCAGCGAGACCAGGGTGGCGATCCGGTCGCCCGGGCGCAGGCCCAGCGGCGAGTCCGGGCCGACCTCGCGCACCGTGCCCAGCAGCATCCCGCCCGAGCCGGTGACCGGGTTCTGCACCTTCCCCCGCTCGGCGACGATGTCGAGCACCGCCCGCCGCAGGCCCGCCACGCCGTGCTCTTCGCGCAGCTGCCGGTAGGAGGCGGCGTCGAGGTTGAGCCGCTCGACGTCCACCACGACCTCGTCCGCGCCGCACACCGGCGTGGGGTCCAGCCGCCACGCCTGCTGCGGCAGCACGCCCGCCGGTTCCAGGACGCGGTGCAGACCATACGGCGAAGTCATGGAAATCCTCCGGTCGAATCACCTCTGACCCGAATATCTTTGCGCGCAGCGTCAAGATCGCGCAAGGACGGGGAGTACAGTTCCGCCATGGAGCGCGGCGACGGGCGCGGTGACGGGCGCGGCATGCGCGAGCGGATGCTCGCGGGGGACCTGTTCCGGGGCGACGACCCGGAGCTGCTGGAGGACGCGGCCCGGGCCGACGACCTGGTGCGCGCCTACAACGACACCTCCGCGCGCCAGGCCGCCCTGCGCCGGCGCCTGCTGGCCGACCTGTTCGGCGAGGTCGGCGAGGACGTGGTGGTCCTGCCGCCGCTGCGCGTGGACTTCGGCCGCAACACCCGCGTGGGGCCGCGCACGTTCGCCAACACCGGCCTGGTCGTGCTCGACGTCGCGCCGGTCGCCATCGGCGCGGACGTGCTGATGGGGCCCAACGTCCAGCTGATCACCTCGACCCACCCGGTCGACCCGGCCGGGCGCCGCGCCAAGTGGGTCAGGGGCGCGCCCGTGGTCGTCGGCGAGAACGTGTGGCTGGGCGGCGGCGTGATCGTGCTGCCCGGGGTCAGCATCGGCGCGGACACCGTGGTCGGGGCGGGCGCGGTGGTGACCCGCGACCTGCCCGCCGGCGTCGTCGCGGTCGGCAACCCCGCGCGCGTGATCCGCCGCGTCGACTCCTGACGCCCCGCACCCGACGCCCCGGCCGCGCACGAGGGGCCCCTCGGCAGGCCGCTCCCCGTCGGCGTCGAGGTCCGACGCCCCGGGCGCGCACGCGGGGCCGGGACCGGCCGCACGCCGACCCCGCCGACCCCGCCGGTTCGACCGGCCGAGCGCCGATCCCGCCGGTTCGGCGGCCCGAAGCGGTCTCGTTACCCCGATCCGCGTTGCCGGAAAATCTCCCACTCGGCCGCTGTGCGGAAAGCCGTTACCTCGTAGGGTGTCGGCCGGGACGTCCCCGCCCGCGGCCGCCGCCCTCGCACTCGTCGGCCGCGGGCGTCCCCGAGCACACCCGCCCCGCACGGGCGGGCCGCCCCTGCGAAAGGACACCCATGCACGTCAGCAGGTTCCGCGCCGCCCTCGTCGCCGCGGCCGCCGCTCTGCTCGCCGTCGCCGGCGCCGGCACCGCCGCGGCCGCCCCCGCCGGCCAGGACCCGGTGTTCACCCCCTCCGCCGACACCCCGGTCACCGCGCTGGTCACCAAGCTCACCCACGCCCAGGCCACCTCCCGGCTGCGCGCCGCCGGCATCTCCTGGACCTCCAGCGGCGGGTGCAGCGACCGCAACAACTCCACCTGCACCTCCTTCGAGCAGGTCAACCTGACGACCATCCAGGGCGCGGAAACCCTCAAGCGGGCCAGCGGCTGCGCCCTGACCATCACCGGCGGCACCGAGACCGGCCACGCCAGCGGCACCTACAGCCACTGGAACGGCTACAAGCTCGACTACCGGCTGGGCAGCTGCATCGACTCCTACGTGAAGAACAACTTCACCTCCATCGGCGGCAGCAAGTGGCAGTCCGGCTCCGGGAACGTCTACTACCTGGAGGGCAACCACTGGGACGTCACCTACTACAACTGCGGCGGCTGCTGACCCGCGTCCACGACGAACGAGGGGCCCCGCGTTCCCGCAGCGCGGGGCCCCTTCGCGCGCCCGCCGCCGCAGTAGAGTCCGGACGGGGAGGCGTGGACCGATGATCGACGAGGTCGGGGGAACCGGCGGACCGGAGGCACCCGCGCGGGGCGGCCGGGCGCGGCGCGCGCTGGCGGCGGCACCGGTGACCGCCGCCGCGGTGGCGCTGCCGTGGGCACTGGCCCTGGCCACCCGCTCGCTGCCCGCCGGCCCGCCGCCGGAGGTGCGGCGGGCGGTCGCGGTCGGCGTGCCCGCGCTGGCCGACGGGCGCTGGTGGACACCGCTGACCGCGGGCCTGTGGGCACCCGGCTGGGGCGGCTACGCGCTCGCCGCGCTGGTGGCGCTGGCGGCCCTGCCCGTGGTCGAGCGGCGCCTGGGCTCCGCGCGCACGGCGGTGCTGCTGGTGGTCGTGCAGGTGCTCGGGTCGCTGGCCGGGGTGGGCCTGGTCGCGGCGCTGGCCGGCGTGGACCGGGAGTGGATGGGCGCCCTGGCCGGGCAGACCGCGCTGGGCCCGGTCGGCGCGGTGGTCGGCGTGGTGCTGGCCGGGTCCGGGCACCTGGGGCCGCGCTGGCGCCGCAGGCTGCGGCTGCTGCTGGTCGCGGGCCTGGTGGTGGCGGCGCTGTACTCGGGGCGGCTGGCGGACCTGCTGGCGCTGGGCACCGGGCTGGTGGGCCTGGCCCTGTCGGCGGTGCCCTCCGCGCTGCCGGCGGGCGGGCACCGCGCCGGCCGCCACGCGCCCTCCGCGGCCGAGGCGCGGGCCCTGGTGGCGCTGGTGGTCGCGGTGGGCGCGGTCGGACCGGTGGTCGCCGCGCTGACCCGCACGCCCGTGGGCCCGCTGTCGGTGCTGCAGGCCCTGTTCCTGCCCGCTCCCCCCGACGCCGACACCGTGCGGGCGCTGTGCGCGGCCGGCGACGACCCGCTGGGGTGCCGCCGGCTGCAGGCCCGGCTGCGGGTCTCCGGCCTGGGCCCGGCGGTGCTCACGGTCGTGCCGGTGCTGCTGTCGCTGGCCGCCGCCGAGGGGCTGCGGCGCGGCCGGCGGGCCGCGTGGTGCTCGGCGCTGGTGCTGCACCTGCTGCTGTTCGGCTGGGGCGTGCTGCTGGCCGTCGCGGTGGTGCGCACCCCGCGCGAGGAACGGGTCTTCTTCGCCGGCACCCACCTCTGGCAGCACCACCACGGCCACCCCCTGGCCGCGGTGCTGCTGCCGCCCGCGGTGCCGCTGCTGGTCGCGGCCCTGCTGGTGGCCACCCGCTCCCGCTTCGGCATCGGCGACCCGCGCACCCGGCGCGCCGCGGCCAGGGTGGGCCTGGCGCTGGCGGCGGCCTCGGCGGTGTGGCTGGTGGGCGGGTGGGCCGCCCGCGGCGGGTTCGACCGGGCCGCCGGGTGGGGCGACCTGCTCGCCGAGCTGCCCCAGCGGTTCGTGCCGCCGGGCTACCTGGTGGAGATCCCGCCGGCGCTGCTGCCCGCCACCGGCACCACCACCCTGCTGTTCGAGTGGACCGGGGCGCTGTTCTGGCTGTTCACCACCGCGGTGCTGCTGCGCCTGGTCACCACCGACCCCGGCGCGCGGCAGGCCGGCGAGCGCGAGCGGGTCGAGGCGCTGCTGCGCCGCGACCCCCGGTCGAACCTGGCGTGGATGGTGCTGTGGCCCGGCCACCGGTACTGGTTCACCCCCGACGGCGGCACCGCCGTGGCCTACCGGGTCGTCGGGTCGGTCGCGCTGACCACCGGCGGCCCCTTCGGCGAACCCGGCACCGACACCGCCGCGGTCGCCCGGTTCACCCGGTTCTGCCGCGACAGCGGGTGGGTGCCCTGCTTCTACGCCGTCACCGAACCGGTGCGCCTGGCCTGCGCCGAAGCCGGGTACGCCTCCGTGCAGGTGGCCGAGGAGACCGTGCTCGACCTGCCGGACCTGGCGTTCAACGGCCGCCGCTGGCAGGACGTGCGCACCGCCCTCAACCACGCCGCCAGGGCCGGCATCACCGCCGAGTGGCACCGGCTGGCCACCGCCCCGCGCGGCCTGGTCGACCAGGTGCGCGCCATCTCCGAGGAGTGGATCGCCGACAAGGGCGTGCCGGAGATGGGGTTCACCCTGGGCGGCCTGGCCGAACTGGCCGACCCCGGCACCCGGCTGCTGCTGGCCGTCGACGCCGACCGCACCGTGCACGGGGTCACCAGCTGGCTGCCCGTGCACCGCGACGGGCAGGTGGTCGGCTGGACCCTGGACTTCATGCGGCGGCGCACCGACGGGTTCCGCGGCGTGGTGGAGTTCCTGATCGCCTCCGCCGCCCGCGCCTGCCGCGACGAGGGCGCGCTGGTGCTCAGCCTGTCCGGCGCGCCCCTGGCCCGGCACGACCGCGGCGGGCCCGCCACCCCGCTGCAACGCCTGCTCGACTACCTGGCCACCACCCTGGAACCGGTCTACGGGTTCCGCTCGCTGCTGGCGTTCAAGGCCAAGTTCCAGCCGCGCTACCTGCCCCTGCACCTGGCCTACCCGGAGACCGCGGCGCTGCCGGCCATCGCGCAGGCCCTGACCCGGGCCTACCTGCCGGGCGCCTCGGTGCGCCAGTTCGCCGCGCTGACCAGGCGGCTGCTCGGCTGAAGCGCCCCGCCGCGGGAGAACCCCGCACGGCACCGGCCGGACGAGCGCCACCCGCGACGCGCGGGTGCGTGGAGGCGTGGAGGCGTGGAGGCGTGGAGGCGGGGCGTTGCTGCGCGGCGGGACGCCGGGGCGCAGAATCCGGGACGTGCTGGACTGGGCGCCGTCGGGCTGGGTGCTGCCGAACCCGCCGCCGCTGACGTGGCCGCCGCCGGGCCGGTCGCTGCCGGGCCGGTCGCCGTTGGACTGGTCGCTGCTGGACTGGTCGCTGCTGGCGGGGTCCCGGCCGATGGTGGCCGCGGTGGCGGCGGGCGCGGTCGCGCTGGCCGCGCTGCTGGCCGGCCGGGGCGGGCCGTGGTGGCTGCGGCGGGTGCCGGTGGCCGCGGCCGTCGCCGTCGTGCCGGTCGCGGTCGCCGTGCCGGTGCTGCGCCGGTGGGGCCCGGTGCGCGACCCCCTGCCGCCGGTGGTGCCGCTGTGCGCGGCCGTGGCGCTGCTGGCCCTGGCGCTGGCCGCGACCCGGCTGCTCGCGCGCCCCCGCCGCGCCCGGCGCCTGGCGTGGGTGCCCGCGGCGGTCGTGGTCGTCCTGGCCTGCGCGGAACTGGTCAACGCCCACTACGGCCAGTACCCCACCGTCCGCGCCGCGCTGGGGCTGCCCTCGTGGACGCAGACCACCCTGGACCAGGTGCTGCCACCCGGCCAGCCCGTGGCCGCCACCGCCGGGGACACCCCGCTGGACAGCACCTGGAACCCCCCGAAGAACCTGCCCGCCACCGGCGTGGTGGCCCCGGTGACCATCCCCGGCCGCGTCTCGCGGTTCCCCGCCCGCCCCGGCTGGGTGTGGCTGCCGCCCGCCTACCGGGTCTCACCACGACCGCTGCTGCCGGTGCTGGTGCTGGTCAACGGCCAGCCCGGCAACCCCCGCGACTGGCTCGACGGCGGCCTGCTCGCCCGCCGCATGGACCGCTACGCCGCCGCCCACCGCGGCCTGGCCCCGGTGGTCGTCGTGCCCGACGACCTCGGCGGCACCCTGGACAACCCCATGTGCCTGGACTCGCACCTGGGCAACGCCCGCACCTACCTCGCCCGCGACGTCCCCGACTGGGTGACCGCCACCCTCCAGGTCGACCCCGCGCCGCGGGCGTGGGCCTTCGGCGGGTTCTCCCACGGCGGCACCTGCGCGGTGCAGATGGCCGTGACCGCGCCCGAGCGCTACCCGACGTTCCTGGCGATCTCCGGGGAGGACGAGCCGCGCCGGGGCAGCCGCGAGCAGAGCGTGGCCGACGCCTTCGGCGGCGACACCGCCGCGTTCACCGCGGTCAACCCCCGCGACGTCATGGCCGCCCGCCGCTTCCCCGGCACCGCCGGGCACTTCGTCGTCGGCGCCGACGACGAGGAGTTCCGCGCCCAGGGCGAGCGGATGTACGCCGCGGCGCGCGGGGCGGGCATGGACGTGGCGCTGTCGGTGCTGCCCGGAGGGCACGGGTGGGAGGTGTGGGGGCCGGGGCTGGAGCAGCAGTTGCCCTGGCTGGGCACCCGCCTGGGGATCACCTCCTGACCCCAGCGGACCACACCCTCCTGCGGACTCTGGCCCGCGTCGACCTCGCCCCGGCCCCCAGCCGCGAGCCGATCCCGACCGGCCCGCACCACGTCCGCCCGGCACCCCCGCCTCAGTCGCCGCCCCGCCGGAACCAGCGGCAGCCGTAGGGGCCCAGCTCGATGCGCGCCTTGCCCTTCTTCACCGGCACCGTGCCGTCGACCAGCAGGTCGGTCAGGTCGCCGTCCAGATCGCCGACCTCCACCACCGCGTCGTGGTCGCCCAGGTTGTGCACGGCCAGCACCGTGCCGCCGTCGACGTCGCAGCGGTGCGCCAGCACCGACGGTTCGGCGGTGTCGATCACCCGCACGGTGCCCCACGCCAGCTCCGGGCACTCGCGGTAGCGCTCGACCAGCAGCCGCACCCACGACAGCAGCGAGTCGGGGTCGCGGCGCTGCTCGGCCGCGGCGTCCCACCACATCGGGGTGCGCACGGCCTCCCGCCCCTCCAGGGACAGGTCCTCGGTCATGCCCACCTCCTCGCCGTAGAACAGCACCGGGGTGCCGGGCAGGGAGAACAGCAGGCTGTAGACCATCTTGACCCGCTCGATGTCGCCGCCCAGCATCGAGGGCAGGCGGCGGCGCAGGCCGCGGCCGTAGAGCTGCATGTCCTTGTCCGGGCCGAAAGCGGCGAAGACCTCCTGCCGCTCGGGCTCGGTGAGCTTGTCCAGGGTCAGCTCGTCGTGGTTGCGCACGAACGTGGCCCAGTGGCAGTCGCGCGGCGGCTGCGGCCGCTCCTTGAGCACGTGGGTCAGCGGGCTGGCCTCCTGCCGCGCCAGCGACAGGTACATCTGCTGCATGCCGATGAAGTCGAAGCACATGTGCAGCTCGTCGCCCACGCCGTCGGCGCCGCCGAAGAACCTCATCGCCTCGGTGTAGGGCAGGTTGACCTCGCCCAGCAGCACCGCCTCACCGTTGCGGCGCGACAGGAACGCCCGCAGGTCGGCCAGGTAGTCGTGCGGGTCGGGCAGCGCCTCGACCGGCGCCTCCAGCAGGAACGGCACCGCGTCCACCCGGAACCCCGACAGGCCCAGCTCCATCCAGAAGCCCATCACCCGGGCGATCTCGTCGCGCACCGCCGGGTTGGCCACGTTCAGGTCGGGCTGGTGCCGGTAGAAGCGGTGCAGGTAGTACTTGCCCGCCTTGCGGTCGTAGGTCCACAGCGACTTCTCCTTGTCGGGGAAGACCACGCCCTGGTCGGCGTCCGGCGGCTTCTCCTCGGCCCACACGTACCAGTCGTGCCGCGGCGAGTCCGGGTCGCGGGCCTCCTGGAACCACGGGTGCTGGTCGGAGGTGTGGTTGACCACCAGGTCGGCGATCACCCGCATGCCCCGGTCGCGGGCGGTGCGCACGAACTCCACGAAGTCGCCCAGCGTGCCCAGGCGCGGGTCGACGTTGTAGAAGTCGGTGATGTCGTAGCCGTCGTCGCGGTCGGGGGTGGGGAAGAACGGCATCAGCCACAGGCAGGTCACGCCCAGCCGGTGCAGGTGGTCGATCTTCTGGATCAGGCCCCGGAAGTCGCCGTAGCCGTCGCCGTCGGAGTCGTGGAAGGTCTCCACGTCCAGGCAGTAGACCACCGCGTTCTTCCACCACAGGTCGGCGGTGCTGGTCAGCTTCACCCCCGCACCTCCGGCAGCACGCGCTCGCCGAACACGTCGAGGAACCGCTGCTGCTCCTGCCCCACGTGGTGCAGGTAGATCTCGTCGAAGCCCAGGTCGGCGTACTCGCGCAGGACCTTGGCGTGCCGCGCGGGGTCGGCGGAGATGTTGACCACCCGCGCGACCTGCTCGACGGTGACGTGCTCGGAGACGATGTCGAAGGTCTCGGCCAGGTCCAGGTCCCAGCACACCGGCGGGGCGAACACGTTGCTGCGCCACTGCTCGTGCGCGATCGCCGCGGCCTCCTCGTCGGTCTCGGCCCAGCTCAGGTGCACCTGCAGGTGCAGCTTGCCGCGACCGCCCGCGTCCCGGTAGGCGTCGTGGACCCGGCGCAGCTGCTCGACCGGGGCGTTGACGGTGATCAGGCCGTCGGCCCACTCGGCGCACCAGCGCGCGGTCTGCTCGCTGACCGCCGCACCGATCAGCAGCGGCGGTTCCTCGGGCCGGGTCCACACCCTGGCCCGGTCGACGGTCACCAGCCCCCGGTGGGTGACCTCCTCGCCGCGCAGCAGCGCGCGGATCACCTCCACGCACTCGCGCAGCCGCGCGTTGCGGGTGGCCTTGTCCGGCCACACCTCGCCGGTGACGTGCTCGTTGCTGGCCTCACCGCTGCCCAGCGCCGCCCAGAACCGGCCCGGGTACATCGCGCCCAGCGTCGCGATGGCCTGGGCGATGATCGCCGGGTGGTAGCGCTGGCCCGGGGCGTTGACCACGCCGAAGGGCAGGCTCGTGGACTGCAGCGCCGCACCCAGCCACGACCACGCGAACGCCGACTGCCCCTGCCTGCTGCTCCACGGCGAGAAGTGGTCCGAGGACATCGCCGCGTCGAACCCGACCTGCTCGGCCCGCTGGACGGCGGCCAGGAGCGCGCTGGGGTGGACCTGCTCGTGCGAGGCATGCACACCGATGACCGTCATGCCGCTTCACATACCCAACGCCCGGTTCGGCGACACCCGGGCGGCGTACCGCAGGCGGAGCAGGTCGCGGGTTCGAACCGACGCCCTCGGCCTCCCCGCCGGGCAGACCGCGCGCCGCCGCTAAGGCAGCTCGGGCCGCGCGGGACCGGTCGCCGGGGTCCGCGGCGCCAGGTCCACCACGTCACCCTCGACCACCACACCACCGGCCATCGGGTCGCGCCCGTGCCGCAGGTTGAGCAGCAGCGCCCGCTCCCGCTCCTCCGCCCGCCGCGCCATGCGCCTGCTCACCAGCCGCCGCGTGGGCGGGAACAGCAGGAACAGCCCCACCAGGTCGCTGAGGAAGCCCGGCACCAGGATCAGCAGCCCCGCGGCCGCGATCAGCACGCCGTCGGCCACCTCCTGGTGCGGCGCGCGCCGCGTCCGCACCGCCTCGGAGAACGCCCCGAGCGCCCGCGTGCCCTCGCGCCGCAGCAGCACCAGGCCCACCACACCGCCCAGCACCAGCAGGCCCAGCGTCGGCAGCACGCCCCAGGCGCCGAACGCCGCCACCACCGCCGCCCACTCCACCAGCAGCCCGACCACCACCACCGCGAACACCCGCATACCCCTCCCAACGCACAACGCCCCCGAAACGCTCCCCGGCGGAATATTTACGCCGATCTGGCCATCTGGCAGCATATCTTCACGCCACACGACCAGCAGGGAGCATGGATGACTGCGCTGCACGAGGTCGCCACCACGCCGGCCACACCCCAGCCCTACACCTACGCCCGCCGCGAACTGGTCGAACCCGACTGGCGCCGCTTCCCCGGCTGGCGCCACGTCACCACCACCCAGTGGCGCGACGCCCAGTGGCAACGCGCCCACTGCGTCAAGAACCCCGCCCAGCTGCGCGCCGTCGCCGGCGACCTGCTCGCCGACCGCTTCTACGACGACCTCGCCGCCGACCAGCAGCACCTGGCCACCATGTCCATGCTGGTCCCGCCCCAGATGCTCAACACCATGGCGCCCCACGCCCCCCTCGACCCCGACGGCTTCACCACCGCCTTCCTGGCCGACCCGATCCGGCGCTACATGCTCCCGGTCCACTCCGACCGCGACCCCCACTGGCCCAGCCACCCCCACTCCACCCGCGACTCCCTCCACGAGGCCGAGATGTGGGTCGTCGAGGGCCTGACCCACCGCTACCCCACCAAGGTCCTCGCCGAACTCGTCTCCACCTGCCCCCAGTACTGCGGCCACTGCACCCGCATGGACCTCGTCGGCAACTCCACCCCCCAGGTCGCCAAGCACAAGCTCGCCCTCAAACCCGCCGACCGCCAGGACCGCATGATCGACTACCTCAAGCGCACCCCCGGCGTGCGCGACGTCGTGGTCTCCGGCGGCGACGTCGCCAACGTCCCCTGGCCGCAACTGGAGAACTTCCTCATGCGGCTGCTCGACATCGACACCGTCCGCGACGTCCGCCTGGCCACCAAGGCCCTCGCGGGCCTGCCCCAGCACTGGCTCCAGCCCAAGGTCGTCGAAGGGCTCGAACGCGTCGCCCGCACCGCCGCCCGCCGCGGCGTCAACCTCGCCATCCACACCCACGTCAACCACGCCCAGTCGGTCACCCCGCTGGTCGCCGAAGCCGCCCGCACCGCGCTGGAGGTCGGCGTCCGCGACGTGCGCAACCAGGGCGTGCTCATGCGGGGCGTCAACGCCACCCCCGAGGACCTGCTCGACCTCTGCTTCGCCCTCCAGGGCGAGGCCAACGTGCTGCCCTACTACTTCTACATGTGCGACATGATCCCCAACGCCGAGCACTGGCGCGTCGCCGTCTGGGAGGCCCAGGCCCTCCAGCACGCCATCATGGGCTACCTGCCCGGCTACGCCACCCCCCGCATCGTCTGCGACGTCCCCTACGTCGGCAAGCGGTGGGTCCACCAGCTCCACGACTACGACCGCGAGCTGGGCATCTCCTACTGGACCAAGAACTACCGCACCGGCATCGAGCTCGACGACGCCGAGGCCCTCGACCGCCGCCACCCCTACTACGACCCCATCTCCACCCTCGGCGACACCGGCCGCGCCTGGTGGTCCCGCCAGGGCTGACCCCGGGGTCCTCCGCGGCGGGGTGACCGCGGAGGACCGGGCGGGGTGCCGAGGAAGGTCGGGTGGGGTGCCGCGGAAGGCCGCGCCCGGCGCCGCGACCGTTGTCGATCTTAAGTCGACACTGAAATTATCAACACCAGTACATGAGAGTCTTTCGGCTACGCCATTGAGCTGGTCCGCCTGGTGCGGTCTCGGGCGGAATGGCCAGACTGGCGGGCATGACCGACTCCCTCGCGTTACCGGCCCAGGACCTGTTCTCCCCCGAGGCGGTGGCCGACCCCGACGCCCTGCTGCGCCGCATCAGCGCCGAGGCCCCGATCAGCGCCGTCCCCCAGCTCGACGCCTACCTGCTGACCCGGCACGCCGACATCGTCGCGGCGCTGAAGGACCGCACCATGGTCCCGGCCAACATGGCGCAGATGCTGTCGCTGTTCACCGCCGAGGAGCAGGAGGAGCTGCGCCCGCTGCGCCTGTCCATGGAGCTGTGGATGGGGCACACCAACGAGACCGACCACGTGCGGTTCCAGCAGCTGCTCAAGCGCTACTTCACCCCCGCCACCGTCAACGGCCTGCGCCCGCGGGTGCGCGAGCTGACCGACGAGCTGCTCGACGCCGTGGCCGACCGCGGCCGCATGGACGTGGTCACCGACCTCGCCTACCCCCTGCCCGCCAACGTCATCGCCGAGATGCTGGGCATGCCCACCACCGAGCGCGAGCGGCTGCGGGCGTGGTCGCGCGACATCCTGGCGATCTTCCAGCTCGCCGACGTCGACCGGCTGCGGCGCTCGCAGCGCAGCGTGCTGGAGATGCAGGACTACGTGCGCGGCCTGGTCCGGCAGCGCCGCGACGACCCGCGCGACGACCTGATCAGCATGTTCGTCGCCGCCGAGCGCGACGGGCAGGTCACCGAGGACGAGATCGTCGCCAACTGCGTGCTGCTGCTGTTCGCCGGCCACGAGACCACCGCGGGCCTGATCACCAACGGCCTGGTGCTGCTGTTCGACCACCCCGACGAGTTCGCCCGCCTCAAGGCCGACCCGTCGCTGACCCCCGGCGCGGTCGAGGAGATGCTGCGCTGCGCGGGCCCGGCGAGCACCATCGTGCGGCAGAGCACCGCCCCGGTCCGCCTGGGCGGCCACGAGCTGCCCGCCGGCAAGCGGTTCTACCTGGCCATGTCGGCGGGCAACCGGGACCCCGAGGTCTTCGACGACCCCGACCGGTTCGACATCACCCGCAAGCCCAACCGGCACACCGCCTTCGGCCTGGGCGCGTTCTACTGCCTGGGCGCCGCCCTGGCCCGCATGGAGGCCGACGAGTGCTTCCGCGTCCTGCTGGCCCGCTGCCCCGACCTGCGCCTGGAGTCGGTCAGCTCGGTGCCCGCCCCGCCGCTGAGCCTGCGCGTGGAGTCCCTGGAAGTTTCCTTCTAGCAAACTTTTTCAGGGGACGGTGGTGGCGACCCCCTGGCCGGTCCCGACCACCACCGCCCACAATGGACCGGTGCACAACCCCAGGGTGTTCGTGGCGGGCCCGGTCTCGTGGAACCGGCTGGTCCGACTGGACCGGCTCCCCGAGGCCCGGCCCCACACCACCTTCGCCACCGGCCACCGCACCACCGTCGGCGGCACCTCCGCCGGAAAAGCGCTCAACCTGGCCTCCCTGGGCGCCCGGGTCACCCTGCGCACCGCGGTCGGCGACGACGAGCCCGGACGGGCGGTGCTCGCCGCCCTGGCCGACGCCGGCGTCGAGGTCGTCGCCGAGACCGCCGAGGGCGCCACCGAGCAGCACCTCAACCTCATGGACCCCCACGGCGGCCGCGTCTCCATCTACCTCTCCGTGCCCGACCTCCGGGCACCCCGGCACGACGACCGGGCCCTGGAAGCCCTGGCCGGGGCCGACGTGGCCGTGATCGACCTCGCCGAGCACGCCCGCCCGCTGCTGGCCGCCGCCCGCGAGGCCGGCGTCCCGGTCTGGTGCGACCTGCACGACTACGACGGCACCGCCGAGTTCCACCGCGACTTCCTGCACGCCGCCGACCGCCTCTTCCTCAACGACGACGGCTTCCCCGACCACGACGCGCTGCTGGCGTTCCTGCGCTCGACCGGCAAACCCGCCGTGGCCACGCTGGGGGCGGCCGGGGCGCTCGCCGTCGAGGACGGGCGGGTCCACCGCGTGCCCGCCGCACCGATCGACCGAATCGTCGACACCAACGGCGCGGGCGACGCCTTCTTCTCCGGCTTCCTGGTCGCCCACCTGGGCGGCGCCGACGTGCCCGGGGCGATGGCGGCGGGGGCCGAGCAGGCGGCGAAGTGCCTGGCCTCCCCCGACCTGGCGCCCGCGGCCGCGCCCGGGGCCTGATCCGGCAGCCACCACCAGGAAGACCCGGTCCGACGGCGACACCGTGCCCGGGAAAGCCTGTCGGGCCTCGACCGGGCACCGGCGCGGCCACCGGGTCGACGCCCCGCCCCGCCGGTCGCCTGTCAAGACTTGCTGAAAGTCCTTGCAAAGGTTTTCATCCGTTGCGCGTGTGGCCGCAGTGGAGAGGACGGACATGGAGAGCGCCCCCGCCCGCCTGAGCGACATCGCCGCGCAGGCCGGGGTCAGCGAGGCGACGGTCAGCCGGGTCTTCAACGGCAAGTCGGGCGTCCCGACCGCCGCCCGCCAGGCCCTCGTGGCGGCCGTGGACCCGCTCGGGTACGAGCGCCCGCCACGGCTGCGGCAGCGCAGCGCCGGGCTCATCGGCTGCACGCCGCTGCTGTGCACGCAGACGCCCGCCGACTCCACCGCGGACTCCACCGCGGACACCGAGCGCGTCTCCGCGCCCTTCATGCCCACCGACGACCGGACGGCCGTGCGGTTGGCCGTCTCGCACCTGGTGGAGCCGGGGCGCGAGCGGATCGGGCCGGCCGTCGGACCCCGGTGGTTCGTGCAGCCGGTCGAGGCCATGGGGCAGGCCGCCGTGCACGCCCTGCCGGAGGAGATCGGCGGCACCCCCGCGCCGCACGCCGAGTTCGTGTTCATGCCGGAACTGGTGGTGCGCGGCTCGACGGGCGCGGGGCCGCGGTGACCGCCGGACGGGCGCGGGCGCTGCGCATGCGGGCGCAACGCCTGACCAGCCCCGCCCGCGACGTGGCCGGGCTGCTGCACGACGTGGTGGCGGTGCAGGCGCAGGACCTGACCGCGGCCGGGTTGGCCGTCCGGGCGCGCACGACCGGGCTGGCGCCCGCGGACCTGCGGGGCGCGCTGGACCGGGGCGAGGTCGTGCGCACCTGCGCGATGCGCGGCGCGGTGCACCTGGTGCGCCGGGAGGACGCGGGCTGGCTGGTGGCGCTGCTCGGTCCGGTCAACACCGCGCGCGGGCGGGCGCGCCGGCTGGAGCTGGGGCTCACCGACGAGCTGTGCGCGCGGGCGCTGCCCGCGCTGCGCGAGGTGCTGACCGGACCGCTGAACCGGGCCCAGGTCGTCGACCGGCTCGCCGAGGTCGGGGTGCCGCTCGACCCGACCACGCCCGCACCCGCCCACCTGCTGGCCTACGCCGCCAACCAGGGCGTGGTCTGCGCGGGCGCCTCGACCTACCGGCTGCTGCCCGAGCCGGCGCAGCCGGGGCACGGCGTGCCCGAGCTGGTCCGCCGCTACCTGCGCGCCTACGGCCCCGCCACGGTCGACGACCTCGCCGCGTGGAGCGGGCTGCCCGCCGACCTGCTCCACGCCGGGTTCCCCGCCGACGAGCTGGTGGAAGGCGAGCACGGTTGGCGGCTGCCCGCCGACGACGCGCCCGAACCCGAACCCGACGCGCCCGAGACGGTGCGGCTGCTCGGCCCGTTCGACACGTTCCTGCTCGGCTACCGCGACCGGGACCTGCTGCTCGACCCCGCGCACGCGCCGCTGGTGCAGCCCCCGGGCGGGGTGCCGGTGCCGCACGTGGTGGTCGACGGGCGGGTGCACGGCACCTGGCGGCGGCGGGAGGGGCGGGTGGTGGTCGAGCAGTTCGGCCACATCCCGGTCCCCCAGCTCGACGTCGAGGTCGAGTCGGTGCTCGCCTGGAGCTGAGAGCCCGGGTCGGAGCCAGCGGGCGGGGAGGGGGCGCGCCCGTCACACGTCGTTGCGCAACGACGTGCAACTGTTTGCACACCGACACCGAAGACGATCGGTCGCAAACCGTTCTACGTGCGCTTATTGGGGTCGTTTCTTGCAATCATTTGCAAACCCCTGAGTTTGGTGGATCTCGCGGAAGTCGCACCGGCCGGTGTCGTACGGTGTCCGAATGACCGAGCGGGGCCAGGAATCCGGCGGCGTACCCAGAGCGCTCAGTTCGTTCGTCGGCCGCAAGGATCTGCTCGCCGAGCTGCGCCGGAAGCTCGGCGTCTCACCCCTGATCACGCTGACCGGCGTCGGCGGCTGCGGCAAGACGCGGCTGGCGCTGGAGCTGGCCGCCCAGGTGCAGCGGGCCTACGACGACGGCGTGCGCGTGGTCGAGCTGGCACCGGCGCGCGGCGGCGACCCCGAGCTGCTGGCGCAGGTCGTGCTCAGCGCCGTGGGCGTGCCCGACCAGGCGACCACCACGCCGCTGGACACGCTGGTGGACTACCTGCGGTCGCGCCGGGTGCTGCTGGTGCTGGACAACTGCGAGCACCTGGTGGAGCCGGTCGCGCGGCTGGTGCGGGCGGTGCTGGGCGCGGCGCCCGGGGTGCGGGTGCTGGCCACCAGCCGGGCGCGGCTGCGGGTGCCCGGCGAGGTGCTGGTCATGGTGCCGCCGCTGGACGTGCCCGCCGAGGACGCCCCGTTCTCGCCCGCGCACGAGTCGGTGGCGCTGCTGGTCGACCGCGCCGAGGCGGGCGTGCCCGGCTGGCGGCTGACCCCGGAGAACTGGCCGGACGTGGTGCGCGTGCTGCGCCGGGTCGCGGGCATCCCGCTGGCCATCGAGCAGGCCGTGGTGCGGATGCGGTCCATGCCGGTGTCGCTGCTGGCCGACCGGCTCGACGACGTGATGCGCGTGCTGACCGCCAACGACACCACCCGGGTGCCGCACCACCAGACCATGGCGGCGATGATCGACTGGAGCCACGCCCAGTGCACGCCCGCCGAACGGCTGCTGTGGGCCCGGCTGTCGGTGTTCGAGGGCGGGTTCAGCCTGCCCGCGGCCGAGGCCGTGTGCGCGGGCGGCGAGCTGGGGCGCGACGCGGTCGCCGACGCGCTGGCCGGGCTGCTGGACAAGTCGATCGCCCTGCCCTCCGCCGACCGCAGCCGCTACCACCTGCTGGAACCGCTGCGGCAGCACGGGGCGGCCCGGCTGGGCGCCTCCGGCGAGGAGGCCGAGGTGCGCGCCCGGCACCGGGAGTTCTTCCGCGCCGAGGCGGCGCGGCTGGCCGGCGGGTTCGTCGGGCACAACGAGGCCGCGCTGCTGGAGGCCGTCGACCTGGACATGGCCAACCACCGCGTGGTGCTGGCCGACCTGATCGGCACCCCCGCCACCACCTACGACGGCCTGCAGATGAGCGTCGACCTGGCGCGCACCCGCTGGTACACCTACGCCGGGCGGTTACCCGAGGAGCGGCTCTGGCTCGGGCGCGCGCTGGCCGCCACCCCCGAGACCCCGGACCCGCTCCGCGTGAGCGCGATGGCGCTGGACGCCTGGATCGCGCTGTGCCTGGGCGTGCAGCGGGCGCAGGTCGCCCGCCGCGTCGACGAGCTGACCGGCCTGGCCGACCGGGTCGGCGTGCCGCTGCCGCCGGTGACGTTCGTGCGCGGCGCCTACACCGTGCTCGCCCTGGGCGACCTGGAGGGCGTGGAGCTGCTGCGGCAGGCGCACGAGGGCTTCGGCGCGATGGGCGCGCACTTCGCCGTCGACCACCACCTGGCCCACATCCTGCACACCGTGTCCCTGGTGCTGCTGGGCGACCGCGAGCAGGCCGAGCAGGCCGCCGAGGAGTTCTTCGCCGAGTGCGAGCGGCTGCGGGCGCAGTGGGGCCTGAGCTGGGCGCACTGGTGCCGCAGCGTGGTGCAGACCCGCTGGGGGTCCCCCGACCGCGCGCTGGACGTGCTGCTGGAGGGCCTGCGCCTGCAACGCGCCATCCGCGACAAGTGGGGCCCGCTGTGGACGATCGAGGCGCTGGGCTGGGCCCACGCCAAGGCGGGCGACGCCGCGGCGGCCGCCCGGATGCTCGGCCTGGCCCACAACCTGCACCGCGTCACCGGCGTGCGGGTCGACGGCCTGGTGCCCTTCGCCCGGTTCAGCGAGCAGGCCGCCGCCCGCGCCCGCGCGTTGTTGGGCGACCAGGAGTACGAGCGCGCCTACGCGTGCCCGGCCGAGTCCGTCGAGCAGGCGCTGGCCTCGGTGCTCGACACCGCCGAGCCCGACCGGCCGCAGCCCACCCGGCGCCTGGCCGGGCTGACGCAGGCGGAGTGGAACGTGGCCAGGCTGGTGGGCGACGGCCTGTCCAACCCGGAGGTGGCCGACCGCCTGGTCATCTCGCCCGCCACCGTCCACACCCACCTGACCCGGATCTACCGCAAGCTCGACATCGCCAACCGGCACCAGTTGATCACCTTGCTCGCCAGCTTGGCGGACTGACGCTGCTGCACGGTGCCGGGCCGGTTGCGCTCCCCCAGTCGAACGGACATCGGCCTCAGCGCTCCAGCAGCAGGGGGACGGCGGCGAAGGTGTTCGGCACGACCTTGTCGTCGCGCGGGAACTCCGCCGGGTCGCCGGCCAGCCTGGCGTCGGGGAACCGCTCGCGCAGCGCGGTCAGCGCGGCCCGCGCCTCGATCCGCGCCAGGTGGTGGCCCAGGCAGTAGTGGATGCCGTGGCCGAACGCGGCGTGCCCGAGGGCGGCGTTGCCGCCGGCGGGGCGGCGGGTGGGGTCGAAGCGGGACGCGGTGGGCCCGTGCACCACCGGGTCGCGCCCGGCCGTGCCGAGGCCGACCATGACCAGCGCGCCCGCCGGCAGCACCGCGTCGGGCAGGTCGATGTCGACCACGACCCGGTAGTGCGGGGTGACCCGGACCGGCGGGTCCCAGCGGGCCGCCTCCTCCACCGCGTCCCCGACGGCCTCCGGGGTGGTCAGCGCCTCCCAGGCGCCGGGCAGGGCCAGCAGCGCGGTGATCGAGTTGCCGATCAGGCCGGTGGTGGTCTCGTGGCCCGCCACGACCATCAGGATCGCGGTGGTCACCAGTTCCTCGGGGGTCAGGTGCTCGCCGTCGACGCGGGCCTGCACGAGCGCGGTGAGCAGCGCGTCGTCGGGGCGCTCGCGCTTGTACTCGATCAGGCCGGCCAGGTAGCCGACCATCGCGTCGGAGGCGGGCACGACCAGCTCGGGGCGCTCGGTCATCATCGCCGCGGTCCACCGGTTGAGCTGGTCGCGGTCCTCGGCGGGCACGCCCAGCAGGTCGCAGATCACCGCCAGCGGCAGCGGGAACGCCAGCCGCGAGATCAGGTCGACCTCGCCGGACATGCCGGCCACCAGCTCCGCGGCCGTGCGCTCCACCGCCGGGCGCAGCGCCTCGATGCGGCGCGGGGTGAACGCCTGGGAGACCAGGGCGCGCAGCTTGCGGTGGTGCGGCGGGTCGGTGTTGAGCATCGACGGGCCGATGATCCGCGACAGGTCGGTGGGCCTGCCCTTGTCCGCCAGCTGCTGCTGCATGGCCGCGCGCAGCCCGGCGGCGTCCTTGGACAGCCGGTTGTCGCCCAGCAGGGTGCGGGTGGCCTCCAGGCCCAGGGTGGTGACCAGCACCTCCAGGCCGTTGGGCAGTTCGGCGGGGTGCACCGGTCCGGTCCTGGCCAGCGCGTCCTCGTGCGCGTGGTGCTGCCAGCCCCGCAACGACCCGCCCACCAGGGCCTGCCGATCGGGGGCGAACTCCGCCGTCAGCTGCACTTGCGCTCCTTCGCGACACATGTTTGCGTTCAGCGTTCACCTTCGTGGGAACGTGACCACGAGCGCATCCACAGACATCCGTATTCGCGTCTCGGACGTACGGAGACCGGTGTACGCGAGGGGGTGCGGAGGATACGGATGCGGATACGGATGGTTGCTGATGCGTCCGTATCCGCGCGTGCGCGAGGCTGGTCGTCGTCCGGCACCCCGACGGCCGGACGCAGACCGGGCACGGCGGAAGGGTAGGCCGCCGTCCCGGTGCCCGGGGGGGCGGATCAGGGGTCGCACCACGCGCGGCCCCGATACCACGCCGACGGCCGGCCGGCCGACAGCGACAGCGGGGAGGGCCGGTCAGCCGTCGGCGGCCACGCGGTCCAGCACGCGGTGGAACACCCGGTCCAGCACCTCGACCTCCTCGGCCGACAGCGCGTCGAACACGTAGCGCCGCACGGTCGCCACGTGCCCGGGCGCGGCCTGCCCGAGGGCCGCGCGCCCGGCGGGCGTCAACCGCACCATCGAGCCGCGCGCGTCGTCGGCGCACTCCTCGCGCACCACCAGCCCGCGCTTCGCCATGCGCGCGACCTGGTGGGACAGCCTGCTGCGCTCCCAGCCGACCAGCCGGCCCAGCTCGCGCGAGCGCACCACGCCGTCGGGCGCCTGTGACAGCGGCACCAGCAGGGCGTAGTCGGCGTTGGACAGCCCCGAGTCGCGCACGAGCTGCCGCTCCAGCGCGGCGTGCAGCTCGCGGTGCAGCGCCAGGTACGCCTGCCACACCGCCGCCTCCCGCCCGTCCAGCCACCGCGGTTCGCCCATGCGGCCAAGCTAGCAACTTGTTGACGCGTCATCAAACAGTCGTTAGGTTGTTGACGTGTCAATGAATGGGATGCAGCTCGGGATCTACAGCTTCGGCGACCGCCACCCCGACCCGGTGACGGGCGGGCAGGTCGCGGTCGCCGACGCGCTGGCGCAGACGCTGGAGCGGATCCGGCTGGCCGACGAGCTGGGGCTGGGCTTCTACGGGCTGGGCGAGCACCACCTGGCGGACTACTCGATATCCACCACGCGAACGTGGGATTCCTCCCACCGCAACTGACCGCACGGCCGCCCCTGCGGGACACGCCGCGACCGACCCGCTCCCCCGCTTCCGCGAGGGACGCCTCCCACCGAAGGGGCCACCGTGGGTGACCGGATCATCCCCGACCTCGCGTTCGGCGCCCCGCCCGCAGCCCCGCCCGTCGCGAGGCCCGCCGCGTCGATGAAGCCTCCCGCGCCACCGCGCCACGACGGCGACGTCGCGGGCCGCCGGGACCCGGTCGACGACGACCGCCTTGCGCTGCGCGCGGGTGCTGCTCCGGGGCGCCGGGAGTTGGATCTGCGTCGGACCGAGGCGCCGGGGCCGGGGGCGTTGGCCGTGCGCCGCGAACCGCTGCCTCGCCGTCACGCGGTGCGTGCTTTCGACGGGAAGGGCCGGATCTCCGATCGGTCGCTGTTCGGGGCGCTGGGGTGGAGTGGCCGGATGGCGGTGTCGATCCACGCCCACGAGAGCGGGGCGCTGGTGGTCCGTCGTGATCCGGACGGCGTGTCGGCGTTGACCGCGCGGGGCATGGTGGCCGTTCCGGCCCCTGTTCTGCGGTGGTGCGGTTTCGCCGTGCGGGAGCAGGTGTTGTTGACGGCGGTGCCGTCGCTGTCGGCGTTGGTGGTGCACGGTTTGGAGGCTTTGGATCGTCTGCTTCCGGATGCGGAGCGGATGGTGGCGCGGGTGTGCCCGGTCAGGGACGGGGCGGGCGTCGGGGCCGGTTCGGGTGTCGTGGCGCGGTCGTGGGGTGGGGAGGCGGCCGGTGTCTGAGATGTCTGTGGTCGTGGGTGTGGGGGGCGGGGACGTCGCGGTCGAGGACGACACGGCCGGGCGGCGCGCCGATGGCGATGTCGTGACGGTGGCGTTGCAGGCGGCGTCGGAGGCGTCGCGTCCGACGTATCGTTCGTATCTGAACAAGGCGGTGGCGGTGTGGGGGTCGCGTCGCCTGGACGAAGTGCTTCCCGACGAGGTCCGGGATTTTCTGGGGCGTGTGCAGGCCACCGCGGTGGCGCGGCGGTCAAACGCGGGCGGGACGACCGCGATACGGAATGCCTATCAGGCGTTGTCGTTTCTGTATCGGTATGCGGTGCAGCGCGGTTTCCTCGGCGAGCAGCAGGTGGTGCTGCGACTGGTGGAGATGCCGAGGAGGCAGCCGTCGCGGCGGCACGCCGTGAATCCCGAGTTGATTTCGCAGATTTTCCGGGTCGCGCGGGAGACGGGCGTGGATCCGGAGTTGGACGTGCTGCTGTTGCGGTTCCACCTGGAGACCGCGGCGCGTACCTGTGGTGCGTTGGCGTTGCGGGTGCGGGATCTGGATGTCGACCAGTCGCTGGTCCAGTTGTGGGAGAAGGGCGGGACGCGGCGGTGGCAGCCGGTGTCGCCCACGTTGATGGGGCATCTGCTCGATCACGCCCGTCGGCGGGGTGCCCGCGACGACGGGGACAAGGTGTTCCGTCGTCTCGATCGTGCTCCGATGACCAGGAAGCGGTACGAGTCCTTGTGGGGCCGGTTGCGCGGTCGTCTGGAGAGTGTGCGGGTGATGCACATCAGCACGCACTGGTTGCGGCATACCACCGTGACGTGGGTGGAGCGCAATTTCGGTTATGCGGTGGCCCGCGCCTATGCCGGTCACGCGGTGTCGCACTTCGGCAAATACGGCTCCACCCATGCCTACGTCAAGGCCGGTGTCGAGGAGATCGCCGCGGCGTTGCAGGCGTTGACCGGTGAGCGTCATCCGTTGGCGCCGCCGTCGGACTCGGCGACCGCGGTGGAGGGCGTGTCGGCTGCGGTCGGGTTGCACCGGGTGGTCGACGGTGCCGTGGAGCGGGTGGAGTTGCGTGAGTGGTTGCGCGCCGAGGATGCCCGGACCGCCGGGTTGAAGAGTCTGTCCGAATGGGTCCTGGCGTTGTACGAGGAGGCCGGGCGGATCGGGAGGCCCCGGCCGGGGCGTGACGAGTTGGTCGGGATCACCGGGGCGTCGGTGTATGCGGTGCGGGCTGCGCAGAGGAAGGTCGCCGGTCTCCTGAGGCGGCGGGCGCAGGATGAGCTGGCCGTGCGGATTCGCCGGTTGTACGAGGAGGCGGAGGCGGCCGGCATGCCTCGACCGAACCGGGGCGCGTTGGCCGAGGCGACCGGGGCGACGGTGTCCGCTGTTCGTGGGGCGCTTGCCCGGCTCGGCATGCCCGTGCGGGAGAGAGAGCAGGACGCGAGGCACCGTGACCTGGTCGGTCGGATTCGACGGTTGTGCCGGGAGGCGGAGCTGGCCGGGATGCCTCGGCCGGGCCGTGCTGCCCTGATGCGGGCGACCGGAGAGTCTGCCCACGCGGTGAAGTTGGCACAGGCGGACATTCGAGCCTGTGGAGGGGTATGGGCCGACTGACCGACGGGGTGGTTCGTCCGTCGCGGTTGATTCCGGTCGGTCCGACTTTCGGCGTGGCACCGCGGCCCCGAGGCCGCGGTGCGGTCGTCGGCCGGCCTGGTCGGCGGGAAGTCGGCGCCGACGTGAACGACGTCGACGCGATCATCGAGGACGTCGAGTTGCTGGCCGCTTTGCGGAGCCGTATGCAGGCGAGCCGGTCAGCGCGCTGTTCGCCTGAGGGCCGTTGGAGTGGCGTGCCCCGTTTGTTACGCGCTGCGGTCGATGACGTGTTTGCGGAGGCGGTGCTGTTGTGTGGTCGATATTTAGTCAACACTGAAGTAATTATACTAACTATGCGGCCGCTGATGTCGCCTGCTGCCGAGCTACGCGACGATCCTCGTGTCGAGGGAGGAACGGCCGGGAGTACCTCCGACGGGTTCCGATCCTCACCCTGTCCGTCGGAACGGGTCAACCGCACCTACGGGGCACCGCGGGTGCACGCCGAGCTGCGGGCCCGAGGCCAGCGCCATTCCCGCAAACGCGTCGCCCGTCTGCTGCGGCAGGCCGGCCGGGCCGGACGCGCCCCGAAACGGTGGCGCACCACCACCGTCCCCGACCCCGCCGCGACCGTTCCGCCGGACCTGATCCGACGCGACTTCTCCTGCACCGCAACGGACATCGACACCCGCTGGTGCGGCGACATCACCTACATCCACACCTGGGAAGGCTGGCTCCACCTGGCCACCGTCATCGACATCGCCTCACGCCGCGTCGTCGGCTGGGCCACCGCCGACCACCTGCGCACCGACCTGGTCGCCCAAGCCCTGGACAACGCCGTACGACAGCGTCGCCCCCGGCCCGGAGTGATCTTCCACGCCGACAGGGGCTGCCAATACACCTCCGCCCGGTTCGGCGCCCTCGCCGAGGACCTGGGCGTGCGGCCGTCGGTGGGACGCAAGGGCCAGTGCCGGGACAACGCCGTATCCGAGTCGTTCTTCGCCACCATCAAGACCGAACTGCTCGACCGGCGGACCTGGTCCACCAGGACCATGGCCCACAAGGCGATCTTCGAATACATCGAGGGCTGGTATAACACCCGACGCCTGCACTCCAGCCTCGGCTACCTCAGCCCCGCCATCTACGAAGCGACCCGCCACCACCCGCTGGAACAGGTAGCCTGACCACACCTCATCGACCCTGTCCGTCAAAACGGGTCAACCTCACCACCCGACACAAGCGGCACCCGAACGCCGGACCGCCCCGAGCAACATAGGTCTTCCCCGCACAGTCGCCCCTTCGCGCAACCAGTCGATCCGACTTCTCGTATCGGCGATCGCCCCAGAGGGCCACAGTTCTTACGGTGTGCCCGAGGTTCGACGACACCCTTCTGCTGTTGCGGTGGTGTCTCGGGCCGGCACAAGTCGATCGGCAGGTCCACACGCGGCGTGGGGCGTGGTCGACCACAAAATTTTTCGCGGGCAGTCCACGAACCGACAGACCTGCCAACCGTCGATCGTCCTCCACCGTCAGCACACGCCTACCACCGCTATTCCGCACCACTGCCACCAATCCTGAACAACTCTTCAGGATGATTCAAGACTTCTTCAGAACCCGTCGGGCACAGTAGGCAGCGTCCACACGGACCCCAGGGTGTGCACGTGTTCACCGCAGGTCGCCGAAAAATCGTGAGGGGGACGGCAGCCGGCCATATGGGTGACTCGTTCGACGCATTCTCAGGCGGTTACGGGCCGCGTACACGAATCTTCCCGCGATGGATCACCCTGCGAGAAGGTGGCGCTGCGGTGCGGTGACACCTCGATCGATTCCCTTACGGACGCCATACAGGAACACCTTGTCGAAAGAAACGGAGACAGTGGCCATCATGGGCAGGACGACTCGTTTCATCACGGCCGGGCTCGCGCTCACCGCACTGTCGCTGGTGGCGCAGCCGGCACCGGCTGGCGCCGTCGGCAGCGGGACTCGGGCGGCGACCCACGGCAGCGGGACGCACTTACCGGTTCAGATTGCCTACGACGCCGTTGTGTACACCACAAACGACTCTGCGGTCGCCTCGGTGGACCGGTGGAACGCCTGGGAGTTGGAGGTCTGCGACGAGTCCGCGGACGGAATGCGGGCCAGGGCCGAGCTGCGCAACCTCACCACCGGCCGGGTCGTCGCCACCGCCGAGGACGCCAACGGCGCCGCCAACGACGACTGCGGCGTCGGCTACGCCTACCCCACTCCCCGCTTCGGCGAACGCCTCCGCGTCACCGTCTGGGTCCAGGACGGCGCCAACGGCACCCCGCGATACCGCGCCTACACCGACTTCACCGCCTGACCACCCATCAACTACCCACTCCGGGTCGGCGGGCATCCGCCAACGGGCCACCCCTGAGGAGCGGGCAGGAGCCGACCGAGGTGTCCACCACCGCACCAACGTCCGCACCGGCACGACACCGACCTCACGCCTGGGATCGGGCCAGTCGTGCGGACGCATCCGCCGTACCGGGCAGTGTCCGGACGGTGAGTTCACCGCCGTATCCGGCCGGTGCGGCCAGGACCGGTCGCGACGTCGCCGGTGATGGGGCACCACGTTCGGATTCGACATATCGCTGTCCATCACCTCGAAGAAAGGCGAGCACCATGCGTTTTCGCACCTTCATGGGCGTCCTCGCGCTGTTCCTGGGCGCGATCGCCACGAGCGGCACGGCCTCGGCCGCACCCACCGCCGACCCGACCCCCTCCACCCAGGAAGTGATCAGGTGGTGGGCGTCGGGGACAGATCTGGTCATGGACGCCTCGAACTCCGGCGGCCACGGCACCCCTGTCATACTCTGGCGCGAGAACGGCGGCAGCAACCAGTACTGGGTCACCGAATCGGCCCGCGAGGGCGGGACCTACCTGCACCCCGCCTACTCCGGCGGGCTGTGCCTGGACTTCGACGGCCAACGGGGCTACGGCAACCCCATCAAGGTCAACAACTGCGACGGCAGCGACTCCCAGCGGTGGTTCTTCTTCTACCACCCCAGCGGCGGCTACGCGATCGCCACGCACAGCGACTACCAGTACTGCATCGACGTACCCAGCTCCGATTTCACCGCCGGGCGGCAACTCCAACTCTGGGAATGCAACAACGGCGCAGCACAACAGTGGCGCAGGTAACCAAGCCCTCCGTCCGCACAACCGCATCACGCCCGCGGCGCCGCCCGTCAGGACGCGGCGCCGCGACGGCGCATCGGATCACGCAGAACACCTCACCGGTGTCGCCCCCCACGACCGCCACATCGTCCGCGACCATCTGCCGCCCCACGGCGGACCGCACACCCGGCACCGCCCGCCCGGCCCATCACGCCCAACAGCGCGGCGAGAGCCATCCCACACCGCCGCCACGGCCCGACACCCATCGGCACGACCTTCTTGCTTCTCCCACCGCCCGCCCCGGCAGGCCAGGCACGCGGGGTCGGGCAGCAGCGGGGCGAGCTCGGCCCACTGGGCGTCGGTGACGTCGGTGGGATATCGGGCCATCCGTACGGTGGGCCGGTGGGAGACGACCAGGCGGCGGCACGGGGTACCCGCGGTGGACCCGCCCGCAGGGATCGGGCACGACAACAACGGAACTCCTGGCAGAACGGCGCTTCGACAACGTCCGATCCACCAGGAGTTCCCCGTCTGCGCACCAAACGGCCTTCACCTGCCCAAGCTCGGGAACGACCGCTGACGCAGTGAGCGACATGGGGAGACCAACGGTGGACGATCGACGACTGACAACTCTTCCCGTGCGCGGTCTTGCTGCAGAAGATCTCGTTGTCGGTGTGGACTGCGACGGTGGTAACGGATTGCGCCTGGCGGGCGAAGTCACCTATGACATAATCGTGCTGGACGTGATGTCGTCGGAGATGAACGGCGATCGTGCGCGTGCACGGCCGCGGACTTCACGGGAGTGGACGTCGCTTCTGCCGATGGCGGCCGACGGGCCCTGGTCCGGCGAGGCTGGCCGTGTTCCGGTGAACATGCCGCGTGTCGGGGCTCCGGAAGTTGACGCTGCCACGCGGACCTGTCGATGTGCCGGCGAGCCGCTCTTCTTGAATTCCAGAGTTGGTGCTGCCGGAACTCCCGCTGTGCCGCCCTGGGTGTGTGGTCCCCGAACCGCGACTATCACCGGAGTCTGTCACGAGGCCCGTGAGCCCGGCATGACCGAAGTCCACCTCGGAACCTCGCGCCGCAGGATCGGCAGCCTGTTCGGGCGGCACGCCGTGTTCACCGCCCGCGACATCGGCACCAGTTTATGCCACAGGAGCCATTGTGATGAAAAAACGCAGGAAATCGATTCGGGCGGCAGCAACGCTGGCCGTCACCACCGTGGTGGCGCTTCCCCTTGTCGTGGCATTCGTCGTCGGGGCGGTGTTTCTGCGCAAGCAAGCAGATCTTCTGCGCGAGCAGGCGGAGTATTGGGAAGCGGTGCCGGAGCGGCGGGTTGTGTTGTGCAGTGACCCCGATTCGTTCCTGGATGCCATGGGCACACGAGAACGACTGGCGAGTGGCGCGGTCGATCCCCCCGACGACCACAGGTGCGTGGAGTACGCACGTGCGCAGGCATTGGTCCCCGTCGAAGGCAACGGATCTGCGGACAGGCCGCCGGGTTCCACCGATGCGCCCTCCGCACCCGAAGCGCTCTACACGCGGGACTACTCCGGCGCGGCTGCGTATGCGCAAAACACTCTCACCCGACCGTTGCTGGTGCTCGCCATGGGGTGCATCGGATTCTGCGCTCTGGTCGGCTCAGCGGTATGGGTGACGTGCGGGCGTCTGCTGCGTCCGGTAGAGGCCATTCGCCGGGAGATGGCAGACATCACTGAGCACGACCTCGCTCGTCGGGTTCCGGTTCCCCGAGGTCGTGCGGAGATCACCACCCTGGCGGAAACCGTCAACGCGACCCTCGACCGGCTCCAGCACGCGGTCGAGGAGAACCAACGCTTCGTGGCGGACGCCTCGCACGAGTTGCGCAGTCCGATCGCGGCGTTGCGCGCCGAGTTGGAGATCGCCACCACCCATCCCGGTCTGACTGACTGGCCAGAGGTGGTCGACGCCGCCCTGGCCGACACCGAACGCCTGCAACACCTGGCCACCGACCTGCTGCTACTGGCCCGACTGGACCATGCCCTCACCGCCACCCCTGTCGACAGTCACACCGCCATCGACGGCAGCGTCGACCTCGGCGCCCTGACCCGCGAGCACACCGATCACCGCCGCAGTCGCCACACACTCACCACCGACCTGCCCGACGTCCCAGCGCCGGTGCGCGGCAGCCGTGCCCTGCTCGACCGCCTGCTGGGCAACCTGCTCGACAACGCCGAACGCCACGCCACCACCACCATCACCATCCGCCTGAGCACCGCCGACGGCCAGGCGATCCTCGAAGTCCTCGACGACGGCCCCGGCATCCCACCGGAGGACCGCGAACGCATCTTCGACCGCTTCACCCGCCTCGACGACGCCCGCACCCGCGACACCGGCGGCACCGGACTCGGACTCCCCATCGCCCGCCGCATCGTCACCAACCACGCAGGCACCCTGCAGGCCGTTGACCCGGACGTTGGCGGCGCGCGGTTTGTTGTCACCCTCCCCCTCATCTCTTGATCGGCGACAGGGGAGCGGTGTTGCAGCCGAATGTATGGGTCCGCTCTGTCGTAGGTGTCATGGGTGCTGTCGCGGAGTACCTGCGGCGGCAACGCGCCCGGTGAGATCTGGTGTGTCCCGGGCGCGCAACTATGCCCCCACACATGCCGTCTTCCGCCGGGCCGATTTACCCGCCCCTTGCCGGTCGGCACCGGTCACAGTGCTCCCTGCGTGCCGACTTGGCCGGTCCCGGTGTGCACTTCTACCCGCCTCAGGTACGGCGTTTCGGTTACATCGGGACGCCGAACCGGCTTCTCTTCCGATCTCCGCTCGCCGGCTCATCCGCGCGGATGCGGGTGTATGTCGCGGTTCAGGCGGAGTGGGCCTGCTGGAACTGTTCGATCAGTGCCGTGGGGATGCGTCCCCGGTCCGAGATCTGCTCTCCTCGGCTTCTGGCCCACTCACGGATCGCCTGGTTCTGCGCCCGGTCGCCGCCTGCGGGAACTGTCGTCCGGGTGTGGCGTTGCCGCGTGGTGCGCTGCTTGCGGCCACTGGATCGTCGTCCGCTCGCGACGAAGTCGGCGAGCCGTCGGCGCAGCTTGTCGGCGTTGCCCGCGGACAGGTCGATGGAGTAGCTGACTCCGTCCAGGGCGAAGTCCACGGTTTCCCGTGCTTCACTGCCGTCGAGGTCGTCGACCAGCGTGACGATGGTCTGCCGCGCCATGCGGAAACTCCTTGTCGGGATTGCCGTGTTCGGCAAACGGAGCGAGCGTTGCGCACTACCGAACCGGCACGAATACGCGACCGGTCGACCGCGCGCAGCGATTCTATTGACCGATATGGATCAGCGCAAGCTATTCCAGTGGGCGAAAGACTCGAGATCGACGACTTTCGGGCTCGATACCGGGTTGAGGCGGTGCGGCATTGTGAAAGCCGTTCACCCTCGACTCACGGCAGGCGGGGTCGTTGACGGTCTGGTCGGTCACCGGTTCACCTGTCGGGCAGAAGACCTGTGATGTCGCGTCGGCTCGTCAGTCCGGACGGTCCCGGCACCCAGGGGCGATCGTCTCGGCGGGCGGATTCGAGTGATCATCGCAACGTTGCCGGATCATGATGCCAGTGCGTCCTGGAGGACGTCCGCGGGTGTGCGCCAGCCGAGGGTTTTGCGTGGGCGGTTGTTGAGTCGGTTCTGGACGGCCTGGAGGTCGGCGGGAGTGTGGACCGAGAGGTCGGTGCGTTTCGGGAAATACTGGCGCAGCAATCCGTTCGTGTTCTCGTTCGTGCCGCGCTGCCACGGGCTTGAGGGATAGGCGAAGAACACACCTTCCCGCAGCAGCGGCGCGATCTGCTCGTGGCAGGCCATCTCCGAGCCCTGGTCCCAGGTCAGCGTCAGCCGCACCGATTCGGACAAGTCGCCGAGCACCGCGGTGAGGGCGTCACGGACCGCCTCCGCGGTACGGTCGACGGGCAGGTGCACCAGCAGGAGGTAGCGGCTGGCGCGGTCGACCAGGGTACCGATCGCCGAGCGGCCCCCGGCACCCACGATGAGGTCCCCTTCCCGATCGCCGCAACGGTTCCGCTCCAGCGCGGCGGCCGGGCGTCGATCGATCAACTCCGCCGGCGCGGTGAACCTGGTGCTGCGCCGGTCGGCGCGCCGACGGCGTTTGCGCAACGGTCGACCGGTGCGCAGCTGGTGGGTGAGCTGCCTGCTCAGGCCGCCCCTGCCGCCGTGGTAGAGCGCCTGGTAGATCGTCTCGTGGCACACATGCCAGTCGGGTCGGTCGGGGAATGCGATCCGCAGATGGGCCGCGATCTGCTCCGGACTCCAACTCCGACTCGAGTCTGGCCTGCACCTCCGCGCGCAACAGCGCGTCGTCGACCAACCGGGACCGCCGCGGCCGACGACTCCGCTGCCGTGCACGCGCGTGCGCCAGGTCGCCGTCGTAGCCGCGGTCGTGGGCCAGGACGTTGCGGCGCAGCTCCCGGCTCACCGTCGACGACGCACGACCGATCACCGCCGCGATCCTCCGCACCCCCAGCCCTTCCCGACGTAGCGTGGCGATCCGCTGCCGCTCCAGCAAGGACAGGAACCTGTTCGACCGGGTCGGCTCCGGCAGTCGCACCGGCGGCAGCCCGCCGTTCTCCGACCGCCACCGGTAGCCGGTCTTGCGACCGATCCCCAGTCGTCTGCACGCCTCGACCACGCCCACACCGGCGGCCAACAGCAACCAGTACTCCGACTCCAGATCAAGTCTGCGCTTACGCCCACGCCTCGCCATCAACACGCCCTTCATGATCAGGTGTGTTGCAACAAGCGCTGGAACCCGCGCGTCGCCAGGGGGGCAGTTTTCACGCGTCGTCGACACAAACCCGGCCACCGCACCCGGCTGATCTACCGCATGCTGGTCCACCGCGGCCGCAAGGGCGAGAAGAAGGGCTTCCGCGAGACCGACTTCGCCGCCCCTGCTGGACGCCGCCCACCGGCAGTTGGGCGGGAACATCGTGCTGGTGTGGGACCGCTGGACGGCTGCAGGCGGGTTCCGAGCGGCGACCGCTCGGAACCCGCTTCGCGCGTACCCGAGGATCGGACCAGCCCGGCCGGGGTCGGCGACTCGTGCGGGCTGCCCGCTCGATCAGGGCCACAGGAACACGATCAGGATCGCGGTCACCGCCTCAGCGGAGAGGTGGTCTCGTCGAGGATCTGGCTGACCAGCGCCGGGGTGGGCGCGTAGCCACCGATGTACTCGAACAGCGCGCGCGGACGTACTGGCGGCGCGCTGGCTTGTCGTAGAGCGCGCGGAAGTCGCGGTCGTCGTCAAGTTGCTGAGCGAAGCCGTCGAGGCCGGCGTCGGCGTACGCCTGGCGGGCGTCGTGTCCGACTTGGCCGGGCGCACCGTGCAGGACGCGCCACACCAGCCGGGCCGGGAGCACCGGGTGCGTGCCGCAGGCGGCTTCGGCCAAGTCCGGCAGGGTGGTGCGTCGGACGTGGAGCCCGGCTGCTGGTCGGTCACCATCGACCTGGTCAGCGGCGAGCGGGTCGGCCAGAACGTGGCCGGCGCGCTCGCCCGCGCCGTGCGGGCGTTCGTGCGGCAGCTCGGCGACGGGTTCCCCACGCCGCGGGTGGCGTGCGAGCCGCCCACCGCGTGGACCGTGCTGGAGGACCCGGCGCTGCTCGACGAGGTGCTGCCGGGCGTGGAGCGGCTGCTGGTGGAGGCGTGGGCGGGCGGCGACCCGCAGCACCGGGAGCGGGTCGAGCCGGAGCCCCCGGCGGCGGAGGAGCGCGAGCCCGACTCCGGCACCAGGCTGCTGCTCCGGGTGGACGTGGCCACGGACCGGTCGGCCGGCGCCGAGTGGCAGGCACGGGCCGTGGCCAGCCGGGTCGCGCGGAATGGCAAGATCACCCGGGTGGCCCGCGCGAACTCCTACTGAGAGTGCACGTCGACCTCGGTTCGACCGCGAACCTCCTGACGTGGCGCTACGGGAGGCGGTGGCGTCGCTGGGCCTTTCGGGGTGGTCGGAACCGTCGTGGTCGGGGCCCTCGGCGGTGGCGCGCTGGTCAGCCGCACCCGTCCCACCAGCCGGGATAACCGCTCTGGAACTCACCGCGACACCGGCCTCGGCATTCGTGTGGACGGTGCCCGGCTGAAGTGGACTTCGTTGATCCGATCGAGTGGATTTCCGCCTCCACCCGGTCAGCCGATCTTGCTTGCGGGACATGAAAATTTAGGTACTACTTTCAACTAGGGAGAAAGCTGTATCGCAGCGCCGCTATTCCAGCTGGATGGCGGACAGGCTGCCATCCGTACCACCCATAGGAGGTCGCGATGGGGTGGTCGGTGAAGTCCGGGCGTGAGGGCCGTCGAAGACCGTCCGAGCGTCGTAGCTGGCAACGGGCTGCCGGTGTCTGTACGGATGTCGGCAATCTCGGTACTGCCGGGGCGGGGGTGCTCGCATTGAGCGGCGCGGCGCTCCCGACCTGGTTGGCCGGGGGCGCCGCAGTTGCCGGATACCTGGGCGCTGCACTGTGCAGGTGGATGAGCGCCCGTCGGTGAGCTTGCCGCTCTCCGGTTGCTTCCCTACAGGGGGCGGTGGCCCGGCAGCCAGCCGGGTCACCGCTCCCCTGGGGAACACCCTGCTCCACAACGCAAGCCCAATCAAAGGTGATCGCACCAACGCGAAGCAACGTTTCCCCCTATCCGGGGAAACGGTTGCACCGACAGTAAGCAGCGGAGGACCACTGTGTAACCCGGACGGCCGAACCCATGACGATCAGCGCGAGAGAACTGGTTACGGCACCGAGCACACCCTGCACCCCACCGAGCACCGCCTTGCGCATCGTGTACATCCCCTGTGCACCCCGCCGACCTCCAGGACCTCCGCCAGGACACAAAGACGAATATGGACCGGCGCCGCAGAGCCTGCCGAGGGCACGTCAACCACCACCGGCGCACGACCACGCCGGGCACCACGAACGCCAACCGCGGCCAAGCTCGCACAGCCTGCCGGCGAGCATCAGCAGGGCCCGACACCGCGAGCCCAACGACCGCCCGGATCGGGCACTGACGGCCGAGACCACCCAAGCCCGAGCCGCGTCCGGGGTAACGGGTTGGCAGATGTCGGCCGCGGGCACCGCGAGTTGGGGTCCCGAACCGCTCACACCAAGGCCAGGTCGACGCGCCCGAGCCCGGCCGACTCGATGCCGAGACGACGCCGCAGCCGGGCACCAGCCGCCCGATCGGTGCGGACGCGGTGGACACTGCGGCACCACGTAACCCGTCGAACCAGCAGCGGCCGCTCAGCCGAGCACGCACCCGGTGTCCGGGCCCACGCGGGCAACACCGCGGCCGCCGATGCCGAGCAGGCCGGGGTCGTCGCGTCGGCGGCGCCGACCCACTACGACGACCGTGCCGCCACGGCGCGTCCTTGGCCGACAACTGCCGGAAGTACGAGGCCGAGGCATGACCGACTGCTCCACCGCAGCCGAACCGATCACCGACCCGACGACGCGCTGTTGGACTACATCTGCAACGGCAACCTGGACGACGACGCGAGACCCGGGCACTCGGGAACGCCCATGGCGCCACGCCAGCCGCGGCCCTGGGTAACCGCTCGACGCGGGTCGAGCGCTCCATAATCACGCTGGCCGAGCTGTCCGACGTCGCGCCACGCACCCTGACGGCCTACGTCGCCCGAGGGCAGACCTCGGAACGCTGCGGCCTCGCCAACGACACGGCCAGTCCCATGCGAGAGGAGACGGTCACGCGGGCCTGGACCCGGTTCCGGGTCAACCCGGGGCTCCTGCCAGCGGGTCCGGACCTGAGGAACATCCTGCTCGGCTGGCTCATGTCCACGGTCCGGGCATGCTGGACGTCCCTGGACTCCGCTCGGCCGGAAACCTCCCTCCACTGCAGGGGGCGCGCCGAGCCGAACGCCGACGCCCCTGTTTGCGCGGGTGCCTGCGTCGGCCAGGCGGCCGTGGTCGCGTGCCGGACAGCGATTCTCCCCGGCCCGGCACCCGATGCCGGGATAACGAAACGGCCACTGCCATGATCAATACGGAATCGGACCGTCACACTTCCCTGGCGGCCGTGGGGGTGCGGCCCGGGAGCGGCTTCCCCTGGAGACTTCTCTCCTGCCCCGCGGCGATGTGCCGCAGCAGGGGCGGGAGGATCGGCAGGCGTTCTTCCCGTGCGTCCCCCACGACCGGTCCATCCGTTCGGGAACAAGGGGAACACGTGGTCCTGGCCCTGCTGAGGCACCCTCGCAAGACCTTCGCCGTGCTGTCGCTGATGCGCGAGGCCAAACGACGCGGCGTGACCTACGAGCAGCTGCCCGAGGAACTGGTCGTCGCACGCCTCTACCGCGTCGACGTCACCCGCTGGGGCCTGGCGCCCGACGCCGAGGTCGTCACCCGCGGCCCCGCCGACCCCGAACTGGACGCCGCGTGCGCCGCCGCGACCGAGGGCGGCTGGGAGCCCGCCGCCGCGCTGCTGGCCTCCACCCGGGGCGACTGGGAACGCCGCGACGAGGTCGTGCGGGCACTGGCCGACCACGTCGTGCGGGACGCGACTTTCCTGCAGCGCTGGCACGAGACCGACCCCGACAACGGCGACCTGGCCGTGCTGCACGCGCTGTCGCTGGTCTACCTGGCCTGGGAGGCACGCGGCACGGCGCGCGCCGCGCAGACCAGCCAGGCCCAATTCGCCGAATTCCACCGCCTGCTGCGCCTGGCGCAGACGACGGCACAGCACGCCGCGACGCTCCTGCCCGACGACCCCACCCCGTGGACGACGCTGGCGATGCTGGCCCGCGGCCTGTCCTACGACCACCAGCGCTTCGGGCTGCTGTGGGACGAACTGCTCGCCCGGGATCCGCACCACCGGTCCGGACACGTGCAGGCCCTGCAGTACTGGTGCCGCAAGTGGCACGGGTCGGACGAACTGATGTGGGACTTCGCCACCCGCGCGGCCGCCTCCCCCGCCCTGGCCGCGCTGCCGCTGCAAGCCGCCCTCGAAACCGCCGACAAGACCCCGCAGATCTGGCGCTCGCCCCTGGTCCGCGACCCTCTGGAGACCCTGCTGGCACGACTGGAGGGCGAGGGCGCGGCCACCCGGGCGCTGCGCTCCGACCGCGGCCTGGCCATCACCGCCCTGGTGTTCGCCGAACGCTACGACGAGGCGCTCGCCCAGTTCCGCGTGCTGGGCCCCCACGCCGACGGCGAGCCCTGGCGCAGCTACTCCTCCACCCCACGCATGGACTTCCTGGAAGCCCGCATCGCGGTCTGCACCGCCGCCGGCAAACCCGCCTGAACCCCCGGCCGCCCGAGCCGTTCTCCGGCCTCGACGGCCCAGGCGGTTCGTCCGTGCCCGCCGGGCACGCGTAGCGCGCTGACGCCTCGCCCGGGCATCTCCTGCCGCGCTGCGCACAGGAACGGGACGGTGCGGCCGAGGCCGGGCGTGGACTGCCCAGGGCTTTCCGGGGTGGCCGGTCGAGCCGCGGCCTGGGTTGACCCGGCCGTCCTTTCCCGCGCCCGGTCACTGTCCCGTCCGTCTCGAACGCCGGAACGCTGCCGTGCCCGGAACTGCCGTCGCGGCAACGCCGATCGGTGTCCCCCGTGTGAGCGCCGACCTGCGGAGTCCGACCCACACCCGTCAGGGCGGCGCGGGTGTGGTCGGCTCGCGCGGGCACGAGCCCCTCCGGCGGCAGCGACAGTGGTGCGCGGCCCTCCCACCGGCGACGCCGCTGCCGTCGCCGGTGGGAGGGCCGAGGATGAGCCGGCTGGACCGGGCCGGGGTGTCCGCGCAGCAGCAGGACGAGTCCGGCGACCCCGTCACCGGTGGGCAGGACGTCCTGGTGTAGCGGGCCGGGACAACGGCTGCGCCGGTCACCCGGCACACGTGCGGAACCGGGCCTGTGCACGCGGTACCCCGTCACCACGGCCGAGGCTGGCGGGACATGAGCGCCGGCCCCACCCCGAGCACCACCGCAGCACGGTGACCGAACGGGTTGGTCAGGCGGCCACGATGAGGTCGACCAGGGACTGGGCGAGGGTGTGCACGCTCGGCTGACCGGACCCAGCGGTCTTCCTGTCGATGCTGCTGACGTAGTGGAACCGCAGCACCTTGTTCCCGTGGGCGAACAACGCGGTGCAGCGATATTCGTACGGGGTGGCGAGGTACTGGTCGATGGTCAGGCCGTAGTCGACCGGGTCGCGCTCGCAGTAGCCGAACCGGTCGTCGATGATCGGCCGGGTGGAAGGCAGGCTCTCCTCGGAGTACCGCTGCCGGTCGTACCCCGACGGGTCGTGCTGCCGGGGATAGCACTCGGAGACCACGCGGGCCTGCTTGACCACCTCCCGGGCCGCGACCCCCTGGTAGACGACGCCGTAGAGGCTGTAGGTGGCCGTGCGGCCGTCGGGTGCGGTCCAGGTCCAGCGCTGCGTCCGACCGGCCAACGCCTGCCCCGCCGAGGCCAGCTCCCGGCACTCCACCAGCGGCTGCACCCCGGTCTCGGGCTCACCGGCCGGCACCAGGCCCGCCGGGCCGGTCACCTGCTCCCCCAACGCCAGCCTCGCCACCACCGCCGCGGCCGCCACTGCCGGATCCTCCGAGACGACCGGCGCGGCGGGCGGCCCCGCCTGCGCCGAACACCCCGCCACCAGCACACCGGCGCACACCAACGCCACCACACCACGCACGTACATCCCCCTAGATCCAGATCCGGGACGGGACTGTACTGCAGACCGAGCCGACACCGCGTCGATTTCGACGCGGGCCCGACCACGCCCGCTACACCGCGTGGCCGACCACCACCCAGCCGCCCCGGGACCACGGCCCGCCTGCCCGCGCCACGGGCCACCACACCAGGCCGACCGGTCGGCGGCCGGTCACCTCGTCCGTGCCGACTGGCAACCGGGCAGTGCTTGGAAAGTGCACAATTCGCGTGAGCGCTGGAGAGCGCGATCGCTGACCGGAGTCGCCGATGGCACCGGTGAGCCGCCTCGCCCAGTACGGTCACCATGTCGACTGCTACGGGGAGTCGACGAGGGCCACCTCGATTTCCACAAGGCGGTGCCAGGTGCCCTCACGGCCGTCGACCGGCTGGTGGTCGTCAGTGGCTCTCCATCCGGTGGGCCAGTTCGAGGTCTCGACCGGATGCTGCGTGATCGCCCCGCCGCAATAGGCGTCCACGGTGAACGTCGCCCTGTCGAACCGGGCGTGGTGTGGTTGGCAGTGGTCGAGGTCGAGGTCGATGAGGGTGGCGCCGGTGAGGTTGAGGTCGGTGTCGGGCCAGTAGGTCTTGACCGGGTGGTCAGGGTTGGGGCCGGGGTGGAGGTGGGTGGTGAGGATGTGTTGGGCGGTGAGGCGGACTTCGCGTTCCTGGACGCGGTGGTCGTGGCGGGTGCGGGTGGGTTCGTCGGCGTTGTCGGCGGGTGGGTCTCCGGGGAGGGTGTAGGGCATGCGCAGGTAGGCGCACAGCACGTTGACCACGGTCTGGCGTTGGTGGGGTTGTCCTGGGCGAGGCGTTCCAGGGCGTAGAGCCCGGCCAGGCGGACCGGGGCCTTGTCCGAGCCGAGCTGTTCGGAGGCTTTGGTGTAGAGCTCGGTGATCCGGCGGGCCTCGGCATCGGCACGGGCGTGCAGGGAGTCCTCGCGCTGAAGCTCGTAGGCGCGGGCGACGTCGGCCAGGTCGCGTTCCTTGTGCACCAGGCCGATCTCGGTGGCGTGCTGGCGGCGCCAGGCCAGGTAGAGGGCGAAGAGCCCGCCGCCACCGATACCGATGCTCAACCCGGTGCGCAGGGCCTCGAATCGGGCGGTCACCAGCGCCTGACCGGACAATCCTGCGGTGCCCGCCCACCACAGCACCAGCACCACCCCCGCGGTGAGCACGGCGATGCCCACCGCGACCAGCGCGATCGCCCCGGACGGCATCGGCCGCAGCGGCCCCCGCACCGACGGCGTCGGCACCGGGAGCGCGGACGGCGCCGACGGCCGGGGTAACGGGGCAGGACGTTCGTCGCTCATACCTGGATCATCGTCCCCGGACTTGCCCTTATAACCCCCACCCCGCCTCGCGGGTCACAGTGGGATGCCGAGACTGTGCAGGCCCGGCCGCAGCAAGCCAGACCTACGCCGCGGAAAGCTGGGCGGAAAGCCTGAAGCGACGCAGGAACGCGGCCAGGTTCGGAACGGGGAATCGGTCGGCGGCGAGGCCCCCTGGGCGTGATCAGCTCGCGCAGCAACGCCCTCGATTCATCCCGTCCGGCGGTCCGGGTGGGCATCACTCCACATCAGACCCGCTCGCGATCCCGGCCCCGGACCGCCGGACACGCCGAGCCGGGCACCGGCACCGACCGGCCGCCGTGGGTCCGGCCGACAGGGCTGCGGCGTACCCCTTGCAGGCGGCGTGGAATCGCGGCGTGGTGGGCGCGGACATCCTCCTCGGACACCCGGAACGCCTGCCCGACCTGCCGGGCGAGCACTGAGGCCAGGTCGACGCGCAGCACGACGACCACCGGGACCCGGTGCTCGCCACCGACGGGCGACCACGGCTGCGCGCCGGGCGGCCGGCGATGTCCCGTCGACCACCCCGGAACTCCCGACCGCGCACCGGGCTGCCGATTCGGCGTGCGCACCGCCGACCACGCGGGCGGTGACCAGCTCTGCCCGGCCACCGCAGCCAGGCAGAGGGCCGTCGAGAACATGCCGGCGGCTGTCGCAGGAGACCACCGCCGTTTTCGGGCCGGTCCGGCGGGTACGCAGGAAGGGACGGCGTCGACGACCATGCGTCGAAATTCGTCCACCAAGCCCAGGTCCAGGGCCCGGGGCCATGTCCCGGGCCGGCCGGCCCGGGAAGCGGCCCGCGGCGATGACGCCCGGACTCCGGGCGCACCGCCGTGCCGAACGGTGAACGATTCAGTCCGTCTCGGCCCAGCCCGTAGCGTTCGGCCGACCGCCGCGGCTGGTCAGCAGTCCCCACAGGGCGTCGCGGACAACGCTCAGGGCACCTCGGCATCCGCCGGGAACTCGGCGGCCGTGCCGAAGCAGCCGAAGCAGACACCCCGGGGTTGACCTGCTCGCCGCGCAGGTACCACGTGCTCTCCGCGCCGCTGTACCGCACGGCGCCGAGACCGGTGCGCCCGCCGGCCCCGATGAGCAGCTCGTGGCCGAGCAGGCCATCGCTCGTGGCCGAGGAGGACGACAACGGCATCACGCCGTCGCCGTCTGAGGAACAGCTCGCCATCATCACCGCGGCGCACCGGCGCGCGAGTACACGAACGGGCTGAAGGCCAGGCTGGATTCCGGGCGCCTCGCGTGCACCCCGACCCGGTGGTGGACGCAGATCCTCCGCTGTTTAGAGGGCAACCTCCCGGTCATCTACGACGACCAGGGCCCACTTCGGCCACTACCTCTACGTGTTCGCCTCCACTGGCGGCATCAGCCGAGCCCAGGCAGGCCACATCCTCGTGGTCTTGGGCGAGGTCGGAGCGGATGCGGTGCATCGGTGAGCTGCTTCGGGTTCATGTCGGGTCGTGTGCGCACCATGCTGCTTGGCATCGTCGGGCGCTCGGGCGGTGGACCACACGCGATCCTGTGAGATTCGCGGAACCTCCTGGTCAACACCGAGATCCCGTCACCACCCGCAGGCGGCCTGCTATCTCAACGACCACCCGGTCGGTGTAACGGGGCTACGAGATCGACCTGTCACGCCGCAACGCAGCTTCATGGCGTTGAGCCGGATAAATGCCCATCAGGCACCGCCTGTCGCAGCTCAGCGGTCCGCATCTCCCATGGCCCGATCATGTGCGCTGGCGCGCGTGGTCGGTGCAAGTGGTCGGGCACGCCCGGTAGGGTCTGCTCCACGAGGTACGGCTGATCGTCAAGCCGCTCTCCCAGCCCGCTGCGGTTCCGGCTCTGTTCTTCGCCGGAGGCAACAGCGGCACCCGGTTGGGTTTCACCTCCGGCGTGGGCTAGGAGGTGGTGCACGTTGACCGACCAGCAGGGCCCCGAGGAGCCACCTGAACCACCAGAACCACCAAGGTGGTCCCGCCGACGAGTTGCCCAGGTCCTGAGTAGCTCGGGTGTCGTGATGGAGGTCGCCGCGGTCGTGGCGTCCGCCCCGGACGACGGAAGCCCGACGATCTTTGTGACCGCCGGGCTCCTCGCCATCGGTCTCCACGTCGCAGCGAGTCGCATCCGCAAGACGAGGTGACCACCGCCGGCGGCCGGGAAGCAGCAGGGATTGCGGCCCTGTTGATCAGCTTCTCGGCCGTTGGCGTCTTACGCGCCGTCTATCACTCGAATGAGCTAAGTAGCGCACGGGGCAAACCATACCCCCTGGCCAGCGGGGGTACTCAAGCCGACGCGACAGCGGGTCGGAATACCATCACGGCTCCTACCCCCATCTGCCTGCGGATATCCTGGTTCGCTCCTCAACGGCTGTCACGGAGACCAGCCAGACGGAGGACATGCCCAGAGCGCTTGGGCTAGCAGCAACCTGAGACCACCCGGCCTGATGAGACCAAGCAGTGGCTGCCACGCGGTCAAGCTCAGCCAAGCTGGGCCGGAATCTCGACAGCCGGAGGCAGCGGAGCCACGACCACCTGAGCCCCACCGGCTTGCTTGGCGCGCTGCTGCGCTGCGTCGGCCGCGAGCAGCAGTTGGTCGACGGTGACTCCGTGCTGTGGGTAGAGCGCAACGCCGACCGAGGCGGGCAGGCCGAGCAGCTCGGTGGGCCCCGAGGTGGCGCTCACCTGCGTCCGGTGGGTGCGCAGTGCCAGCAGCAGACGGGTGCTGATGTCGTTGACCTGCTCTTTTCCGACTCCCGGCAGTAGGAGCACGAACTCGTCGCCGCCGAAGCGGGCGACCAGGTCGCTGCCACGCAGTTCCTGGCGCAGGACATCGGCGGCGGCCTGGATCGCGTCGTCACCGGCGGGGTGGCCCAGGTCGTCGTTGATCCGCTTGAACCGGTCGAGGTCGATCATGAGCAGGGCTGCGGGTCGGACCTGTTCCCGGAGGCGACGCAGCAATGCGGTCGCGAGCCGGGTGAAGAACACGGGATCGAGCAGGCCGGTCTTGGTATCGGTCTGCACCTGACGGCGCAGCTGCGGCAGGAGGAACTGCTGGTGCAGCACGACGACCGTCACCATGAGCACGAGGACGAGCCACGGCGCGTGGATCAGCAGCGCGGCCATGCCGATGCCCAGTCCCAGCGCCGCTGCGACAACGAGCTGGTCCGCCAGGTCGCCGAGCGCCGCGCGGACCGGCGCCTCGGGGTTGCTCACGCGCAGAACGGCGACCACCAGGGCGAAGTTGACAAACCACCACGTCACCGCGGCGGCCACCAGCACGAGCAGGCCCAGCCGTCCGGTCGGGATTGTCGCCGCATCGGCGAGCTGGCTCACGCTCAGCACCGCGGCGGCCCCGCCCGAGGCCAGGATGAAGGTGGCCGCGGTGAAGACCTTCTTGTGCGCCCGGCTCTGGCCGTCGACGCGGGCCCAGGCGTACAGGTACGTGATGGCCGTCAGCGCCGCGACCAGCGGGAGCGGCAGCAGCACGACGCCGGTGAACACCCACAGGCTCTTGAGGTTGACGTAGGGCGTGCCGGAGACCGCCATCTCGCGCATCCGCTCGATGCCGCGCGCGAACTCCAGATGCACCACGGCGGCGCCGCTCAGGACGGCGAAGCGCACCAGGTCGGTGCCGGTGACCGCGCCACGCACCGAGGTCAACGCCACGAGCGCGAGGGCGGCGACGTCGACGGCCAACACATAGGCGAGCACCGGCCGAGGTAGCTCCCACAGGTGCCAGGAGAACGGCTGAACCAGGCGCAGGCGTTGACCAGTGGTTCGCCGCTGCGAGGACGCCGCGCTCACACTCATGTCGTAACCCCATACGGTTCTACCCGGCCGCACCTGCGTGTTTTCCAGCACGGTAACTACGGGACTACCCGACGTCACGAGTCCGTCCGGGTGCGGTTTCCCCTGGCCCAGCACAACCCGTAACGAGGAGCACCCCATGCGCGTCATCGCTGGTAACGAGTGGACCCGGACCGCCACGACCGCCGCCCGCGGCAACGAGTGGACGCTGCGCCGCGACGGGAACGAGTGGACCCTGCGGGGTAACGAGTGGACGCCTGCGGCGGTGGCCTGACCAGGGCAGTCAGCTGGAGTTCGCGCGTCGCCAGGCCGCGGTCACCAGCGACGCGCCCACCGCGCCGAGCCCACCGGCGACCGCGACGACCACCGAGGCGGACGTCGCGGTCGCCGCGAGGCCGGCCGGCACGATCCCGCCACGCCGGGCGGTGTGCAGCGCGGTGGCGGCCGGCCCGAGGCACTGCCCGCGGCGTTCGTCCGGCACCAGCCGCACGAACGTCGCGCGGGCCACCACGTGGTAGCCGGACGCCGCGCCGGACAACCCCCACGGGGCACCGGCGTGAGCACTAGGCCCGGCCGCCATGCGCACAGCACGAGCGGTGCGCAGGCGGCCACCGCGAGCGGAACCATCAGGCGCTGGCGGCGCTGCGGACCCAGCCGGGCCACCAGCACGGTGCCGAGCACCGTGCCCGCCGGACCGGCCGCGAGCAGCAGACCCGCCGCCGTGCCCTGCCCGAGCTCACCGGCGTACGGCACGGCCAGCCCTTCGACGACGACGTAGCAGCCCGCGACGCAGGCCGGTGCGAGCAGCACCCCGAGCCGCCGGCCGCGTCGCCGCGCCTCCACAGCGGCCGGCTCCGGCGGCACGCCGGAGGCTTTGTCGCCGGAGAAGGCGATGCAGGCATTGGGGAGCCGTCAAACACCCGTCCGATGCGCCACTGCGCGGCGGTGAGCACGTCGATTCCCCCGCCTCGTCTGTCCCCTGCTCACCGGTCCTCGGTCGGGCGCACGCCGGGGGTGGAGGCACGGTGTTCCCGCCGGCGGGTCGTCCACTCCCGGAACCGGGCGATCCTGGTCTGGAGCCGGTCGACGTCGGCGCGGAGCCGGCCCGGGTCACGTCCGGTCCAACCGGTCTGCACGTCGTCGAGCAGCAGGTCCATCTCCTCGCGGAATCGATCGGTCTCGCGGCGCTCCAGGATCCCGGGGGGGTCGGAGCCTGGGCCAACGCGCGGTCCAGCGCGTGGGCGCGGGCCGCCCGCCCGGCCAGCACCACCGCCCAGGCCGCCTCGTGCACCCGCTCGACCACGACTAGGACCAGAACCCGGGCCACGGCCTCCAACGACTCGTCGGTCCGGTGCGGGCCCGTGCCGACGGCCTGCGCGATGGCGGCTCTCAGCTGTTGGAACACGGCGTCGAGGGGGCGCCGGTGTCATGCCCGGAGGCGGCGACGTCGTCCAGGGTCACGCCGTCCCGGATCAGCCGCCCACGCGCGGTTCTTCGACGGCACCTTCCCTACGCCGCCGATGCCCTATCTGGTCCCCTGCTTCGTCACCGACGCCTACGAGCGCGGCCGGATCGCCGTGCGTCCCGATTGGACGCGCCTGCTTCCCGTCTCCGCCGACTGCGGCCAGGCCCGCTGAACCCGACCACCGTCGCGCCGGGCGGGTCGACAGCGACCTGCCTCGCCCTGCGTCGATCCCGCTGTCCGGCCGGGTGCCGTGTGCAGGGTGCTCTGGCGGCCGTCGGCGGGCAGGTACCTGCCCGCGGTGATCGCGTAAGCCAGTGCGGCCAGCGTCGCGTTGATCTCCGGGACGTCGGCGGGCGGTCCGTCCGACTCGGCCACGGCCTGGCGGACCGGAGCGACATGTTCAACAAGACGGGCGGGGTCATCCGGCACGGCGCCCGCGGAGACGATGTTGGTGGAGACGGCGTCGGCGGAGACGGCGTCTGCGGCGTCCAGCACGATGCGGGCGATCACCGGGAACCCACAGCCGGATCAGCCCTCAGGGTGACGCCGCCGGGGTGTGCAGTTCGCGACCGGTCGACGGGGCGGCGTGCGGGCGGCGCGGGTCGGTGCCGGTGCGCCGAGGAGGCGTCGTAGGGCGGGCCGTCGTCGGGTGGGGTGTCATCGGGTGGGGTGTCCTTCGGTGGTCGTGGCTGCCGCCTGGTGGATCGCGGTGCCGCTGAGGGCGTCGGCGCGACGGCGCAACTCCTCGACGGTCCGGTCCGGATCGAGCGCGATCCGGTCCAACTCGGCCACCAACGGCCTGTAGACGGCGTCGTGTCCTTCGGTGAATACCGTTGCGGTGGCCGTCCCGGTGTAGGCCAATGACCGCAAGGGCCGGGCGAAGGTCATCAGGGTAAACGAATCCCGTGGGCCGTGTCGCGCGACCGGCACCAATCGTACGCGGCGATGCAATTCCCTGCCCGCGAATGCCAACCACAGCAACTGGTTGCACATGACGTCCGTTGCGTCGTCATTCGGAACGGGTGTCGAGAGTGCCGATTCGTGGATGTAGAACACCTGCCGCTATGTGGTCTCAGGAGATCCTTGACGTTTCGTACTCAGGACATGCTTGACGATCACCGACGTCCTGATCTTGTGACTCTGTGGATCAAGAAACACTGGCGGAGTACCGCTATCGAGCGGTGTGCGAGGTGCTCGGCGGCTCCCCAATCAGCGAAGTCGCGGCCCGCTACGGCACGTCCCGGCAGTCCCTGCACATCTGGCGGCGGCGGTTCCAACAGGAGGGCATGCCCGGTCTGGCCGACCGCTCCCGCCGGCCACGCACCAGCTCGAATCGGGTCATGGCCGAGATCGAGGCGCTGACCTGCCAGTTACGCCGGCAGCATCCGCGTTGGGGCGCCCGCCGGATCAGCCACGAACTGGGGCGGCGTGGAGCTGATCCCACGCCGTCACGGGCGACGGTCCACCGCATCCTGGTTCGCAACGGACTCATCGATCCTCAAGCCCAGCAACACAAACGCAAGTACAAGCGATGGCAACGGGCCGAGCCCATGCACCTGTGGCAGATAGACATCGTCGGCGGTGTCCCGCTGGCCGACGGTCGGTCCTGCAAGCTGGTGACCGGCATCGACGACCGCTCCCGGTTCGTCGTGGTTGCGGCGGTGGTCGCAGTGCCGTCCGGGCGGGCGATCTGCGCGGCGTTTACCGCGGCGATGCGCCGCTACGGCGTCCCGTCGGAGGTGTTGACCGACAACGGCGGGCAGTTCACCGGCCGGTTCATCAAGCCCCAGCCGGTCGAGGTGCTGTTCGAACGGATCTGCCGGGACAACGGGATCAAACAGCGCCTGACCAAGCCGAGTTCGCCGACCATCACAAGGAAGGTTGAGCGGTTGCAGAAGACACTGCGGGAGGAGTTTCTCGATCGCGTCGCACCGTTCGAGTCTGTTGCCGCCGCACAGGCCGCGATCGACGGGTGGGTCGAGAGCTACAACCGTCAGCGCCCCCACCAGGCCCTGGACATGGCCACCCCAGCCGGCTTTTCCGCCCCAACGGCCCCACCCGTCTTGACCTCGGCGCGGACCCGGGCGGTGTCACCGACACCGATGACCCATCCGAGGAGGCGGCCCCGCATCCCGACACGCCAGAACAACGGCCGGCAGCGTCGACGCTGCCGGTGGACGTGATCGAACCGCCCGCCTTGCTCACAGACGGCACTGTCGAGGGCGCCGCGGTGGAGTTTCAGGCACGGGTTCCGCCCAGCGGCCAGCTCACCGTTTGCTCCGGCCGTCAATCGATCGGTCTGCACGAGAGCATGGCGGGCCGGCTGGTGACTGTCTGGGCCGACCTGCGCAGCGTCCATGTCAGCCTCGACGGGCACGTCATGCGCACCGTCGCCTCCCGGCTGCGCCCCGAGGACCTCCAACATCTGGCCATGCGCGGTGCCCGATCTGCTGGGCCGCCGCCCGCCAAGCCCGCGCTGCGCCGCCGCAACGGCATCCCGGTACTGCCCGAGGGCGGCGCGGTTGAGGTCGAACGGTCGGTGACCAAGGACGGCCGGGTGACTATCGCCGGCCGCCCGCATCTGGTCGGGTTCGCCTGGGCCGGCCGCAAGGTCACACTGCGCCTGGACGGGCATCTCATGCACGCCATCACCGACAACGCCCTGATCGGCACCTGGCCCTGCCCGGTCAGCACCGACCGCCTGGCCGGCATTCACGGCGCGCGAACCCCGTCGACACCGCTGCCGCCTCCGCCGCTGCCCGCTGGATCGCTTCGCGCGCAACGGAAAGTGCACGCCACCGGGCGGATCATGGTCGGTGGTCAGCGGATCAAGCTAGGTCCCCGCCACCGCGGCAAGGTCGTCACCGTCGTCATCGAGGACACGCACCTGCGCGTCTTACACGGCGATGAAGAGATCGCCGTCCGCCCTCGTCGCGACCTCACGCCGATCACTCGTCTCCACGTCACCGGCGCCGGCGTCAACCCGAGATCGCGTCAAGCGTCTCCCAACGACAAAACGTCAAGCAAGTCCTGAGACTTCACATTGACAGGCTGTGGCGGGTGGTGTCGTCGGCGCTCGGTGTCGTCCGGTAACAGGACGTGATTCGGATCGTCTGTTCAGCGGTGCCGCACCAGGAGTGGCGGGCCTAATCAGGACTTCTTCGCGGGGTGCCGGGCGGGGGAGGTCTGTGCGGTGGAGGTGGAGTTGCGGGTGTTGGGCCAGGTCGAGGCCCTCGTCGACGGGACACCGGTCGACCTGGGGCCCGCCCGGCAGCGGTGCGTGCTGGCGGTGCTGCTGGTCGAAGCCGACCGCCCGGTGGCCACCGGGCAGGTGATCGACCGGGTCTGGGGCGGACAGCCGCCCCGGCGGGCCCGGCAGCTGGTCAGCAATTACCTGTCCCTGCTGCGCCGACTGCTCGCGGACGCCGACCTCGCGGGCGAGGTAGTCGTCGAGCGGCGCGGCGAGGGCTACGTCGTGCTGGTCGATCCCGACCGGGTGGACCTGCACCGGTTCCGGCGCCTGGTCGCCCGGGCCCGCGCCGAGACCGACCCGGCCCGGGCGCTGGAGCTGCTGGAACAGGCCGCGGCGCTGTGGCGGGGAGAGCCGCTGGCCGGATTGGACACGCCGTGGATCACCGGCGTGCGGCAGGGGCTGGAGCGCGAGCGGTTCGCCGCCGACACCCACCGCATCGACCTGGCGCTCCAACTCGGGCGACACACCACGCTGCTGCCCGAGCTGACCGACCGCGCCACCACGCACCCGCTGGACGAACGCGTGACAGCCCAGCTCATGCTCGCCCTCTACCGCTGCGGCCGCCAGGCCGACGCCCTGGACCACTACCAGCGGCTGCGTACTCGACTGGTCGATGAGTTGGGCGCCGATCCCGGACCGGACCTGCAACAGCTCCACCAGCGCATCCTGGCCGCCGACCCCGCCCTGACCGCCCCCGCGGCGCAGGTGGGCCACGCGCCGGTGGTGCCCCGCCAGCTGCCCGCCGCGCCCGCGCTGTTCACCGGCCGCGTCCCCGAACTCGCCGAACTGGACCGCACCCTGACTTCCACCGTCCCGAACGGCGAGGGCGTGTTCGCCGAGTCGGACGCGGAAATCCGGGACCCGCTGGCGGGGACGGTGGTGATCTCGGCTATCGGCGGGGCCGGCGGCATCGGCAAGACCTGGCTCGCCCTGACCTGGGCCCACCGACGGGCCGACCAGTTCCCCGACGGCCAACTGTTCGTCGACCTGCGCGGCTTCAGCCCCACCGGGCAGCCCACCAACCCGGCCGACGCGCTGCGCGGCTTCCTGACCGCCCTCGGCGCCGACCCCGGCAGCCTGCCCTCCGACCTCGACGCCCTGACCGCCCGATACCGCAGCCAGGTCGCCGACCGGCGGATGCTCGTCGTGCTGGACAACGCCGCCACCGCCGACCAGGTCACCCCCCTGCTGCCCGGCGGTACCTCCTGCACCGTGCTGGTCACCAGCCGCACCCGACTGGCCTCCCTGATCGACCGCCACGGCGCCCGCCACCTGCACCTCGACGTGCTCACCGACGCCGAAGCCCGAGCCCTGCTGATCACACGCCTGGGCACCGACCGCGTCACCGCCGAGCCCAACGCGACCGACGAACTGCTCGAGCTGTGCGGACGCCACCCGTTGGCACTGGCGATCGCTGCCCGTCACGCTGCCACCCGCCCACAGGTCCCGCTGACCGAGGTCGCCGCCGAACTGCGCGAACTCGGCCTGGAGATGCTCGACCACGACCACGACACCGACCCGGCCGCCAGCCTGCCCACTGTGCTCTCCTGGTCCCTGCACCGGCTCACTGACCAGCAGCGGGTGGTGTTCGCGCTGCTGGGCATCGCACCCGGCCCCGACACCACCCTGCCCGCTGCCGCCAACCTCACCGGCCTGACCCCGGCCCACGCACACAAGACCCTGTCCGCCCTGGAGAACGCGTCACTGCTCGAACGGCGGCCCGGCGGCCGCTACACCATGCACGACCTGATCCGCGCCTACGCCGCCACCACCGCCCACGACCTACCCGAACACCTGCGGGAAGCAGCCCTGACCCGGGTGATGGACTTCCACCTGCACACCGCGTTCGCCGCCGAACGCCTGCTGCACCCCCACCGCGATCCGATCCATCTGGACCCGCCCGCCCCCGGCGTCCACCCCCAGCCGCTGCCCGACTACCCGGCCGCACTGGCCTGGCTGGACGTCCACCATCCCCACCTGCTCGCCGTCCAGCACACCGCCGCCGCCCACCACCGCCACCAGGTCGTGTGGCAGCTGGCCTGGAGCCTGACCACCTTCCACTACCTGCGGGGACACCACCACGACCAGTTGGTCGTGTGGCAGGCCGCCGCCCACGCCGCCGAGCACCTGCCCGACCCCACCACCCGCATCCTCACCCAGCGGCACCTCGGTCTCGGCCACACCGAGGCGGGGCTGTACGAGCAGGCCACCGACCACCTGCACCAGGCGCTGACCTTGACCGAACACCACCACAACCCGACCCAGCAGGCCCATACCCACCACGACCTGGTGCGGGTCTGGATGCGGCGAGGAGACGACCGGCAGGCCCTGGAACACGCCCGTCACGCCTTGGCCCTCTACCACGACCAGCCTCGGTGGCAAGCCCGTGCGCTCAACGCGGTCGGCTGGTTGACCGCGCGCCTGGGCGAGTTCGACACCGCCCGCGAACATTGCCGGGCAGCCCTCACCCTGCACCGCCGCCACCACGACGTCCACGGCGAGGCGGGCACCCTAGACAGCCTGGGCTACCTCGAACACCAAGCCGGCCGGCACCGCCAGGCCGTCGACTGCTACCAGCAGGCGCTCACGCTGCTCCGCGACCTCGGCCACACCACCGCGGTCGCCGACTCCCTCGACCGCGTCGGCCACTCCCACGCCGCGCTCGGACACCACCACCAGGCCCGCGCCGCCTGGCGGGAAGCCCTGGAGCTCTACCGGGAACAAGGCCGCGACACCGACGCCGACCGCGTGCAACACCAACTCGACGACCTCGACCCAACGCCGGAGCAAACCGACCCGTCAGGCGCGACCAGGAATACGGAGAACGAGCAGAGCCGCGGATAAACACCGTGATCCGCGCCGGTGCACACCACGGCAGACCCGCTCGCGCGCCCTCGGTCCTCCAAGCTCAACCGATCTCCGACCGGCCCACCAAGTGCGGTTGCCATCCGCTGCCGCCACGACAGTCCCAGCCGCGTTGCCCCGCCCATCGATCACCACACCACCGCTGACTCGGAAGAAGCACGGCCGAGTCGGTCACCCGCCGATCAGGAGGTTGAACAACACCGCGATGACGGTGCGGGTGGTCGAGTACACACTGGAGGATCTCACTGTGTCGCGGTAGGTCGCGCCCTACCGGTTGATCACCACTATCCTCGGCCACCGTCGGGCGCCGGCGAAGGAGTTGGCGGCGTTGTACCGTCAAGGTTGAGAAATCGAGACCGCGCTGGACGAGCTCAAGACCCACCAGTGCGGTCCCGGGCAGGTGTTGCGCTCGCGCTCGCCCGACGGGGTCGAGCAGGACGTCTGAACGCATCCGTTGGTCCACCATGGGATCCGCTCGCTGATGCACACCGCCACTACTGAAGCCCGCTTGGACCCCGACCGGCTTTCGTTCGTCCACACCCTGCGCCTGGCCCCGCCAGACCACCGCCCAGACCGGGAGTCCGAGGTTTGCTCAACGAAGTCGTCGGTTCCCCCTCAAATCTGGTGTCGACAGCGTGATCGAAAGAGGCACCGATGGATCCGGACCGCAGACCGGAGCCGGACAGCAGGAAGGCTCTTCATGCGTCAACAGCAACCGACACCACCCAACATTCCGCTCACCGGAATGTATTGCATCCCCTCGTGCGGGTAAATATGATCACAACACCCGACAGGCCGGTTGTGCGTTCACTCCGACCCTATTCATGCACCATGCTCGCAGCGATCGCGGAACAGACAACCCCGAGAAGGAGTCTTCGCATGGCACAGCAGACCATCGTCCAACTGATCGACGACCTCGACGGCGGCGAGGCACACGAAACCGTCGGTTTCGCCCTCGACGGAGTCGACTACTCCATCGACCTGTCCACACCCAATGCCGACAGATTGCGCAACACGCTCGCCGACTTCGTCGCCAAGGGCCGACGAACCGGCAGCCGCACATCACGCAGCGCCGGGCAGCGTCGCACGCGGACCACCGTTCCCGCTGGTGGTGACAAGCAGCAGAACCAGGCGATCCGCGAATGGGCCAGGAGTCAGGGACGGGACATCTCGGACCGGGGACGTATCCCCGGCGCGCTGATCGAGGAGTTCCAGCAGGCCCACTCCGCCTGAAATCGCCTTGCGGGCCAATGACACCCCGCCCGCCCGGTAGGTGCCCAGGGGCGTCGCGGCCGGATCGGTGACGGTGAACCACGGCGTCAGCGGGTAGCCGGGACCGCCGGACTGGCCGACGAAGGAGTAGTCCTGGGTCAGCGCGGGCGTGCCCGAGCCCTTGGCGACGGTGATGCCGGTGAGCGCGGTCATCGACGCGGTCGAGGCGGCCTGGTCGTCCTGCACGTACCCGGAGGCGTAGAGGGTCAGTACGGTGCGGCCGGGCGTCTTGAGCCTGGTGTTGATCGCCGAGCGCACGGCGGACAGCACGACGTACGTGTTGGGCAGTACGGCGAGCTTGATGGCGCTGAGGTCGAGGTGCCCTTGGTCAGGTCGCTGAGCAGGTAGTGGCGGACCGGCGTGCCCAACCGGGTCAGGTCCTCCACGAGGTTGGGCAGCTGGTCGCCCGCGAACCCGTAGGAGTTCTCCCCAGCCGGTGTGAGCGCGGCCTGGTAGTTGGGCGACACGTCGTCCGCGAACACCGCCACCTGGGGTTGGTAGGCGCTCGCGCCGCCGTGCCGGATCTTGTCGACGGCCCGGAACACCGACTGGAGGTTGGCCCACAGCGCTTCCAAGTCGCCCGCCCTGTCGGGACGGCCGAACCAGCCGACGCCCTGCAGGTCGAGCAGGTGCACGGCCCGGCCGCCGATCCCGGCCGCGATCAGGTTGCGGCGCAACACCCGGATGCTGTCCCACAGGTTCGTGACGGTCCTGGAACGGGATCGGCCGGCAGTCCACCTCACAGGCGAGCAGGGTGCGGGTGTCGTCCTCGTCCATCCTGTGCCGCTCGAAAAGTCATCGTCGCTGGTAGGGCAAGGGGCCACCGTGTTGAGAGCATGGCCGGGTGATCGTGTCCCTGCTGTACAAGGTGACCCGGAGGTTGCTGTCCGTGCCGTCGGTGCTGCTGCGCGGCGAGGCGGCGAAGAACGCCGAACTGCTGGTGCTGCGGCACGAGAACGCGGTCCTTCGTCGGCAACTGACGGGTCCGGTCCGTTACGCGCCCGCGGATCGGTTCTGGTTCGCCGCCCTGTCCGGGTTGGTGGACCGTCACCGATGGCGGGAGATCTTCCCGGTCACGCCGGGCACCCTGCTCGCCTGGCACCGCAAGCTCGTGGCTCGTAAGTGGGACCACTCCGCGCGTCGACGCACCGGACGCCCACCGACTCGAGCGGCGGTCAAGAAGCCCGTGCTGCGGCTCGCCCGGGAGAACCCGCGGTGGGGTCACCGGCGGATCCAGGGCGAACCGGCCCGACCCGGCGGAAGTTCCTCACCGCCCAGGCCCAGGGCATCATCGCGGCGGACTTCCCCCACCTCGACACCGTGCTCGGCAGGCGCCTGTACGCACTGGCGTTCCTCGAACACGACACCCGCCGCCTGCACGTCACCGGCGTCACCTCTCACCCGACACGGGAGTGGACGACCCAGCAGGCCGGGAACCTCGCGACTGACCTCGGAACGCGCACGGAGCCCCCGCGTTTCCTGCTACGCGACCGCGACGGCAAGTACGGCGAAGCGTTCGACACCGTCTTCCAAGCCGACGACCTACGCATCATCAAGAGCGCGCCACAGGCACCTCGGATGAACGCCCACTGCGAACGGGTCACCGGCACCATCAGACGCGAAGCCCTCGACCACATCCTGATCACCGGCGAGAGCCACGCACGGCATGTCCTCAACACCTACGAAGACCACTACAACCGACACCGACCCCACCAGGCCCGCGACCAACTACCACCCGAAGCTCAGCAGCACCCCACCGCGGCACACGCCCCCCGACACCCACAGACCGCACCGCACCCGCATCCTCGGCGGACTCATCAACGAGTACAGACATGCCGCTTGACCAGCAACGACGACTTTTCGAGCGGCACACGTCACGCCTCCAAGGACGACACGTCGGGGTGACCGATACGCACCAGGACGCCCAACCAACGAAGTGACCGGGCGCCGGGCCGCCACCGTGGCACTGACGGGCGCTGCCGTGGTGGCGACCCCCGGCTGATCCTCCTCTGGTTGTTCGGAGTCGACGGGGATCGGGCACCGCTGCCCTATGGTCCCGGTGGCCAACTCGGCAGTGGCCATCCGCACTCGGGCCAGTAGCCCTCGTCCTCGTAGGCCCCCTCACCCGGTCAACGTATCGGGCAACCAGATCGACCCGGCCGCTGCCAGCCGGCGGCGAGACCCACCGGCCAGCCGCACACCACCGTGATCGCAGACCTTCACGGCGCCCACGGGTAACCGGCCACGTCCTGGTCGAACGCGGCATTCAACTCCGCGTCGCTGATCCCATCGTCCGGTCGCAGCGAACTGTCCCCGCCGAATCCGGCCGCGTTCAACACCGCCCACACAGCGTGGGCGACGGCCGCGTACTCGCGGACTGTCACATCGGCTGGCAGCAGGATCTCCAAGCGTCGGGTGGGCATGCCGCACAGCGTGCCCCGCGCATCCTCGGCCACGCGAGCCCTCGACCGCATTCCCCTGTCCCGGTGGTCCACCCGCTGCACGCGCCGACGCCAACGACCGAGGATGCTCCTATAGAAGTTAAGCTGTCGGTATTGGGGTGGTTCGGGCTGTGTGGCTGATTGCTGTGCTGGTCAGGGCGCGGTAGACCTCGCGGGCGATGAAGCGTTTGAGGCAGCCGATGCCTCCCGGAACACCCTGAGCTCGCCTTCCACGACCGGTTGCCGTGCGTGCGCGACACGGTGTTTCGGTCGGGGACCGATGCGGCTCGGGCAGAAGCGGCGGGTGGTGTCGAAGCCGGGTGGCGGTGTGAGCGGGCTGAGCGTGGCGGTGGCCAGGGCACCGAGGAGGTGTTGGTAGCCAGAATCAGCCGGACGGTTGTCATCGCGGCGGAGAGGACCTCGCTGCTGGAGTGACCCGATCCATGGGCGCGGTCGGCAGCTCCGCCGACAACGCTGCCGAAAGCCTCAACGCATCCTTCAAAAGCGAAACTCCTGGAGCGCCGTCCACACTCTGCCCGTGCACCCCTGTGGAGACGCTGAAGCCTGCTTAAGCGGACTTCAGGATGGCACTTTCGGTTACGGCACAGTATTGACATGCTGGTGCTACTGGAGGACGACCACCGATTGACCGACTGCTCGCCCCGCAGACTCGCGATGGGGAGTTCCACCATCAACATGAAGCACAACGCTCCCGACAGGCCGTGGCGGGCGGGTGCGCCCCCTACGACATGGTCGTGCTGGACGTTGTGTCGTCCAACCTCAACGGCTACAGGTGTGCGAGCGGTTACAGACGACGGAGGGGCGGACGCCGATCGTGAAGGACGCTGAACCGGACAAGACCGAGGGCGGGACACCGATACGGACAACTACTCGGCCAAGCTCTTCTCCTACTTGTGCCGGTAGCCCGTCCACGGATCTTGGCCTGCAGGTACGCCATACCGCGGCCCGCCACGCCGGGAGCCGGGAGCCGACTGCGTGCACCTGCCGCCACGATCGCACATCCGTTACGCTGATCACCAAAGAGTCCACGGCGATGGAATTCCTGCTCGGTCGTCAGGGCAAGGTTCTGTCCAAGGCCGTGCTCATCGCCGCAGTACGCGACGCAGCCCCTGTCACGATCCGAACCCGGTCGATGCCTCCGCCAGCGCCACGCACCACAGGATCGACACCCCGCCGCCCCGGCGAACCATCCCCCTCTGCAGCGTCAACCACCGGCCGAGCAGGCACAAAAGGAACCGGATGAGCAGGAAAATCTCCCAACAGGGCTCATACACGGACGGATCACGCACCGGTCGTCCCGAATATCACCCCGTCGACCGTCATTGTGATGACACCGACTACCACCGTCCATAAAAGTCATGTGGTTCACCGCAGCATTGATGAACAGTACCGACGGAATTTTCACCGAAGGACTACTTCACGTTTGCGCTCAAGCCAAGCAGAATCCACATGGACATGCGACACCAGAATATCGACAGCCTTCCGAGTGACACGGCACCACAACGGCACGCGACCGTACACACCCACCGGACAAGCGAGGGAATTCAGACATGAACCGCCGAGCACATCGCTCACGTTCACTGCGCAAGCAGATTACCCTCATTGCCACATTGATTGTCGCGGTGCCGGTCATTGCGGCAACGATGCTTGCCGCAATGATTTCACGAAACAGTGCCATGCAACCGCATGCCTCGCCGGTGAAAGTCGACGACATGTGTGTAAGCGGCCATTTTCAAGATTCGAACGGGGCGGTCATGAGGATCTTTCCCACAGGAAGGATCCTCCTGCTGGAATGGGAAAATACTTGCAAGAGCGCCACCGGGGAGAACGACGGAATAATAATGCAAATCAAGTCCAAAGAAATGATGGAATACTTCGAAGCCGGGGACAGCTTAACAGACAAGTCCATTGTCTGCGAAGCGTCGCACACGTCTTATGCGATGGTTCCCGACCTGTCTCTGTGGCCCTTGATCGATCCGAACGACATAACCTACTCGGTGGTTTCAGACACAGGAGAGCGAAGAGGGCGATCATTGCCGTTGGCACAGGAGATGCTCGGACCAGGGGTCGAAAAACTTGCCCAGGTACAGCGCGCCCTCAATGGGCGAACCCTGTCGCTGTATAGTGGCGCGTTGCTGCTGATCGGCTTATTCGCCCTGGTGGTGTGGGTCGCGATGGGGCGGGTGTTGCGGCCGGTGGAGGCGATCCGTCGCGAGATGGCCGACATCACCGAGCACGACCTGACTCGCCGTGTGCCCGTGTCTCGTGGACGCAATGAAGTCGCCGCGCTAGCCACCACGGTCAATGCCACCCTGGACCGGTTGGAGGCCGTGGTGGAGGACAACCGGCGCTTCGTCGCCGACGCCTCCCACGAACTGCGCAGCCCGATCGCCGCCCTGCGTGCCGAATTGGAGATCGCCACCGCACACCCCGGCCTGACCGATTGGCCCGCCGTTGTCGATGCGGCACTGACCGACACCCACCGCCTGCAGCAGTTGGCCACCGACCTCCTCCTGCTCGCCCGCCTCGACCACACCTCCACGACCACCCCCGGCAGCGACATCGTCGACCTCACCACGCTCGTTCGCGACCAGACCGCCCACCGGCGCAGCCGCCACGCCCTGACCGTCGATCTGCCAGGCCGCCCCACCCCTGTACACGGCAGCCACAGCCTGCTCGACCGCCTGCTGGGCAACCTGCTCGACAACGCCGAACGCCACGCCACCACCGCCATCACCGTCCGCCTGACCACCGATAACAACCACGCGACCCTGGAAGTCCTCGACGACGGCCCCGGCATCCCACTCGAAGACCGCGAACGCGTCTTCGACCGCTTCACCCGCCTCGACGACGCCCGCACCCGCGACACCGGCGGCACCGGACTCGGCCTGCCCATCGCCCGCCGCATCGCCACCAACCACCACGGCACCCTCCACGCCACCGACCATCCCAACGGTGGAGCACGACTGGTCATCACCCTCCCCCTGTCCCCGTGACGACTCGGACGACTCATCCAGCGCCGACCGGCTGACCGCGTTTCCGCCCACCCTGCCGCCGCGGTGGTAGTCCGGGTGCCGCGTCCACGACAATGACGCGGTGCCCGAGCACCGCAACCGCGTGACCGGTCCGATGTTCCAGCCGGTCGTGCAGGCCCGGGACATCCAGGGCAGCGTGCACGTCACGTCGGCGACCGGGCCGGCCCGGTCCCGCTACCGGGAGCAGGTGCGCCAGATCGCCCCCGCCGAACTCGTCGGCCGGGAAACGGAGCTGGCCGAGTTGGCGGACTTCTGCCTGGCACCCGACGAGGTGGGTGCCTACCGGTGGTGGCGGGCGCCGAAACGGGCGGGCAAGTCCGCGCTCATGTCCTGGTTCACGCTGCACCCGCCGCCCGGCGTGCGGGTGGTGTCGTTCTTCGTGACCGGGCGCCTGGCGGGTCAGGACCACCGCGGCGCGTTCGTGGACGTCGTGCTCGAACAGCTCGCCGAGCTGCTGGCCGAGCCGCTGCCGGCGTTCCTGCCCGAGACCACGCGCGAGGCGCACCTGGTCGGCATGCTCGCCGAGGCCGCCGAACTGTGCCGGTCGCGCGGCGAGCGGCTGGTGCTGCTCGTCGACGGCTTGGACGAGGACCGGGGCTCGGCAGGGCCGCACAGCATCGCGGCCCTGCTGCCCGCGCACCCCGCCGCCGGACTGCGGGTGGTCGTCTCCGGCCGGCCGAACCCGCCGCCGCCGGGCACCTCGCCCCGCTGCTGCACCACGCCGAGAACCACCGCATGGTCGACGCCTGGTGGTACATGCGCAAACACCTCTGCTGGCGCCTGCGACTACGGCCCGGGCCAGCAGGACACGCCCTGAAGCAACACCTCGCCGACGCCCTCGACACCCGAGGACGGATCAGCGCATGGTGGCCAGGCGTCTACGAGGCCGAGACCGCGGCGTTCGGAGGCCCGGCGGGCATGAACGCCGCCCACGACCTGTTCTGCGCCGACAGCCGCGCCATCCTCAACCTCACCCACACCAAGGACCTCGAACTCGGCCGACGCGAACTGTCCCTGCTGCTGTGCACCACCCTGCTACGCGCTGCCAGCCTGGAATGGTACGAACAAGGCGACGTCTGGCAGCACGTCACACGAGAACGCCCTCTGCCCGCCGACGTCCCGACGACGAAAACCAGCGCCATGGCCGTCGACCTCACGCGACTGCTGCGCGCTGACACCTCCCCCGAAGGACCACTGCTGGGCACCGACGGCCCCTTGTCCACCACCGCCCCGTGGATGAACGCCTTCCGCAAAGCCGGCCACAGCCTCGGCACCGCAGCCCGCGAAGGAACCCTGCACAGAGGACTGCGCGAAGTCCTGAGCTACCTGGTGATCTTCCACTGGAACCGACTCGGACTACCCACCCGCACCCAAAGCATCCTCGCCCATGCCGCACACACAGCGGTGCTGAACCCGCCCGCCACCGCCCCGCACGAAAATCCCACTCAAGTACAGAGGTTGAATTGGTGTTGGCGGGGTGGAGTTGGCCCCGTGACGTTTCTTGATCGTCGCGGTATGTCGGGTGGATGAGGTATGTGCAGGTTGGAGGCATGACGCCCCGCCAGCAGCAGGCTCGGGAGCGCATTCGACTTGAGGCCGGTGCGCGGTTCGCCCGGGGTGAGAAGACCACGGTGGTCGCGGCGGAGCTGCGGGTGGGTGTGCGTCAGGTGGAGAAGTGGCGCCGCAGTTGGCGCGAGGGCGGTCTGGAGGCGTTGCGTTCGGCGGGGCCGATGTCGGTGGAACGGCTCTCGCCCGCCCAGTGGGAGCGGCTGGTGCGCGAGTTGGCCAAAGGGCCGTTGGTCCACGGCTGGGATCTGGGCGGGGGTTGGACTCTGGGCCGGGTCAAGACGATGATCGGCCGGTTGTTCCACGTCGGCTACACCGTGCAGGGGGTGTGGCGGCTGCTGCGCCGGCACGGCTGGTCGCTGCAGGTCCCGGCGCATCGGGCGATCGAGCGTGACGACGGCGCGGTCGGGGTGTGGCACGGGGAGGTCTGGCCCTGGGTAAAAGACTCGCCGCGGACCTGGGCGCCGTCATCTGCTTCGAGGACGAAGCAGGTCAAGGGCTCCAGGCCGCCGAAGGGCCGGAGCTGGGCGCCGCGCGGGCGGACCCCGGTGTTCCGGGTGCGCGGCGGACGCGGAGGCTGGGTCTCGACGGCCGGAGTGCTGTGCTTCAGGCCCGGCGAGCGGCCGCACCTGCTCTACCGGTTACGGCTGTGGCATGGACGCAAGGGCGAGCGGCGTGCCTTTACCTGGAGCGAGTACCGCGACCTGATCCTGGCCACCCACCACCGGCTTCGGGCTCCGTTGGTGTGGATTTGGGACAATCTGAATGTCCACAAGGCACACGAGTTGGTCGAGTTCATCGACGCCAACCGGGACTGGCTGCGGGTGGTGCACCTGCCCTCCTACGCGCCGGACCTGAATCCGACCGAGGGGGTGTGGTCGCTGCTCAAGCGGTCGCTGACCGAGTTCGCCGCCGCCGACCTCGACCACCTCGTGCGCGTGGTGAAACGCAAACTCAAGAAGATCCAGTACCGGCCCGACGTACTCGACGGCTGCCTCGCCCAGACCGGACTGACCCTCACGACAACACCATGATCGCGCCAACCGCCATCACGAAATCAACCTCTGTACTGGACCGGGTGCAGAGACAGCGGCTGCCCTACCGTGCGCGCAGTGTGCTCAGCGGCTATATCTTCCGACTGCGGCGCGTCACCACCCCAGGCGGGATGGAGATCCGCAGGCAGAGCAGCGGGTACGTCCTGCTGACCGATCCCGAGCAGGTGGACCTGCACCCGTTCCGCCGCTTGGCCGCTGAAGCCCGTGCCGAGGCCGACCCGTCTGTCCCGGGTTGAGCCTGCGCCACACCGAGCCGGACTGTCGGCGGTGCGCGCGGAGCAGGCCGGAAACGAAGGTCAGGGTCCGATGTGGCAACGGCAGCGCGGCACGGTAGAACAGCACGTGAAGCCCCCGGGTGTGCTGGACGATCTCGGTTGAGAGTTCTGCTACCAGGGGCTTCACCATGTTCAGAGACCGACACGCCGACTACCGCCAGCTTGTAATCGACTTCCCTTGCGCACCAGAGCATCCAGATCAGGATTAAAGACGTTCACCATGTGCATGCTGGCACAGGCATTCCTCGCGGTCACCCGTGCCAGCCAGGGAAAAGAAACTCCGTTCCGGGAGAGCGAGACGACCGGCTGAGACCGGTGCTGCCGCCCTTCTCGACCGCGGCGATCCGAGGACTGCCGGCCGCGACCGTGCTGACCCGCGCCATCGACACAGGCGCCGCGACCTCTCGCGCCCTCTGGCGTCGAGTCCACCTCGATAGGGCCCTGATCAGCCACTGCCGCCGAAGCGGCGACCCACTCCCGCGCAATCTCGGAATGTAGTACCAGTCAGCCCAACCACAAGATCATGCGCCTCCGCCGCAATTTCCCCACACACTTGAGACCGCAAAGCATCAGTCGGAATGAGTACAGCCACAGAGAACGCACTGCTTTTCGGATGAGGCACGCTCAACGGATTCAGTGTACAGCCAGCCGGTCGTCTCGGTTTCCTTCACTCTCACGACCACCGGCCTGAAGTTTCGCGGATGGGCGTTCACACTTTGTCGGACGACCTCTTCGAAGAACCAATCGGAGGTTACCAAAGCATATCTCCGCGAGGCAACGCGCAAAGCATCCCTGACGGGCGTCGCGTCGAGCAGCCTGAACGTGAGGTTGACCGCTGCGCCGGTGACTCCGTACTCGTCGTAGAGCACTTCACCGGCGTGCAGCGCCATGCGCAGACGGACGCGTTCCTGTACCGGATGCTTGTCGTTGTGCGCAGCCAACTCCCTGGTCATCTCGCGCGGCACGAAGTCCACGAACGCGGTCTTCGGAACATCCGGCTCGACCAGGATCAACACCCCGTCACCCCGGTCCTCCAAGCGGTAGCGCGAGCGGCCGACACCGGACCGTTCCAGCGCGCGCCGAACCACCCGGTACAGCCCGCGGCGCACCGCAACCTGATGGGCGTTGGTGCGGCAGCGGCTGCCGAACCCGGCGACATCGACGACGGCGATGATCCGATGGACCGGTGATCGGGGGAACCGACGTGTCCCGCAGAAATTCGACACCACAGTGACTATTCGTCTGATCATCGACTCCCGCTCCCGTCTTCCTGCGACAGGCCGCACATTTGCCGCCCGGTTGTGAGTCAAATGCCCCTGTGGCCGTCGGGCGACAGTCCGGACAATGGCCGCACAAGGTCGGCCGGGATGTCCGTACAACCCCGTACGCGAGATCGACTGCCACCGCGAGGAGGGCTCGTGCAGCACGGGACCGAGGGAGAGCAGTTCACCGCCGACCCCGCAAAAGTGCGGACGAAATCCGACTTCGCGCGTGAGTTGAGCGCGCTGAGGGCACTGGCCGGCCGTACAGTCCGGGAAGTCGCGAAGGACGTCGGGGTTCCCTATAGCACGGCGGGTGGGTATTTCAGCGGACGTCATCTGCCCCCGCTCACGATGCCGCACGTGTTGCGCCGAATCATCCAGGCCTGCGGTGTCACCGACCCCGAGGAAGTGGATCGGTGGCTGACCGCGTTGCACCGGGTCCGGCGACGGCCCGGTCCGCGCCCGCGTGGCGTGGCCGCGCCGTACCGGGGTTTGGAGAGCTTTCAGCCTGAGCATGCAGCGTGGTTCCACGGGCGGGAGCGGCTCACCGCGGAGTTGACCACGTTGACTGCCCGTCAGTGGCCGGGTGGCAACTGCACGATCGTCGTAGGACCTTCGGGATCGGGGAAGTCCTCGCTGTTGCGTGCCGGTCTCGTCTCCCGGTTCCAGCGCGGTGAACATGCATTGGCGGGCGATTGGACCACGGTGCTGATGACACCCGGACAGCGGCCCTTGGCCCAGTGGGAAGCGCTTGTTGACCAAGCGCCCGTCGGTCCCCGACTGGTCGTGGTAGACCAGTTCGAGGAACTGTTCACGCTGTGCGCCGACGTCGGGGAGCGACAGGAGTTCATCGCGCGCTGCGCCAGAGCCGCGCGGGAGGATCCGTCGACGTTGGTCGTGCTCGGATTGCGCGCCGATTTCTACCCTCAAGCGGCGCGCCACACCGAGCTGGTGTCCGCATTGCAGGACGCTCAGGTGGTGGTCGGTCCCATGACCGCCGATGAGGTCAGGAGCGCGATCGTCGAGCCCGCGCGGCAGGCCCGGCTGGAGGTCGACGACGGGTTCGTGGAGCTGTTGATGCGCGACCTGGCGCCCATCCAGGGCGCAGTGCCGTCAGCCGCGTACGAGGCCGGGGCGCTCCCGCTGTTGTCCCACGCTCTGCTCGCCACTTGGCAGCGGTCGAGCCCCGGTAGACTGACCATCGCCGACTATCGGGCCACGGGCGGAATTTCCGGCGCGATCGCACACACAGCGGACGCCGCCTACGCCGAACTCGACGCGCGCCAGCAGACCATGGCCCGCCACCTCTTCCTGCGGCTGGTTCGTCTGGGCGACCAGTCCGCCGACACCCGACGCCGGGTCCCCTACGCCGAGATCCTGCCCGAGGGAGAGGACTCGGGCGAACTCGCCGACGTGCTCGACCTGTTCGTGGAACGGCGGCTGATCACCGTAGACACGGACACCGTCGAGATCACGCACGAAGCGCTGCTGACCGCGTGGCCGCGCCTGCGCCGCTGGATCGACGCGGACCGAGCCGGCCTGGAGATCCACCGCCGACTGACCGACGACGCACACGTGTGGAGCCGGGCGCAGCGCGACTCAGGCGTGCTTTACCGCGGCGTTCGGCTCGAGGCCGCGCGGGAATGGTCTGCCGACACCGGGCACAGTCGGGCCCTCAACGCGGTGGAGCGTGCGTTCCTCGACGCGAGCGTGGCAGCGGAAGAAGCGGACCGCAGGTCCCGGCGTCGGCGTGCGAGACAGCTCCGCCGCCTGGTGGCCGCCCTGTCCGTGCTCGTGCTGATCGTCGCGGCATTGGCGGTTTACGTGTTCCGCCAGCGGACCGACGCCCTACGTGAACGGGACGCGGCCATCTCGCGCCAGGTAGCAGGTGACGCGGACAACCTGCGCGGGAGCGACGTCGCGCTGGCATCACAGCTGGCCTTGGCCGCATACCGGATCAGTCCCACGGTGGAGGCGCGGTCGAGCCTGCTGGACACCACCGCGAATGCCTCGGCGACGCGGGTCGTCGGGCAGGAAGGCGTGGTTCAAGCCGTCGCCGTCGCGCCAGGGCGCGATGTCATCGCGGCGGGTGGGGCGGACACCACGGTGCGGATATGGCGACTGACCGACCGGCCGTCACTGGAGCCTGCGGATACACCGCTCGGCGACCCGGAGGGCATCGTCTACTCGCTGGCGTTCGACCCGTCCGGCACCCTGCTCGCCGCCGCGGGCGCGGACCGCGTGGTCCGGCTGTGGGACGTGACCGACCCTGACCACCCGGCGTCACTGGGCGAGCCGCTGTCCGGGCCGACCAACACCGTGTACTCGGTGGCATTCAGCCCCGACGGCCGCGTCCTCGCGGCAGGCAGCGCGGACAACCGGGTGCACCTCTGGGAGATCGGAGCCACACAACGCCCGACGCCGCTGCCGCCGCTGGAGGGCGCGGCAGACTACGTGCACTCCGTGGCGTTCAGCCCGGACGGCAGGACGGTGGCCGCGGGTGGCGCGGACGGCACACTCCTGCTGTGGGACGTCACCGATCCCCGTCGAGCGACGCGGATCGGTTCGCCGCTGGTCGGACCGACGCGCAAGATCCTCACCGTGGCGTTCAGCCCGGACGGCAAGAGTCTTATCGCCGGCAGTTCCGACAAAAACCTCTATCTATGGCGGCTTTCGGGCCGTGAGGTGGCCGACGCGGCGGGCGCCCCGCTGGGCGGCGCGGCCAGTTGGATCAACGCGGTGGCCTTCAGCCCGGACGGAAGCACGTTGGCATCGGGCAGTTCGGACAACACGGTGGTGCTACGGAAGACATCCGACTGGGCGGTGACGCAGACGCTGACCCATCCCGGCCCGATCACCACGGTCGCTTACCTCGACGGCGGCGAGACACTCGCGACCGGCGCCGCGGACGGCACGGTGAGGCTGTGGGCCGTCCCCGGGCCGGTGATCACGGACAGCCGCGACGGCGTGTTCAACGTACAGTTCAACCCGACGGGCACGCTCCTCGCGACGGGAAGCGGCGCGGCCGATGGCGCTTTTCGGATCTGGGACGTCAGCGACCGGCAACGGCCACGGATAGTCGGCACGCCGATGGAGAACCCCTCACCCGGCAACCGGTTCATCGGCGCGCTCGACATGTCGTCGGACGGTCGGACCCTCGCCGCAGGCGGCTTGGACTCGCGCGTGCAGCTGTGGGACATCGACCACCCGGACCGTCCGACGCCGATGGGAGAGCCATTGGGCGGCCGGTTCGCACCGCCGGAGTACCTCACGGCCACCTTCGGGCCTCGGAGCTCACTCCTGGCGGTGTCCGGTATGGGCAACGTGGTGTGGCTGTGGGACATCACTGATCGGACGAGGCCACGACAGGTGGGAGGGGCGCTCACCGGACCGACCAATCACGTCTACTCGATCGCGTTCAGCCCGGACGGCACGACGTTGGCGGCCGGCAGCCTGGACAAGACGGTGTGGCTCTGGGACGTCCACGATCTGTCGAAGATCCGCCGTCTGGGGTCGATCGACGGGCCGGTGAGCTACGTGCACTCCGTCGCGTTCAGCCCCGACAGCCGCACGCTGGCCGTCGGCAGCGCCGACAAGACCGTTCGGCTGTGGGACATGACCGACCAATCGCGACCCCGGGCGATCGGTGATCCGATCACCGGTCCGTCCAATTACGTGTACGCGGTCGAGTTCAGCCCGGACGGGCGAATGCTGGCGGCGGGCAGCGCCGACCGTTCGGTGTGGCTGTGGAATGTCGCCGACCGGGCGCGACCGAGCCACTTCGCGACGCTCACCGCAGCCACCGGTGCGGTGCACTCGGTGAAGTTCAGTCCGGACGGCAGCACCATCGCGGCGGCAAGTGCCGACCAAACGGCACGGTTGTGGGCGGTAAGTCCGGACGCAGTCGCCGACATGGTGTGCGAGACCGCCGGGGAACCGCTCAGCCCGGCGGAGTGGAGCCAATACATCCCAGGCCTGCCACACCGCCAGGTGTGCGGATGACCGCGATATGGCGGCGCCACAGTCCATTCTGAGGCAGATAAGAAGAGCAGCGAAGTCACCTCGTGATGCACACCCAACTACTCGGCCAAGCGCCGGATTACCGACTCGAGGTCCGCCTCCCTGACAACCGGACAGCGCAGGCTCCCAACTCGTCGAGTGAGCCTCCCACGGCATCCTGAGGCGGGGCTTACCTGATCCCGGTCGGTCTTACCGGAATGGCGGCCGGTTCAGTACGGGCGATGCACCAGGCGATCGGGACCGTGACATCGCGCGCTGTCCCCTTCAGCAACTTGTCCTGCGAGACAGCCTTCGAACGCCCACTTCCCCACCCCGCCACGACGCACGGACCGTGACCGTGCCGGATGACGTATGTGGGACGCGTCCCCGGTGTACAGGCCGGCGTCGCCGCTGCTAGATTGCGGTCGTGATCTCCTACCTTCGTACTGAAGGTGGGACGGATCCCACATCTGCGTGCTTGATAGGGCATCTCCAACCCCGGCACGGTCCTGGCCGCCGCCGCGGGCCTCACCTCGCGGATCACGCTCAGCAGCGCGGTCACCGTGCTCAGCACCGAGGACCCGGTGCGCGTCTACCAGCAGTTCACCACCCTCGACCAGCTCAGCCGGGGTCGCGCCGAGCTGCTGGCCGGGCGCGGTTCGTTCACCGAGTCCTTCCCGCTGTTCGGCGCGAGCCTGGAGGACTACGACGAGCTGTTCGAGGAGAAGCTGGCACTGCTGCTGCGCCTGGACCGCGAGCACCCGATCACGTGGTCCGGCAAGCACCGCGCGCCGCTGACCGACGCCGAGGTCCACCCCCGCCCCTACGGCGAGCGGCTGCGCATCTCCGTGGGCACCGGCGGCAACCCCGAGTCCTCGATCCGCGCCGGGCTGCTCGGCCTGCCGGTGGTCTACGCGGTCATCGGCGGCGAGCCCGAGCGGTTCGCCCCGCTGGTCGACCTGTACCGGCGCGCGGGCGAGGCGGGCGGGCACCTGGGCTCGCACGTGACCATGAGCGCCATCGGCCTGATCGCCCGCCGCTCCCAGGACGCCAAGGAGGCGTTCCACCCGTACTGGCTGGAGACGATGAAGTACGGCGCCCGGGCCCGCGGCTGGCCGGTGCCCTCGCGGGCCGAGTACGACGAGTGGGCGCGCGGGGCGCGGTCGATCTTCGCGGGCAGCCCGGCGGAGGTCGCCGAGCGGCTGATCACCGTGGGGCGGCTGGTCGGGGCCGACCGGTACGCGATGCAGATGGACTGGTCGGGCGTGCCGCACCGCCTGGTGATGGAGGCGATCGAACTGCTGGGCACCGAGGTCATGCCGCTGGTGGACGAGGAACTCGGGTCGTGACGCGCCCCTCCGGCGACGAGGTCCGCTCGTACCTGCTCGGGCAGGTCGACCTCGCCCTGCGCCGCCCCGACGTGTACGGCGGGGAGATGTCGTTGCCGGTACTGCTGCGAGCCGCGGCGTTCGCCCACGGCCGGGTCGAGGACCGGGAAGCCGAGCAGGAGGCGTTCCGCGCCCGCGGCGTCGCCAACGCCGCGATCGTCGGCGGCGGGGTGGAGGTCTTCTTCGGGTTCCGCGACCACGACCTGGTGGCCTCGGTCTACGCCGAGGGCGCCCACCGCCGCGGCCGGCTCACCCTCGACCGGACACCGTCCCCGGCGGAGCACCGGCGGCTGCGCGGGACCGCCGGGCCGTGGGCGGCGGTCGACCGGGACCACCACGAGGTGGTCGACGAGTTCGGCCCGCCGTCGGTGTTGATCGGCGGCACCAACCCCAAGTACGGCAAGACCCTCGGTTACGGCACCGCCGACCCGCTGGTGTTCTTCCACCTGTGGAACGGGAACCGGCCGGGCGACCCGGACACCCGGCCGCCGCCCCGCCCCGAGCCGCTGCTGCTCGCCGTCCGCCACGGCGACGCGGGGTTCGCGGACGCGGTGACCTTCACCCCGCGCGGGGCGGACCTGCGGGCGCGCTTCCTGGACGCCGCGGGCCGGTGACCGATTCGATCAGGGCACTACGGGGTAGATGTCCGTTATGACTGGTATGACGGGTCGAGTGGTGGTGTTCGCGCCGTCGCCGGAGCTGACGGTGACGGTGGAGGAGCTGGACGGGGCGCCGGACATCCACGTCCACGCCGGCGGGCAGGGCGTGTGGCAGTCGCGGATGATCGAGTCGCTGGGCGCGGACGTCGTGCTGTGCGCCGCGCTGGGCGGGGAGACCGGGCAGGTGCTGCGCCACCTGATCGGCGTCGGGCTCAAGGCCCGCGAGGTCGCCGCCCGCAACGGCGGGTACGTGCACGACCGCCGCGACGGCGGCCGGGACCAGGTGGTGCGGATGCCCGCGGACGCGCTGACCCGCCACGAGCTGGACGACCTGTACGAGATGACGCTCGTCGAGGCCCTGGGCGCGGGCGTGGCGGTGCTCAGCGGCCCCGCCGAGCAGGACGAGCCGGTGCCGGACTCGGTCTACGAGCGACTGGCCAAGGACCTCGGCGGCAACGGCTGCCGGGTCGTCGTGGACCTGTCCGGCGGGCGGCTGGCCGCCGCGCTGCGGGGCGGGCCCGAGGTGGTCAAGGTCAGCCACACCGAGCTGGTGTCGGACGGCTACGCCGGGTCCGACGACCTGGAGGAGCTGGCCCGGGGGTGCCGCAAGATCGCGGAGTGCGGCGCGCGGGCGGTGGTGGTGTCGCGGGCGGCCGAGGACACGCTGGCGTTGCTCGACGGCGACTTCTACCTGGTTTCCGTCCCGGAGCTGTCGCCGGTGGACACCCGCGGCGGCGGCGACTCGATGACCGCCGGGCTCGCCGCGGGACTGGCGCAGGGGCTGTCGCTGGAGGAGGCGCTGAAGCTGGGCGCGGCGGCGGGCGCGGTCAACATCACCCGGCACGGGCTGGGCACCGGCAGCGGCGACGTGGTGCGGGAGCTGACCGAGCGGGTAACCCTCAAGCCGTGGGAGACGTCATGAGGGTCCTCATCACCAACGACGACGGCATCGACTCGCCCGGCCTGCACGCCCTGGCGCGCGGCGCGGTGGCCCACGGCTGGGACGTGGTGGTCGCCGCGCCCGAACGCGAGGCCAGCGGCACCAGCGCGGGGCTGACCGCGGCCGAGGACGACCGGCGGGTGCGCGTGGAGCGGCGGGAGCTGCCCGGGTTGGCGGGGGTGCCGGCTTTCGCCGTGGCCGCGCACCCCGGGTTGATCGCGCTGGTGGCGGCGCAGGGGGCGTTCGGCGGTGCGCCGGACGTGGTGCTGTCCGGGGTGAACCGGGGCGCCAACGTCGGTCGGGCCGTGCTGCACTCGGGCACCGTGGGCGCGGCGCTGACCGCGTCGATCAACGGGGCGCGGGCCCTGGCGGTGTCGCTGGACGTGCCGCTGGAGGGGGCCGACGAGCACCACTGGGACGCGGCGGTCGCGGTGGCCGCCGGGTTGTTCGACCGGCTGGCCGCGTCGCCCGTCGGGACGGTGCTCAACCTCAACGTGCCGAACCTGGTCGAGGCGGGCGAGCCGAAGCGGGCGGGCCTGGCGGAGTTCGGCGCGGTGCAGAGCCGGGTCAAGGACACCGACGACGGGTCGATCGACCTGGCCGCGGTGTTCGTGGAGGGCGAGTTGCCGCCCGGCAGCGACGCGGCGCTGTTGGCGGAGGGGCATCCGACCGTGACGCCGTTGCGGTCGGTCAGCGAGGACCTCGGGGTGGATTTCTGATCACCGCGCCCGGGCTCGCCACCGCGCGAGTTCGCCGCGGACGACCGGATTGGCGGGGTGGTGCCGGGCGGCAGCCCGCTGGTCGATCTCCCGGCGCGGGGCCACGCCCCGGTGGTGCCCGGCGCGGCGATCAGCGGGAAGACCCGGCGTAGTCGGCCGCCAGCCGCTCCTGCAGCCTGGCGTGGCGGAACTGGTAGACCGCGCCCACCTGCCGCAGCACGCCGCGGCGGTGGGCGTCGTCCAGGAAGGTCATCAGGCGTGGTGGGGTGCGGCCGGTGGCGGCCAGCCACAGGCGGCCGGCGCACCAGGCGCCCCAGGCCCGCGACAGGCCGACCGTCAGGCCCGCGGCCAGGCCGAACAGCACGCCGGCGGCCAGGGCTTCGCCGGGGCGGTCGGCGCGCGGGAAGACCTGGCCGCCCACCAGGACGCCCGCGGCGCCGTAGATGAGCACGCCCGGGCGGCCCGCGAGGAACCGGCCGAGCATCGCCGCGGCGAAACCGCCCGCCAGGGCCAGGACCACGTCGAACCTGCCGCCCCACCACGAGGTGAAGCGCACCTCCTCGGTGTAGGCGAAGGCCAGGCCGTAGAACAGGCCCAGGCACAGCGCGAACGACACCGTGAACGCCAGCGCCGCCGCGCGGTCCGTGCGCAGCAGCGACCCGGGGTCGACGGCGCGGTGCACCTCGGCGGGGGCGGCCAGCCAGACGTGCACGCCGAAGCCGAAGCCGAAGACCACCGCCAGCAGCACGACCACGCCCGGGGAGAGCGCCCACGCCAGGCCGAAGCCGACGCCCACCACGACGCCGATGGCGAACCGCCCGCCGAACCTGGCGCCCGTGCCGCGCACCCGGAACTCCACCCGCAGCGGGCCGGGGCGGTCGCCGTGGCGGTGCGCGAGGACGCCGGCCGCCGCGAACGCCAGGCCGTAGACCAGGGCCACCCGCGGGCCGCCCGCGACCAGGCCGGTGAGCGCGTACAGCACCGCGGGCGGCAGGCCCAGGACCAGGCCGGTGGGCAGGGCGCGGTCCGGTCGCCACCACTCCAGGTCGCGGGTGCCGCGCCGCTGGAGGTGGTCGGCCAGGAACGACAGCCACCGCTGCGCCCGCCCCGGCTCGTAGCGCGGCGGGCGGGCGTGCGGCGACGGGTAGGCGGGGCGCTCGGCGTACACCGTGGGCAGGTAGGCGTCCAGCAGGTGCGCCTCGACCGAGGCGGTGTCGGGGAACCGGCACAGCTCCGCCGGGCTGGAGGCGGGCGAGGCGTACGCGGTGCGGGCCAGGTTGACCATCAGCGGGGTGCTCAGCGCCCGCGCCAGCGGGCCGTCGGGGTCCTGCCGCAGCCGGTCGACCACCGGCTGCCACCGGGTTTCGCCGACCGGTGCGCGGGCGGTGAGGAACGCGGCCGCGTCGTCGGGCGCCACCGGTTCGATCTCCACCACCGACGCCCCGGTCAGCAGCGCGCCCGACTCCCGCACGGCCCGCTCGTACTCGGCGCCGCGGCTGGTCAGCGCCAGGGCGGGCACGCCCGCGGCGGCCCGGTCCACCGCGTCGACGGCGGTGGCGTGCAGGTCGGCGGGCATCTCGTCCAGGCCGTCGAGCACCGGCAGCACGCGGCCGGAGACCACTAGTCCGGCCGCGGCGCCCGGGCCGTAGGCGGCGGTGTTGCCCAGGCCGGGGTACTCCTCCAGCAGCCGCCGCGCCAGCCAGGCCAGCAGGTGCTCCCGACGCGGGTCCCAGGACGTCGGCGACAGCAGCACGGGCACCGGCTGGTCGGGCGTGCGGTCGGCGAGCAGGCCCAGGGTGAGCAGGATGGCCAGCACGGTCTTGCCCGCGCCGGGTTCGCCCAGCACCACCAGGCGACCGGTCGGCACCGCCCGGAACGCGGCCACCACCTCGGACAGGTCGCCGCGCGGGGCCGTGGTGCGCCGCGGGCCGGTGGTGACCAGGCGACCGGTGCAGGCCCACCGGACCCGCACCGGTTCGGGCCGGCGCAGCGAGCGCAGCTCCGCCTCGGCCGTCCACTGCCGGGTGACGGCGGCGGCCAGGTCGTCGGCCGCGCGGACCAGCGGGTCCGGGGTGGCGGAGCGGGTGGCGACGGGGTCCGGGGTGGCGGGAGGTGCGGCGGCGGCCCTGTTGGAGTGGACGGCGGCCCCGTCGGGGTGGGCGGCGGTCCCGTCGGGGTGGGCGGCGGTCCCGTCGGGGTGGGCGGCGGTCCCGTCGGGGTGGGCGGCGGTCCGGTCGTCGTGGCGGGGGCCCGCTGCGTCGCGCAGCACGGCCAGGTGCGCCTGCCGCACCTCGGGGCCGGGGTCCACGCCCAGCTCGTCGGCCAGCCGGGTGCGCAGCGCGGTGAACACCGCCAGCGCGTCGGCCTTGCGCCCGCTGCGGTCCAGCGCCAGCATCAACCGCGCGTGCGCGCGTTCCCGCAACGGGTGCTCGACCGCCAGCGCGGACAGCTCCTCCACCACCTCGCAGTGCCTGCCCAGCTCCAGCCGCCACTGCGCGCACAGCTCCACGGCGTCCAGGCGCTGCCCGTCCAGCAGCACGGCCCGGGCGGCCAGCACCGGCGACCCGAGGCCGTCCAGCGCCGGGCCGCGCCACAGCGCCAGCGCCTCCTGCACCGCGTCCACCGCCTCGGCGAGCCCACCGCCCGCCGCCAGCTCGCGGGCCGCCGCGACGCCGCGGCGGAACCGCGCCCAGTCGAGCCGGTCCTCACCCGCGGTGAGCCGGTAGCCGGGGCCGTCGGTGACGATCAGGCCGTGCTCCCCGAGGCGGTCGCGCAGCGCCGAGACGCAGTTCTGCACCTGCTTCGCCGCGGTCGCGGGTGGCCCGTCGGCCCACACCGCCTCCACCAGCCGCGCGATCGGCACGACCGCCCGCGGTTCCAGCAGCAGCGCCGCCAGCACCCGCTGCTGCCTCGGGCTGCGCACCTCGACCCGCTCACCGCCGGACCGCACCTCCAGCGGCCCGAGCACGCGGAAGTCCATCCCCACCCCCTGCGCAAGCCGGCGCCCCGACCAGTCTACGCAGGCTCTGAGCTGCGAAAACGTTATTCCGCGCGAGTGGTGGTGACAAGACGGGGACAACGTGATGACGGGCCGGGCCACCGTGGGGACCGTCGACCGGCGACCGGTACCGGCCATCGGAGGGGATGGGACGCCGACCGACCGGGGGTGATCCGTCCGCGGCGTCCCGTCCCGAGGGACGCCGCGGACGGCAGCACGGCGGACCGGCCCCGCCGGGCAACGGCGGGTGCGGCCCGGTTCAGTCCCGCTCGACCTGCTCCGCCGCGGCGTCGACCTGCTCCGCCTCGACCGGTACCGGCGCGGACGCGATGCCCGTGACCAGGTCCGGACCACCCCACTGCCGGTCGTCGGACTGGACCAGTCTGTGCTTGGCCATGGTGCTACCTCCGCTCGATCCCCGGGCAGGTACCCCGTTCGGCCGCCGCTCACACCCGAACGGCCGGTGACCCACCCCACGGGGACGGGTCACCGGCTGCGGAGGGTGACTAGCCCGCGTAGTACACGTCCGGCCACGGCGGGGTGGCCATGCCGTTGCCGATGTGGAAGCTCGGGTGCGGCGGCTGGTTGTAGGCGGTGTTCTGCCAGGCGATGGCGACCCGGTACATGGTGTCGTGCATCAGGGTCGGGATGCGCCGGTCGGTCTGGTTCGGCGTGGCGTAGACGCGCAGCGCGGTGTTGTCGCTGGTGGGCCAGACGACCTCCTCGCGCCAGTCGCCCAGGATGTCACCGGACAGGGACGGGGTGGCCTTGGTGCCGTTGTTGGAGTGGACCCCCGAACCGGTGAGCAGGCGGGTGTCGCCGCCGGTGCCGTACTTGTCGACGCGGGTCTGGTCGAGCAGTTCCCGGGTGGGGTCGCCGTCCCACCAGATCAGGAAGTTGGTCGAGGACGGCTTGCGGCCGACGTTGGCGCCGGAGGGGCTGCGCAGGCTGCCGTCGGCGCTGGACCAGGACTCGGCGCCGGGGCTGCCCGCGTAGATGTCACCGGACACGCCGCGGCCGTTGTCGCTGCCCGACGCGGTGGTCCACAGCCGCTGCCCGGTGCGGGCGTCGGCGAACCAGGACCCCGGCTTGGAGGTGTCCTCGGAGACCTTGAAGTACTCCAGGCCCGGCCGCGACGGGTCCAGGTCGCCGACGTGGGCGGCATCGCCGTGCCCGAGGCCGGTGGTCCACAGGCCGCGGCCGTTGTCGTCGATCGCGGCGGCGCCGTAGACGATCTCGTCCCGGCCGTCCTGGTCGACGTCGGCGATGCTCAGGGCGTGGTTGCCCTGGCCCGCGTAGCCGGAGTTGCCCGAGGCGTTGGAGTCGAACGTCCAGCGCTTGGTGAGCTGCCCGTTGCGGAAGTCCCAGGCCGCGATGACCGCGCGGGTGTAGTAGCCGCGCGCCATGATCAACGACGGGCGGGCGCCGTCCAGGTACGCGGTGCCCGCCAGGAACCGGTCCACGCGGTTGCCGTAGCTGTCGCCCCACGACGAGACCGTGCCGCGCGGCGGGTCGTAGTTCACCGTCGACACGGCCGCGCCGGTCAGGCCGTTGAACATGGTCAGGAACTCCGGACCGGACAGGATGTAGCCGCTGGAGTTGCGGTAGTCGGCGCTCGCGCTGCCGATCACGGTGCCGCGGCCGTCGCGGGTGCCGTCGGCGGTCTTCATCGCCACCTCGGCCCGGCCGTCGCCGTCGTAGTCGTAGACCTGGAACTGGGTGTAGTGCGCGCCCGCCCGGATGTTGCGGCCGAGGTCGATGCGCCACAGCCGGGTGCCGTCCAGGCGGTAGGCGTCGACGTAGACGTTGCCGGTCACGCCGCTCTGCGAGTTGTCCTTGGCGTCCGCCGGGTCCCACTTGAGCACGAACTCGTAGTCGCCGTCGCCGTCGAGGTCGCCGACGCTGGCGTCGTTGGCGCTGTAGGTGCTGCCCGGGGACTGGATCGGCACGTCCAGGTAGCCCGAGCCGAACGACAGCGAGGCCGGCGAGGCGGGCTGCTCCACCCCGCCCACGACCGCGCGCACGGTGTAGGAGGCGTCGGCGGCCGCGCCGCTGTCCAGGTAGTTCGTCGAGGCGGTGATCGGTGAGGAGTTGACCTTCGTACCACCCCGGTAGACGTTGAACCCGACGTCCCTCGGGTCGCCGGCCAGCAACCGCCAGCTCACCAGGTTCGCGCTGCCCGACCGGATGCTGATCACGCCCCGGTCCAGCCGCTCGGCCTGCTTGCGGCCCGTCGGGTCGCTCGGCGCGGGGCCGTTGGTCGTGGTGGTCGTGGTGGTCGTGGACGTGGCGGTCGTCGTGGTGGTCGTGGTCGGCGCGACGCCGGTGCACGGGGTGCCGTTGAGCGTGAACGACGTGGGCACGCCCACGCTGGTGCCGGTCGTCGTGCCGTTGAAGCCGAACGACACCGCGCCACCGGTCGGGATCGCGCGGTTCCAGTCCACGTTGGACGCGGTCACGCTCGCGCCCGAGGCGGCGAACTCCGCGTTCCAGCCCTGCGCGAACCGCTCGGCGCCGGGGAAGTCCCACACCAGGCGCCAGCCGTCGACCGGGTCGCCCACGTTCCTGATCGTGACGTTGGCGGAGAACCCGCCCTCCCACCTGTTCTGCACCACGTAGTCGACGCCGCAGCCCGGGGCGGCGGAGGCCACCCCCGCGACCACCAGGCCGCCCGTCAGCGCGCTGATCGCCGTGGCGGCAGCGATCGCCCGCACCCTGAACGAGTTGGTGAGCACCGTTGCTCCATTCGCACTCGGGTTCTGGGAGCGCTCCCAGAAAGTTGCCGGGTAACGCCCTGTCTCCGCCACATGACAGCACCGGCGCACCGACAGCGTCAAGGATGAAACGATTCATCACTGTCCCGGTCCCGCGATGCGAACATCCGGGCGGAGCAGAGGATTTACCCCCTGCAACGGTTCAACGGCTGAACTTTTGTCTCAACGGCGGACCTTCCGGCTGGAGTCGCGCACCACCAGCTCCGGGGCGAACAGCACGTGCCGGTGCCGGTGCTCCCCCGGCGTCATGGTCTCCGCGATCACCAGCTCCGCGGCGGTGCGGCCGATCAGCTGCCGGGGCTGGCGCACCGAGGTCAGCGGCACGGCCGCGGCCGCGGCGAAGTCGATGTCGTCGTAGCCGACGATGGCGATCTCGTCGGGCACCCGCACCCCGGCCCGCACCAGCACCTGGAGCACGCCCAGCGCGAGCAGGTCGTTGGCGCAGAACACCGCGTCCGGCCGGGTGGAGCGGGCCAGCAGCTGCTCGGCCGCGCGCTGCCCGCTGGCCACGTTGAGCGCGGGCACCTTCAGCTCCTCCAGCACCGACTCCGCCCGCCCCGCCTTGCGCACCGCGTCCAGCGCGCCCTCCAGCCGCTGCCGGGCCTGGTGGATGTGCGAGGGCCCGTTGACCATCACGATCCGCCCGTAGCCCTCGGCCAGCAGGTGGGTCAGCGCCAGCTCGCCGCCCGCCCGGTCGTCCACCGCCACCGAGCACAGGTCCGGCTCGTCGGTCGGGTGGTCGAGCAGCACCACCGACATGCCCCGGGCGCGCAGCCTGCGCACCGCGGCCAGGTCGGTGTCCACGGGGGTGATCAGCACGCCGTGCACCCGCTGCTCGGCCAGCAGCTCCACGTGCCTGGCCTCGCGCTGGGCCGACTCGTCGCTGTTGCACAGGATGACCGCGTGCCCGGCGTCGCTGGCGGTGTCCTCCACGCCGCGCGCCACGTCGGTGAAGAACGGGTTGCCCACGTCCAGCACCACCAGGCCGATGGCGCGCGGCGTGCCCGAGCGCAGTTGGCGGGCGGCGTCGTTGCGCACGAAGCCCAGTTCCTCGATCGCGCCCAGCACGCGCTCGCGGGTCGCCGGCGCGACGACCTCGGGGCGGTTCAGGACGTTGGAGACGGTGCCCACGGACACCTTCGCGCGCGTCGCCACGTCGCGAATGCTCACCGGTGACCCCACCACGCCTCCTCGGCGGCAGAAAAGGTGTGAAGGACGCGAGCCTACCCGGCGACGGCACGTCCGGCCGCGCGCGGCCCGGTGTGATCATAACGGGTGCGAGCAGCGTTAAATCGTTTCACCTGGTGGGTGGGTGCTGATCTTGGGGATGGGGCGCGGCTGCCGCGGGGTCGAGGTGCGGCGGGCCGGGTCGGGTCGAGTGGGGCCGGGTCGGGCAGGCCACGTCGGGTTACCCCTCCTCCGCCCTGGCGGCCGCGGCGCTCCACTCCCCCGCGACGCGGCGCAGGTCCTCGCGCTCGCCCTCGGGCATCCGCCCGACCAGCTCCCGCTTGATCCGCAGCACCAGCTCGGGCACGCCGAGCAGATCGGCGCAGTCGCCATCGGCGACGGCGGTGGCGATCTCCCGCGCGCGCAGCTCCTCCGTGGCCCCCCGGGCGGCGTAGAGCTGCCTGAGTTCGTCCTGTGCGTCCTCCGACGAGTCGACCGGGAAGCCGCGGTCGGCCATGCACGCGGCCCAGGGGCCGACCGACTCCCGGTAGCGGGGGTCCTCCCCCACCTGCTCGGCCACCTCCCGGTGCAGCACCGGTGGCAGGTAGGTGATCTCGGCCCACCGGACGACGTCTCCGTAGAGGGCCTGCTGGGCCGCGGCGGTGCAGCCGCCGCCGGGGAAGGACACGACGGAGTCGGCGTCGCCGACCCGGATCGCGCGCCGCTCGCGCTCCTCGCCCAGCAGGGCGCGGTCGTAGGCGGTGCGGCCGGCCTCGTCGAGGCCGCGCACGTACGCGTCGCCGGCGGGCACGTCCCCTGGTTGCGCCGCGTACTGCGCGTAGAGGCCGTAGCCCCGGGTGCGGCGGTACTCCGGGGTGAACTGCTCCTCCGGGCGGCGCTCGGCCTCGGCCCGGAGGGGAAAACCGCGCTCGGCCATGCACCGGGCGATGAGGCGGTGCTCGGCGGAGGCGAGGGCCTGGTCGCGCCGCTCGTAGGAGCCGGTCCTGGTGAGCAGGTCGAACGACGGGTCCTCGGCCGGGGCGGTGCAGGCGGCGACGGCCAGCACGAGGAGCAACGGCAACGCGGGGCGCAGCGGCACGACGACCTCCGGGCACTCGGGGTGCCCCGCCGACCCCGCGGTCGGGTCGGCGGGGCGGGTGGCGGTGTCAGACGCAGTTGGACCAGGAGTTGGAGCTGGCCGCGTCGTTGAAGCCCCAGTCGGCCAGGTTGGAGATGCCGACCTCGCGGTTGAGGCCGATGTTGCCCAGCGTGCCGAGCGTCCGGTTGAAGCCGTCCCACAGGTAGGCCCAGCAGGACCTGCCGTGGTTGTAGACGGAGGACGCGCAGTTGTTCCAGGTGTCGCCCGGGCAGCTGCCGTGGGCGAACACGCGCCAGTCGTTGTTGGTGCCGGCCAGTTGGCCCGGCCCGTCGCGGTACCCGCTGTTGACCCAGAAGCAGACGTTGCCGAGGTCGCAGCCGGCGGGCGCCGCCATGGCCGACACCTCGTCGACCGTGCGCTCGACCGGCTCGGCGTTCGCCGCCACGGCCGAGCCGAACAGCAGGAGTGCGACCCCCGCGAGCAGGAGCAGAACGCGTTTCATCGGTTTCCCCTCTCCTCGACGCGCCCGGCGGGCCGGACGGGACCGCTGCGGTGGGCGCGTCGGCGACGAGGCTGGCCGACGCGGATTGGCTGCGACTTGGACATGTCTTGGACCCGCTGCTCACGGCCGTGGCCGGCCCCTTCGGCGGCTGTCGGCGGTCGGTGCGGGTGACATGATGTGCGGCTTGACGCCTCACCACGGGGGGAGCTGTGGGGGTTGAACTCAGGCTGCTGGGGGACGTGTCCTGCCTGGTCCGCGGGATCGCGCTGGACGTGGGCCACCGGCGTCAGCGCAGCGTGCTGGCCGCGTTGCTGGTCGACGCGAACCGGCCGGTGCCGGTGGACGCGCTGATCGACCGGATCTGGGCGGAGAAGCCGCCGGTGCGGGTGCGCACCACGTTGTACGGGTACGTCCACCACCTGCGGCGGGCGCTGGACGCCACCGCCGAGGCGCGGGTGGTGAGCAGGCCGGAGGGCTACTGCCTCGCCGTGGACCCGGCGGCGGTGGACGTGCACCGGTTCCGGCAGTTGGCCGAGCGGGCGCGTGCCGACGACGACCAGGCGCTGTTCGACGCGGCGCTGGGGCTGTGGCGGGGCGAGCCGTTCGCGGGGCTGGAGTCGCCGTGGTTCGACGCGGTGCGCGAGCACCTGCTCCAGGAGCGGCTGGCCGTGGAGATGGATCGCAACGACGCGGCGCTGCGCGGCGGGCGGCACCACCGGCTGCTCCCGACGCTGTTCGCGATGGCCGAGGAGCACCCGCTGGACGAGCGGCTGGCCCACCAGTTCATGCTCGCCGCCTACCGCAGCGGGCGGCAGGACGAGGCGCTGCGGCGGTTCGACGCGATCCGCGCCCGCCTGGCCGACGAGCTGGGCACCGACCCGGGGTCGACGCTGCGGGCGCTGCACCACCGCATCCTCACCGGCGACCCGGAGCTGCGGCAGCAGGTGGTGGCGCGCCGGCCCGTGCCGCGCCAACTGCCGACGCCGCCCCGGCTGTTCGTCGGCCGCACCGACGAGCTGGGGGCGCTGGACCGCTGCCTGACCGCGGGGTCCGACGCCTGCCCGGCCGCGGCGATCGCGGTGGTGCACGGGCCTCGCGGCATCGGCAAGACCGCGCTGGCGCTGCGGTGGGCGCAGGCGCGGACGCACCTGTTCCCCGACGGCCAGTTGTACGCCGACCTGGGTGGTGCGCACGGTGACCCGGCCGCGGCGCTGCGCGGCTTCCTCGACGCGCTCGGCGTCGCGCCCGGCGCGGTGCCGCCGGACCCCGGGGTGCGCGCGGCGCTGTACCGCAGCCTGGTCGCGGGCAGGCGGGTGCTGGTGATGGTCGACGACGTGGCCGACTGCGGGCAGGTGCTGCCGCTGCTGCCCGGCAGCGCGGCGAACACCGTGCTGATCACCAGCCCCGCCCCGCTGACCGACCTGGTCGCCACGCACGGCGCGCACTGCGTCGGGCTGGGCGCGCTGGGGCACGGCGAGTCCCGGCAGCTGCTGGCCGGCCACCTCGGCGAGCAGCGGGTCGCCGCGGAACCCGCGGCGGTCGTGGCGGTGCTGTCGCGCAGCGCGGGCGTGCCCTCGGCGCTGAGCCGGGCGGCGGCGCGGGCGCTGGCGCGGCCGGACCTGCGCCTGTCCGCGGTGGACGCCGAGTTCGACCGCCCGAGCACCGGGCACACCACGACGCTGCGCCGCCGGGTGCGGCGCAGACCGGCGACGCTCTCGCCGCGGCGTTCCTGAGCGCGACGGGAGCGCGACGGGTTCGGGCGAGCGGGTGAATCGCGGCGACGGCCCGGTGGTGTGGTAGAACGCTGGATGCACCAGTCGACGACCGGATCGGGAAGGTGTCCTCCGGTGGTGCCTGCCGCGCCCGGGCAACCCGACGACCCGGGGCCCGCCGTCCGCGACGGCGGGCCCCAGGTCGAGGTCCGCAACGCGGTCTCCGGTGACGCGGGCTCGGTGGTGCAGGTCGGGGTGGTGCACGGTGACGTGCACCTGCACGCGCCCTCGCCGCCGTCCGCGCCGGTGGTGCCGCGACAACTGCCCGCCGCGCCGGGGGTGTTCGCCGGGCGGGTGGTGGAGCTGGCCGCGCTGGACCGCGTCCTGGGCGGTGACTCGGACGTTCCGGTGGCGGCGGGCAGGTCGGTGGCGGGGAAGTCCGCGGCGGCGGGTGGTCCGGCCGGCAGGTCGGTGGTGATCTCGGCGATCGGCGGTGCCGGCGGGATCGGCAAGACCTGCCTCGCCCTGACCTGGGCCCACCGCAACCTCGACCGCTTCCCGGACGGCCAGCTGTTCGTCGACCTGCACGGCTTCAGCCCCACCGGGCAGCCGACCGACCCCGCGGACGCGGTGCGCGGCTTCCTCACCGCCCTCGGCGCCGACCCCGACGGCCTGCCCGCGGACCTGGACGCCCTGGCCGGGTCGTACCGGGGTCTGGTGGCCGGGCGGCGCGTGCTGGTGGTGCTGGACAACGCCGCCACCGCCGACCAGGTCGTCCCGCTGCTGCCCGGCACGCCCACGTGCACCGTGCTGGTCACCGGCCGCACCACCCTGCCCTCCCTGATCGACCGGTACGGCGCCCGCCACCTGCACCTGGACGTCCTCACCCCCGCCGAGGCCCGAACCCTGCTCGCCGCCCGCCTCGGCGGCCGGCTGACCGACGACACCGTGACCGACGACCTGGTCGAGCTGTGCGGGCGCCACCCGCTCGCCCTGGCGATCACCGCCCGCCACGCCGCCACCCACCCGCGCGTCCCGCTCGCCGAACTCGCCGCCGAGCTGCGCGACCTGGGCCTGGAAGCGCTCGACCACGACACGGACCCGGCCGCCAGCCTGCCCGCCGTGCTCTCGTGGTCCCTGCGCCGCCTCACCGACGAGCAGCGGCGGGTGTTCGCGCTGCTCGGCACCGCCCCCGGCCCCGACATCGACCTGCCCGCCGCCACCTCGCTCACCGGTCTGCCGCCGGCCCGGACGCGCAAGGCCCTGCACACCCTGGAGGACGCCTCCCTGCTCGACCGGCGCCCGCACGGCCGCTACGCGATGCACGACCTGGTCCGCGCCTACGCCGCCACCACGGCCCACGACCTGCCCGAACCGGTGCGGCGGGCGGCGCTGGACCGGGTGGTCGACCACTACCTGCACACGTCCCACACGGCCGAACACCTCCTGCAGCCCCACCGCCCGCCGATCCGGCTCGCCCCGCCCGCCCCCGGGACCGACCCCGAGCCGCTGCCCGACCACGCCGCCGCGCTGACCTGGCTGGACACCCACCACCCCCACCTGCTCGCCGCCCAGCGCACCGCCGCCGCCCACCACCGCCACCAGACCGTCTGGCACCTGGCCTGGACCCTCTACACCTTCCAGCGCCGGCGCGGGCACCGCCACGACGCGCTGGCGGTGTGGCGGACGGCCGTCGAGGCCGCCGAGCGGCTGCCCGACCCCGTCGCCCGCATCCGCAGCCACCGGCTCCTCGGTGACGCCCACGCCGACCTCGGGCAGCACGAGCGGGCCATCGGGCACCTGCACCGGGCGCTCGAACTGGCCGAGCACCACCACGACCCCCTGGAGCAGGCGCTGACCCACCACATCCTCGCGCCGGTGTGGGGGCGGTCGGGGGACGACCGGCGGGCCCTGGAGCACTCCCGCCGCGCCCTGGAGTGCTACCGCGCCGTCGGGCGGCCCGCGTGGGTGGCCTCCGCGCTCAACCTGGTGGGCTGGTACGCCGCCCGCCTGGGCGACCACGACACCGCCCGCGACCACTGCCGGGCCGCGCTGGCCCTGCACCGCCGCCACCGCTACCCCGAGGGCGAGGCGGCCACCCTCGACAGCCTGGGCTACGTCGAACACCTCACCGGGCACCACCGGCGGGCCGTCGACCACTACCGGCGGGCGCTCGCGCTGTACCGCACCCTGGGCAACGCCGCCGAGACCGCCACCACCCTGGACAACCTCGGCCACCCCCTCGCCGCCCTGGGCCGACCCGACCGGGCCCGCGCCGCGTGGCGGGAGGCGCTGGAGCTGTTGCGGCAGCAGGGCCGCGACGCCGAGGCCGAACGCGTCCGGCGGCAGCTCGACGACCTCGGGCCGGCACCGGGGGAGGACGGGCGCGACGACGGGTGACCCGGGCCGGTCCCGCCCTCAGTCCAGGTGGAAGACCTCGGTCAGGGGGCGCATGGCCTCGTCGGGGTCCCGGCCGTCGAGGGCGGTGAAGAACTCGGCCATCTCGGCCTGCCACCGGTCGTTGACCTCGCGGTCGCGCATGCCGCGCCGGGCGGCGTCCCAGTCGGGGGTTTCCAGGTAGCCGACGAGCAGGCCGTCGTCGGCCAGGAAGAGGGTGTAGTTGCCCCAGCCGGTCTCCCGCAGCGCCCGTCGCATCTCCGGCCACACCTCGCGGTGCCGTTCGCGGTACTCGGCCATCCGCTCGGGGCGGACCCGCAGCAGGAAGCACACACGTCGCACGTCGACCTCCGGGAAGAACGGGAAGGGACCGGGAACACCCCGCTCCCGGGATCACGGCGGGCGGACGCCGTCGTGGAAGGCCACCCGCACGGTGATCTCCCGCTCCTGCCCCGGCGCCAGCACCAGCGGCCGGTCCCAGGCCAGTGCCGAGCCGATGCCCTGGTACTGCCGCACGCGCACGAACCACGGGTCGGTCGGCCCGGACACCAGCGCGGTCCACGGGCGTTGCGGGTCGGACACCACCACCGCCAGCCACGGGGCGGGCCGCCCGTTGACCTGGTCCTCCCCCGACCCGCCGGAGGTGAACACGTGCACGGTGGCCGGGTCGAGGTCGGGCAGCCGCCAGAACCAGCCGCCGTAGCCGGCGCCGGCCCGGCCCTTGCTGCCGGGGCTGTGCAGGACCACCTCGCGATCGGCGGACAGCACGCTGGTCCACTCCAGCTCCCAGCCGCCCTCGACGAACCGGCGCCGCACCCGCCGCCGCTCGCGCAGCAGCACCCGGCCGCCCGCGTCGCACCAGGCCAGCTCGTCGGGGCCGGGTTCGCCGTGCGCCAGCTCGCGGACCACGCCCAGCTCGCCGGGCTCGTAGCCCCGGCCGGGCACGTAGTTGCGGCCGCCCCACAGGTTGACGCCGTTCACGTCGGGCAGTGCCAGGCCGATGCCCCGGTGCCACGGGTGGTCGTCGGGGTGCTCGCCGGTGACCACGGTGCCGCCGAGGGTCCGCACCGGGTGCAGCGCGGGCCGCGGCACGACCAGCGGCAACGCGGCGCGGTCCCAGCCGTAGCGGGCGGCGGCGCCCAGCGGTGACCAGGGCACCTCCAGCTCGCCGAAGGTGCGCAGCCGCTCGGCGGCCCTGGTGACCGCGGAGTCCACGCCGTCCACGTCGACGCGGTCGCCGTTGCGGCGCAGCCACGCCGAGTCGATCGGCAGCGGTTCGGGCGCGGTGCGCACCTCCTCCAGCACGCGCGTGAACGCGCCGGTGGCGGTCAGCGGCGAGTTCAGCGGCACGGCGGGGTCGGCCAGGTGGTCGAGCAGGTTGGCCAGCGGGGTGTCGTGGCCGTGCCGCTCCTCGATGCCGTCGACCACCAGCGCGTGGCGGGTGTAGTGCAGCTCGGCGCGCCTGCGGCTGCCGTGCACGACGAGCACGGGTTCCTCGGCGACCTCGGCGCACAGCGTCACCGCGACCACCACGACCGTGCCGCGGCGGGTGCGCAGCCGCAGGCACGAGGTGTCGTCGGCCTCGATGTCGCGGGCGCGCAGCAGCTCCAGCGCGATGTCGTCCACGTCGTCGACGCCGGTGCTGCCGTCGAGCGCCAGGGCGGTGGCGATGCCGTGGGCGAAGGGGTTGGTCAGGGCGCCGTCGACGACCGGGGCGCCGTCGAGGGTGCGGCGGCCGGCCCAGGGCGCGCGGGTGTAGTAGGCGTCGTCGCGCGACCACGTGCCGCGCACGCCGATGCCCCGCACCTCGCCCAGCCCGCCCGACCCCATCAGGTCGGCCAAGCGGCGCACCGCGTGCGAGCCCAGGCTCTGGAAGCCGACCTGCACCGGCCGCCCGGCGGCCCGCGCGACCAGCGCGCGCCAGTCGGCGAGGGTGGCGGTGGGCGGTTTCTCCAGCAGCAGGTGGGCGCCCGCGTCCAGCACCCGGTGGGCCAGGCCGACGTGGGTGTGGATGGGGGTGGACACGATGCCGATGTCCGCGCCGGGCAGCAGTTCGCCCGGGTCGGCGGACACGGGCCGGTCGCCGACGAGCCGCCGCGCCTCCTCGTCGAGGGCCTTCACCTCGCACACGCCGGCCAGCTCCACCCGCCCTGCAGCTTCCAGCGCGGCGATCTCGCGCAGGTAGAGCCGCCCGTAGCCGAAGGCGCCGGCGAGCACCACGCGCGGGGTCACCGGCGCTCCACCGCGACCGCGGCGAACACCAGCAGGCCGGGCACGACCACGGCGAACGCGGGTGCCTGCACGACCACCAGCGAGGCCACCGCCAGCGCGCCGACCAGGTAGGCGTAGCCGACGGGGTCGCGGGCGGGCTCGGCGAGCAGGGCGGCCCACCGGTCGCCGGGCCGCCACCGCGCGGCCGTGCGCAGCACCAGCAGCAGCGCGGCGGCCAGCGCCACCCCGATCACCGGGCCCAGCACCGCCGATCCCGGCAACCCGCCGGCCAGCGCGAGCAGGTCCAGGGCGCCGACGACGAGCAGGGCGGGCGGCACCAGCAGCGCCACCGGGTCGCGCAGCCCCCGCCCCACCAGCACAGCGAACCGCCGCGCGGTGGGCGTGCGGCCCCCGTCGACCAGCTCCCGCAGCAGCACCGACCCGGCGGCCAGCGCCGGTGCCGCGGTCAGCACCGGCAGCGCCGCCAGGCACACCAGCACGCCGATCAGCAGCACCTCCGCCAGCAGCGCCAGCGGGCGAACCCACGTGCCCATTGCCCTACCCCTTCAACCCGGAGGTGGCCACACCGTCCACCAGGAACCGCTGGAACGCCAGGAAGAACAGCCCGATGGGCAGCAGCGCCAGCACCGACATGGCGAACATCGGCCCGAACGCCGACTCGGTGGCCTGGTCGACGAACAGCTGCAGCGCCAGCGGCAGGGTGAACTTCTCCGCGTCGTTGAGGTAGATCAGCTGCGAGAAGAAGTCGTTCCAGTTCCAGATGAAGGTGAAGATCGCGGTGGTGATCAGCGCCGGGCGCAGCAGCGGCAGGATGACGTGCCGGAAGGTACCGGCGGGGCCGCAGCCGTCCAGGGTGGCCGCCTCGTCCAGCTCGCGCGGCAGGGTGCGGATGAACTGGACCATCAGGAAGATGAAGAACGCGTCGGTGGCCAGGAACTTGGGCAGCACCAGGGGCCAGAACGTGTTCACCACCCCCAGCTGCTGGAAGATCACGTACTGCGGGATCAGCACCACGTGGTGCGGCAGCATGATGGTGATCATCATGAAACCGAACATGGGCCCCCGGCCGCGGAAGTGCAATCGCCCGAAGGCGTACGCGGCCAGCGAGCACGACACCACGTTGCCGACCACCGCGCCGGCGGAGACCAGCAGCGAGTTCCGGAAGTAGTGCAGCACGCCGAACTCGCCCACGCCGTCGAACACCTGCGCGTAGTTGTCCCCGGTGGGCTCGCGGGGCAGCAGCGCGAGCGTGGACAGCACCTCGGTGGCGGGCTTGAACGACGTCGACACCAGCCACACCACCGGGTAGAGCAGCACCAGCAGCACGCCGATCACCACGACGTGCCACAGCACCTTCCCGGACGTCGTCACCGGTCCTCCCCCGCGTAGAACACCCACCGCCTGGAGCTGCGGAACACCAGGGCGGTCAGCGCCGCCACCACGACCAGCAGCACCCAGGCCATCGCCGAGGCGTAGCCCATCCGGAAGTCGGTGAACCCCCGCTGGTACAGGTACAGCGGGTAGAGCAGGGTGGAGTCGCTGGGCCCGCCCCGCCCGCTGCTGACCACGAACGCGCCGGTGAACGCCTGGAAGGCGTTGATGGTCTCCAGCACCAGGTTGAACAGGATCACCGGCGAGAGCATGGGCAGCGTGATGCCGAACAACCGCCGCGCCGGGCCCGCGCCGTCGATCGCGGCCGCCTCGTACAGCTCGCGCGGCACCTGCTTCAGACCGGCCAGGAAGATCACCATGGGCGCGCCGAACTGCCACGCGGCCAGCGCCACCAGGGTCAGCAGGGCGTACCGGGGCTGGTCCACCCAGCCGCCGGTGTCGATGCCGAGCCCGGCCAGCACCTCGTCCACGGTGCCGTCGGTGGAGAACAGCGCCCGCCACGCCAGCGCCACGCTCACGCTGGCACCCAGCAGCGACGGCGCGTAGAACGCCGACCGGTACAGGCCCACGCCCCGGCGCGGCCGGTTGAGCAGCAGCGCCACCGCCAGGGCCAGGGCCAGCTTCAGCGGCACCGACAGCAGCACGTACTCGGTCGTGGTCCACGCCGCGTGCCAGAACCGCTCGTCGCCGGTGAACATGGTGGCGTAGTTGTCGAAGCCCACCCACTCCGGGCTGTCGAACAGGTCGTAGTCGGTGAACGACAGGTACAGCGACGCGACCATCGGTCCGATGGTCAGCAGCGCGGCACCGACGATCCACGGCGACAGGAACAGGTAGGCGACGCCCTGGCCCCGCCGCCGGCGCGCGGTGCCCGCGGGCGCCGGCGGCGGGGGGTCGAGGGCGTCCGGTCGGGTCAGCGCGGACTGCGTCATCTCGTCAGGAACCCAGCGACTTCTCGGCGTCCTGGATCACGCGCCGGGCGGCGTCGGCCGCGCCGACCCGGCCGAAGATCACGTCGTCGTAGGTGCGCTGGAAGTCGCGCTTGATCGCGGAGGCCCCGGTCGGCCAGGCCCCGAAGGCGGGGCCGATCTTGTCCTTCTGCGCCTCCTCGTAGTCGCACACCGCCTTGGTGCCCCCCTCGGCGGCCGCGCAGACCTGGGCGCGGATCTCCTCGTTGGGCGGCACGCCGCGGGAGGCGCCGAGCAGCTTGCCCGCCGCCGGGTCGTTGAGCAGGAAGTCCAGCAGCTTGACCGCGGCCTCCTTGTGCTCGGAGCGCCGGGCGACGGCGAAGGACACCGGCGGCAGCGCGGCCATGCCGGTCTCGGCGACGTCGCTGGGCAGCGGCGCGAGCTTCAGGCCCGTCCCGAAGGCCCCGAAGTAGCCGGTCACGGTGGAGTCGTAGCCGATCTCGGAGGCGGCCTGCCTGGTGACGATGCCGGAGTTCTGCACCGACCCGTCCATCTTGGTGGTCACCTCGGCGGGGGTGGCGCCCCTGCCGGCCCGCAGCGCGCCGATGGACTCCCAGTACCGGGTCAGGTCCTCGGCGGTGAAGCCGAGCCCGCCCTCGGCGGTGTAGAGCCGCTTGCCGTGCTGGCGCAGCCACACCTCGAACCAGTCGACGGCCCAGCCGAAGTCGGTGGTGCCCGCGACGGTGCCGGCCGCGCCGACCTTGGCCATCGCGTCGGCGAACTCCGCCCAGGTCCACCTCTCCCCCGCGGCGGTGGGCACCCTGGCGCCGGCGGCCTCGAAGTGGGTGGGGTCGAAGACCAGCACCTGGGTGGTGGCGCCGCCGGCCACGGCGTACTGCTTGCCGTCGACCTTGCCGCCCTCCAGCAGGTCGGGCGAGATCCTGTCGACCTTGAGCGCCTTACCCACGTACTCGTCGAGCGCGGCCAGCACGTTGCGCCCGGCGTACTCGCCGAGCGTGGCCCGGTCGAGCTGGAGCAGGTCCGGCCCGGCACCGCCCGCGACCTGGGTGGACAGCTTCTGGAAGTAGGCGTCGTAGCCGCTGTACTCGGTCTCGACCCTGATGTCGGGGTTGCGCCGCCGGAACTCCTCGACCGCCTCGCGGGTGACCTTGGCGCGGTCCTCGTTGCCCCACCAGACGAACCGCAGCGTCACCGGGCCGTCGGCGGAGTCGCTGCCGCACCCGGCCAGCGCGGCGGACGCCGACAGCAACCCGACCAGCAGGCCGGCCGCCCGGCGAGACATTCGCCCCATCGCCCTCACCTCTCGTTTGAATCGGTTCAAACAACCTAGGTGAGCGGGATCACGCCGTCAAGGATAGCGCTTTCCAGGTTGAAACTTAAACGTCATCTTCCGTTGGGCGGCTGGTTGAAACGGTTCATCGCATGTCGTCGTTCCGCACCTCGCGCACCGGTCGCGCCCCTGGAGGCCGCCGATGACCCGTCACCGAGCCGCGCTCGCCGTACTGGCGGTGCTCGCGCTCGTGCTGTCCGCTCCCCCGGCCGGGGCCACCGGCGGGGTCCCCGGCTGGAACGGCTGGACGGCACAGGGCCGGCCGGCGGTTCGCGCTACCAGGTGGCGGCGCTGGTGCGGGGCCGGCAGGTGGACCTGAGCGCGCCGGTGTCGCCGTGGGGAGGCACTACGACCTGCCGCTGCGCAGGCCCGCGGGCGGGGTGACGCCGGCCGGCGAGGCGTACACCTACTCGGCCAACGACGTCAGCGTCGGCGACGTGGACGGCGACGGCCGCTACGAGTACGTGGCGAAGTGGGACCCGTCGAACTCCGAGGACGTGTCCCAGGTCGGGTACACCGGGCCGACCCATGTGGACACCTACCGGCTGGACGGCACGCTGCTGCACCGGGTGGACCCGGGGGTGAACATCCGCTCGGGCGCGCACTACACGCAGTTCCCGGTCTACGACTTCGACGGCGACGGCCGGTCGGAGATGATGCCCAAGACGGCGCCGGGGACGCGGGTGACCTCCTACGACCGGCGCGGGCGCGTGGTGTCGCAGCGGTACGTGACGATGCCGCCCGAGGACGTGCGGGCCGGGTACTCGCACCGCGACGACGCTGGAGCAGGCGTTCGGCATCCCGGTGCGCTACGGCTACCCGCTGTCCGATGTGGATGCGCGGGCGCTGGTCGGCCACTTCGTGGACGTACCTGACGGCGCTCGACGGTGCGACCGGCCGCGAGCTGCAGACGGTGCGCTACGAGCCGGGGCGGCACGACGACGGGTTGATGCGGGGCGACTACGCGTTGCCGAGGATCGAGCCGGGCAACCGGGTGGACCGGTTCCTGGCCGGGGTGGCCTACCGGTGGGACGGCCGCCGGTTGGCGCGGGACTGGTTCGTCGACAGCGGGTGGGTGCCGGTGGGCAACCCGTTCGACGACGCGGTGCACAACCGCAACGGCACCTCCGCGTCGCACGGGGCGCTGGCCACGCAGGGCGCGCACTCGCTGAGCGCGGCGGACGTCGACGGCGACGGCAGGCAGGAGGTCGTCCACGGCGCGGCCACGGTCGACGACGGCGGGACGCTGCGCCACAGCTCGTTCGGCGTGCTGCCGCCGGGCAGCGCGCGGCCGGGCGAGGTGGAGCGGCTGGGGCACGGCATGGTGGGCGACGTGCTGCCGGACGTGCCGGGGTTGGAGACGTGGGCGTCGGCGCCGGGCGGGACCGGGGCGGTGGGCCTGTGGTCGGCCGACGGGCGCCGGTTGTCGGAGGCGATCCCGGGGACCAACCAGGGCATCCGGTGGGCGGCGGACCTGACCACGCAGGTGGTGGACGGTTCGGGCGAGGCGGAGCCGGTGGTGCGGGACTGGCGGCGCGGGGTGCTGCTGACCGCGACCGGTGCGCGGGCCGACAACGGGACGAAGGGCAACCCGTCGCTGGTGGCCGACGTGCTGGGCGACTGGCGGGAGGAGCTGGTGGTGCGCACGGTCGACAGCTCGGCGCTGCGGTTCTGCGCGAGCACCGAGGTGACCGGGCACAAGATGTACTCGTTGATGCAGGACCCGCAGTACCGGGTGGAGGTCGCGCGGCAGCAGACCGCCTACAACCAGCCGTCCCACCCGGGGTTCCACCTGGCCTCGGACACCGACTGGTCGACGGTGCCGCGCTGAGGGCCGCGGCCCCGGTCGGCCTCCCCCTCGGCGGGAGGCCGACCGGGGCCGGTTCAGCCGAGCTTGGCCCGGAGCTCCTGCCTGCCCGCCAGCTGCAGCTTCCGGTAGGTGCGCGTCAGGTGCTGCTCGACGGTGCTGACCGACACCGACAGCGACCGGGCGATGTTGCGGTTGCTGCACCCGCTCGCGGCCAGCAGGGCGACCTGCCGCTCCGACCGGCTGAGCTTGTTGAGGTAGCTGGAGTACCGGTCCTCGATCTTGTAGCGGGGCACCCGGGGTGCAGGCACGGTGATCTGGCCGCCCGCCAGCAGGGAGTCGACCGCGCCGAGCACGTCGCCCGACACGGCGGCGGCGACCAGGGTGCTGAACACCTGTTCGCGCACCGCGCTGCGCCGGTCGCGCCCGGCGCCCGCCGCCTCCTCCCCGTCCCCGAGCACCGCCTCGACCTGGCCGATGCGCTCCTCGATCAGGTCGATCGCGCCGTCCTGGTCGCCGAGGGTGAGCAGGGCGCCCGCGGCGGCCAGCCGCCAGGGTGCGACGCTCTCCCGGTCGACGCCCCAGTCGACCAGCAGCCTGCCGCAGCTGCGGAAGTCCGCGAGCCCGGCCCGCACCCGGCCCGTGGCCAGGTTGAAGTGCCCCCGCGCGTAGAGGTAGACGGGCCCGTGGCGGGAGTCGAACACGGCGGCGGGCAGGGGGCGGTTGACGTACTCCGCCGCCCCGGCGCGGTCGCCGGTGGCCAGGTGCGCCAGCACCGCGCAGGCGATCGGCGACGCGACGCGCACGCCCCACGCCTGGGTGGAGATCAGCGACAGCGCCCTGGTCGCCTTGGCCGCGGCCTCTCGGTGCCTGCCCCGGCGCAGCGCGGCTTCGGCGCCGACCGCCGTGAACCTCGCCTGCCACACCGGGACCCGCTGCCGGGCGGAGTCCTCGGCGAACCGCTCGGCGAACGACCCCGCGGTCTCGCTCTCCCCCGCGTACACCAGCGCGGTGAGCGCCGCGGCGATCGCCGGCGCGGTCTCCTCGGTCGCGTGCGGGAAGCCGTAGAGGGCGTTGGTGGCCCTCCGGGCGGCTTCGCGGTCCCGCCGCGGCGAGGTCAGGGCGGTGGCCAGGGACCACGCCATCTCGTGCCGCGCGGAGCGGCCCTCGTCGGCGCGGTCGTCGGCGCCCTCCAGCCACTCCGCGAGCAGGGCGGGGTACTCGCCGCGGACCAGCAGCCGGTCCGCGGCCAGGTCGGTGTCGCCGGACTCGGTGACGACGGTCAGCTTGGCCACCGCCTCCCGCCCCCGGCCGCGCCGCACCATCTGCTCGGCGAGCACCGGCGAGTAGCGGTGCCACAGGTCGAGCTCGGAGCGCACGGTCGCGGCCTCGTGGAACGCCTGGCAGCAGGCGTCGGGGTCCACGGCGGACTGCACGAGCGCGATCCGCTCCAGGATGAACGCGCGGCTCTCGTCCTCGCGGGCGCCCCGCAGCGCCAGGCGCAGGATCGTGTGCACCAGGCCCCAGTCGCGCACCGCCACGGCCTGGGCCACGGCCTCGTGCACCAGGAAGCCGCTCCAGTCCTCGTCGACGTGGTCCGCGGCGACGAGGTGCCTGGTCACGTCCAGGGCCCGGGCGCCGAGGCCGCGCAGGGTCTCGGCGACGCGCAGGTGCAGCACCTGGGCCTCGTGCAGCGACAGGTCCGTCAGCACGGCCTCGGCCGCGGCCGGGTGCCGGTACCCCGTGTCGGTCAGCAGGCCGACGGCGCCCAGCTCGGCCATCGCCCGCTCGGCCTCGGCCACGCCGGTGCCCGCCACGTCGGCCACCGCGCGGGGCGTGCCGGGCGCGCCCAGCACGGCGATGGCCCTGGCCACCGCGCGGACCTGCGGCTCCAGCTTCGCGATGACCAGCCGCACGGCCTGGTTGAAGGCGTGCCCGAGGACCAGGCAGTCGGCACCGGTCTCGGCGGCCTGGCTGTCGCAGTCGGCCAGGACCATCCTGGCCAGGTTCAGGTTGCCGCCGCTCAGGCGCAGCACCTCGGCCGCCTGCTCGGGCTTGAGGGCCAGGGAGAACGCGGTCCGGGCGAACGCGGCCACCCCGTCCGCCGACAGCGTCGTGAGGGAGATGTGGTGGTAGTGCCGGTGGTCGCGCAGTTCGGCGGTGATCTCCCGGTAGGTCTCGGTGGCCTCCCGCACGCTGAGCACCAGGATGACGGGGGTGGTGCGGTTCGCGAGGACCGAACCGACGAAGCTCCGCACGGACGCGCGGTCGGCGTGGTGGAGGTCGTCGACGCACAGCAGCAGCGGGGTGCGGGTGAACCGCAGGTCGGTGCGCAGGGTCGGCTCGAAGCGGGAGATGCCGACCCACTCCACGTCGAACCCGGCCGACCGCGCGCGCTCGGCGAACACCGACAGCAGCGCCGTGCGCCCGGCACCCGGCCGGCCGGACACCACGAGGACCTGCCTCCTGCGCGCCTCCACCTCGGTGCGCAGCACGTCGAACAGCATTAACTCGTCAGCACGTTCTTGTAAATACAAAGAAGTCCCCCATCATGCCAACCGCCGCGCAGCGATTCACCGTCCAGGCAGCCCAAAAAGGGATGCCGACCACAGATCGGCAGACCGAAAGGCCAAAGTCGAAATTCCCCAGTGGTAACGCCGAGAATTACGTTACCGCTCGATCGTGGTCCATGTCGTCAACAACGGGCCATCCCATGATTGTGACGTCACCGCGTGCAACGGCTGCAACGTTACAGGGACCCACCCCTACCTGCCAGGGCCAACACCGCGCGGCGCCACGTCCCCGGCCCGGCGCCGCCCGGGGGGGTGCGGCACCGCGAAAGGTTCGCACGGGGTTCACACGCGGTGAAACCGGACCGGCAGGGCATCCAGCGCACGAAACTGGAGGCTGTTGCGCCACACCAGATCCGCGGCCGGCCGGGCCAATTCCCAGGAGCCGAACCGGTCGAGCAGGGCGCGGAGCACGACCTCGCCTTCCAGGCGGGCCAGCGGCGCGCCGACGCAGTGGTGGATGCCGTGCCCGAAGGAGACGTGGGCATTGGCCGGCCTGGCCGGGTCGAGGCGATCGGGTGCGGTGAACCGACCCGGGTCGCGGTTCGCCGCGGCCAGCGAGATGAACACCAGCTCGTCCTCGGGGATGACCACGTCGCCGACGAGGACCGGCGCCACGGTGAACCGGGCGGTGGCGAGGTTGAGCGGGCTCTCCCACCGCAGGAACTCCTCGACCGCCGCGGGGACCAGGGCCGGGTCGGCGCGCAGCGCCCGCTGCGCGCCGGGGTCGACCAGCAGGGCGTGCACGCTGCTGCTGATCATGCTCGCGGTCGTCTCGTAGCCGGCGTTCATGACGAGGAAGACGGTGGACAGCAGTTCGTCGTCGTCCAGGGCCTCGTCACCGTCGCCCGCCTCGACGAGCGCGCCGATCAGGTCGTCACCCGGGTCTGCGCGCTTGGCCTTGATCAGGGCGGCGATGCAGGCGCCCGCGGCCCGGAACGCGGCCTGCTTCTCGGCCATGCCGGCGGTCACGCTCGTCAGGACCCCGTTCCAGGCCCGGAAGTCCTCGTGCCGGTCGTCCGGGACGCCCAGCAGCCTGCCGATGACGGAGATCGGCAGGGTCAGGGCGATGTCCCGCACGACGTCGGTGACCGCGCCCGGCGTGACCCGGTCCAGCAGCTCGTGGACGGTCCGCTCGATCCACGGCCTCATGGTCTGCACCCTGCGCACGGTGAACGCCCGGCCCATGATGCGGCGCAGCCGGGTGTGGTCCGGCGGGTCGCTGAACAGCATGTTGCGCACCACGGGCGTGTCGGTGCGCTCGGTGCCCACCTTGTGCCGCTCGACGATGCGCGGCATCTGGTCGCCGTCCTTGGACAGCCGCCGGTCGGCCAGCAGCCGCCGGGCGTCGTCGTAGCGGGTCACCACCCAGGCGTTCAGCTCGACGGTGAGCGTCTTGACCACGACCTTGTGCACCGGGGCGTCGTCCCGCATCCCCCGGTAGACCGCGTACGGGTCCTGGACGAAGTCCCAACCGAGCAGCGTCCGGGGGTTCGCGGTGGCGCCGTTCGCGGGTTCAGGCATGGGAGCACTCCTCGGTGAGCCAGTCGCGCACGACCCGGGCGGTCGAGTGGGCGGATTCGTCGATCAGGGACAGGTGGTCCAGGGCCGCGTGCACGGCGCGGTGGGGACCGGGCCACTCGACCCGGTACCGGGGAGCGGGACCGGCACCCCGGCGGGTGGTGGCGCTGACGACCAGGGTGGGCACGCCGGTCGCGCCGGGCGCCCAGTCCTCGAACAGGCGCAGGTACGCCGCCATCGCGGTCAGCTCGGCGTCGTCGACGTCGCCGTCCCGGCCGTAGATCGCGGCGAGCAGGTCGGCCTGGATCTCCGCGAGCTGCGGGCTGCCCGGCAGGTGCGAGTCGAGCACGACGACTCCCGCGGGCGGTGCGCCCGCGGCCGCCAGGTGCTCCGCCACCGCGTGCGCCAGCCAACCGCCGGACGAGTACCCGACCAGCACCGCGCCCGCGTCACCGGCCTGCTCGCGCACGGCACCGGCCAGGTGCGCGACGACGTCCGCGCGGGTCCTCGGCAGCGGCGTGCCCGCGGTGAAGCCGGGGTAGCGCAGGACCGCCAGGTCGAGCGCGCCGCGGAACCCGGCGGCGAACCGCGCGAACTGGTAGGGGTTCGACGGCGCGACGACCGACGGGAAGCACAGCAGCGGGGGCAGCTCGTCGCCCCTGCTGAACACGACCGCGGTTCCCGCCGCGAGACGCCCCGTTCGCGGGCGCCGGTCGGCCGCGGCCACCAGGAGCGCGAAGCCCTCGGCCGGCCTGCCCCCGACGCACGTCGCCCGGAACGCCGCCAGCAGCCCGGTCTCGGGCCGGCGGGCGCCGGGCTCGGCGAGCGCGGCGGTGAGCACCTTGGCCAGCAGCCGCGGCGTGGGGTGGTCGAACACGGCGGTGGCGGGCAGGCTCGTCCCGGTGGCGGTCCTGAGCCGGTCGACCAGCTCGACGGTGGTCAACGAGTCGAAACCGAGTTCACCGAACGGGCCGTCCGGGTCCGGGGCGTGGTCGGCGGTGAAGCCGAGCACCCGCGCGGTCTGGTCCAGGACCAGCTCCAGCAGCAGGTCTTCCCACTCCGGCCGCGGCGTCGCGGCGAGCCGGGCGGACAGCGCACCGGGGTGGGCGTCCGGCCCGGTCGGCAGCACGTCGGGCGCCGCCACGCGGTCGCCCACCTCCGGCGGCGACACGTCGAGCCAGTACCGCCGGTTCTGGAAGGGGTAGGTGGGCAGGTCGACCACGCGCGCACCCGTGCCGGCGAAGAAGACCTGCCAGTCGACCCCCACACCGCGCACGTGGAGCCGGGCCAACCCGGTCAGCAGCGAGTGGACCTGCTCGCGGTCGCGGCGCTGGACCGGCACGCACCCGTCGACCAACCCCGACAACACCGCATCCGGACCGACTTCGAGGAACGTGCCCACCCCGGACGCCGTCATGGTCTGGACCGCTTGGTGGAACCGCACCGTGCCGCGGACCTGCCGGACCCAGTACTCCGGGTCGCGCACCTCGTCCGAGACCAGGGCACCGGTCACCGTCGAGATCAGCGGCAGGCTCGGAGCCTGGTGGGAAACCTGTTCCAGCACCGCCCGGTACTCGTCGAGCATCGGCTCGATCAAGACGGAGTGGAAGGCGTGGCTGACCCGCAGGCGCTTCGTCCGCCGCCCCAGGGCGGCGAACTCCGCCGCCACCGCCAGGACTTGCTGCTCATCACCCGACAAAACCACCGAATCGGGCCCATTGACCGCCGCGATGTCGACACCCCGACCAGTGACCTCGTCCTCCGTGGCCTGCACCGCCACCATCGCCCCACCGGCGGGTAACGCGGCCATCAACCGACCACGAGCACTCACCACCCGCACCGCGTCATCCAACGACCACACACCCGCCACATGCGCAGCCGCCAACTCGCCGATCGAATGCCCGGCCAACGCCCCTGGGGATACGCCCCAGGAGGTCAGCAGCCGAAACAGGGCCACCTCAACAGCGAACAAACCCGGCTGCGCCCAACCGGTGTCATCCAGATCCTCCGCGCCGTCGAACACCACGTGGCGCAAACCATCACCGAACGCGGCACAGACCTCGTCGAACGCCTCGGCGAAGACAGGGAAAGCCGCATGCAGCCCACGGCCCATCCCCACCCACTGCCCACCCTGACCGGTGAACAACAGACCCAGGTCACCGGACACCACCGAACCCGACACCAACTCCCCGCGACCACCACCCACGACCACGGCCCGGTGCTCGAACACCGAACGCGACAGCAGGGAAAGACCCACGTCGACCGGATCGGCGTCGACGGTGGCCAGGCGGGTCGCCTGAGCGGCGAGTGCCGCCCCCGTGCGGGCGGAGAGCACCCACGGGACGACCGGCGGGGCGGTCCCCCGCTCGGGTTCCGGCCGGGCGGGCGCCTCTTCGACCACCACGTGCGCGTTGGTGCCGCTCGCCCCGAACGACGACACGCCCGCACGCCTCGGGCGGTCACCGGCCGGCCACGGCCGCGCCTCGGTCAGCAGCTCCACCGCGCCGGAGGACCAGTCCACCTGCCGGGTGCGCTCCTCGGCGTGCAGGGTCCTGGGCACCCGGCCGTGCCGGAGGGAGAGCACCACCTTGATCACGCCCGCCACGCCGGCGGCGGCCTGGGTGTGGCCGATGTTCGACTTCAGCGATCCCAGCCACAACGGCCGGTCCCGCTCCTGGCCGTAGGTCGCCAACAACGCCTGCGCCTCGATCGGGTCACCCAACCGGGTCCCCGTGCCGTGCGCCTCCACGACGTCCACGTCCGCGGGGCGGAGCAGGGCCGAGTCGAGTGCGCCGCGGATGACCCGCTGCTGGGCGGGCCCGTTGGGCGCGGTGAGCCCGTTGGACGCGCCGTCCTGGTTGACCGCGGAGCCGGTGAGCAGCGCCAGCACGCGCCGGCCGTGGCGTTCGGCGTCGGAAAGGCGCTCCAGCAGCAGCACCCCGGCGCCCTCGGCGAAGCCGGTGCCGTCGGCCGCCTCCGCGAACGAGCGGCAGCGCCCGTCCGGGGACAGGCCCCGCTGGCGGCTGAACACCTGGAGCATCCCGGGGGTCGCCATCACGGTCGCCCCGCCGGCCAGCGCCAGCGCGCAGTCCCCCGCGCGCAGCGCCTGCGCGGCCAGGTGCAGCGCCACCAGGGACGACGAGCACGCCGTGTCCAGCGTGACCGCGGGGCCCTCCAGGCCCAGGGTGTAGGAGATGCGCCCGGACACCACGCTGCTCGCGTTGGCGGTGAGGAAGTAGCCCTCCAGCCCACCGGGGCTCCGCTCCAGCAGCCGGGCGTAGTCCTGCACGCTGGAGCCGACGAACACCCCGGTCCGGCTGCCCCGCAGCGACACGGGGTCGATGCCCGCCCGCTCCACCGCTTCCCACGACGTCTGGAGCAGCAGGCGCTGCTGCGGGTCCATCGCCAGCGCCTCGCGCGGCGAGATCCCGAAGAACAGCGGGTCGAACCCCGCCACGTCGTCCAGGAACCCGCCCCCGGTGGCGTAGCAGGTCCCCCAGCGGTCCGGGTCCGGGTCGTACAGCGCGTCGAGGTCCCACCCGCGGTCGGTGGGCAGGCCGGAGATGACGTCGGCGCCCTCGTCCAGCAGGCGCCACAGGTCCTCGGGCGACCTCACGCCGCCGGGGTAGCGGCAACCGATGCCGACGACGGCGACGGGTTCGGGTCGCCGGTTCTCCAGCTCCTGGATCCGCTTGCGGGCCTGGACCAGGTCGGCCGTCACCCACTTGAGGTAGTCCCGGAGCTTCTGCTCGGTGCCGCCCCCGTTGGGCTCCCCCTGTTGTGCGCGCACGGGTCCGCTCCCCCTGTCCGCCGGCGTCGTCACTGGTCCGACCTGCCGAGTTCGGTGTTGATGAAGGCGAAGAGGTCGTCGTCCGACGCCGCCTCGATGAGGTCGGCGGTGTCGTCCTCGACCCGCTCGCCGCCGATCCGGTCGAGCAGCGCCCGGACGTGGCCGACGACGCGGTCCCGCTCGAACGCGTCGGCCGCGGTCGCCGCGGCGGTCTCCAGCAGGTCGATCCCGGCCAGGGCCCGGTCGACCGGCGCGTCGTCGGGCACCAGGCCCGCGCCCAGGTGCCGGGCCAGGGCCCGGGGGGTGGGGTGGTCGAAGACCACACCCGCGGCCAGCGCCAGCCCGGTGGCCGCGCGGAGCCGGTTGCGCAGCTCGACCGCGGTGAGCGAGTCGAACCCGATGTCCTGGAAGGCCCGGTCCGGGTCCACGGCGTCCGGCCCGGCGTGGCCGAGGACGGCGGCGGCCCCGGTGCGGACCAGGTCGAGCACCGCGGTCTCCCGCTCGGCCGGCGACAGCCGGGCCAGGGTCCGGGTGAGCGCGCCGTCGTCGTCCGGTCCGGACCGCACGTCCGCCGCGTCGGCGGCCTCGGGCAGCGCGTCGAACAGCCGGCTGGCGCGCTGGAGCGTGAACGTGGGCGCGAACCGCGACCAGTCCACGTCCGCGACCACCACGGCGGCCTCGCCGTCGGCGACGGCCTGGTCCAGGGCGGTCAGGGCCGTGTCGGCGGCCATGGCGCGCACACCGCCGCGGTCGAGCTGCCCGCGGCGCTCGTCGTCGAGCATGCCCACGCCCCACGAGCCCCACGCCACCGCGGTCGCCGGTTCGCCCCCGGCCCGCCGCCGCTGGGCGAGGGCGTCGAGGAAGGCGTTCGCCGCGGAGTAGGCGGCCTGCCCGCCGCTGCCCCACACGCCCGCGATCGAGGAGAACAGCACGAACGCGTCGAGCGGGGTGCCCGCGAGCACGGCGTCCAGGTTGAGCGCGCCGACCACCTTGGTCGCGACGGCGTCCGCGAACCCGGCGGCCGTGGTGTCGGCCAGCGCGCCGAAGTGCACCGCCCCGGCCGCGTGGACGACCGCGCGGATCGGCCCCACCGCACCGGTGGCCGCGGCGACCGCGGTGCCGAGCGCGGCCGCGTCGGTGACGTCGCAGGCCAGGACCGTGACCGCGGTGCCGAGCTCCTCGGTGAGGGCCCGCGCGCCCGGGGCGTCCGGCCCGCCGCGGCTGAGCAGCACCACGTGCTCGGCACCGCGGTCGAGCACCCACCGGGCCACCAGCCCGCCGAGCGCGCCGGTGCCACCGGTGATCAGCACCGCGCCCCGGGGTCGCCACGACGCGGTGCGCCCGGCCGGTCGGGTGGCGCGCACGAGCCTGCGCACCAGCACCCCGGTGTCGCGCACCGCGACCTGGTCCTCCCCGGTGGCGCCGGCGATCGCCCGCAGCACCCCGTCGACGACCCGCGGGGTGAACCGCTCGGGCAGGTCGACCAGACCGCCCCACCGGTCGGGGTGTTCGAGGGCGGCGACCCTGCCGACACCCCACAGCAGCGCCTGCGCGGGCGCGGTGACCGGGTCGGCGGGCTGGGTGGACACCGCGCCGCGGGTGGCGCACCACAGGGGCGCCCCGACCCCCGCGTCGCCCAGCGCGCGCAGGAGGGTCACGGTGCGCGCCGCGCCGGCGGTCACCGCGTCGGCGTCGTCCTCCAGGGCGAGCAGCGACAGCACGCCCGTCACGGGCACCTCGACCGCGGCCAGGTCTTCGACGAGCCGGGCGGGGTCGTCGAAGACCTCGATCCGGCGGACGTCGAAGCCGCGTGCGGCGAGGTCGCCCGCGATACCGCCCGCCCGGTCCCCGCCGCCCACGACGAGCCACGTCCCCGACGGGGTCGGCACGTCCGCGGCGGGCAGCGGGTGCCAGGCGACGCGGTAGCGCAGGCCGTCGACCTCGGCCAGTTCCGCGCGCCGCTTCCGCCACGAGGAGAGGGCGGGCAGGACGGCGGACAACCCGTCGTCGGGGCGCACGGCCAAGGCGTCGGCCACCGCCGCGACGTCACCACTGTCGATCGACTCCCACAGGACCGCGTCCAACGGGTCGAGCGCGGCTGTCGGCGGCGCGGGGTCGGGCCAGTAGCGGGTGTGCTCGAACGGGTAGGTGGGCAGGTCGACGACACGGGCACCGGTGTCGGCGAACACCGTCCGCCAGTCGACGTCCACGCCGTGGCAGAACAGCTCGCCCGCCGACTGCAACACCCGGTCCAGGCCACCCTCGTCGCGCTTGAGCGTGCCCACCGCCACCGCCTCGACCCCGACGGCGTCGAAGGTCTCCTGCATCCCCACCGTGAGCACCGGATGCGGACTGACCTCCACGAACACCCGATGCCCATCCGCCAACGCGGCGCGTATGCCCTGCTCGAACCGCACCGTCCGCCGCAGATTCCGATACCAGTAACCCGCGTCCATCAGCGCGGCACCGACCGGCTCGCCCTCAACCGTCGAATGCAGCGGGATCTCGGCCTCGCGCGGCTCGATCCCCGCCAGCACCTCGGCCAACTCCGACTCGATCGCCTCCACGTGCGCCGAGTGCGAGGCGTAGTCCACCGGAACCCGACGAGCCCGAACACCCTCGGCCTCACAGCGGGCCACCAACACGTCCAACTCCGCCACATCACCGGAAACCACCGTCGAAGACGGGCCGTTCACCGCCGCCACCGACACACCCATACCCAACAACGGCAATACCTGCTCCTCGGGCAGCGACACCGACACCATGCCCCCGGCCCCGCTGAGCGCCCGGATAGCGCGACTGCGCAAAGCGACCACCCGCGCCGCATCCTCCAACGACAACGCACCCGCCACACACGCCGCCGCGATCTCACCCTGCGAATGACCCACCACAGCCGCCGGCACCACACCCAGCCAGCGCCACAGCTCCGCCAACGACACCATCACCGCGAACAACACCGGCTGCACCACATCAACCCGGTCAAACCCAGTCCCCGACCGCACCGCCTCCAACAACGACCAACCGGTCAACGGGTCCAACACCGCCGCGCATTCATCCAGCCGTCGAGCGAACACCTCCGACGACTCCAGCAGGTCCACCGCCATAGCCGCCCACTGCGCCCCCTGACCGGGGAACACGAACACCACACCACCACCGGGAACCGGAGCCGCAGCAGGCTGCTCACCCGCAGCCACGACCGTCAGCCCGTCAACACCCCCCAGCACCACTGCCCGGTGCTCGAACACCGAACGCGACAACAACGAAAAACCAACATCGACCGGCGACCTGTCGGCCACCACGGGCAACAGGCGAGCCGCCTGGGCGCGCAACGCCTCCGGGGTCCTCGCCGACAACACCCACGGCACAACCGGCGGCCCCACCCGGTCCGGAACGACCTCGCCATCCACATCGGCCTGTTCGAGGATCACGTGCGAGTTCGTCCCGCTCACGCCGAACGACGACACACCCACCCGCCGCGGACGACCCGTCTCAGGGAAAGTCCTGGCCTCGGTCAGCACCTCCACCGCGCCGGACTCCCAATCGACCTCCGGCGTGGGCTCATCCACGTGCAAGGTCTTGGGCAACAGCCCTTCCCTCAGCGCCATGACGCTCTTGATCACGCCAGCCACGCCCGCAGCGGCCTGGGCGTGACCGATGTTCGACTTCAACGACCCCAACCACAACGGCTCACCACGACCCTGCCCATAGGTCGCCAACAACGCCTGCGCCTCGATCGGATCACCCAACCGAGTCCCCGTCCCATGCGCCTCCACCGCATCCACATCGGACGCAGACAAACCCGCATTGGCCAACGCCTGCCGGATCACCCGCTGCTGCGAGGGCCCGTTCGGCGCGGTCAACCCGTTCGACGCACCGTCCTGGTTCACCGCCGAACCACGCACCACCGCCAACACCCGATGACCATTCCGCCGGGCGTCCGACAACCGCTCCACCAGCAGCAAACCCACGCCCTCGGACCACCCGGTCCCGTCCGCAGAAGCCGAGAACGCCTTGCACCGACCGTCCGGCGCCAACCCGCGCTGACGGCTGAACTCGACGAACAGGTCGGGGGTGGACAGCACGGCGACGCCGCCGACCAGGGCGAGGTCGCACTCGCCGGACCGCAACGACTGCCCCGCCAGGTGCAACGCCACCAACGACGACGAACACGCCGTGTCCACCGTCACCGCCGGACCCTCGAACCCGAACGTGTAAGCAACCCGACCCGACAGCACGCTCCCGGTGTTGCCGGTCAGCAGGTAGCCCTCGCGGTTCTCCGGGTCCCGCGCCAGCAGCGACGAGTAGGTCTGCCCGCTCGCGCCGACGAACACCCCGGTGCGGCTGCCGCGCAGGCCCGCCGGGTCGATCCCGGCGCGTTCGAGCACCTCCCACGCCGATTCCAGCACCAGTCTCTGCTGGGGGTCCATGGCCACCGCCTCGCGCGGCGAGATCCCGAAGAACGCCGCGTCGAAGCCGGCCGCGTCGGGCAGGAAGCCCCCGCCGCGCGCGTAGGTGGTGCCGGGCCGGTCGGGGTCGGCGTCGAACAGGCCGTCGAGGTCCCAGCCGCGGTCGGCGGGGAACCCGGTGATGCCGTCGACGCCGTCGACCACCAGCCGCCACAGGTCCTCGGGCGAGGTCACCCCGCCGGGGAACCGGCAGGCCATGCCGACGATGACCACCGGGTCGCCCGTCGTCGACGCCGGCGCGGCGACGACGGGCGCGGTCGCGCCGCCACCCAGCAGCTCGTCGAGGAGGTGGCCGGTGAGCACGGCGGGGGTGGGGTGGTCGAACACCAGGGTGGCCGGCAGGCGCAGGCCGGTCAGCGCGGCGAGCCGGTTGCGGACCTCGATCGCGGTGAGCGAGTCGAAGCCCATCTCCTGGAACGCCTTGTCCACCGCGACGGCCGCCGCGGACCCGTGCCCGAGCACGGCGGCCGCCTCGGACCGGACGAGGTCCAGGACGTGCCGGTGCCGTTCCTCGGTCGACCGCGCCGCCAGTTGGCCGGCCAGGTCCGGGGCGCCGGTCCCCGCCGGCCGCACCACCCGCCGCGCCGGCGCGCGGACCAGGCCGCGCAGCAGCGCGGGCACGTCGTCGCGCCGGCGCCACGCGGCGAGGTCGAGCCGCGCCGGCACGACCGCGGCGCGTCCCGCGGCCAGCGCGGCGTCGAACAGGGCGAGGCCCTGCTCGGCGTCGATCGGCAGCAGGCCGCCGCGGGCCATCCTGGCCCGGTCGGCCGCGCCGAGCCCGGCCGTCATGCCCGCGCCGTCCCCCCACAGGCCCCACGCCAGGGAGACGGCGGGCAGACCGCGTGCCCGGCGGTGCCGCGCGAGGCTGTCCAGCGCGGCGTTGGCGGCGGTGTACCCGGCCTGGCCGGGCGCGCCCAGCACTCCCGCCGCCGAGGAGAACAGCACGAAGGCGGCGAGGTCCAGGTGCTCGGTCAGCTCGTGCAGGTGCCACGCGGCGCCCGCCTTGGGCCCCAGCACCCCCTCGAACCGCTCGGGGGTCTGGGCGGCGAGCACGCCGTCGTCGAGGACGCCCGCGGCGTGCACCACGGCGGTCAGCGGCGCCGCGAGGCCGTCGACGAGGCGGGCCAGCGCGGCGCGGTCGGTCACGTCGACGGCCTCCACGCGGACGTCCGCGCCCAGCGCGGTCAGCTCCTCGCGCAGCTCGGTCGCGCCGCTCGCGCCCGGACCGCTCCTGCTGACCAGCACCAGCCGCCGCGCGCCATGGGCGGTCACCAGGTGGCGGGCCACCAGGGCGCCGAGGGCACCGGTCGCGCCGGTCACCAGCACGGTGCCTGCCGGGTCCCAGGGGCGGGGGAAGGTGAGCACGAGCTTGCCGACGTGGCGGGCCGCGCTCAGGTGCCGCACCGCCGAGCGCACGTCCGCGACCTCCCACGGGGTGACCGGCGCCGGGCGCAGCCGGCCGGCGCGGAACAGGTCCAGCACCTCGGCCAGCATCCGCCCGATCCGCTCCGGCCCGGCTTCGAGCAGGTCGAACGCCCGGTAGCCCGCCACGCCCTCGCGGACGTCGGTCTTGCCCATCTCCAGGAACCGGCCGCCGGGGGCGAGCAGCCGCAGGGAGGCGTCCACGTAGTCGCCGGCCAGGGAGTTGAGCACGACGTCCACCGGCGGGAACCGGTCCGCGAAGCCGAGGTCCCGCGACGAGGCGATGTGCGCGTCGTCGAGGCCGAACTCCCGGAGGGTGCCCCACTTCGCGGGGCTCGCGGTGGCGAAGACCTCCGCCCCGAGGTGGCGGGCGAGCTGGATGGCGGCGAGGCCGACGCCGCCGGCGCCCGCGTGGACCAGCACCTTCTCGCCCGCGCGCAGCCCGGCGAGGTCGACCAGGCCGTAGCGGGCGGTCAGGTGGACCACCGGCACGGCCGCCGCGGCGGTGAACGACCAGCCCTCGGGCACGTGCTCCAGCACCTCGTGGTCGGCCACCACCACGGGGCCGAGCACGCCGTGGAACAGGCCGAACACCCGGTCGCCGGGGGCGAAGGAGGTCACGCCGGCACCGACGTCGAGCACGACGCCCGCGCCTTCCGACCCCAGGGCCGCCGCGCCGGGGTACACGCCGAGGGTGATCAGCGCGTCCCGGAAGTTCAGCCCGGCCGCGCGCACCGAGATCCGCACCTCCCCCGGTCCGAGCGGCCGCCCGGCCTCGGGGTGCGGCACCGCGACGAGGCCGTCGACGGTGCCCGTGCCGCCGGTGGCGAGCCGCCACGGCGAGGTGGGGAGGTCGAGCCGGTCCTCGGTCCCGACCCGGGCGAGCCGCGGCACGTGCGCGGTCCCGGAGCGCACCGCGCACTCCGGCTCGCCGGACGCGGCGACGGCCAGGGCGGCGCGCAGCGACCCGGGGTCGTCGTCGACGTCCGCCAGTGCGAAGCGGCCGGGCTGCTCCAGGCGCGCGGTCCGCACCAGGCCCCAGGTGGCGCCGCGGCCGGGGTCGGGCACCGCGTCGCCGGGCAGGGCCGCCACCGCGCCGCGGGTGAGCAGCAGCAGCCGCGCCCCCGCGAACTCCTCGGCCGCGGCCCACCCCTGCACCAGGGCGAGGGCGTCGACCGCGGTGGACGGCCCGGGGCCGTCGGGGTCGCGCGGGTGGTCGGCGACCACCAGGTCCGGCAGCGGTTCGCCCCGCCGCAGCCGGGCGCGCAGGCCGTCGAGCCCGTCCGGGCCCAGGTGCAGGGCGGTGGGTTCGCCCGTCGGCACGGGGTGCTCCACCCAGTCGACGTGGAACAGCGCGTCGGCGGCGGTCGGGCGCACGCCGCCCGCGGTCACCGGCCGCAGGGTCAGCGACGCCGCGGTGAGCACGGGTTGCCCGGACGGGTCGGTGGCGACCAGCGCCGCGGTGGCGGGGCCGGTGCGGGTGAGCCGCACCCGCAGCTCCGCCGCGCCCGCGGCGTGCACGGTGACCCCGGACCAGGCGTAGGGCAACCCCGGCGCCACCAGCCCGGCCGGGCCGAGGGCGTGCAGGGCGGCGTCGAGCAGGGCGGGGTGCACGCCCCAGGCGGCCAGGTCGTCACCGGCGGCCTCGGCGGGCAGGGCCACCTCGGCGAACACCTCGTCGCCCGCGCGCCACGCCGCCCGCAGGCCCCGGAAGGCGGGGCCGTAGGCGAAGCCGTCGTCGGCCGCGCGGTCGTAGGCGCCTTCGAGGTCGAGGGGGACGGCGTCCGGCGGCGGCGTGGTCGACGCGGCGGGGACGTGCGGGTCGGCGGCGGTCAGCACGGCCGTCGCGTGGTGGGTCCAGGACTCGCCGTCCACGTCCCGGGAGTGCACCGTCAGCCCGCGCGCACCGGTCCCGTCCGGGCCGCGCACCAGGACCTGGACGCGCACGGCGCCCCTGTCCGGCAGCACCAGCGGCGCGGTGAGGGTCAGCTCCGCCACGTGGCGGGCACCCACCTGCTCGCCCGCCCACGCGGCCAGGTCGACGAACACCGTGCCCGGCAGCAGGACCGCGCCGTGCACCGCGTGGTCGGCCAGCCACGGCCGGGCGCGCCGGGACAGCACACCGGTGAGCAGCACCCCGTCGTCGTCGGCGAGCTGGGTGACGGCGCCGAACAGCGGGTGCCCGGCCGGCCCGAGACCGGCGGCCGCGAGGTCCGCGCCCGGCGCCGCGCCGGCGTCGAGCCAGTAGCGGTCGCGCTGGAACGCGTAGGTGGGCAGGTCCACGGTCCGCGCCCCGGTGTCGGCGAACGCCGCCGCCCAGTCCACCGGGACGCCCCGGGTGTGGGCGCCGGCGAGCGCGGTGAGCGCGGCCGCGGGCTCGTCGCGCTCGCGGCGGGACAGCGGCAGCGCGGCGATCCCGGGGGCGCACTCGCCCACCATCGCGGTGAGCACGCCGTCGGGTCCCACCTCCAGCGCGGTGCGCACGCCCTCGGCGGCGAGCGCGGCCACGGCGTCGGCGAAGCGGACGGGTTCGCGGACGTGGCGCACCCAGTAGTCGGGGTCGGCCAGGTCGGCCGCCGTCGCGACGGCCCCGGTGAGCGTGGACACGACCGGCACCGCGGGCGCCTCGGCCCGCACCCCCGCGACGACGGCGCGGAACCGGTCGAGCACCGGCTCCACCAGCGGCGAGTGGAACGCGTGGCTGACCGCGAGGCGCTTGGCCTTCCGGCCGCGGGCGCGGAACGCGGCCAGGACGTCGAGCACGCCGCCCTCGTCCCCGGACACCACCACCGCCCGCGGTCCGTTGACCGCGGCCACGGCGACACCCGGCCGGGTGGGCAGCTCGGCCAGCACCTCCTCCTCGGTGGCGCCCACCGCGCCCATGGCCCCGCCGGCGGGCAGGGCCTGCATGAGGGTGGCGCGCGCGGCGACGACCCGGGCCGCGTCGGCCACCGACCAGACGCCCGCGACGTGCGCGGCGGCGTACTCGCCGATGGAGTGGCCGACGAGGAAGTCGGGGGTGACGCCGAAGGACTCCAGCAGGCGGTGCAGGGCCACCTCGAACGCGAACAGGGCGGGCTGGGTCCACCCGGTCCGGTCGAGGGCGCCAGCGGGGTCACCGGCCATCACCTCGCGCAGCGAGCCGGGCAGCAGCGGGTCGAACGCCGCGCACACCTCGTCCAGCGCGGCGGCGAAGACGGGGAACGCCGCGGCGAGCCCGGTACCCATGCCCGCGCGCTGGGCGCCCTGGCCGGTGAACAGCACGGCGAGCCCACCGGGCGCGGTGGAGCCGGTGACGACGCCGGGCGCGGCCGTGCCCGACGCGACCGCGCGCAGGCCGCGGACGAGGTCGTCGAGGTCGGTGCCGAGCACGACGGCGCGGTGGTCGAGCGCCGCCCGGGTGGTCGCCAGCGACCAGCCGACGTCCGGCGGCGGGACGTCGGCGCCCAGGGACGCCGCCAGTTTCGCCGCCTGGGCGCGCAGACCGGCCTCCGAGGCGCCGGACAGCACCCACGGCACCGGCCCGGGGCGAACCACCACCGCGGCCCCCGGCTCCGGTTCCGGTTCGGGCGCGTCCTCGATGACGACGTGGGCGTTGGTGCCGCTGATGCCGAACGACGACACCCCCGCCCGGCGCACGCGGTCGCCCGCGGGCCACGGCCGCGCCTCGGTCAGCAGCTCGACGGCGCCCGCGGACCAGTCCACCTGGGACGTCGGCGCGTCGACGTGCAGGGTCACCGGCAGTTCGGCGTGCCGCAGCGCCATGATGACCTTGATGATCCCGGCCACGCCGGCGGCGGCCTGGGTGTGGCCGATGTTCGACTTCAGCGACCCCAGCCACAACGGCCGGTCCCGCCCCTGCCCGTAGGTCGCCAGCAGCGCCTGAGCCTCGATCGGATCACCCAACCGGGTACCGGTCCCGTGCGCCTCCACGACGTCCACATCGGATGTGGAAAGACCCGCATCGGCCAACGCCTGCCGGATCACCCGCTGCTGCGAGGGCCCGTTCGGCGCGGTCAACCCGTTCGACGCACCGTCCTGGTTCACCGCCGAACCCCGCACCACCGCCAACACCCGGTGACCATTCCGCCGGGCGTCCGACAACCGCTCCACCAGCAGCATCCCGGCGCCCTCGCCCCAGCCCACGCCGTCGGCGGCGTCGGCGAAGGACTTCGACCGCCCGTCGGGCGCGGACCCCCGCTGACGGCTGAACTCCAGCAGCACGCCGGGCGCCGCCATCACCGCGACACCGCCGACCAGCGCCATCGTGCACTCGCCCGCCCGCAGCGCCCGCACCGCCAGGTGCAGCGCGACCAGCGAGGAGGAGCACGCGGTGTCGACGGTCAGCGCCGGGCCCTCCAGGCCGAAGGTGTAGGCGAGCCTGCCCGACATCACGCTGGGCGTGGTGCCGGTCATCAGGTACCCGGCGACCTCCTCGGGCGCGTGGGCCAGCGGCGGGGCGTAGTCCCAGGTGTTGGCGCCGACGAACACGCCGGTCCGGCTGCCCCGCAGCGACCCGGGGTCGATGCCCGCCCGCTCGAACGCCTCCCAGGAGACCTCCAGCAGCAGCCGCTGCTGCGGGTCCATCGCCAGCGCCTCGCGCGGGGAGATGCCGAAGAAGCCCGCGTCGAACTCGGCCAGCCCGGTCAGCATCGCCGCCTGGTCGGAGTAGACCGTGCCCGGCCGCGAGCCCTCGGGGTCGTACAGGGCGTCGACGTCCCAGCCCCGGTCGTCGGCGAACCGGGTCACCGCGTCGCCACCGGCGGCCACCAGCCGCCACAGGTCCTCGGGCGAGGTCACCCCGCCGGGGAACCGGCACGCCGCGCCGCAGATCGCGATCGGCTCGGCCACCCGCCCCTCCAGCTCCCGCACGCGCTCACGGGTCTGGACGAGGTCGGCGGTGACCCACCGCAGGTACTCCCGGAGCTTCTCTTCGCTCTCCATCAGCAGACCGCTCTCTCCGCAACCGTCGGGGTCCGTGCCGTCACTCGGACTTGCCCAGTTCCTTGTTGATGAAGTCGAAGATCTCGTCGTCCGACGCCGAACCGAGGCGCTGCGCGGCCGCGCGGGCGGTCGCGGGCGCCGCGCCGACGCGGGCGAGGACGTCGCGCGCCCGCGAGACCAGCGCGGACCGCCCCGGCTCGTCCGGCGGGATCGCGGCCAGGGCCGCGTCGAGCCGGTCCAGCTCGGCCAGCACCGAGTCCACGGTGACCGGCTCGGGCTCGGGCGTGAGCCGCCCGGCGAGGTGGCGCGCCAGCGCGGTGGGCGTCGGGTGGTCGAACACCAGCGTCGCGGGCAGCTTCAGCCCCGTCGCGCCGGTGAGGCGGTTGCGCAGCTGCACGGCCGCCAGCGAGTCGAACCCGATCTCCCGGAACGCCGTGCCCGGTTCGACGTCGGCGCCCGACGCGTGCCCGAGCACGGTGGCGACCTCGCCCCGGACCAGCCGCAGCAGCTCGCGGTCCCGCTCGGCCGCGGACAGGGCCAGCAGGCGCCCGCGCGGGTCCTCGTCCGCCCCGGCGGGCCGGTCCGCCGACCGCGCGGGCCCGGCGGCCAGGGCGCGCACCTCGGGCAGGTCGCGCAGCAGCGGTTTCGGCGTGCCGCCGTGCACGGCGGCGACGAACCGCCGCCAGTCCACGTCCACCACCGTGACGAAGGGCTCGTCGGCCTTGGTGCTCCAGCGCAGGGCGGACGCGGCGACGTCCGGGTCCATCGGCCGGAAGCCGCGGCGCCGGATGCGCTCCTCGTTCTCGTTGAGCGCGGCCATGCCCTCGCCCGCCCACAGGCCCCAGCCGACGGAGGTGCCGACCAGCCCCTCCACCCGGCGGCGCTGGGCCAGGGAGTCCAGGAAGGTGTTGCCCGCCGCGTACGCGCCCTGGCCCGCGGAGCCCAGCCCGCCGGAGACCGAGGAGAACAGGACGAACGCGTCCAGGTCGCGGTCCGCGGTCAGCTCGTGCAGGTTCAGCGCCGCGGTGACCTTGGGCCGCAGCACGACCTCCAGGTCGTCCGGCGACACGGAGTCGAGCACGCCGTCGTGCGACACGCCCGCCGTGTGCACCACCGCGGACAACCGCTCGCCCGCGGGCAGCCCGTCGAGCAGCGCGGCCAGCGCGTCGCGGTCGGCCGCGTCGCACGCGGCGACGGTGACCCGCGTGCCGAGCGCGGCCAGCTCGTCCACCAGTTCGGCCACCCCCGCCGCGGCGGGACCGCTGCGGCTGGCGAGCACCAGGTGCTCGGCGCCGTTGCGGGCCAGCCAGCGGGCGACGTGCTTGGCCAGGCCGCCGGTGCCGGTGACCAGCACGGTGCCGGAGGGCGCCCACCCGCCGTCGGGGGCGTGCTCGGCGGCCGGGACGCGGGCGAGCCTGCGGACGAACACCCCGGAGTCGCGGACGGCCACCTGGTCCTCGTCCCGGTCCGCCGCCAGCACCTCGCCCAGCCGGGCCGCGGCCCGGTCGGTGACCGCGGGTGGCACGTCGACCAGGCCGCCCCACCGCTGGGGGTGCTCCAGGGCGACGACCCGGCCGAGGCCCCAGGCCGTCGCCTGGAGCGGGGCGGTCAGCAGGTCGCCGGCGGCGGCGAGCACCGCGTCCCGCGTGGCCTGCCACAGGCGGGCCGCGATGCCCGCGTCGTCGAGCGCCTGGACGAGCGCGACCGACCGGGCCAGGCCACCCGGCACGCCCCGGTGGTCCGGCAGGGGGCGTTCGTCCAGGGCCAGCCAGGACAGCACGCCCGTCACCGCGCCGCGGTCCGCGACCACGTCCGCGAGCCGCCGGGCCAGCGACCCGCGGTCCGCGTCGGCGGGCACGACGACGTCGCGCACCTCGGCACCCCGCGCCGTCACGGCGGCCCGGGACGCCGACACCCACTCGTCGTCGACGTGGTCCTCGCCGACGACCAGCAGCCACGTGCCGGTCAGGCTCGCGTCCGGCGCGTCGCCGACACCGGTCCACCGGACGCGGTAGCACCAGGCGTCCAGGGCGTTCGCGCGGTGGGTCAGGGCGGAGCGCGCCGCGGCCAGTTGGTCGGGGGTGACCGGCCGGGCGACGAGCGCGTCGGCCGAGGCCACCGGGCGGCCGGCGGCGTCCGCGACGGTGAGCGCCGCGGACCCCTCGCCCAGCCGGCGGAACCGGACGCGCAGCGCCGCCGCACCCGTGGCGCGCAGCTGGAACCCCGTCCACGAGAACGGCAGCACCGCCCGGGTCGAGTCGCCGTGCAGGCCGATGATCGAGGCGTGCAGGGCCGAGTCCAGCAGGGCGGGGTGCAGGCCGAACCGGGCCGCCTCGGCCTCGTGCCCGGCCGGCAGGGCGACCTCGGCGAACACCTCGTCGCCGCGCCGCCACACCCGGCGCAGGCCCTGGAACGCGGCGCCGTAGCCGTAGCCCTGGTCCAGGAACCGGTCGTACACGCCCGTGAGGTCGAACTCCTCGGCGTCGACCGGCGGCCACGCGGACAGGTCCTCGCCGACCTCGTCCGCGGGCGTCGTGCCGAGCGCACCCGCCACGTGCTGGGTCCACTCGCCACCGTCCCCGGGCCTGGAGTACACGGCCAGGTCCCTGCGGGCCGCACCGTCGGGCGGGCCGACCACGACCTGCACATGGACGGCGCCCCGGTCGGGCAGGACGAGCGGGGCGTGCAGGGTCAGCTCCTCCACCCGGTCGCAGCCCACCTGGCGTGCGGCCCGGGTGGCCAGTTCGAGGAACCCGGTGCCGGGGAGCAGCACGGTGTCGAGCACGGCGTGGTCGGCCAGCCAGGGGTGGGTTCGCAGCGACAGCCTGCCGGTGAGCACGGTCCGCTCACCGTCCGCCAGCTCCACCGCGGCGCCCAGCAGCGGGTGGTCGGCTTCGGCGACGCCGAGCCCCACCGGGTCACCCGCCGCGGAGCGGTCACGGGGCATGAGCCAGTAGCTCTGCCGTTGGAAGGCGTAGGTGGGCAGGTCGACGGTGCGGGCGCCGGTATCGGTGAACACCGTCCGCCAGTCGACGTCCACACCGTGGCAGAACAGCTCGCCCGCCGACTGCAACACCCGGTCCAGGCCACCCTCGTCGCGCTTGAGCGTGCCCACCGCCACCGCCTCGACCCCGACCGCGTCGAAGGTCTCCTGCATCCCGACCGCCAGCACAGGATGCGGACTGACCTCCACGAACACCCGATGCCCATCCGCCAACGCGGCGCGTATGCCCTGCTCGAACCGCACCGTCCGCCGCAGATTCCGATACCAATAGCCCGCGTCCATCACCGTGGTGTCGATCCGCTGACCTTCCAGGGTCGAATACAGCGGAACCCCGGCCTCACGCGGCTCGATCCCGGCCAACACCTCCGCCAGCTCGGACTCGATCGCCTCCACATGGGCCGAATGCGACGCGTAGTCCACCGGCACCCGGCGAGCCCGAACACCCTCGGCCTCACAGCGGGCCACCAACACGTCCAACTCCGCCACATCACCGGAAACCACCGTCGAAGACGGGCCATTGACCGCCGCCACCGACACACCCGCACCCAACAACGGCAATACCCGCTCCTCGGGCAACGGCACCGACACCATCCCCCCGGCCCCGCTCAACGCCCGGATAGCGCGACTGCGCAAAGCGACCACCCGCGCCGCATCCTCCAACGACAACGCACCCGCCACACACGCCGCCGCGATCTCACCCTGCGAATGACCCACCACAGCCGCCGGCACCACACCCAGCCAGCGCCACAGCTCCGCCAACGACACCATCACCGCGAACAACACCGGCTGCACCACATCAACCCGATCAAAGCCAGTCCCCGACCGCACCGCCTCCAACAACGACCAACCGGTCAACGGGTCCAACACCGCCGCGCACTCACCCAACCGTCGAGCAAACACCCCCGACGACTCCAACAGGCCCACCGCCATAGCCGCCCACTGCGCCCCCTGCCCGGGGAACACGAACACCACACGCGAACCCACACCACCCGACCCCGACACCAAACCCGGAGCCGAATCACCCGACGCCAGCGCACCCACACCCGCCCGCAGCGCAGACCCGTCCCCCACCACGACGGCCCGGTGCTCGAACACCGAACGCGACAGCAACGAGAAACCAACGTCAACCGGGCGCACTCCGTCCACACCGGACAGGAGACGACGCGCCTGGGCCCGCAACGCCGCCGGCGTCTTGGCCGACAACACCCACGGCACCGAGGCGGGCGGCGCCAAGTCCTCCCCCGGTTCCGCGGCAGGCTGGTCCGGGGCCTGTTCGAGGATCACGTGCGAATTCGTCCCACTCACACCGAACGACGACACACCCACCCGCCGCGGACGACCCGTCTCGGGAAAAGCCCTCGCCTCGGTCAACACCTCCACCGCGCCGGATTCCCAGTCGACCTCCGGCGTGGGCTCATCCACGTGCAGAGTCTTGGGCAACAGCCCTTCCCGCAGCGCCATGACGCTCTTGATCACACCGGCCACGCCCGCGGCCGCCTGCGCGTGACCGATGTTCGACTTCAACGACCCCAACCACAACGGCTCACCACGACCCTGCCCATAGGTCGCCAACAACGCCTGCGCCTCGATCGGATCACCCAACCGAGTACCGGTCCCATGCGCCTCCACCGCATCCACATCGGATGGCGATAAACCGGCGTTGGCCAACGCCTGCCGGATCACCCGCTGCTGCGACGGACCATTCGGCGCCGTCAACCCGTTCGACGCACCGTCCTGGTTCACCGCCGAACCCCGCACCACCGCCAACACCCGATGACCATTCCGCCGCGCGTCCGACAACCGCTCCACCAGCAGTGCGCCGGCACCTTCGGACCACCCGGTCCCGTCCGCGGACGCCGAGAACGCCTTGCACCGGCCGTCCGGCGCCAACCCGCGCTGACGGCTGAACTCGACGAACAGGGTGGGCGTGGCCATCAGTGCCACACCGCCCACCACGGCCAGGTCGCACTCCCCCGACCTCAGGGCCTGCCCGGCCAGGTGCAGGGCCACGAGCGAGGCGGAGCACGCGGTGTCCACCGAGACGGCGGGTCCCTCGAAGCCGAACGTGTAGGAGATCCGACCGGAGATGACGCTGGCCGAGCCGCTGGTCAGCAGGTACCCCTGGTAGTCCTCGGGTGAGCCGGGCAGCAGGTTGGCGTAGTCCTGGCCGCCCGCGCCGACGAACACCCCGGTGCGGCTGCCGCGCAGGCCCGCCGGGTCGATCCCGGCGCGTTCGAACACCTCCCAGGAGATCTCCAGCAGCATCCGCTGCTGGGGGTCCAGGCCCAGTGCCTCCTTGGGCGAGATGCCGAAGAACGCCGCGTCGAACTCGTCGGGCGCGGTGAGGAAACCGCCTTCGCGGGCGTAGGTCCGGCCGATGCGGCCGGGATCGGGGTCGTAGAGGTCGTCCAGGTCCCAGCCGCGGTCGGTCGGGAAGGGGCCGACGACGTCCGTGCCGGTCGCCACCACCCGCCACAGGTCCTCGGGCGAGGTCACCCCGCCGGGGAACCGGCAGGCCATGCCGACGATGACCACCGGGTCGCCCGCCACGACCGCCGCGGGGAGCGCGGGCCCGACGGGAGCCGCCGGGACGGCACCGCCCTCCCCGAGTTCGCCCAGCACCAGGCGGGCGACGGCCGCGGGGCTCGGGTGGTCGAAGACCAGGGTGGCCGGCAGCCGCAGGCCGGTGGCCGCGTCGAGCCGGTTGCGCAGCTCGACCGCGGTCAGCGAGTCGAAGCCCATCTCCTGGAACGCCTTGTCCGGCACGACCGCGTCGGGCGAGGCGTGCCCGAGCACGGCCGCGACCTCGACGCGGACCACGTCGAGCACGGCGGGTTCACGCTCGGTCCCGACCAGTCCGGCCAGCCTGCGCCGCAGCGCGTCGGTGCCGTGCCCACCCGCGTCGACGACCCGTCGGGCGGGCGCGCGGACCAGGCCGCGCAGGACGACCGGCACGTCGCCGCCGCGGCGGACCGCGGCCAGGTCGAGCCGCACCGGGACCAGCGCGGGTCGTGGCGTGGCCACCGCGGCGTCGAACAGGGCGAGGCCCTGACCGGTGGGCATCGGCACGACGCCGCCGCGCGCCGCGCGGGCCCGGTCGGTCGCGGACAGGTTCTCGGTCATGGCGCTCAGCTCGGCCCAGAAGCCCCACGCGAGCGCGGTGGCCGGCAGGCCCCTGGCGGCGCGGTGGACGGCCAGGGCGTCGAGGAAGGCGTTGGCGGCGGCGTAGGGCGCCTGGCCCGCGCCGCCGAAGACCGACGCGGCCGAGGAGAACAGCACGAACGCCGACAGGTCCCGGTCCTCGGTCAGCTCGTGCAGGTGCCAGGCGGCGTCGACCTTGGGCCGCAGCACGCCCGCCACCCGCTCCGGGGTCAGCGAGGCCAGCACGCCGTCGTCGACGAGCCCCGCCGCGTGCACGACCGCGGTCGGGTCGGCCGCGTCGACCAGCGCCGCGGCGGCCTCCCGGTCGGCGAGGTCGCAGGCGACGACGCGGACGCGGGCACCCAGGTCGGTCAGCTCGGCGACCAGCTCCGCCACGCCCGGCGCGTCGGGGCCGCGGCGGCTCGCCAGGACCAGGTCGCGCACGCCGTGCGCGGTCGCCAGGTGCCGTGCGACCAGACCACCGAGCACGCCCGTGCCGCCGGTGACCAGCACGGTCGAACCCGGGCCGAACGGCGTGGCACCCGCGGGTGCGTCGGGGCGGGCCAGGCGGGGCACGACGGCCCCTCCGGCGCGCAGGGCCACCTGCGGTTCGTCGCCGGCCACCACCGCGGGGAGCACGGCGGCGAGCGCGTCGGGGCCACCGGTCCCGGCGTCCACCAGGACGAACCGGCCGGGCTGCTCGGTCTGCGCGGAGCGGACCAGGCCCCACGCGGCGGCCTGGGCGAGGTCGGTGACGTCCTCGCCGGGCCGGGTGGCGACCGCGCCGGCCGTCACCAGCACCAGGCGGGCCCCGTCGAGGCGCGGCTCGGCCGACCAGGCCCGCACGAGGGCCAGGGCGGCGGTGGTGACGTCGCGCACCGCGTCGGGCACGGGGCCGTCGCCCGCCGCCGGGCAGGCGACCACGACGGTGTCGGGCGTGGTGGCGCCCTCGTCCACCGCGCGCAGCAGCTCGGCGAGATCGGCGCGGACGTCCACCCGGTGCCCCGCACCGCGCAGGGCGCCGGCGAGGACCCGGTCCCCGAGCACCGCCCAGGTGCCGCCCCCGGACCGCGCCGGGAAGGGCCGGTCGACCCAGTCCAGGTGCCACAGCGCGTCGGGTCCGCGCTCGCGGAGCCGGTCGGCGGTCACCGGCCGCAGCACCAGGGACCCGATCGTCGCGACCGGTGCGCCGGACGCGTCCGCGACCGCCATCGACACGGTGTCGGGGCCCAGGCGGGTCAGCGCGACCCGCAGGGCTCCCGCGCCCGCGGCGTGCAGCGACACGCCGGTCCAGGTGAACGGCAACCGGCCCTCGTCGGAGGGCAGCAGCCCGCTCAGCCCGATGGCGTGCAGGGCGGCGTCCAGCAGGGCCGGGTGCAGGCCGAACGAGGAGGCGTCGGCGCGCAGGTCCTCGGGCAGCTCCACCTCGGCGAACGCGGTGTCCCCCGCCCGCCACGCCGCCCGCAGGCCCCGGAAGGCGGGTCCGTAGCCGTGGCCGGTCCCCGCCAGCCGGGCGTAGAGCCCTTCGGCGTCCAGGACCGCCGCCCCGGCGGGGGGCCACTGGTCCGGCGGCGGGGCGGGCGCGGTGCGGTCGGGGACGAGCACACCGGCCGCGTGCCGGGTCCAGCCGTCCTCGTCGGACTCCGGGCGCGAGTGGACGCCCACCTCGCGGCGTTCGTCGCCGTCCGGTGGTCCCACGACGACCTGGACGTGGACGGCCTCCCGCTCGGGCAGCAGCAGCGGCGCGTGGAGCGTCAGCTCCTCGACGCGGCTCGCACCCACCTGGTCGCCCGCGTGCACCGCCAGTTCCAGCAGCGCGGTGCCCGGCAGCAGGGTGGCGCCCATGATCACGTGATCGGTGAGCCAGGAGTGGGTGCGCCGGGAGAGCCTGCCGGTGAGCACCACGCCGTCACCATCGGCCAGTCGCACGGTCGCGCCCAGCAGCGGGTGCCCGGCCGCGCCGAGCCCCGCGGCTCCGATGTCACCGGCGCCGCTGCCCGCGTCGAGCCAGTACCGCTGGTGCTCGAACGGGTAGGTGGGCAGGTCGACCACGCGCGCACCCGTGCCGGCGAAGAAGGCTGGCCAGTCCACCGCCACGCCCCGGCTGTGCAGGGCGCCCAGCGCGCTGACCAGCGAGTGGACCTGCTCGCGGTCGCGGCGCTGGGTGGACACACACCCGTCGACCAACCCCGACAGCACCGCATCCGGACCGACTTCCAGGAACGTGCCCACGGCCGTCATAGCCTGGACCGCGTCGTGGAACCGCACCGTGCTGCGGACCTGCCCGACCCAATACGCCGGGTCGCACACCTCGTCCGACACCACCGCACCGGTCACCGTCGAGATCAACGGCAGATTCGGAACCTGGTAGGAAACCTCTTCCAGCACCGCCCGGTACTCGTCGAGCATCGGCTCGATCAAGACGGAGTGGAAAGCGTGACTGACCCGCAGCCGCTTGGTGCGCCGCCCCAGGGCGGCAAACTCCGCCGCCACCGCCAGAACTTGCTGCTCATCACCCGACAAAACCACCGAGTCCGGCCCGTTGACCGCCGCAATGTCGACACCCCGACCAGTGACTTCCTCCTCCGTGGCCTGCACCGCCACCATCGCCCCACCAGCGGGCAACGCCGCCATCAACCGACCACGAGCGGCAACCACCCGCACCGCATCGCCCAACGACCAGACACCCGCCACATGCGCAGCCGCCAACTCACCAATCGAATGCCCCGCCAACACCCCAGGCGACACACCCCACGAGGTCAGCAGCCGAAACAGGGCCACCTCAACAGCGAACAACCCCGGCTGCGCCCAACCAGTGTCATCCAGATCTTCCGCACCGTCGAACACCACCTCGCGCAAGCCGTCGCCGAACGCGGCACAGACCTCGTCGAACGCCTCGGCGAAGACAGGGAAAGCCGCATGCAGCTCACGGCCCATCCCCACCCACTGCCCACCCTGGCCCGAAAACAGCACACCGAGCCCACCGGGCACCACCGAACCCGACACCAGCCCCGGAGCCGAACCCCCCGACGCCAACGCCGCCAGACCCGCCCGCAACACCGGCCCGTTCCCCACCACCACGGCCCGGTGCTCGAAAGCGGTCCGGGTGGTGGTCAGCGAGAAGGCGATGTCCAGCGGGTCACCGGCCGAGGGGTCGTCCAGCCGGGTCAGCAGCCGCTCCGCCTGGGCGCACAGGGCGTTCTCCGACTTGGCCGACAGCACCCACGGCACCACGGGCAGGTCGACGGGCGTGACCGGCTCCTCCGGGGATTCCTCCGCCACCAGCTCGTCGGCCTGTTCGAGGATGACGTGGGCGTTGGTGCCGCTGATCCCGAACGACGACACCCCTGCCCGCCGCGCCCCTTCCTTCTCCGGCCACGGCCGCGCCTCGGTCAACAGCTCCACCGCACCCGCGGACCAATCGACCTCCGGCGTGCGCTCCTCGGCGTGCAACGTCTTGGGCAACAACCCCTCACGCAACGCCATGACCATCTTGATCACACCCGCCACACCCGCGGCGGCCTGCGCATGACCGATGTTCGACTTCAGCGACCCCAACCACAATGGCCGGTCCCGCTCCTGCCCGTAGGTCGCCAACAACGCCTGCGCCTCAATCGGATCACCCAACCGAGTACCGGTCCCGTGCGCCTCCACGACGTCCACATCGGACGGCGACAAACCGGCGTTCGCCAACGCCTGCCGGATCACCCGCTGCTGCGACGGCCCGTTCGGCGCGGTCAACCCGTTCGACGCACCGTCCTGGTTCACCGCCGAACCCCGCACCACCGCCAACACCCGGTGACCGTTGCGCCGCGCGTCCGACAACCGCTCCAGCAGCAGCAAACCCACGCCCTCGCCCCACCCGGCGCCGTCGGCGTCGGCCGAGAAGGAGCGGCACCGCCCGTCGGGGGACAGGGCCCGCTGCCTGCTGAACTCCACGTAGGCGGTCGGGTCGGACATGACGGTCACGCCGCCCGCCAGCGCCAGTTCGCAGTCGCCCGAGCGCAGGCCCTGCGCGGCCAGGTGCAGCGAGACCAGCGACGACGAGCACGCCGTGTCCACGGTCACCGCCGGGCCGGTCAGCCCCAGCGAGTAGGCGACGCGGCCGGAGGCGATGCTCCCCGCGCTGCCCGCCAGCAGGTAGCCCTCGATGCCGTCGGGGACCTGCCGGACCCGGTGGCCGTAGTCGCCGTACATCACGCCCGCGTACACGCCCACCGGCTTGTCCTTGACGGTGTGCGGCGCGATGCCCGCCCGTTCGAAGACCTCCCAGGCGACCTCCAGCAGTTGGCGCTGCTGCGCGTCGATGGCCAGCGCCTCGCGGGGGCTCACCTCGAAGAACGCGGGGTCGAACCGGTCGGCGCCGTAGAGGAACCCGCCGTCGCGGACGTAGGTCTTGCCCACCTGCTCGGGGTCCGGGTCGTACAGGGCGTCGACGTCCCACCCGCGCGTGTCCGGGAACGGGCCGATGGCGTCCGTGCCGTCGGCGACAAGCCGCCACAACCCCTCGGGCGAGGTCACCCCGCCGGGGAAGCGGCAGGCCATCCCGATGATCGCGATCGGCTCGCCCCTCCGCCGCTCCAGTTCCCGCAACCGGTGTCGGGTCTGGTACAGGTCGGCGGTGACCTTCTTGAAGTAGGAGACGAGCTTCTCGTCGTTCGCCATTGCGCTGAGCACCCCACTCGATCCGTCTGCGGTTCGGCCGATCAGCTGAAGTTGATTCCGAATTCCCGGTCGACGAAGTCGAGGAGCTGCTCGACCGACGACGACTCGATGTCCACCTCGTCCGCCTCGCCGCCGGTGGGCTCGGCCCACCGCGCGAGCAGTGCGTGCAACCTGTCCGCGGCGCGGTCCCGCACGCCGGGGTCGGCCACCAGCGGGGCCAGGGCCCGGCCCAACCGGTCGATCTCGGCGGAGACGACCTCGTCCGGGGTGGGCGCGGTGCCGATGAGCTCCCGCCGCAGGTGGCCGGCGAGGGCCACCGGGGTCGGGTGGTCGAACACCAGCGTGGCCGCCAGCCTGCGCCCGGTGGCGCGGTTGAGCCGGTTGCGCAGCTCCACCGCGGTCAGGGAGTCGAAGCCCAGTTCGGTGAACGCGTGCCCCGGGTCGAGCGCCGCCGGGTCGGCGTGGCCGAGCACGGTGGCCACGTGGGCGAGCACCAGTTCCAGCAGCGCGAGGTCCTGCTCCGGCTCGCCCAGGCCGGCCAGCCGCTCGACCAGGGCAGCGCCGCCGTCGACCGCGCCGTCGGCCGCGGCGCGGCGCGGTGCGACCCGCACCAGGCCGCGCAGCAGGGCGGGCAGCGCGTCGCCCTGGGCGCGCAGCGCCACCGGGTCCAACCGCATCGGGAGCAGCCACTCGTGGTCGGTGGTGAGGGCCAGGTCGAACAGGTCGAGCCCTTGTGCCGCGGTCAGCGCGGCCATGCCGGCGCGGGCCATGCGCCGGTAGTCGGCGTCGGTCAGGTGCGCGGTCATGCCGCTCGACGTCCCCCACAGGCCCCACGACAGCGCCTGCCCCGGCAGGCCGATCCGCCGCCGGTGCCGGGCCAGCGCGTCGAGGAAGCCGTTGGCGACCGCGTAGTTGGCCTGCCCGGCGCCGCCGAGCACCGCCGCGGCGGAGGAGAACAGGACGAACGCCCGCAGGTCGAGGTCGCGGGTCAGGTCGTGCAGGTGCCACGCGGCGTCGACCTTCGGCCGCAGCACGGCGGAGATCCGCTCCGGGGTCAGCGCGCCGACCACGCCGTCGTCGGAGACGCCCGCCAGGTGCAGCACCGCGGTCAGCGGCCGGTCGGCGGGCACGGCCGCCAGGGCCGCGGCGGCGTCCTCGCGCACGGCCACGTCGCCGGCGAAGACGGTGACCGTCGCGCCGAGGGCGGACAGCTCGGCCACGAGGTCGGCGGCACCGGGGGCGTCGGCGCCGCGCCTGCTGGTGAGCAGCAGGTGCCGGACGCCGTGCCCGGTCACCAGGTGCCGGGCGAGCAGGGCGCCCAGCGAGCCGGTGCCGCCGGTGACCAGGACGGTCCCGTCGGGGTCGAGCGCGGGCGGTGCGCCGCCGGTCGCGGTGGCGCGGGTCAGGCGCGGTACCAGCAACCTGCCGTCGCGCACCGCCACCTGCGGCTCGCCGGTGAGGACCGCCGAGCGCACCGCGCCCACCTCGTCCTCTTCGCGCGCCGCCCGGTCCAGGTCGACCAGGACGAACCGGCCGGGGTTCTCCGTCTGCGCGGACTTGACCAGGGACGAGGCCGAGGCGGTCGGCAGGGTGGTCGGGTCGTCGCCGGGCAGGGCCGCGTCGCGGGTCGCGACGACGAGCCGGGACCGCTCCAGGCGCTCGTCGGCCAGCCACTCCCGCACCAGGTCCAGCGCGCGGGCGGCGGCGGCGTGCGTGGCGGCGGCGGGGTCGGCCGCGGCCGGGGCGGTCAGGGGCGCGACCACGGTCTCCGGCACGGGCAGGCCCGCGTCGATCGCGGCGCGCAGCCCGGTCAGGTCGGCGAAGGGCTGCCCCGGGCCCAGGTGGACCCACTCCCCCGCGACGGCCCGCGGTCGGGGCACCTCGACCCACCGCACCTCGAACAGGGAGTCGGACGAGCCGGTCCCGGCGGGCGCCGCGGCGTCCGGTGCCACCGGGCGCCACCGCAGCGAGGCCGCGAGCGCCACCGGTGCCCCGGTGGCGTCGGCGACGAGCAGGGACGCGGTGTCCTCGCCGGTCGAGGTGAACCGGACCCGCAGCGAGGTGGCGCCGACCGCGCGCAGGGAGAAGCCGTCCCAGGTGAACGGCAGCACCGGCGGGGCGGCGGCGTCGACGACGCGCAGCACCATCGCGTGCAGGGCGGCGTCGAGCAGGGCGGGGTGCAGGCCGTACCCGGCGGCCTCGTCCCGCAGCCGTTCGGGCAGGGCGACCTCGGCGAAGACCTCGTCACCCCGCCACCAGGCGCGGCGCAGGCCCTGGAACGCCGGGCCGTAGTCGTAGCCCCGGGCGGCGAAGCGCTCGTAGGCGCCGGTGACGTCGACCTCCTCGGCCCCGGCCGGCGGCCACTCGGCCAGCCCGTCGGCGTCGGCCCCGTCATCGGGGGCCAGCACGCCGCCGGCGTGCCGGGTCCACGGCCCGTCGCCGCGGTCCGGGCGGGAGTGCACGGCCAGTTCGCGCCTGCCCTGCCCGTCGGGTGGGCCGACGCTCACCTGGACCTGGGCCGCGCCCCGCTCGGGCAGCACCAGCGGCGCGGCCAGGGTCAGCTCCGCCACGTGCGCCGCGCCCACCTGCTCGCCCGCGCGCGCCGCCAGCTCCAGGAACCCGGTGCCGGGGAACAGCACCGCCCCGCGCAGCGCGTGGTCGACCAACCAGGGCGCGGTGGCGGTGGACAGCCGGGCGGTGAGGACGACGCCGTCGTCCTCGGCCAGCTCGACCACGGCGCCCAGCAGCGGGTGCGCGGCCGTGCCGAGCCCGGCCGCGCCCAGGTCGCCGCGGGCGCGGCGGCCCGGGCGCGGCCAGTAGCGCTCGCACTCGAAGGCGTAGGTGGGCAGGTCCACCACCGAGGCGGCCCCGAACACGGCGGACCAGTCGACCGGCACGCCGTGCGCGTGCAGCTCGGTCGCCGACAGCAGGAACCGCCCGGTGCCGCCGTCGTCGCGGCGCAGCGTGCCGACGGCCAGCGCGTCGACGTCGACCGCCGCGAAGGTCTCCTGCAGGCCCAGCGCCAGCACCGGGTGCGGGCTGACCTCGACGAACACCCCGTGCCCGGCCTTGAGCAGGGCGGTGGTGGCGTCCTGGAACAGCACGGTCCGGCGCAGGTTGCGGTACCAGTACCCGGCGTCCATGCTGAGCGGGTCGACGAGGTCCCCGGTGACGGTCGAGTACACCGGCACGTCGCCGCGACGCGGGGTGACCGGGGCCAGCACCTCCGCCAGCTCGGCCTCGATCCGCTCGACCTGGGGCGCGTGCGCGGGGAACCTCACGCCGGGCACGTTCCAGCGCATGACCCCGTCGGCGGACAGCTGCCTGGCCAGCTCGACCAGCGCGGCGGGTTCACCGGAGACCGAGACGGAGCCGGGCCCGTTCACCGCGGCGACCGCGATCCGGTCCCCGAACGGCTCGACGCGCGCCCTGGTGCGCTCGACGGGTTCGACGACCGACAGCATCCCGCCGAGGCCCTCCAGCGCCACCAGCGCCCGGCTGCGCAGGGCGACGACCCGCGCGGCGTCGTCCAGCGACAGCACGCCGGCGACGCAGGCCGCGGCGATCTCCCCCTGCGAGTGGCCGACCACGGCCGCGGGCCGCACCCCGATCGAGCGCCACAGCTCGGCCAGCGCCACCATGACCGCGAACAGCACCGGTTGCAGCACGTCGACCCGGTCGAGCCCGGGTGCGCCGGGCGCGCCGCGCAGGACGTCGAGCAGGGACCAGCCGGTGAGCGGGTCGAGCGCGGCGGCGCACTCGGCGATCCGCGCGGCGAACACCGGTGCGGCGTCCAGCAGCGGCACGGCCATGCCCGCCCACTGCGAGCCCTGGCCGGGGAACACGAACACGACCCGGTCGTCCGCCGCGGCGGAACCGGTGACCACCGCGGGCGAGGGCACGCCGGCGGCGAGCGCGGCCAGTCCGTCGAGCAGCGCGTCCCGGTCCGCGCCGACCACCGCGGCGCGGTGCTCGAACGCGGCGCGGGTGGAGGCCAGCGACCAGCCGACGTCACGCGGGTCGGCGGCCGGGTCGCGGCGCACGTGGTCGAGCAGGCGCGCGGCCTGGGCGCGCACGGCGCGCGGCGACCGGGCCGACAGCACCCACGGCACAGGTCCGGGCAGGCCCGTGGCCGCGGCGCGCTCCCCGTCCGCGACGCGCTCTCCACTGGGGGCGCGCTCCCCGCCCGAGGTGGTCTCCCCGCCTGCGACGCGCTCCCCACCCAGAGTGGTCTCCCCGCCCAGAGTGGTCTCCCCGCCTGCGACGCGCTCCCCGCCCGGAGTGGTCACCCCTCCCGGGGCGCGCTCCCCGTCCGGCGTGGGCGGTGCCTCCTCCAGGATCACGTGCGCGTTGGTGCCGCTCGCGCCGAAGGCCGACACGCCGGCGCGGCGCGGCCGCCCGTCGACCGGTCGCTCCCAGGGGATGGTGCCGGTCAGCAGCCGCACCGCACCGGAGGACCAGTCGACCTCGGGCGTGGGCTCGGTGACGTGCAGGGTCTTGGGCAGCACCCCCTCGCGCAGCGCCATGACCGCCTTGATCACGCCGCCGACGCCCGCGGCGGCCAGCGAGTGGCCGATGTTCGACTTGAGGGAGCCCAGCCACAGCGGTCGCCCGGGTTCGCGGTCGCGGCCGTAGACGTCCTGGAGGGCTCGTGCCTCGATGGGGTCGCCGAGCCGCGTGCCGGTGCCGTGCGCCTCGACCACGTCCACCTCGGCCGGCGCCACCCCGGCGTGCTCCAGCGCCTCGCGGATCACCCTTCGCTGGGCGGCGCCGCTGGGCGCGGCCAGCCCGTTGGACGCCCCGTCCTGGTTGACGGCGCTGCCCCGCACGACGGCGAGCACGCGGTGACCGTTGCGCCGGGCGTCGGACAGCCGCTCGACCAGCAGCAGGCCGACCCCCTCCGCCCACCCGGTGCCGTCGGCGGTTGCGGAGAAGGGCTTGCACCGGCCGTCCGCGGCCAACGCGCGCTGCCTGCTGTACTCGATGAAGTTCGCGGGCGTCGCCATGGCCGCGACACCGCCCGCGAGGGCCATCGAGCACTCCCCCGACCGCAGCGCCTGCCCCGCGAGGTGCAGGGCCACCAGCGAGGACGAGCACGCGGTGTCCACGGTGAGGGTCGGTCCCCCCAACCCGAAGGTGTAGGCGATCCGGCCGGACAGCACGCTCGCGGCGTTGCCGGTGAGCAGGTAGCCGTCGAAGTCCTCGGGGTCACCGGGCAGCAGCCCCGGGTAGTCCTGGGCGTTGGTGCCGACGAACACGCCCGTGCGGCTGCCGCGCAGGGTCGCCGGGTCGATCCCGGCGCGCTCGAACACCTCCCAGGCGGTGTGCAGCAGCAGGCGCTGCTGCGGGTCCATGGACAGGGCCTCGCGCGGGTTGACCCCGAAGAAACCGGCGTCGAACCCGGCCAGGTCGGCGAGGAAGCCGCCGGACCGGGTGTAGGTCTTGCCGGGCCGGTCGGGGTCGGGGTCGTGCAGCGCCTCGACGTCCCAGCCCCGGTCGTCGGGGAAGTCGGTCACCGCGTCCACGCCGTCGGCGACGAGCCGCCACAGCTGTTCGGGCGAGGTCACCCCGCCGGGGAAGCGGCACGCCATGCCCACGATCGCCAGGGGCTCGTCGGCGGGCGCGGTGCCCGCGGCACCGCGCTCCGGTCCGGTCGCACCGGTGTGCAGCGCCTCCGCGAGCAGCGCGGGCGTCGGGTGGTCGTAGACGAGGGTGACGGGCAGGTCGAGGCCGGTGGCCGCGCGCAGCCGGTTGCGCAGCTCCACGGCGGTGAGGGAGTCGAAGCCGATGTCCTTGAACGCGCGGTGCTCCTCGACCGCGTGGGGCGAGCGCAGCCCCAGCACGGCGGCGACCTCGGTCCGCACCAGCTCCCGGACCGCGTCGGCCCGGTCCACCCCGGGCAGTCCCGGCTCGCCGCCGGTCCGCCGGTCGCGGACCCGGGCGTCCGGCACGCCCGCCAGCAGCGGGCGCGGGCGGATCGCGGCGTACTCGGGGACGAAGACCTCCCAGTCGATGTCGGCGACGACCACCAGCGCGTCCTCCGCGCCGACCGCCCAGGACAGGGCCCCCGGCGCCGTCCCGGCGGCCAGGGGGCGCACGCCCCGGCCGTGCCCGGTCGCGCCCGCACCCGACCACGGCCCCCAGGACAGCGCCGTGGTGGGCAGGCCCCGGCGCCTGCGGTGTTCGGCGAGGGCGGCGAGGTGGGCATCGGCCATGGCCACGCGGCCGTGGCCGGGCGAGCCGAACAGGCCGACCAGGGAGGTGAACAGCACCAGTTCGGTCTCGGCGCCGAGCAGGTCGTCGAGGTGGCGCGCCCCGGTCACCCTGGCGGCGGTCTCCTCGTCCACGGTGGCGGCGTCGAGCCCGAGCAGCGGGGTGGGCGCGTGGTCGTCGGCCAGGTGCAGGACCGCGTCGACCCGACCGTGCCCGGCGGTCAGGTCCGCGATCAGCGCGGCCACGGCCGCGTGGTCGGTGACGTCGCACGACACCACCGTGATGCGGTCGTCGGCCGGCTCGCGGCCGGCGGGGTCGGTCGGGGCGCGCCGGCCCGCCAGCACCACCCGCGCCGCGCCGTTGGCGACCAGCCACGGTGCGACGAGGCCGCCGAGGGCCCCGGTGCCGCCGACGACCAGGACCGTGCCGCCCGGTCGCCAGCGGGTGGGGCCGGCGCCGGGGACCGGGACCAGCCTGCGTGCCGCGGCCCCGCCTTCGCGCACCGCGACCTCGTCCTCCACCCCCGCCGCCAGCACGCCCGCCACCAGGTCGGCCACCACCGGGGAGGCGGTGCGCGGCACGTCGACCACCCCGCCCCACCGGTGCGGCTGCTCGACGGCGGCGGCCCGGCCCAGTCCCAGCACCGCGGCCTGGTCCGGGTCGTCCGGGTCGGGACCGGCGCCGTGCGTCGCGCACCAGACCCGGGTGTCCAGGCCGCGGTCGGCCACGGCCTGGACCAGGGCGAGGGCCGAGGTGTGCCCGCCGCCCGCCAGGCCCAGCAGGCTGAGCACGCCGTCGGGGGCGCGCCCGCCGAGGAGCCGCGCGAGGCCGGACCGGTCAACCCGGTCCTGCTCCACCGCGACCACCTCGACGGCGGCGCCCCGACGTGCCAGGGCGTCCCGGGCGGCGACGGCCCACGCCTCGTCGGCCCCCGCCGCGGCGAGCACCAGCCAATCGCCGCCGAGGTCGCCGTCCAGCCGGTCGTCCAGCGGGACCCACTCGACCCGGTAACGCCGGTCGGCGCCGGGCACGGCGCTCCGGGCGGCCGGTGCGGCGTGCCAGTAGCGCTCGCGCTCGAAGGCGTAAGTCGGCAGGTCGACGCGGCGGGCGCCGGTGCCGTCCAGGAGCGCGGTCCAGGTGACCGGGACACCGCGCACGTGCAGGTGGGCCAGTGCCGTGACGGCCGACTCCACCTCGTCACGACCCCGGCGCAGAACCGGAACACCGTGCTCGACCAACCCCGCCAACGCACCACCCGGCCCCACCTCCAGGAACGTGCGCACGCCCGTCATGGCCTGGACCGCGTCGTGAAACCGCACCGTGCTGCGGACCTGCCCGACCCAATACCTTGGGTCGCACACCTCGTCCGTCGCCAGGGCACCGGTTACCGTCGAGATCAACGGCAAACGAGGCGGCCGGTAAGAGACCTGTTCCAGCACCGCCCGGTACTGGTCGAGCATGGGTTCCATCAGGACCGAGTGGAAAGCGTGACTGACCCGCAGCCGCTTGGTCCGCCGTCCCATGGCGGCGAACTCCGCCGCCACGGCTAACACCCGCTGCTCATCCCCGGACAAAACGACTGAATCGGGCCCGTTGACCGCCGCGATGTCGACACCCCGACCAGTGACCTCGTCCTCGGTGGCCTGCACCGCCACCATCGCCCCACCGGCGGGTAACGCGGCCATCAACCGACCACGCGCCGACACCACCCGCACCGCATCGCCCAACGACCACACACCCGCCACATGTGCAGCCGCCAACTCACCGATCGAATGACCCGCCAACACCGCAGGCGACACACCCCACGAGGTCAACAACCGAAACAGGGCCACCTCAACAGCGAACAACCCAGGCTGCGCCCAACCGGTGTCGTCCAGATCTTCGGCGCCCTCGAACACCACCTCGCGCAAACCATCACCAAACGCCGCGCACACCTCGTCAAACGCCTCGGCGAAGACAGGAAAAGCCGCATGCAGCTCACGGCCCATCCCCACCCACTGCCCACCCTGACCGGTGAACAACAGACCCAGGTCGCCGTCGGTGACCTCGCCGCGCACGAGCCCGGCCGCCGACCGGCCCGCGGCCAGCGCCGTGAGCCCGTCCTCGACCTCGGCGCGGGTGTGCCCGAGCACGACGGCGCGGTGCTCGAAGGCCGTGCGACCGGTCGCCAGCGAGTGCGCCACGTCCACGAGGGGTGCGGTGCGGGCGGGTGAGGCCAACAGCCGGGTCGCCTGCCCGCGCAGCGCCTCGCCGTTGCGCGCCGACAGCGGCCACGCCACCACCGCCGGTGCGGCGCGGTTCTCGGGCGCCGGTTCGCCGGTGACCGCCGGCGGCTCTTCGAGGATCACGTGCGCGTTGGTGCCGCTGGCGCCGAAGGCGGAGACGCCGGCGCGGCGCGGGGTGGTGGTCGCGGGCCAGGGGCGGGGTTCGGCGAGCAGCTCGACCGCGCCCGCCGACCAGTCCACGGCCGGCGTGGGCTCCTCGACGTGCAGCGTCCTGGGCAGCACGCCGGCGCGCATGGCCAGGATCACCTTGAGCACGCCGGCCAGGCCCGCAGCGGCCTGGGTGTGCCCGATGTTGGACTTGATCGAGCCCAGCCACAGCGGCCGGTCGCGGCCCTTGCCGTAGGCGGCCAGCAGCGCCTCGGCCTCGATGGGGTCGCCGAGCCGCGTGCCGGTGCCGTGCGCCTCGACCGCGTCGACGTCGGCGGGGTCCAGCCGGGCGTCGGCGAGCGCGGCGCGGATGACCCGCTGCTGGGCGGGTCCGTTGGGGGCGGTGAGCCCGTTGGACGCGCCGTCCTGGTTGACCGCGGTGCCGCGGACGACCGCGAGGACGGGGTGGCCGTGGCGGCGGGCGTCGGACAGGCGCTCGACCAGCAGCACGGCCGCGCCCTCGGCCCACCCGGTGCCGTCCGCACCGGCGCCGAACGCCTTGCACCGCCCGTCGGCCGACAGGCCGCGCTGGCGGCTGAACTCCAGGAACGTGCCGGGTTTGGACATCACGGTGGCCGCGCCGACCAGCGCCGCCGAGCACTCGCCCGCGCGCAGCGCCCGCACGGCCAGGTGCAGGGCGACCAGTGAGGACGAGCACGCGGTGTCGAGGCTGATCGCGGGCCCCTCCAGGCCGAGGGCGTAGGCGATCCGGCCCGACAGGACGCTGGCCACGGTGCCGGTGAGCAGGTGGCCTTCCAGGGCCTCGGGGGGTTCGTGCATGGCCAGGTAGTCCTGGTTGACGAAGCCCGCGTAGACGCCGGTCCGCGTCTCGCGCAGCGACCTCGGGTCGATGCCCGCGCGCTCGACGGCCTCCCAGGCGGTTTCCAGCAGCAGGCGCTGCTGCGGGTCCATCGCCAGCGCCTCGCGCGGCGAGATGCCGAAGAAGGCGGCGTCGAAGTCGGCGGCCGAGCGCAGGAACCCGCCTCCCCGGGCGTAGGTGGTGCCCGACCGGTCCGGGTCGGGGTCGTAGAGGGCGGCGAGGTCCCAGCCGCGGTCGGCGGGGAAGTCGGAGATGACGTCGCGCCCCTCGGCCACGACGCGCCACAGCTCCTCGGGGGTGTCGACGTCGCCGGGGAAGCGGCACGCCATGCCGACGACCGCCACCGGCTCGGGTTCCTCCAGCTCGCGCAGCCGGGTGCGGAGCCGCTCGTTCTCCTTCAGCGAGCTGCGCAGTGCCCGAACGATGTCCTCTGGGGACGTGGCCACGGGTCCGTTCCTCCTCGGCGGGGTCTGGTCAGGCATCGCGGGACGCCATCCGGATCAGCTCGTCGACGTCCATCTCGTCGATGGCCGGGTCGTCGTCGGGGTCCGCCGGAGCGGTGTCCTCGGCCAGGGCGCGCAGCGCCGGGACGAGGCCGGCCGCGCGGAGCCGGGCCACGGGGATCGCGGCGAGCAGTTCGCGCAGGGCGCGGTCGCCGGGGTCCCCCGGGTCCTCGCCGGGCAGCAGCAGGGCGCCGAGGTGGGCGGCGAGCTTCGCCGGGGTGGGGAAGTCGAAGACGACCCCCGCGGGCAGCGGGAGGCCGGTGACCACCCGGAGCCGGTTGCGCAGCTCGACCGCGGTGAGCGAGTCGAACCCGATCTCGCGGAAGGCGCGGTCGGTGCCGACCTCGTGCGGCGAGGCGTGCCCGAGCACGGCGGCGACCTGGCCGCGCACCAGGTCGAGCAGCGCCTTGGCCCGCTCGTCGGGGTGCAGCGGCGCCAGGGTCTCCGCCAGCGACGGGCCGTGCCCGGCAACGGGCTCGTCGTCGGCGGGCAGCGCGCGGACCTCGGGCAGGTCCGACAGCAGCGGGCTGGGCCGGTGGTAGGCGAACGCCGGGTGGAACCGCGCCCAGTCCACCGCCGCGACGGTCAGGGCGGTCTCGCCGTCGGCCACGGCCGCGGCCATGGCCCGCACCGCGAGGTCCGGGTCCATGGGGAGCACGCCGCCGCGGTCGAGCCGGTCGGCGACGTCGGCGGCCAGCATCCCGCCCGCGCCCCACGAACCCCAGGCGATCGACGTGCCCGCCAACCCGGCGCGGCGGCGGTGCGCGGCGAGGGCGTCCAGGTAGGAGTTCGCGGCCGAGTAGGCGGTCTGGTCGCCGCTGCCCCAGGTGCCCGCGATCGACGAGAACAGCACCAGCGGCGCGGTGTCGTCCTCCAGCAGGTCGTGCAGGTTCCGCGCGCCCTCGACCTTGGTGCGCAGCGCGTCGGCGAAGTCCGCGACGGAGGTGTCGGCCAGGGGGCGGTAGTCCACCGCGCCCGCGGCGTGCAGCACCGCTCCCACCCGCTCGCCCCCGGCGCGGAGCCCGGCGAGCACCCCGCCCAGGGCGGTGCGGTCGGCGACGTCGCACGCCACCACCGTCACCCGCGCGCCGAGGTCCCGGACCTCGGCCGCCAGCCCGGCCGCGCCCGGGTCGCCCGGCCCGCGCCGGCTGAGCAGCACCACGTGCCCCGCCCCGGAAGCGGCGGCCCAGCGGGCCATCCGGGAGCCGATGGACCCGGTGCCACCGGTGATCAGGACGGTGCCGTCGGGTGTCCACGGCCGCGCGGCCCGGGTCCGGGGGGCACGGCTGAGCCTGCGCCCGAACGCGTCCGCGCCCCGCACCGCCACCTGGTCCTCGTCGCGTTCCCCGGCCAGCACGCCCAGCACCCGGTCCACGGCCGGGTCGACCAGGGCCGCCGGCAGGTCGACCACCCCGCCCCACCGGTCGGGGTGCTCCAGGGCGGCCACCCTGGCCACGCCCCACACCGCGGCCTGGTCGGGCACGACCGGGTCGTCGCCGACGTCGACCGCACCGCGGGTCAGGCACCACAGCGGCGCGGTGACGCCCGCGTCGCCCAGTGCCTGGACCAGGGTCAGGGTGGCCGGGGCCGCCACGGGCAGCTCCGGGTGGCCGGGGTGGCGCGAGTCGTCGAGGGCCAGCAGCGACAGCACACCCGTCACCTCCGAGCCCGCGACCGCCTCGGCGACGCGGCGCGCGACGACGTCCCGCTCCTCGCCGGTCGCCACCGGCACGAGCCCGCGGACGTCCAGCCCCCGCGCGACGAGCAGGTCGAGGACCCCCGCGGCCGCGCCGGTCCCGCCCAGCACCACCAGCCAGGCCGGGGACGGCGCGGACCGGGCGATCGCCCGACCGGGCAGCGGGACCCACGTGACGCGGTAGCGCCAGCCGTCCACGACGGCGTCGTCGCGCCTCGCCGCCCGCCAGGCGGCGAGGGCGGGCAGCACCGCGTTCAGCGGTTCGTCCGGGGCCACGCCCAGCCGGTCCGCGACCGCGTCGACGTCGTCGTCGGTGACGTCCCGCCAGAAGTCGGCTTCCGCGGGGTCGGCCGGGGTCGGCGCCTCGGCTGGGAGTTCGACCCAGTAGCGGGTGTGCTCGAACGGGTAGGTGGGCAGGTCGACGACACGGGCACCGGTGTCGGTGAACACCGACCGCCAGTCGACGTCCACGCCGTGGCAGAACACCTCCCCCGCCGACTGCAACACCCGATCCAGGCCACCCTCGTCGCGCTTGAGCGTGCCCACCGCCACCGCCTCGACCCCGACGGCGTCGAAGGTCTCCTGCATCCCCACCACCAACACCGGATGCGGACTCACCTCCACGAACACCCGATGCCCATCCGCCAACGCCGCCCGCACACCTTCCTCGAACCGCACCGTCCGCCGCAGATTCCGATACCAGTAACCCGCGTCCATCAGCGCGGCACCGACCGGCTCGCCCTCAACCGTCGAATACAGCGGAATCTCGGCCTCGCGCGGCTCGATCCCGGCCAACACCTCCGCCAACTCCGACTCGATCGCCTCCACGTGCGCCGAGTGCGAGGCATAGTCCACCGCGATCAACCGCGCGCGCACGTCGGCGGCCACCAGTTCGTCACGCAAGGCACGCACCGCGTCGGCGTCACCGGAAACCACCGTCGAAGACGGGCCATTGACCGCCGCCACCGACACACCCACACCCAACAACGGCACCACCCGCTCCTCGGGCAACGGCACCGACAGCATCCCCCCGGCCCCGCTCAACGCCCGGATAGCGCGACTGCGCAACACCACCACCCGCGCCGCATCCTCCAACGACAACGCACCCGCCACACACGCCGCCGCAATCTCCCCCTGCGAATGCCCCACCACAGCCGACGGCACCACCCCCAGCCAGCGCCACACCTCGGCCAACGACACCATCACCGCGAACAGCACCGGCTGCACCACATCAACCCGGTCAAAGCCAGTCCCCGACCGCACCGCATCCAACAACGACCAACCCGTCAACGGGTCCAACACCGCCGCGCACTCACCCAGCCGCCGAGCGAACACCCCCGAAGACTCCAGCAGGCCCACCGCCATACCCACCCACTGCGCCCCCTGCCCCGGGAACACGAACACCACACCACCACCGGGACCCGGCGCCGCAACAGGCTGCTCACCCGCAGCCACCGCCGCCAAAGCCCCGGCACCACCCACCACCACGGCCCGGTACTCGAACACCGAACGCGACAACAACGAAAAACCAACATCGACCGGCGACCTGTCGACCACCACGGGCAACAGACGGGCCGCCTGGGCCCTCAACGCCTCCGGAGTCCTCGCCGACAACACCCACGGCACAACCGGCGACCCAACCCGACCCGGAACGACCTCACCGTCCACATCGGCCTGTTCGAGGATGACGTGGGCGTTGGTGCCGCTGATCCCGAACGACGACACCCCCGCCCGGCGCACGCGGCCGCCCACGGGCCACGGCCGCGCCTCGGTCAACAACTCCACCGCACCCGCAGACCAGTCCACCTCCGGCGTGCGCTCCTCGGCGTGCAACGTCTTCGGCAAAACACCCTCGCGCAACGCCATAATCATTTTGATCACGCCACCCACGCCGGCGGCGGCCTGCGCATGGCCGATGTTCGACTTCAACGACCCCAACCACAACGGCCGGTCCCGCCCCTGCCCATAGGTCGCCAACAACGCCTGAGCCTCGATCGGATCACCCAACCGGGTCCCCGTACCGTGCGCCTCCACGACATCCACATCGGACGGCGACAAACCGGCGTTCGCCAACGCCTGCCGGATCACCCGCTGCTGCGACGGACCATTCGGCGCCGTCAAACCATTCGACGCACCATCCTGGTTCACCGCCGAACCCCGCACCACCGCCAACACCCGACGACCATTGCGCCGCGCATCCGACAACCGCTCCAGGACGAGGACGCCGACGCCCTCGGACCACCCGGTCCCGTCCGCGGACGCCGAGAACGCCTTGCACCGACCATCCGATGCCAACCCGCGCTGACGGCTGAACTCGACGAAGGTGCCGGGCGTGGACATCACCGTCACACCACCGGCCAGGGCGAGGTCGCACTCGCCGGACCGCAACGACTGCCCCGCCAGGTGCAACGCCACCAACGACGACGAACACGCCGTGTCCACCGTCACCGCCGGACCCTCGAACCCGAACGTGTAAGCAACCCGACCCGACAGCACGCTCCCGGTGTTGCCGGTGAGGAAGACGCCTTCCAGCTCGCTGGGCATCCGGGACAGCGGAGGCGCGTAGTCGTGGTACATGGTCCCGGCGAACACGCCGGTGCGGCTGCCCTTCAGGGCACGCGGGTCCGCGCCGGCGTGTTCCAGCGCCTCCCAGGAGGTTTCCAGCAGCAGCCGCTGCTGGGGGTCCATCGCCAGCGCCTCGCGCGGCGAGATCCCGAAGAACGCCGCGTCGAACCCGGCCGCCTCGTGCAGGAACCCGCCTTCGCGGGTGTAGGAGGTGCCGGGCCGGTCGGGGTCGGGGTCGTAGAGGACGGCCAGGTCCCAGCCCCGGTCGGTGGGGAACCCGGTGATGCCGTCGACGCCGTCGACCACCAGTCGCCACAGCTCCTCCGGCGAAGCCACGCCACCCGGGTAGCGACACGCCATGCCCACGACCACCACGGGGTCGTCCGCCACCGCCGCCGGTGCGGCGACGTCGGGTGCGACCGCGGTGTCCGCGAGGAGGAGCGCCACCACGTGCGCCGGGGTCGGGTGGTCGAACAGCAGGGTCGTGGGCAGCCGCAGGCCGGTGGTCGCGACCAGGCGGTTGCGCAGCTCCACCGACGCCAGCGAGTCGAAGCCGACGTCCTTGAACGGCAGGTCCCGGTCGATCCGGTCGGGGGACGGCAGGCCCAGCACGGCGGCGGCCTCGGTGCGCACGAGGTCCAGCAGGACCCGTTCGCGCTCCTCCCCCGGCACGCCGGCCAGCAGGCGCTCCAGGGGGTTGTCGTCGTCCGCCGCGCGGGCGGCCACCGGGCGGGCGGGTGCGCGCACCAGGCCGCGCAGCAGGGCCGGGACGCCCTCGCCGCGCCGGCGCACGGCGGCGGTGTCCAGCCGCAGCGGCGCCAGGAGCGCACCACCGTGGGCGAGTGCGGCGTCGAAGAGGTCCAGGCCCTGGCGGACCGGCAGGACGCCCACCCCGGCCCGCGCCATGCGGGTGAGGTCGGTGTCGCCGAGGTTCCCGGCCATGCCGCCCTCGCGGTCCCACAACCCCCAGGCCAGTGACTGCGCGGGCAGGCCGAGCCCGGCGCGGTGCTCGGCGAGGGCGTCGAGGAAGGTGTTGGCGGCGGCGTAGTTGCCCTGTCCGGCGGCGCCGACCAGGCCCGAGATCGACGAGAACAGCACGAACGCCGTGAGGTCGGCGCCGCGGGTCAGCTCATGCAGGTGCCAGGCGGCGTCGACCTTGGGCCGCAGCACGCCCGCCACCCGCTCCGGGGTCAGCGCGGTCACCACGCCGTCGTCGAGCACCCCCGCCGCGTGGACCACGCCCTGCAGCGGGTGGTCCGCGGGAACGGCGGCGAGGACGGCCGCCAGGGTTTCCCGGTCGGCGGCGTCGCACGCCTCGACCCGGCAGGTCGCGCCGAGGGCGGTCAGCTCCGCGACGAGGGCGGTCGCACCGGTGGTGGCCGGGCCGCGCCTGCCGAGCAGCAGCAGGTGCCGGACGCCGTGCCCGGTCACCAGCCTGCGGGCGACGAGTGCGCCGAGGCGGCCGAACGCCCCGGTCACCAGCACGGTGCGCTCGGGGTCGAAGCGGACCGCCGCGCGGTCGGCCCGGGCGGGCACGCGTGCGAGGCGGGGCGCGGTGGTCTTCCCGTCCCGCACGCGCAGCTGCGGTTCGCCGGTGGCCAGCGCGGAGGCGAGCGCGGTGTCGTCCACGTCGGTGGCCGCCTCGACGAGGACCACCCGGCCGGGGTGCTCGGCCTGGGCGGTGCGGACGAGCCCGTGCACGGTGGAGGCGCCCAAGTCGGTGGTGGTGACGACGACCAGGGTCGCCTCGGCGAGCACGTCGTCGGCCACCCAGTCCTGGACCAGGGCGAGCGCGGCGACCGCGGCGCGGTGCGCGGCGTCGACCACCGGCCCGCCCCCGTCGAAGAGGGCGACCACGGCCCGGGGGACGGGGGCACCGCCGGCGACCTCCACGCGCAGCTCCGGCAACCCCGGCACGTCCCGGCCGAGGCGGACCCAGCGCCCGGTGCCGGTGGCGGCCGGCACCGGCGGTTCCGTCCAGGCCACGGTGAACAGGGACTCGTGCCGCCGGGTGCCGGCGGCCAACCGGTCGGGCGTCACGTCGCGCCAGGCCAGCTCGGTGACGGTGACGACCGGCCGGCCCGCCGGGTCGGTGGCGACGAGGGCCGTGGTGCCGGGGCCGGAGCGGGTGAGCCGCACGCGCAGGGACGTGGCGCCCGTGGCGTGCAGGGACACCCCGCTCCAGGAGAAGGGCAGCCTCGGCGAGTCCGCCGCCAGGACCACCGCGTGCAGGGCGGCGTCGAGCAGCGCGGGGTGCAAGCCGAACGCGGCGGCGTCGACGGCCTGCTCGTCGGCCAGGGCGACCTCCGCGAACACGTCGTCGCCGCGGCGCCAGGCGGCGCGCAGGTTCCGGAACGCGGGACCGTAGGCGAACCCCCGCCCGGCGAGCCGGGCGTAGGCGTCGGCGAGGTCGACCGGCTCCGCGCCGGAGGGCGGCCACGGCACGGCCGGCGAGACCTCGACCTCGTCCGGCACGAGCAGGCCGACCGCGTGCCGCACCCACGGCACCGGGTCCGCCTCGCCGCCCGGGTCCGGGCGCGAGTGGACGCCGATGTCCCGCCGCCCCGCCGCGTCCGGCGCCCCGACCACAACCTGCACCTGGACCGCTTCCCCGGCCACCAGCACGAGTGGTTCCCGGAGGGTCAGCTCCGCGATGCCGCGGCACCCCACGCGGTCGGCCGCCCGAACGGCCAGCTCGACGAAGGCGGTACCCGGCAGCAGCACCGCGTCGAGCACGACGTGGTCGGCCACCCAGGGGTGGTCCGCCGTGGACAACCTGCCGGTGAGGACCACCCGGTCGTCGTCCGCGAGGTCGACTTCGGCGCCCAGCACCGGGTGGTCCACGTCCGCGAGCCCGACGGCGGCGGCATCGGTCCCCGGGCCGGCGTCGAGCCAGTACCGCTGGTTCTGGAAGGGGTAGGTGGGCAGGTCGACCACGCGCGCACCCGTGCCGGCGAAGAGGGCCTGCCACTCGACCCCCACACCGCGCACGTGCAGGTGGGCCAGTGCCGTGACGGCCGACTCCACCTCGTCACGACCCCGACGCAGGACCGGCACACCGTGCTCGACCAACCCCGCCAACGCGCCACCCGGACCGACTTCCAGGAACGTGCGCACGCCCGTCATCGCCTGGACCGCGTCGTGAAACCGCACCGTGCTGCGGACCTGTCCGATCCAGTACGCCGGATCGCACACCTCGTCCGACACCACGGCCCCGGTCACCGTCGAGATCAGCGGCAGGTTCGGAGCCTGATAGGAAACCTGTTCCAGCACCGCCCGGTACTCGTCGAGCATGGGTTCCATCAAGACCGAGTGAAAGGCATGACTGACCCGCAGCCGCTTGGTGCGACGACCCAAGGCGGCAAACTCCGCCGCCACCGCCAGGACTTGCTGCTCATCACCCGACAAGACCACTGAATCGGGCCCGTTGACCGCCGCGATGTCAACACCCCAGCCAGTGACTTCCTCCTCGGTGGCCTGCACCGCCACCATCGCCCCACCAACAGGCAACGCCGCCATCAACCGACCACGAGCGGCAACCACCCGCACCGCATCGTCCAACGACCACACACCCGCCACATGCGCAGCCGCCAACTCACCGATCGAATGCCCCGCCAACACCGCAGGCGACACGCCCCAGGAGGTCAGCAGCCGAAACAGCGCCACTTCAACAGCGAACAAACCCGGCTGCGCCCAACCGGTGTCATCCAGATCCTCCGCGCCCTCGAACACCACCTCACGCAAACCATCACCAAACGCGGCACACACCTCGTCGAACGCCTCGGCGAAGACAGGGAAAGCCGCATACAGCCCACGGCCCATCCCCACCCACTGCGCACCCTGGCCCGAAAACAGCACACCGAGCCCACCGGGCACCACCGAACCCGACACCAACTCCCCACGACCACCACCCACCACCACGGCCCGGTGCTCGAACACCGAACGCGACAGCAGGGAAAGACCCACGTCGACCGGTCGTGTTCCGCCCATGCCGGACAGCAGTTCATCCACTCGGGCGCGCAGTGCCTCCGGGGTCTTGGCCGACAGCACCCACGGCACCACCGGCAGGTCGACGGACGTGACCGATTCCTCTGCCACCGGCTCGTCGGCCTGTTCGAGGATCACGTGGGCGTTGGTGCCGCTGATCCCGAACGACGACACCCCCGCCCGGCGCACGCGGTCGCCCGCAGGCCACGGCCGAGCCTCGGTCAACAGCTCCACCGCGCCGGAGGACCAATCGGCCTCCGGTGTGGGCTCATCGACGTGCAGGGTCTTGGGCAACAGCCCTTCCCGCAGCGCCATAACCATCTTGATCACACCGGCCACACCCGCAGCCGCCTGCGCATGACCGATGTTCGACTTCAACGACCCCAACCACAACGGCCGGTCCCGCCCCTGCCCGTAGGTCGCCAACAACGCCTGCGCCTCAATCGGATCACCCAACCGGGTCCCGGTCCCGTGCGCCTCCACAACGTCCACGTCAGACGCCGAAAGACCCGCATCGGCCAATGCCTGCCGGATCACCCGCTGCTGCGACGGACCGTTCGGCGCCGTCAAACCATTCGACGCACCGTCCTGGTTCACCGCCGAACCCCGCACCACCGCCAACACCCGATGACCGTTGCGCCGCGCGTCCGACAACCGCTCCACCAGCAGCATCCCGACGCCCTCGGACCACCCGGTCCCGTCCGCAGAAGCCGAGAACGCCTTGCACCGACCATCCGGCGCCAACCCGCGCTGACGGCTGAACTCCAGGAACATGCCGGGTGTGGCCATCACGGTCACGCCGCCCGCCAGCGCCAGTTCGCACTCGCCGGACCGCAACGCCCGCACCGCCAGGTGCAACGCCACCAACGACGACGAACACGCCGTGTCCACCGTCACCGCCGGACCCTCGAACCCGAACGTGTAAGCGATCCGACCTGACATGACGCTCGGGGTGGTACCGGTGAGCAGGTACCCGGCGAAGCCGTCCGGGGCCTGCGCCGCGCGGGGCCCGTAGTCGCTCGGGGTGGCGCCGATGTAGACACCGGTCCGGGTGCCCTTCAGGGACAGGGCGTCGACACCCGCCCGTTCGAACAGCTCCCACGACGTCTGGAGCAGCAGGCGCTGCTGCGGGTCCATCGCCAGCGCCTCGCGCGGCGAGATCCCGAAGAACTCCGGGTCGAACCCCGCCACGTCGTCCAGGAACCCGCCCGCGCGGGTGTAACTGGTCCCCCAGTGCTCCGGGTCCGGGTCGTACAGCGCCGCGTTGTCCCAACCGCGCCCCTCGGGGAACGGCGTGATGGCCTCGTCGCCCGCGAGGAGCAGGCGCCAGAGCCCTTCAGGGGACCGCACACCGCCGGGCAGCCGGCACGCCATCCCCACGATGGCGACGGGCTCGTCGACCGGCGGTGTGCGGGGTCGGGTGTCCCGGCGGTCCTCGCCGGCGACCTGGTCGAGCAGGTGGGCCGCCAGGAGCGCGGGAGTGGGGTGGTCGTACACGGCGGAACCGGTGATCCGGAGTCCCGTCGCCTCGGACAGGCGCTGCCCGAGTTCGACCGCCATCTGGGAGTCGAAGCCGAGTTCCTTGAAGGTGCGCCCGGTGTCGACGTCGGCGGCCTGGTCTCGGCCGAGGGTGGCGGCCACGCTCGCGCGGACCACCGCGCCGAGGTCGCTCCGGCCGGTGGGTGCCTCCTCGGCCGTCTTCCGCGGTCGCGGTGGCACGTGGGTGCGTCGAGTGGTGTCGTCGAGCCAGTAGGTCTGGCGCTGGAAGGGGTAGGTGGGCAGGTCGACCACGCGCGCACCGGTACCGGCGAACCACGCCTCCCAGTCCACCGCCACGCCCCGCACGTGAAGCCCGGCCAACCCGCTTGCCAGCGACTGGACCTGATCACGGTCACGGCGTTGGAGCGGCACGCACCCCTCAACCGACCCCGACAGCACCGCATCCGGACCGACCTCCACGAACGTGCCCACGCCCGTCATGGCCTGGACCGCGTCGTGGAACCGCACCGTGCCACGCACCTGCCCGACCCAATACCCCGGATCGCACACCTCGTCCGTCGCCAGGGCACCGGTTACCGTCGACACCAACGGCAGGCTCGGACCCTGATAGGAAACCTGCTCCAGCACCGCCCGGTACTCGTCGAGCATGGGTTCCATCAGGACCGAGTGAAAGGCATGACTGACCCGCAGCCGCTTGGTACGACGTCCCAGGGCGGCGAACTCGGCAGCCACCCTCAAGACTTGCTGCTCATCCCCAGACAAGACCACCGAATCCGGACCATTGACCGCCGCGATGTCAACACCCCGACCAGTGACCTCGTCCTCCGTGGCCTGCACCGCCACCATCGCCCCACCAGCCGGTAACGCCGCCATCAACCGACCACGCGCGGCGACCACCCGCACCGCATCGCCCAGCGACCAGACACCCGCGACATGCGCAGCCGCCAACTCACCAATCGAATGACCCGCCAACACCCCAGGCGACACACCCCAGGAGGTCAGCAGCCGAAACAGCGCCACCTCAACAGCGAACAACCCGGGCTGCGCCCAACCGGTGTCATCCAAGTCCTCCGCACCGTCGAACACCACCCCACGCAAACCATCACCGAACGCCGCGCACACCTCGTCAAACGCCTCGGCGAAGACAGGAAAAGCCGCATACAACCCACGGCCCATCCCCACCCACTGCGCACCCTGACCCGAAAACAGCACACCGAGCCCACCGGACACCACCGAACCCGACACCACGTTCCCCGCCGGCACACGACCCGCCAACGCCGCCAGGCCCGACACCAGCTCCTCACGACCGCCACCCACCACCACGGCCCGGTGCTCGAACACCGAACGCGACAGCAGGGAGTGCCCCACGTCGGCCGGGGAGACCGCGGTGGAGTCGAGGAGGGTTCGCAGCCGGTCCGCCTGGGCCCGCAGGGCGGGCCCGGACTTGGCCGACAGCACCAGCGGGACGCGGGTGGGCGGTTCGGCGTGCCCGGTGGGAGGGGTGGCCGGTGGTGCGGTCAGCACCACGTGGGCGTTGGTGCCGCCCATGCCGAAGGAGCTGACCCCGGCGGTGCGCGGGCCGTCGTCGGTCCAGTCGGCCGACTCGGTCTGCACGGCGAGGTTGAGGCGCGCGAGCGGGATGCGCGGGTTGGGCGTGGTGAAGTTGAGGCTGGGTACGAGCCGGCCGTGGCGCAGGCACAGCACCGCCTTGATGAACCCGGCGATGCCCGCGGCGCCGCTGAGGTGCCCGATGTTGGTCTTGACCGAGCCCACGGCCAGGGGTGCGCCCCCGGGGCGCCGGGAGCCGATCACGGTGCCGAGGGCGGCGGCCTCGACGGGGTCGCCGGCTTTCGTGCCGGTGCCGTGCAGTTCCACGTAGGAGATGGCGCCGGGGTCGATGCCGGCGCGGTCGCACGCCGCCCGCAGGACGTCGCGCTGGGCGTCCGCGTCGGGGGTGGTGAGGGTGCGCCCGCCGCCGTCGTTGTTGACCGCGGAGCCGCGGATGACGGCGTGCACGCGGTCGCCGTCGGCGAGCGCGCGGTCCAGGGGTTTGAGCACGACGAGCCCGCCGCCCTCACCGGGGACGTAGCCGTCGGCCCGTTCGTCGAAGGTGGCGCAGCGCCCGTTGGGCGACAGGCCGCCCCAGCGCGCCGCGGCCACGACGCCCTCGGGGGTGAGGTGCAGGTTGACGCCGCCGGCGAGGGCGGTCGCGGACTCGCCGTTGCGCAGGCTCTCGCAGGCCAGGTGCAGGGCGACCAGGGAGGAGGACTGGGCGGTGTCGACGGTGATGCTCGGCCCGCGCAGGCCGAGCACGTAGGACAGGCGGTTGGCGATGAGGCCGCGCTGGGCGCCGGTCATGGTGTGGTGGCCGGGTTCGGTGCCGTGGGAGAGCTTGGCGTAGTCGTCGGCGCTGACGCCGAGGAAGACGCCGGTGCGGCGGTCGCGCGGTGCGTCGGGGCGGTGCCCGGCGTCCTCCAGCGCCTCCCACCCCAGCTCCAGCACGAGGCGCTGCTGGGGGTCCATCGCCGCCGCCTCGCGCGGGGAGATGCCGAAGAAGTCGGGGTCGAAGTCGGCCACCGCGTCGAGGAAGGCGCCCCGGCCGGGGATGCCGAGCGCGGCGGGGGCCCACCGGTCGGCGGGGGTCGCGGTGATCGAGTGCCCGCCGCGGTGCAGCAGTTCCCAGAACCGGACCGGGTCGGGGGCGCCGGGGAACCGGCAGGCCAGCCCGACGACCGCGATGGGGAAGCTCTCGTCCCTCAGCACAACCTGCACCTTCCAGTCCGTCCGGGGTAGTCGGGTCAGAAGACGAGGACCGGTTTGACGGTGCGCCCGGCTTCGGAGTCCTCGACGGCCTTGTTGATCTCGTCGAAGGCGTAGCGGCGCACCAGTTCGTCGAACGGGAACCGGCCGGCGAGGTGGAGGTCGAGCAGCCTGGGGATGAGCAGGGCCGGCACGCAGTCGCCCTCGATCACGCCGCGCAGGGTGCGCGTCATGAGCTGGGTCATGTTCACCGCGACCTCGCGCCCGGCGCCGGCCGAGCCCGCGACCACGGCGGTCCCGCCGGCCCGCACGGCGTCGAGGGCGGTCCGGGTGGTGGCGGGCAGCCCCACGGCGTCCACCGCGGCGTCGACACCGCCGCCGGTCGCGGCGACGACCCGGGTGGCCAGGTCGTCGGGGGCCGGGTGCACGTGCGTGGCACCGAGGTGCTCGGCCAGGGCCAGCCGCTCCTCGTTGGGGTCGCTGACCACGACGGTGGTGCAGCCGGCGACGCGGGCGGCCATGACCGCCGACAGGCCGACCGCGCCCGCGCCGAGGACGAGCAGGCTGGAGCCGGCCGAGGGCCGCAGGACTTCGAGCACCGCGCCGGCGCCGGTCTGCACGCCGCAGCCCAGCGGGCCCAGCAGGTCCAGGGGGACGTCGCGGTCGCCGACCGGGACGACGTTGCGCTCGTGGACGACGACGTGCTCCGCGAAGGAGGACTGGCCGAAGAAGTGGCCGTTGAGCTCTTGGCCCGCCGCGTCGCGGTAGGCGGTGCTGCCGTCGGGTCGGCGGCCGCGCAGGTTGAGCGGTCCCCAGGTGGCGCAGTTCATCGGGTGGCCGCCGCGGCAGTTGGCGCACCGGCCGCAGCTCGACGGCGACAGGACGACGCGGTCGCCGACGGCGAGGCCGGTGACCGCGTCGCCGACGGCGGCCACGACCCCGCTGCCCTCGTGCCCGAGGACCACCGGGACGGGCGGCGGCAGCACGCCGTCGCGCACCAGCAGGTCCGTGTGGCACACGCCGACCGCCACCACGCGGACCAGCACCTCGTGCGGGCGCGGTTCACCGACCGCGATGCCCTCGATTTCGAACGCGGTTCCGCGCCCGCGCAGCACAGCGGCCCTCGCCACAATCATCCCGCCCCCAGAAGAAATTGACGCGCACCTTGTCCAGCACACTATTCAGGGCGGGGCCACCGACAACCCCTAGGTAACCTCGATAGTCACCGCCGAGGCGCTGAGCAGCGAAGATGTTGATGCATGGCTTGTTAGGGGTTGATCGCCCAGAACCGCGGTGGCACGTTTTTGCGCGGCGGGACACCCCGGATTCGCCGTTTTCCGGCGTGCCGGGTGGTATATCTGCCACCGGGTTCCGGGCCGAAAGACCTGCCGACCGCCAGCGCCTAGACCCCGGGAGCCACCGTGTCCACAGCGTCCTCGTCCCCGGTGCGGGCGGCCCCGGCCGCCCCCGCCCAGCCCGACGCGCGCGACCCCCTGCTGCGCCTGTCCGCCCTGCTGGACCCGGGCTCGCCGGCCGTGCTGCACGACCCGGACGGCACGGCCGTCACCGCGGCGCGCGGCACCGTCGACGGCCTGCCGGTGGTCGCGTTCTGCACCGACGCCACCCGCAAGGGCGGTGCGCTGGGCATCGCGGAGTGCGTCCGCATCGCGAGGGCGGTCGACGTGGCCAACGCCGAGGGCGTGCCGGTGATCGGCCTCTGGCACTCCGCGGGGGCGAAGCTGTCCGACGGCATCGAGGCGATGCACGGCATCGGCGGGATCTTCGCCTCGATGGTGGCCGCGTCCGGGCGCGTGCCGCAGATCTCGGTCGTGCTCGGGCCCGCCGCCGGCGGCGCCGCCTACGGTCCCGCGCTGACCGACGTGGTGGTCATGGCGCCCGCCGCGCGCGTGTTCATCACCGGCCCGGACGTGGTGCGCAGCGTGACGGGCGAAGAGGTGGACATGCTCGCGCTCGGCGGCCCGGAGGCCCACAGCAGGCGCTCGGGGGTCGCGCACATCGCCGCGGCGTCCGAGGCCGAGGCCCTGCGCACCGCCCGCTCGCTGGCCCTGCTGCTCGCCCGCACGGGCGTCGTCCGGCCCGACGAGGTGGGCGGGGGCGGTGTCGACCCGCGCGCGCTGCTGCCCGCGTCACCGCGGCGCGCCTACGACGTGCGCCCGCTGGTGGCGGCCCTGGTCGACCCGGGCACGGTGGTGGAGCTGCACGGCAGGTGGGCGCCGAACGTGGTGACGTCGCTGGGCCGGGTGGGCGGCGGCACGGTGGGCGTGGTGGCCAACAACCCGCTGCGCAAGGGCGGCTGCCTGGACTCGCCCTCGGCGGAGAAGGCGGCGCGGTTCGTGCGGATGTGCGACGACTTCGGCATCCCCCTGCTGGTGGTGGTCGACGTGCCGGGCTACCTGCCCGGCGCCGCGCAGGAGTGGGGCGGTGTCGTGCGCCGCGGCGCGAAGCTGCTCTACGCGATGGCCGAGGCCCGCGTCCCGCGGGTCACGCTGGTCACCCGCAAGGCGTACGGCGGGGCGTACATCGCGATGAACTCCCGGGCGCTCGGCGCGGGCGCGGTGTTCGCCTGGCCGGACGCGGAGGTCGCGGTGATGGGCGCGGAGTCGGCCGTGGAGGTCCTGCACCGCAAGCTCCTCGCCGCCACCCCGGAGGCCGACCGCGCCGCGCTGCGGGCGCGCCTGGTGGCCGAGCAGGTCGCCCGGGCGGGCGGTGCGGAGCGCGGCCTCGCCCTCGGGCTGATCGACGAGGTCGTGGCGCCGGAGCGCACGCGCCACCGGATCGCCGCCGCGTTCGCGGACCTGCGGGCCCGTGCGCCGCGCCGGCACGGCGGCCACGGCAACGTCCCGCTCTGACGCCGGTGGGCCCGGCGCGGGTCCGGCGTCCCGCGCCGGGCCCGCCGGCGCTCCACCGGCCACGCACCTCAACCGACCACAACCCCCGCGGACGCGTCCGGCTCCACCGCGACGTGCGCCGCGGCCGGAGGAGCCAGGCTCCTCCGGCCGCGGTGGAAGAGGACCTGCCCGCCACTGGGGAGTGCGGGCAGGTCCCCCGCGGTGGCGTGGGCGAGTCGCCCGCCCACGCCGCGGGAGGGCACGAGCCGCTGGGGGGGTGGGACGGCCGGTGCCCCGGTCGGGCGGTCAGGACGTGGCGGGGGCGGGGTCGCCCGCGGGCGCGGTGCGCTTGGTGGACCTGATCACCAGCAGCACGAGCAGGAAGCCCGCCGCGGCGAACAGCGCGCCGCCCACGCAGGCCGCCGCGACCGCGTCGGCCAGGACGGTGCTCGCGCGGGTCGCCTCGTCGAGCCCCGGCGGCGGGGTCGCGTTGCGGATGCTGGTGCCGAAGATGGTGACCAGGATGGCCGTCCCCACCGAGCCGCCGATCATGCCGACGGCCTGGAGGACGCCGGAGGCGGCGCCGGAGTCCTGCGGGGGCACGCTGGCCAGGATGGTGCCGGTGAGGGGCGGGTTGAGCAGGCCGACGCCCGCGCCGAACAGGAGCATCGGTCCGAGGATGGCGCCGGCGTAGCTGGAACCGGCGGACACCGCGGTCAGCCACGCCATGCCCGCGGTGATCATCGCCAGGCCCGTCAGCATGGTCGGCTTGGCGCCCACGGCGGTGACCAGCCTGGGCGTGACCTGGGCGGGCACGATGAACATCAGCACCGCCATGGGCAGGAACGCCAGGCCCGCGCCGAACGGGCTGAGCGCGAGGACTTCCTGGACGAACTGGGTGAGCAGGAAGAACATGCCGAACATGGCGGCGCCGGAGCAGATGAACACCAGGAACCCGCCGCTGCGGTCCCGGTGGGCGAACAGCCCCAGCTTGAGGATGGGCTGCCGGTGCCTGGCCTCGATGGCGACGAACACCGCCAGCAGCAGCACGCCGACCGCGAAGGCGGTGATGGTCAGCGCCTCGGACCACCCGCGTTCCGCCGCGTTGACGAAGCCGTACACCACGGCCGTGGTGCCCAGGGTCGCGGTGAGCGCGCCGCCGACGTCGAAGCGACCGCGCTGGACCTGCGAGGCGGGGATGAACCTCGGCGCGAGCAGGGCGACCACGAGTCCGAAGGGGACGTTGATCAGCAGCACCCAGCGCCAGGAGGCCGCGTCGGTGAGCAGGCCGCCCAGCAGCAGGCCGCCCGCGGTGCCCAGGCCGGAGGCCATCACGAAGATGCCGAGGGCGCGGTTGCGCGCCGACTCCTCGCGGAAGGTGGTGACCACGATCGCCAGGGTGCTCGGGGCCGCCAGCGCACCGCCGATGCCCTGGACCGCGCGGGCCGCCAGGAGCCACCAGGACGACTGCGCCAGACCGCCGAGCAGGGACGCCGCGGTGAACAGCGCCACGCCGATGACCAGCGCCTTGCGGTGCCCGAGGATGTCGCCCATCCGACCGCCGAGCAGCAGCAGGCCGCCGTACGCCAGGGTGTAGGCGTTGAGCACCCAGGACAGGCCGGCCGGGCTGAAGCCCAGGTCCTGCTGGATCCTGGGCAGTGCCATGTTCATGACCGTGATGTCGATGGCGATCATCAACTGTACGGCCAGGATGAGGGTCAGGATCAGGGTGCGGTTGCGCGATCCCGGGTCCGTCGCCGAGCCCGGCCGTGCCGTGCTTTCGGACATGTCGGTCGTCCCCTTCGAGGTGGAGCGTCGCTCCTAGGAGGCCCCGCGGGCAAAAAGCGGAGAAGCCTCTCCGGTCTGACCTCGGTACCATACGGGGAGTACTCGCCGCTTTGCAACCAGGAGGGGTGCCCGTGTCGAAGGGGAACACCTTGCCGCTGGCGTTGCCGGATCGACCGACCCGGTCGGACGCGCGCCGCAACTACGACCGGCTCGTCGAGGCCGCCGACCTGGCGTTCACCGAACACGGCACCGATGCCTCGTTCGACGAGATCGCCAAGCGCGCCGGGGTGGGTTCCGGGACGCTGTACCGGCACTTCCCGACCCGCGAGGCGCTGATGCGCGCGGTGTTCGCCGAGCGGATCAACAAGGTGTGCGCGCAGGGCGAGGAGCTGCTGGCGACCGACGACCCGCTGCACGCGCTCACCTCGTGGCTGCGCCAGCTGATCGACCTCACCATGCGCAGGGGGTTGGCGACCGCGCTGGTGGCGCGGGAGAAGACCTCCACCTCCGAGCTGTTCCACGCCTGCCACGAGGCGCTGCGGGTGACCGCGCGGCCCCTGCTGGCCCGCGCCCAGCTCGACGGCGGCATCCGCCCCGACCTCGCGCTGACCGACCTGCTGCTGCTGTGCCACGCGATCGCCTCGTCCGTCGAGCGCTCCCGCGAGGGCGCCGAGCAGGCCAACCGGCTCCTCGACCTCGTGCTGGAGGGCCTGCGCACGAGACCGGCGCGGTCGTGACCCCCGAGAGCCACCGCGCACGCCCACCCGGACCGCCCCGCGCCCGCGGGCGGTCCGCACCTCCGCCGCGGACGAGGCGGTCCCACGTCCGGGGCCGCCAGCGGGACGCCGCCCAGCAAGACGACCTGAATGGACCACGGACCTCATGGACGACCCACTGAGCCGGGCTCGTGACCTGTGTCTTCCTGAGAAAACTCGACCGTCCGCCGACGCCGGTCCGCTCACGGCCAGTCGCGACCGGGGCGCCGGGAACGCCCCACCGCCGCTCCCCGGGCAGCCCGGGGCGAAGGACCGCGACCGGTCCGCCCGCGGGGACCGGGACGCCCGCGACGCGGTGTACGACTCGCTCACCCCGCACGAGCAGGAGGTCTACCGGCGGGTCTCGATCTTCACCGGCGCGTTCGACCTCCAGGCGGCCGCGGTGGTCAGCTCCGGTGACGACCTGGGCGCGGACTCCGCGTTCGAGGTGCTGTCGGCGCTGCACCAGCAGGGCCTGGTCGAGCGCGCCCCCGGCGACGGCGAGCAGCGCCGGTTCCGGCTGAGCAGGGCCGGTTCGGCCCACAGCCGGGCGCTGCTCAACGCGGCGGGCGAGACGGCGGCGACGCACCGCGGGCTGGTGTCGTGGCTGTGGCGGCACGCCGAGGTGCTGGGCGGCAGCTACCACCTGCCGGAGCGGGAGCGGCGCTGGTTCGCCGACCGGCTGCCCTACCTCGACCTCGCGGTCGAGTGGACCTGGGCGCACGCCCGTGACGACAGCCGGCACGACCTGCTCGCGGTGGTGCTGGCCTGCCTGCGCGCCCAGCAGGACCGGCTGGAGGAGAGCAGGCGGCTGCTCGACCGGGCGCTGACCCGCGACGCCGCGTCCCGGCACCGCGGCGACCTGCTCACCCACGGCCTGTGGATCTTCGCCTTCGGCGCCGGGGAGCTCGGCGGGGCCGACCTGGTCCGGGCCGCCCGCCGGGCGGTGCTGACCGCGCGCGCGAGCGGCGGCACCCTCGCGCTGATCCGGGCGCTCAACACGCTGGCGGGCGCCCACGTGCTCGCCGACGACCTGTGGAGCGGCCTGCGGTGCATGGACGAGTCGATGCGGCTGGTCCGCGACATCGACGACCACCTCACCTTCGTGGTGTGCTCGCGGCTGCGCGCCTGGGTGCTGATGGGCGTGGGCGAGCACGCCGAGGCCGCGCGGGTCATGGCGGCCACCTCCGTGCTGCTGATCGAGCACGAGGAGCCGCGCCAGTTCGCGATCCACATGTTCGTCGCGGGCGTGCTCGCGCAGGACATGAGCGAGATCGACGCCGCCGAGGAGCGGCTGCTGACCTCCGTCGCGCGGATGCCGGCCGGCGACCCGACCGTGCTGTACCCGATCGAGGGGCTGGCCCTGGTGGAGCTGCGCCGCGGCCACCCGCGCGAGTGCCTGACCCTGCTCACGGCCACCGCCGCCCTGCGCGCCCGCGGGCGCACCCCGGTCGCCCCGTGGTGGCTGCGGATGCTGGCGGAGGCCCGGGGCGCCGCGGTGGCGCAGCTGCGCGACGTGGAGCTGCCCGAGGTCGTCGTGACGGGCGAGGCGGCCCTGCCGCAGCTGGTGGCGGCGGTGCTCGACCGGACGGCCGTGCCCCGGCGCCCCGCCTCCTCGGAGCTGACCGGCCGCGAGCACGAGGTGGCGATGCTCGCCGCCGAGGGGATGGGCACCCGGCAGATCGCCGCGCGCCTGCACATCGCGGAGAGCACGGTCTCCTCGCACCTCAAGCGGGTCTACACGAAGCTGGGCATCCACTCGCGCGCCCAGCTGGCCGCCTGGGTCGCGGTGAACCACCCCGAGGCGGCCGTGCCCGTCCGCCGCCCCGGCGCGGGTGCCCGCAGCGGGCCGGGCTACCGCGGCACCTCCGCGTGGGGCTCGGTGCCGGGGTTGTGAACCGCTGATCGCCACCACCGGAAGGAGACCGGTCCCACGTGTCGCAACCCGCGGTGTACTGCGTCGTGTGCTCCACCCGCTTCGCCGCGGGACCGGGTACGGCCGCCAGGGCGGGCGCCGTGCCCCGGTACTGCTCGGCCGCCTGCCGGCAACGCGCCTACCGCAGGCGGCTGGCCGAGCGCCGGGCACCGCCGCACCCGGTGCCCCTCGGGGCGCGCCCCGCCCCGTCGCTGCCCGTGCACCTGGACGGGTTCGTCGGCAGGGCCGCGGAGCTGCGGCACCTGCGCACCCTCGTGCACCGGCCGCTGGTGACCCTGGTCGGCCCGCCGGGCGTGGGCAAGAGCAGGCTGGCCGCGCGGTTCGCGGAGCTGGAGGTGCGCTCACACCCGGGCGGCGTGCACTGGGCGCACCTCGACCCGGCCGCCGGCGCGGCGGACGTGCTGGCCGAGGTGGCGCGCGCGGCGGGGTGCCCGGGCGCCGACGAGGAGGCCCTGGCCGCCGAGCTGGCCGCGCGGCGGGGCCACTGCCTGCTGGTGCTCGACGACGGCGACGCCGTGGTCGACGAGTGCGCGGCCCTGGTGCGCCGGCTGCTCGCGGCGGCGCCGCCGCTGCGCGTGCTCGTGGCGTGCCGGGAGTCGCTGCGGGTGCCGGGCGAGCTGGTGGTGTCCCTCGGTCCGCTGTCGCTGCCGGGGCCCGGTGACGACACCGACCAGCGGGCGCTGCTGCGCGCCGACGCGGTCCAGCTGTTCGTGGAGCGCGCCTCGGCCTACCACCCGGAGTTCGCGCTCAACGACGGCAACGGCCGGGCCGTGGCCGCGCTGTGCCGGGAGGTCGCCGGCCTGCCGCTGCTGATCGAGCTGGCCGCGCGCCGGGTCGGCATCCTGCCCGCCGTCGACCTGCTCGCCCGGCTGCACAGCCCCAGCCGGGTGCTGACCGTGGGCAGCCGCACGGCCGGTCGGCGGCACAGCGGGTTCCGCGCCGCGTTCGAGGTGAGCACCCGCGCGCTCGACCCGGACGAGCTGGCCGCGTTCCGCAGGCTGTCGGTGCTCTCGGGTCGTTTCGACCTCGACAGCGCCGCGGCGGTCTGCGAGGGCGGTCCCGCCGAGCGGCACGGCACCCTGGACGTGCTGTCGCGGCTGCAGGCCAAGTCGCTGCTCGTCGCGGGCGGGGGCACCGCGGACGACCTGCCGCTGCGCCAGCTCACCCCCGTGCGGCGGTACGCGATGGAGCTGCTGGAGGAGGCGGGTGAGCTGGAGCAGACCTGGGACCGGCTGGTGGCGTGGCTGGTGGAACGGGTCCAGCCGGTGTTCGGCGCCGTGGTGACGCCCTACCCGGTGGTCCGGTGGCTGGCGGGCCTGCACGGGTGCGTGCTGGGCGCGGCGGAGTGGACCGCCCTGCGGCACGACCCGCGCACGGCGGTGCTGGCGGTGGCCCTGGCGCGGACCCGCCAGGTGCTGGGCACCAGCCCGCGGGCCGACCACGTGGCCAACGACGCGCTGCGCGGCTCGGCGCCGCCGCGGGTGCGCGCGCTGCTGCTGGCGGAGATGGCCGTGGCCAAGCGGGTGGCGGGCAACCTCAACGAGGCGGTCTCGCTGGCGACGCAGGCGGTGTCGCCGGCGGCGCGGGCGGAGTCGGGCGAGGACGCCGCGGTGCGCGCCCAGGCGCTGCTGGTGCTGGCGACGTGCCTGCGCGACCGCGACGACCTGGGCGGCGCCGCGGCCCGCGGCGAGTCGGCCCTGGAGCTGGCGGAGTCGCACGGGCAGCCGGCCGGTGTGGCGCACTGCCTGACGGAGCTGGCGGTCACCAGGCTGCTGGCGCGGTCCCCGACCGAGGCGGCCGCGCTCGTCGGGCGGGCCCTGGCCGTGGTGGACGAGGTGGACCCGCTCACGGCCACCGGGGCGCTGTGCACGGCGGCGGACGTCGCCCTGGCCTGGGAGGAGCTGGACGTGGCCGAGGAGCACGCCGTCGCGGCCGTGCGCCGGTCGCCGCCGGTGGCCGCGGTCCTGCACCGCGGCGTGGCCAGGCTGGCCGCGGTGGCGCTGCGCCGCGGTGACGCCGACCGCGGCCTGCGGCTGGCCGCGTCGGCCCGCGCGCTGCGGGAGCGCGTGCCCGGTCTGGACCGGTCGCCGCTGGACAAGCGGGTCGACGAGGTGGTGGGGCGGGCCCCGGCCCGGCACGACCTGGCCCTGGTCAAGGCGGTCGACGTGGTGGCGCGCCGCCTCTCGGTGGAGCAGGTCCGCGACCACGCCCTGGGCGGTGCGTGGCTGTCCGCCGGGCCGGACCAGCCCGCGGGCTCGATGTTCTCGGCGCGGCAGCGCACGATCGCCCTGCTGGTGGCGGAGGGGTTGACCAACTCCCAGATCGCCAACCGGATCGGGGTGTCGGCGCGGACGGTCGCGGGTCAGCTGGCGCGCCTGCGGGCGGGTCTGGAGCTCCAGTCGCGGGCGCAGGTGGCCGCGTGGGCCCGCACGGCGCTGCTGTAGGCGGGTGCCCGGGCAGGGGCGGGGCCGATCCGTCGGGGCCGGTCCGTCGGGGCGGTGCGCGCGCAGCGCGCCCGGCCTGGTGGCAGGCCGGGCGCGCGGGCGGGCGGGACCTACCAGGTCACCGGGAACTCGTCGAAGGACCGGGCCAGGTAGCCGCCCTTCCACTCCAGCGAGTCCAGCGGCACGGCGGCCCGGAGCGTGGGGAAGCGGCGGAACAGGGTCTCGAAGGCGATCCGCATCTGGGTCCGGGCCAGGCCGGCGCCGGGGCAGAAGTGGGTGCCGTACCCGAAGGTGACGTGCGGGTTGGGCGAGCGGGTGATGTCGAGCCGCTCGGGGTCGTCGAAGACCTCGTCGTCGTAGTTCGCGGCGACCCGGGAGGGCAGCACGGGCTCGCCCGCGCGGACCAGGGTGCCGCTGATCTCGACGTCCTCCTTGGCGTAGCGGGAGAAGATGGCCGCCTCGTCGTTGTAGGCGTAGCGCAGCAGCTCGTCCACCGCGGTCCTGGCCAGCTCCGGGTTCCTGACGATCTTGTCGTACTGCTCGGGGAAGGACATCAGCACGTAGGTGCCGTAGGAGATCTGGTTGGCCGTGCTGCCGTGGCCGGTGGCGAGCAGGAACATGCCGAGCCCGACGATCTCCTCCTCGGTGATGTCGTCGTCGGCCTCGTAGGCGGCGGCGAGGTCGCTGATCATGTCCTCGCGCGGGTTCTTGATCCGGTCCCTGACCATCTCCGCGACGTACGCGTGCTGCTTGGCCAGGTAGTCCTGGATCTGCTCCACCGGCATGGAGGTGGTGGCGATCATGGCCTTGGACCACTCGGTGAACAGCGGCCGGTCCTCGACCGGGACGCCGAGGATCATGGCGATCACGGTGGCGGGCAGCGGGGTGCCGAACGCGGTCACCAGGTTCGCGGGCGGGCCGGCGTCCTCCATGGCGTCGAGCAGCCCGTCGCAGATCTCCTGGATCCGCGGTTTCCACTGGGCCACCCGCCGCTCGGTGAAGCCGCGGGCCACGACCTTGCGCAGGCGGGCGTGCTCGGGGTGGTCCATCCGCATGATGCCGATGTCGGGCATCTCCACGAACACGCGGGGTTCGTCGCTCGCGTGCGCCATCGCCCGGCTGAACCGGGGGTCGCCCATGACGAACTTGAAGTCCGAGTGCCTGGTGGTGAACCAGGCTTCCTCGCCGTAGGGCATCCGGGCCCGGCACACCGGCCTGGTCCTGCGCAGCTCGGCGTAGACCGGGTTCAGCCTGGGCGGGCCGTCCTCGTCCAGGGGGTAGTTGATCGGCTCGGTGATCTCGGAGCCGGCAGGTTCGACGTCGACCACGGGGGGCACCTCTCCCTCGAACGGCTCAGGCTTTGCGGAACACGTCTTTGACGAGGATCTTCCCGTCGCGGAGGGTGAACAGGTCGATGCCGCGGTCCACGACCTCGCCGTCCGCCTTGCGCAGCGACCACTCCACGACCGCCTTGTCGGGGTCGGTGAGGAAGACGGGTTCCTCGAAAACGCCGTCCATGCCCTGGGCGCGCACGGTCCGCGCCATCTCGTCCAGCTGGACCAGCAGGTCGCGGATCTCGGTCTTGGTGTAGGTCCGGCCCGGCTCGGGGCCTTCCGAGGCGAGCCACACCGCGTCGTCGGCGAAGCAGGCCCAGGCGCCGTCGACGTCTCCTTTTGCTCCCGATTCGAAAAACTGGTGAATGACACTCTTCGCCATGCGATCGCCGCTCCTCGAAACGTCGAATCCGGAACCCGGGACATCGGTCCGCGGGCCCTGGCGAGAAGGCTATTGCATGCCGCGGGGGCGACAACCCCTAGGAAACCTCAGGTGCCGCGTGGGCGGCGAAATGAGGACTGTTAGGGGTAGCCACGGTCCGGCCCGGCGCTAGCGTGGGCCGGGAAAAGACGGGACATCCGCAAGCACTTCGCCCGCCGACACAGCTCGGCCCGACCGTTAAGGACAGCGAAGCCGATGACGGCATCCGACGTCGTGACAAGCCCGACCCCGGTCACCGAACCGGCTTGGATCTTCAGCTACACCGCGACAGGTCCGTCGCTGGACTGGTCGTGGGCCGACGAGCGCCTGAGCGGGGCGCGGAACTTCTGGCTGGCGGTGCCCGGCCCGGACGGCATGCCGGTGTGCCGCCCGATGTGGGGGTTCTGGACCAACGGCACCTTCTGGTTCTCCACGGTCAACCGGATGACCGAGCACCTGCAGGAGGACGGCCGGGCGATCCTGCACACCGAGAGCGGTGACGAGGTGGTCATCGTCGAGGGGCGGGTCGAGCGGCTGTTCGGCAAGGAGAACCTGCAGGTGATCGCCGACGGCTACCTCGCCAAGTACAGCCACCGGACCGTCGCCACCGACGAGGGGGTGTTCACCCCGCAGGGCTACGGCGGCCCGGGGTACCGGCTGACGCCGAAGAAGGTGCTCGGCTGGGAGGCGCCGCGGTTCGGCACCGCGACCAGGTGGACCTTCCCGGCCTGAGGGGCGGGGACCGGGCGCGGCGGGGTGGACGGGCTTCCCGTCCACCCCGTCGCGCCCGGTCGGGTCTGCACCGGCGGGTCGGGGCGCCTGCCTGCGGGTCGGCCCCCGGCGGGCAGGTTTGAACTCTGCCGGCAGGTCGGGCGTGTGGCGGCGGGTCGGGCGTTCACTTGCGGGCCGGGGGTCTGCCGGCGGGTCGGGCGTCTGCAGCGGGCCGGGCGTGTGCCGGCGGGCCGGGCAGCAGGTCGGGCTTCCACCTGCGGGTCGGGTATGTGCCTGCGGGTCAGGCGTCGACGAGGCGGGCCAGGGTGACGCCGTCGGCCAGGGGCAGCAGCACCGGCTCGACCCGGGGGTCGGTGGCGATGAAGGCGTTGAGCTCCCGGATGGCGACCGTGTCGGGGTCCTGGGCGGCCGGTTCGAGGACGCGCCCGAAGAGCAGGGTGTTGTCGATGACGACGAGTCCGCCGGGCCGGACCAGGTCGAGGGCGTGCTCGTAGTACACGCGGTAGTTGGCCTTGTCCGCGTCGATGAACGCGAGGTCGAACGACGCGGGCCCGCGCTCGGCGCGCAGCTCCCGCAGGGTGTCGGCGGCCGGTCCGAGGCGCAGGTCGATGCGGTCGGCCACCCCGGCCCGCTCCCAGTGCGGCCTGCCGATCCGCGGCCACTTCTCGACCACGTCGCAGGTGGTCACCCGGCCGCCCGCGGGCACCGCGCGGGCCAGGCACAGGGTGCTGTAGCCGGTGAAGGTGCCCACTTCGAGCACCGACCGGGCGCCGGTCGCGGCCACCAGCAGGGCGAGCAGCTGCCCTTCCTCGGCCATGACCTGCATCGCCGCGCCCGCGGGCAGCGCGGCGGTTTCCTCCCTCAATTCCCGGAGCACCGGGTCGTCCCGCAGGGAAACCTCCCGAATGTAGTCGAGCAGCCCTGGGGAAAGTTCCACCTGATTGGCCATGGCGCGAGGGTATCCGGCCCGCTCCCCCGTTCCCAAGATGGCGCCGGGTCAATAGCGGAAGAACAGGGGATGGGGTTTGTCAGGGGTCATGCCGCGCACCGGCCGGCGCTATCGTCGGCGGCACCGGGAGCACTCGTGCCCGGGGATTCCGGGGCGGCTGCGGAATCGGCACGCCAATCGCGCGGAGGTTCAGTGACCCACCACGGGAGTCATCGCCTGGCCGTACTGGGCGCAGGCGTCATGGGCACCAACATCGCCACCACCGCGATCGGGCACGGGGTGCCCGTGGTCCTCGTGGACGTCGACGACGCCACGCTGGAGCGGGCCCGAACCGCGATCGACCGGCAGGTGCGGCACGGTCAGCTGCTCGGCGCGCTGCCGCGGGGGGCCGCCCGGGGCGGGTTGACCACGACGACCGCGATCGGCGGGGTCTCGGGCTGTTCGGCGGTGATCGAGGCGGTGACCGAGTCGCCGGAGGTCAAGCGGGCCGTGCTGGGCGAGGCGTCGGCGGCGGTGGCGCCGGGCACGCCCGTGGTCTCCAACACCTCCGGCATCCCGATCGGCGAGATGGCCGGGTGGGTGTCGCGGGGCGAGGAGCTGGTGGGCGCGCACTTCATGAACCCCACCTACCTGATCAGGACGGTCGAGGTGGTGCGCGGCCCGCGCACCTCGGACCGGACGCTCGCCGCGGCGGTCGACGTGCTCGCCGCGCTCGAACGCGAGGCGATCGTGGTGCGCGACTCCCCCGGGTTCGTCACCAGCCGGCTGCTCCACCCGATGATCAACGCGGCGAGCCGGCTGGTCGGCCAGGGCGTCGCGGACGCGGAGTCGGTGGACGCGCTCATGCAGAACTGCCTGGGCCACCCGGCGGGTCCGCTGCGGACGGCCGACCTGATCGGCATCGACAACCTGGTCGACTCGCTCACCGTGCTGCACCGGCGCACCGGCGACGAGGGCTGCCGGCCCAGCGAGGTGCTGCTGGCCAAGGTGCGGGCGGGCGAGCTGGGCCGCAAGTCCGGACGGGGTTTCTACGACTACGGAAAGGCGCTGTCGTGACCATTGACCAGACCGCCGGGGCGACCGCGGTCACCGGTGACGGTGTGCGGGAGGTCCTGCTCGACCACCTGGAGGCCCGGATCAAGGTCCGGGTGGCGGCCGACCACGACCTGCTGGCCACCGGCCTGGTGACCTCGATGTTCGCCATGGAGCTGATCGTCTACCTGGAGCAGTCCTTCGGGGTGGAGGTCGTGGGCGACGACCTGCGGATGGACAACTTCCGGTCCGTCGACTCGATGACCGGGCTCGTGCTGCGGCTGCGCGGTGCGTGAGCCGGACGCCGACGGGCGGGCGTTGGTCGACGCCCTCGTCGGGGACCGGGCGCGGGCGTGGGACCTCGCGGGCGAGCTGCCCGGGGAGGTCCTGCGCGAGCTGGGTGCGCAGGGCCTGCTGTGCGCGCAGGTGGGTCCCGAGCACGGCGGGCCGGGCGCGACCAGCCTGGCCAACGGCGAGTTCACCGCGCACGTGGGCTCCCGGTGCAGCTCGCTGCGCAGCGTGATGACCTCGCAGGGCATGGCGGCGTGGACGATCGAGCGCTTCGGCGACGAGGGGCAGCGGCGGACCTGGCTGCCGGCGCTGACCGGCGGGCAGCTGGCCGCGGTGGCCATGAGCGAGGCCGGGGCGGGCAGCGACCTGTCGGCGATGGGCACGGTGATCGAGCGCGACGGGGACGAGGTCGTCGTCACCGGGCGGAAGAAGTGGATCACCGCGGCGGCCTACGCCGACCTCGTGGCGGTCTTCGGCCGGTACGGCGACGGCGCCGCCGTGGTGGTGGTGCCCACGACGGCGCCGGGTGTCCGCGTCGAGCGGGTGCCCGACCCGCTGGGCTGCCGGGCCGCCGGGCACGCCGACGTGGTGCTGGACGGGGTGCGGCTGGACGCGGGCGCGGTGCTGCGCGGGGCCGGGAACCCGGTGTCGCTGCTGGTGACCGCGGCGCTGGCCTACGGGCGGTTCTCCGTGGCGTGGGGTTGCGTCGGCATCCTGCGCGCCTGCCTGGAGGCGGCGGTGGCGCACGCCCGGTCGCGCGAGCAGTTCGGCCGGCCGATCGCCGGGCACCAGTTGGTGGCCGGGCACCTGGCCGAGCTGTACGCGGCCGAGCAGGTCGCCACCCGCGCCTGCGAGCACGCCAGCCGCTGCTGGGACGCGGGGTCGCCGGAGGTGGTGGTGGCCACCGTGCTGGCCAAGCACGTCGGCGCGGAGCACGCCGCGCGCGGCGCCGCCTCGGCCGTGCAGGTGCTGGCCTCCGCCGGCGCCTCGGACGGCCACGTGGTGGCGCGCGCGTACCGGGACGCGAAGCTGATGGAGATCATCGAGGGCAGCAGCGAGATCTGCCGACTGATCCTGGCCGACCACGCCGGTCGCGGGCGATGAGCCCCCGGGTGGCGGCCGAACGGGGGGATGGACCGTGACCGACCGACCGACGCCGGTGAAGTGCCTGGTGTGGGACCTGGACAACACGCTCTGGCGCGGCACCCTGCTGGAGGACGGGCGGGTCGACCTGGTCGAGGGCGTCCGCGAGGTCGTCCTGGCCCTGGACGCCCGCGGCGTCCTGCAGTCCGTGGCCAGCAGGAACGACCACGACCTGGCGTGGGCGAAGCTGGAGGAGCTGGGCCTGGCGGAGTACTTCGTGCTGCCGCACATCAACTGGGGCCGCAAGTCGGACTCGGTGCTGGCGGTGGCCGAGAGGCTGCGGTTCGCGCAGGACACCATCGCCTTCGTCGACGACCAGCCGGCCGAACGCGCCGAGGTCGCCTCGCGCGCGCCCGCGGTGCGGTGCTACCGGGCCGAGGACGCGCTGTCGCTGCCGGACCGGCCCGAGTTCAGCCCCGCCGCGGTCACCGCGGACTCGCGGCGGCGGCGGGAGATGTACCAGGCAGGTTTCCGCCGCGAGGCCGCGCAGGAGGCGTTCACCGGCCCGGACGCCGAGTTCCTGCGCTCGCTGCGGCTGTGGATGCGCATCGAGCGGGCCGACGGGGAGCGGTTGTCGCGCGTGTCGGAGCTGACGCTGCGCACCAGCCAGATGAACGCCACGGGGGTGTACTACTCCGACGCCGACCTGCGGGCCCTGGTGGCCGACCCGCGGCACGAGGTGCTGGTGGTCGGCATGGGCGACCGGTTCGGCCCCCACGGCGCGGTGGGCGTGGTGCTGCTGGAGGTCGGGGCCGGGTACTGGCACCTGAAGCTGCTGGCCACCTCCTGCCGGGTGGTGTCCTTCGGCGCGGGCGGGACGGTCCTGGCCTGGCTGGGCGACCAGGCCGCCCTGGCGGGTGTCCACCTGGTCGCGGACTTCCGCCGCACCGCGCGCAACCGGGTGATGGAGGTGGCCTACCGCTTCGCCGGGTACACCGGGGAGTCCTGCGCCTGCCTGGCGGCCGTCGCACCGGCCGCGGTGGAGGGGGTCGAGCGGCTGCACCTGGTGCCGGCGCGGTGGCAACCGCCCGACACGATCACCCTGACCGCGCCGCCGCTGGCGGTCGAGCGCTCCGCGGTCGGCTGAGCCCCGGTCCGGCGGTGCGGTGGTCGGGCGGGTGCGGCGGGTGGCGGCTAGGGTCGCCGGGTGGACGTGGCGGTGGTGACGGGGGCGGCGCGCGGGTTCGGGCTGGAGATCGCGCGGCGGTTGCGGGGGCGCGGGTTCTCGGTGCTGCTGACCGATGTCGACGACGCGGTGGTGCCGGTGGCGGAGGGCCTGGGCGGGCACGGGGTGGTGGCCGACGTGCGGGACCCGGCGGCGCACCGGGAGGTCGCCGCGCGGGCCGCGGCGCTGGGGCGGCTGGTGCTGTGGGTGAACAACGCGGGCGTGCTGGCGACGGGGCCCGCGTGGGAGCACGACGACGCCGCGGTGCGGCGGTTGGTCGAGGTCAACGTGCTGGGCGTGGTGCACGGCAGCCGGGTGGCGGTGGAGGCGATGCGCGGGCACGGGGGCACGGTGCTCAACGTGTCGTCGATGTCGGCGCTGGGGCCGGTGCCGGGGTTGGCGGTGTACGCGGCGTGCAAGGCGGCGGTGCTGAACTTCGGGTTGAGCCTGGAGGGCGACCTGCGGCGGGAGGGGGTGCCGGTGCGGGTGCTCACGTGCTGCCCGGACGCGGCGGACACCGACATGGTGCGCGGGGTCCGGTCCGACCCGGACTCGGCGATCCTGTTCTCCTCGGCGGGCGGGCTGCTGTCGGCGGCGCGGGTGGCGGAGCGGGCCGTGGGGATGCTGGACGGGCGGCGGCTGGTGCGGGCGCTGCCGGCGCACCGGGCGGTGATGGCCCGGGCGGGTGCGGTGCTGCCGTCGGTGGGGTTGCGGGCGATCGCGGTGCTGCGCCGGCTGGGCGAGCGGCGCCGCGCCGGGCGGTGACCGGCGGACCGGAAGGCACGCGTCACCCGATCGGCGGACGTGAACCGGGCCGCTCATGGACGCGGCGTCACCGGGCACCCCGGTGGCGGCACCCGGTGGTGTCCTCTCCCGACAGCACGGAGGTGATCCGCGTGAGCAGGCACGACACGACGGGGCGGCGGCAGTTCCACGTCGACGTCGCCGGGGAACCGGCCCGCGCGCAGGGCGTGCGGCGACAGGTGCCGGTCCGCGCCCTGCACTCCGAAGTGGCCCCGGTGCGGCAACTGGGCGCCGGCGTGGTGCGCATGCCGGCCGGGCACCACACCAAGCCGCACGTCCACCCCCGGTCCGAGATCGTCGTCCACGTGTGCAGCGGCGTGGCGGCCTCGCTGTGCGGGCCCGAGCTGCGGCCCGTGCCGCACCGGCCCGGCTCGGTGGTGTGGATGCCGCCGGGGCTCCCGCACGTCGCGGTCAACCTCGACGACACCGACGACCTCGTCGCCTTCGAGGTCCGCGCCGACCCCACGTTCGAGCGGGACACCACCCTGTGCCCCGACCTCGACCGGCCGGCCGAGGAGCGGGTCCGCCGACTCCGGCACGACCACCCCGCCGCCGGGCGGCACCGCTGAGCACCCGCCGCCGGGCGGCGGGTCAGCGGGCGAGCTTGGCGCGGATGGCGTCGACCCGCTCGGCCGGTCCGACGCGTTCGAGCAGGTCGGCCGCTCGCCGCCAGGTGTGCCGGGCGGCGTCGAGGTCGCCCGCGGCGGCGACGACGTCGCCGAGCTGGTCGAGGGTCAGGCCCTCCTCGGGCCGGTTGCCGGTCTCCCGGTACAACCGGGCCGCCTCCTGGTAGAAGGCGCGGGCCTGGTCGTGGTCGCGCAGCTGGTGGTAGGCGTGGCCGAGGCTGTCGAGGGTGTCGGCGGCGCCGTCGCGGTCGCCCAGGCCCAGTTGCAGGGCGAGGGCCTCGCGGCAGTGGTCGACGGCCTCGCGGTGGCGCCCCTGCCGGCCGAGCGTCCAGCCGATGCTGTTGAGCGCCTTGGCCTGCCCGGCGCGGTGGTCGGCGGCCCGGTAGTCGTCCAGGGCCGACCGGGCGTGGCGCAGGGCCTCGGCGTGGCGGCCGGCGTGGTCGCAGACCTCGGCGAGGTTGAGCCGGGTGTGGGCCTGGCCGACCCGGTCGTCGAGGTCGGCGTAGCGCTCCAGGGCCTGCCGGAGCTGGTCGAGGGCCTCGTCCTCGCGGTCGAGCCGCAGGTAGGCGCGGGCCACGCCGCGGTGGGCCTGGGCCTGGTCGCGGCGGTCGCCGCCGCGCCGGGCGGCGCGCAGCGCGGTCTCCTCGGCGGCGACCCAGTCGGGCCAGTACCCGGCGCGGTAGAGGTAGGCCGACAGCGCCCGGGCCAGGCGGTGCACGTGCGCCTCGAAGCCGGGGTGCTCGCGGGCGAGCAGCGCCAGCAGCACCCGGCGCTCGGCGGCGAACCAGGCCAGGGCCCCTTCGGTGTCGGCCGGCTGTTCCGGGGCGGAGCCGGGCGCGGGTTCGGGCAGGTCGAGCGCCGCCCGGTAGGGGTCGAGCAGGCGGGAGGCGCGGTCGGCGGTGCGCAGGTAGTGGTCGAGCAGCCGGTGGGTGGCCGCCGCGCGGCCCTCGGCCCCGTCCTGGTCCTCGGCCAGTTCCTCGGCGTAGGCGCGGAGCAGGTCGTGGCAGGCGAAGCGGCCGGGCCGGTGCTCGGTGAGCAGGTGCGCGTCGGCCAGCTCGCGCAGCAGCCGGCGCGCCTCGCGGGTCCCGGTGGCGGCCAGGCCGGCCGCGGCGGCGGTGCCGACGTCGGGACCGGGGTGGTGGCCCAGCAGCCGGAACAGGCGGGCGGTGGCGGGGTCGAGGGCGCGGTAGGACCAGGAGAACACCGTCCGCACGTCCACCGCCCGGTCGGTGCCGGCGAAGGCGTCCAGGCCGCGGCCCGCGGTGAGCTCGGCGGCCAGGTCCGCCAGCGGGAAGTCGGGGTGGCAGGCGGCGCGGGCGGCCACGATCGCCAGCCCCAGGGGCAACCCGGCGCAGGCCGCGGTGATCCGGTCCGCGGCGTCGGGTTCGGCGTGCACGCGGTGCGGCCCGACGCGGTCGGCGAGCACGGTGCGGGCCTCGGCCGGGGTCAGCGGGTCCAGGCGCAGCGGGTGGGCACCCTCGACGGCGACCAGGCCGGCCAGCCGGTCGCGGCTGGTGACCAGGACCAGGCAGCCCGCCGAACCGGGCAGCAGGGGGCGGACCTGCTCGGCGTCGCGCGCGTCGTCCAGCAGCACCAGCACCCGCCGACCGGCGAGCAGGCTGCGGTACAGGCCGGTCTGCCCGTCGAGGGTCGTGGGCACCTCCGGCGGTGGCACGGCGAAGGCGTCGAGCAGGACGCGCACCGCCTCGGTCGGCGTCAGCGGCGCGCCGGGGCCGTAGCCGCGCAGGTTGACGTAGAGGTGGCCGTCGGGGAAGCGGTCCGCGGCGCGGCGGGCCCAGTGCAGCGCCAGGGCGGTCTTGCCGATGCCGGCCGTGCCGCCCAGCGCCGAGACCACCACCGTGCCGCCCGGCGCGCCGACCTGCTCGGCGACGCGGTCCAGCACGGCGAGTTCGGCCTGCCGCCCGGCGAAGTGGCGCGGCGCGGCGGGCAACTGCCTGGGCACCGCGGCGGGGACGTGCCGCTCCAGCCCGGCGCGGGCGGAGGCCGCCAGCCGGCCCGCGGCGTTGGCGCCGTCGACCGCGCGCAGCATCCGCAGGTGCCGATCGGCCCAGCGGTCCGGGTCGGCCACCTCCGGGGGCAGCGGCGCGCCGAGCTGCCCGGCGTGGGCGGCGCAGGCGGTGACGAACGAGGCGACGAACTCCCACTCCGGCAGCGAGCGGGCGTTGAGCTTGTCGCTGATGGTGGAGCGCGGCAGCGGGTGGTCCAGGTCGGCGGTCAACGCCGCCAGCCGGTTGAGCGACGGGTCCCCCGCGAGCCTGCGCAGCCGCTTGAGCTCGTCGACGAACCGGGTGATCGCCGTGCGACCGGCTTCGGTCATCGCCCGTGCCTCTCCGCTCGGCCGGGGGCATCCCCGGACAGCCCGGACACCGCGGCCAATCTACCGCCGGCACGCTGCACCGTCCGGCGTCTCAACCGGTTCGCCGTCCGGGATCCGGCCGTCCGGCGCCGGCGCCCGGCACGGTTTCCGGCGGATCGACCGGACAGGCGGGAGGCACGGCATGGGGCGTGGGAAGTCACCGCGGGTAGCGACCCCGACGGGGCCGGCCGTGGTGCCGGCGGCCGGGGCGGTCACCGCGACCGGCGGGGTGTCCGGCGGTTCCCCGACGGATTCGCAGGCGGATTCGCGGGCGGTCGACCGGGGACCTCGGCGTCGCCCCGCGTGGTCACGCCGCGGGCCACCGCGCGACCGGGGGGATCAGCCGGGACCGCGGTGCACGGCGTGGAGAGCCGGATCGCGCTGACCACCACGGCGGCGCCGTCCACCACGTCGGGCAGTTCGGGCGCGCCGGGGAACGGGGCGGCCGCCGAGGACTGGCGGCCCCGGGCGCACGTCATCCGCTCGAACCGAGGGGCCTGGGGGTGGGGGCGTTCCGGACCGCCGTCCGGAACGCCCCCTTCGGTCAGGCGAGGAAGGGCAGGGCGGAACCGATGGAGGCGTCTTGCCGCAGGACGGTGTCGGGATTCACCCGCCCATTGTGCAGCCTTTTACCTGCATGTTGTCGACCGAATTTCCCCTCAGCGCAACACCCTCGGACGACGACGCCCCAACGCGATGCCGTTGTCGACGTGGTGCAGGGCCTCGCGCTCGCTCCACCCCTCCACACCGTTGTGCCCCGAAGCCGCGCCGAGCAGCAGGTCGACCGCCGTGCGCTCGTCCAACCACCCCGCACCCACCAACTCACCCACCCGACAGGCGGCCGTGAACACCACGTGCGCGCGAACCCCGGGACGAGCCCCGCGCACCCGGTCCAGCTCACCGGCCAACACCGCATCGCGATAAGCACCGACCCGACGTGGCGACGGGCGCTGGACCGGAACGACGAGATCCTCGGGCGGCGGCGGGGCCAGCAACTCGACCAACCACCCCGGCACCGGCGCCACGGGCAGGTCGCGCAACACCCGGTAGCGACCCCGCCCCACCCGGGAACCGGCCGCCACCACATAACCACCGACACCCCGCGTGTCGACCTGCGGGGCGATCCTGCCCACCGTATTGCCCAACGGCACCTCCGGCGCCACGAAATACCGGTGCTCTCCCCCACCCGCCGTCGCCACGGTGTAGGTGTCACGAGGATCCTCCGCACCGTGCTGCCACGCCCGCCGGGCGAACGCCTCACGCCCGTGCGGCAGGTCCAGGTCCACCACCAGCAGACCGGCCGCACCACAGGAAATCCCGATGTTCCAGGGCCGGCGGGCCCACCACGCCCGAACGCGGTCACGGTCCGTGGTGGCCTCGTGGTCCCACCCCCGCAGCGCCGGAACCTTCTCGTGCGGCCGCAACGGGAACACCGGCCACCCGCGCGCCGCCGCGTCCAACGCCTCCCGGTACCTGGTCATGCCATCCCCCATCGACTCGGCGGCGGGGGAAGCACCGCACCACCCAGTGTGCACGAACGAACCACCCCACGACACCGCCACCAGGAGGTGGAACGCCACACCACCCCGGCCCCGGGCTCGGACAACACGGAACGGGGCCCACATGACGCGCAAGACCCCCCGCGGCGGCACGCGCGTTCGTCGTGGCCTCGGCCCGGCACCTGTTCACCGACGACACCCTGCGCACCCACCCCACCACCGCCCCGGCGCACACCTCGCCGTCCTGGAGACCGACGTGTCCCCGACCAGGCTGTTCACCCTGCCGGGACTCCGGATGACCAGCGCACCACGAGTGGCCTTCAAGCACGAGATCGCCGCGTACGCACTACGCGTCGCCACGTAACCCGCAGTTCATCCTTTCGGGGTGTGGCGACGCCGTCCGCCACGGACGGCATCCACCCTGTGGCACCGTGAACGACGATGGTCACGGCACAAGGCGACCTGGTCGCGCGGTACGCACGCAGGCTGCGGCTGTTCGACGCCAACGCCGACGGGATCGTGCGCCGACGCGACGTGCTGGCCGCCGCCGAACGACTGGTCCACCGCTTCCGCCTCGACCCCGGCGCCATCGGCGCCGAACGCGTCCGATCCGCCTACGAAGTGCTCTCACTGGTGCTCGTCGCCGACTTCGGCGACCCCGCGCGCGACGAGGTCACCGGCACCGGCTTCGCCACGGCACTCGCCGCCGACCCCCGACGCACGGCCGAACTGGGACGGCGCATCGCCCACGCCGACGCACTGGCCGTGCGCGAGTGCCTGCGCGGCATCGGCACGCAGGTCAAGGCCGAGCAGGTGGCCGAGGTCGTGATCGCCCTCGGCGCCCACCCGGGCGACCTCCCGGTCATCCAGCAGGCCCTCGAACACGACGGCACCCCGCTGCCCCTCGACGCGACCGAGCGGCTGTTCACCGCCTACTTCACCGGGTCCGGCGACCCGCGCCTGTACGGGCGGCTGTAGCCGAGGAGCCCCTGCCCGGGTGCGGGACCAGGCGGTCCCGCACAATGGTCCACAAAGGACTCGATCGTCCTGGCTGTTCTTCTTCGCCGACACCGACACGCCGTAGAGTGTTGCTTTCAGGCAACACTGAAGTGATTAAGAGGGCTGAATACCCAAAATCGGGTGCGACACCGCCTGAGCAGCGGTTTCAGGGAGGTGCTTCAGCTCTCGAAGAGGATTTCCGCCCACACGGTCGTGTTGCGTCCCTGCGACTCCACGCCCCAGCGCTCGGACAGCGCGTCGACCAGCAGCAGTCCCCCGGCGGGCCACCACGGCCCCGGCCCGTGCAGGGCGCGGTCGGACACGCTGACCACCAGGGCCTCGTGCCAGTGGTCCAGGACCAGCTCGATGACGTAGGGCGGCGAGCCGTGCCGCCGGGCGTTGTCGAACAGCTCCCCCACCACGACGCCGATCAGCAGCACGTCCGGCGCGGGCCACCCGTCGACCCGCCCGTGCAGCCACGAGGCGACGTCGGCGACCGAGCCGGCGTCGTCGTCCTCGACGACCAGCACGACGGTGTTGTTGTTGCCGGCGGTCACGGCTCACACCCGACCGCGGCGGGCGGGCGGACGGGGAACGGGTGTCGGGGCGGCGGCGAGGACACGTACGAGCCTCCCACGCCGGCGCCGGAACGCACCTGATGATCACCTGAAGATCGCTTCGCCGCCGCGGCACCGCGTCGTGGACGGTGGGCGTGCGAGGGGCCTAATCTGCCGATCATGCGCCGCACGGGGAGCGGCGCACCGGGGGGACGATCACTGGGGGAACGGTGTTGGAGCAGTTGGACGTCGTGCAGGCGGAACCGGCCACGGCCCGCGGCGGGCACGCGGGCACGCGACTGGTCACCGACGAGGCGGAGATCTCGCGGCTGCGGGGCGACCTCGTGCGCGACGCCCGCCGGGAGTGCCGGTGGGTGACCGCGCACGACGGGTCGACGCCCGCGGTCGACCGCGCCGGGCCGGCGGGCGTGCGGCGGCGCGGCATCTGCACCCGCTCGGCGATCGAGCACGACGAGGTGGGCGCCTCCATCGCCCGCGCCGTCGCGAACGGCGAGGAGTACCGGCTCACGCGCGAGCAGCCGCCGACCGGGCTGCTGATCGCCGACGACGTGGTCCTGCTGTGCCTGGCCGGCGCCCCGGGCGCGGTCCTGGTGCGGGCGCCGCGCGCGGTGTCGGTGCTGGTCGACTACTTCGAGCGGCTGTGGGCGGGGGCGGTGCCGCTGGGCGACGACCGCGACTGCGGGACCGCGCTGCCCGCGATGCAGTCGCGCATCCTGAGGTTGGCGGCGCAGGGGTTGAAGGACGAGTCGATCGCCCGGGTGCTCGGGCTCAGCGCGCGTTCGGTGCGCAGGCACATGGAGAAGCTGGCCGAACGGGCCGGGGCGAGCAACCGGCTGACGCTCGGGATCGCCGCGGCCCGACTGGGCTGGATCTAGCAACCGGCTGATGCTCGGAATCGCCGCGGCGCGACTGGGCCGGGTTCAGCCGCGGTGGTCCGGATCCGTTGCCCGCCAACGGGTCCGGACCACCGCCGGCCGCTTCCGGCCGCTGTCCGGTTTGCCCTCCCCCGCCGCGGTCGCCGCCGGCAGGCGCGACACGAGGGGTGACCACGAGCCGTTCCACGGCACGGCGTCGGGTCGGGGCACTGGTCGCGACGCCGGCACTCGGCGGGACGCTGAGCGGGGTGGTGGCGCGCCTGGGCCGCGTGGGCCGCGGCGGCACGCCGCGGCCCACGACACCCTCACGGCGGTGTTCCCGACGCGGGACTTCGCCGACGAGCTGACCGCCGCGCTCGACGGCGCCGGTCCGGACACCGGCGCCGGCGCGCCGGTGGGCAAGGCCGCGGCCATCATCGCCGCCCGCACCCAGGTCGTGGCCCGGCAGCGCGGCCTGGGCGTGGGCGACCAGGCCCGGCTGTTCGCCCTGGTCGGCCTGGCCCGACCTGGCGGCCGCTGTCGAAGCAGCGCGACGGCACGCGGCCTTCGGCGGCGCGTGGGCGGGTGCGGTGAAGGGCTTCTTCGGCCGGGACGACATCGCCTTCACCGCGACCACCGAGGACCCCTTCGCGGTCGGCGTCGAGCGGAAGTTCACCAGTTTCAGCGCCGCCGCCCCGGAGAACGCCCGCAGTCGCGTCTGCCTGGGGGTGCGCTACCAGTTCGACGGTGACGCCGGGCTCGCCGCGAGCGCCGACCTGGCCGCGCGCAACGCCACGTTGCAGGTGCACTTCGGCAGCAGCGACGGCAAGGCGTACTACGCGACGGTGTCCGACGCGTTCCCCCGGGTTGGACCGGCTGGTTCCCGGCCGGGTGCGTGTCGTTCACCTCCTGAGGCCGGCTCATCGCGAGCACGCGGGGCCGCCGGCACACGGCCTCGCCGGCGGGTGGTCTCGCCGGCGGGCAAGATCGCCGGCGGGCGGGTCGGCCACTGGCGCGTTCCCCGCGCGGAGGCCAGCAGCGCGTCGCGTGGGCCGGCGAGCGCACCCTCGGATGCGCTCCCCCGCACGGGGGACCGCCCCGCCGCGCATCGGGCAGGCCGGCGTCCGCGGGCCTAGGGTGGGGCGATCATGACCTCCGACTCCCCACCCGCGCCCACTCCCCCGGTGGCCCCGGTGGCGGGCGATCCGGCTGCCGTCGTCGCCTGCTTCGAGGAGCTGCCCGCCGTGGTGTGGGCGTTCCGGGGACCCGACCTGGTCGTGGTCGCCGCCAACCGCGCGGCGCGCGCCAGCGTCGGCGACCGGCCGGGGCTCGTCGGCCGCCCGGTGCGCGAGAGCGTGCCGGAGGTGGCCGGGCAGCAGGTCTTCGACCTGATCGAGCAGTGCTACTCCCGGGCCCAGGTGGTGGTCGGCGACGAGCGGCGGGTGCTCGTCGACCGGGACGGCGACGGGCGGCCGGAGGAGGGCTTCTTCACCTTCACCTGCCTGCCCTGGCGCGACGGGGGCGGCGAGGTCACCGGCGTGGTGGCGCACGTGGTGGAGGTGACCGGCCAGGTGCTCGCGCGGCGGCGGGCCGAGGAGCGCTGCCAGGCCGCGCAGGACCTCGTGCACGCCCTGCAGAGCGCCCTGCTGCCCGCGACCCTCCCGGTGCTGCCGGGGGTCCGGCTGGCCGCCCGGTACGTGGTCGCGGGCGACGAGCACGCCTCCGGCGGCGACTGGTTCGACGCGGTGCCGCTGCCCGGCGGACGGGTCGCGCTGCTGGTCGGCGACGTGGTCGGCCACGGTCCCGCGGCCGCCGCCGCGATGGGGCAGTTGCGCACGGTCGCGCTGCACGCGCTGTGGTCCGGCGCGACGGTGGCGGACGCGGTGGCGCAGCTCGACGCCTTTGCCGCGCGCCTGCCCGCGACCCGCGCGGCCACCGTGTGCGCGGTGGAGCTGGACACCGCGACCGGCGCGCTGACCGGCGTGAACCGGGGCCACCCGCCCGCGCTGGTGGTCACCGCCGGCGGCACCACGCGGTTCCCCGGGCAGGGCGAGCCGGACGCCCCGCTGGGCGTCGGCCGGGCCGGGCACGCGGTGTGGCGCGACCGGCTCGCCCCCGGTGACGCGCTGCTGCTGTACTCCGACGGCCTGGTCGAGCGGCCCGGCCGACCGCTGGCCGCGGGCCTGGCCGCGCTCGCCGAGGCCACCGCCGCCGCGACCGACGAGGCGGGCACCCTGCCCCGCAACCCGGCCGACCGGCTGTGCGTGGCCGCGGTCGAGCGGATGGGGTGGCTCGGCTACGACGACGACGTCACCGTGCTCGTCGCCCAGCGCCCGGCGCGGCCCCACCCGCCGCTGCACCTGGTGCTGCCCGCGAAGGCGGCCGCGCTGACGTGGCTGCGGCACGGGGTGGCGGACTGGCTCGCGGCGCTGGACGTCGACGACGGCACCGCGTTCACCGTGCAGCACGGGGTCGGCGAGGCGGTCACCAACGCCGTCGAGCACGCCTACGGCGACGGGCGGGGCGAGGTGCTGGTCGACGCGACCCTGTCCGACGAGGGCGTGGCCGAGCTGGTCGTGACCGACCGCGGCCGGTGGCGGCCGCCGGGGGCGCCGGGTGGGCGCGGTCGCGGGCTGGCGCTGATGCGGCACTTCGCCGAGGCGGTCCAGGTGACGCCGACCGAGGACGGGACCACCGTGCGGCTGCTGTTCCGGCTGACCCGCGCGCCGCACCTGGAGCACCCGCCGCGACGGACGGGCCGTCGGGTGGACGAGCTGGTCACCGACCTGCGGCGCGAGCCCCGCCCGGTGCTGACGGTGAGCGGACCGGTCGACGCGCACACCGTGGACGCGCTCGGCGCCGCCCTGCTCGACGCCGGCCGCGGCGGCCCCCGGCCGCTGGTGGTGGACCTGACCCGGGTGACGCACCTGGCCAGTGCCGGGGTCCGGTTGCTGCACGAGGTGACCGCGGAGCTGGACGCGGAGCTGGTCGCGCCCACGGGCAGCACCGCGGGGCAGGTTCTGGCGCTGACGGATCTCCGGCACCGGGCCGACCTCCCCGAGGCCGACCTGCACGGAGCCGACCTGCACAGGAACGACTGATCAGGGGCGACTGATCGGTTCGGTTGGGCGGGCGGGCGGCAGCGCGGGGCGGTGGCTTGGCGGTGTGCGGCAAGCGGCACCGGCGGGAGGTGGGCCGACCGCGCGGCACGGCCGCCCCACCTCCCGATAGCCACCTACTTCGAGTCCACAGTGGACAAATCAACCTCGTTGTCGTCCAGGAACCCGCCCGACTGGTGCCGCCACAGCCGCGCGTACGTGCCCTGCGCCCGCAACAGCTCGTCGTGCGTCCCCTGCTCGACGATCCGCCCCCGGTCGAGCACGACGAGCCGGTCCATCCGCACCACGGTGCTCAACCGGTGGGCCACCACGAGCGCGGTGCGGCCTTCCATCAGCTCCCACAGCGCCTCCTGCACCAGGACCTCGCTCTCCGAGTCCAGCGCGCTGGTCGCCTCGTCGAGCAGCAGGATCGGCGCGTCGCGCAGGATGGCGCGCGCCAGCGCCACCCGCTGGCGCTGACCGCCGGACAGCTTGACGCCCCGCTCGCCCACCAGCGTGTCGAACCCGCGCGGCAGGGCCTCGGCGAACTCGGTGACGTGCGCGGCCCGCGCCGCGCGGCGGATCTCGGCGTCGGTGGCGTCGGGCCGGGCGAAGGCGATGTTCTCCCACAGGGTCCGGTGGAACATCGCCGGGTCCTGCGGCACGTATGCCATCAGGCTGCGCAGGTCCGCCTGCCGCAGCCGGGTGACGTCCTGCCCGCCCACCAGGACCCGGCCGCCCTGGACGTCCATCAGCCGCAGCAGCAGGCGGGTCAGGGTGCTCTTGCCGCCGCCGGAGCGGCCGACCAGGCCGATCCTCGTGCCGCCGGGCACGGTCAGGTCCAGGCCGGTGAACAGCGGTGGCGCGCCGGCGTGGGCGAAGGTCACGTCCTCGAAGCGGACCTCCGCGCCGGCGGGGCGCAGCGGTTCCGGGTCGACCGGGTCGACGACCCGCGACGGCACCATCAGCAGCTCGGTGAACTGCGCGGCCTCGGTCAGCGCGCTCTCCAGGCGCCGGTAGATGTGGTTGAACTCGAACATGATCCGGGTCGCGTTGGTGAAGTACGCGAAGGTCACCACGACCGCCTCCACGCCCAGCGTCCCGCCGCTGAGGCCGACCGCCACCAGCAGTCCCAGGGCGTTGGTGAGCACGGACATCGGCGCGATGAACGTGTCGATGCGGAGGTTCGCGTAGTCCCAGGACCGGATCGTGATCGCCCGCTGCCCGGCGGCGCGCTCGCGGTGCTCGGCGCTCTCGCGCCGCTCGGCCGCGAAGGCCCGCACCGCGTCCATGTTGGTCAGGGTGTCGGCGACGCGGCCGGATACCCTGGCGATAGTCGCCTCCCGCTCGTCGACCAGCTCCTGGCGGCGCCGGATCAGCGGCACCGAGACCAGGCCGGTGAACGCGATCAGGCCCACCAGGACGAGCACCAGCACCGGGTTGTAGCGCCACAGCACCACCGAGGCGAACAGCAGCGGCACGACGTTGGCGACGACGGAGAACGCCAGCACGTCGATGAACTGCTCGAACCGCGACGCGAAGCTCAGCACCCGCTTGGTGAGGGAGCCGGCGAAGTTGTCGTGGAAGAACGCCGCGTCCTTGCCCAGCAACGCGTCCATGCCCCGCACGGACAGGCTCTCGATGCCGCGGGCGTCGGTGCGGTTGAGGCAGTGCACCGCGATCCGCCACAGGACCTCGGCCGCCAGCGCCAGGCCGGTGAAGCCGAGCGCGTAGGGCAGGACGGTGGTGAAGTTCGCCGGCGCCCCCTCGGCGAGCCGCCCGGCGAGCGCGCCGACGACCAGGGGCAGCAGGTAGTGCAGGAAGGTGTTGCCCAGCGCGGGCAGCAGGAGCGCGGGTATCGCGATCCTCTTCTGGCGGACGACCTCCCTGCCGTAGTAGCGCAGGGCCAGCAGCACTGCGGATTTTCTCGTGGGTGGTTGTTCTCGGTCCGGTTCTGCCGCGTCGCCACGTGCACCGGGCGCGGTCATCCCTCTCCCTCCAGTGGGTGTCCGACCTCGGGACCGGCCATGCTGCCGCAGCGGGTGCGGTCATAGCGATCGAATAACGGTCGGGCACCCACGGCGGGCACCGGAGGGCTCTGGTGATCGGTTCGGAACGAGTTCTCGCAGGCCGCGGAGTCGGCGAAAGCCCTTGGGCCAGGTGAGGGCGCGTTCGACCGGCCGGCGGACTTCGCCCAGGCCGGAGCCGTGCGTGACGTCGTCGCGGTCAGGCGGCACGCCGGCTCATTCAGAACTGATCACTCACCGGCCCTCGGGCTCCCCCTCCTTGGCGCGAGTGGCGCGCAGCGAGCCCGGGTGGGCCTTGGCGCCGGGGTCGCGGCGGGTCTTGAGCAGGCTCGCCACGGTCACCACGACGAGGATGCCCAGGATCACGCCGAGGCTGAGCAGGGTGGGGATCTCGGGCACGCTCGGGGACAGGTCCTCGTGCGCCCAGTGCAGGATCAGCTTGACGCCGATGAACGCCAGGATGACCGCCAAGCCCGTCGACAGGTACACCAGCCGGTCGAGCAGCCCCTTGACCAGGAAGAACAGCGCACGCAGGCCGAGCAGCGCGAAGGCGTTGGCGGCGAAGACCAGGAACGCCTCCTGGGTCACGCCGAAGACGGCCGGGATGGAGTCCAGCGCGAACAGCAGGTCGATGCCACCGATGGCGACCAGCACCACGACCAGCGGCGTGGCGACCTTGCGGCCGTCGACGTGGGTGACCAGCTTGCCGCCGTCGTACTCGGTGGACAGCGGCAGGACCCGGCGGGCGGTGCGGACCACGGCGTTGTTCTCGACGTCCGGGTCCTCGTCGCGGTGCCGGAACAGCTGCACGGCGGTGAAGATCAGCAGCAGGCCGAACACCAGGAACATGAACGAGAACAGCGACAGCAGGGTCGCGCCGAGCGCGATGAAGATCACGCGCATGACCAGCGCCAGCACGATGCCGAAGGTGAGCACCTTGTGCTGGTGCTCCTCGGGCACGGCGAACGTGGTCATGATGATCACGAAGACGAACAGGTTGTCGACCGACAGGCTCTTCTCGACGAGGTAGCCCGTGAAGTACTCGGTGCCGAACTCGCCGCCGTGGGCGAGGACCACCCACACGCCGAAGGCGACGGCCACGAGCACGTAGAACACCGACCACGCGGTGGCCTCGCCGAACCCCACCTTGTGCGGCCGGACCGCCGCGAGCACCAGGTCGACCGCGAGCAACGCCACGATCAGCCCCACGGTGACGACCCAGGTGAGGGTGTTGATCTCCACGCGGTTTCCTCGCTTCCTGACCAGTTCGAGCGGCTAAACGGACATTACCGACATATTCACCCTATCTGAGCATCGACACACGGTGATACGACCGCATCTCGGAGTCCACCGCATCTCGTGGCGCCCGTCTTCACCCTGTGTTGACGAGGCGGCGCCGTCTCCATGCCCGCCGCGACGCCCCCTGCCGTCCAGCGCGGGCCAGGCCGACCGGGATGGGGGCGGCGGGCATCCCGGGCGCACGGCCGGGTACCGGCGGGCGTGGGCGCCGGGCTGCCGGCAGCGTCGCGCCCAAGGCGTCCTGAAAACTGCTTCAGGCTGTCCCAGGATCGCCTCAGGTTCCGCCGGGAACAATACGCGACACCAGGACACGCTTTCACGGAAAATTTTTCGAAGCACCGCAAAGGGAGGATAAGTTGAAGCGACTGGCATTGGCACTCCTGTCCGCCGCCGCGCTGCTCGCGACTTCCGCCGCCGAGGTGTCGGCGGAGCCGTCGGGTAACGCGGTCGCTCAGGCGTGTCGCCTGGTGTGGTCGCCGGACCCCGACGACTACGCCGGGTGGTGGGGTTCGGCAGAGGTCAACGTCGCGAGTGCGCCCCTGCGATCTGGCCCCTACGCCGAGTGCGGCTCCAGGGCATCCCTGCAGCGTGGTTGGCCGATGACTGTGTATTGCTACTACAACAACGATTACGGCAACACGTGGTTCTACGTCAGCGCCTATCCCGAGGGGAGGCTGGGCTGGATCTATTACGGCAATGTCGCTTTCCACGGCGTCATCCAGCCGTGCTGACAGCGCGCCCCTGATACCGAGTCCCCGAGTGGGTGGCATCCGGTCCGCGGATCACCCGCTCGAGTCGGCCACCGGGAAAGGTGATCGATTCGTTTGACCGGGGAACGGCCGGGTAGCCGCCGGGCATGAGCAACGACCTGCCGATCCCCGACTACGACCAACTGCCCCTCGGCGACCTGCGCCACCGGGTCCGCTCGCTGAGCCGGGAGGAGCTGGGGCGGGTGCTGGAGCACGAGCGGGAGCACGGCGACCGGGTGCCGGTCGTGGAGGTGCTGACCGCGCGGCTGGCCGAGCTGGACGGTGGCGCCCGGCCGTCCGGCGGCGACCCGCGCAACGCGCCGGGGGTCGCCTCGACGCCCGGCGGCTCACCCGTGACACCGGCGACCTCGCCGGACCCGAACATGCCGTTGCGCCACGGGCAGGCCGGTCAGACGGCCGCGCCGGGCCGCTCCTGAGGCGACCACGGTGGACGGTCCACCGTGAACACGTCCGGTGACCCGAACCTGTTCCGCGTGGCGGCCTCCGGCTCGCCGGTATCACCGCCGTGGATGACGGGGATCGACCGGGGCGATACTGTGCGCGGCCCACAGAAAAAAGTCGTGAAATTCGCCGCTCGTCACTAGTCCCGAGTGGAGGGTGGGGCGTTCACTGCTGGTGACCGTCCACCTTCTCCACTCGGGAGCGAACACCGTGTTCCCACTGCGATCACTGCTCGGTTGCCTCGCCATCGCGCTCACCTCGGTACCGGCACCCGCGGCCTCCGCCGCCGCCGGCTGCGCCGACCTGGAGGTGGTCTTCGCCCGCGCCACCGGCGAACCCGCCGGCCTCGGCTCGGCCGGCACCCCGCTGGTCTCGGCCGTGAAGTCCGGCCTGCCCGGCGCGACCGTCGCCTCCTACGCCGTGGACTACGCCGCCAGTTCCGACCAGAGCAGCGCCGGTCCCGGCGCGACCGACATGACCCGGCACGTCAAGGCCACCGCGGCCGCGTGCCCGGGCACGAGGTTCGCGCTCGGCGGCTACTCGCAGGGCGCCAGCGTCACCGACATCGCCATCGGCATCCGCACCGTCCTGGGCACCGGCGAGACCATCCCGGCCGACCTCGCGGACCGCGTCGTGGCCGTCGTCGCGTTCGGCAACCCGCTGGGCATGTCCGGCGGCCGGACCATCAAGGACGCCAGCCCGACCTACGGGCCCAAGAGCCTGGAGTTCTGCAACCGGGGCGACTGGATCTGCGGCGGCACCGGCACCTGGACCGGCTCCGGCCACCTGAGCTACCCGCGCGACGGCAGCGTGCCCGCCGCCGCGGCGTTCATCGCCGAGCAGTTCGACGCCGCCTGAGGCGTCGACCCCCGACCTCGCGCGGGCGGGCCCCGACCCCGCCCGCGCGAGCACGCAAGCCCACTTCAAAGCTCACCGGACGTTCAGGGGCGCGGCCGGTCGCGCGTCCACCGGCGCCCGCGCTGGGCGCGCGGCGTGGTGGCGGCCGTGCAGCGCGGGCACAGCCACAGCCCCTGCCCCGAGGTCTGTTCGAGCCACTGGGCGTCCGCCCAGCTCACGTGGCTGAACCTGGCCAACCTGCTGCGGCTGAGCGCCAGCCCGCACAGGGTCTGGTTGGTCCCCGGCGCCCAGGCGTGCACGTCGCCGGACGGCTGCCGCACGCCGTCCTCGTCCAGCCACTGGCTGGAGGCCGCGACCGAAGGTGTGGTGCCCACGGCGTGGGTGTACCCGCGATCCGGCCGGTGACGCGGGGGTGGCCCCGGAGAACCGGGACCACCCCCGCCCGGCGTCAGAAGCCCGGACCGCCGAACTTCTTCTCCTTGATGAAGGCCAGGACCTGCTCCTCCAGGCCCGCCGAACCCTCGGCCTGGGCCGTCACGGCGGCCTCGTCGTCGGCCGGGACGTCCGGCCGCGGCGCGCCGGGGCACACCGCGCGGCTGCCCGGCAGCACCCCGTCGACCAGGTAGCGGTCGACCAGCTCGGTCACGCAGGCGTTGCGCGAGTACAGGCCGTGCGTGCCCTCGTCGGACACCGAGACCAGCGCGTCGTCGAGCCTGGCCGCCATGGCCGGCCCGCCGTCGTAGTGGGTCTGCGGGTCGAACTCGGCCTGGATCACCAGGCCGACCGGGTACCGGGTCCGCTTGAGGTCGGTGACCTTGTCGGCCGGCTTGAAGCTGCGGAACGTGCACTCGGTCGGCGCGGCGCGCAGCACGCCGAACCCGTACGGGTAGTCGACCCGGTACCGCCGCATGTCGGCGTAGTAGGTGTTGAGGTCCGCGGGCCAGTCGGCCTCGCAGGTGACGGTCTGGAACACGCCCGGCACGGTCTGGGCGATGCCCAGGTCGCGCAGCGCCCTGGTGGCCTCGACCACGTCCGCGACGACCTCGGGCGCGACCTGCTCGCCGAGCACGTCGCGCCGGATCGCGGCGATGTCCTCGGCCAGCAGGTCCCAGATCTCGCGGTACCGGGCGTTGGAGCCGACCACGACGTCCCAGGTGGTCTGGTCGACGAAGCCCTGCCACGGCTGGACCGCGAGCCTGGCCGACAGCTCCTCGCTGGTGGCGAACACCTCCGCGGCCGTGGTGCCGAAGCCGTAGCGGCTGTCGCGCTCGGCGACCCAGGCGAAGAAGGCGTCGACGTTGTCGCGGATGGCCCGCGACTGCGCCTTGAACTGCTCGCGCCAGATCCACTCCGGGTGCACCGACGAGTCCAGCACGTTGCGGTCGAGCCTGGCGGGGAACAGGGTCCCGTAGACCGCGCCGAGGTAGGTGCCGTAGGAGAAGCCCAGGTAGTTGATCTTCTGCTCGCCCAGCACGGCCCGGATGACGTCCATGTCGCGGGCGGTGTTGGGGGTGTTGACGTAGGGCCGGATGCCGCCCGCGGCCCGCGCGCAGGCCGCCTCGGCGGCGCGCGCGGTGGCGGTCCAGTCCGCGAACTGGGCGTCGGTCGGCCTGCTGGTCAGCGTGCCGATCTCGGGGGACGCCTCGCACTCCAGCGGGCTGGACTCCCCCACCCCGCGCGGGTCGAAGCCGATCAGGTCGTAGGTCTCGGCGATCCGGTTGCCGGCGAAGAACTCCGGCATGTCCAGCCCGGCACCGCCGGGGCCGCCGGGGTTGAGCAGCAGCACGCCGCGGCGTTTCGCCGGGTTCTTCGCGGGCAGCTTGCTGATGGCGACCCGCAACCGCTCGGCGTTCGGTTTCCGGTAGTTCAGCGGGACCACGACGGTGGCGCACTGCAACGCGCCGGACTCGCCGCACGCGGACCAGGTGACGTCCTGCTCGTGGAATTCGGTCAGCCCGGCGGCCGACGCGGCGGGGGCCGTCGCGACCAGGCCGGACGCGGCCACCAGGACGGATCCCAGTGCCGTGGCGAGCCGTTTCACCCTGCTCGTCATCCTCGTGTTCCCCCTCATCTGTTGGATGGCACCGAAAAGCTAGGTAATGCGCGGGAGCGGCCGACACGTCCGAAAGTCGGGTGCCGGCTGTGACGCCGCACTCATCGGATGGGTGGGTGATGGAATTTTTTCGGGTGACGACCGCGATTTCGCGGGCGGCGCGGGCGTAGTCTCCGCGCGAGTGCACGCCCGTGCGACGGTGTGATCGGAGGGATCGCGGTGCCCGGTTCGACCGCCCCCGTCGAACGGCGGGACCTGGAAGGGGTCTTCGCCAAGCCGCCGGGCGCCGCGGAGCGGGTGGGCCTGGAGACCGAGATCGCGGCGGTCGACCCGGTGACCGGGGACTCCCGCCCCTACCACGGGGAGCGCGGCGTCCGGGCGCTGCTCGACGCGGTGCTGGGCGTGGGCGGGTGGCACCCGGTGCGCCACGGCGCCGACCTGGTGGCGCTGACCAGGGACGACGGCGCGCAGATCACGCTCGAACCGGGCGGCGCGGTGGAGTACGGGTCGGCGCCGCACGGGGACCTGGTGACGCTGCTGGACCGGACCCGCCGGGACCTGGCGGCACTCGCCGGGTGCGCGGCGCGGGTGGGCATCGCCCTCGTGCCCGGCGCCAACTACCCGTTCACCGGCATCTCGGGCGCCAAGTGGGCCCCGAAGCCGCACAGCGAGATCGTCCGGGACCACCTCGCCCGCATCGGCGCCGGCGGCGCGTGGGGGCCGCACGTGATGGCGCTGACCCTCTCCACCCAGGTCACCCTCGACTACACCGGTCCGGCCGACCTCGCCCGCAAGCTCCGCGCCCAGGTCGCCGCGTCGACGGCCGCCGCCGCGCTGTTCGTGAACTCGCCGCTGGAGGCGGGCCGCCCGACCGGCCTGCTGTCCCGGCGCATGCGGTACTGGACCCGGCACGACCCGCGGCGCACCGGCGTGCTGGCGCCCGCGCTGGCCGAGGGGTTCACCGCGGCGGACTTCGTCGACTGGGCGCTGGCCCTGCGCATGATCTACCGGCGGGACCGCGCCGGGCGGTACGTGCCCGCGCCGGACCGCCCGTTCGCCGTGCTCCTGGACGAGGGCTTCGGCGACGGCACCGCGCCGGACCTGGCGGACTGGCTGCTGCACCTGTCCCAGATCTGGACCGACGTGCGCCTGCGGCGGACACTCGAACTGCGCGCCGTCGACGGTCCGCCGCACGCGGCCCTGGGCGCGGTGCCCGCGTTCTGGGTCGGGTTGACCTACGACGCCTCCTCGTGCGCGGACGCCTGGGAGCTGCTGCGCCGCCACACCGCCGCCGACCACCGGGCGCTGGTCGACGACGTCGCGGCGCGGGGGCTGCGGGCGCGGCTCGCCGGCACGCCGGTCGCCGAGGTCGCCGCCGAGCTGCTGCGGCTGGCCCGGCGGGGGCTGGCGGCCCGGGTCGACCGGGGGCTGGAGCACCCGTCGGCGACCGCCCTGCTGGAGCCGCTGGAGGAGGTCGCCGCGACCGGTACGACGTTCGCCGAACAATGCCTGCGCCGCTGGTCGGGAGAATTCCACGAGAGCCCGGAGCGGTACGTGCGCGCGTACCGCATCCCAGTGGACCACGAATGCGTCCCCGGCCGCCTGCTCCGGTGATCGAAATCCGTCGCGCCGGCTTCCGCACAAGTACGGTGAACGACCGGGCTATTCCACGGGACGGGTGACCGGCGGCAACGGCGGATCAAGGCGCGCAATCATTTCACCTTCGCGTCGGATTTCCACCGCGTGCGGACTTCCCCGTTGGAGTCGATTCGGGGATTGACACGCCGGACGCCGCGCCACCAATATGAAAAACATCTCAACCGGGTGAAGGCGCCGGGGCCGGGCGCGTCGACGCGGCGCGGCACGAAATGGCGCGGTGCACCGCACGCACCACCCGGCCGGTAATGGCGCACGCCCGGTGGGCGGTGCCGCCGCCCGTCCCCGTGACGCCGGTCGTCCCCGCGCCGGCGCGCACGCCGCGACCCGTGGCGCCACCGCGCCGGGCAGCGGGCGGACGGCGGTACGGCCGGGCCGCCGGGGAGGGGGGCGAGGTGGCACCGATGCCCTCGCTGGACGCACCCGGTGACGCGCTGACCGCGGCCGTGCGCGCCCGCTCGTTCCTCCACCTGCTCGACACCGGCCGTCCGGTCCCGGTCGTCGCGCTGGGCACCCCGGCCGGCCGGACCGCGGCGGAGGTGCGCCGCGTCGTCGACGCCCTCGCGGGCTCCGGCCGGCTCACCCTCACCGAGGACCGCGGCGCCGTCACCGGCAGCCTCGGGCTGTCCGTCGTGCCGACCAGGCACCGCCTCGACCTGCACCGGGGCACCTACCACACGTGGTGCGCGCTCGACGCCGTCGGCATCCTCGGCGCGCTCGGCGCCACCGGCCGGATCACCTCGACCACGCCCACCGGCCTACCCGTCGCGGTGGACTTCGCCGACGGAGAGCCCACCGGCCCGCCCGGACCGGTGCTGCTGCTGCCCGAGCGCGGCACGGGCCCGCCGGTGACGACCTGGTGCCCGCTGGTCAACTTCTTCACCGACCTCGACCAGGCCAGGGCGTGGTCGGCGGCGCGCGGCCTGACCGCCTCGGTCGTGCCGCTGCGCGAGGCGACGTCCTTCGGCGCCGGGCTGTGGCGGGAGGCGATCGCCGCGGCCGACGACCTCGGCCCGTGGCACCCGCCGGGCGGCCCGCACCCAACGCGCGTCCCCACCCGACCGCCGTCCCACCCGCTTCCGCCCCACCCGCTTCCACCCCGCCCGTTCCCCCGGCCGTGAACAGGAGTTGCCGTGCGAGAACTCGCCGACCGCCTCACCTCCGTCCTCGACCTGACCTTCCCGCCGGTCGCGCTGCGGTTCACCACCACCGCGCCGGCCGACGTCCCACCGCCGGCCCGCCCGCTCCCCTCGGCCTGCGCCATGTGGCGGGAAGCGGAGCGGCGCACCTTCTACGCGCCGGCGGGCGACCACCACGGGTGCCCGGTGGGGACCATGGTCATGGGCTTCCCGGTCGACGAGGTCGGCGACCGGCTGGGCGAGGTGGTCACGGCGATGGCGGCGTGCGGCTACCTCTCGCCGGAGGAGGCCGCGGCCATCCCCTCGGTGGGCCGGGCGTCGAGCGGCATCGTCTACGGGCCGCTCGCCGACGCCGGGGACACCCCGGACGTGGTGCTGCTGTGGGTCAACGCCAAGCAGGCGATGCTGCTGACCGAGGCGGACGGCACCGCGGCGTGGACGGCACCGCCCGCGACGGTCAGCGGCCGCCCCGGCTGCACGGCGCTGCCCCTGGCGCTCCAGGGCGGCCGGCCCGCCACGTCGCTGGGCTGCATCGGGATGCGCACGTTCACCGGCATCCCCGACCACCTGATGCTGGTCGCGGTGCCCGGTGCCGCGCTGCGCGGCTTCACCGACGACGTCGAGCGGCTGGCCGCGGCCAACGACTCGATGCTGGCGCTCTACTCCGCCATGACCCCGTGACATCCCCACCACCGGCTGACGGCACCGCCGGAGCAGGAGGTACCCGGTGAACCCGACCACCCCGGCACCACCCGGGCGCACCGCCCGGCTCGCCCGACCGCTGCCGGTGCTGCTGATCTCCACCTACGAACTGGGGCACCAGCCCTTCGGCCTGGCCTCGCCCGCCACGTGGCTGCGCGACCTCGGCGCCGAGGTCACCGCGCTGGACACGGCGGTGCAGGACCTCCCGGCGGAGGAGATCCGGTCCGCCGAGCTGATCGCCGTCTACCTGCCCATGCACACCGCGACCCGGCTGGCCGTGCCGATCCTGGAGCAGGTCCGCTCGCTCAACCCCCGGGCCCACGTCTGCTGCTACGGCCTCTACGCGCCGGTGAACGAGGTCTTCCTGCGCAAGCTGGGCGTCGCGACCGTGCTGGGCGGCGAGTTCGAGGAGGGCCTGTGCGCGCTGGCCCGCAGGCTCGCGGGCGAACCGGCGCCCCGCGCGCACCGCATCGACCTGCAGATCGAACCCGTGGTGTCGCTGCCGCGCCTGGACTTCCGCGCGCCCGACCGGGCGATGCTGCCCGCCCTGGCCGACTACGCCCACCTGGACACCGGCACCGGCGGGCGCAAGGTCGTCGGCTACACGGAGGCCACCCGCGGCTGCAAGCACCTGTGCCGGCACTGCCCGGTCGTGCCCGTCTACAACGGACACTTCCGGGTGGTGCAGCGCGACGTCGTGCTGGAGGACGTCCGCAGGCAGGTCGCGGCCGGCGCCGAGCACATCACCTTCGGCGACCCGGACTTCCTCAACGGCCCGGCCCACGGCATGGCCGTCGTGCGGGCCCTGCACGCCGAGTTCCCGCACATCACCTACGACTGCACGATCAAGATCGAGCACCTGGTCAAGCACCGCGACCTCATCCCGCAGCTGCGCGACACCGGCTGCCTGTTCGTCACCAGCGCGGTCGAGGCGGTCGACCCGCTGATCCTGGACCGCTTCGACAAGCGCCACACCCGGCAGGAGTTCGTCGACACCGTCCACCGCTTCCGGGAGGCCGGGCTGGCGATGAACCCCACGTTCGTGGCGTTCACCCCGTGGACCACGCCGCACGGCTACCTGCACCTGCTGGAGGCCGTCGCGGAACTGGACCTCGTGGACAACGTCGCACCCGTCCAGTACGCGATCCGGCTGCTCATCCCCGAGGGCTCCCGGCTGCTGGAACTGGACGACGTCCGGGCCGTCATGGGCCCGTTCGACGAGGCGGCCCTGTGCTACCCGTGGCGCAACCCCGACCCGCGCGTGGACCGCCTCCAGGAGGAGGTCATGGCCTCGGTGATGGCGAGCCAGGGCCAGAAGGCCACCCGCCGCGAGTCCTTCGCCCGGGTCTGGGACCTGGCCACCGCGCTCGCGCACGGCGAACCGCGGCCGCTGCCCGCCGGGCTGGACCGCGACGCCCCGGGCCGCCCGGCGCCGTCGATGTCCGAGCCCTGGTACTGCTGCGCCGAGCCGACCCCGGACCAGTTCCGCCCGTTCGTGTGACCCACCCCCGAGCGACGAGGAGATTCCCCGCCATGACCACGGACGTCCGGTCACCCGACGCGGTGACCGGCGAGGACGACGTGTTCACCCTGGCCAAGGGCTACTACACCGCGCGGGCCCTGGTGGCCCTGTGGCGGCTGGGCCTGTTCGACCGCGCGCACCGGGACGGCGAGCTGGTCCCGGACGCGATCGCGGCCGAGTGGGAGGTCGACGAGGAGGCGGTCCGCCCGCTGCTCAACTACCTCGTCGTGCGCGGCCTGCTGGAGCTGACCGGGACCGGCTCGTTCCGGCTCACCCCCCGCGCGCACGAGGCGTGGGCCTACCGCGGCTACCTGTCCACCATGATCGGCGCCTACGAACCGGTGTTCGCCCGGCTGGAGGACCTGGTCACCGGCCGGGCCGTCTACGGCCGCGACGTCTCGCGGTCCCACGAGGAGATGGTGCGCGGGCTGACCGTGCTGGAGGACCGGATGATGGGCACCGTCGGCGACGCGGTGCTCGGCGCCAAGGCCCGCAAGGTCCTCGACCTGGGCTGCGGCAGCGCCCGCATGATCACCCGCATGTGCGAGCTGGACCCGGACCTGCGGGCCGTCGGCGTCGACCGGGACCCCGGCTCCTGCGCCGTGGCCGAGGAGACCGTGGCCGCCCGCGGCCTGGCCGACCGGGTCGCCGTCGTCCAGGGCGACGCCTTCGACCTGGCGTCGCTGCCCGCCGACGTGCTCGACGGCGTGGACTCGGTGACGGTGATGTTCCTGCTGCACGAGGTGCTGCGCCAGCGGGGCCGCGCGGGCACCGTGGGGCTGCTCCGGCAGATCGCCGACCTGGTCGGCCCGGACGGGCGGCTGATCATGGTCGAGGTGTCGGGCACCGTGGACGTGCGCCACCGGGAGCGGCAGCTGTTCGTCCCGGAGTACGAGCTGCTGCACGAGTACACCAACCAGCGGCTGGCCGCCCGGTCGGAGTGGGAGCGCATGGTCGGCGAGGCGGGCATGGAGGTGGCCGACGTGCTGCCGGTCGACATGTGCCAGTCCTTCTGCCTGGTCGCCCGACGGCCGGGTGAGCTGCGATGAGCTGCACGCCGCCCGCCGGCTCGGGCCGGACCTGCATGGGCATCGTGGACGAGGCGGGGCGGCTCGACCGCGCCGGGCACCCGGTGATCCACCTGGAGAAGGGCGAGCTGGACCTCGACACCCCGGTCGCGGTGAAGCAGGCGGCCGTCGACGCCCTGGCGGCCGACCTGACCCGCTACTCGCACAGCAGCGGGCTGCCCGAGCTGCGCTCGGCGATCGCCGAGCACTACGCCCGGCGCTACGGCGTGCAGGTCACCCCGGACCGCGTCGTGGTCAACGCGGGGTCCTCCGCCGCGCTGCTGGAGCTGTTCCTGGCGCTGCTGGACCCCGGCGACGAGGTCGTGCTGCCCGACCCCGGCTACCCCGCCTACCCGGCGTTCGTCACCGCGGCGCGGGGCGTGCCGGTGCGCGCGGGATCGGCCCGCAACGGCTTCCGGCACACCGCCGAGCTGGTCCGGCCGCACCTGACCGCGCGCACCAGGGCCGTCCTGGTCAACTTCCCGAGCAACCCCCTGGGCGCGCTCGCCGACCGCGCCGAGCTGCGGGCGTTCGCCGAGCTGGGCCCCCTGGTGGTCGCCGACGAGGTCTACCACGGCCTGGAGACCGGCGGGGTGCACTCGCCCTCCGTCCTGGAGGTCACCGACGACGCGATCGCGGTCGGCAGCTTCTCGAAGTCCTACGCCATGACCGGCTGGCGGCTGGGCTGGCTCGTGCTGCCGCCCCGCCTGGCCGCCGCGGTCACCCGGCTGCACTCCGACCTGTTCGTGGGCACCAACACCTTCACCCAGTGGGCCGCGATCACCGCGCTGACCGGCGCCGACGACATCCAGCGGCGGCTGCGCGCGGAGCTGGACCACCGGCGCGAGGTCCTGCTGCGGCACCTGCCGCGCCTCGGGCTGGTACCCGCCCACCCGCCGGACGGCGGCTTCTACGTCTTCACCCGGCAGCCGGAGGGCACGGGCACCTCCGCCGCGTTCGCCGCGGAGCTGCTGGACCGCACGCACGTGGCGCTCACCCCCGGCAGCGTGTTCGGGCCGAGCGGGGAGGGCAACATCCGCTTCTCGCTCAGCGCGCCCGCCGAGCGGATCGCCGAGGCGGTGGACCGGATCGGGAACTTCCTGGCCGACCGGGGCGTGCTGGCCCCGGCGGCGGGGTGAGAGGAGACGGCGGTGACCCACACGGAGGTCCCCGGCACGACCGGCGGTCGGATCGCCCCGCTCACCGGGTGGCGCGGTGACCACGACTACTTCCGCTTCGCCGAGCTGGACCGGCTCGACGCCGACGCCGTGCTGGACGTGCTGCTCGGGCGGCGCCTCGGCGTCGTCTTCCGCGGCGTGATCGACGCCGCGGCGTCGGCCGAGCTGGTCCGGCGGTTCTGGGACAGCCCGGTCCGCAAGCGGCGCGGCGGCGAGGTGTGCGAATCGCTGGGCTACTACGTCGGCGCCTACCACTACCACAAGCCGACCGACCGGTACCTGGACGAGAGCGCCGAGGTCGCCCCGCACCTCGACGACCTGCTGGACGTCCCCGACGAGCCGACCCGCTGGTTCCGCGCCGAGCTGGACGCCCGGCTCCGCCGCGACGGCGCCCGGCTGCGGCCCGCCGAGCAGGGCGGCAGGCCCGCCTGCCCGGTGCTCGTCCGCCACTGGAACGCGCAGGGCGCGTTCGCCCTGCAACCGCACGAGGACTCCTCCCAGCTGGGCTGGCCCGAGCAGGCCGGCTTCGAGATCCAGCGCACCACCGAACGCGTCGTCGCCGCGGTCAACATGTGCCTGGAGAACGGCGAGGGCGGCCGGCTGGTGGTCTGGAACGTCGTCCCCGACCTGGCGAGCCGGACCCGCCTGGGCCTGGAGCTGTCCGGCAGCCCGTACCCGGTCGAGAGCACCGCGGGCCACGACTCGCTGTGGCTGGAGGTGCGCCCCGGCGACATCTACGTGTTCAACGGCGGGCACGTGCACGGCGTGGAGGCCAGCGCGCCGGGCGCCAAGCGCACCACGATGGCCTGGAACATGGGCTTCTGCGACGACCGGAACGTGGTGACCTGGACGTGAGCGGCGGCATGACCGACGCGGAGATCGCCGCGACACCACCGCTGAGCAGGCCGGACCCGGTCCTGGACCGGGCGATGCAGCTGCTGCTCGTCGGGAGCGCGCCGGTAGCGGTCCCCGACCTGGCCCGGGACCTGGGCCGGGACCCGGGTGAGGTGGCCGCCGCGGTCCGCTCGTTCGAGGAGGTGGGCAGGCTGCGCCGCGACGGGCACGGCGCGATCACCGCCGCCGCGGGCCTCGGCGTCGTCCCGGACGACTACGAGCTGCGCGCCTCCGGCCGGCGCTGGTGGGCCTGGTGCGCCAAGACCGGGCTGGGGGTGCTGGCCGCCCTCGCCGCCGGCGGTTCGCTGCGCGGCCGGTCCCCCGACACCGGCGAACCGCTCCGGGTCGACTTCGACGGCGCCGAACCCCGCCCCACGGCGTGCGCGGTGCTCTGGCCGCACGAGCGGCTGCAGAACAGCTGCTCGTCGGCCGGTGAGCTGTGCGCCGCCTACACCCTGTTCGCCGACGCCGACGGCGCCGCCGCGTGGGCGGTCGCGCGCTCCGTGGACGCCGAGGTGGTCACCGTGGCGGAGGCGGTCCGGCGGGCGTTGCCGCGCTACCGGCACAGCCTGGGGCCGTCGGTCCGGCTCGTCACGGGGGTGGCCGGGGACTGAGCCGCCCGCCGCGGGTTGCGCTACCGTGGAGCGCGGAGGTGGGGGGCTCCGGTGCGGATTCCAGCGGACGAACGCGGTGCTTGAGGCGCTGCTGGCCTTCTTCGCGGTGGCCACGGTGGTGATCGTGACGCCCGGGCCGGACAGCTTCCTCGTGCTGCGCAACACCGTCGGCGGCGGGTACGCCGGCGGGGTGGCCACGGCCGCGGGCGTCGCGACCGGGCTGGTGCTGTGGGGCGCCGCGGCCGGGGTCGGGCTGTCGGCGCTGGTGGCGGCGAGCCGGATCGGCCACAACGCCCTCCACGTCGGCGGCGCGGCCTACCTGGTGTGGCTCGGGGTGAGCAGCCTGCGGAGCAGCGGCGGGCCGCTGGTCGACCAGGCGCCCCGGCCGGCCGCGGACGTCCCGCGGGGCCGCATGTACGCGCTGGGGCTGCTGTCCAACCTCCTCAACCCGAAGATCGGCGTCTTCTTCGTCGCCTTCCTGCCCGGGTTCGTGCCGGCCGGGGAGGCGGTGGGGCCGTTCTCCGCGGCGCTGGGGCTGGCGTTCGCGGTCGAGACGGGGCTGTGGCTGGTCGCGCTGTCGTGGATGGCGGTGCGGGGCGTCCACTGGCTGCGGCGGCCCCCGGTCCGCCGGGTGCTCGACCGGGTCACCGGGGTGCTGTTCATCGGCTTCGGGGTCCGGCTGATCACCGACCTGCGCTGATCGCCATGATGGGCGGCATGAGGACTTCGCGCGAGGTCACCGTCATCGGCGGCGGGGTGGTCGGGTACACGTGCGCGCACCGGTTGGCGCGGGCCGGGCACGAGGTCACCGTGATCACCGCCGACCCGCCCGGGCGCACCACGTCCGCGGTCGCGGCGGCGGTGTGGTTCCCCTACGAGGCGGGCCCGGCCGACGCGGTGCTGCGGTGGGGCGCGGAGTCGTTGCGCGCCTTCACCGCCCTGGCCGCCGACCCGCGCACCGGGGTGTCGCTGCGCCGGGGGCTGGTGCTGCACCGCACGCCCGAGCCGGACCTGTGGTGGACCGCCGCGGTGCCGGCCGCGGAGACCGTGGTCGACGGCCTGCCCGCCGGCGTGGTGAGCGCGACCCGCTGCACGCTGCCGGTGATCGACATGGGCCGCTACCTGGGGTGGCTGGTGGCCGAGGCGGGCGTGCGCACGGTCGTGGGCGAGGTGCGGGACCTGGCCGAGGTGCCGGGCCCGGTGGTGGTGGCGGCCGGGCTGCGGTCGGGCGGGCTGGTCGGCGACGACGGGCTGGTGCCGGTGCGCGGCCAGGTCGTGCGGGTGGCCAACCCCGGCCTGACCGACTGGCTGATCGACGACGACAACCCGGCCGGGCTGACCTACGTGGTGCCGCGCGCGTCGGACGTGGTGTGCGGCGGGACGGCCGAGCGCGGCGAGCGGTCGGTGGAGCCCTCCCCCGCCGTGGAGGGTGCGATCCTGGACCGGGTGCGCGCGCTGGTGCCCGCGCTCCGGGGCGCGCCGGTGCTCAGCCGGGCGGTGGGGCTGCGGCCCGCCCGGCCGGTGGTGCGGCTGGACCGGGTGGTCGAGGGCGGGCGCGCGGTCGTGTCCTGCTACGGCCACGGCGGCGCGGGGGTCACGCTGTCCTGGGGGTGCGCCGCCGACGTGGTGGCGCTGCTGGAGGTCTAGCGGTCGCCCAGCGCGCGGGCGCACTCGGCGGCCCCGGGTCTGCGGCGGGCGGACAGCGACGTCATCAGGGTGAGCAGCCGCACCAGGTCGGCGGGCAGGTCGCGCGGCACGTGCGGCGGGCGCTGCAACCGGGCCTCCGCGGCCGCCTCGCCGGTGTACTCGCGGCGCCCGGTCAGGCACTCCAGCAGCACCAGGCCGAGCGCGTAGACGTCGGCGGGCGGGCCGACGTCCTCGCCGCGCAGCTGCTCGGGCGCCAGGTAGGGGGCGGTGCCGACGACCTCGTCCCCGCGCGTGAAGCGGGTGCCGTCGGCGGAGCGGGCCAGGCCGAAGTCGGCCAGGTGGGCGGCGCCGTCGTGGTCGAGCAGGACGTTGGCGGGCTTGACGTCGCGGTGCACCACGCCGTGCCCGTGGACGTGGGCCAGCGCGTCGGCCAGCCTGGCGCCCGCGGCCCGCACCCGGTCGGGCGGCAGCGGCCCGTCGGCCACCAGGTCGCGCAGGGTGCCGCCGTCGAGCAGCCGCATCACCACGAACGAGGTCGCGCCCGCCCGGCCCAGGTCGTAGACGGGCACGAGCGCGGGGTGGGTCAGCGCGGCGAGGGTGCGGGCCTCGCGGGCGAAGCGCCGGGCACCGACCTCGTCGGTGGCGGTGAACAGCTTCACCGCCACCGGGCGGCGCATCCGCACGTCCCAGGCGCGGTGCACGCGGGCCATGCCGCCCGTGCCGAGCACGCCGTCCAGCCGGTACCGGTCCGCCAACAGCCGTCCACCAGCAGCGCCGTGCACACCCAGTCCTCCCCCGAACTCCGGTCCGGCCGACCAGCTTCACCCGATCCCGGGACGGGCGCACTGCGGCGGTCCGAAGCGGCGCGGTGGGCCGGGGAGGACCGGCCCACCGCGCCGCGGTCACCGCTCGGCGTGCAGCCGGGCGACCTCGTCGTCACCGAGGGCCCGGCCGTAGGCGCGGACCTCGTCCACCGCCCCGTGCCAGTAGTCGGTGGGCCGACCGGCGTACTTCGCCCGGCCGATGGTCAGCGGACCGGTGCTCACCTCGTCCGGGCCCGCCGGGATGGTCGCCGCCCGCCGCCCGTCGACGTACAGGCGCACCTCGCCCGCCGCCTCGTCGCGCACGCCGACCAGGTGGTACCAGCGGCCCGCCTCCGGGGTCGCCGGTGCCGTGGCCCGCCGGCCGCCCGGCACGCTGAACGCGAAGGCGCCGTGGCCGTACTGGAGGTAGAACGGGTTCTCCGTGCGCCTGCCGTCCTGGCTGACGGCGGTGGCGTAGTTGCCCGGCAGCGAGTCCAGGCTCACCCACGCCGACACGGTGTAGCTGCCGCGCGTGTCCAGCACCGGCCCGGCGGTCCCGGCGGAGTCGCCGTCGCCGTCGAACCGCAGCGCCTGCCCGCGCACGCCGGGCGCGTAGGCCGCGTCCCCGGCCGGGGTGACCGGGCTGCCGCCGCCGCTGGCGTCCTCGCCGCTGCCGTCGAGCGACCACGTGCCGCGGCCCGGGTAGGTCCGCTGCCCGGCGGCCGCGCCCGCGGCGAGCACCTTCCGGTTGACCTCGCGCACCGGGGCGGGGTCGACCTTGATCTCGCGCCGGTCGTAGGTCCAGAAGCCGTTCAGCTCGGTCTCCACGTCGGTGACCTGGGTGTAGACCGAACCGGACAGCTCGGCGCCCGCGCCCTCCAGGTAGAAGGTCTCGGTGTTGGACACGTACTTGGCGGTCAGCGCCGCCTTGTCCGCCACCCCGCTGTAGATCACGGCCGGCGCGCCGGGCCACTGGTGGCCGGGGGTGCGCAGGGTGAACCCGCCGTGCTCGCCGTCCATGGCCGCCCGGGTGGCGTCCGGCCACGGCGCGTCGTTGTTGACGTAGTCGTGGTGGTCGATCACGTCGCCCTTGCCGGAGTCGCCCTTGGACGCGCAGCAGTTCACCCCGCTGTGCGCGTTGACCACCCGGGACGGGTCGGCGGCCCGGACCGACTCGGCGATGCGGCCGGTGGCCTCGCGGTCCCACTCGCCCCAGCCCTCGTTGAACACGACCCAGCCGATGACCGCGGGCGAGTCGTGCACCTGCTCCATGGCGCGGCGCCCCTCGGTGAGGAACGCCTCCTGGCCGGTCTGGTCGGTGACGTTGACGTTGACGAAGTCCTGCCACACCAGGAGGCCGAGCCTGTCGGCGTGGTAGTACCAGCGGGCCGGTTCGACCTTGATGTGCTTGCGGACCGCGTTGAACCCGAGGTCCTTCTGCGCCTTGAGGTCGAACAGCAGGGCCTCGTCGCTGGGCGCGGTGTTCAGGCCGTCGGGCCAGAAGCCCTGGTCCAGCATGGCCAGCGAGAACACCGGCTTGCCGTTGAGCACGAGCTTGGGGAACCCGCCGACGTCCTGGACGTCGACCGAGCGCATGCCGAAGTAGCTCTTCACCGAGTCCCGGCTGGAGCCCTCGACGAGGCTGACGTCCAGGTCGTAGAGGTAGGGGTCCTCCGGGGTCCACAGGTGCGGGCCGGGCACCGGCAGCGTCAGGTCGGTGTTGGGGCGGCCGGTGACCGCGCCGACCTGCCTGCCGCGGTGGTCGCGGGCGGTGACCCTGACGGTGGCGGCGGCCGAGGCGGTGGTGGACGACACGCGGACGGCGAGCGTGCCCGCGGTGATGTCCGGGGTGGTCTTCACGTCGTCGATCGCCTTGTCGGGCACCGGTTCCAGCCACACGGTCTGCCAGATGCCGGAGGACTGGGTGTAGACGATGCCGCCGGGGTTGCGCGACTGCTTGCCGATCGGCTGGTTGTCGCCGGTGGTGTCGGTGACCGCCACGACCAGCTCGTGGCGGCCGCGGCCGCGCAGCGCGTCGGTGATGTCGGCGGTGAAGGAGGTGTAGCCGCCGGTGTGCTCGGCGACCTGCGTGCCGTCCACCCACACCCGCGCGGAGTGGTCGACCGCGCCGAAGTTGAGCTTCAACCGCTCGCCGCGCCCGATCCGCCAGTTCCCCGGCACGGTGAACTGCCTGCGGTAGAACATGTGGTCCTCGTGGCGCTCCAGCCCGGAGAGCTGGGACTCCACCGGGAACGGCACGATGATCCGCTCGGGGAGCGCCCGGCCGAACTCGGGCTGCTGCCCGGCGGTGGCGGCGGCGAACTCCCAGGGGCCGTTGAGGTTGACCCAGTCCTCGCGCACCTGCTGCGGCCGGGGATACTCGGGCAGCGGGTGGTCGGTGTCGAGGTCGTCGCCCCACGGGGTGGTGAGCCGGTGGGTGGAGGTGTTGGTCGCGGTGCGGACGATCTCCGGCACCGCCTCGCCGCCCGCGGTCAGCCCGGCCGCGCCGTCGTAGGTGACGCGGACGCGCTGGCCCTCCTGGACCGGTGCGGCCAGCTCGACCACGACCTTCGTCCGGTCGCCGCGGGCGAGGGTGGCCTTGCCGAGGGGGAACGGGACGGTGTCGACGTCGACCCTGAGGTGCGCGGTGAGCGAGCCGATGTTGTTGACGGCTCGGTCGAAGTCCAGTTCGAGGCGGTCCTTGGTGGTGGTCGGCCGGACCGGGTAGACCGGGAAGTCCGCGGGCGGGAGGAAGGCCGTCTCGGGCACGAGCCGCTTCGCCGCGGTCGGGGTCGACCAGCGCAGGTACATGTTCGCGCCGCCGACGTCCTGGAACAGCTCCAGGCGGAAGTCGTGCTCCCGGCCCGCTTCCAGGTGGATGGGGGCGCTGTGCTGCTCGACGTCCCAGTCGCCGACCCAGTGGTCGATCACCGGGGTGCCGTCGAGGAAGAGCCGGAAGCCGTTGTCGCCGATGGCGTGGAAGGTGTAGTCGCCGGTGGCCGGGGCGGTGAGGCGGCCGGTCCAGCGGGCGGTGGTGTGCTCGGTGCGGCCGGTCAGGGCGGCGAAGGTGCTGGTCAGGTCGGTGAAGTTGATGTCGGGGTCGAGGCTGGTGCCGCCCGGTTCGGCGAAGTCGCGCGCGCCGGGGGCGGACATGCGGAAGTACTCGCCCTTCAGGCCGTGCACCGGTGGCGCGGGGTCCGGTCTGCCGGGGCGGTCGGGTTCGGCTCCGGCGGGCAGGGCGATGGCGGGGAGGAGGAACAGGCTCAGCAGGAGGGTGAGGAGGCGGTGGGCAGGGCGCATGCAGGTTCTCCCTAGGGCTCGGCGGTGAGACCCGTCACAGCTCCGCTCATCTATCCACACGGTCGCGCAAAAGACAACAACAAGTTGCGCGTTGGGAGCGCTTCCACGACTCAACCGCTCAACTTCGGGCAGAGGTTCAGGCCAATCCGGGCAGGGTCGACGTGCCGTCGGGCCCGTCCGCGGTCAAGGCGCACCTACCGGACGCAGCGGACGGGACGCGGACCGGACGCGCCACCCGCGCTGGCGATGCCCGCCTCGCCTCGGGCGCGGTGCGCGGTGCGCGGAATAAACCGAGCATGGTGCCGCAACCGGCGGCCGCGCCGTGAGTGACCGAGCACGGCCGGCTATGCGGCCTCGCCCTCCGAAAGGACCTCTCGATGACAACCGGTGCACCTGCCGAACGACCGCACGTCGCCCGGACACCGAGTCCGAGGAGGTCGCGAGCGGGGCGGGTGCATCGGCCTCAGGCAGTACCCGGACGGGGGTGGGGGGCGTTCCGGCAGAACTGCTCCACCCTCGACCTGCGGCAGAACCAGGTGTTGTCGACCGCGGGCGTCGACATCGGCGACAGCCTCACCCTCGTCCAGGCGGTCGACCCCAGCGCCCCCGCCTACACCTGGACGTTCACGCTGCTCTGAGGCCGCCCCGCCGGCGAAGGACGCCCCCCTGGTCGAGGCGGTCCGGCATGAACGATCGACGGCCGTGGCGGCGGTGTCCACCCGAGCAGCACCGGTAACGCCGCAGATCTCATTCTTTTTCTCCTCACGGCCCTCCTCGGCGGGAATTCAGGTGCCCGAAGTGGTGGCAGCCGGAGCGCAGACCAGCGGAGAAGCGCTGATCGTGGTCGCCGTTGCCCCGCGCCGACTCAGACGGTGCGCGTCATGAAGGTGCTGTTGGGGTCGTCCACGTAGGCACCGAACGGCGGGCACGGCGTGAAACCCGCCTTGGCGTAAAGGGCGCGGGCCGCCGCGAAGAAGTCCATGCTGCCGGTTTCCAGGGAGATGCGCCCGACACCCCGCTCCCCCCGCGTCCCGGATCAGGTGGTCGAGCAGCAGCCGGGCGATGCCCTGCCCCCGGCGCGCCGGGGCGGTGCGCATGCTCTTCAGCTCCTCGTGCCCCGGTTCCAGCGCCGCCAGGGCGCCGGTGCCGATGATCTCCCCGCCGTCCCGGACGACCCACAGCCGGACGGAGGGGTCCTGGAGGCCGGCCAGGTCCAGGGCGTGCCGGCTCTCGGCGGGCGCGGTGGGGGCCATGTCGTCCAGGTGGGCTTGCAGGAACTCCTTGAGCCGGGGGTCGGTGAAGTCAGCGCGTTCCACGTGCGGCATGGATCAAGCCTGCCCCGGGGGCGTTTCACGGCGGTTAGTTCGCGCTCACCGCGACGAGCGGGGCGCGGCCGGCGAACCACCGCCGGCCGCGCCCTCGGCTCAGCTCGCCGTGCAGCTCACCACGGTGACGCCGGCGCTGCCCTGGCCGTTGGCGACGAGCCCGAAGCTCGTGCTCGCCGCCGGCGCGAGGGCGCCGTTGTGGGCGGCGTTGGTGACCGTGGTGCCGGTCAGGGTGCCGTTCCACACGCTGTTGATGGTCCAGCCACTCCCGACGGCCAGCTTGACGCTCCAGGCGCGGGTCGCGGCGGTGCCGGTGTTGGTCACCGAGACCTCGCCCTGGAAACCGCCCTGCCAGCTGTTGGCCGTGCGGAGGGTGGCGGTGCACCCGGAGCCGCCGCCGGTGCCCGGCTGGGTCGTGGCGGTCACCGCGGCCGAGGCCGCGGACTGGTTGCCCGCCGCGTCCCTGGCCCGCACCGTGTAGGTGTACGCGGTGCTCGGGCTCAGGCCGGTGTCGGTGTAGGTGGTGCCCGACGCGGTGCCGACCTTGGCGGTGCCGCGGTAGACGTCGTAGCCGACGACGCCGACGTTGTCGGTCGACGCCTGCCACGACAGGGCCACCGAGGACGACGTGGTCGTGGTGGCGGTCACCGACGCCGGCGTGCTCGGGGCCGTGGTGTCGACCGGGTCGCCGCCGGTGTAGCGCTCGGCCAGGCTGATGCCGGTGGTGCTGCCCTCGCCGCCGAGGCGGACCTGGTGGTCCAGGCCGACGAACTTGCCGCCGTGCTGCCACAGGGCGGGCTTGAGCAGCGCGTACTTGGTCTCGTCCCAGGTCTTCCAGTCGTCGAGCAGCAGGCCGCCCGTGTCACCGGAGTTGGGGTTGAGCACCCAGAACGTCTGGTGCAGGCCCTCCTGCACGATCAGGTCGCGCAGGGCGGCCATCCACCGGTCCTGCCGCTCGTCCTGGCCCAGCCGGCCGCCCCACTCGCCGATCAGCAGGGGCGCGGTGCCCTGCTCGTGGATGTAGAGCCAGTTCGGCCGCCACACGTCGGTGATCAGCGAGTCCTTGGTGAACGGCTTCTGGAACCACGGCTGGTCGAACACCAGCGGGCCGTAGTCGTGCGGCGAGTAGACGAGCTGGTCCTGGTTGGCGCCGAGGTTGACCGGGAAGTCCTTGACGCCGCGCAGGTTGCCGCCCCACCAGGTGTTGTAGTAGTTCGGCGACAGGTCGGGGTCGGTGTTCGGCGAGTTCCAGGTCTCGCCCTCGCGCGGGTAGACCTCGATGCCCTCGCAGAGGATGAGCACCTTCGGGTTGATCGCCAGGATGCGCTTGCCCGCGGTCTCGCAGACGTTCTTCCAGTTGTCGACGTCGGTGGAGTTGTCCCACTTGGCGCGCGGCGGCTGGTTCGGGGTGCCGTGCGGCTCGTTCTTGACGTCCATCGCGACGATGGTGTCGTCGTTCTTGTACCGCGCGGTGACCCACTCCCACGCCTGGTAGAACATCTCCGTGGTGTAGGTGCCCTTGTACCAGACCGGGTGAATGTGGCCGGAGTTGTCCGCCTCGGCGCTGTGCACGTCCAGCAGCACCTTCAGGCCGAAGCGCTCGCACAGCTCCAGCCAGTAGTCCCAGACCTGGAGGCTGTTCTTGCCCGCCAGCTCCGGGTTGGCGTAGGTGTTGACGTTCGGCGCGGCCGCCTGGCCGTTCTTCCACTCCAGCAGCAGCTGGACGGAGATCGGGACCCGGACGATGTTGATGCCGCGGTCGGCCATCGCCTTGGTGACCTCGGTGATGTTCGCCGACCACAGGCCGTGGAACACCCGCTCGGTGGCGTTGAAGCCGAACCAGTTGGCGCCGGTCAGCCAGACCCTGTTGCCCGCCTCGTCGACGATCTGGTTGCCCTCGACGTGCAGCCAGTCCTCCTGCGGGGCCGCCGTGGCGGCGGGCGTGGCCCCGGCGACGGCGAAGGCGGACGCCGCCGCGACCGCGACGAGGGCCACCGCCCGGCGCCACCGCGCCGGGCCTGAACGTGTCGTTCTCATGTGCTGCTTTCCCGACCTTCCGACGCTGGAACGCGGTTTCGAAGCGGCTGCACCGGGAGCGCTCGACTGCGGCGGCGGTGTTTCTGGGAGCGCTCCCAGTCCGGCGTAGTGTAGGCGTTCGAGACCTTTTTGCAATATCCCCGCACACCGTGCGTGCGCCTCCGCCGACTCCCCCGCACACCGTGCGTGCGCCTCCGCCGGGCGCGGCCGGCGGTTTTGCCGATCAAGCCCCGGGTACCTGACGGGTCCGACGCCAACCCGTTGCAGGAGGTACGCGGTGGATCTCGCCCCGGTCCTGTACGCCGGGGCGGGCCTGGTCACGCTGACCGCCGCTTTACTGCCCCGGCTGCTCGCCAGAGCCCCGATCTCGATGCCCATGGTCTTCCTGGGCGCCGGTGCGCTGGCCTTCACCCTGGTCGACCCGCTGCCCGACCTCGACCCGCGGGCGCACGGCCCGGTGGTGGTGCACCTGACCGAGCTGTGCGTGATCATCTCGCTGATGGGCGCCGGGCTGGCCATCAACCGGCCGGTCGGCCTGCGGCGGTGGGGCACCACGTGGCGGCTGCTGGCCGTGACGATGCCGTTGAGCATGCTGGTCGTCGGCGTGCTGGGCTGGGGCCTGCTCGGGCTCGGCGCGGCCGCGGCGGTGCTGCTGGCGGCCGTCGTGGCGCCCACGGACCCGGTGCTGGCCGGCGAGGTGCAGGTGGCCGAGCCCGCCGAGAACCCCGAGGCCGACGAGGACGAGGCGCGGTTCGCGCTGACCTCCGAGGCCGGCCTGAACGACGGGCTGGCCTTCCCGTTCACCTACGCCGCGGTGGCGATCAGCGCGGCCGGCGCGGCGCCGGGCGGCTGGCTGCCGGAGTGGTTGCTGGTCGACCTGGTGTGGCGGCTCGCCGCGGGCGTGGGCGTCGGGCTGCTGGTCGGGTGGCTGCTGGGCCGGCTGTTCTTCTCCGCGCCGTCGGAGAAGTTCCGGCTGGCCGAGCACGCCGAGGGGTTCGTGGCGCTGGCCGCGACGTTCCTGGCCTACGGGGTCACCGAGCTGGTCGAGGGCTACGGGTTCGTCGCGGTGTTCGTCTGCGCCTGCACGATCCGGGCCGCCGAGCGCCACCACGACTACCACCACGTGCTGCACCAGTACGTGGAGCAGGCCGAGCGGATGCTCACCGTGCTGATCATCATCCTGCTGGGCGGCGCGGCCGCGTCGGGGCTGCTCGCCGGCACCGGGTGGCGCGAGGTGCTGTTCGCCGCGGTGGTCCTGCTGGTGGTGCGGCCGGTGGCCGGGCTGGTGGGGCTGGCGGGCGGCGGCACGGGGCCGCGCGAGCGCATGGCGATCTCGTTCTTCGGCGTGCGCGGCGTCGGTTCGCTGTTCTACGTCGCCTACGCGCTGGACGCGGCGGACTTCGGCGACGAGGCGGAGATCTGGCGGCTGGTCGCCCTGGTGGTGATCGGCTCGATCCTGGTGCACGGCGTGTCGGCGACCCCGGTCATGCGGCTGCTCGACCACCGGCGCGACCGCGAGGCGCGGCGCAACGGCGAACCGGGGCGGGCCGCCGGCACCCCGGTGTGATCGCGGTGGGTTCTCCGGCGTGCCTGGCGACGATCTCCCGGTCGAGGCCGGCCGGGGCGCCGGTCGCACTTCGACGGCGCGGTGCTCGCGACCGGGGTCGCGCTCGCCCCGACCTGACCGAGCGCCGAGGCGGGTGACCCCCCACCACGCCCCGGCGCACCGTCTGGTTCCCGCTCCCCCGACGGGCGTGGAACCTCCCCCGCATCCCCCCAGGCCCCTCCCCTGACCTGCACCAATCCTGTCGGACGGCCCCCGCGGCGACAACGTCGCGGCTCGGCCACCACGAAGCCTCGAACTTGCCGATCACCGGCAAGCAACGACAGGAAAGCCCGGAACTCGCCCAAAGGACGCAATACGGTCAAGCTTGGTGTTTACCGGGGCTCGGCAACGCCGTGGCCGGCCAGCCCAGCAGCTTCGCCCCGAGCACGGCGACCTGGAGCGCGAACCCCTGGCGCGGGTCGTCAGCGGAGTGGCCGGTCAGCTCCCGCACCCGCTGGAGGCGGTAGGTCACGGTGCGCACGCCGACGTGCAGGTCGCGGGCGCACGCGGTGGCCACCCGGCCGGAGGCGAAGTACGCGTCGAGCGTGTCCAGCAGCGGCCCGGCGCCGCCACGCGCCCGCCGCAGCGGCTCCAGCACCGCGCCGACCAGGTCCGCCAGCGCCGCGCTGTCGCGCAGCAGCACCCGGTAGACCAGCAGGTCGGCGGCCTTGTGCAGCGGTCCGGGCAGGTCCAGCCGCTCGGCGATGTCCAGGGCGTGGCGCGCCTGCTCGAACGACCGCACCGCGCCACCGGGGCCCGGGTGCGGCCGGCCCAGCCCCACCCGCCACGCCGCGTCGGACCCCATCGCCGCCGCGACCTGGCGCACGAACTCGTCCGGCGCCTCGCCCATCGCCTCCGGCGCCACGCACACCAGCAGGCCGTCCTTGGTGGTGACCAGCACGTCGCGCGACCCGAGCCGCAGGTGCAGCGCGGTCTCCACCCGCCGCGACACGTCGCCGCCGTCCACGATCGGCCCCGCGGCGCGCACCGCCGCCACGACCGTGCTGCCGGCCAGCCGCAGGCCGAACCGCTCGGCGCGCTCGGCCAGCTCGGCGAGGTTGCGGCCGTCGAGCAGGTCGTCGACGAACTCCCGGCGGAACGACTCCTCCCGCCGCACCGCCCACCGCTGCGCCTCCTCGTAGCCCTCGGCCAGCGCCGTGACCGCGATGTCGGCGGCCCGGAACACGGCCTCGCCGACCACCCGCACCGCCTCCGCGCCGGCCGCCCGCCGCACCCCGGGCAGCACCGGCCAGGCCAGCCGGGTGGCGCCGAGGTAGAGGTCGACCAGGCCGCGCAGCGACACGCCCTGCGCGGCGGCGCGCGCACCGACGTCGTGCCGGGCCCGCAGCCGGTCGGGCCCCAGCTGCACGCCGGTGGTGCTGACCTCGGCCAGGTCCTCCAGGTAGCCGTCCAGCAGCTCGGGCGGCACGCCGGACGCGTCGCGGCTCGCCCGCGCCGCCAGGTCCGCCACGTCCAACCCGGGTTCCGCTCGCGTCGTGGCGCCCGGTCTCGCCGCACCTCCACCGTTCCCCCACACCCTCCCCCCGATCCCGCCACGTCCGTCGCCGATGATCGGCGGCGTGGGGCACTGGTGGCGGTGGGCGTTGGTCGTGGCGGCGGTGGCGGTGGCGGTGCCCTCGGCGGGCGTGGCGCCCACCGCCCTGTTCGGCGTGGTGCCGGTGGCGGCGTGGGGCTGTCTGGCCCGCACCCGGCGGGTCGGGGTGGTGGTCGGGGTGGTCCTGCTGGTGCTGCTGGCGTGGTTCGCGCTGCCCCACGGCCTGGGCTGGTCCGGGCCGTGGGTGCCCTCGCCGGCCGAGCTGTGCTGGCTCTACCCGCTGGTCGCCGCGGTGGTGTGCGGGATCGGCGGCGCGGTCGACGGGCGGTCGGGCTGCGCGCTGTCGCTGTCGTTGACCGGGGTGGTGCTGCTCGGGTTCCTCGTCGCGCTGGTGGACCTGGCGATGCTCACCGAGTCCCCGCCCGGGGACGAGGGGGTCCTGCCGGCGCCGCCGGGGCTGCGGGTGGTCGACCCGGACCTGGTCTGCGGGTCCGGCGGGTGCGCCCGGCAGGTCGGGTTCGCCGGGGACGACGCCCGCGCGCTGGTCGACGCGCACCTGGCGGCGCACGGCTTCGTCACGCACCGGCCCGCCGCGGTGCCGGGCACCGACCTGGTGTGCCGGGTGACCGGGCTGCTGGTGCGCCGCCAGGCGTGCGCGGAGGTGCGGGAGGCGGCGGGCGTCGTCCGGGTCACCTGGTACGTGGAGTAGGCCGCCGGCGCTTCAGCGCAGGCGCCACAGGACCGCCCGGGGAGACCCTGTCTCGGGGATCTCGGAGAAGCCCACGACGACACCGCGGTCGTTCACGTCCGAGGCCGCGCTCCAGGTGCTGCCCGGCAGCGCACCCAGGTTCCGGACGCGGTTGTCGCGGTCCCAGACCACCGCGTACGACGCGACGCCCGGCTGCTCGGCGCTGCCGATGACCAGGCCGCGGTCGTTCAGGCCGCTGGTGGAGGTCGACGTGCTGCCGGGCGGTGTCCCCAGGTCGACGGCGCGGCCGCGCTCGTCCCACCGCACGGCGTGCCGGATCGACTCCGGCTGGTCCATGAACGCGATGCCGGCCATGGCGCCGTGCGCGTCCACGGCCGTGAGCGCGCTGTTCCTCGCGCCGGCCGGGAGGTCCAGCGGCACGACCTGCCCCAGTCGGTCCCACCGCACGGCGAGCCGGTCCCGCGGCGTGGGCCCGGTGGCGGTGCCCGCGATGGCGCCGCTGTCGGTGATGGACTCGGGATAGGTGCTCCACCCGTCGAGCCGCGGCAGTTCCGTGAGGGTTCCCCGGCGGTCCCACGCGACCGGCAGGGTCCGGCCGGGGCCGAGGTCGGCGCTGCCGACGACGGTCCCGGCGTCGTTGATGTCGGCGGGCTCGCTGCGGGTGGCACCCGCGGGGATGCCGAGGTCGGTGATCCGCCCACCGCGGTCCCACCGCACGGCGTGGGTCCGGCCGTCGGAACCGGCGCTGACGCCGATCCAGGTTCCCGCCGCGTTGCGCCCGTGCACCTCGGTGGAGCCGCCCGCGAGCGACGCGAACTCGGTGATGTTCCCGGCGCCGTCCCACCGTACGGCGTGCGCGGTGTAGTTCCCGTCACGGACGGTGCCGATGACGACGCCGTCGTCGAAGATGTCGTGGGCGGTGACCTCACCGCCGGTGGACAGGCCGGGCAGGACCGTGACGGCGCCACCGCGGTCCCACTTCACCGGGTGCGGGACGTAGTCGGCGGACCAGGCGGAACCGACGACCGTTCCCGCGTCGTTCACGGCCCGCGCCAGACTGCCGACGGTGCCGGGCGGCAGGTCGAGTTCGACCATGACCACGGCGGCCTGGGCCGGCGCGGGCGCCGCGGTCGTGACGAGACCGAGGACCGCGACCGCGGTCACGGCTCCGCGCGCGGGTGATCGCTTCATGACTTCCCTCCCGGGGCGACTGGGGGACGGCGGCGGGGCCGGCTCGACCTCGTCGCGCGAACCCGCACCCAGCATCGGGGACCGCGCCGGCCGGGGATACCGGCTTTGGTCCCGATCCGGTGGGGGCGACCGGCTCGTGGTCTAGCCCGGTGAGCCGGACGTCCCCGGGTCCTCGTCGCGCACCGCGGCGATGGCGGCGACGATGCCGTGGTAACCGGTGCAGCGGCACAGGTTGCCGGCTATCGCGGTGCGGATCTCGGCCTCGGTGGGCGAGGGGTTGTCCCGCAGCAGTTCCACCGCCACGACCAGCATCCCCGGCGTGCAGAAGCCGCACTGCAGGCCGTGGTGGCGGCGGAAGGACTCCTGGAGCGGGGTCAGGGACGTGGTCGCCAGGCCCTCCACCGTGGTGACCTCCGAGCCGTCCGCCTGGACCGCCAGGACGCAGCAGGACCGGGCGGTCGCGCCGTCCAGCAGGACGGTGCACGAGCCGCACGCGCCCTGTTCGCAGCCGACGTGCACGCCGGTCAGGCCGAGGTCGTGGCGCAGCAGGTCGGCGAGGGTGCGGCGGGGTTCGCAGTCGGCGGTGCGGGTGCGGCCGTCGACCGTGATGGTGATCTTCATCCGGTGGTCGCCCGTCGTAGTGCCCTGCGGGTCAGGACGGCGGTCATGTCGCGGCGGTACGCGGCCGGGGCGTGCAGGTCGTCGACCGGGTCGGTGGCGGACGCCGCCGCCTCGGCGGCCTCGGCCAGCACGCCGGGGGTGGGCGCCCGGCCGGTCAGCACCTCCTCCGCCGCGCGGGCCCGGATCGGGGTGGGCGCGGCGCCCGCCACGGCGATGCGGGCGTCGGTGACCACGCCGTCGGTGAGCACGACCGAGGTGAACACCGCCGTCACCGCGAGGTCGTTGGGGCGGCGGCTCAGCTCGGCCATGCCGTGGCGGGCGGTCGGGGCCGGCAGCGGGACGCGCACCGCGGTGAGCAGTTCGTCGGGTTCGAGCGCGGTGCGGTGCGGGCCGCGGAAGAAGTCGCGGGCCTCGACCTCGCGGGTGCCGCGGTGGCTCCGCGCGGTGAAGACCGCGTCCAGCGCGAGGAGGACGGCCGGGACCTCGGCCGCGGGGTCGGCGTGGGCGGCGCTGCCGCCCACCGTGCCGCGGTTGCGCACGGACACGTGGCCGACGTGCGTCAGCGCCTCGGCCAGCAGCGGCAGGGCGCGGGCCACCACCGGGGACGTCTCGGCCGTGCGCAGCCGGGTCAGCGCGCCGAGCACCAGCGCCGGGCCGTCCCGCTCGACGGTGGTCAGCGGCAGCCGCGACACGTCCACCACGAGCGCCGGCCGCCGCACCCGCGCGTTGAGCAGCGGCACCAGGCTCTGGCCGCCCGCCAGCACGACGGCGCCCAGCCGGAGCGCGTCCAGCGCGTCGCCCACCCCGCCGGCGCGGGTGTACTCGAACGGCGCGGCCTTCACCGGTCGGCCCCGGCGCGGATCGCCGCCAGCAGGTCCGGCGGGGTGATCGGCAGCGACGTGATCCGCACCCCGAACTCCGCCAGGGCGTCCTCCACGGCGTGCGCGATCGCCGCGCCGCCGCCGATGACCCCGGCCTCCCCGGCGCCCTTGAAGCCGCCGGGGACGTGCCGGGCGGGTGTCTCCATGTGGGAGACGCCGATCGGGGGCACGACGGTCGCGGTCGGCAGCAGGTACTCGGCGAACGAGCCGGTCAACGCCTCCCCCGACGCGCCGTAGGCCAGCCGTTCGTACAGCGCGCCGCCGATGGCCTGCGCCGCGCCGCCCGCCAGCTGGCCGTCGACGATCATCGGGTTGATGACCGTGCCGCAGTCGTGCGCCAGCAGGTAGCCCAGCAGCTCCACGACACCGGTCTCCACGTCGACCGAGGCGAGCACGGCCGTGCAGCCGAACGCCGTGGCGACGTCGACCGGGTCGTACACCTCGCGCTCGTGCAGCGTCGGCTCCTCGCCCTCGGGCAGCGCGCCGTGGAGCCGCCGGTGCGCCGCGTCGCCGATCTCGGCGAAGCCGACGGTGCGGCCGGGCACGCCCGCGACCGACACCACGCCGTCGTCGATCACGAGGTCGTCCGGCGACGCCTCGAACAGGTGCGCGGCGATGCGCAGCACCTTGGCGCGCAGGCGGGTGGCGGCGTTGAGCACGGCCGCGCCGCCGACCGCCGCGGCCCGGCTGGCCGCGGTGCCGTACCCGGTGTACGGGCTGGAGTCGGTGTCGTGGGCGATGACGCTGACGTGGTCCAGGGGCACGTCCAGGGCGTCCGCGGCGACCTGCGCCAAGGCCGTGAAGACGCCCTGCCCCATCGACATCTGCCCGGTGTGGACGACGACGTGCCCGGTGGAGTCGATGCGCACCACGGCCTCGTCGAACCCGGAGTGGTCGAGGCCGGCCAGGTTGATGACCCGCGAGGGCCCGAACCCGGACACCTCGTTGTGGAAGGCGTAGCCGATGCCGACGTGCCCGCCGCGGGCCCGCGCCGCGGCCACCCGCTCCGCCCACCCGGCGCGGCGCACCGCGTCGCGGCACAGGTCCAGGCACTCGCCGTAGCGGCCGCTGTCGTAGGTGAACACCGGGCTCTGGTAGGGGAAGTCGGTCACGAAGTTGCGGTGCCGCACCTCGTGCGGGTCCAGGCCGAGCCGGCGGGCCAGGGCCTCGACCACGTGCTCGTGCACGAAGTTCGCCTTGGGCAGCCCGTAACCCCGGTACGAGCCGTAGGGCGTCTTGTTGGTGACGACGCCGACGACGTTCATCTCGTAGGCCGGGATGGCGTAGGGCCCGGTCATGACGGCCGCGGTCGTCCAGCACGGGCTCAGGCCGACGGTGCTGAAGTTCGCGCCGAGCACGCCGTGCAGGGTGCCGCGCAGGCCGGTGATCGTGCCGTCGGCGCGGGCCGCCAGCTCGACCTCGATGCGCTGCTCGCGCGAGTGCACGGTGGCGACGAAGCTCTCCCGCCGGTCCTCGACGAGCTTGACCGGCCGCCCGGTGGCGCGGGACAGCACCGCGGCCACCACCTCCTCGCCGTAGAACTCGAACTTGTTGCCGAACCCGCCGCCGACGTCGGGCACCCGCACCCGCACCTTGTTCACCGGCAGGCCCAGGACCTCCGCGAACAGCTCGCGGGCCAGGTGCGGCGCCTGGGTGTTGAGCCACACGTCCAGGTACGAGGTGAACGGGTCCCAGGTCGCCACCACGCCGCGCGTCTCCAGGGGCGCGCCCATCTGCCGGGCGAAGCGGAACGTCTCGCGCAGCACCACGTCGGCCCGCTCGAACGCCCCCGCCACGTCGCCCCGCGCCACCACCGCGCGCCCGGCGACGTTGTCCGGCCAGTCCTCGTGCAGGCGGGGCGCGTCCGGCGCCAGGGCCTGCTCCAGGGTCGTGACGGCGGGCAGCGGCGCGTACTCGACGTCGACCAGCTCCAGCGCGTCCTCGGCCGTGGCCCGGTCGACCGCGGCGACGGCCGCCACCCCGTGCCCCTGGTAGAGCACCTTGTCCACGGCCAGCGGGTACGCCACCGGCTCCGGCGCGTCGGGCGCGATCCGCCACAGCACCGGCTGCGGCCGGCGCACCGCGGCGCGCACGTCCGCGCCCGTCACCACCGCGAACACCCCGGGGTGGGCGGCAGCCGCGGTCGGGTCGACCCGCACGACCCGGGCGTGCGGGTGCGGGCTGCGCAGGACGGCCGCCTCCAGCAGGCCGGCCGGCCGCACGTCGTCGACGAACACCGCCCGGCCGGTGAGCAGCCGCGCGTCCTCCGCGCGGCTCACGCGCGCACCGATCAGCTTCCCGCCCACGGTCACCCCCGGTCGTCGGTCCCACCCTGGCACCCGGCGCGGGGGCGGGGAATCACGCAGTCGGCTGGTGCTGCTCCACCTCGTCGAGGGCGAGGGCGAGCACGCGCCGGTCGTCGTCGCCCAGCGGCCACGGCAGCCGGCCCGCCGGCTGGTCCTCCTCGGCCGCGGCGAGCCGCTCCTCGACCAGGACCAGGAGGATGTCCGGCACGCCGGTGCCCAGCAGCACCTCGACCAGCCGGCAGGACAGCCCGGGGTACGGGAACCGCGCGGCCCGGCGGCTCGCCCGCGCCTCGTGCCAGATCCGGCGCGTCGCCTCCGGGCCCTCGACGTGGGCGGCGTCGTGCAGCAGCCGGTACCAGCCGACGTCGGCGCGGTCCGCGGTGCCGGTGAACTCGCCCCACAGGTCGACCTCGGCGACCTCGCGGAACAGCGCGAGCGCCGCGGCGCGGTCACCGGCCTCGTAGAGCGCGTGGGCGCGTTCCAGCTTGGCGTTGAGGAGCTGCCTCGGGGAGGCGCCGTGCTCGGCCTTGTACTCCTCGGCCGCGCGGGCGAGGACCGCGACGTCGCGCATGCGCTCGGAGTAGGCCCAGAGGTCCCCGGTCCCCGTGGCACCGCGTTCCTCGGCTTCGCGGAGCAGGGCGGTGGCGCGGTCGTTGTACCCGGTCATCTCCTCCGAACCGGCGAACTCCAGCGCCTCCAGGCAGCCGTAGGCCCCGGCGAGGGCGATGGCGCCGCCCGCGTCGTCGCCCGCGCCGCGCTCGTCCGCGACGCGCTCCCAGTCGGCGGGGTCGGGTGGCAGCTCACCGGCGGCGACCAGGGCGGTCACGGCGGCGGGGACGGGCGGCAGGTCCACGGTGCTCCTTCGGTTCGGTGCCGGGTGAGACCGCCCGCGCCCCGGTCCGGTTCCCCGGCCGCGCCCCCAGGGCGGCCGGGGAACCGGGATCGGTGCCGGGCGGCGACGTCGTCGTCGCACGCCCGCCACGGGTCGAGGCGCTGCCCACCGGCGTGCCGTCGCCTCCCTCGTCGTCGGCTCCCTCGTCGTCGGCTCCCCGCGGGACAGCGTTTCGCGGGCGGTGCGCTCGCGGGGCGGGTGGCCGTCGCACCGGTCCGCTTTCCTGGGATTCCTGTCGTACTGTGGCCGGGTGGAGGGGCGGCTGGTCGTCGTGGTGGGGTACGACGGGGTCGAGCTGGTGGACGTGGCCTGCGTGACGAGCGGGTTCGAGCACGCCAACCGGCGGGGCGCCGAACCGGCCTACCGCGTGGTGCTCGCGACCCCGGCGGGCCGGTCGGTGCGCAGCGACTCCGGGCTGGAGGTGCGCGGCCAGAGCGGTTTCGACGGCATCCGCGGCCGGCTCGACACGCTCGTCGTCTCCGGCGGGCTGGGCCACGTCGAGGCCGCCGCGGACCCGCGGCTGGTCGGCCAGGTCCGGCGCCTGGCCGGCGCGTCGCGGCGGGTGGCGTCGGTGTGCACGGGCGCGACGGTGCTGGCCGCCGCGGGCCTGCTGGACGGTCGACGCGTCACCACGCACTGGTACTACGCCCGCGAGCTGGCCGAGCGCTTCCCGCGCGTGCGCGTCGACGCCGGTCCGGTCTACATCCGCGACGGGGTGGTCGCCACGTCGGGCGGGGTCACCGCCGCGCTCGACCTGACCCTGGCCTTCGTCGAGGAGGACCACGGGCCCGAGCTGGCCCGCGAGGTGGCCATGGGCATGGTCGCCTACCTCCAGCGCCCCGGTGACCAGGCGCAGATCAGCCAGTTCACCGGTGTGCCGCGCCCGGAGCAGGCCCTCGTGCGGCGGGTGGTCGACCACGTGGTGGCCCACCTCGACGCCGACCTGGGCACCGCGAGCCTGGCGGCGCTGGTCGGCGTCAGCGAGCGGCACCTGGGCCGGCTGTTCGGCGAGCACCTGGGCACGACCCCGGCCCGGCTGGTCCGCGACGCCCGGCTGGAGGCCGCCTCCCGCCTGCTGGTCACCACGCGCGAACCGATGACCGCCGTCGCCCGCCGCTGCGGGTTCGCCTCGGCCGAGGGGCTGCGGCAGGCGTTCACGGCGCGGTTCGGCGTGCCGCCGTCGCGGTTCCGGGCGGAGCGGGCGCGGGCGCGGGACCCGGGCGCCGCGGGGCTGTCCTGGTCGTGAACCGCGCCTGCCGGTGCCGGTCGTCGACGCGGCCCGGCCGGGGGATCGGCGAGCACCGGCCCGCTCAGGGCGACACCACCTCCGGGATGTCCCGCCCCTCCCGCACCGCCTCGGCCAGCTCCTCCCGGTCCAACCGCCACACCACCGTGTCCCCGCCGGACGGCCCGGTGAAGCCGAACACCGGCGTGGCGTGCGCGGCCAGCCACGGCAGCAGGTCCGGGGAGGCGTAGCCGTAGCCCTGGCCCAGCGGCCGGCTCTGGGTCAGCACGTGGTCCGCCCCCGCCCGGTCCAGGGCACCCAGGGAGGTCCAGGTGCCGAACCGCACGTCGTCGGTCGACTGGTAGGCGAACTGGGCGGTCACCGTGGTCACCCCGACCCGCGACCCCGGCGGCAGCGCCGTCTCGAAGTACTCGCCCGCCCGCCGGTAGCCGTCGTCCGCCGCGGTCCGCGCCACCACCGCCAGCCCCAGGCCCGCGGCCGGCAGCACCAGCGCGGTGGCGGTGAGCACCGGGCGCAGCCGCGCCAGGAACCCGGGCGGCTCGACGTGGACCACGGCCGCCGCGAGCACGCCGGGCACCACCACGAAGTAGCCCATCTGCTCCTCCAGCGTGCCGAAGGCCAGCGCGAACACCCCCAGCGCGCCGGTCGCCACCGCCACCAGGCCCAGGGCCCGCCGGTCGGCGCGCGCGGACCGCACGGCCAGCAGCGCGGCGGGCACGGCCAGCCCCAGCAGCACGTAGGAGGTGCCGAACCTGGTCAGCTGGCCGACCAGCGCGTCCAGCAGGCTGGGGGCGTTGTCCGCGTTGAAGCCGGTGACCTGGTCCAGGCCGACCAGCCGGCGCAGGCCGCCGACCTTGTGCCGCCACCAGTCGGGGAGGCGGCCGGCGACCGCCAGCGCCACGACGTACCCCGCGTACGGCACGAGCCCGGCGCCCACGACCAGCGCGGCGTCGCGCAACGCCACCGTGCGCCGCCACAGCGGGGCCAGCGCCACCGGCAGCAGGGCCGGGACGACCGCGATGTCCTTGGTCAGCACCGCGCAGCCCAGCAGCAGCCCGGCCGCGGCCAGCACCGGCCGCGACGCGCGGGACAGGCCGACCAGCAGCACCAGCCAGCCCGCCAGCACCAGGGCGAACGCCGGGGTCTCCAGCATCACCCGGCTGTCCTGGCGCAGCGTGAACGGGTCGGCGGCCAGCACCAGCGCGCCGACCACCGCCACCGCCGGTCGGGTGGTGCGCGCCAGCAGCGCGTAGGCCAGCGCCACGACCGCCGCGCCCAGCACCGCGTTGACCCACCGCAGCCCGAAGACCAGGTCGATCGGGGTCGGTGGGAGGCCGAACAGCTCGGCCACGCCGCCGTTGAGCCAGAACGCCAGCGGCGGGTGCAGGTAGAACGCCTCGCCCGCCAGGTTGGGCCACTCGCCGCGGCCCGCCGACGAGGCCAGTCGGGCGTAGGTCAGCTCGTCGATGAACAGCTCGTTGGCCGTGGTCAGGCCCCAGGCCCGCAGGCCGAGCGCGAGGAGGGCCAGCGCGGCGCCGACGAGCCACGTCCGGGTCACCTGGCCGCCCCCGCGTCGCCCCAGCGGCGGATGTGGCGCCGGTGCACGGCGCGGTGCAGCCACGCGGCCGCCGGGACGAGGGCCCGCGGCCGGGTGAACTGGAGGATCCACGCGGTCCGGGTGGACGCGCCGAGGTTGGGGTGGGCGCCGTGCACGGTCTCGAACAGGTGCAGCGCCGCGCCGCCCAGCGGCAGCGGGCAGTCCACCGCGCCCGCCTCGTCCACGCCGACGGTGCGCAGCGCGCCCCGCCTGCCGGGCACCGGCTCGTGCGGCAGCACCCCGCCGAGGTGGCTGCCGGGCACGTACCGCAGGCAGCCGTCGGCCACCGCGACCGGCGCGGTGGGCACCCACACGTTGAGCCGCCGCTCGGGCAGGCCGGACCGCTTGTGCACGCGGTCCTGGTGCCAGACCGTCTCGTAGGCGCAGCCGGGCGGTTTGCGGATGCTGTGGTCGAACCGGAACCACGTGCCGGGGCCGAGGAGCCGCCGGGCCAGGTCGGAGCTGCGCCGGAACACCGCGGTGTCGCGCAGCGCGGGCGCGAGCAGCGACGGGTAGAGGATCTCGGGCACGTCGCGGCCGAACTCGCCGGCGGTGGCGCCCAGGTCGAGCGTGCTGGTCGCGGGCAGCTCGGCGAACCGCGCGAACAGCGCGTCGAGCGCGTCCGCCACCTCCCGCACCTCCGCGGGGGTGAACAGGTCGGGCAGGATCACGAAACCGTTCTCCGCCAAGAACTCCCGCACGTCCTCACCGACCACCGCCCACCTCCCGGTGCCATTCGCGCACTGCGGACAAGTACGCCTCCTCCTGTTGTCGGGCGATCCGGTCCCACGAGCGGGACCGGGCGAGTTCCCGGCCGCGCGCGCCCATCCGGTCGGCCCGGTCCGGGTCGACGGCCAGGTCGAGCAGCGCGCGGCCCAGGGCGGCGGTGTCGAAGGCGGGCACGCGCACCCCGACCCCGTCGGGCACGACCTCCCGCAGGCAGTCGATGTCGAAGGCCACCACGGGGCTGCCGCAGGCGGCGGCCTCCGCGGCGACGATGCCGAAGGTCTCGAACCGCGACGGCACCGCCACCACCGCCGCGGCGGCGAACAGCTCGAACTTGGCCCGGTCCGCCACCCGGCCCGGGAAGCGGACGCGGTCGGCCAGGCCCAGCGAGGCGGCGCGGGCGCGCAGCGCGTCCCCGTCCGGGCCGTCGCCGGCCAGCACGAGGTCGCCGGGCAGCCGGTCGGCGATCCCGGCGAACGCGGTCAGCAGCAGGTCCAGGCCCTTCTGCGCGGTCTCCAGCCGGCCGACGAACACCACGTCCCGCCCGCGCGGCACGGCCACCTCGAACGCGGCGGCGTCCACGCCGTTGCCGATCACGTCGACGTGCGCGGCGGGGTTCAGCGCGCGCAGCCGGTCCGCGACGCCCGCCGAGACCGCGACGAGCCTGCGGTGCGCCCGCACGCCCGCGCGTTCGACCAGGAAGAACGGCAGCCGGTACTGGCGGGACTTCTCGCGCGCGTTGAGCCACTGCACCACGCCGACGGTGGGCCGCCCGGTCCACCGCGGCGCGCCGGTCGAGGACACCGGGGCGAAGAAGTCCTCCACCACCAGGTCGGCCTCGCGGCGGCGGGTGGCGAACGGCAGCACCAGCGCGTAGCCCGCGATGCGCCCGAGGTGGGTGCGGCCGCGGCCCAGGCCCACGTGCTCGTAGCGGACGCCGTCCTGCACCCGGTCCGCGCAGCCGGGCCACCGGGTGGTGAGCACGGTGACGTCGTGGTCGCGGGCCAGCCTGCGGTTGACCTCGTGGGTGCGCACCGCGCCGCCGCCCGAGCCGGGCAGCGCCGGGTCCTCGAACCCCAGGTGCAGCACGCGCAGCCGGTCGCCGGGTTCGGCCGGCCCGGACTGGGAGCGCCGCACGCGGCGCAGCGCGAGCAGTCCGAAGAGGACCGCGACGACGAGCCACCCGGGTGACCAGGCGCGCACCGGCACCAGGACCGCCGCGGCGGCCAGCGAGGCGACCACGGGCCCGAGGAGGACGCCGCGGGTGCCGAGCGGTGTCCGCCACGCGATCAGCACCGCGCCCGACACCGCGCCGACGCACGCGCCCGCCGCCAGCCCCGGCACCCCGCCGAGGAACCACCCCGCGGTCGCGCCACCGCCGAGCAGCACCACGGCCGCGGCCAGGCCGGTCATCGCGCGGCGGTAGGCACCCCCGGCCTGCGACACGGTCACCAGCAGCGCGACCGCGCCGCAGGCCAGGCCCGCCACCGCGGTCGACGGCACCAGCGGCAGCGCGCCGGCCAGGTGGGCGGGCACGACCGGCCGCAGCACGCCCGCGGGCGCGGTGGCCAACAGGACCGCCACCGGCAGCCCCAGCCAGGCGTAGGCGCCGAGCGCGGCGCGCAACGCGGCCCGGCCGCCGGGCGCGCCCAGCCTGGGGTAGAGCACCACGGCCAGCGCGGTGGCGACGAACAGCGGCGCCCGGCCCAGCGCGGCCGCGAGCTGGAACGCCGCCGTGCCGTCGGTCGCCCCGGCCAGCACCGGCGCGAGCACCACGTCCGTGGTGGTCAGCACGCCCAGCAGCACCTGGACGCCGGTGCCCCCGGCGGTCTCGGCCCAGCGCGACCGGTCGCGCAGCAGACCCGGCCGCCAGGACAGGTCGGCCCACGCGCGCCCGCCGTTCGCGGCGACCGCGGCCAACCCGCCCACCAGCAGCACGGCCGAACCGAGCAGGAACGCGCCCAGCGCGCCCGCCGCGCCCAGGCCGGCCACCACCGCCACCCCGCCCGCGCCGACCCGGACCACGACCTCGGCCACCCGCAGCACGGCCAGCCGGCCGAACCGCGCCTCGCCCTGCAACCAGCCGACCGCGCAGCCGGACAGCACGATGCCCGCCACCGCGGCCGCAGTCGCCCCGACCACCGGCGGCGGCGCGTACACGGCCGTCACCGCGCCCAGCACCAGCGCCGCGAGCACCGCGCCGACCGCGCTCAGCGCCAGCGCGTAGGCCAGCGCGGCCCGCCGACCACCCGACCCGGCGGGGTGGGTGCGCACCGCCTTGGCCAGCGCCCACGGCACCGCCGCGGCGGCCGCCGTGCCGGAGAGCAGCAGCAGGGTCTGCCCCGCCGCGAACACCGCGTACTCGGCGCCGTCGAGCACGTGCGCGAGCAGGATGCCGTAGCAGTAGCTGACCAGGCCGACCGCCAGCGAGGCGGCGGCAAGGTGCAGCCCGGCCCGCGCGATCGGCGCGGGCCGCTCGACGACCGCCGTCACGTCCGGTCCGCCGGGTGCGCCGCGCCGGTCAGCAGCTGCTCCTCGCGGGCCAGCTCGATGCTCACCGGCTCGACCCGCCAGCGGGCCAGCACCGCCTCGGCGTCCACCTCGTCGCAGCCGTGCAGCAGCGCGGTGCCGTGCTCGCCGTCGACGCGGACCTGGTCGGTGAGCCGGCCGCGCGGCGGCGGCACGTCCCGGGGCACCCGGAAGCGCACCGCGGTGACCAGGTCGGCGCGGGCGGCGCGGCGGTCGGGGCGCGGCGCGGCGAGCCGGCGCCCCTCGGCGGCGAGCACCCCGGCCAGCAGCTCGGCGCTGCGGTCCCAGGTGAACGCCGACGCCCAGGCGCGGCAGCGGTCGGACAGGCGGGCCGCGACCGCGTCGTCGGCCAGCCGGGTGAGGGCGTCGACCAGCGCCGGCGCCAGCGCGGCCGGGTCGGGCACCAGCCAGCCGGTGCCGTCGTGGCGCACCGAGTCGTCGATGCCCGCCGCGGCCACGGCCAGGCACGGCACGCCGAACCGGTTGGCCTCCAGCACGGTGCAGCCCCAGCCCTCGCCCTGCGAGGTGGAGGTGGTCAGCCACGCCCGCCGCACCAGCTCGTCGCGCTCGGCGTCGGGCAGGCGGCCGTGGAAGCGGACGGCGCGGCGCAGGCCCAGCTCGCCCGCCAGCAGCTCCAGCCGACGGCGCTCCGGGCCGTCGCCCACCACCGAGACCCGCAGCCCGGGCACCGCCGGGAGCACGTCGGGCAGGGCGCGCAGCAGCCGGTCCAGCCGCTTGTGCGCGACCAGCCTGCCGACCACCACGACGGTCGGGTCGGGGTCGCGCGGGCCGGAGCGGTCCACCGGCGGCTCGTTGCCGTTGGGCACGATGAACGCCGGTCCGCGCAGGCCCAGGCGGGTGCGCACGTCGCGGCGGGTGGACGGCGACACCACGGCCAGCGCCCGGTCGCCGTAGACGCGCCTGCTCGCCGGGCCCTCCAGGAACCGGCCGAGCACCGCCACCGGCCTGCTGAAGTGGGCGTCGAACTGCTCCTGGTGCACGTGGTGCACCACCTGGACCACCGGGGTGGTGCGGGGTGCGAAGGCGGGCGCGAAGAACGGGATGCCGTTCTGGCAGTCGAGCACCGCGTCGAACAGCCGGCCGTGGCGCAGCAGCGCGGCCGCGACGGCGGCGTAGACGGAGAACGTGCCGCCGCGCCGCAGGACCTGGACGCCGTCGACGACCTCGCGGGCGGGGGTGCCCGGGGGGCGCGAGGTCAGCCAAGTGACCCTGACCCCGGCGGCGGCCCAGCGCCTGGCGACCTGGTGGGCGTACAGCTCGGCGCCACCGGCCCGGGGGTGCCGCACGTCGCGCCAGTTGAGGACCAGCACGGACCGGCCGCGCAGGGCGTCCAGGCCGTCGGTGCGGCGGGCGGGCGCCACGGTGATGTTGCCGTTGTTCCGCCGGCCGTTGCCGCCGTGGTCGGTCATGCCCCGGCCGCCCGGAGCCGGAGGGCGGCGCGGAAGGCGGGCAGGCCGTCGCGCAGGGGGCGGAAGCTGGACCGCGCGTCGTCGGTCCAGGCCACCGGCAGCTCGACCACGGTGCCGCCGGCCGCGCGCACGCCGCGCAGCAGCTCCACGTCGAAGGCGAACCCGGTGACCTCGCAGTCGACCAGCGCCTGCTGCACGGCCCGGCGGTGGAAGAACTTGAAGCCGCACTGGGTGTCGGACACGCCCGGCACCGCGCGCCGGGCCAGGGCGCGGAACGCGGCGCCGCCGACCCGGCGGACCACCGGCTGCCTGCGGACGATGCGCGCGCCGCCCGCGTAGCGCGAGCCGATCACCGCGGTCGCGCCCCGCTCCAGCAGCCGCACGGCCGCGCCGAGGGAGTCGACGGGGGTGGCCAGGTCGGCGTCGACGAACCCGACGAACCGCGCGGAGCTGGTCATGATGCCCCGCCGGACCGCGGCGCCCTTGCCCGCGATGGCGCACCCGATGACGCTGACCGGCACCGCGGCCTCGTCCGCGCCGGACCGGGCGACGCGGGAGGTGGCGTCCGCGCTGCCGTTGTCGACCACCACGATCCGCGTCGACCAGGGGCTGCCGGCCAGGTAGCGGGCGGTGGCGGCCAGCGACGCGCGCAGGCGGCCCGCCTCGTTGTAGGCGGGGATGACGACTTCCAGGTCGACCGCGGGTCTTCGGGACCACGCGCCGGTTGACGGTCGTACTGGTCGGGTCGGCGAATCCAGGTGCGGTAGTCGGCGCGTTTCGGTCACAGAGTTCCCCCTGCCGATGGTGAATGCCCCGCTAGGCCGCGCCGACCTTATGACACTGACGAGTGAATCTGTAAGCGTTCCAGGGTTAACCCTCAGTTACACTCGAAGGGACTACACACGATCGCGTGCAACACCATCACTCACCAGGGTTTTTCTTATTCACAGTGATACAGAACACAGTTGCCCGCATGGCACGTGAAAACTTCTCAAAGTTACTTGCCGGTCACTTTTTGACGCGCCGAGAGAATATTTCTACGGGTGCCGGAATTGTTAATAACCGCATTTTTCGGGTCTCGGCGGTCGCCAACCGCAATGCGGCGGTCCGAACCGGCGGGGACTCGCCACCGCGAAGGGATCCGACGCGGCGCAGCACCCGGTGCGGCGACCTCCACGGCGACCCCCTCGGCCGCCGACCAGACCAGCTCGGCCACCAACCGGACCAGCTCGGCCACCAACCAGACCAGCTCGACCACCAACCGGACTAGGAAGCGGCCAACGCCTGGTCCACCGTGGGGTGCACGACCAGAAGATCACCCAATCCGGTGAGCTGAACCGAGCGCATGGCCGGTGTGGTGTCGGTCGCCACGATCCGCAGCCGGGTGTCGGGCACCGCCTGGTCGTGCGCGGCGATCAGCGCCGCCAGTCCCGCCGAGGCGAGCAGGGCCACGCCCCGCAGGTCGACCGCGACCACCGCGGGGCGGTCCAGCAGCACCTCGTCGAGGACGCGGCGGAGTTCCGGCGCGGTGACCTCGTCGATCTCACCGGTGACGGACACCACCACCGCGTCGGGGCGCCGGCTGACCGCGGCGGTGAACTGCTGCGGGTTGGGGGGTTGCGTCGAGGCGTGCACGTCGTGGTCGCCCTTCCTCCGGTTCCGTCCGGCTGCTCCGGCCCCGGTGCGACGACCGGGTGAGCCGCCTCGGGCCATCAGCCCATCGTCACCCGCCCGGGCGAGTCGCGCCATTCAGGCGCTCCCACCCCAGGCCAACCCGCGTGTCCTCCACTCCCGCACCGCGTGTCCTCCACTCCGACACCGCCTGTCATGCACCCAAGCCCGGCGTGTCATGCACCCAGCTCCCGCGTGTCATGCGCTCAGCCCTCACGTGTTCGACGCTCAGCACCCCCGTGTTCGACGTTCAGCGCCCGCGTGTTCGACGTTCAGCACCCCCGAGCAGCCCCCGCCCCCGGCTCCCACCGGTCAACCCGCCCACCCCTTGGTGATCTAGCATCCGCTGGGTGGACAGGACGAGGCTGGGCGCCTGGGCGGTCGTCGCCCTGGTCGTGGTGCAGGCGGTGGTCACCTGGGCGTTCGTGCGCCCGACCGAGCTGACCGCGACCGGGCTGCTGCTCAACGCGGCGGCGGGCGTGTCGGCGGGGTGGCTGCTCCTGCGCCCCGCGCGCAACCGCTGGCCGCTGACGGCGTGGGCGGCCGGGTTCTTCGGCTGGCACGCCATCGGCCTGGTCACCCTGGCGGGCCTGGTGAGCACCGGACTCGACGCGGTGTTCGCGGTCGGGTGGCCGCGGGAAGCCCTGGTCGGGTACCAGGCGGTGCTGACCACCCTGGCCGGTTTCGCCGTCCACCTGCTCCTGCCCCGGCCGAGGACGGGCTGACCGCTCGCAGCCGCCGGACAACGCTCAACGAGGAGGAACCCAGTGGCACAGACGGTTCGCGGTGTGGTCTCGCGGGTCAAGGGCGCGCCGGTCGAGGTGGTCGACGTCGTGGTACCCGACCCCGGTCCCGGCGAGGCGGTGGTGCGCGTGCGGGCCTGCGGCGTCTGCCACACCGACCTGCACTACCGCGAGGGCGGCATCAACGAGGAGTACCCGTTCCTGCTCGGCCACGAGGCCGCCGGCGTCGTGGAGGCCGTCGGCGACGGGGTCACCGACGTGGCACCGGGCGACTTCGTGGTGCTCAACTGGCGGGCGGTGTGCGGGCAGTGCCGCGCCTGCCTGCGCGGGCGGCCCTGGTACTGCTTCAACACCCACAACGCCGCCCAGCCCATGACCCTGGCCGACGGCACCCCGCTGTCGCCGGCGCTGGGCATCGGGGCGTTCGCCGAGAAGACCCTCGTCCACGCCGGGCAGTGCACCAAGGTCGACCCGGGGGCGTCGCCGGCCGTGGCCGGCCTGCTGGGCTGCGGCGTGATGGCCGGCCTGGGCGCGGCGCTCAACACCGGCAACGTCGGCCGCGGCGACTCGGTGGCCGTCATCGGCTGCGGTGGCGTGGGCAACGCCGCCGTGGCCGGGGCGCGCCTGGCCGGGGCGACCACGATCATCGGCGTGGACCTCGACCCTCGGAAGCTGGAGTGGGCGCGCGGCCTGGGCGCCACGCACACCGTCAACGCCGCCGACGAGGACGTCGTGGCGCGGGTGCGCGAGCTGACCGGCGGGCACGGCGCGGACGTCGTCATCGACGCGGTCGGCCGGCCCGAGACGTGGGAGCAGGCGTTCTACGCCCGCGACCTGGCCGGGACCGTGGTGCTGGTCGGCGTGCCGACCCCGGAGATGCGCGTCGACATGCCGCTGATCGACTTCTTCTCCCGCGGCGGCGCGCTGAAGTCCTCCTGGTACGGCGACTGCCTGCCCACCCGCGACTTCCCGCTGCTGATCGACCTCTACCGGCAGGGGCGGCTGGACCTGGACGCCTTCGTCACCGAGACCATCGCCCTGGACCAGGTCGAGGACGCCTTCGCCAAGATGCACCACGGCGACGTGCTGCGCTCGGTGGTGGTGTTCTGATGGCCCGCGTCGACCACGCCGTCTCCCGCGGCACCTTCACCCTCGACGGCGAGACCTTCGACGTCGACAACAACATCTGGGTCCTGGGCGACGACAGCGAGTGCGTCGTCATCGACGCGCCCCACGACGTCGAGGCCGTGCTGGAGGTGGTGGGCGGCCGCGCGGTGAAGGCGATCCTGGCCACGCACGCCCACGACGACCACGTCCGCATCGCCCCGGAGCTGGCCCGCGCCACCGGCGCGCCGGTCCTGCTGCACCCGGACGACCGGGTGGTGTGGGACCTGACCCACCCGGACACCGCCCCCGACGGCGAGCTGCGCGACGGCCAGGCGGTCGAGGTGGCCGGGACGGCGCTGCACGTGCTGCACACGCCGGGCCACTCCCCCGGCGCGTGCTGCTTCCACGTGCCCGAGCTGGGCGTGGTGTTCACCGGGGACACCCTGTTCCGGGGCGGGCCGGGCGCGACGGGCCGGTCCTACTCGGACTTCGACACCATCATCGGGTCCATCACCCGGCGGCTGCTCCCGCTGGACCCGGACACGGTCGTGCACACCGGCCACGGGGACGACACCACCATCGGGGCGGAGGCGCCCCACCTGGCCGACTGGATCAGCCGCGGTCGGTGAGCCCCGTCCCGTCAGCGCCCACCCGGCGGGTGCACCACCCGCCGCTGCCCGAACTCGCCCGGCAGCCCCTCGTCGTCCGCCACCTCGTGGCGGTGGCCCGAGTGGGGGTGGCCGCCGCCCTCGTCACCGGTGGCGGGTTCCGGATCGGGGTCCGGTCGCCCGAGGTCCGGGCTGCCCGGGTGCCGGTCGGCGTCGCCCCCGGGCGGTACGGGCATGCGCACCTGCCGGGTCCCCTGCTGGTCGTCCTCGGTGGGCATCGGGCCTCCAAACCGGTCGTGGTGCGGCTGTCCGGGGGGCGTACCCGCTGGGCGGCGGGCGAACCACGGGTTTGACCGTCACTCGAATCGGTGAACTGGTGGGACGTGGTTCACCGAGAGGAGTCGGACGGGATGTCGAACGGTGGCGGGCCGCACCGGGTGCGGTGGGACGGCGGCACCCGCAGCCTGGAGTTCGGCGACCCGGGTGCGGACCGGCACGGCGGCGAACCCGTGGTCGTCGTCGTGCCCGGTCTCGGGGCCCTGGGCTACCTGGTGGACGCACTGGCGGGCTGCGCCGCGTGGTCGCGCCCGTTCCTGCTGGACGTGCCGGGCTTCGGCCACCGACCCCCGCGGCCGTGCGCGGCGGAGGTACCCGCGGTCGCCGACGCGGTGGTGAGGTGGCTGGACCTGGTGGTCGGGGACCGGCCGGTGGTCCTCGTCGGTCACTCCACCGGGGCGCAGGCCGCCCTGCACGTCGCGGCGCTGCACCCCGGACGGGTGGGTGCGCTGGTGCTGATGGGACCGACGTTCCCGCCGGAGCAGCGGCGGTTCCCCGGTCTGCTCAGGAACTACTTCCGCAACTCCCGGCGCGAGCCACCGGGCCTGCTGCCGGTGACGGTGCCGTACTACGCGCGCGGCGGTCCGCGCGAGCTGGTCCGGTTCGTGCGGTCCGGGCAGCGGGACCGACCCGAACAGGTGATCACCGGGGTCCGCTGCCCGACCCTGCTGGTGCGCGGCGAGCACGACGCGTTCTCGCCGCGGGACTGGGTGGACCGGCTCACCGCCGCCGCGCCCGACGGGTGGTCGGAGACGGCGCCGGGCGCGCACACGTTCCCCTACCAGCACGGCGGGGCGACCTCGGCGCTGATCGCGCGGGCGGCCCGCCGCGCCGGGCTGCTGGGCCCGGTGCCCTCGCCGGAACCGCTGCACACTCGCCCGAAAGGGTGTTCACCGGAGGTGTGACCAGCGGTTGCCCCGCCGACGCCCGGGTATCCGACCGGGGCGTCAAGCAGTCGGCGCGACGGACTTGATGGGAGGTAACGGTCATGGAACACCCAACCCACCCCGAGCGGGGCGCGGTCGTCACCTACCTCAACCCCGACGTGCTGGCCCCGGACGCGTTCCTGACCGGCGTCGTCACCGGAGCGCACGTCGTCGACCCGGAGACCGGCCGGGCCTGGGTGTCGGTGCTGCTGCCCAACCGCACCACGTTCGTGCTGGACGCGGCGAACATCGTCGAGGTCCAGCCGTCGGGGCGCGGCCCGGAGATCTGACGCCCCGGGAATCCGAGCCCCGAAGGCCCGAAAGCCCGAAAGGCCCGAGCCCTGGAAGCCCGCAGCCCCGGGCCGGGTCAGCCGGCCGCGCGGCCGACGGTGCTGCGCCGCGCGATGAGCCGGTGCGCGGCCCGCACCTCGATGCCCGGCAACCTCTCCTCGCTGCCGATGCGGTCGAGCACCCGGTCCACGGCGGTGGCCGCGATCGCCACCTTGTCGGGTGAGATCGTGCTGATCGGCGGGTTGGAGTACCGGCCCTCCTCGATGTCGTCGTAGCCGATGAGCGCGACGTCCTCGGGCACCCGCAACCCGCGTTCCAGCACGACGTGCAGCGCGCCGAGCGCGACCAGGTCGCTGTAGCAGAACACCGCGTCCGGCGGGTCGTCGCGGTCGAGCAGGTGCCGCATGGCGCCGGAGCCGTCGGCGCGGTTGAACCGCGGCGTGCGGATGACCAGGGACTCGTCCACGGGCAGGCCGGCGTCCTCGTGCGCCCGGCGGTAGCCGCAGGTGCGCAGCTGCGCGGCCTCGCCCGTGGGGTACGGCTGGTCGCCGATGGCGGCGACGCGCCGCCTGCCCAGGCCGATCAGGTGTGCGGTGGCCTCGCGGGACGCGGCCACGTCGTCGATGCCGACGTGGTCGAAGACCCCGTTGGACACCCGTTCGCCCAGCACCACCAGCGGCAGCTCGGGGTCGCCGTCGGCCAGGTCGTCCTGCGCCAGGCCGAGCGGGCTGAAGATCATGCCGTCGAACAGCAGGGCGCGGCCGCCGCGGCGGATCAGCTCGCGCTCGTGGTCGGGGTCGCCGTCGGTCTGGTCGATCAGGACGTTGTAGCCGCGGTCGCGGGCCCTGGGGATGATGGCCTGCAGCAGCTCGGCGAAGTACGGGGTGTCCAGGTAGGGCACCACCACGGCGATCTGGCCGGACCGGCCGTTGGCCAGGTTGCGGGCCAGCACGTTGGGCCGGTAGCCCAGCTCGTCGATCGCGCGCTCCACCTTGGCGCGGGTGTGCTCGGTGACGCGCGCGTAGCCGTTGACCACGTTGGACACCGTGCGCGGCGACACGCCCGCGAGGAGCGCTACGTCACGCAGCGTGGCTTCGCGCATGGCTCCTCCTCCTCGCGACCGGCGCGACGACCCACCGCTGCGGCGCTGGACAGGAGTGTGCCCGGAGCGGCCCGCCGCGACAAGCACGACCCGCTTCGGGATTCGAATGGGGTCTTGCAGCGCGGCAAAAGCCGGTACATAGTGCTTTGCAGCGCAGCAAAGCCTGGTGCCACGGCGGCACGCGGGGCCGGTGCCCACCGTGCCCGCCGGTCGTGGCGCGACACCCGGACCGAAACCGGCGGCCCGCCGCCGGCCCCTCTCGCCCCTACGTCCTGCTCACGCTCGGTGATGGCGGTCGCGCGTGCCCAACGAGGTGCACGCGACGGAAAGGCGCTGCTCATGTTCGGTGTCAGCCGGTTGGCGAAATCCCTCCGGGCCGCCTGCTCGGCCCTGGTCGCGGGCGGGCTGCTCGCGGTGGCCGCGTGCGGCGGCGCCGGGGGCGACGACGGGCCCGTGCGCGTGTCGGTGTGGGCCTGGTACCCGGAGTTCAAGGGCGTGGTGGACGCCTTCAACGCCTCCCACGCCGACGTCCAGGTCGAGTGGACCAACGTCGGCACCGGCCCCGACCAGTACGCCAAGCTCAAGACCGCGTTCACCGCGGGCAAGGGCGCGCCGGACGTGGCCATGGTCGAGTTCCAGCAGATCCCGACCTTCGTCATCCTCGACGCCCTGGTCGACATGGGGCCGTACGGCGCCAACGACGACGAGGCCCTCTACGCGGAGTGGGCCTGGAGCCAGGCCACCGACGGCGACAAGGTCTACGCGATCCCGGTCGACGGCGGGCCCATGGCGCTGATGTACCGCAAGGACCTGTTCGACCTGCACGGCATCCCGGTGCCGACCACGTGGGACGAGTACCGGACCGCCGCCGAGCGGATCAAGGCCGTCGACCCGAACGCCCACATCGCCAGCTTCGGCAGCGACGGCGGCTGGATCAACGGCCTGATGTGGCAGGCCGGGTGCCGCCCCTACGGCTACTCCGCGGCGAAGGCGCGCGACCAGGTGCGGATCGACCTCACCGCGCCGGCCTGCCGCAAGGTGTTCGAGCTGCACGGCGACCTGGTCCGGCGCGGCCTGATGGCCACCGACCCGTTCTTCACCGCCGACGCCACCGCCGCGCTGGACTCCGGCAGGTACTGGACCTGGGCGGCGGCGGGCTGGACGCCCGGCTACGTGGCCGGGTCGCTGAAGAACACCGCGGGCAAGTGGGCCGTCGCGCCGATGCCGCAGTGGACGGCGGGCGCCGACGAGCAGGGCGACTGGGGCGGCTCCACCTTCACCGTCACCAAGCAGGCCAAGGACCCCGCGGCGGCCACCAGGGTGGCGCGGGAGCTGTTCGGCCGCTCCAAGGAGGCTTGGGACGTCGGGCTCAACAAAGCCTTCCTCTACCCGCTGGTCAAGGACATCGCCGCCGACCCGGCGTTCACCGGCAAGACCTACGAGTTCTTCAACGGCCAGAAGGTCAACGAGATCTTCGTGCCGGTGTCGCAGAAGCTGGGCGAGTTCCAGTACACGCCGTTCCAGGACTTCGTCTTCGGCGAGCTGAACGACCGCAGCGCGGAGGCGATCGCGGGCAGCAGGCCGTGGGAGACGGTGCTGGAGGAGACGCAGGAGAACGTCATCGCCTACGCCCGGCAGCAGGGCTTCAAGGTCGGCAACTAGTTCGCGGAGGGGGTGTCCCGTGGCCTCTCGGTCCTCGCGCCGCGTGACCGCGCACCCGGTCGCCGGGGTGCTGTTCGTGCTGCCGTTCTTCCTCGTCGTGGTGGCGTTCCTGGTGGTGCCGCTGGGGTACGCCTTCTGGCTGAGCCTGTCCACCCGCAGCCTGGCCCTGGGCACGCGCTTCACCGGCCTGGAGAACTACCTGCGGGCCTTTACCGACCCCGTGCTGCTCGACGGGCTGCTGCGGGTGGTGGTGTTCGGCGCGGTGCAGATCCCGGTGATGCTGGGCATCGCGCTGGCCGGCGCGCTGGCCCTGGACGTGGTCACCACGAGGTTCGCCCTGGCGTTCCGGCTGATCGCGTTCATGCCCTACGCCGTGCCGGCCGTGATCGGCGCGCTGATGTGGGGCTTCCTCTACAGCCGCACGTTCGGGCCGTTCGCGGACCTGCCGACGCTGGTGGGCGGTGCGCCGCTGGACTTCTTCGGCCCCGGGCTGCTGCTGGCGTCGCTGGGCAACATCGTGACCTGGGCGTGGACCGGCTACAACATGATCGTGCTCTACTCGGCGCTCCAGGGCGTGCCGCGGGAGTCCTACGAGGCGGCGGTGATCGACGGCGCCTCGCAGGTGCAGATCGCGCTGCGGGTGAAGGTGCCCGCGATCCGGCAGGCCATCGCGCTGGCCGCGATCTTCACCGTCATCGGCACCATGCAGTTCTTCACCGAGCCGCAGGTCATGGCCCGCTTCGCGCCCGCGGTGTCGGCCGGGTACACGCCCAACCTCTACGCCTACAACCAGGCGTTCGCCTACTCCGACTTCCACTACTCCGCCGCGATCTCCTTCGCGCTGGGCTTCGTGGTGTTCGTAACGGCCTACGCGTTCGTGTTCGTCAACCGGCGCCGGGGGGCCGCCTCGTGAAGCCGCGCACCCGCCTGGCGCACCTGCTGATGTTCGCGGGCGTGCTGTACTTCGCCGTCCCGCTGCTGTGGGTGCTCGTGGCGGCCACCAAGAACCAGGCCGACCTGCTGTCCTCCCCCGCGCTGTGGTTCGGCGAGGAGTTCAGCCTGTTCGACAACATCGGCCGGCTGTTCCGCGAGGACGACGGCGCCTACGGCCGCTGGATCGCCAACACCGCCCTGTACTCGGGCACCAGCGCGGTCGGCGCCACCGCGCTGGCCGCGCTGGCGGGCTACGGCCTGGCCCGGTTCTCCTTCCCCGGCAAGCGGTTGCTGGAGACCGCGCTGCTGGGGATGATCATGGTGCCGGCCACCGCGCTGGTGCTGCCCACCTACCTGATCCTGGCCGAGCTGGAGGTGGTGGACACCGCGTGGGCGGTCATCCTGCCCTCGCTGCTCAGCCCGTTCGGCACCTATCTGATCCGCGTGTACGTCGCCGAGGCCGTGCCCGTGGAGCTGATCGACGCCGCGCGCGTGGACCGGGCGGGCGAGCTGCGGATCTTCTGGCGGATCGTGGTGCCGGTGATGCGCCCGGCGCTGGTCACGGTGTTCCTGTTCAGCCTGGTGGCGACCTGGAACAACTACTTCCTGCCGCTGGTGGTGCTCAGCGACGCCGACCTCTACCCGCTCACCGTCGGCCTGACCACGTGGTTCAACACCGCGCAGCAGGAGGCGGGCACGCGCGTGCTGTTCGACCTGGTGGTCACCGGCTCCCTGCTGGCGATCGTCCCGCTCGTCATCGCCTTCGTCCTGCTCCAGCGCTTCTGGCGCAGCGGCGCGGGCACGGGCGCCCTGAAGTAGGAGGACCATGCTCACCGCAACCCTTGCCCTGCACGCCGACGACGTGGTGGCGCCCGTGCGGCGCCGGCTGTTCGGCTCGTTCGTCGAGCACCTGGGCCGCTGCGTCTACACCGGCATCCACGAACCGGGGCACCCCACCGCGGACGAGGACGGCTTCCGCGGCGACGTGCTGGCGCTGACCCGCGAGATGGGCGTGTCCGTGGTGCGCTACCCGGGCGGCAACTTCGTCTCCGGGTACCGCTGGGAGGACGGCGTCGGCCCGGACCGCCCGGTGCGCCGGGACCTGGCGTGGCGCAGCATCGAGACCAACGAGGTGGGCCTGGACGAGTTCGTCCGCTGGGCCCGCAAGGCCGGCGCCGAGGTGATGTACGCGGTGAACCTGGGCACGCGCGGCGTGCTGGAGGCGCTGGACGTGCACGAGTACGCCAACCACGAGGGCGGCACGCACCTGTCGGAGCTGCGCCGCGCCAACGGTTCCGACGCGCCGCACGGCATCCGGCTGTGGTGCCTGGGCAACGAGATGGACGGGCCGTGGCAGACCGGCCACAAGACCGCGCACGAGTACGGCCGGCTGGCCGCGGAGACCGCGCGGGCGCTGCGGCAGGCCGAGCCGGGGCTGGAGCTGGTGGTGTGCGGCAGCTCCAGCCACGCCATGCCGACCTTCGGCGCGTGGGAGGACACCGTCCTGGAGCTGTGCTACGACCAGGTGGACCACATCTCGCTGCACGCCTACTACGAGCCGCTGGACGGCGACGTGGACAGCTTCCTGGCCTCGGCGGTGGACATGGACCGCTTCATCGAGCAGGTGGTGGCCACCGCCGACGCGGTGGGCGCCCGGCTCAAGAGCGACAAGCGGATCACGCTGTCGTTCGACGAGTGGAACGTCTGGTACCTCAGCCGCTACCAGGCCGACCCGCCCACCGAGTGGCGGGTGGCGCCCCGCCTGATCGAGGACCGGTACGACGTGACCGACGCCGTCGTGGTCGGCAACCTGCTGATGTCGCTGCTGCGGCACGGCGACCGGGTGGCCGTGGCGTGCCAGGCGCAGCTGGTCAACGTCATCGCCCCGATCCGCAGCGAGCCCGGCGGGCCGGCGTGGCGGCAGACGACCTTCCACCCGTTCGCGCTGACCTCGCGGCTGGCGCGCGGGGACGTGCTGCGCGGGCACGTCGCCGCGCCGACCCACGCCACCGGGCGGCACGGCGAGGTGCCGCTGGTGGACGCGGTGGCCACCCGCGACCCGGGCAGCGGCGAGGTGGTGGTGTTCGCGGTCAACCGGCACCGCGGTGAACCGGTGGAGCTGCGCGTGCCGCTGGCGGGCCTGGGCGGGGTGGAACCCGTGGAGGCGTGGTCGCTGCACGACGCCGACCCCACCGCGACCAACACCGAGCGGGAGCCGGACCGGGTGGTGCCGCGGCCGTTGGAGGTCGAGGTGGTGGACGGTGCGCTGCGGGTCGTGCTGCCGCCCGTGTCGTGGCAGGCGATCCGGCTGGGCGCCCGGTCGGATCGGTGAGGTCGGATCGGTGGGGTCAGATCGGTGAGCAGTCGGGCTTGTCGGTCCAGCCGGCCGGGCAGCGGTAGAGGGTGAAGGCGGTGGTGTAGCCGTAGCGGGCGCCCAGGGTGTTGTAGTCGGTCACGCCGATGCGGCCGGCCACGTAGTGCTGGGTCGCGGTGCCGGTGGCGGTGTCGACGGGCTGCGCCGTGCTCGTGGTGGTGGTCGGGGTGGTTCCGGTGGTGATGCCCCAGAAGCGGGCCAGGTGGTAGGCGGAGCAGATGTCGACGTCGAGCACGTAGGCGCCCGCGGTGCCGCACTGGGTCGGCCCGGTGCCGGGGTCCACCGGGTGGCCGTGGCCCATGCCGGTGATCTGGTACAGCTCCACCACCCCGCCGTAGACGCGGTGCGGGTAGCCGGCGACGGTGTCGCTGACGTCGGGGGTCTGGTCGGTGCCGTGGACGTCGGTCCACTGCTCGACCAGCTCCCCGGCGTTGGCCGGGACCACGGTGGTGTCGGCGGTGCCGTGCCAGATGGAGACCTTGGGGCGCGGTCCGCCCGCGTAGGCGGCGCGGACCTTGTCGCCCCACTGGGCCGGGGTGAGGTTCACGCCGGGGTTCATGCAGCCGAATGCCTGGGCCACGGCGGTCGCGCAGCCGTAGGGCAGGCCCGCGACCACGCCGCCGCCGGCGAAGACGTCCGGGTAGGTGGCCAGCATGACGGCGGTCATCGCACCGCCCGCGGACAGGCCGCTGACGTAGGCGCTCGACGCCTTCACGTCCTGTTTGACCCGGTCGACCATCTGCTTGATCGACAGCGCCTCGCCGGCGCCGCGCCGGGTGTCGCCGGGTTCGAACCAGTTGAAGCAGGAGTTGAGGTTGTTGGCGCTGCGCTGCTGCGGGAAGACGACCGAGAAGCGCCACTGGTCGGCGAGTTTGGTCCAGCCGGTGCCCGTGGCGTAGGACGCGGCGTTCTGGGTGCAGCCGTGCAGGGCGACGACCACCGGGCGGTCCGGGGGCAGGCCGTCGGGGACGTAGCGGAACATCTGGAGGTTGCCCGGGTTGGTGCCGAACCCGGTGACCTCCTGCAGGCCCGCGGCGCGGGCCGGTGGTGCGGTGGTGGTCAGCGCCGCGGTGGCCAGTGCGGCGGTGAGCGCGGCGGCCAGGGCTGCGACGGCAGGGCGAAGAGCCGGCATGACGCGACCTCTCCGTTGAGGTGAGTGACGGGCGTCACTCGCGTTGGGCTGATGGTACGAACGGAGGTGCGTCGTCCGCCCTGGTGCGCGTCACCACTCCCGTCGGCGGCGGGATATCGGTGGGCCACACGCGAAGCGGGGTGCGGTGCAGGCCCTGGCGCGCGCCCGCCAGGCCCTGGGCCTTCAGGTCATCGGCGCAGCAGCGGTATCACCGCGATGGCGATGCCCCTGCTGGTGGTGCTGCTCGCCTGGTCCCGCAGGGGCGCCCAGTGCACCTCCGTGGGACCTTCGTTCGGGTAGCGGAACACGCCGTACCCACTGGCGAAACTGGTGTAGTTGTACGCCTCGCAGAAGAGGTCCCAGCCGATGTAGTCCCCGGGGCGCGGACGCGGGAAGTCCGGTTCCTGGAGGGCCGGGACGTAGCTCCAGCAGTTCGGCAGCAGGGTCGCGGCGATGTGCTCCTGCGCGCTCAACAGCGTGCTGGCCAGCGCCTCGGTGGTCAAGCCGGTGCGACCGCGTGCGTTGAGCGCGATCGGGGACACGATGCTCAGGGCGAAGCCGAGCTGGTCCTTCCGGGCCGCGTCGGAAATCGCCGGCAGGGTGCTGGCGATCTGCACCGCGCAGCCGGTCGCGTTCTGGGCGAACTGCTGCATGTTGTCCGGTGCCATGCGTTCGATGTCGATGTACTCGATGAACGCGTGGTTGGCGCACGCCCGCAGCTCGGCCACGGCGATCGTCTCCATCTGGGCCAGGATCTCCGCCTTCGCGGAGTTGACCGCCGACAGGATCTGCGTGGTGGCCTGCTTGATGGCCTCCTCGGTGTTGGCCGAGGAAGCCCAGGAACCGATCGCGCTGATGGCGGCCACCACGACTTTCGTCCAGTCGAGGTATGCCTGTGGCGGCTGCTCGGCGGCGGTCGCCCGGACCGGTTGCCCGCCGAGCGGGATTATGACGAGGGCGGACAGCGCAGCGGCGATCAGCGCGCGCCAGTGTCTTGTTCGCATGTTCCACCTCATTTTCATTCCATTCGCCGCGGCTTACCTCGGCGCGGCGATCGGACATCGCGAAAAGCGAATGAGGCACATTACGCCCGAACCGGAAGCGCCGGCTACGGGCATTTCTCCCCGACCGCTAAAGGGCGGTCCAGTGCGGTGCGCCGGCCCGTTCGGCGACGGCCAGCGCGTGCTCGCGGTGCTCGGCCGCCCGGCGGTGGCGGCCCAGGGTGGCGGCCAGGTCGCCGAGGTAGTGGGCGACCGGGCGCAGGGTCAGCATGCCGCTGCCGGCGCCCGCCAGTTCGTTCGCGGCGGGTTCGAGGGCGGCGTGCAGGCGTTCGGCCGCGGGGCGGTCGTTGGTGCGGACGGCGGTGATGGCGTGCAGGCAGGTGCGGGCTTCGTAGAGCAGGTCGTGGGGTGAGTCCGGGATGGGGGTTTCGGTTTGGGTCAGGAGGGGGCGGCACCAGGGGGTGTAGGCGCCGAAGTCGGTGTCGTCGATCGGGGGTTCGCCGCGTTGGAGGCGGTCGCACAGCAGGGCCAGGGGCAGGATGCCGTTGTCCACACCGGACATGCCGGTGCCGGCCAGGCGGGCGGCGGCGGCGCGGTAGGCGGGTTCGGCGGGTTCACCGGTGACGCCGGTCCGCAGGGCGCGGTACCAGTCGGTGAAGACCCGGACCAGGGGCAGTTGGTGCGTCCGGCCCAGGCGGTCGGCCGCGGCGGCGTGGTGGTCGGCGGTGGTGAAGTCGGCGAGCGCCGAGTTGGCCTGGATCAGGACCAGGTGGCCCAGGACCTCGAAGGTGACCAGGTCGTGCCGGTGGGCCAGGTCGACCAGTTCGGTGCCGACGCGGGCGCGGTCGGGGGCCAGGCCAGCGCGGTCGAAGGACTGCAGGAAGCGGGCGTTGAGGGCGAACGCGAGCAGCGCCGGGTCCGTTGAGGAGCGGGCCAGGGCTTCGGCTTCGCGGGCGGCGGTGCGGGCGCGGGTGCCGCCGGTGCTGCGCAGCTCCACGGCGAGGGTGGCGAGCAGGCGGGCCCGGGTGGTGGTGCGGTCGGCGGGGAGGGCGGCCAGGGTGCGTTCGGTGGTGGCGGCGATCCGGGCGGCCAGGGGTGGGTCGTCGTGCTCGGTCCAGACGGCGGGGACGTCGAAGGCGGTGATCACGCGGGCGGTCAGGTCGGGGTCGCCGAGGTCTTCGGCGAGTGCGATCGCCTCGGCTCGGTGGTGGCGGGATCGGGCCAGGTCGCCGGTGACGGCTCTGGTGCGGGCCAGGCCCATGACCAGGTCCAGCCTGGTGGCTGCGGGGGTGGGGTGGGTTGCTGCGGGGGTGGTGGGCGCGAGGGTCGTGGCGGGGGCAGGGTCGGTGGCGGGGGCGTCGGTGCCTGAGCGGTCGGCGGCGAAGCGGCCGGCGGTCGAGTGGCCGGGACCAGAGCGGTCGGCGGTTGAGCGGTCGTGGGCGGTGAGTGCGGCTTCCCACAGCCGGGCCGCTTCGTGCGGGGCGCCTCGGCGTTCGGCGCGTTCGGCGGCGGCGCGGGCGTAGTGGGCGGCGCGGGGGTCGGTTTCGGGACTGTCGGCCAGCAGGAAGTGGTGGGCCAGCGCGTCCACCTCGTCGGGGCGCAGCCGTTTCAGCGCCTCGGCGGTGGCGGCGTGCCAGTGGGCTCGGCGGGAGCCGGTCAGGTCCTGGTAGAGGGTGTCGCGCACGAGGGCGTGGGCGAAGCGGAACCGCCGCGGGCCGCGTTCGACCAGGAAGCCGTGGTCGGTCGCGGTTTCCACCGGTGCGAGCACGTCCTCCCCCACCAGGGCGGTCAGCAGCTCCAGGTCCAGGTCGGTGCCGACCACGGCGGCCCGCCGCAGCACGGCCTGCGCGGGTTCGGGCAGGCGGGCCAGGCGGTGGCGGACCACGTCGCGCACGCCGGGCGGTACCGAGGCGGCCCAGTCGGGGCCCTCGCTCTCGACCAGCCGGGCCAGCTCGCGCACGAAGAACGGGTTGCCGCCGCTGCGCCGGTGGATCGCGGTCGCGGTGGCCTCGTCCACGTCGTGGCCGGTGGTGGCGCGCACCAGTTCGGGCACGGCGGTGGCGGGCAGTCCGCCGAGGTAGACGCGCGTCGGTTCGGCGCGGGCCACGCGGCCGAGGAGGCCGGCCAGGGCGGTGGGGACGTCGGTGGTGCGGTGCGTCGCGATCACCAGCAGCGGGTGGGCGGTCGACCCGGTGACCACGGCGACCAGCAGCGCCAGGGTCTCCTCGCCGGCCTGGTGCAGGTCGTCGAGGACCAGCAGCAGCGGGGTCCGGCGGGCGACGGCGGCCAGGTGCTCGCCGACGGCGCGGTGCCGGTGGAAGCGGGCCACCAGCGGGTCGCCGTCGGTGGGGGTGGCGGGCGGGTGGCCGTGGCCCCGGGCGGCGAGGGTGTCCAGGAGTTGGTGCCACGGCCAGGCGGCGGGCAGGCCCTCGGTGTCGGGGTTGGTGCCCCAGGCGGTGGTCCAGCCGCGGGTGGTCAGGTGGTCGGTGAACGCCTCGGCCAGGGCGGTCTTGCCCGCGCCGGCGTCGCCGGAGACCAGGGCCAGGACGGGGCGCGGCAGCTCGGTGGCCCGGGTGGCCGCGGCGTCGAGCTGCGCGACCTCGTCGGCGCGGCCGACCAGCCGGGAGGGGGTGAGGAGGTGGCGCTCCGGCCGGGCGGGGGTGGGGGTGTCGTTGGGGCGGGTGGGGGCGGGTGGTGCGGCCAAATCGGCACCGTGCGCGGCCGAATCCGGGCCGTGTGCAGCCGAGTTGTGGCCGTGCGCAGCCGAGTTGTGGCCGTGCGCGGTGGGTGCGGCCGAATCGGGACCGTGCGCGACTGGCGTGGCCAACCCGTGGGTGCCCGCGAGTGGCGCGGCCAGGTGGGGCGCGTGGGCCAGGACATCGGCCTCCAACTGCCGCAACCCCGGCCCCGGATCGACACCCAACACCTCGGCCAGCCGCCCCCGCGCCCGGCGCAGCGCACCCAGCGCGTCCCCCTGCCTCCCGGCCCGGTACAGGGCCAACGCGAGCAACCGCCAGGCGTCCTCCCGCCACGGGTGCTGCCCGACGTGCGCCTCCAGGTCCGGCACGGCGGCCGCAGCCCGTCCCGACGCCAGCAGCGCCTCCGCCCGCCGTTCCAGGGCCAGCAGGCGCAGTTCGTCGAGGCGGGCGGCCTCCGCGCGGGCCCACGGCCGGTCGGCGAACTCGGCGTAGGCCGGTCCCCGCCACAGCGCCAGCGCCTCGTCCACCAGCGCCTCGTCCACCCCCGCCGCGTCGCGGTCCCCGGTCACGGCCGCCTCGAACCGCCACGCGTCGACCGCGTCCGGTTCGGCGCGCAGGGCGTAGCCGGGTGGCGCGGTCACCAGCACCCGGGCGGGGGCGCGTGGCGGCCGGTCCGGTTCGAGGGCCCGTCGGAGCGCGGCGACGAACGTCTGGATCGCACCCACCGCACCCTCGGGCGGGTCGTCGTCCCACAGGTCGTCGACCAGGTGGCCCACGGGCACCACCCGGCCGCGGGCGACCAGCAGCCGCGCCAGCACCGCGCGGTGCCGGGGCCCGCCCACGCGCACCGGGCCCCTGGCGTCCTCGGCCACCAGCGGGCCGAGCACGCCGAACCGCACCGACATCAACCCTCCCGACGCCGGGACTCTAACCCGGCCCGGCCCGGCGCCCCCGCTCAGCCGTTGCTGATCGGCTGCTGATCGGGGTCCCGGAGGCTGGCGGCACGGCAACCCGACCCGAGAGGCAGGACCATGCAGATCCCCGGATTCGACTACCGACGGGTGACCGTCGCCGACGGCGTGGCGCTCAACGCGGCCGTGGCCGGTTCCGGCGACCCGGTCGTGCTGCTGCACGGCTTCCCGCAGACGCACCTGATGTGGCGGCACGTGGCCGCCGACCTGGCGGCCGACCACACCGTCATCTGCCCCGACCTGCGCGGCTACGGCGACAGCGACAAGCCCGCCGACACCGACGGCCACGCCTACAGCAAGCGCACGATGGCCGCCGACGTGGTGGGCCTGGCCCGCGCGCTCGGCCACGACCGCTTCGCCCTGGCCGGGCACGACCGCGGCGCGCTGGTCGCCATCCGCGCCGGCCTGGACCACCCCGACGCGGTCGGCCACCTGGCCGTGCTGGACGTGCTGCCGACGCTGGACATGTGGGACGTGCTGCACGGCGTGACCGCCGCGGTGGGGTTCCACCTGTACCTGATGGCGCAGCCGCCCGGCCTGCCCGAACAGCTCATCGGGGCCGCGCCGGACGCGTTCTTCGGCCACTTCCTCGACGCCTGGACCCGCGACCCCGCGGCCATCCCAGCGGACGTGCGCGCGGCCTACCTGGAGGCGTCCCGGAACGCGGTGACCTCGATCGTGGCCGACTACCGCGCCACCGCGGGCGTCGACGTGGCGCACGACACCGCCGACCGGCTGGCCGGCAACCGGCTGGGCATGCCGGTCACCGTGCTCCAGCAGGACTGGGGCGCGGCGCTGGGGTACGACGCGGCGGCGCTGTGGCGGGCGTGGGCGCCGGACCTGGAGCACCGCACGGTGTCGTGCGGCCACTTCATGGCCGAGGAGGCGCCCGCGGACGTGGTCAAGGCCCTGCGCGGGCTGCTGGCGCGCTGACACCGGCGGGACCGGCCGTCGCCGGGCCCGGGCCCGACCACGCGGCTCCGCGACCTGCCGGAGCGGTTCGCCCCGGTGGCGGAGCACCCGCCCGACCCGGCGGGGCGGGGACGCCCGGGATCGGCCAGACCGCGCTCGGCCTGGCCGCCCGGGCGTGAAAGCGGCTCACGGCTCGTTGAAGTACCAGCGCTGGTCGCTCCGGCCGTAGTCGCACCGCTCCAGTCGCGGGCTGCGCTCGTGCCCGTCGTAGGTGAGGCAGGTGCCGAACTCGTCGTTCACGATGACCCGGGAGTTGCCACCGCCCTCGCGCCACCACAGCTGCCCGGGGTCGTCGGGGTCGCACGCGCGCCCCTTGAGCTGACCGCCGATGGCGGCGGCGCACAGGCCGGTCCCGATGTTCCTGATCAGGTTGTCACCGGCGCCGAGGCGCCACACCTGCCGGTCGTTGCCGCGGTAGTCCTCGGTGATGATCGGCTTGGTGTCCCAGAGCGTCTGGAGCCACACGTCCTCCGAACCGTTGGCGCTCTCGATCACCGCCACCGTGTCCGCCGAGGCCGGTGGTGCCCACGCCAGCGCCGAGCCCGCGACCACCAGGGCGACCAACGTCTTCCGGAATGCCATGGCCCTCTACCTCTCCCGCCGTCCCGGGCGGCGCCGTCACCGACCCGGGTGCCGAAACGTTCGGCGTCCCCAGTGAAACCGGGCGGTCCCGATCGGCCAACGCTCGTGACACGAGCAGGTGGGAGAAGAACTCGTTGGGGTATCAGGGAAAGCCCGCTGCCACGGACGGTGTCGGCGTGCTGCGGCCGAACACGTGGTCGCGCACCAGCACATCGTGTAGTGGCGCGGGCCGTCCTGGACAGCTCCGCCGGCGGTGCAGTAGGCACGGACGCGCAGTTGTCGCAGGCAAACCCCGATCACCACAGGGAGCACTGCACCGGCGGGACCCGGTTCTGGAACATGCCCTTCGTCCACGTCGGCGGGTGCTCGGCCTTCACCGACAGCGGCGGCCCTTACGTGATCCGCATCGACAGGCTGCAGATGATGCCGACCCCGATCAACCCGCTGCGCATCGTGTTCTACGACGTCGTCGCCACGTGCGGCAGCTACAGCCCGAACGTCGGCGGACAGTTGAGCGAGGGGTCGAGCTGCACCTTCCAGCTGTGATCGACCTCAGTCGCGGGTCGCGCCGTCCGGCCAGACCACCGTGACCGGCATCCCCCTGCGCCCGGCCTCCCCGACGACGTCCGCGGTCCCGCCGTGGCCGCGGGCGGGCCGCCCGTCCCACACCGCCACCAGCTCGTCGGCCCGGTCGAGCATCCGCAGGCTCGCGTCCAGGTAGGCGGCCGGGTCCGGTTCGACGTGGTCGAGCGCGACCACCTCCGCGGCGCGCGAGAGCAGGTCGTCGTAGACGGGGTGGTGGGACCCGGGCAGTGCGCCGCGGTACTTCGCGGCGGGCACGACCACGACCAGCGAGCCGCCGGCGTCCAGGACGGCGCGGGCGAACAGCGCGTCCGCACCGTCGGCGATGCAGGACAGGCCGACCAGGTGCGCATCGGCCCGCGCGGCCAGCAGGTCGCGCAGGGCCGCGTCGACCAACCGCTCCGTCGGTCCCGGCAGGCCGCGGTGACCGGTGACGGCCAGGCGCACGGCTACTCCCCTCCTCGGCGGGACCCGTCCACGGCGGTTTCCCCCGGCGACGCCCGTTCCCCGCGCGGGGTCGCGAGGTCGGTCCCCGTCACGTTCGCGCCGCTCAGCTTCGCACCGCTCAGGTCGGCGCCGCCCAACCGCGCACCTCCCAGGTCCGCCCCGGTGAGGTCGCAGTTCCGCAGGCCGGCTCCGCCCAGCTCGGCTTCCCGCAGGTCCGCGTGGTCGAGGGTGGCGTGGTCCAGGACCGCCCGCCCCAGGTGGGCGCCGCGCAACCGGGCCCTCCCCAGCCGCGTGTCGACCAGTTCGGCGAAGCTCAGGTTCGCGTGCCGGAGGTCGACCTCGTGCGCCACGGTGTACTTGAGCTTGGCGCCCCACAGGTTCGCGTGGTCCAGGCGGAGGCCCGACAGGTCGGCACCGCAGAGGTCGGCGGTCCTGAGGTCGACGGGGTTGCGCTCCGGACGCCGGGGACGCCGGCCGAGGACGGTGAGCGCCACCTGCACGTCCGTCGCCAGGGAGCGGAAGGCGGGCTTCGACCCGTCGTGCCGGCAGTTGTGCCTCTCCTCGTGCATACCGGTCTCCCCGGTGGTGGTCCGCTCGCGGATGAAGGCGGCGAGGACTTCGACGACGGTGACGTGGTCGCGTTCCGACTCGACCATGAGGTGTTCGAGGGCGTAGACGCCGCCGACGCGCTCGGTGAGCTTGTCGGAGGCGAGCTGCGCCACCGCCTTCCCGTAGCGGTCGGTGAGCTGACCCCGGCGGGACAGGTAGTAGGTCCGGGCGGTGAACCCGATGCCGACGAGCGCGGCGGCGCCCCCGGCCGCGGCGAGGAGCACCTGCCGGGTCGAGTTGACGGCGTCGGCCTTCTCCTTGCCCTTGAGCTCACCCACGGACGCGGTCGCCCACCACGCCACGGGGCCGAGCAGCAGGACCAGGACCGCGCAGGTGCCCACGACGGCCGACAGGGCCAGCGGAACCGGGTGGCGCAGCGGCGACCGGCGGCCCGTGCGCGGGCGGCGTCGTGAGGCCGGACCGGTTTTGCCCGGGAGGTCTCGCGGTAACGGCCGTGTCATGGCCCTCCTTGCGCGGGGACAGCCGGGACAGCCCGAGCGACCTCCGGTGGCGGCTCCCCCGACACCGCGACCCATCGGCGCTGAAACCCGGCAATCATGGCACAGCAGGTCGCCCCTCCGGCGTGAACGCCCTCCCACACCAGCGGGGTCGGGACCCGTCGGCGAGCCGCGCCAGGGCGCTGCCGGCGCGCCGGCAGCGCCCTGGCAGCACCCTGGCAGCGCCCCCGGCCAGGGTGTCCGGCATGGATACCCGAGTTCTCATCGTCGGAGCCGGCCCGACCGGCCTCACCCTCGCCTGCGACCTGGCCCGCCGGGGCGTCGCGCACCGCGTCGTGGACCGCGATCCCGGCACCTTCGCCGGTTCCCGCGGCAAGGGGCTCCAGCCCCGCACCCTGGAGGTCTTCGCCGACCTGGGCGTGATCGACCAGGTCCTCAAGCACGGCGGCCCCTACCCGCCCATGCGCGCCTACCGCGGCCGCGAGGTGGTGTGGGAGCGGCCGATGCGCGAGGTGTCGCCGCCGCGCGACGACGTGCCCTACCCGAACGGGCTGATGCTGCCGCAGTGGCGGACGTGCCTGATCCTGCGCGAGCGGTTGGCCGAGCTGGGCGGGCGCGTGGAGACCGGGGTGGAGCTGACCGGGTTCGAGCAGGACGACGACGGGGTGACCGCCTACCTGGACGGGGTGCCGGTGCGGGCGGAGTACCTGGTGGGCGCGGACGGGGGGCGCAGCACCGTGCGGCGGGGGCTGGGTGTCGGCTTCGCGGGCGAGACCGACGAGGAGCACCGGCAGGTGATCGCCGACGTGCGGATCTCCGGGTTGGACCGGAACCACTGGCACTTCTGGGCCTCCGACGACCCGGTCGTGCCGCTGCTGGGCGCGTGCCCGATGGCGGGCACCGACTCGTTCCAGGTGACCACCACGCACCTGGAGGAGGCGTCGGTGGAGGGGTTGCAGGAGCTGCTGACGCGGGCCTCCGGGCGGGACGACCTGGTGGTGGGCGACCTGACGTGGTCGAGTTCGTGGCGGCCGAACGTGCGCATGGTCGACCGCTACCGGGTGGGGCGGGTGTTCCTGGCGGGCGACGCCGCCCACGTGCACGCCCCGACCGGCGGCCAGGGGCTGAACACGGGCGTGCAGGACGCCTACAACCTGGGCTGGAAGCTGGCGCTGGGCGGCGAGGTGCTGGACACCTACGAGGACGAGCGGCTGCCGGTGGCGGCCGAGGTGCTGGGGATCAGCTCGGCGTTGTTCCGGCGGGCTCTGCGGGGTGGTCGCGACGCCGTGGACCGCAGCGACCCGGCGCTCAAGCAGCTGGGGGTGAACTACCGCGGCAGCGCGCTGTCGGTGGAGCTGCGGGCGAAGCCGGGCACCGTGCGGGCGGGTGACCGGGCGCCGGACGGGTGGTGCGGGGACCGGCGGGTGCACGAGGTGCTGACCGGTCCGGGGTTCGCGGTGCTGGCCTTCGGGCGGGCGCGTTTCCCCGGTGCCCACGAGGTGACCTACGCCCCCGCCTTCGACGTGGTGGGCGACGCGCTGGCGGTGGTGCGCCCGGACGGCTACGTCGGGTTGTTCGCCGACACCGCGGACGAGGTCAGCCCGTACCTGGACCGCTGGTCCCGGTGACGCGGGCGCGCAGGCCGGGGTTGTCGGTGCCGCGCAGCCGCCGGGCCTGGTCGAGCAGGTCCAGGGCGGCGGCGCGGTCGCCGCGGGCGACGTGCCACTCGGCCTGCCCCTCCAGCACGGCGGCGTGCGCGGGGCCGTCCTGGCTGCGGCGGGCCAGTTCCACGGCGCGCTCGTGGTGGTGGCCCGCCAGGTCGAGGTCGCCGAGCTCGGTGAGGGTCCTGGCGTAGTTGCCGTGCATGCCGGCCAGGAACTGGGTGGTGGCGAGGGCGGGGTCGACGGCCATGGCCTTGTGGTGCCAGCGCAGCGCGGTGGCGGTGTCGCCGCTGAGGCGGGCGATCTCGGCCAGGCCGTTGTGCAGGCGGGCGAGCGCGAGGGGGTCGTCGTCGTGGACGGCGTCCCGCTCGGCGCGTTCGAGTTCGCGCCGGGCGTGGTCGAGGTCGCCGGCGCGGGCGTGCAGGCGGGCGGCCTGGACGAGCATGACCGCGGGGACGGTGCTGATGTGGCGCATGGCCTCGGACAGGGACTCCATCGCCTCGGCGGTGGCGCCGCGGTCGGCCTGCAGGACCGAGCGGAACATCAGCGAGCAGGCCAGCAGGAGGTGGTCGCCGGTGTCGCGGAAGCCCTGGGCGGCGGCGGTGTAGTGCTCCTCGGCGGGTGCGGCGCCGCCGGTGGCGATCTCGGCGGTGGCGTAGCCGCGCAGCAGGTGGCCGGCCGCCCGGCGCCACGGGTCGGTGGAGGCGGTGAGCCGGTCGGCGACGGCGGTGAGGCGGGCGCGGTTGGTGTGGTCGGCGAGCACGGCCACGGCCAGGGCGGCGGGCTCCTCGCGGGCGGCCAGGCGGTCGAGCAGGTCGGGGGTGGGTGCGAGCAGGGCGGTGGCCAGGTCGTGGGCCAGGTCCGCGGTGGGGTCCGGGAACGGGTCGGCGGCGAGGACGGCGGTCGCCCAGCGGCGGGCCTCGGCCAGTTCGGTGCGCACCAGCCAGTACCACAGGCGGGCGGTGAACAGCCGCGGTGACGTGGCCCGGTCGGACATGGCCTGGTCGAGGTTGGCCTGCTCGGTGGCCAGCCGGTCGACCCACACGGCCTGCTCGGGGCCGCGCAGCCGGGGTTCGGCGTGCTCGGCCAGGGCGGTGTAGTGGGCGGTGTGCCGGGCGCGGACCCGGTCGGCGTCCTCCAGGTGGGTCGCGGCGTACTCGCGGACGGTCTCCAGCAGGCGGTACCGCTCGTCGGTGGCGACCACCAGGGACTTGTCGACCAGGGACGCCACCTGGTCCAGGGTGCCGCCGGTGACGTCCTCCACCGCCCGGAGGGTCGCACCGCCGGCGAACACCGACAGGCGGGCCAGCAGGGTGCGCTCGGCGGGGTCGAGCAGGTCGTGGCTCCAGTCCAGCACGGCGCGCAAGGTGCGGTGGCGGGCCGGTGCGCCGCGCACGCCGCGGTCGAGCAGGCCGAGCCGGTCGCCGAGGCGGTGGGTGAGCTGGGCCGGGGTGAGGGAGCGCAGGCGGGCGGCGGCGAGTTCGACGGCCAGCGGCAGGCCGTCGAGGGCGCGGCAGATCGCGGTGGTGGTCTCGTCGGGGGTGAAGCCGGGGCGCACGGCGCGGGCGCGGTCGGTGAACAGGGCGACGGCCTGGGCCCCCGGCAGCGGGTCGAGGGGGCGCAGGACCTCGCCGGTGACGCCGAGGGGTTCGCGGCTGGTGGCCAGCACGCGCAGCCGGGGGCAGCGGGCGAGCAGGTCGGCGGCGAGGCCGGCGACGCCGTCGAGGAGGTGCTCGCAGTTGTCCAGCAGCAGCAGGGCGGTGCGGCCGGCCAGGAAGTCGGCGGGGCGGTCGGTGGTGCCCAGGGCGGCGCGCACGGCGGGCAGCAGGCCGTCGTCGGCGGGCACGGGGGCGAGGTCGACCAGCCAGACCCCGTCGGGCGCGGGGGTGCGGTCGGCGGCTTCGAGGGCCAGCCGGGTCTTGCCGGCGCCGCCGGGACCGGTGACGGTGACCAGGCGGGCCTCGGCGAGGGCGCGGGTCAGCTCGTCCAGCTCGTGCTCCCGGCCGACGAAGCTGGTCAGCCGGGCGGGCAGGCCGGGGCGGCGGGTCGGTGCGCGCAGGGCCTGCCGGTGGGCCTCGCGCAGTTCCGGGCCGGGGTCGGCGCCGAGCTGGTCGGCGAGCAGGGCGCGGGCGCGCTCGTGGGCGGCGAGGGCGTCGGCGTGGCGGCCGCGGGCGCACAGGGCGCGCATCAGGCGGGCGTGCAGGCCCTCGCGCAGGGGTGTGGCGGTGGCCAGTTCCTCGATCTCGGCGACGAGCTCGGGGGTGGCGCCCGCGGCGAGGTCGAGGTCGAGGCGGGCCTCGACGGCGCTCAGCCGCAGCTCCTCCAGGCGGGCGAGGGTGGCCTGGGCGAACCCGGTGTCCGCGACGTCGGCCAGGGGCGCGCCCCGCCACAGGGCCAGGGCCTCGCGCGGCCGGCCCTCGGCGACGGCGCGGGCGAACGCGTGCAGGTCCACCTGCTCGGGTGGCAGGTCGAGCCGGTAGCCGGTGGGGTGGGAGCCGATCGCGTCGCGGCCCAGGGCGCGGCGCAGCCGGGCGACCAGCGACTGGAGGGCCGCGGTGGGGTCGGCGGGCGCGGTGTGCGGCCACAGGTCGGCGACGAGGCGGTCGGTGGTGACCACGCGGCCGGTGTCGACGGCCAGGCGCAGCAGCAACGCGCGCAGCATCGGACCGCCGAGGTCGACGCGGGTGCCGTCGGGTCCGCGGACCTCCAGTTCCCCCAGTGCCCTGATCCGCACGGGTCCATCCTCGCAACCGCCGGTCGCCGGTGGTGCGCGCGGGTCGGTGCCGGGCAGGATCGCGGGATGAGGAGTCGGTCGAGCTGCCTGCTGCTGTCGTTGACGCTGGTCCTGGGGGTGGCCGCCGGTGCGGCCGCCGAACCCGGTGACCCGCTGGTCGCGGACCTGGACCGCCTGCTGGGCGAACCGCGGCTGACCTCCGCCGCGGTGGGCCTGGTGGTGCGCGACGCCGACACCGGCGACCTGCTCTACGACCGGTCGGGGCGCACCCGGTTCCAGCCGGCGTCCACGGCGAAGCTGCTGACGGCGGCGGCGGCGCTGGAGGGGCTGGGTCCCGACCACCGGTGGGACACCGACCTGGCGGCGACCGGGCCGGTGCGGGGTTCGGTGCTGCTGGGCGACCTGTACCTGCGGGGCACCGGCGACCCGACCGCGCTGGCCGGGGACTACGACGCGCTGGCCGCGCGGTTGGCGGCGAGCGGCGTGCGGGTCGTGCGCGGCGCGCTGGTGGCCGACGACACGTGGTTCGACCAGGTGCCGCTGGGCACGGGGTGGGCGTGGGACGACGAGACCTACTCCTACAACGCGCAGACCTCGGCGCTGACGTTCGCGCCGGACACCGACTACGAGCCCGGGTCGGTGGTGGTGCGGGTCTCCCCCGGCGCCGAGGGCGGTCCGGCGCGGGTGCGGGTGGAGCCGCCGGTGGAGGTGGAGGTGCGCAACACCGCCGTCACGGCCGCCGGCGGCGGGGTGCGGGTGCAGCGCGCGCACGGCACCAACGTGGTGCACGTCGACGGGTCGATCGCGCCGGGTGCCGGCGACCACGTCGCGCGGGTGGCGGTGGACGGGCCGACCGCGCTGGTGGCGGGGTTGTTCCGCAGGTCGCTGGAGGCCCACGGGGTGGTGGTCACCGGCGGGACGGAGTTCCGGGCGACGCCGGCGTCGGCGCGGGTGCTGGCGCGGCACCGGTCGATGCCGCTGCGGGAGCTGCTGGTGCCGTTCTTGAAGCTGAGCAACAACCTGCACGCCGAGGCGCTGGTCAAGACGTTGGGGCGGCGGTGGCACGGCGAGGGCAGCTGGTCCGCGGGGCTGCGGGCGGTGGCGTCGCTGCTGTCGGGGCTGGGCGTGGACGTGACGGCGTCGCGGCTGGTCGACGGGTCGGGTCTGTCCAGGATGGACGCGGTGTCGCCGGAGGTGCTGGTGGCGCTGCTGGGCGCGGCGCGGGCCGAGCCGTGGTTCGCCGACTGGTACGGCGCGCTGCCGGTGGCCGGGAGGCCGGACCGGCTGGAGGGCGGCACGCTGCGCAACCGGATGGCGGGCACGGCCGCGGCGGGCAACGTGCGCGCCAAGACCGGGACGTTGACCGGGGTGAGCGCGCTGGCCGGGTACGTGACCACGGCCGACGGCCGCCGGTTGGTGTTCTCGCTGGTGTCCAACAACTACGTGTCGGCGGCGCCGAAGGACCTGGAGGACGCGGTGGCGGTGCGGTTGGCCTCGGACCGGGCGGGGCAGGGGCAGCCGCAGGCCCGGGTCGCGGGCGCGGATGCCGGTGCGGTGGTGGAGCTGGAGTGCTCGTGGACGAGGTCGTGCTGAGCTGAATTCCGGGGTGGCGGTCCCCGGTGCGGCACTACGGTTCCGCCCATGACCGTGGTGGAGATCTCCGACCTGGTGGCGGTGTGGGACCCGGGCACCGGTGAGCGCGTGCCGGTGCGGCGGGACGAGGTGGTCGACCGGTTGCGCGCGGCCGGGGACGCCCGGGCCGCCCGGATCGTGGCGCGGATGCCGGTGGTCGGCGGGGTGCTGGACCCGGTGGCGGTGGACCGGCTGCTGGTGCGGGTGCACACCGAGTTGCAGCGGCTCAACGAGGAGCTGCGCATGGCGGACCGGTTCGCCGAGCTGCTGGTGCCGGTGCTGGCCGCGGTGCGCGCGACCGGGGTGCGGCCGCGGGTGGTCGACGTGGGGTGCGGGCTGGGGTACCTGGTGCGCAGCCTGGCCGCCTCGGGGGTGCTGGGCGGTGACGTGGAGCTGGTGGGGGTGGACTTCAACCGGGCGCTGGTGGCCGAGGCGGCCGGGTTGGCCGCGGAGGAGCGGTTGCCGTGCTCGTTCGCGTGCGGTGACGCGTTCGCGCCCGCCGAGCCGGCGGTCTACGTGTCCAGCGGGTTGCTGCACCACCTGCCCGCGGACCGGCTGGCCGGGTTCTTCCAGGCCCAGGACCGGGCCGGGGCGCCGGCGTTCGTGCACTACGACATCGCCGCGACGCCGTTGGCGCCGTTGGGTGCGTGGTTGTTCCACCGGGCGCGGATGCGGGAACCGCTGGGGCGCCACGACGGGGTGGCCTCGGCGCGGCGCGCCCACGGTGACGGGGTGCTGCTGTCGGCGGCGGCGCGGGCCGAGGGGCTGGAGGTGTTCCTGTTCGAACCGGTGCGGCACGCCAACCCGTGCTGCGCGGCGATGCGGCCGGTGGTCGGGGTGCGGCCGGAGCTGGTCGGTGCGGTGCGCCAGGGGTTGGGGCGACGGGCGCGCGGGCTGGTGGGTGCGGCGGCGTGACCGGGGGTGGCGTGGTGGCGGTGGCGGTTCCGGTGGTGCTGGTGCTGCTGTGGTTGGTGGACGCCGGTTTCGCCGGGTTCCGCGCGGCGACGGGGCGCAACGCCCGGATCGACAAGCGGGTCTACCACCTGGTGGCCGCGGGTCGGGGGTTGGCGGTGGGCGCGGCCGGGCTGGGGGTGGTGGCGGTACCGGCCCTGGTGGCCCTGGCGGGCGCCGCGGACGTGGGTGCCCGCTACGACGGGCTGGTCGGTGCGGGGGTGCGGATGTTGCAGGTGCTGCTGCCGTTCGCGGGTCTGCTGGCGGCGGCGCTGCCCGCGTACTGGCTGCTGCCGATGCGGGAGAGCGCGTTCGTGGTGCTGGTGGGGCTGGGGCCGTTCACCCTGGTCCGGCCGGTGGTCGTGGTGGCCGCGGCCGGGTGGGCGGCGGCGGGGTCGGGCGACTGGCTGGTGTGGGCGGTGGCCGTGGCGGCGGCGGTCGGGGTGCTGGTGGTGGAGCCGGTGGTGCACCGCCGCTGGTACCGGGTGCCGGTGCGAGGGCTCAGGGCGTGACCGGGAAGTTGTGGCGGAAGACGTTGTCCGGGTCGTAGGCGGCCTTGACGCGGCGCAGGCGGGCCAGGGTGTCCGGCGGGAAGACCTTGGTCAGGGCGGCGGCCTGGTCGTGGGTCTCGAAGCTGAGGTGGATCGCGTCGGCGTCGAGCCGGTCCCAGGCGGCGGGGCCGGTGTCGAGGACGGCGGCCAGGGAGAAGTTGCGGTCGCGGTGGGCGTAGGCGGGGACGTCGGCGGGGACGTCGTTGACCGCGCCGCCGACCGCGCGGACCTCCAGGTGGGCGGTGTGACCCGCGGTGAACAGGTCGGCGACCACGTCGGTGGTGCGGGGGTCCAGGTGCTCGACCAGGGCGGAGCGGCTGCGCCCGCGGCCCTGGCCCCGGTGGCGGGCGTGGTCGGGGGCCATGATCGCGGCGTACGGCAGCAGGTCGGCGTGGTGGCGGTGGACGGGGGCGAGGTCGAGGAAGGGCTGGAGCGCCGCGGCGGCGGCACCGGTGTCGTCGCCCGCCCAGACGGCCCTGGTCTGGGCGATGCGGTGGTCCTGGGCGCGGACGAGGGTGAGGAACGCGGTGAGCTCGCGGGGTGCGTGCTCGACCAGGTCGCCCCAGGCGCGCAGGAACGCGGCGGTGTCGGTGGCGTCGTGGGTGAACGCGGCGTGGACGACGTCGGACAGCTCGACGGCCTCGATGTCGAAGGAGGTGACCACGCCGAGGTTGCCGCCCGCGCCGCGCAGGGCCCAGAACAGGTCGGGGTGGTGGTCGGCGTCGGCGCGCACGGTGCGGCCGTCGGCGAGCACGACGGTGGCGGCGCGGACGCGGTCGACGGTCAGGCCGTGGGCGCGGGCGAGGAGTCCCTGGCCGCCGCTGGTGGCCAGGCCGCCGACGCCGACGTCGCCGTAGTCGCCGGAGCTGATGGCCAGGCCGTGCGGGGCGAGGGTGCGGGCCACGTCGCCCCAGCGGGCGCCGGCGCCGACGCGGACCAGGCGGTGGTCGAGGACTTCGACGCCGTGGAGGGCGGTCAGGTCGATGACGATGCCGCCGTCGTTGGTGGCGCGGCCGCTGATGCCGTGGCCGCCGCTGCGGATGGCCAGGGGGAGCGGGCGGGTGCGGGCGTGGGTGAGGGCGCGGGCGACCTGGTCGGGGTCGGTGGGGCGCAGGAGCAGGGCCGGTGAGCCGGGCCAGGCGTAGGTGGAGCGGAGGCGGTCGTAGTCGGGGTGGCCGGGGGTGACGGCGCGGGCGGCCAGGTCGGGGGGCGGGGTGTCGTGGTCGGTCACGGGTGCTCCCCCGGGCTGGACGGCGCCGCGGGCGGAGGGTACTCCCCCGCCCGCGGCGTCGTTCAGGTCGCGGTGCGCGTCGGTTCAGGCCGCGGGTGGGCGGCTGTCTGAGCCGAAGTACGCAGCCGGCCGGGCCGCGGGTGCGCGGCAGGTCAGGCCGGAGGTGGCGCCTGTCGAGCCTCCGTGTGCGTGGTCGGCCGGGTCACGTGACCGTGCCCGAACCGCGCGTGCGGTCCGACCCGGGCACGGGTGCGCGATCAGGCCGCGGTGTGCGCGGCGACGCGGGAGGCCAGGCCGTTGAGCAGCTCGGTGAGCTGGGCGGTGACCTCGGCGTCGTCGGCCGGGTGGGTCTCGGCGAAGCGGACCACCGAACCGGGGATCGACAGGGTGAGGTCGCCGAGCACGGTGGCGCCGGCGATGCCCGCCGCCTTGCGCGCCTCGTCCTGCGCCCACACGCCGCCGTACTGGCCGTACGCGGTGCCGACCACGGCGACCGGCTTGTCCTTCAGGGCACCCGCGCCGAAGGGGCGGGACAGCCAGTCGATGGCGTTCTTCAGCACGGCCGGGATGGTGCCGTTGTACTCCGGGGAGAACAGCAGCAGCGCGTCGGCCCCGGTGGCGGCGGCGCGCAGCCGGGTGGCGTGCTCGGGCGCGGAGCCGTCGAGGTCGATGTCCTCGTTGTAGAAGGGCACGTCGGCCAGTCCCTCGAACAGCTCGATCTCGACGCCCTCGGGGGCGAGCCGGACGGCGGTCTCGGCGAGCTGGCGGTTGTGGGAACCGGCGCGGAGGCTGCCGACGAGGGCCAGGATGCGGACGGGCATGGGAAAACTCCCCCGGGTACGTGGGTGACTGACGTTGCACCAGGCTAAACGGGACGTGGTCCGGTTATCTTCCGGCTACCCTTCCGACGTGACCGACGCCACGCCGCCCGCCGCGGGGTCCCGCACGCCGCTGCCGCTGGTCCCCGGCGAGGGCGAACCGCGCCTGCGGGCCGACGCGGCGCGCAACCGGGCGCGCCTGCTGGAGGCCGCGGCCCGGTTGGCGGCCGAGCACGGCGCGGCGAACCTGACCATGGACGCCGTGGCCGCGGCGGCGTCGGTGGGCAAGGGTACGGTGTCGCGGCGCTTCGGCGACCGCACCGGGCTGCTGCTGGCCCTGCTCGACCACCACGAGCGGCGGTTGCAGGAGGCGTTCCTGGCCGGTCCGCCGCCGCTGGGGCCCGGCGCGGACCCGGTGCAGCGGCTGCTGGCGTTCGGGCCCGCGGTGGTGCGGCACGAGCGCGCCCACCTGGACATGTACCTGGCGGCCGAGCCCGGTCGGCGCCGCTTCACCGTCCCGGCGAACCAGGTGCGCCGCACGCACGTGGCGGTGCTGCTGCGGCAGGCCGGCGTGGGGGTGGACGCGGAGCTGACCGCGTACGCGCTGGTCGGCACGTTGGACACGGCGCTGGTCGACCACCTGCTGACCGAGCGGGGGTTCCCGCCGGAACGGCTGGACGCCGGGTGGCGCGACCTGGTCACCCGCGTGGTGGGAACGCGCCGGACCTAGCGCAGGCCCAGCAGGGGGAGCCAGCCGCGGGGTGCGCCCGAGGCGGTGCGCGCGGCGGCGAGGACGCCGGCCGCGCCGTTGAGCAGCGTCATGTCGGTGCGGGCGAGTTCGGCCACCTCGTCCTGGTGCCGCCGCAGGTGGTCCAGGAGGCGGTGCACCGCGGCGGCGGTCCCGGGGAGGCCGGCGCGGGTGAAGGCGTCGAAGACGGCCAGGACGCCGGCCGCGCCGTGGCAGACGGCCAGCCGGTCGCCCGGGGTGTCGCCGGTGAAGTGGAAGTCGTCCGGGGAGCTGACGGCGGCCGCGGCGAGTGCGGTCAGGTCGGGGTCGCCGAGGGCGGTGCCGGTCTCCCACAGCGCCCAGGCCACGCCGGGGACGCCGTAGCACCACGCCCGGCGCGTGCGGGGCGGCGTGCCGTCGGCGGCCGACCAGGTGATCGCGCCCCGTTCGTGGTGGGCCTGGTCGGCCAGCCAGCGGCCCAGGGCGCGCAGCGCGGCGACCGCGGCGGGTTGGCCGGTCCCGGCGCGCACGGCGGCGGCCAGGGCCACCGCCACGCCGGGGACGCCGTGGGCCAGGCCGAGGTTGATCCTGCCCTGCATCCAGGCCAGCTTGTCGTGGTGCTCGTAGGCGGTGCACCGCAGACCTTCGGCGCCCCGGGCGCACAGCTCGGCCAGGTGGGCGGCGTGGGGGGCCAGCTCGTCCGGGTCGGCGGCGGGGGCGCAGTGGGCCAGCAGCACGCCGGCGGGACCGGAGACCAGGTCGTAGTCGGGGAAGCCGAACCCGGTGCCGCGGGGTCGGGTGCGGCGCAGGGCTCCGGCGATGGGCGTGGCGAGCCGGTGCAGGGCGGGGTGGTGCGCGGCGAGCAGGCGGAGGCCGGCCAGGTGCCCGGCGAGGCCGCCGAACAGGCCGGGGCGCGGGTTGGCGGTGTGGCGCAGGCCGTTCAGCCACGTCCGGGCGGCCAGGGCGGCGGTCGGGTCGTCGGGGGGCAGGGTGGAGGCCAGGACCACCGGTCCGGGGTCGGGGGTGGGGTCGCCGCGCTCGGCCCACTCCCGCAGGACGTGGTGGGTCAGCTCGTCCAGGGTGGGGTCGCGGTGGGCGGTGTGGACCATGCGGTGTCCGTCCGATGTGGATCTGGCGCGGTGCGGATCTGGCGCGGCACGGGTTCCGCGCGGGTGGGCGGGTCCGCGGGGACCCGCCCACCCGGTCGCGCTCGGTCAGTACGAGTCGCCGTCGTCGTCGCAGAACGCGAGGACCGAGCACGCGAGGACGCTGCAGCCGTGCTGGCTGAACGCCATGGGGTTCGCGTCGGACAGCCGGACCTCGCTGATGCGCTCCTCCAGGTCGGTGATGAGGCTGTCCAGCTCGCCCGGTTCCAGGATCGCCTGGTCCATTCTCGTTCTCCCTTCAGATCTGGTCGGCCGCTAGTGCCGTTCCCACCCGGACGGGTGAGGGGTCGGTGGTGCCGCCGCGGGGGCCGGTGTGCGGGGTGGGACGTCCCGGGGCGGCGGTCGTCAGGAGGCGTCCTTGTCGTAGCAGAAGGCGATGAGCGAGCACAGCGCGACGCTGCAGTCGTCCTCGCTGAACGCCATGGGGTTCGCGTCGGACAGCCGGACCTCGCTGATGCGCTCCTCCAGGTCGGTGATCAGGCCGTCCAGCTCACCCGGTTCCAGGATCGCCTGGTCCATGTCGTTGTCTCCCTTTCAGGTTGCGTCGGCCGCTGGTGCCGCTCCCACCCGGACGGGTGGGGGGTCGGTGGCGTCGGCGACGGGCAGGCGCAGCAGCAGCTGGCAGGCCAGGCGGTCGCCGGCGGTGTCCTCGACGGGGGACCCGGTGGGATCGGGCAGCATCTCGGTGAGGACGAGGGAGTCGGCGGTCAGGAGCCGGTCGAGGGTGCGCAGGGCGGGCAGGCCGGCCAGGTCGACCGGCACCTGCCGGTCACCGGGGGCGCCGGCGAACACCCAGCGGGGCAGGGCGCGGGCGCGGGTGAGGCGGCCCAGCGCGCGGAACCTGGTCTCGACGTCGGCGTCGGGCGCCCACAGCTCGTCGCGGTCGACGCGCCACTGGGCCCGGGTGAGGACCACGGGTCCGGCGGTCAGGCGCGGCAGGTGGCGGCGGTCGGGGAACGCGGCGATGGGCTGGGGCCGGTGGCGGTCGGGCGTGCGGGGGCCGGCGGCCAGGAGCAGGGCCAGGGCGAGGTCCCAGGGCGGGAAGGGCGCGCGGGTGGCGTGGTGGACGGGCCACAGGCGTTCGCCGCGGGCCTCGGCGACGACGTGGCGGCCGTCGCGGCGCAGGGTGATCTCGTGCAGCGGCACGTACCGCCCGGGGTGGTCGCGGCCGAGGTAGGGGTGGGCGTCGGGGTCGCCGGTCCACAGGTCGGTGTAGGCGGGGCGGCGCACCGCGTTGGCGGAGCGGGCGTTGTGCGGTGGCACCAGGACCTCGACCAGCCGGCCGCCGCGGCGGTGCTCGAACCCGCGCAGGAACTCCCGGTGCGCGGTGACCGCCGCGGGTTCGTTGCCGTGCAGCAGTTCCAGGCCGCGGGCGAAGCGGGCGTCGAGGACCCCGGCGGGCACGACGGCCTCCAGCACCGCCCCCGGGTCGCCGGGCAGGGGGCGGAGCAGGCAGTCGACCGGCCAGTCGGTGGTGGGGCGGGGCGCGCCGACGTCGTCGAGCAGGTCGTGGGTGATCTCGGTGGTGTGCCCGATGCGGCGCAGCAGTTCGGCGTAGCCGGAGGCGGGGTCGTGCGGGACCGGCCAGGTGTCGCGGTCGGTGGCGGCCGGGCGGTGGTCGGGGCGCTCGGCCAGGAAGCGGCGCACCAGGTCGGGCAGCGGGGTGGGGCGGCCGTCGAGCAGGTCGTGGACGGTGGTGGGCGGGGGCGGGGTGTCGGCGCGGATGAGGGCGTCCAGGCGGCGCAGCACGTCGACCGCGGTGCGCACGGCGGTCGGGTCGGGGGCGGGGGGTGTGCCGGTGACGTGGCGGTGGACGTCGAGGAAGTCCTCGCCGGTGCGGGGGCGGGGGCGGGGCGGGCCCCAGGCGGAGGTGCGCTCGGGGACGCGGTGGCAGCGCTGGAGCACGCCCAGGGTGGCCAGGTGGTCGGTGAAGGCGGTGAGGGCGGCGCGGGCGGCGGGGTCGTCGGCGCGGGGGCCGAGCAGGGTGGTGACCAGGTCGTGGTGCGGTCGGGGGCCGGTGGCCAGGGCGGTGCGGACGGCGCGCAGGGCCGGGGTGTCGCGGACCCGGATCTCGCGCAGCAGGGTCGGGGCGTCGGGGTGCGGGGCCCAGGTGACGAAGTCGCCGTCGTGGGACCAGTGCAGGCCGGTGGGGGCGAGGGTGGTTGCGGCGGGGTCGTGCCTGGTGGTGTGCACGTTGGGCACTTCGTGGGTGGCGAACGGGCCGGCGGTGGGGGTGGGGCGGGCGGCGCCGGGCGGGGCGACAGGCGCGACGGTGGCAGGCGCGACGGTGGCAGGCGCGACGGTGGCAGGCGCGACGGCGGTGGGCGCGACGGCGGTGGGCAGGTCGGTGCCGCCGACCAGGGCGATGTGGGCGAACCAGCTGCGCGGCGTGGTCTTGGCGGTGCCGCGGGCGATCAGGCGCCACAGGTGGTCGGCGCGTTGGCGCAACCTCTTGCCGTCCCAGGGTTCGCCGGCGGCGAGCCGGCGTTCGACGTCGGCCACGAGGTCCGCGGCGTCGTGGGCGAGCGCGGCACCGCCCACCGGCGAGGAGCGCAGCAGGCGCCAGGGCAGCCCGGCCAGGCGGTGCTGCTCGGCGGCCAGGTCCTCGCGCACGCGGTCCTCGGCCTGCCGGTGGTGGCGGGCGCGGGCGACCAGGCGGTCCAGGCCGATGGCGGACGGCGGGTCGACGCGGGCGGCGGCGGTGCGGGCCAGGGCAATGGTGGTGTCGTCGGGCAGGGGGCGGCCGTTGTGGGCGGCGCGGCGCACGCGCAGGACGGCCTGGCGTTCGCGGTCGGTGACGCCCGGGTGGGGTACGACGCGGTCGCCCAGGCGTGCGGCGAGGGTGCGGCCGTGCTCGCGGCACGCGGCGGCTGCCGCGTCCGCGTCGGCGAGGGCGGTGAACAGCCGGGGGCACGCACCTGCCGCCCACAGGCTCGCGGGCAGGCCGGCCAGGCGCAGCAGCACCGGCCCGCCGCCCGCGGCCTGATCCACCGCCACCTGAACCACTGCCTGCTCCAGCGCGACCTGAACCACCGCTCGCCGCACCCCCGCCACCCGCTCCCCCGCACCCGGTTCACCCACGACCCGGCTCCACCGTCGTGCCCAGGGCCTCGGCCAGCAGGATCTGGCGCTCGGCGGACAACGCCGCCCGGTTCCAGTGGAAGACGATGCAGAACGCGGCCGCGTGCCGCGGCCCGACACCGCCGTCGTGGCCGTCGAAGAACTCCGCGCGCCAACGCCTGCCGACGTCGACGGCGCGTTCCCGGTGCCGGGCCACGACCTCGCGCGCCCAGTCCGGCAGGGATTCGAGCAGCCGGTCCTGGTCGTGCCACAGGTGGCGGATGCCGCGCACCGCGGCGTCGAGCCCGGTCTCGCCGCGGGCGGGTTCGGGCAGGCGCCTGCCGGCCTCCCAGCGGACGCGGTCCCACACGTCGCGGTCCTCCCAGCCGACGACGCCCAGGCCGTCGAACAGGGCGCGGAGCATCGGCAGCGACACCGCCCAGACCGGCACCTCGCGCCGCCCGCCGCGGTGGTGCACGCGCAGCCAGGCCAGGGAGTCGGCGGTGAACAGCTCGTGGGCGTAGCGGGCGGAGGCGCGGCCGCCGAACAGGCCGGCCTCGACCTCGTACACGCCGGGCACGACGGCGGTGGTGGCGCCGCCCGCGGCCAGGTCGCGGCCCCAGCGCAGGACCTCGTCGCGCAGCTCGTCCCGACCGCCGGGGGGCGCCTGGAACCGGACGCGCAGGCCGGGGTGCTTGTGCATGAAGAAGAACGCGGTGGCCCGGCCGTCGTCGAGCAGCCGGGTGGCGAAGTCGTGCAGGGCGGCGTAGAGCGGCGCGCTGCGCTCGACGGCGGGCGAGAGCCCGACCTGGACCCAGCGGCGCTCCTCGGCGGGCGGGGCGAGGGCGGCGAGGCCGGCGGCGAGGAACGCGCGTTGCGCCTCGGCCAGCTCGGGGTCGTCGGGGACGCCCTGGCCGGTGGCCGTCCGCAGGCAGCCGGTGAGCAGGTCCACCAGGGACACCGACCCCTCCCCCACGGAGACCGCGGCGGTGCGCGGGGGTGGGACGCGGGTGGCGGCGCCGGTCAGCACGCGTGGTGGCATGTCACATCCCCGGGGGTAGGTGTGTGCCAACCGGATTACGGCGTCGGGGCGTTGCTAAACACCGCTGCGACGTGCGTTCACCTCATCGTGTCAACTTATGCCCCGTTCGTGATGTCCAAGATCACCCGACCGAGGAATTGCCCCCCACCGCCGTGCCGTGCTCCGCAACGGTCCAATCAGGACGGTCGCCCTCAGCGGTTCGCCACCGGCAGCACGTCGCGCACCGACCTGAGCACCGTCTGCTCCGAGTCCACCCGCGGCACCAGCGGGGGCAGGGCTGGCACCGGCGACGACGCCGGGCCCAGCGTGTACGACTCCGGGAAGTCCACCTCCACCGCGACCTCGTCGCCCCCGATCTCCCGCGTGATCCACGGCCCGGTCTCCACCAGCTGCCGCAACGTCTTCAGGTGCAGCCCGGCGATCCGCCGGAGGTACCACTCGTCCGGCGGCAACGCCCCCATCCGCCCCGCCAGCCGCGCCTTGACCGCCCGCACCCGCTCCCACAGCACCGCCGTCAGCGCCGCCCGGTCGCCCGACCCCCGCAGCCCGTCCCGCAACCGCGCCTCGATCCCCCGCGGCACCCCGTCCTCGTCCGGCATCAGCATCGTCGTCCACGCCCGCGACTTCTCGCGGTACTGCAACTGCTGCATCAACCCCTCGTGCCCGGAGAAGTCCGCCGCCCGGAACGGCCGACCCCGCCACCGCGACCGCAGCGTCCCCGCCAGCGACAACGCGCTCTTCACCCCGGTGTTCAACCCGCGCCCCGGCCAGAAGTGCAGCGAGTTCGCCGCGTCCCCGACCAGGAACCCGAACGCCTCCGGCCCCAACTGGGCGGTGAACCGCGCGTTCTGCGTCATGCCCAACCGGAACACCGTGATGCCCAGCACGTCCTGCGGCCCCGCGCCGAAGAACCGCGCCCCCTCCAGCACCCGCGGCCACAGGAACGACAACCGGTCCACCGACGGCTTGAAGATCGCCCGGTGCCGGTCGCACACGAACCGCCCGCCGCGCGGCAGCACCGTGCACCGGAACTTCGCGATGCACTCCACCGGGCCGTCCTCGCCGATCGCGACGACCTCCGATGCCTCCTCCGCGGTCAGCCGCATGTTGATGAACCCGCCGCCCAGCGAGTTGAACAGGTACCGGTTCTGGCACACGGTCAACGGCACCGTGTGCTCGTCCGGGAACACCCCCTTGACGCGGATGCCCAGCACCGTCTCCACCAGCTGCTCGCCGTCCACCGAGTAGAAGTCCCGGTCGGGCGTGCCGAAGTGCTCCCGCAACGCCTCCCGCGTCGGCGAGTTCGCCCCGTCCGCCACCACCAGGATGTCCGTCCCGCCCCAGGTCGCCGGCACCTCGAACCGCCCCGGCACCAGCTCGATGCCGTACACGTCCTGCGCCATGTCCAGCAGGCAGTCCTCGATCCACCGGATCCGGATGTTGCGCGGGCGCCCCCGCTCCGCGGGCGAGTCCGGCCCCAGCGGCCACATCTCGCCGAACCGGCCCTCCGCGAACAGCCGCTCCTGCACCAGGTGCGGCAGCGTGGACCACACGTTGCCCTGCAGCGTCACCACCTGCTCGCGGCGGAAGTTCCCCTCCGCCTCGCCCAGCCACACCACCCGGCTGCCCCGCCGCCGCCACCGCCGGTCGTGGACCCGCACCTCCACCTGGTCGCCCATCATCGCCCGCAGCGCGCACGCGAACGACAACCCCACCGGCCCACCGCCGGCCACCACGACCCGCAGCGGCTTGCGCCCGCTCGGCAGCGGCTCCAGCTTCTTGAACAACCCGGTCGCCCACTCCCCGGCGGGCGCGCCCGCCGGGCGCTCCGGCATCCGGATGAACGTCGTCCTCACGTCGGCGTTGCTCACGACCGGGTCTCCCCCTCAGGCACCAGCGGCACGGACAGCTCCCACACGCACGGCGACCCGGATCGGTTCACCCGGGTTCCGGACGCCAGAGGAGGCACCCGAACGCCGGTTTCCCCGACGGACCGACCGCGCACCACCAGTTGATCACCGACCCGTATACTGCGGGCTCCGACATCCGGGGGGACAGCGGTGGCCGTGCACGCCCACGACTTCTTCCGCCTCGTCGACGCGCTCGCCGACGTCGACCAGGCCAAAGGCGACCAGTACACGACGCTCACCGTGCGCGGCAAGCGCTTCGGCTACTACTGGCCGCGCACCCACACCGCCGGTCTCAAGCAGACCCTCTCCGAGCAGCGCGCCCTCGTCGCCGAACGCCCCGACGTCTTCGAGGAGCAGTTCACCGCAGGCGGCTTCGGCTGGGTCGTCGTCCACCTCGACGGCATCGAACTCGACGAACTGTCCGAACTGGTCTTCGAGGCGTGGCGGCTGTCCGCGCCCGAGGAGCTGGTGGCCGAGGTGCCGGACTGGGCCGAGCAACCGCCCCTCCAGGCGCGATCGCGCGCCGGGCGGAGCAGGTCTACGGGCAGTCCTCGTCGCTCCGCGCCACCACGACCGGCGCGCTGAACTCGTCCACGCCGTCGTAGCCGTTGAACACCGCCACCTGCGTGGCACCCGCCGAATCGCCGAACGCGCCGACGGGCACCCGCCAGGTGACCACCCGCCCGTCCTCCACCTGCTCGGCGTCGACCACCGGCTCCCACGCCCACCCCGGTCCGACATACCGGTAGAGCACGCCCTCCTCGATCATGTGGTCCACCCCGGCGGGCAGCCCCGGCGGCAGCACCCAACCGCCCGTCGCGTCGCCGTCGGTGTCGATGAACACCCTGCGGTGGGTGAAGTCCCTGGCGAAGGTGGCCCGGTAGCTGGCGGTCGTCGGGCCGAGGCACGCAGCGGGGTCCCGCACCACCGGGGTCGGGGTGACCACGGTGACCGGCGCGCCGGGGGCCGACGCGTTGCCCGCGACGTCGCGGGCGCGGACGGCGAAGGTGTAGGTCGTCCCGGGTAACAGGTCGGTGGCGGTGAAGGCGGTGTCGTAGGTGGTGCCCACCGGCACGCCGTCCCGCAGCACCTCGTAGTCGGCCACCGCCACGTCGTCCAGCGCCGACCGCCACCGCAGGACCGCCTGCCACGGCGTGGCGACCGCGGTGGTGCCGCGCGGCGGGGCGGGCGGGCTGGTGTCCACCACGCCCGCGACCTCGCCCAGCTCGGCGTCCCAGTAGCCGGCGATCGAGTCCCAGGTGTACGGGCCGAAGGACCGGTCGGTGACGTAGACGTACCCCGCGCCGTTGGCCTTGCTGCGGCGCACGACCTCGGCCATGTCCTGCGCGGTGGGCACGCCGTGGACCAGGTGCCAGAACTTGGCCCGGTCCTGGTGCCCCCGCTCCCACGCGGGCGGGGTGTGCGCCAGGTAAGCCTGGTGGTCGCCCTCGAAGGACAGGATGGTGTCGGCGACGGCGTCGTAGCACTGCTCGGTCGCGGTGCCGGGGTTGACGGCGATGTGCGCGTACGGGTGGGCGCCGCGGACGTGGTCGGCGATCGCGGCGTAGTGGGCGACGTACCCGCCGTCCGGGCCGCAGGTGTGCAGGGCCTGGTCCAGGAACACGCCGTCCACGCCGTGGCCGCCGTAGAGCGCGTACCAGTCGTCGACGTCCTGCCGGACCTGGGCGGCCCACGCCTCGGCCGAGGTCTCGCCGGTCCTGGTGCGGTGCGCGCCCTGGCCCACGTCCACGCCGAAGTAGCCGGTGTCGACGTAGACGAGCACCTTGGCGCCGGAGTCGTGCACCGCCCCGATCGCGTCGGCCCACGCGTCGGAGTAGGGCGCCTCCGGCCTGCTCAGGCTGCCGTTGACCACCACGATGCCGGTGGCGGGCCGGTTCTGGGCCAGGCGCCGGAACGCGGTCAGGCCGTCGGGGGTCGCCGGGCTCCAGTAGGCGGGCACCGCGGCCCACTGGTGGGTGACCGCGGGACCGGGGTTCAGCAGGGTGAACGTCGTGACCACCGCCCCCACGCGGGCCAAAGCGGTTCTCAGGCGCGCCATGCGGGCCAGTTTCGACCGCTCCCGACGAACGGGCAATCGGTCGGAAGGCAGGACCCGGATTAGGCCGCCTGCCGGTATGCGAAAGAATTCGCCGATGCCGTCCGCCGCGATCCGGACAACGCACGACAAGAAACGCGAAACATACTCACATGCCCCCTGGGCAGCGCGTCGGGACCTTTTCCGCCGATGCGCGGAAAAGGCTCCGACGAGGCGTCGTCCGGGTCGCCGGGAATTTAACGTTCATTACATCCGACCCGGCATCCCCGCGCGATCGTCCCGGTAGCGGGGCTACGTTACCGCTGCGTTAATAACGAGACGGTATCGAACGGGACCCACCCACCGGTTGTTCCAATCGGCGGCACTTACCACGAATTGCGGTACCGCCCCTCCGGAATGCGCCCTACCTTCTCGACGGGAACAGATCGGAGAACTACCGCGCACCCGGCGTGGGGACCGCTGCTGTGCGGAATCAGGTAACTCGACCGGGAGGTCTTACCTTGAGAACACGTCCTTCGCGCGCGAGAAAATGCGCGGTAGCGCTGCTCGCGCCCGTGCTCGCCGCGGCCCTCGCGCCCGGCACCGCGGCCGCCACGCCGGGATCGCACCGGCACCCCTTCATCAAAGCCGCGGTCGCGCGGCCGCAGGCACCGCCCCCGGTGCGGCTGACACCGGTCAACGGCCCGCTCCCCGCCGAGGCCGAGAGCACGCCGTTCGCGCCGGCCGACCAGGTCGCGCTGCGGCCCCTGGTGGTCGCCCTGGACGGCACCGACTTCGGCCTGCCCACCTGGCGCGCCGTGCTCAACCGGATCGGCACGCCCTACGACGTGCTGCTGGCCAAGGACGAACCGCTCACCGCGCAGCGGCTGGTCCGCTCGGACGGCGTCGGCCGCTACAACGCCGTCCTGCTCACCGACAACGCCCTGCTCTACCGCAACAGCTCCGGCGGGTACGTCAGCGCGTTCGACGACACCGAGTGGCGGACCCTCTGGGCCTACGAGCGCAGCCACCGGGTCCGCCAGGTCTCGCTGTTCACCTCGTGGGGCACCTTCCCCGAGGACCACTGCCTGCGCCCCGGCGTCGAGGGCGAGGTCAACCCGCCGGTGCAGGCGGCGCTGACCACCGCGGGCGCCGCCCTGTTCGACCACCTGGAGGCCAACGCGCTGGTGCCGATCAGCGACTCCTACGCCTACCGGTCGGTCCTCGCGCCGAACTGCGCGGCGCAGCCCCTGCTGACCGTCGGCACCCACGTGCTGGGCGTGACCTCGACCTCGACCGACGGGCGGGAGCGCGCCGCGCTGACGTTCTCCTCCAACGAGAACCTGGCGCAGACCGACATGCTCGCCCCCGGCCTGCTGCGCTGGGCGACCCGGGGCGTGCACCTGGGCGAGCAGCGGCACTGGCTCAACGCCGACGTGGACGACTGGTTCAACTCCAGCGACCACCTCTACCCCGACGGCCGCCTGGAGACCGACCCCGGGTTCCGGCTCAGCGGCACGGAGGCCGCCGCGGTCGCGGTGCAGCAGCGGACGCTGCGGGCGGAGCACCCGGTGGCCGCCGGGTTCACCCTGAACCTGCCCTACAACGGCGGCGACCTGAACACCGCGGCGCCGTCGCGGTGCTCCTCCCTGCTCACGCCCGACCCGCTGACCAGCTACTCCCGGTGCCTGTCCCGCGAGTTCCGCTGGGTCAACCACACGGTGAGCCACCCGGAGCTGAACGCGACCGACTACGCGACCAGCCGCGGCGAGATCGCCGACAACCTGACCATCGGCCGCAACGCCGGGCTGACCGTGCCCACCGACGTGCTCAAGACGCCCGCCTACTCGGGGCTGGGCGTCTACAACCCGGACCCGAACGCGCCGGACACCGACCCGCCGACGGACTTCGGGCTGGCCCGGTCGAACCAGGCCATGCTCGACGCCGCGCGTGACGTGGGCGTGCGCTACCTGCACGGCAACATGTCCTTCGCCAGCCACCGGCCGGCCTGCTTCAACTGCGGCACCTACCACCCGCTGCGGCCCGAGCTGCTGGTGGTACCGGACTGGCCGACCAACATCGGCTACCAGACCACCGCGCCCGCCGAGCTGACGCTGTTCTACAACCGGCTCTACGGCCCCAACGGCAGGTTCCCGTACCACGACCACGACCTGACCTACGCCGAGGTCGTCCACTACGAGTCCGAGGTGGCGCTGCAGCACGTCATGACCGGCTCGGTCTACAGCCACACCCTGCACCAGGGCAACCTGCGGCAGTACGGGGTCGGGCGCAGCCTCACCTTCGACTGGCTCAAGGCCGTGGTCGACAAGTACGACGCGCGGTACCGGGTGCCGTTGAAGAACCCGGACTGGCCGACCCTGGCGCGGTACGTGCAGGCCAGGAACGCGCACTTCGCCGAATTGGCCGCGGGCGGCGACGCGATCTGGGACCGGGCGGCCAACACCGTGACCTACACCGCGGCCACCGCGGGCTCGCTGTTCATCACCGGTGCCACCGCCTCCGGTGCCGAGACCGAGCGGTACGGGCAGGACAGCGTCACCAGGATCACGACCAGGGCGGGCACCCGCGTCACGGCCGCGGTGGACACGCGTCGATGAGGACGAGGCTGCCGCGATCGGCTCCCCCGGTGCACGCGCCGCTGCTGGCGGTCCTGCTGCTGGCGCTCGGCGCGATCACCGTCATGAGCCCGCCCGCCCCGTCGGGCGCCGGACCGACCGGGGCGGGCGCGGCGCCGCCCGTCCCGGACCCGGTCCCGGTCGCGGTGCCGGCCAAGCAGCGAATCCCCGTGCGCCGGGCCGGGCCGCCGACCGGCCCGGCCGCGCGGGGCGACCGGGTGGCGCTGCGCCAGCTCGTGGTCGCCACGGGCCAGGACGACTTCGGCCTGGCCGCCTGGCGGTCCGTGCTCGACGCGATCGGCACGCCGTACGACGTGCTCGTGGCGGGCGCCGAACCGCTGACCGCGGACCGGCTGGTCGGCGCGGACGGCGTCGGCCGGTACAGCGCGGTCCTGCTGACCAGCGGCGCGCTGCTGCGACCCGACGCGGACGGCGCCTACACCTCCGCGCTGGACGACGGGCAGTGGCAGGTCCTGCAGGACTACGAGCGCGCCTACCGGGTCCGGCAGGCGGCGCTGAACACCCACCCCGGCACCTACCCGGACGACCTGTGCCTGCGGTCCGGGTCCGAGGGTGCGGTGAGCGGGGCGCCGGTGCCGCTCTCGCTCACCCCGGCCGGCCGGCGGGTCTTCGACCACCTCAGGCCCGAAGCCTCGGTGCCGCTCACCAACGCCTACCTGTACCGGACGCTGGTCGCCGACGGCTGCGGCGCCGAACCCCTGCTGTCGGTGGAGGACCGGGTGGCCGCGGTGACGAGCCGGGCGCCGGACGGCCGGGAGCGCCTGGCGCTCACCTTCTCGCTGAGCCCGGGCTCGACCGCCGAACTGCTGCTCGGCCACGCCGTCGTGCGCTGGGCGAACCGCGGGGTGCTGCTCGGCGAGCGGCGGCACTGGTTCAACGTCGACGTCGACGACTGGTTCAACGTCACCCAGCGCCTGCGCCCCGACGGCACCGCGGAGCTGTACCGGCTCGGCGCCGGTGACGCCGTGGCCGTGGACGCGCAGCAGCGCGGGCTGCGCGAGCGCCACCCGGTGGCCGCCGGGTTCACGCTCAACCTGCCCTACAACGGCGGCCGGTTCGACGCCGCGGCGCAGGCCACCTGCGCCGGCACCGGCGGGGGCGACGCGCTCAGCGGCTGCTCCAAGGCCCTGGTGGACCGGTTCCGGTGGATCAACCACACGGTCAACCACCCCCAGATGAACGACACGCCCTACGACACGAGCCGGAACGAGATCACCGACAACCTGCGGATCGCGGCGGCCGCCGGGCTGCCGGTGCCGGCGGCCGTGCTCAAGACCCCGGAGTACTCGGGGCTGGGCGTGTTCGACCCGGCGGCGGGCTCGTCCGGGCCGCCGACCGACTTCGGGCTGGCCCGGTCGAACCAGGCGCTGCTCGACGCCGCGCACGACGTGGGCGTGCGCTACCTGCACGGCAACATGTCCTTCGAGGGCCACCGGCCGACCTGCTTCAACTGCGGCGTCCACCACCCGCTGCGGCGGGAGGTGCTGGTCGTGCCCGACTGGCCGACCAGCATCGCCTTCGAGGCGACCGAGCCCGCCGAGCAGGTGGCCCTCTACAACCACGAGCGCGGCACCGGGCTGACCTACGAGCAGGTCGTCGCCGCCGAGGCCGCGGTGGCGCTGCAGCACCTGCTGGGCGGGTCGGTGTACGCGCACACGCTGCACCAGGGCAACCTGCGCGAGTACCAACCCGGCCGCAGCCTGGCGTTCGACTGGGCCGAGGCCGTGGTGGCCGCCTACGACGCGCTGTGCGCGGTGCCGCTGGAGAACCCCGACTGGCTCACCCTGGCCCACTACGTCGAGGCGCGGACCGCGCACTTCGCCGAGCTGGCCGAGCACCGCGACGCGGTCTGGGACCGGGCCACGGGCGCGGTCACCTACCCGGCGGCCCGCGACGGCGCCCTGTTCGTGACCGGGGTGGAGACCAGGGAGGCGACCGGGGCCGACCAGGGTTCCCCCGACGAGGCCGAGGTCTACGGCTCGGACCAGGTGTCGCGGATCGGGCTGACCGCGGGCGAGCAGGTCGTGCTGACGGCGAGCCCCCGCCCATGACCGTTCCCGCGGTGCGCCCCGTCACGGCGGACCCCCCGGACCCGGACGACGGGCTGCGGGTCGCGCTGGTCTCCGAGGGCACCTACCCCTACCACCCCGGCGGCGTGAGCCTGTGGTGCGACCAGCTCGTGCGCGGCATGCCCGAGCACGCGTTCACCGCGGTGGCGCTGACCGTGGACGGCACCGAGCGCCCCTCCTGGCCCGCGCCCGCCAACCTCGTCGGGGTGGTCGACATCCCGCTGTGGGGCGGGTCGCCCGGCCCGGCCCGGCGCGAACCGGAGGGGTTCGCGGCGGCCCACGACGCGTTCCTGCGGTCCTTCGTCCCGCACGCCGAGGGCAGCGCCGAGGCGTTGCTGGTGGCGCTGCGGCGCCTGTTCGAGCTGTCCCGCTCGGCCGACCTCGGGCCGGCGCTGGTGTCCAACGACGCGGTGGGCAGGCTGGTCGACGTCACCGCCGAGCGGTGCGGCAGTCCCCTGCCGCTGCACCACGCGGTGGCGGTGACCGACCAGCTCGAACACATGCTGCGGCCGCTGTGGCACCCGCCGGTCCGGGTCGACGTGTGCCACCTGGCCATGAACGGCCTGAGCGCGCTGGTCGGCCTGGCGGCCAAGTGGGCGCACGGCACACCGCTGCTGATGTCCGAGCACGGCGTGTACCTGCGGGAGCGCTACCTCGGCGCGGCCGAGCAGGGCGGGCCGCGCGCGGTCCGGGCACTGGTGCTGGGCTTCCACCGGGCGCTGGCCGGCGCCGCCTACCGCGCCTGCGACGTGCTGGCGCCGCACTCGGACTACAACCGCCGGTGGCAGCTGCGCAACGGCGCGGACGAGGCGCGGGTGAACACGATGTACAACGGCATCGACCCCGACGACTTCCCGCCCGCCGCGGGTGAGCCGGACGAGCCGACGATCGTGTTCGTGGGCCGGATCGACCCGCTCAAGGACGTGCGCACGCTGATCCGGGCGTTCGGGCTGGTCCGGGCGGAGCTGCCGCGGGCGCGGCTGCGGGTGTTCGGCCCGGTCACCGCGGCCAACCGGGACTACCACGCGGACTGCGTGCGGCTGGTCGAGCAGCTCGACCTGGCGGGCGCGGCCGTGTTCGAGGGCCGGGTGCCCAACCAGGTCGACGCCTACCACGCCGGGCACGTGGTGGCGCTGACCAGCGTGTCGGAGGGCTTCCCCTACTCCCTGGTCGAGGCGATGTCCACGGGCCGGGCCACGGTGTGCACGAGCGTCGGCGGGGTGCCCGAGGCGGTCGGCGGCGCCGGCCTGCTGGTGCCGCCGCGCGACCACGCGGCCGTGGCGCGCGCCTGCCTCCGGCTGCTCACCGACGGCGAGCTGCGCGACCGCCTGGGCCGCGAGGCCCGGCAGCGGGTGCTGGAGCGCTTCACCCTCCAGCGCTGGAACGACGGCTACCGGACCCGGTACGCCGAGCTGGCGCTGCCGGGGGGCGCGGGATGAGCGTGACCGACCCGGTGGAGCGGGTGCGGGCGCTGCTGCCCGACCCCGTGGACGAGCTGCAGGTGGCGGCGCTGCTGGAGAGCCAGGGCGTCACCGACGCGGTGGCGCTCGACGACCACGGCGCGGCCGACGTGTTCGAGCTGGCCGAGCAGGTGTACGCGCGGCTGGCCGCGGAACCGACGGCCGAACCCGAACCCGAGCCGCCGCCGGAGCGCCCGCGGGCGTGGCTCGACGCCGGGCACGGCCCGCTGTACCTGATGCCCACCACCGCCTACCCGGCGGTGTTCGCGGTGCTCGGCGACGCGGAGGCGTTGCGCGCCCTGCTGTTCGGCACCTCCACCGGCTGGGTGTGGGGCGCGGTGACGAGCTGGGTCGCGCACCGGCTGGCCGGCGCGGGCGCGGCGGCCAGGGCGCTGGTCGTGCTGGGCGGCCTGGGCACCGCCGCGGCGGCGCTCGGCGCGGTGCTGCTGGCGCTGCTCACCGGCGGCGGACCGGGCACGGTGCTGTTCGTCGCGGTGCTGGCCGCCTTCCAGGCCGCCGCCGGCGCGCTGCTGCTCCACCGCGCGGAGGGCCGGCTGCTGCTCGCCGCGCTGCCCGCAGGCGTGGCCGGGCTGGTCCACCTGGGTTCCGGCTACGCCGACGCGCTCGTCGTGCCGGTCCTGCTGGCCGGCGCCGCCACCGCGGTGCTGGCCCTGCACGGGGCGTGGCGCACCTGCCGGGCCGCCGGGCCGGTCGGCCCGGGGCGCGTGCCACCGCTCGGGGTGCTGGCGCGCGGCGCGCTGCCCGGTGCGGCGCACGCGGCGGCGGGCGCGGCGCTCCTGCTGCACACCGACGCCCGCCACGTGCTGGGCCCGCTGGACCTCGCGATCGCGGTGGCGCCGCTGGCGCTGGGCATGGGCGTGGTCGAGTGGCGCGCCAACCGGCTGTTCGACCGGGCCGGGCGCCTGCTGCGCACCACCGGGCGCCCCGAGCGGTTCCGCGCCGCGGTGTGGCGCCTGCTGCTGCGCGAGTACGCCACGTGCCTGCTCGCGCTCGGCTCGGTCGCCCTGGTGCTGATGCTGGTGCTGCGGTGGTCCGGCGCGCTCACCGCGCCCGGCGCGCTGCTGGTCGACGGGCACGTGGTGCTCGGCGGCGCGTACTTCCTCGGCTTCGTCCTGGTCCGGACGGGGGGCGCGGCCCTGGCACCGCTGCTCACGTCGGGGGTGCTGCTGATCGACGTCGCGGTGGTCGCGGTCGTCGGCGACGCGGTGCCCGACGTCGACGTGCCGGTGTTCCTGGCCTGCGGAGCCCTCCTGTCCCTCCTGCTGCTGGCGGCGCTCCACCGGAGCGTCGGCCAGGTTCGCCACTACCGATGAGATGCCACCACCGATGAGATAAGGAGGACCCGGTATGCACGCGGTGATACTCGCCGGCGGCCGTGGGGTGCGCCTCCGCCCCTACACGACGGCACTGCCCAAGCCCCTGGTCCCGATCGGCGAGGAGTACGCGATCCTCGACATCATCCTGCAACAACTGCGCGCCCGCGGGTTCCGGCGCGTCACCCTGGCGATCGGCCACCTCGGCTCGCTGATCCGGGCCTTCGTCGGCGACGGCTCGCGCTGGGACCTCGCGGTCGACTACAGCGAGGAGGTCAAACCGCTGTCCACCATCGGGCCGCTGCTGAACTTCCTGGACCGGCTGCCCGAGCACTTCCTGGTGATGAACGGCGACGTGCTCACCGACCTGGACTACACGGCGCTGCTCGCGCACCACACGGCCAACGGGGCGCCGCTGACGGTGGCCACGTACCAGCGCAAGGTGAAGATCGACTTCGGCACGCTGTCCACCGAGCAGGGCCGGATCGTGCACTTCGTCGAGAAGCCGGAGCTGTCCTACGGCGTCAGCATGGGCGTGTACGCGATGTCCCGCGAGACGCTGGCGCCCTACCCGCGGGACGTGCCGTTCGGCCTGGACCAGCTGGTGCTCGACCTGCTGGCCCGCAGCCGCCGCCCGGCCGCCTACGAGTTCGAGGGCTACTGGCTCGACATCGGCCGCCCCGACGACTACGACGAGGCCAACCGCTGCTTCGAGCAGGCGCGGTCGGCGCTGCTCCCGGGACCGCGGCGGGCGCCGCTGGGAGCCGTGTCGTGAGCCCCACCCGGGTGCTGGTGTTCGGCGCCACCGGCTACCTCGGGCGGCGGGTCGTCGCCGCGCTCACCGCCCGGCCGGGGGTGGAGGTCGTCCCGGTGCGGCGCGGCGGGCCGCCGGGCGGCGACCACGTCCGGCACGACCTGGTCAGCACCGATCCGGCGGACCTGCTCTCCTCGACCGCGCCGGACGCGGTGGTCAACTGCACCGGGCGGCTCGGCGGCACCGCGACCGAGCTGGTCGCGGCCAACGTGACGGCGGTGGCGCGCCTGCTCGACGCGCTGCCCGCGGCCACCCGGCTGGTCACCCTGGGCTCGGCGGCCGAGTACGGCGTGGTGCCGGTGGGCCGGCCGGTCGGCGAGGACGCGCCCGAGAAGCCGGTCAGCGCCTACGGGGCCACCAAGCTGTCGGCCACCGGCCTGGTGCGGGCGGCCGTGGCGGCGGGCCGGGCGGACGCCGTGGTGCTGCGGGTGTTCAACCCGGTCGGGGCGGGCGCGCCCCACGACACCGTGCTGGGCCGCGCGGTGGCGGCCATCCGCAGTGCCGCCACCGGCGTCCGGCTCGGCCCGCTGGGCGCGCACCGGGACTTCGTCGACGTCCGCGACATCGCCGAGGCGGTCGCCCTGGCCGCCCTGGCGACCGGCGCGCCCGGCCCGGTGCTCAACATCGGCAGCGGCACGGCGGTCGTGGTCCGGGACGCGGTGAAGCTGCTGGTCGAGGAGTCCGGGTTCACCGGCCAGGTCGTCGAGTCCGACCCCGCGCCCGACCGGTCCCGCGCGGTGGACTGGATCGCGGCGGACGTCACCCGCGCCCGCGAGGTGCTGGGCTGGCGACCGCGGCACGACCTGCGGGCGTCGGTGCGCGACCTCTGGGCGGGTGGCTCGGGGTGAGGGCCGGGCGGGTGTGCCGGTGGGGTGCCGGCACACCCGCCTCCCCGTTCGGCGGGCCGGGTGCGCCGGGTTCGGCGGGCCAGGGGTGCCGGGTGCGCCGGCCGAGGGGTGTTCGCGGGTGTGACGCGCGGGTCGAGGACCGGGTCGAACGGCGGGTGGTCGAACGGCGCGCCGGTCCGGCCGGGCTCACCCCGGCGCGGGACCGGTGGACGCCCCGGGACCCGGGCGGGTGTGCCGGCCGAACCGGCACACCCGCCCTCTCTCACCCCGCGTGGTCCCGGTACCACTCGTAGGTCTGCCGAACGCCCTCCTCCAGCGGCACGGTCGGCTTGAACCCGGTCATCGCCCGCAGCAGGGTCAGGTCGGGGCAGCGGCGGTGCACCGAGCCGCGCGGCGCGGGCACCTGCTCCAGCACCGGGTCGTGGCCGGCGACGTCGAGCACCAGCCTGGCCAGGTCGCCGATGTTGGTCTCGGCCGTGTCGTCGCCGATGTGCACGACGCGGCCGACGGCCTCGTCCGCCGCCATCAGCCGCACCACCGCCTCGACCGCGTCGTCCACGTGGCAGAACGCCCGGTACTGGTCGGTGCCGTAGACCCGGAACGGGTCCTCGCGCCGGGCCGCGCGCAGCGACAGCTCGGGGATCACGTGGTCGGCGCCCATCCGCGGCCCGTAGACGTTGTGGAACCGGCCGATCACGGCCGCGACGCCCTTCGCCCGCCCGGTGTGCGCGACCGCGGCCTCACCGAGGACCTTGCTCACGCCGTAGGCGGCCCTGGGCGCGGTCACGTCCGCCACGACCAGCGGGACCGACTCGGGCGTCGGCACCGGCACCACACCGGAGTCCACGCCGCCGGCGTAGGTCTCGCTGGTGGAGGCGAAGAACAGCCTGTGCCGGGGCGTGACCCACGCCAGCGCGTTGAGCACGACCAGGGTGTTGACCCGGATCACCCGCTCCGGGTCGCGCTCGACGTTGCGCACCCCCACCACCGCGGCCAGCAGGTACACGTGGTCGACGTCGTCGGGCAGCGCGTCGAAGGCCGCCGGGTCGGTGAGGTCGGCCGAGACCACCGGCACGCCCAGCAGCCCCAGCTCGGTGTCGTCGCGGCCGCGGGAGAAGTCGTCGACGACGACCACGTCGTGGCCGTCGGCCAGCAGGCGGCGGGTGAGGTGCACCCCGATGAACCCGGCGCCGCCCAGCACCAGCGCCCTCACCGGGCCGCCCCCGGCTCGTAGCCCAGGGCGGCGTAGCGGACGCCGTGCCGGGTGACCCGGTCGGGTTCCAGCAGCCGCCAGGAGTCGTAGAGCAGGCGGATGCCGGACCCCGGCAGCAGCGCGTCGACGTCCAGGTCCTGGTACTCGCGGTGGTCGGTGATCACCAGCACCGCGTCGGCGGCGGCGAACCCGGCGGCCAGGTCGACCGGCTCGCCCCCGTAGCGGCGGATGACCCCGGCGTCCACCAGCGGGTCGTGGCCGAGGACCCGCAGGCCCGCGTCGGCGAACACCGGCGTCATCGAGGCGATCGGCGTGCCCCGCATGTCGTCGGTGGCGGGGCGGCCCTTGTAGGCCCAGCCGAGCACCAGCAGCGCGTCGCCGGGCCGGGCGCCCATCAGCTCCACCACGCGTTCGGCGACGTGCCGCGGCAGGTCCTCGTTCACCTTCCGGGCGGCACCGACCAGCGGCAGCTCGCGGCCCACCCGCCCGGCGACCGACAGCAGGATGTACGGGTCCTTCGACAGGCAGCCGCCGCCCACGTAGCCGGGCCTGGCCAGGTCGGGGCGCGGGTAGTCCAGGTTGGCGGCCCGGATGACCTCCAGCGGGTCGAGCCCCAGCCGCTCGGTCAGCCCGGCCACCTCGTTGCCGTAGGAGTAGATCACGTCGGTGTGGCAGTTGTTGGCGAGCTTGACCAGCTCGGCCGTCTCCAGGTTCGACACCGGCACCACCCGGTCGGTCAGCCGGCCGAACAGCGCGAGCCCGAGCCGCAGGCTCTCGTCGTCGAGCCCGCCGACGACCTGCGGCAGCTCGACCAGCTCGCGCAGCGCCTGCCCCTGGATGGTGCGCTCGGGCGCCATCACCAGCCGCGCCGAGCCCCACGCGTCCACCAGCCGCGGCAGCACGACCGACCTGGTGGCGCCCACCGGCACCGTGCTGCGGACCACCACCAGGGTGTCCGGCGAGCACCGCTTGGCGATGTGCTCGGCGGCCGCGGCCAGGTTGCCCAGCCTGGGTTCGTGACCGGTCTCGTCCACGGGGGTCGAGACGCAGACCACCGCCGCGTCCACGCCGCCGTCGGGCAGGTCGGGGCCCAGGAAGATGCGCCTGCCCACCCACTCCCCGAAGGTCTCCTCGACACCCGGTTCGAAGATGTGCGCCCGGCCCCGCGACAGCGAGTCCAGCACGGCCTGCTGGGTGTCGACGCCGTGCACCTCGAACCCGCGCCGGGCCAGCGCGGCGGCCAGCGTGAGGCCGACGTAGCCCATCCCGACGATCCCGATCCGGTGCAGCTCCGGTGGTCCTTCCGTCACATCCGCTCCTCGTTGGTCCGGCGCGTCCGACGGGTCACCCGCAGGGCGCGCCGACCCGGTCCAGCGCCTGCACGGTCACGTATCCCTCGAAACCCTCTTCGCGGTACCGGCGGCACGCCGCCGCGACGTTGTCCGGCCGCACCGCGTAGTCCACCGCCAACACCGTCTTGCCGGCGTCGCGGATCTCTCTGGTGGCCGCCAGGTTCGCCGCGCAGTACGAGGCGGTGCACGGCCGGTCGGTGGCCAGGAAGAACAGCTCCTCCACGCCGATGCCGTCGATGGCGTCGAGGTAGCCGGGGTGGGCCAGCAGCTCGGGCGAGTTCTGCGGGAACACCAGGAACCCGGGGCGGGCGGCCTCGGCGTGCCCGGCGATCCGGGCGATCAGGTCGACCATGCGCCTGCCCAGCTCCGCCCGGTCCAGGCCGGGCACCAGGTCCTGGTCGATCTCCTCGTAGGCCAGCGGGGTGTCCAGGTAGGCGCCGTCGAACCCGGCGGCCAGCGCCCGGTCCAGCCGGGGCCGGACGGCCAGCTCCCACCAGCTCGGCTCCCAGTAGCGGACGAAGTGCTCGCCGGGCCAGCTCGCCCACTCGTTGAGGACCAGGCGGGCCGGGTCGGCCGCGACGGCGGCGTGCTCGGGCCGGAACGACTCGATCGCCCCGATTTCGAAGTAGGCCAGCACGATCTTCCCGGATGCCCGCAGCCGGGACACCTCGGCGCGGGTGAAGTACGAATTTCCGGCATCCCGCGCCAAGTCGACCACGACGTAGCGGAAAGAGGACGAAGCCAATTCTTCGAGCCCGCCGTCCCGATAACCCTGCAACTGGTACGCGAAACCGTCCGGATGTTTCTCCACCACCCTTTGCGGAGCACACCCGGGTGCACCGAGGAGCAGGACCACCGGGAGGACGACGAAAACGCCGGGAAACCGTCGACCCACCACGGCACCACCATACCGGCGCAGGTAAACCGGGCAATGCCCCGTTGAGGGGAACCGATCCGGGCGCCGATACGTGAATTGCGGATTACCAGAACGGGACGGGTCGGGCGGAATAATTCGGGGCGCGGGCGACCGCGCGACGACGACCCGGACGAAACGGGCGGACGACTTCGCGACGGCGGCCCGACCGGGATGGGTGGACGACTTCGCCACGGCGACCCGGTCGGGTCACCAGCGCCATTCGGCGCCTTCCGCCGCGTCCTCGGCCTCACCGAGGTGGCACAGCGTGGCGCGAGCGGCGATCAGCGCCGCCCTGGTGGCCTCGACGTCCCCGCCGACCGCGTGGGTGAAGGCGTTGCCCAGGTAGCCCCGGGCCACCTCGAACACGCCGCGCGGGTCGTGCACCGCCCCCGCCAGCGCGCCCTGCACCGGGGAGACCGCGGCGGCGAAGTCGGTCAGCATCGGTTCCAGGGCGTCGGCGCGCGCGGCCGGGGGCAGCGCGGCGATCGCGGCGTCCACGGCCGCGACCAGCACGGTCAGCGGGTCCTGCGGCGAACGCGCGCGGCAGGCCGTCGCGGAGCCCGCGCGCGTCTGCTGCGGCACCTGGACGGGCGGCGGGTCGAGGCTCACGGCATGAGCTTAGGAAGGAGGGGGAGGCTCCGCTCGGCGTGCATCTGCACGTGCACCCGCACGGGCTAACGGTGTCCGCAGCAATGCGGTCCTGGTCCCGGCCGCGACCTCGGCGTCCTCGCGCGCGGTGACCACCCAGACCCCGATGGCCGAGCCGGCGGCGCTGATCCGCGAATCACCCGATGCAGTGAGGTTGGCGTCCCGGTCGAGGGTCGGGCCCAGGAACGCCAGGCCGTCGACCACCCGCGCGCGCACCTCGGCGTCGTGCTCGCCGACGCCGCCGGTGAACACCAGCAGGTCCAGCCCGCCCATCGACGCGGCCATCGCGGCGACGCCCTGGCGCAGCCGGTGGGCGAACACGTCGACGGCCAGCCGGGCGGCCGGGTCGCCGTCGGCGGCGGCCCGGTGCACGTCGCGCAGGTCGGCGTGCCCGGCCAGCCCGGCCAGGCCGGAGCGGTGGGCCAGGCCGTCGGCCAGTTCGCCGGGGGTGAGGTGGTCGAGCAGCCACAGCAGCAGGCCGGGGTCGAGGTCGCCGGGGCGGGTGGCCATGGGCAGGCCGGCCATCGGGGTGAAGCCCATGGTGGTGTCCACCGAGCGGCCGTCCCGGACCGCGGCCAGCGAGCAGCCCGCGCCCAGGTGGCAGGTCACCACGCGCGAGCCCCCTCCGGCCAGGTCGACCGCGTGCCGGGAGGCGTGGGCGTGGGACAGGCCGTGGAAGCCGTAGCGGTGCAGGTCCCAGCGCTCGCGCCACTGCGCCGGCAGCGGGTAGGTGGCGGCGACCGGGGGCAGGGTGCGGTGGAAGGCGGTGTCGAAGCACGCCACGTGCGGCACGTCCGGGAACAGCCCCACCGCCGCGTCGATGCCGGCCAGGGCCCGGGGTTGGTGCAGCGGCGCGAGGTCGGTCAGCTCCTCGATGCCGCGCCGCACCCGGTCGTCGAGCACGGTGGGTTCGGTGAAGCGGGTGCCGCCGTGGACGACGCGGTGCCCCACGGCGTCCACCCGGGGCAGCGGCAGGTGGCCGAGGTCGGGGCGGCCGTCCCACCGCTCCACGTGGTGCTCGGCCAGGACGGTGTCGTCCGGGCCGAGCACGGTCAGCTTCAGGCTGGACGAGCCCGCGTTGACCACCAGGACGTCCATCAGTACGGCCAGGTCCAGTCGCGGACCTCGGGCAGGTCCTCGCCGTGCTCGCGGATGTGGTCGTGGTGGCGGGTGCGCTGGTCCTGCATGAGCTGGCGCAGGCCGGCGGCCTTGACACCCAGGCCCGGGACGCGGTCGATGACGTCGATGACCAGGCGGTAGCGGTCCATGTCGTTGAGCACGAGCATGTCGAAGGGCGTGGTGGTGGTGCCCTCCTCCTTGTAGCCGCGGACGTGGATGTCGCGGTGGTTGGTGCGGCGGTAGGTCAGCCGGTGGATCAGCCACGGGTAGCCGTGGTAGGCGAAGATCACCGGCTTGTCGGTGGTGAACAGGGCGTCGAACTCGCGGTCGGGCATGCCGTGCGGGTGCTCGGTCTCGGGTTGCAGCCGCATCAGGTCCACCACGTTGACCACCCGGATGCGCAGTTCGGGCAGGTGCTCGCGCAGCAGGGCGGTGGCGGCCACGACCTCCAGCGTGGGTGCGTCGCCGGCGCAGGCCAGCACCACGTCGGGTTCGGTCAGGCCGTGGTCGGTGCCCGCCCACTCCCAGATCCCCGCGCCGCGGGCGCAGTGCAGCGCCGCCTCCTCCGGGCCCAGCCAGTCCGGGGTGAAGTTCTTGCCCGCGACGACCACGTTGACGTAGTCGCGGCTGCGCAGGCAGTGGTCGGTCACCGAGAGCAGGGTGTTGGTGTCCGGCGGCAGGTACACGCGGACGACCTCGGCCTTCTTGTTCATCACGTGGTCGATGAACCCGGGGTCCTGGTGGGAGAACCCGTTGTGGTCCTGCCGCCACACGTGCGACGAGAGCAGGTAGTTCAGCGAGGCCACCGGGCGGCGCCAGTCCAGCTTCCGGTGCGTGCCCAGCCACTTGGCGTGCTGGTTGAACATCGAGTCCACGATGTGGGTGAACGCCTCGTAGCAGTTGAACAGCCCGTGCCGCCCGGTGAGCAGGTAGCCCTCCAGGAAGCCCTGGCACAGGTGCTCCGACAGCACCTCCACCACCCGGCCGTCGGTGCCCAGGTGCTCGTCGGTGGGCAGCCGCTCGGCCAGCCACTGCCGCGCGGTCACGTCGAACACCGCGTCGAGCCGGTTGGAGGCGGTCTCGTCCGGGCCGAACAGCCGGAAGTTGCGCCGGTCGGCGTTGAGGGTGAGCACGTCGCGCAGCATCCGGCCCATCACCCGGGTGGGCTCGGACGTCGTCGTGCCGTGCTTGGTCACCTCCACCGCGTACGGCGCCGTGCCGGGCAGGCGCAGGTCGCGCAGCAGCAGGCCGCCGTTGGCGTGCGGGGTGGCGCCCATGCGCAGCTCGCCGCGCGGGGCCAGGGCCAGCAGCTCGGGCTTCGGGCCGCCGTCGGCGTCGAACAGCTCCTCCGGCCGGTAGGACTTGAGCCAGTCCACCAGCAGGGCGAGGTGGCGCGGGTTGTCGCGGACACCGGCCAGCGGCACCTGGTGGGAGCGCCACGTGCCCTCCACCGGCACACCGTCCACCTCGGCCGGACCGGTCCAGCCCTTCGGCGTGCGCAGCACGACCATCGGCCAGCGCGGGCGCCCGGTGTCGCCGGCGCGGGCGGCTTCCTGGATGCGGCGGATCTCGTCGACGACCTCGTCGAGCACCTGCGCCATGCGCGGGTGCAGCGCGGCCGGGTCGTCGCCCTCCACGTAGTGGGGGGCGTAGCCGTAGCCGCGCAGCAACGCGTCCAGCTCGTCGTGCGGGATGCGCGCCAGGATGGCCGGGTTGGCGATCTTGTAGCCGTTGAGGTGCAGGATCGGCAGCACCGCGCCGTCGTGGGCGGGGTCGAGGAACTTGTTGCCGTGCCAGCTCGCCGCCAGCGGGCCGGTCTCGGCCTCGCCGTCGCCGACCACGCAGGCCACCACCAGGTCCGGGTTGTCGAACGCCGCGCCGAACGCGTGCGCCAGCGAGTAACCCAGCTCGCCGCCCTCGTGGATCGAACCGGGCACCTCGGGCGCGACGTGGCTGGGCACCCCGCCCGGGAAGGAGAACTGGCGGAACAGGGTGCGCATGCCCTCGGCGTCGCGTGACACGTTCGGGTGGGTCTCGGTGTAGGAGCCCTCCAGCCACGTGTTGGCCAGCAGGGCGGGGCCGCCGTGACCGGGACCGGTCACGAACAACACGTTCAGGTCACGCGCGTTGATCACCCGGTTCAGGTGGGCGTAGACGAAGTTCAGGCCGGGCGTGGTGCCCCAGTGCCCGAGCAGCCGCGGCTTGATGTGCTCCGGCGCCAGCGGTCGGGTCAGCAGCGGGTTGTCGAGCAGGTAGATCTGTCCCGCCGAGAGGTAGTTCGCCGCCCGCCAGTAGGCGTCGACGAGGGACAGGTCGGTGTTCTCCGGCTGGGGCATCGCTTCTCCTGCCTGGGGTTTCGGCTGCTTCCCCAGCCTGCCGCCGGGACCGGGGCGGTCCCAGGGACGCCGGCCCCCGATCCGACCGGGACCTTCGTCCCGGCGCGCCGGGCCCGTCCGACGCTAGTGGCAGCCGGCCGGGGTCGCACCTCAGCCGGCCGGGGTGCGCGCCCCTTCCGCCACCCGCAGCGCGACGCGGGCGAACGCGGCGGCCGGCCGGGAGCGGGACCACTCCGGCCACGCCACCACGACCGTCGTGAGTGGACCGTCGACCACCGGCACCGCCACCAGGTCCCCGATCAGGTGGCGTCGCGCCGAGTCGGGCAGCACGGCCACCGCCCGGCCCAGCGCGATCAGCTGCATGAGCTGGGCGCTGTCGCGCACCAGCGGCCCGCCGGCGTCCGCGGCCGAGCCCGGCCACCGGGGCAGCGGCTCGCCCGCCAGGTCGGCCATCCGGACCTCGGCCCGCCCGGCCAGGGCGTGGTGCGCGGGCAGCACGGCGACGGCGGGTTCGACCAGCAGCCGCTCGTGGTCCAGGCCGGTGAGGTCGTCGTGGGGCAGGTGCAGGAACCCGACGTCGGCCCGGCCGTCCCGCAGGAGGTGGGCCTGCTCCCCGATCCCGCACACCAGCACGTCCACCGGCACCGCGTCGGGGTCGGCGGCGTAGGCGTCGAGGATCGGGCCGAGCAGGCCGCTGTCCCCGCCCGGCTTCACCACCAGCACCAGCTCCGGCTCGGGCCGGCCGGCCCGCTGCGCCCGCCGCCCCGCGGCGGCCACCGCGACCAGCGCCCGGCGCGCACCGTCGAGCAGCTCCTCGCCCGCGCCGGTCAGCTCCACCTTCCGGCTGGTGCGCTCGAACAGCACCACGCCCAGCCGCCGCTCCAGCTGCCGGATCGCCCGCGACAGCGGCGGCTGCGCGAGCCCGAGGCGCTCGGCCGCGCGGCCGAAGTGCAGCTCCTCGGCGACGGCCACGAAGTAGGCCAGCTCGCGGGTCTCCAGATCCATACCGCGACGGTATCGCCCATGACCGAGGTCGTCATCGCCGGCGCGGCGGCGCGGTGGTGGGGTCGACTTCGTGACCGACACGAAGATCGCCCTCGTCACCGGTGCCAACAAGGGCATCGGCTACCAGATCGCCGCGCAGCTCGTCGAGCTGGGCACGACCGTCCTGCTCGCCGCCCGCGACCGCGAGCGGCGCGAGAAGGCCGCCGCCGAGCTGGGCGCCCACCCGATCGCGCTCGACGTGACCGACCCCTCCTCCGCCACGGCCGCGGCGGAGGAGGTGGGCAGGCGGTTCGGCAGGTTGGACGTCCTGGTCAACAACGCCGGGATCGCCGGACCGTGGGAGCAGGGGCCGGGCACCGGGGCGGTGGACGTCGCGCGGGCGGTGTTCGAGACCAACGTCCTCGGCGTCATCGCCGTCACCGACGCGATGCTGCCGCTGCTGCTGCGCTCCCCCGCGCCGCGCGTCGTCAACGTCTCCAGCGGGGTCGCCTCGCTGACCGCGATGAGCGACCCGGGGCACCGGCTGGCCGCCCTGCCCGCCGGCCTGGCCTACCCGCCGTCCAAGACCGCGCTCAACGCCGTCACCGTGCAGTACGCCAAGGCGCTGCGCGAGCACGGCGTCCTGGTCAACGCCGCCGACCCCGGCTTCTGCGCCACCGACCTCAACGGCCACCGCGGGCACCGCACCGCCGCCCAGGGGGCCGCGGTCGCCGTCCGCCTGGCCACCCTCGGCCCCGACGGCCCGACCGGCGGGTTCCACGGCGAGGACGGGCCGCTGCCCTGGTGACTCCGTTCGCCCTGCCGGCGGTCGGGCGATCCTCCGAAGTGGACCGGAGGCGCCGCCCACCGGCCTCCGCACCACCGGCACCGGGCACGGGGGGGCGGCCGGCCGGTGGCAGTCGCCGGAGGGGGTCCCGGCGGTGGTCCTCGCCGGAACGGGACTTCCGACTCTGCGTTCGCCCCTCGGCCGGTGCCACTGTCGGAGGGACCGGGCACAAGCGGCGGAGGTGAGCCGGCATGGAGCGGGGCGGACGGGACCGGGGGACGATCGGCGCGGCGGTGGCACCGGCCCGCCGCGCGCCGTCGGCGCACAACGCGCGGCCTTGGCGGTGGCTGGTCGGCGACCGGGGCGTGCACCTGTGCGCCGACCCGCTGCCGCCGACGCCGCGCCGCCCGGTCGGCGAGGTCGTGGAGGGGTCGGCGGGCCCGTGAGGTTCCGCGGCGACCGGGTTCACGGTCGGCGACCGCGGCGGGTTCGGTGGTCGCCGGGGCCTTCGCCACCCCGGCGGCCACCACGACGGTGACCGGTTCGCCGACGCCGGGGACGAAGTCCTTGCCGCACGGGGACTTCGTGCCCTGGTGCGCGCGGTGCCCGGTGCCGACACTGACCGGGCACAGGAAGCGGGTGGACCATGACGATCGACGTGCAGCAACCGAGGACCTACGACCTGGTGGACAACACCGTGCGGGTGGCCGGTGTCGCCGGCGGGGCGTTCGAGGCCAACTTCAACTACCGCGTCCACGAGGGCCACGACGAGGTCGTCGGGTCCTTCCTGGCGGGCGACGGCGCCGGCGGGCACGGCCAGTTCCAGGTGGCCGTGGACGTGTCGGGCGCGGCGTTCGTGCGCGACCGGCTGTTCGTGGAGGTCTACCACGTCTCGCCCCGGGACGGCACCGAGCTGGACAAGGTGGTCGTGCCCGTCGTCTTCGGGCCGAAGATCGTCCCGGGCTACTACTCCTACCTGGAGCACGTGGTCGCGGCGGGCGAGACGCTGTGGGCGATCGCCACCCGCTACTACGGTTCGGGCAACCTCTACCACCGGCTGGTGGCGGCGAACCCCGGCACGATCAGCAACCCGAACGTCATCCACCCCGGTGACGTGATCAGGGTGCCGCAGGGCAGCTGACCTCCTGGGGCACGATCACCAGCGGGCACGGCGCGTGCAGGACCAGCGCCTGGCTGGTCGAGCCCCGCACCACCCCGGCCGACGGCGCGTGGCCGTGCGTGCCGACGACGAGCAGCCTGGCCCGTCGGGCGGCGCGCACCAGCGCCCACACCGGGCTGTCGCGCAGCACCACGCCGTCGACCTCCACGGCGGGGTGCTTGTCCCGCCACGGTGCCAGGCGCTCGGCCAGCAGGAGGCACTGCTCCTCCACCACGTCCGGCCAGTCGCGGGCCAGGCGGGGGCGGCCGCCGACCAGCAGGTCGGTGACGGCCATGACGGCCCGCAGCGGCGCGCCGAGCGCGTCGGCCTCGGCGAAGGCGTGCTCGACCGCCGCGTCGCCGGCGGCCGTGCCGTCGACGCCGACCACCACGGGCCCGTCGGGCACCTCCGGCCGCCGGTGGACGACGACGGGGCAGGTGGCGCGCGTGACGACCGCGGCGGCCACCGCGCCGGCCGACCGGTCGCGGGCCTCGTCCGGACCGCCGACCACGACCAGCCGCGCGTGGTGCGAACGGCGGACCAGCACGTGCGCCGGCCTGCCGCGGACCAGCTCGGCCACCCCGGTGCCGGCGGCGCGCTCCGCCTCGTCGAGCCAACCCCGGACGCGCTGGTCGGCCTCGTGGTCCCCGGCGGCGCGGGAGCGGACGTGCAGCAGCCGCAGCGGTGCGCGCAGGCGGTTCGCCTCCTCCGCCGCCCAGCGGACCGCGCGCAGCGCCCGCTCCGTGCCGTCCACGCCCACCACGACCGGTCCGTCCACGGCCCGCTCCTCCGCTCGGTTCCCACGACCCTAGGGGACGGGGGTGGTCGGGCGCGGTGGCCCTTGGTCCCTGGCCGGCAGGGACCAACGGCAGGTGTCGGGTCGACAGGGACTTTGGCCCCTCCCCCGACGGCACCGGGGGCGGAAGCGTGGGGGTGTCCCGGACCCACCGGCGGCACCGTCGCGGTGGGGCGGGCGCGGGAGGTGGACGGCGTGGACGCGGGCAAGGCGCGAAGACGGGTCGAGCCCACCGAGGCCGGTGGCGCGGGCACGGGTGGAGCGGAGCAGCACGTCGAAGCCGGCAGCGCGGCCGGCGCACGACGACCAGACGAGGTCAGCGGCACGGCAGGCACGCGGCAACCCGGCGAGGTCAACGGGACGCCCGGCGCCCGGCATCCAGGCGAGATCAGCAGCACGGCAGGCACCCGGCAACCCGGCGAGATCAGCGGCACGGCAGGCACCCGGCAACCCGGCGAGACCAGCGGCACGGCAGGCGCACGACAGCCCGCCGAAGCGGGCGGCGCCAACAAGGCGCGCAGGCGGGTGGAGCGCATCGAGGTCAGCGGCGCGGTGCAGGGCGTGGGGTTCCGGCCGCACGTGCACCGCCTGGCCGCCTCGCTGGGCATCGACGGCGACGTGCGCGACGTCGACGGCCACGTGGTGATCACCGCCGCGGGCCGGCCGCACGACCTGGCGGAGTTCCACCGGCTGGTGCGGGACCGGCCGCCGCCGGTGGCGCGGGTGGACCGGGTCGTGGTCAGCTCGCTGCCCGCCTCCGCCGCACCACCACCGGGTTTCCGCGAGGGCGGCCCGGCCGACGACGCCGGCGTGCGCTCGCTGCCACCGGACCTGGCGACCTGCCCGGCGTGCGTGGCCGACCTGTTCACCCCGACCGACCGGCACTACCGGTACCCGTTCACCACCTGCTCCCGGTGCGGGCCGCGGGCGACCATCGTCGAGGCGCTGCCCTACGACCGCGAGCGCACCACCATGCGCGGTTTCCGCATGTGTGCGGACTGCGCAGCGGAGTACGCCGACCCGGCCGACCGCCGCTTCCACGCCGAGCCCGTCGCGTGCCCCGCGTGCGGCCCGGTCCTGTGGTGGGGCGCGCTGGCCGGTGAGGACGCGTTGCGCGCCGCGGAGGCCGTGGTCGCCGGGGGCGGGCTGGTCGCGGTCAAGGGCGTCGGCGGCTACCAGTTGGTCTGCGACGCGGCCGACGAGGCCGCGGTGCTCCGGCTGCGGCGGGCCAAGGGGCGGCCCCGCGAGCCGTTCGCGGTCATGGCGCCCTCGCCGGCGGCGGTGCGGGAGCTGGCGACCGGTGTCGACGAGGCGGTGCTCGTCTCGCCGGCGGCGCCCGTCGCGCTGCTCCCCCGCCGTCCCGGTGCGCGGCTGGCGCCGTCGGTCGCGCCGGGCCTGGCCGAGGTCGGCCTGTGCCTGCCCCACAGCCCGCTGCACCACCTGCTGCTGGCCGACCTGGCCCGACCGCTGGTGGTCACCGGCGGCAACCGGTCCGGCGACCCCCTGGTCACCGACGACGGCGAAGCGCTCACCTCCCTGGGGCCGCTGGTCGACGGCGTGCTGGGCCACGACCGGCCCATCCGGTCGGGCTACGCCGACTCGGTGGTCCGCGGCCCGGCGCTGGTGCGCCGCGCCCGCGGCTACGCGCCCGAACCGCTGCCGCTGCCGGTGACCGCGCCCGAGCCGGTCCTCGCGCTGGGCGCGCGGCTGCGGCACACCGCGGCGGTGGCGGTCGGCGGGCTGGCCGTGGTGGGCCCGCAGAACGGTGACCTGTCCGACTGGCGCGGCCTCGCCGCGTTCGAGGCGAGCGCTCGGGCGTTGTGCCTGGTGCCGGACGTGCGGCCGGCGTACTGCGCGCACGACCCGGACCCCGGCTGCCCGTCGACCCGGCACGCGCTGGGCTGGCCGCCCGGCCGTCGGATCGCGGTCCAGCACCACCACGCGCACGTGGCGGCCACGGCCGCCGAGCACGGCGTGGCCGGCCCGTTCATCGGCGTGGCCTACGACGGGCTGGGGCAGGGCGACGACGGCACGCTGTGGGGCGGCGAGGTGCTGCTGGCCGACTACCTGGGCTACCGGCGCGTCGGCCGGATCGGCACCGCACCGCTGCCCGGTGGCGAGGTCGCGGTGCGCCGCCCCGCCCGGATGGCCCTGGGCTACCTGCTGGGCGCCGAGGACTTCGGGGCGCACCCGGTCGGCGACGACCTGCTGCGCCGGGTCGGGCCTGCCGAGGCGGAGCTGGCGCGGCGGATGATCGCCCGGGGCGTGGACTCGCCGGTGGCCTCCAGCGTGGGCAGGCTGTTCGACGCGGCGGCCGCGCTGCTGGGCGTGTGCGACGACAACACCTACGACGGCGAGGCCGCGGCGCTGCTGGAGGCGGCCGCGGCCGGGCTGCCCGCCGGCGAGCCACTGTCGTGGCGGCTGCACCACCGCGACGGCCTGTGGGTCTACGACCCGGTGCCGACGCTGCGCGACGCGGTGACCGCGGGCGAGCCGGTGGGCGCGGTGTCCGCGCGGTTCCACACCACCGTCGCGCACGCCACCCGCGCGCTGGTCGGGCGGGTGGCCGACGACGCGGGCGTGCGGGTGGTGTGCCTGGGCGGCGGGGTGTTCCGGAACAGCCGGTTGACCGGCGAGGTGGTGCGCGGCCTGGCCGAGGACGGGTTCGAGGTCCACGTCGGCGCGCGCGTGCCGGTCGACGACGGCGGCATCAGCTACGGGCAGGCCGCGGTCGCCGCGGCCCGGTTGGCGAAGGGGTGAACCTCGGATGTGCTTCGGTGTGCCGGGCCGGGTCGTCGCGGTGGAGGCGGGCGAGCCGCGCAGCGGGGTGGTCGACTTCGACGGGACGACCCGGCCGGTGTGCCTGGCCTACGCGCCGGGGGCCGGTGTGGGCGACTGCGTGATCGTGCACGTCGGGTTCGCCATCGGCGTGGTGGACGAGGCGGTCGAGGCGGTCGACGTGCCGGGGTCGGCGTGAGGCGGGGTGTCCCGGCCGGCCGCGGGCGTGTGGGCGCGCCCGCGGCCAGGGCGCGGAGGGCTCACCGGCGCCGATCGGCTCCTGCCGGTGAGCCCGGTGACGCACTCCCCATTGTGCGACCACTTCGGCCGACGTGTGCAAGGGGCCGGAACCGGACCGTCCACATCGGACTTGTTCACACTACTGCGGCGATGTTGCGGGCCGGTGTCATTGGCCCCCTGTGTCGACCGCCGACTCGCGAAAGACTTCGACCATGATCGCAATAAGCCACCCCGCAGCCGCGCTGGCCGTGGCGTGCACCGCGCTCATCGGCCCGGGTCAACCGCCGGTGAAGGTGCACGGCGTGCTGGCGAACGGCCAGGCGGGCTACGTGGAGCTGCACAACCCCTCCCAGGCCGAGGTCGACCTGTCCGGTTGGTCCCTGGCGTCGTGCTCCGGCTCGACCAAGACGGTGTTCCTGGTGTTCCCCTCGGGTTTCTCACTCCCGCCGGACGAGCACCTGCTGATCGCCGGGGCCGACTTCGCGGGCACCTCGGAGCGACGGGTCGTCGTGCCCGAGATCTCCGGCGAGGGCCAGGTCCTGCTCGACCGCCACGGCACCACGGTGGACCGCGTCGGGCTCAGCGCCACCTCCCCGTGCCGGGAGGCCGAGGCCGCGGAGCCGTGCGCGCCGGGGCTGCCGCTGGTCAGGGACGAGCGCAGCACCGACACCGACTACAACCGGCGGGACTTCACCTGCGCGGAGGCACCGGCTTGAGTTCCCGCGAGCGCGCAAGGTGCTGTGAACGCGAGAGGGCCCGCGAGAGACGGCCGGACGGCCGGGCGCGGCCGGCTGCCGCGCGGGTGCCGACCGCGCGGGTTCTGGCACCACCTCCAGCCGCCCCGGCCTTGGCCGCGTTGCCCCCGGCCACGCCACTTCCAGCGGCGCCACCCCCAACGGCGGCGGCCTCAGCCGCGCCAGCCTCAGCCGCGCCACCGCCAACGGCGCCGGCCTTGGCCGCGCTGCCCCCAGCCGCGCCACTTCCAGCGGCGCCACCCTCAGCCGCGCCACCCCCAGCCGCGCCGCACCGGCCGCTGCCCCCACCCCCGACCGCCGCCCCCGCGGCCCCCTGATTCCCATGGCCACCGAATCCCTGGAACCCGCGCGCACCGGCGAACCGGTGGTCGTGCTGGTCGAGCAGCTGGTCGGGCGCTGGGCCGTCGGCGACGCGGTCGGCGTGAGCAGGCTGTTCGCCGAGCCCGTGCAGTGGTGGACCACGCCCGTCCCCGGTGCGCCGTGGCCCGCGCACGTGCGCACGCGTCGCGAGGTCGAGGCGTTCTTCATCGCCTTCCGCGGCGCCCTGGAACCCGGCGGCATCACCAGCCAGGGCCTCGTGGTGGACCGCTCGGACGCCGTCCTGATGGGCCGACTGGACCTGCGGACACCCGCGGGCGGGTGCCCGGTCAACCAGCACTTCGCGCTCTCGATCGGCGTCCGGGACGGCCTGATCAGCGATTTCCACCTGTACCTGGACACCTTCGCCATCCGCCTGGCGCTGCCGCGCTGATTCACCGCCGGATGTTCCGCGGGTATCACCGTGACGCTTTCCCACGAGTCGGCGCGCCGGTGAAACAATGATCACGACGAACCCGCACGAGGAAGGTTTTGCGGTGCTTGCAGAGAACCGGGAATCGAGACCGGAACCGATCAGCGAGGTACTGCCCAGGCTCAGGCGCGGTCACGGCCTGACGCAGTGCGAACTGGCGGCGCGCCTGCTCGACGCGTCCGGAAATCCCAGCATCACCAGGGAAGAGGTGTCGCGCTGGGAGCGCGGCAAGCGCATACCCGGCCCCTACTGGCGGTCCTGGCTGTGCCTGGTGCTGGACGCCCCGCAGCACGAGCTGGAGCGGGCGGCGGCATTCGGCCGACGCCTCCGCCGAATGCGCCGGGAGGCCAGTTCACCATTTAACAGAAATACACCTCGCTAGTTGGCCCCTTTCTTCCGAAACCTTCGAGGAGCATTCTCGGAAGGGTCGAGGAATTCCCCCGGCCTCGACCGGAAGAAACACAACAGCTAGGAGAGGAAAGTCATGCGTCGATTTCTGAGCGGTGCCGCGGTGACCGCGGTGCTGGCCGGCGCCGCCGTGACGAGCGGTATCGCGTTCGCCTCCCCCGACACCGACGGCGTGCAGCCGATGGTCTCCTCGTCGCTGGTCATCAACGAGGTCGCCACGCGCGGCCCGAACGGTGAGCGCGACGAGTTCATCGAGATCCGCAACGTCAGCGGCCAGTCGATCAACCTGGAGAACTTCGTCGTGCGCCTGTACGGCGCGCAGAACCAGGAGGTCGGGTCGATCACCTTCCCGGCGGGCACCGAGCTGGCGCCCAAGGGCAACACGGGTGACCTGGCGGTGCTGGTCGGGCCCGAGTTCTCCGGTACGGTCCCCGCCGAGATCCTGACGGTGCCCTTCAACCTCGTCGGCACCGCGGGCATCCCGGACACCGGCGGCGTGGCGCTCTACACGCTGAACAACGTCAAGGTCGACGGCGTGGCGTTCTCCAGCGTCGTGACCCAGGCGCGCGAGGGCACGGCCGCGCGGCCGATGACCAACCTCCCGGTGATCGACCCGCTGACCTACATCGCCTCGGCACGTGACGTGCTCAGCACGGACACCGACAACAACCGGGCGGACTTCACCCTGCACATGGCCACCCCGGGTGAACTGAACTGACCCGTTCGGCACGCCGGTCCGCCGGTGCCCGCGAGGGCACCGGCGGACCGGGTCCCTCCCGCCGCCGGGGGGGAGGACCGGCCGCACCTCCAGCGGCCACCTCGGCCGGGCACCCGCCCCACGGGTGCCCGGCCCCCGGGCACCCGGGCCGGGCACCCGACCGAGGCCCCGGGTCTCCGGGCCTCGGGCCGGGCGCCCGGCCCGGACCTCGGGCCCGCGCACCTGGTCCGCGGACCGGACCCGCGGACCGGCTCCACCGGGCCTCGGGCGCCCGGCCCGGACCCCGGGTCCGCGCGCCGGACTCGCGCACCGGACTCGTGCGCCGGACTCGCGCACCGGACTCGTGCGCCGGACTCGCGCACCGGGCTCGTGCGCCGGGTCTACAGACCGGCTCCACCGGGCCCCGAGCCCAGGACCGGCCCCAGCGCCGACCTCGGCCCAGCCCCCGGAAACCCCCGGCACCGGGTTCGCGAACCAGACCCGCGGATCACCGCCGCGAACCGGGCTTCGCGAACCAGCCCCACCCACCGCCGCCGAACCACCACCCCGGCGGACCGCACCCGCGAACCGCGGCCGGTCCCGCCACCAGAGGTCCCGCACAGAGGGCCCCGACCGTCACCGGACGGCCGGGGCCCGTGCGCGTGCGTGGCGGCAAGTCGCCGGCGGCGACTTGCCGCCCTCTTCAACAGTTCCGCCACGCCGGGCGCGGCCCCATCCTCGGACTCCCCTGTACCGAGGAGGAGCCATGATGCGTCGTCACGGGTGTGCGCTCGGCGTAGCACTGCTCACCGCGGCCCTGATCCAGGGCAGCGCGCCACCGGGCGCCGCCGCCGGCCCCAATGCCTCCGGTCCGCCCGCCGAGGCGCACCGGATCACCCTGATCACCGGCGACGTCGCCTCCTACCAGCAGGACCCGGGCACGGTGCGGATCGACCCGGCGCCGCGCGAGGACGGCTCGCAGCCCTCGTTCGCCACCACGACCACCGCGCACGGTGTGTTCGCCTACCCGTCCGACGCGCTGCCGCTGATCGGCGCGGGCCGCCTGGACCCCGAGCTGTTCAACATCACCGCGCTGGTCGCCGACGGCAGGCAGGACGACGAGACCCCGACCATCCCGGTGATCGCCAAGCCGGACGGTCGGCCGATGGCGCTGGCCGTGCACACCCACCTGTCGGACGCGGTGGGCGTCCGGGTGCCCAAGCAGGACGCCCCGCGCTTCTGGGCCTCGCTCAAGGCCGACGAGCTGGGCCTGTCCTCGGTGCGACTGGACCGCAAGGTCAGGCCGCTGCTGGAGCGCAGCACGCGCCAGATCGGCGCGCCGACCGCCTGGGACCTCGGCCTGGACGGCAGCGGGGTCAAGGTGGCCGTGGTCGACACCGGCGTGGACGACACGCACCCCGACCTCGCCGGGAAGGTGGTCGCCGCGGCCGACTTCAGCGGTGAGGGCGACGCGGTCGACCGGCACGGTCACGGCACGCACGTCGCCTCGACCATCGCGGGCACCGGTCGCGCGTCCGACGGGCGCAACCGCGGCGTCGCACCGGGGGCGTCCCTGCTGTCGGCCAAGGTGTTCGACGGCTCCGGGCAGGGCGACGAGTCGGGTGTGATGGCCGGCATCGAGTGGGCCGTCGCCCAGGGCGCCGACGTGGTGAACCTGAGCATGGGCTCGGGCGTCACCGACGGCTCGGACCCGCTCAGCGAGCTGGTCGACTCGCTGTCGGCCTCCACCGGCACCCTCTTCGTGGTCGCGGCGGGCAACGACGGGCCGGGCGACCGCTCGATCAACTCCCCCGGCTCGGCCGCCTCGGCGCTGACCGTCGGCGCGGTCGACCGGGACGACTCGCTGGCGTGGTTCACCAGCCGCGGCCCCCGGCTGCGCGACGCCCTGGTCAAGCCCGAGATCGTGGCACCGGGCGTCGGCATCGTGGCCGCGCGGGCGGCGGGCACCGCCATGGGCGAGCCGGTCGACGACTACTACACCGCCGCGTCCGGCACGTCCATGGCCACGCCGCACGTGGCCGGTGCCGCCGCCCTGCTGGCGCAGCAGCACCCGGACTGGACCGGCGCGACCATCAAGGACGTGCTCGCCTCGACCGCCAAGGACGTCGGCCACAAGTGGTACGAGCAGGGCGCCGGGCGGCTGGACGTGGCCAGGGCCGTGACGCAGCGGACCACCGGCCCGGCCTCGGCGAGCTTCGGCAAGGTCGAGGGCGTCGCACCGGCGAAGCACGCCGTGACCTACACCAACACCGGTGACGCGCCGCTGACCGCGGGCCTCGCGCTCGGCGTGGCGTCCTGGGACGGTTCCGCGCCCGACCCGGGCACCATGGCGCTGGCCGGTTCCTCGCTGGCCCTGCCCGCCCGCTCGACCGCCGACATCACCGTGACGGTCGACCCGGACGAGGGCCCGTTCGGCGTGTACGGCGGCACCGTGGTCGCCACCACCCCGGACGGCGGCACCGTCCGCACGCCGGTGAGCACCTACAACGCGCCGCCGCTGTTCCCGGTGTCGGTGCGGGTCCTGGACACCTCCGGCACGCCCGCCAAGCAGGCCGTCGTGCAGCTGGTGGACGACCGCCTGGGCACGGAGAACCGCAACGACCCGTTCCTCGACCAGGTGGAGCACTGGGTGGACCTGGTGGACGGCGCGGGCCGGGTGTCGCTGCCCGCGAGCACCTACTCCGCGCTGGGCTGGACCTCCGAGAAGAGCCTGACCGCACGCCGGTGGCTGGGGCTGAGCGCCGCCGAGGTGCCGGTGTCCGGCGCCACCACCATCACCCTCGACGGCCGCGCGACCGTGCCCGTCTCGGCGCGTCCGGCCGGGCGCACCGACCAGCGCGACCGCACCGTGGCGCTGCGCCGCGTGCTGCCCGCGACCGGCGACCGGGAGGGCCTGGTCACCGAGGTCGGGCTGAGCGCGGGCGCGACGCCCTGGGAGGTCCGGCTGACCCCGGCCGCGGCGGCGGGGACCGGCGCGGTGTCGGTGCAGGACCACGGCATCCACGGCAGCGCCGCGGTGGACCTCAAGTCCGGGGCCACCACGCTCGACCCCGTCTACGACGTCCCCTCCATCACCACCTGGCCGGGTGAGCACCGGCTCGCCCTCGTACCCCAGGGCGCGGCCGACCAGCGGGGCCGGGCCGTGCTGGTGCGGCTGCCCGCGCCGACCGGCACGACCGACCCGGTGAGCGCGGCGAACCGGGCGGCGCTGGCCGCGGCGCAGACCGCCGCGCAGGCGGGCGCGGCGGCCGTGATCGCCTACGTCGACGTGCCAGGCGCGCTGCCGCTGGGCCCGCTGACCGGTGCGGCGCTCCCGCTGCTCTCGCTCGGCAACGCCCAGGGCGAGGCGCTGCGCGCGGCCGGCGGCGAGGTCTCGATCACCGTGCGGCCCGTGCCCGCGGCCATGTTCAACATCGACGCGGTCGACCGCGACGGCGTGCCCAAGGAGCACGTGCGCACGTACCGCCCGGAGGACCTGGTCGCCCAGCAGGCCACCTACCACGCCGACCAGCCCGGCCTGACCGGTCAGAAGACCTGGTACGCGTTCCCCGAGGGGCTGTGGAAGACGCAGTTCGCGCAAGCGGTGCGGGTGCCGCTGCCCGGCACCTGGACCGAGTACACCGGCCCCGGTGACGAGCAGGTGGTGTGGAAGCGCGTGGTCAGCGCCGCCGCGCCCGGCGGCGCGTCGCTGGCGATGAACCAGTTCAACGTCTACCGGCCGGGCGAGCGCACCCGACCGGACGAGCACTGGTTCCGCGCACCGCTGCGCGCCACCGCCACCGAGCTGAACGCCGACCACCCGGGGCGCTACCCGAGCGCGGCCGACCGGTGGAAGGTGCTGTGCTCGGCCTGCCGCGAGGGCGACCTGTTCACCCCGCCGCTGCAGTGGGTCGACGGCGCGCACTTCGTCAGCCCGCACGAGAACGGGAAGTACTCCGCCATCACCACCGCCCGGCTCTTCCGCGACGACCGGGAGATCAAGCCGGTGGACGACCCGCTCGCGCAGTTCCCCCGCTTCCCCCTGGCGGCGGAGAGCGCGACCTACCGGCTGGAGGTGACCGACGCGATGGTCGGCCCGGGCAAGTCCGCCGCGCCGAGCACGCTGCTGTTCGCGCACGCCCAGCGCACCCAGACCACCTGGACGTTCACCTCCGCCCGGTCGACCGCGGCGCCGCCGGCCGGCTACTCCTGCCAGGGCGGGAGCAGCTGCTCGTTCCAGCCGCTCATCCTGCTCGACCACCGGCTGCCGCTCACCGCGGACAACGTGCTGGTGGGCAGGAGCTTCGAGGTGGCGGCAGCCTCGCACACCGGCGCCCGCGGCGGTGGCGCGGTGGTGTGGCTGCACGTCTACGCCTCCACCGACGGCACGACGTGGACGGAGCTGGCCGCGCAGCCGAGCGGGACCGGGGTGTGGACGGTGACCGCGCCGTCGGTGTCCGGTGACGTGTGGCTGCGCACCGAGGCCCGCGACGTGCGGGGCAACACCGTGCGGCAGACGGTGGAGCGCGCCTACCGCAGTCCGTGACCGCACCGGCCGGGGACGGGCCGCCGTCCGGCAGGCGCGGACGGCGGCCCGGTTACCGGTGGGTGGAGCCGAGCGGGTGGGTGTGATCCGGCGGGGGCGGTGCTGTCAGGGCAGGCCGTCACCCTGGTAGGGGATGCGCACCCACCCCTTGGCCGCGGCGCGCAGGCCCGCCTGGAAGCGGGTCTGCGCGCCGAGCGCGGCCATCAGGTCGCGCAGCCTGCGCTGGAACGTCCGGTAGCTCAGCCCGAGCTGCTTGGCGATGCTGCGGTCGGGCATCCCGGTGGTGAGCAGCGCCAGCAGGCGGGCGTCCTGTGTGGACAGACCACTGTGGTTGTGCAGCGCCAGCGGCAGCGCCTGGTGCCACAGGCTCTCGAACAGCGCGGCCAGCGCGTCCAGCAGCGTGCACGGGCGCACCACCAGCGCGGTGCGCAGGTCGGCCGCCGCCGAGTCCAGCGGGATCAGCCCGATCTGGCCGTCCACGAGGATCATCTTCAGCGGCGCCTCGGCCACCACCCGGGCCTGCTCGCCGAGCGCGAGCCCCGGTTCCAGGTCGTCCTCCAACCCGTGCAGCTCCAGCGCCGCGCGGTCGTAGACGCCGCGGAACCGCACGCCGCGGACCAGCAGCTCGCGCTCCACCGGGTGCAGCACGGTCGGCGGTTCGGCGTAGGGCGGCTTGTCGACGAACCGCACCTCGCGCCGCGCCGACCGCATCAGCTGCCCGGCCCGGCGCGCGATGGCCTGCTCGCCGCTGACCACCTCCAGCAGCTCGGCCGGGTCGGTGCCGCGCACGCTGCGGCGGTGCCGCTCCTGCAGCTCCGCCCGCAGCAGGCGGAACTCCTCCAGCTCCCGCTCCTTGCGCACCAGCAGGCCGCCGAAGGCCACCTCCGGCGCCACCGCGCTGAACCGGGCGGGCCTGCCCGGTGCCCGCGACACCAGCTCCAGGTCCACCAGCCTGCGCAGCACCGCGCCCAGGCGCCGGGCGTCCAGGCCGAGCCGGGCGGCCAGCTCCGCCGCGGTGCCCGGGTCGTCCAGCAGCGCCCGGTAGACGTCGAGGTCCAGCGGGCCGAGGTCGGATTCAGGCATATCGGCCCCGAACCGTGAACGGCAGCTTGGGTTGTGTTAACCGGATTCGCGTCATAGGCGCCCCATGTTGGCAGATGGCGGTTGTTTCGCGGCAGGGGCGGGCGAGTATCCGAAGACGTGTCGACGACCAGGGACGAGTTGGTGAACGCGGCCGCGCACGTGTTCGCGCGGGACGGGTACGCCCGGGCCACGGTGGACCGGGTGTGCGACCTGGCGGGTGTCACCAAAGGGGCGCTGTACGGGCATTTCACGTCGAAAGCGGAACTCGCGGTCGCGGTGGTGGAGCAGGACGCGGTGGAACTGGAACGCGCCCGGGAGCGCCTCCAGTGGCGGCACGCCGACCCGCTCCAGGTGCTGGTCGACCTCGGCCACCTGGTGCACGGTGGCGACCGGGTGGCGGGCCGGCTGGTGTACCGGGCGCCGGTGTGCGACGAGGTGGCGGGCGAGCTGGTCGCCTGGTGGACGCGCACGGCCCGCGACCTGCTGCTGAGCGCGTCCTACCGGGGCCAGCTGCACGCCGGGGTGGACCTGGACCGGGCCGCGCGCGGCGTGGTGACCTCCCTGGTGGGCACGCAGCTGATGGCGCAGGCCACCGGTTCCGGCGCGGAGGAGCGGGTCGCGGCCGTGTGGCGCGACTGGCTGCCGCGGGTGGCGCCGGCGGAGACCGTGCGGCGGCTGCGGCTGACCGCGCCCCGGCCGGACCGCCGCTGAGCCGCGCGTCTCGGTTGGCGTAACGGTGCAGGTGCACGTGCGCCGCGTTTGTGGTGGTAGGAGCCCTCTTGCGGTTGACGCGCTCCCCCAGTCTCGTTACGTTCAGTGGTGGAGGTGCGTACTGTGAGTGGCGACGGCAAAGGGCACTCCACCCGCGACCGGCTCGTCGAGGCGGCCATCGAGCTGTTCGACCGCGACGGGTACGACGCCACCTCCCTGGAGTCGGTCTGCCGGCGCGTCTCGGTCACCAAGGGCGCGCTCTACCGGCACTTCCCGTCGAAGCAGGCGCTGGCCGTGGCCGTGGCCGAGGAGTACTTCCGCTACTGGCACGAGGTGCGGGCGCGGGTCGAGGCGTCGGGCGCGGGACCGCTGGCCGCGCTGATCGAGGTGACCTGCCGGATGTGCGCCCTGGCCGACCGGGCGCCCGCGGTGCGGGTCGGGGTGCGGCTGCTGTTCACCAGCGAGCTGTTCGACCTGCTGGCGGGCGTGCACCTGGGCGGGCTGGTGGTGGTGGTGCGCGACCTGCTGGCGCGGGCCGTCGCGGCCGGCGAGGTGCGGCCGGGGACGCGGGTGCGCGAGGAGGCCGACGCCATCACCGCCGCGCTCGCCGGCGCGCAGGCCCTCGGCGCGGTCGGCGCCGGCGGGGGCAGCCCGCTGGACCGGATGACCGCCGAGTGGCGCCACCGCCTGGGCGACCTGGTGCCGCCCGAGCACCGGGGCTCCGCGCACGCCGCCCTGCTGCCGCGCCAGGTCGGGCGGTCGCCGGGGGCGCCGACCAGGCGGTGGCTGGTGGACGTGACCATCGACGAGCAGGACCGGGGCACGACGGCGCGGGCCCGGCTGCGCACCGGGGACGACGAGCACCTGGTCGGCACCGGGTCGGCACCCGGCGAGGACGTGGCGCCGGGTGCGCCCGGCGAGCTGGCCGCGGCCCGTGCGCTGTCCGACCTCGCGCGGCAACTGCTCGACACCGCTTCGAGCACGCACCTGCGCGACTGAGCGGACCCCTTCACTCGGACCCGTTATTCACAAATCCGCCCCTCCCCTCTTTCGTTACCGCGTGTGAATTCGGGGTTTCGTCCGCGTGCGTATTCGTGGATATTTGCGGTGACCAGGAATGGGGCCGGAGTTTGTAGTCTGGGAGCACGGAACCCCAGCCATTTTCCACCACTCCCCCGCGGGCCGGCGTTGTTCCGCGAAATCCCCAGTGAGGACCTCCATTCATGCTGCTCTCGAAGACAGCCCGCGCGGTCGCCGCCTGCGCCGTGCTCGGGCTGGTCGCCGCGGTACCCGCCCCCGGCGCCGCGGCCGCCCCGGCGGGCACCGCCGCGGTCGACCCCGCCGTGCTGGCGCGGACCGAGCTGTCCGGGACCTCGACCTTCTTCGTCCGCCTCAAGTCCGGCGCGGACCTCCACGCCGGACTCGACGCCACCGACCGCACCGAGCGCGTGCGCCGCGTGTACGAGGCGAAGCGCGCGCACGCCGAGCACTCCCAGGCGGCCCTGCGCGAGGTGCTGACCGCGCGCAAGGCGCCCTTCACCCCCTACTGGATCACCAACGCCATCCGGGTGACCGGCGACAAGCGGCTGCTGCTCGACCTGGCCGCGCACCCGGACGTGGCCGAGGTCCTGCCCGACCGCGAGTACCACCTGGCCACCCCCGTGCACCGGGAGGACGGCCCGCGAACGCAGGCCGTCGAGTGGAACGTCGAGCGGGTGCGGGCCCCGGAGGTCTGGCAGACCTACAACACCCGCGGCGAGGGGATCGTCGTCGGCACCATCGACACCGGCGCGCAGTTCGACCACCCCGCGATCGCCCGCCAGTACCGCGGCGCCCGGGTCGGCGCGCCCGACCACGACTACAACTGGTTCGACCCGTCGCACGTGTGCGGCAACCCGTCCGGCGCGCCGTGCGACAACGTCGGCCACGGCACGCACGTCCTGGGCACGGTCCTCGGCGACGACGGCGGTGACAACAAGACCGGTGTCGCGCCGGGCGCGCGGTGGATCGCCGCCAAGGGCTGCGAGACCGACAGCTGCTCCACCTCCGCGCTGCTGGCCTCCGGCCAGTGGATGGTCGCGCCGACCGACGCCGCCGGGCACAACCCGCGCCCGGACCTGGCGCCCGACGTGGTGAACAACTCCTGGGGCGGCAGCCCGAACGACCCGTTCTACCGCGACATCGTGTCGACCTGGGTGGCGGCGGGCATCTTCCCGGTGTTCTCCGCGGGCAACAACGGCAGCGCGGGCTGTGGCACGGTCGGCTCGCCCGGCGACTACCCGGCCTCCTACGCCGTGGGCGCGTCCACAGCGGACAACGGCATCGCCTGGTACTCCAGCCGCGGGCCGAGCGCGGTCGACGGCGGCGCCAAGCCGGACATCGTGGCACCCGGCGACGACGTGCGCTCCAGCGTGCCGGGCGGTTACGCCTCCTACAGCGGCACCTCGATGGCGGCGCCGCACGTGACCGGCGCGATCGCGCTGGTGTGGTCGGCCTCGCCGCACACCCGCCGCCAGGTGGCGCAGACGCGGGAGCTGCTGGACGGCTCGGCGGTCGCCACCGCCGACGGCACCTGCGGCGGCACCGGTTCCGACAACAACGTGTGGGGCCGCGGCAGGCTGGACGCGTTCGCGGCCGTCACCCGCGCACCGCGCGGACCGGTCGGCCACGCCGCCGGCACCGTCCGCTCGGGCGGCCTGCCGCTGGCCGACGTGGAGGTCCGGGTCGACGACGGCGCGGTCCGCACCACCAGGACCGCCGCCGACGGCACCTACGCGCTGCCCAACCTGCCGGTCGGCGAGCACACCGTCACCGCGGGCGCGTTCGGCTACCTCACCGTCTCCGCCCGCGTCACCATCACCGAGGACACCACCGCCACCGCGGACTTCGACCTGGCCGCCGCGCCGCGCCACACCGTCTCCGGGCAGGTGCGCGACGCCGGCGGCGCACCGGTCGCCGACAGCGAGGTCACCGCGGTGGACGCGCCGCTGCCGCCGGTGCGCACCGACGCCGAGGGCCGCTACCGGGTCGCCGACGTGCCGACCGGGCAGTACGACCTGACCGCGGCGGGCGGGCGGTGCCTGCTGCCGCAGCGGCTGCGCGTCGAGGTCGACGGCGACGAGCGGGTCGACTTCACCCTGCCGGTCAAGGGCGACGCCCACGGCCACGTGTGCGCCACCGGCGCCTCCTCGTGGACCGACACGGGCACCACGCTGCAACTCCAGGGCGACGACGCGTCGACGCCCGTCGACCTGCCGTTCCCGGTGAACCTGTACGACCAGTCCTACCGCCGGGTCAACGTGAGCACCAACGGCTTCCTCAGCTTCACCACGACCTCGCCCGTCTACCTCAACACGCCGCTGCCCGCCACCGGCGAGCCCAACGCGGCCGTCTACGCGCTGTGGGACGACCTGGTCGTGGACGGCGGCGCGTCGGTGCGCACCGCGACCACCGGCGAACCCGGGCGGCGGGAGTTCGTCGTCGAGTGGCGCGACGTGCGGTTCGTCGGCGCACCCGAAACCGTCCGGGTCAGCTTCCAGGTGGTGCTGCGCGAGCACGGCCCGATCTCGCTGCGCTACCGAGGCATCGGCGACCAGCCGGTGGAGGCGGGCGCCTCGGCGACCGTCGGCGTGGAGGACGAGACCGGCACCGACGCCCTGGAGTACGCCCACGGGCAGCCGGTCCTGCGCGACGACGTGGAGATCACCTTCAGCGTGCCCGGCACCGGCCTGGTCCGCGGCCGGGTGCTCGACGCCGGCGACCGCGGCCCGGTCGCGGACGCCGAGGTCACCGCGGTGCGGGAGGGGCGTCCCGACCTGGTCGTCCGCACCGACCGGGACGGCTACTACCAGCTGCGCGCCCGGGTCGGCGACGTGCGGCTCAGCGCCGCGCGGGAGCACTACGAGACCGCCGGGGCCGACGTGCGGCTGTCCGAACCGGACCGCGTGGTCGAGCGGGACTTCGAGCTGCGCACGGCCGCGTTGCAGGCCGAGCCCGCGACGCTGGACCTCGTGGTGCCGCAGGGCGAGAGCAGGCGGCGCACCGTGCGACTGGGCAACACCGGCAGCGCCGAGGCGACGTGGGAGGTCCGGGAGGCGGGCGGCGAGGCCACCCGGCAGGCCGCCTCGGTGCGGCAGGTCGCCGACCCCTCCGCCCGGACGAGCGCCGGGGTCGTCACGGACCGGCCCGACGTCGGCACCGCGACCGCGGGCCGGGTGATCCGGTCGTGGCCGACCACCGGCGTCGGGCTCGGCTGGGGCGTGGCCGCCCGCGACGGCGCCTGGATCTCCGACGGGTCGGGGCGCGCCAACCGGTACTTCACCGGTCAGGGCGTCCCGGGCGTGACGTGGTCCGCGCCGTGGGCCGACTGGCCCGCCGACGCGGCGCACGTGCCGGGGCGCGACCTGGTGTGCCAGGTCGCCGTCGGCGGTGACAACGGCATCCACTGCTGGAACCCGGCCACGGGCGAGGACGTCGAGCGCATCGCCGGCCCGCTGCCGTGGACGGCGACCTCGCAGCGCGGGCTGGCCTACCGCCCCGACGACGACACGTTCTACGTCGGCGGCTGGAACGAGGGCGTGATCTACCACGTCAAGGGCCTGTCCCACCCCGACCGCGGCGCGGTGGTCGGCCGCTGCTCCCCCGCCGACCGGGGGATCTCGGGCCTGGCCTGGAACAGCGCGTTCACGATGCTCTGGGTGGCCACCAACACCCAGACCGACACCATCTACGGCATCGACCCCGACACCTGCCAGACCCTGCGGACCATCGCGCCGCCCGACCAGGTCCCGTTCACCGGGGCCGGGCTGGACACCGACCCGTTCGGCAACCTGTGGGCGGTGTCCCAGGGCAGCCCGTCGACCGCGTACCTGGTCGAGAGCGACGCGCCGGACTTCACCGACGTGCCGTGGCTGCGGGCCGAGCCGGGCTCGGGGCGGATCGGCGTCGGCGGGGCGCAGGACGTGGAGGTGCGGGTCGACACCACCGGCCTGGCACCGGGCCAGTACGGCGCGACCCTGGTGTTCACCAGCAACAGCGGCCGGGAACCGGTGCGGGCGGTCCGGGTGCGGCTGGTCGTCCCCGGCTACCAGGCGGGGGTCAACGCGGGCGGCACGGCCCGCGTCGACGCCCTCGGCGACACCTGGCAGGCCGACCGGGCCTACACCGCCGGCGGCTTCGGGTACCTGGACAACCGGCGTTCCCGGGTGGTCCGCACGGCCATGCCCATCTCGGGCACCGACGAGCAACAGCTCTACCGCGACCAACGCGAGAACGCCTACGAGTACCGCTTCGACAACGTCCCCAACGGCTGGTACGCGGTGGACTTGGAGTTCGCCGAACTGCGCCGGACCCGACCCGACACCAGGGTCTTCGACGTACTGGCCGAGGACCGGGTGGTACTGCCCGCGGTGGACGTCGCCCTGGCCGCCGGCAGCTTCACCGCCCTGCACCGGACGGTATACGCGGAAGTGACCGACGGACAGCTCAACCTGCGACTGGCCAGACGGGTCGGCGACCCGATCGTCAACGCGATCCGGGTGACACACCGCCCCGACCACGTCGGCTGAGGGCGCGTCGGGCGGCCGGGGTGCGCCCCGGCCGCCCGACCCCGTCACGACCGGTTCACCGCGTGAGGCTGAAGGTGGGCATGATCCAGTAGTTGGTGTTCCGGTAGGTCTCCGTCGGGTAGCCACCACCCACGCCGTAGCGGTAGTAGGAGTACCCGGCCCGGAACGGCGACTGCGCCAGCAGCCCGGTGAAGTAGTCGGGGGACGCGGCGTAGCCACCGGCCGGGCTGTAGTAGGTGATCACGAATGATTGCCACCGCAGGAGCGCCAGGGGCGCGGTGAGGCGCACCCGCTGGACGCCCGTGCCCGGCGGCACCGCGACCTGCGTGAACAGGTTCCCGGTCGGGGTGTAGACGCGCAGGACCAGGTCACCGGTGTAGGCACCGCGCCGGATCGCCGCACCGGTGAGGTAGCCGTCCCGGTCGACCCCCATGCCCAGCCCCAGTTCCACCGGCTGGTCGTCGGTGTGGGCGGCCAGGGGCTTGTCGACCATGTCGAACACGCACTCGCAGCTGACCGGGGGCGGGGGCAGCGTCGGCCCGCCCACCTGCACGACCACCGAGGCGGCGGGCCCCGCCGTGCCGTCCACGACCGCGCGGGCCAGCACCGGGTGGGACCCCGTGGTGGTGGGCGTGAAGTCGTGGAACCACCCGCTCGGCGTGCCCGAGGCGGTCACCCACCCGGTGCCGCCGTCGGTGGACACCTCCACCCGCACGCCCGGTTCGGTCGACGAGGTGCCGGTGACCATCACCGTGGTGCCGGGCGAGATGAGGAGGTTGGGCGTCGGCGTCCGGATGACCGCCACGGGATCGGCCGACAGCGGCTCCGCGACGGCAGGCGCGGCGGTGACCACCAGCGAGGTCGCGGTCAGGAGGACGAGCAGTGCTCGTGGTCGGAACATGGTTCCCCTCTCGTGGCGCGCGCGTCGCGCCCCGGGGTGAGATCACGCCTCTCACCCGCCCCGCTACCGGAACCGTTGCCGGACAAGCCTTTTGGCGCAGCGGGTGCCCCGGAACCGGTCAACCGCTTGCGCCGTTGGTCCGGCCGCCGTTCCTCCGGCGGGACCGCCGGACCGCGGCTCCCCCTCACGTCCGGCTCCGCCACAGGGCCAGGTTGCTCCGGGTGACCAGGACGTCGGGGTGGTTCGACCCCAGCACCCGGAGCCGGTCGGCCAGCACCCCCTCCAGGTCCGCGACCGCCGCGGCGGCGTCGCCGGCCTCCCCGCGCCAGTGGGCGAGGTTGGCGCGGGTGAGCAGGGTGTCGGGGTGGTCGGCGCCCAGCACGCGGATGTCGTCGGCCAGCACGGCCGCCAGTTCGTCGACGGCTCCGGCGACGTCACCGGACTTGCCCCGCCACGTGGCGAGGTTGTGCCGGGCGGTGAGGGTGTAGGAGTGCTCCGGCCCCAGCGCCCGCAGGTGGTCGGCCAGCACGGTCTCCAGTTCGACGACGGCGTCGGCGGCGGTCTCGCGGGGGCGGTGCCACCGCGCGAGGGTCCCCCGGGTGGCGAGGGTCGCAGGGTGGTCGGGGCCGAGCACGCGCAGCCTGCCCGCCAGCACGGCTTCGAGGTCGGCCACCGCGCCCTCGACGTCCCCCGCCTCCCGGCGCCAGCGGGCCAGGCCGCTGCGGGTGGCCAGGGTGTCGAGGTGGTCGGCGCCCAGGACCCGGGTCTTGTCCCGCAGGACCGCTTCGAGCCCGGTCACCGCGCCCACCGGGTCCCCCACCTCGCCGTACCAGGACGCCAGGTCGCCGTGCGTGCCCAGGGTGTCGGGGTGGTCGGGGCCGAGCAGTCGGGTCTGGTCGGCGAGCAGCGCCTCGAACTCGCGCAACGCCTGGTGCGGGTGCCCGGACTCGGCCTGGAGCGCGGCGAGGTTGTGCCGGGTGACCAGCGTGTCGGGGTGGTCCGCGCCCAGGACGCGCTCCTGGTCGACGCGGAGCGCTTCGAACTCCGCCATCGCCCCGACGGGGTCCCCGGCCTCACTGCGCCACAACGCGTGGTTGTGGCCCGCGTTGAGCACGGCGCGGTGGTCGGGCCCGAGGTGCGAGGTCGCGGCGTCGCGCAGGCGCCGGTACCAGTCGCGGGCCTGGACGGCCAGGCCGCCGTTGCCGAGGCTGCGCCCCGCGCGGAACAGGACGCGGTGGGCGTCGTCGCGCCACAGGTGCTCGCCCGCGGCGCGGTCGAGCGCCTCGGTGTTGGCCCGCAGCACCTGCGAGAGCAGGCCGTCGCGCTCGACGACCGGCCAGACCTCCACCAGTGCCTCGGCCACGACGCGCGCGACGGCCCCCAGCCGGTCCTCGGGCGTGTTGTCGCGGGTGGCGCGCTGGACCAGCGCGTGCACCCGCACCGCCCGGTGCGGCGCGCCGGGGTCGAGGGTCACCAGGCTCAGCCGGCGCAGGCAGCCGAGCGCGTCGCGGGCGTCCTCCGCGGTGACGTCGCGGCCGGTGACGAGCGACAGCCATCGCACCACGGCGGTGGACGCGAGCACGTCGGCCGGTATGCCGTTGGCGTCGAGCACGGACGCCGCCTCCAGCAGCGGTTCGGCCAGCCCGCGGGGTGCGAGGTCGTTCGCCTGCTCGACCGACAGCGCCCAGGTGGCGGTCACCGTCGCCCGGTGCCCGTCCGGCAGCGCCCCGCCGTCGGGCAGCAGCGCCGCCAGGCGCCGGCGGTCGGCCAGCCGGGAGCGGTAGGCCGAGCAGGGCAGACCGCGGTCGAGCAGGTACGCGGCGGCCTGGGCCAGCGCCAGCGGGAGGTAGCCGAGCTCCGCCGCCAGCCCGTCGGCGCCGTCGAGCAGGTGCGGCTGGTCGGCCAGGGCGACCCGCAGGTACGTCCCGGCCTCCCGCGGGGCGAACACCCCGACCTCGACGACCTGCCTGCGGTGCCCGCGCATCGCCGCGTCCTGGCGCCGGGTCGTCACCAGCACCCGGCCGGTCGGGGCCGCGGGCGGCCACAACCCGTCGAGGTCGCCGGGGCGGCGCACGTCGTCGAGGACCACCAGCCACCGCGCCCGCGTGCGGGCCAGCCACTCCAGCAACCGCCGCGCACCCAGCTCCGAGTCGGGGTCCTCGACGCCGGTCAGGTCCGCGGCCACCCGGGCGTAGTCCGACACGACGGCGTCGCGCGAGCCCGCCGTGACCCACACCAGCAGGTCGACCGCGCCCGCGTCCCAGAGGCGTTCCGCGTGGTCCACCGCCAGTTGCGTCTTGCCCACCCCGCCCAGGCCGGTCAGCACCCGCACGACGGGCTCGGGGCCTCCGGCACCGATCGGCTCCGGCGCGGCCGCGCGCCGCTGGAACGCGCCCGCCCTCGGCGGCACCACGCCGGCGCGGTAGGGGAGGTCGACGGGGCGGCGGGCCGTGGTGTGGTGGTGCACACCTCCTTGGATGGTGTGCGCCTGCACCAGGGGTGCCGCCACCGGGCCGAGGACCGTGTTGCCCCTCTCCGGCGTCCCCTCGCTCCCCGACCGCATGGAGCCGAGTATTCCAACCCCGCGATCTGCGGAGAGCGCTCAACCGACGTGGTACCTCCAGCACGCCCACCACCACGCTGAGGTGGGAGGTCCGTCCGGTGCACGCTCGTGAACCCCGGTCGTCGCCTTCGGCGGCCTCGAAGGCGACCCCGACGACGAGGACGCGCGGCGCCGACCTGGGCGACTGCATGGCCGACAAGACGGACGGCCTGGACCGGTAGCTCAACCGCTCGGTGTTCGTGCGGCCGGCCGACCGGACCGTGACCATGCAGGGCTGCTTCGCCGGTCTGCCGCACCGGGAGAAGTGCGACCACTGCCGCCCCCTCCACTGGAGGACCGACCGCTCCGAAGGCTTTCGCGCGCGCCGCCTTCGCCGCGCAGGACACGGCGGGTCGATCCCCAACCGCCGCGCCGCCTGCTGCCGGGACTGCGGCTCGCGGACCTGCTCGACCACCGCACCTACAACGTCGCCTCCGGCCGCGCAACCACCTCGACATCACCCGCCTCGGCTCACTCCCCCGCCTCCCAGGCGAACCCGTCGGGGTCGGTGAACGACCCGGCGCCGCCGATCGCGATCCGGTGCGACCCCGTGCCCTCCGGGGAGACGCCGGCGTTCTTGGCCAGGGCGCGACGCCGGTACAGCGCCAGCTTGACCGCACCCGGCGCGCTCGCGAACTCCACGTACATGCGGCCGAAGCTCTTCCCCACGGCGAAGCCCCGCTCGACGTAGAACCGCTTGCTCGCGACCACGTCGGCGACGCCCAGCAGGAGCACGACGTCGTCGACCCGCCCGGTGGCGGGGCCGGTGTCCTTCTTCTTCGAGCTCGCGATCGTCCAGATCGCCCCGTCCGGGGCCTGCACGGCGCCGCCGTAACCCCAGAGCGACCTGGCGGCGGGCTTGAGCGAGGTGGCCCCGGCGGCGAGGGCGGCGTCGACCAGGACGTCGACGTCGGCCGGCTGGGACGTGGTGAGCGACAGGGTGTAGCCGCGGAAGCCGGTGGTCGGTTCCTGCGACGCCCGCACCCGCAGGAGGGGGCCCAGGCCGAAGGCGTCGGCGTAGAAGCGCTCGGCGGCCGCGGGGTCGGTCGCCCCGAGGGTGACGGTGTCGATCGAGGTCGTGGCTTCGGTGGAGGTCATGGGGGAAACGCTAGGCGCGGCACGGTGACCTGCGCTTCTCGATTCCTGACCGATCCCGGCGCGGGCCGGCCCGACCACAATTCGGGTGCGCCGCGCCGGAGCCCGCCCTACCCTGGCGCCCGTGATGCAGCAGCTGTTCTTCCTCTGAGGGACGACGCCTCCACCGGTACCCCGCACCGCGGTACCGGCCTTCGTCCTTCCCGCGCATCACTTCCCACCGGAGGCACTCCCCCCATGACCACCACCGCTCCCGTGCGCGCGGCGCACGTCAGCGCCCGCGGCGTCCACCTCTCCTTCGGCGGCCGGCCCGTGCTCGCCGGGGTCGACCTCGTCGCCGCCGCGGGCGACCGGGTCGCCCTGGTCGGCGAGAACGGCCGCGGCAAGACCACCCTGCTCCGGGTGCTCGCCGGCGACCTGCCCGCCGACCGCGGCCAGGTGCGCCGCACCGGCCCGGTCGGCGTGGCCGACCAGCAGATCCCGCTCGGCGCCTCGGCCACCGTCGGCGACCTGGTCGACCTCGAACTGGCCGCCGTGCGCTCCGCCCTGACCCGGTTGGACGACGCCGGCCGGGCGCTCGCCGAGGGGCGTCCCGACGCCGACGACGCCTACGCCGCCGCGCTCGCGGAGGCCGAGGCCCTGGACGCGTGGGACGCCGACCGGCGGGTCGAGGTCTCGCTGGCGGCGCTGGGCGCCGTCGCCGACCGGGCCCGCCCGCTGGGCACCCTCTCGGTCGGGCAGCGCCACCGGGTGCGGCTGGCGTGCCTGCTCGGCGCCGGGCACCCCGTGCTGCTGCTCGACGAGCCGACCAACCACCTCGACGCGGGCGGCCTGGCCCACCTCACCGAGCGGCTGCGCGCCCACCCGGGCGTGGTCGTGCTGGTCAGCCACGACCGGGCGCTGCTGGCCGACGTGGCCACCTCGGTGGTCGACCTCGACCCGTCCGCCGACGGGCGGCCGCGGGTGTACGGCGGCGGGTACGCCGGCTACGTCGAGGGCCGTCGGGCCGAGCGGGCCCGCTGGGAGGCGCTGCACGCCGAGCAGGTCGCCGAGCGGCAGCGGCTGGCCGACGACCTGTCCGCGGCGCGGAACCGGCTGCGCGACAACTGGCGGCCGGACAAGGGGCACGGCAGGCACACCCGCGCCACGCGCGCACCCGGGCTGGTGCGGTCGGTGCACCGGCGGCAGGAGGAGCTGGCCGCGCACGTGGTGGCGGTCCCGCCGCCGCCGGCCCGGTTCACCATGCCGGAGCTGCCCGCGCGCCCCGGCGCGACCCTGCTGCGGGCCGACGGGGTGACCGTGGCGGGCAGGCTGGCGCGGCCGGTCGACGTGGCGCTGGCCTCCGGGGACCGGCTGGTGGTCACCGGGCCCAACGGCGCGGGCAAGTCGACGCTGCTGGCCGTGCTGGCGGGCGCCCTCGAACCCGGCACGGGCGCGGTCGGGCGCGCCCCTTCGGTGCGCGTCGGGCGGTTGGGGCAGGAGTCCGGGCCGCCGCCGGGCGGGCGCACCGCCGCGGAGGTCTACGGCGGGCGCGTCGCGGGTCCCGGGCTGGACGAGCTGGGCCTGCTGGACCGGTACGACGCGCACCGGCCGGTGGCCGAGCTGTCGGTCGGCGCCCGGCGGCGGCTGGACCTGGCGCTCGTGCTGGCCGACCGCCCGCACGTGCTGCTGCTCGACGAGCCGACCAACCACCTGTCGGCCGCGCTGGTCGACGAGCTGACCGCCGCGCTCGGGTCCACGCCGGCCGCGGTGGTGGTCGCCACGCACGACCGGCAGCTCTCGCGCGACACGGCGTCCTGGCCGCGGCTGGCCCTGTGACGGTGCCGGGGTGGGGCGCGCCGGCCCCGCCCCGGCACGCCGGGGCGGTCATTTCGCCCGACTCCCGGGTAAAAGTAGTTTCGCCCAAAGCGACCGACCGCTCACCGACAGTCCCATTTCCCGCCGTCACCCGCTCGGGAAAATTCATTGGAGTTCGATCGAAAATACCCACCCTGCGTACTTGTCGCCCTCGGATATCGCGAAATTTTCTCGATTTAGCGGCGGCCGAACGGGTGGATTCCACGCCCGGCGGACACGATGCGTAACGAAGGCCGGACCATTTCGAAAAGATCCCTGCAAGGGTTCCTCGACCTGGGAGGCAGCCGTGGATTGTGCCAGCGATGTCCACCATGACCTGTTCGTCGCCGTGGTCGAGGACCGGCCGCTGGTCCGGCAGGGCCTGATCCGCGTCCTGCAGAACGCGCCCGGCATCAGCGCGGCCCGCTGCTTACCGGATGTCCCCGAAGTTGACGACACCCCGATCTACGACGTGCTGGTGATCGGCATCCACTCGCTGGACAACCTGCGGCTGCTGCTGCGGATCCACCACCTGGCCGGCCGGTGCCGCCTGGTGCTGGTGTCGGACTCGCTGGCGCTGTCGGCCACCATGGTCCTGCTCGACGCGGGCGCGGACGGCTACCTCACCACCGACGCCAGCGAGCAGGCGCTGTGCGAGGCGGTGCACCGGGTGGCCGACGGCAGGCCCTACCTGGCACCCGCCATCGCCGCGCTGATCGCCGACTGCCGCGCGGAACCCGGCACCCCCACGCTCACCCCCCGGGAAGCCGACGTGCTGCGGTACGTGGCGGCCGGTTTCACGCACGCCCAGACCGCCAACCGGATGGGCGTCAGCGTGGCCACCGTGGAGACCTACCTCCAGCGCATCCGGAAGAAGTTCACCATCGACACGCCCACGCACCTGGCGCGGCTGGCCCGCCGCGCCTACGTGCACCACCTGCTGGAGCAGAACGGGACGTGAAGTCCCCAGAATTCCCGACTACGAATCCCTTCCCGGCCGGGGCACAGTCGTCCCCGGACCACCACCGAGGGAAGGGCGTGAGAGCCGATGGACCTGGCCACCGTCTACCTCGAGCACTGCCTGGCCGACCCGGACTTCTACGACTCCACCGAGCGCTGGGACGACTCGGCCGCGCGGTTCCCCCTGGCCGATCGGGAACGGCCCGGGTGGCGGAGGCTCCGGGAGCGGCTGTGGGTCTCGTTCACGCCCGAGCACGCCGCGGTGCCCGAGCAGGGGTGGAAGGTGCACGTCTCGGCCGTCCCCGGCAACGCCGAGCACGTCCTGTCCGTCGTCGCCGGGCACTGCTTCCGCCACGGCCTGACGTTCAAGTTCCTGCGCAGCCGCCTGGCGCTGCAACTGGCCGGGTCCAAGTACGCCGACCGCGCCTCCAGCGGCAAGTTCTGCGTCGTCTACCCGCCGGCCGACCGGCTCGAACGCACCGTGTCCGAACTGGACGCCGCGCTGGCCGGGCAGCCGGGCCCCTACGTCCTGAGCGACCTGCGGTGGCGCCGGGGGCCGGTGTACCTGCGCTACGGCGCCTTCAGCCCCCGGTACTTCCTCGACGACGCCGGCGACCCGGTGCCCGCGCTGACCGACCCGGCCGGCCGCCCGGTGCCCGACGACCGCGTCCCGGTGTTCCGGGTGCCCGGGTGGGCCCCCGTCCCGCCGTTCCTGGCCGAGGCGATCGCCCGCCGCGACGCGGGCGAGTTCCCCTACCGCGTGCTGCGGCCGCTGCACTTCTCCAACGCGGGCGGCGTGTACCTGGCCGACGAGCCGGTCACCGGGCGGCGGGTCGTGCTCAAGGAGGCCCGGCCGCACGCCGGCCTGGACGAGGACGACGTGGACGCGGTCACCCGGCTGCACCGCGAGCACGACACGTTGGTGAAGCTGGCCGGGCTCGGCCTGGTGCCCCGTGCGCTCGGCACGTTCACCTGCTGGGAGCACCACTTCCTGGTGCAGGAGCACGTCGAGGGCGACCCGCTGCCGCGCTGCGTGGGCGACCGCTACCCGCTGGCCGCGCCGGACCCCGACCCCGAGGAGGTCGCCGGGTACGCCGCGTGGGCGGTGCAACTGGTCAAGCAGGTCGGCGACGCCCTGCACGTGCTGCACGAGCACGGCGTGGTGGTGGGCGACGTCCAGCCCGCCAACGTGATCGTCCGCCCCGACGGCCGGGTCGCCCTGGTGGACCTGGAGCTGGCCATGCCGGTCGACGAGGCGAGGCGGCCACCGCTCGGCGCGGCGGGGTTCGCCGCGCCGCCGGGCTGCACCGGGACCGCCGTCGACGAGCACGGGCTGGCCAACGTGGCGCTGTGGCTGTTCTGGCCCTCGGCACCGGTGCTGTGCGCCCGCGACCCGGGCAAGGTCGAGCTGTTCCTGGCCGAGACGACCGCGCGGTTCGGCGTCCCGGAGGGTTTCACCGCCGAGGTCCGGCGCGGCCTGCGCCACGAGCCGACCCCCGCCGCCGAACGCCCGCTGCCCGCCGACCCGAAGGCCGCGGACTGGCCGGGCCTGCGCGACGCGATCGCGGCCGGGATCACCGCGACCGCCACCCCGGACCGCGACGACCGGCTGTTCCCCGGCGACGTCGAGCAGTTCCGCACGGGCGGGCTGGACCTGGCCCACGGCGCGGCCGGGGTGCTGCTGGCCCTGCACACCGCCGGCGCCCCGGTCGACCCGGAGCACGTCGACTGGCTGCTCCGCGCGCTGCCGCGCTGGGACGTGCCCAGGGCGGGGTTCTACAACGGCCTGCACGGCATCGCCTACGCGCTGGACCGCCTCGGGTACCGGCAGGAGGCGCTGTCCACACTGGACCGGGCCGTCGACGTGGGGCGCCGGGTCGCGACCAGGGGCTTGCACGGCGGCCTGGCCGGGATGGGCCTGAACCTGCTGCACTTCGCCGCCGTCACCGGCGACCGCGGGCTGCGCGACCGGGCCGCCGTGATCGCCGACCGGCTGGCCGAGTGGCTGGAGTCGGGCACCGCCGGGCCCGACCGGCCCTCCGCCGCCGGCCTGCTGCACGGCGCGTCCGGCGCGGCGCTGTTCTTCCTGCGCTGCCACCGCGACAACGCCGACAACGCCTTCCTCGACCTCGCCGCGACGGCCCTGCGCGCCGACCTGGCGCACTGCGTGGTGGGACCGCGGGACACGCTGAACGTCGCCTCGGCGCACCGGCTGCTGCCCTACGTCGGCATCGGCACCGCCGGGATCGACCTGGTGCTGCGGCGGTTCCTCGCGGTGCGCCGGGAGGAGGACCTGGTGCTCGCGCACGAGCGGGCCCGGCGCACCTGCCGCGCCGAGTCGGCGCTGTTCCCCGGCCTGTTCACCGGGCACGCCGGTCAGCTGGCCTGCGCGGCGCTGACCGCCGACGGCCCACCCCCGGAGGACCCGGCCGTGCGCGCCCACCTGCGGGCGCTGTCCCGGCACGCGCAGTCCTACCGGGGGCACCCCGCCTTCCCGGGTGAACAACTCTTCCGGCTGTCCGCGGACCTGGCCACGGGCGCGGCGGGTGTGCTGCTCGCCCTGCGGGTCGTGTTCGAGGACCGGCCGGGGGAACTGCTGCCCTTCGTCGAGACCGGGAGGAGGTGAACCGACCATGACCGCAGTCCTGGAGCTCCAGACCCTGGAGACGCCTCAGGTGGAGGCCCGCAACCCGAGCAACGTCCTGAGCACGGCGCTGCACAGCACCCTGTGCCTCGGCTGAGCGATCGGCACCCGGCCGGTGGGCGGCCACCAACCCCCACCGGCCGGCGCCGGCGGAAGGCAGGTGCCCGATGCGACTGCTCGACAACCGGGACTTCCGCCTGCTCTGGTCCGCCCAGGTCCTCGCCGCCACCGGCGGGCTCTCGGCGGCGGTGGCGCTGCCGCTGCTGGTGCTGCGCACCACCGGGTCCGCGTCGGCGGCCGGGCTGGTGGGCTTCGCCGTGCTCGCGGCGGCGGCGCTGACCGCGCTGCCCGGCGGCCGGGTGGCCGACCGGTACGACCGCCACGCGGTGCTCGTGCGCTGCGCCGGCGGCAGCGCGGCCTGCACCGGGCTGCTCGCCTTCGCCGTCCACGGCGGCGGTGCGGGAATCCCCCTGGTGCTGCTGCTGACCGCGCTGAGCGGTGCGCTGTCCGGCGCGTTCAACTCCGCCGGCGTGGCCGCGCTGCCCCACCTCGTCCCCGCCGCGCGGCTGCCGACCGCGCTGGCGGCCAACACGGCGCGGCTGGCGGCCGCCGCGCTGGTCGGCCCGGTGCTGGCCGGCGGTCTGTTCGGGGTCTCGCCCGAGCTGCCGTTCTGGGTCGCCGCGGGCGCGCTGCTCGTCGCCGCCGCCTGCGCCGCGGCGATCCGGACCCCGCTGCCCGCCCCGCCCCGCTCCGGGCCGAGCGGCCTGGCCACGGGCCTGGTGCTCCTGTGGCGCGACGGCGTGCTGCGCGGCATCACGACCGTCACCGCGGTGCACAACGCCGTGTTCAGCGCGGTCCCGCTGCTGCTGGTGGCGATCGGCCTGCGCCAGCAGGGCTCCAGCCTGTCGATCGGCCTGGTGTACGCCGTGACCGGGGCGGGTTCGCTGGTGGGCGCGCTGGTCGCCACCGGGGTGAGCCGCCGCCTCTCGCCGCGCGCGGCGGTCCTGGTCACGTGCTGGGTCCCGGCCGCGCTGCTGGCCGCCACCTCGCTGTCGCCGACCCTGGTGGTGCTCGCCGCCGCGCTCACCGCGGGCTGCCTGGTCGGCCCGTCCGCCGACGCCGTGCTGGCGGCGGTCCGCATCGGGCGCACCCCCGACGCGCTCCAGGGCCGCACGCAGGCGGCCGTGACCCTGCTCGGCATGTGCGCGACCCCGCTCGGCCCGCCGGCCGCCGGGCTGCTGCTGGACCACCTCGACGTGGGCGTCGCGCTGCTGGTGCTGGCGGCGCCCCTGGCCGCGGTGGGCGTCGCCGCCGCGCTGCACCCGCGGCTGCGTTCCGTTCGGACACCAGGAGGTCCCGGTGGTTGACGCGTTCCGGTGGTTGGAGGAGGACACGGTCGAGGTGCTGGCGTGGCAGCAGACCGAGAGCCGGGCGGCTGCCGCGCACCTGCGCGGCAGCCCGGCCTGGTCGCGCGCGCTGGCCACGGCCTCCCGCTTCGCCGTGCCCGCGCTGACCTACCGGCCGCCGGAGCGGTACGGGGAGCGGTGGTTCCGCGAGCGGGTGCCCGACGGGGCCCGCAACCCGGTGCTGGAGGTCGCCGCGACCCCCGACGGCCCGGGCCGGGTGCTGGTCGACCTGACCGACCGGGAGGGGGTCGCGGTGCCGCACTGGCGGCCGTCGCCCGACGGGCGGCTGCTGGCCTGGGGCGTGCCCGGGTCGTTCCGGGTGGTGGACGTGGACTCCGGCGAGGTCCTGGTCGACGGGCTGCCCGACGACGGCGTGCACCGGGTGACCTGGCTGCCCGCCGGCACCGGGCTGTTCTGCGTGGTCAACGGGGGCGCCTGCTCGACCACCCACCTGGTGCGGCTGCCCGGGCCGGTGGTCGAGCGGCAGGAGCTGCCGGCCACCCCGGTCACCCGGTGGGTGACGGTCTCGCCGGACGGCCGGTGGGTCCTCGCGCACAGCGCGGAACGACCGCACCACGTGCTCGACCTGCGGTCCGGTCCGGGCTGGGCGCCGTTCCTGCCCGGCGCCACCGGGCACTTCCGGGGCGCGGTGGTGGGCGACGAGTTCGTCGCGGTCACCGACGAGGGCGCGCCCGACGGCCGGGTGGTGGCGGTCCCGCTGCCCGGCCCCGGGCCGTGGCGCGAGCTGGTGCCCGAGGGCGACGGCGTGCTGTTCTCGGTGACCGGCCTCGGGTCCGAGCTGGTGCTCGCCGGGCACGCCGACGGGGCGAGCCGGCTGCGGCGGATCGCGCCGGACGGCACCGCGCTGGGCGAGGTGCCGCTGCCGGACCGGGGCATGGTGTGGGCGGGACCGGGGCGCGACGACGCCGTGGTGACCCCGACCGCGGGCGGGTGCACGTTCTCGTTCTCCTCGCTGACCCGGTCGCCCGCCACCTACCACTACACCGCCGGCGCCGCACGACCGCGGCGGGTCACCGCGCCGCGCGCGTCGGTCGAGGGCGCGGTGGTGCGGTGCGGCGTCGCCGACGGCGTGCCGTACAAGGTGGTGTGCAAGGGCGAGCCCGACGGCCCGCGGCCGCTGGTCATCGGCGCCTACGGGGCGCTCAACATCGCCTGGCTGCCCGCGTACCTCTCCGCCCTGCCCGCGGCGTGGGTGGAGCTGGGCGGCGTCTACGTGCACGCCCACCTGCGGGGCGGCGGCGAGTACGGCGCGGACTGGTGGCGCGCGGCGCGGCGGCGCACCAAGCAGACCACCTTCGACGACCTCTACCGCGTCGCGGCGGACCTCGTCGAGCGGGGGTGGACGACACCGGGGCAACTGGGCGTGTTCGGCTTCTCGCTCGGCGCGCTGACCGCCGCGGTGGCGGTGGTGCAGCGACCGCGGCTGTTCCGCGCCTGCGTCGCCGTGATGCCGCTGCTCGACCTGCTCAACTGCCGGCGGGACGCGGCGACCCTGGCCGACGTGGTGACCCTCGACCTGGGCGACCCGCGGGACCCGGCGGACGCGGCGGTGCTGCGGACCTTCTCGCCCTACCACCTGGTGCACGACGGCACGCCCTACCCGGCGGTGCTGCTGGACTGCGGCGAGGCGAACCCGACCTGCCCGCCGTGGCACGGCCGCAAGATGGCCGCGCGGCTGCGGCAGGGCAGTTCCTCCGGGCACCCGGTGCTGCTGCGGGTGCGGCCGGGCGGGCACCTGGCGGAGACCGCGCCCGCGGACGTGGCCCGGCGGGAGGCCGAGCACCTGGCGTTCTTCGCGGAGGAACTGGGGTTGTGAGCCCGGGGCGCCCGGTCAGCCGAAGATGCCGCGCGCCGGGATGCCCTCGGGGAAGCGGTCGAAGGCGGCACCCGCCTGCGCCGCGAGCGCTTCCAGCGCGGCGACCTCGGCGGGCGTCGCGAGGTGGCCGACCGCCCAGTACGCGCCGATGGCGCCGATCGCGTCGGGGTGCAGGATCGGCGCCATCAGCAGGCTGCGCACGAACGTCGGGCGGTAGGCGGCCTGCGGGATGCGCTCGTCCACCAGGATGTCCGGGATCACGACGGTCTCGCGGTGCAGCATCGCCCATCCGCTGATGCAGGAGGCGGCCGGGAAGCGCTGGCCCTTCCACAGGGGGCTCATCGAGTCCTCGTCCGCGTAGTAGCACTGCTCGCCGTCGAGGAGCACGACCGTGGCGCCGTGTGCGCGCAGGGCCCTGCGGGCGGCGGTCCGCAGCACCTGGTTGACCTGTTCCACGGAGGTCGCCCGTTCGAGTTCCCCCGACACGTCGCTCACCCGAACACCGTAGAGGCCGCCCGGTTCGCCTTCTACGCACTGTTCGGGTGATGCGAACCGGGCCCATCGGCTACCTCTATCGGTGGTACGCGAATCCGGATGAACGGCCGCCGCACCAGCCGTGATCGGGGCGTCAGGACCTCTCGTGCGGCGTCCGCTCCCCCGCCTCCACGGCGAAGGGCAGCCGGTTGCCCTCGGGCGGCAGCGGGCACGTGGCGTAGTCGGTGAAGGCGCACGGCAGGTTCACCGCTCGGTTGAAGTCGAGCACCACGCGGCCGTCCGCGTCGGGCGCGGGCACGGCCAGCGACCGGTTCGCCGGGTAGGTGGTCACCCCGCTGGTGGCGTCGGTGAACAGGATGCTCAGCCCGCCGCCGGTGCCGTTGAACGCGGTCAGCGCGTGCTCGACGCCGCCGTGCCGGAACCGCACCACGCCGGGCGCGGTGTAGACGTGGCTGAGCCCCTCGACCACGGCGCCGACGGTGGTGGGCCGCGGCTCGTCGAAGGGCTCGAACGTGCCGGTCAGCACCCACTCCGGGCTCGGGTCGTAGGCGGGGACGCCGCGGAACTCCCGCAGCACCGGCGCCTCCGGGTCGTGCACCCGGATCAGGTAACCGCCGCGGCGGGCCACCTCGATCTCCACGTCACCGGCGGTCACCCGGGTGCCCGCACCGCTGTTGACCAGCTCGAACCGGCGCACCCCGGTGACCGGGGCGCCGTCGTGCACGAGGTCGGCGCCTTGGGGGTCGAGGTAGGCCGCCTCCTCGTCCTGCCACCACAGGCCGGGCAGCCCGGCGTAGCCGCGGGGCCGGTCCTCCAGCCAGTCCAGGGAGACCAGCGCCAGCCAGCCGTACGGGTCGGCCAGGTTCCGCTCCCGCTCCTCCTTCCAGCTCCGCCACTCGTCGGTGAACCCCACCGTGCTCGTCACTCGGACACCTCTTTCGCCAGTTCCCCGAGGAGCGTCCAGGTCCGCAGCCGGTCCCGCTCCCCGAGGAGGTCGGTCTGCGTCGCCACCAGCTCGGTGGCCCCCGCGTCCAGGTAGCGGCGGAGTTCCGCGGCCACCGCGTCCTCGTCGCCGATCACGACCAGGTCGGCGGCCTCGTCGACACCGCTGAGCCCGATCACCCGTTGGTAGGAGGGAATCGTGTTGTAGAACGCGAACTGCTCCGCGGCCGCGGCGCGGGCGGCCGCCACGTCGTCGGTCACCACCACCGGGACGGCCGCCACCACGCGGTGCCGCCTGTCCGCCTGGTGCAGGGCGGGCACGATGTGCTCGCCCAGCGCACGCGGCCCGGCCAGGTACGGCAGGATCCCGTCGGCCAGCTCCGCGGCCACCCGCAGCGCCCGCGGCGCCATGGCCGCGACCAGCACCGGGGTCGGGCTGGCGCCGGGCAGGCTCGCGGGGAGCGGGGTGCGGGCGGTCAGCGTCTCGCCGGCGAAGTCGGTGTTGCCGGTGGTCAGCACCTCGCCCAGGGCGGTCAGGAACTCCCGCAGGTGCCGGGCCGGCCGCTCGTGCGACACCCCGTAGACCGGTTCGACGAACGCCTTCGCCCCCAGCCCCAGTCCCAGGGTGAACCGCCCGTGCGTGGCGGCCTGCGCGGTCTGCGCGGCCGCCGCGACGGTGAGCGGGTGCCTGCCGTAGACGGGCACGACGGAGGTGCCCACGGCGAGGTCCGGCACCTCCCGCCCGACCACCGCGGCCAGCGCGATCGCGTCGTAGTTGAAGAGCTGGGCGAACCAGGCCGAGCGCAGGCCCGAGTCCGCGGCTTCCCGGGCCAGGGCGACCACGTCGTCGACGAGGTTGGCGCCGGCGGGGGCGGTTGGTAACACGACTCCGATGTCCACACCAGCGCCAACCCCGGTGCCCCGGGCCCGAATTCCACCTCCCACTGATTGGGAAAGCGCTGGTGCGGTCCCTGTCAGTTGTTCACCGACGCGGGCTGCTCCACGATCTGGAACAGGTCGTCGAAGGACAGCGGGGCGAGGGCGATCAGCGCGCCGGCGATGAAGGCGGTGCCGGGTTGCAGTGAGCCGGTGACGACCCGGGTCACGGTGGAGCGGTTGAGGCCCATGGCCCTGGCCAGGGCGTAGTGCGATCCGAAACCTGCCGCCTGCGTGATCCTGACGAACCTGGCGGTTCTCAGCTTGACGGTGTGAGCCATGGTGATCCCGTTCCTCGCGGCCGTGGCCTGGCTCGTTCCCGGGTGCGTGGACATCAGTGGCTTCCCCGGTCGTAGCGGTCGGCCCAGCGGGCGAGCCGCTCGTGCGACTCGTCCGGGCCGAGCGCCAGGACGCCCAATCGCCACATCTTGAGGTGGTAGTCGGCCACGATCTCGGGGTCGTCGTGGAAGACGGTGGCGGTGTCGGTCTCGGCGCAGGCGACCGGTCGGATCGGGTCGGGGAAGGTCATCAGGGTCGCCGGGTGCCGCAGCCTGGTTCGCGTCCCCGCGGTCATGGGGACCAGGCGCACGGTGACGCCGGGCCAGCCGCACATCAGCGTCAGGTGCAATGCCTGGTCGCGCATGACCACCGGGTCGTCCAAGCCCATGTGCAGCGCGGCCTCGTGCACGTAGAGCAGCACGCGCGGGCCGTTGACCGCGTGCAGCACCCGCTGCCGCTTCATTCGGGCGCCGACCTGGTCTTCGTCGGCGGTCAGGGCGCGGGCGTAGTCCTCGGTCTGACCCAACGCCGGGACGGTGAGGGGTTCGTAGGCGGTGACGGTGGCCGCGTTGGCCTCGTGGAGGGTCAGCACCGTCAGGGCGTCCGGGCAGGGGGTGTGCAGCCGCAGGAAGTTGTGGGTGTCCGCCCGCTGGTCTGCCAACGCCAGCACGCGGTCCCGGACGGCCTTGTCCACGCCGTAGCGGCCGATGAGGATGCCGATCTCCCACAGGCTGGTGCCCCGGCTGCCCAGTTCCAACTTGCTCAGCTTCCCCGCCGACCAACCCAGCCCCTTGGCGACCCTCGGCAGGGCCAGCCCGGCTTGGCGGCGGATCCGGCGCAGTTCCTCGCCCAATTCCCTGCTGCGGGCGGTGGTCAACCGCGCCCAGGGGTTCTCGACGGTCTTCTCGACCGCGTTGTCGCTGTTCATCGGCGTTCCCGGTGTGCTCGAATGTCGCGCGCGGCGACGGGTGGTCAGGCGGACTCGGCGGGGACCAGGTCGGGCAACGGCCACGCGGGTAACCCGAATTCGACCAAGACCAGCCCGTTCACCGCAGGCAGCTCACCCGGCACAGGTGTGACGTCGACGAGCGTGCGCACGGCCGCCGCGCTCTCGGGGGCGATCGGGAGCAAGGCGGCCAGCGCGCGATTGAAGCTCCTGTCCGCCCGGGCGTGCTGGTCCAAGCCGCGGTGCGCCAGTCCGGCCAGCACCAGGCACACAGCGTGCTGGCGTGCGTCCCGGATCGCTTTGTCCAACTGCCCGTAGCAGGCGTCGGCACGCAACAGGTGATCCAGCGCGGCCTCGGGACGACCCGCTTCCAGCATCACCGCCCCCAGCTCACGCAGCGTCCACGCCGAGCGCGCATCCACCGACCGCCCGCGCAGGATCAGCAGCTCCAGCAGTTCCTCCAGGCAATCGGCCACCTCGTACAGCAGACCCATCGCACGATCGATGCGCGCCAGCGAGTCCAGTGCATCCCGGTACCCTCGGAACGTCTCCTCCCGCAACGGAGACTCACCATCCGCCCGCGCCCGCCACACCGCCAACTCACGCACACCGATCCAACGAGCAAGCCGACACAGTCGGGACAGGGCGAGCAGTTCGTCGGCGATCACCGCATCCCCCTCAGCAGGCGCACCAACCGGTTCGTTTTGCGATGGCGGTGTCGCTCGACGTCACGCGGCGTCGAGACAGCTCGTAGTACGCCCGCACAACGAGGGCATGGCGCTCCGAGCGGGCACACCATGGGCAGCGGAAGCAGCCGATATCCACATACGGCCTGGTAGACGCCATCACCCATAGCTCGACAGCTCGCGACCGCCTCGTCGGTGACGGCGTGCGCACGACAGTCGCCCAGAGCGGTTATCCAGGTGGTGAACAGCGGTTCTGCTGCGGTAGTCATGACACTCTCACGGTCCGTGGTTGATCAGTCGCGTAGGGTTGACACTGACACCGATCGACCGTCTGAACTGCCACAGCAGCGCCACAACCGGGGCGGGGTGATTGATCCCCTCAGCGGCATCGGGCTGGATGGGGAGGACACCGTCGGCGGGAGGAGCGACATGAGCGACGAGCAACCGACCCGCATCGGGGTGCGGATCGCCGAGTTGCGGAAGATCCACGGTGCCACGCAGCGCGGCCTCTCCCAGCGCGCCAACGTGTCGTACTCGCTGCTGCGCAAAGTCGAATGCGGTGAGCGCCCGGCCAGCCACAGCTTCATCGCCGCGATCGCACGGGCGTTGTCGGTCAACGTCACCGACATCACCGAGCAGCCCTACCACGCCCGCAACGCCTCACCCGCCTCCGAACAAGCCGGGGTCCCGGCACTGCGGCAGGCACTCGTCGAAGGCGACGACCCCGAACTCGACACCCCGCCCCGCGACGTCGACGACCTGCGCGAGGCGGTCGCGCAGATCAAGGAGTGGGACCGGCGCACCAAGCACGCCGAGGCCGTGCGGGCGTTGCCGGACGTGCTGCGACACCTGCACCGCGCGAGCCGCGACCTGCCCACAGCCGAGCGTCCACCGATCCACGAACTGCTCTCGGCGGCCTACTTCTACGCCGTCGGCTCCCTGTACCGCCTGGGTCACCTCGACCTGGCGCACCTGGCCGACGAGCGCGCCCGCGCCTCGGCCGCACGCGGCGACGACCCGCTGCGCACCGCCGTGGCCGAGTGGCAGCACGCGCTGATCCTGCTGTTCGACGGCTCCTACCCCGCCGGGCTCCGCGCGATCGACCGCGCCTCCGCGCTGACCGATCTCGCCCCCGCACAGCCCGCCACCCAGGCCGTCCGCGGCGCACTGCACCTGCGCGCGGCGATCCTGGCCGCGCGCACCGGCAACACCGACCTCGCCGAGTCACACCTGGCCGAAGCCGACACGCTGACCGCACCCGGCCAGGAAGAGGCCAACTTCTACGCCACCAAGTTCAGCGCGCCCAACGTCGACATCCACCGCGTCGCCGTCCCCGTCGAACTCGCCGACGGCACCACCGCGGTCAGCAGAGCAGCGTCCGTGCAGCTACCCGCGACCACGGCACCCAGCCGCAGCGGGCACTACTGGATCGACCTCTCCCGTGGCTGGCTGCTGCACGGCGACCGCCGCCGCGCCCTGGAGGCGCTGCACAACGCCCGCCGGATCGCGCCACAGCTGACCCGCTACCACCCCCAGGTGCACGAAACCGTGCAGACCCTGGCCGCCAACGACGCACGCTCCACCAACAGCCTCGCCCACTTCGCCGCCTGGTGCGGCATCCACCGCTGACGAACAGGGGACCATGAACGACAACGGCCAACCCGTCCTCTACGCCATCGTCACCGGCTCACCGGCCGCCCGCGACGTCGGCAAGCTCGTGGACCTCGCCCAAGCCGACGGCTGGGACGTCTGCGTCATCGCCTCCCCCGACGGACGCCGCTTCATCGACACCGACGCCCTCGCCGCCAAGACCGGGCACACCGTGCGCAGCCGGTACAAGGAACCCGACGCACCCGACGTCCTCCCACCCGCCGACGCCATGATCGTCGCCCCGATCACCTGCAACTCACTGGCCAAGTGGGCCGCCGGGATCTCCGACACCCTGCCCCTCGGCCTGCTCGTCGAAGCCGTCGGCAAACGCCAACCCGTCGTCGCGATGCCGTTCTCCAACTGGGCCCAGATCAGCTTCCCCGCCGTCCAGGAGGCCATGCGCAAGCTCTCCGACTGGGGCGTCACCGTGCTCGTCGGCGACGAGGTCTACAAGCAGCACGACCCCGGCACCGGCGCCAACTACATCCACCTGTTCCCCTGGCACCTCGCCTGGCAGGCCCTGCTCGACCACCCGTTCAGGGTGTCAAGTTCGGGTCCTGCGCGTCCGTGAGGGGTTCCAGAACCTGCAGAAACCACCTATAAGTGTGATTTACAGGCGGGCGGTACCACGTCCCACCAGTGACAAGAGCAACCGTCCTCCTGGTGGGAAAGCTCGACATGTGATCACTGCGGTTTGATAATCCCCACCGAAGCGCGAGTCGGGGGAGGTAGTGGGATGGGCACCGAGCTGAACCGCCGGTCGTTCCTCGTGGTCGCCGGGTTGCTGGGGCTCACGGCGTGCGGCTCCAACACCGGGCGCGAGGGCTCCGCGAAGGGCACCTTGCGGCACTGGTACCACGCCTACGGCGAGGACGGCGTGCAGGACGCGGTGCGCCGCTACGCCGCCGCCTACCCGAACGCGCAGGTCGAGGTCCAGTGGAACCCCGGCGACTACGACTCCAAGATCCTCACCGCGCTCCAGAACAGCGCGGTGCCGGACGTGTTCGAGGCCCAGGTGAAGGTCGACTGGGTGCGGCAGGGGCAGGTCGTGCCGCTGGACGACCTGCCGGGTGACGCGCGGGGCGACTTCGTCGGGGCCCTGCTGGAGTCGCAGACCGTCGACGGGAAGCTCTACGGCATCCCCCAGGCCATCGACACGCAGGTCCTCTACTACCGGCCCAGCCTGCTCGCCAAGGCGGGCGTCACCCCGCCGAAGACCGTCGACGAGCTGGTGGACGCCACCCGGCGGCTCAACGCCGACGGCGTGCGGGGCCTGTTCGCGGGCAACGACGGCGGCGTCGGCGTGCTCACCGCGCCGCTGCTGTGGTCGGCGGGCCTGGACTTCCTGTCCGAGGACGGCAGGGCACCCGGCTTCGACGACCCGCGCGCGGCCACCGCGTTCGGCAAGCTGCGCGAGCTGCACCAGGGCGGCGGGCTGCTGCTCGGCGCGCCGACCGACTGGGCCGACCCCGGCGCGTTCGTCGACGGCCTCGTCGCCATGCAGTGGACCGGCCTGTGGAACCTGCCGAAGATCGTCGCGGCGCACGGGGACGACGTCGGCGTGCTGCCGTTCCCGCGGCTGGACGCCGGGGGTGCGGAGTCGGTGCCGGTGGGGGCGTTCAGCGCGATGGTCAACGCGCGCAGCGCCGACGTCGAGGCGGCCAAGGCGTACGTGAAGTGGTTGTGGGTCGAGAAGACCGAGTACCAGACGGAGTTCGCCACCGCGTTCGGCGCGCACCTGCCCGCCCGGCAGAGCCTGGCGGCGCAGGCCGAGCCGCTGCGGGACGGGCCGGGCAAGGAGATCGTCGGGTTCGTGACGGCGAGCGGTCGCATCGCCAGCCCGGCCCGGTGGTCGGCGCGGGCCAACACCGCGTTGTCGGACGCGGTGTCCCGGATCGCGCGGGAGGGTGCCGAGCCGGCGGGTGAGCTGCGCGCGGCGCTGGACGTGGCGCGGGACGAGATCTCGCGGCTGGACCGGTGAGCGGGGCCGGGGCCGAGTTCGGGGACGCGGTCGGGCCGGTGGGCAGGGCCGGGCCGGTGAACGCCGCCGGGCTGGTGAGCGGGAACGGGCCGGCGGGCTCGGTCAAGCCGATGGGCTCCGCCGGCTCGCGGCACAGGGCGGGTCGTCGGCGTGCGGCGCTCGCGTTCTGGCTGTTCGTCGGCCCGTTCGCGGTCGGCCTGCTGGCCTTCACCTACGTGCCGATCGGCTGGAGCGCCTACCTCAGCCTCTTCGACGCGCGCAACACGGTGACCCCGAGCGAGTTCGTCGGCCTCGGCAACTACGCGGACGTGCTCACCGACCGGGCGTTCCTGGACAGCATCGGCACGTTCACCGCCTTCGCCGCGTTCGTCGTCCCCACCACGGTGGTCCTGGCGCTGGCGCTCGCCCTGCTGGTCAACCAGGTCCGCGTGGCGCGGGCGTTCTTCCGGTCGGTGTTCTTCCTGCCGTTCGCCTGCTCCTACGTGGTCGCCTCGCTGGTGTGGAAGTCGTCGCTGTTCTCCGGGTTGGACAGCGGCGTGGCCAACACCGTGCTGGGCTGGTTCGGCGGCCAGCCGCAGGCGTGGGTCGGCACGGTCGACCCGCCGCTGTACTGGGTCGTGCTCGTCACCGCCCGGCTGTGGCTCCAACTCGGCTTCTACGTGGTCCTGTTCATCGCCGCGCTCCAGCGCATCCCGGCGCACCTGTACGAGGCGGCGTGGACCGACGGGGCCTCGCCGGGGTGGCAGACGTTCCGGCACGTCACCCTGCCCGGCCTGCGCGGCGCGCTGGTGGCCGTGCTCACCCTGAACCTGGTCAACGCCTACCAGGCGTTCGACGAGTTCTACAACATCCTCGGCGACTCCCGGGGCTACCCGCCGTTCGCCCGACCGCCCCTGGTCTACCTCTACTACACCTCCCTCGGCTCGGGCGGGCAGGACCTCGGGCGCGGCAGCGCGGGCGCGCTCGTGCTCGCGCTGGTGATCGCCCTGGCCACCCTGCTGTCCGGCCGCGTGTTCCGGAGGGCCGGCTGATGCGCCCGGTCGGTCACCGCAACCCGCCGGCCGCCGTCGCCCGCTGGGTGGCGCTCGTGGTCGGGGCGGCGCTGTTCCTGCTGCCGTTCGCGATGCTGGTGCGCGACGGGTGGTCGGCCCTGCCGGAGGTGTTCACCGGCACCGAGGTCCCGTTCGCGCGCAGCCTGCTCAACTCGACGGTCGTCGCCGTGCTCCAGACCGCCGGCCAGGTGCTGCTGTGCTCGCTCGCGGGCTACGGGCTGGCGCGCATCCCGTACCGGCACGCGCCGGTGGTGCTGTACGCGACCGTGGCGACGCTGATGGTACCCACCGCCGTCACGTTCGTGCCGAGCTTCGTGGTCGTCTCCAGCCTGGGCTGGCTGTCCGACCTGCGCGGACTGGTGGTGCCCGGCCTGTTCAGCGCGCTCAACGCGTTCCTGTTCCGCCAGTACTTCCTGGACTTCCCCCCGGCGCTGGAGGAAGCCGGCCGGCTCGACGGCCTGTCCCGCTGGGGCGTGTTCTGGCGGGTGGTCGTGCCCAACTCGACCGGGTTCTTCGCCGCCATCGCGGTCATCGACTTCATCGGCAGCTGGAACCAGTTCCTGTGGCCACTGGTCATCGCCCAGGACAGCGACACCTGGACGGTCCAGGTCGCCCTGTCCGGCCTGCTCACCGCCCAGAACCCGAAGGTCACCCTGCTGTTCGCGGCGGCGGCGGTGTCGATCCTGCCGATCGTGCTGGTGTTCGTGCTGCTCCAGCGCTACCTGGTCCGCGGGGTGACCGAGACCGGGCTCACGGGCTGAGGTCACCGCGGTCCGCGTTCACCGGTGCAACACCGACCGGGTGCGCAACGATGCACGTCGTGGTGACAGGTCGACACGAACGGATGAACTTGTGCCGAACGGGATGAGGAGCGGGCCGCCTCGTCGGGTGCTCATCGGCCACACCCCGGAACTGCGGCGCCTACCGGCGGACCGGTCGTTCGCGGCGGCGGCGGGGTCCGCGGTCTCGCGCGCCGGTGACGTGGAGATCCCCGGCGGCACCGACGCCCGGACCGAAGCCGCGTGCCGCCGGGCGGTCGGCGGGGCCGACGTCCACGTCCTGCTGGTGGGGTTCCGGTACGGCTCCCCGGTCCCGGACCGGCCGGAGCTGTCGCACCCGGAGCTGGAATTCGACGTCGCGGGGGAACTCGGGGTGCCTCGCCTGGTGTTCCTGCTGACCGAGGACACGCGGGGCCCGGCCGAGCTGTTCCTGGACCACGAGCACGGGGCGCGGCAACAGCGCTTCCGGGCGCGGTTGCGGGACGACGGGCTGGTCACGGCGTCGGTGTCCTCCCCCGCCGAGGTCGAGGCCGCGGTGCTGGACGCGCTGTCCGGGCTGCCCCGCGCCGCGCCGGCGGGAACCGTGGTCAACTCCCTGGGCGGTACCGCGCACGGCAACGTCGTGATGGCCGGGGCCGTCCACGGCGACATCAACCTGGCGCACAAGCCCGACCGGGACATCGGCATCCACGTCGCCGGGGCGCACGAGCCGTTCGAACCGGTCGACGGGGAGTACCACCTCCCGGTCGAGATCGCGCGGAAGACGCCCGACGTCCACCGGCTGTCGCTGTCCGCGGACGTGGACGGCACGCCCGCGGCGGCGTGGCGGCTGCGGCCCGCGGACGTCGTGCTGGACTCCGACCACACGACCGTCGAGGTGACCCTGCGGTTCACCGGCACGCCCCTGGGCGCGGGACCCCGCAGGCTGACCCTGGAGGCCAGGAACCCCGACGACGACCGGTCGTGGTCGAGCAACGGCGTCATCGTCGACGCGCCGGCCGATCCCGGTGCGGAGCTCGACTTAGAGGTGCCCGGGAAGGGGATCTGGACTTCGGGGACCTACCGGGTCGAGGTCGTGATCCGGAACCGGGGGAACACCCGGCTGGAGGGCTCCCTCACCAAGTCCTGGGACCACCGCGACCAGCCGGGGTTCCTGCCACCCGAGGCGGTCGGGTTGGCCCCGAACACGGCTTTCACCGTCGCGCCGGGCGGCGAGGTCCGGCACGAGGTCAGCCTCACGGTGCCCAGGCAGCGGTGGTTCACCACCACGTGGCACGTCCCGCTGGGCGTCGCGGTGAGGCGCTACGACGTCACCGCGGCACCGCCGGGCCTGGAGCAGCGGGGGATGTTGGCGGACCTGCGCGACCTGCTCCAACGGCTCATGGCGTGGGGCCGGGTCCCGCTGACGCTCAAGCGCGGGGTGCTCGCGGCCTCGGGCGCGGGCATCCTCGCCCTCGGTGTCACCTGCGGCGTGACCGCCTCTCCCGACGCGCCCGCACCGCTGCCGCGCACCGTGATGGCGTGCGACGCGGACACGGCGGCGATCGTGCTCGGGGAGCTGACCGCGGACGACGCCCGCGACCACGGGAGCTACGCCCTGGCCACCGAGCGGGCGCGACTGCCCGCGGTGCTGGGGCCCTACCGGGTGCAGGCGACGGAACTCGCCTACGCCTGCCCCTCGGTCAAGCGCGTGGTCCGCCCCGAGTTCACCGCCGTCCTGTGGTTGGGGCCCCTCCCGTCGGCGAAGGCGGCGGAAGTCTGCCCGGTGCTCGGGCGGCAAGCCGGGTGCGGGGTCGCGCTGACCTACTGAGCCCGCCGCTCCTCGTCGGCCCCGCGCGGATCGGGCAGCACCGGCCACGAGCGGGCGCACGAGCGCACTTCCCCGGCACGGGCGCGCAGCCGGTCGGCCGTCGCGCCGCTGGTGCGGGTCGCGCGGCGTTCCAGGCCGTCCGCGTAGGCCAGTTCGCCCTCGCGGAACCAGACGGCCTGGCGGTCGTGCAGGACGGACGGGTCCACCAGCCCCACCTCGTCCGGGTAGACCTTGGCCAGCCGCCACGCCAGGCGGGCCGCGGCGAGCGCGTCCCCGGTGCTGGTGTGGGCGTCGTCCAGGCGCACCCGGTAGTGCTCGCACACGGCGCCCAGGGTGCGCTTGGCCCTCCGGTGCGGGTCCACGTGCCGGTCCACGCACCACGGGTCGACCACCGGGCCGCCCAGCGGCAGGCCCCGGCCGTGGTGGCGCCGGAGTTCGGCGTCGAGCATGGTGAGGTCGAACGCGGCGTTGAAGGCGCACAGCGGGGTCGTGGGCGTCCACACCCGGGACAGCTCGGCGGCGACCTCGGCGACGACCTCCGCGGCGGGGCGGCCGTCGCGGCGCGCCCGCTCGGTGCTGATGCCGTGGATGGCCGTGGCGTCCGCGGGGATCTCGACCCCCGGGTCGGCCAGCCAGGTGCGGGTGGCGACCTCAGGGCGCGTCCCGGGCGGTCCCGGGGTGATGGTCACCACGGAGGCGGTGACCAGCCGGTCCCGGCGCGGGTCGGTGCTCGTGGTCTCCAGGTCCAGCGCGACGACGGGCCCGTCGGCCCACGACACAGTCATGCGCGCACCGTAGTGGTCGGGTACGACAGGCGGGACCGGGCCGGACGGGCAAGGGGTTACCCCGTCCGGCCCGGTCCCGCCGGTCGGCGGTCACTCTGCCGATCGCTCGACCGAGTTACTGCGGGTCACTCGTTCGTGGAACGGGATTCTGACTTCCAGCACTCCCCGCCGGTAGGACACCTCGACCGCGTTCGTCCGCGCGCCCGTCAGGTGCACCCGACCGCGCCGGTACGGGTCGCGGGGCCACCCGCCGGAGCACGTGAAGCCGCCCGTCATCCGTTCTCCTCTCCCGCGGGCCGCGGTGGCCGCCACCGGGGCCCGACCGCTCACACCACCGAAGTTAGGCGGCGGCGCGGGCCGCGACCGCGGTCCTTGGTCACCGGGGACCCGGGACCAAGGGCGGCGGATTCGGGACCTATGACCGCATCGGCGGGGTTGCTCCGAGTGGCCTAATGGCGGGTGACGGGAGGAACGGCGATGATGCACTGGTACTACGGCCCCGGTCTGAACGGCGTGTTGTTCATCGTGCTGACGGCGGTCGTGCTGTTCGGCGCCGCGACGCTGGTCGCGGTGGTCGCGCTGCGCAGGCGGCCGGGCCCGGCGAGGCGCGTGCCGGATCGGGGCGGGCTCGACCGGCGGAGGACCTTGAGCGCGTCGTAGCAGGGTCTTTGGACCCTGTGCGGAGTGGGTAACCCCGGCCAACCTGGGGCTGGACGACGAGAAGGGTGGGGTTCGTGGCGCGGGTGTTCCTGGTGGACGACCACGAGGTGGTCCGGGTGGGGGTCAGGGAGCTGCTCAACGGCGACGAGGGCCTGGAGGTCGTGGGCGAGGCCGGTTCGGTGGCCGAGGCGCTGGCCCGGGTGCCGGTCAGCGGCGCGGACGTGGCCGTGCTCGACGTGCGGCTGCCCGACGGCAACGGCATCGAGCTGTGCCGCGAGCTGCGCTCCCGCCTGCCGGAGCTGAAGTGCCTGATGCTGACCTCCTTCACCGACGACGAGGCCCTGTTCGACGCCATCATGGCCGGCGCCTCGGGGTTCGTGCTCAAGCGCATCCTGGGTCACGACCTGCAGAACGCCGTGCGCACCGTCGCCGCCGGCGGCTCGCTGCTCGACGCCCGCTCCACCACCGCCCTGCTGGACCGCATCCGCCGCGAACGCGAACAGGGCGACCCGGTGCGCACGCTGACCGAGCAGGAGCGCGCGGTGTTCGACCACATCGGCGAAGGGCTGACCAACCGGCAGATCGCGGAGAAGATGTTCCTGGCCGAGAAGACCGTCAAGAACTACGTCTCCCACCTGCTGGCCAAGCTCGGCCTCGAACGCCGCACCCAGGCCGCCGTGCTCGCCACCCGGCTGCGCAAACCCACCTCGTCGAACCAGGAGTGACCACGGCCCGGGAGTGACTACAGCGGCACCCGCCAGGTCAGCCGCGTCCCCCCGGTCGGCCCGCCGGTCACCGTGCACGTGCCGCCCAGGTCCAGGGCCCGCTGTTCGAGGTTGCGCAGCCCGCTGCGGGCCACCTGCGCGGGCATCCCGACCCCGTTGTCCGCCACCGTGATCACCAGCGCCTCACCCGCCTCCACCGTGACCACCAGCTCGGACGCCGCGGCGTGCCGCACCGCGTTGCTCACCGCCTCGCGCACCACCGCCTCGGCCTGCTCGGCCACGAACTCGGGCACCGAGTTGTCCACCGTCCCCGACATCCGCACCACCGGGGTCACCGGCACGTCCTCGGTCAGCTCCGACACCAGGTCGAGCAGCCGCCGCCGCAGACCGGGGGCGTCGTCGCCCGCCTGGAGGTCGAAGATGGACGTGCGGATCTCCAGCACCGTCTCGTCGAGGCTCACCACCGCCTTCTGCACCCGTTCACGCGCCCGCGGCTCGCGGATCGACCCGACCGCGCCCTGCAGGCTCATCCCGGTGGCGAACAACCGCTGGATGACGTGATCGTGCAGGTCGCGGGCGATCCGGTCGCGGTCCTCCAGCACGTCGACCAGCCGCCGCGCCCGCTGGTTCTCGGCGAACTCCAGCGCCACCGCCGCCTGATCCGCGAACGACGCCAGCAGCGGCACCTGGTCGGCACCGAACTGGGCGCTGCCCTTGTCCCGGGCCACCAGCAGCACGCCGGTCACCGCCGACCCGGCGCGCAGCGGCACCGCCACGCCCGGCCCGACGTCGACGCTGGTGTCGCCCAGCCGCCCGTCCAGGTCCTCGATGAGCATCGGCGTGGCCGACTCCAGCACCTCGTCGGCGAACGAGCCGGTGCCCGCGAGCGTCCCGCCGACCAGCCCCTCGACGTGGGAACCCGCGCCCGCGGCCAGCCGCAGCCGCCGCGGCGAGCCGTCCTCGACCAGCACGATCAACGACATCGTGGCCAGGGACAACTCCCTGGTGCGCTGCGCGATCAGCCGCAACGCGTCCTCGGCCGAGGCACCGCCCAGCAACTCGGTGTTGACCTCCGCCGTGGCCTCCAGCCACCGCTCCCGCATCCGCGACCGCTCGAACAACCGCGCGTTCTCCACCGCCACGCCCGCCGCCGCCGCCAACGCGGTCAGCACCACCTCGTCGTCCGCGGTGAAATCACCGCCGTCGGTCTTCTCGGTCATGTAGAGGTTGCCGAACACCTCGTCGCGCACCCGCACCGGCACGCCCAGGAAGCTGTGCATCGGCGGGTGGTTGGGCGGGAAGCCCACCGACGCCGCGTGCGTCGACAGGTCGTGCAGCCGGATCGCCCGCGGGTCCTTGATCAGCAGCCCCAGCAGGCCCTTGCCCTGCGGCAGGTGCCCCATGTGCGACCGCGTCTCCGGGTCGATCCCCACGTAGACGAACTCCGACAGGTCGTCCCGCGTCCCCAGCACGCCCAGCGCGCCGTAACGGGCACCGACCAGCTCCACCGCCGCCTGCACGATCCGCTGCAACGTCGAGTCCAGCTCCAGCCCGGCACCCACCGCCAGCACCGCGTCCAGCAGGCGCTGCATCTTGTCCCGGGTCGAGGCGATCTCGGTCAACCGCTCCCGCACCTCGTCGAGCAGTTCGTCCAGGCGCAGGCCGCCCAGGAGCCGGGGTGGCGCTCCGCCGTCGGGGATACCCATGGCGATCAGCCTTCCACCCGAGCGGAGCGGCCGCCAAGGCCGGTGTCCCGGTGTGGACGGGACCTTCGGCCGTGTGCGCACGTCCTCCCGGTCCCGACAGTGGACGTGTTGGTTCGAACAGGTGAACTCGGGGTTGGGGTGCGGGATGGACGGGGTGGGCGGTGCCCTCGGGTTGGCCGGGGACCAGGTGGTGGACGCGCTGGGGACGGCGGCGCTCGCGCCGTCGGTGCACAACACGCAGCCGTGGCGGTTCCGGTTGGCGCCGGACCGCGTTGAGCTGCACCCGGACCCGGCGCGGCGGCTGCCCGCCACCGACCCCGAGGACCGCGAGCTGCGGCTGTCGTGCGGCGCGGCGCTGTTCAACCTGCGCCTGGGGCTGCGTCGGCACGGGATCAAGCCGCTGGTCACGGTGCTGCCGGGGCACGACGCGCCGGGCGCGCTGGCCGTGGTGCGCCGCGGTGGCCTGCGCGGGCTCGACGAGGAGACCGCGGAGCTGGTCCGGGCGGTGCCGGCGCGGCGGACCAACCGCAGGCCGTTCCACGACGTGCCGGTGCCCGCGGCGCACCGCCGGGCGCTGGTGCGGGCGGCCGAGCGGGAGCGGTGCTGGCTGCACGTGGTCGACGACCGCGCCGAGCGGGCCCGGCTGCAGGGCTTCGTGGCCAAGGCGCACCGGCTCCAGGCCGAGGTGCCCGGGGTGCGCGCGGAGCTGTCCGCGTGGACCGGCGCCCGGGTGGACGACGGCGTGCCGCCCGCGTCGGCGGGCGTGCGCCCGGCACCGCAGGACGAGTGGGCCCTGCGCGACTTCCAGGCCGCGGCCCGGACGCCCGGCCGGGACTACGAGTCGGACCCGCTGGTGGTGGTGCTGTGCTCGTTCTACGAGGGCCCGGAGGCGGAGGTGCAGGCGGGGCAGGCGTTGCAGCGGGTGCTGCTGGCGGCGACCGCGCTGGGCCTGTCGGCGTCGTTCCTGTCGCAGGCGGTGGAGGTGCGGTCGGTGCGCGAGGAGCTGCGCCGGTCGCTGGGCGGGCTGCTGGTGCCGCAGACCGTGCTGCGCATCGGCTACGGCACCCACGTCCCGCCCACGCCCCGGCGGGCGGTGGCCGACCTGCTGCTGGAGCCGTGCGCGCCGTAGGGACTTTGGTCCCTGCCCGGCACGCGCGCCGGCCCCTGTCGGGCGGGGCCGGCGCGGACGAGGGTGGGTGCATGGGAGAGCAGCCGAAGACCGTTCCGGGCCCCGTCGTCGCGGTGGGCGACGACTCACCGTGGGGGCGTGCCGCGCTCCGCTGGGCGACCGAGCACGCGGCACGGGTGGGCGCGCCGCTGGAGGTGCACCCGCCGACCGCCGACCAGGGGCACGACCTGCTGCTGGTCAGCGCCCGCGCCGACCTGGTGGTGATCGCGCACCGCGGCGCGTGCGGCACGACGTTCAACCTCAGCCGCCTGGTCCTGCCGCTGGTCGAGCACGCCGCGTGCGACGTCGTGGTGGTGCGCGGCACGCAGGAGGCGCTGCGCGGCGCGCACCGGCGGGTGACCGCCGTGGTCACCGGCGACGCGCGCGACGAGCTGGTGCTGGCGCGGGCGGTCGAGGTGACCGGCCTGCTGGGCGCCGCGCTGCGGGTGCTGCACGCGGCGCCGCCGCTGCCGGTGCGCGCGGACGACCCCGAGGTGCCGGTGGCGCGGGCCGACGAGGTGTTGCGCGGGGTCCGGCACAGCTCGGTGCTGGCGCGCATGCACCCGCAGGAGGCGATCGCCCACTACGCCGACACCGACCTGCTGGTGCTGGCCGACCGGGGGCCGACGACGCGGGCGGCGCTGCACCACGCCCGCTGCCCCGTCCTGGTGGCGCACCGCGCACCCCGGGAGGTGCTCGCGGACCGCTCCCCCGCCTGGTCGGCGCAGGCCGCGCGCTGAGGGCCGCGCCGCGCCGGTCCGAACCCCGCGCCGCGCGACACTCACCGTCCACTTCGGACTGATGTGTCCGCTTGACCTGGACCGCGCTCCAGGCACTAGCGTTGCCCCGTCGTCGATCGGGTGGAGAACGGAGCGAGCCGTGCGGCTGGGCGTGCACATCAACCGGTTCAACCAGGGCCCGGCCCGGCTGGCCGCCGAGCTGGCCGCCACCGGCGCGGCGGCCGAGGAGGCCGGGCTCGGCTGGCTGTCGGTGATGGACCACTACTTCCAGATGGAGGGCAACGACCGCGCCGAGGACCCGATGCTGGAGTGCTACACGGCGCTGGGCTTCCTCGCCGCGCACACCTCCACCGTCCGGCTGGGCGCGCTGGTCACCGGCGTCACCTACCGCCACCCCGGGCTGCTGGCCAAGGTCGTCACCACCCTGGACGTGCTCTCGGGCGGCCGGGCCACCCTGGGCATCGGCGCCGCCTGGTACGAGCGGGAGCACGCGGGCCTGGGCGTGCCGTTCCCGCCGGTGGCCGAGCGCTTCGAGCGCCTGGAGGAGGCGCTCCGCGTCTGCCTCCAGATGTGGGACCCGCGGGACAACGGCCCGTTCGAGGGCGAGCACTACCGGTTGGCCGAGACGCTGTGCGTGCCGGCGCCGGTGAGCGCGCCGCACCCGGAGGTCATGGTCGGCGGCAACGGCGAGCGCAAGACCCTGCGCCTGGTCGCCCGCTACGCCGACGCCTGCAACGTGCTGGTCCCCACGCCCGCGGAGGCCGCGCGCAAGTTCGACGTGCTGCGCCGCCACTGCGAGGACCTGGGCCGCGACCCCGACGAGATCCGCAGGACCGTGGTCCACCTCGGCGCCACGCCCGGGGAGGGCGACATCGACGCCTTCACCGCGGAGGTGGGCGCCTACGCGCAGGTGGGCGTCGACACGGTGATCGTCGGCGCGCCGGACGGCGACGTGCCCGGCTGGGTCGAGCGGGTGGTCGGCCCGGCCGCCCGCCGACTGGCCGAGGCGGGGTAACGAGCGGTCGCCGCCGGCCGATTCCCACCCGTGACGAGTGGCGCGCACGACGGCTCGACGGTCAACACCTTCTCCGGCGACGCGCGGGACGTGCTGCTCGCCCGCGACATCCACGGCGACGTCCACCTCGGGGCGGCGCCCCGGCGGTCCCGCGGCATCCTGACCCACCGGGAGCGGCTGGCGGGCCTGTCGCGCCGCAACACCAACCTCACCGCGGACCGGCTGGCGTTCGTGCCGCCCGGCGACCACCCGGCCGACCCGGCCCGGCTGTTCGCGGCGCTGCGCGGTCGGTTCGACGACCGGGGCGTGGTGCTGGTCGGGCCGGCCGGGGCGGGCAAGACCCGCACCTGCCTGGAGGTCGCCGCGCTGGCCGAGGCGCAGGGGTGGCGGGTGCTGCACCTGCTCGCCGGGGAGTACTCGGTCGAGCAGGTCGCGGACGCGGTGCTGGACGGCACCTCGCCCGCGCTGGTGCTGATCGACTACCTCAGCGACTGCCGCGGCCTGGACTACTCCGACCTGCGCACGTGGCTGGTGCCGACAGCGCGGGCGCGGGGCGTCGAGGTGGCGGTGCTGGCCACCGCGCGGCCGGGGTGGATGCTGCTCGACGCCGCCGACCCGGTGCACGCCGAGTTCGACGTGGTGCCGCTGCGCACCGACCCGGCGCACCTGGGCGCGGTGTGCGCGGCGCTGCTGGACCTGGAGGCGCGCACCGCGCTGGCGGTCTACCCCCGCGACCGGGTCGAGCGGATCTGCGGTGGCCGGCCGGTGATCGCGATGCTGGTCGCCCGCGAGGTCGAGGAGCTGGCCCGCGCCGGGAAACCGCTGGTGGCGCCGAGCCGCGCCGGCCTGGCCGGGTGGTTGCCGGGCAGGCTGCGCGAGGACGGCCTGGTCGTGCCGCGCCGCAAGCGGTGGTCCGACCGGGTGGAGCCGGACGTGGACGTGCAGGTCGCCGCGGCGGTGGTGGCGGCGTGCCCGCAGCCGCGCGAGGCGCTGGAGCGGATCGCCGCGGGGGTGCCGGGCGCCCCGGGGGACGCCCGCCGGTACGTGGACGCGCTGCTGCGCATGGGCTGGCTGGAGGACGACGAGCCGAACCTGGCGGTGGTGCACGACGTCGTCGTCGACGAACTGCTCGAACAGGTCCTGCTCACCGACGACGGCGACCGGGTCCGGCGCACCGTGGCCGACGCGCTCCTCGCGCCCGCCGCGACCGACGCGCGCACCGCCGGCCGGTACGCGCTGAACCTGGCCAGGCTGGTGCGGGACCTGGCGGCCGGGGACCGGGCGGACGAGCTGGCCGCGTTCTGCGCCGACTGGCTGCGCGACCACGCCGAACCGGTCGGGCGGGCGCTGCTGGCCGATGCCGAGGCGGGCGGGTTCGCGCTGGGCACGCTGCTCGACGGCGCGCCGTGGGCCCGGCCCGCGCTGGAGCGCTGGGCGGAGCTGGTCGGGCCGTGGCTGGACCGGTACGGCCGGATGCCGCAGGCGCGGCACGTGTACTTCAAAGCCCTGCACCTCGCGCCCGCCGACCGGGTCGCCGACCTGACCGACGGCGCGGTGGGCTGGCTGGTCGAGCACGGCGGCCGGGTGGGCGCCCGGTTCGTGCTGACCGTCCTGCTGACCAAGGTCGACCCGGGCCCGCACGCCGACGCGGTGGTCGCGACCGCGCTGGACTGGGTGCGCAGGCACTGGCGGCGGGTGGACGCCCAGTACGTGCTGACCGGCCTGCTGGGCCGGGTGGGGCCGGGCCTGGGCACGACGGTCGCGGTGGAGCACGCCCGGCGTTGGGTGGTGGCGCACCGCGCCCGCGACGACGCCCGGTACGTGCTCTGCGCGCTGCTGGACAAGCGGCACGACCTCGGCCGCGCGGCCCGGGAGGTCATCGACCTGGCCCTGGACTGGCTGACCGACCACCGAGGCCCGGAGACGGCGATGGTGCTCAGCGCGCTGCTGCGCCGCACCGACCGCGCCGTGCCGGGCGCGCTGGCCTGGCTGCGGCGGCACGGCACCCCGCCCACCGCCCAGTACCTGCTGGAACCGCTGCTCACCGAACGCGCGCTCGACCCGGCGCAGGCCGACGAGGTGGTGCGGCTGGCGCTGCTGTGGGTGCTGGACAACCCCGACCGGTTCGCGGGCGGTTTCCTGCTGGGCGCCGTGCTCGACGGGCGTCCCCTGGGCGAGCACGCCGAGACCGCGCCGACCGTGGCGCTGGCCTGGCTGCCGCGGCACGCCGCGGAGCCGGTGGCCGGGAACGTCCTGCTGCGGCTGGTCGAGCGGGCCGAGCCGGTCGTGCTGCCCGAGGCCGCGCGGACCTGGCTCGACGTCCACCACGAGTCGCACACCGCGGGCCCGCTGCTGGCCGCGCTGCTGCCCCGGCCGGGTTCGGGCGCGCTGCTCGACCACGGCGTCGCCTGGCTGGTCGACAACCGCAAGAGCACCTGGACCAACGCCGTCGCCGCGGCCCTGCTGGGACGCCCCGACCTCGGCGGGCACACCGACACCGTCACCGCGCACGCGCTGCGCCGGCTCGTCGTCCAGGGCGACCAGCCCGCCGCGGCCGGGCTGAGGACGGCGCTGGGCGTCACCGGGAGCGACCTGGACGCGGCGCTGGCCTGGCTCGACGACCACGCGCACGTCCCGGCCGCCGAGGTGCTGCTGCGGCACCTGCTGCTCTGCGCGGACCCGGGCGAGCACGCCGACCGGCTCGTGGCGCGGGCGCTGGAGTGGCTCACCCACCACGGCACGACCCCCGAGGCGGGCCCCCTGCTCGACGCGGTCCTGCCGCGCACCACCGGCGCGGTCGTCGACACCGCCCTGGCCTGGCTGGCCGGGCACCGGCTGCCGGGCCGGTCGGCGATCCTGCGGTCCCTGCTGGCCCACCCCGACCTCGGCGACCGGCGCGCCGCCGCGGTCGACCTCGCGGTGGCGCGGCTCGCCGAGGAGGAGGACGCCCTCCGCGAACCCCACCTGCCCCTGCTCAAGGCCGTGCTGAAGGTGCCGGGCCTCGACGAGGGCGCGTACGCGGCCGTCGTGCGCTGGCTGGACACCCACGACACCGCGACCGGCGCGGCGCAGGTGCTCAGCCTGGTGGTCGACCGCGACGACCTCGGCGCGCACGCCGGGGCCGTGGCCGCGCGGGCGCTGGCGTGGGTGCGGGCGAACCCCGGACACGCCACCGCGTACGTGGTGCTGAGCAAGCTGCTGACCCGCCCGGAGGCCGGGGCGTGGACGGCGGGGGCCGTGGCCTGCGCGTGCGAGTGGGCCGCCGAGCACGGCTCGACCCCCAAGGGCCGGTTCGTGGTCGGCCGCCTGCTCGAACGCCCCGACCTCGGCCCGCTGGCCCCGGTCGCGGTGGCGCACGGGCTGCGGTGGCTGGAGCTGCACGGCACCTACCCCAAGGCGTGGTTCGTCCTGCTGCCGCTGCTGCGCGTGCCCGGCCGGCACCTGGGTGCGGTGACCGGGCACGCGCGGGCGTGGCTGGCCGCGACCGACAACGACCCGGCCATGCGGGCGGAGGTCGAGGCGCTGCTGGCGGAAGCGGGCTGAGGCGGCCGTCAGTGGCAGTGGCCCCGGCGGCCCAGGGTGTCCACGGGGGTCGCGCCGGGACGGGTCCACTGCGGCACCGGGCGGCTGGTCTCGCCCCAGGTGAAGTTCCCCTCCGCGTCCGAGCGCCAGGTCCAGCACGCGTTGTCGCCCGCCGGCCAGCCCTCGGGGTTGTCCTCCCACGCCTCGCCGCGGCCGTAGGGCGTCATGTCGAGCAGGCCCATGGACGCGTTGACCCGCTCGACGCCGCGGCCGGTCGTGGAGTAGGTGAGGAACGTGCGGTCGCCGTCGCGCAGGTAGCAGGTGAGGAAGCCCATGTCGCCGCCCGCCGGGCCCTCCACGCCGCGCACCGAGTACCACGGCTGGGTGTAGCCCATGAACTCGACGAAGGGGGCCACCTCCTCCCACCGGCCCGTGGTCAGGATGGCGAACGACACGCCGCGGGCGTTGAGGTAGACGGCGTCCCTCAGGTGCCAGGCCGCGGTGGTGCAGCCCTCGCACTGGCCCTGGTGCGGCGCGCCGTCGTGCCACATGTGCTTGTAGACCACGAGCTCGTCGCGGCCCTCGAACAGGTCCAGGAACGGGACCGGGCCGTCGGGGCCGACGACCTCGACCGTCCCGTCGAACTCGACCATCGGCAGCCGGCGGCGGGCCGCGGCGAGGGCGTCGCCCTCGCGGGTGTACGCCTTCTCGCGGATCAGCAGCTCGTCCCGGGCGGCCTGCCAGGTGGCCGGGTCGACCACTGGCGGGCGGCCGGGCAGGGCGGTGGTCGGGGTGTCCGGCGTGGTGGTCATGGCGTCCTCCGTCGTCTGGTTCCGGGCCGCGCCGCGGAGGGGTTCCGCGACGCTCACTGGAACAGACGTTCGATCCAACCGGAAATCGTCGCGGCCGTCGTCGCGGCGTCCTCGGCGATGACCGAGTCGTGATCGCCCGGCACGTCGACGGCCTCGTGCGGCAGCGGCCAGCGCGGTCGCCAGTCGCGGTCCGGGTCGATCGCCAGCATCCCCGGCGTGGGGCGGCCGCGCAGCAGCGCGGTCGGCACCGGGGACGGTTCGGGGTGCCACCGGTCGAAGATCCGCGCGTAGCCGCCGCCCGCCAGCACGGCGGAGTCCTCGACGTAGTCCTCGTACAGCTCGGCCGGGCGGTGGGCGTCGGCGGCCACCAGGGCGAGCGCGCGGGCGTCCTCCCTGGTGTCGGGGCCGTGGTGGGTTTCCAGCAGGACCACGCCGGCCGGGGCGTGGCCGCCGGCGGCGAGGCGGGCGCCCAGGGCGTGCGCCACCGCGCCGCCCACGCAGTGCCCGACCAGCACGAACGGCCGGCCCGCGGCCAGCTCGCGGACCGTGTCGGCGTGCGTGTCGACCAGGGTGCCCACGTCGTCGGGGATGGGGTGCCCGTCCCGGAAACCGGGGTGGTTGAGCGCGAACAGGTCGTGCTCGCCGGCGAGGCACCCGGCCAGGCCGGTCGGGGTCGGGTCGCCCAGCGCGAGGTAGCCGGGCACGTACACCAGGACCGCCTCGGCCGGGCCCGTGGCCAGTCGGGTCGGGGGCAGGGCGTGCCGGGCGCGGTCGGTGGTCGGGTAGGACGGCAGCGCGTACGACGCCAGGAACCGCAGTGCCATGGCCTCGCGCGCGCCCTGGTCCCGCACCACGCGGTGGTACAGCTCGGCGAAGCGGAGGGGGCGGGTGGTCTTGGGGGCGGGTGCGGTGCGGGCCCCGGCGGTGTGAGCCCCAGCGGTGTGAGCCGGGGCGGTGTGGGCGCCGGCGGTGTCGGCTGGAGCAATGCTGTCCGGTGCGGTGTCGGCTGAAGCAGTGTCACCCGCCGCGGCGGCCATCGCCTCGCGGACGTGCGCGGTCAGCTCCGGCAGCGTCGGGTGGTCGAGCACGACCGTCGGCCCGAGCCGCAGGCCGGTGGCCGCCCCGATCCGGTTGCGCAGCTGCAACGCGCCCAGCGAGTCCATGCCCAGTTCCGCGAACCCCTTGTCCACCGGCATCGCCCCCGCGTCGGCGAACCCGAGCACCGCCGCCAGCTCGGCGCGGATCAACCCGGGCAGCGCAGCGGGTGCGACGGCAGTCGACGGCTCGGTCCCCGGCCCCGCCGCCGGGTCGAGCAGGACCGGCACCAGGTGCGGTTCGCGGGTGCGCAGCGCGCGGTCGAGCGCGGCCACGCCCACCGGCGCCCCGATCGGCAGCACCCCGTCCCCGGCGGGCGCCGACGCGGCCATGCCCCGGTCGGTCTCCCACAACCCCCAGGCCAGCGACTGGGCGGGCAGGCCGCGCGCCACCCGGTGCCGGGCCAGCGCGTCGAGGAACGCGTTCGCGGCCGCGTAGTTCGACTGCCCCGGCCGCCCCAGCACGCCGACGGCCGACGAGTACAGCACGAACGCCGACAGCCCCAGGCCCGCGGTGGCCTCGTGCAGGTGCCACGCGGCGTCGGCCTTCGGCGCCAGCACGGTCGCGAGGCGCTCGGGCGTCATGGCCGGCAGCAGGCCGTCGTCGACCACGCCGGCCAGGTGGAACACCGCGGTCAGCGGCGGGTCGCACGAGGCGACCAGGTCGTCCACCGCAGCGCGGTCGCCGACGTCGCACTTCGCGGCGGTCACCCGGGCGGGCAGGTCGTCCGCCCACTCCGGCACCTCGCCGCGCCGGCCGGCCAGCACCAGGTGCCGCACGCCGTGCTCGACCACCAGGTGCCGCGCCAGCACCTCGCCGAGCGCGCCCGTGCCACCGGTGACCAGGACGGTGCCGTCGAACGAGGGCGGTTCGCCGTCCGGTTCGGGCGCGGGCCGCAGCCGCGGCGCGAACGGGGTGCCGGCGCGGACGGCGACCTGCGGTTCGCCCGACGCGATCGCCGCGCCCAGGGCGGCCGCCGACTCGGGGCGCCCGCACAGGTCGACCAGGACCAGGGAGCCGGGGTGCTCGGCCTGGGCGCCGCGCACCAGGCCCCACACCGCGGCGGCGGCCGGGTCCGGGTCGTCCCCGGTGGCGTTGCGGGTGACCACGACCAGGAGGTCCGCCGACCGCTCGCGCAGCCGGGCGAGCGTGGCCGCGAGGAGCGAACGGGCGCGTTCCGGCGGGGTGCCGTCCGCCTCGACCAGGCCGGTGTCGAAGACCTCGTGCGCCGGGGCGGTCCCGCCCGCCGGAACGGGCACCCAGGTCACCCGGTGCAGCGCGCGGCGGGCGGTGGCCTCGGCCGGGTCCGCCGCCTCCAGCGGCCTGGTGGTCATCGACCCGACCACCGCGACCGGCCGACCGGCCGCGTCGGTGAGCCGCACCCGGACCTCGCCGGGCCCGGTCGGCGTGAGCCGCACGCGTGCCGCCGCCACACCGACCCGGTGCAGCTCGACGCCGGTGAACGCGAACGGCACCGCGGGTCCGCCCGGCCGGTCCGCCGGTTCGGCCAGCAGCGCGGTGTGCAGGGCCGCGTCGAGCAGGCACGGGTGCAGGGCGTGCGCACCGGCGGCCTGCCCGCGCGGCAGCGCCACCTCGGCGAACAGCTCGTCGCCGCGCCGCCACAGCGCCGTCACGCCGCGGAACGCGGGCCCGTAGCGGTGGCCGCGCACCGCGAGCCTGCCGTAGCTGACCGGCACCCGTGCCGCGCCGGGCGGGGGCCACGCGCCGGGCGGGTCCGCCTCCGGTCGCCCCACAGGGGCGAGCACAGTGGGGGCGAGCACGGCGGTGGCGTGCCGGGCCCAGCTCCCGCCCTCCGGTCGGGCCCAGACCGAGACCTCGCGGCGCCCTTCCGAGTCCGCGTCGGCCACGACGACCCGGACCCCGGTCTCGCCCCGGAGCACCAGGGGTGCCGGCACGACCAGTTCGTCGAGCCGGCACGGGCCGCCGGCGGACTGGAACACCAGGTCGGCGAACGCCGACGCGGGCACCACCACCTCGTCCCCGACGCGGTGGTCGGCCAGCCAGGGCTGGGCGGTGGTGGACAGCACGCGGTCGGCGGCGGGTTCCGGCGCGGTGGGCGGGGAGGCCGCGAGCCAGTAGCGCTGCCGCTGGAACGGGTAGGTGGGCAGGTCGCGGCGCCGCGCGCCGGTGCCCGCGTACACCGCCTCCCAGTCGACGCCCGAGCCGTGGACGTGCAGGGTGGCCAGGGCGTCGAGGTACGCGGTCGGCTCGGCCGCGTCGGCGCGCGCGAACGGCGCGACCACCGCGTCCGGGGCGCACTCCTCCGCCGGCACGCTGAGCGCGGCGGACGGGCCGACCTCGGCGAACGCGGTGACGCCCAGCCGGGCGAGCCCGCCGACGGCGTCGGCGAAGCGGACCGCCTCGCGCGCCTGCCGGACCCAGTAGTCGGGCCGGGTGAACGCCTCGGTCTCCGGGCGACCGGTCACGGTGGACACCAGGGGCACGACCGGCGCCCGGTAGGTCACGGACCCGGCGACCGCGCGGAACTCGTCGAGGACCGGGTCCAGCAGCGGCGAGTGGAACGCGTACCGGCCGCGCAGCCGGGTCGCCCGGCGGCCCAGCCGCGCGACCACCCGCGCCACCGCCCCCTCGCGGCCGGACAGCACGACCGACGCGGGCCCGTTGACCGCCGCGACCGCGACCCCGTCCCCGAGGTGCGGGAGGACTTCGTCCTCGGCGGCCCGCACGGCGACCATCGCCCCCGGCGCCATCGCGGCCATCGCCCGGCCGCGCGCCGCGACCAGCCGGGCCGCGTCGGGCAGGGACAGCACGCCCGCGACGTGCGCGGCGGCCAGCTCGCCCACGGAGTGCCCGACCAGGTGGTCGGGGCGCACGCCGTGCGCGTCGAGCAGGGCGCACAGCGCCACCTCGAAGGCGAACAGCGCGGGCTGGGTGTGGTCGGTGCGGTCGAGCAGGTCCGGGTCGGTCGGCGGTTGCTCCAGGTAGGGCTCGAACTCCGCGCACACGGCCGTGAACGCGTCCCGGAAGACCGGGAAGGCGGCGGCCAGGCCGAGTCCCATGCCGGGCCGCTGGGCGCCCTGGCCGGTGAACAGGAACGCGGTCCGCGCGTCGCGGCGCGCGGTGGCCCGCCGGACCGCCGGGTTGCCCGTGCCGCGGGCCAGGTCGCGCAGCCCGGCGAGCATGGTCCCGCGGTCGGCGGCGAGCACGGCCGCCCGGTGGCGCAGCGGCGCCCGGGTGGTGGCCAGCGAGTGCGCCGCGTCCAGGGTGGACCCGTCGGTCAGCGCCTCGGTGAGCCGGGCCGCGTGGGCGCGCAGGCCGGTTTCGTCGACGCCGCCCACCAGCCAGGGCGCGGTGGTCAGCGTCGGCGCGACGGGCGGCGCGGGTTCCGGCCGGGGCGGTTCCTCGACGACGACGTGCGCGTTGGTGCCGCTGATGCCGAACGCCGAGACGCCCGCCCGCCTGGGCCGGTCACCCGGCGGCCACGCCACGGGTTCGGCGAGCAGCCGCACCGCGCCCGTCGACCAGTCCACGTGCGGCGAGGGCTCGTCGGCGTGCAGGGACCGCGGCAGCTCGCCGTGGCGCATCGCCCAGATCACCTTGACCAGCCCGGCCACGCCCGCGGCGGCCTGGGTGTGGCCGAGGTTGGACTTGACCGAGCCGAGCCACAGCGGTCGCGCGCGCCCCTGGCCGTAGGCGGCGAGCAGCGCGGTCGCCTCGACCGGGTCGCCGAGCCTGGTGCCCGTGCCGTGCCCCTCCACCACGTCCACGTCGGATGGTCGCAGGCCCGCGTCGGCCAGGGCGAGCCGCACCACCTCGCGCTGCGCCTCGCCGCTGGGCGCGGTGAGGCCGTTGGACGCGCCGTCCTGGTTGACCGCGCTGCCGCGCAGCACCGCGAGCACGGGGTGGCCGTTGCGGCGGGCGTCGGCCAGCTTCTCCAGCAGCACCAGGCCCGCGCCCTCGGCCCACGCGGTGCCGTCCGCGCCCGCGGAGAACGAGCGGCACCGGCCGTCCGGCGACAGGCCGCGCTGGTGGCTGAAGGCGACGAACGGCCGCGGCGTCGCCATCACGGTCACGCCGCCCGCCAGCGCCAGCGAGCACTCCCCCGCGCGCAGCGACCGGGCCGCCAGGTGCAGCGCGACCAGCGACGACGAGCAGGCCGTGTCGATGGTCAGCGCCGGGCCGCGCAGGCCGAGCACGTAGGAGATCCGGCCGGACGCGACGCTGCCCGCCGAGCCGATGCCCAGGTGGGACTCCAGTTCGTGGGTGACCAGGCGGGCGGCGTAGTCGCCGTGCATCAGGCCGACGAACACGCCGGTGTCGGTGCCGCGCAACGACGTGGGCGGGATGCCGGCCCGCTCCACGGCCTCCCAGGCGACCTCCAGCAGCAGCCGCTGCTGCGGGTCCGTGGCCAGCGCCTCGCGCGGGGAGATGCCGAAGAACGCCGGGTCGAAGTCGGCCGCGTCGTAGAGGAACCCGCCACGGCGCGTACAGCTCTTGCCGACCCGGTCGGGGTCGGGGTCGTACAGGTCGGCGGGCCAGTCGCGGTCGGTCGGGAACCCGCCGGTGGCGTCGACCCCGTCGGCGACCAGCCGCCACAGCTCCTCCGGCGAGCGCACCCCGCCCGGGAAGCGGCAGCCCACCGCGACGATCGCCACCGGCTCGGCCGGTCCGCCGGGCCGGTCGGTGACCACCACAGGTGTGGTACCGCGCAGGAGGACGCCCAGGTGGGCGGCCACGGCCGCCGGGGTCGGGTGGTCCCACACCAGGGTGGTGGGCAGCCGCAGGCCGGTGCGCAGGACCAGCCGGTGCCACAGGGTGGTGGCCCCCGTGGAGGTCAGGCCCAGGTCGGCGAACGCGGTGGCCGGGTCGGCGGGAGCGCCGAGGACCGCCTCGGTCTCGGCGAGCACCAACTCCTCCAGCCCGCCCGTGAACGGGACCGCCGGGGCGGTCAAGGACTCGCGCAGCACCCGCCGCCGCGCCTTGCCGGACGCGGTGCGCGGGATGGCCGGGGTGAGCAGCACCTCCTCGGGCACCTTGTGCGGTGAGAGGAGTCGCGCGCACGCGCGCAGCAGGTCGGCCGGGTCGACCGACTCGTCGGCGGGCACGACGAACGCCACCGGCGCCTCGCCCAGCAGCGGGTGCGCCCGCGCGACCACGGCCGCGTCGCGGACCCCGGGCAGGCCGAGCAGCACCGCCTCGACCTCGACCGGGTCGACGTTCAGCCCGCCGCGGATGACCAGGTCGTCCACCCGGCCGGTGACGGTGAGCCTGCCGTCGCCGTCGAACCGGCCCAGGTCGCCGGTGCGGTACCAGCCGTCGGGCAGCGCGTCGGCGGTGGCTCCGGGCCGGCCGTGGTAGCCCGACATGAGGTTGGGGCCCCGCACCCGGATCTCCCCGTCGGCGCCCGGCGGCACCTCGGCGCCGGTGCGCGGGTCGACCAGGCGCACCCGCACGCCGGGGACCGGCGGTCCGCAGGTGCCCGGCGCGCGCGGGCCGTGCACGGGTTCGACGGCGATCATGCCGCAGGTCTCGGTGCTGCCGTAGCAGTCGAGCAGCGGGGCGCCCAGCGCCGCCTCGACGTCCGCCCGCAGCCGCGCGTCGGCGGGCGCGCCGGCGGTGACGCAGACGCGCAGCGACGGCACCGGGGCGGGTGAGGCGTCCAGCAGGTGGCGGTAGGTCGTGGGCACCCCGGCGAGGAACGTCGGCCGGTACTCGCCGATCAGCCGGACCAGCGCGGCCGGGGACCGACCGCCGGCGATGCGCGCGCCCGCGCCCGCCGCGGTCACGCCCAGCACGCACAGCGAGTGGGCGAAGCTGTGCGCCAGCGGCAGCGGCCACAGCAGGCGGTCGTCCGCGGACAGGCCGAGCAGCGGCCCGTAGCAGGCCACCGGCGACCACAGGGCCGCGCGCTGGGTCGACACCGCGGCCTTGGGCGTGCCGGTGGTGCCGGAGGTGTAGACCATCCAGGCCGGCTCGTCCAGCCCGAGGTCGTCCCGCGGCGGGACGGCGGGCCCGGTCGCCAGGGCCTCGAAGTCGGAGTCCCCGGTGCCGGCCACCAGCAGCCTCGCCCGGCACCCCGCGACCCGCGGCAGGTGGCGCCGGTCGACCACCAGCAGGTCCGGGTCGCAGTCGGCCAGCAGGTGCGCCAGCTCGGCGTCGGTGGCGCGCGGCCCCAGCGGCACCCCGACCGCGGCCGCCCGGGTCGCCGCCAGCAGACCTTCGACCAGCTCCACCCCGTCGTCGAGCAGGAACGCCACCCGCGCGCCGCGCGCCACGCCGAACCCGGCGGCCAGCCGGGCGGTCCGGTCGGCCAGCGCGGCCCAGGTCACCGCCCGGCGGTCGTCGGTGAACGCGTCCCGGTCGCCGCGGTGCCGCGCGTGGTCGGCCAGCAGCTCCGGGATCGGGCGGACGGCGGGGTGTTCGGGCACGGGCGGGCCTCCCGGGTCGACGGCGTCGTGCTTCCCGATGGTGGCGCAGGTGGTCGCGGTCGTGCGGGAACTCCGGTGCGGGAAGGGGACTTCAGGGCAGGGGAACGTTGCCCGCCCGCGGCCCACCGCAAATGTTTGACCTGATCCGCCCACCTCGGGCATGGTCGTGGTGACGCTCGGTACCGGGGAACCCGAGCCGGCTGGTGCCGCGGCCGACGCCGTTCACGCCGTGCTCCGGCGAGTGGTTCTCGACAACCACGTTGGGGGGCGTGGCGACATGAGGCTGCACGACGGGCGGGAAGACCTCCTGCGCCGGGACGACCCGTCACCGGACGGCGTGGACGCGCTGTGCGAGCGGGTGGTGACGGCGGCCGCGCTGCTGGTGCTCGCGCTGGCCCTGGCGCTGGCGCGGTGGGACGAGACGACCGCGGGCCGGATCTGGTTCCTGGTGGTCACCGGGACGGTCGACCGCTAGGCGGTTCCCAGCCGCGCGCGAGGATGTCGAAGACCTGCCCGACGGCGGCTTCGCGGTCCGGCCGGTTGCGGGTGAGCGCCGGGATCTGCAGCACGAACCGGGCGAGGGCCGCGCAGGCGAGGTCGTCGTGGTCGACGCCGAACTCGCCGGCGATGGCGGCGGCGAGGCTGTCGGTGTGCCGGGTCCACATGCGTTCCGCGTACTCGCGCAGCGCCGGCGTGGAGTCCACCAGGGCGACGAACTCGGCCGCCCGCGGGTGCGCCGCCACCGGCAGCCAGGTGTCCAGGACGTGCCGCCGGAGGGCGTCGAGGACGCCCTGGCCGTCGGCTCGTCCCCGCACCGCGGCGACCAGTTCCGCCTCGCGGTCCTCCTCCTCGTCGAACACCAGCGCTTCCTTGCCGCTGAAGTGCTTGAACACCGTGGTGGTCGACACGTCGGCCAGGTCGGCGACGTCCCGGATGCCGACCTGGTCGTAGCCGCGCTCCAGGAACAGCCGCAGCGCGGCGTCCGCGATCGCCTGCCGGGTGGCCGCCTTCTTGCGCTCGCGGCGGCCGACGGGGGGAACGGTCATGGCTTGAGCGTATCCGAACGTGACACGCGTAGCTAAGTTGACTTGTTGCACTTTTCCACTCGTTCCGCTTAGCTGGGGCACGACCCCACCGAGAGGAACGACCATGAACTCCCCCGCACCCGCCCGCGCCAGGATCAGCGTCATCGGCGCCGGCCCCGGCGGCCTGACCTGCGCCCGCGTCCTGCAGCGGCACGGCCTGGCGGTGACCGTCCACGACCGCGACCCCGGCCCGGACGCGCGCGACCAGGGCGGCACCCTCGACCTGCACGCCGACAACGGCCAGGTCGCCCTGCGCGAGGCGGGCCTGCTCGACGAGTTCTTCGCGCTGGCCCGCCCCGAGGGGCAGGAGATGCGCCAACTGGACCCCGCCGGCAGGCTCACGTTCCACCACGTCCCGGAGGCCGACGAGCTGGTCAAGCCGGAGATCGACCGCGGCCGGCTGCGGGAGCTGCTGCTCGGCTCGCTGCGGCCGGGGACCGTGCACTGGGGCCGCGCCCTCGACGCGGTCGAGGGACCCGCGGAGGGGCCGCGGCTGCTGCGCTTCGCCGACGGCACGACCGTCGAGGCCGACCTGGTCATCGGCGCCGACGGCGCCTTCTCCCGGGTGCGCCCCGCCGTGTCGCCCGCCGTCCCGGAGCACACCGGGGTGAGCTTCCTGGAAGCCTGGTTCTCCGACGTCGAGGACCGGCACCCCGACCTCGCCGAGCTCGTCGGCCCCGGCAGCGCCGCCGCGGCCGACGGCGACCGCGGCCTGTTCGCCCAGCGCAACAGCGGGAACCGCATCCGCGCCTACCTCGTGCGGAGGGTCCCGGTCGACTGGATCCGCGCGAGCGGCCTGACCGCCGACGACACCGAGGGCCTCCGCGCCCTGCTGCTCGACGAGTACGCCCACTGGTCGCCGCGCCTGCGCCGGGTGATCACCGACAACGACGGCCCCTACGTCGACCGCCCGATCTTCGCGCTCCCCGTCCCGCACACGTGGGAGCCCGACCCGACGGTGACCCTGCTCGGCGACGCCGCCCACCTCATGCCGCCGCTCGGCGTCGGCGTCAACCTCGCCATGCTCGACGCCGCCGAACTCGCCCTCGCGCTGGCGAACTCCGCCACCGTCGACGACGCCCTCCGCACCTACGAGAAGACCATGCTCCCCCGCGCCACCGAGACGGCGAAGGCCCTCGAAGGCGGTGCCGAGCACCTGCTGTCCGCCGAGGTACCGGAGTTCGGCCCGGAGCTTGCGTAGGACACCGTCGGCGAGGTCGTCCGGCGCACCACGGCCGCCCCCGGCACGGCGGTGACCGGCACGAACACCGTCCACGCCGAGCACATCGGCAACGTGGTGCCAGGCCCACACCACCAACCAGGTGATCGTGAACGTCCACGGCGACGCCGAGACGCTCACCTCGATGGGTTCCCGGCGAGGGACACGAGCGCCGGTTCGGCCGCTTGGATGCCGGCCGAACCGGCGACGGGTGCCCGGTACGAGTACCGGCTCACCGACTACAGAATGTCCAACAGGTGATTGTTGTGACTCAGGATAGGACCGTTCAACACGTCCTCGACGTTGTTCAGGCCGCCCTGAGCGGTCTTCTCGACCGTGTTGACGGTCGAGTCGAGCACGCCGACGGCGGGGCCGGTCGCGGCGTTGCTCCTTCGCTCACCCCGTCACCACGACGGGTTCCCTGGAGTGGGAGGCGGTGCGCACCGTCATGAAGAACATCGGCGACGGGCTGTGAACTGCAACCCCAAACGGATCAATCCATTAAGGTGAACGTCGCAGTGTCGCGTTGTCGTGGTCATCGCCGGCCGCAGGCGTGATCATCCATTTCGGATGAACGAAGCCGGGTATCCAGACAGCCGCTGACAACGCGAGCGGCGCCGGAATTCAGAGCAGTGCCGGCGCCCCTTCCGACACGGGCACCACGGCGTCACCGACGGCGATGCGGCCGGGCACCACCACCGACGCGTACACCCCCAACGCCATGTCGTGCCCACGGGCGATCGCCCGCAGCACCGACCGGTCGCGCTCACCGGTGTCCGGGTCCACCGACACCACCGCGCACCGCCGGTCCCGGCGGTCGATCCGCAGCACCGCCCCGCCCACCGCCACCGCCCACCCCACCCAGTCGTCCTCGTCGCCGTCCGTCTCCACCACCAGGTTGGGCCGGAACCGGCGCGCGTCACCCGCGCCCACCGCCGCGACGCTGCGCGTGGAGATCAGCGAGACCGGCGCGGAGTCGAACGTGCCCCGGTCCAGCTTCATGGGCCGCGCGCCCAGCAGCGCGGCCAGCGCCGGGTCCGCCACGTCGTGCTCCCGCCCGGCAGGCGTGCGCACCACGACGGTCCGACCCACCAGGCGGGGCCGGTGCAGCACCAGGTCGGGGCGTTGCCTGGCGGTCAGCCACGGGAACCCGTCGCGCACGCGGCCCTCGCGCACGAAACCCCACCGCCGGTCGTCGACCACCCCGTGCCACGACAGGTCGGCCGCCTCCAGCACCTCGCCCGCCATCGACTTGACCGGGTACCGGTGGACCGCGTGAACCCGACCGACCACCACGACGCCTCCCAGGGGAACGGAGGCGCCCTTGATGCCGGTGGAGCCGGGACCGAGCGTGGCGGACCTCGTCCGTCGCAGCGCCTCTCGGCCCCGTGACCGCATCGTGGCAGCGGCCGCCCGAGGCGGTCAAGCAGCGGGCCCGCCCGCCGCTCACTCGAACGCCGCGAACGCACCGACCTGGTAGGAACCGCCCTTCTGGTGCACGATCACGGCGAGCCGGTTGGCCGCGTTGATCAGGGCGACCAGCGACACCAGCGCCGCGACCTGGTCGTCGTCGTAGTGCTCGCGCACCCGCGCCCACGTCTCGTCGCTCACGCCCCCGTGCGCGTCGGCCAGCCGGGTGCCCTCCTCGGCCAGCGCCAGCGCAGCCCGCTCGGCCTCGGTGAACACCGTGGACTCCCGCCAGGCGGCGACCAGGTGCAGTCGGACCGGGTCCTCACCGGCGGCCGCGGCCTCCTTAACGTGCATGTCGATGCACCACCCGCAGCCGTTGACCTGGCTGGCGCGCAACGACACCAGCTCCTGCGTGGACCTCGGCAGCGTCGACTGCCGGACCACCAGCCCGGCGTTGGCGAACCGCTTGGCGAACTTGAGCGCGACCTCGTTGTCGAACAGGTTGAACCGGGTGCTCATGACGTCGTCCTCCCTCGTGGTGTGCACTGGATGCACACCAGATGGCGGCGAGCCCGATCCTGTGACAAGCCGGGCGTGTGACGCCCAACACAGTCCACATCGGACCGTCACGGTCTCGCGCCCGCCCCGGGCAGCGCCACCGCGCGGGCGTAGTCCGCCGCGGCGCGGGCGTAACCGAGGACCAGGGGTCGGGTGTCGTCCGCCCGCCAGGCGACCGCCAGCTCGCAGGGCGCCACCCCGGTGACCGGGCGCACCACCACCTCGTCCCTGGCGATCAGCGGCGCGTTCCCGGCGGCCAGCAGCACCACGCCGTCGCCGTTCGCCACCGCCTCGTGGGCCTCCTCGGCACTGGAGATCTCCGCGCCGATCACCGGTTCCCGGCCGCCGCGCGCGTCCGTCACCAGCCAGTGGTCCCGCGCGGGGCCGGCGGATTCCGGGAGCGCGAGGAACGGCTCGTCCAGCAGCTCGGCGAAGTCGACGCCCTCCCGGCCGGCCAGCGGGTGCCCGGCGGGGAGCGCCACCAGTCGCGGTTCCCGCGCGACCACCACCCACCGGTACCGCTCCGCGTCGGGCACCGGCAGCCAGACGAAGCCGACGTCGGCCGAGCCGTCGGCGAGCCCGGCCGTCGGATCACCCCAGCCGACCTGGCGCGGGGTGAGCCTGGCGTCGGGGAACCCCACGACCAACCGCATCCGCAGGGCGGACAGCAGGCCGCGGCCGGGGCTGGTGCTCATGCCCGCCACCAGCGTCGTCCGCCGGGCGGCTTTCGCGGACTCGACCGCCGCCCGCGCCCGCGACCACTCCGCGACGATCCGCTCGGCGTGCGGCAGCAGCGCGGCGCCGACCGGGGTCAGCCGCACCTGCCGCCGGTCGCGCTCGAACAGCGGCGCGCCGAGCTGCCGCTCCAGGGCGCGGATCTGCTTGCTCAGCGCGGGCTGCGACACGAACAGCCGTTCGGCGGCCCGGGTGAAGTGCCGCTCCTCGGCGACCGCGACGAAGTAGTTCAGGTCCCGCCCGTGCACGTCCATAGCCATTGGTTATCACAGTGGATCTTGGACTGGTGCCCGTTCCGTTGAGCACAGTGTGCGCAGCTGAACGGCACGAGGAGCGAGTTCGATGAACAACCCCAGGGTATGGCTGGTGACCGGCGCGAACAGCGGCTTCGGCCGGGCGATCACCGAGGAGGCGGTCGCCGCGGGCGACACCGTGGTCGCGGCCGTCCGCCGCCCGGAGGCGCTGGCCGACCTGGTGGCCGCCCACCCCGACCGGGTGGACCCGGTCCGGCTGGACGTCACCGACACCGCGCGGGTCGACGAGGTGGTCGCGGACGTGCTGGCCCGGCACGGCCGGATCGACGTGCTGGTGAACAACGCGGGCCGGACCCAGGTCGGCGCGGTCGAGGAGACCACCGAGGCCGAGCTGCGGTACCTGTTCGACCTGCACTTCTTCGGCCCGGCCGCGCTGATCCGCGCGGTGCTGCCGTCGATGCGGGCCCGGCGCGGCGGTGCGGTCGTGAACCTGAGCAGCGTCGGCGGGCAGCTCTCGTTCGCCGGGTTCTCCGCCTACAGCGCCACGAAGTTCGCGCTCGAAGGGCTGTCCGAGGCACTGGCCGACGAGGTCCGCGAGTTCGGCATCAAGGTGCTCGTGGTGGAGCCCGGCGCGTTCCGCACGAACCTGTTCGGCGCGGGCGCGGCCCACTTCAGCGCCGAGGACCCGGCCTACGCGGGCAGCTCGGGCCGGACCCGGGAGTTCGTCAGGACCGGGCACGGCGGGCAGGCGGGCGACCCGGCCAAGGCGGCCGCGGCCATCCGCACCGCGCTCGACGCCGACCACACCCCGCTGCGGCTCCCGCTCGGCGACGACTCGGTGGACGGGATCCTCGGCCACCTCGACGCCGTGCGCGCGGAGATCGCCACGTGGGAGCGGGTCGCCCGCGACACGAAGTTCGACTGACGCCCCGGCCGGTGGCGCGGCCCGGGGCCGCGCCACCGGTTCGTCAGGGCACGAGCACCAGCCGTCCGCGCACCCCACCCCCGGCCAGCCGCCGGTGGGCCTCGGCCACCTCCTCCAGCGGCAGGGTGCCCGCGACGCGCGTCCGCAGCCCACTCGCGACCAGCTCGGCCAACCGGGCACCGTCGGCGCGGATCCACACGTTCGACACCCGGATCCCGCGCAGCGGCAGGGGCGCACCGCCCAGCACGGCCACGTAGGCGCCACCGCCGCGCACCGCGTCCAGCGCCGCGTACCCGAGCGAGGCCGCGTCGACGACGGCGTCCACCCCACCGGGCACGAGCCGGCGCACGGCCGTGCCCAGCTCCGCCGACCTGGGCACGAAGTGCGTCGCACCCAGCTCGCGGACCACCTGCTCGTCACCGTCGCCCGCAGCGGCGACCACCCGCATACCCTGCCGCGCGGCCAGCTCCACCGCGTACCCGCCCACACCGCCGGCCGCGCCGGTGACCAGCAGCGTCTCCCCCCGCACCAGGTCCAGCGCCTGGGCGGCGGTCAACGCGTTCAGCGGCAGCGTCGCGGCGGCCACCAGGTCGGCCCCCACAGGCAACGAAGCGACCGCGTCGGCGTCCAGGACCACCTGCTCGGCGTGGGTCTTCGCGGGCAGCGCCAACCGGTCGGACAGCCCCGCCACCCGGTCGCCCACCGCGAACCCGGCCACCCCGGGACCGACCGCCCCGACCGTCCCGGCCACGTCCCACCCCAGGCCGATCACGTCCCGGGCCGGGATGAGCCCGGCCAGGTCACCGGACCGGGTTTGCAGGTCCACCGGGTTGACCGCGGCGGCGGCGACCCGGACCAGCACCTGCCCGGCCGCCGGCACCGGCTCCGGGACGTCCGCCACTTCCAGCACTTCAGGGCCCCCGTAGGAGCGCACCACCACGGCTCTCACCCCCGGAACGCTAGGAAAGCTACTCTCCGACAGGAAGTAGGCACCTGAAAGTGCGTACCGCACCCGGAGGTGGGCATGACGACGACCGCCGCGCAACAACGCGCCCGACAGCGCCAGGCGTACGACGCCTACCTGGCCGAGTGCCCGGCGCGGCAGCTGCTGAACCGCATCGCCGACAAGTGGGTCACCCTCGTGCTCACCGCCCTGGCCGACGGCCCCCGCCGCTACGGCGAGCTGAGCCGCACCATCGCGGGCGTCAGCCAGAAGATGCTGACCCAGACGCTGCGCGGCCTGGAGCGCGACGGCCTGCTCACCCGGACCGTGACCGCGTCGGTGCCCGTGCGGGTGGACTACGAGCTGACCGCCCTGGGCCGCAGCCTGCTGCCGGTCGTGGCGTCGATCAAGGCGTGGGCCGAGTCGCACATCGAGCAGGTGAGGTCCGCCCGCGTCGAGTACGACCAGGCCGGACCTGACCGGCCCGGACGCCCGTCCTGACCCCGCACCGCGACCCCGCTCGGCGTGCTCCCGCCGGCCGAACACCTTCGGCTCAACACCGTCCTCGCGCGGGCCGCCAAGCCGGTGGCAGGGGCGGGTGGTCGCCCGCCGCGTCCCCGGCTCGGAGGTACCGATGCCCCGGCCCGCCGATCACCCGCGCTCGGAGCCGCCCTGCTGCCGGCCGCCGCCGTCCTGGGCACCCGGCCACCACCTGGACCGGGACCCGCTCTCCACCGGGAACTCGACCTCGGTACCCGGCCCCGGCGCCTGCTCCAGACCGGCGACGGCACTCCGATCTCGCGCGACACCTCGGCAACCAGGATCGTCGCGCCCGGCGTCGACGGGACCTCCCTCCGGTTCCACCACTCCTTCCACGGCCAACCGCGGACGACGGGCGCGTTCCCCCGCCAACCGGGCCGCGACCCGGTGCCGGGCGTCGAGCCCGCACCGGGTCGCGGCACCTCAAGCGCCCCTCCGCCTCAGCCGGCCAGCGCCATGACCTGCGCGGCCACCTCCGCCGGTGCCTCCAGCGGCAGCATGTGGCCCGCGTTCTCCACCACCACCGACTCGCCGCCCACGATCGACGCCAGCTCCTTGGCGTTGGACTCGGGCACCAGCCGGTCCTCGTCGCCCACGATCGCGATCACCGGCCGCTCCCCCGCCACGGTCAGCGCCGCCTCCCGGTCGTAGCGGTCGACCGCCGGGCGGAACAGCGCGACGGTCTCCGGCCAGTGCGCCCACACCATGTCCGCGGTCAGGTCCACGTCCTCCTGGCGCGGCTCGTCGCCGAACAGCCACCAGCGCAACCCGGCGGTCTTGGCCGGCTCGATCTTCTCCCGGATGGTGCGCACCAGCGGCCCGAACGCCCGCTCCAGCTCGCGCACCAGCTTGCCCACCGACTTGGGCCAGGCCAGCGACGTCTCGGCCAGGCCGGTCGAGGCCGTGGACACGAACACCACGCCCGCCACCACCTGCCGGTAGAGCCGGGGCCGGCGCTCGGCCATCGCCATCGCCGCCATGCCGCCCATGGAGTGACCGGCGATCACCACCCGGCCGCGCTCGACCAGCCGCTCGACCAGCTCGCCGAGGTCGTCGCCCAGCTGCTCGATGGTCGCGGTCTCCTTGTCCGCGGGCGACGAGGCGCCGTGCCCGCGGTGGTCGTAGGAGATGACCTGCACCGACGCCGGCAGCGCGGCCACGACCCGGTGCCAGCTGCGGTGGTCCAGCGCGTAGCCGTGCGCGAGGACGACGGTCAGCTCCGCCTCGGGCGGACCGCTGCGCACCACGTGGAGCTCCGCCCCGTCCCCCAGCAGCAACCGCTCGGTCGCCATGCCGCTACCCCTTCCGTCGGTCATCTTGCTTAACCAACGAGTAGGTAAGCGGTTCGTCACGCCTCGGGCGGCTGACGGGTGCGACGGGCGCGGGGCGGCCCGCGGACACGGCGGGGGTCGTCGCCGAGCGGTCCGCGGTCGACATCGGCGCCGTCGACCGGTTGGGCTTCGCCCTACGCTGCGGCACGCCAACCAGACCGTCGTCACGCGGCTGGAACCGTCCTGCTCCAGCACGCCGGAGGAGCCGATGACCGACGGGTGGTGGGTCATCGGGGTGCGGTGCACGGCCTACGACGGCACGATCGGGATCACCTGCCCGTACGGCCTGTACCGGGTGCCGATCCCGCCCGCGTCGGCCTTCCCGGAGGAACCGGCGCTGTCCCGGCACCACGCCACGGTGCGCGGGGACGCCCGCGCACCGTCAGCAGGCGTCCTTCGCGGCCAGCACTCGACGCGCGGCCTCGTCGACGCGCGTCGCGGGCAGGGTGCCGGACGCCACCGAGGTCTCCAGGTGGTCCAGCACCTCGCCGGTGCGTCCGCCGGAGGACCACAGGGCGATGTCGGCGCCGGCGGCCAGCGCCTGCCGCACCGCCTCGGGCAGGTCCACCAGGTCGGTCACCGCGCGCATCGCGCCCAGGTCGTCGGTCATGGCCGGGCCGGTGAAGCCGAACTCGCCGCGCAGCAGCGCATACGCCTCGGCGCTCAGGGTGGCCGGGCGGCCGCCGGTCAGGCCCGGCACGGCGATGTGCCCCAGCATCACCACGACCCGCCCGTAGCGGCCGATGTCGCGGTAGGGCAGGAGGTCGCCCTGGCGCAGCGCGTCCAGCGCGGGCGAGGTCACCGCGCCCTGGTGCGAGTCGCCGCTGGTGTTGCCGTGGCCGGGGAAGTGCTTGAGCACCGGGGTGATGCCCTCCTCGTGCAGCCCCTCCGCGAACGCCTGGGCGTACGTGGCGGTCACCGCCGGGTCGGGGCTGAACGACCGGTCGCCGATCACCGTCCGGTCGGGCTGGCCGCTGGTGTCGACCACGGGGGCGAGGTCCATGCTCACGCCCCGCACGCGCAGCGCCCGCGCCCGGTCGCGGGCCAGGGCGCGCACCTGCTCCGGTGACATGTCCGCGGCCATCCGGCGCGCGCTGGGCAGCGGGCCGTCCAGCTCCTCCACCCGCTGCACCCGGCCGCCCTCGTCGTCCACGGCGACGGTCAGCGGCAGCGCGGCCGCGGCGCGCACCGCGTCCAGGCCGCCGGTGAGCAGGGCGGTGTCGTCGCCGCCGATGAAGATGCCGCCGACCTGCTCCCGCCCGACCACGCCCAGCGCGTCGCCGGTGCCGCGCGGGTCGACGCCGACCATGAGCAGCTGGGCCAGCCGGGCGCGCAGGGGCAGGGCCGCGGTCCTGACCGCGCACGGGTCGGGTGCCGGGGCGGGTGCGGCGGTGGGCTCGGAGGACGGCGAGGGGGACGCGGTCGTCGGCGCGGCCACGGGGCGCCCGGTCACCAGGGCGCCGGGGTCGTGCAGCAGGGCCGCGAGCAGCGCGCCGACGGCCGTGAACACCAGCCACGCCCTCGTACCGGCGTTCGGGCCGCCGTGGTGCCTGTTCGGCCGCTCGGTCCGCACGGCACCCAAACTACGTCATCGGTCCCGGGCGCACCGGGACGCGCGGGCGAGCGACACGTCACAGGGGGCGGTCGGGCGAAGCCGCGCCACGAGGTGGTGGGCCGCCCCGGCCGCGGTGGGAGAGGACCCGGCCGGAGCGGCCCACGAGAAGGCGGCCGCACCTGAGGCGGGCGACCGCACCCGGTCGGACGGGGCGGAGAACCGCGGCGAGCCCGAATACTCACCAGCTTTAACGCTTAAGTCAACCTGGTGACCGATTCTCGTCCGAAATCCGACAAGAGCGTTCAACTGTTCATGGTCACTTTCTTAACTGCTTAAGCCGCTCACCACACGCCTTGACCGCCCACCCCTCCCACCCGGTGGTCGGAGACCGACAGAGGTCAGTTAGTAACGCTAAGCTTCAGGCGTGAAGCGCCCCGTCGGACTCGTCATCGCCGTGCTCAGCCTGTGCGGGACCGTCGTGTCGCTGATGCAGACCCTCGTGGTCCCGCTGCTGCCCGAGCTGCCCACCCTGCTGGGCACCACCGCCGACAACGCCTCGTGGCTGGTGACCATCACGCTGCTGACCAGCGCGGTGGCCACGCCGATCCTGTCCAAGGTCGCCGACATGGTGGGCAAGCGGCTGGTCATGGCCCTCGCCCTCGGCGTGCTGGTGGTCGGCTCGGTGGTGTGCGCGCTGAGCGGTTCGCTGGGCGGCATGATGGCCGGCCGGGCCCTCCAGGGCTTCGCGCCCGCGCTGATCCCCGTGGGCATCAGCATCATGCGCGACGAGCTGCCGAAGGAACGGGTCGGCTCGGCCGTGGCGCTGATGAGCGCCACCCTCGGCATCGGCGCGGCGGCCGGGCTGCCGCTGGGCGGCGCGATCGCCACCGCGCTGGACTGGCACTCGCTGTTCTGGGTCTCGGCCGGGATGGGCGCGGTGATGCTGGCCGCGGTGCTGCTGGTCGTGCCGGAGTCGTCGGTGCGCTCCCCGGGGCGCTTCGACCTGGTGGGCGCGGTGCTGCTGTCGGTGGCGCTGACCAGCCTGCTGCTGGCGATCTCGAAGGGCGCGGCGTGGGGGTGGACCAGCCGGGCCACGCTGCTGTGCCTGGTCGTCGCGGTGCTGGGGTTCGCCGCGACCGCGCCGTGGGAGCTGCGGGTGGGCAACCCGCTGGTCGACCTGCGCACCTCGGCCCGCCGCCCGGTGCTGCTGACGAACGTGGCGTCGCTGCTCGCCGGGTTCGCCATGTACGCCAACCTGCTGGTCAGCACGCAGGAGCTGCAACTGCCCGAGGCCACCGGCGTCGGCTTCGGCCTGCCGCCCACCGCGGCCGGTCTCGCGATGCTGCCCGGCGGCCTGGTCATGGTCCTGCTCGCGCCGGTCTCGGCCGCGGTCACCCGCCGCTACGGGGCCCGGATCACCCTGATGGTCGGGTCGCTGGTGATGGCGGTCGGCTACGCCGCGCGCGCCCTGCTCACCGGGCAGCTGTGGCAGCTCGTCACCGGGACCACGGTCATCTCCGTCGGCACGGCCATCGCGTTCGCCGCCATGCCGATCCTGGTGATGCGCTTCGTGCCGATCACCGAGACCGCCGCCGCCAACGGCCTCAACACGCTGGTGCGCTCGATCGGCACGTCCTCCTCCAGCGCCGTGGTCGCCGCCGTCCTGACCGCGGGCGCCGTCACCACCGCGGGCGTGGCCGCGCCGACCGCCGCGGCGTTCGCCCGGGTCTCCTGGATCGCGGCCGCGGCGGCGGTGCTGGCCGCCCTGCTGGCCACCGCCCTGCCCGGCCGCGAGGTGACCGCGGTCCCCTCGCCCGCCCGCGACGAGACCGGGGAGGTGGTGGCGCGCGGCGAGGTCGTCACGCCCGACGGCCACCCGGTGCGGTTGGCGGTGGTCACCGTGCTGACCCTGCGCGGGCGGCGGGTCGACTGGGCGCGCACCGACCACACCGGCACGTGGTCGGTCGCCCTGCCCGGTCGGGGCCGCTACCTGGTGGTGTGCTCGGCCGACGGCTGGTCGCCCCGCTCCCGGGTGCTGGACCTGGGCGCCGACCGGCCGCAGCGGATCGTGCTGTGCGACCGGCGGGAGCTGGTCGGCGTGGTGCGCCACGGCGGTGCCGCGGTGGCCGACGCCCTGGTCACCCTCACCGGCCCGGCCGGCGAGACCGCCGAGCACGCGCGCACCGACCGGCAGGGCCGCTACGCGCTGCCGCTGCCGCCCCTGGGCGGCTACGTGCTCACCGTGCTGCCGCCGGGGTCGGACGTCGCCCACGCCACCGACGTGGTGGTGACCCCGCAGCGCCGCACCGTGGACCTGGACCTGCCCGTGGCGTGAACCCGGTCGACCTATGATCCACCGGGTGGTCACCATCGCCGACGTCGCGCGAGCAGCGGGCGTCTCGCCGAGCACCGTGTCCTACGTGCTGTCGGGCAAGCGCGCGATCTCCGACGCGACCCGGCTCCGGGTGCAGCGCAGCATCCGCAGGCTGGGGTACCGGCCGAACGCGGGCGCGCGGGCGCTGGCGGGCAAGCGCACCAACGTGCTGGCCCTGGTGGCGCCCCTGCGCGCCGACCAGAACGTGCCGGTGGTGATGCGGTTCGTCGGCGCCACCGCCGCGCGGGCCCGCGACCACGACCACGACGTGCTGCTGCTGACCGCGGACGAGGGCGCGGAGGGGCTGCACCGGGTCGCGGCCTCCGCGCTGGCCGACGCGCTCATCGTGATGGACGTGGAGGCGGGCGAGCCGCGGGTGCCGGTGCTGCGGTCGCTGGAGCGGCCCTCGGTGCTCATCGGCGTACCGGACGACGTGCGCGACCTGACGTGCGTGGACCTGGACTTCGTCGCCGCCGGGGCGGACTGCCTGGCCCACCTGGCCGACCTGGGCCACCGGCGGGTCGCCCTGATCGGCCCCTCCCCCGCGGTCTACCGGCGCGGCACCAGCTACGCGGGCCGGTTCCGGCGCGGGTTCGAGCAGGCGGCGGCGCGGCGGGGCGTGCGGGCCGCCGTGCTGGCCTGCCCGCCCACCTACGAGGGGCTGCGGGCGTGCCTGGACGGGCTGCCGGCCGGGGTGACCGGGCTGGTGGTGCACAACGAGGCCGTGCTGGGGCCGCTGCTGTCGGAGCTGGAGCGGCGCGGCGCGCGGGTGCCCGGGGACGTGTCGGTGCTCGCGGTGTGCCCGCCGGACCTGGCCGAGGCGCACGCCGTGCCGCTGACGTCGGTGGACATCCCGGCCGACGAGCTGGGCGCGCTGGCCGTCGACCTGGCCGTGCGGCAGCTCGACGGGCTGGGCGCGCCGGAGGTGCGGTTGCTGCCGCCGCGGCTGACCGCGCGCGGCAGCACCGGCCCGGCGACCTAGTCGGCGGCGGGCCGGGGGAACAGGGTCAGCAGCCGCGCCGCGGCCTGCTCGTCGCCCGCCACCCGCGCCCGCCCCGCCGCGACGGCGTCCGGCAGGCCCGCGCCGCCGAAGACCAGCTCGCGCAGCGTGGCGCGGTCGGTGTCGACCACGGCGTCCGGTTCGGCCGGGGCGCCCGCGACGACGTCCACCCGTCCCCCGTCCACGGCCACCCGGAAGGGCTCGTCGTCCACCCGCAGCTCGAAGGTGCCGCGCAGGTCCCCGGCCCGGTCCGGGGAGAACGTCGTCAGCAGGGCGAACAGCAGGGCGGCGACGCTCAGCTCCGCGGTCGAGCCGACCGGCGTGGCACTCCCCCACCTGGCCAGTTCCAGCAGCACCGGCCGCAGCCGCGCGCCGCGCCGGGTCAGCTCGTAGACCGGCGCCCCGGTGGCGCGGCGGCGCACGACGTCGGCGGCCTCCAGCTCCCGGAGCCGGTGGGACAGCACGTTCTGGCTCGCGGCGGGCAGCCCGGCCCGCAGGTCGGTGAACCGCTTGGGGCCGAACAGCAGCTCCCGCACCACCAGCAGCGCCCAGCGGTCGCCGACCAGGTTCAGCGCGCGGGCGATCCCGCAGGGGTCGTCGTACACCCGACTCGACATCGCACTCCTTTTGCCATACCTTCTGGTCCTAGTTTAGGACCAGATCGGTTCCAGGGGGAACTCATGACCGCGATGACCTCGTTACGGGGACACGCCGAGCAGGGCCACGCGAACGTCCGGGGATCCGCCGGTCGGAGGCGAGGCTGACGTGGCGACCTACGTCCTCGTCCCCGGCGCCGGCGGCGACGCCGGGTTCTGGCGGTTCGTCGAACCGCTGCTGCGCCGACGCGGCCACGACGTCGTCGCCGCGGACCTGCCCGCGGCGGACGACTCGGCCGGCCTGGCCGAGTACGCCGACGCCGTCGTGACCGCGATCGGCGACCGCCGCGACCTGGTCCTGGTGGCCCACTCGCTGGGCGCGTTCACCGCGCCGCTGGTGTGCGAACGCGTACCGGTGGACCTGCTGGTCCTGGTCGCCGCCATGGTGCCCGCGCCGGGTGAGGCCCCCGGCGACTGGTGGGCCAACACCGGCCAGGTGCAGGCCGAACGGGAGGTCAGGCAGGCGCACGGGCTTGACCCGGACGCCCCGTGGGACCTGGGTTTCACCTTCCTGCACGACGTGCCCGCCGAGGTGGCCGCGCCGCTGGCGGCCGAGGGGTGGCCGGCCCAGTCGGGCACCCCGTTCGGCCGGCCCTGGCCGCTCGGGGCGTGGCCGGACGTGCCGACCAGGTTCCTGCTCTGCCAGGACGACCGCCTGTTCCCGGCGGAGTTCCAGCGGCGCGTGGTCAAGGAGCGCCTGGGCATCACCCCGGACGAGATGCCCGGCGGCCACCTGCCCGCGCTCGCCCGCCCGGCCGAGCTGGTCGAGTGGCTGGAGCGCTACCGGACCGGGGTGTCGGGTCAGTAGGTGTAGCGGCGCACGACCTCCGGGTGGATGACGAGCCGGACCTGGTCCTCGGCCAGGATCGCGGCCAGTTCGGCGGCACGGGTCGGGTCGTCGAGGTCCCAGTAGCGGGCGGCCAGGCGGGTGCACAGGTCGTGCGCGCCGTCGGGCTCGATCGCGACCCGGCCGGCGACCGACACCCAGCGCTCGCGCTCACCGACCGGGGCGGCCACGACGAGCGACGCGCGCGGGTCGCGGCGCAGGCGTCGCACCTTGACCGTGCCCGGGCCGGTGAACAGCTGCACCGTGCCCTCGTCGGTGGCCTCGAACCACACCGGCCGGGGCTGCGCCGGCACCGGCCCGGCGGCCACGGACAGGAAACCGTGCAGGGGGCGTCGGAGGAATTCCAGGTCCTCGGCGGTCAGTGCGTCGTCGCTCATCCGCGGCCTCTCCGGTCGTAGGGAACGGTGTCAACGTAAACCAACACCTGCTCCGCAGCGGCTCCCGATCCGGGCTCGACCGGCCGGGGAAGCCGCCGGGCGTTGCGCAGCAGTCGCGAACCGCCTTGTACGGCGGGAAGACGCACCCGAGGCTTGCCGCCCACCTCCGACTACGCGCTCAGCCCACCCAGCGCCGACCCGACGACCACGTGGGCGAGCACCGCCAGCACCGCCGCCACCGGCAACGTGATCGCCCGCTCCGGCCACGTGCGCCCCAACAGCGGCACCAAGGCGAACACCGCGCCACACACCCACGCCTGAGCCTCGTAGTCCAACACCAGGGCGTAGTGCAGGCCCTCCTGGCCGAACACGCCCGCGAGCACGGCCAACCCCGCGACCCGCTGCCACCTCCGCCCGCTGGCGCGCCACCAGGCACCCGCCGCGCCGAACAGCGGACCGGCGAGGAAGGCCATCGCGAGCCACACCAGCGGCCAGGACCAGTCGCCCATGCCGTCACGCCCGAGCTCGGCCCAGCCATAGTAGCCGAGCACCAGGCCGCACTCGGCGCACAGCCCGCCGACCAGCGACACCACCATCCCCCAGCGGGACAGCAGCGCCCCCGCGCAGAACGCGGCGACCGTCCACACCGCACCGGAGTTGGCCAGTTGGTTCCACGCACCCGGCAGCACGCCTTGCGCCAGGTTGGTCAGCACACCCAGCAGCAGACCACCTACAAGGGCCAACACTGGCGGTTGAACACGGCGCTCTTGCCTGACAGTCGTCACGGACAGCAACTATACACACAGTTCATAGTTGGCGAGCGGCCACGGGCCGCGCGCCCGTGGTCACCGCGCGGAGGAGCCATTCCAGCGGTCCGTAGCGGTGGCTGCGGAGCCACAGCGCGCTGAGTGCGAGCTGGACCGCGTAGATGCCGACCACGAGCCCGGCGACCGCGCCGTAGGACAGGGTGCCCATCAGGCCGAATCCGTACGCGGTGAAGACAACGCCCAGCACGACCGACTGCAGGATGTAGTTCGACAGCGCGACGCGACCCGCCGGGGCGAACACGGCCGCGGCTCGGGTGTCGAACAGGCGTAGCAGCACGGCGACGTACCCGCCGGCGAGCAGCGGAGCGGTGAGGATGCTGACCCCGATCGCGACCGTCTCGACAGGACTGCCGGGGTGGTTCACCGCGACGTAGGCGTAGAAACCGGCCCCCGCGAGCCCGATCGGCGCGCCGACGCGCAGCAGCCACGCCCACAGCGCCCGGTACCGCCCGGGTTCGGCGAGCACCCGCCGCCTGCCCGCCGCGAACCCGAGCAGGAACATCGCCAGGGCGCTGGGCGCCTGGACGAACACGACGAACCCGAGCGTGGCGGGCAGCTGTCGCAGGCGCTCGGCGACCACCGTCCCCGGACTCCCCCGGTAGGCGGCCACTGTCTCGGCGACCTGCGCGGACACCGCGGCGGCGTCGGCCGGGGCGCGGGTGAGCACGTCGAGGACACCCAGCAGGGTCCACAACGCACCGCTGACGAGGATCAGGCCCACCGCCAGCCGGACCGCGCGCCTCGGGGAGATGCCGCGCAGCGCCAGCAGGACGAGGCCGAGCAGGGCGTAGGTGGTGAGGATGTCGCCGTGGAACAGCAGCACGGCGTGCGCGACGCCGATCGCCGCGAGCCCGAGGTGCCGCCGCAGCATCCGCGGCCGGAAGGCGACGCCGGCGCGGGCGGCGGAGTCCATCTGCTGCGTGAAGCTGTAGCCGAAGAGGAAGGAGAACAGCAGGTAGAACTTGGTTTCGAAGAACATCGAGACGATCCACTGGACGGCCGGGTCGCGTGCCGGATCGGCGATCCCGGAGCCGTAGTAGCCGGTCGCGAAGACCCACGCGTTGACGGCGAGGATGCCGAACAGCGCGAATCCGCGCAGCGCGTCCAACCGCACGAGGCGGTACTGGTCGGACACAGGTCCGCCTTTCATAAACCGAGTAGTCGGTCTAATATTGAGGGCGCACGATCCACACCGTCAACCCCCTGGTTGAATCGGACCCATGCGCACCGTGGACCCGGCCAAGCGCGAGGCGAAGCGACTCCAGATCCTGGCGGCCGCGGCGCGGTGCTTCGCGCGCAAGGGGTTCGGCCAGACCCGCACCGCCGACATCTGCGCCGAGGCGGGGATGAGCCCCGGCAACCTGTTCTACTACTTCGGCAGCAAGCAGGACATCTTCGCCGCGGTCGTCGAGCAGGACGGCGTCGACACCGAGGCGCTGTTCGCCGGCCTGTCGGCCGCCGAGCCGTGGGACGCGCTGACCCGGTTCTTCGACCTGGTGGTCGACCTGGCCGCGGACGCGGACTACGCCCGCCTCGCCCTGGAGATCTCCGCCCAGGCCCACCGCGACGAGCGGATCGCGGCCCTGGTCGCGGCCAACGACCGGTCGGTGCGCTCCGGCCTGGCCGACCTGGTCGCGCGGGCGACCGGGGCAGGCCGGATCGACCCCGGCCTGGACCCGACCACGACCGCCACCTGGCTCGCCACCCTGGTGGACGGCCTGTTCAACCGCGTCGCGGTGGACGCGGGCTTCGCACCGGAGCGCGAACGCGAGTCACTGCACCTGATCCTCGCCCGACTCCTGCGCCACGAGGCCCAACCCGAATCCTGACCGCCGGCACCGTTCCCTCCCCCGGATATCCTGGGCCCCTGCCGACCTGGTGGAGGAAGCGTTCGTGCGCATCGGTGTGTTCTACGACGGGACGTGGTTCGCGTACCTGAGCGACTTCTACGCGACCGTGCACCCGCGGGCGGCCCGGATCTCGCTGGACGGCCTCCACGACGCGCTGCGCTGGCACGTCCACACCGAGACCGGTCACCCCTTCGAGGAGTGCGTCGTGCCGGAGGCGCACTACGTGCGCGGCCGCATCGACACCCCCGCGACGTCCTTCGACGCGGCCCTGGCCGCGGCCGGCGTCACCCGGCACGACCTCCCGCTGCTGGGCGGCAAGGAGAAGGGCGTGGACGTCCACTTCGCACTGGAGGTGTGGGACCGGGCCACCACCTCGCCGTTGCAGTGGGTCGTCCTGATCACCGGGGACGCCGACTTCACCCCGCTGGCCGGCAGGCTGACCACGCGCGGCGTGCGCGTGGTCGTCCCGGTGGTCGAGCCCCGGATGCCGTGGTTCCCGTCCTCGTCCCCGCCGGAGTGGACGCCGCGTACCGCCGCTCCCCTGCGCGCGGCGGCAACCTCGACGCCCGCGTTCGACGACCTGTTCGCCCCCGCCGACCGCGCCGACTCCCCGCTCCGGTCCCCGTTCGTGGCCTCGCGGCAGGCCGCGGCCTCCCCCGCGGGCACCCCGCGCGGCCGCCGCCGGGGCACCGTGACCGGCTGGCAGCCGGGGCAGTCGCACGGTTTCATCACCGACACCCGCGGCGGCTCGTGGTTCGCCTCCCGCGACGACCTGCCGGGCAGCCGGACCATGCTGCCCAGCGGGACGCCGGTGTCGTTCACCGGCTCACCCGTCCCGCCGCCGGGGCACAGGTACCCGCGGGCCTACTCGATCCGAACCGAGCCCGATTCGGCGATGTCGCACCGGACACCATGACGCCGGTCCTGTTACCTTCTCCCGGCCGTGCTCGTCATGGGGGTGACGACCGGGCACGTCCGGTCGTCACATCGACGAGCGAGGTGGGGCGAGGATGCTGACCAACATCATGTACGTGACGGTCTACGTCACCGATCAGGACCGTGCGCTGGAGTTCTACGCGGAGGGCCTGGGCCTGGAGAAGCGGATCGACTTCCCGGGGCCCGACGGCCGTTTCCTCACCGTCGGCGTGCCCGGCAGCCCGGTGCAGGTCGTCCTGTGGTCGCACGCGGCCTCCGCGGGACAGCCGGCCGACGCGGGCCCGCCCGTCGCGCCCGGTCCGCTCATCCTCGAATCCGACGACCTGCGCGAGGACTTCGAGACCTTCCGCCGGCGTGGCGTCACCTTCACCGAGCCCGAACCCGTGGACTACCCGTTCGGGCTGCGCGTCGAGGCGGTGGACCCGGACGGCAACCGGATCTCGCTGCGCGAGCGGCGCACGGCGTGACCGCCCACCCCTCCGACCTCGTGGCCGAGGCGTTCGAGGCCCAGCGCGACCGGCTGCGCGCCGTCGCGTACCGCGTGCTGGGCTCGCACGCCGACGCCGAGGACGCGGTCCAGGAAGCCTGGGTGCGCCTGGTCGGCCGGGACGCGGCGTCGATCGACAACCTGGCGGGCTGGCTGACCACCGTGGTCGGCCGGATCAGCCTGGACGTCCTGCGATCCCGCCGCGCCCGCCCGGAGACCGCCTACGGGCAGGAGTCCGGGGACCTGCTGGTGACGCCCGACGACGGCCCCGCACCGGACGAGCAGGCGGCGCTGGCCGACTCGATCGGCCTCGCCCTGCTCGTCGTGCTCGACACCCTGACCCCGAACGAGCGCCTGGCGTTCGTCCTGCACGACATGTTCGCGGTGCCCTTCCACGACATCGGCCGGATCCTGGGCAAGTCCGGCGACGCCGCCAAGATGATCGCCAGCCGCGCCCGCCGCAAGGTCCGGGCCGCGGACCGGCCGGCGGCCCCCGGCCGCGAACACCGGGAGGTCGTCGACGCCTTCCGCGCCGCCGCCCTCGGCGGCGACTTCGAAGCACTCCTGCGCGTCCTGGACCCGAACGTGGAACTGACCGTCGACACCCCCGGCGGCGTGATCGTCACCCTCGGTGCCACCGAGGTCGCCGCCGGCGCCCGCACGTTCTCCGGCGAGGCCGCCCACCACCGCCCCGTCCTGGTCGACGGCATCCCCGGCCACCTGTCTTGGCGCCCCGACGGGACACCCCTGTCCGCCATCGCCTTCACGGTCGCCGGAGGCCGGATCACCGCCATCCACATCGTCGTCGACCCGGCCAAGCTCGCCTCGATGCACTGATCCCCCGCCGGGCGGTGCGGGCCCGGGATCGCCGGGCCCGCACCGCCGCGCGCATCACCGGACGCCGGTCAGGGTCACCGCACCACCGCCGGCCTCGACCAGCACCCCGTCGGGGTGCGGCCGGGTCCGTCCCCCCTCCACCGCGTCGACCGAACCGGCGCCGACCACCAGCAGCCGCCAGTGCGTCGGCGGGGTGTCGGCCCCCACCTCGATCCGGTCACCCCGCCGCCGGGTGCGGAAGGTCGTGCCGCCGACCACCGTCACGTGGTCGCCGTCCGCCAACCGGTACGCCCGCAGCGTGACGCCCTCGGCGTGGTCGTAGTCGGGCCGGTCGTCGACCGCGCCCACGGGCAGCACGGTGTCGGGCCGCACCAGCAGCGGCAGGGTGAGGAAGTCGCAGCGGTCGCGCGCCCAGCGCGGGCCGGTCACCTCGGCCCCGGTCAGCAGGTGGGTCCACGTACCTTCCGGCACGTAGTAGGAGACCTCGCCGTCGTCGGCGAACACCGGCGCCACCAGCAGGTCGTCGCCCAGCATGTACTGGCGCTCCAGGTACGCGCACGCGGGGTCGTCCGGGAACTCCAGGGCCATCGCGCGCATCATCGGCACGCCCGCCTCCACCGCCTGCCGCGCGGCCCGGTCCAGGTAGGGCATCAGGCCCAGCTTGAGCTTGGTGAAGCGCCGCAGCACGTCCACGGCCTCCTCGTCGAACAGCCACGGCACCCGGTAGGAGCCGCTGCCGTGCAGCCTGCTGTGCGAGGACAGCAGGCCGAACGCCGTCCACCGCTTGAACAGCGCCGCCGACGGGGTGCCCTCGAAGCCACCGATGTCGTGGCTCCAGAAGCCGAACCCGGACAGGCCCAGCGACAGGCCGCCGCGCAGGCTCTCGGCCATCGACTCGTAGCTGGACTCGCAGTCGCCGCCCCAGTGCACGGGGAACCGCTGCGAGCCGACCGTGGCCGAGCGGGCGAACACCACGGCCTCCTCGGGACCGCGCCTGCGGCGCAGCACCTCGAACACCGTCCGGTTGTAGAGGTAGGTGTAGTAGTTGTGCATCCGCTCGGGGTCGGAGCCGTCGTGGTAGACCACGTCGGTGGGCACCCGCTCGCCGAAGTCGGTCTTGAAGCAGTCCACGCCCTGCGCCAGCAGCGCGTCGAGCTTGGCCGCGTACCACTCGCGGGCGGCCGGGTTGGTGAAGTCGACCAGCGCCATGCCCGGCTGCCACAGGTCCCACTGCCACACCTCGCCGGTCGGCCTGCGCAGCAGGTAGCCGGCCGCGGCGCCCTCGGCGAACAGCGGTGACCGCTGCGCGACGTAGGGGTTGATCCACAGCGAGACGCGCAGGCCGCGGGAGCGCAGCCGGTCGAGCATGCCGACCGGGTCGGGGAAGGTGCGCGGGTCCCAGGTGAAGTCGCACCAGTGGAACTCGCGCATCCAGAAGCAGTCGAAGTGGAACACGCTCAGCGGCAGGTCGCGCTCCGCCATGCCGTCGACGAACCGGGTCACCGTCGCCTCGTCGTAGGAGGTGGTGAACGAGGTGGACAGCCACAGGCCGAACGACCACGCGGGCGGCAGCGCGGGCCGGCCGGTGAGCGCGGTGTACTTGCGCAGCACCTCCTTGGGCGTGGGCCCGTAGATGACGAAGTACTCCAGCTCCTCGTCCTCCACGCTGAACCCGACCTTGGACACCGCCTCGGAACCGACCTCGAACGACACCCGCCCGGGATGGTTGACGAACACCCCGTACCCGCCGCTGGTCAGGTAGAACGGGACGTTCTTGTACGCCTGCTCGCTGCTGGTGCCGCCGTCGGCGTTCCACACGTCCACGACCTGGCCGTTGCGCACCAGCGGCCCGAACCGCTCGCCGAGGCCGTAGACCACGTCGCCCACGCCCAGGTCGAGCTGCTCGCGGACGTGGTGCGCGCCGTCGGCGGTCATGAAGCCCATGCCCTTGGCGCCGCTGCCGGTCAGCCTGCGCCCGTCGGCGGTGAAGTCGACCCGCCACCGGTCGCCGCGGTGGACGTGCGCGGACAGGGTGCCCGCGGTCAGCACCACCCCGGCGTCGTCGTCGACCACCTTGGCCTCGTGCCCCGGGTCGGCGACCACGGCGAACCGCGGGCCGTTATCCGCGCCGCCGGCGAAGTGGGTGATGGTCACGCCGACCACGTCGGGCATCGGCGAGGACAGGCGCAGGGCGACCACCGGGCCCTTGAGCGTGTCGCCCCGGTGCCGCACGGGGTGGGTCGGCGCGTGCACGACGACCTCGCCCTCCCCCACGACGACGTCGTGCACCTGGACCGGGTGGGCGGCCTGGACCCCCGGCCGCAGCAGCCAGTACCCGTCGGTGAACTTCACTTGCGCTCCTGTCGGTGGAGATCGGGCCGTTCGCGGCCGGGAGGGGACCAAGGCGCTGAACCGGCGGCGAGGGGTTCGCGGGGGTGTCGGGTGCGGTCGCGCGGCTGGTGGCCGGCGCCCTCCGACGAAGTGCCGGGCACGGCGATCCCGGAGGCGGAGGAGTCGGGACCTGCCCGCTGCACCTGGCGGGTGGTGCGGTGGCGCGGCCCGGGTAATCGCGCGAACCGCCGCACGCGGAGGTCGCCGCGCCAGGCGCGGAATTCGTTCGCCGGACGGGGAGCGCTCACCTCACCGCTCCCGCCGTGACACCGCGGGCCAGCGCCCGCTGGAAGACGAGGAAGAACACGACGGCGGGCAGCACGCCGAGCAGCGCGGAGGCGCCGGTCGTGGTGGCGTCCATCATCCGCTGGCCCTGGAGCACCCCGAGCGCCACCGGCACCGTCTGGTTGTCGTTGGAGATCAGCAGCACCATGGGGAGGAAGAACTCGTTCCAGGTCCAGATGAAGAAGAACACGAACAGCACCGACAGCGTCGGCCTGCTGACCGGCACCACCACCCGCACCAGGGTCTGCCACTTGCCCGCGCCGTCGATGCGGGCCGCCTCCAGCAGCTCCCGGGGGAACTCGCCGAGCGTGGAGGTGAGCAGGTAGGTGCCGAAGGCGGCCTGGACGGCCGTGAAGATGACGATCACGGCCGTCTTGGTGTCGTAGAGGCCGACCTGGTTGGTCAGGAAGTACAGCGGGTAGACCAGCGCTTCCTGCGGCAGGGTGTTGGCGACCAGGAACACCACCAGGATCCACAGCCTGCCGCGCACCCGGCCGATGCCCAGCGCGTAGGCGTTGCACACCGACACCACGACCGCCAGCACCGCCACCGAACCGCTGATCACCACGCTGTTGAGCAGCTTGCGCCCGAAGTCCACCCGCTGCCAGAAGGCGATCAGCGCGTCCAGCGACACCGGGTCGGGCACGGCGAGCGGCCCGTTGGCGGCGTAGTCCGCGGGCGTCTTGACCGCGTTGAGCGCCACGATCGCGAACGGCACCAGCATCGCCACGGCCAGCACGACCACCGACCACAGCACCGCGTGCCGCCTCACCGGCGCGCACCCCGGTCCTGCACCCGCAGGAACACCGCGGTCAGCACCAGCACGAGCACCGTCAGCACCGTCGCCACGGCCGCGCCGTAGCCGACCCTGGTCCGCTCGAAGAAGTTCTGGAACGAGTAGTACGACGGCACGGTGGTGGCGCCACCCGGGCCTCCCCTGGTCAGCACGTAGATCGGGGCGAACACCTTGAGCGCGGCGATGGTGCAGGTCAGCAGGACCACGAACACCTCGGGGCGCAGCTGCGGCACGGTGACGTTGCGGAACCGGCCCCACCACGACGCGCCGTCGAGCTCCGCGGCCTCGTGCAGCGACGGGTCGACCCGCCCCATGCCGGCCATGAAGATCACCACGGGGTAGCCGACCTGGATCCACAGCAGCACGCCCATCACCGACCACAGGGCCAGGTCGGGGTCGCCGAGCCAGTCGCCCGCCAGCGCGTCGAACCCGACCGCGCGCAGCAGCTCGTTGAGCGCGCCGTCGCGCGGCGCCAGGACCCAGCCCCACACGATCCCGGCGACGGCCACCGGCAGCACCTGCGGCAGGTAGACGCACGCCCGCAGCACGGCGGCGGCGCGCATGCCGAAGTGCCTGCCGATGTAGTCGAACAGCACGGCGGCGATCAGCAGCCCGGCCAGGGTCGGCAGGACCGCCATGGCCACCACCAGGCCGACGTTGTGCCGGAACGACGCCCAGAACGTGCCGTCCGACAGCAGCCGCGCGTAGTTGTCCAGGCCGATCCACTCCGGCTCGCCCGCGCCGGACCACTCGGTGAGGCTGATGCCGACGTTCATGCCGAACGGCACCAGCACCACGGCGAGCAGCAGCAGGCCGCCGGGCAGCAGGAACAGCAGGTAGGAGCCGCGGTCGCGGAGGGCGGGAGGGATCATCGGTCGGTGCCCGAGCGGTTCTCCCGGTAGTAGTCGCCCAGCTCGGTCAGCACCTCGTGCGGGCCGAGGTCGCCGGTGATGAGCTTCTGCACCGCCGAGACCTGCACGTCGTAGAAGCCGGGCGCGGGCCAGTCGGGGTAGAACGCCAGCCGGTCGCCCGCGGTCAGCTCGCGGAAGTCGGCGTTGAGCTGCTCGGTCCTCGGGTCGGCCGCCGGGGTGGCGCCCGACGCGACAGGCACGCCGCCCGCGTCGCGCAGCTTGTCCTGGACGGCCTGCGACATGGTGATGTCGATGAAGTCGTAGGCCAGCTCCTTGTTCTTGGCGCCCTTGGGCACGACCCACAGGTTGCCGCTGGAGCCGGCGGTCATGCCGAACCACGGGAAGGTGCCCCACTCGAAGCCCTGGACCTGGGCCCGCACCCGGCCGTACCACCAGCTCCCGGTGACCATGAGCGGGTACTCGCCGCGGATGAACGCCTGGCCCATGTCCTCGGCCTTCATCCCGGCCGAGTCCTTGCCCAGGTAGCCCTCGCGCAGCCACTTGGCGAAGGTCTCGGCGCCGTGGACCCAGGTGTTGTCGTGGAAGTCCACCTCGCCGGTGTAGCGCTGGTACCGGTCGACCCAGTCGCGGTCGGCCTCGGTCAGCGCGAGCTGGTAGAACAGCTGGTGGGCGGGGTACTCGGCGCCGCCGACGGCCAGCGGGGTGATGCCGGCGGCGACGAACTTCGCCATCGCGGCGGTCAGCTCGTCCAGCGTCGTGGGCACGGCCAGCCCCTGCCGGTCGAACAGGGTCTTGTTGTAGTAGACCGTCACGTACTCGGCGTAGTTGGGCACGCCGTACCACTTGCCGGAGCCCATCACGCCGCGCTCGTCGTAGCGGGCGGTGGTGTCGATGCCGGCGCCCAGCTCCTTGTCCCACCCGCGTTGGGCGACCTCGGCGCTCAGGTCGGTCAGCAGGCCCTGCCTGGCCAGCAGACCGGCGGTGGCGTTGCCCTTGTTGTACTCCATGACGTCCGGCGCGTCGGCGGAGTTGAGGACCATGGGCGCGGTCTTCTGGACCTGCTCGAAGCCCTTCTCCTCGAACCTGACCTCGACGCCGGGGTGGGTGGCCTTGAACTCCTCGATCGCCGCGGCCCACGCCACGCCCATCGCGCTGTCGGGACCCTCGTAGTGCCAGAGCTTGAGCGTCTTGCCGTCGCCCGCCTCGTCGCCGGAACCCCCGCAGCCGGTCACGACCAGCAGGACGGCGGTGGCGGCGGCCAGGAGTCTGCGCATCAGGGTCCTCCGCGGTGAGGTCCGGCCTGTCGAAGCGCTTCGATAGCATCGACATCTCAGACCGTAGGGCGGGGGGTGTGCCGAGATCAACAGACCAGCAGGGTGAACCGCCGGGGTGGGCGCTGACGCAGCGCAGTCGACGACCCGCCGGAGACCGCCGCGGCGCACCCGGTCTTCACCGCACCGGAAATGAAGCACCCATTTTTTGGGCGCAATTCTGCGGGAACGCCTGTTCGACCTGGTGCCCGGGACAGCCCTCGGGTCACGCGCGATCGCCGGCCGCCCCTTTTCCGATCGGGTGACAAGCGGAGTTCGTCCTTCTGCCGGTCCGGCCCCGCTGCGAGGATCCGGGGATGAGCCTTTCCTCGTCGCGCCCCGCTTTCCACATGCCTTTCACCGCGCGCACCAACCCCCACCTGGAGGGGACCCGGGAGCACGTGCGGCACTGGGCGGAGCAGATGGGGATGTTCGACGAGCCCTACGCCACCACGTGGCCGGACCAGTGGAGCAGGCGGAAGTTCGACGAGGCCGACTTCGCGCTGTGGACCGCGATGACGCACCCGGACGCGGAGCCGGGCGAGCTGGACCTGGTCACCGACTGGCACGTGGCGCTGTGGTTCGTCGACGACCTGTTCCTGCCGCTGTTCCGGCAGGACAACGACCGCGCGGCGGCGCGCGCCCAGGTCAAGCGCCTGCTGGAGTTCCTCCCCCTCGACGGCCTGCCCCGCCCGCACCTGGTGCCCGGCAACCCGGTCGAGCGGGCGTTCGCCCACCTGTGGCCCAGGACCGCACCGCCCATGACACCCGCCTGGCGACGCCGTTTCGTGCAGGACATCGACCGCTTCCTGCACGGGGTCCTGTGGGAGATCGACCACGTCGACCTGGGCGTGAGCGACCCGGTCGAATACGTCTACGCCCGCCGGGAATTCGGCGGTCTGCCCATGACCGGCACCCTCATGGAGCACGGCCTGGGCGAGATCCCCGGGAACGTCCACCGGATGCGGCCGCTGCAAAGCGCCCTGCGCGCCTTCGCCGACATCATCAGCCTGCACAACGACATCGTTTCCTACGACCGGGAGGTCGCCGAGGGCACGATCGCCAACAACGGGGTCGAGGTGCTGCGCATCGCCCTCGGTTGCGACCTGGCCGACGCCTCCCGGCTGATGAACCAGCTGCTCACCGCGCGCGTCCGCACCCTGGACGAGGTGGTCGGCCCGGACCTCGAACGCGCGCTGCGCGACGACGACGTCCCCGAGCCCGTGCCGACCCGGCTCGCCGGCTACCTCCAGGCCCTCAAGGACGCGACCGCCGGCTCCTACGCCTGGCACGAGGCGACCGGCCGCTTCGGCCGGCGCCTCTCCGTCCCGCACGGCCCCACCGGCCTCGGCACCTCGGCCGCGCGACTGAGCTTGACGCTGTGACACCGGGGGTTGACCGACCGGGGAAGCAGCCCGCGGAGCAGGTCCGGGTGGCGACGCGCGCCGCCACCCGGTCCCCCGTCAGGCGGTCAGCAGCGTCAACCCGTAGGTCGACAGGATCTCGTTGATCGGCTGGAACCAGGTCCGACCGCCGGACGAGCAGTTGCCGTACCCGCCGGAGGTGACGCCCTGGGCCTGGTCACCGGTGATGAACGAGCCGCCCGAGTCGCCGCCCTCCGCGCACACGCTCGTGCCGGCCATCTGGTGCACGTCGCCCTGCGCGTAGTGGATGGTCTCGTTGCGGCTCTGGATCACGCCGCAGTGCCACCTGGTGGTCGAGCCCGACCGGCAGACCGACGTGCCGACCGGCGCCTCCCACGAACCGCGCACCAGCGCGTCGCTCACCGTGCCCCAGCCGAGCACCACGGGCACGTTCCACCAGCCGCCGCCGGTGCGCACCCACGCGTAGTCGTTGCCCGGGAAGGAGGACCCGGCGAACTGGCCCTGCCACGAGCGGTCCCAGCCGTAGACCTGGGCGCCGGCCTGGCCGCAGTGCCCGGCGGTGACGTAGCCGCCGTGCACGGAGAAGCCGATCGAGCAGCGGACGTTGCCGGTGTAGTACGGGTCGCCGCCGACGGTGCCCGCGGCGAACGGCACGGGCGCGGTCACGCCCTCGGTGTCCACCTCGACCGGCCCGAGTCGGCGGGCGCGGTCCAGGAACGCCTCCACCGCCGGGGTGCGCCTGCCCTCCTGGACCTTGACCACCACCGCGCCGCGCTCGGCGTCGGGGTGCCAACTGGTCACCTCGGCGGGCACCTGCCCGGCCCCGGACAGCGCGTCCACGCGGTCCTTGACCCGGTCCAGCTCGGCCGCCGTCCGCTTGACCAGGCGCGGTTCGGCGCCGGTCGCGCGGACCCGGTCGGCTGCCTCGTCGTCGGTCACGCCGACCACGAGCACGCCCTCCTCCTGGTCGAACCAGCTGCCGCCGAACGAGGCACCGGCCGCGGCGCGGGCCGAGGGCTCCTGGCGGGTCGCGGTGGCCTCCTGGCGCAGCCTGGTCAGGACCTGCTGCTCGGTCAGCCCGAACGCGTCCCGCATGGAGGCCACCAGGCCGGGTGAGAGGGGCGCCGCCTGGGCGGGCTGGGCCACCGCCAGGCCGCTCACCACGAGGGCGGCGGCCAGGCCGATCTTCGTCATCGATGTCATCGTTGTCATCCGCACGCAGCACTCCTTGTCCGCAGGGGGTGCGCGGCCGGCGCCGGGCCGGTCGCACACCGGGCAAGTTGTTCTGAGAGCGCTCTCATGGAGAACTGGTTCAGACCATGCCGATTTTTCGGCGCGCCGTCAAGCGGGGGGGCGGCGGTTGCCCGTGCCGGGCAGGTCGCGCCGCGTGGGCGGCGCGCCGTCGAGCGGGGGACGACGACTTCGCGGGCGCGGTGATCGGGCGGGGCCCGCCGTCGGGGGGTGTGCGGCCGGCCCCGCCCTCACCTCGGGGCGCCGGGGCGGTGGCGGGCCGGGGCGTCGCGCCGCCGGTCCCGGGCCACGCCCCGGCCCCGCGGCTCAGTGCTCGCGGATCGCGATGTCCCGGACGCCGTTCCAGCACCACCCGGCGCTGACCGAGGCCCAGTTGCGCGGCGGCGACAGGACGATGCCGCTGGTGGCCGTCGACCCGCCCACGCACGTGACCGTGATCGACCAGGCCACGTTGCCGGGCCACGAGACGTTGAAGCAGGACGCGTCACCGTGGTAGAAGCCCACGCTGGTGCTCGTGCTCAGGGTGCAGTACATGCCGGTCTTCGGCGTGGGCGAGACCACCGACCCGGGCGGCGCCGCGTTCGCCACCGCGCCCGCGCCCGCCACGGCCCCGACCGCCAGCGCCCCCGCGACCGCCGCCTTCCCCGCCCTGCGGAGCAATCCGTTCATCGTGCCCTCCCTCGTGGCGCGGCCCCTCGCCGCGCCAGGGAATCCTGCGACCCCCCGTCACGCCGCGACAGGACCACAAAGCCCCGGTTCGCGCCGAACCAGTCCACTTCGGACCACTACGGGGGTCGAACCCGGGGAGTAGTGGCCCTCGGCGCGGCGCCGTCCGACTGGTGTCCTCGACGTCCCGGGGCAGCTCGCGCCGGGACGTCCTTCAGGAGGAACCCATGCGCATGTCCCGTCTCGCGCGGCTGGCCGTCGGCCTCGCAGTCGCCGCCGCCGCGCTCGTCGTACCCGCGACCTCGGCCCAGGCGGCGCCGATGACGTGCTCGGCGTGGAGCTCGATCGACGGCATGTGGATGCCGTGGGTGCAGGCCATCGCGTGCCTGGAGTACAGCGGCACGTCCAAGCGCGCCCAGTACTGGGTGACCAACAACCAGTCCTTCGGCGCGGTCACCCTCAACAAGCTGGAGGTCGCCACCACCGCCGGGGGCTGGCCGACCCAGTGCCTGAACGCGCCCATGGCCCTCCAGCCGGGCAGCACCCTGCACTGCGAGTCGCCGTGGGTGACCGACACCAACGCGTGGGCCGACTGGGCCTACGGCGACCTGAACTTCGTCAACACCTCGACCCCGTACGCCGACTGGAGCACGAAGCTCTCGCCCGCCCTCTGAAACCGCCCTCCGAACCGCGCCCCGCCCGCAGTGGTCCTGCGCAGGCCGCGTCGCAGTGGACCTGCCGCCACCGGTGGGCGGGCGCGAGGCTCGACCGACCCACCGCACCCGAGAGGACGAGCGATGAGCGAGAACGACCTGCCCCCGCGCGACGCACCCGGCCGGTTCGTCGACCGCCGCCGGTTCCTGTACCTGACCGGCGCCGGCGGCCTGGTGCTGGCGGTCGTCCCGTCGGGCGGCCCACCCGGCGAGGAGCGGGACCTCGCCCTGACCGCCAACGCGACCCGGACGCTGCACCTGCGCCGCCGCGAGGACTCGCTCAACCTGCGCGTGGACCTGTTCAACGCCGACCTGGTGCAGACCGGCGGCGGCGCGGAGCTGCGCAAGGTGACCACCGGCAGCGCGTACCTGGTGGTCCACTTCCCGCCGCAGGCCGTGCTGGAGCGGGTGCTGACCGACCCGCTGCGGCTGGCCGACCTGCCGCTGCCCACCCGGGTCGCGGGCCCCAGCCGGCTGGCGTTCGACATCACCGCCGCGCTGCCGATGGCCGCCACGCTCGACGCGCTGCTGGGGTGGACCGGTTTCACCCCGCGCCTGGCGCCGACCGCGACCAGCACCCAGACCGCCTCGGCGCTGGTGGCGCCGACCGACACGCAGACGGCGCTGGAGCTGCCGTGGCGGGTGCTGCTCTCGCCGAACGAGAACGGGGCCTGGGAGCACGCCGTCGCGCCGGTCACCGACAACGGGTGGACCGAGCTGTGGCACACCCGCCTGGGCGTGCGGACCGGGGACGGCGGTGTCGACGACCAGGCCGAGGGCCGCTCGGTGCGGGCGGTCTGGCTCGCCGACCCGCAGATGGCCACCTGGGTGCAGAACCCGGCGTCCGTGCCGAGCACCGACGACATCGCCCACCTGCTGACGCCCCGGCAGCGGTTCGCGGTGGTCCGGCTGTCGGCCGACCCGACGCTGCGCACCGGGCTGGACCCGGCGCTGCCCAAGCCGATCGACGTGGCCGAGCTGACCCTGAGCAGCCTGGGCGCCACCGCCGACCTCGACGGCCGGTGGACCTACCCGGTCAACTCCGCGCTCCAGCTCAAGTCCTGGCAGCACCGCGCCGGCCTCGGGCGCGACCAGTCCGTGCGCGTCACGACCGGCGGCTTCCTGTTCCCCTACGGCCACCGCGCCGCGCTGGTCGAGGTCGCCGAGCGCCGGTTCGAGCGCCGCCCCAACCCCGACGGCAGCCCCGGCCCCTGGTACGCCCCCCTGCGCCGCACCCAGTTCGTCGTGGTGCAGCAGCCGGTGCGCACCTACGCCGGCGACACCGCGATGCCGCACGGCCAGCGCAAGCTGCCCTTCACCTCGGTCCGCGTGCTCACCCGCATCACACCGCCGCTGGCGGCGCCGGTGGAGTTCGGCGGCACCGCCCAGGCGGCCAACGCCTTCGTGCCCAAGGCCGCGGCCGCGTCGGACGTGCCGTTCACCTTCCACCTGCGCGGCACCGACCACGACGGGCACGAGGTCGACTTCACCGCCCCGGTGGTGTTCGTCTACGAGACCGCGGCCGCCACGGCCGCGAAGATGCAGGCGATCCACGACGTCTACAACACCAACCCCGGTGGCGACGCGGTCGCCGCGCGCACCATCGACCTGGACAACGTCAAGATCGCCCTGGCCCAGCGCGGCAGCGCGTACCCGGTGGGCAGCACCACGGCCAACGCCCACCGGCTCGTGTTCAACTCCGAACCGGCCACGGGCTCCACCGCACCGCTGCTCGCCGCCGGCCGGGCGCCGTTCTACCCGTACCTGGAGCGGGTCGTGCTGGAGCTGCCCGAGGTCGCCGCGCTCAGCGGCGGCGCGGTGGCCCCGACGGCGTTCGAGTACGCCGCGCCCTACCTGACCGACGGCATCCACGCGCCGGGCAAGCACACCGGCGGGGTCTACCTGACCCTGCACCCGGCCGGCGCGCAGCCCGCCCTGGACTTCTCCCCCGCCGCCACCGGCGTGGTCACGCCCAGCGGCGGCATCCGGGGCCTGTCGGCCAAGACCGGGCCGATCACCGCCGACCCGATCGACGTGGCCAAGGAGCTCTACAACCCGGAGAAGATGTTCGGCGACCCCGAGAAGGCCAAGCTGCTCGGGGGCCTGCCGATCAAGGACCTGCTGCCCGTGCCGGGCTCCGGGGTGTCCAACCCGGACCAGGCGTGGAAGGTGAACCACCGCCCGCTGCCCGAGATCGACGCCAACGAGTGGACCCTGGTCTGGACGCCGAAGGTCGAGGCGGGCCCGAAGCAGGCGACGCTGTTCGAGCCGCTGCCGCCGCCGGCGGGTGCCCCGCCGATCCAGCACCTGACCGTGATCATCGTCTACACCCACTCGTCGCGGGCCGGCGTGGAGTCCACCCAGCGCATGCACGGCGAGCTGCGGGACTTCGCGCTGCACCTGTTCGGCAAGGAGGGCGCCGGCCGGGCGGTGACGATCCAGTTCGACAACCTGCGCTACACCTCGGCCAGCGGCGCCAAGACGAGCATCGACTGCCGGGTGCGCGACGTCAGCTTCCACGGCGCGCTGAAGTTCGTCGAGGAACTGGCCGAGCTGTGCTCGTTCCTCGGCTCCAAGCTGGAGATCACCGCCGGCAGCAACGGGGTCCGGGCGGGGCTGCGGTTCGCCGTGCCCGCGATCCCGCTGGGCGTGTTCGCGCTGAGCGACCTGACGCTGCGCGCGTCCGTGGCGATCCCGTTCGACGGCAGCGCGGTGCGCGTCGAGTTCGACCTCAACACCCGCGAGAAGCCGTTCAACCTGCGCGTCTACTGGTTCACCGGCGGCGGCTACGCGAGCATCGCGCTGGGCGCCGACGGCCTGGAGCGGCTGGAGATCGGCTTCACCTTCGGCGCCACCCTGCCGCTGGACGTCGGCATCGCCAGCGGCAAGGTCGAGGCCGTCGGCGGCGTGTGCTACCTGCTGGAGAAGGTCCGGGTCGTGGAGAACGGCGCGGAGGTGGTGCGGCAGCAGGTGGGCCTGACCGCGTTCCTGCGGCTGCGCGGCAGCCTGGACTTCTTCGGCCTGGTCAAGATCTCGGTCGAGTTCTACCTCGGCCTGACCTACCAGGAGAAGACCGACGGCAGCTCCGTGCTCGTCGGCGAGGCATCGGTGACCGTCTCCATCGAGGTCTGGCTGTTCAGCGAGACCTTCACCGTCCGCACCCGCCGCGAGCTGGCCAAGACCGCCGCCCCGGCCGCCGGTGCCCGCGCGGCCCTGGCCGCCGCGCCGGAGGTGCCCGCGCACCCGTTCGGCGCGGCCTTCACCCAGCAGGACTGGACCGACTACTGCGCCGCGTTCGCACCCGTGGGGGCCTGAAGATGAGCAAGCAGACCATCACCTGGACCGTGCTGCCCAACGGGATCACCCCCGCGCTGGACCTGGTCCGCTTCTCCGTGCACGTCGCGCCGCGGCTGGTGCCCGACACCACGCCCGACACGCTGGCGAAGTTCCCGGACTGGGTCGACTGGCCGGCGCGGGTGCTGGGCGCGGCGTTCTGGCTGGAGTTCCCGGACATCACCGACCAGGCCACCGGCAGACCGCTGCGCGTCGCGGCCAGGCGCTCGTCCACCCCGGAGAGCAGGCGCTGGTCGGCCCTGTTCGCCACCACCTCCCGGGTCGACCGGCACGCGCTGACCCGGTTCACCCGCCGCCGCATCCGCTCCTACCCGACCCGCCACGTGCGCGACTTCCTCGACAGCCGCTACGGCCGGTTCGGCGCGCTGGCCCCCGAGCGGTTCCCAACCCTGGACGAGCTGACCGCCGACGACGCGTTCGGCCCGATCGGGTTCGAGTCCGACAGCGACCGCGACGGGCTCGGGTCCGACCGCAAGACCCTGCTGGTCAAGCGGCTGGAGGGCGGGTTCAACCCCGGCTCGCAGGACCCGGCCCAGTGGGCGCTGCCGTTCCGGCCCGCCGACGCCACCACCCCCGAGGGGGTGGCGCGGACGTTCCTGCAGGCCGAGCGGTTCCACCGCAGGCGCGACCCGGTCAAGGGCGACCTGCCGCCGCTGTCCGCGCCGAAGCTGGACTTCCACCAGGTCGTCGCGATGACCCGCGAGCACCACCACCTCCAGCGGCTGCTGGGCCTGGTGCTGGACTTCGAGTCCACCGACCCGCTGCTGATCAACCTCGTGCGCGGCAACGAGCTGGTCACCCGGGTCCGCCTGGTCACCGACCTCAAGCCGCTGCTGGGCACGGCGGACGCGGTGCACGTGCGGCCCACCATGCGCTGCCGGGTCGGCAAGGGCACCCGCGACTACGCGTTCACCGCCATCCCGCTGGACACCGACAGCGACCTGCGCGACGGGCTGCTGCGGGTCGGCGAGACCGACCGGTTCGCCGTGCTGCAGGTGGACCCGGACAGCGCGGCGCTGGCCGTGCGCCAGTTCGCCGACACCGTCACCCGCCTGCGCGTGGAGCGCGGCGGCCGGCTGCGCAAGCGCAGTGCGAGCACGCCGGACGAGCAGGCGCTGCCCGTGCTGCGCACGGCCGGGTTCTCGGTGGGCCGGCTGTCGCGCGCCTCGCGGCTGGCGACGAAGATCGAGCGCGGCCGGGTGGTCAACGACGCCGCGTTCACCTCCGGCGGCGACAAGATCACCGACGACATCGCGCTCAACGCCGACGACGTGGTCCGCGGCTACCGCTGGGACGTGCGCGACGAGAACGCCGGGCAGTGGTTCTCGCTGATGTGGCGCGACGGCGCGTACGTGTTCGTGCGGTCCGGCAACGAGGAGGTCAAGGTGCTGGAGGAGACGGCGGCGCAGACCGCGCCGACGACCTCCGGCGCGAGCGGCGACGAGGACCTGTACCTGCAGGAGTCGCTGGTGCACTGGGCGGGCTGGAGCCTCGCCGCCCCGCGCCCCGGCAAGGCGCTGGCCGCGGACAACTCCCTCACCGACGCCGAGGGCAAGCCCGACCCGGACTTCCCGTTCCTGGCCAGGTTCGGCCCCCGCGCGCTGCCCCGGCTGCGGTTCGGGCGGCGCTACCGGTTCCGGGCGCGCGTGGTGGACATCGCGGGCAACTCGCTGACCTCCGAGCAGGCCGACGCGATCACCGACAAGGCGGTGAACACCCCGGTGGAGACCTTCCGCCGGTTCGAGCCGGTGGCGGCCCCCGAGGTGCTGCTGCGCTCGGTGCCCGGCGAGGCCGAGTCGCTGGAGGTGCTGGCGCTGCGCGGCAACACCGGCACCGACACGGCCGTGGGCACCGCCGACCGGCACGTGCTGCCGCCGCGCACCAGCGTGCAGGTCGCCGAGCAGCACGGGATGCTCGACCAGAGCACCACGGGCCGGCCGGTGAACGCCGCCCGCTACGCCGAGCTGGCCACCCGCGACGCCGCCGTGCTGGAGCAGCACGCCTCGGCCCGCGCCCTGCCCGCCCCGGCCGACCGGCACTGGTACTACGACACCGACCAGCTGCCCGTGCCCTACCTGCCCGAACCGCTGGCCCGGCGGGTCCTGGTGCGCGGCCTGCCCGGCTCCACCACCTCCACCACGCTCACCGCGGTCGACCAGAGCACCTGGCCCGCGGCCAAGGGCTTCCGCGTCCGGCTCCAGCAGGGCACCCCCGGCTGGACCTGGAACGAGTCCGCGCGGCTGCTCACCGTGCGGCTGCGCCCCGGCGACAGCTACCGGCTCCAGCTGTCCTCGCAGTTCGACGCGGCCGACCTGGACCTGATGGCGCTGTGGCCGCTGATCCAGCAGGCCGGCACCGGGGTCGACCTGGAGGCGGTCCGGCAGTCCGTGGTCGGCGGCAGGCACCCGATGTTCACCCCCGCCCGGACGCTGACCCTGGTGCACGCGGTGCGCACGCCCCTGGCCGTGCCCGACATCACCGCGGTCACCGCCCGGCGGCCCGGGATCGGCACCACGCACGCGGAGCTGGGCCCGAGCATGGTGGTCAGCCGCAAGAGCAGCGGCAGCGTGGAGTTCACCGCGAGCTGGCGGATGCCCGTGGACGACGGCACCTCGGACCCCACGGTCGTGCGCGACTTCCGGTCCGCGCCGATCACCGTGCCGCTGGAGCAGGCCCACGGGCCGCAGCCGGACACCGAGACCGTCCAGTTCCAGGCGAAGCACGAGTTCGGCGACACCCGGTTCCGGCAGGTGCGGTACGAGGCGCGGGCGGTCACCCGGTTCAGCGAGTTCTTCCGGGAGCACCGGGAGGTCGCCTTCAGCGGCGAGCAGCACACCCTGGGCGTGCCGATCGACCCGGCCCACCTGGTCGTGGTCGACAAGGACAGCCGCACGCAGTACCAGCCCGGTCCCCGGGGCGCCGACCCCGCCAAGGCGCCCGGCGACTACGTGGTCGTCGACGCCGCCAACGGCACGTTCCGGCGGACCGCGGGCGGGTCGCTCACCTCCCCGCGCACGCTGGAGGTGAGCTTCGTCCGCCCGGACACGCGCAGCGCGCCCGCCGTCGTCGAGCACGAGATCCGCAGCTCGGCCCGCCCCGCCGCGCCGCGGATCCGCCAGGTGGTGCCCATCTTCCGCTGGGAGAACCCGGCGCCGGGCCAGAGCGTGCGGCGCGGCGGCGGGCTGCGGGTGTACCTGGAGCGGCCGTGGTGGTCCAGCGGTGACGGCGAGAAGCTGGGCGTGCTGCTGTGGCCGAGCACCACCACCGACGCGCCCGAGCACGTGCGGGGCGCGGTGACCATGTGGGGCAACGACCCGGCGCAGCACTCCACCCTGGTGGCCGACGACGTGCTCCAGCAGTCCTTCCCGCTGGCCACGAGCTTCGGCACCGGCATGGCGGTCCCGGAGTTCCCGACCACCGAGCTGAAGGTCGCCGCGCACGACGTGGCCTTCGACCCGGAGCGCGGGCTGTGGTACTGCGACATCCAGATCACCCGGCAGGGCGACACACCGCTGGAGGGCTACTTCCCGTTCGTGCGCCTGGCCCTGGCCCGCTTCCAGCCCAGGTCGATGGCCGGCCTGTACCTGTCCTCGGTGGTGACCGCCGACTTCGCGCAACTCGCCCCGGACCGCACCGCGGTGGTGACCGGCAGCGGTGCCACCCGCACCGTCCAGGTGAGCGGACCGGGTGCGACGAACACCCAGTCGGGACGGCTCAACGAGGTCCGGGTGACCGTGGAGCAGCAGCTGGCCGGCGTGACCGACCCGGTGCTGCGCTGGCAGCCGACCGGCGCGACCACCACGATCAGCACCCCGACGAGCAGCAACGGCGTGCTGACCTGGACGGGGACGGTGTCACTGCCCACCGGCACCAGCCCCCTGCGGCTGGTGGTCGAGGAGTTCGAGGCGCACCGCGACGGCAACGGCGGGATCGTCGCGACCCGCCTGGTGCACACCGACACCGTCGCGCTGGGCTGAAGTGCGGTGGCGGCGCCCGTGATCGGGCGCCGCCACCGGGGACGGACCGGGGACATGACGAGGCCGGTGCCCGCTGGGCACCGGCCTCGTCCCGTGCACCTCCCGGACCGCCGCTCAGCCGCGGCGGCTCACCGGGGCGGACCACCGGTGGCCGCTCACCAGGGGCTGCCACCGCCCTCGCCGCCGCCGCCGTCGTCCTCCCGACCGGCGGCGATCACGTCGGTGCCCCACGGGCTGCCACCACCCGCGCCGCCCCCGCGGGTGGGAACCGCATCGGTGCCCCACGGGCTGCCACCACCCGCACCGCCCCCGCGGGTGGGAACCGCGTCGGTGCCCCACGGGCTGCCACCGCCCACGCCACTCTCGCGAGCGGCCATCGCATCGGTGCCCCACGGGCTGCCACCACCCGCACCGCCCCCGCGGGTGGGAACCGCGTCGGTGCCCCACGGGCTGCCACCGCCCACGCCACTCTCGCGAGCGGCCATCGCATCGGTGCCCCACGGGCTGCCGCCGCCCTCGCCGGAGCCGCCGGTGTCGTAGGTGCACCACGAGATGCCCGCGATGCCGTTCTGGTTGTAGTTGTTGACGTTGCGCGAGTCCACGTACCCCCACAAACCGCCCGACGGCGTGGCCGTGGGAACCCACGCCCACAGGTAGATCTGGGTGCCCCAGACCCCACCGACGCCGCGCGTCTGGCAGGACACGTAGATGTCCTCCCAGGACGACTCGCCCACGGTGGAGTGCCACTGGTCGTAGACCGCGGTGTAGGACCCGTAGGCCGTCATCCACGCGGCCGCTGCCGAAGCCTCGCCCGCGGTGACCGCGGGTGTGACGGCGGCCAGCGCCAGCGCGGCGCCGGCGACCCCCTTGCGGATGTTCATCGACTTCCCTCCCCTTGCGTCGTATTCACGTGCACCGCGCGTTCCGCGCGGGAAACCGTGGGCTCACAGGCCGATCGCCCGCTCCACCGCGGGGTGCTCGACGTGCAGCACGTCGACCAGTTCGTCCAGGACACCGCGCAGCACCTGCTCGGGCAGGTGGCCGTGGCCCAGGACGAGGGCGTTGCCCGCCGGGCGGCCGGGCAGGTGGAACGACGCCAGCGTGGGCACCAGCACGCCGCGCCGGTGCAGCTCGGCGTGCACGCACTCGGCGTCGAGCCGGTCGGGCAGGTGCACCACGACCGTGCCCGCCGCGCCGGGCGGCGCCAACCGGACGGCGGGCCCCAGCGGCGCGAGCGCGGCGCGCACCAGGGCGTCCTTGCGCGAGAACAGGCGTTCGAGCTGGTGCAGCCGCCGCAGCACGCTGCCCTCGGTCAGCAGGTGCGCCAGCGCCGACTGGGCCACGTGGGACGGCTGCTCGTCGCCGAACGCGCCCGGCGGCAGCGCCTTGAGCAGGTCGCGGTGCAGCAGCACGTAGCCGACGCGCAGGGACGGGGCGAACACGGTGCGGAAGTCGCCCACCACCGCGGTGCGCACACCCGCCAGGTTCGACAGCCTGGGCAGCGGCGCGGCGGCGGGCGCGACGTGCACCCCGACCACCTCCACCACCAGGTGGTCCTCCTCGCGGCGCGCCCAGTCGGCCAGCTGCTGGCGGCGCAGCGCCGAGACCACCGCGCCGAACGGCGGCCCGCCGTCGGGCGAGACCACCGCGGTCGTGCACGCCGGCGGCACCGCGCCGGTCCACCCGCCGTCCCGGTCGACCGGCAGCGCCACCGCCCGGCGGCCGCTGTCGGCCACGACCTGGCGCAGCACCGGCGGGGCCGGGTCCTGGACCGCGACGCGCCCGGGGCCGCCCAGCGCGTCGAGCACCAGGCGCAGGCCGTGCGCCAGGCCGCTGGTGATCAGCACCTGGTGCTCGTCGCAGCCCAGGCCGCGGGTGCGCCGCAGGTGCCCGGCCACGGCGCGGCGCAGCTCCGGCAGGCCGCCGCGGGGCAGCTCGCGCACCGGCGGCGGCTGGAAGCTGGCGTGCCGCCACGCCGCGCGCCACGCGGCCAGCGGGAAGCCCTCCCCGGTCGCCTGGCCCGGCGTGCAGTCGACGTGCTCGCCCGCGGGCGCGGGTGGCCGGCACTGGTCGGGCGGCGCGGACCGGCGGGCGGCCACGTAGCTGCCCGAGCCGCGGCGCCCCTCCAGGTAGCCGCGGGCGTACAGGATCTCGTAGGCCGCCAGCGCCACCCCGCGCGAGACGTGCAGCCGCTCGGCCAGCGTCCGCGTCGACGGCAGCCGGCAGCCGCCGGCCAGCAGGCCGCGGTCGACCGCGCCGGCCAGCTGCTCGGCGAGCTGGTCCTGGAGCGGGCGGCGGGTGGTGCGGTCCAGCTCGATCGGGATGGTCAGACCTTCCGGAATGCGCATCGTTCCCCCTGCTGTGGCACTGGCAGTTCCCCCTGGTGCGGCACTGGCGGCGCGGTCGGCGGCGGCACTGGCGGCGCGGGCGTGACGCGGGTGGCCTCGACGATCCGCTCGAAGGGCACCCCGGCCCGGCGGAAGGTCAGCTCCAGCTCGTCCGGCGCGTCCCCGGTCAGCATGCAGAAGTAGCTGTCGTCGACCGGGATCGCCAGGCACCCCGCGAACCCGGTGCTGCCCCGCCCCTCCGCGAGCACGCGGCGCAGCGCGGCGGCCACCTCGTCCTGCTGCGCACCGGGCAGGTAGCACTCCACCAGGAACAGCCGAGCCGCCGTATCCGTCATGCCACGAGCCTGCCGCGCGGGCACCCCCCGACGAATCGGGGAGCGACCCTACAGTTGCCCCGCCCACCCCCGGACCGCGCTCAGTCCGGCGGGTCCCGCAGGAACTCCAGCCGGGCCAGCTCGCGGCGGCCGGTCACGCCGGTCTTGCGGTAGATCCGGCTCAGGTGCGCCTCGACGGTCTTGGTCGACACGTACGCCGCCGCGGCCACCTCGCGGTTGCTCAGCCCGGCGGCCACCAGCCGGGCGATGTGCAGCTCGGTGGCGGTGAGGTCGTGCTCGTCGCCGCGGCGCAGCCCCAGCCTGCCCAGCTCGGTGTCGACCCGCCCCGACCAGTGGTGCGCGCCCAACCCGTCGAACACCCGCTTCGCCGCCAGCAGCACCTCCCGGGCGGCAAGCTTCTCCTTGCGCCGCCGCAGCACCCGGCCGCGCACCAGGTCCGTGCGGGCCTGCTCGAACGGCATCGGCAGCGGCGTCGGGACCGCCAGCGCCGCGTGCGCGCCGTCCAGGTCGCCCCGCGCCATCAGCACCAGCGCCGCCGACCGGGCCGCGACCGCGGCCAACCACGGGCGGGACGCGCGGTCGCGGCGGCGCTCCAGCTCGGCCAGCAGCACCTCCGCCTCCGCGACCAGGCCCAGCTCGGCGGTCACCTCCACCAGGTCGCCGTAGAGGGAGCTGATCGGGAAGTCCGCCAGCCCGACGGTCACGCACACCTCCAGCGCCGCGGTCAGGTGCGCCCGCGCCGCGCCCGGGTCCTGCCGGGACAGCTCGACGAAGCCCCGCACGGCCATCAGGTGCACGGTGACCCACGAGTCGTCCAGCTCGGTGGCGATGCGCAGCCCCTCCCCGGCGGCCCGCAGCGCGGCGTCGTCGTCGCCGAGGTGGGCGTCCACCAGCGCGCGGGTGTAGAGGGCGTAGGCGATCCACGGCCGCTGCCCGGCCTGCTCGGCCGCGTCGACCGCCTCCGCCGCCTCCCGCCCGGCCAGGTCCCAGTCGCCCAGCCACACGTCCAGCTCGGCCAGGTGGACCAGCTCGTGCACGGCGACCGCCTCGTCACCGCGGTCCAGCGAGGCGCGGCGGGCCCGCGCGAACTCCTCCCGGCCGCGCACCGGGTCGGTGTACTTGGTGAGCACCCGCAGCAGGCTGCGGGCCATCCGGGCGTCGCGGGCCTGGTCGGTCGGCGACACCAGCGTGGCGGCCCGGCACAGGTCCCCGGTGGCCAGCCCCTCGCCGGACAGCAGCCGGTAGTAGGCGCTGCTGACCAGGATGCACGCCACCAGGTCGGCCGGTGCCGCGTCCTCGTGGCCGGTGATCGCCTCCAGCGCCTGGCGGGTGTTGCGGTACCGCAGGGCGGTGTCGTTCTGGCAGAACCAGGACCGGCGCAGGTAGGCCGTCGCGGTCAGCACCGGGTCGTCGCCGGCTCGGGCCAGCGCCTCGTCGCTGAGCGCGGTGGCCTCGACCGGCCCGTCGCCGTAGAACACCACCACGGCCAGCTCCAGCAGCGCCGCCACCCGCTCCGGCCCGTCGGGCAGGTCGGCCACGGCCGCCTCGAACAGGTCGCGGGCCCGCTTGGCGTCGCCCGCGAAGAACAGGCACTGCGCGGCCGACACCAGCAGCGCCGCGCCGCGGGCCGGGTCCGTCGCGTGCCCGGCGGCCAGCTCCCACAGCCGGGCCGCGGTCTCGGGCGCGCCGCGCTGCCGGGCGGCCAGCGCGGCACCGTCGAGCGCCTCGGCCACCCCGGGGTCCGGGGCGCCCGCCCCGAAGGCCAGGTGCAGCGCCCGCGTCTCGGGGTCGGCCACGACGTCGGCCAGCCGCCGGTGCGCGCGCCGCCGCCGGCCGGCCGGTGCCGCGGAGTAGGCGGTCGAGCGCAGCAGCGGGTGGGTGAAGCGGATGGCGCCGGCGACCACCTCGACCACGCCCAGGTCCTCGGCGTCGGCCAGCGCGTCCTCGGCCTCGTCCGGGTCGGGCATGGCCCGCCGCACCAGGTCCACGGTGGGCTGCGCCAGCGCCGCCGCGTACAGCAGCGCGTCCCGGGCGGCGGCCGGCAGCGCGACCAGCCGGTCGGCCAGCAGCTCGTCGAACGCCCGCGGCGCGGGCAGCGGCAGGCCGGGTGCGGTGGCGGCGCCGTCGCGGGCCAGCGCGCGGGCCAGCTCCAGGGCGTAGAACGGGTTGCCGCCCGAGGTGCGCTGCAACCGGATCAGCGTCGGGCGGGGCAGCGGTGCGCCGAACGCGGAGCGGACCAGCCGGTGCAGGGCGCCGATGCTCAGCCCGGTCAGGCGCAGGTGCGCCAGGTCGTCCTGCCCGGCCAGGCCCAGCGGCGGCTGCTCGTCGTCGTCGGAGCGGACGGCCACCACGACCGCCACCCGCTCCTCGGCCAGCCGGCGCAGCACGTACTCCAGCACCCGCGCGCTGGCCTCGTCCAGCCACTGCGCGTCGTCGACCGCCAGCACGACCGGCGTGCGCGCGGCCAGCGCCCGGACGACGTTGAGCGCGGCCAGGCACACCGCGCGCGGGTCGCCGGCACCGCCACCCGCCCCGTCGTCGGCCCGGCGGCGCAGCAACGCCACCTCCAGCGCGGCCCGCTGCGGCTCGGGCAGGCCGGTCAGGGCGTCGTCGGGGACGCGGTCGAGCAGGTCCACCAGGCCGCCGAAGGCCAGCCGGGCCTCGGACTCCACCGGGCGGCACGACAGCACCGCCCAGCCGCGGGCCGCGGCGTCGCGCAGCACCCGCTCCCACACCGCGCTCTTGCCGATACCCGCCTCGCCCGACAGCACCAACCGGGCGGTGCACCGCTCCGCCCGCGCCAGCACGTCGGCCGCCGCCGCCAGCTCGTTCTCGCGCCCGACCAGGTCCGAACCGGCCACGTTCCCACCCCCGTCGAGGTGCAGACGGTAGCTGGCCGACACCTCGGCGCGGGAGCTATTTCGGTGGTTCTTTCGAAATATTCGATTCCCCTATGGCGGGAACCCCGCCGGCGGCGGGGACCGGACCGGGGTCGGCCCGGTCCCCGTGCGGTCAGGCCAGGCCCAGGCTGAAGCGGTCGCGGGCCGGGTCGACTTCGAGCACCCGGACCCTCACCCGGGCGCCGACCTCGGCGGTCTCGCCGTGCAGCAGGCCGTGGGCGCCGCCGGGGTGCTCGACGAACGAGCCGAACGGCACGTTGGACACCACGGTTCCGACGAAGACCTCATCCCGATCGGGCAGCACGTGTTCCACCTCCTCTCGTCACGAGCCGCGGCTTGCGGGGTTGCGGTCGTGACGAGGGGGCGGGCCGCGGATCAAGCCGCGGCCGGGCACCCGTTCCGTGCGCGGCGCGAGGCCGACCCGGCAGTCATGGCGCCGAACCTACCAGCACGGCGCGGAACGCGTCACCGGCCGATCACGGGTGGCGCCACCTTCTGCATCGGGTCCAGGAAGATCCCCGGGTCCTCCTCGTAGGGCGTCCGGCGCCGGATCGACTCGACCCGGTGGTGGCGCGCGACGGCGGCCCACGAGGTGATGCCGACGGCGATCACGCCGTAGACCGCGAGGATGACCTCGGCGGGCACGCCGGCGCGCCACATGGCGACGGCGCTGCCGGTCAGCATCCCGACCAGGGCGCCGAGGGCCGCCAGGGCGCGGACCAGCGGCCACGGCCGCAGGCCCTCGGCCACCCAGGTGGTCTCCCACGGTCCGGATCGCGCCCCACCGGGGACCGGCCCGGGTTCGTCCCGCGGCGCGGCCGGTTCGCCGGCCGGGTGGCCGGGCGGCACCGGTGAGCCACCCGAACCGGCGGGCGGCGACGGCCGACCGCCACCGGCCGACGCGGACACCCGACCGCCGCCGGCCGAACCGGACGACCGACCACCACCCGCCGACGCAGACAGCCGATCACCACCGGGCGACGCCGGCGTCCGATCACCAGCCGTCGCCGGCGACCGGCCGCCACCTGCCGACGCCGGCGGTCGGCCGCCACCAGCCGACGCGGGCGGTCGACCGTCGGCAGCAGGCCGGTGGGGCGGCGGCGACCCGTCGTCGGGGATCGGGCGGCCGGTCAGCGGCGGCGCGGCCCACTCCCCCGCCCGCCGCGACCCGCCCGCGGCCGGCGGCGGTTCCGGCGGTGCGGTCCGGTTCAGGTGGTGCCAGGTGTTGACCCACAGCGCCGTCTCCTCGGCCGACACGCGGCAGCCCCGCAGGAACAGCCGCAACTGCGGCAGCGGCGGCAGGGTCTCCCGCTTGATCATCGCCTGGGCGGTGCTGCGCGACATGCCCTTGCCCACCGCCGCGCCGATCTGGGCGTAGGACAGCTTCCTGGTCCGGCGCAGGGCGTCGAGCAGGGCCAGGAACTCCTGCGGGGTGGACGCGTCGAGCACGCCCCTGGCCTGGAGGCTGTACCCGTTCGCCGCGCCGGGCGGCTTCCCGGCCCTCACCGGTCGTCCCCGATCACCGGCCGCGCGGCCCTGGGCGGCTCCGGGAACGGGGCGGAGTCCAACCAGACCTTGCGCACGTGCGGCCGGTCGACCTCGGCGGTCCGGCCCACCGTCCACAGCGCGATCCCGACCGCCGCGGCGGTGCAGCACCCCAGCATCACGGGCACCGGCACGCCCCAGCGGGCCAGGGCGATGGCACCGGCCGGGGCGAGCGCGAGCGCCGCGAGCAGTCGCGGCAGCCCCCCGTGCACCTCGTCCCGGCCGGACCCGCGCCGGGGGCGCGGCGGGTCGGGTTCGACGGCGTCCGCACCCCGGTCGTCGTCGGCCGCCGCCACCGGCTCGGGCGGTGGCGGCGGTGGCGGCGACGAGTAGACGACCGGCTCCTCCGACGCCGGCGGCTCCGGGGCCTGGAGCCGGGCCAACCCGGTCAGCCACTGGTCGCGCTCGTGCGCGGGGACCCCGCACAGGTGCAGCAGGGCCGACACGCGGTGCGCGGTGAGGTCCCGCTGACCGGTGAGCATCGCGTGCGCGCTGCTGCGCGAGATGCCGGGCACCCCGCGGGCGCGGCGCTCCAGCCTGGCGTAGGTCAGCCCCTTCTCCCGCCGGAGCGCGTCGAGGGCGACGCGGAACCCGGCGGGCGTGCCGGCCGCGAGCGCCCCGGCCAGCGCGGCCGACGGCGGCGACCAGGCGCTGAGCACGGTCGCCTGCTGCTGCGGGTCCTCCGGTGCGGGACGCGCCCGGCGTCCCGCACCGACCCGTTCGGTGGACATCCGGGTCACGTCCCGCACCGCCCCGGTCAGCGGGCCAGGTGGACCAGCGGCAGCGCCCGCTGCGGCCGGGACACGCCGTACCCCGCCCACACGGCCACCACGACCAGCCCGGACACCAGCCCCAGGCTGGTCGGGACGTCGTAGCCCCGCCGCAGCAGCACCAGCACGAACACGAAGACGAACACGAACACCGCGGCGCGCACGAGCACCGCCGGTAACGGCAGGCACACCGCGGCGCGCGGCTCCCCGCCCGACAACGACACGATCATGATCATCCACTCCCGATCTCGACACGCTCCCGGCCCGGACACGCGCTCCCCGCCGACCGGTCTGCGGCACCCGGCCGGTTGGCGCCGGCCCTGGTGCCGCGGAGCAGACCTCGTGCGGTGGATCCCGTGCCGCCATGATGGTCCGAGTCGGCCGACCGGCACACCCGGACGGGCCCGTCCGGTCGTCCGGTGGACGATGCGGACGACAAAGTGCCGAGACATCGCCGCAGGTGGGAGGGCGTCTACCGGCCAGGATGAACTTCTCGGCGTCCGGCCGCGTCCTCGGACGCTGGTCACCACCGCCGCCGGGCCCTACCGTGGGGCCCGCAGGCCGCGTCCCGCCCGGGACCCGGTCCGCCACCTCGACGCCCGCCCGTCCGCAGGCCCGGACACGTGCGCGAGACCGGCGGGTCGCCGTTGGCGCGGCACCCGCCACCGCTTCCGCCGGACCCGTCCGGCACCCCTCGGTGCCGGACGGGCCGGTCGCGGTCGGGATCGTGGCCGGGAGCCCCGGTCAGGAGTTGCGCAGGAACCGGTCGAGCACCCGCACGCCGAACTTCAGCGCCTCCACCGGCACCCGCTCGTCCACGCCGTGGAACAGGGCCGAGAAGTCGAGGTCGGCGGGCAGCCGCAGCGGCGCGAAGCCGAAGTTGCGGATGCCCAGCTGCTGGAACGACTTGGCGTCGGTGCCGCCGGAGAGCATGTAGGGCAGCACCTTGGCGCCGGGGTCCTCGGCCGAGATCGACGCGACCATCGCGTCGACCAGCGCGCCGTCGAAGGTGGTCTCCACCGGCGGCAGCCCCAGCCACTCGCGTTCCACCTCGGGCCCGAGCAGTTCGGCCACCTCCCGGTCGAACGCCTCCTCCCGGCCGGGCAGGATGCGGCAGTCCACCGTGGCCTCGGCCACCGACGGGATGACGTTGGCCTTGTAGCCGGCCGACAGCATGGTGGGGTTGGCGGTGTCGCGCAGGGTGGCCCCGATCATCCGGGACAGGCCGCCCAGCTTGCCGATCGAGCCCTCGACGTCGTCCTCGGGGAACTCCAGCCCGGTGATCTCCGACACGCCGGCCAGGAACTCCCGCACCGAGGGCGTGAGCACGACCGGGAACCGGTGCTGCCCCAGCTTGGTCACGGCGGCCGCCAGCTTCGCCACGGCGTTGTCGTGGTGGATCATCGAGCCGTGGCCGGCGGTGCCCCGGACCCGCAGCTTGAGCCAGCGGATGCCCTTCTCCGCGGTCTCCACCAGGTAGGCGCGGACGTCGTCCTTGAGGGTGATCGAGAACCCGCCGACCTCGCTGATCGCCTCGGTGACGCCCTCGAACAGCTCGGGCCTGTTGTCCACCAGCCACTTGGCGCCGTACAGGCCGCCGGCCTCCTCGTCGGCGAGGAACGCGAAGACGATGTCGCGCGGCGGCACGATCCCGTCGCGCTTGAACCGCCTGGCCACGGCCAGCGCCATGGCGCACATGTCCTTCATGTCGACCGCGCCGCGACCCCAGACGTAGTCGTCCTGGACGGCGCCGGAGAACGGGTGGACCGACCACTCGGAGGCGTCCGCGGGCACCACGTCCAGGTGACCGTGCACCAGCAGCGCGCCCCGCGCCGGGTCCGCGCCGGCGAGCCTGACGACGACGTTGCCGCGGCCGGGCGCCCCCGACTCGACGTAGGTCGTCTCGTAGCCGACCTCGGCCAGCTTCTCCGCCACCCACTCGGCGGCGGCCCGCTCCCCGACGACCGTCGCGGGGTCGCCGGTGTTGGTCGTGTCGATCCTGATCAACTCGCTGGCGAGCGTCACGACCTCGTCCTGCGCACGCCGCAACCCATCCTGATCTGCCCTGTTGCTCACCGGGTCTTCCTACCACTGCCCCGGCCGGTCGGCTCCCGCCGGCGTCGCGGGAAGAATTTCCGCCACCCGTGTCGAACCGGCGCGCCGCCGTTCGACGCAGGGGTGAGGGCCGGTCACGGCGTCCGGACCAACCGGACCACGGCCCGTGGACGAAAGTGGAGCGACCATGCGTTTCCTGCTGATGCACCGACTGGACGAGAGCCGCCCGGAGGCGTGGAACCCCTCGCCGGAGTTCGTCGAGAAGATCGGCGCGATGATCCAGGACTGGACCGAGCGGGGCGTCCTCATCACGGCCGAGGGCGTGCACCCGTCCGCGCGGGGCGCGCGGGTCCGCAAGAACAGCGGCAAGGCCGCCACCGCCACGGACGGGCCGTTCACCGAGGCCAAGGAGGTCATCGGCGGGTTCGCGCTGATCAACGCCGCGAACCGGGAGGAGGCCGTCGCGCTGGCGAGCAGCTACGCCGAGCTGTTCGACGAGGTCGAGGTGGAGGTCCGCCAGGTCGTCGAGTTCGACGAACTGCCGCCCGGCGCCTGAGGGAATCGACCACGTGCGGGCCGGGCCCGCACGTGGTCGACCCGGGCCGGATCGTCACAGGCGTTGCCGATCGCGGTGATCTCCTTCAGAGCCGGACGGTCGTCTTGTCGGCGGAGCTCTCGTGGTGGTCGATCTCGTAGAGGTCGGGCGCGATGGGGGGTGGAGTGGGCCTCGACCCATCCCCGCAGGTCGTCCGGCCACCGGGTGCCGGTGGACCAGCGCACCCCGGCGAGGCGGACGCGGCTCAGGTCCGCCCTGCTCAGGTCGGCGCCGGACATGTCGCGCACCGCGTCCAGGACGCGGTCGAGCGCCGAGGTCACCGACTTGAGCTGGGCGAACGTCGGGTCCTCGGCGGCGAGGTCGTGGTCCTGGGCGAGGTCGACCAGAAGGGCCTGGCGCTGGATGTCGAGCACCACGCGGAGGTGGCGGACCTCCGGCACCTCGATCTCGGCGCGGGCGGCGAGGCGCGCGGGCGCCGGACGGGCGGCGAACTCGTCGGCGAACCGCGCGAGCGCCCCGACGCAGCGTAGACGCCACCGCCCGGCCCGAGGGGGCGAGCCCAGGGCCGGCCCTTGACCCGTTTGGAAGCCTCCAGGAACACCACGCCCAGGTTCGCGGCGGCGCCGAGCACGCCCCATGAGGCACAGGTCGCGATAGCGGGATCCACCGCCCCGATATCACGTGCCTGTCACCCACCACCGACCCGCACCGGAACGTCCGCCACCGCGGGTTCGCCGCGTCCCCCCAGATCGCGGCGAACCCGCGGTGGCGGTTGGTCCCGGGAGCCCTGCGCTCCCCTCAGCGCGCGCCGCCATCGGATCGAGGCGCGCCCCGCAGGGCCGAAGGCGGTCGGGTGCGCCACCCGGAACCCGTTCCCCCCATACCGCCTCTTCCACTGCTGGAACGCCAGTGGTTCTCACCCCCAACAGCAGTGGAAAAGGCACCCGCAGACTACTGCGGGTGCACCTTGGAATCAACTGCTGTGGTGGAGTAGGTTTCCCCGTGCCACTCGCAGTGGAAGTAGTTGCCGCGGGGCAACGGCCGCGACTCGTCCAGGGGTGCCCATGACCGCCGGGGAGCAGTTCTCGTTCGCCGCCGTCCTCGACGAGCTGTGCCTGCGCCCCGGCGACCGCCCGCGCTACACCAACGTCGAGCTGGCCGAGCGCATCCGCGCCGACGGCGGGGAGATCACGCACACCTACATCTCGCAGCTGCGCCGCGGCGACAAGGACAACCCGACCTGCCGCACCCTCGAAGGTCTGGCCAACGCGCTGGGCGTGCACCCGGCCTGCTTCGTCGGCGGCCGGTCCGAGCTGCGCGGCGGCGAACGCCCGGCGTGGCGCCGCGGCGCGCTCAAGCACCTGTTCAACACCGTCTACCCGATCAACCGCGGCCCGTTCTCGCCCGAGGAGGTCGCGGCGCGGATCAGCGGCGGCCCGTACGGCTCCATCTCGGCCAACTACATCCGCGAACTGCTCGCCGGCACCAGCGACAACCCCAGGCTCAAGCACATCCTCGGCCTGGCCGAGGCGTTCGGCGCCGAGCCCGCGTACTTCTTCGACGACGAGCTGGCCGCCCGGGTGGACGAGCAGCTGGAGACCCGGCTGGCGATGGACCGGCTCGGCGTCAACACCGTCATCATGCGGACCGCGGAGCAGCCGCCGCCACCGGGCGTGCGCAACCGGATCCTGATGGCGCTGCTGCGCGCCCTGCACCCGGACGCCGCGGCCGAGGACGCCGTCCGCCAAGTCCTCGAACGGGAGCGGACCGCCGACGACCCGAAGGGGTGACCGCATGAAGGCGAAGGACCTGCGCGAACTGCGCGACGAACTGATCCGCGACCTCGACCTCGACAGATCGGCCACCACCGAGACCGTCTGCGTGCGGTTGTGCCAGGTCATGGCCCAGCGCCTCCAGCGCGAGATCCGCCTGCGGTTCGACGACCTCGGCGACAGCGGCACCAGCGGGCTGTGGGCGGTGACCGAGGAGGGCGTCCACGTCGTCATCGTCACCACCGCGCGCAGCTGGGTGCACCGGCTGCTCATCCTGCTGCACGAGATCGCGCACATGCTGTGCGGCCACGCACCGCCGCGGCTGGACGCCGAGGAGGCGCGCCGCCTGCTCTACCCGGACCTGTCCCCCGCGATGCTGCGGATCCTGGCCGGCCGCACCGACCTGTCCCGCCGCGACGAGCGCGAGGCCGACCGGGTCGCGGGCGTGCTGACCCGGGCGCTGATCGACTGGGCCGGCCGACCACCGCAGGGCTCGTCCCCACCCGGCGGCGACGAGCTGGCCACCCGCGCCTGGTACGCCTTCGGCTACTCCTCCGAGCGGGGCGACCGTGGCTGACGCCGGCACCGACCTCCAGTACGCGGTGAGCGCCGCGGGCGTGCTGGTCCTGCTGGTGCACAAGGCCCGAGCGTGGCGCCAGGCCCCGCCCGAGCACCGACCCGCCCTGCTGCCGATCTGCCTGTCGTGCGTGACCGCGATCCCGGCGTTCCTGCTCCTGGCACCCACCGTCGGCACCGGCCTGGACCGCCTGACCGGCGTGCCCAACCTCTCCGTGCTGGTGATCTACGCCCTCGGCGTGGTGTTCGTGGCCACCAACCAGGCCATGCTGCTCTACTGGCGCCACCCGCCGGCCAGGGCGTGGCGCACCACCCGCGTGGTCGTGGCGGTCTGCGCGCTGGTCCTGGCCGCCATGGTCGTCCTGTTCGCGCTGGGCGAGACCCCGGTGGAGCGCCACGACGACTTCCCCGCCGCCTACGCCGACACCCCGTACATCGGCGAGATGATGGTGCTGCACCAGGGCACGTTCCTGCTCGGCCTGCTCAACGTGGTGCGGCTGTGCTGGCTGTGGGCGCCCGAGGACCAGCCGTGGCTGCGCCGCGGGCTGCGCATCAACGCCGTCGGCGTCCTGGTGGCCTCCGCCTACTCCGCGATGACCCTGGTCGCCATCTTCGGCAGCTGGCTGGGCGCCGACCTCGACTCGTGGGCGGTGACCGCGCCGGACGCGCTCACCCTGTCCATGCCCCTGGTGGTCGTCGGCGCCAGCATCGCCGCTTGGGGCCCGCGCCTGCCCCACCTGCGGGAACGCCTGGTCCGCGTCCGCGACGCCCGGCGCGACCACCGGGTCCTGCGGCCGCTGTGGACCGCGCTGCGCGCCGTCGACCCGGCGATGCTGCACGCGCCCGGCACGCTGCGCGAACGGCTCAGCCCCGAGCACCGGCTGTTCTGGCGGGTGATCGAGATCAACGACTGGCTGCACCAGCTGCGCTGCCACCGCGTGCCGGACCTGCGGGCGGCGGTCGAGCGGCACGCGCCGCACCTGTCCCCCGCCGAGGTCGACGCCGTCACCGAGGCCGCCCGGGTCCGCTCCGCCCTGCGCGCCCGCGCCCTGGGCACCGCGCCGGCCGACACCCCCGTGCCCGACCAGGACGACCCGGTCGGGGCCGAGCACGCCTTCGCCGGCGAACGCACCCGCCTGGTGCTGCTCGCCCTGGCCTTCACCAGCCCCGTCGTGGACGAGGTGCTGGCCTGCACCCCCGCGCCCACCGGATAGGAGACCCCGTGCCGCAGCAGTCGACCCGTGCCCTGGTCCTCGGAGCCGGCCTGGCGGGCACCCTCGCCGCCTCGGTGCTGGCCCGCCACGTGGACCGGGTCACCGTCGTCGAGCGCGACCGCTTCGAACCCGGCGCCGCGCACCGCAAGGGCGTGCCGCACGCCCGCCACGCGCACGTCCTGCTGGCCGCGGGCGCCCGCGCCCTGGAGGAGCTGCTGCCCGGCGTCACCCGGGACCTGACCGCGGCCGGCGCCCGCCACCTCGGCCTGCCCAACCAGCTGCTGACCCACACCCAGGCGGGCTGGCTGCCGCGCCTGGCGGAGATGCAGTTCCTCATCGGGTGCAGCCGCGCCCTGCTCGACCGCACCGTGCGCGAGCGGGTCCTGGCCGACGACCGGGTCGAGCTGGTCGAGGCCGCCGACGTGGTCGGGCTGTCCGGCGACCGGGCCCGGGTGACCGGGGCGCGCGTGCGCGACCGCGGCACCGGCGGCGAGCGCGAGCTCACCGCCGACCTCGTGGTCGACGCCACCGGCCGCGGCTCGCGCGCCGACCGGTGGCTGGCCGACCTGGGCCTGCCGCCCGTGCGCGAGGACCTGGTCGACTCGGGCATGGTCTACGCCACCCGCGTCTACCGCGCCCCGGCCGGCGCGGAGGGCTTCCCGGGCGTGAACATCCAGGGCGACCCCACGACCGACCGGGTCGCCCGGGGCGGCGTGCTGCTGCCGATCGAGGGCGGCCGGTGGGTCGTCAGCCTGGGCGGCACCAGGGGTGGCGAGCCCGCCGACCTGGCCCCCGAGGGCTTCACCGCCTACGCCCGCGGCCTGCGCCACCCGGCCATCGCCGACCTGATCTCCGCCGCCGAGCCCCTGACCCGCCCCTACGGCTTCCACGCCACCGTCAACCGCCACCGGCGCTACGAGCGGATGACCCCGTGGCCGGTCAACTTCGCCGTCATGGGTGACGCGGCCTGCACGTTCAACCCCGTCTACGGCCACGGCATGACCGTGCTGGCCCGCCAGGCGCTCGCCCTGCGCGACCACCTGGAGCGGCACGGCCCCGACCACGCCGACCGCCTCCAGCGCGCCCTCGCCGCCGAGACCGCCGACGCCTGGGCCATGGCCGTGGGGCAGGACCAGCGCTACCCGGCCACCACCGGCCCCCGCCGCGGCCGCGCCGCCCGCCTGCTGGACCGCTACCTGGACCGCATGGTCGTCACCGCCACCGGCCGCCCGTCGGTCACCAAGGCCCAGATCGACACCTACACCCTCTCCGCGCCGCTGAGCCGCCTGCTCCACCCCGCCACGGTCCTCGGCGTCCTGCGCGGCCCGGCCCACCCGCCGCCCGCCGACGTGCCGTTCACGCCGGCCGAGCTGGCCGTGCTGGCCCGCGGCGACCGGTCTTCCTGACCTCGTGACGCAACCTCGGCGCGTCCCCGCCGTCCTGAAGTCGCGTTGATCGATCCGGCGGGCGGGGGGCAGTGATGGTGGTCAGGGCCTATCGGGTGTCGTCGGTCGACGCGGCGGTCCCCTGGATCCTGGTGGGGCTCGCGCTGGCCGTGGTCGAGGCGGCCGCGGTGCTGCTGGGCGTCGCGGTGTTCCCGATGCGCCACGTCGTCGAGCCGGTCGTCGTCGGTGCCGCCGGCGGGCTGTGGATCGCGTTCGTCGCCGTGGTGGTGGGGCGCCGCGCCGCCTCGCCGCGACCGGCCGTGGCCGGTGCCGTCGGCCTGCTGGTCGAGGCCGGCGCGTTCCTCGGGTTGGCGGCGATCCTGCTGCACGTGCTGCCGGGGTTCCTGATCGTCTACCCCGCGCAGGCCCTGCTCGTCGTGGCCGTCGCCGCGACCGCATCGCTGTCGGGGCCCCCGTCGTGGCGCGCCTCGGTGTGGGCGGGGCTCTCCGCGGGCCTGCTGGGTGGTGTCGTGAGCATGCTCCGGGGCATCGGGGGCACCGGCAGCGAAGTGCTCGTGATCGGCGCGCTGCTGGTGGTCGTGGCGGTCGTGCTGCTGGTGCGCCGCCCCCGGCACGCGCTCATGGCCGTGCCGGTGGCCGCCGTGGTGGCGTTCGCGGTCGCCCCGGTCTACGCGCTGGTGCCGGCGGCGGTCACCGCGCTGTTCCCGGTGGTGGCGGGGTAGTCGCCGAACCCGCGTTCTGCGGTTTCGGGTCCGGTTCCGCGCGGGAATCCCGGAAAGGCAAGACCATGACGCTCACCCCCACCGCGACGGCCTTCACCGCCGCCGTCGCCGCCCGCATGCTGACCCGCTTGCGGCGCAACGGGTAACGCCCGGTCGCTCCCGCACCTCACCCGGCCGCCGCGCGGACCAGCTCGGCGCGCAGGAGCCGGTGGAAGGTGCGGGAGTGCGCGGGGGCGAGGACCTGGAAGTGGTTCCCGGGAACCTTGACGTAGCGGTCGGCACCGTGGGCGTCCCAGCGCCTCAGGTGCCGGAGCCACTGCGCGGCACCGGAGGGCGGCTCCACGTGGAAGACGGTCATCGAGCGGACGCGGCCGGTGGGGCGGTAGTCGCGCAGGAAGGTGTTCGCCACGTGCATCACCTCCGTCCAGGCGATGAACTGCCCGGGGGTGAGGTCCAGCTCGGCCAGCCGGTGCGCGGGCGCGATCCGCATGACGTGCGCCAACTGCTTCTCCGGTGGCAGCTCCACCAGCTCCTCCAGCAGCTCGTCGGCCTCCTCGTCGGTGACCAGGTCCAGCCCCCAGGTGAGGAACAGGGCGCACAGGCCCCGGTCGTGCTCGGCGTCGACCAGCGGCGGGGGCAGGGCCGGTGGCTGGTCGATGACGCCGAGGAACGCCACGTCCTCCAACGCCTTGGCGATCTCGAAGGCCACCAGCGCGCCGAAGGAGTAGCCGAGGATCACGTACGGTCCCCGCGGCTGCCGGCGGCGGATGGCCCCGACGTAGGTGTCGACCATCTCGGCCAGGCTCCGGAACGGCTCCTCACCGGCTTCCAGCCCGCGGGCCTGCAAGGCACAAAAAGGACGGTCGCCGGCGAAGTGCTGGGCGAGGCCGGCGAAGCTCAGGACGTCACCCCCGGCCGGGTGCACGGCGAACAGGGGCGGGCCGTCCCCGGTGGGCTGGAGCGTCACGACGGGGTCGTAGCGCGGCGCGGTCGCGGTGCTGTCGGCGAGCCGCCCGGCCAGGTCGCGCAGGGTGGGCGCGGCGAAGATGGCGGACGCGGGCACTTGCGCGCCGGTGGCCCGGCCGATGAGGTGCTTGAGGCGCAGGACCTGCAACGAGGTCCCGCCGAGGTCGAAGAAGTTGTCGCCGGCGTCGACGGTCGCGGGGTCGCGGGCGAGCAGGTCGGCGACGATCCCGACCAGCGCGGCCTCCCGCGGGCCCCGGGACCCGCCCCGGCGCGGCGGCACCTCCACGGCGGCCCGGTGCTCGTCGTAGGCTCCCGCCTCCAGGCGCTCGCGCATCAGGGAGCGCTGGAGCTTGCCCGAGCCGGTCCTCGGGAACGCGTCCGCGGGCAGCGGCAGGACCAGCGCCGGCGCGAAGCCCCAGTGCGCGGTCACCGCGTCCCGGACGGCGGTCAGCAGGGCGTCGTCGCGGGTCGCCGTGGCGACGGCGATCACGAGCCGTTCGGTGTCGCCGCCGCGCTCGCGGGTGGGGAAGGCGGCGACCTCGCCGGGCACCAGCTCCGCCAGCACGGCCTCGATCTCCTGGCTGTGGTGGTTGACGCCGTTGACGATGACGGTGTCCTTGCGGCGGCCGACCAGCAGCACCCGCCCGTCGTCGACCCTGGCCACGTCACCGGTGCGCAGCCAGCCGTCCGCGGTGAACGCGGCGCTCGTCGCGGCCGGGTCGCCGAGGTAGCCGGGGCTGATCACGGGGCCGCGGAGCTGGAGCTCGCCGGTCCCGCCGGCGGGCAGCACCGCGCCCGCGTCGTCGGTGACGCGGACGGACACGCCGGGCACCGGGTGCCCGACGGCCGCGAAGTCGCGCCCGAGGTCGCCGCCGGGGAACCGCCCGTTGAACAGCACCCCCGCGCAGGTCTCGGTCATCCCGTACGCGGGCCACAGCGCGCCGGGGTCCAGGCCGTGGGGTGCGAGGCGGTCGAGGAACGCGGTGCCGGTGCCCACGGCGTTGGCCTCGCCCCCGGACAGCACGCGGCGCAGGCACGACAGGTCCAGCCGCCGGTGCGGCGGGGTGCGGTTGAGGGCGCCGAGCAGGGAGTTGGGGATCGAGGTCAGGCTCACCCGGTGGGCGTCCACCAGCCGCAGCAGGCGCGCCGGGTCGGGCAGGACCGTCCGCGGGTCGGTGAGCACCTGCGACACGCCCAGGGCGAGGGCGAGCAGGTGGATCTCCAGGGCCACGACGTGGTCGTGGGTGACCCAGTTGAGGGCGACGTCGCCGCCGTGCAGGCCGAGCGCGTGGACGCGGGCCCGGGTGGCGGCCAGCAGGTTGGCGTGGGTGAGCCGGACCGCTTTCGGCCCGCCGGTCGACCCGGAGGTCGGCATGAGCACGGCGGTGTCGTCGGGTCGGACCGGGCGGTCGGCGAGCCCGGTCGGTGCGTCGCCCCGGGGATGGGCGCGCAGTTCGCCCAGGTCCACCACCCGCGCCCCGGGCGGGGTCGGCAGCCGCTCGCGCAGCGCCCGGGTCGTCACCACGACGGGGTGCTCCAGCAGGGCGGCCACCGGGCCGGGCCCGGCCCGGTGGCGCGGGTCGGCCCGCGGTGGCGGGAGCGGGCACACCGGCATGCCGCCCAGCACGCAGGCCCAGAACGCCGGGACGAAGTCGTCGGGCCCCTCCAGCAGCAGGGCGACGGGTGCGCCGGGTGCGCACCCCCGTGCGCGCAGCGCGGCCAGCAGGTGCGACGCCTGGTCGTGGAGGGCGGCGTAGGAGTGGAACGCGCCCGCGGGCACGTCGTCGCCGAGGCAGAAGCGCACCCCGCGCGCCGGGTCGCCGGCCGCGGCCCGGGTCAGCAGGTGCGACAGCAGGGTGGCGTGGGGAACCTTCGTGGGTGCTGTGTGCCGCATGGGTTCTCCCTGTTCGTGGCGCGTGCTCAGCGGTGCAGGCGGTGGTGGTGCAGGTCGTGCCCCAGGACGTAGAGGTGGGCGGCGGCCTGCAACAACGTGTGCCGCGCGGGGCGGTGGACGCCCATGGACGGCACGACCGCCGCCCGCACCCCGTGCGCGGCGTAGGTCGCCTGCACCGGGGGCGTCATCGACGCGCGGGGCCCGATCTCGACCGCCGTGACCGTGCCGCCCGCGGCCTCCGCGGCGGCCAGCACGGCATCCTGGACGCGGACCGGGCTGACCAGCGTCTCGGCCCAGTAGTCGGGGCCGTAGGCACCGGAGGACGCCGGCGCGCCGGTCAGCGTGCTGAACACCGGGCGGTCCGGCGGGTGGACCGCGATGCCCTCGACCGCGGCGGCCAGGGCGGCCCGCGCCGACCGCATGAGGGGCGAGTGCAGCGGGTAGTCGCGGTGGCGCACCTGCCACTGCCCGCCGCACTGGCGCACCCGCTCGCCCAGGGCCGCGGCGTCGTCGCGGTCGCCCGAGACCAGCGTCAGCGCCGGGCTCAGGTACACCGCGGGCCACAGCCGCTCCGCCGGGTCGATCAGCACCTCGACCGTGGTCGCGGGCAGGCCCACCGTCACCATGCAGCCGGTGCCCCGCGCCGAGGCCACCGCCTCGCCCCGGCGCACCGCCACCCGCAGGCCGTCCTCCAGGGTCAGGACGGCGGCGGCGTGCGCGGCCGCGATCTCGCCCACGCTGGTGCCCACGACCAGGTCCGGTTCGACGCCCCAGTACCGCCACAGCCGGGTCAGCGCCGCCTGCACGGCGAACAGGGCGGGCTGCGCGACGCGCGGGTCGTGCAGCCGGGAGGCGCCCGGCCCGGCCGTGAGCTGCTCCAGCAGCGACCACCCCTCGCGGTCGCCGACGAGGTCGGCGCAGCGCTTCAGCACGCGGGCGGCGACCGGTTCGCCCAGCAGGTCCACCCCCATCCCCGGCCACACCGACCCCAGTCCGCTGTAGACGAACAGCACCCGGCGGCGCAGCCCCGGTTCGGCCGTGCCCAGGCGCACCCCGCCCGCGCGGGGGGGACCGGCCGCGTCCAGGTACCCCGCCGCCTCGGCGCGGGTCCGGGCGACCAGGGACATCCGCACGGGCAGCCGGAGGTCGCGCAGGCAGGCCGTGCGCACGGTGTCGCGCCAGGAGCCGCCGTCCGCGTCCCCGCGCAGCAGGACGCGGTAGGCGGCCACCGCCTCGGCCAGCTCGTGGTGCGTCGACGCGGAGACGGCGAGCAGTTCCGGCCGCGGTGTCACGACCGCACCTCCCGATCGGCGGCCCACCGGCGGCCGTGGCGCTCGACGGGGGTGAGGTAGGGCAGGTCGTCGAGGGGCTGGTCGGTGCAGAACCGCGTGACGAGGTCGGCGAAGTCGGCGGGGCGCTCCAGGAAGCACAGGTGGTCGGCGTCGCGGAGCAGGGCGAAGGAGGCGTCGTCGAACCGCGCGGCCACCTCGCGCCCCCGGTCGGGCGGGCAGAGCTGGTCGTGCTCGCCGGTGAAGCACAACGCGCGCACACCGGTGACCGGGCCGGGCGGGATCAGGGCGTGCCTGATCATCCGGAGGCTGGCGTCGGCGAACCGGGGCCTCTGCTCGGGCGCGGTGCCGCCGAGGACGTAGGCCAGCACCCGCAGCACGGCGTCGCGGTTGGTCACGAACACGGCCGGGTCCTGGCGGACGAGGAACCGGGCGGCGTGGTGGGCGAACTCGTCGGGCTCGTCGGACTCCAGGGCGTCGGCCATGGCGCGCAGCAGGGCGACGCTCTCGGCGCGCAGGGACGGGCTGTAACCGCACAGGCCCAGTCGGGCGACGCCCGTCGGGTTGGTCCGCGCGTGGCGGTAGGCGACGGCGCAGCCGTACGAGACCCCCACGAGGTTGACCCGTTCGAGGCCGAGCCGGTCGAGCAGGTGACCGAGGGCGAGGCCCAGGAAGTCGAAGCCGTAGGACGCGGGCAGCACGTCGGCGGTGCCCACGCCGGGGAGTTCGACGACGACCAGGGTGGCCGCCCGCCGCCACGGGCGCTCGACCCGGTGGAAGGCGTACATGTCCTGGTAGGCGCCGCCGACGAGGACGATCGGCTCGGTGCGGGCCTCGGCGTTCTCGACCACCCGGCAGGAGTAGGTGAATCCCTCGTAGGTGCACATCTCGATGCGCTCGGCCACCATGCGCGACACCTCCCATCCCCCTTCAGGATTAATCCGAAAGTATGAGTAGTCGATAAGCTGAAGAGGTGAGCGTTCGTAGCTCGTACGGCCCTGCCACGACACGTGGAGTAGAGCCGGCCGGCGAAGGACCCGCAAAAGTGGGGTTCAGGCGTCGGGCGGCGCGCCGAAGGTCTGCCCGATCTTGCGTTGTCGCGGCCGTCGCGGAGGAGAAGGATCGGAGGGTCGGCCCCCGTTCCCCGGAACCCTTGCGCGCCAACGCCGCCGCCTCCGGTCGAAGTGGACGGTCCGGCCGGATCCCCTCACCACGGCCCCTCCCGGGAGACCTCCACATGCCCACTGCCACCACCGCGCCCCCGCGCACGGGCACCGCCATCGCGGTGCTCGCCCTGGGCGGCATCGTCGTCGCGCTGACGCAGACGATCGTCATCCCCCTGCTCCCCCGGTTACCCGGCCTGCTGCGCGCGTCGCCGGCCGACGTGGCGTGGGTGGTCACCGCGACGCTGCTCGCCGGCGCGGTCGCCACGCCGGTGGTCGGCCGGTTCGGCGACATGTACGGCAAGCGCCGCATGCTGCTGGTCAGCCTGGCGCTGCTGGTCGTCGGCTCCCTCGTCGGCGCGCTCAGCGACGGCCTGGCCCCGATGCTGGTGGCGCGGGCGCTCCAGGGCCTGTCGGCCGGGGTGATCCCGCTGGGCATCGGCATCATGCGCGACCAGGTGCCCGCCGAGCGCCTGGGCTCGGCGACCGCGCTGATGAGCGCGTCGCTGGGGGTGGGCGGCGCGCTGGGCCTGCCGGCCGCGACCGTGCTGGCCGAGCGCGCCGACTGGCACCTGCTGTTCTGGATCGCCGGCGCCCTGGGCCTGGTCACCGCGGTGCTGGTGGTCCGGCTGGTGCCGGCGACCGGCACCCGCAGCGGCGGCCGGTTCGACCTGGTCGGCGCGCTCGGGCTGGCCGGCGCCCTGGTGTGCCTGCTGCTGGCGGTGTCCAAGGGCGCCGACTGGGGCTGGACCGCCGGCCTCACCACCGGCCTGGCCGGCGCGGGCGCCGCGGTGCTGCTGGCGTGGGGGTGGTGGGAGCTGCGCGTCGCGCGGCCGCTGGTCGACCTGCGGGTCTCGGCGCGCCGCCAGGTCCTGCTGACCAACGTGGCCGCCACCGCCCTGGGCTTCGCGCTGTTCGCGGTCTCGCTGGTCGTCCCGCAGCTGGTCCAGCTGCCGACCGACACCGGCTACGGGCTGGGGCAGCCGCTGGTGGTCGCGGGCCTGGTGCTGGCGCCGTCCGGGCTGGTCATGATGGCCGCGGCCGGGCTGTCCGCCCGCGTCACGGCCGCCCGGGGCCCGAGGGCCGCGCTGCTGCTGGGCTCGCTCGTGGTCGCGGCCGGCTACCTGCTGGGCACCGCGCTGATGTCGGCGGTGTGGCAGTTGCTGCTGGTCTCCGGGATCGTCGGCGCCGGGGTCGGGCTCGCCTACGGCGCGATGCCCTCGCTGGTGATGGCCGCCGTGCCGGTGTCGGAGACGGCGGCCGCGAACAGCCTCAACAGCCTGGTGCGGGCGGTCGGGACGTCCCTGGCGGGCGCGGTGACCGGGGTCGTGCTGGCCGGGACGACCACCGGCGGCGCGCCCTCGCAGGCCGGTTTCCGGCTGGCGATGGCCATCGGCGCGGCCGCCGCCCTGCTCGCCGCCGCGACCGCCGCGGCCCTGCCGGCCCGCGCGGGTGGCGGAAAGCACCGGCCGGCCACCGGGGAATTGTCGCGTTCACCGAAATAGGGGGACTTCCTCCCCTTGTGGCGCAATATGATTGCCCCATGGACAAGGGCGATCTCGTTCCCGATTTCACGTTGTACGACCACAAGGGCCAGCAGCGGTCACTCTCGGAGTTCACCGCTGCCGGCCCCGTGGTCCTCTTCTTCTACCCCGCGGCCATGACCCGGGGCTGCACCATGGAGAGCTGCCACTTCCGCGACCTGGCCGCCGAGTTCGCCGAGGTGGGCGCCCAGCGGGTGGGGATCAGCGCCGACGCGGTCGACCGGCAGCGGGAGTTCGCCGAGGCCAACGGCTTCGACTACCCGCTGCTGTCCGATCCGGACGGTGCGGTGGCCAGGGTGTTCGGGGTGCGGCGCAAGGTGGCGCTGCCCGGCCCGCTGGCCGCCCTGCGGACCCGCCGCTGGACGTTCGTCATCGGCACCGACCGGCGGATCATCGCCGTCATCAAGAGCGAAACGCAAATGGAGGCGCACGCCAACGAGGCGCTGGAGGTGCTGCGCACCGCCGCATGAAGTCGAGGTCCCGGTGGCAATTGCCACCGGGACCTCGTATTCCCATCCCCGGGCGCGGTTTCCGGGGATCAGGCCGTGCTGCCCACCGACCGCGCCGCCACCGGCAACCGATCGCCCTCGTCCACCCGGGGACCGACCCGGATGACGCGGTGGGTCGGCGGCGGCGCGGTCCCGTCGACGTGGGCGGTGAACGGGATGCCGTCGTCCTTGCACACGAAGTGCATCACCTGGCGGCCGGCGGCGGCCGCGCGGATCAGCCCGCCGGTCGTCGCCCACACGCCCGACTGGTAGAAGTCGCGCAGCCCGGGCAGGCCCGGCCCGTGCTTCTTGACCAGCTCCTCCAGCGTCTCGCCGCTGTCGACGAACGGCTGCCAGCCCAGCACCGTGCCGTCGTAGTTGCCGGTGTAGCGGACCTGGGTCAGCGGCGTCGACAGGTCGCGGGTCACCACCGACTCGGTGATGCCCGGGTAGCGCTTCTCCAGGTACTCCATCAGCGCCAGCCTGGTGCGGCGCTTGGCGTGGTAGTACTCGCGGCCGTGCCGGACCGGCAGGGTGTGCAGCACCTCGCCGCCGCGGCTGCGGGTCACCTGCTCCGGGAAGTCGTCCACCTCGCGCCAGGGCGCGATGTCGGCGAAGTAGGTCATGTAGACCACGGTGGTGCCGTCGGGCGACAGCTCGGGGTAGTGCGTGCTGCGGAACTGGATGTTGATGCTGCGGTCGCGGATGCCGACCAGGTCGGCGGCCTCCTCCTCGGTCAGCAGGTGCGTGGTGCACGGGTCGCCCTCGGGCACCGGCCGGTTCAGGCCGAGGAACAGGCAGACGTAGCCGGGGAACACCATGCCCGGCTTCTTGATGGTCTCGGTGTAGAGCTCCCGGTACTCGTCGTTGAGGTACCGGCCCTTGAGGAACTTCATCATCGTGGTGTGCCCGTCGGCGGCGGAGACCACGATGTCGGCCCGGAACTCCCGGCCGTCGTCGAGCCGCACGCCCGCGGCGCGGTCGCCCTCGACGATGATCTCCTCGACCTTGGCGTTGTAGGTGACCCGCCCGCCGAGCCGCCGGTAGCGCTGCTCGATGGACTTCGCCAGGCCCAGCGACCCGCCCTCCGGCACGCCCGCGGACAGGTTGGCGTGCGAGGCGAGCTGGAAGTAGAACGGCAGCACCGGGAACGCCGAGTGCTTCTCGTACAGCACGTAGTTGAACGCCTCGCGCAGCAGCGGGTCCTGGAACCGCTTCGAGTAGTCCGTCATCAGGGTGCTGATGGACTTGCGCACCACGTTGAAGTACGGGATGAACGAGGACAGCATCCTCGTCTTCTCCAGGAAGCCCATGATGCCGACGGGCTTGAGGAACGGGTACACCGCCAGGGCCCGGCGGAACTTGCGCAGCCCGGCGCAGAACTCGCGGACCGGCTTGGCGTCGGCCGGCGACAGCTCCAGCAGGTGGGCTTCGAGCCGGTCGGGGTCGGAGTAGAAGTACACCGAGCGCCCGTCCCGGCCGCGCACGATGTTGAACACGTCGAAGTGGCGCACCTCCTTGCCCTGCAACGCGCCCAGCTCCAGCCAGATCTGGTGCATCTCGTTGCCCGGCCCGCTGCCCAGCAGCCAGCTGATGCAGCAGTCGAAGGTGAAGTCGCCCCGGTCCCACGCGGTGCAGCAGCCGCCGGGGATCTCGTGCATCTCGAAGATCTGGCTGTCGTAGCCGTTCATCTGCGCGTAGCACCCGGTGGAGAGCCCACCCAGGCCGGCGCCGATGACGATCATCGTCTTGCGTCGCGCGGTCATGTCCGTGTGGTCCTCGCTGTCGGTCGGGCGGCCCGTGGGCGCTCTGAGGTGTCCAGTTGGGGGAGGTCGCCGAGCTTGCCCGGGTGCCACGGCTCGGTGCCGCCGCTGACCTCGGCGCGGAACGGCACGCCCAGCTCGCGGCAGACGTACTGCGCGGCGAACCGGCCGGACGCGGCGGCCCGCAGCACGCCGCCGCTGCCGACCCACTGGCCGGCCAGGTGGAACCCGGACAGGCCGGGCAGCGCCAGCCTGTCCTTGGCGACCAGGGCCTCCACCAGGTCGTCGGCCCTGGGCGACTTCCAGCCCAGGATCGAGCCGCGGTGGTTGCCGGTGTAGCGCTCGGTGGTGGCGGGGGTGGCCACCTGGACCACCTCCACCCGCTCGTCGATGCCGGGGAAGCGGCGCTCCAGGAACTCCCGGACGAACGCCCCGAGCCGTTCCTTGAGGTCCCAGTAGGCGCGCCGGTCGGTGGACCGCAGCCCCTTCCAGGTGTCGTAGTCGCTGAAGTAGGTGCACTGGATCAGCGACCGGCCCTCGGGTGCCAGCCCGTCGATCAGGCGCGACCGCAGGTGCACCACCACGCTCCGCTGGAGCACGCCGGGCAGCCGGGCCAGGTCCTCGTCGTCCAGCAGGTAGGTGGTGCTCGGCGGCTCGTCCGCGGGCACGTCGCCGCGGAAGCCGACGAACACCGACACCACCGACGGGTACAGCTGCTCGTGGTCGGGCAGCACCTCGGTGAACAGCTCCTCCAGCCGGGGGTTGGTGTACTCCCCGCCCAGCATCTTGTTCACCGTGGTCAGCGTGTCGCAGGCGGAGACGACGTGGTCGGCGTAGTGCCGCTCGCCGTTGCGCAGCTCCACGCCCACCGCGCGGCCGTCCTCGACGAGCACGCGGGCGACCCTGGCCCGGAAGTCGATGCGCCCGCCGAGGGTGTAGTAGCGCTCCTCCACCGACCTGGCCAGCCCGAGCGACCCGCCCTGCGGCAGGCCGACGTTGCCCTTGTGCGCCTCGGCCATCGTGTAGTGGAACGGGATCACCGCGAAGTTCTGCGGGTCCTGGTAGAACATGTTCCGCATCGCGGTGGCCAGGAACGGGTCGCTGAGCGTGTCGGTGAAGTCCGTCATCTGCTTGGCGGTCCGCGCGAACAGCCGCAGCGCGGGCAGCACCTGGCGGGCCAGCTTCAGCTTCTCCCGCCACGGCATCAGCGGGGTCGGCCACAGGAACGGGTGCAGCTCCAGCTTGAGGAACCGGCGCAGGTCCGCGCAGAACGCCCGGATCCTGTCCGCGTCCGCCGGCGAGCACGCCTCCAGCTCCGCCTGGAGCCGGTCGGGGTCGGTGTAGAAGGTGACCTCGCGGCCGTCGGTGGAGACCACCCGGTTCATCTCCTCGAACCGGGTGATCGCCTTGCCGTCGAGCGCGCCGAGCTCCTGCCACACCTGGTTGGCGTGGTTGCCCGGCGCGGTGCCGTTGAGCCAGTCCAGGCAGTAGTCGAACAGGTAGCCCTCGCGGGCCCAGGCGGTGCAGCAGCCGCCGGGCAGCACGTGCGACTCGAAGATCCGCGTCTCCAGGCCGCTCATCTGCCCGTAGCAGCCCATCGACATGCCCGCCATGCCCGCGCCGATCACGATGACCCTGGGGCGGTCGCCGGGAGCGCGCGTGCGGCGCTCCCAGACGACCCTGGTGCTACGCGACATCGGTGGCGACCCCGGTCCCCAGCGCACCGCGCAGCAGGTCGGCGTTGCGCGCCAGGTGCTCGCCGTCGAGCATCTCGGCGTGGGCGCCGGACCCGGCCAGCACGGTGGTGCCGACGGTGGAGCTGCCGTGCCAGGTGCCGCGCGCGGCGGCGCCGTAGAACTCGACCTTGTTCTCGTCGGAGATCACCGTGACCGGCGCGGACACCTTCCCCAGGTTCGGGGTGCGGCTGGAGAACTGCAGGTACTCGCGCGCCTGCCGCATGGTCTCCTCGGCCACCGCGTCCGACCCGGTGTGCCGGTGCAGGTGCCCGGCCAGCTCGGTCTCGAACTCGGCGATGTTCTCCTCGGCGAGGGTGAACCGCTCCGGGATGCGGTAGGAGTCCATGATCACCACGTTCGCCGAGACGTGGCCGCGCGCCTCCAGCTCCTTGGCCACCTCGAAGGCGAGGTTGCCGCCCAGCGAGTAGCCGAACAGCCGGTACGGCCCCTCGGCCTGGAGCGATTCGACCAGGTCCGCGTACTCGGCCACCTTGCCGTCGCCGGGCACGTAGTTGAACGCGGCGAGCCGCTGCTCGGGCAGGTGCGCGGACAGCAGCCGGTAGACCAGGCCGTGGCCGCCCGCCGGCGGGAAGCAGAACAGCGTGTCCTCCCGGTCGGGGTTGAACAGCAGGTACGGCTTGGCGCCCGCGAGGCGCCCGGTGACGATGTGCTCGACCGTCTTGGCCATGCCGCGCAGGGTCGTGACCCGGAACAGCAGGCTCACCGGGATGGTGACGGCGAACTCCTCCTGCAGGTGGTGGATCAGCTCGATCAGCGTGATGGAGCTGCCGCCCAGCTCGAAGAAGTCCTGGTCCAGGCCGACCCGGTCGACGGTGAGCAGGGACTGCCAGTGCTTGGCGGTGCGCACCTCGTAGAGGGTGACCGGCGGCTCCAGCTCGCCCTCGTCCTGCCGGTCGGGCATGGGCAGCGCGTCCACGTCGACCTTGCCGTTGGGCGTCAGCGGCAGCTCCGGCACCGCGACCAGGTGGGCCGGGATCATGAACGTGGGCAGGTGCTCGCCCAGGTGGGCGCGCAGGGCGCGGGCGTCGAACTCCACGCCCTCCGCCGGGACGACGTAGCCGAACAGGGTGTCCTCGCCGCGCGCGTCGGGGCGCACCAGCGCCACCGCCTGCGCCACGCCGGGCCAGCGGCCCAGGTGCGTCTCGACCTCGCCGACCTCGACCCGGTGGCCGCGCACCTTGACCTGGCCGTCGGCCCGGCCCAGCAGCTCGACCCGGCCGCCCGCGGCCCAGCGGGCGAGGTCGCCCGTCCGGTACAGCCGGACCTCGCGGCCGGCCAGCTCGCGGGTGACGAAGCGCTGCGCGGTCTGCTCGGGGTCGTTGAGGTAGCCCGCGGCCACGCCGGCGCCGCCGATCCACAGCTCGCCGACGACGCCCTGCGGCACCGCCTCACCCCGCTCGTCGAGCACGTGCAGCGCGGTGTTGGGGAACGGGCGGCCGATCGGCACCACCCGGCCGGGCTCCAGGTCGTCCACCGGGCCCTCGAAGTAGGTGCTGTCGATGGTGGCCTCGGTCAGGCCGTAGGAGTTGACCACCCGGGTGTCGGGGCCGGCCAGCGCCTTGAGCCGCCGGTACTCCTCGACCTTCCACACGTCCGAGCCGACCACCAGCAGCCGCATGAAGTCCAGCTTCGAGCCGGTGCGCTCGCAGTGGGCCATCAGGCCGCGGACCACGGCGGGGACGAACTCGGCGGCGTTGACGCCCTCGGCGACCATCGTGTCGTACAGGCGCTCGGTGTCGAAGAGCAGGTCGCGCGTCACCAGCACCAGCGTGCCGCCCGAGGCCAGCGCCCGGACCAGGTCGCCGGTGAACACGTCGAACGCGAAACCGGCCATCTGCAGGTGCACCCGCGCCTCGGTGTCCAGCCGGTACTCCTGCCGCCAGGCGGCGAAGGCGGACGCGAGGTTGCGGTGGTCGACGCGGACCGCCTTGGGCGTGCCGGTCGAGCCGGAGGTGTAGATGACGTAGGCGGGGCTGTCCAGGCCGACCGGCTTGAGCTTCGCCTTGCCCTTGGTCGGGACGCCCTCGTCGGCGGTCAGCTCGGCCACGTCGGTGGCCGCCACCGCCAGCCCGGCGAGCCGGTCGCGGGTGGTGGCGTCGGCGAGCAGCAGCTCGACGCCCGCGTGGCGGACCATGTGGTCCAGGCGCTCGGCCGGGTACTCCGGGTCCAGCGGCAGGTACGCGCCGCCGGCCTTGAGCACGGCCAGCAGGGTGACCACCAGCTCGGCCGACTTCTCCAGGCACAGCGCCACCACCGAGCCCTCGCCCACGCCGCGGGCGCGCAGCACCCGGGCCCGGGCCGTGGCCCGCCGCTCCAGCTCGCCGTAGGTGAGCCGGTCGGCCTCGCCGCCGCTGTTGGTCGCGGGCGGCGTGACGACGGCGACCACGTCGGGCTTGGCCGCCGCGGCCGCCGCGATCAGGTCGGTGACCGGCGCGTTGGCGGCCACCGTCCGGTCCGCGCCGCTCCACTCGTCCACGATCACCGCGCGCTCGGCCGGCTCCAGCAGGGCCAGCTCCGCGATCGGGGTTTCCGCGGTGGTGCGGGTCAGGCTGTCGAGCAGGGTGACGTAGTGCTTGGCCATCCTGGTCATCGTCTCGGCGAAGAACAGGTCGGTGTTGTACTTGAACACGCAGTGGAAGCGCTTCTCCGCCTCGTCCTCGTAGGCCGAGAGGGTCAGGTCGAACTGGCCCTCCTCCTCCGGCAGCTCGATGTAGTCGAGGTGGTAGCCGTACTTCTCGGTGGACACCTTGTGCACCAAGAGGATGAACATCGCCTGGAACACCGCCGACCGGCTCGGGTCGTGCCGCAGGCCCAGCTCGTCGACCAGCATGACGAACGGGTACTCCTGGTTGTCCAGGCCGTTGAGGACGGTCGAGCGGACCTGGTCGAGCAGGGTGCCCACGTCCGGGTCGCCGGACAGGTCGGCGCGCAGCGGCAGCGGGTTGACGAAGTAGCCGTAGACCGAGGCGAACTCCTTCTCGGTGCGGCCGGTCACCGGGCTGCCGACGATGATGTCGTCCTGCCCGGAGTAGCGGCTGAGCAGCAGGTAGTACGCGGTCAGCAGCACCACGAACACGGTGACGTCGTGCTTGCGGGCCAGCTCGTGCACCCGGGCGCTCAGCTCGGTGTCGAGGGTGAAGAACTCCGAGGCGCCGTTGTCGGTCTGCACCACCGGCCGCGGCTTGTCGGTCGGCAGGTTGAGCACCGGCGTGCCGGCGGGCAGGTGGTCGCGCCAGTACTCCAGCATCCGGCCCGCGTCGGGCCCGGCCAGGAACCTGTTCTGCCAGTTGAGGAAGTCCAGGTACTGGGCGGCGGGCTCCGGCAGCTCCACGGTCTCGCCGGCGCGCATGCCCTCGTAGACCGAGAGCAGCTCCTCGATGAAGGTGAACGTGGAGATGGCGTCGGAGACGATGTGGTGGACCGCCTTCATGATCACCCAGCGGTCGGGGCCCCGGCGGAACAGCCGGAAGCGCACCAGCGGGTCGCGCTCCAGGTCGTAGGGCGCCCGGTACTCGCCGATGATCATGTGGTAGATCTCGTCCCAGTCCCGGCCCTCGACGTCGAACAGGGCGGTGTCGGGCTCGACCGAGTCGGAGATGACCTGGACCGCCTGGCCCTTCTCCATGGTGAAGTTGGCGCGCAGCAGCGGGTGGCGGGCGATCAGCACGCGCACCGCCTCGAACATCAGCTCGGGGTCCAGCTCCGCGGCCACCTCGACCGCGCCGCCGATGTTGTAGGCGAAGCCGTCGGGGTTGAGCTGCTTGAGGAACCAGATCGCCTTCTGGTTCTGGGTCAGCGGGAAGCGGTGGTCGTCGGTGAAGATCTCGACCGCCGCCTCCTCCTGGTCGCCGGTGGCGGCGTGCGCGATCAACCCGGCGTGCACCTGGTCGACCAGCTCGGCCACCGGGGTGCCGCTGAGCAGCGCCACCACGGGCAGGCCCACCTTCAGCTCGGTGGTGATCCGGGCCCGCAGCTCCATCGCCAGCAGCGAGTCCAGGCCCGCCGCGGTCAGGCCCGCGGCCGGGTCGACCTGCTCGGTGGGCACCCGCAGCACGTTGGCCACGATCGAGGTGAACCGCTCGTTGACCAGCTCTCGGCGGGTCTCGGCGTCGGCGGTGCGGAAGGCGTCGAGGAAGCTGCCGCCCTCGTCCGGGCGGTCCTCCGCGGCGGCCGCGGCGAGCGTGGTCACCAGCGGCGGCGGCGTGCCGTACCAGGACAGGAACACCGGCCAGTCGACCACGGTGGCCACCAGCAGCTGCGGGTCCTCCTGGCCGATCACCCGCTCCAGCGCGGCCATGCCGGCCTCGGGCGAGAGCGAGCTCATGCCGCGGCTGACCCGGTAGTGCTCGACCAGGCCCAGGTCCTCGATCATGCCGGTGGCCCACGGGCCCCAGTCGATGCTCAGCGCGGGCAGGCCGCGGGCGCGGCGGTGGTGCGCCAGGGCGTCGAGGAAGGCGTTGCCCGCGGCGTAGTTGGCCTGGCCCGCGGTGGTCAGCAGCGAGGCGATCGAGGCGAACAGCACGAAGTGGTCGAGCGGTTCGTCGCGCAGGTGGTGGTGCAGCAGGTAGGCGCCCCGGACCTTGGGGTCGTGCACGGCGTCGAAGCTCGTGCGGTCCATCGCCGGGATCAGCGTGTCGCGCACGTGCCCGGCGAGGTGGAACACGCCGTGGATCGGCCGGCCGTGGTCGCGGCGGTAGTCGGCCAGCCACGAGGTGAACGCCCGCTCGTCGGTGACGTCGACCGGGGCCAGGATCACCTGGGCGCCCTGGGCCTCCAGGTCGCGGACGAACCGCACGGCCCGGCCCACGGCGGTGTCCCGCTCGATCATGCCCCACCAGGCCCGCTCGGGCAGCCGGGTGCGGCCGACCAGGATCAGCCGGCGCGCGCCGCGGGCGGCCAGCGTCCGGCACAGCAGCCTGCCCAGCGCGCCGAACGCGCCGGTGACCAGGTAGCTGCCGTCCGCGCGCAGCCGCAGCGGCAGCGGCTGGGTCAGGTCGGGCCCGGCCGGGACGAGGCGGCTGGTGTGCCGCCCGCCGCCGCGCAGGGCGATCTCGTCGACCGCGCCGACGCCCTCGACCTCGGCGTCGACCGGCGCCAGCACCTCGCGCAGCAGCGCGTCGACCTCGGCGCGGCGGGCGTCGGCGCCCTCGGGCGCGGTCGGGTCCAGGTCGACCAGCTTGCCGCGGTGCGCGGTCAGCTCCTGGTGCCACAGCACCCGGCCGATGCCCCACGCCCGGGCGCCCAGCGGCCGCACCGGGTCGCCGGCGGCGACCGCCTGCGCGCCGCGGGTGACCACGTGCAGCCGGCCGGTCAGCTCGCCGGCCAGCAGCGACTGCGCGACCGTGACCAGCGAGTACGCGCCGGGGCCGGTGGTGCGGTCGAGGTCGGGCGCGGACAGGCCGTCCAGCTCGGGCAGGTCCAGGTTCCACAGGTGCACGACGCCCTCGAACCCGCCGCCGTGCTCGTCGGCGAGGTCGGCGACCAGCCGCGACAGGTCGGCGGGATCGCCGGCGGACACGGTGGACTCCCACCGGCCGCGCCGGTAGCCGTGGCCGTGGCGCACCAGGTGGCAGTGCCTGCCGGCGCCGCGCAGCGCGGCGGCCAGCTCCTCGGCGACGCCGCCGGTGTCGGCCAGCAGCAGCCAGGTGCCGTCGGCGGTCTCGGGCTCGGGTGCGGGCGGGCAGGGCGTCCAGGTCATCTTGGCCAGCCAGCTGTCGATGGTGGACTGGCCCACCGCCGTGGCGGCCTTCTCCACGTCGGCGGCGCGGAAGCCGCGCACGTGGCCGAGCGGGGTGCCGTCGGCGGTGTAGACCAGGATGTCGCCGACCAGGTCGCCGCCGTCGCGGTCGGTGATCACCGCGTGGGCCCACAGCTCGCGGTCGCCGACCGGGTCCAGCCGGACCTCCTTGATCGACAGCGGCAGCCGGATGCCGCCGTCGGACCCGGCCGCGCCGTCGGACAGCAGCGGGGTCAGCAGGGTCTGGAAGCACGAGTCGAGCAGGACCGGGTGCACGTGGTGCCCGGCGGCGTCGAGCCCCTCGGTCGGGCGGATGCGGGCCAGGGACTCGCCCTCGGACACCCACACCTGCGCGATCCCCTGGAACGCGGGGCCGTAGTGGTAGCCCAGCCGCGCCAGCTCCGCGTAGGCGTCGGGGCCCTCCAGGACGCGCTGGGCCCGGGCGCGCACGGCGTCGAGGTCCAGCGGCGCGACCGCGGCGCCGCGCTGGCCGGTCAGCACGTTGCCCGCCGCGTGCACCACGCGCTCCCGCGCGCCGTCGGTGACCGAGGCGACGGTGAACCCGGCGTTCTCGCCGGAGAACGACAGCCGCACCGGCCGGGACTCGGTGTCGGACACGAACAGCGCCTTGCGCAGCTCCAGGTCGGCCACCGCCGCCGACGCGCCGCCGGTCATCGCGCGCACGGCCTGCACGGCCATCTCGATGTAGCCGGCGGCCGGGAACAGGGCGTTGCCCTCGATGCGGTGGTCGTCGAGGTAGGGCAGGTCCTCGACGTCGAGCCGGGCCTCCCAGGTGGGCTCGGCGCCCTCGACGCGCCGGCCCAGCAGCGGGTGGTCGCGCCGGCCCAGGCGGATCTGCTCGACCGGCTTGGGCTCCACCCAGTAGCGGTCGCGCCGCCACGGGTAGCGCGGCAGCGGCACCGGGGCGCCGGCGGGCTGGAGCACGTCCCAGTCCAGCGCCACGCCCAGGGTGTGCAGCTCGGCGAGCGAGCGGGTGAAGCGGGCGGGCTCGTCCTCGTTGCGGCGGATCGAGGGCACCGAGCGGCCCTCGACGCCCGAGGCGGCCAGGCACTCGGCGATGGAGTGCGCGAGCACCGGGTGCGGGCCGATCTCCAGGAACAGCCGGTGGCCGTCGGCGGCCAGCTCGTCCATCGCGGCGCGGAACCGGACCCGGTCGCGCACGTTGTCCCACCAGTAGGCGGCGTCGAGCTCCGGGCCGCGGGCGCGGCCGGCCCGGCCGGTCAGGTAGAGCGGGATCGTCGCCTCCCGGCCGCGCAGGTCGGCCAGCGAGGTCAGCAGCTCGTCCTTGATCGCCTCCATGCGGGCGCTGTGGTAGGGCACCCGGACGGTGAGGAACTTGGCGAACACGCCCTCCAGGGTCAGCGCCTCGCGCAGCTCCTCCAGGGCGTCCTCGTCGCCCGCCAGGGTGACCGCGGACGGGGAGTTGACCGCGGCGACGGAGACGCGGTCGCCGTAGGGCAGCACGCGGGCGTTGGCGGCGTCCTCGGGCAGGCCGACCGCGAGCATGGTGCCGGTGCCCACGAGCTTCTGCTGGAGGCTGCTGCGGTGCAGCATCACCTTGACGGCGTCCTCCAGGGTGTAGACGCCCGCCTCGTAGAACGCGGCGGCCTCGCCGGTGCTGTGCCCGACGATGGCGACCGGGCGCACGCCGCGCGAGCGCCACACCGCGGCCAGGGCGATCTGCACGGCGAAGTTGGCGGGCTGGGCCAGCCACGTCTCGGCCATCGCGGAGTCGGCCTCGTCGGCGGCCATCATCTCGATCAGCGACCAGCCGGCCTGCCTGCGGATCTCGGCGTCGACCCGCTCGATCACCTCGCGGTAGACCGGCTCGGACGCCAGCATGCCCCGGCCCATGCCCCACCACTGGGGGCCCATGCCGGTGAACACCCACACCGGGTCCTGCGGCTCGGCCGGGACCTGGTTCTCCACCACGTCGGGGTGCGCGTCGCCGCGCTCGCGGGCGGCCAGCGCCTCGACCAGGTCCTCGGTGGTGGAGTAGGCGACGGCGAGCCGGTGCTCGTGGTGCTGGCGGCGGTGCGCCAGGGTGTGCGCGACGTCGGTGAGTTCCGCGCCGTCGGCCAGCTCGCGGCGGATGCCGGCGGCCAGCTCGGTCAGCGCGCCGGGGTCGCGGGCGGACAGCGGCAGCACGGTGCGCGCCGGGGCGGCGGGTCGGGCGTCGGCGGACCGCTCGGCGCGTGCGGGCGCCTCTTCGAGCAGGACGTGGGCGTTGGTGCCGCCGAAGCCGAAGGAGTTCACGCCCGCGCGCGCCGGGCCCTCGTGCTCCGGCCACGCCACCACCTCGGTGGGGATGTCGAACGGCAGCGCGTCCAGGTCGATCTTCGGGTTGACCTCGTTGAGGTTGATGTGCGGCGGGATCAGCCGGTGCTTGAGCGCCAGGGTCGTCTTGATCAGGCCCGCGATGCCCGCGGCGGACTCGGTGTGGCCGATGTTGGTCTTGACCGAGCCCACGTAGCAGCGGGAGCCGGGGGCGCGCCCCTCGCCCAGCGCGCGGCCCAGCGCGTTGGCCTCGATCGGGTCGCCGACCGGGGTGGAGGTGCCGTGCGCCTCGACGTACTGGAGGTCGCCGGGGGTGATGCCCGCCTCGTCGCACACCCGCCGGATCAGCCGGACCTGGGCGTCGGCGTTGGGGACGGTGATGCCGTTGGTGCGGCCGTCCTGGTTGACGCCGGTGCCGATGATCACCGCGTGGATCGGGTCGCCGTCGCGCTCGGCGTCGGCGAGCCGCTTGATGGCCACCATGCCCACGCCCTCGGCGCGCACGTAGCCGTTGGCGTCGGCGTCGAAGGTGCGCGAGCGGCCCTCCGGCGAGAGGAAGCCGCCCTTGGTCTCCGCGATCGTGTACTGCGGGGTCAGGTGCAGCAGCGTGCCGCCGGCCAGCGCGATGCTCGTCTCGCCGCGCAGCAGGCTCTGGCAGGCCAGGTGCACCGCCACCAGCGACGAGCTGCACGCGGTGTCGATGGAGACGCTGGGGCCGCGGAAGTCGAAGCAGTACGAGATCCGGTTCGACACCATCGTCATCATCGTGCCGGTGGCGGTGTGCGCGGCCAGGGTCTCGAAGCTCAGGTCCGCGAACTGCAGGATCTTGTAGTCCAGGGTGAACGCGCCGACGTACACGCCCACGTCCGTGCCCGCCAGCTCACCGGGCCGCTGCCCGCCGTCCTCCAGCGCCTCCCACGCGACCTCCAGGAGCTTGCGCTGCTGCGGGTCCATGTACTCGGCCTCGCGCGGGCTGATGCCGAAGAACGCGGGGTCGAACTCGTCGAACCCGTCGATGTAGCCGCCGCGCCCGCCGACCAGCCGGCCTGGCTTGGCCTTGTCGCGGCTGCCCAGCGTCGCCACGTCGTAGCGGTCGGCCGGTGTCTCGGTGATGCAGTCCTTGCCGTCGAGGAGGTTCTGCCAGAAGGTGCGGTAGTCCGAGGCACCACCGGGCAGTCGGCAACCGATGCCGACGATCGCCAGGCGGTTGTCCCGGGAGGCCGGGGAAATGCTTTCGGGCATGAATCGGGGTCCTTTGCGGTGGCAGCGCGACCTGGCCCCGCCACGAGGGCGTGAGCGGTATTCGGCACGTGGGGGTCAGCGGTCGCTGGAGAAATGTCCGGCGCGGAAGTGGTGAGCGGAGTTCGGTCGGTCAGGGCAGGGATTTCGACCTGCGGTCGCGGAGCTGGTCACGCCTTCTCGGGCGGAACGGGTGCAGGAAGCTGTAGAAGAAGGACTCCGTGCGCGGGAACGACATCGGGTCGAACAGGCCGATCCCGCGCGGAATGCGCCCGGGCCGCCAGGTGTAACTGCGGAAGAGGTGGTCCCAGATGGCCAGGTCGGAACCGTAGTGACCGGCCTCCTGGGGATTGTTGCTGTGGTGCAGGCGGTGCTGTTCGGGGCTGGCCAGCAGGTGGTTCAGCCACCCGATGCGCACCTCGACGTTGGCGTGCGTGAAGTAGCCCTGGGCGGTGACGAACATGCCCACGACGAGGACGGAATCGGCGGAGAAACCGGCGAGCGCGAGCGAGAGCTGGACGACGCCCTGGGCGATGATGATGTCGAAGACGTGGTTGACCCCGTTGTTGGCGACGTTCACCTTGTCGGGCACGTGGTGCACGCCGTGGAAGCGCCACAGGAACTTGTTGGTGTGCCCCAGCCGGTGCATGGTGTAGCTGCCCAGCGAACCGAGCAGCAGCGCGGCGGGGACCTCGGCCCACATCGGCCAGGTCGGCTCCAGCGGCGCGACCACGCCGATCAGCAGCGTGACGAAGAACTGGGCGATGGCCGCACCCACCGCGGTGAGGATGAAGTAGGCCCCGTACCAGCCCCACTCCTTGGCGTCGGGGTGCCAGTCAGGGTTGTGCGGGATGATCCGCTCCAGCACGGCGAAGTAGCCGATCACGCCGACCAGGAACAGCGGGCTGACCAGCGACGGGTCCCACCCCAGCAGGACCACCGCCGCACCGGTGGCCGCCACCAGGAGCAGGAGGACCGGGTAGGCGGCGCGGCGCAGCACCCCGTGCGCTGTCGACGGTTCGCGCACTGCGGGCGTCGAGGTGACCACATGCCCTCCTCGGGTGCGTGGTGACGCGCGCGGGTCGACGCGCGTTCGAATTCCGTTGGCTTCCGGCTTCCGCCGGGACCACCCGGCCGCGGTCGACGACGATTGGCGACTGCCGGGCGGGACCGCCACTCGCGACGCCCCCGGACCTCGTCGTCCAGGCGGGGCTTGAATCGGGGCGGAACCGCTCCACCGATCGCTAATGACTCGGTCACTGTACGTTTTCGCTCGACCGGCACTCAAGTGATCGCACGAACGGGCTGCCCGTTCGGCCCCTAGGTGAATTCCCCGATCGGACGGGGGCGAGGAGTGCCTCAAGATCGTCCGCCATGCGGACCTAAACACCCGTAACACTCCATTGAGGACCGATGGTTCACGGCAGGTGGGGGCGGGAATTCCACCCGAGTGATCAACTCACTTCACCCGGGCACGCCGCGAATCTGCGGTTTGGGCTTTCGGGGCCAGGGCCTGGGTGAAGCGTGACACAGGCCACAGGATGTCACTCGAACGAACTAGGGGGAGGCCCCGTCAACGCTTTGGAGTAACCGGAACCGGGCGCCGAGGCGAATGCGGGCGACCTTCGGGACTCCGCGACCGGGGGTACGCAAGGGCAGCACGGGGGCCGGCGGGCGGTACCAGACGTCCCACGTCCGGATCAATGGCGAAATTGGCGTGACTTGCTTAACGGTCGGTTCACACGTCTTTACCGGGAGGCAAAGCAGGGCATTCGTGAATTTTGCTCACTTGCCCGGCACGTCGCCGACATGCGCAAAAGCCCCGCCGACGCGTCGGCGGGACCGTGCGGCCCTCCTGGGAGGCCGTGCGGCACCACGACCCCGGCGTGGACCAGCACCACGCCGGGGAACCCGTCCTGCCCACCGGGCGGCGGCGCGGGCCCGTGGAGGTGCGGGGGTGCGGACGGGCGAGTCCGCACCCCCGCCGGTCACCGCCCGCTCGGCGGGCCGTCGGTGACCGAGCCGAGGATCGAGGGGCCGGGCGTGCCCGTGCTGCGCAGGGTGAGGTCGAAGCGGACGTGCTCGGCCGGCTCGACCTCCGAGTCGGCCACCGTCTGCACGAACAGCTCCCGGCTCAGCTCACCGCGCGGGATGACGGTCACCACCGACACCCCGGTGCTCGACAACGGCCGCGAGGGCAGCGGTTCCTCCTGGGAGACGCGCTGGCGGAACCAGGTCTCGTCGACGTCGGTGGTGGACAGCTCGGCACCCTCGGGCGTCGCCACCGCACCCGCGATCGTGACGTTCGAGTCGGCCGGCGAGTCCAGCGCCACCCGCCACCTCAGGGTGCCGCCCTCGGCCACCTCGTCGACGACGGGGGTGGCGGTGAGGGTCGGCGGCGGGTCGTCGTTGGGCACGGTCAGCCGGTCCGTGTAGCGGCCCACGAGCGCACCGCGCACGACCTTGGCCAGCACCACGCGCTTCGCGCCCAGGCTCCAGCGGGTGTTGCCGGTGACCTGCACCGGGATCTCGACCCGGTGCTGCCCCGGCTCGATCGTCACCAGCCGCTCGGCGTACGTGCTGCCGTCCTCGTTCTGGACGAACACGCGCACGGAGGCGGTGCCGTCGCCGGTCACCGAGACCGGGAACCCGACGGTGCGCGTGCCGGAGTCGCCCTCCTCCACGGTCAACGCCCCCAGGTCGACGCGTGGCAGCGGGGTCGGGCGCGGGTCGGGCAGGCCGGGTGCCCAGCCGTGGGCGTCGATGAGCCACGCCTGACCGGCACCGCCGTGCGGGGTCAGTTCCAGCGCGGCGACGCGGCGCAGGTCGATACCGCGCAGGGGCACCCGGACCTCCTGCGCCCAGCTCGCGGTGTTCCGCCCGGTACCGGGCAGGCCGTCCACCGTCACCGACCCGAGGTGCGCGCGCCGCCCGGCCGCGTCGGTCACGGCCACGTCGAACCGGTTGCCGGTGCTGTTCGGCGGCACGGCCAGCCGCAACGCCAGCTCCCGCGCCCCCACCAGCGACACCGGCCCACCCGGCCGCACGGTCCCCACCTGCCCGTCCGTGCTCCACCGCAACGCCACGGCGAACCGGCCGGACTCGGGCACCACGCGGTTGAACCGGACGAAGTGCGGCAGCGGGCGGGACACCGCCGGGTCGACACAGGCCGCGGCCGTATCGGCCGTGACCTGCGCGCACACCGCCGCCGACCCGCCCGCCGAGGTCGCCTCGTCGGGTACGACGAACGGCGTGCGGGCGCCGCCGACCGCGTGGCCGAGCACCCGCGCCGGGTCGGCCGAGGGCGCGCGGACACCCGACCCGTCCAGCAGCGGCAACACCCGCCGGTCCCCCGCCACGAACAGGCGTGCCGCCGCCGCGATGTAGACCGCACCCGCGGTCTGCTGCTGCCCGGCCGTCAGCCGGGTGGGCATGCCCGGCGAACACACCGCGTCCTCGGGCGGCGACCGGAAGTCGTCGGACGCCGGGGCCTCCGCCTGCCCCGGGGTCCACTCGCTGTTGAAGAAGTTGTGGTTCGCGCCGACGACGTACAACGCGCTGTGCAACGCGGCTCCCCGACCCACCCCACGGGTGGCGTCCACGAACAACTGACCCTGGAGATCGGAGACGTCACCGTCACAGCCGGGCAGGATCGTCACCGACGGCACGTTCGGCGCCGGGTTGTGCCCGAAGATCGTCGGACCGATCAGCACGGTGCCCCCGACCGTCCACCGCACCGGACCGTCGTAACCACTGCCCGCGGGCGGCGGCGTGAGGCTGTCGATCACGGCCCGGTTGACGCCCTCGCCCCCACGCGAGTGCCCGACCAGCAACACCCTGCCCACATCCGCGACCGGCGCGGCCCGCACCACCTCCGGCGCCGAACCCCGACCGGCACCCGCCCACTCCGCCCACCTCGCCAGGTGCGCCCGCACCAACGCCGACCGCGCACCCGCCCCGGCCTCCACGTCCAACGCGTCCTGCGCGTTGACCGAGTTCGCCGAGATCGACACCGTCACATAACCCTGCGAGGCCAACAACCGCTGCGCCTGGAGATAACCACGATGACTGGGCACCGGCTTCGCCGGCACCGGACACGGCCACTCCAACAACTGCGTCGTGCCGTCATAACAGGAGATGTGCCTGCCGTGCAGGAACAACGCCAACGGACGCCGACCCGACACCCCCTCCGGCGCCACCACCACCGCCTTCATCTCCAACGGCACCGCATACCCCGGCACCGTGATCGGATCCAGCTCGTACTCCCCCGCACGCGTGGCGAACGGACCCGGCTGACCCGGATCGACCTCCCCGGCCGGCCGCAACGCGGGCAACACCGCGGTCGCCGCCATCGACGGGCCTGCGGGTTCCTCGACGTCCAACCGCCTGTCCAACGCCCGCACCTGAAGCCCGCCGACATCACCGACCCCGACCCCGTCCAACGTGTAGGTGCGCAGATCAGCCGACGGACGCGGCACACCCAACAACCGATCACCGTCCCAGAACTCGACCGCCGCACCACCCGGCGGAATCGGGGCGGGCGCCGTCCACGTCAGCCGCTCCCCGGCAATCGCCCAGCCCGACGGTGGTGAGTCCGGTGCCCGTCCGGGTTGGGCCGTGGCCGGGAGCGGTGTGATGAGAGCCGCTGCCACCAGCACGGGCAGCAGAAGTCTTGCGGAGCGCATGCGCGACCCCCTGTATCGGCCCGCGGCCGATCAGTTCTAGCGGTGCCCGACATGGGGTCACAAGCGTTGTCGAAACTGTTGCGGGCCGTTGGCCACAACACTTCCCGAAAGTCTCCTGCGGCCGCTGCACGGGCTGACGACGGCACTGTTCGGGGGGTGGCGATGCCGCGTGGAATCCGCGTGACGCCGTGCGGTGTCGGCGATGGGGTGGATGGCGAGCGGGCGGCGCGGTGGCGGGTGGGCAGGGGGCGGCGGGGCGGGTGGTGCGCTCTCAAGCGCCCTCCCGGTCGCCTCTTCGGCAGACTCCGCGCCGCCTCTTCTCTGCCAGACTGGACCGGCCTGCCTCCAGCAGGTGACCTCGATGGATCGAGGAGGAAGCACCATGGCAAGGATCTCCCGACTGCTGCCGGTCCTCGCGCTCACCCTCGGCGCGGCCGTGCTCGGCTCCCCCGTCACCGCGTCCGCCGCCCCCGCCGGCGACGACCAGACCGGTGCACCCACCGACAACCGCGACCTCGGCGCCGATTCCCAGCTCGGCACGAACGGCTACACCTGGAGCAACGGCTACACCTGGAGCGACTGACGGTCCACCCGGTCGGCCGGGTGCGGTCGACCCGCGACCGGGTGGGCGGCCCGCCACGCCGCGGGCCGCCCACCGGGCGACCTCAGACGCCCAGGATCGTCTGCGTCTGGAGCGCGGCCCGCATGCCGGACTCCATGGCGCCGTCCACGTAACCGCTCCAGCCGCTGGCGATGTCGCTGGTGGCGAACGTGATGCGCCCCTGCGGCTGCTGGATGGCCGACAGCAGCTCGGTCAGCTGCCGGGGCCTGCGGAACGACCAGCCGCCCAGCGCGTACTGCTCCGAACCCCAGTTCGCGCTCTTGAGCGACAGCACCGTGGCGTCCGGCACGAGCTGCCGGATCGCGCTCTGCACCGACGTGATGCTGCTGACGTTGAGGTTCGGGTCGACGCTGAAGCCGATCATCAGGTAGCCCTGCGAGGTCTGCTTGTAGGGCACCATGACGTTGACCGAGTAGGACTCCGGCGCGTTGACGTAGGTGTTGCCCAGGCTGGACCGCATGTGCACCCAGAACTTGCGGGCCGTGGGGACGCCGATGGTCTCCTGCGAGGCGCGCAGCCGCAGCGAGGACAGCGAGGGCGAGAAGCTGATGGTGCGCCACACGTTCACCGGCACCGCCATCACGCACGCCCGCGCCGTGTAGACCGAGCCGGACCGCAGGCGCACCGACACCCCGCTGCCGGTGTCGGTGACCCCGGCGACCGGGCTGTTGAGCTTCACCTCCGGCGCGTTCTGCGACAGCATCCCGTTGATCAGCCCGGCCATGCCGGTGGTGGGCCGGTAGGTGTTGATGCCGTGGTAGGTCGCGGCGTCGTAGTTGCACAGCGACCACCAGTGCAGGAAGTCCGTCATCGCGCCGCGGGTGGACAGGCCGCTGATCGGGCCGACGCCCGCGTCCAGCCACCGCTTCTGCTGCGTGGTCAGGCTCGTGAGCTGGTTGATCCGGTCGCGCACGGTCAGCAGGTCGGCCGAGGACAGCGCGGTGGAGTTGGCCAGCGGGCTGTAGGGCTGCGGGAACAGCGCCTGCGCCTGCTCGCTGAACAGGGCCAGCAGCTCGCCCTGGCCGCCGAATGCCTCCTCCACCGTGAAGTAGCCCATGCCGGTGGCCGTGGGGAACAGGGCGCGCGACGGCGCCGCGTCGGCGACGATGCCGATGCCCTGGTTCTGCGTCTCGGCCCACACGTTGGTCTGCAGCGGGTCGATCCAGGTGCCGCCCATCTCGACCTGCTCGCCCTCGAAGGTGGAGGTCCAGGTGCGGCCGCCGACGCGGTCGCGGGCCTCCAGCAGCAGGACGCTCAACCCCTTGCGGCGCAGCTGGCGCGCGGCCGTGACACCGGCGAAACCGCCGCCGACCACGATCACGTCGTAGTTGTTGTACGCGGCCGGCCCGCCCTCGGCCGCGGCGGCCAGCGCGGGCGGGAGGGCCGCGCCGGCCGCGGTGGCGAGCGTGCCGACGGCCAGTCCCTTGAGGACCCGGCGCCGGGAGAACCCGGCGCCGGCTCCGACTCGTTCGTTCATCGGGTGCGTTTTCCGTTTCTGTTGCGGCGGTTGACGGTGGTGCGTCGGGATCGGTGGTCTCGGATCGGTTGCGCGTGGTCTCGGCGGTGCGGGGACCTCAGAGGAACGGGGTCTCGGGGTCGAGCCCGACCAGGACGCGGCCGTGCACCTCCAGGCCCATGTCGGGCGACATGAGGCCGTGGGTGGTCAGCGCCAGCAGGTCGCGGTAGTAGCGCTGGAACGGCAGGTACTTGCTCAGCGCGGACGCGCCGGCGAGGGTCTGGAGGTCCTGCACGGCCTCCTTGACGAGCTGGATGGCGGTGCCCGCCTGGCCGCGGACGGCGGCCCGCTCCTCGACGGTGGGCTGCTCGCCCGCGTCGGCGCGCCGCTGCAGCAGCTCGACGTAGCCGGCCGACAGCGCCTCGGCGGCGGCGATCTTGTTGGCGGCCAGCGCGACCCGGTGCTGGGTCAGCGGGTGCTGCCGCTGGTCGGTCCAGTTGGTGTAGGCCAGCCCGCGCCCGGGCAGGCGCTCCAGGAACACCTCCAGCGCGCCCTTGGCCATGCCGATGTAGGTGGCGACGGAGGCGGCCACCACGTAGCTGATCATGCTGTACTCGCGGCCCTTCGCGGTCGGCGTGCGGCCGGGCGCGCCGTCGCCCAGGGCGTACTCGCCGGTCAGCACCCGGTGGGCCGGGACGAACAGGTCCTGCGCGGAGGTGCTGGAGCTGCCCGTGCCCGCGGCGCCGCTGACGTGCCAGTCGTCCTCGATGGTCAGGTCCGACATCGGCACCAGCGCGAAGACCTCTTCCTCCTCGCCGTCGGGGTGCTCGACGAGCGCGGCCAGCAGGTCCCAGTGGGCGCCGCGGCAGCCGGTGTTGAAGCGCCACTTGCCGGTCAGGCGGTAGCCGCCCTCGACCGGGACGGCCTTGCCGGTGGGGGTGAACGCGCCCGACACCCGCACCGAGCCGCTGCCGAAGATCTCCTCCTGGGTCTGGTCGGGGTAGAGGGTGGCCATCCACGCGGTGGAGACCCACGCCACGCACGCCCAGCTGGTGGAGCCGCAGCCGCGGGCGATCTCGGTCAGCACCGCGACCTGGTCGGCCAGCGGCAGGTCTAGGCCGCCGAACCGGCGCGGGACGGCGAGGCCGAACACACCCGCCTTGTCCAGCAGGTCGATGTTCTCTTCGGGGATCCAACGCCGCTCGTCGGCCTCCAGGCCGTTCTCGCGCAGCCGGGGGACGCTGTCGCGCACGGCGTCCAGGACTGCCTTGGCGTTGTCGTGCTCGCCCATGGGGAACTCCTCCGTGGTCCTTCGCGATGTCCGGGCCGCCGCGCTTTCCCGGCGCGGCCCTGCGTAACGGGCAATGGGAGATATATCTGAATTCACCCGGGCGGAGGTCACTTCGCACTCATTCCCGGCATGGTTACTCCGCAGTGACCGACCGGTGAGCAGGCGGTTCCCCGGCCCCGTGGAATTCGAACGGGCCCATCATCGGATGACCGGGCGGGAAATGCGGAACGTCACCGGCCAGTTTCCCGGCCGACTACCCCACGCTACCCCTTTGTCGCGCACAGCAATACCCCGGCGCTTTTGTGGAAAAACGCCGGGGTGAATGGAAGGGGGGTCAGGCGCCGGGCACCAGCGAGCGCGCCTCGACCAGGCTCAGCTCCCGACCGCGCCCCACCGCCTCGGCGAACGCGTCCTCCCCCATGGCCGCCGCGCAGCGCGCGGTGATGCGCTCCAGGTCCCCGCGCTCGGCCGCCGGCAGCGGCGCCCCGGTGCCCGCGCGGGCCGCCTCCGCCGCACCCAGCAGCAACGCGGCCCGCTCGAAGTCCCCGGCCAGCGACACCGCGCCCGCCACGCCCTCCACCGCCAGCGCGATCGCCCGGGGATCACCGGCGGACCAGGCCCGCTGGTACCCCTCCCGGTGCAGCTCCAACGCCTGCGCCGCGTCACCGCGCTGCTCCGCGACGAACCCCAGCTCCGCCAGCACCAGCGCCAGCCCCAGGTCGCCGTCCAGCCGGCGGCACCAGTTCAGCCACCGGCGTAGGTGCGCCTCGGCCGCGTCCAGCCTGCCCCGCCGGCGCGCGCCCAGCGCCAGCCCCACCTCGGCGAAGTGCTCGCCGAAGGCGTAGCTCTGCTCGGCGGCCAGGCGCATGGCGCGCTCGTGCAGCTCCTTGGCCGAGTCGTGCTCCTCGTTGAGCAGCGCGATCCGGCCCAGCCCGGCCAGCTTGGTCGACACCTCGGTCCACAGCTGCAGGTCCTCCGCCACCCGCAGGCCCTCGCGGTGCAGCCGGGCCGCCAGGTCGTACCGCCCGCGCACCTCGGCCAGCAGCGCCAGCGCGTCGCTGGCCAGCAGCTGGCCCCAGCGGTCGCCGGACTCGCCGAACAGCCGGGTGCTCTCCCGGCCCCACCGCTCGCTGGCGGCCAGGTCGCCGCGCAGCACGGCCTGCTTGGCCAGCGCGCCCAGCGCCGCCGCGCAGCCCCACCCGTCGTCGAGGGTGCGGAACTCCTCCAGGGCCTGGTCGATCCGCTTCTCGGCCTGGTCGTGCTGGCCGAAGCCGATGCGGGCGAAGCCCAGGAACCACCGGGCCAGCGCGCGGTCGTGCGGCTCGTCGATCTGCTCGACCAGCTCGTCGTAGTGCTCCAGCGAGTACGTGGCGTCGCCCGCGCGCAGGGCGAACCCGGCCTGCCAGGCCAGCGCGGTGGCCCGCCGGGCCGCGGGCACCGGACCGTCGACCCCCAGCGCGGCGGCGAACGCCCGCTTGGCGTCGCCCAGCCTGCCCCGCAGGAACCAGTACCAGGCCAGCGCGTTGACCTGCCGCACGGCGTGGTCGGCCAGGCCGGCCCGCACCGCGCCCTCCAGCGCGGCGCGGAAGTTGGCCGCCTCGGCGTCGGCCCGCTCCAGCCACTGCCGCTGCCGCGGCCCGCGCAGGTGGGGCAGCAGCCGCTCGGCCGCCTCGGTGGCCCACTCGACGTGCCGCACCCGCACCTCGTCCCGCTCGCCCGCGGCGCGCAACTGCTCGGCGGCGTAGTCGGACACCGACTCCAGCAGCCAGAAGCGCCGCCCGCCCGGCCGGTCCGCGGCGTTGACCAGCGACCGGTCGACCAGCCTGGCGAGCAGGTCGACGACCTCCCCGCCGGGGACCCCGCCGCCCGCGCACACCCGCTCGACCGCGTCGAGCGCGGCGCCGCCGCTGAACACCGACAGGCGGCGCAGCACCGCGCGCTCGCCCTCGGTCAGCAGGCCCCAGCTCCACTCGATCGCACCGCGCAGCGTCTGCTGCCGCACCGGTGCGGCCCGGTCGCCCGCGCTGAGCAGCGGGAAGCGGTCCTCCAGCCGCTGGGCGACCTCGTGCACGCCCAGCGCGCGCACCCGGGTGGCGGCCAGCTCCACGGCCAGCGGCAGGCCGTCCAGCCGGCGGCAGATCGCCTCCACGGCCTCGGCGTTGGTGTCGTCCAGCCGGAACTCGGGCACCTTCGCGGCCACCCGCGCCAGGAACAGCTGCACCGCCCCGGACCGGCCGACCTCGGCCGGGTCGCCGTCCGCGGCCGGGTCGGGCAGGCCCAGCGGCGGCACGGTCCACAGCCGCTCGCCCGCGATGCCCAGCGGGAGCTGGCTGGTGGCCAGCAGGCGCACGCCGGGCGCGGTCCGCAGCAGGTCCACGGCCAGCCGGGCCACCGCGTCGACCACGTGCTCGCAGTTGTCCAGCACCAGCAGGATCTGCTTGGCGCGCAGCGCGTCGGCCAGGCGGACCTCCAGCGGCACCGCGCGACCCTCGTTGACCGTCTCGTCGCGGATGCCCAGCGCGGCGGCGACCTGGCTGGCGACCAGCCCGCGCACGGCCGCGTCGTCGGCGTGGCCGGCCGGCTCGACGCTGGCCAGCTCCACCAGCCAGGCGCCGTCGGGGTGCTCGGCGGCGACCTGGGCGGCCACCGCCAGCGCCAGCCTGGTCTTGCCGACCCCGCCCATGCCGGTCAGGGTGAGCAGCCGGCCCGCCTCCAGCAGCGCGCGGACCTCCTGCACCGCCTTGTCCCGGCCGATCAGCTCGTTCACCGGCACGGGCAGGTTGGTGCGCACGCGGGTGGCCACGGTGATCGGGCTCGGCGCGGGCGCGGCCCGCTCGTCGTGCTCCAGGATGGCCTGGCGCAGCGCCACCAGCTCCGGGCTCGGCGACAGGCCCAGGTCGCGGGCCAGCCGCACGCGCAGCTCGTCGAAGCTGGCCAGCGCCTCGCCGCGGCGGCCCGCGCGGTGCAGCGCGCGCATGTGGGCGGCTCGCAGCCGCTCGCGTAACGGGTGCCTGCCCAGCAGGTCGGTCAGCTCGCCGACCAGCACGTTGTGCTCGCCCAGCTCCAGCATCGCCTCGGCGCGCTCCTCGACCGCGGTCAGCCGCTGCTCCTCCAGCCGGGCGGCGGTCGGCCGGGCGAACTCCTCGTCGGCGAAGTCGGCCAGCACGTCGCCGCGCCACAGCAGCAGCGCCTGGTCCAGCAGGGAGGCACGGGTGCGCGGGTCGACGGCCTCGCGGGCGGTGGCCAGCAGCTTGGTGAACGCGATCGCGTCGAACCGGGCGGCCGACAGGTCCACGCGGTAACCGGGCGGGTGGGACACCACCAGCTCGCCCGCGCCCGGCTCGGCCTCCTCCAGCGCCCGCCGCAGCTGCCAGACCCTGGTGTGCACCGCGCCGACCGGGTTGCTCGGGGCCGCCTCGCCCCACAGCAGGTCGGCGAGCCGGTCCACCGACACCGGCCGGCCGTCGTGGACCAGCAGCACGGCGAGCAGGGCCCGGACCTTCTGCCCCGGCAGCCGCACCGGCCGGTCGTCCGAGGTCCACGCCGCCAGCGCGCCCAATATGCCGAACCGCATGGCATCCACATTATCGATTGCGGAAGCGCTCTCTCGCCCTCCGTGCCCTTAGGGGCAACACCACCGAGAGAGGGCTTAGAGGTCGCTTGGAGAGCGTTCGGAGACCGCCCCGCCAACCTGGTGGCACGCGGCGCCGAGGGGCCCCACCACCCGGTGGTCGGCCCGGGCACCGCGGGACAACAGGCAGACACTGAACCGAAGAGGATTGCCATGGGTTCGGACAACCGAGCGCCCGTTACCGTCGTCGGCCTCGGCTCGATGGGGTCCGCGCTGGCCAACGCCTTCCTGGACAAGGGCCACCCGACCACGGTGTGGAACCGCTCCCCGGAGAAGGCCGAGGCCCTGGTGGCCAAGGGCGCCGTCCTGGCCGCCACGCCCGCGGAGGCCATCGCCGCCAGCGAGCTGGTGGTGGTCTGCGTGCTGGACTACCGCGCGATGCGGGAGATCATCGACTCGCTGGGCGAGGCGCCCGCCGGGCGGGTCATCGTCAACCTCACCTCCGGCACGCCGGACGAGGCCCGGCAGGCCGCGACCTGGGCGGCCGAGCGCGGCGTCGGCTACGTCGACGGCGCGATCATGGCCACCCCGCCGATGATCGGCTCGGAGCACGCGCTGATCTTCTACGGCGGCCCGAAGGCGCTCTACGACGCCAACGCGGAGGCGCTGGCCTCCATCGCCGGCGCGGGCACGTACCTCGGCGAGGACGCGGGCCTGCCGTCGCTCTACGACGTGGCGCTGCTGGGCCTGATGTGGACCACCTGGGCCGGCTTCATGCACTCGCTGGCGCTGGTGGGCTCCGAGCAGGTCAAGGCCGAGGCGTTCCTGCCGTTCGCGCAGGCGTGGTTCGAGCACGTCGTCAACCCGGAGATCCCGCGCATCGCCGCGCAGGTCGACCAGGGCACCTACCCCGACGGCGGCTCGGCGCTGGGCATGCAGGCCGTGGCCGTGGAGCACCTGGTGGACGCCAGCCGGGCGCAGAAGGTCGACGCGGCGCTGCCGGAGTTCCTGCTGGAGCGGGCCGAGCAGGCCATCAAGCAGGGCCACGCGGGCGACGGCTTCGCCTCCGTCTACGAGGTCCTGCGCAAGGCGCGGGGCTGACCGCACCGCCGGGCGGGCCGGACCCCGGTCCGCCCGGCACCCGCTCCCCCGGCCGTGGCGCCCGTCACGGCCGGTCCGCCGACGTGCGCGGAATCCGCCGCCTTCTTATGGTACTTGTGGTGCACGCCTTTCGGATTGACGGGTGACCTTCGGAATGACGTAGACGCCGTTCGGAATGACGCAGCACCCGGGGGTCCCCGATCCCTGGCAAATCGCAGGTGCACGAGAGCCGGGCCCCCACGAGGGCGATTCCCGGCACTCCCATCGAACCATGGGGGAAGTCAGATGAAATTCCGACTGCTCGGCCCGCTCGAAGTCGTCCACAACGGGCACCCGATACCTCTCGGCGGGGTCAAGCAGCGCGCAACGCTGGGTTTCCTGCTTTTAAAGGCCAACCACGTCGCGCCGACCAGCCAGCTGCTGGACGCGCTGTGGCCGAACGAGGACCTGCCCGCCTCGGCGAAGAAGATGCTGCAGAACGCGGTGTGGAGCCTGCGGGCGCTGCTCGCGGTGGACAAGTCCCCGACCGCGCCGAAGCTGCTCACCCAGGCACCCGGCTACCTCCTGCAGGTCGACCCGGAGCAGGTCGACCTGCACGAGTTCCACCGCAAGGCCGACCGGGGCCGGGCCGAGCTGACCGCGGGCACGCCGGAGCGCGCGGCCAGGACGCTGCGCGAGGCGCTGGCGATGTGGCGCGGCGCCCCGCTGGCGGACCTGGTGGAGACCGGCATCGCCTGGCCGGAGCTGACCGTGGTGTCCAACGCCCGCCTGGACGTGATGGAGGACTACTTCGAGGCCGAGCTGGCCTGCGGCAGGCACCAGGCGGTGCTGGGCGAGCTGGAGGCGATGGTCGAGGCCGAGCGGCTGCGCGAGCGGTCCTGCGGCCAGCTGATGCTCGCGCTGTACCGGTGCGGCCGGCACGCCGACGCGCTGAACGTCTACCAGCGCCTGCGCCAGCACCTGGTCGACGAGCTGGGCCTGGAGCCGGGCCCGGCGCTGCAGAAGCTCCAGCAGGCCATCCTCGGGCACGACCCGTCGCTGGTCCTGCCCGAGCGCGAGGCGCCGGCGCCGGTCGCGGTGCCGCAGGTGGTGGACCGCGACCCGGTCGCCGCCGCCGCGCCGCCGCCCGCCCCCGTGGCGATCCCGTTCCAGCCGGGCGGCGCCCCCCAGCACCGGCACATGACCGTGGCGCTCATCCAGACCTGGCTGCGCGACGGTTCCTGCGACGTCGCCGACGCGCCGGAGGAGGAGGTCGACCACGCCCTGGCCGCGGTGAGCGCCATGGTCCGGGCCGGGATCGAGGAGCTGGGCGGCACGGTGGCCACCTCCATCGGCTCCGCCTCGCTGGCCCTGTTCGGCTACCCCGGCACCCGGCAGGAGCAGGAGGCGGTGGCCGTGCGGGCCGCGCTGGCGCTGCGCGACTGCCTGGCCTCGGCCCGGCTGGCCGTGCACGTCGCGCTGGTCACCGGCAACGCGCTGGTCTTCCCGCAGCCCCAGGGCCACGGCGGACCGCCGACGGTGAGCGGGCGGCTGGTGGACCAGGCCCGGCACCTGCTGCACCGGGTGCCCCAGGACGAGGTGTGGATCTGCGACCGCACCAGGGCGCTGGCGGGCGAGGCGCTGGTGTGCGCGCCCGCCGAGGGCGGGGCGTGGCGGGTGGAGTGCGCCGCGTCGACCGCGTCCCGCGACACCGCGCCCGAGGGCGAGCTGCTGCTGGTGCGCGGCATGCTCGACCGCACCCTGCGGCGCGGCACCCCGCACCTGGTCACCGCGCTGGGCGAGGCCGACGAGGCGATGGGCCCGTTCCTGGCCGGGGTGCGGCACTGCGCCGAGCAGGAGCCCGCCGGGCCGCTGGTGCTCACCGGGGTCGCCTCCGCCGACGACCACCTGTCCGCCGCCGCGCAGGTGCTGGCCGCCTACTGCGGCATCGAACCGCACGAGTCGCCGGACTCGGCGCGGGCGAAGCTGGCGCGGGCGTGCGAGCGCGTGCTCGGCTGCGACGGCCACGCCGTCCGGCTGCTCCCCCTGCTGCAGCCGGGGCACGGGGTCGGCCCCGCGACGGCACGCGGCACGCTCGCGGCGTGGCGCGCGTTCCTGCGGCTGGCCGCCCTGCACCGCCCGCTGGTGCTGGACCTGCGGGACCTGCACCTGGCCGACGACGACCTGCTCGACGCGGTGGAGTGCTTGGTGGACGACACCGAGCAGACCGCGCCGCTGCTGGTGGTGGCGTCCGCGCGGCTGTCGCTGCTGGACCGCAGGCCCGACTGGGGCGGCGGCAAGCAGCACGCGGCCACCATCACGCTGACCCCGCAGGCGGGCCGCACCTCCCGCGGCCTGCGGCGCGCGATCCTGTCCGCGGTGGACGACAGCACGGGCAGGCTGCTGCTCGCGCCGAAGGTCCCGGCCGCACCGACCAGGGTCGTCCACCGGCGGGTGGTGCGGGCGCACTGCCACGAGCCCGGCATCGACTACGAGGCGGCCCACCGGAACCCCGCCGCCGGCCTGCTGCCCAGCGGGCCGAGGGGCCTCACGCCGTTCGGCCCCCGCCGCGGCGGCACCCTGCCGCTGGGGCCCGTCGGACGCGACTCCGTGGTGGGCCTGTAGACCAACTGACCCGCCCCTTCCCCCCCGGACGAAAGCGCCGCCCACCGCCGTGCGGCGCTTCCCGCGCGCCCACCCCCGGGTCCTCCCCGGGTTCTCCCCGCGCCGACTCCACGACCACCGCACCCCACCGGACCAGCGAGCAACCGATGCGCTGCCACCACATCACCCCGAACACCCTGCCGGAACACCATGATCTGCCATTGCCGCGCACCGCGGAAGAAGGCACTTCGCAGTCACCGGATGACTTCGCGGTAACCGACGACGACTGCGCGATCCGCCAGTGGGACACCAGGTTCGACTGCGAGGTCCGCCAGGTCCTGGACCGCATCGCGGACAAGTGGTCCCTGCTGGTGATCGCCCTGCTGGACCGGCGCCCGCTGCGCTTCTCCGAGCTGCGCAGGGCCGTCGGCGGCATCAGCCAGCGGATGCTGACCGTGACGCTGCGCCAGTTGGAGCGCGACGGCCTGGTCGAGCGCACCGTCCACCAGGTCGTGCCGCCCAGGGTGGACTACGCGCTCACCGGCCTGGGCCGCGGCCTGCACGGCGCGGTGCAGTCGCTGGTGTCCTGGGTCGAGGCGCACCAGGACGACATCGCGGGCGCCCGCGCCAGGTACGACGAGCGCGTCGGCTGACGGGCGGTACCCCCGTTCCGCCGTCGGGTCGTGGCGCGCGAGCCCTTCGGCGCCACCCGCGTGGACGGTGTAGCGGCGAGATCGGGAAAGACGATCAAATCTCCGGGAAGAGATCCCCACCACGCCCGGAGGAGTGCGCATGTCCCGTTCGCTCAGGCTGTCCGCGGTGGTCGCCGCGGTGGTCCTGGTGTTATCCGGCACGTCGGTCGCGCAGGCCGCCGAACCCACCGCGAGCTTCTTCACCCCCACCACGCAGGCCGGGGTGGCGGTGGGCGTGCCGGTGATCGTCACCGGCACCACACTCCTCGGCAACACCGCCCCGGTCACCGGCACCGAGCTGACCTTCGACGGCGGCGCCACCTGGGTCGAGCCCACGCCGGTCGAGCTGTTCCCCGACTTCCGCATCGACTGGTCCTACCTGTGGACGCCCACCGAGGCCGGCACCACCGAGATCGCCGCGCGCCCCGTCACCACCGCCGGTCCCGGCGCCGTGAGCGCGCCGATCGTCGTGCACGTCGGCGGCGAGACCGTGGTGCAACCGGTCAACTGCTCCGTCCGGTGCGAGATGTCGATGCCGTTCGTGACCGAGGCCGGCGAGCACGAGGACATCGACGACCAGCCCGTCGAGGTCGGCGTCCGGGTCCGCGTCGACCGGCCCGGCGTGATGCTGGGCGCGTCGACGCTGCGCGGCAACTACCGTGGGACGCTCGTGGTGCGCATGTGGGCCGACGGCGTGCTGCTGGCCGAGCAGCCGTACGACCACCCGGGCCGGATGGTGCAGGCGGACTTCGCCACGCCGGTGCCGGTCGAGCCGGGTCGCGAGTACGTGGTCTCCTTCTACAGCCCGCAGGGCGGGTACATGGCGACCGAGGACTACTTCACCGGCACGCTGGTGGCCGCGCCGTTCATCGCACCGCACGACGGCGTGCACGGGGCGGGCGTCTACCACTACGGCGTCGGCGGCGGCTTCCCGACCGACACCTACCACGACAGCAGTTACTCGGTGCTGCCGGAGTTCCGGGGCTGACGGTCCTGTCCGGGTCGCCCTGCGCGGGGTGGCCCGGACAGGACGATCGTCCAGGTGGGTGACTGTCCGGTCAGTACGTCGGGCAGAGGTGCTTGCGGACCACCGCGAGCACCTGCTCGGCGACCTCCGGCCCGAAGCCGGACGCATGGCCGGGCGCGGTGAACCGCGTGTTGGTCAGCTCGACCAGCTTGGCTTGGTCGCCGGCGTGGTTCGGAATCGCGCTGCACTGGTTGCGCCCGCGGTCGATCGCCTTGTCGGTGTTGTCCTCGTCCACGAGCAGCGGCTCGATGGCACGCAACTCGGCCAGGTACGCCTCCGCCGTCGCCCGGTCCGGTTTCGGCGGGATGCCGGCCGCAGCCGCGATCGAGGACATCTCCGCCGCGCTCAAGCCGGACGGCGTCGTACCGGTCACCGGCGTCGAGGCCACTCCACTCCCGGTACTCCCACAACCCGTCACCAGGACGAGCACCCCGCAGATCACCGCTACTGCTGTTCGTGTCACGCCGGGTACGTCGCCAGCACAGGGGTAATATGTTACCTGCCGACCGGTGTGATGAGGAGACTCAGAAGCTGAAGTTCCGGATCGCCGCACCCCCGGACGCGGCCGTCTTCCGGAAGAACGCGACGAGGTCCCGGTAGTTGTCCCGCAGGTAGCCGATGTCGTCCGCGTCCCACATGTGCCGCATGGGGTACACGTCCGCCTCGCTCAACTTCCGCGGGTCGTAGTGGACCTCCAGCGCCTCGAACGGCGTCGCGCCCAGGGCCTCGGCGGACGCGGCGACCAGGTCGGCGCTCCAGCCGAACAGGACGCACTCCTCGTCGATCGGGTCGCCGTCCTCGTACACGTCGACCCCCACCCCGGCCTCGTCCAGCAGGAACCGGATGCCGGCCCAGGACTTCTCCAGGAAGCAGTACGGCAGCTCCTCGTCGTCCAAGTCAACCCGGGGGCCAGTCTCCCGCACCACTCCCACCAAGATCGGCACTTCGCCGGATCTCGTCGCATTAGGATCGCTCCGTGACGACAGCCGAGGGCACCAACCCGGGCGCGAGGGCCTTGCACCGCCTGGCCGAGCTGGGCTGCTGCACGATCGAGCCCGGGTTGACCGACGCGGAGTTCGCCCGCATCGAGCACGAGCACGGCTTCGAGTTCGCCGACGACCACCGGGCGTTCCTCGCGGCGGGACTGCCGGTGAACAGCCCCTTCGAGCCGGAGGAGGGCGTCACCTACGCCTGGGAGAAGCCGTGGCCGGAGTGGCGGAACGGCAACCCCGACGAACTGCGCGAACAGCTCGACTGGCCGACCGGGGGCGTGCTGTGGGCGGTGGAGCGCCACGGTCACTGGCCGCCCGCCTGGGGCGCGCGGCCGGACACCCCCGAGGCGGCGGTGGAGGCGGCCCGTCGGCTGCTGGCGGACGTGCCCAGGATGATCCCGGTCTACGCGCACCGGTTCCTGCCCGCCGGGCGCGGCACGTCCGGGCACCCGGTGCTGTCGATCTACGGGACGGACATGATCTACTACGGCACCGACCTGGCCGACTACGTCGACCGCGAGTTCACCGAGTCCGAGCGGCCGGAGGACTGGTCCCCGCGGGCCACCGTGCCGTTCTGGCGCGACTACCTGTGACCCCGCTGGACCGCCCCACCCGGGGCGGTCCAGCGGGCGACGGTCACGCCGGCGGGTAGTACCCGGTCTCGGCGAAGAACCGGATGTAGGTGTCCACCAGCTCCTCACCGATCGGCGGGCACGCGATCCCGGTCCCGGCCAGCGCCTCCTCCGTCGTCGACACGTCCACCAGCGGGTAGAACGCGGCGCTGTCGGAGGTCATCAGGTCGAACGCGTCCAGCAGCGGGATCAGGGCGTTGTCCCGGTCGGCCAGCACCGAGGCCCGCCACTCCTCGAAGTCCCGCTCCGGCAGCGCGTACCCGTGGGCGCGCAACCGCGCCACGATGGTCTGCCAGCTCACCCGCCCGGGGTTGTAGAGGTGGTGGGTCTCCCCCGAGTTCGCCGACAGCGCCACCACCGCGGCCGCGACGTAGTCGACCGGGACCATCGGCACCGTGCCGCTCAGCCCGCGCGGCACCGAACCGGCCTGGACCAAACCCTTGGTGCTCAGCCACACGAAGTCACGGGTCTGGCAGGCGCCGTTGCGCTGGTCGCCGGAGACCAGGTCGACCCGGTAGACCGAGACCGGCAACCCGCGCGAACGGGCCAGCCCCACGACCCCCTCGGCGACCCACTTGCTGCGCAGGTAACCGCTGGGCAGCTCGGGCGCCGGGCCGGTCGGGTCGTCCACCCTCAACGGCACGCCGGGTTCGCGCATCCCCGCGAACACCCCCGTGGTGGACAGGTGGTGGACCGGCACGGTGCGGTGCCGCGCGGCCAGCCGCAGCACCTCCTGGGTGCCGTGCACGTTGGCCGCCTTCAAATCCTGGTACGGGCGCAGCCAGTTGACCACCGCGCCGCCGTGGTAGACGACGTCCACGGTGCGGGCCAGGTGGTCGAAGACCTCCTCGGTGAGCCCCAGCCGGGGCTTGGACAGGTCGCCGGGCACCACGCGCAGCCGCGAGAAATCGACCTCGTCCCGGAGCCGGTACCAGCGGAGGTTGGCCTCCAGCTTGCGGCGCCCCTCCTCCTCGTCCGCGGCGCGCACCAGGCAGTGCACGGTCGCGTCCGAAGCCTTCAGCAGCTCCCGCAGCAGGAACGCGCCGAGGAAGCCGGTGCCGCCGGTCAGCAGCACGTGCTCGGGCGCGGACACCGTGCGCACGACCTCGTCGGCCGGCCGGATGTCGTCGGGCAGCACCACCTCGGCCTCGTAGTCCACCTCGGTCGCCCCGGCCGCGCCGGCCAGGAACGCGGCCAGCGCGCCCGGCGTCGGGTGGTCGAACACCACGGTGGCGGGCAGGGTCAGGCCGGTGGCGGCGGCCACCCGGTTGCGCAGCTCCACCGACAGCAGCGAGTCGAAGCCCAGGTCGGGGAACGGCCGGTCCTCCACCGGCGCGGTCAGCCCGAGCACGGCGGCGACCTCGGCGTGCACCAGGTCGGTGACCACGCGCCGCCGCTCGTCCTCGGTCAGCTCGGCCAGGTCGGGTGCCGGCGCGCCGTTGCGGGCCGCGGGCCGCACCACCGGCAGCAGGGTGCGCAGCAGCGGCGGCGCCTGGTCGGGCCGGGCGCGCAGGGCGTCGCGGTCCACCGGGGCGGCCACCACGGCCGTGGTGCCCAGGGCCGCGTCGAGCATGGCCAGGCCGTGCCCGGTGGCCACGGGCCGCAGGCCGGCCTTGGCGATGCGGCTCCGGTCGGCGTCGGTGAGGTTGGCGGTGATGCCGCTGGTCTGCTCCCACAGGCCCCAGGCGATGGAGGTGGCGGGCAGGCCGATGGACCGGCGGTGCGCGGCCAGGCCGTCGAGGTAGGCGTTCGCGGCGGCGTAGTTGCCCTGGCCCGCACCGCCGATCACGCCCGCGATCGAGGAGAACAGCACGAACGCGGTCAGGTCGTGGCCCCGGGTCAGCTCGTGCAGGTGGCGGGCGGCGTCGGCCTTGGGCGCCAGCACGCCGGCCAGCCGCTCCGGGGTCAGGTCGCCGACCAGGCCGTCGTCGATGACGCCCGCGGTGTGCACCACGCCGGTCAGCGGGTGCCGCGCCAGCAGCGCGGCCACCTGGTCCCGGTCGGCCACGTCGCACGCCTCCACGACCACCCGCGCGCCGTGCGCGGACAGCTCGGCCACCAGCTCGGCCGCGCCCGGCGAGTCGGGCCCCCGGCGGCTGGTCAGCACCAGGCTCCGCACGCCGTGCGCGGTGACCAGGTGCCGGGCCACCAGCGCGCCCAGCGCACCCGTGCCGCCGGTGACCAGCACGGTGCCCGAGCGGTCCCACCGCTGCCGGGTCAGCGAGGCGGGCCGCAGCACCGGCACGTGCGCGACCCCGCCGCGCACCACGACCTGCGCCGCGCCCGACGCCACCACGGCCGCCACCAGCTCGTCGGTCGCCTCGTCCGCGTCCACCAGCGTGATCCGGCCCGGCTGCTCGGACTGCGCGGACCTGGCCAGGCCCCACAGGGCGGCGCCGTCCACGTCGGTCACGTCGGGGCCGACCGCGCCGGAGGTGACCGCGACCAGCGGTTCGCCGCGCTGGAGGTCGGCCAGCGCGGCGGCGAGCCGGGTGTGCAGGTCCGCGCCGGGCGACCAGCGCACCACCCGGGGTGGCGTCCCAGCCCCCGCGGGCAGCTCCACCGGCTCCCACACCACCTCCAGCAGCGCGTCGGCGGGCCGCAGCAGCCCGTCGGCCACCTCGTCGGGTGCCACGGGCGCCAGCTCGACGGACCCGACCGTGGCCACCGGGGCGCCGCTCGGGTCGGCCAGCAGCAGCCCGTCCCCGGTCACCCGGGCGCGCAAAGAGGCCGCGCCGACCGCGTGCAGCTCCACGTCGCGCCACCGCACGGCCGCACCGTCGCCCAGCAGGCGCACGGCCCGGTCGAGCAGGGTCGGGTGCAGCCCGAACCCGCCGGGTTCCACGCCCTCGACCTCGGTCCACGGCCCGTCGGCGAACGCGGGCGCCGGACCGGCCGGGGCGAGCCGCCCGGTGGCGTGCGCGCGCCAGGCGCCGTCCAGTCGCGAGTGGACGGTCACCCGGTCGCCGCTCACCCGCACCTGCAGCTGCACGCCGCGGTCGGGCACCACCACCGGCGCGGTCACCTCCAGCTCCGCCAGCCGGGGCAGCCCCACCTCGTCGCCGGCCCGGATCGCCAGCTCCACCAGCGCCGCCGGCGGCAGCACGACCGCGCCGTGCACCCGGTGGTGCGCCAGCCACGGCTGGGTGCGCGGGGAGAGCCGGGCGGTGAACAGCACCTCGCCGCTGTCGGCCACCGGGACGGCCGCGCCGAGCAGCGGGTGGTGGGCGTCGGCCAGGCCCAGCTCGCCCGCGTCCACCGCCTCGGTGTGCTCGACCCAGAACCGCTGCCGCTGGAACGGGTAGGTGGGCAGGGGCACCTTGCGGGCGTTGCTGCCGGCGAAGAACGCGCGCCAGTCCACCGCGACGCCGTGGCCGTGCAGGGCGGCGAGGCCCGCGACCAGGCCGCCGCCGGCCCGCTGGAGGGCGACCGCGGCCACCCCGTCGACGGTGTCGCGCACCATCGGGGTCAGCACCGCGTCCGGGCCGACCTCGACGAACGTGGTCACGCCCTCCTTGGCCAGGGCACGCGCGCAGTCGGCGAACCGCACGGCCTCGCGCACGTGCCGCACCCAGTAGTCCGGCGAGCGCAGCAGCTCACCGCCCGCCGGGGCACCGGTCACGTTGGACACCACCGGGATGACCGGTTCGGCGTAGGTCACCCTCGCGGCGACCTCGCGGAACGGCGCCAGCGCCGGCTCCATGCGCGGGGAGTGGAACGCGTGGCTGACGGTGAGCCGCTTGGTCCGGCACCCGCGCGCCCGCAGCTCCTCCTCCACCGCGCGCACGCCGTCCTCGTCGCCGGACACCACGACCGCGGCGGGCCCGTTGACCGCGGCGATGCCCACGCCGGGCACCAGCAGCGGCTCGACCTCGGCGGGCGGCGCGGCCACCGCCACCATCGCACCGCCGGCGGGCAGCTCGTCGATCAGCCGGGCGCGGGCGGCGACCAGGGCGCACGCGTCCTCCAGCGAGAACACCCCGGCCACGTGCGCGGCGGTCAGCTCGCCCAGCGAGTGCCCGGCCACGCAGTCCGGCCGCACGCCCCAGGACTCCAGCAGCCGGAACAGCGCCACCTCGAAGGCGAACAGCGCGGGCTGGGTGTAGCGGGTGCGGTGCAGCTCGTCGGAGCCGCCGAACACGACCTCCTTGAGCGGCCGGGGCAGGTGCGGGTCCATCAGCGCGCACACCGCGTCGAACGCCTCGGCGAAGACCGGGTACCGCTCGTGCAGGTCGCGGCCCATGCCCGCGCGCTGCGCGCCCTGGCCGGTGAACAGGAACGCGGTGCGGCCCGGCGGCGGCACGGGCGCACCGCCCGCGAACGCCTCCAGCGCGGTCAGCAGCCCCTCGCGGTCGGCCGCCACCACCGCGCCCCGGTGCTCCAGCGCGGCCCGCGTGGTGGCCAGCGAGAACGCCACGTCCGCGGGCTCCAGCGCGGGGTCGGCCGCCACGTGGTCGCGCAGCCGCGCGGCCTGGGCGCGCAGCGCCTCGGGGCTGCGCGCGGACAGCAGGAACGGCCACTCCCCCGCCGACCGCGGCACCTCGACCGCCTCGGGCTCGGGCACGTGCTCCAGCACGACGTGCGCGTTGGTGCCGCTGACGCCGAACGACGACACCGCCGCCCGCCGCGCCCGGTCGGCCGCGGGCCAGGGGCGGGCCTCGGTCAGCAGCTCGACCGCGCCCGCCGACCAGTCGACCACCGGGGTGGGCTCGGTGACGTGCAGGGTCCGCGGCGCGACGCCGTGCCGCATGGCCTCCACCATCTTGATCACCCCGCCGACGCCGGCGGCGGCGACGCTGTGCCCGATGTTGGACTTCAGCGACCCCAGCAGCAGCGGTTCGGACCGGCCCTGCCCGTAGGTGGCCAGCAGCGCCTGCGCCTCGATCGGGTCGCCCAGCCGGGTGCCGGTGCCGTGCGCCTCCACCACGTCCACGTCCGCCGGGGTGAGCCGGGCGTCGGCCAGCGCGGCCCGGATGACCCGCTCCTGCGCGGGCCCGTTGGGCGCGGTCAGGCCGTTGGACGCGCCGTCCTGGTTGATGGCGGTGCCGCGCACGACCGCCAGCACCGGGTGGCCGTTGCGGCGGGCGTCGGACAGCCGCTCCAGCAGCAGCAGGCCCACGCCCTCCGACCAGCCGGTGCCGTCGGCGGTGCCGGAGAAGGACTTGCACCGGCCGTCGGGCGCCAGGCCGCGCTGGCGGGAGAAGTCCACGTAGCCGGTCGGCGAGCCGTAGACCGTGCTGCCGCCGGCCAGCGCCAGGCTCGACTCGCCCTCGCGCAGCGACCGCACCGCCAGGTGCAGCGCCACCAGCGACGACGAGCAGGCCGTGTCGACGGTGACCGCCGGGCCCTCCAGCCCGAAGGTGTAGGACACCCGGCCGGAGGCGACGCTGGAGAGCTTGCCGGTCATCAGGAAGCCCTCCAGCTCCTCCGGCCCGGCCAGGCCCAGGTAGCTCTGCTCGCCCACGCCGGCGAACACGCCGGTCCGGGTGCCGCGCAGGCCGGCGGGGTCGATGCCGGCGCGCTCGAACAGCTCCCACGCGGTCTCCAGCAGCACCCGCTGCTGCGGGTCCATGCCCAGCGCCTCGCGCGGCGAGATGCCGAAGAACGCCGCGTCGAACTCGGTGGCGTGCTCGATGAACCCGCCCTCGCGGGTGTAGGTGCGGCCGGGCGTGCCGGGTTCGGGGTCGTAGAGGCGTTCCACGTCCCAGCCTCGGTCGGTCGGCCACTCGGTGATGCCGTCGCCGCCGGACTCGACCAGCCGCCACAGGTCCTCCGGCGAGGACACGCCGCCGGGGTAGCGGCAGGCCATGGCCACGATGGCCACGGGCTCGGGTTCGGCTGCCTCCAGCTCGGCGATGCGCTCCCTGGCCTGCTGCAGGTCGGCGGTCACCCACTTCAGGTACTCGACCAGCCGTTCCTCGTTGGACACCGGGGTTTCCTCTCCTGCTCGGTGGGGTCGACCGGTCAGCGCGCGACGCGGCCGAGCTGGTTGTCGATGAAGTCGAACAGCTCGCTGGTGGTGGCGGAGGCGAAGTCGGGGCGCGCCCGGTCGCCGGCCGGGGAGTCGGCCGCGGAGTTCCAGCGCGACAGGATCGTGCGCAGCCGCACGGTGATCTCGTCGCGGTGGTCGTCGTCGTGGCCGATGCCGGCCAGCACCGCCTCCAGCCGGTCCAGCTCGGCCAGCGCGGGCGGCACGGGCCGCTCGGCGGGCGCGACGCGCGCCAGCAGCACCTCGGTGAGCGCGGCGGGCGTGGGGTGGTCGAACACCAGCGTGGCCTCCAGCCGCACGCCGGTGGCCGCGGCCAGCCGGTTGCGCAGGTCGACCGAGGTCAGCGAGTCGAAGCCCAGGTCGCCGAACGGCCGCTCCAGGTCCACCCGGCGCGGGTCGCCGTGGCCCAGCACCGCGGCCACCTGCTCGCGCACCACCTCGGCGGCCACCCGGTGCCGGTCGCCCTCGGCCACGCCCGCCAGCCGCTCGGCCAGCGTCGCCGCCGGCGCCGGGCGCACCAGGTCGCGCAGCAGCGGGCTCGCGGGCAGCGCCGACACCGGCGCCGCGACCACGGCGGGCAGCCCCGCCCGGACCGCCGCCCCCAGCGCGTCGTCGTCGGCCTCGGCGGGCAGCACCACGAACGCGCCCGGCTGCCCGGCCTCGCGGCGCAGCCGGGCCAGGGCCTCCAGGAACGCCGCGCCGGCCGCGTAGTGGGCCTGACCGGTCACCCCCAGCCCGTCCACGGTGGACGCGAACGCCAGGGTCCGCTCCGGTTCGGCCTCGTGCAGCTTCCACGCCGCGTCCACGACCTCGCGCAGCACCTCGTCCAGCGCCTCGTCGGTGAGCGCGCCGAGCACGGCGGCCGCGGGCGGTTCGACCCGGTGCACCACCAGGTCGGCCGGCTCGACCCGACGGGGCTCCGCGCGCACCAGCCGGGGCGCGAACGCCCCGCCGTCGCGCAGCAGCACCTGCGGCTCGCCCGAGGCCACCACCGGGGCCAGCCGGGCCGGCTCGCCGCCGACCAGCACGATCCGGTCGGGCGCCTCGGCCTGGGCGGCGCGCACCAGGCCCCAGACCGCGGCGATGCCGGGGTCGGCCGGGTCGGGCGTGAGCACCACCAGCCGCCCGGTGCCCGCGGCGCGGCGGCGCAGCTCGGCCAGCACCCGCCGGGTGGCGGTGTGCGCGGTGGTCACCGGGTCCGGCCCGGCCTCGACCCGCAGCACCTCCGGCTCGGGCCCGTCGGCGGCGGGCAGCTCCACCGGTTGCCACCGCACCTCGTAGAGCGCGGTGCCCAGGGCGCGGAAGGACACCTCGTCCACCCGGGCCACCTCGGCGCCCGCCTCGTCGCGGAACGCCTCGCCGTCGAAGCGCACGGCCGTGCCCGGCGCGGTGGCGCGCAGCCCGCGCCAGAGCACCGGGTCGAGGTCGTCGCGGGCGACCAGGTCCAGGTCGACCCGCGCGTCCACCGCCGGTCCCGCGGCCAGGGTGCCGCGGGCGTGCTCGACCCAGCCGTCGCGCCAGGAGTGCACGGTGACCGGGCGCCGCCCGTCCTCGGGCGCGCCGACCTTGACCTGCACGCGCACCTCGGCGTCCTCGGGCAGCGAGTCGACGTCGAGGTCCAGCACCGGGTGGCCGACCTCGCGGCCGGCGTGCCAGGCCAGCCCGGCCAGGCCGGCCGCGGTGAGCCGCCGGTCGGTGCGGCCGGTGAACAGCACCTCCCCGGTGCCCGCCACGGGCACCGCCGGGTCGAGCACCGGGTGCCCGGCGCCGGCGCGGGCGCGGGTGGTCAGCCAGTACCGCTCGCGCTGGAACGGGTAGGTGGGCAGCACCGCCCGCCGGCCGGGGAAGGCCGACCAGTCCACGGCCACGCCCCTGGCGTGCAGGGTCGCGAACAGCTCCACCGCGGTGGCCGCCTCGGGGCGGTCGCGGCGCAGCGCGGGCAGCGCGGCCGAGCCCTCCGGCAGCACCGCGCCGAGCAGGCCGGACAGCACCGCGTCCGGGCCGACCTCGACGAAGGTGGTCACGCCCGCCTCGACCAGCCGCCGGGCGGCGTCGGCGAAGCGGACGGTCTCGCGCACGTGCCGCACCCAGTACTCCGGGTCGGTCCAGTCGCCGTCGGCGGAGACCGAGGACACCACGGGCGTGGTGGGCTCGTGGAACTCCAGCCCGCGCACGACCTCGCGGAACTCCTCCAGCATGGGCTCCATCAGCGGCGAGTGGAACGCGTGGCTGACGGCCAGCCGCTTGGCCCGCAGGCCCTCGGCGGCGCGCAGCACGGCGTCCTCGACACCGGAGAGCACGATCGACCGGGGCCCGTTGACCGCCGCGACGGCCACGCCCCCGGGCAGGACCACCTCGTCCTCGGCGGCCTGGACGGCGACCATCGCGCCACCGCGGGGCAGCGCCTGCATCAGCCGGCCGCGCGCCTCCACGAGCTTCGCGGCGTCGGCCAGGGACAGCACGCCGGCGGCGTGCGCGGCGGCGATCTCGCCGATGGAGTGGCCCGCCAGGAAGTCCGGGCGCACGCCCCAGGACTCCAGCAGCCGGACCAGCGCGACCTCCACCGCGAACAGCGCGGGCTGGGCCGTGCCGGTCTCGTCCAGGCCCTCGCCGGAGGCGACGGCCTCGCGCACGTGCGCCGGGAGCAGCGCGCACACCTCGTCGAGGGCCTCGGCGAACACCGGGAAGCGTTCGGCCAGCTCCAGGCCCATCCGCACCCGCTGCGAGCCCTGGCCGGTGAACACGAACGCCACCCGGCCGTCGGTGGCCTTCGGCAGCACCCGCGCCGCGCGCAGGTCGGCCGGGTCGGTGGCGGCCACCACGGCGCGGTGCTCCAGCAGGGCGCGGCCGGTGCCCAGGGTGTGGGCCAGGTCCGCGAGCGGCACGTCCGCGCCGGCCAGCCGCTCCACCTGCTCGGCCAGGGCGGCGGGCGTGCGCGCCGAGACCACCACCGGCACCGGGCCCTGCACCGCGGCGGGCTCCGCCGCGGCCTCGGGGGCCTGCTCCAGCACGACGTGGGCGTTGGTGCCGCTGATGCCGAACGAGGACACCGCCGCCCGGCGCGGCCGGTCGGCCGGCCACTCGCGCGCCTCGGTCAGCAGCTCGATGGCGCCCGACCACTCCACGTGCGGGCTGGGCCGGTCCACGTGCAGGGTGCGGGGCATCACCCCGTGCCGCATGGCCTGCACCACCTTGATGATCCCGCCGACGCCGGCCGCGGCCTGGGTGTGGCCGATGTTGGACTTCAGCGAGCCCAGCGCCAGGGGCCGGGGGCGCTCGACGCCGTAGACCGCGTGCAGCGCCTCGGCCTCGATCGGGTCGCCCAGGGTGGTGCCGGTGCCGTGCGCCTCCACCACGTCCACGTCCGCGGGCCCCAGGCCGGCGGCGTCGAGCGCGGCGCGGATGACCCGCTGCTGCGCCGGGCCGCTGGGCGCGGTCAGGCCGTTGGACGCCCCGTCCTGGTTGACCGCGGTGCCGCGCACCACGGCCAGCACCGGGTGCCCGTGGCGCACCGCGTCCGACAGCCGCTCCACCAGCAGCAGGCCCACGCCCTCGGCCCAGCCGGTGCCGTCGGCGGCCGCGGCGAACGGCTTGCAGCGGCCGTCCGGGGACAGCCCGCGCTGGCGGGAGAACTCCACGAACGGCGTGGGCGTGGACATGATCGTCGCGCCGCCGGCCAGCGCCAGGTCGCACTCGCCGTTGCGCAGCGCCTGCGCGGCCAGGTGCAGGGCCACCAGCGACGACGAGCAGGCGGTGTCGACGGTGATCGCGGGGCCCTCCAGGCCCAGCGCGTAGGCCAGCCGCCCGGACGCGACGCTGCCGGCCGTGCCGCCCGCCAGGTAGCCCTCCAGCTCCGGCGGCAGGGCGCCGCCGCTGCCGTAGTCGTGGTACATCAGGCCGGCGAACACGCCGGTGCGGCTGCCGCGCAGCCCGGACGGGTCGATGCCCGCGCGCTCGATGGCCTCCCACGCGGTCTCCAGCAGCAGCCGCTGCTGGGGGTCGGTGGCCAGCGCCTCGCGCGGCGACATGCCGAAGAACTCCGGGTCGAACAGGTCCGCGTCGTGCAGGAACCCGCCCTCGCGGGTGTAGCTCGTGCCGGCCCGCTCCGGGTCCGGGTCGTAGAGGGCGTCGAGGTCCCAGCCGCGGTTGGTCGGGAACCCGCTGACCGCGTCGCGGCCCTCGACGACCAGTTGCCACAGGTCCTCGGGGGTGCGCACGCCGCCCGGGTAGCGGCAGGCCATGCCCACGATCGCGATGGGCTCGTCCACCGGGGTCACGGCCTTGCGCTCGACCTTCTCGGGCGCGACCGAGCCCGCCAGGAACCGGGCGAGCGCGGCGGGCGTCGGGTGGTCGAACACCAGCGTGGTGGGCAGCTTCTGCCCGGTCGCGGCGGCCAGCCGGTTGCGCAGCTCCACCGCGGTCAGCGAGTCGAAGCCCAGCGCGGTGAACGCGCGGTCGGCCTCGACCCCGGCGGGGTCGGCGTGGCCGAGCACGGCCGCGACCTGGGTGCGCACCAGCTCGGTGAGCGCGCGCAGCCGGTCGCCCTCGGACAGCGCGGCGAACCGGTCGCCGGCCTGCCGGGCCCTGGCCTTGCGCGGGGCCAGCTCGCGCAGCGCCGGGTGCGGGTCCTCGCGCAGCGCGGCCCGGTCCAGGCCGGTGACGGCGAGCACCGGCTCGTCGCCGGCCAGGGCCGCGTCGAACGCCGCCAGCGCCTCCTGCGTGCCCAGCGGCTTGAGCCCCAGCCTGCCGATGCGCTTGCGGTCCACTTCGGACAGGCCGTCGGACATGGCGCTGCCGGTCTCCCACAGGCCCCACGCCAGCGAGGTCGCCTTGAGGCCCAGCGCGCGGCGGTGCTCGGCCAGCGCGTCGAGGAAGGTGTTGCCCGCCGCGTAGTTGGCCTGGCCCGCGGTGCCCAGCACGCCCGCGATCGAGGAGTAGAGCACGAACGCGTCCACGTCGCCGACCAACTCGTGCAGGTTCCACGCGGCGTCGACCTTGGGCCGCAGCACCGCGTCGACCTGCTCGGGCGTCAGCGACCCCAGGGTGCCGTCCCGGAGCACGCCCGCGGTGTGCACGACCGCGGTGACGGGGTGCTCGGCCAGCAGCGCGGCCAGGGCGTCGCGGTCGGCCACGTCGCAGGCGGCGGTGACCACCTCCACGTCGCCGGGGACCTCCGGGGCCCGCCCGCTGCGGCTGACCAGCACGAGCTTGCGCGCGCCGTGCCGGTCGACCAGGTGCCGCGCCAGGGCCGAGCCCAGGGCGCCGCCGGCGCCGGTGACCAGCACGGTGTCCCAGTTCGGGGCCTGGCCCTGCGGGCGCGGCGCGGGCACCAGGCGCTGCTCGACGACCTGTCCGCCGCGCACCACGGCGAACCGGTCGGGGTGCTCGGCCGCGGCGCTGCGCACCAGGCCGTGCACGGCGGCGTGGGCCAGGTCGTCGCCGACCTCGATGCCCAGCCGGCCGCCGTCGCGGGCCAGCCAGTCCCGCAGGACGCCCAGCACGTGGTGCACGGCGCGGTGGGTGCGCTCGGGCACGGTGCCCTCGCCCGCCTCCACCGCCACCACGGCGTCCACGGCGGCGTCGGCGGTGCGCCAGGCGGGGGTGAACAGCAGCCGGTCGCCGGTTCCCGACGCGCTCGCGGGCCGCAGCACCAGTTCGTCCACCGACACCACGGGCGTGCCGGCGCTGTCGGCCAGCAGCAGCGCCACCGACTCCGGGCCGGTGGGGGTGATCCGGACGCGCAGCGCGGTGCCGGCGGTGCCGTGGAAGCGGACGCCGTGCCAGGAGAAGGGCAGCGCGGCGGGCCGGTCGTGGTCGACCACGCCGGGCAGCAGCGGGTGCAGCGCGGCGTCGAACAGCGCCGGGTGCACCGCGAAACCGGTCACCTCCGGCTCCTCCGAGAGCGCGACCTCGGCGAACAGCTCCTCGCCGCGGCGCCACACCCGACGCAGGCCGCGGAACCGGGGCCCGTAGCCGTAGCCGTGGCGCTCCACGCCGTCGTAGGAGAAGTCGACCTCCTCGGCACCCTCCGGCGGCCACGCCAGCAGGTCCTCGGTGGGTCCGGGGTCGGCGGCGGGCGCGCCGGTGGCGTGCCGGGTCCACTCCTCGTCGTCGCGCCGCGAGTAGATCTCCACCGCGTCCTCGGCGCGCACCACCCGCACGGTGACCGCGCCGTCCTCGGGCACCACCAGCGGCGCGGTGATGGTCAGCTCGGCCAGGGCGCGGCCCGCCACCTCGGCCAGCGCCGTGCCGGGCACCACGACCGCGCCGTTCACGCGGTGGTCGGCCAGCCACGGGTGCGCGGACAGCGAGAGGGTGCCGGTGAGCACGGTCGAGCCGTCGGGCAGGTCCACCGCGGCGCCCAGCAGCGGGTGCCCGGCCGCGCGCAGGCCGGCCGCCGAGACGTCGCCGCCGGGTGCCGGGCGCAGCCAGTAGCGCTTGCGCTGGAAGGCGTAGGTGGGCACGGGCACCTTGCGGGCGCCGGGGAACACCGCGGCCCAGTCCGGGTCAACGCCGCAAGTGTGCAGCGCGGCCAGCGCGGCGGCCGCGGCCACCGGCTCCGGGCGGTCGGCGCGCAGCAGCGGCACCGGGGTGACGTCGTCGAACGCCGCCGCGGTGAGCCCGGACAGCACGGCGTCGGGGCCGAGTTCGACCACGGTGCGCACGCCCCGCTCGACCAGGGCGGTCATCGCGTCGTGGAAGCGCACGGTCGCGCGGACCTGCTCGACCCAGTACTCCGGGTCGGTCCAGTCGGCGTCGGGCGACACCGTGGACGCCACCGGGACCTGCGGCGCGTGGAACGCCAGCGTGCGCGCGACGGCCCGGAACTCGTCGAGCATGGGCTCCATCAGCGGCGAGTGGAACGCGTGGCTCACGGCCAGCCGCTTGCCCCGCAGGCCCTCGGCCGCCCGGAGCACGGCCTCCTCGACACCGGAGAGCACGATCGACCGCGGCCCGTTGACCGCCGCGACCGCCACGCCCTCGGGCAGGTCCAGCTCGTCCTCGGCGGCGCGCACGGCCACCATCGCGCCGCCCTCGGGCAGTGCCTGCATCAGCCGGCCGCGCGCCTGCACCAGCTTCGCGGCGTCGGCCAGGGACAGCACGCCGGCGACGTGCGCGGCGGCCAGTTCGCCGATGGAGTGGCCGACCAGGAAGTCCGGGCGCACGCCCCAGGACTCCAGCAGCCGGAACAGCGCCACCTCCACCGCGAACAGCGCCGGCTGCGCCAGGCCCGTGCCGTCCAGGCCCTCGCCGGAGGAGATCGCCTCGCGCACCGGGACGTCGAAGTGCGCCAGCACCTCGTCGAGGGCCTTCGCGAACACCGGCTGCGCGCGGGCCAGCTCCAGGCCCATGCCGACGCGCTGCGAGCCCTGGCCGGTGAAGGCGAACGCGACCTTGCCCGGCCTGGCGGGCACGGCGGGCGGGAGGTCGGCCGGGTCGACCGACCCGGAGCGGTAGGGCATGGGCGTGCGGGTGGCCAGGGTGTAGGCCACGTCCGGGGTGAGTTCGACGCCCTCCAGCGAGCGGGCCAGCTCGGCCACGGCCTCCGGGGACTTCCCCGACAGCACGACCGGCACCGGGCCGGTCGCGGTGCCGGCGGGGACCTCCTCGGGCTCGGCCTCCTCCACCACGACGTGGGCGTTGGTGCCGCCGAAGCCGAACGAGGACACCGCGGCCCGCCGCGGCCGGTCGGCGCGCGGCCACTCGCGGGCCTCGGTCAGCAGCTCCACCGCGCCGGAGGTCCAGTCGACGTGGCGGGAGGGCCGCTCGGCGTGCAGGGTGCGCGGCGCGACGCCGTGCCGCATGGCCTGCACCACCTTGATGATGCCGCCGACGCCGGCCGCGGCCTGCGAGTGGCCGATGTTGGACTTCAGCGAGCCCAGCCACACCGGCCGGTCGCGGTCCTGGCCGTAGGTGGCCAGCACGGCGCGGGCCTCGATCGGGTCGCCCAGGGTGGTGCCGGTGCCGTGCGCCTCGACCAGGTCGACGTCGGAGGTGGACAGCCGCGCGGAGGCCAGGGCCTGGCGGATCACCCGCTCCTGGGCCGGGCCGTTGGGCGCGGTCAGGCCGTTGGAGGCGCCGTCGGAGTTGACCGCGGTGCCGCGCACCAGGGCCAGCACGGGGTGGCCGTTGCGGCGGGCGTCGGACAGCCGCTCCAGCAGCAGCACGCCCACGCCCTCGGCCCAGCCGGTGCCGTCGGCGTCGTCGGAGAAGGACTTGCAGCGGCCGTCGGCGGCCAGCCCGCGCAGCCGGGAGAACTCGACGAACGCCGTGGGCGTGGACATCACCGTCGCGCCGCCGGTCACGGCCAGCTCGCACTCGCCGCGGCGCAGCGCGTTCGCGGCCAGGTGCAGGGCGACCAGCGACGAGGAGCACGCGGTGTCCACGGTCAGCGTCGGGCCCTCGAACCCGAAGGCGTAGGCCAGCCGGCCGGACGCGATGCTGCCCGCGCTGCCGCTGAACAGGTAGCCCTCCACGCCCTCGGCGGGCAGGTTGGGTCGCGAGCCGTAGTCGTTGTACATCACGCCGACGAACACGCCGGTCCGGCTGCCGCGCAGCGTCTCGGGGTCGACGCCGGCGCGTTCCACGGCCTCCCAGGTGGTCTCCAGCAGCAGCCGCTGCTGGGGGTCGACGGCCAGCGCCTCGCGCGGCGACAGGCCGAAGAACTCGGCGTCGAACAGGTCGGCGTCGTGCAGGAACCCGCCGTGCCCGGTGGTGGACTTGCCCACCTTGTCCGGGTCGGGGTCGTGCAGGTCGGCGGGCCAGCCGCGGTTGGCGGGGAAGCCGGTGACCGCGTCGCGGCCCTCGGCCACCAGCCGCCACAGGTCCTCGGGGGTGCGCACGCCGCCGGGGTAGCGGCAGGCCATGCCCACGATCGCGATCGGTTCCTGCTCCTTGTCCTCGACCTCCTTGAGCCTGCGGCGTGCGTCCCGCGCGTCGGCGATGGCCCGCTTGAGGTAGTCGCGGAGCTTGTCTTCGTCAGCCACGTCCGTCTCCAGGGTCAGTCGAGCTCGTCGACCAGCGCGAACAGCGCCTCGTCGTCGTCGGTGTCGAGGTCGGGGTCCAGGGCGGGGCGGCCCAGCAGCGCGCGCAGCCGCTCCAGCTCGCGGTCGGCCACGCCGCCGCCGCGGATCAGCTCTTCCAGGCGGTCCACCAGGGACCCGGTGTCCTGCGGCTGCTCGGCCGGGGCCACGAGGGTGCGCAGGTGGTCGGCCAGGGCCTGCGGGCTCGGGTGGTCGAACACCACCGTGGTGGGCAGGTCCAGGCCGGTGGCCGCGCCGAGCCGGTTGCGCAGCTCGACCGCGGTCAGCGAGTCGAAGCCCAGCTCGGTGAACGCGCGCCTGGCCTCGATCGCGGCCGGGTCGTCGTGGCCGAGCACCGCGGCCACCTGCGCCCGCACCAGCTCCGGCAGGTCCGCCGGGGTGGGTGCGCCGCGCTGGGCGGGCACCACGGGCCCGGCGGCGGGCCTGGCGGGGCGGGACCGCACCAGGTCGCGCAGCACGGCGGGCAGGTCGTCGCGGTCGCGCAGGGCGGCCAGGTCCAGCTCGGTCACGGCCAGCACGGGCGCGCCGTGCTCCAGGGCGGCGTCGAACAGCTCCATCGCCTCGGCCGAGGCCAGCGGCTTGAGCCCCATCCGGCCCAGGCGCCTCACGTCGACCTCGGACAGGCCGCCGGACAGCTCGCTGGCGGTCTCCCACAGGCCCCAGGCCAGCGACACGGCGTGCTTGCCCCGCGCCCGCCGGTGCTCGGCGAGCGCGTCGAGGAAGGTGTTGCCGGCCGCGTAGTTGCCCTGGCCCGCGGTGCCCAGCAGGCCGGCGACCGAGGAGTACAGGACGAACGCGGAGGCGTCGCCCAGCAGCTCGTGCAGGTTCCACGCGGCGTCGACCTTGGGCCGCAGCACGGCGTCGACCTGCTCGGCGGTCAGGCCGGCCAGGGTGCCGTCGGCCACCACGCCCGCGGTGTGCACCACGGCGGTGGGCCGGTGCCGGGCCACCACCTCGGCCAGCGCGTCCCGGTCGGCGGCGTCGCAGGCCACCGCGGTGGCGGTCGCGCCGAGGTCGGCCAGCTCGGCGGCCAGCTCGGCCGCGCCGGGCGCGTCCGGGCCGCGCCTGCTCAGCAGGACCAGGTCGCGCACGCCGTGCGCGGTCACCAGGTGCCGGGCCAGGATGCCGCCCAGGGCGCCGGTCGCGCCGGTGACCAGCACCGGCCCGTCGCCCCAGTCGACCCGCTGCCCCTGCCCGGCGGTCCTGGCCAGGCGCGGGGCGAACACCTCGCCGCCGCGCACGGCCACCTCCGGCTCGCCCAGGGCCAGGGCGGCGTCCAGGGCCTGCTCTGAGGCGGGGTCGTCGTCCACCGCCGCCAGCACGAACCGGCCGGGCTGCTCGGTCTGCGCGGTGCGCACCAGGCCGCGCACGGCCGCCTGGTCCACGTCGTCGCGGAGCACCACGGCCAGCCGACCGCCGGCGCCGCGCAGCGCGGCCAGCACCTCGTGCACCGCCTCGCGGCCGGTGCCGGCCACCCGGTGCACGGCCAGGTCGTGCGACCTCGCGGTGGTGACCGGGACCGGGCGCCAGGTCAGCGCGTGCAGGCCGGAGCGCGGCGCGGTGCGGCCCAGCGGCCGCAGCACCAGTTCGTCGGCGGACAGCAGCGGGGCGCCGGCGGCGTCGTGGACGTCCAGCGACACCGCGGAGCCGCGCCGCACCAGCCGGACGCGGGCGGCGGTGCCCGCGCCGTGGGCGGTGACCCCGCGCCAGGAGAACGGCACCACCGGTTCGGCGTCGTCGTCGACCACGCCGGGCAGCAGGGTGTGCAGCGCGGCGTCGAGCAGCGCCGGGTGCACCAGGAACCCGTCGGTGCGGTCGGTGCCGGCGACCTCGGCGAACAGCTCGTCGCCCCGGCGCCACACCGCGCGCAGGCCGCGGAAGGCGGGTCCGTAGCCGTAGCCGTGCTCGGCCAGCCGGTCGTAGGCGCCGGTCAGGTCGACCTCCTCGGCCCCGGCGGGCGGCCACTCCCCCAGCTCCCCGGGCGCGTCCGCGGCGGTGGTCAGCACGCCGGTGGCGTGCAGCTCCCACGGCCCGTCGTCGGTGGCGGCGTGCACGGTCACCGGGCGGCGGTCGCCCTCGGCCGCGCCGACGGTGACCTGGAGCCGGGCCGTGCCCAGCACCAGGGGCGCGGCGAGGGTCAGCTCGGCCAGGTGCGGGTGGCCGACGTGGGCGCCCGCGGCGAGCAGCAGCTCGGCGAAGGCGGTGCCGGGCAGCAGCACGTCGCCGCGCACCCGGTGGTCGCCGACCCAGCCGTTGGCCGAGACGCGGCCGGTGAGCACCACCGACCCGCCGTCGGCCAGCTCGACCGCGGCGCCCAGCAGCGGGTGCCCGGTCTCGCCCAGCCCGAGCCCGGCCGCCGAGCGGCGCGAGCGCGGCGCGTCGAGCCAGAACCGGCGGCGCTGGAACGGGTAGGTGGGCAGGGCGACCCGCCGGGCGCCGGGGAACTCCCAGGTCACCGGGACGCCGCGGGTGTGCAGGGTGGCCAGCGCGGTCAGCGCGCTCTCCAGCTCCGGGCGGCCGCGGCGCAGCACCGGCACGGCGCTGCCGGGCTCGCCGGTCAGGCCCTGGCGGGTCAGGGCGGTGAGCACGCCGTCCGGGCCCAGCTCGACGAACTCGGTGGCGCCCAGCCGCTCCAGGGTGCGCACGCCGTCGAGGAACCGCACGGCCTCGCGGATGTGCCGCACCCAGTAGTCGGGCGAGCGCAGCTGCCCGTCGGTGGCGGGTTCGCCGGTCACGTCGGAGATCACGGTCAGCCGCGGCTCGTGGAAGGCGATGCCGGCCAGCTCGGCGCGGAAGGAGTCGAGCACCTCGTCCATGTGCGGCGAGTGGAACGCGTGGCTGACCGGCAGCCTGCGCACCCGCCGCCCGCGGGCCGACCACTCGTCGACCGCGAGGCTGACCTCCGCGTCGTCGCCGGAGACCACGACCGAGCGGGGCCCGTTGACCGCGGCGATGGCCAGGCCGTCGCGCAGGGTGGGCCGGACCTCGTCCTCGGTGGCCTCGATGGCGGCCATGGCGCCGTCGTCGCGGGCCGACTGCATGGCCCGGCCGCGCGCGGCGACCAGCCGGCAGGCGTCGGCCAGGTCGAACACGCCCGCGACGTGCGCGGCGGCGACCTCGCCCACGGAGTGGCCGAACAGGAAGTCCGGCCGCACGCCGTGGTGCTCGGCGAACCGGAACAGCGCCACCTCCAGCGCGAACAGCGCGGCCTGGGTGAACCGGGTCTGGTCGAGCAGGGCGGAGTCGGCGGAGTCCGGCTCGGCGAACAGCACGGTCTTCAGCGGCCGGTCGAGCACCGGGTCCAGGTGCGCGCACACCTCGTCGAGCGCGGCGCGGAACACCTCCGAGCGGGCGTAGAGGTCGCGGCCCATGCCCACGCGCTGGCTGCCCTGGCCGGTGAACAGGAACGCGACCTTGCCGCGCCCGGCGCCGGTGCCGCGCACGACCGCGGGCGAGTCGAGGTCGGCCAGGCCGCGCAGCAGGGCGGCGCGGTCGCCGACCACGGCGGCGCGGTGCTCCAGCAGCGGCCGACCGGCCAGGGTGAGCGCGGCGTCGGGCGCGGGGACGTCCTCGTGGGCGGCCAGGTGCTCGCGCAGGTTCGCCGCCTGGGCGCGCAGCGCGGTCTCGTCGCGGGCCGACAGCAGCAGCACGGTCGGCTCGTCCGCCGGCTCGCGCTCCGGCAGCGGCGCGGCCTGGGCCTGCTCGACGATCACGTGGGCGTTGGTGCCGCTGATGCCGAACGACGACACCGCGGCCCGGCGCGGCCGGCCGGTGGCGGGCCACTCGCGCGGCTCGGTCAGCAGCTCCACCGCGCCGGCGGACCAGTCCACGTGCGGCGAGCGCCGCTCGGCGTGCAGGGTGCGGGGCATCACGCCGTGCCGCATGGCCTGCACCACCTTGATGATCCCGCCGACGCCGGCCGCGGCCTGGGCGTGGCCGATGTTGGACTTGAGCGAGCCGAGCCGGACCGGTTCCCCGCGGTCCTGGCCGTAGGTGGCCAGCAGCGCCTGCGCCTCGATGGGGTCGCCGAGCTTCGTGCCGGTGCCGTGCGCCTCCACCAGGTCGACGTCCGAAGTGGACAGCCGGGCGGAGGCCAGGGCCTGCCGGATCACGCGTTCCTGGGCCGGGCCGCTGGGCGCGGTCAGGCCGTTGGAGGCGCCGTCCTGGTTGACGGCGCTGCCGCGCACCACGGCGAGCACGTCCAGGCCGCGCTTGCGGGCCTCGGACAGGCGCATCACCAGCAGCAGGCCCACGCCCTCGGCCCAGCCGGTGCCGTCGGCGTCGGCGGAGAAGGACTTGCAGCGGCCGTCGGCGGACAGGCCGCGCTGGCGGGAGAACTCGACGAACGTGCTCGGCCCGGCCATGACCGTGACGCCGCCGGCCAGTGCCATCTCGCACTCGCCGTTGCGCAGCGCCTGCGCGGCCAGGTGCAGGGCGACCAGCGACGACGAGCACGCCGTGTCGACGGTGATGGCGGGGCCCTCCAGGCCGTAGGTGTAGGCCAGCCGGCCGGAGATGACGCTGGAGGTGTTGCCGGCCAGCAGGAAGCCCTCGACCTCCTCGGGGGTTTCGGGCAGGCGCGAGGCGTAGTCGTCGTACATCACGCCGACGAACACGCCGGTGCGGCTGCCGCGCAGGCCCGCCGGGTCCACGCCGGCGTCCTCGAAGGTCTCCCACGCGGTCTCCAGCAGCAGCCGCTGCTGGGGGTCGGTGGCCAGGGCCTCGCGCGGGGACATGCCGAAGAAGTCGGCGTCGAACAGGTCGGCGTCGTGCAGGAACCCGCCCTCGCGGGTGTAGCTGGTGCCCAGCTTCTCCGGGTCCGGGTCGTAGAGGGCGTCGAGGTCCCAGCCGCGGTTGGTCGGGAACGGGGTGACCGCGTCGCGGCCCTCGGCCACCAGTTGCCACAGGTCCTCCGGCGAGCGCACCCCGCCGGGGTAGCGGCAGGCCATGCCCACGATGGCGATGGGCTCGTCGGCGCGGGCCGCGGTGGTGGTCGTGGTCTTGGCCGGTCCGCTGCCCGCGAGCAGGTGCCGGGCCAGCGCCCGGGGCGTGGGGTGGTCGAACACCAGGGTCGCGGGCAGCGCCAGCCCGGTGGCCGCGATGAGCCGGTTGCGCAGGTCGACGCCCGCCAGGGAGTCGAAGCCCTGCTCGCGGAAGGCGCGGTCGGGGTCGACCGCGGCGCCGTCGGCGTGGCCGAGGGCGGCGGCGGCCGCGGCGCGCACCAGCTCCAGCGCGGACTCGGCGGTGAGCGCGGCGGCCTTGGCGGGCCGGGCGGTCCGGCGCCGGACCAGGCCCAGCAGCGGCGCGGGCACGACGCCGTCCGGGTCGACCCTGGCCGGTTCCAGGGTGGCGGGCACCAGCAGGGCCCGGTCGTCGGCCAGGGCGCGGTCGAGCAGGGCCAGGCCGCGTTCGGCGGTCAGCGGCGCCACGCCGGCGCGGGCCCAGCGGGCGAGGTCGGCCTCGGACAGGGTCTCGCCCATGCCCGCCTCCCACAGGCCCCAGGCCAGCGAGGTGGCCTTGAGGCCGCGGGCGCGGCGGTGGGCGGCCAGGGCGTCGAGGTAGGTGTTGGCCGCGGCGTAGTTGGCCTGGCCCGCCGTGCCCAGCACCCCGGAGATCGAGGAGAACAGCACGAACAGCGGCACGTCGCCGGCCAGCTCGTGCAGGTGCCGGGCGGAGTCGGCCTTGGCGGTGAGCACCCGGTCGACCTGCTCGTCGGTGAGCGCGGTGGTCGTGGTGTCGTCCAGCACGCCGGCGGCGTGCACGACCGCGCCCAGCTTTTCGCCGGCCAGCAGCGCGGCCAGCGCGTCGCGGTCGGAGACGTCCACGGCGGCGACGCGGGCGCCCAGCTCCTCGGCCAGCTCGCGGGCGCCGGGCGCGTCCGGGCCGCGGCGGCTGACCAGCAGCAGGTCGCGCACGCCGTGCCGGTCGTGCAGGTGCCGGGCCACCAGCGCGCCCAGGCCGCCGGTGCCGCCGGTGACCAGCACCGTGCCGTCGACCTCCAGCGGCGCGGCCTCGGGCAGCTCGGCGCGGGCCAGGCGGGGCACCAGGAATTCCCCGCCGCGCACCGCGACCTGCGGTTCGCCGGTGGACGCGGCGGCCCGCGCCTCGTCCTCGTGCTCGGCGTCGACGACGACCACGCGGTCGGGGTGCTCGGACTGCACCACGCGCACCAGGCCCCACACCGCGGCGCCGGCCAGGTCGTCGACCCGGTCGCCGGGCCGGGCGGCCACCGCGCCGCGGGTGCGGAGCACCAGCCGCTCGTCGGGGCCATGTTCGGCGGCGAGCCAGTCCTTGACCACCGCCAGCGCGTGGCGCACAGCGTCCTTGGGGTCGTCGGTGGCGGCGGTGGGCACCACCACGTGGTCGGCGACCCGCGCGGGCGCGGGCACGGCGGTCCAGTTCAGCGCGAACGCGGTGCCGGCGGCCAGGCCGTCGCGGGCGACCTCGCGCAGGGTGATGCCCTCGACCGAGCCGACCGGCACGCCCGCGCCGTCGAGCAGGTCGATGGTGAACGCGTCGTCGCCGGTGGGCGTCATGCGCACGCGCAGCGCGGTGGCCTGCGGGGCGTGCAGCTCCACGCCCCGCCAGGCGAAGGGCAGCCGGATGCGGCCCTGGCCGGCCGGGCGCAGCACCAGCGGGTGCAGCACGGCGTCGAGCAGGGCGGGGTGCACCAGGAAGCCGCGCTCGGCGCCCGGCACGGAGACCTCGGCGTAGATCGTGTCGCCGTCGCGCCACAGGCGCTGGAGGCCGCGGAACACGCCGTCGTAGTCGTAGCCCAGCGCGGCGAGCCGGTCGTAGGCGTCGGCCACCGGCTCCTCGACCGCCTCGGGCGGCCAGGGGAACGCCTCCGGCGCGGCGCCGGCCGGGGCGAGCGAGCCGGAGGCGTGCCGCTGCCAGGAGTCGGTGCGGGAGTGCACGGCGAAGCGGCCCTCGCGCACCGAGACCTGGACCCGGACGGTGCCGTCGGCGGGCACCACCAGCGGGGTCTCCAGCACCAGGTCCTCCACCCGGGGCAGGCCGACCCGCTCGCCCGCGGCCAGCGCCAGCTCCAGGAACGCGGTCGCGGGCACCAGCACGGCGCCGTTGACCACGTGCCCGGCCAGCCACGGCTGGGCGGTCAGCGACACCTCGCCGGTGAGCACCAGCTCGTCGCGCTCGGCCAGCTCCACCTCGGTGGTGACCAGGCCGGCGGCGCGACCGCGCGGCTCCAGCCAGTACCGCTGGTGCTGGAAGGGGTAGGTGGGCAGGTCGGCGCGGGCGTCGCCGGGGGCGAACGAGGCCAGGTCCAGGGCCGCGCCGTGGGCGTGGGCCTGGGCGAGGCCCTGCACCGCGGTGGCCGGCTCGGGGCGCCCGGCCCGGCCCAGCGCGACCGCGGCGGTGACGCCGGCGGCGCGGGCCAGCGGCGCGAGCACCGCGTCCGGTCCGACCTCGACGAACACGTCCGCGCCGCGCTCCCGCAGGCCGCGCACGGCGTCCAGGAAGCGGACCGCGGCGCGGATCTGGCGGGTCCAGTGCTCGGCCGAGGGCTCCAGCAGTTCACCGGTGACCGTGGAGACCACCGGGACGGTCGGCCGGTGGTAGGTGATCGTCTCGGCGACGGCGCGGAACTCCTCCAGCAGGTCGTCCATGTGGTGGGAGTGGAAGGCGTGGCTGACCGAGAGCCTGCGGGAGCGCGGGAACCGCGCGGCGAACGCCAACACCGCGTCCTCGTCGCCGGCGACGACCACGGACTCCGGGCCGTTGACCGCGGCCAGGGACACGCCCTCGGGCAGGTCCAGGTCCTCCTCGCGGGCCTGGACGGCGACCATCGCGCCGCCCGCGCGGGCCGACTGCATCAGCCGGCCGCGGGCGGCGACCAGCTTGGCCGCGTCCTCCAGGGACAGCACCCCGGCCACGTGCGCGGCGACCAGCTCGCCGATGGAGTGCCCGGCCAGCAGGTCGGGCCGCAGCCCGTGGTGCTCGGCCAGGCGGTGCAGGGCGACCTCGAAGGCGAACAGCGCGGGCTGGGTGTAGCGGGTCTCGTGCAGCTCGGGCGCGTCGCCGAACATCACCTCGCGCAGCGGCCGGTCCAGGTGCGGCTCGAAGGCGGCGACCACCTCGTCCAGCGCCGCGGCGAACACCGGGTGCGCGTCGTACAGCTCGCGGCCCATGCCGTTGCGCTGCGCGCCCTGGCCGGTGAACAGCACGGCGGTGCGCGCGTCGGGCACGGCGCGGACCGGCACGACCTGGGACAGGCCGGCGGCGAAGTCGGCGGCGGTGGTGCCCACGACGACGGCGCGGTGGTCGAAGCGGGTGCGGGCGGCCAGCGCGTTGGCGACCGCGGCGACGTCCGGGTTCTCCAGGGCCGCCAGCTGCCGCGCCTGGGCGCGCACCGCGTCCTCGGTGTGGCCGCCGAGCAGCCACGGCACCGGGGTGGCGACCTCGGCGCGCGGTTCGGGGCGCTCCGGGTCGCCCTCCTCCAGCACCAGGTGGGCGTTGGTGCCGCTGATGCCGAACGACGACACCGCCGCCCGGCGCGGCCGGTCGCCGCGCGGCCACTCGCGGGCCTCGGTCAGCAGCTCCACCGCGCCCGAGGACCAGTCCACGCGCGGGGTGGGCTCGGCGACGTGCAGGGTGCGCGGCATCAGGCCGTGGCGCATGGCCTGGACGAGCTTGATCACCCCGCCCACGCCCGCGGCGGCCTGGGTGTGGCCGATGTTGGACTTGAGCGAACCGAGCCGCAGCGGTTCGGCGCGGTCGCGGCCATAGGTGGCCAGGATCGCCTCGGCCTCGATGGGGTCGCCCAGCGAGGTGCCGGTGCCGTGCGCCTCGACCACGTCGACCTCGTGCGCGGGCACGCCCGCGTCGTCGAGCGCCTGCCGGATGACGCGCTGCTGGGCCAGGCCGCTGGGCGCGGTCAGGCCGTTGGAGGCGCCGTCGTTGTTGATGGCGCTGCCGCGGATGACGGCGAGCACCCTGTGCCCGTTGCGGCGGGCGTCGGACAGCTTCTCCAGCACCAGCAGGCCCACGCCCTCGGCCCAGGCGGTGCCGTCGGCGTCGGCGGAGAAGGACTTGCAGCGGGCGTCGGCGGCCAGGCCGTGCTGGCGGGAGAACTCCAGGAACATGCCGGGGGTGGCCATGACCGCGACGCCGCCGGCGAGGGCGGTGCCGGACTCGCCGCTGCGCAGCGACCGCACGGCCAGGTGCAGCGCGACCAGCGAGGAGGAGCAGGCGGTGTCGACGGTCAGCGCCGGGCCGACCAGGCCGAGCTGGTAGGCGATGCGGCCGGACATCACGCTGGGCGCGGCGCCGGTGAGCACGTGCCCCTCGGCCTGCTCGTCGGCCTCGTGCATGCGGGGGCCGTAGTCGCCGGCCGTGCCGCCGATGAACACGCCGGTGCGGCTGCCGCGCAGCGACTCCGGGTCCAGTCCGGCCCGCTCCAGGGCCTCCCAGGCGGTCTCCAGCAGCAGGCGCTGCTGCGGGTCCATCACCAGGGCCTCGCGCGGGGAGATGCCGAAGAAGGCCGGGTCGAACCCCGCCGCGCCGGCCAGGAAGCCGCCCTCGCGCACGGAGCTGGTGCCCGAGCGGTCGCCGTCCGGGGAGTACAGGTCCGGCGACCAGCCGCGGTCGGCGGGGAACGGGCCGATGGCGTCGCGCTCCTCGACCAGCAGCCGCCACAGCTGCTCGGGGGAGGTGACGTCGCCGGGGTAGCGGCACGCCATGCCGATGATGGCGATGGGTTCGGTGCTCTCCCCGGCGGTCGTCCCGGCCGTCGCGTCGTGGTCGCCGGAGGTCAGGTGGTCGATCAGCGCGCGGGGCGTGGGGTGGTCGAACAGCACGCCGGTGGGCAGCGGGCGGTCCAGCGCGGCGGACAGGTTCTCGCGCAGCTCCACGCCCATCAGCGAGTCGAAGCCCAGGTCGCGGAAGGGCAGCCGCAGGTCGACGCGGTCGGCGTCGCGGGCGCCCAGCACGGCGGCCACGTGCGCGCGCACCAGGGCCGCCATGTCCCGGTTCACGGTCCGGTCCGCGGTCTTGGCCGGCGCCGCGGCCGGAGTGGCGGTGACCGTGGTGGCAGGCGTGGCGGCGGGCTGGTCGTCGAGCCAGTACCGCTCGCGCTGGAACGGGTAGGTCGGCAGGTGCACCCGCCGCGCGCCCGTGCCCGCGTAGACGCCCGCCCAGTCCACGGCCGCGCCGCGCACGTGCGCCGCGCCGAGCGCGGTCAGCGCGGTGACCTGCTCGTCCGCGCCCGCCCGCATCATCGGGAACGCGCGGGCGCCGGTCGCGGCCGCGAGCGCGGACAGCACGCCGTCCGGACCGGCCTCGACGAACGTCCCGACCTGGGCGGCGCGCACCGCGTCGAGGAACCGGACGGGCTCGCGCACCTGGCGCACCCAGTACCCGGGGTCGGTCAGGTCCTCCCCGCGCCCGGTGACCGTCGAGACCACCGGGATGCGCGGCGCGTGGAACGCCAGGCCCGACACGACCTCGCGGAAGGCGTCGAGCATGGGGTCCATCAGCTGGGAGTGGAACGCGTGGCTGACGGTGAGCCGCTTGGTGCGGTACCCCTTGGCGCGCAACGCCTCGGCGTAGGCCGTGGTCGGTTCCTCCGCGCCGGACAGCACCACCGCGCGCGGCCCGTTGACCGCGGCCAGCGACACGCCCTCGGGCAGGTCCAGCTCGTCCTCGGCCGCCTCGACCGCGACCATCGCGCCGCCGGCGGGCAGGGCCTGCATGAGCTTCCCGCGCGCGGTGACCAGCTTCGCGGCGTCGGCCAGGGACAGCACGCCCGCCACGTGCGCGGCGGCGATCTCGCCCACGGAGTGGCCCACCAGCACCGAGGGCCGCAGGCCCCAGGACTCGGCCAGCCGGTAGGCGGCCACCTCCACGGCGAACAGCGCGGGCTGGGTCCACCCGGTCTCGTCCAGCCCCTCGCCGGAGGCGATCACCTCGCGCAGTTCCGGGTCGAGGTGGGCGCAGACCTCGTCGAACGCGGCGGCGAAGGCCGGGAACGCCCGGTACAGCCCCTCCCCCATGCCGGCGCGCTGCGCGCCCTGGCCGGTGAACAGCACGCCGAGCGGGCCGTCGCCGACCGCGCCGGTCACCACGCCGGGCGCGGGGGTGCCGGCGGCGAGCGCGTCCAGGCCCGCGTCCAGGGCGTCGCGGTCGGCGGCGACCACGACGGCGCGGTGCTCGAAGGCGGTGCGGGTGGTGGCCATGGAGAAGCCGAGGTCGGCCGGTGCGCCGGGGGTGGCGCGCAGCCGGGCGGCGTGGGCGCGCAGGGCCTCGGGGGTGCGACCGGACACCGGCACGGCGACGGGGGTGTCGGCCGGGGTGTCGGTCCGCGGCGTGCGCGCGGGCGCCTCGGTCAGCACGACGTGGGCGTTGGTGCCGCCCATGCCGAACGAGCTGACGCCGGCGACCAGCAGCCGGTCCGGGTGCGGCCACGGGGTCGGTTCCGTCTGCACGACCAGGCCCAGCTCGTCGAGCGGGATGGCGGGGTTGGGCGTCTCGTGGTTGAGGGTGGCGGGCAGCACGCGGTGCCGGATCGCCAGCACGGTCTTGACCAGGCCCGCGATCCCGGCCGCGCCCTCCAGGTGGCCGATGTTGGTCTTGACCGAGCCGACCGGCAGCGGCTCGCCGCGGCTCGCGAACACCGCGCCCAGCGCGGCCGCCTCGACCGGGTCGCCCACCGGCGTGCCGGTGCCGTGCAGCTCGACGTACTGCACCTGCTCGGGCGAGACGCCCGCGCGGCGCTGCGCGGCCCGCACCACCTGCTCCTGGGCCCTGGCGTCGGGCACGGTCAGACCGGGCGTGGCGCCGTCGTTGTTGACCGCGCTGCCCCGGATGACCGCGTACACGTCGTCGCCGTCGGCCAGGGCGCGCGCCAGCGGCTTGAGCACGACCACCGCCGCGCCCTCGCCGCGCACGTAGCCGTTGGCGCGGGCGTCGAAGGTGTAGCAGCGGCCGTCCGGGGACAGCCCGCCGAACCGGCGCGCGCCCTCGGCGCCCTCGGCCAGCACGTTGAGGTTCACGCCCGCCGCGATCGCCAGCGGCGCCTCGCCCGAGCGCACGCTCTGCGCGGCCAGGTGCACGGCCACCAGCGAGGACGACTGCGCGGTGTCGACCACGACGCTGGGCCCGTGCAGGTCCAGCGCGTAGGACACGCGGTTGGCGATGATGCCGCGGTGGGTGCCGGTGTTGGTGTGCTGGGTGATCCGGCCCCGGCCCAGCGCCAGGGTCGCGTAGTCGTCGCGCAGCGCGCCGACGAAGACCGCGGTCGCGGTGCCCGCCAGGTCGGCGGGCACGATGCCCGCGTCCTCCAGGGCCTCCCAGGCCAGCTCCAGCACCAGCCTCTGCTGGGGGTCGGTGGCCGCGGCCTCGCGCGGCGAGATGCCGAAGAACGCCGCGTCGAAGTCGCCGACCGAGTCGAGGAACGCGCCCCGGCGCGTGCCGCGGTCGGCCCGCACGTCGGCCGTCAGCGCCTCCCACCGGTGCGGTGGCAGCTCGCCCACGGCGTCGCGGCCCTCGCTGAGCAGCCGCCAGAACGCGGCGGGGTCGGCCGCGTCCGGCAGGCGGCAGGACACCCCGACCACCGCGACCGCGTCATCCAGGTTCGCCATCGACTGTCCTTCCCGAGCAGAGGACTTCTTCTCCGGGGACATTCCTACCGAGCAATTCCAACCGGCCAGTCACAAAGCGGTCGTCGGCTGTTCCAGGGGGCGGCGAATTACCGACGTGTGACCGGTGCCCGGTTAGCGTCGGCGGCGCCGTATCCCCTTCTCGCGAAAAGGACTGGTTCGACCGTGACCGCGATCCTGAAGAAGTTCGAGGCCCCGACCGACCCGCTGGAGATGACCGCCCTCTACGTGCGCGCCGTGAACGAGGGCGACGTCGACGCGGTGCTCTCGCTCTACACCGAGGACGCGGTCTCGGTGTGGGACCCGGAGAAGCCGATCAGCGGCGAGGAGCACGAGCAGACGATCCGGGAGTTCATGACCAAGAACCCGGTGATGACGGCCGAGGTCAAGGAGTCCTACGTGACCGGCGACACGGTCCTGCTGGTGGTGGACTGGAAGTTCGACATCGAGGGCGAGGAGTCGATCAGCGGCACCGGCCTGGACGTGCTGCGCAAGTGCCCCGACGGCCGCTGGCGCTACGCCATCGACAACCCGTTCGGCGACAACGACCCCGTGCAGGAGGACGCCGCGGAAGGCGACTCCGCCGCCGAGGGCTGAGATGGCGCTGGAGCTGGCCGAGGCCCACCTGCGCGGGCTGCTGTCGCAACTGGGCCTGGACGCGGAGTACGTGCGGGGCGAGGGCGACACCCTGTGGTGGCGCACCCCGTCCGGGGACGTGCCGGTGGTGGACTACGTGGGCGGCTACGGCTCCCTGGTGCTGGGCCACAACCACCCAGCCCTGGTCGAGCGGGCCAGGGAACTGCTGGACCAGCGGGTGCCGGTGCACGCCCAGTTCTCCTACCACCCGTACGCCAACGACCTGGCCGCCGCGCTCAACCGGGTGCTGTGGCGCGAGTTCGGCGTCGAGGAGCCGTACTCGGCGATCTTCGCCAACACCGGTGCCGAGGGCATCGAGGTGGCCCTCAAGCACGCCGAGATGGACCGGGTCGGCAGGGTGGCGCGGCTGCGGGCCGAGATCGAGGGGCACCTGGCCTCGGCCGACCCGGAGCTGGCCGCCAGGGCCAGGGAGCACAACGAGGGCCGGTTCGACCTGCCCCCCGTGTTCCTGACCCTGGAGGGTTCCTTCCACGGCAAGCTGGCGGGCAGCGTGCAGCTGACCCACAACGAGGGCTACCGCGTGCCGTTCCGCGGCCTGGCCGCGCAGGCGAGGTTCGTGGCGCCGACCGAGGTGGCCAAGGCCGTGGAGGCCGAGCGCGTCACCGTGCTCGACGTGGTCGACGGCGAGTTGGTCGAACGCGACCTGCCGGTCGTGGCGGCGTTCTTCGTCGAACCGGTCCAGGGCGAGGGCGGCATCCGGGTGCTGGAGGCGGAGGTGGCGGCCGAGATCCGCGCCGCCGCGGACGCGGCCGGGTTCCCGGTGGTCGTCGACGAGGTGCAGAGCGGCGTGGGGCGCACCGGCGCGTTCTACGCGGCCTCGCACATCGGCCTGCTCGGCGACTACATCGTGCTGGCCAAGGCCCTGGGCGGCGGCCTGGCGAAGTCCTCGGTGCTGCTGGTCAGGCAGAGCCGCTACCTGCCGGACTTCGAACTGCTGCACAGCTCGACGTTCGCCAAGGACGCGTTCTCCTGCCACCTCGGCCTGCGCGTGGTCGACCTGCTGGAGGCCGAGGACGGCGCGGCCTACCGGCGGGCGGCGGAGCGGGGCGAGGCGCTGGCCGCCGCGCTGCGGTCGGTCCGCGACGAGTTCCCCACCGTGGTCGCCGACGTCCGCGGCAAGGGCCTGATGCTGGGCCTGGAGTTCCACGACCAGACCGGCGGCACGACCGCGGTGGCCGAGTTCGCCCGCCAGGGCCTGCTCGGCTACGTGCTGGCGGGCTACCTGCTGCGGGAGCACCGCATCCGGGTGTTCCCCACCGCCAGCGCCACGCACACGCTGCGCTTCGAACCGTCGATCCACATCACCGACGAGCAGATCGCCCAACTGGTCACCGGCCTGCGCGCCGCGTGCACCGCCCTGCGGGACCACGACGACCCCGCGATCCTGCCGGCCTGATCCTCCCCGTCAGCCCGGCACTCCCCCGCGGCCCACCGACCTCCCACCCCGGGTCGGTGGGCCGCGGTTTTCCGCTCATCGGGTCAGGTGGAGATCACCAGGCGGACGAACCGCTTGTCGACCACCGGCCCATCTGCCAGTTCTGCGTCGGGGGTGCCTGCCGGGTAGGCGGTGATGACGGCCTGGGCGGTGCGGTCGTGGCTCCAAGTGCGGATCACAGCGCACAGGCGTTCGGCGAGATTCGCCCCAAGCGGGCCGTGGCCGGTGGCGCCGAGTTCGAAGCGGCGTTCGGTGGCCTCGGGTTCAGGTCCGCGCAAGGTGAGGTAGGCCAGGGAGTCGCCGTCGACCAGGGCGGGGCTGCTGAACTTGAACGCGGGGTTGCACAGGCCGGCCTCGACGGCGGCGTTGCCCGCGGCGAAGCGGCAGGTACCGGGTTCGACGCCGGTGAGGCGGGGCCAGATGAGGTCGGTGGATTCCATCGGGGCCACCGACGCGCCCGACCACACCGTGGTGGCTTCCCGGGCGAGGACGCCGTGGAGCGTTTCCGGGTCGATGGGCTGGTCGGGGTCGTAGTGCAGGTCGACGTCGTCGGCGATGCGGGCTGTGCGTTCGCCGTCCTGGCCGTCGCCGATCATGGGGATGAAGCCGCACAGCCGGCTGTCGGTGGCGCGCAGCACCCCGTCCTCCTGCTTGACGAACGCGACGCTGCGGGTCTGCCCCCTCCAGGTCAGCGGCACCACGAGCCGACCGCCGGGGGCGAGCTGGTCCAGCCACGCGGGCGGCAGGTCCCAGGGGCCGACGGTGACGATGATCCGGTCGTAAGGGGCGTGGTCGGGGTGTCCCAGGGTGCCGTCGCCGGTGACGACGTGCACGCGGTCGTAGCCGGTGGCGTCGAGGGCCTGACGAGCATGAGTGGTGACGTCGGGGTGGATGTCGATGGTGGTGACCTGGCCGGTGGGTCCGACGAGTTCGGCCAGCAGGGCGGCGTTGTAGCCGGTGCCGGCGCCGATCTCCAGGACGCGGTGGCCGGGTCGGGCGTCGAGCTGGTCGAGCATCATCGCCACGACCGTGGGCACGGAGATGCAGCTCGCGGGCCTGCCGCCGGGTTCGCCGGGCTTGATGGTGATGGACCTGTTGGCGTACGCGTCCTCGATGGTTGCGTCGGGCACGAACAGGTGGCGGGGCACGGTGCGCAGCGCGTGCTCGATGGTGGCCGAGTGCAGGTGTCCGGCATCGGCGATGTGGTCGACCATGCGGTCGCGCAGCTCGTCCGGCCCGGTGTCGGTGGTGGCGGTCATCCGGTTCCTTCCGCGTCCAGCGTCTTGGTGGCAGGTGGGGTGATGAGCAGGCAGGCGTCCCACCGGAGAGCGGGCGCGGTGGCCGCGTCGCGGGTGAGGGCGATGCCTGCGGTGCCTTCGAGAAGGCCGTTGCCGGTGACCGGTCGGCGGCCGTGCAGGTGGTACTCGAAGCGGGTGTGCAGCTGTGGCAGCAGGGCCGTCAGCTCGCTGTCGGGTCCGGCGTCGGCGGCGGTGCGCCGGGCGGTGTGGACGAGTCCGGCCCAGCCGTGGCAGAGGGAGGCGTCGTCGAGCAGGGCGAGCTGCCGCTCGTCGGTGATGCAGGCGGTCAACGCGTGCTCGGCGGCGCGCTGCCGACGGCGGTCGCCCAGTGCCAGGGCGGCGAGTTGTTGGGCGCGGGCGAGTCCGGGGGTTCCGTAGCACCACGACGGCCGCTGCGCTGCGTGCTGGTCAACGGAGCCGGTGCGCCATTCCGCCGCCCGGATGGTGCCCGGCCACCACGGTCGGGTTGGGGTGCCGCACCGCCACCGGTCCAGCTCACGGCAGATCCGGTCGATCGCCTCGGCCTGTCCGGGAACGGTGATTCCGCTGATCACCGCGTGGGCCAGCAGCGCCAATGGGCCGGCAATACCGTGGGCGATGCCGAGGTTGGCGTGGCCGCCGGGCCACCCGGTCGAGGGGCGGTCGGTGGAGGCGTGGTCGGTCCACCAGCCCGGAAAGGCTTCGCCGGCACGGGTCACGGGCTCGGTGGCCAACCGCACCAGGTAGCCCAGTACCTCCCTCGCGAGCACGCCGTCACCGCCTCGGAGCAGCAGGTACGCACCGAGGCCGGTCAAGCCGTTGATCAGGTCGAACTCGCGCAATCGGGGCAGTCGGCCCTGCTCGACGCGCTGGTGTGCGGCGGTCAGGCGCTGTGCGACGAGGTCGGTGATGTAGCGGTCGAGGGTGTCGATCGCGGCAGCGTAGGCAGGTCGGCCGGCGACCCGAAGGACGAACGCGACCGCCGGAGCGCCCCGGAACAGGCAGGCGTCGGGGTGCGCGGTGATCGGGCGGCGGGTCATCGCCGCAACCCACGGGTGGGCGGTGCTCCACTCGCCCAAGCCCGCACGGGCGCGAACGACGTGCCGCAACGCGATCCCGGCTGCGCCGAAGGACAGGGACTGCCCCCAGTCCGGCGAGGGATCGTGCTCCGGCGGTTGCGGGTTGATTTCGGTCATCGGCTGCCGCCTCGCGCCCGGCGGGCGAGCGCGGCCTGCCTGGCCAACCGGCGGCACGCGTGTTCGCTGTCCGAGTCGATGCCGACGGCCCGGTTGTGGTGCATGTGCAGCAGCGACTCCAGAACGGTGTCGGTGTCCGCATCGGCCGGCAGTTGCACGCGGTAGGCGGCCAGCGTGTCGGCGCGGGACCGCCATGCCTGCTCGACCGACTCCATCCAGCCGGGCAGCTGGCGCAGCGCATCCCGGTCGGTGGCCAGCCGGATCGCCTCGTCGGCCACCGCGCGGTCGATCGCGGCAGTGGTGCGGGTCCGGCGGGCGGTCAGCCAGTCGGCCGCTTCGCCGGGACCGCCGAGGAAGCCTTCGACGATGCCGACCATGCCTGCCGCGACCAGTGCGGTGGGGTGGGCCGCTGTGGCGGGCAGGTTCCGCAGCAGGGCGGCGACCAAGCGGGAGTCGGCGGCGAAGACGTCCTCGGCGGCGGCCAGTGCCGCACCATGCCCGTAGCGGCCGACCTCCGGGTGGTAGGTGTCCAGCACCAGCCGTCCGGTCACGCCTGCCTGCCGCATCCGCTGCGTCCACTTCCCGAGCGCGTTGGTGCACGCAGCGTAGTGGTCAGGGTCGACATGCAGGCGCAGCCGGAGGTGGTGGGTCTCGCGAGGGCTGTGATAGCGCAGGAACCACCAGCCCTGGTCCTCGTCGAGGTCGTCCAGCAGCTCCGGCAGGTGCCGGGCGACGATGTCGTTCATCCGCTCCGGGTGGGTGTGGATCTTTGCCGTGAGCCGGCGCGAGTCCGGGGCGCCGGGCAGGTGCCCGTGGGTGTTGCCCACCTCGGGCAGTGCTCCGCGCAGCGGGTTCGGCGCGGGAGCGCGTGTGGTGACCAGCGGCAACGCGATCTCGTGGGCGTGGTGGTCGAGCCAGCCGCAGTCGGCGACGGGTGTGGCCTCGTGGAGGACGGCTTGGCCGTGCCGGACGAGGTGGGCGTGCAGCAGGGTGGCGTGGGCGGGCTCGTCGAGGGTCAGGCGCAGGGTGCGGTCGGCGTCACGCAACTCGACCACGTCGGGGCAGTCCCACAGCCGCCGCCACCGGTCCGGCAACTGCCGCCAGTCGTCACCGGTCGACAGGTCGGCGGTGGTCAGCCGCCATTGCGCCGGGGACAGCACGGTGCGGCCGTAGCGCACCCGCGGCAGCACCGGCAGGTTGACGTGCGGTCCCCAGTCGAACTGGTACCAGGACGCGCTGAACGCACGCGGCAGCTCGGCCAGGAACCGCGCCAGCGGCGGAGGCTGCTTGTCCAGCGCGAGCGCGTGGAACACCTGCGGCTCGACCACCCGGCGGCGGGACCTGCTGACCAGGTGCAAGCGGTCCCGGGTCGCGGCGACGGCCAGGTCCTCGACGGTGATCAGGGTGGCGGGATCGCCAGGTCCGCGGTGCTCTCCCAGTGGGATGACGTGGTCGAGGTAGGCCGGGACGCGGCAGACGTTCTCCGCCGGCGCGTACTTCGGGCCGAAGCTCAACTGGGCCCGCAGCGCACCCTCGGTCGCGGCGGGTAGCGCCCGGTAGACCTCCGCCAGCCCTGAGCCGGTGGCCGTCGGGGTGAAACGGCTGGTCAGCGTCCCGGCCGAGCGGGCGGGTGCCACGGTGAGGGTGAACTCCCCGCGGTCGACCGCCGCCGCGCCGGCGGCGTGCACGCGAGCGGACAACTCCACGTGCGGCGGGATGTAGCGCTCGTCGAAGTCCTCGCTGGTCAGCGCGGCGATGTCGTCGTCGGTCAGGACGATTTCGCGGGTGCCGTCGGCCATCGCCCGCCAGGCCATCGCCGCCAACCGCTCGTCGCGCCGGGCGAACGCCGGGACCGGCGTGGGCAGCAGGCTGCCGTCGTAGCGGGCCGGGTAGCCCAGGCCGGCGTCCGGGGAGACGAGGTCGAGCAGCGGCACCAGCGTGCCGGTGCCGTACCGGTCGACGAACGCCGCGTGGTACTCCCGCCAGGCCGGATCACCGGTCGGGTGCCGCGTGGTGCGCAGCAACGCCGAGGCCGCGCGCTCCATCTCCTGCGCGACGCCGTCGGGCACGCGGACATCGCTGTCCAGCAGCAGATCCGCGGCCAACGGGGTACGGCCCGCCGAGGACAGACACCGCATGCGGTCCAGGAGCGTGGTGCGCAGGCGGTGCTGCTCGGCGGGCGGGGTGGCGTCGTCGTTGTGGTGGCGAAGCTCGGCCAGGACGACGTCGAGTCCGTCGAGCAGGGTGGTCATGCCGGGCAAGCTCCGGGCGTCGGCATCGCGCAAGCGAGCGATCAAGTAGGCGAATGGATCGGTCACGGTGAACGGTGCGCGCAGGCCGGTCAGCAGATGACCTCGACGCACCAGCTCGGTAAGGGTGTCGAGGGCTCGGCGTCGGTCGGCGGTGAAGTCCTCGGCGAGCCTGTCGACCAGCGCGCCGAACCGGATCGGGGTCGACGCCGCCTCCCTGACCGCGGCGACCACGCTGGTGTGCCGAATCGCCACCCGGTTCGGCCCGTGCGGGACCTCCAGGCGGTCACCACGCCGCACGGCCAGGTCGTTGACGGTCACCTCCAATCGCTCCAGCAGTTCGGGAACGGCTTCGGCGCGAGTGGTGATGTCGGCCAGCCACTCGGTGTTCACCCGCACGGCCGCCCGGTGCTGTCCACCCCACCGCACGCTGGTCCTGTCGGCCACCGTCACCGGGGCCACCCCCGCGAACAGACCGAAGGGCATGGGGCGGCCGATGCCGCGCAGCACGTACCGGGCGACGGACAGGGTCATGCTGCGGACCTGCCGGTCGGACACCGCGTGGCCCAGCCTGATGGCTTCGACGCGGTCGGCCAGCGACGGGCCGGCCTGCCGCACCGCCTCGACCAGACCGGACCGGGACCACATCCGGTCCAGCCACAACCGGCACCCCGGGATGTCGGTCAGGTCGGGCCACCGGTCGGGTGCGTCGGTCAGCGGTGCCGCCGCGGCCCGCAGCAACGCGACCCCCGTGTGCCGGTACAGCGGCCTTCCACCAGCGGAAATCATCGGATCCTCCAGGCTCGTACCGAGCGAGTCCAGGCAGCCCGGCTCATACGCCGCCGGTCACGCACGCCGATGCGCACGTGGGGTCGCAGCCGTCGTTGGTGCCTTCCGTGCACGCACCCTGCGCCCCGTTCGGCACGTCGGTGATGACCTGGACGTCGAGAGCGAACGGGTCGTCGACGGCGTGGAGTTCGGTCGTCGTCATGAGCAGCGGTTCCCTTCGTATTGCTGAGCAGATCACCATCAACCTGACGCGAAAGCCTTGTGGAGCAGGGCTTTCGCACAGGGGTTCGCGCAGATCGGCCACCCGCACCAGGTGAACGGCCCGGTCGGGGCAGGTAGGCACAGGGCGCGGCACAACGCCCGATAGCGACGGCCGAGGTGGGCCGAGCCGTGCGCCGGCGCATCGTTGGCGACGAGGTGCCGTTCGTCGGTGAACACACCCGGCAACGGGCGAACGTCGTTCACGTTCTCCTCCTGGGTGGGTGGCTGCCGGCGACAGCGCCTTGGTGCGGTTCTGCCGCCGAGTGCGACGAGGTCCACGACACCAGCCGGGCCGGCCGTGCCTCTAGGCTGAGGCGTGACTCACGGTGGGTTCACGCCCACTCACGGTCGAAGAAAGCGGGGGTGTTCGTGACCGGTGGGGCGCGTTCGACGAGCGGGGACAACGACGAGATCAACGCCTTCGCGGCGGAACTCACCCGTTGGCGTGACGTGCGCGGGCTGTCCCGCACCGCACTGGCCAAGCTGATGGGCTACGACCGCTCGTACGTATCCAAGGTGGAGTCGGGGCACGAGCGGCCATCACGGGAGTTCGCGCTCCAGGCCGAAGCCGCGTTGAAGGCCGGCGGGGCGCTGCGCACCGCGTTCCGCGAGTACGAGTCAGGCCGCACCGGCAAGTCCCGACCGCCGCTGTCACCCACTCCCGCGGAGCAGTCCGGCGCGGGCAGCCTGGTGGTCGACCACGACGACGCCACCCTGCACTACGACGGGCACACCTACCGGCTCACCCAGCGCCGCCGCCTGGTCAACGGCGGTGCCGAGCCCATCACCCGCTACCTGATCCGCATCTCCGTCGACCGCCACCCCGGCGACCCCGAACGGTCCACCCGCCTCTACAGCACCGACCCGCTGACCTGGGACGAGATCGACCTGCACGCCTGGCACGGCCAGGACCGGGCCGAGCCGATGAGCTGGAGCGCCCACCACGACCGCGACGCCCTCAAAGAGGTCTGGCTGCACTTCTCCGGCGACACCGGCCACTTCCCGCTCTACCCCGGCGAGTCGACCTGGATCGAGTACGAGTACACCGTCCGCGACACCCACTGGGGCAACTGGTTCCAACGCGCCGTCCGGCTGCCCACCGCCAAGCTGTCGGTGTCGCTGAACTTCCCCGCCGACCTCACCCCGGTGGTGTGGGGCCTGCACACCTCCATGACCGCCGAGGCCATGCCCTTCCCCACCGCCATCGACCGCACCATCGACCACGATCGGGTGATCTTCGCCTGGTCCTGCCAGGACCCGCCCCTGCACGCCCGCTACCGGCTCGAATGGGACTTCCGCGGCCGCACTACCGCCGACACCGCGCCCGCGCGCCCCAGCGAAACCATGGCCGCGCTCGGTGTGGTCCAGGACGGCGACCCGCTGCTGCGCCGCACCGCCCGCCCCTTCGACCTGCCCGCCGAGGCCGAGGACGCCCGCCGGGTCATCGCCGAGCTGCACTCCGCCGCCGAACGCATCGCCCACGCCCACACCTTCGGCAAGGGCATGGGCATCGCCGCACCCCAGATCGGCATCGACCGCGCCGCCGCCCTCGTCCGCCCGCCCGGCACCGATCCGATCACCCTGCTCAACCCAAGGATCATCGAGAACGGCACCGAGACCGACGAGCAGTACGAGGGCTGCCTGAGCTTCTTCGACGTCCGCTGCCTGGTCCCCCGACCGATGCAGATCCACGTCGAGCACACCGACATCACCGGCGAGAAGAAGATCACCGTCTTCGACCGCGGCATGGCCCGCCTGGTCGCCCACGAGGTCGACCACCTCCACGGCACCCTCTGCCGCGACCACCTGCCCGACGGACGACAGCCCATCCCGGTCGAGCAGTACCGCGGCACCGGCCAGACCTGGAACTACAGCGGATCGCCGTGAGCGCTGACCACCGCCTGCACCTGCTCAGCATGCCGTGATCGCGCCCGGACGTCACTCACCGGTCCGACTTCTTCCGCCACTGGAAGTCGGTCCGCTCGACCGCAGCGAGCAGTAGCCGCCGCCTCGTCCTCGCCCGGCTTCGGCCAGTCGTCACGCACCTTCTTGCCGAACCGCGAGGCCGAGACCAAGTAAGCAGTGGTCCAGGCTGCCCGGGCGGTCCACTGCCCTCTCTCCCGGTCGGTGGACCGCGGTCATTTCCGCGGGCTTCGCCGACCTTTGCGCAAGATGACCCCCTTGCGGAACTATCGGCCCGGCCGCTGCGTCAACCCGGGACGGGTGCCCGTTCGCCGGGAATGCGTCGCGGCGGGCACGCGGTACGAACTCACGGGGGGTGAGCTGCTGTGACCGGTTCCAACGACCTGGTCGTCAAGCCCGATGCCGAGCCGGGTGGATTCTTCAACGCCGGTACAGGTGACAACGGCTGGGCGACGGGCATCTCCATCGCCGAGTCCGCGATGGACACCTACAACGGCATCAAGGACGGCAACTGGATCCAGGCCGGCCTGGGCATGGTCGGCCTGGCGGCGGACGCCGCGGCGATGGCCATCGACCCGTTCGGGACGCTGCTGTCCTCGGCGGCGGCGTTCCTGATGGAGCACGTGCAGCCGCTCAAGGACATGCTCGACAAGCTGGCGGGCGACCCACCGGTGATCGAGTCGTACTCCACGACGTGGGGCAAGGTCTCCGAGGAGCTGGGGAAGGTCGCCCAGGAGTACGCGGAGGCGGTGAAGTCCGGCACGCAGGGCTGGACCGGTCCGGCGGCCGAGGCATACCTGGCCAACTCCAAGCAGCACTCGGATGCGTTGTCCGGTGCGGCGTCGGCGGCGGGGACCGTGGGCACCGTGGTCGGGATGATGGGCATGGTGGTGGGGTTCGTGCGCGAGGTGGTGCGCGACCTGATCGCCGATCTGGTGGGCAAGCTGATCGCCTGGGTGTTGGAGGCGGTGTTCAGCCTGGGGTTCGGCACGCCGGTGATCGTGGCGCAGGCGGTGACCGCGATCTCGAAGTGGGCCGCGAAGATCGCGAAGATCGTCCAGGATCTGTTGGACACGATCAAGAAGGTCTCGCCGCTGCTCAAGCGTTTGGTCGAGGTCTTCGAGAAGATCATGAAGGTGGTCGGCAAGCTGGCCGGCAAGGCCACCGGCCTGGACGTGCTCTCGCCCAGCAGCATCAAGCACGGCGGGTTCCTGCAACGCGGCAACAGGGGCCTTGACGGCTCGCCGGGCAGCAGCCCTGACGGCAACTCCCCCGACGGGAACACCTCCGGCGGCGACCGCCCCGGCAGCCCTGACACCGGCACCGGCCGCGATGGCGGCACCGGCGACCGGGGCACCGACACACCGTCAAACCGGCCCAGCGGCACCACCACGACGTCCAGCACCGCCCCAACCGTCGACACCCCGCGCCCCGGCCGGGACCCGGACCTGCCGACCGGGAACCCGCGCCCCGGCACCAGCCCTTCCGCCCCCGAGGCACCGCACACCACCTCCAGCAGCTACCCCCCGCGCGGCACCGGCCGCGACGGCGGCACGGCGCCGAACAGCCCGCAGCCGGGCACCTCGCCCTCCGGCAGGACCCCGGGTCACAACGCTCCTGGTCACAGCGCTCCCAGCCATAACTCGCCGAGCCACAGCACCCCCAGCCACAGCACCCCCAGCCACAACTCACCCAGCTACAGCACTCCGTCCGGCGCCCCCGGCCACACCAGCCCGAGCGGAAACGCCCCGAGCCCGACCCGCCCCGATCACACCTCGGCCTCCACCGCCGCCGCACCACCCCGGGCGGACCAACCGCACACCCCCACGTCCCCCAGCCCCCACCACACCTCCCCCACCGGTCAGCCCACCCCCGGCGGCATGCCCAGCAGCCCCGGCACGCACGGCGGCTCGCCCAGTGGCGGCGGTCCGAGCCCGCGCCCCAGCAGCGGCGGCTGGACCGGAACTCCGGGCAGCAGGGGCGACCTGGGCTCCAGCGTCCCGCCCGCCCGCACCCCCGACGGCCCTCGCCCTTCGGGCCACACCCCGTCACACACCAACCCGTCCCACGCTGGCCCGTCCCACGCCACCCCGCCGCACAGCACCCAGCCGCACGCCGGCCCGTCGCCAACCGGTCCCGGCCAGCACGGTCCCGGCCAGCACACCCCGAACCGCCCCGGCCCCACCCAGCAACCTCCGCACCCCCGCCCAGGCCAGCCCAACTACGGCCCACCGCCGCAACGCGGCCCCCAGCAGCCGACCAGGCCCGCCACACCGCACCAGCCACCCGCCCCGAGGCACACCCCGGACGCCGTGCCACCACGCCGCCAGCCGGACGCGTGGACCCCACCGCGCCGCGAGCCCGACAACATCCCCGCCCCTCGCCGCGACCCGGAAGCCTGGACGCCGCCACACCGCGACCCCGACAGCAACCTGGACCACACCCCGCACCCCGACCAGCCCCACCCCGACCAGCCGAGCATCGACGAGGCCCACGCCCGCCACGGCGAAACCACCCCCGCCGGCATCTCCCACCACCGCGGCGACCCCACCATGGGCGACCTCCCCCACCGCGTCCCCCACGACCCCCGCTACTTCACCGCCGACGTCCACATCACCCCCGACGGCCACGCCCGCATCGGCAACCACACCTACACCCCCGAGCAATACGGCGACCTCCTGCGCCGCCACGGCTGGAACGGCCACACCCCCCTCCGCCTCATCGGCTGCGACGCCGCCACCAACGACTTCGCCCACCGCCTCTCCCGCCACACCGGCGCCGACGTCCTCGCCCCCACCAAACCCGCCTGGACCGACACCCACGGCCGCGTCTACACCAGCGACGCCGAACTCGCCCCCGACGGCACCCGCCACCCCCGCATCCCACCCAACGGCGAATGGCACACCCACCACCCCGACGGCACCACCACCACAACAACCAACGACGGCTACGCCCCCAACACCCCCGACAACCACAAAACCGACCACACCACCCCCGACGGTGCCCGCGACCGCGGTCAGCAGGACGGCGGGTCGGACTGGCGCGACCGGCCGGGCCCGGTCACCGGCAAGTCGCCGAACGACAAGCTCGCGGACCTGGACCACGTCAAGAAGCACTACCTGGTCCGGTACACCAACAACCGGTGGGAGCTCTACGTCAACCCTCACAGCGGCACCGACCTGGACGGCAGGGCACCGGACCCGGTCGACGTCTCGCCCGCGGACTGGGAGCCCCCGAAGCGCCCGGACGGCAAGGGGGACCTGGACAGCCTCACCCAGGAGGACTTCGAGAAGATCGAGCTGAAGTTCAAGGACGACCGCGAGACGTTCGACTCGCAGCCCCTCGAAGGCTCCACGGTCCACGGCTCCCGCGACACCCTCTCGCCGGAGGAGCAGTGGGAGGCCGACCGGCTGGCCCACATGCGGCCGGGCGCCCAGGCCGGCTACAACGAGATCGACGCGCCGTTCGCCGTCGAACGCGCCAACGACAAGGTCGACGCCGCGCAGAAGAAGCTCGACGAAGCCAACGCCAGCGGTGAACCGGCCCGCATCAGCAAGGCGGAGGAGGAGCTGGCCAAGGCGCAGCAGGCGCGCGACAAGGTGGTCGCGGAGGCACCCGTCCGGGAGGCCGAGGCGAGGCTGGCCAAGGCCCTGGAGTCCCAGCAGGGCATCGAGTCGTCCCGGCGGGCGCAGGCCGAGGTCGACGAGCGCTTCGCCGGCGCGAGCCCGGAGGAGATCCGGCGGCACGCCGAGGAGGGCGCGCTGTCGCGCAAGTACGTGGCCGAAGCGCACGTCCGGCAGGCCGAGGCCGACCTGGCCAACGCGCGCCGCGACCTGGCCGACAGCAGGGTCCGCGACGCCGAGGCCGACCTGGACCGGGCCCGCGCCGACGGGAAGGACACGACCCAGGCCCAGGCCGACCTCGACCGCGCCAGGCAGGACGCCGCCGAAAAAGCCGAGGCCGCCAGGAAGACCGACGCCGACGCCGCGCTGGCCAGGCAGCGGGAAGCCGAGTTCAACGTCAGGCAGGCCGAGGCCGAGCTGGAGCACGCCCGCAGGGCCGCGGACGACCCCAACGCGGAAGCCGCGCGGGCCGAACGGTCCGTCGAGGAGGCCCGCGACAGGCTGAAGGCAGCCCGCGAGCACGAGGCCAACGCCTCCCCGGCCGACAAACCCGAGGCCGAGGCCGCGGTCCGGCGCGCCGAGGCGGACCTGGTCGCGGCGCGGGACGCCGAGACCAGGGCGGCCCGCGACACCCCGCAGACGCCCGAGCAGCGGCAGGCGGACGCCGACCGTGCGGTCCGCGACGCCGAGGCCAGGCTCGACGCCGCCCGCCAAGTCGACCCGTCGCAGCCGCCCCCGCCCCGGTCGACCGACCTGGACGAGTGGCGGCCGGACCGCGCCGGCGTCGGCCAGCTGCGCGGCGACGTGGGCGAGTCCATCGGCGGTTTCGCGATGGAACACCGGGTCCGCGACCTCAACGCCGAGCGCGCCGACGCGGACCTGCCGCCGTTCGACCGGGTCGACGCCATGCCGGACCGGGGCGCGGGCCACCTCGACGGCGTCTACCGCAGCGAGCACCCGGACGGCACGGTCGAGCACCGCATCTACGAGGCGAAGGGCCCCAGCGCCGAGCTGATCCGCGCCGACGGCTACATGCAGGGCCACCCCGGGTACCTGGACCGCACCCTGGACAAGCTGCTGAACAAGGCCAACGAACGGGAGGAACTGGCCCGCACCGCCTCCGACGCCGAGCTGATGAAGAAGTACGGCACGACCGACCGGCAACGCCTGCAGGACGAGGCCGTCGCCGAGCGCAAGGCGGTGGAGGAACTGATCGAGGCGCGCCGCCTGGACAAACTGGACGGCGGCCAACGCGTGCGCTACTTCAAGGCCCAGGCGCAGGTCGAGACCCCGCCCGGCGACCCGAAGCCCCGCTACGCCGGCTACGAGGAGAACGAGTTCGACCTGTCCCTGTGACCACGCCGGGTGAGCGGCCCGCCGGGCCGCTCACCCGGCCGGGGAGTCCCGGTCGGGTGAGGTCCACCAGCGCCGGACCGCGTCGACGGCGTCGAGGACCCGTTCCGCGGTATCGGCGCCACCGAGGTCGTAGACCGCGGCGGGGACGTCGGCCAGCACCCGCTGGCAGCCGCCGAAGTCCAGCCCGGCCAGCATCCGGTGGACGATGTCCAGCTCCTGCTTGCCCAGCGCGTCGCCCCACAGCGCGCCGGCCTGGCGCAGCAGGTTCCACCGCGCCCGGGTGCCGCCCCGGGCCACGCCGACCACCTCGGCGAGCACCCGTTCCCGCAGCGGGCCGGTCAGGTGCAGGGCGACCGCGCCCCACACCGGCGTGATGTCGCATTCGCCGGGCAGTGCCCTGGTGGCGTTCAGCGCCTCGCCGATCAGCCGTTCGGGGACGCGCGGCACGTACCGGGCCAGCTCGGCGTGCTGCGGGGTCCTCGGCTCCTCGCCCACTGTCATTGGCGCCCAGCGCGGCGCTGATAGCGCCCAGCAGCGTGGTCAGCATCCGTTCCGGAACGTACCTGACGAGCCTGCCCGCCACCTGTCCCAGCAAACTGTCGTTCTTGCCGAGGGTCCTCGCCAGGCCGATGGCCTCCGCGAGTACCTCGGAGGACCCTGGCGGTCGCATCTCGGCGGCGAGCGAGACCAGGAGCGCAACCCGATACGACACGGCTGGCGAGGTCCGCGCCACGTCCAGCGCGTCGTGAAGGATCTCGTCCCGCACTGGCTGCGGGAATCGGGTGGCCAGTCGTCCGAGCGCCCACACCCGCATGTTCACGTCGTCGATCGTGTCGGCGACGGTGCTCGACTCGTCCAACCGACAGCGCCTCGCCCACGAGGTGTTCGGGCAGGTGCGGTGCCAGTGCGCCCAGGGCGTGGGACCGGTAGAACCCATCGCTCATCCGCTTCGCCTCGGCGACGGCACGGGTCAGCTGCGCTTCCGCGAGCAGCGGCGCCAGCAGGCGGATTACGTGCGCTCGCTCCCCCTCGTCGATCTCGGCCGCGTTCGCCAATGCTTCCGACAGCACCTGTTCGCGCTCGGCGGCGAGGAGGTGGGCGGCGAGGTGCCGCAACACCCGTGCCCGCAGGCCCGGGTCGCGCACCAGCCGCGCCAACGCCAAGAGTTCGTCGGATCTCCGGCCTTGCAGGCAGTCCGTCGTCAACCTGACCAGGAGGTCTGCGAGTTGTTCCTCATCGTCGAGGGTGGCGGCTCCCGCGATCGCTTCCGTGATCACATCGTCTTGTTCGGCTTCCGGCAGGTACTCGGCGATCGCGCACAAAGCGATCACTTTCCCCGGCACGCTCTCAAGTCCCGTGGCCGCCGCCAGGGTGGGGGCCAACAGGGAGGCGTGCCCATCACCGAGTTCACTCATGATCGTCAGCAGCGCCCGGATCCGCTCCCATGGATCCTCGGTGGCCAACGCCGTCTCCACCGCTTCACGGGTCACCGCATCGCCAGAGGCGTCGTGTTGCGCCAGCTTGCACAGGGCCCAGACCCGATTGGGTGTGCCGGAAATCTGACGGGCGAGTGCCAGCGCCTCGTCGAGGAGTCCGTCGGGCAAGCACAGTGCGAGCCAGCTGAGGATCTTGGCGCGACCGAACCGGTCGTCCGTCGCACGGGCGATAGCGAGCACATCGGGCACGAACGAGTCCGGGAGGTAATGCAGGAGCCGCACGACCGCGTCGGCCCGGGCCTGCTCGTCACCGATGGCGGTGGCCGTGGCGAACGCCTGGGCGAGCAGGTGGTCGGGCAGGTGCGGTGCGAGCGCGCCGACCTGCTCGGCCCGCTGGACCCCGTCGGTGATCGCGCGCACCGCGGCGAGGGCGTCGGCGAGCGCAGTGGTCCGGTCCGGTTCGGGCAGGTGGTCGAGCAGCCCGGTCAGCGCCCGCGCGCGGTCACCGGGCACGTGCAGGTGACGGGCGTGGGCCAGGGCGCGGGTGTGCGGCCAGACGCCGGAGGTGACCAGCCGCAGCAGCAGCGGGACCGGGACGTTCGCGGTCAGCGTGGTAACGCCCGCGGTGATCAGGGCGTAGCGGATCTCCAGCGCGATACCCGGCGCCGGACGCCCCGCCACCACCCGGCCGTCGGTGTCGGCTTCGGCGTGCCGCCGGGCGCGGGCCACGTCGGCCAGGTAGTCGTCCACCGTGCCACGGCTGTTGTGTGCGTCGAACCAGAGGTTGCGGGACGTGCCCGGACCGGTGGCCCGCTCACAGGCGAGCACGCGGTGCACCTCCCCGACACGGCCCGCCGCGGCGAGGTGGTGGGTCAGGTGCCGCAGCGCGTAGCCGCCGTCCGCGCCCGCCACCGCCGGGTCGTCGCCCAGGCGGGCGAGCCCGGTGCCGAGCCCGCCGAACAGGTCCAGGTAGTGGTCGGCGATGCGGTCGTGGGCCTCGCGGGTGGCCGCCGCCAGCTCCCCGACCCGGGACCGGACCCCGTCGACCACGTGCCCACGCAGCATTCCGGCCAGGAACTCCCGCAGGCTGGTGTGGTAGATCCCGTAACAGCCGCCGTCGTCGGTGAGGAACGGTCGCAGCCGCCCCGCGCACAGCTCGCTCACTGCGGCGCGGTCGGTCACCCCGGCGAGCCGGGCCAGGCCGTCGACGGTCAGCGGTTCGGCGGCCGCAGCCGGCGTGCCGAGCACCGGCAGGCGCACCCGCGACCACGCGGCCTCGTCCCGGGACGCCGACAGGCACTCGAAGTAGTAGTGCGCCAAGTCCCCTGGCAGCAGGTCGAGCTCGGCGGGGCTGCGCGCGCCGTACCGGATCTCGTCGAGCACGTACCGCGAGTACACCCACACCCCGCCGCAGCGCTCGACCAGGTCGCGGACCAGCGCCCTGACCGGCACGCGGTGCCGCGCCAGCAGCGACGCCAGCGGCTCGGCGCCCGCCGCGGCGGTGAGGAACCGGCGCAGGTCGGCGGTGTTGCTCCGGTCCCCCGCCCCGATCGACAACGCCTGCCACGGCCGGCGCAGCGCGGGCAGGTCGGTGCCGGTGCGGCAGGTCACCACGAAGAACGCGCCGCGCGGCAGCGTGGACGGCAGCCCGAGCGGCAGGTCACCGGCGACGTGCGTCGAGCCCGTCCACCACGACGACCAGCGGCTCCCCCGCGGCCCGGGCCACCTCCGCGGCCTCGACCAGGACCTGCTCGAACCAACCGGGTTCGCCCGCGGTCTCCGGCAGCAGCCCGCCGGGCGCGAAGCGCTCGTCGAGGTCGAAGCGGGCGATCAGCTGGACGGCGAGGTTGCGCAGCGCGGTCGCCGCGACCCGCCCCCGCCGCCTGCGGGTGAAGTGGCACGGCCAGTCGCGCGCCCGGGCCGGCCACGCCGTGAACGCCGATTTCCCCAGCCCGGCGGCGGCCTCCACCAGCACGTAACCGCGGTCGTGGTGGCGGAGGAACCGGTCGACCCCGGCGACCAGCCAGTCCCGGCCGACGAAGTGCTCGGTGCCGACCTCGTCGAACACCGGCCGCGGGTCCAGCCACACGTCGCGCAGCCGGGCGAACCGGCCCACGAACACGTCGCCGGTGATGACGTCGCCGCCCGCCTGCACCACGGTCGAGCCGATGGCGGTGGCGCTCTGGCCGACCACCGGCGCGGCCCGCTGCCCCGGTCGCCGCACCACCGGAATGGCGCCGCCCGCGCCCGCACCCCGGCGCGGTCGGGTTCACCCGGCTGCCGCCGGACCCGCCCCGCGTCGTCGCGGCCCTGCCGCCCGTGCCCCCGCTCGGAGGCGGCCGGTCACCGCGGTTCGGCGGCCGCCCCCACCTCCGGTGGCAGGGGCGACCGCCCTGCGGCCTCCCACCGCTCGCGCAGGTCGGTGGGAATGGACAGGGTGGTGGACTGGCCGTTGGTCAGGTTGCGGACGCTGCCACCGAGCAGCAGCGCGCCGGCGCGGTCGAGGATCGTGGTGGCCAGGGCGCTGCTGTCCTCGGAACGCTCCAGCAGGCGGACCAGGCGGGTGCCCACCCCCACCGCGCGGCCCCAGCCGCGGGAGTCCGGGACCTGCATCCAGTCGGCGACCTCGGGGTTGACGACCTGCCGGACCATGGCGGCGACGATGCCGTCGAAGAGCTTGCCGGGGAACAGCCCCTCGTAGAGGTCGAGCAGGTGGCGGGTGAGCACCACGCCCTCCGGCGACGGCCCGTAGGCGGCTTCGACCACCGTGGCGCTCAGCTCGCGCGCGTCCTCGATCGACTCGGGCACGGCCTCGGCGGGGATGCCGAGCATGGCGCCCGCGGCCCGCCACACGTAGTAGTAGTCCTGCGCCTCCTGCTCGGTGACGGAGATGCCGATGCGGCGCATGCCCTCGACCACCTGCACGGAGAAGATCAGCAGGGCACCGACCATGTCCTGCCGGCACACGGGCACGCCGTCGGCCTCGACGTCCCAGCGGCCGGACGCGATGAGGAAGTGGCGCACGGCGGCGTGGATGAGGCGCGTCTTCTGGATGGTGGGCACGAACGACCCGCCGGAGCCGAAAGCGTCGCGGCCCATCATGTTCATGACGAACTGGGAGGTCTCCGACAGCCGCCTCTGGGGCTGGTCCAGGCCGTGGGTCAGGGTGAGCGCCCGGGCCCCTCGCGCGTGCGCGTAGCAGTTGATCATCGCGCCGAAGGTGAGCACCGAGGCGACGTGCATCCCGTCGTCGACGAAGAAGTCGTAGGCCCGCGCGATCCGGTCGGGCTCCACCCACGCCGGCGGGGCGTCGGTGGCGACCAGGAACTCCCGCACCGGCCCGGGCAGCTGCTCGGGGATCGGTTGGTCGTTGGCGCGGAAGTGCTCCAGCACCTCGTTGACCAGGTCCACCCGGTTCGTCGCGACCAGGTCGGCGACCACGGCGTCGGCGAGGGGGTCGCCCTGGAACTTCAGGGCCTCGAAAGCGGCTGCGTCGATCACCGGGGCCACCCTTCGCTCGTGGGAACCCCCACTCCACTCCCCGCGCGCCCGGCGCACCAGAACACGACCAGGTGAAACGCCACGCCCAACCGCCACGTTCCGTGGGCGGACCGCACAAAGCGGAAACCGAACGGAGAAAAAGCGGAGCCCCGGAGGGTGATCTCACGACTGTGCGACCGGTTGCCGGTGGACACCCGCCGGGGTGCTGCGAAGAATCCCGCCCATGGCCCACCCCGAGGAGCTGGCGGAGCTGGACCTGTACCCGGTCTGGGCGACGGCGCCGGAGCTGGAGGGTGCGTTCGACCCGTTCCGCTTCGAGCAGCGGATGGCCGCCTACCGGCTGATGATCCGCAACACCAACCCGGCGGACGGGTTCGGCGCCGACAACCGGCGCAACCCCCTGTGGGGCCTGATGTTCCAGCACCAGTGGCAGCTGCGCAGCGGCCGGCTCGGCGCCGGCGCCCCGCGGGACGGGCGGATCGACCCGGACGCGCCGTGGGGCTACGGCAACTACGCGCTCAGCGCCATCCCGTGGCTGGGTGCCGCGGCCGCCGGGGTGGTGCCGGCCCTGCCGGTCGCCGACCCGCCGGGCCCGTCCCGGTTCCGGTACGTGACGGGCGGGGTCGTGCCGGACGAGCTGGTCGGCGCGGTGGCCGACTGGCGCGACTACTTCACCCTGGTGGCCGGGAACGGGTCGGCGGACCCGGAACCGGCGCGCCTGGCCCTGTGGAAGGCGCACAAGACGTGCCTGGACGTGGTGGCCGGCGTGCTCGCCGACGTCGACACCGCCCCCTGGCCCGACCTGGAGATCACCTTCCTGCGCGGCTGGTGCCGGATGGTCGACTACCTGTGGGCGGCGGCCTGGCCGACCGACTTCGCCTCCATGACCGCCCACGGCCTCGACGTGCTGCCCGAGTCGCTGCTCACCGGGCCCGGGGACGTGGACGCGCTGCCGGCCAAGGCGCGCAGCAACGTCGTCAACGTCCTGCGGCTGGCCACCACCCCCCGGTGGCGCTACAACCTGAACCTGCTGCTGTGGCAGCGGATCATGCGCACCCGCGAGGCCCGCGACCAGGTGCTGCCGCTGCTCGACGCGGTGTTCGACCCGCGACCGGACAACCGGGCCGAGCGCCGCAGGCTCCTCGTCCACCTGCTGCGCCCCTGACCCCGGCACCGGTCACCCCGGCCGGCGCACCGGTCGGTCCGGACGGGGCCCCGCGAGCAGTTCCGCGACCAACCGGGTCCCCGGGGCCGCCCGGCCACCCGGCCCCGGCAGCGGGAGCACGTCGTCGGCGTGCAGTTCCCCGCCGCAGTGGGAACAGGCCACCACCGGGGTCGCCACGTGGTCGCAGGTGGTGTGCCGCAGGCGCAGCGGTGCGCCGTCCGGGGCCAGGTGCCGGTCGCCCCAGGCCAGGAGGCTGACGACGACGCCGTAGAGGTCCTTGCCCGCCCCGGTCAGGTGGTACTCGTGGCGAACGGGGTGCTCCTGGTACTTCCGGCGCTCGACCAGACCGGCGTCCACCAGCGTGGCGAGGCGGTCGGCCAGGGTGTTGGTCGCGATGCCCAGGTCCGCGGTGAACTGGTCGAAGCGGGTCAGGCCCAGGAACAGGTCGCGCAGCACGAGCAGGGTCCACGGGTCGCCGACGATGTTCGCGGTGCGGGCCACGGAGCACGCCATGGCGCTGAAGCGGTCTCTGGGCATGCCGCGGATCCTAGTCGATTGCAAAGAGCAAGTCGGCAGCTCTAAGGTCACTTGCGATTCGCAAGTCACTGGAGGTGCATCGTGTACCACGCCGTCGTCCGCGCCAAGGTGCGCAGGTTGTGGGAGCGGGTCGGGGCCGGGGACCACCTGGCCGCCGTCCGGCTCGCCGCTCCCGACGTCAGGTTCAAGTTCGTCGGGGAGCCCCCGCTCGGGGCCGAGTTCACCGGTCGCGACCGGCTGGAGCAGTGGTTCCGCGGGATGCAGGAAGTCCTGCCCGGGCTGCGCATCACGCTCGTCGACGTCGTGGTGCGCGGGTGGCCCTGGCGCACCACCGTCGTGACGAGGCTGACGATGGCGGGCACCCTCGCCGACGGCGGCGAGTACCGCAACGAGGGCGTGCAGTGGGTCACCCTGAAGTGGGGCAGGATGGTCGACGACTACGTCCTGGAGGACACGGCCCGCCTGGCCGAGGCGCTGCGCGGCCGGACGGGCAGCCCGGCCTGAGCACGCCGCCGCCACCGGGTTCCGCTCCGACCGGTGTTCCGCACGGTCCGAACCCCCGTCAGCCCTCGGGGCGCGGCTACGCGCGCGGGCGGGCTCCCCGGCCACCCGGGTCCGTCGCAGGCCGCCGGTCGAGGTCGTCGAGTTGCCGCCGGACCCGCTCCGCATCGTCGTCGCGGCCCTGCTCCCGGTACAGCGCCAGCGCCTCCCGCCACGCCTCGCGGGCCAGGTCGTGCTCGCCGAGGGCGAGGTGCGGGTGGCCGAGGCCGTCGAGGGTGTTGGCCGCCATGTAGGTGTTGCCGAGGGTGCGGTAGAGGTCGAGCGCCCGGTGGTAGTGGCCGACGGCCTCGCGGTGCCGGCCGGTCCGGTGGTCGATCCAGCCCAGGCTGTCGAGGGTGTCGGCCTCGCCGTCGGGGTGGTGGTGCTCCCGGTTCAGGGCGAGGGCGGCCCGGCAGTGCTCGCGGGCGGTGTCGTGGTCGCCCAGGCGGGCGGCGTACCAGCCCGTCGCGTTGAGCGCGACGGCCTCCCACACCGGCCGGTCGACCTGCCGGTAGAGCTCGACCGCGCGCCGGGCGTGGTCCAGGGCCCTGCGGTCGTCGCCCCGCGCACCCCACGCCAGCGCGAGGTCGTAGTGGGTGGCGGCCTGGTCGGTGGTGGCGTGGTGCCGTTCGGCCAGGTCCAGTGACCGGTGCAGGTGCGTGGTGGCCTCCTCGTGCCGCCCGAGCCTGGCGTGGGCGCTGCCGAGGTTGCGGTGGGCGCGGATGCGGGTGGCGGGGTCGGGCAGGTGCTCGGCGGCGTCCAGGGCGGCCCGCCACACCACCAGCTCGTCGTGGAAGCGCCCGGTCCGCTGGTGGAAGTCGATCAGGGCGCGGGCCAGCTGCCAGACGACCCGGTGCCGGTGGCCTGCGGCGGCGGTGTGCTGGGCGGCGAGCAGGTGCGCGTGCTCGGCGTCCAGCCACGCCAGCGCGGCGGCCTGGTCGGGCAGCGGGTGGGGGTGGACGCCGGGCGCGGGCGGGTCCGGGCGGATCGGCGAGGCGTGGGGGTCGAGGAGGCGGTCGGCGGCGAGGGCGGTGTGCAGGTAGAAGTCGACCACCCGCTCCAGTGCCGCCCGCCGCTGCGGTTCGGGCGGGGCGAGGGTGGCGGCGTAGGCGCGGACCAGGTCGTGCATCGCGTAGCGGTTGCCCGGTCGCCGCTCGACCAGCGAGACGTCCTCCAGGACGCGCAGCACCGCGCGCGTCCACGTCGGCGACCGGCCGGTGAGGGCGGTGGCGGCGGGCAGGCCGATGTCGGGGCCGGGTGCGATGCCCAGCAGGGCGAACGCGGTCCGCTGCTCGCCGGTCAGGTCGCGCAGGGACCAGGACAGCACGGCGGGCAGCCCGGTGTCGTGGTCGAGGGCCTCCAGGCCGAGGTCGCGCAGTTCGGCGGCGAGTTCGGCCAGCGGCACGGCCGGGCGGGTGTGCGCCTGGCGGGCCGTGATCGACAGCGCCAGCGGGTAGCGCCCGCACAGCGCGATCAGCTCGTCGGCGGCGTCGGGTTCGGCGGCCACGCGCCGGTCGCCCAGGCGCGCGGCCAGCAGGGCGCGGGCCTCGTCGGGGGACAGGACGTCGAGGTTCAGGTGCCGGGCGCCGTGCCGGTCGATCAGCGACGCGAGCCTGGTGCGGCCGGTGACCAGCGCGGCGCAGGCGGGGTTGCCCGGCAGCAGCGGGACCACCTGGTCGGCGGTGGCCGCGTTGTCCAGCACCACCAGCACCCGCCGGTCCGCGACCAGGCTGCGGAACAGCGCGGACCGGTCCTCCAGGGCGGCGGGCACCCGGTCGGGCGCGGTGCCGAGGGCGGTGAGGAACCCGGACAGCGCGGCCTCCGGCGGCACCGGCCGGCCGTCGGGGCTGAACCCGCGCAGGTCCACGAACAGCTGCCCGTCGGGGAACTCGTCGGCGTGGCGGTGGGCCCAGGCCAGCGCGAGCCAGGTCTTGCCGATCCCGCCCGCACCGCCGATCGCCGAGATCAGCACCGTCCCGGCGGTCCGCGCCTCGTCCAGCCGGGCCAGCTCGGCGACGCGACCGGTGAACGGCCCCGGCGGCGCTGGGAGCTGCCGCGGCACCACCGCGGTCGCGGCCGAGGCGCCCAGGGCGGGATCGGCGTCGAGCACGCGTCGGTGCAACTCCCGCAACGCCGCACCGGGCTCGGCGCCCAACTCCTCCACCAGCCGCTGCCGCACCCGCCGGTAGTGCGCCAACGCGTCGGCGGTGCGCCCGGCGCGGTGCAGGGCCAGCACGTACTGCCCCGCCACCCGCTCGTCCAACGGCCGCCGCCCGGCCCGCGCGGTCAGGTCGGCGACCAGGTCCTCACCGTGGCCCAGCCGCAGCAGCGCGTCGGCCAGGTCGCACTCGGCCTCCCAGCGCTCCTGGTCCAGCCGGTCGCGCTCACCCGCCGCCCACTCCCCGTCCACCCCGGTCAGCGCCTCCCCACGCCACAACCCCAGCGCCTGCCGCCACAGCGCCACCGCCTGCCGGTCGTCGGCGGCCCGGGCCCGCGCGCACAGGTCGTGGAACCGGTGCAGGTCGACCACCGACCGGTCGACCTGGAGCGCGTACCCGCCGGTGCGCCGCACCACGACCGCGTCGCCCAGGACCCCGCGCAGCCGGGACAGGTAGCTCATCAGCGTGGCCCGGGCGTGCGGCGGAGCGTCCTGCGCCCAGACCCGCCCGATCAGCCGGTCGACCGACACCACGCGCCCGGCGTCGACCGCCAACGCGGCCAGCACGCACCGCTGCCGGGCCGGGCCGACGTCGATCACGGCCCCGTCAACGGTCACCGCCATTCCACCCAACAGGTGAAACTCGATCATCCCGCCCCCCGGGTAAGACGATGCACCGCAGGAGTGCACACCCGCCCTGACCAGCGATTGGGAGAAAACGCAAACAGTTCACACAATCGGCCGCGCACGGTTGGTTCACCCAAGCAGGCGATCGAAGGGGGAAGCGCAGTGCGATCGAAACTCGTGGGGGCCGCGGTGGCGGCACTGCTCGGCTCGGCGTTGGTGTCCGCGATGGCGCCCGCGCCCGCCGTCGCGGCGGAGGGGGACTTCGTGGCGCAGGCGCAAGCCGCCGGCCTGCCCGCCGACCGGGCGCGGGCGCTGCAGGACAAGGTCGACGGTTACCTGGCGAAGCTGGGCGACGAGGCCCACCAGGTCGCCCCGAACCGGATCGAGTGGCCGGGGGCGGTGCTCAACGTCACCGTGCCGGGCGAGTCCCGCCCACGCGCCCTGGTGGCGTCGGCCCCCATCCCGGAGTGCGAGGGCGGGGCGAACTACAAGTGGTTCTGCGCCTACCAGTACGAGTACTTCGGCGGTGACCACGTCGGCATGTACACCTGCAACGTCTGGAAGGTCATCCCCTGGTCCACGACGGGCTCGTGGGAGAACAACCAGACCCGCGGCACCCGCCCGCTGCTGGAGTTCCTGAACAAGGACACCTGGCTGATGCCCGCGGCGTACGCGGTGCAGCGCACCGGCGTGGGCTGGGCCCCGGTGTACCGCATCGACCCGTGCTGAGGAACGGGCGGTCGTCACCGAGCAGTTCCTCCGCTCACAGCGGCTGGACGGCCCCGTTGCGCTTGACCGTGCGCACGACCGGCGCGGTCTCGACGTGGGTGATGCCGTCGAGGGTGGCGACGCGTTCGGTCAGGTAGCGGTAGAGGTCGAGCGAGTCGCGGCAGATCACCGTCGCCACCAGGTTGGTCGGCCCGGTCGTCACGGCGGTGAAGGAGACCTCGGGGTGGCCGGCCAGGGTCTCCGCGGTGGCGACGAGGGCCGACGGGCGCACGGACATCCACAGGCGCGCCTCGGCGTGGTAGCCGAGGACGTCGGCGGGCAGGTCGACCTGGTAGGACAGCACGCCGGTGCGCCGCAACCGGTCCATCCGCCTGCTGACCGTGGACTCCGACCAGCCGGTGGCGACGGCGAGGTCGGCGAGCCCCGTCCGGCCGTCCACCGACAGCGCGCCCAGCAGGACGTGGTCGCCCTCGGACAGCTCGACCGGTTCGTCCGCGACGATCGGCGTGCCGTCCCGCATCGCCTCGACCTGCCGCGGCGACAGGCACGACAGGCCCGCCCAGCCACCCGGTCCCGCGAACCCCTTGAGCACGCAGTGCGCCGTCACCGAGCTCACCCGGCCGGAACGGGCCAGCTTCTGCAGCAGCAGCGCGTCGCGCTCCTCCGGCAGGCGCGTTTGCGTCACGCAGGAGATCTCGGTGCCACCGGAGAGCAGGTGCACCCAGAAGGTGTCGGGCCGACGGGCCAGCGACATCGCGATGGACCCCGCGGCGTCGGGGGTGCAGCGCAGCCGGATGGTCCACACGACGTTGCCCAGCCTGGCCCCGACGAGCGCGCCGACCACCCGGAGCACACCGGCCGCGCGCAGCCGGCGGTAGCGCCGGGCGACGGTGTTCTCGGAGACGCCGAGCACACCGGCGATCTTGCTGAACGGCGCCCGGCCGTCGAGCTGCAGCGCATGGGCCAAGCCGCGGTCGAGATCGTCCAGGGTGACGGTTTCCACCTGTGAACCCTAGGCGACGACGGATGTTTGCACAGGAGGCACATCGGCTGGAGTCGTGCACGCGTCGGTGCCACGTTCGCGGCGTGCACAGGAGGAAAGGACGCGTTATGCGCAAGTGGTGGCCCCTGGTGGCCGTGTGCCTGGGGTCGTTCATGCTGATCGTGGACACCACCGTGGTCACGGTCGCGCTGCCGGTCATGGCCGGGGACCTCGGTGCGACGGTCGCCCACGTGCAGTGGGTCCTGAACGTCTACACGCTCGCCCTCGCCGTCATGACGCTCGGCGCGGGCTCGCTCGGTGACCTGTTCGGGCAGCGACGGGTGTTCGTCTCCTCGCTGGCGGTCTTCGCGGTGGCCTCGTTGGCGTGCGGTGTCGCCCCGGACGCCGGGGTGCTGATCGCCGCGCGGGGCGTGCAGGGCGCCGGCGGCGCGGCGATGATCGGCACGACGCTCGCGCTGCTGGGCAGCTCGTACCGCGACCGGGACCGCGGCACCGCGATCGGCGTGTGGAGCGGTGTGCTCGGCATCGCCGCCGCGGCGGGACCGCTGCTGGGCGGTGTGCTCACCCAGTACCTCGGCTGGCGCGCGATCTTCTTCGTCAACCTGCCGGTCAGCGTGGTGGCCCTGGTGCCGGCGGCGCTCTCGGTCGGCGACCCGCCGCGACGCGAGGGCGCGCGGATCGACGTCCCGGGCATGCTGGCCTTCGCGGCCTTCACCGGCACGCTGACCTTCGCGCTGATCCGCGTCGGTGGCGGCGGGGGCTGGACGTCCGGGCCGTCCGCGGTGCTGTTCGCCGTGTCGGTCCTCGCGCTGGTCGCCTTCGTGCTGGTCGAGGTGCGGCGGAAGCACCCGGTGCTGGACCTGGCGCTGTTCCGCAACGCGTCGTTCGCCGTGATCGTGCTGTGCGTCGTCGCGACGTCGGTCACCTTCGCCTGCCTGGTCTACACCTCGTTCTGGTTGCAGTCGGCGCTCGGGCTCGGTTCGCTGCCCGCGGGCGTGGCGCTGGTCCCGATGGCGCTCACGTCGTTCCTGGCATCCGTGCTCATCGGCAAGCGCCTGCACGCCGTGCCGCCGCGGGTGACCATCGGCGGCGGCCTGCTGCTCATCGGCGCGGGGTGCGCGCTGATCGGCTTCACCGTGGACGGGGGGTCGTCCTGGTACGCCCTCGCACCGGCCCTCGTGCTCGTCGGCGCGGGCATCGGCGTCAGCGGGCCGGGCACCAACGCCGCGGTGCTCGCGTCCGCGCCCCCGGACCGGGGCGGCATGGCGTCGGGCGCGATGGCGACGTTCCGCCAGCTCGGCCAGGCGCTCGGCGTCGCCGTGCTCGGCCTGTTCTACCTCGCCGCCGCGCAGCACCCGGCACCGGGCGAGGACGTGCGCGACGCGGCCGCCCGGGGCCTCGACGACGTGTACCTCATCGCGGCGGGCTTCGGCCTGCTGGCCTGCCTGCTCGCCTTCGGGCCGGCGGGCAGGGGGATCATGGCCACCACCGCGCGGCGCGATCCCACCGGTGCGCGCCGCTGATCCGGCCGGCGCGGCACTGACGGCGGGCACGGCGACGGCCCCGCCGGTTCGGTACCCGACGGGGCCTGCCGCCACTCCCCCGCGCCTACAACGGCACGTTGCCGTGCTTGCGCGGAGGCGTCCGACGCCGCTTGTCCCGCAGCATCGCCAACCCGCGCATGATCGCGGTACGGGTCTGCGCCGGGTCGATCACGTCGTCGACGAGCCCGCGCTCGGCCGCGTAGTAGGGGTGCATCAACTCGGCCGTGTACCGGGAGATCAACGCGCCCCGCAGCTCGGTCGGATCGGCCGCGGCGGCCAACTCCTTGCGGTGCACCACGTTCACCGCAGCCTCCGCGCCCATCACCGCGATCTCGTTGGTCGGCCAGGCCAGCGACAGGTCGCAGCCGATGGAGCGGGAGTCCATCACGATGTACGCGCCGCCGTAGGCTTTGCGCAGGATGACCTGCACGCGCGGCACCGAAGCCTCGCAGTAGGCGTAGAGCAGCTTGGCGCCGTGCCGGATCGCCCCGCCGTACTCCTGCTCGGTGCCCGGCAGGAACCCCGGCACGTCCACCAGCGTCACCAGCGGGATGTTGAACGCGTCGCAGAACCGCACGAACCGCGCCGCCTTCTGCGACGCCGCGGTGTCCAGCACCCCGGCCAGCACCAGCGGCTGGTTGCCCACCAGGCCCACGACCTCGCCGCCGATCCGGCCCAGCGCGCACAGCACGTTGCCGGCCCAGCCCTCGTGCACCTCCAGGAACTCGCCGTCGTCGACCACCTCGGCGACGACCGCGCGCATGTCGTAGGGCTGGTTGGGCTCCACCGGCACCAGGTCGGCCAACCCCGGCCGTGCCCCGTCGTCCTCGTCGAACTCCACCGCCGGCGGCGGCTCCAGGTTGTTCGACGGCAGCAACGACAACAGGTACCGCACGTCCTCCAAACAGCTTTCCTCGTCGTCGTGCACGAACGACGCCACCCCCGACCGGCTGCCGTGCACGTCGGCGCCGCCCAGCTCGGCGTGCGTGACCCGCTCGCCGCTGACGGCGGCCACCACGTCCGGCCCGGTCAGGTACATCTGCGCGGTGTCGCGCACCATGAACGTGAAGTCCGCCAGCGCGGGCGAGTACGCCGCACCACCCGCGCACGGCCCGAGCACCACGCTGATCTGCGGGATGATCCCGGACGCCTCGACCTGGCGGCGGAAGATGCCGCCGTAGCCGTCCAGCGCCATCACGCCTTCCTGGATGCGCGCCCCACCGCTGTCGTTGAGCGCCACGATCGGCGCCCCGTTGGCCAGCGCGAGGTCCATCACCTTGTGGATCTTCGCCGCGTGCGCCGCACCCAGCGACCCGCCGGAGATGGTGAAGTCCTGCGCGTAGACGAACACCCGGCGACCGTCCACCGTCCCCGAGCCCGCCACCACGCCGTCGGTGTGCACCCCGGTGCCGCCCGCGCCCCGCCGGAACGCGTCCAGCTCGACGAACGACCCCTCGTCCAGCAGCAGCTCCAGCCGCTCGCGCGCCGTGCGCTTGCCCAACCGGTGCTGGCGCGCAACGGCGTCCTCGTTGCCCACCGTGATCCGGGACCGCAGCTCGTCCCGCCGCTCCCGCAACGCGCGCATGGTGCGCGGCGGGAGCGGCTGCCGCGGCACGACCGGCGCCGGCTCGCGGCGAACCGCGGGGCGCAGGTCCATCTCGGAGATGCTCATCGTCGCCTTTCGCTCGTGTCGACCCGCCGGTAGGCGCCGTCGAAGAACAGCAGGCCGGCCGTGCCCGCGCCCCGTCCGGAGTCGAGCACGCGGCCGATGAAGATCGAGTGGTCGCCCGCCTCGTGGGCCTCCTCCAACCGGCACTCCACCCAGGCCAGGGAGCCGGCGAGCACGGGCGCCCCGGTGTGCCGGCCGGGCAACCAGTCCACGACGTCGAACTGGGCGCGCCCGGCGGGCCGGCCGCGGTTGGCGAAGTGCCGCGCAGACCCCTCCTGCTCCGCGTCCAGCACCGAGGTCGCGAAATGCCCGGCAGCCGTGATGGCCCGGTGCATGACGGCGGTCCGCGCCACACAACACAACACCAACGGAGGATCGAGCGACACGGAACTGAACGCGTTGGCGGTCATCCCGTGGATGTGCTCCCCACCGACGGTCAGCACGACGACACCGGTGGCGAACAGGGCCATGGTGGAGCGCATCTCGGCCGGCGACACCCCGCGCAACTCAGGGGCCAGGTCCATCGCACACGTCCTTCCGGCAGGGGCGGCGCGGGCCGCGGCAGGGCGTGGCCCGCGCCACCGCGCTCACAGGTCCTCGACGGAATCCGCGACGGGGCGGTCGACGGCCATGACCCACTTGCCGTCCTCACCGCGCACCAGCACGTCGGTGCACTTGCCGAGGATGCGCTGCTTGGAGCCGTCCTCCTTGGTGATGACCAGGTCGTAGTCGACGATGATCAAAGAGGTGTCACCGGTGGAGAAGTACGAGCGAACGGTCGACTTGAGCTCCGGCTTGGTCGCCAGCAGGGCGGTGATCGCCTCGGTGCGCGCCGCACCCGTCAACGGCTGGCCCGACAGGTTGGAGATCGAGTCGTCCCGGTAGAGGCTGTCGAAAATAGCGCCCTGACCGGAGTTGAACGCGGCCAGGAAGACGTCGTTCTGCACGTCCGGGTCGTCGGTGAGGTCGAGGTTCTGCAGGTCGAGCTGGGCGGTCATGGGCGGGGATCCTCGCTTTCCACACGATTCGGCATTGCCCGCCGCTCACGTTATCCACGCCCCGCGCGTGTCCCCCCACCGTGGAATAACTGACCGCTCACCGCCCACCCAGACCCATTCCACCGCCCGGTCATCGCCCACCCCCGACGTGGGCCGACACCCCGCTCCCAGGCTGCACGCCCAGGCGGACCCCCGACGCCGCTACTCGGAACGCGAAGCCCGCCGAGCAAGCCTGCCCGCGGCCATGTGCGCGTGGTCCAAGCCCACAGCCAGCAACGTCGCCCGGATCACCGAGACCGACACCCGGTTCATCAGCGCCCGCGAGGTGTGCTCGGTCTCGATGTCGAGCCGGACGGCCACATCGGCCGGGAGCATGACCGGGACCAGGTCAGCCACGTCGTCGTAGATCAGAGGAGGAACTTCGTTAGTCACGCAGCCAGTGTTGCCGGTCGGATCGCCGCGTGACCAGTACCCGATCGGTGGGGGTGCGACCGGCAATGGACCCCCGGTACAGGCACATTGGATCACCACAGGCCCACGCCAACGCCTCACCGCTTTTCAAACACGACCGAACCATTTCAAGAACCCGGATTACAACGGACCAGGTGTACACAACAAACACCTCTGATGTGACACCAATCACCCGTTCGCCCGAGCCCGGCACACTCTCAGCCACACCTGCGCCCGCAAGTCGACACCTCCAGCCGCCAGGCCGCCCCCGTCGCGGCGGGCGCGAACCAAGACCAACAAGGGGTGACAACGATCACCGGGCCACCCCGCGCGCCCCCGTGCCGCACCTTCAGTCCACGCCAACAGGCCAGCCCTCAGCCCCCTGACCTGCACCAACACCAGGGAGGTATTCCCGGAAGATCCCAACGGACCCCCCGATTTTGGCGTCTGCGGACGATCATGTAATCTATGCACACACCACGGCGAGAGCCGAGAGTCCGGGTGGCGGAATGGCAGACGCGCTAGCTTGAGGTGCTAGTCCCCGCAAGGGGGTGGGGGTTCAAGTCCCCCCTCGGACACTCAAACGTGGGGAATTCCCCACTCCACACCATGGTACGACAGGCCCCCGATCGCAGCACGCGGTCGGGGGTTCAAGTCGCTTTCACGACAGATCCTTCCCGTGCGGGGTGGTCGCCTTGGGTGACCGGATCATCCCCGCGCTCGTCCCCGGCCGAACTCTCCGTCGCGCCTCCGCAGACGCCCCGTCGGCGTCGGGCCGGATCCCCTCCACCACCGGAACGGACACCCCTGCGGCGGAACCTCTCGCTCCTCGGGAATTGGACCTGCGGCGCACTCCGGCCCCGGCTCCGGGCGAGCTTCCGCCGATCCGGTTGCGGCACCTGCGCCGGTATTCGACGTCGGTGTTCGACCACAAGGGCCGGTTGACGTGCGGGATGTTGTTCGACGTTCTCGGCTGGGAAGCGGGAACGCGGATCGACATCACCGCACACGCCGGGACGATCGTGGTGCGCGGTGCCCGCGGTGGCGCCCACGAGGTCAAGAGCCGCCGTTTTCTGCACATCCCGGCGACCGTGCGGCACTGGTGTTCCTTCGGCGCGCGTGAACTGGTGCTGCTGCGGGCGGTGCCGGAGCTGTCGGTGCTGCTGATCTTCGGCCAGGAACGGTTGGACCAGGCCCTGCCCGATCCGCGTCGACTCGTGGATGCCGCCCGCGCCGTGGGGGGCCAAGTCGGTGGTTCCGGCGGCGGCCCGTCGGATCGGGCGGTGGAGGCCGGGAGGTCGGTGTCGCGGCCGGCTGCCGGTTCCGGGGAGTTGGGAGGTGGGCGTCGTGGCTGAGGCTGGTCCCGATCCGGTCGACGTGGCGATGGCCACGCAGTTGCTGGCGCGGATGAAACTGCGCGTCGAGGACCTGGTCGATCTCGACGCGTTGGTGGCCGAGCGAGCCGCGGCGGGCAGGCAGGCGGCGGAGGCGCCGCCGGTGCCGACGTTCGCGGAGTTCGTGCCGGTGGTGCAGGGTGCGGTTCCGGCACCGTCGCGGCGGGTGTACGGCACCTACTGGCGCAAGATCGTCGAGGTGTGGGGCGGGCGGCGGCTGGACGAGGTCACCGTCTCCGACGTCCAGGGGTTGTTCGAGTTCGTCAAGGCCGGGGTGGTGGTGCGTCGGTCGGGCAACGGCGGGCAGGGTGCGGCCGAGCACACTTACAACGCGTTGTTGTGCCTGTACCGGTACGCGATGGACGAGGAATTGCTGTCGGTCCGGCAGAACGTGATGCTGCGGGTGGCCAAACCAAAGCGGGTGCGGTCGCGCCGCCACAGCCTGGACCCGGATCTGGTGGCGACGATCCAGGAGGTCGCCTCGACTACGGGCAACGATCCGGGGTTGGACGCGTTGCTGCTGCGGTTCCACATCGAGACCGCGGCCCGGCGCGGCGGGGCGCTCGGTTTGCGGCTGCGGGACCTGGATCGGGAGCGGTGCCTGGTGCTGCTGCGGGAGAAGGGCATGACCTCGCGGTGGCAGCCGGTGTCGCCGACGCTGATGGACACCCTGATCCACCACGCCCACCAGCGCGGCGCACGCGACGAGGACAGCCCGGTGCTGCGCTACCACGACGGCACCCCGCTGACCCGCAAGCGCTACGAGACCCTGTGGGGACGCATCGGCAAGCACGTGGACACCGTGCACACCCAGATGATCAGCACCCACTGGTTGCGGCACACCACGCTGACCTGGGTGGAGCGCAACTTCGGGTTCGCGGTGGCGCGGGCCTTCGCCGGGCACGCCGAGCCGACTTCGAACAAGCACGGCGCGACCTACACCTACGTCAAGGCCAGCCTGGCGGAGGTGGCCACGGCGTTGCAGGCCATGACCGGCATCCGACACCCGCTCGCGGTTACCGAACACGAGAAGGTGGAGGAGCACCCGTTGCAGGCGGTACTCGACGCATCAGCAGGAGGGCTGTAGTTGGGGGGTGCCCGATCGTCGGTTGACGGCCGGGCACCGCGTTCGTGATCTGGCCCTTGGGTCCGCCGTCGTCGACGGTCATCGAGCGGCTGTCGACGACGGCGGGGAGCTGCCGGGGTGTTGCGACGAAGGAGCACAGCAGGAGGACGGCTACCTGAGCATCGGGGCGATTTGGCTGATCAGGAGCGTGATTGCGCCCGCGAGCAGGGTGGCGGTGATGACGAGCCGTCGGGCGGAGACCAGCACCGACCGCACGGCGTCCAGCAAGGTGCAGGTGGTCTTGGCCCACCGGTTGATGCGCTGATTGAGCTTCATGCCCATCACGGTGATACCCCATTTTCCATACTCCATAAAATCGCGGCCATGACTACCGAGGCGGAGGTCCGCAAGCGGTTGACCAGGCGACTGCGCACGGGCCTGACCGAGCGCGAGTGGGCTTTCCTGGTCAGGCGCGGCCACTTGGACGACCTGCTCTCCTGTGAGGGCGATGATCTGGACGAGGAGGTCAAGGCCGTCGCGGGGCTGTTCAAGGACATGCGGGAGTTGCTCTATCCCGCCTCCGACCCGGCCGGGTCCACCGAGCCGGGTCGCAGCCTGCCGTCGCCGTCCTCGCCTCAGACCCACTCGGCTGCGGTGGGACAACGGTCGATGGCGTACGCGCTGGCGTTGAGCGAGAACATCGCCGCCGAGGCCGACCGTGATCGCCAGACCGCGGCCTTCCGCGCGGCCCACCTGCCCGATGGCCTCATCAGGTTGGACCGGGTCGAGGAGTGGATCGGCCAGCGGGCCCAGGAGCAGCCGGGTGACCTACGGCAGGCCCGCGTTCGGATTCCGGCGGGCTGGCAACCCGACGAGCCGTTGCCGTCGACCTCGGCGAGCATTTTCGTCGACCGGCTGGAGTACGTCGCGCCGGGGCACGACCGGGTTCGGTGGATCGTGGTCGCGCCGGGCGGCGTGCTGGGGTGGTTGCGCAGGCTGTCGGTGGGGTTGGCCACCGCTCACGGGTGGGAACCCGCGCAGGCCACCACCTGGGTGCTGACCGGGTTGACCCCGCTGGTCGGACTGATCCGGGTCACCGAGGAACGGGAGAACATCCGGGACTCGCAGTGGATGGCGTGGTCGGAACGCATCACGCTGGACGTGCACCCCGCCGCAATGCCCGACGAGGTGGCCGACGCCTACCGCGCCGCCCGCAAGCGGTTCGACGCCCGCCGCACCAACGGCGAGTACCGGGCGCGTTCCCAGGCGATTCCTCAACTGGCCTTGGCCCGGTTCGTCGCTCGCCGTCGCCCAAGGTGTACGTGGGACGAGATTCGGGTGCTGTGGAACGACTGGATCACCGTGCAGGCCGACTACCCAGGCGTGGCGCTGAAGCGCTACGACTCCGCCAAGCGGTTCCACAACGAGGCCGTGGCCGCCTGCAAAAGGGTGCTCTACCGAGGCGGCTACGTGGGCCGCCAAGGTGTCGCCCAAGCGGTGGTCGACGGCGAGTTCTTCGATCAACAGACCCGTTGACGTGCGGGGTTGGGATGCGCCGATGGCGAGCCTCACCGGCGAGAACGTGCTGTCGCTAGTTCATCAGGCCCTGACCGAGTTCGACGATCGTCCACTGGATGTGACCATCCGTCGCGCCGCTCGGATCGCTTCGCTACTGGGCGAGACCGAGTTGGCCGTCCGGTTCACCATGGAACTCAAGGCGCACGGAGGACACCCGCAGTCCAACGCGGAGAACGCCCAACGCATGATGGCCGACCCTTCGGCATGGGGGTCGCCCGACGGTCCGGATTTCGCGGCGATGAGGGCGTGGTCCGAAAACCGGACGTTCAAGGACGGACCGCATGCGGGCAACGTCAGCACCTTCGGCGTGGCCGAGATCATCGCCTGGTTGGACGAGTTCGACGAGCGCCGTGCCGATGGCGATGACAGGTTCGTGCGCCTGCACTACCGGGCGGTTCTGGAGCGTATCCGGCAAAGGGTGTTCACGGCGTTGTGCGCCTGGGAGCGGCAGCTGACCTACGCCAACGTCAACGAGCGGATCTTCGATCGCTTCCGCTCTCGCGTGGACGCCATGTTGGCTCAGGGAGCATCGGCGCTGGTCGCCCAGTTCTCCGCTGTGTACCGCAGGCTGCGGGAGGCGACCCGCGACCCGCAGTCGCCGGTGGCCGAGGAGTTGGCTCAGGCGGTCACCACGTGCAGGCGCATCCTCAAGACCGTCGCCGACCACGTCCTGCCCGCCGCACCGGGCGCCGTGGCCGAGAACGGCAGTCCGCTCAACGACAGCGCGTATCGCAACCGGATCTTCCAGTTCGTCAAGGACAACGTCGGCAGCGAAGCCGTCGCGGGTGCGGTCAAGGCCGCGATCGGCGGGGTGTATGAGCGGTTCAGCACTCTGGACAAGCTCGCCAACAAGGGTGTCCACGCGGAGTTGGGCGTCAAAGAGGCCGAGATGTGCGCCATCCACACCTATCTGGTTGCCGGTGAACTGCTCGATCTCTTTATCGCGTCGAGCAACGAGGTCACTCCAGCGCACCCCTGACAGAGGCGGCAGTCGCTGGGGAGCACGTCGCATAGTGACTTGGACGCCGACCTCTCCCCCGGCCCGTGGGAGGGGCCGGCATGTGCCGTCGTTGACGCCTGGCTCGTATCCGTCGTGGCGATCGCTCGTTCGTGTCGCGAGATGCGGCGCTACGGTTGCCGACCATGATGCTTTCACCGATACCGTCACCGCACACCGCGTCGGAGTGGGTCGCCGAGTCGGGTGCTGGGATCCACAACACCGGATCACCAGGCGATGTGGCCTGACGAGGGGGTGGTGCTGATCGACCTGGAGAACATGGTCGGCACCAACCCGCGTCCTCCCGTGCTGCGGTCCCGGGTGACGGCGCTGTTGGAAGCGGCAGGCCCTTGTCACCATGTCGTGGTCGCCTACGCCGCGTCCGAGGACGACGGCGACACGGCCGCGTCGGTCCTCGCCGCCCTTCGTGTGGCACCGCTGCGGGTGGAGCCCGGACCTAACGCTGCGGAGAATGCGCTGATCAGGCACGCCGGCCGCATGCAGGCCAGTGGTTGCACCCGGTTTGTCGTCTGCTCCGGTGACCGTGCGTTCGCCGCGTTGGCCGATGTCGAGAACACCCGGATCGACGTGCTGGTGTGGCAAGGGCAACCTGTCGCGACCCGGCTGGCCGATGTCGCCTGCGGCATCCGCGAACTGCCTCGGGTGGACAAGACGACCACGACGGGTGAACCCGCGTCCGTGCGCCGCCAGCACGGCGACGGCATTCGGCAGGGGCGGCTGCCCGCCGCCGGGAGATACCGACTGCCGAACTTCCCTCTGCCCGTGACGGCGCTGCTGATCGGCGTAGGGATCGCACTCGGGCACCGGTTGATCGACCTGGCGTTGTCACGAGGCCGAGCATCCGACCAAGCACCTGGTCGTCGCCCGTGCCATTCGGGTCGGCCTGTCCGTGGCCGAGTGTCACGCAGTGGCCGGGCCGGTTGAGTGGTGCACGGCAGGCCGAGCACCGGTGCCTGAGTTCTCGCGGTCGATCCAGACCGCCCGATCTCGGAGGTAAGCACCGGGGGTCGGGGGGCGTGCCCCCGGTGCCTGCCCGTCTATCGCCGCGTGCCTGCATCGCGAAACAAGATCATCGCTCGTTCACTCGTTCGCGCTACTTCGAGCGGACAGCGGCTCGGCTCCTCCATCGCTTCTCCGTCGTCATCTCCGCGCCGGTCACCGATGAGCGTTTCCGGCACGAACTTGAAGTCGTGAGGCTGCGCCGCTTCGGTTGGAGCGAGCCACAGCCGAACCTGCTCACGCCACCGGCGAGAGGTGTTCGGCCAGAGCGGCGGCGATGGGGTCGGCCTTGATCCAACCGTCCTGTTCGACCGCTTCGGCCGGGGAGGTCGAAGGTCACCAGCGGTTCGTGGCCGGCGAGGTGGATGCCGTCGATCTCGGGGTAGATCCGCAGTTGCCGGGCACCGGGACGCAGTGGCACGACAGCGCGGCTGCCCCAGAAGTCGATCACGAGGCCGAGCACCTGTTCGTCGCCCTCGGCGGCCGGGTCGACCTGCACGTGGCCGATCACGGCAGAGTGGCCGCCGCGGGCGAGCAGCTCGATGACGGCGCGGGCGAGGGTGTCGCCGACGGCGATGATCCGTGATCGACGGGTGATCTCGACGAAGCGCTCGCCGGGCGGAATCGTGAGGGGCCAACCGTCCTTGTCCTGGCCAATGGACGGGCCGGGCGTGAGCTGACGGAACAGCTCGTGTGCCTCCGGTCCAAGCGGTCCACGTCGATGACAACGGTCTTCGCCACGGCGGCCCCCACTACGACAGATGAGTGATGCTCACGCATCCTGCGAACAGCTCGCCCGGTGGGGGTGCCGTCGGGTCGCCGCTCACCGTTCCTTCGGTCTTCGAACACATGTGCGAGTCTCCTGGGGTGTCTTCGATGTCGACGGCTCAACGCCTCAAGTTCGAGAACGACGTGGCCGCCCTGCGCCGGCTGATCAACCGCACGCCGCGGTGGCGCCCGGCGCAGGTGGACGACGAAGCCGTGATGATCGACGCGCTGGGACAGGTGGCGTTGGTCTTCCACGGTCCGTGGAAGACCAACCTGCACACCTTCTTCACCCACTTCGACCACGACGTGCTGATCGTGCTGCTCGGTCTGCTCGAAGCGGCTCCCGGCACCCGCGCCGAGGGGCAGGCGCTGCGTCTGCTGGAGATGATGCGATTGCCGTCCGACGAACCGGACGCCCGTTGAGCAGCGCGAGACCGCTCAGCCCGTGTCGCTGTGACGGCCCGCGGAAGCTCCCGGACTCGCCGGTGTTCGGGTCGTGGGCTGCCCTGCATGCCGAACCGTGAAGAGGCCGAACGGCGGCTGGGGAGGTTGTTCACCGCCGTCGCCGCCTGGGCGTCCCGGATCCAACAGCCGCCCCTGGTCGCCTCGCCGGGCAGCAGCCTCGCCGCCGACGACCAGGCGTTTCCGTCGCCGCCCGCGTCGACGATCGTCTACAATGGTCTGGTCACCGCCGTCGAGCACCTGGACTACTTGCGGACGGCGTTGCAGGCCACCGGCCGGATCTATCCGGCGGCGAACTACACCGTGTTGAAGTCGGCTCCGACGGGGGCGGCGCAGGCTGTCTGGGTGCTGGCGCCGCAGGCCCGCAGCAAGCGGGTCGGGCACGCTCTGGAGATCGCGGTCGACAACTACAACCAGCAGCGCAAGCTCGTCGAGGCCGCCACCGCCCTGACCGTCGAGCAGCAGGCCGTCGCCGATCGGGTGACTGCCACGCTGGACGCCCGCCTGGACGAGGCCGCGGCGCTCGCGACCTTCCTGGGCAAAAACTCCGCCAACATCCGCAAGTGGAAGTTCGACATGACCCGGGCGATCACCGAGGCGGTCGAGTTGGCCAACCCGGTCGACACCGCCGACGCGGCGGTGATCCGCTCGGGCACCGGACTGCTGTGGCGCTCGCAGAGCGGCCACGCCCACGGCACTCCGGGCAGCCGCCTATCGCTGATCGACCACGGCAGCGTCGTCGACGGCGGCAACGGCACCCTGTGGGTCGCGGCGAGCATCTCGTTCGAGGAGGTGGTCACCGCCACCGGCGCCGCCACGCTGCTGCTCGACGAAGCTTGGCGTCTCTACGACCTGCGCCGGGAAAGCCCGGGTGACGCCTGATGACCACCGACGACCGGAACCGCGCGCCCAAGACTCGGCTGTGGGACGACAGGGAGAACGCGCGTAAGGCCAGGACCGCGATCATGATCCTGACCGAGGCGTTCGAGGCGGTCGTGGACGCCGGGCAGATCACCGTCCACGCCCAGACCAGCCACGTCTTCCAGGCGACGTTCGGCTGGTGGGCCTGGATCATGCGCAGCAGCAAGGCCGCCGTCCTGCTCCACGACAACGGCCTGGACCACGAAGCGGACCCCATCGTCCGGTCGATCCTGCAACACGCCCTGGTGCTCCAATGGGTGATCGACGTCGGCGACCAGGCCCTGGAGGCGGTTGCCGAGCACGGCGAGAACGAACAGCGCAGGTTCTTCGGCCACGCGCAGCGAGCCGGCTGGCCTTCACCCGAAGCCGTCGGCACGCCGGTCGCGCCGAAGCCGGACACGCCGCATCCGCTGCTGCCGATGGTCAAGAACTTCCTTGAGCTCTGCCGCGCCTACGACGCACAGCCCGCCTACGTCGCGTTCAGCCTCTACTCGGCCCACGTCCACCCCTCCACCAAGGGCGCGATGGCCTACCTCGACCCGCAGACGGGACTGCACGGCACACCGATCCGCGAAAGCTACAGCGGGCTGCTCCACACCGCCGCCTGCGCGATCCAGACCACCAAGACCATCAACCGACTCCTCGCCAGGCATCCGTTCGACCAGGCCCTCTCCCGCGCCGAACAGGCGCTGGGAACCCGCATCGACCCGCCCGTCCTGCGCCCCGAACACCGGCCTTCACCACCGTCGACCCCGTGATCAACCAGCCCATATCGAGCCAAGTCGGCACCTGACTGGACAGCACCCTCGTTTCCGGAGCCGTCACGCACACCGGCTCGGCCTGGCGGCGTGGAAGGACTTGTCGGCTCGCCGGTCGTCACGTCGAAATCCATCGAGCCGGTCGCCGCTTGGTGTGGCATCCTGTTCGGCTGGCCTCCCGGCCGGCCCGCCCCCTGGGTGGCAGCTGGCGATGAAGGAGCAGGTCCGTGATCACCCGCACGCTGGAGGAGCTGCGCGCCGCCGATGAGCGCACGCAGCTCTTCACCCCCTTCGGGCTCGGCATCACCCTCAGGCTCACGCCGGAGGCGGCATTGGCCCACCAGCACGCGATGCTGGACGGCACCGACCTGGTCGACGAGGTCGCCGAGGGCACCCGCCTGCGCTTCGAGCGCGTACGCACCCTCTACCTGCGCGGCGTGCTCGACCATGAGTCGTTCACCGTCGCCGGCGACCACGCCCGCCTGGTCGTCGAGCACGCTCTCCGCGACCGGTTCCTGAGCTTCTACCGGCACCGCATCGTCCTGGTGAGCACCTCCAGCGGGCACGAACGCATCGCACAGGTCGACTCGTTCGACAAGGTCCGTGCCGCCTTCGAGCGGCGCGGTGGCCCGTGGAAGCTCAAACTGACCATCGGCGGCGTGCTCGAAGAGTTCAACGGCATGCTGAACGGCCTGTGGAACTGGGCCCGGGAGGAAGGGCTGCTGCCCGGTCAACGGGCCAGGAGCATGCAGCCCGTACAGATCAAGCTGCGCAACATGGTCGCGCATCCCTCCGGCTACCACCTCGGCACACCCGTCGATGCCGCCCGGGTCATCCACGACCTGGCCGAGATCATCAACTGCCTGTGGGGCGCCCGGACGCCCGGCGGGCGCCTGCACCCCGCGCCCGTGCACCGGTCGGTGCAGCTCATCATCTGGGACGACACCGGACGCGTGGAAATCGGCGACATCACCACCGTGCCCACCGAGCACATGACGGCCAACGTGACCTGCCTGGTCGTCCGGGCGCAGGTCAACGACCGCCAGGAGTTGCTCGGGTTCGATCCCCGGTTCGAGACCACCCGCTACCCAGTGGAGTTGCTCTGGGGACCGGGCACCGTCGAGCAGGCACGAGTCTGGGTCGAGGCCCACCGGCCCGTGGACGACGAAGTCGACACGCTAGACCGCCACTTCGTGATCCGTCGTCACGGCGACCGCATCGACCCGCCCCGAGGCACCGCGGTCACGGCCGGATTGCCCACCGACCAGCGAGCGGGCGTCTGGTTGCTGGTCAAGGCCGACGACCCGCTCAGCGCGTTCAACCACATCCGCAACCAGACCGGCGCCACCAGCGCCTGCACGGACGCAAAGCCGTGTACGAACTGCCCCGCCCACACCGTGACCAGCGGCGACTGGGAGACGATCCTCCAGCATGCCGCTCAGGCAGGACTCGACACACGTCCTGTCCACCCCGCCAACGTTCAGGTGCCGTCCCCACTGCCCTCGTGGACCGCCGAATCCTGAAGCGGCGGAGCCGCGTCGATCACCTCCGCGTCCCGAGTGCGCAGGTACGGTCGCACCCCACCCGACAGCACACCCGGTTCCAGACCGGGTCGCCCGATACCTCACCGTGCAAGGAGCCGTTCATGACCCGTCGTCGGTTCGAGGCCGCCGCATGGCTGCCGCAACCCTCCTCGCCCGAAACCCACCGGGCCGGGATCGAAGCGGTGGCCGGTTGACTGCAAGAACAGGAACAGCGCACGGGCGCGGCAGCCGTGCTGGTGACCGACACGTTTCCCACCGACGACGACATTCTGCGGGGCCCCTCCCAACGGGAACCACGCACTTCACGGTGAAGTCCTCCGGCCCCGTCGTATCCGGGCCCGTCCTGACGTTTCGTCCCACTTACAAGGCACTCGACGTCGCCCAGGACACCACCCGCTCGGCAATCTGCGTCTGGGAAGCTGGCGACACGCCGATCCGCGACTGGGCCGGGCAGGTCGACGCAGTCAACCCCGCCTGGCCGACTACCTCGATCGCCTGGTCGACGCTGGCAACAACGGCTACGCCGACCAGGCTGGCCTGCGCGATGCCCGTATCATCCTCGCCGAAATGCGTGACCACGACCTGCTCGACCAGGAAGTCTCCGGTGCTTTGGCCGCGTATGACACCCTCTCTGTGGACGCCCTGGATCGCATCGCCAAGCTGATCGTCTCACTCGGAGGTCGCCGCGTCTGAGAGGCTGTGACGTTCCACTACCGACCCAGGGAATGCCGCCGACTACACTGTGCTCTGCTTGTCACACAAGATTGGCAGATCCCAGACCGGAGTGGGTAGGTCATGTGGACTTCGAGACGCTCTGACACTCGACCGCAGCCTCGGACCATTCCGACCACAGTGGGCCGAGTATATAGCGGCCATCCTCGTTCTTTTCGAGCGCGCGGAGGTTTACCAGCGCCTTGGCGACACGGTAAGTCGTAGGCAATGGCAGCTTGGTCGCGCGGCTCATTTCTGTGAGATTCAGCGGCTTGTTGCCGTTGGCGACCGACTCCAGCATTGTAAACGCTCGTTCCAGTACCGAGGAGCGAGTATGGCCGTTGAGCATCTCCTCACCTTCCGATCCGGAGGAGGACGCGGAAGCTATCGGTTCGACATGTCGATCTTCCGCTGACCGTTGCGACCGTGATTGAGCGTTGGTCGCCTTGCCGTTCCATTGAGGGCCGGTGAACGACACGTTGGCTTTCCTTTCAACTTTTCACGCACCCTCGGCGAGGTCGTAATCGGACGAGGCACTGACGGGTCGTTCTGCGATCCCAGTTGGACGGCGTCGCGAAGTACCGCACGGCGTGGCATTGCCTGCCCGTGCGCATGGTAGTCGCTGACGTGTAGCCGATTGCAGTCAGTCGTTGGGCTGCGGCGACTCGCGGTAGTAATATGAGCATCGTCGAAGTGGCTCGAATATACGCAAAGGGCTTGAGGCTAGTTTGACATCCGCCGTTGAAGACTCATCCTTCGACGGCCAGCACGCTCGACAGTTACAGCTCTGCGACCAGCACAGGGCGAGCCGTGGGCTGCGCGCAAGCACTAGAGGTGCCTGCGAAGCAGGTTAGGTGACCGACAATTTGTTCCGTTGCTTCATCAATATTGTCGCGAGCGATCCGGTCCCGATCATCTGAGTCGGAACCGATTCAAGCGGGCGCATTGGGGGTGCCAGTGGTCGACGTGACGGAACATCGAGCTCGTTCGTTGCGTTCCGTTCCGGGCGGGATTGTCGCGTAGGACGTGTCGAGGAACGAACGGAGCCGTGCCGTACTGAGGATCAGTTCGTGCCGTTCGTCGGTCTCTCCGCGCAGGATGTGTGCGATTTTCATGGTCTGTTGGTTCACCCTGGTGATGATCACGTCGCCCTCTCCTTCCTCGGCGCCATCGTGTTGAAGGGCGAGGCCGGTGTCGAGTAGCTCCCGCCCGAACACCCATACGACTTCGGCGTCGATGGTCCAGGCGTGGTGGTGCACGTATACCGCGTAGGGATCGGCGGGGTCGTAGACGAGTCGCACGGCGACTCCATACAGCCCCGTGGCGCCTGTGGTCTCGACAGTGATCGGTACGGTCACTGGTGTGGTCTTCCCTTGCGTTCGTCCGATGGGGAGGGCGGTTCGGTCGTTTGGGCATGGCAGGGTTGTCATGGGCAGGTTGCAGGTGTTCCGCTCGTCGTGGCTGTTCTTGCTCCATAGGGTGGACGTTGCGCGGTCTGTCTCCGGACGATGTCGCCCGATGTCAGGTCTCGGGAAGGCGGCTGTCCGGATCCGGTCGGTTTTCGGAGTTTGCTCTCATGAGCGCCACTCTGTGTTCCAGGGAGAAGCAGAGGCGTTCGGCACTACCGTGAAAAGCCCTCAACAGTGGTACGACGGGCGTGAGCATCGGAGATGAAGCTTGCGGGTAATCCGTGCCCGACCCGCCCAGAGCTGCCACGAACCGGTGGAATACTTCATGCGCGTACAGCTGCTCGAACTGGGCTCGAAGGTTGCGCGCATCCTCGACCTGGTGGCGCGATCCAACACTCTCGGCGACTCGCAGCGCGATGTCCGACGACGTTGCCACAGCGATGCCGATCTGGCCGAGGACGTCGCGGTGCGCGCGGAGTTCGTCGTACCGGTCGCAGTGTCCGTACACGTGCGGGGCCTGGTGTGACGTGTCGGGTTGTTCCGCAGGTTCGACGACGTTCTCCATCCGGGGCGTGAGGATGCCGACAGCCCGCCCCAGCAGCTCCACGTGGCGGCGGAGTTCCTCGACGGCCTGTTCCCCACTGTCTGTCACACAACCCCCTCCGTTCCGTTCGCCGGTTCCCTCAGAAGCACCCGCAGGGCCGCGGCTGATCGCGCCGAAGTCGTCGCCGCAGAAGTTCTGAGTGCCACGTCCGGTGCGAGTCAAAATCGATCTTCGTTGGCACTGCTTGCGTCGGAGTCCCCCGGGCACGTGCAGCGCTCCCAGTCCTTCCTTAATCCCACGAACACAGCATCGTGAGTCCGTGCCGGGTGGCACATCGGGGACGACACGAAGATCCGATCGAAACCGCATCAGTGCGGAAAACCTCAGATCCTAATGTTACTGTCGGCAACACCCTGATCACCGTGGGCATTCCTCGTACTCGCCCCAGCCCGCGCCAGGCCGTGATCCCGAGTCCCTGCTTGGCTTCTACCAGCATGGTTGCTTCACCGGCCCACGATGGCGCCGTTGACGTCGCGCACCGATGACGACGCCGTCCGCGACGCTGGTTCCCGTGTCAACCCCGATGCGCATCCGCAGAAAGGAAGGGATTCTGTGCGGTGGCTCGTCCACACAGCGGCCTCGATCCCCAGGAGACGACACGAAGATGGCGATGTCCCAGCTCGCCGACGCCGACCGCCAATTGCTGCTCGGCGGCACGCTTCACGGATACCGGCACCACGACGTCGAGGACGCCGCCCGGCGCGCGGGAGGGGTGCACGTGGCTACCCAGCCGAACGGCGTGGTGGTGCACGTGCTCACGGTCGGTCTACGGCAGGCTCGCGATCTGCTGGGTGACCCGCGGTTGTCCAAGGACGCCGCGGCGATCATCGCCACGATGGGCCGCCACATGATCGCCGCCGGTCACGATCCCCGGGATCTGTCGGCCATCATCGGCCCCAGCATGATCAACTCTGATGCGCCGCGCCATACGCGCTTGCGGCATCCGGTCGCGGCGGCGATGACCTCGAAGCGACTCGCCCGCCTCCAGCCGCGCATCACCGGCATGGTGCACGACCTGCTCGACGACCTCGACCCGGATCGCCCGGTCGACCTGGTGGGACAGTTCGCGCTGCCGCTGCCCCTGGCCGTTATGTGCGATCTGCTCGGTGTCCCGGAGGGCGAGGACCGGTCGGCGCTGGCGGGCTGGTCGTCGGCGATGATGACCGAGGTGCCGGAGGTGCAGAAACCGGCGTCCGACGCGATGGTCGGCTACCTGACCGCCCTGATCGAGGAGAAGCGGACGAGCCCCGACGAGGCACTGCTGTCCGCGCTGGTGCACGGCGAGGTCGACGGCGACCGCCTGACCCCGGAGGAGGTGTTGACCACCGCCGTGCTCCTGGTCGCGGCCGGACACGAGACCACGACCGCGGCGATCGGGAACACCGCGGTCGGGCTGCTGAGCACCGGGACCTGGTCGGCGGTCGCCCAGCGTCCGGACACGGTGCCGGACGCCGTGCAGGAAGGGTTGCGGCACGATCCGCCGACCCGCAACATCCCCCACTACCTCGTCACCCGGGATATCGAACTCGACGGCGACACGGTCCCGGCGGGTTCCATTGTCATGGTCAACCTCGGTGCCGCCAACCGCGACCCCGACGCCTTCGGTGCCGACGCCGACAGGTTCGACCCGTTCCGCCGCCGTGGTGCCGGTGCGCTGACTCACGCGACCTTCGGAAACGGTCCGCACCGCTGTGTGGGAAGCCGTCTGGCGACGATGGAGATCGAGATCGCCTTGGGCGAGATCACCCGACGCTGGCCACGCGCGCGTCTGGTCGACCCGGTCGACGATCTCGCCCGCGGTGCCGCAGTGGTGATCAACGGTTTCGACCGTGTCGACGTCCTCCTGGAACCCTGACGGCCGGATTCGGAGTGCGGGTTTCGTTCCGTCAGGGCCTCGTCCCGCCTCATGCGGCGATCACCGGTCTCGGTGGTGCTCGTTGAGGTAGGCGATGAGGCCGAACCGGTTGCCCACTCCCAGTTTGCGGTACATGGTGGACAACTGGTACTCCACGGTCCGGTGGCTTTTGAACAGTCGCGCGGCGATCTGCTTGTTCTGCAGTCCGTCCCTGACCAGGCGGGCGAGTTCCCACTCGTCGACGGTGAACGGCTTGGGCGGATCGGCCTTCGGGACCGATCCGCCGTCATCGCCCTTTCGGACGTTGTCGCCACCGGCGGGCGGGCCACTGCCCGCCGTTGTGGTGGGCAGGGCGTTGTCGGCGGCGGGCACACGTAGATTCACACCGGTCCGCAGTCCATACCTGCGGTCCAGTACCAGTGCGATGGCTTCCTCCACGGTGCTCACCTGCACGGCATAAGCCGCGTCGTACTCGTCCGGGGTCAGGTGTCGGGCGACCGCGTTCTCGGCATGCTCGCGCAGCACGGCGAACACCTCCAGCTTCCGGGAGAGCTGGATGCCGGTCGACCGGTGCAACCCGTCGGCGGCGCCCAGCAACCGGGCGGCGTCGTCCGCGTACTGTTTCCCGGCCAGCGCCAGTGCCCAGGCCAGCACCGGCAGGGTGAACAACGGCGTCCACCGATCGTCGATCTCCCGCTGCCCACGCACACTCTCGATAAGGACGTCGACAGCGGCCAGCGGGTTGTCGTCGAACCTGATCAGCGACACCGCCAGGCACCATCGCGCCCACGCCATGCCCCACGCCGCCTGGAGGCGCTCGCACTCCTCGACGAACGCCACGGCCGCCGCCCGGCCTTCGTCGGCGTCGCCGAGCAGGACCGATCCCATCGTCAGCAGAATCTCGGTCAGGTGCGCGTCGACCAGCGCGCCGGGCCCGTAGGAGCGCCACAGACGATGGGACTCCCGCAGCACCTCCACTCCTCGCCGGTCGGCGTCGATGAGCACCTGGTGGGCTCCGCGGATGAACAGCAACGCGGCGACCGGCTCGTCCGGCGGGGCCGCCTGCTCGGCATCGGCGATACGGGCCAGCACCGCCTCGCGCCCCTCCCCCAGGCACAGCTTCATCCACGCGTCGAGCGCGATGGCACTGGCCCGCAGCACCGAGCGGGAGACGGGGGCGGCTTTCAGGGCGCGCTGCAGCCACAGGGACTGCTCGGGAAGCTTTCCGGAGTACGTCCACCACCGGCTGCGTGAGAGGTCGACGCTCATCTGCAGCGCCTGCACGGCAGGCTCCACCCCGACAGACTCCGAATCCCTGAGCAGAGAGCCGAGGGCAGCGCGCAGATCCGGCATGTCGAGCCCGACCGCGCGCAGCAGCGACACCTCGTTGTCGCCACGAAACCCTGTCGCGTACCCGGTGGCGAGGTTGCGGTAGTGGTCACGGTGACGCGCACGCACCGCGACGCCTCTGTTGGGGGACTGCATGAGCAGTGTCGCGGCGAACTGCCGGATCGGGACCAACAGCTCGTATCTCCTGCGATCGGCCGACGGCACGACCAGAGACTTGTCGACCAGTTCGATGAGCGCGTCGGCGACCTCGACGGCGGGCAACCGCTCGTCGGCGCACACCCGCTCCGCCGCCGTCAGGTCGAAGGAGCCGGTGAACACCGATGCCGCTGTCAGCAGGTGCTGCGCCGACGGTGTGCACAGTTGGTAGCTGGTGCGGATCAGACCGGCCATCTTCCGCTGGTGCGGCGCGGAGTCCAGTCGCTCGGCGATCACCTCCGCCGACAGCGACCTGAACTGGCCGACCAGCAACTCGATGCCCAGCGGGAGCCCGCCGGTGCTGCGCACGATCTTGCGTACCGCCGGCCAGTTGCGCTCGTCCAACCGCCATCCCGGAGCCCCGGCCGCAGCCCGCTGGACCAGCAGCTGAACGGACTCCACCTCGACATCGAGAGGTCCGTCCTCGTCGGGGATCGCCAAGGGAGGAACGACGACGAGGGCCTCACCGTCCAAGGCGAGCAGCGTGCGGCTGGTCGCAAGGACCCGCAGATTCGGACACGCGCGCAATAACGCGGCCACCAGGTCACCCACCTGATCGACCAGATGCTCGCAATTGTCCATGATCAACAGCATGCTGCGGTCCCGCAGATAGGCCACCAGAGTCCGCAACGGATCGTCGGCGGCCTGACTGGGCACCTGCACCGCCCAGAGCACCGCCTGTTCCAGCAGCGCCTGGTCCCCCTCGGGCACCTTCGCCAACTCGACCACGCACACCCCGTGCTCGTAAACAGACCGCACGGCCTGGGCATGCTCGAGAGCCAACCTCGTCTTGCCCGCGCCGGGACCACCCGTCAACGTGACCAGCCTCGTGGCGGCAAGACTCTGCCGCAGATCCTTCAACAGCGCGCGCCTGCCCACGAACGCGCTCAGCGTGAGCGGAAGCCCACTCTGGCCGGTGTCGCCCGGAACCATCGAAGTACCCATGGTCTCACCGTACGACAATACTGTGAACAATACTCGGCATTCCGACGGCAGACCCACCAGCCCGAAGACACGGTGTTCAACCCACACACCATCTCATGCCGAGTGTGGTATGTCCGCGCGAGACGGTTTCGGCGAGGCAGCGCGCAAACGCTCAAAACACCGGCGTTCACACCATCTGCTCGGATGATGCCCGCCTGGTTTATGCCGATCCGATCTGCTCAGCCGCCCACACCGCCTTGTATCGGCGGACCGGGGATCGCGGTTATCGGACGCCTGCTCTGCCAGCAGCCCGGCGGCTTCCTCCCATGTCGCGAGGCGCACCCCGCCCCCAACCACATCCGCAGGTCGAAGCCGGTGGTGTGCGCCTGCGACGCGCACCGGCCCCGGAGAATGTGGGCCGCTACGTGGGCCGGACCGGCCGAGCCGCACACCGCCGGGCCAGGACTTCAGGTTCGCGGTCCCATAGGCGTCCTGTCCGCGACGAGCAACCCGGCGGCGGCGAACACGGTCAACAGGTCGCGCGACGACATCGCCACCACCACCCGCACCCTCGCCGCCCGCACCGAACGCCTCGACCCCGTGATCGCCACCACCGCGTTCATCAAGGACGACCGCCACGGCAAGGTGTTCCTCGACCCCACCCGGACCCACTGCGCCACCGTGGCCGCCGCCTACAGCCCTCGCATTCCCGTCGCCCGTGTCCAGGGCCATGCACGAGGGGAAGCGGCGGGCACGCGCGGCGCGCGGCGGGTGACCCGGGTCAGGCCACGTAGACCGCCGGGGTGGTCACCGGCCGGGCGTACGTCGGGCGGTTGTCGTAGACGGTGCGCCAGTAGCCGGGGTCCGGGTGCACCAGGTACTCGCTGTAGAACAGGTACCCGTACATGAAGTGCGCCAGTGCCACGCTGTGGACCGGCGTCCACGTGGCGCCGTCGGCGGAGTACTCGATGCGGGACACCGGGGCGGACGGGGGCGGGACCTGGGTGGGGTAGCCGTACCCCCCGTAGGCCCTGACCTGGCCGTCCGCCATCCGGGCGATCTGCGAGCCGAAGCTGATCGGCTGGAACACGGTGATCGGCCGCACGACGGACGAGGGCAGCAGGTCCGGCCCCGTCGAGGGCCAGGCGAACTGGATGTACAACAAGCTCGTGCGCGACGGGGCGAACCGCTTGGTGAAGTGGCCGGTCGCATCCGTGATCGTGTCGGTGGTGCCCCACGGCGTGCACCCCGGGCCGTCGCAGAGGTGGATCACGATGTGGCCGCCCGACACGCCGACCTGACCGTCGGGCGAGTCCTTGGTCAGCCAGCCCGTGATGGTGACCTCCTGACCCGCGTCGACCTCCGTCACGTCCGTCGACGCGGTCAGCTGCGTCGGCACCGCGGGCACGGCGTCCGCCGGCCCGGTGACGAGGGTGGTGGCGCACAGGGCGGCGAGCGCCGCGATCGCCCACCTCCGGAAGTGGTGCATGCCCCCTCCTCCTGATCGGTCTCGTTGTCTTCACGCACCGGCTTGGTCGCGCTTCCACAGGATCCCGTTACCCGCTCCGCCGGCCTGGTGAAAGCGTTGCGCCACAAGCACTTCGACCGTTGCTTCCGGGCTTGTCCGAAGCCGCACGTCGCGTGGCATCCCCAGCCGGGAGTGTTGCTTTCGGGCAATACTGAAGCCATGGAGGCCGCCGAGGTTGGGCCGAACGCGCCACGACGAAGGTCGGTACCGCCGCGCGCCCGGTAACCCGCAGGCTCGGGATGGCTTTCCCAACACCCTGCGGAGGCAGCCATGTCCCTGAAGAGGACGACCCCACCGGCGAGCGCCCTGGTGCTCGCCGCGGCCCTGCTGAGCCCACCGGTCTCGACCGCCGCACCGGTCCACGCCCTGGCCGCGGCGGTCGTCGGATCCGCGCCAACTGGCCGTCTGTGGCGTGGACGCAACGTCCGGACGCGTCCACGCCGACCGATGTCGGAAGGGGCGTGATCGGGTGCGATGGTCAGGTAGTCGGCGAGCCAGCCGAGCGTCTTGTAGTCGCCGCGTCGGGTGAAGACCGCCGCACCGGGCCGACCGCCGTCGACATCCTCGGGATGGGGTGGCGGATGGCTGGCACGCTGGTCGGGCCGTCAATGGGAATATCGTCTACGAGTGCATCGACGACCTGCGCCGCATCGACTTCTCCGACGCGGGAGCCTCCGGCGGCGACGAGGTCGCGGAGTCGCTTGTCCACCGCTTCCTGCCGACCCGCTTCCGGCACGACTACGACGAAGCGTTCTTCCGCAAGGTGTTGGTCACCGCCGTGAAGGTTGCTCAGGACCTCGCCGACCCCGTCGGCAGAGCCGCCGCGTGCACCGCCTAAGTGATCATTCATGCCGCGCTGCCCGCCACCGGGCAGCGCGGTGTGCGAGCACGCCAGCATCCCGGGTGTGAGCGCCGACGTACTCGACGAGTATCTGTTGGAGGACCTTGACTTCAAGCGGCTGTTCGCCGAGAAGATCCGCGGTGTCGAGAACGACCCGCGGCTGGACGGCACGGCCAACCTGTCCGACGAGGGCGCGCACGACTGGTTCACCCTGTTCACCGAGACCGTCCTCGTGCACCCTTACACCGGACCGATCGCCGTGCGGCGACGGGTCCACGATCTGCGGTACTGGTTGCCTGCCGTCGCCGGGCAGTCTCGACGGCTGGACCGGGAGTTGGACGTCCCCAAGCCGGTGGTCGCGTTCGCTCCGACAGAGCCGTGGTGGCGGCGGCCCGCGTCGCGACCGACCCCGACGCCCCGGAGCTGTGGGTGCCCGACGACACCGACCCCGACGCCTCGTTCCGGGCCCTGCTCGCGGCGGTATCCCGCGCGCCCAGCGGCAGCGGCCGGCTGATCTGGCAGCCGTTCGAGGACGACGACACGATCCGCACCAACATGCTGATGCGCGCCACCCCCTACCCGCACTTCCCCGTGAGGCAGGACGAATCGTGGATCGACGCCGCAGTCGCCAAGGCCGCTCTGCTGGCGATTCCGCTGCGCTACGTCGTCTCCTACCGCCCCGATCCTTACCTGCGGTCTCACGTGGAACCGGAGACACCGTTCCCCGTGATCCCCCTGCCGCCCCAGGACGCCGAGTAGGCGACCGTCCATCCGATTCATTCACTACAGACTCAGGCTGTGATCGCGGTGAGCGCCTGCGGACGGTGGATCACCCTCCGGGGGCCGGGCGGCCACCGGTGATGCGTGTGGCGTCCGCCGTTCTGCGGCGTGGATCGGCTCGGCCGGGTGGATCCTGACGATGTCCACCGGTGGCCTGGCGGTGTGATGCAACGCCGGGACCCGCCAGTCGGTGACCGGGGAGGTGCCTGGGGCGGTGATTCCCGAGGCGGAACAGGCTGACGATCCCGTGCCCGACGCCCGTGGTGGCGGACATGGGCTTGGAGTGCTCAACGTGGTGTCGGGTGGTGCGGGCGGTGTGGTGCAGGCCGGAGCGGTGCACGGCGATGTGCACCTGCACGCGCCGTCGTCTCCGGCGCCGGCGGTGCCGCGTCAACTGCCCGCCGCGCCGGGGATGTTCGCCGGACGGACGGCGGAGTTGGCCGTGCTGGACCGTGCCCTGGCCGACGCCCCCGGCGGTCGGGACCGCGCGGCGGCGGGCGCAGCGGTGGTGATCTCGGCGATCGGCGGGGCGGGCGGGATCGGCAAGACCTGGCTCGCCGTGGCCTGGGCCCACCGCCGGCTGGAGCGGTTTCCCGACGGGCAGCTGTTCGTCGACCTGCGCGGCTTCAGCCCCACGGACAACCCGGTGGACCCGGCGGTGGCGGTGCGCGGGTTCCTCGACGCCCTGGGCGTCGTCCCCGACCGCGTCCCGACCGATCTGGACGCCCAGGCCGCGCTGTACCGCACCCTGGTGGCCGGCAAGCGGATGCTGGTGGTGCTGGACAACGCCGCCACCAGCGAGCAAGTCGTTCCGTTGTTGCCCGGCAGCCCAAGTTGCACCGTGCTGGTCACCGGCCGCCGCAGGCTGGCCTCGCTGATCGACCGGCACGGCGCCCGCCACCTGGCCCTGCGCGTCCTGGCCCAGGACGAGGCGCGCGCCCTGTTGATGGCACGCCTGGGCCCTGACCGTGTCGCCGCCGAACCCGTCGCGGTGGAGGAGTTGGTCGAGCTGTGCGGGGCCTACCCACTGGCCCTGGCGATCACGGCTCGCACCGCCGCCACCCGCCCCGCCGTCCCGCTGGCCGAGGTCGCCGCCGAGCTGCGCGAACTGGGCTTGGAGGCGCTCGACCACGACACCGATCCGGCCGCCAGCCTGCCCGCCGTGTTGTCCTGGTCTCTGCGCCGGCTCACCGACGAACAACGCACCGTCTTCGCGCTGCTGGGCATCGCGCCCGGACCCGACACCACCCTGCCTGCCGTGGTGTCGCTCACCGACCTGCCCTCGGACCGCATTCGCAGGGCATTGTCGGTGTTGGAGGAGGCATCCCTGCTCGAACGGCGTTCACAGGGCCGGTACGCGATGCACGACCTGGTCCGCGCCTACGCCGCCGCCATCGCCCACGACCTGCCCGAGCAGGTGCGGGAGACGGCCCTGAGACGGGTGATGGACTTCCACCTGCACACCGCTGTAGCCGCCGACCGCCTTCTGAACCCCCACCGCCAGCTTCTGCACCCCGACCCGCCCGCGCCCGGCACCCACCCGTACCCGCTGCCCGACGCCGCGGCCGCGACCGCCTGGCTGGAGGCCGAGCACGCCACCCTGCTGGCCACCCAACATGCGGCGGTCACCCTCGAACGTCACCACGTCGTCTGGCACCTGGCCTGGGCACTGGACACCTTCCACACCCGACGGGGGCACTGGCGCGACACGCTCGCCTCATGGAGGGCCGCACTGAACGCCAGCGTCCACCTACCCGTCCCCGCAACCCGTAGCCGCGCCCACCGACTTCTCGGCCACGCCTGTTCCCAACTGGGCCTGCACGAGGAGGCCACCGGGCACCTGGAGCAGGCCCTCGCCCTGGCCGCGCGCCACCACGACTCCACCGAACAGGCACACACCCACCGGGTACTCGCGATCATCTGGGAACGACGGGGGGACGACCGGCAGGCACTGAATCACGCCCGGCACGCCCTCGACCTCCAACGCACCCTCGACCAACCGGAGTGGGAAACCGACTCGCTCAACCAGGTGGGCTGGTACGCCGCGCGCCTGGGCGACTTCGCCACCGCCCGCGAGCACTGCCACGCCGCCCTCACCCTGTACCGACACCATCACAACCCCGACGGCGAGGCCGCCACCCTCGACAGCCTCGGGTTCATCGCCCACCGCACCGGCGACCACCGGCAGGCCGTCGACCACTACCACCAGGCCCTCACCCTGTTCCGCACCCACGGCCACATCTACCAGGTCGCGGACACACTCGACAGCCTGGGCCACTCCCACGCCGCCCTCGGACACCACGACCAGGCCCGCGCGGTCTGGCAGGAAGCATCGCAGCTGTACCGGGACCAAGGCCGCGACACCGACGCCGAACGGGCCCAGCGACAACTCGACGACCTCGACTCGACACCGACGCCGGTCAAGCCGCCGCAGGACACGGACGGGGACAAGACTGGCGGGTGAGACGGAGTCGTCGTAAGGATTCCGGTCACATCCGTCGTGAACCGGACCGCATCGACCAATCCCGCCCTGCCGAAATCACGGGCGCATTCAGCCCGCCTCCGGTGATCCAGACGTGCCCGACGAACCGGTGTCCGGTTGCACTCGCCGACACAATCAGCGCCTTCGCCGATCACATCGTCGGGCGCGGCAGGAGTTCGGCCAATACCGCCTCCACGATCGGTGATCCCTGCCAGTACAGGTAGGCCCGCCCCTCGGGAAGATGTTCCAGTCCGTGTCGCTGGTAGAGATCGCGAGCGCGAGCGGTTGGGACTTCCTCGTCCGTAAAGTCGATCAATCCCAGACGTCGAGCGGTCGCCAGGTGCAACTCCATCCCCCTGAGCGAGCCGAAATGTCGGTCGATGTCCCCTTCGACCGCGCCTTCGATCAGGGCCACGATGAACACGTCGGCGAACCGATCCCGCCGGTCGGTCTCATCAACCATCGGCGCTGCCCTGACCGGGAGCGATGCCGAGCATCGCTCGGTCGCCGCGGCACGGCGTCAGAGCCGGATCGTTCGGGTCCACGCCGTTGGCAACGGCCATCGCGCGGTAATCCGAGTAGAGCTCCACCGGGCTGCCGATCGAGTCCGGATCGATCCGGCCGCTGACGACCGCCAGACGGATGGTGAGGTTGTCCGACGCCCCACGCAGCAGGAAACCGGCGCAGGTCTGAGGGGCCGACCGGGACGAACCGTGGCAGCCGAAGGTGTGGGTGGCCAGGTCGTAGGTGGTGCGGGCGCTGTCCCGGAAGACCTGGGGCGGGAACACGTTAAGCGGGGCGTCGACGCGCCACGGACAGCGTGGACATGGCTCGGTCCGGTAGTCGGTTCCGCGGCGTTCGATGGTGACGACGCCCCACTTGCCGTCTCCGGCGGGGCGGACCATGACCACTCTCGACCGGTCGGCGCGGGGCAAGGCGGTTCCTCCAGGTCGGGACTGCCGCTGCTGTTGTTGAGAGGAAGGGAGGCGCGTGGTGCGCCGCCCATCCTGCCGCGTGGAGCACCGACCAGCGCCGGAGCGCCACACCGCCTTCTCCGTCGACCCACGCACTGCTGGTCTTCATCTGCCGGTACAGGCGCGGGTCGCGCTTCAGGCGGAGTGTGCCTGCTGAAACTCCTCGATCAGCGCCTGGGGGATGCGCCCTCGGTCCGAGATCTCCCGTCCCTGGCTCCTGGCCCACTCGCGGATCGCCTGGTTCTGCTGCCTGTCGCCGCCTGCGGGAACGGTGGCCTGGGTGCGGCCCTGCCGGTTTCCACGTTGGGTGCGGCCACCTGCTCGCCGTCCTTTGGCCACGAAGTCGGCGAGCAGGTCGCGCAGCTTGTCGGCATTGGGTGTGGACAGGTCGATGACGTAACCGACGCCGTCGAGGGCGAAGTCCACGGTTTCGTGTGCTTCGCCACCGTCGAGATCGTCAATCAATCGGACGATGGTCTGCTGTGCCATGAAAGGCCCCTTATCGAGGTCGCCACGTTCTGCGATCGTTGCGGGTATTGCGCGCGAGACAAACCGGCATGAACGCACAACCGTCTTGATCGCGCGGTGCGATCCTATTGCCCCTCGGAGAAAAAGGCAACATATTTCATTAGATGAGAGCAGGTGGATGCCGGTTCGCTTCTGCGCGGAACGGGTCCATCCGGCTACTCGATGTCACCTGCGGTTCGAAGCCGTCGACGCGTCCTCCGTTCATACCGTCGAGGCCAGGCCGCGCAGGGCACCGGCGGCTTCGTTGAGCAGTCCTTAATGGCGTGCCCGCGCTGTATGTATTCACGGTTGTCGGCAGCCACGCCGCCCGATCGGTGACGGCTGCCCTGTGGGTCTGCTCCGTTTCGACGGCCAGGGCGAGGATCATCTGCGATCAGGGGCGTCCCACCCTGGAAGGATGTCCCATCCTGAAGCTCATGGCGGCCGAGTGCAACGCGACCAAGGTCAAACAGCGGTGGATTCTCGCCTCGAAGTGATCCGCGACGGCATCCGGGGCCGGCGCGTGCTTCGACGCACACCGGCCCCGGGAACGTGACGCCGGCGCGGACCGAATCGGTAAAGCCGCATGTCGCCGGGTCGGGACTTCGGGTTCGCGGTGCAGCCAAGGACGAGCGCCACCGGTGCGACGGTCATGGGCACGGCGACGCCCGCGACGTCCGGGCCGCTCCGTCACCCCGCGGCGGGCACCGTCATCGTGAACTCGCCGGACAGCGGTCCCTCGACGGTCAGCAGCCCTTGTCGCACGGCCCAGTCTAGCGTGTCGCGCACGTCGTCTTCGGCCACCAGCGTGCGCGCCGCCAGCGCGGCGACCGTCTGCCGGGCACCGCCCCACAGGGCCACCGACACCAGGTCGGCGGCGAGGGACCGGAACCGGTCCGACTCCTGCCACAGCACCAGCTCGGCGCGGCGCTCGGGCGACAGGTCCAGCACGTCCTGCGCCCTGGGCTCGACCTCGGGCCACCGGTAGGCGTCCCCGTCGGCGACGAGCAACCCGGCGGCGGCGAACACGGCCAACAGGTCGCGCGGTGACGTCGGCGCGGGCACCCCCAGTTGGGCGGCCACGTCGGCGGGGTCGAGCTCGCGGTGCCCCGGCCCGGGCAACGGCCCGTCCAGCCACCCCGCGCCCCGGTGCTGCCGTTCGCTCCACCGCCGCACCGCCTCGACGGTGGTGACGCCGTCCGCGTCCCGCGCCGCCCACACGGCGGCCAGCAAATCGGTGACGTGGTAACCGAACAGGTACCGCCAACCCCCGTCACCCGCGGGCACCGCGGGCAGGGCACGCGCCGACCACCGCGGCGGTTCGACCTCGGCCACCGGCCAGAAGCACAGCCGCCACACCGCCTCCATCCCCTCGTCCGCCGAGGGGCCCGCGCACACCCGCACCCGGTACAGGCCCGGACCCGCCAACCGCAGGTGCTCCTCCCCCGGCCCACCCGTCACCCAGGTCAGACCGACCACCCCGGACCGACTCCGGTACGGGATCTCCACCACGTCCTCCCACCCGGCGGTCTCCTCGGGCGGCGCGCCGTCGTGCGACTCCAGGCGCACCACCACCGGCCCGTCACCGGCCGCCGCCTCCAACCAGCCGTACCCGGTACGCACGATCGTGCCGCACGGCTGCACGCGCGAGGTGTGCTGCTCGAACGGACCGTCCCCCACGTCACCGACCCAGGTGTCGCGCACGGTCAACGTGCCGAACTCCGGCCAGTAGTCCCCGTCCTCGTAGATCCCCCTCATCCGATCAACGTATCGGGCGACTGGAACGGCGCCGCCACGGCCAACCGGGGCGATGTCTACCGGCCGACTGCGCACTGCCGTGATCATCGAGCAGGCACACGGAGCCGCACAATCGCCGGTGGACATCCACGAGTCGCTGACCTTCACGGTGACCACGGATAACCTGCCACGTCCTGGTCGAACGCCGCGTTCAACTCCGCGTCGCTGATCCCCTCGTCCGGCCGCAGCGCGCTGTCCCTGCCGAACCCGGCCGCGTTCAACACCGCCCACACGGCGTGGGCGACGGCCGCGTACTCGCGGACCGTCACATCGGCCGGCAGCAGGATCTCCAAGCGTCGAGCAGGCACGCCGCACAGCGTGCCCCGTGGACCGTCGACCACGCGAGCCCTCGCCGCCCTTCCCCTGTCCCGGTGGTCCTGTGCTCCTGCGGGACGCGGGAGCGGAGCGGGAAGGCCAGCCTGCGGTATCGCGGTGTGCCGTCGTCTCCGGCTGTTCCGCGTCCCGCCCCGGGTGGGCGCAGCGCAGTTCGAACACCACCCGGTCGGGCGAATCCGGACATTCGATCGTGCAAGCATCGGCGTTAGTTGGATGCACCAGGTGCCGGAACACTCCCACCGCCCGAACAGACGATCCCGCATCGGGCGCGGTTGATCCTTTCCGGTTTATCGCGATCAGCGTGTCGTCCGTCCCCTCGCCCTCCGCTCCTCTTACCGGTATGCCGCGGATGACAGGACGGTCAGTTCTTCACGAGGAGGGTGCGCAGTACCTCGACCTCTGTCGGGGTGATTGCTTCGGTTTTGCCGGTGTAGCGCGTGCGTAGGCTCGGAGTCGGACTCGGCAGTTCGGCCATGTCCAACCAACCGCGAACCCGGGTTGGGTGCCGGGGGTGACGGATCCACCACCGCTGTGTGTCGAAAGAGGGCATGGTGGTGGGCGTCACGGCGACATCGCTATCTATGGGGTCCGTCCTGGTGGTTGGCCATGTGGTCAGGTGGGTCAGGGCTAGGTGGCTTCCGGGAGCCAATGCCCGAAGGTAGGTGCCGATGATCCTGTCGGGCTGGTCCTGATCGGGCAGGGTGTCGAGAATGTCCACCGCGATCAGCCCGGTAGGTGTGTCCGGGTGCAGTAGCTGTGCGGTGTCGGGGTGCTCGAGTACGGCTCGGGGGCGGCGCAGGTCAGCTTGGACGACGGCGGTGTGAGGACGGTCCCGGGTCAGCAGGGTGATGCGGGCGGCGGTGGCGGGGTCGTGGTCGACGTAGACGATGCGGGCGTCGAGGTCACGGCTGCTGACGAGCTGGTGGATCGCCCCCATGGTGGGCAGGCCACAACCGAGGTCGAGGAATTGTCGGATGCCGGTATCGAGCATGTGGTGCACCGCTTGGCGCAGGAAGGCACGGTTGTCGCGCAGCAGGTCTCGCAGCGCGGGGTGGGCCTGCAGGGCGGCGGTGGCCGCGGCGCGGTCGAGGGGCGTGTTGAGTGTGCCGCCGAGCAACCAGTCATGAGCTCGGGCGGCATTGGGTCTGTCGAAGTCGGCGGTCGCGGCGTCGTGTCGGGACACGCGCCTCCTTTCGGAGAGGGTGCTCAGGAGATGATCTTGCCGGTGGGGTGGCCGATGGGTGGACGGTGGGTTGTGGGTGCGCTGATAGAGAACACCGGTGGGCTCCACCTGTGACGCATCGATGCGCCACTACACCCGCGCGAGGAGCGGATTCACCTCTCGCGAGCAACGGAGTGGCAATATTGCGGAGTCGCAATGCTCTGATTGGGTGAAGTTGCCGGGCAGCCAATCAAGATCCGGGACTTCGGACAGTGAGTAACGGGTGTACGTCCATCCCGGGCGTGCCTTACGCCGAGAGGTGTCCGTGCTGCTCGATCCGAAGTTCGCGGCAGGCCCGACGGTCGGTTCGTCCGGTCCGCCACGCTGCAGGACGCGGCCATGCCGCACAGCAGTATGCAGACGGTCATGCCGCAGAACCCGGAGTTCCCTCCGGCACGGCGCCGGTGCCGGCGGGTGGCTACGGCATGGCCGCATCCGCCCGGTCACCGGGAGCACCGGACACACCGGCGTTTCGCGGCCGGTCACAGCGGTGCCGGCCACGGTGTGGCGCGTCGTAGAACGGCGCATGGCGCCGGGGCGTGTGGTGACGGACGGGTTGTGGGGGCCCCGGATTCCGGGAACGGGGCGGGGCATTCCCAGGTGAATGACGGGTACGACGAGGACCGCCGTGACCACGAGCAGGCGTTCGAGGACTTCTACCGCTCCCATGCCGACAATCTGATCAACTTCGCGTATCGGATGGGGCCGACGGTGGACAGCAAGGATGTCGTGCAGGAGGTGATGACCAAGATGCTGGCCCGCTGGTCGTGCATCGAAGGATCTCCGCTGGCCTATGCCTACGTCTCCGTGCGCAACTCGGTCAAGGACCGCATCGCCGAGCAGCGGCGGCAGCAGCCCAGTGCGGAGTTCCCCGAGGAGCAGTTGCAGCGGGCGCTGGTGGTGTCGATGGGTGACATCGACACCAGGCAGCGATTGGTCGAGTTGTGGGACCGCATCGACCGGCTGCCCGAGCGGTTGCGGGAGGCGGTGATGCTGAAGGTGTGCGGGTTCGATATCGGCCAGAGCGCCGAGGCGATGAACTGCAGCAGGACAACTGTGTCGGCCTACCTGTCCAGGGCTAAGCAGCTTCTGCGGGAATCGGGCTATCGCGCCGGTCATCAGAGCCGGCGGCGACACGACGACGGGGATGACGTGTGATGCTGCGATGGATTCTGTCCTGGATTCCCGGGACCAGCGCGTTCGCCGGGCGCCGCCGACTGGACGCCGATCTGGATCTGTTGGCCCGGCTGGGACCTCCGGTGCTGTCCGAAGAAGACAAGGACGCCGCACTGGCCCGGATCCGTGCCGCAGTCGACACCGCCAGCCCGTCCTCGCGGTCGCCCCTCGGGGAGGAGGTGACCGTGTCACGGCAAGCCGACGGTCACACCCGTCCGGCCGGCTTCGAGGAGATGGTGGCCGAGTGGGCCAAGGCGCTGGCCGCGACGGTCTATCTGCCATTGGATCAGCGGCAGTTGCGCGAGCGGCTCACGCTCATGGCCAACGGGCTGTTGGAGCACGCTTCCGGCGGTGACACGCTGGAACTGCCCGCCGAGCGGATCGGCCGGGAGCTGGCTCAGGACCTGCGGCTGACCGCTGAGGCTTTCCAGAACGGCCTGGAGCTGATCATCCCGTGGCTGGAGCGGACGCAGCGGCACACCGGCCAGGGTAGCGCCGCCTCCCGCGCCGGCGCCCTGGCCGCTTTGGCCGCCGGCTACGCCGCGGGCGCTCGTGATCGGATCCTCGACGAGCAGTTGGACATCACCGGGGCGGGACTAACCGCGGTACACGCCGAGCTGCGCGACCGCGTCCGCGGCAACGAGCACACCCTGTCCAGGAATCACGATCGCGGGCAACGCGGTCCGATCATGACCGACACCGCGCCGCCGATGGGCGTGCTGGACATCCACGGCACCGTGCTGCAGGCCAACCCCGCCCTGTTGCGGCTGCTGCGGTGTCCCGACCACGAGGTGGTCGGGACACCGCTGGTCGGACACATCACCGACGAACACTCCCGCGAAGCGGTACGCTCGTGCATCGCCTCAGCGGTGCGCCACCCTGGCACGCCCCATGACACCCGGTTCGCCCTCGGCGGCCACGATCGTGACACCACCTGGGTCGGCGCCGCTCTGGCCTGGCACCCCGACCGCCCTTACGACGACCCGGCCGGCGGGCGGATGTTGATGGCGCTGGCCGACATCACCGGACACCACAACCGCCAGCAACGCGTGCATCCCGAGGACGACTACGACCCCGTCACGCAGTTGTCCACCCGACGCCGCTTCCTGCACACACTGCACACCATTCTGCGCCCCGGTGTCGCGCACGAACCCGAGGTGGTGGGAGTATGCGCGCTGCGACTCGACGACCTGGCCACAGTGACCGCGGCCATGGGCCCGGCCGCAGCAGACCGCGTCCTGGTCTCGGCTGCCTCCCGGATCACCGCAGCGCTGGCCGACCACTCCCCCGCCACCGTGGCACGTATCGACCGCGACCGCTTCGCCATCCTGTTGACCACCCCCTGCGACTGGAGCACCATCACCGATCTGGTCCGCCGGCTGGTCGACTGGACCCGCGGGCCCTACACCACTGCCCGGTACAACGTCAGCCTGTCGGTCAGTGTCGGACTGGTCCAGGCCCTGCCCGGCGTCCGGGCCGAGCACCTGTTGCGCCAGGCCGAGGCCGAACTGGACGCCCAGTACCGCGGGCAACGCCGGATCCACACCGACACCGAGCCAGTCGACCACGGCGAGATCCGACACGACCACCTGCTCACCGCCGTGCCCCATGCACTACGCCGCGGCGAGATCACCCTGGCCTATCACCCCATCGTCGACCTCACCAGCTCCGTCGTGGTCGGAGTCGAGGCCACCGCCGTGTGGGCCCACCCCGATCACGGCGACATCCCCGCCGACGACCTGCTGTGCGAGGCCGAAGCCATCGGCCTGGCCCGGGACTGGGGGCCGTGGATGCTCAACCAGGCCACCCGGCAGGCCGCACGCTGGTCCCGCGCCCTGGGTAAGCGCGCACCTCAGATGGCTCTCAACATCCCCCCGGGATTCGCCGTTGACGACGGCTTCGTCGACCACCTCACCCGGGCGCTGCGCGACAACGACCTGCCACCACGCAGACTGCTGCTGTTGATGACCGAATCATCGATCGTCGACAGAAGAGGCCGGCTGCGTCGGCACCTGGTTCACCTGGGCGGCACCAGCGTGCCACTGGCCCTGGCCGGACTCGGCTCCGACACCGCCCATTACGACAGCCTGCCCCATCTCACCATCGACACCCTGGTCATCGCCCCCACCGTCACCGCAGGCATCGCGGGCGTCACCGCGGCCGACCACGGCCATCACGCCACCCTGGCCGAAGCTCTGATCAAAATGGGCCGCCGCCTCACCCACACGGTGATGCTCAAAGGCATCACCACTCGGGAGCAGGTCAAAGCCGCCCGCCGTATGAAAGCCGACCTGGGACTGGGCGAACTCTTCGGCGGCCCTCAACCCCCCGACGCCATCGAAGCCATGATCGTCGAAGGCGCCGTCGCCGTATGACCTCAGGGAAGGCGGCGGCAGCCGCCCCGCCTTCCCCTACCTCCCAACCTGTCCTGCACCACTGATACCACGACGATCCGCTCTTCGCCCCAACCTGCCACCACCGCACCGCGCCGGGCAGGACACACACCCCAAGGCCGCCGCATGACCATCCCTCCGGCAACCCCGCCAACCGCCCCACCACCACCCCACTCCGAGCCCTCCGTCACCCACAACCGCAACCACGATGGTTGCTCCCACATCGTCCTGCAGGTCGGAGCCATCCACGGCGACGTCACCATCCACACCGCCGCACCCACCAGTCACGACGCCACGAGCACCGCAACGCGGACCTCCGCCCGACAACGCCACACCCCGGCCGCAGCGGCGCCGATGACAACCACACCGCCGGCAGACGAACACACCACACCGTTACCCACCCTGCCTCGAATCCTGTCATCCGCCACCACGACGGCCACCGCGCCATCCACGCCGGAGTTTCGCGGCTCACCCCACCTTCCCTATACCGCCTTCTACGACATCGCCTTCCGCGAAAGCGACTCCCCCGACGGTGTCCAAGGCGTCCCCACCCCCACTGTTCCGCGCCATCAGGCCATCGACCGCGTCTCCGTCCACCGCGGCCCGTACTCCCAGGCGCTGCTGCGCTGGCTGTCCTGCCTGGCTCCCACGCCGATCCCGCTCACCCTGATCGACACCGAGATCCTGGCCACCTCCCCCGCCTTCGCCGGACTGACCCGAGCCGACCTCAGCACCGGCCTGGAAGCCCTCGCCAAAGCCAAGCTGATCACCCTGCTCACCGTGCGCCCCACCCGCAGCACGGCACCAGCCATCCCCTGCCTGCTGCTGCACCACACCGACCGACCACCACTGACCCGACTGGACCCCTCCCTCGCCCCCGACACCTACATCGACCTGTGCTGCACAGCACTGGACATCGCCCTCGCCCACGCCCGCCACCACACCCCGTTCTCACACGCACATCTGGCCACCCTGCTTCCCCACCACCAGCACCTCGCCCGCTACCTGCATACGCAGACCAGCCCGGCCCGGGATCACCCCACTCCCTCACTACCGACGCACCATCCGTCCACCAACCACAGTCTCGAAAGACGTCGGGGCAGTGCTTTAGGGCAACAGCGACGGTGAGTGTGATCGGCGGGCACGTCAAGCCTTCTCGGGGCAGTCGGCGAGGTCGGCGGTGCGGATGGGCGCTACCCGGGGCTGTCGTCGGTGGCTCGATCCGGGATTCTCGGCGTACTGCCGAAGCGACGCATGAGGGGGCGTTCCACCGTGCGGTGGAGGAGCCAGGCGACCAAGAGGCACAAGGTGATCTCCAGGACGATGGTGGCGATCGTCCCGATCACCGGTCGGATTACCGACCCGGCCCAGGCGTTGAACAACTCTACGACCAGCGGGTGGACGAGGTAGAGGGCGAAGGAGATTTCGCCCAAGAAGATCATGAAGGGTCTGCGCCACATCGAGCGTGCGCCCCGCAGGTCCATCGACGCCGCCGCTACGACGATCAGCGCCACCGGGACGATGCTCGCCGCCACAAAGACGAACAGCGGTGGCAAGAAAAAGAAGGCGGTGTTGAAACAGACCACGGCCGCAACCGCTGGGATCGTTACGCCCAGCCGCGGGGTGAGGCCGTTGCGGACCAGTCTGGCCAGGACCATGCCCAGGACGAACTCTGGCAGCCTGCTCGGCGGGAAGAAGTAGGTGAACCAATACTGCACTAAAGGCATTTCCACGACGCCCGGTTGCAGCGCGGGGCCGTCCAGCGTGCCCGCCAGGATCGGCACCGTGAAGACGAGCACTACCATGACCAGGGCCGTCGTGGTCAGGAGTTGTGCCGGGATTCTGCGCACTAGCTGGATGACGAACGGGAACAGCAGGTAGAACAGAACTTCGCTGCTCAACGACCAGCTCACCGGGTTCACGCTGTACAGGAACTCGGGCAGCGGTGCCCACGGGTGCAGCAGGAGCAGGCTGATCACGGGGCTGGAGGTCCACCCGTCACCTGGCGGGGGACCGCCGGGGACCGCCGAGATACCAGTGATCACGAACACCACGTACATCACCGCCCAGGTAACGACGTGGTTGGGCAGGATTTTCCAGGCCCGCCTGCGCCAGAACGCCCGCGTGGTGTCCGTTGGCCGGGCCGACCACATGAGGACGAAACCGCTGAGCACGAAGAAGAACGACACCGACACCATCGCGGTCGGCAAGAACGGTGCCCACACATTCACGTGGCCCAACAGGACGAAGAAAGCCGCCGCGAAACGCAGGCCCGTCAACGACGGCAGGCGGTGGACGACACTCGGGGAGGCGGTCACGGGACCTCCTTTCAGGTCGTCACCATGGGAAGCTTTTCCAGCGCGGTCACATACGGACTGGCCTGGAACACGGGCGGATCGTCATGATCGACATGCAGGTTCGGAAAGCGGTCCAGCAGCACGTTGAGAACCACCCGGCTCTCCAGACGGGCCAACGGAGCACCCACGCAGAAGTGGATGCCCCGGCCGAAGGTGAGGTGCGGATTGGGGTCCCGAGTGATGTCGAAGACATCCGGCCGGGCGAACTGACGGGGGTCACGATTGGCCGCGCCGAGGCACACCGCGACCATCTGGTCGGCCGGTATCACCTTGCCCGCCACTGTGGTCTCTACGTTGGTCACACGGCCCATCTCGGGGAACGGGGTCAGGTAGCGCATCGATTCCTCGATCGCGGCCGGGACCTTGGTGCGGTCGGCGCGGACCTCTTCGCGTGTGTCCGGGTGCGCCTCCAAGCACAGCACGGCGTTGCCGAGCACCATCGTAGTGGTGATGTGGCCGTTGACCAGCAGTACGTTGGCGAAGTTGGCCACCTCGGTGTCGGTAAGCCGCCGGCCGTCGACCTCTGCCTCGACCAGGGTTCCCAACAGGTCGTCGGACGGCGTGCGGCGGCGGTGGGCGGCGTGTTCGCTCATGTAGTCGACGAAGTGCTGCATCTGCTCCATGGCGTGTTTGAGGATCCGTTCCTGCTCCTCGTCGGACTCGATGTGGGAGTACTCGTGTGCCTGCTCGGTCATTTCGTCGACCCACCGCTTGAACAGGTGACGGTCGCTCGCCGGTATCCCCAGCAGCTCCGCGATGACGATCACCGGCAGCGGGTAGGCCAGGTCGCGGATCAGCTCGACCTTGTCCTTGCCCGCCACCGCGTCAAGCAATTCGTGCGTCAGGGCCACGACTCTCGGTTCCAGGTCGGCGACCACCTTGTGCCCGAAGGCGTGGTTGACGACCTTGCGCAGCTTGCCGTGGTCGGGCGGATCCATCTCCAGGAGGTTGCCCTCCAGGAACTTCACCTCCATGTCGGCCATGCGGCCGGTGTTGGAGGAGAACGTCTTCGGGTCGGCCAGCACCTTCACCGACTCCGAGTATCCGTACACCCGCCAGACGCCGGTCTGCGGGTTGCGGTCCACCAGCTCCGCAGGCTGCCTGCCGGTGAGCCAGAAGTGCCTCGGGTCGGGGTTCCACTGCGTCAACTCGGCCACGCGAATCCTCCTCGGGTCGAAGGGGCGTGCCGCTGCGCCGATCACACCGACCCTCGGGTCGGGGGTGAACCGGCGGGCCCGACGTGTCCCGGCGACGGGACGGCGGTCAGGCCAGGCGCAGCAGCCACTTGTCGGGGTCTGGGGCTTGACCGTGGTGGATGGCGGTCAACGCCTCCCGCAGGCCGGTCGTGACGGGACCCGCCCGGCCGTCGCCGACCGGCCACCTACCATGCGTGCTGACGATCGCGCCCACCGGAGTGGCGACGGCGGCGGTGCCACAGGCGAACACCTCCGTCGTCGCCGGCGAGCACAGCTCGTTCAGAGTGATCGGGCGCTGCTCGGTCCGCAGGCCCGCGCGGGAGGCGAGGGTGAGGATCGAATCGCGGGTGATACCGGGCAGCAGGGTGCCGGTCAGCGGCGGGGTGCCGAGCGTACCGTCCTCGGTCACCCAGAAGACGTTCATGCCGCCCAGCTCCTCGACGAAACGGTGCTCGGCGGCGTCGAGCCACAACACCTGCCGGCAGCCGTGTTCCGCAGCCTCGCGCTGAGCAGCGAAGCCCGCCGCATAGTTGCCTGCGCACTTGGCCTCGCCGGTACCGCCGGGCGCGGCCCGGGAGTAGTGCGCGGGAACCCACACGTGGATCGGCTCCACAGCGCGGCCGAAGAACGCCTCGGTGGGGAACGCCAGCAGCTGAAACGCGTATTCCCGGGCCGGGCGCAGAGCCAGCGTCGCCTCCGCGCCGTAGAGCGTGGGCCTCAAGTACAGCGCGCGACTCTCGCCCTCGGGTACCCAGCGGCCGTCGACGGCCAGTAACGCACGGATCGCCGACTCGAACAGTTCCCCCGGCAGCTCCGGAATCTCCAACCGGCGCGCCGAAGCGGCGAACCGGCGGGCGTGGTCGGCCACCCGGAACCCGGCGGGGACGCCGTCGGGTTGCCGGTAGACCTTCAAGCCCTCGAACACCACCTGGCCGTAGTGCAGACCGGCTAGTGCCACCGGCACCGTCATCGTTGTGTGAGGGCACACCGTGCCGTCGTGCCAGCCTCGTCCGGGTGTCCACCTCAGCGTCACCACGTGCTCGGTGAACACCGTGCCGAACGGGGCGTCCGCGGACCGTTCGCGCACCTGGGCATCGGGTAACGGGTCCGGTCCGGGCAGGTGCGCCCAGGTCGTCGTGGCGGTCACCGTACGCGCAACGGCAGCCGGTCGACGCCGCAGATTTCGGCCGACCGGGAGAACGTCGGAACCTGGTCCTCCGCGATGGTCAGCTTCGGGAAGCGGTCCAGCAGCACATTGAGCGTCACCTGGCCCTCCAGCCGGGCCAACGGCGCGCCGACGCAGAAGTGCACCCCCCGTCCGAACGCCATGTGCGCGCCGGAGTTGCGGGACAGGTCGAACGTGTCTGGGGCGACGAATTGCCGCGCGTCGCGGTTGGCCGCCGCGATCCACACCCGTACCATCTGATCCTTGCCGATGGTCTGTCCGCCGATCTGGACTTCCTCGGTGGTGGCCCGGTAGGCCAGCGCGAACGGGCTGAAGAACCGTAGCGACTCCTCGATGGCGGGCACCAGCCGGTCGCGGTCCTCGCGCACCAAGTCCCGCAGGCCAGGCACGGTGTCCAGGCACAACACCGTGTTGCCCAACAGCATGGTGCTGGTCAGGTGGCCGGCGAAGAGCAGGATGTTGGCGAAGTTGACGATCTGGGCGTCGTTGAGCCGCACGCCGTCGATCTCGGCCAGCACCAGCTGCGACAGCAGATCCTCGCGCGGTTTGCGGCGGCGTTCCACGGTGTGCGCGTGCAGGTACTCGTAGAGCGGCCGGATGTGGTCGATCTGCTCCTGGAACTCCCGGCCCTGCTCCTCCTGTCGGTCCACCAGGGAGATCTGGCCGGTGCCCTCCAGCATCTTGTCGACCCAGCCCTTGAACAGGTCGCGGTCGCTGGCTGGCACGCCGAGCAGTTCGGCGATCACGATGACCGGCAGCGGGTAGGCTAGGTCGGCGACCAGTTCCAGTTCGTCGCCCTCCACCGCGTCGAGCAGTTCGTGCGCCAGCCGTTCGACGCGGTCTTCCAGCGCCGCTACCGTCTTCAGGCTGAACGCGCTATTGACCAGGCGGCGCTGTGCGCTGTGCGCCGGCGGGTCCATCTGCATCAGGTTGCCGTCGCTGAACGGATTGTCCTCCACCTCCACCTGCACCAGCCGGGTGGTGTCGGAGGAGAAGCACTTCGGGTCGGTGAAGATTTCCACCGCCTCGGGGAACCCGTAGACGTTCCACAGCCCCACCGTCTCGTCGAACCGCACCACCTGTTCGGCGTGCCGGCCGCGCAGCCAGAAGTGCTCCGGGTGGAATTCCCACTGCTCGGGGAAGTCGGTCATCGCGGTCCTCCCAGGGTTTCACTTACGGGCGAGGAACAGCCGCCCGGTCGGGAAGGCGAGTTCGACGGGCTCCACGGCGGAGAAACCCGCGTCGCGCAGCCGCGCCTCCCACTCCTTCTCGGTCTGGAGGCGGCGCTTCATGAACTGGTGGTGGAAGTAGGTGACGGCGGCGCTGAACCGGCGTTCCCGCGTGTTACGCAGGTAGGGCACGGCCTCGGTGAGCGCCATGATCCCGCCGGGCCGCAACGCCTCCCGGCAGCGGGCGAACACCTCCATCGCGGTGTTCTCCTCCTCGGGGAACATGTCGTGGAAGACGAATCCTGCGTGGATGACGTCCGCGCCCTCCAACGGCGACGGGTCTGTCGCGATGGACTGGATGGGCCGCTCGAACACGGTGAGCCGGTCGCTCACTCCGGCACGGTCCCCCGCCTGCCGGGCGGCTGCGCACGAGTCGTGGTCCAGGTCCAAGCCGACCGCGCGCGAGTCCGGCAGTGCCAACAGGATCTCGATCAGCAGCCGGCAGGTGCCCGAGCCAAGGTCGACGGCCACGGCGGGTTTCACCTCGATCAGCGCGCTCAACGCGGCAGGGTAGAACGCCTTGGAGCCCATCCACTGCGAGCTGACCGCCACCTCGCGGCCGTCGCGCAGGTCAATGCCGGTGCCCCGGTCGGGGTCGTTGAGGAAGTCGCGGGCGTTCTCGACGAACGGCCGGTTGGCGTTCATCGTCCATGACAGGAATCCGGCCTGGTGCTGGATCACGTCGAAGTCCGGCACCGCGCGGAACGTACCGCCGTCGGTACCGACGGGTTCGATCAGCGCGGCCGACTCCAGCGCCTCGCAGTACCCGGCGACACCGGTTTCGCGCAGGTCCGCCGCCTGAGCCAACTGCGCGACGGTGAACGGTTCGCCGGTCTGGATCACGGTGACGACGCCGAGCCGGTCGCCCATTTCCAGCAGCGCGGCGGCGGCTGCGAGCGCCGGGGCGTCGCCGCCTGCCCGGCACTCGGCGGTGAAGTCGTGGTCGACCGTGTGGTGGGTACTCGTCCTCTCGAAGGTCATCCGATTTCCTCCTGGTGCGGCGTCCGGGCGCCGCGGTGGTCACGGTGTGAGCAGGCCGCCCAGCGCCGCGCCGATCACGGCGGCGTTACGCGGCCAGTACATCTCCTGGTGTGTGCAGGCGACGTCGAACCGGCGCAGGTCACCGGTCACCAGCGGCCGCCACAGGTCGGCGAACTGCTCGTCGAGCACGCGCTCCCGGCGGGTCTCCGGGTCCAGCAGGGCGTTGAAGAACACCGCGTCGCCGCGGTACACCGGTTGCGTGTAGCGGCGCATCCGGAGCGTGTGGTCGACGACGATCGACGCGGCGGTCTCCAGCAGCCGCGGGTAGCCGTCGACGTCGGTGAGGTGGCCCATGTAGTTGGCCAGGAACGCACGCACCCCGGCTTCATCGGGCACGTCGTAGCGGGCGAACATGTCACCGGGCACGCAGTCGATCAGCCCGAGCAGGCCGATTTCGTGGCCGCGCTGCTGGAGTTCGACGGCCAGCGCGTGTGCCAACGTGCCGCCCAGCGACCAGCCCAGCACGTGGAACGGCCCGGCGGCCTGGACCTCCAGCACTTGATCGGCGTAGTCGGCGACCATCTCCTCGACGGTGCTCGGGCGCGGCGCGTCGGCGCGGAATTCGCGTGCCTGCAATCCGTACATCGGGTGCCCTGCAGGCACGTGCGGCACGAAACCGAGGTAGGGCCAGCACAGGCCGCCTCCGGAGTGCACCCACCACAGCGGCGGGCGGTCGCCCTCGGTGCGCAGCGGCAGCACTACGGCGAACGGGTCCACCGCAGCGGGCAGCGAGATCGCGGCCTCGGCTGCGAACTCCGGTTGCCGGCACTCGCCGGGTAGCTGCCCGGCGAGCCCGGCGACGGTCGGGTGGGCGAACACGGTTCGGATCGGCACCTCGACACCCAGCCGCTCACGGATGCGGTAGATCAGCCGGATCGCGCGCAGCGAGTGGCCGCCCCGGTCGAAGAAATCGTCGTCGACGCCCACTCGGTCCACGCCGAGCACCTCGGCGAACAGCCCGCACAGGGCCCGTTCGTCGTCGGTAGCGGGCGGTCGGTAGGCGCTGCCCGCGAACTCGGGTGCGGGCAGGGCGGTCCGGTCGACCTTGCCGTTGGCGGTCAACGGCAGGCGCTCCAGCACCACGACGGCGGCGGGCACCATGAACTCGGGCAGGCTGCGGGCCAAGCCGTCGCGAACTGCCGAGGGCAAGACTGCGGCGTGCCGGGACAGGGCGGGCGCGTTGGCCGTCGGTCCGGTCGGCTTGCCCGCCCGGTACACGCCGTCCAAGGCCGTGGCGGGTTGGTCGAGCACTACGGCTTCGAACTGGTCGGGCGCGTCGGGCGACCAAGTGCAGTATGCAGTTCGGCCGAGGGCCGCGCAGCGTCGGATCAGTTTCTCGGGGTCCACCTCGCCCGCCTCGCCCGCCTCGCTCGCCAGCCGGGCGTTGGGCAGGCGGGTGATCCGCACCGGGCCCACCGCGTTCAGCAGCGGGTCGAGGTCGGCCGGGTCGCGCAGGTCGACACCCCACACCACGTGCGGCAGGTCGGCGGCCGACCGGGTGTTGACGGGGGCGCGGTGCAGCACGACCTCGTAGCGGTGGCGGGTGAGCTCGTTGTGCGCGGTGCCGCGCTTGAGCCGGATGTCGACGGCGGCCGACCGGTTGCGCGCCCACGCGTCGAAGAACACCGGGTCCAGCAGGAGTTCCTTCTCCCCCAACACGGCCTGCTCGACGGCTGCGCGCACGGCGGCGTCCGAGGCGTCCGGGTGCCGGGCGCGGTGCACGGCGGCGTGGAACCGCCGCACGGTCGCGTAGTTGCGCACGTCACCGACCATCAGTCGGCCGCCGGGCGCGAGTGCGGCCCACGCGACGTCCAGCACTCGTTCCAGGTAGTCGGTGTCCGGGAAGTACATGACCACCGAGTTCAGGATTACCGTGTCGAAGTGGCCGGTGGGCAGCCCCGTCGGGTCGTCGGCGGCCTGCCAGCGCACCCGGACCCGGTCGCGCAGCACCTCGTCGCGGTCGACGTGGTCGCGCAGGCGGTCCACGGCGTGGGCGGAGAAGTCGGTGGCCCAGTAGCTGTCTACGACGGGCGCGAGCGGGCGCAGCAGCAGGCCGGAGCCGACGCCGATCTCCAGCACCCGGCGCGGCACGTACGCGGTGATGCGGTCCACGGCGGCCTGCCGCCACCCGGTCATCTCCTCCAGCGGGATCGGCGCGCCCGTGTAGGAGCTGTTCCAACCGGTGTAGTCGTCCGCCAGTGGGCCGGGGTCGACCGGCCGGTCGTAGACGTGCTCGTAGACCTCCTGCCACTCGGTGAGCTGGCGATCCGGGTCGGTCGCGCCGGGCTCGTGCCGGTCGGGCACGACGTAAGCGACCAACTGGCGTTCGTCCAGCGCGTCCACGTAGGGCAGCACGACGGCCCGCGCCACCCCGGGCTGGCGCCGCAGCGCCGCCTCCACCTCGCCCGGTTCGACCCGGAAGCCGCGCACCTTCACCTGGGTGTCGGCGCGGGCGACGAACTCCAGCCGGCCCGCCGCGTTCCACCTAGCCAGGTCGCCGGTGCGGTACATCCGCTCCCCCGGCTGGCCGTACGGGTTGGCGGTGAACCGGTCGGCGGTGGGGCCGGGCCGGTCCACGTAGCCGCGCACCACGCCCGCGCCCGCCGTGTACAACTCGCCCACCACCCCGGGCGGCACCGGGCGCAGCGCGGCGTCGAGCACCAGCAGGTCGCTGCCCTGCGTGGGCACGCCGATGGGCACCGGTGCGCCGTCCAGGTCGGCCAGGGCCACGACATGCCGCGCGGCGAACGCTGTGTTCTCCGTCGGGCCGTAGCCGTTGACCAGCCGCAGGTCCGGGCAGGCGGTCAGGGCGCGGCGGGCGGTGGCGGGCGGCAACACCTCACCGCCCACCCACAGCTCCGCGACCCCGGCCAGCGCCTCCGGCCGGTCCTCGACCAGCAGCGCGAACAGGCCGGTGGCCATGCAGATCCCGGTAACGCCGCCCGCCACCACGGTGTCGGCGAGCACGCCGGTGGCGAACCGCCCCGGTGGGACCGGCACGATTGCGCCGCCGGATAGCAGCGGCACCCACAACTCCCAGGTGGAGGCGTCGAACGTGTGTGGCGAGTGCAGCAACACCCGCCGGTGACCGTCGCCTAGGCAAGCGTCCACGGCCAGGTCGACGATGTTGCGGTGAGTGGCCAGCGCGCCCTTGGGCGAACCGGTGGAACCGGAGGTGTAGATGATGTAGGCGGCGTTGTCCGGTGACAGCGGCACCTCCGGGTTGTGCGCGGGCAGGTGACCCCGGTTTCGCTCGGCCCACTGCGCGTCCAGCAGGGTCACCGGCGCGGCGTCGGCGAGCACGAAGTCGATCCGTTCCCGGGGGTACGCCGGGTCGATCGGGACATACGCCGCGCCGGCCTTCAGCACGCCGAGGGTGGCGATCACTAGCTCCGGCGAGCGCTCCAGCATGATGCCGACCCGCCGCTCGGGTCCGGCGCCGGCGGCGATCAGGTCATGGGCGACCCTGTTGGCCTCGGCGTCCAGTTCGGCGTAGCTCCAAGTGCGCTCGCTCGTGATCAGTGCCGGGGCGTCGGGCGTGCGCCGGACGTGGCCCGCGAACAGCGCGACAGCGGTCGTGGCAGGTGGATCCTCGCCGCGCCCGCGCCGACCCAGCGCCAGCACGCGGGCCCTTTCCGGGCCGGTCAGCAGATCCGGTGCGGAGATCGGGACGGCCGGGTCGGCGACGAACGCGGCCAGCAGCCGCCGCCAATGGCCCAAGTGGGCGGTGATGGTGGCACGATCGAACAGATCGGTGGCGTACTCGGCGAAACCCAGGATACTACCATCGGCCCGCTCGGACAGGCTCAGCGACAGGTCGAACCGGGACGTGCCCTGGTCGACCGGTTCATAGGCCACCCGCAGGCCGGGCAGCTCGAAATCGGGCTCGGCGTTGTTCTGCACCGCCAGCGCCACCTGGAACAGCGGGTTCGCCGAGCCGGAGCGGACCGGGTTCAGCTCCTCCACCAACCGGTCGAACGGCAGGTCTTGGTGATCGTAAGCAGCCAGGCTCGCCTCGCGCACCCGCCGCACCAGCTCGGTGAAGCTTGGATCCCCGGAGGTGTCGGTGCGCAGCACCCACGTGTTGACGAAGAACCCCACCAGGTCGTCGAGCGCCGCGTCGGTGCGGCCCGCGATCGGCGAGCCGATGGCGATGTCGGTGCCCGCACCCAGCCGGGTGAACAGGGCCGCCAGCGAAGCCTGGAGCACCATCGCCACGGTCGCGCCGCACGCCTGTGCCTGGGCCGCCACGCGGCGGCTCAGGTCGGCGTCGAACCCGAACGCCAGCAACTCCCCCGCGTTGGACGCCACGGCCGGGCGCGGCCGGTCGGTGGGCAGGGTGGTGGTCTCGGGCAGCCGGTCCAGCTGCCGTGCCCAGTAGGCCAGCTGTATGTGGTGGGCGCTGGTCCTGTCATCCGGGTCGCCGAGCAGCTCCCGTTGCCACATCGTGTAATCCGCGTACTGGACGGGAAGCGGTGACCAGCCCGGCGCAGTGCCGCCGAGCCGGGCCTCGTAAGCGGTGACCAGGTCGCGGGCCAGCGGCGCCAGCGACCAGCCGTCGCCCGCGATGTGGTGCAGCACCACCAACAGCACGGATGTGTGCGAGTCCAGCCGGAACAGCACCGCCCGCAGCGGCAGGTCCCGAGTCAGGTCGAACGGGCCGCGCGCCACCTCCCGCAGTGCCGCTGGCAACTGTGCCTCGGACATCGGACGCACCTGGAATGGGACGCGGCAGCCCACCGGGTCCAGCACCCGCTGCCGCGGCTCGCCGTCCACCTCGACGAACACCGTGCGCAGCGCCTCGTGCCGGGTGACCACATCGTGCAGCGCGGATCGCAGCGCCTCCGAGTCGACCTCACCGGTCAACCGGAGCCCCAGTGGCCAGTTGTAGGTCGCCGACGGGCCCTCCAGCCGGTGCAGGAACCACAGCCGGGCCTGCGCGGCCGAGGCCGGCACCAGATCGTCCGGGCGCGGCCGGGGACGCAGCGGCGGGCGACGGGTGCCAGTGCCCAGCGCGGCGGCCAGCCCGGCGGGTGTGGGCGACTCGAACACGGCACGCAGCGGCAACCACACGCCGGTCTCCGCCTGGATCCGGGTGACCAGCTTGCCCGCCAACAGCGAGTGCCCGCCGATGTCGAAGAAGTCGTCGTCCGGACCTGCCTGCCCGTCCAAACCCAAGACCTTCGCGAACAGATCGCACAGCAGTTCCTCGTGCCGGTCGCGGGGCACGCGGCGGCTGGACGTGGCGATCAGGGCGGGTTCGGGCAGGGCGGCCCGGTCCAGCTTGCCGTTGGGGGTGGTGGGCAGCGCGGCGACCGCGACCACGGCAGCGGGCACCATATACTCGGGCAGATGCTCGCGGGCATACGGGCGCAGGTCGGCCACCAGTGCCTCCACGCCGCGCGCGGCAGCCGGGTCGTTCACCACCGGGCCGGGTCGGATCCGGACCGCGCCCGCGACCACCCGTTCCGGCCGCGGCGGACCGGGAAACAGCACGGCATCGAACCGCAGCGGGTCCGGTGCGGGCACGGCCACCAGGTCCAGGCCGTGCCGGACGGCCTCGGCGCGCAGCACGTGCGGGTCCACCCGTGGGCCGGGGACGGGCGTGCCGAACACGGCACGGGTCGCGTCGGCGTCGCGGGCCAGACGGGCGTCCGGGATGCCGTCGACGCGCACCGGACCCGTCCGCGCCGCGGCGAGGATCGTGGCCATGCCGTCGACACCGTCGGTCCAGCGGTGGACGGGCAGGTCGTGCACCGGCACAACAGGCGCGGATTCATGGTGCAGCGCCACCTCGTAGCGGTGGGCGGTCAGCTCGTTGTGACCTGAACCGGCCTTGAGCCGCACGTCGACCGCGCCAGCACCGTGCCGCTCGCCCCAACCGGTAAACCAGCCGGGGTCGACCAGGAGTTCCTTCTCCAGCAGCACGGCTCGGTCGGCCGCTGCCGCCACCGCCGCAGGACGGGCCCGCCGATCGCGGGCGTGCCGGATCGAGGTGTGCAGCAGGCGCAGGGAGGCGTACCGGCGCACGTCGCCGATGACCAGCCGCCCGCCCGGCGCGAGCAACGGCCACAGCCTGGTGAGCACGGCGTCGAGGTAGTCCTCGTTGGGAAAGTACTGGACGACGGAGTTGAGCACGACGGTGTCGAAGTGACCGGGCGGCAGGCCGGTCACATCGTCGGCCGCCTGACAGCGCAAACGGACACGGTCCGCACGGCCGGTGCGGACCAGGTCGGCGTGCAGCCGGTCCAGGGCGGTGGCGGAAAAGTCGGTGCCCCAGTACTCGTCGACCGCGTCGAGCACGCCGTGCAGCACGAGCCCGGTGCCCACGCCGACCTCCAGTACCCGGCGTGGCCGATGACAGGTGACCCGTTCCACGGCCGCGTCCCGCCAGGACCGCATGTCAGCGCGCGGGATCGGCTCGCCGGTGTAGCCGGACTTCCAGATGCCAAAGTCTTCCGCCGGGTCACTGGCAGCCGGTTCTGCGTATGCCTGGTCATAGACCTCGCGCCAAGCCCGGACCTGGTCGAGGGCCGCGTCGGGGGTACGGTCCGGGCGCGGCACCACGTGCGCGACCAGCCGCCGCCCCTCGTCCGTGCCGCGCACGGTTACCACGGCCCGCGCCACGCCGGGGTGTCCCGCCAGCACATGCTCCACCTCGCCCGGCTCGACCCGGTAGCCACGTAGCTTCACCTGGTCGTCCACCCGGCCCCTGTGGTGTAGCCGGCCCTCGGTGTCCCAGCGGGCCAGGTCACCGGTGGCGTACAACCGAGATCCGGGCGGCCCGAACGGGTCGGCCACGAACCGGGCCGCGGTCAGTCCCGGCCGGCCGAGGTAGCCGCGCGCCAAGCCGTCGCCCGCGATGTACAGCTCGCCGGTCACGCCTATCGGCACGGGAGCGAGGCGCCGATCCAGCACGTGCACCCGGGTGTTCGCGATCGGCTGGCCGATCGGCGGTGCGCCTCCATCGGCCACGGGGCCGCTGGTGGACCAAATCGTGGTCTCGGTAGGGCCGTAAAGGTTGGTCGCTCCCACCGTTCGGGCGACCAGCTCTGCCGCCAGGGCCGCACCCAGCGGCTCACCGCCGACCAGCGCCCGCACCGGCAGCGTACGCCGGTCCTCGGCCAGCAGCGCCTGCCACAACGACGGGGTGCCTTGCAGGACCGTGATCGCCTCACGACCGAGCAGGTCGAGCAGGTCGGCGGAGCGGGCGACCACCGCGCGCGGCGCGACGACCACACACCCACCTGCCGTCAACGGCAGGAACAGCTCCAGCGCGGCGATGTCGAACGCCGTCGTAGTGACCGCGAGTAACCGGTCCGCCGGCGTCGGCGCGAACTGCTCCGCCATGGCGTGCAGGAAGTTCAGCAATGCGTGACGGGTGACCACGACGCCCTTGGGCACGCCGGTGGAACCGGAGGTATAGACGACGTAGGCGGCCGACGCCGGCAGTTGGGGGACCTCCGGCGATGTGTCCGGCCAGTCACTGGGCACGTCGGCGTCGCGCAGGGTCACCAGGGGTCGACAGTCGGCGAGGATCCGCTCGGCCCGTGCCGGCGGCTGGTCCGGATCCAGCGGCACGTACGCGCCGCCCGTCTTGAGTACCGCCAGCAGGGCCACGACCAGGTCGGCCGAGCGCGGCAGTGCCACCGCGACCCTCACCTCGGGTCCGACGCCGGCGGCGAGGAGCCGGTGCGCCAACCGGTTCGCGCGGGACTCCAGGTCGGCGTAGCTCAGGTCGACGCCGTCGAACCGCACGGCTGGCGCATCCGGCCGCACGGAGGCCCGGCGGGCGATCCATCGGGTCAACGGTTCGGCGGGCACGGACGTGGCGGTGCGGTTAAAACCGTGCCGTAGCAGGTTGCGCTCCCGGTCGTCGAGCATGTCCACCGCGCCGACCTGCAAATGCGGCCGATCAAGCACGGCCCGCAGCACGCGCTCGAACCGGGTGGCGATTGCCTCGGCCGTGGCTCGGTCGAACAGATCGGTCGCATACTCGACGCCCACCACCAAGCCATCGCCGTCGAGTGCGGGCCGCAGGTTGAAGAACAGGTCGAACTTGGCGGTGCGGGTGAAGGCGGGTTCCACCGACACGGCCAATCCTGGCAGCGCCAGGTCCGGCAGTGGGGTGTTCTGCCATGCTGTGAGCACCTGGAATAGTGGATGGTGCGCGGTGCTGCGGTCCGGGCGCAGCAGCTCCACCAGCCGCTCGAACGGCACATCCTGGTGGTCGTAGGCCGCAAGCGCCTTGCGCCGCACCCGGCCCAGCAGCTCGGCGAAACCCGGGTCGTCGGACAGATCGACACGCAGCACCCACGTGTTGGCGAAGAACCCGACGAGGTCGGTCAGCGCCTCGTCGGTGCGGCCAGCGATCGGCGAGCCGATCACCAGGTCGTCGCCCGCGCCCAGCCGGTGCAGCAGCACAGCCACCACCGCCTGGAACACCATCGCCGGGGTCGCCGTGTGCGCGCGGGCCAGGTCGGTGACAGCGGTGAGCACGGCGGCGGGCAGGGTGCGCTCGACGATGTCGCCCGCGTCGCCAGCCACCGGCGGGCGCGGGCGGTCCAGGGGCAGCGGCAGCGGCTGGGGCACGCCAGCGAGTTCGTCGCGCCAGTAGCGGCCCTGCACTGACAACGGGCTCGTCGGGTCGTCCTCCTCGCCGAGTAATTCTCGCTGCCACAGCGCGTAATCCCGGTATTGGACGGGCAGTGGCGGCCAGTCCGGGGCGCGGCCGGCTCGGCGGGCGGCGTAGGCGGCGCCCAAATCGCGGGCCAGCGGGGCCATCGACGCACCGTCGGCGGCGATGTGGTGCACCACCATCGCCAATACGTGTTCCTCAGGGCCGATGCGCAGCACCGAGGCGCGCAGCGGAATGTCGCCGGACAGGTCGAAACCCTCGATGACAGCGGTGTGCACCGCGTCGGGTACGTCCGCCGCGTCGACGTCAAGGACCGGTACCGGCAGGCACACCTCGTCCACCGGCAGCACCCGTTGCACGGCGGTACCGCCATCGTCCTCGCCGTACACCGTGCGCAGACTCTCGTGCCTGCCCACGACGTCCCGGATCGCCCCGGCGAGCGCGGCCACGTCCAGCGGGCCGCGCAGCCGCAGCGCCAGCGGCAGGTTGTAGGTCGCCGACGCGCCCTCCAGGCGGTGCAGGAACCACAGCCGGGCCTGTGCGGGTGACAGCGGGACCGGGATCGGTCGGGAACTTGACTGCGCGGTCACGGTGAACTCTCCTCCGGGTGTCCGGGTTACTGCGCGCAGGCACCTGCCATCCGGGACGGACAGGCGCCCTGGGCATGTCCCGTCGGCGGGACACCGGAAAGGTCAGGCGCGGCCCTCCGCCATCGCCTCTCGCAGGCTTTTGGGCCGCAGGTCGGTCCAGTTCTCCTCGACGTAGGCCAGGCACGCGGCCCGGCTCTGCTCGCCGAACACGACCCGCCACCCGGTCGGCACCTGGAGGAACGCCGGCCAGAGCGAATGCTGCTCCTCGTCGTTCGCCAGAACGTAGAACCGACCGCTCTCGTCATCGAAAGGATTCGTGGTCATTATTCGCCTCTCACCGGCGGTGTGAATTCGCAGCCTCCCGGGCTCCACGCGGTGATTCATTCTTGCCACAAAACCGCGGTGTTCGTCAACGCACCGGCGAGTGCATTACCGGCCGACCCGATCCCCGTCCGGCGCTGTCCCGTCGGCGGGACAGCGCGGGCGCGCACAAGCGCGCACCCGAACCGGGGCACCTTCCACCACTGGGACATCCTGATTTGAGACTTCTGGAACGTGACCACGCGTTCAGGTGCTTGCCGATCTCTACAAAGTCCCAACGTATGGTTCAACGATAAAGTGGAACCGTGAAACTCTCCAACCGCCACGTGCCCACCTCCCCGGTGCCGGAGTGGATAAGGGTGACCGGTGCCCGCGAGCACAACCTGGCGAACGTTGACGTCGAGATCCCCAAGCGGCGGTTGACCGTCGTCACCGGAGTGTCCGGGTCGGGCAAGTCGTCAATGGTGTTCGACACGATCGCGGTGGAGGGACAACGCCAACTCAACGACACGTTGCCCGCGTTCGTGCGCAGCTTCCTGCCCAGCTCCGCACGGCCCGCAGTGGACCTGATCGAGCACTTGCCCGCCACCATCGCAGTGGACCAGCGTCCGCTGACCGGCGGCCGACGCTCTACCGTGGGCACCATCACCGACATCGCCCCTCTGCTGCGGCTGCTGTTCTCCCGTGCGGGCGAGCCCTTCGTCGGGTACGCCGACGCGTTCTCGTTCAACATGCCCGCCGGCATGTGCCCCGAATGCGAGGGCTTCGGCGAGGTCGTTGACGTCGACCTGGACCGCTTCCTGGACCGCGACAAGTCGCTGGAGGAGGGCGCGCTGCGTCCAGCGGTGTTCAAGGTCGGTTCCCGGGACTGGTACCTGCTCGCGCACTCCGGCCGGCTCGACCCGGCCAAGCCGGTCTCCGCCTACACCGAGCAGGAGCTGGAGGACCTGCTCTACTCGACAACGGGCACGGTGCTGCTGGAGGTCGCGGGCCAGGAGGTCAACGCGTCCTATGAGGGTGCTGTAGTCAAGTTCCGCCGCCGCTACCTGACCGCGGACGCCGAGGCGGGCTCACGCACCAAGCAGATGGTGCAGGAGTTCACCACGTCCGCGCCATGCCCGGCGTGCGGCGGCACCCGGCTGTCTCCGCTGGCCAGGGACAGCAAGATCAACGGCTACGACATCGCCCAGTTCTCCGCAATGGAGAGCGAAGAGCTGCTGGCCGTGCTGCGCGGGCTGGACCTGCCGCAGGCCAAGCCGGTGGTGGACGCACTGGTCACCCAGGTGGGCCATCTGGTGGAGATCGGGCTAGGCTACCTGAGCCTGGAGCGGCGCACGGCCACACTGTCCGGCGGCGAGTCACAACGAGTCAAGATCGTGCGGCACCTGTCGAGCAGCCTCAACGACCTGCTCTACGTGTTCGACGAGCCCAGCGCGGGCCTGCACCCCCGGGATGTGCACCGGCTGACCGATCTGCTCCACGCGTTGCGTGACAAGGGAAACACCGTGCTGGTCGTGGAGCACGACCGGGACGTCATCGCCGCCGCCGACCACGTCATCGACATTGGTCCCGGCGCGGGTGACGCGGGCGGGCACGTGGTGTTCACCGGCACCGTCGCCGATCTCGTCAAGGCGGACACGCCGACCGGCCGCCTGCTGGCCGACCGGCCCCGACTCAAGCAGCGGCTGCGCACCCCGACCGGTGTGCTGCCCGTGGTCGACGCGAAAACACACAACCTGCGGAACCTGAACGTGGACTTTCCCGTCGGCGTGCTCACCGCGATCTGCGGCGTGGCGGGTGCGGGCAAGTCCAGCCTGGTCGGCGGGGCGTTCCAGCGCCAACATCCGGACGCGATAGTCATCGATCAGGCACCGCCGCACGCCAACCGGCGGTCCACGATCACCACCTATACCGGCGTGGCCGACCAGATCCGCGCCGAGTTCGCCAAGGCCAACTCGGTCAGCCCGGCGCTGTTCAGCCCCAACTCGACCGGCGCCTGCGAGACGTGCAGCGGACTGGGCGTGGTGTTCACCGAGTTGGCCTCGTTCGACGGTGTCTCGTTGGTGTGTCAGACCTGCGACGGCCGCCGCTTCAACGACGAGGTTCTCGGCCACACGCTGCGCGGATGCAGCATCAGCGACGTGCTGGAGATGACCGTCGCGCAGGGTCGGGAGTTCTTCGCCAAGAGCCGCAAGATCAGCCCGGTGCTGACCGCGCTGGCCGACGTGGGCCTGGACTACCTGCGGTTGGGTCAGCCGCTGACCAGCCTGTCCGGCGGCGAGTGCCAGCGCATCAAGCTCGCCGGGCACCTACACGGCAAGCACCGTATCTACGTGCTCGACGAGCCGACCAGCGGCCTGCACATGGCGGACGTGGGACGGCTGCTGGACGTACTGGACCGTCTCGTCGACCGGTACGGAGCCACCGTCATGGTGATCGAGCACAACATGGACGTGGTGGCGCACGCGGATTGGGTGGTGGAACTGGGGCCGGAGGGCGGCAGCAGGGGTGGCCGACTGCTCTACCAGGGCGAGCCGCGCGGCCTGCTCGAGGTGCCTGGCTCGCCCACTGCCGTATACCTGCGCGACGCGATCGCCGAGCCCGAAGGGAGTCGGGTGTGACCGCATCGGACACCGCACGCCGCCGCCTTGCCGCGGCCGTCGTCCAGGCCGCCGAGGCGGTGTCGGACAAGCTGTCCGAGCATCCGGTGCGCGGCACCGAGCCGTACCCGATCGGCGCGGTGCTGCCGACCCTCGCCGAGCAGCACCGGGCGCTGCTGGCGGCCGTGGCCGTCATTGACGAGCCGCTGGCGGTGGACGCGACGGGCAAGCAGGACCCGCTCACCGGCGACCTGGCCGCCTTCATGAGCTACCTCCAACTGCTGGTGGTGCTCTACCACGGGCTGACCGAGATCCCGAAACCCATGCAGGTCAACGCCTCCCGCAACATCTCGGCGGTGCGGCTGGCGGCGGGCAAGGTGCGCGACCACGCCCGTCGGGCCGCAGGCTGACCCATGTCACTCATGGAGCGACGGGGGCGATCACATCCCGGCCCGCCGCAGCGCGGGCCGGGTAGTGCCCTTCAGCTCCGCCCAGCGGGCATCCAGCGCGGCGACAGTCGGGGCCTCGAACAGCAGCCGCATCGGGATTTCCACGCCCAGCACGGCCCGGATCCGGCTCACCAGCCGGGTTGCCGAGAGCGAGTGCCCGCCCAGCGCGAAAAAATCATCGTCCACGCCGACGTTCAGCACGTCCAACACCTCGGCGAACAACTCGCACAGCGCCTTCTCCCGCACCGATTCCGGCCGCCGCCCGCCCCCGCCGCCCGTCGGTGCGGGCAGCGCAGCCCGGTCGAGCTTCCCATTGGGTGTCAATGGAATCCGGTCCATCTCCACGAACACCGACGGCACAAGGTAAGCCGGCAACCGAGCCGCCAGAAACGCGCCGAGCCCGTCCGCACCCCCCTCCGCCACTACGTACCCGACGAGCCGCCCGTCCGCCGCGACCACCGCCGCTTGCCTTACGCGCGGGTGAGCGCACAACGCCGCCTCGACCTCACCGGGCTCGACGCGGAAGCCCCGCACCTTCACCTGCGCGTCGACCCGACCCGCGAACTCAAGCCCTCCCGGCCCCCACCGCACCAGGTCACCCGTCCGGTACAGCCGCCCCCCGGTGTTCGACGGGTCGGCCACGAACCGGGACGCGGTCAGGTCGGGCCGGCCGAGGTAGCCACGGGCCAGTCCCACGCCCGCGATGTACAGCTCGCCCACCACGCCGACGGGCACGGGCCGCAGGTGCCGGTCGAGGACGTGCACAGCGGTGCCGGCGATCGGCTCGCCGATCGGCGGGGTGCCGTCCGCGTCGGAGAGGTCCGCAGCGGTGGACCAGACCGTGGTCTCGGTAGGGCCGTAGAGGTTGGTCAGCCCAGCGGACCGAGACAGCGCGCGGGCCGCACCGGCGGACAGCGCTTCGCCGCCGGACAGCACCCGCAGGTCCCGCACCGCATCCGGGGCGTGCTCCAGCAGGACCTGCCACAGCGACGGCGTGGCCTGCACGAGGGTGATTCCGGCGCGCCGGCACAGGTCGAGCAGCCGGTCGGGTTCGGTGCGCAGGTCTCCGTCCGCCAGCACCACCCGCGCGCCACACACCAGCGGCAGGAACAACTCCAGCACCGCGATGTCGAACGCGACCGTGGTCACCGCGAGCACCCGGTCGGCCGGCGTCGGCGCGAACCGGTCGACCATGGCCCGCAGGAACGCCGCCAGCGCCCGGTGCTCCACCACGACCCCTTTGGGCACGCCGGTGGAACCGGACGTGAACACGACATAGGCGGCCCGCTGCGGCGGGTACGCGCCGGGCACCTGACCGGTGGGCGCGCCGGTCAGGTCCGGAAGGTCGCGCAGTACCACCACAGGGTCGCTGAGCCGCAGAATCGTCTCGACGCGGGCAGCAGGGTGCTCAGGGTCGACCGGCACGTAGGCCGCACCGGTCCGCAGGACTGCCAGCAGAGCCACCACCAGGTCCGGTGTCCGGTCCAATACGACCGCGACCCGCTGTTCCGGTCCGGCGCCGCGCGCGATCAGCCACTGGGCCAACCGGTCGGCTGCCGCGTCCAGTTCCGCATAGGTCAGTTCCCCGTCGTCGTGTACGACGGCCAGCGCGTCCGGTGTGGTGTGGGCCCACTTTCCGACCAGGGCGGCGACGTCCAGGCCCGGTCCGGAAGGTGCCGGTCCGGTGCCGCGCCGCAGCAGGTCCGCTCGTTCCGCGGCAGGAACCGCAGCGAGGTCGGACAGCCGCGTGCCAGGCTCGGCGACGACCTGGGCCAGCATCCGGGCGAATCGGTCGGCCAGCGCGGTCACCGTGGCCGGGTCGAACAGGTCGGCGGCGTACTCGACGACCCCGCGTATCCGGTCGCCGTCCGGGTAGAGGTTGACGAACAGGTCGAACTTGGCCGTGCCGGTGGGCACCGGCTCGACCTCGGTGGTGACGCCGGGCAGCGCGAAGTCCGGCCACGGGTCCTGCTGCCAGGCCAGCATGACCTGGAACAGCGGGTGGTAGGCGGTGGACCGGGCCGGATTGAGCAGTTCCACCAGCCGCTCGAACGGCACGTCCTGGTGGTCGTAGGCGGCGAGCGCCCGCTCGCGCACCTGCTCCAGCACCTCGCCGAACGCCGGGTCGCCCGACAGGCGTATCCGCAGCAACCACGTGTTGACGAACAGCCCCACCAGTCCGGTCGATGCCTCGTCGGTCCGCCCCGCCACCGGCGAGCCGAGCACCACGTCATCGCCGCTGCCGCTACGGTGCAGCACGACCGCCAGCACCGCCTGGAACAGCATCGACAAGGTGGCGTCCCGGTCCCGGGCCAGGGCCCGCGCGCCCGTCGCCACCTCGGGCGGCAGCACGAACCGGACTTCACCGCCCCGGTGTCCCGCCACCGCCGGACGCGGCCGGTCCAGGGGCAGCGGCAACGGCTGGGGCACACCGGCCAACTCGGCCCGCCAGTACTCGGCCTGCCGTGCGCCCACCCCGCTCGGGCCGTCAACCAGGTCCCGCTGCCAGACCGCGAAATCGGCGTACTGGACGGGCAGGTCGGCCCAACGCGGCGGCCCACCGCGCCGGCGGGCGGCGTAGGCGGTGGCGAGGTCGCGGGCCAGCGGAGCGGTGGACGTGCCGTCGCCCGCGATGTGGTGCACGACCAGGACCAGAGTGTGGTCGTCGGGCGCGGTGCGCAGCAATCGGGCCCGGACCGGGATTTCGTCCGCAAGGTCGAATGGACGGGTCGCCGCCGCGCGCAGCGCCGCCGTGCGGGACTCGGCGTCGACCGGGACCAGCGGCACGTCGAGGCCGGTGTCCTCGGGCGGCAGGACGCGCTGGCGGGCGGTGCCGTCCGCGTCCTCGGCCACGACGGTGCGCAGGCTCTCGTGCCGGGCGACGACGTCGTGGACGGCGGCGCGCAGCGCGGCCGCGTCGAGGGGGCCGCGCAGCCGCACCGCGTAGGGCAGATTGTAGACAGCCGACGGGCCGTCGAGCCGATGCAGGAACCACAGCCGGCGCTGGGCGAACGACAGCGGAACCGGCCCGGCAGCGGTGCGCCGGGTGAGCATCGGGCGGGTGCGGGCGGTGGTGTCGAGCCGGGCCGCGAGCCGGGCGGCGGTGGACGCCTGAAACACTGCCCGGATGGGCACCTCGACGTCGAGGGCCGTCCGGATCCGGCTCACCAGCCGGGTTGCCGAGAGCGAGTGCCCGCCCAGCGCGAAGAAATCATCGTCCACGCCGACGTCCGGCACGTCCAACACCTCGGCGAACAGCCCGCACAGCAGCTCCTCCCGCAGCGAACCCGGTCCCCGGCCGCCGCCGTCGCGGGTGGGTGCGGGCAGCGCCGCCCGGTCGAGCTTCCCGTTCGGCGTCAACGGGATCCGGTCCACTGCGACAAAGACGGAGGGCACCATGTAATCCGGCAGCCGCCCGGCGACGAACTCCGCCAGGCCCGACACATCTCCTTCGGACAGCACGGTGTAACCGACGAGCCGTTGCCCGACCGCGACCACCACGGCTTGCTCGACGCGGGGATGTCCGATCAGCACCGACTCCACCTCCCCCGTCTCCACGCGGAACCCGCGGACCTTGACCTGCGAGTCGAGCCGGCCGACGAACTCCAGGCCGCCCGCGCCCGCCCGTACCAGGTCGCCCGTCCGGTACATCCGCCCGCTGGGGGCAAATGGGCAGGCCACGAACCGCGACGCGGTCAGGCCGGGCTGGCCGAGGTAGCCACGGGCGGTGGTGTCGCCGTGCACGTACAGCTCGCCTACCACCCCCGGTGGCACCGGCGCGAGGGTCGCGTCGAGCACGTACAGGGCGATACCGGGCAGCGGCCAGCCGATTGGCAGACCCCGGTCGCCGGTGAGCGGCTCGTCCGGTTCGATCCCGGCCGCGGTGGTGTAGAAGGTCTCGCTGGGCCCGTAGGTGTTGACGATCCGCACGCCGGGTATCGCCTCCCGGACCGCACGGACCAGCCCGGCGGACACCGGTTCGCCACCAAGCACGACGGTCCGCGCCTGCACCCGGCCTCGGACCAGGCCGACCAGTTCGGCCAGCACAGACGGCACGGTGCTGATCACGTCACCGGTCCAGGAGTCCCGCTCCCCCAGCGCGAGGGCATTCGGCACGATCTCCAGCAGCCCGCCCTGGCACAACACCGAGAACAGCTCGAACACCGAGATGTCGAAGCTGATCGAGGTAGCCGCGAGCAGTCGTGCGCCGGGTGGAACCTTCAGCCACGCGGGCATCGCGTGCACCGCGGTGACCAGGCTGCGATGGGTCGCGGCAACACTCTTGGGTACACCAGTGGTGCCGGATGTGCTCATCACGTAGGACAGGTTGTCCGGATGCGGTCGGCACACCGGCGCGCTGTCGCCCTCTGCGTCCCAGTGCAGCAGCCGTTGGCCGGGGGGCAGGACGGTGGCGGTCTCCGCGTCGGTGACCACCAATGCCGGACGAGCGGCCGTGACGATGGCCGCCACCCGCGCAGGCGGGTAACCGGGGTCGATCGCCAGGTACGCGCCACCCGCCTTGAGCACCCCAAGCACGGCGACGACGACAGCCGCCGTGCGCGGCAGAGCCACGCCGACCACCACGTCCAGGCCGACGCCGTGCCCGGCCAGCACGCCGGCGAGCCGGGTGGCGCGAGCGTCGAGCTCACGGTAGGTCAGGGTTTCCGGGCCGGCCTCGACGGCGACCGCGTCGGGGGTGGCGACGACGTGCCGGTCGAACAGGTCCAGCACGGTGGTGTCCGGTTCCGGTCCGGCGGTGTCGTCGCGCAGGGCCAGCGTACGCTCCCGCTCACCCGGTACAAGGATGTCCACAACAGACAATGTGCGTTCGGGGACCGTGCACTGTTCGAGCACGCGGGCCAGCCGGTCGGCGAGCACGGTCGCCGCGTCGGCGTCAACGGCGTCGCGGCGATGTTGCAGGGTCATCCTGGGGTGCGGATCCGCGGCGACCAGCAGGGCAAGCGGGTAATGGGTGGCGGTGACCGGACTGATCCCCGTCACGGTAACCCCGCCGCGCGCCGCCGCCTCGGCCAGTCCTACCCGGTCCACCGGGTAGGACTCGAAGACCACCAGGGTGTCGAACAGGGTGCCGTGGCCGACCGCCCGCTGGATCTCGCCGAGCGGGGCGTGGTGATGCTCGAGCAGGTCGGCCTGCCGGTGCTGGAGGTCGGTGAGCAGGTCGGCGATCCGAGCACCGGGCGGGCACGGTACGCGCACCGGCAGGGTGTTGATGAACAGCCCGATCATCCGCTCCACGCCGGGCACCTCGGCCGGGCGGCCGGAGGCGGTGGCGCCGAAGACCACGTCGTTCTCGCCGGTCAGTCGGGCAAGCAGGATCGCCCACGCGCCCTGCACGAGCGTGTTAACCGTGACGCCAAGGGCGGAGGCGGCGCCGGTGAGGCGGCGGGCGAGGTTGGCGGGCAGCGGCACGTCCACGTGGCCGACACCTGTCGGCGCCGCGGAAGCGTCGGAGTCAGACGAGGCGGAGTCGAGCGGAACCGCCGCGGGATCGGGCACGACGGGCGTCGAACCGGCGGGTCCCGTGGAAGCGGGCGAGGCAGGAGCGGGCGGCGAGGAGGAAGGCAGGGTCGATGCAAGCAGGGTGGGTCCGGGCAGGTCAGCCAGGGCGTTCCGGAAGGCGTGCACGGCGCATGCGCGGTCCTGACGGGTCAGCCAGGCCATGAAGTCCCGGTAGGGGCGGGGCGCAGGCAGGTCGTCACCGGCGTGCAGGCGCAGGAGTTCGGCCAGCAGCAGTGGGGTGGACCAGCCGTCGAACAACGCGTGGTGGGAGGTGAGCACCAGGTCTGCGCTGTTGGGTCCCGTGTGGTGCAGCGTCAGCCGCAGCAGCGGCGGGGTGGCCAGGTCGAAGCGGGCGGCACGGTCGGCGGCCGCGGCGTCCCCGTCGTGGACCTCCCGCCAGGGCAGCACGACGTCCTGCACGACGACCTGCACCGGCACGCCGGCCGCATCGGCGGTGAATGCAACCCGCAGGTTCGGGTGCCGGTGCAGCAGGGCCTGACCCGCGGTGCGCAGCCGGGCCGGGTCGATCCGGCCGGTCAGGTGCACCACCAACTGCTGCTGGTAGGCGTCCGCCCCTTCACCCAGGCCGGAGTGGAACAGCAGGCCGGATTGCAGTGGCGTCGTGGGCCACACGTCGACCAGGCCCGGGTAGCGCCGCTCCCACGCCGCCACCTGGTCCTGGTCGGCGATGACCAGGTCGAGGTCAGACGGGGTCGGCCCGCCCACATCGGGGGTGTCCAGGTGCGCGGCGAGGCCCTCGACCGCCGCTCGCCATCGGTCGGCGAGCACCCGCACGTCGGCTTCGGGAACCGCGCCGGACGGGTGGCCGAAGGCGGCGGACAGCCGGGGTTCACCTGCCACGTCCACCACCAGGGCGTCCAGGGTCAGGGGGGCGGGCGCGGGCATCTCCTGTGGCGGGAGAGCGACCAGTCCGGTGCCGCCAGCGGGTGGGGTTCCGTCGCCGGGTGCGAAGCGACCGAGGTAGTTGACCAGGATCTGGCCGCCGGGGTGGGCGGCGAGCACCGGGTCGTCGAGCAGCAGGCCGTAGCCGATGCCCCGGTCGGGAAAGGCACGCAACTGCTCCTTGACCAGCCGCAGCAGTGCGCCCGACGCCGGGCCGCCAGCCGCCGCGTCGGCCAGGTCGGTGTCACCGGGGTCGAGCAGGACAGGGTGGATGGAGGTGAACCAGCCGATCGTGCGGGACAGGTCCGCGCCGGGCAGCAGGTGTTCCTCGCGGCCGTGCCGCTCGATGCGCAGCAACACGTCCCGCTGCCGGACACCCCGGTCGCGCCGCAGCCGCGCGACAGCGACGACGAGGGCGGCGAGCAGGCCGTCCTCGACAGTGGCGCGGTAGGCAGCGGGCAGCCGGGTCAACAGGGTGCGGGTGGTGCGGGCGGAGAGCACGACCTGCGTGGTGCGGACGGTGGCGGCGGTGTCGGTCGCCGGGGCCAGCGGGCGTTCGCCCAGCAGCGGGTCGGGTGCGGTGACGATCTCCCGCCACCGGTCCAGTTCCGCTGCGCGGGCTGGCGCGCTGTCGGCCAGGGCGCGGACCCAACGACGGTAGGAGGTGCCGACCGGGGGCAGTTCGACGGGATCGCCCGCACCCAGCGCCCGCCAGGCGGTGGCGAGATCGGCGGCCAGTATGTGCCAGGACACGCCGTCCACGACCAGGTGGTGGGCGATGACCAGCAACTGCCCGCGTCCAGACGGGCCGGGGTCGAGCCATACGAACCGGATCATCCCGCCCGTCTCCGGGTCGAGCAGGTTGGCGGCGGTGCGGGCCTCCACCGGGATCCGGTGCGGCCACGACGTGGGCGGACCGGGCACCCGGCGCAGCACGACCCGGGCTGTCTCGGGGCCGGGCACGTCGAGGCCGTCGGGGGTGAGCCGGGCGCGCAGGACGTCGTGGTGCGTCAGGACGGCGGCCAGCGAACAGCGCAGCAGCGACTCGGTCAGGCCGCGCGGCAGGTCCAAGGTCGTGTATTGGGCGAAACGGCGGAAGCCCGGCCCGAGGAACATCCGCGCCACCGGGGGCAGCGGCAGTGGGCCGGTACCCTCGTCGTCGGGCGCGGGCAGAGCCGGTTCGGTGCCGGCGGCTTCGGCGAGGCGGGCGACCGTGCGCTCGGCGAATACCTGGCGCGGGGTGACGACCAGACCGTGCGGTCGCGCCCGCGTGGCGACCGCGATCGCCCGGATGCTGTCACCGCCGGCGGCGAAGAAGTCGTCGTCGATGCCGACCCGGTCCAGGCCGAGGACGGCGGCGAACACCTCGGCCAACGCCTCCTGCGCCGGGCCGCGCGGCGGTCGGTAGGCGGTGGGTGCGAACACCGGCGCGGGCAGAGCGGTCCGGTCAAGTTTCCCATTGGGTTGCAACGGCAGCCGGTCGAGCACGACGACCGCCGAGGGAACCAGGTGGTCGGGCAGCCGCCGGGCAGCGAACTCGCGCAGCTCGCCTGTGTCCACGCCGCCTCGCAGGTCGAGGTCGCCCGCCTCGCCGTCGCCGCTGCGGCCGATGCCACCCGCAGCCGTCGCCACGACGTAGGCCACCAATTGTCGCCCGCCGTCCCGGCTTGGACGGGCCACGACGGCGGCGTGCTCGACGCCTGGGTGTGCGGTGAGCGCGGCGGCGACCTCACCCGGCTCGATTCGAAAACCTCGGATCTTCACCTGGTCGTCGACACGGCCGAGGTGAACCAGTTCGCCGTCGGCGTCGCGGCGCACCACGTCGCCGGTGCGGTACAGGCGGGTCCCCGCCGGGCCGGCGACGAACCGGGTGGCGGTCAGGCCGGGGCGGCCTGCGTACCCACGCGCCAGCTGCACACCGGACAGATACAACTCGCCCGCGACACCGCGCGGCACCGGGCGCAGGCCAGCGTCCAGAACGTGTGTGCCGGTGTTCCACGCCGGGGTGCCGATCGCGACGCCGCCGGAACGCGGTGCGCAGCACCACGAGGTGACGTCGACGGCGGCCTCGGTCGGGCCGTACAAGTTGTGCAGGGGCGTGTCCAGAACCGTGCGGAACCGCTCGACCAGCGCGGCCGGCAATTCCTCCCCGCTACACAGCACCCGGCGCAGGCTCGTGCAGGCGGCGGCGGTCGGTTCGGCGAGGAAGGGCTCCAGCATCGATGGGACGAAGTGCGCGGTGGTGACGCCCGCGCGACGGATCAGGTCGGTGAGGTGGCGCGGGTCGCCTTGGCCGCCGGGGGCGGCCAGCACCAGGGCCGCGCCGGTGATCAGCGGCCAGAAGAACTCCCACACCGAGACGTCGAACCCGGCGGAGGTCTTCTGAAGAACGCGATCGTCCGAACCGAGGTGGTGCTCGTGCTGCGCCCACAGCAGCCGGTTGACGATCGCGGCGTGGGACACCACCACCCCTTTGGGCGTGCCGGTCGAGCCCGAGGTGTGGATGACGTAGGCGGCCAGCGCGCCGTGCCGGGGCCCCCGCGGTGCAGGGCCGCCGGGGTCGGGCTGCGTGGGGTCCAGGCGCGAACGGCCGGTGTCGGGCAGGTCTGCCCCGGCGGGAGCCACCACCAGGACGGGGTCGAGGTCGTCGAGCGCGAACCGGATCCGTTCGGCGGGGTAATCGGGGTCCACCGGCAGGTACGCCGCGCCGGTCGCGAGCACCGCCAGCAGCGACACGACCAGCTCCGGCGAGCGCGGGACCACGACGGCGACCACGCGTTCGGGGCCCGCACCGCGGGCGGCCAGCACGCGGGCCAGCCGGTCGACGCGCGTGGCGAGGTCGCCGTAGCGCACGGTGTCGCCGCCGGCCAGCACAGCGGGCGCGTCCGGGGTTGCCGCCGCCTGCCGAGCGAACAAGACCGGGATTGTGGTGTCCGGTACCGGCACGTCGGGCCCGTGCACCGCGTCCGGCCGTTCATCGGGCGCGCGCAGGTCCACCGCATCGATCGGGGTGTACGGTGCGGCGGTGAGCGCACGCAGGCAGACCACCAGTCGCGAGGCCAGCGCGGCCAGGTCGGCGCGGTTGTGCAGGGTGCGTGGCGCGTCCAGCCGGATCCGCAACTCGCCGCCGTCCGGGCCGGTCGGGTAGATCGAGATCATCAGTTCGTCGGTGACGCCGAACGATCCGCCCGCGAACCGCGCGGTCGCCATGCCGAAGCGCAGTTCCGGCAGTGCCGGCATCAGGTTCAGGATTACACCGAACGGGCTGCGAAGCTCGCCGCTGATGCCTGCGGCGCGGCGCACGTCGGACACCTGGTGCGAACCGTGCCGGAACACCTCGCGGGAGCGCGCGGCGGCCGTGCGGGCCAATTCCACCAGCGAGGCGGTCGGCGACACGGGAATACGCACCGGCACCACGTTGGACACCGCTCCCGGTGTCGCCCTGGTGGCGCCGAACCGGTTGTCGAGGGTGAGCGAGAACAGTGGCTCTGCTCCGCCAGACAACTGTCGGAAAAGCACGGCGGCACTGGCGGTCAGCAACGACGCGGTGCTGACCCCGGCGGTGGCGGCGATCCTATTCCACGCCGCGTACTCGGCACCCGGTACTGCCGTCTCGTATTCGGCCATGTCCATCCCGACGGCCAACCCCTGCCATGGCGTGACGACCGGGTCGACCGGTACGCCTGCGATGCCGCTGGGCAGCCTCACCACGTCGCCGCCAGCCGCCAGATAGTCTCGCCAGAACTCGTGGTCCGCGTGGAACCGGTCGGACGCGCGATAGGCGCGGTCCACCGCGTGGAATTCCGCCGGCGACCGGAAGGCGCATGCGGGCATCGGGGAGCCCGCGACGACCGCTGTGCAGATCTCGGCGATGCGCCGGGACAACAGCATGATCAGCCCGGTCGCGTCGATGGCGATGTGGGGGAAAACCAGCGCCAGCAAGTGCCGCTCCGCGGACAGCGCGATCAGCGCGGCCCGCGCCAGCACGCCCTCCGCCAAGTCGAACGGCGTGGTCACCAGCTCGGACAGTACCCGGCGAGCAGGGGCCTCCGGATCGGGCCAGTCGGTGAGGTCGACGATCCGGGGTGCCCAGTCGCCCAGATTCCGAAACACCTGTCGCACATCGCCAGTCTCATTGCGGAAGTTGACCAGAAGGGTACGCGCCTCGGCCAGTGCGGCCCGCACGGCGGAGTACAGCGAGGGGTTATCTATGACACCTTCGATCAGCCACAGTGCGGACACGTTGTTAGGCACCCCGGGCGCCATTCCTTGCGCCCACCAAAATCGTTCCTGGGCAGCGGAGAGTGGTTGTCCGGACATGCTTGCCCCCTTCGACTCGGGATGCCGGCCGGCGGGTCTCACGATGGCGATCACTTTCGTGCGCCGTCGTCATGGAGTCAACGACTGTCCCGTCGCCGGGACACCGGACAGCTCATCCGACAGAAGCACGACGGAAAGATCATCGTGTCCGCCCCGCATGGACTTCGATGGCAGACCACCCGAAACTACCCTTCAATGGACCGGCGCAACCCGTCGACACAGCGCACGGTTCGAAGTCGGCAATGACGGCGAAACCAGCCGCTCGCACGCAAAGCCGTAGAGCATGGGCGGAACAGTGCCGATCAGATCCAATACACTCGGTCAGCGGTATGCGGCAAGAATTTACCATGATACCTTCAAATATATCAAACATTTTCTCCTACCTGTCGAATATTTTCCGGGGGGGATATTGTTGACCGGCACGACCGCAGTTGTTGCACACACCGGCGACAACATCGGCACGGACCACGAGGTTCCCGAACAGAACACCGGAGGCCGTCGAAGAAGGACCGACCAAGTCCTGTTGACCAGGGTCGGACTGCGCATTCCGAAGAATCTGAGTTTCGATGACTGGGAGCGCGCTGGCCACCAACTGGCCGGGATCGTGGACTCGTCCGCCTGGAGTCTCGGCGACTGGCTCGTCTACGGAGCCGACCACTATGCGGACCGCTATCAGCGGGTGCTCAAGACCGTGGGGCTGAGCTACAAGACCCTGCGCAACTACTCGTGGGTATCCCGGCGATTCCCGCTGGAACGGCGGCGAAGCGGACTGAGTTTCCAGCACCACGCGGAATTAGCCTCGTTGCCAGACGAGGAGCAGGAGAAGTGGTTGACCCGGTCGGAGGAGGGCGGCTGGTCAACCAAGCAGCTGCGAGCCCAGGTGCGCGCCGAACAGCGGGCCCTGGAAAGCGGCGACAGGCCGGGTGAACTGGTGCCGCGCATCGACGTGCAGGGCAGTCGGCTGCGCCGGTGGCAGGAGGCGGCGGCACGGTCGGGCACCCGGTTGAGCGACTGGCTGCCCGCGATCCTGGATCAGGCCGCCGAGCAGGTGCTGCTGGCCGATGCGGAGCCGGGCGGGCCGGCGGTCGCAGTCGACGAGTCCGAATTGGTCATTGTCGGCATTCACGTGGCCCGCGTCGACACGGACTGACCTCTGGCTGGCCCGGAGCGCCGCCTGGCGCTCCGGGCCGACGGGCTCAGCCAGCGACCGCACCGCGTGCAGGCCGGTGCGACATCCGCAACGAGTAGGGGTCCAGCAGGTCGTCCGGACGCCCCTCGATCGATACCTTGGTACCCAGCCCGAACTCGTCGGCCAGCCCCAGCAGCACGTCCAGCGCGACGTGGTCCTCGAAGGCGAATCCGGTGGAGTCGAACACGGTCAGCACCCCGCGGTAGCGCTCCGCCTCGTCCGGGTGCGCACACAAGTGCGCCAGCGACGGTCCGATCTCGTCCTCGGCCAGCTGTTGCGACTCGCCCTCCCGGCGCGCCTGCTCGCGGTGGTCCACGCACACCATGGCCCGGCGCAGCAGCTCGACGGGCAACTCGGTCTTACCGACCTCGTCGGACCCGATGGAGTTGATGTGCAAGTGCGGCTGGTGTGCGCCGTCCGGCACCACCGGCCCCGCACCGACACCGACCGAGGTGGCCGTGCACAGCACGTCGGACTCGGCGAGAATCCGTTCCGGCGGGGCGGGCCGCACGTCCAGGCCGAGGAACGCCACCCGGCGCGCGAAGCTCTCTCGGTGCTTCGGGTCGACGTCGTGCACCAGCACGGTGGCCACGTCGAGCACCTGGCTGAGCCCGTGCAACTGAGTCACCGCTTGTGCGCCGACGCCGACCATGCCGACCACTCGGGAACCGGATGCGGCGAGCCTGCGGGTCGCCACCGCGGAGGCGGCCCCGGTGCGCAACGCGGTCAGCAGCACTGCGTCCACCAAGGCGACCAGCCGACCGCTGGTGTCGTCGATGCGGGCGACCGTGCCGAGAATCGTGGGCAGCCGCGAGCCGACGATGTTGCGCGGACTATAGGAGATCGTCTTAACCGTGACGCCGACACCGGGCTCGCGGTGCGGCATCGTCTCGATTACCCCCGGCACGTCGCCGGTGCGGGTGAACCCCGACCGCACCGGCGAGTTCTGCCGCAGGCCGCGACCGAGGTCACCGAAGCCTCGTTCCAGCGCGGAGATCATCCGCCGCATCAGCGCATCCCGCCCCACCAGGTCAACGATGCGCGCCACGTCGTCCTGGCCGAGCAGCCAGGTATTCACCATGATCACCCCTTCGCTGGGACGCGGATCCGCCAGGGAAGAACCGCAAAAAGAGGCGGACGATGAAACGAGTGGTTGCCTCCGACCGCCGCTTGCACAATTCCCGCACCACGCTAGCGATAGCCTCGCATAGAGGGAAGGTCACCTTCCACTGTCCCGTCGACAGGACACCCCGGAAGCCCGCCCAACTGCTCCTTCTTGCCCACCGGGCGGCTGGCGAACTACTGTCGAGGGGCGCGTGCCCGCGAATAGTCGAATACCCCGTCCGCCACTTGGAGCGAATCAAGCATACCAGGGGTGACCATGTTTTCAGATATCGGCACCGAGGTGAAGTTCATCCGTTGGCCAGCGGACGCAGAATTGCGCCAGCAATACCTGGGTAGGGGTATTCCGCGACTGCTGGTGGTGGAGGGCGGCGCACAGCCACCGATGTGCAACGATCCGCACGAGGACTGGGTCCGCGCACCCATCTCGCGACGCGACCTGGAGGCTCGGGTGGCGGCACTGCAGCAACGCGTCCACGACCGTACCCCAGTGCTGGACCCGACGGGGATGCTGCGCTTCGGCCGCGCCTCGGTGACCGTCTCCACCACCCAGGCCGAGCTGATGGAGCTGTTCCTCGCCCGCTTCGGCGAGGTCGTCTACCGGGCGGAGCTGGAGCAGCGACTCGCCCGGCCGACGCGCAACTCGCTGGACCTGCACATCATGCGGCTGCGCCGGCGTTTGGAGCCGGTGAACCTGTCGCTGCGCACCGCCTGGGGACGCGGCTATCTCCTGGAGCCAAGCCCTGTCATCAGGTGAGCACACCGGGGCGGATACGGCCGGGCGGGCGCCCAGCGGAGCCCGGCACGTGGCGGATGTTACGACAGCGGTTAGGCGGCAAGCGGCGGGGTGAGCGGATCTCAGTTCGGATACCGCAGGGAGCGCAGCCGACGCAACTCCGGAAACGGCAGCGCGATTCGCCGAGCCAGGTGTCCGGCTCCGCTCGTACCGCCGGTGCCATCGCGCTGGTCGATCATCCGTGACACCAGCGCCAGGTGCGTGACCTTCCAGCGCCAGTAGCCGTTGCCGATGTCCAGCAGCGCCTCCGCGAGCCGGTGCAGCACCCCGGCTCCCACACCGCGCGCACACACCTCAGCCACCGACGTACCTTGGTGCTCGGCCGCGCTTTGATACGCCCGGTACAGGCTTCCGTCGCCCTGGTCGTTGCCCAGCAGGCTGGCCAGCATGCGGAACTGCGCCGACTGCGCCCCACTGGCACCGGCCAGGTAGGGGCGGAACTCGGCGAAGTAGCGTACCGGCAGCTTCTCCAGTGCCACCAACTGCTCGTGCAGCACGCGCAGCAACTCCACAGTGCGGGCCAGAAACTCCGCGCCCAACTCCAGGTCCGCGGGCTGATGCGGCGGACACAGCGCCTCGGCGGCGGCGTCGAGGTCCGACGCGATCTGCTTGAGCCACAGCTCCGACGCCTGGTGGGTGATGATGAAGAACTGCTCGGCCAGCACCACCGCGCGGTCGGCGGTGTGCGGGGTGCGGGGTGACTGGAGGGACAGTAGGTCGTCCATCCGCAGGTAGTCTGCGTAGGTCAGGCCGGTCATCGTGTCCGGCCGCACTCGTCGACGAACTCCAGCAGCCCGTGCACGCCCGCCGCCAGCGCTTCAGGGGCGACGCACATCGCGATCCGCACCAGGTGCCGTGACCACGGCGCGGGCGCGATCGAGCGCACCGCCCCCACCGCGTCCAGGTCGGGGCGCAGGGCGAACCCGGTGCCGGGAACGACGGCGATGTCCCGGTGCCGCAGCAGCCGGTCGGTGAACACCTCGGCGTCCAAACCGGTGCAGGTCACGTCGAGCACCGCGTACCAACCGCCGTCGGGCAGCGCCGGCAGCAGCCCGGCATCGACCAGGGCGGGCAGCGCGGTGTCCCGATTGCGGCGTACCCGGTCGCGATTCCCGGCCGCCGCCTCGGCGCGCAGGGCGACGGCGGCGACGCCCGCGTGTTGCACGGGCGTGGCCGGGCCGATGATGTTGGCCTCCTGCACGACGCCGAGCACACGCGCGGCGCGTTCGGTTGCGGTGGCGACGTAGCCGAGCCGGTAGCCGGTCATGGCCAGGCTTTTGGAGAAGCTGAAGACGCTGTGCACCACCCGCTCCTCGACCGGCACGTCCCGTTCGAGCGCAGCAGGCGAGATGTGCTCGCCGGTGTAGACGTAGTCCTCGTACGCCTCGTCGCTGACGACCTGCCAACCCCGGGACCGGGCCCCGTTGACCAGGATGCGCAGGTCGTCCGCGCCGAGCACGGCACCGGTCGGGTTGGCGGGCGAGTTGAGCACCAGCACGCGAGTGCGGGGCGTACCGGCAGCCAGCACCACCGCTGGGTCCGGCCGGTGGTCGGGGCCCAGCGGGTAGAACACCGGCCGGTAGCCAGCCAGCAGCGCCTGTTGCAGGTGCACCGGCCAGTGCATCTCGGGCAGCAGCAGTTCCGCGCCGGGTTCGGCCAGGGCGAGCAGCAGCGCCAGCAGGCCCTGACAGGAGCCGGGGGTGGCAAAGACGCGGGAGACAGCGGAATCGATGCCGTTGGCGGTGGCGAGCTTGGCCACCAGTGCCTCGCGCAGTGCCACCAGTCCCTCCACCGGGCCGTAGCCGGCGTGGCCGCGCAGCACAGCGTGCGCCAACGCGGCGGCGACGCCTTCGGGCGGACCGAAGTACGGTTCCCCGACGTGCAGTCGGGTGATCGGGTGGCCGGTGGCGCGTTCCCTGGCGTCGGCCGCCCGGAACACCTCGTGCAGCCACGACGACGGGATCGTGGCGGCCACGGGCAACAAGTCAACCGACCCGACCCCGCCGCTGAACACGGTCATGTCCCCTCCGAATCCTATTAGCCGGTCATGCGGTGCGACCACCGTCAACCGGGATCAGCGCGCCGGTGACCCAGCCGGCGAATCCTGGGTCGAGCAGTCCGCACACCCACCGCGCGACCTCCTCGGCGGTGCCGATGCGTCCCATCGGGGTTGCCGCGATCAGATCGACGCGCAACTGTCGCGTGTCCTCCTCAGTGAGACCGAGCGTGTCCCACAGCGGGGTGTCCACCGGACCGGGCAGGACCGCGTTGATCCGGACGTCGGGTGCGAGTTCTTTGGCCAGCGATCGGGTCAGGCTGTTGAGCGCGGCCTTGGCTGCGCCGTAGTAGGAGCGGCCGGGCATGGCCAACACACCGGCGACGGAGGACACGTTGACCACCGAACCGTGCCGGGCGCGCAGGTGCGGCAGGGCGGCCCGGATCAGCCGAACCGGGGCGACGGTGTTGAGCGCCAACAGCGCTTCCAACTCGGACGGGTCGTGGTCGGCGAGCCTGCCGTAGTAAGCGGCGGCGGCATTATTGACCAGGCCGTCCACGCCTCCGAACCGGGCGACGGCGGCCGCCACGACGCGGTCCGCCGCCTCGGGTGCGGTCACGTCCACCGCCACCGCCTCGACAGCGTCCGGACGGTCATCGGCGATCTCGTGCAGCAGGTGCTCACGGCGGCCCACGACGGTGACGAACGCGCCGGCGCCCAGCGCGCAGCGGGCGACAGCCAGCCCGATGCCGGTACCCGCACCAGTGACCACGACCGATCGGCCGGCCAGCGAGTCGAGGTCAGCCATGGCTGGGCACCGCCGTGAGCAGGTCGGCGACCAGGGCGGGAGGGTCGACCAAGACGTGGAAGTGCGCGCCGGGACGTTCGCACAGACTGAACGAACCGGTGGTGACCGTGGCCCAGCCGCTCAACCGGCCTGGATCGACCAGCGGGTCACCGGTGCCGTAATAGCAGCGGACCGGGCAGGCCAGCCGCGGGCGGGCTGGCCGGGGCCGGTAGCGCTCGCTGGCCCGGACGTCGGCCCGCAGGCCGGGCAGGACCAGAGCGCGAAGGTCAGTGTTGGCGGCGACGTCCGGGTCGGTGCCGCCGAGCGCGCACACCGCCGTCCACAGCTCCTCGTCGTCCGCTAGATGGGTGGTACCCCGGCCAGCCTCGGCGGGCGGCGGCGAGCCGGAGACGGCCAGGTGACGCGCAGGTGCGGCGGCGTCCCGGAGCAGCAGCGCGGTTTCATAGGCGACGAGCGCGCCCAGGCTGTGGCCGAACAGGGCGGTGGGCACCGGGTCGAGGCGGAGAAGCTCAGCGGCGACCCGGTCGGCCATCTCGGTGACGGCATCCACCGGCGGTTCGCCTAAGCGATCGGCGCGGGCCGGGTACTGCACGGCGATCAGCTCGACGCCGAACGGGACGGCGGTACCCCAGTCGTGGAAACCACCGGCCACGCCACCGGAGTGCGGGAAGCAGACGAGCCTGAGGGCGGGACGGACGACGGGCCGCAGTCGTCGCAGCCAACTCTGCTGACCAGTCCGCACCACGCCTCCTCGTGCCTCGTCTACCCGGCCAGTTTCGCGGGGGTCCGCGCCGGGTGGGCGCGTGTACGACAGATATCGGCAAGAAGCGGCCAGGCGGCCGGTCGGGCCTGTGAGGATCGGTGCGGTTTCCGCTGCCGAGGAGGGCCCATGGACTCGACGAGCGAAGCGTGGCTCGACCTCGACCTCACCGACCCCGCCGCGTTCGTCGACAACGACCCGCACGCGTACTGGCGCGCGGTGCGGGCGCGGGCGCCGGTGCACTGGCGGCCGGGTGTTGGGCGGCGGCCCGGGTTCTGGGTGGTGGCGCGACACGCCGATGTGCGGACCGCATACGCCGACAACGGATCGTTGATCTCCTCGCGCGGGACGGTGCTGGACGTGCTGTTGCGCGGCGAGGACTCCGCGGGCGGCCGGATGCTCGCAGTGACCGACCGACCCCGGCACCCGGCGCTGCGGCGGGTGCTGGGGCGGGCGTTCTCGTCGCGGGTGCTCGACGAGGTGGCGCGCGCGGTGCGGGCGCGGACGGACCGACTGGTCGCGGCGGTGGCGCACGGCGCGGAATTCGACTTCGCCGCCGAGGTCGCCGACCGGATACCGATGAACACCATCTGCGACCTGCTGTCTATTCCGAACGGTGATCGGCTGGCGTTGCTGCGGTGGAACAAGGCCGCGTTGTCCTCCGACGGGCCCCAGGTCGACCCATACGGGGCGGTGGAAGCGCGTAACGAGATCGTCCGGTATCTCACGGAGCTGGCGCGGGCGCGGCGGGCGAGGCCAGGGGACGACGTGATCAGCGCAATCGCCACGGCCGAGGTGCAGGGACGGCGGCTGCCGCTTGAGGACGTGGCACTCAACTGCTACAGCCTGGTTCTGGGCGGCGACGAGTCGTCGCGGGTATCGGCGATCTGCGCGGTGAAGGCGCTGGCCGAGCACCCCGGGCAGTGGCGGGCGTTGCGCGACGGTGAAGTGGGGCTGGACACCGCCGTGGAAGAAGTGCTGCGGTGGGCGACACCGGCTATGCACTTCGCCCGGACCGCCGTGCGGGACGTGGTGATCGGCGGGCGGCAGGTGCGCGCCGGTGACGTCGTGACGCTGTGGAACACCTCGGCCAACGACGACGAGGCGGTGTTCGACGAGCCGCGCCGGTTCAATCTGGGCCGGACACCGAATCGGCATCTGTCGCTCGGGCACGGGGCGCACTTCTGCCTCGGTGCATTCCTCGGGCGAGCGGAGCTTCGGGCGCTGCTGGGCGCGCTACGGGAGTCTGTGGCGGAGGTGGAACTACGCGGCGAGCCGACGCCGATTCACTCCACCTTCCTCCGCGGCTACAGCACGCTGCCAGCGTCGTTCACACCTCGCCGGTCGCCCCAGCCCACGGGGGCGGCCGACAGCGCAGTGTGAGTGAGGCCGTCCTAGGTCGACCCGTCTGGAGCCGGTGCGGCGGATCGTCCGTTACCGCGCACTTACCCCATCGCGTGTCCGGGAGGCCCGTCTCTACCTTGATGCCAGCCCACCCTCTCAGTCCGGTACGTCCAGGTCGGCGGCCAGATCGCCGAGGGTGGGCGTGGTGAACAGCGCGCGCATCGGGACGTTCAGCCCGAAGTCGGCCGCCAGCCGCCCGGCCAGCGCGGTGGCGAGCACGGAGTGGCCGCCGAGGTCGAAGAAGTTGTCGTCGGGCGTGACGTCGGGGACGCCGATCACCTCGGCGACGACCGCGCACAGCACCTCCGCGAACGGTGCTCCGTCCCGCACCCCGGCACCCCGGGCACGGGCGGCCGAGCGTTCGGCGCGCTCGCGCAGGGCCGCACGATCAGCCTTCCCGTTCGGAGTCGTCGGCAGGGCGTCCAGGACGACGACGGTGGCGGGCACCATGTGTTCGGGCAGGGTACGTGCGGCATGGTTGCGGATCTCCGCGCCGACGATCCGGCGACCGGGCATTGCGGTGACGTAGGCGGCGATGCGGGCGTCGGCGAGGCCGCCGTGCACGACGGCGACTGCGAGGTCAACGGCGTGGTGGGTGACCAGGCCGGCCTCCACTTCGCCGAGCTCGACCCGGAAGCCGCGCAGCTTGACCTGGTCGTCGACGCGACCTGCGAAGTACAACCGGCCGTCGGGTGCGCGGTGGCCTCGATCGCCGGAGCGGTACATGCGGGCCCCGGGCGCACCGTGCGGGTCGGCGACGAACCGAGTCGCGGTCAGGCCGGGCCGGCCGAGGTAGCCGCGCGCAAGGCCGTTGCCGGTGAGGTACAGCTCTCCGATCTCGCTGTTCAGGAGGGGGTTCAGCCGCTCGTCTAGGACGTGTACACCGTTGCCCCGCCAGGGCCTGCCGATGTCGACGTCCTCCGTCGGGTTGACGGGTCCGCTGATGGTGGTGCCGACAGTGGTCTCGGTAGGGCCGTAGCCGTTGAACATGCGCCGACCGGGGGCCCACTTGGCGACCAGGGCGGTGGTGCAGCGGTCGCCGGTGGACATCACGGTGCCGCCGATCAGTACGCCGGTCGGGTCGGTGACGTCAAGGGCGACCGGGGGCAGCACGGCGTGGGTGATGCGTTCACGTCTCAGGGTGTCGCGCAGTGGCGGGCCGGGCAGCAGGTCTTCGGCGGGCGCGGTCACCAGGGTCGCGCCGGACAGCAACGCGGTGCTCCACTCCCAGAACGCCGCGTCGAAGCTGATCGACGCCCACTGGAGCACGCGGTCGCCGGGGCGCGGGGCGATGGTGGCAGCCTGCGCGGCGACGAGGTCCGCTGCGCCCTGGTGCGGCACGGCGACGCCCTTGGGCACACCGGTCGACCCGGACGTGTAGATGACGTACATCAGGTGGTCCGGCCGCAGCGGCGAGATCCGGTCCACGTCGGTGACGTCCGCGGCGGACTCCGCCGCACAGGCGGCGAGGAAGTCCGGGTCGTCCACGACAATCTCCGGCACGTCGCCGGGCAGCGCCACCGCCAATGACCGGGCGAGTAGCACTGGGCGGGCGTCGGCGAGCATGTGCGCCAGCCGGGGCGCGGGGTAGGTGTGATCGAGCGGCAGATACGCGCCGCCAGCCTTCAGCACGGCCAGCAGTGTGGTAATCATCCTGGCCGACCTGGGCACGGCGACCGCCACCGGCCGGTCCGGGCCGACGCCAGCGGCGATGAACCGACGGGCCAGCCGGTTGGCGTCGGCGTCCAACTGGGCGTAGCCGGTGGCCACACCCTGATGCACGACGGCGGGCGCGTTGCCCATCCGGGCTACGACCGCCGCGAATAGTTCCGGCACAGTCCGCACGCGCCACCCCCGCTCCGTTCGAGTCGCACGGACGCTAACCGGCACTCGCCGCCCGGCCCGACAGCGCCGACAGACAACCGAAAGGTCCTGTCCGGGATCTGTCACCGGCCGTCGCCCCGCCGGTCGTGGCGCAGGACGCTAACGGCGACGTGGGGAGCCGACATGATGCGAGATTGGGTGCCATGGCCGGCGGAGTTCGCCGACCGCTACCGCCGCGAGGGCTACTGGGCGGGCCAGCCGCTGGGCGCGTTGTTGCGGGACTCGTGCGTGCGCCACGCGGGCCGGGTCGCCATCGTGCACGACGACTGCCGGCTGACCTATCGGGATCTGGCCGAGCGGTCCGGGCGGCTCGCGGCACGCCTGCACAGCCTGGACGTGCGGGCGACCGATCGGGTGGTGGTGCAGCTGCCGAACGTGCCCGAATTCGCCGTGCTGCTGCTGGCGCTGCTGCACATCGGCGCTGTACCCGTGCTTGCCCTGCCCGGACACCGCCGGGTCGAGATCACCCACCTGTGCACGCACAGCGGCGCCGTCGCGCTCGCGATCGTTGACCGGTTCCGGGGCGTGGACTACCGACAAGTGGCCCGTGAGGTGCGGCCGGGTGCGCCGGACCTGCGGCACGTACTAGTCGCCGGCGACGCGCAGGAGTTCACCGGCTGGGAGGGCGAGGACATCGTGCCCGAGCCGCACCGGCCCGATCCGGGTGAGCCCGCGCTCATGCTGCTGTCCGGCGGCACGACCGGTCTGCCCAAGCTGATCCCCCGCACCCACGATGACTACGCCTACAACGCGCGCACCACCGCCGAAGCCCTGCGGTTCGGCGCGGATGGCGTCTACTTGGCGGTCAACCCGCTGGGCCACAACTCGGCGCTGGGCTGCCCTGGCCTGCTGGGCGCGCTGCTGGTGGGCGGCACGGTGGTGCTGACCTCCGGGGTCCGGCCGGACGAGGTGTTCGCGCTGGTGCGGCGGGAGCGGGTCACGTTGACCACGGTGGTGCCGTCGGTGCTGCGGCTGTGGCTGGACGCCGCTGAGCGCACCGGCACCCGGCTACCTGACCTGCTGCTCCAGGTGGGTAGCGCGAAGTTGGCCCCCGCGTGGGCGGGCCGGGTGCGCGAGGTGCTGGGCGGCCAGCTGAGCCAGTGGTTCGGGATCGGCGAGGGCCTGCTCACCTACACCCGGCTGGACGACCCGGACGAGGTCGTGGCGGGCACCGAGGGCCGGCCGCTGGCGGCGGCCGACGAGATCCGGGTGGTCGACCCCGACGGGCGGCCGGTGCCCGCGGGCGAGGTGGGCGAACTGCTGGCACGTGGCCCGTACACAGTGCGCGGTTACTACCGGGCTCCGGAGCGCAACGCCGAGTCGTTCACGGAGGACGGATTCTTCCGCACCGGTGACCTGGTGCGTCTTCGGACGGATGGCAACCTCGTGGTGGTGGGTCGGCTCAAGGACGTGGTCAACCGGGCGGGCGAGAAGGTACCGGCGGCCGAGGTGGAGGAGCACCTGCTGACCCATCCCGAGGTGCTGGACGCGGCGGTCGTCGGCGTCGACGACCCGGTGCTGGGCGAGCGGGCGGTGGCGTTCGTCGTGCCGCGCGGCGGCGGACTGGACGCGGGGGCGGTGAAGCGGTACCTGCGGGAACGCGGATTGGCGGTGTTCAAGGTGCCAGACCGGGTGGTGCCGGTGACCGGGTTGCCGCGTACGGCGGTGGGCAAGGTGGACAAGGTGGCGCTGCGCACGTCGGTCGCATCGGTGCCGTGACGGGAGGACGGATGGCGCCGAGGATTGCGGACTGCCCGCTCGGCCGTGCGATCGCGCTGATCGGGTCGTGGTGGGTGCTGGAACTGCTGCACGAGGCGTTCGACGGCCGGTCCCGGTTGGACGAGGTGTGCCGTAACCTCGACCTGCCGCCGCAGGTGGTCCGAGAGCGGATCGACGACTTGGTGCAACGCGGGCTGCTGATCGTGCGGGACGACCGGGTCGTGCCCACCGACCTGGCCCACCGCGTGCGGCCGGTACTGCTGATTCTCGCCGCGCTGGGCAACGCCGGGCTCGCACCGGCCGAACGCGGCCTGGTGCTGGTGGACCGGGCCACTGGGGCGGAGGTCGAGCCGGTGGTGGTGGACAGGCGGACCGGGCGGCGGGTCGACACGGAGGGTTTCACGTTCGCCGCCGGACCTGCTGCAAGCGTCACACTGCGCGCCCGCTACCCCGCGGGCGCCTGATCGGTGAGGTGTTCGGTGATGTAGCGGTGCAGCATCGCAGTCCCCTCCAGCATCGCCATGGCGCGCTGGGTGAGCGCGGCCCGTTGCCGGTGCACGGCCTCGCGTAGCGCCTCGCTGCTCAAGGTGCGCCTGAAGTGCTCCATGATCGACTTCACTTGGGGCAGCGAATGCCTCCCCCGGCGCAACATGCTGATGACCTGCGCGTCGCGGACGTCGGTCGCGGTGTAGCGGCGGTGGCCGTCGGCGTCACGCACCGGGGTAAGCAGACCCGCCGATTCCCACACCCGCAGCGCGGAGGGCCGCACCGCGAGCCGGTTGGCCACCTCTCTGATGCGCATGCCCGTCCGGGGCACCGGCGGAGTTTGCTGCGCGCTTTCGGCGACGGCTTCCAACGCCTCGGCGACGGCCTGCAGCGACTGGCGCTGCTCATGCATCCGAACGTGTCCGAGGTCCACCAAGTCCAGCGTTCGGGCGATGTCACCAGCGTGCGCGGCGAGCATCATGGACTGGGCGGCGTCCCAGCCGTAGCCCCTGCCCAGCATGCGGAAGGTGAGCAGGGCTTGGCGGTGGCGCTCCTCGAACCGGCGGTAGCCGAACTCGGACCGCTCGGCTGGGGGCAGCACCCCCGCGTCGAGATAGTTGCGGACCTGCTGGGTTGAGATGCCGGCCGCCCGCGCCAGATCGACCGGGCGCAGCGTGGTCCCGTCCTTGCTCACCTAGCACTCCCCCAAACCGGATCGGTTCAACACCGGTTTGAAGGTTAGCGCAACACTGGCATGGCTGATCAGGCAGCATTTGAAAAAAGTATCAACGTGTTGTTCAACGATATTCTTCAACCCATGGATGGCAACGACGTTCCTCGACCGCGCGTGGACGCGGCCGACACCGGCACTGCGCCGGTCATCGAAGTCCACAACCTGCGCATGCGCTACGGGACCAAGGACGTCCTCACCGGGATGGACTTCACCGTGCGACGCGGGGAGGTCGTGGCGCTGCTGGGTCCCAACGGCGCCGGCAAGTCCACCACGATCGAGATCCTGGAGGGCTTCCGCAAGCGCTCCGCCGGTCGAGTCGAAGTGCTCGGTGTCGACCCGGACCACGGCGACGAGGCGTGGCGCGCCCGCCTGGGCATCGTTCTGCAGTCCTGGCGCGACCACGGTCGCTGGCGGGTGCGCCAACTGCTCGCCCACTTCGGCCGCTACTACCGCCCCTACGGCACCCCCGACCGCCCGCGCCCGTTCGACGTCGACGATCTGATCGCCATGGTCGGGCTGACCGAGCAGGGCGAGAGCCGCGTCGGCGCGCTGTCCGGCGGCCAGCGGCGCCGACTGGACGTAGCCATCGGCCTGGTGGGGCGTCCCGACCTCCTGTTCCTGGATGAACCGACCACCGGTTTCGACCCGGAGGCCCGGCAAGACTTCCACAACGTCGTACAGCAGCTAACCGCAGCTGACGACATGACCGTCCTGCTCACCACACACGACCTGCACGAGGCGGAGAAGCTGGCCGACCGGATCCTGATCCTGGCGGGCGGCATCGTCGTTGCCGACGGCAGCCCGGCCCAGCTGGCGACCCGAGTAGCCAGCAAGGCCGAGGTGCGCTACAGCATCGACGGCCGCCCCGAGGTCCGATCCGTCGACGATGCGACTACATATGTACGAGGGCTGTTCGAGCGACACGGCCAAGCCGTCGGGGACCTGGAGATCCGCCGGGCGAACCTCGAGGACGTCTACCTGACCATGGTCCGCAACGCCGTCACCGGCCAGGGGACCGAGGTGCCACGCGAGCTGAGCGGAGCGAAGTCATGATCGGCAATGCGGTGGATAAAGGCGCGGTGACGCTGCGCGCGGGCTTGGACCGGGCCTGGATCGAATTCCGGCAGACCGTCACCAGCGTGGCAGAGCTGTTCGCCTGGCTGTGGATCCCATTGGCGGCGCTGCTCGTCATGTACTTCGTCGGCGACGATCCTGTGCCCGGCACCGGAGTGACCCTGGGCGCACAGGCCATCCCCGGTATCCTCGGGATGAACGTGGTCTTCACTGCGTTGTTGGGGTTGGCTATGGCGCTGACCGCCGACCGTGAGGACGGCACCCTGCTCCGCGCCAAGGCCACACCGCACGGCATGTCCGCATATCTGATGGGGAAAGTGCTCAGTAAAGCCGGCATGACGGTGGCGACCATGGTGATCTTGTTGATTCCCACAACTTTCCTGTTCGACGGGTTGCAGATGGATCGGGTGTCCCCATGGGCGGACCTGGTGCTGGTGTTGCTGCTAGGATTGGTGGCAACGCTGCCAATCGGCGCGGTACTCGGGTCACTGTTCTCCAACGTGCAGACGCTAGGCTTCATCACCCTGTTCCTGATGGCCCTCGTGGCGATTTCCGGGGTGTTCTATCCGATCACGGCGCTGCCGGAATGGCTACAGTTCGTGGGCCAAGTGTTCCCGGTGTACTGGCTGGGACTCGGGCTGCGATCGGCTCTACTCCCCGACGACCTGGCGCTGGCGGAGGTCGGCGGGACCTGGCGGGAGTGGGAGATGGTCGGCGTACTGGGACTGTGGGCGGTCATCGGGTTCGTGCTCGCGCCGGTGGTGCTGCGTCGAATGGCCCGTCGGGAGTCCGGCTCTGCGGTGGCGGCGCGCCGGGAACAGTTGATGCAGCGCGCCGCATAGTAGGGTTTTGTCAGGTGCTGTTGGGCTGCTGTTTTTGTGGGTTAGTTGCACTCCGGACGAACTGTCCACAGGCGCGGCAGACGCAGGTCCAGGCCGCGAGCGAGTGCTGGAGTTCGCACAGGACGGTGTAGAGAGTCAGGTCTGCGTATGGGTTTTTGAGATGCAGCGCGGCGTCGTGCAGATCACCTGGACGACGGAGACGCGAGTAACGTGTCGATGCCACCTCAACCAGGAGCGGCCCTCGAAGCGGTCCAGACCGAGCCCGCCTTCGAGTTCGCGGTAATCGTGCTCGACGGGCCACCATATCCTGGCCAGTTTCACCAAATTACGCAGCCGGACGTCCTGTAGCCGAGCCGGGAGACAGTAATCAGTGGACTTATTGACCTTCAATTCGTGGTGTCGGTTGAGGCCAGGCGGGATGGAATGTTGCAACCGGACGGGCGCACCCGCAGCACCAGGAAGCGCGAGGGCATGGTCGCGGTCGGATTGTCCGCGCTCTTGCGGAAGTCGTGACGCTAGACTACGAAACTCCCCGCCGACCCCGGCCTCGGCGATTAAAAATTGACGGTGACAGACATGTCCGGATAGCTCGCCTTGACCGGCAGGTGGCCTGTGCCAGAGTAGACCGGCGCGACCGGAACCGACGTGAAACACCACCAAGCGTCGCGACAGGCCCAGGCTAGCCGCTTGTCGATCATGTCAAGACCAGGCGCCACTCCTCCCGGTGCCGCACCTCAATGGCGGCCGGACCCTAGGACCGGATGAGCCGCGTTCCGGTGCCGATCCGGCCAAAAGATGCTCGGCCCCGTGAGCAGCAGCTCGCTGGGCATCATCAGGTCCACCGGCGCCGGCCTCATGCCGCCACCCCAATGGTGTTTACGGCGGTAACACAGGCGCAGCGCTGGGCGATTCAGGGCAGCGCCGAGTCTTCCCTCTCCTCTCGTGATAGGAGATGCCAGTGCAGGTGGTACACCGTCCTTTTTTAGGGCTGCCGCGCCGAAGCGCTGCTAGCGATGTAGTTCGACAACACTCCCAGGAAAACATAGAATGTGCGAGCGGCGATACGCACGCGATACCCCGCCAGAACTACTTAGGTACAGGACCAGGACAGAAGTGCATGTTCGGCTTCCTGATCTTCCCTCCATCTAGATGGATCCGCTCACACACCCGACGCACTGCGATCCTGTTTTCAACGTCGTGAACACCGGCGAACCGCAGTGCCTTTTCCACCCAAAACTCGAGCATGAGCGTTCGTGGCCAGCCGAACGCTCTGACCGCAAGCTTGGTCAACTGGCCGATAAAGTCCGACCCGAACACGGGGCCGTCGCGATCATCAAGGAGTGACGAGCCGCGAATTTCTTCCAGAAGCCGGATCACATCCTCTTCACCGACAATGAGCTTACGCTCCTCCGATCGAAACTCGGGAAGCGGCGCGAGTTCCGGCTTGCCAAAAAGAGCGAATCCGACACGTCGGCGCCGGATTCTGTGGATACTCTTTAGCCGCACATCAGGATAAATTTTGTCCGGATACTTCCTGCCAGGGCGGACAACCGTGTCGAGCCTGACCGCCCATAACTCTTGTTCATCGACATCGAGGCAGCAGACCTCCGAATTTCCGAGGATGCCGTGTAGAACGTCTGCGGTCACACGGACCTCACCACCTTGCGGCGCTGTCAGCAACCGATTCGCACGTCCGCCGGTCCACACCCAGTAGGTGGACTGGAATCCGCCGGGTCCCCTCGTGTCCGCCACCGTCCGACGGCTCATCTCTTGCGTCGTGATCGCGGAATCCTGTACCTCTACCGCGTATCGGAGCTCCGAACCGGGAATGGTCACTGCTACGTCGACCCGCCGACTGGCGGCGGGATAAGATTCTTCGAGGGCCACCTTGTAGCCTACGGCGCGGAACTTGTCTGCCAGTATTCGCTTCGCGGCAAGGTGTCGTGGACTTTCGCCCGATGCCGGACAGTCCAGATTTGCTCGATGCACAAAATGGGACACCACGACTGGCCCAGGCATCAGGACAACCGCCTCATGACAGACCGGACAGGTGTAGCCAGCTCGTGGGACTTGACGGGCGGCTTCGACGCGCTCGCCATCACTGTTGCGTGCCACCAACATGGTTCACGTCTACACCAATTCCCTGAGAATCCGGAGCTACAGCGGGTTGAGTTGCTCCATCAGGTCGCGGTCAGTACTGCAACGGCACTCGCACGTCTCGTAGCGGATCATGTGGGGTGTGATTGTGGATCTAGCGGTGGCAGGACTGGAGCGGGTTCACGCGTTGATCGCCGGGCGGTTCACGCAGTCGAAGCCGCTAACCCAGTGGCGGCAGCTCGTGCCACGGTCGGCTGCGGCGACCCGGAGCTACGGGTGCCAAACGACACCAACCCCGATGTCTCCTTCCGGAGGTTGCTCGCCACAATGAGCCTTTTCCAACCTCATCCGGCGTTGAGGTGGAGTGTCAAGACGGCTCGGATCAGGTCGGTGATGAGGGTGGTAGAGCAGCGGAGTCTGCGCAGCAGCCGTCAAGACTTCAGGATCGAGATGGTCCGTTCGCCGCGAGCGCAGATGCGGGCATGGGAGGCGGCTAACCGCCTGCTGACCTGGCGACAGGTTGTGCCACCTACTGCGGTAAGCCTTGCCTGCCCAGCACGGGATGTCGGCTATGGTCGCGACGAAGCACTGCGCACGGCCAGGGCACGGCGGACGCCGCCCACATGAAGATCCTCAGCGTCGCACGCGGGACTTGACCCTGGATGTTGGACACCAGACACACTTGGATCCTGAAGATCCGGGTGGACAGGAGTCCCGTTCAGATGGTGATGAAGCACTATCCGCCGGAGTTCCGGGCCGAGGCGGTCGCGCTCTACCGGTCCCGTCCCGGAGCGACGATCAAATCGGTGGCCCGGGACCTGGGCGTCAACCACGAGACGCTGCGCAACTGGATCCGCCTCGACGACGCGCAACGGGCAGGGGCACCCGCCGCCACCGCCGCGAGCGCCTCGGCGCCGGCCTCGCCGGAGGACGAGAACGCCCTACTACGCAAGCGGATCCGCGAGCTGGAAGAGGAACGTGACATCCTGCGCAAGGCGGCCCGGTATTTCGCGGGGGAGACGCGCTGGTGAACCGCTTCCAGTTCGTCGACGATCACCGGCGCCACCACGGCGTGAAGCGGTTGTGCCAGGTCATCGGCCTTGCCCGGTCCAGCTACCACCACTGGAAGGCCACCGCCTCGGACCGGGCGGTCCGCGCCGCGGACGACGCACACCTGGCCGCCCGAATCCGCACCATCCACCTCGAGTCGGCCGGCACCTACGGCGTCCCCCGGATCACCGCCGAACTGCACGACACGGGGCAGGTGGTCAATCACAAGCGCGTCGCCCGGGTGATGCGCCAGGTCGGCCTGGCCGGGCTGCGGCTGCGCCGCCGGCACCGCACCACCACGGCCGACCCGACGGCGGTCAAGGCCCCGGACCTGCTCGAACGCGACTTCACCGCCCAGGCGCCCAACACCCGCTACGTCGGCGACATCACGTATCTGCCGATCGCCGACGGCACGTTCCTCTATCTGGCCACGGTGATGGACCTGTGCTCGCGCCGCCTGGTCGGCTGGGCGGTGGCCGACCACATGCGCGCCGACCTCGTCCTCGACGCCCTGCACGCGGCGCGGCGGACACGCGGCAGCCTGGCCGGGGCGATCTTCCACAGCGACCACGGAGCCCAATACGGTGCCAGGGCCTTCGCCGACGCCTGCCGTGCCGCCGGGGTGACCCGGTCCATGGGCGCGGTGGGCAGCTCCGCGGACAACGCCGCCGCCGAAAGCCTCAACGCCTCCTTCACACGCGAAACCCTTCAAGGCGCTCTGAACTAGGGCAGCGCAAGGGAAGCACGACTGGCCGTGTTCGGCTGGGCACACCGCTACAACACCCGACGACGCCACTCACACCTCGACCAGAAATCCCCGATCGACTACGAGAACAGCCTCACCCCGACGCCGGCTACGCTGGCCCCAGCCGCATAACCCCGTGTCCAACATCCGGGGTGAAGTCCCCGCACCCGGACGGGCATCACTGTGGAGCACGTCGAGAACCGTCTCGTGGACACGGCAGCGGCACCAGGTAGTGCAGGACCGCAACGAAGCCGCAGGCCGGTACCTGTAACGGCGTGGCAGGGGTGATCGACTCCTGGGTCATGCGCGTTCCCACGGCGTTACTCGTCCCGGTCACCGTGCTGGCGATTGTCGGCACTGCGTGCGCCGCGACGACGCCGGGCACTCCCGAGTCGCTCCGGCAACGGTCACGGTGGTTCCCACGGTGACCGCCACCCCCGCTCCACGGACTCGGCGGGTATTCGACGCGCAGTCAGTCGAGCACGGCGTGAGCCTTGTCCTGCGCCAGGACTACAAGATCGCGGGCGTGGAGACGGTCGAGTGTCCTGATCAGCAGGCCGTGGTGGCCGGGACGTCGTTCGTGTGCGCGGTGCGACTCGGCGGCGGCGACACGGAGGTGACCATCATGGTCAAGAGCGGCGATGGAGAGTACGCGGTAGGACGACCTCGGTGACCTGCGGCGAGCTTCACCGCGACCATCGAACCTCCGCGGGAGGATGGGTGACATGACCGCGAACGAACCGCAGCGTCTGCCGCACAGTAAAGCCGCCCGCGAGATGCTGGCGGCGGACGCCTACGCGGACGTGTTGGTGAACACTTTTCGCGGCACCGCGCACGAACGCGAGGCGGCGAGGTTGGCGCAGCGGGTCGCCGATTCCGCCGTGGAAGCCTCACGCTTTCAACGCGGAGCCGATCGTGACGACCGGGCCGCCGAGCAGGCGGAGGCGGCCAGGGCGACGGCGAAAGCCGAGCGGCGACGCGCGGAGGAAGCCGTACAGCGGTGGTTCACCGAGGACCGCCGGGTACACGGCGGCTGACAGCGGGTGCGCTTCGGGTTCAGCTCGGCTCAGGACAGCGGGTTCCCGACCACGGAGGTGCCCAAGGCATGGGACAGCCGGCAGGATCATCCGGACACGACACCGACTGGTGGCGGCGGGTGCGCCTGCTGCCCAAGGACACGCCGGTGACCACGCCACCCGGCCTTCCCGGACGTCCGGCCTCGGCACGCCTGCAGTTCGAGGGCGCCACCTACGATCGGGTGCCCGATACCGGTTTCACCATGCTGCTCGCCTGGCTCGCCGGCCTCGAACACCTGGTGCGCCTGCCCGACCGGGAATCGCACACCGTCACGGTGACCGAAATCCGAGGCACCGCCAGGATCACTCACAGTGGACCGCGCACCTCCACCGATCAGGACACGATCGACGAGGGCATCGAGGACTACCTGGCCGACGCGGGCGTGCCCGCACCACCCCGCGGCCACCGCTGGTACCAGCGCCTCCCTCACGGCCACGACACCCTCGACGACGTCTACGCCCACGTCAACACCGCCCTGCGCGCCACCGACCCCGAGGGCACCGCCATACATCCCGACCAACTCAAGCCGATCTTGACCGACATCATGGCCGTTCTCTACCCACACTGACACCACGCCGCCAGCAGGCGGAAGGTCAGCGGGTCCGCTGTCGCCTCGCCGACGGCGTGATCGCCGGCACCGCCCCTCAGCCGGACATAGTGGACGCACCGGACTGCGCCGGCCAGCGAGTGGCGAGGTGTCAACTGGGCAGGTCGATGACCTTCCGGACGGTGAATGCACCGTCCAGGCCGACCTCGATCACCGGTAGCCGCCAGCTGGTGGAGTTGCCCGTCGTGGCGTTGATCCCGAAAGGCGCCGCCAGCGCCGTTCACGGCGTTCTTCGTGTGGTCGAGCCGGGTGGGGGCGGCCCGGACGTCCTTGCGGGTGACGGTGGCGCCGGTGTTGAGCCCGCCAGCCGCCTGGTTGATCGACTCGGTGGTGGCGAGCACCGCGTCGTGCATCACGATGCTCCATGCGTCGTCCAGGTCGGCCCTGGAGAAGCCGAGCTGGTCGAGCTCCTTGCCGATGGCTGCTTCAGAGCGCGTTCGAGCCGCCCCTGCTTCTTGGCGGTGGTCAGCCCGGTGGAGTCCCGGGCGATGGCGACCTGCGCGGTGACGAACCTCGGGAACGGGGGTGGTGCCGTATCCGGCGGCGGTGAGGTCGAGGTCGCGGGTAAGGCTGGCGAGCACCTCCCACGCGGTGTTGCTTTTCGGCGCCGCGCAGTCGATGACGGCGTAGGGGATCTCGCCGGTCAGCCGCCGCTGCGCCTCGTCGAGCAGCGTGGTCTTGCCCGCTCCCGTGGGTTCGGTGAACACGAGCACCGGTGTGGGCCGCATGGTCGGCGCGCCATCGCGCTCCGGCCTCTCCATGAACTCGCGTACGGGCGCGAGGCAGGTCCTCCTACGCCGTCGGCAGTACTTCCCTCACGATACGGCCGCGAGGTCACATGATCGTCCGCGTGGTAGATGCTGTCACTGCTGCGAACGAATATCGGCCACTGTTCCCCCGGCCGATCAGCTGACGCGGGTTGCGTGGTGCTCGGCCAGCGCGATGAGGTTTTCTCGGCGGCTCGGAGAGGCGGCGGATCTTTTCGTGGTCGGGTTTCTGCTGTGCACGGCCGTCTCAGGTTGTCCTGCCGAGGACGGTGACGACGGTGGCCGCGGTGTTCGGTGCGGCTGTCGAGGCGGTGTCGACGTGGTCGGTGTGCAGGATCGCTGTGTCTGGCTGCAGTGGTGTCAGGCGGGTCAGCCAGGAGTGCACGGTGGCGGTGGTGCGGGGGTGTCGGCGCCACCAGTCGGCGGAGGGATGGTCGATATCGCCGGAGGCGGCGGTATCGACGAGGGGCCAGGCGGTGAGGTGGGTGAGGGCCACGATGCTGCCGGAGGGCAGGGCGTCGAGGTAGTGCTGGAGGACGCGTCCGGGCCGGTCGTGGTCGGGCAGGGTGTCGAGGATGTCGACGGCGAGCAGCCCGGTGGGCTGTGTCGGGTGCAGCAGGCGTCGGGTGTCGGGGTGGTCGAGGACCCGGTCGGGGTGGCGCAGGTCGGCGTGGATGCCGAGGGCGGTGGGCGTGTCGTCGAGCAGGAGGTTGGTGCGGGCGGTGGTGGCGGGGTCGTGGTCGACGTAGACGACGGGGATGGCGGGGTCGTGTCGGTGGGCGATGCGGTGGGTCGGGGTCATGGTGGGCAGACCTGCCCCGAGGTCGAGGAATTGGCGTATTCCGGCGTCGAGCATGTGTTGCACGGCGCGGTGCAGGAATGTCCTGCCGGCTCGGGCGAGTTCGCGCAGGGCCGGTGCGCGGGTCAGGGCGGTGGCGGCGGCGTCGCGGTCGATGGGGGTGTTGAGGGTGCCGCCGAGCAGCCAGTCGTGGATGCGGGCGGCGTTGGGTCTGTCGAAGTCGGCTGTCGCGGTGTCGTCCCGGTCGGACACGCCAGCTCCTTCCCTGATTGATCATCGTGTGATCGGTGGCCGTGGGGTGTCCGGCCGTACAGGTCGTGCCCCTATGCTCTGACATCCGCAGGACTGCGGAATGACGTGCTCAAGGCATGGTTCGCCCGTGTGTCGTATGCGGTTCATCGTCATGGCCGCCATGGTCGTGTACCGACCGGTCATGTCCTCACTCTTTCGGGTGAACCATTGAGCGGCGACATGGACATCGCGGGCGCTGCGCACTGATCAAGGGCGTACGTCCATACCGGGCGTGTCCTCGATGGCGAGAGGTTCCCGTGCTGTCGCAACTGATATTCGCGGCGGACGCCGTGGGCGGTTGGCACCGTCGGTGGCGTACCGGCTTCCGCGGGCGCCTGCGGCCCCGCGCTTGTCGTCACGTGCGGTGCGGGTTGTGTCCGGCTGGTGCCCGTATCCGCGCCGCGGCTCGCAGGCGGGGGATCCGGGCCGGTGTGACCGGTGGCGGTCTTCCGTGGTCGGCCTCGGAGGTGGCGACGGTGCAGGGCGACTGCACGTGACCAACCCGCACGACGCGCAACGACACGTCCACGAGCGAGAGTTCGCCGAGTTCTACCGCGAAACCCATGACAAGCTGTGTCGCTATGTTCACCACCATGCGCCGATGCTGGACAGTCGGGAGATTGCCCACGTGGCCTTGAGCCGGGTGTGGGGACGCTGGGGACGTATCGAAGGCAGCCCTCTCCGGTACGCCTTCATCGTGGCCAAAAACCTCATGGTGCAGGAGCTGCGGCAGACGACCGCGCCGCCGGTTTCGCCCGATGAGCGTCATCGGCTGCTGGTCGCGCCGCTGGAGGACATCGAGCAACGGCAGCGGCTGCTCGAGGTCGAGGCGGCCATCGAGAAGTTGCCCAGACACCTGCGGGACGCGTTGCGGATGAAGTCCTTCGGGTTCAGCAACAAGCAGATCGCCGAGGCGATGGGTTGCCGGACGCGCAGCGTGTCCAACTACGTCGCCGAGGCACGGCGACGACTGCTTGCCCGCGACGATCCCGGTGCGGGGACAGCCGAGGGGGATGGTGCGGTCCGGTACGACGACAGAGGTGACACATGATGCTGCAATCGATCCTGTCCTGGATCCCGGGAACCAATGCCTTTCACGGGCGGCGTCAACTCGATGCCGATCTGGCGCTGCTGGGCAGGCTGGGACCGGCGCCGACCTCCGAGGCGGACCAGGATGCCGCTCTGGCGCGCATCTTCGCGGCCGACGCCCGCCCACCGGCGCCACCGGCCGCCGAAGTGCGGGTTCCTCCACAACCGATCGGGGACCGGCGGCCCGTGGGCTTCGAGGACATGGTGGATGAGTGGGCCAAGGCACTGGTGTCCAGTAGTTGTCTGCCGATGGGCCAGGACGATTTGCGTGACCGGCTGACGGTGATGGCCCGCGGCCTGCTGCGGCAGGTCTGCGGGGACGCTCCGTCGGGTGTGTCCGCCGAGCGGATCGGTCGGGAGTTGGCCCAGGATCTGCTGCTGACCGCCGACGCCTTCCAGAACGCGCTGGAGTTGATCATCCCGTGGTTGGAGCGCGTGCACCGGCACACCGGCGAGGGCACCGCGGCCTGCCGTGCACAGGCTGTGGCGGCCCTGGCCGGTGGGTTCGCCGCCGGGGCACGCGACCGCGTCCTCGACGAGCAGATGCGGGTGACCCGCGCCTGGCTGGACTCCCGGCACCACGCCCTGCGCGCCGGCTTGGAGGAGCCTGGACGCTTCCATTCCGGGTTGTCCGATGCTCCCGAGCCGATGGGGCTGCTCACCGCCGAGGGCACGGTGCTCGAAGCCAACGCGGCGCTGCTGCGGCTGCTGGACCGGCCGCGTCCGGCCGTCGTCGGGCACCGCCTGCTCGACTTCGTACTCGGCGAGCACGACCTGACCACGGTCGCCTCCGCCCTGGAAGCCGCCGTCCAGGCCGCAGGCCGCCCGATCTCGACGGAGTTCGCGCTCACCGGTGCCCACGGAGGCTTCACCGCCTGGGCCGACGCCGCGTTGGCCTGGCACACCGGCTCCGACCGGGCCGACGGCCGAATTCACCTGATCATGCAGGACGTCACCACATGCCGTGCCTGGCAACGACGGCTGCAACCTCGTGCCGACCGTGACCAGGTCACCGGCCTGCCCACCCGACGGCATTTCCTGCACCGCGTTCACACCGCCCTGACCGCCGGCTCCATCGGCGTGGTCGGACTGTGTGTGCTGCGGGTGGACGGGTTGGCACCACTGGCCCGGGCGTTCGGGCCCGCTGCCGGTGACCGGATCGCCACCACCATCGGCTCGCGCGTCATCGCGGCGCTGTCCGACGTGCCCGACACCGCCCTGGCCAGGCTGGACCGGGACCGTTTCGCGGTACTGCTGACCGACCCGCACCACTGGACCGGCGTCACCGAGCTGGTCAAACGGCTGGTCGACTGGGTCTCCGCCCCGATACGCAGCGATACCCGGGAGGTGCTGCTCTCGCCCAGCGTCGGCGTGGTCCAAGCCCGTCCCGGCGTCTCGGCCGAGGAGCTGCTCGACGAAGCCGAAACCGCCTTGCCCACCGAGCATCGCGACCAACGCCGTCTGCGCACCGTCACGCGGCCACCGCACCAGGACCGGCAACTGCAACGCGCGCACCTGCTCGCCGCACTGCCCCGCGCCCTGCGGGACGGCGAGATCACCCTGGTGTGGCGGCCCATCGCCGACCTGGCCACCGAAACCGTGGTCGGCGCCGAGGCCACCGCGACCTGGCGCCGCCCCGACCGGAGCATCGTCGCCGACGACCTGCTCGACGAAGCCGAGGCTTTGGGCCTGATCCGCGGTTGGGGCCCGCGGATACTGCGGCAGGCCGCCGTCCAGGCCGCGCGGTGGCGTGCCGCCCTGGGCGAGGCCGCCCCCCGGGTCACCGTCAACCTGCCGGCACGCTTCGCCGACGACGACGCCCTGGTCGAGCACGTCACCGCCGCCCTGCGCGAGACCGGCCTGCCGCCGGAACAGCTGCTGCTGTCGATGCCCGAGTCGGCGGTCGTGGACGAGTCGGGCAGGCCACGGCCACGCCTGCTCAAGCTCAACAACCTGAACGTGCCGGTGGCGCTGGACGGCCTGGGTACCGACATCGCCCGCTACGACCATCTTCCGCACCTGCCCCTGCACACCCTGGTCGTCTCCCCCACCCTGACCGCCACACTCGGTTCGGGCGACCAGAGCCGCTGTAGGCAGTCGGTCGCCGCAGCCCTGATCAGCCTGGGCCGGGAGTTGACCCAGACGGTGATGGTCAAGGGCATCGACACCGTAGAGCAGTTCCGCGGTGCCCGGTCACTGCAAGCCCACCAGGGCGCCGGCGACCTGATCGGCAGGCCCGCAGGCCCCGACGAGATCCAGGACATGGTCCTCGGCGGCGCCCTGACCGTCTGATCCCCGCCCCGGGACCGCGCACCGGGTGTCCGGTGGTCCGTCCCGTGTCGGGGCGGACCACCGGACACCCGGCACCACAGCAGCGCACGACCACACCGCATCTTCGTCCCCCCGACACCGCCCCCAGGAGAGCGTCGATCATGTCCGCCCCGCCCTCTCGACACCCCTTCGGCACGCCGCCCACCGGCTCCACGGTCACCAACACCCTGGACAACGGACAGCACGGCACCGTGCTGCAGGTCGGCCACGTCCACGGCGACCTCGCCCTCCACGCCGCCTGCGACGACACCGCAGGGCCGGTGTCCATCCGCCCACCCCTGGACCGGGTCACCTCCGACCTGCACGGCCGCGACGACCTGGTCGCCACCCTGCTCGACGGCGTCCTGCGCCAGGACGGCGCCACCACCGTGCTGCACGGCGCGGGCGGGGGCGGCAAGACCGCCGCCGCCCTCACCCTGGCCGACCTGCTCGACCACGAACACCGCCGGATCCGCCTGTGGTGGATCGACGCCTCCACCGAACGCAGCCTCACCGCGGGCCTGCGCGAACTGGCCCTGGACGCCGGAGCCCCGATCGACACCGTCATCCGTGCCTGGTCGGGCCAGTTGTCCCCGGTGCCGGTGCTCACCGACGCACTGGCCCGCCACCCGCGGCCGTGGGTGGTCATCGTCGACAACGCCGACGACACCCGCCTGCTGCAGCCCTGGCTGCCGGCGTTACGCCACCGCACCGGCCACGTCCTGATCACCAGTCGCGACGGCACCGGCGACCGCTGGCCCCGCCACGCCACCCTGGTCCCCCTGCGTCCCCTGACCCGCGAGCACGCCGCCGACGTGCTGTGCTCCCTGGCACCCCGGGCCGGGACCCGCGACCAGGCCCTGCTGCTGGCCGACACCCTCGGACGCCTGCCGCTGGCCCTGCACCTGGCCGGGCGCTACCTGCGCGGCGCCGCCGCCCTGCCGCCCGTGCCAGGCGTCCTGCTGCCCGTGGACTTCGACCACTACCGCCGCACCTTCCACGACCACTTCGCCCACGTCGACCGCCTGCACAACCTCGGCCGCGACCTCGACGAGCGCGCACTGCTCACCCGCACCTGGGAGCTGTCGCTGGACCTGCTGCACGACCGCGGCCTGCGCCACGCCCGGCCCCTGCTGCGCTGGCTGTCCTGCTTCGCCCCCGCGCCCCTGCCCTACGTCCTGGCCAACCCCGACATCCTGATCCACTCGCCGCTGTTCCCCGGCATCACCGGCGCCGACATCACCGACACCCTCACCGTCCTGGTCGACTTCGGCCTGATCGACCAGGTCGACTTCCGCGACAGCCGCTCCTCGGCCACGACCACCCGCAGCATGCTCATCCACCCCGTCATCCGCGAGGCCAACCGCCATCAACCCGACCTGCTCGCCGACCCACGCCCCTACCTGGCCCTGTGCGTCGCGGTGCTCGACGGCGCCACCAGCCACCTGCACACCGCCGACCCCACCCACCGGTCATGCTGGGCCGCGCTGATCCCCCACCTCGACCACCTCGTCGACCACGTCGCCCACCACCCCGACCTGCCCGACACCTGGCGGCTGCTGGCCACCAAACTCACCCGCAGCACCGCGGTGTTCGCCCACCTCGCCGGCACACCGGCCCGCGCCGAAACCCTCTACCACGACGCCCTGACCGTCCGACACCAACACCTGGGCCCTCACCACCCCGACGTGCTGACCCTGCGACGCGACCTGGCCTGGCTGCACTGGACCGGCCACCCCACCCCCGACCCCGACCACCTCCAGCGCTGCCGCGCCGAGTACACCGGGCTGATCGACCACTGCACCACCCACCTGGGCGAGCACCACCCGCTCACCCTGACCTGCCGCTTCGACCTGGCCTGGATCGACATCCAAGACCGTCGCCACAGCAGCGACCCCGCAGAGGCCGTCGAGCGATACCGCAACCTCATCCGCGCCGAACACCAGGCCTACGGACGCCACGAAATCAGCGGCCTGGCCGTCCAGCTCGAACTCATCGCCCACCTCTGGCGCCGCACCGTAGCCTGCACTCCGCAGCCCCATGTCACCATGCCACCTCACTACATCACGCTGGTCACCACCGAGTTCGAGCGACTGTTCGCGATGATCGACGACATCGAACAACATCCCGACCTCCACGCCGGCCTGCCCATGACCGTCGATCAGCTGCGCGACAGCGCCCTACACCTGCACCACGCCTTCGCCACCCGACACAACCGACACCCGAACGCCGGACCGCCCCGAGCGACATAGGTCCTCCCCGCACAATCGCCCTCTTCGCACAACCAGTCGATCCGACCTCGCGTATCGGCGATCGCGCCAGAGGGCGACACCTCTTATGGTGTGCCCGAGGTTCGGCGAAACCCTTCTGCTGTTGCGGTGGTATCTCGGGCCTGCACAAGTTGATCGGCCGGTCCACACGCGACGTAGGGCGTGGTCGACCACAAAATTTTTCGCGGCCAGTCCACGAACCGACTGACTTGCCAACCGTCGATCACCCTCCACCGTCAACACACGCCTACCACCGCCATTCCGCACCACTGCCACCAATCCTGAACAACTCTTCAGGATACTTCAAGACTTATTCAGAACCCGTCGGGCACAGTAGACAGCGTCCACACGGACCCCAGGGTGTGCACGTATTCACCGCAGGTCGCCGAAGATCGTGAGGGGGACGGCAGCCTGCCGTATGGGTGACTCGTTCGACGCACCCCCAGGCGGTTACGGGCCGCGTACACGAATCTTCCCGCGATAGATCACCCTGTGAGCAGGCGGTGCTGCGGTGCGGTGACACCTCGATCGATTCCCTTACGGATGCCGCACAGGCACACCTTGTCGAAAGAAACGGAGACAGTGGCCATCATGGGCAGGACGACTCGTTTCATCACGGCCGGGCTCGCGCTCGCCGCACTGACGCTGGTGGCGTAGCCGGCACCGGCCGGCGTCGTCGACAGGGGACTCGGGCGGCGACCCACGGCAGCGGGATGCACCTACCGATTCAAATCGCCTACGACGCTGTTGTGTACACCACCAACGACTCCGCGGTCGCCTCGGTGGACCGGTGGAACGCCTGGGAGTTGGAGGTCTGCGACGAGTCCGCGGACGGAATGCAGGCCAGGACCGAGCTGCGCAACCTCACCACCGGCCAGGTCGTCGCCACCGCCGAGGACGCCAACGGCGCCGCCAACGACGACTGTGGCATCGACTACGCCTATCCCACTCCCTGCTTCGGCGAACGCCTCCGCGTCACCGTCTGGGTCCAGGACGGCGGCAACGGCACCCCGCGATACCGCGCCTACGCCGACTTCACCACCTGACCGCCCACCCAAGTCCCCACTCTGGATCGGCGGGCGCCTACCGCACCGACGTCTGCATCGGTGTAACACCGACCTCACGCCTGAGATCGGGCCAGTCGTTCGGACGCATCCGCCGCCCCTGGAGCGTGTTCGGGCGGCGAGCTTACCGTCCGTATCCGGCCGGCGCGGCCAGGACCAGTCGCGGCGTCGCCGGAGCCGGGGCACCACACCCGGATTCAACACATCGCTGTCCATCACCTCGAAGAAAGGCGAGCACCATGCGTTTCCGCATCCTCACGGGCCTCCTCGCACTGTTCCTGGGCGCGATCGCCACGAGCGGCACGGCCTCGGCCGCGCCCACCGCTGGCCCGACCGTCGCCGCGCCCCCCTCCACCCAGGAAGTGATCAAGTGGTGGGCATCGTGGAGCGGTCTGGTCATGGACGCGTCGAACTTCGGCGGTCACGGCACCCCGGTCGTGCTCTGGCCGGACACCGGCGGCAGCAACCAGTACTGGGTGACCGAGACGGCCCGCGAGGGCGGCACCTACCTGCATCCCGCATACTCCGGTGGGCTGTGCCTCGACTTCGACGGCGAACGGGGTTACGGGAATCCCGTCAAGGTCAACAACTGCGACGGCAGCGACTCTCAGCGGTGGTTCTTCTTCTACCACCCGAGCGGAGGGAACGCGATTGCCACGCACAGCGACTACCAGTACTGCATCGACGTACCCAACTCGGATTTCACCGCCGGACGGCAACTCCAACTGTGGGGATGCAACAACACCACAGCACAACAGTGGCTCAGGTGACCAGGCCCTCCGTCCACGCAACCGCATCGTGCTCGCGACTCCCGCAGCCCGATCGCGCACAGTGGAAATCCGGCCGAAGCACACTCCGGTGACCACCGACTCGTGCCCGCGGCGCCGCATCCTGACGGGCGGCGCCGCGGGCACGAGTCGGTGGTCACCGGTGTTGGCTTTGTCGCTGAGAAGCGACCGCGAATCTCTGTCAGCGGTGATCGCACCGCAGTTGGCGGGATGTCGGTGTCGGTGAGTCTCGACCGCAGGGTGCAGTTGATCTGCGGTCGCGCGTCGCCCGAGGTCGGGGCGCCTCTGGCGCGTGGCTTGGTCTGCTTGTGCCCGCCCGGCGCGGTCACGTCTCGCCGACATTGATCACGCGCTTGATCGACAAGTGCGGTCGAAACCGAGCTGCATTCGCGATCAGAACTCGCTGACATAGCCACCGGTGTCATTCCCCACGACCGCCACGTCGTCCGCGACGATCTGCCCATGCCCCACGGCGTACCGCACACCTGACATCGCGTGTCCGGCCCATCGCGCCCACTAGCGCGGCAGGGAACACTCCCCGCTGGCCGTCACGGCCCGACATCCATCGGCACGGCCTCCTCGTCATCGCGACACTTGTCCGGACAGAGCATGGATACGACAGGGGAATCCACAAAGGATGCACGGCCAGCACCACACCGGACATCCCCTCAACGCTTCCGAGAAACGCTGAAGCGATCTTCGGGAACCTCGTGACACCGGTACATAGTATGGTCATGCAGATGCCGGAGACAGGGGACAATCGTGGACCGACGAACATGCCGACACGAGGACCGCCACCTGAAATATTCGCCATCGACGAGGAATGCAGTGCAACGGCGACCTGCGACAGGCCGGCGAGCATCCTTACGATGGGAACCGGGCCTGATGTGGCGCCCCCCGACCCGAAGGGGTACCAGGTGTGCACACAAATGTGTACCACGGAAACTGGACACCGATACCGACTGCCACCCGGCCCCCTTCTCCCGCGGCCACCACTCATCACCCGCCCGCAGATGCAGCACACTGCGGCGGCGCGCCACGTCCGCCCGTGCTCAAGCATGGTGGGTCCGAGTCGAACTCGGCCGTGAAGACCCATCGTTCCGCCGACCGGGTCATCCCGCCGACAGCAGAGAAGTTCGCGGTGCCGGAGCGCTGCAACACTGTCTGGCCGGGGACGTGGCGCGTGGGATAGGCACGTCACTTGGGCTTACCTGATCCACAGGACAGGAGTGGGACCGATGGAGAGCTGGCAACAGTCCCGAATGCGGTCGTTGCGTGTGTCGGTCTCGCTTGCGGCCACGGCTGTGATCACCGTGCCCGTCGCCGCCGTGACGGTCCTGGCGGTGATGTCCGCACGGAATGAGGCGATGCGACCGGACACCTCACCGGTCGAGATGCGCTATCTCTGCAGTTTTGCTGTTGTACCGCCACGATCGGACCTGCTCCCCGGAGACGTGTCGAACGTCGTCGTCGGATGGGCAGAAACGCAACACTGTGTTCGTAACCGGAACGCCGACTCGACGGAAGTCGAGTGGTTCAACCAGGTGCCATCCAAACCCGTACGGGTTGGCGATATAACATTCGACGACACCATCGATGCCGACACAATCATCACATGCGGAGCGGACTATAGCTCCGCAGTCGTGATCCCCGAGCTGTCTTTATGGCCTTTCACCGACGCGACGAAAATCCGCTACAAATACGTAGCGGACAACGGATACACCCGTACTGTCCCTCCTGAAGACGTGCCACTCCGACCCGACGATCGCGCACGACTTCAGCAAGCGCAGCGGGCTCTCAACACGCGGGTATTGTTGCTGACCTTCGGAGCGGTGCTCCTGAGCACTCTGTTCGGCTGTGTTGTGTGGCTCGCCACCAGTCGCATGCTCCGGCCGGTGGAGGCGATCCGCCGGGAGATGGCCGACATCACCGAGCACGACCTGACCCGCCGGGTCCCCGTGTCCCGCAACCGCAATGAAATCGCCGAACTGGCCGACACGGTCAACGCCACCCTGGACCGACTGGAGACCGCGGTGCAGGACAACCGGCGGTTCGTCGCCGACGCCTCCCATGAACTACGCAGCCCGATCGCGGCGCTGCGCGCCGAGCTGGAGATCGCCACCACCCATCCCAGCCAGGCCGACTGGCCCGCAGTGGTCGACGCGGCCCTGGCCGACACCGAGCGACTGCAGCACCTGGCTTCCGATCTGCTGCTGCTCGCCCGCCTCGACCATGACTCCACCGCCACCGCCACCGCCAGCCGTATCGCCGGCGACGACGTTCTCGACCTCACCGCACTGATACGCGATCAGACCAACATACGCCGCAGCCGCCACACCCTCACCACCGACCTGCCCGACCACCCGGTGTCGGCACGCGGCCGCCGTGCCCTGCTCGACCGCCTGCTGGGCAACCTCCTGGACAACGCCGAACGCCACGCCACCACCACCATCACCGTCCGCCTGAGCACCGCCAACGACCAGGCGATCCTGGAAGTCCTCGACGACGGCCCCGGCATCCCACCCGACGACCACGAACGCGTCTTCGACCGCTTCACCCGCCTCGACGACGCCCGCACCCGCGACACCGGCGGCACCGGGCTGGGCCTCCCCATCGCCCGCCGCATCGCCACCAACCACGCAGGCACCCTGCAGGCCGTTGACCCGGACGTCGGCGGCGCGCGGTTTGTTGTCACCCTCCCCCTGACCCCCTGATCGGCGATACGGAAGCAGTGTTGCAGCCGAATGCAAGGGTCGCCCTGCCGTAGGTGTCATGGGCGCTGTCGCGGAGTACCTGTGACGGCAACGCGCCCGGCGAGATCTGGTGTGCCCCGAACGCGCAACCGTGCCCCCACACATGCCGTCTTCCGCCGGGCCGATTTACCCGCCCCTTGCCGGTCGGCACCGGTCACAGTGCTCCCTGTGCGCCGACTTGACCGGTCCCGGTGTGCACTTCTACCCGCGTCAGGTACGGCGTTTCGGTCACATCGGGACGCCGAACCGGCTTCTCTCCCGATCTCTGCCCGCCAGCTCATCCGCGCGGATGCGGGTGTATGTCGCGGTTCAGGCGGAGTGGGCCTGCTGGAACTGTTCGATCAGTGCCGTGGAGATGCGTCCCCGGTCCGAGATCTGCTCTCCTCGGCTTCTGGCCCACTCACGGATCGCCTGGTTCTGTGCCCGGTCGCCGCCTGCGGGAACTGTCGTCCGAGTGTGGCGTTGCCGCGTAGTGCGCTGCTTGCGGCCACTGGATCGTCGTCCGCTCGCGACGAAGTCGGCGAGCCGTCGGCGCAGCTTGTCAGCGTTGCCCGCGGACAGGTCGATGGAGTAGCTGACTCCGTCCAGGGCGAAGTCCACGGTTTCCCGTGCTTCACTGCCGTCGAGGTCGTCGACCAGCGTGACGATGGTCTGCCGCGCCATGCGGAAACTCCTTGCCGGGATCGCCGTGTTCGGTGATCGGAGCGAGCGTTGCGCACTACCGAACCGGCACGAATACGCGGCCGGCCGGCCGCGCGCAGCGATTCTATCGACCGACATGGATCAGCGCAAGCTATTCCAGTGGCCGAAAGGCTCGAGATCGACGCATGTCACTGTAGGGCTAGCGCCGCCATTACCCGCAAGCGGAGCATCTCTTACCAACAAATGACAACCGATGTGCTCGTCATGCTTTCCCACGCAAGCAAGCTTGCTGAAATCGATTACTTCCGACTTGGCATGCCCGGCCTCTCACAGTACTTCAACGAAAGTGAGGGCGACGCAGATGGATCTTGCGAGAACCTTTACAAGGGTATCGGGCGGCAAGGTATTGCTGAATGCGCAAGTGACGAAACCGATAGAGGGCGCCGGTACGGTGAAGCACTCCAAGTTCGTGAGCTCGTTCCAGAAATTCCATGAGCCGCCATGGCACACCTCCGTACCTCCAGAGCAACAAGCACGTTAGGGAGTACTTGATCCAGGCACAACTGAATGGGTACAGAGAGGTGAAAAGTGCCGCCATACCCAGAGCGGTCGATAGAGAGCCGATGAAACTGACATCCGCGCTTAGCCCAGCGAGTAGCACGAGGAGCGCCATACCGAAAAAAGTAACCGCCCCGTTCAATATTGCCATGGCGCGATCAGAAGCAAGGCTGTCACGAGGATGACCGGGGTCGTCAGCCGGAATGCGGCCGACAAGTTCAATGTTAATCAACCCCAGAAGCACAACCAGCGTACCAAGTCCGACCATGATGCCCGGAGGTTGATCTCGGGCAACCAGATAACCAACCACAGGTCCCCCGACGAGGAGCCCGACAACGTACCGGACGATCGCCGCCCCGGTCGGCCGCGACATCATTTTGGGCAGGGGCACCAAGCGTGTGTCGTCGTCGCTGCCGATGAGCATGCGCATTACCAGCCCAACGAGTGCGCCGATCGCAAGGCCTACCACACAGCCCAGGATGGCCAGCACAATCAGAGTAAATACGCGCGATATCGTCAGGACGCCAGGACTGACCGACCGCGACGCGGGCGTAGTGAATATCGTCGCAACGAACAGCAAGACAGCTATGACCGCCCCAGTAATTGCACCCTTAATCGCCGAAACTTGAACTTGCGGACGGGGTAAAAGTAGACACAAGCGCCACCAGGTCAAATCTGTGCCGGGTTTCGACGCCTGAGCAGCGGCGAGGAACGCCAACACGGCAGCCACCTGCTCCGGATTCTCTTCCGGAGAGTAAAGTGCAGGAATATAGGAGTCAAGCAATAGTCGCTCCACCCCCTCGACGGTTGTTAGAGCCAACATTTGAGCCGGGTCGGTCTTGACAGGCGCGTAGGCGGTTCGAGCCAAGTCAGCCATCAACGGAGTGGACAGCGCCTGCGCCAACACCCCGTCCGGATGCGCTCGTAATTCCGCTGTAACCGGCGCAAAACGGGCATCTCCAACCGGGCGTCCAGAGTCCAAGTAGTCCGCCACCGCCTCTGCGGTCACCTCCATGAGGTCGACTACCAGCGCACGTCCCAATGGAAAACCTATCTCACCGATCGCGGCCTGATACTCCTCGGGGCGGCTGGTAAGCACTAATGGCCGGTCATAACCGACAGTGGCGGCGATCCCGCGCAGTGCTCGAACTCGTGCAGTGGTAGCGATCTCGTCGAATCCGTCCAATACGGGCAACACCATGCCTCGCCGCACCAATTCCTTCGCGGCCTCGGGCCCGTGCGGGCCTCCCTTGCTGAAAGGTGGATGCTCCACGGCGATCCGCCGGGCCAGCCAACTCTCTAGGCCCTCCCTTTCCGGGTTCCATGCCGACAGTGACACCAGCATCGGCACCGGTTCACCGGGGTTGCGCCGGTTGATTAACGCTATGGTGAGGCCCACGGCAGCCGTGGTCTTACCTGCCCCTGGGCCACCGAGAATTACCAAGCGGCGAGCAGGTAATCGATCGAATGTCTTTATCAGGTCAGCGCTGTCACCGTGAAGGTCCAGCGGAATCGAGCGTGTCAGAGTCGTCGGGGGACCGATCACCTCGTCCGCAGTCGCAGCAACTGGCCGGTCGGTAGACAGGAAGCGCACCTCCAACCCGTTCGACGGGGTCACCAGTCGAACCTGGGCTTCCTGCTCGTGTCGCCGCTTGATCAACTCCGCCAGTTTGTCGGCAGCCTGCTCCAGGCCAGCCTCCTGATCGCTGGTGGCACTGCCGCTGTCGGCGCGTCGAGAGAAGAACAGTGCCACGAACGTAAACAGTGTGAGCACCGCCGCGATGACGCTTCCCAGTTTGTCCAGCACATCCAGCACGTCCTCGTCCTGCAGCACCAGCACCGCGATAAAGGCGGTTGCCGACAGACATGCCGCTCCGAGCCACGCTCCGCGTCGATCCACTCTGACATCCTGACGATCATCCGGTACCCACGCATACGGCCTAACGAGTGTAATGACATGCAGACCGCGACATCCTGACGGCCGAGCGACATGAGCCTGATCAACGCCGTGCGCATCAACAATCTGATATCGATCCAAGCACCTCCGCCACGCAGGCCGCGCCCCGACTGGTCCTACTCGGCCTCCGGCAGAGCCAGTGGCTGCGGCGGCACGATGAGCCGCTCGGGGGCGTCCCAGAGCAGGCTGATGTGGCTTCCGAGGTGGGGGGTGGGTGTGGGCGCGTCGGAAGCTGTTCGTCGTAGCTCGTTACAGAGGTTAAATGAGCGATGGCGGTCGGTGTGGTCATGGCGTCGTGAGGGTCAGTCCGGTCTGGGCCAGGCAGCCGTCGAGTACGTCGGGGCGGTACTGGATCTTCTTGAGTTTGCATTTCACCACGCGCACGAGGTGGTCGAGGTCGGCCGCGGCGAACTCGGCCAACGACCGCTTGAGCAGCGACCATCCCTCCTCGGCCGGATTCAGGTTCGGCGCATAGGACGGCAGGTGCACCACCCGCAGCCAGTCCCGGTTCGCGTCGACGAACTCCACCAACTCGTGCGTCTTGTGGACATTCAAGTTGTCCCGGATCCGCACCAACGGAGCCCGAAGCCGGTGGTGGGTGGCCAGGAGGAGGTCCCGGTACTCGCTCCAGGTGAAGCCGCGCCGCTCGCCCTTGCGGCCGTGCCACAGCCGTAACCGGTAAAGCAGGTGCGGCCGCCGGCCGGGCCTGAAGCACAGCACGCCGGCCATGGACACCCAGCCCTGACGGCCGTCGCGCACCCGAAACACCGGGGTGTCTGTCCGCGGGGAGCCCAGCTGCGGTCTCTCGGCGGCCTCAGGCCCTGCCCTGCCTCGTCCTCGAAGCAGATCCAGGCGCCCAGGTCCGCGGCGAGTCTTTTACCCAGGGCCAGACCTCCCCGTGCCACACCCCGACCGCCCCGTCGTCACGCTCGATCGCCCGTGCGCGGGCACCTGCAGCGACCAGCCGTGCCCGCGCAACAGCCGCCACACCCCCTGCACGGTGTAGCCGACGTGGAACAACCGGCCGATCATCGTCTTGACCCGGCCCAGGATCCAGCCCTGCCCCTGGTTCCAGCCGTGGACCAACGGCCCTCGCCCCCAGCTCGCGCACCAACCGCTCCCACTGCGCCGGGGACAGCCGTTCCACCGACATCAACCCCGCCGAACGCAACGCCTCCAGCCCGCCCTCGCGCCACGTCCGGCGCCACTTCTCCACCTGCCGCACCCCCACCCGCAGCTCCGCCGCGACCGCCGTGGTCTTCTCGCCGCGGGCGAACCGCGCACCGGCCTCAAGTCGAATGCGCTCCCGGGCCTGCTGCTGGCAGGGCGTCATGCCGCCACCCTGCGCATACCTCATCCACCCGGCATACCGCGACGATCAAGAAACGTCACGGGGCCGGTTCCACCCCGCCAACACGAAATCAACCTCTGTAGGCACGGGCCTGCAGCGGGGATGTTCTCGAGGCAGTCGGCCGCCGACAGACGCACAAGTCAAGGCCGTCGGCCTATGGTGGATCGGTGCGGGTCCGGCTCTCGCCGTCATGGCGGCGACCCGGGCCGGCTGGGCGGCGTTGGTCCGGCTGTCCGGTGTCGGTGCGCCTCGTCCCCGGTGAGGGCTGTCCCTGCGGGGCGGTGGTGGGGATGGCGCATACTGCGCCGGTGGCCGATGACGCACCCTGGCGGGTGACCCTGCACGACGACGAGGTGAACACCATATTCATGGTCGCCTACCTGCTGCGTGCGTTGTGCGGGTTGGACGACCTGCAGGCGCGGGCGGCGACGATGGCGGTGCACCGGCGCGGCCGGTGTGACGTGGCGGCGTTCCCCGACCAGGGCGGCGCCGAGCGATGTGCGGTGCAGTTGCAGCGGTTCGGCCTGCACGCCACGGTGGGGCGGGGCGCATGATCCCGATTACCGCGGACTACTTCGACGCGGCGCCGGTGCCCGACGGCGTGCTGGTGCGGATGGCGGCCAATGTGGAGGACACGCTGGCCCACCAGATCACCGGCCTGATCGGGTTCCTCCAAGCGCCGGCGGTCACCCGTGCGCAGGCCCGGCTGCATCGGCGGGTGTTCCCCGACGCCTACCGCTCTCGCGCCGCAGCCCGGGACTTCCGGGGCCGCCACGCCGCGGATCTGCACGACACGGCCGCGGCCGAACGGGTGCTGGCGCGCTGCCGGGAGCGTTCACCGTTCGTGCTGGACCGGTCGGAGCTGCAGGACTGGTTGTCCACGGTGGGGCTGCTGCGGTTGCTGGACGAGCCGCGCCGCGGCGGCCGGCGTTCGGTGAGCGGCGCCTGGTACGGCCACATCCAGGACAGCCTGGTGCTGGCGGCCGATCCGGGCCTGGCCACCGGCTGGGACCGGCTCTGACCGGCGTGTCGAGTTCACCGGGCGGGTGCGTGTCGGTGGTGGCGTGGCCCGCGGTCCGGGGCCAACCCGGCCGATCAGCGCACGGGACCGACTACCGGGTCGATCCCCTTTGACACGCCGGTAGTATGCCCGATCCGCGTAGCCCCTGCCGTCTGGCGGGGGCTACGCGGCCGTCGACGCGGCGGCGAGCACGGTGACAGCGGTGGACGAGCGCCGAAACACTGCCGGGGTGGCGTGGTCGCCGGTTCGTGCGGTCAGTCGCCGTGGATGCGGCGGTTGTAGTTGAGGTGGCCGTCGAGGGCGTCGGTGCGGTAGCCCGCGTAGGCGGGATCGGTGGCCGGGTCGCGTCGGAATTCCGGGTCCTGAGGCCAGGTGTTGCCGGTGATGCGTTCGTAGACCTCGACGTAGCGGGCGCGGGTGGCCTCGACGATGTCGTCGGGCATGGCCGGGCCGGGCGGGGTCTTGTCCCAGCCGGTGGTCAGTGACCAGTCGCGGACGAACTGCTTGTCGAAGGAGGGCTGGCCGCCTTCGCGGCCGGGTTGCCACTGGTCGGCGGGCCAGAAGCGCGAGGAGTCGGAGGTGAGGACCTCGTCGCCGAGGACGAGGGTGCCGTCGGGGGCGAGACCGAATTCCAGCTTGGTGTCGGCGATGATGATGCCGCGTTCGGCTGCGATGGCCGCGCCGAAGGTGTAGATGGCCAGGGTCAGCTCGCGCAGGCGTTCGGCGGTCTCCCGGCCGACCTGGTCGACGACGTCGTCGAAGCGCATGAACTCGTCGTGGCCGGTGTCGCCGCCCTTGGTGGTGGGCGTGAAGATCGGCTCGGGGAGCTTGCTGCCGTCGAGCAGGCCGGGCGGGAGCGCGACGCCGGAGACGGCGCCGTCGCGCTGGTACTCGCGCAGGCCCAGGCCGGTGAGGTAGCCCCGGGCGATGCACTCCACGGTGATCATCTTCAGCGGGGTGCAGCGGATCGCGCGTCCGGCCCTGGACAACTTCGGCACCGACCACCTCGACGTCTACTTCGTGCACAGCACCGACTTCGGCGAACAGGACCACTACCTCACCGGCGTGGTCGACCTGCTCGACGAGTGGCGCGTCCAGGGCCTGATCCGCGCGGTCGGGATGCGCGCCCCGCACACCTTCGCCGAGCAGTGGGCCGACCAGGACCGGCCCGAGGCCGCCGACACCGGCCGGTTCCTGCGGCTGTTCCACACCATCCGACCCGACGTCCTCACCGCCCGCTACAACCTGCTCAGCCCGCTCTACGGCGCGGGCGAGACCGACATCTTCGCCTTCGCCCGCCGCCACCAGGCAGGGGTGCTGATCAAGCAGGCACTCGGCCAAGGGCTGCTCATCGGCGCCCACGACCACCGCGCCCCACGCCACTTCAGCGACACCGACCACCGCCACCACGACCCCCGCTTCGCCCCCGACGCGCTGCGCCGGCTGGCCGACCGGCTCGCGCCGCTGCACGCCCTCCACGGCACCGGCACCACCGGGCTGGCCCGCGTCGCGCTGCGCTACGCACTGCACCACGCCCCCGACTCGATCGTGCTCGTCGGGTTCCGAGACCCTGAACAGATCCACACCGACGTCACGTGCCTGGGCGGCCCGCTCACCGACGACGAGGTCGCCCGGATCCGCGCGGCACTGCACCCCGACACCCCGGAAGGACACCGTCCGTGAAGTACACCGAGGTCGAGCAGAAGTACGCCCTGCCCGACGCCGACGCCGACGCCGTCACCGCCCGCCTCACCGAACTGGGCGCCACCGCCGCCGAACCGTCCCGCCAGATCGACGCCTACTACAACCACCCGGGCCGCGACTTCCTCGCCCCGGACACCATCACCGAGTGGGTGCGTTTCCGCACCGAGCAGCGCGGCTCCTCGTTCAACTACAAGCAGTGGCACAAGCCCGGCGAGGGCACCGCCCACGCCACCGAGTACGAGACCCCCGTCGGCGACATCGAGGCCCTGCGCCACGCGTTCGAGGCCCTGGGCTTCCCACCGCTGGTCACCGTCGACAAGACCCGCACCACCTGGCAACTGGACGACGTCGAGATCGCGCTCGACCGCGTCGCCGACGCCGGCGACTTCGTCGAGTTCGAGTTCAAGGGCGAGGCCGACACCGTCGAGGACGCCCACGCCCGGCTGGACAAGACCATCGCCGACCTCGGCGTCGACCTGGGCGAACGCGTCAACCGCGGCTACCCCCACATCCTGCTGGGCCGCGAACGCTGACCCCTTGCGGGTGCTTCTGGGCGGGCGCCAGACCGCACAGAAGCACCCGCAAGGACCGTTGCGGTGGTCGGCAGCGCACGACCACGACGCCGGCGACGTGGTCGGTCACCGAATCGGATGGTCGGTGGCCGTCCGGCACGTCCTGCACGTAGGCAGGCGGTCGGGGACGAAGACCACGTAGAAGATGGGCGGGTAGGGACGCCCCAGATGGCCCTGATCACTCGGAAGTGTGGGGAACAGTGGGCCGGCGGCCTCGACGGGCTCGGCGAGCGCTGCGGTGTACCGTCCGCGCCGGACTGCGCGGACACGATCGACCATCATCCGCGCGACGCCGCAGGCGCCCTCCTGCTTCAACCACAACAGCGTCATCAGCCCGGGTTCGACCAGGCCCGGGCCGCTGACCCAGCAGGGTGGCCCGGGTGACCACAGGCAACCGCGTTCTCACCCGCCAGACGTCTGCGGCCGGCGTCCCACGGCACACCCCCGTGAACCGACCCTGGAACGAACACCGAACACACCACCGACCCGGACGCCCCCGGCCGGCACAGAGATCGACCACCGCGGCCGAGAGGACGGCGACCACCCCGGCCCGAAGCTCATGCCCTCACCCGCGCGCGAGCACGCGGTCGCGTTCGTCGGGGACCAGCGCGCGCACCGTCACCACCGCCGGGCAGTTTGCCCGGGTGGCCGGTCGACGGGGCGGCGTGCGGGCGGCGCGGGTCGGTGCCGGTGCGCCGAGGAGGCGTCGTCGGGCGGGCCGTCGTCGGGTGGGGTGTCATCGGGCGGGGTGTCATCGGGCGGGGTGTCCTTGGCTGGACGTGGTGGCCGCCTGGTGGATCGCGGTGCCGCTGAGGGCGTCGGCGCGACGGTGCAACTCCTCGACGGTCCGGTCCGGATCGAGCGCGATCCGGTCCAACTCGGCCACCAACGGCCTGTAGACGGCGTCGTGTCCTTCGGTGAATACCGTTGCGGTGGCCGTCCCGGTGTAGGCCAATGACCGCAAGGGCCGGGCGAAGGTCATCAGGGTAAACGGATGCCGTGGGCCGTGTCGCGCGGCCGGTACCAGTCGTACGCGGCGATGGAATTCCCTGCCCGCGAATGCCAACCACAGCAACTGGTTGCACATGACGTCCGTTGCGTCGTCATCCGGAACGGGTGTCGAGAGTGCCGATTCGTGGATGTAGAACACCGCGGGCGTCTCCGGTGTCCAGTCCTCGTACATGCGTTTCTGCCGGTCCAGCCGGATGCGGAGGGCGTGGTCGACGTCCTGCGTGTACGCGAGGTCGAGTCGGGCGTAGTCCTCGGTTTGCAGCAGCGGTGGCACGCCCGTGCGGTCGTAGGTCGTGATGGTCGCCGCCCGCTGCTCATGGACCGCCAGCACCGCCAGGTCGTCGTGCGCCCGCCGCGGGTGCGACCGGACGAATTCCCTGGTGACGGGTTGTCGCAGCAGTCGGTTGACCCGTTCGCACGTTTCGGTGTCGGCGTGGAGCACGCCGAGCAGGCGGGCGATGTCCCAGGCGCTTTTACCGCGTCTTCCATCTTCGAGCCTGAGCAGCGTGACCTTTGCCCAGCCGAGGACCGACAGGATTTCCTCGATGGTCATCCCGCTATTCCGGCGGGCGCGGCGGAGTTCTTCTCCGAGTTCTCTGGCCTGTGCGTTTCCGTCCACCCGGGGGGTGGCGAGGGCTGCTTTGCCGTATTCGTGCGGGGTGTCGGGCAACGACCGTGCCTTTCGGTGTCGAGGTGGTGCTGCGGGCTCCGGCCCACCGGGTGGGAGAGTGATCCCGGTGGGCCGGGCAGGGACCGGCGGTTGCGCTCCGGCGGGACCGCGGTCTCCGGCGGCCGATCACCTGGTGCCGCGGTTCGCGGTGCGGACGGTGGCGAGCGGGTACGCGGTCGCGTGCCCGACCGGACCGCGCGGTGCACGACAGGCGACGCCGGGCCGGACGGGACCATGACGCGTCGGGCCGTCCGGATGTCGGGCACGGCCGTCACCGGCTCCCCGGCATCGGCGTAGGTCTGCCGGTGCAACCGTTCCTGGCGGATGCCCGGCGCCGGCAGCGCGGCGCAGGTCGTTGCGGTCGACGCAGGGCCGGCGGCGGGTCGACCAGCGGGGACGCGGGATCGTGGTGTGGCGGCTCACCTCGGCCCACCGCCCGGTCGTCACTGCGGATCGTGAGGGGATGCCCTGTTCGTCGTGGCGGGGTGTCGATGTGGTCTGTACGGGCACGTGGGCCAGGTCGTGAAGTCCGGCGAGCACGTCGTGGGCGTTGTGGCCCGCGGCCGGCAGGGCCGCCATGGCGTGGGGGGTGAACCGCACCGGCGCGATCGGCGCGACGCTGCGCGCCGTCCGGGCCCGGCCCCGGGGCACCAGCGGCTGGAGTCGTGGGTCGCTGCTGCGGGCCAGGCGCGTGAGGTCGACCCACAGCCCCCGAAGCCCATGGTGTGGGTTTGGGCGCGTGCTTCGGCGTTGTGCAGCAGGACCGAGGCCGGCAGACCCAGCACCGCGGCGAGTTCGGCCAGGCGCAGCACGCTCGGGGTCCGGGTGCCGAGTTCGTAGCCGGCCAGGATCTGCAGGCACAACGTGCCTTCGGTCTCGCCCTCGGTGTCGGGGTGGGCGGCGCGCCAGTCCGGCAGTGCCCGGCGAAGGTCCTGACGGGTCCAGCCGAGCGTGTCGCGTGCCTGGCGGAGTTCGGCGTCCAGCGCCGGCCGGAGCCGGTCGAGCGGGTTCACGGTGCCTCCGGTCGGTCGGGGGACGGGGTGGTGGATGGGGTTGCCGTGGCGCCGGTGGTCGGCTCCGGGGCGTGGAGTTCCTCGGCCAGGAGGCGCAGCCGTGTGGTGGTCGCGGTCCGCGACAGCGCGATGCGGTCCAGCAGGTCCAGCTGTGGCGGGTAGACGTGCTCGTCGCCTTCGGTGAACACGGTGGCGGTGGGGGTTTCGCTGTAGGTCAGAGTCCTGATCGGCTCGGGGAAGGTCATCAGGGTCCAGGACCAGGGCATCAGGGTCCAGGCCCAGGGCGGTGCCTCGGGGATGTCGGGGACCAGCCGGATCCGCCACGGATGGTCGTCGTGGCGTGGTGCCAGGGCCAGCAGTTGCCCGTGTGCGATCGTGTCGTCGCCGAGGCTGCCCAGGGCGGCGCGTCCCAGGGCGGCCTCGTGCAGGTACACGGTCACCGTGGGGGCGGGTGTGCGGTCGAGCAGTCGTTGTTGGCGTGCCATGCGGAGGTCGACACGTCTGGCGGCGTCGGGCAGGTGCGCGAGGACGGCGCGGGCGTAGTCCTCGGTCTGTACCAGATCGGGTATGCGCAGGCGGCTGTAGATCGTGATCGTCGTGGCGATGTCCTCGTGGGCGGCCAGCATCGCCAGGTCGTCGGGGGCCAGTGCCGGATGCGCGCGCACGACGTGGTCGGCGGCGGGTTCCTGGAGCAGGTGGTGGACCCGCGCGTGGGTGGGGAGGTCGCTGTGGCAGGCGCCGAGGAGCCGGGCGACGTCGAGGGGGTTCGTGCCGCGCCTGCCCCGTTCCAGGTGGTGCAGCATGCCGTCCGTCCAGCCCATCACGGACAGCAGTTGTTTGACGGTGACCTGGGAGGCCAGTCGGGCGCGGCGCAGTTCCCGGCCCAGTTCCCTGCGCTGGGCGCTGCCGCCCTCATTGAGCAACGGACGTGACGTGCCGGGCAATACACACTGCCTTTCTGCCTGGGACAACGGGATGTGCGGGCCGGTCACGGCCCGGGTGCGGTGAGCGGGTCGGGTCGGCCGGTCCCGGTGATCACCGGGGCGGGCCAGGCGGGCGTGCCGAACTCGGCCAGCATGGCCGCGGCCGCGGTGGGGTCGGTGGCGGTCATCGCCGCGACCGGGTCCGGCCCGCCGGTGCGCGCCGCCGGGCCCGCGACACTCACCGCGGCCCGGGCCGCGGTGAAGTGCCGTTCGCGTCCGGCCTGGTCGGGTTGCGCCCAGCCCAGCAGGACCAGGCAGACGGCGTGCTCGGCGGCGGCCGCCGCCGAGAACCGCAGGCGGTGACCCCGCAGGTCCCGGTACAGCTGCGCGGCCCGGGTCAGGTGGTGGTCGGCGGCGTCGGGCCGGCCGACTTCGAGCATGACCGCGCCCAGCTCCCGCAGCGCCCAGGCCCGCAACAGCTCGTCGGGCACCTGGAGGAGCTGGAGGAGCTCCAGGAACTCCTCCAGCGCGTCGGCCACCTCGTGCAGCACGCCCACCGCCCGGTGCAGGCGCGCCAGGGCGTGCAGGGCGTCGCGGTAGCCGGCCACCGTGGCGGGGATCGGCGTGGCGGTGCTCGGTGCGGTGTCGGCGCGGGCGCGCCACACCGCCAGGGCGCGCAGGCCCATCCCGTGGGCCAGGCGGTGCTGACCGGCGCGGGCGTAGAAGTCGCAGGCGGCGTGCAGCAGCCCGGCCACCTCGGGCGAGGTCGGGGCGCGGTCGGCCAGGTGCTCGGTCAGGTCGCGCAGCCGCCGCATCCGCTCCGCCGGGACCTCCGCGGGGGTGGCCGCCCACTGCTGCGCCAGCGACGCTGCCAGCACGGCCACGTCGTCCCAGGGGCCTTCCGCGGCCGGGCTCACGCGGCCTGCCCGAACGTCTCGGCCCGGCGGGCGAGCCGGGTGATCGTCTCCTCGGTCGACCGAGCGTGGAGTTGTCCGCGCTGTCGGCCCGGTCGGAGCCGGTGTGCGTACTGCGCCACGATGTCCGGGGCGTCGTGGAAGACGGTGGCGGTCGCGTGGGTCGACGAGGCGAACGGCGTTCCCGTGGTGGTCTCGGCCAGCATCACCGCGTCGATGACCGCCCGCGTCGTCGAGTGGTTCGTCCCGTCCAGGGACAGCAGCGACTCGCGCACCCCGTTCAGGAGCGTCGGCAGTTTGTCCCCGCGGGGTGGGCGGGCGGGCAGAGGCGTGCGGGGCATGGTGTCGTGGTCCTCGTAACAGGTGATGCCGGCCCGGTCGGGTTCGGCGTTGTGGTCCAGGTGGTGGGGCGGGGGTGCTCTCACCGCACGGTGAGCGGGTGGTGGCGCCCTTGGCTGGTGAGCCAGTTGACGCGCCACCGGATGGGCGCCCCCTGGGGACCTTTGAAGTGGCCTTGGACGGGATGGTCCTTGTGGTGGCGGCAGGTTCCTTGCTGGTGCTTATGGGTGTCCAGGCACTTGTTCTGCCGGTACTGGCCGACCAGGTGGCGGTGCTCCAGCGGTCCCCACAGTCTCCCGGGGTTGGCAGGATGGGCGGGCTGTGTGCGGTGTCGGCTGCGCAGGCGAACCACGTGCACGTGCCCGGTGTCGTGGATGCCGGCGCGGCGGTCGCGTTTGCGTTCGCTGGTCGGCACGTGCACGAGATCGGTTTCGCCGAGCGCGTCCGTGGTGGGGCCGAGCGAGTGCAGTTGGAACAGCGCGTAGAGCGTCTGGAGCCAGGGTTGGGCGTAGAGGGGCAGAGTCGGGGATCGCAGTGGCTTTCCGATCTTCACCGTCGACTGGCCGTACCAGACGAGTTCGGCGCACTGCTCGGCTTGGAGTTCCCGCTGCATCGCTCGTGCCTGAGAGCCGGCGGTCGTCGTGCGGCCGTTGTCCCGGTTGACGGCGACGACGGTGTCGGGGGGAAGGCGGGCCCAGAGGTTTTCGGGCTGGGGGGTGTAGAAGGACACCCTGAGGCTGTCGTTCCCGTCGAGGACGCCGCGTGCCCAGCTTGCTCCGACGATAGGCACCGGCCAGGTCGCTGCGGGATCGAGCCAGATCGGTCGCTGCGCGGTGCGGTATCCCAGCTTGTCCACCAGCCGCATGCGGAAGCCGCCGATGGGCTCCTCGAACAACGCGAACCCGCTCTGGCTGGGCAGGTAGTCGGCTTCGAGTCGGGTGGCGGGGGTGTCGGCCGCGAGGTTGAGCGCCATCAACGTCATGTCCGGGTCGACCTGGTACAACGGCGCGCCGCCGAGCAGGTCGGCCTCGAAGTCCAGCATCCGCAGCACGTCGAGGTCGAGTTGGTCGTCGCGCTGTGGTGCCTCGCGAAACCACAACGGGTCGGTGGTGGCGACCTGGTGGTGGTACTTCTCTATCGTCTTGGCGATGAACTGCGAGGTCATGAGGTGATCGCGGACGTCCCTGCGCACGCGGGGCAGTTCGGCGGGCGCCGTGGCCCGCCACCGCGGAGGGCGTTGCAGTTGTTGTTGCAGCTCGGCGGGGACATCCGGAGAAATGATCATCACAGTCCTCGGCCCACGACCAGCGGTGAAGGTGGTCGTGGAGAAGTTCGTCGACCGGAGGGTTGGTCAGGCGCTTCGGGTCGGATCCACGGCGGTGGCCGGGGCCGCGACGAGCGCCGGGTGATGCCTGGCGGACAACGCGGAGGTGTCCTGGTGTGCATGGCCGCCCGGATGAGGGGAACGTCCAGGTCAGTGACCTCGGCCGGGGCGGCGCAGCAGCCAGCGGGGGTCCAGCGCGGTACCCGTGATCGCGAAGAACAGCGGCATGATGACGAACACGATCACCGCCGATGGCAGTCCGCCCAGGCCCGCCGCGGTGAGTACGGGGAGCGTGAACGCCGCGACCAGGTCGTAGAGCGTGTGTCCGACGACGATGCCCGCCAGGTTGCGGTGGTATCGCCACCCGGCGACGGTCAGCAGCACCGGCGCGACGAGGAACAGGGCCGTCGGGCCGGCGTCCAGGTGGTAGGAGACCTGCACCACGACGACGATCGCCGGTGCCCACGCGGTGTCGGCGACGGTGCGGCCCCTCCCGGCGGGCAGGTGCTCCAGGACCACCCACACCAGCATCAACGCGACGACCGATTCGACCAGGCCGGCGGCCATCGCGTGCTGGACGTCGAGAAGCCAGGGGCGGCTCCGGGCGCGCTCGCCGAACATCAGGGCGCCCAGGCCGGGCACGACGGCACCGACGAGCGCCAGCAGCGGCCCGGCGACGGTGGCGACCGGGCAGACCACGCGCAGGTAGTAGGCCAGCGCGTAGCGGGTGGTGGTGCCGAGGATCGGCCGCAGACCGGCGGTGTGGCTGTTGGTCGCCATCCGGACGCATGCCACCGTGATCACCGCGGCGGCGCAGTAGATGAGGTTGCGGGTGGCCAGGTCGGCATCCGATGCCGCCTGCGGTGGCAGGCCGGCGGCGATCCTGTGCACGTGCTCGATGTTCCTGCCCCACTGCAAGGCGAGGAACACCGACCCGGCCGCGCACGCGGCGGCCAGCATCCACCGTCGCGTGCCGGTGGCCCGCACGACCGGCTCGTCCGGCGCCGCGATCGGCCCGGGGCGCCAGAACGTCGCGACCGGCGGCGTCGCTGCCGGAGAACCGGTATCGGTGGTGGTCATCGGTTCCTCCTGTGGGTGGACGGGTGGGCGAGACGGAGGCGGCGCGGCGGAGGCGGCGCGGCGGAGGCGGCGCGGCGGAGGCGGCGCGGCGTGCCGCCCGGTCCGCGGACGGGCAACGCCGAGCCCGTACCGGGCGGGTGGGCTGCCGTGCGGGCAGGCGGCCGGTACGAGGCCGATCCCGGCCGGCAGCGGCACCCGCGGCCCCGCGGATGCCGGCGTGTCGCGGGTGTCGTGCGCGGGCCACTGGTGGGCGGCCGGTCGACCGGTGGCAGGGCGGTCCGGGCGGGGCGGCCTGTCGGATCGTCGCCCGGTGGCCGGTGCGGGGCGGGCAGCAGCATGCAGTCGGCCGCCGCCGACTCGTGGCGGGGTGGAACTCGGTGCGCGCTTGAGACACGTCGGGGCCCGTTCGGGGCGCCCGGCGGCGAACAGCGTCCCGGCGACGCGCCCTGACACGTTCGCTCGACCGGTGGAATCGACGCCAGTGGAATCGACGTCGCCCGGTGCCCGGTCGATCCGATGTGCCAGGGCCGCCTTGCCGACGGGTCCAGGGCAGCGGTCGCACGCCGGGCAAGCCGGACGTGGCCCGTGTCCCGGCCCGTGTGCGACATCCACTCCCCCGCACCGCCCGGGACGGTGGTGGTTACGTCGTGATCGGGTGGTTACGTCGTGATCGTCGAGTGCGGTGTGGGCGTGCACCGGTGCGACGTCCGGTCCGAGAACCCGGAGGCGATGCCGGAGCCGCTGGTGGACCGTGGGCGGTGGCCCGGCGGCGAACGGCTCACGGACGTCGGTCGGCGCCGTCGCGGCGCAGCGCGGGATGTTGGAAGCCGGGTGCGGCTGCCCCGGCAGTCCCACCCTGGTCGCGGTGTCGGGCCTGGGCCCGGGCCGTTGGCGGATCCGCGTGGCGTGGCTCGGTGCGCTGCGGGCTTGGATGAGGGTGAGGTGCGTGGGCACAGGTCGTGGGTCCTTGGTTGTGGTGATTACGCCCGCGAGGACGCAAGGGTGGGCAGCGGGCGCGTCGGGCACCGCACTGGGCCGCCGGTCACGCCGGCGATGCCGGCACCCCGGTCCGGTTGCCTCGACGGCGGGGTGATGAGGTCGCTTGCGTCGGGGACATCGGTCACAGCGGACCCGCAGTTGCGGGTTCGGCGTTGACCGCCAGACACACCGGGGGCGCGGGGACGTCGACGTCGACCTCGGGACACCATCGGTTGGCGCGTTGCACGGGCGCTTGCACTGTCCAACCGGCCCGCTCGACCGCGGCCGCCAGTGCCCGCTCCGGGCCGGGCCCCGGGCGGGCGGCGGTCTTGAGTGCCGCGGAGACCACCAGCAGCGACCCGACCGGCAGGATCCGGCGCCAGCCCGCCAACACCGATCCCCATCCACCGGTGCCGTCGAGGTGCTCGGCCAGTCCCACCGCCACCAGCACGACCGGATCACACGGCGCGCACCGCTCGGTGATCAGCACCCGGGTCCACGTCGAGATCGGCAGGCGGGGGTCGGCGAGCACCACCGCGTACCGGGATTCCCCGACGAGCCGGCGTCCCAACGCGGCCTCGATGCCGTCGGAGCACACGTAGGTCACCGTGGCCTGCGGCTGGTCGGCCAGGACCGTGTGCGGCGCGCCGACGCCTCCCGGCCCGCACCCCAGGTCCACGAACCGCCGCAGCCCTCGGGCGGCGGCATGGCGCACCGCGCGACGTTGGAAGGCCCGACTCGCCACCGCGGCCGCCCTGCACTCGGGACAGGCCCTGAGCCACTGCCCGGCCAGGTCGCGGTCGACCCGGAAGTTGTGACCTCCTCCCACGAGATAGTCCGTCGCGCGCCCGGGGTGCGCGACGCCGGGACCGATGCCCGACACGTGCGGCGGTGGCGCCGTGCCCGGGGCGTCTACTGCCGATGCCCCGGCATCACCGGTTCCGTCGCCGACGAAGGCGGTGATGCCGTCTCCGGGTCGTACCGACGACGTGGCGGGCACGTTCTGGTCCACTCTGGATTCACCCCTCGTGTGGAGCGTTGACGGTGGCCGACGATCTGGGCGCTCTCGGCTGGTGGCCTCGGCAGGAATCGGATCCGCGCCGCAGTGTCACGGCGCCCGTCTCCGCAGCGCGGACCACGGGGATGCCGGTGGCGTGCGGTGGTCGACGCAGTGGTCGACGCGGTCGCTCGCCGGTGGTGGGCCGGGGCGCGACGCGGTGGCGGAGGCCGGGGTGCAGGCGGGCGGCGGTGCAGGCGGCATCGGCCGGGTGGGACCGCTGCGGTGAACCGGTGGGGAGGGGGCGGCGTATGCGGTGGTTGCGGTGGACGGGCCGTGTCGAGAAGAAGGTCGCCACGGCCGGGACCGGTAGGAAGACCACGCCTGTCGCCACAGTCGGCACAGCGGGCGCGGGCCGGTCGCGCAGCACCAACTCGCCGCCGCCACTCTGGTCGGCCGCCACCCGCCGGTGCCGCGGGGCCGGTCGAGCAGCGGGTACCGCCTTGCCCACCGCCCGCACCGGCACCGCCGCAGCGGCGACACCGGGCAGGCATCGGGCAGCACAGGTCACGGTGCGACCGACGCGGTGCCCTGCGGCGCGGTCGGGTCCCCGCTCGATGCGGTGTGCCGGGGTGGCGGACATGGACGGTGATCTCTGTGTTCGGGAGGGTGCGGCAGCGGGTCGTGCGCCGGCGGGCTCGGCCGGTGGCGGCCGGTCGGGTGGGTCAGGCCGTGGTGGCAGCCGCCGACACCGCAGGTGGGGCGCCCGCCCTGGAGGGCGTCACCGTGGCCTGCTCCGGCGGGTTCCCGTGGCCGTAGCGCAGGATGAGTTCCACCGATTCGCCCGCCGACAGTGCGATCCTGTCCAGGACCTTGATCTTCTCCTTGTACCGCTCGATGGCCTCGGGGCTCTCCATGAAGACCGTGGCCATCTCGCCCCTGACGTGGACCAGCGGCGGCAAGGGATCCGGAAAGGCCACCAACGTCCCGGAGTGCCGCAGTTCCGGGATGATCGGGGTGGACGCGGGGACCACCCGCAGGACCGCGTCCCACACCTGGCTCTGTGTCACCATGTGCGACATCTGCTTGACCATGGTCCGCCGTGACCCCACGGTGCGGATGAGCGCCGATTCCGGCAGGAAGAAAGTGACGTTCGCGCGCCCTTTCCTGGCGAAGTTCCGGATCCGTTCCGACCGGTCGTCGACCACGTCCTGGTCGCCGGTCAACGCCAGGGTGTAGTCGGAGGTCTGCAGCAGATCGGGGACGAACCGGGCGTCGTAGACGACCATGCGGGCGGCCAGCTCCTCGGTGATCGCGAGGCAGGCCATCGTGTCGGAGGCGGGGATGTGCAGGCGCGCGAACGGCCCCTGGTGCCCCACCTCCGCGGCCAGCGTCTGGATGCGTTCGCGCGTCGGCCGATCGGTGCGGAAGACGCCCAGCGCGACCGAGATCTCCTCGGAGCTGGTGTTGCGGTAGCCGTTCTGGAGCTTGCTGACCCATCCCAGGGACCGGCCCATCGCCTGGGCCATGCCGGCGGTGGAGAACTCTGCTTTCTGTCGTGCGCGGCGCAGTTCTTCGCCGAGTTCCCGGGTGCGGGCGGTGCTGATGCGCGGGCTGGTGGTGTCTTCGCGTTCGGTGTTCATCGTTCCTCGTCGGGTGGGATTGTGAGCGTGTCCGGCGGTCCGGGTGGGTGCGGTGGTCACGGAACCTCGGGGGTGGTCGGTCCGTTCGGCGCGTCGGAGTCGCGGTGGTCACCGGTGTCCCGAGCGCGGATCGAGGGGTCCGGCTGTTGCCGGGCTTTGTGGGCCGGGTGGTCGTGTCCGGCATGGTGGTAGAGCCGGATCGCGTCGTCGCGGTCGCGTCCGGCCTGCTCGTAGTCGCCCAGCGCGGCGTCGGCGTCGGCCAGGGCCTGTTTGACCCGGGCGAGGTCGACAGGGTCGGTGTCGGGGTCGAGCAGGCCGGCGGCGGCGTGCAGCGTGACGATCGCTTCGGCGGCGTCGCCGGCCGCGGTGAGCACGCAGCCGAGCACCGTGAGCACATGGGCGCGGTCTCGTCGAGGCGCGTCGCGGGGCAGCTGCTCGACGGCCTGGTAGGCGTGGTCCACCGCCGCCGTCCGCTCCCCCGCCGCCAGGTGGGTCAGGGCGATCTCGGCGGCCAGTAGACCGCCAGCGGTGTCCGCGCTGGTCGCACGCCCGTCGGGGCCGGTCGGGGTCCCGGTCGGGTCGCTCTCCCCCGCGGCGTTGACGTCCCTCGCGGCGTGGAACTGCGCGAGGGCCAGGTCGTACTGGCGCAAGCCACGTCGGGCGCCGCCGAGGACGGTGTGGGCGAGGAAGCGCGACCGGGGGTGCCGGTGTCGCCGGGCCTGCGCCAGTGCCTGTTGGGCGGCTGCCTCCGCATCGGCGTAGCGACCCAGGGCGTTGTGGGACGCCCCGATCCGGGCGAGCAGCACGCCGGCCACGGGGTGGTCGAGCTGGTCGGCGGCGGTGGCTCCCAGGTCGTTGACGGCCATCAGGTCGTCGTGGCGTCGGGCATGGTGCAACGCGGGATAGGCGGCGTCGGCGAACTTCCAGGTCAACGGCAGGTCCTTGAGTGCGTAGGCCACCCGCTGGGCGCCGAGCACGCAGGTCCGTTCCGCGGCGAACCAGCCCAGGGCGGCCCGGTCGTCGGCGAACACCGGGAGTTCCGGGAGTTCGACGAACCGGTGCTCGCCGGGGGCCAGCCGCGCCGCCACAGCGGCGCAGTGCCGCAGCAGGTATCCCAGCACCCGGTACAGCGCGTCCTTGTCCTCGGCGTCGGCGGGGAGTTCGAGAACCGGTTGTCGGGATTGTCCGGTCGCCCGGTAGCGGCGGGTGGGGTCGCCGGCCGGCGCGCAGGCGTCGGCGGGGGCCGGTGTGCCGGAGACCTCCAGGACACCCGCGGCCACGAGTTCGGTGATCGCCGCCGTGGTGGTGTCGGTGTCCTGGTCGAGCAGGGCCGCGGCGGCGTCGACACCGAAGTCGTCGCCGGGCAGCAGCCGGTGCAGTGTCCTCAACCGGGCGGCGAGGGACGGTGTGGGGCTGTTCATGACGCCTCTGCGGGATCGGTCGGGTCGAAGCAGGGGGTATGGGGGTTGCGGCGGTGTGTGGGAAGTCGGAGACGGCGCACCACTGTGTCCTCCGTGGTTGCGGGCGCACCTGCTCCGACGGGCTTGCGGCTGCCCGGTCGACGCAGCCTGTGCGGTCGACCGGCAGGACGCCTGCTCACGGTGGAGTCCTCCGGCAGTCCTCTCGAGCGCCGACGGGGAGTACCGCCCCGGTCTGGTGCGTGCAGGTCGAACCGGGGCGGCTGCCGTTCGGGGACGGCCCACACTGCCCGGTTGTCAAGTATTCGGGCACACACCGGGCACACCTCGCGCGCCGGCGCTGGGCCGGTGATCAGCACCGATGCCGCACCGCAGGCGGCGAACCAGACGGGAATGCCCCGGAAGTCGATCGGCTCGGCTCCCGCCTCGATCAGGTGGGCCAACGGCCGGAAGATGCCGAAGGCGGTTCGGGCTACGGCGTCCATGGCGTCCACAGTGTCGGCGCGGACGCCACCAGCAGGCGGGGAGCGAACCGCTGGTGTGGCGCGGACAGGCTCAACAGGCCCTCGACCACATGGGACAGCGAACCGGTGCGCTCCCACACGATGCCGGGCGGCTCGTCGCCGTCTCCGCGCAACGCCATCGCGTCGGTGTCGCCGCGCACCCGGATGGCGTCGTGCCAGCCGTCCGGCCACAGTCGGAAGCCGTCCAGCCGGGTGGGGACACCGTCAACCAAGCCCTGGTGCACGAAGCGCCATCCCGCGTCCCTGATGGCGATCAGTCCCGCCAGGGCGGGGAACGCACGTACCGCGATCTCGTCGTTCATGGCGCGCTGCTCCTCATTCGAGCGGGGATGCCGGTTCGGATGCCGAGGTGGAGCAGGGGGTTGCCGTTGACGCGGTGCACCACCCGGTGCCCGGTGAACGCCCTCCTGCCGTGCAGCCACCGGTGGTTGTCGAGGACGTAGCCGTGTCCGGCGCTCAGGTCCAGCTCGACCCGGTGCCGGTCGATCGCCGCGTGCAGCGTCGGCAGCCACCGACTCACCTCGGGCGAGAACCGCACGAGGTCGTCCTGGCGCAGCCTGATCACGATCCGCCCGTCGTCGCACTCGGTGAAGACCGCGCCGAAGTGGCCGGACGCACCGCCGAAGAGCACGGACCGGGGCGCATGTAGCGCCGCAAGCGCGTCAGGGGCGGTTTCGGCGAGCGTGTCGTGCACCGCTGCCCCGTCGATCAGCACGCACTGCCCTCCGCTCACGGCGGGCTGCGAGCAGCTCAGGATCGTCAGGGCGGGCGGGTCGGCGACGCCCGAGCGGTCCGTGTGCGGCGCGAGCGCGCACGAGCTGAACCCGGCGAACGCGCCGCCCTCGGTCGAGCCGAGGTCAACCAGCGTGGTCACGCCGTCCGACGCGCTGTCCCGGTGCGGGACGACCGTGGCGACGGAGCCGGCGAGACGCAGCAGGTCCGCCGAGTCGGCGAGTCCTTCCACCAGCGCCACGCCGTGCCGCGTCAGCGCGTCCACCACGGCCGATCCGTCGTCGGCCGCGATCCGACCGCCCTCGAACGGGTCGTTCATCGTCCCCACCTCCCGAAACGCTCGTTTCGGAAGATCATGAGAACGCGCCACGCTCGAACACGTCCAGTGACAACCTGTCAACACTGCGTCAGATTCAACGGTGTCACCCGGTGCTACGTTGCAGCCTCGACGCCGTTCGCACTCCCGGAGGTCAACGCCACGATGGACCAGTTCGTCTACCCCGTCTCGATCAAGGGCGTGGTGGTGCGCGACGACCGGGTGTTGCTGCTGAAGAACGAGCGCGAGGAGTGGGAGCTGCCCGGCGGTCGGATTGAGCCCGGCGAGACGCCCGAGGAGTGCGTGGCGCGGGAGATCACCGAGGAAACACGGTGGAAGGTGACCACCGGCCCGATCCTCGACACGTGGATGTACTACATCAGCGTGGCGGAGAAGAACGTGTTCATCGTGACCTACGGCTGCCACCCGGACGGCGACGCCGAACCCGTGCTCTCCCACGAACACAAGGAAATCGGCCTGTTCACCGAGTCCGAGGTGCGCGGGCTGACCATGCCGGACGGTTACAAGCGCTCGATCGCGACGTGGTTCGCACACCTGCGCGAGGCCGACCGGGAACCGGCCCGGTAGCCGCTCATGACCGGTGGACGGTGCGAGGTATGCGGGGCCGGGCTGAGCAGGCTCGCCGTCGAGCCGATCTGCCCGACGTGCCACGCGAGCGCACGTCACGCCCCGCCGACCATGCCCGTCCGCCCGCCGACACCGGCGGTGTGGCTGTGGTCGGCCCCGGAGGCGGCAGCGGCGCTGAGGACCCGCGACCTGGCGACGATCCTCCGCCTCCACCGCCGGGTCAACGGCCTCAGCCAGGAACGACTCGCCGCGCTGCTCGGCTACGACAAGACCTACGTTTCCATGATCGAGACCGGTCGGCGCACCATCAGCGATGTCGCCACCCGACGCCACATCGCCCGCGTGCTCGGCTTGCCGATGCACGTGCTCGGCGTGACCGACAACGACGACGCCGACTTCGCCGCGATGATCCAGTTCGGCGACTCGACCATCCGACTCGCCGAGATCGCCCGCCAGTCCGGGCGCGCGGTCGACGCGGTCAACGAGCTGTGGCCGCTCGTCGCCAGGTTGGAGGCACGCGCCGCCGAGGGCCGCGCCGAGCGGGACACGATGATCCTGCTCGGACAGGGCAGGGCCGCACTCGGTGTCTCGCTGGGAACCGTCCTGCCCGAGGAGCGCCTGGCCGCCGCGGCACGGTGGACCGGCAAGGCCCTGCTCGTCGCCGAGCGCCTGGGCGACCCGGTGTTCCTCGCGCACGCGCTCCGAATGCACGGCAACGAGCTGCGCAAGGCCGACCACGTCGGCGCGGCGATCGCCCACCTGAGCCGAGCCGTGGCCGTCTCCGGTGACCGTGAGGGCCAGGGGACGGCGTTCGCCCTGCTCGCGCGTGCGGCAGGAGAGCGGGGCGACCGGGACCTGTTCGACCACGCGATCACCGGTTACCGCGACCTGCTCGACATCGGCACAGGCCGCGGAATGCTGTTCAACCCGTTCACGTTCCGCGAGATCGAACTCCGCGGCCTGATCTCGACCGGTCGCGCCGCCGAGGCGGTGCGCGTCATGCAGGCCGACCAGGTCCACGGGCCACCCGTCGCACCGCAGTGGCACATCATCGAACGCGTGACCACCGGACAAGTGCTGCTCGCCGCCCACCACCGCGACGGCGCGTCGGAGGCGTTCCGGGCGGCACTGGTTGCCGCCGAGTCGCACAGACTGCCCCATCAGGTACAACGCACGATCCGGGCGGCCGACGGGGCTGGTCTCGCCGAGATCGGCGCCGAGGGCCGCGCCGTCCTCCAGCGGCTGACCGATCAGCTTGCCCCGGCAGTACGCCGGTAGTCCGAGAACATCCGAGGTTCGTACCCGGCGCGAGGTGGTGCCGGGCAGCAGCCGGTGCGATGCCCTCAACCGGGTGGCGGCCGGTGGCGGTGTCGGGTTGTTCATGACGCCTCGGTGGAATCGGTCGGCTCGGAGCAGGAGGTATGTGGGGTCGCGGCGATGGGCGAGGAGTCGGAGGCGGGTCGCTCCGCCGTGTTCGGATCGCCGGGAGTCCGGTACCCGGAATCGGGCGGTGTCGTTCCCGCCGGTCTGCTGAAATAGACCGGCCGTCACCAGCTCGGTCAGGCCGGTGTCGAGCCAGCCGGGTTCGCGCTCGGACAGCAGGGCATGGACGGCGCCACAGGGCAGGCCACGCTCTGGGTGGGCGCAGGCCAGGGCCCTCGGGCGGAAGTCGGTGAGGTCGTCGGTCACGGTCGCAGCACGTCCAGGGGTGCGGATGGTCGGGTCGGGATTCCAGGGCACAGTCAGCGCTCGTCCTGGGCCGTCGCGGCGGCCAGGCGGGTACGGAGCCGGTCGGTGCGCGGCGAGTTGACCGATTCGTAGAGGGCCAGGGCTTCGGCGAGACGCTGCGGATAGGACGGGTCGTCTGTGGCCTGGGCGATGTCGGCCAGCACCTCCACCGCTCGCGCACGCTCGGCGGGGTTGCCCACCAGCGCCATGCCGTCCGCGGCCTCGACCGCCAGGTCACGGGCTGCTCGGTAGTGCCGCAGTCCCAGGTGGGCTCGGGCCAGGTCGATGCGCACGCGCAAGGCGTTGTACTCGTCCGGCTCGGCCAGCGCGGCGAACTCCTCCGCCGTGCGCTGCAACTGGACCACCGCCAGGCTGTACTGGCCGGTGTCCACCTGGAGCGCGCCGAGGTTGTGGTTGGCCAGGCCCTGCTCGCGCAACGCGCCCACCGCCCGGTAGGTGTTCGCGGCCAGGCGGAACTGCGTGGCGGCGAAGTCGCTGTCGCCGACCGCCCGGTGGTACAGGCCCAGGGCGTTGCGGCAGTCCGCCTGCCCCCACTGGTCGCGCAGCGTCAACCGCAACGCCAAGGCCGCTCGCAACGCCTCGTGGGCCTCCTCGTACCCGCCCAGGGAGATCTGCACCAGCCCGATCCGCTTGAGCATCTCCGCCCGGGCGGCCTCGTCGCCCAACTCCCCGGCCGCACGCAGCGCGAGCGCGTCGAGCTCCAGTCGCAACTCGTAGTGCTTGCGGTGCAGCCACAACGGCCACAGCGCATCGACCAGCAGCAGCGCCCGCCGGTACTCCCCCGCGGCATACAGGGCATGGGCGTAGGCCGCGAGGGTGTCGACGTGCAGGTCGAGCCAGGTCAGCGCCTGCGCGCGGTCGGCGAACACCACCTCCCCGAACCGGGCCAGGTCCTCGGAGGGCACCGGGTAGGGCGTACGGCGCCGGTAGGGGGTGATCAGGATGTCGGCGGCGTGCAGCGCCGGCCACAGCACCTGGTCGACCACGCGCACCACGGCGGCGGCCCGGACCTCCGGGAGGTCGAGCGTGTCGGCGAGCTCGCGGGCGACCTGGTGCGGCACCGCCTCAATGGTCCACACCGGCCCGGACATACCGGTCGGATCGATGGCGGCGCTCACGGGCGCGGTGTCGAGCGGGTGCCCGACTAGCAGCGCGGCCCCGGTCAACTCGTCGATCACGCGCCGCACGCGGCTGTCACGTCGAGACCGGGGCCCCGACGGGTCGAGACCGTGATCGTAGTCGGCCGTCCGGGTGCCCACCGGAAGCGGCCGGGCCTGAGCGGGCGGGAGCAGCGCGGTGAGCATGCGGAAGGAGAACCGGCTGGTCGGCTGCACACCGATCAGCCGGAAGAGAGCTTGGCCGAGCGGGGTCAGGCCGTCGTAGTCAGCCTGGACTGCGTGGTTCACGAGGATGTCGCCGTTCCGGTCGAGCATGTCCAGCGGGCGGTTAAGGTCGTCGACCAGGTCCGCTAACGGCACACCGGGACGGATCGCCGCGGCCGCGGCGCAGGCGGCGATGGTCAGCGGACGCCCGCAGCACAGCTCGACCAGCCTGGCGGCGGCCGGGCGATCGGAGTGCACGCGATCAGGGCCGGTGATGCCCTGGAACAAGGCCAGCCCGTCCGCATGGTCCAGAGGCCCTACCCGGTGGACGCGCGCACCGTGTTCAATCAGCGATCCCAGCGGGTGCCGGCTGGTGGTCACCACCAGGCAGGCCGAGCCGCTGGGCAGCAGCGGTGTCACCTGCTCGGTGTGCTCGACGTCGTCGAGCAACACCACCAGCGCCCGGTGAGCGGTCAGGGTGCGGTAGAGCGCGACGCAGTAGTCGACATCGACGGGCAGCACGTCCTGCGCCGCACCCAGCGCGAACAGAAACCCGACCAGGACCACGCCCCGGTCATGAGTGTGGGCTGGGCCGCCGGCGTCGAATCGGGCATACGGCACCTCGTCCGGGGACCGCTCGCGGATGTCTAGCAACCACCACACAACCAGGATCGACTTGCCGGGATCGGCAGTACAACACAAAGGCATGTACACGGGATAAGCCCTGCTCAGGGGTGCTTTAGTTGGTCTGGTCACGACCTGTGCCATCCCCTGGAGATCACGGCCACGGCCGGGACACTGCTGAATAGGGCGGTCATAGAGCACACGCCGCAATCCTGTTGCACCGCAACGGAATCTCCTCCCGTTGCCGCCACTCGCCATCACACCCCGGACACTCGTGCCACGACGCAGGCCACTCCGAAACCGGCGTGCGCTCCGGGACTGGTGAAACCGCTGTGCCGCAGAGGGTTTCGCCGTCGTCACCGGGTTGGAGGCCCCTATGGACGGCGTGCCGCTTCCCCTCGTAGGGGAGCCATCGAAACGACATCGCGCACCACCTCCACACGTCCAAGTTCGTCGATCAGGACCGTAGGAATGCGGGGAGTGGATCTTTTGCCACCCAGGCAAAGTCGCTCGAACGGGTTAAGCGATCAGTTCAAAAAGAGGTAGCGTGCCAGCTTTGCCAAAGCCCCAAGGTGTTCCAGGACCGCCGTACGCCTGAGGAGGTCATGACCGATGAGCTGTGGGCTCGCCCGGAGCCGTCGATGCCGGTGCGGCCGAGGCGCTTCCGGCACCTGGGTCGCAGGCATGCCGACGATCGGGCGGCGTTGGAGGAATCCTGTACGCGGTGCGCACCAGCATCGGATGGAACCGGCTGCCCACCGAGCTGTTGGGCGCCTCGGGTGTGACGTGTTGGCGACGGTTGACCGAGTGACATGAGGCTGGCGTCTGGCAGCAGCCGCACGAACGTCTGCTCGCCGAGCTGCGGGCGACCGGACTGCTGGACCTGTCCGCCGCACTGGTCGACTCCACCCACCTGCGCCCTCACGGGACGGACACACCGGGCCGTCCCCTGGTCCGACCGGCGCAAGCCCAGCTCCAAGCACTACCTGATCACCGACGCCACGGACGTCCTGCTCGTCGTCACCCCAATCGGCGGCAACCGTAGGCAACGTCACCCGACTGATCCCGCTCATCGACGCCGTGCCACCGACCCGGGGTGCGGTCGACAAACCCCGGCGGCGCCCGCTTCGGCTCTACGCCGACTGTCGCTACGATCACGACAAGTATCGTCGCCTGGTCAGCGCCCGCGACATCACCCCGATTGCCGCCTACCGTGGCGTCGAACCCGGCTCCCGATTGGGCAAGGTCCACTGGCCGGCAGAACGCACCTCCGCCTGACACCAGTTTCCGGCGACTTCGAGTCTACACCAAGCCGACGTCCACCAAGCGATGCTCAGGTTGACCTGCCCGATTATCGCCTGCGAAACCCATTCCGGGTTGACCACTAAACAGGCAGGCCAGCACGGTATGCCATGCCGCGAAGCTCACGGCCCACTGCGTCCCGCTTCGCCTTCACCAGAAGTTCGGCCAGTATCGAACGCATGAATGGGTGGCGATGGATACGTGCCGGGGAGATCATTTCCGCCCGCCGCAGCGCCAGTACGGCGTCATCCTGCCGACGCGGGAGCCGGGCCAGCGCGCGGCCATACTCGCGCCAGTACGCGGATTTCCTTGTAGGAGAAGGAAGGGCGTCCGGGTTCACGGTCCTTGCAATACGGGCCGCTTCAGCGTAGTCACCCATTTCGAGTGCGATGGACATACGCCACACACCGACGTTGCTGGGACCGAATCCGAACCACAGCGCGTTGCCCTCCCCGGTGTGGTCCGCGAGATCCGCCGCGTATTCGATCGCAGCCAAGCGCTCCGACTGGTTCTTACGGGCAGCGGCAATCAGCGACGACGTCAGAGTGAGCATTCCTGTGGCCTGCACTGCTTCAGGAGAGGCCGTACCGAGGTTCTGCACTGTCAAAACCTTTGACGCAAGGTCGAACGCGCCAGCGCCCATCAGACCGAACGCCGTGCCGAACGCGCTTACGGCGTGCGACAACGGGTCGTCAGTCTGGTCCGCCGCCCGTTTCGCCAACGCGGCGGCTTGCCACCCCAAATCCATGTTTGCACCGATATCACCTAGCCACGCTTGAGTCCCTTGAACGTGCGTCAACACCAGCAGTTCAAGGATTCTCTTGACGTCGCGACCAGCCTTCAACGTCGTGTGCATATCACGAATAAGGGCGGGAAGATCGCGACCGACACTGACGTAATCACACTGACGTTGCGCCTCAAGAAGAGCAGTGGCGCGTTTCGTGAGAATGTTCACCGGAACTACTTCGCCATCCGGTTCGCCCATGGTCACGGAAAGAATGGCCAGTCGAACAGGTCCTAGCGAATGATCTTCTTCGAGATGATCGACCGGAGCGAGTGTGGTGATTTCACTGGGAGCTACTTCCAGGGCATCCGCCAGCCCTTTGATAAGGGATCGACGGTCCAGTGCCCGCGCACCCGATTCCAACCGCGAAAGGTATGAGACGCTGATTCCGGCACGTCCCGCGATAACGGCTAGGGACTTCTTCTTCGCGTGACGGAGTTGGCGGAGTCTCCGCCCGACCTCGCTGGGTGCGTCGCCCATGCTTCTAAGGGTAGCCGCCCGGAACGGTGAGGCCAGACACCTCGACGAGCACATCGAGGACTTCGCCCGCGAGGCCCTGGCGACCTCGGCCCCACGGCTGGCGATCAGCTAAAACCGGCTCGCCGCCCAGGTGGCGAGCACCGCGGTCTCCTTCTCCGGGTCGATGCCGAGTTCACCGGCGCACTCGTGCTCGACCAACCGGCCCTGCCGTATCCACGCCCAGGTGTCGCGCACCGTCTGGGCCAGCGGCCGGGTCCGCAGTCCCGCCGCGCGTGCCCCCGTGGCATCGACCGCCCACGCACCCGCGTAGGTGCGCCACAGAGGCACCTCGGTCCACTGGCGCACGCCCCGCGAGACGAGGAAGTCGTCCGCCACCCACTGCAACTCCGTACCGGCGGGCGCGGCCTCGGTGACACAGGCACCGAGGAAGTCGGCGAACGTCTCGTCACCGGGAGCGGTCACGTTGAACACACCCGCGGTCTGCATCCCGAGCAGGGCGAAGGCGGCGACATCGCGGACGTCGACCGGCTGAATCGACCGGCCCGGTTCGCCGGGGGCGAGCACGCGCCCACCGCGCCGCACGCGGTTGAGCCACCACGGCAGACGGTCGACGTACTCGCGCGGCCCCAGGATCGCCCCCGGTCGGAGGATCATGGTGCGGTGGCCGCCGAACACCTCGGTGACGGCGCGCTCGCAGCCGGCCTTGGTGAAGCCGTACACGCTCGGCCCCGGATCGCCGTCGTGGCCGAAGTCTCCGTCTGCGTCAGGCGGACACTTCAGTACCGGGGACGACTCGGTCAACGGCTCGATCGGCCAACCGGCGTAGGCCGACACGGAGGAGACGAACACGTACCGGTCCACAACCGGCTCCAGGACGCAGGCCAACGTGAGCACCTCGCGTGGCACGTACCCGGAGGTGTCGACCACGACGTCCCACGGCCCGTGCGACGCCAACCGGGACAAGTCCTCCAAGCTGGTGCGATCCCCGCGCACCACGTGAGCACCGTCCGCGTCCTCACCGGTCAGGCCCGCCGAAAGGTCGTCACCTGATGCCTGGCCTCCAGTGCCGCGCCGACCACCGCCCGACCGAGAAACCAGGATCCACCAAGTACCAAAACGCGCATGGTCACCATCCTGGCGAATCCCGTTTCAAGGGAGGAACGCGGGCGACCGTCGCTACGAGGGGGCGCTTGTCCTCCGAATGATGGTCCCGCTCGTCGCGGGCTGCGAGCAGCCCACGGTCAGTAGGACGGGTATCAGCTGTCGCAGAGGCGGTGATCCCCGTGCGGTCCCCAGGCCGCACGCCTCACGGTGCGGGGAGCACCAGGCGTCGGAGCAGGTCCCGCGCCTCCTCCCGACATGCCTCGCTCCATCGGGCCAGGCACCGGGCGGCGCGCTTGCGTACGTGTGCGGGCAGGGAGTCGTCGAAGGCGATCGATCGCACCACGGTCGCCGCCTGGTCCTTGCGGTCCCGCCGGAACTCCACGGCGAACTCGGCACAGCGGACCCGGGCCACTGGGCTAGTGGCCCCGTCGCGCATCATCCGGCCGAGTTCGAGCGCGGCGGCGGTCGGGTCGGCGTCGCCGATCGCGCGCAGCACCTGAGCGCGATGCAGGGGGTTGTCGGTCGCGAGCAGTTCGCCGGCGGTCCCGAGGACCGCACGCCGATCGGCGAGGGCGAACCAGACGAGCGACTTCAGCGCCTGCGCGCGCAGCGCGGTGGAGGCGTCCTCGTCGCGCGCGAGGACCCACATGGCTTCCCGCGCCGGGATCCGCATGGCCTCGCCGAGCTGGAGGAGCCGTACGGCGGCGTGGTGGCGCAGGGCAGGACGGTGAGCCGGGTCGGTCGCGATGGCGAGCAGGACCCGAGCCGCCGCCACCCGGTCGGCCGAGGAGTAGTTGATCAGGAGGTCGGCGGCCTGGCGGCGGACTGCGGGACGCTCGCGTTCGTCGTCTCGGACGGTACGGACGGCGCTCAGCCCGTCGCCCCACCGGAGGGTGAACAGGGCGTTGACCCGGTCCCGGGACGAGGTCCCTCCATCCGCCGCGTCCTTGCGCAGGAATTCGACGATCTCCTGCGGCGGCGTGGTGGTCAAGTCGGCGACCAGGTGCGCCGCGCGCCAGCGATCGCGAGTCGGATGCGCCCGGTCGCGGACGACTACCAGCGCCTCGGCGACCACGTGGGCGAAGTGGCGCCGGCCCAGCTTCGCGAGAGCTTTGCTCGCACCCCTCGTCGGGTTCCCGGCGAGCGCGGGCCGCCTCGGGCACGTGCCGGGTGGAGAGCGCGGCCAGGGCGGAAGCCGCGGCGGCCCGTTCGGCGGGCTGGTGCTCGGGGGCGTGGAGCACCGCCCTGACCGCTTGTTCGACCTCCGCGGCGAACGGGATGTCGTCCCACACGTCCGGAGCCGGCACCCGCAGGTCGATCGGCAGCGAGCGGTCGGTGAGGAGATCGTGCTCGACCTCGGTGCGGGCCCACCGCAACATTCGGCTCACGATGCCGCGAAGCGCATCGGTCTTGATCGGAAACCGCGTGGTCGAGGTGACGAGCGGGAGCAGGGCGTCGAGGTCTTCGGCCGGGGACAGAAACATCAACCGCTCCACGGCGGTGAAGCGCTCGCAGGGAGCCGCTCGGACGTCCTGGGCGAAGCGCCGCAGCAGGGCGAGCCCGGTCAGGGTGAACGCGCGGTCGAGGCCGATGAGCGCATCGGCCGCCCTGCTCTTGTCCTCCGCGTCGCTGTAGTCGTCGGCAAGCACCTCCCGGTGGTGGGCGATCGCCTGGTCGGCGGTGTTCGGGTCGCACTCGACGAGCGCGGCGAAAGCGCTCCTGCGCTGCCGGAGCACCTGGTGCTCCTCAAGCGCCATGCGACGCAGCTCGGCCAGGGCGAGGTCGCGGGCACCGGGGCACAGCTGGGCCAGCAGGACGGCCGTGTACCGCCGCAGGGTGCGGTGGGTGTCCTCGGCGGTCAGCAACGCACGCAGGTGAGGTACCACGTCCGCACCGGACCGGGCGAGCGCTGTCACGGCCCGCTGCCAGTAGTGGAGGCCGTTGCTCTCATCGGAGGGCCGCAGCACGTCGACCGACGCCGGGTCGACCCGGGCCAGCAGCGCGGCGGCTCGGTAGCGCGCGACCGGGTCGGCGGACTCGTCCGCGGCGGCGGTGCGCAGCGCGGTCGACCCCTCGGGGCTCGTCCCTAGGCCCAATACTAGTGACTTACTGATCTTCAATTCGTCTTGTCGTTGAGTGCTGACAGGTCTTGATCGTTGCGGTATGCCGGTGGGATGCGGTATGCGCAGGGTGGCGGGCTGACCGACGAACAGCGGGAGTTCCGGGAACGGCTGCGCCTGCAGGCGGCCGAGCGGTTCGCCGCAGGTGAGACCAACACGGTGATCGCCAAGGAGCTGCGGGTCAGCGTGCGATCGGTGCAGCGGTGGCGTCGGTCGTGGGCCGCAGGCGGTTCCCGGGCGCTGGCCTCGGCCGGGCACGACCCGTTGCCGGACGAGACCGGCGGGGAACTGGGTTTCGACCGTTCCCGCCGTGCGCTGTGCGCCGGGGCAGCGTTCGTCTCCCTCGGCGACGGCGAGCGCGCCGAGGCCGAGGCGACGACGGCGCTGGAGCTGTTCGCGCGCACCCCCGAGGCGGCGCGGTGGAGCGCCGGAGAACTCGGCCCCCGTGTCGACCCCGCGGCGGCGCACACGATGCGAGGTGACCTGGCCGGGACGGAGGACGCGCTGGCCGAGGTGTTCGCGCCGGCGCCCCCGAACGCCGCACCGAGGCGCTGAACAGGCGGCTGACCAACCTGGGCCACATGCTGGGCGGCACACGCTTCCGGGCGGCGGTGGAGGCCGGGCGACTCGGCGAGCGGATCGAGGATTTCACCTCGCTGTCCCCTGCGCGCCGCCGCCCAGCTGGCCATCACCCCCGGCGGCCAGCCAGGCAGTCGTCCCACGCGGCCAGGATCTCCGCCTCGCGCCGGGGCTCGATGCCCAGTTCCGCGGCGCGCTCGTGGTCGAAGTCCGGCCGGTCGCCGGTCAGCCACTCCCACGTGTCCCGCACGGTCTCGGCGAGCGGGCGGGTGGTCAACCCGGCCGCCCTCGCCCGCGAGGAGTCCACGTCCCAGGCCCCGGCATAGGTGCGCCACAACGGCAGCTCGGTCCACTGACGCACGCCCCGCGACACCAGGAACTCCTCCGCCACCCACACCAGCTCGGTACCCGTCGGGGCGACCAGACCGGCACACGCGCCCAGGAAGTCACCGAAGGTCTCGGTGCCCGGCCCGGTCACGTCGAACACCCCCGTGACCCCCGCGGCGCAGCGCAGCGCGAACTCCGCCACGTCCCGCACGTCGACCGGCTGAATCTTCCGGTCGGGTGCGCCGGGCGCGAGGACCCTGCCTTGCCGAACCCGTAGGTCGACGGGCCCGGGTCGCCGTCGTGGCCGTAGCCGGGACCTGCGTCGGGCGGACAGTCCAGCACCGGAGAGGCTTCGGTGAGCGGTTCGAGCGGCCACCCCCGGTAGGCCGACACGGACGAGACGACGACGTAGCGCTGGACGTGGTTCCTCAGCACCCGGGCTACGGTCGAGGTCTCGCGCGGCACGTACGCCAGCGTGTCCACCACCGCGTCCCACGGCCCGTGATCGGCGAGTCGGGCCACGTCGCGCGGGTCGCTGTAGTCGCCTCGCAGGCTGAGGACGTCGGCGGGGTCGACGCCCGAAATGCCGCGCCGGAAGACCGTCACGTCCCACCGACGTTCGAGGGCCGCCGAGACCACCGCGCGGCCGAGGAAATGCGTGCCGCCGAGGACGAGAAGTCGCATGGCCCCATCCTGGCGAAGAACGAGGGCTCCGACGCCCCGGCCCGGTTTCAACCGGTGGCGCATCGTCCGGATGACGCGATGCTCGATCCCTCTCCGCAAGGCGACCTGCCGACTCCTCGAACACGCCGCCGTGGCGGTCCATTGCCACCTGGACCTGCCGACCGACGGTGTAACGCACGTCGAGGACGACACGAGGTACAGGCGACCCCCGAGGAGGAGCCATGCCCGCCGAGATCGACACCCCACCTCGCAAGGAGCAAACGTGAGGACGCTGTACTACGGGCTCGCCGTCGCGGGCTTCCTCGTGCTGGTGGCGATCACGGCGCTGCTGACGAACGAGCACGCCGACGGCCTCGGCGTCCTACTGCTTGCCTTACTGTGGCTGGCAGCCCCACTGGCCAGTTTGGTCTTCCTGATCTGGTTCATCGTCACGCTGAACTCGATCGCCCGAAGCCTGCGCGAACAGACCCACATCGCCCGGCACACAGCAGGGCAGCTGGATCTTCTCGCCGCCCGCGAAGGTGCCGACGCCACCCCCTGACGACGAAACGCCGGCGACCGGGCCTACCCGGTCGGCACCACAGCATGCCGGGATAGCTCAGTACTCCCGTCGACTTGCCCGCTCGAAGTCGTGAAGCGCATTGGCGTGGCGGTCCAGCGCCTGCTCCTGCGCTCGCAGCGCGCCCGCATGGCCGGTCAGCGCGCCATGGTGCTCCGCCATCCAATGGGAGTGCTTCGTCAACGCCTCCGTGTGCGCCTCGGTGTCCAGGTTCGCCCGGCGCAGCTCGAAGAAGGTCGCGATCCCGATGTCCAGCGTCGCCTGCGCCAGCAGCTCGGCACGCTCAGCGCCGGTCGCCTCCATGGCACGGTGCCTCGCGTCCAACGCCTTGTGCAGGTAGTCGTCGGCCTCGTCCGCCGCGTCCGTCGGTGTGCCCATCGGTCGAGCCTGGCGCGCGGCACGGACGCCGGAAACCGGCCGTTCGGGTCGTCATCCGGCCCACATGTCCCGCATCGCCACACGATCGGGTGGACGACGTCGTGAACCGTTTTCACGATCTACCGTGCACGCACCCCACCCGCATGACCGACAAGCCGCTGTTCCACACCGTCTCCGAAGCCGCGCGCATCCTCCGCGTCGCCCCCTCCACCCTGTACCGGGCGATCCGAGAGGACGCCTTCCCCGCGGTGCGCGTGCGCACCCGGTACGTCATCCCCGTGAAGGCAATCGAGGCCCTGGCCTCCGGCGCGACGCAGACGGGCGGGGTGCTCGACGTGGCCCGGATGGTGGAGGAGCGGCGGGTGGAGCGAGAGCTGGCGCAGCGCTGGCGGTGACACTGCGGATCAGGAGCAAGCCGACCGATGGTTACTCGACCAGTTCGGGCAGGCCGTCACCTTCCCGTCGCCAGCGGTACCCCTCCGCGGAGAACTCGATCACCACGGTGTAGGTCTTCCAGTAGCTCATGCCCTTGTCCGAGGCGACCATCACCACCACCTCGTCGGAAATCGTCTTGCCTGAGAGAAGGACCGCCACCGGATTCCACCTTTCGAAGGGCCACCGCACTATCGTGGGCGCGCCCCTTGCCCTCACCCCGGTAGCCGTACCGGTACTGGCCAGCGACGCGCCGTCCCGTGGCAGCCTTGACGCGCCAGCCGTCGCAGAGCCCTTTGGTGGGCATCACACGGTCGAGCCGCATGAAGACTCCAGTTGATCGACGACTCGAACGCGACGACCGCCCGACAGACAAGCACGGGGCAGCAAGTCGGCTCGCGCTCGACCGAGACCGGACTGCCGTTCCCCCTCGGTGCGGCCGAGGTGCGCGACGACCTGCACAACGTGTTGTCGACATGGGTTCGCGACCTGTGGGAGACGCACGGACCACGCCGCGAGGTGCCCACCGGAACAACAACGCGACCGTTATGTCAACGATCTAGCTGTCGCAGGGGCGATCGTGTCGCAGGTGACGATTGCCGCGGTGACGAGTTCGGCGTCAGCTCAGCCAGTCGTGGTGCAGGTGCCAGGAACCCATGTGACCCGCGCCCGTCCGTGACACCTGCACCATCCCTGCCGACGCGCCCGCCCCTACAGGCCATTCAGAAGCCGATTTTGCAGTCGGTACCTCCCTTGTCGTCTGCCGCCGTATCCACAGGATGATAACCTTGTGGGATAATGCGGACGTTCATCCGTGACGGCAAGGAGACGCAAGTGGTCAGCGGTTTCGGCTTGTATTACCCGCACGTTCACTTCCGAAATGCGGCCTGGTTGAAGAACGCGGCCTTGCACTGGGATCGCCTCGATCGCTTCTCCGCCGAGGATGCCGCTAGCACACTGCCACACCTGTCCCGAGCCGAGATTGAGCTAGCCGCTGCCGAATTTATCGGTCACATAAAGCCCAATCCTCAACAGCTTGAGGTGGCAGCCCGCGAGTTCGACTCCGTTCTGGCCGATGTCAACCAAGAGGGTCAGTGGGAAGATGCCGATCAGTACGAGATGGCTGACGGTGTGGCGACCTGGAAAATGCCGAATTCCTTGGTCGAGCGCCTAGTTGACAACGGCATGGGCAGCGTACGCGGGGGTAGAATTCATATGCAGCCAACCCTTGCACATGCATACCTGTTGGTTTTAGGGCGACAACTCGCACGAGAACGAGGAAGCCATCTGGTGGCCGACAATGAGTTCGAGCAGGCCGCCAGCACCATCGACGCCAAACGGCTTGTCGCCGGCATGGTGTCCCCGGCGTCAAATCCGCCGCTCTCCCCCGATGAACATAGAATATTTCTGGTGAATATCGCGATTACCACCGTGCTGCCACGGGGAATCGAAGACGTACCATCTCGCGAGATTATCAGGTTCCGCGAGAAGTATGCAGATCAACGTGTCCGGTTCCGGGAAGCGGTCGCTGAAATGGTGAAGGAAGCGATCGAACTCGAAGACATCAAAGACCGACAGGTTCTCATCGACCATCTGCAGTCACGCTACGACACACGGATCCACCCCCAACTGAAGCAGCTTGAGCGCGCTATGCGCCATCATGGTTGGGTGAACACCACGCTGGGAGCAGTGAATGTTCAGGCTGCGGCCCCCTCTGTTGCCAGTACTGCGCTCGCCATGCTCGCCTTCCAGCCGCCGCCTGCTGCTAGCGCGGGCATTGGCATGGGCGCTTTCGCACTCGGCGTCTGGCGTTCCGCGCGAGATAGCCGGCGCAAGCGTGAGGAGATCCTCGACAACCACTCAATGTCCTACCTGCACTATCTGAGCACGGATAGGCAACTCACGCCCAGCAGGCTGTTGGAGCGTGTCCGGTCCGCGGCGCAACCGTTTCGATACAGTCTGCCGGTTCGTAACCGACGGCGCTAGCACGGAGTTGCTGACGCCTCCGCCGCCCCGTATCCTGATCGCTCACTCAATGCGAACATCATTGATCGCTCTTGAACAGGGCAATCGTTGTGTTGTCGGGGGCTGTTCAGCGCTGGTTGAGATCCTGCAGCTCGATATTGCGGAGGGTGAGAATCTGGATTTGGTTAGCATAGAGCCGGATCGTCGCCTCCAGTTCGCGCACTGTTCGTGCATGGTCGCGGTCGGCTTGCTTCCGCGCGTTTTTGAGCGCGTAGACCTCCTGGCGTAGCGCGACCAGCTCTGGTTGCTGGGCCTCGCGGTTCGCGAAGGCGGCGACGACGGTGTCCTTGAACTGCTGAGGTGACCGGTAGTAGGAGTCCCTGCCGACGCCTGCTTCGCGGCATAGGCTGGAGATCGTCAGGTCGCCGTCGCTTGTGGCCGGTTGGCCGGTGAGCAGCCGATTGAGCGCTTTGTTCGAGGCGCGTCTGGGTGGTCGAGCGGGTCACGGGCGTGCCTCTGGAGAGTCGAGTTCGGCGATGAGGTGGTCGAGTTCGGTGAGGTGGCTGTCCAGGGCTTGCTGCTGGAACTGCGGGACCGGTCCGGCGTCCGCCGCCGCGGCCACGAGTTCGGCGGCTTGGCCGCGAGCGAGGGTCAGGCGCGGCAGGTGCACGGTGGTGGAGCGGCGCGCGTTGGAGCAGCGCAGGCACATGTTGTGCTGGGGCACTGGTCTTCCGATGATGGTGGCGCGCTTGACGCACATCGCGGTGGCGGCGTTGAAGAAGCAGTCGTTGAGCACGCCGGGATGCAGCGTCTTGGTCAGGTGCACGAGCATCGTGCGCAGCCGGGGCTCATCGGCGACGGTGCCGGGCAGGTCGCCGAGTTCCCGGCGGATGCGCTCGAACTCGGCGTCGATGCGCTGGGCCGCGGCTCCGCTGGTGCGGGCGCCGCCGTTCCAGTCGCGGTAGAGGTCTTCGACGTAGTCGAGCGCGGCGACGGCTTCCTCGGCCGCCACCTCGGAGGCGAAGCCGGACGCTGAGGTGCCTGCGTAGCCCTCGAACATCGAGAGCTTGGCGTGGTGGTACTGCCGGGCTCCCGCGACTACGCCGTACGGCTGGTGGGCGATGTGCCAGGCGAGGGTGCGGCGGAACTGCCGGGTCGTGAAGGTCCACGGTGCGTCGCCGTCGGCGGGGATGAACGGGTTCTGTGGTGTGCCGAACAGGTCGTTGACGTGGTTGTGGAATGCCATGATCCGGTTGGTGATCTTGCGGGCCAGCCGGGGTGGCGAGGTCGGCCAGAGGCGATAGCCGAACAGGTGCGTCGGGTCGTCGTTGATGTGCAGCAACAGGTTCACGGCGTCGTGGACGACGTCGAGCACCACCCACTCGGCCTCGTCACCGGAGAGCTGGCGGCCCTTGAACACCCGGCCGCGCAGCTTGTGCCGCGTGCGGCCGTCGAGGGTGGGCGCGGTGAAGGCGCAGTCGCGGCGCAGCTCCATCACCTCCATATGGCGCATGCCGGACAGGTACGCGATGACGATCCAGCAGGCGGTGCGCAGGTGGTGAACCTCGTCGTGGAGGCTGCGGTGGTTGAGCCGGGGCCGCCACAGCCGGCCGGTGCCTGGCCACTCGGAGATCGCCGTGTCGAGCCCGCCGTCCTCGTAGCCGAGCTCCGCGCCGTACTGCTCCATCAGCCGCATCGGTGCGTGCTGGTAGCTGTTGGTTCCGCTCATCAGCGCGACCAGGCTGGCGTTGGGCGCTTGGACGACGCCGTCGATCACCGCGGCGTTGGGTCGCTGTGGCAGGCAGTACAGCGGCAAGGCAGGAACTCCCCGGCCTGCGGCGCGGCGGCGTTCCAGGAACGCCCCGACTTTCTCGACCACCTCGCCGCGGTTGCAGCGGATCCCGGCCCGTGCCGCTTCGAGTTCGGCGAGTTCACATTGTGCGGCCAGCAGGTCGGTGCTGGCGGTCTGGACGTAGAACAGCGCGGCGCGCAGCAGCGGAGCGAGGATCGGTTCCGGGATGCGGGGCGTGGTGTTCTCCTCGTCGACCAGGCGCCCGGCGACCTGTGTGGCCGGGCGACCGCGCCACGGCACGATGGTGAGCCGGTCCCGACTCAGGTACCTGCCGTGCGCCTCGACGTGCTGGATCACTCCGATCCGGACCGCGATCGTGTTCGCAGTGCACCGCGTGCGCCAGGCTCGAACCACGGCGTCGAGGTGCCGCTGCCGCGCGTGGGCCAGCCGGGTGACGCCCTGCGCGCGCAACTCGGCGTACAGCAGGCTGAGGATGTTGACGTCCTTGTAGGCGTTGGTCAGCTTCATCAGCCGCGCAGGCCGCTTGCCGTACGAGGTCGGCACGGCGTGCCGTAGCCGCGAGTACAGGAACTCCTTGGCGGTGAACGCCGCGACATCGTCGGGGAAGCAGGCGAAGTCGATGCGCAACGAGCCGTTGCTGCGCGGCGCGAACGGCCGCAGATCCCAGATGTCCTCGCTGAATCGCGGTCCCCGTCCGGCTTCCGGGGTTGTCAGCGCCTCGGGTAGGACCCACGGGTCGGCGTCCACGTCGGCGGGGGTCGAGGTGGCCTCGACGGCGAGTGGGCGGGTCACGCGCGGCTCCAGAACTCGGGCGGCAGCAGAAGGCGAGCGCCTCCGGCCTCGGCGACTGCTTGGGCGGTGGCGACCTGTTCGTCGCGAAACTTCGCGCGGATGCCGTGCACGATCCGGTTCCACGCGAGGCCGAACCGGATGGTCCATTCCGGACCCGAGTACTCCTCGCGCTGTCGTTCGAGGAAGTCGAGGAACGTGAGCACCTGCGGCAGATGCCGGGTGGTGAACACCGCGTTGGTGCACTCGAAGCATCCCCACAGCGACACCGGGCACGGCTTGCCCCGCACGCCGAACGGCGAGTCGTTGAAGTCGCGGCACGAGGCCAGGAACACGTCGCGTTGCCGCGTGAGCGCGGCGTCGACCTCCTGCGCGGTCAACGTCTCCTGGCTGTCGTCGAGCCGGGCGCCGTCGTCGTCGAGCACGACGGGTGGCGGCAGTGTCACGCCGAGCGCGTCGACCAGGCCGTCCTCGACGGCCTGGTCGTGCAGCTCGTCGTGGGCGGGGATGTCGGCGTAGTGGCGGGCGGCGACCTCGGTGGTGTGGCCGCTGGCGAAGTCGGACAGCACACCGGCGGCCTTGAGGTACTGCTGGGACTTGTACGACTTGCGCAGCCGCCGCAGATCCAGCCGCACCGGCTTTCCATCGGAGTCGGTGAGGTCGGTGATGCCGTGCCGGACCTGCCAGTCGTGCAGGTGCTGCCACGGGCTTTGCCAGCCGGGCGGGAACGTTTCACGCAGGCCCAGATCACCGTGGTCGACCCACAGGTCGGTGCTGCCGCTGTGGGCGCGGGCCCGCGCGGTCAGCCGCTGCGCCAGCCTGACGAGCGCGCCGGGGTGGTGCAGGGTGCCGCCGTCGCTGATCCGCACGCTCTTGGCCCGTGCCGAGCCTGCTCGGCGCTTGAGGTAGTTGATCGTGACGAATCCGCGCGCTGGACTGCTCAAGCAGTCCGAGCGCAGCCGCTTGGCGCACTCCGGTTCCATGCCGGTCAGGCAGATCAAGGCCACGAGCAGGACGCACACGTCGGCGCGGGTCAGGTACAGTTGGGCGTTGAGGGTACGGCCGTTGCCGAGGCGCTTGCCGATCAGCGGCCGCAGGAACGCCATGGTCAGCGGGCCGTGCCGGTCGATGTGCCATAGCGCGTTCTCCACCCGGTCCCAGCCTGCGATCTCCGGGTCCTGCCCGGCCGCGGCAAGAGCCTCCCCGGCCTGGATGCGGCGCTGGATCGCCCGCACATCGGCCAGCGCGGCGTTCTTGATTGCCTCGAACACAGGGGGTGGGTAGGCGTCCAGGGGCCGTTTGCTGCGCGGGTGATGTTCGCGTGCGGCGAAGCGCAATCGCTCGCCGAACTCGGGATCGAAGGACTCCGGGCGCCGGTCGAACTCGAGGCGCAGCAGCCGCACGATGGTGGCGACCACAACACTCGGATTCCGGTGACCCGCGCCGTACGTGCGAATCAGCGCCTGCTCGAAGCCGTCCAGGTGATCTGGTTCGAGGTCGCCGATGTCGAACGTCGCCGCGTTGTCGGGCTCGGCGGCGTCGACGAAGCGCAGGAACTTTCGGATCGACATCATGGCCTGGGTGACGGTGTGCCACGCCATGTTCGGCTTGTCGGCCGCGTTGACGTGGACGAGGTCGGCGAACCGGCGGGCCAGCTGCGGGCACGGCAGCTCGGACAAGTCGATCACGCGGTCCGCGCCGTCGAGGTGCAGGCGCAGCACCACGGGACTGATCGTCGGCAGCATGGCCGGCTCGGCGGGCACCTGGTCGGCATCGGGGAACGCCGCCCACCGACCCCGGCGCCGCGGACCACCGACGGCCGCGTTGTTGGTCGCGTCGGTCATGAGACCACGTCATCGGTGATCTGGACCCGTGTCAGGGCCTCGGCCTGCTCGTCCCACTCGCGCAGCGCGGACAGCACGATCTCCTGCGCCTCGTCGAGCACGTCCAGGTAGACGAAGACGGTGTCCCGGTTGCGGTGCCCCAGCAGCAGCTGCAGGCGCCGCATCGGGTCGCCGACCAGCAGCCGCTTGACCCGCTGGCTCAGCAGCGTCTCGCCCGGCTCCATGCGCAACCGGCGGACTGTCTCACGCAACAACAAGCCCAGCATGTGCACCGCGAACGTGTGGCGCAGCGTGTGCGGGTGGACATCGAAGTCCAAGCCGAACCTCGCGCACCGCTCGTTCGCGCGCCGGAACACCGCCTGCCACGTCGACCAGCCTAGCGGCATCCCGTTCTCACCCAGCCACAACCACAACGGCCCGCCAGGCCCCGTCTCATCACCGAGCCAGCGCAGCTCACGCCGCTGCTTGATCTCCAACTGCCCGTACGGCCGCGCCCTGCCGTCGTCGGCCAAGGTCAGCGTCGACCGCCCAGCACTGCACACGCCCAGGGGCAGCGCGGCACCCGCGTACGTTCCCGCCGCGCGGTGTCGTTCGACCAGCTCGCCGCGCTCGATCTCCACGTACTGGTGCAGGCCGCGCAGCACCCGGCGCGACACGTACACAGTGCGGGCGCGCCGACGCTTCGTGATCGTCGCCGGCAAGTGCAGGTCGCCGGTGAGCCTGCGCGGCGTGATCAGCGGCAGCTCGGTCACCAGCAGACTCGACGCCTCCTGCAACCGCACTCCCGTGCATACCAGCAGATCGGCGAAGACCGCGTTACGCTCCCCGTGCCGTCCTCTCCACAGCGGATCCGCTGCGCCGCTGGGAAGTTGACCGCGTAGCCCGACATCACGCCAGAGCAAGTAGTCCTCATAGGACAGAAACCGGACGGCGGTGGACTCCTCGTCGACCTCGCGCTCGGCGTTGTGCAGCACGATCATCGGACCGGTTGGCGTGAACACCGTCTTCTCCAACAGTCGGAACGGGCGTTGGTCCAGCAGCCGCTCATGAAGCGCCCACGCCACCCACTTGTCCAACGCGGCGATGAACCGGTTCCAGGTCGACGCCGACACCTCGAACCCTGGCGTTCGGCGCCGTGCCCGCTTGTACGCGCGCAGGTCCTCCTGGTCGACGTGCCAGATTGATCGGCCGCCGCGGTGCTGGTGCAGGAATCGCCCGAACAGCATCAGGTCGCGGGCGTAAGCCTCTCTGGTGTGTTCCGATCTCGCACCCCAGCTGTCGAGCTCGCGAACGAACCGGTTGAGGTGCACGTCGTACGAGCCGTCCGGCCCAAGTACGAAGGGCATCCCCTCGCCGATCCCAGCTCGATCGAGCACCGCAGCACCGTCGACCGCCAGCCAGCCAGCATCGACGGAGGTCTTGTACATCAGCACGCGCAACGCCTTCCTGTCACAGCCGTTCGGCACCAGACAGGCGGTGGAACTGCGACAGGGTAAAAGTTACGACATAATCGGCGAATCGTGCTCCATCGCCCGCGCCAACAGCAACTCGTCCAACTCTTTGAGCTCCAACGCGGTGGCCAGCAGCTTCAGTGCATCCTCGGCCAGATCGCCGGCACGCCTAGCGTCTCTTTGCTCTTCGATGCCTTCTCGAACAGGCGCCGCCCGTAGTCGTGGGAGCTGATCCAGCTTCGTCGGCAGCCGTGACCTACCCGGATGACGTGGTCTCCCGGTCGAGTGGATCAGGTCACGCCATGCCGCCGCGCGCCGCTGGCCCCGGTACTGCTGGTTCCGACAGCTCGTGTTCGGCGGTGGACGGGGTGTGGTGGGGGATGCGGTCATGGAAGCGGGCGACGGCGGTAGCGGCAGCGGCGTGCGCGGCACTGGTCGCGCTGGTGGCACCGGGCGTGGCTCATGCGCAGAGCGGGCAGCGGGCGGAGGTGCCGCTGCGGGTGGCGGTCGCGGTCCTGCCGGTGGCCGACGAGCGTCGCGAGGGCTACGACCGCGGCCTATTCCGGCATTGGATCGACGCCGACCGCGACGGGTGCTCCACCCGCGCAGAGGTACTGCTGGAGGAGGCGGTGCAGGCACCCGAGGTCGTCGACCGCTGCACCCTGATCGGCGGCTCCTGGTACTCCTACTACGACGACGTCACCGTCACCGAGGCCCGCGCGCTCGACATCGACCACATGGTGCCCCTCGCGGAATCCTGGGACTCCGGCGCGTGGAACTGGACGCCCGAGCGACGCCGGGCCTACGCCAACGACCTCGACGAGCCCGTCGCCCTGGTGGCGGTGACCGCCAGGAGCAATCGGTCCAAGGCCGACCAGGACCCGACCACCTGGCTGCCGCCGCACCGGCCCGCCGTGTGCCGCTACCTCGTTGCGTGGGTGACGGTGAAGATCCGGTGGACGCTCGCCGTCGACCCCGCCGAACACGACGTACTCACCGAACTAGCCGCAGGCTGCCCGGACGAGCCGATCTCCGTCGAACCCGCCTGACACCCCCGGCCTGGGCCGGTTGCCCTCGGTGGCGCCGACCGCATGCTTTACCCCACGAGGTCCATCAACGGCCGCCTCGCCAGCACCGAGCCCTCACTCCCTTGCCTGACCTCGGCCGACAGCACGAATTGAAGGGCGGTAAAGGCTCGTCCGGGGACCGCGTACACGGTCCCCGGACGGTCAGGCCGGCCAGAGCTGTACGTGCCACCGCTTCACACCACGCGGCGGCTCGGGCGGATACGACGGGACGTTCGACCGGCCCGACACCACCACCAGGACCGAGTAGGCATCCGGCGCGGGCAGACGCAACGAGGTGGAACTCGCCCACGCCGTGCCCGAGGCCAGGCGCAGCTCGGCGCTGTCGACGACGAGCACGCCCTCGGCCTGCTCTTCCCAGGCACCCGATGGCCTTGCGGGACGTGATGACCAGGCCTCGACGCGCATGCGCGCGACGTGGTCGACTCCGCCGCTGCGGAAGGTGACCCCGCCGCGTCCCGCGCGGATCAGTTCGTCCGGCCCGGGTATGCCGAGCGCCAGTGCAATCTGCGCGCTGAAGTGCGCTTGGAGGACGAGGGCTCCGAACTCGGCGTACACGTCCTCCGCGACGGCGTCGAGCGGTGTCCCCGTCACGGGTCGATCCGTCCCCAGAATGCGTCGCGGGCGAGGATGTGGTCCTGCGTGTACCAGACGCCGAGGGCCGACCCGGCGTTGCCGTTCCGGGTCCCGTCGACCATCAGAGCCTAGTACTTCCACCTGACACCGGGGACCCCCATGGTGCATTCGTCCCTTCCCACACAGTCGGGACGAAGCCGCACTGCGCGGCGCAGGCATCAGAGCCTCTTGCTACCGCTTGGAATATTCTTTATTACTTCGAATACGGCGCCGACAAGCGTACCCGGTCGATCGACTCTTGACCTTCGAACAGCTTCCTCCTAGGCTCGCCAAGCTACGCTGCGCATATTGTTATGCCCACAAGGGGGATTCGTGCCTACACGTCTATACAAATTTTGTGCCGCACTCGCGGCCGTCGTGCTGGTTGCCACCGGCACCTCAACCGCCAGCGCTTCGCCTACTGCTGCCGCGGTTACCTGCGGGCCAAGTGCACCCGACAAGGACAGAGGCACCGCGCAAGTGATCAACCGGAATCCCGCCTTCCCCACCGGGGTTGCGATGCGGACCGGCCCTGGCAGCAACTGCGACCTTATCGTCCGAGTGCCCTGGACCGCCTGGGTCGACCTCAACTGCTACCGCGCCGGCGAGACCGTCAACAGTGTCACGACCTGGTCCGCCGTGCGCTATGCACAGTATTTCGGATGGATCTCCGACTACTACCTTTCCGGTCGCGGAAGCGGTTACCGCTGTACGTAACAGGGGTGACAAGAGACCAGATACCGACTCCACCGTTTCGACGTAGAGCTGCATCCCGGAATGCCAACCCGACAATCCACCCGGTGAGACACTTCTGTGATTGCTAAATGGTGTTTGGTCGTGGCCGGGCGGCGGTGAGGAGTCGGAAGAGTCCGCAGCCGACGTAGCGCTCGAAGATGCGGATGATCCCGCGTCGGGTGTGGCGTCGGACGGTGCGGCGGGCGAGGCAGGCGAGGCTGCGTGGGTCGTGTCCGAGCCGGATCAAGGCGACGGTGTGGAGGGCCCCGCTGAGGCGGCAGTCTCCGCCGCGGTCGAGGCGGTGCCGCCAGGTGCCGCCCGATAAGGCCGGCAGCGGAGCGACGCCAGCCAGGGCGGCGAACGCGGTCTCGAAGTGGAGCCTGCCTGGCTGTGACCAGGCTTGTAATACGGTCGCGGCCACTACGAGGCCCACTCTCCGCCCGAGTGGCCGTCGGCGGTGAATCTGCACGTCGAGGGCGCCTACACCGCCGCGCGCCACGTCGACGGCACTGTGCCCACACCGCCGATGCCCTACCTGGCCCCCGTGTTGTCACCGACACCTACGAGCGAGGCCGGATCGCCGCATGCCTCAACTGGACCCGCCTGCTGCCCGCCGCCGACCCAGAGCACACCCGCTGCTCTCACCGGTGTCGGCGGTCCTGGTACGCAGCCGCAGGCAGCGCCAGGCCTAGCGCAACAGGTCGTGGACCGAGGGCGGGTCGACCAGCTCCCGCGGTGCCCGTTGACGAGCACGGGCGAGACGCTGTGGTGGTGCGACACGCGGCGGCCGAGGACGAAGAAGGGCCGCCAGGTCGGGGCTTCGGCCGTCGTGGCCCGCGAGGCCGGGTTCGCCGTCGAGCACGATGCGGGCAACCACCGGGACACCGCAGCCGGAAGGAATTCACGCTGGCGTCACCCGATCGGTCGACCCGTTGCGTCGTCACTGCCCGTGTCGCTTGAATCTTCGGCACAGGTGCTCGTTGAGCTGCGCCCCGAAGGCCAAGTCCACTTGGTTCGTGCGTGGGGCTGTTCGGGTCTGGTTTTCGGATCGCGCCGCATCCGGGGTTGCGGAAGCCGGTCCCGGTAGTGGTGGTGGAGTGGGCGGAGTCTGGTGCGAAGCGCCGGGCGGGTGGGTGGCGATGATCGGGGTATGAGTAATTCCGCTGCCCGTGAGGATCCACCCCGACGGTTCGATCCACCCGTCCTGCGGCCGGTGCTGTCGCCGTGGGTCACCGCGATGGTCGCGGCCTCGGCGCTGGTCGCCGCGGTGCTGGTGTTGGTATTGCTATGGCGGTGGGCCGACCGGCTCGGCCTGCCGCCGGACAGGGTGGCCACCGCGCAGCTGGAGGCGGTGAAGATCGCGGCCTCGGTGCTGGTCGCCGCGGGCGGGCTGTACGCGCTGTACCTGACCGCCCGCCGCCAGCGCACCCAGGAGCTGGAGCTGGCCCAGCGCGACCGCGTCCAGGAGCACGCCGAGCGGGTAGCCGACGATGCCCGCGACGACGCCCGCACCCGCCGCACCAACGACCTCTACGCCAAGGCCGTGGAACAACTCGGCTCCGAGCACCACGCGGTCCGCCACGGCGCGCTCTACGCGCTGGAACACCTCGCCCAGGACAACCCCGACTACCGAGCCCCAGTGGCCAAGGTCCTGTGCGCCTACCTCCGCAGCCCTTTCACCCCACCATCCGACGCCCCCACCACCGCCCGACCACTCGGCGTGCGCCGCCTGCCGCGACGCCACCGCGCCCACCGCCTCGCCGCACCACGCCCGACCACCGGCACACCACGACCCGGCCCGCACGTCAGCCTGCTGGGCCGCCACCAGGAACGCGAGGTGCGCCTGACCGCCCAACGCATCCTCGCCGACCACCTACGCCCCGGACCCGACGCCGACCACCCCGCCCCCACCTACTGGCAGGACATCGGCCTGGACCTCACCGACGCCACCCTCATCGACTTCGACTTCGCCCACTGCCGCATCAACAGCACCGCCACCTTCACCAACGCCACCTTCACCGGCGACGCCCGGTTCGACGAGGCCACCTTCACCGGAGCCGCCCGGTTCGGCGGGGTGAGCTTCGCTGGCGACGCCACCTTCACCAACGCCACCTTCACCGGCGACGCCCGGTTCGACGAGGCCACCTTCGCCGCCGCCTGGTTCGATGAGGCCACCTTCACCGGCGACGCCACCTTCACCAACGCCACCTTCACCGGCGACGCCCGGTTCGACGAGGCCACCTTCGCCGCCGCCTGGTTCAGCGAGGCCACCTTCACCGGCGACGCCACCTTCACCAACGCCACCTTCACCGGCGACGCCCGGTTCGACGAGGCCACCTTCACCGGAGCCGCCCGGTTCGGCGGGGTGAGCTTCGCCGGAGCCGCCCGGTTCGGCGGGGTGAGCTTCGCCGCCGCCGCCTGGTTCACCGGGGCCACCTTCACCGGCGACGCCCGGTTCGGCGGGGTGAGCTTCGCCGCCGCCGCCTGGTTCACCGGGGCCACCTTCGCCGCCGCCGTCAGGTTCGGCGAGGCCACCTTCGTCGGCGACGCCCGGTTCAGCGGGGTGAGCTTCGCCGCCGCCAGGTTCGGCGAAGCCACCTTCACCGGCGCCGCCTGGTTCGACGAGGCCGCCTTCACCGGCACCGCCACCTTCACCAACGCCACCTTCACCGGCGACGCCGGGTTCGGCGAGGCCACCTTCGCCGCCGCCGCCTGGTTCACCGGGGCCACCTTCGCCGCCGCCTGGTTCGACGGGGTGAGCTTCGCCGGCGATGCCTGGTTCGGCGAGGCTACCTTCGCCGCCGCCTGGTTCGACGGGGTGAGCTTCGCTGGCGATGCCTGGTTCGGCGAGGCTACCTTCACCGCCGCAGCCACGTGCCCTGGTACGCGGGTAGCGGTGAGGCGTGATCGGGTTGATGTCTGGATGGAGGGTTGGACGGCCACGGACGCCGAGGACGGTGAGTGGACTTATCTGGTCCCCGTGCCCGCAGTGCTGTCCACACCACCTGTCGACAGCCCTTGAAACCACCATCAGGTGGAGGCGGAGACACCGATCACGGCACCGCCATCACGGGCTCTGGCATCGACGCACGCTCAACGAGCGCCCTCGGGCACCGGTGACGCACTACCCGGCAACAAGCACACTCGGCTCCAACACGCGGCGCATCCTCCCGGCCGGTTCCCATCGCAGTCCGAACGGTAGGTCCGAACACCCGAAAAGCAGGTCCGGAACCCGAAGAGTTCACCCGGAACGGACAGCGCGGCGTTGGTCAGGGCGTTCGAGCCCTGCGCGCAGGAAGCCCACCGGGTGCTTCAAGTGCGGACCGGGGCGGTGTGCGCCAGGCTCGCCGAATGGATTCAGGCGCTGTCGAACCCCGTGTCCTGTTGATCGACTTGGAGAATAGTGTCGGCGCGGTGCGGCCGCGGCGGCGCGTTCTCCAGACCCGTGTGGAGGCGCTGCTGGTCGCGGCCGGGCCGGTGCACCACGCGGTCGCCGGGTACGGCGGGGCGGACCTGGCCGACGACCCGACGGCCTCGGTGCTGGCCGAACTGGGCGTGTCCGCGCTGCGGGTGACACCGGCGCCGGACGCTGCGGAGGAGGTGCTGCTCGCGCACGCCCGCCGCGTGCACGCGTCCCTCGGCTGCCGGGCGTTCATCGTCGCCTCGGGCGACCACCGCTTCGCCGAGTTGGCCGGAATGGGCCAGCTGGAAGTGGTGGCCTGGGACGGGCAGCCGGTCGCCGTGCGGCTGGAGGACGCGGCACACCAGACCCGGCGTGTCCCCCGGCCGGGCGGCACCGTCGCCGAGACGGGCGAGGCGGCCGACACGGTGCCGCCGGGCACCGGTGTCGGGGCCGAGGCAGCGGCGCCGGTGTCGGCCGTGGGCGGCGGTGTTCGGACGATGGCGGCCGCGCTGCTGGCCGGGATCGGTGTCGGTCTCGGGCAGCGCCTGGTCGACGTGCTGCTGCCCCGGCGGCGGTGAGACGGGTCGCCCGTGGGCGGCGGTCACCAGGACACGGGGTTGGTCGATGCGGGGTTGGTCGAGGTGGTGGGGGCCGGGGCGGTCGCCGGTCGGGCGGCGATGTTGGGTTCGCCGTACCGGGCGACGAGCTGGCGGCGGAGGTCGACGGAGTCCCGGCGGCTGGTGCAGGGCAGGGCCAGCCAGGACTCCCACGTCAGCCCGTCGCGGTCGAGGGTCTGCAGGCGGCGGAAGAACTGGTGGGTGTAGCCGATGAACACCGGTGCCCCGCCGTTGCCGAACAGCACGAACGCCACCTCGGCGCCGCGGCCGGGGTATTTGCCGTTGTGCAGGCGGTCGAAGCCGGTGTCGCCGCGCCAGGTGCCGTCCTCCCGGACCGGCAGGGTCTCGACCAGCCTGGTCAGGTTCTGCCGGTCGTAGGGGATCTGGGCCAACCAGCGCCTGCCGTGCCCGGTGACCCCCTCGGCCTTCGACCACGCCCGCACCTGCTCGTAGGCGGCCAGCATCCCGCGCCAGTCCAGCTCACCGGCCCGGTGGGCCTGGGCGACCCGGCCGATGAACTCCGCTTCCGCCTCCAGCATCGCCGCGGTGATCCGGGCCCGTTCCTCGCGCAGCTGCTCCACCCACGCGGCGGCGTCGTCGATCGCCGGTACCCCGGACGCCCACGGCGCGGCGACCGGCACCTCGGTAGTCATGGCGGCGAGGGTCGCAGCCGGGGCGTACCCGTGGACGTGCCGCTTCGCGACGACACGGCAGAACCACCCGAAAGGGGATTCGTCGCCGCGGGCGCGGGCCGTGACAACGCCTGCTGATCAGGCCGTACCTGCCCGGCGCGAACACGACCGGCGCAACCCGGCGGCGCGGGGTTCACGTGGATAAGGTTGCGAACGTTCGCGTCCCTGCTAACGACGCCGCTCCCGGCGCGGCACCGACGCGGCCGGGTAAGGCTCGACCGACACGATCACTCCGGTGCTCATCGGTCGCCCAGATGCCTGGCCAGCCGGTCCACTTCGCCCGCCAACTCCCGCAGCGCCTTCGTCTGTTCCACCACGGCGGCAGCCTGTGCGGCCGCCTGGTCGTGCCCGTGCCGCAGCTCGTTGTAGATCGCCATCAGCATGTCCAGTTTCAGCCGGTCCAGGGACGGTTCCGCTCCGCGCGCCGTGTCGTCGGTCTCCAGGATCTCCCCGACCGAGATGGCGAGGACCTGTCCCGCCTGCCGGTACGGGCTCGTGGCGTCGACGGCCAAGCAGCCGCGGGTGCGGATCGCGCTCCGGCCTGTCGAGGTCGAGTTCCGTCACAACGTCCTGGCTGGCGGCCGGGACGCTGTGACGGAGGCGCACGGCTGCGGCGCGCCGGCACGGCGGGGTTCCGTGCGACCAGCCGGCCAGCTGGCCGGTACGTGCGGCCGCGCATGTCAGAAGTCGGTGGTCAACGGAGGCGGAAGCTGTTCTCCGGGCGCCGTTCGGGCATCAAGCTGGGGTGGCTCAGCCTGCCGTTGGAGGCTGTGGCCAACCATCCCGCCCACCTGCCGATGAACTCGTCGAGGTCGTCCACGGTCAGCGGTGTGAACGGCCAGGCGAGTTGCCACTCCGCCACTCCGGTCCACAGGGCCTTGGCCGCCTCCGTGCCGGGGTCGAGGGCGAACGGGTCCTGTCGCACCGGGCGGTTGATCAGGGGCGAGACCATGAACGCCGTCTCGAACCACTGGTAGCTGCCCTGGCCGGTGGGGGCGGCGTCGCAGAACCACAACGAGTGCTCTCGTCCCTCGTAGCCGTGACTGTCGGCCGGGACGAGCAGATCGATCTCGGCGTGCGCGATCACGTCGAAGGTAGGGCGGTCCCACGAGCCCCACGCCGATTCCGCCGTCCGCGTGGGACCGGTCAGGGTGAGCACGGCCTGTCCCAAGTGGATCTCCCAGCCGCCACCGCGCACCGCCTGGACGACGGCTCCCGGGGCGTTGCTGGTCAACGCGTCTTTGAACGCGTCGGCGATCCTGGCGAAGCTGCGCGTGGCCGCCTCGAACAACCCCGCGCGCCGCTGCTGCTCCGACTGCGCCACGGACTCCGCTCGCACCGACGCGGCCTTGCGGACGGCTTGGGCGCGGTTGGCCTCCTGCAACGCGGCCAACCCAGGTGAGGCAGCCCGTTCGGCCGCGCGCTCCAGGCGCTTGACCAGGTTCACGGCGTTGGGGCGGGCCTGCGGGGACTTGTACAGGCACTCCTCCACCAACACGGCCAGTACCGCCGGGGCGGACACCAGGTGCGGCACGTCGCGCCCTTCTACAGCTACAGCTTCTTCGACCCGCTGCGACACACCGCGCTCGCCGTCCACGACGGGCCCGCACCGTTGGGAACCCAGGCCGATCTCGAGTACTGGTCGCTGCTGCGCTACGCGCGGGCACGGGCCCCCAGAGCAGACGGACCCGCCGCACGACCAGGCACGCAGCACCCAACCCCGTCCCGGCACGACACCGACACCGACACCGACACCCACCAACCGGGCCATAGTCGTGACCTGCTCGGATGACATGGTCTCCCGGCCGAGTGGACCCACCCGCACCGCCGCCCGCCCCCGCCCCGGCTACTGCTGGTCACGACAGCTCGTGCCGAGCGGCGGACGGGGTGTGGTGGACATACGTTCCCTGTCAAGTCAGCGTGTTGAGCCTGCGGAGAGATCCACGGGCATGCGCCACTCCGAGGTCACGTAGTCGAGCCGCAGCCCACGGACGAGCTGTCCTCGTGGGGAGAGGTCGGCCGGCGTCGATCCGTGCCAGGCCCATTCGCAGCTCAGTCCGGAGCAGAAGGGCGCGACGCAGCGCGATCGTGTGGATCCGACCCTCATCACGCCGTGTTGTGCGCCATGATCGACGCGCGGTGGACGCCGACCAGGACGGGTGGGTAACGGCGGTCCGAATCGCCGAAGTCCTCGCGCCTCACCTGGCCTGACCAGATCGGCGCGACCTTGGCGGTGGACCTCATGCGAACACCCGCCATCCGGGTGTCGATGCGGGGAGTCCGGGACGGCGGCGGGGGCGGAGCGGGAATCTGGGGCGTGATCAGAATCAGGCGTCGGCCCCATGCGCGGCGGCTACCGGCGGTGTCGTGGTGGCGGTCGGTGTTGGTGATCGTCGTGCCGGTGGTGGCCGTGACCGCCGGCGCGGTGCTGCTATTGCTCCGAGTGCTGGACACGGGCAGTTCGACGGGCCGGTTGGAGCTGATTCGCACAGCCCTGGCGGTCGGCGCCGGGACCGGCGCGATCATGACCCTGGTGCTGGCCTGGCGGCGGCAACAGGCCACCGAGCACGACGCCGCCGAACGCCGGCTGACCGAGCTGTACCTCAAGGCCGTCGAACAGCTCGGCTCGGACCAGGCCGCGGTGCGCCACGGGGCGCTGTACGCGCTGGAACGCGTCGCCCAGGACAACCCCGACCACCGCCAGGTCGTGGTCGACGTGCTGTGCGCCTACCTGCGAGCACCCTTCACCCCTCCTCAGGACAGACCCGGCGCGCGTCGGCTGGGCGGTGTCGGCGGATCACTGCGCCGCAATCCGGCCCGCCGGATCACCTCCACCACGGCCCTGCGCCGCACCATCCTCACTCCACCCGTCACCCTGCCCGGTGACGAGCTCCGCCGCCAGGAGCGCGAGGTCCGGCTCACCGCGCAACGCATCCTCACCCGCCACCTGCGCCCTGGCGACAACTTCCGAACGTCCGTCCCCATGTTCTGGCCCGGCCTCGACCTCGACCTCACCGACGCCGTCCTCATCGACCTCGACTTCTCCGGATGCCACCTCCGCGTCGCCCTCTTCGACAAGGCGACGTTCACCGGCGAAACCTGGTTCGAGCAGGCGACGTTCACCGGCGCCGCCACGTTCGGCGGGGCGACGTTCACCGACTACGCATGGTTCGAGCAGGCGACGTTCGCAGCCCACGCCTGGTTCGTCGGGACGACGTTCACCGACGACGCCAACTTCGAAAAGGCGACGTTCGCAGCCCACGCCTCGTTCGGCAGGACGAGATTCACCGGCGACACCCGGTTCGACCGGGCGACGTTTATCCGCGATGCCAACTTCGAAAAGGCGACGTTTACGGGCGACGCCTCGTTCGACGGGGCAACGTTCACCCGCAGCGCCCGGTTCCGCTGGATGCCGCGTTCCCGGGACACCGACCACGGCGCCCGGTTCGACGGAGCGACGTTCACCTCCTACGCCCGGTTCGACCGGACGACGTTCATCGGCACCGCTTCGTTCGGCAAGGCGACGTTCACCCGTGGTGCCGACTTCAGCGCGGCCAGGTTCTATGCGCGAGCCACTTGGGAAGGAGGGTGGTTCGAGCGCGTTGCGGTCATGACCGGGGCGACGGCACGCACAAATCCTGGTGAGATGACCGATCAGGATGCGTCGGAGTGGCCGATCGGATGGACCACCGCGAACAACGTCAGCACTAGATGGATCGGCGACTGGGGCGCTATGGTCCCCCAACCTGTGGTTCTCCCGGCTGCGCGACCTCACCAGGCGACTCCGGTGCCGTGACGATTCCGGCGGGTTCCGGAAGCGTCGAGCCAGCGAACGTGCTTGTTGACCAGCCGCGCTGACAGGTGTGCACAGCGTGGCGGCCGATACTCCGTTCGGGCGGTCGATATTCCACTCGACCGGTACAGTGAGGTTTTCTCAGCGAAATAGCTGGCGGGTCGATCACGATCTGGTGGCAGGTGGGCTCTGACCTGCGGAAGGACGTGAGCCCCTGGTAGGAACAGATCTGCCGAGACCATGTTCCGTCAACCAGAGGCTCACGATGGTGACCTATTCTGCCATGCTCGACGTCCCCCGTCCTGTGATCGAGTTCCTGGCCCGCCTGCTCGCCGCCCACCGTCGGGCGATCGGCACCCCGTCCGGCAGTCGGGTGTTGGGCCCGTTCCGTCAGGCGATGCTGGTCCTGCGTTGGTTTCGTGACCGCGAGCGGGTTCATCGTCTGGCGGTCGACGTCGGGATCTCGCAGGCCACCGGCTATCGCTATCTGCACGAGGGCATCGACGTGCTGGCCGAGCGGGCGCCTGAACTACACGATGTGCTCGACCGTCCAGCACGACGAAGGACTGCCCTACGTCGTGCTGGACGGCACCCTGGTCGACTGCGACCGGGTGGCCGGGGTGACCGAGAACGGCAACGACCTCTGGTACTCCGGCAAGGGCCACCGCTTCGCGGGCAACATCCAGTTCGTCGCCGCGCCCGACGGCACCCCGCTGTGGGTGTCCGATGTGGAGCCGGGCTCGTTCCACGACCTACGTGCCGCCCGGATCCGCGCACTGCCAGCGTTGTACAAGGCCGCCCGCGACGGACTGCCGGCCTTGGCCGATGTCGGCTACACCGGAGCAGGCGCCGGTGTGCACACCTCGATCCGACCGCACCCGGACATCCCCAGCCCACTGCATGTCGACAACCGCACCCACAACAAGCTGCTGCGCGGCGTCCGCATCCGCGGCGAACGCGCCGCCGCGGAACTCAAACAGCGCTGGCACGCTCTACAGCACGTCACCATCAGCCCCAGCCGCATCGGCGCCATCGCCAAAGCCGCACTCGTCCTCAACAACGCCTGGCGCTGACTTTTGCTGAGAAAACCTCAGTGATTTCCTTTCACGTCAACGTGTTGAGCCGGACTTCGGCGCAACAGCCTTCCTGCCAATTCGCTGGTCGACGTCACGCCAGTTGACGGCGGGCAGGTAGGCGCAGCGATGCCATCGGCACTTGTGCGGCCGAGGGCATGGGGTTCAGCGGCGCTTTGGGGCAACAACTACAGGCGTTACACCTCGATGCCGGGGCTCTGCTGCTCCGCCTTTCCCCGCCAGCGGGCGAGGTTGTGGCGGGTGGCCAGGGTGTCGGGGTGGTCGGGGCCCAGGACGCGGAGCCTGTCGGCCAGCACCGTCTCCAGTGCGGCCATCGCGCCCGCCGGGTCACCGGCCCTACCCCGCCAGCAGGCGAGGCTATGGCGGGTGGCCAGGGTGTCGGGGTGGTCGGGGCCCAGGACGCGGAGCCTGTCGGCCAGCAGCATCTCCAGTGCGGCCATCGCGCCCGCCGGGTCACCGGCCCTACCCCGCCAGGAGGCGAGGCTATGGCGGGCGGTCAGCGTGTGAGGGTGGTCGGGGCCCAGGACGCGGAGCCTGTCGGCCAGCAGCATCTCCAGTGCGGCCATCGCGCCCGCCGGGTCACCGGCCTTCCCCCGCGAGAAGGCGAGGTTGTGGCGGGTGGCCAGGGTGTCGGGGTGGTCGGGGCCCAGGACGCGGAGCCTGTCGGCCAGCACCGTCTCCAGTGCGGCCATCGCGCCCGCCGGGTCACCGGCCCTACCCCGCCAGGAGGCGAGGCTATGGCGGGTGGCCAGGGTGTCGGGGTGGTCGGGGCCCAGGACGCGGAGCCTGTCGGCCAGCAGCATCTCCAGTGCGGCCATCGCGCCCGCCGGGTCACCGGCCCTACCCCGCGAGAAGGCGAGGCTATGGCGGGTGGCCAGGGTGTCGGAGTGGTCGGAGCCGAGGTGGGTGCAGGCTTGGTAATGCAGGGCGTGCCAGTAGGTGGTCGCAGCGTAAACCTGACCGGTCTTGCCCAGGGAGTTGCCAGCACGGACGAACACGAGGTGCAACGCGGGGGTGAGCAGCATGGGGGTGGTGTGGGTATGGAGAGTGTCGGTGCCGGAGCGTAGGGCCTGTTCGAGGTCGGGGTTGGTGGTGTCGTTCTCGGGCCAGACGGTGTGCAGGGCGTCGGCGGTGGTGTGGGCGAGGGTGTGGAGCCGGTCGGGGGTGAGGGTGTCGCGGACGGCGCGTTGGACCAGGGCGTGTACGGCGACTGTGCGTGCGGGTCGGTCGGGAGTCAGGGTGATCAGGGAGAATCGGTGCAGTCGGGTTAGTCCGTGGTGGACGTCGGTGGCGGTGACCTCGCGTCCGGTTCGGGTGGTGAGGTGGTCCAGGACGGGCCGGGCGGTGAACACCGCGAGTGGGGTGCCGTTGGGGTCGAGCAGAGCGGCGATCTCCAGCAGCGGCCGTACCAGGCCACCGCCCCGGGAGCCGGTGGTCCTGCGTACCCGGGTGAGCAGGCCGCGCCACCGGGAGGTCGTCGGTGACCTGGTGTCGTCGGCCCGGTCGGCGTGTTCGATGGACAGCGACCAGGTCGCCGCGACGGTGAGCTGGTGGTCGGGCAGGGCGTGTTCGGGCGGGGTGAGCTCGGCCAGGGTGCGGCGCCGGTCGGCCAGCATGGCCCGGTAGTCGGCGACGCCGAGCAGGGGTTGGTCGGTGAGGTAGGCCGCGGCCTGGCCCAGCGCCAACGGCAACCACCCCAACTCCGCCGCCAACCCCTCCAGCTGGTCCCGGTCGGTGCCGTCGGTGGTGCCGGTCAGGGCCTCGGCGAGGTAGGCCACCGCCTGGTCGGGGGTGAACACGTCCAGCTCGATCACCCGGTGACCGCCCTGCGTCAGCGCCGCGTCCCGCAACCGACTGGTAATCACCACCCGGCCGGACGGCACCGCGGGCGGGTCCAGTCCCTTCAGGGCGGCGGGGTCCTGCACGTCGTCGAGCACCACCAGCCACCGCCGCGACGTGCCCGCCAGCCACTCCCGGAACAACCCCGCCGCCCGCTCCGGCGGGCGCTCGCCGATACCCGGGTCCCGCTCGACCAGTACCCGGGCGGCGGCCTCGGCATAGGCGGTGACCACCGCGTCCCGCGACAACGCCGACACCCACACCGCCACGTCCAGGTCCGGGTCGGACCACACTGACCAGGCGTACTGGGCGGCCAGCTGGGTCTTGCCCACCCCGCCCAACCCCGACACCACCACGCCCGCCCGCTGCCGGGCGCCGACCAGCACGGCCGCGCGCCCCTCGGTCAACGTTTCCACCAGCACCGCCTGGACCTGCCGCCGCTGCTGGTAGTGCTGCGCCGGTGTGGGCGGAATCCCCACTCGCACCGGCCATGTCACCCGCACCTGACCCGTCTGGTGGACCGCGATTCGCACGTCGCGCACGTCCCGGCCGGCCTGCACCGCCACCCCGAGCTCCGACACGGTCGCGTCCTGCCGCACCCTCGGCACACCACCGTCGTCTCCGGAGCCTTCGCCCGTCACCACACGCACCCCGTTCCGCCCCGCCGGATCGACAGGCCACCGGGCATACCATCACCCCCGCGCAGCGACCCACACCGCACAACTACGGTCACAGCCGACCACCCGATACCGCGATCACGGCCCGCGCAACTTCCGCGAACCGGCCGACGACCAGGCACGACACCCGGAACACACGCCACTCCGCCACGTTGCAATTCCCTCTCGACGTGCATCAACACGCACATCCGATAGGGAAGGATGCCTCCCGGCCACGTCCGGGCGTTCCTCACCCGTGCCCAGGTCGCCGCCGTCCTGGGCGTCGACACCGACCAGGTCGACCGGTGGGCGGTCGACCGGAGCATCCACACCGGGGACGCCGTCTCCCCCGTCAACCCCGAGAGCACCGGCCGGTACGTGGCCGCCCGCTACCGCGACGGCAACCTGCCCTGGCCCGGTCCGGACATGATCGAACCCTGCTACGTCGGCATCGCCCACCTCGACGAGCGCGTGCCCCGACCCGACTGGGCCCGCGTCGTGCCGGCGTTGCGCAACGTCTGATCCCCGGGCCGGCCCCGAACATCGGAATGCAGCTCCGTCGTGGAATGCAGCTCCGTCCTGGTGATCGCGCGGCCGGTGACGAGCCCAGTCCCGGCCCGTCACCGGCCGCGCACGCCGAGTCCGGCCGGTGTGCTGGAACACGGCCGGGTGCCGGCCGCCGCCGTCGCCGAGGCCCTTTGCGGGCACACCGCGACCACCACGGCGGCCGCGACAACGGTCCGAGCTCCACCGACGGCGCTCGGAGCGCACGGGCCGGCGCCGGGACGGTGATCCGCGACCCGCCGACGGCCAGGAAAGCTCCGGGCGTGAGGCTGCGGGCGACCTTCCTGCCGCTGTCGCCGGCCGGACGGTGACGCGCCCCGGCCTCCGAGCACCGGCCGGCGGCCCTTGTCCCGGCCGCGACGGCCTGTCGACCGGGTGGGTCGGGGCCGTCGTCGTGCCCTCCGCGTCGACACCGGTCGTCTACCGGAAGTTCCTCGCCGTCGTGCCCGCCGCGCGGGGATCGAGCAGACGCAGTTGGTCGGCCAGTACGCCGAGCGGTCCGCTCGCGGTGTCGAGCATGCCGCGCACGAGCAGGGCGCCGGCGTCGCGGGCGTAGGGGCGGCTGGCACGCCACAGGCCGGGGCCGACGGTGACGTTGAGCATGCCGGTCTCGTCCTCCAGGTTGAGGAAGACCACGCCGCCGGCGGTGGGCGGCTGTTGGCGGTGGGTGACCGCCCCGGCGACGAGCACGCGGGTGCCGTGCGGGAGGTGGCGCAGCCGGTCGACGGGGACCGCGCCCAGCGTGGCGAGGTGGGCGCGCAGCAGCTCGACCGGGTGGCTGTCGGGGGTGATGCCGGTCCAGCGGATGTCGGCCGCGACCAGTTCCCACTGCGACATGCCGGGCAGCGCCGGTGCGCCCGCCGCGGCGGTGCCGGGCAGCGTGCCGGGGGTGCGTTCGCGGGCGGCGGCGCCGGCCTGCCACAGCCCGGTCCGGCGGTCCCCGGTGAGCTCGTCGACCGCGCCCGCGCTCGCCAGGGCCTCCAGGTGGGCGGTGGACAGGTCCGCGCGCCGGGCCAGCTCGCCCAGGCCGTGGTAAGGGCCGTCGGCCTGGCGGGCGGTGACGATGCGGTCGGCGGCCGCGTCGCCCAGGTCGCGGATCGCGGCCAGCCCGAGCCGGACCGCCTGCCCGCCGCGGCTGTCGGGATGCGGGTTCAGGGTGGCGTGGGCCAGGGCGGTGTTGACGCCGGCGCGCAGGATCCGCACCCCGTGGCGGCGGGCGTCGGCGACCAGCGACTGCGGGGTGTAGAAGCCCATCGGCTGCGCGCGCAGCAGCGCCGCGCAGAACGCCGAGGGGTAGTAGAGCTTGAGCCAGGCGCTGGTGAACACCAGGTGCGCGAAGGCCAGGGAATGCGACATCGGGAAGCCGTACCCGCTGAACGCCTTGACCTGGCCGAAGATCCGGTCGGCGAGTTCGCCGGTGACGCCGTTGCGCGCCGCTCCGGCGTAGAAGCGCTCGCGCAGGCGGTCCATCTTCGCCGAGGCCCGTTTGGAGCCCATCGCGCGGCGCAGTTCGTCGGCCTCGCCCGGGGTGAAGCCGGCGACGTCGATGGCGACGCGCATGACCTGCTCCTGGAACAGCGGCACGCCCAGGGTGCGGTCCAGCGCGTCGGCGAGCAGCGGGTGCTCGTGGCGCCACGGCTCGCCCCGGCGGCGTCGGAGGTAGGGGTGTACCGAGCCGCCCTGGATCGGGCCGGGCCGGATCAGCGCGACCTCGACCGCGAGGTCCCAGAACGTCTCCGGGCGCAGTCGTTTTTCAACCACCGGCGGCAGGGGCGTGCCTCCGACGTGGACTGTAGCGACGCGTACATGTCAGCCAAGTAGATGTCGCTCGCACGGCGTGTTGTCGTGTCGAAGTCGGTCACACCGCAGCGGTCGAACGAGCCGTGCAGTTGTGTGACCGCCGCGCTGGCAGCGCTGTAGAGCCGCTCGCAGTCGGCGAGGGTGGCCTCACGCGCAGCACCAAGTCCGTTGTACCTGGCGTTACCGGATCGTTGTCGCGTGCTGCGGCGACTGCGGCGTCACGCCAGGTGCACCACGCCCGGTCGCGCTGTGGTCCGGCAGCAGCGAGTGGGTGCGGGTCGCCGACGGCGCCGTAGCAGTGGCCGCGCAGCACGGTTTCTGGCGGGTGTCCTCCCTGCTGGCCGGTGGGCCGGTGCCGGTCACGGACCCGGCGCTGCGGTGAGGGCGGCCAGCACAGCCACCAGTCCGCAGATCGTCGCGACGGTGACCACCCCGAGGCCCACGTTGATCACCTGCTGGCGGCGCCGCGCCGCCCTTAGGAACTGCTCGACTACGTCGTCGTAGTCGTCGGGGCTGATCGCGAGGCGCTGCCCTCGCACCGCCCAGGAGAACAGCAGGGTAGCCGCCAAGAAGGCGAAGCAGGCGATCGCCAGTAGCACCGCCTTCCAACCGGCGAAATTCGTGCCCACCTTCAGGAATCCGGCCAGCGACAGCAGCACCCCGATCGCGGTCATCGCAGTAGTCGCCATGATCTTCGCGAACCCGGTGACCACGTCGTTGGACGTCTTCATCAGGTGCCAGGCGAAGGCCCGCTTGTCCTCGTCGTCATGCCCGACCGGCAGCACCTCACTCATCGGTCGTGTGGATTACGCGGCGGACCAGGTACGGCCGGCGCCAGGACGCCGACGGTGGCGAGAACGCCAGCTTCGCGGCACCGTTGCAGACCTCGCAGCGCAACCGCAGCGGGACGGGCGCGGGCAGCGTGCCGCCGCCGGTGTCGAACCCGAAGACCGGCGAGTTGTTGCCGGACACAACGACCTGGTGCGGGTGCCCGTTGAGCTCCACGTCGACCGTGCAGACGGTCTCCTCCGACGCCATGCGCCCTCCTCAGCGGCCTTCAAGGGTGGCCGCGAACCGATCGTAGTAGTCGATCGAGCCGAGTTCTGGTCTGCGGCGCAGCAGCGACCGGATCAGGTTCACCGCCCGAAACACCAGCGGGCGGTGGCCGGTCCCGTCAGGGGAGCCGTCGATCCGCACGGACAGATCCTGCCGCTCCTGATTCGTCGGCGTGTGTCTCCGCTGCCGCCGCACCTCGTAGGCGTATAGGCTGCGAAGCTGGATCGACATGGCGAGATACAGCTCATCAGCGCTGTCCTGGGCGGCGATGCCGTCGAGGAAGAACGCGTCGGCCTCCTCCTCGAGGGCGAGCGCTTCCCGTGCGGTCCGGGCGCCCGCCGCGTGGCCGTGGTGGGCGTGCCCGATCTCGTGGGCGATCACCCATTCGAGCAGGGCCCGTTGCCGGGCGCGTGCCTTCGTGGTCAGGACCGTGGCGGCCGCCTCCCACTCACTGCCAGCGAGGCTCTTCTGGATGATCGCCTCCTCGGCATCCCAGGTGAGTTCACCGGCGTTGAACAGGTCCTCCAGGTATGACAACGAGCAGACGATCATTTCGGACTCCGGGACGTACACGCAGCCGTGCAGGCCCGCTAGGTGGCCCTCCGGATCGGACTGGTAGAAGTAGACGTCCAGGCTGGCTCCGGGAACCGGCTGGTTGATTCGGGCTATGTCGTCGAACCGCGACAGCGCCGACCAGCGGTCGAGAACCGGCCCGAACACGGCCAGGTCGGGCAGCTGCCAGACGCCACGTTCGTGGTAGTGCGCGATCACTTCGCGCCAGGGCGCCCCAGCCGGCAGGCCCGGGCCGCCGGTCAGCGGGATCGACGCGATGCGGTTGGAGCGCGTTCTCCAGGCGTCCGCCTCATAGTCTCCAAACACCCGGCGCCCCATCAGCGGGTCGCCGCGTCTCGCGCCGGCGAGCGTGTCGATGAGGGCGTCGCCGAGCGCTTTCCATGTGGTGGGGATGAGCAGTCGGTGGATGTCCTCATCGGGCGCGCCGAGCCCGCGTAGGGTCTCGGCGAGCCCGGCCAGGTCCTTGTGCCGGGCGGGAGCCACCGTTTTGCCCGGCCACCGGGCCGCGGCCCGGCCAGCGGCAACGGCGGCGTGCCCGAGGCCAGCCCAGTCGTCGAAGCCGTCGGCCCTCCACGACGTCACCGTCTTGCGGGCGGCACCCCAGCGGTGTTCGCGGATTGCGCAAGCCACAAGGATCCGCTGCAGGGCGATTCGCTCGTCGTCGTCCATCTGGGTCTCCGGATCGGTGAGCATCCAGTTCGCCCGGTCGGCGGCGGCCGCGAAGTCGTCGAACAGGAACTGCGACTCGACCATCCCGCGGTTTACGTCGAACGCCACGTGGTCGTAATCGCCGGCGACGCCTCGCGCGTCCACGTCCATCTCGAGGACCAATCGGTCGGCGACAGTGGCGTACATCAGGGCGTCGCCGCGTTCCAGTTCCCGGAACACCGACGACAGCTGTTCGAGGGCGTAGGCCATGGAGACGATGTCATCGGTCGCGCGGAAGTCCTCGACCGCCCCCCGGAAGTGGTGCACTGCGGTCGGGAAGTCATCGTCGTAGTCATGGGCGAAGATGCCGGCCCGGAGCCGGAGTAGGCCGCGCAGCGCGCGGCTGCCGACCGCCGTGAGAAGCTGATGCGCCTCCCGGAACGCGGCTCGGGCGGTGTCCAGGTCACCCTGCTTCGAGCTGACCACCCCGAGGTTCACCAGGTCGTATGGCCGCCGGCCTGGCGGGCTCCCAGGTGTACGACGCTCGGCGAGTTCCTGGGCGATCTCGCGTTCGGCGGCCTGGTTCCCAGCCTGGGCCTGTGCGGTCAGCAGCAGTTCGAGGGCTCGGTCCCGCAGATAGCCTCGATGTCGTCCGACCAGCACGGTAAGCTGCGGAATGCCGGTGGTCTCCGCGAGTTCGGCCCAGTCCGCGTAGGCCGCCTCGACCCCGCGTTCCGCGGCGTCGGCGACCAGCCCGACCCTCCAGATCTCGTCGTCGGGCGCACGCCGGCGTAGCAGGTCCAGCGCGGCCTCGCGCCCAGCCATGAACACCTCGGTGGGTGCGGCCAACAGGATGTCGCGGGACGTCTCCAGATCCGGTGCGCTGACCGCCGCCAGCAGGTGATCCTCGGCGGCCGGGGTGCCGTGTTTCACCGGGTAACGTCGCTGCGCCTCGGTGGCCGCCGCCTCGATTCCGTGCTCCCAGGCGTCCTCGAGGACTTGGCCGTGCGCGTCGAGGACCGCCAGTTGCGCGGCCGTGTACCGGACGTCGCGCTTCATCCCGGCCAGGATATCGCCGGCCAGGTCACCACCAAGTTCGTCCGGGTACGCGCGGTGCACCTCGGCCGCCGCGGCCCAGGTGGGCGCGGACAGGAACGCCTCCAGCGCCTCCAGAACGAGGAACTCGCAGGTCGCGAAGGCGGCCGCCTGCCCGTCCTCGGTCGCCCGGACCACGAGATCCCGGACCGCGCGGACCACCCGCCGGCTATCCGGATTCGATAGGACCTCGACCGCCTCGTCCAGCCGGTCCCGGGTCCACGGGTCGCGCAGTAGGTCGAGGTGCCGGCGGATCGCGTCGCGCCGGGCCGTCCAGGTGCGCGCGTCCAGCAGCAGCCAGCTCAGCAGCTCATTGGCGGTCGGCTCGTCGGACGGCTCGTCGCGCGCGGCGAGCAGGCCGGTGACCGCGAGGTTGGCCGCGTTCTCCGCGCGGGTCAGCGACGCCTCCGCGAGCATCGCGTCGGCCTCGTCGCGCCCGTTCACCCCGATCCACAGCGAGAACCGCAGGTTCGTGTCGTCGACCGCCTCGTCGGGATGGAACAGCTGGTAGTGGGCTTGTTCGTCAGGGCTCAACGGCAGGCCGAGCAGGAAGAACCGGGCATCACGGCGGCGGAACTCGGCCTCGATCTCGGCGAGCCGATGACCGGCGGCCATCAGGTCGCGCAGCCGGAGTGCGACGAAGACGGCACCGGGGTGGCCGAGTTCCTCGTACTCGGCGCACAGCAGTCCAACCTCGCTGCTCAGACTGCCGCCTGTCACCAGCTCAACATATCGAATAGGTCAGTGGAAACCATGGACGACGTTGAGCACCGTCTGCGCCAGGTCACGCGCCGACGATTTGGTGGATCCGGGCGCGACCGGGCCACCGGGCGACGATCCGGCGGGCACACGGTTGTTCTCCCCGGTCGGGTCGAGGAACCGGCGGCCGTTGAGCCCGAGTGGTCCAGGTGTCGGCCGACGGTACGCACCGACACCGCCGTGCCCTCGGCGGCGAGTTCCAGCGCGATGCGACGGGCCGACCATTGGCGCTCCCGCCGCGGCCGCTCGATCCGGACTACCACCGCGGCCGGTGCGGCGGTGGGCTGCCTGCGCGGAGCACTGGGACGGTCGGGCAGCCCGGCCTCGTCGAAGCGGCGGTAGCGGTTGACCCATTTCGAGGCGCACTGCCGGAGATGCCCATCTCGGCCGCGACATGGGCGATGGGGTGGGTGCGGCAGCGTTGCACCAGGCGGTGGCTGCCTTCGACCGATAGCGGGGCGTTACCGTGAAGCGTGGACGGGTCTTTCTGCTCGGCGGATGTATTGGTCGCACTTCCATCCTGCCGCCGAAAGACCCGTCCCCTCGTGTCAGCCCTTAACGGCCGTCACCGACGTCATCACGCGCAACATCAGCAGTCCGACCTGACCGTTGGAGGCCGATTCCGGGCATGTCCGGGATCTCGTGGTGGAGCAGGCGTGCCTCCAGGTCGCCGAGCCGGCGGTCGAGGAAGCGGTTGTTGGAGCGTGCGGCTTCCAACCGCTCGGTGAGTAGTCGGTTTCCGTCGTCGAGTTGCCGGACCTGTTGTGCGAGCGCGGTGTTCTCGGTGACGAGTCGGTCGACGGTCGCCTGTGCGTCATGTGGGGCGAGGTCGCGGATGTGGCCCAGCAGTTCGGCGATCCGCCGGCGTTGCAGGGTGATCTCACGATGCGCGGCGGTCAGGGCGTCCTCGGCGTTGAGTGCCCGTTCCCGCCAGGACGATTCCGCTGTCCGGTCGTGGGTCTCGGTCGTCGTTCTGTGCCGTGCGCCAGCCGTCGCGATCGCGGCTTCGACCAACCGGCGTGCTTCGGCGTTCTCGTAGAGGAAGGTGCGGGAGACGCCCGCCCGGGTGGCGACTGCGCGGACGGTGACCCGGGAGCCGTCCTTGCGGATCTTCCGCAGCGCCTCCTCGACGTCGCGGAGCAGGCGGCCAGCGTGCTGGCGGCGTGCCATCACGGCGGCGGCGGTACGGTCACCGTTACGGGTCGCGCCGGTCATTCCGGAACCTTCTGACTGTTGTCGTGGTCAGTGGCGAGGTCGGCGGCAGGGAAGGAGGTGCTCCAGACCCGGTTGAAGAAGTCCTGCGGACGGCGCATGTCCAGGGAGAGGGCGTCGTCGAGCAGACCGAGCGCGGCCAGGGCCTTCTCGAGTCCATCGATCGCGCGACCGGTCGGTGCGAACACCTGGTGCAGGTAGTCCGCGGTGGCGTCGTCGGGGGCGCGTTCGGCGATAGCTCGCCACTGTTCGCGTTTGCGCCGCCAGTAGAGCAGGTCCGCGCCGGACAGCACGAACTTGTCGCAGTTGTGGCAGTCAAGATTCCACGGGCAGCGGTGACCCTGGACCACGGGCTGAAAGGTGCAGAATCCACCCTCGGCCGGAGTGCTGCGTCTCGCGAGATCCACGGCGAGAGCTTCGGCGCGGGCGCGGTCCATCGGCTCGATCCCGGTGGACAGCGCTTGGCCGGGGATGGGTGAGCCGGGGCCGGTGACCCAGACATGCTGGAGCACGTCCTCGATCTCGGACAAGGCGATCTTGGCGTACCGTTCGGTCATCCGTTCGGAGACGTGGCCGAGGTATCGGCGGATGTGCGACAGGCCCGCGCCGTGGCGCAGCAGGGCGGTGGCCAGGGTATGACGTGCCTGGTGGGCGACGAACCCGCCCAGATGCAGCCCGTCCATCCAGATCCGGAACGCTCGGTAGAACCAACTGTAGTCCAACGGCTTGGTGCCGAAGGGATTGCGGATGGGGGTGGGGAACAGCGCCAGGCCGGCGCGTTCGTCGACGCTTGGGTGGCGACCGTGGCGTTGGACGAACGCTGCGAGGGTCTTGCGGCGGCGTTCCTCCAAGCGGGCGTGCACCGATTGCGGAATGCGGATCGCCTCGTCGTAGTGGCCGATCTTGGTCTGGTCGTGCCACAGCAGCGGCAGTCCGTGGTGGACCTCCACGCACTCCAACTTCAGCCCGATCACCTCTCCGCAGCGGCGGCCGGTGGCGACGAGGGTCTCCCAGACGTCGCGCAGCCCTCGGTCGTCGGTGTCCAACGCGTCGAGGCGGTCGAGGTTGGCGGGGTCAGCCACCGCCTTGGCGACGTGGTCGGGGAACGGCCGCCGCACCCTGCCCCCGCGCGCTCCGGTCGCCGGTACGGCCACGGCGAACTCCCGGTCCAGACGGATCTGCTCCAACCGGCCCTGATTCCAGGCGTTGGTCAGCAGCCGGCGCAGGGCGTCGAGCACATCGGCGCGGGTGCCTGCGGTGACCAGGGCCGGTGTGCCGTCGCTGCGGATCAGCGCCGGGGAGGGTAGGCGGTCGCGTTCGCGGCGCCGGTAGTCGGCGACGAACCGGTCCATGTGCCCGGCCCGCAGCAGCGTGGGGTCGTGCCCGCCCTCGGGCGCGTCGCCGGCGAGGAACGCGCCGAGTTCGACGCAGGCCCGGCGCATGCGGTCGAACGGGCCTCGCTGCGGGCATTTCGGCGAGCGGAGCAGGGCCGCCATCGCATCCCAGCACAGATCCCGGAGCCAGCGCTGCGGGATCGCGGTGAGGCTGAAATGACTGGTGTTGCGACGGAACCGGACTCCGAAGTGGTCGGTTTCGATGAAACCCGCCTCGCGGGTGTCCTCCACGGTGAAGTAGACCAGCCGCAACTCGTCGAGGATCTCCCGCGCCACGGTCCGCGCGTAGGGGACGCAGTCCGCCAGCTCCAGGTCGACCAACGTCGTCACTTGTGCCTGCAGGCAGGCGTTGGCCAGCGCCTGCACCCACGCCAACGGCCACGTCGAGCGTGCACCGTCCTGGTGGCGGAACAGCCCCCACCTGATTTCGGCCGCGACCAGTGGATGCAGCCCCAGCAGGTTCGCCTGTCCGGGCACCGGCTCCACCGGCGCCCGGCGGCACCACTCACGGAACGCCGCGCGGTCCACGCAGGAGATCGGGACCGGCCTGCCGCAGCTCTCGAAGTACCGGAACCACCTCGCAGGGATTGCCATCCCGCCGGGCCGCCCGGCGCGTCCGTAGGCGCCCTCGTGCCAGCGACACAACCTCAACGGCGACCAGGCCAGATCCGGGCACGCGGCGGCCTGGCAGTCGCCGTAGCCGTCGAACGCGGCCTGGTCGACCAGCCACTGCTCCAGCGTGACCTCGGGGTGCTTCGGGGACCAGTGCCTCCACCGGTTGTAGTGCCGGTGGCAGAGGCGGTGGCCGTTGCTGCGGGCCGGGCGGACCAGGCAGATCCGGCACGGCACCTGCCCCACGTATCCGGCCGCCGTCAACGGCTGCGCCGTCAGCAGGAATTCGGCCCGGCCGGTCCCGGCGGCCCGTGCCTGCCGCCAGAGCCTGCCGTGCTCCCAGCAGTGGTTGAAGTTGCTGGTCTGTTCGTTCGGTCGTTCGCATCCGGCGACCACGCACATCCACCGGTAGGTGGGGTGGTCGGGTGGGAACCGCACGAGGTGCGGACGCAGGAGCGGGTCGAACGACGGCGCGGCGATCAGCGCCGTGAGCAGCTCCAACCGGTCACCGGGAAGACGATCCCTCTGAGGATCGCCGGGGTTGCGCAGCAGGTTCAGTCGCACCGTCGACGTGGTCGTCACCGCTGCCCCCAGACCGTGCGCAGTGCCGCGTCGAACGCCAGATCGTGCAGATCCACATGGGCGTAGATCTCGTCCACCATCGCCGTTGATGCCCACCCGCCCGCCTCGCGCGCCACCACCAGGTTCCCGCCGCTGGCCTCCAGCACCGCCGTGGCGAAACTGTGCCGGAACATGTGTGGCCGGACCCGGCCCAATCCCGCCCTGCGGCCCGCACGTCGCAGCATCCCCCGCGCAGCCGCGGGAGCCCACGCCTGCCCGATACCCGGCCCGGCCAGTTGTACCAGCAGCAGTTCGTGCCCGGCGGCGACGGTCCGCCGTTCCCCGACGATGTAGTCGAAGTAGGCATGCACCATCGCCGGACTGACCCGCTTGATCAACCCTCCGATGACCGTGCCGTCCTCGACCGACCACGGCACCCGACCTTTGGCCAGCGCGTCGTTGGGGTTGTCGTGCCGGCGGCACACGTGCACATGCGGCGACCGACACTCCCCGCACGCCGCGTCCGACCTCAGATGGAGGTCAGCCAGGTGCAGCCCGCACAACTCGCCGATCCGTAGACCGCCGTCCGCAAGCCACTGGACCACCAGCCGGTCCCGCGCATAGGTCAGGACCGGCAGCAGCTTCTCCTTCGCGCCCTCCGGCAGCATCTTCGGGTGGCGTCGTCGCACCCGCTGCGGCGCGAGAGGGTTGGCCGCGACCCGTCCTGTCACGTGGCCGAGCAGTCGGCGGCGCCGGTCCGCGCGGGTCGGCAGGCGCGACCGGTCCAGCTCCTCGGCCAGCGCCCGGTTCACTCCCGACTTCGCCTGCTCCAGGTAGAAGCCCTTCAGACATGCCGCCGCCGTCGACAGCGCGCTGTCCCCGTACGGACGCTTGCCCACCCGCCACGGCACACCGAGCGGACCTGGGATCTTCGCCCCGACCGCGCCCATGTACCGCTCCAGATCCCGCAACGTCACCCGTCCCGGCGCAAGCCCTTCGCGCACGCACCACCGCAGGTGGTCGACCAGGCAATACGCGTAGGTGCGCTGGGTTCCCGACCCGTCGTGGAGCGCCAAGAACCGGTCGGCACCCTCGTGCACCCGACCGTCCGCCTCCACGATCGTGAAGGACTTCCACCCGACCGACCGGTCGACCGACTGCACCCGCAACTGCCCGACCACCAATAGCCGACGTCCCACACACGCCTCCATCCCGGGGACGCCCGCACACCACGCACGTCCCGTACCAAGTCGGTAAAGAGGCACGCTGGCTTGAGGACAAGCCGGTCCGCGAACGTCACGAACACCCCAACGGGTGGTCGGAAAACAGTCGGGGCAGGGTGGACATCTGGGCCCGGCTCTCCACCTGGAACACCCCGACGGTGTCGGCGTCGCACAGCATCGCGTAGACGGCCGGGTCGGCGAGGTCGAGGCGTGCGAGGTCGACCCGGACGCCGTGGTGGGCGGCGATCAGGTCGCGGGCGTAGCGGACCGCGGAGAGCATCCCGAGCCCGAGCAGGTCGAACTTGACCAGCCCGGCGGTGGCGCAGTCGTCCTTGTCCCACTGCAGGACGGTCCGGCCCGGCATGCGCGCGCGCTCGACGGGGACCACCTCGGCCACCGGCCGGTCGCAGATCACCATGCCGCCGGAGTGGATGCCCAGGTGCCGCGGGAACCCCTCGATCCGGGCCGCGAGGGCGAGCACGTCGGCGGGCACCGGCGGCACACGTCCCGCCGCGCCGTCGCGCCCGGCCGCCGGCGGCGCGGCGGCGGCGTCGCGCACGGTGCCCCACGAGTCCGCGGTCCTGCTCCAGGCGTCCCGGCTGCCCGGCGGGTGCCCGAGGGCGTACGCGGCATCGCGGATCGCCGAACGGACCCGGTAGGTGACGACGTTGGCGACCTGGGCGGCGTGACGGCGGCCGTACTTGCCGTAGACGTACTGGATGGCCTGCTCGCGCCGGTCGGACTCGATGTCGAGGTCGATGTCGGGCGGTCCGTCCCGCCCGACGCTGAGAAACCGCTCGAACAGCAGGTCCCAGCGCACGGGGTCCACGTTGGTCACGCCGAGCGCGAAGCAGACCGCCGAGTTCGCCGCGGACCCCCGTCCCTGGCACAGGATGTCGTTGCGGCGGCAGAAGTCCACGATGTCGTGCACCACCAGGAAGTAGCCCGCGAAGTCCAGGCGCTCGATGACGTCGAGCTCGTGCTCCAGCTGCGCGTGGGCACGCGGGTCGGCATCGGGCGGCCCGTACCGCTCGCGGGCGCCGGCGAGGGTCAGCGTGCGCAGCCAGGACACCTCGCTGTGGCCCTCGGGCACCGGGAACGGCGGCAGCCGGGGCGCGACCACGCGCAGGTCGAACGCGCACTCCATGCCCAGCACGGCCGCGCGGGCCACGGCACCGGGGTAGCGGGCGAACCGCGCGGCCATCCGCTCCCCGGAGCGCAGGGCGGCCTGCCCGTGCGGCGGCAGCCGGCCCGCCATCGCCTCCAGCGGCAGCCGTGACCGCACCGACGCCAACGCCGCCGCGACCCGTCCGGCCCGCGGCTCGGCGTAGTGCACCGCGTTGGTCGCCACCACCGCCACCCCGACCTCGGCGGCCACCGCCGCCAACAGGTCGTTGCGCACCGAGTCGCCTGGCTGCGCGTGGTCGACCAGTTCCACCACGACGTGGTCGCGGCCGTACCGGTCCACCAGCGCGTGCAGCCGCTCGGCGGCCGCGGCCGGGCCGTGCTCGGCCAGGGCGCGGCGCACCGCGCCCTTGCGGCACCCGGTCAACACCAGCACGTGCCCCGCCAGCTCGTCGACCACCTGCTCCGGGTCGTAGACCGGCACCCCTTGTCGTCGCCGCGCAGGTGCGCGTCGCTGATCACCGAGCACAGCCGTCGGTACCCCTCCGGCCCGCGGGCCAGCACCAGCAGGTGCTCACCCGCCGGGTCCGGCACGCCGGTGCGCGGGGCACCGCCCAGGCCCAGCTCGGCGCCGTAGGCGGTGTGCACGCCGAGGTCCCGGGCGGCCTCGGCGAAGCGGACCACGCCGTACATGCCGTCGTGGTCGGTCAGCGCGACCACATCCAGGCCCAGCCGGGACGCCTCCTCCACCAGCTCCTCGGGATGGCTCGCGCCGTCGAGGAAGCTGAAGTTGGAGTGGACGTGCAGCTCGCCGTAGGGCACCCGGGCCAGGCCGGGCTCCTCGCGGGTCACCCGCCGCCCGGCCAGGTCCTGCGCCCGCACGTACCCGTCCCGGCCCCGCGGACCCGGCGACCGGTGCCCGACGGCGTCGACCCGCCCGGACAACGCCCCCGCCGGCTCGCTCCACGGCCCATCCGGCCGGCTGTCGAAGCCCACCGCACACCTCTCCCCCGACGACAACGCCGAGGGGAAGCCGGCATCCGCTGCTCGACTGGTCGAACACCAGTACGAGCGCGATTCTCACTCGCAAGGAATGCCGGTGCAACCGCTCCGTCTCGCGGACCACCTGCGCCGGACCCGGCCGCCTCCGGCCGGGTCCTCTGCTAACGTCGTGCGCGAACTCGCTCCCCGCGCCGGCGGGGGACAGGGCGCGTGCCGCTTCGCCGCGCCGCCGTCCCCACCCCAGGAGCGTTAAGTGGACGACCACGACACCACCGCCCCGAGCGTCGACCAGGACTTCTTCCTGCGCCCGGTCGAGGAGTGGACACCTGAGCAGTGCACGGCCTTCGGCGACGGCCTCGCCGACTGGATCGCGGGCCTGGTGAAGACGGGAACACTGGAAGCGCACGTCGCCACCCTGATCGTCAACACCGCCTCGCCACGCGAGTACGGGAAGCTCGTGCGGGTGCACACCGCCACAGCCCTGGCGCTCGGCCCTGCCCGTGCACGCGACTACCCGTCGCCGATGGTGCACGCGGGCATGGAGATCCTCCCCGCCCTGAACACCGCGAGCTCGCGCTCGCACCGGATCGTCGCCAGCCTCATGCAGGGCTTCTTCGCTCGCCAGTCGGAGTCGTCCGGCTGAGCGCGGTGTCGACACCAGATCACCGCGTGGGTGCACCGGGCCTGCCGATGCCGTACGAAGATCGGCTCTGATCAGGACGCGATCCGACGGTATGCCTCGACGGAGCAGTGGATTCCGCCGTAGGCGACATGATGCGGGCTGCCACCGAGAAGGGGCCAGGAGTCGGCCAAGGCGCGGAAGAAGTCGCCGACAACTGGACAGACCCCCTTTCGGTTCGCCGGTGTAGATCAGCAAGTGCCTTGCGTAGTCGCGGAGGGCGTCGTGGGCGAGCGGTTCATCGGGCAGTGGCCAGCACAGCATGAGCGCGCGGTGCGGGCATCAGGCCGCGACCCCCTGCCCGCCGCGCTCGACCGGGTGGTACCGGGGCCCGGCCGCGCCGTGGCGTTGGCCCTGGAAGTCGCGGACTGGCAACCGGACAGTGTTGCAAACCTGCGCAATTCTCCAGCGCGCAGTTGCGTTGGTTGGCCGAGCTCGACAGCCTTCCGAAGAGGAATCGTTGATCTGTCGGTGGCACCTGTCCGCTGGGGTCCTACCGGCCGGGGTCGTCGCGCTGGTCGGGCATGGAGGGCTGTGGTGCGTCGTCCCGGGTGGTCGCGGCGCAGTCGTCGACAGGCTCGGCGGCCAGGTCGAAAGCCACCGCGTGCTCGTGATGGCCTGTCAGGTTCAGGTCTCGGCGTAGTTGCGCCGCGGCGCGCTGGTAGCGCGCCTCGTACAGCTCGGGGTCTTGTTCGGCGCATTCCCGCCATAGCGTCACTGCTTCGTGTTGTGCACGAAGCGCACCGTCGAGGTCTCCCATCTCGCTCAAGATGACGCCGAGGCTGTACAGCGAGTGGGCCCGGTCGGGGCGGTGGCGGTCGGACTCGGCCTCGACCTCGGCCTCGGCCTCGGCCAACTCACGGTAGATGGCCACGGTCTGCTCGATGGCGGTCAGCGCCTCCCGCGCCCGCCCCACGTCCCGCAAGCAGATGCCGAGGTTGTACAGCGAATCGGCCAGGTCGGGGCGGTGGCGGTCGGACTCGGCCTCGACCAACTCACGGTAGATGGCCACGGCCTGCTCGACAGCGGTCAGCGCCTCCCGCGCCCGCCCCACCTCGCCCAGAATGGCGCCGAGGTTGTGCAGGGAGCTGGCCAGGTCGGCGCGGTGGCGTTCGGGCTCGGCCTCGGCCTCGGCCAGCACACGTCGGATGGCCACGGCCTGCTCGACAGCGGTCAGCGCCTCCCGCGCCCGCCCCACCTCGCCCAAGATGGCGCCGAGGTTGTGCAGGGACCTGGCCAGGTCGGCGCGGTGGCGATCAGGGTCGGCCTCGGCCAGCACACGGCAGTGATCCACGGCCTGCTCGGCGACGATCACTCCCTCCCGCGCCCGGCCCACCTCCACCAAGCAGGACCCGAGGATGTGCAGAGACCTGGCCAGGTCGGCGCGGTGGCGATCAGGGTCGGCCTCGGCCTCGGCCAGCACACGTCGGATGGCCACGGCCTGCTCGGCGGCGGCCAGCGCCTCCCGCGCCCGGCCCACCTCCACCAAGCAGGACCCGAGGTTGTGCAGTGACACGGCCAGGTCGGCGCGGTGGCGATCAGGGTCGGCCTCGGCCAGCACACGGTAGTGATCCACGGCCTGCTCGGCGGCGGCCAGCGCCTCCCGCGCCCGGCCCACCTCCACCAAGCAGGACCCGAGGTTGTGCAGTGACACGGCCAGGTCGGCGCGGTGGCGATCAGGGTCGGCCTCGGCCAGCACACGGTAGTGATCCACGGCCTGCTCGGCGGCGGCCAGCGCCTCCCGCGCCCGGCCCACCTCCACCAAGCAGGACCCGAGGTTGTGCAGCGATCGGGCCAGGTCGGCGCGGTGGCGATCAGGGTCGGCCTCGGCCAGCACACGGCAGTGATCCACGGCCTGCTCGGCGACGGCCAGCGCCTCCCGCGCCCGCCCCACCTCCACCAAGCAGGACCCGAGGTTGTGCAGCGATCGGGCCAGGTCGAGGCGGTGGCGGTCGGGCTCGGCCTCGGCCAGCACACGGTAGTGCTCGACGCGGAGACGGGCTTGGGCCAGGGACAGGTACGGCAGCTCTGGGATGTCGTCCAGTGTGATGAGGCGCGTGCGCAGGTCGCTGTCGGTGCCGTAGGTGTCGATCAGGGCGGCGAGGGCGTGGTCGAGGGTGCGGCCGGTGACGCCGGTGGCCAGGACGGCGGCCAGCGCGTCGGGCAGAAGGTGTGGTTGGCGGGTGAGCAGGGCGGTGAGGTGGTCGAGCGCGTCGGGGAAGCTGCTGTGGGCGCGGGCCAGCACCGGCGCCACGGCCGGGACGTCGTCGTCGCGGAGCAGGCTCGGGGTCCGGGTGAGGGTGTCGAGCACCAGTCGTTCGCCGACCAGGTGGGGCCGCAGGTCCAGACGGTGGTCGGGGCCGGGCGGGTAGCGTCGGTGCGCCCAACGCGCCACCGCGACCCGCGACTCGCGTGTGGTGTCGTGGGAGAACTGGGGCACCCGGCGCAGCAACTCCGCCGCCAGTTCCACACCCGCTGCCGGCAGCAGCGCCAACACGGCCACGGCCTCGGCCAGCACCTCCACATCACAGCCGGCCGGCAACCGCGGCAGGTCGGTCTGCCAGGAGCGCTGCTCCAACGTCACCAACTCGGTGACCAGGTCGGCCAGTGACCAGGTGCGGATGCCGCTGCGCCCCAACACCGCCAACAGCGCACGCGCGTGCAACACCAACGGGGTGTCCCCGTCGGCGCCGACCGGCCGGTCGGGCAGATCCGGGGCGGGCACACGCCACGCACGCGCGTAGGCCCGTACCGCCTCGGCGAACCACCGCTGTCGGTCCGATGCCTCGCCGACCGGGGCCAGCACCTCCGCACGGGCCACCCGGGGCCGCACCTCGTCCGACAACAACCGCAGCGCCGCGTCGGTACGCGCCAGCAGCAACACCCGGAGCAGGTCCGGATGCCGCACCGCGCCGGTGATCAGGGTTTCCAGGGCGGATGCCGCCACGCGGTCGGCGTCGTCGACGATCACCAGCGTGGGATCCCCCGCGGCGGCGGTCCGCTCCACCACACCGGCCCCGTCCCCCACCAGACGACCCGCCACCCACCCCGCCGGCAGCGCCTCCGCCACGGCCAAGGCCAGGCGGCTCTTGCCCACCCCCGCCGGACCCGTCACCACCCGCACCACGTCACCTTGCGGATCCGGGGCGACGCACCACGCCAGCAGATCCCCACGCACCGTGCTGCGTCCCCACAACGGGGTGGGGGTGAACGGCGCGGTCAACCACCCCACCACCGCACCCACCCCCGGCACCCGACCATCCGGCCGCACCGGGGATCCCTCCGGCACCGGGGATGCCGGAGGCGGCGGCCGCAACACCCCCAACAACTCGTCACGGGCTTCCCGCAGGTCACGCCGGTCCCGCACCGCCTGCCACACCGCCAACCCCACCTGCACCAGCACCAGCACCAGCAGGCCGGCGGTCCACGCCCAGGAGAACTCGTCGGTGGCCAGGTTGGTCACCACACCCGCCCCGGCCGCCACCGGCACCGACACCGACCCGTGCCACACCCGCAGCACCCACAACCGCCTCACCCCCCGACTGTCGCAGACACCCCCACCCCCGTAACCAGAAACCACGCCGAGCCACCCGAACCGACGCACACACGACAGACACCACCCCCTCCAGCCCACCTCTTCCCCAGGTCAACGCCCACATACGATCGTCTGCGGCGCCGCTGTGACCGGCAGCCGGGCAGTGTTCGAAACCTGCGCGGTGCCTCGGCTGCCGCGTCCTTCACGCCCGATTGGCGAGGGTCCGCAGGCCACCTCGGAGGAAGTACTTCGCATCCCCGTCCGCGCGGGAGGGTGTCGCGGTCGGCCCGCGACGGTCTGACTGGCGACCTGGTAGCTGGGACGGGTTGCCGGTGGTGGCCGGTGCGGCCACCGGTGCCGGGTACGGCGTGGACCCGTGTCTGCCGGGGGCGGTGTCGGTGGTGATCGGCTTGCCGGACTCGCCGGTTGTCGTGGAAGCCGTGTGTTCCGGGAGTGTCGGGACGAGGTGGTCGAGAAGGGGCGGGACGATGGTGTCAGCGCTGTGTTCCGGCCCATTCTTCGACACTGCGGAACACGTGGGGAAAGGCGACGATCGTATTCTGGAAGTCGGAGACGACCGGGACATCCTGGTTCGCGATGCGCAGCTCTTCCGTGAATACGGCTGCCAGCCAGTGCGGCAGGGGCGCGTCGGGAGCGAATCCTGTTACCGGGAGTTCGTCGGATGGGGCTGTGCCCGTGTCGTTCACGGGTTCCAGGACCATGATGACCTTCGCCCGCCTGTCGTACTCGCCTCTCATGACCTGGAGCCACATGTCGGACACGGGGACGGGTGCGAGGCGGTGGTCACGGGGCTCGGATCCCCGCTGTGGGTTGGCGATCGCCGATGTCCCCCGGGCGATGGGGGTGATCGCGGTCGCCCCGTCTTCGCGCAGGATCTGTTCCACGAACGGCAGGTGCGAAATCTCTCGCGCCGTATCGGTGTGAATGACCAGCACGGGGGTGTCGTAGTCGAATCCCATGGTGCGGGTTCTCGTGACGAAGGTCAGGTATCCGATGGTCATCGGTCTCCGATCGTATCGGCGAGGAATGGTGATGGGGTGTGCGGTTGTTCGTCGGTGAACCTGTCGGCGACTTTACCGGGGAACGCGGCGCCGGACTGCCCCGGGAATCGCGTCTCCGGACGCGGCCGGGTCGCTCACCGTTGACCGTCTTCGGTGCCGGGCGGTGCGCTGTAGGCGTTGCGCAGGTCGTCCACGAGCTGTTGCCGGTCCGGGGTCAGCGGGTGGCGGTAGAACCTGTCGGGGCGGAACGTCATCGTGGACCACAGCACGCCCTGCTCCCCGTCCCGTCCGTCACGGACGTAGAGGCGCAGCCCTCCCCTGTGCAGCGGCCCGCCGAGCGGCACCTCGACGGCGTCCGCGGGCGGCGTGTCCGACGGTTCGCCGTCGAGGGGGCCGCCCATTTCGGCCTTCGCCACCAGGCGGTGGATCTCGTTGTCCAGGATGCGCCTGTCCCTCTCCTTTCGCTGCGCCCTGCGTCGCGCCTCGGCCGCCGCGTCGGCTTCGGGGTCCTGCGGTCCGAGGAACGCGGTGACCTCGTCCTCGGTGGCGGGGCGGACGCGGGCGGCGTAGACGGTTCCGCGGTCGTCGCCGACGCCGAACGAGAGGCCGTCGGACTTCCAGTACTCCTGGGCGACCTCCAGCGGGACGACGTATCCCACCAGCTTGTCCTCGTCGACGGGGGCGTACTGGCGGGGAGTGGTGAAGTCGGGGTGCTGCGTCTTCCACCACCACACCTTCGTGACCTGCCCGACGACGTAGCGCGTGCCGCCGTTGCCGGATCCGCGTGTCACGATCATCTCGCCGGGGCCGGCGACCAGATCCTCGGGCTTGACCATGATGTTTCTCCTGGGGAACGGAAAGCCGGAAACCGCACCGCCGCAGCGGCGGGTCGCCCGCGACCGGCACAGGCGGTTCACCCGCGCGGTCGCGGTGGTCGGCGAACACCGGAAGCAACCCGCGTCGCGGGGCCGCCGTGCGCCCGCAGTGCTCGCAGGCCCCGACCTGGACCTCGCCGAACGTTCGGGCCACGGTCTTGCTCCGTGCGGAGCGGGACGGACGGAACGCAGCGTGCACTGCCCATCCCCGCGGGCGCGGGGTTCCCGGCGGACGCGCCGGGCGAGCCTCGATCCACCCCGTGTGCACGGGGAACACGCCGGGGACCGTGCCGAACGCGACGGCCCTCGACGATCGACCCAATCGTACCTGTGGGGTACTGTCAAGGTTGTCTGTAGGGTACCCTACAGACAACCTTGAGAGTACCCGAGAAGAGGTGTCGGGTACTCGGGGCCACGAGTGGTCACCTCACCGGAGGGTTCATGTCCGCAGCGTCGATCCACCTCGCCGTCAGCGCCGTACTGCTGCGCGAACTCCTGGCGTCGGGCAGGGCGCGTGACACCACCTCCGAGCAGGCGGCGCTGGTGCTGTCCGGACGCGGATTCGTCGTCGAACGCCATCAGGTCTCCGGGAACGGATTGCGTGACGGGATGAGCGGTGCGCTGGTGTGCACCGCGCGCGATCTGCTTGTCGGCGCCGGGACCGATGCCGACGACGACGCGGTGGTCCGGTGGGCGCTGGACAGGTTCGACGGGCTGCGGGTGCCCGGCGAGGACGGCCGCGCCGACCCCAGGTCCGACGAGGACGTCGTGGTCGGCCGACCCGAGGGCGCCGGTGCCCGGCTGACCGACGGCGAGGACCCGCGCGAGTGGGTCCGCGGCTGGCTGTGGACCGACCGCGCCCGCGGGCGTCACCTGGTCGACCTGCTGTGGATTACCGCGGCCGGGCGCTACATCGAGTGTCCGGCGGCGCTGGCGGTCCGGTGGGAGCCGGACGACACACCCCCCGCCCACGACACCGACAGGCCCTGGCGGTGGATCACCCCGGAGCAGGCCGCCCGCACGGTGTTCGAGGCCGAGCGCGACACCCGGGACGAGCTGGCCGACGATCCCAACCACGCGCCGCAGTACCGGGTGGCCGAGCACGAACTGCCGCCGCTGCTGCGCGCGGCCCGCCTGGCCGGCCGCCTGGCACGGACGCTGCCGGTGGTGCCGGCGCAGACGCTGGTGCCCGCACACGGCGGCGCCCTGACCGTCCTGACCGACCCACACCTCCTGGTCGCCGCGGAACACGACCTCGCCGTGATCACCCGCCTGGTCCGCGACGTGCTCCAGGCCGACCTCGGCGCCCTGCGCCGCCGGCAGATCGACGAGCTGGTGGAGCGCACCGGTTCGGTCACCGGTGCCGCGACGCTGCTGGGCGTGCGGCCCAACACCCTGTCCAGGCAGCGCAGCGGCCGCTGACCGACACCGTCCGGAAGGAGGGCACCCCGATGCCCCCACACGAGGACCCCGTCACGCCACCGCCCACGGAGACGGTGACGATGGCCTGCCGCCACCAGGTCGAGATGCCGGCCGCCGACGCCGCCCGCTGGGCCAACCGGGATCCGGTCACCGGCACGGTGACCGGCAGCAACTTCCTGTGCCACACCTGCGGCGACGCCCGGCGCGCCCTGGCCGGGCAGCTGGTCGAGCAGGTCGTGGCCGCCGGGTACCGGGGCCTGCGCGGCACCCCCGAGCAGATCGAGCGGGCCCTGCCGGTGCGCGAGCACGTGCTGGCCTGGGCCACCCGGGTCGCCGAGACCATCGACCGCGACGTGACCCGGGCGCGCGCCCGGGCCGAGCGCACCGGCAACACCGACCACCTCGACCGCCGCCAACGCGCCCGCGAACTGCTGATCACCGCGCCGGCCCGGGTCCGCGACGCCGCCTGGTACCTGCGCTACCGGGGCGCGCTCACCCGCGGCGACACCGGCTCCCTGCTGCGCGACCTGGTCCTCACCGCCGAGGAACGCACCGAGATCGGCCGCCGCAACCTCGACGGCATGGCCGAGGTCACCGGCGGCATGTGGCGACTGGACAACCTCTCCCGCATGAACCACATCCCGACCTCCGCCGACCCCGCAGCCGACCCCGCAGCCGACCCCGCAGTCGACCAGGACGGCGACCTCGACCACGGTCCGGACGGGGACGACGAGCGCGGGGACCGGCGGCACGCCGAGGAGGACCGGCCGCTCTTCACCGCCGAGGAATGGTTCGACCACGGCCGTGATCTGCCCGCCGAGCTGACCGCGGACAGCACCGACGCCGAGCTGATCGCCTTGGCCGAAGCGCAGGAACGCCTCGCCGCCGCCCTGGTGCCGCATCGCCGCGCAGTGCTGGCGGGTGCTCTGTCCTACCTGCGCGCCCAGCGGTCGCGGCGGGCCCGATCCGGCTGAACCCGTACAAGGTCGATTCCGAGGAGTACGAACTGGTGATGCGGACGCGGCAGCGGGTCCAGGAGATGCTCGGCGCCCCCGAGGAGGGCTGATGCGGTACGGCGAGGCGGATGGGAGCGGCCGCTACGGGATCGTGGACACCGACGCCGACGGCAATCTCATCTGTCACGAGTGCGGGCAGGCGTACGCGTTTCTGGGTCGCCACATCCGCGCGCACGGGATCGACCCCGACATCTACCGTGAACGGCACGGGCTGGGCCGGGGGACCGCGCTGGCGTCGCAGTCGATCCGGTCGGAGATGCGCGAGGTCGGCAAGGCGAAGGTGGACGCGCCCTGGTGGCCGAAGTTCAAGGCGGCGGGCGACGCCGCCATGCCCGAGCGTCAGCACGCCGCCCGTGCCGCGCACGCACAGGGAATGCGCCCGCAGGTCCGACGCATGAGGCAGGAGGGTGCGCGCGAGTGGTTCGGCCCCGCCAACCTCGCCCGCCGCAATCCTACGGTGTACACGTGCACGGTGTGCGGTGCGCAGTGGTGCCGTCTCGGTAAGGGCAGGCCCCCGACGCTGTGCTCGGACGCCTGCCGCGTCCGGAAACTGGGCTGGGATCCCCGCGCGACCCGCACCACGCTGACGCGGCCCGCACAGGTGGACTGGACGGTGTCGATCCCGGAGATCCGGGCGCAGTGGGTGGAACCCGAGGAGATCGCCGAGAAGATGGGCCTGTCCCGGTCCACGGTGTATCGGGTTCTACGGCAGGAACGCGCCGGTTGAGGGCAGCGCACTGGTCGGGCCGCCACCAGGACCGACCGACCGTGGTGCGCCCGGAGGGCCGCCTGTGCCTCCTCGCGCAGGCGGGGTCGACACCGGTCGATGCCTCTCCGGCACCGCGTGAACCGATGTCCGGCCAACGCACGCGCCACCCGCGGCGTCGGGCCGACACCGACTTCGGGAACCGCGGCCACCGCGATCAACGCGGCCTCCAGCGGGGTACCCGACTCCGTCAACTCGGCATCCGGCTCGGGGGCTGCACGCCGCACCCCCGCGACCCCCGTGTGGTGACCGGCGGCACGGCGGCCACGGTGCCAATGTGGCTGCCGCTCGCACGGCACCCCGACCACAGCGGACATCGGAGCGAGCCTGGACGCCGGGCAGCCGGCAGGCCGGCAGTCGGTGGCCACCGCCGTCCCGGCACAGCCTGTTCTCACCCGTTGTCGCGTCAGGCATCGGAGTCGCCGGTGCGGCGCCGGTGACGGGCCCTGATCAGCGTCTGCGCCAGGTATCCGCCGAACTCGTCCACGCCGGCGGTGCCGGCGTCGTCGAGGCCGGCCACGGCATGGGTGGCGGCGGGGTCGTCGAGGAACGGCAGCGCCTCCGGCTGACCGCGCAGGGCGCCGGCGGCGCGCATCTCCGGGGCGCGGGCGAGGGTGCGGTGGATGAAGTCGACCAGTGGCCCCGGGTACCCCAGACGCCGTTCGAGGATCTGCCACTTCCCGTCATCCTCGCCGACCCAGGCCGTCAGCCGCTCGGCCAAGGCCTCGACGGAGACCTGGTCCCACCACCACATCAGGTGCTCCGTGGAGTAGGTGACCCGGTCGCCTTCCCGCCGGCCGTCCAGGACCTCGATCCCCTTCCCCGGACCCCAGTCGAGGCGACGGGCGGCGCGGGCATCGTCGAACGCCCGGCGGTAGCGCTCGGGATCGGCTCCGTGGTCGTCCATGAACTGCTCGTAGGTCTGGCGCATCGTGCTGGTGCTCCTGTTCGGGTAGAGGACGGGCATGGGCCGTGCCGACGTCGCCGTCGGGCCGGTCGGACACCGAACCGGTGAAGGCGGGACGGGGCCGGAGAAGTCGCCGGTGGTCGGCTGCGGCATGCGCGGCTGTCGCCGGCGTGCCGGGCGACGCGGCCGGCCGGCCGGGCTGGTGCGGTGCGGTGTCCGGATCATCAGGCAACGCGCCGCGCAGCAGACCGGGCCGCCACGGTTCCGGCGGGGGCCGGCCGGTCATCGGCGGTCGAACGGGTTTTCGCCGCCCCAACCGTCCACGCGCACGCCGGGAAACCCCGGATCGGCGGCGAACGGGGTGGTGTCGGGCAGGAAGCGGCACGGTGTCTCCGGGCACGGGAAGTCGACGTGACGGCGATACCCGGCAGGGTGCCGAGCTCCGCTTCGTGGTCACCCCCGCGTGCGCGGGATCAGGTGCCGTCGGTCGCGCCGGAGGCGGCGTCGAACCCCGGGCGTCCCCGCGTGCGCGGGGTAGGTAAGGCCGAGGCGGCAGACTACCGTCCCAGCGCCGATCGGGGGCAGCGCCCTTCGGCACCCCGACCGGCACTCAGGTACCGGCCCGCGCGTCGCGTCCCCACACAGCGGTGTCTCCCCCGCAGGTCGGCTGCACGTCGCCGGAGCGTCGCCCGGGGTCGAGCCACCGCCGGTCCGGCTCGCGATCCCCGCGAGGCGACGACGCCTCGAACCGCGTGGGCGCCCCCTCCCCTCCCCGCTCGGCGGTGGCGCCCATGGTGCGCGGCGCCGAGCGGGGGCCGGTTCAGCGTGCGTCGTGGTGTTCGCCGAACGCCGCGGCCAGCTCGCGGTACAGCGCGTCGCGCTCGGGAGTGATCGGCAGGCAGTGCACGCCTTGGAAAGTGTGGTTCTCGACGTAGAAGACCTGCTGCTCCTCGTCGCGGTAGAGCGTGCAGCTGCCCTGGTGGTACAGGCCGGGCTCGTCCACCCGGGCCGGGGGCCTGACGTGGGGCTGGGCGTGCATCCGCCGGTAGACCAGGTGCAGTTGGTCGTATGGGTGCTCGCGCAGCGGATAACCGACGTCGTCGCGGCCGGTGGTCGAGTCGAGCTCGGCCCGGAAGCGGGCGCACAACGTGTTCTGTCGGGCGGCCTCGGCCTCGGCCGCCAGCAGCGGCGCGGCTTCCTGCTCGGTGGCGGGACGGACGAGGGTGTAGGCGATCGCCAGCTCGTCGCCCGGGTCGCCGAAGCCGGTGAACGTCGTGCGGGTGAGGACCGGGACCGCGATCGCCGAGCGGGTCACCACGACACCGGCGGCGTTCCCGGTCTCGGCCAGGCCGCACAGCGGGTGCTCCTCCCACCGGAAGGGCCACCAGCCCCGGTCGTCGACCCGCCAGGCCACCCGCACCGGCTCGCCGGCGGGCAGCGCGCCGATCTCCCAGATGCCCACCAGGGGGCGCGGGTCGGCCGGGTCGACGGGCAGCGCCGGGCTCTCCGGGCACCGGTCGTGCCGGGCACCGACCCGGCGGCCGGCGTCGATCCGGTCACCGTCGCCGGGCCACACCAGGTAGCCGCAGTCCACGCACCACGACATCGTGTGCTCGTTGGTCACCCGCCCGACGACGCGCAGCGTCACCCCGGGCGGCGGACCGGGCGGGCCCGCGGCGGGCCGGGGACGGGCGGAGGAGGGATCGGACACGGCAACTCCCGGGTGCGCGGGCGTCCACGGGGACGCGCGAGGACGGCTCGGATCCGGTGACCGGCCGGCGCGGTCGCGGCCGGCCACCACCGTGGCGTTGTGATCCTCGACGGGCCCGCAGCACCGCTGCCGGGTGTCGCTGCGCACGCCCGCACGACGGCGCGGGTGGTGCGCTGCCCAGGCTAGCGGGCGCCACCGACACCCAGGCCCGCTGCGCGCACCCGGGCAGGACCCGGCGTCACCCCGTGCAGGCCGCGGCGGCGGCGCGGGGTCGTCCACCGGCCCCGGTCGGACCGGTGTCCGTGCGAGGGCCGGCGGCCCTGCTCGGGGTTCACCACGCCCGGTCGTCTCCCGCGCGTCGGTCACCTCGACGTTCCGGGGACGCCCGCGACCCGTCACAGGATCGCCGCGTACCCTCGCGGGTTCCGCCGGGCCCGGGAAGGCACGCCGTCGGACGGATCGACGGCCGCGGCGTCACGATCCGCACCGGCGGGTCCTTCACCGACGGCGTGGCCACCGGGACCCGGCCGGCGCCGCCCCGTGTCGAGTGAGAGACCGGTCCGGGCGCGGCCGGCGTCCAGGCGCCCCGCCCCGCGGTTCGGGTGCTGTCACAGGCTCGTCGCCCAGTGGGTCAGCGGGGGCGCTGTGTGCAGCGTGAGGCGGTAGTAGGCGTCGCGGACGTGGCGGGCGCGGTTCTCGCCGCACCGCAGCAGGCGGCGGATCGCGTTGCGGGAGGGGGCGCCGTCCACCAGGAAGAGCACGCCGTCGGCGACGGCCTGTTCCACGACCGCGAGCCGCTCGGCCAGCAGCCCGTCGTCGGCCGCGTAGAAGCCGTGGGCCCGCACCAGGTCCGCGATCTCGCGGGCCCCGTGGTCGAAGACGGTGCGGCCGCCGTGCACGCGGTCGGCCACCGCGTAGATCTGGGCCCGCAGGTAGTTGCTCCGGCTGATCGCGATGACCGTCTCGGGGGTGACCGCATGCGACTCCAGCGGGCGCCAGCCGAGGCTTTCCGCGATGACCTGGGCATGAACGCACAGCAGGGCCGCGATGTCGGTCACGGCGCCGGTGACCGAGCGGCGGTCGCGGGCCACGTCCGACAGGACTGCGGAGAACATGTCCACGGGAAATCTCCGCAACATGGGAAATCCTTCGTACACCGGGAGAGGAATTGCCGACAGGGAGGGATGCTAACCCCTCCCGTCGGCGTCGGAAAATCCGACCCGGACCAGTGCCGCAACCGGACCCAATTCACCCGACCCACCCCCTGACCTGCCGTCCGGACGGCACGTGTCCGTAAATCAATATGGTGCACCATGCGTACACAATGCACCCTATTCGAGCCCGTGAATGGCGGAGAAACGGAGGGCGTCCCGGCTGCCCGACCCGGCGGGACCACCGCGTGGCGAGAACGGTCGGGCCCGCCCGTCGACCGGTGTCGACGGGCGGGGTCACCGCCGCCGTCGTCGTCGCGGCACCGGTTGCGCGGTGCGGCGTGGAAGGAGCAGGGCGCGGCGACGCGGGCGGCAAGGGCGGTCCGCCGGGGTGGCCGAGCGGAGGACGCGGCGGCCGGACCGGGTGTTCGTGGGGGATCACGCGGTCTACCGGCGGGCGCGTCGCGTGCCCCGCCCGGGTGAACACGTCACTCGTCAGGGCAGCGACATTCACAGATCGGGCACCCACCGCCGTCGCCGCCGGGGGGTGGATTGGGCTGCCGGGGTTGCGTTGCGCCCGAGGTCTTCCGCGTTTTCCCGGCACACGCCAGGCTTCGGCGCTGCACGGTCGTCGCCCGCGACGGCCACCGGACGAGAGCAGGCGGAATTCCGTGCGAACAGGCAAAACCGGCAGGATCGCGGCGGCGTTGATCGGCACCCTGGCCTTGCTGGGCGCTACGGCGTCCACCGCGGGCGCGGCAGCCGGGCCGGTCGACGTGCGGCTGCCAGTGTCCCCGGCCGCCCGGGCGGCACAGTCGACGCCGATACCCGTCGCGTCGAGCGCGGCCACGGGTGCGTGCACCGATCACGCCGACGGCAGCAGGTCCTGTGTGGACTACACCCCGCATCCCCGCGCGGGGACCGATGACGGGCACCGGCACGTCGGCATCCAGTCGACGTGGTGCGACTCGTTGAACGCGGGCACCTACTGGGTCACCCGTACCGAGGGCTGCGTGCACGGCGGCGTGTTCACCTACACCCTGCGCAACAGCTCGGGCACCGAGCTGGGCAGGGCGGTGATGGACTACGAGCAGGAGACCCTGCTCGGCACCACCAGCCTGGACTGGGGCGACGACACCGCCCTGACCCCGACCTCGGTCACCGGCGCGCTGCTCGGGCTCACGGTGACCGCGACCGCGAACTGCGCCGGCTGCACCGTCGACGGCAACGCCACCTGGGGTGGGCTGATCGTGCAGGGCGACACCCTCCACGGCGGCGCCGACTTCGGCGCGCACCCGGCCGGGGGCGGCGTGGTGAACGTAACGACCGGTTATACCATGATTTTCGCGATGCCCGGCGCCGGCCCCTCCAATCCCGTGCCGATCCCCGGGCCGCCCACGCTGCGCTGCGACAGCCAGGTGGGCAGCGCGGCAGGCTGTGTCTTCTCGGCCGCCCGGCCGGTGCTGACGCTGTCGCTGTCCAACCCCGCGGTCGGCCAGGCCGCCGCGGCCTACCTGTGGACCCAGCTCTACCGCACCCCGCAGTGGGGCACCCCGGCCAGTCCGCTGCACCGCGAGGCCGACCCGGCGGTGCAGAACGCCAACCGCGCGGCCACCTGCAACTCCACCTTCGTCCCCAGCACGGCCTACAACCCCGGGGACTCATGCGACGAGTTCCCGTTCGCCGCGACCAAGGAATCCGCAGCCCGGCTGGGGTATCCGGGCAACACCTGCGCCGAGATCCACCCCTACCTTTCGGGCGGGGACTGGTACGTCACCGTCGTCTCCCCCGGCACCAACCCGTGCGTGCGTGCCCATGTCGAGGAGATCGTCAACGAGACCGCCGGCGGCCGGGTGGGGTTCCTCGCCGTGAACGCGCGGCTGCTCGACGGCGATCCCTACGAACTCGACGTGACCGCGTAGGCTTCGGCGCCGTCTCCCCCGCCTCGGGCCCGCCCGTGTCCGGCGACCGCCCCGTGGGCCGCGCACCGAACCCGACGGCACCGAACCCGACGGCACCGAACCCGACGGCACCGGCCCCGGCGAGGTCGGATGCGCGGTTACTGCGGCAGGCGGGCCTGCGCGGTGCCGCCGGGGAAGGGCCCGGCGTCGACAGCGGGGTGCGGGCCCCGGCCGGAGGCGAGTGGCCTGAGCGGCCCCGCCGCAGCCGCGCTGGACGGACCGGGGGTGTGCTCGAACGGCAGGCTGTGGAGCTCGACGCCCAGCACCGGCGAGTCCGGATCCTGGGCGTCGGGATCCACGCCGGTCATCCGCGCGGCGACGCCCAGCGCCGCGGTCGTGTCGAACGTGTCCAGGGACGCGCCGTGGGCGTTCATCGCCTCGACCAGTTCGCGGGTGTCGGCGCCGCGCGGCGCGGGCCGCCCGGTGCGGGCCACTGCCAGGATCTCGCCGTCGACGGCGTGCAGCACGCGCACCCCGGCGGGGGTGCCGCCCACCGCCAGCATCCGGCCGCCGCCGATGGTCACCGCGCGCGCCACCGGCTCCCGCACGCCCTCCAGCGACCACGTCTCCCACACCAGCACCGACCCCGGCCAGCCGGCCCCGGCCGGCACCTCCGGCTGCACCCCCAGCCGGACCCGCCCCGGCGGGATCTCCTCGCCGGCCCACACCAGCCACTCCCGGCGGCCCATCGACCGCGGCGACGAGACCGCCCCGGCCCCCCACCGGTCGAGCAGCCGCTCCACCGGCACGCCGGTGACCACCGAGACCATCACGTGGTCGACCAACCCCAGCGACACCGTGCTTCCTCCTCGCTCGCCGACGCCCCGGCGGGCGCACCGCAGACGAGGACAGCACACCGTCACGCCGGCGCGCACCGTCCGCGCCGTGGCTCACTCCATCGGGCGAGCGTCGTCGGCCGCCCCCCGCAGCCGCCCCTCCAGCCCCGCCGGCTCCGGTGACCGCAGCCGGCCGACGACGTCCCGGCGGTCCGACGGCACAACGCGGGCGGAGCAGGCTCCACACGTGGCCTGCGCAGGGACCAGGCAGGCCCGCCGCAGTCACAAGCCCCAGACGCAGTGCGCGCCGTGCCCGTCGAACGCGGTGTCGAGCTGGTCGTCGGTGGCGTGCTCGTCGGTGCCCAGCGACGCCCTCTCCCCACCCCCGTCAGGTCGATGGCGGTGTGGAAGGCGTGCGCCAGCGCCGCGTAGACCTCGGGCTCCACCTCGGCCGGCAGCGTCACGGTGATCGTCCTGTCGCCCACCCCACGAGCGTGCCGGCGCCGCGCGAGGAGTTCACGGCGTCGGACCGCCGGGGCGAACCCTCGCACTCCGACGCGATCACGCCGGCAGGGTGCGCTCGTCGAGCAGCCACAGCTGGATGGGTGTCGGGCCGGGTGCGGGCGGCCACGTCCGGGGCTCACCGCGTCCGGTCACCTCCCGGGCGTCGATCACCTCGGCGTCCGGGGACGCCAGCAGGTCGGCCACCGCCACCCGCGGGCGCAGGACCTCGACCTGCTGCCGGATCGCCGCGTCCACCCGCGGGTCGTGGCCGGCGCCGGACAGGGAGCGGGCGTCGAGCAGGCCGGTGCGGCGGGCGAGTGTGCGGACCGCGTCGTGCAGCGAGGTGCCGGTGAGCGGCAGCGGCAGCGGGATCAGGCCGTCGGCGCCGGGCCGCGGGGCCTGGTCGAGCACCAGGCGCAGCTCCGCGGGCCGGCCCGCGCCGTCCCACTCCAGGTGGGCGAACCACCCGATCGGGCCGTTCGGGGTCTCCAGCGTGACGTAGTAGCAGCGCACCGCGGGCCACCGCCGGACGAGGTCCTGTGGGAGGGCGTCGGAGGCGGCGGCGACGCGGTCGACCAGCCGGGGGTGCGGCAGCAGCACCGGGCGGCGGCCGGCCCGCCAGGCCCCGACGGCCGCCAGGATCGCCGTGGCACGCGTGAAGTCGGCCAATCCGGCGGCTCCCGGGCTCACCGGGTAGTCGCCGCCCAGGATGGCGGCGACGCGGCGGAGGGGCAGCCAGCACCAGCCCGGCCAGTCCCCGCCCTGGTCGGCGGCGTGGTCGAGCAGCTCGAACACGCCGGGGAACCGCTGCGCCAGCTCGTGCTCGACGGTCGCCAGGCGCGACGCGGTCGCCTCGTAGAGCGGGCCCAGCCATGCCGAGGCGGCCGCACCGTCGACCGTGTCGGTGGGCGGGGCGTCGGCGGCGGCCGATCCGGTGCGGCCGGGCACCGACGGCTCGACCGCGTCGAGCAGGCTGCGGAACAGCAGCACGTCGGTCTCGGTGAGACCGGCCGGGGTGGTCGCGGTGACCACGATCGTGCCGTGGATCGGCTCGTCGGTGCCGTCCAGTGCCCGCAGCATCAGCCGTGCCATCGGGTTGGGGTCGGCGATGTTCTCGGCGCCGCGCAGGCGGTGGAGCAGGAAGTCGCCGTCCGGGCTGTGGACCGGGCGGACGGCGACCCCGTCGCCCGGCCCGGTCGTGGCTTCCAGCACCGTGCGGATCTGCCCGCCGAGGTCGGGTTCGTCGGCGGTCTGGTCGGCGTAGTCGAGCACGGTGAGCTTGCCGCCGGGGGTGATCGCGACGTAGAGGTGGGGTCGGCTCATGAGGATCTCCTGGTCCACGCGGATGACCGGGCGCGGCGTGGACGCGGCAGGGCAGGCTCGCGCGCCCGTGACGGCCCGGGGGCCGTGCGGCGTTGAGATCCTCAGCCGGGTCGTGGACCCCGCTGCTGTCCGAGGTCGGTGACGATCCCCGGGGAGGGCAAGTCTAGGCGAGGGCGCCACCGACGTGATCGGGCACGGCGGCCCGCGGTCCGGTGTCGGGGCCGTGGTGGACCGGACTCGACGACTTCCCCGTCCGGACCGCCCCGGGGCGTGGGCGTCGGTGTCGGGTTTCTCGCCGACCTGCCGGCCGGTGAGGCGTGACCGTGGCGGCGGGGGCCGCCGGGACAGAACCGGGATCGACGGTCACCGGATCGGGTGACACCGGAGGAGATGGCGCCGGCCCGGCTGCTGTTCACGGCCCTGCGGCCGGGTGCGCGGTGTGCCGCCGGGACGGTGGCGGACGCGTCGTGTGGGAGGCTGCGGCGGCCGTGGTTGCGAGGGGCGGGTGCGGGAGGATCGTGTGCAGGGCGGGCGGCTCGACGGTGCGGCGGGGTTTCGGCTGATCGTCTCCGGTGGCGGCACCGGCGGGCACGTGTACCCGGCATTGACCGCGGTGCGGGCGCTGAGGACGACGCTGTCGGCACGGTCGCAGCCGGCGCCGGAGGTGCTGTGGGTGGGCCAGGCCGACAGCCTGGAGGCGCGGGTCGCGGCCGAGGCCGGCATCCGGTTCGCCGCAGTGGCGGTGGGCAAGATCAGGCGATCGCGGAACCTGTTGCGGCTGGTGTCGCGGGAGAACGTGCGGGACATGGCGCGCGTGCCGCTGGGCGTGATGCAGGCCCGCGCGCTGGTGCGCGAGTTTGAGCCGGACGCGGTGCTGGTCACCGGCGGCTACGTGTCGGTCCCGGTCGGCATGGCGGCCTGGTTGACCGACAGCCCGCTGGTGGTGCACGAGCAGACGGTGCGGTTGGGGCTGGCGAACAAAGTGCTGGTGGGAACGGCGGCCGGGGTGGCGCTCTCCTCGCCCTCGACGCTGGACCTGCTGCCCGCCGCGGCGCGGGCGGTGGCCGTGGTGACGGGCAATCCGGTGCGGCCGGAGGTGCTCACGGGCCGGGCGGAGGCTGCCGCGCGCTGGTTGGGGCCGGGCTGGTCGGCGGCGTTGCCGACCGTGTACGTCACGGGCGGGTCGCAGGGCGCGGCGCAGATCAACGACCTGGTCGGCGGGAACCTGGAGTGGCTGCTCGCGCGCGCCAACGTCGTGCACCAGTGCGGTGCCGGGCACGAGGCGCGGTGGCGGGAGCGGGCCGCCGGGGTGCCGCCCGAGCCGGCCGCGCGGTACTTCCCGGTCGGCTATCTGGGGGCGGAGTTGCCGGATGTGCTGGCGTTGGCCGACGTGGTGGTCTCCCGCAGCGGCGCCGGGACGATCGCGGAGCTGACCGCGCTGGGCAAGGCGGCGGTGTACGTGCCGCTGCCGGACTCGGCAGGGGACGAGCAGGCCCACAACGCCCGGCACCTGCGGGACCAGGGGGCCGCGCTGGCGCTGCTGGAGGACACCTCCGCGCGGGCGTTGCGCGACGCGGTGGAGCCGCTGCTGGCCGATCGTCTCCGGCGGGAGGAGATGGCGCGGCGGGCACGCGGGCTGGGGCGGCCGGACGCCGCGGACAGCCTGGTGCAGGTGGTGCTGTCCGCGGCGTCGCGACCGGCGAAACGCGCCTAGGGCAGATGCCCGGCGGCGGCCTCGATGGTGCGCACGCAGGCGGTGAACGCCTCGTCGTCCTGCCCGAACGGGTCGGGCACCTCCCGGCCGCCGAGGTAGAGGACCGGTTCGGCGGTGATCCGGGTCCGCTCCGGGGCGGCGGCGAGCAGGTCGCGCAGTGCGGCGAGGTTGGCGTTGTCCATCGCGAGCACGACGTCGGCCCAGGCCAGCAGGTCCAGGGTGACGGTCGTGCCGCGGTGGTTGGCGAGGTTGTAGCCGTGGCCGGCGGCGGCGATCATCGCCGGGTGGGCGGGGTGGCCAGCCCACGTGTCGCGGATGCCGGCGGACCGGACCTCGACGGTGTCGCCGCCGCGGCGGGCGAGGACGGCGGCGGCCACCGGGCACCGGCAGTGGTTGCCCAGGCACACGGTGAGGATGCGCCGCGGCCGGACCGGGGACCACGCCGTCGTGCCGCCGCCCGCAGCGGCGGTGCCGTCGGCGCCGCCGGAGGTCACGGCAGTGCTCCGGACGTGGTGCGCAGGACGTCGTGCAGGGCGGTGACCACGGTGTCGACGTCGTCGACGGTCAGGGCCGGGTGCAGCGGCAGGCTCAGGATCTCCACGCCGGTGGCCTCGGTGACGGGCAGCGGGGTGTGCCAGTCGGCGAAGGCGGGTTGCAGGTGGTTGGGCGGGTAGTGGACGCCGACGCCGATGCCGCGGGCCTGCAGGCAGTGGAACACGCGGTCGCGGTCGGGCACGCGGACCACGCAGTGGAACGGGACGGTGTGGTCGATGTCGAGGTCGACCAGCCGCACCCGGTCGGGCAGGGCCAGTTCGCCGAGGCGGTCGCGGTAGGCCCGCCACAGCCGGTCGCGGCGGTCGGCGACGAGGTCGAACCCGGCGAGCTGGGCCAGGCCCAGGGCGGCGTTGAGGGCGGGCAGGTGGGCCCGCATCCCGAAGCCGGTCACCGTGTAGCCGGTGGACCGGGCGCGGTCCCGGTGGTCGGCGTCGATGGCCAGCCCGCGCAACCGCCGCACTCGGCGCGCGTCCTCGGGGGTGCGCGGCACCACCGCGCCGCCCTCGCCGCAGGTGAGGTTCTTGACAGGGTCGAAGGAGAAGCACGTCAGCAGGCCGGTGCCGCCGACCCGCCTGTCGCCGTGGTGGGAGCCGAAGGCGTGGGCGGCGTCCTCGACCACGGTGATGCCGCGCCGGTCGAACAGCTCGTGCAGGTCGGCCAGGTCGACCGCCCGGCCGCCGTAGAGCACGGGCACCACCGCGCGGGTGCGGGGACCGAGAGCGGCGCGCACGGTGGCGGCGGTGACGCACAGGGTGTCGGGGTCGATCTCGGCGAAGCGGGGGTGGGCGCCGGTGGCGAGCACGGCTTGGACGGTGGCGCAGAACGTCTGCGAGGGCACGACCACCTCGTCGCCGGGGCCGACGCCGGCGGCCAGCAGCGCCAGGTGCAGCGCGGCGGTGCCGGTGGCCACGGCCACGACGTCGGCCACGCCGAGGAACCGGGCCAGTTCGCGCTCGAACCGCTCGGTGCGCGGCCCGTGGCCGAAGACCCCGTCGGCCAGCACCGCGTGCAGGGCGTCGAGTTCGGTGCCGTGCAGGTGGGGACGGGCGTTGCGGGACACCGCCGGCGCGGTACCGGCGCCCGAGGCGGTCGTGGAGGCGCCGACGGCGGCGGGGGTGGCGGTCACGACAGGCCTCGATCGGCGGTGGACAGGGTCTCGATGTACTTGGTGAGGGTGCGGCCGGGGGTGTAGGCCATGCGGTCGTGGTCGACCGGCCGGCCGAACAGGCCGGCCAGCAGTTGGCCCACGAGGTCGGCGCCCGCGGCCTCGGCGAGGGGGAACCCGCCGGCGACGCGGGCGTTGACCTCGGTGATCAGCACCCGGTCGTCGTCGGTGACGAAGCCCTGCGCGCAGCACGCGCCGACCATGCCCAGTGCGGTCAGCGCGCGCCGCACGGTGTCGGTGACGGCCGGGTCGGCGAAGGTCCGCGACACCATCGACAGGCCGCCCTTGACCAGCAGCCGGTACCGCAGGACCACCGACGCGGTCGCGTCGTCGTCGACCAGGCAGTCGGCGGTGAACTCGCGGCCGGTGACGCGCTGCTGGACGATCGGGTCCTCGACCAGTTCGCACAGCGTGGCCGCCTGCAGCGGGTCGGCGCAGAAGTGCACCCCCCGGGCTCCCTGCCCACGGCGGGGTTTGACCACCAGCGGCATCGGCCCGGGGATCAGGTGCAGGTCCTCGGGCAACCACGTCGCCGGGCCCGGCACGCCGTGCCCGGTCATGACCTGGTGGAAGCGGGCCTTGTCCACGCAGGCGAGCACCGTGTCGCAGCCGGGCAGCCAGGTCCGCACGCCCAGCCCGGTCAGGGCCTCGCGCAGCGCGACCAGGTGCACCAGCTCGGCTTCGACGGTGGACAGGATCGCGTCGGGCCGCAGTTCCCGGCACAAGGCCAGCAGCGCCTCGGGATAGCGCGGATCGTCGGCGCGGACCACGACCCGCGCGGTGGTCCCGGGCAGCGCCAGCCCGACGGCCAGGGGCTCGGCGTCGACGACGACGACCTGGTGACCGCGGGCCAGCACGCCGCGGGCCAGGTCGAAGCCGGGCACACCACCCACCCCGGTCACCAGCACCCGCGCCACCCCGGCGGCACGGGACGCCGCGGTGCCCGGGCGGGACGCCCCGGCGGCGGCCGGGGCGGCGATGGACGTCCCGCCGGTGGTGGCGGTGGTGGCGGTCATCGGGTCACCCGCCCGGTGACCAGGTGTCCGGCGTCGGGCTGGGCGGCGTGCGGGTCGCGCGGCACCGGGGCCCACCGGTCGGGGTTGGCCCGATACCAGTCCACCGTCTCGGCCAGCCCTTCCCGGAACTGCTGTTCGGGCCGGTACCCGAGTTCGTCGGTGATCTTGTCGATGCGCATCGGGTAGCGGATGTCGTTGCACGTCCGGTCAGGCACGCAGGTCACCAGGGCGGGGTCGGCGCCGGTGAGCGTCAGCAGCAGACCGGTCAGATCGGCGGTGGTCAGATCGGTGCCGCCGCCGATGTTGTAGACCTCGCCGGCGCGGCCGTGGCGGCGCACCAGGTCGATACCCCGGCAGTGGTCGGCCACGTACAGCCAGTTGCGCACGTGCTCGCCGCTGCCGTGCAGCCCGACCGGTCGGCCCCGGAGCAGGCGGGTGGTGAACAACGGAATCATCTTCTCCGGGTGTTGGGCGGGGCCGTAGTTGTTCGACGAACGGGTCACGCACACCGGCACCCCGTGGATGCGGTGGTAGGACAGGGCGACCAGGTCGCCGGCGGCCTTGGACACGGCGTAGGGCACCGTCGGGCGCAGCGGGGCGGACTCGTCGGCGCTGCCGGTGGCCAACGGGCCGTAGACCTCGTCGGTGGACACGTGCACGAACTTCGCCACGCCGTGCCGCGCGGCCGCGTCGAGCAGCACCTGGGTGCCCATCACGTTGGTGGACAGGAAGATTCCCGGCTCGGCGAACGAGCGGTCCACATGCGACTCCGCCGCCAGGTGCACGACCGCGTCGTGCCCGGCGACCACCTCGTCCACCAGGGCGGCGTCGCGGATGTCGCCCCGGACGAAGGCGCACCTGGGCGACCGCAACGCCTCGCCGAGGTTGCGGGTGGACCCGGCGTAGGTCAGGCCGTCCAGGACGGTCACCCGCCGCACGTCCCGCGCGCGCAGCAGGTGTGCGACCAGATGCGAGCCGATGAACCCGGCGCCTCCGGTGACCAGCACGGTATCCATGATCGGGTCCTCCTTGTTCGGGTGGGTGACGGGCGCCGGCGGGGCCCGGGTCAGGCCGTCGACCGGTGGTGGACGGGCAGCAGCCCGCTGTCGCGGGCGGCGTGCAGGCCCGGCGCGCAGGCGTCGCGCTCGGACAGGATCGGCCGCGGCGACGAGGGCCAGGCGATGCCCAGTTCGCGGGCGAACGGGTGCACCGTGCGTTCGGCCTCGGCGACGTCGGACGCCGTCCCGGCGGGACCCCCGAGCAGGTAGGCCACCACGGTGTCGTCCCCCAGCGCCAGGCACGCGTGTCCCAGACCGGCGCCCAGGTACAACGCGCCCGGCGTGTCGCCGTCCAGGCGCCGACCGCGCCACCGGCCGAAGCCCGGCGACCCGACCCGCAGGTCCACCACGACGTCGAACACCGCGCCGCGCAGACAGGTCACGTACTTGGCGGTGGCGAGGCTGTACTTGATGCCGCGCAGCGCACCGCGCCGCGACACGGTCGCGTTCGCGCGCGTCACGGTGACCTCGCGGCCGGTGGCCCGCCGCACCGCCTCGCCGTCGAACCAGGCGTGCAACACGCCCCGCGTGTCCCGGTGCGACGCCGTGGACAGCCACCGGGCATCCACCGGACCCCACGGGTCCACCGACGCCCCGCCCCGGCCACCGGCGGCCGCGACACCCCGCCACCGCGCCCGGAGCACGCCGTGTCCTCGCCTCGCATCGCGGTCCTCCCCTCCTCCGGCCACACCCCGCGCCCACGGCGGGCGCCCCCTGTCGGTCGACAGGGGGCGCAGGCCGCGGCCAGGGGGCCGGGCCCGCGGTGAACCGTCCCGGAAACGGGACGTCCCGAAATTCCATCGACCGGAGAAAACCGCCGGTCCGATCGGCCGTAACGGCAAATACACTCGAATACCGCTCGACAGTGCCCGCCCCACGGTCGACCCTCAAGCGAAGTGCCGAATTGGCACACCGCCCACCATCGGCCACCGGCCGCGAAGGGCAGGCACGATGTGCCGGATCTGCCGCGCCGCCGGCCGCGGCGACTACGCCCAGGTCCTGCGCCTGGCACGCGAACTTCGCCACCTGACCCAGGGCCGCTTCGCCTCGCTGATCGGCACCGACCGCACCGTGGTGTCCCGCTACGAAACCGGCGCCCGACCGCTGCACGACATCACCGTCCTGAGGACATGCGCGCGTGTTCTCGACCTTTCGGGTGATCTCTTCGGCGTCGGCGCGGTCAATACGCACGACCACCACGAGTCGAATAGTGTGTGCCCACACCGGGCGACGGGAGACGACGTGGACCGCAGGGCCGTGCTCAAGACCCTGGCCGTACTGACCGGCGCCTCCGTGCTGCCCGTCCCGGCGGTCTCGGCCGCCGAACCCCCGGACGGCCTGCCGACCCTCCGCGCCGACCTGGCCGCCGCCCACGCCCTGTTCGACGCCGGCCGCTACACCACCCTGGCCGCGGCCCTGCCCCCGCTGATCAGCCGCACGGACCACCTGCGCCAGACCAGCACCCCCGGACAGGCCCGCGACCAGGCCACCGGAGCGCTCGCCCACGGCTACCTGCTGGCCGGCTACCTGGCCAACAAGCTGGGCGACTACCCCTTGTCACTGCTCCTGGCCGACCGGGCGCGCACCCACGCCGCCGACACCGGCGACCTCGTCCTGGCCGCGGCCGCCACCCGCGAGATCGCCGTCGCCCTGCGCCACACCGACCACCACCGCGCCGACGCCGCCCGACTGCTGACCGACACCGCCGACGCCCTGCCCACCACCAGGCAGGACCACCTCGCCGCCCGCGGGTCCCTGCTCGTCACCGCCGCGCTGGGCGCCGCCCGCCACGACACCCCCCGCACCGCGCACGCGCTGTTCGCCGAAGCCACCACCCTCTCCCGGCACCTACCCGCCGACACCCCGGCGGGCACCACCTTCACCGCCTCGCAGATGCCGCTCTACCGGATGGCCCTGGGCAACGCCCTCGGCGACTCCGCCGCCGCCCTGCACGCCGCCCGCAGCCTCACCCTCGGCCTGCTGGGCACCCCCGAACGCCGCGCGCGGGCCTACGAGGACTACGCCCAGGCATGGCACCTGCACGGCAACCCCGCACGATGCCTGACCGCGCTGCAGACCGCCGGCCGCCACTGCCCCGACGGCCTGCGCCGACCGAAGATCACCACACTGGTCGAACGGATGCTCGACCAACCCCACAGCCCGCCCGGGCTGCCCGCGTTCGCCGCCCGCATCGGCATCGACCTCTCCTGACCCGACCACCCGCCGCCCGAGACACCGTCCGGCCCGCGGCTCGACGGTGACCCGCACCGCCACGACCTCTCCGCAGGCGACGGCCCGCACTTCGCGGCCGCCCCCGAAACGGCTGATCGACGTCCCAGGCGGACTTTCGTTAAGCGGTTCACGGTCATGGGCGAACGGCAAGGGAGCGCCCGTCGTTGTCCGAAAGGCTGTGTGCCCACCAGGACGGCCGTGGTGGACGGCTCGGGTCGGATCATGGGCGAGAACATCCGGGTGAACGAGGAGCAAGCCGGTCAGGTAGACGATCGGCGGGTTCGCGGGTTCGCGGGATGCGGCGCCGCGTCCGATCCCGGCGTTCGCCTGACCTCGACCCGCACCCGCGCTCGAATCCGCACCCCGACACTCAGGCCAAGTGCGACCGCAGCGCCTCCGATTCGAGCCGCTGGCACCCGCTGCCCGGTCGTCGCGGCACCAGCTTCTCCCCCCCGCCCGCAGCGCCATCACCTGCACCGGGCCATGCCCGGCGGTTTCGAGTTCGTCGTGGGCGCGCGGGTCCGCGCGCACCTGGTCAACCACGGCGGCCGCTCAATCATGTCGATCGTCGTCGGTTCCGGACCGGGAGGACATCGCCTGGTCTCGCCATCCTAAAACCCCGCCAGCCCAGACCTGTCGGCCACAGCAACACCCGCGCACGCATGCGCGGCGCCCCCGCGGCGGTCAGGTGGTCGCGGGACCCGAACCGGCCGGGCCGTCGAGTTCGTTGAGCTGTTGTTGGACGCGGTCGGCGTCGGTGTGGCGTCCTTGTTCCCGGTACAGCTCCAGTGCCTCCCGCCACACGGTGCGGGCCTGCTCGTGCTGGCCGAGGGCGGCGTGGGGATGGCCCACGCCGTCGAGGGTGTCCGCGACCGTGTAGGCGTTGCCGAGGCCGCGGTTCAGGGTGAGGGCGTGGTGGTAGTGGTCGAGGGCCTGGTGGTGGTCGCCGGTGTGGTGCGCGATGTAGCCCAGGCTGTCCAGGGTGGCCGCCTCGCCTGTGGGGTTGTGGTGGTGTCGGTGCAGGGTGAGGGCGGCCTGGCAGTGCTCGCGGGCGGTGTCGAACCGGTCCAGGCGCGCGGCGTACCAGCCCACCGCGTTGAGCGCGCTGGCTTCCCACACTGGCTGATCGAGGGCGCGGAAGAAGGCGACGGCGTGGTGGGCGTGCTCCAGGGCCTGCCGGTCGTCCCCCCGTCGTCCCCAGGCGTACGCGAGCACCCGGTGGGCGTGGGCCTGTTCGTTGGGGTCGTGGTGGCGCAGGGCCAGGTCGAGGGCCTGCTCCAGGTGGGTGGTGGCCAGTTCGTGCAGGCCCAGCAGGGAGTAGGCGAGGCCGAGGTGCCGGTGGGTGCGGCGGTGGGTGGCGGGGTCGGGCAGGTGGTCGGCGGCGTCCAGTGCGGCCTGCCACGTGGTGACCTCGTCGTGCAGGTGTCCTCGCCGGTGGTGGAAGGTGGTCAGGTTCCAGGCGAGGTGCCAGACGGTGTGGTGGTGGCCGAGGGTGGCGGCGGTGCGTTGGGTGGCCAGCAGGGTGGCGTGCTCGGCGTCCAGCCAGGCCAGTGCTGCGGCGGTGTCGGGCAGCGGGTGCGGGTGCACGCCGGGCGCGGGCGGCTCGGGCCGCACGAGCGTGTCGTGGGGGGCCAGGAAGCGGTCGGCGGCGTGGGCGGTGTGCAGGTGGAAGTCCGCCACCCGGGTCAGGGCCGCTTCCCGCACGTGCTCGGGCAGGGTGGTGTGGGCGGTGTCCGCGGCGTAGGCGCGGACCAGGTCGTGCATCGCATACCGGCCGCCCGGCCGCCGCTCCAGCAGCGACGCCTCCTCCAGCGCCGTCAGCGCCCTACGGGCGGCCGTCTCGGCTAGCTGGGTGAGCGCGGCGACGGCGGACAGGGTGGTGTCGGGACCGGGCGTGATGCCGAGCAAGGCGAACAGGGTGCGCTGCTGTTCGGTGAGGTGGCGCAGCGACCAGGACAGGACGGTGGGCAGGCTGGCCTCGGGGTCGTCGGAGTCCAGGGCGTCCAGGCCGAGGTCGCGCAGGTCGGTGACGTGGTCGTCGAGCAGGTGGGGGTGGGTGCGGATGCGGGCGGCGATCAGGCCGAGGGCGAGCGGGAATCCCCCGCACAGGCCGACCAGCTCGGTGACCGCCGCCTGTGTGTCGATGGTGGCGGGGGTGTCGCCGAGGGCGGTGGTGAGCAGGGTGCGGGCCTCGGTGTCGGTGAGCACGTCGAGGTGGACGGGGCGGGCACCGTGTCGGGCGACGAGGCCGCGCAGCCGGTCGCGGCTGGTGATCAGCACCGTGCAGGTGGCGCCTCCGGGTAGCAGGGGCTGGACCTGTTCGGCGGTGCGGGCGTTGTCGAGCAGGACGAGCAGGCGTTTGCCGGTGGTGTGGGTGCGGTAGAGCCCGACCCGGGCGTCCAGGTCGGGGGGTTGGCGGTCGCGGTCGATGCCGAGGGCGGCCAGGAAGTCGCCCAGCACGTCGACGGGGTGGCGGGGGTCGCCGGGGCTGAAGCCGCGCAGGTCCACCGCGAGGTGGCCGTCGGGGAAGCGGTGCAGGTTGCGGTGGGCCCAGGTCTGGGCCAGCCAGGTCTTGCCGATGCCGCCGGTCCCGCCGATCGCGGAGATCACCGCCGTGCCACCGACTCCCCCGATGTCGTGCCCGACCGGCGAACCGGTGAGGGCGCGGTCGAGCGCGGCGAGCTGGTCGGCGCGGCCGACGAACCCCACCGGCCGCGGGCCGAGCTGCCGCGGAGTGGGCGTGGGCGGCCGGGGCGGCGGGTGCACGTGCAGGCCGCCGGTCACGTTGCCCACCGCGGTGCCACCGGTGCCAGCGGTGACACCGCCGTGCACCTGCTGGCCGGTCGTGCCCATTCCGGAAGGCCAGCTGGTGGGGGTGCTGCCGGTGTCGGGTTGGGCGGGGTCGGGCGCCGACGCGGTATGCCCGCGGTCCGTGTCGGCTACCGGGGGCCCTCCGGTCCGCCCGGCGGTGGTGCGCCGAAGGTGAGGTGATCGCCGGTGGCGGCGCCGATGGTGATGCCCGTTCCGCTGCCGTGCACGCCGCCGGTGATGGCCACGGCACGAGGCCCGGAGACGCCCGTCACCCCCGCGTCGTCGGTGGCGGGCGCGGAAGGGGCCGCTTGGCCGCCCGAGGCGGGGTCGGGCGGCTCGGAATCCGCCGGTTGCCGGTCGAGGACGGCGGGGTCGGGTGGGAAGGGGTGGTCGGGCAGCGCGATCCAGGCCGGCTCCCGGAACTCCTTCGTACTGGCCTGGACCGGCCGGAACGTGGCAGGGTCCAGGGTGGCGCAGTGCCGGACGACCTCGTCGAACACCACCCGGGACACGATCATCGCCAACACGCCGGGCGAGTCGGCCAGGGCCTTCTTCAACGGCGGCGCGTCGACCAGGCGGAACGCGGCGGTCAGCGAGCTGGAGGTGACCCCGTGCTCGTCGAAGGCGACCTCGACCGCGTGCACCGCCAACCGCAGCCGCACCCGCGCCGCGCCGGGGCTGGTGGTGTTGTGCCCGCGCACCGCCCGCGCCAACGCCTCGGGCAGCACCTCCACCAACGGCGCCTTCGGAAACTCCGGCGGGACCAGCACGAACAGGCCGTCGCCCCGGTCCTCGTGGTGACAGGCATCCCACGGCACCCCCGCCGCCGCCAACGCCTGACCGACCACCTCGTACAGGCCCGCGCGGGTGCCCTGTTGGTGGCGCAGCGTCCGGTCGGGGGCGCTGAAGCGTTCCACGTCGACCAGGACCATCGTGCGGTGGACCGCGTGCCGACCCGTACCCGCCATGCCGACCCCCTGAGGGCAGAACCGCGTGGTGCGCCGATGAACCACGGTTCTACCGACACGCGTGGGCGGCGTCCGCGTCATATGACGCACCCGTCGCCCGTTCGGCCGCACGAGACCACCCGACCGGGCGACATCGCCACGACGACCCGCGTCCACCCCGGACCACGGTGCGGCCCCGCCGGCCTGGTGGCCGGGCCACCGCACCGCCGGTGCCCGCGCCCGGTCCGGCTCCGTCGACCGGTCCTTCGACCCCGCGCCGGCGGTCCCGCACGGCGAGGACGTCGTGCTGTGGCTGTGGCCCGAACGGGCACGGCGCCCGCCGGCCCGGACGAACCGTCCTTCCGCACCACAGGCCCCGGGGGTGCCGGGGGTGTTCGGTGCCGGCACCGCGTGTGTGGCCGGCGGCATGATGCTCCGGGCGCGGTTCAGCCGGTCAGGCCGAGCCAGCCCGCCATCTCGGTCAGCTCGGTGTTGGAGCGGTGGTGCCGGCTGACCAGGACCGCGGCGGTGGAGCGGACCATCGGGTGCAGCCGGGTCTGCTGTGGTGCGATGCTCCGCGCGGTGCCCAGCGCGGTCAGGCTTGCCGCGCGGTCGCCGACGAGCAGGTGGGCGCGGGCCAGGTCGATGTAGTGGTGCCCGCGGCGGGTGCGGGGCATCGTCCGAACCGGTGTCCAGGACTCGGCGGCGGTCAGGGCGGCGGGGCCGTCGCCGAGTTCGACGTGCGCGGCCACCTCGTGGCTGGTGCTGTTCGCCGGTCCGAACGTCAGCCCGTGGTGCACCCGGTCGCCGGGCAGGCGTGCGGCCAGCTCGCGCGCGGCACGCAGGTGCCGGTCGGTGGTGTCGGTGTCGTGGGCGCGGGAGGCGAGGGTGACCGCGCGCAGGTGCAGGCTGCCCTGGACGACCAGCGCCGCGACGGCCGGACGTCGCCCGCGCAGTTCGCCGTCCAGCTCGGCGGTGGCCGCCTCGACCAGCCGCAGGCCGTGCTCGTAGTCCCCGGCGGTCTGGAAGCCCTGCACCCGTGCCCACTGCGCGAGCGCACCGGCGAGCGGATCGCCGGTGCGGGCGGCCGCGCGGGCAAGTTTATGTTCGGTGGCCTCGGCCAGATCCGGATAGCCCAGCCGGTGCAGCAGGCTGTGGGTGACGTAGTAGACGCTGGTCAGCAGCCGGTACACCGACGGCCGGGGGCCGCATCACCGCGACGACCTCGGATTCCAGCTCGGCGGGCGGGCGCGGGGCCATCTCGGCGGGCAGGTCGTAGTGGCGCAGCACCGTGCGCAGGGCGTCGACCGCGCGGTGGGCGGGCTGGTCGTGGTGGTGCCCAGTGTAGGGCTGACCGTTGATCGTCTCGACGGTGCTGGACAACGCGCGCGCCGCGGCGGCGATGACGGCGTGGGTGGGGGACGCGTTCCCCACGCTCGACCTTGTCCAGCAAGCTCATGGAGAAGTGCATGCGTTCGGCGAGTTGGTGCTTGGTCAGTCCCTCGGCCACGCGCAGGGACCGGATGACCTCGCCCGGACTAGTCTCCCGCGGCATCGACGACCTCCCGTACCGGCGGCCGTGCAGCCGGGCCGCTTGTGTGTCTTCTGTGTGCGTCTACCGTCCCTGCTCTGCCTAGCGTGGCCCGTGACTGTTCCGCACCACAACCCCGAGCGGCACCGGGCGGGCCCGGACGGCCGACCGGCCGCCGCTCGACACGACTCGGGAGGAGCACCCCCATGACCACGGTCGAAACCACGACGAAGCCGAAGCTGTCGTTCCTGGCCCTGTACCTGACCGACAAGTGCCAGCAGCGGTGCACGCACTGCGCCACCGGCTCCTCACCGGAGGGCACCCACGGCACCATGACCACCGCGGACTGGAAGCGGGTCCTGGACCAGGCCGCCGAACTGTGGGTGCGGCGCGTGCAGTTCATCGGCGGCGAGCCGATGCTCCACCCCGGGCTGGCCGAGCTGGTCGGCCACGCCCTGGGGCACGCGCTGGAGGTGGAGGTCTTCTCCAACCTGGTGTGGGTGCCCGAGGCGCTGTGGCCGATCCTGTCCCAACCCGGGGTGTCGCTGGCGACCAGCTACTACAGCGACCGGCCCGAGCAGCACGCCGGGATCACCGGCGTCGACACCCTCCCGCGGATCCGGGCCACCATCGCCAGGGCCACCGGGCTGGGGATTCCGCTGCGCGCCGGCGTCATCGACCTCGGCGTGGGCCAGCGCTTCGAGCAGGCCACGCGCAACCTCGTCGACCTCGGGGTCCCCTCGATCGGTCACGACCGGGTCCGCGCTCTCGGCCGCGCCGCCCCCTGTACCACCGGCGGGAGCAACGCGGCCGAGCTGTGCGGCCGTTGCGGGGACGGGCAGGCCACGATCGCCCCCGACGGGCAGGTCCGCCCCTGCCTGTTCGTCACGTGGGCCACAGCGGGGAACGTGCGCGAGCGCGGCCTGGGCGAGGTCGTCGCGGCCATGCCCGGGGTGCGCGCCGAGCTGATCGCCCAGGGCATGCCCACTACCCTGGCCGGCAACTGCCAGCCTGATGGGAACTGCTATCCCTACAACGACCGCTAGAACGACCAGCAGACGAGGTGGTGCGCGGTGGACGCGGAGCAGGACCCACGGGTCCAGGACCGGGAGCAGATGCGCGGCCATCTCCGGCGCGCCGCGCACCACTTCGGCGTCACCCTCACCGGGCCACCGGTCGAGGGCGAGAACCTGCGCTCGCTGTCCGCCCCGGTCCGACACACCACCGCTGGCCCGGCGTGGCTGCGGGTCGGCCGCGAGTACCGCAAGTGGATCGACGACGCCGAGACCGGCGACTTCTGGACCGGCATCCCCGACGCCTCCACCGCCTTCCCCGACCTGCCCCTGCCCCGCGTGCTCGACTCCCACCTCTCCGACGACCCGGACGGGCAGCGGCGGGTCCGCGCCGACCTGATGACGCGGCTGCCCGGCCGGGCGCTGTCGGCGGACAAGGCGCTGCGCACCGATCCCGAACTGCCCGACGCCTGGTGGAACGGTCTGCGCGCCGGCATCGACACCCTCCGCGCGACGCCCACGACCCGCTACGCCACCCCGGCCGCGGACCCCGGATGGCGGGTCCGCGAGGTCTTCGGGGACCGGGTGGCCGAGGTGTTCGCGGTGACGGCCCGGGAGACCGCGCACGGCGACCTGCACTACGGCAACCTGCTCGGCCCCGACCTGGGCATCCTGGACTGGGAGCTGTGGGGACAGGCCCCCGCAGGGCACGACGCGGCCACGTTGTTCCTGTTCGCGCTGCTCGTACCGCCCGTCGCCGCGCGTGTCCGCGAGGTCTTCGCCGACATCCTGGACACTCCCGCCGGACATGCCGCCCAGGTGCACGTGGCCTCCCGCATCCTGCTGCCCGCCAAGGCCGAACACCACCCCGACCTCGCCGCGGCGGTCCGGGCACAGCTACAACCGCTGGTGGCCACCGCCGCAGCAGCCTGACCCCGCCGCAGACAGCCGACCGCTCCCACGATGCCGGTGGAGAGTGGAGGCCACCTTCAGGGTGCGCGCGCGGCGATGTCGGTCCGGGATCGAGGGCCGTCGCCGCCTCGGTGTCACCGTCGGCGAACAGCCGGTACCGTTACTCCACGGCTGCGGGCTTCACCTTCGGCCGCAAGGTCCCCAACAGGTCTCACTCCATTGGGGGGCAACGACCGGCAGGCCGGCGCCGCACCGGACCGCACCCGGTGAGGTGTGATGATTTCGTCGTTGAGCCGTCCGCTGGGACACACCCGACCAGGGGGTGGAAGCGTGATCGGTGAACGGCCGCACCGCGGACTGCTGGGCCGCCTGTCGGAGCGCGCGGTGAACGCGCTGCTCGACTCGGGCGGGGAGGCGGCGTACGAGCCGGGGCAGGTGCTGCTGCGCACGGGCGACGACGGCACGCACGTCGTGCTGGTGCTCACCGGCGCGGTCAAGGTCCAGGCCGACGACGAGCTCACCCCAGCGCTGCTGGGCGTGCAGTCCGCCGGCGACCTGGTGGGCGAGATGGCCGTCCTGGACGGCGGACCCCGGTCGGCCACCGTGGTGACCTGTGGCCACGTCACCGCGCGGTTGATCTCCCGCCGCCAACTCCAGGTCCTGCTCCAGGAGCACCTCGAGCTGCTGGTCGCGGTGGCCGTGTCCACCGCCGAGCGGATCCGCTGATCAGGGCTCGGTGGACGCCACCAGCAGACCTGTGTGACCCGGTTGCCCCGCACAGGCGATCGGGATCGGCGGGTGCGCGAGCACCGGCTCGGCGCCGGCCGCCGGAAGGGGGCGAGGTCGAGTGGTCGGACTCGACGCGTCGGGCAACGTCCGGCCCGCTCCGGTCGGCGACGGTCAAGGGGCACCTGGGGTTCAAGTCGTGATCGGGGTGAGGGGCAGGCGTTGCTGCGGGACTTCGACCCGGAAGTGGTCGGCTTGGCCGGTCGGACGCTGCGGCCGGTGTGGCCGGAGAGCACGGCGTCGGGCCGGTGATGGCGTTCGCACGCCCCGAGGTTGCATCGCCCGTCGTGTCGAGGGGAGGCGGTGCCGCTGGCGGGCTCGCGGCTCGACGAGTTGGTTCACCGCAGCGGTCGTGGGCCGGCCTGCCCGTCGCCGGTGTCCGGCGGGCGATCTGCGAGGCGTCCTCGGAGTGTCAGGGGCAACGGCGTCGTTCACCTGTCAGTGGCGCGGCGTCGCAGTGGGTCGATACCGGGTTCGGCGGAGGCGGGCATCGCGGGGCGCGGTCGGGTGAATTTCGCCGTTGCCGCCCTGACGACTGGTGCTGTGGTGCCACGCTGTGCGCCGTCAGCCGACGACACTACCGGGAGGTGGCATCCGGTGAAGACTCCCAAACCGGAACAGCCCTCCGGCCCCGCACAAGTCCGCAACACCATGCCGGGAACTGCGGATGTGGTGTTGCAGGCCGGTGTGGTGCACGGCGACGTGTCGCTGGGCGCCGATCCCCTGCCGCCCTGGTCGGTGGTGCCGCGTCAACTGCCCGCCGGGCCGGGTCTGTTCGCCGGGCGCGCCGAGCAACTGCGCACGCTGGACTGTGCTCTGACCGCCGCCGCGTCGCATGATCCGGGCACGGCCACGCCCGATTCTGATTCCGATGTCGCATCCGCCGCCTCGGCGATGGGTGCGACGGTGCTGGTGTCGGCGATCGGTGGGGCCGGCGGCATCGGCAAGACCTGGCTCGCGCTGGCCTGGGCTCACCTCCGGCTGGAGCGGTTCCCCGACGGGCAACTGTTCGTGGACTTGCACGGCTTCAGCTCCGCAGGCGAGCCGGTGGAACCGGCGGTGGCGGTGCGCGGGTTTCTCGACGCTCTGGGGGTCAACCCCGACCGCATCCCGACCGACCTCGACGCGCAGGCAGCGTTGTACCGCAGCCTGGTCGCCGACAAGCGGATGCTGGTCGTGCTGGACAACGCCGCCACCTCCGAGCAGGTCGTGCCGCTGCTGCCCGGCTCGCCGACCTGCACCGTGCTGGTCACCGGCCGCCACCGGCTGGCCTCCCTGATCGACCGACATGGCGCCCGGCACCTGTCCCTCGGCGTCCTGGACCGCGACGAGGCCCGCGCGCTGCTGACCGCCCGCCTGCCCGACCGCGTGGCCGCCGACTCCGACGCGGTGGACGAACTGGTGAGCCTGTGCGGGGGCCACCCGCTGGCCCTGGCGATCACCGCCCGCACCGCCGACGCCCGACCCGCCGTCCCGTTGGCCGAGGTCGCCGCAGAGCTGCGCGAACTCGGCTTGGAAGTGCTCGACCACGACACCGACGCCGCCGCCAGCCTGCCCACTGTGCTGTCGTGGTCCCTGCGCTATCTCACCGACCAGCACCGCACGTTGTTCGCGTTGCTCGGGATCGCCCCTGGTCCGGACACCACGACGGCCGCCACCGCCGCCCTCGCCGACCTGTCCCTGACCCCAGCGCGCAGGGCGCTGACAGCGTTGGAGGACGCATCGCTGCTGGAACGGCGGGCGGGCGGACGCTACGCGATGCACGACCTGGTCCGCGCCTACGCCGCCACCACCGCCCAGGGTCTGCCCGAGCACGTGCGGAAGGCGGCCCTGGTGCGGGTGGGGGACTTCCACCTGCACACCGCCTTTACCGCTGACCGCCTCCTGGATCCCCACAGCCCGTCGCTGCCGCCCGCCCCGCCCGCACCCGGCGTCCGCCCGCATCCGCTACCCGACCCCGCCTCGGCGATGGTCTGGCTGGAGGCCGAGTACGCCACCCTGCTTGCCACCCAACGCACCGCCGCCACCCTGGGACGCCACCAAGTCGTCCTGCACATGGCCTGGGCACTGAAGACCTTCCACCTCCGGCGGGGACACCTGCGTGACGCGCTCGCGGTGTGGCGGGCCGCGTTGGACGCCGCGGTCCACCTACCCGACCCCACCGCCCTCGGGCGCGCCCACCGGACTCTCGGGCGCGTCTATGCCGCCCTCTTCCTGCACAAGGACGCCATCCGGCACATGGACCGGGCGCTGGATCTGGCCACGCGCCACCACGATCACACTGAGCAGGCACACACCCACCGGGCACTCGCTCACGCCTGGAAGCAGAAAGGTCGCGACCGGCTCGCCCTGGATCACGCCCGGAACGCCCTGGACCTCTACCGCACCCTCGACCAGCCGACGTGGGAAGCCGACGCGCTCAATCTGGTGGGATGGTTCACCGCACGGCTCGGTGACGTCACCGCCGCCCGCGACCACTGCCACACCGCCCTCGCCCTGTTCCGGCACCATCACAGGCCCGAAGGCGAGGCGACAGCCTTGGACAGCCTCGCCTTCATCGCCCACCGCACCGGCGACCACCACCAAGCCCTCGACTACTATCACCAGGCACTCGTCCTGCACCGCCGCCACGCCAACATTCAAGAGGTCGCGAACACCCTCGACGGCACGGGCCATCCCCTCGCCGCCCTCGGCCACCATGACCACGCCCGCGAGGTATGGCGGGAGGCCCTTCAGCTCTATCAGGACCAAGGCCGAGACGAAGAGGCCGCGCGCGTCCAACAGGAACTCGACAACCTCGACCACACCCGCTGCCCCGCAACTGACAGTCGGTGACGCTTTCCTGCTGACACACGGTGACAGTTCTCAAGTCAACGAGCTGACGCCTCGCACGATCCGCGACGCCGCCGTTGCGGTGTTTTCCCCGGCGGTCGCGGCATGGCAGCCGGTAGGCCGCCGGTCCTGCTGATATCAGGGACGGGTGGACCAGGAGCGGATCCCGCCGAGGCTGCCGGTGGACAAGTTGACCGAGCTGGAGCGGACGGTGCTCGACGCCGCCCGCCTCGGCGAGCCGGCAGGGCTGTTGGACCGCCGGGTAGACGTGGAGGAGCTGGCGGTCACCGACGACCCCGGCCTGTGCGTGCGGGCGGAGCTGATCCGGGACCTGCTGCTGGGCCGTCACGGCGAACTCGACCCCCGCGGCGTGCTCATCGCGGGTGTGCGGGTGCTCGGGCTGCTGGACCTGGACCGGGTCACAGCGGTCACCGGGCTGGCCCTGGTGGGCAGCGCGCTGCCCGACGGGTTCACCTGCCGTCACGCCAGCCTGCCCGAACTCGCCCTAGACGAATCCCTGGTGTCGGGGGTGTTCGCGGTCGGCCTGCTCATCGAGGGCGGCCTGTTCCTGCGGGGTGCTGTCGTACGCTCCGACGGCGAAGCGGGTGGGGTACGTCTGTCCGGCGCCCACATCGGCGGGGCGGCCGTGTTCGACGGCGGGGAGTTGGTCAACAGCAGCGGACCCGCTCTCTCCGCCGAGCACCTGCGCACCGAGGGCAGCTTGTTCCTGTGCGCCACTGTCGCGCGCGGCAACGGCGAAGCGGGTGCGGTACGCCTGCACAGCGCCCACATCGGCGGACAGGCCGTGTTCGACGGTGCGGGGTTGGTCAACGACAGCGGACCCGCCCTCAACGCCGAGTACCTGCGCACCGACGGCTCCCTGTCCCTGCGCACCACTGTCGCGCGCGGCAACGGCAAGTGGGGTGCGGTACGCCTGCACAGCGCCCGCATCGGCGGACAGGCCGTGTTCGACGGTGCGGGGTTGGTCAACGACAGCGGACCCGCCCTCAACGCCGAGTACCTGCGCACCGACGGCTCCCTGTCCTTGTGCACCCACGTCGACGACGACGGGCATCGGCGCAACGCCGTCATGCGCGGCAGAGGTGATGCGGGTGCGGTGAGCCTGCACAGTGCCCACATCGGGGGACAGGCCGTGTTCGAGGAGGCGGTGATCGCCGACAGCGGCGATGGGCCGCTGATCGTCCTGGCCGAAGCGCAGGTGGACGGGCTGCTGTTCCTGCCCGCCACGGTGGTGTGTCCGCAGGGGCGGGTGGAGGCCGGGGGCCGGTCCTGCGTGGCCAGCGCCAGCCGGACGGTCGTGGTGCGGGGTCTGGTGTTCCCACGTCTGGGGGGTGTGTCGTGGCGGGAGTGGCTGCACCTGCTGGTCCACCACACCCCGGAGTACCTGCCCCAGCCGTACCAGCAGTTGGCCGCCGTGGAGCGGGCCGCCGGGCACGAGGGCAACGCCCGCCAGGTGCTCATCGTCCAGCAGGAGGACCTGCGGCGCCGCGCGCCCGAGGCGCTGGGCGGCCGACTCGCGCGCCTGCGGTACCGGCTGTGGGGGTGGCTGGGCCGCTACGGCTACCGCGCGCACCGTCTGGTGCTCGCCCTCGCCGCGGTCCTGGCCCTGGCCGGCGGCACCGGCTACACCGCCGGCCAGATCACCACCGGCCCCGGCACCGACCATCACACCGCCGAACGCGTCCGGCCCCCGCTGCCCGCCGACACCACGATCCCGGCCGGGACACCGTGTTCCACCGTCGAGTTGATCGGCCTGGGCATCGACCGCGGCCTGCCGCTGGGGGTCACCGGGGTGCGCGCCCGCTGCGACCTCGACACCTCCACCACCGCCGGTCAGGTGTTCACCATCGTGCTGTGGGTGTTGCAGGCACTGCTGTGGGCGCTGGCCACCCTCACCGTCGCCGCCTACACCAGCCTGATCCGCAAACCCGCCTGAACCGACGCCACATCCGGGATCCCCGCCCGCCCGGCGGTACCGCCGGGCCGACCCGTGCCGGCCGGTGCAAGGCTCGGGTGCCGTTGCGAATGCGCCGTTCGGGTGATCCGGGGAGGTACCGCCGACGCCCTCCAGGAAATTTGTCATACTGATATGACAAATTTTCTGGAGGGTGCTGTAACCTCTTCTCCGACCCTGGTCGTGCCGGATCTGGATGCCCTGTCCGGCCGGGAAAAGCCCACGCTGACGCAGACCCGGGCGTACTGGGCGTTCGTGCGCGACCTGGACGGCCTGCTGCCCCACGGGTCGCTGCGCGTCTTCGTCGACCCCCACGAGGCGTCCTGCTCCCACCCAAGCTCGCCCGACTCATCGAGCAGCAGATCAGCCAACCCGACCACTTGGCGGTGCTCGACCCCGTCCTCGAACCCAGGATCCGCTACCTGCTTGCCGGGACGGCGCCCCGGCAAGCCGCGCTCCGTCGCCGGACTCAACCGTCTGCTCAACCAGCACGGCTTCCCGGTCACCAGCGCCCGCAACACGGCGATGATCGAAGCGGTCGCCGAACTGCCGCCCACCATCATCAGCGACCTGTTCGGCGTCCACTCCAAGACCGCCCATGCTTGGGCCAACTACGCCCAGGACAGCTGGGCCGACTACCTCGCCGCCCGCGCGACGCCACCTCACCACTGAAGCACTGCGCTGCCGAAAGCCGCGTGTCCTGCGACTACGAACCGGTCAACCACGCCAGAGCCGGCTGGGAGATCCAGTTCACCACCAAGCCCAGAACGAAGGCAGCCACCAGCGATCCTCCGAACTGCATCCACGTCAAGCGGGACTGCCGCGCGAACTGCCGCCCGACCAGGCCCTCGATTGCCTTCGCCTGCTCGGCGTTCAACGACGCCAACTGCTTATACCGTTCCGCATCCGCCTGATGCTGCTCCAATAACCGGATCCGGGCAGCCAGCTCGTCGCCGAGCTCGTCAAGCAGCTGCGCGGCCGCAGACAGGTGATCCCGAGCTTGATCGGCACGGTCCGAGATTCCCCGCTCTTCAGCCCCTGGCACCGTCAAGGCGGAACGCGAGATCAACCTCGCCAGGGTGATAGCGAGGAACGCGACCAACGTCCCCGCCACCGCCCAGGCACTACTGGACAAGGCAGGCACATCGCCTACGTTCCTTGTCACGGCGTTGACCACCACCGACACCGCCACCGAAACCACGACCACGGTGATCGACGCCGTTATGACCCGCACGGTCCTGCCACGCTGAAGGCGCTTCTCGTCAGCCATGACGCAACAGCATGACGGCGTCGCAAGCCGAGCAATCATCAAGGTGTCCCCCTGCTGGGGCTGTGGCATTGCGCAGGTTCCAAACACTGCCCGGTTGCCAGTCGTGCTGGAGATCAGCCGCCGCGACCAAGGTGGCTGGCCCTACCGCCACGGTGAGGTCGTCCGCGTCACCTGGACCACCGGCCACGACCCCGCCTGGGACGCCGCCGAGGTCCCCTGCGGCCGCGACCTCGGCGACGGCCGCGTCTCCGGCCTGTCCTACATCCTGCACGCCGGGCGCCACCGCGAGGACAATCCGGACTGGGAGGGCCACGACGGCAAGCCCGAACATCTCGTCCGCTACGTCGCCGTGGTGCGCCCCGCCACCCCCGACGAAGCCGCCGGGTAGGCCGACGGCCGCGCCGCCGAGGCGGGGCGTCGACTACCGTCACGCCGGACGGCGCGCCCTGCGGCACGCGTGCCGGGCCGTCGACCGGCGGGCGCATCCCGAGGCAGCCCGACCGGCTCCGGTCACCGACGACGAAGGAGAGGGCGGCGGGGTGAGCCTGACCGGGCAGCTCTACAAGGGCAGGCTGAGCCGGTGGTGCGAGAAGATGTTCGTCGGCACCGACACTGTGGTCAAGCAGGTCCGCTCGTCCGTAGCCGGGATCGCGTCGGTGACGCCCGCGGGCCGGGTCGACGACGTGCACTGGGCCGACGTCGGGGGCGCGTTCGGGCAGCGACTGGCCGACCTGGTCGACCCGGCCCCGCCCTACGGCGCGATGCTCGGCATGATCCACACCTGGTGGATGACCTGGTCGCAGGCCCACGCCCAGGCCGCCGCCTACCCCAGCCACGCCGAACTGCCCGCCCCGCAGCGGCGGCGGGCGCTGTCGCTGCGCCGCACCCCAGACGGATGGATGGATCTCGGGGCCACCACCGACTGCGGGCCGGTCGACCGCGAGGCCGAGGCGGTGATGGTGGAACTGCTGGAACGCACCCGCACCTACCAGGTTGAGCACGCACCGCACGGCCGGTGGGGCACCTCGCCCGGCGTCGAGGCCGGGTTGGCCCGGTCGGCATGGGTGCTGGCCGCGTGCGAGGGCATTCACCGCTCCGGGAAGATCGACCCGCGGCTCACCTCCGTGCTGGCAGGCGGTGGCGGTGTCCGGGAACTGCGCGCCCTGGCCGACGAGTCGGTGGTGGCCGAACTGGTCGCCCTGGCCTCCCCGCGCCCGCGAGCAAGGGCTGGTCGAGAAGCTGCGCGGCACCGCCGACACCCTCGGCCACCGCGACGTGCACACGCCGCTGGGAGTGGCCGCGCCGGTGCTGGTCCCCGACTGGGCGGACGGGGACCTGCTGGTCGGCCCGGCCGAGGCGACCATGCTGGTCGACGTCAAGACCGTCGTCACCCTCGCCGACCCGCGTCGGGTGGCCGGATGGTGTTGGCAGATCCTGGCCTACACCTGGTTGGACAGCCTGGATCTGCACCGGATCAGGTCGGTGGGTCTCTACCTCGCCCGCCACGGCGTCCTGGTCGCCTGGAGCGCCCGCACACTGGCCGGCGCGCTGCTGGGCGACAACAACCCCGGCCGCGTCGACCAAGCCCGCCGCGAGTTTGTCGAGGTCGCCACCCAGGTCATCCGCGGTAAGGGTGGTGTGTTACCGATTGCGTAGAAGCGGGATCGACCTTCAGGTGTCGTCAAGGTCGTCGAGTTGGCGTTGGACGCGTTGGGCGTCGGCGGTACGGCCTTGGTCCCGGTACAGCTTCAGCGCCTCCCGCCACACCGCGCGGGCCCGCTCGTGCTGACCGAGAGCGACGTAGGAGTGGCCTGCGTGGTCAAAAACTTCTGCGGCCAGATAGGTGTAGGCGAGGGTGCGGAATATGATCATAGCCTCCTCATAGTGGTCGACGGCTTGCTGGTGATCACCGACGTGGTGAGCGATGTAGCCGAGGCTGTCTAGGGTTTGCGCCTCTCCAGCCGGGTTGTGATGGTGTCGGTGCAGAGTAAGGGCGGCGTGACAATGGATGCGGGCGGAGTCGTACTCGCCTAGGCGCGCGGCGTACCAGCCCACTGCGTTGAGCGCGTGGGCTTCCCGCGCTGGTTGGTCGAGGCTGCGGTGGAGGTCGAGGGCGTGCCGAGCGTGGTTTAGGGCCCGTCGGTCATCTCCCGTCCTTTCCCAGGCAAGCGCGAGTTGATGGTGGGCGTGTGCCTGTTCAGTGGAGTCGTGGTGCTGTACGGCGAGGTTGAGTGCCTGCTCCAGGTGTTCGGTGGCCTGCTCGTGCAGGCCCAGTCGGGAGCAAGCACGGCCGAAAAGCCGGTGGCCGCGGATGAGAGTGGTGGGGTCGGATAGGTGTTCGGCAGCATCCAACGCGGCCTGCCACATGGCGAACTGGTCGTGCCGGTGCCCCCGCCGGCGGAGGAAGGTGTCCAGGTTCCAGGCGAAGTTCCAGACGACGTGATGGCGGCCGAGGGTGACAGCGGCGCGTTGGGCAGCCAGCAGGGTGGCATGTTCGGCGTCCAGCCACGCGAGTGCGGTCACGGCGTCGGGCAGTGGGTGCGGGCGGACGTCGGGCGCGGGCGGGTCAGGTGGCAGGAGCGGGCGGTGGGGGTCCAGGAGGCGGTCGGCAGTGTGGGTGGTGTGCAGGTGGAAGTCCACCACCCGAGTCAAGGCGGCCTCGCACATGTGGTCGGGCAGGTGGTGGGCGGTGGTGGCGGCGTAGGCGCGGACCAGGTCGTGCATCGCGTACCGGCCGCCGGGCCGCCGCTCCAGTAGCGATGCCTCTTCTAGCACCGCCAGCGCCCTGCGGGCATCCGTCTCGGACAGGCCGGTGAGGGCGACCACGGCGGGCAGGGTGGTGTCGGGTCCGGGCGCGATGCCGAGCAGGGCGAACAGGGTGCGCTGCTGTTCGGTGAGGTGGCGCAGCGACCAGGACAGGACGGTGGGCAGGCTGGCTTCGGGGTCGTCGGAGTCCAGGGCGTCCAGGCCGAGCTCGCGCAGGTCGGCGACCAGGTCGTCGAGCAGGTCGGGGTGGGTGCGGATGCGGGCGGCGATCAGGCCGAGGGCGAGCGGGAATCCCCCGCACAGGCTGATCAGTTCGGTGACCGCCGCGTGCGTGTCCGGGGTGGTGGGGGTGTCGCCGAGGGCGGTGGTGAGCAGGGCACGGGCCTCGGTGTCGGTGAGCACGTCGAGGTGGACGGGGCGGGCACCGTGTCGGGCGACGAGGCCGCGCAGCCGCTTGCGGCTGGTGATCAGCACCGTGCAGGTGGCGCCTCCGGGTAGCAGGGGCTGGACCTGTTCGGCGGTGGCGGCGTTGTCGAGCAGGACGAGCAGGCGCCGGCCGGTGGTGTGGGTGCGGTAGAGCCCGACCCGGGCGTCCAGGTCGGGGGGTTGGCGGTCGCGGTCGACGCCGAGGGCGGCCAGGAAGTCGCCCAGCACGTCGACGGGGTGGCGGGGATCGCCGGGGCTGAAGCCGCGCAGGTCCACCGCGAGGTGGCCGTCGGGGAAGCGGTGCAGGTTGCGGTGGGCCCAGGTCTGGGCCAGCCAGGTCTTGCCGATGCCGCCGGTCCCGCCGATCGCGGAGATCACCGCCGTGCCACCGACTCCCCCGATGTCGTGCCCGACCGGCGAACCGGTGAGGGCGCGGTCGAGCGCGGCGAGCTGGTCGGCGCGGCCGACGAACCCCGCCGGTGGCGGGCCGAGCTGCCGCGGGGCGGGCGTGGGCGGCCGGGGCGGCGGCGGGTGCACGTGCAGGCCGCCGGTCAGGTTGCCCACCGCGGTGCCGCCGGTGTCCGCGGTGACACCACCGTGCACCTGCTGAGCGGCCGCGCCCGTTGCGGTGGACGGGCCGGTAACAGCGCCGTCGGTGGTAGTGCTGTCGGTGGTGGGGGCGGGGTCGGGCGCCGACGGGGTGTGCCCGGTGTCGTCCTCGTCGGCTACCGGGGGTCCTGCGGCGGCGGCCCCGCGGACGGGCCCGGTGGGGGTGATGAGTGGCCGATGGTGACGTGGTCGCCGGTGGCCGCGCCGATGGTGATGCCCGCCCCGGCGCCGTGCACGCCGCCGGCGATGTGCACCCCGCGTGTCCCGGTACCGCCGTCGGACGCCCGATCGCGGTCGGTGCCGGTCGCCGGGCGGACGTCCGGCGGGGTGGTCGGTGTCGTGGGGTCGAGCGGATGCCCGGGCAGGCCGGGGGCGGCGGGCGGGTGAGGTTGGTCGGGCAGGGCGATCCACGCCGTGTCGTGGAACTGTTTGACCTCGACCTCGACCCGGCGGAACAGGCCGGGGTCCAGGGTGGCGCAGTGCCGCACGACGTCCCGGTGGATCAGGTCGGAGACGATCATTGCAACCACGCCCGGCGAGTTCTTCAGCGCGGTTTTGAGGGCGGGGGCGTCGAGCAGCCGGAACGCGTCGGTCAGCGCGGTGGAGGTCACGCCGTGCCCGTCGAAGGCGACCTCCCCGGCGTGCACCGCCAACCGCAACCGCACCCGCGCCGCGCCGGGGCTGGTGGTGTTGTGCCCGCGCACCGCCCGCACCAACGCCTCGGGCAACACCTCCACCAACGGCGCCTTCGGAAACTCCGGCGGAACCAGCACGACCACGCTGTCACCGCGGTCCTCGTGATAGCAGGCGTCCCACGGCACCCCCGCCGCCGCCAACGCCTGACCGACCACCTCGTACAGGCCCGCGCGGGTGCCCTGTTGGTGGCGCAGCGTCCGGTCGAGGACGCCGAAGCCCTCCACGTCGACCAGGACCATCGTCCGGTGGACCGCGTCGTGCCGACCCGTACCCGCCATACCGACCCCCAAGGGCAGAACCGCGTGGTGCGCCGATGAACCACGGTTCTACCGACCCGCCTTGGCGGCGTCCGCGTCATACGACGCACCCGTCGCCCATCCGGCCGCACGAGACCACCCGACCGGGCGACACCACCACGACGACCCGCGCCCCCGGACCACGACGCGGCCCCGCCAGCCTGGTGGCAGGCCGCCGCACCGCCGGTGCCCACACCCGGTCCGGCTCCGCCAACCGGTCCTTCGACCCCGCACCGACGGGGGTTCGTCCGGCCCACCCCGCCCCCGACGCGGCAGGGCCGGGTCGCACGCGCACGGTGCCGCCGCGCTCGCCGACCACGAACCCCTACTGGAGGACGGCACGACCCTGGACGAACTGCTCGCCGAGATCCCCGACTACACCGCGCCCGACCGGTTCGGCGGACGCCGCGACGGCGACCGGCTCCACTTCCCCGACGCCCGGACTGCGCAAGAACTACGGGCAGCCATGCATCGCCTACTCACCGGAACTGCGCATCGCACGGACGGGCGCCTGACCAAACAGAACCTTTGGAAGGAGGCCGGAGTCAGTCGGGCCACCATGAACCGCGCCCGCACGATTCTTGCGGAATGGGACGCCCACGTCGCCCAACACAGCACTGGCGACTCCGAGCAGACCCGCCACGACAACGAGATTCAAGAGCTACGACGCAGAATCGCTGATAAGACTCGCGAGTGCAGCGATCTGCAACACCGATTGGACGCCGCGACTAGTGCGATCACTGCACTTCATCACGACAATACCCTCCTGCGACAGGGGCTTGGTCAAAGTGACACCAACATCACCTCCCTCAGGGAGTATATGAAAAATTGATCAACGGGCGAGCGGTCAGGTCATGTAGTCGAGCGCAGTTGCGTAGAGATCCCACAGGCTCTGGCCCACGCGCGGATATACTTACCTGCCGAAAGCGTGGTCGATTCCGCCCACTCGGCACCGAGCGTATCTCTGTGTGCGATCCCAAGCGATAGCGGAGAAAGGCCAGGATTCGCCTCTAGCGCGGCAAATGCTTCGGAAATACCTCGCTGTCGCTCCACGATCGCGCGAAGCCGTTTTGGCTCGATCGCGCCGTGTGAGAAAACAGTGCTGTCGGACAGAGTGATGCGTTCACCGTCGTCCGTCTCGACCAGGCCGAGTGTAGTTAGATCGCGGACACCTGTCGCAAATCCGTTTCTAGAAGGACGGGCGTGTCCCGTTGGGTCGAAGAGATGCATCAGGAGTTGCAAAGCAGGCCCAGGGTTCGCGTTGGGAAAAGGGCTTCGTACACGAACCGGCACTGATCCACTCAGGAGGCGGCCGAGAGGCTCGCTGTCGTTTTCGGATGGCCTTTCCATCCCATTCGACAGAAGGCGTACTAGACCGGCGTACTCCATCCATTGACAGAAGGAGCGCGCGTATGTAACCCAACTGTCGCTTTTTGCTGACACTGCTCTGAATTCGCCGGAAAGTGTAGACGCAAACTGGTGAATGGAGACAGTACCTTCACGGGCGATCATGTCCGCAGCCAGCTTGTACATCTTATGTCTGCGCAAAGCCTGGGAAACTCGCGCCCTGATGGCTTCTTCCTTGTCCGAAGAATTCATCAGGTCCGCTTCAAGCGTGACGCGGTTTGACTCCGAGGTCAATACGCCAAATTGGCGGAGCTCGCGAGAGTAATTGAAGATGACCGTTGGTGTTGTATCCAGCCGTGTTGCTGCGTCGGGGACCGAAATACTGCCGCCTTCAGCGACTACCACACGCAACAGGCGACCGGCACCAAGAGGCGCATAACGGACGACATATGAATCCTCGATCGCGACACTGCCATTATTGAGGTAATCACGAAAGGTGTCCCAGTAGACGTCGATTGTATGACCGACCTGCACCACTAGGCGTTGATGAAGAAGACTGTCGAGTACTGTACTGGTCGTCGCATCGTAGTCTAGATCAGATAGGACCACTGGCGCGGCCTGGGCGATGGTTCGGAGAAGAGATTGTTCGCTGGGATTCAGGCGGGCGAGATCGCTTTCGAACAAACCCCGAGCGTTCAATGCTTGCTTAGCTAGATCATCCTGTTTGATGCCACGAGCAACTTCTGCGATTATGTGAGCGCCGAACTTCTTGAATAGCCATGGCAGGCCCTGTGAGTTGTACTCGCGAAGCCTCTGCCTAAGCTCGCGATTGAGTTTACTGCCGAGTGACTTCTCAAGTCGTCGTAGAAGCGCCTCGATTTCGCGCGGTCCGAACGGGTCGAGATCGAAGACCGACGACGCGTCGCGGATGTCGTTGCGGAGCCCGAATGGGTAACCTTCGGTCCACGCGACCACGTCGGTTTTCCAGGAGAAGCTAATCGTCAATGGTGCGCTTATCTCACGAATTAGATATGTGAGATCGCGAAACTCTCGGGTGAGGTCCGTGTTCCGGAAGACGTTCTCGAACTGATCAAAGGCAAGGAAGATCGGTCGAGCGGGAGAAGCCCATGTGGCACGTTTGAGGGTTTCCACAATGCTTTGCAGGCTGCTGAATGCGGTTTGGGACGGCAGTTCGATGACTTCTCTTTCGACTGCCTTCCTGATCGTCCTTTCCATTGCGGCAGCAACGAAGTCGGAACGTTCTGCGGTTCTTGAGTCGAATACCATGCCGACTCCGCCGACTTTTTCAACTTCCTTCTGCAAGTGCAATACAAGCGAACTCTTGCCCCAGCCGGACTTGGCGTTGATTACAACTGACCCGGCCGTAAGGCGCCCCTTCATCTTTTCAAGCAGTGACTGGGCGAGAGTTTTCCGTCCGATGAAGAACTCTGGTGCCGCTGGAAGTTGATACTCAAAGTCGGACGTACTGCCTTGAACCTCAACAATTTTCGGCAATGAAGGAACATGAATCGGAACTGCTCCTGCTTCATGGCCTGCGCGTACTACTGGAAGACCTTTAGAAAGGTTCTTCTCTATCAACCGAACAATAGGGAGTGGAACATCTTTATTGCGCGCCCATGTCACCCATCTGGAGCCTCCTCGCGTATCCGAGTCCAGCTCGCACGCAGCCAGAACTACCCCATGTTCCGTGATTACGACAGTGGGGTCTGATCGGATTTCGGGCCCGTCTTCCCATCTGGGTAGCACATCTGCCGCTTGCAGCAGTTCGCAAATCTCGTACGAGCCAAGGTAGCGAAAACCGGGAAAGGTAGCTTCGGCTAGCTCGGCTTGCTCTTTCGCCTCGGGTGTCAGGCGGGGAAGTGCGATGAAGAGCCCTTTGGTCTGCTTATCCTTAGCTTGAGCTAGAGAAAACTTTCCAATGAAAGTCATCAATGGTGGCACTCGAACGTTGGAGCTGTATGCTTTGCATTCACAGATTAGCTGTTCGCCTGTGACTATGTTGCGAGCTCGGACGTCCAGCTCTATGCCTTCGCTCGTGGGGTTCAGATTTTCTGGGTGAGGATCACTGTATCCCTGTGTTGCAAGAAGCTTCGCGATAAACTTCTCGAAGAGGTGACCGCGTTTGTTGGAGATCTCGCTTGTCGAAGTACCCTCTGCGAGAACGACGACGGCGGCGGTGTCAACAGTGATCTGGTCCACCATCGCAGGGTACGCGACCTCGGGCTCCGGGGGAATGGTGGGATGTCAGGCAATGCGACCACGATCGGCGTCGGCGGCCCCAGGGGGTGCAGGCTTGGAGGATCTGCTGAACGAAAACGTCGACGACGAAATTCTGACATGTCGGGCTAGACGCTTGATGATGAATCGTGTTTCGGGTCTAAGTCGTTACTTCCGCAATATTGCGGACTTACTGATCTTCAATTCGTGGTGTCGAATGAGGTCAGGTGGGGTGGAGTCGGAGTCCGGTGCCGATGAGGCAGCCGTCAATGAGGTCGTTGCGGTACTGGATCTTGCGTAGGCCCTGCCGGACCGTCCGGACGAGATGGTCGACGGTGGTGAACGCGACGTTGGACAACCAGCGGCGTCGCAGTACCGACCAGATGCCCTCGACCGGATTGAGGTCCGGTGCGTAGGAGGGAAGGCGGTAGGCGGTCAACCAGTCCGTGCTGTCGATGAAGGACAGCATGTCCTCGGAGCGGTGGGTGGGAAGGTTGTCCCAGACCAGCACGATCGGCCCGCCGAGCTGGTGATGGGCGGCCACGAGCAGGTCGCGGTAGTCGGTCCAGGCGAAGCTGCGGCGCCCACCGACTCCGTCCAGTCGGGGCCGGTAGATTAGCCGCGATCGCTCGCCCGGCTTGTAGCAGGCCAGCGCCGCGACCGACATCCGGCGCCGTGCCCCGGCGCGCACCCGGATCACCGGTGTGCGACCGCGGGGCGCCCAGGTGCGGGAGGTCGGCGGCGTCATCGACATCCCGGCCTCGTCCTCGAAGACGACCCAGGCGTCGAGCGCCGCCGCGGTGCTTCCACCTGCGGCCACGTGTCCTTCACCCACCCCGCAACCGCCTGGTCGTCGCGTTCCACCGCCCGCCGCACCGGCACCTGACGCGTCCAGCCGTGCCGCCGTAGCAGCAGGTGAACCCCCTGCACGGTGTAGGCCAGGTGGAACCGGCGCCCGATCACGGTTTTGAGCCGTGACAGCGTCCAGATCTGATCCGGCCAGCCGTGCGCCATCGGCCCCTTGTGCAGCTCCCGCTCCAATTGCGCGAACTTCGCCTCATCCAGACGGGGCGACGACGCCGGGCCGGCCGAGGCCAGCGCCCGGGAACCGCCTGCGACCCAGGACCGTCGCCAGCGCTGCACCGATCGCACAGTGACCCGCAAATCCTTGGCGATCACCGCATTGGCCTCGCCGTCGGCGAACCGCTCGGCCGCCTGCAGGCGCAGTCGTTCCCGGAACTCCCGCCGTTCGTCGGTCAGCCCGCCACCCTGCGCGTACCGCATCCCACCGGCATACCGCAACGATCAAGACCTGTCAGCACCCGGCGACAACACGAATTGAAGATCAGTAACGCAATGACTGGTGGCGTTGGAGTCGGCGCCAGCAAATGATCGAGCAGGCCAGGCTGAGGAAGGCTTCGTGGATGTCATCGCGGACCTCCCAGCGGATGCGCAAGCGGCGGAACCAGTGCAGCAGCGCCAGCGCCTGCTCGACCACCCACCGGTGGACGCCCAGCCCGGAGCCGTGCTCGACACCGCGGCGGGCGATGAATGGCCGGACGCCCTTGGCGCGAACCTGCCTTCGATAGGTGTCGTGGTCGTAGCCCCGGTCGGCGTAGACGCGGTCGGGTCTGCGCCGTGGACGTCCGCGTCGCCCGCGTACCGGCGGGACGGCGTCGAGCAGCGGCAGCAGCTGGGTGACGTCGTTGCGGTTGGCACCGGTCAGCGTCACCGCCAGGGGCACACCGCCGCCGTCGGTGATCAGGTGGTGCTTGGAGCCCGTTCGGGCGCGGTCGACCGGGCTCGGCCCGGTTTTGGGCCGCCCTTCACCGCCCTGATCGAGGAGGAGTCCACCGCCGCCCGGGACCAGTCCAGCGCCCCGGCCGCCTGCAACTTCGCCAGCAGCAGCTCGTGCAGCCGCGGCCACACCCCTGCCTCGGTCCAGTCCCGCAACCGCCGCCAGCAGGTCATGCCCGAGCCGTAGCCCAGCTCCTGCGGCAGGAACTCCCACCGGATACCCGTGTAGAGCACGAACAGGATGCCGCACAACACCTTGCGGTCGTCCAACCGCCTACGTCCGGGGTATCGGAAGCGCCGCTCGACCTTGGGCAACAGCGGCTCGATCAGCTCCCACAGCTCGTCCTCGACCTCCCACGGTCGACGCCGGGCCACACCAACCTCCTGCCGGACAACACCCCACCCGACAAGATTGAAGTATAGACAAGATCATTCTGTTAGGAGTTCTTAATCCGGCGATTCCTTGTACACCGAGCGCTCTAGCGACATCGCTTCGTCGAGGCAAACCAACCCTCGCGGCAACGCGCCTGCCTTCACCAACGCGATGCCGAGCGCCTTCAAAGGCCGGACGAGTTGCGGCCGGAACCGCACGAGATCTTGCTCAACGAGATCACGCGAGATCCGTACCGCTTCCTCGGCCGCCGTCAAGGCCTCGGCAATCCGCTCCAATTGCAGCAGTGCGACCGCGAGGTTGCCGAGCGTGGCCGCCAACTGGTCGCGCGCGGCGACCGAACCGAGGGGGCAAGCCCTCAAGAGTTCGACCGCCGTCTGTGATTCGACCACCGACGCGGACCAGAGATCCAGCTTGGCCAGCCGGTTCGCCAGCGCGTTATGCGCGGAGGCCAGCTCGGCCCGGAAGGTGCCTGGGTCGTGCTCGGCGAGCACCCGGTACACCTCGACCGCTTCACGAGCCGGGTCCAGCGCGTCAGCGTACCGCTCAGCCTTGGCTAATGTGCTCGATAAGCGATAGAGCGCATGCGCGAGGCCGCGGCGATGCGCATCGGGGATGCGGTCGACCAGGCGGCGCTGCACAACGACAGCCTCCGCGGCGGCGAGCATCGCCTCGGTGGGTTGCCCCAGGTCCAGCAGGTCGGCTGCCAGGCTATCCAAGGACTTCGCCAGACCGGGCTCGTGGGCTGCGGCGTCGTCCTCGACCAGTCGACGCCGCAGCATGACGGCCTCGGAATTCGCAGCGAACGCCTCGGTGTACCGCTCCGCCCCAGCCAGGACGGAGCCGAGCGTGTGCAGAGCTCGGACCAACTGCGGCAGGAACGACGCCGGGTTGATGTCGACCAGGTCTCGATAGCGGGCAACCGCCTCAAGGGCGGCCGCCTGCGCTTGCTCATGCCGTTTCAGTCGGGAGAGATTGCCCGCTAGGTTGTTCAGGGATAGGGCCAAGTCGGCGCGGTGCACCTCCGGACGTGCTGCGACGAGCACTCGTCTGACGCCCACCACCTCCTCGTTCGCCACCATGGCCTCCTCGTGCCGTTCCAACATGCTCAACTGGACGGCGAGGTTGTGCAGGTACGTTGCCACGACGTGCTCTTCGATGGAATGCGCGTCGCGGACGAGCCGCATCACCTCTTCTGAGGTGGCGAGCGCCTCGACGTCGCGTCCCAGCAGCGACAGGCACGTGGCCCGGCGGTCCAGCATCGCGGCGAGGTTCGGAAGGTTCGAGTGGAACGTGTCTCCGTCGTCGACCGACGTGCGACGGAGAATGGCGATCGCCTCGTCCACGGACGCCAGCGCATCGCCCCACCGTCCCAGTTCTACCAACCACGCCGCCCGGGAGTACAGCGCGCTTGCCAGGTATGGGTCGAGCACGCCTGGAAATGCCTCATTCAGCACGCGTCGGACGCGCAGACCTTCATCGACCGCCGCCAACGCCTCCGTGTACCTGCCCGCGTACCCGGCCCGGTTGCCCTGGGCGACCAGCAGCGCGGCGTAGGTGGCCGGGCTGCCCCAGCGGCGACGCGGTGCCGGGTCAGGCGGCTGGTCAGGTCGGCGATGCCGGTGTCCAGATCGATGTGCCGCTCCTCGGGCAGCACCGCTTCAACCGCGTTGAGCACCGTCGGGTCCAGGCCGTCCAGCTCGGCCAGTGCGGACAGCACATCACCACCGGCGAGCGCGACGTGCGGATGCGCGCGCAGCAGCGGAGCCACTTGGCGCTCGACCAGGTGCGGCCACCGGCGCGCGGCTTCGATCAGGGTGGTCGTCGCGGAGCGCAGCGCCTCGGTGGGCACCGGCGGGTCTTTCGTCACCAGCAGCTTCGGTACCGCCGAAGCCCATGCGTCCGGCTCGTGCCCGGCGACGTCGTGGCCAGGCATCATCAATGCTAAGAAGTCCTCGGCGAGCCGGTCTGGGTAGAGGGGTTCGAGGACGGTGTCCGGGTCCGCCGCCGGGTAGCAGCGCGCGTGGTCCTCCAGCACGTGGTCGACCGGTTCGGAGGGCGAGGGCACACCGAGCTCGCCCAGCACGGCCGCAGCGTCTCGGTAGGGCAACGCGCGGGTTAGGATCGCGGTAAATACGGCCCGCGCCATGGTCGCAGGCCGAATGGCCGAGCGCCCAGCGCGGTGCAGGCGGTCCCAGTAGGCACGTTCCCGGTCGAGCAGGTACGCCGATAACTTCGATGGCTCCTCGGGCGCCCGTACACCGCGGCGGTGGGCGTCCACGGCCACCAGCGCCGCCATGTGGACCGACAGCACCAGCGCGAAAGAGTCCTCGGCGAGACTAGCCGGACGCGGCCCACGGTATGCGTCGGGCACGCCAAGCACCTCCGCGAAACGGTCACGCGCCCGATCGAACAACGTCTCCCGATCGGATGCGCCGGATGCCAACGGTCCAAGGCGCAGCTGCCCCGTAGCGAAGCCACGGTCCGCGAATCCGTGTCGCACAGCGGCCCACCAGCCAGCCGACCGGGCAACGAGCAGCAGGCGCACCGGCACCGCACCCAGGTGCGTGGCCAGCGCCAAGAGGTCGTCCACGGGCCAGCGTTCGGCATAGTCGACCACGACCAGAGCGCCCGTGCCCACCTCTTCCCAACCTCGGTCCGCGAGATGGCCGTCGCCCACGTGGCTTGCCACGCGCACCGGCCAACCCGATTGCGCACACTCCTCGGCGAACCGGGTCGCCAGCCTAGTCTTGCCCTGTCCACCGGGCCCATGGACCAGCAGGATCGCGCGTTCCCTGCGGTCGTCCCGCCACTGCCGCAGCTCAGCCAACTCGGCATCGCGCCCGGTGAACTCAACGACCCTGCGGTGAGCCGCGAGCAGGTGGCTGGGTGGCAGATCCGCGAGCGATTCGCGGTCGACTGGGCGCACGACGTCTAGCCTGTAACGCGGAGCCACATCAGATGAGTAGTGGTGTACACCGCCATGGATGACGCCCGCCTGAACCACCGACCCGATCGACGCGGCCCGAACATCGTTGACTACCTCAGGCTCCGCCATCCGAGTGACTGTATCGACGGGCCTTGTGGGCTTCACCGCAAAAGGGCGGCTCAGGACGTCTGAGCTTCCCTCGATAACCCGAGGTGGTTGTTACCGGTAGTTTGTTGACAGTGGAGTATGAATGTGGCAGGCCGTGAGGGGTAAGGTTTTCGCGCCTGTGCGAGGTGCGTCATGACCGCACGTCGTCCGTGTCCGCTGGCTCCGGGTCCGCTGGAAGACTATGCGGCCCGTTTCGACGAGCCGCCGGTCCACAGCAGCGCGGCGAAGCGGATGGCGTCGCGGCGCTGTGTGGCGTCGGCGGACTCGACGACCACGGTCACCAGGGCCGGGAGTACCAGGCGACCGCGGTGAACGCGATCACGGTCAGGGTGATCCACATCATCGGTAGGAGTCCTTCCTCGATCTTGCTGGGAGTGGTCGGCCGAGGGGTCGAGTGACCCTCATTCGGCCAGTTGCATCACCACTTGACCTTCGGATGATCACGGCGAGGTGAGCTGGGTGCGGTGAACTGGGCGAGCGCCGATGCACTCGTCGCACTCACCCTTGGCGAGAACTACCTGTTCGTGGCCACCGACGCGAACCCCGACAGCGTCAACGGCACGCTGCAGCGGGTGTTGGCCGAGGCGATCACCCGACGTGCTCTGTTCCCGGCACCGGCCCTGCGCGCCGCGCTACCCCCGTCGACCGGCGCGGGCGAATCGATCGTGCCCGGTCACATCCCGCTCACCCCGGCGGACCTGGAGGGTGCCGACGCGGTCGTCTTCATCGCCGACACCGACGGGAAGCGGCACCAGTACTGGTAGGCGCTCTCGCTGCGACGGCAGCGGCCCGCGTGGGAGGATGGCGGGCCAGTGCGGCGAGCCGGTCAACGCCTTGGGGTCGCAGGAGGTAGTTCGCCGATGGTCAACGAGTTCTCGGGTACCGCGCACGGTCCTGTCGTGCAGGCCGGGCGCATCGACCACCTCTCGGTGCACTACCGGCCGCCCGCCACCCACCTGAGGCAGCTGCCGCCCGCGGTCGAACTGGTCGGCCGCGACACCGAGCTCGCCGAACTGCGTTCGCTGGCCGACACCGCAACGACCGCGATCGGTGTCGGCGGGCCGCGGTGGGCCGGCAGGAGCGCGCTGGCCGTCGCGTTCGCGCACGAGATCGCGGACCGCTACCCGGACGGTCAGCTCTACCTGGACCTCAGGGGCAACCGGCACAACCCTCTGTCGCAGGAGGAAGCGCTGCGGTGGGCGTTGCGGTCGTCGGGACTGGCTGCGGAGGACGTACCCGATGATCCGTCACACCTCGTGTCCGCCTACCGCAGCGCGCTCGCCGACCGGCAGGTGCTCGTCGTGCTCGACAACGTCGTCGACGAGACCACGGTCGACGTGTTCACCCGGCCCGCCGGGCTGGTGCTGGCCACCGGCCGGGGCGCGCCGCTGTTCCCGCGCGGTGTCGCCAAGCTGCACGTGCGCCCGCTCGCCCTGCCGGACGCGATCGCCCTCCTGCGCCGTGAGGCGGACTCCGACATCTGCTGGTACGGGGACAGCGCCGAGCGGCTCGCCCGGCTGTGCGGCGGCCTGCCACTGCCGCTGATCGCCGTGGCCGACTACCTCCGCCGCACCGCGTACTCACCGCGCGGGCTCGCGGACCTGTTGGCGGACGGCCGCGTGCCGCTGTCGTCGTTGTCCGCCAACGGGGTGTCGCTGGGCGACTCGCTGGCCGTGTCCTACCGCCGGCTGCCGGAGGAAGCGCGGCCGGCGTTGCGCCGGCTCGGTGTCTTCCCCGGTGCGACGGTCAACGACCGGGCCGTCCAAGCCGTCATCGGTGATCGGGCACCCGATGCCGTCAAGCGGGCGTTGATCGCCGAGGGCCTGCTGGTCGAGCACTGGCGCGGCGGCACCACCGAACTGCCCGCGCCGTTCCGGTCGCTGGGGCGGGAGTGGCTCACCGACGCCGACGGCCCGGCCGATCAGGTCCTCGACCGGATCCTGGACCACTACGTCGACGCCGCCGAGTCGGCCCGGACTGCGTGGTTGGGCGAGCACCCACCGGGCACCGACGGCCGGTTGTCCGAGATGGTCCGGCGGACCAGCCGCGGTTTCTTCCTCGGTGAAGCGGAGAACCTGCGGTCCCTGGTGGAGAGCGCGGCGACCCGTCGCCTGGACGCCGCCGTGGGCCTGGCCCTGCCGCTGCTCGAGTACCTGACGAGGCAGGACGAGGATCTCCAGGCCGTGCACGAGCCGCTCTTACGCGCCATCACCGATCTTTCGGGTGACCACCGGAACGCGTTCGCCCTCCTGGTTCGGCTGAACGAGACGTACTCGCGGATGTCCCGGCCCGCGGAAGCCGCGGACTGCCTGATCGAAGCACAGCGCCTCGCCCGTGCCGCCCACGACGACGAGCTCGAGACCCGGGCCACCCGATTGCTGCTCACCGCGTTCGAGACCAAGCTCGCCCTGGCCCGGGAGTCCGGGGACCGGGAGTCGATCGCGAACAGCCTCGTGCTGGTCGCCAGCGCGCACCACGACCTGGACAACCCGCGGTTCGCGCGTCAGTTGCTGTTGGAAGCGCTGGACTTCTACCGGACGACCGACGACGTGCCCGAGATCGCCGATGTCCTGGCCGAGCTGGGTGACGTGAGCCGCGAGGCCGGCCACCTCGCGGAGTCCGCGCAGTTCCTGCGGGAGAGCGTGCGCCTGTTCGAGCAGATCGAGGACACGGAAGGGCTGGCGCTCGCTCTAGGGAGCCTGTCCGACACGTTGACCGACCTCGGCCTGCACGACGAGGCCGCCGCGCTGGCACGCTCCGACGAGCTGATCGACCTCGACGAGTAGGGGGTGTCCGGCAGATCGGGTTCAGTTCGCCCGTTCGATCGGTACGGCCGTGTTCTAGTTAGCGGTCAAAAGCCACCGGCCGTCTTCCTTGGACATCACGTACATCGGGGTGCCCCGCCCTCCTCGGTCACCGGCTCGCCGTCCGGGAAGAAGTACCGCTGGCGGACTTTGGCCGCGGCCACGTCCGGCCGGATGAAAAGCACGTGCACGACCTCGTACGACGGAACGAGGTCCTTCATCGCGCCGGGCAGCACCTGCCAGGTGAAGGCGGCGATGGCGTCACGGCCGATCAGCAGCCTGCCGGCCGCGGTGGTCCAGATGGCGTCCTCGCGGAACAGTGAGACGAACTCCTCGACCAGTTCGTAGCGCTGGGCGTGCTCGACGGTGGCGACCACCTGCTTGATGGCGTGGATCTCGACATCGGTTGCGCTGTTCATGACACGAACGTAAAATCTCGGCCATACTGGAGATCAACTGGATGTGGCCGGGGCGACGGCAGAGCCCCTGAGCCTGCCGACGACTTGCAGGGCACTGACTACCGATCTTCAATTCGTCTTGTCGTTGGGTGCTGACAGGTCTTGATCGTTGCGGTGTGCCGGTGGGATGCGGTATGCGCAGGGTGGCGGGCTGACCGACGAACGGCGGGAGTTCCGGGAACGGCTGCACCTGCAGGCGGCCGAGCGGTTCGCCGCAGGTCAGACCAACACGGTGATCGCCAAGGAGCTGCGGGTCAGCGTGCGGTCGGTGCAGCGGTGGCGTCGACCGTGGGCCGTAGGCGGTTCCCGGGCGCTGGCCTCGGCGGGGCCAGCCTCGTTACCCCGGCTGGACGAGGCGAGGTTCGCGCGGCTGGAACAGGAGCTGTGCAAGGGGCCGATGACGCACGGGTAGCCGGACCAGGTTTGGACGTTGTCGCGGATCAAGACCGTGATCGGGCACCGGTTCCATGTGACCTACACGGTACAGGGCGTGCACCTGTTGCTGCGACGGCACGGCTGGTCGCCTCAGGTCCCGGCCTGGCGGGCGGTGGAACGCGACGACCAGGCGGTCGCGGGGTGGGTGAAGGACACGTGGCCGCAGGTGGAAACACCGCGGCGGCGCTCGACGCCTGGGTCGTCTTCGAGGACGAGGCCGGGATGTCGATGACGCCGCCGACCTCCCGCACCTGGGCACCCCGCGGTCGCACTCCGGTGATCCGCGTGCGTGCCGGATCCCGGCGTCAACTGTCGGTGGCCGCTCTGGCCTGCTACAAGCCCGGCGAGCGATCGCGGCTGATCCACCGACCCCGACTGGACAAAGCCGGTGGGTGCCACAGCTTCGCCTGGACCGACTACCGCGACCTGCTCACCGCCGCCCACCACCAGCTCGACGGACCGATCGTACTGGTCTGGGACAACCTGCCGTGCGCCACGAGGCGCTATGGAATCGAGTGGGGGTGAAGGGACTCCACCGCTGGCCAGTCGCAGTTGGCTGGTGAAGCTGAGGGCAGTCGCTGCGTGGGAACGCATGTGGTGGCGGGAAGCAGCCCTGACAAAGTACGGGACGGGTCGGCACTGTCAGACGGCTCGGGTCCGGCGAGCAGTGAGGAGAAGGTGTGTGCTCCCCGCGCAGGCGGGGATGGTCCCTCCAGCTCGATCCGGCTGCTGGCGCCGGTTCCGTGCTTCCCGCGCAGGCAGGGATGGTCCCCGCCCTGAGAGGCAGTCTGACCAGGCGGGGTGATTGCTTCGATATCAAATGCAGTACGCGGGCTGCGGCCCGCTCGCAGGTCCGCGATCAGGATGGGGTTGTGACGCGTGCCGGTGTGGTGGTGATCGGTACGTTGGGGCAGTCGGCGGCGTGGTTGCGCAGGGTGGTCTGTTCGATGGTGTCGACGTGGAGGCCCCAGCGGGTTTTCACGGTGACCCAGTCGGTGATGTAGGTGCAGCGTGCCGGCGGGTGTGGGGGCATCCACTGGGCCGGGTCCTGGTCGGCCTTGGAGCGGTTGGATCGTGCGGTGACGGCGACGAGCGCGCGTGATTCGCCGAGGTCGTTGGCGTAGTCGCGTCGGCGTTGCGCGGTCCAGTCGAACGCGCCGCTGTCCCATGCCTCGGCCAGGGGCACCATGTGGTCGATGTCCAGGCCGCGGGCTTCGGTGACGGTGACGTCGTCGTAGTAGGAGTACCAGGTTCCGCCGGCGATGGTGCAGGTTCCGGTGACCTCGGGCGGTGTGACGGCCTCGTCGAGCAGGACCTCGGCTCGGGTGCTGCAGCCGTCCTGATCGGCGTCGATCCAGTGCTTGAACTTGGTGCGTTCGTAGCCGTCGCGGATCTCGTCGGCGACGGGCAGCGCCTCGACCGCGTCACGTAGTGGGACTGTCCGCGCGGCCGCAGCAGGGTCTGATGCGGCCTGTGCCTGGACGGGTGTGACCGCCACGCACGCCGCGACGACTACGGCGACTGTCCCTGAAAACCGCTTCATGGGGGCTCTCCCGCTGGATGAGAAAGGTTGTCCGTAAGCCAGTGGTGCCGCTCATCGGCCACGACCGGGAGCGGACTGTGGGACGGTCGTTCGAAGAGGATCGCGAGGCGATCCGACGGCGTTGCTGACGAGTCGTCAGCTCGTGCTGTCGGGGCGGACCTGTCGGCTTTCCCCGGGTATGGGCGCACACCGTCGGACAGTGCGTCGACCAGTCGTTGTCGATTCTCTTCGCATACAAGCAGAGCCGCTCCTGTCGCTCTAGCGGTGACGGTCGATTCCAGCCGATCGGGTCGGGTGGTCGGCTGGAGGAGTCGTATTCGCAGGGCCGCCGGTGACACCGTGCGGTCTGCGCTGCGGCCGGCACGCATCCCGGCGGGCAGTCGCGTCGATGCCTGTCTCGGGTCTTCGTGTGCCGGTCGGTGATGGGTACCGGGGTGGCGGTGAGGGCGTGGCGGGCCGCTCGCGTCGTCCCGCCGACGCGTGATGCTCCCCTGGCAGGTGATCCGGTCCAAAGCCGGCTTACCGCCCGTGGTGGGCGCCGGTGTCCCGAGAGGGATTTCGGAACACGAAGGCATGGCCGGTCCGATGTCGTCTTGGAATCGGCGGTGGCGGTTGCTTGCATCGGGTCGAGGTTCGGATTCGGATGGAGGGGTGTGTTCGGCGATGGTGGACGCGAGGCAGGACGATGCACGCGATCGGCGGCACAACAGGAAGTTGTTGGTCAGCGTGTTCGATCCGCAGGAGGCGCGGGAGGCGGTGTTGGGTGGGGCGCGGATCGTGGACAGCGAGGATCCGCGCAGCGCGTTGGGCAACATCAAGCCCCAGGCCATCATGGACATCTCCGACGCGGTGCTGAACTACACCCGTGATCAGGAGGTGCAGCTGAGCACCAACATCGGTGAGGACCAACTGCTGTTCCGGCGTACCGACAGCGGGCACGCGGTGGAGAAGTCGCCGTACGAGATCGCGGGCAAGGCGTCCCAGGCGGCGCTGGGGGTGGCGGTGTCGATGGGCACCCGGGTACACCCGTGCAACATCATCAAGGTCGGTTTGGACGGGATGCACCTGCCGGTCCTGGGGGACGTGCTGACCGAGGTGGTGCGCACGCTCAACCGGACCGAGCAGTTCAGCCACAGCCAGGTGATGTCGGTGTTGTTCGCGCAGGACCTGGCGCTGTGGCGGGAACGTCGGGACAACCCGCTGGTGGTACGCGAGCTGGTGGCGCTGCGGGAGTTCTCCCCGGTCACGGCGGCCTCGCCGGTCGAGGGCACGATCGACCTGCTGGACTACTACCAGTATCTGACCGGTCCCGACGGCGGGCCGCTGTTCCCGGAGCGGCCCGACCTGGAGCAGTTGATCGAGGCCGGTGTGCTGCCGGAGTGGTCGGACACCACCAGGGTGAAGATCAACGAGCCGTTCCCGCACTCGGAGTTCGGCATCACCCCGGCCGAGCGGACCGACCGGGAGGCGATCAAGAACATGGTCGACGCGACCGCGGCCGCCGGGGCCGACGGCATCATGCTCGACACCAGCATCCTGTTCAAGGTGGCCAGGGTCGGTCTGGTCGACACCACCGAGCCCACCGGAGGAGACGGTCCCTCCATGGTGGACTTCAACCGGTTCGACGTCACCGGTACCGGACCGGACGCCCTGGTGCGCGCGGGCATCCTGTCGGTGGAGGACATCAGGTTCTTCGTGGACTACTGCCACTACCGCGGGGTCGAGGCCAACCTGGCCGGGTCGCTGCAGAGCCACCAGGCCCAGCAGCTGTGGCGGCTGGTGCCGGAGATCGACCAGGTGTCCACGCGCGGCGGCGGGTCGGCGATCCTGCTCGACCCCTCCCGGCCGCCCGCGCAGGACGATCCGGTGGCCTCGCGGCGCGACCAGGTGATGATGCGGCAACTGGTGCGCGGTCTGGTGCCCCCCGAGCAGGGCGGCTACCTGTGGCTGCCGGAGAAGATGCGGTCGGTCGACGGCGTGGACGAGGCCGTGGCCCGGTTGCGGCAGAGCTTCCCCGACATCGGCTCGGTGTTCTGGGCCGACCCATACGGCCGGTTGACGCCGGTGCAGCCGCGCGTCCCCGAGAGCGGCACCCTGACCGCGGTACTGCGCCAGGCCGACCTCGGTGACGGCGACCGCCCGGTCGAGGTGGCGGCGCCGTGACCGACACCGCGACCCCCGCGCCGCTGCTGCTCACGCTGGAGGGCACTCCGGACACCGAGACCGGGTACCCGGTGCCGGAGCGGCCGATCATGAAGTTCGCCTGGCACACCGGCGCGTGGTTCGACGTGTTCGAGTTGCACACCGCGCTGATCAAGTCCGACCTGGCGCGCGCCCAGGCCGAGGGCCGCGTGGTGGTCTACCTCAGCTGCCCGATCAGCTCCCGCGGCGGCGGGTACTTCGCCACCAACGTCGACATCGCCCACCACACCGCCCGGCGGCTCACCGAGCAGTGGGGCGAGCGCTTCTTCTTCCTCAACCCGGCCGCCTACCAGCTGGAGTCCCGTCAGGGCACCGGTCTGATCACCCGTCACATCGCGGCCCTGCAGGACAAGTACCCCGGCCTGACCCTGGAGCAACTGCTGGCCCAGGCCCCTCCGACGGGCGGGGACTACATGCGCATGTGGTCGCGGGTGCTGATCGAGGACGACTACCTGGCCGACCCGGCCCGCAGGGACCTCAAGCTCGGCGGCGCGTTCGACGCCTACTACTTCCTCGGCCCCACCGACGCGCGGGAGTTCTTCTCGCTGCGCAGCGGCGGCGAGTCGCTGACCGACCGGATGGAGGGCTACTTCGCCCGCCGCTACACCACCGACCCGCAGTTCTACCTCGACTTCGGCACCGTCGACGACGGCGCGGGCGGGCGCCGCCCGCTGGATCCGAGCCGGCCTCAGGACGCGGTGGTCTACGAGGCGCGGCGCCGGAAGTTCCTGGTCTATTACGGCACCCGGGTGAGCACCGCGTTCAGCCTGGGCGCCCACGACGAGTGGAACATCCACCACCGCCTCAACCAGGCCCGCCGTGCCGACCCCGCCTACGGTGTCGGCGAGGAGATGGCCGGGTTCTTCGACGGCCGCCAGTTCAGCCTCGCCGAGACCGAACAGGAGACCCTGCCCGGTTACGAGGTCCTCGACGCCGGTGCGCGGGCGCGGTCGGCACTCGACGGCGCGACGGCGCCGGTCCTGCCCCAAGCTGAGGTGGCGTGGCCCTACGGCACGCTGTCCGAGCTGGTCCTGCCGCGCGAGCCGCTCGACTCCACCGCTCAGGCCACCCGGTGAGGGCGTCGTCGCTCTCGCGCGGGGCGCTCGTTCTCGGCGCGGTTCTGGTGCTGCTGTGCCCACCCTCGGCCTCGGCCTCCGTCGGGGCTTGGGCAGGTCCGCCGCGGGCACCGGTGGTCGACGTGCACGACGTGCAGGGCGCCGGGCACCGGTCGCCGCTGGCAGGACAGCGGGTGACCGTCGCGCGGGGCGTGGTCGTGGCCGCCGACGCCCGCCGCGGGGTGTTCTGGCTGCACTCGGTCACCCCCGACCCCGACCCGGCCACCTCCGAGGCCGTCCAGGTCGCCGTCGACGTGCCCGTCCCGCATGCCGGTGACCTGGTGCGGGTCTCCGGCGTCGTGCAGGAGCACCGCGACGGCGGCGACACCCCCACCAACGCGAACCTGTCGGTGACCCGCATCGGCGCTCCGGCGGCGGTGGCCGTGGTGGGCCGTCACCCGGTGCCCGCGCCCGTCCCGTTGGGCAGGTCCGGCCGGATCCCGCCGCGGGAGGTGGTCAAGGACGACGTGGTCGGCGACGTCGAGCACAGCGCCGCGTTCGACCCCGACACCCAGGGCCTGGACTTCTACGAGTCGTTGGAGGGCATGCCCGTGCGGGTGGACGAGCCCGTCGCGGTGTCCCCGGCACTGGAGTTCTCCGGCGGCAGGCGGGTCACCGTCGTGGCCGACGCGGGTGCGGACGCCACGACCCTGTCCGGTCGGGGCGCGCTGCCCGCGCGGGAGCACGACCCCAACCCCGAACGGCTCGGTCTCGTCACCGGGCCCGTGCCCGACGCCATCCCCGCGGGCATCGACGTCGGCGACCGGCTCTCCCCGGTCTGCGGTGTCCTGGACTACCGGTACGGCGCCTACGAGATCGTGGCCACGTGCTCCTCGACCCGCCACCCCGCGGGCCTGGTCCGGGAGACCGCGCGGCCCACAGGAGCAGACGAGCTGGCGATCGCGACGTTCAACGTGGAAAACCTCTCGGCAGTGTCACCGGCCGAGAAGGTCGCCGAGATCGCGCGCACCATCACGACCCACCTCGCCTCCCCCGCCGTGGTCGTCGTCGAGGAGGTCCAGGACGACGACGGGCCGGCCGACACCGGCGTCACCACCGCCGGACGCACCTGGCAGAGCCTCGTGGACGCGATCGCCGCCGCCGGCGGCCCGCGCTACGACTTCCGGCAGATCGACCCGCTCGACGGCACCGACGGCGGCGTGCCGGGCGGCAACATCCGGGTCGGATTCCTGTTCCGCACCGACATCGGGCTCTCCTTCGTCGACCGCCCCGGCGGCACCGCGACCACACCGGTCCACGTCGCGCCGGACGGCACGCTCACCATCAGCCCCGGACGCCTCCAGCCCGACCACCCCGCCTTCACCGACACCCGCAAGTCACTGGCCGGGGAATTCACCTTCCGCGGCACCCGACTAGTGGTCGTGGCCAACCACCTGAGCTCGCAGCGCGGCGACGACCCGACCTTCGGCCGCTTCCAGCCGCCCCGCACACCCAGCCGCGTCCCGCGCGGCGAGCAGACCGCCGTGCTGGGCGAGTTCGCCCGCGAACTACTCGACAGCGACCCGCACGCGCGACTGGTGCTCGCGGGCGACTTCAACGACACCGAGTTCTCGCCACCGCTGCGGACGCTGCACAACCTCGGTCTGACCGACCTGCCCGCCACCCTGCCCGAGGGTGAGCGCTACACCTACATCTACCAGGGCAACGCCCAGGTCCTCGACCACATCCTGCTCAGCCCGCACCTGGCCGCGAACGGCTACGACTACGACATCGTCCACGTCAACGCCGAGTTCGCCGACCAGGTCAGCGACCACGACCCCCAACTGGTCCGGCTCACCTTCCCCTGACCACCAGTCGCCACCGGTCCCCGCACGAACCACCCACGCCCCAGCCCTCCCGGAGGACCGAACCGATGACCGACGAACTCGTCCTGCCCACCACCGGCACCCGCGTGCCGCCACTGCCCCGCGCACGTATGAACGCCGAGGTGGAAGCGGCCTACGAGCTGAGCATCGCCACCTGGGGCATCCCCAGCAACCTATTCCGCACCATGGCCCACCACCCCGCCCTGGCCATCACCGAGGTCCCCTACGCCAACTCGGTCATCTTCGACGCCGGTGTGCTCACCGACATCCCCAACCCCGACACCGACCAGGGCGGCACCGTCCGCTACCCCACCTCGGGCTTCCTCGACCGGGTCACCAAGGAACTGGTCATCAACGTCGTCAGCCTGCTCAACCGCAGCCGCTACTCCATCACCCACCACACCGTCATCGGCTACAACACCCTCTCCGAACTCCTGCCCGACCCCGACCCCGACACCCGCGCCCAACTCGCCGAGGCCATGCTGCTGCACCTGGTCGACGACCAGGGCACCCCCACCTTCGACCGCCCCGGCGCACCGCCCTACACCGACCTGCACCTGGCCTGCCTGCGCCTGGCCGCCGCCACCCAGGCCAACCCCCACGGCATCACCGACGACCAGGTCCGCGACACCCACCGCACCCTGCTCGACCACGCCCCAGCCGCCATCACCGCCCACGGCCTCGACCAGTACCCCGGCACCGACACCCCCGCCTACCACAACGCCTACGCCACCGGCATGCTCGTCGAACTCACCTGGCTCACCGTCCACTTCAGCGGCCTGCTCAACGTCTGGTTCACCGTCCTGCACACCTTCGACGAAGCCAGCGTCACCGACGACGAAATCGACTTCATCACCGTCTACAACACCACCGTCCCCGCCACCATCCGCCGCCGCAACAACGCCCTCCTCGGCCCCACCGGCTGGGGCGACCACCCGCTCAACGGCACCGGACCGCAGTCGGCCGTATCGTCCGTCGAAGCGCTGACACCGTGATCTTGCGGGCTGTCCAACTGCCGGTTCTGTCGCTGTTTGATCACGCAACCAGCGGCAGAACCGCTCGTTTGCCAGACCCTGGTGCCGCGGACGACTCGTTTCAGGCCCTATCGGAGCGTGTCTGGACAGCTTCCGAGCTACCAGGGGAACCTCACGTGGTGCTGCGCGGTGGTCAATGCCTCGTCCAACACCATGTCCGGCTCCAGGTCCAGGACGGTGCAGAGCTGGACGACGCGGGCGATGTCGAGGGACTCTCCGACCTCGTAGTGCTCCAGGGCCGCGACGGTCAACGGGTGGCGCCGTGTGCGACGGTACTTGGCGGCCGGTCGTGACGAGATGACGCCGTGGCCGGCCAGGGCCTCGGCCAGTTCCTGCCGGGTCCACCGGCGTTGGTCGCGTGCCCGCAACAAGCTCTTGCCCAGGGCTTGACGGGCCTTGCCTTCGTCGCCAGCGTGGTACTGCGGGCGGGACGAGTCAGTACGGTCGCGGCCGACACAGCCCTCGGATCGCCGCGGTCGAGAAGGGCGGCAGCGCCGGCCTCAGCCGGTCGCCTCGCCCTCGGTGGGCGACGCTTCTCTCTCCCCGGCTCGCACGCGTGACCGCGAGGAATGCCTGTGCCAGCATGCACATCGTGACGTGCCGGTACCACGGAGTCCACTTGCGACCTGGTAGGCGCCCAGCCCGAGCCGGTCCTCGCCGGTCCTGTTGTCCTCCTCGATCCACCACCGCACCCCGGCGGCCCGGACCATCGCTGCCATCGGCGTGGCCACCGGCGCGTGGACGAGGAAGAACTCGATGTCGTAGGACGACGGCCGACCCTTGCGCTTGTGCATCTGCTTGGAGCGCCGGATCAGCAGCGTGTGGTCGAACCCGGCGGCCGGAGGCTGCTCCTTCACCGTCACCGCGTGCATCGCCCAGTCGTGCCACCGGGCCCCTCTGCCGCCCTCGCCCGCCGAGCGCCGCTCCCACCGGTGCTCGCCCGACCGCAGGACGTCCTGACAGCACAACGCCTTCCTCCGCGCGTCGACCAGCGGCAGATCCGCCGGGACCGCCATCACGTACGCGATCGCACCTTCGTGGCAGAACGCGCGCAGACCCGGGTCACGGCCGTAATCGGAGTCCGCGGCGAACCACCCGAACGGCACCCCCGCGGCGACCAGACGCGCCAGCATCCCCCGCACCAGCGCGGGTTTCGACGCGAATCCCCGATCCGGAGGCACTCCCGCCCTCCGGCACCGTGCCGGGTCGGAAGTCCACGACCGGGGTAAATACAGCTCGCGGTCCACGAACGCGTGCCCGGCCTCGGTCGCGTAGGTCAACATCGGCGCGAGCTGGCAGTTTTCCGTCCGGTCGGTCACCCCGCAGTGCTGCGGCGCCACCCCGACACTCCGGTCGCCCTTCTTGACCACCAGGGTGTCGTCGGCGACCACCACCGCCCCCAGACCCGCCACCACGTAGTCGCGCACCCGGTCGCGCAACACCTCGACGTCCCACACCGCACCGTCGAGCAGGTGCTCGGCCGGCCGCGGCGTGGCCAACCCGGCGTGCTCGGCCAGGCCCCACGAGTTCTTCCTCGGCACATCGGCCAACAGCGCACGCACCATCAACCCGAACGTCGCCCTCGGCTCCGGACGGTTGAACAACCAGCCCAGACCGTCGGTCAGGGCTTCCAGACCGGCGTCCCGGCCGGCGATGTCCCGGACGGTCACGGGAGTCACCATGCCAGGGGATGCGTCCGGTCAACCAGACCGGCTCATGATCTCGGAATATAGCACCGGGCAGGAAGCGCGGATGCGTTCGGCGGAGCCAAGTTCAGACGATCGGCCGTCGCGAAAATCCCTGCCGGATCAGCAGTATCCGTACGGTGGCGCTCACCCAGCCACGACCGACCATCAGGGCGATCCCTACGTGCCGGGAGGCGTCATGCTGAAAGGAATATGTCGAGCCGCCACAGCTTTGATCATGTCCGTCGTGGTGATTCTGCCAATCAGCGCGCGACCGGCGCGGGCGGCTATCGACTGGACAACCGTGGTGGCGGCCGGCATCAACGCGCTCAGCGCCTACCTCACGTCCAGCAATACCGCGGAAGCGATCAGACAGGCCACCACACAGATTCTGGCAGCGGTCAACGGGGCCAAGACGGACATCCTGGCGGGAATCGAGACGATCGCCGTCGCGGAGGCACGTGCCTGCGCCAACCACGCGGTGATCGAGTTCATCGACATCGAGCGGATGACGCCGGACAACATGCAGCGATTCGCCCAGGACGCGACGTGGTGCACCGTCTCGATCATCAGCCTGCTCCCCGCCGTCACCGGCAAGGCCCGGATCGATCAACTCGGGTTCGCACTCAACGTGGTCGGCCCGATCGCACTGAATGCCAGGGCGCGGACCGGGTTGACCACGTCCGCGCTTGAAGCGAGCCTGCACGGCGCGGAAAACACTCTCGTCTCAGCCATCACCACAGATTACTGCTACATTACGTCGTCGGACATCGATCCGGAACTCCCCACGCCGCGCGACGGAGACCCGATCGATTGGGACATATGGTGCGACGCGTATTACGCGTATCTCGGTTTGGGCTATAATTACGTCCTCAATCTTCCGTGGCCCACTCTGCCTTCCGACGCGGACATGGCAGTCGCGGAGAACATGGCGCTTCGGAACACCAGCAGGGCCATCGCCATCAGTGTGCTTCCCCTATTCCGTTACTGAACGTTTTTCATCCTGGTCGGGGTGCATTGGCAGGCACGGGATGTGGGCCACAAACCGGTGATCGTCGGCGTGTCGGTGCCGCAACGGGATGAAGCCCCTGGCAGGAGGGCTGTCGACCAAGATCAGTCCTGTTGCACCGAGGGCTTCACGTGCTGTTCTACCGTGCCGCGCTGCCGTTGTCACATCGGACCCTGAGCTTCGTCTCCGGCCTGGTCCGCGCCCACCGCCGACGGTCCGGCTCGGTGTGGCGCAGGCTCGACCCGAGGCAACAAGCCCTGCTGGTGCTGGTGTACCTGCGCAAGGGCGAGACCTTCGCCGAGACCGGCGCCGGGTTCGGCGTCTCCACCGCGACGGCTTGGCGCTACGTCAACGAGACCGTCGAACTGCTCGCCTCGCGGGCACCGACACTGCGGCAGGCGTTGCGGTCGGCGAAGCGGCGGGGAACGGCCTACGTGGTCATCGACGACACGCTGATCCCGATCGACCGCGTCGCCGCCGACCGACCCTTCTACTCGGGCGAACACCGCATGCACGGGGTGAACCCGCAGGTGATCGCCTCGCCGGACGGCACGATCCTGTGGGTGTCCGGCCAACTGCCCGGCAGCACCCATGACACCGCGGCCGCCCGGATTCGGCACATTCTCGCCGCGCTGCGCGAGGCCGGGTTGATCGCCGTGGGCGACAAGGGCTACCACGGCTACGACGACACCGGTGATCACGTCATCACCCCGTACAAGGGCAGGAACAAGCCCGAGTCGCAGAAGGAGGCCAACCGCGCCCACGCCCGCCTGCGCGGACCGGGCGAACGCGCCAACGCCCAGCTCAAGACCTGGCGCGTCCTGCGCAAGCTCCGCTGCTGCCCCTACCGCGCCGGCCGCCTGGCCAAGGCCATCCACGTCCTACAGAACCACGAAGTCGCCGCAGGATGAAAAAGGTTCCGTGGTCCGCGGACGGGTGGCCGCTTGCAAGTCGATGGTGCTCCTGTGCCGATGGGAGTCAGGCGGCCGAGCGCAGTAGCTGGATCTCATGGTGAAGTTGCTGCACGTCGCTGGCGCTCGTGTGCCGTCCGGCCTCCTCCTCCAGCGGCTTGAGGTGATCGAGCAATCTGGTCGACTGCACGGCGCGCACGGCGTCGAGGGCTCGGACGCCGAGCTCGCCCCCGGCGGACAGGTCACCCTCCGCCAGCGCGCACGTGGCCAGCCAGGCGAGGTTGAACGCGCGCTGACGGATGCGGTCGGCCGGGGCTTCGTCGAGTGCGCGCTGGAGACGTTGCATGGCGGTGGCGCGGTGTGCGGCGTCGGTGAGGCCGAGGTGGCTGTGGATGCGGGCGGCGCTGGTCTGCAAGGCGGCGTGGTCGAAGAATCGCAGGAATTCCTGGTGCTGGTCGTCGGTGGCGTGGGCGTATTCGTCCTCGGCGCGGCGCAGGGCGGTCATGGCCTGCCGGGTGTCCCCGAGGTGGGCATAGGCCAGCGCTTCGTGGGTGAGCAGCAGGGAGACCGCGACCGAGGAGTGTGAGTCCTGGGCCGCGATCTGGCCGAGTTGGAACAGCTTGAGCGCTTCGGCCGGGTCGTCATTGTCCAGGGGAACACGTCCCAGGTGGTAGAGCACGATCGCGGTGTGGGCCGCGTCGCCGGCGTCCTGGGTGTCGCGGACGGCCTGGCCGAGCCAGCGCCGGGCGTCGCCTTGCAGGCCGAGGTCGTGCGCGGTCCACCCGGCCAGCGTCTTGGCTTCCGCGATTGCCGACAGCAGCCTGGTCCGGACGTCGTCTGTGGCCGAGGCGTTCAGCAACGACTGCGCCCAGTGAGTGTGGGCGAGGATGGCGTTGCGGCAGGAGCCGCCGCCGTGCGCGGCGTCGTAGGAACGCAGTGCCGCGGTCAGGGCGCGCACCTGGACGACGTCGGTCGCGCTCAGGCGCTCGGGTACCGGTGTGGCGGTCGTACCCACGGTGAGCAGGTCCAACTCGGGTTGTGTAAGCGCCGCCCCCATGACGATCTTGCTGATCAAACCGAGGAACCCGCGACGTTCGAGCATGAAGTCGTCCTTCGTGCGCTGGGGACCGGATGAGACCGCCATGGCCTGGACCGCCTCGCCGGTGTACGCCAAACCCATATAACCCCGAGGTATACCCAAGCCATCGGCGATGCGCTCCAGCACGTCGTATGCCTGGACCTGACGCCCGTTGACGATCGCCGAAATCTCCGACTGGCCCTGCCCCGTACCGGCGGCGATCTGTCGCTGGGACACCCCGACCCGCCGTAAGAGCCGGTAGACCCGACCGATGTCCCGCTGGGCCAGCGCTGCGCGCATCTCGTGGTCATGCCACACGACCGGATCGATCGGCCGGTCGTCGCCGCTGCCGACGTTCATGGACCCTCCCGCGGCTCGTTCACCGTCACCGTAGCGGCACCCGCGGTCGATGTACTGCTGTGATCAGCCAAGCTGATCAGCCCCGCTGATCGGCGGCCGATCAGCGATGCACGACAGCTCCTCGTCTTCCGCCCGCCCGCAGAAGTGCGGCACCGTCGAGGACGTCCCGCTTGACCTGCCCTGACGCTTCACCCGGAGGTGGACGCCGTGGTCACCGCGACACTGCACCCGAACGACGCGCTGCTGCTGCCCACCGGGCACGACATCCTGCGGAGCTTCGGCGCCGAACACCCGACCGACGACCACCCCGTGCTGGTGGTGGTCACGGTGCCGGCCCGCCGCCACCGGGAACGGGCCGAAGCACTCCAGACGGCCCACGAGACCCAGGCAGGCGACGCCGTGCTCGCGACCTCCGCTCGGGTCCTGATGGACTGCGCGCAAGCCCGCGCGACCCTGATCGGGCAGATCGACCGCTGGGCCGCCGAGACGGTGTCCGAACCGTCCACGGCGGCCCTGCTGCACACCGAGACCCTGGGCCGGCTCGTGGACCGCATGGCCACGACCTGGGCGTGCTGGCAGCAGCTGCACGCGGGCATGCCCGCGTCGCGCCGCGTTCCGGTCGGGCACCCCACGCAGGCCGCGATGGACGAGGTCGCGGCCCTGTCCAACGCCTACGACGACCTGCCGGTCGACCTGCGCAGCGGACGGCGACGACTGCCCACCACAGCGCCTGTCATCGCGGACCTGTAGCCGTCATGGCCGAGCAGTGGCGCGCGATCGTGGCACTGCCCGTGGCCGCGAACAGCCCGCTGGGCCGGGCCGGCGACGCCGCCGAGGCCGTCACCACCCACCTGCCGCCACCCGAAGAGCACGCACGCTGCGCGGTGTGTCGCACCCGGCCGTGGCCCTGCGACCCGTTCGACACCGCGGTCCGCGCCCTCGCGGCACTCGGCATCCCTGTCGGCTACCTCGTGCCGCTGGACCTGCACCCGGTCCTCTGGCCGCCCGCCACACCGACTTCCGACCAGCCGACCTTGGACATGCCGGGAGCCCTCGATGGATGACATCCCGGCCGCCGGCTCGCACGGCGGCATCACCGACTACCTGGACTACCTCGACCGCCTGGTCAGGCTCGGCGACGACGCCACCAGAGCGTCGCTGCTGAACGGCGAGCTGCCGAAGTTGGTGGCGACCGTGCGTGATCTGATCGAACAACACCGGCCCGACTCGAAGGGCCGCTGCCCCTGCCATACCTGGTGGCGACGCGGTCGCACCCCGAGTTGCCGGGTACGGGCCACCGTCCACCGGCACCTGATCGCCGTCGAGCCGGCCGCGCCCCGAAGCAGCGCGGCTCGACACGCCACCCCCGCCGACCAGACCACGGGCGCGTCGTCGGCGGGCCGCTAGAGGTGGGGAACGTTCGCGGCGTTCCCCGCCTCCCGGACCACCGTGCAAACCGGTCGCGGAAGACGCAAGTCCCAGCGGCGAGGTCCGCGAAAGACAGTCAGTTACTCGCAGTTCTACCGCAAGATTGCGGACAGTAATCATGGCGATACGGTCAACAGAAGCCGACCGACCACATGAATGAGCAACACTCACATTTTGTTTGCGCGGACACAGAACCATCAGGCGCGGCACCTATCGAGCCGGCGGCGCGCGGTCACCGGTTCTCTCGGAGAGTTATCAGGCCGATACATTGAGTGAACGTCGGTTGGTCCTGTGAGGTCGGCGGCTACACGACTACGAGTACGACAGCTAAGGACATTTCGTGACTGGAACGACGTCGGGCGAACGAGCTACCGAGCTGCGCAACCAGACCGTCGACGCGCTCAAGGACGCGGGCACGATCGTCTCTGCCCGCGTCGAGGCGGTGATGCGGGCGGTTCCCCGTGAGACCTTCGCTCCGGAGGCCGATCTCGACGCGGTCTACGAGCCGTGGAACGGGCTGGTGACGAAGCGCGACGAGAACGGGCGGGCGGTGAGTTCGCTGTCCGCGCCGGATGCGCAGGCGCACATGCTGGAGCAGGCCCGGATCGAGCCGGGGATGACCGTGCTGGAGATCGGTTCCGGCGGCATGAACGCCGCCTACCTCTCCGAGATGGTCGGACCCACCGGCCGGGTGACGACCGTCGACATCGACCCGTTCGTGACCGAGCGGACCTCGCGGTTCCTGGATCAGGCCGGATACCCACAGGTCACCGTGGTGCTGGCCGACGCCGAGCACGGCGTGCCGCAGCACGCGCCCTACGACCGGATCCTGGTCACCGTCGGGGCGTGGGACGTGCCGCCGGCCTGGATCGACCAACTGGTCGACGGCGGCCTGCTCGTGGTTCCGCTCAAGGTCATGGGGCTGATGCGCACCGTGGCCCTGGTGCGCGAGGGCGATCGGCTGGTCAGCGAGTCGGCCCGACTGTTCGGGTTCGTGCCCATGCAGGGTGTCGGCGCCCACGACAGCACCGAACTGGCGCTGCGCGAGGGCGCGGTCAGGCTGGTCTTCGACGAGCAGGCCCCGGCCGACCTGTCCCGGTTGGAGGGCGTGCTGGAGTACGAGCCGCTGGTGGTGGACAGCGGCGCCGGGCTCCGTCTGGGAGAGCCGTGGGCGACCATGCAGATGTGGCTGGCCACCACGGTTCCCGGGTTCTGCCGCATCCTGGTCGACCGCGCGGCGAACGAGGCGTCGCCCCGGCCGTTGGGCGGTCTCCACACCGGGATGGCGGCCGTCGACGGCGCCAACCTGGCCTACGTGGCCTCCCGCAAGCTCGGCGGGCAAGAACTCACGCTGGAGGTCCATGCCTACGGCCCGGCCCCCGCGGCCCTGGCCGAGCTCGTCGCCGAACAGCTGCGGGTCTGGGACCGTGATCACCGCGGCGGCCCGGGACCGCAGTACCTCGTCTACCCGGCGACCACCCCCGACGAGCGGCTGCCGGCGGCGGACTTCGCCGTCGCCAAGCGCCACAGCCGGGTCCTGCTCTCCTGGCCGCGGCCCGCGAACACCGTCGGCAGCGACGTCCTGCACCACCCCAACCACCAGTAGAGGAGAACCGTGACCGTGGTAGCGACCGGCCCGTCCGGCGGTGCGACAGCGCTGCTGGAGGCGCCCTCGGAGGACGAGTTCGAGCTGGACATCCGCCCGGTGCTCTCGCACCAGGCGGTGCCGCACGGCAGCAACTGCCCCACCGACGACGGGTGTGGCATCACCTGCGCCAACGGCGCGAGTGCGTGTACCTCGGAGGGCAACAACCAGTTCTGATCAGCACCTCCCTTCCGGCTCTCGGTGGTCTCCTCCGACGGCCGGGAGGGACGTGCGCCCGACATCGGCTCGAGGGGGCGATCGTGGGCTTGGCGGCAGGGTGGCGGTGGGGCGGCGTGGGGCTGCTGCGGGTCAGTACCGACCCCGGCGACCTGGACCTGCCCGACGATCTCGACCTCTCCGACACGTCGTCCGCGTCGGCATGGATGGCGCGGGTATGGGACCGGGAGGACATCCGCGCCGCGCTCGGCGCGGTCAGCCCGGCCCTGTGCCACCGGATCGACGCCCTCCTCGCCGCCCCCCGCCGCGACGCCTCCTCGGTCTGCCGCGCCGCCACCGCGCTGGCGGCCTACCTGCTGCGCTGGCAGCGGCGCCCGACACCCCTGGGGCCGCTGGCCGGCATCGGGCCGGTGCGGATCGGCGGCCCGGCCACGGTCCGGACCGGCAGCGGGCACCGCCTGTCGGTCCGGGCGGACGCCGGCTGGCTGGCCGGGGTGACGGCCAGGCTGCACCGCTGCCGGGCGCTGCTGGAGCGGCTGCCCGTGGTGGCGAACAACGCGGTCCACGTGCGGGGCGGGCGACTGGTCGCGCCCGGCCTGCCACCGGACGACGCCCCGAGCGCCGAAGCGCTCACCGAGGTCTCGGTGCGCGCCACGCGTCCCGCGGTCGCGGCGCTCGAGGCCGCCACCGCGCCGATCACGCTCGGCGACCTGCGCCGGCAGTTGGCGGACCGGTTCCCGACGGCCGCCCCCGCGCAGATCGACACCGTCCTGCACGGCCTGGTCGACCAGCAGTTCCTGATCACCGCGCTACGCGTCCCGATGACCGAACCCGACGCGCTCGACGCGCTGTGCGCCGTACTCCACGCCGCCGACGCGAGCGACATCCCGGAGATCGCAGAACTGGTCGCCGAGCTGTACGGGATCCGCGACACCCTGACCGACGGGGTGATCGTCGCCGTGCCGACGGGGGTGGCCGACCGGATGACGGCGATCGCCCCGGCGCAGCGCACACCGCTGCTGGTCGACACGATCGCCGACTGCGAAGCCGTGCTGCCCGAGGCGGTGGCACGCGAGGCCCGCGACGCGGTGACGGTGCTGTACCGACTCTCGCCCCACCTGGGCGGATCTCCACCGTGGCGGGAGTACCAGACCGCGTTCCGCGCCCGGTACGGCACCGGCGCACTGGTCCCGGTCCTGGACCTGGTCGCCGACAGCGGGCTGGGGCTGCCGGCCGGCTACCTCGGCTCCGGCCGCGAGCGCGGCCCCCGGCAGCTCTCCGAGCGTGACGACACGCTGCTGGCCCTGGTCCAGCAGGCGACCGTGACCGGCGACGAGATCGTGCTCACCGACGACCTCGTCGACCACCTGGCCAGCGCACCCCTGGACCCGCGACGATTACCGGTGCGCACGGAAGTCGCCGTCACCGTCCGCGCCGACAGCCCGCAGGACATCTCCGCCGGGAGGTTCGTGCTGGAGCTGACCGGCACCCCGCGTCCGGCCGCCAGCATGGCCGGACGCCATGCCCACCTGCTTGCCGAGGCCGACCTCGCCGAGATCCGCCGCACCTTCCAGGACCCCGGACCGGACACCGTCACGGCGCAACTGTCGTTCGCCCCGCGCTGGCGGCGCAGCGAGAACGTCGCCCGCACGAGCATGCTCGCCTCGACCGTGATCCCGATCGCCGAGCACCGCGCACCCGGTCCGGGCGTGATCGACCCGGCCGATCTCGCCGTGACCGCCGAGGCCGCGGACCTGCACCTGATCCAGATCTCCACCGGCAAGCGGGTCATCCCCTACGTCACCAGCGCGCTGGAGGCCGCCCACCACACCACGCCGCTGGCCCGGTTCCTCTCCGAGGTCGCCACCGCGTGCCTGCCGACCTACGGCGCCTTCTCCTTCGGCGCGGCCGGCGCGCTGCCCTACCTGCCGCGCATGCGCTACCGCCGCACCATCCTGTCCCCCGCCCGCTGGCGGATCAAAGCCGACCAGTTGCCCGCCCGCGGCGCCAACGAGCACCTGTGGAACGCCGAGCTGGCAGGTTGGCGGGCGCGCTGGCGGGTCCCCGACCACGTCGCCCTGGTCGACCACGACCGCGTGCAGCCGATCGACCTGCGCCACCGTGCCCACCGGATGCTGCTGCGCGCACGACTGGACCGCGGCGGTCGCCTGGAGCTGCGCGAGTGCGCCGCCCCGGACGAGCTGGCCTGGATCGGCCGCGCGCACGAGGTGCTGCTGATCCTGTCCCGCCCCCAGACCCCGGCCCCGGCGACGCGCATCACGACCCCGCAGCCCGTCGTCGATGCCGCCGACCTTCACCTACCGGCGGCATCACCGGTCCTCGCGCTGCGCCTGCACGCCCACCCCGAGCGCTTCGACGACATCGTCACCGACCACCTGCCGGCCCTGCTCGACTCCTTCGGCCCGCCCCCGCCGGCCTGGTGGTTCCACCGCCACCGCGACCTCAGCGACCACCGCGCCGGCCAGCACCTCGCGCTCTTCCTGCACATCGCCGACCCACGGCTGTTCGCCGACGCCGCCGGGCACACCGCGGCCTGGGCCCGGCGCCTGCACCGCGACCATCTGGCCTGCGGCCTCACGATCGCCGACTGGCAGCCGCCGACCGGGCGCTACGGCCACGGCGCCGCCCTGCACGCCGCGCTGCGCGGGTTCGCCGCCGACTCGGCCGCCACCCTCGCCCAGATCCGCGCCACCCGGGCCGCCGGACTGCGCCCCCAGGCCATCACCGCGGCCAGCTTCCTCGACCTCGCCACCGCCCTGGCCGGGGACCCCGCCGGCGGGCGGGTCTGGCTGCTGCGCGAGATCGGCCGAACCGGCGGTCATCTGGACCCCGACCTGCGCGACCAGACCATCGCCCTGGCCGACCGCCTCGGCCCGCTGGCCGACACCCCGGCCGGCCAGGCGGTCATCCACACCTGGAGCCTGCGGGCACAGGCGATGGCCGACTACGCCGCGGCGCTGTCGCAGCAACGAGACCCGATCAGCGTGCTGGAGCCGCTGCTGCACCTGCACCACCTGCGCGCCGTCGGCGCCCACCCCGCCTCCGAAGCCGTCACCGGCCGCCTGGCCCGAGCCCTCGCCCTGTACCGGCATGCCCACAGCGGAGCGACACGATGACGATCACCGTGGGTCTGGCCCACGCCGCCGACCATCACGCCCGGTTGCTGCGTCTCCCGCCGCCGAGAACGCCGGGAGACGGCTGGGCCGCGCAGGACCTCGCCACCGGCAGCGCCGGCATCGCCCTGGTCCACATCGAACGAGCCAGGTCGGGACTGGACACCTGGCAGACCGCGCACGCCCACATCCGCGACGCCGCCGCCGTGCCCCTGAGTGACCACGACTCCGCCGCCCTGTTCCTCGGCGCACCGGCCCTGCTCTTCGTCCTGGACGCCGCCGCCGGCAGCAGCGACCGCTACCGCACCGGCCTGGCCGACCTCGACGCCCCGGTCGCCCGACTCGCCCACCGCCGCGTCCGCACCGCCCTGGCCCGCATCGTCGCCGCGCGACCGGCCACCTTCGACGAGTACGACGTCTTCTCCGGCCTGTCCGGACTCGGCGCCCTGCTGCTACGACGTGCCCCCAACGGCAGCGCCCTGGAACAGATCCTCACGTACCTGGTCGCGCTCACCCGACCACTGACTATCGACAACGAGGTCCTTCCCGGCTGGTGGGTCGGCCACGACCCGCACCGCCGGACACCACCGGGACACCGCGGCCACGCCAACCTCGGCGCCGCACACGGCATCACCGGCCCTCTGGCGCTGCTCGCCCACACCGCCCGCCGCGGCATCACCGTCGACGGACAGCACCAGGCGATCGCCGACATCTGTCACTGGCTGGAGCACTGGCGACGCGAAAGCGATGCCGGACCCTGGTGGCCCGAACACCTCGACATCACCGAACTGCGCACCGGGCGCACCCGACAGACAGGGCCTGGCCGACCCAGTTGGTGTTACGGCACCCCCGGCGTCGCCCGCGCCGGGCAACTGGCCGCCATCGCCTTGGGCGACCGCATTCTCCAGGACCACTACGAGCTCGCGTTGCTGGCGTGCCTGGGCGACGACCCCCAGCTCGCGCGGCTCACCGACGCCGGGCTCTGCCACGGCCTGGCGGGCACTTTCCACACCCTCTGGCGCGCCGCCGCCGACGCCGCCATCCCCGCTCTGCGCGAGCAGGTGCCGCGCCTGGCCGAGGCGTTGCTCGCCGCAGCCGCGCGACCGCACCAGAACGGACCCGGCCTGCTCAACGGCACCGCCGGCATAGCCCTGGCGCTGCACACCGCCGCCACCGACACCGCCCCGAGTTCCGGATGGGACGCATGCCTGCTGATCGACTGACCCCGGCATCCTCCCCGGCCGAAGCCGCCATCTGGCGCGTCCTGGCCGGAGACGACCTCGACACCACCGCCGGGACGTCCGGACTGGACCCCGATGAACTCGCCGCTGCCACGGCGATCTACCGCCAGGCCGGCCGCGACGCCCTCTCCGCCAACCAGACCGGCTCCTGGCAGCAGGTCTACCTCCGCTTCCCGGACTGGACTCGCGCCGAACACAGCACAGCAACCCACCTGCTGCCGGTACTGACCCGCGCCGAACACAGCGGCGCGATCACCGAGTGGTGGTTCATGCGCAAACACCCCTGCTGGCGACTACGACTGCGTCCCGGCCACGGGCACGACGCGATCACCGAACTCACCACCACGCTCGACGAACTCGCCGCAACAGGCCACATCGACGCCTGGTGGCCCGGCCTCTACGAAGCCGAGACCGCCGCCTTCGGCGGCGCCGGCGCCCTCGACGCCGGGCACCGCCTGTTCACCGCGGACAGCCGCAGTGTCCTGGAACTCGCCGCGGCCGGTGGAACCGGGCTGGGACGCAGGGAACTGTCGATCCTGCTGTGCGGAACGCTGATGCGCGACGGCGCCACACTGGAATGGTACGAACGCGGCGACGTCTGGGACCGCGTCAGCGCCGAACGCCCCCTGCCCTCCGACATCGACAGCGACAGAATCGCCGCGATGGCGGAAAATCTGAGAACCCTCACCCTCGCCGACACCGCCCCCGACGGACCACTGTTCACCACGGGCGGACCGCTGGCCGCGCAATCCGGCTGGGCAACGACGTTCCGCGACACCGGCCGCGCCCTGGCCGAGGCCAACCGCACCGGACACCTCACCCGCGGACTCCGCGACGTCCTCAGCTACCACGTGATCTTCCACTGGAACCGCCTCGGACTCACCGCCCGCACCCAGGCGATCCTCGCCCACTCGGCCCGTCACGCCATCCTCGGCCCCACCGGCCACCCCGCCGCGCCACGCACCCCGAGCCCGACCCCCGCCTTCTCAAATCCGGTATCCGCGCCCGGCCTGGATCAGGCCGTCATCCGCTTCCCGCTGATCCAGCAAGGCCGCCATTTCTGCGGCGACCTGCCCGCACGCGTCGGACTCGTCGAGGAACACGCGGCCAACAGCACCCGCTACGACGACGCCGACAGGCGCATCAACGACGCGTCCGTGGCCTGGAACCTCGCCGCCCTCATCGCCGCCGACTGCGCCATGCCCGACCTGGCCGAACAATTCTGCCTCGCACAGTTCGACGTCTTCCACCAGTCCTGGCCGCTGTCCGGCCGCATCGCCATCGCCGGCCTGCAACCGCTGGTCAACCTCGCACGACTGGCCCAGCGCACCGGCAACCCCCAACACTGCTACGACACCCTCGTCCAGGTCGATCACGCCGTCCGCTCCGGCGGCACCGTCGACGTCGCCGGGCGGACGATCCCGTTCGACTCGTTCATCGCCCCCGGCGGCGACCGCGACCCCGTCGAGGCGTGGCTACGTCGGACACTGCGCGAAGACGGAACCCGCGCGCTCGCCGCCACAGGCGACTGGGACAAGGCAGCCGACCACGCCTCCGGCTACGACGACACGCCGGAACTGCTGCACGAAGCACGCCAGACCCGCATCATCGCCCTCGCCCGCGCCGGACACCGCGACGACGCGCTCCGCCTCATCGACACCGCCACGACCACCCACCCGTGGCACCACGCCATCGCCTCCTGCCTTCGCACGTACGCCGACATCACCACCGGACACCACGATCCGACCACGACCAACACGCTGATCACCAACGTCCAAGCGGCACGCACGGCAGCGGCCGACCCGGTCATGACCCTGTTCCGCATCCGGCTCGGCCTTGCAACCGCACACCTCGCCGCGACAACCCACCAGCGAGAGGCCGACCTCCTGCGCATCGAAGCCGCAGACGACGCCCACCGCTCCGGCAGCGCCTACGCCGCCCGTGAGGTGCTCGACGACCACGCCGACAGGCCATCCTCGCCATTACGGCATGTGATGGCATTGAAGAATCTCGCCGCATCAGCCGGACTACAGCAAGGAACGATCCCAAAACAACTCCGAGGTCGGCTGCGTACCGCCACCCAACAAGCCGCCGGCGTCCTGAACCGCACCCTTACGATGGCAGACACTTTCAATTAAGAAATAGTTTAGCGAGCATTATTGCGGTCCGCCTGCGCAGGACCTGCTGGCCGTGCCGGTTTACACGTTGGCCGCCGCTCAAGGAGCACCGCAGGCTCCGAACACCTGGTCGGCGGGACACGCACACTCTGCGGTGCCGCGGGGCTGTGGGGCAAGCCACCAAAAGAGGTGGCTTGCCCCACAGCCCCGCGGCACCGCTTGCCGAGTGTGCCCCACCGACCAGGTGGCTTCGCCGAGCGATTCGACTACATCATGTCATTCCTCATCGACCTGCGGGCGAGTCGGCAATCCGATCAATCGCCTTCGTAGCCGCAAGCCACCGAATCGAATCAACCGGGGCGCTCCATTTCACATCGACCCGGAGAACGTTCATGTCCCACACCCCGCAGTCCGCCAGGATCGCCCCACCCGAGATCGTCGCCTCCATCGCCGCCGTCGTCGACTACAACTGGGACGCCGAGCAGGCCGACCACCAGGAGCAGTCTCCGCAGGACCGGCCCGGTCATGTCTTCGACGCGCTGACCGCCATCCGAGGCTGGCTCGACGCGGTCGACGACCTCACCCAGCTCCACGAGACCGCCAGTACCGACGCGGACCGCCACCGCTACACCCTGACCCGCTTCTACCGCCGCGGCGAGCACACCTTCCGGGTGCGGATCGAACGCGACAGCTACAAGATGCAGTCCTTCGCGGTGGCCGAGGTGCTCGACGCCGACCGCAAGTGGTCGAACGTCGTGGGCAACGACTCGTCGAACTGGTACGACAGCACCTCGCCGTGGGGTGAGAGGGGCACCGGGGGTCACGAGCCCGGCTTCACGACGCTGCGGCGCCTCTCCGACGCGTTGGCGCGCGAGGCGGCAGTGATCGTGCCGGCCTGACCTGCCCGGCCCACCCGGACACCACGCACAAGACCGCCTCGGCGGGACCTTCGACAACCCGGAGCCCTGGGCACCGTCGTGCCCGGTGGGGCGCCGCCCAGCGTGCCCCGCCGAGGGGCGGGGTGTCCAGCAAAAAGCGCCGGACACTCCGCCCTTCGGCGGAGCCGCGCGGCAGGCGCACCACCGGACCCGGTCGGTGGCCACAGCGCCCCGACGGACGTCCGAATCCGCTTGCATGTCAACACTTTCGCCTTCACATCAGGCACTGCCATGTCCACAACACTTCGAACGAGAGCTGTCACGACGACCACGAACGCCGTCGTCGAGCGCGACACCACCACCGGTTCGCCCGAGGTGACCGGCTGGCTGTTCTTCGGCTGGGCCAGTTCCTGAAGCCCCGGCGCACCGGGGCCGCGACCATGCGTTCCCCACACCCGCATGTCCGGTAGGGCCTCGGCGCACGGTGCCGGGACCTGCTCGCGCGAGCTCACGGTGCGTCCCGCGCCCGGCGGAGGCGCCGCACTCTGCACCACCGCCGCAGCGAGTCGCACCGCCGGGTACGGCGGAGTAGCACGGATGCGCGATGGCGCGGTTCCGATTCCCTCTATCCCACCAGGAGTTCCGCATGCCCACCACAGTCCCGGAGCTGCGCGACGTCGTCGGCTTCGTGCTGGAGCACGCCGACAAGAACGCCCTGGACCACATCACGCAGGCGGTCAAGTCGCGCCACGACGTCCTGCGCGAGAAGGCCGCGGCCGAGATCACCGAGAACGCGACGGTGACCATCCGCGGCATTTCGCCGAAGTACCTCAACGGCCTGTCCGACGTCGTGAAAGAGATCATCCGCGGCCGCGGCAAGCCGCACGCGACGGTGACCCTGGACAAGGCGTCGACGGACACGTTGGCGTTCTCCTCGACCAAGTTCGGCCACCTCGCCGGCCGCACCTCCTACGACCTGACCGGTGTGCCGCTGAGCTGCTGCGAGGTCGTCAAGAGCTGACTGCCGGCCCCCGTTGTCCGCCTCACCCCGGTGCGGAAGGCCCGGCGCTGGCTCCCGTGAACCGGTGCCGGGCCTTCGCGCCGTCCCGGGCCGGTTCACCGGCCCGACTTTCCCCGATCCCGAGGAGGATTTTGTGAGCACCGTCCGTGCCGAGGCCCGCACCCGCTGGGTACACACCGGCATCGAGGCGCCCTACTCGTTCACCGTCACCGGGTTCAACGAACTGGAGACAGACCGCGGCGTGGCCTACAGCGCCGAGCTCGTGCACCCCGACCTCGGCGTGGTCGGTCGCATCTCCAACCGGGGCGACGGCGGACCGACAACCTTCCACGCCGACGACCGCACCCGGTTCGGCGAGCCTCACCTGGAGGAATTCCTGCGGCGCAGCGTCCAGGACGGCGAGCCGATGGCCACCGGCTTCACGGGCCTGGAGCATCTGCTCGACGAGATCATCGACGAGGCCGAGGCCACCCGGCTCGTCGCCGAGATGCGCGCCAAAGGCCAACTGCTCATCCGCAGCCACCTGCCGCGCCAGACGGCGAGCCGGGGGCCGCAGCGCGGCGCCATCCTGGCCTACAGCCGAATCGTCACCCGCCGCAGCGATCGCGAACGGCTGGCCGCCACGCTGGTCGACAACCCGCCGGTCCGCCTCGACGAGGGCGCCTACTGGGAGTGGTTCACCGGCGAGGACTGGGTCCGCATGCCGGGCGCGCTCCCGCTGTCCCCGCGGCAGAGCGCCGACCGGCTCCGGCGGATCGGGCAACTCGCCACCGAGCCCGACCGACCCGTCACCGCCGTGCCGTTCGACGACGGGCTCTTCCTGTTCGGCACGCCCGCCGCACACACCACACTGGTCGGCGACCGTGTCCGCACCGTCGACACCACCCGGTGGTGCGTCTGCCGCCGCCGGCAGCGCGTGGTGGCGTTCGAGCGGTGGAACCGGGGCGTCCTGGAGGAATCCGGCACCGTCCACGCGGCGAAACGCTGCCGCCGCCTCGTCCGGATCGACTGACCCCCACGCCTCGCCCGGCTTCGGCTCCGGCCAGGGCGTCTCCAGCGCATCACCGCCTTCGACGGCCCGGTGCCGGTTCCTGCGAACCGGCACCGGGCCGTCGCGCTGTCCGGGGCCTTCCCACACGCCCGTGCACGCAGCGACCAGCCGTGCCGGGCCCGACCCGAAACCGAGCACGAAAGGGCTGTCGACCATGACCACGTCCACGACCGGCACCGGCACCCCCGCTTTGACCGCCGAGCCGGACGTTCCGACCACCCGCCACGACTACGCCGACGGCACCACCGTTATCGGCACCGAGAAGAACACCCGCGCGCGGCTGCTGCGCTCCTCGCGGTACCACCGGCCCAAGCATGGCGACATCGACCTCGTCGAGCGAACCCCGACCGGGCCGGGCTACACGGTCGCCCGCGCCATCGACGAGGCGATGCACACGGGCTCCCGGCACCACCCGGTGACCGCGGGCAACCGCATCGGGCAACGGGTGGCCGAGCGGCGCGCGGTGCGGCGTCGGCTCGGCGGCCACGGTGCCCTGGAGACCTACGTCGACGAGCACGGCCGCCCCGGCGAGCAGTCGGTGGCCGGTTCGCCGCAGGGTCAGGTACGCGAGCGGGTGTTGGCCGACGCGGTCGAGTCGGACGAGAAGATCGCCTACCGGAGGAACCTCTACGCCGCGCTCCAGGCCGAGGGCAGGGCATCCACCGCGGGCGAGGGCACCGTCGTCACAGGCGACTGGATGTCGGTGCGCGGCCGCGGGTACCGAGTGCGGCGGGTCGACACCGGGACCGTCGGCGTCGTCAACCATCTCACCGCCGCGCCCGAGCCGGGCGGGCCCGAGCACACCGACACCACCCCGCGCCGCGAGGTGCGTGAGCACCGCACCGGGCAGATGCCGACGGGACTCGTCGAAGCACACGAACCCCCCGGCACCGACCGGCTCCGTCTGCACCCGGCGGACTTCCGGGACGCCGGGCACGGTGACGGCCGGAGCCCTGGCAACGGCGAGGGTGACGCAGGCCCGGGTGATTCGGGCGGACCGGCATGACGGTCCCCCTGCCCACCTCGCTGGAGCACCCGCTCGGCAGCCGCGTCGACAAGCAGTTCGCGCTGGAGACCGTGTACCGGGCGCAGGCCGCACTGGGTCTGGTCCGCCCGTCCCCGTCCCCGGCGCCACCATTGGCCCTGTCCCGCGATGAACCCTCGCCGCAGGTGGTGCTCAACCTCGGCCTCGGCGTGGATTCCGGTGCGATCGCCGCCCGCTACATCACCGACCCGTCCAGCCGGGACTTCGACCTGCGGAACCTGGCAGTGATCACCGCGATTATCTGCAGCCCGTTTGGTCCTGCGTTAGTTGAACAGGGGCTTTGCGTCGTGGACATGTCCACGACGCAAAGCCCCTGTGAGTTGACCTTGCAGTTACCCGATAGTCAACTTGCGAACGAAAGGCGCGATCCCCAACTGATCTCGCGCACTCGGTTCAAAACTTCCGCCGAGTTGACCAGACCAAGCTGATCACGCAAAGTTTTGAGAGCTATAGACTTGCTCGCCCGGACCGCGTTGCTGTCGATGCCCAGGATTTTCGCGATCACGCGCGGCTTCAACCCATCGGCGGACAGGCGTAGCACTTCTGCTTGACGCTCCCCCAGCCCCTGAACGGCCCGGGCAAGTTCGTTGCGCCCCTCCGGAGGGTTGACTACAGATGCGTTCTCCGCTTCGTGACGAAGATCGAGTTGGAGTGCAACCTTTCGGAAAGCGGAGTGGATCTCTTTCTGGGACTTGCCTGTCATGTCGGCCACTTCGATCAGCTCGTAGCCGTCAAGGAAGAGTTCCAGGGCGTCGGCCATGTCGGGCGCGACCCTGGCGGCCACCCCCAGGAGGTGGAGCTTCTGTGCATGGTCGACAAAAGGGTCATGGACAAGCTTGCCCGGTTCGACAACCTTGAATTCATCCCAGGAATCCACCGGGATTTCCATCTTGTGGGCGCGGTAATAGTCAACCGCCGCATTGGCTGCCACCTTGTTCAAGTAGGCCCACAGGTCGAGAATATCCTCCCTCTGCGCAGGGGTGAGTCGGGTAAAAAATTTAGTCATCGCATCTTGAACAACATCGCCGAGGTCGTTGTAAGGAATCTTGCCGCGCAGGCGTGCGAGAAGCATGCGGACCGTCAAGCGCCAGAACTGCTCCTCGTCGCCCACTTCGTAGTCCGCCGTGATCGCGAGGCCGCGCGAGAACTCGACCAGCGTCATCTCAGACAGCCCCCTTCTGACTGCGGCCGGGCCAATAGAGGGGCGGAAGAACGAGGGCGACGAGCGCCTGGACATCCTGCGGATCCCACTTGGACAGCATGGCGAAGCCAATGACCGCAAGCAGGGCGGCCCCGCGGGTGAACTCGCGCAGCGTCTCGGCCCCGTGGGTGACCTGCCACCGAGCGTCAAGAGTGGACGTTCCAGCCTTTTTCGCAGCCGGTCGCTTGCGCGGGTCTTCCACGCCGGAGCGCAGAGGCGGCTTCGCGGGATCGTTCGACCCCGTGTGGCTATTCGACAACGTTGAACCTCCAGGCAGAGGGTCCCGCCGCTCAGCCTCCGGCCAAAGAGTTCGGAGCGGCGGGTCCCTGACGCACTCGGCGAGCGCCGAGCGTCACTCAAGGATGCCCCATCACGCCGCTGCCATAAAGTCAAGAAAAACGTGCCCGCATGTGACGATAGTAACACCACCGCGGTTTAACGTTCCGGAAGGCAACATCCGTCACCATTGCGCGAACCGGGAGAACACCCGGTTCAACGCGGGGCCTCGACCCCGCAAGCAGGAAGGTCGCTGCCCAGCCTCCGGCCAAGAGTTCGGGGCAGTGGATCTTTGACGCACTCGGCCCCACCGGGCGTTCGACGAAGGACGCCACGACGGAGTCGGACTGTGCCGAGACGGTGGTCAGGCCCGCGAGGGTCTGACCACCGTTCCTCGTCATCGGCGCGACGGGATGACGGGCGGTGTCATCAGAACCGTCCTGGTTCGGCCTGCAGACGGCGTAGTTCGGCGTAGAGCCGTTCGAGTTGCTGCTGCTGCGCGGCGTTCTGCTCAGTGAGGACCTGGACGCGGCTGCGGAGCTTCGCGTTCGCGCTCAGCGATGCCGCTAGGCGGACCTTGAGTGAGCGTTCGGTCGCGGCGGCGGACCGCAGTGCGGGTGCTTGTCGTCGGCGAGGCCGCGGAGTCCGGCGAGTAGGTCGGGCTGGGTGTAGAGCCAGGACCTGGAGACCTCCGCGGCAGTGGCCAGCGCCGCGACCGTGACCGGTCGCCCTGATATGCGTAGATCCAGCAGGGCGTTCTCGGCGCGTCGGCGGGCGTCGGCGCTGCGTTTGGCGGTGGCGGCGGCGAGGTGGTGGGTGTTGTCAGCTCGGGTCATCGAGTTGGGTGATCTTTCCGCCGAAGACGACTTCGCCGTCGTCGCAGCTTTCGCAGGTGGTGATGATCTTGTCGAGGTTGTCCAGGATCTTGGTGTTCTTCTCGGCGATGCGGATGTGTCCGGCGGCCTTGGCGGTTTCGATGATCTTCAGGGTGCGGCCTCGTTGTTCCCGGTGGTGTGGCAGGAACTCGGGGGCGGTGAGGAACATCGGGCAGGTCAGGCAAGGGTTGGCGTGCTCGCAGTCGCGGATCAGCGGCAGGCCGCAGTAGCCGTTGGGCAGGGTCTGCTTGGCTCGGCCGAGGCTGATGCGGGTCCAGGCGGCGTTGCTGAGCGGGTCGCTCTCGGTGACCTGGATGATCTCGCCCTGGGAGTTGACGGTGACGGCCTTCTCCCACTTCTCCCGGACGGTCTTGTCGTGCAGGCGGGCGTAGACGGCGGTCATGGCCGGTGACATGTGGTCGAGCAGCTTCTGGACGACGTGTTGCGGGACGTCGTTGTTGATCAGGCGGGTGCCCAGGGTGTGGCGGAACTGGTGCGGGGTGATGTGGACGTGGTCGCCGCGTTCGTCGACCAGCTCGATGGTCGCCAGCCAGGTGTTGAGGTGCTCGACCCAGGTGCCGCGGGGCATCGGTTTGCGGCCGTGGGGGTTGTCGGTCCGGCGGGGAACAGCAGCTCGCAGCCTGCGGGGAAGCGTGCGCGGACCCGGTCCTGCTGGGCGTGGATCAGCGTGACGAGCTTGTCGACGATGGGGAAGAACGCGACGCGCCCCTGCCCTTTGTGGTTGACCCAGGCCAGGTAGGGGGCTCGCGCGTCGTCGCGGACGACGCAGTCGAACGGGAGCCGGATCGCGTCCTTGGACCGCAGCCCGCAGGCCATGACAATGCGCAGGACGAGCTCGTCCTGCGGGTCGGGGAACCTGGTCAGGTTGGCGTCGTCCTCGCACTGACTCATGATCACTTCGCTGAGGAAGCGGGGCTTGGACGGCGGCGCCGGCGGACCGTCGCCGGGGACGATGACCGCAGTGCGGGGCAGTCGTTCCTCCCAGCCCAGGCGGTGGACGGTGGAAAGGAACACGCTGACCGCGCTGATCCGGTGTTTGCGGGTGGCGACGTGGACCTGTTCCTCGTCCATCGAGGCGAACCACGCCTCCAGCAACTGTCGGGTCAACCGCTCGGGTTCGGTGCAGTCGTCGGGCCCGCCCGCGGCGAACTCGGCGAACTTGCCCAAGTAGCGCACTTGCGCGACCAGGCTGCCGGTGGCGCTCTTGGTGGTGATCATCCGCCGGGCCCAGCGCTTGGCCAGCGCCCGTAGCCAGGGCTGCGTAATCGAGGTGAATCGCAGGTAGCGGGGCGTGTTCTCCGGAAGGCGTCCCAGTCTGCGCAGGTCCCAGGTGTCGCGGTCGTATTCGCGTTCCCAGGCGCCGCCGGCGAGCAGGGCTTCGAGGTGGTAGCGGATGTCGGTGACGAAGGTCAGCGCGCTGTTGGTGCCCCGCTTGCCCGACGGGCCCTTGGCCTGCTTGCGCCAGGCGTCGTCGTCGAGGTCGAGCATGCTGGCGACCTGGCTTTCCCGGATCCAGGTCACAGCCTGCTGGATCGCCCGCAGGCAGGTGCGGCGGTCACCGGCATCGGCGCGGCGTTGCAGCCCCAGGCCCAGCTCCAGCCGGATCTGCTGGGACAGGCCGCGCATGTCCAGCATCGGCTCGCCGCGGCCGGTGGCGCAGGTGACGTAGGTCTGCAGGTCGTCGGGCTTGCCCGCCGTCTTCCAGCGGGCGTGGTGGCCCGCGCAGAACCCGGCCTTGAAGTCGGCGTTGCGCTCGCAGCCGACGAACCGGCAGGGCGCCTCCCCGCGAATCGACGGCGTGTAGGTGATCCCGGCCGCCCATGCGGCCGCGTCCGGTCGTCCCGCCTTGGCCCAGAAGCCGCGGTGCCGGGCGCAGAGGCCGATGTGCCCCCGTGCCCGGTTGCAGCCCTCGACCAGGCAAGCCGGGAAGCTCACGGTGTTGCGTTGCCCCGGCCCCTGCAGCGGCGCCCACTGCTCGATGTCGGGGCTGCCCGCCCTGGTCCAGGCCGTCTGGTGGATCGGGCAGAGCCCGACACGGCCGTAGTTCAGCGGGCGGCGGCAGGCCGGCACTCGGCATCGACCTGCGGTGAACACGGGGTCGTCGGGGTCCGGTCGGAACACCTCGACGCGGAACTCCATGCGGACGGTCTGCAGCAGCAGCGCCAGCAGACCGGACCGGTGCGCGGGAACGGGGACCGTCATGCCACCGGTCCTCCGTCCAGGACGCCGCTCTCGGTCAAAATCCGGCGGTAGTCGCCCAGGGTCAGGTGCGAGTAGATCGACTTCGTCGTCTCGGTCGACTCGTGCCCCAGCAGCTCGGCGACCACCTCGATCGGGGTGCCGGAGCGCAGCAGCCGGGTGGCGTAGGTGTGCCGCAGGGCGTGCCAGGTCAGGTCGTCGACGCCGGTGCGCTTGCGCAGCCGCAGCTCCAGGTCGGCGACCGCGCTGTAGGTCATCGCCGCCCCGCGGTGCCCGCGCCAGAGGTTGACGAACACGAAGTCGCTGTCCAGCTCGCCGAACTCGACGTCGAGGTAGTCGGCGTAGCGCTGGAACAGATAGCCACGGACCGGCACCGACCTGGCCTTCATCTCCTTCACCCGTGCCAGGTTCGGGTTGTCCTCCCGCGGCACGACGTGCACGGCCTCCTCGGCCGGGTCCAGGTCGGCGTGCCGCAACCCGAGCGCCTCGCCGATGCGCAGCCCGGACTCATAAAGCAGGGTCACCAGGAACCGGTCCCTCAACCGCAGGCAGGCGTCCTGCAGCAACGTGACCTCGTCGTCGGACAGCTCCCTCGGCCGTTTCCTCCCGCCCGCGGGCAGGCGCAGCGGACTGTGCTCGACCGGTCCGCGCATCGTGTGCGCGAGCACCGGCAGGTAATCGCCCGTCGCATGCCGCGCACCCGGTGTCGCTCCTCCCAGCACCGCCTTGGCCGAACCGCGCACGGCATGGAACCGGTAAAACCCGGCCAACGCCGCCCGCTTGCGCAGCAACGTCGCCGCGTCCAACGCCGACGGGCTGCCGGGCAGCACGAACACGCCCGGCTGCCGCAACTCCACCGGCCGCCGCAACCACGCGACGAACTGCGCCAAGTCCTCCAACTCGACCTCGGCGAAGTCCTGCCCGCGCTGACCAAGCCAGACGAACAAGTCCTTCAGGTCCTGCGCATACGCCTTCACCGTCGCAGGTGACTTGCCCCGAGCCACCAGATGCACCAAATACGCCTCGATCGGCGCCACCGGCAGAGCATCCTCACCGACCACCGTGTACGACACCGACGTCTCGCCAGCCAACCGCTGTACCCGCACCGACACCACTCTCGTCAACGACAGGCCGCCACAGCGTCCACGACGGACCGCCCACGTAGGACTTCGACACGCTGACTACACCACTGACACCATCGAATGAACTGCAGATAACCGGAATGACCGGCCAGGAGTGGCCGGCCACCCGACGCCTGGTCGAGCAGCACTTGCTCCCCCTGATGGCCCGGGCACGGGTCCGCTACATCCAGGTCGCCCGCCGCGGCCCACGCGAGGCCGACGGGGTGGAGATCCTGTCCGACACCCGCACGCCCGACCGGCTGTACCCGGTCGGCGCCTGGACCCTGGCCCACGAGATGCTCGACGGCGGCACCGTCCCGCAGACCACCGGGGACAGGCTCTGCTCCCAGCACTTCAAGGCGTGGCCGCTGGACCTCGTCATCGCCGAGCTCACCCGGGGACGCCCCTACCGACAGGTCATGGGCTACGAGAAGGGCGAACAGCGCCGCGCCAAGCGAGACAAGGAGTACGACACCGAGCTGCGCACCGGCGTCTACCCGCTGCGCGAGTGGGACGGGGGATGGGACCGCGCCCGCGCGCGGGCATTCCTGCGGGAGACCTTCGGCGTCGAGTGGATCAAGAGCGCCTGCACCTACTGTCCGTTCGCTCTAGCAAATGAAGCTGGTCGGGTGCAGACCACGGCCCGGTTCATCGAGGAACCCGACGCCGGCGTGCTGGCCCTGGTGATGGAGTTCACCGCCACCGCGCTCAACCCCACCCAGGGGCTGATCAAGGGCGAACGACTGCTGTCGCTCCTGCGGGCCTCGGCCGGCACCGCCGCAGTGCTCGCCGCGTTCGAGCGGATGCTGACCAGCCTGCCGTGGGCGGTCTACGACGTACGGCGCACACTCTCGCCCCGCTCCGACGGCAAGGTCAACTACGCCCGATCGGTGCGCATTCTCGACGTCGGCACGCCCGAGCAGATGCGGGCACGGCTAGACCAACGCGCTCGGCTCGCCCAGACGCCGCTGACCGTCGGCAATCCGGCGTTTCCCGACGACGCCCACCCCAGAGCCTGGCTTCGCCACCGCGAGCCGCAGCTTCTCGCGGAGAAAAAGACAACAGCCGAGCAGTTCATCACCCTCGCGCCGGCGACCGCGATCGACAAGACCGGCCCCACCTTCCCCGCGGCCTGGACCGACGCCTCGCAACTGGACCTCCTTGCCGGATGAGGCCCGCCCTACACCCCCTGGATCCAATCATGTCCCAGTCCGCCATCCGCACCTTCCTCGACCTGTCCACCAGCCACCTCCGCGAGCAGACCTGCCTGCAGCTCGACGACCACGAGGGTGTCGTCGCACACAATCTGCGGCACGGCTGGCTGCTGTTCGTGCCCGACCCCGCCGACGAGGCCGCCTCCGGCGACATCGACTGGCCCGACGAACTCGTGCCGATCGTGGAGCTGGCCCAGGCCAGCGGCTGTTCCTACGTGCTGTTCGACGCCGACGGCCCTCAGCTGGACGGTCTGCCCGTCTTCGACTGGTAGGCCGCGCAGCACCCATTACGGTCCGCGCGGGCGTGCACGTTCGGGGCTGCCACATCGTCCATGGCGGCCTCCGGACGGACGGAGGCGGCGGTGATCGACCCGGATCCATGCCCCGTCGGCCTCGGCAACAACACCGACCCGGTTCCGGTCAGTTGCGCGTCCTGCCCTGTGGATCCATCGGAGTGCGGCCTCGCCCAGGCGAAGTGCATCGAGGACCGCCCATCCGTCCCGCGCGGACCTCGGTGCGCGGGCCGGCGGGTTCGGTGGGCGCCGCCCAGCGTGCTCCACCGGGGTGGGGGTGTCCAGCAGAAAGCGCTGGACACCCCCACCCCGGCAGAGCCACGCGGCAGGCGCACCACCGGACCACACCGGCCCCACATCCCCACCGGCACAACACCACTTTCCCCTCACCATCAACACATTCCCGCACCCACACCAGGGCACAGCCATGCCCACAGCACCCGGAATGAGGCCATCACGATGACCGCTACCGTCGACACCGCCGATTACAGCACCGCGCCCGACCTGATCACCATCGACCAGGTCACCACCGACACGCCGACCGTCTACCCCTTCGTCCTGCACAGGGTCGACCCGCGGAGGCTGCGCGCGGACGGCAACAGCCGCGTGGTCCGCGACATCCGCGAGACACGGCCCGAGCTGGTGGCCTCCGTCGCCGAGCACGGCGTGGACCCCAAGGTCTCGATCATCAACGTGGCACCGGACCCCGACGGCGTCCTCGCGGTACTCGTGGGCTTCCACCGCCACGCCGCCGCCGTCGCCGTCAAGGAACGCGAGAACCCCGACCTCACCGTCGACCTCCTGGTCCACGCGCCCGGCACCAGGCGGGAGGTGCTGGTGGTCCAGGGCATCGAGAACATCCACCGCAAGGGCTACACCACGGCCGAAGAGGCCCAGCTCTACGGCCAGCTCGCCCTGGAAGGGATGGCCCCCGAGACGATCGCCCGCGAGCTGAGCCTGCCCGACGAACGGATCAAGGCCGGACTCGCCGTCGCCGCCAGCACCCGCACCCGGGCCGCCGGCAAGGCCCTGCCCACCGCGGACATGCTCCTGCTGTCCCAGCTGGCCGAGTTCGGCGACGACGAGGACGCCCACCAGAGGCTCGTCGACGTCCTGACCACCCGGCCTCACCAGTTCCAGTGGACGATCGAGCAGCTGCGCGACCGGCGCGAGCAGCAGGCCATGCTGGCCCGGGAGACGCAGAAGTTCACCGACCTGGGCTACACCCTGGCCGACGACGAGGACGACCTGCCCGACGGGGCCGAGCGCCTCGACGCGCTGTGCGCCGGCGACGGCGTCGACCCGCTGGACCCCGCCGGGCACGCCGACTGCCCGGGACGCGCGGTCTCGGTGTGGGTGGACGGCGACCTGGAGGCCGAGGTCGTCCACTACTGCCTCGACTACGCCACCCACGGCCACCGCACCCTCGCCTCGGTGCGGATCGCGGCCGCCGAGGACCGGCTGCGCGCCGAGGGCGTGCCGATCGTCGACCCCGCCGCCGACGGCGTGGTCCCCCTGTCCCGGCTGCTCGCCGACGGGCAGGCCCAGCACGCCCTCACCGCCGCCGACCACGCCGGCTGCCCCGGTCACGCCGCCTACGTCATCGACATCCCCTTCCGGTCGACCACCGACGTCGGATACGTCTGCACCGACCACGCCGCGCACGGCCACGTCCTGCGTTTCGCGCCGAGCGCGCCGCAGCCCGAACGCGACGCCGCCTATCAGACCGGCGAACGCAAGCGCGCGACCGCGAACAACCGGCTGTGGCGCGACGCCAAGATCGCCCGCCGCAAGTGGCTGACCCAGTACTTCACCGACTGGCGCAAGCGCAAGGCCACCGCGCTGCCGGCCCGCCTGCAGCACTGGCTCGCGCTCGCCCCGGTACTGGCCGGCGACTACCTCGCCGAGTCCGCGCCCGCGCACGCCTACGCCTACGCCTGCACCCTGCTCAAGCTGGGCGAACCCAAGGACCACCGCCGTACCAACAACCCGATCGCGGTGCTCCTGCGGCGCAAGACCACCACCGAGACCCAGGCCGTCCTGATCCGTCTGGCCCAGGTCGTCGGCGCCTGCGAGGCGCACTGGAACGCCAAGTACACCGAGAACGCCGACGCCAGCTGGCGCTCGCCCAGCGACGACACCCGCTTCTACATCGAGCTGCTGCAGGCCCTGGGCTACCCCCTCTCCCACATCGAGCAGGTGGTGCTCAACCCCGCCCTCGACCACGAGAAGTGGCCCCACCTCGCCCCTGTCACCACCGGCGACAAGCAGATCGGCGACCAGCAGGCGGCGTGACCACCGCATCCCCCGGTCGGTTGGGCCCGCGCCTGCCTCCCTGCGCGGGCCCAACCACCCCGGTGTACCCGACCACCACGGGCTCCCGGCCCGCCCCACCCGCACTGGCTCAGTCCGCAATCCCGCCCAGTCCACCCGTTCACGTCGAACTCCGAGGAGACCACCGTGATCGCTGACTCATCGTCGATTCCGTCACCGTCCGGACACACGCTGTTCGACCGGAAGCAGACGGTCCGGGTGGACGACCCCGGCGACGTCATCGTGGTGCCGATGCCGGGTCGCGACCAGGGTCAGGATGGCCTCGCCCTCGGCGTGACCGACCAGGGTGTCGAGAAGTCCTCCGGTCGATACCGGTTCGGCGGCGACGTCGGAGATACTGAGCCCTTTCCAACCTGGCGGTGTGAGCGATGACCGTGGTGGAGACATACCGAGGCGCCGGCGGCCCGATCCGCGTCCCCTATCGCGGCAGGTGGCACAACCTCTCGCCCGGTCAGCAGGCGGCCAACCGCTCGCATGCCCGCATCCGCGCCCTCGGCGAACGAGCCGTCGCCACCCTCAAGACCTGGCGACTACTACGCAGACTCCGCTGCTCCACCACCCGCATCACCGACCTGACCCGAGCCATCCTCGCGCTTCACCTCAACGCTGGATGAGGTTGGAAAAGGCTCACTACATCAATCGCACCACCGGTGGAATTATCGACATCAGCCCATACCGTCTCGAGCTGCTCCGTGAAGTTCTCCGGGTGGGCCAACGCCCCGTGCGTATGACGTACCTCCAACCTGGCCGCGTCTACTACCCCCGTTGTCGCCATCGCCTCAGCTGGGGCCACTGGTGCTAGCAATTCACCAGTCAACTCGGCCCAGTCGTTATCGGTCTCGTACTGCTGTGGGTCATGCTCGGTGGCGAGGTGACGCTATGAGCTGCGCCGTACTGACGCCACCATCGCCCTGGGACAACATCCCATCCCTGTGCTCCGTCGCTGACCTGCGCCTGACGGAGCACTACGAACTGGACTATCGCCTCACCGCTACCAAGGCACTCACTACACCAGTCGACGGCGACGAGACCGCTGCCCGCCGCTGGACGAGCTATTACTGCACGGTCTGTCGGGCTGACTTTACGAGCCGCCTCCTGGCCTTCGCCCATCTGGCCGACCTGGCGCACCGCCTGGCCGAACTGCCCGACCCATGAGGCGCGAGCTGCTACCGCCCGAGATCGGCATTGATTGAGCCGTTCCAAGACCATTCATCACCCGGCGGCTCTCACCCACCTACCGGACACCCAGAATCAGCTCAGACCGCAGACTCCGTCGGAGAGCGCCTTAGGACGTCGTGGGCTCTTTACAGTGGGCCGGGTCCGTGTGGACAGGTTTACGACCATTCGGGCTTACCCCGAGGGGCGCCAACTCGTTGGCGAACTCGCTCTCCCATGACGTCCGGATAAATTTATCGAGGAAAGCGCTGATCTGTTTGCACAGTTCTGGGCTGTGGTTGGGGAGACCGATACCGGAGATCTCATCCCGCGATAGGTTCTCGATTACCCTATAGGTACCTGGCGGATAACTTCTCGGTGCGCTTGCAGCGTATGCCTGCAGAATGGTGTAGTCGGTCGCGACGGCCGTGACCGGATTGCTAGGATTGACCAACTGCTCCATGCACTTATCCAGGTTCGGATCAGTGTTCTGCACGCGCAGACCAATGGCCTGAATCTGCGACTGAAAATTGTTTGCCGTGACACCCCTCGTCATGCATACAGCTGGCTCCGCCGCTGCCAACTCGTCTTTTGCCGCAGTCGACACAAGGAAACCCGGGTGATCAAGGAAGTACGGACCAGCAAAGTCGACGTCTTTCTTCCGCGCGTCAGTGATGCTGTAATTCGAGATCACCAGCTTGACTCTACCAGCACGGCCGGTCTTACGGTCGGGCAATGCTTGAGCGCGCTCCGATGGGTCGATGGGTACGAAGTTGGGCGTAAAGTCGAATTCCTTCGCCAGGGCAAAGGCGAGTTTGATATCGAACCCGCTATAGGACTGACCACCCTCATCCTTACTCCACCCTGGAAGCTTGCCGTTAATTCCGATGTCGATCGTGGTGTGCGCCTTGAGGTATTCCAGTGGGTCGGGTTCACCGTCAGCTGCGGCGCTAGTCGGACTGAACTGCACGTAGCCGAACACGACGAGAGCCGGAACAACCACCGCGGCGGTCCACGCGATCCAGGTCCGCCGGGGTGCCGGAGTGACGTTCTTCTGTTCCGATCCCTGCTTCAGACGAAGCGGCAGCACAGCCAGGATCAGAGCCGCTACGCCGATCGGCACAGCCATCACAGTTGCCAGGTTGGCGCCCGAGGGCAACAGCAGGAGCAGCGCAGTTAGCAGCACAGTACCCAGCACAGCGGGGCCAAGCCAAAACAACTCAAGCCGTAACCGACTCGGCCTTGACGGCGTGCTGCCGCCCTTTTCGTCCATTGTCATGCTCCGTATCTCAGAAAGGCTGTGCGCCCCGACGTAACGCGATGTCCGGCGCAGCCCAGGGTGTCATCAGGTACATGATCGGATACTTACGCAACACGGTTGCCAATGTGATCAAATCCTTACCAATCCGTTACCGTCACCGTCGCAGCATCCGCAGAAATAGTATTTACGGTTAGTCACACACCGTGCACATCGGTCCATAGAGAGAACGGTATCGGCCGGAGAATTGGGCCGAATGTTGGAATCAGCGCCTGCGACTGGATCTCACACCAATGTTGTGCTGCTGACCTCCGCTGTCACCCCCGTCCCGTAGTTGCCGGGAACCAACTACCATGCAGGCTCTCAGTCCCCGGACGCGCGAGTGTGCGAATCCCCCGACCGCGATCTCAACCAACCGGGGACTGAGTCATCTCACTGCCGGTCAGGCCACGCCGTCCACGTTCGGTCGGTACAGCGGCCTACGGTCGACCATCGCGACCCGGGTCTTGACCCGCAACCACTCCGCGAGATCGCCCTCACGCTCCAGCAGGTAGACGATTTCTCCCAGCTCCGCCAAGACGATGGTTTTCTGCGCCAGCACGGTGCGGCACTGGTCGATGCTCGTGGCGGCGAAGCCGGACGCGGAAATGATCAGGCCATGAACGTCGGCGCGGCTGTACACCCGGACGAGGTGCTGCGACACACCGTCAACCCCGAGTGGCTTGTTCCACCACTTCACCTCAACGAGGTACGGCTGGTTGTCCAGCTCGATGAGGCCGTCGATCTGCTCGCCGATCTGCCCACCGTCGGTGATGTTCAAGGTGAAGCTGTCGCGAACGCCGAGGCCGTCGAGCTTGAAGATCTGGTTGAGCAGGCGTTCGAGCTCAAGCCCGCGCTGGCGTGGGTCCGTCATGCTGAACAGCTTCGTGAGCTGGCGGTACAACTGCTGCCGCTGCTCGCGCTTGCGCTGCGCCGCAGCGGCGGCCTCACGCTGGGAACGCAGGCGCTCATCCCGTTCCCGGTCACGTTCCTGCTGCATGCGGACGAACGCGTCCTTGACGCTAACGAGCTGGCGGACCTTGGCCACCAGTCCCTGCGCTTTAAGCGCCTCCTCCGACCAGCAGGTCGAGAAGTCCTCCCACTCGACCACCCGGCGAACGATCTCGCGGCGAGCACGAAGTCCGGAGTCGCCCTCCTCGTTGACTCGGCCGAGGGCCGTCCGCGCGATGTCGTACTTGGTGATCGAACTGCGGTCCGCGGCCACCCGACGCTGCACGTCGGCCAAGTGTCGCTCGTCGACGCCGCAGGCCCGGAAGAAGCGCACCGTGTCTGGCTTCGACCGCTGGAGCAGCGGGATGGTGTCCACCAGCAAGCTGAACAGGTCGGGTGGGTAGTGGTACGGATCGCTCGCCATCGATCACCTCAGCACGGGTTGTGAGCCCGTTATCTTCTCACGCGGCCGATGAGCCCTCAGCGCGACACGACCTAGGGGGGTGCCCCGACGTCACCGACTCGCTGACCCGACCCAGGGACGCCTGACAAGGCCCTGAGCGCCACGCTGAATGCCTACAAGGAGCCTTTTCCAACCTCATCCAGCGTTGAGGTGAAGCGCGAGGATGGCTCGGGTCAGGTCGGTGATGCGGGTGGTGGAGCAGCGGAGTCTGCGTAGTAGTCGCCAGGTCTTGAGGGTGGCGACGGCTCGTTCGCCGAGGGCGCGGATGCGGGCATGCGAGCGGTTGGCCGCCTGCTGACCGGGCGAGAGGTTGTGCCACCTGCCGCGATAGGGGACGCGGATCGGGCCGCCGGCGCCTCGGTATGCCTTGTCGGCCCAACACGGGATGCCGGCTGCGGTGCGGTCGTCGACGATGCCGTGGGCGCGTGCTGCGGTCAGGTCGTGAGCCGAACCGGGCAACGCGGGCGAGGTCCACAGCAGGCGTCCGGCCGGGTCGGCGAGGACCTGGACGTTCATGCCGTGCCGCTTGTGTTTTCCCGAGTAGTACGGCCGGTCGGCGGCGATCCGGTCGATACGGAGCAGGGTGCCGTCGAGGATGACGTAGGCCTTGCGCGCGGCGATCCGGATCGCTTCGGCCAGGTACGGTGCCAGTGCGGCCAGGAGTTCGACCGCTTCGTGGACGTAGCGGCAGACGGTGGCCAGGCCGATGCCGAACCCTGCGGCCAGGCGGCTGTAGGTGTCGCCGCAGCGCAGATGGGCCAGCACGAGCAGTGCTTGACGGCCACTGTCGAGTCTGCGCCACCTGCTGCCGATCCGACGACGATGCGCGGCCAGCTGGTGAGCGAGGAACTGCAGGTGTGAACCGGACAGGTCGATCGCGGATGGGTAGACAAGCACTCGAAGCTCCTGGCGATGGCCTTGCTCTTGGTCGAGAAGTCATCTACCAGGAGCTTCGTCATGTCTCCACCACGGTCATCGCTCACACCGCCAGGTTGGAAAGGGCTCAGTATCTCCGACGTCGCCGCCGAACCGGCATCGACCGGAGGACTTCTCGACACCCTGGTCGGTCACGCCGAGGGCGAGGCCATCCTGACCCTGGTCGCGACCCGGCATCGGCACCACGATGACGGCCCACCTCATGCCGCATTGATCAACGCGATCGCGCGGAGGTTCGCCGAACTGGGCGTCGACGTCGCGGCCTTCTGGACGACCGGCATCGCCGAGGGCGCCCGATGGAGCAACTACCACGCTCCCTCCCGGACCGGCGCCGTCGCCGACCCCGCGTGCTCCCCGGCAGCGGCTGCCACAGCGATGCAGGGCCGGCGGACCTTCGCCAGCCGAGCCGAGCTCGTCGCGACGTTGGAGCCGGCACCCCAGGAGGTTCTGCACCGCCGCGAAATGCTGCTCCTCGGCCTTGCCGACGCCGGGCGTCCTGCGGCTTCGGATGCCTACCGCCTGGTCGCCGACCACGTCACCCGTGCCGACCTGCGCACCGAGGCGTTGACCGACACCGAGATCGCGCAACTGGCATACGCCCTCGGTGACCTGGAAGTCCGCGACGCCTGCCTCGGGTTCGCAGCCACCGACCAGGCGGCCGCGGCCGAACGGCTGTGGACGGAGCTGACCCGACAGTCGCCTGTACCCGAACGGGCACAACCGGCCGTGTTGCCGGCCGTGTCGGCCTGCCTGCGCGGCGGCGGACCCCTGAGCCGCGTGGCACTGGATCACGCGCAGGCGGCGTCTCCCGGCCATCGTCTCGCCCGATTGATCCGTCAAGCCCTCGACACCGGACTTCCGCCGGAGAGGTTGCGTTCGTTGGCCGAGCAGGCCCTGGCCACCGGCCGGGAATGGAGCCAAGGGCGCCCACACCTGACCCGAATCCAGTCTGCGACCACCCGATCGATCTGCCACGCCTTGGCCTTCGGCCGGGTCCGCACAGTTCGGTGCTTCCGACAGGCCCGCACGCCCACACCATCGCCCGTCCGCCGCTTCCCGCCTACCGCCGCCGTACCCGCCAGGAGGTGCCGTGTCGATCACCGCCGCGCTGCGTCCGACCACCCGCCCGCGCTGGATCACCCCGTACGACGCCAGCCGCTGCTACCTGCTCCCCGACACCGTCGAGTGCAACATCCCGCGCCGGGGCGCGGCCGGCGAGTGCGGCGCCTGGGACTGGGCCCGCGGGCACCTGGTCGAGCTGCACTTCCGGCTGGGCGGCGCGCCGGCGGCCCTGTACTACCGCGACCTGGTGGCCCCTCACCCGCACGACGCCCTCGGCGTCGCGCCGCACCTGCCGGTCGGCGTCGAGGTCACCGCCCGACTGCGTACTCGCGAGGACCGGCTGGTCACCGTCGTCTCCCGTGTCGAGTCCGCTCCCCACGGCCCGCGCGGCGACCACTGGCAGGTCACCGTCGACGGCGAGATCCCCACCGATGCCGACGACCCGGCCTTGCACGGCGAGCACCGCTACCCGCCGTCGCTGCCGTTCCTGGCATTCCTGGTCGACCTGCACCTGCAACGCACCTCGCCGCGCCCGACCGCGCCGGCGATCACGCTGCGTAACCACCCTGCGTGACCGGCCCCTCACCCTCGAACGCGGAGCCGTCATGCCTCCCGTACCGACACCGCGCCCCTGCCCGAACTCGCCCACCGACCACACCATAACCGGCGAGCCGCAGCCCGTGGATGACGCCGCCGTCGACGACGCCCTGCTCGACCTGCGCCGCCGGCAGATGGTTCGCCGGGCGTGCCTCCACAGGAGGGTGAACCAGCCGCCCGTGATGTGCGACCACCGGCCGCCACACGACCTGCGGTGAGCACCTGGATGGTCCTGCCTCGAAGCCAGTAGTGCCCAGGAACGGAACCCCGTCCGGTGGTGGTGCGTGGACGGGGACATGGCAGCGGGAACGCCGCCACGCTCCAAGGGCGCCTTCGGCGTCGCTGCGCGAGGCTGCGCCCCCTTTCCGCGCGGTGGCGTTCCCGCTGGTGCCCCACCCGTCCACGCACCACCACCAGACGGGAGAACCCATGCCTGTTTGCGGAAACCGCGGCCGTCACCCCGACGGCAAGCCGGTCGCACACGCCAGCGTCGACGCGGTGCGCGCCTGCTGCCTGGCCGACGAGGTCTGGGCGTGCCAATGGCTGGTTGCCCGCTTCAACCACGAGGACGGTGAGGAGTACGCCGCCGAGTGCGGCGGGCTGTCCTGGCACCTGCCCGACAATCGCGGTCACACCTGCGAACACGGCCACGACCACATCCACGCCGACGTCCGCGAGCGCGAGGGCTGGGACTACGCCGCCGACCCGGACGAAGCCGGCCTGCTGGCCGGCCGCGACGTCCACCCCGTGGCCATGAACGGCGGCGCCATCGAGATCAACCACCAGGCGATGCGCTACGCGGCCTCCTTCGCCTGACCCGGCACCCCAGCTCGGCGGCCGGTGACCCACCCACATGTCGGAGGGGCACCGGCCGCCCTGTCGCGTCCTCACCGCCGACACCGAAAGGTCCCGATCATGAAACCGACCAACTCCACCGACACCGTGGAACTCACCTTCGCCGACGGCCGCCGCATCGCCGTCCACACGATGATCGCGGATCGGGTCCGCGGCATCGACGCCGACGGCGACCTGCTCGTCCCGCTGGGTGAGCCGGACAACCCGATCCACCACGACGACGGCACCGAGTACCTCATCGCCCTGACCCCGTGCTGCCACGCCAGCGGCAAGGGCTCGGCCATGGCCGAGGGCGGCGTGGTCTGCCGCTCCTGCCACGACGAGGTCGACAGCAAGTACGCGGGTCCGGGCACCCTCGCCCTGGCCGTCACCGCCGCCACGCCCGAGCCGCCCAACGCGTCGGGGTGACCACCCCGCCGGATCACTGATCCGTACCCGCCCTCCGCGCCCGGCCGACACACCAGGAGTCCACGATGTCCACTACCGGCCTGCCCGCAGACAACCCGATCCTGTCCACCCTCGACGCCGTCGGCGAGACCTCCGAGTTCCCCCGCGGCCACGTGATCTTCTCCGAAGGCGAGCCGGGCGACCGGCTCTACGTCATCCGGTCCGGCAAGGTGAAGATCAGTCGCACCACGCCCGGTGGCCGGGAACACCTGCTGGCCCTGTTCGGCCCGTCCGACATGTTCGGCGAGGTGTCGATCCACGACCCCGGCCCCCGAGGGTCCACCGCCACCACGGTGACCCAGGTGCAGGTGCTGAGCATCGACCGCCCCGCCCTGCGGCAGTGGATGGCCCACCGTCCGGAAATCTCCGAGCAGTTTCTGCGCGCCCTGGCGCGCAGGCTGCGCCGGACCAACTCGATGCTGAGCGGGATGATCCTCAACGACGTGCCCGGCCGGCTGGCCAAGGCGTTGCTGGAACTGGCGGTGCGCTTCGGCAGCCAGGAGGCCGGGCTGCTGCGGGTCACCCACGACCTGACCCAGGAGGAGCTCGCCCAGCTGATCGGAGCCTCGCGCGAGACGGTGAACAAGGCCCTGGCCGACTTCACCCACCGCGGCTGGCTGCGCCTGGAGGGCAGGACCGTGCTGATCCTGGACCCGGACCGCCTGGCCCGCCGGGCGAGTTGACCGGCCCCGCACAGCTGCAGCAGCACCAGCGGGACCCCGGTGTGGCCCTCACCCGACTCCCGGGCACCCCCGAGCAGCGCGGGCTCGGCCGAGTCGGGAACGTGCCGGCGAGGCCTTCGACCGGCTCGCGCGACACCGCGGCAGCTCCCGGACGAGGCCCCGACATGGGGTGTCCGACCCCCTCAGCCCTGGTACTCCGGGCCGACCCCGAACAACATCACCTCTGGGGAGTTCGTCATGTCCACCGTCCACACCGTGTCCCTGCGTGGCCTGACCGGCCAGGTGTCCACCCTCACCGCCACTGCCGGCGACGGCCCGCCCGAGATCCTGCTCACCGGCGGCAACGGCCGCGGCCAGCGCGAGCTGCGCGACCGGGTGCACGCGGCCCTGGCCAACTCCGGCCGGCCGAACCGGAACCGGCGCATCGAGGTGCACCTGGGCTCACCGGAGGCCGCGCCCCAGGCCGCCGCCGTGGCCGTCGCGGCGCTCTGCGCCATCCTGGGCGTCCCCGCGCGGCGGCTGGCCGGCACCGCGGTGCTCGGCGAGGTCGGTCTGGACGGCAGCCTGCGCCCCACCCGCGGCGTGCTGCCCGCCGTGCAGGCCGTGCGCGCGCACGGCCTGCACCGGGTGATCGTGCCCGCCGACGCCCTGGGCCAGGCCGTGCTCGTCGACGGCGTCGAGGTGCTCGGCGCGCACACGCTGAGCGAGGTGGCCGACTGGCTGCGCGGCACCGACACCGCCCTGCACCGGCCCGGCGTGCCCGCCGGCTTCGTCGCCGAGACCCCACAGCCGCCGGGGCGGGCGCTGACCGCCCCGGCGCTGCGGGCGGTGGAAGTCGCCGCCGCCGGCGGGCACCACCTGCTGCTCGACGCCGCCGAGGGCGCGGGCGCGCTGCTGGTCGCGCAGTGGCTGCACCAGCTGCTGCCCGACCTGACCCCCGACCAGCAGCTCCAGCTCGCCGCGATCCGGTCGTTGACCGGCCCGCGCGAGGACGGCGCGATCCTGACCGCCACGGCGCCGATGGTGACCGCCCACCACAGCGACTCGCTCGCCGCCCTGGTCGGCGGCAGCGTGCCCGGCGCGGTCAGCCGCGCCCACCACGGCGTGCTGGTGGCCTGCGACCTCGACCGTTTCACACCCCTCGCGCTCGAGACGTTGCGCCGGGCACTGCTGGACCGGCAAGTCCGGTTGGCCCATGGCGGGCACGAGTTGCGCTACCCGGCCCTCGGCCAGCTGTTCGCCACCTGCATTCGCACCCCTGGGCCGCGGGCCCGGCTTGCCCCGGTGCTGCTGGACGTCCTGGACATCCGGCTCCGGCTCGCCTCCTCCCGGGCTGTGATGCTCCCGCCCGAGGACGATCGGGACCGGATCGGGCGCGTCCGCGCCCACTCCCGCGCCCGTGTCCTGCGCGCACGGGCCCGCGCCGCGACCCGCTGGAGTCAGGCCGCGTCCGGCTCCGACACCGTGTTCACCAACGCGACCGTGCCCGAGGAGGTACTGCACTCCCGGCCGTTGCCCGCTGCGGTGGACGCCCCGATCCACCACGCCCTACGGATCGGGGCGCTGTCCCACCGCGGCGCCGACGCCGTGCTGCGGATGGCCTGGACCGCGGCCGACCTCGACGGCCTCACCCCGCCGGCGCGCCGCCACGTCGAGCAGGCGCTGGCGCTGCGGCAGGCGACTCCCACGCGGTCCGCGACCGTTCCGGAGGTGCGGTGATGCCCGGCCCCGTGTCCGCGTTCGTCCCGCCCTACCGGGAGCTGCACGTGCGCGATGTCGGCGACCTGGGCAACGCGTTGATCGGCGGCGGTCTGCGCCGCGAGTTCGAACAGCAGGTCCGCGCCCGGCTGCCCGAGCCGATGATGAAGGGCGTCACCCGCTGCTGGACCGACTGGTCACAGGTCTGGGTGGTGCAGTGCGGCGGGGACACGCGCAACAACCGCGTCGTGCTCGCCGGGCGACAGCCGCAGACCACGGTCGAGATCACCCTGCCCTACCTGCACCACTACCAGGTGCGCACCCCGCTGTCGGACACCGACCGGGTGTTGACAGCGCTGCAAGCCGCCTACCCGCCCGGCACGCCCACCCGTGCGCTGGCCGACGCCCTCGTCGGTGTGCTCACCGCCTGGGCGCACCACCGGCGCGAACACCACACCGGGGTGCCACTGGCCCAGATCGACCGGGCGATCGCCGAACCGCTGCGACCGCTGTTGGCCACCTGGCTGTACGGCGACGAGATCACCGCCACCGTCGACGCGCAGTGGCGGCTGCGCTGACGCTGCGACAACACCCGCCGGCGCAGACGTGGCCCTGAGATGACGGGCGGCCCTTGGGCGGTGGGGCGGTCGCACTCTGCGCCGGCGGGGGGTCGGAGGCAAGCCCGAAAGGCAGTGCTTGCCCCCTTCCTCCGCCGCCGGCACACGACGAGTGCGCCCCACCACCCACAGCCGCCCGGCCTCGACCGGACCGGGTTGGTCGAACCCGACGACCCCGACAACCACGGTGCCGGATCCGGTGCCGAAAGGACGTGAAACCCCATGCAGGAGATCCGGACACTGGCCGCGCCGGGCATCGCCGCCGACGCCGCCCGCGCCGCTCAGGACAGTTACCGACGCTCCGCCGCCGTTGCCACCCTCATCGGCATTCCCCGCACCCCGGTCCTGGAGCGTGAGGCCCGGGAGGAAGCCGCGGGGGAGGCGATCACCGTCGCCGTCGACGGCGTGTTCGGCCACGACACCATCGAGTACGCGGCCATGCTGTTCATCGCTGTACGCACCCGCAACCACGGCGTCAACGGCGCGCAACTGGCCCGCGCCCACCTGGAGGCGATCGGCGCACCACCCCCTCCCGACCGCGCCGAGTTCATGGCCGGGCAGATCCACACCCTGGCCGAGATCCTGGAGACCTCCGGAGTGGACCTGCTCGACCAGGGCCGCACCGTGACCCAGTTGCGCGTCTATGCCCACACCTTCCACCCGCAAGGACGGGACACGTGACCGCCCCCGCCGCGCCAGGGACGAACGGCACCGGCTCTCCCCGCGTCCCCGTCCCGGCGCCCCGGCGGTGGCCCGACTGCGGCACGCGGCCCACGGCTGCGCGCGACGCCCGCCAGGCGGGTGCATGACAACCGTGGACGCGCACACCGTGCCTCTCGACGTCCCCGACCAGCCCTTCGGACGCGCCGTCTGCCATGTCTCGCCGAGCGTCGCAGTCGAGTTCGACATCCTCGGGCGCTACCTGTTCGGCGACCTGGACATGGCCCATGTCCGGATCCGCTCCATGACCGGTCCGTGGGGCGTGGTGGGAGAAACACTACGGGTGCGGTGGGGTGCCCTCGACGACATCACCACCACCAGCGGCCGGGAGATCACGCCGGTGGACCTCACCCCACCGCAGCTGCGGCAACCGGCACCACACCAGCCGCTCCCCGTGGCCCGAACCGACGCCCGCGGCCCGATCGCCGACCGCAACGTACTCGAACTGCTGTGGCTGGGCTCCTGCATCACCACGGCCAAGCACGACCCCGTTCGCCGAGCCGACCTGCGCACCTCGCTCGCCAACCGGCGAGCGGCACTGAGCCTGTCCCTCGGCACCCCGCCCGAGCACATCGACGGACTCGGCTACACCAGCGCGCAGTGGATGCGCGCCACCCGCCCGACCAGCTACCCGTCCACAGGGGGCCTAGCACCATGACCACCCGCACCGCGCCCGGCCACGACAGCACAACCGACCTGCCGGGCTCCGAGGTGAACACCGCCACGAACGTCCTGTTCAGCCACGGATTCGGCAAGGTCTTCACGTCCGTCGGTGCATCCTTCGACAGCATGCAGTGGGCCGAGGAGGAGATCGAGACCGCCCGCCGCCGGCACCCGGCACACGCCGACCGGATCCACCACAGCTTCCTGCTGCTGTCGGCCAACCCGGACCTCACGCGGCTGGCCGACAGCGAGACGGTCTACCGCGCGCACTGCCGCGAACTGCTCGACCGGGTCGCGGCCGGCGCCGACACCCGACCGGGCACCGCGGCCGAGGTGTGCTGCGCACTGCTGCACACCAGCCTGCTGACACCGCTGACCTCGGCGGCCACGGGCCTGTGCCTGCGGATGTGGCAGGCCGCGGGCCTGCCCGAGATCCCGGGATTCGCCGAGGCCGGTCGCCACCACGAGGCCCTGGAAGGCTCGCTCATCGACGAGCACGAGCGCCTCGCCCGCCGCAAGCTCACCGTTCCCGGCCGCCGCCTCGGGGCCATCCGGTGCAGCGGACGCCACAACAACCAGGACGTCGACTGCGTCTACGCGCCGACCGGCCGGCTCGCCATTGAGCTCTGAGCACGAGGCCGACGGCGACGCCTGTCGGGAGCGCGGTGGGGTCGGTGGAGGGAGAGCCGTGGAGCGGGCGCGGCCGGGGCTGTCGCTCCGCGCGAAGCCGATCAGACCGCGGCCGGGTCCGCGGCGATGAACCCGGCCCGAAAAGCACGGGCCGGAACCCCCGCCGCCCCCTGCGGGGCCCGGCCACGGCCTGATGTCCGGCACGCGGAGCGACAGCCCCTCAAGGCCGAACCCGCCCGGTGAGCGCTTGCCCGGCGGGCGAGGTCGAGCCCGCACGGTAAAGGAGCACGAGTTGGCACATCCGCTGGTCGTCCACCGGAGGTACGCCCGGTACGACGTCTACATCGGCCGGGGATCGAAGTGGGGTAACCCCTTCGTCATCGGCATCGACGGTACCCGCAACGAGGTCTGCGATCTCTACGAGCAGTGGCTGCCCGACCAGCCGGAGTTGATGGCCGCGCTCGGCGAGCTGACCGAGAAGACCCTCGGGTGCTCCTGCGCACCGGACCGTTGCCACGGCGACCTCCTGGCGCACCTGGCGGCCCGCGTGCCCGTGCCCAGCCCGTGGGGAGATGCGGTTCCCGCCGGTGGGCTCACCGCGGCCATGGCGCCGTTCTGACCCGTTCGTCGCAGCGGTGGGCCGGATGTCTCGGCCCACCGCGTCCGGTTCGGGGCGTCGGTTCCCGACGCGGTCACGACGCTGGCCACCAGGCAGACCTCCGCCGTCCGACGCCAGCGTGATCACTGTTGCCGCGGTCGGGGCCTACTGCCAGCAGCACCGGCAACTCCTGTCCATCCCCGGCCACCTCTGACCACCTGAATGAGCGGGCTGGTGCTTCCTCGCCGGCCCGCTTTCAGACCCCGGTCGGGTGTCACGCCCCCTAGCGCCCGGCCAGGGTTCTCCCTGTCCACTCCGAACAGCACAGGACAAGGAGAGCCGGTGCCAATCCGGACGCAACGCTGACACTTCGGCACACCGAGGTGGCGCCCAGCAGACGAAGCAGGCTTCGTTCCCGACCGGTACGAGGTCGTTCCCATCTCTAACAACACCGCAGCCAGCTACATCCGCCTGCACTACTACGCCAAGACCCTACCGAGCACGACCTACCGGTACGGCCTGCTCGACCACCACGCCGGCCAGCCGCGACTGGTCGGCGCGGCCACTCTCGGCGTGCCGATGAGCGAGAAGGTCCTCACCAATCCCTTCCCCGGCCTGACCCCTACGAGGAAAGTCTGGAATTCAACCGGCTCGTCCTGGCCCAGGACGTGCCGGGGAACGGGGATTCCGCGCAGTGATGTACACGATGCATCAGCAGTCGTACCCTTGATCAAGGCTTGCCTGGCTTTACTCTACGATCGTTGTATCCTCACGAGCCAGCTCTTCGCTGAAAAATTCGATTGTCTCCAACCGGGTGCCATCTGGGCGGGTCTCGATTGTCCTCCTCTTCACGACCCCCCTCGAGACTCGCCGCGAAGTCGATCTCCTCTCGATGCGGAAACGCTTGGGCATCTCCTCGTCCAAGGTTTCCTCGATAACTTCAGCGGAGACCTGCGCTTGCCCCCTGCTGACCCAAGCAGCAGTTCCGCCACTTGCGACGGTGGCGACCGCTACTGCCACCCAAGCGATCGGATTGCTGACGAGCGCCGTTGCGATATTCACCGCAACACCGACCGCTGTGGTGAGAGTTGCGGTTAACATGCCGGAGAGCAGTGGCCGCCCACGAAACCGTCGTAGTTGCCGAGGGGAGTCGGTCACCGTTGGCCACCACTGACGATTTCGCTCTGCCTCGTCAACAACCCGGCCAGAGCTTCCTCGTAGGACCGTCTCGACGATTGATCCAGTTCAGTCGATGCTATCGCTTCACGATAGAGTTCAATTGCTTCTGCCAACGCAGACTTGTCATTGAGATGTTGAGCCCGCTCTTGCAGAAGAGCCGCAAGATTCGAAAGATACGTCGTCCGGAACGCGTCACCCGGCTCCGCCTCGGCAAGAGCAGTGCGCATCGCGATGATCGCCTCGTCCAGATCAGCCGGATTTGCTCGCGACGCATATCGAGCTTGTAGAGCAGTTGCCAGATTTGAGATGTATGCCGATCTTGCCGCTAGTTCGGCTGGCGTAAGAGCCAGGGCTTGCCGTAGGGATTCGATTGCTTCGTCTAGATCACTTTCATCACCAAGTGAAGCGTGTCGACGCACCAGAACCAGCGCTAGATTCGACAGTAGCTGAGGACGCTCGGGCGAGTCGGACGGTATCAGAGATACCGATTCTCTTAGGTAACTGACGGCAGCTGTTACATCATCCACGTCGCCGGTGTGGTCGAAGCGGGCGCGCAGGGCGATCCCAAGGTTGGACAGGCGACCAGCCTGTTCCACCGAGCCCGACGGAGTCAGCTCCACCGCTCGCCGCAGCGCGTCGATCGCCTCATCCAGATCCGCCGGAGAGCCGGTGTGGTCGAAGCGGGCGCGCAGGGCGATCCCGAGGTTGGACAGGCGACCAGCCTGTTCCACCGAGCCCGACGGAGTCAGCTCCACCGCTCGCCGCAGCGCGTCGATCGCCTCATCCAGATCCGCCGGAGAGCCGGTGTGGTCGAAGCGGGCGCGCAGGGCGATCCCGAGGTTGGACAGGCGACCAGCCTGTTCCACCGAGCCCGACGGAGTCAGCTCCACCGCTCGCCGCAGCGCGTCGATCGCCTGAACAAGGTTCGGCCGTAGGCCAGTCTCTGAATACCTCCTGAGTTGGCGAGCACCGGTTTCGGCCAACTCTTCGAGATCGATTTCCTCGCCTTCCAGCAGATCTACCCTCTGCAACGCGATAGGCGCACCAGTTAGGGTTGCTGAGGTCAGAAGCAGGTTTTCTTTAAATACAGACCCCCGAAAGGATGCGTCACCCATGAAAGCGACCCTCTCAAAGGAGGCATCCCGATTGAACACGGCTCCGTCAAAGTGGACCGCATTGGAAAATCGAACCCCCTCAAAGGAGGCATCCCAACTGAAGTTGACACCGAGAAACCTTGCCGCACCATCAAAGCGAGACCCGGAGAAGTCGACATTCTGAGCAAAGTTGGCTTCGTCGAACTCGGACAAGCTTTCAAACTTTGCGCCCCGAACAGTGACCGCACTAGCGAAGTTTGCGCGCGAGAACTTTGCATGCCCGGCGATCCGAAGGCCGTCAAAGTAAGCATCATTCACGAAGTTGCAGTTCTCAAAGGATGCCTCGCCTGTAACGTACATGCCGGCGAACCGAGCAAATCCTATGAATGACGCGTCCGTGAAGTTGGCACGCCTAAGCTCGCTGCCAGAAAGGTCGAAATCGACTAGGCGGGCGCCAGCAAGATCGAGGGTTATTTCCGGCCAGAACATGGCCGCTTGAACGTCGACATCCGCCCTCAAATGTGTCGACAGAACGCGTTGTGCAGCCAGCCGGACCGACAGTTCCTGCCCGTGGGCAGACATGTCGCCAGCAGGGAAATCCGAAGTGCCCGCTTCACCGTATGGCATTCTCAGATATGCGCACAGGACATTTACGACTACCTGCCGCATTCCTGGAACATCCTGCGCCAGTCGCTCTAATGCGTACACCCCTGCCAGGCGAACTGCGGGCTTCTCGCTGCCAAGTTGCTCGACGGCAGTGGCATACAGTTCCGTAACGCGACGTTCTGTTGCGTCGATGCGATTTTCTTCAGCAATGCGTTCAGAAAAGCGTTGCCGTCGAACAAGCAATCGAAGACCGTAGATCGCAACGCCGACTCCGGTGGTCACGCCCAGCGCTAAGATGACCTCAACCCAAAGTCGAATCTGCTCAGTCATTCGCACCTTCGCTTTCCTGACGCGTCCCTTGCAGCCGTCAAGGTTGGCGTAACCGCGTCTTGTGCGCCACAACCCCAGGTCCAGCGTGTCATGAGCGTCAAACCCAACGGCGCGCGTGCTGCGCAACGTGAGCAGCGCACCCCAGGCATCGATGACCGCAGTAGAGCCTGCCACGCCGATGGTCTCCCTGCTGCGATTGATGTAGCCTCCTCCACATCATTGATGCACCGCCCGCATCATCTACTGCCGGAGGTGGCGGCGTGGAGAAGCAACCTCACAGCCGAAGCATGCAGTCGGAGCAGGGCGTACCGGGTGCCGCGACCCTGTACGTGGTGCCCGGAGTGACGATGCTGCGCCCCACCGAAGCGGTGTTCGAGAAGATGATCGAGGGGTTCGTCGAGCATCAGCAGGCCCGTGCGCTCAAGCCCAACACGATCGCCGGTCGGGTGCGCACGGTGCGCCAGCTGCACGCCTTCGCCGACGCGTTCCCGTGGGAGTGGAATGCCTCAATCTTCGACCGATGGTCGGCCACCGTGGCCGCCGCGGTGGCGCACTCGACGCTGGGACAGAAGCAGTTGCAGCTGCGAGCGTTCCTGTCATACGTGACCAACACCGCCTACGAGTGGCCGACGGTGTGCCGGGAGCTGTTCGGCACGTTCCCAACGATGGCGTTGGGCGAGCTCAACACCGTGCGCCATTCGCAGGGCTACGTCGGCCAGCCCAGCCGCAACCGGCCGCTGACCCGCCCCGAGGTCCGGGCCTTCTTCGGGCAGATGGATCCCGAGATCGGCCGTCTGCGGGCCGCCGGGCACAAGGGCGCACTGACCGCCGCCCGCGACCTGGCGCTGTTCACCACGATGTACGCCTGGGGTCTGCGGCGGCGTGAGACCGCCTGGCTGGAGATCCACGACTGGCGGCGGCAGGCCAAGCTGTCGGAGTTTGGCGACTTCGCCGGGCTGGCCGTCCGGTGGGGCAAGGCCCTGCCCGGCCAACCGCCGCGTCGGCGGATGGTGATCTCGGTGTGGCCCTGGGCGGTGACCACCGTGCGCTACTACGTCGAGAACATCAGGCCTCTGTTCTACGTCGACCGCCAGGATGACGGCGTGATGTTCCCGACCGAGCGCGACGGAGAGATCTCGATCCGCTCGGTCAACGACCGCTTCGCCCACTGGCGCGCCCTGGCGAGTCTGCCCGACCACCTGTGCCCGCACTGCTTGCGCCACACCTACGTCACCAGGCTGATCGAGGCCGGTTACGACGCGTCGTTCGTCACCGAGCAGGTCGGCCACTCCCATGCGGCCACGACCGCGATCTACACCGCCCTGTCCAGCGACTACAAGAACACCAAGGTGCGCGAGTTCCTCGACGCCGCGGAGGAGGAAGCGTTGCGGACCGCGTTCGCGCGAGCCGAGATCGAGGCCGACATAGACGACGAGTTCGACGCCACCGACACCCAGCCCGCCACCACGGCGAAGGAACGGAGGACCACACGATGAAGGCCGCGTCCGGCGGACAGCAGGAACACAGTGGACAGTCTGACTTCCACGCCCGGCAACCGCGGTGCGCCTGGCGGCTGCGTGAACTGATGGCGGTGCGCCGCAACTGGTACAACACCACCAAACTGGTGCCCGAACTGCGCCGCTACGGCTTCGACTTCGATCGCAGCACGGTCTACCGCCTGGTCTCCGCCGAGCAACCCCCGAAGATCCCGCTGGAGCTGGTGGTGGCCTTGTGCAGGATCCTCGACTGCCGGTTCGAGGATCTGGTCGTCGAACTCGACCCCGAACACGGCACCGACCGGTCGACCAAGCACGGTCCGGCACCGGCCATGCCCGACGGCCCGGTGCTGTCCGCGGACTTCTTCGACGCCGAGAGCTGACCGGCGGAGACCGCGGTGGCGTCGGCAGGGCACGGGACGTGCGACGGCTGCGGCCGGGTACGCGCGTTGAGCCTGAACACCAGGACCCGCAGGCTGTGCAAGGCGTGCTACGACGCCACGCGCCCGAAGGAGACCTGCCACCGGTGCGGGCAGTGGTGCGCGCCCTACAAGCGCACCCCGGCCGGTCCGCTGTGCGCCCGCTGCCACCGCGCCACCCGACCTACCGAACCCTGCACCGACTGCGGCAAGACCAGAACGGTCACCGCCCGACCCCACGGGCACCCGGTGTGCGGCTCGTGCTGGCGACGCCGCACCGCCGAACGCTGCACCGGCTGCGGGCGAATCCGCCCCGTCCGTACCCGCACACCGGACGGCCCTACCTGCGCCACCTGCTTCACCCGGGCCCAACCGCCCGGAACCTGCTCCGGATGCGGACGCCATGGCCCGATCAAGCTGAAGAAACGCAGCCTGTGCAACACCTGCGCGATCAAAGAACGTCCGCCCGAACCGTGCCGGGACTGCGGCCACACCCGGCCGGTCGCCACCCGTGACGAGCGCGGACCGCAATGCCACTCCTGCTGGCGCACACAGCACCGCGCCCACTGCACTCGATGCGGCCAGGCCCGGCCGGTCCTCGGCAAGCTCGACGGCCAGCCGTACTGCCCGTACTGCTGGGAGATCGTCAAGCCCTCGACCAACCTGTGCGTCGACTGCGGGCGGCGCCCCGCCCTGCTGGCCTCACGCGACGACGGCCGCCGACGCTGCCGGCCCTGCCACTGCAACCGGAAGATCCCGTGCGCCCGCTGCGGCACCCCGGCCAAGGCCGAACGCACCTGGCCGGAAGGACCGGTCTGTCTGACCTGCGTGGACACGGTCCGCTTCACCCACGTCACCTGCACCACGTGCCGGCAGCACCGGCCGGTGTTCCGCCGGGACCACCACGGCAACCCGACCTGTCCCGAGTGCGCCGGCGTCCGGTTCACCTACACGTGCACCGCCTGCGGCGGCATGGGCCGCATCCACAGCCGCGGCCTCTGCCCGTCCTGCCGTGCCCGCGAGCGCCTCGACGAGCTGTTCGCCACCGGAACCACGAGCCAGGCGGCCGAGCTTGCCCTGCTGCGCGAGCACCTGGCCGGCTATCCGAGCCCGTACAGCCTCATCGCCTACCTCAACGGCGCCGGTGGCCAGCTCCTCCACCGTCTGATCAGCGGTGACCTCGCCTGCACCCACGACGCCCTCGACCGGCTCCACCAGACCGGCTCCGTCGCGCACCTGCGTGACCTGCTCAGCGCGGCCGGGGTCCTGCCTTCTCGCGACGAGCACCTGGTCCGCGTCCAACACCGCACCCAGGCGCTGCTCGACGAGGTCGACGAGCGTGCCAACAGGCTCCTGCTCGCCCGCTACCTGCGGTGGGTCCTGCTGCCCGCCGCACACCAACAGGCCGAGCGCGACGGCCGGCTCGCGCCGCAGCGGGCCGGGTACCTGCTCGAACAGCTCCGCACCGCGCAGGCGTTCACCAACCACCTCCGCGGCGTCGGCAGCGCGCTCGCGCACTGCACCCAGCCCCAGATCGACGCCTGGCTCGCGGCCCAACGATGGCGTACCAGCTACCTGCGACAGTTCCTCACCTGGGCTGCCCTGCAGGAGGAAGCACCCCGGCACGTCGCCGTCACCGCGCTCACCACCGGTGAAGACCGGTCGATCATGAACGACGCCGACCGGCTTCTGCTGGCCCACCGGCTCGAACACGACGACACCATCGCTCTGGTCGACCGCGTCGCCGGATGCCTCGTGCTCCAGTACGGCCAACAGGTCAGCAGAATCGCCCGGCTCACCATCGACGACGTCCGAGAGCACCCGGCGGAGCCGGGCGTCCTTGGGCTCGTGCTCGGCAGCGACCCACTCTGGCTCCGGCCGAAGCTGTCCCACCTGCTCGCTCGCCTGATCACGGACCGCCGCTCCGACCGCGTCCTGATCCGGAGCGTCCCCAACCCGTATCTGTTCCCCGGCGCGCACCCCGGCCGGCCACTCGGCTCGGACACGCTGGCACGACGCCTAAAGACATTGGGAATCAACAAGGTCCGCCACGCGCGCAATGGAGCCCTCCTTGCGTTGGTCGGAAGTGTCCACTGGAAACTGCTGGCCGACCTACTCGGGATCTCGGACTCGGCAGCGCAACGCTGGCACGTCGCCGCAGGAGGTGATCGAGCCAGCTACGTCGCATCACGACTGAAGCAGGACGCGACAACGGGCCCGGAGTAGTTCCGGTTCAGCCGAATGGGGATCCGTCCGGGATCAATACTGCCCGGTACCAGGAAAGCTGGTTCTGTGCCAGAGTGTTCCGGCGCGCGGCCGAGCACGGCGTCCGTGGCGTGGTGACCTTCGGTGACCCGGTCGAACTGTGACTACCGGCCTTAGTTGTCACTTACAGGCGGTAGTTGTCACCAAGATCCGCGTTTCCGCCCTGGCGGCGCTGTTTCGCATGCGGCGCCACCTCTCCAACGCCGGCCTCCATGGTGCATGACCGTCGTCATACGGCTGGCGCCCGGCCCGTTCACCACCGCCGCCTGCGGCGGGGGCGACCTGCCGCGACGAGGTTTTCTATGTCGGTATCACCGCTGCTGGTGAATTCGCAGGCTCCGACCAGGCCGTTGTGCGCGAGTTGGCCGTTGTCGCGGAGCCGCTCGACGGCCTGGATGTCCTTGGTGCCGGTGGAGCCGAGACCGGGCATTGGTCAGGCTTCACGTGCTCTGGAACGTCGGTGTTCGGCCGCGTGGCCGCATTCTTGCGGTGTGCTGGCGAGCTGTGGGCCTGATGGTGTGCGTGGCGCTGATCCAGCTGGTGGAACCGGGGTGAGGTGGGCGTGGCGGACGCGGTAGCCGGTGGTGACGCCGTCGGTGGCGAGGTATCCGCCGGGACCGGTCAGCACGCGGTCGTGGCAGGTTCGGGGATGGTGGTGCAGGCCGGTCGTGACGCGATGGTCACGGTCCAGCAGCCGGTGCGGCCGATGGTGCCGCGGCAGTTGCCCGCCGCGCCGGGGCTGTTCACGGGGCGGAGCGCGGAGTTGGCCCGGCTGGACCGCGTGCTGACCGCCCCCACACCGCCCGCCGCCCCGGCGGGTGAGGGGCAGGGCGCGACGGTGCTGGTTTCGGCGATCGGCGGCGCCGGGGGCATCGGCAAGACCTGGCTGGCGTTGGCCTGGGCGCACCGCCAGCTGGAGCGGTTCCCCGACGGGCAACTGTTCGTCGACCTGCACGGCTTCAGTCCCACCGGCGAGCCGGTGGCCCCGGCGGTGGCGGTACGCGGGTTCCTCGACGCCCTGGGCGTCGAGGCGAACCGCATCCCCACCGACCTCGACGCCCAGGCCGCGCTCTACCGCAGCCTGGTCGCGGGTAAGCGGATGCTGGTCGTGCTGGACAACGCCGCCACCAGCGAACAGGTCGCCCCCCTGCTGCCCGGCTCGCCGAGCTGTACGGTGCTGGTCACCGGACGACACCGGCTCGCCTCGCTGATCGACCGGCACGGCGCCCGACACCTACCCCTCGACGTCCTGTCCCCGGAGGAGGCCCGCGGCCTGCTGGCCGCCCGCCTGGGCACCGACCGCGTCGCTGCCGAACCCGAGGCGGTGGACGAGCTGATCGGCCTGTGCGGGGGCTACCCACTGGCGTTGTCGATCACCGCGCGCACCGCCGAGCCCCACCCCGACCCGCCGCTGGCCGAGGCCGCCGCCGAACTGCGCGACCTCGGGCTGGAGGCGCTCGACCACGACACCGACCCTGCCGCCAGCCTGCCCACGGTGCTGTCCTGGTCCCTGCGCCACCTCACCGACGCCCAGCGCACCGTGTTCGCGTTGCTGGGCATCGCCCCCGGCCCGGACACCACCCCACCTGCCACCGCCGCCCTCACCGGCCTGCCCGACCGCACCGCCCGCAGGACGCTGAGCGGGCTGGAGGACGCCTCGCTGCTGGAGCGGCGTCCGGGTGGCCGGTATGCGATGCACGACCTGGTCCGCCGCTACGCCGCGGATACCGCCCACACCACCCTGCCCGAGCACGTGTGGGAAGCGGCCCTGGTGCGGGTGGTGGACTTCCACCTGCACACCGCCCACGCCGCCGACCGCCTCCTTGCCCCCCACAGCGCGCTCCTGTCGCCCGAGCCGCCCGCGCCCGGCGTCCACCCGCACCCGCTGCCCGACGCCACGGCTGCGCTTGCCTGGCTGCAGGCCGAGCACGCCACCCTGCTGGCCACCCAACGCACCGCCGCCACCCTCGGCCACCACCACACCGTCTGGCACCTCGCCTGGAACCTGCACACCTTCCACCAGCGGCGAGGACACCGGCGCGACGCGGTCACCACGTGGCGGACCGCGCTGGACGCCGCCGACCACCTGCCCGACCCCGCCACCCGCAGCTGCGCCCACCGACGCCTCGGCCATGCCTGCTCCCGGCAGGGCTTGCACGAGCAGGCCACCGCCCACCTGGAGCAGGCCCTCGACCTGGCCGTGCGCCACCACGACCCCACCGAACAGGCTCGCACCCACCGGATACTCGCGGTCGCCTGGGAACGACGGGGAGACGACCGGCAGGCCCTGGAGCACGCCCACCACGCCCTCGACCTCATTCGCGCCCTCGACCAGCCGGTGTGGGAAGCCGAGTCGCTCAACCAGGTGGGCTGGTACGCCGCGCGCCTGGGCCAGTTCGACACCGCCCGCCAGCACTGCCAGGCCGCCCTCACCCTGCACCGACACCACCACAACCCCGACGGCGAGGCGGCCACCCTGGCCAGCCTGGGCTACATCGCCCACCACACCGGCAACCACCACCAGGCCCTCGACCACTACCACCACGCCCTCACCTTGTACCGCGACCTCGGCCACGCCTACCTGGTCGCGGACGGCCTCGACGGCGTGGGCCATCCCCACGCCGCCCTCGGCCGGCACGAGCAGGCCCGCACGGTGTGGCGGGAGGCGCTGGAGCTGTACCGGGAACAAGGCCGTGACATCGACGCCGAGCGCGTCCAACGGCAACTCGACGACCTCGGCAACACCCCAGACGCTGATCCGGGCGACACCCGCTGACCCGCCACGCACGGCGGCACAAGGTGGGACATGATCATCGTGAGCGCGGGGAACGACACGTTCCACATCGCTTGAGACCACCGCTCACAGGACTCCGTCGGCAGCCCGACAGACACCGCCGTCCCACGCGCTGACCGGTGACAGGGGCCGTGGTGGTGGTCGACGATCGCGGCGTCGGTAGCGCGCAGGCTGACCTCGCGCAGTCACCACTCGGTGGTCCAGGCCAAGGTCTCGGGGCCGCTCTTCCGCTGCTCCGGTCACCGGATAGACGGTCGGATCGTGGTCGATGCAGGTGACAGCCATGACCTGTATTCGGTGACAACAAGCGCTGGCACCTCCACATCGGACCGCACGTCGTGGTGGTCCTCCGGTGACAACCAACTTCTGTAGTCACACGAATGCTGGCGCTCCGGCCCGAACGGGCCGGAGCTGATCAAACCCGGTCACTGCGGAATCGTCTACCAGGCCCTGAATTTCGCATACCTGGGCCGTTCCACCGTCCGCACCCTGACCCTGCTGCCCGATGCGACGGTGCTCACCGCCCGCGCACAGGCCAAGGTCACCGGCCGCGAGACCGCCGCCGCCGGCGTCATCGCTCGCCTGGTCGCTCTGGGCGCCACAGCTCCGCAGGACGACGTCGACCCTCGCCGGTGGCTGCGTGAAGCCCTGCACGCCATCGGCAGCCGCCGCGTCCGCCATCCCGGCAACTACCGCTACGCCCTGCGGATCGGCCGCACCCGCGGTGAACGCACCCGCACCGTCATCGGCATGGCCATCGGCCGCTACCCGAAGCCGGACCTCCAGCTCCCGTTTCCCGACCGCGGCGACCGTCACCAGTCGGCGGATCACCGGTCCCACGGCCCGTGACTGCAGCGACGAGCCAGGGCCGACCGCACCCCGCAGAACCAGACCACGGAGGAACATCTCATGTCGCACGTGGCTCCGCCGCCCGGAACCGCTGTCGAGATCCGACAAGCCCATCGGCACACCGTCCACTCGGTAATCGAGCGAGGAGTGATTCTCCACCCGTCGATGACCTGGTTGATCGCCTACTTCCCGGGCGACCCGGGGCGGGCCGTCGACCCCGCCGACCCGGCCTCGATCCGCGTCGTGCCCACCGCGGAGGTCACGGCCTACCGCGACCTGGTCGACTGCGACCCCGCGTGGGTCGCCGGCACCTGGGAGCACCTGGCCCAGGCAGGTCCCGGGTTGCTCCAGGCACCGCAGGCCGTGCGGGTCTGGGAAGTCGCGGCCGCGCTTGCGCGGCACCGGCTCGACGCGGACGTCACGTCGCCGATCACGCGCGGGCAGTTGGAGACGTGGGCGGGCCGACCGTTGACCGGCCACGACCTGGCCCGGATCGGCGAGGCCGTCCCGAGCTCCTCCATCCCGGAAGCCTTCGGCACCATCGTCGACGGCATGGACAGCCGGGACGCCGAGGAGATCGCCGACCTGCGCGGCAGCATGGCCGACGGCTACGACGCCGAGCGCGTGAACCGGGTCCTCGGCCGCATCAGCGAGGTCTCCGGACTGTCGGTCGTGTGCGTCTGGGTCTACCGCGACGCGGTCGGATTCGGCGGCGACTCCGACTTCTACATCGAGATCGACGGCCGACTGCACCACTGCGCCGGCGACCTCCGGCGATGGCTCAACACCCCCGAGGACCGCCCGGACGCGCCCACCGCCCCCGGCCCGCCCGCCAGCTGGGTGGGAGCACCGTCCGACCTCCACGAAGACCGACTCGCCTACGACGACGGGAGCCACAACTACGCCCTCCGCGACGACCTCGACGCCACCGACGCCACGGAGGATTCACGCCCGGACCAGCGTCTGCTGACCCTCGCCGAAGCCCTTCACGTCGACCCGCTCGACCTGGACGACACCGTGCACGACTTGGTCGGCAGGTCGGCCGGCGCCATCAACAACGGTGGCTTGGACAAGCAGGTCCCTTTCCTGCTCGACCAGCTCGGCGAGGTCGCGACCGAGCAGTTGATCCGCGGTGCCGCGACATCGCAGCAGACCGACTCCGCGTGATGCCGAAGCCGGCTACCGACCCTCGCACCGTCGACAGCCGCGGTGTTCGCCACTCGGCCGCCACCCACGTCCTGCGGATCGGCCGCACACGCGGCGAACGCACCCACACCGGCGTGGCGACCGGTCGTCGCTCCCGACCCGGTCTCCAGCTCGCCTCCACCCGTTTCCCCGGCTTCAAGGGGCAATCACGTGAACGCGCGGATCACCGCCCCGCCCGCCGAGGTCGAGATGGGCCTGGCCCGTTTTGACGGACATCCTGACCCTGTCCGTCGAAACGGGTCAACCCCAATCTCCGACTCCTCCGAGTCCACGGACATTGCACGACCGTGCCTCGAGTGGCAGGCGGGCACCGCCCCAGGCACCGAGCCCGGTGCGGTGGGGTTTGCGCACTCTGCGCCCCCGTCGGGCCGGGGGCAAGCCGCGGAAAAGATGCGGCTTGCCCCCTTACCCCGCCGCGGGCGCCTTCCGAGTGCGCCCCACCGCATCGGGGCCCGGCGCCAGGACGCCTCGACGGCATGTCCGAGCGGCGCCGAACGACATTCACGACGCCAGTGGTCGTGAAGGGTCCGCCACCGAATCGCGCAATCCGCCATGCCGTAGCCGATGCTTCGAGAGGTCGGGACGGCGGGCGAGTGAGGAAGATTGTCGTGCGCCTGAAGAATTCGGCCGGTCTGTTCGTGGACACCGTCCGTTGCCCGGGCAGTCGCAAGCTCGCCATCGACGGCAGCATCGGCCCACGGTCCGACGGCCACCCGACATCGATCTACGGGCGGTGCCCGGTGTGCCGGCAGGTCCGCCCGGTCAACCCGAAAGGGGCCATGGTCGGCCATGACGAGCCGCTGCGGCTGGTGGTCCAGCCGCACGTGGTCGGCGGCGAGAGCTGGGCCGCATACGGCGCGCCGTGGCATCCCGCCGAGCTCGCCTCCATCCCGACCAGGATCGGTGCCGAGCTGGCGTGGAAGCACGGGGACAGGATCCTCATGACCTTCTACGGCGGCAGGGCCCACCGACCGGCCACCGATCCCCTGCCCCGATCCGTTCGTACCTGGCTGGCCGTGCACCTCCGGTTCGTCGAACAGTGGACCGGCGACCGGGACATCATCGACCTGATGCCGGCATCGCAGGCATACCTGTTGCCGATGCTCTCCCCCACGGTCGCATAACGCGCCGGTTCCACCGTCCGGCCGCCGTACCCGGCCGTAGTCCGGATCCGCAATGCTGTCCGTCCTCCTCGATGGGGGGCGCAGCCTGCCGCCACCGCGGCCGCCGACCGTGCCTCGCCGACACGCCTGCCACCGCGCGCCGGCTCACCGCCCGAACAGCGTCCGCCCGTGCCCTTTCGAGCCGGTGCGCGGACGCGCCCGGCCAACCACACCTCCCGGTAGCACAGCCGAACCCCACGGCCGTGCCACCGGAGGACGGCGTGCTGCCCGGCCACACGTCCATGCGCACCCCACCGAGCACCAGGAGCCACACCATGCCCGCCACCCGCATGCCCGCCACCCGCATGCCCGCCGACGACCCGATCCTGTCCGCCCTCGACGCCGTCGGCGAGGCCGCCGAGTTCCCCCGCAGACACGTGATCTTCACCGAAGGCGAGCCGGGCGACCGGCTCTACCTCATCCGATCCGGCAAGGTGAAGCTCAGCCGTGCCCTGTCCGGCGGCCGCGAACACCTGCTGGCCCTACTCGGCCCGGCCGAGATGTTCGGCGAAATCTCCCTCTACGCCGCCGCTCCCCGGGAGTCCACCGCCACCGCGGTGACCCAGGTCCACGTGCTCGGCATCGACCGGTCCTTCCTGCTGCAGTGGATCGCCCACCGACCCGACATCGCCGAACACCTGCTCGGCGCCCTGGCCCGCGGCCTGCGCCGGTCCACCTCGATGCTGACCGAGGCGGTCACCAACGACGTACGCGGCCGGCTGGCCTGGGCGCTGCTCGACCTCACGGCGCGTTTCGGCAGCCAGCACGGCGGCCTGCTGCGGGTCACCCACGACCTGACCCAACTGGAACTCGCGCAGCTGGTCGGCGCCTCACGCGAGACGGTGAACAAGGCCCTGGCCGAGTTCACCGACCGCGGCTTGCTGCGCGTGGAGGGCCGGACCGTGGTGATCCTCGACCCGGAACGCCTCGCGCGCCGGGCGCGCTAGACGGCGTCGACCTCGCTTCCACCTCCAGGACACCTCAGCCCGACCACGCCCATGTCGAGCACCCAGGAGCAAAGTGATCGGTGGCATGGAGTTCCGGACCGAGTCCGGCCGGGGCCGTCGCTCGACACCGAGCCGATCAGGCCGCCGCCGGGCCCCCACCGCCGGGGCCACGGCACTGAGCCAGGCGCGCAAGCGCGCACCGGCCCCCACGCCGCCCCTCCGGGCCCGGCGCCGACCTGATACCCGGCACACAGATCACCAGTCTCCGCGGCCGACCCCCGGCGACATTTCGCCGGGCGCAGAAAGACCTGGCCGCGGTGACGTCGCCGCACCACACACCATCCACACGTTCCTTGCGAAAGCGAGCGCCCATGCCTGCTTCCACCATCGTCGCCTCCGGCGGCCGGTTCCGCCTCTACGACGACTCCGTGCAGACCTTCGACCGACTGCCGGTGGCCACCTACGCCATCGACTTCTCCAAGATGACCGGATACAGCCTTCGCCAGGTCACCCCGCTGGCCCCTGGCGAGGACACCGTCTACGGCTCCCACGTCCAGCGCGTGGATCGCATCATCGGCAGCTACGAGGCGATGGACCGGTCCCTGGGCGTGATCCTCTCCGGCGACAAGGGCATGGGCAAGTCGTTGATGCTCCGGATGCTCGCCGAACGCGCCCGCGAGCAACTGGAGCTGCCCACGATCCTCGTCCAGCACTCGACCCCGGGGCTCGCGTCCTTCCTGGACGATCTCGGCGAGGTCGTCGTCGTCTTCGACGAGTTCGAGAAGGTCTTCGCCAGCCACGGCGAGGACGAGACCCAGACCCAGTTCCTCAGCCTCTTCGACGGACTGAGCGTGACCAAGCGCCTCTACGTCCTCTCGGTCAACGACCTCGTCCGGGTCAACGAGTTCATGCTCAACCGCCCCGGCCGCTTCCACTACCACATGCGGTTCGCCTACCCCGAGCCCGAGACCGTCGCCACCTACCTGCACGACCAAGTACCCGGCATCGCCGCGGCCCAGGTCGACGAGGTCGTCGAATTCTCGCGGAAGTACGACCTGAACTTCGACCACCTGCGGGCCATCGCCTTCGAGCTGCGCCGCGGGGAGCCGTTTGCCGAGGTCATCGGCGACCTCAACATCAAACGCATCGAACGCTCCGGCTCCGTCGTCGAGGCCCGTATCACCTGGCCGAACGGCGAAGCCGACGTCCTGACCGGCTCCATCGACCTGTTCGACCGCGACGGCGCACAGTCGATCAACGACTACGACAGCGAGGTGAGCCTGCGGTTCCGTATGCGCGACGCCGTGTCGACCAACGAGGGCTACCACCTCCCGGCCGGAGCCTTCGAACTGATCGACATGCGGAGCGAGCACAGGAAGGCCCAGGACGGGGAGCTACCGGCTGCCCTCTCCGTCGTTCTCAGCCGTTCCCGGAAACGCCCGATCGACTTCTGAGGCAGCCATCGCGCCGCTCGCCCGGTTCCCGAGGACCACCGACGCGGCGCGCGCACCTGGTCTTCAGGCCGGGCATGCCGGGCTGCCTGCGCGACGACCGACAACCCGCTCCGCCACCTCGCCACGCACACCCGCTTCGCGTACGCGAAGCGGGTTCTTGCCGCCCCGCACCGGAAGCCCGCCCGGGTAAGGACGTGGCGGGGTGGTGGAGAAGGTCCGGGTGTCACACATCGGACGGGGCGGCAGCACCTCGGCTCCCGCAAGGGGCATAGCCGATTCACGGTGATCCCCGGTCCTGGTCGGGGATCACCGTCCGGCTGTTCGCCGCCGTCCGCAACGGCCACTACGTCGCCGGTGACGCCGGGAATGCCCGATCCGCCCTGCTCGACGCGCCGGCCGCCTCCCGGCCATCCACGGCTCGTGCCTGATTACCGCCGTCGGCGACGGGGGGCCGCAGCCCCGCCGGACGAGAACCTCACCGGCTGGCTCACCTGCCCACTCGGCGAAGTCGGCCGAACGCACCAGACGCCCGTCGCCGCCGTCTTGCACCAACTCGGCGCCTGCGCACGCTCTGACCTCCACCCTGGACGGTCGCCCAATCCGACGAGTCGTCGAGCCGGTTGGACGCCGCCCCGTTCGGTGGGGCGCTCGCACGGTGCGTCGGCGCCGGGCCGGGGTCAAGCCGAACAGCATGGCTTGACCCCTTGTCCCGGCACCGACGCCACCCGAGCGCGCACCACCGAACGGGGCGGCACCACCCGGTGATCACAAGCCGGAGACCCCCACAGCAGCCCCCGGTCGCCACCGGCTTCACAGCTCGTCATTTTCCAGGAGGACTTCTGCATGTCCGCATGGATTGTTTCCAGCAGCCACATCGACGTTCTCGTCCACGCGCTCGCGCAGTACGGGGTCGTTCCCTCCGACCTCGGCGCCGTCGGCTTCCGCGAGCTGGGGCAGAGGCTGTGGCACGAAAACCACAAGTCGGTCAACCACCGCTACAGGGAGGACACGTCCACGCCGCGCTACGAGCTGCGCACCACCGAGGCCACCCTCGACCCGATCGTAGTACTCAAGGCCGTGACCTGCTTCAACTACCAGAGCTGCGAGCACCCGGGCTGGCCCGACAGCGAGGCCCACGACCTGATGCACACGTTGCGCACCGCGATCCTCGAACGGCACCCCGACCTCGGCGAGCGGGTCGCGGGGCCGGACGGCGAAACCGACCGCTACACCACCCTGCCCACCTACGACCGCGCCCCCTGGGGAATCGAGTCGCTGGACCAGGCCATTTCCGTGTCGTCCTGATCCTCCCGCGGGCCGCCCGGCGGTCCGCGCCCGAGCAACACGGCGGTACCGCATCGTCCGGTGGAGCGCTCGCACGGTGCACCGGCAGCGGGGCGGGGTCAGGCCCGGACAGCACGGCTTGCCCCCGCCCGGCCCGGAGCCGCCCGAGCACGCCCCACCGATGCCGGAGATGACGTCACCACACCGGACAGCGGTGACCGACCACGCCGATGCCGTCGATCAACCGAGCAAGGATCACGCGCCACTGCGCGCGGCTTGCGGAACGGAGTTCACATGTCCCTGACCACCACAGTCCGCAACGCGACCTTCGAGCACATGCTGGAGATGTTGCGCACCCAGAACGCCGCCAAGCTCGACGTGGTGGCCCCGGCCACCACGCTGCGCGCCCGGGACGGCGCGATCGAGCTGGCCGGGATCGAGCCGGTCGTCGACGACCACGGCGTGACCGTCGTCGACGGCCTGTACGTGCCCACGGCAGCCGCCGACACCACGATCGCCACCAAGCTCGACATCAGCGTCAAGTACCTGCGCCGACTGCGCGTCGAACGGCCCGACCTGTTCGACGCCAACGTCAACGGCCTGCTGCACGGCAAGTCCCGGCGCACCGCCGGCGGCACGACCACCGTGGTCTACCCGGCCGACTCCCGGTCGTTCCTGCTGCGGTTGTTCCGCGGGCAGGACGGCGAGCCGGGGGTGCTGCGCGCGCTGCTGTCGGACCGGTTCGGCATGGTCGACAACCTCGACCTGCTCACCGCCGTGCTCGACGGCATCCGCCAGGCCGATGTCGAGGTCGAGATCCGCTCCTGCGACCTGACCGACTCCTCCATGCACTGCAAGGTCTACTCCCCCGCCGTCGCGCGGCTGGCACCGACCCTGCTCGCCGGCTACCGCAACCCCTTCGCCAACCGTGAACTGGAGGCCGAGCGGCAGCGCATCACCACCGACCTCGACGCCGGGCGCCGCGCGGCCGCCGCCGAGGGCCTGGGCTACGAGCCGGGCGGCGAGCCGGTGGTCTTCGCCGGATTCCGCTTTTCCAACAGCGAGATCGGCTCCGGGTCGGTGATGCTCAAGCCGGAACTCTACGTGCGGATCTGCCGCAACGGCCTGACGTTGCCCGCCCTGGCCTACCGCAGGGTCCACCTCGGGCAGAAGATGGAGGGCGGCACGGTCGGCTGGTCGCAGGACACCGTGAAAAAGCAGCTCGACGTCATCGCCGCCCAGGCTCGCGACCACGTCCGCGAGTGGCTCTCGCCCCGGTTCCTGGCCAGGCAGGTCGAGCAGCTCGAGCAGCAGGCCGGGACGCCGGTCACCGAGCCGCAGTCCACCGTCCGGGTGCTGGGCCGCGAACTGGGGTTCACCGAGGCCGAACGCGAGGGTGTGCTGCGGCACTTCATCGCCGGAGGCCAGCCCACCGCGGCGGGCATCGCCCACGCGATCACCAGCTACAGCCAGACCGTGGCCGACCCCACCCGGGCCGACGCCCTCGACGACCTCGCCCTGCGCGCGATGACCCTGGTCCGGTAAGGGGCACCCAGCCCCTGGACATCTATCGCGTCCCCGGCACGGGGCCCATCCGACAGCGACCGGGTGGGCCTCGTGCCGGGGACGGACCTGTCACGCGGGCCCGTCCCCGGCGGGTGCAGGCCGACCACGCCGATCACCTGCCGGCGCACCGCTCGGGAAGCCGACTCGGGAAGCCGACCTGGATCCCGCTTCCGATCCACCAGGTGCGCGTCGGATCCGTCGCTACTCCCGGCACTGGACTCGGTTCGACCGCACGACCCACCCATCCCGGGCCGCCGGAAGCCGCCCTGTCCACGAGAGCCCCGGGGACCCAATAGTCCGGGGCAGGGCGACCTCCACTCAGCGCTTGCGTGCCCGAAACACAACACAGGAGATGCCCGATGCCGACACCGCACAGCTCCACGACGACCTCGTCACCTCAGGCCGAGGTGGGCCGTACGGTGAACTACCACGGATCCCTCGACGAGCACTGGGGTCGATACCGGATCGCCTCCGTCAGCCGGACCGTCGACGGCCTCCGGTACGAGCTCGCCGACGAGCAGGACCGGATCGCCCTGACCGGTGTGAGCCGGACGTCCTTCACGCTCATCCCCGACGGCCCTGCGCACTGCGTGCGGGACCTGCACCGGCGTCTCGCTGCGGTCAGACGAGCAGCCCACCTCGCCTACGGCGAGCAGCTGCCCGAACCGTTCGACAGCTCTATTCGCACGGTGCCCGAGGTGGTCGCGGCCAACAGGCACGCCGAGGCCGAGCACTACCTGCTCTCGCTCGAAGCCACCGTCGGCTGCATCAGCCAGGCCGACTTCCAGCGACGCGCCCGGGAGGTGGTGGTCACGACCAGCGACGACTCCTGGTCGCCCTGGCCGCAGAATCCGACGCCGACGCCCGCCCCCGGAGCCTCGACCGGCACCGAATGACGACCTCCGATACCGACCCGCATACCGGGTCGACCTCGTCAGGCGGCCGGCCGACGCCCGCGACGCCCGGAAAGAACACCCGGCTCGGCGACGTCGTCACGCGACCGGCGGCCCCTGGCGTGAGGGGCGCGACGTCCGCGTGCGCCGTGCCGGTCCGGTGCGGAAACCCCGCGGATACCATAGTGCACAGTTGTTGATCTTGGTTTGACGTGGTCACGCTCGACGGTCCGGTGCCGACTTCCTGTTGAGCGAAAAGTACTCCCTGGAAAACGAGACCTGGGTTTCCCCGGCCGATCTCTGCGGCGACAAGACGCCATCCCCGCCGGGACGCACGCTTCGACAGCACCGACGAAGCGGTGTCCTTCGCCGTCCACAGCCCGAGGTCCACAGCCCAATACGCGCGAACCACCTGCCCGCGGGCACCCTCCAGCGCCCCGACGGCTCCCCAAGGCGCCCTGCGACGCCCGGGCATGCCCGGGCCGGCAGGCGTCGACGCCGTGCTCGCCGAACAGACCGGCCCGTGCATCGAGCGCAGCACCCGGCACGCCCGCGCCAGGCAGGCCCTGCCGCCTCCCGGTCCCGCCGACCACCACCCGATCGCGGAAAGCCGACCTCCGCAGTCGGACCGCGTTCCACGACATCTGCAAGGAGCACAGTCATGACGACCGACCCGACGCCGCCCTTCTCCCCCTTCGATGAGCCCTCGCGGCCCCGGCTGCACGACCCCGGCGACCTGATCGCCGCCGTGCCGCACCTGATGGGCTACTACCCGACCGATGCCGTGGTAATCAACGTTGTCGTCGACGCCACGATCCAGGTGACGATGTGCTCGAAGCTGCCCGTCAACGCGCAATCCCAGCATCCGATCGAGCAGCTGACCGCGATGGTGGCGCGCTACCCCGGCGCCGCAGTCGCCGGAATCGTCGTCGGCGACGGCACGCCCACCGGCGACACCCTGCCACGCAAGGAGTTGGTCACACAGATCCGCACCGTACTGGCCGAGCACGGCGTGCCCTCGGAGATGTTCTGGACTGCGGCGATCACCGCCGGGGCGCGGTGGCACGACTACGACGATCCCTGTCACACCGGTGTCGTCTCCGACCCGAACAGTTCGGTGCTGGCCGTGACGGCCGCGGTGCAGGGCCTGCACGCCTTCGACAGCCGCGAGGACCTCGCCGCCCTGCTGCGTCCCGACCCCCAGGACGCCCTGGCCCGCCGAGCGGCCCTCATCGAACAACTCCCCGAGCGACCGGCAGGCGCGTCCTACCGCCTGGTGCTCGATCAGGTGGCACGGACCGTCGAACGATCGGAGGCGCTCTCCGATCCCGACATCGCCGCTCTGGCTGTGGCCTTGTCGGACTACATGGTGCGCGACGCGTGCATCTCCACCTCCGCCGGTGACCACGCCCGGGCCGCCGAGCAGCTGTGGACCGAGCTGACCCGGCAGTGCCCCGCTCCCCATCGCGCGGAGCCGGCCGCGTTGCTGGCGATGTCGGCCTACCTGCGCGGCAACGGCGTCCTCGCCTCCCTGGCGCTCGACCGCGCCCAGACCGCCTTCCCCGGCCACAGGCTCTCCGGACTGCTGCGCACTGCCCTGGACAGGTCGATCCACTCCGACGCGTTGCTTCCCCTCGTCCGCCAGGCGACCGAGCAGGCCGAGCGGATGGTGTCCGACCAGTCCGAGTGACCCTTACCGGCGGTGTTCGCACCGGCGGCGGCGTGCCTGCGCGACGACAGGGCGACGTCCGTCGCCGCGCAGGTGCGCCGCGCCGGCGGAGTCCACGCACGCGGGTGACCGCCTCGCCATGTTGCAGACATGCCGACCCAGCAGCAGCGAGGTCGTCATGCTGGACGAACAGTCCGTCCGCTTCCACGGCCCCACCTGCGAGTACGTCCCCCCTGACCTCACCGACGCCCCGGGGGGCCGAGTCGACCCCCTGTTGCCTGATCCGGCGTACCGAGCAGGTTGGGGCGGGCGGTGGGAGAAGGCCTGTGCGACCCAAGAACCGCTCGACGGTCCGAACGACCGCGCTTGCCCGGCTACCTGCCGATGCGCGATGCAGCCAGCACACAGGTTGCACTGGCGCGCCACTTCATCGTGCCGCCCAGACGCCGATACACGCTCCCCATGTCGAGCCCTCACCACCCCCGTCCCGACATCGACCGCCCGAGCGACCCGGCAAGGCTGAGAACCAGACCGCAGACGAACAGGATCGCCCCCCGTTTCAAATCCCCCAGGCCGGGAAACTGCGGGCGGCCGAACTCGTCCTGCCCGGAGGAGATCGCGGAGACGACGTCCACCGCGAGCAGCGCCATGCCGCCAAGCGCCAACACGGCACCGAGCACGGTCACCACCTTCACCCAGGCAGGAGCACCGGAATAGTTGGCCGGACGCTCGACGGAACGTGACCATGTCTTGTTGATGATTCCACCCTGGATGGCCTGGTCGCCGCCGAAATTCTGCATGTTGACCTGTGCTTGCACCTGATTCACGAAACTCCGGCCGCCCGCCCGATCCAACTGGTCGACGATCCTCGCGATCTCTCCCGCGAAGCTGCGGTCCACCGCGGCTATGTTCTCCACGGCCCTGGCCAGCCGGTCTTGCGCGCCCACATCTTCCGGATCGTTTCGAAGATCGCGCACGGCCCCACCGCCGAGCCGCCGTACCACGTGATCGTAAAGCCTCTTCAGGCCGCCATCGAGCCGGTTGTCGACGAAACGCCTGGTCGCGCCGCCGAGGAGCACGGTGAGGTACCCCGCCACCACTCCGCCGTCTACCACCGTGCCCCCTTCGGATCGACCACCTGGCACCGCAGCGAATTCCACCCCTGGATGACCTCCGATTGTGGCACCGTGAGGGACATGGGAGTATGCGTACAAGTACGTACGGCAAGGGGGCGCGACATGAACCGGGCGCGCGATTACGAACGGCTACTCGAACTGGTGGTCGGTATTCTCCAGGACCTGGAACCGGCACGACCGTGGCCCGCGGTGCTCGTCACCCTCAACGAGCAATTGAACGGCACAGGCGCGCTGGTGTCCGAGATTGCGCCGACGACGGGGACGTCGGTCGTCCACGCGGTGGTCCCCCAGCGGTTAGGCCAGCTCGCTCCCATGCTCGACACGTGCGTGCCCGACGACCCCCTGATCCAGCACTATCTCACCACGGGCGACCTCGTACCCCACACCACCGACGAGATCGCCGACCTGCCTACCTGGCAGCGCACCGTAAGTTACGCACTGGTCAGGGACACCGTCGGAGCGCAATCGTGCGTGTCGATACCGCTGATGGCTCCCGCCGGCAGCCATCGCGGCGTGACGGTCACGCTGTCCGAGCGGTCGCTCCCGGAACGACACTGCGGTTACATGGGCGGACTCCAGCGACTGCTGATCGCACTGGACCGCCACCTCCAGCACCTGGAGCACTGGCACAAGCAGTTCCTCACCGAGGCGTCCGACGAGGACGCCGGACACGTGGACACGGTCGTGCAACTCGGCCTCACACCGCGCGAGGTCACGATCATCGCGCTGCTCGCCGACAGCCTCACCGCCGCCGCTATGGCCCGGCGGCTCGGCATCTCGCCCCGCACCGTCCACAAGCACCTCCAGCACGTCTACCGGAAACTGGGCACGACCGACCGCCTCGAGACAGTTCTGCGTGCGCGAGCTCTGGGACTGTTGTCTCCTCGCGGTACGGACGCGACGCGGCCAGCTCCACCCCTGCTGGATCTGCGTACACCGCCACTCTGAGGTTCACCCCGAACGGTGGACAGGGTGCTTACTACGACAACGACAGCTCGTGATGTCCACGTCTTCTGTGATGGCTGATCCGGGCGCGGGCTTGACTTGTTCACCGTCAGGTCGACCAGTGCAGGACGTGGTCGACGCTGTGGGCGAGGCGGTCTGCGAGACGGTTCCGTGATCGGTCATTCTCATTGACGGACAACGGCATCAGCGAGTGGCCAGCGCCGGGGTGAAGATCCCTCTTTTGGTGATCTCGCGAGTGATCACCAGGAAGGCCAGGGCGGTCATGGACAGTGTGACGTGCCGGTACCCGGCCTGGTAGCCGCGAACCTGGAGTGGTCCAGCCCGGTCTCGTTCTTCGCGGTCTGGAAGCACTCCTCGACCGCCCATCGCGCCCCCGCGATCTCCACCAAGCGCCGCAATGTGGTGTCGGCCGGTCGGCCGGGCCGAAGCAGATGTAGTAGGCGATGTCGGACGGGTCGGAGATGCTCCGTCGGGCCAACAGCCAGTGACCCCCCGGTCCGCGCAGCGGGCGGATGGCGACCGCGGCCCCTTCGCGCCCGCACCGGCCGCGAGCCGTTCCCACGCCGTCTCGGGCAGCTCGGCGACCAAGCGGTGGACACGAACCTCGAGCAACCCGCACGACACCGCCATCGCGTTCTTCTGCACGGCGACCGCGTGCGGGATGTCCAGACCTTCCAGCCACAGGCGGAACATCGTGTCGTTGCCGTAGAACTCATCCGCGGTCACCCACCCGAACGGTACCCCCGCCTCCACAGCCCGCTCGATCATCCGCCGGGCGAACATCTGCTTGATCGCGAACCCGACCTCGTCACCGATCCCCACCGCCCGGCACCGTTTCCGACCTCCCGTCCAGCCCTTGGCAGGTACCACTCCCGGTCGATCAACACCCGCCCACGCGGCGAAGCACAGACCGGAACACCCCGATTGGGCAGTTCTCGATCCGCCCGGCCGTCCCGGAGCACCGACGCCCCACTCCGGCTGATCCGGTGCCCTTCCTCAGCAATCCCGCGTCGTCCACGATCAGCCGCCATCGGAGGCGTCGCCGAGCCCTGGCGGTGGCCTTGTCGGACTACACCGTGCGCGACGCGTGCATCTCCACCACCGCCGGGGACCACGCCCAGGCCGCCGAGCGACTGTGGATCGAACCGACCCGACAGTGCGCAGCTCCCCAGCGCATGGAGCCTGCCGTGTTGCCGGCAATACCGGCCCATCCGCGCCGCAACGGCGTCCTCGCCTCCCCGGCACTCGACCGCGCCCAGACCGCCTCCCCGACCACAGGCTCTCCGGGCTGCTGCGCACCACCGTGGGGCTGATGATTCACCCGGACGCGTTGCTCTCCCTCGTGCACCGAGCGAGCAGGCCGAGCAGATGGTGTCGAACCAGTCCGAGTGCCCCCTACCTGCGGTGTTCGCACCGGCAGCAGCGTGCCTGCGCGACGACAGGGCTACGTCCGTCGCCGCGCAGGCACGCCCCGCCAGCGGAGTCCACGCACGCAGGTGACCGCCTCGCCATGCCTCGAGCACACCGATCCAGAGAACAGCGCGGACGGCAGCACGGACAGCAGCGCAGGACACGCCGCGCACCCCGACGGGCCAGAAGGCCGCGAAGCCACCCACCACGCCCCGAGGCATCACCCTCGGCCACCCCCGTGACCGGCCGCCCCTCCGCAGACGACGAACCCGCAGCACCGCCGGCGCCCGGCATCCCGACAGAAAGGACAGGACCGGCTTGCGCATCGAAACCACATCCCGCTCCCCGAGTACCCGCGCGCACCCCGTCCCGCGCCTGATGCGCGTCGCGCTCGACGCAGCCCGCGAAGGCCACTACGTCATCCCGCTGCAGCCGCGCACCAAGATCGCCCGCGACAAGGGATGGGAATCCTGCGCCACCCGCGAGCCCGAGCGGATACGCGACATCTGGAGCGCACGGCCGTTCAACGTCGGCATCGCCTGCGGCCCCAGCGGCCTGTACGTGCTCGACCTCGACGACGCCCACGGCCACCCGCCACCACCGCAGTGGGCAGGCGCCCGGCACGGCCGCGACGTCCTGACCCGCCTCGCCGCAGCAGCCGGACAGCCCTACCCGAACCGGACTTTCACGGTGAGGACCCCCTCCGGCGGGATGCACCTGTACTTCCGGGCACCCGCCGAGCCGGAACTACGCAACACCATCGGCCGCCTCGGGTGGCGGATCGACTCCCGCGGCGCGGGCGGCTACATCGTCGCCGCCGGATCGGTGAGCGCCCGTGGCCTCTACCGGCCGATGAACCGCGCGCCGATCGCCGCACTACCACAGTGGCTCATCCCGCTGCTACTACCACCCCAGCCTCCGACACCGTCGCGGTCGACGAGCTTCGCTCCGCGCCATCCGGACGCCTACCTCGACGCCATCGTCACCAGAGAGGCCGACGCGGTGCGCAACGCCGCCCATGGACAGCGGCACCGGACCCTGCTGCGCGCGGCGAACAAGCTCGGCCAGTGGGTGGGCGGTGGCGACCTCGACGAGCACCAAGTTCGCGCTGTCCTGCACACCGCCGCAGCCCAGCACAACGGGGTCGAAGGCTGGAGCGTCCACGAAGCCGAGACCACCATCAGCGACGGGCTGGCCTGGGGCATGGCCCGACCACGCAGCCTGGCCGACCTGCGCTGACCAACGCCCCCAGGTGGAAGGACCTCTCCCACCTCCAACCCGACTGTGAGGTGGGGCTGCGTACTCGCGGCCGGGTATGCCCGCGGTTGCGGTGCGCCGCACCGTACAGGACCAGTGGGTGGAGGCGGCACACAACGCCGCCTCCACCCACTGGTCCTGTTCCGGCGGACGCACCCCGCAACCGCGGGCCACCCCGACCCACACGAGGGCACGACACCATGGACATCCGAGCGATCCGACACCACCTCACCACGGCCTTCGACCGGTACAGGCACACGCTGTTGCGCTGGGCACGCCGCCCCGTACGCATCCGGGTCTTCCACAACCTCAACGACCGTGCACTACTGGTGGGCTACCAGGAGCAGCCGGTCACCGAAGTCCTCGCCTACACCGAGCCGCCGAGCGCCCGCAGCCACGACGTCGACCTGGTCGAGGCCGCCTTCGAGCTGTGCAACGTCGGCGACGACCCCGAGTTCGGCCGACCCGACCCACGCGCCGTCCGCTACCGCCGCCGCGGCAACCGGTCGCTGTCCATCGGCGACGTCGTCGCGGTCGACGGGCGTTTCTACGCCTGCCAGCGCATCGGCTGGCGCCGCATCACCGAACCCCGGCAGCTCAATGAGCGACGGCACGGCACCACACCACTGCACCACGACCAACGCCCCGTGCCGGAAACCGACCCGCAGTCACCCAACACGCGGCACTGACCCCCGACACGTCGCCACTGCGCCTCGGTCGACCAAGCACCACCTACCCGGTCGGTCATGACGATGCCGACCCCCTAGGCACCGCGAGCCGTTGGCCGATTTCTTCCCACACCAGAGCAAGCGACTCGCCGACGTGACCACTCGACAGTGGCAGGCGCGGAAGCCGACTTCTAACACGACAGGCGCAACGGCGACCCGCCCATAGCCCTTCCCAACACCTCCACCCCACGTGCCCCGACTTCCGCCGGGGCACGTGGGGTTCGCGCCATAGGCAACTCCGCCTCAGTCCTTCAGCCACCTCCTTGCCTTCCAGGAGCCATACCGCCATGCCCTATCAACCCCGACACCGGCATCTGGGACAGCAGCTATAGCCCGCCCACACCCCGCGACCTCCCGGCCGTGCGGCTCTACCTGCGCGAGGTCTTCGCCCAGGTGGAAGCGCTGGCCTTCCACACCACGATGGTCAAGGAGGGTCGCTTCTCGCTCGACCTGATCCGCTCACCGCACCCCGGCCGCCTCGTCTGGATCAACCCTCAGGTCCGAGGCCCGCAGGACAAACCCCTTAAGACCGGCCACACCGTCCACGTCTGGGACCGCCCCACGAACCAATAACACCCGCAGCTCACACCACCCCGGAAGGCACAGCCTCATGTCCAGTTCCCCCGCTCCTGCCACACCAGCGCACGAGACCGCGGTCGTGTTGAGCGACCGGTCCGTGGACTTCCACTGCCTCTCCCGCGAGTACGTCCACCCAGGCCGGCCGGTCATACAGGTGCCCGACCGCACGTGGCCCGCCGAGCGCCCCGAGCTCTGCACCTGGAAGTCGCCGAGCGGCATCTGGTTCGACCGTCACGGCCGCCCGGTCGACTCCGACACGTCGGCCCTCGACACGGGCGTCTTCCTGCTCTGCCCCGGCTGCGGCCTGGACGCCACGTAGACACCACCAGCCCGACGTCGGACACGCCCATCCCCTTGCCTCGACATCGACCTCAGTCCGGCTCGACACAGCCGTTCGAGCCGGAGGAGCACCTCTCACAAGCGCGCCTCGACGCTGCGGCGGCCCGGAGCCCGTACCCGGCCGACCACAGGCAACTTCCAACGGCACCGAAGAGACATCACGTCATGGACAACTCCGAGTTGACAACCGAGATCCAGCAGCTGCTCGCCGCCAGCTTCATGCACGGCCCAGCCGTCGAAGGGACCGACCCGGACGGCGCCGGCTCCACGTCGAAGCCTTGGCCGCGCTCCCGGCTCGGCATGTTCTGCCACGACGACCAGGTCCACTTCCTCGCCCTGCCCGACGATCCGGACGAACTTGCCCTGCTGCCGATCGGCCTAGTCGGCGATCCCTTCGCCGACCGCGTCCACGTCGCGCGCGGCATCGACTTCTGGGTCGGGGACCGCAGCCTGGAGAACCACCCACCCAACCTGACCGTGAACATCCTGCTCGACGTCCTGCTCGCCGACATCGCCTCCGGTGCCTACACCGCCACCGACAACGACCGGGTCTTCATCCGACGGTTGCTCGCCGCGGGCAGGCCGCGCATCTCCGGGGCATGCCTGCTCCTGGGCCGCGACGAGACCAGGGACACCAGCACCGGGCTGCCGGAGAGGTTCCTGGACTGGTTGCAGCGCACAGCGCTCCAAGCCGTAGCCGACTTGGTGCAGACGATAGGCAGGACCGACGGAGTCGACGCCGGCGAGTAGACCACCGTGCCCTGGGCGCCGCCCCCGAGGGCGCATCGGTGAACACGGGAACCGGTGCTACAACGGCTGCCATGGGCAGGCGTACCGCTCACGGGCAGGCCGTGACGGGCAGGTGCAGAGCCGGAGAACTTCGGAAGAGACGGGCAAGGGCGTGCCTGGCCGAAGCCAGGCACGCCCGATGTCACCCGCACAAGCCCGAAGGCTTACCACCACCGCAGGTAGTGGCTCGACCAAAAATGCGGGGACACAACGCACCAGGACCGTACAGGCTCCCAAGGACCCTATCCCGATGCGCGCTCCAGTGTAGCGACTCAACGGATCACCACCACAGCCCTGGTGTCGTAGGGCACCAACCCACCCCGAAGCGGGCCTGACCTGGCTTTTGCCGCACCCCTGGCTGCGTACGCGACCAAGCGAACATCGTCTCCGGAGCCGCGCCTCACCAACGCCCCCCTCGTGCCCTGAGGCTGTCATGCCGCTCCGACCGCATCAAGGCACCCGAAATAATTCTTCTCCGCAAGCTCCGAACAATTATTCCGGGGCCCACCTTGACCCGGTCTACGCGACACGAAACCGGCACTACGCGAGGGGGACGGGAGAAAAAGGGTTAGCCACCACTCCGAACATGTCAACAATGCACGCACCTCACGTCCCGAGGAGTCAAAACCGCAGGTCAGAAGCACGGAATGCAAGGTAACACTTCGACAACAAGCGCAAACGGACCACCCCTCGTCTTGCGAATTGCAAGAATCGCGACTAGGATTAAAACTGCAAGAAACACCGGGAAGACCAAACCCGGCGAACGTACAGCTCCCAATTTCGAGGTTATTCATGTCGCAGCGCGTTTCCGTTCCCACGGCCCTTGCCGACATTGCGTCCCTGGTCAGGTCCGGTGATCTGACCACCGCCAAGCGTCGCGTCCGCACCGTGGTCAACACCGTTGACCCGCAGACGCTAGCCCTGATGGACAAGTGCGCTACCACGCTGAGCAGCTACCCCTACAGCATCGCCGTGGCGAAGCTGCGCAACGCTTGGCAGCGCACCACCAGCGCCGAGGACCGCGCCGTTATCGCTGCCTGTGTCCCCGACCAGGACCCTGGCCTCTACCGCCCCGACACCGCCGACGCGCCCCGCTACGGTCGCGGCAACTACCAGGCCCCCCGCAACAGCAATTCCCGCTACGAGCACAGCGCCCGCCGTACCGTGCCCGAGCAGCGCCGCCGCGCCCACGCCCAGAACGAACCGCGCACCGTGACCGAGTACGTCGAGAACCGCGCCGGGGTGGACGACGCCCCCGCCCGCGCGGAACGGCCGATCGCCTACGAACTGGACTACGACCGGGCCGCCGTTGCCGATCTGCGCACCCGCCCGTGCGTATGGTGCGCCGGGGAACGCGCCGTCATCGACGTTTACACCGACCGCGTCAAGGCCGGTCACGGTGACGACGGGCTGTGCAGCGAGTGCCGCTCGCTCAACCGCCCCGGCATCCCCGAGCTGCCCACCGGCCACAGCTACGCCGACGCCATCCACGCCCGGTGCGACTACCACGTCACCCACAGCGGATTGCCCGCCGTGCGCGCCGAGTGGCGACGCGCCATGCGGCAACACCGCCGCCTCACCGCCGCCACCATCGAGCAGTGGGCGCAGGACTACCAGCAGCGGCACGCCCCCGTCACGGTGGTCGAAGGCGTTCCCCGCTGCGCCCACTGTGACGCCAACCTCCACAGCGCACCCAACCCCTACGACGTGCCCAACGAGCACGACGAGCGCACCACGCCGCATGACCCGCGCTACTGCTCCCGCACCTGCGCCGACGCCGCCACCGCCCCCGAAGACATCCCCGAACCCCAGCCCCAGCACAACCAGGAACAGGAATCCCAGCCCGAACCGGAGCCCCAGCCGGAGCCGGAGCCGGAAAGCGTGCCCACGGTGGACGATGGTTCGTGTGGGACGTGCGGAGACATGCGGCAGGTCCGGCAAGGTCTGTGCCTGGACTGCCGGCGGCTGGAGCAGCAGACCGCCCAGCAGCAGGCCGAACCGGTGGCCGCCTAACACCGAACGCCGCCGGCGGACAGGCCGACCCCGTCCGCCGGCACCCAGCAAGTAAGCGGGGTGGCCGGCATCGAGCCGACCACCCCGCCAAGAGCTGGCCCCACCCACCCACCCCCGACCGCCTCACGGCGACATCGAACCCGCCTGCGGCGGGTACTCACCCCCACCAGCCCCCACACCTCCCGCATCCAAGCGGTGCCCCCCACCTACCGCACGAGCACTCCCGTCAGCATCACCGTCCGGCGGCACCACACCGCCCGACACGTACTCACCGGAACCGCTCACCACGTCCGGTTCAGCATCGACACTGGCACCGGCGACATCCTCGCCCACACCGGCCACGCCCTCGGTGTCCTGTTCCGGTTCATCCGCCTCATCCCCGGTCGAGGCCGAGCGCGCCAAGCGCACCAGCGACGCGACCATCTGATCCGACATCCCGGTATAGCGCGCCAGCTCGACCTCACCGAACACCTCCAGCGCCGCCACGACCGTCTGCGCCAGACCAACGCGGGCCGTCTGCTTCTTCGCCCGCTCCGCCTCGACGTCCGTCCCGAGCTGCTCACGCAGCACGGCGACCCGCTCACGGTGCCGCTTCCGCAGTGCCGCGATCCGCTCGTCACTGCCGCGCTCCACCTCCTCGGCAGCCTCAGCGGCCCTCACGACATCCCGGATTGCGGTCGTGCGCAGCCGCGCTCGCCGCTTGTCCTCCTCCGCCACCTGGCGGGCGATGTCCTTCGCCGACACAGCCATACCCCTCGACCTCCGCTCCGCACGATCCCCCTGGGAGCACTACCACCGTAAACGCCGATTCCGCCCAACTCCAGCAGAAAGAGCACTGGCCACAGCAGCACAGACCCGATACGGCACATCCGCCGCATCTGCCCTTCGAGCAACTTTTCGCTCAACGAAAAGTCAGCATCGGAGCCGCCCGCTGCTTTCAAGCATTACAAGATCAACCGATTTGCACTATGGTATCCACGAGGTTTCCGCATCAGGCCAGCGGTCCGGATGCGGTGATCTCGGCCCCCACGCCAAGAGCCGAAGTGGCGACAGGTCGCGCAGCGCCGTCGCCGAGCAGCGCGTGGGGAGGTCGGGGACGTGGCTTACGTCAAGCCCATCGGCTTCAACCCTGTGGAGATTGACTACCGCCTCGGCGAGCACGACTCGTGCAGCGGCTCCGACCGTGAACGGCCACTGTCGACACACCCGCAGGGTGGTCCCACGGGTCTGCTATGGATCGGGCAAGGGCTGCACGAGGTCGGCATCACGCCGCTGAGTCCGCTGACCCGCGACCAGTTCCCCCAGGCACGGGCTCTCGCCACCGGACGGCACCCGTACACCGGCGAGGTGCTGGTGGAGCCCAAAAAGGCGGTCCCGGAGGACGCCAAGCTGCCGATCTCGCCCCTGGTGCGCGCCGTGCACGGCATCGCCGCCCAAGCCGGGGTACCGGTGTCGGACGTGCTCGCTGAGCGCAAGCTGCGCGACATGTTCGCCACCGCGGAGCGGGTGTGGCGGGCCGACGGAGAGACCGCGCGCCTGCGCGCCGACCACGCAGGTCTCATCCTCGACGCCGTAGGGCTGGCACCGGACGAGGTCTGGCAGCCCGGCGCCTTCACGCAAGCCACGGCGAACCTGTTCACCATCGTCCAGACCACCGGCCACACCGGAAAGCCGCGCAACAAGCGGGTGCCGCGACGCGTCATCACCGGCAACGCCGCCTACGACCTCACCGTCGACATCCCCAAGAGCGACTCGACCTTCCTGGCCATTGCCACCCCGGAACTGGCCGCGCAGGCGGAGCCGATGTTCCTCCAGCAGGTGCTGCGCACCTTCGACTGGCTCGAAGCACGCACCGCCTACGGCATGCGCGGCAAACACGGCCAAGGCAAGACCGCAGCCACCGTCCCAGGATCCGGCTTCCTGGGGTGGGCGATAGTCGAACGCACCGCCCGTCCGGTGGAGGGCATGCCCGTGGGCGATCCGCACTGGCACGTCCACCTCACCCTGGCCAACATGACCCGCGGCACCGAGGACGGCAAGTGGAGCACCATCGCCGCCGGCGGACGCGACCTGATCCGCCACGCCCCGGTGGTGCAACACATGGTGCACGCACTGATCCGCCACCAGATGACCACCAGATTCGGTGTACGCTACCGCCGCAGCGAACGCACCGGTCGCTGGGAGATCGCGGGCATCCCCGACGAGACACTGCGGCAGTTCAGCAAGCGCAACACCGACATCCGTGCGCTGCTCACCCATCTGGGACACGACCCGCAGACCGCGACCCGCGTCCAACAGGACCTTGCCGCCCGACTGACCCGCCGCCCCAAACACGCACCGGGACGTGCCCACGGCAACTACATCGACGCTCCCGACGCCACGCTCCAGGACATCTGGCAAGGGCAGGAACTGGCCGCCGGACGCGACCCCGCCGAGCATCTGCGGCGCGTCCTCGCAGGCGGTCACCTGCCCGAAGACGGCGAGCAACCCGAACCCGAGCCGGTCGTCACCGCCGAAACCATCGCGCAACGCCTGCTCGACCCGGCCGCCGGTCTGACCTCACACAGCCGGCGCTTCACCCGCGCCGACGCACTACGCCACGTCGCCGACGCGATGCCCGGCGGCTACCCCTCCCCCGAGGCGATCGAGGCCATGACCGAACGGGTCCTGGCGCACCTGGACTTCGTCCGACTGCCCCAGGGCGCGGAGCTGGTGCATGGGGTGGGCACGAAGCGCTCCCTGGCCGCTCAGCACATGGCCAACGCGCAGCAGTTCACCACCACCGACGTCGTCGAAGCCGAGAAGATCATCCTTCGCGCCGCGCGGGCCAGCCACCCCGAACAGTCACCAGTGCGCGTCACCGACCCCGACCTGCTCCAGATGGCGCTCGACACCGTCGAAGCCGGACAGGGCTACCCGCTCTCCGACGAGCAACGCGCCGCCGTGACCCGCCTGGCCACCGACGGCCGCATGATCGACACCGTCAACGGCGCCCCCGGCACCGGCAAAACCACCCTCCTGCGCGCCCTGCGCACCATCCTGGAGGCAGCCGGCTACACCGTGCAGGGCGCGGCCACCGCCGCCGTCGCCGCCCGCAACCTCCAAGCCGAATCCGGCATCCCCTCCCGCACCCTCACCTCGCTGCTCAGCACCACCGAGGACCCCGACAGCACCGTGCTCACCGGCGTCGACGTGCTCGTGGTCGACGAGGCCAACCTCACTGACGACCGCGACCGCGCCCGGCTCTACCAACGCGCCGCCCGCACCGGCACCCGCATCATCGAAGTCGGCGACAGGCTCCAGCTGCGCGGCGTCGGCGCGGGCAGCCTGTTCGGCCACGTCCACCGACTCGTCGACGGCCCCGAACTGGTCGACAACCGGCGCCAACGCGAGGAGGATGAACGCGAAGCCATCGCCCTGTGGCGGGAGGGCCGCTACAGCGAAGCCCTCGCGATCTGGATGCTCAAGAATCGGCTGGTCGCCACCGACACCACCTCCGAGGCCACCGCCGCCATGCTCGCCACCTGGGCGCAGATGCGCGCCGGAGCACCCGACCCGCACACCGAGATCCGCGGTCTGGTCATGCTCAGCGCCACCCGGGACATGGTCGACCGCCTCAACCACGGTGCCCAGGCACTGCGTCTGGCCGACGGCGAACTCGGTCCGGGCCGCACCTATGCGCTGCGCCGCGGCGGCGAGATCCGCTTCCACGTCGGCGACCACGTGCTGATGCGCATCAACGCCGTGCAGCGCCGCACGCTGGCCGACACCGACGTCCTCAACGGCTACCGCGCCGTCGTCACCGCCATCGCCGACGACGGCACCCTCACCGTCGAATGGCAGGAGGACGCAGCCGACGGCCGCACCACCCGCCTGGGCAGACTCACGCCCGAGTACATCGCCCGCGGCGGCGTCTCCCTCGGCTACGCCATGACCGTGCACAAGAGTGAGGGCCTCACCGTCGGCGACCAGTGGCGCGGCCCCGACGGCGAATGGTCCGGCGGCACGCTGCTCTTCCACGCCGCCGGAGCCGACAACCCCGCAGCCCACGTCGCGACCAGTCGACACCGCAGTGCCGTCCACCTCTTCGCACCACTGGACGCCCTGGACGCCGAACGCGAAGCGACCAACCGGCCCAGGCCGGGCACCCGCGCGGAGCGGATGGAACGCGCCGTCGAGAAGCTGGCCCGTCGTGCCCGCGCCACCGAAACCTGCCCTGACGACCTCCCCGTCGTCGTCCAACTCGGCTTGGCGGAGTTCCGCGACCTCACCGACGCCCAAGCCCGGGAGCAACGCTCCCGGGACGCCGAAGCCGCGGCACGCGAAGCCGACCGTCGCCGTCAGGAACGCGCGGAACGCAGCACCCAGGCCAAGCAGGCACGTGTCGAACGTGCCGAGCGGGACCAGCGGTTGCGTGGGCGTGCGGCGGAGCTGCTACGCGACGTGTGGCGCCATGAGCCCGATCTGGTGGAGCGGATCATCGCCGCGGCGGCCTTCAGCAGCGTGGCGCGACGGCTGGCCGAAGTCGAAGACTCGGCCTTGAACGTGCACGAGGTATTGGCCCAGGTACCGCTGCGCACCGTCGCCTCCGACGCTGTCACCGACCCCGCGGCGTTCACCGCGTGGGCCGTACGCGACGCCGCCGAACGCCTCGCCGACGGCCGCGTCAACGCCGCACACGATCAGGCCGAACGCCGACAGCAGTGGCAGCTACTGCGCGACCAGGTCGCCGACCTGGTGCGTGAGACCTGGACCGCACGCCCCGAACTGGCCGAAGCCGTCATCACCAGCGCCACGTTCGACGCCGTCGTGCGCCAGCTCGACCGGCACGCGGTCGGCGGACTCGACGCCCGCACCCTGCTGGCACGCGTCCCGCTGGCCAAGGTCGGCCGCGACAACGTCGAAGACCCGGCGCGCCTGACCGCCTACTTCATCAAGCGCACCGCCGGCGCCCACCAGTGGGAAGCCGACAAGGCGCAGCGGAACAGCGACCGGGCAGCCGCCGAGCGCCACCGCCGACGCACCGCCGTCGAACACCTGCGCCAGGCGTGGCCCGACCATCCCGAGGTCGTCGACCTCGTCGCAGGAGGGCCCGCGTTCGGCGCGCTCGCCCAACGGATCGAACAAGCCGCCGAAGCAGGCATCGATGTGGACGCCGCACTACGCCAGGTCTCGCCCGCCGAGGTGAGTGCACGCTGGGTCAAGAACCCCTCGGCGTTCACCACCAGCCACTTCCAACGCGCCGCACAACACCAGATCGAACTCGCCGGGCGCGATCCCGCTGCCGCCGATCAACAGCCGCACCCCCGCGCCCCTGAAGCACAGGGCGTGCCGCACTGGGCCGATCGCGAACACGGCCGCCACGACGACGAGCACCTGCGGCGCCTGCTCGCCGTCGAACAGCAACGCCTCGCCGCACTCGACCGAGCAGTCACCGAAGCTCGCCACAACGCCGAAGAACTACGTATCCAGGTTACCGCCGAAGCCGGTCCGGCCGTGCGGACACTCGACGACCACCTGCACCGGCTCCGCGAGCAAGCCGACCTGGTGCGTCAAGCCGACGACCTCGAAACACGCTGGCACGCCGCACTGGAACGCGCCGAAAACGCCGCCGCCGACCGCGCCCGCACCCAACACGCCCTCGACACCCTCGGACCACTGGCCCGCACACGCCGCACAGAGCTGTCCGAGCAGGTCAAATACCACGCTGAACGGGAAGAACAGGCGCACGCCGACGCCCGCGACCTCGCCGCCCAGGCGGCCCGGCTCCACGAACGCACCGGCCCTCCCGACCAGCGCCGCCACACCCTCACCCGAGCCGACGCGGCGGAAAAGGACTACGAACACGCGCGCCCCAGAGCACAACAGCGAGACCTCGACACCCTCACCGCCGCCCAGGACCGCGCCGAACGCCTCGCCGCCGAACACCACAGCCTCACCAGGCGCATCGACGGCCTGCGCGACGAGATCGAACTGCGGGCCGGACAACCTGCGGAAATACGCGAGCGAGAGCAGCAGGAACGCCACACCGAACTGGTCTCCGCGCGCGATCGAGCCAGCCGGGCAGCGGAGCCGGTCGCCGAGCACCAGCGAAGCGTCGACGACATCGAGCCAGCACAGATCAGCAATGACATCGAGCCGCAGCCGGGCGACCAGTGACGATCACCCGGCCGCGCGGTCTCCGCCAATCCAATCGAATAGGAAGTTACTTCATGTCTTATCGTCGTTGACCGAGGATCGATAGTCGGAAGCACGACGACCAACGATCACCGCCATTATCTTCAGGTGGGCGCGACTGCCTGCCCAATGAACAGGGCCTTGCGTGATCGACATGTCGATCACGCAAGGCCCTGTGATCAACCCAGACGGCTGCTCTGATCAACTAGTGGTCACGCCCCTAGCCGCGGCACGATCTTTCGGTCATGGGTGTGGGTTTGGTCGTGAAGACGGTCAGTCCGCCGGGATTGGTGAGTGTTCCGCGTGCGAACACCGCCGCGGCTCCGGTCGGCGTACAGTAGGTGTGCCCGCCCTGAAGTGTGCGTGGTCGGACTTCCAGGGTGAAGGCGAGGAGCGCCACAGCGCCGGTGTCGGTGCTCAGCAGTTCGGTAATCAATTCGGAGAGATCGTGGCCCGGTTCGGTCCCAATGATGTCAAGCAAGGTCCGGGTGTCCCCCCTGCAGGCGGCCTGGTGGATCGGCCGAACCTGGTCCAGCAGCGCTGTGGGCAGCGCTTGGTTGTCCGAGTCGACGGTCTCGATGTCGGTGCACACCCAGCCGTCAGGTGGAGCGGCTCGGACACCGGTCGTCGTGGTCGGCGGGTTCGTCGTCATGGTGGGCCGCGGGGCCGGGATGGTCGTCACACTGGCCGAAGCGAGCCCAACGGCGGGCTCCTCGGAGTCGATCGTTCTTACCGCGATGGCCGACAGGATGATCAGCACACCGGCCAGGACGCTCCACACCACAGGATTGCGCATCAGGTCGTCCTTGACACAGGCATCGGTCAGCAGCGGCTCGGGCCGAGGTCTATATGGGTGGGATCGAACTCAGCGACGACGCTGAGACCACTGACCATCCTGTAGGCGGATTGGTACGACGCGACATGAGGGCCGCTACATGCCATACCCGCCACCCGGAACGGGCGTCCGTTGTTGTCCACCTTCGTCTCCCGGATCTCTGTGCCGATCTGGTGGACGATCGTCAGCTCGTACTCGTAGCTGCGAGAATCGGCGAACGTGGTCAGGACGATCTCGTGGGTCTCCCCGGCCGAGAGGTTGATCGTGTGTCCGGGGAAGTACGGACCGGTCGGGATTCGACGGCCATCCTGACCCGGAGGAGGTGACGGCATCGGTTCCGAGGCTTGCACTATCGGAAACGCTTCGTCTAGGAACAACAGCACCTCCGAGGACGGCTCACCACCCTGAGGCGGCGCCCAGACGAGGCTGCCTGAGGGAGGTGGAGCCGTTCGCCGGATCGCCGGTCGGATGTCGATTACTCTGGTGCCGCCAACCGGGCCCTCCAGGTGCAGTCGAATCAGGTGGCGCTGCAAACTGACGGCCCCCTCCAGCGAGCGAACTTCCTTCACCAGGGCACGGTCCACCGCGGCCATCGGTTCGGCCAACCGGCCCACGAGGTCGCTGCTGAGGAAGTCCGGCGACTCCGACACATATCCCCACGGACCCTGGTCGTTGTGGGACATGTCGACCGTCACGCGCAACTCGCTCGGCACGCTGACGTCGGGACTCGCATCGTCTGATGACTTCGGCCACACGATGATCAACGCTGCGATCACCACGGCTGAGGAGAGCACGGCAGCAGACGCCCACCACCGAGGCTGTGCTGCCGCAGCCAGATGGACATCGCCGTGGATATCCCGCGCCTGTACCACGTCACGCGCGTCGCCGCTCTGCACGTTCGCCGTTTGAATGTGACTGTCCATCGCATCATCACGTGATGCGTCAACCATGCAACCCCCCAAGGCTGACACGACTGTAGTGTCAACAGGACGACCCGTGTCCGCCGAAATCGGGTTACCTGGATGATGCTGGGTGGTGGCACCGCAAACTCCGCCGCTCCGCCCACCGCTCGGTGACCGAACTCGAAGCCGACGTCCACCGCTGGATCAACGAGTGGAACGCCAGCCCCAAGCACTTCGTCTAGCCCAAAGCAGCCGACGACATCCTCGACACACTCGCCGCCTACTACCAACCAATTACCGACTCACGACACTAGCGAGTGGCAGGTGCTGCCCCCCAGTCGAGCTCGCGCACCCGGTTGAGGACCTCCTCTGAAGAGGGCAGGCCGAGCTTCTCGCGGAGAGACTTGATGGCTATGGACTTGTTGGCCCTGACCGCGTTGTTGTCGATGCTCAGGATTTCTGCGATCATGCGAGGCTTCAGTCCGTCGGCGGACATCCGCAGCACTTCTGCTTGTCTCGGCCCCAGGGAGCGGACGGCTCGGGCGATCTCACTGTGCCCTTCCGGGAGCGTGGCGGTGACCGGTTCGTTCTCCACTTCGCGGCGGATGTCGAGGTGCATCACAATCTCCCGAAAGGCCGAGTGGACCGCTTTGCGGGACCGGCCGGTGATGTCGGCGACCTCGGCCAACTCATAGCCGTCGAGGAAGAGTTCCAGGGCCTCGGTCATGTCGGGCGCGATCCTGTCCACCAGTTCCATGAGGTGGAGTTTCTGCATGTGCTCGATGAAGGGGTTCTGAACGATTCGGCCGACTTCAACCGTCTCGAAGTCGTCCCATGACTCGACCAGGACGTCCGTGTCACGGGCTCGGTAGTAGTCGACCGCTGCATTGTCGGCGACTCTGCGCAGGTAGGCCCACTGGTGAGTGATCCGCTTCCGCTCCTCAGGGGTCAGCCGTGTGAAGAACTTGGTCACGGCGTCTTGAATCACGTCGTGAAGGTCGATGAAGGGGACCTTGTCACGCAGGCGGAACGTGATCACGCGGACTGCGGTGCGCCAGAGGCACACTTCATCCTCGCCCACCTCGTGGCCAGGCTTGAGGTTGAAACCGCGGGCATCTTCGGTCAATGCGGTCATCTCAGGCAGTGCCCTTCTGACCACTACCGGTCAAGTAGAGAGCTGGAAGGACGAGGGCGACGAGCGCGTGGACGTCCTGCGGGCTCCACTTGGACAGCATGGCGAACCCGATGACGGCGAGCAAGGCGCCGCTGCGGGTGAATTCTCGCAGTGGGTCGAAGCCTTCGGTGATGAGCCATCGGGCGCCGAGACTTGACGTGCGGGCCTTCCTTGCGCCCGACCGCTTGTGATCGTCGGTCGCGCGGGAGCGCGGGGACGCCTGTGTGGGGTCGTTCAACCCCGTGTCATTGGTGGACAACGGTGAACCTTCCGAACAGAGGGCCCCGCCGCCCAGCCTCCGGCCAAAAAGTTCGGAGCGGCGGGTCCCTGACGCACTCGGCGGTCTGCCGAGCGTCAGATCAGGATGCCTGACCAGATGCTCTGCCATAAAGTCAAGACAGCGGCACTCGAATGTGTGAATAAACACAGGTTCGCGATTTAATGCTTTGCGGGGCCCGTCCGTCCGTGGTGGCCGAACCGGGCGAACACTCGGGTCACCAGGACCATGGTCCTGGGAACAGGAAGATCCTCTGCCCAGCCTCCGGCCAAGAGTTCGGGGTGGTGGATCTTCGACGCACTCGGCTCTGCCGGGCGTCCGATGAAAGGACGCCACGATGCGGCCAGAGCGCGCCAAGGCGGTGGTCGGGTCCTTATAGGGGCCCGGCCACCGTTTTGTCATCGGTTGGGCAGGTCGACAGGCAGGCTCATCCCGACTGCCGCGACGCTGTCTGCAGGCGGTACAACTCGGCGTAAACCTGTTCGAGTTGTTGTTGCTGCGCGGCGTTCTGCTCGGCTTTCGCTGAAGCGCTTGTCAGCGACGCCAGGTACGCAGAGTTGGTCGTACGCGCAGAGGCTGTCGACATCACAGCGCGTAGCCAACCGTATCGGTCCTGACCTCCCCGACGCACTCCGCCGGCTTTCAGTCCTGCGTACGCGCTCACGGACGCGAGGCCCTGCGATGCCTGGTCGACCACTTTGACGAGCGCGATCGCCTTGCAACGGCTGTGGCACTCCTGCGACTCCACATCGCACTGAACGCCCCAGGGGCGGACGACCCGATGGACTCGTCTCGGCAGTTTTGACCAGCTTCCTCGACCTAGATCAACTACGTGATGGCCCAGACGCAGGCGACCGACACGACGCTTACCTGCTGGCAGAGCTACTGCTTGTTCTCGGTGACCGAGACGAGCTCTCGGCCGAGGTCATGGCCGGCAACCAGTACGCGGTCGAGCGGTTCGACAAGCTGCTGACCGTGCAAGGCAGGCGGGACGAACTCGACCTGTTCCGCAAGTACGGCTTTCAGCCGTCGGGTCAATGACCGGTCGGGACACCGAACCTCATGCTCGACATCGCACTTCCCCCGGTGAAGCCGAACGCAAAGCTCAACGCCTCGCTCGGCTCGCCAGGGTCCGCGGCCTGGAGCCGGTCAGCTGGACGAAGTACGTCACCAGGGCTGGTGCGCCAGGACGCGGGGTGCTCGCCCGCACGGCAACTGGCGGGATCGCCGCCCAGCAGGTGATCCAGCCGTGCGCGGAACGCAGGCAGGTAGCGGAGGTGGTAGTCGCCTGCCATCAGCGGTGTGGATCTGGGGTCGTGGTGGGTGTCGTAGTAGACCCACACCATGACCGCGAGGTCGTGTGCGAGGCCGGGGTGCAGTTCCCAGCAGTCGGGAATGACTTCGCGGCTGGTTACGGCGTGGACAACGTTGTAGTCGTTCACCCACCGTCGCACGGTCCGTCGCAGCGCTGCGATCTCCTGCTTCGACAGCGCGGCCCACGTCCACGGTGTGCGTCGAATCGCAGCGGGTTCGGCATCCAGGAGCGCCAGCAGCATCACCACGTCGTGTTCGGCGGACGGTTCGGTGGCCGTCGAGGCGGAATCGATCGGCTGGTCGGTCACGGTTGGACGTCTCCGGGAGGGGTGAAGGTGGCTTGCACGGCAACCGCGGCGGCGGCTCCGCGGCGGCGGCTGTGTTCGCGACTGTTGGCTTCTTGGACGATCGCGTCGACTGCGGCGACCTCGCGGCGGATGCGGTGGCGCAGTGCGCGGCGTTGGTAGATCGTGGGTGTGGAGGCTACGAACAATCCTGCCCCGCGTGGGGCGATCACCGCGCGGCCGTCGGCCAAGCGCTGTTGTTCCGACACCGGCAGGCTGTCGACCCGGCTGACCTGGTCGCCGCCCCGTTCGCGGGCTCGTTCGACGAGCGCCGCGTTGCCTGCCCGGGTTGCCAGTTCCGGGGCGACGGTCATGTCCAGTCCGCCGACGATCGTGACGCTGGCCGAGGCGCGCAGGCTGTCGGCTTGGGCTCCGTAGAGTTCGTCCTCCTGGCTGCTGCTCTGCACAGAGTAGATGAAGTGCACGCCGTGTTTGCGCATGGTGTTGCCGATGTAGGGCAGGGTGGGCACCACGACGCTGTGGCGCAGCTCGTCCAGCACCGCGACGAACGGAACGGGCAGTCTGCCTCCGGGATGGGCGAGTGCCGCGGTGCGGGCGGCGATGAACATCTCCGCGGTGAACAGCGACAGCAAGGGCCTGATCCGGTGTACGCGGTCGGGGTCGGCCAGCACGTAGACGGTGCCGCCCTCGCGGACGAAGCCTGTCATGTCGAACGACTGGTCCGGGTCGACGTCGCAGAACGCGCGGCCTTCGCGGCTGACGAGGGCGTTGATGGTGAGCGCGAGGTAGCGCTCGACGCCGGAGGTGGTGCGGTCGGCGCGGGTGCTCAGGTGGGTGGTCAGCGCGAGCAGGGCGGTGCGGTCGGTGTGCGGGTGCTCGGCGAGCACGCGGCGTGGGGTGGTGTGCTGGGTGTCGGACAGCCACTGGGTGATCTCGTCCAGGCCGTAGCCGCCCAGCGCCGCCGCGTACAGCCAGGCAGCCAGGACCTCGCTGGCGGAGTTGCGGAAGAAGACGTCGTCGTCACTGGTGCGCCGCTGGGTACTCGCGGTGTCGGAGCCGGCGACCAGGGCATAGGCGCGGCGGGTGGCCACGGCGAAGTCGGCGCACCCGTTGATCGGGTTCCAGCGCACCTGGGGGAAGCCTGCGGTGAACCGGTTGGTCGGGTCGGAGAAGTCCACCGCGGCGATCGGGTATTCACGCGTCCGGCGATGGCCGGGCAGCCACCGTAGCGGCGCCCGCATCGGGCGTGCGGGGCGGTGGCGGCGGGCCAGGACGGTGTGGGTGAACACGGCGGGTTCGATGCTGAGGACCATGGCCGGGCCGGGCAGGTCGCGGATGATGGGGATGAGCAGGCGCAGGGTTTTGCCCCAGCCGGTGCGGCCGAGGATGCGGATGTTGTGCTCGAAGTGCGCCCACAGCGGCACCCACGGCGCCCACGGGCGCAACGGTCGTCCCAGGCGGTAGCCGAACGCGGCGGTGGGCATGGTCAGGCGGGTCCACCATCGGCTTCGTGGCCAGGTGACACGCCCTTTGCGGCGTGCCTGTCGACGGCCGAGCGTGCGCCGCACCTCGTGGGTGCTCGCCAGCCCTTCGCGTCGGTATCCGGCTACAGGTGCGACCACGAACGCCAGCCACGCCGCCCACAGCGGCAGGCCGGCTGTGAACGCCCACAGCGGGCGCACCGGCCACTGGACGGTCACCTGCCACCGGGATCCGTTCTCGTCCGGTCCCGGAAGCCCAACGTTGGTCGTCGTCGAGGGCGCGGCCGGGTCGGAGGTGGCAGTCGGGGACGGCGGCTGGTAGGTCGGCAGGTCCAGCAGTCCGCTGTCACCGCCGGTCGGCGAGTGCAGATGGAGCCGGGGTGGGTGCCATCCCTGCCCGTCGACCACGGCGAGCAGCCCTGCGGCCAGCCACACGGCCGCGATCGCGCCGGCCAGGGCGAGCAGCAACCCCGCCGCGCGGCGTCGACGTTGCTCCAGCGTCGTGCGGTGCCTTCCGGCGATCACCATGCGCGCACCACCGACGAATCGAACCCCGCGACGCGGGTACGCACGAGGCTGACCTTGACGACGTCTCCGCTCTGGGGTGCTTCGACCATGTAGTGGACGCCGTTGAGGGTGCCCAGGTAGAGCGCCACGTGGGTGGCCGGGCGTCCCCAGAACAGCATGTCCCCGGGCTGGGCCTGCTCCCAGGGCAGCGAGCGGCCGAACTGCTGCTGGTCCTGGGAGACCCGCGGCAGCGTGACGCCGATCTGGGCGAAGGCGTAGACCATCAGGCCGGAGCAGTCGAAGCCGACGTTCTCGAAGTCGCCGTGGGCGTCGGCGACGCCGCCGTCGCGGATGCCCACGGTGGGGCCGGCGGCGTTGCCGCCGCCCCAGGAGTAGCGGGTGCCCAGGTAGCTCAGCGCCGAGGCCACCACGGTGGTGACTCGTTCGTTGGGCATGGTGAGCGTGCCGAGGATCCCGGCTTCGGCGGGCAGAGTGATGGTGGTGCCGCTGACCATGATGCGAATCGGTCCCGAGCCGCCACCGGGCGCGCAGACGATGCCGCCGGTACCACCTTGGGCGGGGGTGCCGTCGTAGAGCTGGGCGGCCAGCGCGGTGGCCCACCCGTGCCATCGGGCGTACCAGGAGGCCCCGGCACCGGATGCCTGCACGGTCTGCGCGCCGTCGGCCAGCGCCACCGCCGGGTCGTCGTAGTTCGGAACCCGCTTGAGCAGTTGCTCGTAGAACGCCCTAGCGGTGTCGGCCGGATCGGTTCGGTTGACGCCTGCGTACAGCTCGCCCTGCTGTTGGAACAGCCCGAGGCTGCGCCCGGAGACCGCGTTCGGGTCCAGCGTCGACTCCTGCATCGCCGTGGCCAGGGCGATCGCGGTACCGCGCCGTGTTACGCCCAGGCCCTTGCCGACGGCGACGATGGTGCGCGCGACGGCCATCTGGTCGGCGTTCAGCGTGGCTTCCACCTGGTCACCCGATGCTGTTGTCTGCCCGTCCGTCTGACCGGCAGGTGGGGTGGTGACGGTGCAGCCGCCACGGGGCGGGGTCGCTTCCGCGTCCTGCGCGCCGGCGCTGAGCAGGGCGACCAGGAGAAGCAGGCTGAACAGGGCGGCTGCGCCGCCGAGGAGGCCCTTGACCATCGCCCTCAACCACCGACAGCGGCCAGGTCGACCAGCCATGCGCCGTCGGCCTGGCGCAGCACGACGCGGGTCGAGGAGACAGACTCGACATAGCGGGCACCTGTGGCGGTGGTGACCACCCGGTCGGCGGTGACCCGCACCACGACCCGCTCCGCGGTACGGGGGGCGCTGGGCACGAGCTGGGCGACGGCCGCGGAGCACCTGCCGGTCTCTCCGGCGGCGGTGGCCTGATGCCAGCTGCGCGTGGCGCGCTCGTCGCCCGTGGGGTCGAACAACGACCAGGCGGCGTCGGTCATCGCCGGCCGGGCTCGCCGTTCGGCGTCGCCGAACCGCTCCTCGGTGGTCGTGAACGGGCACCACCGGGACAGCCACGCCACCGCCGCGTCCTGCGGACCGGCCAGTTCCTGGCGTGCCGGTGGACCTGCTGGAGCGGTGACGACGTTGACCGTCGCAGGGTCCGTCGCGGTGCGGGGTTGGGCTTGTGTGGGTGCGACGCCCGCAGCCGGAATGGGCGGTTGGTCCGGCAATGACCACGTGGAGGACGAAGTGCTCCCGGAGGGAGTGTTCGCCGGTGCTGTCGAGGTGGTGGACGCGACCTCGGTGGGCGCCGGTTCGCCGCGCTGTTCCCCCGGCACCTCGGGGGCTGCCCCCGGCTCGTCGCCCATCGACCAGGCCACGCCCACCACTGCGGCGATCACGGCGGCCACGGCGGCGATGGCCGCGATGTTCCTGCTGGTGGGCACGGGCCGCCACGGCGCGCGAACGGCGTCACCACCGTGGTCGAGGCCGTGGGTGAACCGGTGGTGCAGCTCGGCGCGTCGCTGCGCGCCGAGCTTACGCAGCTCACGCCGTCGCTGTGCTCGGGCGCGGGCACCGGAGCCCCACGGCCACCATCCGGGCCGGGGACCGAGCAGGTCACTTCCCCAGAGCGCGCGGCGCACCTGTCGTGCGACCTGCGCCGGACGATCGGTGTCGCCATCGAGTGGATCGGCGGCGGGGATGGACGGCGTGGTGTCGGGCGGCTCGAAGTTGTGGCGTGCCGGGTCGGGATGCGCCATCGATGCTGGTCTCCTCTCGCTGGTCAGCCGGAGGCGGTGTCGTCGCGTCGGCGCCCAGGTGCTCGACGCGGTCGTGGTGGCCGGGCCGGATCCGCACCGCTCTGCTTCACCTGTCGAGGTGGTCGTGGGCGTCCGGTGGTGATCTGGTGAACACCACGACGACTGCGGGCAGGGGGCGGCGGGGTCTTGTCCGGCGGTGCGAGTCCGCGTCCGCCGGGCGGGACGACCCACACCCGGCGCACGTCACCGGTGGCCTGCTCCGTGCCGGTGCCGCCGGGTGGTGCGACCCATCGACGCGGGCCGACCGCGGTGGCTCGTTCGGCGTCGAACGTCGTGCCCGCTCGTGCTTCCGGGTCGGGACGCGGAGTCGGCTTCGGCCGCACCGCCAGACCGGGGCCGGAGGTGATCGCGGTTGACGGGCCGGTTCCGTGCGGGCGTGCTCGTCGTCCTCCCGGGCCCTGGGCGTAGGGCTGCACCGCGGTGGAGGGCGTGATGCGGGTGGCGGTCGCCTCCACCGGACCGCGGTCGATGTCCGCCGCCTTGCCTGCCTGGGACTTGAGCTGATTGCCGGCCGCACGGGTCGCGGCGGCGGCCAAGCCGACCCCGCCGACCGCCGCTGCGCCGGCGACGCGTGCCGTGGCGGCGGCGACGCGGGCGACGCCGCCGACCGCCTTGACCGTCGTGCGCGCCACCGACCGGGCGATCAGCGCCGAGCCGACGCCCATCGTCCGCGCGCCTTCGCCGCCGGTGAGCGAGTCCACCCAGGACTGCATCTGCACCGCCGAGGTCATCAGGGCGATGTTGAGCACGGTGACGATGAAGAAGCCGTGCTGGCCGACGAGGGTGACGATGATGGTGGAGGTGACGGTCACACCGGACACCGTGGTGGTGATGGTCAGCGCCTGGAGGCTGCGGCCGACGGTGTAGACAAGGTAGCGGGTTCCGGTCGCTCGAGGCCAGCCGGGTATCGGCCACAGTGTGAGGAACACAAGCCCGGCAACCAGGGCGAGCAAGAGGCCGACCGAGGCTTTGAGTCCGGCGATGACCAGGCGGATCAGCAGCAGCGCCAGGGGGAGCACCAGCAGGGTGAGCAGCAGCACGATGCCCAGCCGGGCCGGGTCCTGCCCGCGGATGTAGTCGCCGTAGGGCCCGAACTCCTCCACCGCGCCCTGGTCGTCGAGGATTTCCATCCACCGCTTCCACGTGTCGTCGCCTGCGAGCGCGTGGTGACCGGCTTTGCCGCACACCTCCAGGGAGTTGAAGTGCGCCAGGCACCAGGGGGTGGCGCCGAAGTTGGACCACATGCTGTCGACGAGCCGGCGGGTGCCCGCGTGCGGGCTGCCGTCGGCGATCGACGGGGTCGGGAAGCCCGTCGGGTTGTTCGAGGCGGCCACGAACTGGGTGGATCCGGCGATGACGCCGTCGGCGATCTGCTGCCGTGCGCCGTCGACGGTGGTCATCACGGTGGACGGGCCGGAGGCGAACAGCATCGCGGTGGCGGCGGTGGCGATGACCCAGCCCAGGTCGGTGGCGAAGCCTCGGCCTTCGCCGCGCCAGCGGGCGTAGGTCATGACCGCGCCGATCGCGACGGTGGCAGTGATCAGCGGCCAGAACACGTGGTAGGCGACCGAGTTCACCGCTTGGTCGATCTTGTTACTGGACTCCGCGTAGACGGTGAGGTTGAGCAGCCACTCCAGCAGGGTCAGCGCGCCTTCCAGCACTCCGAGCACGAGCCACATCAGCAGCAGCGTGATCACGCCCATGATCTGATACACCGGCAGCGCGACATCGAGCCAGCCCGATGCCGAGTCGTCGGGTTTGACGGTGATGCCGTAGTCGGAGAACGCGTACGTCTCGAACAAGGTTTTCTGGCCGCCACCGGCCAGATCCGGGCCGGTGATCACGTCGTCGGCCACCGCGCCGCGCGCGTGCCCGGCGACGAGCAGCCCCACCAGCCAGGCCAGGGTCATCATGCGCTCCGGCCGGTCCCACAGCCACCGCAGCGGACGCGGCGCACGCTCACGCACCGCCATGACCAGGAGCAACACGCGCCAGCCCGTGCCGCGTATGAAGTCGACGAGGCGAGCGGGCACGACGTCGCTGCTCATCGCGCCTCCACCGGCGTGGGCGTTGTCGAGTCGACCAGCCATCGGTCCTCGACCAGGGCCAGGGTGACCGTGACCTGGCATGGCGTCTGGTCATGTGAACGGACTGCGATCACCACCACCGCGGACTCGGCTTCCCTGCTCGCGCTGAGCACCTGCACCTCCGGTCGTGGCCTCTGCTCGATGGGCAGGCAGTTCATTCGGCGGCCGAGCTGTGCCCGCCACCGTGGTGTTGCCAGCGAGCAGGCGCCCGGATCGTGCGCCTGGTGTCGTTGGGTGAAGGCCAGCGCCACCGACTCCGGATCGGCGACGTTCAGCGGCACCGCGCCAGCCGAAGGTGGCGCCTCCGGCCACGCGACGGCGATCACGACGAGGCTGACCGAGGCGGCCAGGGACACTGCCAGTGCGAACCAGCCCGCGCGACGCCGCGTGATCGCCGGTGCGGCGGACGCGACGGCGATCACCGGACCTCCTCCTGCCGGTCGGTCCGTTGCCGGACATCAACCACGTCCCGGGCACGCGGTTCATCCGGCGTCGTGGTGTCGGCTGCTGTCCCGTCCTCGGAGTGGTCGCGAGGGGCGGCATCGACCGGTTCGGTGTCGTAGGCGTAGAGGTCGGCGGAGTCCTCGGCGGCGTCGGTGGACAGGGTGTCGGCGATCCATTCGGTGAGCCGGTCGAAGGCCACCAGGCCGAGCCGGTTGTGCCGGTCGCGCATCACGCACTCGCCCGGCCCCAACATGCCCTGGGCCTGCCGCAGGCGCGGGCCCGCGTCGGGCCGGTGCAGCAGCACCGCCTGGGCCTGCTGCTCTTCTCGCCCCAGCGCCTCGAACGCCGCGCTCATGACCAGCTGCTCGACCAGGCCCTCGATGGCGGCCAGCTCGACCGCGGACTGGGAGTCCAGCAGCAGGTAGGTCTTGAGCGCGCGGCCGGTGCGGGCCAGCCACTGCACCAGCGCGCGGCCTTCCGGGTAGGCGGTGATGCGGTGCAGCTCGGTCAGCGCGACCAGCTTGATCAGCTCCCGCACGTGGCGCGACTGCATCAGCGCGTAGGCGGTGGAGACCCGGAAGGTGGTCATCGCGCAGCGCTGGGGAACCGTCCACTGCTCCGCCACGCTGCCGGGCTGGGGCAAGCCCAGGCCGTCCAAGCGCAGGTAGACCAGACCGCGACCGGACAGCATGGGCGCGGCGTCAGCGGTCGGTGCGCCCAGTACGGCGCGCACGTCGGACTGCCGGGAGCGCACCGACAGCGTCTCGCCCAGTGTCCGTGCTGCCTGCGCGGCGGGGCTGTCGCCGGAGGTGGCGACGAGGTCGCCGATCACGGCGGTGGCCGACCACATCTTCCGGGGCCGGGCCAGGACCCGGTCGATCGCGGCTTCCAGCACCGCCTCGGTGCCGCGCCGGTCCTCGCCGCTGAGCACACCCAGCAGGGCGTCCAGGGTCAGGGCACGGGCCTCGTCGGCTGTGGGCGCCCACCGCATCGGGTCCATCGACCCAGCGGCTTCCGGGGCGGTGACATCGACGACCTGCACCGGGACACCGAGGATGCGGTCGGCGACCTCGACGATGCCGGCCAGGTCGCCCTTGGGGTCGGCCAGCAGGCACCAGGCGCCCTCGGCCAGCGCGGCGAGCACCGTCAACATCACCGCGGTGCTCTTGCCCGAACCGGAGCGGCCGGTGAACGACATGGTGGTCGGCATTCGCCGGTCGTCAGCGGTGCGGGAGACCAGGTGCAGCCGCACCGGTCCCGGCGTCGCACCGAGGTTGCCGCCGATGTAAGGACCGCTGGTGTCCCCGACCGCCGAGCCGCCATGGAACCACGACCCGGCCAGGGTGCGCATCGGCTGCACCTGGCCGAACTCCGGCACGCGCACCCAGTCGCCCGGCAGCAGCTCCTTCCACAGCAGGTCCTGGATGTTCGGTGCCAGCTCCAGCGCGACGATGCCGGTGTAGCGGCGACGCAGCGCCTCCACGCGGTCGGTCAACTCCTCCACGGTTCCGGCGTGCACCACCCACCGCGGGTGCGAGGTCACCAGCACGTCAACGCGCCGCCGCACCTCCCGGTCGCGTTCGGCGAGCGCGAGCTCGGCCTCGTCGATCTCCTCCGGCGGGACGGTGCCCGCCTCGCCTGCTTCCAGGCTCTGCGAGCGGGTCCATTTGCGGCCGGCGCGCAACAGCGCCAGCGAGCCGGTACGGCCGTGGTTGACCCCGCGCACTGACGCCTCCACGTCGATCAGCTCGGTCAGCAGCGCCAGCCACTCCCCACCGGGGATCTCCAGCTCGTCGGCCGGGAACCCGTTAACGGCCGGCACCAGCACCGCCACGTGCCGGGTGGCACCGGTGCTCGCGTCCCGGGTGGTGACGTAGCGGCCGTCAGGACTGGGTGTGACGTCGCCGTGCATGAGCGACACCAGCTGCGCGCCGGACAACTCGTCCTGTCCAACCGGGGCGAGGTCGGCGGTGCGGCGCAGCTCGCGGGCGTAGGCCCACGCGATCGTCGCGGCAGGAGCCGGAACGCCCCGAAGGGGGCTGTCCCGTACCTGGCTGAACCAGCGCCGCACGGCCGGTGCCAGTTCGTCGACGCGGCCGTGGGCGTCGCGCAGCATCGCCGCGCGGGAGCGCAGCTGGGCGGCGATGGCCTGGCGGCGGCGTTCCCACGGCGAGCTGGTATCGCGGGTGGGCCAACGGACGCCGAGCAGCACGACCCGGCGACGGAAATGGCCGCCCTCGCTGTTGCGTGCGATGCGGTGCGCGCCCAGCTCGATGTAGTAGTCCGCGCCCGGGGCACGCACCCCGGGCATCGAGGTCCAGCTGTCGCGGTAGTCCTCGGGCGAGTACCGCGCCCACATGATTTTCACGTGGTACTCGGCGTCGACCGGCAGCAGCGTGTGCATCGCGGCAGCGGTGGCCCAGGTCGCGGCCTCCAGTTCGCCGTCCTCCATCAGCTCGGTGGAGCCGTCCGGGATCTGCGCCCACGTCCACACCGCATCATCGGTGACCTCGATACCGTCCTGGATGAGCAACGGAGCGGCGGGCGGATCGGTAATCCGGCGCGATGGCCGTCCCTTGCGCGTCACGACGCACCACCTTCCCGATCAGACATGGAGACAGCGGTAACAAGGCGTGTGGTGACCAGCAGGCTGATCGGACGCGTCCGGTGTCCGTCCAGGTGCAGCAGCGGGTTGCCGATCGACCGCCGTCGTACCGGCGCGTGGAACAGCAGCCGGTCGCGCCAGGCCGCGAGCATCATCCGGCCGGTGTCGTCGCGCCGGGTGCCGTAGAGCACGAACACCACCGGCGGCACCAGGAACACCAGCGGCGACAGGCGATGCAGGATCGGCATGCCCAGCAGCAACAGCACCGCCCACCACAGCGCGGCACTGGCGGCCCCGATCAGCAGGACACGCCGTTCCACACCGCGCCCCAGGGAGCGACCGAACAGTTCGTACTGGCGGGTTTGGAGTTTCAGGTGGACGGTGTCGGTGGGCAGCCTCATACGGTGCCGCCCACGATTGACTGGATGACGCCCTTGAGGATGTTCTCGGCGGTGTCCGGGAAGAACACGAACATCCCGCACGCCATGGCGCCCAGGATCTGTGCGACCATCTTGCCGGGCTTGTCCTCCATGTAGGACCAGAAGGCCCGCACCCCGAGCACGATCATCAGCAGCACGCCCAGCAGTGCGAAGATCGCGTCCTTGATGCCGTCGAGGTTGATCTGCTGCAAAGGTTGGGTCTGCGCCAGCCCCAGGGCGGTCACGATGGTCGTCGCGGTGGTCATCACGGTGCTTTCCCGGTGTCGATGTCGATGCCGGCCAACAGCCAGCGGTCGTCCTGGCGGTGCAGGTCCAGGCGGTAGGTGCAGGTCAGCTGCCCGGCGTTCTCGGCCACTCGCCACACCACGCTCGCCACGCCCGCACGTTGCTGCGGTGGCGCGCCCGGCTGCGCCTGCATGCCGCGCCACTGCCGCACCTCCACCAGCGCGACCGCACTCTCAAGGGAGCTGACCCGGGCACGCGGGGCGCGCACGAAGTCCAGCTCGCCGGTGGCCAGCGCCTCGAAGAAGTTCTGCACGGCCTGCCGGGTCTCGCGGGTGAACCGGTCGTCATTCACCGTCTCCACCACGGGCACGGGTTCGCCAGCTGTGGTGCCGGGGTCGCCGACCAGCGCGGGAGGCGCGGTCAACAGCACGCGACCGTCGTGCCGCGCGAGAGGGACCGCGAGGACCAGCCAGCGCGCCGGGTGCGCCTGCCAGCCCGGAGGGTCCGTGGGTGCGGGTTGCGCGGCCGGGACGCCGGATTCGGTGACGGGTGGCGAGGCGTCGGGTTCCTCGGCGGGCGGTTGCGTCGATGACGGATTCTGTGCTCCAGCCTGCTCGTCCGGGGCGTAGGGCACGACCCGCACCCGCACGGTCACCACGGCCTGGTCGACGCCCCGCCGTGCACGAGCGAGCACGGCGGCGCTGTCTGCGGATTGGCGGCCCTGCCCGTCCCAGCCGTCGACCTCACGGTCGGGCAACGCCCACCGCCGCAGCGCCTGCTCGCGTCGCTCTCGCTCCCGGGCGTCCCAGGACAGGTAGTCCACCGCCACGCCCTCGGCGACCCCGTCGAGCACCTCGTCGGCGATCTCCGACGCAGGTGTCGACGTCGACGGGCGCAGGGCACCGACCATCGTGACGGTCACGTCGACCGCGCCCAGGACCGTGAACACGGTGATCGCGCCCAACACGACCAGGCGACGCGCCCGCGTCCACCACGGTTCACGGACACCGTCGACCACGTCGAAAGCGGACTCTCGCGACGAGGGCCGCCGCGGCGGCGCGGCACCGGCCGGAGGCACCGGACCGTGCGGTGGCGGCACCGGGTGGGGTGGCCTCCACAGCGGTGCTCCACCGGTGAGTGCGCCAGGTGCTCCAGGGAGATCGGGTGCTGTGGGCGTCCACGTCGTCGGTCGAGGCTGGGAGCCGTCGGGTGGTGCCGGCCAGCCAGTGACCGCGCCTGCCCGTCGGTCGTTGACGGCGGGCACGGTGCCGCTGGTGTGTCCGGCCGTGCGGGCGCGGCGAGCACGCCAGCGGGCGCGGGCCTCGCGGTGGTTCTTGCCCGCTATCAGCCGCCACAGCAGATCACCGACCATGGCCCGGCCTCCGGACGGCCGACAGCCTCGCGAAGAAAGCACACATAAAGCCCCCTGTGAACGCCGCATCATGACGTCGCTACAACCCGGACGCGCGGCGTGATACCAGCACGATAACCACCCCCTCGCGCCGACCAGGAGTTTTTCCCGCAGATCGGGAAATCCGGATTCCATTGATCGAAAAGTTTGCCCCGCGCACCCGAAACAGTGCGTCGCACCCGGTGACGTGCCATGATGATGGTGGTGGTGCGCGATCGGGGTCGTGCACCGTCGGAAAGCGGACGGTCGGCAAGTCGTCGAGCCGTGGGGGCGTGGGCGACTTACCGACCGTCTGCGGTTACCACCTTTCATGTGCCGAAAATCGAGCGCACAGGATTCATGGACCCGATTCCCGCGTCTACCGAGGCAAGCGGGTCGGTACCACGTGTTGATAGGCCAACTGGTGAGGTCGACTACCGGTTTTGGTCGCGCCGTTCGAGGGTGCCGTGGGCGGTGATGGCAACGAGTCGCCCGCCGATCCGGTAGCGGCGGCCAACCCGTTGCACGACGCCGCTGCCCTCCAGGACCTGCACGAGACGGTGGACCGTGCTCAACGGCAGATCGCTGCGTTGGCTAATCCGGGCCAGCGTCGACGGCGCCGGTTGCAGAGCAACGGCTTCGAGCACGCGCAGGCAGCGCTCCAGGTAGGAATCACGGTCCGATGCCGCCGGCCGCACCCGGTCACGCTTGTCATCGGTCATCGACTTGCTCCGATGCCAGGTCAGCCTCAGTGCTCTGGGTCGAGGATGCGCCGTAGGTTGCGTCGGTGCTTGGCCAGCACTTGTGAAAAGCTGAAGGTTCCGGTGCGGGCGTAGCACGCCGCCGCGCAGATCCCTGCCGCCGGGCAGGTGACGTAGGGCGTGCCGTCGTCGAACCTGCTGGCCAGCGCCGGGATGGAGAAGGTGAAGATCCCGTGCGGCCGGAGGTAGGCGTTCTGGGTGATCATGCGCTCAGGCTTGGACCTGGCTCTGGTTCGGTCGGTTGCCACGACGTCCTCCTCATGTGGTCATGGGGGGCGTGGTTGAACTCGACCTCGATCACGCCGGCATCGAGCGTGTCGAGCCGCGCCGTCGGAGCGACGCGACGCAGAAGGGCCAGGGCCGCGGTGTTGGCGACGGTCACCTGCGCGCGCAGAGGAAACGGCCCTGCGGTGTCGGCCAGCAGCCGAGTTAGGAGTGCGGTGGCAATCCCTCGGCGTTGCCAGGTGTCCTCGACCAGGACCGCCAGCTCGCTGCCGTTGTCTTCGTGCACGGCCGTGGCCACGCCGACGAGCTGGTGCTCCCGCCACCCGGCCACGGTGGTGTGTCGGTGCCGCTCGAGCAGCGTGCGGAGGTAGAGGCGGGCGGCGTCCGGTGAACCCCCGCCGCACCGTTCCAGCACGGTGCGGTCGGAGCACCGCTCCAGCATCGCCTCGACGCTGCGGTCGACCGCGAGCAGAGGTGCCACGACAAGGTGTTCCACGCGCATCGTGCTCAGCTCCGCTGCGGCGTCCGGCGACTGGCCGCGACCGCGCCATCCACAGGACGACCTGCTCGTTTCGGCGTGTCGCCCACAGCATCGATCGGCGCGCCCGTGCGGCCTGCAGTACCGGGATGCGCAGCGTGTGGGTGTGCAGGCATCGCGTCGAGGTTGGTGGCCACCGTGCTCACCATCCTGTCCGCGCGGCGAAGACCGGCACGGTCTGCGGTCCGGACCGCGGCGGGCGGGCCAGTAGTGCTCGCCAGTACACGGTCTCCTCGGTGAGCACGGCGGGCCTGCCTCCGCTGACCAGCGTCGCCCGCACCCGCAGCGCGGGCTGCTCGGGTTCGGGCTCGGTGTCCAGCACCGTGACGAAGTGGCAGGCACGCACGGCGTCCCCCGCGAGAACCCCGACCGGGGTGGCACCGTGGTGCAGGATCGCGCGTTGTGCCGCACTCAGCCCCAGCCTGCGCAGGTGGACCAGCGAGGTGACTGCGGCCAACGGTTCGTTGTCGTGGCCGAGGGCCGGGATCATGAACCCATCGCGACGCACGACCTCCTGTCCGACGGGCAGGTCGAGCAGCAGTGCCTCATCAGGGTTGAGGGCGTGCACCTGGTCGGGGATCCGCTGCGTACGCCGCAGGCCGTATCCGACCCACCAGGACAGTGTGTCGGTGAAGCGGCCTGCGACCCGCAGGGCACGGGCGAGGAGGTCGGTGCGGGCAAGCAACTCGTCTGTGACGATCGCGGCCTTGGCCGCGGTGGGTCCGGTGTTGGCGTGCGTGTCGGTGTCGGCGCGGGACACGGTGGGACTCCTGCCTGGGGATCGGTGTTGGTGGTAGGGGCATGGCCCGCCCTCCTGGGAAGTGAGGGCGGGCCATGCGCTCAGGGGCGGTCACCCTGTGACCGGGTGCCGGGCGACGACGATCGCCGGTGCCGGTGCCGGTGCCGGCACGACGACCACGCTTGTCGTGGTCGATCCGCTCGGCGGGCTGCTCGGTGCCGGACTGTCCGGCGCTGTCGTCGACGGTGGGGACGTTGACGGGATGCTCGTCGGGCGGGGCGTCGTGGTGGTCGGCGTGGTCGTGGTCGGCTTGGGTGTGGTGGTCGTGGGTTGCGGAGGGAGGGTTGTCGTCGGTTTCGTTGTCGTGGTGGTGGTCGGTGGGATGCTCACGCCCGCCGCTTCGGCGGATGCGCCGGTGGTCAGCAGGGTGGCGGTGCCGGCGATGAGCGCACCGGTGGTCATGCCGGCCAAGGCGAGACGGACGGACTTCGTGGTGGACATCGTTTCTCCTTGTCGGTGTGGAACTTCGGGAACTATGGCCCGGCCCGGCGAACGGCTAGCGGATCATCACGGGTGTGCCTGCGGGCACCGGACTTCCGCTGTAGGCGGTGGTCAGGGTGTGTAGCGCGTCAGCAGGGACCCGGATGCAGCCATCGGAGTCGGCCGTGCCGAAGACGGTCGGGTCGGGCCAGCCGTGGATGCCGACGGTGCCCGGCCCTCCCCCGTACGTGGTGTAGGTCTCGGAGTGCGCACCTACGGCCAACAGCACCGGGGTGTAGGTAGCGGTGGGGTTGTGGACTGCGGCGATCACGAACGTGCGACCTGTGGGGGTGACCGAGTTGCTGCCACCGATTCCGACCGTCCACCGACCGATCTCGTGGCTGTGTCGGTGCAACGTCATCGTGAAGGCATCCCGGTCAACGGTGATCACATAGGGCGTCGTGGCGAGCGTGATCTCCGTTCCCAGGTGCAGCCAGGCCACGCTGTTGTTGGGCCGTGACGGCAGGGCGACCTGAATCCAGCCCGGTCGTCGCTCCAGCACCGGCAGCCAGGTGTCGACGCGGGTGCGCGCCGGTTCGATGCCCAGTGGCTGCGTGCTGGGCACCGTGACGACGGGTTCGCCGCCCGGTGACTCGTACCCTGCGATGGTGCGTGTGGGGTGCGCCACCGTGCCGTCCGGCACCCGCTCGGGAGCCGAATCGAGTGGTGCGCCTATGACTTCGGTGAACGTATCGGCTTGCGGTAGCTCGGCGAGTTGCTCTTCGGATACCGATCGGGGCTGCGGTGAAGCCACATCGCCGACCGGCTCGTCGACGGCCCGCACGGTGTACCGGCCGGCCGAAGGGCCGGGGACGGATTCGCCGTGTCCCCGGTCCTCGGCGACGGTGAGAGTGAACGTGGCCACGGTCAGGACGGACAGCGCGAGCCCGCCGAGAACGATTCCCCGGATGCGGCATGTGGCCGCGTTCCCGGGTTCGCTCGTCCTGTCGTGACGCACGCTAATCACCTCCTCGGTGATAAGTCGACGGTTGGATGGGAGGGAGTGGAGGTGGTGCGCCGGACGCCCCCGACGACGGCGGTGCACGCACGTCCTGTCGCTTCTAAGCGAACGAGACCAAGGCGGTGCATCAGCAGTTCTGGATGCACCAGGCGTTGGTGATCATTCCCGCGCCCTGGAGCTGCCAGTGGGTGGAGAGGTTGGTGACGTAGCGGCCCACCCAGATGTCGCGCGTGCTCCAGCCGTACCAGAAGCTCACCCTGATCTTGATGCTCGACGCCCAGCCACAGTGGTTGTACTTGGCGTAGTAGTGGTCGCTCGGGTCGGTGAAAAAGCCGCACGACGCCGCGGCGGACACATCCTGCGGGCTCACCCCGCCAGCCTGCGGACCGGACTGGATCTGCGAACTCGCGTTGGTGCTGTTCTGGATCTGCGAACCGGGTGCCGAGTAGGGCGCCTGGAAGACGCCACCGGGTCGGGTCTGGATCTGGGACTGCGAGCCGACCTCACCGGTGGGTCCGTAGGGGCCGCCCATGGCGATCTGCGCCGAGGCGCTTCCGGTGGTGACGGCCATCGTCAGCCCGAACGCCAGGCCGACGATGCCGAGCAGGCGCGTGATGAACGTACGTGTCATCGGTTTCCTTTGCTTTCGATGGGGATGGTGTGCCGCGCCGCTCGCCGCGCCCCCAGGGGGGGATGTGGGCCCTGGGCGGCGGCGCGGCACACCCCGCCGGTCGGGAGTGACCGGCAGTCCTGTGCTCACCTGCCAGCCGGCGGTGAGACTCCGACCCGCGTGACGAGCCGGTGGTCTGTGGTTGTCGCCGGGCGGGGCGCGTGGTGCGCAGACCGGCACCCGGCGGAGGTGAAGTTGTTGCCGTGAAACAGGTTTAGCGTTGGCTTGAGGTCAGGCTGTGTGCCCAGAAGGGGCGTACCGGGCCGCAGGAGGTGGCGCCCATGGGCGGGATGTGGCCGGTGGCCTCGATGTCCTGCCTTACAGGGCGGGTACCGGCGCGTGCCTGGCGCTCGCCGTCATCGGCGGCTGTGCCCGTGAGTTGGAAACGCTGCCCGCTGGGCAGCTCCAGCACCACGCACCCGGGCTGACGACCGGCCCACTCGACACGTCCGGCCACGGTGACCACCGATCCGCGAGCCTGCGGCGGCGGGACCACCACCGAGGTCGTCACCCGGGCCTCGGAGTGCTCTGGCCGCACGGACCCTGGCAGGACATTGTCCTGCGCCTGTCGGGTCGCACAGGCGACCGCGACCACCAGGCCGCTCGACACTCCCAGCACGGCACAGGTGCGCCGAGGACGCCTCATCGCAGGTCGCCTTCGTCGACCGGAGCGTGCACGTCCCAGAACATCGACTCCGACAGCGGGACCGTCGGCTCCCGGGACCGCCACAGCGACGCCGAGTGGATGGTTCCCGCGGCCGTGATGAGGCTGTTCGGTTGTCCCATCCGCGGTGCCAGGTCGTCGAGGACGGCGTGGGCGGTCTCGGGCGCGAAGTCCCGGCCGAGCAGCCAGATCCTCGTCGGCAGTCCGGCTCCGCGCAGGACGGCGTAGATCTCGCGGGTGGTGGGCAGGTAGCCCAGGACCCACTGGCCGCACCGATCCGGTTGCAGGGCGGCGGACAGGTCGTCGTCGTCGCCGTCGCGACGCCAGGCCCAGCCCCACTCCTCGACGCCGTCCAGGGCGAACACGCCCAGTCCGGTGGTCGTGGCCCGCCGCGGGTCGAGGGCGAGGAACGTGGTCTCGTCGTCGAAGGTGACCACCTGGGCGGGAACGTCCGGCGAGCGGCGCCACCCCTCGGCCGCCGCCCGCAGTGCGCCGGCTGGCGGGTCGAGACCGATCACGAACTCGCGGAGATCCTCGATCAGGGCCCGCGCGTGTTCCAGGTCCCGCACGGCCTGGGTGTGGTCGGCCACCGCCTGCTCCAGCAGGCCGCCATCAGGCTGCGGTGCGGACCGTGTCGTGGTGATGCGTTGCTGCGCGGAGTCGAGGCGTTGCACCGCCTCGGCCGACTCCTGTCGCAGCGCCGCCTCCAGCAGCAGCAGGTCGTCGGCGGCGTCCGCAGTCAGGGTTTGCCGCGTCCCGTCTCCGATCAGGCGGTCGGTGAGCGCCTGCGGCACCGGGTCGGACCGGTGCCCGAGTAGCACCAGCAGCTGCCCTTCCACGGTGTGCCGCCACCGCGCTCGACGTGTCTCCACTGGTTTTCCCCCTGTCATCCACCCACCGGCAGGCAGCGTTCGACCGCATTGCCCATCCCCTTCGTGCGACAGCCGTCCCCCTGGCAGTCCACGAGCGATCCATCTACCGGGCACATGCAGGTCACCCCGCGGAGGCGTCCCGTGACGAGAACGCATCACACAGATGACGTCAGCACCCTTCGGATTCACCGGCAACAACGAGCACCGCTGCCGACAAAACGATGACACAGACCCACGCGTCACGTCACGAGAAAAACGCAAAACAAGCAAAAAACGCCTTCTACCTGTGGTTACAGCTCACCACTGACAGGTCGACACCTTTCTTTTAATGAAACTTTTCACGACACGGAAGCATGGATTTCACCGAGCGGAAGCATGGTCGCGCCCGACTCCGCAGCCGGGTTTCGACCAGTGGAATAATTCCCAATCTGCTTGGTGTCGGTTATCGTGTCGAGCGCACGACCGGCGTCCCCCTCGCTTGTCGACGTTTCATACGATGAAATCCGAAGGGGACGGCTATGTGTACTACGGCTCCCGAACCGAGTTGTTGGTCCGCTCGATGCGCGGTCGACCCGCATCCGGCGGTCGTCGGGTGGGGCTCGACCGTGCGAGGGCACGCATGACTGCGGCCGATCGGGTTCTCGTCGCGCGCAGCGCCCGGTTGGTTCGTCTGGTCGCGGGAACCGTGCTCATGGGAGCGGGCATCGCGCTGTTGGTACGCGCGCGGCTGGGCCTGCTGCCGCTGGACGTGCTCCACGCCGCGATCAGCCGGCACACCGGGTGGACGATGGGCGGCGCGTTCATCGCCGTCCAGGCTGTCCTGCTATTGACCTACCTGCCGCTGCGGATACGTCCCGGCGTGGGAACGATCGTGGCCGCGACGGTGCCCGCGGTCGTGTGCGATACGACGTTGGCGTTGCTGCCCGAACCTGTCCTGGCATGGCGGTTGGTGCTGCTGCCGGTCGGCGGCGTGGTGTTCGCGCTGGGCATCGCCCTGTACCTCGGTGCCGAGATGGGCGCACTGCCGCGTGACGGCCTGATGCTGGAGCTGCACCGTCGCCGCCCGTGGCTGCGCCCGGCGGTGATCCGCGTCGTCGCCGACACCGGCTGCCTGCTCGCGGGGTGGCTCGCCCTGGGGCCGGTCGCGGCCGTCGTCGACGGGACGGTGGGCCTGGGATCGCTGCTACTGGCCGGCGCGCTCGGACCAACCATCGCAGTTCTGCTGCGCCGGACCAGCCGGTTCAGCACGACACCCGCGCCCGCCGACGCCGGCAGGCCGCTTCGCGATCCCTCCTCGCCTGCCTCCCAGCGGGAGCTGCTCACCGGGTCCGCCCGGCCCACAGGTCCGGACACCACCGACCGGAACCGGCCGCGGCCACACCCGATGCCAATGCCCGGCGTGCCGGGCGCGGATCCCACCGACCACCTCAAGCGCTGACCGTCTGTCGCGCTTTTCCCAACCAGTAAGGACATCCATGTTGCGCGGCTTCTTCCGGGCCGCCCTGCCGCTGTGCGCTGTGGCGCTCGCGGCGGTGGCGTGCACCGGGTCACCATCCGATCAGTCGACCACCACCTCGACGCCGAAGCCGCCCCCGTCCGGACAGGCGGGGATCGCGTCCTCCATTCCGGAGGACCTGCGGCCCGCGGCGTACGCTCGCTACCGCGACATCGACGCCTTGCGGCCTGCACGACCCCGCGGCGGCCGAGCAGGCGTCCGGGGAGGGCAGCAAGGGCGACGAGCTGATGCCTTCCGACGATGGCCTCGACACCTGCGCCCTCAGGCTCCACAAGAGCGAGTTCGACTCCAGCTGGACGTTGTACCTGCGGGTGGCGCAGGAGTACGACACCGTGTTGCGCCGCGAAGCGGCATCCGAGCAGATCGGCGGCCTCGACGTCTACGTCAAGGAGCAAGGCCCTCCACTGTCCTCCTGCGAAGTGGCCCGTCCTCTGGATGACGCCTACGCGATCGTTCTCGACGTCAACCCCGACGACCGCGACGCCCCGGTGCGGCCGGTCTGCGACATGGCCCGCGACTACGTCACCCAGCTCGCCCCACTGTGGCGCGACCCGCCGCGACACGGCCCCGGCCGCGCCGAACCCGCGCTGCCGCTGGCCACCCGCGATCCGTGTCAGGCCGCCGCCGCGGTGGTCGAGGACTTCGGCGAAGGGGCAGAGGTCGATCGCCCGCACCGTCGCCGACAAGATCACCTCGGCTGCGCCGTGACCGAACCACCCGCCCACATCCACACGCTGTCCGGGGACGTCACCGTCGACACGATCGACGTCCCCATCGACACAGCCGACACACCGGGAAACACCACGGGGCCCCTGCCGCGGTCAGCCGCCACGCCAGGGCGGATGACTGCCGTCGCCCGCCACCCGATCGTTCGGCTGACTGGCGCCGTCGTCGCCTTGTCGGTCCCGGTCGTGCTGCTGCGCCACCAGGACCTCCCCTCCTCGTCGTCGACCGAGCACACCGTGGTCACCGCGACGGCGACGGCACTGGTCGACACGGCCCCCACCACCTCCACACCTGCCACGAGCACCGCCGCACCGGACCCGGCCACGATCCCTCCACAGCCGCTCAACCCGGATGAACTCGATCGGCTGCCGCTTGCCGTGGTCGGCCAGGACCTCCCGCACTCCCCCGCCGATCCCAACCCCGCCGGCGACCCCGGCACCGACGTACTGCACCCGACCGCCGACACCGCGGTGTACGACGCACCCGGTGGGCAGCCCTTCGCGCGCCTACCGGTCCGGCAGGTGTTCACCCGGACCTGGGTGCCGATCATCGAACGCCATCCCGGCTGGGTGCGTGTGCTACTGCCCACCCGCCCACTCGACGGTGGCATCGCCCCCACCGGCTGGATCCACCTCAACGACACGCTGCGCCTATCCCGGACCGGCCACCGAATCGACATCGACCACGCCTCGGGCAGCGTGACAGTGTCCGCCCAGCTCGGCCGCATCGCGATCGGCGGCACACCACCGACCGCCCACACACCCGCGGGGAGTCAAGCACGCACGTTCGTCGCGGTCACGGCCCGCACCACGGGAACCGGCTGGCTCGCCCGTATCTGGCTTCCCTTGGTCATCACCGGCGACCGCATCTGCACCAGCCTGCTCGGCGCCACCAGCGTGCCCGGCCTGCCGCCGAACTCACCGCTGGGCCAGCTCGACAGCCAGCACTGCATCACCACCCCCGGGGAGCTACGCCACGCCCTGGCCGAGGTCCCTGCGGGCACGATCGTCCTGCAACGCTGACACGCCCTCACAGGCACCGCGGCACTCAGCGGGCGCGCACGACCTCCGCCCGAGCCCGCCATGCCCGACCTTGGGTGGCCCGCACCGCTGGTGCGGGCCACCCAAGCGACGAGCTGCACCGGCACAATTTTCCAAGACGACGGCAAACACCCCGAAACCAACCGCCGGGATGACAGGCCACAGCACCGCAGCCCACACTGCGAGCAGAACATCGGTGACAGCGACAAGCGTGAAGACAACGGTCAACGTCTGCAACCGCGCCGATACGCCGTACGGCAGGAGGTCCTCGTCGTCCATGCATCGGCTACTGATCTTTGCGTTTCGGGGTGATGGTGGGTCTTGCCTGCGGGTGTATGCCGGTGGCATGCGCTATCCCGATGGTGGTGGTCTGACCGCGAAGCAGCGGGCCCGGCGTGAGCAGGTCCGGTTCGAGGCCGCCGAGCTGTTCGCCCAGGACATCGGCCCGCCGCAGGTCGCGAGGCTGTTACGGGTCTCGCGCAAGTCCGCCTATGCCTGGCACGCCCGCTGGCGGGCCGGCGGGGTGGAGGCGCTGTGCTCGAAAGGGCTGTGCGGGCGGCGGTCGCGGATGCGGCCGCAGTGGCGGGACTGGCCGGCCGCCGAGCTGGACAAGGGCCCGGCGGCGCACGGCTGGGACGAGGAGCGGGGCTGGACCCTGGCCCGGGTCGCGCTGGTGATCGCCCGACGCTTCCACGTCCGGTTCAGCCCCGCCCAGACCTGGCGCATCCTGCGACAGATGGGCTTCACCCCGCAGCTTCCCGCGCACCGGTCGGCCGAACGCGACGAGCACCGGGTGGCCACCTGGACACGCACGACCTGGCCTGAAGTGGGAAAAGAGTGAAAGCCCGGGACGCGTGGTTGTGTTTCGCCGACGAGTCCGGGCAGCTGCTGCGGCCACCGCGGGCGCGCACCTGGGCCCGGCGTGGCCGGACGCCGGTGTTGCGGGTGCGCACCGCGGGCAAGGCGCGCCTGTCCCTGGCCGGTCCGGTCTGCCGCAAACCCGGCCACCGCATCCGCCTGATCTACCGGATGATGGTCCACCGCGGCCGCACGGGCGAGAAGAAGGGCTTCCGCGAAGCGGACTTCGCCGCCCTGCTCGACGCCGCCCACCGGCAACTCGGCGGGAACATCGTGCTGGTGTGGGACAGCCACGTGCACCACGTCGACGCGGCCATGCGCGCACTGATCGACAAGCGGACCTGGTTGACGGTGTTCCGGTTACCGTCCTACGCCCCCGAGTTGAACCCGGCCGAGGGCGTGTGGGCGCACCTCAAACGCAGCCTGGCCAACCTCGCCCCGTTCACCATCGACGGCCTGGCCGCAGCGGTCCGCACCCGTCTCAAACGCCTGCAATACCGGCCCGACCTGCTCAACGGGTTCATCGCACAAACCGGACTCATCACCACCCCACCATGACCTCACCCCGAAACGAAAAGATCAGTCTCTCCCGCTATAACGCACGTCGCGACGACCTACCCGGCCTTGGGTGAAGTCCCTCTCCTGGGCTACGCGTCTGTCCCGTCAGCGAGCGGATGCGGTTCACCCGTCAATGCCGACAGCGCCTCGGCCACCTCGTTGACCGACGCGCGTACGTACGTGGCGGTCACCCCGTACCTGTTCGTCGAGGCCGTCGCGTGGCCCGCGTACGCCCGCGCCACCGCATAGCCGAAGCTGCGCTCCACCCAGGTCAACGTGGTGTGCCGCAACCAGTGCATGGTGATGCCCTGCGTCCGAACCGACTCGATGTGCTCGCCGAGACGCGACCACAGGTGGTCGTACCGCCGGTCGGTCAACGGCTGTCCATCCACGTAGCGAAACACGGCGCTCCCCGGATCACGGGCACCGCGTGTGTACGCGTGCCGCTGCAAGTGCGACATCAACGTCGGCGACACCGGTTGCCAACGATGGACGTTGCCCTTCTCCCGCAACTGCACAAGACACTGCACCGGATCAAGATCCCGAAGCCGCAGCGCCAACGCACCGCCACGCCGCGCCGCTGTCTCAATGTGGAACCGCAGCAGCAACGCATCAAGTTTGGGATCGTTTCCGGTCAACGACGCGACCTCCACGATCTCCTCGACGAGACCGGCGTCCAAGGCCCGACGGTTCGACTTCACGCGCTTGGGCTTTCTCACGTGCTCGGTGGGCACCCTCCATGGGTCGATGAGCCGGTTGCCGACCGCATGCCGGTACAGGCACCGCAACGCCTCGAACGCATGCTCGGCGGCGCTGTGCCCTCCTCGACCGGAACGCCGCTGAACCACCGTGGCCTTCGCGTGTTCGATCAGCCAATTGACGTCGGTGGGCTCGATTTCGTCGATCCTGCGGTCCGCCCACACCGCCAACATCTTGTTCCAGTAGGTCGAATAAAGTTTGCGCGTCCCCTCCGGCACCGCACCGGCAACCCTGGGAATAAATGCCGCGAAGGTGGGAAGCGGTGACCGGACACCGTCTCGCCCGATAAGCTGTTCCGGCGACACACCCAATTTTCCGAGAAGCATCAACGCCATTGCGACGTCGTCACCCACGGCTCGACCCGCCCGCCTGGATGCCGAGCGTGCGCTTGAGTTGTCCTTCGTGGAACTCGCGTACCATCTCTTCGACATTGACAGGCGGGTGCACGATGAGCATGTTGTGCTCCGGTATGCCCACCAGAAATGCCAGGCTTCCGTTCGACAAGTCGCAATAGTGTAGCAGGCTTGCGGGCAGTCGGATCCGAAATTGACTGTCGATTGCCAGACGACCGTCCGGCACCGGCTTCAGAACCACATAGTTCGCCCCGACCGAACTGCCCAGACCCGTATCGGCGGACCAGTCCAACGATCTGAGCACATGGCGCCCCGCGATGCGCCCGCGATCGTCGACCAGGCATGCACCGAAGCTGATCGCAGCACTGTTGATGCGTGAATATAGGTCACCCAGGTCGACCTTGCGCATCTGGCGGCGCTGTCGCCCAGGCAGTACCGTCGGGTAGTTGAGTGCGTCGACAACGGCATCATCGATACCGGAGAAACCGGTACCAGGCGAGATGAGAGACCGAGTCGCAGTCCTTGGGTCGCCGCCCACGATGCCCCCCGAAGAAAGATCGACGCCAGGTGCGCCGCCGAGGGTAGCCCGACCAGATTGCGGCTCGCCAAGTTTTCACCTGCCGAAAACCGGCCCCCATGCGGCACACCCCCTCGGTTTCACGGCCGATCGACGGTGTATCGCGCACAATTTTTCACTGACCGGAAGATCAAGCCCAAACCCGAACCTGACCATGCGACATAAATCACACTGCCATAAGGTTCCGGTCAGATCGGAGATTTCATCAGGCGAGAAAGGTGAAACTGCCGACAGCGGTGGTCGCGCGACCACCCACCCTCCCGATCGGCATTGATTATCGCAGACGCACACTGTTTCCTGTCGAGTCGCGAACCAATCAGGTCGGGCGCGCCAGGGCGAGCGCTCGTGAGCACAGTCCGATATCCGGCATTGTGATCGACCGGAGTCCTTCTGCAGATGGAATTCGGGTCGAACCGATGGCTCGATGGCGGTGTGGGTCTGCGGCACCACCAACGTCACGAAGTCCAGGGCGCAGGAACGCGGTCACGACAGCTCAAAGGACGCGATCGAGCCCCGTCGAATGCCATGCCACACATGCGCAGCCACTCAGACCGCTCTTCCTGCCCGGTGACACGGAGAAGCCCGATCAACCTGTCCGGGCTGTGCCGGCGCAGGCGTGCACTTCGTCCCACAGCGACTCCCGTTCGCCGTGCTCGACCGGCAAACTGAGCTTGACCCGTTTTGACGGACATCTGAGATCAGGGGACGCGTGTCCCCGGAGGGATGTCCCATCATGGAGCCCATGGGCAGGAAGAAGCGGCGGCCCCGGCGGTCGTTCACCCCGGAGTTCAAGGCCGAGATCGTGGAGCTGTGCTCGCGGGGTGACCGCTCGGTGGGTCAGGTCGCGAAGGACTTCGACCTGACCGAGACCGCAGTGCGGCAGTGGGTCGTGCAGGCCGAACGCGACGCCGGCACCCGGAGCGACGGGTTGACCACCGACGAGCGGGAGGAGCTCGCGAGGCTGCGGCGGGAGAACCGCCGTCTGACCGAGGACGTGGAGATCCTCAAGCGCGCCACGGCTTTCTTCGCCAAGGAGATCCGGTGAACGTCTATCCGTTCATCGAGGCGGAGCGAGCGGGCGGCGGCAACGTCCATCGGGCGTGCACGCTGCTGAAGGTCTCCCGGTCCGCCTACTACGCCCACCGCACCGCCGCGCCCACCGCCCGCGCACGACAGGACGCCGACCTGGCCGCTCGGGTCGTCGCGATCCACGACGAGTCCAAGGGCACCTACAGCGCGCCCAGGGTGCACGCGAGTTGCGGACCCAGGGGCACCGGCATTCCTGCAAACGCGTCGCCCGGCTCCTACGGCAGGCCGGACGTGCGGGACGTGCACCGAGGCGGTGGCGCACCACCACCGTCCCCGACCCCGCCGCGACCGTCCCGACGGACCTGATCCGACGTGATTTCTCCTGCGCCGCAAAGGATGTCGACACCCGGTGGTGCGGCGACATCACCTACGTCCACACCTGGGAAGGATGGCTCTACCTGGCCACCGTCATCGACATCGCCTCACGCCGCGTGGTCGGCTGGGCCACCGCCGACCACCTGCGCACCGACCTCGTCGCCCGGGCCCTGGACAACGCCGTCCGACAGCGGCGCCCCGAACCCGGAGTGATCTTCCACGCCGACAGGGGCTGCCAATACACCTCCGCCCGGCTCGCCACCCTCGCCGACGACCTGGGCGTCCGATTGTCGATCGGCTGCAAAGGCCAATGCTGGGACAACGCCGTCGCCGAATCGTTCTTCGCCACCATCAAAACCGAACTGCTCGACCGACAGCCCTGGCCCACCAGAACCATGGCCCACAAGGCGATCTTCGAATACATCGAGGGCTGGTTCAACACCCGCCGCCTGCACTCCAGCCTCGGCTACCTCAGCCCCGCCGCCTACGAAGCAACCCGACACCACCCGGCAGACCAGGTAGCCTGACCACACTCATCGACCCTGTCCGTCAAAACGGGTCAACCCCAAACCGCCAACGCCGCGGCTCCGGGCACCACTCGCATCACCTGATCGAGTTGACTCGATCAGGCCCACGACACACGCGCGGCACGGCATACTCCACGCCCGTGCCCGATGACGTGGTGGAGACCAAGGCCCTGCGCGAATTACGCGCCAACATGGAGTACGCACGCGGACTGGTCCGGGGCGGACAGCACCTCGAACGGCTGCGGGTCGGGGCGTTCGACGTCGCCGACCTGTACCGGTCCGCCTGGGTCCAGGCGGTCTCGGCGCTGGACCACTGGGTGCACAGCGAGTTGTACGACCGCGCGGTGGCGCTCGCGCTCCAGGTCTCCGAGCAGCGGCCCGCCCGGTTCCTGCGCATCGAGGTGCCGATGGGCCTGCTGGAGGACGTGCTGCACCACTCCGGCTCGCTGGAGGAGAGGTTCCGGGACCATCTGAAGGCCCGCTTCGGCTACACGTCGTACCAGAACCCGGAGAAGATCAAGGAAGCGTTCGCGCACGTCAGCGACGCGCAGCTGTGGGACGGCGTGGCCAGGCACCTCAGCCAGGACGGCGTGGCGTGGTCGCACCAGTCGGTGCGGGAACGGGTCAGCCTGATCATGAACCGGCGCAACCTCATCGCCCACGCCGCCGACCTCGACCCCGCGACCGGCAAGCGCACGCCGATCCAGGCCCACGAAGCCACCGAGACCATCGACTGGCTGGAGCGGGTGGCGGTCGCGATCTCGCACGTCATCGGCCCGCCGCCGGCCCTCCCCTCCCAGGCCAAGCACACGTGGACCAGGCAGGAGATCGACAACGCCGTCAAGGCGATCGCCGATCCCGACACCCGCGCCGCGGGCCTGCGCCTGCTCGCCCACGCTGACGAGCACGGCGCACAGCTCAAGGGAGGGAGCGGCGCCGCCCCCTCCGCAGGCGTCTACTACCCGGTCGGCGGCAAGCGGCGGTCGTTGGTGTCGCTGTACGTCTCGCCCGGGAACCCGGCGCTCACCGTCAACCTCAGGTCCATCTGGGACCAGGACGAGGCACTGGCCCTCGGCGTCCTCGCCGAGCTGCGCGACCACCCCGGCCTGGCCGCGCTCCTCCCGGCCGACGACGAGGAGCTGGTCCGCAAGTACCCGTCGTTCGACCTCGCGACGCTCGGCGCCACGCCGGACGCGCTCGGCACCCTGCTGCGCGCACTGGAGCTGGCGACACAAGGCCCTGTGACGTGACCTCCGGCGGCTGATCGGGCCGCGGAGCGCTTCGCGGTCGTCCCGAACCCGGGGGTCCACGCCGTTCGGCGCGGACCCACCCGGGCAGTGGGCCTGTCTGGAGTTGTGATCACGATGTGGGTCGGAGGCTGCGCATCCGGATCACGGCCCCGCGTAGGTGCAGGCCGGCGAGGTAGCTCTCCGGCTTCTTGTCGTAGCGGATGGCGAGCCCTCGCCATGCCTTGATCTCGTTGACGCACCGTTCGACCGTGTTATGTCCTGTGTAGAGCACGGTGTCGTGGAAATGGGGCCGTCCGCCCCGGCGGCCCTTCTTCCTCCGGTTGGCGACCTGTCGGCCTTCACCGGGATGACCCCCTTGATGCCACATCGACGCAGGTGGGCGCGACTGGCGCAACTGGAGTAGGCCTTGTCCCCGGCCACCGCGTCGGGCCGGGTGCGCGCACGGCCGACCGGCCCGCAGCCACTCATCCCGTCCAGAACCGGAACGAACCGGGGACTGTCCGCAGCCTGTCCCTCGGTCAGCACGAAGACCAACGGGCAGGAGCACGGGTCGCAGGCGAGGTGGACCTTGCCGGTCAGGCCGCCGCGCGAGCGTCCCAGCAGCGGTGCGGTCAAACGCGCCCGGCCTCGTCGCCGGACCCGTCGCCGACGTTCCCGCTCGAACCCGTCGGCCTGCGAACCCAGCGGACCGTGTCCGCGGACCTTGGCAAAATCAGCCTGAGGCAGCATCAACCAACCAGTTCAACGCGGTACCAGCGAAACCTGGCAAGAGTAAGCCCTATCACGACCCTCACAGCGCCCTACGCGACACCATGCGACAATGAGCAACAATGTGCTAACCGTCTGTAGCGCAACCCGATCAAAAGCGGGGTTCTCTCCTGCAGGCCACGAGCCCGAAGGTGCCGCACCGAGTGTGACGCCCTCACCTATCTTGACTCCGATCAGGTTCCAGTCCCCTCATTGCGGCGGGCCGCTCGCTGCAGTAGACGCAGCAGCAGGTCGGCGGTCTGCACTACCTCGGCCGCCTCGACCGCATCATCGAAGTGCACCGTGCGGTGGCTGGAAGGGTTCTTGAAAGCTCCGATCGCTCCGGCGAACAGCTCCATGATCGCCACCTGCTCACCCTTGTGGGCGTCAACGTCCGCTAGAGGTCCCGCGTCGGGCCTGAACGCCTGGCGCATCAAGTCCACACCGATGACGGAGTTCTCCAAACCTGCCAGCCGGCGCACCTCGACCTCGACTGTCTTCATCGCGGCGAAACACGCGGTCTCGTAGTCGCCCAGGTTGAAGATGGGGCGCACCCGCTCCTCCAGGATCGGATGCAGAGAGCCCGCCAGGCGGTCACCGGCCCACAACCGGGTCAGGGCAGCGGCATCAGCCTTGGCCTCGTGCCCGGCGCGAGTCAGCCGCTGCCACGCAGAAGTCGTGTTGCGGGCACTCGGCCCGATCAGCCCATGCGCCTCCAACCACGCCCAAGCATCCGAGAGCCAGCCCAGCAACTCGGTCACGTCCGGCTCCTGGTTGTGCTCGAACGCCTGCTCCGCACCCCGCAGGGTGTTGTTCGCGTTCACGTCGCCGGCGCCCAGGCTCGCCAGCAATCGCAGAGCAAGCTCGGGGGTGGCCAGCCGCCTGATCTCGTCAGCCGGCACAGGGCCGGACATACGCATCGTCATGCCCAACGCTAACCTCGCGCCCCGACGTGACCTGGTAGGCCGGGCCGTCTGTATCGCGTTGCGAACCTGACCACAGTGCGCCCGTGGTCAGGTCGGGGCGGCCGGGCCGGCCACTGCGAGCTGCCGAGTTCGGACCTCGCTCGTGTTGCCGGGGTCGGCAGCCTGCCCCAGGTCGGCGGGTCCGGGGTCGCGCACCACACCGATTCCGGCGACGCGCGGTCACCCAGGGCGGTGGAGTGCGGCCATCGAGCACGTCTTGGACGTAGTCGGGTAGCCGATGTCGCAGTCCGCAGAGGATGTGGGCCATGTAGGGCAGGCGGAAGTGGCCGCGGTCGGCGGGCAGGCGAGGGAAGACCGCGTCGTTGACCGGGGGCATCATCTCCGCCGCCGCAGCCGAGAACTTCCCCATGCGGGCGGCGTGGACGTGCTCGAGCATGGCCTTGGCGACTCGGCGTGCCCTGACCTGTGGACGCCACAGGAACTCGACGACGTCCCGGTCCGTCTTCGCGAGCGAGCGCATCCTCGTCTGAGGTCCCTCCGGATCCGCGATGTCCTCCAGTGGTTGTGCGTAGTGGAAGGCCTCGGCCGCGAGGGTGTCGCGGGCCTTAGTGATCAGTTCAAAATGAGCTGGCGTGTCGCCTTTACCTGTGGCGTCGGGCGTTCCAAGATCGCGGCGTGCGTGAGGAGGTCTTGACCGACGAGCTGTGGGCTCGACCGGAACCGCTGATCCCGGTGCGTCCGAGGCGCTTCCGTCACCCGGGTCGCAGGCGTGCCGACGACCGGGCGGCGTTGGAGGGCATCCTGTACGTGGTGCGTACCGGGATCGGGTGGAACCGGCTGCCCACCGCCCTGTTCGGTGCCTCGGGTGCGACGTGTTGGCGTCGGTTGGCCGAGTGGCACGAGGCCGGGGTGTGGCAGCAGCTGCACGAACGTCTGCTCGCCGAGCTGCGCGCTGCCGGGCTGTTGGACCTGTCCGCCATGCTGGTCGACTCCACCCACCTGCGCGCCCTCAAAGGGGGGACCACACGGGGCCGAGTCCGGTCGACCGGAGCAAGCCCGGCTCCAAGCACCACCTGATCACCGACGCCACCGGTGTCCCGCTCGCCGTCACCCTGACCGGCGGCAACCGCAACGACGTCACCCAGCTGATCCCGTTGATCGACGCCGTCCCGCCGATCCGGGGCGTGGTCGGCAAGCCCAGGCGGCGCCCGCGTCGGGTCTACGCCGACCGCGGTTACGACCACGACAAGTACCGCCGCCTGGTCCGCGCCCGCGGCATCACCCCGGTCATCGCCCGACGCGGCGTCGCACACGGTTCCGGCCTGGGCAAGGTCCGCTGGCCGGTGGAACGCACCTTCGCCTGGATCAAGGGCTTCCGTCGACTCCGAGTCCGGACCGAACGACGAGCCGATGTCCACCAGGCCATCCTCAGCCTGGCCTGCTCGATCATCTGCCTACGGAAACTCATTCTGAACTGATCACTAAGCTACCCCGGTAGCTCGGAGGTGCTCCGGCGCGGCGGGTAACGGTGGACGGCCCCACCGGGATACCGACCTTGAGACGAACCCGATCACCCGAGCGAATGGCGGCGGCAGTGGCTGTCGAAGTGCCCGACGAGTCCCGGCGGCTGGTCGACCGGCGGATGGCGCTGGCGCGCGAGTGGGACGAGCTGGTCGGCCGGGTCCGGGACATCCCCGGGTTCGCGGACTTCCTGCGCCCGCCCCGGCCGGCGGGCCTGCTGCCGGCCACGCGCGGCGGGCCGGTGGTGGCGGTCAACGTCAGCGTGACGCGGTGCGACGCGCTGGTGGTGCGCGCCGACGGGGTGTCCGATGTGCCGTTGCCCGACCTGACGGCGGCCGACGTCGAGCACCGGGTGCGGGGTTACCTCGCTGTGTCGGTCGGGGTGGAGGACGCGGCGCGGGCGTTGGCGTCGGCACGCCGCGAGGTCGAGCGGGGCGAGGGCGGCCGGGCCGCCGTGGTCCGCTACGACGCCGCCAAACGCGGGTACCTGGCGGCGCGCGAGGCGATGGAACTCGGCCTGCTGAAGGTCGCCGCCTGGCTGTGGGACGTCGTCGCCGGGCCGGTGCTGGCGGAACTGGGGTTCACCGAGGTCGCGGACGTTCCACCACGGCTGTGGTGGTGCCCGACCGGGCTGCTCAGCCTGCTGCCGCTGCACGCGGCGGGCCACCACGTCGAGGGCCGGGCGGTGCTGGACCGGGTCGTCTCGTCCTACACGCCGACGTTGCGCGCCCTGCTGGACGCGAATCGGCCCGTCGGCGACGTGGACCGGCGGATGCTGGTCGTGGCGCTGCCCGAACGCGAGGGCCAACCGCCGCTGCCCGCCGTGAACCGGGAACGCGACCTGCTCACCCGGCTGTTCGCCGACCGCACCCTGCTGGAGGGCGCGGACGCCACCTGGGACGCGGTGCGCGCCGCCCTGCCCGGCCATGGCTGGGTGCACTTCAGCTGCCATGGCGGCCAGGACCTGGCCCGGCCGTCCAGCGGCGGCCTGCTGCTGCACGACCGGGTGCTCACCGTCGGCGACATCGGCGCGGCCCGCTACCAGGGCGAGTTCGTGTTCCTGTCGGCGTGCAAGACCGCCATGGGCGGCTTCCGGCTCGCCGACGAGGCGATCACGTTGACCGCCGCCCTGCACTACACCGGCTACCGCCACGTCGTCGGCACCCTGTGGTCGGTGTACGACACCACAGCCGCCACCGTCGCCGAGTCCGTCTACACCGAACTGACCGCGAGCGGCCGGTTCGAGCCCGAGAGGTCCGCGCGCGCGTTGCACGACGCGGTGCGCGCGGTGCGCGCCGCAGGCGGGCCGCCGAGCGCGTGGATGCCGTTCACCCACACCGGCCCGTGAGGAGTCAGATGACCGAGCCGATCCCCTACGAGGAGATCACCGAGCAGTCCTACGCCGAGACCGCTGCGGCGTCGTTCACGGTGACCGAGGTGTCCTCGGCGATCCTGCTGCTGCGCGGCGCGTGCCCGAGGTGCGGCGCGGCGCTGGAGGTGCCGTTGGTCGGCGGCGTGTTCAACGGGATGCGCGGCGTGTCCCCGGAGGCGGCCGACACGGACGGGCACGTGGAGCCGATGGCGTGCACGTGCGAGCACGACCATCCGAACCGCCCGGAGGGCATGACGGGCTGTGGCGCGTACTGGAACCTCCGGATCGGCGTGGCCGCGGAATGACGCCCCGGCTTTCCGCTGGCCCGCCCGCGACCCGTTCCGACCTGATGCTGGCGCAGGAGCGGCACCGGCTGCTGCGCAGCGAGCTGACCAGGGTGCGGGGCGCCGCCACCGCGTGGCGCAACGCGCTGGCCGGGCTGCTGGTGGCGTTGATCGGGTTCGGCCTGGTCAAGGGCCGTTCCGACATCGGCCAACTGGACAAGGCGTGGGCGATCGCGGTCGGCGCGCTGCTGCTGGTGTCCTTGCTGGTCGGCGTGGCGGGCGCGTTGTCGCTGGTGCGCGCGGCCAACGGCAGCCCGTCCGTGGTGCCGATGAAAGACGTCGTTTCCCGGCTGGTGGACGACCACAAGGAGGCGCAGGCCGCCGCGAAAGCGCTGCGACGCGGCATCGGCGCGACCCTCGGCTGCGTGTTCCTGCTGGTCGCCGCCGTCGGCCTGACCTGGTACGGCCCGCCCGCCAAACCGCCGGTGCTCCAGGTGAACACGTCGTCGGCGGGCACCGTGTGCGGGCCGGTCGTGCGGGTCGACAAGGGCACGCTGGTGCTCAAGACCGAGGCAGGTGAGGTGGTGCTGGCGCTCGCCGAGGCGACGTCGGTGCAGCCGGTCGCCGCCTGCCCGGTGAAGTAGTGGACCTCCTCGCCGCCGTGCGCGCCCGCGTCACCGCCTACCAGGAGGCCGGCGACCGGTCGCTGCTCGACGACGCGGCGGAGGCCGAGGCCAAGGCGCTGTGGAACGAGCGGCTGGAACCCGGCGGCGCGCTGCCGCTGGAGGTCCTGCACGCCGTCGCGTGGCTGTACTGGTGCCGGTACCTGGCCGCCGAACGCGAAACCGACGTGCTGCTGGCGGTCGACCTGTTCCGCACCCTCGGCCAGGCGCGGCCGGACCTGGTGCCCGAGCCGGTCGCCCGGCACCTGGCCGGCGAACGCGACCCGGCGGAGGCGGTGCGGCGGGCAATCGGCCTGCTCTCCCGGCGCGACCAGGCCGACCGCACCCTGCTGGACCACGCGATCGGCCTGCTCACCGCGTCCGCCGACCGGCTCGCCGACCCGACGCAGCGGTCCGACGCCTACAACGCGCTCGGCGTCGGCCTGAACACCCGATTCGAGCGGTTCGGCAACCCGGCGGACCTGGACCGCGCGATCGACGCGGCCCGCGTCTCGGCACGCCTGGCGCTGGAGGTCGACCACCCGCACACCGCGTCCACGCTGTCCAACCTCGGGGTCCCGCTGCGGATGCGGTTCGCGCGGGCGGGCGACGTGGCGGACCTGGACGAAGCGGTCCGCCACGGCAGGGACGCGATCGAACGGGCGCGCGACCCGTCGGACGCCACCCAGTCCCGTTCGATGCTGGCGCTGAGCCTGCGGGCGCGCGGCGACCACGGGCGTTCGGAGCGGGACCTGACCGAGGCGGTCGAGCTGGTCCGGTCGGTGCTGGCCGGCACGGCGGTGGACGACCCGGCGCTGTCGCTGCGGGTGGCGAACCTGACGTCGCTGCTGGCTTCCCGGTTCGGTCTGACCCGCGATGTCGGCGACCTGGACCTGGCGGTGACGGTCGCCGAGGAGGTGGCGGCGGGCATGCCCGCAGAGAACCCGAACCTGCAGCTGGTCACCGAGGCGCTGGGCGTCGCGCACCTGACCAGGTTCGAGGCGGCGGGTGGCAGGGAGAACCTGGACGCGGCGGTCCGGGCGTCCCGCGAGGCCGTGGTGGGAACCGGGCGCGGCACCCCGGCCCGTGCGACGGCGCTGTCCCGGCTCGGGCGGGTGCTGGGGACTCGTTACCAGTTGCACGGCGAGCCGACGGACCTGGACGACGCGGTGGCGGCGTTGCGGGAAGCGGTGGAAGGCACACCGGGCGAAGCCCCCGACCGCCCGAACCACCTGTCCGACCTGGGTCTGGCGCTGCGACACCGGCACGCCCTGCGCGGCGCGGAACGCGACCTGCACGAGGCGATCCGTGCGGGCCGGGAGTCGGTGGAGCGGGAGTCCGGGCACCACTCCGCCCGCGCGGCGCACCTGTCGAACCTGGCGGGCTCACTCGGCGCGGCCTACGCGGCGTTCGGCGACGAAGCGCACGCCGACGAGGCGATCGACGCCATCCGCCGAGCGGTCGAAGCCACCCCGCCCGATCACCCGGACCTCGCGGGCAGGCTGCACAACCTGGATTTCTCGCTGTACCGGCGCGCGGCTGCGCCGCCGTTCGCCGCAGGACTTGGACGAGGCCGTCAGTGCGGGGGAACAGAGCATCGCCGCAGCCCGCCCGGACGCGTCCGAACTGCCCGAGCTGCGCTTGGGGCACGCGCTGACCCTGCGCGAACGCCACGAGCGCGACGGGTTGGCCGCCGACGCGGAGGCCGTGATCGACACCTGTCGGGACGTGGCGGCGACGGGCCGTACCCTGGGCAACCGCCTCGACGCCGGCGTGACGTGGGCCCGCACCGCCGGCGAGATCGGCAGGTGGGTGGACGCTGTGGAGGGCTACCGGCAGGCGATCGCGGAACTGCCGTCCGTGGCATGGATCGGCTTGCGCCGGGCGGACCGGGAGCGGATCGTCGTGGACCGGGGCCAGGGCTTGGCCCGCGAAGCGGCTGCGGCGGCCGTGTTGGCGGGCGACCCGGAGGCGGCGCTGGAAAGCCTGGAACACGGCCGGGCGATCCTCTGGTCGCAACTGGTGCACCCGGACGACGACCTCGCGCGCCTGACCGCCACCGACCCCGCCCTGGCCGCCGACGTCGACCGCCTGCGCGCCGAGATCGCTGTCTTCGACCAGGGCAACGACATACCGCTGGGGTAACCCCTCCGCCGCAATCACACCGGAGCCGCGATTCGCCGAGCCGGACACCGGCCCGCGCGACGAACGGAACCACCCGCCGAATCCGCCGCCTCTCGGCCGGCGGCGGCTCGGGCAGGAGGCGGGATCTGTGTCGCTCGGGCGAAGGCGGCCGGTGGCGGTGCGTTTCGGGCCGGTGCCGGACTGGTGCGCAGGGCTGGTCAGTCGAAGGCGGCTGCGACCTCGGCCAGGCGGGTGGCGAGTTCGGGGCTTGCCGCATGCAGGTCGTCGGTAGCGGTGTGGTGGGCGAGGTGTTGGGTCCAGAGGACGGAGCGGCCCTGTTCGAGGAGGCTCAGGGCATGGCTCGGGTCCCCTGCGTCGAGTGCGGCCGATGCCGCTTCACCCACCAGACCCGGGTGGGTCCCCAGCATCGTTTCGCGGTCCGCCCGGTCCAAGCCGCGCCACGCGAGACGGTCCAGCAGGGCGATCGCAGTGGCGTAGCAGATCAGCGCCTCCTCCCGGTCGTCCAGCCGGTCCCGTGCCCAGCGGGCGGCGCGGATCGCGGACAGCAGGCGAGTGCGGACCGGGGCCGCGGTGACCGAGATCGACTTCTGCCACGCCATCAGCGCCTTCACCCGGTCGGCCCGCCGACCGTTCCGCTCGGCGACCTGTTCCAGGGCGTTGGCCAGCACCTGCAGCCGCCAACCCAGCCACGGGTGGCCGGCCGGGGTCGCCCGCACCGACTCCACCGCCAGCGCCACGGCGGCACGGGGGTCCTCCGTGCGGCGAATGGTGGCGTGGGCGACGTTCGCGGCCACGGCCGCCCAGTGGTCGTTCGCGCGGTCGGTGGTGGCCAGCGCCTCCCGTTCCAGCTCGTGGGCGCGTTCCGGGTCGGAGCCGAGCACCCTCAGCGCCAGGCCGGTATTCATCGCCAACTGCGGTCGCGCGGGGTGGCCCGGCGGGGTCTCGTCCAGGGCCGCGAGGCCGCGTGAGCACGCCTCCTCCACGTCACCCCTGGTCAGCAGCAGCTCGACCAGGTTCGCGGTCAACGTGCGCCGCCACGGCGAGTCCGCGACGCTGCCCTCGACGGCCGCGCGGACCATCATGATCGCCTCGTCCAGGTCGGCGGGCCTGCCGAACGCCTCGTAACGCTCGCGCAGCGCCCCGGCGAGGGTGTTGCGGGCGGCGTCCAGGTCCTCGGCGGGGGTCGCGTCCAGTACCCGGCGGCCCAGGTCGATCGCCTCGTCCAGCAACGCGGGCGTGCCTCGGTTGCGGTACAGGTCCACCAGGGTCGAGGCGAGGCGGCCCGTGACGCGGGCGGCGGTGCGCTCGTCCACGTCACCGGCCAGGGAGGTGCGCAGCAGGCGCACCGCCTCGTCCAGGTCCGCGACGTCGCCGGTCAGGGCGTACCGGTCGGTGAGCGCGACGGCCAGGTTGCCCCGGTTGTGGACGTCGTCGGGTCCTTCCGACGCCGACGCGATCGCAGTGTGCAGGTCGGCAGGGTCGCGCAGCCGCCTGAACCGGGTATGCAGGGCGACCGCCAGCGAACCCTGCACCACCGCCCGCAACGGCCCTTCGGGCACCCAGGCCCGTTCCCGGCGCAGCATGTCCACGGCGAGGTGCGCGAGGTCCGGGTCGTCGCGGCGGACGGCCTCGGACGCCACCTCCATCGCCCGGTCCAACGTCCGCCGGATATCGCCGCGGTCCTCGGCCAGCAGCCGGCGTACCCGCGGCGGCGCGTGCTCGCCGAGCTTGTCCCAGAACAACAACGCGGTATTGAGGTCCGCGGTGTCCGCGTCGAGCGGCAGCAGCAGGTAGCGCCGCCAGTGCAGGACCGCCAGCGCCACCACGGCCTCCGGCGGCACGTCCTGCGTCCCGCCGCCGACGGCGGCCCACAGATCGTGCCCGAGCCCCTGGACCTCGTCGCCCAGGGCCGCCTCGTCGTCGCCGGCGAGTTCCACGATCCGCTCGACCAACCGCCGCACATCGTCCACCCGCCGATCCAAGCACGCCGGCGGGTCAGACGACGGCTTCCAGCCCGTTCCCGCCGTACCGGCCGGGGTGCGGCCGAACTCCCGCCGGAACGCCATGATGAACCCGTTGGCGCTGGCGAAGCCCACCCGGGACGCCACCACCGACACGGCAGCCCGCAGGACAGCAGCCACGCCGCCACGCGCATCCGGGCGGTGTCGTGCCGGCGGGCGAAGCTCAGCCCGGTCTCGGTACGGAACGCTCGGCGGATCGTCGCCTCGCTCACGAACAGCTCCACCGCCCAGTCGCCGAACATCCGGATTTGAGGCGAGTCGTTGGCCGGGAGGCCGTCGTGTCACGCGGCGCGGACGGTGTGCTGTCGGTGTGACTGACGGCATAGGGAAGGAGCTGCCCGGCGATCTGGATGCGCTCACGGTTGGGCCGGTCGCGGGGCGGGTGGACCAGCAAGCTGCACCTGGCCTGCGACCAGTGCCGTAGCCCGTTGTCGCTGCTGGTCACCGCCGGCCAGCGCGGCGACAGTCCACAGTTCACCCCGGTGATCGAGCAGATCCGGGTGCCGCACGTCGGTGGTGGTCGGCGCGGACCAGGCCCGACCGGGCCGCTGCGGACACGGCCCGCTGTGGTGGAGTTGATCCGGCTGGTCGTCGGGGGTCGTCATGACCGAGCCGGGCGTGGGTTTGTGGTTGCGTCGTCACGGGTTCACCCCGCAGCGCCCGGCCCGACGCGTCCACGAACGGCAACCCGCAGCAATGCGCCTGCTGACGCGGCTGCTGGCTCACCCCAGCCTCGTCTCCAGGCTAGGGCCAGCCTGCCGGTGCCGTTGGGATCCCACCTCCCGGTGCGATTCCAATGGTGCCTACGAACTCGGTTCGGCGGGCGACAGTCGCGCCATGCCGACACGATGACCACCCGCAGTGCCAGTGACGCCGGACCGCTCACTCACGCGACCGATCCACGGCGACAGGGCTGTGCGGCAGCCGGGTCCACTCGGCGAACGCGTCGTCATCTGCCTCCGCCTTGCCCAACCTAGGCAATCGCCAGGCCGGTCGTGCGGTACAGGTCGCGGAAGAACGTCTCGACGACGGTACCTGCCCGCTCCTCGTCGGCGAGTTCGGCGGCGCCGAACCGATAAACCTCGTAACCGCTGAGCTTGAGCTCGCGGTCCCCGCGCACGGTCCTGGCGTAGATGCCAGGGTCCGCTCGCCCGTCTTCGGCGGCGTAGTGGTGCTTGCCGTCGACCTCCAACACAATCCGCTGCCTCTGCGGCAGCAAGAGCAGGAAGTCCATGCGGAACCTCAACAGCGCGTCCTTCCCGCGCACCTCCGCAGTGTGCGGATCCCAGTGCAACCACACCTCGGGCACCAAAGCCGGAAGCTCCTGCACCCTGGAGCTGTGCACGCGGTAGTACTGCTGGAACAGGTAGCGCTGCGGGGGCGAGGTCGCCGGCAGACACGCCAGCAGTCGGTTGTACAGACTCCGCTTGGCCTCCTCGTCGCTGTCCAGACCGCGCGTCTCCCGCCACCACGTTTGGAGGTCCCGCCACCTCAAACCTTCACCTCCGATGGGACGGTCGTAGATCAGGACGCCGTCGGGATTGCCGACGATCTCGACGTCGTTGTCGACTGCATCGCGGAACCGCAGGTCAGGCTTCTTGCCGACCGAAGCGAAGATCAGGTTCTTCGGGCGGCCACGGTGAGAGCGAATCGCAACCAGGTTGAACACCGGATAGCCGTCGCGTTCGCCGGTCTCCCGAAGTTCGACCCCGGCCGTCCGCAGGTGCGGGTTGACCGCCTCGACGAAGGCCCGTTGCGCGGGCTCGTCGCAGCTGAGGTCACCGGAGGCCAGCCGCTCCAGGAAGGCCCCGAACCGGGCGTCGGGTGCGGTGAACGCACCGAGCTGCTCGAACAGCTGCTCGGTCGTCCAGTCCCCGGGGTTGCGGTAGACGTGCCGGTCGATACGCCCGCGCAGGCTCCGCTGACCGTCGCCGAAGACCGCGCCAAGCGGGTCGTCGTCGAGCACCCACAGCTCGTCCAGGACCCGCGTGAAGCGAACGGCGTCGTGAACAAGGTCGGGCAGGTGCAGGTCACGGGCCAACTCTCGCCGAACCCGCGCAGGGATGGGCGACCACGCGCTCAGCGCCCACAGAGCGTTCTCGACGTTGTTGCGCTGCTCGGCAGGCAGCGAACCGGCAGCCAACAGCCTCCGGGCCACACCCGCGAGAGCCGAGTCCGGCAGGGCCGCGAAGCTAGCCAAGGCCCGATGGTACTTCGTTCCCTCTTCCTCCGGCGGAGGCGTCGGCAGGCCGAGGGCCTCACAGGCAGTGGCCAACCGCGCGTGCGTGGCCGACTCGCTCAGGTGCCGCGGCAGAAAGTCGAGAGCATCACGCAGGGCTTCCAGGTTCGACGTGCCAGCCATCGCCCGATTCTGCCAAACACCGCCCGCGCCGCCCCGGCTCACCGACCAGGCGGCGATCACCCGGCGCGGGCACTGCTCGTGGCCGGGCAGGAGCAGTGCCCGTGAGTTTGGACCACCAGCGCGTTGATCCGGCCGGGGTTGGCCGAGAGCGCTTTGGCAGCAACTGCATGCGAGCTGACAGACAGGAGTGGCTGTGCGCGATGTCCAAGGTTATTGAAACGAAAGTGTGCGGTTGCCTTCCTCTCGACAGCGAACCCGCTGGTCGGCGGCTTGATGTACCGGAAAGCGAAAACTTTCGACGCAATATGAGCAGAGCGTGTACGAGTGTCCGGCGGCGTGCGCCCAGCGCTGAACCATTGGTTGCTCATCCATGCACTAGTGGCGCTGCATCCTTCGGGCGCACAAACATCACGCGGTGTCGAGCCCTGGTGATCGCGACTCGGATCACGCGTCTCTGACGGATAATCCTGCTCGCGGGCCACGAAGTATCGAGAAGTTTAGCGTTGTGCAACTCGTCGACGATCACGACGCCATCGAACTCTTTGCCCTTTGATTTGTGCAGGTTCATGAGCGTTACAGGATGGGGTTCGACGGCGGGCCCGGTCACGAGTTCTTCTGCCAGGATGCTTCGCACGACGTCGGCGGCTCCTGGGTATGCGCCTTCGCCGTTCCACGCGTCGCGTAGCCCCCACGCCAGGGAGTCCGAGGCATGCAGCAGTCGGAGCAGCCTTGCTTTACCGAAGATCTCCGCGAGTTGTGGTGAACCTTGGAGTCTGGCCCGTGCGAGCTGCCAGTCGGTGACAGGGTTCCCCGTCAGCTGGATCTCTTCGTCGTATGCCTGGATCATCGCCTTGGCGGTCTTACTCGCTGGCCTGCGGCCCGTGGTGAGCGCTTCGATAGCGCGGACGGTCGTGGCGATCGCCTGTCGTGCACTCTGTGTCTCTTTATCTGCGGTCTTGATCCGATAGAAGTCTGCGATGGCGTGTAGTGTCGCTGTGACGGCTTCGGTACGTGGAAGCGCTGGCCATTCGAGGATGCTCGCCACAACGTAGCCCGCCGCAGCGGCGAGCCCAGGATCCCACACGAGTTCGTGGTCGATCGCCGGAAGCGTCTTGCCAGCCAGGACGCGATCTGTGGATATCGCCTCCGAGATACGGGCGACGAACAAACCGGAGGTACCGAGCACTGCGATGGTAGGTCGATGTCCGAGCTGCGCTGTCAGCTTGTCGTGAAGGAAGTGGATCGCCCAATGTGCAACGTGCTCAGGCTTGTAGCCCGGACGGTACGAAAGGTAGTCGATCGCGTCCGGCACTTCGGCCGGCTGGTTGCGTAGCACTGCGTCGGCGTAGGCGAGAATTCCGTTTCCCTTGCTGCGGTGGTTGTCTACCCCCAGGCTGAACCGCGTCGGCGAGAGTACGTCGACGGCCTGTTGTAGGCGTGCGTCGTCGACCCCCTTGACGAATCCCTCGTAGATGCGCTGGTCCGGGTCGGCTAGGCAGATGATCGCGGATTGCTCCGCCAGGGCTTTGATGGCTCTCCATTGGTCGATGTTAGTGTCCTGGAACTCATCGACGATGATCAGGGGATACCGGTCGCTGTAGAGGTGACGCAAGGCCGTGCTTCGTTCAAACAGGGTGGCTGCTGTGGCGGCGAGTTGGTCGAATACATAGACGCCTTGCTGTGCAAGCACCAGCACTTCGACAGACCAGTCACCGTCGTGGTCGGCCTTGCGTCGTCGTTCCTCGTCGGGAGGCAGAAACGCCGAGGGCCGGCCGGTGAGCAGCGATCCGTGCGCCCGAACGAAGTCCAGGAAGAATGCGTGAAAGGTGCGAACCTCCAGATGATCCCGAACTGAGTAGGCGATGTGTTCGGTGACGCGGTCGGCGATTTGGCGAACGGCCGCACGGGAGAACGACAGGAAGAGCACGTGCTGCTCCGGCTGTAGAGCCTCCAGCACCTGGGCCGCTTTGAGTAGGGCGATGGTCGTCTTACCGCTTCCGGGACCACCCTCGATCAACAGGTGACCGTCGTTGTCGAGGATGCCACGACGAGTGGCGTCGATGTCCATCATGTCGCGCTGTCGCCCGCTTCCGGAGATCGGTCCATTGTGGACTCTCCCATGTCAGACTCGTCGCGGGCAGGCTCAGCAGCCTGGTCCGCCTCAGCGGAAGCAGTGGACAGAACGGTGTGGATGTCCATCAAGAACTTGACCGGTGTCGCGGGCAATTCGTCACGCCCGCACTCGGCGATGAGCAGCGGGCAGTACGACTCCGCACCTTTCTTGGCCTTGAGCACACGTCGTGCCAGGTCGACGGCCGCGTCATCGGCTGCTGGTTCGGCCAGGACTCCGCACTGTTGTGGATAATCGCTGCGGGTACGGACGTTGGTCAGGAACCGACGCAGGACGTCAGGAGAGACCTCGCTGACGAGAAGGTCCTCGATTCCGGCATGGTCTATGACGAGGTGGATGGCGAACGACTGGGCGCAGGCGGCCTGTTGAGGTGTCAGCGGAGCATTGGGGGTGTCATGTGTCCCGAAAACCGTCTTGCCCATCGCCGTGAAGATCGGCCCGTACAAGGGAACCCGGGAATCGCCCCCGGCGTCGAACAGGCACAGCCCTGCCACATCCGGGTGCTGGTAGTCGGTGTCGGGGTCGGCATCCAGAGCGTCCGCGACCGCCAGGTAGGTTGCCACCTCCGTGCCGCCTTCGACAACGAGCACCGCTCGCGCCAAGACAGCCTCCGCGAACTGGCGCCGCTGCTCCCGGTACTTCCTCGGCTTGACGTCATTACCGAGATCGATAGTGCTGCTTGTGAGTAGACCGTCAGCGCGCGTGAGTACAACGATCTTGTTCGGGTCGAACCTCTCGATGACGTAAGGCGAGTGGGACGTCACGATTGTCTGGCCCATCGTCGTGGTGACGAAGTCGACCAAACGTCGCTGAGTGTGCGGCGGCAACGCGATCTCGGGTTCCTCCATCGCAAAAATGACCGAGCCCGGTCCACGTAGGTCGGCGATGTAGGTCAGCAGTGCGAAGACCAGTACGTTGAGCGCACCGGTTGACAGTCGGTTGAACGGGACCGGATAGGTGCCTGGCTGGGTTGCGATGAACATGCGCAGCACTTCGCGCAGATGCTCGCGAGTCAAGTCGGAGGGGCGTACACCTATCGCGTCGCGCTCGTCGGGCACCGCGAGGAACTTCCTGACCCGACTGAGAAGCTGGTCCCTGATCTCGGTGAACCCCGTCGTGGTATCGGCCAGATCGATGTCACCGAGGGTGTCGAGCGCATTCGTCCACAGCGACCCCGCCTGGTCGGACTCCAATCTGACGATGGTGTCTATCAGGGAACCGCGGCCGAAGCTCAGAGCGCGGTTTCCGGTGCGGTTGGGCCGCAGGTACAGAAACCCGCAATACCTCTTGTCGTCTCTCCGGAACACCGCCAAACCGCCACCGAGTTCCCGTTCGTCGTAGGTGCCCTCGACCCGCTGCGGATGCGCGAAGAACGTGTTGCCCTCGAAGTCGTCCTCTGCTTCGTTGAACCGACCGATAAAGACCACGGGTAGACACCACTCGCCGTCGACGAGCTCGGCCACGTCGTCGGCGACCGGCGGCGCGAAGTCATCGTTCGCCGCAGACCAAGGCCGAAGGTTCGACCTGAACCGGCGCCGCGCTTCCTGGGAAAGTTCGGTCAGCACGACCTCGACACGCACCTCGGGAAACGGCTCTGCCCCCTCGGCCGCAGCGCCTGCCCGGTAGCGCGCCTGGTGGAAGTCGTACTCGTCGATCACAGGGCGGCGGTGCAGTCGCTCCATCCCCAGCACGAGATCGAGCGCTTCGCACACGGTCGATTTCCCGACAGCGTTGCCTCCCACGAGCAGACTGTGGGAGTCGAGTAGCACGGTTCCGGACGCAACGCCGCGGAAGTTCTGTATCGATACTCGTCGAACCTTCACCGCTCCACCCAACCCGCCTCGTGTGCCAATCGAGTCGCGCACCAGCGACCGAAGAGTCGTCGGTCCTTTATCGGCAGCAACGGAAGGACGTTTCCCCGAAGGAGGGACTTTACTCCGATCGGGTGAACCGCTTGCGTGGGTGACGTCCCCATGCAGTGTCGTGGCTGTTGTGATCGCGGCCATCAGCCGGGCTGACGGGCCAACGTCCCTGAGCCTGGCGCCCATTGCATCGACATGATCGGCAGATGGTCAGACTCTGCGGACCTGAAGGTGCATCCCAGGCCGTGGGGCGGCCAAGGCCGTAGAGCACCCCGGAGACGATACGGTGCCGCCATGCGATGCCTGCTGGCCACCACCCTCGACGCCCCCCGCGAACGGCTCCGACAGGTTATGGACCGACTCAATATCGACCTCGTCGAGGCCGAGCGTCTAGAAATCGACTGGCTCACCCATCCTCCGAGACTGGCGGTGGACTTCATTTGCGCGGTGCTACGCAAGAGCAATGACCAGGATGCCGAAGCGGCGATTTTTGTTGATATCGGCGTCGCACTTGGCCGCCAAATTCCAGTCTTTCTCATAGTGGAGCCACGACGTGAAGTTCCGCTTGTTGTGGCGGGCCTCACGCGGGTTGAAGCCGACTTGGACAACGAGGAGGCGCTCTCACTCCATTTGGGTCAATTCATTCGCGCATTACATCGAGGTAGGACCGACAGCTCCACAGAGGTGCGGCGACGCCGCGTGCTGTCGCAGTCGGAGGCCGAAATCGCACACGCTCGTCTACGTGAGCTTCAGTCCATCGATGAGCGCAACATAGGGTCGAAGGTGGAGCGATTCGTCCGCCTCGTTACCGATCTTTTGGATACAGGCGACGTTGAAGTGTCGGCGGTACGGATGTTCGAGGACCGCGGATACGACATGGCCCTGTGGTCGAACGATGTGAGCCCCACCCTGGGCGGACCTATACCGATTCAACTGAAATTGTGGAGTCAAGACCGCCCAAATGCCGTACGCAAAGCAGCCGAGGTGTTCGCCCGACAACTGAGCGAGCGACCGTTCCCGTTCGGGATCTTGATCTATGACGCGCCGGGCGAAAACACTTCTACAGGGCCGCGACAGCCTTCTCCCGCGCGAATCGTCACAATTTCCGCCCATCAACTCATCGACAAACTGACCGAGCAGTCATTGACTGAAGTGCTCACCTCTATGCGCAACGCTGTCATGCATGGAGCCTCCTACGGTGGGTGACTTCAACGAGACGGTGAGGGAATATCTGGGTCGGGCTGGCGATCTCAGCAACACAACCCATGTTCGAGGACGCGCATACGAGGACGCTCTCGCGTATGTCTTCAAATCCATCCCAGGGTGCGACATACAACGTAACAGCTTGAACCAGTTCTTATCCGAAGAGATCGACCTGTCGGTCATGAACTTTCAGGACTTGGACGGCCTGCGGGCACTTCCGGAGATATTTCTTGTGGAGTGCAAGAACTGGAGTGAACCCGTGGATTCCGCCACGGTGACCACGTTCGCCAGCAAAATCCGCCATCGTGGCTGCACACTGGGCGTCCTGGTCGCAGCGAACGGTGTTACCGGAGACCCGCACCAACGAACGGCCGCCTACCAATCCGCCGCACTCGCCTTGGCGGAGAAGACGAGAATACTGCTCCTGACCACAGACGATCTACACGGGCTCACATGCGCCAGGGATGTCGTAGTGCTTCTTCATCGCCGTCTACTCGATCTAGTCGCCGCCGGGACTTTCACTCTTGCCTGAGACGCGAATGCCAAGTTGCACACGATTATGATCTTCCCATCGGCTATTGCGTCGCAGTTTAGAGCGGACGACATCGCTGCTGCGCCAGACGGTACGCCATGATTACTGATCTTCAATTCGTGTTGTCGCCGGGTGCTGACAGGTCTTGATCGTTGCGGTATGCCGGTGGGATGCGGTACGCGCAGGGTGGCGGGCTGACCGACGAACGGCGGGAGTTCCGGGAACGACTGCGCCTGCAGGCGGCCGAGCGGTTCGCCGACGGCGAGGCCAATGCGGTGATCGCCAAGGATTTGCGGGTCACTGTGCGATCGGTGCAGCGCTGGCGACGGTCCTGGGTCGCAGGCGGTTCCCGGGCGCTGGCCTCGGCCGGCCCGGCGTCGTCGCCCCGTCTGGATGAGGCGAAGTTCGCGCAATTGGAGCGGGAGCTGCACAAGGGGCCGATGGCGCACGGCTGGCCGGATCAGATCTGGACGCTGTCACGGCTCAAAACCGTGATCGGGCGCCGGTTCCACCTGGCCTACACCGTGCAGGGGGTTCACCTGCTGCTACGGCGGCACGGCTGGACGCGTCAGGTGCCGGTGCGGCGGGCGGTGGAACGCGACGACCAGGCGGTTGCGGGGTGGGTGAAGGACACGTGGCCGCAGGTGGAAGCACCGCGGCGGCGCTCGACGCCTGGGTCGTCTTCGAGGACGAGGCCGGGATGTCGATGACGCCGCCGACCTCCCGCACCTGGGCGCCCCGCGGTCGCACACCGGTGATCCGGGTGCGCGCCGGGGCACGGCGCCGGATGTCGGTCGCGGCGCTGGCCTGCTACAAGCCGGGCGAGCGATCGCGGCTAATCTACCGGCCCCGACTGGACGGAGTCGGTGGGCGCCGCAGCTTCGCCTGGACCGACTACCGCGACCTGCTCGTGGCCGCCCATCACCAGCTCGGCGGGCCGATCGTGCTGGTCTGGGACAACCTTCCCACCCACCGCTCCGAGGACATGCTGTCCTTCATCGACAGCACGGACTGGTTGACCGCCTACCGCCTTCCCTCCTACGCACCGGACCTCAATCCGGTCGAGGGCATCTGGTCGGTACTGCGACGCCGCTGGTTGTCCAACGTCGCGTTCACCACCGTCGACCATCTCGTCCGGACGGTCCGGCAGGGCCTACGCAAGATCCAGTACCGCAACGACCTCATTGACGGCTGCCTCATCGGCACCGGACTCCGACTCCACCCCACCTGACCTCATTCGACACCACGAATTGAAGATCAGTAAGCGGCGTACGCATGAGGTCACCCGGATGCCGCAGCCTCCGACGACACACCTGATGGGCGTGGAACGGCCTTCACCGAAGCTCACCCTGCGACCCAGTAGGGTCACCGCCCGAGCAGTGCGGTGAGGAGCCTGATGAGGGACGGTATCGACTGGGTCGAGGTCGGCAGCGGCGGGCGGTTCGAGAAGATCGTCAGCGTACTGCTGAGCACGCTTCACCCCGACTCCGAACGCATCGACGGCTCAGGCGGTGACGGTGGCCGCGACCACCAGCTGCGCAGCGGCCACCGGTTGGAGCTATGGCAGTCCAAGTACTTCCTGCGGCGCCTGTCTGAGTCCCCCACCCGCAAGAGGCAGATCATCGACAGCCTGGTGACAGCCGCGGCCCTCCAACCGGACTCGTGGACGCTGGTCACACCGATGGTGCCGACCGACGACGAACGCGACTGGTTCGACGGCCTGGCCGACGACTACCCCTTCCCTCTGACGTGGCGGGGCGGCGACTGGTTGGATGCGCGCCTCGTCGAACACCCGGCCATCGTCCGGCACTTTATGAGCGCCAACGACGAGTACGTAGCGCTCATGCGCGAACTTCGAGAAGAGCAGGACGCCCTCGTCGACGGGATGCCCGCGGCGCTGCCTCGGATCGAACGACTCGCCGCGAAGATCAACGACTCGAACCCGTTCTACAAGGTCGATTTCACCGTGCGGGACGGCCGCGTCGTCGACACCCGCCTGCGCCCCGCCTATCGAGGCGCGGAGAAGGACAGCCCGGTGACCATCCGGTTCACCGTGCTGTCCGGGCTGGCGGACGCCGACTTCATCGACCGCCTGAACACCGCACTGGAATACGGCGAGCACGCCGAACTGCCCGACAGCCACGTGCGCGACGTCGTGATCACCGCACCACCGGGCTTCGGCGCCGCATACGACCAGGCCCACGTCACCATCGGACCCGCCCCGCAGGAACCCATCGACCTCACCATGAGACTGGCGATCCGACACCCCGACGGACGACAACTCGCCGCACTGCCCACCCGGTTGACCGCGCGCCGCGCGGGCATCCGCGGCGTGACACTGCACGGCAGCGACCTCACCGGCGTCATCACTGCCCGCCTCCGGGTAGACCCCCACCAAGGCCAGTTCTCCCTGGAAATCAGCTCCGACTGGTCACGACCACAACTGCCCGGCGCCGCCCTCCCGATCCTCCGCTTCCTCCAACATGCCACACCGCCCAACACCATGCTGCTGTCCCTCGGCGACATCGCGACCACACAGCCGACCCAGATCCCCCCGGCGATGGCCGTGTCACCAGGGACCGTGGAAGCGGTCCAAGACCTCGAACGCCTCCAGACCGCCGCAGGCGAACCGTTTCCCGTTCCACGCGAACTGACCCCCGAAGAAGACCGGGAACTCCGCCTCGCCGTCCAACTCCTCGACGGCCACCCCGTCAAAATCCGCCCCAACCCCATAACATTCGACACGACGGATCCCGAACGCTTCATCGACGAAGTCCGGCGTGGAACCAATCCCAGACTGTCGATCACGCCCCCGAATCCCTACGTCGTCCGCATAGCCGGCCACGAAGTGACGCTCGGCGGCTACACGGTGCATATCAATCGACCCCAGATCGTCCGATCGTCCCAGGAACGCGCCGACAGAACCGTTCAGCTTGTTGTCGCGCCCGCCGAGGGGCATGACATGGAGATCGAATTGAACGACATTTCAACCGGTCACTGAATCACGCAGTTCACACCTCCAGTCGACACTGGCAGTGACCATTCCGACGCAGATCATTTCACTGGACGAAAGCTTGAGTGGGGAATTCCCCACTCTTGCACCGAAGGCTCGAAGCGCTGCTAAGCTGGTCTTATGTCGGACACATAATTTGCCCCGCGAGATATTTCCAGGTCAGCTGGGAGTCTCGTGGGGCATTGTGTTCCCGACCTCGCTCCAAGCCTACCTGGTGGTCGCCGCTCGTGGGGTGTCTGCCGGTGCGCGGGGTGTCTGCCGGTGCGCGGGCAGGAGCAGCGGGTGGCGTCCGGCTCGCCCCACGACCTGCCGACCGCGGTCACGGCCGTGCCGGCCCGGCGGCGGGTACTCGGCTCCTCCGGCTCGGGATGCGTCCCGCGAACGGGTGGTGCGGAGGGCGACGTGAAACCCGGTCTGTCGGTGCCGACGCTGGGGTACTGCCGGGCGGATCGGTCGCCGGAGAGGCTGGTGCGGGGAGCGGGTTGTATGAGCCAGTGCATCGACCTGGTCTGCGGGCGCGTCGGGCTGATCCGCCTCCGAGGCCAGCGCGCAGCTCACGGTCAGTAGGAGTTGTTCGCCTGCTTTTCCACCATGTTCGGTCCGGGGCCTGCCATGGATGGGCTGGGGTGCCAGGTGCCTGCGTGGTGTGCGCGCTCGCCCGGTGGTGCTGCGGTCGAGCAGAGCGACCCCGGCGGTGTCGCAGCGGAAGACGAGTCCGAGTTCGTCGACCAGACGTGCGGTCTGGTCCAGGTCTGGGTTGTCGGCGATGCCCGCGGCGGTGAGGTGTGCGGCGATGCGGGCGAGCAGCTGGTCCTCGCGCAGGTAGAGGTTGCCCGGCGCGCCCTCCGGTCGGGTACGGGCGCTGGTGTGACCGTGACGGCAACGGTACGCGGCCCGGCCGTGGGAACGGTGCGAGTCCATCTTCCGCCCACACACCCCACACTGAAGTCGGCCCGCCAACAGGTAAACGCGCTCGCCGTCGTCGGCGTCGGCATGGCGGGTGCTGTTCCTGGTGGCCTGGATGGTCTGGGCGGTGACGAAGTCCTGCTCGGACATCAGCGGAACGTGGGCGATGCGGGTCGAGATCGCCCAGGTGTGCTGTTCGTTGCGCACGCTGGTCCGGCGTCCGCTCGGTGAGCGGGTGGCGCGGTCGGCGCTGGTGCGGTTCCACACCTGGTGGCCGGTGTAGCGCGGATTGCCCAGGATCTCCACCACCGTACGCAGCGACCAACCCTGATCGATCCAACCCCGGCCGCGTTCCGCCTCGGCGCTCGACGGGCTGGGCACGGACTGCTCGTTGAGGTGGCGGGCGATGCCCGCAGCGCTGTGCCCGGCCAGACGCAAGGAGAAGATCAGCTTCACCACGGGTGCCGTGGCCGGGTCAGGTACGAGCCGCTGCCGGCGCACGCCGCGCCGTGCCAACGCCCGGTTCGGGTGCGGGCCCGCGTCGACCAGGCGATAGCCGTAAGGCGGCCTGCCCCCGAGGTAGCGGCCCTGCTCGACGGTCTGCATCCGCATCGCGGTGACGACCCGGTGGCGGGAGCGAATCACCTCCGTCTGCGAGCGCATCGCAAGCAGCGACAGCAACGCCTCGTGCGCGGGGTTGTCGAAGTCCACCGGTCCTTCGGCTTCCGGCAGCCACAGCTGCACCCCGAACTGCTCCAGCACCGCCCGCAGCTCCCGTACCTGGGCTCCGTCGAGGAAGGCGCGCTCGTATTCGCCGACCACCACCGCGTCGACCCGGTCGGCGTTGGCCGCGATGTAGCGCAGCATCGCCGCAGCGCGAGGCCGCAAGTGCCAGGGGACCTGGCGGGAGCACCCGACCTCGAAGTACTCCTCCGTGATCGCGCCGTGCCCTCCGGTCAGCCTACGGGACACATCCAGCTGCCACGCCCGCGACGTGCGCGGGTCCTGGTGCTCACAGGTGGAAGCGCGCCCGTAGAAGAGAAACCGAAGGCTTCCGACTGGAGCGGAATCCAAGGCCGGGATACCAGGCGGGACGGTGACGGCGATCCACTCGGCGAGCGTGGTGGGGCGAGATGGGGCGGACACCGTCATGGAGTGATCCTCGATGTCGGAATGGGCAGACGCCGAGGTGACGAGGTGCCCTCACCGCGATGACAAAGAACCCCGAAGATACGCCCGGTTGGAGTAGTCGAAGCCGCCTGGTTCGTCGTACAACGGCTGCGGCATCCGCATGTCCGAACGTGCTCGGCGACCGGGAGGAGCTGGACAAGTCGCTGCTCGGCAACGTGGACTCGAACCGCTGCCCGCGGCCTTGACGTCTGCTTCGACATCTGGCCACCGATCCGTCTCGACGCCGCCGAACCGGCTCCACGTGGTGTTCCACTCACTGGAACCCCTGCCGTCATCACCGCAGTCGCGGGCGCATCCTCGGTCGAGTCCCGGAGCGGAAGTGAGGAGATGGAGCCCCGAACCCGATACCGCATCCTCGACCACGCCGCCGGACTGTTCGCCAGGCACGGGTTCAGGCGGACATCGCTTGGAGTCGTCGCCGGTGCCGCCGGGATCTCCACCCCTGGTCTCCTGCACCACTTCGGCAGCAAGGAGATGCTCTACCGCGCAGCGGTGGACGAAAGCCGAGAGCAGGGCAACGCGCTTCTCGGCCGGGTGATGCGGGCGCCCGCCGGATCCGCACGTGCCCGGCGGGCGGTGGAGTTGACGATCGACTTCCTGCTGGCCCGACCGGGTCTGGCGCATCTGGCGCTCACCTCGGCCGACACCGGGCAGGGGATTCGGGAACCGGGCTGCGTGCCTGCATTGGTGTACGAACTGTTCGACGTCGCCCCACACCGCGGCGACACCGAGCGCTCGGTCCGGGTCATCGGCACGGTCAGCGTGTTGACGGCGCTCTGCCTGTCCGCCCGCACGCGGGACGACGGGAGCGACTGGCGTGAGTCCGTCATCGCAGCCGGGCTCGACACGCTCGGTTGGACTGACGGCAGCTTCCGCGAGCACTCGGCACGTCCATTCAGCCTTCGCCGGTAGACGTGCACGGCACGAGGTGGACCGCTTTGGCGCCAGTAGGCCGCGAATGTTCTACTAGCGCGCGCTAGCTACTATGGAGGAACGATGACGACACCCGCGTCGACGGCGCACGACACGACCGTGGACCTGCTCGTGGTGGGGTCCGGCACGGGCTTGGCAGCCGCCTTGGGTGGCCGGGAGGCCGGGCTCAGCGTCCTCGTGGTCGAGAAGACCTCCCACGTCGGCGGGTCGACGGCGCGTTCGGGCGGCGCGTTCTGGATTCCCGGTAACTCCGCGCTGCGGGCGGCGGGTTCGGGCGACAGCGTGGAGAGCGCGGCCGAGTACCTGTTCGACCTGGTGGGCGACTCCGTCCCGCAGGAGCGGTGGCGTGCCTTCCTGGAGCACGGTCCCGCCGCCGTGGAGATGTTGCTGCGCACGACGCCGATGCGGTTCTCCTGGGCCGAGGGCTACTCGGACTACCACCCGGAGCGGCCGGGCGGGAGCGCGGCCGGGCGCAGTTGCGAGTGTCGTCCTTTCGACGCCTCGGTGCTCAAGTCGGAACGCCGGCGGTTGCGGCCGGGTGTGCTCTCCGCTCCGGTGCCGATGCCGGTCACCGGAGCGGACTACCGGTGGATGAACCTCGTGGCCCGCGTGCCCCGCCGGGCGGTGCCACGCATCGCGCGCCGCGTCGTGCAGGGTCTGGGCGGTCTCCTGCTGCGCAGGGAGTACCTGGCGGGCGGTCAGGCGTTGGCCGCCGGGCTGTTCGCGGGCGTGCTGCGCGCGGGCGTGCCGGTCTGGACGGAAACCGCCCTGGTGCGCCTGACCACCGTCGGTGACCGGGTCACCGGTGCGGTGCTGCGGCAGGGCGGCCGGGAGGTCACCGTGACCGCGCGGCGTGGTGTCGTGCTCGCCGCGGGCGGTTTCGACCACCGCGCGGACTGGCGGCACCACCACCAGTCGCCGGCGCTGGAGGCGGGGTGGAGCCTGGGCGCCGTGGGCAACACCGGTGACGCCATCAGCGCCGCGCAGGAGGTCGGGGCTGGTACGGCGCTGATGGACCAGGCGTGGTGGTTCCCCGCGGTCGCACCGCTGCCCGGCGGGTCGCCGCAGGTGCTGCTGGCCGAGCGGTCGCTGCCCGGCTCGTTCATGGTGGACTCGACCGGCCGCCGGTTCGTCAACGAGGCCACCGACTACATGTCGTTCGGACAACGGGTGCTCGCCCGCGAGAAGGCCGGCGACCCGGTGGGTGCGATGTGGCTGGTGTTCGACCAGCGCTACCGCAACAGCTACGTGTTCGCGGGCACCGTGTTCCCCCGCATGCCGCTCCCCCGCGCCTGGTACGACGCGGGCATCGCGCACCGCGCCACCACGCCGAGCGACTTGGCGCGTGCCGCCGGGCTGCCTCCCGAGCAGTTCGCGGCGACGTTCAGGCGGTTCTCCGAGCTTGCCGGATCCGGTGTCGACCACGACTTCGGGCGTGGGCGCAGCGCCTACGACCGCTACTACGGCGACCCCACGGTGACGCCCAACCCGAACCTGCGGCCGCTGGACCTGGGACCGCTGCACGGGGTGCGCGTCGTGCTCTCCGACCTGGGCACGTGCGGCGGCATCACGGCGGACGGCTCGGCGCGCGCCCTGCGGCAGGACGGCACCCCGATCGACGGGCTGTACGCCATCGGCAACGCCGCCGCCAACGCGTTCGGCGCCACCTACCCCGGCGCCGGGGCCACCATCGGCCAAGGGCTGGTGTTCGGCCACCTCGCCGCCCGGCACGCCGCCTCGCTCCCCTCGCGGTGACCCGCCGCGAGACCTCCCCGGAAGGAACACCCATGCAGCGATTCGACGGACGCACCGCGCTCGTCACCGGCGGCGCGTCCGGCATCGGCCAGGCCACCGCCCTGCGCCTGCTCGCCGAGGGCGCGACGGTCGTCGCGGCCGACGTCTCCGCCGACGGCCTGGAGAAGACCGCGGCGCAGGCGGCCGAGGCGGGCGCGGGCGGGCGGCTGACGACCGCGGTGCTGGACATCGCCGACGAGCGGGCCGTGCAGGAGGTCGTCACCGGGGCCGTGGCGGCCCTGGGCGGCTTGGACGTGCTGGTCAACGCCACCGGGATGCTGCGCGGCGCACACACCCACGACTGCTCGCTGGAGCTGTGGAACCGGGTCATCGCGGTCAACCTGACCGGTACGTTCCTGGTGACCCGCGCCGCGCTGCCCGCCCTGCTCGCCACCGGCCGGGGCGTGGTGGTGAACTTCAGCTCCACCTCCGCCTCGTTCGCCCACCCGTTCATGGCCGCCTACTCGGCCAGCAAGGGCGGCATCGAGTCGTTCACCCACAGCATCGCCCAGGAGTACTCCAAGCAGGGACTGCGCGCGGTGTCCGTGGCGCCGGGCAGCATCAGCAGCGGCATCACCAACGGCATCGGCGACCTCGTGCCCGCCGACATCGACTGGTCGCTGCTGGGCAAGCTCACCCCGGCGCTGGGGCAGGGCTTCGCCGGGCCGGAGGCGGTGGCCGGTGTGGTGGCGATGCTGGCCTCGGACGACGGGGCGTTCATCACCGGCACCGAGATCCGCATCGACGGCGGCACCCACCAGTGACAGGTTCCTCCCCGCGCCCGCCGGCTAGGCTGGTCGGGCGCGGGGAGGAGGACGGGGTGGGTGAGACGGCGGACCGGGTCGTGCCGATCGATGTCGGCGAGGCCCGGTTGGAGTCGGCGACGGTGGACCTGGTCAACCTGATCGCCTTCGCCGCGCACGGCCGCGCCTTCGCCCGCCGTTTCCGCGACGCGACCGGCGTGGACCTGCCCGCCGCCGAGCTGCGCACCCTGCTGGTCCTGGCTCAGGGCGACGCGCGCAGCGGTGGTGACCTGGCGGTGGCGTTGGCGATCGACCTGGGGCAGACCAGCAGGCAGGTGTCGGCGCTGCAGCGGGCGGGGTTGGTCGAGCGCTCCGCGGACCCGGCCGACCGGCGGCGCAGCCTGGTGGCGCTGTCCGAGCGCGGCGCGGAGGTGGACCGGCGGTGGCGGGCGGCGTGGTTGCGGGACTACCTGCGCCCGGTGGCGCGGTGGCCGGAGGCCGACGTCGCGGATCTGACCCGGTGGCTGCGGCTGGTGGACGCGGCGTTGCGCCGGGGGTTGGGGGCGGGCGCACCGGGTGGTCGGCGGGCCGCCGGGGTGGATGCCGCGCCGCCGCACCTGCGCTCCTACGCCGAGGTCGTCGTGGACTTGGTGGAGCTGGTGGGCACCTCTCACGGGTTCGACGACCTGCTGCGGGAACTGCGGGCGCCGATCCGGCAGGCCGCCTACTTCGCACTGCGCCTGATCGACGTCCACGGCCCGCTGCCCATCACCGAGGTGGGGCAGCGGGCCGGGGTGGACCAGTCGCAGGCGAGCAAGCAGGTGCGCGTGCTGGAGGAGCACGAGCTGGTGGAGCGGGCCGCGGACGGTTTCGACCGGCGCAGCACGCTGGTCAGGGCGTCACGGCGCGGCCGGACCCTGGTGCGGCGGGTCCGCGACTTCCAGCTGGCCGGACTGCGCGGCCTGCTGAGCGGCGCTCCCCGCGGCGACCGGGACCGGTGGGCGGAGCTGGTCGTCGACCTGGTGGCCGAGCTGGGTCGGTGACGGCTCGTCCAGTGCCCGCCCTTCGGCGTCGAGGTGCGGCAGGACGCGGTCCAGCCACCCGGGCAGCCACCAGGCGCGGCGGCCGAGCAGGGTCAGCAGCGCGGGCACGACGATCATGCGCACGACGAACGCGTCGGCGACGACACCGGCGGTCAGCGCCAGGCCGATGGACCCGATCAGCGACGACGGGCTCAGGGCGAACCCGGCGAACACCGCGGTCATGATGGTCGCGGCGGACACGACCACCACGGCGGTGCGCCCGAATCCGTCCATCACCGCCTCGACCGGGTCCAGGCCGCGCACGTGCGCCTCGTGCATGCGGGAGACCAGGAACACCTGGTAGTCCATGGCCAGGCCGAACAGGATGCCAACGATGAGCACGGGCAGCAGGCTCAGCATCGGGTTGCCCTGTGGTGCGGAGAAGACCGGGCCGAGCCAACCCCACTGGAACACCGCGACGGTGACGCCCACGCCCGCGCCGAGCGAGAGCAGGAAGCCGACCGTGGCGATCAGCGGCACGAGCAGGGAGCGGAAGACGACGACCAGCAGCAACAGGGACAGGCCGACGATGACGACCAGGTAGGTGACCAGAGCGGCGGACAGCCGCTCGTCGGTGTCGATGCCGATCGCGGTCTGGCCGGTGACCAGCAGGTCCACTCCGGGCACGTCGTCGGCACGGTCGCGGATGTCGTGCACGAGCCGCTCGGTGCGCTCGTCGACCGGACCGGTGGTGGGCACGACCTGGAGCAGGGCGGTGTCACCGGTGGCGTTGACGCCGGCAGGGGCAACGGAGGCGACGCCGCCGAGGGCGGTGAGCCGGGAGGTCACCTCGTCCAGGCGGGCTTGCACACCGTCGCCTTGCGCGAGCACGATCAGCGGTCCCTGGTAGCCGGCACCGAACGCGTCGGCGATTTGTTCGTAGGCGGCGCGCTGGGTGCTGTCGGGGTCCTCGCCGCCGGGGGTGGTCAGCGAGGTGGCCAGCGACAGCACCGGCACGGCCAGCACGAGCAGGCCCGCCACGGCGCCCGCGAGTACCGTGACCGGCCGGCGGACGACCAGCTTGATCCAGCGGTCCAGGAAACCGATCCGATCGGCGCGGACCGGCGTGCCACCGGCGCGCTCACGACGCGGCAGGGCTCTGCGCCCCATCAGCTTGAGCGCGGCGGGTAGCAGCGTGAGCGACATCAGCACGGCGACCGCCACCCCGACCGCGGCGGCCAGGCCCATCTCGGTGATGAAGCCGATGCCGACCACCGCCAACCCGGCCAGGGCGATGACCACCGTGCCGCCGGCGAACACGACCGCGGACCCGGCGGTGCCGGTGGCACGTCCGATCGCGTCCTCCAACGGGCGGCCCTCGCGCAGCTCGGCCCGGAAGCGGGCCAGGACGAACAGGCAGTAGTCGATGCCCACGGCCAGGCCGAGCATCACCGCCAGGGTCGGGGTCATGCTGCCGATGGGCGAGAACGCGGAGAACGCCAACACGCCGAGCACGCCCACCGCGACGCCGATCAGGGCACCGAGCATGTTGGCCCCGGCGGCGGCCAGCGAGCCGTAGGTCAGCAGCAGCACGGCGAAGGCCAGGACCGCGCCGACGACCTCGGTGGGTCCGAACACCTCGGGCATCGGGTCGCCGATCGAGCCGCCCACCTCCGCGCCCAGGCCGCGGTCGCGGGCCTGCTCGGCCACGGCGACGACGGCGTCGTGGACCGCGTCGCGGTTGTCCTCGGTGATTTCGCGCAGCGACAGGGTGGCGATCGCGGTGGTGCCGTCCGAGGAGACCGCCGGGCGGGCCGGGTCGAACGGGTCGGAGACCTCGGCGACGTGCCCGGTGGCCGCGGCGCGGACGAGCACGTCGGCGACGGTGGTCCGCTGCGCCTCGTCCAGGGGTGTGCCGTCCTCGGTGAACAGCACGAGTTGCAGGGTGCCGGTGCCCGGTTCCCCCGACGGGGACGGGAATTCGCGTTCGACGACTTCCAGTGCGGTGCTCGACTCGGTGTCGTCGATCTCGAACCCGCCGTCCGCGAAGCGCATGCCGCCGATCGCGGCGGCGGCCAGGCCCGCGGCGAGCAGCAGCCAGGCGGTGATGACCAGCAGTGGGCGTCGGGCGCTGCCCACGCCCAGCCGGTAGAGCAGTCGTGCCATGCGGTGATCTCTCCTGCGGTGTCCCGGTAAGGGGCGCGACGCGATGCGCCGCCGACCGTCCCCACCGGGGCACCAGCCTTCCGGCGGGATGCCGTCGCGTCGTCGTCCGCGCACGGCATCCCTGCTGCCGCGCCCGCAGTAGGTCGACGGCGCGTACTGCGCCCGCGGTACGGCTCAGGGAGCGTCGAGCAGCCCCGAGGCGTGCACGGTGACGACCAGGGCGGCCCGGTCCCGCACGCCGAGCTTGGTCATGGAGCGGTTGACGTGGGTCTTGGCCGTGAGCGGCGAGATGACCAGGCGGGCGGCGATCTGGTCGTTGCTCAGGCCACGTGCCACGAGCAGCACGACCTCGCGTTCGCGGTCGGTTAGCGGGTCCAGCGACGATCGCGTTGGCGGTGGGGGCGCGACCGCACGGGTGGCGTGGGCGGCCAAGGTGGTCATGGCGCGCGCGGACAGCAGCGTCTCCCCGCGGGCGACCACGCGCACGGCGTCGATCAGGGCTTCGGGGGGCGAGTCCTTGCCGAGGTAGCCGCGCGCCCCGGCGGCGACGGCGGACAGCACGTGCTCGTCGGTCTCGAAGGTGGTCAGCACCAGCACGGCGACATCGCGCGACGCGCCGGGGTCGGCGGTCAGCCTGCGGGTGGCCGCCACACCGTCCACGCGCGGCATGCGCAGGTCCATGAGGACGACGTCGATCCCGCCCTCGCGGACCCGGCGCACCGCGCCGTCGCCGTCGGCGGCCTCGCCGACCACGGTGATGCCGGGTTCGGACTCCAGCACGCCGCGCAGGCCGGCCCGGATGAGGGCCTGGTCGTCCACCACGAGGACACGCACGTCGCCGGTCACCGCACGTCCTCCCCGTCGGGGTCGGGGCAGCCGGATTCGAGCGGCAGGGTCGCGCGGACCCGGAACACCGCGCCGTCCCGCCCCGCCTCCAGGCACCCGCCGACGGCGTCCACGCGTTCCCGCATCCCCACCAGGCCGTGGCCGCCGGTCCGCGACGGCGCGGCGTCGGCCACCGGGTTGACGACCTCGACCACCACGGTGCCGGGTGCCCGGCGCACGGCCAGTTCGACGCGGCCGGTGCCGTGGCGGGCGGCGTTGGTCAGCGCCTCCTGCGCCACGCGGTAGCCGGTCACCGACACCAGGTCCGGCACCTGCCCCCCGTCGAGCCGCGCGTCGACTTCGACACCGCCCCGGCGGACGGCGTCGACCAGGTTCCCGACCCGCTCCAGACCAGGGGCGGGGGTGTCGGCGTCCACGTCGTCGGCGCGCAGCAGGCGCAGGATGCCGGCCATCTCCCGCAGCACCGCGCGGGCCGCGTTCTCGGTCTCCACCAGGGCGTCCTCCGAGCGGGCGGGGTCGGTGCGCAGGGTGCGGCGGGCCAGTCCGGCGTGGACGGTGATGACCGCGACGTGATGCCCCACCACGTCGTGCAGCTCGCGGGCGATGCGCAGCCGTTCCTCCACGACACGCCGCCGCGCCACCGCCTCCCGCATCTGCTCCGCCCGCCGCGCCCGGTCCTCCACGGCCAGCACGTAGTCGCGACGCGACCGCACGGCGTGACCGACGCCCACCGCCCCCGCGGTCCAGGCGATCATCGCCGCCACGTCGGCCTCCACCGCGATCCCGGGGCCGTTGAGCAGCGGCGGGAGGCAGAACACCAGTGCGGTGACGACGGCCGTGACCGCCCATCCCCGCCGCCTGGCGGTCGACACCAGGTGCAGCAGGGCGAGCTGGCTCAACGCGCCCAGCGACACCCACGCCGGGTCGGCTTGGCCGACCAGCACGACGCCGGCCGTCGTGGCCGCCCACGCCGCCGGCGGGTGCCGGTGCCGCAGCAGCACCGCCGCGCAGCCCGCGACGACGCAGGCGGCCGAGGGCCACGGGCCGCCGGAGGCGGTGATCCGCACCAGGGCGAGCCCCGTCACCAGGACGGCGACCAGGGTGACCAGGGTGTCGACCCGACCGGAACGGCTCACGCCACCAGCTTCTTCAGCGGTACACCGGCGTCGGCCGCCGCGTCGCGGGACACCGTCCTGCCCTGTGCGAGCGCCTTGCGCACGACCATGAAGTCGGCGGGTGCGTTGACGCACTCGGCGGCGGTGAGGCGGTCGCCGCGGTAGCGCAGCGCGGTGAACCGGCCGGGCCGATCGCCGGGGCGGAGGACCACCTCGTCGTCGAGGTGCGCCAGACCGGCGATCTGGATCTTCAGGTCGCCCTGGTCCGACCAGAACCACGGCACGCCGGTGTAGGGGCGCGGGTCGCCCACCAGGGTGGTGGCGGCGGCCTTGGCCTGTTCCACGGCGTTGTCCACGCTCTCCAGCCGCAACCGCCGGTCGGAGCCGGGTGTGGGGTCGGGCAGGTCGGCGCAGTCGCCCACGGCGAGGGTGTGGCCGTCGGAGGCGCGGGAGAAGGCGTCGACGACCACGCCGCCGTCACAGCGCAGCCCGGCGGCGCGCGCCAGGTCGTCGCGCGGGTGGGCACCGACGCCGACCAGCACGAGACCGGCGGGCAGGCTCGTGCCGTCCTCCAGCTCCACGGCGGTCACCGAGCCCCGATCACCGCGGAAGCGCAGCGGGCGCGCCCCGGTGAGCACCCGCACCCCGGCGGCCTGGTGCGCGGCCCGCACCAGCTCGGCCGTCAGCGGGCTGACCACGCGGCCCATCAGCGACGGACCGGCCTCCACCACGGTCACCCGCACGCCCGCCGCAGCCGCGGTGGCGGCGACCTCCAGCCCGATGAACCCGCCGCCGACCACCACCAGGTCGGCCACGTCGAGGCGGCGGGCCAGCACCTCGGCGTCGGCGAGATCACGCAGCACCACGACCCCGTCGAGGTCGGCACCCTCCACTTCCAGGCGGCGTGGTTCGGCGCCGGTGGCCAGCACCAGGCGGTCGAACTCCCAGGACCGCCCGGAGGCGGCCACAGCCGTGCCCGCTCCCGTCCCGGCCAGCTCCAGCCGCGTGACGCGTTCGTCGAGGACGAGGTCCACGCGTTGCTCGCGGTAGAAGGCGGGACTGCGCAGCGCCAACGACCCGACGGTCGCCTCGCCGCGCAGCACCGCCTTGGACAGCGGCGGCCGGGTGTAGGGGGCGTGGGGTTCCTGCCCGACCAGGGTGACCGGGCCGGCCCAGCCGAGTTCGCGGGCGCTGCTCACCAGCTGCGCGCCGGCCTGGCCCGCGCCCACGACGAGCAGGTGCCCGGTGCTCACAGCTGGGTCTCCGGGATGGTGACGCGGACCTCCTGCCCGGCGGCCAGGACGAGCCGGCAGGACAGTCGGGAGTTGTCCTCGCGGTCGGTGGCGGCGACGTCGAGCATGTCGTCCTCGTCCTCGCCGACCGGTGCGAAGTCGTCGGCATGGCGCTCGTCGAGGAAGACGTGGCAGGTCGCGCAGGACAGCGACCCACCGCACTGCCCCAGGATGCCGGGGACGCCGTTGCGGACCGCGGTCTGCATGACCGAGTCGCCGACCTCGGCCTCCACGACCCGTTCGGTGCCGTCGGGCTGGGTGTAGAACACCTTGGGCACGGTCGTGTCCTCCTTCGTCACCAGGTGACCGGCAGGCTGGTCATGGGCTGGGTGAGCACGTCGCGGCTGAACACCGGTTCGCCCGCCAGCCGCAGCTCGGGGATGCGCTTGAACAGCTCGGCCAGGCCGACCTGGAGCTCCATGCGGGCCAGGGGCGCGCCGAGGCAGTGGTGCAGGCCGTGGCTGAGCGTCAGGTGGGGGTTGTCGGGGCGGGCGATGTCGAACCGCGCGGGGTCGGTCACCGCGGCGGGGTCGTGGCCGGCGGCGCTCGGGTCGATGCTGACGGCGTCGCCCTTGGCGATGAGCTGTCCGTCGACGACGACGTCCTCGGTGGCGACGAACGGCACCAGGCCGCCGCCACCGCCGGCGGGACGGCCGGTGGCGAACCCGCCGTGCCGCAGCACCTCCTCGGCGGTGGTCGCCGCGAGGCCGTCCGGGTCGGCCGTGAACCGGGCGCGCTGCTCGTCGTCGCTCAGCAGCGCCAGCACACCGGTGGACAGGAAGGTGGCGGTGTTGTCGAAACCGCCGACGATGAGGATGAACGCGATCGGCAGGATTTCGGCGTCGGTGAGCGTCTCGTCCCGGTCGCGGGCGTGGGCCAGGGCGCTGAGCAGGTCGTCGCGCGGTTCCTCGCGGCGCTCGGCGATGAGGTCGGTCATGTAGGCGGCCAGCTCGGCCATGTCGGCCGCCACCTCGGCCTCGGACTTGCCCGCCACCGCCAGGGTGGACGAGCTCCACCTCTCGAACTTCTCCCGGTCCGACGACGGGACGCCGAGCAGGTTGCTGAGCATCTCGATCGGCAGCGACAGCGAGTACTCGGGCACCAGGTCCCGCACGCCGCCGCGGTCGATCATGCCGTCGATCAGCTCGTTGGCGAAGGCCACGGCGGAGTCGCGCATCTCGCGCACCCGCTTGGGCGAGATGGCCTTCTGCACCAGCTTGCGCAGCTTGGTGTGCTGGGGCGGGTCCTCGAACTGGAGCGTGCCGCGCAGGAAGTCGGGGAAGGGCACGAAGAACGGCACGACGCGCTCGCCGGTGCGGAACGGCTCGCGCACGAACCGGCGGTCGCTCAGGATCTCGCGGGCGGCGGCGTTGCGGTGCACCAGCCACACGTCGCCGCCGTACGGCATGGTCATCTTCGTCATCGGCCGGTCGGCGATGATGCGGCCGAGGTGCTTGACGGCCTCGGTCGGGGGCACCGGTGCGAAGGGGTACTCGGTGCCGGGGGTGGTGGTCATCGGCGTGTCTCCGGGCTCGGCTCAGGCGGTGGGCGGCTGGGGGACGGCGACCAGCTCGGGCCGCGCCTCGGGGGTGAGGTGCATGACCTCGTCGAACCGCTCGGCGACGGTCTCGACGGTCAGGGCGGGGTCGTGGATGCCGGTGGTGGTAACCACGACGGCGCGGTTGACCGTGCCGCCGGCGGCGTTGAACAGCTCGCCGGTCACCGTGCAGGAGGGGTGCACCAGGTAGGCCGCCAGCGGGGCGACATGCTCGGGCAGCAGCTGCGTGCGCAGGTACTCCATGACCTCCGGCGCCAGCGACTCCGCCGAGCTCTCGGCCATCCGGGTGCCCGCGCCGGGCGCGACGGCGTTGACCAGGATGCCGTGCTCGGCGCCCTCGAGGGCGAGGTTGCGGGTCAGGCCGAACACCGCCCCCTTGGAGCTGCCGTAGTGGGTCATCAGCGGGTTGCCGAGCATGGCGGCGGAGACGGTGTTGACCACGCGGCCGCTGCCGGAGGCGATCAGGTGCGGCCAGGCCGCCTTGCAGACGTTGAGCGAGCCGAAGAAGTGCACGTCGAGGTGGCGCTGGTACTCCCGCGTGTCGACCTCGTCGAAGCGGGCGGTGCGCACGATGCCGGCGTTGTTGATCACCGCGTCGAGGCGGCCGAACTCGGTGACCGCGGTGTCGACGACCTCGGCGGCGCCGCTCTCGGTGGAGATGTCGGCGCGACAGGCGACGGCCCGGCCGCCGGCGGCGCGGATCTCGGCCACGACGTCGCCCGCCGGGTCGTCGCCGTCCACGCCACCGCCGTCGACCCGCGCCCCGAGGTCGGCGACGACGACGGACGCGCCGCGGGAGGCCAGCAGCAGGGCGTGGGCGCGGCCGATGCCGCGCCCGGCCCCGGTCACGACCACGGCGCGGTCGGTGAAGGAAAGGGTGTCCACGGGTGTTCCCCTCTGCTCGGCGCGCTCGCCGCCGCACCTGGGCACGACTCCAACGCTACCGAATACATGAGTTTGGTCAAGTAATGTGACGCAGGTCGGTCAGGGACGGTTGGCGCCGCCGCCGACCGCGACGTCGGCGGCCCAGACCGAGCCGCGGCGCTGCCGGCGGGACTCCTCCCAGTCCAGGACGTCCAGGCCGGCGCAGATGTAGAGGGTGCGGCGGTCCTCGCCGCCGAGCACGCAGGCGGGAGGTAGCGCCACCTGCGGGTCGAAGCGCACGACGTCGGTGACGGCCCCGCCTTCGACGATGCGGGCCACGGCGGGCACCGAGGGCATGCCCGTCCACACGCCGCCCTCCTCGTCCAGGCAGATGCCGTCCGGCAACGAGGAGGTGGTGGCGAACACCCGCCGACCGCTCAACCGGCCGTCGGCGTCGCGGTCGAGCACGGTGATGCGGTTGGCGAACGCCTCGGCGGTCACCACGCGGGTGCCGTCGGAGCTGACGGCGATGCCGTTGGCGCCGCCGAAACCGCCCAGCTCGGTCAGCGCCCGGGCGGTGCCGTCCGGTTCGACCACGAGCAGCGCCGAGTCGCGCGGTTCCTCGCCCGCGAACAGCTCGAAGCCCAACTGGGTGACGTAGGCGCGGCCGTCGGCGTCGACGACCATGTCGTTGACCGGCCCGGTGGCCAGTTCGCGCAGGTCGGCGTGCACGGTGACCCGCTCGCCGTCGAAGGCCAGGACCAGGCGCTCGTGCATCGAGGTGACGATCAGTCGGCCGTCGGGCAGCCAGCCGAAGCCGCCCGGGATCACCTCGGTGCCGTTGACCGAGGCGCGGCCGGACAGGTCGAGGGCGGTCTCCGGCGCTCCGGCGGCGTCGAGGCGGACCAGCCGGTGGGCGTACATGTCGCTGAACCACAGCGCACCGTCGTGCCAGCGCGGGCACTCCGCCCAGGTGTAGCCGCGCGACAGCTCACGCGGGACGACTTCGCGCGCGTCGGTCAGGGGATCGGCGTCGGACACGGTTTCTCCAAAGATGAGTTTGGTCAAGTTTTGCGCTCAGAAGGGGAGCGGGTAGGCGAACTTGGCCCGCAGCAGCGCGCCGGTCTCGGCGACCGCGAGCCGGCCGCGCGCCAGGTAGTCGGCTTGGAGCACGAAGCCGTGCGGGACGCCGGGGTAGCGGGTGAGCGTGGTCTGCACGCGCGCCTCGCGCAGGCGCGCGGCGTAGCGCTCGCCCCAGTCGCGGATCGGGTCGCACTCCCCCGTCACCACGATCGCCGGGGGCAGGCCGGACAGGTCGGCGGCGTAGGCCGGGATGCGGTAGGGGCTGTCGGGCGCGCCCTGCCCGGAGTCGGCCAACTCGTTGAGGTAGAGCACGTCGTCGCGGCTCAGGATCGGGGCGTCGGCGTAGCGGGTGATCGACGTGGCGGCCAGGTCGCGGTCCACGCCGGGATAGATCAGCACCTGGCAGGCGATGGCAGGTCCGCCGCGGTCGCGGGCCGCCAGTGCGACGGCCGCAGCCAGGGTGCCGCCCGCGCTGTCGCCGACCACCGCCAGTCGCGCCGGGTCCACGCCCAGGTCGTCGGCGTTCTCGGCGACCCACGCGGTGGCGGTCCAGGCATCGTCGAACTGCGCGGGCGGCGGGGCCTCCGGTGCCAGGCGGTACTCGACCGCCACGACCACCGCGCCGCTGTGGTGGGCCAGGTTGCGGGCCACCGGTTCGAAGGAGTGGTTGGAGCCCATGCACATGCCGCCGCCGTGAAAGTACACGATCACCGGCGCGCCGTTTTCGGTGGTGGGGCGGTGCACGCGCAGCGGGATGTCCCCGTGCGTCCCGGGGACCAGGTGTTCCTCGGTGACGGCCATGGCGGGCAAGTTCGGCGGGTGGGGCGCGGCTTCCAGGGACGCGCGGACGGCCTCGATGCCCCGCTCGCGCATGGGTGGGGCATCGGCCACGGCCGCGGCGATGGCCGCGGCGTCGGGATCCAGCGGGAACGCGGTCACGACCTCGCCCCTCACTCGGCCGGGACGGTGAACTCGCCCTGGAGCAGGACCGGGGCACGGCGGTGGGCCAGGGTGTCGGCACGGGCGGCCATGGCGTCGACGACGAAGGGCTGCGAGGTCAGGTAGAACTCGCCGGCCGCCGCCTGGTCGAAGAACACGCGGGCGGCGTCGAGCGGGTCCATCGCCTGCGCCTTCACCTTGAGCATGGCCTCGCGGTGCTCCTCGGCCGCGGCGATGTCGCCGTCCTCGACCGCGCCCGCGGACTCGAAGATGTCGGAGGCGACCGCGCCGGGCAGCACCGCCTGGACGTGGACGTGACCGGCGTGCCCAGCCAGCTCGACCTCCTGGTGCAGGCACTCGGTGAGCGCGAGCACGGCGTGCTTGCTCATGATGTAGGGAGCTTGCAGGGGTGCGGCGCTGACACCGCCGATCGAGGACAGGTTCCACACCCACGAACGCCCCGCCTCGGCGAGCATGCGCGGCAGGAACGCGCGGATGCCGTGGAAGACGCCGTTGACGTTGATCGAGACCAGGCGCTCCCAGTTGGCGACCGGGGTGTCCCACAGGTAGCCGAACTGCTCGACACCGGCGTTGTTGACCAGGAGCCGGACCGGGCCGACCTCGGTCACGGTGCGTTCGGCGAGCCGTTCGAGCGCCCCGGGGTCGCGCACGTCGCAGGCGACGTCGACCGCGCGGGCACCGGCCGCTTCCAGTTCGGCGCGCAGGGCCGCGATGGCGGCGGTGTCGACGTCGGCGAGCACGACGGTCATGCCCAGCTCCAGCGCGGCGTGGCGGGCCAAGCCCGCACCGATGCCGGCGCCCGCGCCGGTGATGACGGCGACACCGCCGCCGAACAGGGCTTTCGCGTCGCTCATCGGGTGTTCTCCTCGCGTTCGGCGACGATCTCGCGGATCGCGCGGACGACGGGCGCGAACGTCGTCTCCGGATCGGTGATCGCCGGGGTGTCCATGTTGTTGTGGCAGATCGCCACGGCGATGCGGTCGCGCAGGTCGGCCCAGGCGATCGACCCACCCGCACCGGGGCTGTAGACGATCTCGCGGTGCCCACCCACCAGCGGGTCGGACGCCCCCGGCTCGCCGCCGAGCCAGTAGCCGGCCGCGCCGAACCACACCGGGATGGTCAGCACCCGGTCCGGGTCGTGCGCGCCTTGCCGCGGTCGGGTCAGGGACGCGGCCCGTTCACGGGACAGCAGCCGCACGCCGTCGAGTTCGCCGCCTTCCGCCAGCAGGGCGAAGATCCGGGCCGCGGAGGGCGCGGTGGCGATGGCCCCGGCACCGGGGTCGACGGCCTGCCGCACGACGCGCTGGTTGTGCACGTCCGATCCGGGGAACACGGCGGGCGGGCTGATGTTGTGCTCGTCGACGATGGCGAAGGTGTTGCCGCCGTAGAGGGTGGCGACCCGGGGCAGGTCCGCGTCGGGCACGCCGAGGTGGAAGTCGGTGACGCCGAGCGGTGCGCAGATCTCCTCGCGGACGAACGCGTCGAACGGCCGACGGGCGGGGTCGGTGCGGCGCACGACCTCGCCGAGGATCCACCCCCACACCAGCACGTGGTAGGCATTGGCCGTGCCGGGTTCGAACAGCGGGGTGAACGCGGCGATGCGCTCGACCATCCAGTCCCAGTCGGCCATCAGCTCCGGCGTGACCCCGTCGGGCATCTGCGGGATGCCCGCCCGGTGCGACAGCGCCTGTTCGACCGTGGTGGCGCCCTTGCCGTTGACGGCGAACTCCGGCCAGTAGCGGGCGATCGGCGCGTCCAGGTCGAGCAGGCCGCGCTCGGCCTGGAGGTGCACGGCGAGTGCGGTGACGCCCTTGGTCACCGAGAACACCGGGAACAGCGTGCGGTGGTCGGCGGGGATACCGCGCTCGGCGTCGGCGAGCCCGGCGACGGCGTCGACGATCAGCTCGCCGCGGTGGTAGGCGGCGACGGCGATGCCGGTCTCCCCCAGCTCCAGCGCGCGGTCGAGCGCGGCGTGAACGCGTGGGTCGTGCGGGACGGTCATGGGTCTCCTCGTGCGGCGGCGAACGGCGGAGTCGGGCCCGGGGTCGCACGAGACTAGGGAGCCGGCGTCCGTGCGGGTCTTCGGTGTTCCGGTGAGTGGACGGGTCAGGAGGTCACCTGACGACGGGCGAGCAGCCAGCGGCCGTCGGCGCCGCGCCGCAGTTCGTCGGTGTAGGAGCCGACGGCGAGGATGCTCGACGGCGTGCCGCCGGACAGGAGCTGGAAGTAGGAGTGCGCCGCGGCGCGGTCGCCGTCCACGTGGACCTCGTGGTTGGTGATGACGTGCCGGTTGCGGGAGGCAGGACCGGCGTACCCCAGCTCGCGCATCGACTCCAGCCCTTTCAGCACGTCCTCGCGGCCCTGCCAGGTCGCCTCGGGCATCCACCACTCCACGTCCTCGGTGCAGAGCGCGCCGATCTCGGGGACGGTGCTCTCGTCGGCCATCCGGCCGAACTGGTTGAGGAGGGTGACGATGAGCGTCACGTCGTCGGCGGTGCCCTTGCCGTCGGTGCTCAACAGTTCTTCTCCTTACTCTTGTGTCGGGGTGGCGATGGTGACCCCGCGCACGCGGCCCCCGCGGTGCTCCTCCCGGTGAGCGGGACATCGGGCTCACGTGCCACCGCCGTGCGGCAGCCTCCGGGGCGTGACGACATCTGCTGACGACGGCCACCTCGACCTGTCGGTGTCCGTGCGGGACGGCATCGCGCTGCTGGAGATGCGCCGCCCACCCGCCAACCACTTCGACGAACGGCTCGTCGGCGGGATCGTCGATGCGGCTCTCGCCCTCGACGACGACCCCGCCTGCCGGGTGATCGTGCTGGCCTCGCAGGGCAAGCACTTCTGCGCGGGCGCGGACTTCGGCGACGGCGGGGGCTTCGACCGGGACCGGGTGGCGGTGTCCGAACGCCTGTACCGCCGGGCCGCTCGACTGTTCGACGTGCGCACGCCGATCATCGCCGCGGTGCAGGGCGCGGCGGTGGGCGGCGGGCTGGGCCTGGCGTGCGCGGCGGACTTCCGGGTCGCCGAGGCGTCGTCGCGGTTCGTGGCCAACTTCGCGCTGCTGGGCTTCCACCAGGGCTTCGGCCTGAGCGTGACGCTGCCGGACCTGGTGGGCCGCCGGGCCGCGGCCGACCTGCTGCTGACCGGTCGGCGGGTGGGTGGTGAGGAGGCCCTCCGCATCGGACTGGCCGACCGGCTCGCCGAACCCGGCCGGGTGCGTGAGACCGCGCTGGCGTGGGCTCGGGAGATCGCGGCGGCGGCGCCGCTGGCGGTGCGGTCGATCCGGGCGACGCTGCGGGCTGACCTGCCCGACCGAGTCCGTCAGGCGCTGGAGCACGAACTGGTCGAGCAGGCCCGGCTGTGGCGGACCGCCGACTGCGCCGAGGGCATCGCGGCGAGCCTGGAGCGGCGTGCACCGGTGTTCCGCGGCGAGTGAGAACGGGGCGTCGCCGGTGCCCGGCGACGCCCCGGGGCATGTCATGCCCGCACGGTGGGCGTGAACGCGTAGTCCCGCGGCTCGGGGGCGCGCAGCATGGTCCAGTAGTCGACCAGTCGCCACGGGCAGGTCACCCACGCGCGCCCGTTCTTGTTGCGGTAGTAGCCGTTGGCGGTGCCGCCGTGCTGCCACACGGTCTTGTCCAGCGACTCGTCCACGCGGCGGTTGTAGTCGTCGGTGGCCTCGGGGGTCGGCTCCATCGCGGCGAGGTCGTTCTCCACCAGGTACTGCAGGCTCTCCACGACGTAGTGGACGTGCTCTTCGCTGGTGATGTTGTGCCCGCCGCCGTGGTTGGGCGCGGCGTTGGGGCCGGCGGTGACGAAGAGGTTGGGGAAGCCGGGGACGGTGATGCCGAGGTAGGCGCGCGGGTCCTGGTCGGCCCACGCCTCGGACAGCTTCAGCCCGTCGCGGCCGACGACGTCGAGGAAGCCCAGGTACTCCAGCTTGAAGCCGGTGGCCCAGATGATGACGTCGGCCTCGATGAACTCGCCCTCGGTGGTGATCACCCCGTCGGGGCGGATCTCGCGGAACGCGGCGCGGTGCACGGTGACGTGGTCGCGCTTGACCGCCTCGAAGAAGCCGGGGTCCTTGACGATGCGCTTGGCGAACGGCGGGAAGTCCGGGGTCAGCTTCTCCTTGAGGGCCGGGCGGTCGGCGAAGGAGCGCTCCAGGTGGTCCAGGCAGACCTGCATGACCGCGTCGTTGGCCGGGGACGCCGAGACGTGGGTGGCATACCAGTCCTCGTCGATGCGGGCGATCGGCCAGCCCTTGTCGGCGGCCCACCAGTAGGACTTGAGCCGGAACCACTGGTGGTAGTAGGGGATGTTCTCCAGGGCCCACCGCGCGCCCTCGGGGACGTCGGCGGCGACAGCGCGCTCGGGGATGACCCAGTGGGGCTGACGGGCGACGACGTGGAGCGCCTCGACCTGGTCGACCGCGGCGGCCACGACCTGCACGGAGGTGCAGCCGGCACCGAGAACGACGACCTTCTTGCCGGTCAGGTCGACCTCGGACCGCCACTGCGCGGTGTGCATGGTCTGTCCTCGAAAGGTCTCCGCCCCCGGGACGTCGGGGATCGAGGCGGCGTTGAGCACACCGGTGGCGGTGACCACGGCGTTGGCGCGGTGGGTGCGCGTCACGCCGTCCGCCCCGCGCACGGTGAGCGTCCACGCCCGGTCGGCCTCGTCCCAGGTGCAGCCGAGCACTTCGGTGGAGAAGGAGATGTTGCGGTGCAGGTCGTACTTGCGGGCCACGCCGCGCAGGTACTCCAGGTACTCGGGCCCGGTCGGGTAGTACTTCGACCAGGTCGGGTTCAGCTCGAACGAGTACGAGTAGAAGTGGCTGGGGGTGTCGACCGCCGCGCCGGGGTAGGTGTTGCGCGACCAGGTGCCACCGAGGTCGTCGCTCTTCTCGAACACGTGGTAGCGGAAACCGGCCTCGCCGAGTTTGATCGCGGCGTTGAGGCCGATCATGCCGGAGCCGATGACGGCGACGGTGAAGTCCTCCGGCGGGCGGCGGGTGGTGGGCACCACGCGGCGGGCGGGTTCGAACCCGCCCTGCTCGCGCAGGTGGGCCACGTACTCGGCGTCCACCGTGTCGTTGGCGCAGACCCCGGCGAGCCGGCGGAACAGCTCGTCGTCGGGGACGCCCAGGCGCGGCACGAGCGAGGTGCCCAGCAGGCGGCGGGCGCGGTCGCGGACCTCGGCGGCGATCTCCTCCGGGTACTGGCCCAACCACGCCGCGCCGGCGGCGGCGCGGTGCCCGGCGAGCTCGGCTTCGAACTCGTCGACGAGCGCGGTGTCCCCGGTCAGGTGCACCAGGGCGGCGAGCAGGGCTCCCGGCTCGGCGGCGTCGACGGCGGCGGCCAGGGCGTCCGGGTCGACGCCGGTCACGGGCGAGACGACGTAGGTGGGCTGGTCGTGGGTGATCACGGTCATCGGGACACCGGTTCCTCGTGGTGGATCGAAGCGACGGGTGCGCGGTTCAACCGCGGGCGACGGCGGTCAGCGCGTCGGCGAGCGGCAGGGCCGCGTGGACGGGGCGGGTGGGCCGCCCGCGCAGGCGGGTCACGCCGAAGGCGGCGTACCAGATGTCGGTGGCGGCCCGGCGCACGGCGGCGACGGCCCGGTCGACGGGGACGGCGGTCGCGGGTCCGCACAGCGACAGGGCCGCGGACAGCCCGTCCTCGGACGGGCCGATGGCGGCGGCGACCGCCGTGACGCCGGCGGAGCAGCCTTCGGCGTCCACGGCGACGCCGTCGCGGTCGCGGACCCGGTCGATCTCGCGTCGCAGGTCGGCTTCGGTGCGGACCCCGCCGGGCGTGGCGGGCGGGGGGTAGGATAGGGCGGGCCAGTCGGCGTCGTCGAGCTGGGCGAGCAGGGCGCGGCCCGCGGCCGAGTGCACGGCGGGTTGCCGGGCTCCCAGCCGCCAGCCCTCGCCCTTCTCCGGCCAGCCGCCGATGCGCTCCAGGTGCAGCACGTCGCCCGACTGCAGGGCGCTGAGGTGGACGGTCAACCCGGTCGAGCGGTGCAGGGCGTGCATGTGGGGCAGGGCGGCCTGGTGCACGCCGTCGCGGCGCACGACCTGGGACCCCAGCTCGAACATGCGGATGCCCAACGCGTATTCGAAGCCCCGGCGCTCGATCCAACCGAGGTCGACCAGGCGACCCAGGATGCGGTGCGCCGACGAGCGGGGCAGTCCCGCGCGCCGGGAGACCTCGGCCAGGGTGAACCGGTGGCCGCCGTCGAAGACCTGGAGCAGGGAGGCCACCCGGTCGATCATCGCGGTGGGCGCGTCGTTGCTCCGGGCCGTCGTCATCGGCACCTCCCGGCGACATCGCCTTCTTGCACAATCTGCCGATATGGCAGAAACTGACAGGTGTGAGCCTAGCCGCACCTGGTCATCGTGTAAACAAATCGTGTCCAATTTCCGCATACGATCCTGCATCCATTAATGTTTTCGCAGGTACAGGGCTTGTGAAGAGGTGCCGTCGTGGCCAAGGGTGAGCGCCCGACGCTGACCGAGCGGCGTGCCGAGGAGCTGCGCACCGCGATCGCCCGCACCGCGATGGAGATCTTCGTGGCCGACGGCGACACCTCGGCGAAGGTCGAGCGCATCGCCGAGGCCGCCGGCGTCTCCCCGCGCACCTTCCACCGCCACTTCCCCGTCAAGGAGGACGTGGTGCGCCCGCTGTTCCGCGCCACCTCCGAGGCCGTCGCGGACGCCCTGCGGGACGTCCCCGACACCACCGACCCGGTCGAGGCACTCGTCGCGGCCTGGACCGCCGCCATGCCCGGCGGCCGGATCAGCGAGTTCGACCGGCGCTTCCTCACCCTGATGGTGACCACCCCGGAGTACCGACTGCGCTGGCAGGAGGCCGACGAGGAGCTGTGCGAGGTGATCGCCGGGTACCTCGACCGGCGCCTGCCGGCGGGCGGGCACCCGCTGCACCGCACGCTGCCCGCCTACCTGGTCGTGCACGCCACCCGGCACGTCTTCGAGCACTGGATCACGTCCGGCTCCGACGAGGACCTAGACGCGCTGCTGCGCGACGCGCTGCGGATGGTGCTGGCGGGCGCGGCCGTGCGGTGAACCCTCAGCCGAGCGCCCCGCACTCGCGCAGCGCCGCGAGGTCCTCGGCCCGGTAGCCATGGGCGGCCAGGACGCGTTCGGTGTCCGTCCCCCGGGCGGCGGGGGCGCGGGGTGGCACCGAGGCCGAGCGGCCGAGCTTGATCGGCACGCCGATCCCCCGGTAATCGCCGTCGGAGACCACCATCCCCCGGTGCCGCACCTGCGGCGCGGCCAGCGCGGCGGCGACGTCGTTGACCGGGCTCGCGGGAACCCCTCGCGCTCGCAGCGCCTCGGCCAGCTCGCCGGCGTCCCGGGCGCGGAACAGCGGTTCGAGCAGGGCCAGCAGCTCGGCACGGTGCCCGACCCGGTCCCGGTTGCGCAGGAACCGCGCGTCACCGGCCAGGTCGGGCCGACCCAGCACGTCAGTGAGCGCGGCGAAGTGGGCGTCGCTGGCCGCCGCCACGAACAGGCTGCCGCCGCGGGCGGTGTGGAACACCTGGTAGGGCGCGACGGTCGGGTGCGCGGCCCCGGTGCGCACCGGCACGGCCCCGGACGCGAGGTGGGCGGCGGAGTGCGGGTGCATCAGCGACACCACGGCGTCGACCAGCGTGATGTCCACCAGCTGTCCGCGGCCGCTGACCGCCCGCTCGGTCAGGGCCAGCAGGACGCCGGCGAACGCCTGGTGCGCGGCGGTGATGTCCACGATCGGCACGCCGACGCGCAGCGGGTCGCCGTCCGGTTCGCCGTTGACGCTCATCAGCCCGCCGTGGGCCTGGAGCACCGCGTCGTAGCCCGGTTCCCCGCCCAGCGGGCCGTCCACTCCGTAGCCGGTGATGCGGCAGTACACCAGGCGCGGGAACCGCGCGGCCAGCCGCGACTCGTAGCCCAGGCCCCAGCGGTCCATGGTCCCGGCCTTGAAGTTCTCCACGACCACGTCCGCGCCGGCGATGAGGTCGAGCACCACCTCACGGGCCCGCTCGACCTTGAGGTCGAGCACGATGTTGGCCTTGTTGCGGTTGAGCCCCTGGTAGTAGGCGCTGGTGGTCTGCTCCTCGTCCACGAACGGCGGTCCCCAGCGGCGGGTCTCGTCACCCGCCGGGGGTTCGACCTTGACCACCTCGGCACCGTGGTCGGCGAGCATCTGCGTGCACAGCGGCCCGGCCAGCACCCGGCTCAGGTCCAGCACCTTCAGGCCGCGCAGCGCTCCCCCGCTCATCGAGCGCCCCCGCTGACCGTCGACCACCACGAGCCTTGCCCCGCCACGGCGGCGGCCAGCCGGTCCTGCCAGTGGGCCTCGTTGCCGAACTCCTCTCGCCACGACCACAGCCGCGTGGTCGCCGCACCGAGGTGGTGCTCGGCGGAGTAGCCGAGCGCACCGTGCAGTTGGTGGCCGATCGTGGCGACGACGTGCGCTCCGGCCGACGTGGTGGCCTTGGCGGCGGCCACGGCGACCTCGGCCCGGTCGTGCGCCTCGACCGCGAGCAGTGCGGCGTCGGCGCTGATCCGCATGGCGGTGACCTCCGCCGCGAGCGCGGCCAGGTGCTGCTGCACGGCCTGGAAGCGGGCCAGTGGGCGGCCGAACTGCTCGCGTTCGGCGACGTACCGCCGGGCGGACACCAACACCGCGCGTGCCGCGCCCGCCAGCTGCACCGACCGCGCCAGCGCCCCTCTCAGCCGCAGCTCGTCGGCGTCGATCCCGACCGGTGCGGAGGCGACGGCCTCGACGTCGTCGAGCACCGCGGTGTCACGCGGTTCCCCGGCGAGGTTCTCCGCCTGCTCGACCTCGCCGACCGGCAGCACGGCCACGAACAGGTCGTCACCGTCCCGGGCGAGGGTGACGACGTGGTCGGCGTGCCGCGCCCACGGCACGGCCGCCCGACCCGACAGCCGCAGCCTACCGCCGCGCCGGTGCGCCCCGACCTCGTCGACCGCGGCCACGACCAGACCACCGGGCACGTCCAGACCGGCGCGGGCCAGCAGCCACCCGGCCAGGAACGCCGACTCGGCGACCGGCGCCCCGGCGGTGTGGAAGGCGACGAGGTCGACCACGACCGCGAGGTCGCGCAGTCCCCCGCCGCTGCCGCCGAGCTCCTCGGGCACGCCCAGCAGGTGGAAGCCGGTGTCGGCCAGGTCCCTCCACAGCGCGGCGTCGAAACCACCCGTCGCGCGTCCCTGGAGGATCGCGCCCACGGCGGCGCGGATCTCCTCGTGCAGCTCGTCGTTCACCGGACCCCCAGACCGCGGGCCACGACGGACCGCAGGATCTCGTTCGTGCCGCCGCGCAGGGTGAACGCCGGGGTGTGCGGGACCGCCTCGGCGAGCAGCCCCGCGAGTCCGTCCGCACCCGGTCGGGGTTCGACGCCCGCCACCCGTCGCACGGTCTCCACGATGTCACCCTCGAAGCGCGAACCGAGGTCCTTGACCAGGGCCGCGGCCACCTCGGGGGATCGGCCCGCCGCCAGCGCCGCGGCCACGGCCAGCGAGAGCTGCCGCAGCGTCCAGGCGCGGGCGGTAAGCCTTCCGACCTCGCGCGCGGCCACCGGGTCGCTCCCGCGCAGCCCCGACGCCCACGCCTGGAGCAGCGGTGCGGTGCTGAGGAACCGCTCGGGCCCGGAGCGCTCGTGAGCCAGCTCCGCGACGACCTGCCGCCAGCCCGCGCCCCGCTCGCCCAGCAGCGCGCCGGCCGGGACGACGGCGTGGTCCAGGACGACCTCGTTGAAGTGGTGCTCGCCGTCGATCGTCGTGATCGGCCGGACGTGCACCGCGGGGTGCGGCAGGTCGACCACGAACTGCGACAGGCCGGCGTGCCGGTCACCGGGTGCGCCATCGGTGCGGGCGAGCAGCACGATCGCGTGGGCGAAGTGCGCGCCGGTGGTCCACAGCTTGGTGCCGGTGATCTCCCAGCCGCCGTCCACCTCACGGGCGCGGGTGCGCACGGCGGCCAGGTCGGAACCCGCGTCCGGCTCGCTCATGCCGATGGCGAAGAAGCACTCGCCGCGGGCGATGCCCGGCAGGTAGCGCCGCCGCTGCTCCTCGGTGCCGTTGCGCAGGATCGAGGGGGCCATCTGGCGGTCGGCGATCCAGTGCGCGGCGACCGGCGCACCCGCCACCAGCAGTTCCTCGACCACCGCGAAGCGCTCCAGCGGGGAGCGGTCGTGGCCGTCGTAGCGGGCGGGCAGGGTCATGCCCAGCCAGCCGCGCGCGCCGAGCCGCCTGCTGAAGGTCGGGTCGGCGGCGGACATCCAGGCGTCGCTGCGCGGCCGGAACGCCCCGGCGGCGCGCTGGTCGTCGAGGAACTGCCGCACCTCGTCCCGGAGTCGGAGCTCCGCGTCGCCGGGGCGGTGGGCGGCGAGGTCGATCGTGGCTGTCACCCGGACTCCTCTCTCGGGGTCCAGGCCAGACTAGAAAATTGGATCCAATCCTGTATCCGTCGTTCCGCTGAGTGGACGCCTCATCCGGCCGACGGCCGGGGAACCGCGCCCGCCCCGAACATCAACGACAGCTGCGCCTCCGAGCCGGCGCGGTGGGTGTCCATCAACTCGACCAGGCGTTCCAGGTCGCCCGAGCCCAATGCGGCCAGCATGTCCCGGTGCTCGGCGAGGATGCGTGCCCGCGCGGCCTCGTCGTAGAGGTACACCGCGTGGTAGGGCAACGCCCACGTCCAGATGCGGTTGATCTCGGCGACCACCAGGTTCAGCCCGCTCAGCCCGAAGATCGCCTGGTGGAAGGCGCTGTTGGCCTCCCGCATCCGGGGCAGGTCCAGATCGGCGGCGGCCCGTTCGACGTCCTCGGCGAACGACCGGATCCGGTCCAGCTGCCCGGTACCCGGCCGCGGCAGGCTGCGGATCACCTCGGTCTCCAGCAGCCGCCGCATCAGGTACACCTGGTCGAACTCCGGGCGGCTCAACCGCGCCACGGCGAAGCCCACGTTGTGCTCGTGCGCCACCAGCCCGTCGGCGACCAGCTGCCGCAGGCCCTCGCGCACCGGCAGCCGGCTCACCCCGAGCACGGCGGCCATCTGCTCCTGCCGGATCTGCTGACCCGGCAGCAGGTCACCCGAGACGATCATCCGCTTGATGCCGTCGACCACGCGCGACACGGCCTGGTCCGCGGCGTCGGCGCTCCTCTTGGCGGGCATGGGCACTCCTCACGATCCGCACCACCGTACGGTGCGCGGCCGGGTGGGCGGTGACGGCGCACCGGTCCCGCCCACCCGCCGGTCAGGACGTGACGCTGCCGCCGTTGAGGTCGAGGATCTGCCCCGTCAGCCAGGACGCCTCCTGCGAGGCCAGGTAGACCACGGCCGCGCCGACGTCCTCGGGCGTACCCAGTCGCCGGGTGGGGATCTTCTGCGCGAACACCTCGGTGGCCGCCCCGGCGGCGTTGGTCTGCAACCCCAGGGCCAGCGTGTTGACCGTGACACCGGAGGGCGCCAGCTCCTGCGACAGGTGCCGCATGAAGCCCTCCACCCCGCTCTTGCCCGCTCCGTAGAGCGACAGGCCCTGGTCGGAGCCCGTGCGGGCGGCCCCGGAGGAGATCTGCACGATGCGCCCCCACCCGGCCTCGCACATGTCGTCCACGACCGCCGAGACGCAGTTCATCGCGCCGAACAGGTTGATCTCGATCGGCGCGCGCCACCGGCTCGGGTCGAGGGTGCGGAAGTGCCCCTGCCCGAAGTCGGCGGCGATGCCAGCGTTGTGCACCATGATGTTGACGGAACGCCCCAGCCCTTCGCGAGCGCGCGCCACGGCTTCCTTGACCGCCTCGCGGTCGGTGACGTCGAACGGCACCGCCACCGCCACGCCACCGGCCGCCACGATCTCCTCCGCGACCGCCTCGGCCCGCTCGGTGACCAGGTCGTTGACCGCCACCCCCGCGCCCCGTGCCGCCAGGGCGCGGACGATACCCGCGCCCGCGTTCTGACCGGCTCCGGTGACCAGGGCCGCGTGACCCGACAGATCGAACATCGTCGTCCTCTTCCCGTGCGTCGTGGTCGTCGCGACAGCCCTCACGAGCCCTGCACCAGCTCCAGCGCGTGACCCTCCGGATCGGTCACCACGGCCACCCGCATCCCGGTCCCGGGCAGCGTCCTGGGCTCGACGCGCACGGAACCACCGGCCGCCACGGCGGCGCGCACGACCTCGGCGACGTCGGCGACGCCGAAGCCGAGCACGACCTCGCCCGCCGGTGGAACGGCCCGGTCGGGGTAGTGCACCAGCAGCACGGTCGGTCCCGCACCGGCCCCGGCGAGCACGAGCTGCTCGTAGCGGCCCTCGCCCTCACCGCCGGACAGCCGGTGCACGGCCGCCAAGGCGAGGACGAAGCGGTAGAACCCGGCCTGCGCGTCGAGGTCGCCCACGACGACCTTGACGAACGTCAACCGCCCACCGTCGTTCATGGACCCCTCCGGGTAGTGGTGTGTCGCGACGAGTGCAGTAGAGCCGCCGGGTCTCCGGTCCGGTGGCCGGTGTTCCACTGAGCGGGAGTCCGGGTCATCCCGATACCCGGTCGTGCGACGCGTGGGCGGGTTCGAGCTGGGCGAGGAAGGGGTTGCGGTCGGCCTGGCGCGGGTAGCCGGCGACGTCCTTGACGCACTCGGGGCACCAGTGGCCCGCGGTGAGGACCAGGCGGGGACTGCCGGTGAACTCGTGGTCGAACGCGCACCGCCACGACAGCGGGGTGGCGACGTCGCCCTTCGGCACATCGGCGGAGAGTAGCTCTCCCCCGCGGAACGCGGCGGCGTCGCGGTAGTCCGACGCCGTCCACCGGGTGGGGTCCTTGTCCTCGTCGTAGCCGTGGTCCAAGCGGGACGGCGTGCGGTCCGGCTCGACGGGCCGGAAGCTGTCCCAGCCACCGATGGCCTCGAACTCCGCGCGGGAGCCGTAGTAGGCCGCGATCGCCTCCTCGTCCCGGTCGCGGACGTAGGCCATCGTGCCGCGCTGCTTGCGGGTGAGCGGCTTCATGACGAGGTTCTTCACCACCCACGCCGGTACCCGACCCGCCCTCTTCAACGAGGGGTTGGCGCGCAGCGCCCGGTCCAGGGCGGCGTCGAAGCTGTCGCCGCGGAACGGGACCAGCTCCTCCAACCGGTCGGAGTCGGTGTACCACTGGCCGTGGAAGTTGCGGGTGGCGAACCAGTTCCGGTCGTACCAGCGCCTCGGGTCGCCGACACCGAGCGCGCCGGCGATGCACTCCTGGAGCTGCCAGTTGGTCAGCCGCCACGCCTCGCCGCCGCCGATGTTGTAGATCCCGCCCCAGAACTCCTCGGGCACGCCAGGCTCGCAGATGTTGGCCAGCAGGCGGGCGGCGTCCTCGGCCGAGACCCATTCCATGACGCCGCCGAGCGTGGCGTGCGTCATGATCGGGTCGCGGATCTGGAGCATGCCGGGGTGGAAGATGCCGGTCTGGCGCAGCCACGCCCAGCGGGGCAGGCCGGAGTCGACCAATTCCTTCTCGGCGATGACCTTGGTCTGCCCGTACTCGTCGTAGCGGGAGACGCGCAGCGGGTCGCCGACGCGCCCCCAGTGGTGGGGCGGGTTGCGGTCACCGGTCTGCGCGACCGAGCCGATACCGACGACCGCGGTGCGGGCGGGGTCGGGTTGGGCGCGCACGGCACGGACGATGTTGCGGATGCTGCCCACGTTGACCCGGTGGGCCAGTTCGGGGTGGTCGTCGGCGAAGGGCGAGACCACCGCGCCGACGTGCAGCACGAAGTCCGCGCCGCGCACGGAGCGCTCGACCGCGTCGTAGTCGGTCAGGTCGCCGTGGACGACCTGGAGGTTCTGCATGTCCGCGTAGCGGCGGACCACCTCGGCGTCGCGCCCGCCGGGCAGGACCAGGGCCACGACCTCGACGCGGTCGGCGCGTTCGCGGAACTCGTCGAGGACCGCACGGCCCCAGTTGCCCGTGGCACCGGTGAGGAAGACGCGGGTTCGCCTGTTTCGCACGTACGGCCTCACTTCGCCGGGACGGGGGTGGTGCTGAGCGGCATGAGCTGCTCCAGCGTGTCCGGCGCGATGGCGCCGTTGGTGAAGGCGAGGAACTGCCGCATGGGCATGGACTCGACCATCTTGAGCCCGTCGGGGTTCTCGGCGGCCTGCCGCGCGTGCTCCTCGGTCATGCCCGTCCTCATGCGCTCGGTGAGCACGGGCCCGACGGCGGGGTGGGAGAACCAGTCGCCGACGGTCGAGTCCAGGGTGAGCTCCCGGACGACGGGGTCACCGGTCAGGGTGATGGTGGCTTGCGCCGACACCTCGTAGGCGTTGTGGCAGATCTGCACGGCGTACAGGCCTGCCGGTACCACCCATTCCCCGCGTTCGACGTCCCAGTATGCGAAGGCGCGCCGGTCCAGAACGAGCTCGACGGTACGGGTCTCACCGGGTCCGAGCGCCACCTTGGTGAAGGCGCGCAGTTCCCTCAACGGCCGGCGGACGGGACCGGTGTCGGTGGAGACGTAGAGCTGCACGACGTGCTTGCCCGCGCGGTCACCGGTGTTGGCGACCGTCACCCGCACCACAGCCCTGTCGTCGCCGGTCGCCTCGACCTCCAGTCCGGTCGTGGCGAAGCTGGTGTAGGACAGGCCGTGACCGAACGGGTAGCGGACGGGGACGCCGGCGGTGGCGTAGTAGCGGTAGCCGACCAGGACGCCTTCGCCGTAGCGCACGTGCCCCTGCTCGCCGGGGAAGTTCAGCCAGCTGGGGTTGTCCTCCAGCCGCAGCGGGATGGTCTCGGCCAGGTGGCCGGAGGGGTTGACGACCCCGAACAGGACGTCGGCGAGGGCGCCGCCGCCGGCCTGGCCGAGCAGGAAGCCCTCGACCACGGCATCGACGTCGTCGTGCCAGCCCTCCAGCGAGACGACACCGCCGTGGGACAGCACGACGACGGTGCGCGGTGCGACAGCGGCGACCTCGCGGATGACGGCCACCTGGTCGTCGGGCAGCAGGAGGGTGTCGCGGTCGAAGCCCTCCGACTCCTGGCGGTCGCCCAGCCCTGCGAAGACCACGGCGACGTCGGCGTCGCGGGCGGTCCGCACCGCCCCGGCGCGCAGGTCGTCCGCGTCACCCTCGTCGTCGACGGTGAAGCCCTCGGCGTGGGTGACGGTGACGTCCCGCTTCCCCGCCAGGGTTCGGATCTCCTCCAGTGGCAGATCGGTGCGGGTGGTGTTGATGTGCGAGCTGCCGCCGCCCTGGAACCTCGGTGCGGTGGCGAAGGCGCCGATGACGGCCAGGCGGGTACCGGGTCGGACCGGCAGCACCTCCCCGTCGTTCTTCAACAGCACGACCGACTCGGCTGCCAGCTCCCGCGCGAGGGCGTGATGACCCTCGACGTCGAGGTTTCCGGTCGGCTCGTACGGGAGCGCGGTGAGGGCCACGACGCGCCGCACCGACTGGTCCACCAGTGCCTCGTCCAGCCGTCCCGCGCGGACCGCTTCGACGACCTGCGCGTCGGTGGCGCCGCCGCTGCCGGGCATCTCCAGGTCCATGCCCGCGAGGACACCGGCGACGCGGTCGCTGACCGCGCCCCAGTCCGACACCACGGCGCCGCGGAAGCCCCAGTCCTCGCGCAGCACGTCGGTGAGCAGCCACCGGTTGTGCGAGGCGTACACGCCGTTGACCTTGTTGTAGGAGCACATCACCGTGGCCGGGTCGGCGTCGCGGACCACCCGTTCGAAGGCGGGCAGGTAGATCTCGCGCAGCGTGCGCTCGTCCACGTCGGCGCTGACCCGCATCCGCTCGGTCTCCTGGTTGTTCGCCGCGAAGTGCTTCACCGACGCGCCGGGCCCTTCGGCCTGGAGGGCGTTGACGTGGGCCGCGCCGAGCACACCCGACAGCAGCGGGTCCTCGGAGTAGTACTCGAAGTTGCGCCCGCACAGCGGGGAGCGCTTGATGTTCACGCCGGGGCCGAGCACGACCGCGACGCCGAACGCGCGGGCTTCCCGGCCGACGGCGGCGCCGAGGCGGGCGGCCACGTCCGGGTCCCAGCTGGAGCCCACGGCGACGGCGGGCGGGAAGCACGTGGCGGGCCGGCTGCCGTGGATGCCCAGGTGGTCCTGGCCCGCTTCCTGGCAGCGGATGCCGTGCGGGCCGTCGGTCAGCACGATCGACGGGACGCCGGCGTCGTCGATCGGCTTGGTGGTCCAGAAGTCGCGGCCCGACAGCAGGGCCGCTTTCTGCTCCAGCGACAGGGTGGTGGGGTCGATGGTCACGCGGTGGCTCCTTCGGTGGCGGTGGCGAGGGCCTTGGCCAGGTCGTCACGGAGGTCGTCGGAGGCGCCGGGGATGTAGTCGAGCATCGCGCGCACCGTCATGCCGGCGGCTTCCGGGGCGTTGCCGTCGAGCGGGACGCCGGGGAAGTGGACGGCGAACGCCTCGGTGAACAGCCGCCAGGCGACGGGGTTGTCGGCGACCTCGCGCAGCGTCGAGTCCAGGCCGAGGTCGGTCTTGTCGTCGACCGCGACCGCGTACTGCCAGTGGTGCTCGCCCGGGCCGACCTCCTCGGTGACGCGGTCGGGGTGCAGGGGCGGTTCGACCAGGGCGGTCGTGCCCTCGGGCACCTGGACGGCGAGGGTGACCGCGCCGTCGGCGATCTCCCAGGAGACGCGGACCTCGCCGTGGACGGTGTCGTGGCGCAGGGTCGCGGAGGTCAGGCCGCCGCCCGGTCGCGGGGCGACGCGCATCCGCCGGTAGCCGGGTTCGACGGCCGACAGCCCACCGACGACGCGGTGCACCCAGTCCACGACCGCGCCGAGGGCGTAGTGGTTCAGCGAGGTCATGCCGGAGGGGTTGAGCGTGCCGTCGGGACGGATGGAGTCCCACCGCTCCCAGATGGTGGTCGCCCCCTTGGTGACCGGGTAGAGGAACGACGGGCACTGCTGCTCCAGCAGCAGGAGGTAGGCCGCGTCGAGGTGACCCGTGGTCGAGAGCGCGTCGGTGATCAGCGGTGTTCCGGCGAAGCCGGTGGAGATGCGGTAGCCGCCCTGGGCGACCAGTGCGGCGAGCCGGTCGCCCGCTCGGCGCTTCTGCGCCTCGTCGAGGATGTCGAAGCTGATGGCGAGCGCGTAGGCGGTCGCGGACTCGTTGGTGACCCTGCCGTTCGGCGAGACGTGCTCGGCGAGGAAGGCCGCCCGGACGCGGTCGGCGAGCGCGGCGAACTCCGCGGCATCGTCCTCGCGGCCGAGGACGCGGGCCGTCTCCGCCATCCGGTGCGTGGTCCGGCACAGGTAGGCGCTCGCGACCAGGTGCGGGTCGGTCTTGCCGCCGGCGGGGTTGTCGGCCGGGGCGTCCGGGTCCAGCCAGTCGCCGAACTGGAACCCGCTGCTCCACAGGCCGTCGTCGTCGAGGAGTCCGGCGACCTGCCGGGTGAACGCGGCCATCGAGTCGTAGGCGTCGACGAGTATCGACTCCTGGCCGTACTCCCGGTACAGCGTCCAGGGCAGGTTGACCGCGACGTCGCTCCACAGGGCGGTGGGCGAGGACGGGTACGGCAGGATGTCGGGCACGACCCAGGGCACGAAGCCCTTCTCCGCCTGCTCGGCGGCCAGGTCGCGCAGCCACGAACCCAACACGCCGCGCACGTCGTAGAGGAACGCGGCGGTCGGGGCGAAGGCGTTGATGTCGCCGGTCCAGCCCAGCCGCTCGTCGCGCTGCGGGCAGTCGGTGGGCACGCCGACGAAGTTGTCCCGCATCGACCACACCGCGTTGGCGTGCAGACGGTTGAGCAGCGGGTCGGAGGTCTCCAGCCAGCCGGTGCGGCGCATGTCGGAGTGGACGACGACAGCCCGCAGCGAGTCCGGGGCGAGCGCACCGGGCCAGCCGTCGACTTCGACGTAGCGGAAGCCGTGGAAGGTGAAGCGCGGTTGCCAGCTCTCCGGGCCGCCACCACGCAGCGTGCACCGGTCGGTGGCCCGGGCGGTGCGCAGGGTCTTCACGTCGATCTCGCCGTCGGTCATCACCTCGGCATGACGCAGGGTGATCGCGCTACCGGCCTCGCCGGTGACGGTGAACCGGACCCAGCCGGAGACGACCTGACCGAAGTCGACCACCGTCCGGCCGGCCGGGGTGGTGACGACTTCGACCGGGGCCAGTTCCTCGACGCGGCGGATCGGCTCCGCGACCGGCTCGGTGAGCGACTCCAGCGGCCAGTCGAACGCCTCGACCGCCTCCCATCCGGAGTCGTCGAACCCCGGGCGGTCCCAGCCGTCGGGTTCGAGCCGCGCGTCGAACTCCTCGCCGTCGTAGATGCCGTTGGCCCGCACGCCTCCGGTGCCCGCGCGGAAGCCGGTGCCGGTGGTCACCGTCTCGGTGCGGTCGTCGTGCTCCAGCACGAGTTCGAGGTGCAACGCCGGCCGGTCGGCGTAGTGGTTGCGCTTGCCCTCCCAGCCCAGGCGGCCCAGTGCCCAGCCCTGCCCGACGATCGCACCGACCGCGTTGCGCCCGACGACGAGGGCGTCGGTCACGTCGTGGGAGGACACGACGAGCCGGTGCCGGTAGGAGGTCCATCCCGGTGCCAGGACCTCGTCGCCGACGACCGCGCCGTTGAGGTGCGGTTCGACGATGCCCAGGCCGGTCACGCGCAGGGTCGCCCGGGCAGGCCTCTCGGCGAGGTCGAACTCCCGCCGGAAGTACGCCGCCGGTTCGCCTTCGGCGCCGCGGGCGGAGACGGGGGTGATGAAGGCCCCGGTGGTGGGTCGGGTCACGGTGGGACTCCCGGTGGTGCGGTTCAGCGGACGGAACGGATGCGCAGGACGACGAGGCCGCCCAGGACCGTGCAGATCCCGGCGACGACGTAGAGCAGCAGGTAGTTCTGCTCGCCCGCGGCCGAGGCGCCGACGGCGAGGATGAGCGGCGCGAGCAGCGGCGCGACCGCCTGCGGGATGGACGTGGCGAAGGAGATGATCGACATGAAGCGCATGGCCTCGGTGCCGCGCCGCGGGAGCACGTCCAGCAGCAGCGCCTGGTCCACGGCGGAGAAGGTGCCGATGCCGACGGAGGCCAGCAGCGAGCCGACGGCCAGCAGCACGATGCCGTCGGCGAAGGCCATCGTGACGGCCCCCGCGGCGAACACGACCCCGGCGCCCAGCACGAACGCCCGACGACGGCGCAGCCGGTCGGACAGGAAACCCCCACCGATCGCGCCGACGGTGGTCGCCAGGATGCCGAACAGCGAGAGACCGGCGATGACGGGGGCGACCTCCTCCACGCCCACCCCCAGGCGCGAGGCGAAGAAGAACGCGGTGAACGTGGTGTTGAAGGTCAGGCCGAAGTAGAACAGGAAGCGCCCCAGCCAGTTCCAGGCGAAGTCGGTGTGCTCGCGGGGGTCGAAGACCACCTTGGCGAGCAGGCCGCGGGGCGTGAGCCGCTCGCCGCGCGGCACGTGGCGGTTGTCGGGCTCGTGGACGAACACGATGAACGGGACCGTGAGCAGCACGCCGACGGCGCCCGGCACGAGGAACAGCAGCAGGTTGTCACCGGACAGGGCGCCGGAGACCCCGACGCCCAGCACCGGGGCGACCTGGGTGGCGAACCCGGTCAGGCCGGCGACCCTGCCGCGTTGCTCCTCCGGGAGCCGGTCGGCCATCGAGGTCTGCAGGCTGCCGAGGACCAGGCCCCACCCGAGTTGGGCCAGCACCCAGCCGAGCGCGAGCACCACCACGCTGGGCGCGAGGGCCATGACGACGAGGGAGCCGACGCCGATGACCAGGCCGCCGATCATGAAGGGCCGTCGCCGGCCGATCCTGGTCCTGGTGCGGTCGCTCCAGACGCCGACGAAGACGCCGGTCAGCATGGAGGCGGCGGAGCCGGCGCCGGTGACGTAACCGAGGTACTCCTGGTGACCTGGCGCGAGTTGGTCCACGCGGATCGCCAGCGAGATCGCGATCGGCGTGATGAAGGCGACGAAGACGCCGAACTGGCCGAGCACCTGCAACCAGATGTAGCGGGAGCCGACCTTCGCGAGGGGTTCGGCGTCGTCACCCGGCCGCGGGCTGTCCGGCGTCCCGGCGGAGGTCGGTGGGACCGTGGGCAGCGGGGGTGCCGGTGGGGGCGCTGTGTCGCTCATCATGACTCCGTCGTCAGGAACTAGCGCGTGCTAGCAGGTGTGCGCGACGCTACAGTTGGCAACTAGCGCGCGCAAGTAACGGTTGTGGGCACGAGCCGCACCCCGACGGAGGATGATGGTGGCGATGATCGACTCCCGGACACCCGCGAAACGCGTCACCGCCGCCGACGTCGCGCGCTCGCTCGGCCTCTCTCGGGCGACGGTCGGCTTCGTGCTCAACAACACCCCCGGCCAGACGATCTCCGCGCAGACCCGGGAACGGGTGCTCGCCGAGGCCGCCCGCCTGGGGTACCGACCGCACACCGCCGCGCGGGCGCTGGCCAGCGGGCGCAACCGCATCGTGCTGGTCGTGCTGCCCGACTGGCCGCTGGACTTCAGCGTCCGCCGCAACCTGGAGGAGGCGTCGCTCGCGCTGGACGAGGCGGGCTACAGCCTCATCACCTACACCCCGCACCCCACCGGGCAGTCGCGGCCGCTGTGGGAGGTCCTGGAACCCGACGTGGTGCTGTCCTTCACCGGCAGCTTCACCGACGCCCAGGTCGCGTCGATCCGCGCCGCGGGGGTGCGCGCCATGCTCCCCGACCCGGACGCACCGACCGTGGCCCCCTACCCGGAGGAGGGCCCGCTCCTGCAGGTGGGTCACCTCCACGCCCTGGGCCACCGCCGGATCGCCTACGCGGGGTCCTCGGATCCGCGCATCGCCGACCTCGTGGAACTGCGTCGTTCCCGGGCCCGGGAGGCGGCGACGCGGCTGGGCCTGGACCTGGCACCGGGCCACGACCTCCACCCCGGTGACGACGCCGAGGACGCCGTCGCCGGGTGGCGCGCGGCGGGCGTGACAGCCGTGGCCGCCTACAACGACGACGTCGCCGCTACCCTGGTCGGCACGGCGACGCGGATGGGCCTGCTCGTGCCCCGGGACCTGTCGGTCGTCGGCCACGACGACGCGCCGATCGCGTCCATCGTCGAACCCCGGTTGTCGACCGTCCGACTCGACACCGCGGGCCTCGGTCGCTACCTGGCGCGGCTGGCCCTCACCGCGGCCGAGGGTCGGGAACCACCGCAGCAGCCGACGGCCGCCGGCCCCCTGCTCGTGCAGCGGGCCTCCACGGCCGCACCCGGAGCCTGACCGGTCACCGGGCACGCGGGAGGTTCGCCCGGCGTCGAGCCACCGTTCAGGCCCGGCGCCGCAGCAGTGCCCACAGCCCGCGCAGGGTGTGACCGTTCGCGCTGTCGACGAGGAACCGCGCCAGCCGCGGTGTCATCACACCGTCGCTCATCCGGACCATCGCGCGCATCGGCAGGTCCGCGGCGGAGTACATGAGCATCTTGAACCGGACGTCGTCGTAGTCGACCTTGCCGCCGAACCGCTTCGCGACGGTCCGCTCGACGGCGAAGTGCACGACGCGGCAGGCGAGGCTGGAGTCCTTCATCTCCAGGATCGAGCTGTCGAGGTCGAAGGTGCCCTTCCGCGGCGCGTCGAGGACCGGGTACGGGGCGTGGACGGTCAGGAAGTCCTCCGGCGTCGGGGTGCCGGTGAGCGTGTAGTACCAGTCGGCGACCCGCGAGCGTCGGGGCTGCGTGCCCTCGACCTGCACCTCCGCGCGCAGTCGGATGTCCCGGGAGCTCGCCCCGACGCGGATCTCGTACGTACCCGCTTCGACGACCCGGTCGCCCACCTCCGGGTCGTGGATCGCGAAGGCACGCCGGTCGAGGGTCAGCGTGGCGCCGCGGGACTCCCCCGCGGTCAGCGCGAGCTTGGTGAAAGCCTTGAGTTCCTGGACGGGGCGGTAGGCACCGCCGGTGCGGGGCGCGACGTAGAGCTGCGCCACTTCCGCCCCGTCGCACCCGCCGGTGTTGGTGACGGTGAAGGTCACTTCGACGTCATCCCCGCGGCGGACCACGCGCAGGTCGGAGTAGGCGAAGGTCGTGTAGGACAGCCCATGCCCGAACGGGTGGCGCACGGGCTTGTCGGCGGAGTCGAAGTAGCGGTACCCGCAGTACATGCTCTCCAGGTACGGCGTCTGGTGCGGGTCGACACCGAAGTAGCCGGAGCTGACCACGTCGTCGTAGACGAGCGGGTAGGTCTCGGCGAGCTTGCCCGAGGGGTTGGCCGCACCGAAGAGCAGGTCGGCGGCCGCCGCACCACCGGCCTGGCCGGCGAGCTGCACGTGCAGGACGGCCGAGGCGCAGTCCTGCCAGGGCATTTCCACCGCGCTGCCGCCGACGACGACCAGGACCACGCGCTCGGCCAGGTGGGCGATCGACTCCAGCAGCGCGACCTGGTTGGCGGGGATGCGCATGTGCTCCCGGTCGAAGCCCTCGCTCTCGGAGATCTCGGTGAGCCCGACGCACACGACCACCGCCTCCGCCTGCTCGGCCAGCCGCACCGCCTCGTCCAGCAGGGCGGCGTCCGGTTCGTCGACCAGGCGATAACCCGGCGCGCAGTCGACGGCGGCGTACTCCCCCACCCCGTCACGCAGGCTCACCACCCGGGTCGGGTTGACGCGCGAAGAACCCGTGCCCTGGTACCGCGGTTCCCCGGCCAACGCGCCCAGGAGCGCCACCCGCCCGCCGGGCTGCAACGGCAACGCACCGCCGTCGTTCTTGAGCAGCATCGCGCTCTCCACCGCCGCCCGGCGGGCCAACTCGTGGTGCCGGTCGTGGAGATCGGCGGGCACCTCGACGTCCCGCCCGGTCGTGCGCGCGACCAAAGCGAGCAGGCGCTCGACGGACTCGTCGACGACACGCTCGTCCAGCAAGCCCGCCGTCACGGCCCGTCGCACCTCGGCGTCGGTCACGCCGCCGTTGCCGGGCATCTCCAGGTCCGTCCCGGCCAGGTAGGCGGCCGGGCGGTCGTTCATCGCGCCCCAATCGGTGACCACGGCACCCCGGAACCCCCACCGCTCCCGCAGGATCCCGGTGAGCAGCCGGCGGTTGTCACTGCAATAGACGCCCTCGACGCGGTTGTAGGCGCACATGACCGTCGTCGGATCGCCCTCCTCGACCGCGATCTCGAACGCCGGGAGGTAGTACTCGTGCAGCGCCCGCTCGTCGACCCGCACGTCCGTGGACATGCGCTTGAGCTCCTGGTTGTTCAGGGCGAAGTGCTTGAGCGAGGTGCCCGTGCCCGTGGACTGCACACCCCGGATCCAGGCCGCGGCGAGCTTGCCCGACAGGAGCGGGTCTTCGCTGAAGTACTCGAAGTTGCGGCCGCACAACGGGTTGCGCTTCATGTTCACACCCGGACCGAGAACGACGTGCACGCCCTGGTCCACCGCCTCCAGCCCGATCGCCCGCCCCACCTCGGCGACCAGTCCGACGTCCCAAGAGGAGGCGAGCGCACTGGCCGTCGGGAAGCAGGTGGCCGCCGTGCCGTCCGCCAGGCCGAGGTGGTCACCCGACTCCCCCTGCGCGCGCAGCCCGTGCGGCCCGTCGGTGAGGGTGAGCGACGGGATGCCCGCCGCGGGGAACGCCCGCGTCGTCCAGAAGGACGCTCCCGATCCGAGGGCGACCTTGTCCTCCAGGAGGAGGCGCGTGCAGGGGACGCCTTCGGCGATTCCTGGCATGGGGATCCCGTCATCTCATTGCACAGCCGAACCTAGCGCGCGCTAGTAGCCGTGACCGTAACCTTCCGGCACACCGACGCGCAACCACCTGCCCTCGTGGACAACAGCCACGGACGCTCAGCAGCCAGCGCAGGCATCCGACCGAAGCGCTCCCTTCGCCTTCCACAGAGTTGACCGAACCGGACCAAGGAGTTACGTTCCCGCCCTGTTGAAACGTTTCACAACCAGCGGGAGAAGGTCATGGCCACCTTCGGGGACATAGCGGATGACTTGACGAGGCAGGCGATCGAGCTGCCCTCGTGGGCGTTCGGCAACTCGGGCACGCGGTTCAAGGTGTTCGCGCAGCCCGGGGTGCCGCGGACGGTGGCGGAGAAGCTGGCCGACGCGGCGAAGGTGCACGAGCTGACCGGGCTGGCCCCGTCGGTGGCGCTGCACATCCCCTGGGACCGGGTGGACGACTTCGACCGGCTGCGCGCGCACGCCGAAGACCTGGGTGTGCGGCTGGGCACGATCAACACCAACACGTTCCAGGACGACGACTACAAGTTCGGCAGCCTGACGCACGTCGACGAGCGGGTGCGCGCCAAGGCGATCGCGCACATGCACGAGTGCGTGGACATCATGGACGTGACCGGAAGCCGGGACCTGAAGGTGTGGCTGCCGGACGGCACCAACTACCCCGGCCAGGGCGACCTGCGGGACCGGCAGGACCGCCTGGCCGACTCGCTGGCGCAGGTCTACGCCCGGCTGGGCGACCACCAGCGGCTGGTGCTGGAGTACAAGTTCTTCGAGCCGGCGTTCTACGCCACCGACGTGCCGGACTGGGGCACGGCGTACGCGCACTGCGTGGCTTTGGGCGAGCGGGCGGTGGTGTGCCTGGACACCGGGCACCACGCGCCGGGCACCAACATCGAGTTCATCGTGGTGCAGCTGCTGCGGCTGGGGCGGTTGGGCGCGTTCGACTTCAACTCGCGCTTCTACGCCGACGACGACCTGATCGTGGGCGCGGCGGACCCGTTCCAGCTCTTCCGCATCCTGTTCGAGGTGGTGCGCGGCGGCGGGTACGACGAGGGCAGCGGGGTGGCGTTCATGCTCGACCAGTGCCACAACGTGGAGGACAAGATCCCCGGTCAGGTCCGGTCGGTGCTCAACGTGCAGGAGATGACCGCGCGGGCGCTGCTGGTGGACCGCGACGCGCTGGCCGAGGCCGAGCGCGCGGGTGACGTGCTGGGCGCGAACGAGGTGTTCATGGACGCCTTCTACACCGACGTGCGGGCCGACCTGGCCGAGTGGCGGGCGGGTCGCGGCCTGCCCGCGAACCCGATGAAGGCATACCGAGACAGCGGTTACGGACAGCGCATCGTCGCCGACCGAGTCGGCGGAGACCAAGCGGGATGGGGAGCCTGAACGTGAACGAGACCGTGAAGCAGTTGCTGGGCCGGTCGAACCGGTTGGGCGCCGACCCGGCCAACACCAACTACGCGGGCGGCAACACCTCCGCCAAGGGCGTGGGCGTCGACCCGGTCACCGGGCAGGACGTCGGGTTGATGTGGGTGAAGGGTTCCGGTGGGGACCTGGGCACGCTCACCGAGACCGGGTTGGCGGTGCTGCGGCTGGACCGGGTACGGGCGCTGGTGGACGTCTACCCCGGCGTGGACCGCGAGGACGAGATGGTCGCCGCGTTCGACCACTGCCTGCACGGCCGGGGCGGCGCGGCGCCGTCCATCGACACCGCAATGCACGCCTTGGTGGACGCCGCGCACGTGGACCACCTGCACCCCGACAGCGGCATCGCCATCGCCACCGCCGCCGACGGCGAGGAGCTGACCGAAGAGATCTTCGGTGAGCGAGTGGTGTGGGTGCCGTGGAGACGGCCGGGTTTCCAACTCGGTCTGGACATCGCCGCGATCAAGGCGGCCAACCCGCAGGCCGTCGGCACGATCCTCGGCGGTCACGGCATCACCGCCTGGGGTGACACGAGCGACGAAGCGGAGGCCAACTCCCGCTGGATCATCACCACCGCGCAGTCCTACCTGGACACCCATGGCAAGTCCAAGCCGTTCGGCGAGGCCGTCGCGGGGTTCGACGCGCTGCCCCCGACGCAGCGCCGGGCGAAGGCCGCCGCCCTGGCGCCACACCTGCGGGCGATCGCCTCGCACGACAAGCCGGTGGTCGGGCACTTCACCGACTCGGAGATGGTGCTGGACTTCCTGGCGTCGGAGAAACTGGGGCCGCTGGCGCAACTGGGCACCTCCTGCCCGGATCACTTCCTGCGCACCAAGGTCAAGCCGCTCGTGCTGGACCTGCCCGCGTCCGCGTCGGTGGAGGATTGCCTCACCCGGTTGCGTGAGCTGCACCAGGCATACCGAGAGGACTACCGGGCCTACTACGAGCGGCACGCCACCCCGGACTCACCGCCGATGCGCGGCGCGGACCCGGCGATCGTGCTGGTCCCCGGCGTCGGCATGTTCTCCTACGGCAAGGACAAGCAGACCGCGCGCGTGGCCGGCGAGTTCTACGTCAACGCCATCAACGTGATGCGCGGCGCCGAGTCCGTGTCCCGCTACTCCCCCATCTCCGAAGCCGAAAAGTTCCGCATCGAGTACTGGGCATTGGAGGAGGCCAAGCTCCAGCGCATGCCCAAGCCGCGTTCCCACGCCGGACGGATCGCGCTGGTGACCGGGGCCGCAAGCGGCATCGGCAAGGCCATCGCCACCCGGCTGGCCGCCGAGGGCGCCTGCGTGGTCATCGCCGACCTCGACGCCGACAAAGCGCAGGCCACCGCGGCTGAGCTGGGCTCGACGGACGTCGCAGTCGGCGTGCGCGCCGATGTGACCGATGCCGAGCAGGTCCGCGCGGCCGTCGACGCGACGGTGCTGGCGTTCGGCGGGCTCGACCTGGTGGTCAACAACGCGGGCCTGTCGATCTCCAAGCCGCTGCTGGAGACCACCGAGGCCGACTGGGACCTCCAGCACGACGTGATGGCGCGGGGCTCGTTCCTCGTCTCGCAAGCCGCCGCACGCGCCATGATCGCGCAAGGGCTGGGCGGCGACATCGTCTACATCTCCTCGAAGAACTCCGTCTTCGCCGGGCCCAACAACATCGCCTACAGCGCGGCCAAGGCCGACCAGGCCCACCAGGTCCGGCTGCTCGCGGCCGAACTGGGCGAGCACGGCATCCGGGTCAACGGCGTCAACCCCGACGGCGTGGTCCGCGGCTCCGGCATCTTCGCCGGCGGCTGGGGCGCCAAGCGCGCCGCCGTCTACGGCGTGCCGGAAGAGGAACTGGGCGCATTCTACGCCCAACGCACCCTGCTCAAGCGCGAAGTGCTGCCCGAGCACGTCGCCAACGCCGTCACGGCCCTCACCTCCGACGAGTTCAGCCACACCACCGGCCTGCACGTCCCCGTCGACGCCGGCGTGTCGGCCGCCTTCCTGCGATGAGGGTCTTCGGCGCCGTCGACATCGGCGCATCCGGCGGGCGCGTCGTCGCGGGCCTGATCGACGGCGACCGCGTCGAACTGGACGTCGTCCACCGGTTCCGCAACGGCGCAACCGAACGCGACGGTCACCTGCGGTGGAACCTGACCGGCCTGTACGAGCAGGTCCTGACCGGCCTGCGAGCGCTGGCCAGGGCCTACCCGCAGGTGGAGTCCATCGGCATCGACACCTGGGCCGTGGACTACGGTCTGCTCGACACCGACGGCCGCCTGCTCGCCGAACCGGTCTCCTACCGCGACGGACGTACCACCGAGGCAGTCGAACGCGTGCACCGACGCGTGCCGCACGACGTGCTGTACGGGATCAACGGCCTGCAATTCCTGCCGTTCAACACGGTGTACCAGTTGGAAGCCGAGAAACACGGCCCGCTGTGGGAACGGGCGGCGCACGTCGTGCTGCTGCCCGACCTGATCGCCTACCAGCTCACCGGGCAACTCCGCACCGAGGCCACCAACGCCTCCACCACCGGACTGCTGGACCTGCGGACCGGCACGTGGTCGACACACCTGCTCGACCGGCTGGACATCACGCCGACGCTGCTGCCGCCCGTGCAGCAGCCCGGTGAGGTGCGCGGGGCGCTGCGCCCTTCGATCGTCCGCGACACCGGCCTGCCCGCGACGACCACGGTCACCACCGTCGGCTCCCATGACACCGCCTCCGCCGTGGTCGCCCTGCCCGCGGCTTCCCACCGGTTCGCCTACGTCTCCAGCGGCACCTGGTCGCTGGTGGGCGTGGAACTGTCCGCGCCGGTGCTCACCGAAGCGGCAAGGCAGGCGAACTTCACCAACGAGGGCGGTGTCGACGGCCGCACCCGGTTCTTGCGCAACGTCGGCGGCCTGTGGCTGCTCCAGGAGTGCCTGCGGACGTGGGGCGCACGGCTCGATCCGCTGCTGGCCGAAGCGGAGACGCTACCCGCCGGCGGACCGGTGGTGGATGTGGACGACGTGGCGTTCATCCCACCCGGCGACATGCCGGACCGAATCACGGCTGCCGTCACGGCGATGGGACAGGACCCGCCACGCACGCGTGCCGCGACAGTGCGGTGCGTGCTCGACTCCCTGGCCACCGCCTACGCGCGCACCGCCACCCAGGCCGGCGAATTGGCCGAGGTGGACGTGGACGTGATCCACATCGTCGGCGGCGGCTCCCGCAACGACCTGCTGTGCCAGCTCACCGCCGACCTGTCCGGACGACAGGTGACCGCCGGTCCGGTCGAGGCCACCGCCTTGGGCAACGTCCTGATCCAGGCACGAGCACACGGCGCAGTGCCCTCGTCCCTGGAGGAGATCCGGGCCCGGCTCGCCTCGACCCAACCGATCCGCCGGTTCACCCCCTCCCCCGCATGACGGTGACCGTTCGCGAGGTGGCCGCCGCGGCCGGCGTGTCGGTCGGCACCGTGTCCAACGTGCTCAACCGACCGGAGGCGGTCAGCACGGGCGTGCGCACCAGGGTCCGTGAAGCCATGGCCACCCTCGGCTTCGTTCCCAACAGCACCGCACGACAACTGCGGGTGGGACGCAGCCAGATGGTGGCCTACATCGTGGCCGACACCGCCAACCCGTTCTACACCGACGTCGCCAAGGGCATCGAGGAGGAGATCGGCACCCACGACCTGCCTCTCTTCCTGTGCGACAGCAACGGCGACCCCTCCCGTGAGCAGACCTACCTGACCCTGCTCGAACAGCAACGCGTACGGGGCGTGCTGATCACACCGACCAACCCGAGGGCGCCCCTCCTGGAAGAACTCCCCCGACACGGCATCCCCGTGGTCGTCGTGGACCACACCACCGACCCCCGAATGCACTGCTCGGTCGCGGTCGACGACGTCCGCGGCGGCCAACTCGCCGTCGCTCACCTGCTCGACGCCGGACACGAACGCATTGCCTTCATCGGCGGCCCACCGTCGACCAGCCAGGTCCGCGCACGCCGACAAGGCGCGCTGAACGCACTGCACGCGGCGAACATCCCGGCAAGCCACCTGATCGAAATCGAGACGACCGCGCACACCGCCACGGAGGGCCGCGGTGCGGCGGAACGCCTCACCGGGATACCGCCAACCGCCCGACCCACGGCCGCCTTCTGCGCCAACGACCTGCTCGCACTCGGCGTTCTGCAGCACTGCGTCAGCACCGGAGTCCGCGTCCCCGACGACCTAGTGCTGCATCTCGGAACGTTGACCCGGTAATCGGTCCGGTGGGCTTACGGTCCAGGCTGGTCCTCCCATGTCGAGCGGGAGGTGGTCGTGGGTCGTCGTCCGGAGGTGTTCGTCCGGTCGTTGTCGATGGAGGAGGGCCGGAAGTTGGCCCGGATCGGCAGGACGGCCAAGGATCCGGTGCGGTTGCGTCGGGCGATCGTGGTCCTGATGTCCGCCCAGGGGCAGGCGGTGCCGGACATCACGTCGTTGATGCAGGTCAGCGCCGATTACGTGCGTGATGTGATCCACGCGTTCAACGAGCGGGGGTTCGCGGCGCTGGACCCAAAATGGAGCGGGGGACGCCCGAGGGTGATCGGTGAGGCGATCCGTGAGCGGATCTGCCTGATCGCCCGGACGTCCCCCGCATCCCGGGGCATCACGGCGTTCTCGACCTGGTCGCTGTCCAAGCTGCGCGACCATCTGCTCGACCGCGGCACCGTCGCGGCGATCAGCCGGGAGACCCTGCGCCGCATCCTGCACGCCGGCGGCGTGTCCTGGCAGAGCACCTCCACCTGGAAGGCCTCCACCGACCCGGACTTCCTGGTGAAGATGCACCGAATCCTGGACCTCTACGACCACCCTCCCGATAACGGCCGGGTGATCTGCATCGACGAGTTCGGACCGCTGAACCTGATGCCGCGCAAGGGCAAGGCATGGCGGCCGACCGGGGCGCCGCGCCGATTACGCGCCACCTACAACCGCCACCACGGCGTGATGCACATGCTCGCCGCCCTGGACCTGACCACCGGGAAGATCCACTACCGCATCCGCCGCCGCAAGCGGCACGGCGAGCTTCTGGAGCTGCTCAGAAGCCTGCGGACACGGTGGCCGGGCCAACGCCTCCACCTGGTCATGGACAACTTCTCGCCCCACCGTCACCCCGACGTCCACGCCTGGGCCACCGACAACGACGTCGAGTTGGTGTTCCTGCCCACCTACTCCAGCTGGTTGAACTGGATCGAGGCCGAGTTCACCGCCCTGCGCTACTTCACCCTCAACGGCACCGACCACCACAGCCACGCCGAGCAGAACGCCGCGATCGCGGCCTACATCCGCTGGCGCAACGCCCGAGCCCGACCCAAGACCGGCTTCGCCACCGACTCACCCATCCGCACCTGGACCCATTACCCGACCAAGGCTGCGTGACGCAGCACTAGCGATCGTCGGCTACGACGACATCAACTTCGCCGCCGCGGCCGCCGTGCCCCTGTCATCAGTGCGACAGCCACGGCGAAGGCTGGGCCGCACCGCCGCCGGCCTGCTGATGAACGAACTCGAAAACCCCGACCACCAGCACCGGCAAGTGATGTTCACACCGGAACTCGTAGCACGACTCTCCAGCCGACCACCGAAGACCGGTTGAGGGGCACGATCCACCGGAACCAACACCACGGCCAACCCGTCCGCAAGGGGCGTGACCCGGCAGACCTCCAGCACGCCGAAAGGGCCACCCCGTCATGTCCTCAGGCCAGCGGTTCCATAAGAGCTACGACGTGCCGTTTCGCACATCCACTCCGCCAAACCCGCACACGACCACGAGGCCCGCGCATCCCGCAAGTAGTCAGGCAGCCCGCCAGGTGCCACGCGGTGCCCTTCAGGTGAGACCACCAGCGCGTCCACCTCCTCCACGACGTGCTCCTCACGCCGGTACAACGACCTGGCCCCGTCAACCGGACGCGGTCGGGCACTGCTGTAGCCGTGACGACACCGGTAGCCGGGACGTCCGTGCACCCAGTGCGCGTCCATCCGCCGCCCACACACCCCGCACACCACCAGACCCGACAACAGGTACCGACGTTCACCGCCGTCGCCACTGGGGCGTCGGGCGCGCACGTTCTGGACCGCGGTGAAGTCGCGCATGCTCACCAGCGGCCTGTGCACGACCTCCAGGGAGATCGCCCAGTCCTGCGGCAGGTTCGGCACCTGCCCCGACCGACCGGTGCGCAGATCGACCTCGTCACGGTCGTTGGCGACCCTGTTCCAGACCTGGCGGCCGGTGTAGCGCGGGTTCTCCAGGATCGTCTGCACCGACTGCACACTCCACCCCACGCCGAGCGATGCCGGTCGCGCTCCCGATCCGCCGCAGACGGGCACGGCACACCACGCTCGTTCAACTCCCGGGCAATCCCGGCCACCGACACCCCGCTCAACCGGCGCGCGAACATCCACCTCACGTGCCCGCGCTCCGCGGATCCGGTGCCAGCTTCCGCGCCCGCCGCCCCCACCGCGCATCAGCCCGCCGCGGATGCGGCCCGCCGTCGACCAGCATGTACCCGTACGGCGGACGCCCACCCAGATACCGACCCAGCTCGGCCTGCGCCTTCATCGCCGCCAACGCCCGGTTACGGGCCCGGATCACCTCCCGCTCCGACTGCGCACCCAGAAACGTCATCAACCGACGATGGTCGCCGTCATCCAGGTCCACCCGGCCGCCGACCTCCGGCAACCACACCTGCACCCCGGCCGCACGCAGCAACGGCACCAACTCGTCGAACTGACGACCGCAAAACGCCCGCTCGTACTCCCCCACCACGATCGCGTCGAACCCACGGTCCAGATCGGCCAACGCCTCCAGCAACCGGGCCGCCTCCGGGCGGTTGGACCACCGACGCCGCCGCGAGGCGCCCTCGTCGAAGAACTCCACCTCGATCGTGCCGTGCCCGGCGACCAACCGCTCGCATACCTCCCGCTGCCACGTCCGCGAGGAGTACCGGTCCTGGTACTCCGAGGTCGACATCCGCCCGTAGAACGCGAACCGCAACCCCAGGTGCACATGCGGGTCCTGCGAACGCCTCCGCTCGCCCTTGCACTGTTTGGCCCGCAACCAGTCATCGAGCAGGTCCTGGTCGGCTGTAGATGTGATCACTGTGGTCGCCTCCATCGCGGAGCACTGGGACGTTCTGCGTGACCACTTCACCTCGTCGAACTGACGCACAACAGGCGCAATACCGCCCGAACGGAGCAGTACCAACCTCCGGAAGGCCGCACGTCTGCATACCAGTCTGGCCGTTCTCCTCGTCGACATCACATGCGCGGCGACCCGGGCTATTAGGACACCATCGCGATCCGGCACGCCACAACCGGCCAGGCCGCCCCGCCCCGGCCCGCCCCGGCCAATAAGATCTGCAACCGAGGCATTGACCAGGTCCGCTGAATCGGCGAACAAGTCATTGTCGACCCAAAGGAACTCGAAGGCCCTTGCAGCCGTTGACTACCGTGTGTGCCTGACCGAAAGAACCGAACTGATCACCATTATCTGCATCATCACCACCCTGAGGCACTACCGACGCCGCCGATAATCAGTTCCGAATAACGCTCTACTGCTCGTGGATGATCAGCGTGCCGCAACGGCGGTGCCTGTCGCTTAGACCACTGATTGCATCGACGAAGAGAGTGAGCGCTTGGTCGATCGGCTGGTTTTCCGTAAGGATTGCCCATAGTCTTTTCAGCGCGCCATAGGTGATCCGGTCGGCATCGTCGGGCATGGCGAGTCGGAGCGCGTTCATGAAAATGGTGACGCGGCGAGAGGACTGCCCGTCGCGGGCGAGCGCGGCCATCGTCAGGATTGTCACCACTTCGTGCCGATATTCGGGGACGACGGCGTCCCTTGTTCCACAGATCGCCCAATACGACCAGGACAGGAGATCCTCCTCTGGGGCGTTGCGGAACGCGCTCAGGAAGAGTTCGAGTGCAGCCGCTCGGTCGCCCCAGGTAGAGCCGCGTCCCAGGATGATCGAGACCGCGCCTGCCCTCCAGTCCTGTTCGGTCGCGATTTCTCGCAGAACGGTGTGGTCAGTGGGCAGGTCGACGACGTGTTCGCGAATCAGTTGGCGGACGGCTTGGTCCAGTTTTTCGGCGTCGATCCGTTGACGCTCGTGGGCGATTATCAGCAGGGCGTGGGTGCTGAAGGTCTTGATCCCCAGAGAGTGGGCCACCCTCCTCAGGCCGGTGTCGTCAGCCCACAATGGGAGATTGTTGTGTTTGGCCGCGTCGAGGGTCAACGCCCAAACCGGTTGGCGGCCTTCCTGGGCGGGTGGAAGTTCGGTCAGCTCCGGGTGGATGACTCGACGCAGACTGCGGGAGGTGGTCAGCATGGCTTCGATCTGTCGCCTGTGCCGTGCCGTGATCTCGGGGTCGTCCTCGTAGGCGACCACCCTGTTCAGGGTGGTGTCATAGCCGAGCGTCCCGGACGTCGGGAGGCTGAACATGTCTTCGGCATCGGCCAGGTCGTGCACAGCGACGTTGGTGATCTGTGGTTTGGCAACCAGGGCGAGCAGTGTCGGCGCGACGTCGGGCAGCAGGGTGAGCGTATAGAGCGCGCTGGCATCGACCAGGCACCGGCCGTCGATGGCCGAGCGCGCCTGCTCCAGCTCCACCTCCTGGTCCGCCGGATTCGGGAAGACCATGCGGTGATAGCCCAATGGTCGATAAAGGAAGATCGCCGCGTAAGGCTTGCCCACTGCCTGATCGAGCATGCCGAGCGGATAGACCTCGTCACGGACCAGCTTCCGGCGTTCCTGGAACACGGCGTCGTTTCGGCGCAGCATCGGCTCCAACGAGGTCAAGGGGTGCACGTCGCCGTCGACTTGGACTGAACGCATGGCGATGTGCCCGCTACCCGGATGACGGGCGTTCCACGCCTCTCCAGCAGCGATCACCTGCTCGTTGAGGCCATCGGGTAGTTCCGTGCGGTCACTTCGCGTCGCGACGGACCGGATCGCCGCCTCGCACACGTCCGCGTCCTCAGCGAATTCCTGGATCATCGCCAGTGCGGTCCAGGCGACCTCCTCCGACGGTGCGTAACGACGGGCAAGATCCACCAGCAACATCGCCTGGAGCGGGCTCGTGGGCGCTGGCGTCGCAGCCGGCCGTTTGAGACTGCGCCAAGCCTCCTCTCGATCACCGTCGCGGTACTGCGCCCAGGCGAGTCCCCACCTGGCGTTCTGATCATCCGGATCGCTCTCCAGCAAGCTCCGGTACGTCACTGCGGCGCCGACCCAGTCCCAACGGCGGCACTGAATGTCGGCGAGCCTGTGCACGACCGCACGTCGGCCTGCCCACGCTGGGTCGAATTGGGTCAGCGCCCGCCTGGCGATCGGCTCGGCGTCGTCCCACATCCCGGCGTCCTGGTAGCAGTCCAGAGCCAGCAGCAGCAAACGCGGGTATCGCCACCGGTCGGCGGCTTCGAGAAGGATCTCCACCGCCCCTGCCGGATCGTCGTGACGACGCAGTTCCGCTCGCTGGACGGAGGCGAGAGGACTGCGCGTCTCGAACATGCGGAGGCGCTCGTCCGCGTCGGGGCCTGCGATGGACTGGATCGTGGCGATGGTCCTGATCTCGTCGACGGATTCAGGGTGCCGGTTGGCCAGGTCGTCGAGCACGTGGCTGTCGGTGTCGCCCTCCATCGCGAGCCCCCGCGCGGCGAACAGTTTTTCCTCGTCGGATGTCGCTGCGGCCAGCGCCTTGCGCCATGCCTCGGCGACGGTGGAGCCCTCGCCGAGCAGGCTCGGCGAGGCGCTGAGGATCTCCGCCTCGATCCGGCGCCGAAGGTAGCCGTCTTCCGAGGGCATCATTTCGCGCGCTTGGTCTACCCGTCCCAGCAGAGCCGCACCCATCGCCGCGATGGGCAGGACCCTCGGGTCGGCTGCCTCGGCTGCGGTTGCTTGTCCTTCGGGTGCAGCCTGCGTCAAGCCCCAGACCTGATCGGAATCCTCGGCGATCAACGCCGCTTCCGCCGCGGCGCGCACAGCCTCGGCACTGTCGCCCCTCCAGGCACGACGGAGATCACGAGCACGGACGCCCAACTCGATCGCCCGCATGGCATCGGCGAGCCGACTATCCCCGCCGCCGTTGACGGCCCTCGTCCGCAGCAAGTACGACAGCTGGATGAGGAGGAACGCATTGCGGGTGCCGGTCGCATCCTGCTCCAGGACCGCAATGGCGTCATCCAGCCTACCCATACGCATCAGGGCGACGGTTTTGAAATGCGTGCTGGTCTCCTGTTCCTGCAGCGCTGTGGGCTTCCAGTCGTCCAGGTCCCGCAGCATCTGCTCCCATTGTTCATCCTCACTGGAACGCATGGCCTTGACCAGCGGATAGGACGGATCGACGCGTTCGGCTTCTCTCAGCACCTCGTCGACCTGCTGGGAGCGCTCGTGCCCGCTGGGGTCATGTGCCTGGGCTATGCGGACCAACCAGTACGCCCGCGGCGTGGCACCCATGCGTATGGCGACGCGGAATTGATCGATCGCCGCCGCCCTCTGCCGATAGGTCAGAAGCAGTTCCGCGACGACGAGCCGCCCCACAGCGGACAGGTCCGCCAATGCCTCGGGAGGCCCAGCGGCCCACTCCCGCGCCAAAATATGAGGATCAGTCATGTCTTCAGTGAACGAAGCGACCACCCGCCAAATGCGGAGCCGTTCCCGGCCGTCCGTACGCATTAGCAACCCGTGAACGTAGGGCGGAAGCCGCGCGACACGCTCGTCGTCCTCCAGCCGGTGCGGATCTACGGCATCCGCTCCTCGATTCAATTCGTGCGCAGGCCGGGCCGCTCCAGCGGACGCCGTAACCATCATCACGACGGCAACCGCCACGCCCAACGCGAGCGAGGACCACCACGGATGCTGTCGAATCAAATCCAGAGGGCCGGGCCATTTCGAAGTGCCGCTGGCTTCGTTGATCGCCAGACCGAGAACGCCCGTGATGAGTGCACCCACACCCGTGCCGACGACCATGACCACTCGACGCGATCTGGACATCCCGCCACCACCTCACATACCGCAACCGCGTCGTCACCGCCGTCACACAGCTGTCCATCTCGACCGAGGGACATCGGACCACCGTAGAGGGCCGGCACCCATAGCTGATCCCGCCTCGCCGAGTGGCAACTTCATCGCCCACCACCAAGGCGAAGACGCGGCCGAGCCCAACCCAGTCGGGAACTATCGGATCGGCGCACAAGTACCGCTGGTCGGACACAGTCGAGGTCGGCTGCTCGACGGTCACCGGTACCCGCCACCGACCAGAGGTCGCTCAGCTCGTAGGTCATCGACACCGACCCCGCCAGACCGAAACACCACGAGGACCGCGGCAGGAGTGGACAGTAGAGCCCAAAGACACCTGGTGCACCCACGATGGCTTGATAACCATGAGTCCGAGGTCCGTCACCGGCCCTTCGATGGCAGTGCCGTCCAGCAGACGGCCCGATTGGAGACCGTTCGTTGCATGCAGACCGCTTCTTGCATCAACGCGGGGACGGCCCGGCCGGCTTGCGCGACGCCAAATCTGCGCCGTCATACTCGTTCTTGTCGGAGGGTGCCGGCAAGCTACCGAGGATGACGAGTCCGAAGCCTCGCGCCGACCGCGCCGGCGAACCCGGAACCCTGTATCCGGCGATGCTCGCTGCGCTCTCGACCGCCGGCAACGGCCAGTGGATCGCGCCGGGTCGTCCCGTACCAGTCGTGCTTAAGCCCCAGCCTGGCGCCTACAAGAAGAACAACCAGATCGCCCACATCCCCGGTGGCAAGTCGGGCACCGCCCGCTGTCGGCCGGACATGGTGGCATCCGAGCGCGACTGATGAGAGAACACATGTCATCGGAGTTGAAGCAAGTCGCGTCGATGTTGGAGTCGTCTGAGAGTCGGCCGTGTGGACTATGCGGCCAGTTCCGAAAGCCGACCAAGACTCACGTGCCTCCCCGAGTCGCCGGAAATACCTCCGCAGTGCGGAGGGCACCCGATGTTGTCGACTTCGACCGGACCCGCCGCCCAGGACGATGGAAAGACGGTGGCATGCATGTGCGCGGTCTATGCGGTGACTGCAACAGCATGGCCGGCGGCCGGTACGACAGGGCATATGCCGACTTCGCCCAGAACGTCGCGCGCATGACATCGCCTTTTGCTAGACGTATACAGATTTTCCGGAACGAGCCACCAGCGGTCTTCTTCGCCCCTCGCCTGGTTGCAATGAGCGTCCTTTACGGGATGTTCGGAATCTATCCAAGACTGCGGATCATATTCCCAAGTTTGGCCGAGGATCTTGCACAGAACGCGGAGTTCATCCGCTGGCCCGACAAAGTCGAGTTGAAGCTGGGTCTCACAACGCCCCAAGTCGGTAAACGCGGACTGCTCACCAGCGGCGTGACAATGATGAAGGTACTAGACGAACGTCTCGTCTACTTCCCGTTCGCCGACATCGTTTTTCCACCTCTAATATGGACGCTTACGCCGACCGACACCCCACCGGAACTGGGAATGGACATCACCCGAAATCTGACGAACGCCTCCAGCTGGGTTCGATACTCGCAGGACCGGGTGAACGTCGATCTGCGATCCATCACGAAAAATTTACCCTTCTTCGCCCATCCTTTCCTGGGGACAGATCGTGACTCCTGGCCGGAAATGCACGGCGAATCAGTCATAGTCCATGGAATGATCCCTTGAAAGTGAGGATCCGAGGCGAGGCTAGGCTGCTCGAACTGTCGGCCGGGTGAGCAGGGATGACACCGAGGACGAGGATGGAGCGTGATGGTGGTCGACCGTGTCGAACCCGGGATGGATCGCCATGTCCTGCCTGTCGGAGAGCGAGGTCACCGCGATGGCGACCGCGGCTCCGAAGTGGTACTGGACAGGGAGGGGTTCCTGGAGATTCCCTCCGGGCCTGGTTCCTGGTTCCACGACGGTCCGGTTCCCATCTCGGTGGCCGACTTGGTCGGCTCGTCCGGCAGTTTCGTGTTGTTGGCCTCGGGCGGGGTCGGGAAGACCACGGTCCTGGACGCCCTCCGGCTCCAAGAGGACGGCGCCATCGCCGTGGATCTGAGCCTGTTCGACAAGAGCGGTATGCACCACGCGCTCGCCGCAGCGGTCGAGCGGAGTGGACCGGTCTACCTGGACGGTCTTGACGTCGTCGCTGGCGACGTGCGTGAGGTCTTCAGGATCATCGAGCACCACATGACCCGGCCGGAGGCACACCGGGTGCGGTGGCGTCTGGCCTGTCGTCCGGCGGTCTGGGACGCCTCGCTCGCCGATGCTCTTGCCCGGTCGCTGCCGGACTTCCGGGAGTTGCGGTTGCTGCCGCTGACCAGGCACGCGGCGGCGTCGCTGGCGTCCCGGGTCGGGGTTTCCGAGGATTTCCTCGGAGCGGTGGCACGGGCGCGGCTGGGGTTGCTCGCGGCGTCGGCGATGCGCTTGGAAGCTGCCGCGAAGCAGTGGCGCGAGACCGGCAAGTTGCCCGAGAGCCACGTGCAGGCCGTTCAGTACGAGGTTGAGCAACTGCTCACCGAGGCCAACCCTGGTGTTGCACAGACGCTGGCTGTGGATCGACGATTGAGGATCGCGATGCGACTGGCCGCGATGTCGATCTTCGGGAGGATCCACCGGTTCGCCCGCCACCTGCTGCCCGAGTCGCCGGGACGTCGATACCTCGGCAGCCTTCCCTCGGACCCGGAACCCGACGAACCGGGTACGCCGATCAGTCAGGCCGAGCTGGAGGAGGTGATCGGTACCGCGTTGTTCGAGTGGGCGCCGGACCACGCGGTGATGTTCCGACACCAGCAATACGCGGAGTACCTCGCCGCACAGTATGTCGCCACCCGACGGACCAGTCGACGCCAACTGCGGCAGCTCCTCGGCGCCCGGTCGGATGGCCGCGTACCGGGCTTCCTGACGGGAGTGCTTGCGTGGCTGGCGACCTTCGCTCCGGACCTGGTCGACGATCTCATTGCGGCCAACGCCCTGGCTTTGGTGCGAACCGGCGTGGAAATTCCCTCCGACGACGTCCGTGCCGCAGTGGCCGCCGTGCTCCTGGCCCAGGCCGCGGAGAGCGATATCGATCATGATTGGGCTCTGGACCTCGGTGTAGTGGCCCATCCAGGTCTGTCGGGTCAGCTGCGCGGCTATCTCGAAGCGGGCTTGCGGCACGACGTGCAGGTGTGGTGGGTCGGCCGGCTGGCCGAAGACGGCAAGTGCAGCGATCTGGCCGAGGCGTTGCTGGCGGTGGCGCTGGACAAGCGATGGGCACCGCGGGCCCGCAGGCCCATCGTGCTCGCGATCGCCTCATTCGGTATGGACCCGGTGACCCACCGGTTGGCGCCACTGCTGCGGCTGGAGCCGGCAGACGACCCAGACGACGACCTTCTGGCCGGTGGCATCGACGCGTTGTACCCGCGGCTGATGGTCACCGAGGACCTGCTCGACGTGCTGCGTCCTCGGCGCAACAGCGACCTGGTCGGCTCCTACCTGGTACTGCTGGGCCGCCTCGCGGACCGAATCAATCCACACGACCTGCCTACCGTGCTCGACTGGGCGACGCGTCAGGTTCCGGCCGGTGAGTACGCCTACGGCCAGCTGATCCCGCGCCTGGTGCAGGCGGCGTGGCCTCATGTCGAGTCGACTGCGACGATATCCCGGTTGGCGTGCCTTCTCGCGGCCGTCATCAGCGATGGTCGGTGGACGCCGTGGAACCGGCACGAACAGCCGCCATGGCGCGACGGCCCCACCGAACAACGCCGACAGCTGGCAGCGCTGGTCGCCGAGCACCTCGACATGACCTACACCGACAAGCTGTACACCCTGGGCTTGCTCGGCAACGGCGATCTCACCTGGCTCATCACGGCCATGCCAGCGGTATCGCCCAAAGCCCAGAAGGTGCTGGCCTACTGCGTTCCCGAACTGCTCGACTCACCGGACGCACGTACCGCCGATCTCATCCTGTCCCTTCCCACCGACCACCCCGCCTACGAGTCGACGCGGCACCTGCGCGGTCACATCGACCTGGAGTCGCCAGGAGCGCGACGCTTCCGCAAGTCGCAACAGCTGCAAGCGGACATCGACCGTCACCGAGACCAACTACGCGACGATCAACGCCGCCGACTCGTCGAAGCCATCGACACGGCCGTCACCGATCTCAACGCATGGTGGAGGATCGTCGACCTGCTGGCCGCCAACGACGACTCCCATCGCGGCGCGGACGTCCGAGCCGACCTGACCGAACGTCCCGGCTGGGCACTGCTGGAACGGCGACAACAACAAGCGATCCTCGAACTGGGGACCCAGTACGTCCGCACCCGACAGGCACGCCTTCCTGCCGGTCACGGCGTCGAGCGCATCACCCTGCCCGAAGTGATGCCCGATTGGGCCGCCGTCTACCTACTCGCCACCCTCGCCCAGCACCAACCGGGCGCCCTGCAATCGCTGGAAGGTCAGGTGTGGCACTCCTGGGCACCGGCCATCATCGCGGCATGGGGCAGCGGCGATAACGAGGACCGCGCACTGCGCGCCCAGTTGATCGAATCCGCACCGCACAACGCCCGGACCGCCCTGGCGGAGGCGGCTCTGGAGCGGCTCGACGCCTACCAAGCACAGCAGCGTTCCTTCACCCGTCGCGACACCTACGAACACTTGCTCCCCGAACTGGCAGCCGACATCACCCGCCGTCTCGTGTCCGGCCACTATGACGGCAAACTCGCAGCAGACCTGCTCGCTCTACTCATCAACCACTCCCCTGATCTCGCCCGGACGTTGTGCCGCCAACTGCGCTCGCACCACAATCCCGCGATCGCCCGCCTGGCCCGCCGGGGACAGGCCACCCTGGACCCCGACAACGTGGTCGACGAACTGACCACCAGCGACACCAGCTCTGATCAACTCCCTGACCTGCTGCGTCCTCTCGACATCACCGCGCTGGACGACACCCGCCTTCACCACCTGGCGCGGCTCCTACTCGACAGGTACCCCTACGGCCACGATCCCGACTTCCTGTCAGAGCACTATTCACCCGACAGCGTCTACAGCGTCCGAGACCGCGTACTCGTTCAACTGTCTTCGCGAGGCCGCGAGGACGTGCTGGCCTCCCTCCGTCGCGACCGTCCCGACCCGGACCGTGGAGTGTTGTCCGCGCACCTGCGCAGAGCCCGCGACCACGCACCCGGCCTCACCTACACACCGATCGACCCGCGAGAACTCCTCAAGCTGCTGGGGCGAGCCGACGCACGACTGGTACGCACCGCAGACGACCTCCTTGACGTCCTGCTGGAGAACCTGCACGAACTACAGCACCAGATCTCCCACGGAGCTTTCAGGGACCTGTGGAACCTCGGCAAGGACCCTTCTCCCAAGGCCGAGGACGACATCTCCGACTGGATTCAACGCAACCTCGCTCCTCGGCTCACCACCACCCTCATCGAACGCGAACCGCAAGCGCACAGGGTCAAAGCGCGCGGCACCGGAACCAGAATGGATCTCACGGTCGCCACTACGACCACGACCCAGCCGAGCAGCACAGCGCGGATCATCATCGAGGCCAAGCTCGTAAATCACGGGGAACTGCTCACTGCCCTGCCTCAGCAATTGGTCCTGCGCTACCTCATCCCGACCGGAACACGACATGGCGTCTACCTCGTCTACTGGGTCGATCCCGTCTGGCACCCGGCGGGCTGGACAGGTCGAGTTCAACACGACGCAGCCGCCCTGCGGCAGACCCTGAGCGAACAGGCCGCAGAGGTCGCCAGCGACCTCGTAGTGCATCCCTTCATCCTCGACATCACCCCGCCGTATCCGCGGGCACCACGATGACGACTCCGTGTACCAGCTCACGCCTACCCGCCGACTAGAGAGGATCCCCCGTCCCGCACGAAGGCGGTGGTCCTCCACCTCGCATCAAATCGAGTCAAACGAGAGACAGGCGATTGGTGTTGCCGAGTTCGAGAAGCATCACCGGAGGTCCGGATGCAACAGTCCAACGGTAACGAACCGGGCCTGAACGTCGGAGAGGATCAAGCTCCCACGATGTCCGGCGTCGCGTCCGTGATCAACAGCATGAGCGGCACCGCCCATAACGTCATACAGGCCGGATCGATCACGATTGCCAACAGCAAGATTTCCCCGAGTGATGAGGCAGCACTCCTCTCGGCAGCCGTGGCAGCGCACAAGCGACGCAACGAGTCGCTCAGACCGTCGGTGATGGTCGAGGATCCGACAGGGTCGCTACTGGTCGGAAAGCTGACCGCCCCGGATTCGAGGCAAGTCCTGGTTCTCCACGGACAAGCGGGATCCGGCAAGAGCACCGTCGTGGCAGACGCCCTGGACATGCTCGTGGACCTCGGATGGGGCGCCACGGTGATCAGAATGGACGCAGTCCACCATTCCTCCACTTCCGCAGCTCGTCTCGGCAGCACGATCGAGCTGCCGCGATCACCAGTGCCGGCCATGGTCGACCTGGCCGGAGACCGCCCGCAGGTGCTCGTGATCGAGCAGTTGGACGCAGTCAGCATGTACAGCGGTCGTATGCCCGACAGCTACGACGCCGTGATGGAACTGCTCGAGCAAGCCGCGGGGCATCCGCAACTGAAAGTGGTACTGGCCGTCAGGACCGTCGATCTGCGCTCCGACCCGCGGATGAGCTCCCTTTTGCTCGACGAGCAACGAGTCGACCAGCTCCAGGTCGACCGGCTCGGTACCGAGGCGCTGGACACCGCGCTAGCCGCCATGGGAGTGAGAGCAGGCAGCCTTCAGCCGGTCACCTTCGAGCTGCTTCGGGTACCACTGCACTTCAGGGTGTTCTGTCAGCTGTCTCCTGCGTCACGACAGCTGACCTACCGGACTCTGCCCGACCTGTACAAGCAGTTCACCGAGGAGACCCGGCTACGCGTCGAGCACGACCTGGGGCGATTGGACTGGCAGGCCATCACGACGTCACTCGTGACGTACCTGAGCACCCACGAGTCGTTGCAGGCACCGGCCGAAGCGCTGGACGCCTACCAACGACGCGAAGTGGCCGCTTTGGTCTCCGAGGGACTGCTCGTGCAAGACCACACCGGGATCGGTTTCTTCCACGAGACCTACTTCGACTTCCTCTTCGCCCGGTCGTTCGTCACCGAAGGCAGGGACCTGCACGACTTCCTGGTCGACTCGGGCCAGCACCTGTTCCGACGCGCCCAAGCACGCCAAGTGCTGGAGCACCTGGCCGGCACCAACCGGCCCGCCTTCCGCGCTGCCGTCACGCGCCTACTGAGCAGCTCCACCATCAGAACGCACCTGCTAGACGTATGCGTCAGCGTACTGAGCGCCCTCGACGCCACCGGAGAGGACTGGCTGTCGCTCGAACCGCTGGCCTTGGGAGACAGCCGCCGCAGCTCCAGGCTGATCAGCCTGCTGTCACTGGGCAACTGGTTCGACGCCGCTGATCAGGCCGACCGCTGGCCATACCTGATGACCCATGCCGCCGCAGTCCACCAACTGGTCACCGCGGCTCGTGAGCGGCCCGAGCGGGTCGCCGAGCTGGTCCGGCCGCACATCGGCACCACCGAGGAGTGGAACAACCGGCTGCGCATGATCACGCAATGGTCGCTCAACCCCGGCTTGGTCGACCTGACCGTCCAACTCATCGACACCGGCGTGCTCGACGACGTCCGCAGTCCGATCGGTGTCAACGGAGACTTCTGGCTGCTCCTGGTCCCCCTTCGAACCGCCGCACCCGAGGGTGCGGCCCGCATCATCGGCGCCTACCTGCGACGCACCCTGGCCCGCGCTCGCACCGAAGGCGGCTCGGACCCGTTCGGTACCAGGCACCTCCGCGACTACTCGACCTCCGGCGGCAGCAGCACAATCGCCACCATCGCCGCCAACGCTCCAGACGAGTACCTCGCCGCCGTGCTCCCGTTCGTTGTCGAGGTGCTCACCAGCACCGAGGTATCCCGACACGAAGGACTGTCGATCAGCCTCCGCTGGAGCCACCGCTACGTCAGCGACATGCCAGACATCGAATCGGCCCTGTTCACCGGTCTCGACACGGCGCTGTCGACCATCGCATCCACACGACCATCCGCAGTCCAGGACCTAATTCGGTCACTGGCCCACAGCCGGTGGGAGGCCCTCCGGTTCCTCACCTGCCGCGCCTACACCACAGCGGCCGCACACCTGGCCGACGAAGCCGTCGACTGGCTGGTCTCCGACACCGCCAACCTCCGCCTGGGATGGGCCGACAGTCCCCACTGGGCCACACACCAGCTCATCCAGGCCGCAACCGCCCACTGCAGCGAAGAACGCGTGACCGCGCTGTGCACCAAACTGATGGACTACTACCCCGGCTGGGAGACCACAGCCCCAGGACGTGGAGCCCGAGGCCGCAGCCAACACGAACTACTCACCGCCATCCCCAGCGAACGCCTGCCCGAGATCAGCCGAAAGCGCCTGGGAGAGCTACAGCGCAAGTTCCCCGACAGCCACCCCAGCCCGCCCGAGCAGCTCGAACTCCAGGTAGTCGGTTCACCGGTTCCCGAGCAAGCGGCCGGTCACATGACCGATGACCAGTGGCGTCGCGCCATCGTCAAGTACGACCACAGCCCTGGCATCGACGACCCACTGGAGTTCATCGGGGGCGCCGACGAACTGGCCGATCTACTCGGCCGTCAGGCCCGGCAAGAGCCCGAGCGTTTCACCCAGCTCGCACTGAGCTTCACCGCCACCACAGCCGCCGTCTACATCGTCAACGTCATCCAGGCCGTCACGGGACGAATCCCGATCGCGATGCTGTCCCGCCTATGCCTGCACGCCCATCGCACGGCGGCCCCCGACGCGGGTCTGGCCATCTGCCGCGCCGTGGCTGCCGCAGCCCGGGAAGCCGATGACACGATGGTCGGGCTGCTGGAGCACTACGCGCACGACCCGGACCCCGAGCAGGATCCTACGCTGACACTTGACGAACGTGACGATGAGCTACGCCGCACAGGGATGAACTCCACCCGCGGTGTCGCGGCCGAAGCGATCGCCCGTGTGATCGCCGCCCAACCGGACCGCGTACCACGCCTACTGCCCACGATCTCCGATCTGGTCACCGATCCAACCATGGCAGTGCGCTCCCAAGCCGCGATCGCAACCACAGCGCTACTGGAACACCACCCAGAGCAAGCTCTCACGCTCGCCGAAGCACTGTTCAACGACTCCGGGATCGAACTGTTCGCCGCAGCACCGGTCAGCGCCCTGCTCAACCACGCCACCCTCAGCGACCCCGAACGCTTCGCGCCGCACCTCGAACGCTCCCTCAACGGACCTACCATCGTCGCCCGCTACGCAGGACAAATTTGGGCCAACGCCGTCATCCACAACCGACGTCCCCAGTCGATCATCAGCGACATCGCCACTCTGGCGCCCGAGGCGCGACGTGGCGCCGCCGACACCCTCGCCAGAAACCCGCAGGCACAGCCAGACATCCTCTGCCCGCTGTTCAACGACAACGACCCCGCCGTCCGCACAGCCGCCACCCACACCATCAGCAAGCTCCACCAGGTGGACACCGTGACAGCACACAAGATCACCGAAGCGTTCACGAACAGCCCTGGTTTCGACGACCACTTCGAGACGCTGTTCCACGCGCTCCAGGACAACCTCCACCTGATGCCCGAAGCGATCATCACCGCCAGTGAACAAGCCGTCCGCATCGCCGGCACCAAACTCGGAGACATCAGCACACGCCACGCCGCAGCCAGCCGCGACATCGTCACCACAGTCGTCCGCCTCTACAGGCAAGGAAACCAAGACGTTCGCCGCCGTTGCCTCGACATCATCGACTCACTATGCGAGGCCAACGCGTTCGGAATTGCCGAGTTGCTCGATGCCAATCGCACTGCGACGTAAGGAAAGTATCTGAAGGTGGGCTCTGGCCCACCTGGACAGTCGGCAGAAGTTGTTGCTATGCTTGACTTATGTCGGACACATAATTTGCCCCGCGAGGTATTTCCAGGTCACCTGGAAGGCTCGCGGGGCTTTGTGTTTCCCGACGCTGCTTCGACCCTACCTGATGGTCGCTGCTCATAGGGTGTCTGCCGGTGCGAGGGCAGGAGCAGTGGGCGGCGGCTGGCTGGTCGTCCCACGACCTGTCGACCGCGGTCACGGCCGTGTTCGCCCGGCGGCGGGTACCCCGCTCCCCCGGCTCGGAATACGTCCCGCGAGCGGGTGGTGCGGAGGGTGACGTGGAACCCGGTCTTCCGGTGCCGACGCTGGGGCACTGCGGGGCGGATCGGTCGCCGGAGAGGCTGGCGCGTGGGGCGAATTCTGTCAGCCGGTGCATCGACCCGGCCCGCAGGCGGCGCGTCGGGCTGATCCGCCGCCGAGGCCGTCGCACGACTCAAGGCCAGCAGGAGTTGTTCACCTGCCTCTCCACGATCTCCGGTCCCGGTCCCGGTCCCGCCATGGAGAGGCTGCGGTGCCAGGCGCCTGTGTGGTGTGCGTGCTCGCCCGGTGGTGCCGCGGCCGAGCAGAGCGAACCCCTGCGGCGTCGCAGCGCAAGACGAGTCCGAGCTCGTCGACCAGCCGTGCGGTGTGCTCCGGGTCTGGGTTGTCGGCGAGGCCCACAGCGGTGAGGTGTGCGGCGATGCGGCCGAGCAGGTGGTCCTCGCGCAGGTAGAGGTTGCCCGGCGCGCCTTCCGGTCGAGTACGGGCGCTGGTGTGACCGTGACGGCACCGGTACGCGGCACGACCGTGGGAACGATACGAGTCCATCTTCCGCCCGCACACCCCGCACTGCAGCCTGCCCGCCAACAGGTAAACGCGCTCGCCGCCGTCGGCGTCGGCCTGGCGGGTGCTGTTCCTGGTGGCCTGGATGGTCTGGGCGGTGACGAAGTCCTGCTCGGACACCAACGGCGTGTGGGCGATGCGGGCCGAGATCGCCCAGGCGTGCTGCTCGTTGCGGACACTGGCACGTCGCCCGCTCGACGAGCGGGTGGCACGGTCGGCGCTCGTGCGGTTCCACACCTGACGACCGGTGTAGCGCGGATTGCCGAGAATCTCCACCACCGTACGCAGCGACCAACCCTGATCGATCCAACCCCGGCCGCGTTCCGCCTCGGCGCTCGACGGGCTGGGCACGGACTGCTCGTTGAGGTGGCGGGCGATGCCCGCAGCGCTGTGCCCGGCCAGACGCAAGGAGAAGATCAGCTTCACCACGGGTGCCGTGACCGGGTTGGGCACGAGCCGCTGCTGGCGCACCCCGCGCCGCGCCAAGGCCCGGTTCGGATGCGGCCCGGCGTCCACGAGACGGTAGCCGTAGGGCGGCCTGCCACCGAGGTAACGTCCCTGCTCGACGGTCTGCATCCGCATCGCGGTGACGACCCGGTGCCGGGAACGCAGCACCTCGGTGAGCGAGCGCTTCGCGAGCAGCGACAGCAGCGCTTCGTGCGCGGAATTGTCGAAGTCCACCGGCCCCTCGGCCTCCGGCAGCCACAGCTGCACCCCGAACTCCTCCAGCACCGCCCGCAGCTCCCGCACCTGGGCGCCATCGAGGAAGGCGCGCTCGTACTCCCCCACCACCACCGCGTCGACCCGGTCCGCGTTCGCCGCGATGTAGCGCAGCATCGCCGCAGCCCGAGGCCGCAGATGCCACGGCACCTGGCGAGAACACCCGACCTCGAAGTACTCCCCCACGATCGCGCCGTGCCCACCGGTGAGTCTGCGGGAGACATCCAACTGCCACGCCCGCGAGCTACGCGAATCCTGGTGCTCACGGGTCGAAGCGCGACCGTAGAACAGGAAGCGCAGACTTCCGACCGGCGCGGTGTCCAGGGCCGAGATGCCTGGTGGGATGGTCGCGGCGATCCACTCGGCGAGCGTGCTCGGGCGTGGCAGGGCGGACACCGTCATGCTTGGTCCTCGACGTCGGAACGGGGATGGACGCCGGGGTTACGAGGTGCCCTCGCCGCCATGACAGCGAACTACGGAGATACGCCCGATCGGAGCAGTCCGAGCCGCCTGGATCGTCGGTGAACCCGCGACATCCGGTCACTGACGTCGAAGTCCGCCGCGACCTGGGTGACACGGCGGTCGGACGCGACCAGGGCGAGGACCTTGCTTCGGAACTCGGGTAGATACCTCTCCGGCATCGTGGGCCGTCCTCCGGGCTACTGAGACGCGTGATCCTCCAGTGCCCGAGTCCGTACAACCAGGTGAAGACCAGTTCGTTGATCTGAGAGCCCGTTGCCGGGTGTCAGCAGCAGGCGTCACTGCCTGTCAGCACCAGTGTCGTCGAGGTCGTCAAGTTGGCGTTGCACGCGCTCGGTGTCGACTTCGCGGCCTTGTTCCCGGTACAGCTCCAGCGCCTCCCGCCACACCTCGCGGGCCTGCTCGTGGTGGCCGAGCGCGGCGTGGGGGTGGCCCATGCGGTCGAGGGTGTCCGCGACCTGGGAGGCGTTGCCGAGGGTGCGGAACAGGGTGAGGGCCTGGCGGTAGTGGTCGAGGGCTTGACGGTGGTCGTCGGCGCGGTGGGCGATGTAGCCGAGGCTGTCCAGGGTGTTCGCCTCGCCGTTGAGGTTCTGGCGGTTCCGGTGCAGGGCAAGGGCGGCGTGGCAGTGGTCGCGAGCGGTGTCCAACTCGCCCAGCCGCGCGGCGTACCAGCCCACCGCGTTGAGCGCGTCGGCTTCCCACATCGGATCGTCGAGGGTGCGGTGGAGGTCGAGGGAGTGTCGGGCGTGGTCCATGGCCTGCCGGTCATCCCCCCGCTGTGCCCAGGCGAGTGCGAGTGCCCGGTGGGTGTGGGCCTGTTCGGCGGTGTCGTGGTGGCTCATGGCCAGGTCGAGGGCCCGCTGCAGGTGTCCGGTGGCCTGCTCGTGCAGGCCCAGCCGGGAGCAGGCGCGGCCGAGGCGCCGGTGGGTGTGGATGCGGGTGGCGGGGTCGGGCAGGTGCGCTGCGGCGTCGAGGGCGGCCTGCCACGCGGCGAGCGCGTCGCGCAGGTGCCCCCGCCAGTAGTGGAAGGTGTCCAGATTCCAGGCGAGGTGCCAGACGGCGTGGTGGCGGCCGAGCGTGGCGGCGGTGCGCTGGGTGGCCAGCAGGGTGGCGTGCTCGACCTCCAGCCAGGCGCGCGCGGCCGGCGTGCTCGTGGTGTTCGTGCGCTTCGCCCTCCGGCCCAGCGGCGCCGACCTGCTGCCGGACAACGAGTTGCACAGGTCCTTCTTCGAGGCCGGCGACACCTTCCACGAGGGGTCGGCCGGCACCGAGGTCGACCTGCCGGTCGCCGACGGGGACGTGGTCGTGCTCGAGCGCCGCGCCAGTGCGTTCGCCGGCACCGACCTCGACCTGGTGCTGCGCGCCCGCGACGTCGGCGCCATCGCGGGCGCCGGGGTCGCGACCAGCGCGATGGTGGCCGCCACGTGCTACGACGCGGCCGATCGCGGCTACCGGGTGACCGTGCTGCGCGACGGTTGCGCCGACGGCGACCCGGCGGTGCACGACTTCTTCGTCGACACCGTCTTCCCCGGCCGGGGGTTCGAGGTCGTGCCCTGCGCCGACTGGCCCCGGGTGCGCTGATCCGGGTGCCGGTCGGCGCGGCCGGACACCCCGCTACGCGCGCAGCGGTTGCACGTCGTCTACCCCCACGGCTAACTTGTTGTTCGCCGATCTTGTCCGCTCCACCGCCCGGCCCGCGTGCCACGGCCGCGGGAACCGGCCTGGTGGGCGGTGCTGCCGGTGGACTGCCCGACGGCACCGCGGATGCCGGCGACCTCGTTGATCGGAGGGTCGGTCCATGGACCGGGTGCGCGCCGCCACCGACTGGATCGCCCGGGTGCTGCCCGGGTTGCTGGAGCGGCACGAGGTTCCCGGTGCCCAGGTGGCGGTGCTGGCCGACGGCCACGTCGCGGGTGCGGCGGCCGGCGTGCTGAACGTCGCCACGGGAGTGCCGGTCACCGACGACGCGGTGTTCCAGATCGGCTCGATCACCAAGGTGTGGACGGCGACCCTGGTGCAGCAGCTCGTCAACGACGGCCTGCTCGACCTGGACCGGCCCGTGCGCGACCACCTGGCCGACTTCCGGCTCGCCGACCGGTCTGCTGCCGAGACCGTGACCGCCCGGCAGTTGCTCAGCCACACCGCGGGTTTCGAGGGCGACCTGTTCACCGACACGGGCACCGGTGACGACGCCATCGGGAAGTACGTGGCCGGTCTCGCCGACGCGCGTCAGGTGTTCCCGCCCGGCGAGCGGTTCTCGTACTGCAACAGCGGTTACGTGGTGCTCGGTCGCCTGGTGGAGGTGTTGCGGGGCAAGCCGTTCAACGCGGTGCTGCGCGAACGCCTGGTCGACCCGCTCGGACTGGCCGACGTCGCGACGTCACTCGACGAGGCGATCCTGCGACGCCCCGCCGTGGGGCACGTCCGTTCCGCCTCCGACGCGGTCAGGCCGGTCCGGGTGTGGTCGATGGCGCCTTCCACCGCTCCGGCGGGCGCGGTGCTCGCCATGAGCGCGCGTGACCTGCTCGGCTTCGTGCGGATGCATTTGGAGCACACCGATTTCGACGCGATGCGGGAACCCCAGGTCGAGGTCCCCGACCTGGGGATGATCAGCGGCCACTGGGCGCTGGGGTGGGCGCTGCCCGACTACCGGGGGCCGCTCGTGCTCGGGCACACCGGCAGGACGGCCGGGCAGCGCGCGTTCCTGCGCGTGGTGCCCGGCGTGGGCGTGGCGGTGGCGATGCTGACCAACGGCGGGAACGTGTACCCGGTGTTCGCCGAGGTGTTCGGTCACCTGCTCGGGGAACTGGGCGGGGTGGTCCAACCCGGGTTGCCCGTTCCACCGGCGGCTCCGCGGCCCGTCGACGCGGACCGGGTCGCCGGGACGTACCGGTCGCCCGTGGCCGACAACGTGGTGCACGTCGACGCGGACGGACGCACGTGGCTGCGGATCCTGCCCCACGCGGCTCCCGCCGAACCGGACGCCTTCACCGCGAACGCGCACGAACTGGTCGCGTTGGACCCGGACAGGCTGATCATGGTGGCGCAGGACGATGGAGCGCACCCGGTGATAGGTCTGGTCGACGACGTCGGCGACGGCCGCGTCCGCTACCTGCACACCAGCCGCGCGATCCCCCGGGTGCCCGGGTGAGCGCACTGCCCGGCGGCGCGTCACAGGCAGGTGCCGGTCACCTCGTGCGGAGCTCGGCCTCCAGTTCGGCGAGGTCCCGGTTGACCGCGACCATGGTCCGGACCGTGGTGAAGCCCAGCTGCTCGTTGACCCGGATCATGTGCTCGTTGCCGGCGCCGGTGGTCGTGTAGATCCGGTCCAGGTCGGGGCGGTCGGCCAGCAGCCAGTGGATGAGGTGCGCCTTGATGCACCGACCGAGCCCGTGGCCCCGGTGCGGCGCCGACACCGCGGTGTCGCGCTGGAAGCCCCAGAACGGGCGGTGGGGGTGCAGTTCGAGTTCGGTCAGCCCGGCGACCTCACCGGTGCTCTCGTGCACGGCGACGACCGCCCGCAGCTCGATGTTGTTCCGCCGCAGCTCGGCCTCGCGCGCCCGGACCCGCTCGGCCGTCCACTCCGGCTCCTCGTAGCCCAGACCTCCCAGCGGTGCGTCGTGCATGGCATTGCGAGCGGCCGCGAAGGAGGTGACGAGGTCCTCGGGCACGACGCCCGCCCAGCGCCGCAGCCGGTAACCGGCGGGAACGTCGTCCTGCCACAGCGCGCTGTCGGCTCCGGGGATCACCAGCGCTTGCATGAGCACGGTGTGCACGGATCGGAAGTTCAGCGACCGCGCCCACCGCTCACCGTCGCTGCCCTTGGTGATCTGCCAGGTCTCGACCAGGGTGCGGCCACGGGCGCGCAGCTCCGGGACGACGGCCTTCAGGACCGCGGTGCCGATCCCCCGCCGGCGGACCCGCGGGTGGACGATGACCTCCGTCAGGCCGATGTGGCCGCTCTCCTCCTCCAGGAAGTAGACGATCGCGAGCCCCACGACCTCACCGCCCAGGCGCGCGACCCAGTAGACCACCGGCCCGAAGCCGACGAACGGGTTCTCCAAGCGGCCCAGGACGTCCTCGTACGTCAGCCGGGGCTCGTCGGGGCGGTCGATCTCCTGCCTCGCCAGCATCACCCGGTAGTACCCGCGAAGATCGCCCTCGGTGGCGCACGCGGGATCGAACCGCTCGACTTCGAGACCTGCTGTCACGGGCGATTCCTCTCCTCGGACGCGGCGCCGGGCTGACCGGCCCGCCGCTCGGACGTCACGGACGCGGCGCTGATGACCAGCACCGCGATCATGACCATGCCGAAGCTCGGCAAGCTCATGAAGAACATGATGCCCAGGTGGAGGCCGCCCCCGAGCACCAGGGCGACCAGCCGGTGCCTCCGCCGCCCCAGGGTCAACAGCGCCAGCGCCACCTGGACGCCGACCACCGACCACGACAGGAGGGCGACGGACCAGTAGGAGCCCAGCACCGGCGAGAGCAGGTCGCGGACCGGCACGGGGAACCCGTACTGGGGGTGGTGCGCCACGGTGGACAGCGCGGTGCCGTGCCGCCACTGGGGATCCATCAGCTTGGCGGTCACCGCGCCGAGGTAGATCAGGCAGAGCTGCGCGCGCAGACCGAGGTGGGCGGCGAACGCGCTGCCCCGCCACGACGGCGCGAGCGGGCGGAGCACCGGCTGCCAGTGCGACACCCGGTCGTCGCCCAGGCACACGGGGACGAGCAGCATCGTGGCGACCTGCGCGATGGTGTCCCCGCCGTTGGCCATCTCCATCGCGGCCGCGAGGCTGAACGCGACGTACCAGTGCGGGACGCAGGTCCACCGCGGGCTGAACCCGACCAGGACGAGCACCAGCACCACGACCGCGAGGGTCCGGCCGACCGGCAGACCGGATTCGGTCGGTCCCACCAGGCACCACAGCGAGGCCGCGCGCACACCTGTGCACCGCATGCCGTCCGGCAGCTCCGCGGTGCGGATGAACAGCTCCGAATCCGAGCTGAGGAGAACCGTGAGCAGGCTCGCGGCGGCCAACAGGCTGCGGCCGACCGCGAGAGGCGTCCCCCGCGGCTCGGCCCGGTCGATCGCGCGGGCCAGTCGTCCCGCCAATCCGCTCACGTCCGGCACCGGAGGTCCGCGAACGCGATGCGGAAAACCTCCCTGGGCCGAGCCGGGACCTGGCGGGCGACCAACGGGGACGGGCGTTCCACCGTGATGGCGACCTGCCCGCACAACACCGGGTTCTCAGCCCGGTTCTCCGCCCGGTACGGCTCCGCGCCGTTCCACAACCCGCCGCAATCGGCGGCCTCCGATTCGTCGCACGGCAACCAGAACCGGTCCGGTATCCGGCGCGCGATGGCGCGCAATTCCGCCGATTCGGCGTACCCGGCCCGGCTGAGCCCCCAGGACCACTCGTCCCACCGCCGGCGTTCCGTCAACCCACCCAGCCGCGGGCTACCGGGGACGACCCGGTAGCCCACGAGCAGGTCCCTGTCGAGATCCACGAAGAACGTCCAGCGCTGCGGCCAGACTTCGAGGTAGCCGGTGAGCCGATCACGCAGCCCGGCCACGTCCAGCGCGGCGAGCCACGTGATCACGAGGCTGGTTACCAACACCGTCGCCGTCAACGCGAACCCGTGCAACGCACGCGCGGCGCCCTCCTCGGAATGGCCCGTTCGCCCCACTGAAGACACCTTCGCGGCTCAGGTACCCTGGCTGCACACTTCCTGACCGGTGCCCTCGTTCACCACGCTGTTCTCCGCGTACGGCCGGTCCCCCACTTCAGCGGACGAACCACCCGCCGTCACCACCACGACGAACAGGGCCGCGGACAGCGCGAACCCGAACGAAAACGCCTTCTTCATAACAAATTCCCCCGTCAGCGAAGTCGTCGACATAGCCCTTCGGGTCCGGCCGCGTCGGCGGACCCGACCTCCGCGACTATGGCATCATGAGCTACCTGGCCGCTAACGAGTTGCTACTCGCCGTGCACGCCGGTCTCGGTCGATCGAGTCGGACCAGGGGGTCATCGCTTTGGAGTTCCGGATCCTGGGACCTCTGGAAGTCCGCTTCGACGGACAACCCGTTCGCATCGGCGGCGCGCGGCAACAGCGGCTCCTCGCGCTGCTGCTGCTGGCCGCCAACCGGGTGGTCCTGGTCGAGCGCCTGGTCGACGAGCTGTGGAGCAGTCCTCCCCGGTCGGCGCGCCAGCAGATCCACAACGCCATCGCGAGCCTCCGGCGCACGCTGGCCGAACACAGCGCGGACGTGCACATCCGGTGGACCGAGGCCGGCTACCTGCTCGACGTCCCGGAATCGTCGATCGACGTCAACCAGTTCCTGGGGCTCCTCGACGAGGCCAGGCAAGCGGAGACCCGCGGGCGGTTGACCGAGGCGGTGGCCGCGCTGCGCGGCGCGCTCGACATGTGGCGGGGAGACGTGCTGGCCGGGCTCGGCGGCACGGTGGTCGAGAACGCGGTCGCCGGGCTGCACGAGCAACGGCTCGGCGCCGTCGAGACCCTGATGTCCCTGCGCCTGCGCACCGGTGAGACCGGTTCGGTGGTCAGCGAGCTGCGGCAGCTCGTCAACGAGCACCCGCTGCGCGACTCCCTGCGCATCAGCCTGATGCAGGCCCTCTACCGCAGCGGGCGACAGGCCGACGCGCTGGCCGTGTACGACGACGGCAGGAGGATGCTGGCCGACGACCTCGGCCTCGACCCGAGCCCGGAACTCCAGCGGGTGCACGCCGACGTGCTGCGCGGCACGCTGGAGTCCGCGCCCGCGCCGACCGAACCCGGAGCGGACCCGTCCGAGGTGCAGGGTGTCCGGTCCTACCTGCCCCACGACATCAGCGACTTCTCCGGCCGGTCGGCGGAACTCCTGCAGCTGCGCGCCGCCACGCGGGCCACGTCGCCGACCGCGATCACGATCTCCGCGGTCGACGGCATGGGCGGGGTCGGCAAGACGACGCTGGCGGTCCACCTGGCGCACCGGGTCGCGGGTGACTGGGCCTGACCCGTTTTGACGGACATCTGAGATCAGGGGACGCGTGTCCCCGGAAGGATGTTCCATCATGGAGTCCATGGGCAGGAAGAAGCGGCGGCCTCGGCCTTGCCGGACCGCCCGGGGACCGGCGGGGTGCCGGAGCACCGACTCCCCGCCCTGCCCGAGGGCCCGGCGCGCGGAGCGGGGAGAACCACCGGCTGGAGGACCGGGAGGACAGCGGGTGTGCCCCCGCTCTGCCCTCCCGGTCATCCCCGGACGCGCGGCGGAGTGGTTCGTTGGGATCGCGTTCACAGCAGGAACGGGCGAGGGGGACCCATGCACGCTCAAGGGCGCGACACCGGCGGCGCGGAGGCCCGGCAGCACCGCGAGCCGTCACCGGGCGGGCACGACGTCCCGCCTCCGCCGGACCGGGTCCTCGCCCCCGGCGCACCGGTCACCCCCGGCCACCTGCTGGCCCTGCAGCGGGCCGTGGGCAACGACGCCGTGATGCACGCCGTCCAGCGGTCCCACGCCGTTCAGCGGTCGGACACCGGACAGCCGCGGGAGACGGGTGCCGGGGTGGGTGACGTGCTCAAGTCCTCCGGCAGTCCGCTCGCCCCGCACGTGCGCGAGGACATGGAGTCCCGGCTCGGCGCCGACTTCTCCGACGTCCGGGTGCACACCGGCGCGGACGCCCGGCGCTCGGTCCGGGACCTCGGCGCCCACGCCTACACCTCCGGCAACCACGTGGTCCTGGGCGCGGGCGGCGGCGACCGGCACACCCTGGCGCACGAGCTGGTCCACGTCGTCCAGCAGCGCCAGGGCCCGGTGGCGGGCACCGACACCGGCACGGGCGTGAGCGTGAGCGACCCCGGCGACCGCTTCGAGCGGGAGGCTGAGGCCACCGCCCACCGGGTCCTGGCGGGCGCCCCGGCGCACCTGCACGACCACCCGCACCCCCACTCCCCCGCCGCCGGCGAAACCCCCGTGCAGCGCAGGGTCACGACGCAGATCGTGGCGGACGAACCGGCCGAGGGGGCGGAGGTCAAGGTCGACAGTCTCATCACGATCGGCCGTCCCGACTCCCCGCACAGCCAGACCGAGGGGGACCACACCACCGCCTACGTCGTGCTGACCCAGGCCGTGCGCCGGGTGGTCACCGGCCTGACCGCCGCGAAGGCCGCGGAAGCCGTGTGGGCGCTCTACCAGGAGGCCAAGACGCTGCCCGGCGAGAACTTGCGCGGGAACCTCACCCCCGACGGGAAGCACGCCAGGCTCCTCGACGAGGCGGCGGACCGACTGGAGAAGCTGCACGCGCTGCCCGAGGGGAAGCGGTGGGACATGCCCAGGCTGCAAGAACTGATCAGCGCGTACCTCGACTACCGCGGGACGCTGCCCCTGTCCACCCTGAACATCAAGGCGACCGGGAAGGGGCACGGGAAGGGCACCGGTGAGTCCTCGCGCGTCGATCCCCTGAGGCGCTACGAGGCAGGCGACCGGAGCATCTCCGCCGACACCATCAAGAAGGCCGTGTGCGCCCTGCTGGACGACAAGGCCCTCCTGACCTACGCGGTCAACCTCGAAGCACCGAGCCACAAGGTGGCACCCGGCACGAAGGGCGACGAGCCGATCGAGGACCGGCTCAAGCTCGTGATCAAGCAGCACGTCATCTCCGTCAGGCAGGCATTCCCCGCCGCCTTCGAGAAGGCGTGGCCCGGGCCGGCGGAGGCGGAGGCGGAGGCGGAGGCGGAGTTGTTGGGAGAGCTCAAGAAGATCCTGAGGGAGACGAAGGACGAAGCGGTCGAGTACTACCTCAAACGCCTCGGGGCAGTGCGGCAGAAGAGCAGTGACCGGATCCTGGCCGGGCGGTACGAGGAGATCTTGCGCCTCTACGGCGTGGAACCCCCCGAGGAAGAGGAGGTGAAGCGCGGCAGGGGCCAGCGCCTGAAGCACAAGGTGAAGGACAAGGGCAAGGACGCGTTCACCAGCATCGCGAGCAGCCCCGCGAAGATCGGGAGGTCCTTGGGCTCGCTCTTCGACAAGCAGTCGAAGGAGGCTGACCAGAGGTTGGAGGAGGAGGCCGACCAGAGGCTGGAGGAGGAGATCGACCAGGAACCCGAACCCGAGCAGACCGCGCGGATGGCGACGCAAGTGGTGCTCGACGACAAGGGGACGATCACCGAGGTGTGGTCGGCGGGACGCCCCAGGTCACCGTTCTCCGGGACCATGGGCGCCCACACGACCGCCTGGATCGCGCACCTGGACTTCACCCGGGCCCGCCTGGTCGGCAAGGACGTCCCCGCCGCGATCGGAGAGCTCTCCGGGCTGGTCCAGCACGTGCGGGACATGGCGGAGCGGCTGAAGGGCTTCAAGAAGGACGACGCCGCCGAAGGCGGCGACACCGACGAGATCACCGCGCGACTGGCGGGCACGCACATCTCCGGACCGGCCGGCCAAGAGGGCCCCGAGGTGTCCGAGGTCGATCCCACGGCCATCGAGGCCAACATGAACAGGCTGGTGGCGGCGGCGGAGAACGCCGCGGGCAAGTCGTCCGACCTCCAGGTGCCGCTGCTGCAACGAGCCGTGGGAGCGATCCTCGAACGGCTCAACGTCGTGCCGGGCGCGACGCTGGCGAAGGCGAGCACCGCGGGCAAGGGCGAGGGGACCTACCGCGGGATGCTGCGCACGGGGAAGCGGGGCCGCAAGGAGGAGCCCATGAAGCGGAAGGACTACCAGACCGCGATCTTCGGCCTGCTGGACATCGGGGACGGCGTGACCGACGAAGAGCAGACGGCCCTGATGAGGAACCACCTGACCATCATCGACGGGGCGTACCCCGGCGCACTCGGACAAGCCGGCCTCTCGGCGGACAAACCGGCGGAAGCGCTCAAGCTGTGGCACAAGCTGGGCAAGGAAGCCGACAACCCCTTCTTCCGAGCTTGACTCCGTCGGGAATCGGGACTGCAGATCGCTCCTCTGCCAAGGGGCGGTAGGCCGGGTGCTGGTGGCGTCGGTGCGCAGGGCGCGGTAGACGACGTCGGAGAGGTGTCTTCTGAGCACGCGGAAGGCTTCGAGTCCGCCGCCACCGCATCCTCCCGCCCTGACAGGTGCCCGGCGTCACCACCGACTACGGGCCAGAGCCGATGGTTGAATAGTCCCGTGGCATTGACACCGCCGGACTTCGACCGGCTACTCGTCCCCGGCACCAGGGTTGGCGCCGCGTCCGGATCGGGGACCGTCGCCGAACCGCTGCGCACCGAGCTGTCGCTGCCCTCGGGCGAGGTGGTCGCTTCGGAATGGCGCTGGGAGCCGATCGGGTTCACCGAAATCGCACCGCCCGGCCGCTACCCGGTGCTGCTCCACCCGCTGGTCCTCGACGGCGGCGAGACGCGGGCTCCGATTCCGCTGGCGGTGCGGCTGGTCATCCGCGACCGGCCGGTGGCGTCCTGGACCATGGCGCTGCTGCCCGGCCAGGACCCCGCCGAGTTGAGCGAGGAGGGCTTCTACGGTTTTCCGGTGGACGGCGGCGAAGGCAGCTTGATCGACGCGCAGTACCTCCGCGAGCTGCACGAGACCGGCACGTACCACGAATTTGTCGACACCGCCAAGATCGACCTCGGCTTCGGTGAGCTGCTGGAGCCGTCCGAGGACGAGGACGGTCGCCAGACGGTGGGGTTCACCATCGGCTGCGACGGCGTCTACCCGACCTGGATCGGCCACACCGCGGACGGTGACCTCGCCTGTTACGTGATCGATCTGCTGGAACTCGACGAGCGGACCTGAGGAGCCCGGCGCGGTCGCGACTCGGCACCGCACCGGCTCCGGGTCCCCGGAATCCGGTGCCGGTCGACCGGTCACCGGCCGACCCCCCGGCCGCCGCCCTCGGCGACGTCGGCAGCGCGTCCGAGCGGCTGACCGGTTCCGTGGAGCACTTCGCCGACGAACCCACCACAAGGCCGTGGGACAACCGTGCGCTGCCGTTCCGCGACCCTGACGGCAAGCTCGTCGACTTCTTCACCCCGGTCACCCCAGCCGCCGCCGTCGAGGAGTTCACCCGCTCACGCCGGCACGGCAGCCCACGACAGGCGGCGGCGCCGCGCAACGCCGTGCGCGGGGTACCGGGGTCGGGGGTCGCGCCGCTGCGGCGGGTGGTCGCCGCCGTCGGGCGCGGGTCGAGGGAGCACCCGCTGATCAGGGCGGTGCTCGACGAGCTGCGGACGGCGCGTCAGGGCGGCGGGATCGACACCCGCAGCTTCGCGGCGATCCGCGTCAACGCCTGGCGGTCCTCCGCCGTCAGCGGGTCCAGCGCGTACTGCCGGACCGCACGCAGGTGCACCGGCGCGGCCGCCTCCACCACCCCGAACCCCGAGTCGGTCAGCGACGCGATCGTGTACCGGCCGTTGTCCGGGTCCGGGTGGCGCACCACCCAGCCGCGTTGCTCGAAGCGCTTGACCACGTTCGAGAGGCGCGACAGCGAGCCGTTCGCCAGGACGGCGAGCTCGCTCATGCGGATGCTGCGATCGGGGGCCTCCGAGATGTGGCTGAGCACCAGGTAGTCGAAGAGGCTCAGGCCCGACTTCCGCAGGGGTGCCTCCAGCCGGCCCGGCATCAGCAGCAGCAACGAGACCAGGCCGGTCCAGGCTTCCTTCTCCTCCGCGTTCAGCCACTCCACGTCGCGCAGCTTACTTCACGCTTGAAGTGGTGTACGGTTGACTTCAAGCATGAAGTCAGGGGAGGCGCAGATGAGCAAGCCGGAGTTCTTCGCGACACCCGGATACGGCGAGACGCAGTCGGAGAACATGCACTACAGCCAGGCCGTGCGGATCGGCGACCGGGTCGAGACGTCGGGGCAGGGTGGCTGGGACGACGGGTTCGAGTTCCCCGAGACGCTGGAGGAGGAAATCGTCCGGGCCTTCGACAACGTCGAGCGGACGCTCCGGGCCGCGGGCAGCAGCTGGGCCGACGTCGTGCACGTCAACTCGTACCACGTGCTCGGCGACGACTCGTTCGACGACCACAACCGGGTCATGGTCGAGCAGTTCCGCAAGCGCATGGGCGAGCGCAAGCCCATCTGGACCGAGAGCGGGGTCACCGCCCTCGGTCACCCGAAGATGCGCGTCGAGATCCGCGTGACCGCCGTCGACCAAGGGATTGCAGATGATTAGTAGCCGTTTCCGATCTGCTGGGGTTGGGTGAGTCGACGGCTGGTGATGCGGATCATGGACCAGCGGACCATCGCCTCGTGGTGGTGGGGCAGGCGTTCGTAGTCACGCACGCGGCGGCGGTGTCCGGTGATCCGGGCAAGGCTTCGTTCGACCACCCACCTCCTGGGCGGCACGGTGAAGTACGGCACCTGCGGGCGTTGAACGATCTGCACCACCAGGCCGAGTCTTGCGGGCCCGGTCGAGCAGGGGCCCGGTGTAGCCGCCGTCGGCCCACGCCGGCGCGGCCCGTTTCCCGGCGGTGTCGCGCAGACGTCGTAACGGGCTGCGGGCGGCGACTCGGTCCCGCGTCGAGGCCGGGGTCACCGGCACCGCCACCGGCGGGCCCGGGGTGTCGACCACGATGTGGCGCTTGCGGCCCGCGAGCTTCTTCCCGCCGTCCCAGCCGCGGGTGGCACGGCCGACGGTGGCCGCGGCGCGCACCGACCCTCTCCCAGGCGGCGAAACGCTTGTAGAGGCGTCGGCCAGGGCGGGAAGTCCGCCGGCAGGGCCCGCCACTTGATGCCGTTGTCGACCACGTACGGGATCGCGTCCACGATCAGGCGGCGGCAGTGCTTCTCCCACCGCCCACCCCGACACCGGGCCGTCCGCACGGTGGGCTGGTGGGAGGCGGCCAGGCGGCAGCAGAGGCCACCCGCGGTGGACCCGCCCGCGGGCATCGGGCACGACAACAACGGAACTCCTGGCAGAACGGCGCTTCGACAACGTCCGATCTACCAGGAGTTCCCTCGTCTGCGCACCAAAGAGCCGTCACCTGCCCAAGCTCGGAAACGGCCACTGAGGAGGCTGGGGCGCAGCAATGCGCCCCGGCTACCCGACGGACACCCCCGGGAACGCACGGCCGGCGGTCCTCCCGCGACCGGGATCAGGCGTCGTACTCGTAGAGGTAGACGTTCGCGCCGGCGCCCGGCTCGGTCCAGCTGAAGTACTCCCGGTCACCCTTGGGGCCCACGGGCTCGCTGTACTTCCAGTTGCCGCTCTGGTGGAAGTGCACCTTGACCTTCTCGCCGGAGCAGGACAGCTCCCAGAACGCCCGCGCGCCGGAGGTGCGGTGCTCGCGGCCCGGACCGCACGGCGCCATGGGGGCCGCCGGCCACCGTGCCGCCGGTCACCGCCAGGGCGGCCAGCGTGCCGCCCAGGGCCGCCCGACGCCACCGCGTGTACTCGAATCGATCGCTCATGGTCTTCTCCGCCTTCTCACCCGACTCGGGTGTTCTCCGTGGTGCCGAGCAGGTACCTGCCCGGCGCGGACGTGCGCGTGGACGCCCAGGACTCGCGCGTGACCGAGCGGAAGAGGACGTCCCAGTAGCGGTCGGCCAGGAACACGAACGCGGTGGGCCTCGCCTCGGCGACGAGGAATCCGCGGTCGACCGCCGAGGCGAACCGCGGCAGGTTGAACTCCGGCGTTTCCAGGTAGAGCTTGCGGAACGGCCAGCCGCCGAAGAGGTAGTCGAAGAAGAGCGCCAGCCCGGCCAGGAACGAGTTGTCCATCGACCCGTCCAGGGTCAGGCGCGCGCCCGCCACCCGGCAGTGCCCGTTGCGCTGGTCCGCCTGGTAGGCGGACAGGAGTCCGATCGGTGTCGCGTCGCCGGCCTTCTCCACCACGAACATCACCAGCAGCCCGTTCCAGAGCTGGTCGATGAAGTCGTGCGGACTGGGGTGACCGCCGCGCAACCGCCAGCGGAAGGCCGGCAGTTCGTCCGTCTCGGCGGCCCGCAACCAATCCAGGTCGTCCACGCCGAGCGCGCGGAGGCGTACGCGACCGTTGCCCAACACCGGTGTCCCGGTGGATTCCACTGCGCCGTTCCCGGTCATCGCCCTCTCCTCCTCGGCTCTGCACAGAACGTAAGGAGGCGGCCCACAACCGGCCCGCACCACGACCACAGCGGTTGTCCCCGATACCGTTCCCGGTGTAATTCACCGACCTTTTCCCGGCGATGTCCCATTCAGCCCCGCGATGCGCGCGGTCGGAGTCCGACGGCTGGTCCGAGTGGACTGGGTGGCCCCTCGTTTTGCGGCTTGATCCACGACAATGCCCAGTACAGTGGGATTCCGCGCGTTTCCCGCCGGTGCGGCGCTCCTGCCGCCTTCTCGCAATGCCGGCCGGACGCGGAGACGTTCCGAGCGCGGGCGGCACCCCACCTGCCGAAGGTGGGCAACGTCGACCAGAAGGAATTCACCAATGGGTGGGTCATCCGGAGTAAGACGGCTCGCGGAGCCGGTGGAACGGTTGTTCGGCGGAATCATCGGTTCCGTGTGCGCGGTGCGGACCTCCGCGCCGCACGTGGTGCTGACCTACGACGACGGCCCCGAGCCGGGCAGTACCGAGGCGGTGTTGGAGGCGCTCCGCGCTTTCCGGGCGACCGCCACCTTCTTCGTGCTGATGACCCGTGTCCGGCGTTTCCCCGGGCTGCTCGCGGAGGTGGTGGCGGAAGGGCACGAGGTAGGGCTGCACGGGCTGGACCACCGCCGGCTCACCGGTTTCCCGGCGGACGAGGTCGAGCGGCGCACCCGGAGCGGCCGGGCCGAGCTGGAGGACGTGATCGGCCGCGCCGTCACCTGGTTCCGCCCGCCGTACGGCACGCAGTCACCGCGCACCTGGCGCGCGGTGACCCGGGACGGGTTGGTGCCCGTGCTGTGGGGACCGACGCTGCGCGATTGGCAGGACGTGTCGCAGGACGAGCGGGTGGCCGGTGCGCTGCGCGGCAGCCGGGGCGGGGCGATCGTGCTCGGCCACGACGGCTTCGCCGGCCCGGAGGACGGCGTGGACGACGGTCCCGCGCCGTTGGTGGACCGGGGCGACCTGACCCGGCGGCTGCTGCGGGCCTGCGGTGAACGCGGCCTGGTGGGCCGTTCCCTGGGGGACGCGTTGGTCGTGGGAGAGCAGTCGCGGCGCGCCTGGTTCCGCCGCTGACCGCGCGCGACCCGGCCGGTGGTCGCACCCGGCCGGTGATCGCGCCCGTACCCGTCCGGCGCGGTTCCCCTTCGGCGCGGGACCCTGTGACCGGCACCCGTTCGGCCCGGTCAGCCCGGTGCCCACCGGGCGTGCTCGGTGAACGCCCGGAGCCGGTGCGCCAGGTCGGCCGGCTCCCCCTGGGCGGACACGCGCTCGCAGTACCGCAGCAGGGGGAGCAACCGGTCGGCCACCCTGGCGGAGGCGAGCCCGTCCGCGCTGTCGAGGGCCAGGTGGGCGACGCGGATCGCGGTGCCGTGGTCGCGGTCGAGGAGGTGGTTCAGCGCCAGGGCGATCAGGCTGAAGACCTTGCTGCGGCGCATCTTCGGCGGGTAGGCGCCCAGGGCAGGGATCGCCGACCGGGTGTGCCCGAGGTCGCGGCTGCACGCCAGTTCGGTGTGGACGATCCCGGTCATCGCGTGCAGGTCGGTGGCGTCGAAGAACGCCGCCCACGGCGGCGCCGGGATGTCGGTCACCCGGCGAACTCCTCACCGACGCGGTGGAGTCGGCCGACCTGATGTGCGAGCAGATCGACCACCTGTCGCAGATCATGCGAAGACCAAACGTCCAGCTGGGTGTGGTGCCGTGGTCGGTGGACGCGAACATGGTCGCCCCGCACGGGTTCCAGGTCTACGACGAGCGCGTGGTGACGCTGACCGTGCTGACGGGCAACGCGACCATCGCCGACCCGCACGACGTGCGGGACGTCGACCGCCGCGACACGTCCATCGACGCCCTGGTCGATGGCGCCGCCCACGGCGACCAGGCCGCGATCCACGCCCTGATGACCAGAATCCGGCCCCACGTCGTGCGGTACTGCCGGCTACGCGGCCTGGACAGGACACCGATCGGCACCGACGACGTGACACAGGAAGTGTGCCTGGCAGTCCCCAAGGCACTACCGACCTTCCGCGAGCAGGGCCGAACGTTCCTGGCATTCGTCTACGGCATCACCTCCCACAAGGTGACCGACGCACGCCGGGCGATGGCACGCAATGGGGCCGAACCGGTGCCGGAACTCCCCGACCACCCGAGCACCGAACGCGGACCGGAAGAACAGGCACTGGCAGAGGATGCACACACCCGCCTCATGTCCCTCCCGCACCACCTGCCCGACCGGCAGCGGAAAATCCTGGTGCTACGCGTCGGCGCGGGCCTGTCTGCGGAGGAAACCGCGCACCTGCTCGACTCGACCCCCAATGCGGTACGCGTTGCTCAACACCGGGCGTTGAAGCGACTACGCGGGTTGTTCAGGGACGGCTAGTGGGCGACCGTTAGTTCGTCGGGGGTTGGCGCCAGGCGGTGATGTCGTTGAGGTAGAGCCCGCAGGCGCAGTCGAGTGCTTCCTGTGGTGTGCCGGAGGGGTGTCCGCTGGGCAGGATCGAGTTCTCGTAGTCGTCGTGGCTGGCGCGGTAGATGGCGAAGCCCCAGGTGGTGGCTGATCCGTGGTAGCGCAATCGCAGCAGCGGCAGGATGGTGCCGTCGGGGAGTTCGCCGGTGACGTAGGCGAAAGCTCCGTGGTGGCGTACCTTCACGGTGGCCAGTTGCGGCCAGCGTTCCCGGGTGCGGGCCAGCAGGCGTTGGCGCAGCGAGACTTTGGTCGACTCGGGCGGGGAGGCCATGGCCACGATCCTGCCCCCGAGCATCGCCGGGTGCTGCGGGCGCGGATCGTGTTGGCGGCTGCCGACGGGTGGTCCAACGCCGACATCGCCCGCGAACTGCGGATCGTCGAGGACATGGTGTGCAAGTGGCGCAGGCGGTTCCGCCATGAAGGGATGCCGGGGTTGGCCGACCGGTCGCGCAGCGGGCGGCCTCGGGTCTTCCCCGCCGCGGTCGTGGCGGAGGTCAAGGCACTGGCCTGCGAGCTGCCCACGCAGGGCGACGTGCCGTTGGCGCGGTGGAGCTGCCCGGAGTTGGCCCGCGAGGCGGTCGCCCGTGGCGTCTGCGAGCGGGTGTCGGCATCCACAGTGCGCCGCTGGTTGGCCGCCGACGCGATCAAGCCGTGGCAGCACCGGTCGTGGATCGTTCCGCGCGACCCGCACTTCGCGGTCAAGGCGTCCCGGGTGCTCGACCTGTACGCCCGCGTCTGGGAAGGCGAACCGTTGGGAGAGAACGACTTCGTGCTCAGCGCCGACGAGAAACCCGGCGCGCCGCCTACGACGTCCATCATGCCCGTGTGATGGACCGTTGCGAGCCCACCACGGGCATCGTCCCGTTCTCCCGTCTGGTCGACCAGGTCATGACCACCGAGACCTATGCCAGTGCCCGCCACGTGTTCTGGATCGTGGACAACGGGGCGTCGCACCGCAACTGGGCCGCCGCTGTCCGGATGAACGACGCCTTCCCCAACGCCCACATGGTCCACTTACCGGTACACGCCTCGTGGTTGAACCAGGTGGAGATCTACTTCTCCGCCGTGCAGCGCAAAGCGGTCACCCCGGACGACTTCGGCGACCTCGACGAAGTCTCCGAACGGCTGCTGTCCTCCAGGAGCACTACAACGCCACTGCCCAGCCCTTCGACTGGACCTTCACCCGTCACGACCTCAACCTGCTGCTCACGCGGATCGGCCGTCATGATCGTCATGCACCACAACCACTGACAGCATGATCACCCCCGACGAACTAACGGTCGCGACCACCAGTAGGGCTGGTCGGCGGCGATGCGGTCGATGGGCAGCGGGGGTGGCCGTCGAAGATGACGTTGGGCCTCGCGGGTGCAGCGGCAGACGGCGGTCGTGCGGACGACCCATCCGGTGTCGATGGACCTGTTGGCGCGCAGGGGTGTGGCGAAGCCGGTCCGAGGTCGGGGACATGGCCGAAAGACTCTAGTGGTCCGGGTCACAGTCGAGGTATTCATGGGGCGCGCAGGGGGAGGTGCCGCCATGTTGGAAGTCGAATTAGACGTTTTCTCGGGTATGCCCAATCCTCGGTGGGTGCTTTCGGAGGGCGAGGAGCGCGAGCTGCTCGACCGGGTCACCGCCGATCCCGGTCAGCTCTCGCCGGTCGCCACCGAGGACGAGCAGTTCAGCCTCGGCTACCGCGGCCTGCTCGTCCGACAGGTCAAGCCGGACGCGGGGGCGTGGAGCACGACCAGGCTGGCAGGGGGCCGGTCGCTGCCCGGGGAGTTCCGGGTGGGCAGCAAGCCCGCGGACGAGCCGATCGCGCAGTGGCTGCTGGGCACGTCGGAGCAGCGCGAGACCGCGGTGACCGACGAGCTCCGCGAGGTGGCCGCGCAGGGCGTCGTGCTGCTGGAGTCGTCCTGGACGGCGGCGGACCCGCGCCAGGTTCCGCTGCCGACCGACGAGCACGAGCCCCGACTGGAAGGGGAGGGGCCGCACGGTCCGGCGGGCGAGGGGGGTGACATCTCGGCCGCGGGAGCGACGTGGTGGTCGTGCGGGTCGAACTACTTCAGCGCCAACGCCGACCTGTTCAACGACCCCGCCTACGTCACCAGGAACAACTGCTACTGCTTCGCCAGCAACCACCTGGCGAACTCGCGCTACGCGCTGCCCGGGCGCCGCGGGGGCCGCCCGGCGACGTCGATCACCTGCGGCGGCGTGACCGACGGGCTGCGCGCCGACGGGTGGCAGGATGGCTGCCAGACCAACACGCTGACCATCGTGCTGGTGATCTGGCCGGGCGTGGACTACCACTTCTACCGGCTGGTCACCGGCGATCCTTACTGGTGGTGGGGGCACAAGCCCGGTGGCACACCGGCGAAGTACACCGACGACTGCGGCCACAGCATCTACCAGTACCAGGGCAGCGGGTACGCGCCGAACAACTGCTGCCGCGGCAACTACACCGATTTCTGCGGGTACTTCTACCAGAACAACAACACGGCGTTGGTCGCCTAGCGATGGCCCGGCTCCTCCTGGTGCTCGTGCTCGTGCTCGCGGGCTGCGGATCGGCGCCACCCGCACCTGAGGTGGCGCCGGGCACGACGCCGGGAGGAGGTCGCGTGGTGGAAGTGGAGCTGGACGTCTTCTCCGGCAAGCCGAACCCGACCTGGTCACTGTCGCCCGCCGACGCGGACGCCTTCGCGGCCAAGGTGGCCGCGTTGCCCGCCGCTTCGCCGACGGCGCTGGCCAACCCCCTGGGCTACCGGGGCTTCCTGGTGCACGTCCGCGGGGAGGAGCGGAAGTCCGAGGTGGCCGTGCAGGAAGGCTCGGTGCAGTCAACTGCGGGCGGCACGACGACCTACCTCGGTGATCCGGGCCGGGCGCTGGAGCGCTGGTTGCTGGACACCGGCCGGCCGTCCCTGCCGCCGGAGCTGGTCGAGGCGGTGGAACGATCCCTGCGCTGACCACGCCACGAGCCGGACGGGGGTGCAGGCCGGTGCACGGGCCGAGGCTGCGACGCTGATGGCGGCCACGGCGTGACAGTGTTCCCGCTGTCCCCCGCCGGACACGGGTGCACCCGGCACGCCCACCCGCCCAATCCCCGACGACTGGCCGCTCTGGCCGGCACCGCACCAGAGCAGTGGAGCCTGCTCCTGGTCTTCGGTAATCGAGCCGGCAATCACAGCCCCCCGATCGCCGATCACCGATCACGTCCAGGGCGCCTTGACGGGCAGGTCAAGCCTGAGGCGGATGCGCGGTTGTCGGATCGGATCGCGATCGGGTTGTTGACCTGGTCGTTTCCGCCGGAGTTGGTGGATCGGGTGATCGCGGAGACCGGTCGGGAGGGGCAGCGTGACCGGTTGCTGCCGCCGCGGGTGGTGGCGGTGGCCGAGTGCGGCACGCATGCGATCGTCACGGCCGCCCCTGGGGCCGATCGCCAAGGCCGAGGCCACCCTGGCCCGGGAGTTGTTCCCCGGCCTGGGCGGGGGTGAGCTGCTGATCGCCGATCGGGGGTTTACGGGGCTGCCGTTGTGGTGGGCCGCGTCGGCGACCGGGGCGGACCTGTTGTGGCGGGTGCGGTCCAACATCGTGTTGCCGGTGAAGCAAGATCTGCCGGACGGGTCGTACCTGTCGGAGATCGTGGCCACCGGGGACCGTTACCGGCGGGCCGATCCGGTGACGGTGCGGGTGGTCGAGTACACGCTGGGAGATCGAGACCGCGCCGGACGAACTCAAGACCCACCAACGCGGTCCCGGACAGGTGCTGCGGTCCCGCTCGCCCGACGGCGTCGAGCAGGAGGTCTGGGCACACCTGCTGGTACACCACGCGATCCGGTCGCTGATGCACACCACCGCCACCGACGCCGGCCTGGCCCCCGACCGGCTCTCGTTCACCCGCACCCTGCGCCTGGCCCGCCGCCAGACCACCGCGCAGGCCGCATTTTCCCCCTGAGCGATTAACGGATGCGCTGCTCGACGGAGGCCGCGAGATCCTGGCCCGCCTCCTGCCCGGACGGCGACGACGCAGCAACCCCCGCGTGGTCAAACGCAGGATGTCCAACTACAAACTCAAACACACCGAGCACCCGACCCGGCCACAACCCACCCACGACCCTGCCGAGACACTTCGGATCGCACCGCACCACCGCCTCCACCAACGAGCAGCACAACCACTCTGAGTCACCGGCATTGCCCCTAACCCACAAATGGCGGCTCAAAGGAGTCGTCCTCAGGATATTTGAATTCCCTGTACCTCTCGTCCACCAGGGCCAACGAAGCACGTACCGCGCCTATGGCTTTGAAAAAGCCTCGGTGTGCATAGGGTAAATTATCTTCGTAACAAAGTAGATCCCAATCGGTTTCCCGCAGCGCGTCATCCAGCATGGCGATCGACTTGTAGCCAACCGCTGACAACTCCTCCACCAGTTCCGATAGATCCTCCTCGGAGACCTCACTCCAACGATCCGGGTAGCGCCTTTTCAGGTAGGATTTCAGCTCATCCGAAGATATTTTCAACGCATCCCCCACGGAAACATCCATCGATACTTCGCCGCGACTCCGGATCGTGCCCACAATGCGACAGTCGACCTCCGGTCTCATGGGCTGCCACTCCCCGAGGTGATCGGTGCATCCCGCACGCCCATCATCCCGGCCGCGGCAACCAGGCCATACCGCCTGATTGGCGAAGGCTGGGGTCTTGGACCGCTACAGAGGAGTCTGTCCAGTTGTCGACCCTGGCCCGTGGTCGGTGGTAACGCGAAGTAACCGGCCGTGATCATGATCTTGTGATGGATGTGGATTCTCTTGTGGGGACGGTGTTTGCCGGGTTGTCGGCACTGGTCGTCCAGGACGTGGCGGACCGTGGCGGCATGGTGGTGGCCACGGCCCACACTCGGGGTGGCCGTGCCGCGTCCGGCTCTGGCGCACTTTCGGCGGTAACGGTGAGTAGCCGGTCGCGCCTGGGCCTTGCGGTGGAGATCGATCCCCATGGTGGGAATGTGCTTTCGGGCTATCGACGCCTTCGTCATCGCAGCGCCAGCGGCACGGCCACAACCCGGATGCGGACCGCGACCACTGTCCTCCTCCATGCACCCGACGACCGGAACCGACAGTCCGAAATACCGTCCCCGCAAGCGGATCGACATCCATAACAGGATCACGAACCGACTGGCTACCCACCGTCACCACCGGAAGTGCGCCAGAGCCCCGTGTCCGGTGTGCGGGACCGCGACGGCGAAGGTGCACGGGTACCACCCGCGGCAGACCTTCCGGGAACAGGTTCCCGGACTGCTGGAACGCCACCAGCGCCGCACGGTGCGGCTCGTCCGGCGCTGTTCGCGGGGAGTGGATCGCCCCCTGGCGTCGGTGAACGTGGTGGTGCATCGCGTGTCTCAAGCAGAAGGCTCGCCTGTGCCGCGAACAGGTGGTCGGGCAGGGCGATCCAGGCGGTCGTGGAGACTTCCTTCACCTGCACCTCTACTGGTCGGTAGATGGCGGGATCGACCGCTTCGGAGTGGCGGGCTACCTCGCCGAAGATCCGCTTGGACGCGATCAGGGCCACGACGCCGGGCGAGTTGTTGAGCGCGGCTTTCAGGGGAGCGGCGTCCAAGAGGCGGAAAGTAGTGTCGATCGAGGTGGCGGTGGCACCGTGCGCGTCGAAGAGCACTTCATGCGCGTTGACGACCGGCACCACGTCGACGAGCGCCGCCTTGGAGAAGTCCGACGGGACCAGGATGAAGATGCCATACCCCGGTCCTCCACGTGACACTCTCCCCACCGCACTCCTGCTGCGTCGAACGCTTCCCGTACCGCGCGGTACAGGGCATCACGGACCACCTGCTGATGAGGCAGAGTCCTCTGGGGATTGCCAAACTTCTCCACGTCCACCGGGACGATGGTGCGGTGGACTGCCCTTCCCGGATCCTGCACCTTGCTCCTACCTGCCGTTCTAGTGCAGTTCTAGCCCGGATCTTTCACGTGGTTGGTGTCCTGGGTCGCGGCCGTGGCCGGTACCTGTCGGGTGTCCTCCTTCCGGTGTTCGGGGTGGTCGAGGTGGCCCGTTGTCGGTTGGGTGCCGCCGGGTTCGGTGGCCGGTCAGGATCAGTTCCCAGCGGCGGGCTTCGTGGCCGGTCAGGGCGAGCATCTGGGTCCAAGCGGTGAGGTCCAACGCCAAAGCGACGATCGCGACCCAGACCCGGTTGTGGGCGAAGCCGTGCAGGGGCAGGTTGGTCAGTCCGGTGGCCTTCGCGGCGCGGATGCGGTCCTCCGCGCGGGCCCGACGGCGGTGCCGCAACTCCAGATCCGCCAGCTGTCCGCGACCGGTGTTGGTGGCGAACGCGGTCAACCGCAGGCCGTCGGCGTCGGTGAACCGCAGCTGCGCGCCGGGATGCGGGCGCTCCTTGCGGACGATGACCCGCGTGCCCTTCGGCCATCCGGACAGGTCCAGCACGCCGGTGGCCTCGGCGACCCACACCCCCTCGCGCGGGGTGCCCTCGTCGTCGTAGGCCGGTGTCCACACGGCCTTCGGGATTAGGGCGAGGCGTCGCACCGCGTCATCGGGCAGGGTGAACCCGAGCGAGTAGCCCAGTCTTCTGGCTTGTAACCAGTTCACGAACTCGTGGGTGCCGCCGGCGGCGTCGGCGCGGACGAGCACCTTGTGTCCGACCCTGCCGCCTTTGGCGGTGAACGGCAACTGCCGCAACGCCTCCCGCGCGACGGTGATGTGGTCCGCCGCGGTGTTCGAGCCCGCGTTGCCCGGCCGCAACATGATCGACAACGGTTCACCGGTGCCCGCGGCGCCGTGGTCGACGAATGAGCACAACGGATGGAAACCGACGCCACGCTTGAACGTCGGCGCCGCGTTCTGCTTCTCCGAGTGCGCGTCGAGCAGAGTGGCGTCCAGATCGACGATCAACGGATCGCCCGCGTCGATGTCGTGGTCCGGGGCCTTGTCGCAGTCGCGGGCCAGAGTGTCGACCAACCGGGACACCGTCGGGTCCGAGGCCACCGACCCGAACAGGCCCGGCTCGGCCCGTAGCATCACGATGTCGGCCAGGCAGTCACCGCCCAGCGCGAGCGCGATCGCCAGATCGCACACGATCTTCCCGGGGTCGTGGATCGCCGTTGGACGCCGTCACCGACTCAACGCCGCCGACAACGCCCGTCCAGACCGGTCCTGCGCACGGCCTCGACCGGCAACGTCGCACCCGCCTGCGACACGATCCCCGTCCCGGAGGTGTCGACGGTCAACGACGGATGGAACCCGGCAGACTTACCCACCAGAAAGGTGCTCCTGAACTCGTAGCGCGAGGGGTGTGCGCGTCGTTCGCGGGCGTCCGGATTCCCCGCTTGGGCCGCAGCGCCACCACGTACGGCAGCCCCGCGCGTGACAGGTCGGCGCGGAAGTCGTCCTGGTCGCCGTGGGCGGCATCGGCGACCACCGCGCGGAAGGCCACCCCCGCCGCACGGGCGTCGCGGGCCAGCTCGGCGCCGATCCGCAGCTTGGTCCGGAACCCCGGATCGTTCTTCCCCTTCGGGAAATAGGCGGCCGGGGTGTAGGGCACCGCGTGCAGCGGGTAGTACAGGTTCTCGTCGGCCCACAGGGTGGTCACCGTGACGATCCCGCGATCGATCTTCCCGTAGCGCCCCAGGTACCGACTGCCCACGTGCGCGGTCGCACGGCCGTCCTCGCGATCCCCGGAGTCGTCGATCACCAGCGCACCACCGGCATGCGGCGCGGTGGCCGGGTCGGCCAGCAACAACTCCAGGCGCCGGTCGTTGATCCGCTCGTGGTCCCAGGTGGACTCCGACAGGAAGAACTGCAACCGCTGCACCGCCGGATACCGCGCCCCCACCACCGGCTCCGCCCCGGCCAGCGAAGTCAGCGTCTTGCTCCGATCTCGCGGGTCCAACAGACCCGTCAAGTACTCCCGAAAGCCGCGGCGTTGAGCCAGCGTGCCGAACAGATCGTCGAAACGGGCCGCGTAACCCTCCAGCGGACACGGAGCCGGCGGACACGGACGACGTGCGGTCATGACGCACCTCGCACAGGCGCGAAAGCCTTACCTCCACGGCCTACCGCATCCACGCTCCGCCGTCAACGAACTACCGGTAGCGGACCGGCGGAAACCGGGCACGCTCCATCGGATCAGCCGACTCGGTGTCGGCATCGACATCGCAGGGATGGTGACCACGGTGCTCGCCACCAACCGGATCCGTGTCATCCCGCCGACCGTCGCACGGGCGGTCACCCGCCAGTACCGTGTCGCGGGTGACCGATTCCGCGTTGTTATCCCCGGTGTGGGCGGGAAGTGGCGACGGCCTTTCCGATGAAGCTTGGCTCGCCGCGATGCTCGAAGTGGAGGTGGCGCTGGCCCGCGCGCAGGCCGCACTGGGCGTGGTGCCCGAACGGGCAGCCGAAGTGATCGCGGACGTGGCCGGGTCGGCCCGACTGGACGTGGCGGACATCGCGGTGCGCTCCCGCGAGGCGGCCAACCCGGTGGTGGTGCTGGTGCAGCGGCTGACCGCCGCTGTCGCCGAGGTCGACCCGGCCGCCGCTGAGCACGTTCACCGGGGCGGCACCAGCCAGGACGTGCTGGACTCGGCGGCGGTGCTGCTGGCCTCGCGAACGTTGCGGGGGATCGACGGCGACCTGGTGAGGTCGGCTGACGCCTTGGCCCGGCTCGCCGACCGGCACCGGCACACCGTGCTGGCCGGCCGCACGATGGCCCAGCACGCGGTGCCGATCACGTTCGGGCTCAAGGCCGCCGGGTGGCTCGCGGGCGTGCTGGACGCCTCCGACCGGGTTCGGCGCACCACCGCCGACCTGCCTGTGCAGTTGGGCGGTGCGGCGGGCACGTTGGCCTCCTACGAGGCGTACGCCGGCCGGCCCGGCCACGGCGTGCGGCTGGCCCGCGAGTTCGCCACCCGCCTCGGCCTGCGGGAACCGGACCTGCCGTGGCACGCACGGCGCACCCCGCTGCTGGACCTGGGCTGGGCACTGACCGCCGTCACCGGGGCGCTGGGCAAGATCGCGCTGGACGTGCAGGGCATGTCCCGCACCGAGGTCGGCGAGTTGGCCGAGCCCTCGGCGGAGGGCCGGGGCGCGTCCTCGGCGATGCCGCAGAAGCGCAACCCCGTGCTGGCCACGCTGCTGGTGTCGGCCGCCCGCACGGTGCCCGCGCAGGCGCTGGTGCTGGGCCAAGCGCTGCTCGCGGAGGACGAACGCGCGCCCGGCGCGTGGCACTCGGAGTGGCAACCGCTGCGCGAGGCGCTGCGCACGGCGGCCGGTGCGGCGGCCACCGCGGTGACCTTGCTGGAGGGGCTGGAGGTGTTCCCCGGCCGGATGCGCGCCAACCTGGACCTGTCGGGCGGCGCGATCGTTGCCGAGCGGCTGAACGTGGTGCTCGCGCCGCAACTGGGCAAAGCCGGAGCGAAAGCGCTGTTGGGCCGGTTGGCCAGGGAGGCGGCGGCGGGCGAGCGGCCGTTCGCGGACCTGCTTCGGGAGGTGCCGGAACTCGACGCGGACCGAGTACACGATCTGCTGAACCCTGAGCGCTACCTCGGAGCGGCCGCCGACCTGATCGACCGGGTCCTGGCCCGGCACCGCGACCACGGCTGACCCACCCCCGCGCGTTCCGCCACCAAAAGCGGATGCACAGCGCAAACGCCACGGTACTGGAAACACGTCCGGACCTCCACCATCCGGAAGCGCACAGTAGGCGGTTGATTACCGAACGGCTTGACATCCCTTTTCGGTCGACTACCATCCGATTTGAAGGTTCATTCGGGTTCCAGTCTGTTCACGAAAGCGCTGGGTGGTCATGCTCGCTTGGCTGGGGAGCGTCGCACATCGGCGCGCTCGCCTGATTCTGATAGTCGCCGGAATATTCCTGGTAGCCACCGGAATTCTAGCCGTGGGCGCCTTGAACAACGTGCGTCTGGGCGGTTATCTCGACGACAACTCGGAGTCCACTGCCGCGTCGAAGCTGATCAACTCGGAATTCGGCGGCCGCTACAACCTGATCCTCCTGGTGACCTCGGAATCCGGTGACGTGGATCGGCCGGAGGTGGCCGCCGAGGGGGCGCGCCTGAGCCGGGACCTGGCGGGCGAGAACTCGCTGACCAACGTGACGTCGTACTGGGCGACCGGAATCCCGGCGCTCAAGACCGCCGACGGGAAGTCCGCGATCATCGCCGCCCACGTGGAGGGCGACGAGGACGCACAGCTCAGGCACGCCGAGGACCTGCACCAGAAGTACACGTCGTGGGGAGGGCCGTTCCGTGTCGAGTTCGGTGGTCAGGCGGCGGTCAACCGGGACGTGTTCGACGAGCTGATGACCAGCCTGGTCATCGCCGAGGCGATCGCCATCCCGGTCACCCTGCTGCTGCTGATCCTGGCGTTCGGCAGCGTGATCGCGGCGTTGCTGCCACTGGTCATCGGTGTGCTCGCGATCGTCGGCACGATGGCCGAGATCGCCGTGCTGGGCAACGTCACCGACGTGTCGATCTTCGCCACCAACCTGACCACCGGCCTGGGCCTGGGGTTGGGCATCGACTACGCGTTGTTCCTGGTGGCCAGGTTCCGGGAACAACTGGCCGCCGGCGACGACGTGGAGACCGCCGTGGCCACCACGACCCGCACGGCCGGCCGCACCATCCTGTTCTCCGCCATCACGGTCGCCGCCGCGCTGGCCACCATGGCGGTGTTCCCGCTGTACTTCCTGCAATCCCTGGCCTACGCGGGTGTGGGCGTGGTCGCCATCGCGGCCGTGGCCAGTCTGGTAGTCGTCCCGGCGTTGCTGTCCGTGCTGGGGCACAGGGTGAACGCGCTGAAGCTGCCCTGGTCCAAAAACAACCGGGGCTCCGACGCGCCGTTCTGGGGCAGGCTCGCCAGCAGGGTCGGCAAGCGACCTGTGCTGGCGGCGGTGCCGGCCGTGCTGGTGCTGCTGCTGATGGCCTCCCCGGCGCTGCACGCGGCGTTCGGCACGGTCGACGACCGGGTGCTGCACCACGACGTGGAGAGTCGCAGCGTCAACGACAGGCTGCGCCAGGACTTCGGGGCGTTCCCGGCCGCGCCGATCGAGGTGGTCCTACAAGGCGAGGTCGACCAGGCGGCGGTCGCGGACTACGCGCGGGAAGTGTCGTTGCTGCCCGACGTGACCAGTGTGCAGACCAGCGCGGGCATCTTCTCCCGGGGCGCCGTGGTGCTCCAGTTGCCCACGGACGCGATCCGCGGCAAGCCGCACGCGCAGTGGCTCAGCGTCGCCACCGGCGAGCGACCCAAGTCCGAGCCGGCCGTGGACCTGATGAAGCAGTTGCGCGGCCGGGCGGGTCCGAGCGGCACGACCGTGCTCGTGGGTGGCTCCGAGGCGGAGATGATCGACACCCAGCAGGCCATCGTGGACAAGCTCCCGTGGGCGTTCGCGATCATCGTCGTGATCACGTTCCTGGTGCTGTTCCTGTTCACCGGCGGCGTGCTGCAACCGGTGCGGGCCCTGGTGCTCAACGGGTTGAGCCTCGCCGCGACGTTCGGGATCATGGTCTGGGGCTTCCAGGACGGGCACCTGTCCGGTCTGCTGGGCTTCACGCCGCAGCCCACCGACACCGCGATGACGGTGTTCGTGTTCTGCGTCGTATTCGGCCTCTCCATGGACTACGAGGTCTTCCTGATCAGCCGGATCAAGGAGCTGCACGACCTGGGGCACTCCCCGGTGGAGGCGGTCAGCCTGGGGTTGGCCCGCACCGGCCGGATCGTGTCGACCGCCGCCGGCCTGCTGGCCGTGGTGTTCTTCGCCTTCCTGGCCAGCTCCATCAGCTTCCTCCAGCTGTTCGCCCTCGGCGCGGGCGCGGCGATCCTGATCGACGCGATCATCGTGCGCGGTGTGCTGGTGCCCGCCGCGATCGCGCTGCTCGGCCGGGCCGCCTGGTGGTCGCCGCCGCTGCTGCGCCGCGCCTACACCCGGGTGAAGCTCGCCGACTGACCGGCCGGGCCCGCACAGGTCGTGCCCGGGTCCGGCCGCACCCACCGACTCGAAGGGAGACGAGCGCCCCGTGTTCGACAACGACGACCTTGTCCGCATCCTGTTCGGCTCTGCGGCGTTCCAGATGCTCAACGCCGGGTGCCGGCTCGGTCTGTTCCCGCTGCTGTCGGCCGAACCCGGCAGCACCGCCGAGGAGGTCGGCGCGGGCCTGGGCCTCAACCCCCGGCCGACCCAGACCCTGCTGCTGGGCACCACCGCGCTGGGCCTGACCACGCACGAGGGCGGCGGCTACCGCAACGCCGAGCTGATCGAGCAGCGGCTGCGCGACGGGACCTGGGAGATCATCGAGGACCTGGTGGCCTTCGAGGCGGGCATCGTGGTGCCCGCCGACCCGGACTTCACCGAGTCGCTGCGCCAGGACACCAACGTCGGACTGCGCCGGCTGGCCGGCGAGGGCACCGACCTCTACCACCGGCTGACCCACCACCCCGAGCTCAGCGACCTGTTCTACCGCTGCATGCACTCGTGGTCGCGGCTGTCCAACCCGGTGCTGGTGGCCGAGGCCGACCTCAGCGGTGTCACGCGGGTGCTGGACGTGGGCGGCGGCGACGGGGTGAACGCGATCGCGCTGGCCCAGGCGAACCCGGGCGTCGAGTTCACCGTGCTCGACCTGCCCGGCGCGGTGGGGATCGCCCGCCGCAAGGTCGCCGAACGCGGCCTGGCCGACCGGATCTCGGTGGTGGAGGGCGACATCTTCGCCGACGACTACCCCGCGGGCCACGACTGCGTGCTGTTCGCGAACCAGCTGGTGATCTGGTCGCCGGAGGAGAACACCGCGCTGCTGGCCAAGGCGCACCGGGCGCTGCCGGCGGGCGGGCGGGTCCTGGTGTTCAGCGCCGTCTCCGACGAGAGCGGCGACGGCCCGCTGTACGCGGCGCTGGACAACGTCTACTTCACCACGCTGCCCGCCGCGAAGAGCACGATCTACCACTGGGGCCAGTACGAGGAGTGGCTGACCAAGGTCGGCTTCACCGACGTGGCCCGGCACGCCGGGAACACCTGGACCCCGCACGGCGTGGTGAGCGCGCGCAAGCCGTGACGGGGTCCGCGCCCCGGGTCAGGTGATCCGTGCCAGGGCACGGGCGTGCCGCTCGTAGGACCGGCTGTCGAGCACTCCGCACAGCCGGTCCACCGCGTCCCAGAGCTCGGTGAACGTGGTGTAGAGCGGGGACGGCCCGATCCGCAGCCGGTCGGGGGCCCGGTAGTCGCACACCACGCCCGCGTCCTCGGCCAGCGCCCGGCAGATCCGCCACGCGTCGGGGTGGGCCAGCGACACGTGCGCGCCGCGCCGGTCCGGGTCGACCGGCGACGCGAGCCGGAAACCACGCTCCGCCAAGCGTTCCCGGGCCAGGTCGACCACGAACCGGCCCATCCGCACGCTCTTCGCCCGGATGCGCTCCACCCCGGCCTCCTCGACCACGGCCAGCGCCGGATCCACGGCGGCCAGCGACAGCAGCGGCGGCGTACCCACCAGGAACCGGTCCAGGTGCTCCACCGGGTCGTAGTCCGGCCCCATGGCGAACTGGTCGCGCTGCCCGAACCAGCCCTGGATCGGCTGGCGCAGCAGCGGTTGCAGTCCCTTGCGCACGTAGAGGAACGCGGGCGAGCCCGGTCCGCCGTTGAGGTACTTGTAGGTGCAGCCCACGGCCAGGTCCGCACCGGTCGCCGCGAGTTCGACCGGCACCGCGCCGGCGGCGTGGCACAGGTCCCACAGCACCAGCGCGCCGACCTCGTGGGCCATCCGGTTCACCTCGGCCATGTCCGGCATCGCCCCGGAGCGGTAGGACACGGCGGAGAGGACCACCAGGGCCACGTCCTCGTCCAGCGCGGCCCGCAACCGGTCCGGCGACAGGCCGCGGTCGATGTCGGACCGCAGTTCGCGCACGGTCCCGCCGTGGTGCTCGACCAGGCCCTGCACGACGTACCGGTCGGTCGGGAAGTCGTCGGTGTCCACTACGACCACACCGCGGTCCGACGCCGCCAGCGCCGCCGCCGCCAGCTTGTACAGGTTCACCGAGGTCGAGTCGGACAGCACCACCTCGCCGGGCCGCGCGCCCAGCACGTGGTCGGCCAGCCGGTCGCCGAGCCGGGCGGCCCAGTCGATCCAGTCACCCCACGACCGGATCAGGCCCCTCCCCCAGCCCTCGCGCACGACGTGGTCCAGGAACGCCGGGGTGGCGGCGGGCAGTCGGCCGAGCGAGTTGCCGTCCAGGTAGATCAGGTCGGGGTCGGCGACGACGAACCGGGCGCGGAACCGGGCGAGCTCGTCGTGCCCGTCGAGTTCCTCGGCCGCCGTGCGGGAGAGATCACCTGTCATGGGTCTGTTCGCCTTCCTCGGAGGTCACGACGTGGAGCGCACCGCCCACAGTTCGGGGAAGAACCGGTGCGAGCTGATCCGGTCCAGCCAGGCCACGCCCCGCGTGCCCCCGGTGCCGGGTTTGGTGCCGAGCAGCCGCTGGACGGTCACCAGGTGGGTGTACCGCCAGCGGGCGAACAGGTCCGCCGCGTCCACCAGGGCCTCGGCGAGCAGGTGCAGGTCGGGGTGCGCGCGCCGGTCGCGGTACACCTGCGCCCACGCCCGTTCGACCTCCTCGCTGGCCTGGTAGGGCTTCGTCGGGTCCGCGGCGAGGACGTCGGCGGGCACCGGCAGGCCACGCCGGGCCAGCAGCGCGAGGGTCGCGTCGTACACGCTCGGCTCGCGCAGCTGCGCCAGCACGTCCTCGTAGTAGGGCGAGTTGCGGTGCGCATCCACCATCGACGGGTTCTTGTTGCCCAGCACGAACTCCAGCCGCCGGTAGGAGAAGGACTGGAAGCCCGACGCGCTGCCCAGCACGTCCCGGAACTCGGCGAACTCCTGCGGCGTGAGCGCGCCGAGCACGTCCCAGCACACCTGGAGCAGGCCCTGGACGCGGGCCGCGCGGCGCAGCACCCACAGCGCTTCGCCCACCTCGTCCTCGTCGATCCGGTCGCGGACCGCGGTGAACTCGATGCGCAGCAGGTTGAACAGCAGTTCCTTGACCTGGCTGATGATGATGAAGCCGGGTTCGGTCGGCGCGGACGTGCGCGGGTCGAGCAGGTCCAGCAACGCGTCCATCTTCGCGTAGGTGACGAACGGCGTGTGCCCGTGCGGGAAGTCGACGATCGGCTCGCCACCGGACAGCTCCGCGAGCCGCAGTCGTTCGTCGTCCGAGGACAGCGGGCAGCCGTGGTCGCTCGTCACGTCGTCTCCTCCATCGCGGTGAGCACGGCGCCGCCCAGCGCCGTACCGGGGTCGGTCAGGTCGTAGGGCAGGTCGAAGTGGTTGCGGCCGGCCACCACGAACGAGGTCAGCGGGGCGCGCCAGGCCAGCGCGGCCACCAGCAGCGCGTGCTGGCGGTGGTACTCCTCGGTCTCGTTGTCACCGACGGCGGCGATCACCGGGGGCAGCCGCTCGGGCAGCCACCAGATCGGGCTGTTGCGGCGCGCGCCCGCGAAGTCCAGGCCCAGCGCGTCGTTGACGTAGCTGCGGCGGACCGGTTCCAGGTCGTACATGCCGCTGAGCAGCACCAGGCCCGCCAGCGGCGGGCAGGCGGGGTCAACGGCGGTCATCGCGGCCAGGTGCGCGCCCGCCGACGTGCCGCACAGGTGGATGCGCCGGGGGTGGAAGCCGAGCCGTTCCGCGTTGGCGTGCAGCCAGTGGACGCATCGGCGGACCGCGCTGACGATGTCGTCCAGCGCCGCGCCGGGCGCGAGCGGGTAGTCCACGGCGGCGAACGACGCACCGGCGGCCAGTGCGCCGGGCGCGCCGAACGCCGAGTCGGCGCGGCCCAGCGCCTGCCAGTTGCCGCCGTGCACGAACACCAGCAGCGGCCCGCCGGCCGGACCCGGGAACAGGTCGACCAGTTCGTCCGGCCCCGGCCCGTAGCGCGCCACGCGGACCTCGTGCCCGTCCCGCGCGGCGGCGCTGGCCACCGCGTACTCGTCCAGGTACCGCCGGAGGCTCGGCACCCGCGTGCTGGGCGAGTACTGGCGGTCCAGTTCCGCCGTCACGGGGTGATCCGGTGCCGGGCGCACGCCGCCAGGTACGCCTCGTACAGCACCGCGTCGATCCGGTCGGGCTTGCGGAACCTCGCGCCGAACCGGGACAGGTACTCCTCGAACCACTCCCGGCGCTCGCCCAGGAACAGCACGTCGTGCACCGCCATCCGGCGCACCGCCAGCAGCGGCACCGGAGACTTGCTCACCTCGAACTCGGGGTTGCGGGCCGACCGCTCGGTGCACGTCGGGTGGAACTGGCCGATCATCAGCCCGCGCAGCACGCTCTCGGTCTTCACCGCCGCGTGCGCGGCGTCGAAGGTCGACCACCGGTCCTCCGGCAGGTCGGGCAGCACCACCACCAGCGACCGCAGCGGTGACGGGTCGCCGACGGCGTCCATCAGCTCGTACTCGTCCAGGCTGCACCGGACCACCTCGACCAGCAGCGCCGGGCTGGGCGAGGGCCCCACGAGGCGTACCCGCGAGTCGACCACGCCCGCCCGCCGGGCGGGTTCGACGAACGGGCACACCGCGCCGCTCCGCCCGATGTCGCGGTGCGGCCGGCTGATGTAGTCGGTGAGCCAGGCGTCCACCACCTTCAGCGACTCGCCCAGGTCAACGGTCAGCACGCCAGTAGACATTGCCCCCACCAAACCGGAATTCACACGACGGTTACGCGGCCAGCAGCGCGGCCACTAGTCCGAGGCAGCCCAGGTCGACCGTGAGCAGCCCCATGAATCGCGCTTTGCGCAATTCCCTGCGGTACACCCCGTAATAGAGTTGGAACACGTGCAGGACCACCACCGGCACCGCTGTGAAGGCAAGCACCGGGGAGAACCGGGTGGTGGTGAACAGCAGCGCCAACGTTCCGGCGCTGGCCAGGCAGAACAGGTGCAGCACCGCCGCGAACGCCGTCGGCGGCAACGTGACCGCCATGGTCCGGCGGCCCACCTCGGCGTCGCCGGCGCGGTCGGAGGCGTTGCCGTAGGACACCACCAGCAGGAACCACAGCCCGACCAGGAGGCTCATCAGCAGGATCTCCGGTTCGACCCGGCCGGCGGCGATCCAGTACGGCGCGAGCGCGGTGCAGGCGATGGTGAACAGGATCGTGCCCTCCAGGCCCAGCGGCCGGTAGCTGAGCTTGAGGCCCAGCGAGTACTGCACGGCCACGACCTGGGCGACCAGGAGCACGGCCACCGCGAGCGGTGGCGCGGACACCAGCACGGCCGCGGCGATCCCGGCGGCCACGCCCACGATCCACGTCCAGACCGCGAACCGGACCGCTTCGCGTTCCGTGAGCGCCCCGGTGACCAGCGGTTTCTTCACCACGGTCAGCGGCGGACGGCCCGCGTAGTTGCGGGCGTCGCTGCCGTCGCGGTGCCCGCCGATGTCGTCGGCGGCGGCCGCGCTCCACTGCGTGGCCAGCACCATGACCAGCAGCAGGGCCAGCGCGAGGAGCTGCCGGGCGCTCACCGGTCCGTCCCGGACCAGCAGCAGCGCCGCGAGCACCCAGCCGTACACGTGGTGGTAGATCCGCGCCTTGCCGAGCCTGAGGTAGGTGGCGATCCGCGACCCGACCGTGGTCGGTGCCGCCGTCCGCGCGGTGGTCATCGACCCCTCCTTCCGCCGCCGGGCGGACCGGCTAGCTGCCGGCCGCGTAGTAGGTCTCGTTGTCGGAGAACGTGAGGCGGCCGGGCTCGGCGAGCAGTTCCCGCAGCTCGACCCGCTTGACCTTGCCGGTGGCGGTGCGCGGGAAGCGGGCGTCGGGGATGATGATCGGCCGCCGCAGCGCGGCGATGCCCCGGGTCAGCTCGCCCCACTCGCGGGCCCGGAACCTGTTGTCCGGCCGGATCGACGCGATCGGCTGCAACGCGCCGCCGACCTCCAGGACCACCAGCTCCAGCAGCTCGGGCGACCGCTCCAGCAACGCGTCCTCGATGGCGATGCCGCTGGCCGCCGCGGTGATCTTGTCCACCCGGCGGTCGACCAGGGTGAGGAACCCGGTGCGGGACAGCGAGCCCCAGTCGCCGGTGTCCCACCAGCCGCCCTGGAGGTACTTGATCTCCGGGCGGTTGAGGTAGCCGGAGTGCCCGCCGGGGGTGCGCACTACGATCCGGCCCGGCGTGCCGTGCGGCAGGTCGTAGCCCTCCTCGTCGATGATCCGCACCCCGCAGAACGGGAACCTCGGCCCCACCGGGTGGCCGTTGCGGGGTTTGCCCGCTCGGCGCGCGGGCAGCCAGGACGGCCGCCGCGCGTGGGTGCGGATCGCGATCGCGCCGGTCTCGCTCTGCCCGTAGACCTCGACGAACATCGGCAGCCGGCGGCGGGAGCCGCGCAGCATCGCGTCCACCGTGTCCGGGTGGATGACGTCGAAGCCCGCGGCGAAGAACCGCACCGAGGCGAACGCGCCGCGCGGCGCGAGGTGCTGCCACGCCCGGTAGGTGTTCGGGTGGGTCTCGAAGTACACCGGGCGGTGCCGGTTCAGCAGCCGCTCCACCTCGTCCGCCGAGTCGCCCTTGAGCAGCATCAGCGGCGCGTTGCGCTTGAGCGCCACCAGGATCGCCACCACCGTGCGGGAGTGCACCGGGGACAGCGCCAGTGCGCAGTAGCCCTTCAGCCGGGCCAGTCGGTGGATGCGGGCCTGCACGTCGGCGTGGAACTCGATGCCGCGCGCGGCGTACTCGACGAGCTTGGGCACGCCGGTGGTGCCGGAGGTGTGGAACACCGCGTAGGGCGCTTCCGGCGAGGTCGGCCGGGACCGGCGGTGCGGTGCGCAGCCCGCCGCCGCCTCGGCGACCTGCCGCCAGTCCAGCGCGACCAGGTCGCCGAAGTGGCCGTTGCCCGCCGTCAGCCGCTGCTCGTCGCCGATGATCGCGACCACGCCGGGGACGCCCGTGATCATCGCCCGCACCACCTGCGCGGACAGCGTCGGACTGGCCAGCACCGGCACCGCGTCCAGCGCCATGAGGGCGACGTGGGCGACGATCACGTCGGTGGGCGAGTCCAGCCACACCACGCACCGGTCGCCCCTGCCGACCCCGGTGGACGCGAGGTGGGTGGCCACCCGGGCGGCGGCCCGGCCGAGGTCGGCGGGGTGGAGCAGGCCGTCCGGTGCGGCGACCGCGACCGGCTCGTGGTCCACGATCCACGGCCGGGCGTCGCCGGGCAGCTCCAGCAACTTCTCGAAGATCATCTCCGACCTCTCCCGCGCTGGTCGCGCATTTCCTCGCCGGTTCCGGCACGCCTTGGGGAAAGCAGTTCTACGGGAACTCCGGGATTCACCCGCCGGTTGCACCGGCGGATTCCCGGGTGATGACGGATACCGCACCGATCGCACCGTCGACCGCCACTTTATAGCCGCCCGCCAGGTGCTCCAAGGCGTCTTCGCCGACGCCCGTGACGCATGGAATGCCCAATTCCCGGGCCACGATCGCGGTGTGGCAGAGCATTCCGCCGTGCGCGGTCACCAGGGCGGCGGCCTCGGCCAGCACCGGGGTCCAATCCGGGTCGGTGCGCTCGGTGAGCAGCACCAAACCGGGTCGCCACCGGTCGTCGAACGGGTCGTGCGCGCGCAGCGCCGGGGCGACCGCCCGTCCCGGCGCGGCGGCCACACCCCGCACCACCCGCCCGACCGGCGATTCGCCGGCAGCCGGACCCAGGGGGGCGGTCACCGGCCGGAACTGGAGCCACAGCAGGCTGTTCCCGACGACCGCCAGCTCCAGGTCGGCGGCCGCGCCCAGCGCGTGCTGCGCCGCCAGGCAGGCCGCACCGACCGGATCGCCGCCGACCGCGAACACCTCGCCGGAATCGGCGGTGCGGCCGTCCTCCGCCCACTCCTCCCACCGCGGGGTGACCGCGCCGCCGACGAGCCGTTCGCCGCTGCCGTCGGTCCACTCCAGCCGGCCCGCGCCGGGTCGGCGCCCGATCCACAGGCCGCTGCGGGACGGCGGCCGGTACGGCTGGAGCGCCACGGCCATCGCGACGCCGCCCGCGCCCGCGCCGACCCTGTCGCGGTAGGCCGCCACCCGTCCGTCCGCCACCGACGCCCGGACCCGGGCGACCGCGTCCGGAACGGCGTCGGCCGGCACGTCCAGCTCGGTGCGGAACAGCCCGGCGTAGGACAGGCCCGCGTCGTCCTCGACGCTCGCCGAGCTGCGCACCGCCCAGCGCGGCGCGCGCCCGGCCAGGTCGGCGACGTCCGCCGCGTCCAGCTCCGCGCCGACCGGCAGCACCCACGTGTCGGGCACCGCCAGCCCGGCCGCGAGCAGCGCGGCCAGCCCGACCACCTTGCCGCCGAACGACTCCCGGGCGTCGGCGCCCGCGGTCACCCGGACCAGCCCGGTCACGACGCCGACCCCGACGCGTGCTCCAGCGCCTCCTCGGCCTCCCGGGTCGAACCGGTGGACAGCAGCAGGTCGGCGTGCAACTCCATCCACACGTCGTGGTACGACTCGACGCCCACGCCCGTGAACGCCGACCGCTCCCCCGACTCGACCCGGTCCAGCGCGCCGGCCAGCCGGGTCCCGTAGCGCGCGAACCGGTCGCGCACCGCCGCCAGGTCCCCGACCACGGCCTCCGCTTCCCGGTGCAGCGCACCGAGTTCGGCCACCACGTCCCGGTCGTAGCCGGGATCGCCGTGGTCGTTCGCGGCACCGCCACGCAGCTGCCACCGCGTGCACAGATCCTTGAACCGCTGGTTGAGCGGCACGAACGCCCGGTGCACGCCGGACAGCGCGGCCCTGGCCGGCGGTGGGACGTCGGCGGCGAGCAGCCCGGCGTGGTGCCGCATCCCGTCCGCGGTCAGCCGCCACAGCCCACGCCGCTCCATCAGCACGACCACGCCGGCCACGCGCAGCCGGTCCAGCTCGGCGAGCACGTCCCCGGGCGCGTGCCCGGTGGCCGCGACCACCCGTTCCACCGGCCCCATCCGCAGCACCGCCAACGCGTGCGCCACGGGGAAAGCCCCGATACCCACGTGCCCTCCCCGGCTCAGCCGCGCAGCGCGGTGATCAGCTCGACCAGGTCGCCGACCGTCTCGACGTCCGCCGCCCTGGGGTCCTCGACCAGGGAGATCCCGAACCTGTCCTCCAGGGACAGCAGGAGTTCCACGGTGGCCAGGGAGTCGATGCCGAGGTCGGCCACGATCCGGTCGCCGGGCCGCAGCTCGCGGCTGATCCGCTTGATCCGGGTGTAGACCTCTTCCAGGGCGGGCAGGACGTCCGCCGCCGTGGCGCTGGTGTTGTCCGAGACTGTCACTGGACCTTCACCTCTCCGGTGCTGCCGTTGATGGACACGACCGTGCCGGGCGGGAGCGACGCCGCTCCCGGGAAACCCACGACACAGGGGATGTTGGCCTCGCGGGCCAGGATCGCGATGTGCGACAGCTCGCTGCCGCGCTCGCTGAGCACGCCCTCCGCGAACGGGAGCAGCGGCGCGATGTCGGCGTCGGCCGAGGAGCACACCAGGATCACCGGCTCGTCGGGCAGGTCGTCGTCGGGCGAGGCGACCACACCGACGCCGATGCCGGGCGAGACCCCGCGCGGGCGGACCACCGAGCCGGACGCCCAGGGCCGGACCCCGCCGTCGTGGCCGCCGAGGTCCAAGTGCTCGGGCATGGGGGTGGCCAGCGCCGTCCGGCACGCCTCGACCCGGTCGGCCGCCCGCGCGAGCGCACCGGACGCCCGGGTCGCCAGGTCGAGGAATTCCCGGATCGTCAGATAGGGCCAGATCTCCGCCACGCCGAACACGGGCGCGAGTTCGGGCAGCAGCGTGCGGAACACGTGCAGCGCGCGCATGGCCAGCGACTTGGTCTGCTCGCGGTCGGCCATGGTCTCGCCGACCGCGACGGCCAGCGACCGCACGACCCGGCCGCGCCACGCGGGCAGCATCCCGGCCACGGCCTCCGCCGGGTCCAGCACGGCGACCGCCGCGGTGCCGTCCGGGGTGGCGGTCCTCTTGTGCCGCACCGCGTAGTCCCGCCACGGCACGAGGTGGTCGGCCACCTCGTAGAACGACGAGTCGAGGAAGGCACCGGGCCCGGTGCCCGCCGACGCGGCGGTGTGCAGCCGGTCCCACACCAGTTCGCGGGGCTTGGACAGCCAGTCGGCGATCTCCCCGCCGTGCGCGGTCAACCGCCGGTAGACCTTCTTCTGCAACGCCCGCATCGGCACCAGCGCGGACGTGGTGGTCACGTGCGCCGCCCACGCCTCCCGCAGCACGGATTCGGCGTTCTCCAGCACGCGAACCAGCCCGTGCCGGTGCTCGGTGCCCAGCGCCCCGCGCGCGTCCCATTCCAGTTCGGCGACCCGGGCCTCCAGCAGCCGCAGCCGGTGCCCGGTGTCGCGGATCTCGCGGGCGAACCGGGCCGCGCCGCCGTACTGGCGGACCCGGCCCTCCCGCAGGGCGACGTTCTCCGCCGGCCCGTCGACGCCCTCGAAGTAGGCGTCCGTGACGTCCCGGGGAGTCAGGCCCGGCACGCTGTTCGCGAGGTGACACCAGGCGGACAGGTTGTGGTAGGGCCGGCAGCCGAAGTAGCCGACGAACACGTAGTGCGCGCCTTCCGCCCACGGGCGGCGGCCCCACAGCCTGCGGGCCAGCTCACGGGTGCCGCGTTCCATCGGGTCGCCGACCAGCGACCACGACATCGGCGACAGCCGCTGCGGCGCGACCTCACCGAAGTTGCCCGCCGAGTAGACCCGGAAGTACGGGTGCGGGTCGGTGTCCACGGTCCTCGGGCGCGCGCTCATCGTGCCGCCTCCGCGGGTGCGCGGCCGAGCAGCGCGCGGCCCATCGCACCCAGGTAGTCCGGTTCGGGTCGCGGCCACGGCCGGGGGATGTCGTCGAGCACCGCCGGGTCGAGGTCCAGCCACGGCTCGGCGTAGTCGAGCAGTTCCGGGGCCAACCCCAGCCGCGCGCCCACCAGCCGGCTGAGCCGGTCGAACAGGCGCGCCTCGACGATCCTGGGCACCACGCCCCACGGCCGGCACACCTCGGTGAGCACGTCGGCGGTGCTGGGCATCGCGGGGTCGAACCAGGTCCAGGTGGCCCGGCCGATCGGCGCGGTCAGCGCCCTGCGCACGACCTCGCCCGCCGACATGACATCGCTGGCCCAGCTGGGGAACTCGCCCCGCCTGACCAGGTGCACCGGATAGCCCGCGAGCACGTGCGGGATGGCGGCCTGGAGCCCGGTGCGGGTGTCGGGCACGCCGCCGCGCGGGTCGGGCCCGAGCACCGGGCCGAACCGGACCACGCCCACCGGCAGGTCGGTCGCGTCCCGGACGTGCCGCTCGGCGCAGTACTTGCCGTACTCGTACCAGTTGCGGAACGTCTGGCCGACGTAGAGCTCCCGATTGGACACGCGCCCCTCGGCGCGGCCCATGACCAGCAGGGAGGACACGTGCACGGCCTGTTCCAGCGCCGGGAGCCCGCGCAGGAACCCCAGCACCGACCGGGTGGCCGCGTCGTGGGTCTCCAGCGTCTCGCCCGGCCCGCCGCGCCACGACACCGAACCGAAGGCGAGCACCACGTGCGTGACCCGCGCCTTCACCCGGGCCAGGTCGTCGCGGGACAGGCCGAGGCCGGGTGCGCGCACGTCGCCGCGCAGCCCTTCGCCGACCGACGCGGTGCCGCGCCGGGACAGCACCAGAACCTCGTCGCCCGCGTCGCGGCACGCGGTGGCGACGGCGGTGCCGAGGTAACCCGACCCGCCCAGGACGAGCACGCTCATGGCCGGAACCTCGCCAGGTTCGGGTCGCCGGGGGCGACGGGTGGACGCGGTGCGGGCAGGTCGAACGTCAGCCTGGCCAGCACCTCGGGGTCCGCGGCGGGCAGCGGGCCGGCCACCAGGTCGGCCAGCCGACCGCGTTCCCAGATCCGGTCCAGGCCGATGTACCGCAGCCCGATGACCCGGTTGCGCCAGCCCTTGGACAGCGGCAGGAACCGTTGCGCGTTGCCGGAGAGCCACAGGATCCGCTCCGCGCTCGCGGGCACCAGCCGCACCCACTCGCCGAACGCCCCGGGCGCGATGGACCGGGCGGTCTCCAGCAGGTTGCGCAAGGTCGGGGCCCGCTCCCCCGCCGTCACGTGCACGATCACCGGCTCGGCCCGGGGTCCGGCGCGCACCATGCCGTCCAGGGCGTCGAGCAGGCCGCGGGCGGCGACGTCGCGGGGCAGGATGTCGACCCGCGCGCCGGGCATCGCGGGCAGCACCCGACCCGGCAGGTCGCGCCACCGGTCGGACAGCACGTACAGCGAGTTCCGCTTGGCGGTGCGGCCGGTGCGCGAGTCGCCCAGCAGCGCGCCGACGCGGGCGATCAGCACGTCGGGGTCGCCCGGCCGGTGCGCGGCCGCCAGCTCCCGCTCGGCCACCCATTTGCTCTCCTCGTACTGGGTGCGGTGCCGGTCCGGCGGCAGGGGCACCTCCGCGATCGAGCCGAGCGCGCCGCCGGCGACCACGAACGACGAGACGTGGCAGTACAGCAGGCGGCGCCCGGAGCGGCGCTGGAGTTCCCGCGCCACGTCCAGGCCGTGCCGCGCGCCCAGCACGTTGGTGGCGTACAGGTCGCGGGCGGAGGCCGCCCAGTCGGTGTCGCCGGCGAGGTTGAGCACCACGTCGACGGTGGCGGCCAGTTCGTCCAGCGCGGCCTCGGCCAGCCCCCAGGACGGCTGCCGCACGTCGCCGGTGACGATCCCGCCCGCCAGCTGCGGGAACACCCGGTCCACCGGCAGCCGGCCCGGCCGGTGCGCGCGCACCACGGGCGCGAGGTCGAGCCCCCGTTCGGGCGCGAGGTCCACGACGGCGGAGCCCAGTTGGCCCGCGACCCCGGTCAGCAGCAGCTTCATCCGAGGTCCACGCTCTCCGCGTAGCCGACGTGGTCGGGCACCAGACCCTTGGCGACCAGCTCCCACATCATCTCGTCGCTGCCGCCGCCGAGGCGGGCCAGCCGGGAGTCGCGCCACATCCGCGACAGCGGGGTCTCGTCCTCCAGGTAACCCGCGCCGCCGAACAGGTGCATGCACTCGCTCATGACCTCCTCGGCGAACCGCGCGGCGGTCACCTTCACCGCGGCCAAGTCCCGCGTGTCGCACGCGCCGGCGACCGGAACCCCTTGTGCCGCCGCGTACACGGCGTACCGCAGCACGGTCAGCCTGGACGCCAGTTCGGCCAGCCGCAGCCGCAACGCCTGGTGCTCGATCAGCGGCACGCCGAACTGCTCACGGGTGTGCAGGTGCGCGGTGGCCAGGCCGATCGCGGTCGCCGCCCCGCCCACGGTCTGCGCGGCGATGGACAGCCGCTCGTGGTTGAGCCCCCACACGGCGGCGACGAGGCCGAGCCCGGTGCGGCCGACCAGCGCCTGGTCCGGCACCTCGGCGTCGATCGCCATCCAGGTGGTGTCCAGCGCGGACGTGCCCGCCTTGGTGTGCCGCTTGCGCGGGGTGAGCCCGCCGGCGGGCACCGCGAACAGGCCGAGCCTGCCCGCCACCGCGCCGGTGCCCTCGTCCAGTCGGGCCAGCACCAGCGCGAAGTCGCACACCGCGCCCAGCGAGAGGTACTTCTTCTCCCCCGCCACGTGCCAGCCGGTGCCGGTGCGGCGGGCCACCGTGCGCACGCCGTTGAGGTCGGACCCGCCGGTCGGCTCGGACGCGCCGAGGCAGCCGACCAGCCTGCCCGCCAGCATCCCGTTCAGGTAGTCGCGCAACAGCGGGGTGTCCCCGTAGCGGACCAGGATCGACGAGACCGTCTCGCAGTGCAGGCTCAGCCCCACCGACAGCCCGGCCTGCGCCAGCCGTCCGCTCTCCTCGGCGATGATCACGCCCATGCCCGGGTCGCCGTAGGGCCGCTGCTCCCAGCGCTCCCGGAACAGCCCGGCCCCGGCCAGCGGCACCAGCCGCTCGCGCGGGAACAGGCCGGTCCGCTCGGCCTCCCGCGCGACCTCCGGGTCGAACGCCTCCCGCAGCAGGGCCGCGACCCGCTTGCGGTACTGCTCGACGGGCTCGCCGAACGGCCCGTTCGCGAACAGGCCGCCGGGCGGGGCGACGCTGTGCTCTGCCATGTTCGTTCCTCTCGGCATCGGACTCGGTGTGCGGCACGCGGTCACGACGTGGGCCCGCCGGCCGGCGGCAGTTCGCCCGCCAGGTAGGCCAACCAGAGCGCACGTCGGCGTGGTTTGCCGCTGGAGGTCAGCGGGATCGTGCCGCGCGCGACGTGCCGCACCAGGATGCGGGCACCGGGCCCCCCGGACCGCTGGAGCACCGCGAGCAGCGCGTCGAGGTCGTCGCCGGGGTCCTTCTCGGTGACCAGCAGCACGGTCGGCGTGCCCGCCTCGATGCCGGCGACGACCGCCAGGTGCCGGTCCGGGATGCTCGTGGCGGCGCGCAGCTCCTGCTCGACGTCCTCGACGAACACGCTCTGGCCGTTGACCTTCACGCTGTCGCCGAGCCGGCCCACCACGTAGAGCTCGCCGTCGAGCAGGAACCCGGCGTCGCGGGTGTGCAGCCGGCCGCCGCCGAGCCGGGCGGCGTCCTCGGCGGTCGGGTCGAGGTAGCCGTCGGCCACCGACGGGCCCTCGACGTAGATCTCGCCCAGCACGCCCTCGGGCTGGCGCACCCCGTCCTCGTCCAGCACGTGCACGGTCAGGCCGGCCAGCGGAAGCCCGCAGCTGACCTGCCACTGCCACGGCTCGGCGACCGGTTCCACGCCGAGCTCGACCACTTCCAGGATCTCCACGGGCTCGCCGAGCCTGCGGTCCAGGGACTTGGTGTGCACCAGGCGCGGCACGCGGTCCGCCGCGTCGCCGGACACCGCCAGCGTGCCCTCGGCCAGTCCGTAGGCGGGCATCAGGGCGCGCACGTCGAACCCGGTGGGCTCCAGCAGCGCGGCGAACCGGGACAGCACGTCCGGGTCGATCCGCTCCGCGCCGCTGATCACCGTCCTGAGGTGGGACAGGTCCACGCCGACCAGGTCCTCGGGGCGGACCTTCTCCAGCACCTGCCGAAAGCCGAAGTTCGGCATGACCATGGCGTGGTAGGGGGTGCGGCCGTACTCGGCGAGCCAGCCCGCCGGGTCGCGCAGGAAGTGCGCCGGCTGCATCAGCGCGTGCTCCAGCTGCGCGGTCACCGCCGAGAGCAGGCCGCCGACCAGACCCATGTCGTGGTAGAGCGGCAGCCAGCAGACCGCGCCGTAGCGGTCCAGCCGCATCCAGCGCTGGATCATCCGCAGGTTCGCGGCCATGTTCGCCACGCTGATCCGCAGGCCGCGCGGGTCGCCCCGGGAGCCCGAGGTGAATTGCAGGACGGCGGCCTCCCCGCGGGTGAACGGCAGATCGCCACCGTCCAGGTAGGACGGTTCGAGCAGCCGGGCACCGGCCAGGCCGTCCGCGAGCAGGTCCCGGTATTGCGCGGCGACCACGGCGTGCGCGGGTCGGATCACGCCGGTGATGGCCCGCACCTGCCGCAGGTACGCCTCGGTACCGCGCAGCGCCCACGGCAGCGGGAGCACCGACGGCGTCGCGCCCAGCGCCAGCACGCCGAAGAAGTGCGTGACGAAGTCCGGGCCGGCGGGCACCGCCATCGGCACGACGTCCCCGGCGCGCACGCCGGCGTCGGCCAGGGCGTGCCCGGCGCGCACGGCGTCGGCGGCGAGCTCGGCGTAGGTCCACCGCCGCCACGTGCCGTCGTCCCCGCGGAAGCGCACGCCCCGTTCCGCGGTCGGGTCGGCAAGCCAGCCGACCAGCTGGCGGTGGTCCCGAGCGACCTGCCACGACATGGCCACACCTCACCCCGAATCGGTGTGTGGAAATAGCGGAAGAATTTAGGAGACGGCCGCGTGGCGTTACCCCACCATCGCGCGACCGATTCCAAAATAACCGATCGCCGCGCCCCCGGTCCATCGACCGGGCGGCTGCGGCGATTTGATGACGAGCGACCCTCGGATTTTCCGATCAGCCCGAAGAACGCAGATCGGGCCGTTGTTCCAGTTCCACCGCGAACTCCCGCCAGGCGGCCCCGCATTCTCGCGCGGCGGCCACCAGCACGTCCACGTAGCGGGCCGGTATCCGCTCCGGCGAGTACACCCAGTCCTGGGATTCCACGACGCACGTGTAGAGCAGCCGCAGCAGCGTGCGCCCGGACTCGGAGAAGCGCAGCGCCGGGTCCTTGCGCAGCATGTGGATCAGCGCGAACCGGTCCACCGACGGCGGTTTCGCGGGTGCCGCCGCCGGTCGGGCGGGCGGCGGCGGGTCACCGCGGCGCGGCGCGGCCACCGGCTCCTCGGCGCGTTCCAGCCGAGCCCGCACGTCGCGCACGGTGGCCACCGAGATCCGGGTCCGCCGGGCGATCTCGCGCAGCGACACGTCCGGCTGCTCCACCAGCAGCCGCTCCGCCTCGCGCCGCCCTTCCGACACGTCGGCCAGCCGGATCGTGCCGTCCCTGCCGCGCCGGGCGGCCACGTCGACCGCCTCGCCGCCCTCCCGGCGGCGGATCGCGCCCACCGTCTTGTGCGCCAGCCCGGTGATCTCCGCGATCGACCGGTCCGACCAGTGGCCGTGCCGCAGCAGGATGCCCCTGGCCGCGGCCACCCGGTCGGCCAGCGTCAGCGGCAGGCCGTGCGCGGTGTTGAGCTGCACCGAGAGCACGAACGCCTCGTCGTCGTCGCAGTCGACGAACCGGGCGCGGATGTCGGTGTCGCCGCGCAAGCGGGCCGCGACCAGCCGGTGCGCGCCGTCCACCACCTCCCGGTTGCGCCGGTTCACCACGATCGGCGGCAGTTCCGCGTCGAGCTGCGCGAGCAGCCGGGTGTGAGCCGCGTCCACCCCGGCGGAACGGGGCGACGCCGAGGTGCGCAGCGAATCCAGGGGCACCGTTTCCACGGCACCCCCCGATGCCCACGCGGTCAACCGATTCGCCAAGCCGGCGGCGATCTCGACTTTCACCTTGCCCCCCAGATGACTTGCACCTTGACCCCCAATTGATGCGAACGCGTATCGGAACTCGTCGGTTCCCACACGCGCTCCCCACAGGCTGCGAAATCATGCCCGACCCGGGGCCGGCCGAACAGGAATGCGCCGGTCGGTGTCGCCCCCGTGCCGTTCCAGCCGCTCGGCCACGCCGTCCCACACCTCCGCGCACTCGCGGGCGGCCGAGGACACCAGCTCGACCAGGTGTCGGGGGGTGTGCTCGATCATCGGCTGACGCCGGCGCATCGACCGCATGTGCAGGTCGAGCAGGAGCAACAGCCGCTTGATCTCCCCGGAGCGCACCACCGGGTCGCTCAGCAGCGCGATCATGGCGTCCACCGGTACCGGCGGCGGGTCCTCCAGCCGCTTGCGCACCTCCCGCACCGTCGAGGGCGACAGGCCGGTGGCCTTGGCGACCTCCCGCAGGGACGCGGACGGCCGGTCCTCCAGCATCCGCCGCGCCTCCAACCGGCTCACCGAGGTGTCCAGCGGCCACTGCCTGCCGTCCTGGCCGACCCGGTGGGTGTGCGAGTGGGTACTTTCCCCACTCGCACACTTCCGCAGCGCCCCGACGGTCTTGTGCGACAGGCCCGCTATGGTCGAGATGCGCCGGTCGGACCACGTGCCGTGCTCGGCGATCAGCCGGGCGGCCGCGGCCTTGCGGTCGGCCAGCGCCAGCGGCAGGCCATGTGTGGTGTTCGCGGTGACCGCCAGGACGAACGCCTCGGCCGGCGTGCCGTCGAAGAACACCACGTCGATCTCGACGTCGCCCCGGTGCTGTGCGGCGCGCAGCCGGTGCAGCCCGTCGACGACGCTCATGGTGGGGCGGTGCACGACGATCGGCGGCAGGCTCCCGGCCACCTCGGCCAGCGCCCGCACGTGCGCCACGTCGACCCCGGCGGACCGGACCCGCCACCCCACCACGAGCGAGTCCACGGCGACCCTGGTCGGTGCCGAGCACTCCACTCCCGAGCCCGGGGCGACCGCCCCGTCCCGCCCACCCGCGACGGACCCATTGGTGACCGAAGACATATCCCCCCCGCCATCCCGCACGATAGATCGACTGGCTATCCTCGAATACCGGCGGCAACATCTACCCGACAGCCCTGCTGCGAATTCCTGAGCGGTCCGCCGGCCGACCCCGCACAGCTGCGCGGCCGGCCCCTCCGGCCGCCCGGTGGTGCTCGACGGCCCGACTCTCGAACGAACCCGTGAATCGCACGGGTGTTCCCCCATCGGTGCCAACATGCCACGGGGGCCCACCGTTGGGTCAATCGGCCGATGGGGTCAATCGGTGAATGCGGACAACCGCCGCCGGGTTCCCCCGCTTGACATCCGTACCGAGCCGTACGGTTGACGGAACAAGAGCCATCCGACCCGGTCGAATGCGCCATCGGAAACGTCCGGTGGCAGGTTCCCGGCCCCGGTCGGAGCCGGGAAGCACCCCGCGCGGCGCGCACGGCCGGTTAGCCCATTCCCAGGCAGGCCCGCGCGATGGCGTCCGAATCGCCCAGGATCACCGAATCCACCCCGGGTCTGATGCCCGCCGCGGTCGCCCAGTGCACCGACTCGGTCGGCACCCCGTAGGCGAATCGCGCCGGGTGCGGCCTGCCCGCGCGGTCCACCACCCGGTAGGGCCGCGCGGTGACATCCACCGCGCCGGTCTCGTACGCTCCGGCCAGGTCGTCCGGAATGCGATACGGCCGGCACTGCCCGCGCCCGACCATGTCGCCGAGCAGCGGCTCGGTCGCCGTGCGCAGGTCCGGAGCGGGCAGCCGCGCCTCGACCAGCGCGGTGACCAGCACCTGCGAGCCCGCGACGGCGGGCGAGGACACCACGAACCCGCCCCGGCCGGGTCGGACCCGCAGCTCCGGGCCGACCGGCACCACCACCCCGGCCTCCACCAGCGCCACGAGTTCCGCGACCCGGCTCGGCGGCGGTCCGATCGAGGTGAACGCGTTGAGCGGCGTGTACCAGGAGCGCAGCTCGTCCCGGTACGACGCACCCGCGATACCGGCCTGGTCGACCGCCAGTCGCACCTCGTTGCGCAGGTCGCGCAGCACGTCGAGGGCCGCCTTGAGCGGTCCGCGCACGTTGCCGCGCCGGGCCTGCGCCAGGTCGGACCGCAGGTGGTCGAGCATCCAGCGGCGGAACGCCCCGGGACCTGCGAACGCCAAGCCCCGCAACGGCTGCGCCACCGCGTCCCAGTCCCACCGTTCCCCGGTGCCCACGCCGTGCGCGCGCAGCAGCACGTCCACCTCCGCCGGGTCGGTGCGGACGTACTCGGTCAGGAACTCCCCCGCCCGTGGCGCGCCGTCCCGGTCGGCGATCAGCGCGTGGTAGTACACCGCCTCGACCTCCCGGGCGATCAGCGGCCACACGTGCGCGCGGAACTCCGTACGGGGGCGTCGCCGCAGGTCGCGAATGGTGTCCTGGTCGAGGAAGAGCGGCGCGTGCCGCCCGGTCGCGCCCTTCTGGTTCTCCCCGCGCGAGTGGTACGGGACACCGCGCCGCGACCCCGCGTACAGCACGGGCTCCTTCCCGGAGGGCTCGTAGCGCGGGGCGTCGCGGTCGCCGGTGAACCGCCCACCGCGCCCCACCGTGAGCAGTGCCACGTGGTCGAAGAAGTTCAAGCCCAGGCCGCGCACGCCGACCGGTTCGCCGGGGGTGACCCGGTCGTGGTCGGCCTCGGCGGGGTTGCCGGGCGGCAGGTAGGTCAGGCCGTGGCGCGCGGCGAACCCCGCCAACTCGCGCTCGACCCCGGTGGGCGCGGCGTCCACGTGGCCCTGCGCCAGCACCACCGCCTCGACCACCACCCGCGTACCGTCGTCGAGCAGCACGGACTGCCCGCCACCGGGCAGGTCGTCCAGGGACAGCGCGGTCCGCTGGTGGCGCACCACGGTGACGTCGGGCGGCGCGGTGCGCGTGATGTGGTCGAGGAACCAGCACAGGTAGTGGCCGTAGAAGGCGCGCGTGGGGTAGGAGTCCGGGCCGAGCCCGGCGGCTTCCGCGCGCACGAGGGCGGAATACCCGCCCGCCGTGCCGGCGGCGACATCCCGGGCCCAGTCGTACAGGCTCGGGCCGGGTTCCACCGGACCCGCGCACCGCACGCTGTCGTCGGTGAACATGGTGACCTGGGAGGCCACCGTATTCATGACCAAAGAATCCGGTTGTCCGGTGCGCCAGACCCGGCCGCCGAATCCGAGGTAGGGGTCCACGACGTGCACCTCGACCGGTTCCCCGGTGGTCCGGGCGTTCGCGCAGAGTCGTTCCAGCACGGACAGGCCCCGCGGGCCCGCGCCGATTACGCAGATCCTGTTCGCCACGTCGTCACCACGTTCTCTGAAAACCAGCGGAAAGGCCGGGCGACCACGCGCCGAGGTCACCGGCCGAACCACCGGGAATGCGGAGGCGGGGAAGTGGCAGACGGAATCGACAGCGAATGCGATCCGAATGCCGACGACCACAGTGTGGCCATCGCCATCCGGGGGTGCAACCACTCGCGGGGACGCGGCAGGCAATCGTCGGCAGTGGCGCGCGCACGTTCCGGAAATCCGCGCGGTACCCGACCACCGGTCGGCCGCCTGGCCCGACGCGGGCGGCCGAGGGGTGGTTCGCGGTGGGTGGTCCGCGCGCATCAGGACGGCAACAGCGGTCCGGGCAGGCGGGTGAAGGTGAGCGCACTGCGCACGATGCCCTCCTTGAACAGCGCGGCGGCCCGGCCGGTGAGCACCCGGTCGCGCGGCCGGTCGTCGCCGTGCAGGAACTGGATCAGCCCGTCGCGGCGGCCGAGGCTGATGCACTGGAACGCGTAGCTGAACCGCATCGGGCGCGGGGTGCGGCCGGCCAGCCGCGCGGCGATGCTGTCCGCGACCTGCCGCCCGGACGGCAGTGCGGTAGCGCACGCCATGCGCAGCTCACCGCCCAGCGCCCCGCCCATCGCGGCGGCGTCACCCGCGGCGTAGACCTCGGGGTGGGAGTACGAGCGCATGGTGCCGTCGACCCTGACCCGCCCGGACCGGTCGACCTCCAGGCCCGCCCGCGCGGCCAGCGACGGCACGTCGAAGCCCACCGACCACACCACCGCGTCCGATGACAGGACCTGCCCGTCGTCGAGCACCAGCCCGTCCGCCGCGACCTCGACCACCTCGACGTGGTCGCGCACCTGCACGCCAAGCCGCTCCAGTGCGGAGCGCACGTGCGCCCGGCCGCGTGGGGACAGCCAGCCGCCCAGCTCCTCGTCGGTGACCAGCCGCAGCCGCAGACCGGGGTGGGTCTCGGCGAGTTCGGCGGCCACCTCGATGCCGGTCGCGCCGCCACCGACCACGGTGACCCACGCGCCGTCGGTCAAGTCCGCCAACCGGGCGCGGGCGGCAGCGGTGTCGGCCGCGCCGGAGACTGTCAGCGCGTGCTCGGCGACGCCCGGTACGCACCCGGTGCGGGCGGTACTGCCCGCCGTGTAGACCAGAGTGTCGTACTCCAACTCGTGCGACCCGCCCGTGGTCGCCACGGCCACCCGGCGCCCTGCCAAGGCGAGTTCGGTGACCGTACCGCGCAGGAACGCCACCCGTCGGTCGGCCAGCGTCTCCGCCAGCGACAGGTCGACGGCGGGCGCGCCGGCGGCGACCTCGTGCAGCCGGACCCGCTCCACGAACACGTCGGCCGGGTTGACCACCGTGACGGCGACTCGCCCGCCCAGGCCGCGCGCCGCCCGCTTGGCCGCCGACAGGCCCGCATAGCCCGCGCCCACCACCACGATGCGATGTGCCACCGCTCGCCCCTCCCTCGCCCGAACTCCGGGATGTCAGGGTTGAACCGGTCAGCGGACCCCGTTCTGACAGCACCGGGACGTGATGTGCATCACGCAGTCGTGCAGAGCTGGGAATCGGCGAAGGCGAGCTTGTCGGGGTTGACGACCGTGCGCAGGGCGGCTATCCGGCCGGCCATCATCTCCAGCACCATCACGCCCCACAGCCGGCCGGCGGACACCGCCAGGATCGCGGGCTCACCGTTGACCTCGCGGATGGCGATCTCCAGGCCGGGCAGCGATCCGGCCATCCAGCCGGCGAGGTAGCGGGCGACCTCGGGCGCGCCCCGCACCAGCCGCCTGGCGGCGGTGACCTTGCCACCGCCGTCGGCCCAGGACACCACGTCGGCGGCGAGCACGCGCTCCAGTTCGACCAGGTTGCCGGTACGGGCGGCGGAGAAGAACCGGCGGGCGATCAGCGCGCCCTGCGCCGGGTCGGGCTCGAACCGGCGACGCGACCGGTCCAGGTGCGCACGAGCCCGCCGGTAGAGCTGCTGGGAACTCGCCTCGCTGACGTTCAGCACTTCGGCGATGCCCCGGTGCGTGTACCCGAAGGCTTCGCGCAGCACGAACACCGCCCGCTCGGCCGGGGTCAGCCGCTCCAGCAGCACCAGCAGCGCCAGGGACACCGATTCGCGCTGCTCGGCGACCTCCATCGGCCCCAGCGGCGCGGTGTCGGTGAGCACCGGTTCGGGCAGCCACGGCCCGACGTAGCGCTCGCGGAGGTTGCGCGCGGAGGTGAGCCGGTTCAGGCACAAATTGGTCAGCACCTTGGCCAGCCACGCCCCGGGCGTGGCCACGTACTCCCGGTCGACCGCGCTCCACCGCAGATAGGTGTCCTGCACGACGTCCTCGGCCTCCGCGGCGGAGCCCAGCAGCCGATAGGCGAGCGCGAACAGCCGGGGGCGCTGCTGCTCGAACTCGGTCGCCGAATCGGGCGTGTCCGCCATGCTCCCAGGGTACTGAACGGCGAAACACGAACCGCCCGAAGGTCAACGCCATACTCCGGCCGACCCGTTCGCGTGGTTCAGCACGCTCTCGACTGGGCACCGGATCGACGATCGCGCCGATCGGGGTTCGTGCGTGCCGCCGCCGATCGCATAGCGATCAATCGCCTGCTCCGCCCGCGTTGCCGCAGCAGCCGAAATGGGGTCCGCCCGGCATTCGGCTTTGTCCCACTTTCGGAATGCCGGTGGTAATCCCGGGTGTTCGCCCCCTGGAGATCGTCGGTTAGCACTCCAGCCAAAGTTCGTGATCTCGACTGGTCAGGGGCCGTGAAGATGGGTGCGGCCACCGGACGATCATGAACGGTTCGTGAGGACTGTCCAAGATCATGTGGTGGCCGCGGGCCACAGCGTAGACCTCGACCGATGGCGGGATACACTCGACGGGCTCATGGCCCGCGTGGCCCGCCGGTTCACCCGAGTGGAACCGCGTCGACGAGCGCGTGCGTTCGTGCTGGGCCTGTTGTCGGATCTGCCGCGCAAGAACTGTTGGACGATCGCCGGGTATGTCGGCGATTCCGGGCCGGCGGGGATGCAGCACCTGTTGCGCAAGGCGGTGTGGGATGCCGACGCCGTCCGCGACGACATCCGCACGGTCGCCGTGGAGCACCTGGGCGCCGCCGACGCGATCCTGGTCGTGGACGAGACCGGGGACGTGAAGAAGGGCGTTCACACCGTCGGTGTGCGACGGCAGTACACCGGGACCGCAGGCCGGATCGAGAACGCGCAGGTCGGGGTGTTCCTGACCTGCACCACCGCCGTCGGGCACACCCTGATCGACCGGGAGCTGCACCTGCCGGCGTCGTGGACCGACGACACACGGCGCCGCGCGGCGGCGGGAGTGCCCGAGGACACCGTGTTCGCCACGAAGACCGAACTGGCCCGGCGCATGCTCGTTCGCGCGCTGGACGGCGGTGCCACGGCGGCCTGGGTGACCGGCGACGAGGTTCACGGCGCCGCCTCGGCGTTGCGCGCCGCCGGGGCACCGCTGGTTGTCGGTCCGCCGCAACCGCCGTACCGGAGAGTTGGCTTCCTATCGCTGCTACCCGCGGTCGTCGGTGGCGCTGTCGGTCCTGGTGCGGGACGAGCACCAGGTCCGAACCTGGCCCTCGTGGCACCGCTGGACCACGTTACTGATCTTTTCGTTTCGGGGTGATGGTGGGTGCATGCCGGTGGCATGCGGTATTCCGATGGTGGTGGTCTGACCGCGAAGCAGCGAGCCCAGCGGGAGCGGGTCCGGTTCGAGGCCGCCGGGATGTTCGCCCGGGGTGTGGCTCCGCCGCGGGTGGCGCGGCTGTTACGGGTCTCGCGCAAGTCCGCCTACGGCTGGCACACCCGCTGGCGGACCGGCGGGGTGGAGGTGCCGCGGTCGCGGGGCCCGTGCGGGCGGCGGTCGCGCATGCGCCCAGACCTGGTGGATCCTGCGGCAGATGGGCTTCACCCCGCAGCTGCCGGTGCAGCGGGCCGCCGAACGCGACGAGTCCGGCGTGGCCACCTGGGTGCGCACGACCTGGCCGCGTGAAAAACGGTGAGGGCCCGGGACGCGTGGCTGTGCTTCGTCGACGAGGCCGGGCAGCTGCTGCGGCCGCCCCGGACCCGCACCTGGGCCCGCCGTGGCCGGACACCGGCGCTGCCGGTGCGCACCACCCAGGCGGGGCGGGTGTCCCTGGCCGGCACGGTCTGCCGCAAACCCGACTTCGCCGTCCTGCTCGATGCCGCCCACCAGCAGTTGGGCGGGAACATCGTGCTGGTGTGGGACAACTACGTCCACCACGTCAACGCCGCCATGCGCGCACTGATCGCGACACAGCGGTGGTTGACGGTGTTCCGGCTGCCGCCCTACGCCCCGGACCTGAATCCGGCAGAGGGCGTGTGGTCTCACCTGAAACGCAGCCTGGCCAACCTGGCGCCCTTCGACCTCGACGGGTTCATCGCACAAATCGGATTCATCACCACGCCACCACGACGTCACCCTGAGCCGAAAGAGTCGGTAATGTTGTTGGCGCACCTGTTCCAGGCCGTCACGACCGCGGCCGAGCAGGCCGCACCGGCTCCGGCAGGGTTGATTCCGTTGACGCTGAACGAGATCCGACACTTGTCCGTCCGTCTGGTGATCAAGCATGTCGACCGTCCCGTGGACCGCCTGCACTGGTCATGGTGGCGACGACGCCACCAATACCGCGGTCGTGGTGTCGTCGCGAGGGTCAGTCCGGTCTGTGCCAGGCAGCCGTCGAGCACGTCGGGCCGGTACTGGTTGAGCAGCGACCCCCCGGTCAGGTTCAACTCCGGGGCGTAGGAGGGCAGGCGCACCACGTACAGCCAGTCCCGGCTCGCGTCGATGAACTCGACCAGCTCGTGCGCCTTACGGACGTTGAGGTTGTCCCAGATCCACACCATCGGAGCGTGCAGTTGGTTGTGGGTGGCCACGATCAGATCGCGGTACTCGGCCCAGGTGAAGCCGCGCCGTTCGCCCTTGTGGCCGCGCCACAGCCCTAGCCGGTAGACCAGGTGCGGCCTGGCACCGGACTTGAAGCACAGCACGCCGGCCATCGACACCCAACCTCCGCATCCGCCGCGCACCCGGAACACCGGGGTCTGTCCGCGCGGCGCCCAGGTCCGCAGCGAGTCTTCTACCCAGGGCCAGACCTCCCCGTGCCACACCCCGACCGCCCCGTCGTCACGCTCCAATGCGCGGTGCGCCGGGACCTGCAGCGACCAACCATGCCGGCGCAGCAGCCGCCACACCCCTGCACGGTGCAGCCGACGTGGAACAACCGGCCGATCATCGTCCTCACCCGGCCCAGGGTCCAGCCCCCGCCCTGGTCCCAGCCGTGCGCCAACGGACCCTTGGCCAGCTCACGCACCAACCGCTCCCACTGGACGGGCGAGAGGTGCTCCACCGACATCGATCCCACCGAGCGCAACGCCTCGAGCCCCCTCACGTCAGCTGCGACGCCACTTCTCCACCTGACGCACACCCACCCGCAACTCCGCCACCACCGCGGTCTTCCCACCCCGGACGAACCGGGCACCGGCCTCCAGCCGGATGCGCTCCCGCGCCCGCTGCTCGCGAGGCGTCAAGCCACCACCCTGCGCATACCTCGTCCACCCGGCATACCGCGACGATCAAGAAACGTCACGGGGCCAGTTCCACCCGCCAACACGAATTCAACCTCTGCAACTCCTCGATCAGGACCCTGCGAACCGCCCACTGGCCGACCTCCGCACAGGCCGGCCGCACCGGCGCTCAGGGTTCGAGGAGTTGTCCGAACTCCCTCACGTGTGTGCCGTGCCGGGAGTTCGAGCCTTCGATGACGGCCGCCTCCAGGACGTCGATCCGCACATCCGCGGCCTCGCGCGGCGACGTGACGCCGGGCGCCTGCTCGTAGTTCCAGACGATGACGTCGAGGAACACCGGGGCCCTCAGCCGCCACCCCCGCAGCAGGAACACCTGGGAGATGGCCGGGTACGGGGTGGACTCCTTGCTGGCGAGCCAGGACCACACCGACGCTTCGGCGACGCTGAAGTCCACGCCCGCCCAACGCAGTGCCTCCACGACCGCGGGTGCGAGCAGGGGTCCGTTGCGGCCCGGGTCGAGGTCGAGCAGGTCGTCGTAGCGGCGCGCTGCGTCGGCGAGCTTCGCCTGCGCTTCGGTCGCCTTCCCGTCGTGGTGGAGCTTCCGGGCGGCGGCGAAGAGGGCCTGCACGTGCTCGACCGGCTGCGGGGCCGGCGGGGCGGTGACGTCGCCTTGGAGGACGAGTGCCGCGAGCAGCGTGACCAGGACCGCCGGGGCACGTCGGCGGACCGGCATCGGCAGCGGTGGCGGCGGTGGCGGCGGTACGGCGGTCGCGGACACGAGAGCGGGTGCGCGTCGTGGGGGCGCGGACGGAAGTGGCTCGTCCTCCAAGAGCGTCCTGTGCACGGCCCGCAGTTCGGGTCCCGGGTCGGTGCCCAGCTCGTCGGCCAGGTGCCGCCGGACGGCGGTGTAGCGGTCGAGGGCTTCCGCGCCGCGTCCGGTCGCGTGCAGCGCCCGCATGAACAGGGCTTCGAGCGGCTCGGCCAAGGGGTACTCCGCGGCGAGGTCGGGCAGCGTGGTGACCACTGCGGCGGGCCGACCGAGGTCGAGCTCGATCCGCGCCCACCGCACCGCCGCATCCAGCCGCCGGCCGGACCATCCGGACCGGAGCCGCGCGGCCCACTCCCCGTGTACCCCGCCCAGCGGCGTGCCGCGCCACAGGGCCAACGCCTCGGCGAGCGCGGCGGCCCGCTGCTCGTCGTCACCGCCCTGTTCGGACAACCGCCGGAAACGGTGCACGTCGACCGAATCCGGGTCGATGTCGAGCATATAACCGGCGTGTCGCCGCACTATTCGCGCTTCCTCTTCGCCGGAAAACGTCGCCGCCTGCGCCAGCAACCGCCGGATTCGACTCAGATGGGAGTACAGCACCGCGCGCGGATCAGCGGGCGGCGAGCCGTCCCAGACCCGGTCGACGAGCGTGTCGATCGCGACCGGTCTTCGCGCGTCCACGAGCAACGCCACCAGCACCGCCTGCTGTCGAGGTGTGCCGACGGACAGCGACCGGCCTGCCGACCACACCTGAACCTCGCCGAATAATCGGAATTCCACGTGACTCCCCCCGGAGCGCTCGACCGCACGCCGAGCAGTTGGAAGCCGATTTTGGCTGCTGCGCAAGGTCGCCGCAAGGTCGGCGAACAGGGTGCGTCGACACAGTGCAAGCGGCTGAGCCGATCGGCCATTCGATTCGACCGAAACGGAGTTCCTCATGAGTGCGTTGCGGACCTTGTCCGTGTTGTGCGCGGTGGCCGCGTTCGCGGTCTCCGGCACCCTCACCGCCTCGGCCGTGGTCGCCGAGCCCGCGCCGACGGACGTGGCCGGCCAGGCGGGTCCCGACTACATCGCGCCCGACCGGGTGATCACCGCGGCGGAGGCCGTCGAGATGAAGAAGCGCATCGCGGCGTCCGCCGCAGCCCCGCAGTGGCGGTGGGTCGGCAACTTCAACGACCCGGTCGCGTTGGCGAACTTCGCCAACACACCCCCCGTCGCGGGTGCCGGCGGCATCATGGTGGAGGTACTGGACAACGGGCTGATGCCGACCTGGATGTACTTCTGATCAGGTAGTGCCCGCGAGGCCCGGCCCCACCGGCGATGCTGTCGGTGAGTCGATCAACGGCTACGCCCCCAACGTGATCATCCGATCGTGTCGGGGGCGTGGTCGTGTGGGGGCTGTCGGTGTCGTTGCGGTCCGCCGGTCCCCGAAGTACTCGTCTGAGCTGCGGGAACGCGCGGTTCGGTTGGTCTTTGAGTTGCGTGAGCAGGGCGAACGGACAGGTGTGATCGCTCGGGTCGCGGACCGGCTCGGGGTGCGTCGGGAGGCGTTGCGGACGTGGCTTCGGCAGGCCGAGGTCGATGGCGGGAAACGGCCGGGGACATCGACGAGTGATGCCCGGCGCATCGCCGAGCTCGAACGGGAGAATAGTGAGCTGCGGCGGGCGAACGATATCCTGAAGGCGGTGTCGGCGTATTTCATCCGGGAACTCGACCCCGAACCGCCGCGCTGGTCGAGTTCATCGACACCTATCGTGGGCGGTTCGGTGTTGAGCCGGTCTGTGCCGTGCTGGAGGTGTCGCCGTCCACGTATTGGGCGGCCAGATTTCAGGTGGCGTTCATTGATGATGAGCAGTCGGTCAATGACTTCGCGTCTGGTGGTGCCGACGAACCGTTCGGCGTAGCAGTTCGCTCTTGGGCAGCGTGGCGCGTGGCCTGGGCGCGCAGGAACCGCCGCCACGACAGGTCGGTGTCGCGCCTCGGTGCCGGCGGTATCCGTAGGCGCTTGAGCACGCGGCGGACGGTCGACGCGGCTACCCGGTGGCCGAGTTTGAGCAGTTCGCCCTGGACCCGGCGGTAGCCCCAACCAGTGTTCCCCCGCGCCATCTGCTCGATCAACACCGCCACGGTGCCGTCGACCTGCGGACGCCCGGTCCGGCTCGGGTAGGTCCACTTCCTCGCGACCAAGCGCAGGTGCCATCGCAGGATGGTGCCTGGCGTCACCAGTCGGTGCATGCGCAGCACCTGGGAAATCGTCGCACCAATGCGGCGAGCACCGCGCGATCGGCCCAGTCCAGCCGCAGGCGGGGAGTGGCCCGGCGCAGCACGGCAACCGCGTGCCGCAGTACCGGTAACTCGACGTCCTCGGCCGCCGGCGACCGGCCGAGGAGAACCAACCAGTCGACGAGCCGGACGAAGATCGGGTACAGCAGTCGTAACGCCACGCTCCACGATCATGACCTGTGGTCCATGGCGCGCGATCACCGCAGATCAGCGCCCCAGTGCAGGGTTCTGGAAGCCCACAGGCTGGTGTGGGCGAGAAGACGGGTGAGGACGACCATGGTGCCCGGCTCAACATGAGGAAGTCCCTGCGCGGCAAGGGTCTGGAGCGCGCGGTTCACGCCTGGCCCGGGTCATCCGCTCTGCTGAAACGCAGCCGCCGATCGGCACCGGCGGGGTCCTTGTCGGTGTCCATCACGTCGAGGCCAGGGGTCCGCACTGCCTTGTCGGGTGGGTGAGGGAGGGTGCGCTTCACCCGGGAACAGCACCTCCGGGTGAGGCGCGGCCTGGTCACATCATCTCCGTCGACGTGAAGGACATGCCCAGGCACGCGGCCGGCAAGCGCGAGTGGACGATGTGTCGCCGTCCGGTCCGCGAACGCCGGTGCTGGTGAGGCGACATCGCTCCCCGGCCGCGTCGCACGCTTCCTTCACGCGCCGATGTTCCTTCGACGTCAGCGTGCGAACTTCTCGATCGCCGCCGGGGTGACGGGGGTGAAGAAGTTGACGAGGTTGCCGTCGGGGTCGCGGAACAGCAGTGATCGGTTGCCCCAGGGCATCGTGGTCGGCTCGGTGACGAAGTCGGTGATGAAGCCGGTCAGGTCCTGGTGAACGCGGTCCACGTCGTCGACGAGGAACTCGGTGATCACGCTGTGGTTGTCCGCCGGGCGGGCAGAGCCCGGGGCGAACAGCGGGACCGTGCGGGTGCCGGCGATCGCGAGGGTGGCGCCCGCGGTCCTGAGTTCGGCGAAGTCCTCGGTGGCCCACGTCGCATGGACCCCTGTGGCGCGCTCGTAGAACGCGACGAGGCGCGCTACGTCGCTGGTGATGATGCGGATCGAGACGAAGTCCACGGGAGTCTCCTTGGCTGTGCTGTGGGCGTGCACGGCGCAGGCTAGGAGAAATAGTGGACAGAATCGGTCCGGTATTTGCGTTAGGCTGCGAACGTGCCCCGCCCCACGGCCCGCGTGCTGACACTCCTGGAGCTGTTGCAGTCGGGCGGCACGCGGACGGTGGCCGAACTCGCCGACCGGCTCGGCGTCGAAGGGCGCACCGTGCGGCGGTACGTGGACCAGCTGATCGACCTGGACGTGCCCGTGGAATCGGTGCGCGGCCGCTACGGCGGGTACCGGCTCGCCGCCGGCTACCGCTTGCCACCGCTCATGCTCAGCGACGACGAGGCGATGGCCGTGCTGCTCGGCCTGATCGCGGGCCGCCGAGCCGGGTTGACCACGACGGAGCACACGGCGAGCGAGACGGCATCGGCGAAGATCCGGCGGGTGCTGCCCAAGCACATCGCCCGTCGGCTCGACACGCTGCTGGAAGCTCTCGCGTTCACGGATCAGCCCGGCGAGTTCGACGCCCCGGACGCTGAAGTCCTGCTCACGATCGCCGATGCGGTGCGCCACCGCCGACCGGTCTCGATCCGCTACACCGGCCGTGCCGGACAGCGCAGCGAACGCACGCTGCACGCGTACGGGATCGTCGCCCATGCGGGCCGGTGGTACGTCACGGGCAGGGACGCCCGGATCGGCGAAGACCGAACCTTCCGGCTCGATCGCATCGCCGACGCACGGACCCTGCCCGGCTCATTCGAAGCGCCAGCGGGGCCCGGTCCGGCACAGCGCGTGTTGTCGGGGTTCGCCACTGCCGAGTACCGGCATGAGGTGACCTTGCGGATCCACGGGACGGTCGGGCAGATCCGCGCGCACCTTCCCGCCAGTGTCGCGAGCCTGGAGGAGTCCGCGACCGTGGCGGGCGAGGACCACGCGACCGAGCGCTGGCGGCGCGTCGAACTGCGAGCCGAGCGACTCGACTGGTTGCCCCCGGTCCTCGCCTCGCTCAACCGGCCGTTCGCCATCGAGCGCCCAGACGAACTCCGCGACCTCGTCATCGCGCTCGCCGATCGCCTCAGGTCCTGCGCCGCCGCGCAGGACCGTGGCGGAACAACGTCATGATGGCTCATCCAGCGCCGTCCAGACGCGCGATCGCCTTGGCCTGCTCGGCGTTCAGCGACGCCAACTGCTCATGGCGCTCCGCATCCTGCTGATGCTGCTCCAGCAACTGCACTTTCGACATGACTGCCGACAATGGCGCCGTGAAGAAAAGTTTCATTTCTTTTTCCCTGGGGCGGCATGGATACAACGACGGGACCGCAGCCGGGACTTGTCTCGACAGGTTCAATCGTCAAACCGTCGGGAAACGGGAACAGTCGGTTCTCTATGACCTGACGGCAGCGACGGAGGATGCCTCCGTCGCGGCGACGAGGTCACCGCGTTTGATCACGACGGAGTCCGCCCCGTCGTACTGTCGGCGAGCCTCACCGAAGATCCACTCGCAGTCGTTCAGGTATCGGACGGTAGAGACCACGACGAGGAGGGTTCCACACCATCGAGATCGGCAAGCTTGGCGAGCAGGTACGGTAGGGCGATCGAGCCAGGTACCACACCGGCGTACTTCCTGAACAGCACCTGTACGGCGGCAGGCAAGGGATCGAGCTTCTGGTCGCGGCAGGGGAAGACCTCCGCCAGTGCCATCCGGCAAACCTCAAGGTGCAGGCGCGACGCGGATCGGCAAGCGTTGTGAACGCCGCTCCACTCACGCACCAGTACAGCCACCAATGCAGCAGGTCCGGACGATACTGCCGGATCGCACGCATCAGCGACCGCATCCGACGCAGCGATGCCGTCAGGTCCCGCCACGCCGCAGGGCGTCCCAGGGCCACTGCCGCGGCACCATCTGGGTCCCACTCCTCGGCTTGCGCCGTGTCGAGGAACTGTTGGTCGGTGATCTCGAAGTCGCCCACCTTCGCCCGGAACATCGCCTCAATCGCATCCGAGTGCTCTCTCGACGTCAGCAGGTCGTGAGCCGGCAGCACGTCCAGGACCGCAGGAGTCGAAACGGCCGGAATACCGAGACCGCGTGCAAGGATCCGCAAACCAGGGTCGTCGGCCCACACCGGTTGCTGTTGGCGGCGGCCAGGTCGGGCACCGGCGTCCACGGTAGGTAGCGGTTGGTGTCGTCGCGGTCGCCGGCCACGCGGAGGGAAGATCTGGGACGTCGCGCAAGCCGCTCGACAACGGCGACGAGCCGGGCAGATTCCTCTGCCAGCCGATCCGCGTGGCGTTGTGAGGTTCACCCCGAATGGTGGACAGGGGCTTACGAGGTTCAAGCAGTCGCTGGCAGTGACTCGTAGGCGTTGGAACTGAGCACGCCGATCGCGGAGTGCCGACGCCTGCTGTTGTAGAAACGGATCCACTCGTCAACCCTGGTAAACGAGTGCGAGCGAGCCGCGTAAAGCTGCCGGTCAGCGCTGGTGGCCGACTTTTGAAACTCCACAGCAAGGTTTCCGGCGTGTTCCGGCCGTAACCTGTCAGACCTGTTCCAGCTCGGTCTTGACGGAGGTCGCGGCGCGGATGAAGGCGGCGACCTGGCGGGAGGTGGACTCCCGGTGCCAGGCGATCACGAGGGTGGCCTGCTCGGCGTCGATGACAGGACGACTGACCGTGCCGGGTGGCAGGCGATCACGGATCGATTCCGGGAGCACCGCGACCATCCGCCCGAGCCGGACGAGTTGCAGCAGTTGGTCGGTGTCGGTGACGAGGTGGCCGGTCACCTCGGGGCGGGACTCCGGCCAGCGGGGCTGGGTCCCGCCGCGCAGGTCGGCCATCGACACCTCGGTGCGGGCGGTCAGGGGGTGGCCGTCCGGAAGCACCACGACCTGGCCTTCGACGTGGAGGTCCTCGCTGTCCAGGCCGCTCAGGTCGTTCTGCGGCCGGTGCAGCAGTGCGAGGTCGGCGCGGCCGTCGCGGACCATCGCGGCGCGTTCGCCGACGCTGAAGGCGAGATCGACCGGAACGGCGTCGGGGGTGGCGGCGTAGCGGTCCAGGATCGGCTGCAACAGGTCGGCGTCGCTGCCGGGTTTGAGCGCCAGGACCAGCCGCGGAGTGGTTGCCGCCGCCCTTCGCGCACGGCGCACCGCGGCGGCCACGGCATCCAGTGCGACGCGTCCCTCGGCCAGGAACACCTCCCCGGCCGCCGTGAGGTGGACCCCGCGACTGGTGCGGTCCAGCAGGGTGAGGCCCATCCGCTGTTCGAGCAGGCGGATCGCCCGGGACAGGGGTGGCTGGGCGATGCCCAGCCGCTGGGCGGCCCGCCCGAAGTGCAGTTCCTCGGCGACCGCGATGAAGTAGCGCAGTTCCCGGGTCTGGACGTCCATACCAGGAGGGTATCGAGCGAGATCGGACTGGTCCTGGCCCGGGGGAACGACGGGTGGTTCGCTGATCATGTGAGTGATGACGCAACGATCGCCCTGGTGACGGGGGCGAACAAGGGGATCGGGCGGGCCGTCGCGGGCCAGCTCGCGAGGCTCGGGATGACGGTGGTAGTCGGTGCCCGGGACCTGGAGAAGGGCGCCGAGGCGGTGGCCGAGATCAGCGCGGCGGGCGGTGTCGCGCACCCGATCGGCCTCGACGTGACCGACCAACGCGGGGTGAGCGCGGCGGCCGAGCAGATCGCCGAGCGGTTCGGCCGTCTGGACGTCCTGGTCAACAACGCCGGCATCTCCGGCGACCTCGGGGCGCAGGCGCCGGGCTCCGCGCACCTCGACGGGGTGCGGGCGGTGTTCGAGACGAACCTGTTCGGTGTCGTCACCGTGATCGAGGCGATGCTCCCGCTGCTGCGCCGTTCGTCCGCGGCGCGGATCGTGAACGTCTCCAGCGGCACCTCGTCGATGACGTGGACGACCGATGCCACCCACTACCTGAGTCGGATGTCGGGTTCGCTGGGCTATCCGGTGTCGAAGGCGGCACTGAACATGCTCACGGTGCAGTACGCGAAAGCGCTGTCGCGCGAAGGGATCCTGGTGAACGCGGTCGCGCCTGGTGCGTGTGACACGGACTTCGCCAAGGGCCTGCCGTTCCAGCTGACCCGGACCGCGGCCGAGGGCGCCGCGATCGTGGTGCGGCTGGCCACGCTCGGGCGGGAGTGTCCGACGGGCGGCTTCTTCGACGACAACGGCAGGCTGCCTTGGTGAGGGGTCGGCAGGCAGGACGACGGGTGCGCTGAGGGGCAGGGCAGCGCTGGTCACCGGTGGCTCACGCGGAATCGGCGCGGCGGTCGTGCGACGTCTCGCAGTCGACGGGGCAGCGGTGGCCATCGACTACCGGCCCCAGGCCGACGCGGCCGAACGGCTCGCTGCCGAGATCAACACCGCTGGCGGCCACGCCATCACCATGCAGGGCGATGTGGCCGTGGCCGACGAGAGCCACCGGGGCGTCGAGTCGGCCGCCGGGGGACTCGAGCGGGCTCGACAGTCTCGTGAGCAACGCCGGGACCGAGCACTTCGGCGGCCTGGCCGAGCTCACCGCCGAGGACTTCGACCGCGTGTTCCACACCAATGTCCGCGGCCGGCTGCCGACCTCCTCGATCAGCGCCCGCCGCGCCTTTGAGCGGCAGGCCCAATACCCGGCGTCCAAGGCCGCCGTCGAGGCGGTGGTGCTCAACCTCGCCGTGGAACTGGGACGCCGCGGCATCACGATCAAAGTGGTGCTGTCATGGTGTGGTGCCGTGGTCGATCGGTTGGCCTTGCGGTTGGTGCCCGATGAGCCGTGGGTGTCGGTGCAGCCGTTGATTCCGAAGTTCGCGCCGCGTCCGCGGGGTGGCGGAACGGCGCCGGTGGACGACCGGGCGGTGTTCACCGTGATCGTGTTCGTGCTGATCAGCGGGTGTCGGTGGCGAGACCCGCCGCCGTCGCGGGCCTGAGCGCGCGTGGTCCCGCCGGGCCGAGGACCCGGCGGGACCACGCGACGACCGCCCTTGCCTACCGCCAGCCCGTGGCCGCCTCGTTCAGCGCGTCGAGCACCGAGAAGTACGCCGGCTTGCGGCTGTAGTCGGCGTCGATCAGCAGGGGCGTCTTGGCGGCGTTCCAGTAGTACTTGTCCGTCACGCCGCCCACGGCGATCACGGTGCAGCGCGGCACCGCCAGGCACGCGCTGACGGCCACGGCGTACGCCTTGGCCTGCTTCTCACCGGAACCGGTCACGTTCAGCTCGGTCAGGTGCACGTCCACCCCGAGGTCGGCGAAGCGCCGGAGGTTCGCGGCCATGTCCGCGGGCACCCGGTGATCGCTGTTGAAGTACCCCTGGAAGCCGACGCAGTCGATCGGCACGCCGCGCGCGACGAAGTCCCGCACCAGGTCGTACACGGCGTCGGACTTCGGGCCGAACCCGTCGGTGTAGTAGTCGTTGTAGCAGAGCTTCGCGGTGGGGTCGGCGGCCTCGGCCGCGAGGAACGCCTCCTCGACCCAGCCGTCGCCGATGCGCTCCTGGAACACCGAGTTGCGCCGGGCCCCGCTGTCGCCGAACGCCTCGTTGACCACGTCCCAGTAGTCGACCCGACCGCGGAAGTGGCCCGCGACGCCGGCGATGTGCTCGCGCAGCGCGGTCAGCAGCCGGGCGCCCGAGCTGATGTTGACCACCCAGCCGGGCAGCTGGCTGTGCCACGCCAGCACGCTGCCGCGCACCGCCATGCCCCGGCTCTCGGCGTAGTCGACCAGGCGGTCGGCGGCGGCGAAGTCGAACTTGCCCCGGACCCGCTCGACGACGTTCCACTTCATCTCGTTCTCGGGCGTGACCTGACCGAACTCCTGGTCCAGCGTCTTGGTGTAGTCGGCGACGCCGAGCAGGCCGGCCGGGACCACCGCGCCGAAGACCCGGCCGGTGGCCGCCGCCGCGTCCTTGAGCGTGTACGCGGCGGCGTGTGCCTGTGGTGCCGCGAGCAAGGCGGTCACCAGCAGGGCGGTTGCCAGGGGCGCCACGGCCCCGGACGACTTCTTCACGCGTTCCTCCTCGATCCTCGTCGACCAGGCGGCGGAACAGGCACTGCGGGGCAGAAACTTTCGACAGTTTTGCAGATCTGTTTCGGAGGCGGGAGGTGCTGTTCAGGCAAAGACGGGGAAGGGACGTTCGGGCAACACGGTCGGTGGCACCGCGGCGCGACCGACCTCGGCGCGACCGACCTCGGCGTCCGGGCGTGGCGGGCACCCCTCGCACCCGACACCGGCGACATCAACCCCGAACGGTGACGACCACCGGATCGGGACCCGGATGGAGAGGACTCCCGTGGCGCACGACGTGGCAGGGGCGCGGAGGCGGCCGGCACCGGTGTTCCGCAGCGCCCCTTCCTCCTGCTCCGGGCCGGCAGCACCGCCTCGGTGGAGCCGGAGTCACCGTTCCCGCTGATGTCCCTGCCTCCGCAAGGCCCTACAGGCAATCCCTGACCTGGAACGCACGAGCGGACCTGGACCACCGCCTCGGGCGGGCCGGTGTCGGGACGGGCCTGCGGTACTTCTCGCGGCGAATCAAATCGGATTCGCGTACGCGCTCGGTCTCGGGCTCGACGGCCTGGTCGACGGGCAGTGGGGCCGCCGCTACGGCCGACCGGTGCCGATCCACCCCGCCTGCGCGCCGCCACGTCGAGCAGGCACTGGCGCGCTGCGGCAGGCGACTTCCCGCGGTCCGTGACCGTTCCGGAGGTGCGGTGATGCCCGGCCCGGTGTCCGCGTTCGTCCCGCTCTACCGGGAGCTGTGCGTGCGCGATGTCGGTGATCTCGATAACGCGCTGATCGGCAGCGGTCTGCGCCGCGAGTTCGGACAGGAGGTCCGCGCCCGGCCGGGCGGGGGGTCGTGTTGGACGCCCGGACCGGCCTCGCCGCGTTCGTCAAGCTCCTGGAGTGGTGAGCAGGGCGTTCATCCGGCCGTAGTCCACCGCGCCGGACGGGTAGCCCTCGTCGGCCAGCACGCGGCGGGCCGCCTCCAGCGCCACCCCGTACGCGGCCTCCGCGATGCCCTGGCCGACGCTCACCCGGGCCACGCCCAGCGCGGCCAGCTCGGCGATCGACGGCGCACCCGGCCCGGCCATCACGTTGAGCGGGGCGTCCAAGCCTCGAACCAGGGCGGCGATGGTGTCCGGGTCGGTGACGCCGGGCACGAACACGCCGTCCGCGCCGGCCGCCAGGAACGCCTCCGCGCGGCGCAGGACGGTGTCCACCGCGCGGTCGCCGAAGAAGTAGACGTCGACGCGGGCGTTGACGAACAGGTCCACGCCCGCGTCCTGCGCCGCCTGCCGCACCACGCGCAGGCGGGCGGCGTGGTCGGCGACGTCCAGCAGCCGGCCGGCGGCGCTGTCCTCGATGTTGATGCCCACGACCCCGGCGGCCAGCACCTCGCGGACCGTGCGCGCCGGGTCGTCGAACCCGCCCTCGACGTCCGCGGTCACCGGCACCGACACCGCCCGCACCACCCGTTCCACCGCCCGCACCGCCGGCTCGCGGTCCAGGTGACCCCCGTCGGCCGCGCCCAGGCTCCACGACACCCCCGCGCTGGTGGTGGCGACCGCCGCCGCGCCCGCGTGCTCGACCAACCGGGCGGAGGCCGCGTCCCACGCGTTCGGCAGCACCAGCACCGGGCCGGTGTGCAACTCGCGGAACGCCTTCGCCTTGTCCTGCTGAGACATCTTCCCGACTCCCCTTGAACGATCTTCTCCGTCGTGCGGGCACCAGCTTCGCCGGAGGGGCGGGCGTTGTCCGGCCGGATTTGGACATCACCGTCCGCCGAGGTCCGAAACGGTCGCCGAGGTCCGAAAACGGCCGGCGGGGCGGTGGCGGCTCGGCTAGACCTGGAGCGGTGACGACGTACTCGGCCGTGGTGACCACCGGCATCTACTGCCGCCCGGGTTGCGGGGCGAAACCCAAGGCGGAGAACGTCCGCACGTTCACCCTGCCCGCCGCCGCCGAGGCGAACGGCTTCCGCGCCTGCCTGCGCTGCCGCCCCTACCGGGTGGCCGGCCCCCTGCCGGACGCGCCGGAACTGGTGTGCGCGGCGGTCCAGCACATCATCGGAGGCGCGCTGGACGAGGGCACCGAGGTCGAGCTGGCCACCCGGCTGGGGGTCTCCGCCCGGCACCTGCGCAGGCTGTTCCACACCCACCTGGGCGCGACCCCCGACCAGTTCGCCCGGTCCCGGCGGGCGCACTTCGCGCGGCGGCTGCTGGACGACACCGACCTGACCGTCGCGGAGATCGCGTTCGCCTCCGGGTTCGGCAGCCTGCGGCAGTTCAACCGGGCCATGCGCGAGGTCTTCCGGGAAGCGCCGACGGTCCTGCGCGCGCGGCGGCGCAAGGCCGACCGGGTGGTGCTCGACGGCGGGTTGACGGTCCGGGTTCCGGTCGTGCCGGGCTACGACTGGGCGGTGGTGCTGGATCAGTTGCGAAAGAGGGCGATCCCGGGTGTCGAGACCGTTGTGGGCGGTGTCTACCGGCGCACGGTCAGCCTGGACGGCTCGCCCGGCGTGCTGGAGGTGTGGCGGGGCGGGCCGGACCACCTGCTGCTGCGTGCCCACCTGCCGTACTGGGAGGGCGTGATCCACGTGGTCGAGCGGGCCGCGCGAGTCGTCGGCGCGGACACCGGGACGGCCGGGGCCTGGGCACCGTTCGAGGCCGCCGTCGTCGCGACGCACGACGACCCGGGCGCGCTGGTGGCCGAGTACGGCGTGCCGGTGCCGGGCCTGGGGCACGGGCTCACGCACCTGTTCCCGTCCGCCGACGCCGTCCCGGGGTGAGGGCTACTCCTGCTGGTCGCGCAGGTACCGGCCGTGGTCGCTCTGGCGGTGCACGTCCGAGGCGTAGAAGCGCTCGGCCAGCCGGCGGGCCCGGCCCTCCAGCAGTTCCAGCTGGGTGACCAGCTCGTCGGCCGCGCCGCGTTGCGCCGACAGCCACCACGGCAGGTTCAGGTAGGTCTGCACGGACAGCGGCAGGTCCGTGCGGGCCAGGCGGATCAGGTCGTGGCGGACGTCGGGGTCGCCGGCCAGGCGTTGGGGCTTGCCCAGCATGTCGTCCAGCACCTCGGCGACCCGGCGCACGGTGTCCGCGGTGGACGCGGGCATGCGGGAGCCCCGCGCGGTCACGTCGTGGACCAGGGTGGCGAGGTCCCGGCGCACCTCGCCCGCCTCGGTGGTGGCGTCGACCGGCACCAGGTGGACCTTCTCCGGCGGGGCGAGCAGCGCGCCGACCCCGTACAGGCCCGCGACCACCGCGGGCCACCACGAGCCGACCACGCCGGTCAGGTGCAGGGCCACGCCCAGCAGGCCGCCGACGCAGCCGACCAGGTTCTTGGTCGAGCCCAGGTAGCGGATCATTGGTAGCCGCGGATCTCCTTGAACACGTCGGTGAGCTGCGTGGAGCGGGCGTCGAAGACCTTGCCGCCGGTCATGTCCGCGACCCGGCCCAGCTCGTCGCTGCTGCCCTCGCCGAACAGCACGGTGAACACCGGCACCCCCCGGACCCGCGCGGGCACGCGGGAGAAGCCGCTCTGGAACTGGGAGAAGTCGCTGCCGTCGGCGTTCTCGCCGTCGGTCATCAGCACGATCGAGTGGAACCGGTCGGGGTCCGCGGCCTGCAGCGGTTCCAGCACCTCGTACGCGCGGTCGAGGCTGTCGTAGACGGCGGTGCCACCGCCCGCCTGCAGGCCGCCGGCGAAGGTCTTGATCTCGTCCAGCACCGCCTGCGGGTCCTGCTCGGGGACGACGAACGTGCGCGGCTGCTGCGGGGTGGTGTTGAACGGCATGATCGTCACCTCCTCGCGGTTGCGGAAGCCGCGGAAGCGGCCGGTGAGCGAGGAGTCCGCGCCGGTCAGGCCGACCAGGGAGGCGCGCAGCGCTTCGATCCGCTCCCCCGCCATCGAACCGGACGTGTCCACCACGTACAAGGTGCGCGACGGGCGGCGGATCTTGTTGAAGTACGCCGACAACAGGGCGTCCACGGCGTCGCGGGTGGCCGGGAACGGCAGTTCCACCAGGTCCTTGGCGGTGAACTGGGCGCCGGGTTCCACGCCGGGCGCGACCGGGCGGCGGTGGGTGGTCTCGGCGATCCGGCGCTGCACGTCCGGCGTGCGCAGGTGGTCGGTGAGCCGCTGGTGGGCCGCGCGGGCGTCGTCGTCGGCGCCGGTGAGCAGGGTGAGCGGGTAGTCGGCGGTGACCACGCCGTCGCTGGGGTGGATGATCGTCAGCGGCTCGGACAGGCCGCCGGAGGCGTTGAGCGACAGCAGCACGGACTCGTAGTTGATCAGGCCGTCGATCCTCGTTCCGGGGTCCTGCGCGCGCTTCCGGAACGCCTCGGACAGCCAGCCCGACGACCCGGAGGAGAGGGCCTGGGCGCTGAAGAACCCGGTCAGCCTCGGCGTCACGGCGGCGACCTGGTTCGCGTCCACCGCGGTGCCCGCGCCGGCCAGCGCGGAGGCCACGCCGACCAGGGCGGAGAACCCGGAGTTCGACGCGGACGGGTCGGTCATGCCGTAGGTGAACGCCTTCTGCCCGGCCTTCTCGGCGATCTCGGCCCACCCGACCGGGCGGTCCGCGAAGCCGAGCCGCCGCGCGGCGGAGGTGGACAGGCCCAGCACCACGGGCGAGGCCATGATCTTGACCTGGTTGCCCAGGCGCCTGGCGGCCTCGGGGATTGCCGCCGGGTACCGGTTGGAGGAGAACCACACGGCGTCGTAGGCGCCGTCCGCCGCGCCGGAGGCCAGCGACTCCGCACCCTCCAACGTGCCGGTGAAGGTGAACTTCACGCTCACGCCGGTCGCCTCGGCCGCCTCCTCCAACAGGGGCTGCATGTCGGCCAGCTCGCTGCCCGCCAGGACCCGCAGCGTGCCCGGTTCGGCCGGGCCGACCGGCTGTCCGGGGTTCGCGTCGTCGTCCGTGCACGCCGCCAGCAGCCCCGCGGCCAGCAGCAGCACCAGTGCCTTCCTCATCGGTCCCCCTCGTGCGAGCGCCGCAGGTGGTCCTCGGCGCGGCGGATCTCCCCCGACAGCGACTCCACGGTCGCGGCCATCGCCCGCACCGCTTCGGCCCGGTGGCCGTCCACGGCGTCCAGGGCGGCGTAGATCCGGTCGAACGACGCCCGGATGGTCTCCGCGGCCACCGCCGGGTCGCTGGACGCGCGCTGGATCTCCGCGCCCTGCAAGCCGATCAGCTCGGTGGTGGCGCGGATCAGGCCGTCGGTGGTGGCGCGCAGCGCGGCCACCTCGTCCAGCACGTCCCGCTGGTTGGCCAGGGCGGAGGCGATGACCAGCGCGGTGCGCAGCGCGGTCATGGTGGTGGTCACCGCGCGCTCGACGCCCCGGATCAGCTCGTCGTTGTTGCGGCGCACCAGGTCCAGGGCGAGGTAGCCCTGGGCGCTGACGGCCAGCTGGGTGAGCAGGTCCTGGTGGCGCCGGCGGATCGGGTGCAGGGCGTCGGCGCGCAGGGTCCGGGCGCGGCCCGGGTCGGTCAGGTCGAACACGTCGGCCTGCCGCTCGACCGCCGCGTCCACCGCACCGGCGAACGCGGCGGCCTCGGCCAGCCGGGTCATCGCCTGCCACAGCCGCTCCCGCTCGCCCTTCACGGCGGCGTTGTCGCGGCGCAGGGCGTCCTGGCGCTGCCGCAGTTCCAGCACCAGCGCCTGGACGGGTTCGTGGGCGGCGCGGTAGCGGTCCAGTGCCTTCTTCGCCGCCCCGGCCGCCGGGAACACGCCCAGCAGCTTGCGGCCGGTGAGCGGCAGCTTCGCCGGGTCGAGCCCGTCGACCGTGCGGCGCAGGCCGGCGAGGGTGGTGGTGATCGGGTTGCGCGGGGTGGCGTGCTCGGTGACCGCGCGGTCGAGGAGGGTGCGGGCGACGCCGGCGGCCGTGCGCATGTCCGCCTCGCCGACGGCCAGCAGTTCCTCCAGCCGGTCGGCGAAGTGCGGTGACCGGACGTCGAGTGCCTGCAGTTGCTCGGCGAACCCGGCGGCCCGGCGGGCGATGTCGGCCCGGGTCTGCGGGTCGAGCGCGACCAGTCCTGCGGCGTGCTCGGCGGTGACCGGTTCGATGGGCTGCTCGGTCATGTCAGTACTGCTTCTTCACCTCGTCGAGCAGCCGTTCGAGCGTCTCGAACGACGGCGGCTCGACCGCGTCGATCAGGTCCGCCGGCGCCTTGTCCCGCGCGACCTCGGCGAACAGCTTCGGGTCGGTGGTGCGGAACCCGAAGGTCGCGGCGAGACGACCCAGGTCCGGGTCCGTGGCCAGCAGCTGGCCGACGCGGTCACCGTTGGGGGACAACGGGATCAGCGTGTGCTTGGAGTACACGGTCGGGGCCGTGTAGAGCATGCGCATGTCCGGGCGGATCGAGCCGTCGGCCCGGATCAGGCGGTCCACGTACTGCGACTCGTAGACCAGCGCCATCGGGGTCTTGCCCATGCCGGCGGACAGGTAGTCCTCGAACGGGCCCTCGGTGCTGTTCTGGGTGTAGCCCTGGTCGAGGAACAGCTTCGAGATGCGCGGCAGCACCTTCGCCTCCTGCTCGGCGCTGCTGACCACCGCGTTGTCGTTGGCCACGAACGACACGATCGCCAGGTACATGGCGGCCGAGTTGGACTCGCGCGGGTCGGTGGTGGTGATCAGGACGTTCTTGCGGGCCGGGTAGGCGGTGTTGCCCGGCAGCTGGTCCCAGCGCTTGTCCGACAGTTCCAGGTACTTGGCGATGTCGAGCACCTGGTAGCCGCCCGCGCCCTCGCGCACCGCGCCGTCGGCTTCCAGGAGCTGCACGATGGGCTCGAAGGTCGCGACCGCCATCGGCGACTGGAACGGCGTGTGCACCGTGGTGACCTTGCGGTCGCGCTGGATCTTCTGCGCGGCGGGTGAGGAGGAGGGGAAGGCGAACTCGTACTTGCCCAGGTCGACGGTGGTGGCGATCTGGCGGGAGCCGGCGGTGTCGACCTCGACCTTGAGCTTGTGCTTGGCGAATGCCTCGACCACGCGCGGGTCGGTGAAGAACGCCTGCTTCTCGGAGCCGATCACGCCCCGCACGGTGGTGAGCTGGTCCTGGGGCTGGTCGTCGCCACGTCCCCAGACCACCACCGCCACGACGGCGAGCAACAGCACCACGGCCAAGCCGATGGACAACCGGCGCTTCACGGCCTACCCCCTCGTCCCCAGTCGCTCGTGATCTTGCACCCCGTTCGACTCGTTTGACGCTCGAACGGGGCATGGGCGGGTGAACCCTTGGTGAACGGAGGAAGTCGAACCAGATCGCACGCACTGGGGGTGACGTGTCGGCTGCGGGCCGTGTGAGGACGCCGGTGGTCGGCGGCGTCCCCGCCGCGGGGGTCAGCGGTCGGCGGCCTCGGGGCTGCGCAGTCGGGGTCTGATCCAGCCGAGGGTCTGTTTGAGCAGACGGAAGGTGTGTTCGACGTCGAAGCGGCGCAGGAACACCTGCCACCGGCGGTCGACCTCGACGGGGCCGGAGTCGGGATCGGAGCACCACAGCCAGACCGGTTTGTTCACCCCGCCGGAGGGCAGGCGCTCCACCGTCAGGCGGATCACGGTGCCCTCGACGATCGGCAGTGGCGCGGTGTGGTCGATCCAGGCGTTGCCGTAGCCGGCGTCGAGCACCACCAGGATCTCCGGATCGCCCGGGTTCCACTGGCCGGCGGCGACGAGTCGTTCGACCACCCCGCGCAGCTGGGCGACGGTGACCGCGGCGAGGTCCGCGCCGGGCGGGAGACGGATCGCGTCCAGCAGGGCGGTCCACGAGGTGCCGCCGGTCTCCAGCGCGGCCACGAACGAGTACGGCCATCCCGGGATCATGCGGTCCGCGGCGCGCGGCAGCGGCATCCCGGCCAGCGCGACCCGTAACCGGTCGGCCTCGATGCGGCCGTTGTCGACCGCACGGAACTCCTGGCGGAACGGCGCATGGACACCGTCCGATCTACCAGGAGTTCCCCTGCCTGCGCACCAAAGCCTCACCGTCCGGCCAAGCTCGGACACAGGCACTGACCCGCCGCGAAGTCCGCGAAGGAGCCGGCCGGGTGTTCCCCGACCGGTTTCCTCGCACCGCCGGAGGACCTCAGCCGACCACGCCCACGGCCCCGTAGCCGAGGTGGTGGGCCGGGCTGCCCGTGGGGATGTCCGCGTCGGGGCGGGCGCGCCACTCGGGCATCAGGGCCACCCCGGGCTCGACCAGCTCCATCCCCTCGAACAGCGCCTCGACCTCCGCCCGGTCGCGGACGTAGAGCTGCTCGACGACCCCTTTGTACGCCTCGATCATGGCGTGGATCTGGGCCTTCGCCTCCCCCTCGGCCCGCTCGTCGGTGAGGTGGGACAGGGCGACGACGCTGCCCGGCGCGACGCGGTCGCGGTAGCCCTTCACCATGCCCACCGGGTCCTCGTGGGGACCCACGAACACCATCACCCCGGTCATCACCAGGCCCAGCGGCCGGTCGAGGTCGATCAGGTCGAGCACGCGCGGGTCGGCGAGCAGCTCCGCGGGCCGGCGGGCGTCGGCCCCGACCATCGCCGCGTTCGGGTTGCCGTCGAGGATGCGCTCGCCGTGGTGGACCGCGACCGGGTCGTGGTCGACGTAGACGACCCTGGCCTCCGGCGAGCGCGCCTGGGCGACCTCGTGGGTGTTGCCGGCCGTGGGCAGGCCGGAGCCGAGGTCGAGGAACTGCGTGATGCCCCGGTCCAGCATGAACGCCACGGAGCGGCGCAGGAAGCCGCGGTTGAACCGGGCGAGCATCTCCATGCTGGGCAGGGTGGACTGGATGCGGGTCGCGCGGGCGCGGTCGGCGGGCAGGTTGAACGCCCCGCCCAGGTAGTAGTCGTAGATGCGGGCGATGTTGGCGGTGTCGGGGTCGTACACCTCGTGCCTCCTCGAAGAAGGTGGTGCGCTGCCCGCGCCGATCAGCGGCGACCCGCGCGGCTCGCCGGTCGTGCCGCCGCGTCGGGGCGGGCCCGGCCGGCACCACCGTGCCGGCCGGGGCGCCGCGCGGTCACGAGGACGGGATCAACGCTTCGGGGAGCCGGTCCCGCTGCCGCAGGGCCGCCGCGAGGGCGACGAGGAAGGCCAGGCCGCCCAGCACCTGGAGGCTGCCGAGGAACACGATCTCCGCCACCGGCGGGATCACGACGCCCATGCCGATCGGCGTGGGGAACATCAGGGCGGCGGTGGCGACCAGGACCAGCCACGAGACGAGCGCGCCCACCGAGTGCGCCGCGCCGCCGCGCTCCCGCGCCCACCACAGCCACAGGGCCAGGCCCGGCACGACCCAGACCCAGTGCTGGGGCCAAGAGATCGGCGAGATCAGCAGCCCGGTCACCGCGCACGCCAGGACGCCGGCCGCCTCCCTCCCCCGGCGGCTCGCCCACGCCGAGACGATCAGGCCGAACGCGCCGACCACGAGCGCGAGCAGCAGCCACACCCACTGCGCGGCGAGGAACCCGGGCAGCTGGGCCAGGATGCCGCGCATCGACTGGATGAACGGCGCCGCGCCGGGCGGCACCATGCGGTCGGTGTTCATGAAGTGCTCGGTCCAGAAGCTCACCGACGCGCCGGGCAGCGCCACGAACCCGACGACCAGGGTGCCCGCGAACGTGGCGGCGGACACGACCGCGGCCCTCGTGCGGCGGGTGAGCAGGAAGTAGGCGATGAAGATCAGCGGCGTCAGCTTGATGCCCGCGGCGATGCCGAGGGCGACGCCCTGGAAGCGGCCGGGCCGCCGGGCCAGGTCGAGCAGGCACAGGAGCATGAGGAAGACGTTGATCTGGCCGAAGCCCAGCAGGTAGAGCACCGGCGTGGTGGGGATCGCGGCGACCACGACCAGCACGGTGAAGCGGGCGCGCCGCAGTCGCGACCCGGGCGCGAGCAGCCCGAGCGCGAGCCACACCGAGACCTCCAGGGCGATCACGGTGGCGAAGGTCCACAGCGCGAACCCGGTCTCGAAGCCCACCAGCCCGAGCGGGGCGAGCACCAGGGCGGCGAACGGCGGGTAGAGGAACTGGTAGCCGTCGCCCGTCGCGACCTCGAACGGCGAGGCGCCCCGGAGCACGGCCTCGCCGCCCACCCGGAAGGCGGCGAAGTCGTTGGCCATGATCGGGAACGGGATGGTGTTCTCGAAGGCCAGGGCGACCAGCACGACCGCGGTCACGGCGGTGGCGACGGCGAGCGCGGCGCAGGCCGCTCTCGCGGGGAACCGGGCGCGGGTGTCCTGGGCGGGCGCTGGCGCCGCTGTCGTGCTCATGCCGGGACCTCCTGGGGTAGCGGTGCGACGGGCGCGGTTTCCGGGCGCGCCCGGAAGACCCACGAGCTGAGCAGGGCGAAGCGCCCGAGGGTGCCGACGGCGGACGAGCCGACGAGCACGGCCAGCTCGACCCAGCGGGCCGGGGCGGGCACCGTCGCGTGCAGCGCGACCAGCGCGCCGGAGGTGAACCCGCAGTACAGGCCGAACACCACGAGCACCTGGACGTGGACCCGCGGCAGCCGGCTCGACCGGCTGTCGAGGGTGAACCGGAGGTTGGCGCCGGTGTTGAACAGCGCGCTCAGCGTGACCGCGACGAGGTTGGCGGTCAGCGGTGGCCACCACGTCCGGAACACGGTGAACAGTCCCAGGGTCATCAGCGTGGCCACCGAGCCGACCAGGCAGAACGACAGCAGGTTGCGCAGGTAGGGCATCCCGGGCACGGACAGCACCGCGTCGGGGTGGATCGGCCGGGGCTCCGGCCGGAAGGGCAGCTCGGCGATGCGCGCCGCGCCGGACGCCTTGGCGCGGGCGAGCCGGACGAGGCCGCGCAGGTTGGTCGCGACGGTGCCGGTGACGTCGACCCGGCTGTCCACGTCCTCGACCCAGTCCACCGGCACCTCCAGCACGCGCAGCCCGTTGTGCTCGGCCAGCAGCAGCAGTTCGGTGTCGAAGAACCAGGTGTCGTCCTGGGCGCGAGCCAGCAGCGGTCGGATCACCTCGGTGCGGGCGGCCTTGAAGCCGCACTGCGCGTCGCGGAACCGGGTGCGGTGGGTCAGCCGCAGCAGCGCGTTGTAGGCGCGGGACATCAGCTCGCGCTTGGGGCCGCGGACCGTGCGCGCCCCCGGCGCGAGCCGGGAGCCGATGGCGAGGTCGGAGTGGCCCGCGACCAGCGACGCCACCATCGGTGGCAGCGCGTTCAGGCCGGTGGACAGGTCGACGTCCATGTAGACGACCACGTCGGCCCGGCTGCGCGCCCAAGCCGTGCGCACCGCGCGGCCCTTGCCCCGGGCGTCCAGGACCAGCACCCGCACGCCGCGCCACCGCCGCGCGAGTCCTCTCGCGACGCCGGCGGTGCGGTCGGTGCTGGCGTTGTCCACGATGGTGATCAGCCAGTCGAACGGCAGCCGCTCGGCCAGGTACCCGTGCAGCACCGCCACGCAGCCCGGCAGGGCGCGCTCCTCGTTGTGGACCGGGATGACGACCTCGACGGTCGCGGTGGCGCGGGCCCCCTGGCCGCGCACCGGGCGGGTCCGTTTCGAGTGGACCGCCCGTTTCGCCCGCTGTCTCGGCACGACTCCCGCCGCGGCGTTCCCGTTGTCGGGTCGAGGCTGCCCGGAAAGCACCTGGCCACTCATGCGCGCCCCCTTGCCGCCTCAGGATTGACCAGGAGGCTACGACCGCGACCGGGCGGTCGCTTCTTCGAAAGTGCGCTTGACCCCCCTGGTGGAATGAGGTACTTGAGGGGCGGCGCCCACTGCGGGGCTCCGCAGTCGACGGGGTGCGCCGATCGGGGCGGCGTCCACCCGGAGGGCCCGGGCGTCAGCCGGCCGTCGCCGCGAGGGCCTCGACGCGGGCCGCCTCCATCCGGGACCGGACGCTCGGTCCGCCCGCGGCCGGCCGCAACCGCGCGTGCGGCCCGATGTGCTCCTCGCGCAGCTCGTCCATGAACTCGTCCAACAGCGCCGGTCCGCCGCTGTCGAGCACGCGGATGCGGGCGGCGTACTCGTCGGTGACCGGCAGGTGGCGCAGCCCCCAGGAGCCGAGCTGCACGATCAGCGGGACGAGCTGGACCGCCCGCTCGGTCAGCGAGTAGGTGACCTTCTGCTTGTGCCCGGGGTCGCCGGACCGAGCGAGCAGGCCGTGCCCGACGAGCGAGGCGAGCCGGTCGGCCAGGATGTTCGAGGAAATCCGCTCCGGACCCGCCAGCAGCTCGCGGAAGTGCCGGGCGCCGACGAACACGACGTCGCGCAGGACGAGGAGCGTCCAGCGATCGCCCAGGATTTCCAGCGACAGGTTGACCGGGCAGCCCGATCGCACGTCCTTGCGCACGGCGCCCTCCCACGCGGTCACTCGAACCGGCCACGCCGGTTGCATTCCCGAACCAGTCTCTCCTACGGTATGACCGATTGCAATATGAGAGCAGTTGGGAGAAGCGGATGGCGTCGAAGGCGAACCTTCCCGAAGTGGTGTCGCGCGAGGAGTGGCTGGCGGCCCGCAAGGAGCTGCTGGACAGGGAGAAGGAGCTGACCCTGGCGCAGGACCGGGTCAACGCCGACCGGCGGCGGCTGCCGATGGTGCGCGTCGACAAGGACTACGCGTTCGTCGGGCAGCAGGGGAAGGTCGGCCTCGGCGACCTGTTCGAGGGCCGCCCCCAGCTCGTCATGCACCACCTCATGTGGTCCTACGACATCGACGAGGCCGGCGTCGAGCACCCGCGCGACGTCGCCTGCTCCAGCTGCTCCACCATTGCCGACGGCATCCCGAAGCTCACCCAGCTGAACGTCCGCAACACCACGCTCGTGGGCGTGTCGCGCGCGCCCTACGAGAAGATCGAGCCGTTCCGGGAGCGGATGGGCTGGACGTTCCCGTGGTACTCCAGCTGGGACAGCGACTTCAACTACGACTTCCACGCGACCGTCGACGACCGGGTGGCGCCCGTGCTGTTGAACCACCGCACGGAGGAGGAGCTGGCCGCGGCCGGCAAGCCGTGGAGCGAGGACATGCGCGGCGAGTGGCCGGGTATCAGCACGTTCCTGAAGGTGGGCGACGAGGTGTTCCACACGTACTCGACGTTCGGCCGCGGCATCGAGCAGTTCCTCGGCGGCAACCAGTACCTGGACCTGACCGCGCTCGGGCGGCAGGAGGCGTGGGAGAGCCCCCAGGGCCGCGCCCGGCCGCTGGGCCTCCACGCGGGCGGACCGGGCATGCGCCTGCCCGACGAGTACGACCTGTCCCGGCCGCGCCCGATGTGACCGGTGCCCTGCCCGGACCGCACCGGTGCGGCCCGCACCGGCCCGCACCGGCCCGGTCGGCCACCCGGCACGAGCGGTCGCCCGGCGCGGCGGTCACCGAGCACGCCGGTCGCCGAGCACGCGGGGAGAAGCAGCGCGCCGCCGGGACGCGCACGCTGGCGTGGTGCGCATCGCGGAGCTGAGCCGCCGGTCGGGCGTGAGCGTGCCGACGATCAAGTTCTACCTGCGCGAAGGGCTGCTGGCCCCCGGTGACGTCACCGGCCGCAACCAGGCGAGCTACGACGAGGCGCACGAACGCCGGTTGCGCCTGGTGCGAGCCCTGGTCGAGGTGGGCGGCCTGTCGCTCGCCGCGGTCCGCGAGGTGCTGGCCGCCGCGGACGGCGACGGGGTGGCCACCGTGCTGAGCCGGGTGCGGCGACAGGCGGTGGCCGCGACGGCGGGCACGGGTGGTGTCCACCGCGGGTGGGCCGACGACGCCGTGGCGGGGTTGATCGCCCGGCGCGGGTGGGCGGTGGACACCGCGCACCCCGCCGCGCGGGCTCTGGCCCACGTCCTGACGACGGCCGCGCTGCTGGGGCAGGACGACTTCCCGGCGCTGCTGGACCGGTCCGCCGCCGCGTGCGAGGAGCTGGCCGCGGCCGAGGTCGAGTCGCTGGCCGGGCGGTGGACCGGGAGCGACGCCGCCGAGAGCGCGGTGGTCGGCACGGTGCTCGGCGACGCGGCGCTCACCGCGCTGCGCAGGCTGGCCCAGGCCGACGCCACCGGGCGCGCCTTCGGCGCCGCGGGCTGATCGGGCCTCCGGCCCCCGTCCGACCCGCCCCCGAACGCCCCGCCTCTCGACTGCGGCCCCTGACCGCCGCCCTCGACCACGGTCCCCGGCCGCCGTCCCCCGGACCACCGCCCCTGGACCACCGCCCCTGGACCACCGCCCCTGGACCGCCGCCCCCGGACCACCGCCCCTCGACCGCCGCCTCCGGACCACCGCACCCGGACCGCCGCCCCGGTCGAGTGACCCTGACCGGGGCGGACCCGCCCGCTCAGAGGAACTGCGTGTTCGGCTCCAACCCGCAGGCCACTCGACCGAACAGCTCGAAGTTCGTGTTCGGCTGCATGATCGAGTGCAGGCTGGAGGTCTGGATGTCCCGGGCGATGCGCTGGATCGGCACCGTCTGGTACACCGACGAACCACCGCTGGCGTTGGTGAGGATGTCCACGGCCTCCTTCGCCCGCAGGCACGTGGCGCCCATGTCCAGCCGCACGGTGACCCGCTCCCTCACCGACCACGGCGCGCCCGGCGCCTTGCCGTCGACCAGGGCCGCCGCGCGGTGCAGGTGGAAGCCGGCCTCGTCGACGCGCAGCGCGGCCTTGGCCACCTGCATGTGCGTCAGCGGCGCGTCGGCCTGGTGCGCGTAATCCGTGTAGGTGATCTTGCGCGTGGGCAGCCGTTCCATGAACGCCTCGTCGGCGGCGCGGGCCAGGCCGTACGGCGTCGCGGCGACCACCGCGCACGCCCACGGCATGAACGGCACCTGCCACCGGGGCGACGCGGCGTTCAGCACCGACCGGTGCCTGCCCTCGGTGAACAGCGGGACCATCGGCAGGATGCGCGCCTCCGGCACGAACACGTCCTTCGCCACCGTCGACACGCTGCCCGTGCCGCGCATCCCGGAGGAGTACCAGTCGTCGACGATCTCCAGGTCCCCCATCGGCACCAGCACCAGGATCGGCTGCGGCTCCCCGCCCTCGGCGGCGAGGACGGCGGCGTGGGCGTTCCAGGTCGCCTGCCGGGCGCCGGTGTTGAACACCCACCTGCCGTTGAGGACGATGCCGCCGTCCACGGGCACGCCGACCGCGGTGGGGCCGAAGGTACCGCTGATCCGGACGTCGCCGGACCCGAACACCTCGTCCTGCACCTCGTCCGGGAACAGCGAGGTCAGCCAGGTGCTGATGTTCCACACCGTGCTCACCCAGCCGGCCGCGCCGTCGCCCTTGGCGATCTCCGAGAGCACGTCGACCAGGGTGGTCGTGTCGACCTCGTAGCCGCCGTACCGGGTCGGGAGGGTCAGCCGCAGCAGGCCGGCCTCGGTGAGGGCCGCGATGGTGTCGTCGTGCAGGATGCGGTTCTCCTCCTGCCAGATCGCGTTCTTGGCGAACACGGGCGCCAGGTCCGCCGCCCGGCCGATCAGTTCCTCCCGCGAAGGTGCGGCACTGGTGTTCATGAGCGCTCCGTAAGGTGTCCGCCCGGCCTGGGCCGGGACACGGGGTTGTGTGGCGGTCGACCGGGTGGTCGCGAACGGGCGGTCCGGCTCTCGCGGTCGCCCTGGACCGATCCTGGCACCGACGGGTCGCGCGGCGCTTGTCCCAACGTGCCCTGTGCCGGGCACCGTCCACAGTGGTCCCCGCGGGCACGCCGAAGTCCCGGCACGGCCGGGGGACGCCGTGCCGGGACGGTCAGCGCGGCGTCAGGCTTCCACCTTGGTCCAGGTCGACTCCCGGCCGGCCGACCGCTCGACCGCGTCGAGCACCAGCTGGACCTGGAGCGCGTCGGCGAAGGACGGGGTCGGGTCCTCCCCCGCGGCCACGGCGGCGATGAAGTCGCGCAGCTCGTGGGTGAAGCTGTGCTCGTAGCCCAGGGCGCAGCCCGACGGCCACCACGCGGACATGTACGCGTGGTCCGGCTCGGTGGCCAGGATGCGGCGGAAGCCGCCCTCGGACCGGGGCGCGGCGGCGTCGTGGAACTCCAGCTCGTTCAGGCGCTCCAGGTCGAACGCGACCGAGCCGAGCGAGCCGTTGACCTCGACCCGCAGGGCGTTCTTGCGGCCGGTGGCGAAGCGGGTCGCCTCGTAGGTGGCGACCGCGCCGCCGTCCAGCCGGGCGGTGAACAGGACGGCGTCGTCCACGGTGACCGGCCCGAACTCCGGGTTGTCCGGGGTGCTGGTCAGCAGCGGGCGCTCCTTGACGAACGTCTCGGTCAGGGCGCTCACGCCGGTGATCCGCTGCCCGGTCACGTACTGGGTCAGGTCGACGATGTGCGCGCCGATGTCGCCCAGCGCGCCGGAGCCGGCCCGGTCCTTCTCCAGCCGCCACAGCAGCGGGATGCCGGGGTCGGCGACCCAGTCCTGGAGGTAGACCGCGCGCACGTGCCGGATCGTGCCGAGCCGGCCGTCGGCGACGAGCTGCCGCATCAGGGCGACGGCCGGGAACCGGCGGTAGTTGTAGCCGCAGGCCGAGCGGACGCCGGACGCGGCGGCGCGGGCCGCCGCGTCGGCCATGGCGCGGGCCTCGTCGGCGGTGTTGGCGAGCGGCTTCTCGCACAGCACGTGCTTGCCCGCGGCGAGCGCGGCGGTGGAGATCTCGGCGTGCAGGTCGCCGGGCGTGCAGACGTCGATCACGTCGATGTCGTCGCGGGCCACGAGCTCGCGCCAGTCGGTCAGGTGCTCCTCCCAGCCCAGCCGGTCGGCGGCCGCGGCGACGTTGCCCTCGTCGCGACCGCAGATCGCGACGGTGCGGGCGCGCAGCGGGAGGTCGAACACCTTGTTGACCGTCCGCCACGCCAGCGAGTGCGCGGTGCCCATGAACGCGTAGCCGACGAGGCCGACCCGCAGCTCTGCTCTGTCCACAACAGACCCTTTCCCGTGGGAGCCCGGGCGGTCGGTCCGCCCGGGCCCTCGTTGGCAGTGGAATTCGGGGCGTTGGTGGACGACCTCGGCGCCGCGCGACCCGCGGGGGTCGGGCTACGCGGCCGGTGCCGGTTCCGCCGCCCCGTCGGCCGCCGGTCGCCTGAGGAAGCCGGTGGCCCAGGCGATCGGGATCGTGATGACGCCGACGACGATGCCCGCGACCACGGCGCTGGAGACGCCGGAGCCGCCCGCGGCGCCGATGGCCGCGCCGCCGATGACCGAGCCCAGCGCGATGCCCGCGTTGGCGGCCGAGGCGGGCAGCGACGAGGCCAGCCGGCTGCCCGGGCCCGCCAGCTCCAGCACGCGGTACTGGAACGCGGGCACCGCGCCGAGCGCGAACATGCCCCAGACCAGCAGCGCGAGGATCACCACGGCGGCGATCGAGCCGCCGACCAGCAGCACCACCATCGAGGCGGTCGCGCCGACGCACCCGACGAGCATGGCGCGCGGCGCGCCGCCGCTGTCGGCGAACCGGCCGCCGCCGAACGAGCCCACCGCGGTGGACACGCCGTAGGCCAGCAGGAACACGCTGAGCAGCGCCCCGGTGACGCCGGTGACCCCCTCCAGGAACGGCACGATGTAGGTCAGCGCCGAGTACAGCGAGGCGAACATCAGCAGGCCCAGGCCCAGCACGGCCAGCACGCGCGGGGCGAAGGCGTGCCGGGCCTGGTCGCCCGCGCCGGCCTCGCCGGTGGCGGGCAGCGAGGGCACGGTCGCCGCGACCACCGCGCACACGAGCGCGCAGAGCACGACGATCGCGACGAACGAGTCGCGCCAGCTCAGCGCCTGGCCGACCAGGGTGCCCAGCGGCACGCCCGCCGCGGCGGACACGGCGAACCCGGAGAACACCACCGAGATCGCCCGGCCCGCGCGGTCGGGCGGCACGACCGCCATGGCCACCAGGAAGGCGACCGCGACGAACAGGCCGTGCAGCGAGCCGGTGACCGCCCGCACCACGACGAAGGGCACGAAGCTGCCGGTCAGCACCGGGACCAGGTTGCCCAGGGCGAACAGCAGGGCCGAGCCGAGCAGGATGAGCCGCTTGTCGAACCTGATGGTGAGCGCGGTCAGCAGCGGGCCGCCGATGGCCACGCCCAGCGCGTAGGCGGTGACCAGCGTGCCGGCGGTCGGGATGGAGACGTCCAGGTCGTCGGCGATGAGGTTGAGCACGCCGACCATGAGCAGTTCGGCCGAACCCAGCACGAACGAACCCACGAACAGCGTCGCCAGGACGACGTTCGCCCTGCCGCGGCTCAACACCGTCTGCCCGTCACTCATGTGCACCTTCCTTGACTGCCGTCGAGTCTGGGAGGAACCCGCAGCGGGAGCATCTCCCAAAGTGCTCAGCGGAGTTCCGGACAACCGCTTGCATTCAGCAACCGCTTGTACCGTAGCAGGGTGGTGGTAAACTGCAACCAGCTGGAGGTGGTCATGATCGACGAACCACGATCGGGCTGCCCCGTCAACGCCGCGGTCGAGGTCCTGGGCGACCGGTGGACGCTCATCGTGCTGCGCGACATCATGTTCGCGGACCGCCGCCACTTCCGGGCGCTGCAACGGGAGTCCGAAGAGGGCATCGCGTCCAACATCCTCGCGAGCCGCCTGCGCAACCTCGTCGCCGCGGGCCTGCTCACCCACGACGACCCCGGCGCGGGCAGGCGCGCGACCTACAGCCTCACCGAGGCGTCCATCGCGCTGGTGCCCGTGCTGGCCGAGCTGGGCTGGTGGGGGCTGCAGCACCGCCCCACGACCCCGGAGCTGCGCGTGCGGGCCGAGCGGCTGCACGAGGGCGGACCCCCGATGTGGCAGGCCGTCATGGAGGACCTGCGGGAACGCCACCTCGACCGGCCGGCGGGGAAGGCGACCGCCGACAGCGCCTGAGCCCGACCACGCCCGGGCCCGCGCGACCGCTCCCGCTCTGGACGCACCCACCGCCGGGCCCACCCCTCACCACCGGCCCCGGGCGACGCGGGAAGACGGCGCGCCGCCCGCACGACGCGCCGCCGGTGCGGCCGGTCCCCTCAGCCGAGGTCCCGGTAGGACCCGCGCACGACGTCCTCCAGCACCCCCACCTCCCGGGTCCGCCAGCCGAACGCCTCCTCGGCGCGGGTCGGGTCGAGCGTGATGTTGCGCCCCAGCACCCCCGCCAGCGGCCCGAACGCCCGCGCCGCCGCGTCCGCCCCCAGCGGCCCGCGGTCCGCGCCCGTCAGCTCGGCGATCGCCTCTGCCAGGTCCCGCACCCGCGGCAGCGCCCGCGAGGCCGCGTTGAACACGCCGCCGACCGGCCGCTCCAGCGCCGCCACGTACAGCCGGGCCAGGTCGTCGACGTGTACCGGCGACCACAGGTTCTCCCCCGGCTCCACGTACGGCGCGACACCGAGCCGCCGGGACACCGCGATCATCGCCGACACCAGCGCCGACCCGCCCCGACCGTGCACGAGCCCGCCGCGCAGCACCGTCGCGGTCACGTCACCGGCGGCCAGCACCTGCCGCTCCCCGTGCAGCTTGAACACCTGGGGCGAGCCCTCGTCCACGGCGTCGTCCTCGGCGGGCGGCCCGGCCACCGCATCGGGGTAGACCAGCGCGGTGCTCGCGTAGACGAACCCGCGCCCGCCGTCCAGCGCGCCCAGGAGCGCGCCGAGCGCGGGCTCCTCGACCGCGCGCATCGCCGGTTCGGCGTAGTCGACCGCGGCGTGCACCACGGCGTCGGCCCCGGCCGCCGCACCGCGCAGCACGTCCAGGTCGGCCAGCCCGCCGCGCACGACCTCCGCGCCCAGCGCGCCGACCCGCTCCGCCGCCCCCGCCGACCGGGCGAGCGCGGCGACGTGGTGGCCGGCCGCGAGCAGGTGCTCGGCGACCACGCCGCCGATGTAGCCGCTCGCCCCGGTGATGAAGACCTTCATGCCGTGCTCCCCTTCGTCCTCCCGCGCCCGCCGAGCGGACGCGCGCGGGAGGGGTGCCCGGGTCGGGACCCGGGCACCCCTCCCGCGGTCGGCTAGATGTAGACGGTGTTGGGCTCCAGGCCGCACAGGACGCGGCCGTAGGTCTCGGTGTTGGTGTCCGGGTTGATCAGGGCGTGCAGGTTCACCGCGTTCATGTCGTTGACGATCCGGGGCAGCGGGCTCTTCCGGTCGAAGATGGCGCTGCCGCCGCTGGCCGAGAACAGGATGTCCACGGCCTCCTTGGCGAGCTTGGCCGCCTGGCCCCAGTCGACGCGGACCTGGGTCCGCTCCTCCAGCTTCCAGGGCTCGCCGTTGAGGCACTTCTCGTCCACCACGGCGGCGCACCGCTCGGCGTGGAACCGGGCCGCGTCGATCTTCAGCTTGGCCGTGCCGACCTGCACGTGCGTGATCGGCGCCTCGCCCTGCTTCTCGTAGAAGGTGTAGGTGATCTTGCGGTCGGGCAGGCGCTCCAGGAAGACCTCCAGCGCCGCCTCGGCCAGGCCGATCGGGGTGCCCGCGCCGGACGCCGCGGCCACCAGCGAGGTCGGCGTGCGGTACATCGGCGAGTCGGCGTTCGCCCGCGACAGCGACTGCGGGACCATGGCCGCGGCCATCGGGATGACCCGGTGCTGCGGCACGAACACGTCCTTGGCCAGCGTGGTGATGCTGCCGGTGGCCTTCAGGCCGGAGGTGTGCCAGTCGTCGACCAGCTCCAGGTCCGACATCGGCACCAGGGCCATGATCGGCTCGGGCTCGGCGTCCGGGCGGATCAGGATCGCCGCCACCTCCTGCCAGTGCGCGTGCAGCGCGCCGCTGGCGAACTTCGACGGGCCGTTGAGCACGATGCCGCCGTCCACCGGGGCGGCCATGACGCTCGGGGTGCTGGACCCGCACACCCGGACGTCCTCGGTGGCGAACACCTCGTCCTGGGCCTCGTCCGGGAACATGCCGGTGATGTAGGTCGGGGTCCAGTACACGCCGATCGTCCAGGACAGCGACCCGTCCGCGCGGGCGAGCTGGGCGCCGATGTCGACCAGGGTCCTGGTGTCGATCTCGTACCCGCCGTACCGCTTGGGGCGGCGCAGCTTGAACAGGCCGGCCTCGGCGAGCAGGTCGATCGCCTCGGGGTGCAGGCGCCGGTTCTCCTCCATCCAGGCCGCCTTCTCGCGGAGGACCGGCACGAGCTCGGCCACGCGGTTCACCAGTTGCTCTCGCGTAGAACTTTCCACGGTCGGCACCATCGCTTTCTTCGCTCCTTGAGGGCCTAGATGAGGTCGGTGTTGGGCTCCAGGCCGCAGCGGACGCGGCCGTAGAGCTCCAGGTTCGTGTTCGGGTGCAGGACACCGTGCAGGTTGATGGCGAGGACGTCCCGCTCGATCCGCTGGATCGGCACGTGCGAGTAGATCGAGGACCCGCCGCTGGCGGTCTTGAGCACGTCCACGGCCTCCTTGGCCAGCTGGGTGGCCGCCCCCATGTCCATCCGCGACACCGCCCTCTCCTCCGTGCTCCACCCCTCGCCGGCCAGCGTCTTGGCGTCCACGCGCTCGGCCACGCGGTGCACGTGGAACGCGGACTCGTCGATCTTCATCGCCGCCTCCGCCACCTGGAGGTGGGTCAGGGGCGCCTCCTCCTGGCGCTCGTAGCGCGTGAAGGTGATCTTGCGACCGGGCAGGCGCTCGAAGAACAGGTCCCACGCCGCCCGCGCCACGCCCAGCGCCGGCGCGCTGCCCACCGCGGAGGCGGCCGGCGAGAACGGCGCCCGCCAGACCGGCGAACCCGCGTTGAGCCGCGACCGGTGCTCGCCCGCGGTCAGCAGCGGGACCATCCGGATCACCCGCCGGTCGGGGACGAACAGGTCCTCGGCCAGCGTGGTGACGCTGCCCGTGGCCCGCAGACCGGCGGTGTGCCAGTCGTCGACGACGGTCAGCTCCGAGGCGCGGACCAGGACGGTGATCGGCTCCCGCGCGCCGTCCTCGTGCGCCAGCACGGCGGAGTGGGCGAACCAGCCGCCGTGCAGGATGCCCGAGCAGAACGCCCACTTGCCGTTGAGCACCACGCCGCCCCGGGCGGGCACCGCGACGCCGGTGGGGCTGACGCTCAGGCCGATGCCCACCCCGCCCATGTCGGGGTAGATGTCGTCCTGGGCCTCGTCCGGGAGCAGCCCGGCCAGCCAGCAGCCGTTCATCCAGGCGTTGAACACCCAGCCGAGGGAGCCGTCACCGCGGGACAGCTCGGCGATGACGTCGACCACGGTGGCCATGTCCGACTCGTAGCCGCCGTAGCGCACCGGCACCCGCAGCTTCAGCAGGCCGGCACCGTCGACCGCCTCCAGCACCTCCGGGTGCAGGAGGCGGTTCTCCTCCATCCACGCGGCGTGCCCGCGGACCAGGTCCACCAGCTCCGTCGCCCGGCGGACGATGTCCTGCCGCGCCGGCGACTCGGTGATCGTCATCTGCGCTCCTCGGTACGGTGAACTGCACACGTCTCCCGCTCGTCCCGGCGGTCCGCGCCGGGGTTGGCCACCCGTCGCACCCACAACCCTGACGTGAGCCGGCGTCGGGCACATCTCCCAGGTTGCCTACCGGCCCGGCGGCGGTGGACCCGGCAGCGGGCAAGAAAAAGCCCACCGTCCCATGAGGACGGTGGGTCGAGGAGGGCCGCGTTACGACCAGAGGTAACCGTTCGCGACGACGTTGCGCGCGACGCCCTCGTAGGCGGAGGGGTCGTCCGGCCGGATCGTGCCCAGGCCGTCGACGTACCGGTTGTACATGCAGAACGCCGCCGCGATGAGCACGGTGTCGTGGATCTCCAGGTCGGTCGCGCCCGCCGCCCTCGCGGCCTCGACCAGCCCGGCGGTCACCTCGCGGCCGGACCGCCGCACGGCGTCCGCGATGCCCAGCAGCGCCCGCAGCTTGCCGCCGATCGGCGCGGTGGCGGGGTCGGCCCGCACGAGCCCGACCAGGTCCGCTCCCCCGTCCAGCTGGGCGGCGGCGAACGCCGAGTGCGAGTCGCGGCAGAACGAGCACTCGTTGAGGCCGGACACGCGCGCGGCGATCAGCTCGCGCTCGCCCCGCGACAGCGAACTCGGCCCGCGCAGCAGGACCTCGGCCAGCTCGTTGAGCGGCTTGGCGGTCTCCGGCCGGTAGTGCAGCAGGCCCGCGATGCCCGGGTACTCCTCCTCGTCCACGCCCAGGTCGATGTGTGCCACGGCGGTCACACCTCCCCGGGTCGGGCGCCGCCGCTACCGGGCATGGCCGCGCAGGGCGAGCAGCGTGCCGCCGGTAGCCAGGCCGAAGAACACGTGCCCGAACAGGCTGACCCACTGGGCGTCGCCGACGACGAGCACCATCCCGCTCATGGCGGGGTCGGCCGTGACGCCCAACCACAGCGGCATGACCACCAGCGCGCCCACGACCCACCACGCGGCCCCGTAGAGCAGGCTCAGGCCGTAGACGGGCACGACGGCATCGGGCAGCCGGCCGCTCAGCGAGCCGAACAGCGAGCCGGCGAGGGCCGAGATCGCCAGGTGCACGACGAAGCCCACGAGGGCGTTGTCGACCCCGATCAGCAGGCCGACCAGGGGCAGCGTGCCCATCCCGGCCATCAGCAGCCCGAACACGACACCGCCGGCGAGCCCGGCGAGGGCGCCCTGGCGGACGCGCGAGCCGGGTGCGGCGACCGGTGGCGCGGCGGTGGTCGTGGGCGCAGCGGTTGTCGCGGACACGATCAACTCCTTCGTGGGTCGTGGGGCGGTCGGTCAGTTGTAGGGCATGGTGGGGAACCAGCCGAACCCGAACAGGGACGGCACGCGCAGGTCCCAGTACACGAGCAGGAAGACGCCGAGGGCGATGAGCAGCGCGGCGCCGACCGCGGTGGCCCGGCGCGAGCCGCTCGCGAACCAGCGCGGGAACCGCCCCCCGGTCGCCAGGGCCAGCACGACGAACACGACGACGGCCAGCAGGACGTTGCCCAGCGCCTGGAGCACGAACGCACCCGCGCCGTAGAGCGGGTTGCCGGACTCGACCGCCGAGCGGAACAGCTTGACGAACAGCGGGTAGGGCCGGCCGATCAGGAACGCCCCGACCAGCGCGCCGAGCACCGCCACGCGGGCCGCGGGCCGGTCGCGGAACGGGTCGCGCACCACGCCGAGGGAGGCCAGCCCCAGGAGGGTGAAGGCCAGGCCGACGGCGCCGAACACGACGGAGGACTGGAGCAGGCGCACCGGCACCCCGCCGGCGGTGTCCGTCGACAGCTGCGGCAGGTCCGGCCCGACCAGCACGCCGATCGCGCCGTAGAGCGCCGACACGCCCACCACGCCCGCGGTGAACAGCCCCAGCGGGCGCAGCAGCGGCCGCACCGGGCCGGGGGCCGCGCCGGACGCCTGGCCCATCGGCCCGAGGGACGCCGCCACCGCGATGTTGCACGCGGTGAAGGTGCCCGCCAGCCCGGAGACGAACGCGAAGGCCAGGCCCGAGGCGACGCCCGCGATCGACATCGCGGCGGCGTCCTCGCCGAGCAGCGCGCCCGCCACGTTCGCGCCGATCACGTGGTCGACGAACTCGTAGGACCACAGGACCGCGAGCAGCACCCCGGCGGCGGCGCCGGCCGCGATCACCCCGCCCCGTCCGGCGTACCCGCTTCGTCCGGTCGACGGCTCGCCCCCTGTCGCGCTCCGGGCGTGGGCCACGGCGTTCACCTCGCTGCGTTGGTCCGGCGGTTCCGGCGGTCCCACTGTCCCGGGGGCCGCGACCGCGCGGCTACTCCTGCCGTGCGGTCCCGCGGTCACGGCCCCGGTCAGCGCCCGCCGGTCCGCCGGGGCGTCACGGCCCCGGTGTCGACGAGCCACCGCACGGTGTCGGCGACGGTGTCGGCGAACGGCCGGGGCTTGAGGCCGAGCGTGCTCGCCGCCGGGTCGACGCGGACCGCCGCGCCGACCGTGGCGATCGCCTCGTGCTCGGCCGGGATGTGCCACGGCCAGACGGGTTGGACCAGGTCGGTCAACCGGCCCACGGGCCCCATCAGCGCCGCGGGCGGGAAGACCGCGGGCAGCGCCCGCCCCGAGGCCCGCCGCACCGCGTCCACGTACTCCCGGGTGGTCAGGTGGTGGCCGGGGCCGAAGTGCGCCCCGAGCGGGTGCGCGGCGGTGACCTCCGGGTCCAGCAGCGCGGCGTGCAGCACCGCGGTGTCCCGCACGTCGCCGATCTGGAGGCCGCCCGCCGGCCACACCGGCATGATCCCGCGCAGCGTGTCCCGCAGCCGGCGCACCTGGTCGCCGAGCTTCGGGTCGTGCGGCCCGAGCAGGGCCGGCGGTCGGCTGATCACCACCGGCGCGCCCTGCCGCTGGTACCGCCGCGCGACCTCCTCCGACGCGGCCTTGGTGGCCGCGTACGGTTCACGCGAGGCGCCCACCGGCGAGTCGTCGCCGATCACCCGCACGCCGGGACCGAACAGGGCGGCCGTGCTCGACACGTGCACCACCCGGCCCACCCCGGCGCGGCGGGCCGCGTCGAGCACGACCTCCGTGCCGCGGGCGTTGGTGCGCCGCATCTCGGCGCGGCGGCGCCGGTCGAACGAGTAGACCGACGCCGCGTGCACCACCGCGTCCGCGCCGCGCACCGCCGCCGCGACCGACCGCTCGTCGGTCACGTCGCCGAGCACGGCGTCCACCGCGCCGGGCGGCACCTCCAGCGGTCGCAGGGCCGCGCCCACCGCGCTCCCCCCGCGGACCAGCAGGCGGACCCGGTGGCCCGCGCGCACCAGCTCGGCCACCGTGTGCGCCCCGACGAACCCGGTACCCCCGGTCACGGTCACCAGCACCGTCTTTCCCCTCTCCGGCCCGGAACGGCGGTCAGACCTCGTGGAACGCGCTGCCGTAGAACAGCAGCGCCCCGGCGCCCGCACCGCGGCGGCAGTCGAGCACCCGACCGACGAAGATGGTGTGGTCACCACCCTCGTAGCGGTGGACGAGCCAGCACTCCAGCCACGCCAGGGCGCCGTGCAGCAGGGGGGCGCCGCTGTGCGGGCCCGCCAACCAGTCCACCGCGTCGAACTGCGCGGCCCCGAGCGGCCTGCGCTTGTCCGCGAAGTACCGCGCGGTCTCGCGCTGGTCGGCACCCATGATCGACACGGCGAACCGCCCGGTCTCGCTGATCGCGCCGTGCATCACCGCCGACCGGGCCACGCAGCACAGCACCAGCGGCGGGTCCAGCGACACCGAGGTGAAGGCGTTGGCCGTCATGCCGTGCACGTGCTCGCCGCCCACGGTCAGCACCGTGACCCCGGTGGCGAACAGGGACATGGCCTCCCGCAGCGAGGTCCGCTCCATCGTGGACGCGGGTTCCGGCACGGTCATCACCCCAACCCGGCGCGGGCGGGCACCGGGGCCTCGGCGTAGGGCGCGAGCGCCCTGCGCAGCTCCTCGGGCACCCGGGCCGGCACCGTGTCGGTGTTCGGGCCGCGCATGCACGCGATCCGCTGCCGGCCCTTGGCGACCAGCACCTCCTGGCCCCCGGTGACCTTGACGTAGTCGAAGCTGAACTGGACCTGCGTCTGGGTCAGCTCCTCCAACCGCATCCGCACCGACAGCTCGTCGAACGCGGTGATCTCGGCGACGAACTCGCACTCGACCTTGAGGGTGAACAGCTTGAGGTCGTCGCGGACCTCGTCCAGCACGGACGGGGCCTTCTCCTTCAGGAACATCTCGCGGCACCGGCCCTGCCAGCGCAGGTAGTTCACGTAGTACACGTTGCCGACGAGGTTGGTCTCCTCGAACCCGACGGTGTGGCGGATCTCGTAGTAGCCCGGCACGTCAGTCCTCCTTCCCCACGAGCACGGCGAACACCACCGGCTCGGTCCGGCCGTCCACGGTGGTCACCCAGGTGGCGACCCGCGCGTCGCCGGTCGACAGCACCGCCCAGCCGTCCGGGTGGACCCGGTCGACGGTCAGCGCCTGCGTGGTGGACCCGGTCTTGCGCAGGCACTCCAGCGCGCCCCACACCCGGGTGCCCGCCACGTCCGCGGACTCGCCCGCCTCACCGGCGAGCAGGTCCCGCACCGCGAGCAGGTCGCCGCCCAGCAGCCCGGCCCAGTCGTCCGCGCCGCGCGGCGCGGCGGTCTCCACGTCGACGGCGAGCGCGCCGCCGCCGGCCACCGCGGCGAACGTCAGGCCCGCGCCGTGCGAGGCGGACACCGAGGCGCCCTCGACCTCGGGCCGGCCGTCGGGCCGGTAGCGGACCACCACCGGCCGGTCCAGCGCCCGGCTCAGCGCCAGGGCCGTCTGCGCGCGCCGCTCGGGCGCGGCGCCGGTCGGGTCGGGTTCGACGACGACCGCGCGGCTGCCGCCCAGGACCCGCTCCAGGGAGCGCTCCAGGTAGGAGCCGAGCATGGTGGGCGTCCACGGCCCCCCGCCGTCGCGCTTGCGGACGGCCCTCAGCACCAGGCCCTCCCAGCGCTCGACGAGCCGGCCCTCCGGGTCGCGCACGTCGAGGTCGTAGGTGTAGCTGTCGCCGTCCTGCGAGCGCTCGCGGGCGTCCAGGACCACGTACTCGGCGAGCTGGTCGACGGGCGCGGCCGGGTAGAGCCGCTCCACGCTCTCCGGCAGCAGCGTCGCGTCGGGCACGCAGCACTGGATGGCGTGCATCATCACGTCCCGCGTGCCGGGGTCGGCCAGCAGCCGGTCCTGCGGCAGGAACGGGGCGAACCACGACGCGGTGGGCGCGGTGGCGACCTCGGCCACCGCGTGCCGGGCCGAGGCGCGCCGGTAGCCCTGGAGGCGCTGGAACCGCTTGCCCTGGAACAGCACCGAGCCGTACAGCTCGGTGACCGGGTCGACCGGCACCGGGGGCAGGGCGGCGGCGCCGTCGACGCGGTCGCCGGGGATCTCCGGCCGCGGGAACCGCAACCGGGCCCGGAAGTGGTCGGCGGAGAAACCGGTGTCCTCGGCGCGGATGACCACGTCCACCGTCTCCGCGTCGCGGGCCAGCGCCGCGAGCCGCACGGTCAGCGCGCCGCCGGGCCGCACCACCACCGGCCGCAGGAAGCGCACGTCCTCCAGCAGCGGCGGCGCGTCGTGCCCGGTGAGGGCGGTGGCGACCTGGGTCATGGCCTCCATGCCGATGACGGCCGGGAACAGCAGGTCGCCGTCCAGCAGGTGGTCGCCGAGGTACGGGTCGCTGCGGTCGGACAGCTCGGCCTCGGTGACCAGCTCCACGCCCGGGTAGTGCACCACCACGCGGTCCACGAACCGGGTCAGCGGCAGCTCGGCGCGCTCCTGCTCCAGCGTGGGCAGCCCGGCGGCGCGGCCGGACACGACGAGCACCGGGCCCGCCTCCGGGTCCGCCAGCACCTCGCGCAGCACGGCGATGCCCGCGTCGGTGGAGATCGGCGTGATGCCGTCGCGCATCAGCGCCTCCACCACGCCCAGCCGCTCGCCCATGCCGGCGCCGGACCAGACCGACCACTCCAGGGCCAGCACGCGCGCCGCCGGGTGCTCACGCCCGAACCGGGCGGTCAGCTCGGTCATCCAGTCGTTGGCCGTGGCGTAGTGCGCCTCGCCGCGCAGCCCGGCGCGGCCGATGATGCTGCCGAAGGTGATCAGCAGCTTGACCCGGTCGGCGTCCACCGCGGCCAGCACCGCCTCCAGGCCCGCGATCTTCGGCGCGAGGGTGGCGTGGAAGTCCTCCTCGGTCAGGCCGGTCAGCGCGCGGGGCTCGTTGCGGCCCGCGCCGTGCAGCACGGCGGTGACCTCGCCCAGCTCGGCCCGGAACCGCTCGACCGCGGCGGCGACCTGCTCGGCGGAGGTCACGTCGGCGCGCTCGTAGCGGTGGGTGACGCCGGCGGCGGTCATCCGGGCGAGGTTGGCCGCCAGCTCGGCGTCCTGCTCCGGGTCGGCCCGGCCGACCAGGGCCAGGGACGCGCCCGAGTCGGCGGCGATCGCGAGGGCGCACTCGGCCGTGATGCCCTTGCCGCCGCCGGTGACCAGCAGCACGTCGCCGGGTTCCAGCGGCGTCCCGGCCGCTCCCCCGCCGGGCTTGGCGGGCACGGCGGTGAGCACCGGCACGGTGCGCGTGCCGTCGCGGTCGTAGCGGGCCTGGGAGAACCCGGTGGTCGCGGCCACCTCGGCGACGACCAGGGCCACGGCGTCGTGGTCCGGGCCGATCAGCTCGGGGGCGAGGTCGACCGCGGTCACCGGCAGGTGCGGCGCCTCCAGGTGCAGCGTGCGGGCGAGGCCGGAGGCGCCCAGCTCGTGCTGCACGACGGCGAACCGCCGCCCGGAGGCCAGCGCGTCGCGCGCCGCGGCCAGGAACAGGCCGACGTGCGCGTCACCGCCCTCGGGCGGCAGGAGCAGCAGCACGCCGTCGCCGGGCAGCGCGGCCCGCAGCGGCTCGGCCAGCGGGTGACCCCCGGGGGCGTGCACCGACCAGCTGCCCGGCGTGACGGGCGTGACGGGCGCGAGCGGGCGTTCGACGTGCCGGACCAGGAACGGCCGCACCCACGGCGCCACGCCGGGCACCTCGTCGGTGTCGCGCTCGTCCTCGTGCGCGGTGGCGGCCAGCTCGTCGATCAGGTCGGCCAGCTCGCCCAGCCGCACGGTGGCGAAGTTGGGCGCGGCCTCCAGCGCCGGGCGGCCCATGCTGCGGGTCACCTCGTTGACGAGCTGGCCGACCGTGATGGAGCTCAGGTGCAGGTCGTCGAGCGGGTGGGTGGCCGCGGTGACCGCGTCCAGCGGCAGCTCGACGCGCTGCGCGGCCAGCCGCCGCAGCAGGTCCAGGGTGGACTCCGCGGTGGCCGCGCCCGTCGAGGGCTGGGGCTCCTCGACGGGCGCGGCGGGACCCCCCGGCGCGGTCTGCCCGGTCGGGAGCAGCGCGGCATCGAGGGCGGGCGCGGTCTCGCAGGGGCTGGCCAGGAACGTCATGGCGCCGTCGAGCGGCAGGTCGCGCAGGACCCGGTCGCCGAACAGGGCGTCGGTGCGGATCGGCACGCCCAGGACGTGGGCTCCGGCGACGACGGCCAGCAGGGGGGTCAGGGAGGCGCTGTCGGTGTCCACGGCCAGCACGGGCTTGCCGGGCGCGATGTCGGCCAGCAGGCCGGTCAGCACGCGGCCGGGGCCGACCTCGATCACCAGGTCGGCGCCCGCGGCGGCCCGGGCGGCGGCCTCGTGGAACCGGACCGGCAGGGTGATCTGGTCGCGCAGCAGCTCGCGCAGGTCGGTGTCGGCGGCCAGCACGTCGCCGGTGACCGACGAGTGCACGGGCCGGATCAGCCGGCCGAAGTCGAAGTCGACCAGCCGCTCGGCCATCGCCTCGGCGGCCGGTGCGACCAGCGGCGAGTGGAAGGCGTGGGAGACGGCCACGCGGGTGGCGTGCACGCCCGCGGCGCGCGCCGCCGCGCACACCCGGTCCACGGCCTCGGCCGGACCGGACAGCACGGTCTGCGCGGGGCCGTTGTAGCCCGCGACCACGACGTCCTCGCCGGCGGCCAGCTCCCGGGCGCGGTCCGGGTCGGTGGCCAGGCCGGCCATCGCGCCGCCGCCGCGACTCGCGTGCGCCATGACGTGCCCGCGCTCGACGGCCAGCCGGAGCACGCGGCCGGCGTCGAGCGCGCCGCCCCAGTGCACGGCGGTCAGCTCGCCGAGGCTGTGGCCGGCGGCCGTGTCGGCCTCCACGCCCAGCTCGCGCAGCACCCGCAGCGCGGCCAGCGAGCCCGCGACGATGCGCGGCTGCGCGACCTCGGTGGCGACCTGATCGCCGCCGGTGGGCAGGCCCGCGTCGCGGAAGACCTCCTCGGCGACGGCGAAGCGGCGGCGGATGGCCCCGACCGCGCCGCGCCCGGAACCCTGGCCGGGGAACAGGAACGCCACGCGGGGCGCGTCCGGCCGGTGGTCCAGGAACACGCCGTCGGCGACGTCGAACGCGCTCGCGCCCTCGTCGACCGCGGCGATCAGCCGGGCCACCTTGCGCTCGGCCTCCTCGGGGGCGCGGGCCACCACGGCGGCGCGCAGCGGCGCGCCGGTGAGCCGCGCGGCCAGCGCGCCCGCCAGGTCGCCCAGCTCGGCGAAGGACAGCTTGGGCAGCAGCGCGGCGACCTCGGCCAGCCGCGCCTTGAGCGAGGGGCGGTCGACCGCGTCGAACAGCAGCACCTCGGCGTCCTGGCGGCCCGAGACCAGGGCGGTGGTGCGCGCGTCGAGCCGGTCGCGGCGGGACGCGTCCGGTGCGGCCTCCAGGGTGATGTGGGTGTTGATGCCGCCGAAGCCCATCGCGGACACGCCGGCGCGCACCGGGCGGTCCCGCGGCCACAGCTCGGCCTCGCGCGGCACGTACATCACGGCGTCGTCGGCGGTCAGCTTCGGGTGCGGTTCGTACTGGCCGGTGCCCGGCGGGATGACCTGGTGGTGCACCGCCAGCGCGGCCTTGATCAGCCCGGCCACGCCGGCCGCGGCCTTGGTGTGCCCGAAGTTGCCCTTGACGCTGCTCAGCGCGGCCGGGCGGGCCGCCGGGTCGGCGGCGCGGCGGGCGGAGGACAGGGCCTCGATCTCGGTCTCGTCGCCCAGCGCGGTGCCGGTGCCGTGGCCCTCGAAGTAGGACACGGTCTCCACGCCGTACCCGGCGCGGCCGTAGGCGCGGTGCAGCGCCAGGCGGTGGCCCTCGGCCTCCGGGCGGGTGATGCCGCCCTTGCCGTCCGAGGACACACCCCACCCGGCGATGGTCGCGTAGATGCGCAGCCCCCGGGCCAGCGCGTCCTCCTCGCGCAGCAGCACCAGCGCCCCCGCGCCCTCGCCGGGCCAGAAGCCGTTGGAGTCCTTGTCGTAGACCTTCATCTCGCGCTGGGCCAGCGCGCCGGTCTTGGCGAAGCCGATGACCTCGAAGGGGTCGATGGACAGGTCGACGCCGCCCGCGACGGCCACGTCCAGGTCGCCCTCGACGAGGGACTTCGCCGCGGTGGCGACCGACAGCAGCGACGAGGAGCAGGCGCCGTCCACGGTGTAGCCGCCGCCGCGCAGGTCGAAGTGGTTGCAGATGCGGCCGGCGATGGTGTTGGCCAGCCCGCCGGCCAGCGTGTCCTCGTCGATGGGCGGGAACGGCGCCTTGTACTGCACCTCCAGGTCGCGCAGGAAGCCCGCGGTCTCGTCCTCGGGCCAGCCCTTGGCGGTCAGCGCGGCGGCGACCGTGCGCCGCACGTACGGCCAGCGCAGCCGCATCAGGTTGGCGCGGGAGAACTCGCCGGTCAGGCTGTTGCCGAACAGCACGCCGGTGGTTCGCCGGGGCAGGCCCTCGCCCTCGGGGAAGCCCGCGTCGGCCAGCGCCCGCGCGGCGACGTCAAGGGCCAGCCAGTGCGTCATGTCCGTCGAGCGGAACGTGCTGCCCGCGACGCGGTAGCGCACCCGGTCGAACTCGAAATCGCGCAGCACCGCCGCTTTCGCGGAGTAGAAGCGGTCCGGCGCGGTCGGGTCCGGGGAGTAGTAGTCGTCGTGGTTCATCCGCTCGTCGGGCAACCTGCGGAAGGCCCGTCGACCGGCCAGGACGTTCTCCCAGAGCTCCCCGGTGGAACCGGCATCGGGGTAGCGCAGCCCGATGCCGACGATTGCGATCCGCTCACTGCTCATGCTTTCACCGTCTCCGTGGCCATCTGCGATCCAACCCGGACAATGCCGTTGCGCGGAAACGACCCGAACGCACGAACGGCGCTTCCAAGAATGCGCGCAGGACAATCGTGACCGATGCCCCGACGGCTTTGCTTCTCCGGTTGTGCCCTGCCGACCGGCGCTTTTGAATAACAGCGTGATTTATATTTGCGGCGCGCGGGGCCGGCGAATGACCGGCCGGCGTGCGGTTTCCCGAAGCCCGCACCGGCTGCGCAGTCCGGGAGAAGCGCCCCGGCCGCCGCGCGGGGATGCTGTACGCACCCCGCGGCCCGTTCCCGGGCCACCCCTCCCCCGGAGGAGACCGGATGGCGCGCACCGGAACCGACCAGTCCCCGCCCCTGCCCGCCGACGCCGGCACGTCGGTGTTCTCCAACGGCCACGTCCCGCGCCGGCGCGGGCTCGTGCTCCTCGTCAGCTCCGTCGTCGGCTTCCTGCTCACCGTGGTCTGGTCGGCGGAGTTCGTCGACGCCACGATCGGCGACGCCGTGGCCAACACCCTGCTGGGCCACGACGCCAAGGACACGCCGATCGCGGGCGTGGCGGCGGGCATCGCGTTCGCCTTCGCCACCGGCGTGGCGGGCACCTTCACCGCGTGCAACATCGCCGCGTTCGGCGCGGTGGCCCCGCTGCTGGGCTCGTCGTCCTCGCGCTGGACCCGGTTGCGCACCACCCTCAAGCCCCTGGGCCGGCTGGCCGCCGGCATGATCCCTGTGTCGGCGCTGTACGGCGTGCTGGTCGGGCTGGTGGGCACGCGGATGCCGCAGTTCTCCACCGCCGCCGCCCAGCCCGGCGTGCTCAACGCCCGCAGCGTCCAGTCCCTGGTGGTGTTCGGCGTCATCGGCCTGGTGATGGTGTACCTGGGGCTGGCCGCGCTGGGCTACGTGCGCGACCCCTTCCGGCGGATCGCCCGCCGGTTCCCCAACGCGCCCGTGGTGTTCATGGGCGTCCTCATTGGAGGATTCCTCATCGGTCGCCCGTTCGGGTTATTCCGCCAGATGTTCCGTGACGCGGCGGAAAGCCGGAATCCCCTGTACGGGGCAGCGGCGTTCACCCTTCAGTCGATCGGCAACATCGTGATCATGGCGCTAGTGTTCCTCGCACTGGCGTACCTCACCGGCGGCCGTTTGCAGCGGTGGCTCTCGACCGATCCGGCGAGGGTCGCCGCGCTCACGGCCGCCGCGCTGATCGTCGCCGGCGTCTTCACCTTCCTGTACTGGGACGTCAGGCTGCTGGCACGGCGGGAGATCATCCCCTGGTACCCGACGGCGCCCTGGTCCTGACCCGCGTCGAAGGGACACCCATGCCCATACCCACCGAGCCGATCGGCAGCGTGCCCCGGCCGCCGGAGCTGATCCAGGGCTTCCAGGACCACGCGGAGGGCCGCATCGACGACGCCGCGCTGCGGGAGCTGACCGACGCGGCGCTGGCCGACACGGTGAGCCGCATGGCCGCCACCGGTTCCCCGGTGGTCACCGACGGTGAGCAGGACAAGCCGAGCTTCCTCACCTACCCGGTGGCGGGCATCCCGGACCTGGCACCCGGCGGCGCGGTGGTCCCGTTCGCCGACGGCCACACCCGGCAGCTCCCGGTGCTGACCAGCGGCCCGTTCCGGTACGCCGCGCACGCGGTCGACCAGCTCCGCGCCGCCCGGCGGCTCACCGACCTGCCGGTCAAGCAGGCCGTCATCGCGCCCTCGGCGCTGAGCCTGCTCTACCCGCCCGACGGCATCGACGGCTACCCGCGCGAGAGGTTCCTGGCGGACCTGGCGGACGAGGCCGAGGCCGACATCCGGCAGTGCCTGGAGGCCGGCGCCGACTCGGTGCAGCTCGACTTCACCGAGGGCAGGCTGTCGCTCAAGCTCGACCCGTCCGGCGGCCTGCTGCGCGACTTCACCGCGCTGATCACCACCGTGCTGGAGCGGTTCTCCGCCGAGGAGCGCGCCCGGATCGGCGTGCACACCTGCCCCGGCGGCGACCAGGACTCCACGCACAGCGCGGACGTCGACTACGCGGAGCTGCTGCCGACGCTGTTCGCGTTGCCGGCGGGCCGGTTCTACGTGCAGCTCGCGAGCGAGCCCGACCGCGGGCGGGTGCTGGCCGTGATCCGGGACCACCTGCCCGCCGGCGCGCGGGTGTTCGTCGGCGTCGTCGACCCGATCGACCCCCGCGTCGAAACGGCCGAGGAGGTGCGCGACCGCGTGCTGGAGGCGGCGCGGTTCATCCCGCTGGAGCAGCTGGGCACCTGCGACGACTGCGGTTTCTCGCCGTTCGCCGACGACATGTCCACCTCGCGCGACACCGCGTTCGCCAAGATCGCCGCCCGCGTCGAGGGCACGCGGCTCGCCGCCGAGGCGCTGGGCGCCTGACCGGTCCTGTCGGTGCCGCGCGGGCGGCGCCGACAGGGCTCAGGGCATCCGGAGCTTGCGCAGGAAGGCCGGCAGCAGCCACGGGCGGCGGCCCCACACCACCAGCGACCCGCTCATCGCCGCCCGCGCGCGGCCCACCCGCCGGAACAGCACCAGGTTCAGCACCGAGGGCCGGAACCGCAGGTGCACGTCGACGTCCGCGCCGGGCTCCTCCACCCTGGCGACGCCGTCCTCCAGCACCATCACCAGCGGGGCGGTGTGGTTGGAGTGGAACCGCACCGCGATCCGGTCCGGCCGCACGGGCCGGTCGTCCAGCAGCCGGCCGTAGCCGTGCCGGGTGAGGTCGACCAGGAACAGGTCGACGAACAGCGCGGCCTGCTCGTCCGGGACGTGCCAGGGTCGCCGGGACGCGCGGGCGATGTCGTGGCCGTGCACCAGCAGCTCGTTGGCCATGTGCGCGAACACCCCGGCCAGCGAGAGCCGGGAACCGCCGAGCCAGCCGTGCACGCGCTCGGGGTCGGCGTCGGCGGTGGTGTCGAGCATCTCCGCGACCGAGGCGCGCAGCAGGTCGGCCAGCCGCGCCGGGGCGCGCTCGGTGAAGCTCGCGAGCTGCACGGGGTTGACGTCGGTGGCGAGCGTGTCGAGCGTCGCGCCCGCCATGCGCGGGCGCACCTCGGGGATGGGGAAGGGCTTCGCGCCGTCGGCGACGACGGCGGTGTTGTTCCACGCGATGCCGGTCACGTGCGCCGCGGTGTCGGCCACCGTCCAGTCCGCCGTGGCCCTGGCCGCGGGGTCGGGCGCGGAGGCGACCAGGTCGGCGAACCGCTCCCCCGCCTCGCGGACGGCGGCGCGGGCCGCCGCCCACCGCTCGGGCGTGACGCGGCTCGCGGCCGGTGTGCCGGGTCCGGGTGAGTGCCCCACCGCTCCGCCTTCCCGCCCGGGGCGCCGGGCTCCTCGGGATCGTCTCGGACCCGACCCGACCCGACCCGATCGGCTCGGCTCGGGTCGGGTCGGGTCGGTCGTGCCGGATCGGCTCGGATCGCCGACGCCGTCCAGCGTCCCGGTCCCGGTCCCGGCGGCGCATCTCCGACATTGCCCTCTTACGCGCGCCGCCCCCGCTCCCGGCATCGGCAATCCGCGAGAAGTGGAACGCGAGACCTAACGGTGTAATGCTTTATGCGAAGTCCCGCGGAGGACGCGATTCCCGCCCCGGCGCCCGACGCCCGCGGCCGATCGGTCCCGCCCCTCCCCGCCGCCCGCGCGAGCACGGGAGGAGTAGTGGGCCCGCCGTCCGGATCAGGACGATCGAACCGGTGGCGCCACGCCGCCCCGGCCACCTCGACCACAAGGGGGCGATCCCGATGACGATCACCGGTCGCCTGCTCCGGCTGCCCGGCCTCGTGCTGCGCGGGTCGTGGGTGGGCGCGGTCGTGCTGGCACACGCCCTGGCCGTCGCCGCCTCGACCGCCACCGCCCGGCTGCGCGGCGACGCCGCCGGGCGGGGCCTGCGCGACGGCGAGCGGTGGGTCCGCGTGCTGACCCGCCTCGGCCCCTCCTACATCAAGATCGGCCAGCTGCTGAGCACGCGGCGCGACCTGCTGCCCGACGCGGTGACCACGCCCCTGGCCCGGCTCACCGACTCGGCCAGGCCACCGCGCCGCCGCCGCGTCGCGCGGGCCGTGCGGCGCGCCTACCGGGACCGGCCGTGGCCGTTCCGGGAGTTCCGCTGGGAACCGGTGGCCTGCGGCAGCATCGCCACCGTCCACGAGGCGGTCACCCTGGACGGCAGGCACGTCGCGGTCAAGGTGCGCCGCCCCGGGGTCGCGGGCGTCATGTGGCGGGACTTCACGCTGACCGCCGCCGCCATGACCGCGCTGGGCCTGGTGCCCCGGCTGCGCCGGATGCCGTTCAAGCTCATGCACGACCAGGTCGGCGGCGCGATCCTGCGACAGCTGGACTTCCGGGCGGAGGCCGGGGCGCTGGCCTCGCTGCGCGCCAACCTGTCGGGGTTCGGCAACGTCCGCGTCCCGGCGCCGCTGCCCGAGCTGTGCACCGACGAGACCGTGGTCATGGAGTACGTCCCGGACCTGACCCGCTTCGCACCCGGCGACCTCGACGCCGACACGCGCCGCGCGGTGGTGCGGGCGGTGCTGGCCGCCATCTACGAGATGCTGTTCGTCGACGGCGTGGTCCACTGCGACCTGCACCCCGGCAACCTCTACTTCGACCGCCGCGCGCACCTGGTGGTGCTGGACGCGGGCTTCGTCATCCGCCTGCCCGACGCGGTGCGCCGGTCGTTCGCGGACTTCTTCATCAACATGGCGCTGGGCGACGGTTGGATGTGCGGGCAGATCGTCATCGACAGCGCCGCCCAGGTCGCCGAGGACAGCGACCTGGAGGGGTTCCGCACCGGCCTGCGCGAGCTGGTCGCCGAGACCTCCGGGGCGAAGTCCGGCGAGTTCGACCTGGCCCGCTTCGCCGGGCGGCTGTTCGACCTCCAGCGCCGGTTCGGCCTGTTCCCGGCGCCCGAGTTCGCCTTCCCCCTGCTGTCGCTGCTGGTCATCGAGGGGATGATCAAGGGTTTCGACTCCGACGTCGACTTCCAGGCGGAGGCGATGCCGGTCCTGCGCCGGCGCAACACCCCACGTGCCGCCGAATCCACTGCTGAAAGGTGAGTCGAGCATGGACGCAACCACCCACGTCCGGGTGCCGCTGATCGCCGAGGACCAGGCCGAGGGCCGCCTCGCCGAGCTGTACGAGGAGATCAAGCAGGCGACCAACCTGCCGTTCGTGCCGGACATGTTCCGCCTCACGTCCACCCGGCCGGACCTGCTCGAAGCCGTCGTGGCCGGCTACAAGGGCATGTACCTGGGGGGTGTGCTGCCGCGGCAGACGCGCGAGCTGATCTCCGCCTGGACGTCGAAGGTGAACGAGTGCCCGTACTGCGTCGGCACGCACAACTTCTTCTACCGCGCGTTCGGCGGTCCGGAGGAGATCGCCAAGGCGGTCGAGTCCGCGACGACCGCCGACGACCTGCCGGTGGACGAGCGCACGAAGGTGCTGCTGCGCCTGCTGACCAAGCTCAGCCGCGAGGCGTACAAGGTCACCGACGAGGACTGGCGGCACGCCCTGGAGGCGGGCTGGACCGCCGAGGAGCTGCTGGAGGCGTTCTTCACCTCCTCGATGTTCAACTTCATCACCCGCATGGTCGACGGCCTGGGCCTGGGCCTGTCCGTGGCGGCGAGCCGGGTCTCCCGGCAGGAGGTGCCCCGGGCAGCGCCGCCGCAGGAGCTCCCGCGGGAGATCCCGTCGCAGCAGGTCCCGGCCGGGGACGACCGGTGAGCCCGTCGCGCGCGGTCCTGATCACCGGGGTCAACTCCTCCGGTGGGCTGTCCTCGGGCACGGGCCGCGCCACGGCGCTGCGCCTGCACCGCGCCGGTTGGCCGGTGTACGCCACCGGCCGCAACCTCGACGGGTTGAAGGACCTGGCCGAGGAGGGCATCACCACGCTGCGGGTGGACGTCACCGACGAGGAGTCGATGGTGGCCGCGGTGGAGCGGGTCACCGAGGACCACGGCTCGGTCGGCGTGCTGGTCAACAACGCCGCCTACAGCCTCAACGGCACCATCGGCGAGACGCCGCTGGAGCAGGTGCGGCGGCAGTTCGAGACGAACTTCTTCGGCCTGTCGCGGATGACGCAACTGGTGCTGCCGGGGATGCGCGAGCAGCGGTCGGGCCGCGTCGTGATGATGTCGTCGATCTTCGGCCTGTTCGCCACCCCCGGCCGCGGCTACTACCAGGCCACCAAGCACGCCCTGGAGGCCATCGGCGACTCGCTGCGGCTGGAGGTGGCGCCGTGGGGCATCAAGGTGGTGATCATCGAGCCCTCGCCGATCCTGGGGTCGTTCGTGCCCACCACCGTCGGCGACCTCGGCCTGGCCACCGACAGCGACCTGTACGCCGACTTCTGGGAGCGGTTCGTGGCCTGGCACGGCGCCTACCGCGAGGTCGACCACCCCAGGGGCCGGGGGCGGACCTCGGTGCGCTCGGGCAAGGTCGCCGAGGTGATCGAGAAGGCCATCACGGCGCCCAACCCCCGCATCCGCTACCGGATCGGCATCCCGGTGCGGCTGCTGGGCCCGCAGCGGGCGATCTTCGGCGACCGGGCCTGGGAGGCGTTCGTCACCAGGTTCTTCCCGCAGCCGTAGGACCCGCGCGTGACGACAGCGGCTCCGGACCACGTGGTCCGGAGCCGCTGTCGTCACGCGGTGTTCAGCCCTCGCGCAGCCAGTCCGACATCCGCTCGCCGATCATGATGGAGGTCAGGTTGGTGTTGGCGCGCACCGTGCTCGGCATGACGGAGGCGTCGCAGACGTGCAGGGCCTCCAAGCCGTGCACCGCGCCGCGCGGGTCGACGACCGCGTCGGGGTCGCTCGCCGGGCCCATGCGGACCGTGCCGGTCGGGTGGTAGGCGCTCTCCAGGCTCGTCTTGACGTACTGGCGGACCATGTCGTCCTTGTCGATCATGGCGTCGCGCAGCACCACGAACCCCTGTCCCAGGTCGAGGATGTCCGGGTGGTGGGCCAGCTGCCACGCGGTGCGCACGCCGTCGACCAGGACGTCCATCTCGCGCTCGTCGTCGAGGAAGTTGAGCGCGATGACCGGCCGGGCGGCGGGGTCGGTGGAGGGCAGCGTGACCCGGCCGCGCGAGCCGGGCCGCTGCGCCACCACCATCACGCCGAGGATCTCGTCGGTGCCCGAGAGCATCTGGAGCTCCGGGAAGGGCCCCAGGTCGAAGTGGTTGACCATGTAGTACTGGAGGTCGTTGAACTCGCCGGTGACCGGCGAGGTGGTCCGCAGGATCTCCTGGAGGAACGCCCGGGTGCGGTCCACGGCACCGGGCCGCGGCACCAGGAACGCGCCGGTGCGCTGGTGGTCGACCAGGTTCGCGCCGACGCCGGGCAGGTCGGCGCGGACGTCGACGCCGAGCCGGCGCAGGTCCTCGGCCGGGCCGACGCCCGAGCGCAGCAGGATCGCGGGCGAGGCGACCGCGCCCGCGGCGAGCACCACCCGGCGGCCCGCCACCAGCTCGTGGGAGCCGCCGCCGGTGGACGCCAGCACGCCGACCGCCCGGGAGCCCTCGAACACCACGCGGTCGACCACCGTGCCGGAGCGGATCTCCAGGTTCGCCCGGTCGCGGACCAGGCTCAGGTAGGTCGTGGCGGTGGTGGCGCGGTGCACCGCGTCGTGGCGGGTCGAGGGGATCGACCCGATCCCGGTGGCCTCCGGGTGGTTGTGGTCCTTGACCTCCGGAAAACCCGCCCGCAGGCACGACTCCACGAACGCGGTCTGCCCCGGCGCCAGCTCCTCCGGCCGCCAGCGCCGGATCGGCATGGGACCGCCGCCGCCGTGGTACTCGCCCTCGCCGAAGTCCAGGTCGTGCTCCAGCCTGCGGAAGTGGGGCAGCACGTCGGCGTAGGACCAGCCCGGGTTCCCGGCCGCGGCCCAGTCGTCGTAGTCGGCAGGCACGCCGCGCAGCCCGACCGTCGCGCCGACCGCGGAGGACCCGCCGGTGGCCCGGCCGCGCGGGTAGCGGATGCGGCGGCCGTCGTGCACCTCCGCGCGGAAGGCCCAGTCCTGGCCGGTGAACGACATGGTCCGGCCGTAGCGGATCTCCTCCGGGATCTCCTCCGGCGTGACGTGGTCCGGACCGCCCTCCAGCAGCAGCACGCGCCGCGCGGGGTCCTCGCTGAGCCGGACCGCGAGCGCCGCGCCGGCCGATCCGGCACCGACGATGATGTCGTCAAAGTGAGCCGTCATGAGTGTCCTCGGGATTTGTCGGCACTTCGGGCGCAGAGTCTGCGTCCCCCTCCGGCCCGAGCGTCGCACCCGCCCCGGCATCCTGCTACTCACCACTTGCCCGCCGTGATCACCGGTCCGGGAATGCCCGCGACCGGGTGTCGCCGGTGGTGTGCCGAATGGTTCGCACGCTCGAAGTAGGCACCCTGCGCTACCCCGCCGGACGATTTCCGGGAGTCCTCAGTGCCGCGTTCGCGCGCGGCAGGGCGAAGGGAGCGAAAATGGCCGGCCCTTGGCGGGCGCTCAGGCGACGCGTGCTGACTCCCGGCGTGTCGAACACGAAACTCGAAGTACGCGGTTTCCACGAGAAGGACGCGGCGGCGCGCGACCTCCTGGAAACCGTCGGCCGCTCATTCCTGGAGGGGTACGCGTACGCCGCCGAGGCACGCACGCCCGAGGAACCCGAGGAGCGGCTGGAGCAGGTGCCGCGCCGGTTCCGCGGTTTCGCCTACGAGGGCGCGGCGATGGGCTTCGCGGTGCGCGACGGGCTCCCGCTCGGCCGGGGCGGGTGGACCACGCGGTTCCTGGCCGGGCCCGCCGCCCGGCACTCCTACATGGCCTACGTCGGCGTCGGCTGGGCGATGGCCCGGGTGCCCCGGTTCCGCTGGTCGCGGTTGGAGCTGGGCGATCCGCTGCTGCGGTGGCTCGCGCTGGACGGCTACGGCTTCCACCAGGCGTACTTCCGCACCGAGAAGTACGTCCGGGAGCAGTACCGCGAACCGGCCTTCCCCTGGCCCGGCGGCGACCACGCCTGGTACGCCGACCACGCGATCGACCAGGGCGTCGGCCGGGCGATGTGGTTCGTCGGCGGCGCGGACCAGGCCGTCGTGGCGGACCTGGTCGACGCCTTCGCCGCGGAGCGCCGCCCCGACCTCTACAGCGGCGCGGGCCTGGCCGCGACCTACGCGGGGGCCGCGGACGAGGGCGAGCTGCGGGCGTTCCGCGACCGCGTGGGCGAGCACCTGCCGCACGTCGCGCAGGGCAGCGCGTTCGCCGCCACGGCGCGGCTGGAGGCGGGGCTGGCCGACGAGCACACCGCCCTGGCCACCCGGGTGTTCTGCGGGATGTCGCCGGAGGAGGCCCGGGAGCTGTGCGACCGCACGCGGCCCGCGACCGCCGCCGAGGTGCCCGACGAGCCCGGCGTGCCCTCCTACGAGGTGTGGCGCAGGCGCATCACCGCGGCCTTCGTCACCGGCGCCGAGGTGTCGCCGTGACCGCCACCGCGGAACCCGGCGCCCCGTCGGCGCTGCCCGGTCCGCCGCGCGGCGCGACACCGGGCCTGCTGCTGCGCATGGCCCGCGACCGCCTGTCGGTGATGACCTCGGTGTCGCGCCGGTACGGCGACGCGGTGCGGCTGCGGCTGGGCCCCAGGTCGCTGTACTTCTTCAACCACCCCGACCACGTCAAGCACGTGCTGACCGACAACGCCGCCAACTACACCAAGGGCATCGGCCTGGTGCACGCCCGCCGCGCGCTCGGCGACGGCCTGCTCACCAGCGAGGGCGAGGTGTGGAAGGCGCAGCGCAGGACCATCCAGCCGGTGTTCCAGGCCAAGCGCGTCAACGGCAAGGCCGAGGTGATCGCGCAGGAGGCGGCCGGGTTGGTGGCGCGGCTGCGGCGGCGGCAGGGCGGCGGTCCGGTCGACATCAGCGCGGAGATGACCGGCCTGACCCTCGGCGTGCTCGGGCGCACCCTGCTCGACGCGGACCTGGGGGCGTTCGACTCGATCGGCGAGTCGTTCGAGGCGGTCCAGGACCAGGCGATGTTCGAGATGATGTCGCTGAGCGCGGTGCCCACGTGGCTGCCGCTGCCCCGGCAGCGCCGGTTCCGCCGGGCCCGCGCCGACCTGGACCGCATCGTCGCCCGGCTGGCCGCCGAGCGGGCCGCGCACCCGACCCCCGAGGGCGACGACGTGCTGTCCCGGCTCGTCGAGGCCGTGCGCCGGGAGCCCGACGCGCGGACGGGCCGGCTGCGGATGCGCGACGAGATGGTGACCCTGCTGCTGGCCGGGCACGAGACCACGGCCAGCACCCTGAGCTGGACCTTCCACCTGCTCGACCGGCACCCCGAGGTGTGGGAGCGGGTGCGCGCGGAGGTGCTGGAGGTGCTGGGCGACCGGCTGCCCACCGTCGCGGACGTGCACCGGTTGCGGTACACCACCGCGGTGATCCAGGAGGTCATGCGGCTGTACCCGCCGGTGTGGCTGCTGCCGCGGCTGTCCCGGGAGGCCGACGAGATCGGCGGCCACCCCGTGCCCGCGGGCGCCGACGTGGTGCTCTGCCCGTACACCCTGCACCGGCACCCCGCGTTCTGGGAGGAGCCGGACCGGTTCGACCCCGACCGGTTCGAACCGGGCCGGGCGGAGGGCAGGCCGCGCTACGCCTACATCCCGTTCGGCGCGGGGCCCCGGGTGTGCATCGGCAGCGCGCTGGGCATGTTGGAGGCGACGATCGTGACCGCCGCGGTGGTGCGCGAACTGCGGCTGTCCACCGTGCCGGGCTACCGGGTGCGGGCCGAGCCGATGTTGACGCTGCGCGTGCGCGGCGGGCTGCCGATGACGGTGCGGTCGGTCGCGTGAGGCGCGCCGGTCGGGTGGGAAGGCGTGGGAGGAACCGGTTCCGATGCGAGCAACCCTGGTTCAGGTCGGTCTGCGCGGGCTGTCCACCGTCCAGGTCCGGCGGGTCCGGCCGGTGCGGTTCGGCGCGGCGGGTGGTGACGTGGCCCGGGTCTACCGGGAGCTGGAGCGCGATTTCGGCGTGCTCGCGCCGCCCGTGGCGCTGCACTCGCCCGCGCCGGACGTGCTGGCCGCGGCCTGGGTGATGCTGCGGGAGACGCTGCTGGTGCCCGGGACGGTGCCGCGCGCGGTGAAGGAGGCCGTGTCCACGGCGGTCTCCGAGGGCAACGAGTGCCCGTTCTGCGTCACCATGCACTCCTCGATGCTCAACGACCTGGTGGGCGGGCGCGACGGCGCCGACCGGGACCCGGCGGCCCGGGCGGCGGCGGACTGGGCCAGGGCCGGCGCGAGCCCCGACACGGCCGCCGCCCACCCCGTGCCGTTCCCGGCCGACCAGGCGCCGGAGATCGTGGGCACGGCGGTGGTCCTGCACTACCTCAACCGGATGGTGAACCTGTTCCTGGGCGAGCTGCCGCTGCCGCCGGGCGCGCCCGCGGCGTCGATGGTGGTCGTGCGGCGGGTGCTGGTGCACCTGATCAAGTCGGCCGAGCGGCGCGCCCCGCGGCCGGGCGCGTCGCTGGACCTGCTGCCCGACGCGCCGCTGCCCGGGGACCTGGGCTGGGCGCGGGGTCACCCGGCCATCGCGGGCGCGTTCGCCCGGGGCGTGGCCGCGGTGGAGCTGGCGGGCCGCCGCTCGGCGCCGGAGGAGGTGCGCGAGCTGGTGTCGGCGCACCTGTCGCGGTGGGACGGGCGGCCGGTGGGCGTGAGCCGGGCGTGGGTGGAGGACGCGGTGGCCGGGCTGTCCCCCGGGCACCGGGCGACCGGCCGGCTGGCCCTGCTCACGGCGCTGGCGTCCTACCAGGTCGACCAGGGCGTGGTCGACGCCTTCCGCGCGGTCTCGCCGACCGACCGGGCGCTGATCGACGTGACGGCGTGGGCGAGCCTGGCGGCGGCGCGGCGGATCGGCGGCTGGGCGCGGACGAGCTGACCGGCCGGTGTGGACGAGGGGCCCGCTCCACGAGCGGGCCCCTCGTCCACGTCGGGCTTCCCGGCGCCGGTCACCCGACCCGGTCGGCCACGGGCGTGGTGCGGCTGTCCAGTTCGGGCAGCGCCAGCAGGATCGGCAGGTCCAGCAGGCGCAGCAGCCTGGTCTCGACGTCCACCTCGACCGACTGCCCGGCCTGCACCAGGACCGGTTCGGCGTCGCCGACGAACAGCGGCCGGCGCTTCCACGGGCGCGGGTCCAGGGCGTTGACCGCCACCACGGCGACCCGGATGAACCACTCGCCCTCGGGCACGCCGTTGAGCTGGTAGGGGCCCGAGCCGTCGCGGATGTCGCACGCGCTCGGGACGCCCTGGGCGATCGGGTCCCGGAACGCGCCCACGTACACGCGCACCGGCGTGCCCGCGTCGGGCACGCCGACCCAGCCGCACACCGCGCCGCCCTGCGGGCCGCGCGCGGGCCCGGGGAACGACGACAGCGACAGCACGCCCGCGCCGGACAGGGCGCGGTAGCGGGCCGGCGAGACGCCCACGCTGCGGGTGAACCGGCTGGTGAAGGTGCCCAGGCTGTTGTACCCCACCAGGTAGGAGATCTCGGTGACGCTCGCCGAGGTCTCCAGCAGCAGTTCCTTGGCCTTGCTGAGCCGGATCGCGGTGAGGAAGCGACCCGGTGAGGTGCCGGTCATGGCCCGGAAGACCCGGGAGAAGTAGAACTTGCTCAATATCGCGGTGTCCGCCATGTCGGCCAGCGACAGCGGCTCGTGGTATCGGTTCCACATCGTGTCGATCGCGCGCTCTACCGCGTCCTGCACAGCAGTGCCTCCCATTGCGCTGTTCGAGTGGCCACCGGCGGACGAACTCCCGGAAAAATCACTCCCACCCCGGAAACCCCAGCTCTTGTCCCGGTTCGCGGCCGTGCGCGAGGCGCACGGGAGCACCGCCCGAATGGACCCGGTGCCCGTCCACCCGGGCGGCGTCCGCATTACTCCGCGTCGCGCCGCGATTCGCCGGTCGTCGTCCGCGCCGATCGCGCGGATTTCGTCAATTACCTCTTGACGACGTTAGCAGGACAACGGTCCGGTGTGATCGCGCGCGGGACAGCACCGCACGATGCAAGACGGTTGTCCTGCTCCGCGCGGAACCGGTACGCCCGTACGGCAGCGCGCCGCGCCACCCCGCCGGTGCAGGCGGTCAGCCCCGCGGCGGCGCGGGCAGCCACGCGGTGCGGCGGGCGGGGCGCGCTCCGGCCGGCAGGTGCACGACGGCGGCGGGCGGGCCGGCGGGGTCGGCGGCGTCGAGCACGAGCAGCTCGGCGCGCCGCCGCCCCGGCCGCTCCACCGGGACGAGCAGCCGGCCCCGGTCCACGTGCGGCCGGCCGGCGGTCGCGCCCCCGCCCAGCCACCGCACGCCGGTGCGGCCGGTGGCGGTGTCGTACCGGACGAGTTCCGCGCCGGAGGCGGTGTTCCGCGTGCCGTGCAGCACGGGACCGTCGACCGCGGCCGCCGCCACGCCGGGGACGAGGTCGCGCTCGGCCACCTCGCCGGCGACCGGGTCGACCACCCACCGGCGCAGCGCGGCGGGCCGTGCGGCCGACCGCTCGCCGTCGAAGGCCCGGGGGCGTCGCACGGCGTCGACGACGACGCGCCGCCCGTCCTCGTGGGCGCCCGCGATGTCGTGGACGTGCCCGGGTTCGACCGGGAACCACCGCACCGAGGGCTCGCCCGTGCGGTCGAGCAGGCCGAGCCGCGCGGGTCCGCCCGGCCGCCAGGTGCACGGGAACCGCTCCCCCACCAGGGCCGTCGCGCGGCTGTGCGCCACGGGGCCGTCGAAGAACACCACGTGGGAGCCGGTGAGGGCCACGGTGGCCACCAGGGGCGCCCCGGTCAGCGGGAACGGCCTGGCCTCCAGCACCGCGCCGCGCCCGTCGGCCACGAGGTGCTCGGCGTACCCGAGCCCGGGGTAGGTGGCGACGGTGTGCCACCGGCCGTCCTCGTCGGCGACGGGGCGGGCCAGGGTGACCGGACCGCGGCCGTCGGGCCCCTGGTCCCGGTGCCACGCGGGCGCGAGGGCCGGAACGGGCCCCAGGAGCCCCGTGGGGCCGCGTTCGGCGGTGGCGCGGTAGGCGTGGGCCGCGCCGCCCTCCAGGCGCGCACCGGACACCAGGGACGGTCCCGGCAGGACGTCGGGGACGTCCTGCCGGGGCGCGCGCGCCGGGTGCGGGTCGGCCCGCAGGAACAGGCCGTCCAGACCCTCGGGCAGCGTGCCGTCGACCCGGAGCGGCACCGCCGGGAGGGAGGGGACGACCACCGGTTGCCGGACCAGGGGACCCATCGGGGTCACCTCCAGATTCCCGCCCTGTAGCATAACACCGTTAGGTAAACGATAACGGCGTTGTGCAACACTGTCAAGGTGAGCCCGCGCAAGCTCGACCCCGAGATCCGCACCGCCCTGGTGGACATCGCGGCGCGGCTGCTGGCCGAGCACGGCGCCGAGGCGCTGTCCACGCGCAAGATCGCCGCCGAGGCCGGCACCTCGACCATGGCCGTCTACACCTACTTCGGCGGGATGAGCGGTCTGGTCCGGGAGATGGTCCACGAGGGGTTCGCGCGCCTGGAGCGCCAGTTCGCGCGCGTGCGGCGCACCGACGACCCGGTGGCGGACATGCTCGTGTTCGGCCACGCCTACCGGCACAACGCGAAGGCGAACTCCCACCTCTACGCGGTGATGTTCGGCGGCCAGTCGCTGGCCGGCTTCTCGCTCACCGAGGACGACCGCCAGTACGGCCGCTACACCCTCGTGGACGTCGTCGGGTGCGTCACCCGCTGCGTGGAGGCCGGGCGGTTCCGGCAGGCCGACCCGCTGCTGGTGGCCCACCAGATGTGGATCGCCACGCACGGCCTGGTGAACCTGGAGCTGGGCGGCTACCTGGTCGACCCGGTGGGTGCCGACCGCTGCTACGAGAACCTGCTCGGCAGCCTCGTCATCGGGGTCGGCGACACCGCGGAGGCGATGGCGCGGTCCACGGTCGCGGCGAACCGGCGCGTGCGCCGCGAGGTCACCAGCACCCCGGAAGCGGTCGGGCCCCGGCGCTGATCGCGCCGGGGCCCGGGTCCCGCGTCAGAGCGGGATGTTGCCGTGCTTGCGCCGGGGCGGCTCGCCGCGCTTGTCGCGCAGCACCGCCAGCCCCCGGGCCACCACCGCCCGCGTCTCCGCGGGGTCGATCACGTCGTCCACCAGGCCGCGCTCGGCGGCGTACTGCGGGTGCATCAGCGCCTCGGCGTACTCCGCCACCAGCTCGGCCCGCAGCGCGACCGGGTCGGCCGCCGCCGCCAGCTCCCGGCGGAACAGCACGTTCACCGCGCCGTCGGCGCCCATCACGGCCACCTCGTTGGTGGGCCAGGCGAACGACAGGTCCGTGCCGATGGAGCGCGAGTCCATCACGATGTACGCGCCGCCGTACGCCTTGCGCACGATCACCTGCACGCGCGGTACCGTGGCCTCACAGTAGGCGTAGAGCAGCTTCGCGCCGTGCCGGACGATGCCGCCGTACTCCTGCCCGGTGCCCGGCAGGAACCCCGGCACGTCCACCAGGGTCACCAGGGGGATGCCGAAGGCGTCGCAGAAGCGCACGAACCGGGCGGCCTTCTCCGCCGCCGGGATGTCCAGCACCCCGGCCAGCACGCTCGGCTGGTTGCCGACCACGCCGACCGTCTCGCCGTCGACCCGCCCGAACGCGCACACGACGTTGCGCGCCCAGTCCCGGTGCACCTCCAGGAACTCGCCGTCGTCGAGCAGCTCCTCGACCAGCAGCCGCACGTCGTAGGGCCGGTTCGGCTCCACCGGGACGATGCGGGCCAGTTCCGCCCGCAGGTCCTCGGTCGCGCCGCACGGCCCGGTGGACGGCGCGCGGTCGAGGTTGTTGGAGGGCAGCAGCGACAGCAGGAACCGGACCTCCTCCAGGCAGCTCTCCTCGTCGTCGCAGACGAACGCGGCCACGCCGGACCGCTCGCCGTGCACGGCCGCCCCGCCCAGCTCGTCGTGGGTCACCCGCTCGCCGTTGACCGCCTGCACCACGTCCGGCCCGGTCAGGTACATCTGCGCGGTGCCGCGGACCATGAAGGTGAAGTCGGCCAGCGCCGGCGAGTAGGCCGCGCCGCCCGCGCAGGGGCCGAGCACGACGCTGATCTGCGGCACGACGCCCGAGGCGGCGACGATGCGGCGGAAGATGCCCCCGTAGCCGTGCAGGGACATCACCCCCTCCTGGATGCGGGCGCCGCCGCTGTCGTTGAGGGAGATGATCGGGGACCCGGTGGCGAGGGCCAGGTCCATCACCTTGTGGATCTTGGCCGCGTGCGCCTCGCCGAGCGAGCCGCCGAAGACGGTGAAGTCCTGGGCGTAGACGAACACCCGGCGGCCGTCGACCGTGCCGCTGCCCGCGACCACGCCGTCGGTGTGCGGCCGGCCCGACAGGCGCATGCCGGTGCCCAGGTGGCGCCGGTACAGGTCGACCTCCACGAACGAGCCCTCGTCGAGCAGCAGGTCCAGGCGTTCGCGGGCGGTGCGCTTGCCCAGGGCGTGCTGGCGGCGCACGCCCTCCGGCCGGCCGGCCACGATGCCCGCGCGCAGCCTGGCGTGCTCCTCGCGCACCGAGTCCATCGTGCGCGGCGAGGCGGCGCCGGCCGCGGTCGCCCCGCCGTTGCCGTTGGCCCCGCCGTTGCCGTTGGCCGGGCGGGGCACCTCCACCGGCACGAAGTCCACCTCGGCACCGCCCCGGCCCGCGCCGGCGGTCCGCCCCGTCATCGCGCCACCACCCCGTCGGCCGCTCCGGTCGTCATGCGCGCGCACCTCCCGTGACCGGGGCCACCCGGCGGTAGCCGCCGCCGAAGAACAGCAGCGGCCCCGCGCCGGGCGCGGCGCCGGCGGCCAGCACCTCGCCGACGAAGATGGTGTGGTCGCCGCCCTCGTGGGCGTGGGTGAGCCGGCACTCCAGCCACGCCGACGCGCCACCCAGCAGCGGGGCGCCGGTGTGCGGGCCGGGCCGCCAGTCGACGCCGGTGAACTGGCCGGGGCCCCGCGGGCGCCGCCGGTCGGCGAAGTACCGGGCCGTCGACTCCTGGTCGGCGCCGAGGATGGACACCGCGAAGTGCCCGGCCCCGGTGATCGCCGAGTGCATGACGGCGGTGCGCGCCACGCAGCACATCACCAGCGGCGGGTCCAGCGACACCGAGCTGAAGGCGTTCGCCGTCATGCCGTGGGCGAACTCGCCGCCGGTGGTCAGCACGGTGATCCCGGTGGCGAACTCGCGCATCACCTCCCGCAGGCCCGGTGCGTGCCGGGTCGCCACGGGGGTCTCGCCGCGCGGCGCGGAACCGTTCTCGGTCACGATGCCCTCCTCGGGTCACCCGGCGGCGCTCGGGCGCACCGCCGGTCGGCAGCAGCTCTCGACCACGCGCTCCAGCCCGTCGTCGGCACGCGGCAGCCGGGTCCGCACCCGGCTCCACACCCGGCCCGCGAACAGGGCCGCGCCGTCGACGGGCGCGCCGAGCGCGAACGCGGCGGCGACGGCGGTGAGCAGCGGGACCGACGACGGGCCGTCGGTCTCGGTGGCCAGCGCCCTGGCCGCGGGGTCGATCTCGGCGACCAGGTCGGTGAGCGCGCGCCCCGGGCCCGCTTCGAGCACCAGGTCCGCGCCGGCGATCGCGCGGGCGGCGGCCTGGTGGAACCGGACCGGCGCGAGGACCTGGTCCCGCAGCAGGCCGCGCACGTCGGCGGCGCCCCCCACGGGGCGGGCGGTCACGGTGGAGACGACCTCCCGGGTCACCGGTGCGAACGCGACGCCGGCCAGCACCTCGGCCATGGCGTCGGCGGCGGCCCGCACGCGCGGCGTGTGGAAGGCGTGCGGCGCGTTCAGCCGGAACGCCGGCACGCCGTCGTCCAGCGCGGCGGCGCACACCCGGTCCAGGGCGTCGGCGGGGCCGGACAGCACGACCTGGTGCGGGCTGTGGAAGCCCGCGACCACCACGTCCCGCTCACCGCGGGCCAGGGCGGTCGCCCGCTCGGCCCCGGTGAGCAGGACGGCCATGCCGCCCGCGCCGTCGCCCGCGTCGTCCATCGCCCGGTCGCGGGCCGCGGCCAGCGCGAGCACCCGCTCGTCGTCCACCGCGCCGGCCCACGCGAACGCGGTGAACTCGCCCAGGCTGTGCCCGACCGCCACCTCCGCCCGCACGCCCAGGGACTCCAGCGCCCGCGCGGTCGCCAGCGAGGTGGCCACCACGCGGGCCTGGCCGTCCCGCCCGCCGGCGGCGCGCAGCACGTCGGCCGCCGCCGGGAAGCGGCCGACCGCGCCCGCGGACCCGCCGCGCGGGCCCCGCGCCGGGAACAGCAGGGCGATGCGCGGCGGCGTGGCGCGCCGGCCGAGGAACAGCCCCTCCTCCGGCCGGAACGCGTCGGTCTCCCCCGCGTCGACCAGCTCGGCGAGCCGGCGGAGCCGGGCACGGGCCTCCGCCGCCGTGGCGGCGACGACGGCCGCGCGGACCGGGTGGCCGGACAGCTCGGCGGCGAGCGAGCCGGCCAGGTCGGCCAGGCGGGCGCGGCCGGCGCCGGCGAGCAGCTCGGCCGGCCCGGTCAGCGCCGGGCGGAGCGACCCGTGGTCGGGCGCGTCGACCAGCAGCACCTCGGCGTCGGGCAGGTCGGTCGCGCCGGGCCGGTCCGCCGCCCTGGTCCGGGCGCTCATACCCGGACCACCCCGCTGCCGCTGTGCCCGTGCCCGGTGGGCCGGGCCGGGCCGGCGCCCACCCCCGCGCCGGCCGGTTCCCGCACCTGCCGGGACTTGCCGCGCAGGTGCGCCACCCACCAGCCCAGGCCGCGGATGAGGCACACGATCGCGGTGGCGAAGAACAGGGTGTAGACGACGTTGAAGACCATGAGGGTGCCGTAGACGAACGCCACGCCGCTGCCGAACATGAACTGGTTGAGCGGTTTGGTCGGCGTCGTGCCCGGATCGGTGATCATGTAGTTGGTGAACAGGACGAACGCGACGCCGGTCATCACGCCCAGCGCGTTGTACAGCGACACGTCCCAGATCCAGTGCCGGATGAACGCCTGGATGGCGAAGCCGCCCATCCAGCCCACGATCAGCGCGACCCGCTTGGTGAGCATGCCGTTGATCACGGTGCCCGCGGTCGCGATGATGATGGGGATCATCACGCGCCAGAAGTAGTTGGCCTCCTCGGTGAACTCGTAGGGCGGCGCGATGCTGATCCACGAGCCGAAGAACAGCAGCGCCATGGTGATGCCGAAGTTCGACGGGTTCATGTAGTGCCGCATCCGGCCCGCGATCGGGGCCTGGAGGACGTGCTTGGCCGCCACGCCGCAGAACACGCCGAACAGCACCGGCCACAGCTGGTTGTTGGCGTAGAGCAGCATGTTCACCGCGAGCGCGGTGATGTGCGCGGGCAGCAGGAACTCGTAGACGCCGCGGGCGCCGTTGCCGAGGAACCGGGGTGCCCGCCCGTGGGCCCAGGCGCTGACCACCTCCAGGGCGAGCTCGGTGAGGTAGCCGGTGAGCACGGCGACGAAGGGCCACAGCCACGGCTGCTCGAACCCGAGCAGGGTGTAGCCGAAGGTGTTGAAGACGCTGATGGAGATGGCGAAGTTGCGCAGCGCGACGTAGCGGGGGTCCAGCTTGGGCTTCTTCGGCGCGGGGATCGTCGGCGAGGCGGGGGGCGGTGCGCCCGCCCCCGCCCGGTCGGTGTTGGCGGTGACGCTCATCGGCCCGGAACCTCCTGTGCGGTGTCGGTCAGGACGAGGGTGCGGTCACCCTGGTCGAGCTGCGTGGTCTGCTCGTGCAGGGCGCCGTCGAGGTCGCGCCAGCAGAGCTTCGCGGTCACCGGCCCGGTGTAGTCGCCGAAGCCGAAGTGGACGTCGAAGCTGCGCTTGCCGCCGTGGCCACTGCCGCCGTCGAGCTGGGAGACCTGCTTGCGGCCGTCGGGCGTGGAGACCTCGACGGTGGCGCCGTAGACCGGCGTGCCCGGACCGGACAGGCCCGTCTCGGGGCCCTCCACCGGCCGGTACAGGTGCAGCGTCAGGTAACCGCCGCGGTCGGGCGCCTCGTTGGCGTAGAACGAGGGCGGACCCCACTGCCGGGCGATGGCGAGGTCGAGCGCGCCGGTGCGGTTGGTGTCGCCGATGGCGATGCCGCGGCTGGGGTGGTGCACGCCCAGGCCCACCTCGCCGGTGATGTTGACGAAGGTGTCGTGGTGGCGGCCCCGGGCGAAGAACGCGGGCGCCTCGTGGCCGGAGATGTCGTCGCCGGGCTGCATGTTGGGCCACATGGCCGGGTTGGACACCAGCATGTCGTTGGACATCGCCAGCTCCTGGAGCCAGGGCCAGCGGTCGATGTCGCCCTTGACGAAGCCCGTGGTCTGGACGACGTCGAGGTTGCCGGTGTTGGCGAAGTCGGCCATCTTGACGTCCCAGCCCCAGCCGGACCAGGCGGTGTTGAACTCCTGGGCGCGTTGGGTGAAGTCGGCCACGCCGCGGCTCATCGCCTCACCCATGCGATGCGGGCTGTCCGCGTCGTTGATCCACAGGAAGTGGCTCTCCTCCAGGCCCCAGGCGGTGCTGATGTTGCTGACGGCCATGTCGAAGCTGCCGTTGCGGTCCACGTCGCCGAAGTCGACGCCCATGCCCTTGAACGAGTCGTTGCCGACGACGAAGGACTTGGGCGTGGTCGGGGTGCGCTCGCCCTTGACGACGGAGAACTTGATCGCGTCCTCGGTGGAGGTGTTGTGCAGCATGAAGTCGTGGCCGAAGTCGTTGGCGATGTAGACCTCGGGCCGCCCGTCGCCGGTCATGTCGGCGTTGCTCAGGCCCAGGGTCCAGCCGTTCGCGGCCAGGTAGGGGATGGCGTCGGTCTCCGTCGAGTAGCTCGCCGTGGGCTCGTCGCCCGCGGTGCCGGCCTCCCAGCGCAGCACGTGGCTGCCGCCGCCGTTGAGGGCGCGCGAGAGGGAGTCGTTCATCTCCACGTTGTTCTGGCCCTGCGGGTCGAGCACGTCGGAGTCGGGGAAGTAGTTGCCGATGATGATGTCCGGCCGGCCGTTGCCCGCGAGGTCGCCGACGGTGACGGCGTTGGTGTGCCACTTGGGGCCGTGGTAGTCGCCGTCCACGGTCACCTGGGGCACCAGCTCCTGCGGCCGGTAGGAGTCGGGGGCGACCTCCCGGGCGCCGGCCTTGGCCAGGAACAGGACGGGGGTGCGGCCCCAGTAGGTGATCAGCAGGTCCGTGCGGCCGTCCACGTTGTAGTCGCCGGGCGTGCAGCCGGTGGGCGCCATCGCGCGTCCCATGGGCAGCGGCGCGGGGTCGAGCAGGAACGGGTCGAACCGGTCCTCCTGCGGCGCGTTGGGCGCGTAGGTGACGATCACCTCGTCGGTGCGCGGGTCGACGATGCACAGCGAGGTGGGCCGGCCGCTGCCGGTGAGGTCGTTGAGGGCGATGCCCGCGCCGACCGAGGACACCCAGCTGCGGATGCGGAAGTAGGCCGGGTTGACCTCGCGGATGTTCTTCATCTCGCGGTCCTCGTAGCCCGGGGGCAGCGCGATGGGCAGCTCCCGGAACTTGTACTGCGCGGCGATCTCGTCGCCGCCGGGCACCGCGACCGCGTTCTGCGACACCGTGAACAGCAGGGCGGCGACGAGGACCGCCACCACCCCCGGCACAAGCCTGCGCGTTCGTCCTGCGAATTCAGCCATGATCTCCCCGCCGACCGCCGTCGGGATCTTCTCCCGCGAGGCTCACTGGATTGGTAGCGACAAATGGTGTGCCGCGGTCACCGGGCCCGGTGTGTTCCCGTTCGGGCGTCGACCCGGGTCGACGGCGTGCACAGCCGGTCAACTCGGGAACCAGTATGGGAGTGGCCGTCGGCACGCCACTTCTCCCGACTTGCCGGAAAGGGGGTGGTCGGCCGGTCGGGAATTCGCTGGCGGGTCGGGCGGAAAGTCACCGGGGTTCGCGCATTCCGGTCGTCGCCGGGAAATCGGCGTCACGACGAAGGGGCGGGACCTCGTCGGAGGTCCCGCCCCTTCGTCGCGGCGGCGGATCAGGACAGGGCGTGCAGCCCGGTGCCGTTGAGCACGTAGGCGGGCGCAACGTCGACCGCGTCGGCCTGCACGAGGTCCACCACGGCCTTGCCGGTGATCTCCGGGGTGAGCAGCGGCGCGTGGTGGCGCAGGAAGTCGTCCACCTCCAGGCCCGCCCGGGCGGCGTACGCCTCGACCGCGGGCCGGCCGACGCCGGTCGACGGGGCGAACCGGGGCAGCACGGAGGTGAAGGTGATGTCCAGGCCGGCGGCGCGGGACTCGCCCTGGGCGTAGGCGGTGATGTAGCGCTGGGTGGCCTTGGCGCCGGCGTAGCCGCCGCTCAGGGGCGACCCGTCGGCGTTGAGGGCGGCGCCGCTGCTGAACACGACCACCCGGCTGCCCGGGCGCAGCGGCGTGAGCAGCACCTCGCGCAGCCAGTGGAACGCGATGCGCACGTCGCTCTCCCAGTTGGCGGAGAACGTCTCCCACGTCTGCTGCTGGAGGGGGCGCATGTGCGGGACGGAGCCCGCCACCACGACGATCACCTCCGGGGAGTGGCGGTCGAGGAGGTCGGCGGCGACCCTCGGGTCGCCCGCGTCGGCGATCTCGGTGCGCACGGAGCCCACGCCTGCGTCGGGGAACTCCGCCGGGGTCCGCGACACCGCGACCACCGGCGCTCCCGCCTGGGCCAGCGCGGTGGCGATGCCGTGACCCAGGCCGCGGCTCGCGCCGACGACGATCGCCGTCCTGCCGGACAGGTCGCTCATCATGTGTCCTCCAGCTCGTGGTGTTGCCGGTTCACGTGCCCGTCCGCCCGGGTCGGGCACCCCGGCGCGGGGGCAGGCGCCGGGGTGCCCGGGCAGCCCTCGGGGCCGCCGACCGGGGGTCGGTCACGACTGGTACCTGGTGCCGTTCCACCAGTTCTCACCCGGACCGGTCGCGCCCTCGACGTCGTAGCGGTCCTTGAAGCGCCACCAGTCCCAGGGGTGCTCCAACTGGTCCTCCTGGCGGCCGAGGTGCGTGATGTCCAGGTAGTTGTAGAAGTTCTTGAAGATGTCACCGCCCCGGTCGAAGATCGAGTAGGTGAAGTACACGTCGTCGCCCTCGCGGTAGAAGGCGCTGACGCCGGGCGACTCCCCCTGATCGGTGGTGACCTCGTAGTCGTAGTTGAAGTCGCTGCCGTAGGACGAGTACCACGGCATGGTCCAGCCCATCCTGGCCTTGAACGCCTGGAAGTCGGCCAGCGGCGCGCGGGAGACCATGGCGAAGGTGGTGTCCCTGGCCCACATGTGCGCCAGCTCGCCCACGCTGTCGGCCTGCATCGAGCACCCGATGCAGCCCTCCTCGGCGCCCGGGCTGTACATGTAGTGCCGGATGACGAGCTGCCGGCGGCCCTCGAACAGGTCGGGCAGCGTGAGGGTGCCCTGCGGCCCCTCGAAGAGGTACTCCTTCTCGACCTTCACCATCGGCAGGGCGCGCCGCTCGGCCGCGATCATGTCACGCGCCTTGGTGACTTCCTTCTCTTTCTCCAAAAGGGCTTTGCGGGCTTCCAGCCACTCCGCCCTGGAAACGACTCGGTTCATCGGATCTCCTCCTGGGTGCCGACGCGGTCGGCTCCGCCGATACCCGGAACATCGCCTGTGGACCCGGCTTTTCGAGGGCCGGCTTCCCGCCTTCCAGATTCCCCGCGCGCCGGGGTCCCCGCTTCTCCGAGGTTGGCCTCCCGCCCGGGAACGGGGGTTCAGGCGGCGGGGCGTTCTTTCAGGGTGCGGCGTTCGACCTTGCCGACCGGGGTGCGCGGGATGCGGTCGACGAATTCGATCCGCCGGATCTTCTGGTAGGGCGCGACGCGGCCGGCGACGAACGCCATCAGCTCCTCGGGGGTGACGGGCTCGCGGGCCACGACGAAGCCCTTGGGCACCTCGCCGGCCTCCTCGTCGGGCACGCCGACCACGGCGGCGTCGGCGACCTTGGGGTGGGACAGGAGCACGGCCTCCAGCTCGACCGGCGACACCTGCTGGCCGTTGTACTTGATCAGCTCTTTGATGCGGTCGACGAGGAACAGCTCGCCGTCGTCGTCGACGTGGCCCAGGTCGCCGGTGCGCAGGAACCCGTCGGGTTCCAGCACCGCCCGGGTGGCCTCCTCGGCGCCGAGGTAGCCCTTCATCACCTGGGGTCCCCGGATCAGCACCTCGCCGTCGCGGTGGGGCCCCAGTTCCTCGCGGGTGTCGACGTCGACGACCTTGCACTCGACGCCGGGCGCGGGGCGGCCGACCGAGGCGGGCACGGCCGGCACCCGGTCCTGCATGAACGAGACCATGGACTCGGTGAGGCCGTAGCCCTGGGCGATGTCGCAGCCCACGCGCCGCCGGACCAGCTCGGCGATGGCCGGGTCGAGCGCGGCGCCGCCGGAGACGATCGAGCGCAGCGAGGACAGGTCGTAGCGGTCGACCAGCGGGCTGCGGGCCAGCAGGACCGCCATCGTGGGCACGATGTAGAGGTGGGTGATCCGGTGGTCCTGGATCGCCTTGAGGAACGCCTCGGGGTCGAAGCGCCGCATGGTGACCATGGTCGAGCCCTGGACGAGGCCGGCGTTCATCATCATGGTCAGCCCGAAGGCGTGGTGGAACGGCGGCACGGCCAGCACCCGGGCGCCCTCGCCGTGGGGGGCGACGAGGCTGGTCAGGAGCGCCTTGGCGATCATGTTGCGGTGGGTGAGCACGACGGCCTTGGGGTGGCCGGTGCTGCCGCTGGAGTGCAGCAGGGCGGCGGTGTCCTCGGCGGGGTCGACCTCCGGTTCGGGCAGCGGGCCGTCGACCGCCAGCGCGGCGAACGGGGTCGCGCCGGCGGCCTCGCCGAGCACGAGGACCTCCTCGACCGGGGTGCGGCGGGCCAGCTCCAGCGCCTTGTCCACCTCGGCGGGCACGGTCACCACCAGTCGCGCGCCGGCCTCGGTGAGGCGACCGGCGAGGTCGTCGGCGGTGTCGAGCGGGTTGAGCACGACCACGGCGCCGCCGGCCGCGACGGCCGCGTGCACCACGACCGGGTAGTCGGGCACGTTGGGCGCGAGCACGGCGAGCACGTCGCCCTTGCCGAAGCCGCGGGCGCTCAGCCCGGCGGCGGCGCGGCGCACGGCCGTCACCAGTTCGGCGTAGGTGTGACCGCCGCCGTGGTCGACGTCGACGATCGCGACCGCGTCGCCGTGCCGCCGGGCCCGTTCCAGCACGAAGGCGGTCAGCGTGGTGTCGGGGATCTCGACGGGCGGGCCGGTGACGATCACGGCGTCACGTCCGCTTCGGCGCGCTTGTAGGTGCTCAGGCCGGGCTGGTAGCTGCGCTTCTCGAACTGCCTGAGCGCGACGTTGATCCACTCGTTGCCGCTGAGCCGGGACAGCTCCCACAGCTTGGCCTGGTCGTAGTCGATGGCGGCGGGCAGGTCCAGCTCCGTGGTGCGCTCGTAGACCTGCTTGGCCAGGTGCAGCGTGACCGGGTTCTTGTTGACGATCTTGGCGACCAGGCGGTCGGTCTCGGCGTCCAGCTCGGCCGCGGGCACCGCCTTGTTGACCAGGCCGTGCTGCTCCGCCTCGCGGCCGGTCATGGTGTCGCCGGTGAGGATGTAGTAGAGCGCCTGCTTGCGGGCCAGGTTGTGGGTGGCGGCCCAGGTGGCGCCGCCCGCCGGGAAGATGCCGAAGTTGATCTCGGACAGGCCGAACAGCGCGGTCTCGTCCGCGACCGCGAGGTCGCACAGCCCGGTCACCAGGAACCCGCCGCCGAACGCGAAGCCGTTGACCTTGGCGATGGTCACCGCCGGGAACGCCTTGAGGCGCTGGAACCACTTCAGGGCCACCAGGTTGGTCCGGTAGAACAGCTGCGGGTCGTCGAAGGGCCGCAGGAAGCACTCCTCCAGGTCCATGCCGGAGCTGAAGCTGTTGCCGGTGCCGGTGATGACGACGGCCTTGACGCCGCCGTCCTCCTCGATGCGGTCCAGGACGGTGTTCATGTCCCGGTGCATCTGCGGGTTCATCGCGTTCTTCTTGTCCGGGCGATTCAGGTGAACGACGGCTTTCGGGCCCTCGATCTCCAGGTTGACGGTTTCCAATGTGATCATCTTTGCCCCACTTCCGGTCGGACGGAGTGCACGAGCGGCGGCACGAGGATCACATGATCGACAATGGTGCGGCTTCTCACTCCGTGCCTTGCCGGAGCACCGCCGCGGGGGCCCGACCACGGCAAGCCGGGAGTATGCGGGGGGACTCGCGAAGCCGGACAATGCCCCGCTCCGAACCCTTTTGCAAAGGTAACTGATGCCACTTTGAAACCACCCGGGCAGCGCAGGGCAGTACGCCCGTACGTTGGCAGCAGTGCAGTGCCGGCACGACCTCCGGGAAGCGGGGCGCCAATGCCGCAACCACCTTCTGTATCGACGCCGAACAGCGACGACGCCGATTCGAATTACCTGATCGGAGCACCGGTTCACCCCGGTCAATTGCGCCGGCGAGCGTGAGCAAGTCTGGAGTAGCAGCACCCCCGAGCGCTCTGCAAAAATTTTGTCGTTCGCCTGCCGGAGATGGCCGACCGAATCGGGGACGAGGTTGACTGCCCTGCGACTGCCGCGAAGCAGAATCCCGGCGACCACCCGGTCGCAGCCGTAGTCGACCGCACCTTCCCGGTCGAGGCGCGGGTCGACGCCGATCGGGCGGTGTGCCCCGGCGGCGTGGTCGCCGCCATTCACGCCGCGACCGGCCCGCATTTCCGCCTTTCATTCATCGGGTTCTCCCGGGCGCCACCGGAGCGCGCCCGGGAAGCGTGCGCGAACACCGGCCACGGCACCCCGCCGCAGGCGCCCCCGTCCACCAGGAAGGAGTCAGCCCGTGACCTCCACAGCCAGATGGCTGCGCAGGCAGCTGCCCGGCGTCATGGCGCTCGTGCTCGTCGCGGCCACGTTCTTGGTGGCCCGCCTGCCCGAGGTGTCGGCGCAGGAGAAGCAGGCCCTCGCCGCCCGCTTCGGTTTCGCACCGGAGACCGTCGCCCTGCCCGGCGGCCACACCCAGCGGTCCATCCGCGCGGTGAACCAGCGCTACGGTCACATCAACGCCTGGATCTCCTCGGTCGGCTCGGCCGTGGCGCTCAACGACCTCGACGGCGACGGCCTGGCCAACGACCTGTGCTACGTGGACGTGCGCGTCGACCAGGTGATCGTCACCCCGGCCCCGGCCCCGGCGCCCGGCGGGCAGCGGCGCTACGAGCCGTTCGTGCTCGGCCCGGGGTCGCTGCCGGTCAACGACGTGATGGCGCCCATGGGCTGCGTGCCCGGCGACTTCAACGAGGACGGCCGGGTGGACCTGCTGGTCTACCTGTGGGGTCGCACCCCGATCCTGCACCTGGCCAGGGCGAACGCCGAGGGCATGGGCCCGGGGACCTACCTGGCGACCGAGCTGGTGCCCGGCGCCGCGTCGGGCCGCTACGACGGCCCGGAGTGGAACTCGAACTCCGCCACGGTGGCCGATTTCGACGGTGACGGCCACGACGACATCTACATCGGCAACTACTTCCCCGACGGCCCGGTGCTGGACCCGGCGCGGAGCACGGGCGTGGAGATGAACGCCTCCATGTCGGCCGCCCTCAACGGCGGCCCGGACCACCTGCTGCTGTGGGCCGGCGGTGCGGCGGGCGACGAGCCCGCGGCCCGGTTCCGGGCGGCGCCCGGGGCGATCCCCTCCGACGCCTCGCGCGGCTGGACCCTCGCGTCCGGCTCCAACGACGTCGACGGCGACCTGCTGCCCGAGCTGTACGTGGCCAACGACTTCGGCCCCGACCGCCTGCTGCACAACGAGTCCACGCCGGGCAAGCCCGCGTTCCGGGTGGTGGAGGGCTCGCGCGGGCCGTGGGAGCCCCGGTCCAAGAACGTCGGCATCGACTCGTTCAAGGGCATGGGCGTCGACTTCGGCGACCTCAACGGCGACGGGGTGTACGACCTGTACGTCAGCAACATCACCACGTCGTTCGGGATCGAGGAGTCGCACTTCGCGTTCCTGAGCACGGAGCGCGACCGGGCCGCGGTCGCCTCGGCGCTGGCCGCGGGCGAGGCGGTGTGGGAGGACGAGAGCGGCCCGTTGCAGCTGGCCTGGTCGGGCTGGGGCTGGGACGTCAAGCTGGTCGACTTCGACAACGACGGCGGGCTGGAGGTCGCGCAGGCGACCGGGTTCGTCAAGGGCGACGTCAACCGCTGGCCGCAGTTGCAGGAGCTGGCGACGGCGAACGACGCGCTGCTGGCCAACCCGCTGTGGTGGCCGGTGGTCGGCCCCGGCGACGACGTGGCGGGCCACCAGAGGTTCCACCTGTTCGCCCGCAACGAGCGCGGTTTCTACACCGACGTGTCGCCGTCGCTGGGCCTGGACGTGCCGGTGCCCACGCGCGGCATCGCCACCGGCGACGTGGACGGCGACGGCCGGCTGGACATGGCGGTGTCGCGGCAGTGGGAGGACCCGGTCTTCTACCGCAACACCGCCGGGTCGCCGGGCCGGTTCCTGGGCCTTCGCCTGACGCACGAGGCCGGCGTGAGCCCGGGGTCGTTCCCGGGCGCCGGGTCGCCCGTGATCGGCGCGCAGGTCGAGGTGACCACGGCGTCGGGCCGCACGCTGGTCAACCGCGTCGACGGCGGCAGCGGGCACTCCGGCAAGCGAAGTCACGAGGTGCACTTCGGGCTCGGGTCCGAGGACGGGCCGGTGCGGGCGCGCATCACGTGGCGCGACCGGGGCGGCGAGGTGCACGAGCAGGAGATGACGTTGAGGCCGGGTTGGCACGACGTGCGGCTCGGCGACCAGGCCGAGGAGGAGTGACCGACATGGCCGACACCACGACCGCGACCCCGCCGCGGCACGACGCCAAGATCATCACGGCGCTGCGCCGGTTCGCGATCTCCATCAGCGTGTTCAACGTCCTGGGCTACACCGTGCTCGGCTTCGAGCAGCCGTGGTTGTGGCCGTTCATCGCCCTGGCCACCGCCTACGCCGTGGAGACGGGGCTGGAGCTGGTCTCGGCCCGGCAGGAGGGCCGGGTGCCCAGGTTCGCCGGCGGCGGCGCCCGGGGCGTGGTGGAGTTCCTGTACCCGGCGCACATCACCGCGCTCGCGGTGAACATGCTGACCTACGTCAACGACCGGCTGTGGGTGATGGTCTTCGGCGTCACGGTGGCGGTCGGCGCGAAGTGGGTGCTGCGGGCGCCGGTGCGCGGCCGGCTGCGCCACTACATGAACCCGTCGAACTTCGGCATCACGGTGATCCTGCTGGTGTTCCCGTGGGCGTCGATCGCGCCGCCGTACCACTTCACCGAGCACGTCGGCACGTTCTGGGACTGGGTGATCCCGCTGGTCATCCTGGTGGCGGGCTCGATGCTCAACGGGATGCTGACCAACCGGCTGTGGCTGATCATGGCGTGGCTGGTGACCTTCGCGTTGCAGGCGGTGGTGCGCGGGGTGCTGCTGGACGTGTCGATCCCGTCGGGGCTGGGCATGATGACCGGCGTGGCGTTCATCCTGTTCACCAACTACATGGTGACCGACCCGGGCACGTCGCCGTCGCGGCCGGCCTCGCAGGTGGCGTTCGGCGCGGGCGTGGCGGTCGTGTACGGGGCGCTGGTGGGCATGAGCATCCCCTACGGCATCTTCTTCGCCACGGCGATCGTGTGCCTGGTCCGCGGCGGTTTCCTCTGGGCGCTGCACTTCGTGGACCGGAGCCGGGCGCGGCAGGCGGCGGGGCAGGTCGCGGCGGGGCAGGTCGCGGCCGGGCAGGTCGCGGCCGGGCAGGTCGCGGAGCGGTCCGCGACCGACCCGGTGCGCAACGGCGCGGTGACCGGCGGCGAGGTCGTGCGGACCTGAGGCCGCGGCGCGCGCGAGGGCGGCGAGCCGGTCACACCGGACCGGCTCGCCGTCGCGCGTGCCGCGGTGGGGTCGTGGAACCGGACTGCCGGGGACCCGTCGCGGCGGGTCCCCGGGGTTCGGTCCGCCCGGGTCAGCTGGCCGCCTCGGCGGCCAGGGAGGCGGAGCGGAGGTCGAGCAGCGCCATGAGGATCGGCGGGTCGAACGCGCCGATCGGGCGCAACCGCAGGTCGACCTGGTCCACCGGGGTCCCGGCCCGGACCGTGATCGGCCCGGAGCAGGCGACGTTGGGCACCTCGCCGCGGGGGTTGGCGCAGTCGACGCCCGGGTCCCCGTCCGGCGGGACGGAACTGACCATCAGGTACCAGGTGCCGGGTGGCACGTCGGTGAGCAGGTACGGGCCGGGCCGGTGCAACACCGAGCAGCGGACCGGGGCGCCCTGCGGGATGGGATCGGGGAACAGCCCGAGGAAGGTCAGCCCCGACGCGGCGCCCAGGGGCGCGACGATCCGCCCGTGCACCGTCGAGGTGTGCGTCCCCTGGCCGCGCCAGGCCGTCGGCACCGCGGAGGCGAACCCGCCGAGCTGCCGGTACACCGTGGGCGAGACGCCGACGCTGCTGCGGAACCGGGAGCTGAACGTGCCGACGCTGGTGTAGCCGACCCGGTGGCTGATGTCGGTGACCGTCAGCGAGGTGCACACCAGCAGCCTCTTGGCCTCCTGCAACCGGATCGCCGACAGGAACCGCCCCGGCGAGATGCCCGTGACCCGCTGGAACACGCGGGAGAAGTGGAACTTGCTGTACATGGCGGTCCTGGCCATGTCATCGATGGTGAACTGTTCACTCAGGTTTTCGTACATGAATTCGACAACACGCCCTACCGCCCGTTCTACCGTGTCCTCCACTACGACCCCACATCGCAGATCCGACAAGAGTTGGGAATGCAATCGCCGGGGCACCGAACCCGGATTCGCCCCCAGCATCGACCGGACCAACCGAAACACTGGCGAGGAACTCTCGCGAAACCGCACCCGAAGTTCGCCCGACAACCTCCCGGCCAACCCATCAGTGGCCTATTTTTCGGAAGTTACCAGGCTGCCGACAGCCTTTGCAAGCAGCAAAGACGGACCGTTGCAAGCACCTCTCATGATCACCCGGTCAACCTGGCCGCAATCTTTGCATTCGTTCACACCGGCTTTTTCGGAGGGTGACAGCGCAATCATTTACTCGCCCTGCACACGGTGTAAACTAGACCTTCCGAGTGAACGCGCGCTAACACCCTGTCGTCACCGCCCCCGACCTCCCGGGAACGCACCGAATCGCCCGTCCCGGGCATTTCGCAGGCCGTCCGACGGACGAACGGCCCCATCCGCTTGGGCCGATCGCCCGCTTGGGCGCACGGTTTTCTCCACGCCCGCCGAACACCGCACGCACGGAGAAGGCCGGACGGGCCGAGGCCCATACAGTCGGGCGGGTGCGGACGCGGTCACCCCGTCGACGTGCGGGCCGGGCGACCGGGTGCCGTCGCGGCGCCCGCGCAGGAGATCTTCGGAGCATCGGGAAACCGAAGACCGGCACGACTCGGGGGCGAGTCCCAGAGCCGAGTGCAGTAGGAGGTACCGTGGCCCAAACGCAGACCCAGACCCGTGCTCCCGTCGTCGCCGGACCGCTGAACACCCGGTGGCACCGGCCGGCGCTGTACGCGTTCCTCTTCGTCGTCATCGCGCACTGGGCGGAGCACATCGCCCAGGCGGTGCAGATCTACGGCCTGGGATGGCCGACACCGCGGGCCCGGGGCGTGCTCGGCCTGTGGGCGCCGTGGCTGGTCTCCTCGGAGGTCATGCACTACGGCTACGCGCTGGTCATGCTGATCGGCCTGTTCGCCCTCCGCAAGGGGTTCGTCGGCCGGTCGAAGACGTGGTGGACCATCGCGCTGGGCCTCCAGTTCTGGCACCACATCGAGCACCTGCTGCTGATCATCCAGGCGTCGACGGGCGCCAACCTGCTCGGCCGGCCCGTGCCGACGAGCGTGGTCCAGTTGATCGTGCCGCGGGTGGAGCTGCACCTGTTCTACAACTTCGTCGTGTTCGTGCCCATGGTCGTGGCCATGGTGCTGCACCTGCGGCCCACGCGCGAGGAGCGCGCCGGGATGCGGTGCTCCTGCGCGCCGCCGGTCGGCGCCGCGTCCTGAGCCGGTGCACGACCACGCCGCCGTCGGCCTGCCGCTCGGCTTCACCCTGCTGAGGCTGCTCCTGCTCGGCTCGGTGACCGCGGTGGCGGCCTGGGCGCTGGTACGCCCGTTCGTGCCCGCCGCGCCGGGGCTCCCGGCGCGGCGGGCGGTCACCGGCGCCGCGGCGTTGGGCGGGATCGCGGTGCTGCTCGCGGCGCGGGCGTCGTGGATGCCCGGTCCCGCCGCGGTGGCGCTGATCGCGCTGCTGGTGCTGCCCTCGGTGCCGCGGGGCCGGCACCCGGTGCTGGGCCGGTGCGTCGCGGCGGGCGCCGTGCTCGTGACCGCCGCGGCCGGCGCGTGGTTCGCCGGGCCGCCCTCGTCCGTGGCCTACGTCGCGCTGATGGCGGCGTTCACCGGCCTGGCGTGGCTCGCGCTGTGCCCGCCGGCGGCGGACGTGCGACTGGCCGGGGCGGCGCTGGGCCTGGTGCTGCTGACCGGTCTGGGTCACGTCACGATCGCCGGCCGCCTCGACGCGCCGGCGGCCGGCGACCCGCTGCTGACCCGGGTGGCCCTGCGGGGCGGTCCGGTGGACGTCCTGGTGGTGCCGCACATGCCGGGCTGGAACCTCGTGCACACCGGCGAGGCCGACCTGAGGGTGGGCAACGCCCCCACCGCCCTGGTCCCGGCCCGGCGGCTCCCGGCGGCGAGCGGCCGGTGGGCGCTGGTCTGGCTGCCCCGCGGGCGGGGCGACCTGTGGCTGGACCGCGCGGGCGAGCGGACCACCGTCGTGGTCGACACCGGCGACGGCGCGTGGACGGGTCCGGACGTGCGGGGTCCCGAAGGGCCGGACTACGCCTCGGCGGTGCTGGCGGCCAGGCTCACCGGGGCCCGGGGCGACGTGCCGTGGCCGGAGCTGACCGACGCCGACGCGGCGGCGCTGCGGGCCGAGGTGGCCGCCATGGGCGGCCCGTTCGCGATCGCCTCCGCCCCGACCGGCCGCGCGGCGCAGGCGGAGCGGGTCGTGCGGGACGAGGCGGCCCGCCTGGGCGTCGAAATCCTGCCGGCGGCGGACGAAACCCTGGTGCTCGCGGGCGAGGTCGGGGACGGGCGCCCGGCGCCGTGGCTGGCGCCGCCCGATCTGTCCACACCGGACGGTCGGCGGTACGCGCGGGCCCTCGCGGACGCCTTCCCCGGCGAGCGCCCGACCGCCTCGGGGCTGGCCGCGTGGACGGGGACGTTCGCGAACCCGCAGGCGGCAGAGCCCGCGCCGGCGCGGCGTGTTGTTGGATAACATCGTTGGGCTACCTTGGTCCCGAAAGTTCTTCACGTGCGTCGACCGGTCCCCGCCCCGCCCGCCGACAGGAGCACCATGGCGCGTTTCCCCGAAGTCCACCGGCGCGTGGTCGTCGTCGGCGCCGGGCTGGGCGGCACCGCCACCGCCGTCCGCCTGCTGCTGTTCGCCCGGGAACCGCTGGAGGTCGTGCTGGTGGAACGGCGCCCGGAGCACCGCAGCGCCGGCGTCGCCTACCACCGCGAGGGCAACCCCTGGCAGCACGTGTTCAACATCCAGGCCGGCCGCATGGCGATGTTCCGCGAGGACGTCGACGACTTCGTGGTCTGGGCCAACACCGAGGCCGACCGCGCCGACTGGCCCCCGGAGTGGCGCGACGCGGTGTTCACCGAGTCCGGGCCCGCGCCCCGCCGCATCTACGCCGACTACCTGGCCGAGCGCCTGGCCGAGGCCGCCCGCGAGGCGTCCGCGGGCGTGACCCTGACCGAGGTCGACGGCGAGGCCACCGACGTCGACGTGGCCGACGACGGGACCCGCGTGACCGTCGAGACCCCGACCGGGCGCACCACGATCCGCGCCGACCACGTCGTCATCGCCACCGGCCTGGAGGAACGCGAGCTGCCCTTCGCCGCCGAGGTCGCCGACCACCCGTCCTTCCTCCGCCACCCCTACTCCGGCCGGGCCGTCGAACGCATCCTCGCCCAGCCGCCGGACACCACCGTCGCCGTCATCGGCACCCTGCTCAGCGCCTACGACGTGGCGTCCCTGCTGCTGCGGCGCGGCCACACCGGCCCGATCCGGATGATCTCCCGCTCCGGCCTGACCCTGCGCACCTACCCCGACGACCACCGCCACCGCGTCCTGCCCCTGCCCGCGCCCAAACTGGACCGCGCGACCTACGAGGGCCGCGACGACCTGGTCCGGCTGGTCGTCGAGGAGTGGGAGCGCGCCACCGCCGCCGTCGCGCGCGAGCACCCCGACGTGCCGCCGGCCGTGGTCACCGAGCGCATCACCAAGGCGTGGGAACCGCACCTGCCCCCCGCCCTGGCCCGCGTCCCCACCGACGACCTGCGCGCCCTGCTGGACCGCCACAGCAGCCTGCTGGCGACGCTGCGCGTGAGCGCCGTGGCCTACACCACCGAGGTCGTCCACGCCGCGATGGGACCCGGCGGCCAGATCGACCTGATCACCGGCCGGGTGGACCGCATCGCCCCCACCGGCTCCGGGACCCTCGAACTGACCGTCGACCCGGTCGGCACCGTCGAGGCCGACCTGGTGATCGCCAACTTCGGCCGGGAACCCGACTACGCCCGCACCGGCTCCACCCTGTGGCGCACCCTCCTGCGCAAGGGCCTCGCCGTCCCCCACGCCCGCACCGGCCGCGGCGTGGAGGTCGACGCCTCCGGCACCCTGCTGGGGCCCGGCGGCACCCCCTCCGGCCCGATCTCGGCCGTGGGCGGACCGCGCGAGGGCGACGAACTCGTCCGCCACGGCCGCCTGGGCGCGTTCGCGTTCAACCTGGCCGCGATCAAGAACCACTCCGTGGGCGTGGCCGCCGCCGTCCTGCGCCGCGTCGAGTCCTGCTACGACGACCGCGGCGGCGCGGCGGCCCTCGCCGACTCCCCCGACCCCGACGTGCGCGAGGCGTTCGCCCACGCGGTCGCCCTGGAGGTGCGCCGCATGGCCGCCCGCCGCCGCCGGGACCGCGAGGTGTGGGCGTCCTGGGCGGACCGCGGCATCACCACCCTGGGGACCGGCGCCCGCTTACCGGACGCGGTCGTGCGCCACGCCGTGAACACGGCCGCCACCACCGCCCTCAACGACCTCTCGGTGACACCGCGCGACCTGTACGCCCGGCTGGGCCTGGGCGAACCGGTCCCCCACAGCGCCCCGTAGCGGTCGATCACCGACAGCACTGGAGAAGATGCGACCACCACCGCGCGATTGCCACTCTCTACTCACGATCCCGACCGTGACCAGTGAGAGGGCTCCCGTGGACCTTCGCGAGATACCAGGGGTTTTGCTCGTCAGTCCGAACAAGACGAGCGCGCGCGGCACGTGCAACCGCAGCCGGCGACCGGTCCCGGGCACCATCCTCGTCACCGAAGCCCTGACCCCCGACCTCTACGACGCCATCGTCACCTCGGTCGCGGTGATCTGCACCCGCGGCGGCCGCACGGGCCACATGCAGTCGCTGTGCCGCTCCAGGGGCATCCCCGTCCTGCGGGTGACCCCCGACGACCTCCCCCTGCTGGCCGGCGAGGTCACCCTCCACCTGGACCGGGCGTCGGTGATCCTCGACGGTGTCGTCCCCGCGCCCCGCGCGCCCCGGACCGACTTCGACACCCTGCACGACGTGGACTCGATCTGCGTGGTCATCGCCGACTCCACCGACATCCGCTCCACCAACACCCTGCCCCACCTCGACCGCGTGGACCGGTTCTTCATCCGCGAGGAGTTCGCCTGCCTGGCCGCCGACCAGAGCCCCATCGACGCCCTGCGGGCCGGTGTCACCGAGGCCGAGCGCTACGGCGCGCGCATCGGGGCCGAGCTGTGCGCCATGGTGGGTGAGCTGCTCCCCCACCAGACCCTGGTGATGCGCCTGCTGGACCTCCGCTCCGACGACGCGGCCCAGATCACCACCGGGGTCCCGGTGCACGACGAGCCCAACCCGGAACTGGGCCTGCACGGCGCCCGCTGGCTGCTGGAGGAGCGCCTCTACCCGCACGCCTTCCGCGCCCTGCGGGCGCACCTGCGCCAGCACCTGGGTCCCGCCGCCGCCCGGGTGAGCTTCGCCGTGCCCTTCATCAACGACCTGGCGGAGTTCCACCGCCTGCGCCGCCACCTGGGCCTGACCGCCGACACCTCCCTGAGCGTGTTCGTGGAGACCCCCGCGGCGGTGCACGCGGCGGCCGACTTCTGCCGGGCGGGCGCCAGCGAGCTCTTCGTCGGCACCAAGGACCTGATCCAGTTCTACCTGGCCGCAGACCGGGGCAACCACCTGGTCGCCTCGGTCTACCAGACCCGCCACCCGGCCGTCCTGGCCGCCCTGGCGCAGGCGGTGGCGGCCGGCCGGCGCACCGGCGTCCCGGTCCACGTCTTCGCCCTGGGGGCCGACGTGGACCACTACGTCCGCCACCTGCCCACGCGCAGGCTGATGATGTGCACCGCCGAGCTCCACCAGGCGGCCCGCCACCTGGCCGCCCCGGTCCCGGCCCGGTGACGTGCGCCGACCACCTCGTCCAGCCGGCGGGGAACCGGCCCCACGGCGCACGGGGTGCGACCGCCGGAGTTCCCGGCGGTCCGGGCGGCGGCGCCACCGGCTCGCGCGCCGACACCGATCACGTCTCACTCCCCCCTCGGCGGCCACGACCGCGAACCCCGAGGGGACTCGACGACCTCGGCGAAGTCGACGATGCCGAACAGGGCCTTGACCACCGCGACGCCGCCGACGCGGGTCTCGCCGATGGCCTGGGTCGGGCACGGCCGGAACCCGCCGTCGAGCACGTGCGGACGGCTACCCAGCGGAGTCCACCCCGGGTTGTCAACCATGCCTCAAAACGCCCCGAAGCAGACCCACGCCAAGAACAACCAATTACTGATCTTCAATTCGTGTTTTCGTTGGCTGCTGACAGGTTTTGATCGTTGCGGTGTGCCGGTGAGGGTGGTGGACTGACCGACGAGCGGTGGGGGTTCCGGGTGCGTGTCAACGTGCGGTCGGTGCAACGCTGGCGACGGTCCTGGGCCTCGGCAGGGCCGGCGTCGTTGCCCCGGCTGGACGAGGCGAAGTTCGCGCGGCTGGAGCGGGAGCTGCGCAAGGAGCCGATGGCGCACGGCTGGCCGGACCAGGTCTGGACGTTGTCGCGGATCAAGACCCTGATCGGTCGCCGGTTCCATCTGACCTGCACGGTGCAGGGTGTGCACCTGCTGCTGCGGCGGCACGGTTGGACGCGTCAGGTGCCGGCCCGGCGGGCGGTGGCCGGCTGGGTGAAGGACACGCGGCCGCGGGTGGAAGTACCGCGGCGGCGCTGGTTGTCCAACACCGCGTTCACCACCGTTGACCATCCCGTTCGGACAGTCAGCCGGGGCCTACGCAAGATCCAGTACCGCAACGACATCATCGACGGCTGCCTGACCGGCACCTGGCTCCAACCCCACCCCACCTGACCTCAACGACACCACGAATTGAAGATCAGTAGTGCTTGCCGATGACCATCATAATTCCGGCGTGGCGGGAGCCGGGAATCGCCTGTACCGCCGTGCGCACCACCTCGTCCAGGGTGTTCCGGACGTTGTACTGGTCTGGCAGTGATCGGACGATCCAACCCAGTTGGACAGTCACCTCATTCCACTGGCCGCCGCCGGTGGTCGGCAGTGCCCGGCAAACGGCTGGGCTGCTGCTCGACGTGGGGGTCGAGGGCCGCAACCTGGGCCGAATCATCCCGTCGTACCGCAGCGTTTCGCCGACCGGCACCCCGCAACGCACGTGCGCATCATCGGCGAACCGATCTGGGCCGGCTCCAGCCAATCCGCGGACTGGCGCTTCCAGGGAGCAGGACCGTGGAGCACGGCGTCACCACTGCGTGCAAGACCGACGTGGCGCTTCAGCGCGCGATCACACCGGCGGATCGCCGACGCGTGGGATGGCGTGCTCGGTGAACCGGCCGCGGGCGGTGAAGCCGAGGCGGCGGTAGACGGGTTCGCCGTCGGGCGATGCCTGCAGGACGGCGGTGCCGGCGCCGGCGGCACGGGCAGCGTGCAGGACGGCCAGGGTGATCGCGCCGCCGTAGCCGCGACGACGGTGGGCTGCCAGCGTGGAGATGTTGTAGATGCCCGCGACGCCCGCGTGGGGGAACGCCTCGGCCGCGCACACCGGGCGGCCGTCCACCCGGCCGAGCAGGTAGCGCGCCGGGGAGGACAGGGCGCGCGGGGCGGCGTCGGCGTAGAAGCGGCGCACGGTGACGGCGGGCGGGTCCCAGTTGGCGGCGAGCACGGCGGCGAAATCAGCCAGGTCCTCCGGTGTGGTCACCGGCCGGATGTCGAGGCCGGCCGGGGGGACGACGGCCGGCAGGTCGGCCAGGTCACGCCACATGCCGGTCTCGGAGTCCGACGCGGGCAGGCCGGCCGCCGCGAGGAGCTCGCCGAGGTTCCCCGGTGTGGAGGCCGGGCCGACCCACCAGGAGAACGGGCGACCGGTGGCCCGCACGGCGCGCACCGCCCGCTCGACGCGCTCGGCCGCGTTCTCCGCGGTGAAGCGGGCCGCGGCGACGATGTTGAACGTGTCGTCGTCCACCCCGCTGTCGGCGACCAGCAGATCACCGGTGTCGGTGACGGTGGCGATCGGCGAACCCCGGTGCAGATGGGCGGCGTGCTCGGCCAGGTTGCGCTCCATCGCCTTCTCGATCACCACGGGTGGTCAAACTACCGGAGTTGAGCGGCCGGCCCGGCTCCTGCGCGGCACGACGAGCACGAACCCTTAGAGCCCATGGGCGAACAGGGCAATGGCGATTGTGGACTGGCGGCGGGCCTTCATGGTGCCGTAGCCGCGTTCCCGGTTGAACTGCCCGCTGCGGGCGGCGGCGCTCGTCGACGCACCGGCGCGGGACGACTGCCCGCCACGCACCCACGACTGGCGGATTCGGGCGTGCATGGAATCGGCGTAGGCTGACCACGCCGTCTCGCGAATGAAGGGTTTCCGCGACGCAGGAGGCACGGAATGACCGTCATCAAGAAGAACTTCGATTCCTACTCGATCGTCCACTCCAGCAACAACTCCGGGTACGAGGCCGACATCGCCTGTTTCACCACGGGCACCACCAACATGATCGGGAGAATAATCTTCTTCAAGGACGGCGCTCCCGTGCCCCCGAACGTGTCGCTGGCGTACGGACCGGAAATCCACTTCCCGCTCAGCAGGCTCAGGGAAGTGGTCGACACCCTGCGCCAGGAGAAGCCCCTCTACCTGTGGCTCGACACGGACTCCCTGGTCGGAGCGGTCGGCACGACCGACAAAGAACCGGCCGGGGAAGAAGAGGGCTGAAGTCCGCTCCACGCCGGCGGACAACAGCCGCAGCTCTTCGTGATTCTCCGCGGCCCGGGCCGCGCAGGGTCGTGATCTCCCGTGCACTCGAAGTGAACAGCCGGAACGGGAAGGGGTGGCCCTCGACGGCGTACCACCCCCAGTGGGTCGGGTCGGTGAACCACCGGTGCCCGGTGCCGCACACCGGGCCGATGTGGCGGGTCGTGTCGCCGCGCGGAGCAGGCCAGGACCGAGTCAGGGCTCAATCGACCGGCTGCTCACAACCGCGCGCGGCGCAGCGACGGGGATCAACGAGTTCCGCGCGTTGAATCGGCAGCAAAAGCATTCACAGCGAACCGCTCGCGTTCAGCAGAACCCCGCTCGGCCCGCACCGAGGTAATCCGCCGACCAAACAGGTGAATCCACCCGCGTCCGGTCGAGCCCGCCACCGCGCCGGGTGCACGCTGGCGCGGTGCCCGTGCCACGACCCGAGCCGGGTGCCTCGTCGGACGACGCACCCGAACTTCCGGCGCCCCGCGCAGCCGACCCACCCGCCTCGGGCACGCACAACGAGTTGACCGCCACCGTGATCAGCGGAAACGTGCTGCAAGCCGGTGTCGTGCACGGCGGCGTGCACCTGCACCACCCGCCGCCGCCCGACGTGCTGCCCCGGCAGCTGCCGGCCGCACCCCCGTGCTTCACCGGGCGCACCGACGCCCTGGCCGCACTGGACGCCGTGTTCACCCCTCCAGGCACCGGCTCCTCCTCCCGCACAACGGACGCAACACCGGGCGGGACGACCGTGGTGATCTCCGCGATCGGCGGAACAGGCGGCATCGGCAAGACCTGGCTGGCGCTGCACTGGGCACACCACCACCTCGACCACTTCCCCGACGGGCAGCTGTTCGCCGACCTGCACGGCTTCAGCCCCGACCACGAACCGACACCCCCGGCCGTCGCGGTGCGCGGTTTCCTCGACGCCCTCGGCATCGAGCCCTCCCGCATCCCCACCGGCCTCGACGCCCAGGCCGCGCTGTTCCGCAGCCTGGTGGCCGGGCGGCGGATGCTGGTCGTGCTGGACAACGCGGCCACCACCGCCCACGTCACCCCGCTGCTGCCCGGCGGGAACCGCTGTGCGGTCCTGGTGACCAGCCGCAACCAGCTACCAGGGCTGATCACCCGGCACGGGGCCCACCCCCTCCACCTCGACGTGCTCGACCGCGCCGAGGCCCGCGCCCTGCTCGTCCGCCGCGTGGGAGCGGCACGCGTCTCGGCCGAACCCGACGCGGCCGCCGACCTCGTCGAGTCGTGCCAGGGGTTCCCGCTGGCCCTGGGCATCCTCGCCGGACGCGCCCAGTGCCAGTCGCGGCTACCCCTGGCCGACCTCGCCGCGGAACTGCGCCGATCCGGCGTGCAAGCATTGAACGACGACGACCCCGCGGCCAGCCTGCCCGCCGTGCTGTCCACCTCCCGACGGGCACTGACCGACGCGCAGCACCGGGCGTTCGCCCTGCTCGGGATCGCCCCCGGCCCGGACACCAGCCTGGCCGCGGCAGCCGCCCTCACCGGCCTGCCCCCAGCACAAGCGGAACACCTGCTACGAGGTCTGCAAGAGGCGTCCCTGCTCGAACAGCACACCCGGAACCGCTACTCCATGCACGACCTCGTCCGCGACTACGCCGCCACCACGGTCCACCAACACCTGACAAAACAAACGAAAGAAGAAGCCCTGACACGAACAGTGGACTTCTACCTCCACACCGCCCACGCCGCCGACCGCCTCCTCAACCCCCACGCCCACCACATCCGGCTCGGCCCGCCGGCACCCGACGCCCAGCCGCTCCCGATGCCCGACGACACGACCGCGCTGAATTGGCTGGACACCGAGCACCGCCACCTGCTGGCCGTCCAACGGCTCGCCGCCACCTCCCACCAGCACGACGTCGTGTGGCAACTGGCGTGGACCCTGACCGCCTTCCACTACCGCCGCGGACACCGCCACGACGAACTCGCCACGTGGCGGACCGCCCTGGACTCCGCACCCCACCTGCCCGACCGCACCACCCGCGCTCGGATCCACCGGGGCACCGGTGCCGCCCACGCCGGCCTGGGGCAGCACGAACAAGCCATCGAGCACCTGTACCGGTCCCTGGGCCTGCTCTCACACCACCACGACCCCACCGACCAAGCACCCACCCACCAGCAACTGGCGAACGCCTGGGCCCGACGAGGACACCACCACCGCGCCCTGGAACACGCCACTCAAGCCCTGGAGCTCTACCGCAAGCTCGACCAACCGGTGCGCGAAGCCCACGCACTCAACCAAGTGGGGTGGTACACCGCCCGCCTCGGCGACCACGACACCGCCCGCACCCACTGCCAACTGGCCCTCACCCTCCACCGCCGCCACCACTACCCCACCGGCGAGGCGACCGCCCTGGACCACCTGGCCTGGATCGACCACCACACCGGCCACCACGACCGGGCCGTCGACCACTACGAACAGGCCCTCGCCCTGTTCCGGGCCCTCGGCAACACCTTCGAAGCCGCCAACACCCTCGACCGCCTCGGCCACCCCCACGTCGCCCTCGGCCACCGCGACCGCGCTCGAACCGCGTGGCGGGAAGCGCAGGAGCTGTACCGACAACAAGGACGCGACACCGAAGCCGAAGAAGTGGCCCGACGGCTCGACGCGCTCGACTGACGTCCCCCGTCCCACAGGTGGACACCGGCCCGCACGCGTGGTGCCGCCGCGACAGGTCGACGTGATCACCGAACCCGACGAGCCCTACCGACGGAAAGGCGAACGTTCACCCCACCCTCACCGCGGGCACTGGACCTGCGTGGTCTCCACGTACCGCGTCGTCTCGCCCCACTGGTCCAGCGATCCGTCACAGAACCTGGTGAACCCGCCGACCACCACGGTCCACGCGCTGTCGGCGTAGTAGGTCCTGCTGCACTGGTAACCGGCCTTGCACGCCGGGATCGCCTGCGCGGGCGCGCCGGACAAGCCCACGGCCGCCAAAGTCGAGGCGAGCACCGCCACACCGGCCAACCGACGGATCATGTGAACCCCCAAAGCGTGATTTCCTTTCACGTTAGTGGGGAGCGGTCGGCGCGAAATCCCCCGATCAGCCCCGACACCGCCCCCGCGCACGCCGTCCGCGACCACCTCATAGAACTGGTAGCGGAGGTACAGGAGCGGTACACCAGGATGGCGACCCCGGACGACGTGAGCTTCCCCGACAACCCGAGGCGGTTGTTACCTGGATCGGGTCGGTGACGCCGGGATGGCAGTCGGTTCGGTCTGGGCGGCGTGCCAGGCGGCTTCGTACTCGTCCGGGCCGAGCCAGCCGAGGTCCTTCTGGATGCGTTCGGTGTTGCAGAACCCGTCGATATAGCGGAACAGGTCGGTCGCGGGTGCGCCAAGAGCGGCGGTAGACCAATTCGATCTTCAACGTGGAGAAGAAGTTCTCCATCAGGCCGTGTAGGTTGACTCGCGGTAGCTGGTCTTCCAGCCCACGATCCGGTTGGAGAACGCGCCGCGCACGGCCGCGAGCCAGAAGGCGCCCGCACGGGAGCTGGCGGCGTTGTACTGCCAGCGCTGGGAGATCGAGACCGCGCTGGACGAACTCAAGACCCATCAACGCGGTCCCGGACAGGTGCTGCGGTCCCGCTCACCCGACGGCGTCGAGCAGGAGGTCCGGGCGCACCTGCTGGTGCACCACGCGATCCGGTCGCTGATGCACACCGCCGCCAGACCACCACGCAGGCCGCATCTTGCCCCTGAGCGATCAACAGGCGCCCTGCTCGACGGAGGCCGCGAAATCCTGGCCCGCCTCCTGCCCGGACAGCGACGACGCAGCAACCCCCGCGTGGTCAAACGCAGGATGTCCAACTACAAGCAGCACAAACCACTCCAAGTCACCGGTATTGCTCCCCTAGGGCACCACTACTGTGCCCACGGCCAGGAAGCAGCGGAGTGCCCAAGGCGCGGTACATCGGCGCCCTGGGTACTCCGCAGCCGACCGGTGATGCCGGTCTGCCGTCCCGGTCCTCAGCCGCCGAAGCCGATGGCGAGGTCCACCTGGAAGGGGGCGGTGCCGGATCCGGAGTAGGTGATCCGGCAGTCGGCGCTGGCGACACCGGCGTCAACGTCGGGGCAGCGGACGGTCTCGGCGTTGGCGGTGCCGACCAGGCCCGGCAGCAGGATCGCGGACAGGCAGACCGCTGCGGCCAGGATGCGACAGGTACGGTTCATCACGGGCTCCATCTCCGCCCCGGGGCCGTGCCCGCTGTCGTCCTGTCGGGCAACTGCAACCACGGGCCCCTGCCGGGCTTGCTGTCGAGTCGTCCCAGGGCCCACCGACCTCCGGGCAGCCACCCCGGAGCGTGATCGGTCGGGATCGGTGTCGGCCCCGGAACCCTTCCACGGGTGACCTAGGCCACCCATCCGAAATATCGTGCGGCACACGTCGTAGCGTTAGCACCCGAACGGGTGTATCTCTGTAGAGTCGTCCAGCCCAATCTCTCGCGGTCCGCATCTCTGGATCACGGCGGTCCCGACAAGTGCCACCCACGCCACCGCGTACCGACCCCCGCCGGCCCCATCGCCACAGACGCGTGATCGACCCGATCGCACCCACCGGAATGCCCGTCAAGATCGACCAGGCCACCGCGCACACCCTGGAATGGGGCCTGGCTCATGCGTTCGCCGTCGCCGCGCAGGCCCGCGCGCAGCGGGTGGCACTGCCCCTGGGCACGGTGGAGTTCTTCGGCTCCCCAAGGCCGACGGGCCTTGACCCCAGATGTCGGACACCAGACGCACTTGGACCTTGATGGTTCGAGTGGACAGGAGTCCCGTTCAGATGGCGATGAAACACTACCCGCTGGAGTGAGGACGAGAACGCCGCGCTGCGCAGGCGGGTCCGTGAGCTGGAAAAGAAACGCGATATCCTGCGTAAGGCGGCCGGTATTTCGCCGGGGAGACGCGCTGGTGAACCGCTTCGGGTTCGTCTCCGAACACCGACGCCGGTATGGCGTGAAGCGGTTGTGCCAGGTCATCGGCCTTGCCCGGTCCAGCTCCCACCACTGGAAGGCCACTGCACCCGAGCGGGCCGCCCGCGCCGCCGACGACGCGCGTCTGGCCGCCCGAATCCGCGTCATCCACCGCGAGTCGACCGGCACCTACGGCGCCCGCGGATCACCGCCGAACTGCACGACACCGGACACCGCGTCAACCACAAACGCGTCGCCCGGGTGAGGCGCCAGATCGGCCTGGCCGGGCTGCGACTGCGCCACCGACACCGCACCACCACAACCGACCCGGCCGCGGCCAAGGCCGCGGACCTGCTCGGACGCGACTTCACCGCCCAGGAGCCCAACACCCGCTACGTCGGCGGCAATGCGCACCGAACTCGTCCTCGACGCCCTATACGCCGCTCGACGCACGCGAGGCAGCCTGGCCGGGACGATCTTCCACAGCGACCACGGCTCGCAATACAATGCCCGGGCCTTCGCCGACGCCTGCCGAACCGCCGGGGTGACCCGGTCCATGGGCGCGGTCGGCAGCTCGGCCGACAACGCCACCGCCGAAAGCCTCAACGCCTCCTGCAAACGCGAAACCCTCCAAGGCACCCAGACCCGGGGCAGCGCAAGGGAAGCACGCCTGGCGGCCTTCGGCTGGCTGCACCGCTACAACACCCGGCGACGCCACTCCCACCTCAGTCAGACCTCCCCGGTCGACTGCGAGAACAGCCTGCTGCCGACACCGGCTACGCTGACCCACGCCGCATGACCCCGTGTCCGACATCCGGGGTGAAGGCCCACCTACCCAACCGGATTATCGGTCGCGTGCCAAGCCGAATAAGCCGGCAGAACCCGACCACATACATGCAATTCCGTGGGCGGAGCCAGGGGAATTAGTTTTCCACTGCCTCCCCCAGACCGCCCGGTGATCTTCGACAGCCGGAAAGTCGGACGGTGTCAGAGTGCACGATTTTCGATAGGGCGATGCCGCTATTCGGCCGTGAGCACGACGGTTTCTTGCGTGTAGATTCGCTGGTCCTTGCCTACGTGGAAGACAAACCTGCTGTTGTTCACCGTGGCGATTGCCGCCGCCATGCTCGTGGCGGCTTCGTCGTCGGCAAGCCGCCAGGCCGTCCATTTCGAACTTGCCAGCTTGGCTTCGTAGAGATGTCCGTCCTGGCCGATGTGGATCACGATGACCTGGCCGTCGGTGTCACGGGCGACTGCCACGGGCTGTGTCGTCTTGGCGCCACCCGGCACGCTGGACCAGCCCACCCAGTCGCCCCCCTTGCTCTGGTTGACATAGATCTGCCGGTCTGTGCCGACGATGAACGCGAGGAGTTCGCCGTTGCCGTCAGCGACCGCCGTGACGGGAAGATCAGTCAACGCGCCACCGGGGATTTCCGTCCAGCCCATGTCTCCTCCTCCGGGTGAACCAGGGGATCAGCGGACAGCCTTGCAACCGTATCAGAGGACGGTCCGCACTCACAGCCGGCAGCATCAACAACCGACGTCTCGGTAATTGATGTTCAAGACGTTAGGCCAATGAGCCGCCAGGCGGTCGATGACCGGCTGTGCCGTGTTGGGCGATCCGGGTGATCCAGGCGACCGGCGTCTTGTGTTCATGGAAATTGGCGGCCAGGTTGAAGGGCGTCTTTTGCCGTGCGGGGAGCGTGGGTGCATGGACGTGTGGAGCAGCGAATTCACCGACAAACCGTCCGCGAACACCGAATTCCGCTGGCTGGTGGGACTGCGCGGCCGGCCGGAGGACCGGGTGGTCCCCGTCGTCGGCCTGCGTTGGGCGAAGGTGAACGACCTCGGCTGGAAGACTGCCGAGATCGCCGCGATAGAAGGCTCCTACACCCTGGTGTCCCCGTCGGGCGTGAAGACCGAGGGGAAATGGGCGCGTGCCGAGTGCCCCGGCACCGGTGAGGCGTGGTCGCAGGGCGGCACGGCGGCCGCGGTGACCGGGGCGCTGTGGAAGCTCTCGGCCAATGTGACCCTCAGCAAGGGGTTCACCATGTTCCAGGTCCAGTGGCAGTCCTGGGCGGTGTCGCGGGAGGCGGCCCTCCAGTTCGGATCGTTGGGCACCGCCCGGGAGATTCCCGACTGGGCCTACCTGGTCGCCAAACACTCGGGCAAGGTCCTCGCGATCGCGGACGCCGCCACCACGGACGGCGCGTGGCTCGTCCAGAGCACACCTGCCGGCGGCGACCACCAGAAGTTCCGGCTCGAACCCGTCGAGGACGGCTACTTCCGTGTCATGGCAAAGCACAGCGGCAAGTACCTCACCGTCGACAAGGCGGGCACCGGGGACGGCGCCAGGGTCAACCAGCAGAACTGGTCGGGTGGGGACCAGCAGAGGTTCCGGCTGGAGAAACTCCCCGACGGTCACTACCGGATCTGGGCCAAACACTCGGGCAGGGCGCTGGACGTCTCCGGCGCCGGCACGGTCGACGGCACCCCGGTCGACCAGTGGCAGTGGTGCGACGTCGACCAGCAGAAGTTCCGGCTCGACGCCACCTTCCCCGACCTCGTCGTCCTGGTTCCGAAACACTGCGACATGGCGGTGCACATCGCAGGCGGGGACACGCGGGACGGCACACCGGTCCGGTTGCACGTGCGGGACACCGCGCAACCGCAGAAGTTCCTCATCGAGGAGGTCGGGCAGGGCTGGCACCGCATCGTGGCCCAGCACTCGGGCAAGGTCCTCAACGTATCCGGCGCGGGCACGGGCAACGGCACCCCCGTGGACCAGTGGCAGTGGGCGGACGTCGACCAGCAGAGGTTCCGCCTTGAAAGGCTCCCCGACGGGTACTACCGGGTCGCGGCCAAACACTCCGGCAAGGTCCTCAACGTCTCCGGCGCGGGCACGACCGACGGCACCCCGATCGACCAGTGGGAATGGGCCGACGTCGACCAACAGAAATTCCGCCTCGACGACCTCGGCAGCGGATACTTCCGCATCATCGCCAAGCACTCGGGTAAAGCCCTGGCCGTCAACGCCGCCGACACCGCCGACGGCGCCGTCCTCGTCCAGGCGACCACGGCCGACAGCGAGAACCAACGCTTCAAATGGTTCCTGACCTGACCCAGTCGACCATTCTCGGCACCGTCGTACACAACGACAGCACCCCCACAGTTACCCGAACAACGAAGTACCAAGATCGATCACACGTGCCGCAACCCGAGAGACGGACGGTGCCCCGGCGCCAGCCTTCGGGCCAGGCGATCCGCTGGGTCTACTGATCTTTTCGCTTCGGGGTGGTGGGTCTTGCCGGTGGGCGCATGCCGGTGGCATGCGCTATCCCGATGGTGGTGGTCTGACCGAGAAGCAGCGGGCCCGGCGGGAGCAGGACAAGGGCCCTACCGCGCACGGCTGGGACGAGGAGCAGGGCTGGACCCTGGCCCGGGCCGCCACGGTGATCGCCCGACGCTTCCCCGTGCGGTTCAGCCCGGCGCAGACCTGGCGGATCATGCGGCAGATGGGGTTCACCGCACAGCTGCCGGCGCACCGGTCGGCCGAAGGCGACGAGCGCCGGGTGGCCACCTGGACGCGCACGACCTGGCCTGAAGTGGGAGAAGAGTGACCGCCCGGTAGGCGTGGCCGTGCTTCGCCGACCAATCCGGGCAACTGCTGCGCCCATCCCGTGCCCGAACCCGGACCCGCCGCGGCCGGACGGCCGGTGCTGCGCGTGCGCACCGCCGGCAAGGCACGCCTGTCCCTGGCCGGCCCGCTCTGCCTGAAACCCGGCCACCGCACCCGCCTGATCCACCGCATGATGATCCACCGCGGCCGCACAGGCGAGAAGAAGGGCTTCCGCGAACCCGACTTCGCCTTGTGAGCGCATCGCGAGCAGCGCCAGCAACGCCTCGTGCGCGGGGTTGGCGAAGTCCACCGGCCCCTCGGCTTCCGGCAGCCACAGCTGCACCCCGAACCGCTCCAGCACCGCCCGCAGCTCCCGCACCTGGGCGCCATCGAGAAAGGCGCGTTCGTACTCGCCGACCACCACCGCGTCGACCCGGTGCGCGTTGGCCGCGATGTAGCGCAGCATCGCCGCGGCCCGAGGCCGCAGATGCCACGGCACCTGGTGGGATGCTGACGGCGATCCACTCGGCGAGCGTGGTGGGAGGCTGCGGGGCGGACACCGGCATGGCGTGGTCCTCGACACCGGAACCGGGCTGGACGCCGAGGTGACGAGGCACCTTCGCCCTCACTACCGATCGCGATTGCGTCGCCCCCTCGGTCCGGGTCGCGCAACGCCCGTCCGGACAGCCGGCTGGTGAGCTGAGCCCCCCGGTTGCCCCTGGTCGTCGACCAGCTCGACGAAAGCCCCATGCGGGTGCGGTTGCCCGGCACGTTGGACCGCGCCTTCAAGCGGGGTGGGTGGACCGGGTCGACCACGTGGTGGACGCGTGCGAGGAGTTGGACGTGCCCGCGGTGCCGCTGCGGCCCGACGGGTACGTGGCGTGGGTCGGCGACGATCAGGGCGACCCGGTGGAGCACCTGCCGCGGTGGCCCGCCGGTCGGTGTGATCCGGTCGCGCGGTGGGTTTCGGCTGGTTGGTCCCGCTTCTTTCGTTTTCTTGACCAAGGGCGACGTCCACGATTATGGTCTAGACCACGTCACGGTGTGTGCCAGCACCCTTGCGTGCTGTCACCTGCCGGGCGATCCCGCCGCCGGGGATTCGGATCGTGCCCAGGGAAACCTCGGGTTCCCTGCGAAGGAGCTGGACAATGAGTTTGAAACGGAAACTCGCGGTGTTCCTCGCCGGTGTTGGAATCGCCCCGTTCATCGTCGTGGCGGCGGCCGGGACAGCCAGCGCGCACGGGTACATCAGCTCGCCGCCGAGCCGGCAGGCGATGTGCGCGTCGGGTCGGGTCAAGCAGTGCGGCGACATCATCTACGAACCGGCCAGCGTCGAAGGTCCGAAGGGCTTGACCAACTGCCACGGCGGCGACGCGCGCTGGGCTCCGCTGAGCGACGAGAGCAAGCCGTGGCCGGCGACGACGGTCACCGACAACGTGTCGTTCAACTGGGTCATCGAGGCCAACCACGCCACCACCACGTGGCAGTACTTCGTGGGCGGCACGAAGATCGCCGAGTTCAACGACCACGGCCGCCAGCCCGGTGCGACCGTCACGCACGCGGTGAGCCTGGGTGGCCGCACGGGCCGGATCAAGGTCCTGGCCGTGTGGAACATCGCGGACACGGCAATGGCGTTCTACTCGTGCGTCGACCTCCAGGTCGGCCCGGGTGGTCCCGACCCGACGACGACCACGCGTCCGACCACCACCACGACGCCGACCACGACCACCACTCCCCCGTCGGGTGGCGCGTGGACGGCGGGCACCGCGTACGCGACCGGCACCCAGGTGACCTACGGCGGCTCGTCGTACCGCTGCCTCCAGGGCCACACCGCGTTGACCGGGTGGGAGCCCCCGACCACCCCGTCCCTGTGGCAGCGGCTCTGACCGTCCACAGCGGGTGATCTGCTCCGGCCGGGACGACCCACGTCGTCCCGGCCGGACCCGCCGGCGCGGGAACCCCGCCACCAGCCGCGCGCCGACCTCCGAGTCCGCCACGCGCAACGCGCCGTGCGTTTGACCACGCGGGGGTTGCCGCGTCGTCGCCGTTTCGGCAGGAGTCGGACGAGGATCTCGCGGGTGCCGTCGAGCAGGGCGTGGGCTGATCAGTCAGGGGAAAGGCGGCCTGGGCGGTGGTCCGGCGGCGGGCCGGGCGCAGGTGCGGGTGAACGAGAGCCGGTCGGGATCGAGGCCGGCGTCCGGGAGCGGCTGCCGGAGCTGTTCCGGGCCGCGCGGCGGCACGACTGCTTCGTCGTCCCGTCCAGCTGGGAGTACCAGCAGAGCCCCTCATTCGCCCCCGCCTGGCACGAGGCCGTGCGGTCGATTCGCCCCGGAGGAGCGCGCGGCGGCGCCGGCCGACGCGTTGGCCGACTGGCTCGTCGCCCACGCCGCCACCCCCGAACAGGTGCCGGGCGGCTGGCAACGACCGCGGCCCAGCCGGCTCGACCCCTGCAAAGCCCACCTCGCCGCGCGGTGGGACCAGGGCTGCACCAACGCCGTCGTGCTCCACCGGGAGCCGATCGACCTCGGCTACCAGGGCAGCTACCGGATCATCAGCGACTACCCGCGGCCATGGCGACGACGCCGGATCCGCACCGCGGGCCCGGCCCCACCGGGCGTCCGCGAGGTCACCGGATGGCTCATGAGCAGACCCGACCGACTCGCCGCCGACCACCGCGCCCGACTCGTCCAGATCCTGGCCCGCTGCCCGGAACTGGCCGCCGCAGAGCACCTGGTGCGCGGCTTCGCCGGCATCCCGACCACCCGCACCGGCGAACGCCTCAAGGACTGGGTCGTCGACGTCCGCGCCGAGGACCTGCCCGCCCTGCATGGTTTCGCCACCGGCCTGGAGAAGGACCGGGACGCCGTCGTGCAGGGCCTGACCACGAAGTGGAGTTCGGGTCCAACGGAAGGACGGATCAACAAGATCAAGGCCCTCAAGAGGCAGATGTACGGCCGAGCCGGCTTCGCCCTGCTCCGCAAGCGCGTCCTGCTCACCGCACAGTGACCACCCCCGACCAGCCAAGGCCGCGTCGAGACCGTCTTCACCGAATGCGAGCAAGAGCCCAGAACTCGCCGACGTAGCCACGCCGGTCGGCCCCGCCTGTCGTTTGCCCTGTCGCGGAACCACCACGTTGCCAGTGGTGGGGTCGCCGACAGCGGCGTGGAAGAGAAACAGGTTGTCGCGCTGTCGATTGGCGAGGGCCGCGTCCTGGAACGCCCGCTGGACGGCCTGGGCACGTGTTGCACGGGTGCGGCGTCACCGGCCGTCAAGGGCGTCGGCTTGTGCATCGTCGTTGCCGGCGTTGGCGCGGTCGATCTCGGCCATGTGCTGCTCGGCCCAGGCCCGCAGCGCCGCCAGCGGGGCCTCCAGTGACAGGCCCAGCTCCGTGAGCCGGTAGTGCACCCGCGGTGGCACGGTCGGCTCGACCCGGCGCGCGACCAGCCCGTCCCGGACCAGGCTGTGCAGGGTCACCGACAGCATTTTCTGCGAGACACCGGGCATTCGCCGCCTCAACTCGGCGAACCGCACCTCACCCGGAACGGCTTCGGCGAGCACCTTGACCGTCATCGACGTCCATTTCGTGCCGATCCGGTCCAGCAGCTGACGCGTCGGGCACCGGGGATCGAACAGATCACCGCGACCTTCGTGCTGCGCACCCACGGGCCCAGTGGTCACCTTGACCTCACCACCTGTCGACGAAGTGCCGCCTTGGCAACCTCAACCACAGTTACCTACGGTTTTGTGGTAACCAATGGTAACCGACAGGAGGCATCGTGCCCGCACCCGCGCCACCCCGCGTCCCCCGGGTCGAGCTGCACCGGATCGCCACCAACGGCATCCACCTCAACGTGGCCACGGCCGGCGCAGGGCCCGCGATCGTGCTGCTGCACGGCTTCCCCCACACCTGGCGACTCTGGAGCGAAATCATCGGTCCGTTGTCCACGCACCACCGGGTCATCGCCCCGGACCTACGCGGGTTCGGCGCCAGCACCCGCGCACCGGACGGCTACGACGCCGGCACCCTGGCCGACGACATCACCGGAATCCTCGACACCCTCGCCGAGCCCACCGCCGCCGTGGTCGCCATCGACGCCGGCACCCCGGTCGCCGTCCTCCTCGCCCTGCGGCACCCCGACCGGGTACGACGGCTGGTCGTCATGGAAGCGCTGCTCGGCTCGCTGCCCGGTGCCGAGGACCTCCTCGCCGCCGGCCCACCCTGGTGGTTCGGATTCCACGCCGTCCCCGGTCTCGCCGAAAAAGTCCTGATCGGACACGAGGCGCAGTACATCGACTGGTTCCTCACGGCCGGCATCCGCGGCCAGGGCGTGCCACCGGACATCCACGCCGCGTTCATCGACGCCTACACCGGACCGGACGCCCTGCGCTGCGCCTTCTCCTACTACCGCGCGCTGCCCACCACCGCCCGCCAGCTCGACGACGCCGTGACCGTCGGCCGGCTCACCACACCCACCCTGGCGATCGGCGCCCATCCGGTCGGCACCGCGCTCGAACGGCAACTACGCCCCATCACCGACAACCTCACCGGGCACGTCATTCCGGACTGCGGCCACATCATCCCGCTGGACCGGCCCCGGGAACTGCTCCGTCTCGTGACGCCCTTCCTCGCCGCCGATCAACCCATCCCATCACGCGATCAGCCACCCCCGCCGTGACCACCCCTCATCGACATCTCCGGACGTTCGGATGCCGTTGCCATGATCGATCGGCGTGGCCGATCCGGATCACCTGCCGCGGGATCACCTGGATCTGCGGCTTCGCCACCGTCAACACCGGTGGCGGGGGGACTGTGCAAACGTCGGCTCCGGCGCACTTTCGATGGTAACGGTGAGTAATCGGTCGGTTCGTGATCCTGTGATGGATGCCCATCCCCTTGCGGGACGGTATTTCCGGACTGTCGGTTCCGGTCGTTGGGTGCGTGGCGGAGGGCGCTGGTCGCGGTCCGCATCCGGGTTGTGGCCGTGCCGCCCGGCGCCCGGGGCTGCGATGAAGAAGGCGTCGACAGCCCGAAAGCACCTTCCCGGCAAGGGGATCGATCTCCACCGCAAGGTCACGGCCGCGGCCGGCTACTCACCGTCACCACCGAAAGTGCGCCGGAGCCGAGTTTGACCGCATTTGTGGATCAGGTCATGGCCGTGGATCACTCAAATGGCCGTGTCGTCAGGACGGCGGGCGGGAGGGCGACACCAGTAGTTTGGTCGTGCAACCGGGCTTCTCCCAGATCAGCTCCAGGGCATCTGCCCGCGGGCTCCGGGAAACCCCGGGGCACGGGCCTGTGCGAGCAGGTCAGGACCACGGAGAGGTCCATCCGCTGATCGAATTCGAAGAAGGGGCCGGTGTGATCAGGAGGATCGTGCGTTCAGGAACGGTTGTGGGGGTCGTGGTGGCGCTGGTGACGGCGACGGTCGGGGTGGCCTCGGCGGCCCCGGCCCGGTTCGCCGCGGCCGCGGTGCACAGCGGTGGCGCGGGCGCCACCGGGACGTCCATCACCGGGGCTTTGAGCTGGTCGACGTCGTTGAAGACCGTCACGCTCTCCGACGTCAGGACGTTCCTCAAAGCGGGCGAGTGCAACTCATTGCTGATCGGCGGCTATCAGGGATCCACGCTGGTGACTCAGCAGTACGGGTGGGACCTGAAGTGCGCGACGCCATCCGGCGATGTCGTGGAGACGTACACCCCGTTCAGCCTGACGTCGGGGCCTCCGGGGGGTGTGCAGTGGGTCAGGATCCTGATCACTGACGAAAGCCACGTGATCACCGGCTATGCCTACTGCTACCAGTCGCAGTCCTCCTGTCAGACCGGCCAGTACTGACGGACACGCGCGCAGGCACCCGCGTGACTGGGCGCGAGCAACGTCGTTGCGATCCGCCAGGCAGGTCCGGACCACCGGCGCGACGGCCCTCCGGATCTACCTGGTGAACCGCAGATCAGTGGCAGGACCATCCGCCGAGTTCACAGGGGCGGCGTAACCGCGGGGGCGACGGGCTCGCTGGTCCCCGAGGTTCGAGCGGAACGGGCATCGAGGGTCGGTTGGTGTGGTTACGGGCGGCGCGGGCGCGGGTCCGGGCGAGGCGGTAGGGGTCGGTGCCGGAGTCGCCGATCAGGCAGAGCGGCAGGCCCTTCCTGACCTACTCGCTGGTGGCCGGGGTGTGGATGACGGCCGGGTCGACGTTCGGGTCGGCGTCGAAGTCGGCGGTAGGACACCTGGTCGACGGCGGCGTCGGCGACTGGGCAGCGGTTGGTCGTAGGCGTCGACCCCGTGTCGGGTTCGTCGAGTTCGGTGGCCTTGCGGGCCTCCAGGGCGACCGCGCCCGCAGTCAGCGCCCCGACCTTCAACGCCGTCGCGCCGGGCAGCGCGCCCGGTTCGCGCAGCAGCCCTTCCAGATGGTGGTCCAGGTCCAGGCGGGTGCCGCCCTTGGCCAGCAGCCGCTCGTGCCGGGCGACCTCGGTCCGGCCGCCGAACACGACCGACTCACGGGCGTGCGGCAGAACCCGACCTGTCAGCCGATCAACCTCACCGGAACCGAGTAGCGGTTGGTGCGCACGGTGACCTGCGCGTAGCGGTCGACGCGCGGGGTGAACCAGCGGCCGGCCTCGACCCCGCCCTTCTCGTGCGCGCCGCGCTCACCCGGTTGGCAGTAGCAGGGGTCGATCGACCAGTGCGGCATCCCGCCGAGCACCCTGCCTCCTCCACCCGGATCTCCGGCCGCCGGACCGCGACGTAGCCGCGCACAACCTGACAGGACACGTCGGTCATACCGTGCTCGTCGATCAACCGGTCGACGATCCGCCTCGCGGTATGCCGCTGCTCGCGCGGCGCGTCCAGGTCCGCCCGCAGCATCCCGTCGACCACGTAGGGCGCCGGCGGCCACGTCACCTGCGCGGTCGCCGCCGTGTAGCGGGTGCGGGCGACGGTGAGCGCGCCCAGCGTGCCCGACTCGGCGAAGAACTCGAGCCCCCGCCGCTGCGGGCGCACCGTGCGCTGGTGGTCGTCGTAGCGGGAGCGATCCACGCGTGGTGCTCGTCTGCGTCGCGCGTGACGATCCTCGTCAGGTGCCCGGCCGCGCGGCGGGCGTCGTCCGGCATGGCGCCCCCGGTTCTTGTCCTCAATGTCCCATTCCAGGCCACCTGGGAAAAGGCAGGACGTCCCGCAGGCGAAACCGGCCGCCCGAACCCCGGTGCGAGAACATCCGGGCGGGAGAGGTTGACAGCGACCGGTGAGCGGTGCGCCATGGTGACCCGGACACCGGCGACCGGGCAAAAAACGCGACCACGAGAGCCGACCGGATCGCGGCACTGCCGGCGTTCGCGTAACAGGCACGTGATCGAGCCGAACAGGCTGCGCACGACGCGGACCTGGCGATGGATCGGGCCGATGCCGCCGACCGGTACCCCCGTGGGGCGGCGGCACGGCTCGTCGGCTCGAAAGAAGACCGGGCGACGGCCTGAGCCGCGCCGGCGGGTTCGTTTTCTGCGCAGCACGTGGGCGGCTCCCCTTCGCTTGTGCGGCTAACGCGGCGCGATGGCGTGGGGCACCCTCGCAGGCGATACCCGCGGGAGGCCGCTCGCCGATCGACTTCCTCCCGGGGACAGCCCGCCGGAAGGGGAAGGCAGATGCCGGGTCGCGACGTCGTCCTGATCGGCGCCTCCGCCGGCGGTTTCGACGCACTGCGCCGGCTGCTGGGCGGCCTGCCCGCCGGCCTGCCCGCGAGCGTGCTGGTCGTCGTGCACATCACACCCGGCCCGAACAGCCGGACACTGCCGGACACCCTCGCCCGGTCCGGGTGCCTGCCGGCCGCCTACGCGGTGCCCGGCCAGCGGCTGACGCCCGGCCTGGTCACCGTTGCCCCGCCGGGGCAGCACCTGGTCGTCACCGACGGCGACGTCCTCCGCCTGCACCGGGGTCCGCTGGTCCACCGCGTCCGGCCCGCCGTTGACGTGCTGCTGCACAGCGCCGCCCGCCACTGCGGCGAACGCGCGATCGCCGTCGTCCTCTCCGGCAGCCTCCGCGACGGCGCCGAGGGTGCCGCAGCCGTGGCCGCGGCCGGAGGGGCGGTGCTCGTCCAGGACCCCGCCGACGCCGGCAGCCCGGACATGCCCGCGGCCACTCTCGCCCGGGTTCCCGGAGCCGGTGCCTGGCCGGCGGCGAAGCTCGGACCCGCCATCGCCGACCTGCTCGGCACAGAGGCCCCTCGGCGGCCGGTCGCGGCCGATCACCGGGTCGAGGGAATCGCCGACGCCTTGTGGACCGCGGTGTCCCAGCTACACGCGGACGCCGCCGTTCAGCAACGGCTCCAGCAGCGCTTCGCCCCCACGCACCCGCTGGTCGCCCTGTCCCGGTCCCGGGAAGAGCGGATGCGGCAGGCCGCGGAGCTCATCACCGACCGCGTCCTGCCGAACTTCCGCCCCGGCGCCCCACCAGGTCCACCGACCGACGGCGGCTGACCGCGGATCCCTCACCCGGGCATCCGGCGTCGCCAGTGCACGGCGGTGGTGCCGGCGTGGGTGCTCGAAAAGATCTCGTCACCCGCGAACGCCCGGATCTTCGCCGTCGGCCGAGCCTGATTCGGTTCGAGTGCCCGGTTCCTGGTTCCGCCGCGATTCGTCGTGCTGGTAGAGGTGGCGGTAGGCGACGGGGTGGTCGTGGCCTTGGTCCAGGAAGGCTTCGTTGAGGGCTTGGGCGATGATGTTGTGGTCGTGGCGGTCGGGGCAGTCGTTGCCGTGGGCGTGGTGGCGGAGTCGGGTGAGGTCGCCCGTTCCGCCGAGGGCGAGGTAGCGGTTCCACAGCTCGGTGTCGCTCAGGCGCAGTTGCCGTAGCCCGTCGGCGACGCTGAGGTGCGGTGTTCCGGTCATCGGCGTGATTCGCCGGTAGGTGAGTTCTCCGGTTTCGGCGAGGTCGGCGGCGACTTCCTTGAGCTTGCGATTCGTGTGTTGCGAGGCGTCGATGAGCAGGTCGAACGCTTGTTCGGCGGTGATTTTGCAGCGGTTCATGAGAATGCCTTTGGCTTGCCCGATGACATCCCTGGCGTCCAGGGCGGCGCGCAGGGCGGCGTTGGCGGTGGTTGCGGCGGCGGCGATGGCGGTGTACGTGGCCAGCAGTTCTCCGGTGTGGACGGCTTCGTCGGTGAACGCCTTCGTGGCGGTGGCGTAGACGTTCAGGGAGCCGATGGTGTCGGTGTCGGTGTAGAGCTGGTAGGACAGCATCGACCGGATGCCCAGGTGGGCGGCGGCTTCGGCGAGAAGCGGCCATCGCGGGTCGGTGGACAGGTCGTTGACCTGCACGATCGGTTCGGCTTGTAACGCCGCGGTCAGGCAGGGTCCTTCGCCGATGGTGTACTGCTGTTCGTCGACGTGGTGGACCAGTTCGCTGGTCGCGACGGGGGTTGACACCGATTTGTGGGACAGCAGGGTGATGCCGGCGTGTTCGGCGCCGTCGACCTGCGACAGGGTGGCCTGGACGACCCGTTCCCAGATGGCGTGGAGGTCGGGTTGCGCGCTGAGCTGACGAGCGAGGCCGGCCAGCAGGTCGGGGTCAGGGTGTGCCATGGCGGCAGGCTCCTGAGTCAGCAGGGCAGAGACGAAAGGTTTCGCTTCCAGCCTGATGTTCGGGGCGCACTCCGGCTACCGCCCCGAACGCACGATCGGGATGCGGGAAATGCGAACTGCGCAGCCGGCTCTTGGCGTGCGGCGTGCTCGGTCGGCGCGGTGGGCGACGCGTCGTGGTCGCGCGCGTTACCCGTGCAGCCGTCGCAGGGTCACGTGCGGGTGTTCGCCGTAGGCGGCGTGGTAGGCGGCGGCGAAGCGGCTCAGGTCGACGTAGCCCCAGCGCAGCGCGACGTCGGTAACGGTGGTGCCGTCCGCAGGGTGCGCTGCTTGCAGGTCGGTGCGGGCGAGGTCGAGACGGACGCGGCGCAGGTAGCGCATGGGGGTGGTGTTCAGGTGCCGGCGGAACGCCAGTTGCAGGGCGCGGACCGAGACGTAGCCGGCGCGGGCGATGTCGGCGACGCTGATGTCGAGGTCGGGGTTGGCCTCGATGAACGCGATGGCGCGCCGCACCGATGCGGGTGTCGCGTCGCGGCGGGTGTCGGCGGTCTCCGGTGGTTCCAGGCCGTACCCGTGCAGCGCGGTGGCCGCGAGCAGCCGCTGCGCGTTGCCGACGATGAGGGGGTTGGCCGCTGCTCGGGGGTCGGCGAGCACGGTGCCGGTGACGAAGTTGACGGTCTGTCGCCACAACCGGGCCGCGTCGGGCGGCATCGGGTCCAGCCGCAGCCGGCTCGTCGGGTCGAATGCCTGCTCGCCGGTGACCTCGGCGAACACGCTCAGCGGCAGCCCGACATTGCCGTTGGCGTAGTCGCTGAAAGAGGTGCGGTATTCCACTCCGGGCGGGGCTGACATGAAGACGTCGCCGACCCCGTACTGCCGGACGACGTGATCGACCTCGATCTCGATGGTCGATCGCGAGACCGCGACGATCCACACACGGTCCAGGGGAGTCATGTCCAGTTCGATGGTCAGCGTGTTGGACATCGTGTCCGCGGACATCTGGCCGGCGGCCCAATGGCTGTGCCGAAAATGGAAGTCGTCCTTGACGCCGCTGATCCGCAAGTGGTTGTCGGCGTAGGAGTCGCGCATCAAAGCGTGCACCTGCTCGGGATCGGCCGTGGCGAAGCTGCTGTGTGCCGGGGTGGTCATCGCGTCCTCCCTTGCCGTTGGGGCGGATCAGTGCCCAGGATGTGGCTGGGCAGCGTGCCGTAGGCGTCACCGTAGAGCACGGCGAACCGGTCGGATTCAGCGAATGCCCAACGGGCGGCGATCGCGGCGACGGTGTCCCCGCGGGCCGGGTCGGCTGCCTGCAACTCGCGGTGCGCGCGCTCAAGTCGCACTCGTTTGGCATAGCCCAGCCGGGCGGGCCGAGGGCGGGCCGAAGAACACGTCGACGATCCAGATGAACAGGATCAGCGCGGTGCAGCCGGGCGGCCACCAGGCGGGTGGCGGGCAGGCCGGCCAGCACCAGGCGGCGGTCGGCGGGCCGTGCCGCGGATCTGGCAGTACGGGGGCCGCGACCAGCACGAACACGAGCGGGCGTGCTCCGGGTGCCGGTCATCGGGACACCGCCTCGCCGTCGCGGAGCGCGACTATGCGATCGAAGCGAACCCGGCGTCAACTCTTGTCCGGCTCCAACGGGCACGGCGACGATCGACGTGCCCATGGGAACTTTCCGGTTCCACCTCTTCCTCATCCCCGCTGACGTCAGGCTCCGCAGAGCTGGTAGCTGGAATCGTTGTGCTGCATGGCGTGTTCATCGCAGAGGTACGGGTTGCCCGGCCCGTCTCCGACCTCGTGGCGCAGGCTCGATCCGGGGCAGCAGGCCCTGCTGGTGCCGGTGTACCCGTGCAAGGGCGAGACCTTCGCCAAGATCTGCACCGGGTCGCCGCCGACCGCCCCTCCTGCTCAAGGCAAGCACCGCATGCACGGGTAAATCCGCAGGTCATCGCCTCGCCGGACGGCACGATCCTCTGAATGTCCGGCCAACTGCCGGGCAAGACCGGCGACCACGTCACCACCCCGTGGTCACGGGCATGTGCAAGGCGTGGTTGATCCCGGTGATCAGGTGGTCCTCGCGCAGATTGGTCCGGGATCGCCTGGTGATCGCGACCGACGGCACCATCCAGCGAGAGGGTGCCCGGAGGCGTTTCCACCGACCGGCACGGTGGGGCCCTCGGGGCCCGCGGAACGTCCGGCACACCCCGGGGCCACCGTTCGCGCCCCCGACGGCGTCCGACCTGTCCGGCGCCGTTCGCGAGGGAGAGGTGCGCGGCGACCACCCCAACAGAGCAACTGGTTCCCGACTGCGGCAGGTGCGCGCAAGGTAACGTTACGGCGTTCCGGATGAAACACGTTCGACATCGGCCGTCGCTGTACTTCAACGGTCGAACTGCACCCCGCCGACGCGGTGCGAACTCTTCGAGAACCCTGGTCCGACGCGGTGTCCGCGCTGTCCGAAGGGATCGAACAGTGGTCGAGCAGGACGAACTGGACGGCGTGCACCTGCCCGTGGTGGTGGTGGGTGGTGGGCAGGCCGGGTTGTCGATGAGCCACCGGTTGGGTGAGCGCGGCGTCGAGCACGTGGTGCTGGAGAAGAACACCGCGGGCGGCGAGTGGAGTTCCCGGCGGTGGGACTCGTTCTGCCTCGTCACGCCCAACTGGCAGTGCCGGTTGCCGGGGTTCCCGTACTCCGGCGACGACCCGCACGGGTTCATGGGGCGCGAGGAGGTCGCGGCCTACCTCCGCGACTACGTTCGCTCGTTCGGACCACCACTGCGCGAAGGTGTCGAGGTCACCCGGCTCCGGCGCACCGGCAAGGGATTCCAGCTCACCACGACCAGCGGTGTGCTCACGGCCGACCAGGTCGTCCTGGCCACCGGGCCGTACCAGGTGCCGCGCATTCCCCGCCTGGCGGAACGGGTGCCGGAAACCGTCCTGCAAGTGCACTCCTCGGCCTACCGCAGTCCCGAGCAGCTGCCCGACGGCGAGGTGCTGGTCGTGGGCAGCGGGCAGTCCGGCGCGCAGATCGCCGAAGACCTGCACCTGGCCGGTCGCCGGGTGCACCTCGCGGTCGGCACGGCGCCGCGGGTCGCCCGCTCCTACCGGGGCCGGGACGTGGTCGCGTGGTTGGACGAGATGGGCTACTACCGGCGCGGGATCGAGGAGTTCGACGACTCGGACGCGATCCGGTTCCGGGTCAACCACTACGTCACGGGGCGCGACGGCGGGCGTGACATCGACTTGCGGGCGTTCGCGCGGAACGGGATGCGGTTGCACGGCAGGCTCGTCGGGGTCACCGGGGGTGTGCTGCGGTTCGCCGACGACCTCAAGGCCAACCTCGACAACGCCGACGCGGTGTCCGAGGGCATCAAGGACTCCATCGACGCGCACATAGCCCGACAAGGCGTCGACGCTCCGCGGGAGACTCGTTACACACCGGTGTGGGTGCCGCCCGGCGGTCCCGGGGAAGTCGACGCGGCAACGCTCTCCGCCGTCGTCTGGGCCACCGGCTTCGGCACCGACCACCGGTGGATCGAGGTGCCGGTCTTCGACGGCCGCGGCTACCCGACGCACGTGCGCGGTGCGACCAGCTGCCCCGGCCTGTACTTCCTGGGCCTGCCCTGGCAGCACACGTGGGGCTCGGGCCGGTTCTGCGGTGTCGGCGACGACGCCGAGCACCTGGCCCGCGAGATCACCCGGCCGCGGGTGGCGCCGTCGCCCGCCGAGGTCCGCTGGATCGCGGGCACCCGCACCGACACCTGGCCCCCTGACGACGACTGGACCGCGCCGCGCACCGTGGCCTGACCCGGAGGTGACCATGGTCTTCGACGCGCACCGACACCTCGGCGTGCTGCCGGCGCACCCGTTCTACGGGGGGCCGGCCGTGCGCCCCGACCGCAACGCCCGCGCCACCATCGCCGAGCTGATCGCCGACCTCGACGCGGAGGGCACCGAACGCGCGCTGGTGATACCCAACTACGGCGTGCCCGATCCGGCGATCGCGTTCTCCTTCAACGAGTTGTGCGTGGAGGCGGCGAGCGTGGACGACCGGATCCGGGCCGGGCTGTGGGTGTCGCCGCTGAGCCGCGACGCGGACCGCACCGAGGAGGCGTTGCGCCTGGTGGGCGAGCCGGGGGTCCGGGCGCTGAAGCTGAGCTTCCTGCTCGGCGGCAGGCCCACCGACCCGGCGTGCCGCCCCGGCCTGGACCGGATCTTCGCGGTGGCGGCCGAGCACGACCTGGTGGTGCACGTGCACACCTCGCCCGGGGCCGCGTCCGACGTCGACGAGGTCGGTCACCTCGTCGACTGGTACGGCGACCACGTCGCCGTGCACCTGGTGCACTTCGGCGGCGGCGCGAGCGGGCACATCAAGCTGGCCGGCTCGCGCTTCTTCGACTGGATCGACCGGGGCAAGCGCGTCTACACCGACCTGTCGTGGGCGATCGGCTTCGCGCCGCGCTGGCTCGCCGACGAGATCGACAAGCGCGGCACCGGGCACGACCGCGTGCTGTTCGCCAGCGACGAGCCGTGGGGCGACCACCCCGGTGAGTGCGCCCGCCTGCGCGCGGCGGTCGGGGACGGCGAGCTCGCCGACCTCGTCTTCCGCGACACGTTCGAAGAACTCTACGGCTGACAAGGAGTCGAGATGGCCGACCTGACCGAACTCGAGAAGCAGAGCCTCGACGAGATCCCCCACCCGTCGCTGCCCGAGGGCTCGTCCCTCTACGGCGGGACCAAGGTGTTCCCCGACTACCAGGCCGAGCCGGGAGAGGTGTACTTCACCCTCGTCCACGGCATCGCGCACGAGTCGTCGGTGAGCTTCGTGGCGATCCTGCAGGCGACCCGCGCGCTGCGCAAGGGCTTCGAGTCGGCGATCTACTTCTACGGTCCCGGTTCGCTGAACTGCCTGGCCACCCGGGGGTTCCCGACCACGGGCAACGCCGCCTTCCCCGGTGAGATGAACATCAACGACCAGCTCAAGACGTTCATCGCCGAGGGCGGCAAGGTGTTCTGCTGCCGGTTCGGCCTGTCGCTGCACGGCGCGCGGGAGGAAGACCTCATCGAGGGCGTCATCCCCACGCACCCGCTGGACGTGCAGGACGCGTTGATCCACTACGCGCGCAAGGGCGCGATCATCAACTCCACCTACATGTTCTAGGGGGTTCGTCGTGCGCGTTGGCACCGAGAACGACGTGATCACGGCGAGGGTCGGCATCGCCGTGCAAGGCGTGCGGGTGGACGCGCCCGTGCGACGGCCGCAGGGCGCGGGGCCCAGCGACGACGGGCACGTCCTGGTCGACGGTGCCAACGCAGCACTGCCCCGCAACCCCGACAGCCCCTACGAGGTGCGGGACGGCAGGATCTGGCACGGCGCGGTGGACACCGGGTTGTCGCTGACGGTGGTGCGCCGGCCGAGGTTCTACGACCTGGCGACCGCCGACGGCGTGCCGTACGAGCAGATCGCCCGGCTGCACGGCAAGGACGTGCTGGCGACGACCGTCGTGCAGACGTGCGTCCGGTACGCGGAGGACCAGCGGTGCCGGTTCTGCACGATCGAGGAGTCGTTGCGGTCGGGTGCGACGGTCGCGGCCAAGACACCCGCGCAGTTGGCCGAGGTCGCGTCGGCGGCCGTCCGGCTCGACGGCGTCCGGCAGATGGTGATGACGACCGGGACGACCTCCGGTCCCGACCGCGGTGCCCGCAACCTGGTGCGCGCGGTCCGGGCGGTGCTGGAGGCCGTGCCGGGGCTGCCGATCCAGGTGCAGATCGAGCCGCCGGGCGACCTGGGCGTGCTCGCCGAGCTGCGGGCGGCGGGTGCGACGGCGATCGGCATCCACGTCGAGTCGTTGGACGACGAGGTGCGCCGGCGGTGGATGCCCGGCAAGTCGACCGTGCCGCTGTCGGAGTACTGGGCGGCGTGGGACGAGGCGGTGCGGGTGTTCGGGTGGAACAAGGTGTCCACCTACCTGCTGATCGGCCTGGGCGAGGACGCCGATTCGATCGTCGCGGGCGCGGCGTCGTTGGTGGAGCGGGGCGTGTACCCGTTCGCGGTGCCGTTCCGGCCGATGGCGGGCACGTTGGCGCGGCGGGACGGCGTGGCGGGGCCGTCGGTCGAACTGGTCGCCGAGGTGACGTCGCGGATCGCCGGGCTGCTGCGCGCGGCCGGGATGACCGGTGCCGCCCAGGAGGCCGGGTGCGCGGCGTGTGGCGCGTGCGGGGTGTTGCGGGCGGCGGGCGGATGATCGCCTTCGACGGCACGCCCCGGGCGACCTCCGAGGTCGTCGCGCTGCTGGGTGAGCGGCCCGTGCGACCGGAGTTCCGGATCGAGCAGGCGGACGACGTCGTGGCTTACCGGGAGCTGCGCAGGCGCGTGTTCGTGGACGAGCAGGGGCTGTTCCCCGGAACCGACCTGGACGCGCACGACGAGGATCCGCGCACGGTCGTGCTGGTCGCGCGGGACGGGGACGGCCGGGTGCTGGGCGGGGTGCGGTTGCACCCCGCCCGGATCGACGGGCCGGACGTCGGCTGGTGGCGGGGCGGGCGGCTGGTGGTGGACCCGGCCAGTCGCGGCACGGCCGGGATCGGGCCCGCCCTGGTGCGGGCGGCGTGCGCCCGCGCGGAGGCCGCCGGGGCGTTGCGGTTCGACGCGACCGTGCAGGCGCGCAACGAGGTGCTGTTCACCAGGTTGGGGTGGACCCGGGTCCGGGACGTCGTCGTGGCCGGGCGTGCGCACGTGTTGATGCGGTGGCCGATCGGCCGCATCGCCGCGCTGGTCGCCGCCACCAAGCGCGACCTCGGGCGCCTGCTGCGCGGGCTGGACCCCGGCGGGGCCGGCTTCGTCGGCGACGACGGCGCTCCCGTGCCCGGCAGCGATCTCGTGGCGGCGTGCGACGCGATCGTGCCCTCGATGGTGGAGCGCTCACCCGAGTGGGCCGGGTGGTGCTCGGTGCTGGTGAACCTCAACGACCTGGCCGCGATGGGCGCGGAACCGGTCGGGCTGCTGGACGCGATCGGCGCGCGGGACGTGTCCTTCGCGTCCAGGGTCCTCGGTGGGCTGCGGATGGCGTGCACCGCCTACGGTGTGCCGGTCCTGGGTGGGCACACGCAGTTCGGCGTGCCCGCCGCGCTGTCGGTCACGGCACTGGGGCGGACCGCGCACCCGGTGCCCGCCGGTGGCGGGAAGCCGGGGCACCGGGTCCGGCTCACCGCCGACCTGGGTGGTGGTTGGCGGCCCGGTTATCAAGGTCGCCAGTGGGATTCCACGTCCACCCGCCGCACGCCCGAACTGCGCGCGATGCTCGGCTCGGTGGCCGTCGCGCGACCGAAGGCCGCCAAGGACGTGTCCATGGCCGGTGTGGTGGGCACGCTCGGGATGCTCGCCGAGGCCAGTGGCTGCGCCGCCGTGCTCGACGTGGCGGCGGTGCCGCGGCCGGCCGCGGCGAGCGCGGGCGACTGGCTCACCTGCTTCCCCGGCTTCGCCATGCTCACCGCCGACGAACCGGGCGCCCCCGCGCCACCCGCCGGCCCGGCGCGCAGCGCGGTGTGCGGCGAACTGGTCGCCGGGCGCGGTGTCGTGCTGCGCTGGCCGGACGGAGACGTCACCGAAGCTGTCACGGGCGCCGTGACGGGAATGGGGATCGCATGAGCGTCCTGCGCGTGGCCGCCGCGGCGGCGCCGTTCGACCGCGACCTGGAAGCGGATTTCGGCCGGGTGGCCGAGCTGGTCGAGGAGGCGAAGTCGGCCGGCGTCGGCCTGCTGGCGTTGCCCGAGGCGTGCCTGGGCGGTTATCTGTCCACCCTGGACGGGAGTGCGGAGGGTCCGCCCGCGTTGGCGTTGGACGGTCCGGAGATCGGCCGGCTGGCGGCGCTGGCCGGCGACCTGGTCGTCACCGCCGGGTACTGCGAACTGGCCGACGGCGTGCGCTACAACAGCGTCGTCTGCGTGAACGGTGACGGCGTGCTGGGCAACCACCGCAAGGTGCACCAGCCGTTGAACGAGAACGCCAGCTACGGCGCGGGTGACGGCTTCGCCGCGTTCGACACGCCGGTCGGCCGGCTGGGCATGATGATCTGCTACGACAAGGTCTTCCCCGAGTCGGCCCGCGCCCTGGCGCTGGACGGCGCGGAGATCGTGGTGTGCGCGTCGGCGTGGCCGGCCAGCCGCACGAACCCCGCCGCCGACCTGGCGCAGGACCGGTGGACCCGCCGGTTCGACCTGTTCGACCGGGCGCGGGCGCTGGAGAACCAGGTCGTGTGGGTGTCGTCGAACCAGTCCGGGCAGTTCGGCTCGCTGCGGTTCGTGGCCTCCGCCAAGGTGGTCGACCCCGGCGGTGAGGTGCTGGCGACCACCGGGGTCGCGGCGGGGGTGGCGGTGGCGGAGGTCGACGTGGCGGCGGCGTTGGAGGCGGCCCGCCGGTCGATGGGGCACCTGCGGGACCGCCGACCGGATGCCTACCGGCCGCCGGCCGCCGACCTCGCGCGGGCATGATGCACGCGTGAGCACCCTCCGCATCGGGGCCGCGGCGGCGGCGTTCGGCCGTGACCTCGACTTCGACCTGCGCCGCATCGGCACCCTCGTCGACCACGCCCGCCGGTCCGGCGTCGGCCTGCTGGTGCTGCCCGACGCCGCGCTCGGCGGCTACCTCGCCGACCTGCGGCACCCGGACCCCGACGCGCTGCCGCCGGCGTTGGAGCCGGACGGCCCGCTCATCGGGGAGGTCGCGCGGATGGCGGCGGAGATGGTGGTGTGCGTGGGGTACTGCGAGGCCGACGGCGACGACCGGTACAACAGCGCGGTGTGCGTCAACGGTGACGGGGTGCTCGGCAGGCACCGGAAGGTGCACCAGCCCGCGGGCGAGTCCATCGCCTACCGGGCCGGGGACGGGTTCACCGCGTTCGACACGCCCGTGGGCCGGCTCGGGATGCTCATCGACTACGACAAGACGTTCCCGGAGGCGGCCCGGTCGTTGGCACTGGGCGGGGCGGAGATCCTGGCGTGCCTGTCCGCGTGGCCCACCAGCATCACCAACCGCGCGCCGCGGATGGCGCAGGACCGGCAGTCCCGGCTGTTCGACCTGTACGACTGCGCGCGGGCGGCGGAGAACCAGGTCGTGCTGGCGTCGTCCAACCAGACCGGCGCGTTGGGCGGGATGAAGTTCCTCGGGCAGGCCAAGGTGGTCGGTCCGGGTGGCGAGGTGCTGGCGCGCACGTGGTCCAAGGCCGGGATCGCGGTGGCGGAGATCGATCCGGCGGCCGAGATCGCCAAGGCGCGGCGGGTGCTGAGCCACCTGGCCGAGCGGAAACCGGCGGCGTACGCGTGAAGGTCGCGCTGCTGACCTACTCGTCCAAGCCGCGCGGCGGGGTGGTGCACACGCTGGCGTTGGCGGAGGCGTTGGCTTCCGCCGGCGCGGACGTCACGGTGTGGACGTTGGGGCGCGGCGGGGACACCGGGTTCTTCCGGCCGGTGGACCCGCGGGTGGCGGTGCGGGTGGTGCCGTTCCCGGAGGTCGGGGGTGAGGGGGTCGGCGCGCGGATCCTGCGGTCGATCGCGGTGCTGCGGGAGGCGTTCGACCCGTCCGGGTTCGACGTCGTGCACGCGCAGGACTGCATCAGCGCCAACGCGGTGGACCTGTGCGTGCGGACGGTGCACCACATCGACCACTTCACGACACCGGAGCTGGCGGCGTGCCACGAGCGGGCGATCACCTCGCCGGTCGCGCACGTGTGCGTGTCCGGGGCGGTGGCCGGGGAGTTGGCGGACGGGTGGGGCGTCGCGGCCGAGGTGATCCCCAACGGGGTGGACGCGGCGCGGTTCGCCGGTGCGGAGCGGCGCGGGTGGGAGCACCTGGGGCGTTACGTGCTCGCGGTGGGCGGTATCGAGCCGCGCAAGGGGTCGATCGAGCTGCTGGATGCTTGTGCCTCGTTGCGGGCTCGACACCCCGATGTGCGGTTGGTGATGGCGGGTGGGGAGACGTTGTTCGACTACCGCGACTACCGGGCTCGCTGGGAGGAACGGGCGCGCGAGTCGGGAGTGGAGCCGGTCGTGCTCGGGCCGGTGGACCACGATGCCCTGCCGTCGTTGGTGGCCTCGGCGGCGGTGTTCGCGTTCCCCTCCACGAAGGAGGGGTTCGGGCTGGCGGCGATGGAGGCGTTGGCCGCCGGTGTGCCGTTGGTGGCGCGTGACCTGCCGGTGCTGCGGGAGGTGTTCGACGGCGCCGCGCGTTTCGCCGTCACGCCGGCGCAGTTCGCGGCGGCGATGGCCGAGGCTCTGGTCGACGGTGGTGCGTTCACCGAGGCCGGCAGGGCGCTGGCGGACCGCCACACGTGGGGGCAGGCCGCCCAACGCCACCTGGCGTTCTACCGATCGTTGTTCGACCGGGGTGTGCTATAGGCCCGGGTTCGCTCGGCGGCGGGGGTCGGCTCCTCCTGCGCGGGAGGGGTCTCGCGAGCGGGCGGTGTCGCTCAGCGCGACGTCCGCGCCCGCACGCGGAAGTCCGCGATGGCGGCGGTCAGGAACAGGGTGGTGACGGCGGCCAGGGCGAGCATCAGGCCGTTCGGCGGCAGCAGGTTCAGCGCGGCGCTGCCGATCAGCGGGCCGATGAGGCTGCCCAGCGCCCACAGCACGGTGGCGCCGGCGTTGGCGTCGACCAGTTCGCCGTCGGTGAAGTCCTGGCCGATGCGCACCAACCCGAGCGTGTAGACGCCGCCCGCCGCGCCGCCCAGCACCACCAAGGCGGGCCACATCAGCACCGCCACGTCCAGCAGCACGGGCATGCCCAACGCCAGCACCAGCACGACCACCGCGCACCCGAGGTGCAGTCGGCGGCGGTCGACGTGGTCGGCCCACCAGCCCAACGGCACCTGCAGCAGGGCGTCACCGGCGAACACCGCGCCGACCATGAGCACGGCGATCGCCTCGGTGTGCCCGTGTGCGATGCCGTACAGCGGCAGCAGCGCCAGCACCGCGCCGTCGAAGAAGGAGAACATCAGCACCGCGAGCGCGATGGTCGGCGCCGACCGCGCGAACCCCAGGGACGCGGCCGGCTTCCCGGCCTTGAACCCGTCGATCTCGCACGAGCTGACGGCCAGCAGGACCATCCCGGGCACGTGGCTCAGCACGGCGACCAGCAGCGACCACCGGGTGGTCGAGCCGAACAGCGCCAGCAACCCCGGGCCGGACACCTGGCACAGCGTGAAGACCGAGGTGTAAACGGCGATCCAGCGCCCCCGCGTCGCCTCTGCCGTGATGGCGTTGATCCAGGTCTCGCCCAGCACCAGCAGCAGCCCGGCGAACACCCCCACGGCGAACCGGAGCACCAGCAATACCGGCACGCCGGCGGTCACCGCGAGCAGCCCCGTGCTCACCGCCGAACCGGTCATCCCGACCACCAGCAGGGGCTTGACCCGCCACCGCCACGTCAGCGGGCCGAGGCAGAGCACCGCAGCGAGCATGCCCACCGCGGGCAGCGCGGCGGCCGTCCCGATCAGGGCGGCCGTCGCGCCTCCGCCGCTGAGCCGCAACGACACGAGCGGTACGGTCAGGCCGGTGACCAGGCCGACCACCGCGACGGTGCAGATCGCGGCGACGGGCTCCCAGCGCCTGCTCAGCACGGACTGTCCCGCCGCGCGACCAGGTGCCGGTGGATGTCGCGCTGCGGCAGCGTCGCGCCCGGCACCCGGACGCCGTCCACGTACAGGCAGGACGCGGCCGGCCCTTGTCCGCCGTACGGGAGGTACCCCCGCTCCGTCAGGTGCAGGTCGGTGTCCCACAGGATCGAGTCCGCGTCGTGTGACGGCGTGTCGAGCAGGGACTTCACGTAGGGGCTGTCGCCGAACACCGAGACGTACATGGCGTTGGCGGCGTACCGCTGGTCCTCGAAGTAGCGGCGCAGCTCGGCGTCGTCGTCATAGGGCTGGAGGAAGAACACCGGGGCGAAGAACTCGCGGAAGTTCCCGCCCAGCGCCAACCCCTTCTCGAACACGGTGGGCCTGATCATCCCGCTGGCCGGGTTGACCTCGCCGCCGTAGACCCAGAACCCGCGGTCGTCGCGGAACCTGCGGACCATCTTCACCACGTGGTCGGGGTCGGTGTTCGGCCCCACCACGTTGGCGGGGTCGGCGTACGGGCCGACGCGGGGCTCCACCTCCCGCAACCGCGCCAACAGGGTCTCGCGGAACTCCACGAGGCGGTGTCGGTGGACCAGGATCGCGTTCGGACCGGCGCAGTCCTGCCCCTGGTTGTACAGCACGACCCGCAGCGCGGAGGCGACGGCGAGTGCGACGTCGGCGGTCTCGGTGACCACGAGCGGGTTGTGGCCGGAACCGTTGAGGATGAACAGGGTTCGCCGCGGGAACGACCGGCGGACCTTCGCCGCGTTCTCCGGCGTGCCGGTGAACACGACCGCGTCCGTGCGGTGCGCCCGTTGCGCGACGAACTCCTCCTTGTCGTCGTAAGACACGTGGAGTTCGGGGAAGTGCGCCGGCAGGTCGAGCACGTCGGCCAACGCCCGGTAGTGCGGGTGCATGGCCGTTGGCGGACGCAGCGCGGTGTCCTCGGCCATGAACGACGGTACAACGCCGAAGCACACCGTGGCGTACAGGGGCTGGTTCAACGGCAGGAACGTGGTCACCGCGCCCACTTTCCCGCGGAAGTGCTCCCGGTTGAGGTGCAGGTTGTGCAGCAGGTCGACGGACCGCTCGACCTCGTCGATCGCCACGTTCGCGCACTGGTAGCCGGACAGGCTGCGCACGATCTCCGCGGTGCGCTCGCGCAGGGTCACGGCGAAGGCACGCGCTCGGTCCTGCACGGCGGGGAAGTCGACCGGGGCCGGGCGGAGTGCGGAGCGGGTCACGGCGTACCACCTTCGGGATGGGCGGACGGGGAAACGGGGCGGGACAGCGCGTCCCGGACCAGGGCGAGCGAGCGCCGCGCGCCGGTGATCCGCAGCCAGGTGGCCAGCCGCGGGCCCCGTGGCCGGCCCAGCAAGGCCAGGTACAGCACCCGGTACACGTGGGGATTGCCTTCGAGCGCCTCGTGCAGCAGGGCGCCGGGATCGGCGTGCGGCGACGACACCAACGCGTCCGCCAGTCGGCCGAGCACGGTGGTCGCGGCCGCGTCGAGGACGACCGGCTCGGGTGCGGGTCGGGCGCGGACGTGGAAGCGCCACGCCCGCGCCACCAGCTCCGGGTCCGGACGGCGGTCCGGCGGGAAGACCCGCTCGACGAACGCCACCGCGCCGGCGTGGTCGACCGGTGCGCAGGCGGCCAGGACCCGCACCAGGGAGGCGAACCGCGGTCCGCTCGGCGGTGTCGTCGCGCCGATCCGCCGCAGCCGCAACCGGGCACCCGCGCCACGGCGTGGTTCGCGGGCGAGACGGGCCTCGTGGTGCACCGCGTCGTCGACGCGCGGCACGGACGCCAGGTCGAACCGGCGTGGTCGGCGGGGCCCGCGGTAGAGCAGCAGCCGCAGACCCTCGCGGGTGAGGCAGTCGACCGCGTCGTCGAGGGCGAAGCCGTTGCCCGCGCTCTTCGAGATCTTCCGGCCCCGTTCGTCGACGAACAGCCCGTACTCGAAGAGCACCGGGGGTTCGCGGCGCAGCCGTTCGAACACCTGTCGGACGACCCGGGCCGAGTCCGCCAGGTCCTGCCCGTGCATCTCGTAGGCGATGTCGCCGCTGAGCAGGCGCAGCGCCCAGTCGGCCTTCCACTGGAACTTGCACCCGCCGCCCAGCGCGGACACGGTCACGGGCTCGCCGATCGGCTCGCCCGCGTAGTACTCGTGCGGTTCCAGGCCGTAGTCCAACCCCGGGCGCTGGATGACCACGTCCTTCGGGATCTCGTAGGTGAGGGTGCCTCGCCCGGGATCGACGGCGAGCACCCGCGTGTGCTCGATCACCCGGCCGGTGGTCGGCGACAGCGGCATCACGATGCTGTACGACCTCCGCCTCAGGGTTCCCACCGAACGGCCGACGAGGGCGTTGACTTCCGCGAAGTCCGCGAGGAAGGCGCGGATGGTCGAATCGTGGTGGCCCGCCCGGTAGAGGTCGGAGCTGCGGACGACCTCGCAGTCGACCTCCATCAGGTCCAGCACCCGGCGCAGCCGGTCCGCCATGCCCTCGGCGAGGCTGGACGCCTGGCCCCACGGGTCCGGCACCCGGTGCAACGGCATGCCGAGGCAGGCCGCCAACGCGCTGTGCGCGGGGAGGTTGTCCGGCACTCTGCGCAGGGCGTCCATGTCGTCGACAACCACGACGAACCGTGTCGCCCGACCAGTCGTCTCCTCGAACGACTGCCGCACGAACGACGTGCGGACGACCTCGCTCACCGTGCCGATGTGCGGAATGCCCGACGGGCCGAAACCGGCGCCGAACACCACCGGCCCGGCATCAGGTCCACGTCGTTCGAGCAGCGCGGCTATCCTGCCTGACTCGACCGCGCACCAGTCGTGCGCGACACGGTCCAGTCGAACCGGCATGGCTCTCTCCCGAGGTGGACGGCGGGTGACGGCAACCGCGGACATCCGGGCCCGGCCGTCACCTCTCGATCAAGGAAAGTCTCGACAACGGCTCTGGACCGGCTCTGGACGGCGAGTGGACGACGCGACCACCGCCGGGTCCCGGCGTCTCCGCGGGCACCGCGCGACGACCCTCCGGACGGCCCCGGCCCGCCGGGCCCGGCGGGATTCCGCGATCGCGTGCTCACGCCTGCCTGCGGGTACCGCCCAGGGCGGTTCGGGCGCGGTCCTGCTCGTCCTGGTCGCCGGTCTCGGTGGCGATCCGCAGCGCGTCGGTGTGCGCGGCGAGGGCCGCGTCCGACCGACCCGCCGCCCGCAGGGCCTCACCGAGGCCGTTGAGGGCGCTCGCCTCCCCGTACCGGTGGCCGATGTCCCGGAACGCCCGGATGGCGGCGGTGAGGCAGCGGTGCGCCTGGGCCCAGTCACCGAGCCTGATGTGCACGTTGCCCAGGTTGCTCAGCGTCACCGCCACGCCGTAGCGGTGATCGATGTGCTGGAACAACTCCCGTGCCCGGGAGAGGTGCCGGACGGCGTCCGGGTAGCGCCGCAGGGTCGCGCACACGTCGCCGAGGTTGGCCAGCGCGCTGGCCTGGCCACCCGCGTCGCCGAGGCGGCGGAACAGGTCGAGCGCGCGCTCCAGGTGTTCGGCGGCGCGGTGGTGGTGACCGGGGCGGCTGTACGCGTTGCCCAGGTTGAGCAGCGCCGCCGCCTCCCCGTGCCGGTTGCCCGCACGCCGGTGCGCGTCCAGCGCCTCCTGCTGGAGCGACACCGCCTCCTCGTACTCGCCGAGCCGTTCCTGGACGATGCCGAGATTCGACAACGCGCGCGGCAGGCCACGCCGCTCGCCGGTCCGCCGGTGCAGCCGGATCGCCTCCCGCAGGTGCCCGGCCGCCTGGTCGTAGTCGCCGAGGATCCGGCGCAGCGCGCCCAGGTTGGTCAGCGCCACGGCGAGCAGGGCGTCCTCCCCGGCCCGCCGGGCGGCGCGCAACGCGCACCCGTAGATGGTCGACGCGTCCGCGTAGTGGCCGCTTTCCAAGTACCGGTACAGGGTGTTGGCCAGGTCGACCACGTGGCCCGGCCGGTCGTCGCGCTCCGCGGCGCGGCACAGGGCGACGAGCGTCGACCGCTCCGCGTCCAGCCAAGCGCGTGCGGCGTCGGCGGTGGTGAACGCGGGCGATGGCGTCGCGGTGACGTCGGATCGGTGCGGGCGGTCGACCGGGTAGAGCAGGTCCATCGCCGCCGAGGCGGTGGCCAGGTGGTCGGCGAGCAGCCGTTCGACGGCGGCGGACCGCTCCGGCGCCGGGTCGTGCTCGCCCGCCAGCTCTTCGGCGTAGGCGAGCAGGAGGTCGTGCACGGCGAACCGGCCGCCGGGCACGCGCCGCACCAGGCTGTTGCGCGCCAACACCTCCAAGGACCGGCGGGCCTGGTCCGGGTCGGTGCCGGTGAGGGCGGCGAGCGCGAACGGCGTCACGTCCGGGCCGGGGTGCAGGCCCAGCCGCCGGAACGCTCGGGCGACCTCGGGCGGCAGCTGCTCGTACGACCAGGAGAACACGGTCCGCACGGCGGCACGGGCGTCGTCACCGGTGTCGAGCACGCGCAGCCGGTGTCGCCGGTCGGCCAGCTCGCCGGTCAGCTCGGCCAGCGTGGAGGCCGGCCGGGACGAGGCCAGCTCGGCGACGATCCGCAGCGCGAGCGGCAACCGGCCGCAGCACGCGACCAGCTCCGCCGCGGCTTCGGGTTCCCGGCGCACCCGCTCGCCGATCAGCGCGTGCAGCAGGGCCAGCGAGTCCGGCTCCGGCAACTGGTCCACGTCGAGCCGGTGGGCGCCGTGCAGCGCGACCAGACCCGCCAGGCTGCTGCGGCTGGTCACCAGGACCAGGCAGCTCGACGCGCCGGGCAGCAGCGACCGCACCTGGTCGACCGCCGACGCGTTGTCCAGCACGACCAGCACCCGCCGGTCGGCCAGTTCGGCGCGGTACCGCGCGGCGCGGTGATCGGAGTCGACCGGTACGTCCGTGCCGGTGACGCCGAGGCCGTCGAGCAGGCGGCCCAGGGCGTCTTCCGCCGCCATCGGCGAACGCGAGCCGTAGCCGTTCAGGTCGACGTACAGCTGCCCGTCGGGGAAGTCGGACCGGACCCGGTGGGCCCAGTGCAGCGCGAGCGCGGTCTTGCCCACGCCCGCGGTGCCGCACACGACGACGATGGGCACCCCGGTCCGCTCGGACGTCAGCACCCGGCCGAGTTCGGCGAGTTCCGCCTGCCTGCCGGTGAAGCCGAACACGTCGCCGGGCAACTGGTTCACCCCGGACGGTGCGGGCGGGGCCTCCGCCGGTGCGGCGGCGCCGTCGGCGGGCGTCTCTTCGAGCGCATCGAGGTACGCGGCGGTGAGATCGGGTCCGGGGCCGACGCCGAGCTCGTCCATGAGACGCCGTCGCACCCCGTGGTAGGTGTCGAACGCCCGGTCCCGCTGACCGGCGGCGGTGTACGCGCGGATGAGCAACGCGTGCACCGCCTCGTCGAGCCCGTGCGCCGCGACGTGGTCGACCAGCGCGGGCAGCACGTCGCGCGCCGCGCCGACGGCGGTCATCAGTTCGGCGTACCGGGCCAGCGCCGCCCGGTGCTCGCCCGCCAGCGTGACGACGCCGGGGTGGGCGGCGAGCAGCGGCACGTCGGCCAGCGGGCGCCCGTGCCACGACGCCAGGGCCCGGGACAGCAGGTCGGCGGCCTCCCGGCGCTTGTCGGAGGCCAGTGAGGCGGCACGCGCGACCAGCGAGCGGAACCGGAACGCGTCCACCGCGTCCGGGGGCACGTCGAGCGCGTACCCGTCGCCCACGGTGGGGATGGTCGTGCTCGGCGAGCGGGCGCCGCGCGTCGGTTCGAGCAGCTGCCGCAGGTGCTTGACGTGGGTGTGGATGATGTTGGCGGCGCTGGCCGGCGGGCGGTCTCCCCACAGCGCGTCGACCAGTTCGGCCCGGGTCACCGGCTTGCCGTGCGCGAGGGCCAGCAACGCGAACACGGCCTTGCGGCCGGGGGGACCGAGGGCGAGCGCGACGTCGTTGCGCCGGACCGTGATCGGGCCGAGCACCTGGACGGCCAGCACCCACCGCTCCCATCAAGCCGACCGGCACAATCGGTGACGTTATCGTGGCACGGCGTACACAACGACTGCAGCGGCCATCCAGACGATCCTCGGCTGCGCGAGCGTCCGCGACGACCCGTGGGAGGGCCGGGACGCGGGAGTGCGGCATCGCACCGTTCCGTTGGGTGCATAGGGCATTCCGGGTTGCGCCGCATGTAGTCTGGGACGGTTGCGAGCCGGCCCGCCCACTTCCACCGAACGACCGCGCGACCGGTTCGGCACGTGGTGCACGGGACGAACAACCTGGCGCATGGGGGAACATTGCGTGTGTTGACGTTATGGCGGAGCGACGTGGGCTTGTCGCGGGCCGGGCGGGGGGCTCGGACATGACGGCCACGAGGACCGCCGAAGGCTGGTCGCTGCTCGGCGAGTTACCCGAGAGGGTCGTGTCCGGCTGCCTCTACGACTCGGCCGGCTGGCTGGGCATGTGGGAGACGACAGGCATCGAGCGCCGGGTGCGGCACGGTTACGTGCACGCCGAAGGGCAGGTGCTCCCGCTCTACGCGCTGACCAGTTCGCCCTTCTGGCACGGGTACCTCGCCCAGTCCGCGCAGACCCGGCTCGGGAGCCGCCACGTCTTCGCGGGCTCCACCTACTCGATGTACACCAAGCGCGGCACCTTCCCCCAAGCGCTTGCCCGCGGCGCGCACGCCACCGCGATGGAGTGGATCGACGCGGGCGACGCGGACCTGCTGATCGCGCCGAACCTCACCGACGACGCCGCGGCCACCTGGGAGGACGCGGTCGGACCACCGGCCGGTCGGGTCCTGCTCGACCGCACCTACAGCTGCGAGCTGTCCGGCGACTTCGACGACCACCTCCGCAGGCTGCCCAAGAAGCTCCGCCAGGACGTGCGGCGGCGGCTGAGGCGCGCAGACGAGCGCGGGCTGCGGATCGACATGGTCGAGGGGCCGGAGGCGCACGGGTTGGTGCCGTCGGCCCTGCCGCTGGTCGTCGGCACCACCGACGAGCACGGCTGGCCCGCGCTGTACGACGAGGACACCCTCCACGCGCTGCTGCGGGCGCCGGGCGCCCTGCTGGCCGTCGCGCGGGTGGCCGACCGGATCGCCGGGGTGTTCTTCGGTTTCCGGCACGACGCCGAGGTGACGTTCCTGTGCGGCGGCGTCGACTACTCGGGCCTCACCGAGCTGAGCACGTACGTGGCGCTGATGTACCGCTGCCTCGAATGGGGTTACGCCAACGGGTTCCGGCGGATCGAGTGGGGTCGGGACAACTACCGGTTCAAGGAGCGGCACGGGTTGGTCGGGACCGACCTGTGGGCGCTGGTGTACTCGCCGGACCGGCCGCCGGCGCAGGACGGTGCGCCGGCCACGGCCCTGGCCGACATGCACCGCGTGCTGGCGGCCTACATCGAGGGCAGGGGATGAGCCCCGGCCGAAGCCGCGCCGCACTGCTGTTCGGCGCGCTGCTGAGCGTCAACGCCTCCTACACGCTGCTCATCCCGTTCGTGCCGGACCTGGAGGAACGGGCGGGGGCCAACCCGACCGTCGTCGCGTTGACCTTCGCGGTCTTCGCGGGCGCGAAAGCGGCGGCCCAGCCGTTCGGCGGGATGTGGGTGGACCGGTGGCGGCCGGGCGACGTCGGGTGCGTGGCGCTGCTCATCGCCGCGGCGGGCATCGTCGTCACGGCGATCGCCCGTGACCCGGCACCGCTGCTGGCCGGGCGCGCCCTCTGGGGCATCGGTGAGGGTCTGGTGACCCCGGCCCTGTACGCGGGCATGACCGCGCTGTGCCGCCGCTACGACCTGCCGACCAGCCGGATGACGGGGAACTTCGGGACGTTCGCGGTGGCGGGCTTCCTGCTCGGCCCGCTGGCGGCCGGGATCGCGGCGCCGTTCGGCCTGGACGCGTTGTTCCTCTTCGGTGCGGCGGTGACCGCGGTGACCGCGTTCGGGCTGCGGTGGGCCGTGCCGCGTGACGTGCCGCCGCCGGTAGAGGAGGAGCGGTCGGACGACACCGCGACCGGCGCGGCGACCGGCCGGTGGTGGACCTGGGTGTTGGCGCTCGGTGCGCTCGACCTGTTCACCAACCTCACCTACTCGGCGCTCGAACCCGTGCTGCCGCTCTACCTGAGCGCCGCCGGCGGGGAGTCGGCGCGGGGTGCCATCTCGCTGGTCTTCGCCACCGGGCTGGCCGCGTTCGGGGTCGTCAGCTGGCTGCTCGGCCGCTACACGGGCAAGCTCGGGCTGGTGGCCCTGGCCAGGGTCGGCTTGGCGTTCGCGGCCGTCGGCACGGTCGGGCTGTACGCGAGCGCCGAGGTGTGGCCGGTGGCGGTGTGCTTCGTCGTGCTGATGGTCGGCCAGGCCGCGCTGTACCTGACCGCGCGCCGGGGCGTCGTCGAGTTGCGGTCGGCCATGACCCGGCAGGGCAAGGCGTTCGGGCTGTTCGGCCTGGTCTCCGACATCGGCAACATCCTCGGTCCGCTGCTGGGCGTGGCGCTGTACGAGCTGACCGGCCGAGTGTCGTTCCTGGTCATCGGCGCGCTCAGCGGACTGCTGCTCGTCGCCGTGGCCGCGGGCGCGCGGAGGTCCCGCGCCGTGCCGAGCCCGCGCGTCGCGGACGGCGATGTGCGGACGGTGGTGTTGTTCGACGACGCCAACCCGCTGGAGCTCGAATCCGGTCGGACGCTCGCACCGGTGACGGTGGCGTACGAGACCTACGGCGAGCTGGACGACGACCGGTCGAACGCGATCTTCATCTGCCACGCGCTGACCGGCGACTCGCACCCGGCCGCCCACCACCCGGACGACCGGCCCGGGTGGTGGCGGCACATGGTCGGATCCGGCTGCCCGGTCGACCCCGACCGGTACTTCGTGGTGTGCGCCAACGTGCTCGCCGGCTGCTCCGGCACCACCGGCCCGACCTCACCGGGCCCGGACGGCACGCCGTGGGGACCGGACTTCCCGATGATCGGGATCTCCGACATGGTCACCGCGCACCGCGCGCTCGTGGCCGAGTTGGGCATCGAACGGCTGCGTGCCGTGATGGGCGGTTCGCTGGGCGGCATGCAGGTCCTCGAATGGCTGTTGCGCGCGCCGGACGACGCCGAGGACTTCCTGATCGTCGCCGGCACCGCCCGGCACACCGCGGAGAACCTCGCCTGGAACGCCGTCGCCAGGACCGCGATCCGGTCCGACCCGGAGTTCCGCGGTGGCCGGTACCCGTCGGGCGGCGGACCGGCGACCGGTCTCGGCACGGCGCGGATGGTCGGCCACCTGACCTACGTGTCCGAAGACCTGCTGGCGCGCAAGTTCGGCCGCGAGCGGCGCGCCGCGAACGGCACGGGCCCTTCGGTGACCACCGGTCCGTTCGCCGTCGAGGGCTACCTGGAGCACCAGGCCGAGAGCCTGGTCAACCGGTTCGACGCGAACAGCTACCTGTACCTGATGAACGCGATGGACAGCTTCGACGCGTTCGCCGACGACCGCCCGTGCGCGCCGTTCCGGCGCAGACCGGGGGTGCACCTGTTCAGCTTCGACTCCGACCGCCTGTACGGGCCGGACCACGCGCGCTACATCCAGGCGAACCTCGCCGCCCGCGGTCTGCCCGCCGAGCACCACCAGGACCGCACGACCGACGGCGGCCACGACGCGTTCCTGCTCCACGTCCCGTCGTACCTGCGCGGAGTCGCGGAGGTGCTGGCCCGGCAGCCGGCCGTGCGCGGCGCGGACGAGGCGGGCTGACGCGCCGTGGCGAGCTGGTGGGCGACGGCGTTCGACAACGAGCACGGCCTCCGCCGCCTGCACGAGCAGGCGGCGGAGGACACGGCCGACCAGGTGGCGCTGATCGAGCGGGAGCTGGGCCTGGCGGAGGGCTCCCGCGTCCTCGACGTCCCGTGCGGCACCGGGCGGCACGCCGTGTCGCTCGCGGCGCGTGGGCACCGGGTCACGTGCGTGGATCTCAGTGAGGACTACCTGGACGCCACCCGGCGGCGCGCGGTGGGGCACGGCGTGGCGGTGGACGTGGTGCGGGCCGACATGCGCGACCTCACCGCTCTGCCGGGCGGGTCGTTCGACGCGGCCGTGAACATGTACACCAGCTTCGGCTACTTCGACCGCGACGAGGACAACGCCCGCGCGGCAGCCGCCATCGCGCGCGTGCTGCGGCCCGGCGGGCGGCTGCTCGTCGACGTCGTCAACCGGGACTGGTTCGTCCGGAACTTCTTCCGGTCGGAGTTCGCGTCGGGCGACGGGTTCGTCATCCGGGACTACGAGGAGGTCGACGGCGAGGTCGTCCTGCACCAGAACGCGTTCGACCCGCGCACGAGCCGACTGCGCTGGACGTGCCGGTCGGTCGCCGCGGGGCGGGAGCACGTGGTGGTGGACTACCGGATGTACAGCCTGCACGAGCTGCTCGCCGTGCTGCGGGCAGGCGGGCTGCACCCGGTGCGCACGCTGGGCGGCTACGACGGACGGCCCTACGAGCTGTTCTCGCCGCGACTGCTGTGCGTGGCCGGGGTCGAGGGCGGTGTGTCGCGGAGATGACGGCTTCCGGTTCGCGGCGGACGGTCCCGTCAGGCCACGGCCCGCCGTGCCGCGCGGGCCGCGGCGGCGGCGCCGAACCCGGTGAACAACGCCACCGACACCGGGTCCGTCGCGGCGTACCACTCGGGATGCCACTGCACGGCGAGGCAGAACGCCGCCCCCTCGGCGGAGGCCGCCTCCACCACGCCGTCCGGCGCCACCGCCTCGACCCGCAGGCCGGGCGCGAGTCGGTCGATCGCCTGGTGGTGCAAGGAGTTGACCTCGACGCTCGACTGGCCGAGCAGCCCGCGCAGGACACCGCTCCCGGTCAGGCGCACCGGGTGCGCGGGCAGGTACTGCTCGTCGCGGGGCAGCGAGAGGTCCTCGGTGTGCCCGGTGACGTCGCGCAGGGTGCCGCCCAGCGCGACGTTGAGTTCCTGCAGGCCCCGGCAGATGCCGAGCACCGGGACGTCCGCGCGTAGCGCGGCGGGGATGACGCTCAGCGCCAGCTCGTCCCGATCGCGGTCGGCGGGCCCCCGACCCGGTTCGCCGCCGTACCACCGCGGCAGCACGTTGCTCTGGTGGCCGCCGAACACCAGGCCGTCGAACCGGTCCACCACGTGCGCCAGACCGGGGGCGGGCCCGCCGATCACCACGACGTCGCAGCCCGATACCCGCTCCACCGCCCGCACGTACACCTCGCGCACCGCCACGTGCGGCACGCCGTCGACCTGCTCCGCCGCCGCGGCGAGGGCGACCAGCGGCCTGCCGGTCACCCGGCCACCGCCAGCGCGCCCGCCAGGTCGGCGATGAGGTCGTCCACGTGCTCAAGGCCGATGGACAGCCGGATCGACCCGGGCGACACACCCGCGGCCAGCTGGTCCTGCTCGGGGAGCTGGGCGTGCGTGGTGGACGCGGGGTGGGTGGCCATCGAACGCACGTCGCCGATGTTGGTCACGTGCGAGATCATCCGCAGCGCCTCGATGAACCGCGTGCCCGCGGTCAGCCCGCCCGCCAGCTCGAACTGCACCAGCGGACCGCCGTTGCCGCCGGTGTACCGCCGCAGCCGCGCCACTTCCTCGGCGTCGCCCAGGCAGGGGTGCCGGACCGAGACCACCGACGGTTGGTCGGCCAGGTACCGCGCCACCGCTTCGGCGTTCCCCCCGTGCGCCCGCATCCGCAGCGGGAGCGTCTCGATGCCCTGGATCAGCAGGAACGCGTTGAACGGGCTGAGGCACGGCCCGAGGTCCCGCAGCAGCGTCTCGCGGGCCTTGAGCAGGAACGGGCTACGCCCGAGCGAGCTGTCCAGGTTGGCGCCCACCTCGGTCCACACCACGTTGCCGTGCGCCGGGTCCGGCTCGGTGAGCAGCGGGTGCCGCTCGGCGTGCCGTGCCCAGTCGAACCGGTTGGAGTCGACTATCAGGCCGCCCAGCGCGCTGCCGTGGCCGCCGATGTACTTCGTCGCCGAGTAGACCAGGACGTGCGCGCCGAACTCCAGCGGGCGGCACACCAGCGGCAGCATGGTGTTGTCCAGCACCAGCGGCACGCCGAAGTCCTCGCCGATCCCGGCGACCTCCTCGATCGGGAACAGCCGCAGCTTGGGGTTGGGCAGGGTCTCGCCGAAGTAGCACCGGGTGCGCGAGTCGGTGGCGTCGGCGAAGTTCCGCGGCTTGTCCGGGCTGACGAACCGGGTCTCGATGCCGAACCGGGCGAACGTGTTGGCCAGCAGGTTCCACGTGCCGCCGTACAGCTCGTTGGAGCTGACCAGGTTGTCGCCCGCCTGGCACATGTTGAGCAGCGCCAGGGTGACCGCCGCCTGCCCCGAGGAGACGGCCAGGGCGGCCGGCGCGCCGTCCACCGCGGCGATCCTGGCTTCGAGCACGTCGCACGTGGGGTTGTTCAACCGCGTGTAGGCGTGGCCGTCGACGCGCAGGTCGAAGATGTCCGCGGCCGTGGCCGCGTCGGGCAGTTCGTACGCCGCGGTCTGGAAGATGGGCGTCACCACCGGGTCGGTGATGCCCAGCCGCAGCTCGCCGCCGCCGTGCACGACGCCCGACTCGACCCGCCGGTAGACCTTCCCGGCCGACCTCGCCCGCTCAGGCGGCGACATGCGGCTGCTCCGGTTTGTAGGTCATCGACTCCACGATGGCGCCGATCGCGCTCTGCTGCCCTTCGGGTCCCCTGGTGAACAGGCCGCCCAACTGCTGGTCGACCGCCGCGTAGTTCGGGTCGGCCAGCCGCACCTGCCGCGCCTTGCCGAGGTTCCAGAACGGTGTGCGCGGGTCGAGGTGGTGCTCCAGGTGGTAGTTGTCGTTGTGGATGCCGGTGAGGAACTTCTCCCACGTGCGGCTCTTGCGGTTGCGCGTCATGTAGAGGTCGACGTTGGAGTCGCGCACCAGGGGCGTGTGCTCGGACAGTTCGATGTACCAGCCCAGGATCTGGAAGCTGGTCAAGTAGGGCACCACCCAGAACAGCAGCAGTTCGAGCGTCCAGCCCTGCGACGCGCACACCGCGACGACGGTCGTCCAGAACGCCCAGAAGCCGACGCGGTCGAGCACCCGCTTGCGCTTGCCGATCGGGGTTTGCGGCGCGTCCGCGGACCGCACGCGGCCCTGCTTGAGCAGCCGGTAGCGGTTGCGCACCAGGTACTTCAGGTAGGCCCACGTCTGCGTGCCGAACAACGGCATGATGACCGTGCGCAGCACGTACGCGCGCGGTGAGGACATCTCGTAGGCCCGCTGCTCGATGAAGAACTTCAGGTCCGGGTCGCCCTCGGGGTTGCCCAGCTTCGGGTGGTGCGTGAAGACGTGGGAGATCTTGTACGCGTAGTGCTGCTGGAAGATCGGGTACGCGGTGAGCACGGTGCCGACGAACATCTGCACCTTGCGGTTCGACGCGCCGATGCCGTGCGCGCAGTCGTGCAGGATGGTCGACAGCCCGCGCTGGCGTGCGCCGATCACGAGCACCGCCAACGGGTAGAACCAGTACGACACGCCGAGGCACAGCCAGGCGCAGAAGACCATCCAGGCCAGGTCCTCCAGCCAGGCCAGCGCGGCGTGCCAGTTGTCGCTGCGGTTGAGCTCCTTGATGCCCTGCTCGATTTCCTTCGGGAAGCGGTACATCCGGTAGCGCTTCCCGTCGAACGCCCAGGCGTACTCGTCGGACATCAGCGACTCCTCCCCTGCGGAGTTCCGTTGTGGCGCACCGGTTTTCAGCCGTCGGTGGACCTGAAGCAGCGGCTGGGCAACGGCGGGAAGCCGTTGAACCCGACGGACGCGTACGGCGTCGTGTAGGCACCGGTCGCGAGGATGTCGACGTGGTCGCCCGGTCGCAGGTCGACGGGCAGCGACACCGGTGTGCGCTCGTACAGGACGTCGGTGCTGTCGCACGTCGGCCCCGCGAGCACGGCGGGCGCCGCCTGGTCGGCGAACCGGCCGTCGGCGCGGACCGCCACGACGGGGAACGCGATGGCTTCGTCGTCGGTCTCGACCAGGCCGTTGTACCGGCCGACGTCGAGGTAGACCCAGCGCAGGCCGTGCTCCCGCTCGGTCACCAGCACGACCTCGGACCGGATCATCCCGGCGTCGCCGGGCAGGTACCGGCCCGGCTCGACGATCAGCGCGGGTCGGGTCGCGAAGGACTCCGCGACGGCCCGCTCGATCGCGGTGAGGTAGGTCTCCAGCGAGGGTACGGTCGCCTCGTAGCGGACCGGCAGCCCGCCGCCGAGGTTGAGCAGGTCCAGTTCGATCCCCTCGGCGGCCAGCTTGGCCGCGACGCGCGCGGCGGTCGCGACACCGATCGCCCAGCTCTCCGGCTCGCGCTGCTGCGACCCGACGTGGAACGTCGTGCCACGCGGCCGGAGCCCGAGGGACACCGCGTCGCGCAGCAGCGCGACCGCGTCCTCCTCGGTGCAGCCGAACTTCCGGCTGATCGGCCACTGCGCGCCGGTCGTGCGGACGATGAAGCGGCAGCAGACCTCCGCGCCGGGCGCGGCCCGCGCGACCTTCTCCAGCTCCGCGACCGAGTCGACCGAGTAGAGCCGGATGCCGCGCTCGTGCGCGTAGCGGATCGCCGACTCCTTCTTCACCGTGTTGCCGAACGAGATCGACGCGGGGTCGGCGCCCGCGGCCAGGCACGCGTCGATCTCCCCGACGCTGGCGACGTCGAAGCCGCAGCCGAGCTCCACCAAGTGCCGCAGCAGGTCCGGGTCGGCGTTGGCCTTCACGGCGTAGTAGACGGCGGCACCCGGCAGGCCGGCGCGCAGTTCCCGGTACCGGGCGGCGACGATGTCGAGGTCGAGGAGCAGACACGGCGTCTCGGGCTGGGTAGCGTCGAAGAAGTCGCGATGCGTCGAGTACAGCGCAGAGTCCACCGGTCTGTCGTCGATCACTGTGCAGCCTTCCACCCCAGGAAGCGACGCGCGGATCGATCTTGACAGCCCAAGCTGCACACCGCCGTCGTGATTGGCCGTCATCATGCCGACGCCATGGACGCGGTGTCAACGAATGCCGACGTGACGGCTTCGCCATGCCTTTCGACGTGGAATTTCCCTGTGGTGCAACGATGTCGGCACGGCCGGTGCCGCGGTGCGCCGGCCGCCGAGGCTCTTTTGATCTCTAGTGCGAACGGCGTGCGCATGCGCTCCGGCGGACTGTTGAAATCCCACAGCTCCCCAGGTCACGCGCCAGACGACGGCGGAGTACATGGTGGCGCCGGACGTGGCGCGAGGGTGGTCTGGAGGCGCTGCGGTCGAAGGGCCCGATGTCGGCGGAACGGCTGTCCCCGCCCCAGTGGGAGCGGTTGGTAGGCGAGCTGTCCAAGGGCCCGTTGGCGCACGGTTGGAACCAGGGGCAGGGCTGGCCCTCGGGCCGGGTGAAGACCATGATCGGCCGGTTGTTCCACGTCGGTTGCAGCGTGCAGGGTGTGTGGCGGCTGCTGCGCCGGCACGGCTGGTCGCTGCGGGTCTCGACCCATCGTGGGCGCCGTCACCTGTTTCGAGGACGAAGCAGGTCAGGGCCTGAGGCCGCCGAGAGGGCGCAGTTGGGCTCGGCCGCGCCTTGTCCATCGCTGTCTCCCTGCCGCGCAGCAGGCTGCCCCGGCGGGCCGGGCGGAACGGACCGGGGGACGGCGGGAGCGACCCGGCAGGGTGATGCGCGCACGGGTGGCAGCAACGCGCTCTCCGCGCTCGCGCCCGACGTGCCGCGGGGCCAACCGTGCTCCGAGCCGGCTCTCCAACCCTGTGGTGGGTACTCCTGTGACCTCGCGGGAACCAGTGGTCACACCAGGGGTTCGTCGCTCCTGCCGACGTCGTACGCACTACCGCGCCGGTGCCTGACCGCGCCCTGCCTGACCGGCGTGCCCGGTCCTCACAGCGCGCTCAGGGTGTCGCGGCAGAGCTGGAGCTCCTCACGCGGCCGCACGACCAGCACCGGCACGGCGGCGCCGGGTGGGCTGACCAGTCCGTCGCCGTCCGGTGCGGCGACCAGGTCGCCGGGGACGCCGAGCAGGGACAGGCCGGCCACCACGTCGGCGCGGACCTCGGGCTGGTCCCAGCCGATCTCGCCGGTGAACACCAGCGCGTCGAGCCGGTCCAGCGAGGTGGCCGCGGCGGCGAGTTCGCGTCGCACGCGGTGGGCGAACACGCGCAGGGCCAGCACCGCCGCCGGGTCCTCCCCCGCCGCGGCGACCAGGTCGCGCGTGTCGCCCGACCGGCCGCCGGACAGGCCCAGCAACCCGGACTCGTGGTTGAGGCCGTGTTCGAGGGTGTCGAGGTCGAGGCCGTTGCGCAGCAGCCACAGCAGCATCCCGGGGTCGACGGTGCCCGAGCGCTTGGACATGGGCACGCCCTCCAGCGGCGTGAAGCCCATCGAGGTGTCCACGCTGCGGCCCTCGCGCACCGCGCACACCGAGCAGCCACCGCCCAGGTGCGTCATCACCACGCTCAACCGGTCGGCGGGCCGGTCGAGGACGGCGGCGGCGCGGTCGAGCGCCCACCGGTAGGACAGGCCGTGGAAGCCGTAGCGGCGCAGGGCGTGGCGCTCGCGCCACTCCGCCGGCAGCGGATAGGTGGCGGCGACCTCGGGCAGGTCTGCGTGGAAGGCGGTGTCCGGGCACAGCACGTGCGGCACGTCGGGCAGCCGCTCGCGCAGCACCTCCAGCAGCCGCAGGGCGGAGGGGACGTGCAGCGGCGCCAGTTCCCCGGCGCGGCGGGCGGCGGTCAGGGCGGCGTCGTCGACGGGGGTGGCCGCGCGCAGGTCCGGGCCGCCGTGCACGAGCCGGTGCCCGACCGCGACCAGGTCGTCCGCGCCGCGCAGCAGGTCGTCCAGGGCGTGGCGGGCCTCGTCGGAGTCCGCCGGGCCCTCCACGTCGACGGAGTCCAGGACCTCCTCGGGGCCGGGGTCGACCAGGTGGGCCTTGAGGCTGTTCGACCCGGCGTTGACCGTCAGGACGGTGCTCACGCGCCCCACCGCCAACCGGTGACCGCCTCGGGGTCCGTGCCGTCGCGGTGGGCCGCGGCGCGCAGCTCGTCGCGCTCGGCCAGCACCGCGGTGTCGTCCCGGCCGGTGCGGCGCAGCGCGTCCGCGGCCAGGTCGTGCCTGCTCATGCGGTTGCTCACGAGCAGGTCGTAGGGCGTGGTGGTGGTGCCCTCCTCCCGATAGCCGTGGACGTGGAAGCGCTGCGTGTCGGGCCTGCCGTGCAGCGTCTGGTGCACCGCCGAGGGGTAGCCGTGGAAGCCGAACACCACCGGGACGCCCTCCGGGAAGCACGCCTCGAAGTCCTCGTCGGCCAGGCCGTGCGGGTGGCGGTCGGCGGGCGCGAGCGACAGCAGGTCGACCACGTTGACCACGCGCACGGCCAGGTCGGGCGCCCGGTCGCGCAGGATCGACGCCGCCGCCAGCACCTCGACGGTGGGGATGCCGCCCGCGCACGCCAGCACCACGTCCGGGTCACCGCCGGTCGAAGCCCACTCCCACACGCCCGCGCCCGCCGCGCAGTGCCGCTCGGCGGCCTCCAGGTCCAGCCACTGCGCGCCCGCGTTCTTGCCCGCAACCACCAGGTTGATCCGGTCGGTCGAGGCCAGGCAGTCGCGCAGCGTGACCAGCAGGGTGTTGGCGTCCGGCGGCAGGTAGACCCGCGCGGTGCCGGGTTTCTTGGTGAGCAGGTTGTTGAGGAACCCCGGCCCCTGGTGGCTGTAGCCGTTGTGCTCCTGCCGCCAGCCCTCGCTGGTGAGCAGGTAGTTCAGGCTCGCCACCGGCTCCCGCCACGGCACCTCGCCCGCCATCTTGAGGAACTTGGCGTACTGGTTGAGCATGCTGTCCACGATCGAGGCGAACGCCTCGTAGCACGGGAACAGCCCGTGCCGCCCGGTCAGCAGGTAGCCCTGGAGCCAGCCCTGGCACAGGTGCTCCGACAGCACCTCCAGCACCCGCCCGCCCGGCGCGACGTGCTCGGCGGTGTCGGGCAGCGGCCAGGTGAACCCCCGGTCGGTGGCCTCCAGCACCGCGCCGAGCTTGTTGGACTCCAGCTCGTCGGGGCAGAACACGCGGAAGTCCCGGCGGTCCTCGGTGGCCCGCACCAGCTCGGCCAGCCACTCCCCCGCCGTCCACGTGGCGCTGGTCGACCCGCTGCCCGGCTCGGGCACCTGCACCGCGAACGGCGCGAGGTCGGGCAGCGGCAGGTCCCGGCGCAGCCGGCCGCCGTTGGCCTCCGGCACCCGCCCCAGCCTCAGCGCCTCGGCCGGCAGGCAGGCCAGCAGGTCGTCGTGCGGGCGGCCGTCGGCGTCGAACAGCTCCTCGGGCCGGTAGGACCGCAGCCACCGCTCCAGCAGCGCGAACTCCGCGTCGTCCTCGTGCACCCCGCCCAGCGGCACCTGGTGGGCGCGGAACGTCCCCTCCAGGGGCTCGCCGCCGGCGTCGTGCTCGGGCACGCCCCAGCCCTTCGGGGACCGCAGCACCAGCATCGGCCACACCGCCCGCTCACCCGGCCGCCACCGCTCCCGCACCGCGGCGATCTCGGCGTGCGCCAGGTCCAGCGTCTCGGCCAGCAGCGCGTCCGGGTCATCCGTGCGCGTCACGTCCACCACGTGCGGCGACCACCCGGCGCCGCTGAAGTACGCGGTCAGCTCCTCGTCGTCCATGCAGCCGTACACCGTGGGCGAGGCGATCTTGTAGCCGTTGACGTGCAGCACCGGCAGCACCGCCCCGTCCGTGCGCGGCGACAGGTACTTGGTCGCGTGCCACGACCCGGCCGTGGGACCGGTCTCCGCCTCGCCGTCGCCGACCAGGCACGCCACCAGCAGGTCCGGCTTGTCCAAGGCGGCGCCGAAGGCGGTGGCCAGCGCGTAGCCCAGCTCCCCGCCCTCGTGGACCACCCCGGGCACCTCCGGCGACAGGTGGCTGGGGAAGCCGCCCGGCCAGGAGAACCGGCGCACCAGCTCGGCCAGGCCCGCGCCGTCCCGGGACAGCGCCGGGTCCAGCTCGGCGTGGGTGCCCTCCAGCCACAGGTTCGCGTGCACGGCGGGCGCGCCGTGACCGGGACCGGTGACCAGCAGCGCCCGCTGCCCGGTGCGTCGCACCAGGCCGTTGAGCCCGCCGTAGAGGAACGTGATGCCGGGGCACGTGCCCCAGTGGCCCAGCAGCCGCGGCTTGAGGTGCTCGCGCCGCAGCGGCTCGCGCAGCAGCACGTTGTCCTTGAGGTAGATCATCGCCGCCGCGGCGTAGTCGCACGCCCGCCGGTAGCGCTGGACGGCCTCGGTGCCGCGTGTCTGCGTGGTCGTCATGCGACCGGATTCCCCGAGGTCACCGACGGCACACCACAGCGTGGACGAGGAAGCACGTCCGACGACGAACCGCGATCCCGGTGCCGCCACACCGCGGCGTTCACCCATCGTCACCGATGTGCCGGAACGCACGCATTCCGGTATTCACGAGCGATGAGGTCGCCCGCACGCTCGAAGAACGGGACAACGCCCGTGCGCACCGTGTCCCAGACCGGCGACGTGGCCGGCATGTCTCGTTCCGGTTGTTCGTCACCCACGCCGCGGTCGCCCTGGCCGGCGCGCTGAAGCAGGAGCACCTGACGCAGGCGATCCACGGCCGCGACCTGATCGGCCAGGCCAAGGGCATCCTCGTGGAGCGCCACAAGCTCACCGTGACCAGCGCGGGACGCGCGAACCGCGGCGTCAGTCCTTCAGAGGATCGTGTCCCCAGTTCATCAGCGAGTACCGCCACTTCGTGTGCTCCACGTCCCCGTCCGGGCGCTGGGCGAGGTGCCGGTGCACGTAGCCGACGACCTTGCGCATGTGCGCCTGGTCGTCCTCGGTCAGGTCGCCCTTCTTCTTCCGCAGCAGCTCCACGATCCGCCGGCCGGACTCGTGCCCGACCGACTCACCGCCGTCGGACTGGCCCACCGACTTCGACTCGTCGGTCCCCAGCCACTTCTCCAGCTCCGACGCCGTCATGTTCACGGCCTCGTCGAACTCGCCGCTCACGTACCCTCCCCCGGCTCGCGCGCCGTGCCCTCGCCGCCGTTGTCGCCGCACGCCCGGTGCCGCAACTCCTCCTCTGAACCCATGCGAGGAGTCTGTGCCGTCATCACCGGCCATGCACGGCGGTGGGCCACCGGCTCACCGCACGACGCGCGATGTTCACCCGACCGAGTGGTCGGCGACCACCACGCACCGCACGGCCACGTCGACCCCACACCTCCCCGTGCTCCGTCCGCGCCACGCGGGTTCACGTCGAAGCGGACGTGCAGACGACCCACGCCGGGGTACTCCGCAGCCATACCGACCACCCGACCGCTGGAGGGGAAGGAGCCCATGAACGAGGTCACCGCGGTGGACGTCCTGCTGGACGGCTACGGACGCGTCCGCGAGTCCGTGGAACGCGTGCTGGACGGCCTGACGCCCGAGCAGCTGACCCACCGGGTCGGCGGCACGGCCAACCCGATCGCCTGGCTGGTCTGGCACCTCACCCGCGTCCAGGACGACCACGTGGCCGAGGTGGCGGGCACCGAGCAGGTCTGGACCGCCGACCACTGGGCCAAGCGCTTCGACCTGCCGCTGCCCACCGACGACACCGGCTACGGGCACGACAGCGACCAGGTCGCCGCCGTCGCCGCGCCCGCCGACCTGCTGCTCGGCTACCACCGGGCGGTGCACGAGCGCACCGAGAACTGGGTGCGCGGTCTGAGCGCAGAAGATCTGAGCCGGGTCGTGGACGAGTCGTGGGACCCACCCGTGACCCTGGCCGTGCGACTGCTCAGCGTCGTCGAGGACGACCTCCAGCACGTCGGCCAGGCCGCCTTCGTCCGCGGCGTCCTGCCCCAGAACTGACCCGGCACCCCCGGTTGGCCGGCGAGAACGCCGCCGTGGCATAGGGCAGGCCACGGGTGTCGAACCGGGCCGTCAGTTTCACGTTCGGTGCCGGGGCGAGCTGCGCCCCGCGCCACTTCAGACCGCGGATGGCGTCCGGGCTCTGCGCGAGCAGGGCACGCCCCTGCCCCTCGGCGGGTGGGAAGGCCCGCATTGCCGTGTGCTGCCGTGTCCGGGCAATTCGGCAAGGCGGGTACCGCGAAACGGCACCAGGAGATCGAGCACGTGAAATCGAATCCGCAGACCGCGGAGAACGACCGGAGGTCATCGACGGTGGGCCAAGGGGAACGACGAGCGGAATCTCACACCCTGCGGTCCGCGCCAGGCCATCACACTCCCCCGGAAGTGGTCACCCGTCAGAGGCCGGCTGACCACGAGTTGCCCAAGATGTGGTCACCCATGACCCTTCCGACGAGGCATTATCCATTATTGGACATCTCGCCCGACACGGCCGGGTATCACTTGCAACACTTTAGAGACCGTTCTGACTACTCTCGGTGTGAGCAATAGTCCGATACGTCTTCAACGCCACCAAGTGCACGTCCGAGCACTTCGCCCAGCGGTTCCTCCACCGCAGCGAGACCCTCACGCTGCCCGCCGGGTACTCGATCCACCTCCCCTGATCAGGCCGAGACCAATTGTCGTGATCACCGGCACGGAGTCCGACCAACCAGGTCGACGTCCGTGGTCTTCGCATCCACCGGTCGTCCCCCACCCGCATCCGTCACTCTCACGCGGACGCAACAGAAGGGGAGGCGAGGGTCGGTGCGGTGGTACAGGGGTTGAAAGAGCGATACCGATCTCTTCGTTTCGGGGTGATGGCGGGTCTTGCCCGCGGGTGTGTGCGGCCGAACGCGACGAGCACCGAGTGGCCGCCTGGACGCGCACGACCTGGCCCCGGGCAACTGCTGCACCCACCCCGTCCTGCTCCGCCGCACACCCGGCCACCGCACCCGCCTCAAACGCCCGCACGACGGGAGTGCGGGGCGCGGCGACGGGGCCAGGTCGGCGACCACCCCGGCGTGCTCCCGACACGGTGACACCCGGCGGCGGCGACTCGTCGAGCGGCACAAGTGCGGCCACGTGCGCGATCAACCGCCGGACCGGTCCTCGACCAGCCTGCGCAGTGCCGCGACGGACTCCGCGACGCTCTGCCGATCGGTGTCGATCCGCAGGTCCGGTGCCTCCGGGGTCTCGTAGGGGTCGTCCACCCCGGTGAGCGCGGTGACCAGGCCCGCGCGCTGCCCGGCGTACAGGCCCTTCACGTCTCGTTCGGCGCACACCTCGACCGGTGCCGCGACGTGCACCTCCAGGTACGCGACGCCGTTGCGCTCGTGCCGCTCGCGCACCGCCCGCCGAGTGTCGCGGTAGGGCGCGATCACCGGGACCAGGACGATCACGTCGTTGCGCGCCAGCAGTTCCGCGACCAGGCCGACCCTGAGCACGTTGGTGTCCCGGTCCGCGCGGGAGAAACCGAGGCCCGCCGACAGGGTGGTCCGGATCTCGTCACCGTCGAGCACCTCCACCCGCCTGCCCTCGGTCAGCAGCACCGCGGCGAGTGCGCGGGCGAGGGTCGACTTGCCCGCGCCGGACAGCCCGGTGAGCCACACGGTGACGCCCTGGGACCACGTGCGGCCCTTCACCGCGCCGCCTCCGCCAGTGCCGCCTCCGCCAGTGCCGCCTCACCGGGGGCGCACCGCTCGCGCACCTCGTCCAACTCCCGCGCGGACAGCCGCGAGGCGGCGGTCCCGACCCGGCTCGGGTCCAGGGTGGCCGCGCCCTCGCGCAACCACCGCTCGAACGGGGTGACGCCGATGAACCCGGCGAGTTCCGCCAGCCGGGTGGCCGGGTCGCGGACGAGGTCTTCGAACGACAGCGCCCGGCAGCGGTCGGCGCCGAGGCCGGACAGCGCCGGCACGCCCGTGCGCACCAGGTCCGACCACAGCTCGGCGAACCGCGCGACCGGCAGGTCCATGCCCATCAGGTGATCGTGGTCGTAGCGGTCGCCCAGCAACGGGACCAGGTCGAACGGCATCGCCGCCGGGTCGAGGGCCGACGCGCGCCCCGGACGACCCCACGCGCCCGGGTCGAGCCGCTCCAGGTTCCGCAGGACGGCCAGGAAGAGCCGCGACCCGACGTGCCTGCTCATCGAGACGGCGCTGTCCGGCCCGCCGCGGTGCAGGTGGACGAAGCGCGCGTCCGGGAAGGACCGGCGCAGCCACGGGACCCAGCTGAGGGACAGGCCGGAGCGCTCGACGGCGACGGTGCCGCCAAACCTGCGACCGAACCACGCGAACAGGCGCAGGCAGTGCCGGGGGGTGGCCTGGTCCGGCCAGGCCGGCACCTCCGCCGCCAGTTCGTCGAACACGCGGTCGGGGTCGGCGGACAGGTGCGGCAGGACCATCATGCACAGCGCCGGGATGCCGCCCCGCCGTGCGCTGAACCGCGTGCCCGTCAACTTCGGGTAGAGGAACTCGGGCACCGCGGCGCCGCCGCGCAGCAGCGCGTCGAACATCGGGTGCGGTGCGGCCAGGGCCTTCCAGAACGCCGTCCCCGAGAGCACACCCGCGTCCGGCAGCAGTGTGCGGACGGAGAAGAAGAACTCGTTGAGGCTCACCACGTCCGGGTGGGCGTTGAGGATGTTCGACACCGCGGTCGACCCGCTGCGCCCCGCCGTGACCACGAAGGCCAGCCCTCGCAGCGGGGGCGGCTCGGCGGGGGCCGGGGCGCGCCGGCTGTCCAGGAAGGCGCGCTGCGCCTCGGCCATGAGCACCATGAACTCCTGGTGGCGCGCGGTCACGTCGTCCGGGGTGGACCGCTGCCCACCGGGAACGCCGCGGGTCCGGACGTCCCGGGACGGGAGGCCCCGGGGCGCGGGCGGCGGAGCGGGCAGCGTCGCCGGTGGGTCGAAGCCGGTCACCGCCCGCCTCCCGGTCGCAGCACGAAGCGCGCGCCGAGCAGTTCGACCAGCACGGCGCCGTCCGCGTCCAGCAGGGCGATGTCGCACTCCGCCTCGACGTCGCGCACGACGCCGGGCCGCACGACGCCGCGTGCCGGGGCGCCCAGGGGCCCGGCCCGGTGGACCCGGCACTCCCCGATCCCCATCGCCAGCACCGCGCCCAGCGCCCTGCCCGCCCACACCCCGCCGAGCTGGAGCATTCCGTCCAGCGCCGCCACGTCGACGTGCCAGTCGTGCCGGGGCCAGCCCAGCTCGGCCAGTCCCACGACCACGCCGGTCACGTCCCCGGCGTCGGGTTCGGTGAACGACCGCAGCGCGTGGAACATCGGCCCGTGGAACATCGCTCCGCCGTCGTACAGCAGGTCACCGGGTTTCGACTCCCGGGCGGGCGGGAGCGGCCACCTGCCCGGCGGCGTCGCGTCGGCCGACCGCGCGTGGAAGTGGTGGGTGTCGCCGTCGGAAAGCCGGACGTCGGGGCCCTGCGACGACGCCACCAGCGACCGGGTGCCCGACGCGGTGACCTTCCGCAGCACCTTGACGTCCCGCAGCACGGGCCGCCCCGCGACGGCGATCATCCAGTTGACCGCGGCGGCCAGCGGCAGCACCGGCTCGTCGGCCGGGCAGTGGTCGCGCAGCCACGGGTGGACGCGGTCGTCCAGGGTGATCTCGCCCCGCCGGCCGCGGCCCGGCGGGAGGCTGCCGTTCGTCAGCACGACCCGCACCGGCCCGGTGGGGTCGCCGACCTCCTCGACGAAGGACCGGGTGCCGTCGGCGCGGCTGATCAGCCCCAGGCCCAGGCCGGTCAGGTACCGGCCGACCACGTCGTCGACCATGCCGCCGTCCCACGGCCCCCAGGCCAGCGCGCGGGTCGCGCAGCCGGGCCGTTCCCGCCGGAGCACGGCGGCGACGTGGTCGAGGGTGGCGTTGGCCATCGAGTAGTCGCTCAGCCCGGTGTTGCCGGTGTAGCCGCTCAGCGAGGTGAACAGGCAGATCGAGCGCAGCGGGTCGTCCCGGAGCGCGTCGAGCAGCGCGCGCAGCCCGTTGACCTTCGTGCCGAACACCAGGTCGTACTGCTCGTCGGTCCTGCTCCCGATGCGCTTGCCGACGTAGGCACCGGCCCCGTGCACGAGGTCGGTGATGTGCCCGTGGCGGGCTCGGACGCCGTCCAGCTCCCGTCGCACCGCCCGCCCGTCACGCACGTCGACCGCCAGGTACTCGACCTGTGCGCCGTGCCGCGCGCACGCTTCGACGGTGGCCCGGACCTCCCGCACGGCCAACACCGCCCGCGCCCGCGGTCCCAGCTCGGCGGGTTCGACGCCACCGGCGGCGAGCGTCCTGATCAGCGACTGCTCGTCCGGCGCCGGGTCGAGCCCCGGCGGCTCGGGGACCAGGGCCGTCCGGCCCAGCAGGATCAGGTGACCGGCACCCGCCTCGGCCAGCGCGACGGTGGCGGCGGAGGTGATGCCCCGCCCCCCGCCGGTCACGACGACGACGGAGTCCCGCTCCCAGCGGCTCGCGCCCACCGCGGGCGGTTCGACCTCCTCCAGCGTCGCGACGCCGCGGGAACCGTCCGCGGCCAGCCCCACCGCCTCGTCGCCCCCGCCGCGGGTCAACTCGTCGGCGATGCGCGCCGCCAACCCCGCCACGTCCAGGTCGGCCCGCGCGCAGTCGATCGCCTTCATCGACAGCCCGGGCAGTTCCATGCCCAGCGCCACGGACAGCGCGCCCAGGCCACCGGACCAGGCCCGAACGCCGTGTGCGCCGCTGAGCCCGAAGTCGCCACCGGTGTCCTGCACCGTCACGAAGACGCGGTGGTGTGCCGCGTCGCGAGCGAGCCGGAACGCCTCCCGCTGCACGGCGAGCGCGTCGTCGATCGACGCGAACTCGCTCAGCCCGCCGAGGAACACCACGCCGTCGTGCGGTTCGTCCGGTGAGCCGGTCGCCCGGATGCCGCGTCCGCGCAGCTGCTCGACCAGCGGCCGCGCGACTCCGCTGCCCCCGTCCACGACCAGCAGCCGCGCCTGGCCGAGGCCGGCCACCGCGAGTCCGCTCGGCGCCGCGGCCTCCAGGCAGGGCACGAATCGCTTCAGCCCGGTGGTGACCGGGTCGTCCGCGATCCGGGCGTCTGCCGGCAGGGCGCCCGGGTCGGGAGCGGGGTCCTGGTCCGCGGGGAGGGCGCCGGCGAGGATGCCCCGGAACACCTCGGTGACGTCGCGCAGCGTCCGCGGGTTCCCCAGCCGGGCCGGGTCGATCGTGCCGAGGTCGATCTCGATCCCGGCCCGTTCGCGCAGCCCGGAGAAGATCTCGACCCGCTTGATCGAGTCGATGCCCAGGTCGGCGTCGAGGTCCATGTCCGGGCGCAGCACCGAGACCGGGTACCCGGTGCGTTCCTCGACCACGGTCAGGAGAGCCTGCTCCAGGTCCGGCAAGGCGCCGGAGGACCGCGCGACCGCCGCGGGCTCCGGTTCCGGCGCGGTGACCGGTTCGACCGGCGGGTGCTCGACGACGTGCGTCGACGCCGGCCCCACGACCGGCGGGGCCACGACCGGCGGGGCGGTCACCGGTGCGGTCGCGACGCCGGTGCGGACAGCGGTGCTGTACCGCAGGTACTCCAGGTGGGCCTCGGTCATCAGCCGCTGGAAGGTCGCGTGCGCCTCGGCGCTCTGCGCGGCCAGCTCGTCCACCGGGCCCACCGCACCGACCGGGGCGGCGGGTGACGGGATCGCCGGTTGCCGTGGGGCGGGGGTGGCGGCGGGAGGCTCGTCGGGGTTCGGCGGTGGCAGCGCGGCCGCGCCCCCGGGTGGCGGGTAGGGCTTGCCGCGGTTCGTGCCGAGGATCTCGACGGCCACCGCGGACGGCTCGGTGCGCACCTCGGGCGGGTGGTGCCGCCAGTGCCGCGCGAAGTCGACCGGCACGCCGTTGACCGCCAGCCGCCCCAGGGCCGACTGGAGCGCGGCGAGGCCGTGCACGCCCTGGCGGTCGAGCGGGACCGCGAGGTGGGGCCGGTCGCCCAGGGTCCCGGTCACCAGCCCGGTGAGCGCGTTCCCGGGGCCGACCTCGACGAAGACGCGCGTGCCCGCGGCGTACATCGCCTCGACCTGTGCCGCGAAGCGCACCGGGGCGGTCAGCTGCCGGGCGACGCGGGTGCGGATCTCCTCGGGCGCGTCCGGGTGGACCGCGGCGTCCAGCCCGGAGTGCACCGGCAGCTCGGGAACACCGATGGCGACGTCGGCCAGCGCCGCGCGCAACCCGCCTTCCGCCCCGGCCACCAACGGGCTGTGGAACGCCGCCGAGGTGTCCAGCCGTCGCGTCGCCACGTCCTCGTCCGCGAAGGCGCGCTCCAGCGCCGCGACGGCGCCCGCGGTCCCGGACACGACGGTCTGGTCGGGGGCGTTGAGGTTCGCGGGCCACACGTCGGTCACACCGGCCGCGGCGATGACCCGGCGCACCTCGGCCTCGCCCGAGTTGACGGCGAGCATCACCCCGGCGTCGGCACCGGACGCGTCGCGCATCAGCTCGCCGCGCCGCCGGGCGAGCCGCACCAGGTCACCGGGGGCCAGGACGCCGGCCGCGCACAGCGCGGTCAGCTCCCCGAAGCTGTGTCCCGCGACCCGCGCGGGCCGCACGCCGTGGTCGGTGAGCACCGCGAGCAGGGCCAGCGAGTGCACCGCCAGGGCGGGCTGCGCCCACTCCGTCGACGTGAGCGCGACCGGCGGTCCCGCGCGTCGCCCGTCGGCGAACACCGGGCGCGGGAAGGCCACGTCGGCCAGCGCGGTGCCGTCGAAGCGGACCCGCCCCAGTTCGTCCCACACCGCGTGCGCCTCGGGCAGGTGCACCGCGAGGTCGGCGCCCATCCCGGCGTACTGCGAGCCCTGGCCGGGGAACAGGAAGCCGACGCCGCCGCTTACCGGCTCGTCCGCCGAGTAGTGCAGTCCCCTCGGGGTGGAGAACGCGGTCGCGGGTCGCTGGGCGATCAGGGTCGCGGCCTCGGCGGACTTGTCGGCCAGGTCGTCGCGGTCGGTGACCAGCAGCGCCAGCCGCACCGCGTGCGCCGGGTCGAACGACCGCTGGCTCTCCCGGGCCACCGCGCTCACCGCGCCGCCGGGGGCTCCGGCCCGGAGCCGGCCGAGCAGCTGCTCGGTGGACGCGGCGCTGAACAGCACCAGTTCCGTCGCCGCCGCGCGGTGGCGGGTTCGGCGCTCGCCCGGGTACTCCTCCAGCGTCACGTGGAAGTTGGTGCCGCCGAAGCCGAAGCTGGACACGGCGGCGCGGCGCGGGTTGTCCGGTGGGCGCAGCCACGGCCGCGCGGAGGTGTTCGCGTAGAACGGGCTGCCGCCGCCCGCCAGCAGGTCGTTCGGCCTGGTGACCTTGATCGTCGGCGGGAGCACCTTGTGGTGCAGGGCGAGCACCGCCTTGAGCAGTCCGGCCGCCCCGGCGGCCGCCTTGGTGTGGCCGATCTGCGACTTCACCGAACCCAGGGCGCACCAGGGCCCGTCCGCGCGTCCCGATGCGGCGAACACCTCGGTCAGCGCGGTGAGCTCGACGCGGTCGCCCGCCTGCGTCCCGGTGCCGTGCGCCTCGACCAGCTCGACGGTCTCCGGGCCGTACCCGGCCTGTGCGTAGGCCCTGCGCAGCGACCGCACCTGGCCGTCGGCCACCGGCGCGTAGATCGCCGTGCCGCGGCCGTCGGAGGAGGCGCCCACACCGCGGATGACCGCGTAGATCCGGTCCTCGTCGCGTTCGGCGTCGTCGAGCCGCTTCAGCGCGAACATGACCACGCCCTCCCCGAGCATGGTGCCGTCGGCGTCCGCGTCGAACGGGCGGCAGTCGCCGGTGGGCGAGAGTGCCGGGGTCTTGCTGAAGCCGACGAACGTGCCGATGTCGTTGAGCGTGTCCACGCCGCCCGCGATCATCAGGTCCGCCCGGTCGAGGACGAGTTCGTTGACCGCGGTGGACAGCGCGGCGAGCGAGCTGGCGCAGGCGGCGTCCACGGTGTGGTTCAGCCCGTGCAGGTCGAAGTGGTTCGCCACCCGGCCCGCGACGACGTTGACGAGCATGCCGGGGAAGGTGGTCTCGCGCCACGGGATGGTGTTGGCCGCGATGCCGTCGCAGATCCGCCGCGCCAGCGCCTCGCCGACGCCGTTCTCCCGCAGCACCTTCAACCAGACCGGCCGGCTCAGCCTGCCCATCATGTGCCCCGTCATCTCCAGGGAGGAGCTGCCGAGCACCACGCCGGTGCGCTCGCCGTCCACGGCGGACGGCCCACCGGGCAGCGCGTCGGCCAGCGCCTGCCGGGCCACGACGAGTGCCAGCAACTGGGCCACGTCGGTGTGCGGGACGTCCGTGGGCGGCAGGCCGAACTCCAGCGGGTCGAAGGTGACCGGCGGCAGGAAAGCGCCCCGCCGCGCGTAGGTCTTGTCCGGCGCGGCGGGGTCCGGGTCGTAGTGGTCCTCGACGAGCCAGTGGCTCGCCGGGACCTCGGTGATGTGGTCGAGGCCGGCGACGACCGTGCGCCAGAACCCGTCGACGCCGGGCGACCCGGGCAGCACGGCGCCGAGCCCCACGACGGCGATCGGTCGGTGCGGTCCGGCACCGTTGCTCGACATGGCCTCTCCGTCCTCTTCGAGTCCCCTACAGGGCCAGCCGGCGCGGCGGCACCGGCGCCTCGGGCAGGTTCAGCCCGCACGCGCGCACCTGGTTGGTCCGCGTGACCATCGCGGCGCCCTCCAGCAGGTTCAGCGCGATCTGGACGACCGACCGGTCCTGCGGCGCGGACATGAACCCACCGGCCACCCAGCGGTTGAAGGCGCCCATCGCGGGCCCGCACCACATCTGGTAGTCGCCGCGGCGGCCGGTGTCCCCCGCCACGGCCCAGCGGCTGGAACTGCCCAGGTACCAGCGGAAGACCAGGGCCATGCGGTGCCGGGGGTCGTGCTCGGCCCGATCCAGCTGCGCGGGGTCGCGCCGCAGCCAGAAGGCGCGGACGTGCTCCCAGACCTCGTCCAGGGACATCCGGAACACCTCGGACTCCAGCTTCTCGCGCCGGGACGCGGGCAGGTCCTCCAGCGACGCGCACGTCCGGTACAGCGCCCCCAACTGGGTGGCGCGGGTCGCGAACAGCGTTCCGCGCCGCAGCACCTGGACCCTCGCGCCCTGCTCGAACATGTCGGCCGAGGGAGCCATCGCGACGTCGCCGATGTCGGCCCGCGCCAGCATCTCCTTGGCGTCCGCGGACAACCCCGATTCGACGGCGGCCTGGTTCACCGATCCGGTGAGGACGTACGCGGCACCGAGCGCGAACGCCGCGGCCACGGCCTCCGGGGTGCCGAGCCCGCCGGCGGCGCCGATCCGGACCGGTTCCCGGTAGCCGAACCGGCGACGTGCCCCGTCGCGAGCGGCGAGGACCGCGGGCAACGTCGCCACGAGCGACTGGTTGTCGGTGTGGCCGCCGCTGTCGGCCTCGACGGTGACGTCGTCCGCGACCGGTATCCGGCCGGCGAGTTCCACCTCTTCGGCCGTGAGCACTCCCCCGTCGCGCAGCGACCGCAGGATCTCCGGCGGGGCCGGCGACAGGAACCGCTCCGCCACCTCGACCCTGGACACCTTGGCGATCACCCGACGGGCCCGCACGACCCGGCCGCCGGCGCCCTCCCGCAGGCCCGACACCGCACAGCGGACCACGGCCGGGGTGAGCGCCACGAACGCGGACACCGACACGCACGGCACGCGCTCGGCGATCAGCACGTCGGCCAGCGCGGCCTCCGCGGCCGGTGGTCCGTGCAGCAGGTTCACCCCCCAGTTGCCGCGGGCGCCGACCCGGCGGGCGATGTCGCGGACCGCGTCGCGCACCCGCGGGTGCTCCTGCCCGCCCGCGCCGTAGAAGCCGAGCAGGCCGTGCCCCGCCAGCGCGACCACCATCTCGACGCTGGAGATGCCGTTGGCCATCTCCCCGGCCACGTACGGGAAGCGGCTGCCGTGCGCGGCCGCGAAACCGCGGTCGCCCAGCCACTCCGGGTACAGCTCGGGCAGGACGCCGACCACCGGCAGACCACCCGATGTCGACAGGTGGCCGCCGACGCCGATCCCCAGCGCGCCGCCCACGCGCACGACGCACGCCGGCTCGCGGACCAGCCTGGCGGCGGCGAGCACGTCCTCGGCCGTGTCCGCCACACCGTGGCGCGCGGGTGTCCAGGTCAGCACCGGACGGTCACCTGGAGACCGGACAACATGTACGCGAGGTCGACGGTGACGCCGTGCGGCAGGTCGCCCAGCGCGGTGCGCGTCCGCGTGTCGTCGAACCTGCGCTTGTGGTGCAGGTACGGCGCGAACCCGGGGAAGAGGCGGACGACGCGCTGCTCGGACGCCGCCGGCTCCCCCGACGAGGCGGGCACCAGGGTCAGTCGCACCGCGACGAGGTGCTGCAACACCTCCAGCAGCACGGGTATCGGGACGTCGTGGTGGTGCACGACGTGGTAGGTGTCCACCCCGGAGGCCGGCGGCCTGCGCGACAGCCGGACCATCACCTCCGCCGACGCCTCCACCGGCATGAAGTTCAGGTGCCCCTCGGCACGACCGGGTATCCGGACTTCGGGCAGTTCGCCGCCCGCGCGCGGACCGCCGCGCCCGAGCAGGCCGCGGCGGGCCCTCAGCCAGCGGTTCAGGAACTCCAGGGGGTGCGCCGGCAGGGCGGGGTGCGGCGGCCGATCGGTGATCAGGATGCTCGGCCGGAACACCACCGCGGGTCTGGCACTGCGCGCCGACCACTCCCGGACCAGCACCTCCGCTTCGTACTTCGACCGCTCGTAGGCGTTCTCGAAACCCCCGGCGGGGTCGAGCTCGTCCTCGAAGGCGGTGCGGTCGCGACGGGCCCCGGCCACGAACGCCGTGCTGACGTGGAAGAGCACCGGCTCGCGCCGCCCCGCGGACACGAGTTCGAGCACGTGCCGCGTGCCGTCCACGTTGACCCTGCGCAGCGCGGCCGGTTCCCCGTCGAGGGTGATGTCGCCGGCGCAGTGCCACACCGCGTCCACCTGATCGGCCAGCCGCCGGAAATCCGCGTCGGACAGCCCCAATCGGGAGACCGACACGTCGACTTCCACGACGGTGACCCTCGCGGGTACCTCGTCGCGGACACCGGCCGGAGTTCCGCACAACTCGAGAAAGGAGATCAGCCTGCCCAGCGCGTCGGGTGATCCGGCGTTCGAGAGCAGGATCAGTGGCGTGTTCCTGTCGCGCAGCAGTTCTCGCACCACGTGAAGACCGAGAAAGCCGGTACCCCCCGTGATGGCGACGCTCACGACATCAACCCGCTTTCGCACTCGTCGGGCAGGTGGGTGGACCCGCACGGCGGTCGCCGAGTCGAATGCGAAATGATCCACTGTTATCCGACTGGTCATCCCCGGGTCGGGATGGTTCATTGGTGCACTCAAGATGCCTGCCGTAGTCGTACACCACCAGGAGCCGTTCGGGTGAAGCCTTCCGGGCGACACCGGAAGTGACGAAGGTTCGGCTTCCGTCGATCAACCGGTGATTGACATGCGATCACGTGACCGCAAATCGGCCGACGAATTTCATCGAGCCCTTTCCAACGTCATCCGGCGGCGAGGTGCAGCCCAGGTCGGGGTGCTGCCGCGCCCCTGGGCGGCACCGACCAGGCACACCGGGATCAACGCTGCGGCGACGGCGGCCCGCGGCTTTCTTCGCCAACTCGTAACTCCTCCTCGCCTCGCCGACCCCGGCGGGGATCTCCCGCCACTTCCGACGCGCGACCCTGTACCGGGTAGACGCCCCAACGCCGTCCACCACGCAAAATCAGATCGCTCCCAGGCCCGTCTTCACTCGTTCAGATCAGATCGGAACCGCAATTCCCGGGATGGATCGATTCCGCGACGGCTCGTTCCCCACATGCGAACCTGCCGGGCAGATCGGGCAGCTTCCACCACCGGGTACCGCGCGTCGCCCGGTAGGCCGTACCGGCCGTCCGGACGGGGTGGTGTTGGACGCGAGGGAGGACACCCAGCCGGTGCGGCAGGTCGAGGTCGAGGTGGGTGTCGACGAACGCGATCGTCGTCCGGTCCGGTCCCTCCTCCGGCAGCCGGTGGAACGTGTCGCCGCCCGACCGAGCTCGGCCGTGCGTGCCCTTCCACGGGTCGAACCCGACGGTGAGGTTGCCCCGGCCGGCGGGGAGTCCGTCGCGGGAGGTGTCGACGCCGCGGTCGGGTCACCGCCTCGGATCGGGCCCCGCCGGAGTGCTCCTGGCGCCGTCGACGACCCGGGCGAGCAGGGTGTCGAGGTCGGCGAGGTCGAGCGGTTTGGCGACGTGGGCGTCGAACCCGGCGGCACGGCTGCGTTGCCGGTCGGTGTCCTGGCTGAAGCCGGAGACCGCCACCAGCGGGGTGTGCCGGTGCAGCGTGTTCCGGCGCAGCCGTCTGGCGATCTCGTAGCCGTCGACGTCCTCGCCGAGCGCGAGGTCGCACAGGATGACGTCGAACGGGGTGGACCCGGCGATGGCGAGCGCGTCGCGTGCGGTGGTGGCCACGGTGACGGTGTCGCCCCGGCGCCGAAGCGTGGTCGCGTACATCCGGGCCAGGTCGGTGTTGTCGTCCACGAGCAGCATCCGCAGCGCCCGGCGCGCGGGGTGCTCCCCGACCGGCGGGACGGCCTCGGTGGTCAGCGGGATGCGGACGGTGAAGGTGGCGCCGGTGCCGGGGCCGGCGCTGTGCGCGCTGACCGCGCCCTGGTGGAGTTCCGCGATGCCGCGGACGATGGCGAGGCCGAGGCCGAGCCCGCTCGGCGCGTGGGTGCCGGTGTCGACGCGCGTGAACGGGTCGAACAGGGTGTCGGCCAGCACGGGGTCGAACCCGGGGCCGGTGTCGCGGACGCGCAGTTCGGCCTGGCCGTCGCGGACGTCGAGGTGCACGGTGACCGCGGCGCCGTCCCGGGTGTGCTTGCGCGCGTTGTCCAGCAGGTTGGTGAGCATCTGGCCGAGGCGGACGGGGTCGCCGTCGATCACCACCGGCTCGTCGGGGAGGGTGACCGCAGGCCGGGTGAGGTCCGCGGGCAGGTCGTCCAGCGCCGCGTGCACGAGCGTGCGCAGGTCCAGCGGGTGGCGGGTGGCGTGGAGGTTGCCGGTGGCGACGCGGGCGGCGTCGAGCAGGTCGTCGGTGAGGCGGCTGAGCGCGGTGAGCTGGCGCCTCAGCACCGCGTGGGCCTGGTGGCCGGCGATGTCCAGGCCCAGCACGTCCAGCGCGGCGCTCGCGGAGGCGAGCGGGTTGCGCAGTTCGTGGGACAGCGTGGCGATGAACCGGTCCTTGGCCTGCTGCTGGGCGCGCAGCTCCTCGGTGGCGGCGGCGAGCGCGGCGTTGGCCTCGCGCAGTTGCCGGTTGACCTGCTGCACCTCGCGGGCGCGGGTGTAGAGGTCGGCCTCCATCTCCTGCAGCCGCGCCGCCGCGCGTTCCCGGTCCTGCTCGCGCAGGTCGATCAGCTCGGTGACGTCCTGCACCCGGTGCACGATGAGCACCACCCGGCCGGCGTCGTCGAGGACCGGGCTGTTGACCGGGCTCCAGTACCGCACGACGAACCGGCCGTCGGGTTCGCGGATGTCGTAGCGCTGCAGGGCCATCGTGTCCGGCCGGCCGGTGTCCACCACGGTCCGCAGCGACCGCCGCAGGTTGCCGACGCCGTCGGCGCCCGGGTCCTCGGGGTTGTCCGGGAACACCTCGAACATCGGCCGGCCCGCCACCGCGGCCGGGTCGACCATGGTGGCCCGCGCGTAGGCGCGGTTGACGGTGACGATCGTGAAGTCGGCCGTCATCAGCAGGTACGGGGAGGGCAGGTGCTCGAACAGGTGGCGGTAGTCGAGGCCCTCGAACCCGGCGGTCACGGGTCCAGCCGGTAGCCGGCCCCGCGCACGGTGACGATGCGCGGCCGGTCCACCCCGGCACCGGTGAGCTTGCGGCGCACCCGGTAGACGTGCTCGACCACCGCCGACGGGTCCTGGCGCTCGCCGGTCCAGCCCCACGCCGCGGTCAGCAGCTGCGCGGTGGTGAACACCCGGCGCGGCGCGCCGGCGAGGAAGACCAGCAGCCCGTACTCCAGCGGGGTGAGCTTGACCGGGTGGCCGTGGGCGGTGACCTCGTGCGAGTCGGTGTCGATCGCCAGCGCGCCGTGCCGGATCACCGGGTCGGCCCTCGGTTGCCGGCTGCGGCGCAGCACCGCCCTGATCCGCGCCGCCAGCTCCGGCAGGGAGAACGGTTTGACCACGTAGTCGTCGGCGCCCAGCTCCAGGCCGACGACCCGGTCCCGCTCGCTGCCCCACCCGGTCAGGATGATCACCGGCAGGTGCCGGCCGGCGCGCACCTCCCGCAGCAGGTCCAGCCCGTTGCCGTCGGGCAACCCGAGGTCGAGGACCACCAGGTCGGCGGAGTGCTCGCGCAGCACCGCCACGGCCGACCGCGCGTCCAGCGCCGTCACGACCTGGAAACCGTCCCTGCGCAGGTAGGTCGCGGCCATCGCCACGAGGTCCACCTCGTCTTCGACGAACACGACCACCGGCCTCGCGAGGTCGGTGTTGAACGGCTCGTAGACCTGAGCACCGTCGATGGTCCGGCCATGTGGCGACGAGGCCGCGTCCATCTGCCGATAGTACCACTGGGCGGGGGACCACTCATGCCGGCGAAAGGAGCCGTCTTGGTCGGACCACTCCACGACGACAGGATTCTGTCCCCCACTGCGCGGTACGACATCGAAACGTGCGCGCGGATCCGTCAGCGCTGCGAAGAGTCCAAGGAACTCATCGGCCGCTCCGGCAGGCTGATGGACCAGTCGGTACAACGCCTCGCGGAGTCGACGGCGCGGCTGTCACGGACCGGGAACGACGCACCACCGCGGTCAGGTCCGCTCGCGCCCGACGACGGTGCCCGTCCACGCCGCCCCGGGAGCTCGCGGGCTGCGCCGGCCGAGGATCACCCACTCGGTGATCCGCCACTCGCTCGGGTACTCCGCGTTCCCCCGGTCGCCTCGCCCACGACCGACCCGGCACCGTCGCCGGCCGCGCGATCGGGAACGGCTGTCGCGGCGACGGGTTGGCGACCCCCTCACACCGGCGTCCGCGCCCGTCCGCTGCCGTTCGCTCCGGGTGTGCTCGGGTTCGCGGCGTCCGGCTGGGCAGTCGGCCGCGGGTTCGCCGGTGACGACTGGTGAACCGGCTCGGGCGGGCGCATACCCGGCGACGGCGACGAACGTGGCCGGCAGGCCGCAACCCGGTGAAGCACATGTGCCTGCCGTCGGGACCGGTGGTTTCCCCGGCCACCGGCAGCAGCGCGGCCGCGGTGGTGCCCGGGCAGCCGGTGTCGCCGCTGTCGTGCGGGTGGGTGACCCCGGGAACGAAACCCGAGGTCGGCCGAGCCGACGCGGCCCACCGGTGCGTCCGCGGGGCGAAGGCCCGGTCCGGCAGCCGGCGCCAGGACCGGCGGACGACCGGCTGAGCAGCGCCGACCACCCGTGCGCGGCCCAGCGACGGGACCGCGCCGACGAGCAGGCTGTTCGTTTTCGAGACAGTGCGCGAGCGCCGGCCTTCGCATCGGCACTATCGCCGCGGCGATGGCCTCGCCGCCCTCGCTGAAGCACCCGAGGATCCTCCCGGTGTGGCCACCCGCCGATCGGCCGTGCCCCCGGGACTGCCGAGCGGAAGGGACACCGGACGTGCCGGTTCGCGACGTCGTCCTCATCGGCGCCTCCGCCGGCGGCTTCGGCGCGTTGCGCCGGCTGCTGGGCGGTCTGCCCGCCGGGTTGCCCGCGAGCGTGCTGATCGCCGTGCACACCGCGCAGAACTCGAAGATCCGGCTGCCCGACGCCCTCGCCCGCTTCGGGCCGCTGCCCGCCGCCTACGCCGTACCCGGCCAGCGGCTGACCCCCGGCCTGCTCACCGTCGCCCCGGCGGGACAGCACCTGATCGTCACCGCCGGCGACACGCTCCGCCTGCACCGGGGCCCGCGGGTCCACCACGCCCGACCCGCAGTCGACGTGCTGCTGCGCAGCGCCGCCCACGCCTGCGGCGACCGGACGGTCGCGGTCGTCCTGTCCGGGTGTCTCCGCGACGGCGCCGAGGGGGCCGCCGCGGTGGCCGCGGCGGGAGGCGTCGTCCTCGTCCAGGACCCCGCCGACGCCCGCGAGCCCGGCATGCCCACCGCCACCCTCGACCGCGTCCCGGACGCCACCGCTTGGCCGGCGGTCAAACTCGGACCGGCCATCGCCGACCTGCTCGACCTCGCGATCCCCCCGGGACCGGCCGGCGCGCACCGCCCCGTCGACGGGATCGACGAGGCGTTGTGGACCGCGGTGTCACGGCTGCACGCCCACGCCGCCGCCCAGCAACGACTCCGGCAATGCTTCGACGCCACCAGCCCGCTGGCCGCCCGGTTCCAGGCACGGGCAGCGCACACGACGCACGCCGCGCAGCTGATCACCGACCACGTCCTGCCGATCTTCCAGCCAGAGGCCCACCGGCGGAAACCTTCGCCCGCCCCGTCGGCGGGGCCACCGCCGGACGACGACCGTGGGCGGTCGGACCGCGACCCGTGACCACCGGGAGCCGGGAGGCGCCGGATGCCCCCGACGGCGGGTCGCGGTGGAACCGGTGACCGGCCCGTGATCGACCTCCCTTCACGTGCGCAGCGTGTGACCGGGGACTGGCCGTAGGTGGTGCGGTAGGCGGCGAAGCGGCTGGGGGCGGGGAATCCCCAGCGGGCGGCGGTGGTGGTCACGGTGATGTGGCGCGGGTCGCCGGCGAGGAGGTCCTGGTGCGCGTGGTCGAGCCGGACGCGGCGCAGGTGGGCGATGGCCCTGCGGAGCTGCCGGGTCGCCGCGGTCGAGACCGGCCGGTCCCCGGTCAGCCGGACGGGGTCGGCACCGGTGCGACTGGCGGCCACCTGGTCTGGCAGTCGCACGTCGAACATGATCAGGTTGTAGGTGCCGGCCTGGATGACCCCGGCGCACGGACGATCGTGCGGCGCGTACATGAACACGTCCCGGCACCGAAGGTGCCCTCGGTCCCCTCCGGGAAGTACCGCCGGACGATGCCGCCGCTGTGCACGCCGCGCAGGCAGAGCTTCCCGATCGGCGCCTGCGCGTCGTGGGCCATGGCGAGGCACCGGCAGGCACGACCAGGGCGACGTCCCGGCCGCGCACGCGGGCCGACCACAGCCGGGACACGGGCGACGACGACCGCACGGCGCGGCCGGTGCGGGCACACCGCGCACCACGCGCTTCGGCCATCGTTCCGAACGCGTCGACCACGTTCCCGACCTCGCCGGGGCGTCATCGTCGTGCACCGGGGCTTCCGGTGACCGCCCCGGCACCTCGTGGCACCGCGACCAGGTGCGCCCGGAGCGCTGACAGGTGGCCCTCGTGGGGCTAGCCCCGTGCCCGCCGCGAACGAAGGTTCTCCTCAGCAGCTCAGAGGCAGTCCGCTGGTTGATGAGTGCGCGGACGCGGCTCGTGGCGCAGCTGTCCGTTCCCGGATGCGCCTCTGTTCGTCGAGCGAACGTCCTGCTCGTGCCGCCGCGCGGTGGCTCGGCGGTGGCGTGCGCCGATGTCGTGGGCGGACTTCGGGTCCGAAGGAAGTCACCGCACGTCAGGGCAGAGCGGGTCGATTACCGCGGCGGTGACGGCGTCGACGTCCTGATCGGTGCCCCGCGCTTCGGCACCCGCCGCGTCCTCGACGCCCTCGACCGACGGCGCCGCAAGCCCGGAGGACACCGGCTGTCGGCGACGGGGGTGGGCCTGTGTTCCGTGCCCGGGCGGGATTTCACGATCGGGCGACGGAGTCTTGTCGGCCACGTGACATGCCTCTATACCTGGTTGCACGTCACGGGTGGAGGGTCAATGGCTGCCGGTCTGTCGGTCCGCAAGCGGGAGAGGATGTTCGCGCGGCTCGACCGCGATGGTGACGGGGTGGTCGACGAGCGCGACGTCCACGACCACATCGACCTCCTCCTGACGGCGTTCGGGATCGCGGTGGACGCGCCGGAGGCGGTGCGGTTCCACAGCTGGGGTGATCGGCTGTGGGAGGCGTTGAGCCGTGCCGAGGCGGGCGGCCGGAGGCTGATCACCAGGGCCGGCTACGTGGACCTGATCGACGGGCAGCTGGTCGAGCAGGTGTACGTGCCGATGAACCGCACCCTGTTCGCCATCGCCGACGCGGACGGGGACGGGGACGGGTTCGTCACCCGGGCGGAGTTGGCCGCGGCGCTGGGCATCGACGGCATGTCCGACCCGGACCTGCACGCCGCGCTCCACCGGCTCGACCGGGACGGCGACGGCCGGATCTCGCGCACCGACCTGGACCAGGCGACCCGGGAGCTCTTCCTCAGCGAAGACCCCGAGGCCGTGGGCAACCTCCTGCTCGGTTCGTCCTGACCGGGTGCCGGTCCGCCGGCGCCGAGCGCCACGTGGCGGAGGACCGGTCGGACCGGGACCGTCCACCCACGACAGGGAGGGAGCACGGCATGACCACGGGTGCCCGGACACCGTCGTTGACGGACCTGCTGAGGGAAAAACGGGAGTCGGAGCCGGTCGGGCTGGACCCGGCCACCGGGCTGTGGCACGTGTACCGGTACGCCGACGTCCTCCGGGCGCTCACCGTTGTTCTCCAGCGACGTCAGTTCGTTCGTGCCGTCCCGGCAGGAACTCGCCACCGTCCTGGTCGGCGACTTCGTGCGGATGGACCGCGTCGGCGTCTCGGGTCGAGGCGTGCACGACCCGCTTGCTGGACGCCGTGGCCGACCAGGAGACGTTCGACTTCGTCTCGACGGTGGCGAACCCGCTGCCGCTGCTCCTCCTCGGTGACATGCTCGGCCTGCCGACCGACGGGGCGGACCTGCTGAACCGGTACTCGCACGCCGTCGTGTTCGACGACGGGATCGCCGGTTTCCTGGACGAGGACGTGGTGTCCGGCGCGGCACCTGTGCTCGTGGGGATGCGGGACCACCTGCTGGAGCAGATCAAGCGCCACCGGTCCGCTCCCGGTGCCGGTCTGCTGGGCGAGTTGGTCACCGCCGAGGTCGACGGCGAGCCGGTGACCGACGGCGAGCTGATCGGGCTGACCACGCTGGTCCTGACCGCCGGCCACGTCACCACCACCCTCCCGCCGGACAACACCCCACCCGACGAGCTCGGGGTGCGGACAAGATCCGCCGGCTCGACCTAGACCAGGTGCACCACCTGGCTGGTGGCCGGCTTGGCCGACGTCGGGTGGCCGTCGTACACACCGCGCCAGTAGCCGGAAGCGGGCTGCACCACGTACACCGTGTAGAGGTAGTAGCCCCAGCGGAGCTGCCTCACCCCCGTCGTGGCGAGCGTCGTCCACGCGACGCCGTCGGCGGAGAACTCGATGCGGGCCACCAGACCGCTCGGCGGCACGACCTCGGCCGGGAAACCGATCATGCCGGAGACCTGGACCCGCCCGTCGGCCTCCCGGACGACGGCGCTCAGGCCGTGGATGCTCTCCTGGAACACGGAGATCTGCGGCGTCGTCGTGGACGAGGGCAGCAGGTCCGCCTCCGCCGCGGACGGCACGAACTGCACGAGCAGGAAGCCCGTGCGCGGCGGGGCGAACCGCTTGGTGAAGTAGCCGCCCATGCTCGCGTAGACCTCGGTGTTCATCCACGGCGACAGCGTGGAGCACGCCAGGCCGCCGCAGAGGCTGATGACGACCCGGCCGCCCGGCACGCCGACCGGCCCGCTCTCCCCCTGCCGGGTGATCCGGCCCGTGACGGTGATCTCCTGGCCCACGTCGACCGCCATCGTGTCCACCGACGCGGTCAACTGGGTCGGCACCGGGGAGTCGGCCACCGCCGGTGCGGTGGCGAGGGTGGTGACGACCAGGGCGCCGAGCGCCGCGGTCGCGAACTTCCGGAAGCGGGTCATGTCCTCTCCTCTCGTTGCGGTCCTCCTGCAACCGCCTTGTTCGCGCTCTGGCACCTCCGCGTTACCGGCTGCGATGATCTGGCTAAAGCGTTGCTGCACAAGCGTTTTCCCGGTTGCTGCGAGCTGTTCGCGAAGCCGCGGATCACGTGGTGGCCAGCGGGCGCTGCGGAGTCGGGACCGACCGCACTTCGTGGCATCCACAAGCGTTTCACTCGTTGGTGTGGCACGTCCGTGAAGCCGCACTTTGCGTAGCGGGAGTGAGCCGCCGCCGCTCTCGAAGCGTTGCTTTTAGGCAACACTGAAGTGATGGAGCGCAGTGCAATCGCTTGGCCCGCCACCACGGCGAAGGCCGGCCAGGCCGTGCCCCCACGGCGAGCCCGACGCGCCGACCTGCGGTGGCACGGGCAGGACCGCGCGTCTCCCGGTGGAGCACCGGCGCCCGGACCAGGCACGGGCGTGCTTCAGCCCGCCGGTGGCGCCGCCACCAGTTCCGCGGGGACGGAGACCGGGCCCATCTCCGGCATCCGCGCCCCACCCGGCACCCTCCGGGTGCGGATGCTCGTGGTCGCGGCCAGCATTTCCTCCAGGCCGAGGCGGATGACCATGCGGGCCAGCGGCATGCCCGCGCACTGGTGCCTGCCCCGGCCGAAGCCCAGGTGCCGGTGGATGTTGGGCCGGCGGAGCCGGAACCGGTCGGGTTCGGGGAACACGGAGGCGTCCCGGTTGGCCGACGCGTAGACCAGGGTGATCGGTTCGCCCGGGCGGATCGTCCGGCCGTGGAGCCGCACCTCTTCGGTGACGGTCCTGGCGAAGCCCCGGTACGGCGTGTAGAGGCGGATGAACTCCTCGACGGCGTCGGGCACGTCCTCGGGGCACCGCCGCAGGTGGTCCTGCAGCGCCGGGTCGTCCGACAGGTGGTGGAACGTGGCGCCGAGCAGGATCGGCGGTGCCACCATGCCGACGACGAGGCTCTGCCGCAGCGCACCCAGGACCTGCTCCGGCTCCAGCGGTCGGCCCTGCGACCGCTCCGCGAGCAGCGAACTCGCCGGGTCCTCCCCCACCGGCAACGGCTCGCGCGTCCGCTCCGCCACCAGGTCGCGCGCGATGGCGTACATCCGCTCGCTCATCGCGTTCACGGTGCCCTTGTCGAGCTTCCGCCACGCGTCGACCCAGGCGGCGGCTGTTTCGGCGAGGACCGGGGCGGTCTCCGGTTCGAGGTTGAGCCACTCGGTCGTGGCCCACGCGGGCAGCCGGGTGGCGAACTCGGCGGCGAGGTCGCCGCCGCCCTTCCCGACCATCCGGGCGGCCTCGCGGCGGGCGTGCGCGCGGATCGCCGGCTCCAGCCGGTCGAGCCGGCGGCGGTGCAGCGTCCGGTCCAGCGCGCGGCGGTAGGGCGTGTGCCGGGGGGCGTCGAAGTTGAGCGGCGGGCGGCGCAGGCCCCGCGGGTCGCTGGGGACGACCGCGCGCACCGACGAGATGAACGTCCGCGAGTCCTGGGCCGCGGCGATGACGTCCGCGTACCGCGTCAACGCCCAGAAGCCGCCGTGCGCGCTCGTGTGCGCGACCGGGCAGCTCGCGCGCAACTCCTCGTGCACCTTCCGGATCTCGTCGGGGTCGTCGGTTTGCGTGGGGTCGAAGTCGTCGGTCATCCCGCTTCTCGGTCACGGCGGCGCGCGGGTGGACCGGCAGGCAGGGCGCGGAGCCGTCGCGTCACGTCCGCGGCGCCCCCGTCGGCCACGTGAACGGCCTCAGGAAACGACCCGGGCGGAGTTCGATGAAGCCGGAACCGCCGAGCCCGGGGTCGTCCTCCGCCAGATCGGCGGCCAGCCGGTTGAGCGCGGGGGCGGTCGCGCCCGTCCAGGCGCCGGTTTTCACGCGGTGTTCCAGGGTCAGCACGGCGGCCAGCAGCTCGGCGCCGCTGTAGGTGCAGTGACCGGGGCCGTCGACGAAGGTCTCGCGCAGCAGCGCCGCTCGTCCGGCCCGCGCGACCGCGTCGGAGTAGGCGCGTGCCTGGGTGACGGTGGGGAAGTTGTCCCCCTTGGTGTGCACCGTCAGCACCGGAACCGCGAGGCGGCCGCTCGGCGTGAAGTGGCGGGCCATATAGGCAACCGCCCCGGGGTCGGCCTGTGTGCGCGGTGCCGCGGCGAGCTGGTCGAGGTCGGCGTCGAGGTCGATGCCCGCTTGGGCGTACAGGGCGCGCACCTGCTCCAGCCGGCCCGACTCGCGCAGCTCACGGCGGTAGTCGACGCCGGTGTTCCAGGAGAACTTCCCGCCCGCGCGCTGTTCGAGCGGGTAGCGCGGCGAGAACGCGGTGCTCGTGAACGCCGCGTACTGCTGGGCTTCCTGGGCCGCCCAGTCCCGCGCACCCGGTTCGGGCGTGCCGGGGACCGACCACGGGGAGATCTGCGCGAACGACGCCGCCAGCGCGATCCGCGCCCTGCCCGCCGCGGTCGGCTGGGCCTGGTCGAGCGCGGACCGCACCTCGGCGACCACGGCCGCCTCCTCCTCGGCCGAGGCGAAGCCGGACAGCTTCACGGGTGTCGACAGCAGGGTGGTGACGGCGAACGCGGCGTCGAATGCCTGGTTCTGCATCGCGACCGGACCGGCGACGGACCCGCAGTACGGCAGCGCGCCGTCGACGAGGTCCGGCCGGAGTTCCGCGAGGCCGGCCACGACTTCGCCGCCCATCGACGCGCCCCACGCCAGGGTCGCCGACGGGCGGCCGGCGACCCGGTCCACGACCGCCAGGGTGTGCGCGGCGTCCCGGAGCGCCTCTTCGACCACCCAGCCGTCGCCGAACGGGCGGGTGCCGGCCAGCGCGTAGCCGTGGGCGAGCAGCCACTGCCGGGCCTGGTCGTTGCCTGCCAGGGCGGCGGGGGCTCCCTCCGGACCCGCTCCCCTGCCGTAGCCGGGGCTGTAGGTGAGCAGCGTGCCGTTCCAGCGCCGCGGCACCTCGATGGCGTAGGTGGCGCCGTCGGCGTGCGTTCCCCGCAGGCTCACCGGTCCACTGTGGCCGGTCGCGGCAGCGGGCAGCGCCCCCAGCGTGATCGCGACCAGCGTGCCGGCCACCAGGGCCGGGATCCGCGTCTTCATCCTGGGCCTCACGTTCGGGGTGCGGGGTCGAGCCGGGCGGGCTGCCGAGGCCGGGCCGCGGTGCCCGGGGCGCCGAGCTGGTCCATGGCCAGGCCGCGGGTTTCCCGTGCGGTGGCGATGACGAGGATGCCGAAGACCGCGCACCCGCCGACGAAGACCGCGAGGCCGGTGGGACCGCCGCCGCCGGCGACGAGCCCGGCCGCGATGGTGGGCGCGAAGCCGGGGAAGACCTGCCCGAGCGCGTTGGCGAAGGCCGTCCCGCTGTAGCGGACCCCGGTGCCGAACATCTCCGACCACAGCGACGGGGCGACCGCGCTGCACATCGCGTTGCCCAGCGGCATCATCACCAGGGAGCCGACCAGCGCCAGGGACGCGTCCCCGTTGGCCAGGCCGGTGAAGAAGGGGAACGCCGACGCCGCGATCACCACTCCCCCGGCCGTGAACACCGGCTTGCGCCCGAACCGGTCCGCGGCGATCGCGAAGAACGGCTGGGTGATCAGCATGGAACCCATGCCGACCAGGCCGATCACGAGCATCGTCGAGCGGGGGATGCCGTGGGAGATGCCGTAGGACAGGGCGAACACCTGGTTGATCGGCACGGTCACCGTCAGCACCGCGCTGCCGATCACCCGCAGCACCGCGGCGGGCTGCCGCGCCAGCACGGTGCGCAACGGGAACCTCTCCACCGCCGCGCCCCGTTCGACCTCGGCGAACTCGGGTGATTCCGGCAGCTTGGCGCGGATGACCACGCCTGCGACGACCAGGGCGGCGCTGAGCCAGAACGGGACGCGCCAGCCCCAGGACAGGAAGGATTCCGCGTCGAGCCGGGAGAACCCGAGGAACGCCACGCCGGCCAGCAGCGCGCCGGTCGTCGCCCCCTGGTTGACCCAGCAGGTGAAGAAGGCCCTCCGGTCCTGCGGCGCGTGTTCCAGCGACAGCGAGGTCGCACCGCCCAGTTCGCCGGCCACGGCCATGCCCTGGGCCAGCCTGAGCACCAGCAGCAGGATCGGGGCCGCGACGCCGAGCGTGGCGTAGGTCGGCAGGCAGCCGATGGCGAAGGTGCAGACCCCCATCGCGATCATGGTGCCCACCAGCACCTTCTTGCGGCCCAGCCGGTCGCCGAAGTGGCCGGCCAGCGCCGCGCCGAGCGGTCGGGCGAGGTAGCCGGCCGCGAACGTGCCCAGCGCGGCCAGCGTGCCGACCGCGGGGGCCGCGTGCGGGAAGAACAGCTTGCCGAACACCAGGGCCGACGCCGAGCCGTAGATGAAGAAGTCGTAGTACTCCAGCGCGCTGCCGATGTAGCTCGCCGCCGCGGCGAGCCGCGGCCTCCGGGTCGGGATGTCAGCCATGACGACTCCTCGTTGAGCGAAGACTGCCGGCCGAGCGGGTCGAGCTGATAAGACTCAGTTTTTTGGAGAGTAGGTAGACAAGTGAGGTGTGTCAATGCCGTGTCGGCCCGCGCGGTGGCCGTATCGTGCGAGGACGCGACCGACGAGGTGGAGGAGGACCGGTGTCGAAGCCGCCCGCCGGGGGCTCGCCGCAGGCGGCCCGGTTGCCGCGGATGCAGGCCGGGCCGAACCCTCAGCACCTCCTGGTGACCCTCATGGGCGACTACTGGGGCGACGGCGAGGCGCGGGCGCCGTCGCAGGCGCTCGTGGCCATCCTGGCGGAGTTCGGCATCACCGAGCGCAGCGCCCGGACCGCGCTCGCCCGGCTGGTGCGGCGCGACGTGCTGTCGGTGGAGAAGGAGGGCAGGCGCACCTTCTACACCCTCACCAAGCAGGCCATCACGAACGGGTGGCACTCCCGCGACCAACTGCTCCGGCTCGGCCACCGGCCCTCCGCACCGGCGTGGGACCGGAAGTGGCTCGTCGTCGCCTACTCGGTCCCGACCGAAGTCTCCGTCGCCCGGACCAACTTCCGCACCCGCCTCCGCGCGGCGGGCTTCGCGCCCCTGCAGGACGCCGTGTGGATCTCCCCGACCACGAAGACCGCCGTGCTCGCCGCCCTGCTCGGCGAGTTCCCCGAGGTCAACGCCACGGTCTTCACCGCCGACGCCCTGTCCCCCATCACCGCGGACAGCCAGCTCGAAAGCCTCTGGGACCTGACGCCGGCGGCACGGCGGTACGCCGAGTTCGTCGAGCGCTTCGAACCCGTGCTGGCCCGCGTGCGGGACGGCCGCGTCGACGGCCGGGAAGCGCTGCTCGTGCGGACCGAGACCATGGACATGTGGCGCGAATCCCGCCGCGTCGACCCCGACCTGCCCGACCAGCTGGCCCCCGCGGACTGGGCTCGGCCACGGGCCCGCGAGCTGCTGGTGCGGCTGTACGACGGGCTCGGCCCCCTGGCGGAACAGGCGTGCCGTTCGATCGTCGCACCCTACGACGGCGAGGACCGCGAGTCCACCCAGGTCCGGCACTACTCGATCGCCGACTACCTCGACGCGGGCGCGCCACCGGGAACCCGTTGACCGACCGCCACCCGCCGGGCGACTCGCGTCCCGGGGTGAACGCGCGCACCGTGCCGCGCCGCGGGGCGAAGGGCTGGTCGAGCTGCGACGAGGACGTGGCGCCGTGGTCGGCTCAGCGGGGCGGCAGCCCGTCCGTCGCCGCGCGGGCCCGTTCGATGTCGTCGATGTACCGCTCCGCCCACGCGCGGATGGCGGCCATCGGTTCCCGCACCGTCCGCCCCAGGCTGGTCAGCTCGTAGGTCACCGAGCGGTCCTCGCCCTCCCGCCGGACCACCAGGCCGTCGCGCTCCAGGCTGCGCAGCGTCTGGGCCAGCATCTTCTCGCTGATGCCGTCGATCGCGGCGAACAGCTGCCCGAACCGCCGCGGGCCGCCTTCGAGGCTGCCGACCAGCAGGACGCTCCACTTGTCCGCGAGCCGGTCCAGGGCTTGCCGGGAGGGGCACGCGGCGCTGTAGACGTTGGCGAGGTGGCCGTCCGACAGGCGGGCCCGCGCGGGCCTGCGGCTGCCGGGGCGCGGGCGGGGCACCGGGGTGGAGGGCACGGTCGACGCTAACCGCCGGTAAGCCCGTCCGGCAACCTCCCGCGGGGTTCCCCACTTGCAAGTGCGTACTTGTCCTCCCCGATCGACTAACCGAGGGTTAGCACGACACCCCGACGCACTCGCAGGGAGAGCGCCATGCCCCACGCGGCAGGACGCGCCGAGGTCACCCTCGGCGCCACCACGGTGACCTACGTGCCCGACGGCCGGGTCCACCTCGAACCGACCGCGGTGTTCCCCGCCTCCGCCCCGGACGGCTGGGCGCCCTACGCCACCTACCTCGACCCGGACGGCCGGTTGCCGGTCGGCGTCGGGTCGTTCCTCATCCGCACCGGCACCCACAACGTCCTGGTGGACCTCGGCCTGGGCCGGGTCGACTTCGAGGTCCCCGGCATCGGCGCGTTCACCGGCGGCGCGCTGCTGGACAACCTGGCCGCCGAAGGGCTCGAACCCGCCGACATCGACACCGTCGTGTTCACCCACCTCCACCACGACCACGTCGGCTGGACCACCGACGCCGCGCCCGCGCCGAACGCGACCCGCACCCGGCCGGTCGGCGGCTTGACGTTCGCCCGCGCCCGGCACTTCGCCGACGCGGCCGAGTGGGAGCACTGGCGCGGCACCGCCGAGGTGACCGGCCCGCACCCCGAGGCGGTGCGGGAACCGCTCGGCCGGGTGGTCGAGTTCGTGGAGCACGGCCGCCCCCTCGTGCCCGGCGTGCGCGTGGTCCCCACCCCGGGCCACACACCGGGGCACATCAGCCTGCTGGTCACCGACCCGGCCGACGACCGGCGGCTGCTCGTCCTCGGCGACGCCGTGCACACCCAGGCGCAGGTCGGCGAACCCCACTGGAACTTCCTGTTCGACGTCGACCCCGACCAGAGCACCCGGACCCGGCTCGCGCTGCTCGACCGCTACGACGACGAGCGCACGCTGATCGCCGGGGGGCACTTCGCCGGCGAGGTGTTCGGGCGGTTCCTCGCGCCCCGCCGGCAGCACCGCTGGGCGGCCGGTGTCCGGCCGGCCGCGGGGCGAGCGGCTTGAGCACCGGCGAACCGACCGCACCCGAGGGGGGACCCCCGACGACCGGGGTCCTGCCCCACCCCGGGACCGGCCGGGCCTGGGCCGCGGCCCGACCCGCCGCCGCGGTCCCGCACGTGGACACGGCGGCTTGCGGTCGCACCGGCCACGCGGTCCGGGACCGGGTCGCCGCGCACCTCGCGGCGGAAGCCGAGCACGGCGGCTACGTGGTCGAGGGCTCCGTCGCCGGGGAGCTGCGCGGGGGAGGCCGGCGGACCTGCTCGGTGTCGGCGCGGACGACGTCGCGTTCACCGAGAGCGCGTCCACGGCCCTCACCCAGCTGCTCGCGGCGTGGCCCGTGCGCGAGGGGACGTGGTCCGGGTCCCTCGCTCGGACCGGGGACCGAGCCTGGTCGCGCTCGTCGATCGCGGGCCGCGGGTCGAACTGCTCGACGTGGACCGGCGGGGCGTGCTCGACCCCGACGCGCTCGCCGCGCGGCTGCGCCGCGACCGGCCGGCCCCGCTCCACCTGACCGCCGCGCTGTCCCACCGGGCGGTGCTCCAGCCGGTGGCCGAGTGCTCGGCGCTGTGCGCGGGCCGGGAGGTGCCGGTCGTGCTGGACGTGGCGCGGGCGCTCGGCCGGTTCCCGCTGCCGCCGGGAGCGGCGGCCTGCTGCGGGCCCCGTGGCGTCGGGTTCCTCGCCGTGGCCGAACCGTGGCAGGGCGGGTCGTCCGCTTGGGCGCCGGCGCTGCCGGGGCACGCGTGGCCCGGCGAACCCGGCCCGGTCCGGCGCCTGGGGAGCAGGGAGGCGTTCGTCGCGGGCCGGGTCGGCCGGGCCGCCCGCGAGGTGCTCGGCGGGGTGCCGGGCTGGTCGCGGTGCGACTCGGTCGACGCGCCGGGGGCCGTGCTGTCCCTGCGACCGGCCTCGGACGCCGTCGACGTGGCGGCGGTGCGGGCGGGGCTGCTCCGCCGCGGGGTGGTGTGCCCGGTGGCCGGGCCCGAACGCGCGCCGCACCGCGTGACCCGTCCGCTGCTCCGGTTCAGCCCCCACGTCGACACCACGGCGGAGGTGCTCGACCGACTCGCCCGCGTCCTGGCGGAGGCGACGAGCACCTCGCGGTGACCGGGGGCCGGCGGGGCGAGGTCGTCGGTGACGGCGCCGCGGGGTGTCGTGACGACGAAGTCCACCCGGGCGCGTTCACCCGGCAGCCGCGACGGGGGCACCTCCACGCGGTGGCCGGTCGGTGGGTTAGCGGGATTGCCGAGGGGTAGCCCAGTCCACATCGGTCGCGTCCCGGGCCGTGGTGCACCGGGGCGTTCGACAGGGCGTGATCGGATGCGGAGGCTGCCCATGTCCCGAACGGCGAGCCTGGCCGAAGGGCGAGCAAGGCAGGACGAGGTGCGGAGGCGGGGCCGGCGGCTGGGTTGGGCGAGCTTCGCGCTGGGCGTGGTGCAGCTGGCGGCACCGGGCGCGGTGCGCCGGCTCAGCGGCGTGGACGACTCCGCGCGGTCGCGGGCGGTGGTGCCGGTCGTCGGGGCGCGGGAGCTGGTCCACGCGGCCGGGCTCCTGACCAGCCGGCGGAAGGGCGCCTGGGCCTGGACCAGGGTCGTGGGCGACGCGATGGACCTGACCGCGCTGGGGGTGGCCCTCGCCCACCGCGGCGGGGATCGCCGACGGCGGCTGGTCGGGGTCACCGGCGCCGTCGCCGGGATCACGGCACTGGACCTGCTGACCGCCGTGCAGGCCACCCGAGAGGCACGCACCAGTTCCGTGCCGGCGGCGCGGGGCGCACGTACAGGAGGATCGGTGGAGCTGACAGCAACGACAACCATTCGCAAACCCGCGTCGGAGGTCTACGCGTTCTGGCGCGACCTGGAGAACCTCCCGACGTTCATGGCGCACCTCGAACAGGTCCGCACCACCGGTGACCGGACGAGCCACTGGTTCGCCAGCGCCCCGTTCGGCAAGGACGTGGAGTGGGACGCGGAGATCACCGACGAGACGCCCGGCGAGAAGATCGTGTGGCGGTCGACCGGGGAGGCCACCGTGCCGAACGCCGGCACGGTCCGCTTCACGCCCGCCCCGGACGGTGTCAGCACCGAGGTGTTCGTCGTCCTGGTCTACGAGATCCCCGGCGGCGCGGTCGGCAAGGCGGTCGCCAAGTACTTCGGCGAGGAACCGCACCAGCAGCTCGACGACGACCTGCGCCGGTTCAAGCAGGTCATGGAGACCGGTGAGGTGGTCCGCTCCGACGGCGCCCCGTGGGGCAAGAGGGCGCGCAAGGAGTTCCCGCAACGGCCGGCGCAACCGCTGTCGGACTCCGAGCTGGCGAAGGGGGCGGACGCGTGAGGGCGAACACCTGGGCGGGTCGCAACAAGGTCGAGGTCCGCGACGTGCCGGACCCGAAGATCCTCAACAGCCGCGACGCGATCGTCCGGATCACCTCCACCGCGATCTGCGGCTCGGACCTGCACCTGGTCGACGGCTACGTGCCGACCATGCAGGACGGCGACGTCATCGGCCACGAGTTCATGGGCGAGGTGGTCGAGGTCGGCCCCGGCGTCGGCCCCGACAAGCTGCGCGTGGGCGACCGGGTCGTGGTGCCGTTCCCGATCGCCTGCGGCGCGTGCGCCGCCTGCGCGGCCGAGCTGTACTCCTGCTGCGAGAACTCCAACCCCAACGCCGGGATCGCGGAGAAGATGTTCGGCCACCCGGTCGCCGGCATCTTCGGCTACTCCCACCTGACCGGCGGTTTCGCGGGCGGTCAGGCGCAGTACGCGCGCGTGCCGTTCGCCGACGTGAACCCGCTGAGGATCGAGTCCGACCTGACCGACGAGCAGGTGCTGTTCCTGTCCGACATCCTGCCCACCGGCTACATGGGTGCCGAGATGTGCGACATCAAGCCCAGCGACGTGGTGGCCGTCTGGGGCGCAGGCCCGGTCGGCCAGTTCGCCATGGACAGCGCCCGGCTCCTGGGCGCCGCGCAGGTCATCGCCATCGACAAGGAGCCCTACCGGCTGGAGCTGGCGGAACGGGCGGGCCACACGCCGGTGAACTTCGAGGAGGTCGACGTCCGCTCCCGGCTGCTGGAGCTGACCGGCGGGCGCGGCCCGGACAAGTGCATCGACGCGGTCGGCCTGGAGGCCACCCACGGCAGCGCGCACGTCGCCGCCTACGACCGGATCAAGCAGGCCGTGCGGTCGGAGACCGAACGCCCGCACGCGCTGCGCCAGGCGATCATGTCGTGCCGCAGCGGCGGTGTGGTCTCGGTGATCGGCGTGTACGGCGGCCTGCTGGACAAGTTCCCGGCCGGCGCGTGGATGAACCGGTCGCTGACCCTGCGCACCGGGCAGTGCCACGTGCAGCGCTACATGAAGCCGCTGCTGGAGCACATCGAACGCGGGGACATCGACCCCACCCGGATCATCACCCACACCATGTCGCTCGAAGAGGCGGAACGCGGCTTCGACATCTTCAAGAACAAGCAGGACAACTGCGAGAAGGTCGTCCTCAAGCCCTGACGGTCACCCGCGTCCGGCCACCGCGGCGAGCGCGTGGCCGGGCGCGGCGACCGTTCGGCGGCACGGTCCGCCGCGTCGGCGCTCGTGGTGGTCGACGAGGCGGCTCGGCCGCGGCGAGGCAGCGAGGTGAACCGCATGAGCGCACCACGCCAGGTGGCCGTCGGGGTGGTGGCGACGAAGGGCTGCCCGAGCGGGTGATCGCGGCGATCGCCGACGAGCTGCCCGACGCCTTCGCCGCCCGGGTGGGCGGGCAGGCGCGGTGGCGGGTGGAGCACGAGGTGGACCGGCTGCCACTGGACGAGGACGGTGACATCCCGATGCGCGCGCTGTCGCGGCAGCGCCGGCGGGACCGGGGCTGGGACCTGCTGGTCCTGGTCACCGACCTGCCCCGCCGCGCGGGCGGGGAACCCGTCGTCGCCGGGGTCGACGTCGAGCACGGGGTCGCGGTGATCTCACTGCCCGCGCTCGGTGCCGTCCTGGTGAGGCGTCGGGCACGGGCGCTGCTGGTCCACGTGGTACGGGAACCGGCGTCGCGGCGGCTCGGGATCGACGGGGACCACGACGGCCGGGGCGCGGCGGCGCGGTTGCGCGAAGCGCTGGCCCCCACGCGGCGAACGCCCGGTGGACCCGGGTCGTCCACGACGCACCTCGCCCTGACCGGTCTGCGCGGCCGGCTGCGCCTGCCGGCCGGGATGGTGCGGGACAACCGTTCGTGGCGGCTCGTCCCGCACCTCGCGGGCGCCACCGCGGCCGCGGCCGGGACCGCCGCCCACGGCATCATCACCAGTTCGTTCTGGAAGCTCGCGGACGCGCTGCCCCCGCTGCGGCCGGCGGCGATCACGGTGCTCACCATCCTGGTCATGACGGTGTGGTTGACGGTCCACAACCACCTCTGGGACCGTCCTCCCGAGACAGTCGAGCGACGCAAAGCCGTGCTGTACGCTACTTCGCCCAGGCTCTGGGCCACCCGGTCGGCGCCGGCTCGTACTTGAAGCTGGTGTGGCTGTGCGGTTCGGTCGGCATCGTCGCCGGTGCGCTCGGGTCGAGCCTGGAGGACGAGGAGACCGTCCGCAACGCGACCTACGGCCGCCGCGAGCGGGAACGCCAGGAACGGAACCGGCGTCGGCGGGAACACCGCGAGTCCGCGGACGGGGACCGCGCCACGCGGAGCCCGTCCGGGGACGGGCACCGGTAGTTCGCCGGCAGCGGAGCGGCGGGTCACCGCCTGGAGCGCCCCGAACAATCAGTAAGGGCCGATGAATCACCCCTTCGAGTCTTCTGCTGTAACGGTGAGTGCCAGTTCGGCCACCATCCCCTGTGGACTGCTGGTTTAAGCGGTTTTCCAAGGGTATCCGGCCCCGAAGGGGCCCGCCCGGATGGAGGTAGGCGCCTGCGACGAGGAGGTAGCGGTGAAGGCAGTGGTGTACGAAGGGCCGCGGCAGGTCAGCGTGAAGGACGTGCCGGACGCGCGGATCGAGCGGCCGACCGACGTGCTGGTGCGGATCACGTCGGCGAACATCTGCGGCTCGGACCTGCACATGTACGAGGGGCGGACCGACTTCGAGACCGGCCGCTGGTTCGGGCACGAGAACCTGGGTCAGGTGGTCGAGGTCGGCGCCGGGGTCGACAAGGTCCAGGTGGGCGACTGGGTCGTCCTGCCGTTCAACATCTCGTGCGGGCACTGCAAGAACTGCGAGCGCCAGCTGACGAACTACTGCCTGACCGCCCAGCCCGAGCCGAAGATGGCGGGCGCCGCCTACGGCTTCGCCGACATGGGCCCGTGGGCCGGCGGGCAGGCCGAGCTGTTGCGCGTGCCCTGGGGCGACTTCAACTGCCTGCGGCTGGGCGAGGACGCCGAAGAGCGCCAGACCGACTACGTGATGCTCGCCGACATCTTCCCCACCGGCTACCACGCCACCGAGATGGCCGGCGTGCAGCCCGGCGACCAGACGGTCATCTACGGCGCGGGCCCGGTCGGGCTGATGGCCGCCCTCTCGGCGACCATCCGGGGGGCGAGCAAGGTGATGGTCGTCGACCGGCACGCCGACCGGCTGCGCCTGGCCGAGTCGATCGGCGCGATCGCCATCGACGACTCGAAGGTCGACCCGGTGCAGGCCGTGCTGGAGGAGACGATGGGGCTGGGCGCGGACAACGGCTGCGAGTGCGTCGGCTACCAGGCGCACGAGCCCGACGGCCGGGAGCAGGCCAACCTGACGATGAACCGGCTGGTCGCCTCGGTGCGCTTCACCGGGAAGATCGGCAACGTCGGCGTCTTCGTGCCCCAGGACCCCGGGGGTAACGACGAGCTGGCCAAGCAGGGCAAGCTCGCCTTCGACTACGGCATGTTCTGGTTCAAGGGCCAGCACATCGGCAGCGGCCAGGCCCCGGTCAAGAAGTACAACCGGCAGCTGCGCGACCTGATCGCCGGGGGCAAGGCCGAACCGTCCTTCATCGTCAGCCACGAGCTGCCCCTCGACCGCGCGCCGGAGGCGTACGAGCACTTCGACAAGCGGGACGACGGCTGGACGAAGGTCGTGCTGCACCCGGCCGGGGTGGGTGCCTGACGTGGCCGGGGAGCTGAACGGGCGCCGGGTCGCCATCCTCGCCGCCGACGGGGTGGAGCGGGTCGAGCTGGAGCAGCCGCGGCAGGCGCTGGACGACGCCGGTGCCCGCACCGTCGTGGTCTCCATCGCCGGCGGCGAGATCCAGGCGCGCGACCACGACCTCGAAGACGCCGGCACCTTCGCGGTGGACCGCCTGGTCGGCGAGGTGTCGGTCGACGACTACGAGGCGCTGCTCCTGCCGGGCGGGACGGTGAACCCGGACAAGCTGCGGATGGAACCCGCCGCGGTGCGGTTCGTCCGGGACTTCGTCCAGTCGGGCAAACCGGTCGCCTCGATCTGCCACGGCCCGTGGAACTTCGTCGAGGCCGACGTCGCGCGGGGACGCCGGCTGACCTCGTGGCCGAGCGTGCGCACCGACCTGCGCAACGCCGGGGCCGAGGTGGTCGACGAGCCGGTCGTCACCGACGGCAACATCACCACCAGCCGGTCGCCCGACGACCTGCCGGCCTTCTGCGAGCGCATCGTGCAGGAGTTCGCCAAAGCCTAGCCGCCACCGCCGCCGGTGTGACCTCGCCGAGCACGGACCACCTGCTGGTGCGGCGTCGCCGGCGAGTTGGTGGTGCGGTGGGGTTCCGGGGTGCCGGTCTTGGCGGCGATGGCGCCAAGACCGGCACCCCGGGGCCGCGGAGGGCACTAGACCGCCAGCATCCGTCGAACCTCCTCGTCACGCAGGTCGTCCGCCGTGCCGGCGTGGACGACCTCCCCCGCCTCCAGCACCACGAAGCCGTCCGCCAGCCGCACCGCGAAGTCCAGGTACTGCTCGACCAGCAGCACGGTCAACCCGACCTCCCGGTGCAACCGCGCCACCGCGGCCTCGATCTCGTCGATCACGCTGGGCTGCACGCCCTCGGTCGGTTCGTCGAGCAGCAGCAGCCGGGGCCGGGTGAGCAGCGCCCGCGCGATGGCCAACTGCTGCCGCTGCCCGCCGGAGAGGAACCCGGCCGGCCGCCGGAGCAGGCCGCGCAACGCCGGGAACACGTCCAGCGCCTCGCCCACCGCCGCCGCGTCCCGCCGCCGGGCGGCCTCCAGCGTCACCTGGAGGTTCTCCCGCACGGTCAGCCGCGGGAAGGACACGTGCCCCTGCGGCACGTACGCCATGCCCGCCCGCACCCTCCGGTGCGTCGGCACGCGGGTGACGTCCCGCCCGTCGAACGAGATCCGCCCCGCGGTGGGCCGCAACGCGCCCATGATCGTCCTGAGCAGCGTGGTCTTGCCGACCCCGTTGCGCCCCATCACGCACACCAGCGACCCGGCGGGCACCTCCAGGTCCACCCCGGACAGCGCCCGCGCCCGCCCGTAGGCGACGTCCACACCGGACACCGACAGCATCACCCCACCGCCCTCCCCCCGGCCCGCCCCAGGTACACCTCGCGCACCTCGGGGTCCGCCTGCACCTCGGCCACCGACCCCTCGCGCAGCACGCGCCCCTGGTGCAGCACGGTCACCTTGCGCGCGTACCGGCGCAGGAACTCCATGTCGTGCTCGACCACGACCACGGTGCGCGCGGCCGCGACCCGGTGCAGCAGCTCGCCCGTCCGCTCGCGCTCGGCGCGGCTCATGCCCGCGACCGGCTCGTCGAGCAGCAGCAGCCGGGGCCGCTGCACCAGCAGCATCCCGATCTCCAGCCACCGCCGCTGCCCGTGCGGGAGGACCCCGGCGGGCCGGTCGGCCAGCGCGGTCAGCCCGGTCTCCGCCAGCGCCGCCGCCACCTCGTCGGACACCCCGCGCCGCCGCCGCAGCAGCGACCGCAGCGGCATCCGGAAGCAGGCCGCGAGGTCCAGGTTCTCCACCACGGTCAGCTCCTCGAACACCGTGGCCGTCTGGAACGTCCGGCCGACGCCCAGCCGCACGACCTCGTGCTCCCGCTTGCCGACCAGCTCCCGCCCGGCGAACCGGACGCTGCCCGCGACCGGTCTGGTCAGCCCGGTGACCACGTCGACGAGCGTGGTCTTGCCCGCGCCGTTGGGGCCGATGAGGAACCGCAGCTCGCCCTCCTCGACGGTGAGGTCCAGCCCGTCGACCGCGGCGAACCCGTCGAACACCACGCGCAGCCCGCGCACCTCCAGCAACACCGTCACACCGGCACCTCCTCGCGGGACCGCGAGCCGCCGGAGCGCGACCCGGGCCGCGGCAGCCGGTTCCGCACCGCCTCCGCGATCCCGGCCAGCCCCCGGGGCGCGAACACCAGCACCAGCACGAACAGCCCGCCCTGCAGGTACAGCCAGCCCTCGGCGAAGTCCTCGCTGAACACCGTCTTGGCGTAGTTGACCGCGATGGCCCCGGCGACCGCGCCCGCCACCGAGAACCGCCCGCCGACCGCCACCCCGACCAGCAGCTCCAGCGACGGCACGATGCCCAGCAGGGCCGGGGAGATGATCCCCACCACCGGCACGAACAACGCGCCCGCGATCCCGGCCAGCACCGCCGAGGCGGTGAAGGTGAGCGTCTTGACCAACGCCGGGTCGTAGCCCAGGAACCGCACCCGGTCCTCGCCGTCGCGCACGGCCACCAGCAGCCGCCCGAACCGGCTGCGCACCAGCAGCCCGGCTCCGACGAACACCGCGACCAGCACGGCGGCGGTGATCGCGTAGACCGCGCGCTGCCCGTTCGGGTCGGTCAGGTCCAGCGCGAAGAACCCGCCGAAGTTCGTCATGCCGTTGGTGCCGCCGGTCAGGCCCTGCTGCCCGACCAGGAGGATCACGAACGCCGCGGCCAGCGCCTGGGACAGGATCGCGAAGTACGCGCCGCGCACCCGCTGCCGGAACACCAGCAGCCCCAGCAGGAACGCCACCAGCCCCGGCAGCAGCACCACGGCCGCCAGCGCGAACACCGGGTTGGCGAAGGGCCGCCACAGGGCGGGCAGCTCCTCCACCCCGCTCCACACCATGAAGTCGGGCAGCCCGCCGGCGCCCGCCTCCCGCAGCTTCAGGTGCATGGCCATGGCGTAGCCGCCGAGGCCGAAGAACACGCCCTGGCCCAGGACCAGCATCCCGCCCCGGCCCCACGCCAGCGCGATGCCCACCGCGACGATGGCGAAGCACAGGTACTTCGCCAGCAGGCCGAGCCGGAACGGCGACAGCGCGAACGGCGCCAGCACCAGCAGCGCCAGGCACACCCACAGCGACACCCGCCCGAGAGACGTCCTCACACCAAGGTCCTTCCCCGAAGCGCGAACATGCCCTGCGGCCGAACCTGGAGGAACGCGACGACCGCCACGAGCACCAGCACCTTGGCCAGGCTCGCGTCGGTCCAGAACTCCAGGTAGCCGTTGAGGAACCCGAGCGCGAGGGCGGCGAGCACCGCGCCGCGCAGCTGCCCCAGCCCACCGGCGACCACGACCAGGAACGCGTCGACGATGTAGGTGGTGCCCAGGTTCGGGCCGACCGGGCCGACGAGCGTCAGCGCGACACCCGCCACCCCGGCCAGCCCCGAGCCGAGCAGGAAGGTGAACCGGTCGACCCGGCCGGTGGCGATGCCGCTGCACTCGGCCAGCTCCCGGTCCTGCACCACCGCCCGCATCCGCCTGCCCTGCGGCAGCCGGGTCAGGTAGAACCACACGCCGACCACGCACAGCGCGGCCAGGCCGATGGTGAACAGGCGGTTGTGCGGCAGCCGGACGCCGAGCACGTCCAGTCCGCCGGTCAGCCAGGCGGGCGCGGTCACCTGGACGTTCGGCGCGCCGAAGACGTCCCGTGCGAGCTGCTGGAGCACCAGGCTCACGCCCCAGGTCAGCAGCAGCGTGTCCAGCGGCCGCCCGTAGAACCGCCGGATCAGCGACCACTCCAGCAGCAGCCCCATCAGCCCGGCCACGGCGAACGCCGCGGGCAGCGCGAGCAGGAACGACTGGCCGGTCACGCCCTGGAGCAGGTACGCCGTGTATGCGCCCGCCATGATGAACTCGCCGTGCGCCATGTTGATCACGCCCATCTGGCCGAACGTGAACGTCAGGCCGAGCGCGATGAGCAGGAGCACCGCGGCGATGCCCAGCCCGATGGGCAGCTGGTTGGCCAGTGCCGCCACGTCGCCCCCTCAGCCGCTCAGGCCGGTCGCCCAGTCGTAGCCCTTGAGGTAGGGGTCCGGCTTGATGGGCCCGTCCGAGGCCCAGACCTGCTCGATCTGGCCGTCCGGCCGCACCCGGCCGATGCGCGCGGTCTTGGCCACGTGCTGGTTCTCGCCGTCGATGGCGGTGGGGCCCTCGGGCGCCTCGATGGTGATGCCGCCCGCGGCCCTGCGCACCGCCTCCACCTCGGTGGTGCCGGCCTTGGCGACCGCCTCGGCCCACAGGTGGACGGCGTTGTAGCCGGCCTCCATCGGGTCGGAGGTCACCTTGTCGGCGCCGTACTTGGCCTTGAACGCCTTGACGAACGCCTCGTTCGCCGGGGTCGCGGTGGTCTGGTAGTAGTTCCACGCCACCAGGTGCCCGGCGACGTTCTCCGGGCCGATGCCCCGGACCTCCTCCTCGGCCACGCTGACCGACACCACGGGCGTGCTCCCGGGGGTGATGCCGGAGGCGCGCAACTGCTTGAAGAACGCCACGTTGCTGTCGCCGTTGAGGGTGTTGAACACCGCGTCGGGCCGCGCGTCGGCGATCTTGTTGACCAGCGTGCTGTACTCCGTGTGGCCGAGCGGCGTGTACTCCTCGCCCAGCACCTCGATGCCCTTGGCGGCCGCGTACGCCTTGATGACCTTGTTGGCGGTGCGGGGGAACACGTAGTCGCTGCCCACCAGGAACAGGCGCCGCTCGCCCTGGGAGGCCAGGTAGTCCAGGGCGGGCACGATCTGCTGGTTGGTCGTCGCGCCGGTGTAGAAGATGTAGGGCGAGCTCTCCAGGCCCTCGTACTGGACGGGGTACCACAGCAGCGCCTTGTTGCGCTCGAACACCGGCAGCATCGCCTTGCGGCTGGCGGAGGTCCAGCCGCCGAACACCGCGGCCACGCGGTCCTGCGAGATCAGCTTCTGCGCCTTCTCCGCGAACGTCGGCCAGTCGGACGCGCCGTCCTCGGTGACCGGCACCAGCTTCTTGCCGAGCACGCCGCCCCGGGCGTTGATCTCCTCGACGGCGAGCAGCTCCGCGTCGCGCACGGTGACCTCGCTGATCGCCATGGTGCCGCTGAGCGAGTGCAGGACGCCGATCCTGATCTCGTCGCCGGACGCCCCGGCGCCGGCGCCCGGCTCGTCGACGCACGCCGTCGCCAGCAGGACCGGGAAGAGGAGGGCTAACAGGCCACGACGGGAGTTCCAGGTGCGCACCGGTGGCTCCTTCCGACTGGTGGAACCAGCGAAGCTATGAACCGCATGTTGCGTGCCGCGCGCCCTGGGTTACGTTCGCGTGGCCAAGTCCTCACCGCCGCCAGCCGTGACCGACTCGTTGTGACACAGGGGCTGTTGGCCTCTTTCCCGGTGACGCGGACTGTGGCAGAGCCCTCCGGGCGTGCCGACCCGTTACCCGGGGACGGCCTCGATCAGGGAGAACACGCCCGCGGTGCGGACGACCCGGGTCAGGCGGAGGCCGGCGCGGTCGAACAGGTCGCGGAACTGCGGTTCGGTGCGTTCCCGCCCCGGCAGCAGCGTCAGCATGGACATGTCGAGCAGCTTGCTGAAGTCCGGCTCGTTGCCCGGCGGGATGACCGCGTCGACGACCAGCACCCGGCCACCGGGCCGCAGGGCGCGGCGGCAGTTGCCCAGGATGCGCGCGCACTGCTCGTCGTCCCAGTCGTGCAGGACGTTCTTGAGCACGAGGAGGTCACCCGGGGGCACCGAGTCGAAGAAGTCCCCGGCGACCACCTCCCAGCGGTCGTCCCCGCCCAGCTGCCCGAGCAGGTGGCCGGCCACCACCGCGTCCTGGTCGAGCAGCACGCCGCGCAGGCCCGGGTGGGCGCGGAGCACCGACAGCAGCAGCGCGCCGTGGCCGCCGCCGACGTCCACCACCACGCCCGAGCCGGGGAAGTCGTAGACCGCCAGGATGGCGTCGCCCTCGGCGGTGGAGATGTCGACCATGGCCTGGTTGAACTCGTCGCCGGCCTCCGGGTTCTCGGCGAGGTACTCGAAGAGCGGCCGCCCGAACCGGTGCTCGAAGGCGGTGCCACCGTCGCGGAGGGCCGCGGCGAGGCCGGTCGCGGGCAGCAGGCACAGGTCCGAGGTCATCCCGAGCACCGCCGTCCTGACCGTCCGGGGCGCGTCGGCGCGCAGCACGTCGCCGGCCGGGGTCAGGTGGAACCTGCCGTCCTCGTCCTCCCGGAAGACCCCGCGACCGGCCAGGAACCTCAGCAGCCGGTGCAGGGACGGGCCGTGCGCGCCGATCTCCCCGGCCAGGTCGGCGGCATCGCGCGGCCCGTCCGCCAGGTGCTCGGCGACGTCGAGCAGCACCGCCGCGCGCAGGGCGGCCGAGTACAGGTGGGCCATGGCGTCGGACAGGACCTGCCGCACCGGGTCCTCGGACGAACTCGTCATGCCCCTCCCGTCGTCGGGGCCCGTCGGATACCGGTGGGCGGAGGAGAACGGTGCGCGCCACCGGAGGGACCCCCGCCCGGTCGAGCGCGGCGCCGGCGGTCGTTTTCCCTCGCCACTGCTCCCCTCACCGGGCCGACCTGATCCGGTCGAGCCCCCGCGCCCCGGACGACTCCTCCAGCACCCGCAGGAACGCGCGGGACCACAGCGGCAGGTCCGGCCAGCCCCGGCAGGACACCATCGCGCCGTCCACGACGTCGGGCCCGTCCACGAAGGTGGCCCCCGCCTGCTCCACGTCGGACTTCAGCGGCGGGTACGCGGCCGTGGTGCGACCGCGCAGCAGCCCCAGGGCGGCGGGCACCTGAGGGCCGTGGCAGATCGTGCCGACCGGGAGCCCGCGCTCGAAGAAGTGGCCGACGACGCGGGCCACGTCCGGGTCCGTGCGGATGTACTCCGGCGCCCGGCCGCCCGGGATGACCAGGGCGTCGCACTCCTCGGGGTCCACCTCGGCGAACGCCAGGTCCACGGGCAGCAGGTGGCCGGGTTTCTCGGTGTAGGCGTCCCAGCCGGGTTCGAAGTCGTGCACCACGAGCTTCACCGCGCGGGTCGTCGGGGCGGCCACGACCGCCTCGTGACCGGCTTCGCGCAGGCGGAACACCGGGTACATCGAATCGAGTTCCTCGGCGGCGTCGGCGGTGAGGACCAGTACTCGCGCCACGGGCGCTCCCTTCTGCCGCGCGGCGCTCCACCGGGCGCCGCGGCGGGTCGGGCGGGGTCGGCTGCTCCCGGGCCGGGCGTCGACCGTCCACAGGCGACGGACACCGACGCGTTCCGCGCGATCCCCGTGCCGCCGACGGGTACCGGCCCGGCGTTGATCCCGTCCCAGCGTGGCACGCGCGCGTCCGCGTTCACAAGGAGCGGTGACCGATCGGCCGCACCGCCCGCGCCGGGCGTGCACGGGGAGCACCGACCCCTCGGGTCGACCGGTCCCCCGGCACCCCCGCCGTGCCGGTGCCTTCACCGGCGGCTGGGGGACCACTCGTCCACGGGTGTGAGGGGCACCGGCACCGGCCGCTCCACCGTGGTCGTCAGCTCGATCCGCCGCCCCTCGTCCGCGGCGCGGAGCACGGCGGTCATCGTCTCCAGCACGTGCAGCGCGAGCTCACCGCCGGTGCGCGGGGCCCGCTGCCCGTCGGCCGCGACGAGGTCGAGGAGGCCGATCCCCCGCCCCGCGCCCGTGTAGCCCGCGCTGGGGGGAAGGGTCCGCCACCCGGTGCCGCCGAGCGGGAAGAGACGGGTCTCGCCGTCGAAGAGGTTCGGGTCCGGGACCGCGAGCGTGCCGTCCTCGCCGTGCACCTCGATCGGTGCGGCGGTGGTGACCACCCCGTCGAAGCTGGTCGTGATGGTGGAGAGCGCGCCGTTGGCGTGTTCGAGCACGCCGGAGACGTGGCTGTCGACCTCGACCGGGATCCGGTGGCCCGTCCGCGCGCCGGAACCGATGACGCGCTCGGTGCGCAGGCGACTGGCCGCGCCGAGCACCGTGCGCACCGGGCCGAGCAGGTGGACCAGCGCGGTGATGTAGTACGGCCCCATGTCCAGCAGGGGGCCGCCACCGGCGGTGTAGTAGAAGTCGGGGTTGGGGTGCCAGCGTTCGTGCCCCGGCGTGATCATCACGGCCGACGCGGAGAGCGGGCGCCCTATGAGCCCGCTGTCGATCGCCGCCCGCGCGGTCTGCGTGCCCGTGCCGAGAACGGTGTCCGGTGCGCAACCGACCCGGACACCGGCCGCGGCGGCCCGGTCGATGATCGCCCGACCGTCCGGGAACGTGACGGCGAGCGGCTTCTCGCCGAAGACGTTCTTGCCGGCCTCGATCGCGCGGAACGCGATCGGGGCGTGGGCCGCGGGGACGGTGAGGTTCAGCACCGTGTCGACGTCCGCCCCACCGAGCAGCCGGTCGACGCTGACCGCCTCGGCACCCGGGAGGTCGGCGGCGACCGCGGCCGACCGGGCGTCGTCGAGGTCGGCGACCGCGGTGACGCGCACCGCGGGGTGGTTGCCGAGCGTGTTCAGGTATGCGCGGGAGATGACCCCGAGACCTACGATGCCGACGCGGTGCGGGTCGCCCACAACATCCCCTTCTCGATGACGGTGCGGACGCTGGGGTGCTCCAGCACGTCCAGGCTGTGCCCCGGCGTCGTCACCACGATCCTCCCGGCGCCCCACCGGCGGGTCCAGATCGCCGGGCAGGTGACCGGCCGGTGCCACGGGTGCCACGGTCGGGGCGGGTGGGTCGTGGTGGCCAGCACGTCGACCAGGTCGTCGTGCAGCACCCAGTACTGCTCGGTGACCAGTTCGAAGTCCTCGATGCCCGCGGTGATCGGGTGCTCCCGGCCGAGCGCGGTGATGTTCACCGCGTGCGGCAGGTAGTTGTCCTCCTGCCCGCCCCGGCGCTCGCACGGCTCTCTGCCCGGGTGCGTGGCGAACTGGCCGCCCACCAGGTGCAGGTAGTCCGACGACGCGCGGAACGAGTCCGCGATGCCGCCGTGCCAGCCGGTGAAACCGGTGCCGGCCTCGACCGCCGCGCGCAGCCCGGCCAGTTGCGCGGTGGTGATCTGCGACATCGTCACGCACTGCACGACCAGGTCGGTGCCCGCCATCCCGGCGGCGTCGGCGTACACCTCGGTCGACTCCTCGACCCGCACGGCGTAGCCGTTGCGCTCCAGGAAGGGGATGAACAACCCGGTCGCCTCCACCGGCCGGTGGCCTTCCCACCCACCGCGGACCACCAGTGCCCTCGGTCGTGCCACGCTCCCCCTCTCCCGGAACCGCTCACCACGCACCCGGCCTCGGTGCAGCTTGATCAGCGCACCGAACTGCACATTGCCGCGCACGTCACCATCGGTCAAGTACGGGGCACGCAGCGGCACGGGCGCGGATGGCCGGAACACCGGCCCCACTCGGAGGGGCCGGCCCGACCGACGCCGCCCGCGCCGCACCGGCTGCGGGTCGCCGACATCACCGAACACGGGTCCTTGCCCGGCCGGATCAGGCGAACACCACCAGGTAGGTCGCGAGCACCGCGACCAGGTAGGCCGGGTAACCGATCCGCGCCGCCCGCGACAGCCGCCGCTCCTGGGCGTCGCGGCGGAGCCCGGCCAGCCGCTTGCGCAGCATCGCCACCAGCACGCACCCGGCCGCGAGCAGGATGAACGCGTAGTAACCCCACTCCAGCGCCACCGTGTAGCTCACCGACGGCAGCTGCGACGTCACGTTGTTCAGCAGCACGGCCGTGCTGAGGATCGCGGTGACACCCATGGACACCGGCGCGGCGCCGTCGGAGGCGTTGAAGAACAGCGAGAGGTACGTGACGCAGATCAGCAGCACCAGCGGCAGCAGGTTCTTGATCAGGAACGGCAGGGTGTCGCGGACGATCTCCACCTCGCCGGTGTACTGGCTGTAGTAGATACCGTCCGCGGTGCCCGCCGCCGACCCGTCGCCCAGCGCGTCGCTGCTGCCGACCGTCCGCTGGAAGAACCGGGCGGAGGTGGCCAGCCAGTTCGGGATGTCGTTGATCGTCGCCTCGGCGTCCGCGCCGCTGCGCAGGTGGTGCTCGGCCGGCTGGTCCAGCACCTCCTTGTCGGTCACGTACACCACCTGGTCGGCGGTCTGCGTCCGGTTCTGCAGCACCACCCTGAGGTGCTGGTGGTCGAACGGGAAGCTGCGGAACTCGAACCCGCTCTTGAACCGGTCGGCCACCCGGTACAGCCGGTAGGTGCCGTCGTCGCCGGTCACGTCGCGCAGCGGCTGACCGAGCTTGAGGTCCGGCTTGACCGCGTTGACGAACTGCACGTCCGCCGCCGCGTGCGGGCCGGTGTACTTCAGCCACAGGAAGAAGTCCACGAAGTACGTGCCGTCGCGGGTGTCCAGGTCGCGCACCTCGTTGAGGTTGATGCCGGTGGCCACCACCTGGCGGCGGGTCAGGTACCGGTCGCCGACCGCGATCACCGAGCCGTCCGCCAGCGCCGCCGCCAGCGCCTGCGGCGAACCCGGCTCGTGGGTGGTCAGCTGGACCGGCGTGGACACCAACCGCACGCCGTCGCTGGTCACGAACGACACCGGCATCTGCGCCGAGCCGTTCGCGGTGAAGTACAGCGGCCCGAGCAGCGCGGGGAACGCGTTCTTCTTGTCCTTCAACGACGCCAGGCCGTCGCGCAGGCGTCGCCGGTCGGCGGCGATGGCGGCCGGGTCCAGGCCGATGCGGTCCTTGGTCACCACGTGCAGGCCGACGTTGAGCGCCTGCCGCGCGGTCGCCGCGTGCCAGCGCGGGCGCTCCCCGAACCGGCGCTGGAACTCCTCGGACCAGGCCAGCGCCGGACCGGACAGCGAGTCCTGCGCCATCGGGGTGGCCAGGTGCAGGTCCCGCGTCGCACCGCCCAGCGCGTCGTGGAACGACTTCGTGCCCAGGGCCGCCGTGCCCAGGATCGGCGCCTCGAACCCCGCGCCGCGCAGGCCCTTCACCAGCGCGACACCGTTGCGCTCCTCGGTGGCGAGCAGCACCGGCGCGCCGAGGTCCTTCACCCGGTCCACCGCCGCCCGCGGGTCGCCGGTCACGGGCAGCGCGGCGACGACCTCGCCGAAGCCGCGGTAGGAGTCCGCGAAGGCGGCCTGCGCCGAACGCCCCGACGCGGTGTCGTCGTACACCACCGCGACCTTCTTCGCCTTCAGCACGTCGGAGGCGTAGACGGCGAGGAAGTCGGCCTGCGTGCGGTCGCCGAACATGCTGCGGAAGTACCAGTCGCTGCTGTCGGTGACGGCCGACCCGCTGGCCGACGGCGTGACCGCCGGGATGCCGGCGGCCCGGTAGATCGGGGCGGCGGCGAGGGACGTGGCGGTGACACCGTGCCCGATGACGTAGAGCGCCTTGCCGTCGCGCACGATCTCCTCGGCGATCGCCGTCGCCCGCTCCGGCTGGTCGGCGTCGTCGTAGACCCGCAGCTCCACCGGGTGCCCGTCCACCCCGCCCGCGGCGTTCAGGTCGTCCACCCGCATCCGGACACCGCGCTCGACGTCGGCGGCGGCGGCCGGGTCACGCCCCGTCAAGCCCGCGACCACGGCGACGCGCACCGGCTCCCCACCGGCCCGGCTGGTGGCCGTCCACACCCCGACGGCGGCCAGCGCGAGGAGCACCACCGCGCCGAGCGCGACCAGCTTCCCGGACCTCTTCCGCCGCCCCGCGACCGGCACCACGGGCTCCGGCCGCGGCGGCTCCACGACGTCCCGCACCTCTCGCGGCACCCGCGGTGCCACGCGGCGCAGCGCGCGCCGGGCCCGGTCGGTCTCCGGGTCGGCCTTGATGGCGAACGCCCGGTCCAGGCAGAACCGCCGCTCGGCGTCGTCGGTGACCAGCTCGGCGAGCCAGCGCCAGGCCGGCTCGTACCCGGTGTCGTCGGCCAGCGCGACGCCCAGCAGCTCCCGGGCGGCCTCCGGGTCGGTGGTGCGCAGGCCGATCGCCCGGTGGGTGAGCGTGACGGCGGTGTCCGGCTTCTCAGGCACGGGCCGGAGGTTAGGGAAACCACCCCGTGCCCGATGGAGAATCCCCCGACCGGGCCACCGTCACCCGTCCTGCCCACCACCCCCACCGCTCGGTGACCGGTGCGGAACGAGTTTCCGCGGGCGGGTGATCGGGCGGGGCGGGCTGGGCACGGTCTGGTCCGGCGTGCCCCGATCCCACTGCCCCGAGGTGCGCATGACCACGTTCGGCGCTGTTCACGGCCCGTTCCCGGTGGCGATCGTGGGGGTGGGGTGCGTGGTGGTGGGTGTGTCGACGCACGACTGCGCCGACCTCCAGGCGCGGCGGCCGGGCACCGTCACGGCCGTCGTCGTGGCTCGACAACCCCCGGGCGACGGGCAGGTCGTCCGGCTCCTCACCACGCCAGTGGTACGGGAACGAGCGCACCAACTCGAAATCTCACCGGCCGGAAGCTTGCGTGGGGACTTCCCCGCGGATGCGTGTTCGGACGAACCTCACGGACGCAGTTCCACCTCGGATTCGATCTTGAGTCGTCGAGGCCGCGGTCCAGGAGGCCGGCGCGTTCCACGGCGGCGGCGACACGCCGCCGGAGTCGGTGCGGGCGTGCGTGTTCAACCACATCGACCGCCGGCCGCCCCGGGCCGCGGGTGCCCGGGGCGGCCGGCGGGCGTCAGTGGGACGGGGTCGTGGCGACCGGGGTCCAGCGGACGCCCTTCCAGGTGCCGTCGGCGGTGGTGCTGCGACCGACCACGACGCCGTGGTTGTTCAGCGCGACCGGCGTGCTGTAGGCGCCGCCCAGCGAGTCGAGGTAGGTGAGCCGCCCATCGCGCCAGAGGAACACGCGGCTCGACGAGTAGTCCGGCGACGAGGCGTGCCCGATGATGTCGCCGCGCTCGTTGATCGCGGTCGCCACGGAGTTGCCGGGCACGCCGAGGTCGACCTGCTTGCCGCCGGCGGGCCACAGCACCGCGCGGGACATGCCGTTGTCCAGCACCCAGCCGACCGCGTCGCCGCGCTCGTTGAGGGACTGCTCGCCGTGGGCGAGCCGGCCGTTCTCCGACAGCACGGTCACCTCCTCGCCGTCCCAGCGCAGCGCCACCATGCCCCGGTTGGCGACGATCACACCGGCCTCGTTGATCGCCTCCGGGTCGTACGTGCCGTAGCCCGGACCGGGGGCCAGCTTCACGCACGCGCCGTCGGTGCAGCGGAGCGCGGCGAACTCCTGGAAGGCGGCGTAGGCGTAGCTCGCCGCGACGACACCGGCGTTGTTGATCGCGTACGTCGACACGTGATCACCGGCCACCGGCAGCTCCACGTGCCGCTCGCCGTCCCACACGGCGGCGTGCTGCTCGCCCCGGGCCGACGTGGCGTACGACATCGGCACGCTGCCGTCGTCGTTGATCACCTGCGCCCGCGCCCACGCGGCTCCCGGCGGGGCGATGGCCGTCCGCCGACCCGCGGACCAGACCCACGGCTGCTGCGTGTCCGGCACGCCGTCGGAGGTCAACCCGAGCACCTCGCCGCTCTGGCTGATCGCGCCGGCCAGACCGGGGCCGAGGTCGGTCGCGCCGCCGCGCGGCGCCCACAGCACCGCGCGCGTCGGCCCGTCGCCCTGGGCGCTGCCGACGATCTGGCCGAGGTCGTTGACACCGGTGGGGTAATAGCCGAAGGTGCCGGGCAGGCCCGCGACGCCCGGCAGTTCGGCGATGACGTGCGTGGCGGACGCGACCGCCGCGGGAGTGGTGGCCAGTGGCAGGGCTGTCGCGAGCGCCAACACGGCCAGCGACGCGCGTAAGTCGGGCATGATCGCTCCGTTGCGAGTATGTCCTGAAGTGGTACTGGATCGATCAACGGTAACCCCCGCGCGCCCGCGGCGGTGTCGGCCGGACAGCGCAATGGTCCGCGAAACCCTTGCGCCGCACGGAGGTTGGCGGATCGCCGGGTCCCACCGCGACGCTCGGCCGGGCGACGGCGCGGGACCGTCGGGCGCGGCGATCCCGGCCGGCTTCACCGGTGCGTCCGCGGTCCTCCTAGATCACCCGGCGCCGCACCCGCCACACCACCACGCCGATCAGGACCGCCGCGCCGGCGACGAACAGGGCCGCCTCGATGAGCTGGAACGTCCAGAACCGGTCGGCCGGGTGGTAGACCCCGAACCGCTGGACGCCGCGCGCGTGCAGGAACTGGTTGAGGTTGGTGCCGGCCCGGTCGGCGGCGGCCTCCAGCTCCTGGTACTCGGTCGAGCCCAGCCTGCGCCCGGTGGCGTCCGCGTAGCCGCGTTCGATCGTCCAGTCGGCGAAGCCGGGCACGGACCGGTGCCCCGCCTGGTCCTCCGAGCCGCCGGCGGGGACCGGCGCCACGGTGGTCAGCGGCGTGGCGTACGCGGGACGGGCCAGCAGCGCCACCGACATCCGGGCGGCGAGGAACGCCCCGAGGGCGACGCCGAACGCGGGCAGGCTGCGCCGCAGGATCGCCCCGGCGGCAGTGGCGACGCCGAACGCGAACAGCGCGTACGCCACCGGAACGAGTCCTTCCAGGTCGAACGCGTCGTACTGGAACCGCCCCTCCCACGCGTCGAACGGCCGGCGGAACCAGGTGAGCACCGCGGTGAACACGCCGGTGAGCGCGACGGTGACGCCGGCCAGTGCCGCGAGCTTGGCCGCCAGCCAGCGCATCCGCGGCACGGCCTGCGTCCAGGCGAGCTGCCAGGTGCCGTCCTCCAGTTCACGCGCGAGCAGCGGCGCGCCGAGGAACGCGCCGATGACGAGGGGGACCAGGTAGAAGGCCGCCAGGAGGTTCTCGACGTACCCGTACTCCTCGTCGAGCCGGCGGAAGGAGGCCGCGCAGACCTCGTCGACGCCGGCCCCTCCCGCGCACCGGGCGGGACCGCCGGGGAACAGGTCGTGGGCCTGCGCCCCGAGCACGAGCAGGACGACGCCGAACGCGCCGACGAGCAGGCCCAGGACGCAGACCTCGGTCCGGTGCTGGCGCCAGATCAGCCAGGTCATGCCGCCCCCACCGGGGTGACCTCGGCGCCGGGCTCGGACGACCGGCGCAGGTACGCCAGCACCAGGTCCTCCAGCGCGACCGGCCGGGCCTGCCACCCGGGCGCGGCCGGGATCGCGCCGTCGCGCACCAGCAGGGTCGTGTGCCGGTCGCTGTGGACGGCCTCCACGACGGCGCCGGCCCGGTCGGGGTCGGTGGCCGTGCGCGGGCCGACGAGCAGCCGGTGTTCGGCGAGGAGGGTGTCGATGTCACCGGTGAGCGTGACCCGGCCGCGGTCGAGCACGACCAGGTGGTCGCAGACGCGCTCCAGCTCGTGCACGACGTGGGAGGAGAACAGGACGGTCACCCCGCCCTCGGCCACCGCGCCCATGAGGACCTGCAGGAACTCGTGCCGGGCCAGCGGGTCGAGGCTGGCCACCGGTTCGTCGAGGACGAGCAGGTCCGGCCGCTTCGCCAGGGCCAGGGCCAGCGCGACCTGGGCCTGCTGCCCGCCGGAGAGCGCGCCGGTCCTGCGGTCGAGCGGGATGGCCAGCTTCGCCAGCCGGCGCTCGGCCAGCCCTTGGTCGAACCGCGGGTTGCAGGCCCGGCCGAAGCGGAGCATGTCGGCGACGGTGAAGCGCTTGTACAGCGGGTGGTCCTGGGCCAGGAACCCGACCCGGGACAGGGTGCGCGGGGTGCCGGCGGTGACGTCGTGGCCGAGGACCTCCACCGTGCCGGTGGTCGGTGCCAGCAACCCGACGACCAGGCGCAGCAGCGTGGTCTTGCCCGCGCCGTTCGGCCCGACCAGGGCGATCACGCCGCCCGCCGGCAGGGCCAGGGTGCAGTCGCGCAGCGCCCAGCCCTTCCGGTACCGCTTGCCCACACCGTCGGTGCGCAGCGCGAACCCGGCCGCCGTCACGCCACGCCCTCGTTCCTCATCTGCTGGTGGACGGAGGCGAGGAGCGCGTCGACCGCCCGCTCGTCGAGGCCGGCCGCGTAGGCGCGGCGCAGCCATGCCTCCAGGCCGCGGCGCAGCGACGTGTACGTCGACGCCGGCATCGCGGCCGACTGCTGTTCGTTGACGAACGTGCCCTGGCCCGGCCGGCCGGTGACCAGGTCCTCCTGCTCCATCTGCCGGTACGCCTTGGCGACGGTGTTCGGGTTGATCGCCAGGTCCTCGACCACCTCGCGGATGAGCGGGAGGCGGTCACCGGGTTGGAGGAAGCCCAGCAGCACCGCCTGGCGGACCTGTTGGACGAGTTGCAGGTACGGCGGCACGCCGGAGTGGGTGTCGAGCCGGAAGACGAACACGGTAGCCCCTTACTGCTTTACTAGTACCGTAGTAAAGCAGTGAGTCGGCGGTCAAGGGCGCCGACGTGCCCGCGCGGTCGGGGTACGTGACGGTGTGACCGTCCTCGGTGGCGCGGCGGGGGTGGAACTCGTCCGACTGCCCGGCCTGGGGAGTGCTCTCGGCCGGGAGGCGTAGTTGTCGGCCGCGGCCCCCGGCAGCGGCGGGCACACCGGCCTGCCCCGACCGAGACGCGCAAGGCCCTGCACGTCCTGGAGGACCACTCGCTGCTCGACCGGCACCGCACGGCCGCTACTCGATGCACGACCTGGTCCGCGCCTACGCCGCCACCACCGCCCGCGACCACCTCCCGGAGCCCGCGCGGCAGGCCGCGCTGGAGTGGGCGGTCGACTTCTACCGGCACACCGCCCACACCGCCGACCGGCTCCTGGACGGCAACGACCGGGTCCGGCTCGACCCGCCCGCACCGGGGGTCCGCAGCCGGCCGACCTGTCCGCCGCGCCGGCGTGGCCGGACGACCACCAGCCCCACCTGATCGCCGCCCAGCAGGTCGCCGCCGTCGAGCACCTGCACCGGACCCTCGCCGCGGCCGAGGAGCACCACGACACCCTCCAGGCGGCCTACACCGAGCACGCGCCCTTCAGGACGTGGGAGGTGCGAGGGGACTACCCGCAGGCCCTGGGCCACGCCCGGCGCGCCCTGCACCTCATCCGCGACCTCGATCGGCCGGTGCAGGAGGCCGACGCGCTCAACCAGGCGGGCCGGGCCGCCGCGGTGCCGGGCGACTACGACACCGCCCGCGACCACTGCCAGGCGGCCCTTCGACCCGTAGCCCTCTACCGCACCCTCGGCGACACCACCGCGGCCGCCGACACCCTCGACCGCCTCGGCCACCCGCACGCCGCCCCGGGCCGGCACGACCAGGCCCGCGAGATGTGGCGGAACCCGGGCACCGCCGACCACCCACAAGTCCACTGTGGACCAAACAGCGGACTTCTCGCACGACAGCGGACATTTCACAACCTAAGCCGCATATCGCGAAACGTCTTGACAACCCCCATGGTCTAGTCCAATTCTGATGACCGGTCGCCACCGCCGGGCCCCACCGGGCCCGCGTCCCCTCCCCTGCTGGAGCGCACATGCGTCCGTCCAGAGTCCTGGTACTCCTGGTGGCCCTGCTCACCTCCCTGTCCCTCATCCCGACCGCCGCCGGCGCGGCGGCCCAGGCGGCCAAGCCGCTGCCCGCCCGGGTGTTCGCCCCCTACTTCGAAGCCTGGACCGGCGAGAACCCGGCCACCCTGGCACAGCAGTCCGGCGCGAAGTACCTGACCTTCGCGTTCCTCCAGACCGCGGCCAAGGGCTCCTGCACGCCGCTGTGGAACGGCGACGCCGGGATGCCGATCTCACCGAGCGTGTTCGGCGGCGAGATCACCGCGTTGCGCGCCAACGGCGGCGACGCCATTCCGTCGTTCGGCGGCTACACCGCCGACCACACCGGCACCGAGATCGCCGACAGCTGCACCGACGTGGCCAGGATCGCCGCCGCGTTCCAGAGCGTCATCACCACCTACGACGTGAGCCGGCTCGACCTGGACGTCGAGGTCGAGGCGCTGGACAACGCGGCGGGCATCGACCGCCGCAACAAGGCGATCAAGCTGACCCAGGACTGGGCCGCCGCCAACGGCCGCAGCGTCCAGTTCTCCTACACCCTGCCCACCACCCCGACCGGCCTCGCGCCCAGCGGCCTGGCCGTGCTGCGCAACGCGGTCGCCAACAACGCCCGCGTCGACGTCGTGAACCTGATGACGTTCGACTACTACGACGGCCGGCAGCACCAGATGGCCGACGACACCAAGACCGCCGCGCAGGGCCTGGTCGACCAGCTCGCCGCGCTGTGGCCGGGCAAGACCGAGGCCCAGCGGTGGGCGATGGTCGGCGTCACCGAGATGATCGGCGTGGACGACTACGGCCCCGCCGAGACCTTCCAGGTCGCCGACGCCCGCACCGTGTACGACTGGGCGATCGCCAAGGGCGTCAACACGCTGTCGTTCTGGGCGCTCCAGCGCGACAACGGCGGCTGCCCCGGCGGCGCTGCGGCGGACAACTGCTCCGGCATCGCCCAGGGCACGTGGGAGTTCAGCCGGATCTTCGCGCCGTTCACCGGCGGCGGGACCCCGAACCCGGTCAACGACTTCACCCTGGGGGTCACCCCGTCGTCCGCGGCGATCGACCCCGGCGGCTCGACCACCGCGACCGTGGGCACGGCGGTGGCCTCCGGCACCGCGGAGACGGTGTCCCTGACGGCGGGCCCGGCGCGTGCCGGTCTCACCGCGACCCTGTCGGCCTCCGGCGTCACCGCGGGCGGTTCGGCGACCCTGACCGTCGCGGCGGCGGCCACGGCGGTGCCCGGCGACTACACGGTCACCGTGACCGGCACCAGCCCCTCGGCCACGCACACGGCCTCGTTCTCGGTGAAGGTCAAGGGCACCGTGCCGGACGGCACGATCGTCAACGGCGGCTTCGAGGACGGCGCGCTGACGCCGTGGACCGCCCCCGGTGACGCGATCGTCGGCACGCCGGCGCACTCCGGCGCGCACGCGCTCCAGGTCACGCCGAACGGGTCGGGCAACGGGCAGGCGTCCCAGGCGGTCACCCTCACCCCGAACAAGACCTACACGCTCAAGGGCTGGGTGCGCGGCAACTACGCGTTCATCGGCGTGAGCGGCGGGGCGACCGCCAGTGCCTGGACGTCGGCGGGCGACTGGACGCAGCTGTCCGTCCCGTTCACCACCGGGGCGTCCGGCGCGGTCACCGTCTACGTGCACGGCTGGTACGGCCAGCCCCCCGTCTACGCGGACGACTTCACGATCGGCTAGGACGGGCGGGAACGGCGGGTGTGCCCGGATCAGGGCACACCCGCCGCCCGCGCACGCGGGGTGCGGCAGGGCACTTCGAGCGGGCCGGGGGCGACGACCGGGTGGCGACCTCCGGCCGCGGCGCTACCGCCGGTAGTCGCCGGCCTCGGCGCCGAGCACGCCCAGCAGGGCGAGGGCCTCGGCGGCGGGGGAGTCCGGCGGCGCGCTGTAGAGCACGAGGTGCTGGTCCCGGTCGGTGAGCGCGAGCGCGTCGCAGTCGACCGTGACCTCCCCGACGACCGGGTGGCGGAAGGTCTTCGTCAGCACCGGCGGGGCCTGGACGTCGTGCCGGTCCCACAGCCGGGCGAAGTCGGGGCTCGCGTCGCGCAGCTCGGTGACGAGCCCGGTCACCGCGGGGTCGGACGGGTACCGGGCGAGGGTGGACCGGAGCTCCATCACGACGTGGTGCCGGAACTCCGCGACGTCGGAGAGCCCGTACAGCGGCGGCCCGCCGTCGGCCGGCTCCAGGAACGCCCGGCGCGCCAGGTTGCGCCCGTCCGGGGCGAGCCGGGCGAAGTCCTCCATCAGCGCGGCCGCGAGGTCGTTCCAGGCGAGCACCTCGAACGCGGCGGAGACCACGATGGCGGCCGTCTGCGGCAGCCTGCCCAGCAGCGCGAGGATGCTCGGGCGGACGTCGCGCCGGTGCAGCCCGGTGCGGCTCGGCGCGGTGCCCGCGAGGACGTGGAGGTGGTCGGACTCGGCGTCCGTGAGCCGCAGCGCGCCCGCGATCCCGGCGAGCACCTCGGCCGACGGTCGCGGCGCCCGGCCCTGTTCCAGCCGGACGTAGTACTCGGTGGAGATGTGCGCGAGCACCGCGACCTCCTCGCGGCGCAGGCCCGGTGTCCGGCGGCGCGGGCCGGTGGGCAGTCCGACGTCCTCCGGTCGGAGCCGCTCGCGGCGGCTGCGGAGGAACGCCCCGAGCTCCAGCTTGTCCATACCCCGAGTCTGCCCGTCGCGGGGCGGCGGAGCCTGGTACCACCTGTGCCTGCCTCCGGTCGGGGGGCGGCCCGAGGCTGGTGCCATGACGAACAACGGCAACACCGCACCCGTCGGCCTGCTCGCCGGCAAGGTCGTGCTCATCACCGGCGCCAGCCGCGGGATCGGCGCGGCGGCGGCCCGGCTCTTCGCGCGGGAGGGCGCGGCCGTCGTGCTCGCCGCCCGCGGCACCGACGCCCTGGAGCGGGTCGTCGCCGAGGTCCGCGCCGACGGCGGCGTCGCGGACGCCGTGACCACCGATCTCGCCGACCGCGCGAGCATCCGCGCCGCGGTCGACCGGGTCGAGCGGCTGCACGGCCGGCTCGACGGCGCGTTCAACAACGGCGCGGTGATCCAGCGGCCCGGCCCGCTCGACGGGACCAGCGACGAGGACGTCGAGCAGCAGTTCGAGGTGAACTTCCGGGCGCACTGGACCGCGATGACCGCCGAGGCCGCGCTGATGCGCCGGGGTGGCGGCGGGGCGATCGTGAACACCTCCAGCATCGGCAGCCGCCGCGCGAACCCGGAGCTGCCCGCGTACGGCGCGATGAAGCGGGCGCTCAACAGCATCACCGAGTCCGCCGCGGTGACCTGGGGACCGCAGGGGATCCGCGTGAACGGCATCACCCCCGGCGGCACCGCGACGGAGATGATCGACACGTGGGAGGCGCTGTCCCCCGGTGTCGTCGAGCACTACACCGCGCTGATCCCGCTGGGGCGCATGGCCGAGCCTCGCGAGGTGGCGGAGGCGGCCGCGTGGCTGCTCAGCGACCGGGCGTCGATGGTGACCGGCGCGATCGTGCCGGTCGACGGCGGCGCCGGGGCGTGAGTCGAGCGGTGCGCGGCGGCCGGGGCACCGGTGCCCCGGGGTCGACCCGGACGGCCCGATCTTGAGGGGTGAGCACCGGGGGTCGGGGGGCGTGCCCCCGGTGCCTGCCCGTTTATCGCCGCGCGCCCCCATCGCGAAACAGGATCACCCCGCGTTCACTCGTTCGTGCTACTTCGAGCGGACAGCGGCCCGGCCGATGATCCAACTGCCGCTCGACGGACCGGACGACCGTTGAACAGCACGAAGCCCTATTGCGCCGTCAAGACGCGGGGCGATACGTTCCGCAGTGGTGTCGATACGCCACGCCTATAACCGGAGTTGGCGATGGTCATGACCGTTCTCGCTGCTCTCGCGCTGACGGTGCCGCTCGCACTCGTGCCGCAGGGCGCCACCGATGCGAACGCGTCACCGAACGCGGTCGTCGTCTGGGACGTCAACGCGCAGACCGCCATCTGGGACGTCGCGCGGCAGTCGCCGCCACAGGTCGCCGGACGCGGTTTCGCGATGGTCAGCGGCGCGGTCTACGACGCGGTGAACGCGATCGCCGGCACGCCCTACGAGCCCTACCTCGGCGCACCGCGGGCCACCGGGCGCGAGTCGACCGACGCCGCCGTCGGCACCGCCGCCCACCGGGTGCTGGACGCCATCTTCCCGGCGCAGCGGGACAGGCTGCGCGCGCAGTACCGCGACTGGCTCGCCGCCATCCCGGACGGACCGGCGAAGCGCGGCGGCATCCGGGTCGGCGCGCAGGCCGCCACCGCGATGATCGCGGCACGGCGGGACGACGGCGCCTTCGACCCCCGGCCCTGGACCGTCGGCACCGGGCCGGGGCAGTACCGCCCCACCCCGCCGGACTTCGAGAACACGGGCGCCTGGGTCGGTTTCCTGAAGCCGTTCGCCATCCCGGACGCGACGATGTTCCGCACCCCCGGGCCGCCGGCGGTCACGAGCCGCGCGTACGCCCGCGACTTCGACGAGGTCAAGCGGCTGGGCTCGGCGACGAGCACCGCCCGCACGGCGGACCAGACCGAGGCGGCGCTGTGGTGGCACGACCGGCGCTCCGTCAGCTGGGGGATGAAGCGGGACCTCGCCGTCACCCAAGGGCTCAACACCCTGGAAACCGCGCGCCTCTACGCGCTGGCCGACCTCACCGGCGCGGACGGTGCGATCGCCTGCGCCAACGACAAGGAGTTCTGGCACTCCTGGCGGCCGATCACCGCCATCCGGTCCGCCGACACCGACGGCAACCCCGCCACCACGGCCGACCCCGGCTGGACGCCACTGGTGGTCACCCCGCCGAACCCCGACTACCCCTCCGGCCACACCTGCCGCACCGCCGCGCAGATGACGGCGTACGCGCACTTCTTCGGGCGGGACGACGTCCCCTTCAGCGCGTTCAGCCCCGACAGCGGCACCACGCGGCGCTTCGACAGCTTCTCGGAGGCGACCGCCGAGGTCGTCGAAGCCCGCATCTGGGCCGGCATCCACTTCCGCTCGGCGGACGTCGACGGCGTCGGGCTCGGCACGGCCGTCGGCAACCACATCACGAAGCACTACTTCCGGCCCCGTCGATGACCCGGTCGAGGACCACCGGCAGGCGGCGGGGTCGTTCGGCGACCACCGGGGTCCGGTTCACGACCGGCGTGGCCCTCCCCGGTTCCCGATGCCAGGTCGTGGGCTCTCGTGCCGCTCGCCGCCGCCGCGCAGGCCGCTCCCGGCCACAGCCCCGGCCCCCTACGCCTGCCGAGCCGCCACCGAGCGCAGCAGTCCCTCCAGGTCCCGCTCCCCCTCGACGGTCTGCGCGCCCCCGTGCGCCAGGGCGCCCGCCATCAGCCGCCGCGCGGCCGGGCGTTCCAGCAGCTCCGCCCATGCCTCGTGCTCGGTGCGGAAACCGGCGGCGTGGTCCCGCGGCGGCAGGGCGCGCTTGGCCGCCGCGACCACCCCGTCGGCCAGGGCGGCGATCCGGTGCGCGACCCGGTGCACGAACGCGTCGAGGTCGGCGGCCGGGACCGCGCGGTTGATCCACCCGTAGGCGGCGGCGGTGGTGGCGTCGACGCGGTCGCCGGTCAGGACGATTTCGAGGGCGCGGTTCCGGCCGACCCTCTCCAGCAGGTACTGGGTGGCGCCACCGCCGGGCGTGATCCCCATGAGGGCCTCGACCTGGCCCAGGCCGGCGGTCTCCGCGGCGGCGAAGGCCAGGTCCGCGGCCGCGACGAACTCCGCACCGCCGCCGCGCGCCGTCCCCGCGAGCTTGACGACGGTCACCTGGGGCTGGGTCCGGAGGAGTTCGCCGAGGGCCTGGAACGGGTTGAGCCCGGCCGGAGCCGAGGCGGCGAGTTCGGCGAACACGTCCGCCTGCTCCAGGATGTTCATGTCGACGTGCGCGATGAAGAACTCCGGGATGCCGCTCTGCACGACGATCACCTTCACCGCCGCCTCGGAGCGCAGGCCGGTGAGCAGGTCCCGCAGCTCGCGCATCATGACCGCGCTCAGCGCGTTCACGGGCGGGTTGTCCAGGGTGATGGTGAGGACGCCGCCGTCCAGGTCGGTGCGCAGCGTGGTGAACCCGTCGAGGGGCATGGTCCTGATCCGTTCGGAGTCGGGTCGGTATCTCTTGCGCACCCAGGATCACCGGCGGGCCTACCCTGATCAAGAACGCACTTTCCCATCACCAGGTATCCCCGAGGACACCGTCATGCCGACCCCCGCGCACAGCACCGACCCCATCGCCACCGATCCCGGGTTCGTCTTCACCCCCGACTGCCCCAGCCGGCCCGTCCTCGACCAGATCGCCGACAAGTGGTCCATGACGGTGATGGCCGTGCTGCTGCGCCCGACCCGCTTCAACGAGATCAAGCGGCGGCTCGACGGGGTGACCCAGCGCGTGCTGACCCAGACGCTGCGCCGGCTCGAACGCAACGGGATGGTCCGGCGGACGGTGCTCCCGACGTCACCCGTGGGTGTGGAGTACTCGCTGACCCCGCTCGGCGAGTCACTGCGCGAACCATTCCTGAACCTCTACGCCTGGACCGTCGAGCACGGTGCGCACATCCGCGCCAGCCAGGCCGAGTTCGACGCGCGCCCGTAGTCCACCCGCCCGTGATCGCGAAAAGGGCCATCGCCCGCCGGCGGGCGGCCCCCTTCCTCGTTGGAGTGGCGGTCCAGGGGAATCCCGCGCCAGCGCCGAACGACCTCGTCGGCGAGTTCGCGCGTGAGCCGTCCGACCACTGGGAGCCCCAGGAGTGGCGGTGGCTGTGGCCTGCGCGTACGACGACCTCCGCCCGTGGCTGGCACGGCTCGACGGGCCGGCGGCCGAGGTGGGGGTCGTGCACCTGGCGCTGCGCTGGACCGCGGACCTGTTGCGGGAGGACCACGACTGGTTCACGTGGTGGTCCACCGACGACCCCGTGACGCCCGTGCGGGAGTGGGTCGACGGGGTCAGGCCGCAGCCCTGGTTCCACCCCGGCGCCGACCGGGACCGCCGGCGGCGGATGGGGTTGCCGGGCGACTACGGCCGGCTGACACCGAGCACGCCCGACTCGTAGCCCTCCCGCCGCCGCGGCTCGTCCATGCCCCGACTTCGAGGCTCGACACGCAAGCGGATTGAATCCCGAGAGTTTTCGGCGGTGGGCGGGTCAGCCGGCGAACATCGGCACGATGCCGTAGCTGCTGTTGTGCCACGACTCGGTCGGGAACCCGTCGTCGTAGCTGTAGACACCCGCCGAGACCGGGAGCCGGAACGGGGCGAACACCACTTCGCCGCTGAACTGCCACTCGGTCGACCGGTAGGGCAGGCCCCCGGTGGAGTACGACACGACGTAGCGCTCACCGGCGGCGACCTGCGTGTTCTGCGGCAGCGAGATCCGATAGCCGTACGTCGGGACGCCGGTCACGTCGGCGAGCACGCCACCCGTCGAGTCCCACAGCCGCACGCGGACCGGCGTCGGCGGATTGCCGGGCCGGGTGACTTCCACGCCGATGATCTGCCCGGGCCGGTCCACCCGGAAGGCCAGGCCCAGTTCGACCGGCCGGGGGTCGGTGTCCACGGTCGGGTACACGTCGGCGATGAAAGGCCGGCACCCGAGGATCACGCCGCAGCTGTCGGGCCTCGTGGTCGACGGTCCGCCCACGTGCACGACGACGGCCCGCGGTTCCCCGACGCGCCTGTCCTCGTGCGCACGCACGAGGATGGTGAGATCGCCTTCGACGGTGGGTGTGTAGAAGTACTGCCAGTTTTCCGAGGTGGGCGGCAGGTCCAGGTAGTCCCAGGTCTCGCCACCGTCGAACGAGATCTCCCCCCACTCCCAGTGGCTGGCCTCCCCGTAGTGCGACGAGCCGCTGATCTGCAGCGGGACGCCCACCTCCACGTGCGAGCCCGGGGTGGGGGTGAGGAACACCTGGACGGCCGGGCCGTAGTCGGCCACGGCGGTGCCCGGCAGGACGGCCGCCCCTCCCGCGGCGAGCAACGCCGCCACCAGGACACGTGCGGATCGGAACATTTCAATCCCCTCTCCAGCAGAGGCGAACACCGGTGTGATCGCCTGTCACCGCTTCCCCGCTACGCCACCGCCGCGAATTGCCGCACCCGCCCGCGCCACGTCCGCCAACAGCCCACCGCCCCTGCGCCACTCGGCCGGCAGGCGGTCGATCGACCCCGTACTCCGGTGCGCGTGGTGCGGGTGGTGCGGGTGCCACCGATCCCGACGGGTCGACCCGGTGGCGCCCGCACCGCCCGTCAACCGCCGGCGGGTCGAGCCGCGCGGCTCAGCCGCTCGCCGTGGGGGCCCACACCACATCCACCCAGTAGTAGGCGTCCTCGGCGCTCCGGTCGGGGAACCCGGCGCCGTAGCGGTACAGCCCGTTGGGGCCGTCGACGCTGCTGGGCAGCGCGTTGAGCGGTTCGAGGTAGGTCCGCTGGCGGCTGTAGTGGCTGAAGTACTCGATGTTGGTGGAGTAGCGGCCGGTGGGGGTCAGGTAGGACACGACGTAGGTGGTGTTCGCCGCGACCGCCACCGGGGTCGCGAACAGCAGGGTCTGCCAGCCGCTCGCGGTCTCGTTGGTGAACGTGCCGGTGGCCAGGCGCTGACCGGTCGGGGTCCACAGGCTGCCGGTGTGCCTGCCGGTGTTGCCGGGGCTCTTGTAGAACCGCACGCCGCGCACGTAGCCGCTCCGGTCGGCCCGCCACTTGACGCCCAGCTCCAGCGCGGAGCCGTCGGAGAGTTCGAGTTCCGCGGGCCGGTCGTCGTTGGTCCACATGCCGCACGGGCAGGTCCGCGCCGACGTGGTGGGCGTGGCCGTGACGGGTGCGGAGAGGTTGAGCGAGTCGTCGACCGCGCGCACGCGCAGGCTCGCCGGGCCGGACCTGGCCGGGGTGTAGGTGTAGCTCCACGTGCCGCGCCCCGGCTGCCACACCGCCGGGTGCCAGTACTGGTCGTCGGTGGAGACCTCGACGCCGGCGACCTGGCCGGCGGCGTCGGTGACCGTGCCGGAGAAGGTGTAGGCGGTGCCGACGGTGGAGGTGACGGGCACGGTGGTGAGCGCCACGACGGGCGGCGCGGTGTCGGTGCTCGCGGTGGCCGCCCTGAGGTTGGCCTGGAGCGTGGCGGGCTGCACGCCCATGTCGGCCAGGAAGTTGACGGTGGCCTGCTGCAACCGCACGTCGGACGTCGGCGTGTTGGTCAGGTAGGCGTGCTCGTCGTCCACGCCCCACGCCCACTGGACCGTGCCCGCGCCGAACACCAGCGCCCCGTTGGAGTGCCGGTAGTAGGTGACCGAGTGGGTCGCCGTACCCGAGACGTAGAGGTCACCGTGGTTCTTCAGCAGGTACGGGCCGTTCAGGGCCACGGTCGTCGACGACAGCTTCACCACGCCGTCGGGCTGGAAGCCGTTGTCCGGCACCGCGTTCCACTCGTAGCCCAGCGTGCCGGGCTGGAAGGTGTAGGTGCTGCCGGCGGCCAGGTTCTGCAGGTCGGTGTTCCGCCACAGCCGCATCTTGCCGTACGCGGCGGGCACCTGGAGGCTGTCGTCGCGGCGGCCGTTGACCATGAAGATGTTGCCCAGCAGGGCGTTCTCCGGACGGCCACCGTCCTGCGGCGGGCTGTAGCGCGGGTCGCGCCAGGTGCCGGTCCAGTCGTCCAGGCCGTCGCTCTGGGTGCCCTTGGTCTCCTTGTAGCAGGCCACCGTGCGCCAGTCGGTGCGGGAGGAGTCGATGGACTTCTCCCAGCGGGTCTTCCAGAAGATCTCGTTGCCGGTCAGGAACGCCAGGTGCACGCCCGCGTTCCGGGCGGCCTCGACGTTGGCGCGCTGCTCGTTCGACCAGTACTCGTCGTGACCGACGGCCATGAACACCTTGTGGTTCTTGATCAACTGGCCGCGGCGGGCCGAGTCCACGTCGGTGGTGTAGCTCAGGTCGTAACCGTTGCGCTCCAGGAACCTCAACATCGGGTACTCGGCGTTGAAGATGAAGTTCTCGTCGCCGTCGCCGCCCGTGTAGGGCCGGTTGTAGCTGACCTTGTACGCCTGACCGCCCTGACCGGGGCCGTCACCGAAGTACAGGCTGTTGCCGCCGTACCGGTTGTACGCCGCCCAGGTCGAGTCGGAGGTCTGGAACAGGATCTTCGACGTGCTGGTGTCGTCGCGGACGATGAACACGATCTCGTTCTCGGCGCCGTTGTCGTTGCGGTGCAGCCGCGCGTAGTAGATGCCCGACACCGCGTCGACCGGCACGGTCCAGCTGACCGACACCGCCCAGTTGCCGCAGTCGATCAGCGCGCTGCCGTCCGTGCCGCGCAGGCACGCCGGCTGGGTCGAGCTGCCACTGCGCGAGGTCGAGCCGATCAGCCGCGCCCCCGCTCCCCCGTACCAGCCGAGCCGGTAGACGTCCACGCGGTAGGCCGACGCGCTGGTCTTCACCTTGAAGTCGACCCGGCTGCCGGGGGTCGCGCTGATGTCCGTGGTGAAGCCGACGATGGACGGGTCGCGGTAGTTCACCTGCCAGTCGGCCGCACCGGTCCTGGTGTTCTCGCACGCCACCTTGTTGACCACCGGCGCGTCGCACACCGCCGCCGCGGCGGGCTGCGCGTGGACGGGCCTCGGCCGGACGTCGCCGACCACCACGACGGATGCGGCCGCCAGGACCAGCACCACGAGGGCGCGCACCGGCAACCCCCGGGATCTGAGCGGTCTCTTTTGTTGCAACGACACGACTCCCCCTCGAAGAATAAGCCCCCGAAATACCGACGGATGCGCGACACGTGCGTCACCGAACGACAGCGGTGTCGCTGACCGGAAAATTACGCCCGGGCAATCTATCAGGGCAGTTCCGAACTGAGACAACGTCCTCACTCGTTCGGCCGCCTCCACTGCCGTGCAATGACCGCACATCGGCACCGGCAATCGACCTTACGGACGCAGCCGGGCAGCCCTGGGGCACTCCGGAATTCGGCTGCCCGAAATAGGCCCACCGGCCGAACGACGTCCGTTCCGCCCGGCTGCCCGACCCCTCGAATGCGGAATTGCCCCATTCGGGCGCCCGACCCACGCGGAGGGTGAACAGGTCGGCGCGGACGACCGCGGTGCGGTCGAATTGCGCCTGTACGGCCGGACCCTGCGACAGCGAGTACCGCCGGGCCAGCGCGGCGAGGCGGCGCGGGGGTGCGGGTGGTCACCGCGCGAGGACGTCGAGAGCGCCGCCGGCACCAGGGGCGTGACACCGCGTCCGGTGGAATTGCCGTGTTGTAGAGTTGAAGAACTTTTCAACTCCACACCCCGCAGGAGCCCGTCGTGCCCCTCCCGCTGCACCAGGCCAAGGCGGAGTTCTTCCGGATGCTCGGGCACCCGGTGCGCATCCGGGTGCTCGAACTGCTCCAGGACGGCCCCAAGCCGGTGCGCGACCTGCTGGCCGACATCGGCGTCGAGGCGTCGAGCCTGTCGGCCCAGCTCGCGGTGCTGCGCCGCTCGGGGATCGTCACGGCGACCCGGGACGGCACGACCGTGGTGTACGCGCTGACCAGTGACGAGGTGGCCGAGCTGCTGCGCGTGGCGCGGAAGGTCCTCACCGGCCTGCTGGCCGGGCAGAACGAGCTGCTGGCGATGCTGCGCGAGGAGGAGCGGGCGTGACGACGTTCCTGCCCGTCAGGGCGGACTGGGCCGGTGCGACCCGCCGCGACCTGCTCGCCGGGGTGACGGTGGCCGTCGTGGCGCTGCCGCTGGCCCTCGGGTTCGGCGTCGCCTCCGGGCTCGGCGCGGCCTCCGGCCTGGTCACCGCCGTCGTGGCCGGTGCGCTGGCGGCGGTGTTCGGCGGCTCCAGCCTCCAGGTGTCCGGGCCCACCGGCGCGATGACGGTGGTGCTGGTGCCGATCGTCGCGCGCTACGGCGTGGACGGCGTGCTCACCGTCGGCCTGCTCGCGGGGGTGCTGCTGGTGCTGCTCGCGGTCGCGCGGGCGGGCCGCTACATGCGGTACGTGCCCGTGCCGGTGGTGGAGGGGTTCACCATCGGCATCGCGGCGGTGATCGCGTTGCAGCAGGTGCCCGCCGCCCTGGGGGTGCCCGCGCCGGGTGAGGACCACGTGGTGCTCGCCGCCGTCGCGGCGGTCGCCGACTTCGTGGCCGCGCCGCGCTGGGAGGCCGTCGCCCTGGCCGGCGGGGTCGCCCTGGTGATGCTGGTCGGCGCCCGGTGGCGGCCCGGTGTGCCGTTCTCGCTGCCCGCCGTCGTCGTGGCGACCCTGGTGGCGCAGTGGGCGGCGCTGCCGGTGGCCCGCATCGGTGAGCTGCCCGCCTCGCTGCCGACGCCCTCCCTGGCGTTCCTGGACCCGGGGACGCTGTGGTCGCTGCTGCCCTCGGCGGTGGCCGTGGCCGCGCTCGCCGCCCTGGAGAGCCTGCTGTCGGCCGCGGTCGCCGACGGGATGAGCGTCGGCCGGCGCCACGACCCGGACCGGGAGCTGTTCGGCCAGGGCGTGGCCAACCTGGTGGCGCCGCTGTTCGGCGGCGTGCCCGCCACCGCGGCCATCGCGCGCACGGCGGTCAACGTCCGCTCCGGCGCGACCTCGCGGCTGGCCGCCCTCACCCACGCCGCGGTGCTGCTGCTGATCGTCCTGGTGGCCGCGCCGTGGGTGGCCGGGGTCCCGCTGGCGGTGCTCGCGGGCGTGCTGCTGGCCACGGCGGTCCGGATGGTCGAGGCCGGCTCGGTGCGCGCCCTGGCCCGGGCGGGGCGCCCCGACGCCGCGGTGCTCGCGCTGACGGCCGTGGCGACGCTCGCGCTGGACCTCGTCACCGCCGTCATCGCGGGCCTGGTGCTGGCGGGGGTGTTCGCCCTGCGCGCGGTGTCGCGGACCGCGCGGCTGGAGGAGGTGCCGCTGGAGCCGGGTGACCACCGCGAGGAGGAGCGGGCGCTGCTCGACCGGCACATCGTCGCCTACCGCCTCGACGGCCCGCTGCTGTTCGCCGCCGCCCACCGCTTCCTGCTGGAGCTGACCGCGATCGCCCCGGTCGAGGTGGTGATCCTGCGGATGTCCCGGGTGTCCGCCGTGGACGCCACCGGCGCGCAGGTGCTGCGCGACGCCGTGCGCCGGCTGGAGCACCGCGGTGTCACCGTCCTGGTCTCCGGCGTGCGCGACGAGCACCGACGGGCGCTGGACACCCTCGACCTGCGCGTGTTCGACCACACGCCCGACGCCATCGACCACGCGCGGGCCATCCTGCGGGAGCGCGACCTCCTGCCCTGACGGTCCCGGTGCCCCAGTCGACGGCGGCACCGTCCCGCTCACCGCGGGACGGTGCCGTTGCCGAGGTCAGCCGAAGTCGATGTCACTGCACAGGAAGTACTTCTGGTCCATGTGCGACGCCTTCCAGATCGTGACGAGGACGTGGCGTCCGCGGTAGCCGGAGGTGGTCACGTCGGTCTTGTACTCGAACTGGGAGCCGTACCGGCCGGTCTGCTTGACGAGGTCGAGGTCGTCCCAGCCGATCACCGAGCTGGTGGGGTCGAAGCCCTGCTCGGTGATGTAGATCTTCAGGTAGTCGGCGCCGTGCCGGGCCACGTCCTGCACCGTGACGGGGAAGCTGCCGCCGACCCTGGTGGTCTTCCACGGGCCGGGGTTGTCCATCGGCGCGTAGCGCCCGCCCTCCGCGCGACCGGCGCTGCAGATCTGCCCGTCGGGGACGGCGCTCTCGATGTTCTCGCCCAGGTTGTTGGCGTAGAGGGCGTTCCAGTTCCACATGGCGTCGGGGCTCTGGTGCCAGGCCAGGTAGCACATGAAGTCCTGCTCCTGCATGCCCGGCGCGTCGGGGCCGGTCCAGCGGGTGGCGCAGCCGTAGTTGCGGGTGGGCGGGTCGACGACGGTGCCGTGGGCTAAGGCGCGGGTCGGCTGGAAGGCCAGTGCCGAGGCGATGAGGGGCAGCAGCAGCGCGAGGTGCAGGGCGGTCCGGCGCCGGGCTGCGGGTGATGCGGTGTGCATGCGTGTCCTCCGTGGGTGAAGTGGTGTCGGCGGCAGGGGTGACGGCCGTCTGGGGTGGTGTTCGGGGCGGTGGCGTCGTCGGAGGTCGACGACGCCACCGCTTCCACGCGAGCGGGACCAGCCGGCCGCCACCGAGCGGTCCCGCCCACCCCCGCGCGGTCGGGGCCGCGCGGAGGCGTCTTGGGGGGTGGTGTGGCCCGCGTTCCGGTACGGATGTCCTCCCGGGGGTGGCCGGGCAGCGGCCCCGCGTCGTTGCGGGGCCGCCACCCCCTGCCTGGCGTCAGTCGCCCAGGCGCTTGGTGCCGTACCGGGAGGTCCGGCTCGCGGGCGGCGAGGACGCGATGACATCCGCGGGCAGCGCGGGATCGGTGATTCCGGCGGCGGACCACGCCGCCTTGACCGATTTCTTCACGGGTGTGCCTCCGTCGGGATCGGGAGGAAGCACCGGGGGAATGCGTCCCGCCGGGCCGGAACACCGTGGCGGCGGCTTCTTCAGATTAGTGAGACGAGGTTTTTACTGTCAACGACCGATTTTCATCACGGAATTCCCGCGCGCGAGAATTCCCGCGGCCGTGTTTCCACCGCGTTCTGCCCGTTCACGGGGGAACGCTGGTCGGTGGTGGCAGGCCGGGAATTCCGGTCAGCCGGTGGGGGCCCACTTCTGGCTGTTCCACGTGCCGCAGTCCCACAGGTGCAGGCGGGCGCCGTCGGCCGTGCTCTGGCCTTCGACGTCCAGGCAGCGGCCGGACTTGAGGTTCTTCAGGGTGCCGTTGGCCTGGAAGGCCCACTTCTGGCTGTCCCAGGTGCCGCAGTCCCACAGGTGGGCCTTGGTGCCGTTGGCGGTGGCGCCGCCTTCGACGTCCAGGCACTTGCCGCCGGACTTGAGCTGCTGCCCGTCGAGGGCCCAGGTCATGGCGGGCGCGTCGGCGCAGGTCCACTGCTGGACGGCGGTGCCGTTCGCGGTGCCGCCGCCCGCGCGGTCGACGCACTTGGCGGTCGCGCCGTTGACGATCCGGCCGCCGGTGACCGGGTCGGGGTTGCCGCCGCCGGGACCCCAGGCGTTCCAGTTGTCCCAGGTCTCGGCGTCGAAGCCGATCCGACCGAGCTGGTCCGCGGCCCAGTTGGTGCCGGACTTGTCGATGACCGTGCCGCCGACGGTGTAGTTCTCCAGCTTCAGGCCGCGGCTGTCGCGGGTCTCGTTGCCGAGGGTGACCTTCTGCCCGCCGCTGTTGCTGTACCGCTTGAGGAGGTTGACCTGCGAGGACGCGTCGAGCTGGTTCCAGGCGTCGATCCTGAGGTTCTTGACGTGGATGTTCTCGGTGCTGGACAGCGCGAAGACGCGGATCGCGCAGTTGGTCGTGCCCTCGACGGTGATGTTCTCGAAGGTCATGTTCCTCACCCACGCGGCGGGGTCGGCCTTGGTGGTCGAGCCCATGTCCTCCCAGTGCGAGGAGGAGTTGAGGACGCAGGTGTTGTACTTGACGTCCTTCCAGTACATCCGGTTGTGGATGACGTGGGTGTTGTTCACGCGCACGTTGTCGATGTCGCGCGGGGTCCAGCCCCACTGGATGACGGGCCCGTTCTCGTTCTTCCAGATCACGGTGTTGTCGATGGTGACGTCGCTGTGGTACATCTTCAGCACGTCGTCGTTGGCGTTGAAGAACGTGTTCCGCATGGTGCTGCCGCGGTAGAGCTCGATGCCGTCGGTCTGCCAGTACCAGGAGCCGACCTGCTTGTAGTTCTCGACCCGCATGCCGAAGGTCTGCTCGTCGCCGTAGACGACGAACGAGTGGTACGGCGGCTCGTTGATGGTCACGCCCTGCAGGTCCAGGTGCTGCTGCCGGCCCTGCGCCGAGGCGAACTGGAGCATCTTCACGCAGGTGGAGTGGCAGTTGGACGCGCCGGAGAGGTGGTCGTAGTTGTTGGCGGTGTCCGCCTCGTAGACGTACTGCTCACCGGAGAGCACGCCGTAGCCGGTGACCTTGTAGAGGCCCTGGCTGTCGTCGGGGAAGCGGAGGGCGCCCTTCACGTAGGCGCCGGGCGCCAGGTAGACCCACTTGACCTGCTTGGGCAGCAGCGCGTGGTACTTCGAGGTCATGTAGTAGGTGCCGGGCCGGAAGTACACGATCTCCTCGCTGATCGTGTTCAGGTTGGTGACCTGCCCCTGCGGCGGGTAGTAGGTGCTGCCCGAGGACGGCGTGGGGACCAGCCGGTCCCGCTCCGCCCCGGTGGGCGCCGGTTCGGCGAAGATCATCATGGAGTTGCGCGGCTCGGTGTGGACGGCGCGGTTGCCGTTGCCCGACGACGTGGTGAGCTTGCCGGCGTCGGTGGCCGGGCCCGACATGTCGTTGTACGCCGTGTAGAGCTGCGGGTCGAACTCGACCGAGAAGCGGTAGCCCGCCGCGCTGTAGGGCACCTTGATGCGGACGGTGTCGCCGTCGACGAGCTGCTTGGCGAAGTCCAGGCCGCTGGGCTTGATCCTGACCTGGTCGGCCGAGGAGACGCTCTGGCCGGTGCGCAGCGAGACGTCGACCCACACGTCGGTGGCGTACTGGAAGGACGACCAGCTCATCGTCAGGTTCGCCGACGACGAGAACTCCGCGCCGTCCTCCTCGGTGTAGCCGATCTTCCCCTTGCCGCCGCGCGCGATGCTCATGTACGCGAACGAGTCGTACCTGGTCGCCGGCGCCGCGGCGGTGGCGACCTGGACGTCGTAGAACGACGAGCGCCTGACCTTGTCGTTCGCCACCGGGCTGGTGGTGTTGAACTCGTGGTTGTCGTGCCACCACGTCTTGAGCTGATCGCTGTCGGCGGTGGAGACGGCGGCGGCCCGGGCCGGGGGCGTCCCCACCGCGGCCGGCGCGACGACGCCGACCAGGGCGAGGGCGAGACCGGCGGCGAGTGCCGCGAGCCTGCTGGTTCTTGCTGCGGGCATGGCGAAATCCTCTTCTCGTCATTGGGAAGGGTTTGCGTCGTACTGCTGCGGCCTCACTTCAGGAAGACGTGTGCCGACCACGGTTCCAGGGAGATCCGGCCGTTCACGACCGGCGGCTCGCCGACGTTGGACAGCAGCAGGTCGGCGGCCGACCAGTCACCGTCCAGGGCGGCGATTTGCGGTGTGCCGCCGAGGTTGGCCACGACGAGCAGCCGGTCGTCGTCCAGGGTGCGTTCGTAGGCGTAGAGGTAGGGCTCGTCGGCCAGGAGCATCCGGAAGTCGCCGCGGGCGATCACGGGGAGCGCGTGGCGCAGCTCGATGAGCCGTCGGTAGTGGTTGAAGACGGAGTTCGGGTCGTCGTACTGGGCCTGGGCGTTGAGCCAGGTGTGGTTGGGGTTGACCGCGATCCACGGTCGGCCGGTGGTGAACCCGGCGTTGGGGCTCGCGTCCCACTGCACGGGGGTGCGGGCGTTGTCGCGGCCCATCGCGCGCAGGCCGCGCAGCACCGATTCGGGTTCGTTGCCGGCGGCGACGGCCTCGGCGTAGTGGTTGAGCGACTCGATGTCGCGCATCTCGTGCACGCCGGCGAACGGGGCGTTGGTCATGCCCAGCTCTTCGCCCTGGTAGACGTACGGCGTGCCGCGGTGCAGGTGCAGCACCGTCGCCAGCGCGGTGGCGGACTCGCGCCAGTACCTGCCGTCGTCGCCGAACCGGGAGACCACCCGGGGCTGGTCGTGGTTGTTCCAGTACAGGCTGTTCCAGCCCACCTCGCCCAGCCCGGTCTGCCACCGGCCCAGCGACGCCTTGAGGTCGCGCAGGTCGAGCGGGCGCGGGTCGAACTTGCCGCCGGGGCCGTGGTCGAGCGAGACGTGCTCGAACTGGAACACCATGTCCAGCTCCCGCCGGCGCGGGTCGGTGAACAGCCGGGCGTCCTCCCAGGTGACACCGGGCATCTCCCCCACGGTCAGCAGCTCGCCCGACCGGCCCTCGAACACCTCGCGGTGCATCTCCCGGAGGAACTCGTGGATGCGCGGCCCGGTGCCGTAGTGCGGGAACCCGTCACCGAGGCCGCCGGTGCCGGTGGTGGCGCCGTCGGGCAGGGCGGGGTCCTTGGAGATCAGGTTGATGACGTCCATCCGGAAGCCGTCCACGCCCCGGTCCAGCCACCACCGCATCATCTCGTACACGGCGTGGCGGACCTCGGGGTTCTCCCAGTTCAGGTCCGGCTGCTTGGGGGCGAACAGGTGCAGGTAGTACTCGCCGGTGGTCTCGTCGAGGGTCCAGGTGGGGCCGGAGAAGAACGACTCCCAGTTGGTGGGCTCCGCACCGGGCCGCCCGGCCTCGAACCCCTCGCGCGGCGGGCGCCACCAGTACCAGTCCCGCTTGGGGTTGTGCCTGGACGACCGCGACTCGACGAACCAGGGGTGCTCGTCGGAGGTGTGGTTGACCACCAGGTCCATCACCAGCTTCATGCCGCGGGCGTGGGTCTCGGCGAGCAGGCGGTCGAAGTCCTCCAGGGTGCCGAACGCGGGGTCGATGGCCCGGTAGTCGGAGATGTCGTAGCCGTTGTCGGCGTGCGGGGAGGCGTAGACGGGCGACAGCCAGATCACGTCGACGCCCAACCGCTCCAGGTGGTCCAGCCGAGACGTGATGCCGTTGAGGTCGCCGACGCCGTCACCGTTGGAGTCGGCGAAGCTGCGCGGGTAGATCTGGTAGACCACGGCGGAGGTCCACCAGGGGGCGGTGTCCACGGTGGTGGTCGCCGTCTGCTCGAGAGTCATGGATGTCCTTCGTGGGGTGTTATTTGACCGCGCCGAGGTTCACGCCGCGCATGAGCGTGCGCTGGAAGAGCAGGAAGAACAGCAGGGCCGGCAGGATGCCCGCCAGCGACGCGGCGGCCAGCGCCGTGGGGTCGCTGGTGTACTGGCCGCTCAACGCGCCCAGCGCGACCGACACGGTCTGGTTGTCCGCCGAGGGCAGCAGCACCAGGGGCAGGAAGAAGTCGTTCCAGGTCCAGATGAAGAAGAACGTCATCAGCACCGCCATCGTCGGCCTGGTCAGCGGCAGGACGACGAGCCGGAGCACCTGGAAGCGGGTGGCGCCGTCGAGCCGGGCGGCCTCCAGCACCTCCGGCGGGAAGGTGCCCAGCACCGAGGACAGCATGTAGGTGCCGAACGCGCTCTGGAGCACGGACAGGATGATCACGACGCCCGTCGTGGTGTCGTAGAGGCCGAGGTCGCGGGTGAGCACGAACAGCGGGTACACCAGCGCTTCCTGCGGGATGGTGAACGCGAGCATGAACAGCGCGAGGATCCACACCCGGCCGCGGATGCGGCCGATGCCGATGGCGAACGCCGACAGCAGGCTCAGCGCCACCGCGATCACGGCCACGCTGCCGCTGATCACCACGCTGTTGAGCAGCTTGCGGTTGAAGTCGACGCCGCCCCAGAAGTCGACCAGGGCGGAGAAGTCCAGCTCGGTGGGCAGCGAGACCGGCCCGTTGGCGATGTAGTCGGGCGCGGGCTTGAACGCGTTGACGACCGCGATCCAGAACGGGAACAGCATCAGCAGGCCGACGCCGGCGACCAGGGCGAGCACCAGCCAGCCGCTGACGCCGCGCTTGCGGCGCTTCACCCGGCGCGCGGGGGGCGCGGGAGGTGTCGCCGGGTTCACGACCGCCTTCTCCAGGCTATCCACGGCCATCTTCGAACCCTTCGGAGTTGCGGGTCTGGTAGCGCAGCAGCGCGACCGCGACGACCGAGATCATCAGCGCCAGCACGGACGCCACCGCGGCGCCGTAGCCGACCTTGTTGGTGGTGAAGAAGTTGGCGAACGAGAAGTACGCGGGCACGATCGTGCTGGTGCCGGGCCCGCCTCGGGTGAGCACGAAGATCGGCGCGAACACCTTCAGCGCCGCCACCGAGGTGGTGATCAGCACGACCGCGATCTCCGGCCGGAGCTGGTTGAGCGTGATGGCGCGGAACTGCTGGAGCCAGGTCGCGCCGTCGAGCTCGGCGGCCTCGTACAGGGCCGGGTCGACCCGGGAGAGCCCGGCCATGAACACCACCACGGTGTAGCCGACCTGGAGCCAGACCAGCACGTTCATCACCGCGTAGACGGCCAGGTCGGAGTCGCCGAGCCAGTTCTGCGCCAGGCCGCCGAGCCCGAGGTCGCGCAGGGTGGTGTTGATGATCCCGTACTGCGGTTGGTACATCCACTTCCACAGCACGCCCGCCACCGCGATGGGCAGGATCTGCGGCAGGTAGTAGGTGGCGCGCAGGACACTGGCGACCTTGGTGCCGAACTTCGGGGAGATGTAGTTGAACAGCACCGCCGCGACCACCACCCCGATGGCGGTCGGGAGGATCGCCATGGCCACGATGAACGCCACGCTGTGCCGGAACGAGGCCCAGAACAGCGGGTCGCCCAGCAGCCGCCGGTAGTTGTCGAACCCGATGAACACCGGGTCGCCCACGCCCCGGAAGGAGGTGAGGCTGTACCAGAGGTTCATCCCGAAGGGCACGGCGACGACGGCGAGGAACCCGATCGCGCCGGGCAGGACGTACCACCAGTAGCCGGCCCGGCGTTCGGACGTGCCCTCGCGCGCCCGGCGTGGCGCGGTGGTGCGCATGGCCGTGCCCGCTGAGGCGGTGCGCGACGGGGCTGTGTCTGTCGAGGACATGGCGATCCTTTCGGCCCGGCCGGTCAGGCGGACGGCTTGCCGGCGTCGTAGGCGGCCTTGATCGCCTCCACCACCTGCCGCGGGCTCGCGTCACCGCCGACGAGGTCGGTGGTGTTGGCCAGCAGCACGTCGTTCAGCCCGGCCACCGGCCAGTCGGGGTACCAGGCCAGGCCGCCCCCGTCGCCGGAGAGCAGCTCGGTGAAGCGGTCGCCGACCAGCAGGCCCATCGCCGAGCTCGCCGAGCCTGGCTCGGCCGCGACCGGCACGCCGCCCTTCTTGGCCAGGGAGTTCTGCACCTCGGGTCGCTGGGTGATCTCCAGGAAGTCGTAGGCGAGGTCCTTGTTCTTCGCCTTGGCGGGCACCACCCACAGGTTGCCGCCGGAGCCGGGGTGCAGCTCGTTGCCGGGGAACAGGAACTGCCCGACCTGGAACGTGGGCTGCTCGGCGATCTGCCCGGACCACCAGGTGCCGGAGACGAACATCGGGTACTGGCCGGCGATGAACGCGTTGCCCGCGTCCTGGGCGGGGATGCCGGTGGAGTCGGTGCTGATGTACTTGCGCTCCACCCACTCGCGCATCGTCGTGGCGGCCTTCTCCCACGCCGACCAGTCCGGCTCGCCCTCGAACCGCTGGTAGGCGGCCAGGGACCGCTGGTCCATGTGCGCCAGGGCCAGGGTGTAGAGCAGGTGCGGGCCGGGGTAGTCGGCCGAACCGAGCGCCAGCGGCGTGATGCCCTTGTCGGCGAAGGTCTTCAGCGCGCCCTCGAACTCGGCCGGGGTGGTCGGCACCGGGACGTTGTTCCGGGCGAACAGGTCCTGGTTGTACCAGACGCCGACGTACTCGCCGTAGTTCGTGATCCCGTACCGCTTGCCCGACCCCATCAGCCCGTTGTCGTCGTAGAGGCCGACGTCCTGGGCGGTGTTGTCGAGCTTCCAGCCGCGGGTCTCGGCGACGTCGGTCAGGTCGGTGAGCAGGCCGGCCTCGGCCACGACGCCGGCGGTGGCGTTGCCCTTGAGGTACTCCAGCACGTCGGGGGTGTCGTCGGAGTCGAGGATGAGCCGGCCCGACTGCTGCACCTGCTCGTAGGTCTTGAGCTCCTGCTCGACCGTGACGCCGGGGTGCTCCCTCTCGAAGATCGAGACGGCCTCCTTCCAGGCGGCCGACAGCGCGCTGTCGTCGGTCTCCCACCACCACACCTTGAGCGTGTCGGGGTCCCCCGAGTCACCTCCGCTCGAACACCCGGTCGTCACCAGCGCCAAGGCGGCGGCCACCGCGGTGGCCAGCCGTAGGGGGTGCTTGCGCATGTCGGTCCTCCAGAGTCGCGACGGCGGCGTCGCCTACCGAGGTTTTCTTTGTCGCAACATTAAGGGTGACGTGACTGTAACGCGTCAACCCGCAGCTAGTCACGTTTTTGTCACGCAAGGGGTCTTGCCAGGTAGTTTCGCGGCGGTACTATTGCGCTCCGGTCACCCCGATCTCGACGAGGAGCGCACGGTGCTCGACGCCGCATCGCCCTGGGCACCCCTGCTGCCCTCCGCCCGCCGCGTGACGCTGGAGGTCCTGCTCCACGGCCCGCTGGCCCGGTCGGAGCTGGCGGACCGGTTGGGCCTGTCGACGGCGAGCCTGACCCGGCTGACCAAGCCGCTGGTGGACGCCGGCCTGCTGCGCGAGGTGGACACGCCGAACCCGCGCGGCGGCGGCCGGCCGCTGCAGCCGCTGGACGTCGACCCCGACGTGCAGCGCTTCATCGGCATCAAGCTCGCCGGGTTCCGCGCCTACGGCGTGCTGACCAACCTGCGCGCGGACATCCTCGACAGCGCCTCCGTCGACATCACCGAGCACGACGTGGACGCGGTCGTGGCCAGGATCGCCGACCTGGTCGCGTCACTGGACGACGCGGGACGACCGGTCGCCGCCATCGGCATCGGCATCGGCGGCGTGGTCCACGGGTTCGCCCGCGTCCAGCGCGCCGTGTTCCTGCACTGGAAGGACGTCGACCTCGGCGCGGCGGTCTCCCGGGCGACCGGCAGGCCGACGGTGGTGTCCAACGACCTCGACGCGTTGCTGGAGGCGGAGCACTGGTTCGGCGACGGCCGCGACGTGGACAGCTTCGCCGTGCTCACCATCGGCGCCGGCGTCGGCGGCGGCCTGGTCATCCACGACCGCCTCGTCGGCGGCCCCGACTCCGGGCTCGGCCTGCTCGGCCACTTCCCCGTCGACCCCCTCGGCCCGATCTGCCCCGAAGGGCACCGCGGCTGCGTGAAAGCCCTGCTCACCACCGACGCCATCCAGTCGCAGGCCGCCCTGACGCTGGGCCGGCCCGTCACCTACGACGAGGTGCTCGACCTCGTCGAAACCGGCGACGCCGTCGCCGACCAGATCGTCGGCCGGGCGGCCCACGCGTTCGGCACGCTGATCGCGGCCGTCGCCAACATCGCCCAACCCGAGCGGATCATCCTGACCGGCGAGGGCATCCGCCTCGCCCAGGTCGCCGAAGCCCGCGTGCGGGCCGCCATCGGCCAGTCGCGCCACCCCGAGGCGTCACCGATCGACCTGCGGTTCCTCAACGACGACCCCACGCTCTGGGCCCGCGGCGCGGCAGCCGTGGCGATCCAGCGCACCGTGCTGGCCGTGCTGCCCTTGCGGGCCGGCTGACCCCCATCCCGAGCCTCCCCACCTCTGAGGCAAGGCACGTCCGGAGCCCGAGCACGTCATCGCACCCGCGTCCTGCTCGCGGGCGCGACCGCGGTCCTCGCCACCGCGGCGGCAGGCCGTGTCGACCCGAACCGGCGGCTGCTCAACCGCGACGGCGCCGACTGGACCTACCCGATGCGTCAACCCGCCCACCGGGTTCGCGCAGTTCGTCGAGAAGACCGAGCAGGCCACCGGCAAGCCTGTCGGCTTCTACGCCGTGGACGGCTACGGCGACCGGGAGCCGGACCGTACCGCATGCCGACCCCGGACAGGTTCGAACCTTGCCGGGAGTGCTCTGAAACGGTCCTGGGTCAACCTGAAGTGGTCTTCAGGTCGGGCACCCTGGTTGCGGCATAGTGCTGGTATGCGGGTGTTGGTGGCGGAGGATTTCATCGTCGAGGTGGAATACAGCGGTCTGGACGGACACCGGTTCCGTTGACGGCGGCCGAGGACGGCGGGCTGGACGAGACCGAAGGGGTTGGACACCGATGCGGACGACCGCCTGACCAAGCCGTTTCCCCGCGTGGTACCGGTGGCCCGACCGCGGGCGCTGTTGTGTGCGGGGCGAAGCCCGGAAACACGACCTCGACCTCATCGAGGTCTACACCGGCGCCCTGCGCCGCAAGATCGATACTCCATTCAACCGAGGCACCGTTGTCACCGCCCGCGACATCGGGTACCGACCACCGGGTGCAAGGAGGAGACCAGGTGAACAGGCACTGGCCGCGCTCGCTGCGACTGCCGGTTTCGATCATGGCGGCGTTGGTGATGGCCGTGCCGATAGCCGCCATCGTGGTGCTGGCCGCGAACTCCCTGCGAGATGAGGCAGTCCGGCTCGAAGTCGCGTCAAGTGGATATCGCGCGCTCTGCAGTTCCCTCGGGGAAGAGATCCCGGCGGACAAGAAAAGACCAGACTTGATACCCTGGGTCACCGTCCCGGAATCGCAGGACTGCCTAGTCGGCAGCGAGTTCTTTTCGAAGCAAATCGGCGCGGGGGTCACCGTGCCTGCCAAGCCCGTGCGACCGGAGAACGCAATCCCCCGACAGGTCATGGGCGCCGACTCGACGATGACCTGCCTCGCGGAGTATCATTCCGGCACCATCACGCCCGAGTTCTCGTCATGGCCCCTGACTGATCCCCGACGAATTCGAGCCAGATTGACGACCGCGACAGGGGAAACCGGGGTCGGTGATCTGACCGGCGGTTGGTTGCCGGAGGAGCACCAAGCACGGCTCGCGGGTATCCAGCGCGCCCTCAACGCGCAGGTCCTGTTCCTGCTGGGCGGCGCGGCGGTGCTGATCGGCCTGTTCGGCGGGGTCGTGTGGCTCGCCACCGGCCGAGTGCTTCAGCCGGTCGAGGCGATCCGCCGGGAGATGGCCGAGATCACCGAGCAGGACCTGACCCGCCGGGTCCCCGTACCGCGTGGCCGCACCGAGATCGCGGGACTGGCCACCACGGTCAACGCCACACTCGAGCGGTTGGAGGCCGCCGTGGAGGACAACCGGCGGTTCGTCGCCGACGCCTCCCACGAGCTGCGCACCCCGATCGCCGCCCTGCGCGCCGAGTTGGAGATCGCCACCACCTACCCCGACCTGGCCGACTGGCCCGCGGTGGCCGACGCCGCACTGGCCGACACCCAACGCCTCCAACACCTCGCGGGCGACCTGCTCCTGCTCGCCCGCCTCGACCACGCCTCCACCACGCCCACGTCCACCGCGGGCCAGGACGACACCGTCGACCTCACCGCCTTGACCCGCGAGCAGACCGAACGCCACCGCAGCCGCCACACCCTCACCACCCTGGTGCCGGACCGGGCGGTACCGGTGCGTGGCAGCCGCTTCCTGCTCGACCGACTGCTGGGCAACCTGCTCGACAACGCCGAACGCCACGCCACCGCCACCATCACCATCCGCCTGACGGCCACTGCCGACCAAGCGGTGCTGGAGGTCCTCGACGACGGCCCCGGCATCCCACCCGAACACCGCGACCGCATCTTCGACCGCTTCACCCGCCTGGACCACGCCCGCACCGACGACACGGGCGGTACCGGCCTGGGCCTGCCCATCGCCCGCCGCATCGCCACCGTCCACGCGGGCACCCTCCGCGCCACCGACCCGCTCGACGACCATGGCGCACGACTCGTCGCCACCTTCCCCTTGACGCGGTGAACCCGACGCACCGCACCGACCCCAGGATGTTTCCGCCGAGCCGCCGACGGCGGCATCCGACAGGGCGGCGAGGTCGGCCCGGCGGGAGCCCTTCTTCCCGCCTTCCGGCCGCGATGGACCGTCATCCGGCAGACCATGCGGGTTCGGTGGCCGGCTGCGCGGTTACCCCTCTGCCGCAGGCCGCGCCGGGCTGAACCGCACGTGGAAACGCCAGAGTGGTCACCACCGCGCCCCGCCAGCCACCATTGCCACTCCGTTCGGGCGACACACAACCGGGCGCCCCGCAGCACACAAAGTGATCGAACACACCTACCGATCCGGTCGGTAAACCGACCGGATCGGTAGACGCGTTGGTAGCGTCGCGGCCATGGCACGACCTACCCGCCAGTACGCCGACGAGCGCATCCTCGACCGGGCGGCCGGGCTGTTCGCGCGCCACGGGTTCGCGCACACGTCGCTGAAGGACCTGGCCGACGCCGTCGGGCTGTCCAAGGCCGGGTTGCTGCACCACTTCCCGAGCAAGGAGGCCCTGTTCCAGGCCGCGCGCGAGATGGGTCGCGTGCACAGCCAGCAGGTCCTCGACCGGGTCGCGGGGCTGCCCGCGGGCGCGGCGCGCGACCGGAGGGCCGTGGAGCTGCTGGTCGACGTCGCCCTGGACCGGCCCGGGCTGGTCGCCCTGGCGTCCCGCGCGATCAGCGCCCTCGGCACCGACGAGGAACCCGACGACGACAGCGGCCTGGAGGGCATCGACCGGCTCGTGTTCTCGCTGTTCGGGGTCGACCCGGAGGGCGGCGACACCGAGCGGCTGGTGCGGGTCGTCGGGATGCTCAGCGCCCTGGCCGTGCTCAGCCTGTCCGCCAACCGCGCCGGCGACCGGACCGGGTGGCGGCCCCACATCATCACGACCTGCCTCGACGCGCTCGGCCACGGCGGTCCGGGCGCCACACCGCCCGCCGCCCCCGCGCCCACCCGCTCCGCACCGTCCGATCCAGCTCAGGTGGAGGACTGATCCCCCATGGCACGTCTGCTCTACCGACTCGGCTTCGGCGCCTACCGGCGCCGGCTGGTCGTCGTCCTGTTGTGGCTGCTGGTCCTGGGCGGCACGGCCGTGGGCGCGGTGACCCTGTCCGGGGCCACCGCCAACTCCTTCTCCATCCCGGGCCAGGAGTCCACCACCGCGCTGGACAAGATCGACGAGCAGTTCGGCGCGCAGGGCGGCGGCACGACCGCGCGGGTGGTGGTCAAGGCCCCCGAGGGGCAGAAGCTGACCACGCCGGAGAACGCGCAGAAGGTCGGCGCGCTGGTGCAGCAGCTCGGCACGCTGCCCGGCGTGACCTCGGCGAGCAACCCGCTGAACCCGCAGGCCCCGACCGTCAACCCCGACCAGGACACCGCCTACAGCACGGTCACCTACGACGCCAAGCCGGGCGAGGTGACCGGGGAGCAGCGCACCGCGCTGACCGACGCCGCGGCCGACGCCCGCGCCGGCGGGTGGACCGTCGAGGTCACCGGCGAGGCCATCCAGGCACCGCCGCACGTCGGCGGCATCGTCGAGGTCATCGGCGTGGTGGTCGCGCTGGTGATCCTCGCCCTGACCTACGGCTCGCTGGTGATGGCCGGCATGAACCTGCTCACCGCCGCGGTCGGCGTGGGCATCGGCACCCTGGGCATCACCATCGCCACCGGCTTCATGGACCTGCAGTCCACCACGCCGATCCTGGCCGCGATGCTGGGCCTGGCCGTGGGCATCGACTACGCCCTGTTCATCATCAACCGCTACCGGCAGGAGCTGCGGCGCGGCCGGGACGTGGGCGACGCCATCGGCACCGCCGTGGGCACCGCCGGTTCCGCCGTGGTGACCGCGGGCCTGACGGTGGTCATCGCCCTGGCCGGCCTGGCCGTGGTCGGCATCCCGTTCCTGACCCAGATGGGCGTCGCGGCCGCGCTGACCATCGTGGTCGCCGTGCTGGTCGCCGTCACCCTGGTGCCCGCCGTGCTCGGCTACCTCGGCAAGCGCGCGCTGCCCCGCGGGCAGCGGGACGCCGTGGAGGCCGAGCCGCGCGACCGCGGCGTCTACCGCGGCTGGGTCGGCGGGGTGACCCGCAACCGGGTGGCGGCGCTGCTGCTGGCCGTGGTCGGCCTGGGCGCGATCGCCGTGCCGGTCACGTCCATGGAGACCACCCTGGTCATGGCCCCGCCCGCGGGCACCACGCAGGAGCGCGCGGACCGGCTGCTCGCCGAGGGCTTCGGCGAGGGCTTCAGCGGCCCGCTGGTCGTCCTGTTCGAGGGCGACGACGCGGCGCAGACCGCCGCCGGCGCGGTCGCCGGCATCCAGGACGTGGACGACGTCGCGCTGGTGACGCCCCCGGTGCCCAACGCCGACGGCACCGCCGCCATGGTGACGGTCATCCCCGAGTCCGGCCCGGCCAGCCCGGCCACCGAGCGGCTGGTCGGCGACCTGCGCGACCGCTTGGCCGACGTGACCGGCGCGACCGCCTACGTCACCGGCGCGACCGCGGTCAGCGTGGACGTCGCGGTGGCCCTGGACGAGGCCATGCCGATCTACCTGGCCCTGGTCGTGGGCCTGGCGCTGGTGCTGCTGGTCCTGGTGTTCCGGTCGATCCTGGTGCCGCTGGTCGGCGTGCTGGGCTTCCTGCTCACCATCGGCGCGTCGCTGGGCGCCACGGTCGCGGTGTTCCAGTGGGGTTGGCTGGCCGACGCGGTCAACCTGGACGGCACCGGGCCGCTGCTCAGCCTGACGCCGATCCTGATGGTCGGCATCCTGTTCGGGCTGGCCATGGACTACCAGATCTTCCTGGTGTCGCGGATGCACGAGGCGCACAGCCACGGCCGGGCGCCGCGCGAGGCCATCGGGACCGGGTTCCGCCAGGCGGCGCCGGTGGTGGTGGCCGCGGCGCTGATCATGTTCTCGGTGTTCGCGGGCTTCGTGCCGTCCGGTGAGGGGCCGATCAAGTCCATCGCCTTCGCGCTGGCGATCGGCATCCTGGTGGACGCGTTCGTGGTGCGGATGGTGCTGGTGCCGGCCGCGCTGGCGCTGCTGGGCAAGGCCGCCTGGTGGCTGCCCGGGTGGCTGCGGTGGCTGCCGGTGCTGGACGTGGAGGGCGCGGGGTTGGAGAAGCCGCGCGAGGAGGAGAAGGTCCTGGCGGACGCCCGCCGATGAGGTGACGTGGGGGCCGGTGCCGGGGTTCGGCGCCGGCCCCTCACGCCGGGGAATGCCCCGATCGGCGGCTCGGCCGAGCGCGACGAGCCGGGCGGGGGTGGACCGCACGTCGACTTCTCACCGGGACGAACGGGCCCCGGGAGGACGACAGTGGTGGCGAGTGAAACCCCGAGCCACCCCGATGAGGAGTTCCGGCCATGGACATGAAGCTCGAAGTAGTGGTCCTGCCCGTCACCGACGTCGACCGGACCAAGCACTTCTACCAGACCCTCGGCTGGCGTGAAGACGCCGACCTCGTCTTCGGCGCCTCGCGGGTCGTGCAGCTGACCCCGCCGGGATCGCGGACCTCGGTCCACTTCGGCACCGGCATCACCGACGCCGCCCCCGGCTCGGTCCGCGGCACCTACCTCGTCGTCGACGACATCGAAGCCGCCCGCGCCGAGCTGACCGGCCACGGCGTCGACGTCAGCGGCGTGTTCCACCGCGACGACTCCGGCGCGTTCGCCCCCGGCGCGCACCCCGACCGCGGCACCTACGCCTCGTTCGCCACCTTCAGCGACCCCGACGGCAACACCTGGCTCCTGCAGGAGATCACGCGCCGACTGCCCGGGCGGGTCACCGGCGTGACGTACGACTCGACGCAGCGGCTGGAGCAGGCACTGCGCGACGCCGCGGCCGCGCACGGGGAGCACGAGGAGGAGACCGGGCAGCACGACGAGAACTGGCCCGCCTGGTACGCCCGGTACATGGCGCGGCACCAGGACGCCTGAGCCCACCCGGCGGTGCGCGGGCCGACCCGCGCACCGGATTCCCGGGAGTGCGGAATCACGGCTCAACGCGATGTCGACCGGATGGTGGCACCGAGCGCGCGGGCGACGTGGTCGGCGAGCCGGTCGAGGTGGTCGGGTTCGACCGGGGCCCGGGGGACGGTCAGCCGTCAGTGGACGGGGGCGGCGGCCAGGGCGGGGCTGCGCACGGCCTCGGCGGTGACGTCGGGCAAGACCGTGGCGGAGCGGGGACGGGTCAGCCAGTCGTGGACCAGGCGCAGGATCGCCGGCAGGTCCCCGCGCAGCGAGCCGGTGTCGGGGACGTCGGCTCGCGGCACGCCGAACTCCGAGAGCACCGCGACGACCATGCCCTGCTCGGCCAACTCGTCGAACACGGCGTCGGTGATGGCCGAGGTGACGCGCGGCTGGGGGTGGCGGCGCCGGCCGGTGCCGAGGGCCTGGGGGGCGCTGAGATCACCGCGCTGCTCGCCGGCACCGGCCTGCCGCCGGAATTCGCCGCCGTCCTCGCCCGCCTCGACGAGGACGTCCGCCACGGCGCGGAGGACCGCGTCACCCCCACCGTGCCCGACCTCACCGTGCGGGCCGCCTTCACCGCCCGACGCCCGGAAGTCGCGGTCGTCACCGGAGGACTTCCCGCTCCAGCCAGTCCTCCAGCGCCGGTTCCGCGGACTCCCGGTAAGAGCGGGTGTCGACGTTGTCGGCGTGGAGTTCGTAGACCGGGATGCCGGCCGCGCGAAGGGCCCGGTTGGTGAAGTAACCGCCCCTGGCGTCGTCGGACACCAGGTGCACCACGCCGTCGACGCGGTGGAGCCTCGCCTCCTTCACGTACCACTCGCTGGACCACGGCGGTGTGTACAGCTGGTCGTTGAAGGCGGCGAACCGGGCGGCGAGCGCCCTGAGCGGGTCGTCGCCGTAGCGCGGGTACCCGTCGGCGGCTACGGCCAGGTACATGGACCACACGAAGACCGCGCCGTGGCGTTGCTCGAACCTGCGGTAGAAGTCCATGTCGTACCACAGGCCCCGGCCGATCCACATGAGCCGGGCGCGCTCGTCCTCGCACACCGCCGCGCCGGCCCGGACGCGGGCTTCCACCTCTTCGTTGAACCGCCGCGCGGCGTCGCGGGCCCACTCCGTCCCCCGGTGCCACTGCGGGATCATGACGCTCGGGATGCCGTCCGTGACGGCGAGCGGGGTCGGCGTGGTGCGCGCGACGAGGTCGCGGGTGCGCCTGTTCCACTCCGCCTGCTCGTTGACCAGGTCGAGGACCCGCCGCAGCGCGCGTTCGCTGAACACGCGGCCCGTGGTGGTCTCCAGGAAGCGGATCAGGTTCTCCAGCTCGGACACCATCAGGTCCAGCCGCGCCGTGCCGACCGCCTTCTCCCAGTCGTGCGGCATCAGGTCCCACCAGTTCACCGGGACCGCGTTCTCGGCGGCGCTCTCCAGCGCGTAGTAGGTGATGCCCGGCTGGCTGCCCCACACGTCGAAGATCTTGCGGGTGCCGTCGCCGACGGTCTCGCCCAGCACGATCGTCGGCCGGGGCAGGCCACCCCACGGCGCGTCGCGCGGATCGGGGTCGAACAGCGACGCGAGCGGGATCGAGCTGTACTGCTCGGTGTGGTCGGGGTAACCGCGCTCCCGCAGGAGTTCCAGGTGGTGGGGCGCCCGCCGCTTGGCCGCCACCACGGACGCCCACCACTGGTTGACCACGTACGGGATCCCCATCGCGCGGAAGATCTCCTGCGGGGCGTCGGCGTTGACCAGCGCCAGCGGGCCGCCCCCGGCGGCGGACTCGCGCAGGCCGTGGAACCACTCGCGTTGGTACCGGGTCGCCTCCGCGGCCGATGCCAGCAGCTTCTCAACCAACGAACACCTCCGCGAGGTCGATCGAGCCGTACTCCTGGCGGTCGACCAGCACGGCCGGGATGCCGTGCCGGCGCAGCGCCTCCCGCTGCGCCGGGAAGTCCCAGGGCGGCGCGTCGTCGTTGCGCCGGACGTAGGACACGACCAGTTCGGCTCCGCGGTCGACGGCCGCGCGCGCCGTGTGCGCCGCGCGCGCCGCGATCGACGCGCGTGCGGCGGTGGGACCGTTGTACTGGTACCGCTCGACGAGCGCGGCGAGGGTCGGTTCGCCCACGAGCCGCGCGGCGAGGAGGTCCCCCCAGTCGTGGTCCTCGCCGACCACGACGCCCCCCGCACCCTCCAGCGACCGGTACACGTCCGGGTTGTCGTGCGAACTGCCCGTGAGGAAGACGCGCCGTCCCGCGTGGACGTCCGGGTCGGACTCCAGGACCTGGCGCAGCAGGCGGTTGTGCTCCGCCACGGGCAGGACGGCGCCGAACGCGGCCAGCGCCTGCACCCCGGTCAGCCGGAGGTCCCGCCGCATCGCGGACACCGCGCGCCACAGCTCGCGCCGCTCGTCGTGCAGCGCGATCGCCGACGCGATCCGCTGCTCCGTCAGCCGCGTGCCGGTCCACCGCTCCAGCACGGCGACCAGCTCGGCGAAGCGGCCCCGGACGTACCGCGTGGTCGTCCAGTGGGGCAGGTGCAGCACGTCGACCAGGTGGGTCTCCGGCAGCCCCAGCCCGGGTTCGAGGCGCCGCAGCTCCCGCACCGCGTAGAACAGCCGCAGCGAGCCCTCGCAGTCCCGTGACACCAGGAGCCGGTCGAGCCTGCCGTACTCCCCCGCCAGCAGCCGGGTCAGCACCGACAGGGTCGCCGGGTCCACGCCCCGGCCCAGGTAGGTCTCCCCCGCCGCCACGTCCGTGCCGGGTCGTCCCGCCAGGCGCACCGGGAGCGCGCCCGCCGCCGTCACCAGCTCGACCGGGACGTCCTGGCCGACGCAGCCGATCACGAAACCGCCGGCCTCGACCGGGTAGCGCCGCTCGTAGTGGTCGACCAGTCGTTCCAGAGGGGTGTCCACGGTCAGATGACCCCGTCCGCGCGCAGTGCGGCGAGGCGGTCGCCGCGGTAGCCGAGGAGGTCCCCGTACACCAGGTCGTTGTGCTCGCCGAGCGCGGGAGCCGGCCGGTCGAACCCGACGTGGGCGCCGGAGAACACGATCGGCACACCGGTGGCGGAGATGTCCGCCGTCGCGCCGTGGACCGGGTGCGTCAGCGCGACCACCTCGCGGCGCGCGCGGACGAGCGGGTCGCGCACGGCCTCGGCGGGCTCCCGCACCTCGGCGGCGGGCACGCCGTTGTCGACGAGCAGCGCCACCACCTCGGCCCGCCGCCGCCCGGCCGCCCACCGGCCGATCAGCTCGTGCAGCACGGCCGCGTTGGCCACCCTCGCGTCCCTCGTCGCGAACCGGGGATCGGCGGCCAGCGCCGGCTCCCCCATGGCGCCGAACACCCCCGCCGCGAACCGGTCGGTCGGCCCGCACAGGGCGAGCCACCCGTCCGCGGCCTCGAACAGCCCGAACGGCGCGAGCCTCGGCACGAACGAGCCGGTGCGCTGCGCCAGGCCGACGGCCGCGTAGGCGTCGAACGGCTCGCACGCGACGAGCGAGGTCAGCGCGCCGAGCATCGAGACGTCCACGTGCTGCCCCGCCCCGGTGCGGTCGGCCTGCGCGAGCGCGGCCAGCGTGCCGATCACCGCGAACAATGGCGCCACCAGGTCGCCGACCGGCAGGCCGTGGCGGACCGGGTCGTCGCCCTCCCGCCCGGCGGTGCCCATGATCCCCGACAGGGCCTGGACGATCGTGTCCATGGCCTTGGCCGGCCCGCCCCGGGCGCCGAAGCCGCTGATCGACGTGTAGACCAGCCGGGGGTTGACCGCCAGCACGGACTCTGGGTCGATGCCGAGCCGCGCGGTGACGCCCGCGCTGTAGTTCTCCACCAGCACGTCGGCGTGCCGCACCAGGTCGGTCAGGACGCCGCGCCCCTCGGGGTGCTTGAGGTCGAGCGTCACGCTCTCCTTGTTCCGGCCCCGCAGCAGCATCGACACCGACACGTCGTCGTCGTGGACCCGCCCGAGGCCGAGCCCGTCCCGGCCGAGGTACGGGGCGTTGCCCCGCGACGGGTCCCCGCCCGTCCGCGGGTTCTCCACCTTGATCACCCGTGCGCCGAGCCCGCCGAGCAGCAGGGTGGCGTAGGGCCCGGCCAGCGCGGTCGTGAGGTCGACGACCGTCCGGCCGGCGAGTGGTTGTCCGGTCACCTGCGCACCTCCTCGGTCACGACCGGCACATTCCATGACGGTCGGCATCCCACCTGTACGATCGCGGGTCGTGACGGCCACGCCGCGATCCGCCGCCCAGCGCGGTTCCCGCTCCGACCCGCCGGCCCTCCGGCAGCACGGCGGCGCGCCCCAGCACCTGCTGATGACGCTCTACGCGGACTACTGGCTGTCCACCGGCGGCCGGGCGTCGTCGGCGGCGCTGGTCCGGCTGCTGGCCGAGTTCGGGATCAGCGAGAGCAGCAGCCGGGCGGCACTGGGCAGGCTGTCCCGGCGCGGCATGGTCACCGTGCACCGCAACGGCCGCCGCACGTTCTACGGCGTCGAGGGCGCCGCGGCGGCGACGCTGGGCGACTCGGTCCGCAGGGTCCTGTCGTTCGGCGCGGTGTCCCGGCCGTGGGACGGCAGGTGGACGACCGTCGCGTTCTCCGTCCCGGAGGAGCAGCGCGAGGTCCGCCACCGACTGCGCACGCGCCTGCGCTGGCTGGGGTTCGCACCCGTCTTCGACGGCTTCTGGATCTCGCCGACCGCGCCCGCCGACGACGCCCTCCGCGAACTGGAGGCCCTCGGCGTGACGAGCGCGGCCGTGCTGCGCACCGACGGCCCCGTCGCCGGCCGGCCGCTGACCGGGGCGTGGGACCTCGACGAGGTGCGCGGCCTGTACGAGGGGTTCGTCGACACCGCGGCCCCGCTCGCCGAGCGGGTTCGAGCGGGCGGGGTCACCGCGGCCGAGGCGCTGGTGAGCCGCACGCGGGTCATGGACGAGTGGCGGACGTTCCGCTGGAAGGACCCGGACCTCCCGCACGAGCTGCTGCCGGCGGACTGGCCCCGCGACACCGCACGCGCGCTGTTCGCCGAGGTGTACGACGGGCTCGGACCGCTGGCCGAGCACCGGGTCCGGCAGATCGTGCTGGAACTCGCCCCGGACGACGTCGACCTGGTCCGCCACCACACGACCCGTCGGATGCCCTGACCCCTTCGGGTGAACGGCCACGCGACCCACCCAGTTCACTTGACACATATAGGGACGATCGCACCGAAAAGTGTCTAGCTTTCCCCGTCGCGACTGTAGGGTGATTCCATGGCCGCAGCTCGCGACGACATGCCGGCACTCCCCAGGATGCAGTCCGGCGGCAGTCCTCAACACCTGCTCCTCACCCTGCTCGGCGACTACTGGTACGGACAGCGCGCTCCCCTGCCCTCCGCCGCGCTCGTGGCGCTGCTGGGCGAGTTCGGCATCACCGAGATCAGCGCGCGGGCCACGTTGAGCAGGCTCGCCCGCCGGGGGCTGCTGGAGCTGTCGCGGGAGGGCCGGCGCACGTCCTACGCGCTGAGCGGGCGCGCGGCCCAGGTCCTCGAAGACGGCCTGCGCCACATCGTGGCGTTCGGCGCGGCGCAGGAGCCGTGGCCGGGGTGGTGGACGGTCGCGGTGTTCTCGGTGCCCGAGGAGCAGCGGGACCTGCGCCACGCCCTGCGCACGCGGCTGAGCTGGCTCGGGTTCGCGTCCCTCTTCGACGGTGTGTGGGTCTGCCCGCACGACCGGGTCGCCGAGATCACGGCGGTGCTGTCCGAACTCGCCATCGACTCCGCCACGGTGCTGCGCGCGGAACTGGTCGACGGCAGCCCCCTCGGCGGCCACCCCATCAACGCCTGGAACCTCGACGCGCTGCGCGACGGGTACGTCGCGCTGATCGACGAGTACTCGGCCGTGCGCCTGCGGATGTCGGAGGGCCGGATCGGCACGGCCGAGGCCCTGGTGGCGCGCACGGCGCTCATGGACGCCTGGCGCCGGTTCTCCAGCCTCGACCCGGACCTGCCCGCCACCCTGCTGCCGCGGCCGTGGCCGAGGGCGCGGGCCAAGGCGCTGTTCACGGAGCTGTACGACGGGCTGGCGCTGCTCGCCGAGCAGCGGGTGAAGCAGGTCGTCGGCCGGTACGACGAGGACGCGGCTGCCCTGGTGCGCGGACACGGCAGCGACTACGCCGGCTGAGCGCGGGGCTCCCGGCCCACGCGCGGCAGGACGACCTCGTCACCGTCCCAGTCGAACTCCGTGGCCAGGCCCGCCTCCTCGCCGATCCGCCGGACGTACTCGGCGACGGCCTCCCCACCGCCCGGGCGGGACACCGGCACCGGCCGGCCGGACCCGTCGATCCGGCACGGCGCGAAACCGGCCGCGACGACACCCCCGCGGTCGAACCGGCAGACGGCGATGACCGTGTTCCGGCTCTCCGGGTGGAACGGGTAGAAGGGCATGTCCGGATCGGGCGCGAACCCGTACAGCTCGACGCGCCTGCGCGCCCAGTCGGCCCGTTCCGCGTTGTCGCCGCCCGTCGGCGTGAGCGCGCGGGTGACGGTCACGAAGTTGCCGAGCCCGTGGAAGATCGGGCGCCCGCGGTAGACCTCGATGCCGCGCATGATGTGCGCGTGGTGGCCGAACACGGCGTGCGCCCCCGCGTCGACGGCCGCCCGCGCGACCGGCTGCTCGTACATCGCCAGCACGGCCGGCGTGTGCCCCACCCCCTTGTGCAGGGACACGGTGACCACGTCCACCCGGGACGCGAGCGCGCGGATGTCGCGGGTCATGGCGGACAGGCTCGCCGGTTCGGCGAAGGTGTAGACGCTGGGCGGACCGCCCGGACTGGCGTGGTCCAGCTCGTAGTGCGTGAGCACCCGGACGTAGGCGCAGCCGGCCTTGCGGGAGGTGGCCCACGACTCGCGGGGCCCGACGAGGTTGTAGCTGAGCACCCCGATCCGCAGCCCGCCGCGGTCGAGCACGGCCGGTTGCCTGGCCGCGTCGAGGTCCGGTCCCGCGCCCGCCGTCGCGAGCCCGGCCGCACGCGCGTGGGCGATCGTGTCGGCCACGCCGACCGGGCCCGCGTCGTAGACGTGGTTGCCCGCGAGGGTCACCACGTGGAAGCCGGCGTCGGCCAGCGCCGCCAGCGCGGCCGGGTCCGCGGGTGGCGCCGGGACGTCCGTGCTCACCTGCGCGTCCGTCGTGCTGTGCGGGACCTCGACGTGACCGATCACCAGGTCGCCGCGCGCGAGCGCCGGGCGGGCGGGGACGAGGAACCACGCCGGGTCCGGCTCGTCGAGCACGAGGTCCCCGACGGACAGCAGGGTCACCGGGTCAGGCACCGGTCCCCCCTTCCCGCGCGGTGGCGCGCTGCTGGGTGTAGCGGGACAGGAACGCGCGCAACCGGTCCGACGTGCCCTCGCCGAGCACGCCGGCGACCGGGCCCTGGTCGACGACCCGGCCGCGGTCCATGAACACGAAGCGGTCGGCCACCTCCAGCGCGAAGGCGATCTCGTGCGTGACGATGACCATCGTGAGCCCGGCGGCCGCCAGGTCCCCGATCACGGCCAGCACCTCGTCGACCAGCTCGGGGTCGAGCGCGCTGGTCGGTTCGTCGAGCAGCATGATGCGCGGCCGGGTCGCCAGCGCCCTGGCGATCGCCACCCGCTGCTGCTGCCCCCCGGAGAGCTGCCCCGGGTGCGCCTCGGCCTTCTCGGCCAGCCCGACCCTGCCCAGCAGCTCCATGGTCCGTTCCCGCGCCTGCTCCCGGCTGCGGCCGTGCACCCGCACCTGCGCCTCGGTGACGTTGCGCGCCACGGTCCAGTGCGGGAAGAGCTGGAACTGCTGGAAGACCATGCCCATCCGGCGTCGTTGCTCCGCCACCCGGCGCGGCGGGAGGGGGCGCAGCCGGCCACCGGCGCGTTCGTAGCCCAGCAGGTCGCCGTCCAGGTACATGGCCCCGCTGTCGATCGGCTCCAACTGGTGCACGCACCGCACGAGGGTGGACTTGCCGGAGCCGGACGGCCCGATGACGGCGACCACCTCGCCCTGCGCCACGTCCAGGCTGACCCCGTCGAGCGCCGCGTGCGCGCCGAAGCTGCGCCGGATGTTCCTGACGCTCAGCACCGGACCGCCGGTGACCGCGCTCATGCCGACCACTCCCGCCGCCCCCTGCCGAACCGGCGTTCGAGGCGCTGCTGCAGCAACGAGAGCGCGGTGACCACGACCAGGTACCAGGAGCAGGCCACGATCAGCATCGGGACGATCTCGTAGGTCCGGTTGTAGACGGTCTGCACCGCGTGCAGCAGGTCGGTCATGGCGATGACGCTCACCAGCGACGTCCCCTTCAGCAGCGAGATGAACTGGCTGCCGCTCGGCGGGATGATCACGCGCATCGCCTGGGGCAGGACCACGCGGAGGAAGGTCTGCCCGCCGGTGAAGCCCATGGCCATCGCCGCGTCCCGCTGACCGGGGTCCACCGAGAGGATGCCCGCGCGGACGACCTCCCCCATGTACGCGGCCTCGTGCAGGGTCAGCCCGATCAACGCGGCGGTCAGCGGCGTGATCAGGTCGTTCGTCGACCACGACTGGAACGTCGGCCCGAACGGCACGCCGATCGACAGGCGCGGCAGCAGGTAGGCCAGGTTGAACCAGAACAGCAGCTGCACCAGCGGCGGGATGCCGCGGAACAGTCCGGTGTAGAGGGTGCACGCCCACCGCACCGGGCCGAAGTCGGCCAGCCGGCCGAGGGCGAGCAGCACCCCGAGCGCCGAACCGGCGACCATGGTGACCACCGTGAGGAGCACCGAGGTCCCCAGGCCCGCCAGCACGTTCCGGTCGAACAGGTGGTCGGCCACGACCGGCCACCCGAACCGGTCGTTGTGCGTGACGAACCAGGCGGCCTGCGCCGCGAGGACGGCGAGGACCGCGCCGAGCAGCCAGCGCAGCGGCCGCGGGCGGTGGCGCGCGGTGGCGACGTCGACGTCCGGGGCGCCGCGGGGCGTGGTGGCGGTGGCGGTCACCGGCCGGCCGCCGTGTTGAGCCCGGGTTTGTCCACCTTCGCGTTCTGCAGGCCGTACCGCTCCATGATCCGGTCGTACTCGCCGTTGGCGAAGACCTCCTGGAACGCCTCGTGCACGACCGGTCCGAGGCCGCTCGACTTCGGCACCAGCATGGCCAGCTCGTCGACGCCGGCACCCTGCTCGTCGGTCTGCGTCACGTAGGTGAAGTCGTCCTTCGCGGCGGCCAGCGCGTCGATCGCGGCGCTCTCGGTCATGCCCGCGGCGTCGGCCCGGCCGGACCGCGCGGCCAGGATCGTGCCGTTCGTGTCGGCCAGCCCGATGAACTCCACGGCCGGCTTGCCCGCCTTCGCGCACCAGTCGGTCAGCCTGGCGATCTGGTCCTCGACGATGCTGCCGGACACGGCCGCGACCCGCTTGCCGCACAGCTCGTCGCTGGCCTTGACGCCGCCGGGGCCGGACTTCGGGACGAGGTAGGCGGTCCTGGTGACCATCCAGACGATGGCGTCGAACTGCTCTTCCCGCTCCGCGGTGTCCTTCACCGGGCCGTTGAACGCGTCGTAGCGGCCCGACAGCATGCCGGACAGCGCCGCGGGCAGCCCCGGCACGACGACGGTCTCCGTCCGGACGCCCAGCACCTCGCCGAGGGCCTGCTGCAGGTCGCGGTCGAGGCCGGTGACCGTGGTGCCGTCCGCACCGACGACCCGGTACGGCGGGTGCGAGTCGCCGGCGAAGCGGATCACCCCGGACTCCTTGAACCGCTGGGGAAGCTGCTCGTGGCGGTCGCCGCTCGCGCCCCCGGCGGGGCTCCGGGCGCCGTCCGGGGCGCCGCCACAACCCGACGCGGCGACGAGCACCGCGGCCAGCACGGGGAGGAGGGGTCTACGAGACTTGAGCATCGGTGCTCCCGTCATCGATATAACCGCATCTACTGTGCGGTCGTAAGAAATAGTGTCTAACGTTGGCGCCGAGCCGTGTCAAGGCCGACCGCACCGCCGACGTGGTCGGCCCAGGGTTCGTCAGCCCGCGAACGGCCGGTTGAACACGGGTGGGGCGTAGTCGACGTACCGGCCGTCGCCCGCGAGCCCGTTCATGGCGCGGGGCGAGAGGTCGGGCCAGTCGCCCGTCCGCAACCGGTGCCACACCCGGTCGATCGCGGCGACCTGCTCGCCGACGGTGAACGTGCAGTGCCCGGCCGTCCGCACGTACGCCTGGCGCACGAGCCGGCCGTTGCCCTCGCGGCGGGCCAGCGCCTCGTAGGACTGCTGCTGCGCCACGGTCGAGATCTGGTCACCGAGCCCGTTGACGGTGAGGACCGGTACGCGCACGTCACCCGTGAACACGATGCCCGCGGACAGGTACGACACCGCGGCGGGGTCGGCGGCGACGCGGGGAGCCGCGGCCAACCGCCCGAGGTCGGCGCGCAGGTCCAGCCCGGCTTCGGCGTACAGCCGCGCGACGGCCAGCTGTTGGCCGGGCTCGGCCAGCGCGAGTTGCCGGCCGTAGTCGACCCCCGTGTTCCAGGAGGGGTTCCCGCCCGCCAGCTGTTCGATGGCGCGCCTGCTGCTCATGGCCTGCCCGATGTAGGGCAGCGGACCACCCGCCAACGCCTGGTACATGCCGTTCTCGATGCCCTCCGCGTCCCACCACGCCGGCACCGGCGGCGTGGTGCCGTCCGCCGCGAGCCCCCAGCCCGGGAGTTGGCCGATGGCGGACGCGAGCGCGATGCGCGCCCGCCCCTCCGCCGTGGACTGCGCCCCGGCGAGGGCCGAGATCCACTGCTGCCGCGCACCGGCGACGTCGGCGGGGATGCCGGTCACGGGCAGGGCGTCGTCGGGGAACAGCAGCGTTTTCAGCGCGAACACGGTGTCGAGCTTCTGGTTCCACTGCCCGACCGAACCACCGAGCCCGCCGCAGAACGGCACGGCGGCGTCGAACAGGCCGGGGTGGACCTGCGCGGCACCCGCGGCCACGAACCCGCCCATCGAGCGGCCTTCGGCGACCGCCCACCGCGCGGGCCCGAACGCCGCCTCGAAACGCCCGAGCGCGGCGGCCTGGTTGTCGATCGCCCGGGCGATGCGCCACCCGGTGACGGCCCTGGTCGTGCCGCCCACGGCGTAGCCGCGCCGGACCAGCTCCCCGGTCAGCGGCGTGGTCAGGCCGCCGTCGGCGAAGTCCAGGTCGACCAGCACCACGCCGTTCCACCGGCGCGGCTTGGCGAACTGGTACGGGGTGCCGTCGGGGAGCTGCCCCGACACGCAGGCCGCCGTTTCGAGGCACGGCACCGCGTCCGGTGGTGCGGCAACCGCGGCGGGGGCACCGGCCACCAGCACCGACGCGGCTGCCAGCACGGCGCCGAGGTTGCGCACTGCGGACATCGGGGTCTCCAGTCTCGCTCGAAGGTCGGCGTCACGAGCAGACCCATGATGTGCTCCTGCGACAACGACCGTCAATGATTATGTCTTACGACTGTCGAGCGAGGTGGCGTCGCGCACGCGGGCACCGGTGACGGCCGTTCACAGTCGGCGGCGACCCCGGCCCCGGAGTCGGGCGCGGAGCGCGGCGTACCGGGCCCCGGTGCCCAGGTGCCGCTCCCGCCGGGCTCGCACGCGGCCCTGCCGGGCGCCGTGGCGCCCGCGGCCGGACGACGGGCCGTGGACGTGCTCCTCGCCCTCGAACACCCGCCGCCGGTCGCGTCCGGCCAGTGGCACGTGGATGCGTTCGCGGGTGGGCGCCTCCGGTGCGCGGACGGCGGGCAGGCCGAGGTCGTCGACCACCCAGAGCGCTTCACGGACGGTGCCGGACCCCGGGCGGTCGGCGGGCAGGGCGGTACGGCGGAGGTCGCTCATGGTTTCGGTGGACTCCAGTGCTCGTGCGGGAGGCGTGGTGCACCGCCTCGGGACCAGTGGTGTGCGGCCCGCACCGATTCCGCGGTGCGGGCTTCGAACGGCACGGCGGAGGGCGGCGGGGAGGAACTCGAACCCGCCGTCGGCCTCTCCGGGCGTCACTGGTCACTGCTGCACGTCGACCATGATGCCCAGCCCGCGACCGCCGGGCAACAGGTTTTCGGCGCGATCCGGCCGCCCGGCCCCCGAGAATTCCACCACAGAGATTCCTGATGAGGACTTAAGAATTGAATAAGTGACCGGAGCCACCGTGAGCGGAGACACAAAAAGCCGTAGTTGACGCCATCAGCGCAGGTCAGAGTCACAAGAAAACAAAAGTTCCCCCTCCGTTCACTCGAATGGATTATATTCACGCCCAACCCCGCCGGTCTTATCGTTCGTCCGCCAGAAACAAGCAACGAATACGACCGACCAGGAGTGAACCCCCATGCGCATGAACCCCCGGACCCGGTGGACCGCCCCCGTGCTGGCCGTGACCGCGATCCTGCTCGCCTCCGCCGCCGCGCCGGCGAGCGCCGCGACCACCACCGCGCTCGGCGCCCCGCAGGTCGTTCCGATCCCCGACAGCCAGGTGCGGTGGTACGCCAACGACTCGACCTTCCCGTACCTGCCCGACGCCGCGGGCACGGCGAACCTCGCGTTCTGGGTCGACGGCGTGGACTACCGCAGCACCGGGCAGACGCTCGACACGATGAGCCCGGTCGACCCGACGACCGCCGTGCTCGGCGCCGGACCCCGGGGGAGCTTCGACGGCAACGGCGCGTGGCTGTTCCAGGCGGTGCGCGACCCCGGGGACCCGTCGGGGGCCATCTACGGCTTCTACCACGCCGAGGACCACGTCTTCGCCGACGGCGTGACCGGCTACGAGTACAACTCCACCGGCCTGGCGGTCTCGACCGACGACGGCGTCACCTGGACCAAGAAGGGGCAGATCATCGGCACGCCCCAGCCCCAGAAGGCCCAGAACGGCGGCTACGAGATCAACTCGGTGGTCTACGACCCGGTCGGCAAGCGGTGGTTGGGCATCGGGCACGGCGTCGCCTACGCCTCGACCGACCCCGGTGCCGCGCCCGGTACCTGGAAGGGCTGGGACGGCAGCGCCTTCACCGTGCCCATGCCCACCGCCACCGACGCCGGGAAGCTCAAGCCCCTGTCCACCCTGGGCTCCGACATCTCCGGCAGTGACCTCACCTGGAACACCCACCTCGACCGGTTCGTCCTGCTCTACCAGAACTGGGGCGACGACACCCACGTGTACGCGAAGACCAGCACCGACGGCATCACCTGGGGCCCGGCCACCACGCTGCTCACCGCCGACGCGGGCAAGACCGTCGGCTACCCGCAGCTCATCGGCGCCTCCAGCAGCGAGACCGGGCAGCAGGCCACGCTGGTCTACGAGCAGTGGCCCTCCACCACCGGCCGCAACCGCGACATGATCGAGCGCACCGTCCAGTTCACCGGCTGACACCCCGTCGCCAGGACCGGCCCCGCCGCTCGACCGGCGGGGCCGGTGGCCACCCGCCGGACGGACGGCGGGACCGAGCGCGCCCGCACCGGGGCCGGGTCGCCGACCCGCGGTCAGCCCGCGAGCAGCGCGGCCAGCCGTTCCGGGGCGTCGTTCAGCACCAGGGCCGCCGCGCCCCGGGCGCCGGCGCTGTCGCCGAGGGCGCCGGGCACCACCCGCAGCCGCTGGGTGTGCGAGCCCATCGCGTTGCGCCGGACGGCGTTGCGGACCGACTCCAGCAGGACCTCGCCGGTGGCGACCAGTTCGCCGCCGATGACGACCAGTTCCGGGTTGAACATGGTGACGGCCTGGGCCAGCGCGCGCCCCACGGCCTCCCCCGCGTCCGCCACCGCCCGGATCGCGCCCCGGTCGCCCGCCCGCACGAGGTCGACCAGGTCCGCCGTCGACACGGCGGCACCCGCGACGGCCGTCAGCAGGCGGGTGATCGCGGTGGGGTTGGCGACGGTCTCCAGGCAGCCCCGGTTGCCGCACCGGCAGATCAGGCCGTGCGGCTCGACGGACAGGTGGCCCAGCTCCCCCGCCAGGCCGCCGGACCCCAGCAGGAGCCGGCCCGCGCAGAGCAGGCCGGCGCCGATGCCCGTCGACAGCCTGAGGTAGACCACGTCGCCGGACTCGCGGGCCGCCCCGTAGCGGTGTTCGGCGAGCACGCCCGCGTTCGCGTCGTTGACCAGGGACACCGGGAAGCCGGTGCGCCCGTGCAGCTCCTCGGCGGGCCGCACGCCCACCCAGCCCGGCATGATGCCCTCGGCGCGCAGCGCGCCGTCCCGGTCGACCGGGCACGCGATCCCGACGCCGACGCCGAGGACGCGGTCCGCGGGCACGCCGGCCTCCCGCCGGACCTGGTCGACCAGCTCGGCCGTGCGGGTCAGCACCGCGGCCGCGTCGTGGTCCACCGCGCGCGGCAGCACGTGGTCCCGGACCGGTGCGCCGACGAGGTCGCACAGCATGACGCGGATGTGGTCGTGGCCGATGTCCACGCCGACCGCGTAGGCCGAGGCCGGGTTGAGCGCCAGCGCGCGCGGGGGGCGCCCGGTGCCCGGGTTGCCCCCGGGGATCGCGCCCTCGTCGGTGACGATGCCGGACCTGATCAGGTCCGCGGTCACCGATCCCACGGTGGCCCGGGCCAGCCCGGTGCGGCGGACCAGGTCGGTGCGGGACAGGCGGTGCGCCCGGACCAGGGCCCCCAGCACCCGCACCCGGCCGAGGTTGCGCAGGGTGATGGGCACGTCGACGTCGGCCGGCGAGGTGGGCGGCATCCCGACACGATAACCGGGGCCCCTTCCGGTTACGCCGACTTCGGCACCGGGACGCGTCCGGTTGCGCCGATGTGGCGTTGACTTCCGCCTGAACACGGCGAAACGTGTGTTCTGCGCCACACCGCCGACGACGTCCGCGTGGCGACAACTCCCGTGATGCCCGCGGCACCCGTGCCCGATCCCGGAGGTAGTCATGTCTTCAGCCCATCCCGGTCGACGACGGGTCGGCGTGGCCGCGGCCGCCGTGCTGCTCGCCGCGGCGACCGTCCCGGCGGCCGTGGCCGACACCGCGAGACCGCCGGCCGCGGTCCCACCGATCTACCTGGACACCCACCACACCTTCGCCGAACGCGCCGCCGACCTGGTGTCCCGGATGAGCCTGGACGAGAAGGTCCCGCAGCTGCGCACCAGCAGCGCGCCCGCGATCCCCCGGCTGGGCGTGCAGCAGTACACCTACTGGAGCGAGGGCCAGCACGGCCTCAACACCCTCGGCGCCAACACCGACCACGGCAGCGTCGGCGGCGGCGTGCACGCCACCAGCTTCCCGACCAACTTCGCCGCCGCCATGTCCTGGGACCCGGAGCTGGTCTACCGGGAGACCACGGCCATCTCCGACGAGGCGCGGGCGGTGCTGGACCCGTCGCTGTGGGGCGTCGCCCAGAACAACCTCGGCCCGTCCCCGGACAACTACGGCTCGCTGACCTACTGGGCGCCCACGGTCAACATGGACCGCGACCCCCGGTGGGGGCGCACCGACGAGGCGTTCGGCGAGGACCCCCTCCTGGTCGCGCGGATGGCCGGGGCGTTCGTCAACGGCTACCAGGGCCAGACCCGCAACGGGCAGCCCACGTCGCGCTACCTGAAGGTCGCGGCCACGGCCAAGCACTACGCGCTCAACGACGTGGAGGACAACCGGCACGCGGACAGCTCGGACACCACCGACGCCAACATCCGCGACTACTACACCCCGCAGTTCCGCAGCCTGGTCGAGAAGGCGCGCGTCTCCGGCCTCATGACGTCCTACAACGCGATCAACGGGACACCGGCCCCGGCCGACACCTACACCGCCAACGCACTCGCGCAGCGCACCTACGGGTTCGACGGCTACACCACCTCGGACTGCGGCGCGGTGGGCGACATCTACTCGCCGGGCGGCCACAACTGGGCGCCGCCGGGCTGGACCACCGCCACGGCCGCCGGCGCCACGGTGTGGACGAACACCGCGACCGGCGGGCAGGTGTCGGGCGCGGCGGGCGGCCAGGCGTACGCCCTGCGCGCGGGCACGCAGCTCAACTGCACCGGCGCCGAGGCCACCCCGCGCAACATCCGGGAGGCGATCGCCGCGGGCGTGCTCGACGAGGGGGTCGTCGACGACGCGCTGACCCACGTGTTCACGCTGCGGATGCGCACCGGTGAGTTCGACCCGCGGGACCGGGTGCCCTACACCCGGATCACCAAGGACCGGATCGAGAGCCCCGCGCACCGCGACCTGGCCGAGGAGGTCGCGACGAACTCGCTGGTGCTGCTGGAGAACGACCCGGTGCCGGGCACGGCCGACCCGCTGCTGCCCGCCGACCCGGCGAAGCTCGGCCACGTGGTCGTGGTCGGCGACCTGGCGAACAAGGTGACCCTGGGCGGCTACTCGGGTGATCCGACGTTCCGGGTCAACGCGGTGCAGGGGATCACCTCGGCGGTGCGGGCGGCCAACCCGGGCGCCTCGGTGGTCTTCGACGCCTGCGGCACGTCCACCAGGGCGACGACCGCCGCCGCCTGCGCCGCGGACACCCTGGCCGCGATCCGGACCGCCGACCTGGTCGTCGTGTTCGTCGGGACCGACGAGCGGGTCGCGGGCGAGGGGCGCGACCGCGCCACCCTGGCCATGCCGGGCAACTACGGCTCGCTGATCGAGCAGGTCCGGGCGGTCGGCAACCAGCGGATGGCGCTGGCCGTGCAGGCGGGCGGCCCGGTGCGGCTCGACGACGTGCGGGACGCCTTCCCCGCCGTCGTGTTCAGCGGCTACAACGGCCAGGGCCAGGGCACCGCGCTGGCCAACGTGCTGTTCGGGGAGCACAACCCGAGCGGGCACCTGAACTTCACCTGGTACCGGGACGACGCGCAGCTGCCGGACCTGAAGAACTACGGGCTGACCCCGTCGCAGACCGGCGGCCTCGGCCGCACCTACCAGTACTTCACCGGCACGCCCAGCTACCCGTTCGGGCACGGGCTGAGCTACACCACGTTCCGGTACTCGCACGTCACCACCGACTCGGCCGCCGTCACCGCCGACGGGAGCGTCGTCGTGGGGGTCGACGTCACCAACACCGGCGCGGTACCGGGTGCGGCCGTGGCCCAGCTGTACGTGGCCACCCCGTTCACCGTCGCGGGGGTGGAGCTGCCCCGTCAGCGGCTCGCCGGCTTCCGGAAGACCCCGGTGCTGCGCCCCGGCGAGACCCGGCACCTCACGATGCCGGTGCGCGTGGCCGACCTCGCGACGTGGGACCAGCAGCGCCTGCGGCAGGTCGTCCACAACGGGCGGTACGCGTTCGGCGTGGGCCCCGACTCCGGCCACCTGGAGGGCTCCGCGGACGTGGTCGTGACGGGCTCGATCACGCCCAGGGTCCGGCACGTCACGGTCCAGCCCGACCACGTCGTGTTCAGCCCGGGCGAGCGCTTCGACCTGACCGGCAGGAACCCGTGGATCGCCGACGTCACCGCGCAGGCGGACCGGCACGCGCCCGCCGACCACGTCGTCGAGGCGGTCAACAACGACCAGTCGTTCGTCGACCTCCGGCACGCCCGCGTCCGCTACCGCAGCAGCGACCCGGACGTGGCCAGGGTCGACGACCGCGGCACGGTGACCGCGGTCGCGCCCGGAGCGGCGACCGTCAGCGTCACCGTCGACGGGGTCACCGGCACCACGCCGATCGTGGTCAAGCAGCCGTTCACGCTCGACGCGCCGACGACCATCCAACCGGGCTCGACGTTCACCGCGACCACCACCCTGCCCAACCCGGCGGGCGGATCGGGGCTGCGGCACGTCTCGATGAGCCTGGAGGCACCGGACGGCTGGACGGTGCGCGCGACCTCGCCGTCGACGTTCGCCAGGGTGGCGGCGGGCCGGACGGTGCGGACGACCTGGCGGGTGGACGTCCCCGACACCGCGCGGCCCGGCAGGTTCGGCCTCTCGGCGCTGGTCCGCTTCACCTCCGCCAACGGGCCGGGCAGCTCCTCGGACGCGACCACGCTGGTGCTGCCGCACCCGCCGTACCCATCGCTGGCGGCGGCGTTCAACAACGTGGCCGTCACCGACGACGGCAACACCGCCGCGGGCGACTTCGACGGTGACGGCTCCAGCTTCTCCGCGCAGGCGCTGGCCGCCGCCACGCCCAGCCTCACCCCCGGCGCCGCGTTCACCCACAACGGGCTGAACTTCACCTGGCCGGACGCGGCGCCGGGCACCCCGGACAACGTGGTGGCCGGCGGGCAGACCATCGCGATCACCGGCTCGGGCACCACGCTGGGCCTGATCGGCGCGGGCGACTACGGGGCGCCCTCCGGCACGGTGACGGTCACCTACACCGACGGCACCACCGGGACGGGCACCGTCACCTTCGCCGACTGGTGGACCAACGTGGCGAACGGCGGTGACGTCCTCACCAGCGTGCCCTACATCAACAAGGCGTCCGGGCGGCAGGACCAGCGGGTGAGCCTGTACTACGCGGCGGTGCCGCTCCAGGCGGGCAAGACCGTGCGGTACGTGACGCTGCCGGACATCAGCGAGAAGGCGGTGAGCGGCAGCGTGGCGATGCACGTCTTCGCCCTCGCCATCGGCGGCTGACCCACCGCAGGTCCCGTGGTGTCGCTTCCGGCGCCACGGGACCTGCGGCGTGGTGGACGTGAGCTTCGTGGTGAGCAGGATCGGTTGACCGCCGCGCGAAACCCGGTGCGGGGTGCCGCAGGAGCGCCGGCCGAGCGGCCGATTTCCCCTGGCCGATCTCCGCGTCCCCGGGCAGGCTTCGGGTACCGCAGTGTCCTGGGGGGACACTCAGACGTGTCAGCTGCGTCCTTCTTCGTCTGCGGTGAGCCGGTTCTTCCACCGAGAGGAAAACGAAGGCAATGCCGTTATCGAAGTCATCGCGCCGGTCACCCGCGCGCCTGCTCGCCGTCGCCCTGCTCGCCGGGGGCGTGCTCCTCGCCCCGAACGCCCTCTCCTCGGCCGCCACACCGGACGAACCGGTCAAGGTGGCCACGCCGACACCCGATTCGCCCGTCAGCGGCAAGCTCGTGCCCGCGGTGCGCGGTGACGCGGCGAGGGCCGCGGCCGGTCCGCAGGTCAGCGCCGGGGTCCTCAGGCGCGGGGAGTCCTTCTCCGCCGACCGGGCCGACGCCGCCAGGACGTCCGGCGCCACGACCATCGTGCCGTGGAGCGGGTCCCTGCACGTCGTCTGGGGCGCGTTCCCGACCGTCTCGTCCATCGGGGCCCAGGCCACGCACACGGTCAACCCCGGCATCAGCATCCCGTCGGGCAACCCCGACGTGGTGTACGCCCCGACCCTCGTGCCCAGCGGCAAGACCTGCATCGAGGTCACCACGTTCTACTGGCAGGGCGGCAACGGCGTGGGCGCGTGGGACTGGTGCGCGGCCTCGCCCGGCTTCGCCGCCGTGGCCTGGATCGACTCCACCTTCCTGAGCACCTACACCGCGCCGTACCAGGGACTGCCCGCCTACGAGGTGCTGGACGTGCAGACCAACGCGGTCACCAACTCCTGGACCGCCTACCTCTACAACTACACGACCTCCAGCTGGGACGCGCTGTTCACCAGCGCCGACACCGCCAAGCTCAGCGAGACGCACGGCGGCTGGAGCATGTTCGAGGTCTACACCGAGTACAACCCCGCCACCGGCGAGGGCTACTACTGCACCGAGACCTACGGCACCCAATACCACGCCGCGAACCTCAAGATCAAGCTCGGCAGCACCTGGACCGCGCTGACCCCGGGCAACTCGAACGTCACGCCGCCGGGCAGCGTGAACAGCACCGATTTCGGCTGCTACGGCCTGTCCTTCACGCTCCAGACGGCGAACAGCCACTGGCAGGTCACGCACTGAGCCCGCCGACCCGGTGCGGCGCCCGCGGGTGCCGCACCGGGTCGGTGCGTCGCGGGATCGGGCCCCCACGGGAGTTCCGAGGTTGGGCGGAAGTCCTGCTGAACTCCGCTTGATCTGCCGTTGCCCGGGGCCGGGGAACGAGCCGCCGTGCCGGCGGTGGTCGCGCGGGCCGAGGGGTGGCCGCGAGGGTGGTGGTCGGGGTGAGGTTCGAGACCGTTGACAACTCGCTCGCCGATCGGGCGGGGTGCTGCTAACGTCTGGCCAACCGCTGATCGTGGAGGAAGCCATGGCTGCCCGGAGCCTCACACCGGGCCTGCCCACCGGAGCCGTGTGACGGTCCGGGCCGCCCGGTGACATCGCCCTCGACAAGCCGATGCACCGCAAGGAGCTTTCCCGTGTCCGCAATTCCTCCCCCCACCTGGTACGTGGATTTCTTCACCGAACTGCCCAACGAGTTCTGGCGGCGCGCCGTGCCGCCGGAGGTCACCGTCGAGGAGATCGACTTCGTCGAGCAGCGCCTCGGTCTCGCGCCGCGCTCGGCGGTCCTGGACGTGCCGTGCGGCAGCGGGCGCCACAGCCTGGAGCTCGCCCGGCGCGGGCACCGGGTGACCGGGGTCGACCTGTCCGCCGAGGCGATCGGGCACGCCCGGCGCGCCGCCGCCGGGCTCGACGTCGAGTTCGTCCACGCCGACATGCGGGAGATCCCGCGGCACGGCGGGTTCGACGCCGCGGTGTGCCTGGGCAACAGCTTCGGCTACCTGGAGCTCGACGGCCTGCGGGAGTTCGCCGCCGCGCTGGGCGGGGCCGTCCGGCCCGGCGGCGGGCTGGTCGTCGACTTCGCCTCGGCGGCCGAGTCGATCCTGCCCGGTTACCGGGCCGAGCCGCGGACCATGACGACCGGGGACATCACCGTGCTCGCCACCGGCGAGTACGACGTTCCCGGGAGCCGGGTGCTCAGCCGCTACCGGTTCACCCGTGGCGGGGAAGAACTCGACGTGACCGCGATCCACCACGTGTACACGGTGGCGCAGGTCGTCGACCTGTTGTCCGGCAACGGGTTCACCGATGTCGAGCTGTTCGGCGGCCCGGGTGGCGAACCCTACGGGGTCGGTGCCGGCAGGCTGCTGCTGACCGCGCGCCGAACGGGCTGAGCGGGTGCCCCGGCCGGGGTTCCGCCCCGGCCGGGGCCCGCACGGCGGCACCGCGGTCAGCAGACCTCGCCCGCGAACGCCCCCTCGGGCAGGTCGTCGGGCCCCTCGGCCAACCCGCTGCGCCGCGCCAGCCCGCACACCGCCTCCGACCACGCCCGCGGGTCACCGGGCTCCAGGCCGTCGACCTGGCCGTCCACGTTGACCCGCCAGGCGCGGGCGGGCACGTCCTCCAGGCGCGTGTCGTCGCGGCCGAGCAGCGCGGGCAGGCCCCACAGCACGTTGCGCGTCCACAGCTCCACCTGCTCGGCACCGCTGCCCTGTTCGACGAGGGTGACCTCCAGCTCGTCGGGGTCGTCGCGGAACCGCAGCGCGCCCACCACCGCCCCGGGAGGGGTGTCCAGGCGGTCCAGCGGCTCGCCGGTGCCCAGGTCGAACACCTCGACCGCGCCGGCGCGGGCGACGGCGACCCGCCCGTCGCGCACGGCGATCGGGCCGCCCGGCGGATCGGCCTCGCCGTGGCGGAAGCGGGAGCCCGCGACCTCGTGCCCGTCGGCGAGGGCGTAGCGGCGGGTGAAGCCGTCGCCGCCCACCACGACCAGTTCGCCGCCGTCCGCGGCCACCCGCGGTTGGGCGGTTCCGGGCGGCAGCGCGACCGTGGCGCCGAGGCGTTCGCCGGACCTGGCGGACCACACGCTCAGGTCGTTCACGCGCCGCACCAGCAGGCGGTCGTCGTCCAGGAACGACGGCAGCGCGGGTTCCCCGTCCGGTGGGGTCGGTTCCGGGCCGGGCGCGGACAGCTCGCCGAGCGGCGCCAGGTCGGGCAGGTTCCACAGCCGGACGCGGTCGTCGGGGGTCCGGGTGGCCAGGGTCCGGGAGTCGGGTGACACGGCGTGGGCGTCGGGCAGGCCGTTGTCCTCGTGCGGCGGGGCGGTGACCACCCCGGCGACCCGCGACCTGGTCGCGGTCCGCCAGGTCTCGACCGCGCCGTCCGCCCGGAACAGCAGGACGTGCCCGCCGTCGGGGGTGACCTCGGCGCCGCGCGCCTCGACCAGCGCCCGGTCCAGCGCGTCCGGCGGCGGTACGCGCACCACCAGGACCGCACCCCGCTGCCCCAGCAGCACCCGGAACGCGCCGGAGCTCTCCTGCTCGACCGCCGCGACCTCGGTGCCGGACGGCACCCACGTGACCAGCCGGTCGCCGGGCGCGTCGGTCCGGCCCACCCACAGCGCCTGCACGAGCTCGCTGCCGCCGACCTCGGTGACCGCCCACGCCCGGCCGTCGCCGCTGAACCTGGGCACGTCCTCGTCGTGCGCGCAGAACAGGCCCTCCGGGGTGAGCCGCGCCCGCTCGGTCCCGGTGATCGCGCCGCGCGAGACCAGCGTGCCGCCGTCGCACCGGAACTCCAGCGGCTCGTCGGCGGTGGTCTGGTCGTACCGGGCCGCGGGCAGTTCGCGGGTGCCCGCCGCGGTCAGGCCGAACCACGTGCCCCGCCCCTCCACGACGACCTCGCCGGTGGGCAGCACGTACCGGAGGGACACCTCGTCGACCGCGGGGAGGCCCTGGGCGAACGTGCCGGGCGCGGTGAGCGTGGTCTCGGTGCCGGTGCCCAGGTCGACCAGGCGGACCTCGGACCGGTCGTGGGGCGCGAGCGCGAGCCACCGGCCGGACGGGTCGGCCTCGACCTCGCCGCCCCCGGTCGCGATGGTGCGCAGCACGGCGCCGGTGGCGGCGTCGCGGACCCGGACGGCGCCCTCGCCGCTCTCGGCGAACCGGTCCTCGCCGAGCCACCGCGGTTCGATCCCGCCGCCGGTCACCGGCACCTTCACCGCGGGCGTCGAGGCCACGTCCCACACCTCCGCCACCCGGTGGTCCCCGCCCAGCCGGACGACCCTGGTGCCCGCCGGGCTGGGCAGGGCGGTGCCGGGCACCAGCACCTCGGCGTGCCGCACGGACCGGGCCACCGAGAGCAGCGCGCCCCTGGTGCCCGGGGAGTCCGCGGTCAGCCAGGCCCGGACGGAGCCGTCGAGCCAGGTCTCCGGCTGCCACGGGTCCACCCGGCCGAGCAGGGTGGCCGCCGCGCCCGACGCCCGCGCGAGGTCCTGCTCGTCCGTGAGCCGGGTCGCCGCGAAGGCCAGCGAGGCGCCCAGGGCCACCACCAGGGCGACGGCCCCGCCCCGCACGGCGACCCGGCGCCTGCGGCCCCGCACGGCGGCGTCGACGAACCGGCGCTGCCGGTCGGTCAGCTCCGCGCCGCGCTCCCCGAGCAGCGCCGCGGCCCGCCGGACCGCCCGGCCGCGCGGCAGCAGCGCCCGGTCCCGGCGGACCGCCCAGCGGCCGGCCAGGCGGTCGACCTCGTCCTGCCAGAGCCGGAAGTCGCGGTCGGCCTCCACCCAGCCGCGCAGCCGGTCCCAGTGCCGCACCAGCGACTCGTGCGCCAGCTCCACCGCGGCCGGCCCGAGGGTGACCAGGCGGGTGCGGGCCAGCTCGACCGCGACCGGCCCCAGCTCCTCCAACGGCACGGCGCGGCGGGTGAAGCCGCCGTTGGCCAGCGGGCTGACCAGCTGGGTCAGCACCCGGCGGACCTGCTCGGGGTCGAACCGCCGCCACACCTGCTCGGCGTAGGTGGACACCGCGCCGCCGACGCCGCCCAGCTCCCGGTACGCCCGGTGGGTCAGCACGCCGCGGTGCTGCCGCTCCCACAGCAGGGTCAGGGTGAACTCCAGCAGCGGCAGCGGGTTCCGCTCGCCGTCCAGGTCCTCCAGCAGCACGTCGGCGAGCCCCGGTTCCAGCACCGGCATCCCGGGCACGGCCAGCGGCCCCTCGACCACCTCCCGCAGCTCCGCCGGGCCCGGCGCGCCGAGGGTGTCGGTGCGGCCGGCCAGCCGCGAGCCGAACGCCGGGTCGGCCAGCAGGCGGTCCAGCGGCTCGGTGGTGGTGGTGACCACCAGGTCCACCCGCGGGGTGCGGTGGTGCGCCTCGGCGGTGTCCAGCAGGGCGGCGAGCAGGGCGGCCGACTCGTCGGGGTGGCGCGCCAGGGCCTCGTCGAACTGGTCGACCACGAGGGTCAGCCGGCGCAGGCCGGACCGGGTGAGGCGGCGGTCGACCACCTCGCCGACGCGGTCCGGGGCGACCTCCTCGACGCCCAGCGCGGTGGCCAGCGCCGCCCACGGCGAACCGCCGGCGGCCGGGCGGACCACGACCGCCTCGCCGAGCCGGGGCAGCAGCCCGGCCAGCACCAGCGACGACTTGCCGCAGCCGGACGGGCCGGTGACCACCAGGACGCCGTCGCGGTCGAGCCGGCGGACCAGCTCGTCGGTCCGCCCGGCGCGGCCGAAGAACCACTCGGCGTCCTCGCGCTGGAACGGCTCCAGGCCGCGGAACGGGTTCGGCTGGTCGTTGACCGCGGCCAGGCCGGGCCACGCGTCGTGCAGGGCCTCGCCGGACAGGGCGTAGCCGATCCGGTGCTCTTGGCGCGCCTCGACCTCCACGACCATGCCGATCACCGCGTTCAGGTCCTCGTCGACCACCGGGCCGCCGCTGAAGCCCCGGAGCATCGGCAGGCCGTGGGCGCGGTCGTCCTCGATGTGCAGCCGCCCGTCCGCGATCGGCCCGCGCACCACGCCCTGCGACCACACCCCCGCCGGCCGCCGGTTCGGGACGCCGAAGGTGCGCACCCGGTGGCCGCGGACGTCGTCGACGGCGACGACCCGCACCGGCCCGGCCCCCGGCGGGGTGGTCTCCAACCGCAGGCACACCAGGTCCACGCCGTCGGGGCGGTGCGCCACGCGGGCCCGCGCGGTCGCGCCCAGGACCGGGAAGTCCAGCTCGACGGCCTCGGCGTCCCCGACCACGTGGGCGCAGGTCAGCACGGTGTCCGCGGAGACCAGGAAGCCGACGCCGACCGGTCCGCCGTCCCCGAAGACGCGCACCAGCGCCCGCTCGATCACGTCCCGTCCCCCTGACGACCCGCCCGATTCCACCGCGCCGCCGCTCCGCGCCCCGCTGCCGAATCCGGGCGGTCGCGGCAGCGGGGCGAGAGGGTACTCGCGCCGTGCCGGTCGCATCGCGGCAGCGCGGTACGGCTACCCGCCGGGTGCGGTCGACGACGACCGCGCCGCCGCGAGGTCGAGTTCGTGCGCGGTGTCCGCGAAGCGCTGTACGAGCGGTGTCGCGGTCGCGGTGCGCCAGACGAGGGCCCACCGGCCCAGCGGGGCGTCCCGGATGGGCAGGTAGGTGATGCCGGGTCGCTGGTAGTAGCGGCTGGCCTCGGCGAACACGACGCAGACGGCCTGGTCGGCCGCGACGACCGCCTGGATCTCCTGGAACGTGGCGACCCCCGGGCCGCGCGGTACCGGGCGCCCGCCCGGTGTGCGGGACGGCAGGACCGCGGCTTCCCAGTAGGCGGGGGCGGAGCCCTCCATCCGGGGCACGACGCAGTCGCCGAGGTCTTCCAGGAGCACCGACTCCCGCGCGGCCAGGGGGTGGCCGGTGGAGACCATCAGCAGGAGCGGGTCGGTGATCACGGTGGGCCCGACGGTGAGATCCGGTTCCCGCACCGGGAGCCAGCACGTCTGCAGGTCGACCTGACCGGCCCGCAGCGCGCCGAACGGGTCGCTGAAGTGCACCTCGCGGAACAGCAGCTCGCAGTGCGGGTTCCGGGAGCGGAACCGGTCGATGACCGGGGCGAGTTCGTACGCGTGGGGCCCGAACACGCCGAGGGTCAGGGTCGCGGGGGTGTCGCGGGCGGTTCTCCTCGCGGCGTCGATCGCGGTCCGGACCTGGTCGTAGGCGGCCTTGAGGTCGGTGCGGAGCTGCTCACCGAGGGGCGTCAGGCGAACCACGCGGGTGGTGCGGTCGAACAGCGGCGCGCCGATGAGCCGTTCCTGCTTCCGGACGGACTGGCTGACCCGGGCCGTGGTCAGGCGCAGCCGGTCGGCGGTGCGGCCGAAGTGCAGCTCCTCGGCCAAGGTCAGGAAGATCTCGATGTCGCGCAGCTCCACCGCCCGATTATCAATCACGGCTAAAGAGTCGTTGCCGAGGTCGGCGTTGATCCACGGCCCGGCCGCGGCGGACGCTGTACCGGCGCGGCGAGACCCGCCCCACCCGCTGGGACGCAGGTCACGCCCCCGCACCTGTCACGGGGCGGGGCTCGCCGGCATCTGGTGGTCGACACGTCGAGGAAGAAGGAACGGACGACAACATGAGCAAGGTCTGGTTCGTCACCGGTTCGTCGCGCGGCCTGGGCCGCTGCTTCGTCGAGGCCGCCCTGTCCCGCGGCGACAAGGTGGCCGCGACCGCCCGGAACACCGCGAGCCTCGGTGAACTGGTCGCCGCCCACGGCGACGCGGTGCTCCCGCTCGCGCTGGACGTGACCGACAGGGCCGCCGTCTTCGACGGTGTGCGGCGGGCCAAGGAGCACTTCGGCAGGCTCGACGTCATCGTGAACAACGCCGGCTACGCCCAGGTGGGCGCGATCGAGGAGCTGACCGAGCGGCAACTGCGCGACCAGCTCGAGACCAACCTGTTCGGCGCGGTGTGGGTCGTCCAGGCCGCGCTGCCCCACCTGCGCGAGCAGGGCGCGGGGCACGTCATCCAGATGTCCTCGGTCGCCGGGCTGATCGCGATGCCGCTCGGCGGCGCGTACCACCTCTCCAAGTGGGCCGTCGAGGCGCTGAACGAAACCCTCGTCCGCGAGGTCGCCGACTTCGGCGTCAAGGTGACCATCGTCGAGCCCGCGGGCTTCGCCACCAGGGGCGGCAAGAACCCGGACCCGCTCGACAACGGCCACCTGGCCGAGCCCAACCCGGTCTACGACGGTCTCCGCCGGCGCCTGGCCGGGCTCGTGGGGGGCAAGCCCGCCGGCGACCCGGTCGCCGCGGCCCGGACCCTGCTGGAGATCGTCGACTCCGACGACCCGCCCCTGCGGGTGCTCTTCGGCCAGGGTTTCCACGACATGATCGAGCAGGTCTACGCCGAGCGGCTCAAGACCTGGGCCGACGGGCGGGACCTCTCGATCGCGGCGCACGGCAACCTCGGGCAGACCGCGCCCGCGGTCTGAGCGTCCGCGCGTCGTTCCCCCCGACCCGCGGAGTCGGGGCCACACCCCGTGGTGCGCGACGACCTCCCGCGCACCACGGGGTGGCGTCGTGACCCGGCCCCGCGCGCCGGCCCGTCAGGAACCGCCCAGCCGGCTCTTCACCCGGTTCGGGACCCAGTTCTTCAGCAGGCCCTCGTGGAGCGCGACGACCAGGGCCTCGCTGCGGCTGGACACGCCGAGCTTGGCGAACACGGAGGTGATGTGGTTCTTCACGGTCTTCTCCGAAATGCTCAGCCTGGCCGCGATCAACCGGTTGGACAGCGCGTGCGCGAGGAGGGCCAGCACCTCGCGCTCGCGGTCGGTGAGCCGGGCCCGCTGCCGGGGAATTCCCGCCTCCGGTTCGGCGCTCGCGATCAGCGTGTTGGTGACCAGCCGCAGTTCGTCCGCGGCCCGGCTGGCGGCCGCGGTGTACTCGTCGAGGAAATCGAGGAGCAACGGGGGAACGGCCCCCGCGGTGTCCTCCCCCTGTAACCACCGGATGACCTCTTCGAGCAGTTCGGCCTTTTCCGCGCCCCGATTCGACGATCTCAGGGCGTAGCGGGCCAGTGCTTCCAGGTCGAGCCTGTCCAGGCCGGTCAGGCGCAGCCACTGCTCGAACCGCTGCTCGAAGACGACATCGGACATCCGACCTCCCGCTCGCCTTGGCGTCGATCCCTTCGAACCGTCCCCGGAATTGGCGGAAATGTTATTCCGCATTCGGTTCGAATGCTACCACGCGACCATCGGCCGGACGAGGGAGCGGACGGGCCCACTCGAATTCTTTCCCGAAGGGGAAACGCGGTCAGGCGAATGTGGCGGCCGCCCCGACCGAGCTGATGTTCACCAGGATCGACCGGTCCGGGGCGCGGTGCGCCTCGGCGATCACCGCGGCCAGCTGGTACCCGGTCTCCAGGGCCACCCGGGGGCCCTCGGTCTCGGCGAACAGCGCGGCGGCGACCCGCGCCTGGTCGACGCCGACCGTGGTGGTCCGGATCAGGCCCTCGGCGTGGCAGCGGGCGACCGGGGCCGCCACGATCGTGGACCCGAGGCCGCCGATGTAGTCGGTGCCGAGCAGCCGTTCCAACCCGTACGTGCGCAGTTTCGGGTAGAAGCCCTGGTCGTCGATCGAGTACCGGCCCCACACGCCCTTGCTGACGATCGGGCACAGCTCGGACTCGGCGCACACCACCTCGGGCCCGTCCGCCCCGGCCAGCCGGTCGGCGAGGAAGGTCCCCGAGACGCCGAGCAGGTTGGCCCCGCCGCCGCAACTGCCCACCACCACGTCCGGCCGCAGGTCGCCGAGCTGTTCGCGCGCCTCCAACCCGACGATCGTCTGCGGCAGGATGAAGTAGTTGTAGACGCTGCCGAACACGTAGCGGGCACCCGGCTGCCGCCGGGTGTGCTCGACCGCGTGGTTGGCGGACAGCACGAGCGGGTCGAACCGGGCGTCGTCGTCGGGGTGGACCACCTCCACCCGGGCGCCGGCGGCCCGCATCAGCTCCGCGCGGTCGGGCCGCGCCCGCAGGCTGGCCGCGTCGATGAAGCAGAGCACCTCCAGGTCGAACTCGGCCGCCGCCAGGGCCAGGGCGATCCCCCAGTTGCCCGTCGTCTCGGTGGTGATCCTCCCGATGCCGTCCCGCGCGCAGTGGTACGCGACCCACCAGGCGCTGTTCGCCTTGTGGTTGCCCGAGGGCGTCGCGCCCTCGTCCTTGACGAACACCCGGCAGCCGTTGCCGACCGCCTCGGCGAACGCCCTCGCCTCGAACAGCGGGGTCGGGCGGTAGCGCGCGAACCTCTCCCGCAGCGGTTCGGGCACGGGCACCAGGGGGTCGGTGGACAGCTCCAGCCCGGCGAGGGAGGGCGGCAGCACGGCGGCGAGCCGGTCCAGGGTGATCGGTTCGTCCGTCTCCGGGTCCAGCACGGTGCCCGGGCAGTGCGCGGACAGGTTCAGCAGCGCGTCGATCAAGGCGTCTCCACGGGATCGGTTGCGGTCAGGTCCACGAACTTCCCGACGAGCTGCCGGCCTTCCCCGCTCACCGCGAACTCCCTGACCCGGTCGACCATCCGGTAGACCGGCGCCTCGTCCCGGTAGGCGGTCACGCGCTCGGCCAGCGCCGAGTGCCAGGCCGCGGCCGCCGGGCTGAGCCGCTGCGGGCCGAGCACGTGGCTCGCCTGGAACAGGCAGCCGGCCAGCACGGCGAGCATGGTGCCGACGTTCTCGCACAGGGTCAGCGCCTTGCGCGCCGAGTTCAGGCTCATGCTCACGATGTCCTGGTTGCCGGCGTTGGAGGGCAGCGTCTTGACCGACGCGGGCGCGGCCAGGTCGAGGTTCTCGGCGGCGATGCTGGTGGCCAGGTACTGGGTGCCGCTCAGCCCGGAGGACAGCCCGCTGTCGTCGAGGGCGAGGAAGTCGGTCAGCTCGCCGTTGAGGTGGGGGTCGACCAGGCGGTTGACCTGCCGCTCGGCGAGCACGCCCAGCTCGGTCAGCGCGACACCGAGGTAGTCGCAGGCCATGCCGACGTACTGGCCGTGGAAGTTGCCGCCGTGGAAGGACTCCTCGGCGGTGTCGAAGATCAGCGGGTTGTCGTTGGAGGAGTTCAGCTCGCGGGTCAGCACGCTCCGGCAGTACCGCATGGTGTCGTGGACCGGGCCGAGCACCTGGGGCACGCAGCGCAGCGTGTAGGCGGACTGGATGTAGACCCCGGCGTCGACCACGCCCACGGTGTCCCGGGTGCGCGAGCTGATCTCCTCCATCAGCTCGACGTGCTCGCGGGTCAGGTCGCTGCCTTCGAGCAGGTCGCGCAGCGACGCCGCCACGGCGATCTGGCCGGGGTGGCCCTTCAGCTCGTGGCCGCGGGCGTCGAACGCCCTGGTGCTGCCGCGCAGGCACTGCACGTACAGGCCGGAGAGGAACACCGCGAGCCGGAGCAGGGCCTCCGCCCGCACCAGCGCCACGGCGGCGGCCCCGGTGGACGCCGAGGTGCCGTTGATCAGCGCCAGCCCCTCCTTGAAGCCCAGGGTCACCGGCTCCAGGCCGAGTTCGGCGAGCACGCCGGCGCTGTCCCGCCGCGCGCCGCCGTGCACCACCTCCCCCTCGCCGATGATCGGCAGCGCCATGTGGCACAGCGGGGAGATGTCCCCGCTGGCGCCCAGCGAGCCCTGCTGCGGGATCAGCGGGTGCACCCCGCGGTTGAGGAACTCCACCAGCATCCGCACCACGGCCGGGCTGGCCCCCGAGTAGCCGCGGGCCAGGCAGTTCAGCCGGGCGGCCAGGATCGCCCGGGTCACCCCCTCGTCGAACACCGCACCGACCCCGGTGGCGTGGTTGCGCAGCAGGTTCACCTGGAGCTCGGTCTGCCACTCCGGACCGACCACCACGTGCGCCAGCTCGCCGAAGCCGGTGTTGACCCCGTAGACGGGCACCCGCTGCTCGCCCCAGCGCTGCACCCGCTCGAACGTGGCGCGCAGCGCCGCGGCGCTGTCCGCCGCCACCTCCACCCGCTCGCCGTCCAGGGCGATCGCGGACAGCTGTTCCGGGCTGAGGCCGTAGCCGTCGAGGACGATCATGGTTGCTCCTTCGTGGGCACGCGCAGCGTGGTGAGGTAGGCGGCGAAGTCGCCGAACCGGGAGTGGTCGAACACCGCCCGCCGGGGCACGGCCAGGCCCAGCCGGGTCCGCACCCGGGCGACCACGTCCGGGGCGAGCAGGGAGTAGCCGCCGACCCCGAAGAAGTCGTCGTCCACACCGATCTCGGCGCACCCGGTGGTGTCCCGCCAGATGCCGGCCAGCTCCCGCTCCAGCTCACCGCTGGGCGGGCGGCCGAGGGGCGCCCGCACGGGCGGGGGGAGCGCCGCCCGGTCCACCTTGCCGGTCGACGTGCGGGGCAGGTCGTCGAGCAGCACGTAGTGGGCGGGCACCATGACCGGCGGCAGCACGCGCACCGCGTGGCGGCGCAACGCGGTCACCTCCGGCCGGCGGTCGGGGTGCGCGACGACGTAGGCCGCGATCCCCGGCGCGACCCGGCCGGCGCCGTGCAGCCGCACCGCCACCTCGGCGACGCCCGGCGCGGTCGACAGGGCCGCCTCGACGTCGCCGAGCCGGACCCGCACGCCGCGGATCTTCACCTCGTCGTCGAGCCGGCCGACGAACACCAGCTCCCCGGCCGCGTCGTACCGCCCGAGGTCGCCGGTGCGGTACACCCGGACCGCCGGGTCCCCGCCCGGGTCGGCCAGGAAGCGTTGCGCCGTCTCGTCCTCCCGCCCCAGGTAGCCGTGCGCGAGGTACCGGGAGCGGACCAGGACCTCACCGACGCCGGTGCCGGTGCCGGTGCCGGTGCCGGTGCCGTCCAGCAGGACCTCGCGGCCGGGGATGGGCCGCCCGACCGGCACCACCTCGCCGGTGAACCCGGCCGGCACGCGGTACCAGGTGGCCAGGGTGCACTCGGTGGGCCCGTAGAAGTTGCGGACCTCGGCATCGGGCAGGTACCGGGCCGCGGCGGTGAGCAGGTCGGGTGGCAGCACCTCGCCGAACAGGCCCAGCGAGCGGACCTCGGGCAGCGGCCGGTCGGCACGGGCGGTGAACAGCGCCCGGCACAGGCTGGGCACGGTGAGCAGGTGGCTGACCCGCTGCTCGGCGACCAGCGCGGCGATCCGGGCCGGGTCGGACTTCTCCCCGGCCGACGGCACCACCAGGGTCGCCCCGGCGTGCAGCGCCGCGAGCACCTCGGCGTAGGCGGCGTCGTAGCTCATCACGGCCCACTGCAACACCCGGCTCCCCGGCGCCAGCGCCAGCTCCGCGGCGAACCAGCGGGCGAACTGGTCGAGGTTGGCGCGGGGTTGCACGATCCCCTTGGGCGTGCCGGTGGAGCCCGAGGTGTAGACCACGCAGCCGGTGTCCGCGGGCACCGCCGCGGGCCGGCCGCCGAGCCGGCGGGCGACGGGTCCCCCGGCTTCCCAGGTGAGCAGCGCCGCCGGCCGGCAGTCCCCCACCACCTGCTCGCGGCGCACCGGCGGGTGGGTGGGGTTCAACCAGACGAACGGCACCTCGGCCCGCAGGGCGGCCACCAGCGCGATCACCGCCGGCAGGCCCTCGTCCACCTCCACCGCCAGGACCTCGCCGGGGGCCAACCCCAGCGCCCGCAGCACCGCGGCGCACCGGTCCACCAGTGCCGCCAGCTCGCCGTAGCCGGTCACGCCCTCGGCGCTGTGCACGGCCGGCGCGGCCGGGTCGTGCCCGGTCAGCCGTTCCCAGGCGTTCACGGCGCCTGCCCCGTCACCTCGACCACCGCCAGCGTGCAGGCGAACCCGCTGCCCCCGCCGACCAGCAGCACCGCGTCGCCGGGGCGCACCGCGCCGGTCGTCACCAGGTGGTGCAGGCCGACCAGGTTGTCGGCGGCGCCCAGGTGCCCGGTCGTCGCGCCGAAGTCCCAGGTGGACAGGGTGTCGTCGAGGCCGAGGATGCGGAACAGGCCGAGGTTCACCGGTTCGGTGGCCACCACCGGCACCGCGCGGGTGATCCGGTCGGCGGTGGTGCCGGCCTCGTCCAGCACCTGCTCGAAGGTTTCCGTGATCACGTCCCTGATCCGCTCCAGGTGCTCGTGCACGGGCACCACGTGGTGGTACCGCTCGCGCATCGCGGTGAAGTCCACCGGCTCGGCACCGGCCGGGAACCCGTCGCCGCGCGACTCCGCCTCCAGGCCGTTGTCGTAACCGGTGGCGATGGCGGTGATCCGGGCGAAGCCGCCGTGCGCGCCCAGCAGCAGCGCACCGGCGCCGTCGCCGAACACCGCCTGGGAGTCGCAGTTCCACCGGTCGAAGCCCGCCGCGTCGAACCGGTCCGCCGCGGTGACCAGCACGTGGCCACCGCCGTCGGCGAGCAGTCGCGCGCCCAGTTCCACCGCGGCCAGGCCGCCGTTGCAGGACTGGAGCACGTCGTAGCCGGGCACGTCGGCGCCGACCGCGTGCGCCGCCACGTACGGCGCGGCGGACCAGTACCGGGCCCCCTGGGAGTCGAGGTAGGTGTGCAGCACCGCCCGCACCGGCGGCGGCGAACCACCCAGTGCCTCCTTCGCCGCCAGCACGGCCATCTCGGCCGCCACGTGCTCGTCGGCGACGCACACCGAGGTGATCCCGCCGGCCTCGGCCTGCTCGGCGGAGTACCAGCCCCGGGACACGGCGTCGGCGGTCTCGACCCGCGCGGGCAGGTGGGCGCCGAGGCCCGCGACGTACAGGTCGGGCGTTCGCATCCGGTCCCCTTCAGCGGAGCTTCGCGGCCAGGACCGGCCCGATCTGGGCCAGTGACTCGGGTTGGGTCATGCGGTGGTGCCGGCTGACGACGTCGTGGTCCTCGATGGTGCCGCCGACGTAGCGCCGCCACGCCTCGGGCGTGGCCACCCGCGGGTCCAACGTGGAGGTGAACAGCAGCAGGTCGCCGGGGAAGAAGTCCGGGACGTGCTCGGCGGCCAGCCGGGTGTTGTTCAGCATGGTGTCCGCGATGGCCGTCACGTGCCGCTCGGACAGGCTGGCCAGCGCGCTGCCCCGGCCGCGCAGGATGGCCACGAACTGCTCGAAGGTGACCGGGTCGTCGGTGTCCGGGGTGCCGTCCAGCGCGAACCGCACGGGCTCGTCCTCGCGCGGGGTGCCGAACAGCAGGAGCAGCAGCGCCAGGATGCTGCGCTCGCTGGGCACCGGCTTCTCGGGGAGGTCGCACACCGGGGTGGAGTCGAGCATGGTCAGCGTGGCGACCCGCTCACCGCGCCGGTGCAGCTCGGTGGCCACGGCGTGGGCGACCAGACCGCCGAAGGACCAGCCGAGCAGGTGGTAGGGACCGGTCGGCCGCACCGCGCGGATCTCGTCGGCGTACTCGGCGGCCATCTGCCGCACCGAGGTGGGCAGGGGGCCGCCGCCGGCGAGGTTGCGGGCCTGCACCGCGTAGATCGGGCGGTCCGGGCCGAGGTGCCGGAGCAGGCCGCTGTAGGCCCAGCCCAGGCCGCCGGCCGGGTGGACGCAGAACAGCGGTTCCCGGGTGCCCCTCGCCCGCAGGGGCAGGATCACGTCCACCGCCGCGGCGGGTTCGTCCACGTCCAGGTGGGACGCCAGCTCGGCCGGTGTCGGGCGCTCGAACAGGGTGCGCAGCCCCGGTTCGACGCCCAGGGTCGCGCCGATCCGGGCGATCAGGCGGGTGGCCAGCAGGGAGTGCCCGCCCAGCGCGAAGAAGTCGTCGTCGATGCCGACCTCCGGCACGCCGAGGACTTCCGCGAACAGCCCGCAGAGCAGTTCCTCCTGCGGGGTTCGCGGCGCCCGGCCACCGCCCGCGGCGAGGTCGGGCGCCGGCAGGGCGGCGCGGTCGAGCTTGCCGTTCACCGACAGCGGCAGGTCGTCCAGCGGCACGAACACCGACGGCACCATGAACCCGGGCAGCCGGTCGCGCAGGAACCGCCTCAGCACCGGCCCGTCCACCGGCGGCACCACGTAGGCCACCAGCCGGTCCTCCCGCGCCGTCACCACGGCCTGTGCCACGTCGGGGTGCTCGCGCAGCGCCGTTTCGACCTCGCCCAGCTCGACCCGGAACCCGCGCACCTTCACCTGGTGGTCGGCCCGGCCCACGAACTCCAGCTCCCCGTCCGGGCGCCACCGCACCAGGTCCCCGGTCCGGTACATCCGGCTGCCCGGCGGACCGGACACGTCCGCCACGAACCGCTCGGCCGTCAACGCGGGCCGGCGCAGGTAGCCCCGCGCCACCCCCAGGCCGGCGATGTACAGCTCACCCACCACGCCCGGCGGCACGGGGCGCAGGCCGGCGTCCAGCACGTGCAGCCGGGTGTTCGCCACCGGGCTGCCCAGCGGCGGTGGCAGCGGTATCGTCTCCGCCAGCGGGTCGGACATGCCGGCGCAGGCCGTGGCCTCGGTGGGCCCGTACGCGTTGACCACCCGCCGGCCGCCGGCCCAGGCGGCCACCAGCGCCGGTGGGCAGATCTCCCCGCCGAGCACCAGGGTGCGCAGCGCCGGCAGCGGTTCCACCGGCACGGTGGTCAGCGTGGCGGTCGGGATGAACGCGTGGGTGATCCGCTGCTCGGCCAGCACCTCGGCGAGGGCGGAGCCGGCCAGCGGGACCGGCGGCGGGATCACCAGGGCGGCTCCGGCCGGGAACGCCATCAGCTGCTCGATGACCGACAGGTCGAAGCTGGGCGAGGAGAACTGGAGCACCCGGTCGCCCGGCCCGATCGCGTACCGCCCGGTCTGCGAGCGGGCGAGGCTCGCGACACCGGCGTGGGTGTTGACCACCGCTTTCGGCTTGCCGGTCGAGCCGGAGGTGTAGATCACGTACGCGGCGTTGTCCGGCCGCACCGGGACGGCGGGGTTGTCGGCCGGGTAGGCCGCGGCGGCCTCGGGGATTTCGGTCAGCACCAGCGCGGGTCGGGCGTCGTCGAGCATGAACGCGATCCGCTCGGCCGGGTACTCCGGGTCCACCGGCAGGTACGCGCCGCCTGCCTTGGTCACCGCCAGCAGGGCGATGACCAGCTCGGCGGACCGGTGCATCCGCAGCGCCACGATCCGCTCCGGGCCGATCCCCCGCTCGACCAGCAGCCGGGCCAGGCGGTTGGCCCGCTCGTCGACCTCCCGGTAGGTCAGTTCGACCCCGGCGTCGACGAGGGCCACGGCATCGGGCGCCTGCTGCTCGAACAGGGTCGCCAGGGTCGCGGTCGGGACCGGGGTGGCGGTGTCGTTGTAGGCGTGCAACCGCTTCCGCTCGTCGTCGGTGAGGACGTCGAACCCGCCGACGGGGCGGTCGGGCGCCGCGGTCAACGCTCGCAGCAGGTCGGTCCAGCGGGTGACGAGGGTTTCGACGCTGCCGCGGTCGAACAGGTCGGTGCTGTACTCGACGACACCGCGCACCCCGTCGGCCGCGCCGTCGGGGCCGCGCCGCTCCCAGAGGCTGAACGCGAGGTCGAACTCGGCGGTGGTGGCGGGTGTCGGGACCTGGCCGACGTCGAGGCCGGGCAGGGAGAAGTCCGGTCCCGGCGCGTTCTGCAGCGCCAGCACGACCTGGACCAGCGGGTGGCGGGACAGGGAGCGGGTGGGGTTGAGGACTTCGACCAGGTACTCGAACGGCACGTCCTGGTGGGCGTAGGCGTCCAGGGCCGTTTCCCGGACCCGTCCCACCAACTCGGCGAAGGTCGGGTTCCCCGAGGTGTCGGTCCGCAGCACCAGGGTGTTGACGAAGAACCCGACCAGGTCGTCCAAAGCCTGGTCGGTGCGACCCGCGATCGGGCAGCCCACCGGGATGTCGTTGCCCGCACCCAGCTTGGTCAGCAGGGCGGCCAGACCGGCCTGCAACACCATGAACACGCTCGCCCCGAGCCGCCGGGCCAGCGCCGCCAGGTCGCGGTGCAGCGCCGCGTCGAGGTGCACCGGCACGCCGTCACCGCGGTAGGAGTTGACGGCCGGGCGGGGGCGGTCGGTGGGCAGCTCCAACTGGTCGGGCAACCCGGCCAACTGCCCGGTCCAGTAGGCCAACTGCTCCGCGGCCAGGCTGTCCTCATCGGACTGGTCCCCCAGCAGGCGCCGCTGCCAGAGGGTGTAGTCCGCGTACTGGACCGGGAGCGGCGACCAGTCCGGTGCCTTGTTCTCGCAGCGAGCGGCGTACGCCGTGGCCAGGTCGTGCGACAGCGGGGACATCGACCAGCCGTCGGCGGCGATGTGGTGCACCACCAGCGCCAACACGTGCACGTCCGGGGCCAGCTCGAACAACGTCGTCCGGATCGGCGGCTCCGCGGCCAGGTCGAACTGGTACCGCGTCGCGCCCTCCACCGCCGCCGACAGCCCGGACTCGTCGACCCGGGTGATCCCCAACGAGGGCGCGGTGTCGACGACCTGCTGGCAGGCGACCCCGTCCACCTGGGGGAACACCGTGCGCAGGCTTTCGTGGCGCGTCACCACGTCGACGAGCGCGGCTCGCAGCGCGTCGCGGTCCAGCCGACCGGTCAGGCGCAGGGTGAGGGCGATGTTCTGGCTGACGCCCTCCAACCGGTGCAGGAACCAGAGCCGGTGCTGGGCGAAGGACAGCGGCAGGACGTCGGGGCGCTCCCCGGCGGTCAGCGGCAGCCGGGCTTCGTCCGCGCCGCGCACCAGCCGCGCCACGCCGGCGACCGTCGGGTGGTCGAACAGGGCGCGCAGGCCCACCTCCACGCCCAGGGTCGCCCGGATGCGGGCGATCAACCGGGTGGCCAGCAGGGAGTGCCCGCCCAGCGCGAAGAAGTCGTCGTCGACGCCGACCCGGGCGACCTTCAGCACCTCGGCGAACAGCCCGCAGAGCAGGTCCTCCTGCGGGGTGCCCGGCGCCCGGCCGCGCACCGCGGCCGGCTCCGGCACCGGCAGGGCGGCCCGGTCCAGCTTGCCGTTCACCGTGAGCGGCAGGCGTTCGAGCGGCACGAACACCGAGGGCACCATGAAGTCCGGCAGCCGGTCGCGGACGAAGTCGCGCAGCACCTCGCCCCGTTCCGCCGTCACGACGTAGGCCACCAGCCGGTCCTCCCGCGCCAGCACGGCGACCTGCTCCACGCCGGGGTGGGCGCGCAACACCGACTCGACCTCGCCCAGCTCGACCCGGAACCCCCGCACCTTCACCTGGTGGTCGACCCGGCCGACGAACTCCAGCTCACCGTCGTGCCAGCGGACGAGGTCCCCGGTCCGGTACATCCGGCTCCCGGCCGGCCCGTGCGGGTCGGCCACGTACCGCTGGGCGGTCAGCCCCGGCTGGCGCAGGTACCCGCGGGACATCGACAGGCCGCTGATGTACAGCTCACCCACCACGCCCGGCGGCACCGGCCGCAACGCGGGGTCCAGCACGTGCACCCGGGAGTTCGGCATGGGCCTGCCGATCGGCGCCGGCTGCGGGCAGTCGAGGTCCGGGGGCACCAGGTAGGTGGTGATGACGTGCGTCTCGGACGGGCCGTAGTGGTTGTGCAGCCGCCGGCCCGGGGCCCGGTGGAAGAACTCGCGCACCTCGTCGTCCAGGACCAGCGGCTCACCGCCCTGCGCGATGTCCAGCAGGCGGGGCAGGCTCCGGCCCTGCTCGTTGGCGGCCTGCGCGAGGCCGCGCACCACCAGGTTCGGCGCGAACAGCTCGGTGACGTCGTGCCGGTCCAGCCACTCGGCCAGCAGGGCGGAGTCGTGCCGCACCTCGTCGGTCGGCACCACCAGCGTCTTCCCGTACACCAGGGTCGACAGGACCTCCTGCACCGACACGTCGAAGCTGAGCGCGGTGAACTGCGCGGTGCGCGCCCCGGGTCCGCCGGGGAAGGCCGTGCGGTGCCACAGCAGGAGGTTCACCAGGCCACCTGCGGACATGACCACGGCCTTGGGGGTGCCGGTGGACCCGGAGGTGTAGATCACGTACGCGGCGTTCGCGGGGCGCGCCCGCGGACCGGGGTCGGTCTCCGGGGCGCGGCCGATCTCCGCGGCGGTTCCCGGGTCGTCCACCACCAGCCGGGGCACGTCCGCGGGCGTGAAACCGGCGTGGGTGAGCAGCAGGGACGGCCGGGCGTCGCGGAGCATGAACGAGATCCGCTCGGCCGGGTACTCCGGGTCCACCGGCAGGCAGGCGGCGCCGGTCTTGAACACGGCCAGCAGCGCCACGATCATCTCGGCCGACCGGGGCAGCGCCAGCGCCACGACCTGCTCGGCGCCGACGCCGCGGGCGATCAGGGCGTGCGCCAACCGGTTGGCCCGGGCGTTGAGCCGGCCGTAGGTGACCGTGGTCTCCTCGAACACGACGGCGGGCGCGTCCGGGGTGGCCCGCACCTGCGCCTCGAACATCGCCGGCAGGCTGGTCGCGGGGACCGGGGCGGCGGTGTCGTTGTAGGCCCGCAACCGGCGGTGTTCCTCGGCGCTGAGCACGTCGACCCGGCTGATCGGCAGCCCGGGGTCCGCGACCGCGGTGTGCAGCAGGTGCACCCAGCGGGCCACGAAGGACTCGACGCCGGCCCGGTCGAACAGGTCCGTGGCGTACTCCAGGACCCCGCCGATGCCCTCGGCGGTGCCGCCGGGGCCGCGCCGCTCGGTGAGGTCGAACGACAGGTCGAACTTGGCGGTGGTGGTGGGGGTGGGGACGAACTCGACGTCCAGGCCGGGCAGGGTGAAGTCGGTCTGCGGGGCGTTGTGCAGCGCCAGCATGACCTGGAAGAGGGGGTGGCGGGACAGCGAGCGGGTGGGGTTGAGGACTTCCACCAGGTACTCGAACGGCACGTCCTGGTGGGCGTAGGCGTCCAGGGCCGTCTCCCGGACCCGCTTGACCAGGTCGTCGAAGGTGGGGTCGCCGGAGGTGTCGGTCCGCAGCACCAGGGTGTTGACGAAGAACCCGACCAAATCGTTCAACGCCTGGTCGGTGCGACCGGCGATCGGGCTCCCCACCGGGATGTCGTCGCCGGCACCCAGCTTCGTGAGCAGGGCGGCCAACCCCGCCTGCAACACCATGAACACGCTCGCCCCGCACCGACGCGCCAGCTCCACCAGCCCGGCGTGCAGGTCGGCGTCCAGTCGGACGAGGACGTGGTCGCCGCGGTGGGAGGCGACCGTGGGGCGCGGGCGGTCGGTGGGCAGTTGCAGCTGGTCGGGCAGCCCGGCCAGCTGCCCGGTCCAGTAGGCCAGTTGCTCGGCGAAGGCGCTGTCCTCGTCGAACCGGTCCCCCAGCAGGCTCCGCTGCCACAGCGTGTAGTCCGCGTACTGCACCGGGAGCGGCGACCACCGCGGTTGCCGCCCCTCCCGCCGCGCCGCGTACGCCCGGGCCAGGTCCAGCGCCAGCGGGCTCAACGACCAGCCGTCGGCGGCGATGTGGTGCACCAGGATCAGCAGCACGTGCTCGTCCCGGGCCAGCTCGAACAGCGTCGTCCGGATCGGCGGCTCCGACGCGAGGTCGAAGTGGTGCTCCACCGCCGCCGGCAGCAGCTCCGCCAGGTCGTCGACCCGGATGACGTCCAGCACGGGGGTGACGTCCAGGACTTGCTGGTGCGCCACGCCCTCCACCTGGGGGAAGACCGTGCGCAGGCTCTCGTGCCGCAGCACGACGTCGCCGAGCGCGGCCTGGAGCGCGTGGCGGTCGAGCCCGCCGACCAGGCGCAGGGCGAGCGACACGTTGTAGGTGGAGTTGGGGCCCGCCACCTGGTCCAGGAACCACAGCCGCTGCTGCGCGAACGACAGCGGCACCTCGGCCGGTCGCTCCCCCGCGGTCAACGCCCGCCGGGCCCGGCCCACCCGGTCCAGGCAGGCCGCCACGCCGGCCACCGTCGGGACCTCGAACACGAGCCGCAGCCCGAGTTCCACGCCGAGGGTCGCCCGCACGCGGGCCACCAGCTGGGTGGCCAGCAGCGAGTGCCCGCCCAGGGCGAAGAAGTCGTCGTCGACGCCCACCCCGGGCACGCCCAGCACCTCGGCGAACAGCCCGCACAGCACCTGCTCCCGCGGTGTCCGCGGCGCCCGGCCGACCGCGAGCGGCGCCTCCGGCACCGGCAGCGCGGCCCGGTCCAGCTTGCCGCTGGCGGCCAGCGGCAGGCCCTCCAGCACCACGAACGCCGACGGCACCATGTAGTCCGGCAACCGCTCCCGCAGGTAGGCCCGCAGCTCCTCCGGCTGCCGCGCCGTCACGACGTACGCGACCAGTCGCTGGTCCCCCGGGCGGTCCTCGCGCACCACCACCACGACCTGGTCGACCCCGTCGTGCCCGCGCAGCACCGCCTCGACCTCGCCCAGCTCGACCCGGAACCCGCGCAGCTTGACCTGGTCGTCGGCCCGGCCCACGAACTCCAGCCCGCCGGCGCGCCACCGGACCAGGTCCCCGGTCCGGTACATCCGGGTGCCCGGCGGCCCGAACGGGTCGGCCACGAACCGCCCGGCGGTCAGCCCGGGCCGCCCCAGGTAGCCCCGGGCCGGCCCGACGCCGGCCACGTACAGCTCGCCCACCACGCCCGGCGGCACCGGTCGCAGCGCCGCGTCCAGCACGTGGGTCCGGGTGTTGGCCACCGGGCGGCCCAGCACGGGAACGGGCGAGTCGCCCAGTGACGCGGTGAGCGAGTCGACGGCGCACTCCGTCGGGCCGTAGAAGTTGAACGCCAAGACCTCCGGCTTCGCGCGCAGTTCCGCCCAGAACCGCTCGGAAATGGCCTCGCCGCTCACCATGACCGCCACCGGGTGCGCTCCCGGTCCGTCGAGCAGCCCTTCGGCCACCAGTTGCCGCAGGTACGACGGCGTGGTGTCCAGGTAGTCGAGGTGCCGCTCGGCGGCGTAACGCACGAACTCGCGCGGGTCGGACCAGGTGGCGTCGTCCACCACGTGCAACTCGTGCCCGGCGAAGATCCACAGCAGTTGGTCCCACGAGGCGTCGAACGACAGCGAGGAGGTCTGGGCGATGCGCAGCCGCTCGCGACCGGCCTTCGCCGCGGTCCGCGCGAACAGGTTCACCCGGTGGTGGTGGAACAGGTTGACGATGCCGCGATGGGTGGCGACCACCGCCTTGGGCGCGCCGGTGGAGCCGGAGGTGTGGATCACGTACGCCGGGTGCTCCGGGTGGATCGGCGCCTCGAAGTCGGTGTCCGGGTAGTCGGCCGCCGCGGCCAGGCCGGTGGCGGTCAGCACGCAGGCGGGCCGCACGCCGTCGAGCATGGCGTCGATCCGGGCGGCCGGGTAACCGGGGTCGATCGGCACGTAGGCGCCGCCGGCTTTCAGCACGGCCAGGATCGCCACGACGGCGTCGGCGGACCGCGGCACGAGCAGCGCCACCAGTGACTCCGGGCCGACCCCCCGGTCGGCCAGCAGCCGGGCCAGTTGGTTCGCGCGGGCGTTGAGCTGCGCGTAGGTGAGGGTGGTGTCGCCGAACACGACGGCGGTGTCGTCCGGGGTGCGCGCCGCCTGGGCCGCGAACAGGGCGGGCAGGGTGCCGGTCGGGACCGGGGCGCCGGTGTCGTTGTGGTCGGCCAGGTGGCGCAGTTCGTCGGCGCTGAGCACGTCGATCCGGCCCAGTGGCCGGTCCGGGGCGGTGACCGCCGCGGTCAGCAGGCGCTGCCAGCGCTCCACCAGGGTGGTCGCGGTGGCCTGGTCGAACAGGTCCGCGGAGTATTCGAGGGTGCCGACGATGCCGCCCGGGAGGCCGTCCGGGCCGTGCCGCTCGGACAGGCTGAACGCGAGGTCGAACGCGCCGGTGACGGTCGGGGTCGGCAGCAGGTCGACGTCGAGGCCGGGCAGGGTGAACCGGGCGCGCGGCGCGGTGTCCAGGGCGAGCATGACCTGGAAGAGGGGGTGGTGGGACAGGGAGCGGGTGGGGTTGAGGACTTCGACCAGGTACTCGAACGGCACGTCCTGGTGGGCGTAGGCGTCCAGGGCCGTTTCCCGGACCCGTCCCACCAACTCGGCGAAGGTCGGGTTCCCCGAGGTGTCGGTCCGCAGCACCAGGGTGTTGACGAAGAACCCGACCAGGTCGTCCAAAGCCTGGTCGGTGCGACCCGCGATCGGGCAGCCCACCGGGATGTCGTTGCCCGCACCCAGCTTGGTCAGCAGGGCGGCCAGACCGGCCTGCAACACCATGAACACGCTCGCCCCGCACCGACGGGCGAGGGCGACCAGGTCGCGGTGCAGCGACGCGTCCAGTCGGACCGGCACGCAGTCGCCCTGGTACGTCGACACGGCCGGGCGGGGGCGGTCGGTGGGCAGCTCCAACTGGTCGGGCAACCCGGCCAACTGCCCGGTCCAGTAGGCCAACTGCTCCGCGGCCAGGCTGTCCCCATCGGACTGATTCCCCAACAGGCGCCGCTGCCACAGGGTGTAATCCGCGTACTGCACCGGCAACGGCGACCAGTCCGGCGCCCTGCCCTCGCACCGGGCGGCGTACGCCGTGGCCAGATCACGCGACAGCGGGGACATCGACCAACCGTCGGCGGCGATGTGGTGCACCACCAGCAACAACACGTGCACGTCCGGGGCCAGCTCGAACAACGTCGTCCGGATCGGCGGCTCCGCGGCCAGGTCGAACTGGCGCCGCGTCTCCTCCGCCACCGCGGCAGGCAGGTCGCCGACCGGCCTGACCTCCAGCGCGGCCGCCGCGTCCACGACCCGCTGGTACGGGACGCCGTCGGCCTGCGGGAACACCGTCCGCAGGCTCTCGTGGCGGGTCATCAGGTCGGTCAGCGCGGACCGCAGCGCCGAGGTGTCCAGCCGGCCGGAGAGCCGCAGCGCGAACGGGATGTTGTAGTTGGCGCTCCGGCCTTCCAACTGGTCGAGGAACCACAACCGGTGCTGGGCGAACGACAGCGGCAGCACGTCCGGCCGCTCGCCCCTGGTCAGGGCCTGCCGGACCGGACCGGCGGCGGCCAGGCCGCCGGCGACACCGGCCACCGTGGGCGTCCGGAACAGCACGCGCAGCGGCACTTCCACGCCCAGGGTCGCCCGAATCCGGGCGGCCAGCCGGGTGGTCATCAGCGAGTGGCCGCCCAGCGCGAAGAAGTCGTCGTCCACACCGACCCGGGGCAGGCCCAGCACCTCGGCGAACAGGTCGCACAGCACCTGCTCCTGGGGCGTGCGCGGCGGTCGGCCGAACCGGTCCTCCACGACGACGGGCGCGTTCTGGTGGAGGGTGGCGAGCGGTTCGACGTCGAACCGGTGGAGCGGGCGGTCGGGATCGGCGACGGCCTCGGTCAGCAGGCGTTGCCACCGGTGCACCAGCGCCTCGGCGGTGGCGTGGTCGAACAGGTCGGTGGCGTACTCCAGGACCCCGGTCAGGCCGGGCCGCTCGGTCAGCCGGAAGGCCAGGTCGAACTTGGCGGCGTTGACCGGCGGGGGGATCTGGTCGACGACCAGCCCCGGCAGCGCGAACTCGGTCCGGGGGTCGTTGTCCAGCACCATCATGACCTGGAACAGCGGGTTGTGGGCGAGCGACCGCTCCGGGTTCAGCGCCTCGACCAGGCACTCGAACGGCAGGTCCTGGTGGGCGTAGGCGTCCAGCGCCGTCTCCCGGACCCGGGTGACCAACTCGGCGAAGGTCGGGTCGCCCGCGGTGTTCGTCCGCAGTACCAGGGTGTTGACGAAGAACCCGACCAGGTCGTCCAGGGCCTGGTCGGTGCGACCCGCGATCGCGCAGCCCACGGGGATGTCGTCGCCGGCACCCAGCTTGCCGAGCACGACGGCCAAGCCCGCCTGCAACACCATGAACACGCTCGCCCCGAGCCGCCGGGCCAGCGCCGCCAGGTCGCGGTGCAGCGCCGGGTCGAACCGCATGGGCACGGTGCCGCCCCGGTAGGACGGGACGGCCGGGCGGGGCCGGTCGGTCGGCAGGCGCAGGCAGTCCGGCAGCCCGGCCAGCGCTGTGGTCCAGTAGGCGAGCTGGGTGGCGAAGAGGCTGGACGGGTCGGACTTGTCGCCCAGCAGTTCCCGCTGCCACAGCGCGTAGTCCGCGTACTGCACCGGCAACGGCGCCCAGTCCGGCCGCCGGCCTCGGCGGCGCGCGGTGTAGGCCGTGGTGAGGTCCCGGGTCAGCGGGCGCATGGACCAGCCGTCGGCGGCGATGTGGTGCACCAGCAGCACCAGCACGTGCTCGTCCGGCGCCAGGGCGAACAGCTCCGCCCGGACCGGCGGTTCCGCGGCGAGGTCGAACTCGTGCCGCCCGATCGCCGCCAGCGCCGCGGCCAGGTCGTCGACCGGGGTGCGGTCGGGTGCCGCGACGGCGTCCACGACCACCTGGCGGGGAACGCCCTCGGTCTGCGGGAAGACCGTCCGCAGGCTCTCGTGCCTGGCCATCGTGTCGTCCAGGGCCGCGCGCAGCGCCGCGTGGTCGAGCGCACCGGACAGCCGCCAGGCCAGCAGGATGTTGTAGGTGGCGTTCGGTCCCTCCAACTGGTCGAGGAACCACAGGCGGTGCTGGGCGAAGGACAGCGGGACCTCGGCCGGGCGCGCACGGGCGGTAGGCGCCGGTCGGGTCGGACCGGCGGTGTCCAGCGCGGCCGCGAGCCGGGCGGCGGTCGGGTGGTCGAACAGGGTGCGCAACGTCAGCTCGGCGCCCAGCTCGGCGCGGACCCGGGAGATCAGCCGGGTGGACAGCAGCGAATGCCCGCCCAGCGCGAAGAAGTCGTCGTCCACACCGACCCCGGGCAGGCCCAGCACCTCGGCGAACAACCCGCACAGCGCCTCTTCCCGGGCGGTGCCCGGGCCGCGGCCGAGGACCGGGGGCGCTGCCGGCGCGGGCAGCGCGGACGGGTCGACCTTGCCGTTCACCCCGATCGGCAGGGCGTCCAGCACGACGACGGCCGAGGGCACCATGTACTCCGGCAACCGGTTCCGCGCGTGCTCCCGCACCGGCCCCGGCCGCACCGGCTCCTCCCCCGCCGGCACCACGTAGGCCACCAGGCGCTTGTCGTCCGGCCGGTCCTCCCGCACGACGACCGCGACCTGGCCGACACCCGGGTGCTCGCCGAGCACCGCCTCGACCTCGGGCAGCTCGATGCGGAACCCGCGCACCTTGACCTGCCCGTCGTCCCGGCCGCGGAACTCGAACGCCGCGCCGCGCCGCGTGACCACGTCCCCGGTCCGGTACATCCTGGCGCCCGGCGGTCCGTACGGGTCGGGCACGAACCGCTCGGCCGTCAGCCCGGGCCGTCCCAGGTACCCCCGGGCCACGCCGGCGCCCGACACGTACAGCTCGCCGGTCTCGGCCGGCCGCAACCGCTCGTCCAGCACGTGGACGCGGGTGTTCGGGACGGGCCCGGCGACCACCGGCTCCGGGGACACCTCCAGCGAGGTGACGAGCGGGGCGATCGTGCACTCGGTCGGGCCGTACGCGTTGTAGGAGTTCAGGCCGTCCGCCGCCCGCAGCTCCGCCCACAGCCGCGGGGGCACCGGCTCACCGCCCACCCCGACCGTGACCGGCCGCCAGGGGTGGGTCAGCAGGCCGTGGGACAGCAGCAGCCGCACGTACGAGGGCGTGCTGCCGACGTGGTCGATCCGGTGCCGGACGAGGTAGGAGACCGCCGCCTCCGGGTCCGCCCACACGGCGTCGTCCACGACGTGCAGCTCGTGCCCGGCGAACATCGCGAACAGGTGGCTCCAGGACGCGTCGAAGGACAGCGAGGCCGTCAGCGCGACCCGCAGCCGGCGGTCGCCGACCGACCGCACCGACATCGCGTAGGCGTTCTCGCGGTAGCCGTGGAAGCTGTTGAGCACGTTGCCGTGGCTGACGACCACGCCCTTCGGGCGCCCGGTGGACCCGGAGGTGTAGATCACGTACGCCGCCTGGGCCGGGTCGACCGGCGCGAGGTCGGCGTCCGGGCCGTGGACCTCCGGGCGGTCGTCGACCGGGTCGTCGAGCACCACCACCGGGACGCTGCTGTCGGCCGGCACCCGCGCCGCCGTGCGGTGGTCGGTGAGCAGCAGCACCGGTTCGGCGTCGCCGAGCAGGTAGCGGATGCGGTCGGCGGGGTACCGCGGGTCGACCGCCAGGCAGGCACCGCCCGCCTTCAGCACGGCCAGCAGCGCGACGACCACCTCGGCCGACCGGGGGAGCACCAGCGCGACAACGCGTTCCGGGCCCACACCCCCGGCGACGAGCACGTGCGCGAGCCGGTTCGACAGGGAGTCGACCTGGCCGAAGGTGAGCGCGGTGCCCTCGAAGACGACCGCCACGGCCTCCGGTGTGGCGCGCGCCTGCGCCTGGAACACCGCGACCAGGTCCGGGGCCGGCGGTTGCCCCTTCAGCACGAACAGCTCCACTGCCGCATCGCCTGCACCCGCCGGCCTCCTCACGCTGGGTAGCGGACTTCCGGCTTCCAGTCTTGGACCGGCGAAGCGGGGCGGGCCATGGGACCTAGGTCCCATGGCCCGCCCCGCACGGCTCCTCCCAAACTCGAAGTCACCGCTCCACCACGCGAGGAGGCTCCGAGTGCTGCAGGCAAGCCACACCCCGCGAGCAGACAGCGCCCGCCGCACCACCGTCCCGGAACGGATCGCGGCGTGGGCGGCCCGCCGCCCGGCGGCGGTCGCCGTCGTGGACGAGCACACCTCGGTCACCTACGGTGATTTCCAGCAACGGGTGGACGCCCTGGCCGACCGGCTGCGCCGGCTCGGGGTCCGGCGGGACGAGCGGGTCGCGGTGTACCTGGAGCGCTCGGCGGACTGCGTGCTCGCCGCGGCGGCCGTGCTGGCCTCCGGCGCCGCGTACCTGATGCTCGACGTCCGGCAGCCGGCCGCCTGGACCCGCCTGCTGCTCGACCGCGGCGCGGCCCGGGTGGTGATCACCCGCCCCGACCTGTGGGCCACCACGGCGGTGGAGGGGCTGTCGACGGTGGACGTGACGACCGCGCGGCGCCCGCTGCCGATCGGCGCACCGCCCCGGCCGGCCGAGCCCGTGCCGGACGACGCCGCGGCCTACCTCAACTACACCTCCGGCTCCTCCGGGGCGCCCAAGGGGGTGCTGGTCGAGCACGCCGGCCTGGCCAACCTCGTGGACTGGTACCTCCAGCGCCACCGGGTGGGCCCGGACGACCACCTGACCCAGCTGGCCCGCCCCTCGTTCGACGCCTTCGCGCTGGAGGTCTGGCCGTGCCTGGCGGCCGGGGCCGCGCTGCACGTCGTGCCGCCGGCCCTGACGGCCGCACCGGCCGAGCTGCGGGACTGGCTGTGCCGGTCCGGGATCACCGTCGCCTTCGTGCCCACGCCGCTGGCCGAGCAGCTGCTGGAGCTGCCGTGGCCGGACCGCGGCCGCCTGCGGGACGTGCTGGTCGGCGGCGACCGGCTCACCGCCTACCCCGGTGCGGCGCTGCCCTTCCGGCTGCACAACAACTACGGGCCGACCGAGTGCACGGTGGTGGCCACGTGCTGCGAGGTGCCCCCGGGTGGTCCGCCGGGCGAACCGCCGCCGATCGGCACGCCGATCCCGGGCGTGTCCGCCTACGTGCTGGACGAGCGGCGCCGCCCGGTCGCCGACGGCGAGCCGGGCGAGCTGCACCTCGGCGGGGTCGGCGTGGCCCGGGGCTACCTGGGCGACCCGGAGCGCAACGGCTTCTGGGCCGACCCGTTCAGCGCGGAACCCGCGGCCCGCGCCTACGCCACCGGCGACCTGGTGCGCCGCGCGCCGGACGGGCAGCTGCACTTCCTGGGCCGGGTCGACGACCAGGTGCAGGTCCGGGGCATCCGGGTGGACCCGGGCGAGGTCGAGCCGGTGCTGAGGTCCCACCCGACCGTCGACCGCGCGGTCGTCGTCGGGCGGGACCGGCAGCTGGTCGCCTACGTCACCGCGGGCGACGGCCCGGTGGACCCGGCGGCACTGCGCCGCTTCCTCCAGGCGCGGTTGCCGGACTACCTGGTCCCGGCGGTGGTGGTGCCGCTCGACGAGCTGCCGACGACCGGGCACGGCAAGGTGGACCGGCGGGCCCTGGCCGGGCTGCCGCTGCGCCGACCGGAGGCCGAACCACCGCCGGAACCCGCGGACGACCTGGAGCGCGTGCTGACCGAGGCGTGGCTGGAGGTCCTCGACGCCACCGAGGTCCACCCGCACGACAACTTCTTCGAGATCGGCGGGGACTCGCTGCGGGTCAGCCGGCTGGTCGGCCGGTCGCGGCAGCGGGGGCTCGTCCTGCGCCCCGACGACGTCTACGCCCACCCCGTCCTCAGGGACCTCGCGGCCGCGCTGCGGGAACAGCGGTCGACGGCGGTGCCCCGATGAGCAAGCGCGTCACCTTCGTCGAGCTCTCGGTCTACGACAACACGGTCCCGCTGGTGTCCGGCTACCTCCAGTCCTACGCCATGGAGGACCCCGTCATCGCGGCGTCGGTGGACTTCCGGATCTACTCCCGCAGCCTGCGCCAGGACGCCGACCGGATGCTCGCCGAACTGCTGGACCAGGGCAGCGACGTCTACGCGTTCAGCTGCTACATCTGGAACACCGGGCTGGTCCGGCGGCTGCTGGCGGGCCTGCTGGCCGCGCGGCCCGACGCCTGGTTCCTGCTCGGCGGGGCGCAGGTGATGAACCACGGCGCGGACTACATCCCGGCCGGCGCCCGCAACGTCGTGGTGTGCAACGGCGAGGGCGAGCAGCCCTGCTACGAGTTCCTGCGGCAGGTGCTCGTCGACGAACCGGACCTCACCGAGGTCTCGGGCGTGACCTTCCGGGCCGCCGGCGGCGAGCTGGTGACCACCGACAAACCGCCGCGGCTGCGCACCCTCGACGACGTGCCGTCCCCGTTCGCCGCCGGTCTGTTCGACGGCGGGGAGTACACGTTCACGGTGCTGGAGACCAACCGCGGCTGCCCGTTCCACTGCGGGTTCTGCTTCTGGGGCGCGGCGACGAACTCCAAGGTCTACAAGTTCGACGAGGAGCGCGTGCGCGGGGACATCCGGTGGATCGCCGAGCACGGCGTGGCCAGCGTCTTCATCGCCGACGCCAACTGGGGGCTGTCGCCGCGGGACGTGGAGCTGAGCAAGTACATCGTGAGCTGCCGGGAGGAGTTCGGCTTCCCCACCTCGATGGTGCTGGCCGCCGCGAAGAACCGGCCGGAGCGGGTGGCCGAGATCACCGAGGTCCTGGTGCGCGGCGGCCTGGTCACCAGCCAGCCCATCTCGCTGCAGACGGTGAACACCGAGACGCTGCGGCTGATCGACCGGGAGAACATCCGCGAGAGCACCTACACCGAGCTGCAGCGCAGCCTGAACGAGAAGCGGATCAGCTCCTTCATCGAGATGATCTGGCCGCTGCCCGGCGAGACGCTGGAGACCTTCAAGGCCGGCATCGCCCGGCTGTGCCGGCTGGAGGCGGACACCCTCACCGTCTACCCGCAGCTGCTGCTGCACAACACCGCGCTGTACGAGCAGCGGGAGACGATGGGCATCGAGGTGGAGCGGGCGCCCGACCCCGTGGCGGAGGCCGACGTGGTGGTGGCGACCCGGTGGGTGGACCGGGCCGAGTGCGAGCAGGGCACCTGGTTCTACTACCTGGTGCAGAGCCTCTACAACGCCCGCGGCGCCTACCACCTCGCCCGGTACCTGGACCGCAACGGCATACAGTCGTACGAGGACTTCTTCACCGCGGCGACGGACTTCTGGCAGCGGTCCGACAACGAGCTGTGCCGCTTCGTGGCGGAGTCGGTGGCCACCGCCGACAACTACGACCTGCTCAACATCGGCAAGGCGGCGCACCTCGTGCTGCACTCGCACCGGCAGGTCTTCGACGCGCTGCTGCTGGACTTCGCCCGTGCCCAGCCGTGGTGGTCCGACGCGGGCGCCCGCTGCGCCACCGACCTGGACCTGGTCGCCCGGCCGTACATCTACCGCGAACCGGTCCGGGCGCCCGGCGTCGAGCTGACCGAGGCGAGGCTGCTGGAGGTCGGCGAGACGAGCCTCGCGGTGTCGCTGCCCGCCGCGCTGGCGCACCTGCCGGTGGAACTGGGGCTGCTGGCCGGGCCCGCGACCGAGCTGGGCTTCGAGCACCCGCGCGACGGCAAGATGCCGGTCCCCCGCCACCACACGATCGAGCAGAACGCGAGCTACTGCCACGTGATGATCCAGCGGCTGCGCACCCTGCTGCCGACCTGCCGGTCGTTGCGGCTGACCGCGTGATGATGCCGCGGGAGGTCTTCACCGACGACCACCGGGCGTTCCGGGAGGTCGTCCGGGAGTTCGTCGCCCGCGAGGTCACGCCGAACCTGCCCAAGTGGGAGAAGGCCGGCGTCGTCGACCGGGAGGTGTGGCTGGCGGCGGGTCGGCAGGGGCTGCTGGCGCCGGAGATCGACGTCGAGTACGGCGGCGGCGGGGTCCGGGACTACCGCTACCACGTGGTGCGGGGCGAGGAGATGGCCCGGGCCGGCACCCTGAGCCCGGCCTTCAACCTGCACAGCGAGATCGTCGGCGGGTACCTGGACGACCTGGGCACGCCGGAGCAGAAGGGCCGCTGGCTGCCGGGCTTCTGCGCCGGCGAGCTGATCGCCACCATCGCCATCACCGAGCCGGACACCGGCAGCGACATCGCGGCGATCAGGACCACCGCGCACCGGGAGGGCGAGGACCACTACCGGCTGCGGGGCAGCAAGGCGTTCGTCACCCACGGACTGCTGGCCGGGCTGGTCCTGGTGGCCGCGCTCGACCCGGCGGCCGGCCCCCGGTCGGCCAGCCTGCTGGTGCTGGAGCCGCCGCTGCCGGGGCTGACCGTGGGCGAGCCGCTGGCCAAGATCGGCCTGCACTCGCTGGACACCGTGCCGATGACCTTCGACGACGTGCTGGTGCCCCGGGCGAACCTGCTGGGCGAGGCCGGCGCGGGGTTCCGCTACCTGATGCGGTACCTGCCCCGGGAACGCCTGTCGGTGGCGGTCGCCTCGCTCGCGCTGGCCGAGCAGGTGCTGGCCGAGACCCTGCGGTACTGCGGGCTGCGGTCCGCGTTCGGCCGGCCGATCGGCCGGTTCCAGCACAACCGGTTCCAGCTCGCCGAGATGGCCACCGCGATCCAGGTCGCCCGCGTCTTCACCGACCGGTGCGTGGTGGAGCACGACCGGGGCGAGCTGACCCCGGAGCAGGCCGCGATGGCGAAGTGGTGGAACACGGACCTGTGCGCCGACGTGGTGAACCGCTGCCTGCAGCTGCACGGCGGCTACGGCTACGCGGCCGACTCCCTGGTCGGCCGGGCCTACGTGCAGGCCAGGGTGCAGGGCATCTACGGGGGCACCACCGAGATCATGAAGGAGATCATCGGTCAGTCCCTTCCGCTGTGACCACGGGGGTACGCGTGAGGATCTTCGACGAGGCCGCCGTCCGGGAGCTGCTGCCGATGAGCGCGGCCATCCCGGTGATGCGCGAAGCGCTCCGCGCGTTCAGCGCCGGGCAGGTGCACCAGCCGCTCCGCACCATGGTCCCCGGGGCCGACGGCGACGTGCTCGCCGTGATGCCCGCCTTCGTCTCGTTCGGCGGTGGGCGCGGCATGTTCGGGTTGAAGGCCATCGCGGTCAAACCCGGCAACCCGGCTCGCGGCCTCGACCCGCACCCCGGGCTCGTCCTGGTGCTCGACCCGGACACCGCGGCGCCGGTCGCGGCGGTCGACGGCACCAGCCTGACCGCGATCCGCACGGCCGCGGTGTCCGCGGTCGCCACCGACGCGCTCGCCCGCCCCGACGCCGGCGTCCTGGCGCTGCTCGGCTCCGGGACGCAGGCGCGGGCCCACCTGGAAGCCCTCGCGCTGGTGCGGGAGCTGCGAGAGGTCCGGGTGTGGAGCCGCGACCCGGAGCACGCCCGCGCCTTCGCGGAGTCGGCCGCCGGGCGCCGGGTGGTGCGGGCCGGTTCGGTGGCCGAGGCCGTCGACGGCGCCGACCTGGTCTGCACCACCACGTCGAGCCCGACGCCGCTGCTGGAGGCCGGCATGGTGGCGGCGGGCGCGCACGTCAACGCGGTCGGCGCGGTGTTCCCCGACCACCGCGAGCTGGCGGGGGACCTGGTGGCACGGGCCGGGGTGTTCGTGGACAGCCGCGAGTCGGCCCTGGTCGAGGCCGGGGACCTGCTGTCGGCCGTGCGGGAGGGCCACTTCGCGGCGTCGGGCATCCGGGCCGAGATCGGCGAGGTGCTGCTGGGCCGCCACCCCGGCCGCGGCGGTGACGACGAGGTGACGGTGTTCGAGTCGCTGGGCCTCGCGGTGGAGGACGTCATGGCCGCCCGGCACGTGTGGGAACGCGCCGCCGGCCTCGGCTGACGGTGCGTCGGGTCCGGGGCAGGCGGCGCGTCAGGTGCGGGGCCGGTGGCGCGTCAGGTCCACCAGATCAGCTCACCGCGGTCGTCGACCCCGGTGAAGCAGGTCAGCAGCAACCGCCTCCGGTCCCGGCCGACGGGTTCGCCACCCAGCACCGCGTGCACGAGGTTCCCGTTGATGACGCAGAGGTCGCCGGTCTCCACCGGGATGACCACGGACGGCACGCCGGTCAGCAGCTCGACCGGGTAGGGGAACCCGCTGTGCAGCAGGCCCAGCCGGTCCCGCGCGGCCTCGTCCGGCTCGACGTTCCACAGCTTGAGCTGCCCGGTGCCCGGGATCACCCGGGGGTAGACGTTGACCGCCACCACGCGCCGCAGCCGCTGGATCTCGAAGCCGGCCTGGAGGGGGTCGCCGAGCTGGGCCAGGTCGTCGTGCGGTTGCAGCAGGAACCGCCCCGCCTGGTTCCAGCAGACGGCTTTCGAGTCCCCGGCGGGCATGCCGTGGTGCCGGGCCGCCCGGGCCGCCGGGACGACGCCGTGGGCCGTCAGCGACGAGCGGAACTCGGCGATCGGGTCGACGGCGTCCCGGTAGAGGTCGCGCACCGCGCTCGCCGACTTCTGCACCGAGGCCAGGTACTCCTCGGTGGTGCTGTCGACGTGCGAGGCGCCGACGAGGTAGCCCTCGACCCCGCCGACCCCGTCGCCGTAGCGCGGCGTGCGGGCCGTCGCGGGCGACCAGAAGTTCGCGACGATGCGCTCGCAGTCCGGGGCGGGCAGGTACGAGCGGACCCGGTAGGCGGCGAGTTCGCCGCGCAGCACGCGCGACACGGCGTCGTGGTCGACGACCCGGGTGGTCTGGTGCACCCGGAACGAGGTGTGCGGCAGCGACCGGCCGGTGATGGTCACGAGCGTCCTCCCTCCGCCCGGGCGCGGTGCAGCAGCGGCCGGCGGGTGTGCAGGAAACCGAGCATGGCGGGCAGCGGGCTGACGATCCGGGGCTGCGCGTCCAGCCGGGCCCGGTGCCGCCGCCGCACGGCCGGCAGCTGCGACCAGTGCGCGCTCGGGTTCAGGTGGTGCTCCTGGTGGTAGCCGTCGTTGAACGCGAGCCGGTTGTACAGCCGGCCGTAGTGGCTGACCGAGTCGGCGGCCCGGTTGTCCGGGTCGGCGCCGTAGTGCCGGTAGTAGTTCTGCACGTTCACCATGACCAGCGCCAGGAAGTAGGCCGGCAGGTAGCAGAACAGGGTCCACTCCCAGGAGATCGCGGTGAGGGCGGCCAGCGACAGCCAGTGCGCCGCGCGGTCGACCCTGATCTGGCGCAGCTCCCTGCTGCGCCGGGGTTCCCGGCGCCAGGCCAGCGAGAGGAGCATCAGCTCACCGGCACCGGGCCTGGTCAGGCCCAGGAGGAGCGGCAGCTCGCGGCCGCGGTCGCGCAGCGACTGCAACGCCCCGCCGATCGCGTAGCGCAGCAGCGGCGCGTGTTCCCCGTTCTCGCCGTCCCGGTACGTGGAGGACAGGTCCTTCGTGGTGCCGGTCTCCCCCGGGGCGTCGTTGTTGTACCGGTGGTGGTTGCGCACGTGCATCAGCCCGTACGCCTGCGCGGACTGCCCGATGTTGACCGAGTTCAGCGCGGACGCCACCGCGTTCAGCCGGGCCGAGGCGAACCACGGCAGGTGGGTGAACAGGTGCGCCACGACGATGATGTTGTACGCGGTCATCACGGCGAGCAGCGCGACCTGCGCCACGCGGCCCGGCCAGCCGGCCTGGGCCCAGGTGGCGGCGCACCAGAACATGACCGCGAAGTGGGTGAGGCTGCAGGCCACCAGCAGGCCGTCCCGCGGTGAAACCCTCCAGACGCGCATGGCACCCCCTGGTAAGTGCATCCGTGGCCCGGATGCTCAGAAGTAGGACTCCAGGGCGCCGCTGCGCCGCACGTCCAGCGTGGCGCAGTGGAACGAGCCACCGAAGCTGTTGAAGTTGCGGAAGTCGCAGAGGACCGGGGTGAACCCGAACTCCTTGACCGCGGCGATCATCGGCTCGTCCTGCCGCTCGACCACCACCCGTTGTTCGTCCAGCACCAGCAGGTTCATGTTGATCCACTTGCTGGTCAGGTACAGCGGGTGCGACGAGGGGATCACCGGCTCCGGCGCGGCCCGCACGTCCCAGTCCCGGAACTGGCGGGGCACCTCGGGCACCCGGTCGGCGTTGATCAGCAGCTTGCCCGGCGCCAGCGGGACCAGGGTGGCGTCGATGTGCATCGGGTGCGCGTCGGCGAACTCGACCACGTGCACCCGGTAGTCCTCCCCCAGGTGCCGGCGCAGCCACTCGATGCCGAAGTCGTTGGTGACGTTGCTGCGCTGGACGAAGATGTCCCGGCCGCAGCGGACGAAGTCGGCGGCGTCGAACGTCGGCTCGAACTCGGTCACCACCAGCCGGACCGGGTCGGACTCGACCCAGTCCTGGTCGAACTGCTCGTCGGTCAGCTCCGGCTTCGGCGCGGCGGCCCACCCGGCACCGCCGCGGAAGTACTCCTTGAGCAGCGGGCGGTAGGCCAGCGACTCGTAGTAGCGGGAGCGCCAGGCCATCGGGCACTCGATGATCTGCTCGCCGACCACCAGCAGCGCGTCCCTCGGCATCGCCGCGTACATGCCGGTGCTGGTCCAGTCGAGCGTCCGGTACGGCCGCCCCTGCGCGATGGGCTCGGGCCGGCGCACGACCACGCCCTCGCTCTCCAGGATGTGCGCGAACTCGTCCAGCTCCGCGGCCGCGGCCGCGACCAGCTCCGGCGGGAAGGGCCGGCCGGCCATCCGGCGGAACGTCTCGTGCTGGTCGGCCGGCAGCACCGGGGGGAGGGCGAGGTGCCACCCCGGGAAGCAGGCCCCGTCGACGATGCCGACGATGACCTCCTCCAACGGGTCCCACTCCGTGTACGAACGCACGGGGCTCGGCGACGCGGCTGGGTGCGGCAACGGTTTCTCCTCGCCGTGGGTGGCAGTTCCCGGTCGATCGGTGGACTTCGCGGACCCGAGCCGCCCGACCAGTGTGGTCCGGGGTCGCGCGCGCAGACCATGGGACCTTGGTCCCGCAGACCGCTCGGGCCGGTTGCGGGAGGCTCGGTGCCAGCGGAGGCCATGGCCCCGCGGAACGCGGATGGAGACCGAGCCATGGATTCCCTACTCCGGCGGCGTCACCTGGAAGACATCGTGGACACCGACACCGCCTACTTCGAAGCAGGCGCCGAGTCGTCGCGGGGCAACGGTTTCACCCTCGTCCGGACGCCCGGTCTCGAACACCTCGCCGCGGGCTGCCTGGCCGTCCGCGTCGAGCCACCCGCCACGGAGGAGGGCGCGCGTCGGTGGCGGCTCGACTTCGAGGGCGCCGTGCACCTCGCGGGCGGGCACCGCTACCGGCTCTACCTGACCGACCGGGCACCCGCCCTCGAAACCGAGCTGCTCGCCCACGGGTACGCGCGGCGTTTCGAGTCGATGCTCGTCCGCGACCCGGAACGCGCACCGCGCGGGAGCACCCGGGTACGGCTGCGGGAGATCACGTCGGCGTCGGGCTGGGCCGAGAAGGTGCGCGTCGACGGCGGGTCCACGCACGCCCCCGACGGCCACCGCGTCGACACCCGGTCATGGGCGGAGTACGAGCACCGGAAGTGGCGGAGCGGCATCATCCGCTACTTCCTGGTCGACGGCGCGGACGAGACCTGCGGCACGGTGGGCGTCGTGCGCTCGGCCACCGTGGTCCGGGTCAAGAACCTGCTCCTCCACCCCGGTTGGCGCGGGCTGGGGATCGCCACCGAGGTCGCCCTGGCCGTCCACGCCACCGCCTCCGCGACCGGGCTGCCCGCCGGCCTCTTCGCGGCCGCCGGGGGCATCGCCGAACGCGCCTACCGGCGGGCCGGTTTCCGCGTGGTGGGCACCGTCACCGAATTCGTCCGCGAACCGGGCGGGCGGGGTCCCGCCGGAATCCCCACCGATCGGAAAGGGAGATCATGAGCATCAACCCGTTCGACGACGAGAACGGCCGCTTCTCCGTGCTCGTCAACGAGGAGGGGCAGCATTCCCTGTGGCCGGCCTCCATCCCGGTCCCCCCCGGTTGGAGCGTCGCGTTCGGCGAGGACGGTCGAGCGGCGTGCCTGGACTACGTGGAGCGGAACTGGGTGGACATGAGGCCGAGGAGCCTCCAGGCCGCCATGGCGGAGGACGCCGACCGGTGAAGTCGTTCACCGGTCGGCCAACGACCGGCGCAGCAGCTCCTTGTCGGGCTTGCCCGCGTCGGTCAGCGGGAGCCGCCGCACCAGGTGGACCCGGTGCGGCGCGTAGATGGCGCCCTGTTCGGCCGTGACGAAGGCGCGCACCTGTTCCGGTGTGACGCTGTGCCCCGGCCGCGTCACGACGGCGGCGTGCACCCGTTCCACCGCGTCCGCGTCGGCCACCCCGAACACCGCCGCCCGGGCGATCGCCGGGTGGCGCACCAGCAGGTCCTCCAACGCGGCCGGGTACACGTGCCAGCCGAGCACGATCACCATGTCCTTGATCCGGTCGCACAGGTGCAGGTAGCCCCGCTCGTCGAGGTAGCCGACGTCCCCGGTGCGCACCTCGCCGTCGCGCCACACCCGCGCGGTCAGCTCCGGGTTGCGCCAGTACCCCTTCGCGGCCGTCGGCGACCGCACGCAGATCTCCCCCGCCCGGCCGGTGGGCAGCTCGTCGCCGTCCTGGTCGCGGATCGTCACCCGCGCCCCGGGGACCGGGCGGCCGACGGTGGCGAGCAGCTCCGGTTCCAGGTGCTCCCGCGCGGACAGCTCGGAGATCACGCCCGCCTCGTTCTGCGAGTACACCTGCACCAGCACGGGACCGAGCAGTTCGACGGCCTGCGCGATCCGGGTCGGTGACGCGGCGCAGCTGCCGTAGTTGACCGCGCGCAGGCTGGACAGGTCGTGGTCGCCGAACGTCGGGTGGTCGATGATCTCGTACAGCAGCGGTGGTGCCAGGAGCAGCTCGGTCACCCGGTGGGCGGCAACGTCGGCGAGCACCTTCGCGGGGTCGAAACCCCGGTGCAGCACCAGTCGGCCACCGAGGCCGAGCACCACCTCGGAGAACGCGCCGCCGGCGTGGGCCAGCGTCGTGCAGAGCAGCACCACCATGTCCGCGTCGACCACCGTGCTCATGAGGTCGAAAAGGCTCGCCTGGGTCCCGTAGGCGACCTCGATCCCCTTGGGGCTCCCGGTGGTGCCGCCGGTGTACCGGATGAAGCAGACGTCGTCGGCGTCCACTTCGGTCGGCGTGACCGGACCGCCGGGAGCCTCGTCGGCCAACGAGAGCACGTCCTCCCACGCCCTCGTCGGGCCGAGGCCGAGCACCGTGGCGACCGGCGCCCGTTCGAGCACCTCCGCGGCCCGCCCGGCCAGCGCGGCGTCCACCACGAGCACGTCGGTGCCCACGTCGGCGACGACGCTCGCCTGCGCGGCCGCCGCCAGGCCGTTGTAGAGGAACGCGGTCCGCGCGCCGAGCAGGTTCGCCGCGTACCTGGCGGCCATGGTCTCGACCCGGTTCTCGGACAACAGGGTCACGCTCGACCCCCGCCGCACCCCCCTGGCCGCCAGCACGTGCGCGAACCGGTGGATCAGCGCCAGCAGCTCACCGCGGCGGATCGCGGTCCCGTCGGGTCGGTGGCAGGCGACCCGCTCGGGTCGCCCGCCCAGGGCGGCCAGCACCCGGTGCGTGTAGTTGTGGCTCACCACGTCACCGCCGGTCGAGCCACAGGGTCCAGGGACGCACTTCCTTGATGCGCAGCACCCCGTTCAGCGCCCACGGGTCCTTGGCGAAGGTGGACCGCACCTCGTCCTCGTCGGCCGCCACCACGGCGAGGAGCCCGACGTCCTCACCGCCGCCGTCGCCGATCGGGCCGCCGAGGATGATGACGTCGCGGTCGAAGAGGTCGTCGGCGAAATCCGAGTGCCCGTCCCACTCGGCCTGCTCCCGGATGCCCCGGGTGTGATCCCAACGGGGTCCCTTCGCTGTCGTCACGGCGAACACGGCCACGGCATCTCCTTTGTCCTGGTCACGAAAGGGCGGCCACCACGGGCCGTACTACGGGTCGATCCCGAAGGACTTCAGCGGCAGCACGATGGTCTTGATCTCCCCGTGGACGACCCGCGAGAGGAAGGGGGAGGTCGCGATCGTGCGCCGGCAGAGCTCCCTGGCGATCGCCCGGGTCTCCTCGCGGTCCCGGCCGACCCGGTGCAGGGTCACGTACAGGCGGTCCCGCATGACCTGGGCGTGCACGTGCTCGATCGAGTCCTCGGGCGTCGCCGTGGCCCACGTCGCCTCCACGGCGGCGCTCTCCAGCGAGGCTTCGTCGGCGTGCGGGCCGCGGAGCCGCAGCACCACCGTCGCGTGGTTCACGCAGCCACCGCGAGGGCCGTGGGCGGGAAAGAGCGAATGATCTTCGACATGACGGATCCGTCCCCAGAAAGCAGTTCCGACGAGTTGCGCCCCCGCGTTCCCCCGCCCGGTCGGCGACCGTGCCGCACGTCCCGCGGTGCGCCGGTCACGGCCGACCGGGTGACCACTGCCGGTTCCCGGTGCCCTTCACGCGCTCGCCCCCTCCTGCCGGACCCGTTTCCGGTACTCCGACGGCGAGCACCCCACCCACCTGCGGAAAACCCTGGCGAAGTTCTCCGGGCTCCGGAAGCCGCACCGCCTGCTGACCCGCGACACCGGCTCGTCGTCCGCCGCGAGCTGGTACCGCGCCGCGTCCACCCGCAGCCTGGTCAGGTACTGCAACGGCGTCTCGCCGACGGACTCGGAGAACCGGCGCGGGAAGTGGTACCGGCTGACCCCGGCGCGGGCCGCCAGCTGGTCCAGGGTGATGTCCTCCCCCAGGTTCTCCTCCAGGTACGCGATCACCTCCACCAACTGGTCGCGTTCCAGGCCCCCGGCGCCCTGCTGCCCGGTGGCCCACGGCGCGAGCAGGTAGTTCGCCAGGTACCGGGACGCGCTGACCGCGTAGTCCTCCCCCGCCCCCAGCTCGCGCGCGTGGACCAGCACGGACACCATCGACGCCAGGTGCGGGTCCGGGTACCGGGGCGCGTGCGGCCTCAGCGCCTCCTCGACGGAGGCCGGGTGCGCCCGCGCGGCGTCCCGGAAGACCGCCGCGGGGAGCCGGGCGCAGGCGAGCTCGAAGGGCGGGTGCCCCGGCGGGGCTCGGCGGATCCGGACCAGCCCGCCCGGTGCGATCCGGCAGACCTCGCCCGGCACCAGGCCGGCGCGCCGCGCGCCGTCCCCGGTCTCGACCTGGCACGACCCGCGCAACGGGGTGATGACGGCGACCCACTCGTCGGGCGCCCGGCACAGCAGGTCCTCGCCACCGGCGGGGGCGGTCCGCCGTTCCACCGCCAGCGATTCCCACGGCGACACGACTCGCGACGACGTCATCTGGACAACCTCCGGGGACGATTGTGCGAACCGACCGGGTGACCTCGATCAGTAATTCAGCGCACGAATCCTGCCCCGAAGTGCAGTGATCGCCCGGGAACGCGTCACGGCCGGAAGGAATCTGCTGCACTGGGACCCGACCGGCTCGACCATCGGCGCTCCACCTCTCCGTCGGGGTCCACTGCCTTTCCTCGAGTCGACCGTACGAGCAGGCCGGGAACACCGACTAGGGCGAAGTTGACATGGACGAGTCGCACCTGCGCAGGTGGCGCCCCCCGCAGTTGCCGGGGGTCGAAGTGGTGTCCGGGCGCATCCCGAACTACACCCGCCCGCGGTTCACCCTGAGCAGCGGCTACACGATCAAGATCAGGCACCGGGGCGCCCCGCCGGCGGTGCGCTACCGCGGCCGGGACCAGGAGGCGGGCGCCGCGGGCGCGGTGACGGTGGTCGAGCCGGACGAGGTGGTGCAGGCGCTCGGCGGGCACGAGACCAGGGCGGAGTTCGACCTGCTGCTGGTGGACGCCGCACTCCTGCCGCGCGGCGCCTCCGGCCCGCCGCGGTTCCACCGGCTCGCCTACCCCGACCGCGCTCTGTTCGACGGCATCGCCGCACTGCACCGCGGCCTGGCCCGCGACGAGGACCAACTGGCCCTCCAGTCGGTCCTCGCCTGCCTGCTCGACGACCTCGTCACCCGGCACGCGACCGCTCCCCGCCCGACCGACCCGGCGCTCGGCCCGCCGGCGCTGCGGCGCGTCCGGGAGGTCCTGCACGACCGGCTGGACGCCAACGTCAGCCTCGACGAGCTGGCGACCGTGGCCGGGTGCGGCAAGCACCACCTGGTCCGCAGCTTCCGCCGGGTCTACGGCGTCCCGCCGCACCGCTACCGCACCCTGCTGCGGCTGGACCGGGCCATGGCGATGCTGGTGAGGGGCCGTTCGGTGGCGGACGTGGCCGCCGCGCTGGGCTACTGCGACCAGAGCCAGCTCAACCGGCACTTCCGGCAGGTGTTCGGCATGAGCGCGGGCGCCTACGCCAAGGCCGTGCGGTAAGGGTCCGTCGCCCCCCTGAAAATATGTGTTAAAAAGGAATGCCTGCCACTGCGTGGAGCTGTTTTTCACGCCCCGGGCGATATCCGGGCGGAGGAACGCGAAAACCCCGTGATCCCCGCGCCGACGCGTGCGATCATTCGCGTGTCGGCCATCTGCGTGTGCGGTTCGGACCCGTGGGATTATCGCGGCGTCAACAATATGACGCAGCCGACCCCGATGGACCACGAACACGTCGGTGGCGCTCCCCGGTGGTACGGCCTCCGGCTCACTGGACGTACACCGGGGCCGTGGAGCGGTTCAGCGGGTCGATCACCACCACCGCGTACCGCTGCGGCCGGGGGCTGGTCACCGTATCCCGGACGACCGTCGTGGTACCGGTGATCGGCACCGGCGGCAGGGTCGCGGACGGCAGCGAACCGGGTGGGTGGATCCGGTGCACCGACACCAGGTACGGCGCGGTGGCGAAGCGGTGCGTCACCGGGGTGTTGGTCACGACGATCTCGTTGTACGCCGACCCCCACCGCACGGCGGCCCGGGGCACCAGGGCGTTCTCCGGGGTCAGCACGGTCGACGCGGGCGGTGAGGCCGGGCCCCACGACGCGATTCGGGGTCCGGGCGGCGTCCCGGCCGCCGGGTGGACCTGGCTCTCCGCCGGCGTGGCGCCGGCGGGCAGGTGGGGCTCGGCCGGGTAGCGCACCTCGGCCAGCCACGTCAGCCGCACGTGCGCGGGCAGGCCCGTCGCCGGGCCGTCGACCACGGTGGCCGACCAGGTGTCGGCCGCGGTCCGGGTCAGGGGGATGTCGGTCTGCACGACGGGCACGTACTCGGGGTCGTCGTTGGCAAGCCGGCCGCGGCGCAGCCGGGCCTGGGGCGTCCCGGTCGTCGCGGGCAGCCCGGTGGCGGTGATCGTCACGTCGACCCGGCCGTCCGCCCGGGGAGCCACGCGGACCAGGGGCGCGGGCGGGGTGTCGCCCGAGGGCACGGCCACCGGCGTCAGCCCGCAGGTCTCGAACCTCGTCTCCACGCCCGCGGCGGTCACCGGGACCACGCGGACGAACTGGACGTCGCGCAGGGAGCCCGGCAGCCGGTGGGCGAAGCGCACGACACCGTCGGGGTCGGCGTGCAGGGGTGTCGGCGTGACCAGGGTGAAGCGCCTGCGGTCGGTCAGCTGCGCCGAGCGCCCCCACACCTCGGCCGCGCGCACGCACCGCGGGCCCGCGCCGGTACCGCCGAGCCGCCGCTCGTCGCCCAGGTACACGCGGTAGCCCCACGCGCCGCCGCTCCACTCCAGGCCGACCTCGCTGTCGCCCACCGGGTCCCGGTCGGCGGCGAACAGCAGGGTGGGCGCCACGAACAGCGGCGGGTAGGACCTCGGGTCCTGCACGGCGCGCTCCACCGCGGCGGGTGCCGAGGTCTGGCCCGCCGCGTCGGCCAGGCGGGCGGTGACGGGGATCGCGGCGGTCTCGCCCACGCCGAACGGGCGCACGGCCACGGTGGCGGTCACGGAGGTCGCGCCCGCGGGCACCGGGATGGCGGGCTGCTCCACGCCGTCGACGGTGAGCAGCGCCAGGGTGACCGGCGCGCCGCCGGGGCCGACGACGTCGCGGACGGGCAGCCGGCCCGGCAGGGTGCGGCCGGGCACGCCGACCCGGATCCGCAGCACACCGGGGGAACGCGGTTCGGTGCCCGTGCCCGGCGCGGCGGGCTGGTACTCGGCTTCGACGCCGGGCGTCGGCGGGCCGGCGGTGGGCGGCGCCTGGGCGGTGACCACGGCCTGGTCGCTCCAGCGGCCGAACTCGTCGGCCCGCCACAGGCCCCACGACGCGGACTGGCCGGGCACCGAGGGGTCGACGACCGCGCCCGAGTCGTTGTCGTCCACGTCCCAGTGGGCGACCAGGGCGAGCGCCCGGTTCACCGAGCCGACGCGGACCGTGCGGTGCAGCGAAACCGCCGGCGACAGCCTGGCCAGGCCGAGCATCCCGCCGGCGGCGGGGCCGCGCAGCGGGATCCGCTGCGTCCACCGCCGCTCGCCGGTCGTCACCCGCCAGACGGGCGGCGGCAGCGCGAGCGTGCCGGGCGGCGCCGGCCGGTCCGGCGGTGACTTGACGGCGACGGTCGCGCCCATCAGCGGCACGGCGGTCCATCCGTCGGCGGGGTGGGCGGCGCGCAGTTCGGCCTGGCGCTGCGCGGCCAGTGCCGACAGGCCGGGGTAGCGGCTGTGGAGGGCGGACACGACCGGGGAGGGCGGTGGGAAACCGGTGAGCAGCGAGCGCAGCGTGCCGCCCTCGTGCGCCCGGTCCAGCGGCAGCAGCCACAGCCCGGCGACCAGCCACAGCGTGCACGCCGACGCGGTGGTGGGCGGGTCCACGCGGGTGGCCAGCCCGAGGTGCCTGGCGATGGCCGGGTCCACGGCCGAGGCGAGCAGCGCGGTCATGGGACCGACCGAGCCGGAGGCGTCCGCGACCGGGCCGCCGCCCAGGTCCACCGACGTGTCGACCGGCGGCGTGCCCTGGTCGGTGAAGCAGCGGTCCAGCCAGTAGCGCAGGCCCGACGGCGCGTCGGACAGCGCCTGCACCCGGCTCACCTCCTCGGCGGGCGAGAGCGCGACCACCGCGCCGTCGGGCCGGTCGGGCGGGCCCAGGCGCCTGGCCGCGCCCTGCTCCACCCGGACGCGGGCGGCGGTCGCCGGGTCGGCGTCGGGCACGTACCACGGTCCGGCACCGGTCGGCAGGCCGAACGACACCGCGCGGGCCGGGTCGACCACGATGTAGGGCGACTCGGTGCTCACGATCTCGACCAGGTCGACCGTGCCGGCGCCCCGCAGCCGCAGCAGGGTGAGGTCGGCGCCGCCGAACTCGTAGGGCGCCGCCGCGCGGCTCGCCAGCACCGTCGCCTCCCCGTCGGGGAGCCTGCTGGCCGGGTCGAGCACGTCCACCCGCAGCCCCGCGCCCCCGCTGGTGACCAGCCGCACGAAGCAGCACCGGACCGCCCGGAACGTCCACTGCCACCCGTGCACCAGCAGGTAGCGCACGTCGGACGGGCTGGTGGTGGTGAGGCCGCCGCCGGTCTTGAGCACCGCCAGGTCGGGGCCGAGCCACACGTGCGTGGACGGCCGCTCCATCACGTCGGCCCCGGAGGCGCGCCACGGCGCCACGTCCACGCGGAACGCCGTGAACGGGTGCAGCGGGAACCCCAGCCGGGGCGCCACGTTCACCCGCAGGTGCGTGCCGTCGGGCAGCCACGGGTCGCCCGCCGCGGTGATCGCCGAGGCGCGCAGCAGGGTCGCCGGCGCCACCGCCGACCGGCCGCCGACCGCCGTCGGCACGACCCCGGGGTCGGCCCGGTCGCCCGCCACCGCGGCCGCCACGCCGCTCGCCACCGCGCCGCCCAGCAGCGCGCGTCGGGTGAACTCCGCCATCAGACCTCCTCGGCGAAACGGGGCGCGGTGCCGCAGGTGCACAGCAGGTTGCTCGTCACGGCGGTGACGCCGCCGGTGGCCAGCGGCCGGTTCTCCTCGACGGTCAGCCGCAGGCCGGCGGCGGGCACCGCGGGCGCGGTCGTGCGCATCAGCACCCGGCACCCCGACCCGTCCCGCCACACCTGGTCGAAGGCGTTGAGCGACCGGATGCGCAGCCGGGGCGGCGCGCCGTCCGCGTCCCGGCCCATGCCCGGCCGCTCCAGGGGTTCCGGCGACTCCAGCAGCACACCGGACAGCACCCAGCCGGTGCCGCTGCGCGCCCACAGCGCGCTGGTGCGGGCGCGGGGCGCGGGCCGCAGGTCCAGCCCGAGGTCGCGCAGCACGCGGGCGAGCAGGCCGTCGCCCACGCCCGGTGGCGGCAGGGTCGTCGGCGAGGTCACCGGCAGGTCGCCCGCGCGTCCCGCCGTGCCGGTGGCGACGAACCCCAGGTCGGCCCACTGCTCCAGGGCCGTGGCGTAGCGGGAGGTGGTGAACACCACGCCCGGCAGGCCGCGGCCGCCCGTGCCCTGCCCGCGCTTGCGGAACCACGCGGCCAGGTCGTAGGTCGCGCTGGGGTCGAGCTGCGCCTGCGGCACGAGCGACGCGCCGACCCCCGGGCGGCGGCACCACGTGCTGACGAGCGACAGCGCGTGCAGGCGCTGGTCGGCGCGGGCCAGCCGCCACGCCCCGATCATGGCGACCAGGCGGGCCGTGACGAGGTCGGGCTGCGCCGGCGCTCCCGGCTGGAGGTCGGTGCGGCGCAGGCGCAGCAGCGAGTCGTAGTCGTAGCGGCCGGCCAGCGCGGTGACGTGCCGCCGGCTGAAGGTCGCCGCCACCGGGTCGTCGTGGTACCAGAACCGGGTGCCGTCGCCGGGCAGGTAGCCCAGCAGGTACCGCTCCAGGTAGGCCGGGTCGAACCGGTCCACCGCGCGGAAGGTCGGCGCGAAGGTGCTCGCGGCGAACTGCGGCGGCCCGATCGCCGCCCGTCCCGGCGAGACCTCGGGCGCGGTGCGGAAGTAGTAGTCCGTGCTCGGCAGGGTTTCCGTGGGACGGGAACCGGCCTTGACCGTGATCGTGTTGGTGATCTTGTAGAGGGTGCCGGGCTTGAGCAGGTCGGTGTCGTCGTCCAGCGGCTTGTAGGACTCCGTGCTGCCGACCGTGGCGGTCTGCGACCGGGCCGCGTTGACCACGCCGGCCTCGGCCCTGGTGGCGGCGGTCGACGTGCGCACGCCGAGCAGTTCGACGCGGCTGCGCGCGTAGTAGTACACCCGGACGCCCGACTCGGCGGCGGACGTGGGCGGCGCGTAGCACTGGATCACGTGGTCCGGGGTCGGGGTGAGGGTGCTGACCCGCGTCCACGCGGTGTCGGTGGACCCGGAGTAGACGCGCAGGTCGACGTCGGAGGCGGGCGTCCGCACCCGCAGCCACAGGCGGGGCTCCACCAGCGGTTCGTCGAAGGTGAAGTGGCCCAGGGCGTACGTCGGCGCGCCGGTCACGCCGCGCCACTCGCCCTGCAGCGGGTGCGGCAGGACCAGCACACCGGGGAACACCCGGTCCGGGGTCGTCACCCCGCCGGGCACGGCCTGCGGTCCGCCGGGGTGCACCGCGGCGGGCAGGCCCGTCGCGCCGAACCACGACGCCCGCAGCGGCTCGCCGTCCAGCGTGAACACCGCCCGCGCGCCCACCCGGGGGCGGAACCGGTCGGGGGCCGGGGCTTCCGGCGGCAGCGCCCAGCCCGCCGCGGTGCGCCGCGCGTCGCCGCCGAGCAGCCAGCCGAACTTCGCGGAGGCCCACGTGTCGCACAGGTCGCGCAACGTCTCCACCGGGTCCGACGGCAGGCCCTCGCCGCCGTCGGCCAGCGTCTGGATCCACGGCAGCGGGTCGGTCGAGAGCAGGCTCAGGTGCCGCGCCGAGGTCAGCGTGTTGGGCGAGTCGTGGTCGGCGGCCGGGATCCACCAGGTGGCGTTCTGCTGCCGGGTCGGCACCACGTCGCCGTCCGCGGTGACCTCGACCAGGTTCAGCCGGGTCAGCGAGTACCTGTAGCGCAGCGAGTCCGTGCCCGCCTCGCCGGTGCTGGGGTTGACGGCGGTGCACAGGAACTGCCCCTCGGTGCCGGTGTCGTCGCGCGGGCCCGTGCTGAACGCCAGCACCGGCACCACATCCGGCCACACCACCGGCGCGTGGTCCGGGTCGGTGGCCGCGTCGTCGACCTTGCGGCCGTGGCGGTCGGCGAGCTGGACGCCGGTCAGCGGGCTGACCACCGGCGTCGGCGGGTCGCCGGTCGGGTCGCCGAGGTGGAAGTGGACGCAGCCGCCGAGGGAGAAGAACGCCAGGTCGACCTCGCCGCAGACGTGGAAGTCGACGAGGTGCCGGGTGCCGGGGCCGGCCTGCACCTTCAGCGCCGCGCTCGCCGACACCGACACCGGCCCGAGGTCCAGCGACCCGGCGAGTTCACCCTCGGCGGCGAGCACGAGCGACTGCTCCTGCCCCTCGGCCGGGTAGGGCATGGTGCCGATGCCGGCGACCAGCGACGCGCTCATCTCCAGCCCCAGCGGCCCGAACCGCAGGTCGCGGTGCCAGCCCGCGCCCATGCCGACGGAGAAGCCGTTGAGGTCGCGGCCGTCGTCGTAGAGGTCGGGCAGGCCGTTGCCGTGGATCATGAGGAACGCCCACGCGTGCTCGTCGAGGATGTCGGGCAGGATCGTCAGCAGCACCGGCCCGGTGCGGCCGAGCTTGCCGTCACCGCCGATGTCGATGAACCAGTTCGCGTCGTGGGCCGGGAAGTGCGCGCCGATGGGCACGGTGAGGTCGAACAGCACCGGCACGTGGTAGCTGCCGCGCAGCCCGATGGTGAGGCCGTCGCGGTTGATCGCGAGCCCGCCGAGGTAGTTGATCACGGAGGTGTCGGGTGCCCGGCCGATCTCGCCCAGCGTCGGCCGCGAGCCGAACAGGGTGCCCTTGAGGCTCGCGTTGATCGCCACGTCGGGCACGCTGAGCGCGAACATCGCCCGTGCGGAGAAGGTGAACCCGAGGTCGGGGACGGTGCCCAGGACCGCGCCGATGCCCAGGGTCGTGGCGCCCGGCTCGAACCGGGTGTGCCCGGGCAGCCGCGGGTCCCAGGAGAGCTGCCGGACCACGAGGTCGTCGCCCGGCGGCAGGGCGATGGCGGTGTTGGTGCCGAAGACGCCCAGGAACCCGAACACGCCCAGGCCCGTGGGGCCCAGCGGGATCGGCCCGGGCAGGTCGATGGCGAACACCACGAGCACCTGGTTGCCGTCGGGGCCGTGGTCGGCGGAGAGCAGGTAGGCGTCGGTGGCGAGGTTGAGCGGCGGGATGGTCGCGGCCAGCCGCACGTCGGTGATCGGGCGGCCGGTGTCCGGGTCGGTGACGATCCGCAGCTGACCCCTGCCCTCGATGACGTCCAGGCCGCCGCCCGCGCCGGGGAACGCCAGCGCCACCGCGAGCCCGCGCAGGACCACCGAGAGCGAGCCGCCGTCCACCGTCGCGCGGATGGTGGCGCCCTCGACCTTCACCGGCCCGAGGTCCAGCGCGAACGCCAGGTCCACCTCGAACCACGTCGAGCCCTTGCCCGACCGGGTGCCCAGCACGTCGAACAGCGACCCGAGGTGCCGGACCTGCCAGCCGCCCGGGTCCTCCACGTCCACGCCCGCCGAGCGGTGGTCCAGGGTGTAGCGGTCCAGGCCGGACGCGGCCAGGTCCACCCGCAGCCGCACGCCCCGGAAGCGCACCCGCATGGGCCTGGCCGGGTCCATGGCCACGCCGAACCCGCTGCCGCCGCCCACGGTCAGCGGCTTGACCAGGATGTCGGCGCTGTAGTCGACGGTGAAGTCGGCCTTCCCGGCCGTGGCGTAGCCGATGCCCACGCCGTGCACCACGACCCGGCCGTGGTCGGTGAGCAGGGCGCTGAGCCCGAGCGCGGCGACGAACAGGGCGTGCACCAGCGCGCCGCTGCCGTCGTCGCCGGGCCGCGGCGGCGGTTTCGGCGCGTCGGCCATGACCGCGGTGGCCAGCGCCGCGGCCGTGACGACCGCCTTGACGCCCGCCGACGCGCCCGGCCCGGCCTCCACGGAGATCAGCCCGTCCTCGCCCTCGGCGTCCATCGAGGCGGTGAACCCGACCACGGCGGGGCTCTGCCGCACGTCGCGGGCGTAGCGGACCCGGTACCGCACCGGGTTGCCGCCCCCGAGCACCACCTCGTCGTTCGGCACCGGCACGGTCGTGCCCTCGACCGGGAGCAGCGCCACGGCGTCGATCAGCGTCGGCAGCAGGTCGCCCAGGCGGGTGGCGCCCGGGTCGCGCCACTCGACGGTCGCGGTCAGCTCGGGACGGCCGTCCGCGGCGGGCAGCCGCGTGGTCACCGACGCGTCCACGCCGGCCGGGCTGGTCAGCGCCAGGCTCGCGGTGACGGTCGTGCCGCCGATGACCGGGACCCCGCGCGGCACGTACAGCTTCAACTCCGGGATGGACAGCCCGCGCCACGCCGGGGCGAGACCTGGCGGCGAGAGCGCCGGGTTGTCGTCGACCAGGATCACGCCACCGGTGAACGCCATGCCGACACCGGTGGTGCCGAACAGCATCGCCGGCGGGTTGAGCCGCACCGTGATCAACTGGTCCTCCGCCAGCCCGGCGGGCAGCAGTCGCATCCGGACGGTCGACTCGGCCGTGCCCTCGACCCGCACGACCACTTCGCCGTCCACCCGCAGCCGCCCGGACAGCGGCTCCAGCCACTCCTGCCGGGCCGCGCCCGTGCCGTCGGACCGCGGCTCCGCCGGGACCAGCGCGGGCGTGGTCGGCAGGTAGCACAGCGGCCCACCGGTGCCCAGCAACGCGATGTCGGCCCGCCACGCGGTCGCCGTCCCGCTGAGCGTGACCACGGCAGGGTGGCCGGTGGCCACCGTGAAGCTGAGGAAGCCGGGCAGCGGCGGGTTGACCAGGATCCGCCCGTCGAGCACGGACGAGGTCCGCTGCACCACCTGGTCGACCGACCGCAGGAACGCGTCCACGTCCGGCGGCACCAGCACCCGGTTCATGACGCCCCGGGAATCGAGGTACTCCCGCAGATTTGCCACCGGAATTCCCCCGTCCGGACGCGCGGTTCATTCCACCGACTTCCGATCCACCCCCGGTCCGCCATTTGCCCCAGCGCGGCCGGGCCGCCGGCGGAACACCGGGCGACCAGTATTCCGGTCCCATTAGCGGGGCCGCTAGATCCGGTCAGCGCAATGCGCGGATCGGACAATTACTGCGATCGCCGGCAATGATTCCGGCCCTGGGTCGGGTCGATAATGGCGTCGGCGCGGCACGCGTGACGCCCGGTAGGCAGCGTGCGCGGTGCGGGCAGCGTCATGGGCGGGTCAGTCCCGTGCTCAACCCGGTGAGCGGTCGCCGGGAACAGCTCCGCCTCCGCCCGGTTTTCGTGGTGGAGGCGCAGCAGTTCGTGCCTCGCCGCACCACCGGGAATGCGCCGCAAAACCGCGAACAGCGACTGCCGAACAACACCTCCGGCGAAATCCGACTCCCCACCCGCGCACGAACCAACCGCCCGAACGATTCAGGCGCCACCCGACGCTCCTCCGGCGCGGTGGACGCCCCGGAGGACACCCGGTTGCCCGACAGCACGTCCCCCCGGCCGCGCCGCGCGGGGAACTGCGTCGACCGGTTCCGGCGGGACGGGGCCGGGTGGCGGGGCGCGGTGAGCGGACGGGGGAACGGCGGCGCGGGCCCGGGTTTTCCGCTCCGGGAACCGGGGTGGGCCTCGGGTGCGCCGGATACCATCTCCGTCATCGGGTGCTCATCCCCATCAGGGCCCACATCGGCGTTCACGCCGTCCCGGCGGCACCGGCCAGGGACGAGAGCGAGGAGGAGCGCATGTCCAGCGGACTCGCACGGGTCGCCCACTTGTTGTCCGCCCTGCTGTTGGGTGTCGCGACGGCCGGTACCGCGCACGCCGACCCCGTGGCACCGGCGGCCTGGCTGTGGACGAGCATGGGCACGCCGGGTGAGGTCGAAGCGGTCGAGCGGATCGGCGCGGTGTCCATTGTGGACGCTTCGACCTCGACCGAAGTACCGTACGTCTTCGTGCGCGGGTCCGACGGGAACCTGTGGGGCAACTGGCCGGACGGCAACTCGTGGATCTGGTCCAACCTGGGCGCGCCCGCGGGCGGGATCGTCGGCGGCGTGGGGGTCGCCGGGATCAAGAACTCGACCACCGGGCCCGACCGCCCGTACGCGTACGTCCTCGGCGCCGACGGGAACATGTGGGTCCACGAGTTGACCGGCAACACCTCGACCTGGACCAACCGGCGCAGGCCCGGCGTCGGCATCGCCGCCGGACTGGGTGTCGTCGAGATCAAGGACACGCCTTCCTCGTCCGAGCGCTCGTACGCGTTCGTCCTCGGGCAGGACGGGAACGTGTGGGTCCACGAGTGGATCGGCAACGGCTGGACCTGGACCAACCAGGGCAGGCCCGAGCAAGGCGCGGCCGGCCGCACCATCCTCGGCGCGGCCGGGACGACCAGGGTCAGGGACAGCGCCACGTACGCCGAGCGCCCGCACGCGTTCGTCCGCGTGGACGACGGGAACCTGTGGCTGATCAAGCGGACCAGGAGCGGCTGGACCTGGACCGACCTGGGCCGGCCCGCGGGCGGCATCGCCGGCCCCGTCGACGCGATCACCCTCAGGGGCGCGACGGCGGCGGCCGACCGGCCGCAGGTCTTCGTCCGCGGGGGCGACGGGGACCTGTGGCTCACCCAGTGGACCGGCAGCGCCTGGACCTGGACCGACCAGGGCAGGCCCGCCGGCGGCCGGGTGGTCGACCGGGTGGGGGCGGTGTCGGTCCAGGACTCGCCGTCGACCCCGCAGCGGCCGTACGCCTTCGTGCGGGGCGAGGACGGCGAGATGTGGGTCAACGAGTGGACGGGCAGCGCCTGGACCTGGACCAACCAGGGCATGGTGCCCGAAGGCGGCGTCGAGGGGATCGGGGTGACCACGGCGAAGGACTCGCCCTCGGCGTCGCAGCGGCCCCACGCGTTCATCCGCACCTCCGTCGGCGGTCTGGCGCTGTGCTGGTGGGGTTGACCGGCACCCGCCCGACCCCGGAACGGCTCCGGTGAGCGGTTCCCCCTCGGCACCGCGGTGGGTCACCACCGGTCGTGGTCGCCTCGCCCGTTCGCCGCGCTCCCGGCCGTGCCCGGCGGCCCGACCGGCTCCCGTTGCGGCCGGAGGTCCGCGAGCTGCCGCTGGACGCGTCGGGCGTCGGCGTCGCGGCCCTGCTCCCGGTACAGCTCCAGGGCTTCCTGCCAGGCGGCGCGGGCCTGGTCGTGCTGGTCCAGGGCGGCGTGGGGGTGGCCGAGCCGGTCGAGGGTGTCGGCGCACCCCGTGGTGTCGCCGAGGGCGCGGTACAGGGTGAGGGCCTGCCGGTGGTGGCGGACGGCCTCGTGGTCGCGCCCGGTGTGGTGGTCGATGTAGCCCAGGCTGTCCAGGGTGGCCGCCTCGCCCTCGGGGTCCTGGTGGCGGCGGTGCAGGACGAGGGCGGCCTGGCAGTGCTCGCGGGCCGCGTCGTGGTCGCCCAGGCGGGCGCAGTACCAGCCGACCGCGTTGAGGGCGTGGCCCTCCCACACCGCCTGGTCGAGGGTCCGCAGGAGCTCCAGGGCGTGGCGGGCGTGCGCCAGGGCCCGCCGGTAGTCCTCCCGCTGCTCCCAGGCCCACGCGAGGATGTGGTGGATGTGGGCCTGCTGGGTGGGGTCGTGGTGCTCCTCGGCCAGGGCGAGGGCCCGGAGCAGGTGTTCGACGGCCTGCTCGTGCCGCCCCAGCGCGGCGTGGGCCTGGCCGAGGTTCCGGTGGGCGTGGGTGCGGGCGGTGAGGTCGCGCAGGTGGTCGGCGGCGTCGGCGGCGGCCCGCCACACGGCCAGCTCGTCGTGGAGGTGCCCGCGCCGGCGGTGGAACACGGTCAGCGTCCAGGCCAGGTGCCACACCGCCTGGTGGCGGTGGTGGTCGGCGGCGGTGTGCTGGGCGGCCAGCAGGTGTGGGTGGTGGGTGTCCAGCCAGGCCAGGGCGGTCGGCAGGTCCTCCAGCCGGTGCGGGCGGGTGCCGGGGGTGGGCGGGTCGAGCCGGATCGGTGGGCGCTGGGGGTTGAGGAGGCGGTCGGCGGTGTGGGCGGTGTGCAGGTGGAAGTCGACCACCCGCGCCAGCGCCGCCTGCCGTTCCGGTTCGGGCAGGTCGTGGGCGAGGGTGGTGGCGTAGGCGCGGACCAGGTCGTGCATGGCGTAGCGGCCGTGCGGGCGCCGGTCGAGCAGGCAGTGGTCCTCCAGGACGCGCAGCACCTTGCGCGCCTGCGCCCGGGGCAGGCCGGTGAGGGAGGCCGTGGCGGCCAGGTCGATGTCCGGGCCCGGTGCGATGCCGAGCAGCGCGAACGCGGTCCGCTGCTGGTCGGTGAGCCGGCGCAGGGACCAGGACAGCACTGCGGGCAGGCTGGCGGCCGGGTCGTCGTCGTCCAGCACCTCCAGGCCCAGGTCGCGCAGTTCGGCGGCGAACTCGGCCAGCGGGATCGCCGGGTGGGTGGTGGCGTGGCGGGCGGTGATCGCCAGGGCCAGGGGGTGGCGCCCGCACAGCTCGACCAGCTCGTCGGTCGCCTCGGCCTCGGCGGCCACCCGCTGCTCCCCGAGGCGCCGGACGAGCAGGGCACGGGCCTCGACGTGGGTGAGCACGTCCAGCGACAGGTGGCGGGCGCCGTACCGGTCGATCAGGGAGGCGAGCCTGGTGCGGCTGGTGATCAGCACGGTGCAGGAGGCGCCGGGCAGCAGTGGCGCGGTCTGCTCGGCGCCGGCGGCGTTGTCCAGCACGACCAGGACCCGCTTGCCGGCGACCAGGCTCCGGTACAGCGCGGCCAGGACGTCCAGGTCCGCCGGGAGCCGGTCGGGGTCGGCGCCCAGGGCGGCCAGGAACCCGCGCACGGCGTCGGCCGGTTCGGTGGGGCGCCCGGTGGGGCTGAACCCCTGCAGGTCGACGAACAGCTGCCCGTCGGGGAACCGGTCCAGGTTGCGGTTGGCCCAGGTCAGGGCCAACCACGTCTTGCCGATCCCGCCCGCACCGCCGATCGCCGAGATCACCGTCGTGCCGGCCTGCGCCGGCTTCCCCGGCTCGTCGTCCGCGCCGGTCAGGGCGCGGTCCAGCGCGGCCAGCTCGGGGACGCGGCCGGTGAACAACGCCGGCGCGGCCGGCAGTTGCCGGGGCACCACCGGCGACCGGCCCGTCCCCGCCGCCGGGACGGCCAGGGTCGCGTCGGCGGCCAGGATGCGCTGGTGCAGTCGGCGCAGCTCCGGCCCCGGGTCGGCGCCCAGCTCCTCGGCCAGCCGGACGCGCAGCCGCTGGTAGTGGTTCAGGGCGTCGGCCTGGCGACCCGCCCGGTAGAGGGCGAGCAGGAGCTGGGCGGCCACGCGTTCGTCCAGCGGGTGCGCCAGGGCGCGATCGGTCAGCTCGGACAGCAGCGCGGCGTGCCGCCCGAGCTCCAGCGCCAGGTCGATGCGGTCGGCGTCGGCGGCGAACCGCTCCCGCTCCAGCCCCCGGCGCACCCCGGCGATCCACGGCGTGTCCAGCCCGGCCAACGCCTCGCCCCGCCACAGCCCGCACGCCCGCTCCAGCAGCTCCAGCGCCCTGACCCGGTCCTCCTCGGCACGCGCCTCGGCCACCAGGCGCCGGAAGCGGTGCACGTCCACGCACTCCGGGTCGACCAGCAGCACGTAACCCCCGCCGCGCCGCTCGATCACCCCCTCCACCCCGGCACCGAGCAGCGCGCGGCGCAGCAACGACAGGTAGTTGCTCGCCAGCTGCCGCGCCCGTCGCGCCGGTTTCTCCCCCCACACCCGGTCCACCAGCTGGTCCGTGGCCACCACCCGGCCGGCCTCGACCACCAGCACCGCCAGCACGCACCGCTGCCGAGCGTGCCCCAGGTCCACCCGCACCCCGTCGACCACCGCCTCGACCTGGCCCAGCACCCTCAGGTCAACCGCCATCGCCACAGCCCTCCCCCTCCCCGCGCCACCAGGTGCCGCGAAGAACTCCTGCCTAAGCCGGCCCCTCCCGGTCCGGCACCACTGAACAGGCGATTCGCAGGACGTCGTGTTACCGGACGGAAGCCGGCGGCCACGCTGTGCGGTGCGGTGGGACCGGCCCGCCGCACCGGGCGAGGGGCGCGGAGCGCACCAGCGGTCGGGGCACGGCGTCCTCCCGCGCCCGGAACACCCGCACCACCGTCGGGGCTCAGGGGAGAGGGTGTGTTCACCATGTCCGGGACACCCGAGCAGGCGCGGCAGGACGACGAACTGGTCAACGCCGCGCGGGCGGGCAGCAACACCGCCTACGCCCGGCTGTTCGTGCTGCACCACCGCGCGGCCATGACCGTGGCGCGGCACGTGGCCCGCGTGCCGGCCGACGCCGAAGACCTGGTGGCCGACGCGTTCACCCGCGTGCTGGCCGTGCTGCGACGCGGCGGCGGACCCACCGACGGCCGGTTCCGCGCCTACCTGTTCACCGCGGTGCGCAACACGGCCCGCGACCACGCCCGGCACCACGACCGGATCGGGTCCGCGGCGGAGGCGCACCAGGCGGTCGCGGCGCCGGTGGAGGACACCGCCGGGCCGGCGGTGGAGCGCATGCTGGTGGCCGCCGCGTTCGCGCGACTGCCGGCGCGGTGGCAGGTGGTGCTGTGGCACACCGAGGTCCGCGACCGCACGCCGACGCAGGTCGCCCCGCTGCTGGGGCTGACCGCCAACGGCGCGTCCGCGCTGGCCCGCCGGGCCCGACGGGGCTTGCGCCGGGCCTACCTCGACCAGGCGGCCGGCGCGGCGGCCCGCCGACCGGGCCCGCGCGGGGTGCCGGGGTTCCGCACCGAGCCGCCGGCCCGCGACGATCGCGCACCGCCCGCCGCGGGGCACGCCCCCCGGTACGTGGCGTCGCGGCCACCGCGGCGCCCCCGCCGGCGGCACCGGGCGACGCCCTCACGGGGGTGGTCCGGCCGCCGGGGGTCAGAACTCGCGGTCGACCTCGACCTCGGCGCCGCACCGGTCCACGCCGGGGCCGCCGTCGACGCCCGTCCAGGCGCGGGGAGGTCCACGCCGGTCGGCGGGTCGTCGCAGGGGTGGGCCGGTGGCGCGGCGCCGGCCGGGCCGACGGCGGTGGGCGTCGCGCCGACCGCGGCGGGGGTCGCGCCGACCGCGGCGGGGGTCGCGCCGACCGCGGCGGGGGTGCGGGCGAGCGGCGCGGGCACGCGGCGTCGGGAGCGGGTCATGGGGAGTCTCCCGGAGGGGCAACGGCGATGTGGGCGCCAGCCTGCCAAGCCCCCCGCCCACCGCGCTTCGTGAATTCGCGACAACCCGCGGCCCGTCGTGGCGCGTTCTGCCGCCGCGCGCGAGAGGTGCCCGCACCGCCTGGTGGCCGATCCCGTGCCGTCGTCGGCGGGCGCTTCCCGCCGGGACCGGAACGCCCGTTCGACCGGCGGCACGACCTCCACGGACAGGGAGTGGTGATGAGGGGTCTTTTCGTTGCCCTGGAGCAACAAGCGGAGGCGAACGCCCGCGACGAGGTCGCCGCCTACCGGCGGGAGCTGCCCGAGTACCGGGCCGTGGCGGCCGACCCGGGCGCGAAGGCCGCCATGCTGGACCACGCGGTGTGGCTGCGGCGCAGGGCGGCGGCCCTGGCACCCGACGCGCGGCCGCTGACCGAGCAGGACCGCGCCCGCATCACCTCGATCGGGCGGCTGCGGGGCGCGCAGGGCGTCTCGCTGACCTCGGCGCGGCGGGCCGTGGTGCTGCACTGCACCCTGGTGCTGCACGAGATCCACACCGCGGCCGGCCCGAACGACCTGGCCGACCTGCTCGGCCTCACCCGGTGGTTCGGCGCGCAGGGCGAGGTCGGCACGAGTGCCTACTTCAGCGGCTTCCTGGAGGGGCAGAAGCGTTCGCTGGGGGTGACCGACCGGGTCCAGCAGCTGGCGCGGATGCTGCTGGCGGACGACGCGATGGCCCGCCACGTGGTCGCCAGCCTCGGCATGCCGCCGCTGGAGCACTGCACCGTGGTGGTGATCCGCGTCCCGGAGGCCACCGGTGGCCCGCCGGCGCGCGACGACGCCGTCGAGCACCTGTTCAAGCGGTACCGGGTGCCGATGAGCTGGACCGGACCGGCGGAGTTCGTCGCCCTGGTGCCCGGCGGCGGTACCGGGTCGCCGTGGCTGCCGGTCACCGCCGACGAGCAGGCGCTCGCGCTGGTCCGGGACTTCGCCACGCTGGTCGACCGGCCGTGCGCGGTCGGCTGGGCCGCCGGGCGGGTGCCCCGGCTGGCCGAGGCCGCGGGCCTGGCCCGGCAGGCCGCGCGGGTCGCGCCCGTGCAGGCCGCGCCGCGCCGGATGCACGGGGTGGCCGACGTCTTCGTGGAGGTCGCCGTCGCGCACCTGCCGCACGTCGAGCGGTGGTTGCGCGAGGTCGCCCGGCGCCTCGCCACCGGTCCGGACCTGATCTCCACCCTGGACTGCTACTACCGCAACGACTTCAACCGGCAGCGCACGGCGGAGTCGCTGTGCATCCACCCGCGGACCCTGGACCACCGGCTGCACCGGACCAGGGAGCTGACCGACATCGACCCGCGCTCGTCCCAGGGGGTCCGCATCCTCGGCACCGCGATCGCCCGCACCCTCGCCGACGCCTGGGACTGAGCGGCCGGGCACGGGTGGCGCCCACCCGACTGAACGGCTCCGCCAGAGCCGGACAGGGCACGGGGGCGCCCACCCGGCCGAAAGGCCCCACCGGAGCCGGACAGGGCACGGGTGGCGCCCACCCGACCGAACAGCCCCACCGGAGCCGGACAGGGCACGGGTGGCGCCCACCCGACCGAACAGCCCACCGAACCCCGCCGGGCCCGGCGGGGTTCGGCCTCGGTGGCCGGCGGAGCCCGAGACCGTGACCTCCCCCGGCACCGGGAAGGCGTTCCCGCGCCTCACTGGTAGGAGATCATCACCGGGGTCGGTCGGTAGGCCATGGTCTGCTCCGGGGTGAGCATCGGGTGGTCCTCGTCGTAGAAGTTCTTCCAGCCCATCGGCACGCCGTCGTGGGGCCGGGCCGCGACCACGGAGTTCCAGGTGGCCGTCTTCTGGGCCGTGCCGCCCTGGCCGTCCACGTGGACCAGCACGGCCAGCTCGTCGTGGCCGGTCTCCAGCGACGGCTCGTCGCGGATCATGGACAGCTGGAACTGGTGGACCACCAGCAGCTTCTGCGGCAGGGCGGCGCGGGCGGTCAGGTCCGCCAGCCAGGCCGCGGTCTCGTTGATCTCCGCGGCGTCCATCCCGCCGATCTGCGCCAGCGGCACCTGGTCCGGCCCGAGCTTCCACTCCGGGTCCGCGGCGAGCCCGACGTGCGGCAGCTCCAGCAGCGGCGCGTACCGCTTGGCCTGGTCGAGCAGGCGGGCGCGGCCGGGTTGCAGGTCGAGCAGGACGTAGAGCCCCTCCCGGCCCGCCGCCTCGACCCAGGGCCGCAGCGACTCCACGTCCGCCTCGCCCGAGTAGTCGCCGTCCGCGCCGGGCGCGCCCTGCGCGACGGTGGCGATGATCTCGAACGCCGGCACCACGGGGACCTCGCTCAACGGCTCGTACCGGGCCGCGTGCTCCTTCGCCCGCGCCACGGCCCCCTCGACGCCCTGCTCACCGAGCACACCCAGCACGGGTGCGCCCGGGTGGCCGTACAGGCACACCAGCCGCCTGCCGGGGAACAGCACCTGGCCGCCGCCCGGCAGCTCGACGCCGCGGCGGACCACCTCCAGCCGGGTCCGGAGCCGGTCGGCCGGGCCGAAGCCCGCGCCCACCGCCAGCACGGTCGCGGGCGGGTCGGTCCGCAGCGCCCCGGCCGCGGCCCGGTCGGCCCTGGGGTCGGTGCCGTGCACGGTGACGACCCGGGCGCCGGCGGCACGTGCCGTGGCGGCGGCCGCCGCGTCGTCCCGGGCGGCGTCGACCAGGACGGTCACCCCGACCGGTGCCGGCGGGCGGGTGTCGGGCAGGCCCTCGGGCGGTTCAGGGGTCGCGGGGTCGACGGCGAGCACCGGCACGGCCCCCGCCGCCTCCTCCGCGGCGGGGCGCGCACCGGCGCCGACGGCGAGCACGGCCCGCGGCGACAACCTCGTCAGCTCCCGGCGCAGGGCGTCGGGCGGGCCGGCGGTGGGCGCGAGGAGCACCGGGGCGCCGAGCCTTGCCGCGATCCCGCCCGCCGCCGCCTGGTCCGGGCCGCCGGTCACCACGACGACGGGCGCGCTGCGGAACAGCGCGGCGCTGGTCGCGATCGCCGAGGCCCCGCCGTCGCCGACGTCGAGCACCGTGAGCGCGGTCGGGGGCGGGGTGACCTCCGCCGACACCGGGGCGGCGCTCGGCGCGGGACCGGCGGAGTCGGCCATGCACCCGGCGAGCAGCACCAGCGACGCCACCACCACCCGGAGCCGCGACGTCCACGCCGACCGCCGACCAGCCAACCCGCTCCCCTTCCGCGAACACCCGGTCGTCGAACACCGGCTGTCGAACACCGGGCCCCACCGTATCCGCACCGGGCGACCCCGGCAGGGCGGCGCGCCACCGCCCCGGCCCGCTCGTCGAACCTCACCCCGTGGCCGTGCCGAGCGGAGGGGACGGGTGGACGTCCACCCGGAACACCCGGTCGCGGAAGGTCCGGAACGGGCAGTCGTGGCCAGCGTCCAGCTTGGACGAGGCCGGGTGACCGGGTCGCCGGGGTCCGCCACCGGTGCCGGGTGGCCGTCCGGGCGGTCGAAGAGCGATCCCATCGCGTTCCTTCCACAGTGGAGTGAAAGCCCGGCGCGGCCGTCGACGAGCCGACCACCGCCACCGGGTAGGCCGCCGGTGCACCGGGGAAGCCAACCGCGGATGCCCGAAAGTCCCCTTCTCCCCGCTGCGACTGAATGGTTCACCCGCATCCGGGGTGATCTGCGGAACACTGTTCGCGGGCGAGCGAACACCGAGAGGACGCAGAAGTTGCGCAACAGATGGACCCCATTCCGCGTCACCGTCCTGTCCCTGCTCACCGCCGGGACGTTGACGGGTGTCGCGGGCCCGGCGTCGGCGGAGACGACCGCGGTGCGGATGGACTACACCTGCACCACCTCCGCCGGACCGACCGTCGAGCTGACCGCGTGGGTCGTCGGCGGCCTGCCGAACGACGGCATGGGCCCGAACAGCGTCGCCAACCACGACGTCGCCCTCGTCGACGTGGACCTGGACCTGCGCGAGCTGCGCCCGGCCCTGCCGGTGGGCGGCGGGGTGCGCCTGGACGGCGACAGCACCGCGAAGCTCGACGCGAGGATCGTCGGCCCGGACGGGACGCGGACCACGCAGGCCGCGTTCACCATCGCGCCCACCTGGATCACGGACGTCCAGCGGACCGCCGTGCGGGCCGCGGGCGCCTTCCCGGTGCAGCGCCTGACCACGGCGGGCTACTACGACCTGCGCGTCGACGACCTGACGCTGGCGCTGCGCCCCGAGCGCGCCGACGGCACGCCCCTCGGCACGGTCACCGCGTCCTGCTCGCACGACCCCGCGCAGAACGACCTGCTGGGCACCATCTGGTCGCAGTCGGTCTTCATCGAGCGGCCGGTACGCCCGAGCGCGCCGCGGGTGGTCTCGACGACCCCGACGTCCGTGACGCTGACCTGGGACGCCTCTCCGTGGTGGAACCCGACCGCGGGCTACGACGTGTACCTCGACGGCGGGCACGTCACCTTCGTCACGGAGAAGCAGGTGACCATCACCGGGCTGACGCCGGACAAGCAGCACCGGGCGAAGATCGTCACCAAGGACGTGCAGGGCATCCAGTCGGCCATGAGCCAGGGCCTGATCTTCACCCTCCCGCGGGCCTGACCCGCGCGACCCCGCCGGTCGCCGGGGTTCGCCGTTCGGCGGGCCCCGGCGACCGGCGGAGTGCCCGTGGGGTGGGTTCGCCCCTGCGGGTGGATGCGTCCCGGTAACCGGGAGGAGCCCGCCCGACCTGCACCGTGCCGGTCACCGGCCGCAGATCGACCGGTACGGCGCCCGCCACCTGCACCCGGGCGTGCCCACCGCCACGCCCCCACCAGCAGCTCCACGACCTCGACGCGATCACCTAAGCTTCCCCGGGAGCGCTCCCAGCCGGTCTCGCCGCCGCGCCGGGCCACGACGAAGAGGAATTCGCCGATGAAGCTCCTGCTGGCCGCGATGCTCGCGGTGACCACCATCCAGCCCGGCACCACCTACCACGGCGAGGGCACCTACTACGGCGCCACCGGCCAGGGCAACTGCTCCTACGACCCCGGCGGCGACACCGCCATCGCCGCCCTCAACCACACCGACTACGCCGGCTCGGCCCTGTGCGGCGCCTACCTGCGCGCCACCGGCCCTCGCGGCACCGTGACCGTCAAGGTCGTCGACCGCTGCCCCGAGTGCGCACCCGGCGACATCGACTTCTCCGCCCAGGCGTTCGCCCGCGTCGCCGACCCCGCGGCGGGCCGGGTGCCGATCTCCTGGCAGCTCGTCAGCCCCGAGATCACCGGCCCGCTCGCGTTCCGCTACAAGGAGGGCTCCACGCGCTGGTGGTGCGGCATCCAGGTGCGCAACCACCGCAACCCCGTCACCCGCCTGGAAGCGCAGACCGCCACCGGTTGGCGCGAGCTGACCCGCACCGACTACAACTACTTCCTCTCCCCCGACGGCGCCGGCTGCGGCACACCCCTGCGGATCACCGACCTCTACGGACAAGCGCTGACCCAGCCGGCGCTGCCGATCACCCCCGGCGTCGACCAGGCAGGCACCGCCCAGTTCTCCCGCCACTGAGGCCGACCGGCGGCGACGCGGGTTCTCCGGGCCCGGCCATCAGCCCCCGAACCGGTCCCGGGCCGCGCCGGTGTCGTCGACCAGGGCGGCCAGTTGCGCGCGGTTGGAGATGCCGAGTTTCGTGCTGACCCGGTAGAGGTGGTTCTCGACCGTGCGGACGGACACGAACAGCCGCTGCGCGATGTCGGCGTTGGACAGGCCGCCGGCGACGAGGGTGAGGATCTCGCGTTGCCTGCGGGTGATCTTCGGCGGCGCGGTGAGCGCCGCCAGCGCCGGCGTCCGGGCGCCCTCGCAGGACTCCGCGAGCCTGCGGGCGCGAGCCGCCGCGGTCTGGGCGGAACCGTGGCGGTTGTGCCGGAAGTGGGCGACCGCGGCCTGCGCCGCGGCGTCCACGGCCACGAGCAGGGCGCCCAGCTGCTCCAGCCGCACCGAGACGGCCTGCAAGCCGGGACCGTCGTCGGCGGCCAGGGCACGGGCGTGCGCGGCCGCGACCTGGGCGCGGGGCCCGTCGACCTCGGTGGCCAGCCGGGCCAGCCGGCCGGCCACCGTGCGGTCGCCGAAGCAGACCGCGGTGTGCAGCGCGAGGACTTCGACCGCCGACTGGCCCTGCGACGCGGCCACCTCGGCCGCCTGGCGGGCCACCGTGGCGGCTTCGCTCACCCCGCCCTCCGCGGCGACCACCCAGGCCCGCGCCAGCAGCACGTTCGGTGCCAGGTAGACGCACGTGGGGTGGTGTTCGGCCGTCATCTCCAGCAGGGCCCGGCGGGCCGGGACCGGCTCGCCGCGCATGCCGAGCGCGATGGCCAGGCCCACCAGCCCGGTGAAGGACCAGCCGTTGGAATCCGTCCCGTGCCGCGCCGCGACGGCCTGGCGGTACCGGCGTGCCGCGGTCTCGACCTGACCGCGGAAGGTCGCCGACTCCGCGGCCATGAAACTGGTGACGACGTCGACCGGGCGGGCCGGGGAGTCGGTGCACGACCCGCGGAACCGCCGCGCGACGAGGTCCGCCTGGTCCGGCAGGCCGGCCAGCAGCAGCCCCCGCGCCGAGAACATCACCACGAGGGCACGCTCGTGCAGCCCGACCCCCGGCGCCTCGACCTCGACCCGCCGCAAGGCCGCCCCGACGTCGTCGAGGCGGCCGCGCCCACCGCTCGCCATCGCCAGTCCCCAGCTCGCCGACGGCACCGCGGCCTCGGGGCAGCCCGGGTGGGCGAGCACCTCGGCACCCGCTCCGGCGGCCCGCACCGTGCGCCCCAGGTAGGCGTCCAGCACCGAGCGGACCCCGGCCAGCACGAGGTCGGCGGACTCGTCGCCCGTCGTGGCGGCGAGCTCGGCCTCGGCTTCGACCGGACGACCGGCCCAGGCCAGGACCTTCGCCCGGGCCACCGCGGCCTGCGCGTGCTGGAGGTCGGTCCGGGCCAGGGCGCGCAGCGCGGCCCACTCGCCACCGGCCTCGGCCACGCGACCGGCCCAGCCGAGGGCGTTGCCCAGCAGCAGCCGCGCCTCGAAGCCGCCGCCGGCGGACACCGCGGCCCTGGCGAGCCGGGTGGCCAGGGCGAGGTCCCCCAGTTCGACGGCCCGGCGGGCGGCCTCGGTGAGCAGCGCGACCTCGGGCTGCGCATCGGAGTCGAGCAGCAGGACCGCGCGGCGCAGCGCGTCGTCGGCCCGCCGCCCGCCCGCGGCGCCCAGCGCGGAGGCGATCCGCCGGCGCAGCCGCCGGGCGTACAGCGCGCCGGCCCGCCGCCGCCGCACCTCGCCGAACATCGGATCGGCCAGCCGGGCCCGCCAGCGCCGGCCGTCCGGCAGGACCTCGATCAGCCCCCGGGCCTCCATCTCCTCCATCGCGCGGGTGCCGGTCAGCTCGGTCAGCAGCGGCACCTCCAGCGGACCGCCGAACGCGAGCACGTCGAGCACGTCGAGCTGGTGCTGCGGCAGCTCCCCGATCCGGGTGGACACCAGTTCCAGCAACGCGGGCGACAGGTCGAGCCGACCCGACCACCGCCACACCCCGACGGACTCGCGCAGCCGGCCCGAGGCCACCTCGTGGTCGACCAGCTGCCGCAGGTACAGCGCGTCGCCCTGGGTGATGGACCACAGCCGCCGCACCGCGGCGTCGTCCACCGGGCCGCCCAGCCTCGTCTCCACCAGGGCCGCGGTCTGCGGGCAGGACAGCGGTTCGAGTTCCAGCCGGGGCAGGTGCCCGTCCTTCCACAACGCCGTCACCGCGTCCGGCACCGGCTCACCCGTGCGCAGCGTGAGCAGCACGCCCGCCGCCTTGCGCAGCACCAGCTGGTGCACCAGCACCGCGGACAGCTCGTCCAGCAGGTGCGCGTCGTCCACCACGACGACCACCCCCGCCGGGCCGGCGTCCGCCAGCAACGCCTCGGCGGCCTCGGGCACCGCCCTGGTCGGGTCCAGGTCGGCGAGCTTCAGGGTCGCCGCGAAGGCGCCCAGCGGCAACGTCCGCGCCGAAGCCGTGCCCGCCACCCACCGGACCAGTGCGCCCCGCTGCTCGGCCACCGCCAGCGCTTCCTGCGCCAGGCGGGTCTTCCCCACCCCCGCCGCGCCGATCAGCACCACCCCGGCCGACCCGTTGCGGCGGCGGATCGAGGCGGAGATCCGGTTGAGCTCCTCGGTCCGACCCACCAGGGGCCAGTACCCGGTCGCGGACGGGGACGGGTCGTGGCGCACCGGGGCCGTGCCGTTCATCCGAGGCTCCCCCCGCCGATGACATCACCGGTAACAGAGCCGCGAAGCCTGGCACAGATACCTATAGGCCGCCTCTTCTTTTTGCGGGCCGGCACCCCCGGGAGGTGAGTAGCCGACTACTCATGCCGCCGCATCCGGGCGCGGCGACAGTGGAGCGCCGAACGTCCAGCCAGCACCGCGGTGCCACTCGACCCCCCGGAGGTACACACCCGATGGACCCCATCCTGTACTGGAACGAAGTCGCCGCCGAGGCCGACCGGGTCAGCCACACGACGCGCCCGGCGAGCGAACTCGGCGTCCGCGGCGGTCCCGGCGGGGCGCGCGGCAACGCGATCGTGCACCTGGCCATGCACGACGCCTACTTCGGCATCAACACCGGCCAGTACGAGCCCTACCTGGGGGACGACCTGCCGGAGGTCTCCGGCGACGCCGACGCCGCCGCGGCGATCGCCAGTGCCGCCCACGCCACGCTGAGCGCGCTCTACCCGACGCAGAAGGCGTTCTTCAACGCGCGGCACGCCGCGGCGGGCCTGGTCGCCGGCAAGGCGGACGTGGACGGCCACGACTTCGGCCGCAAGGTCGCGGGCAAGATCCTCGCGCTCCGCAAGGACGACCCCGGCTTCGGCGACAACGGGCACAGCACCTCCGTGGCCCCCGGGCACCACCGGCAGGACCCGGACAACCCGGACCAGGGCTTCTACGGCCCGTTCTACGGCGCCCAGTCCGCCTGCTTCGCGGCCACCACCCGCCACCACGTCGACGCGCCACCGCAGCCGGGCAGCGCCGAGTACGAGCAGGCCGTCAAGCAGGTGCGCGCCAAGGGCATCGCCCCGCACCTGATGGGCACCCTCCCGGCCGACCTGCTGGCCGGGCGCACGCCCAACGAGACCGCCATCGGCCTGTTCTGGGGCTACGAGGCGGCCAGCGGCATCGGCACGCCGACGCGGCTGTACAACCAGATCATCCGCAAGGTCGCGGTCGCCCAGGGCAACGACACCGCGCAGAACGCCCGGCTGTTCGCCCTCGTCAACGCGGCCATCGCCGACTCGACCATCCTGGCGTGGACCGACAAGTACGAGTACGACCTGTGGCGCCCGATCCTCGGCATCCGGGAGCACGACGCGTCCTGCGGCCCGGCCGGCGTGGGCGACGCCGCGCTGGACCCGGCCGCCGACCCGTTCTGGCTGCCGCTCGGCGCGCAGGCGACCAACGTGCTCGGCGGGCGGAACTTCACGCCGAGCTTCCCGGCGTACCCGTCGGGCCACGCGTCGGAGGGCGGGGCGGCCTTCCAGACCGTCCGGCACTTCTACGGCCAGACCCACAACGGGCCCGACAACCTGGCGGACAACCTGGAGTTCGTCTCGGACGAGCTCAACGGGATCAGCACCGACACCACCGGGAACGTCCGGACGCGCATCGCGCGCACGTTCCCCGGCGGGATGTGGCAGATGATGATCGAACAGGGCTTCAGCCGGGTCTTCCTCGGGGTGCACTGGTCGTTCGACTCCTTCGCCGTGGACGAGGCAGGCGACGTGGACCTCTCGCGCAACATCGGCGGGGTCAGGCTCGGCATGGACATCGCCGACGACATCGCCGCCAACGGCCTCAAGGCGGCCAACGCCGCGGGCCCGGTGGCCTGACCCCGCGGGGTCGGCACCGGGCGGCGGGCGACCGGACGGGCAAGCGCACCGCGCGTTCGTCGAATCCCATCCCCCGATTCCGGGACCCGGGCCCTCGCGGGGGCCCGGTTCCCGACGCAGCCCCAACATTCGGACCAGACGAGCGAACGACGAAAGGACCGGTGAGTGCGGTGCCGGGTAGCGACCCCGCCGCGGCGGAGGTGTACGACGTGGCCATCCTCGGCAGCGGCATGGCCGGCGGGATGCTCGGTGCGGTGCTGGCCCGCAACGGGGTGAAGGTGCTGATCATCGATGCCGGCGCCCACCCGCGGTTCGCGGTCGGCGAGTCCACCATCCCCTACACGTCGGGGATGATGCGGTTGATCGCCGACCGCTACCGGGTGCCGGAGCTGAAGGCGTTGTCGAACCACGACGGGACCGTCAGGGTCTCCCCCTTCTGCGGGCGGAAGCAGAACTTCGGCTTCGTCTACCACCGGGAGGGCGAGCCGCAGGACCCCCGGCAGGTCAACCAGCTGGTGGTGCCCATCGCCTTCCGCACCGAGTCGCACCTGTTCCGCCAGGACATCGACGCCTACCTGTTCCACGTCGCGGTGAAGTACGGTGCCGAGGCCCGCCTGGCGACCCGGGTCACCGACGTCGACATCGATCCCGACGAGGGGGTCGTGCTGCGCTCGGACCGCGGCGACGAGTTCCGCGCCGCCTACGTCGTCGACGGCAGCGGCTACCGGTCGCCGCTGGCCGAGCGGTTCGAGCTGCGGGAGACGCCGACGCGCGCCAGGACGCACTCGCGGTGCCTGTTCACGCACATGATCGGGGTGCGCCCGTTCGACGAGTCGCCCACCGCCGAGCACCACGCGCAGCCGAACCCGTGGCACCACGGCACGCTGCACCACGTCTTCGACGGCGGGTGGCTCTGGGTGATCCCGTTCGACAACCACCCGGGCGCGCTCAACCCCCTGTGTAGCGTGGGCCTGACCCTGGACCCGCGCAAGTACCCGAAGGGCGACCTGCCGCCCGAGCGCGAGTTCGCCGACTTCCTCGCCCGCTTCCCGGAGATCGCCTGGCAGTTCAAGGGTGCGAGCGCGGTGCGGCCGTGGGTCTCCACCGGCCGGCTGCAGTACTCGACGCACAAGGTCGTCGGCGACCGGTACTGCCTCACCTCGCACGCCGCCGGGTTCATCGACGCGCTCTACTCCCGCGGGCTGGCCAACACGCTCGCGGTCGTCAACGCCCTCGGCCGGCGGCTGATCGACGCGTCGCGGGACGGCGACTGGTCGACCGGGCGGTTCGCCTACGTGGAGGACCTGCAGCAGGGCCTGTTCGACTTCCACGACGACCTGGTCTACAGCTCGTTCGTCGGGTTCGGCGACTACGAGCTGTGGAACGCCGTCAACCGCACCTGGATGCTCGGCACGATGAGCGGCAACATGATGCTGGAGGACGCCCACCACCGGTTCCGGCAGACCGGCGACGACAACGTCTTCGTCGAGGCCGAGCAGTACGGCCACCCGGGGTCCCCGCTGCCGATCAGCGAGAGCTTCGTCCGGCTGGGCACGCGGACCCGGGAGCTGTGCGAGTCCGTCGAACGCGGCGCGCTGGCGCCGTCGGCCGCGGCCGCGGAAATCCTGGACTCCGTGCGGAAAGCGGATTTCTTCCCGTACGCGGACCAGTTCGGCCTGCCGGAGAACGGCTGCTACCACATGACCCCGGACCGGATCGACGGGGCCAAGCTGTGGGCCCGCACGAGCGCGCCGGCCGACATCGGGCCGCGGATGCTCAACGCGCTGGAGAACATGGCCGTCGCCAAGGCGGAGGAGAGCTCGTGAGCCGCCCCCCGGGAGCGGGGACCTCGTCACCGCGGCGCCACGACGTCGACGTGCGACGCCTGATGGTCGGGTTCCCCACGGGTGTCTCGGTCGTCACGGCGCAGGCCCGCGACGGCAGGCCCTGGGGCATGACGTGCACGTCGCTGTGCAGCGTCGCCCCCGACCCGCCGTCGCTGCTCGTGTGCCTGCGCCGCGGCAGCCCCACCCTGGACGCCGTCCTGGAGAGCTCGGCCCTGGCGGTGAACCTGCTGCACCGCAACGCCCGGTCGACCGCCGAGCTGTTCGCCTCGGGCGCCCCGGACCGGTTCGAGCGCATCCCGTGGGTCGCCGCGCCGGACGGCGGCCCGCACCTGGTCGACGCGGCGCACACCATCGCGGACTGCGCGGTGAGCGCCGGGCACGAGGTCGGCGACCACGTCGTCGTGATGGCCGAGATCGTCGGGATCACCAGCCTCCGCACGCCCGCGCCACTGCTGTACGGCATGCGCCGGTACGGGACCTGGGCCGAGGACGACGACACCTCCTTCCTCTCCTACGACTTCATCTCGTAGCCGTACTCCAGGAGCCGAGGTCCATGAAAGCAGCAGCCCGGGGGAAGAACCCCGATCGGGAAGCGGTGCCCCCGCCACGGCGGAGGACGGCGGAGCGCGGGCGCGACGTCGCCGCCGCCGTCGCGCTCCTGGCGGTGATCGCGGTCGGGATGGTCCACGCGGTGCCCACCTTCGGAAAGCTGGGGAACCTGGGGCACGGCGGCTGGGTGCTCGTCCCGCGGTTCCTCCTCGCGGTCGTGGTGATCATCGCGGTGGGGCGCCTCGGCGGCTGGGTCGCGGCCCGGTGCCGCCAGCCGCGGGTCATCGGCGAGATGGCGGCGGGCATCGCACTCGGACCGACCCTGCTGGGCCAGTTCGCGCCGGCGGTCCAGCACGCCCTGTTCCCCGCCGACCTGGTCCCCGAGCTCGGCTTGATCGCGCAGCTGGCGATCATCTACTTCGTCTTCCTCCTCGGCACCGACCTCCCGCTGGACCTGCTGCGCGGGTCGGGCGGGCGGGTGGCCGCGCTGGGCGCGGGCATGGTGGTCGTCCCGCTCGGCTGCGGCCTCCTGCTCGCGGCGGGCCTGCTCGCGGACTACCGGCCGGCCGGCGTCGGCCCGGTCCCGTTCCTCCTGTTCGTCGGCACCGCGATGAGCATCACCGCGTTCCCCGTCCTGGTCCGCATCCTGGCCGAGCACGACCTGATCCGAACCCGGATCGGCACGCTCGGCCTGGCCACCGCCGGCGCCGGCGACGCCCTCTCGTGGTGCCTGCTGGTCGTGGTCGTCGCGCTGGCGCACGGCGGCTCCGCGGCCGCGGTGGTCCCGACCGCGGCGTGGCTGGTCCTGTTCACCGCGGTGACGCTGACCGTCGTCCGCCCGGCGCTGCGCCGGTTCCTGGCCATCGGCGAGCACAGCGCCGGCGGTCGGCGGATCGCGATCGCGGTGCTGGTGCTGTGCGCGCTCGCCGGCGCCGCCGTCACCGACTGGATCGGCATCCACGCGATCTTCGGGGCGTTGCTGGTCGGCGCGGTCGTACCGCGCGAGAACGGCGTGGTGCGCGATCTCGGGCGCACCGTGGGCCGCGGGGTCGCGCTCGTCCTCCCGCTGTTCTTCGCGGTGATCGGGTTCAGCATGCGCATCGGGTTCCTGGGCGACCTGCGGGACCTCCTGCTCTGCGGGCTGATGGTCCTGGTCGCCGTCGCGAGCAAGGTGGGCACGACGACGCTCGTCGGCCGGCTGACCAGGCTGACGTGGCGGGAGTCGCTCGGTCTCGGCGTCATGGTCAACTGCCGCGGCCTGACCGAGCTCGTGGTGGTCTCCACGGGGCTGTCCCTCGGCATCATCGGGCCGGACCTGTTCGTCATGTTCGTGGCGATGACCCTGGTGACGACGGCCATGACCGGCCCGCTGCTCGGGCGGCTCAAGCTCGGCGGGACCCCGGCGGACACCCGGCCGGTCGCCGGTGTCATCTGACCGCGGTGCCCGACCACCACACGCAATTACCGGAAACCAGGGGGAGCCCCACGTGTCGAAGATCCACTCTGAACTCGTTGTCGCGATCGTCGGCATGGGGCCACGGGGGCTGTCCGTCCTCGAACGCCTGCTGGTGCGGCTCGCGGAACGGCGGGGCCCCGCCGTGTCGATCTGGGTCTTCGACCCCGGGGAGCACGGCGCGGGCCGGATCTGGCGCACGGACCAGCCCGACTGGTTCCTGATGAACACCCCCGCCGGCGAGGTGAGCATGTACTCGGGCGACCCCGACGAGGGGCCGCCGAGAGCGGGTGCCGGGCCCTCGCTGCACGAGTGGCTCTCGGCGGGCCGGGCCGGGCCGCGGTGGGCCGAGCTCGGGCAGAACGGTTACGCGCCGAGGGCGTGCTACGGCCGGTACCTGTGCGACGTGTTCGACAACCTCGTCGCGCACAAACCGGACAACGTGACCATCCACGTCGCGCGGTCCCGGGTCGAGCGCGTCGAGCGGCACGAGGGCCGGCTGCGCCTGGTCGCCCGTTCGGGCCGGATCGTCCTCGCCGACAAGCTCGTGCTCACCACCGGGCACCCGGTCACCGCGCCCAGGCCGTGGGAGCGGGAACTGCTCGACCACGCCGCCGGCCGGCCGGGCGTGCGGTACGTCCGCGGCGACTCGGCCGCCGACCTGGACCTCGAACCGGTGCGGGCGGGCGAACCGGTCGGCGTCCTGGGGCTGGGGCTGACCTTCCTGGACGTGGTCATGGCGCTGACCGTCGGCCGCGGGGGCGAGTTCGAGCCCGGCCCCGCCGGCGAGCAGCGCTACCGGCCGAGCGGCCGCGAGCCGCGCGTGTTCGCCGGTTCCCGCAGCGGCCTGCCCATGCTCGCCCGCGGGGTGAACCAGAAGGCCCCGAAGTACCGGTACGAGGCCAAGTTCCTGACCCGCGGCGCGGTCGCGGAAGCCCGGCACCGGGCCCGGCGGGAAACCGGGTCCGCCCAGCTCGACTTCCGCCGCGACGTGCTGCCGCTGCTGCAGCTGGAGGTCGAGCACGTCTACTACACCACCCTGATCCGCGACCGCTGTGGCGAGGAGGCCGCCCGCCGGTTCGCCCGCCTCCACCTGTCCTGCGCCGGGGGGAAGGCGGCCGACCTCGTCGACAAGGCACTGGTCGAGCTGGGCATCGCGCACGTGGCCCGGATCGACCTGGAGCGGATGGCCAGGCCCTTCGCCGACCGGCGGTTCGCGGACCCGGCCGAGTACCACCGGCACGTGCTCGGGCTGCTCGGGCAGGACCTGGCGGAAGCCCTGCGGGGCAACGTGCACGGGCCGGTCAAGGCCGCGCTGGACATCCTCCGGGACCTGCGCGGCGCCGTTCGCGCGGCGGTGGACCACGGTGGCCTGCGGCCGCGGTCGCACCGCGAGGACTTCGTCGGCTGGTTCACCCCGATCAACACGATGGTCTCCGCCGGTCCGCCGGCGATCCGACTCGCCCAGGTCCGCGCGCTCGTCGAGGCCGGGGTGCTGCACCTGGTCGGGCCGGCCCTGCGGGTCGGCACCGCGCCGGACGGCTTCCTGCTGGACTCGGCCCAGGTCGCCGGGCCCGGCCAGGTGGTCGGCACGCTGATCGACGCCCGCATCCCCCGGCCCTCGGTGCGGCAGGACGCCTCGCCGCTGACCCGGCAGCTGCTCGCCGACGGCCTGATCTCCGAGTACGTCAACGCCAGCTCGTGCGCCGACGACGTCTTCGCCACCGGGGCGGTGTCCACCACCCGGGCGCCGTTCCACGCCATCGGCTCCGACGGGCGGGCGAACCCGGACCTGTACGTCCTCGGCATCCCCACCGAGAACCTGCGGTGGTTCACCCAGATCGGCAACGGGCGGCCGGGACCGCTGAGCGCGTTCCACGCCGACGCGGACGCCGTCGCCGGCGACGTCCTGGCCGGCCCGGCCGCCGGGGTCGTGCTGCCCGCGGCGAACGGGTCCGCCCGCGCCGGGGAGATCCGCGCCGACCAGCGGCTGGCCTGCTCGGCGGGTGGCGACCATGGCCGCCGGTGACACCGAGCGGTTCCGCGCCGCCCGGGACCTGCTGCTGGAGCTGGGCGAGGACCACGACGCCGCGTGCGCCCGGTTCCGGTGGCCGCGGTTCGAGACGTTCAACTGGGCCCTCGACTGGTTCGACCCCGTCGCCCGGGACAGCACCCGGGAGGCGCTGCGCGTCGTGGACGGCGGCTCGGTGGCGTCGTCGACCTACGCGGAGCTGTCCGCGCGGTCCGGCCAGGCGGCCAACTGGCTGCGCGGCCGCGGGGTGGCGCGCGGCACCCGCGTCCTCGTCATGCTGGACAACCGGCTCGCCACGTGGGAGGTCCTGCTGGCGGCGATGAAGCTCGGCGCGGTCGTCATCCCCACCTACACGACGATCTCCGCCACCGACCTGGCCGACCGCGTCGGGCGGGGCGGCGTCACGCACGTCGTCACCGACAGCGCGCTCGCCGACCGGTTCACCGGGATCGCCGACCGCCTGACCCGCGTCGGCGTCGGGCCACCCGTCCCCGGCTGGGCCCCCTACGGCGACGCCTACGCCGAGTCGGCCGACTTCACCCCGCACGGCACCACCCGCGCGGACGACCCGCTCTTCCTGTACTTCACCTCGGGCACGACGTCACGGCCCAAGCTGGCCCTGCACACGCACACCAGCTACCCGGTCGGCCACCTGTCCAGCATGTACTGGACCGGCGTGCGCCCCGGTGACCGGCACCTGAACATCTCCGCGCCCGGCTGGGCCAAGCACGCCTGGAGCAGCTTCTTCGCGCCGTTCAACGCGGAGGCGACCCTGCTGACGGTCAGGACCGGCACCGCGTCGGCGCCGACCGTGCTCGACGCCCTCACCACCCAGCGGGCCACCACCTTCTGCGCACCGCCGACCGTGTGGCGGATGCTGCTGCAGCACGACCTCGGACGCCGCCCGGACGCGTTGCGCGACGCGGGCAGCGTCGGCGAACCGCTCAACCCCGAGGTGATCGAGCGGGTCCGGCGGGCCTGGGGGCTCACCGTCCGGGACGGCTACGGCCAGAGCGAGACGACGGCGCAGATCGGCAACACCCCGGGTCTGCCCGTCCGGCCCGGTTCGATGGGCAAGCCCCTGCCCGGCTACCGGATCGCGCTGCTGGACCCGCTCACCGGCGAGCCCGGCGACGAGGGTGAGATCTGCGTCGACCTCGCCGACCGGCCGGTCGGGGTGATGCCCGGGTACGTCGGCGCGCCGGAGAAGAACGCGGAGACGTTCGCGGGCGGCCACTACCACACGGGTGACATCGGCCGGCGGGACGACGACGGCTACCTCACCTACGTCGGGCGCTCCGACGACGTGTTCAAGTCCTACGACTACCGGATCTCCCCGTTCGAGCTGGAAAGCGTGCTCCTGGGGCACGACGACGTGGCCGAGGTGGCGGTGGTCCCCGCACCCGACCCGATCGGCCTGGTGGTCCCGAAGGCGTTCGTCACGCTGGTCGAGGGGTGCCCGCCGTCGGTGGCGGTAGCGCGATCGATCCTGCGGTACGCGCAGGAGCACCTGGCCCCGCACCAGTGGATCCGCCGGTTGGAATTCGGCGCGCTGCCGAAAACGATGTCCGGCAAGATCCGCCGGGCGGAGCTCCGGGCCGCGGCAGGGCGAAACGGCGGCGCCGAATCGCGTGAATACCTCCTCGACGATTTGTGCGCCCCGGCCTCAGCCCCGCCCGGCGCGAACCGTCAGCACTAGGGCGACGGCGGCGAGAATCGCCAGGAGCGCGGCGAACACCGTGCCGGAGACGACCAGTCCGAATGCCTCCGCGGCGGTCCCGACGCCGATCACCGGAACCGAAATACCGGTGAAGAACGCCACGAAGTAACCCGAGGTGACCGCGCCGCGCCGGTCCGGCGGGCAGGATTCCACCACCGACCCGAGACCGGCCCGGAAGGTCAGCCCCTGCCCGGCCCCCGCGACCGCCGCGCCCAGGACGAGCACCGCGAGCGAGGCGGCCGGCAGGCTCGCCCCGACGAGGGTCGCGCCGGCGACCAGGCCGGCGCACCCCGCCGCCAGGGCGCGCCGCGTGCCGAGGACCGAGGACCACGCCTGGCCGAGGACCGAGGCGGCGAACACGACCAGCACCACCAGGCCGGTGACCGCGTGATCGGTGTTGTGCAGCACGGTGCCCAGGAACGCGGGCGACACCGCGGTGAACAACCCCAGCACCGCGAACCCGGCGAACCCGGCGACCACCGCCCGGGCGAACACGCCGCGGACCTCGGCCGGCACGACGATCGGCTGCGGGCGCAGCCGCGGTGACCCGACCCGCCGCACGGGTTCCGCCACGGCCTCGACCCCGACGGCCGCCACGGCCACCAGCACGAGGTCCACGACGAAGCACAGGGCCAGCGGGTGCGGCGCGTGCTGCGCGAGCACCCCGGCCAGCACGGGCCCGACACCGAGGCCGCCCGTGTTCACCGCCGCCGCGACCAGGCTCGCCCGGCCCTTGCCGACCCCCGGCGCGAGGTCCGCGATCGCGGCGGACGCCGTCCCGGCGAAGATCCCCGTCGACAGCCCGGAGAGCACGCGGCCGGCGAACAGCCAGCCCGGTGCGTCGGCGAAGAGGAAGACCAGGGCGGAAGCGGCGGACAGCGCCAGCCCCGCCCGCAGCATCGGCCGCCTGCCGATCCGGTCCGACCAGCCCCCGGCCAGCACCAGGGCGGCGATGACACCGGCCGCGTACACGGCGAACACCAGGGTCGTGACCAACTCCCCGAAGGCGAACGCCTCCTGGTAGAGGGGGTACAGCGGCGTCGGCAGCGTGGCGCCGAGCATCACCACCGCGAAAGCCGCCCCGACGAGCGCGACGGCCGGCCAACCGGTCACCCGGCGGGCAAGAATTCCCCCGAACACGGAAAAAGTACGCACCGCACACCTCGTGACGGTTTCGGTACAGTAACGGCGAATTCGCCCGAACCCACCCCCGAAGATTGTACCGCCTGCCGCGGCCGATTCAGCCGGGAGCCGCCCGGTATTATTTCCACTAATAGCTCCGGCCGGCGCGCGCGTGCCGACCGGGCCCGGAACCCGCTACGCTTCAAAGCCGCTCACCACGGGGGAACGGAACCTGATCGGCGACCTGTCGCGGTCGGGGCTGTCTGGTAAGGAGCACCTCGATGCGTGCTGCCGTCGTCACCGAGTTCTCGGCCCCGCTCGAACTGCGGGAGATACCGGTCCCCGAACCCGGCGCGCACCAGGTCCTGGTCCGCATGGAGGCGTGCGGGATCTGCCGCACCGACATCCACATCGCCCACGGCGACTGGCCGATCCGACCGGCGCTGCCGCTGATCCCCGGCCACGAGGGCGTCGGCATCGTCGAACGGGTGGGCGCGGGCGTGGCCGCGAGCCAGGTGGGGCACCGGGTGGCCCTGCCGTGGCTCTGCTCGGCCTGCGGGCAGTGCGGTTTCTGCCTGTCGGGCTGGAAGATCCTGTGCGAGTCGCAGCGGAACATCGGCTGCACGATCGACGGCGGCTACGCCGAGTACGCGGTCGCGGACGCGCGCTACGCCGTCCCCGTGCCCGACGGCGTCCCACCGCTCGAAGCGGCTCCCCTGACGTGCGCCGGGGTCACCAGCTACAAGGCCGTGCAGGCCGGTCGGGTCGGCCCCGGCGACTGCGTCGCCGTGTTCGGCGTCGGCGGGCTGGGCCACCTGGCGATCCAGTACGCGCGGCAGGCGGGCGGCTTCGTCACCGCGGTCGACGTCGAAGCGGAGAAGCTGGACTTCGCCCGGGAACTGGGCGCGGAGCAGGTGATCGACGCGCGCACCCGCGACCCGGCCGCGGTGATCCGGGCACAGGGCGGCGCCGACGTCGCGCTCGCCCTCGCGTCGACGTCGAGCGCCTACGAGCACGCGCTCCGCTCCCTGCGCCGCGGCGGCCGGCTGGTTCGCGTCTGCCTCCCGGCGGGCGGGATACCCCCGGCTTCGACCTTCGACGCGGTGACCCGGGGCATCTCGGTGATCGGCTCGGTCGTCGGGACCCACCAGGACCTCGCGGAGGTGTTCGCGCTGCACGCCGCCGGCCGGACCGCGGTGACGGCCGAACCCCGGAAGCTGGAGGAGGTCAACGAGGCTTTCGCCGAAGTCCTGGCCAATCGCGCACGAGCCCGCCTGGTGATCGAGTACTGACCCGGGCGCGTGGCCCGCCGCGGTGACCGGGACGTCGCGCGCGGCCGATCCCCGTCACGCGCGGCCGGTGCCCACCGGAGCGGGCCCGCCGCCGGTGCGGGTTAGGGTTCCGGTCCGTGGTGGGTCGGGTCGAGGCAGGGGTCCGCGACGCCGTCGGCCGCTTCGCCGGGCCGGTGCGCGGGGTCGGGGTGGTGCTGCTCAGCGCGTTCGGCGTGTGCTCGGTGTCGGACGAGGCGCTGCCGGCCGGGTTCGCGCTGCTCGGCCTGATGGTGGTCGGCGCGGTCGCGGACTTCCTCGACCGCCGGCTCGCGCTGGGCTTCGCCGTCGTCCGGGTGGTGGCGGTGTGCGCGGCGCAGGGCGCCCTCGGCGGCGAATCCGCCCTGTGGGCGCTGAACGTCCTGACCACCACGGCGATCACGCTCCAGTGGGAGTGGCGGCCCGCGGTGGCGGCCCCGGTCACCGGCGCGCTGCTCGGCGTGCAGCTGCGGGCCGCGGGGTTCGACGGCGAGGTGGTGCTCCGCGTGCTGCTGGAGTGCGCGTTGGCCCGGTTCGCCTACGTCGTGGTCCGCCGCTCCACCTGGCGCGTGGACGAGCAGCGGGTGCGGCAGGCGGAGGTGGAGCGGGCGGAGGTGACGGCTGCGGAGCGGCGGGCGCGCGAGCGCGAGTACCTGGCGCTGCTGCACGACACCGCCTCGGCGACGTTCCTGGTGGTCGCCACGCAGGCCGGCGGGGTCGACGCCGCTGCCGTCGCCGGGTTCGCCCGGCGCGACCTGGAGCTGCTGACCCGCGCGGGCGACGCGGGGAACGGCCTGGTGGACGTGGGCGCGTCGGTGCGGGCGGTCGCGGACCGGTCGCCGCTGGAGGTCACGACCGGGGTGTCCGCCGCGCCGGTGCCCGCCCGGGTGGCCTTGGCGCTGGTGCGCGCGGTGCGGGAATCCCTGCTGAACGTGGCGCGACACGCCGGGACGACGTGCGCGGAGGTCTCGGTGGTGCCCGTCGGCGACGGGGTGGTGGTCGCGGTCGTCGACCGGGGGCGCGGGTTCGACCCGGACCGGGTGTCCCGGCACCGGCGCGGGATCAGCGGGTCGGTCGTGGGGCGGATGGCGGCGGTCGGCGGGTCGGCCGCCGTGACCTCGGGTCCCGGTGGCACGGTGGTCCGGTTGGCGTGGCCGGCGTGAGCGGGTCGTCGGTGGACGAGGTGGCCGCGAGCATCCGGTTGGTGCTGCTCGGGGTGGTGGCGGTGATCCAGCCCGGACTGGGGCTGGTCCCGCTGCTGTCCCACGACCGCGGTCCCGGCGCGACCGCCGCCTACCTGGCGCTGACCCTGGTGACGCTGGTGTGCGCGGTGTGGATCGTGCGGCGGCGGCCGGTCCCGGAGCCCGTCGTGGCGCTGGGCGCGGTGGTGGTCCTGGTCGCGTCGGCGGTGGCGACGGCCGCGCTGCCGCCGGGCGGGCACTTCGGCGCGGGGCACTGGTCCTTCGGCCTGGCGGGCTGGCACCTGCTGGTGCTGCTGGCGGACCGCCCGCGGCTGTCGGCGGTCGCGCTCGGCGCGCACACCGCCGCGGGGATCGCCCAGTTCGCGCTCGCCGGCGCACCGGACCGGACGGCGATCGGCGCGGCCGGCGTGGTGGTGCTCGGCGTGACCAGCTTCCAGTTCGGCGTGCTGCTGCTGACCCGGGTCCTGCTGCGCAACGCGCGGCGGGCCGCGGAGGCGGCCGTGGCGCAGGAGCGGGCCGCGACCAGGGCGGCGGCGGCCGAGCAGTGGGCGCGGGACCTGCGGACCGGGTTCGCGGGCGGGCTGGGCAGCACGCTGCCGCTGCTCGCGGACCTGGCGGACGGGGTGCTCGACCCGCGCGCGGAGGAGACCCGGCGGCGGTGCGCGTTCGCCGCCACCCAGCTCCGCCGCCTGTTCGCCGAGCAGGACGACTCGCCCGACCCGCTGGTGCACGAGGTGTCGGCGTGCGTGGACGTCGCCGAGCGGCGCGGCCTGGTCGTGTCGCTGGCGGTCAGCGGCGAGGTGGTGCCGGTGCCGACGGACGTGCGGCGGCAGCTCACCGCCCCGGTGGCGGCCGCGCTGTCGGCGGCGCGGGAACGCGCCCGGGTGAGCCTGCTGCGCGCGGACGGCGAGGTGCGGGTGGCGGTGGTGGCGGACGCGGCGGTGCCCGTCGACCCCGCGCCGGGGCCGGTCGAGGTGCGGTCCGACACGTACGGTGGGCAGACCAGGACGGAGGCGCGGTGGCGGACGGGCTGAGCGCGGTGGTGGTGGACGACCACCCGGCGGTGCGGGCGGGCGTCGCGTACTGGTTGTCGTCGGGCGTGCCGCCGATCCGGGTCGTCGCCGACGGCGAGGACGTCCGGGTGGCGTGGCTGGACGAGGGCGCGCACGCCGACGTGGTCGTGCTCGACCTGCACCTGGGCGGTCCGACCCCCGCGCTGGGCGACCTGCGGCGGCTGGTGGAGGCGGGGCGGCGGGTCGTCGTGTACTCGATGCGCGCCGACGACCGGATCGCGTTGCAGTGCCTGGAGCTGGGCGCGCTGTGCTACCTGACCAAGGCGGAGGGCGCGGAGCACCTGGTGCCGGCGGTGCGGGCGGCGGGCGAGGGGCGGCCGTACACGCCGCCGTCGCTGGCGGGGGCGCTCGCGGGCGACCGCTCGGAGACCCGGCCGGCGCTGTCCCAGCGCGAGACCGAGGTGCTGGTGGAGTGGTTCCAGTCGGAGTCGAAGGACTTCGTGGCCCGCAGGCTGGGCATCTCGGTGGCCACGGTCAACTCGCACCTGGAGCGCATCCGGATCAAGTACGCCCTGATCGGGCGGGAGGCGCCGACCAAGGCCGCGCTGGTGGCGCGCGCCATCCAGGACGGCCTGATCGACCTCGACGACCTCTGAGGCACGGCGTCACCCGCGCGGGTGTGGTGCGAACGACCCACACCCCGGGGCGGCCGACGCGCCTAGTGTGCGAGGCACATCCCTCCCCCGTTAGGAGTACCGCCTTGACGCACGTCCGCAGCGCCCTGCTCGTCGCGGCCGGTTCGGCGGCCCTGCTGCTGTCGGCCTGCGGCAGTTCCACCGACGGGGCCGCCGCGCCCGCCGACACCACGACCCCGGCCACCACCGTCGAGAGCACCGCCGAGAGCACCACCACGACCAGCAGCGCGACCAGCGCCGCCCGGCCCGCCGGGGACGTCACCGCGCCCGGCGCCAAGCTGAAAGTCGGCGAACGGGCCGTCGTGCCGTTCAAGTACGGCACCGAGAAGTCCGGCACGATCGCCCTCACGGTCACCGCGATCGAGGAGGGCACGAACGCGGAGCTGGCCCACTTCGGCGACAAGGCCAAGGGCATCACCCCGGTCTACATCCGGGTGGCGGTGGAGAACGTCGGCGGCACCGACCTGGCCCACAGCTCGGTCAGCCTGCGCGCGCTGGGCGCCGACGGCAAGGGCACCGGTGTGATCATCAGCGGCGACACCGACCGGTGCGAGTCCGAGAGCGCCGGCCGCGACTTCACCACCGCCGGGGCGAAGTACGAGACCTGCGTGCTCCAGGGGACCCGCGAGGGGACCGCGGTGGCGGGCGCGAGCTTCGACCGCGCCGAGGGCTACGAGAAGGCACCCTTGGTCTGGGAGAAGTGAGCCGCGCCGCGCCCCGGCCACGCGACGCGGCGCCGGGGCGGGCTCAGGCGGGCGTGGTGCGGAACCGGGCGCGCAGCTCGTCCAGCTCCGCCGCGGTGGGCTCGTGGCCCGCGGCGACGAGCGCGGACACCTCGCGGAAGTAGTCCTCGTACCCGGCCGGGGTGAGGATCATCAGGCAGCGGGCCGGTTCGCCGGTCGCGTTGCGGAAGCCGTGCGCCGAGCCGCGGGGCACGGCCACCGACCCGCCCGCGCCCACCACGACGTCCCCGTCGCCGGTGTCGAAGGCGATCTCCCCGTCCAGCACCACGAAGTCCTCCTCGTGGCCGTGGTGGACGTGCGGCGCGGCACCCAGCGCGCCCGCCGCCAACCGCATCTCCACCACGGCCAGCCGACCGCCCGTGTCCGCGCCCGACAGCGTGATCCGGTACGCGCCGCCGACGGCCGGCAGCTCCTCGACGTCCTCCGGACGCCGCATCCCCAGTGTCATGGGGTCACCCTAGGCCGCGGCCTCGCCGTGCCCGGCGATCGCCGGGCACGGCCGGCCCGCACCCGGCAGGCCGGGGTCAGGCCGCGATGGGCCCGAAGATCCAGTTCCCCCTGGCGTCCTCCTCCTGGCTGCGGAAGAACTGCTCGTTGGCGGTGTGCAGCTCGTCGCGGTCGAGCCAGCCGTTGCCGTTCAGGTCGAGCTTGTCGAACGCGGCGTTGCCCGCGTCCTCGGACAGCCGGAAGGCGCTGGCGGCCATGCGCACGTACTCGGTCCTGGTGATCCGGCCGTCGCCGTCGACGTCCATCAGGTCGTAGAAGGCGTCGGCGACCGGTGCGATGTGGGTCCGGTACCCGTCGTCGGACGCGGTGACGAACCGGTCCATGCCCGAGGAGTACTCGGCGACGTCGACGCGCTCGTCGCCGTCGGTGTCCATCGGGAGCGTGACCGACTCCCACAGCCTGTTGTAGCGCTCCCGGACGCGTTCGCTCTCGGGCGAGCCCGGCGCGAACCCGAACGCGGTGACGAGCCGGTCCGCGGAAGCCGTGTAGTCCATCCTGTCGATGGTGCCGTCGTCGTCCACGTCCAGCAGGGCGAAGAGGTGTGCGAGCTTTCGCTTCAGCAGTTCGTTGAGCATGGGGTGCGACCCTTTCTCCGAGGGGTATTAGTCTGGCGTTGTGGACGCTACTGTTCGCGATGCGACCAACGGAAGGTTGCCTCCGTGGCCAACCATGTGGTAGATGGGGCGAATGGCTTTGTGGCTTCCCATCTGATCGGCGCGCTCGTGGCACGCGGCGACTCGGTGGTCGCTTTGGCGCGGGCCAGCGGCGAAGTCGTCCGGAGGAAGGTCTCCGACGCCATGGCCACGCTGCACCTGGACCCCGCCATGGTGCAGAAGGTGCAGGTCAGAGCGTTCTCACTCGCCGAACCCGACCTGGGCACATCGCTTTCCGAAGTATTCGCCGAACCGTGCACCTATTGGCACAGCGCCGCCCTCATCACGTTCTTCCCGCGGCGCGAGGCGGAGTTGCACGCGGTCAACGTGGTCGGCTCGGCCAACGTCGCCGCCGCGTTCGCCGGGCACGCGAAACCCGGTTCCCGGTACGTCCACGTCAGCACGGCTTACCAACACGGGACCACGCAGGGTAGAGCTTTGGAGCAATGGCCTGAATATGGTCACCCGTCCGAGTTCAGAAATGACTACGAACACTCGAAAAGGGCGGCCGAGGTCCAACTCTCACGGACTGCGCCGGCACGGAGGGGTGACGTACTGGTCGCCCGGTTGGGCGTCATGGTCGGCCACTCCGGGACCGGCCGGGCGTTGTCCGACCTCGGCCTGTACGACTTCCTCCGGGTCGTCGCGATGTTCGCGAGGCGCACCCCCGGCGAACGCGTCCGCTTCGTCTGCCACCCGGGGGCCGCCCTGCACCTCACCCCCGTCGACGGCACCGTCGACCGGCTGCTGGCGCTGGCGGGCGGTCCGCTCGACCGGCCGGTGCGGCACCTCGTGCCCCCGGTCGCGGTGCCGGTGCCCGAGCTGTTCGCCGCGATCTCCCGGCACCTGCCCGTCGAGCTGGTCGCCGCCACCGCCGCGGACGTCGAAGCCGAGCCGTTCAGCAGGTTCGAGGCGGTCGTCAACATGCGGTGCAAGTTCACCTCCCCCTACCTGCGCTACGAGTACGAGTTCGAGTCCCGCGCGGACGCCGAGCCGCCACCCGTCACACCCCGGATCCTCGACCTGCTGATCTCCTGGTACGTCCGCGAGGGGCTCCCCGGATGACGGACTTCGCCACCCGCTTCCGCGCCCGCCCGCGCGCCGACCGGAAGGTCACCTTCCTCGCCGACGGGCGCCCGGCGGCCGAGCTGACCCACCTCGAACTCGACCGGCGGGCCAGGGCGGTGGCGTCCTGGCTGACCGGGGCCGGGCTGGCGGGCCGACCGGTGCTGCTGCTCTACCCGGCCGGCCTGGACTTCCTCGTCGCGTTCCTCGGCTGCCTCTACGCGCGTGCCGTGGCGGTGCCCGCGCCCCTGCCCGTGCCGGGGACCTCGCGGGCGGACCGGGTGGACCGCCTGGTCGAGGACTCGGGTGCGCGGGTGGTGCTCACCGACGAGGCGCACGTGGCCGCGCTGGGCGAGCTGTCGGCGCGGACCTTCGACGAGACCGCCGGGCCCTGGGAACCGCCGGAGGTGGCCGCCGACGACATCGCCTACCTCCAGTACACCTCCGGGTCGACCAGCCGGCCGCGCGGCGTCGAGGTCACCCACGGCGGCCTGGCGCACAACCTGGAGCTGTTCGCGCGGATCAGCGGCGACGTCCCCGTCCGGCGGATCGGCGGCTGGCTGCCGCACCACCACGACATGGGGCTCGTCGGGCTCCAGCTCCAGGCCCTGCACGCGGGGGCCGACCTGGTCCTGCTCTCGCCGGAGGCGGTGGTCGCCCGCCCGGTCCGCTGGCTGCGCGCGATCAGCGAGCACCGGGTGGACTGGACCGTGGCGCCCGACTTCGGCTACGCGTGGGCGACCCACCGGGTCACCGACGAGGAGGTCGCCGGGCTCGACCTGTCCTGCCTGACGATGGCGGTCAGCGGGGCCGAGCCGATCCGGATCGCCACGCTGGACGCGTTCGCCCGGAAGTTCGCGCCGGCCGGGTTCCGGCGCACCGCGCTGAACCCGGGCTACGGGCTCGCCGAGTCCACCCTGGTGGTCACCTGCACGTCACGCGGACGCGGACCGACCGTCCGCTCGTTCACCCCGGCGTCGCTGGCGGCCGGCGAGGTCGTGCCCGCGTCGGACGGCGACGGCGTGCCGCTGGTCGGCTGCGGCGAGCCGGGCGGCATGGCGGTGCGCATCGTCGACCCGGCCACGGGCGCCGAGGTGGGCGACGGCGCGGTCGGTGAGATCCGGGTGGCCGGCCCCAGCCTGGCCGCGGGCTACCACGGCGATCCCGCCGCGACGCGCGCCACGTTCGTCACCGGCCCGGACGGCCGCTGGCTGCGGACCGGCGACCTCGGGTTCCTCCTCGACGGGCAGCTGTACGTCACCGGGCGGATCAAGGAGCTGATCATCGTCCGCGGCCGGAACCTGTACCCGCACGACATCGAGTTCTCGGCGCGGGAGGCGCACCCGGACGCGGGCACGGGCGCGGCCTTCGGCGTGCGGGACGCCGACTCCGGGGAGCACGTCGTGCTGGTGCAGGAGATGCGCCGGGCCGCGCGGGGGCACCCCGGCGAGTTCGCCGATGCCGTGCTCGACGCCGTCACCCGGCAGTTCGGCGTGCCGGTGAGCATCGTGGTCGTCCGGTCCGGCTCGATCCGCCGCACCACGAGCGGCAAGGTGCGCCGGGGGCACATGCGCGACCTGTTCCTCGGCGGCGGGTTGTCGGCGCTGCACAGCGCGCTGTCCCCGGCGGTCGCCGCCATCGTCACCGACTCGGAGGGCAACCGTGTCTGACTCGTTGAGGGCTTGGCTCGTCGACGCCGTGGCCGGGTACCTGGGGCTGCCGCCGGCGCAGGTGGGCACCGACGTGGCGCTGCGCTCGCTCGGCTTCGACTCCGTGCACGCCATGGGGTTGTGCGTCGACATCGAGGAGCGCTGGGGAATCCTCGTGGACCCCACGCTGGCCTGGGACTTCCCGACCATCGACACCATCGTGGCGCACCTCGGCGGGCAGGTGGGGCCGACCACCCGGCGGCCGGACGGGCCGGGGGCGGATCCCGGCCCGCCCGGTCACCGGGGACCTACGGCTGGGCGATCCAGTAGTTGATGAACGCCATGACGGCCGGCCGGAACCGGGTCCCGCTGTTGGCCGGGTTGGTGCCGGCCACCCCGTAGGTGTGGATGCCCGTCACGCACCAGCCGCGGCACAGCCCCGGCGAGGTGGAGTCGAGGTGGTAGACGGGTGATCCGCTCTGGCCGGGCGCGGTATCCACCCAGTACCAGAGCCTGTTGGCCGTCTGCGAGTAGGTGTAGTCGGCGTCCCACCACATCGTGCCGTAGGGCTTGTCCCCCGGGAATCCCTCGACGAAGAAGTACTGGTCCACCAGGTTCTCGGCGGTGTTGTACCACCAGCCGAACCACCCGGTGGAGTAGCCGAGGTCGCAGGGCAGCTTGATCAGGCCGTAGTCGTGGTCGGGCGAGTAGCTGCCGACCCCGAAGCCGGCGGAGGTGCCGACCCAGTCCGAGGTGGCCCAGACGTCGGCTGCGCCGCCCGTGCAGCTCCCGAACGGCTTGTAGCTCCCCCCGCGGCCCGGGGTGACGGTGTACGAGGTCACCCAACTGCCGCCGTAGTACACGCAGTGCCCGGCGGTGACCAGCACGTCGCGGCTGAGCATGAACCCGGTGCACTGGCCCTTGTCGGTCTCCAGGTGCGCGATCGCGCCCCACGGGTAGTCGGCCGGGTGGGCCTCCGGGACGCGGCCGTCCGGCCCGATGACCGAGTCGCCGCCGACCGGACCGGGCTCCGTCCGGTCGTCCGCGGTGAACGCCACGCCCTCGCCGGAGTGACCGGCGGCAACGGACCCGAGTGCGGCGGCGGCGGCCGCCGGCAGCGTGATGGTCCGGCCGACGCCGTTGACCATCGTGACACCACCCGGCCGGGGTCGTGGCTCGGCGACGCCGGTGCCGGGGACCAGTGCCGTCGAGATCATCGCCGCGGTTGCGGCCAAGGCCAGGACCAGGGTGGAGATCTTCCTGGGTCTTCCGTGACTCCGCATGGGGTGCCCCCTCCTCTATTGCGCGTGGGGTTCGGCCGTGCCCGATCGGCCGGGCACGGTCGGCACCGTCGCACCTCGCGGCTGACAGGGGCCGGCGGAAACCTGTACGCGTGCTTGACATGCGTGCTCTGCGGCGGAGGACCGGGGGTTCGGTCCGCGCGGGCCGGCGAGGCATCGTCGGCAGGCCCCGCGTCCCGGGCGAGGCGGGCCAGGACGACGACCGCTCCCACCACCGCCGCTGCCCCGGGAACGCCCGCCGGTTCTCGGGCGGCAGCCCGCGTCAGGCGCTCCAAGACGAAGACCGACCGCCGGCCCGAGTTGCGCAGCCGCAACGACGTGCGGACGTCCTCGGCCCGGCTCCCCCGGCGCACCCCGCCCATCCGGTCGAGGGCCGCCCGCCTGACCACGACGTCGGTCCCTCGTCGACGACGAGCCGGAGCGGGAACTCCGCCGTCATGTCCGTCCTGCCCGAACACAGCACGACGACCTCGAACGCCTTGACGAGTCCACTTCGGAGGGCGGCGGCCGATTCGCCCCGGAAGGCGCCCGGGTCGCGATCGGCGCGGGGCCCGGCAACAGGTCCCGGCTCCCCGCCACCCGATCGGCCACCGGGGTCCGTGGCTATGCTGTCGCGATGGTTCTGGGGGGCCGATGAGCGCCGCGTTACGCGACGGTCGGGCGGCGCGGGTCGTCGCGGTGGTGGGGCGGGTGTGCGTCCGGCACCGGTTCGTCGTGATCGGCGCGTGGGTGCTGCTGGTGCTGGCGCTCGTGGCGGGTGCCCGGGTGATCGGCACGCCGACGGACAACGACGTGAGCCTGCCGGGCACGGACGCCCAGCTCGTGCGGGACCTGACCGCGTCACCGGAGGCCCCGCTCACCTCCGGGACCGTGATCCTGGTGGCCCGGGACGGGCGGCTGGACGACGAGGCCCGCTCCGGCGTGCTGGCGGCGACGGCGGCTTCGCTGCGCGGAGCCGAGCACGTGACCTCGGTGAAACCGCCCTCGGCGCGGGACGGGTCGCTGTCCGGGGACGGGCGCACCGGCTGGTTCGCGGTGGGCCTGGACGTCCGCCGGGCGGAGCTGACCAAGGCCGTGGCGCGGGCCGTCACCGAGGCCGCCCGGCCCGCCGCCGACGCCGGTCTGCTGGTCCTGCCCGGCGGGGCGTTCGCCCAGGCCGTCGACGGCTCGGGCACCACCGGCGACGAGTACTTCGGCCTGGTCCTGGCCGCCCTCGTGCTCTTCCTCGCGCTCGGCGGCCTCGTCGGCGCGGTGCTGGCGCTGCTGACCTCGGGCCTCGCGGTGCTCGCGACGCTGGAGACCGTGGGGCTGGCCGGGAACCTGACCTCGATGCCCGCCCAGGCGTCGACCCTGGCGCTCATGGTCGGCCTCGGCGTCGGCATCGACTACTCGCTGTTCCTGCTCAGCCGGTTCCGCGCGCTGGCGCGGTCGGGCCTCGCGGTGCCGGAGGCCGTCGAGCGCGCGGCCGCCGAGTCCGGTGCGGCGGTGGCCTTCGCCGGTGTCACGGTCGCGGTCGCGCTCGCCGGGCTCGGCCTGACCGGGGTGCCGCTGCTGCGGACGCTCGCCTGGACGTGCGGGATCGCGGTCGGGTTCGCCGTCCTCGCCGCGCTCACCCTGCTGCCCGCGCTGACCTCGCTCGCCGGGGGGCGGCTCGCCAGCGGCGGGGCGCTGCACACCCGGTTGGCCCGCCGCGCCGGCCCCGGTGGTCACTGGGCGCGGCTGGCCGACCGGGTGACCCGCCGGCCCCTGGCGGCCGGCGGGGTGGCGCTCGTGCTGCTGGTCCTGCTCGCCGCGCCGGCGACCGACCTGCGGCCGGGCCAGCTGGACGCCGGGTCCTCGCCGGAGTCCACCGCCGTCCGCCAGGCCCACGACGCCGTGTCGGCGGCGTTCGGCCCGGGCGCGGGCACGCCGATCACGGTGCTCGGCCGGCTGCCGACGCCGGTCACCGGTCCCGACGACCCCCGGCTGCCCCCGCTCGTGGCGGCGGTGCGGGACCAGCCCGGGGTGGCCGCCGTCGGTCCGGTGACGCCGTTCGGGGACGGGCGGGTCGTCACGGTCCAGGTGATCGCCTCGACCTCGGGCGGCGACCCGGCGACGGCGGACCTCGTCCACCGCCTGCGCGGCCGGTCGGTGCCGGGCATGACCGTGCACGTCGGCGGCAACACCGCCGCCCGGGTGGACCTGGCCGACCGGGTCGGCGACAGGCTGCCGCTGGTGATCGGGGTCGTGCTGCTGCTGTCGGTCGCGGTCCTGCTGGCGGCCTTCCGGGCACCGCTGCTCGCCCTCAAGGCGGCCGTGGTGGACCTGGTCTCGATCGGGGCGGCCTACGGCGTCCTGACGGCGGTGTTCACCCGGGGGTGGGGGGTGACGTGGATCGGGCTCTCCGGCCCGGTGCCCGTCCCGAGCTTCGTGCCGCTCATGCTCTTCGCCCTGCTGTTCGGCCTGTCGATGGACTACGAGGTGTTCCTGCTGAGCGAGGTCCGCCGGCGCTGGGACCTGACCGGGGACAACCTGCGGTCGGTCCGCGAGGGCCTGGTCGGCACCGGCGGCGTGATCACCGCGGCGGCGGCGATCATGGTCGGGGTCTTCCTCGCGTTCGTGCCCAACGACGACCCGACGATCAAGATGTTCGGCGTCGGCATGGCGGTCGCGATCGCCGTGGACGCGACCGTCGTGCGCTGCCTGCTCGTGCCGGCCACGATGGCGGTGCTCGGCGACCTCAACTGGTGGGCGCCGGGGCGCGGGCGGGTGCGTGCCGCCGAGCCGGGCTGACGATAGGTGAAGTCGCTCTTCGAGGTGACCGTGCCCGCAGACCGCGGTCCGCCGGTGCCCGCGGCGGCCGAACCGTCGAGGGCCGGTCTGGTCGGCGTGCGGGGGTGGTCGCCCGGGTCAGGTGCCGGTGATCGTGAGGGTGACGACGCCGGTGCGGCGGGTGAGGCCGGGGTGCAGGCAGTCGAGCGGGTTGATCGTGGGGCCGGTGATGACGCTGACGGCCGCGTCGCCGGTGAACAGGCCGGAGGTGATGGCGCCGGTCAGCGTGGTGACGGCGTTGCCGCCGATGTTGGTGACGGTGCGGTTGTAGGTGAACGTGCTGGACTGGCCGGTGTTCCAGGTGATGGTCGTCTGCCCGGTGCCGGGTTCGGCGAGGTCGAGGCAGGAGGCGGTGCGCTGGACCGAGGCGCTGGTGGTTCCGGAGGTCGGGCCGGGCACGGTGGCGGGGATGCAGGGGGCGAGGACGTGGTTGACGCCGATGGTCTGCGGGGTGGGGGTGAGCAGCAGTCCGGGGCTGTAGGTGACGGTCTCGGTGCCGGCGCAGGTCAGGTCGAGGGGATCGGCGGTGGCGGCCGGTGCGAGGGCCGGCAGTGAGGTCGTGAGGGCGGCGGCCACGAGGAGCGCGCGCAGGCGCCCGGTCACGGGGTTCGTTTTGACGGAGGAACGCGTCATGGTCCCACTTCCCGAAGTCGAGTGGAGACCGAACAGCATATCCGGCGGATTCGGCGCGACAATCGACGAAGCGGGTGAGCGGTAGGACGAAAATTGCGGAAACGAAACAACCGGCAGTAGTCCGGGATGGACTTCCTTCCATTCGACCGCAGGTCAGGGCGCAGACCGGCGACGACGTCGCCGCGAATTTACCGCACTTGCAGAGGTCAAATGAGCGATGGCGGCCGGCCATGGTTGTGGAGTTGTGAGGGTCAGTCAGGTCCGGGCGTGGACATTCAGGTTGTCCCAGATCCACCAGCGAGGCGCGCCGCCCGACTGCGCCCTTTCGGCGGCCTCGGGCCCGATGAGCCGGAACCTGCGGCGACCTTCTCCACTGACCCACACCCACCCGCAGCTCCGCCGCGACCGCCGTGGTCTTCTCACCTCGGGCGAACCGCTCACCGGCGTCCAACGGGACCGCCACCCGACCCGGGCGTCGGTAATGGCGTGGGCGCCGCACGGGGAAGCTGGATAAGGTTCGGCGGCTACAGCCGTCGCGCGGCCGGATCGCGGCCGTCCGACACGTGCGCACGCGGGCCCCGGGGAGGTCCCGCGCCCATCCCGAACGGCGGAGGACCGTGCGAGACCACCCGACCGGCACCGCGGAGCAGATCGTCCCGGCCAACGGCATCGAGCTCTGCCACGAGACCTTCGGCGACCCGCGGCACCCCGTGCTGCTGCTGGTCATGGGCCTGGGCTTCCAGCTCGTGCACTGGCCGGACGGGTTCTGCCGGCGGCTGGCCGACCGCGGCTTCTTCGTGGTCCGGTTCGACAACCGCGACGCGGGCCGCTCGACCCACCTGCCCGGGACCGACTACGCGCTGGTCGACATGGCCGCCGACGCCGTCGGGCTCCTCGACGCGCTCGGCGCCGACCGCGCCCACGTGGTCGGCGCGTCGATGGGCGGGATGATCGCCCAGGTCATGGCCGCGCACCACCCGTCACGGGTGCTGAGCCTGGCGTCGCTCATGTCCACCACCGGCCGCCGCGGCAAGGGCCGCACCTCGCCACGGCTGATCCGCCACCTGTTCTCCCGAACCGCCCGCACCGAGCAGCAGGCCGTCGAGCGGCGGGTGCGGTTGTTCGAGACCGTCGGCTCCCCCGGCTTCGAGCAGGACTTCGAGGAGATCAGGCGGGCCGCCGCGCTCTCGTTCCGCCGCGACCCCGACCACCGGGGAGGCCGGCGCCGGCAGTACCGGGCGGTGCGCGCGGCCGGTGACCGGACCGATCAGCTCGCGCGGGTCACGGCGCCGACGGTGGTCGTCCACGGCACGGCGGACCTCGTGTGCCACCACTCCGGCGGCGAGGCGACCGCGGCCGCGATCGGCGGTGCGCGACTCGTACTCGTCCCGGGCATGGGGCACGACCTCCCGCCCGGCGCGTGGCCGACCATCGTGGACGCGATCGTCGACAACGCCCGCCGCGCCCGCTGACCGGGCCGGTCAGGGCGGGGGTTCGGCGAAGGCGCCGGCGGTCGCGGCGAGGACGGCGGTCCGGGCGGCCTGGTCGGGCAGCTCCGGGTCGGGTGGTGCGTGGAGCAGCACCAGGTGGTGGTACAGGGGCGCGGTGGCGGCGACCAGCAGCCGCCGGGCGTTGGTGCGCGGTGGGAGTTCGGCGCGCTCGACGGCCCGGCTGACGATGGCCTCGCAGCGCCGGTACCGGTCCTCCCAGAGCCGTCGTTGGGCCAGTTCGGCCTTCTCGGAGCGGAACGAGGCGGCGATCAGGGCCGCCACGACCGGCGGCTCCGCGACCAGCGAGTCGTGGATCTCCCGGTTCAGCGCCGCCAGGTCCCCGTGCAGTGAGCCGGTGTCCGGGGGCTGCCAGTCGTCGTCGCCCGCCGCGTCCAGGACGTCGGCGAGCAGGCCGCCGACGTCGCCCCAGCGCCGGTAGACCGTCGCGCGGTGCACGCCGGCCCGGGTGGCGACGGCCTCCGCGGTGAGCCCGTCGTAACCGTGCTCGGCCAGTTCCGCGAGGACCGCGTCGAGCACCTGTCGACGGGTGCGGGCGGTTCGGCCGCCGGGGCGGCGGCGTGGTGCCGGGGAGGTCATCGCTGGTGATCCCGTTTGCTCGGCGGGCGGGGGCATGACAGGATCTTAATGTAACAGTTGTCGCGATAAGGGGGACGACCCGTGACGCCCGCCGATCCGACCGTGCTGCACCCGGTACCCGGCCAGCCGCGGGTGGTGCTGCTCAAACCGCTGGTCACCTCGCCGCTGATCGAGGTCGGGGAGTTCTCCTACTACGACGACCCCGACGACCCGACCGCCTTCGAGACCCGCAACGTGCTCTACCACTACGGGCCGGAGCGGCTGGTCATCGGGAAGTTCTGCGCGCTGGGCGAGGGCGTGCGGTTCGTCATGAACGGCGCCAACCACCGGATGGACGGCCCGTCGACGTTCCCGTTCCCGATCATGGGCGGCTCCTGGGCCGGGCACTTCGACCTCGTCACCGGCCTGCCCGGACGGGGCGACACCGTGGTGGGCCACGACGTGTGGATCGGCTACCGGACCATGGTGATGCCCGGGGTGCGCATCGGCCACGGGGCGATCGTCGCCTCCGGGTCCGTGGTCGTCGACGACGTCCCCGACTACGGCATCGTCGGCGGCAACCCCGCCAGGCTCGTCCGCCGCCGCTACGACGACGCCGACGTCGCGCGGCTGGTGGCCCTGGCCTGGTGGGACTGGCCGCTCGAACACCTCACCGAGCACATCCGCACCGTCATGTCCGGCAGCGTCGACGAGCTGGAGGACGCGGCACCCCGCCGGTAGTCCACTCCGGACCCCTGGACACCGCAGGCACTCCCGGATCGAGCCGTCGGCATGTCAGTCCCGTCCCCCGGCAGCCCGTTCACCGACCGGCTGCGCGACATCATCGGCGACGCGCGCGTCGTCGCGACCGGCGAGCACTCCCACTTCATCGACGAGTTCGACTCGCTGCGCCGGCGGGTCCCGCGGTTCCTGGTCGAGCGCCGCGGGTTCACCGCGCCGGCGTTCGAGTACGGCTTCGCCGGAGGACTCCCCCTCGACGCGTGGGTGCGGGGCGAGGGCGCCGACATCCCGGCGGCAGGCGGCTCCCCGCGCTCGCCCCGGTCGCCGCCTACCTGCGCCGGGTCGACCCGGAGGTGCTGCCGGTGGTCGAGGCGGCGACGCGGATCGCCGAGTCCGGCGACCGGTACGACCACGACGTCGCCTCGCGCTGCCTGGAAGCCGCTTGCCAGGGCGACTACGGACGCCCTGGGCGACGACTACTTCGCCCTCGGCCTGACGAGCACCACCGGGCGGACCGCGGAGATGCGCCGCGACGGGGGAACGCCTTTCGGCTTCGCCATCGACGGCACCCCGCCGGGGCCGCCCGAGCCGGGCAGCGTCGAAGCCGCCTTCGCCGACGCGGGGCTCGGACTCCACATCGCCGACCTGCGCCGGGCACGACGGGAACTCGCCGGCGCCGGCCCCGACCGCATCCGGATGCAGAGCACCTACCTGCACACCCCGGTCCTCGACGCGTTCGACGGCATCCTCAACACCCCGACCTCCACCATCGCCGGCGACCTCGGCGGGTAACGCGTACCCGAAGTCGGTGCGGCATCGTGACCGCCCGCCCGGCGGAACCGCCGAGCAGCGCCGCACCGGCGTCCGACGATCTCCGGGGCGAGGGGCAGGAGGGCTGTCCCCGGACCGAGGCCCCGAGAGGGCGGAGGCTCCGGTCATCCAGGTGGACGGCCTCTACCGGTGGCGCCACCCCATCACCCCGACGCGTCCCGGTGATGTCGCGTTCCGGATCCGGGCGTGGTTCGACCAGGTCGCGGAGCCGCTGCCGAGCGAGGTGCGCACGCCGCACGTCGGGACGCCGGCCGAGCCGACCCCGGTGAGCTGCCCGTGCCGCTTGAACTCCTGCCACCTCCCACCGCAGGACGTCGACCGGTTGCCGGTGGAGCCGGGGCAGCGGTTCTCCGTCGACCGGCCGGGCCGGATCTCCGGTCTAGTGTTCACGCGCGGCGCCTACCAGGGTGCCGTCACGGCCCGGCGGTCGGCGGGCACCCTCCCGTCAGCCGGTGGCGCAGGGTTGTCCGTTGAGGCTGTAGGCGGCGGGTTTGGCGGTGTTGCCGGTGTGGGTGGCCTGGTGGCCGATGCCGACCGGCGCGCCGGGGGCGATGGTGGCGTTGTAGGCGGTGTTGCGCGCGGTGACCTGCCCGCCCAGCCGCTGACCGGCGCGGTGCCCGTGTTGGTGATGGCGAGGTCGGCGGTCAGGCCGGTGTTCCAGGCGTTGACGGTGACCGCGACCCGGCACGTCCCACCCGGCCGGGGGTCGCTCGTGGTGGTGGGCCGGGTGTCCTGGAACTGGGTGAAGGACCTCCACACCTCGGCCGGGACCCACGTCCTGGTGCCGCTGTCACCGCCGGCGCCGTCCTGCGGCGCGGCGATGTGACCGCCGTCGAAGGCCGCCCACACGCCCGGGTAGGCGACGCATGGCACCGCCGTAGCTGAAGCCCACGGCGAAGCGCTGCGCGGTGTCCACGCACAGGGCCCCGTCGAGTTGCCCGACCAGGTCGTCGACGAAGGCGGTGCCCTCGCCGCCGTTGTCGGCCCAGCCGTTGTCGATGCCCTGGGGCGCGACGAAGATGGTGCTGTCGTCGGCCAACCGCGGCAGGCCGTAGCAGGACCACACGTCCCGCTGCACGGCCTGGCCGGTCGCCACGTCGGTGGTGGTGCCGCCCCACCAGTGGAAGCCGAACACCACCCGGTAGGGGCGGTTCCGGTCGTAGTCGTCGGGCAGCCGCAGGAGGTAGCCGCGGCTCTTGCCGCCGCTCCGGATCGTGTGGGTGCCGCTGGTCGGCGTCGGCGACCTGCCGCACCCGGCGCTCACCGCGGTGGTGCCCGCGTCGCCGGGCGTCGCGGCGAGGCCGCCGCTCAGCGCCGTGCCGCCGGTGGCCGGGACGGGGGTGATCGCGGCGAGGACGGGGCCGAGCGGGGGCCCGCGCTCCACAATGGTCCCTCCTCAGCCGTTCTTCCGCTGGTAGCGCTGGTGTGCGTTGTTGACCAGGTCCATGTACTGGTTCATGCCCTTGGCCTCCAGCTCCTTGACGTAGGCGTCCCATTCGGACAGGGGGCGCCGGCCGAGGATGAACTGGAGCGTGCCCTGGGTGGCGGCGTCCTTGAGCGGGGTCTCCCACAGGGTGGCCTGCTCGCGCTCGTCCGCGGTGAACGGGTGCGGCGGGGGCAGCGGGGTGACCGCCTTCCGCTTCATCGCCTGCTGGAAGGAGATCTCCTCGTCGGTGAACGTCGACTCCAGGAGGTCCGTGGTGCCGCCGTAGGCGAACACGCCGCCGTGGAAGCCGTAGTCCTTCTGGAGGTGCTGCGGCGCGCCGGTGTTCAGGCCCGCGAACGTGATCCCGGGTTTGAGGGTGCGCTTGCCCGAGGCGTCCTTGTCGTAGGTCGTGCCGGCCACGCCCCACTTGGCGAACTCCTGGCCCTCGTCGGAGTACCAGAGCCAGTCGACGAACTGCACCATCGCCACGAACTTGTCGCTCTCCAGCGCCTTGGCCGAGATCATCAGGCCGTTCTCCAGCCGGGAGATCGCGATGACCCCGCCCGCCGGACCGGCCGGCACGGTGATCTTGGCGATGGTCGCGCCGGGGATGTTCCTCAGCGCCGGGCGGTAGTCGTTGACCAGGTTCTGGGCGTTGGTGCTGATCGCGTAGGACTTGCCGTTGGCCAGCTTCTGGATGGCCGGCTCGTCCTTCTGCGTGAAGCTCTCCGGGTCCATCAGGCCCTCGGCGACGAGCTCGTGGAAGTACTCGACGAGCTGCTTCTGCTCCGGCGAGGAACCGGTGAAGACGAACCTGCCCTCGTCGGGCCGCCACTGCGTGTTCCGGTACTCCCACCCGGCGTGGGTGCCGAACGCCTGCGCGGCGTAGTTGAGGATGCTCTTGCCCTCGAAGCGGTCGGACAGCGGGTAGCCGTCCGGGTGCGCGGCCTTGATCGCCTTGAGGACGTCGTGGACCTCGTCCCAGGTCTCGGGCTCCGCCAGGCCCAGGCGCCGGAGTTCATCGGTGCGGAAGGCCAGCGTGTAGTCCGGCCACACCTCCTCGTGCACGCCCGGCAGCAGGTAGAACTTGCCGTCCTCCTGGCGCAGGGTGTTCAGCTCGGGCTGGAGCTTCCACTTCTCGATCTTGTCCTTGAAGTTCGGCATCAGGTCGAGGTAGTCGCTCACCGGCACGATCGCGCCCGAGGCCACGAACGCCTGCTCCTGACCCGGGTAGGTCTTGGAGATGATCCACGGCGCGTCGCCCGCGCCGACCACCAGGCTGCGCTTCTGCTCGTAGTCGCTCATCGGCACGACCGTCGGCTTGAGCGTGACGTTCGTGCGCTCCTTCAGCTCCTTCCAGAACAGCCAGTCGTCCTTGATCGGGTAGTTCGGGTGGTCGCTGTACAGCAGGCTGAACTCGACCGGCTCGGACGCCTTGAACTGCTGCCCGGCCCGGTAGTCGGCCATCGCGGCGACCTTCTTGCCGTCCAGGTCGACGGCTCCGCCCGTCCCGTCGTCACCGCACGCCGTCGCCCCCAGTGCCAGGCCGGTCGCGGCCAGTGCGAGGAGCGCTTGCTTCCTCATCGTGCTGTCACCTCACTCGGCTGCTACGAGGTGGTGCAGGTCAGTACCGGTGCCGGGTCCGGCGAGCCGGTCGCGGTGAACCCGAAGGTGGCGCTCGCCCCGGGGGCCAGCGCGCCGTTGTAGTCGGCGTTGGTGACGGTGGCCGTGCCGCCGCTGCTGGTCAGGTTGCCGTTCCAGAGCTGGCTGATGGCCTGCCCGCCGGTCGGCGTCCAGGACACCCGCCAGCCGCGGGTGGTCGCCGAGCCGGTGTTGGCCACGGTCACGTCGGCCTGGAAGCCGCCCTGCCAGCTGTTGGTCACCTTGTAGGCGGCGGTGCAGCCGTCGGGCTGCGGGGTCGACGTGGTCGTGGTGGTCGTGGTCGTGGTCGTGGTGGTCGTGGTCGTGGTGGTCGTGGTCGTGGTGGTCGTGGTGGTCGTGGTCGTGGTGCTGCCTCCGCCGGTGATGCGGTAGGTGACCAGGGAGCGGGCCGGGACCGTGGCGGTGAAGGCGCCGCCGTTGACGCCGATGGTCCCCTGGGCGGCCATGCTGCTGCCGTTGTTGGTCACGTACGGGGTGGCCGTGCCCGTGGTGATGCCCGCGTTGCGCAGGCTGAACGAGGTGGACTGGGCGCCGGTGCCCGCGTTGAGCGCGACGACGACCACCGAGCCGTCGGTGTTGCGGTAGGCGGACAGCTTGAGGTTGGTGTCCGGGGTGCTCGCGCCGATGCGGTGGGCACCGGGCCGGATGTAGCGGCTGTACTGGGCCATCGCCCACAGGCGCTTGGAGACGCTGAAGCCGGTGCCGTTGCTCTGGATGAAGGCGCGCGTGTTGTTGGCCGACACCGCGTACCAGTAGACGTAGGCGTTGACGTTGGCCGAGGTCAGGGCGGTGTGGATGGAGTTGGCGACGGTGAAGCCGTCGATGCCGCTGCCGTCGTCCCAGTTGGTGTTCCAGGAACTGGAGCTGCCGCCGGGCGACCACTCCGACATCCAGGTGCGCTTGCCGCCGACGGACAGCGGCGAGGTGGGCGCGCTGCTGTAGTGGTGGCCCGTGTGGGTGGTGATGTACCCGCTGGCCTGCGAGTCGGCCGTGATCGCCGAGGCGTACGAGCGCTGGTCGTTCCAGCCGACCGGGTCGCAGCACGCGAGCTTGAGCCCGGCCTGGGCCGCGAGCGGGCCGATGACCCTGGTGAACTCGGCGGCCTGGGCGGGGGTGAAGCGCATCGAGGAGTAGTCGGTGGTGTAGTTGGGTTCGTTGGTGAACCCGAGGTCGGTGATCGGGATGCCCTCCTGGGCGTAGTACTTGGTGTACTGGATGAGGTAGTCGGCGTAGGCGCGGCGCCAGTCGCCGGAGGCGCAGGTGGCGCCCTGGAGGCCGCAGAGCGTGCCGCCGTTGTTCTCGGTGCCGTTGGTCTTCATGTAGCCGGGCGCGCTCCAGGCGTTGGCGTAGAAGCGGTCGACGCCGTAGGACTGGGCCTTCTTGGACAGCCACACCTGGCCGTCGTCGTCGCCGTTCCACACGTAGCGGGGCGCGGCGTTGGGCCCGCCGGGGTTGGTGGGCTGGATGGAGCTGCCGGTGGAGCTGATGCCGTTGCGCAGGATGCTCAGGCCCGCGCCGGTCTGCCGGTTGAAGATCAGGTCCAGGACCTGCTGCTGGTTGGCGGCGGACAGCGAGCGGATCAGGCTCGTGCGGCCGAACGCCTGGGAGAAGCCGAAGCCGTCGATGGGCTGGAGGACGGTGCCCCCGTCGACGGTGGCGGTCGTCGCGGCGCTCGCCTGGCTCTGGCCCAGGGCGAGGGCGGAGGCGACGCCGACCGCGGCGAGCACCGCCGCCGACCAGCGCCTGGCGGTACGGGACATGGTGGTTCCCTTCCTCGGGGAGCGGGGTCCGGGACCGGTCCGGCGGGCGGGCTCGGACCGGTCCCGGGGCTCGGCGGGCGGGGTCGATCGCGCCGCCCGCGGTGGAGGCGACCCGCGCGCCGAAGAACGCCACCGGGCGGGTGGAGCCGTTGTCGCCGGGCAGGGCGCCGTCGTGGACGTGCCGCACGAACCGGTCGGGCGGGGTGGACGACTTCAGCCGCACCCGGTTCGGCGGGCCCGGCCGGTTGACCACGGCGTCGCACCCGGCGTCGACCGGGCCGCACGGGTCGGTCTTGACGGGCAGCCGGTGTTCGGCGCGGCGGAGGCGGTGCGCGGCGGGGCCGCGAGGCCGGTCGCGCCGATCGCGGAGACCGGGGCGCCACGGGTGGACGACCGTCGGCTGGGAGCCATGCTGCGTGGTCCTTCGTGGTCAGGGGGTGGGAACTCGCGGGTGGTCACCGTGCCGCCGGGGGCACCGCGACCGCCGCTGCGGCCCCGGGTCGCCGGGAGGGGAGACGGCGGTCCCGACCGCGACCGGGGCGACCCCTCGGTTCCGCGGGGCCCGGTGTTCGGAAATCTACGAGCGCCACCAGGCGGTGTCAATCAAACATGTGAGCGTTAACTTTTTGCAGCGCGGCAAAGGCGGTGCTGTCGAATAATTCGACAGTCCGGCCCGACCAGCTAAAACGTGCTAAAGACCCCAACTTGCGCCGTTCGGAGCAGTCAATTTGATCGATGGGGCCATTCGTCTTGTGAACGCAAACATATGCCGGTGACAATGATCGGACCGGACCGGTGTGCGGCTTCTCCCCCACTTGCGCGGTATGCGCCCGCGGTTGTCGGCGCGCCGTCAGGTCGCCTCGACGGTGCGCACCGAACCGCCGTACACGGTGGGCATCGCGACCCTGTGGACGGTCGCCGGTCCGTTGCCCCGGGTCCGCCGCCGGGTGAGGTCCAGCAGCAGTTCCACCGCCGTGGAGCCGAGCTGGTAGTGGGGCAGGGCCACGGTCGTGAGCCGGGGGTGCATCCAGGACGCGATGGACTGGTTGTCGATGCCCACCACGGAGACGTCGTCCGGCACGGACAGGCCCGCCTCACCCAGTGCCCGGTACGCGCCGAACGCCAGCCGGTCGCTGAAGCAGAGCAGGGCTTTCGGGCGGTGGTGCGCCAGGAGTGCGCGGGTGGCCCGGTAGCCGTCCTCCGGCATCCACTTCAGGCACGGGTGGACGCCCACCACCTCGACGCCCGCCTCGCGGAACGCCTCGCACGCACCGGTGAGGCGTTCCACGGCGGCCGGGTAGTTGCGCGGGATGTCGTTGGGCGTGGGGCCCGTGCCGATCAGGTGGATGCCGTCCCGGTGCCCGGCGTCGACCAGCACCCGCGCGGCGGCCCGCCCCGCCTCGACGTCGTCGGGCAGCACGGCGTTCACCGGTGCGCGGCCGATCGGCAGCACGTTGAGCAGCACGAACGGGGCCGCGTTCAGGACTTCGGGCAGCAGGACCCGCCTCGGGTAGCCGGTGGCGAAGACGATGCCGCCGACCTGGCGGTCGTGCATGGAGGTGACCAGGGTCCGCTCCAGGTCCGGGTCGCCGCCGCTCTCGCCGACGAACAGCACGAACCCGTGCCGGTGGGCCGCCTCGACCGCGCCCCTGATCAGGTCGCCGGGGATCTCGGACGAGGCGACGGCGTCGGACACGAAGCCCATGGCCGGGGGACCCCCGGCGCGCGAGCCGGCCGGCAGCGTCCGGCGCCGGTACCCCAGCTCCTCGGCGGTGGCCCGCACCCGGCGCTCCACCCGCGCCGAGATGCGCAGCTCCTTCGCCCGACCGGACAGGACCAGCGACACCGTGGCCACCGAGACGCCGCTCGCGGCGGCCACGTCGGCCAACGTCACACGCGGTCGCGTCACTTCGAACCTGCCCTCCGGCACAGCAGGATAGCCCGAAGCGCGCACGACCGGCACCCGGTCGCCGGCGTGACGGAGGACCCCGCGGTCACGGCGGCAGCGGCCGCGGTCGAGCCCTTGTCGCGGTCGTCGTTCGCCGGGTCCTTCGCCGGCGAACCGCACCGGCAACCCGGACACGCCGTCCAGCATGTGCACGGGCACAGGTGGCCACCTGTGCCCGGTGCGGCGCGGTCAGCGCCTGGTGAGCAGGAACCCGTGCTCGGTCAGGTAGTCCAGGCCGAACTTCTCGACCATCCGGTGCTCCGGCTTGGGCTCGTCGTGCAGGTGCTCGATGTCGAACGCGTCGAGGTAGTAGCCCGCCACGTCGTCGGGCCCGACGGCGAACGGCGGCTCGGGCAGGACCGGCCGGTACTCCAGCGTGTTGAGGAAGTACCGGGACCCCGGCCTGGTCAGCTCGACGATCTTGGCGGTGTAGCGCCGCCGCATCTGCTCGGGGAACGCGATCAGCGACGCCCGGTCGTAGACCAGGTCGATCGGCCCGAGGTCGGCGGCGGTCAGCTCGAACAGGTCCGCGCAGTGGATGACGACGTTCCCGCTGCGGAACACACCCGGCCGCTCCTCGACCACGTCGAGGCCGTTGTCGTCGAAGAACTCCCGCACCGCCCTGGGCACCAGCTCGACCCCCACGACCTCGGCGGCGTGCCCGGCGAGGAACAGCATGTCGAGCGTCTTCCCGCACAGCGGCACCAGCACCCGCGCGCCGCGCAGGTCCTCCCGCTCGGCCAGGGCCAGCGCGTGGGGGTGCACCCGGTTGAGGTGGAAGCTCGTCTTGGTACCGCCCAGTTCCCAAGACTCCACCCAGAATCCCGCTTCCACGGCCGCCCCCTCCTCGGAATGTGCCAGTCGAGGGATTACTCGCTCGATCCCGCACCCCGCGTTACGGCCGCGTCGATGTGACCGCCGTCACCGGCACGCGTCGGACTGCCGCGCGTGCCGGTGACGGCCGTTCCCCCTCGACGACCGGGGCGGCTCCCACGCCCCGGTCGCGATCAGAAGTTCTTCTTGGCCACCACCCAGGGCGCCCTCGACGCCAGCCCGGACGGTTCGAGGATGTAGTTGCGCGCCGTCTGGTTGCCGTTGAGGACCATGTCGAGGAACTGCACGAGCGTGGTCACGCCGTCGTTCATCTGGTAGCCGGTGATGAAGCCGCCGTGGCCGGCCTGGGGGTGTTCGGCCAGGACGGTGGGCACGGTGGTCAGGTTGTAGTTGGCCCGGGTGTTCTCGTAGGCGACGTCGGAGGAGCCGCCGTCCATGTAGAGCACCGGCGCGTGGAGCTTGGCCAGCTCGGAGCGCGAGTAGCCGAAGGAGCCGTCGGCGAAGAGCCCGCTGTTCAGCGAGACGGTGGCGTCGACCCGGCGGTCCTGGGCGGCGATGAGGGCTTCCAGGCCGCCGCACGAGTGGCCCGCGGTGGCCACCCTGGTCAGGTCCAGCCGCTGGGACAGCGCCGCGCCGGAGCGGTTCTGCTCGCGCTCGGCCCAGGTGATGGCGTCGGTCAGCAGCGAGGGGATGGGGGAACCGCTGGGCAGGCCGTTGGCCGAGCCGTTGACGGAGCCGATGTCCACCACGGCGAAGCCCTTCGACGCGACGGTGGTCAGCAGTTGGACGACCTCGCTGTTGTTGGTGTGCGCGCAGGCGCCGTTGCCGAAGGCGATGACCGGCAGGGGGCGGCCGAGGGCCTGCGGGTTGGTGGGGCGGAACACGGTGAAGCGGTTGTCGCCGTACGCGCCTTCACGGGTGACCGGGAAGCTGTTCTCGACCATGGGACGACCACCCGGCTGGGACGACGTCGTCGTGGTCGTGGTGGTCGTGGTCGTCGGGTTGGTCCCGCCGACCTGGACGAGCTGCCACTGCTGGTTGGCGCCGCCCCAGTCGCTGTACTGGACGATGTTGCCGCCGTCGTTGGTCGCCGCGCCCTGGACCTCGACCGCCTTGTTGCTGTTGCGGTTGACCAGGCGCACGTAGCCGCCGTCGGAGTCGGCCAGCCGGAACTGCTGGTTGTTGGTGTTGTTGTCGGTCCACTGCACGATCGAGCCGCCGTCGGCGGTGGAGTAGTTGTAGACGTCGAGCACCTTGCCCGACAGCCGGGACTTCACCCGGTAGTAGCCGCCGCCGGAGTCGACGAACTGCCACTGCTGGTTGTTGCCGTCGCTGCGGGTCCACTGGGTGATCCGCGCGCCGTCGTTGGTGGCGAAGTTGTAGACGTCCAGCGCTTTGCCGCTGTTGCGGTTGACCAGGACGTACCACGCGGTGGTGTCCACGGTCGCCGCCGACGCGGGCGCGGCGCCGAGCGCGACCACGAGCCCGCCGAGCAGCGCGGCGACGACGGCGACGACACCGGCCAGGCGGCGCCCGCGGACTGGTGGGACGGTGGTGGGCGGGTGGCCTGATCCGGCCATGGGCGTGCTCCTCTTCAACGACGACTACATCAGCGCGGCCAATGCGGGAACCGAAAACGGGCGCACGGACCGGGGCGCCACTGCCGCGGGCGCCAATCGCATTAATCAAACTGTGTAGGACGACCCCCGCGTGGTCAAGACGCGCCGAAACTATTTCGCGTGAATAACCGGACGAACCGGCCGCATTGTGGACTGCTAAACGTAACGTGAATTCCTTTAGCCGGGTGGCCGCCGACCTGTGGACGTGGACTCCACGGTGAACCGAACACCCGGCGTTACGATCAAACAAGCTCGCACATGCTGCTGCGGATATTGCCAGTGAACCCAACAAAGTGCTACACACTTCTACAGACGGCCGTGGTGGCAGTCCCCTACCGATGAGCAATCGGCCGTGTCCGGCACGGCCTTTTTCCGCTGCCCTCGTCCCAGAGCACGACCGCGCACCCCGACTGGATCAGAGAGGATCTGGTGAACGATGCACGCACGTCGAGCAAATGCCGGAAGGAGACTGCCCGCCTTAGCCCTGGCGGTCGTCCTGACGGCCGCGGGCGCAACGGCGGTGAACGCCCCGCCGGCACAGGCGGCCACCTCGATCGCGGTGAACGGCGGTGCCACCGGGAGGGTGTTCGACGGGGTCGGCGCGATCAGCGGCGGGGGCGGCAACTCCCGGCTGCTGGTCGACTACCCCGAGCCCCAGCGCTCGCAGGTCCTGGACTACCTGTTCAAACCCGGCTACGGCGCGGCGGTGCAGCTGCTGAAGCTGGAGATCGGCGGGGACGCCAACTCCACCGACGGCGCGGAACCGAGCCACCAGCACGTCCGCGGTGACGTCAACTGCAACGTCGGCTACGAGTTCTGGCTCGGCGAGCAGGCCGTGGCCCGGAACCCCGACATCAGGCTGATCGCCCTGCCGTGGGCCGCGCCGGGCTGGATCGGCGGCGGCAACTTCTGGTCCCAGGACATGATCGACTACGACATCTCCTGGCTGAACTGCGCCAAGCAGCACGGCCTGACCGTCCACTACATCGGCGGCTGGAACGAGCGCGGCCACAACAAGACCTGGTACCAGAACCTGCGCTCGGCGCTCAACGCCAACGGCTACGGCGCCGTGCAGATCGTCGGCGACGACAGCTTCGGCTGGTCCACCGCCGACGACATCCTCAACGACCAGGCGTTCCGGGCGGCCGTCGGGGTCGTCGGCGCCCACTACCCGTGCGGCTACCTGGGCGCCGCCACCTCGTGCCCGTCCAGCGCCAACGCCGTCGCCACCGGCAAACCGCTGTGGGCCAGCGAGTTCGGGTCGCAGGACCACGTCGCCGGCTCGGCGCCCTACATCCGCAGCATCACCCGCGGCTACCTCGACGGCCAGATGACCGGCTTCGTCAACTGGCCGCTGGTGGCCGCGCTCTACCCGAACCTGCCCTTCAGCACCGACGCCCTGGCGGTGGCGCCCTCGCCGTGGTCCGGCGCCTACCGGCTGGGCCGCAGCCTGTGGGCCAACGCCCAGGTCGCCCAGTTCACCCAGCCGGGCTGGCGGTTCCTGACCGGCTCGGCGAGCGGCTACCTCGGCGGCAACCGCAACAACGGCAGCTACATCTCCCTGAAGTCCACCAACAACACCGACTACTCGACGGTCTACGAGACCTCCACGGCGAGCGCCGCGCAGACCGTGGACGTCGCCGTGACCGGCGGCCTGAGCGGCGGCGCGGTGCACGTGTGGTCCACCGACCTGGGCTCCGCCAACCCCGCCGACTGGTTCGTCCGGCAGCCGGACGTCACGCCGACCGGGGGCCGGTACTCGCTCACCCTGCAACCGAACCGGATCTACTCGGTGACCACCACCACCGGCCAGGGCAGGGGGACGGCGACGAGCCCGGCGAGCGCGCCGCTCGCGCTGCCCTACTCGGACGACTTCGACGCGTACGCCTCCCGCACCCAGGCCAGGTACTTCTCCGACATGCAGGGCTCGTACGAGGTGCGCCCCTGCGCGGGCGGCCGGACCGGCCAGTGCCTGCAGCAGGTCACCCCGATTCGCCCGATCGAGTGGCAGGACGACAGCGACGCCTTCGGCCTGGTCGGCGACACGACCTGGAACAACTACAAGGTCAGCGTCGACGTCAACATGCAGCAGGCCGGCACCGTGACCCTGCTCGGCCGGGCGAACACCCAGCTGCGCCCGCAGGGGCACCAGGCGGCCTACCAGCTGCGGCTGGCCAACACCGGGGCCTGGGCGATCGCCAAGAGCACCACCTCCGGCACGCTGACCACCCTCGCCTCGGGCAGCCGGGGGCAGCTCGGGCTGAACACCTGGCACAACGCCTCGCTGAGCTTCTCGGGCACCCAGATCACCGCCGCCCTCGACGGCACCACCCTGGGCACGGTCACGGACGGCTCCTACGCCGCCGGGCAGGTCGGCCTCGGCGTGGTCGGCTACCAGACCAACATGTTCGACAACCTGTCGGTCACCGCGAACAACGGCGGCGGGGGCGGCACGGTCGGCGCGATCCGCGGGCAGGGGTCGGGTCGCTGCGTCGACGTGCCCAACCAGTCCCAGGCCAACGGCACCGTGACGGTGCTGTGGGACTGCAACGGCGGCGCCAACCAGAGCTGGACGCTGACCGCGGCCAAGCAGCTCGTGGTCTACGGCGGCAAGTGCCTGGACGTCGCCAACCGCGGCACGGCCGACGGCGCCGCGGTCGACATCTACGACTGCAACGGCGGCACCAACCAGCAGTGGACGGTCAACTCCGACGGCACGATCGTCGGCGTCGGTTCGAACAAGTGCCTCGACGCCACCGGCGGCGCCACCGCGAACGGGACGCCGCTGGAGATCTGGACCTGCAACGGCGGCTCGAACCAGAAGTGGAGCATGTCATGAACACCCCACCCCGGTGGCGGTCGGCGACGCGCGCGGTCCTGTCGGCGGTCGTGGTGGCCGCCGCGCTGACCGTCGCCGGACCGCAGGCCCCGCCCGCGCTGGCCCTGGAGAACGGTTTGGGCCGCACGCCGCAGCTCGGCTGGAACGACTGGAACAGCTTCGGCTGCAACGTCAACGAGACCCTGGTCCGGCAGACCGCCGACGTCATGGTCTCCAGCGGCATGGCCGCGGCCGGCTACCAGTACGTCAACATCGACGACTGCTGGTCGACCAGGCAGCGCGACTCCGCCGGCAACCTGGTGGCCGACCCGGTGAAGTTCCCCAGCGGCATCAAGGCGCTGGCCGACTACGTGCACGGCAAGGGCCTGAAGCTGGGCATCTACTCCTCGGCGGGCACGACGACCTGCGCGGGCTACCCGGCGTCGCTGGGCTACGAGCAGCGCGACGCGAACCTGTGGGCGTCGTGGGGCATCGACTACCTCAAGTACGACAACTGCGGCGACCACCAGGGCCGCAACGGCCAGCAGCGCTACAGCGCCATGCGCGACGCGCTGCTGGCCACCGGCAGGCCGATCTTCTACAGCCTGTGCAACTGGGGCCAGGAGAGCGTGTGGACCTGGGGCGCGCCGGTCGGCAACTCCTGGCGCACCACCGGTGACATCGCCGGCAACTGGAACTCGGTGATGGGCATCCTGGACGCCCAGGCCGCCCTGACCGCCTACGGCAAGCCCGGCGGCTGGAACGACCCGGACATGCTGGAGGTGGGCAACGGCCTGACCGACACCGAGTCCCGCGCCCACTTCAGCCTGTGGGCGCTGCTCAATGCGCCCCTGATCGCAGGCAACGACCTGCGCGGCATGAGCGCGACCACCCGCTCGATCCTGACCAACACCGACGTCATCGGGGTCAACCAGGACTGGGGCGGCCGCCAGGGCTACCGGCTGCGCGACGACGGCAACACCGAGGTCTGGGTCAAGCCCATGGCCAACGGCGCGCGGGCCGTGGTGCTGCTCAACCGCAACTCCGGCAGCACGACCATCTCCACCACCGCGACCCAGGTCGGCCTGGGCAGCGGCACGTCCTACAGCGTGAAGGACCTGTGGTCCAAGGCGACGAGCACCACCACCGGCACGATCAGCGCGTCGGTGCCCGGGCACGGGGCCGCGATGTTCCTCGTCTCCGGTGGCGGCACGCCGCCCCTCGAGGTCACCAGCGCGCTGCGCGGCACGGGCTCGAACCGGTGCCTGGACATCACCGGCGCGTCCCAGGTCGACGGCGCCCTGCTGGAGATCTGGGACTGCCACGGTGGCGCGAACCAGAGCTTCACCTCCACCTCCGCCGGTGAACTGCGCGTCTACGGCGGCACGAAGTGCCTCGACGTCTACGACCGGGGCACGGCCAACGGAACCGCGGTGGAGCTGTGGACCTGCAACGGCCAGGACAACCAGCAGTTCCGGCTCAACTCCGACGGGACCATCACCGCCGTCGGCGCCAACAAGTGCCTGACCGCCGCCGGCGGCGGCACCGCCAACGGCACCAAGGTGCAGATCTGGGACTGCACCGGTGCGAGCAGCCAGAAGTGGACCCGCGTCTGAGCCCGTCCCGACGGGTGCGCCCCGGTCACCCCCTGGTGGCCGGGGCACGCCGCGGCGCGTGCTCGACACCGCCGCGATCCGGTGCCCGGACCGGGCGGAGAGCCCGGCAGTCGTCGACGTTCCCGAGGAGATCAACGATGAACTCTTCACCCTCCCGCCGCGGGCGCCTCGCCCGGCGGTCGCTGACCGCCCTCGTGGCGACCGCGCTCACGGCGGCGGCGAGCCTCGTCGCCCTCGCCCCACCGGCCCTCGCCGCCACCAGCCAGTTCCGCGGCATGAACTGGGCCGTGCTGGGCGACAACTTCAGCACCGGCACGCTCGTCGTGCAGGGCCTGAACCAGTCCGACAGCAACGCGACGGTGCGGGCCAAGGCCAACGCCCTCTACGACGACATGGCCGCCACCCTGGGCGTCAACACCGTCCGGCTGCCCGTCAACACCCACACCGTGGCCAACACGAGCTGGTGGAACGCCTACCGCGGCGCCATCGACGCCGCCACCGAGCGCGGGTTCAAGGTCATCCTCGCCTACTGGGAGGACGGCGCGGCCTCCGGCGGCCGGATCACCAACCTCGCCGCGTGGCACGCGATGTGGTCCAGCGTGATCAGCGCCTACGGCTCGAACGGCAACGTCTACTTCGAACCGATGAACGAGCCGCACGGCTACTCGTCGGCGGACTGGCGCAACGTCGCCGCGAACTGGCTCGGCCAGCACACGGCCGCGGCGCCGAGCCGGGTGCTGATCGGCGGCACGGGCTTCAGCCAGGACCTGCGGGACGTCTGCAACGACAGCCGCTTCAACTCGACGCTGCTGTCGTTCCACCACTACGCCTTCTTCTACAGCCCGATGACCTACGACGCCTTCCGCAGCCACATCCAGGAGCGACTGGGCAACTGCGCCTCCCGCGCGGTCGCGACCGAGTTCGGCGCGCCGATGTCCACCGGCTTGAACTACGGCGACGCGAACAGCACCGACAACTTCGTGCGCCACATCCGCGCCATGGCCCAGGTCATGCGGGACAACCGGATGGGCGGCACCTACTGGCCGGCGCTCGGCGGCAAGCCGGGCACCATCGGCTACGACTGGTACTCGATGTACGCGCTGAGCGGCAGCGGCACCAACCTCGACCTGACCGTCCGCAACGCCTCCGGCGCCGACCGGATCCGGTACGCCTGGGGCGACGGCTCCACGACCCCGCCGGGCACGTACTACCGGCTCGACGCGCGCCACAGCGGCAAGGCCATGGACGTCCAACAGCCGAACACCGACAATGGCGCGCGCGTCGGCCAGTACACCTACGGCGGCAACGCGTGGCAGCAGTGGCAGTTCGAGGACGCCGGCAGCGGCTACTGGCGCATCGTCAGCCGCCACAGCGGGAAGTGCCTCGACGTGGTGAGCGCGTCGACCGCCGACGGCGCCGAGCTGATCCAGTACACCTGCGGGACCGGCACCAACCAGCAGTTCCAGCTGGTCGCCGACGGCGGCTACTTCCAGCTCCGGGCGCGGCACAGCGGCAAGTGCGTGGACGTGCCCGCCGCGTCGACCGCGGACGGCGCGGTCCTCAAGCAGTACCCGTGCAACACCGGCACCAACCAGCAGTGGTCGCGCACCACCGTGTGACGGCGGCTGATCGGCGGCAGGCCCCCGGCGCCGAGCCAGTGCTCGGCGCCGGGGGCCGAGCCGTTCCCGGACCCGCTGTGCTCCACTTCACGGGATTGCTATAGCGCTATACCTATCGTTTTGTAGGTAACTTGTACGGGTGACCGACAGCCCCCCGCCCGGCGACCCGACCATCACCGAGTTCGCCGTGGTCCTCAACGACCTGCACCGCGTGCTCGACCGGCACATGGCGCGGGACTTCCCGCACCCGAAGCCGCCGGACAACCAGCTCGCGCTGCTGCGGCTGGTCGGGGCCCGGGACGGCATCACGGTCCGCGAGGCGGCGGAGAGCCTGCTGATGCAGCCCACCAACGTCAGCATGCTGGTCTCCCAGCTCGTCGCCTCCGGGGCGCTGACCCGCGTCCAGGACAGCGGGGACCGGCGGGTCGCGCACCTGCACGTCACCCCCGAGGCGCGCCGCCGGATCGACCAGTCCAACGCCGCGATGGGCAACGTCCTCGCCGAGGGGCTGCGCCGCATGGACCCGGACCAGGCCGCCGACGTCCTGCGGGCCGTCCCGGCGCTGGCCGCGCTGCTGGGCGCCCTGTCCTGACGCGCCCGCGTCGGTCACGACCGTGAACACCGTTCGAGAGGAACACCCGTGCACGACACCCCCGTCCTGACCGGCACACCCCCGGAGGCGGGTCCGGCGCCCGGTCGGCGAAGCCCGCGCACCAACCCGTGGTGGACCCTCGTGGCCGTCGCGTTCGGCCTGTTCATGGTCGGTCTCGACGGCAGCGTCGTGGCGATCGCCAACCCCTACATCGGGCAGGACCTCGACGCCTCGCTCCCCCAGCTCCAGTGGGTGACGAACTCCTACCTGCTGGCGCTGGCCGCCGCCCTGATCCTGGGCGGCAAGCTCGGCGACCGGTTCGGCAGGCGCACCTTCTTCCTGGTCGGCCTGGTGCTCTTCACGCTGTCCTCGGTGGCCATCGCCCTGGTCGGCTCCACCGCCGGCGTCATCGCTTTCCGGGCGGTGCAGGGACTCTCCGGCGCGCTGATGATGCCGAACACGCTCGGCCTGCTGCGCGCGGTCTTCCCGCCCCGGAAGTTCGGCGCCGCGGTGGGCATCTGGGCCGCCGTCTCCTCGGTCTCCACCGCCGCCGGCCCGATCGTCGGCGGCCTGCTGGTCGAGCACGTGGGCTGGGAGTCGGTCTTCCTGATCAACGCGCCCGTCGGCGCGATCGGCCTCGTCGTCGGCCTGCTCGTGCTCCCGCGGAGCAAGGACGGCACCGGGCACCACCGGTTCGACGTACCCGGCCTGGTGCTGCTCGCCCTGGGCATGATCGCGGTCGTCTACCCGGTCGTGCAGAGCGGGAGCTGGGGCTGGGGGTCGCCCCGGACGATCGGCCTGCTGGTCCTCGGGCTGGCGCTGCTGGCCGTCTTCGCCGTCGTGGAGTCCCGGACGGCGCACCCGCTGCTGCCGATGCGCCTGTTCCGCAACCCCTCGCTGAGCGTGGCCACCGCGGTCACCGTGGTGAACTTCTTCGTGCTGCTGGGCTCGATCTTCTTCCTCATGCTGTACCTGCAGAACGTCCGCGGGTACGGGCCGGTCGAGGCCGGGGTGCTCACCCTGCCGCTCAGCCTGGCGTCGATGGTCGCCAGCCCGCTGGGCGCGGCGCTCACCGACCGGTTCGGCCCGCGCTTCTCCCTCACCCTGGGCATGCTGCTCCAGGCCGGTGCCTCGTTCGGCCTGCTCGGCCTCGGCGTCGACTCCGGCTACGCCGCGATGTGGCCCTGCTTCGTCGCCCTGGGCCTCGGCGTGGGCATGGTCATGGCCGCGTCGTCGGAGGCCATCGTCGGCAACGCCCCGGTGCGCGACGGCGGCGTCGCCGGCGGCCTGCAGGCGACCGCGCTCCAGGTCGGCGGCGCGCTGGGCACCGCCGTGCTGGTGTCGGTGCTGGGCAGCCGGGTCGGGTCGACGCTGCACGACGCCCTGCTGGGCGCCGGGGTGCCCGCCCCGCTCGCCGACGGGCTGAGCGGGGCCCGGGACGCGGTCGCGCAGGGCGTGACCCCCGTGGTGCCGGGCGTCGCCCCGGAGGTGCAGGCGGCGGTCCACCAGGGCGCGGCCCAGGCGTTCGTGTCCGGCGCGCACACGGCCGTGCTGGTCACCGGTGGCCTGTGCCTGCTCGGGGCCGCCCTGTCGGCGGCGGTCGTGCGCCGGGGCCGCGGCACCGGCGGCGGCGCGCCCGCGGCGCACTGACCCACCGCGGACGGCCGGGCCCGTCGCCCTGGAGCGGGCGGCGGGCCCGGCCCCGTGCCCGAGTCAAGATCGGTCGCCGCCGCCCCCTCGCGTAGGCTGCCGGGCGTGGCTGTCGATGGGCGCGCGGGCGGTGAGGTGCGGGTTTCCCGGATCGCGGACCTCGCCGGGGTGTCCGCCTCGACCGTGTCGAAGGTGATCCACGGGCGGCCCGGCGTCTCCGACGGCACGCGCCGGCGGATCGAGGAGCTGATCCGCGAGCACGGCTTCCAGAAGAACGAGAAGTCCGAGGCGGTCCCGATCGTCGAGGTCGTCTTCCAGTCCCTGGACAGCCTGTGGGCCCTGGAGATCATCCGCGGCGTCGAGGAGGCGGTCCGCCCGCACGGCCTCGCCGTCACGCTCACCGAGATGCAGGGCGGCCACACCCCGGAGAGCGCGTGGGCGCGGCAGATGCTGGCCCGCCGCCCGGTCGGCGTCATCGCGGTGTCCGCCGAGTTCAGCGAGGCCCAGCTGGCCCAGCTCGGCAGCCGGGCCATCCCGCTGGTCGCGCTGGACCCCACCGGTGAGCCGACCCACGCGATCCCGTCGGTGGGCGCGACGAACTGGAACGGCGGCCTGGTCGCCACCCGGCACCTGGTCGGGCTCGGGCACCGCCGCATCGCCATGGTCAACGGCCCGTCGGAGTTCCTGTGCTGCCGGGCCCGCCTCGACGGCCACCGCGCCGCCCTCGACGCGGCCGGCGTGCCGCAGGACCGCAAGCTCGTGCGGACCGCGCCGCTCTACCACGACGGCGGTCGCGACGCCGCGCGCGAGCTGCTGCGCCTGCCCGACCGCCCCACCGCCGTGTTCGCCGCCAACGACCTCCAGGCCCTCGGCGTGTACGACGCCGCCCGCGAGGCGGGGCTGCGCGTGCCGCACGACCTGAGCGTGGTCGGCTTCGACGACCTGGCGTTCACCCAGTGGGCCGATCCCCCGCTGACCACCGTGCGGCAGCCGCTGCGGCGGATGGGCGCGGAGGCCGCCGGGATGCTGCTGACCCTGGCGGCGGGCGGTGAGCCGGACAACGACCGCGTCGAGCTGCCGACGAAGCTCGTCGTCCGGGGCAGCACCGCGCCGCCGCCGTGACCGGGGATCAGCCCGCACAGGCGTAGTCCACCGGCAGCACCGCACCGCCGCCGTGACCGGGGATCAGCCCGCGCACGTGTAGTCCGCCGGCAGCGCCGTGCTGCCGTTGGGGCGCGCCGCCTGGAAGCCGAACTCGGCCGTCGCCCCCGGTGCCAGCGGGCGGGTGGCCCGCGCGGTCGCGGTCTGGCCGCTGACCGTCACCGCCGCGTTCCACGAACCGGTGATCGAGTGCCCGGACGGGAGCCCGAACGTCACCGTCCAGGTGATCGCCGACGCCCCGGTGTTGGTGACCCGCACCGGTTGCACGACGTAGCCGGTGCCCCACTGGGTCTGGGTCGTGGCGACGACCCCGCAGCCGGCCCCGCCCTGGACGGTCACCGAGACCTCCGGCGACGCCGGGGACGTGTTGCCCGCCGCGTCCCGCGCCCGCACCTGGTACCGGTAGGTGCCCGCGGCCAGGCCGCTGTCGGTGTACGTCGTGCCCGACGCCGTCGCGACCCGGGTGAACGAACCGCCGGTGGCGCGCAGGACGTCGTAGCCGGTCACGCCCACGTCGTCGGTCGACGCACCCCAGGACAGCGACACCGAACCGCCCGCGGCCGACGCGGACAGGCCCGACGGCGTGCTGGGCGCGGTCGTGTCGACGGGCGTGCCCGCCCCGGCCTTCTCCGCGGCCCACGCCGACAGCCACGCCAGCGCGGCGTTCCAGTTCAGCGCCACCTCGTTGACCGACCAGGCGTTGATGTCGTCCAGGTAGCACTTCTGGGGCTTGCAGCCCGCCAGCTGCTGCTGGGCGACCGGGTCCTGGAGGTCGGTGTTCGGGCCGCCCGCGAGGAGGCCGGCCGGCGGGTTCGGCAGCGACGCGTCGAGCTGGTTGGCCCAGAACCGGTGGTGGGAGTTGCGGGTGGCGCGCTCGCCGTAGCCGGTCACGTAGGAGTGGTTGAACGGGTTGCGGCCGAACAGGTAGTCCAGCGCCTGGTACACGCCCGCCCGGTACTTGGCCTGGCCGGTGAAGTCGTGTGCCAGGGCCAGCACGTTGGCCCCGTTGGCGACCACGCCGTTGGAACCCCAGTAGTAGCCGCTCGCCGGGGCCGGGTATGCCTGCGCCGCCGCCAGGTCGAGCAGCCGGTCGCCGTAGGCGGCGAACGCGGCGCGGGTGGCCGCCACGTCCGCGGCCGGCAGCCCGTTGGGCACCAGCGCCAGCGTCGCGTCGCCCAGGCCCGCGGTCCACCACCAGTCGAAGCCGCCCTGCTCGAACCCCCGGCCGCGGAACAGCGGCGACCCGGTCACGTCGGCGCGGTAGGTGCTCGACCCCGTCGTGGTGAACAGCTCCGCCGCGGCCCAGTAGAACTCGTCGGTCACGTTGTTGTCGACGTACGTGCCGCCGCCGTTGCCGTCGTCGGGGTCGGCGTAGCGCGTCGGGTTGGCCTTGGCCGCGGCGTAGGCGCGCTGCGCGGCGGACAGGGCGCGGGACGCGAAGTCCGCGTCGATGCCCTTCCACACCCGGGCGGCCTGCGCGGCCGCGGCCGCCAGGTTCAGCGTCGAGGCGGTCGTGACGGCCGACAGCAGGCGCGGCTGCGGGTCCTGGTCGGGGCGCATCGGCAGGCCGGTCCAGTTCTCGTCGCTGACCTTGTGCCGCACCATGCCCGCGTCCGCCCGGCCCTCGGGGACCTGCATCCTCATCAGGAACTCGACGCCCCACCGCGCCTCGTCGAGGACGTCCGGCACGCCGTTGCCGCGCTCCGGGATCGCCAGCTTCCCGTCGCCCAGGGCCGCCCGGTCCGCGCCGCTCACGTACAGGGTGCGCTCGTACTCGTTGACCAGCTGCCACGCGGCGATGCCCGTGTCCACGCCGTACTTGCCGTGGTCGCCCGCGTCGTACCAGCCGCCCGAGACGTCCGAGGTGTAGCCGCAGGACACCCGGCACGCCACCCCCTTGTCCCCCCGGTTGGGTGACACGTTGAGGTGACCGGCGGGCCGCGCGTACCGGTCGCCGACGTACTGCGCCTGGATCGGCGTGCCGCTGCGCTGGTGGTAGAAGAACGCCAGGCTGTCGTACCTCAGGCGCTTGAGCGGGTCGGCGGAGATGTCGAACGGGTTGCTGTCCGCCCCGGCCACCGACAGCACGTAGCCCGTGCCCGGGGTGTCGAACGACGAGAAGTCCGCGACGTGCGCGCTGTCGCCGGACGACGGGTCCAGGCCACGCACGCTCGTCCGCCCCGAGGCCACGGTCGCGCCCGAGGCGTTGCGCAGGGTCCACGCCAGGGGCGAGCCCGAGCCGCTGACCACGGTGGCCTGCTTCGGCAACCCCGGCACGTAGGCCACCTGGTTGACCTTCACCGCCGGCCCGGGGTCGGGAGCCGCCAGGGCGGTGGACGGCGTCAGGGCGGCGGCGACCAGCGCCAGGGCCGCCGTGACCGCCGCCCACCGCGGGCGCTGCTGATGAGTGCGCACGGGCAGATCCTCCTTTGGATCCCGCCACCCTGGACGACATCTTCTCGATCCAGAACGACAGTGTTGCGGACCGGGAGCGCTCCCAGAAGAGCACTTGCAGCTCCACATACTGTCCTAGTAGGGATGATGTGGTCAACGTTCGTTACTGATCGAGAAATTTTCGTAGGTCTGTCGACGCTTCTCGGCTTTGCCGACCCTGGCGCGGTCCAGCCAGAGCAGGGCGGCGAGTGCTCCGAGGAGGGCGATGGCGGCGCAGAGGAGGGTGCCCGCGTTCATGGCCCGGGTGAAGGCCGCGTTGGCGGCGTCGACGAGTTGCCCCGCGGAATCGGGCGGGAGGGCGGCGGCCGCGGCGTGGGCGGCGGTCAGGTCGTCGGCCGCGCCCGCGGGTGCCGCGGGCAGCGAGCCGAGCAGTTCGGCGCGGTAGGCGGCGGAGACGACCGTGCCGACGACCGCGATGCCGAGCACGCCGCCCAGCTCGCGGGCGACGCTGCTCACGGCGGAGGCCGTCGGCGCCTTCTCGCGGGGCACCGCCGCCATGCCCGCGGTGCCGGCCGGAGCCGTGACCAGGCCCATGCCGGCGCCGATGACGGCCATGACGAGGGCGAGCGGGAGGAAGGCCGTCGTGGTGGTCGCGAAGGACAGGCACAGCAGACCGGAGGCCATGGTGGCCAGTCCCCCGGCGATCGTGCGCCGGGCGCCCAAGCGGGCGACGACGCGATCGCTCGCACCGGCGGCCAGGGCCACCGCCACGGCGAACGGCAGGGCCCCCGAGCCGGCCTTGAGCGGGCTGAAGCCGCGCACCAGTTGCAGGTACTGGGTGTAGACGAACAGCAGGCCGAACAGCGCGAAGAAGGTGACCGCGAGCAGGGCGCCGGCGGCGGTGAAGGCGCGACGGGTGAACATGCGCAGGTCGACCATGGGCCATGCGGTGCGCAGCTCCCACCACGCGAACGCGACCAGGAGCACGACCGCGGCGCCGGCCTCGGCCAGTGACCACCCGGTCAGCCACCCGCGTTCGGGACCCCGCACGATCACGTCGACGAGCGCGGCGAGACCCGCCGCGCAGAGCAGCGGGCCGGGCGCGTCGAAGCGGCCGGCGGGCCGTCCGGGCAGGGCGGGGACCAGCGCCAGGGCGGCGACCAGCACGGCGGCGACCAGCGGGACGTTGACGAGGAAGACGCTGCCCCAGGCGAGGTGTTCGAGCAGCAGGCCACCGGTGACCGGGCCCAGGACGATGCCGATGCCCGCGGACGCGGACCACAGGGCGATGGCCCGGGCCCGCTCGCGGGGGCCGAACAGCGCGACGATGACCGACAGGGTCGCGGGCATCACGAACGCCGCGCCCACGCCCATCACCGCGCGCCAGGCGATGAGCTGGCCGGCGGAACCGGCCGCGGCGGCGGCCGCCGAGCCGACGGCCAGCACGACGAGGCCGCCGACCAGGGCCCGGCGCAGGCCGAAGCGGGCGCCCAGGCCGCCCGCGGGGATCAGCAGCGAGGCGAAGGCGAGCGTGTAGGCGTTGTTGATCCACTGCAGGTCGGCGGTGGAGGCGGTCAAGGCGTCGGCGAGCGCGGGCAGGGCGGTGTTGAGCACCGTGTTGTCGAGGGTGGTGACCACGAGCGCCGCGCAGAGCACGGCCAGCGCGGGCCAGCGCCCCGGGTGTCCCGCGTCCGGGTCGGTCAGGTCTTCCGTGCGCACGTCCACATCGTCCTAACGGTCGTAAGCTTACAGGCGTTAAGTTTGCCCGGCGAGACGCTACGACAGTCGGCTAACACCTGTAAAGTCAGGGCCGTGACGAAGGCACCCGCGACGGGCGACGGCCCCTCGACGCCGTCCCGCCCGCGCAACCGCAGGGGCGAGGGACCCAGGCTGCGCGAGGACATCGTCCGGGCCGCGACCGCGCTGATCGTGCGCGCCGGCACCGACCAGGCCCTCACCCTGCGCTCGGTGGCCAGGGAGGTCGGCATCTCGGCGCCGTCGATCTACGCCCACTTCACCGACCGGGAGGCCATCGTGGAAGCGGTGGTCCTCGAAGCGATCACCCAGCTCCACGAGGCGGTCGGGACGGCCGTCACCGCCCACGGCGACCCGGTCGAGGGGCTGCTGGCCGGCTGTGCCGCCTACGTCGACTTCGGCACCCGCGAACCCGCCCGCTACCGGGTCCTCTTCGACTGGTCCCGCCCCAAGCCCGACACCGCCCGCGCCGACGACCCGGGGCTGGACGCCTTCCGCGTCCTCGTCGACAACCTCGAAGCCTGCGTGCGCGCCGGGCGCTCGACCAGCACCGACCCGTTCGCCGACGCGGTCGCGCTGTGGACCGCCCTGCACGGCCGCGTCCTGCTCCGCGCGAGCCTGCCGGACTTCCCCTGGCCGGCGGCCGACACGCTGGAGCGGACGGTCCTCTCCCTCGGGCGCATCACGTCGGCGGCCCAGAGGCAATGCCGGTGACTTGGGGCCGCCCGCAGGTCGGCGGCGAACGCCCTGGACTGGACCGGGTGGTCCCCCTCGGGTGGAGCCGCCGCGCCCCGGGGTCGGTGAACCGGCGGTGGACGAAGCCGGCCAGGTGGCAGAGGTGGTCGCGGTGGCGGAGCTGTTCGACCGCACCGAGACCGAGTACGGGGCGTTGACGTCGTGGTCGACTCCGCTGGCCGCCTCGCCCCGTCCCCATCGCCGAGCGAACCACCTAGCCGTACGTCGAGAGCTACGGAGAACGCGCCCGCCCGACCACGGTCGTGCTCGTCGACGAGGTCGAGGACGGGTCCGACCGGAGGAGGTCGGGTGCGGGGCCGACGAGCCGGTGGCACCGGCGTCGTGGAACGGCCCCGACCCGACCTCTCGCGCCTTCAGCCCGCCGCCCGCTTCACCAGCGCGCCGATCCGCTCCTCGTCCGCCGCGGTCAGCGTGGTCAGCGCGAAGGCGGTCGGCCACACGGTGCCCTCGTCGAGCCGGGCCCCGTCGTTGAAGCCGAGCGTCGCGTACCTGGCCTTGAACTTGGCCGCGCTCTGGAAGAAGCAGACGACCTTGCCGTCCCTGGCGTAGGCGGGCATCCCGTACCAGAGCTTCGGCGCCAGCTCCGGCGCGTTGGCCGTGACGATGGCGTGGACCCGCTCGGCCAGGACCCGGTCCGGCTCCGCCATCTCGGCGATCTTCGCGAGCACGTCGGCCTCGCCGTCCGCCTTGGCGGCGCGCGAGCCGCGGCGCGCGGTCCGCTTGAGGTCCTGCGCGTGCTCCTTCATCGCGGCCCGCTCCTCGTCGGTGAAGCCGTCGAACTTCCCACCGACCGGGGTGGTGCTGCGCGTGCTGCCCATGTCCGGGTCTCCCCACTTCCGACGATCCAGTCAGCGGCACGGCTCGTGCCGTTCCGCTGGCCGGAAGCGTCGTCGATCAAGACCCACTTGTCAACACGGCACGTGCCGTGCCGGTAAGGTGGGCCCATGCCCGACTCCCGCGCCACCCGCAGCGACGAGCGAACCGGAACGATCCTGCGCGCCGCGCTGGAGCTGGCCCGGGAGGTCGGCTACGCCAAGCTCAGCATCGAGGCGGTCGCGGCCCGGGCCGGCGTCGGGAAGCACACCGTCTACCGCCGCTGGTCCTCCCGGGGCCTGCTGTTCCTCGACGCGGTCCTCAGCCTGGACACCGGTGGCCTGGCCCACCGCGACACCGGCGACGTGGTGGCCGACGTCCGGGAGGTGATGGTCAAGGCCGTCGACCTGCTGGGCCGGCCGCCGTGGGGTCCGCTGTACCAGGACCTCGTCGGCGAGGCGCAGCACGACCCCGAGGTCGCCGCCGCGCTCAACCGGCGCTTCATCGAGCCGCAGACCGCCGACACGCTGGCCCGCCTGCGCAGCGCCAAGGAGCAGGGGCAGCTCGCCCCCGACTTCGACCTGGACCTGGCGTTCGACATCCTGTCGGGCCCGCTGTACTTCCGGCTGCTGATCACGCAGGAACCGCTGACGCACGACTACATCGACCGGCTGATCCGGGCCCTGTTCGCCGGGATGAGCCCCCGGCCGGACAACGCGGCGGCGAACGGCTCGCGCTGACGAGGTCCCCGGCGGCGGCACGACGCCGTCGTCCCGCCGCCGGGTGGCGCCTCCGGCTCAGCGGGTGGCCAACCCCGGGAGCACGACGTCCACGTTGAAGTTCTGCCGCAGCGGGAGCGACGAGATGACCTCGTGCAGCTCGTGGTACGGGTCCAGCGGTGGCGGCGGGGGCGGCGGCCGGCGCAGCCACCACCAGATGAGCCAGAACCACCGGTCGAGCCCGCACCAGCCGATGTAGAGGTAGTCGCCGCCGCCGTGGACCAGGGCCAGCGGGTTGCCGGGCGCGTGCACGGCCGGGGGGCCGATGACCCACGGGTTCGGGAAGGGGCCGAACGCGTCGGTGGCCGCCCTGATCGCACCGTCCGCCCCGGCGTAGGTGACCACGAACTGACCGGTCGGGGCCGCGGTCGCGGCCAGGTGCGCGCCGACGGGCACCTGGCCGGGGTCGGAGAGCGCGACCACCGGCTGCGGGGTGAGGCCCGCGAAGGGGACCCGCCACAGCCGCCCGTCGGCGCCGGTGTGGAAGGTCGTGATGCCGTTCGTGCCCGACGCGGCCGCCACGGGTGAGTTCAGCGGGGCCGCGTTGGCCGCGGTGGCCGCGGCGGTCGTCCAGATCGCGATCGGGCCCGCGGGTCCGGCGCCGAGCCGGCCCAGCGAGGTCTGGACGGCCCCGTTGCCCCCGACGTAGGCCACGCCGAACCGGTCGCCCACCCGGAACGCGGCCAGCGGGGTGGACGGCGGCACCGAGCCGGGCGGGACCACGGTCGCGAGCGGTACGGAGATGCCGCCGGACCGGGAGTACGCGGCGTGGTAGATGGCGCCGTTGCCGCCGGTGAAGTAGACGTGGGTCCCGTTCTGGCCCTCGACCGCCGCGATCCGGGCGCCGGGTGCGGCCAGGCCGCCCTGGGGGTGCCGGGTGAAGGCCATGCCGGAGCCGGCGGCGCTGGTGAACCCGGCGACCAGGCCGCCGTGGCTGCCGATGGTGAACAGCGCGACGAGGCCGTCCGACCGCTGGACCGCGGCGAGGTCGCCGCCGGGCGGGCCGATGGCGGTGCCGCTGACGGGGGAGGTGGAGTTGGCGCCGGTGGTGTGGAGCCGGCCGTCGGCGCCGATGTAGAAGCCGGCGGGCGAGGCGGCGGCGGCCCGCGGGTCGGCCGCGGCCGGTCCGGCCAGGCCGATCGGCAGCACCGTGGCCACGCCGCACGCGGCCGCGGCTCTGAGCAGGTCGCGCCGGGCCAGGCCCGCGGACTCACCGTTCGTGGGAATCATGCGGCCACGCTAGGGAGGCCGAATCCCGTCCGGGGCTTTCCGGGACGCGGACGGCTACCGTGAGCCGGGCGGGAACGGTGGCGAGTCGGGTGGGGGCCATGGCGCAGGACTCCAGGCAGGCGTTGGACGCGTTCGTCGACGAGCTCAACCGGTTGCGGCGGTGCGCGGGGGCGCCGTCGTTGAACCAGATCGCCGCATCGGCCACCGCGATCGGCCACCCGCTGGCCCGGTCGACGGTGAGCGACAAGCTGAACGCGAAGTCGTTGCCCGAGTGGGACTTCGTCGTCGCCTTCGTCCGCGCCTGCCTGGCGCACGCCGACCGGGCCGGCTCGCGGGTGCCGGAGGAGCTGGCCGACCTGGCGCGGTGGGACGCCGCGCACTGGGACCTGCTCCGCTCGATCGACGGTGACCGCTCGACCGACCGGCTCGCCGTCGCCGCCCAGGGCGAGGTGCGCCGCCGCCAGGCGCGGTCCCGGTCGCCGGAGCACGACGCGTGGGTGGTGCCGCGGCAGCTGCCCGCGCCGGTGCCCCGCTTCGCCGGCCGGGTCGGGCACCTGGCCCGGTTGGCGGAGCTGGTCGACGACCCCCGGCCGGTGCCGGCGATGGTGATCACCGCGATCGGCGGCACCGCGGGCGTCGGCAAGACCGCGCTCGCGGTGCACTGGGCCAACCAGGTGGCCGACCGCTTCCCCGACGGCCAGCTGTACGTGAACCTGCGCGGCTTCGACGCGGTGTCGTCCCGGGTCGACCCCTCCGTGGCGCTCCGGGGTTTCCTGGAGGCGCTGGGGGTGCCCGGCGAGCGCGTCCCGACCGACCCCGGTGCGCAGACCGGGCTGTACCGGAGCCTGCTGATCGGGCGCCGGGTGCTGGTCCTGCTGGACAACGCCCGGGACGCCGAGCAGGTGCGACCGCTGTTACCGGGCTCGCCGGGCTGCCTCGTGCTGGTCACCAGCCGGCAGCAGATGACGGGGCTGGTCGCGGCGGAGGGCGCGCACCCGGTCGTGCTGGACCTGCTGTCCGACGCCGAGGCGTGGGACATGCTCGCGCTGCGCCTCGGCGCGCGGCGGGTCGAGGCGGAGCCGGGGGCGGTGCGGCGCATCGTCACCGCCTCGGCCGGGCTGCCGCTCGCGCTGGCGGTCGTGGCGGCCCGCGCCCAGACCTTCCCCGGCTTCCCCCTCTCCCGCCTGGCCGACGAGCTGGACGAGGCCAGGTTGGACGGGTTCGCCGACGCCGAGCCCGCGCTGGACATCCGGTTCGTGTTCTCCTGGTCGTGCCGCAGGCTGGAGGCCCCGGCGGCCCGCCTGTTCCGGCTGCTGGGGCTGCACCCGGGCGGCGGGATCGGCCCGCACGCGGCGGCGAGCCTGGCCGGGCAGCCGGTCGCGGAGACGCGGCGCCAACTGGCGGTGCTGGCCCACGCCAACCTGGTCTCCGAGCCGTCGCCGGGCCGGTACGCCATGCACGACCTGCTCCGGGCCTACGCCGCCGAGCAGGCCGAGGTGGTCGAGGGCGCGCCGGGGAGGCGCCGCGCCCTCGTCCGGGTGCTCGACCACTACCTGCACGCCGCCCACGCCGCGGACCTGCTGCTGCACCCGCACCGCGACGCGATCGCGCTGCCGCCCCTCCCGGACGGGGTGACCCTGCCGGTGTTCGCGGGGCGCGAGCAGGCGTGGGCCTGGCTCACCGCCGAGCGCCAGGTGCTGCTCAACGCGATCGACCTCGCCGCCGACGGCTTCGACACCCACGCGTGGCAGCTCGCGTGGTCGATGAGCACCTACCTCGACCGGACGGGTGCCTGGGCCGAGCAGAGCAGGGTCCAGCGGATCGCGGTGGCCGCGGGCGCCCGGCAGGCCGACCCGGACGCGCAGGCGCGGGCCCGGCGCAACTGGGCGGTGGCGTGCCTGCGCCGCAAGCGGTACGCCGAGGCCGACGAGCACCTGCGCCTGGCGCTGGACCTCTACGACGAGCTGGGCGACCACGTCGGTGCCGCCCGGACGGTGCTGAACCTGGGCATCCTCGCCGAGCAGCAGGCCGACTTCCCGGCCGCGCTCGGGCACGCGCAGCGGGCGTTCGACCGCTTCGCGCTGGCCGGTCACGTGCACGGGCAGGCCAACGCGCTCAACAACATCGGCTGGTACCACAGCCGGCTCGGTGACCACGAGAGCGCCCTCGAGCACTGCGGGCGGGCGCTCGCCCTGCAGCAGGAGGTCGGCAACACCTACTGGCAGGCGCACACCTGGGACAGCCTCGGCTCCGCCCACCACCACCTCCGCCGGTACCAGGAGGCGATCCGCTGCTTCGGCCAGGCGCTGGCGCTGTGGCGGGAGACCGGTGAGCGCTTCTTCGAGGCGACCACGTTGACCCACCTCGGCGACTCGCGGCACGCCGTCGGTGACGCCGGGGGCGCGCGGTCGGCGTGGTTGCGGGCCGCCGCCATCCTCGACGAGCTGGCCCACCCCGACGCGGGCCCGGTGCGCGCCCGGCTGCACGACGCACACCGGCCGGACTCCCACCGCCTCGCGCGGTAGGAGCCCGGCCGGGCGCGGGATCAGACCAGGGAGGCCAGCGCGTCCCTGGTGAACGGGGTGACGCCCGCCACGTCGCCCTTCTCGACCTTCCGGGCCCACTCGGGGTCGGCCAGCAGCGCCCGGCCGACGGCGATCAGGTCGAACTCGTCCGCGGCCAGCCGCTCCAGGAGCTGGTCGATGCCCGTGGGCGACGGCGTCTGCCCGGCGAAGGTGGCCAGGAACTCGCCGTCCAGGCCGACCGAGCCGACGGAGATGGTGGGGCGGCCGGTGATCTTCTTGATCCAGCCCGCGAAGTTCAGCTCGGAGCCCTCGAACTCGGGCTGCCAGTAGCGGCGCGTCGAGCCGTGGAAGACGTCCACGCCGGCTTCCGCCAGCGGCGTCAGGATCGCCTCCAGCTCCTGCGGCGTGCGCGCCAGCTTGGCGTCGTAGGCGTTGGGCTTCCACTGGGACAGGCGCAGGACGATCGGGAAGTCGGGCGAGGTCGCGGCGCGCACCGCGGCCACCACCTCGGCGACCAGGCGCGTGCGGGCGACCGGGCTGCCCCCGTAGGCGTCGGTGCGCCGGTTGGTGACCTCCCAGAGGAAGTTGTCGAGCAGGTAGCCGTGGGCGCCGTGCAGCTCCACGCCGTCGAAGCCCAGTCGCCGGGCGGCCGCGGCGGCCTCGGCGAACGCGGTGACCACGGCCTCCAGGTCGGTGGTCGTCGGCACCGGGCCGGCCTCGCCGATCGGGTTGCCGTCCAGGCCCAGGCCCGAGGGGGTGAACACCGGGGCCTCGGGCACGGGCGGCGCGCCGGGCTTGCGGGACGCGCCCACGTGCCACAGCTGCGGGACGATCCGGCCGCCCTCGGCGTGCACGCGCTCGACGACGCGCGCCCAGCCCGCCAGCGCGTCCTCGCCGTGGAAGCGCGGCACGTCGGCGCTCTCGCCGGCGCTGGGGTGCCCGACGTAGGTGCCCTCGGTGACGATCAGGCCGACACCGCCCGCGGCGCGGCGGCCGTAGTAGTCGGCGACGTCCTCGCCCGGGACGCCGCCCGGGGAGAACTGCCTGGTCATGGGGGCCATCACAACGCGGTTCGACAGTTCCAGCGAGCCGGCGGTGAAGGGGCGGAATAGCGGCGCGGTGTCGACGGCGGCGCGCGGGGGCGTGGTCATGTGCATCCTCGGGGGTTGAAGCGGAGCGCTTGCTCCTCTTGACGCTAGCACAAACGGAGCGAGTGCTCCGTTAACTCCCGGGGACGACTATGCTGGGGGTGTGGCCACCGACACGTCGTCCCGTCGACCGCTCCGCGCCGACGCCGAGCGCAACCGCGCCGCGATCATCGAGGCCGCCACCGAGGTGCTCGCCGAGCAGGGCAGCGCCGTGGACGTCCGGGAGATCGCCCAGCGCAGCGGTGTCGGCATGGGCACGCTCTACCGGCACTTCCCGACCAAGGAGGACCTGCTGGGCACCGTCCTCGACCGCGAGTACACCGCCTGGGCGGGCGCGGCGCGCGCGGCGGCCGACGCCACCGACGACCCGCGGGCGGCGCTGGAGGGGTTCTACGAGCACGCGCTGGCGACCCAGGCGTGCCACCGGGCCGTCGTCGAGGCGTACGGGCACAACTGGAACGGCCCGGCCCTGGACTGCGTGCGGCTGCTGCACCCGGTGCTCGACGACCTGCGCACCCGCGCCCAGGACGCCGGCGTGCTGCGCGCCGACGCGACGACCGGCGACCTGGCGCTGCTGCTGGCCACGTTGAGCCACACCGCGCAACTGGTGGGCCACCACGACGCGTGGGTGTGGCGGCGACAGCTGCGCATCGCCCTCGACGGCCTCCGGGCCTCCCACGACACGCCGCTGCCGACGGCGTGACGCCGGCCGTCCCCGGCCGAGGGCTCCTCACCACGACCCCGTGGCCGGGAAATCCTCAGCCGGCGGGCGCGGCGGTGCGCAGTGCGGCCGCCGAGCGGACCAGTGCGGCGATCGCCGGTGAGCGGCTGTCGGCCGGCCAGGCGATCACGGTGGTGACGTCCGGCGCGTCCACGACGGGGACCGCGACGTGGTCGGGCCACTGCCAGGCGCGGCTGGAGGCGGGGATGACGAGCAGGGTCCTGCCCAGCGCCACGAGCTGGGCCAGTTGCGACTGGGTGCGCACCTCCGGTCCGGGACCGTCCGGGTAGGACCCGTCGAGGCGGGGCCACCGCGCGATGGGCAGGTCCGGCACGTGGCTCACCTCGGCCAGGGTGAGCCGGTCGCGCGAGGCGAGCGGGTGCCCGGCCGGGAGGAGCGCGACCTGGCCCTCGACGCAGAGGTCCTCGGTGTCGAACCCGGCGAGGTCGTCGAACGGGCGGTGCATGAGCGCCACGTCGGCGCGCCCCTCGCGCAGCAGCCCGGCCTGCTCGCCGACCTCGCACAGCAGGACTTCGACCGGTGGCGCGCCGGGTTCGCCCGCGAACGCGTCGAGGAGCCGTTGCAGCAGCTCGTGGGACGCCCCGGCTTTCGTCACCAGCACCAGGGGCCGCCCGGGGTCCCCGGCGCGGCGCGTCCGGTGCGCGGCGGCCGTGACCGCGTCGAGGGCCGTCCGGGCCTCGCGGAGCAGCACCCGGCCGGCGTCGGTGAGCACCGCCCCGCCGCGGTCCCGGTCGAGGAGTCGCACGCCGAGCCGCCGCTCCAGTTGCCGGATCGCGCGCGAGAGCGGCGGTTGCGAGATCCCGAGCCGGTCGGCGGCGCGCCCGAAGTGCAGTTCCTCGGCGACGGCGACGAAGTAGCGCAGCTCGCGGGTTTCGAGGTCGACCACGGGCGGAGCCTAATACCCGGCGGGTATCAGGGCGTGCCGGAACGGTCTTGGACGACGGGTGCGCGCGCCGCCGAGGATGGTTCGCGTGAACGACGAGAAGATCGCGCTGGTCACCGGCGCGAACAAGGGGATCGGTTTCGCCGTCGCGCAGGGCTTGGGGGCGATCGGTTTCAGGGTCGCGGTGGGCGCGCGGGACGACGCCAGGCGGGAGGAGTCCGTCGAGCGCCTGCGCGCCGCGGGCGTCGACGCGTTCGGGGTGGCGCTGGACGTCACCTCGGACGACAGCGCCGCCGCGGCGGCGGCGACCGTCGAGCAGGAGGCGGGTCGGCTCGACGTGCTGGTCAACAACGCCGGGATCGCCGGCCGGACCGACGGTGGCGCGCAGGACCCGACCACGCTCGACCTCGACGTCCTGCGCACCGTGCTGGAGACGAACGTGTTCGGGGTGGTCCGGGTGACCAACGCGATGCTGCCGCTGCTGCGCCGCTCAAGTTCGCCGCGCATCGTCAACGTGTCGAGCAACATGGGCTCGCTGGCACTGCGAACCGGGCCCGTCATGGCCGCCTACGCGCCGTCGAAGACGATGCTCAACAGCGTGACGGCGCAGTACGCCCGCCGGTTCGCCGACACCGACGTCATCGTCAACGCCTGCTGCCCCGGCTACGTCGCGACCGACTTCACCGGCTTCGCCGGGCCGCGGACGCCCGAGCAGGGCGCCGCGATCGCGATCCGGCTGGCCACGCTGCCGGACGACGGGCCGCGCGGCGGGTTCTTCGACGACGAGGGGGTCGTGCCCTGGTGAGCCGAGGGGATCGGTACCCCGCGCGACCCGGTCGCGGGGTACCGATCCCCTCGGCGAGGTCGTTAGGGTCGGATCGTGAAACGACTCTTATCCGCCCTGACGGTCCTGGTCTCCCTCTGCGCGGGCGCCCTCGCCGGCGCCGCGCCCGCCACCGCCGGCGTCCTCGACGTCACCTGCACCCCGCCCAGCAGCAACCTCAACAGCTACACCCCGCCGCTGACCGGCACGACCCGGACCGTCACCGTGTCCACCACCGCGCTCTACGGCCCGTGCACCTCGCTCTCCCAGCCGGCCATCACGTCGGGTTCCCGGACCGCCTCCTTCACGATCACCGCGAGCTGCCTGGACCTCCTCGACCCGGGTACCGTGACCTACACGATCACCTGGAACACCGGCCAGAGCAGCACCATCACCAGCAGCTACACCAGCGCCGTGGCCGGCGCGGTCCTCACCGTGGTCGCCACCGGCACGGTGACCTCGGGCCTGTTCGCCGGGGACAGCGTGGTCACCAACTTCACCGGCCCGGCCACCGACATCACCCTGTGCACGCTGGGCCTGGGCTCGGTGAGCAGCGTCTACACCCTCGGCACGCTGGAGATCACCTCGGTCTGACCTCCGGCGGGGAGCGGGAGCGCCGGCCGAACCACGGCGCTCGACCACTGTGGCAGCCCGGCACCGTCGGGACGGGGTGGTTCGTGACTTCGCGGGACGAGGACGGCGTCTCGCTGCCGTCGCCCCTCGTGGAACTGGCGGACGAGCGCGCCGAACGGCACGGCGTTCGGTTGTTCCTGAAGCGCGACGACCTGATCCACGAACCACATCGCGGCCACCGCCGCCGCGGGACGGGTGTACGGGTTCGAGACGGTGGGGGTCGTCCGCGGTGAGCGGCGGTTGCCGCTCAACGACGTCCTCGCGTTCGCCGTCGGGTGCGGGATGACGCTGGTCCACCTCGACCGCGCCGCCCTCGCCGTGCACGGCTGCGCCGAGGTGGTCGCGGAGGTCGAGGAGGACTTCGACGTCATCTGCTGCGCGTGCGGCATCGGCGGCACCCTCGCCGGTATCGCCGCCGCGGTGGCCGACCACCGGACGGCTGTCGGTTTCTCGGCGTTGAAGGGCGGCGGGTTCCTGTTCGGCGGCTTCGCGAAGCGGAACGCGGAGTTGGACGGGTTCGTCTCCGACTTCCGCCAGCGGCACGGCATCGACCTGGAGTGGGTGTACGTCGCCAAGATGCTCGGGCGGGCTCTTGCCGATCAGGGCGCGGTCGTGCTGTCGCAGGACGACGCAGTGCTGTCCCGCGAAGTCCTGCCCCCTACCCGTGCTCGGGTAGACGTAACGGCTGTACCAGATTCCCGTGCAACCGTCTCCCTGATCCACGTCTACCGACAACGCCGCGCCCTGCGCACCGAAGGGCACCTCGTCATCCGCGCACGCGAACACCCAGTACACGGCGTCGACGGGTTCCACTACCGCGCGGACTTCTGACCGGGGACCAGCAGGCGTGGCCGAGGCTGGTCGCGCCCGGTGTCAGACCAGCCCGTGCTCGTGGGCGTAGCCGACGGCCTGGGCGCGGTCGCGGCTGCCGGTCTTGGCGAAGATCCGGTTGACGTGCGTCTTGACCGTGGGTTCGCTGATGAACAAGACCCGGGCGATCTCGCGGTTGGACAGGCCGCGCGCCAGGTGGGTGAGCACTTCGGCCTCGCGGGCGGTCAGGCCGTCGGGTGGGGAGTCCGGCTGTTCGACGGCACGGCCGCGGGCGAGGTCCACCAGGCGGGCGTGGACGGCGGGGTCGAGCAGGGCCTGCCCCCGTGCGGCGGCGCGCAGGGCGCGGTCGATGTCCTCCCGGCCGGCGTCCTTGGTCAGGTAGCCCAGGGCGCCGGCGGCGAGGGCGGCGTGGATGGACTCGTCGTCGCTGTAGGTGGTGAGCACCACGACGTGCGTGCCGGGGTGGCTCGCGGTGATCTCGCGGGTGGCCTCGATGCCGTCCACGCGGGGCATGCGCAGGTCCATCAGCACGACGTCGGGTGCGGTGGCGGCGACGGCGGCCACCGCCTGCTGCCCGTCCGCGGCGGTGCCGACCACCTCGACGTCGGGCAGGCGCTCGCAGATGGTGACCAGGCCGTCGCGGATCAGCGCCTGGTCGTCGACGATGAGCACCTTCACGCCGGCACCTCCGCCTCGACCCGCCACCCGCCGTCCTCGGGACCGGTGGTGAAGCTACCGCCGAGCAGGTCGACGCGTTCCGCCAACCCGGTCAACCCGTAGCCGCCGCCGGTGGGTGCCAGGGCGCCCGGCCCGTCCGGGGCGGTGTTGGTGACGCGCACCCGCGCGGTCCGCTCGCCGAAGACCAGGTGGACGGTGACCTCGCCGCCCGGGGCGTGCTTGCGGGCGTTGGTCAGCGCCTCCTGCGCCACGCGCAGCAGCGCCAGGCCGGCCGCGGGCGGCAGCGGGCGGGCGGTGCCGTCGACCCGGAGGGCCGCGCCGTCGTCGCGGGTCAGGGCGGCGAGCTGGTCGGCCAGGGCCACCGGTTCGTCGCGCAGCGCCCGCACCGCGCGCCGGGTCTCGACCAGGCCCTCCACCACCAGCCGCCGGGTGCGGTCGAGGCCGGCGCGCACGGCGGTCGCCCCCGCGCCGTCCGCCACCAGGGCGTCGACCGCGGTCAGCTGGACCGACACGGCGGACAGGGTGTGCGCCAGCACGTCGTGGACCTCGCGGGCGATCCGGTTGCGCTCGGCCAGCAGCTCGGCGCGCCCGCGCTCCAGTTCGGCCCGCTCGCGCGCCCGCGCCAGCTCGGCGGCCTGGTGCTCGCGGGCCCGCCGCTGGCGCCGCACGGTGCCGATGAGCAGCCCGGCCAGGGCACCCGCCGCCGCACCGGCCGGCGGGGCGAGGGCGTGCCCGGTGACCGCGGCGCAGGCGAGGCCGACGCCGGCGATCCCCGCCGCCACCACCGGGTCCAGCGCGGTGGCGGCGAACAGCGCGGCCAGGCCGACGACCACGGGTCCCAGCGGCGACAGCACCGCCACCAGGCCGCCGCCCGCGGCCAGCACGCCCAGGGAGAGCACGACCGGGATGCGCACCCGTGGGCCCAGCAGCCACCCGGCCCACCCCACGCCGATCGCCACCGTCCCGAGCAGACCGACGCCGCCGAGGTCGGGGCCGGCGGTCCGCACCACCCCGTAGAGCAGCGCCACGCCACCCACCAGGACCAGCAGCACCCGGAACACCCGATCACCCGTCACCGCACCACCATGCCCGCTCACGCGGCACCGGCGCGCACCGCGCGACGCACTCCCTGCCCGCGCAGCCACACCACGGCGGTGCGCCCGAACACCTCCGCGAACGCCATGAGCACCAGCGCCGTCACCCACGCCCGGGCGTCGAGCAGGTGGTCCGCGCTGAACCGGGCGACCGCCACCGCGCCGCCGTGGGTGGCGTAGAACTGGAACACCAGCCGGATGCCCATGCCCAGCACCCACAGCACCGCCGCCCACGCGGTGGCCCGCGCGAACACCGCGCCGTCGTCCCGCCGGGACACCCGCGTCAGCACCCCGGCCCCGACGCCGAGACCCGCGCCGAGCGCGACCGCGAGGGCGATCAGCACCAGGTCGTTGCCCGCCGTGGGGATGCCGTCCAGGTAGTGCGCGCCCGCCCAGGAGACGAGCACCACCGGCACCAGCAACCCGCGCGCCGTCAACCGCCTGCCGACCAACTGCAGCACCACCACGCCGATGAGGGCGACGTCCACCAACCAATCGATCCAGGTCATGGGGGAAAAGCTAGGTCCGCGACCACGGGCCGGGCGTCCACCCGGGGGTGGGGTCCGGGTGGATTCGCCCCTCCACCCGGTGGACCGATCGCCGAACAGCGCCATCCCGGTCCGCTCACAGGGCCAGCAGCCGCTGTCGCAGTCCGTCCGCCTCGGTGTCGCGGCGCTGCGCCACGCACAGCTCCAGCGCCTCGCCCCACAGGGAGCGGGCCTCGTCGGCGTTGCCCAGGTCGGCGTGGACCTGGCCGCACCCGTCCAGGCTGACCACGAGCTCGTGGGTGTAGCCGAGTTCCCGCCACAGCGCCGCGGACGCCTCGTAGTACCGGATCCCGTCGGCGTGGTGCCCCCGCTGGTGCGAGACGTAGCCGAGGGTGTCCAGGGTGTTGCCCTCGCCGTTGCGGTCCCGGTGCAGCCGGCACTGGCTCAGGGCGATCTCGCAGTGCTCGTGCGCCTCGGCGTAGCGCCCCAGCCGGGCCAGGTACCAGCCGACCGTGTTGTGCGCGTCCGCCTGCCAGGTGGGGTTGTCCAGCCGCTCGACGATGTCCATCGTGCGGGTGGCGTGCTCCAGCGCCGCCGGGAAGTCCCCCAGCTGTTCGCTGACGATCGCGAGGTCGCGGTGGATGAGCGCCCGGCCCGCCTCGTCCCCGGCCCGCTCGACCACGGCCAGCGCCTCGACCAGGTGCCGCGAGCACGTGGCGAAGTCGCCGACGGTCCCGTGGGCGTTGCCCACGTAGCGGTGGACCAGCGCCCGCGTCGCGCTGTCGCCGACCCGGTCGGCGGCCGCCGCGCCGTGCTGCCACAGGGCCAGCAGGTCGTGGTGCCTGCCGGTGCGGATGTGGAACGTGTTCACCGCCCAGGCGAGCTGCCACGCGGCGGTGTCCCAGCCGTGGTCGGCGGCGGTCTGCTGGGCGGCCGCCACGCAGGCGTGCTCGGCGGCGAACCACGTCATCGCGGCCGCGTTGTCGGCCACCGGGTACGGGTGCTCCGGCACGGTCGGGGCGGTGTCGAGCGGTCGCCGGTGCGGTTCCAGGAAGCGGTCGGCGGTGACCGCGGTGTGCAGGTAGAAGTCGACCAGCCTGCGCAGGGCGGCCGCGCGCTCCCCGGGCTCGGGCCTGGCGCCCGCGTAGAGCCTGACGAGGTCGTGCATGCGGTAGCGGCCGGCGGAGTGCTGCTGCGCCAAGGACACGCGTTCGAGCACCCGCAGCACGGCGGCGGCGCGGGGCCTGGTCAGGCCGCACAGCGCGGCCGCCGCGGCCACGCCGATGTCCGGGCCGGGTGCCGCGCCGAGCAGGCCGAACGCCTCGGCGTGCGGCCGGTCCAGGGCGGCGGTGGACCAGGACAGCACCGCGGACAGGCTGGCGTGCGGGTCGCCGTCGTCCAGGGCGTCGAGCCGCTCGGCCTCGTCGCGCAGCTCGTCGGCCCACGTGGCCAGCGGGAGGTCCGGGTGCACGGTGGCGCGCGCGGCGACGATGCCCAGCGCGACGGGCAGCCCGGCGCAGCGGGCGATCAGGTCGCGCACCGCGTCGGGTTCGGCGGTCAGCCGCGCGTCGCCGAGGCGGTGGGCCAGCAGGGCGCGGGCCGCCGCCGGGGAGAGCACGTCCAGCAGCAGCGCGTGCGCGCTGTGGGCGCCGACCAGGCCGGTCAGCCGGTCCCTGCTGGTGACCAGGACCGTCGCCGCGGCGGTGCCGGGCAGCAGCGGGACGACCTGCTCGGTGTCGCGGGCGTTGTCCAGCACGACCAGCACCCGCTTGTCCGCCAGCAGGCTGCGGTACCGCGCGGTGAGGGTGTCCAGGCCGGTCGGCACGGCGTGCGGCGCCACGCCCAGGGCTTCGAGGAACCCCCGGAGCACGGCCTCCGGCGGGGCAGGCTGCCCGCCCGGGTCGAACCCGCGCAGGTTCACGAACAGCTGGCCGTCGGGGAACCGGTCGGCGAACCGGTGCGACCAGTGCAGTGCCAGCCACGTCTTGCCGATCCCGCCGGGGCCGCTGATCGCGGTGAGCACGCCCGCGCCGGCGTGCGCGTCGACGAGTTCGGCGAGTTCGCGGTCCCGGCCGGTGAACGACGCCGGTGCGGCGGGCAGCTGCCGGGGCACCGGGGTCGCGGGCGCGGCGGGTGCCGGTTCCGGTGCGGCGAGGGCCGGGTCCGCGGTGAGGATCCGCTGGTGCAGCTCGCGCAGCGCGGGACCGGGGTCGACGCCCAGCTCCTCGGCCAGCGCCGCGCGCAGGGCCTCGTAGCGGTGCAGCGCCTCGTGCCTGCGCCCGCCGCGGACCAGCGCGAGCAGCAGTTGGCCCGCCACGCGCTCGTCGAGCGGGTGCTCGTCGGCCGCGACCGACAGGGCGGGCAGCAGGGCGTCGTGCCCGCCGAGGGCCAGGCTCGCGTCGTACCGGTCCAGGCGCGCCGCCAGGTGCTCGTTGTCCAGCACGGCGCGCGTCCCTACGAACCACGGGCTGTCCACGCCGGCGAACGCGGGTCCCGTCCACAGCGACAGCGCCTCGGTGAGGACCGCGCACCTCGCCGCGGTGTCGTCGGTACCGCCGGCCTGCCCGACCAGGCGGCGGAAGCGGTGCAGGTCGACGGTGTCGGGGTCGGTCTCCAGGGCGTAACCGCGCGGCCCCCGGGTGATGGCGACGCCCGCGACCCCGTCGAGCGAGGTGCGCAGCCGGGACAGGTAGGTGTAGAGGGCCTGGCGCGGTCGGCGGGGCGGGTGCTCGCCCCACACGCGGTCGGCCAGGACGTCGAGCGGCACGGCGGTGTTGACGTCGACGAGCAGCGTGGCGAGCACGCCGAGCTGCTGGCGGTGCGCGATCGCCACCGGCACGCCGTCCACGACGACCTGGATGTCCCCGAGCACGCGGAATCGCAGCACAACGCCCCCAGCCCGACCGCCCGGACGGCGCCCCCACCCGTCGCGGTCCCCGATCGACCTCCCCGGCACTCTAACAACACTTCGCGAATTTCCGCCCGATCAATTCGATTGTTCAAGGTCCGGTAATGCGGGAGAAAAAGCATTTCCACGGCGACCGGCCCGGCAGGGGGCTGCCGGGCCGGTCGGTTCGCGGGAGGGTCGGGACGACGGATCAGAACATGGCCCTCCCACCCCCGCTGTTGCGGTGCACCATCCCGTCGTCGGTCTCGTAGAACCCGGACCTCTTGGAGTTCTCGCTGCCCCAGCGGTAGTCGTCACCCGGGTTCGACCGGCCGGACCCGGAGCTCTTCCTGGACTGCGGGCCGAGGTTCGTCCGGCCGGGCATCTTGTGCTGGTCGATCCGCTCCTTGCGGCTGAAGATGCAGTCGGACGGGACCGCGAGGCCGGACTTGCAGTACGAGGCGCCCAGCGGCCGGACCGCGTCCGGCGAGTCGCAGCCGATGGTCTGCGACCGGTTGCCGGCGGCGTAGCAGCCCATGTCGGTGGCCGGTGCCGCCTCCAGCTCCGCCTGCTGCTTCTCCCACTCCTCGCGCTGCTCCTCCTGCTCCACCTGCCGCTGCTCGGGGTAGTGGTTCTCGAAGGTCATCCACGCGGCCGTGGCCGTGCCCAGGCCGGCGCCGTCGGCGCCCTTGGCGACGCCCTCCACCACCTTGCTCGTGGCCGCCGCCGACTCGTCGACGATCGACGCGGACTTCAGGGCCTTGTCCACGCCCTTGACCGCGATGCCGAGCGCCTTGCCGTAGATGCCGGTGATGGCCGAGACCCCGTCGAGCACGGCCGTCGCGTAGTGGCCGTCCTTGACCGACAGGACGGCGTCGGCGACCGAGCTGACCACGGCCACCGCGCAGAACGCCATCCCGATCGGTCCCGGGATCAGCGCGCCGATGCTCGCGAAGGTGGAGATGGCCCCGAACACCCGTCCCCAGAGGCTGCGCCCGGACGGGTCGGCGTAGGTGAGCGGGTTGTTGTCCGCGTAGGTGTACCCGTTCATCGTCTGCGGGTCGTTCTTGGTCAGCAGCGGGTCCACCGACAGGAACCGGCCCAGCGCCGGGTCGTACTCGCGGGCGCCGAGGTGCACCAGCCCGGTGGACGGGTCGTCCGTCCCGCCCACGAAGCCGCGCCCGCCGGGGAAGACCGGTGCCGTGCCCCGGGCCTCGCCGAACGGCGTCTGCCGCCTGCGGGTGACCTGGAGGTCGGTGCTGCCCACCGCGAGCTGCGCGGTGCCCTGGTGGTCGCCCGCCAGCCAGGTCAGGCCGGCCGCGTCGCGCAGCGCCACGGTCTGGTCGCCGAACTGGTAGTACCGGGTGGCCGACTTCGCGCCGGTCGCCTTGGCGACCCGCAGCTCCTGGCCGTCCAGGTACAGCGTGGTGCCGGTCGGGTCGCGGCGCAGCAGCCGCTCGCCGTCCGCGTCGTAGGCGAACTCGGTGACGTCGCCGCCCCGGGTGACCCTGGCCAGGTGCCCCTCGGCGTCCCAGTCCAGCACCTCACCCGGCTTCGCCTTGACGTTGCCGGCCGCGTCGTAGGTCACCGGGCCGGACACGTCCACGCCCGGCCCCCTGGTGGCGACCGCGTTCACGGCGTGCGCACGCGGCTGCCCGGCCGCCGGGTAGGTGGAGGTCTGGACGGTGTCCCCGCCGGGGGCGTGCTGGGTCCGGGTCAGCCGGTTGCCGCTCACGTCGTAGGTGAACGACAGCCAGTACGGCGCGACCCCGCCCAGCCCGGCCACGTCCGGGTCGTCCCCGCACGCGGCCGACGCGGGCGTCCACGCCTCGGTGAGCCGCTGGAGGTGGTCGTGGCGGAAGCACTGGGTGTCGGCCTGGCCCGGTGCCCGGTCCGAGACCGAGGTGACGTTCCCGGACGGGTCGTAGGTGTAGTTGACGTCGGACCGCATCGGGCTCGGCACCTCGGCGTCCACGATCGACCGCTGGAGCCTGCGGGTGTCGGGGTCGTAGTAGTGGGACAGCCACACCCGCTTGCCCCGGTCGCCCAGGGTGGTCCGGGCGATCTCGCCGTACCGGGTGTACTCGGCGCCGGACACGTAGTCGACCGTGCCGCCGTCGCCGCCGGTCATGGTCAGCGGGTGGCCGAGGTCGTCGTAGGTGTAGGACACCGACTCCGCCGCCAGGCCGGCCGCCCCGGCGAAGCTGCGCCCGGCCACGGAACCGTCCGCCTTGTACCCGACGTACGTGGTGTACGAACCGGCCAGGCCGGGTTCCCGCGCGGTGGCCGGGACGGTGACCGTGGACCCGGCGATCCCGCCGAGCGGGTCGTACGCCTCGACCGCGTCGCGGTAGGCCGCGCCGTCGGCGTACCGGGTGGACGTGGCGGGCAGGCCCTTGCCCAGCGCGGCGGTGTCGTAGGTCCACTCCGCCCGGAGCGGGCCGGTCGGCGAGTCGAGGCGTTCGGAGGTCTTCCGGTTGAGGCTGTCGTAGCCGAAGACCAGCACGGTGCCCCGGGCGTCCTCGCGGCTCGCCAGGTTGCCGACCTCGTCGTAGGCCAGGGTCATGACGCCCTTGTCCGGGTCCTCGTCCACGACCTTGCGGCCGTGCAGGTCGTACGTCCGCTTCCACACCTGCCCGGCCGGGTCGACGATCCGCGCCAGCCGGTCGTCGGGCGTGTACGCGTACGTGGTGGTGTCGTAGGCGCCCTGCGGCCGGGTCCCGTGGTACTGCCGCAGCTCTACCAGCCGCCCGCGGGCGTCGTAAATCGACGTCCCGGCGTTGCTCCCGGCCGGCGGGGTGACGGTCACCCGGTCGCCGTCGTAGTCGGCGGTGACCCGCCACAGCTCCCGCACACCGCCCTTGACGACCTCCGCCCGCTGCCGGCCGGCGCCGTCGTAGGTGCTGACGGTCTGGCTGGCGACCTCGGCGTCACCGGCGATCCAGATCCGGTCGTCGACCGGGGCGTCGTTGAAGTACGGGTTGGTCGTCCGGGACCGGCGACCCTGCGAGTCGTACGCGGTGTCCGCGATCAGCCGGCCGCCGTTGGGTGCCGGTGTCTGCTTCTGCCGCAGCCGCAGCAGGCCGTCGTAGATCTCCTTGCTCGTCGTGTAGTTGCCGTTCGGGCCGACGGACGTGGTGGTCACCACGGTCGGCTGGTCCCGGCGGTAGGCGTAGGAGAAGTACCGGTTGCCGTGCGGGTTCGACTTCCTCGGCCGGTTGGGCAGCCAGACCTCGGTGGTGCGGCCCAGGGCGTCGTAGGTGGTCTCGGTGACGTTGTTGTTCGCGTCCTTGACCAGCACCGGTTGGCCGAAGGCGGTGTCCAGGGCGGTGGTGGTCGCCTGGTCGGCGGCGTTGGTGACCACCGTCCCGGTCACCGGGCCGCCGACCTCCGGCGCGTACGCCGTCCGGGTCTCGTTGTTCCTGGCGTCCTTCGTCGAGGTCACCCGGCCGTAGGCGTCGTACCCGCTGGTGGTCTTCAGCGTGGTCACCGGGTCCTGGCCGGTCCACCGGTCCAGGTCCTCCAGGCGGGTGACGTTGCCGCGGACCGGCGCGGTGGCCGCGCCGGTGGCGCCGTCGTAGAAGCTCCTGGTGGCCGACACCGCGTCGTCCGGGAGCTTCGGGGTGGCCGTGCACGCCTTGGCCACCGTCGTGACCAGGGACGGGAGGTTGAGCAGCCACGCCGCGGTGTTCTCGGCGTAGGTGGTCGTCGTGCACCTGTCGTCGGCCGCGGTGGTGGTGTCGCCCAGGTCGTTGTTCCTGGTCGGCAGGCCGTGGGCGTTGTAGGTCGGCTCGGTCCTGCTGGTGCGCCAGCCGCCGGCGGACAGGGCCTGGTAGTCGGTCTGCGGACCGGGTCTGACCAGGTAGGCCCGGAGGCTGCCGCGGGTCGCGGTGGGCCCCTGGACCGACGGCGTGCCGATCACCTTGGACACCACCCTGGTGGAGTCGCCGTCGAACACGGTGGTCTCGAACTTCAGGCCCTGCAACCAGCGGTCGTCGGCGCGGGCCCCCTGCTCGGAGTCGACGACCTGCGCCGACCGGGTTCCGCCGGGCAGGCGGTCGCCGTTCATGCCCTGGTAGTAGCGCTCCTCGGTCATGGTCACCGGGCCGGACGGGTCCTCGGGCACGCCCTTGCGGACCTGCACCCGCTTGAACCCGTGGAACACGTTGTAGTCGCGGTGGTCGTCCTTGGTGAACTCCGAGTCGTCCCACGCCCAGGCGGCCCCGTCCGGGTAGGCGTACCTGGTCTCCTGCACGGGGTTGGCCGCGATCCGGTCGGACTCGGTGATCTTCTCGACCACGTACTTGTGGAAGTGGTCGGTCCGCTCGGCGAAGTCCTTCTTCGCCCACTTCACCGGGTAGCACCGCAGGGTGTTGCTCTCCGGCGCGGGCAGTTGCCGCCCGGCGGCGCAGTCCGGCTTGGCGTAGGTGATCTGGACCAGGCCGCCGGACTCCGACTCGATCCCGCTGACCCGGTAGCGCAGCAGCGGGCCGATGCCGTCGGCGTTCTCCACCCGGTTGGGCAGCTTGGTGCCCTCGAACCGCACCGGCGGCAGCTCGACCGGCGACCCGCCGGCCAGGCCGGTGTGCCCGATGCCCTTGAGCCACAGCGCGGGCTTCTCGCCGTCACCGCTGACCGGGAACTGCTGGTCGAGCTGCCACTGCTCGACCGGCCGGTAGCCGGAGCCGTCGCGGACGGCGGTGACCACCCGGTCCAGCCGCCTGGTCGACCAGAACGACGGGCCGTGCCGGTCCGGGCAGGTCGGCGTGTCGCACTTGTCGCCCCACGGCACGTCCGGCCAGTTGTCCTTCTTGTCCGGCGTGCAGTCGCTGCCCGGCACGCACCGGTCGGCGGTGACGAAGTCGACCCTGGCCGCGGCCGGTTCGGCGTTGGCGGTGTTCAGGCCGTACCGCGCGGACTTGAGCGTGCCGCCCCTGGTGTAGGCGACCGCGGCGTCCTTGCTGTTCATGCCGTAGGAGTTGGTCTCGGCGTCGTAGTCGTAGAGGATCTGGTTGCCGTTGCGGTCGACGACCTTGTCCAGGTTCCACCGCCACGGCATCGCGCACTGCGACGCCTCGAACGTCCCCTGGTGGCACGGTTCGCCGGCGTCGTCGCCGAAGACGGGCAGCTTCCACGTGGAGTTGGCGTCGCCGCGGGAGCCGAAGGAGTACTGCGTCCCGTCGACCGTGGTGATCTTCCACGACTCGCCGGCGTCGCCCGGCTTGCCGATCCGCTCCACCCGCGCGCCGTCGTCCGAGCGCGGGTGCCAGCCCTGCTCCGGGTCCAGGACCAGGTCGCCGCCCGACCCGCCGTACGACGAGGTCGCGTTGTCGCTGCGCCAGCACAGGTCACCGACGCCCTTGGGCGGGGTGGTGCCGTCCGCGGTGTCGTTGGCGCACGGGATGTAGGAGCGCTCGATGTAGCCGACGGACAGGTCCCAGCCGTCGCCGATCCACGACGCCTGGTTGTTCGTCGCGCTCGTCCGGCCGTCCACCGCGGACGACGCGTAGGACAGCGCGAGGGTGGGCGCGAACCCGCCCGGGACGGGCGGGACGCGCAGCGGGTAGGACCAGGTGAAGTCGCCGGTCTGGCCGGAGACGTCCCACTTGGCCGACGGGGACAGCGGGGTGGCCCGGCTGGTGCCGCCGCCGTCCACGCCGCCGCCGCCCGGCGGCTGGTTGCCGTGCAGCTCGTTGCCGGTGGCCTCGTCGGGGCCGCGCGAGGTGTCCATCCTCTGCTCGGTCACCTTCGCCGACGGGGTGTCGGGCAGCGGGACCGAGGGTTCGCCCGCCCACGCGAACGGGGGAACCGCGGTGGTCACCACCGAGGTGGCCAGGACGAACGAGAACAGGACGGCGAGGCGTCTGCTGCCGGTGCGCAAGGTTCCTCCGGTCATGGTCCGAACACCGCCGCTTCGGCGGGGGCGTCGACGAGCGCGTAACCCAGCTGCCGGTCCACCGGGCGGCCGGCGCAGGAGGGGTCCGCGGTGACGAAGCTGTCCGTGCCCCGGCACCGGTAGAGCGGCCTGCTGGGCCCGGCTGGCGCGACCGTCCAGATCCGGCCCTGCGAGCCCACGACGGCCTTGCCCTCGCAGGCCGGGTCGGTGGACGCGAAGGAGTCGTTCCCGTCGCGGCAGAGCATCAACGACGTGGTGTCGGGCAGCTCGGCCATTGCCAGCACGCCCTGCACCTCGGCGAACACCGAGGCCACCGGCGCGGTGTCGACGGTGGAGAGGTCGTCGTAGCCGGGCAGGACGTAGCGGGCCAGCGGGGCGTAGCCGACCGAGTAGCCCAGCAGGCCCTCGGACGTGCCGCCCTCGCACGTGTCGGACCGCGACTCGAACCGGTCGCCGCCCGCCTTGCAGCGGTGGATCGCGACGGTCGGGACGTTGGTCGGCCGTGCGGTGTAGACCAGGCCGATCCCGCCCAGCGCGGTCTGCCCCTCGCAGGCCGCGTCGGTCGAGGTGAACGCGTCGGTGCCGGACGCGCACGCGTACAGCGCGCGGGTGTTCGGCCCCGCGGCGGCCGCGCGGCCCAGGGTGCCCTCGAAGTGGTAGCCGGGGCGGACCCGGTCGGTCGGGCCGGTGTAGTGGTCGCCCGCGCCGTTGACGAACCGGCCGAGCTGGCCCGCCGGCGGCGCCGGCCACGCGGCCCGCTCCGCGATCGCGGCGTCGCGCAGGACGCCTTCCGCCACGTGCACCTCGTCCAGGTCGCCCCGGAAGAACCCGGCGGCCTGCCCGCCGGCCTTGGCCCGGCCGACCACCTGCCCGCCCGTCGCGGGCCACAGGACGGCCTCGTCGCGCGAGGCGACCAGCCGACCGTCGACGTAGAGCCGCAACTGCCGCGCCGGGTAGTCGTAGACACCGGCCAGGTGGGTCCACTCGCCCACCCTGGGCGCCACCACGTCGGCGGCGTAGACCAGCGGTGCGCCGTCGGAGTCCGCGGTGTGCGCCCCGAACACCCACCTGCCCGGCTCCGGCCGGTACTGCAGGACGTACCCGGAGTTGCGGTCGCCGTCCTGGCTGACCACGGTGGCCGGCTGGTCGGTGGCGCGCAGCCGGGCCCAGGCGGACACGCTGAAGCTGTCGTGCAGGGGGACGTGCGCCGGGTTGGTCAGCGAGCCGGTGCCGTCGAGCACCGCGGCCCGCCCGGTCACGCCGGGCCCGTAGGTGACGCCCCCGGCGACGACGGCGTCGTTCTTCCGCCAGGAGGAGTCCTCGGCGTTGCCCCCGTCGAACCGGTAGTAGCCCCAGTCCCCGTCCGGGACGTCGTCGTGGACCTTGCGCACCTCGCCGTCGGACAGCGCCTTGCCGTAGACGCGGACCTCGTCGACGGCCAGGCCGAAGTACGACGCGTTGCCGCCGTTCCACCTGGCCCGGCCGATCGACATCGGCCCGGGTGCGGGCAGGACCGCCACCCCGACCTGGGCGGCCGAGAGCAGGCCGTTGACGTAGAGCCGGAGCTGGTGCAGGCCCGCGTCGTAGGACATCGCCAGGTGCGTCCACTCGCCCGGGTTCACCGACTCGGTCGAGTTCAGGATCACCACGTCCTGACCGGGGTCGTCGACGTCCCTGGTGGGCACGATCACCGCCCACTTGCGCGCGGCGCCGTTGTACCCCAGGGAGAACGTGCTGAGCCGGGTGCCGTCCTGCCCGATCACCGCCTGGTTGGCGGTGCCCGCGTTGTCCAGGTACACCCACGCGGCCGCGGTGAAGCTCCGCGCGGTGTCCACGACCGGGCCGTCGGTCTCGGCGTAGCCCGAGGTGCCGTCCAGCCGCAGGCCGTGGGCGCCGCCGCGGCCGCCGATCCAGGTCACGCCGCCCTTGAGGTTGGCGGTCATGCCCCGGCCGCTGGTGTCCCCGCCGACCGTCCCGGTGCCCTCGTCGAACCCCCAGCCGGCCGCGTCGGCGGTCGGCAGCGTCGCCGGTGCCGTCTCCGCCGGGTAGGAGTGGAACAGCGCGGACACCCGGGTCTTGTCCAGCAGGCCGGTGTAGACCCGGACGTCGTCGACGTCGCCGACCCACTGCTCGGCGGCCCGGCCGGCCACCTCGCCGCGGCCGACCACCAGGCCCGCGCCCGCGGGCGGCCGCCACGGCGAGTTCAGCGTGCCGTCACCGACGCGCGTCCCGTTGACGTAGAGCCAGATCTTCCTGGTCGCCGGGTCGTGCACGCCGACCAGGTGGGTCCACCGGTCCAGGTCGGACGGCAGCACCGACACCGCCGCCTGCGTGACGGGTGCGGCGGCCGTGTCCGACTCCGGCATCTCGAAGCTCCACACCCCGAACGGGTGGTTGGGCTCCCGCACGTGCCCCAGCTTGAACTTGCTGGCGCTCGCGCCGTCCACGCTGACCGCGTCCATCTTGCAGCCACCGGGGTTGGCCTGGAAGTCGCACGCCTTGTCCGGCAGCCGCACCCACGCCGACACCGTGAACGCCTGGTCGGTCCGCACGTCCAGGCCGGTGGTGGTCACCGAGTCGGTGCCGCCGTGGAAGGTCGCGGCGTTGCCGACCCGACCGGGGACGAACCCGGCGTCGCCGTTGAGCGTGCCGCCCCGGGAGCCGACCGAGTCGGCGGCGTTGCGGCCGGAGGACTCGTCGAACCGGTAGCCGTGCACCAGCGACAGGTCCCGGCCGGCCATGGCCTGGATCTCCGAGGCGAACAGCGTCCGGGAGTAGCCGGCCACGTCGTCGACGGCGCCGGTGAAGTACTCCACCGGCGCGCCGTTCCACTTGGCCCGGCCGATCTTCAGCCCGCCCGTCGCGTTCCACGACCGCGCGTGCGCGGTGGACCCGGCGAGCACGCCGTTGACGTAGAGCTGGATCTGCCGCGCGCCCGCGTCGTAGACCGCGACCAGGTGCGTCCACTGCCCCACCTGCACGGTCCCGGCGAGGACCTCGTCCCGGGCCGCGGTCGGGTCGTCGCCGGCGAACATCACGAACGACCAGTGCCCGTCGTCGGACGCGCGGAGCTTGAACGCGCTGATCCGGTCGCCGTCCTGGGACACCACGGCGGGCAGGCCGCCGAGCTTGTCCACGCGTGCCCAGGCGGCCACCGAGAAGCTGCGGTCGGTGTCCACGGTGTGCGGCGCGTCGACCCACTGCCGACCGGTGCCGTCCAGCCGGGCGGCCAGGTCGGCGGAGTCGGGCATGCCCGACTGGCCCGCGGTGTAGACGCCGCCGTTGACCATGGTCGCGTCCAGGCCGTTGGGCGACGAGTCGGCGGTGTCGCCGTCCAGCTTCCACAGGCCCTTGGCCACCGCGTCACCGCCGACGATGCCGCGGATCTCCTCGTCGGACAGCACCCGGCTGTAGGCGCGCAGCTCGTCGAGCGAGCCGTGCCACGGGTTGCCGGTCGCGCCGCCGTCCTTGTTGCGGCCCAGCACCATCGGCCCGGTCGCGTTGAACGCGGCGTTCTTCACCGCGGTCCCGGCGAGCACGCCGTTGACGTAGAGCCGCATCTGCTTGGCGGGCGCGTCGTACACGGCCACCAGGTGCGTCCACTCCCCCACCTTCGCGGGCACGCCGCTGCTCACCGCCGCGTCACCGGGGTGGACGGCCTCGTCCGACCCGAACGCGTAGAACTCCCACCGGTCGCCCGCGGGGTTGGCCCGGTAGCCCATCAGCATGCCGCTGTTGACCTCGCCGAACTGCGCCACGGCCGTGGCCAGCGAGTTCGCGCCCCCGGTGCGGTCCAACTTCGCCCACAGGGCGACCGAGTAGCTCTGGTCGGTGCGCACCACCGGGCCGTCGGTCCGCAGGTGGTCGGCGTCCTCGTCCAGCCGCAGCGCGCCGTCCACGGCGCCGTCGGGCACGAAGTGCGCGCCGCCCTGCAGCACGCCCATGCTCCCGCCGGGCACCGCGTTGCCGGCGGTGGTGCCGGAGGTCTCGTCGAACTTCCAGTAGCCCAGCTGCACGTTGTCGCGGCTGACCGCGGCCCGGATGTCCGCGTCGTTGAGGGCCCTGTCGTAGATCTTCACCTCGTCGACCGAGCCCTGGAGGTGGTCCACGTCGGGGCGGGAGTCCCACATCGTCCGCCCGATGCGGACGGGCCCGGCCGCGTTCTCCGGCGGCGCGTTGACCTTGGCGACGCTGCCGGACAGCACGCCGTTGACGTACAGGCGGAGCTGCCCGGCCGGCGCGTCGTACACGCCGGTCACCTGGGTCCACGTGTTGAGCTGCGCGTTCGTCGACGACCACACCAGGTCGGCCGCGCCCTGCACGGCGTCCGGGTCGGCCATGGCGAACACCCAGCGGCCGCCGTTCTCGGCCCGGTACCACAGGTCGAACCCGGCGAAGGTGGTGCCGTCCTGGCTCACGACCGCCTGCGCGCCCTCGGCCCGGGTGATCCTGGCCCACGCGGACACGGTGAAGCTGCCGTCGGTCCGCACCGCGTTGGGCGCGGTCACGTACCCGCCGGTGCCGTCGAGCGTGATCGCGGAACCCACGGCACCGGGGCTGTAGCTGCTGCCGCCGGTGGTGGTGCCGTCGCGGTCGCCGAGGAAGGCGGTGTCCTTCGCGTTGCCCTCGAACGAGTACTGCGCCACCGCGCCGCTGCCCGGCCGCACGTGCACGTGCAGCAGGGTTTCCGGGCTGGTGTTCCCGGCCCGGTCGACGCTCTGCACGTGCAGGGCGCGCGGTCCGTCACCCGGCGGGGTCGTGGTCACGGTCGCCCCGCCGCCCAGCGCGTCGGCGTCCACCGCCTCGCTCTTCTGCTCGTCCCACCGGTACACGTAGTGGTCGACGTCGGCGACCCCGGCGGCCTCGAAGGTGAACGCGCCGGGCACGCCGACACCGCCGTGCCACCTGTTGTCGTCCTGGTAGAGGCCCGCGGTCACGGCCGGCGGGGCGGTCGGCGGGTCGCGGTCGACGACGAACCCCGGTCCACCGCGGGCGTCGCCGGTGTCCCAGCCGTCGTCACCGCGCAGCGACCAGGTGACCTCCTGGCCGTTGTGCGAGGTCAGGTCGTAGGTGGTGCTGTAGGTGTTGCCCTGCTGGAGCTGCGGCCCCCTGCGGTCCTCGACCTGGGAGCCGCCCTTGACGGACCAGTTCGCGGTGAGCTGGTCCGAGCCGTCCCCGTCGGTGATCCTGCCCTTGAGCCGGACGGTGTCACCGGTCAGGTACGCCTTGCCCGCGCACCACTTGCACACCACGCCCCTCGGCTCGGTGGTGAGGTCGGTGGCCGGGTCCGGCCTGGTGTTGTACTGCGCGACGATGCGCGTCGCGCCCCCGTCGTACTTGCGCCAGCCGTCGGTGTAGCCGCTGCTCTCGTTGGCGGCCCGGATGAAGTACGCCGACCACCCGGACGGGTTGTAGTAGCCGCCGAGGTTCCAGCCGATGCCCTTGTTGCCCGCGCACCCGGTGTAGGCGGGTTGGGCGTTCGCGCTGCCCACCCGGGTGCCGCCGGGCTGGTTGTTCCAGGTGAGGTTGGCGTCGAAGGTGGAGTTGGCGATCCACAGCTCGTGCTGGGCGTCGGCGCAGCGCGGGCTGTAGAGGATGGTCGCGTTGAGCGAGATGCCGATGACGCGCTTGCCGTTCAGGAAGCTCGTGTCGAACTCCCAGAACGACCGCGTGGCGCCGATGTCGTTGCCGCCGGTGCAGCCGGTCAGGCCCGAGCAGCGGCCCACCTTGGCGTACGAGTCGACGTCGCCGCCGCCCCACCAGTGCCTGCTGTCCGGCTTGCCGGAGAACACCTTGGCCCAGCCGGCGATGTCGAACGTGCGCCAGTCCGGGTCGATGGTGACCGGGAACGCCGTGCCCGGGTCGGTCAGCAGCCCCTGATCGGGCACCAGGGTCAGGGACGTGCCGTCGAGCTCCAGGCCGACGGGCGCGGTCCGGCCCTCGGTCGCGTCCCACATGGTGGCGGGCGGGGTGCCGTAGCGGACCTTCCCGTCGGGGTCGGTGGCCCGGAGGGCTCCGTCCTCGGCGGTGACGGTCACGCCGTCGGCGTGGAGGTCCATCCTGATCCGGGCCAGCGCCGGGTTCCTCGCGGCCTCGGGGGTCTTGACGACCAGGTGCTGGGTGACGCCGTCGGCGGCGGCGGTCAGCTCCAGGTCCACGCCGGGCAGGACGTCGCGGTAGGTCGCGGTGGGGCCGTCCAGCGACGGCACCGGCAGGGCGTCGGGCCAGGTCAGCGTGATCGGGCCGTACCTGAGCAGCGGGCCGGTGCCGCCGCCGGACAGGGTCGTGCCGGTCACGACCGCCCTGGGGCTGACCGTGCGGTCCGGGTTCGCCGCGAGCACCGGGTCGACCGGTGCCCACGAGTCGCCCCGCCTGACCTGCGTCGGCCGCGCGCTCAGCTCGGCCAGCATGGTGCCGTCCGGCTGCGCGGACACCTTCCGCGTCGGCGTCCCCAGCGACGTCACGACCACGGGTTCGCCCTGCCGCCGCGCCGCCGCCACGGCCACGGCCTGGTCGGCCGACTCGCTGATGCGCGGGGCCGCGACCGGCGCGGGCTCCGGGTCGTCCTGGGCCGCGGTCACCACGAGCGCGACCCCCAGCAGCGCCATGACCAGCGCGAGTGGCTTTCTTCGCCACGTCATCTCGTCCTCCACCCCTCCGAGGCAATTGCCGGGCGAAGTGCAGCAAGACGACGATGCACGGACCTTTCACGGCTCTTACACGGGGACCGGAGAAGACGGGTGCACGCCGAACCAGCGGGTGGCGGCCCGCTCGAACGCCGCGCGGTCCGGGTCGCGGTCGCCGGCCCAGGCGACGACGCCGTCCGGTCGGACGAGCACCGCACCCAGCCCGAGGTCGTTCCGCGCCGCCCCGGCCGCGTACCGCACGCGGCTCCCCCAGCGCGCCGCCGCGCCGCGCAGGCGGTGGTCGGCGCCGAAGTCGAGCACGACGCCCCGTCCGTCGGGCATCAGGTCACCGAGGCGGGTGCCGTCCGCCAGGCGGAAGTCCGGTGCGTCGCGGCCGACCAGCGGGTGCTCGTCGCCGAGGTCGTGGCGGGTCCGCGCCCCCGACGTCCGCTCGAACACGTAGATCGTCCCGTCGCGGGTCCCGAGCAGGTCGCGGACCACCGCCTGGATCGCCCGGGCGTGCGCATCGGGTTTCATGACCGCCGTCTGCGCGCGCGTCCAGTCGAGCACCCGGGCGCCGACCGGGTGGCGTTCGCCGGTGTAGGTGTCGAGGAGCCCGTCCGGTGCGTCGCCGCGCACGGTCGCCGCGAGCTTCCACCCGAGGTTCACGGCGTCGCCGATGCCGAGGTTGAGCCCCTGCGCGCCGAGGGGCGAGTGGACGTGCGCGGCGTCGCCGGCGAGCAGCACGCGCCCCCGCCGGTAGGTCGTCGCCTGCATCGCCCGGTCGGTGAAGCTGGAGGCGTGCCGGACTTCGCCGAGGGTCACCTCGGTGCCGGACACCCGGCGCAGCACCGCCTGGAGGTGGTCCCGGGTCGGTGGCCGCGACCGGTCGAACGCGCCGCCGTCGAAGTCCAGCACGCCGACGTACCCCTCCGCGGGCGTCCGGAGGTACATGCCCGTCGGCGTCAGGGTGAAGCCGGGGCGCAGCTCTTCGGGATCGGCGATGGCGGCGAGCACGACGTAGCCGGTGAACTGCGGTTCGGTGCCGGCGAAGTCGAAGCCCGCGAGCCGGCGCACCACGCTGCGCCCGCCGTCGCAGCCGACGGCCCAGCGCGCCGCGTGCTCGTGCCCGCCCGCCCGCAGGACCACGCCCTCGTCGTCCTGCTCGACGGCGGAGACCGCGAGGCCCCGCCTGATCTCCACGCCCACGTCGGCCGCCCGCGCGGACAGCACCGACTCGACCGCTTCGAGGTCGGTCATCACGCCCTCCGCCGCCGGGCCGGGGAGCCGGAAGGGTGAAGCGGCGACGTTGGAGGGGTCGAGCACCATGCCCGCGAAGTGGCTCACGCTCCGAGGGGGTGACGGCTCGTCCGAGTCGGGTGCGTCGGGTGCGTCGGGTGCGTCGGGCAGACCCGAGGCGGTCAGCAGCGGTCGCAGCAGGCCGCGGCGGTGGAACGCGGCGACGGAGGTGGCGGACAGGCCGCGCATGCCGAGCGGGTGGGTCTTCCAGGGGGAGCGGGGGTCCGGGTCCCGTTCGAGCACCAGGACGGAGCAGCCCGCGAGGCCCAGCTCGCAGGCGAGGAACAGGCCGACCGGGCCGGCGCCGGCGATCACCACATCGTGCACGGGAACTCCTTTTCGGCGGTTGTGGTGCCAGGTTGGGGCGGGCCGCTCACACCGGGCGCACGTGGCGCTGACGCGGGTGCGGACGTGGGCGGAGACGGCGCCGCGTGGGCACGCACAGCGCTGACGCCTGCCCGGCAGGCGCCTCGGGGAGGCCGTTGCCGTGCCTCGCCGGCGCGTGCGCGAAAATCAGGGGGTGGACGGGGGTGCGCGGCTTCGCGTCACGCTGCTGGGCACCTTCCGGGTGTCCCGCGGTGACACCGCCCTGCCCGTCCCCGGCACCCGGTCGCAGAACCTCCTCACCCGCCTGGCGCTCGCGGGCGGACGCCCGGTCGAGCCGGGCGTCCTGATCGACGCGATCTGGCCGGAGGACCCGCCGGCCGCCCCCGCCCACGCCCTCCAGGCCCTCGTCTCGCGGTTGCGCCGCACCCTCGGCGCGGCGGACGACGTCGCACGACTCCCGGGGGGCTACCGGCTGGCCGTGGACGCCGCCGACGTGGACGCGCTGCGGTTCGAGCGGTTGGCCGGTGCCGGCCGGGACCGGCTGCGCGCGGGCGACCCGGGTGCCGCGGCGGCCGCGCTCGACGAGGCCGCGGCCCTGTGGGGCGACGGCCCCGGTGCCGAGCCCACGGCCGTCGCCGCGGTGGCGCCCGCCGTCGCGACCCGGCTGGCCCACGTCTCGGTCGAGGCCGTCGCCGACCTCGCCGACGCCGAGCTGGCACTGGGCCGCGCCGACGCGGCCGCCGCCCGCCTGACCGCCCTGCTCGCCGAGCACCCCGTGCACGAGCGCGCCGCCTCGCTGCTCATGGACGCGCTTGCCGCCCAGGGGCGCCAGGCCGATGCCCTGCGCCTGTACGAGCGGGTCCGCGAAACCCTGGCCGACGTCCTCGGCACCGATCCCGGCGAGGCGCTGCGCGGGCGTCACCTGCGCCTGCTGCGCACCGGGCCCACCCCGCCGACCGAGCCGCCCGGCCCCACCCCACGAACCAGCCCACCAACCGGCCCCGGCGCCCTCCCCACCCCGCTGACCAGCTTCATCGGCCGTGACGACGACCTCGCCCGCATCAGCGCCCTGCTCACCACCGGTCGCCTGGTCACCGTCCTGGGCCCCGGCGGCGCCGGCAAGACGCGCCTCGCCGTCGAGGCCGCCCACCGCCTGCGGCACGGCTACCGCGACGGCGCCCGGCTGCTCGACCTGGCCCCGGTCACCGAACCCGCGGAGGTGGGCGCGGCGCTGCTGGCCGCGATCGGGCTGCGCGGCTCGGCGCTGTTCGAGGCCGCGGCCAGGCTGCGCGGCGACCCGGTCGGCGAGCTGGACGTGCTGGTCGACCGGCTGGCCGGCCTGGAGGGCCTGCTCGTGATCGACAACTGCGAGCACCTGGTCGACGCCGTGGCGCACCTGCTCTCGACCCTGCTGCCCCGCTGCGCCGGGCTGCGGGTGCTGGCCACCAGCCGGGAGCCGTTGGCGATCGACGGTGAGGCGCTGGTCCCGCTGGGCCCGCTCGCCCTGCCCGGGCCGGGCGCGGACCTCGATCACGCCCGCCGCGCGGCGTCGGTGCGCCTGTTCGCCGAGCGGGCGGCGGCCGTGCGGCCCGGGTTCACCGTCGACGAGCGCGACCTGGACCCGGTGCTGCGCGTCGTCCGCGGCCTGGACGGCATGCCGCTCGCCCTCGAACTGGCCGCCGCCCGCCTGCGCACGCTCTCGCTCGCCGACCTGGCCGCCGGGCTGGCCGACCGCTTCCGGCTGCTCGGCACCGGCAGCCGGACCGCCCCGCCCAGGCACCGCACGTTGCGCGCGGTGATCGCGTGGAGCTGGGACCTGCTCGACCCGGACGCGCGCACGGTCGCGGAACGCGTTTCGGTCCTGCCCGGCGGGGTCACGCCGGCCTCGGCGGCCGCGGTCTGCGCGGGTACCGGGCTGGCCGACGACGAGGTGCGGGACCTGCTGGCGGCCCTGGTCGACCGGTCGTTGGTGCAGCTCGTGCCGGACACCGGTCGGTACCGGGTGCTGGAGACGATCCGCGAGTACGGGCTGGAGAGGCTGGCCGAGCAGGGTGCCCTGGCCGGGGTGCGGGACCTGGCCGCCCGTTACTTCGCCGACCTGGTGGCCCGGTGCGACCCGCTGCTGCGCGGCCCGGCGCAGCTCGACGCGCTCCACGTGCTGGGCGCCGAGTACGACAACGTGCTCGCCGCCCTGCGCCACCTCCTGGACGGCGGCGACGCCGACCGGGCGACCGGGCTCGCGGTGGACCTGACCTGGTACTGGCACCTGCTCGGCCGGGAGCGCGACGCGGTCCACTGGCTCGGCCAGGTGGTGGCGTCGCCCGGCGACGGGGCGACGCGCGACCTCGCCGAAGGGGCGCTGCTGCTCAACACCATCGCCACCGGGGACGTGCCGGTCGCCGAGGAGGTGCGGGCGCTCACCGACCGGCTGTCGGCCCGGCCGGGTTCCGCCGGCGCGCCGATCGCGCTCGGGCTGGCCGTCCTGGAGGACACCGGGGCGTCGCGGGCGGTCGTCCGGCGGCTGGTCGACGGCCCGGACGCGTGGTCGGCCGGCCTCGCCCGCCTGCTGCGGGCCCAGGCCGCCGAGAACGAGGGCCGGCTCGACCTGGTCCGCGGCGACGTGACCGCCGCCCTGGACTGCTTCACCCGGGCGGGCGACCGGTGGGGCGTGGCCGCGACCCTCCCGCTGCGCGCCCTGCTGCGGCAGTACGGCGGCGACCTCGACGGCGCGGTGGCCGACCTGGCCGAGGCCAAGCGGCTGGCCCGCGAGTTCGGGTCGCTCAGCCTCGGCGACGAGGTCTTCATCGACCTGCGCCGGATCGACCTGCACCTGCGGCTGGGCGAGACCGCGCGGGCGGCCGGGGTGATCGCCTCGGCCCGGGAGCGGGCGCTGCGCTCGGCGTCCCCGGACATGGCGATCCTGCTCGACGCGTGGGAGGCCGACGTGCTGGTGCGGACCGGTGAGCTGGAGCGGGCGCGCGAGCTGGTCGGCGTGGTCGAGGCCGGGCTGTCCGAGCGGCTGCCGTTCGGCGGCGACCACGGGCGCGCGCTGATCAGCGCGGTGCGCAGCGCGCTCTGCCTCGAACTCGGTGACGGCCCCGGCGCGGCGGAGGCCCTGGGCCGCGCGTACGCGGCCGCGGTCGACAGCTCGGACCTGCCGATCGTGGCGACGGTCGCGGTGGCCGTGGCCGGGCTCGCCGCGCTGCGCGGGAGTTACCCGGACGTGGCCGTCCTCCTCGGTGCGGCGGCCCGCCTGCGCGGCGCCCACGACCGCACCGATCCGCGGGTCGGCGCGCTGAGCGGCCGCGGTCGGGCCGCGCTCGGCGACGAGCGCTTCACCGCGGCGTACGAGAGCGGTTGGCGGTTGACCGTGCCGGCGGCGTTGGCCCGGGTCGACCCGGCGCGGCCGCGGACCCCGTGACCCGGTGCGGGCCGGCGTTCACCGGGCCGGCGTCGGGTGGCGCCGCGACCACCGGGGGTCGGTGACCGCGCCGACGACGAACCGGGCCAGGTCGGCGCGGTTGACGCGGCGGCCGTTGGCCGGGTTCGCCGAGTCGACGACGCGGCAGGTGCCCGTCGGCGGCCCGTCGACGATGCGGGTGGAGCGGACGAACGTCCAGTCCAGCGGGCTGTCCCGGACGATCCGCTCCATCCGGCGCATGTCCTGGTAGAGGTCCTTCAGCAGGGTGCGGGCGACGACCCGGTACCACAGCGGGTGGTCCGGGTCGTCGAGCCGGACACCGCTGGACGACAGCGCGACCAGGCGGTCGACCCCGTGCTCCCCCATCGCCGCGACGAACGCCCGCGCGGCCGCGGAGTACAGCCCGTCGGCCCTGGCCCCGGCCGGGCCGACGGCCGAGACGACGGCGTCGTGGCCGCGGACGGCGGCGCGGACGCCGTCGAGGTCCCGCACGTCGGCCCGGACCACCGAGAGCCGGGCGGGGTCGGCCGCCGGCCGGGGGAAGGCCGCCGGGTCGCGGACCGCCGCGGTGACGGTGTGCCCGGCGCGCAGCGCCTCTTCGACGAGGGCGCGGCCGGTGGCGCCGTTGGCGCCGAAGACGACGATCGAACTCACGGGGTCCCTCCCGGTGATCGCGGATCGCGACGCTGGATGAACGGTGTTCGTCACGAACAGCGTACGTTGCGAACGCCGTTCGTCGGCCCTAGGGTCGGGCCATGTCGAGGACCGCGCGCACCCGACCGCCCCGCCCGCCCCTGAGCAGGCAGTGGATCGTGTCGGCGACGCTGGGGCTGGTGGGCGAGCTGGGGGTGCAGGCGGTCAGCATGAGGCGGGTCGCGGCCGCGGTGGACACGGCGCCGGCCGCGCTCTACGTGCACGTCGCCGACCGCGACGAGCTGATGGCGCTGGCGCACGACCTCGCCGTCGCCGGCGTCGAACTCCCGGACGAGCGGGACGGGGACTGGCGGGCCCGCCTGGAGCTGCTGGTGCGGCGGGTCGTGAACGCCCTGGCGGCGCACCGCGACATCGCGGTCGTCGGCCGCGACGCCGCGCCCGGCCCGAACTCGCTGCGGATCACCGAGGAACTGCTCCGCCTCCTGCGGGTGGGCGGGGTGCCGGACCGCGTGTGCGCCTGGGCCCTGGACCTGCTCGGGCAGCACATCGCCTCGGCGGCGCTGGAGGCGTCCGCCGCGCGCGGGCAGCGGACCCCGCACGACGCCTACGCCGCGTTGGACGCGGGCGAGTACCCGAACCTGGCCGCGCTCTCCGGGCTGCTGGGCAGCGGTGACGCCGAGTCCAGGGCCCGGTGGAAGCTGCGGGCGACGATCGACGGCATCCTCGCCCAGGCCGGTGAGGCGGGGGCGGCGGGCTGCCCCGCCCACCCGGAAAGCCGGCGAACGCGAGCCGATCTTCCCCGCCGGGCGAACCGCAGAACCGATCTTCCCCGCCGGGCGAACCGCAGAGCCGGCCTCTCCCCCAGGCGAACCGCAAAGCCGGCCTCCCCCGGGCGAACCTCAGAACCGGCCTCTCCCCCGGACGAACCGCAGAGCCGATCTCTCCCCGCGCCGCCGCGTGGTGGACCGGGTCGTCGGACCGGCGGCACCCCCCTCCGCCGGTCCGCCACCCCGTCCTTCAGTGCCCCCCGCGCCCCCGCCCCGGCGGCGGCCGGACGCTGTTGCGCCGCACGAGCGCCGGGCTGGAGGTGCGCCGGGCCCCCTCGACCCCGTTCCCCTCGATCTGCGCCATCAGCAGCTCCAGGGCATCACGGGCGACGGCGTCGAAGTCCTGCCGGACGGTGGTCAGCGGCGGGATGAAGTAGGCGGCCTCGGGCACGTCGTCGAAGCCGACCACGCTCACCTCGTGCGGCACCCGCCTGCCGCGCTCGTGCATCGCCCGCAGGATGCCCAGCGCCAGGTGGTCGTTGGCCGCGAAGATCGCCGTGACCTCCGGCATCCGCGCCAGCACCTGCCCCGCCCGGTAGCCCGACGCCGCGCTCCAGTCCGCGGGCACCACCGGCGGCACCTCCGCGCCCGCGGCCTCCAGCGCCTCCCGCCACCCCCGGATCCGGCCCGCGCTGTCGAACCAGTCCGACGGCCCCGACACGTGCCACACCGTGGGGTGCCCGGCCTCCAGCAGGTGACGGGTCGCCACCAGGGCGCCCTCCGCCTGGTCGACGGTCACCAGCGGGGTCGAGCGCTCCGAGTCGCCGTCGACCATCACCAGCGGCACGCCGGGGGGAACGGTGTCGACCGCGTCGTGCGCGGACGCCGTCGGCGCGATCACCACGATGCCCGCCACCCGCTGGTCGCGGTGCCGCTCCAGGGCCGTGGTGATCGACTCGCGGTCCAGCACGTCGACCCGGTGCGCGGTCACCACGAACCCCGCGCCCGCCGCCGCCTGCTCGAACGCCGCCAGCAGCGAGGCGGGACCGCACAGGGTCGTGTTCTGGGCCACCACCCCGATCAGCTGCGAGCGACCCGTCACCAGCGCGCGGGCGAACCCGTTCGGGCGGTAGCCCAGCTCCTCGATCGCCGCGCGCACCCGCAGGCGCGTCTGCTCCTGCACGTACGGGTGCCCGTTGAGCACCCGCGACACCGTCTGGTGCGAGACACCGGCGAGCCGGGCCACATCCGCCATCGCGGGCGTCCCGGATGCCCTGTTCTCCAACTGCCGTCCCCTCCGCGCGGCAGCCAGCGGCCGAGCGGGCGACCGGCGGCGCAAGCGACCAGATCTCGAAAGTTTCGATATCGGAACCGATCGACTTTGACCAGCGGGTCAATGTAGCCCTGCGTAATTTCGCCAGTCAACCGATGCCGAATGCTAAATGTCGCGGCGGGAACTTTAGCTTCCGCAGCCCCTCGCCCGCCGAAGTTGTTCGCAAATGTTGCGCAGGGGCCGACCCCGGTCGAACGGGCGTCGAACGACGGTCTTGACACCTTTTGTGTTACCGCTAACACTGTCCGGCAACACGAAGTTGACGTCGCCGACACGCCTCATTTACCCACATCGTGCCGCACCGGTGCATTTCAAGACCGGTCGACTCGTCCTGCCCACCGCCAGGTTCCCGCCTTTCATGTTAGCGATCACACCAATGTTGACCGCCGACCGGGACGACCGGGCGGCGATGCCCCGCAGAACAAGGAGAACCCCGTGGATCGACAACGTCCGCAGCGACCGGGTCGGCGGACCGCCGCCGTCCTCGCCGCCGTCGGCGCGCTGCTGGCCGCAGGTCTGGCCGCCACCCCGGCGGCGACCGCCGCCGAACCGAACCTCATCACCAACCCGGGCTTCGAGGACGGCCTGACCGGGTGGGCCGTCAACAGCGGGAACCCCACCGACGGCGCGACCCTGTCGCCGACCGGCGACGCCCACTCCGGTACCGGCGCGGTGCTGGTGACCGGCCGGCGGACCACCGGGTCGGGACCGGCGCAGGACCTGGCCGGGAAGGTGCACGCGGGCAGGACCTACACGATCAGCGCCCGGGTCAAGTACGAGAACCCGGACAGCCCGGCGACCAAGCAGTTCTTCGTCACCATGCACTACGGCGGCTCGACCTACACCAACCTCGGCACCGGCACGGTGCCGCGCGGCCAGTGGGGGCTGCTCCAGGGCACGTTCACGATCCCGGCCGGGCAGGACGTCACGACCCCGCGCGTGTTCGTCGAGACGCCGTGGGTCGCGGACCCGGCGGCCGCGCCGGCGACCCACCTGATGGACTTCAAGGTCGACGACGTGGTCCTGCGGGAGTTCGTCCCGTCGACCACCATCGAGGTCCTGGCCAAGAACCCCGGCGAGGGCAACCCGCTGATCTCCCACAAGTTCGGCGCCGACGGCAACGCCTTCGTCCACGGCGGCCGGGTGTACGTCTACATGACCAACGACACCCAGGTCTACAACCCCGGCCCCGACGGCACCTCGCCCACCAACACCTACGGCGGGATCAACACGATCACCGTGATCTCGTCCGACGACCTGGTCAACTGGACCGACCACGGGGAGATCCCGGTGGCCGGGCCGAACGGCCTGGCGAAGTACGCGTCGCAGTCGTGGGCGCCCGCGGTCGAGAGCCGCGTGGTCGGCGGGGTGGAGAAGTTCTTCCTCTACTTCGCCAACAACGGCGCGGCCACCGGCGTCCTGGTCGGCGACTCGCCGCTGGGCCCCTGGCGCGACGAGCGCGGCAGCCTGCTGATCACCGCGCAGACCCCCGGTGCCTCGGACGGCCGCAACTGGCTGTTCGACCCGGGCGTGTTCGTCGACGACGACGGCCAGGGCTACCTGTACTTCGGCGGTGGCGGCAACGACGGCTCCAACTCCGCGGAGAACACCAACCACCCGAAGTCGACGCGCGTCATCAAGCTGGGTGACGACATGATCAGCACCGAGGGCGCGGCGCAGACCATCGACGCGCCCCTGGTGTTCGAGGCGGGCCACGTCTTCAAGCGCGGCGGCAAGTACTACTACTCGTACTCCTCGAACTTCGGCTTCGGCGGGCCGATCGACCCGAACGGCCCGCCGACCGGCGCCATCGCCTACCTCATGGCCGACGACCCGATGGGGCCCTGGACGCCCGAGACCTACGCGGGCGTCATCTTCAAGAACCCCGGCGTCTACTTCGGCGCCGGCGGCAACAACCACCAGTCGGTCTTCGAGTTCAACGGCGACTACTACTTCACCTACCACGCCCAGACGGTGAACCGCCGCATCACCGGCGGCGCGACGCAGGGCTTCCGCAGCCCCCACATCGCCAAGCTGGAGTTCAACGCCGACGGCACCATCAAGGAGGTCCTGGGCACCTTCGACGGCGTCGAGCAGGTCCGCCGGCTCGACCCCTACCGGGAGATCGAGGCGGAGACCATCGCCTGGCAGCAGGGACTGGCCACCAAGCGGCTCACCGCGCCGAACGACGTGCCGGACCTGGCCCTGCACGACGTCGACAACGGCGACTGGACGTCGCTGTCGTCGGTGGACTTCGGCACCGGCGCCACCGGCGTGTCGGCACGGGTCAGGCCGCTGGTGGCGGGCGCGGGCGTCCAGGTGCGCCTGGACGACCGCACCGGCCCGGTGGTGGCCACCATCCCGGTCGACGGGCCCGCCGGGGAGTGGACCGAGGTCGGGACCGACCTCGACGGCGTCTCGGGCGTGCACGACGTGTACTTCACCTTCGTCGGGCCGGACGGCCGGGACCTGGTCGAGGTCGACAGCTGGCGGTTCACCGCGCCGTCGCTGCGGGTCGACGGCGCGGCCGACACCCGGTGCGCCGGCCGGAACGTCAAGCTGACCGTGCGGGTGACCAACGACGACTCGGTGCCCGTCGACTTCGCCGTCGACACGCCGTACGGCGCGAAGTCGCTGGGCGGGGTCAAGCCGGGCCAGAGCCGGGCCCACCCGTTCACGGTGCACAGCCCGACCCTGCCCGCCGGGGTGGCGACGGTGACGGCGACCGCGAAGGTGGACGGGCGCGACGTGTCGGTCGGGCTCCAGGTCCCGTACGAGGCGCGCAGCTGTCGCTGATCACCGGCGGTGGGGCGGTCCGGGTTCCCGGGCCGCCCCACCACCGTACGGCAACGGTATTGACACTCAACGTGTTATCGCTAACACTGAGGTAACGCTCCGGTCACCCAGCGAGCACCACGGCGTGTGAACCACGCCGCGCGGTTCGTTGAAAGGCATTCCACCCGAGCAGCGTTCCACCCCACCACGACCACGCCTGTCCGCCTCGGCCGACGGGCCCGTTTGTTGTTAACGATAACAAAGCGACCCGCTCCAGGGGCGGTCCGCCCCGGGCGGGAAGTTGGCCACCGCTTGCGGACAGGCTCACCGCAGCCACCGCAGCCGATCCCGGGAGCCTCATGTCGTCCTCACCGTTGAGCCGTCGCAGGCTGTTGCAGGCCGCCGGCGTCGCGGCCGTCGCGAGCACCGCACCCACCCTGTTCCAGGGCACCGCCGGGGCGGCGGCGGTCCCGCCCGCCCGCGCCGACGTCGGCGTCTCGGCCTACGCGTTCGACCTCTCCGAGGTCCGGCTGACCTCGGGCCGGTGGCTGGACAACCAGAACCGGACGCTGTCCTACCTGCGGTTCGTCGACGTCGACCGGTTGCTCTACAACTTCCGCGCCAACCACCGGCTGTCGACCAACGGCGCGGCGGCCCTGGGCGGCTGGGAGGCGCCGAACTTCCCGTTCCGCACGCACAGCCAGGGCCACTTCCTCACCGCCTGGGCGCAGGCGTGGGCCGTGCTGGGCGACACCACCTGCCGCGACAAGGCCAACTACATGGTCGCCGAGCTGGCCAAGTGCCAGGCCAACAACGGCGCGGCCGGCTTCAACACCGGCTACCTGTCCGGCTTCCCCGAATCGGACCTCGACGCGCTGGAGGCGGGCTCGCCCAAGGCGGTGTCGTACTACTCGATGCACAAGACCCTGGCCGGCCTGCTGGACGTGTGGCGCCACCTCGGCAGCACGCAGGCCCGGGACGTCCTGCTGCGGTTCGCGGGCTGGGTGGACTGGCGCACCGCGCGGTTGTCCTACAGCCAGATGCAGCGCGTGCTGGGCACGGAGTTCGGTGGCATGAACGCCGTGCTGACCGACCTGTACCAGCAGACCGGGGACTCCCGGTGGCTGGCGACGGCGCAGCGGTTCGACCACGCCGCCGTGTTCGACCCGCTGGCGGCCAACCAGGACCGCCTCAACGGGCTGCACGCCAACACGCAGGTGCCCAAGTGGGTCGGCGCGGCGCGCGAGTACAAGGCCACCGGCACGACCCGGTACCGCGACATCGCCACCAACGCGTGGAACATCACCGTGGCCGCGCACACCTACGTGATCGGCGGCAACAGCCAGGCCGAGCACTTCCGCGCGCCCAACGCCATCGCCGCCTACCTCAACACCGACACGGCCGAGGCGTGCAACACCTACAACATGCTCAAGCTGACCCGCGAGCTGTGGCTGCTCGACCCGAACAACGCGGCCTACTTCGACTACTACGAGCGGGCCCTGCTCAACCACCTGATCGGCCAGCAGAACACCGCCGACGGCCACGGCCACATCTGCTACTTCACCGGCCTGAACCCCGGCCACCGGCGCGGCAACACCGGACCGGCCTGGGGCGGCGGCAACTGGAGCACCGACTACACCACCTTCTGGTGCTGCCAGGGCACGGCGCTGGAGACCAACACCAAGCTGGCCGACTCGATCTACTTCTACAACGGCACCACGCTCACGGTGAACCTCTACGCGCCGTCGGTGCTGAACTGGTCGGCGCGGGGCATCACGGTCACCCAGAGCACCACCTACCCGGCGAGCGACACCACCACGTTCACGATCAGCGGCACCGCGAGCGGGTCGTGGACGATGCGCTTCCGCATCCCGGCCTGGACCAGCGGGGCCACCGTCAGCGTCAACGGCGTGGCCCAGGGCGTCACCGCCACGCCCGGCAGCTACGCCTCGCTCACCCGCTCCTGGGCGCCCGGCGACACCGTCACCCTGCGCCTGCCCATGCGGGTGATCACGGTGCCCGCCAACGACAACCGCAACGTCGTCGCGGTCACCTACGGCCCGGCCGTGCTGGCCGGCAACTACGGCAACACCGCGCTGTCCGCGCTGCCGTCGCTCGACGTCTCGTCGATCACCCGCACCAGCACCACGGCGCTCGCGTTCACCGCGAGGGCCAACGGCACGACGGTCAACCTCGGCCCGTTCCACGACGCCCACGGCTTCAACTACACCGTCTACTGGAGCACCGGCGGCAGCGGGGGCGGCAGCTACCGCCTGGTCAACGCGGCCAGCGGCCTGGTGCTGGGCATCCGGGACATGTCGACCGCCGACGGCGGCCTGGCGCTGCAGTGGGGTGACACGGGCACCGCCGACCACAACTGGGAGATGATCCCCGACGGCGGCAACGTGCGCTTCCGCAACGTCCACAGCGGCAAGGTGCTGGGCGTGGAGAACATGTCCACCGCCGACAACGCCCGGGTGCTCCAGTGGGGCGACACCGGCACCGCCGACCACAAGTGGACGCTGGTCGACAACGGCGACGGCACGCACAAGATCCGCAACGTCAACAGCGGCAAGCTGCTGGCCATCCTCAACGGCTCCACCGCGCAGGGCGCGCAGGTGGTCCAGGACTCCGACAACGGCTCGGCGGACAACCGCTGGCGGCTGGTCCGCAACGCCTGATCCCCGGAGGTCGGCACGGCGCCCGGTGCGGATTCGCTCCGCACCGGGCGCTTCGCGCATCAGGCGGTGCGCAGGGTCCACTGCTGGTTGGCCTGCCCGGAGCAGGACCACAGGACCAGCTTGGTGCCGTTGGCGGTGCCGAGGTTGTAGGCGTCCAGGCACAGGTTGGACTGCACGTTGGTGATCGTGCCGTTGGCGTTGACGCTCCACTGCTGGTTGGTGTCGCCGTGGCAGTCCCAGATCACCACCTGGGTGCCGTTGGTCGTGCCCCGCCCGTACGCGTCGAGGCACTTGGTGCCGTAGACGACGAGCTGCCGGTTGGCGTTGAGCACCCACCGCTGGTTGGGCTGGCCGTGGCAGTCCCACAGCTGGAGCTGCGTGCCGTTGGCGGTCGACGAGCCCGGCACGTCCAGGCAGCGGCCCGAGGGCACGCCGACGACCTGCCCGCCCTGCCCCGCCACCGGGTCACCGATGCTCCCGGGCACGGCGCGCAGCGCGGCGTACCAGGTGGCGGCCATCTTGTCGTAGCCGGTGGCGGTGGGGTGGACGCCGTCGATGAGGTCGGCCGTCGTCAGCGCGGCGTGCATGTCCACCAGGCGCACGCGCTTGCCCGCGTTGACCTTGCTCTGCACCATGCCCGGGATCGTCGCGTTGAAGTTCCGGGCGGCGGCCTCCTGCCCGGAGTTGGCCAGCGGGATGATCGTGGCGACGAACACGTCCGCGTTCGGCACCGTCGCGGTGATGCGGTCGACGAGCGCCGACAGGCGTGCCGGCGCGTTGGCGACGTTGTAGTTCTGGAGGATGTCGTTGGTGCCGATGTGCAGCAGCACCGTGCGCGGGTTGGTGTTGCGCAGCCAGGTGGTGACGTTGGCGTCGATCTGGTCGATGCGCCAGCCGGGGTGGCCCTGGTGGTCGTGGTCCCCCAGCGAGGCCGGGCCGTTGAACTGGGAACCGACGAAGTCGACCCGGTAGTTGCCCGCCCCGAACCGCTGCCACAGGCCGATCCGGTAGCCGCCGGGCACCTGCGTGCCCTCGGTGATGGAGTCGCCCAGCGGCATGACCCGGACCCCGCCGTTGGACTCGGCGGTGGCGGGACCCGCGGGCAGCAGCGCTGCGGTGACCAGGGCGGCGGCGCAGGCGGCCAGCCATCGGAACGGTGTTCGCATCGGTTCTCCTCGTTCTGGTTGGTGACTGTCAGGATCGGTGCCGCGGTCGGACGACCGGCGTCACGTCCGACCCCACTTCTGACCGGCCGCGCCGGTGCAGGTGGCCAGGGTGATCGGGGTGTTGTTGGCGGTGCCCGAGCCGCTGGGGGTCAGGCACAGCCCGGACTGGCCCCCGGTGACCGTGCCGTCGCCGTTGAGGGTCCACTGCTGGTTGGTGCCGCCGTTGCAGTCCCAGATGATCACCCTGGTGCCCGGCGCGGTGCCGGCACCCTCGGCGTCGAGGCACTTGCCGCCGTACACCACCAGCTGCTTCGCCGCGTTCGACGCCCACTGCTGGTTGGCCCCGCCGTTGCAGTCCCACAGCGTCACCTGCGTGCCGTTGGCCTGCGACTGGTTGGGCACGTCCAGGCAGCGGCCCGAACCGGTGTTGAGCAGCGGGCCCGACGTCCCGTTGCCGGGACCGGCGACGACGCGGAGGTTGTCGAACCGGGCGGTCTGCCCCTCCCCGGTGGCGAACCCGACCTGCCCCGCCGACCAGGTCGCGTCGGTGGCCGTGCCGACGACGGCGCCGTCGACCGTCGCCGTGATGGTCGAGCCGGAGAACCCGAGGGCCAGCGAGTGCCAGCGGTTGGTGCCCAGCGCGGCGACCGTGCCGCTGCGCAGGGTCGTCCACTGCTCGCTGGTGTTGTTGCGCAGGATCGACCACGCGCCGGTGTCGGAGACCCTGAGGTAGTAGGCGTTGAGGCCGCCGCTGCACAGCAGGCACTCCGAGCCGGCGCGGCCGATCAGCCCGGCGTACCCGGACTTCTCCAGCAGCACGTCCGCCGACACGGTGTAGTTGCTCCAGTTCACGTTGCCCAGCAGCGCGTACGGGTCGGCCTTGGTCTTCCAGACGATCGCGCCCTGCGGCGCGGCCTGGCGCACGCACCCGCCGGTGCGGCCGCCACCGCACGCCGCCGTCTCGAACGCGCCCTCCTGGTCCATCAGGTACCTGGCGAGCTTGCCGGTCGGGTAGCCGTCGAAGTCGTCGGAGTACGGCAGGTTCAGCGCGCCCTGGGCCGGCCCGGTGGCCGTGGCCCTGCCCTGCCCGGTCGTGGTGGTGATGCTGTAGAGGTACCCGGGTTGGGCGGTGAGGCTGAACCGGCCGCCGCTGGGCGTGATGTCCGCCGTGCGGACGAAGTGGTCGGCGGGGTTGTTGGAGTTCATGTTGGTGGCCCACACGTGGACCTGGCCGGTGGACAGGCCGCCGGTGACGGTGAAGTCGAGCACCTGCGCCGCGGTGGCGTCCATCGTCTCCACGATGGTGCTGTAGTCGCTGTTGTTCGGCGCCTTCATGGTGACGAAGCTGCCGTTGGCGCGGTTGCCGTTGAGGAAGCCGGTGGAGGAGTCCAGGTAGCGCCAGCCCGGGGCGGTGAACTGGGCGGTGTGCGCGAGTGCCCACAGGTTCTTGCCGACCGAGTAGGCGCCCGACCACGGCTGGTTGGCCAGCATGAGGCCGGTGGTCGGCCACGGGATGTTCGGGGTGATCGAGGCGATGAGGGGCCAGTTGATGTAGGCGGTCATCTTCCCGTCGACGTAGACGCGGTTGATGCCGCGGGCGAGGGCCTTGGCGCCGCCGTTGTAGTCGTCCGAGCCGTTCTCGCTGGACCAGAGGACCTTGCCGGAGTTGGCCACGTTGGCGGGCACGGTGCACGAGGTCTGCGCGCTGAGGTAGCCGCACGTGTAGTGGGCGCTGAGCACGTCGGCCGCGTTGCGGTAGGCGGTGTCGGTGGAGATCGGTCCGGCCGGGCCCCAGTCACCGGGCCACGAGTCGCCCGCGATGACCTTCACGCCGCCGTAGCCCGCGGAGTTGAGGGCGTTGCGCAGGTCGACCGTCCACGACGCGCTCCACTTCCGCTCGTTCTGCGCGGCGGTGAGGTAGTCGATGGTCAGGCCGTGCTGCCGGGCGCACCCGAGCCAGCTCAGCAGGTAGTCGATCGTGTCGCGGGACAGGAAGTTGCCGTTGCCCAGCCAGCCCGGCGCGCCCCACGGCAGGGCCACCAGCCGGATGTTCGGGTTGCGGGCCTTGGCCTGCTCCATCAGCCACCACTCGTACCCGCGGTCGCAGTCCAGGTCGCCCCGGAAGTGGGCGTGGCTGGGCTCGGCGCCGCTGGTGGAGTTGGTGTCGCCGCCGATCTCCACCTTGAGGATCTGGAGGGCGCCGCCGTAGCCCGGCTTGAACAGGTAGTCCAGGATCTGCGCGCGCTGCTGCTCGGGGTAGTCGACGAGCAGCCGGCTGTTGCCGCCACCGCCGCTGATCGCGCCGACGCCGTCGAACACCCGGCCGCCGGAGGTGCCGTTGAGGGTGATCGCCGCCGCCGCCTCGGCGGGGGCGCCGGGGGTCGCGGCCACCCCCGCCGCGGCCAGTGCCAGGGCGGCTGCGATGGTCGTCACGCGGTGCCGGCGCCTTCCGGCGCGGCTCGACAGGGTCATGCTCGGGCTCCGTTCGGTTCGGTTCCGACGTGTGGTGGCGGGTCAGTCGCGCACGCCCCACTGCTGGTTGGTGCCGCCGTGGCAGGACCAGAGCTGGATCGGGGTGCCGTTCGCGGTCCCGTTGGCCGCGGCGTCCAGGCACAGCCCGGACTGCACGCCGGTGATGGTGCCGTTGGCGTTGAGGTTCCACTGCTGGTTCGGCTGGCCGTTGCAGTCCCAGGTGATCGCCGCGGTGCCGTTGGCGGTCCCCTGGCCGCTGGCGTCCAGGCACTTGGTCCCGTTCAGCACCAACTGCTTGGTGGAGCTGTAGGTCCACCGCTGGTTGGTGCCGCCGTTGCAGTCCCAGAGGCGCGCCTGGGCGCCGTTGGCGCCCCCGCTCGCGATCTCGGCGCAGCGGCCCGACTGGGCACCCACCAGCATCGCGTTGCGCGGGCCGCCGCTGCCGCCCGAGGGCCCGGCGTTGGCGATCACGGCCTGCGCGCCCGCCGGCCAGTTGCCCCCGGTGACCGTGACGTTGCCCGACACCACGTTGCCGCGGTCGCCGTTGGTGATGTTCGTGCTGCCGTTGGTGGACCAGTTGCCGGTCAGCGTCCAGTCGCCCATGTTCTCGCCGCCCCAGTAGTTGGCGGTGGCCCACGTGCCGGTGGCGGAGAAGACGTTGTTGGTGGCCGTGTAGAACCGCGAGCCCTCGTCGAAGTAGAGGCCGTAGTAGCCGTTGGTCCGCAGGCAGTGGTTGCCGCTGATCACCGCGTTCGGGTTCCAGGCCAGGGTGTAGATGCAGCCGCCGTCGTTCATCTGCTGCATGACGTCGTGGACGTAGTTGTCGGTGAGCCGGTTGTTGGTCGCGGTGGTGGGGGTGGTGTACCGCGGTTGGTAGTTGTAGAGGCCGCGGTTGGCGTAGTGGTTGCTGCCGCCGGCGTCGTTGGCGCCCCAGCCGTAGCCGATCGACATGCCGGAGTACGGCATGTTGTAGACCTCGTTGTGGGACACGGTGGCGTTGGTGACGTAGGTGTTCAGGACCGAGACGTTGCCGCGGTAGTCGATGCCGAGGTCGTGGATGCGGTTGTGGCTGATGGTGATGTCCCGGTTGACCATCCGCCGGTCGCCCGGGTGGTGGGCGTCGGCGCGCACGCCGCCGACCACGATGCCGCCGGCCGAGCCGCGGGCGATCTCGGAGCGGGTGACGGTGACGTTCGAGGCGCCCAGGCCGACCCCGCTGGCGTGGGCGTTGGCGTCGTTGCCGATGCCGATGGCCGTCTGGCCCAGGTTGACGAACCGGGAGTCGCTGAACGCGATGGTGTCGGCGGCGGAGACCTGCACCGCGGCGGGCATCTGGGACCAGTGCGGTCGGGCCGCCTCGAACTGGGCGCAGCCGTTCTGGCAGGAGGTCATCCGGTCGGCGGGCCAGTTCCAGGTGCCCGCGAGGTAGGCGCCGGTCTGCTGGTCGGCGTACCCCTGGTCGCCGCTGGGGCCCAGCCAGGTCGTACCGGTGAACGTGATGCCGCTGAACGAGATGTGGTGCGCCGGCGCGTCGTAGGTGCCGCCGACGTCCACCAGCGACTGGAGCACCGGCAGCTCCACCCCGGCGGTGCGCACGTCCTGCCCGGCCGGCGGGATGTAGGACAGCGCGCCCGTGCCCGGGTCGAGGTGCCACTCCCCCGGCGAGTCCAGGAACTCGTAGGCGTTGGCCAGGTAGAGCGGGCCCGCCCGGTGCGGGGCGGCGAGCGTGTCGTACCCGAAGGTGTTGTTGCTCCACGCGGGCTGCCGCATGGTGAGGAAGTTGCCGCTGATGCCCTGCACCGGGGAGTACCGGTCGGTGAAGGAGTTGACGCTCTCCACCTCGACCCGGCCCGGGGCGGCCAGGTTGTTCAGGTAGCCCAGCGCGGAGCTGGTGAACCTCATGCCCGTGGCGGTGAAGGTGAAGTCGGCCCGGTTCACCTGCGTGCGCGCCCGCGTCGCGATCGCGCCGTCGACGTAGAGCTGCCGGGTGTCGGTCCCGGCGCCGACGTTCGCCCGCCAGACGTTCCGGCCCGCGTCGACGAGCGACCAGCCGGTGACGGCGCGGGCGCCGCTGATCACGGGGCGCGCGGACGGGGCGGCCTGCCACACCACGCGGTAGCCGTTGTTGCCGGAGTCCGCCGCGGTCAGCCGCAACGGTTCGGCGAGCCGGTACACCCCGTCGGCCAGCTGCACGACGAGGTCACCGGACATCGCGCCGTTGCGCGACCGCACCGCGGCCTGGGCGGCGGGCAACGCGCACGGCTGGGTGGCGGAGCAGGCGGTGCCGGTGCCGGAGGGCGAGGCGTAGAGGGTCGTGGTGGCCGCGTGCGCGGCGGGGGCGAGGGGCACTGGCACCGCCGCGGCGGTCAGCACCGCGACGGCGGCCGCCAGCGTTCTGCGCGGCGCGGAGGACGAGGACAAGGGGACCTCCTGGTGTGGGTGTGCGGTGCGGCGGCGGGGGTGGGGTGCTCGGGCGTGCGGTGGGGCGCGCTCGGGCGTGCCCGAGGCGGTCGCCACGACGTGGCGGTCAGGACGGCAGCGGGTCCGGGCGGTCGGGGTCGCCGACCGGCGGCAGGCGCTGCCCGGCGCGTTCGGGCCGGACGTGCGGTCCGCCGGGCACCGGGGCCGCGGGCCGGTGGGGCGCGGGAATCGCCCCCTCGTCGACGCGGATGCCCAGCCCCGGGCCGTCGCCCAGGACGAACGCACCGCCCTCGACGTGGTGCCCGACCGAGACCCCCACCGGCGGGTGCAGGTCCTGCAACTCGCTGACCAGGTGGTTCGGCACCGACGTCGCGGCGTGCAGCAGCCCGACCGGGGTCGTGCCGACCGGGCTCACGGGCAGGTCGTGGGCGTGCGCGAGGGCCGCGACGCGCAGGAAGTGGGTGACGCCCCACCCCGCCGACGCCTGCACGACGTCGACCGCGCCCGCCGCGAGCAGCGGGCGGTACTGCTCCAGCCCGGTCAGGTTCTCCCCGCTGGCGACCGACGCCCGCACGCCGCGGCCGACCACCGCGTGCCCCTCCGCGTCCCACCTCCGGACGGGCTCCTCGACCCAGGTCAGGTCGAGCACCCGTTCCAGCTCGGCGACGTGGCGCACGGCCTGCTTGCGGTTGAGGGCCTCGTTGACGTCGAGCATCAGGCCGGGGCGCGCCCCGCGGCCCGCGGCGGTGAGCACGTCGCGCACCAGGACGAGGCGGTCCCGGTCGCGGCCGACGTCGAGGCCCCCCTTGAGCTTCGCCGACCGCACGCCGCGGTCGGCGTAGGTCTCGTGCACCGCCACCAGCTCGTCGTCGCCCAACGCGATGTCCAACCCGGAGGCGTAGGCGGGCACCCGGCGGTCGCGCCCGCCGAGCAGCCGCCATAGCGGTTCGCCGGCGACCTGCGCCTTGATGTCCCACAGCGCGGTGTCCAGGGCGCCGATGGTGCCGAACACCGCGCCCGCGTGGCCGGCCTTGAACGTCCGGCGCAGCATCCGGTCGTAGAGGGCGGTGACGGCGCGCGGGTCCTCGCCCTCGACGGCGGTGAAGACCTCCTCGACCCCCACGTGCGACCCGATCCCCACGCCGGTGACGCCCACGTCGGTCTCCACGAGCAGGAGCGGCACCCGGACGACGCCGTCGGCGAAGACGCCGTTGGCGTCGCCGACCGGCCGCCCCCAGTCCTGGACGGTGGTCAGGGCCCGGTAACCGGTGATGCGCATGTCAGCCCCTCGTGGCTCCGGCCGTGACGCCGTCGGCGATCCGGCGCTGCAGTAACAGGTAGACGACCAGGACGGGTACCGCGGCGACCAGCACGCCGGAGGCGAAGACCGGGACGTCGTCCGAGTACTGCCCCCGCAGCGAGGTCACCCCGACCATGAGCGTGCGGTGGTCCGCCGACGGCATCACCAGCAACGCGATGAGCACGTCGTTCCAGCAGAACAGGGCGTCGAGCACGCCGACCGACAGGAGCGCCGGCGCGCCCATCGGCAGCATGATCCGCCAGTAGGCGCCGAGCGCCGTGCTGCCGTCGACCCGCGCCGCGTCCACGATCTCCGCGGGCACGGTCGAGTAGTAGCTCGTCATCAGGAAGACGGTGAACGGCAGGAACTGCGCCACGTACGCGAGCACCAGCCCGGGGTAGGTGTCGACGAGGCCGGTGTCGGCCAGCACCCGGGTGAGCGGGACCATGATCACCTGGAAGGGGATGAACAGCGCGGCCAGGCAGCCCAGGTACAGCACCGACGAACCGCGGAACCGCAGCCGGGCCAGCGCGAACCCCGCCATCGAGCCGAACAGCAGCAGCAGCGCGACCGAGCACGCCACCACGACCGTCGAGTTCAGGAAGTACCGGGACGTGCCGACGCCCGCCCACGCCTCGGCGAGGTTGTCCCACCGCGGCGACCCCGTCGGGGCGAACCGGTCGAGGACGTACTCGCGGCGGCTCTTCACCGCGACGTTGGCGGTGAACACCAGGGGGTAGGCCGTCGCCAGCGCGAGCCCGGCCATCGGTACCGCGACCACCCACCTGCCCCACCGCCCGCCGGCCATCAGCCCTCCCGGCCCGCGCGCCGCAGGACGCCGACCTGGGCCAGCCCCACCAGCAGCATCACCAGGAACAGCGCCGTGGACGCCGCCGAGGCGAGCGCGGGCCGGTCGAGCTGCCCCTGCTGCACCCAGATGTAGTACTCGGGCAGGTAGGTGGACGCCTCCGGACCGCCGCCGGTCATCACGAACAGCAGGCCGAACATCGAGGTCAGCATCCCGATCATGGTGGTCGCGAAGACGAACTGGATCGTGCGGGCCAGGCCGGGGACGATCACGTGCCGGAGGGTCTGCGGCAGGGACGCGCCGTCCACCCTGGCCGCGTCCAGCAGCGAGGGGTCCAGCGTCGAGAACCCGGCCAGGAAGACGACCAGCGCCATGCCGAACGTCGCCCAGACGTGCACGCCGACGACCGCGAAGATCGCCACGTCCGGGTCACCGAGCCAGTCCACCGGCCCGAGGCCCACCACGCCGAGGAGGTCGTTGAGCGGACCGTCGTAGCCCAGGAGCAGGGTGAAGATCGCGCCCACGATCACCGGGGAGAGCACGGCCGGGAAGAAGTAGACGGCCCGGTAGACCCGGTGCCCGGGCACCCGCAGGTGGATGGCGGTGGCGAGCAGCCCCGGGATCGCCACCGCGACCGGGAGCAGCAGCACCAGCAGGCCGACGTTGCCCAGCGCGGTGCGGAACAGCGGGTCGCCGAGCAGCGTCGCGTAGTTGTCCAGGCCGACCGGCGTGCCGTTGAGGTCGCCGTCGCCGGTGAAGGAGAAGTTGACGCCGAGCGCCAGCGGCCACAGGCGCAGCGCGACGACGATCAGCACGGTCGGTGCCACCAGGGCGAACGGCGCCAGGCGCTCGGTCCGCGAGCCCCGGCGGGGTCGCGCGACCGGTGCCGGGGAGGGGTGGGGGCCGGTCGGCACGGATCAGCCCGCCCGGTCCGAGGCGGCGAGCTGCGCCAGGGCCTCGTCGACGGTGGTGGAGCCGCTGAGCAGCTGCTGCGACAGGCGTCCCATCAGGTCGACGGTCGTGCTGGGCAGGGCGACGTGCAGGGCCGGTTTGCCGGTCTTGATCCCCGCGGCGATGGCGGTGGCGGCCGGGCCGCCGGCGGAGACGTCGATGCCGGTGTCGGAGGTGATCGCGCCCGCGTCCGCGGAGAAGGCCGCCAGGGCCCCGGTCGAGGTCAGCGAGCGCACCAGGTCGGCGGCCAGCGCCGGGTCCCGGGTCCACTTCGCCACCCCGTAGCCGATGCCGCCGTCGTAGGGCAGGCTCGGCGTCGCGGCGGGGTCGACCACCGGCGCGGCCATGACGCCGATGTCGTCCGGGTCCAGGAACTCGGCGAAGTCCTTCCAGTGCCCGACGTCGGACATCAGGCCGATGACGTGCGCGGCCCGGCCCGACTGGAAGAGCGCGAACGCGTCGTTGAACATCGCGGTGGAGTTGACCCCGTCGTTGTTGAGGCCGGCGGCGTCGACCTGCTGCCACAGCTCGAAGATCCGCTTCACGCCCGGTGAGGTCCAGTTCCGCTTCCCGGCGGTCCACGCGTCGTACTCGGCCGGCGAGAGCACCGCGGAACCCATGCAGGACAGGAAGAACTGGATGCCGATGCCCTCCTTGTTGCCCACGCCGAAGCACGTGGCGCCCGTCCGGTCGGCGATGGTGCGGCAGTCCTCGACGAAGTCGTCCCACGTGGTCGCGGGCGCGTCGGGGTCCAGCCCCGCCCGCTCGTAGAGCGCCTTGTCGTAGTAGAGGGGGTGGCCCTGCAGGGTCACCGGTGACGCGTAGGTCTTCCCGTCCTTCGTGAACGCGTCCCACCCGACCAGCCGCTGCCGGTCCCCGGCGACGTACTCGTCCAGCGGGAGCAGCGAGTCGGCCCGGTCGCGGATCCGGCCGCCGCCGTTGAACAGGATGACGTCCGGCCCCCGGCCGGCTTGGACGGCGGCCCCGAGCAGCGTGTAGTACTGGTCGAACGGCTGCGCGACGAACTCGACCTCGACGTCCGGGTGGCCCTTCGCGAAGTCGGCCCTCGCCCGGTCCAGGTAGGCGGCCGAGGTCGCGTCGCCGGACTTCCAGTCCCAGACCACCAGCCGGTCGGCCGAACCGCCGGACGAGTCCGGCGCCGTGGCGCTCCCGCAGGCCGCGCAGAGCACCAGGACGAGGACGAACGACCACGACAAGCGCTGCTCCATCGTTGCTCACTCCATCCGGGCGGCGACCGGGCGGCCCGGCCGCTCGGGGAACGCGGGTGCGCGGCGCGACCGGGCGGCGGGGCTCCCGCGCCCGGGAGCCCCGCCCACCCGCGGCCGGTGCGGTCAGAACTGCGAGATGAACCTCCACGCCTCGGCCTTGGTCCACGTCCGGGCGCCGTTCTCGGTGTAGGTGCCGTCGACCGGGCCGGGCGTGTGGCCGTTGTCGTACGCGGCCCACTGCACCGGGTAACCCGCCCGGCACGAGTAGGTCGTGACCACGTGGGACAGGCTCCCCTGCGCCGGCTCGCGCGGGTTCTGCGGCGTGCACCCGTTGTTCGCCACGAACCGGTCCCGCAGCGACCGCCCCATGGAGATGTTGAGCACGTTGTCCGTGATGCCGTGCAGGCCGAAGTAGGCGATCGGCTGGCTGCCGCCGCTGCACCCGCTCAGCTGGGCGCCGGAGTAGACGACCACGGCCCGGAACACGGTCGCGCGGGCGCAGGCGAGCGCGTAGCTCATGCCGCCGCCGTAGCTGAAGCCCATGGCGAAGCGCAGCTTCGGGTCGACGCAGAGGTCGGCCTCGATCCGCTTGATCATGTCGTCGGTGAAGGTGACGTCCTCGCCGCCGGAGTTGGCCCAGCCGTTGCCCAGGCCCTGCGGTGCGACCAGGATCGCGCTGTTGTTCGACTGCTCCTGCATCCCGTAGTAGGACCACGCGGTCCCGCTGCTGCCGCCGGAGGAGACGTCGTTCATGGTGCCGCCCCGCCAGTGGAACGCGAAGATCAGCCGGTACGGGCGGTTGTTGTCGTAGCCGTCGGGCACCCGCAGGACGAAGCTGCGGCTCTTCCCGCCGCTCTGGATCGTGTACGTGCCGCTGCGCAGCGTCGGGGCCTTGCCGCAGCCGCTGCCGCCGGGGTCGCCGCCACCGGACACCTTGGCCAACTGCCACTGCTGGTTGGTGCCGCCGTGGTCGGCGTACTGCACGACGTTGGCGTTGTCCGCGGTGGACGCGCCCTGCACCTCCACCGCCTTGCCGCTGTGCCGGGCGATCAGCCGCACGTACCCGCCGTCGGAGTCGGCCAGGCCGAACTGCTGGTTGGTCCCACCGTGGTCGGCCCACTGCTGGATGGCAGTGCCGTCGGCGGTGGAGGAGCCGGGTACGTCGAGGACCTTGCCGGAGTGGCGTGATTTGAGGCGGTAGTAGCCGCCGCCGGAGTCGACGAACTGCCACTGCTGGTTGTTGCCGTCGTTGCGGGTCCACTGGGTGATGCGGCCGCCGTCGGCGGTGGAGAGGTTGTAGACGTCCAACGCCTTGCCGCTGCCGCGGTTGACCAGGACGTACCACGCGTTCGTGTCGACCGTCGCCGCCGAGGCCGGTGGCGCGCCGACGCCGGTGACCGCGCCGGCCCCGGTGATCGCGCCGGTCGCGAGGACCACCGCCGCCACGGCGGTCGTCACCGGCCTCCGGCGACGCGGGGGTGAGGAGGCGGGTGCCTCGCCACTGGTGTTCATCGAGCACTCCTTCGGTTCGGGGCGAGGTCCCGCGGGCGCGCACCCCGGAACGCCCCGAGGGCGCTCCGGAAAGGGCGGGCGGTGGAATTCGACCGAGGCAAGTGGTGGAATCTCGCCGATGCGGCGCACCGGGGCCTTTCCGGCACCGTAGCCACCGGCGACACCGGGCGTCAACGCTCGATGTTGCTAAAATTGTGAGCGATAACTTTTAGTCGGATCAGCGAATCTGGCCCCTCCGATGGTCATCACCGGGTGTCGAATGCGAATTCGAAGAGGTCAGCGACCGATGGCGCTGTTATCGCTCACATGTGCCCGGTCCTGGTGATTGACGGCCCTGTTCAAACCTGGCTACGTTGCCCGGAGGCTTCCTTTGAGCTGTGACCTCAGCGCCTTGTCCCGCACCTTACGAAGAGGGGATTCGAGGATGCCCGACCTGCCACGAAGGCAACTGATGAAGTTCGGCGCGGCGAGCGCCGGGGCCGCGCTGGTGCCGGGCGGTTGGTCGGCGGTGGCCCGCGCCGGTTCGCTCGCGCCGCCGGAGGTCCGCGCGGTCGGCGACCTGGCGCTGTGGTACGACGAGCAGGCCGGTTCGGAGTGGCTGCGGGCCCTGCCGGTCGGCAACGGCCGCCTCGGCGCGATGGTCTTCGGCAACGCCGACGTGGAGCGGTTGCAGCTCAACGAGGACACGGTCTGGGCGGGCGGCCCCCACGACTACACCAACACGCGGGGCGCGAGCGCCCTGGCGGAGATCAGGCGGCTGGTGTTCGCCAACCAGTGGGCGCAGGCGCAGACCCTCATCGACCAGGCCATGCTGGGCAACCCGGCGGGCCAGCTCGCCTACCAGACCGTCGGCGACCTCAGGCTCACCTTCCCCTCCCCCGGCGCGGTGTCCGGCTACCAGCGGTGGCTCGACCTGACCACCGCCACCACCGCCGTGACCTACGTGGCCAACAACGTGCGGTACCGGCGCGAGGTCATCGCCAGCGCGCCGGACCAGGTGATCGCGGTGCGGCTGACGGCCGAGACGCCGGGCGCGATCTCGTTCACCGCCGCGTTCAGCACGCCGCAGCGCGCCACCGCGTCGAGCCCGGACGGCACGACCGTCGCGCTGGACGGCCGGTCCGGCGACCAGCGGGGCATCGCGGGCGCGGTGCGGTTCCTCGCGCTGGCCAAGGCCGTCGCCGAGGGCGGGACCACCAGCAGCTCCGGCGGCACGCTGCGGGTCACCGGCGCCACCAGCGTGACCCTGCTGATCTCGATCGGCACCAGCTACGTCGACTACCGCAACGCGAACGGCGACTACCAGGCCATCGCGCGGGGACGCCTCGCCGCCGCCCAGGGCACCGCCTACGACGTGCTGCGCGCCCGGCACGTGGCCGACTACCAGCGGCTGTTCGGGCGCGTCACGCTCGACCTGGGCCGCACCCCGGCGGCGGACCAGCCGACCGACGTGCGGATCGCGCAGCACGGCGCCACCGCCGACCCGCAGTTCTCCGCGCTGCTGTTCCAGTACGGCAGGTACCTGCTGATCTCCTCGTCGCGGCCGGGCACCCAGCCCGCGAACCTCCAGGGCATCTGGAACGACTCGCTGACCCCGTCGTGGGAGTCGAAGTACACCCTCAACGCCAACCTGCCGATGAACTACTGGCCGGCCGACTCGACGAACCTGCCCGAGTGCCACGAGCCGGTGTTCCGCATGATCGACGACCTCGTCGCGACCGGCACCCGCACCGCGCGGGCCCAGTACGGCGCCGGCGGCTGGGTCACCCACCACAACACCGACGGGTGGCGCGGGTCCTCGGTCGTCGACGGCGCGCTCTGGGGCATGTGGCAGACCGGTGGCGCGTGGCTGTCCACCATGGTCTGGGACCACTACCTGTTCACCGGCGACGTCGCGTTCCTGCGCGCCTACTACCCCGCGATGAAGGGCTCCGCCCAGTTCTTCCTCGACACCCTGGTGGAGGAACCGACCCTGAAGTGGTTGGTCACCAACCCGTCGAACTCGCCGGAACTGCCCCACCACGCCAACGCCAGCGTGTGCGCCGGGCCCACCATGGACATGCAGATCCTGCGCGACCTGTTCGAGGGCTGCGCCCGCGCCTCGGAGGTGCTGGGCGTGGACGAGGACTTCCGCGGCCGGGTCCGCGCGACGGCGCAGCGGCTGGCGCCGACGCGGGTCGGCTCCCGGGGCAACGTGATGGAGTGGCTCTACGACTGGGTGGAGACCGAGCCGAACCACCGGCACGTCTCCCACCTGTACGGGCTGCACCCCAGCAACCAGATCACCAGGCGGCGCACGCCCCAGCTGTTCGAGGCCGCCCGCCGGACCCTCCAGCTCCGCGGCGACGCGGGCACCGGCTGGTCCCTGGCGTGGAAGATCAACTACTGGGCGCGGCTGGAGGAGGGCTCCCGGGCGCACGACCTGATCCGCTCCCTGGTCACCACCGACCGGCTCGCGCCCAACATGTTCGACCTGCACCCGCCGTTCCAGATCGACGGCAACTTCGGCGCGACCTCGGGCATCGCCGAGATGCTGCTGCACAGCCACGACGGCGAGCTGCACGTGCTGCCCGCGCTGCCGCCCGCCTGGCCGGCCGGCAGCGTCACCGGCCTGCGCGGCCGGGGCGGGTACACCGTCGGCGCCACGTGGAGCGGTGGCGGCGCGACCGCCCTGACCGTCACCCCGGACCGCGACGGCACCGTCCGGGTCCGCAGCCGGATGTTCACCGGCACGTTCGAGCTGCGCGACGCGACCAGCGGCACGGCCGTCCAGCCGGCCAGGCCCGAGGCCGACGTGGTCGAGTTCGCCGGGCAGGCGGGCCACACCTACCGCGCGACGGGCCAGGGCGGCTCCGGCGGGGTGGTGCAGCCGGGGGTGTACTACCGGCTGGTCGCGCAGCACAGCGGCAAGCCCGCCGACATCAGCGGCGCGTCCACCGCGGCCGGCGCGCTGCTGCAGCAGTGGACGCCGACCGGCGGGACCAACCAGCAGTTCGACTTCCTGGCCACCGGCGACCAGTACCGCGTCCGGGCCCGGCACAGCGGCCTGGTGCTCCAGGTCGCCGGCACCGGCAGCGGCGCCGACGTCACCCAGCAGCGCGACGCCGGCACCCCGAACCAGCTGTGGCGGTTGGTCGACCACGGCGGCGGGGTGGTGAGCCTGGTCAACCAGCAGAGCGGCCTGGCGCTGGACGTGTGGTCCGCCTCCACCGCCGACGGGGCGCGGATCTCGCAGTACGCCCTCTCCGGCAACGCCAACCAGCGCTTCCAGCTCCAGCGCGTCTGACACCGGTGGCGGAACGGCCCGTCCGGCTCCGGACGGGCCGTTCCGCTACTCCTGCGCCCTGCCCCCGGTCACCCGGGACAGCGCCAGCGCCACGAGGATGATCGCCCCGTTGAGGGCACCGATCCACTGGGCGGGCACCCCGCCGAGGGTGAGCACGTTCTGGATCAGGAACAGCAGCAGGATGCCGGTGAAGGCGCCGAACACCGTGCCCCGGCCCCCGTTCAGGCTGATCCCGCCGATGACGGCCGCGGCGAAGACGGTGAAGATGTAGCCGTTGCCCTGGGCCGAGGCCACCGACGCCAGGCGCCCGGACAGCATCAGGCCGCTGAGCGCGGCGAGCAGGCTCGCGGTGACGATGACGATCCACAGCACCCGGTCGGTGCGGATGCCGGCCGCCTTCGCCGCGTCGGCGTTGCCGCCGATCGCGTACAGGGCGCGGCCGAAGCCGGTGAAGCCGAGGACCACGCCGCCGAGGGCGAACAGGGCCAGGCACACCCACACCGACGCGGGCACCCCGAACCACTGCGCGGTGCCGAGGTAGAGCATGGACTCCGGGAGGCCGAAGAACGTCTGGCCGCCGGAGATGCCGGTCAGGGTGCCGCGCAGCACGATCAGCATGCCCAGCGTCACGACGAAGCCGTTGAGCCCGAAGCGGATGACGAACAGGGCGTTGACCACGCCGACCAGCACGCCGACGGCCAGCGCCACGGGCACCGACCAGCCGCCCGGCAGCAGGCCGAGGCCGTGGCCCGCGCCGGCGGGCACCGCCAGCCACGCGGCGACGCCGGGGGCGAGGCCGACCGTGGACTCCAGCGACAGGTCCATCTTCCCGACGACCAGCACCATCGCCTGCGCCAGCACGAGCACCGCGATCTCGGACATGGTCTGGAGCACGTTGAGGAGGTTGTCGACCCGCAGGAACACCGGGCTGACCACCTGGCCGACGACCGCGATCGCCAGGATCGCCGGCACCAGCGCCAGGTCCCGCAGCCGGCCGGCCGCGATCCGCCTGCGGCCCGTCGGGCGGCCCTCCTCGTCGCCGCCGGCCGGGCCGTGCACGGCGGTCGCGGTCTCAACCATCGGGGTCCACCCCTTCCATCGCGGCCACCAGGTCGTGCTCGTGCCAGCCGGCGGTCATCTCCGCCACCACGCGGCCCTGGAACACCACCAGGACCCGGTCGCACATGCGCAGGTCGTCGAGCTCGTCGGAGGCGACGAGCACGCCGGCGCCGGACCCGGCGACCTCCTCGACCTTGTCCAGCAGGAACTCCTTGGACCGCACGTCGACGCCGGCGGTCGGGTCGACCAGGACCAGCAGCCGGGGGTCGTTGGCCAGCGCCCGCGCCAGGACGACCTTCTGCTGGTTGCCGCCGGAGAGGTCGGCGACCGGGGTACCCGGGCCGGGCGCCTTGATCGCGAGGTTCGCGATCATCCGCCGGGCGAACGCGTCGCGGCGGCGGCCGTCGACGAACCCGGCGGGCCCGAGCCGGTCCGGGACGGTCAGCGTGCAGTTGTCCGCGACGGACATGCCCGGCACGAGGCCCTGGTGGTGCCGGTCGCGGGGGACGAACCCGACGCCGGCCCGCAGCGCGGCGGGGACGCTGCCCGGCCGGGGCCGGGACCCGGCGACCAGGACCGCGCCCGCGGCGGCGGTCCGCAGCCCGGCGACGGTCTCCGCGATCGCGACGCGACCGCTGCTCGCCGCGCCCGCCAGGCCCACCACCTCCCCCGCGCGGACCCGGAACGACACGTCCCGGTACGCGCCGGGCAGGGACGCGCCGACCACGTCGAGCACCACCTCGGCGTCGCCCGGCGGTCGACCGCGCGCCCGGCGGGCCCCCGGCGCGGCGTCGCCGGTCATGGCCGCGACCAGCGCCGACCGCGACAGCTCCGCCACCGGCGCGGTCAGCACGTGCCGGGCGTCGCGGAACACCGTCACCGCGTCGCACAGCTCGTAGACCTCGTGGAGGTGGTGGCTGATGTAGAGGAACGCGACGCCCTGCCGGCGGAGGTCGTCGACCCGGCCGAACAGCCGGCCGATGGCCGCCGAGTCGAGCTGGGCGGTCGGCTCGTCCAGGACGACGAAGCGGGCCCCGAACGACAGCGCCCTGGCGATCTCGACGAACTGCCGCCGCTCGACGTCCAGCTCACCCGCCGGGGTGCGCACGTCCACGTCGACCGACCAGGTCTCCAGCAGCTCCCGCGCCCTGCGGTGCACGGTCCGCCAGTCGATCAGCCCGGTGCGGCCCCGGTCGTACCGGTTGAGGAACAGGTTCTCCGCCACGGTCAGCCCGGGGATGATCGTGGACCGCTGGTAGACGCACGCCACCCGCCGCCGCCAGGCGGCGCGGTCGGCGAGCCGGGGCGCGGGCTCGCCGCCGAAGGCCACCTCGCCCTCGTCCGGTGCCCGCAGGCCGGTGAGGACGGACACCAGGGTGGACTTGCCCGCCCCGTTGCGCCCGACCAGCGCGTGGACCTGCCCGGCCTCGACCCGGATCGAGGCCCCGCGCAGCGCCACGGTGGACCCGAAGCGCTTGGTGATGCCCCTCGCCTCGGCGACGGGCGTGGTCGTGGCCATCTCGCGCACCGCCTCCCGGTCAGCCGCGCTCGTTGCCCCACAGGGACCGGTCGTCGTGCTTGAGGCTCGGCACGCCGTCGTAGGTGCCGCCGTCCGCGGTGACCAGCGGGGCGGGGAGCTGGTCCTCCAGCACGCCGTCGCGCACCTGGACGATCGTGCTGCCGTGGTCGGTCGCGCCCGGCGCGAAGCTCCTGCCGTCGATGGCGGCCTTCAGGTAGTGCAGGGCGTACTCGGCGTAGAGGTCGGCGGGTTGCGACACGGTGGCGTCGATCCGGCCGCCGGCGATGTCCGCCAGCTCCTGGGGGATGCCGTCGTTGGAGACCACGAACACGTGCCGGGGGTCGTCCGGGCCGACCAGCAGGTCCTTCTGCCTGAGCACCTGGAGGGTCCCGGCGAGCGCGAAGCTCGACTGCATGTAGACGCCCCGGATGCCCGGGTGGGCGGTCAGGTCGGTCTGGAGCTTCTGGGCCGCGACCGCGCCGTCCCAGTTGGTGGCCTCGCCGTAGACGGTGATGCCGGGGTAATTGGCCTTCATGCAGTCGTTGAACGCCTCGGTGCGGTCCCGGCCGTTGACCGAGGCGAGGTCGCCCTGGAGCATCACGACCTCGCCCTTGCCGCCGAGCTTGGCGCCGAGGAACCGGCACGCCTTCTCGCCGTAGGCCCGGTTGTCGGCGCGGACGACCATGAACACCCGGCCGGTGTCGGGGCGCGTGTCCACGGCGACCACCGGGATCTTCCTGGCCTCCAGCTGCGCCAGCGTCGGCGCGATGGCGGCGGTGTCCTGCGGTGCCATCGCGACGCCCTTGACGCCCTGGCTGATGAACGCCTGGGCGTTGGCGGTGAGCTTGGCGACGTCGTTCTGCGAGTTGGTGGTCCTGAGCTCCAGGCCGAGCGCGTCGGCGAACCCCGGGGTGTAGCCGATGTAGGAGTTCCAGAAGTCGGTGTCGGACCGGGGGTAGTCGACGCCGACCACCGGGGCGCCGGAGCCGGGCTGCCCGGCGTCCGGGGAACCGCAGGCGGCGAGGGCGAGGGCAAGGACGGCTGCGACGCGGAAGCGGGTGGTCACGGCGTTCCTCCCAGGGCCAACCGGCACCATGACATGGGATGAATCTTCGATCCGCGGGCGGAGCGCTGTCCATACCAGCCGACCGATTGCGCCGCAGGTCCACCCGGATGGCCTGACAGGACAAGGACTTCGACCTCGCAGCCGCGAACACCCGGACGGCCGAGTCCTTCCGGGAGATGGGATGTCTTGTTAGCCTGCCGCCGCACACCCGCACGGGACCGGGGAGTCCGATGTCGCTGACCGACAAGGCGATCGACCGGATCAGGGACCTGATCCGGTCCGGCGAGCTGCCGCCGGGGGCCAAGCTGCCGCCCGAGCAGCAGTTGGCCGCCGAGCTGGGCCTGTCCCGGAACCTGATGCGGGAGGCGGTCAAGGCGCTGGTCCTCGCGCGGGTGCTGGAGATCCGGCGGGGCGACGGCACCTACGTGACCAGCCTGGGCCCGGAGGTGCTGCTCGGGGGCGTCGCGTCCGCCGTGGAGCTGCTGCGGGGCGAGACGCTGCTGGAGCTGACCGAGGTGCGCAGGCTGCTCGAACCGGTCGCCACCGGCCTCGCGGCCACCCGCATCTCGCGCCGCCAGCTCGACGAGGTCGGGCGGCACCTGGACGCGATGCGCGCCGCCCGGGACGACGTGGAGCTGCTCAACCGGCACGACGCCGCGTTCCACCGGGCGGTGGTCGCCGCCACCGGCAACGCGGCCCTGGCCACCCTGCTGGAGGGCATCTCCGGCCGCACCCTGCGCGCCAGGGTGTGGCGGGGGCTGGCCGACGGCGACGCGGCGGACCGCACGCTCGCCGAGCACCAGGCGATCCACGACGCCCTGGCCGACCGCGACGCCGCCCTGGCCCAGGCCGCGGCCCTCGTGCACGTCAACACGACCGAGAGGTGGCTGCGCGAGCACCTGGCGCCGGCCGGGCGGGAGGCGACGTGACCAGGATCGACGCGCACCACCACCTCTGGCGGCTCCGGCCGGGGGCACCGGGCGGACCGGGGCCGGGCCGCCGGGCCCACGAGTGGCTGGCCGGGCCGGGGTCGGCCGCGATCCGCCGCGACTTCACCCTGGACGACCTCTCCCCCGTCGCCTCGGCGGCGGGGATCGACCGGACGGTCCTGGTCCAGGTCCTCCCGGAGGTCGCCGAGACGGCGGAGTTCCTGTCCCTGGCGGACGGGAGCGACGGGCTGGTGGCCGGTGTCGTCGGGTGGGTCGACCTCACCGACGACGGCGTGGGCGACGCGCTCGCCGCCCTGCGCGCGGGCCCCGGCGGCGACCTGCTCGTCGGCGTGCGGCACCTGGTGCAGGGCGAGGCGGACCCGCGCTGGTTGGCCCGGCCGGACGTGCGGCGCGGGCTGCGCGCGGTGGCGGGCGCGGGGCTGGTCTACGACCTGCTCGTCCTCGTCCACCAGCTGCCCGCGGCCATCGAGGTCGTGCGCGCGCTGCCCGGGGCGACGTTCGTCCTGGACCACCTCGCCAAGCCCCCGATCGCCGCCGGCGGGCGCGAGCCGTGGGAGTCCCGCATCCGCGAGCTGGCCGCCGAGCCGAACGTCGCCTGCAAGCTGTCGGGCATGGTCACCGAGGCCGACCACGCCGGGTGGACCGCGGCGGACCTGCGCCCGTACGCCGACGTGGTGCTGGACGCGTTCGGCCCGTCGCGGGTGATGTTCGGCTCCGACTGGCCGGTGTGCCTGCTCGCCGGCTCGTACCGGGAGGTCGTCGCGGCGGCCGAGGAGCTGACCGCCGGGCTCACCGCCGCCGAGCGCGACGAGGTCTTCGGCGGCACGGCCGCCCGCGTCTACCGGCTGCCGGGACAACGGCGCTGAGAGCGCCTCGCCCATAACGGGCACAACGGGTCGAAACGGCGGCGCAACCCAAATCGACCCTCCTCCACGTCACCTTTGACGGGTGGTCGCACCAATGCGCTGCGACCCGGTCCACCGCTCTGCACGGTAACCATCCCCGCGAGGTCCGGTCAACGCTCCCGGACAGCTAAAATGTTTGCGTTAACTTTAGCTCGTCCTGCGGAATTCGCCGTCGAACGGCGTTCGACCAGGCTGCGCCGCCGGGGGCGCCGCCGCGCGCCCGACCGCACGCCCGCCGGCCGCGACACGGGGTCCCACCTGCACGAAACATTTTCGGCGCACCTTGACCGGCCCTGCGCCATCGTTCACAGTCTGAGAGGCACGACGCGTACCCGCGGTGACGACTACCGCACCCCAGCGCCCTCCCCTTTGCGCCGAGGAGGTTGGACCTCTTAATTGTTAGCGTTAACAGCAAAGCTCTGAATCAACGTCCCAATCCGTGAGGACACGTGATGAACCATTCGATGCGAGCGGTCAATCGACCGGCGCCCGCGCGGCGGTCGAGAACAACGGCGTTGCTGCTCGTGACGGGCCTGGTCGCCACCATGATGGCGGTGGCGTTCACCGGCTCGGCCCAGGCGGGCACGACGCTGGGCACGGCGGCGGCGGAGAAGGGCCGCTACTTCGGCGCCGCCATCGCGGCGGGCAGGCTCGGCGACTCGACCTACGTGAACATCCTCAACCGGGAGTTCAACAGCGTCACGCCCGAGAACGAGATGAAGATGGACGCGACCGAGCCCAACCAGGGCCAGTTCACGTTCACCAACGGCGACCGGATCGCCAACCACGCCCTCAGCCGGGGCATGAAGGTGCGCGGCCACACGCTGGCCTGGCACGCCCAGCAGCCCGGCTGGATGCAGCGCATGGAGGGCTCGGCGCTGCGCCAGGCGCTGGTCAACCACATCAGCCGGGTCGCGTCCTACTACAAGGGCAAGATCTACGCCTGGGACGTGGTCAACGAGGCGTTCGCCGACGGCGGCAGCGGCGGCCGGCGCGACTCGAACCTCCAGCGCACCGGCAACGACTGGATCGAGGTCGCCTTCCGCACCGCCCGCGCCGCCGACCCGGGCGCGAAGCTGTGCTACAACGACTACAACACCGACGGCATCAACGCCAAGTCCACCGGCATCTACAACATGGTGCGGGACTTCAAGTCCCGGGGCGTGCCGATCGACTGCGTGGGCTTCCAGTCGCACCTGACCAACTCGGCCCCCTCGGACTACCAGGCCAACCTGCAGCGCTTCGCCGACCTCGGCGTCGACGTCCAGATCACCGAGCTGGACATCTCCGGCTCCAACCAGGCCAACGCCTACGCCGCCGTCACCCGCGCGTGCCTGGCCGTGGCCCGCTGCACCGGCATCACCGTCTGGGGCATCCGCGACAGCGACTCCTGGCGCACCGGCCAGAACCCGCTGCTGTTCGACGCCTCGGGCAACAAGAAGGCCGCCTACACCTCGGTCCTCAACGCCCTCAACGGCGGCACCACCACCCCGCCGGGGACGATCGACACCACCGCGTGGTACGCGCTGGTCAACCGCGGCAGCGGCAAGGCCCTCGACGTCTACAACCTCTCCACCGCCGACGGCGCCCGGATCACCCAGTGGACCCGCAACGACGGCAACAACCAGCAGTGGCAGTTCGTCGACTCCGGCGGCGGCTACTACCGGGTGAAGTCCCGGCTGTCGGGCAAGGTGCTCGACGTCTACAACTTCTCCACCGCCGACGGCGGCTCCGTCGTCCAGTGGACCGACGGCAACGGCACCAACCAGCAGTTCCTGGTCACCGTCTCCGACGGCTACGCCAAGCTGGTCAACCGCAACAGCGGCAAGGCCGTCGAGGTGCAGGGCGCCTCGACCGCCGACGGCGCCAACGTCGTCCAGTACAGCGACTGGGGTGGCACCAACCAGCAGTGGCAACTCGTCCGCGTCGGCTGATCCGCCCCGGACACCGCAAGGAGCACTTCCCCTGCCAACCGACCCCGGGGCCCCGCACGCCGTGCGGGGCCCGGGCCGCATCCCCGCCCGGCGCGGCGGGCAAGGAGCTGTCATGTCCCTCCCCGATCAACTGCCAGGGCGCCTCGCGCGCCGACGTGCCCGGTGGTCGCGGGTGGCCGCGGTGCTGGCCGCGGTCGCCCTCGGAGGTGCGATGGTCATCGCGGGCTCGGCGACCGGCTCGGCCGCCACCGTTGACACGAACGCGTGGTACGTCCTGGTCAACCGCGGCAGCGGCAAGGCGTTGGACGTCTACAACCTCTCCACCGCCGACGGCGGCCGCATCACCCAGTGGACCCGCAACGACGGCAACAACCAGCAGTGGCAGTTCGTCGACTCCGGCGGCGGCTACTACCGCCTCAAATCACGCCACTCCGGCAAGGTCCTCGACGTACCCGGCTCCTCCACCGCCGACGGCGCCGCCATCCAGCAGTGGACCGACGGCAACGGCACCAACCAGCAGTTCCGGCTGGCCGACTCCGACGGCGGCTACGTGCGGCTGATCAACCGCAACAGCAACAAGGCCGTCGAGGTCCAGAACGCCGCCACCAACGACGGCGCGAACATCGTCCAGTACAACGACTGGGGCGGCACCAACCAGCAGTGGCAGCTCGTCCGCCTGGGCACCGGCCCCACCACGACGACGACCACGACCACGACGACGTCGCAGCAGCCGGGTGGCCAGTTCACCAACCCGGTGGTGTGGCAGGACTTCGCCGACGTGGAGGTGATCCGGGTCGGGGAGGTCTACTACATGACCGCCTCCACCATGCACTACTCGCCCGGCGCGCCGATCCTGCGCTCCTACGACCTGGTCAACTGGGAGTTCGCCGGCCACTCCGTGCCCTCGCTGGACTTCGGCACCAAGTACGACCTCACCAACGGGCAGCGGGCCTACGTCAACGGCATCTGGGCGTCGACCCTGCAGTACCGGCCGTCGAACCGGACCTACTACTGGGCCGGGTGCATCGACTTCAACGACACCTACATCTACACCGCCACCAGCGTCGAGGGCCCCTGGAACCGGCACGCCCAGATCGACAACTGCTACTACGACGCCGGCATGCTCATCGACGACAACGACACCATGTACGTCGCGTACGGCAACTCCACCATCAGCGTCGCGCAGCTGTCGGCCGACGGGCGCAGCCAGGTCCGCGCGCAGCAGGTGTTCCAGACGCCCTCCAACATCGGCACGCTGGAAGGCTCGCGCTTCTACAAGCGGGGCAACAGCTACTACATCTGGCTGACGCGTCCCGCCAACGGCCAGTACGTCCTCAAGTCCGACAACGGCCCCTTCGGCCCCTACACCGTCCGCCAGGTCCTGCTCGACCTGCCGGGTCCGATCTCCGGCGGCGGCGTGCCCCACCAGGGCGGCCTGGTCCAGACGCAGAACGGCGCCTGGTACTACATGGCGTTCATCGACGCCTACCCCGGCGGCCGCGTCCCCGCGCTGGCCCCGATCACCTGGACCTCGGACGGCTGGCCCACCCTGCAGACGGTCAACGGCCGCTGGGGCGCGAACTACCCCTCGCCGCTGCCCACCCGCCCGGTCAAACCGCTCACCGGCACCGACACCTTCCCGGGCACGGCGCTGGGCCCGCAGTGGGAGTGGAACCACGACCCGGACACCTCCCGCTACTCGGTCAACAACGGCCTGACGCTCCAGACGGCCACGGTCACGGGCGACCTCTACGCGGCCCGCAACACCCTGACCCACCGCATCCAGGGCCCCACCTCCACGGCCACCATCGAGCTGGACTACAGCGCGATGCGCGACGGTGACCGGTCCGGCCTGGCCATGCTGCGCCAGTCCTCGGCCTGGATCGGCGTCAAGCGCGACAACGGCCAGACCCGCGTCTCCATGACCACCGGCCTGGCCATGGACGGCAGTTGGCGCACCACCAGCACCGGCAGCGAGGCGGCGGGCGCCGCGATCTCCGGCGGTCGGATCTGGCTGCGGGTCAACGCCGACATCCGACCCGGCTCCGGGCGCGTCGCCAGGTTCTCCTACAGCACCGACGGCACCAACTTCACCACCCTCGGGCCGACGTTCACCCTCAACAACACCTGGCAGTTCTTCATGGGCTACCGCTTCGGCATCTTCAACCACGCCACCCAGGCCCTCGGCGGCGCGGTGACCGTCCGCAAGTTCGACCTCACCACCCCCTGACCGCCGCCCGAACAACACGAACGGAGGCCCACGTGGTCAAGAGCAGGCTGACGGCCGTCGTCGCCGCGGTGCTGCCGCTCATCGCCGGTCTCGTGCTGGCGGTGGTCGCGCAACCCGCGAACGCGGCGTCGCTGGTGCGGGTGACGAACTTCGGCACCAACCCCACCGGCCTGAACATGTACGTCTACGCACCCGACGCGGTGGCACCACGTCCCGCCCTGCTGGTCATGGTGCACTACTGCGGCGGTTCCGCGAGCGCCGTCCACAACGGCAACGGCCGCGACTACGCCACCGCGGCCGACCGGTACGGGTACGTGATCGTCTACCCGGAGGCCACCCGCGAGGGCCGCTGCTTCGACGTGTCCACGGCCAACGCGTTGCGCCGCAACGGCGGCGGTGACTCCACGGGCATCATGTCGATGGTGTCCTACGCGCGGCAGCGCTACAACGTCGACCCGGGGCGCATCGTCGTGGCCGGCTTCTCGTCCGGCGCGATGATGACCAACGTGCTGGCCGCCCAGTACCCGGACGTGTTCAGCGCGGGCGCGGCGTACTCGGGCGTCCCGGCGGGCTGCTTCGCGACCACCAACGGGTCGCTGTGGAACAGCCAGTGCTCGGGCGGGAACCTGCTGAAGACCCCGCAGCAGTGGGGCGACCAGGCGCGGGCCATGTACCCCGGCTACACCGGGCCGTACCCGCGGATGCAGCTGTGGCACGGCACGACCGACACCACGCTGGCCTACCCGAACTTCGGCGAGGCGCTGGACCAGTGGACCAACCTCCACGGGCTGAGCCGGACGCCGTCGTTCACCGACTACCCGCAGTCGAGCTGGACCCGCACCCGCTACGGCAACACCGGTACCAACGCCACCATCGAGGGCATCAGCATCCAGGGCACCGGCCACACCCTGCCGCAGGCCGGGATGCTCGCGTACTCCATCGCCTTCCTCGGCCTGGACCGCCCGTCCACCACCACGACGACGACCACCACTTCCACCACGACCACCACTTCCACCACCACGACGACCACCACGACGACCACCACGACGACGTCGGTCCCGCCCGACGCCTGCAAGGTCACCGCGGCGGTCAACGCCTGGAACAACGGCCTGACCGAGACGATCACCATCACCTCCGCCACGGCCCTGAACGGCTGGCAGCTCCGGTTCACGCTGCCCGGCGGGCAGGCCATCACCGGTGGCTGGAGCGCGAGCTACTCGCCGACCACCGGCCAGGTGACCGCGCGCAACGTCGACTACAACGCGCAGGTCCCGGCGGGCGGGTCGGTGTCGATCGGCTTCCAGGCCACCCACACCGGCGACGACTCCGCCGCCGGCGGCTTCACGCTCAACGGCGCGCCGTGCGCCGCGGGGTGACGGCCGCCGTGGCGCACCCAGAGCAGCCAACCGACCGGGAGGCACAGTGACCAGCACGATGACGAGGCTCGGGGCGGTGGCGGCGGCGCTGGCGTCCGCCGCCGCGCTGACCGTCGCCCTGTCGCCCGCGGCGTCGGCCGCCGCGCCCCTGCGCGACCTCGCCGCGGCCAGGGGGCGGTACTTCGGCAACGCGATGACCGCGGGCGACTTCAACGACTCCGCCTACCGCGCGTTGAGCGCGCGGGAGGCGGGCGTCGTGACGCCCGGCAACGAGATGAAGTGGGACGCCACCGAACCCAGCCGCGGCGGCTTCACGTTCACCCGGGGCGACCAGGTCGTCGCCGGCGCGGTCGCCGCCAACCAGAAGGTCCGGGGGCACACGCTCGTCTGGCACAGCCAGACCCCGGCGTGGGTGCAGAGCCTGTCCGCGACCGACCTGCGCACGGCGATGGTCAACCACATCAACACCGTCATGGGGCACTACAAGGGCAAGCTGTTCGCCTGGGACGTGGTCAACGAGGCGTTCGCCGAGGACGGCACGCGGCGGCAGTCGTTCTGGCAGCAGAAGCTCGGCGACGGCTACATCGCGGAGGCGTTCCGCGCCGCCCGCGCCGCGGACCCGACCGTGAAGCTCTACTACAACGACTACAACACCGACGGCATCGGCGCGAAGAGCGACGGCGTCTACAACATGGTCAAGGCGTTCAAGCAGCAGGGCGTGCCCATCGACGGCGTCGGGTTCCAGGCGCACCTGATCGTCGGCCAGGTGCCGTCCACCACGCGGCAGAACCTCCAGCGGTTCGCCGACCTGGGCGTGGACGTCGCGATCACCGAGCTGGACATCCGGATGAAGACCCCGGCCGACAGCGCGAAGCTGGCCCAGCAGGCGCGGGACTACGCCGAGGTCACCAACGCGTGCCTGGCGGTGACCAGGTGCGTCGGCATCACGACCTGGGGGTTGAGCGACAACCACTCCTGGATCCCGGGCGTGTTCCCCGGTGAGGGCGCGGCGCTGCCCTTCGACACCAACCTCCAGCCCAAACCCGCCTACCAGGCGATGAGCACGGCCTTCGGCGGCCCGGGCACGACCACCACAACCACCACCACCACCACGACCACGACCACGACCACGACCACGACGGGTACCCCGCCGACGGGGTGCACCGCGACCTACCGGATCACCGGGCAGTGGCAGGGCGGCTTCCAGGCCGAGGTCAGGGTCAGCGCCGGTGCCGCGCCCATCAGCCGGTGGGCGGTCGACTGGACGTTCACCGACGGGCAGTCGGTCAGCTCCTCGTGGAACGCGGTGCTGACCACCCAGGGCGCCTCCGTGACCGCGAGGAACACCTCCTACAACGGCACCCTCCCGGCCGGTGCCGGCACGACGTTCGGCTTCGTCGGCACCTCGAACGGCCCGAACGCGACACCCTCACCCACCTGCACCGCGGCGTGAGCCCCGCGGGCTCGACCCGACCGGGGTCGGGTCGAGCCCGCGGACCAGGTGGACCGCCGAACCCCGAAAAACTCGGCCCGCCGTGTTATCGCTAACCGGATCCGGGTAACCCCGGAGTGGTCTTGTCGGTGGCGGAAAGCGTGCGCTACGGTGCCCTGGGAACGCTCCCAGACATGCTGGCCCGGCATCTGGCGACGACACCACGCACCCTGCTCGCAAGGAGGCGGAGCATGGCTCCACGTGCGCGAAAGCGGTCCGGGTCGTCATCGTTCCGCTCCAGACCCGGTTCGGCGCCCGCCACGGCCGCCATCCGGCGCGTCTAGGGACACCTCCGCTCGACCACTTCGGCGCACGTCGGCCGCCATCGACGGGGCGCGATGTCGCATGACCTTTGTTAGCGATAACAATGCGATTTCGCCTGTCTCCCCCGGAGGAACACCATGCGAGACCTCCTCGCGACCAGGAAGAGCACCGCCTTCCGCAGGCGACTCCGAGCGGCGGCGGTGGTGCTGTCGGTCCTCGGTGTCGTGGGCTCCACGTCCGCCGCCGACGGCGCCACCCAGCGGCTGCTCGGGGCCGGTACCGACGACACCACCCCGCCGACCGCGCCGACCGACCCCGGCGTCGCGGACCTGACGTGCACCGGGGTGACGTTCTCGTGGTCGGCGTCGACCGACGACGTCGGGGTGGCGTTCTACGACGTCTACCACGACGGCCAGCTCATGACCTCGGTGCCGGGCACCGCGCTGTCGGCGGAGCTGACCGTGGTGCCGGGCGCCACCTGGGGCCTGTACGTCAACGCCCGCGACGCCGCCGGCAACGTCTCCCAGGCCAGCGCCACGGTCACCATCACCGTGCCGCAGTGCCAGGCCGACACCGAGCCGCCCACCACCCCGGAGGGGGTGACCGCGACCGCGTCGGGCACCACGGTCACCGTGCGCTGGTCGCCGTCCACCGACGACGTCGGCGTCACCGGTTACGAGGTCCTGCGCGACGACACCCAGGTCGGCTCGGTCACCGGCCCGACCGCCGGGTCGTTCACCGACAGCGGCCTGGCCGCGAACACCCGCTACGAGTACCGGGTGCGGGCGCGCGACGCGCAGGGCAACCGCTCGGCCCCGAGCGCGCCGGTCGCGGTCACCACGGGCGCCGCCTGCGCCACCGCGCTGTGCTCGGTCACCAGGGTCACCACCGAGACGGACCTGCCGTGGGGCCTGACCACCCTGCCCGACGGGCAGGTGCTCTTCGGCCGCCGCGACACCTTCGAGGTCGTCCGCCTCGACCCCGCCACCGGCGCGAAGACCAGCCTCGGGCGGGTGCCGGGCGCGACGGGCACCGACGGCGAGGGCGGCGTCCTGGGCCTCGCCGTGGCCGCCGACTTCACCGCCGACCCGTGGCTGTACGTCATGCACACCAGCTCGACCGACAACCGGGTGGTGCGCATCCGCTACACCGACGGCGCGCTCACCGGCGACCCGCAGGTGCTGCTGACCGGCATCCCGCGCAACAAGTACCACAACGGCGGCCGGCTGCGCTTCGGCCCCGACGGCAAGCTCTACATCGCCACCGGCGACGGCCAGAACGGCGACTGGGCCCAGGACCTCGACAACCTCGCCGGCAAGGTCCTGCGCATCAACACCGACGGCACCGTCCCCGCGGACAACCCCTTCGGCACCCCGGTGTGGAGCTACGGCCACCGCAACCCGCAGGGCCTGGCCTTCGACTCCCGGGGCCGGCTGTGGGAGCAGGAGTTCGGCAACTCCGTCATGGACGAGACGAACCTCATCGTGCGCGGCGGCAACTACGGCTGGCCCGCCTGCGAGGGCACCAGGGGCAGCTGCGACGAACCCGGCTTCGTCGCGCCCGCGCACACCTACCCCGTCGCCGAGGCTTCGTGCAGCGGCATCGCCGTGGTCCGCGACGCCCTCTACATCGCCTGCCTGCGCGGTGCGCGCCTGTACCGGGCCGAGATCACCGACGACGGCCTGACCAACGTCCAGCAGTTCCTCAACGGCACCTACGGGCGCCTGCGCACGGTGGAGCCCTCCGCCGACGGCGGCCTGTGGCTGACCACCAGCAACTACGGCGACAAGGACAGCATCGCCAACAACAGCAGGGAAAGCATCCTCAAGGTCACCCTCGGACGGTGAACCGGGGCCCTCGCCCGGACCGCGAAAAGGAGTCACCATGCCCCGTTCCCGGACACCGCGCCGCCGCCGCGCGCTGACCGCGGTGGCGGTCGCCGTCGCGGGCGCCGTCACCCCCGTCGCCGACGCCGCGCCGGCCTCGCCGTGCACGCCGGGCGCCACCTACGGCCCGCCGCTGCCGAGCCAGGCGGTGACGGCCCAGCTCGTCCGAGGTGGGTTCAACTTCCTCGAAGGACCCACCTGGGACCAGCGCACGGGCACCCTGCTGCTGTCGGACATGCAGAACCCCACCGGCCCGCAGGGCGTGCAGCCGTCGGCCGTGCTCAGGTACACCCCGCCGGCGACCTTCGAGACGTTCATCGCCCAGTCCGGCAGCAACGGCCTGGCGGTCACCCCGGACGGCACGCGACTGCTCGCCGCCACCCACGACAACCGGACCGTCTCCTCCTACGGCCTGACCGACGGCAGCCGCACCACCGTCGCCGCCGACCACCTCGGCCGCGCGTTCAACTCGCCCAACGACCTGACCACCGGCCCGGACGGCACCACCTACTTCACCGACCCGTCGTTCCAGCGCGGCAACCGCGCCGACGAGCAGGGCGGGCGGACCGGCGTCTTCCGCGTCCGCGACGGCGTGGTCAACCTCGTCGACGACACCCTGGTGCAGCCCAACGGCATCGTCCTGTCGCCCGACGGCACGACGCTCTACGTGGGTGCCACCGGCAGCAACGCGATCGTGAAGTACACCGTCTCCCCCGACGGCACCCCCGGCAACCGCACGACGTTCGCCGACCTCCGCACGCCCGACGGCGCGACCGTCGACTGCGCGGGCAACGTGTACTGGGCCTCCTACGACGACGGCCTCGTGCACGTCTTCTCCCCCACCGGGACGAGGCTCGGCACCATCTCCGCCGGCCGCAACACCACCAACGCGGCGTTCGGCGGCCCGGACGGCCGGACCCTCTACATCACCTCCGGCACCTCCGGCCGGTTCGGGCTCTACCAGGTGCGCCTCAACGTGCCCGGCAACCCGTTCTGAACCGGGACCGGGGCGGCGTCGCGGCACGCCGCCCCGATCCCCCGGAGTCAGCCGGTGAGCACGACGTCCTCGTGGTAGTCGCCGCACACCAGCTTGAACAGCGGCATGTGCGGCCAGACCGACAGGTAGCAGGTGCGCCACCGGAGCGGGTGCGCGTCGGAACCCAGCGGCGCGAGGGAGACGGTCCGCGTCTCACCGCACTGCGGCTGGACGCGCCCCTGCCCCCCGTCCCACGTGTAGTCGACGAGCCACACCATGTCGCAGTCGTTGCGCGTGACCACTAACGAGTTCGGCCCGGCCGCCGGGTCCTCGTCACCGGCGTTGTACCGGACCTCGATCCGCGGGACGTCGGCGGGCCCGGGCGCTGCCGCTCGGGCGGTGGTCGGGAGGAGCAGGGCCACGACGCCGAGGACGACGGCGGCCCGGATCAATCGACCTGGTGACAACGGGACCTCCTGGAGGGAGTCGGACGACGCTGTCCGAGTGCCCGGTCCGCGAGATCACCACACCCGTGGAGGTCGCCCGGCCGCGTCACCCGTACGAATGCGGTCCCCGCGCGGCGGCACCGGGCAGGAACGGGGCGACGCCCGTCCGCGGCCTGCGGCGGGCCTGCCGCTCGGGCCGCCGAACAGCGATTTCCCGCGGCCCCGGCCGGCGGCTACTCGACGTCGAGGGCTTCCGCCAGCACCGGCGCCAGCGTGCGGCTGAAGGCGGCGTTGAGGTGGTCGGGGTCGTAGTACACGACGAGGTTGCCGACGACCCCGTGGCACTCCTGCTCGTCGCAGAAGTAGTCGGTGAAGTCCACCAGCGACACGTCCGGGTTGCCGCTGGTCCGCGCGACCTCCGCCAGCGGGTCCAAGGGCTGCGCCACGGCGCGGTCCACCGAGCACGCCGTCGGGTCGGCGGGGTTGAGCGCCACGCACTGGTGGTCGCGCACCTCGCCGTTCAGCGGCGGGTCGCCCAGCACCACCACGCGCGCGCCCGCGTCGGTCCACCGCTTCCAGGGCGGTTCGAGGCCGTCGCGGTACTGCTCGGTCTGCGAGCGGCCGCTGCCGTCGTCCACGACCTCCTTGCGCGCGTAGAACGACGTCAGCACCACCGAGGGCGAGTCCTCCGCGATCACGTCGGTCATCCGCGCGGACCAGTCGGCGCACTTGCGCCTGGCCTCGTCGGTCGTGGCGCCGCGGTAGCCGACGAAGTCCACGTCCGCCATCGGGCACCCGCCCAGGTAGCCGACCTTGAACACCCAGCCGTGCTCGCGCGCCAGCTCGGCCACCATCGGCTGCCACTGCTGGGCATGCGAGTCGCCGACCAGCCACACGACCCGCGCGGACGCCGAACCGCCGCTGTAGTCGCAGCTCAGGACGTCCTTCAGGTCGGCGACGTCGACGCAGCCCTCGGGCCTCTTGAAGTACTCGTTGGCCGGCCCCATGTGCACGACCTTCGCCGGGCCCAGCGGGTTGGGGCAGCCGTTGGCCGGGATCATCGCCCGCCCGCCCGCGCACGGCCCGGTGCCGTGCTCGGCCACGTCGCGCTCGGCCTGCGCCACGTGCCGCTCGTAGGTCCAGTTCAGGCCGCCCGCGGCGGCGGACACGACGACCAGGCCGGCCACCATCGCGGCGAACGTGGCACCGGTGCCGGCGCGGACCGCGATGCCCCGGTCCTCGATCAGCACCTTCGACAGGTAGGCCAGTACGAACGAGGCCGCGAGCACGACGAGCAGGTACGGCGTGGTCATCCGGCCCGCGCTCAGCGCGTCGCCGAACACGAACGGCGCCACCACGACCAGCGGCCAGTGCCACAGGTACAGCGAGTAGCTGATGTTGCCGGTGAACTGCACCGGCGCCGACGCCGTGACCCGCGCGTGCCACTGCTGCCCAGGGCGCTGACCTGCGAGGATGACCAGCGCCGTGCCGACGGTGGGCACCAGCGCGAGGTAGCCGGGGAACGGCGTGGAGTGGTCGTAGCACAACGCCGACCCGATGATCAGCGCGAACCCGGCTGCCGACGCCACCCCGGACAGCCGCTTCGACAGCTCGACGCCGGTCAGGGCGATGAGCGCGCCCAGCGCGAACTCCCAGACGCGCCCCGGCGTGACGAAGTACGCCTGGCTCGGCTCGACCTGCGTGTAGTAGGTGCTGAACGCCAGCGACGCCGCACCCACCACCGCGATGCCGACCACCTGGGCCCGGCGCCGCCGGACCTTGAACAGCAGGATCAGCAGCAGCGGCCAGACCAGGTAGAACTGCTCCTCCACCGACAGCGACCAGTAGTGCTGGACCAGACTGGCCGCCGCGTTGGCCGCCGAGTAGTCGACGGACTTGGCCGCGAGGAGCCAGTTCTCCCAGTACAGGGCGGCCGCGAACGACTCGGACGCGGTCGCCTCCCAGCGCGGGTAGGGCAGCAGGAAGTAGGCCGCCACCGTGCTCACGACGAGCACCAGCAGCGCGGCGGGCAGGAGCCGGCGGACGCGGCGGGCGTAGAAGCGGGCGAGCCGGACGCGGCCGGTCGAGGTGATCTCGCGGTCGAGGTGCGAGCTGATCAGGAAGCCGGAGATGACGAAGAAGACGTCGACGCCGACGTAACCACCGGTGAGCCCGGTCGGCCACAGGTGGTTGACCACCACCGCCAGCACCGCCACGGCCCGGAGGGACTGGATGTCGGTGCGGAACGCCGACGGCCTGCGCACCTCGGCGGGCGCGCGTTCCTCGATGACCGTGCTCACGCTTTAGCTCGTCCCTCACATGCATTACCCGATTACGGACTGTTGCCGGAGCACGGTACAGGACCAGGGCGCACCCGGATGCCATCGGGCCTCGAATTCGGGTTTGAGACCCCGGATCAGCGGGTATCGGTGGAGGTTCGCCGCCGCCATGGTCATCAAGGTGAACCGGCCGGTGCCACACCCGTCCTGTAGACATGACCGACGAACACGCCGCGTTCGGCGCACGACGCATCGACGTGACACGCCTGCCCGAGGACGTCGTCGAGCTGATCGACGCCCTCGCCCCCGGCGAGAGCCTGGTCATCACCCGGAAGGGCGCCCCGATCGCGCTGCTCTCCGCCGCGGGCTCACCGCGCGTGAACACCGAGCGGGCACCGCTGGTGCCCGACGTGACCGTGGTCGCCACCGCGATGAAGCTGTCGAGGTCGGCCCGCGCGGCGCTGTCCGCCGCGCTCGGCGGGGACTACATCGTGCTCGACCTGCACGCCGCCCCGAGCACGGCCGACGTGCTGCTGGTGCCGCCGAGCAGCCCGCAGCTGATCGGGGGCCTGCGGTCGATGTTCCCGAACGCCCGCGTCGTCGTCACCGAGGTCGAGGACAACGGCCTCGGCGTCAGCCACCCCGGCCCGGTCCGGCGCCTGCTCGACGCCGGCGCCGACAGCTACCTGGCCTCGACCACCATCCCGCGCCTGGCGGAGCAACTGGACCACGACGTGACCCGGCACCGCGAGCTCACCGCCGGCACCACCCCCACCCGGATCATCGAACCGGCTCACCACGAGCGGTAGGGGCCGCTGCGCGACAGGGGGAACGGCGCGGCGCCCGTGCGCGCCCACTCGGCCAGGACCGCGCGGTCGACCAGGACGATGCCGACGCCGGCCGCCACCTTCCGGGCCTCGGAGGTGAAGTCCGACGTCGTCACGATCAGCGAGATGTCGGCCCCGTGGTAGAGCCGGTCGGTGCCGGCGAACAGCTGCACGGCCTTGGTGCCGACCTTGGTCCGGCCGTAGCGCTTGCACTGCACCACGACGAGGCCGCCGCCCGGCGCCGTGGCCAGGACGTCCGCGCCCGCGTCACCCGACCCGCCGACGACGCGGACGTCGGTGCACCCCGACCGGCTCAGCAACCGGGCCGTCCACCGCTCGAACTCCACCCCGCTCATCCCGTCGGTGACCTCGATGACGCGGTCGCGCTCGGCCTGGAGCGACGCCTCGCGGCGGCGGGCGCGCAGCCACAGCACGAGGCTCGCCACTCCCCCGGCCAGCAGCGCCGCGGCGATCAGCGCGGACAGCACCGGGTGGGTCCGGACGAAGTCGACGAGCAGGAACAGCGCGATGCCACCGCCCACGAGCAGCAGCGGTGACACCTTGGTCTTCCGGCGGCTTCTCCCCCTGGCGCGCTTCTTCCCGCCGCCCTTCCCGCGGTTGCGTGTTCGCGCGGCCATCCCTCCCCCTCGCCGCCGTCCAGGATGCCCACCGGCGGCACCGCGGCACAGGCCCCATCGAGTGAACCCGCGCGGGTCGCCCCGGGAGGACGGGGGGCGCGGCGGGGGCGATCCCCCGAACTCCCCGCCGCGCCCCCCGCCTCACGCCACCAGGGCGATCGGTGGCGCGCTGACGCCCGAGAAGCCGGACAGCCGAACGGTCTCGGCCACCGCGCCCCGGGCGCCCGTGATCTCGATGCGCAAGCCCGGCCCGGCCGTCTGGTGCGCCATCAGCAGGCTCCGGACGCCCGCGCTGGGCAACGCGGTCAGGCGTTCCAGGTCGAACACCAGCCGCCGGACGGGCAGCAGGGCCACCGCGCTGATCAGCTGGTCCAGCGTGGGGACCGCCTCCTGCCCCGCGTACCCGGTCAGGGTCACGGTGGCCTCGTCGTCGTCCATTTCCACCTTCGTGTACAGCGTCATCCCTCTGCTCCTCCTCGCGGGGCCGTGGTGAGCACCAGCACCGAACGCGGCCCCGCCGGAATCCGGTCCTGGTCGACGGGCACCGGGTCGCGGTGCACCTCGCAGGTCGTGGTGTCCAGGAACAGCCGCCACCGCGCGCCCGGCGGCAGCGCGACCTCGGCCGGTTCCCAGTGGGAGTTCGCGACCACCAGCACGACGTCGCCGGGCGCCTCGAACGTCACGGTGAGCAACGAGCCCTCCGCCTCGTGCCGGACGCCGTCGAACGCGTCCCGCCGCAGGGCCGGGTGCGCCCGGCGGAACGCGATCAGCGACCGCGTGTACTCCACCAGGTCCCGGTTGCGCGTCGCGGCATCCCAGTCCACCCACGACACTTCGTCGTCGTGGCAGTACGCGTTGTTGTTGCCCTGCTGGGTGCGGCCGAACTCGTCGCCGGCCACCAGCATCGGCACGCCCCGGCCGAGCAGCAGCAGCGCCAGCGCGTTGCGGGTCAGCCGCCCGCGCAGGGCCAGCACCTCCGGGTCGTCCGTCGGGCCCTCGTGGCCGCAGTTCCACGAGTGGTTGACGTGCTCGCCGTCGCGGTTGTGCTCGCCGTTGCGCTCGTTGTGCTTCTCGTTGTACGAGAACAGGTCGGCGAGGGTGAAGCCGTCGTGGGCGGTCACGAGGTTGACCGACGCCAGGGGGCCGCGCCCGGCGTAGAGGTCGGGCGACCCGGCCAGGCGCAGCGCCGCCTCCCCCGCCGTGCCCGGGTCGCCCTTGAGGAAGCGCCGGACCGCGTCGCGGTACCTGCCGTTCCACTCGGCGAACCGGCCGTGCGCCGGGAACGAGCCGACCTGGTACAGCCCCGCCGCGTCCCACGCCTCCGCGATCAGCCTGGTGTCCCGCAGCAGCGGGTCCTCGGCGATCGCCCGCAGCAGCGGCGGGTCGGCCAGCGGCGTGCCGTCCGCGCCCCGCGTCAGCGCCGAGGCCAGGTCGAACCGGAAGCCGTCCACGTGGTACTCGGTCACCCAGAACCGCAGGCACTCCAGGACGAACTCGACGACCAGCGGGTGGTTGGCGTTGAGCGTGTTGCCGGTGCCGCTGTAGTCGCGGTACCCGCCGTCGTCGTCCAGCAGGTAGAACACCCGGTTGTCCAGGCCGCGCAGCGAGATGGTCGGGCCGTTCCCGTTGCCCTCGGCGGTGTGGTTGAACACCACGTCGAGCACCACCTCGATGCCCGCCCGGTGCAGGGTCTTCACCAGCGTCTTCAGCTCCGCGGAGGCGTCCGGGCCGGACGAGTAGCCCGCCTTGGGCGCGAAGAACCCGACCGTGTTGTACCCCCAGTAGTTCCACAGCGCCTGGCCCGCGACGGGGTCGAACCGGTCGTTGGCCAGCTCGTCGAACTCGAAGACCGGCAGCAGCTCGACGCAGTTGACGCCCAGCTCCCGCAGGTACCCCGCCTTCTCGGCGAACCCCGCGTACGTGCCGGGCGCCGCCACCCCCGACGACGGGTGCCGGGTGAAACCGCGCACGTGCGCCTCGTACACGACCAGGTCGCGCGCCGGCAGGCCGAGCGGCCGGTCGCCCTCCCAGTCGAACTCGTCGACCACCACCCGGCCGCGGTACCGGAACCCCTCGAACGGCTGCCGCGGCCCGCCCCACCGCTCGCCACCGCCGCCGATCGCCCGCGCGTACGGGTCGGCCACGACGCGCCGCGGGTCGTAGCGGTCGCCGGGGCCGCCCGGACCCCACACCCGGTAGCCGTACTCCAGGTCGCGGTGGTCGAGGCCGGGCACCGTCATCGCCCACACGCCGCCGGTCCGGCACTCCGGCGGGAACGGCAGCTCCGCGAAGGGCTCCGCCTCGCCCGCCCGGTACAGCACCAGCGACACCGCCGTCGCCCCGCTGGACCGGACGGCGAACGAGATGCCGCCCGGCACCACCCGCGCACCCGGCGGGTGCGGCGGTGCGGGCCGCACCGCTTCGATCAGCTCCGCCTCGATCAGCCTGGCTTCCACGTCTCCCCCGAGGAGTCCCGCCGGAAAGTCCTACCGAAGAGGTCCCACCGCGGCCGGTCGCGGCTCCCGCACGCGACCGGCCGCGCGGGCCTCACACCGCGACCAGCCGCGCCCGCACCTTCACCGGCGAGCTGGTGTCCGGCAGCCGCACGGTCAGCGACTCCGGGTCGAACCGGTCGTACGGGCCGCCGTCGACCTCCACCGACTGCAACCGCACCGACCCCGGCGGCAGCGCGTCCGGCGCCACCCGCAGCAGCCGGCCCGGGAACCCGTCCGGCCGCGGCCGGAACCACAGGTCCAGCGACTCGCCGCGGATCAGCAGCCGCTCGTAGACCTCGGCGAGGAAGCACAGCTCGGCGGCGTGGTACATCGACATCGAGTGGCTGCCCTTGAGCCGCTCGGTGCCCAGCAGGTACGGCGTGCCGTCGGCGAGGACGCTGAAGTACACGCCGCCCTCGTCGTGGTCGAGGAAGAAGGCGTTGTAGAACGCCTCGGACTCGCGGGCGTGCCGCAGGAACCCGTCCTCGCCGGTGTTGCCGGCCAGGATCAGGTACGCCAGCACGCCCTGCTCCTGCTGCCACCACGCCTTGCGGTCGTGCCAGGTGAGCCGGTGGCCGGGCACGCCCGCCCGGGTCGCCCGCTCCACCACGTCGTACCAGCCGCCGCGCCGGGTGTCGCCGCCCACCGCGGGCATGGTCTCGCCGATGGCGCGGGCGAGCTTGGTGTAGGCGTCCTTCGGGCGGATGGCGTTCATCCGCATCAGGTTCCACGCGATCTTGAGGTTGTGGCCCACCACCGCGCGGTCCTGCTGCCAGCCCCACTCGCGGTCCGGCGTCCAGTCGGCGTGGAACCGCTCCTGCACGAACGGGCTCGCCGGGTCCGGGAAGTGCGCGACGATCAGGTCGAAGCACTCCTCCAGCATGTCGGCGTCCTGGCGGCGCCCGGCGGCGAGGAACAGGTTGATCAGGTACGCGGGCGCGTGGTCGCCGATCGAGTTCCAGTTCTTGCGGGACCGGTTGGGCCCCAGGGACTCGTGGTCGGGCCGCAGGTGCACCGGGTCGATGTGCGAGTAGTACCCGCCGCGCTCCTCGTCGCGGAAGAACCGGTGGAACAGCCGCACGGTGGCGTCGACGTCGGCCAGGACGTCGGGGTCGCCGGTGATCCGGTAGGTCTGGGTCGGGCCGACCAGGGCGTAGATCTGCTCGTAGGCCGGGATGGACCGGAAGTCGTCGCCGAACTCCGAGGAGAACAGCTTGGTCTCCACCCCGTCGGCGACGTCGAGGCCGTGGTACCAGTACACGACGTCGTTCTCCGGGTCGGCGAACCGCAGGTGGTCGCGCAGGTAGCGGGTGCCGCGCTCGGCGACGTCGAGGAAGTCGTCCTCGCCGGTGAGCAGGAACGCCGACGCCATCCCGTACACCAGCCGGGAGATCGTGTCGGTCTCCTGCACGTGCCTGCCGCTCTTGTCGCCGCCCAGCCGCAGGATGGTGCGGTAGTCGGCGTAGTCGACCTCGCCCGTGCCGAACTGGGCGACCCGGTAGAACCGGGCCAGCTCGCGGAGCTGGCGCGGCCACCAGCCGGGCCGCGCGAACGCGTACTCCCCCGGCTCGCGGTCGAGGAACACGATCCGGGTGGCGTCGAAGACGTGCCCGTCGCCGGTCGGCGAGTAGATGCCGTGCGCCAGGACGTGCCGCCCGGGCGTGAGCAGCTCCGCCTTGCGCGAGGTCAGGTCGGTGTACGGCTCGCCGAGGTTGCGCAGCAGCTCGGCGGAGGCGTGCTCGAAGCCCACCCGGACCGGGTGGCCGTCACCGGTGCGCAGGTCGACCAGGCCGCGGTCGGGGTGCGCCTCGGTGACGTACCCGGCGACCAGGTCGGAGATCCGGACGTGGGCCAGCGGGTCAGCGGCCATGGCGCACCCCTCCCGTGGGCCGCACGGACGAGCGCCACCAGCGGGTGGTGCGGTCGGCCGTGCGGGCGGCCAGCAGGTCGATCACGGTCCGCGCGAACAGGTGGCAGTGGTCGGCGCTGCGCGCGGTGACCAGGTCGCCGCTGACCACCACGTCCTGGTCGACGTACTGCGCGCCCATGTTGCGCGCGTCCGCGATGAGGTTGTTGTGGCAGGTCAGCGGGCGGCCCTTGACCACCTCGGGGATCGGGGCGACCAGCCACAGGCCGTGGCAGATGACGCCCTTGAGCACCGACGGCTCGGCGAACGCCCGCCGCAGCAGGTCCACCGCGGGCGCGGTGCCGCCCGGCGACTCGGCGTAGCGCAGCCGGTCCGAGACCATGCCCGACGGCACGATCAGGGCGTCGTAGCCGCGCAGCCGCTCGTCGTCCACCTGCTCCAGGTCGCCGTCCACCGTGATGGGGAGCCGGTGCTCGTGGCCGGTGAACGTGATGCTCTCCTGGCCCCACAGCCGGGTCAGGAACTCGACCCGCGCGCCCTCCTCGGCGAACCTGAGCCGGTAGTAGTCGATCTCCGGCTCCACGTAGTCGGTCTCCATCAGGATGGCGATGGTGCGCCCGGCGAGCGCGCCGCCCTCCCGCAGGATCGTCGTGGTCATCGCGTCCGCCCTAGTCCGTCAGCAGGTCGATCAGGAACGGGCCGTCGTGGTCGAGCATCTTGCGCACCGCGGGCTCCACCTGCGCCGGCTCGTCCACCCGCAGCGCCTCCACGCCCATGCCCCTCGCCAGGTCCACGAAGGACAGGTCGGGGCGCAGGTCGAAGCCGTTCGGGTGGCGGTGCGACGGCACCCCGCCGTCCCGCCAGTACTGCTCGATGTTGAGGTCGAGCAGCTGGTAGCGGTGGTTGTTGCAGATGACGAACTTCGCGGCGACGCCGTGGCGCGCGGCCGTCCACAGCGCCTGGATGGTGTACATGCTGCCGCCGTCGCCGGTGACGCCGACGACCGTGGCGTCCGGCCGGGCCATCTTGGCGCCGATGGCGCCGGGGATGCCGATGCCCAGCGAGCCGCCGCGGGTGAGGAAGTAGTTGCCCGGCACGTGCGGCGGCAGGTGGCTGAGCAGGCCCGCCGACGCGGTCAGCGCCTCGTCGAACAGCACCAGGTCGTCGTCGGTGTGCGCGGCCAGGGCCGCGCTGAAGTGCTCGATCAGCGGGCTGTCCGCGGTGAGCGCGGGCGGCGTCCACGGCGGGACCGGCGCGGGCTCGGCGGGGGCGCCCAGCGCGTCGGCGAGCGCCGCCAGGGTGGCCTTCGGGTCGGCCACCAGGGCGACGTCCACCGGGAAGTTCTTGGCGATCTCGTAGTCGTCGAGGTCGACGTGCACGACCCGGGCGTCCTCGGCGAAGGGGCTCGCCAGCTCCGGGAACACCTCGGGGAAGACGTAGGTGCCCACGATCAGCACCGCGTCGGCGTCCGCGACGACCGCCTTGCTCACCGAGCCGAACATGTGCCCGAGCTGCCCGCGGTAGAGCGGGTGGCGGTTGTCCATGTTCAGCTCGGAGTTGTCCAGGCCCCACACGGGCGCGCCCAGCGCCTCGGCGACCCGGGCCAGCTCGCGCTGCGCACCGGACACCGCCACGCCGTCACCCATCAGCACGACGGGGTTGCGCGCGCCGCGCAGCGCCGCCACCGCGCGGTCCAGCTCGTCGGGGACGGGCCGGACCGCGCGGCTGGGGACGGTGCTCGGCGCCACCGGCTCGGTGTTGGGCGCGTCGAGCACATCCATGGGCAGCGCGACGAACACCGGGCCGCGGGGCTCGGTCATCGCCGTCTTCACCGCCCTGCGCAGCACGCGCAGCACCGAGTCCGGATGGGTGACCCGGGTCGCGTACTTCGTCACCGGCCTGGCCATCGCCACCAGGTCGACGGCCATCTGCGAGTCCATGGCGTCGTAGCGGACGCCGGCCTCGCCGGCGACGACCACCAGCGGCGAGTGGCCGCGCATGGCCTGGTAGAGCATGCCGATCCCGTTGCCGAGACCGACTCCCGTGTGCAGCTGCACGAGGGCGGGCCCGGCCGTGGCGCGGGCGTAGCCGTCCGCGATGCCGATGGCGACCGTCTCCTGCAACGCCAGCACGTAGTCGAAGTCGGGGTCCTGCTCGACGACGTCCAGCAGACCCTGCTCGACCGTGCCGGGGTTGCCGAACATCGTCGTCAGCCCATCGGCCCGCAGTTGTTCGAGAAGGGCGTGCTTGCCCTGCCGTTCGGTCATTGACCTGCCCTCCACGGGTGTTTTCCGATTACCAGCCGAATCGACGCAGACCGTTCTCCAGGACCTCCACCAGCTTTTCGCCGGCGAGGAAGGAGTCCGGGGTCGAGCGGGCCGTGATGAACGGGAAGTCGACGATCACCGAGGTTTCCTTGCCGACGTTGCCGTGGAACTGGCCGTCGGGGCCGGTGGCGTCGCGCAGGATGTACTCCAGCGGGTACGGCGGCGGGCCCATGTTGAACTCGACGCCGACGAAGCCGGTGCCGTCCTTGTAGTCGTACTCCTTGCAGTGGCCCGTGACGTGCTTGCCCCAGATGATCGACTTGCGGTCGTCCCACTCGCGGGCGAACGCCAGGGCGGCGACGCCGTAGCACTCGCCGACCACCGGCTTGTCGGCCCGGATGAAGGCCAGGATCAGCTCGTGCAGCCGGCCGTTGTTGGCCAGGTCCACGATCGGGCCGGAGCCGCCGACGATGACCAGCGCGTCGTACTCGGCGATGTCCTCGGCCAGCGTGGCGATCTCCCGGTAGTACGCCTCCATGGCGCGCAGCGGGTTCGGCGCGCTGTCGTAGGGGCGCTCGGGGATCCAGTCGGCCAGGCTGATCGGGTTGTCCAGGCGGGACGACTCGTCCAGCTCCCGGGCCGCGACCGCGACCTCCGGCGTGGTCACCGACCGGCCCAGCGGCGGGTCGACGTAGCCGGGGTCGAGGCTGGGCGGCAGGGCGACGGGCCGCTTGCCGGTCGGGGTGGCGAACACCGCCGTGTACCCCTGGCGGTCGCAGGCCACCAGGGGCCCGAGCAGCTCCTCACCCCAGTAACCGTATTCGGAAAGGATGAACAGGATTTTCTTGCTCACATTTTCTCCCGGTTTCGTGCCGATCGCTTCGGAACCGACAGGTCAATTTTCACCGGTGTGCGGACCACGAACAAGGAATCGCGGCCGCTGCGGTGCCATTCAGCGAGTTGCGGAATTTTCCGTGTACTCGGCGGAGAACAGCCAGGTCACCGTGGACGCGGGCAGGTCGAGCACGCCGGTGACGTGCTCGCCGGCCAGGTGGGGGCGCTCGCTGTCGAGCAGGGTGGTCCAGGGACCGCCGACGTCCAGGCGCTGCGGGACGCCGGAGAAGTTGGCCGCGCACAGCAGCGTGCCGTCCGGGCCGGTGCGGCGGAACGCGACCACGTTCCGCGCGGGATCGCTGGCGTGCCAGGCGAACGCGGCCCGGTCGTCGTCGGTGGCGTGCAGCGCGGGGGTGCGCCGGTAGACGTGGTTGAGCCTGCGCACGAGGTCGCGGATGCCCTGGTGCGGCGGGCTGTCGGCCAGCTCCCAGGACAGCGAGCCGTCGCTGTCCCACTCGGGTGGCTGGCCGAACTCGCCGCCCATGAACAGCAGCTGCTTGCCCGGGTGCGCCCACGTGTACGCCAGCAACGCCCGCAGGCCCGCCGCGCGCTGCTTGTCGTCACCGGGCATGCGCTGCCACAGCGAGCCCTTGCCGTGCACCACCTCGTCGTGGGACAGCGGCAGCACGTAGCGCTCGTTCCACGCGTAGTCCAGCGGGAACTCCAGCTCGCCGTGGTGCGCGGCCCGGTGCAGCGGGTCGTGCCCCAGGTAGCCCAGCACGTCGTGCATCCAGCCGAGGTTCCACTTGAGGTCGAAGCCCAGGCCGTCCGGCGCGGTGACGCCCGGCCAGGCCGTGGACTCCTCCGCGACCACCACCGCGCCGGGTACCTCCCGGTGCACGGTGTCGGTCAACTCCCGCAGCAGCGCCACGGCCTCCAGGTTCTCGTTGCCGCCGTGCGCGTTCGGCTCCCACTGCCCCGGTCCGCGCGAGTAGTCCAGGTAGAGCATGGAGGACACCGCGTCGACCCGCAGGCCGTCCAGGTGGAACTCGGTCAGCCAGTACAGGGCCGAGGAGATCAGGAAGTCGCGGACCGCCGGCCGGCCGAAGTCGAACACCAGGGTGCCCCAGTCGGGGTGCTCGCCGCGGCGCGGGTCGGGGTGCTCGTAGAGCGGGGTGCCGTCGAAGCGGGCCAGCGCCCAGTCGTCGCGCGGGAAGTGCGCGGGCACGAAGTCCAGCAGGACGCCGATCCCCCTGCGGTGCAGGTGGTCCACAAGGTAGCGGAAGTCGTCCGGGGTGCCGAACCGGGCCGTGGGCGCGAAGTAGGAGGTCACCTGGTAGCCCCACGAGCCGCCGAACGGGTGCTCGGTCACGGGCATGAGCTGGACGTGCGTGAAGCCCAGGTCCACGACGTGGTCGCCCAGCTCGTGCGCCAGCTCGCGGTAGGTCGCCCGGCGCCCGTCCTTCCCGGGCATCCAGGAGCCGAGGTGCACCTCGTAGACGCTCATCGGCTCCTTCGCCCAGTCGCGCCGGGCGCGGAAGTCCCCGTCACCCCAGCGGTACTCGGACCGGAACACCACCGAGGCGTTCTCCGGCGGGCACTGGGTCGCCCCGGCCACCGGGTCGGCCTTCTCCCGCCAGCGCCCGTCGGCGCCGAGCACCGCGTAGCGGTAGCGGTGCCCGGTCCGCGCCTCCGGGACGAACAGCTCCCACACCCCGCCGTCGCGGCGGCGCATGACGTGCGCGGCGCCGTCCCAGCCGTTGAAGTCGCCGCGCACCCGGACCTCGCGGGCCGCCGGGGCGAGCACGGCGAACGACACACCGCCCCCCGGTTCGACCCGGGCGCCCAGCACCTCCCAGAGCCTGCGGTGCCTCCCCTCGGCGATGAGCCGCACGTCGTGGTCGGTCAGCACGTGGTCGGTCGGCACGTGGTCGGTCACTGCCATCCCGGTCACCCCGCCTCCTCCGCGGCGGCCACGAACCCCTCGATCGCGCGCAGCGGGACGGTCACCCAGTCCGGGCGGTTGCGGGTCTCGTAGCCGACCTCGTAGATCGCCTTGTCCAGCTGGTGGGCGAGCAGCAGCGCGGGGTCCGGTGCCCGGCCGGCGCGCTCGGCGTAGCCCGCCAGGAACTCCCGCTCCGCGGCCCGCACCCAGTCCCGGTCGGGCGTGCGGTTGGCCGCGTAGTCCAGCGACCGCAGCACGCCCGCCACGTCGCGCAGCGGCGAGTCCCACCGCGCGCGCTCCGGGATCGGCGCGCCCGGCTCGCCCTCGAAGTCGATCAGCAGCCAGCCGCGGTCCGCGGCCAGGACCTGGCCCAGGTGCAGGTCGCCGTGCACGCGCTGGCGCGGCGAACCGGGCAGGGCCGCCCGGCAGGCGCCCACCAGCAGGCGCGTGAGCCGGTCGGCGTGCCGGGCCAGCGCGGGCGCCTCGGCGGCGGTCCGGGCCAGCCGGTCGAGCATGCCGTCCACCAGCGCGGACAGGTCGGCGCGGGTCAGCGGCGTGCTGCCGAACGCGTCGGCCAGCGCCGCGTGGGTGGTGGCGACCGCCTCGCCGAGCGAGCGCAGCCGCCCGGTGAACCCGGGCGTGCCGGCCAGGTCCCAGCCCGACACCGCGCCCGCCGCGTACCCCTGCACCACGGCCAGGGTCGACGTGCCGTCGTCCACCACGCCGTGCAGCCGCGGGACCGTCGGGGTCGGGCCGAGCGCCCGCGACACCGCGACCTCCGGGTTCTCCCCCGGGAAGAGCCGCCGGAAGAACTTGAGGATGTACCGGTCGCCGAACACCACCGAGGTGTTCGACTGCTCCCCGGTGACCCGCCGGGCCGGTGCCGCGGGCTCGACGGGCGCCGCCGCGGTGAACCGGACGCCGTCCCGCTCGGCGCCGGCCGCGACGAGCGCGAGCACGTGCGCCATCAGGTCCGGGACGTCGGTGGCGTCCACCGCCCACAGGCCGCCGAGGTCGGTGATCGCGTCCGGCGCGGGCTCGGCGCGCAGCCCGAGCGGGAGCTGGTAGCGGTGCGGCCCCGGCTCGCCGACCAGGTGCACGTCGACGAGCGCGACCAGGCAGCCGTGCCCGAGGTCCGCGACCCGCGCGACCTCCACCCGCTCCACCGGCCGCCCCTTGGCGGCGAACCAGCGGCGGCGGGGCAGCCAGTCCACCAGCGCCGCCGCGAGCCTCGTGCGGTCCCAGGCCGAGAGCGTCATGACGGCCTCACCAGCGACAGCCAGTAGAACCCGTGCCCGACCACGGTCAGCGCGTGGTCCGGCGACTCCACCACGCCGAAGCCCTCCCCGCCGGTCAGCTCGACCAGCTCCTCGCCGACGTGGTCGGACAGGTCCAGCCACACCGCCTGCGGGTGGCGGGACAGGTTGTAGACGCACAGGACGGTGTCGTCCCCGTGCCGCCGCACGAACGCCAGCACGCTCGGGTTCGACGACGGCATCTCCAGGTACTCGCCCAGCCCGAACGCCGGGTGCCGCTTCCGCACGGCGAGCATCCGCCGCGTCCAGTGCAGCAGCGACGACGTGTCGCGCTGCTGGGTCTCGACGTTGAGCGACTGGTAGCCGTAGATCGAGTCCATGATCACCGGAAGGTAGAGGCGCCCCGGGTCGCAGTCGGAGAAGCCGGCGTTGCGGTCGGGGGTCCACTGCATGGGGGTGCGGACGCCGTCGCGGTCGCCGAGCCAGATGTTGTCGCCCATGCCGATCTCGTCGCCGTAGTAGAGCACGGGTGAGCCGGGGAGGCTGAGCAGCATGGCGGTGAACAGCTCCTGCTGGTTGCGGTCGTTGTCCAGCAGGGGGGCGAGCCTGCGGCGGATGCCGATGTTGGCCTTCATCCGCGGGTCCTTGGCGTATTCCGCGTACATGTAGTCGCGTTCTTCGTCGGTGACCATTTCGAGGGTCAGCTCGTCGTGGTTGCGCAGGAAGATGCCCCACTGCGTGCCCGACGGGATCGGCGGGGTCTGCGCCAGGATCTCGGTGATGGGGAACCGGTTCTCCCGCCGCACGGCCATGAACAGCCTGGGCATCAGCGGGAAGTGGAAGGCCATGTGGCACTCGTCGCCGCCCACGGCCGGGTCGCCCAGGTACTCCACGACGTCGGTGGGCCACTGGTTCGCCTCGGCCAGCAGCACCCGGTCGTGGTACTCCTCGTCGATCACCTTGCGGCAGCGCTTCAGGAACTCGTGCGTCTTCGGCAGGTTCTCGCAGTTCGTGCCCTCTTCCTCGAACAGGTAGGGCACGGCGTCGAGGCGGAAGCCGTCGATGCCCAGGTCGAGCCAGAAGCGCAGGACGTCGAGCATGGCCTCCTGGACGGCCGGGTTCTCGTAGTTCAGATCCGGCTGGTGGGAGAAGAACCGGTGCCAGTAGAACTGGCCGCGCACCGGGTCGTAGGTCCAGTTGGAGGTCTCGGTGTCGACGAAGATGATGCGGGCGTCGGCGTACTTCTGGTCGTCGTCGTTCCAGACGTAGAAGTCGCCGTACGGGCCGTCCGGGTCGCGGCGCGACTCCTGGAACCACGGATGGGCGTCACTCGTGTGGTTGAGCACCAGGTCGGTGATCACCCGGATGCCCCGCCGGTGCGCCTCGTCCAGCAGGTGCACGAAGTCCTGCACCGTGCCGAACTCCGGGAGGACCCGCCGGAAGTCGCTGATGTCGTAGCCGCCGTCGCGCAGCGGCGAGGCGTAGAACGGCGGCAGCCACAGGCAGTCCACCCCCAGCCACTGGAGGTAGTCCAGCTTGCCGGTGAGGCCGTCGAGGTCGCCGGTGCCGTTGCCGTCGGAGTCGGCGAACGCGCGGACCAGCACCTCGTAGAACACCGCGCGCTTGAACCACTCCGGTTCGTCGCGGGCCGGTCTCGCGCTGACCGGGTCGGTGGACGCGGCCGTCGTCATGGGCGCACCTCCTGGGGCACGGCGGCGATGTGCGCCACCGCCTGGTTCGGGTCGAGCCGCACGTAGGCGCGCTCGGACCAGCGGAACGCCTGCCCGGTCACCTCGTCGTGCGCGGTGAACCCGTCGGGCAGGCCCAGCTCGTCGAGCCGCCACGTCACCGTGCCCTCCTGCGGGCCGGTGGGGTCGAGCGTCACCACGACCAGCACGATCTCGCCGGGCGCGGTCTTGGAGTAGGCGATCAGCGCGTCGTTGTCGACGTCGTGGAACCGCAGCGTGCGCAGCTCCCGCAGCGCCGGGTGGGCCCGGCGGACCTCGTTGAGCCGCGCGATCCACGGCTCCAGCGTCCCGTCGCCGCCGAAGTCGCGGTGCACGAGCTGGTACTTCTCCGAGTCCAGGTACTCCTCGCCGCCCGGGCGCAGCGCCTGGTGCTCGTAGAGCTCGTAACCGGAGTACACGCCCCAGGTCGGCGCCATCGTCGCGGCCAGCGCCGCGCGGATCGCGAACACCGCCGGCCGCCCGGACTGCAGGTGCTCCGGCAGGATGTCCGGGGTGTTGACGAACAGGTTCGGCCGGGCCTCGTCGGCGTGGGCGACCAGCTCGCGGCCGAAGTCGGTCAGCTCGGCCTTGCCGGTGCGCCAGGTGAAGTACGTGTAGGACTGGCTGAACCCGCGCCGTGCCAGGCCGTAGAGCCGGGCCGGGTTGGTGAACGCCTCGGCGAGGAACACCACGTCGGGGTGGGCGCGGTGGACCCGGGCGATCAGCCACTCCCAGAAGTCCGGCGGCTTGGTGTGCGGGTTGTCGACCCGGAAGATCCGCACCCCGTGGTCGACCCAGTGCAGCACCACGCGCAGGACCTCCGCGTACAGGCCCGCCGGGTCGTTGTCGAAGTTCAGCGGGTAGATGTCCTCGTAGCGCTTGGGCGGGTTCTCGGCCGTGGCGATCGACCCGTCGGGCCGGTGGGTGAACCACTCGGGGTGCTCGCGCACCCACGGGTGGTCCGGCGAGCACTGGAGGGCCAGGTCGAGCGCCACCTCCAGGCCCAGCTCGCGGGCGCGGGCCACGAAGGCGTCGAAGTCCTCGATGGTGCCCAGGTCCGGGTGGACGGCGTCGTGGCCGCCCTCCGGCGAGCCGATGGCCCACGGGGAGCCGACGTCACCCGGGTCGCTCACCGGGTTGTTGTTGGGCCCCTTGCGCTTGGTGCGGCCGATCGGGTGGATCGGCGGGAGGTAGACCACGTCGAAGCCCAGGGCGGCGACGCGGTCCAGCTCCGCGGCGGCGGTGGCGAACGTGCCGTGCACGGGTCGGCCGTCGGGGCCGAGGCCGCCGGTGGAGCGGGGGAACAGCTCGTACCAGGAGCCGACCAGGGCGCGCTCGCGCTCCACCAGCAGGCGGTGCGGCAGGCCGGGGGTGACCAGCTCGCGCACCGGGTGGGTGGTCATGCCCTCGTGCACCGGGTCGGACAGGGCCAGGATCACCCGGTCGACCAGGAGCAGGTCCTTGCGCCGCAACCGCTCGGCGGCTTCGAGCAGCCGCGCGGGGCGCGGGTCGTCGGCGAGGGCCTCGGTCGGGTTGTCGGTGGTGCCGGCGGGTGCGCCGCCGGCGGCGGGGGCACCTGCCAGGAGGGTGCCGGCGGCGAGGGCGCGGCCGGCGGGGGTGCCGCCGACCGCGCCGCCCACCGGTCTGCCGTTGGTGCCGCCGGACCGGGCCGGGCCGGGGTGCGCGGCCGCCCGCTCCAGCAGCCGCGCACCCTCCTCCAGGTCGAGGTCCAGTTCGTCGGGCGACACGCCCGCCGCGAGCTTCGCCTCCACCGCCCGCCGCCACGTCGCCCAGGGGTCGCTCCACGCCTCCACGCGGAACGCCCACTCCCCCGGCCGGTCGGGGACGATGGTGGCCTCCCAGCGGTTGTCCGGCCCCGGCGCCATCCGCGTCCGCCGCGGCGCACCGTCCCCCGGCCCGGACCACACCACCTCGGCCGCGACCGCCTGGTGCCCCTCCCGCCAGGCGGTCGCCGACACCGGCACGCGCTCGCCCACGACCGCCTTCGCGGGCCGCAGACCCCCCGAGACCGCCGGGCGGACGTCCTCCACCGCGATCCGCTGCATGACTGGTTCCTCCTCGACCACGACTGCGTGGAACGGCCTACCGGGCGTCCGGCCCGATCACCCAGTGCTCCCGGACGACCATCTCGTGCAGGTAGCGCTCCTGGACGAGCGGGCGCAGCTCCTCCTCCGCGCGCTGGAACTCCGGCGACGCCAGGGCCGCGGCCAGCGCGTCGGTGTCGTCGAACCACAGCTGGTGGGCCGCGTCGAGGGTGGCCTCACCGATGCCGTAGGCGCCGTCCACCACGTGGTTCTGCAGGTAGCCCCGCAGGCCCGGCACCTCGGCCACCAGCTCGGCGTGCTTGCCCAGGCTCTGCTCGCGGAACGCGGCCAGCGGCAGGCCCTCGCGGCGCTTGACCAGCCGCACGATCTTCACGCCCTCGGTGCGGGGCGGCTCGACGATCGAGTGGGCGTCGGTGTCCAACACGAGCGTGCGCCAGAACGCGGCCCACTTCGGCTCGTCCAGCCGCGCGCCCTCCAGGAACTCCGGCGTCTGCAGCGACTCGATCTGCTCCTCGGGGCGCAGCCAGATCTCGGCGATGCCGCTCCACAGCGGCTCGGCGCCGTCACCGGGCAGCGCGATGCGGGTGTCGATCTTGTACCGCCGGATCTGCGGGATCTTGCTCGCGTACCGGACGGCGTGCTCCTCCAGCCAGTAGCGCTGGAACTCCTCCTCGGTCATGCCGGGCTTGGGGTGGGCGAAGATGAGCTGGTGGATCATGGTTTCCTCCCTCGGCTTCAGACCTGGTAGCGCTTGAGGACGTCCTCGGCGAACCCGAGGTAGTCGCGCAGCGGCCAGACCTCTTCGAACTCCAGGTACTCGCGCATCGGCAGCCGGCCCAGCGCGGTGCGGTCCAGCTCCTCGGCGCTGGGCGCGTCGATGATGCCGATGACCCGCTTCTGCGCGGCCACCTTCCACAGGCCCACGGCGAAGCCCGAGTCCAGGGTCTCCTTGGCGTGGACCGCCTCCTCCTGCTCGATCTCCCACAGCTCGTCGAGCGTGATGCGGCCCTCGTGGTTCCAGCGCATCTGGACGTAGAACAGCATGGCGTCTGCTCCCGGCGTGGTCAGGCGGCGCGCAGCCGCTCGATGATCGGGTGGTCGGTGTCGAACACGTCCAGGGCGACGTCGAGCGGCGTCTTGCCGTCGTGGCCGACCAGGTCGGTGCGCGCGCCGGCGTCGAGCAGGGTGCGGGCGCACTCGTCGTAGCCGTGCCACAGGGCGTCGTGCAGCGGCGTGTAGCCGTTGGTGGCGCCCTGGAAGTCCAGGTCCACGCCGGGCGCGGTGACCAGCAGCGCGGTGATCTGCTCGTGGCCGTTGTAGACGGCCTTGTGCAGCGGGCACGCGCCGAAGGTCGGCTCGGTGGCGTTGACGTCGGCGCCGGCGGCCAGCAGCTCGCGCACGATCTCCAGGTGCCCGTCGCGGGTGGCCACGAGCAGCGGGGTGTGCAGGTCGTTGAAGCCGTTGCGCACCGGGTAGCGGGCGTCGACCTCGGCGCCGTCGGCCAGCAGCCGGCGGACGCGCTCGGTGTCGCCGGCGGCGGTGGCGGCCATCAGCTCCTGCTCGGCGATGCGGCGCTCGTCCTCGCCCTCGCGGGCCTTGAGCAGCTTCTCGGCTTCGAGCAGCTTCTCCTTGCCGAGCGAGTTGACGTTCAGCTCGAACTCGAAGTGCTCCTTCATGGAGAAGCCGTAGTGCGTGCCCAGGTTCACGCCGGCGCCCTGGTCGAGCAGGTAGCCCACGACCTCCGGGTGCTTGTACCAGAGGGCGTCCATCAGCGCGGTGTGGCCGGTGGTCGGGGCCACCGCGTCGACGAACGCGCCCGCCTCGACCAGCGCGCGCACGGTGGCCAGGTCGCCGTTCTGCACCGCCTTGTGCAGCGCCGTGCAGCCCGCGCGGGTGTCCACGCCGTGGACGTCGGCGCCGCCGGCCAGCAGCGCCTCGACGGTGCCCGCGCGGCCGAGGCCCGCCGCCACCTGGAGCGGGGTCAGCCCGGTGGTCGCCTCGCGGCGGTTCGGGTCGGCGCCGTCGCGCAGCAGGGTGGCGACCCGCTCGTCGTCACCGGCGCGGACGGCCGCGAGCAGCCGCTGGTCGATGTCGGAGCGGAACAGCGCGATTTCGGGCGCGGAGTCGAAGAACGCGCGCCACTCGTGGATCAGCTCGTCCTCGCCGACCGTGATGCGCATGGTGAACTCGAACTCCACCGCCATCCCGGTGTGCTTGTGACCGATTTTCTGGTAATTGAGCACGAAGGCCCGGTCGCCCTCGACCACCAGGTCCCGCTGCTCGAATTCCAGGATTTCGGTGTCGAGCGTGCGCAACCGGAACGCCTCGACCACGCCGTCCTTGCCGCGCCACGTCCGCAGGTTGGGGATGACGGTGTTGAACTCGTTGCCGGGCAGGTCGAAGACGATGTCGTCACCCAGGGCGGCGAGCACGCCGTCGAGGTTGCCGGACTGGACGTCGGCGAACAGCCTGGTCACGATCTCGCGTGTGCGTGCGGTTTCCACCACAGCCGGCTCTCCTTTTTCATCGCACGGGCTTGCCATACCGATGAAACCAGCGGGCGGGGCACCGGACAACGTTTCCGACGGCCGCCGCGCGCACTCCCAGCGGTAAGCTGAATTCCGTGTAGTCGGCGATTCTCCTGAAATGTGCGGACAGCCGAACGGACCCGCCGCGGTGCCGCGACGGGTCCGTTCTCCGCGATGGGCTCAGGCCCAGGGCAGGGGCGAGTAGCGGGTGTCGGCGACACCCCGCTGCACGGTGGTGCGCCGGTCCTGGATGGACTCCCACTGGACGCCGTACATGTCGCGCACGGTGATGTCCTGGCGCAGCAGGTCGTGCGGGTAGCCCAGGTCGAACGCCGCCGCCCGCTCCAGGCGCGCGACCTGGTCGTCGGTCAGCGCGACGTCGGTGCAGCCGAGGTTGTCGCGCAGCTGCTCGACCTTGGTGGCGCCGAGCAGCGGGATCACCACGCCCGGCCGGGTCCGCACCCAGGCCAGCGCGACCTGGGCGGGCGTCCAACCGCCCTCGGCCGCGACCTTGCCGACCTCGACCACGAGGTCGTCGCCGCCCGCCATGCTGTGCTCGCGCGGCTGCACGGTCAGCCGGCCCTGCCCACCGCCGTTGAGGTACTTGCCGGTGAGCCGCCCCTCGGCCAGCGCGCCCCACGCCAGCACCGGGACGTCGAACTGGCGCGCCATCGGCAGCAGGTCGCGCTCGGCCGCGCGCTCCAGCAGGTTGTACCGGATCTGCAGGCCCACGAACGGCGACCACCCGCGCAGCTCGGCCAGGGTGTTGGCCTGCGCCACCTCCCACGCGGGCCAGTTGGACGCGCCGACGTGCAGCACCTTGCCCAGCCGCACCTGGTCGTCCAGGGCGCGCATCAGCTCCGGCACCGGCATCAGCGTGTCGTGGGCGTGCACCCACAGCAGGTCGATGCGGTCGGTTCGCAGGCGCCGCAGGCTGGCCTCGATGGACGAGACGAGGTTCTTGCGGCTGTTGCCCGCCGAGTTCACGTCGCCCAGGTCCGTCTGGAGGGTGAACTTCGTGCCGATGACGAACCGGTCGCGGCGGCTGCCGCGCAGCATCTCGCCCAGGTACTCCTCGGACGTGCCGCCGGTGTAGTGGTCGGCGGTGTCGAGGAAGTTGCCGCCCGCCTCCTCGTAGAGGTCGAGGATGCGCGCGCTGGTGTCCTTCGGCGCACCCCACCCCCAGTCCTCGCCGAAGGTGACCGTGCCGAGCGCGAGTTCCGAGACCCGCAGCCCGCTGCGGCCAAGCACCGTGTAACGCATGGGACCTCCTGTGTGTGACGTGGTCTACCGCTCGGTCGCGATGACGGGGCTGTACTGCTCGTAGAGCTCGATCAGCTCGCCGGCGGGGCCGCGGACGAACGCCACGCGGACCAGCATCTCCGGGTCGCCGTTGATGGTCACCGTGGTGGGCTCGCCCGACCAGTCGTCGAAGCCGAACGGCCGCGCGCCCTCGGCCAGGCACCGCTCGTAGGCTCCGTCCACATCGGAGATGGCCAGTCCGATGTGGTGCACCGGCCCGGCCGAGGAGTCGCGGCCGGGCTCGCCGCCGGGGAACAGCTCCAGGTAGGTCTGGCCCTCCAGCTCGATGTAGACGCCGCGGCCGCTGTAGACGGTCTTGCCGGTCTCGGTGTAGGTCTTGGTCCACTCGTAGGTGCGCGAGAAGCCCAGGGCCTCGCGGTAGAAGCGGATCGACTCGTCCACGTCCGGGCAGAAGATCGCGACGTGCATGAGGGTCGCGGCGCCGGGCGGGCGGATGGAGACGGGGCTCATGGGTCCTCCAGGGTTGTTCAGCGGTTCAGCCAGGCGGTGAGGCGCCCGGGCAGGTCGGCGGCCTCGTCGGCGGGCGCGGTCAGCGCGACGTGCCCGTCCGGGCGGACCAGCACGGCGTGCGGCAGCTCGGGGTCGACGGCCACCGCGACCGGCGTGCGGCCGCGCTCCGCGGCCTCCTTGACGGCCGCGGCACCCGCCTCGGAGGGCAGCACGACCGACCAGCCGATGCCGTCGGCCATGCCGGGCCGCGGCGGCATGCGGTCGCCGACCGCGGGCGACGGTCCGCCGTCGCCGCCGCCGTAGGTGATGGCGAGCTGGGCCAGGCGCCGGGCGAGCCAGCCGGAGAACTCGGGCAGCTCGCCCAGCACGCCGAGCATCCGGTTGCGCAGGTGGATGCTGTCGGGGTTGCTCATCGTCGAGACGTCGTGCAGCTGGGCGGTGAACGCCAGCAGGCCCTGCGCCATCGGCCGCCGCTCGCCGTCGTAGGTGTCGAGCAGCGCGGGGCCGGCGGTGCCGTCGAGCACGGCGGCGAGCTTCCAGGCGAGGTTGAACGCGTCCTGGATGCCCGTGTTCAGGCCCTGCGCGCCGACCGGGCTGTGCACGTGGGCGGCGTCGCCGACGAGGAAGAACGGCCCCTTGCCGAACGCCTCGGCCAGCCGGTGCCGCACCCGCCAGATCGACACCATCTCCAGCGACTCGACCTTCGCGCCGGCCGCGGCGGGCCCGCGCGCGTCCAGCATCTCCTGCACGTCGGCCAGGTCCGGCACCGGCGTGTCGTCCTCGACCAGCGCCACCATCCGGTACAGCCGGCCGGGCAGGTGGGAGATCGCGGCGAGGCCGGCGGGCGAGAAGAAGAAGCTGATCTCCCCCTCCGGGCCGGCCCACTCCATGACGAACTCGATCAGGGCGAAGTTGTGCGGCCGGTCGTGGCCCTCGAAGGCGATGCCGGCGCGCTGCCGCACCACGCTGTGCAGGCCGTCGCAGCCGACGACGTAGCGGGCGCGGATGGCCCGGATCTCGCCCGTGTCGTCGTCGGTGACCATGGCCATCGCGCCGGGGTACTGCTCCTTGACGTCCACCACGGTCCAGCCGCGGTGCACGTGGCCGCCGACCTCGGCCAGCCTGGCGTCCAAAATCCGCTCGGTGGTCTCCTGCGGGATGGCCAGCACGAACGGGTAGGGCGTGTCCAGCTCGTTGAACGGGGTCTCCAGCAGGACGCGGTCGCCGTCGCGGGCGGCGAACGACCGCCCCGGGCGCCCGGCGGCCACCAGCTCGTCGGCGACGCCGACGGCGGACAGCGACTCCAGGGTCCTGGCGTGCAGGGCGGCGGCCCGCGAGTTGGGCGACGGCCCGAGCTGCCGCTCGACCACGACGTGGTCGACCCCCAGCCGGGTCAGCGCCAGCGACAGGGCGAGACCGGTCGGCCCGCCGCCGACGACCAGGACGTCGGTGCTGCTCGGCAAGCCGCGCTTGCCCGGGTTCCTGCTCATGGGTCCTCTCCCCGGTGGGAATTGTCGGGCCCGCCCTGGCGAAAAGCGGGCGGGTGCTCGCCGAACCAGTGTCGGAGGCCGCCCGGAACGGCGACAAGGACGACTGAACACACCGGCCCGGAAAACCAGGAGCAGCGCCGACTTGACGGAGTACGGGAACCCGGGTCACCCGTTCCTCCCAGTTCGCCGGGCCGGGGCGCTACATTCGACGCACCTCTTGTGCGACCTCTTCAGAAAGGTGCGCGAAATGAGTAGCGAGTTGTCCGGCGACGACCGCCGGGCGCGCAACGCCGCGACCCTGGAAACGTATTTCGAGCGCCTCGCCGCGCTCGACGTCGACTCGTGGATCGAGCTGTGGGCGGAGGGCTGCGTGCAGGTGATGCCGTTCGCGGCGGGCGGTGTCCCGGACCGCGTCGAGGGCCGTGACCAGGTGTGGGACCTGTACCGGGGCATGGCGGAGGACTACGCGGAGCTGGCGTTCGACGACGTGGAGATCCTGCCGCTGGACGACCCGGACAAGGTCCTCGCCCTGTGGCGCCCGCGCGGCCGGATGACCGACGGCCGCGCGTACGCCAACGAGAACGTGGGTTTGTTCGAATTCGACGCCGACGGGCGCATCGCGATGTTCACCGAGTACTTCCACCCGGTGTACGTGGCGCAGGCGTTCGCCGCGGAAGGAGCGCGGTCGTGAACTCGGAGCGCAATGTCGCCACCATGCGCCGGTACTTCGAGCTGCTGAGCCGGAAGGACTTCGACGGCTGGCTCGACCTGTGGGCCGACGACGGCGTGCAGTTCATCCCCTACCACGACAACGTGCTGCCGCCCGAGGTGCGCGGAAAGGCCGAACTGGGCCGGCTGTACCGCGAGATCCACGAGTCGTACTCGTCGATGGTGTTCACCAACGTGGACATCCACGCCGTCCACGGCGCCGACCGCGTGTTCGCCCGGTGGCACCCGGTGGGCCAGCTGCTGGCGGGTGGCGAGTACGAGAACGACAGCATCGGCCTGTTCGACTTCGACGCCGACGGCAAGATCGTCCGCTACACCGAGTGGTTCAGCCCGCTGGGTTTCTCGGACAGCTTCGAGGTGACGCGCTAGGTGCGGCGAAAAGGGGCGGCCCGGGTCGATCGGACCCGGGCCGCCCCTTTCGGTCACCTCATCCCGCCTGGGGTCGGGACGCGGCGACCTCGTCGCCGGACCGCGCCCCGTCGGCGGGGGTGGCCGCCGAGCCGGACCGCGGACCGCGCAGGAACAGCACGGCGACGAGCACGCCCGCGAAGGTCACCGCGGCCGCCACGAGCAGGGCCGACCGCAGGCCGTCGAGGGTGGCGGCCTCCGGCGAGGCGGCGTCCGGCACCGTGGTCGCGGCCACCACCGCGGCGAGCACCGCGACGCCGACCGCGCTGCCCACCTGCTGGGCGGTCTGGGCCAGGCCGCTGGCCAGGCCGGTGTGCTCGGTGGGCACGCCGGAGGTCATGGTGCCGATGAACGCCACCACGGCGAGCACGTGGCCGAAGCCGAGCGCGGCGCTGGTGACCAGCAGCAGCACCAGGTCGCCGTCCTGCGGCAGCAGCAGCATCGCCGCCGTGCCCAGGCCCTGCACCACCAGGCCGAGGACCAGCACGGCCGGGGTGCCCAGGCCGCTGATGAACCGCGCGGCCAGGCTGCCCGAGACCATCGCCGCGACGCCCTCGACGATGAACCCGAGGCCGGTGGCCAGCGGGCTCCAGTGCAGCACCTCCTGCATGTAGAGGCTGAGCAGCACGGTCGAGCCACCGCACATGCCGAACGTGATGAACCCGGTCAGGCCGCCCCACTTCACCGTGCGCCTGCGCAGGATCGACAGCGGCGCCAGCGGCGCCTCCTGCCTGCCCTCCACCACCAGGAACCCGGCCAGCAGCACCACCGCGGCGATCAGCGGCACCAGCGCCGCCGGGGAGGTCCAGCCCGATTCGCCGACCGTGGAGATGCCGTAGACCAGCGCCAGCAGGCCGGTGGTGGCCAGCAGCGCGCCGGGCACGTCCAGCCGCGCCGGGCTGCGCTCCTCGTCCTTGTCCAGCAGCGCCACCGCGCCGGCCAGCACGACCACGCCCATGATCACCAGGATCAGCATGGTCCACCGCCAGCTCAGGCCGCTGGTGATGACGCCGCCCGCGATGGTGCCCACGACGAACCCGAGCGACAGCAGCGCGCCGCTGACGCCCAGCGCCTTGTCGCGCCGCGGCCCCTCCGGGAACGACGCGGTCAGCAGCGCCAGCGCCGTGGCGCCGACCATCGCCGAGCCCACGCCCTGCCCGGCGCGGGCCGCGATGAGCACCCACGGCGCCGTGGCCAGGCCCGCGACGAGCGAGAACACCGTCACGATCCCCAGGCCGAGGATGAACAGCGGTCGCCTGCCCACCAGGTCGGACACGCGTCCGAACAGCAGCAGGAAACCCGCCGTGGGCAGGATGAACGCCGTCATCACCCACTGGAGGTCCGCCGCGCCGCCGAAGCCCAGGCCGCGGTCGATGGCGGGCAGGGCGACCGTGACGATCGAGAAGTCGAGCGCGATCATGAACTGCGCCATGCAGAGGGTGATCAGCGTGAGCCAGCCGCGCAGGCCCAGGCCGGCCGTCGCTTCACCCGGCGCGGCCCCGGAGCCGGTTTTCCTGGTCATGATTGGCCATGCCTCCCTGAACTGTTTCGCTTCAGGAATGATCGTGACCGGCGCGCGGAGGTGTACCCAGACCTCGGTTCGATGTAGGAACTTTCAGGGTAGGAACCCGGTTCCTAGCACTGCCAGTGTTAGCCGCGCGGCCGCGAACCGCGCGACAATGGCCGGATGAAGAGGCTCAACGACCTGGGCGAGTTCCTTCGTTCCCGACGCGCGCAGCTGCGCCCCGAACAGCTCGGGCTGGTCAACCACGGCCGCCGGCGGGTCGCGGGGCTGCGCCGCGAGGAGGTGGCGCAGCTCGCGGGCGTGAGCGTCGCCTACTACACGCGGCTGGAGCAGGGCCTCACCGACCGGGCGTCCGACGCGGTGCTCGACGCCGTCGCCCGCGTGCTCCAGCTCGACGAGGACGCGCACGCCCACCTGCACCGGCTGGCCCGCGGTTCGCGCCGCGACCGGCCCCGGGTGCGCCGGCCGGAGCGGCTGCGGCCCTCGATCGCGCTGATGGTGGAGTCGTTCACCGCGGCGAAGGTGCCGGCCCTGGTGATCGGCCGGTCGACCGACGTGCTGGCGTGGAACCGGCTCGCGCACGGGCTGCTGGCCGGGCACCTGGACTTCGACGCGCCGAACCGGCCCGCGGACCGGCCGAACATCACCCGGATGGTGTTCCTCGACCCGCACGTGCGCGAGCTGTACCCCGACTGGAAGCGCAAGTGCCGCGACACCGTGGACGACCTGCGCCTGGTCGCCGGGCGCTACCAGGACGACGCGCGCCTGGCCGAGCTGGTCGGCGAGCTGAGCATGAAGAGCCCGGAGTTCACCGCGCTGTGGAACAACCACGCGGTCAAGGCGTGCGCCTACAGCGCGCGCGAGTTCCACCACCCGCTGGTGGGCCCGCTGACCCTGGCCAACGAGCTGCTGGTGCTGCCCGACGACGACGGCCAGCGGCTGGCGCTGTTCCACGCCGAGCCCGGTTCGCCGTCGGAGGCCGCGCTGAGCCTGCTGGCGGACCTGGTCACCTCCGGTGCCCGGCCCCCCGCGGTGCCCTCGCCCCGCCCGTCGCTGCACCCCGGGGCGTGAGCCCGATGGCTGAACTGGGTGCTCTGCGGGTGAGCGCGCAGGGCCTGGGCTGCATGGGCATGAGCGCGTTCTACGGCTCGCGCGACGACGTGGAGTCGGTGGCGACCATCCACCGCGCGCTGGACCTGGGCGTGACCTTCCTCGACACGGCCGACGTCTACGGCCCGTACCTCAACGAGGAGCTGGTGGGCCGGGCGATCCGGGGCAGGCGCGACGAGGTCGTGCTGGCCACGAAGTTCGCCGCCGACCCGGAGGAGAACCGCATCCGCGGCGACGCGCCCTACGTCCGACGCGCGTGCGACGCGTCGCTGCGGCGGCTCGGGGTCGACCACATCGACCTCTACTACCAGCACCGCGTCGCCCTGGACACCCCCGTCGAGGAGACCGTCGGCGCGATGGCCGAGCTGGTGGCGGCGGGCAAGGTGCGGCACCTCGGCCTGTCCGAGGTCAGCGCGCGCACCCTGCGCCGCGCGCACGCCGTGCACCCGATCGCGGCGGTGCAGACCGAGTGGTCGCTGTGGTCGCGGGAGATCGAGCGCGAGGTCGTGCCGACGTGCCGCGAGCTGGGCGTCGGCGTGGTGCCGTACTCCCCGCTGGGCCGCGGCTTCCTCACCGGGCGCTACCGGGCCGCCGGCGACTTCGCGCCGGACGACTTCCGGGCGACCGGCCAGCCCCGGCTGGACCGCCGCAACATCGACCACAACCTGGAGCTGGTGCGCGGCCTGGAGGAGCTGGCCCGGGCCTGGGGCCACACGGCCGGGCAGCTCGCGCTGGCGTGGCTGCACCACCAGGGGTCCGACGTCGTGCCGATCCCCGGCACGAAGCGCCGCCGGTACCTGGAGGAGAACGCCGCCGCGCGCGACATCGCCCTGGACGCCGCGCAGGTGGCCGCGATCGAGGCGGCCGTGCCCGCCGAGGCGGTGGCGGGCGCCCGCTACCACGCCGACGCGATGGCGAACATCGACCTGTGAGCGGCACGACCGACCCGTGCGGTGCGGGTGCCCGGCCGCGCCGGGCACCCGCACCCGTGCTCAGTCCAGCGGCATGAGGACCAGCTTGCCGCGGCTGATCCCCTCGTCCACCAGCTTGTGCGCCGCCGCGACCTCGTGCAGCGGCAGGACCGAGCCCACGTCCACGGTCAGCTCGCCCCGGTCGACGTGCCCGGCCAGGGTGACCAGCCCGGCGCCGTCCGGCGCGACGACGTGCCGCACCACGCGCACGCCCCGCCGCGCGGCCGCCTCCTCCAGCGCCGTGGGACCGGTCGCGGCGTCGGGCACCCGCGCGTGCGCGCCACCGGGCCGCACCAGCTCGACCAGCCCGTCCCGGCCGACGCAGTCCAGCACCGCGTCGACCTCGCCGACGGCGGTCGCCACGTCGGTCGTCGTGTAGTCCACCACCTCGTCCGCGCCGAGCCCGCGGAGGAAGTCGTGGTTGGCCTCGCGCGCCACGGCCACCACGGACGCGCCGCGCGCCTTGGCCAGCTGCACGGCCAGGTGCCCGACACCGCCCGCCGCGCCGTTGACCAGCAGCCGGTCCCCGGCGCCGACGCCGAGGCGGTCGAGGGTCTGCAACGCGGTCAGCCCGCTCAGCGGCAGCGCCGCCGCGTCCACGTGCCGCAACCCCGCCGGCTTGGCCGCCAGCTCCGCCGCGGGCGCGCTGACGAACTCCGCGTAGGCCCCGGCGAGCGCCGGGAACCGGGGCATGCCGTAGACCTCGTCACCGGGCCGCAGGTCCGCCACCCCCTCGCCCACCTCGACGACCACGCCGGAGACGTCCCAGCCCCACGTGTGCGGGCCGGCGCCGAACCACTCCTCGGCCTTGCCGCCGCGGCACTCCGCGTCCACCGGGTTCACCCCGGCCGCCAGCACCCGCACCAGCACCTCACCCGGCGCGCACCCCGGGCGCGGCACGTCCGCCAGCTCCAGCACCTCCGGGCCGCCGTACTGCCGGGCGACCACCGCTCGCATGGTTTTCCCCATGGCCACAACTGTTCCAGCCCCGGGTGGGGCCACCCAGCCACCTGCCGAACGTAGACCTGTTTTGGGTATTCCTGGCAGGTGCAGGTTCGCCAGGGGTGCCCGAGGCATCCTGGTCCCATGGATCAGCGATCGGAACTCGGCGAGTTCCTCCGGTCGAGGAGGGCGCGGATCAGCCCCGAGGACGCGGGCGTACCGCGCTACGGCCGCCGCCGCGTGCCCGGTCTGCGCCGCGAGGAGCTCGCCCAGCTGGCCGGCATCAGCGTCGGCTACTACGTGCGGCTGGAGCAGGGGCACCCGGTCAACACCTCGGACTCGGTGCTGAACTCGCTGGCCCGGGCGCTGCGGCTGACCCCGGACGAGCACGCCCACCTGCGCGGCCTGATCCGGTCCGGCCCGGTCAAGCCCGCCCGCGCGCGCCCCGACCGGCTGCGGGAGACCGTGCGGTCGGTGGTGCACTCGCTGGGGCACATGCCCGCGCTGGTGCTGGGCGTGTTCGGGGACGTGCTGGTGTGGAACCGCCTGGCGCACGCGCTGCTCGCCGGGCACCTGCCGTTCGGGGCGCCGGACCGGGCGGCCGACCGCCCGAACTGGCCCCGGCTGTTCTTCCTGGACCCGCACGTGCGGGAGCTGTTCCGCGACTGGTCGGAGAAGGCCCGGGACACCGTGGCCGACCTGCGGCTGATGGCGGGCCGCTACCCGGACGACCCGCGGCTGGCCGAGCTGGTGGGCGAGCTGTCGCTCAAGAGCCCCGAGTTCCGGGCGCTGTGGTCGGCGCACCCGGTGCGGAGGTGCGCCTTCCACGACCGCCGCTTCCGGCACCCGGTCGTCGGCGAGCTGACCCTGACCGACGAGCTGATGGCGCTGCCCGAGGACGAGGGCCAGCGGCTGGTGGTCTTCACCGCCGCGCCGGGCTCCTCCTCCGCCGCCGCGCTGACCCTGCTGGCCGAGCTGGCGGAGTCGGGCGCCCGCCACCGGCCCGGCGTCGGGGGGACCGGGTAGCGCCGGTCTCCCCCGCGGCGCCGGGACGGCGGGAGAGCGGGTCGACGGCGGCGCGGTCGGCCACGCTGCCGCCGCACCGCCGAACGTCGAACGTCGAACGTCACGCACCGGGTAACGGGACCGGTCCGCACCACCGGGCACCTGCCGCACCAGGGGCACCGGGCCGCGAGACCTCCACACCACCCGGCACCTGCCGCACCACCGGGCACCTGCCGCGTCAGGGCACCGGGGGTCGCCCCGCGGGCTACGCGAAGGGCCGCCGGCGGAGGTCCCGCTCCTGCTCCGCCCGCCGCCTCCCCAGCAGGTAGGCGTGCGCCAGCGAGGTGAGCGTGACGTGGTGGTGCCAGCCGCGGAACGAGCGGCCCTCGAAGTGGCCCAGCCCCACGTCCTCGTAGAGCCTGCTCGTCTCGCGCTCGACCTCGACCCCGGCCCGGGTGAGCCGGATCAGGTCGGGCATGGCCGCGTGCACGTTGGTGAGCCACACCTGCACCGGGTAGGGCTCGCCGGGCAGCCACCGGGTCAGCAGGCGGCGCGCCCGGCGCGGCCCGCTCGGCGAGGTGCCCGGCCGGGTCGGCACCGACTCCACCACGTACCGCGAAGCCTGCTGCCTGCCGTTCTCCACGGCCCACAGGTTCATCACCGCCCCGGGCCGGCTCACGCCGCGGAACGCGCCCGGCGAGCGCTCGCCGACCAGCGACACGGCCGACTCGTAGGGCACCTGGACGAGGTAGCGCATCCGCCGCTCCTCCAGGCCCGTCAGCAGCTGCTCGACCTGCATCATGTGCCGCCCGTCGACCACGACCGGCTGCGGGGGCAGCCCCCAGTCGCCGGCCAGCTCGTCGACCATCGACAGCACGGCCTCCCACCGCTCCCGGCGGCGCTCGCCCTCGGGCACGTGCGCCTTCGCGCGCAGGTCGGCGTCGGAGTCCCAGGAGTGGGGCAGCAGCAGCCGCCAGTCGACCGGCGCCGCCTCGCCCTCGCCGACGAGGAACATCGCGAGCCCGAGCTGGCAGTTCAGCAGCTTGCCCGCCGACGGCGCGAACTGCCGCGCGACGCCGACCGAGCTGGACCCGTTCTTGGTGAACACCGCCTCGCCGACCGCCCAGGCGTGCGGTCGGTACAGGGTGGCGAGGTGCCGGGCCAGGTTGCGGCGGATCGGCGCCCACTGCCAGGTGCTCTGGTTGACGAACTGCTGGAGTCCCTGCTCCGCCCGCCAGCCGGCCATCGCCTCCGCCACCCGGCGGATCGACTTGCGGCCGGGGAGCGAGACCAACCCGCGAACGTAGATCTCGCCCCAGCGACGCTGGTCCGAGCGGGGCAGGGTGTCGAGTAATTCGTGGCAGAACTGCGTCAACGTGTCGACCTCACCGGGCCGCACGGCATGGAAGTTGCGATCGTGTAAAGCCATCGGACCTACGATCCCCCAATGTCGTTTCTTCTGGTCCTGCCGGATGTGCGGAAATTTCTCGGTTACCTCCCCGGGGCTCCGCGAAAACCTTCGGGAATCCGTCTTAGCGGCGTTCCTCGAATCTGGTGTATAGGAGTCTCACGGCCAGCGCCGACGCGGCGGGCGCATACCCCGTGCGCCGGGCCTGGAACTCGGTCCACGCGTCGACGGGGTCCCGCTCGACGGGCAGCCCCGCCGCGGCCAGCAGGCTCACCGTGTCGTCGAACGCGCGGTCCTCGCGGCCGTGCAGGCTGATGGTGCTGCGGGGTGCCGCGGTGCCCGTGGCGACGAGCGCCCGACCGATGCAGTCGGTGCCGTTGACCAGGACGACCGCGGTGTGCGGCGGCGTCCAGTCGGGCGCGATGGCCTCGGCGAGCGCCGCGACGTCCAGCATGGTGACGACCGTCTCCAGCCAGCACCGCGTCCCCGAGGACCGGGTGTAGAGCAGGGTGGGCCACGCGCGGTGCGCCCAGTGCAGCTCGGCGAGCCACGCCGACCAGTCGGACAGGGCCCGGTCCAGGCCCTCCCGGCCGCCCGTGCCGAGGAACCCGGCCAGCAGCTCCTCGGCGCCGCGGCCGTCGCCGAACTCGCCGCAGCGCCGCTCCCGCGCGGTGTGCGCCTGGCCGGTGCGCACGACGAGCGCGCCGAACAGCACCACCAGCGCCGTCCGACCGCCGTCCGCGACCCCGGCGGGCGCCGCCACGAGCACGACGCCCACCTGCCAGGCCCCGAGCCACACCAGCAGCACCGCCAGCAGGCAGACCGGCGCGGTCAGGCCGATCGCGCGTTCTCCCGCGCGCTCGTCGAGGCGGCGGCCGACCCACCCGAACGCCGTGCCCGCCCACCGCACCGCGTGGTGCGACCACGCCGACGCGGAGGTCGCCAGCGCCGACCGCACCGCCGTGAACGACACGACGGCCAGCACGACGGCGCCCAGCACCCGCAGCACCGCGTCCACACCCGATGCCAGCTCCACCGGACCAGGCCCTCCCTCAACACCAGACGATCAACCCGGATGCCATTCCACGCGGTCGGGTTAAATCAGTACAGCAAGCGTTTATCGGGGAACTCGGAGTACCAGCCTGGCGCAAATGCGGACGCCCCTGCGTGGCGCAGCGTGACCGGTTGCGCCATTGGGGTGGAACGGCCCGACAAAGCACCGCGCGGCACAGTTGACGGAAAACCGATGTGCTGACGGAGACAACACCGGACTCTGTCAGCTGAATGCAGCGGCAAAACGCCGGGGTCACGATGGACGAGTCCGGCGGAACACGCCGGAATCGCGTGGCTGGAAGGAGAAACCGATGTCCTGGCGCTTCGTCGTGCGCGACGGTCTGCTCGACCGCGTCGCCGCGGTGCTCGCCGCGCCGCGCCCCGGGCCGCTGGTGTTCACCGGCGAGACGGGGATCGGCCGGTCGACGGTGCTGGAGCTGGCCGCGGGGCTGGTGGACGAGCGGACCGACGCCCTCATCCCGCTGCGCGGTACGCCGGGGCGCCTGGCGACGCTGCGCGAGCACCTGCCCCCGGACGTGCCCGTCCCCCGGGCGGGCGGGCTGGGCGTGGTGGTCGAGGCGCTGGAGCGCCACGCCGACGGCCGCCGTCCCGTGGTGCTGCTGGACGACGCCCACCTGGCCGACCACGCGACCGTGCAGGTGTTGCGCGACCTGCACGTCCGGACGGGCGCGGTGCTGGTGCTGGCGCTGCGCACCGACCGGTTCCCGGGCCCCGACCCGCTGGACTGCCTGCGCTACGAACCGGGTTTCCAGCGCGTCGAGGTGCCGCCGATGGGCGTGGACGAGGTGGCGTCGCTCGCGTCGGACGTGCTCGGCGGCCCGGTGTCGGCCGCCGCGGCGGAGGCGTTGCGCGCGGTCACCGGCGGCAACCCGGCCCTGCTGCGGCGCTACCTCACCGCGGGTGCGCTGCGCGCCGCGATGCGCCAGGGCGAGAGCCCCGGGCTGTCGCTGGGCGACGTGCCGCACGAGGGCGTGGAACTCGACGAGCGCGGCAGGGAACGGCTTCGGGAAGCCGTCCGGGACGCGTGGCGGGAGCTGTCGCTGGACGTGCTGGACCAGGCGTGCCGGCTCGCGCTGCTCGCGGGCGAGGAGGCGGCCGTGTCCCTGGTGTGGCCGCAGGTCCTGCTGCTGCGCGGCAACGCCCGGGAGGCGTTGGCGCAGGTGCGCGAGACCGGGGCGGCGCCGTCCGAGGCGCGGGCGCTGACGCGGGCGTTCGTGCTGGCGTTCGGGCCGGAGGGCACCGACAAGGCGTGCGCGCTGCTCGACGACGTCGCCCGCACCACCCCCGCGTGGGCGTCCCGGTTGGACGCGGTGCGCGCGTGGCTGCTCGCCGTGGGCGGTGACACCGCGGAGGCCCGGCAGGTGGTGGCGGACCTGGTGCCGGACCGGCAGGCGGCGGTGTTCGCGCAGGCGGCGCTCGCGACCGTCGCCCTGGCCGAGAACCGGCCCACCCAGGCGGTGTCCGCGCTGCGCCGGGCGTTGACCGGTGCCGAGCGGATGCGCGACGAACTGCCGTGGCTCGCGCCGTACCTGACCGCCTGCCTGGTGGACGGTCTGGTCCTGGCGGGACGGCTGGCCGAGGCCACCTGGACCGCCGCGCAACTTCGGGCACACGCAGGTCACTGGGAGGCCGCGGTATCGCTCGGGGCCTGCGCAGAAACGGTTTTCCAGCGGGTTGGCAGCAGGTAGGGACGGGATTCGCTGTCGGTGGTGGTAAAGCACTAGAGTCGGTGAGCCGGCGTTCCGGGGCCTGGGGGTATTTGTGGGAACGAGGAGGAACAGGCAGGAGTTGGCGCAGTTCCTGCGCCGCTGCCGGGAGCGCACCAGTCCCGCCGACCTCGGCCTGCCCACCGGCTCGCGCCGCCGCACGCCCGGGCTGCGCCGCGAGGAGATCGCCGTGCTCGCCGGCCTCAGCCCCACCTGGTACACGTACCTGGAGCAGGGGCGGGACATCCGGCCGTCCACCGAGGTGCTGGCGAGCCTGGCCAGGGTGCTGCGGCTGAGCGGTGACGAGCGCACCTACCTGTACCTGCTCGCCACCGGCAGCCCGCCGTCGGACGAGAAACCGCGCAGCGACACCTCCGACGACGCGGTCGTCCGCTCGGTGGTCGCCGCGATGTGCGACAACGACCTGCCGGTGTACGGGGCCGACGTCCACGGCGACGTGGTGGCGTGGAACGTCGCGGCGACCAAGTGGTACACCGACTTCGGCGCGCTGCCCGAACCCCGCCGCAACATGCTGCTGTGGATGCTGACCGCCCCGGAGGCGCGCGAGCGGTTCGTCAACTGGGAGGACGAGACCCGCGACGTCGTCGGCCGGTTCCGGCGGGCGGCCGCGGCCCGCGCGTGGGACGCCCGGTTCGAGGAGCTGATCGCCCTGATGCACGAGGCGAGCCCGGAGTTCCGCGAGTGGTGGTCGTCGCACTACGTCACCCGGCAGCGCACCCGGCTGCGGGAGGTGCGCGTCGACGGGCAGCTGCGGGTGACCCAGCTGGCGGTGCTGAACCTCGCCGACTGCACGCGCTCGGTCGTGGTGCACCTGCCCGCCGACGACCCGCGACCCGACGCGTTCCTCCGGTAGGCGGGCACGGCTGCCCCGTTCGCAGGGGGACGATCCGGGCACTTCCGGACGAAGAACACCGAACTCGGCTCCGCACTCCGTCAAGTCGGGGTTGTCGCCGCACCCGCCCCGCTCAAGTCTGAAGAGGACCGCAGGAACCGGGGGCAGCGCACCCGCCGCGTGCCATCACGTGCCTCCGCGGGCTGAGGAGGGACATGCGCGAGGAGGGGGAAGTCCGGGAACCGGTCGCCGTCGTCGGCATCGGCTGCCGACTGCCGGGGGCGCACGGTCCTCGACAGCTGTGGGATCTCCTGGAGACCGGGACCGACGCCGTCGGCGAGATACCGGCCGACCGCTTCGACGTCGACCGCTACCACGACCCCGAACCCGGGCCGGGCCGGATCTCGACCCGCCTGGGCGGGTTCCTGGCCGACGTGGACCTGTTCGACGCCGGGTTCTTCGGCATCTCCGGCCACGAGGCCGCGCGGATCGACCCGCAGCACCGCCTGATGGCCCAGACCGTGTGGGAGGCCGTCGAGGACGCCGGCCTCACCGCCGAGGGGCTGGCCGGCAGCGCGACCGGCGTCTACACCGCGTGCCTGAACGCCGACTACTGGGACGTGGTCCGCGCCGCGGGCCTGTCGGACATGCACGCGGTGGCGGGCAACGGGGCGTGGGGCATGCCGGCGGGCAGGCTGTCGCACCTGCTCGACCTGCGCGGGCCGAGCCTGGGCGTCGAGGCGACGTGCTCGACGTCGCTGCTGGCCGTGCACCTGGCGTGCCGCGACCTGTGGTCCGGGCACGCGGAGGCGGCGATCGTGGCCGGCGTGAACCTGCTGCTGGCGCCCGACTTCTACTTCCCGCTCTCCGAGGCGGGCATCCTGTCGCGGGACGGGCGCAGGCGGTTCGGCGACGCGGGCTCCGACGGGTACGTGCGCAGCGAGGGCGCGGTGGCCGTGGTGCTCAAGCCGCTGGGCGCGGCGCTGCGCGACGGCGACCGCGTGTACGCCACCATCCTCGGTGGCGCGGTGAACAACAACGGCCGCGGCAGCGACACGCTGATCACGCCGAGCGTCGACGGGCAGGCGGCGATGCTGCGCGCCGCGCACGCGGACGCCGGGGTGTCCGCCGCCGAGGTCGACTACGTGGAGGCGCACGGCGCGGGCACGCCGGTCGGCGACGAGGTGGAGCTGACCGCGCTGGGCCGGGTCTTCGGCTCGGTGCCGCGCGAGCGGCCGTGCCTGGTCGGCTCGGTGAAGTCGAACATCGGCCACATCGAGGCGGCGGCCGGGCTGGCGGGGCTGGCGAAGACGGCGCTGGCGCTGCACCGGGGCGTCCTGCCCGCCACGCTGCGGGTGCTCGACCCGCACCCCGTGCTGGCCGGGTCGGCGCTGGAGCTGGTGACCGGCGCGCGGCCGTGGCCGGCCACCGGGCGGCCCGCCGTGGCCGGGGTCAGCTCGTTCGGCCTGTCGGCGACCAACGTGCACCTGGTGCTGCGCGCCGCGCCCGCGCCCTGGCCGCGCGAGCGGGAGCGGCCGCGGCGCGAGGCGCACCTGGTCCCCGTGTCGGCGCGCGACGAGGCCGCCGCGCGGGCGTTGGCCGCCGCGTACGCGGACGTGGTGGAGCGCGCCGGCGACGAGGGCCTGGTGGACGTCGCGTTCACCGCGGCGACCCGCCGCAGCCACCACGCCCACCGGATCGCGGTGTCCGGCGCGGACGCCGCCGAGGTCGCGGCGGGCCTGCGCGCCGCCGCGCGTGCCCCCGCCGTGCCGGCGCGCCCGCCCCGGGTGGTGTTCGTCTACTCCGGACAGGGCTCGCAGTGGAAGGGCATGGGCCGCGACCTGTACGAGGTGGAGCCCGCGTTCCGCCGGGAGTTCACCGCGTGCGCGGAGGCGATCCGGGCCGAGGCGGGCTGGTGGCTGCCCGACCGGCTGGACTCGCTGGCGGGGCCGGCGGAGCTGCAACCCGCGCTGTGGGCGTTCCAGGTGGCGCTCGCGGCCACGTGGCGGGAGTGGGGGCTGGAGCCGGAGGTCGTGATCGGGCACAGCATGGGCGAGATCGCGGCGGCGTGCACGGCGGGCGTGCTGACCCTGCGGGACGGCGCGGCGATCGCGTGCCGGCGCGGCGAGCTGATCGCCCGCCTGCCCGGCCGGGGCGCGATGGCGGCGCTCGGCATCGGCGAGGAGGAGGCGCTGCGCGCCGTCGGCGACCACGCGGACGAGGTCGCGGTCGCGGTGGTGAACGGACCGGACTCGGTGGTGCTGGCCGGTGAGCCGACGGCGCTGGAGCAGGTCGTGGCGCCGTTGCGCGAGGCGGGCGTGTTCTGCCGGTACGTCGACGTCGAGTACGCCTCCCACTCGCCGCACATCGACCCGATCCGCGCCGAGCTGGCCGGGGCGCTGGCGGACGTCGAGCCCCGGCACGCCCTGGTACCGATGCGCTCCACGGTCACCGGCGAGCGGGTGCGCGGTCCCGAGCTGGACGGCGGGTACTGGGTGCGCAACCTGCGCGAGCAGGTGCGGTTCGGCCCGGCGGTGGCGGCCGTGCTCGCCGGGGGCGGGCCGGTGACGTTCGTGGAGATCAGCCCGCACCCGGTGCTCGGGCCGGTGCTGGCCGACCGCGCCCGGGAAGCCGGCGTGGACGGCGTCGCGATCACCTCGGCCGTGCGGGAGGAGCCGGTGCTGGGCACGGTGCTGGCCGGGCTCGGCGAGGCGTACGCGCGGGGCCACGAGGTCCGGTGGGACGCCGTGCAGCCGCCCGGCTCGTTCACCGACCTGCCGCTGTACCCGTGGCAGGGCAGGCGGCACTGGGTGCCCACCCGGCCGGCCGCGGCCGTGCCGACCGACGACGTGCGGACGTTCGACCCGCGCCGGAGGGCGCCGGAGGCCGGGCGGCTCGTCGCGGTGTGCCTGGAGGTGGCGTTGACCGCGGTCACGCGCGTGACCGGCGGTGGCGCCGAGCTGACCGGGCTGCACCACCACGGCACCGCGACCCCCGGCAGCCCGCTGCGGGTCGTGCTGCACGCGGACGGCGGCGGGTGGCGGTTCACCGTGCGGTCGGAGGAGGCGGGCGAGGACGGCCTGTCGACGTGGACGACCGTGCTCAGCGGTCACGGGGCGGCCTGTGCGTTGACCGGGCGGGGTACGCCCGACGGGGACGCCGTGCCGCTGGTGGACGCGTTGGCGGAGCCGGCGCTCGGTTCCGTGGCCCTGGCGGCGCCCCTGCCCGACCGGGTGTGGAAGCGCGCCGACGGCGACGTGGTGCGGTTGCTGGCGGCGGACGGCGCGGTGGTCGGCGAGCTGCGCGGCGTGCCGGGCGAGGTCGCCCCGGAGCGGCCCGCGGCGCTGGACGAGTGGTTCGTCGAGCAGGTGCGCGCGCTGCTGGGTGCCGACCACGTCGACCGCACCAGGCGCCTGCCCGACCTGGGCATGGACTCGGTGCTGGCGGCCAAGCTGATCGCCCGGGTCCGCGCCGAGACCGGGGTGCGGCTGCCCACGCGCGCGTTGCTGGGCGGGAACACGGTGGACGCGGTGATCGCGCAGCTGACCGCTTCGGGGTGAGGTCGGTGCGGGTCCGGCGCTCCCCCGGGAGCGCCGGACCCGTCGGCGTCGGTGTCGGCGTCGGTGTCGGCGTCAGCCGAAGTTGCCGGTCGCCACGGCCTGCCAGTCGTTCGCGCAGCCGGGGCCGCACCTGGCGGACAGCCGCGGGTCACCCGTCACGTGACCGCTGCCGTCCAACAGCCACGTCGCGACCTCACCGGTGCCGGCGTTGTGCCACACCACGTCGTTCTTGAAGTCGTTGTTGAAGTCGTTGACACCGACGACGTCCCACTGGTTCGCGCAGTCCGGCCCGCACGTCCAGTCCAGGGTCAGCGCACCGGTCACCTGCTGCCTGCCGTTGGCGAGCCACGCGGACACCTCGCCGGTGGTGGCGTTGTGCCACAGCAGGTCGTCCAGGCTGTCCTCGTTGAGGTCGCCCGCACCCACGACCTCCCACCGGTCCGCGCAGCCCGGTCCGCACGTCCAGGACAGCCGCGGGTCACCGGTCACGTGACCGCTGCCGTCCAGCAGCCACACGGCGACCTCGCCGGTGGCGGCGTTGTGCCACACCACGTCCGACTTGTCGTCGGCGTTGAAGTCGCCGATGGCGACGGCCCGCCACTGGCTCGCGCAGTCGGGACCGCACGTCCAGTCCAGGGCCAACGCCCCCGTGACGGTGCCCCGGCCGTCCAGGAGCCAGGCGGACAGCTCGCCCGTCGTGGCGTTGTGCCACAGCACGTCGGAGGTGAAGTCGTTGTTGAAGTCACCGCCGCCGACCACGCGCCACTGGTCCGCGCAGCCCGGACCGCACGTCCAGGACAGCCGGTTCTCCCCGACCACCGCGCCGTGGCCGTCGGTGAGCCAGGCGCCCACCTCACCGGTCCTCCGGTTGTGCCACAGCAGGTCCGCGTTCCCCGCGGCGGCCTGGGCGGGCACGGTGCCGGACGCGAGCGCCACCGCGACCGCCACGAGCACGGCGCCGATCTTCCTCCGCATTTTCTCCCCCTCCGGTGGATGTCGATCGCACGCCGGCCGCGGCCGGCGTGGACCCCACGGTCGTTCCACGCGCCCGTGCCGGTAACCCCCAACATTGGGGGGTGACGGGAGCACGTGGCGCCCGCGACGCTCGTCCCCGGCCGTGAACGAGGAGGAACCGCGATGCTCGCGTCGACCAACGCCCAGCGACTCACCGCCCGCCTGACCGCCACCTCGCTGTGCGCGGGGCTCCTGGTCGTCGGCGCCCCCTCCGCCTCGGGGGAAGCCTGCACGCTCACGCCGACGCCGGGCACCGTCAGCCGCGAGGTCGCGGGCCGGACCTACCACGTGAACGTGCCGCCGGGCCTGTCCGGTCCCCCGGTGCCACTGCTGCTCAGCCTGCACGGCGCGCTCCAGCCGTACGCCCTGCACGAGCGGGAGACGGGGTGGTCGACCGCCGCCGCCACCGGGCACTTCATCGTCGCCTACCCGTCCGCCGCGGCGGGGCTGGTGTGGGACGCCGACCAGCGGTCCGGTGACGTCGACTACCTGCGCGAGGTGGTCGAGGACATCTCCGGGACGTGGTGCGTCAACCCGCGGCGGGTGCACGTGGAGGGGTTCTCCAGCGGCGCCAACATGTCGGCCAGGCTGGCGTGCGACGCCCCCGACGTGTTCGCCTCGGTCGCCGCCTACGCGGGCGTGTCCCCCTCGTTCACCGGCAGCCCCTGCGAACCGGCGCGCCCGATCTCGGTGGGCCTGTTCCACAGCGACGGGGACGTCATCAGCCTCCCCCCGCTGGCCGTGGCGCACCGCGACGAGTGGCTTCGGCGCAACGGCTGCCCGACGACCCCGGTGACCGAACCGGGCGTACCGGTGGAAGCCTCCGCGTACGGCCCGTGCCGCGCGGGGACCGAGGTGGTGTGGCGCGTTTACCGGGGCACCCACTTCTGGCCGGCGGGCGACGACATCACCGACCGCATGTGGGCTTTCTTCTCCCGGAATCCGCTGCCGTGAATTCAGCCGGAGAGCACGGCGGTGATCTCGTCGCGACCGGCGATGCCGGTTTTCCGGTAGATGGCCTTGAGGTAGTCGTTCACGGTGTGCACCGACAACGCGAGCCGCCGGGCGATCTGCTTCGCCGGTATGCCCTCGCGCAATTCGTCGATGACGGCGCGTTCCCGCCCGGTGACGTCGTACCAGGCGGAGAGCGCGGGCAGCAGCTCCGCACCGGCCGCGCGGATGACGACGGCCACGTCACCCGTGCCGTCCGCGTCGAGGGGTTGGCCCTGGACGCCGACCCAGCGACCGGCGTACGCCGAGGGCAGGCAGGTCACCGGCCGGGGTGTCGTCGGGTCGCGCACGAACCTCCGGCCGGCCAGCGCGACTTCACTCGAAAGAGCGACAGCCGCCCACTCCGGCTCGGTCAACGCCCCCGGCAGCCGGATGGCGCGCAACCACGCGTGCCCCTCGGGCGTGATCCCGCGCACGGCGTGGTCGGCACCCACCACGATGACGCCGGGAGGCAGGTCCCCGTCCGGCGAGTGCAGCGGGGTCGCCCTGACGTAGCTCCGCGACACGGCCACCAGCGGTTGGGCGAGTCGTGCGACGCGGTCGACGTCGCCCTGCCCGAACGGTGCGGCGCCCTGCTCGCGGAGGAGCACGAGCGTTCCCCACGTGCCGTGGGCGGCTCGCAGGAGCAGGCGCAGCTCGCCGGCGTAGCCGTTGTCGAGGAGGACTTTGTGCGCCAGGCGGTCGTGCGCGTCCACGACCTGCACCGGGATGCCTCGGCGTGCCTGTTCGACGGGGTGGGTGAGGTCTTGGCCGGAGTAGTAGTTGATCGTCTGCGCGCGGCCGACCTCGGCGGTGAGCCGGTGCCAGAAGCCGAATGACGGCATGTCGGTGTTGGGGTTCCGCCAGCAGACGTGGAGGGAGTCGTGGGCGACCACGCCGGAGATGGCGCGGGAGATCGCCTCGCCCATCTCGTCGGAGGTCGGGTTGTGGGCGGCTATTGAACAGAGTTCACGTTTTAGGCGGTCCAGGTCCGGGGTCATGGGGTCGAGTGTCCTGGCGCGTTGTTTCCGGTGGAAGCGAATATCCGTCGGCGGAATCCGATCGGGTCTCGTCGACAAGATCTTTCCGCACGATCGGGCCACCGGAGTAAGACACTGATATAATGGCCGAGTCGAGACTGCCGGGCACGGGCAGGCGGTCGTCTTTCTTGCAATTCCGACCGACGCCCGCCCATCACGGCCTCGGTGCCCGCCGGGGAGTCGGTCGTGTTCCCGGCCGCCCGGCCCCACCACCGGGGCGGCCCGCCCGGTCCCCTGTGGACGGTCGCCTCCACCCTCCCTCGGCCCGGCCGGCCGGGTACCCACTGGTAGGCTGCCGGTCGCCTTTCCACTCCTCGGAGGTCCCAGCCCGATGCTCGACCGCGCCCTCGTCGATTCGCTGTTCCCGGCAGACCTGCCCGAGGTCGACCACTGGGAGCGGCGCTACCCGCCCCGGCCGGTGCCGGAGGGTGCGTGGGTCACCCGGCTGGGTCCGTCACCGACCGGTTTCGTGCACATCGGCGGCATCTACGTGGCGATGCTGGACAAGGACCTGGCGCACCGCACCGGCGGCCGGTTCCTGGTCCGCATCGAGGACACCGACCAGGCCCGCGAGGTCGAGGGCGCGCTGGCGCAGTTCGCCCGTGCCTTCGAGTACTTCGGCACCCAGCCCGACGAGGACGACGGCAACGGCGACTACGGCCCCTACCGCCAGTCCCAGCGGTCGGAGATCTACCTCTCCCACGCCCGCGAGCTGCTGCGCCGCGGCCTGGCCTACCTGTGCTTCGCCACCGAGGAGGAGCTGGCCGAGAACCGCAGGCTCCAGATGGAGCGCAAGGTGCCCACCGGCTACTACGGCGGCTGGGCGCTGTGGCGCGACCGCGACGAGGCGGACGTGCGCGCCGAGCTGGAGGCCGGGCGGCCCTACGTCGTGCGGTTCCGCTCGCCGGGCGAGATCGGCGCGCGCGTGGAGTTCGACGACGCCATCCGCGGCCGCCTGTCGGCCGAGGACAACTACAACGACGTGGTGATCATCAAGTCCTCGGCCAACGAGGTGCGGCTGCCCACCTACCACTTCGCGCACGCCGTCGACGACCACCTGATGCGGGTCAACCTGGTGATCCGCGGCGAGGAGTGGCTGCCCTCGGTGCCCATGCACCGGCAGCTGTTCACCGCCCTGGGCTTCGAGATCCCGACCTACGCGCACATCGCGCTGCTGCAGAAGCAGATCCCCGGCGGCAAGCGCAAGCTGTCCAAGCGCAAGGACCCCGAGGCCGGCGTCGACCACTACATCGCCGCGGGCTACCCGGCCGAGGCGGTGCTGTACTACCTGCGCGGGCTGGCCAACGGCAGGCTCGCCGAGCAGCCGCTGCCCGAGGCGCTGGCCGCGCCGCTCAACCTGGCCGAGTGCGGCGGCGCCGGGCCGCTGGTGGACCTGGTGAAGCTGGAGGACATCAGCGCCGACTACATCGCCACGCTCAGCGGTGAGCAGATCCTCCCCCGGCTGGCGACCTGGGCGGCCGAGTTCGACCCCGAGCTGGCCGACGTGCTCGGCGCCGACCGCGACCTGGCGCTGGCCGCGCTGGCGGTGGAGCGCGAGGGCGTGGACAACCCCCGCAAGGACCTGCGCAAGTGGTCGGACTTCCGCGGCGCGTACGGCTTCTTCTTCCCGCGGCTGTTCGAGCCGGTCCGCGCCGGGGACGAGCGCCTGGGCGCCCTGCCCGAGCAGCTGGTGCGCGACTTCGCCGCCGCGTTCGTCGCGGACTACCGCGACAGCGACGACTCGCAGGAGTGGTTCGGCCAGATCAGGGACCTGGCCGCGCGGTTCGGGTTCGCGCCGAACGCCAAGGAGTACAAGAAGAACCCCGAGGGCTACCCCGGGTCGATCCGCGAGGCGTCCCAGCTGATCCGGGTCGCGCTGACGGGGTCGACCCGCAGCCCGGACCTGTTCAGCATGGCGCGGACGCTGGGCCGCGACGAGATCCTGCGGCGGGTGGGCGCCCTGGCGGGCTGATCCTTCCCGGCTTCCCGGGCTCCGGGCTTTGCCCCCCGGGCTTTGCCCCCCGGGCTTTGCCCCCCGGGCTTTGCCCCCCGGGCTTTGCCCCCCGGGCTTTGCCCCCCGGGCTTTGCCCCCCGGGCTTTGCCCCCCGGGCTTTGCCCCCCGGGCAGGGCCTGCCGAACCGGCAGGCCCGCCCGGTTCAGGCGGGGCTCTTCACGGTGAACCCGACCCGCAGCAGCGCCGAGTCCCGCGACGACGGCCCGACCAGCAGCGTGAACTCACCCGGCTCGACCACCCGACGGCCGCGCGCGTCGACGATGGTGCAGTCGGCGACGGGGATGTCCAGGTGCGCGGTGACGGTCTCCCCCGGCCCCAGCTCGACCTGCCGGAACGCCTTCAGCTCCTTGTCCGCCCAACTGGCCGAGGTAACCGTGTCGCTGACGTACGCCTGCACCGTCTCCCGAGCCGGCCGCGTGCCGGTGTTGCGCAGCGTGACGGCGGCCCGCACGTGATCCTCCGGCGCGAGCACGTCGACCTCCAGGCGCAGGTCGGCGTACTCGACCCGGGTGTAGGACAGCCCCTCCCCGAAGGCGAACGCCGGGTCCTGGGTCAGGTCGGCGTACCGGGTGCCGTGCTGGCCGCGCACCTGGTTGTAGTACGTGGGCTGCTGCCCGACGTGGCGGGCGAAGGAGATCGGCAGCCTGCCGCTGGGCTCGACCAGGCCGAGCAGCACCTCGGCGACGGCCTGCCCGCCCCGCATGCCGGGGTTGGCCACCCACAGCAGCGCGGCGTCGCGGGTCGACTCGGGCAGCACCAGCGGCTTGGAGGCGAGCAGGACCACGACCAGCGGCGTCCCGGTGGCGGCCAGGGCGTCGAGCAGGGCGATCTGGCCGCCGACCAGGTCGAGGGTGGCGGTGGAGCACCCCTCGCCCACCAACTCGACGCGGTCGCCCACGACGGCGACGACGCAGTCGGCGTCCCGGGCGGCGGCGACCGCCTCGGCGATCAGCGCCTCGTCCGGCGGGCTGGGCACGACCACCTGCGGGCGCGGCTGGCCGTCGGGGAAGGTGTCGCCCTCGGGGTCCGGCGCCAGGGTGAGGATGTCGGCGCCCCGGGCGTGCACGACCTCCCAGCCGGGCGGCACGTGGGCGCGCAGGCCGTCGAGCACCGTGGTGATCATCTCGCGGGGCTGGCCGTCGGGCAGCCAGTCGGCCTGCCCGGACGAACCCGCCCAGTCGCCCAACTGGGTCTGGGCGTCGTCGGCCAGCGGTCCGACGACCGCGATCCGGCGGGCCCGCCCCCCGGTCAGCGGGAGGGTGCCGTCGTTGCGCAGCAGCACCAGGGAGCGCCGGGCCACCTCCAGGTTGAGCGCGGCGTGGTCGGGGTGGTTGATCACGGCGCGCTGCCGGTCGGCGTCGGGGTGGCGGGGGTCCTCGAACAGGCCCAGCTCGAACTTCAACGACAGGATCCGGGCCACGGCGCGGTCCAGCTCGGCCTCGGCGAGCAGGCCCGACTCGACGGCCTCCAGGGCGCCCTCGAAGAACCCGGGCGTGGTCATGATCATGTCGTTGCCCGCCCGGACGGCCGCCGCGGCGGCGTGGGCGTAGTCGGGCTGCACGCGCTGCTCCCAGACCATGCGGCCGACGTTGTCCCAGTCGGTGACCAGCGTGCCGGTGTAGCCCCACTCGCCGCGCAGCACCTCGTCGAGCAGCCAGGAGTTGACCGTGATCGGCACGCCGTCGGTGGTCTGGTAGCCGAGCATGAACGTCCGGCAGCCCTCGCGGGCGACCCGCTCGAACGGCGGCAGGAACCACGAGCGCAGCTTGCGCCGGGACAGGTCGGCCTCGCTGGCGTCCCGGCCGCCCTGGGTCTCGGAGTAGCCGGCGAAGTGCTTGGCCGTGGCCAGGACGGCGGTGGGGTCGGCCAGCCCGTCGCCCTGGTAGCCGCGGACCATCGCGGAGGCCAGCTCGCCGATCAGCACCGGGTCCTCGCCGAAGGTCTCGTCCACCCGGCCCCAGCGCAGGTCGCGCGCGATGCACAGCACCGGGGAGAACGTCCAGTGCACGCCGGTGGCGGCGACCTCGACGGCGGTGGCCCGCGCGACGCGCTCGACCAGGTCGGCGTCCCAGGTGGCGGCCATGCCCAGCTGGGTGGGGAAGATCGTCGCGCCCTCGTGGAAGGAGTGGCCGTGGATGCAGTCCTCGGCGACCAGCAGCGGGATGCGCAGGCGCGTGCGGGCGGTCAGCGCGTGGGCGCGCAGCACCCGTTCCGGGGAGGTGTGCAGGATCGAGCCGGCGTGCTTGCGCAGCACGTGGTCGTCCAGGTCCTCCCGCGCGTCCAACTGCATCATCTGCCCGACCTTCTCCGGCAGGGTCATGCGGCCCAGCAGGTCGGCCACCCGGTCCGGGATCGGCCGGGCGGGGTCGCGGAAGGGCGGGGTGTCGTCCACGTGGTTCTCCGTAGTTCGCTGACGGCCGGCGGGGTGCCTCGGCGACCGGGTGGCCACCAGCGCCCTGGTGCCCTGGAAGCGCTCCCAAGGTCGTGAGAGCGCTCTCACACAGCAGGCGGGAGCGGTTCGGTCGTACCTCGGGGGATTCGCCGGTGAGTCGCGGCCCGCAGTGGGCCGCTACCCCGAGCCTACCTCGGGTACGTACGGTCGTACATAGCCGTGGGGGCGTCCGCGCAGATCCGGAACCCGGCCCACCCGGCACGGTTCCCGGTCCCGGCCACGGGGTCCGGTCACGGGGTCCGGTCACGGCCGCGCCCCGCCGCGTGAACCGCCTGTCCGACACGGGCGCCGGGAGCCGTGATGCGCTCGACGGCGGCGACCACCGCGGCGGGGTCGGGCGGCGCGGTGCCGAGGGCGCGGTGCAGCACCAGCCCCTCGATCAACGCGTCGAGCATCCGGGCGGTCAAGGGGTCGAAGTGGCGCTCCAGCGCCCGCCTGCTCGCCGCCGCCCAGGCGTCGGTGATGTCGCGGAACGCCGGGTCCCGCGCGGCCAGGGCGCAGAGCTCGTAGCTGATCACCAGGTCGCGCCGGTCGCCCGCGACGTCGGCGGTGATGATGTCGACCACCGCGCCCTTGGCGCCCTCGAAGTCCCGGGCAACGCCCATCCGCCGCTCGAAGAGCCCGGCGACGCCGCGGGCGTGCCGCCCGAACGCCTCGCGCAGCAGCTCGTCCATCCCGGCGAAGTGGTAGGTCATCGAGCCCAGCGGCACCCCCGCCGCCGCGGCGATCCGGCGGTGCGAGGCGCCCGCGACACCGACCTGCGCGATCACGTCCAGGCAGGCGTCGATGATCCGGTCGCGCCGGCCCGGGTCGTTGCGGCGAACCCGACCGGCGACGGCGCCCCCGGCACCGGAGGTGTCCATGAAGACCTCGCATCCCGCGCGCGAACGCGTACGACCGTACACGTGCCGCGCGGCCCGGGTGCCACTGTGGCCGGCCCGACCCCGCCAGTCCACTGAGGACCATTCGGGACCTGCCACGACGCGTGGACCGGGGGTGGGCTATGTTCGGGGGCGGCGGGTGCTGCACCGAGGTCCCGCGCCCGGTCCTGACCGACCGGGACGACACGACCGCCCGCGGAGGTGACCGACGTGCGCAGGTCGGGACTGGTCGACCAGGTGCGCGGGCTGGGCGCCCACGACCACCTGTGCTGGCGCTACCGCGACCGGCGCGAGTTCCGGGAGCGGGCCCGCGAGTTCCTGGCCGACGGGCTCGCCCTGGGCCTCCAGGTCTGGTGCGTCGCGCCCGGCGCGGTGGCCGACCTGGTCGAGGACCTGCGCGGGACCGCCGCCCTCGACGAGGCGCTGCGGACCGGTGCCGCCCGGGTCGCCTCCCTGGAGGCCACCTACCCGGTCGGCGCGGTGGTCGACCCCGACGCGCAGGTGCGCGCCTACGCCGAGGCCACCGAGGCCGCCCTGCGGGCCGGGTTCGGCGGTCTGCGCGTCGCCGCCGACTGCACGCCCCTGGTGCGCACCCCGGACCAGCTCGCGGCCGTCGCCCGGTACGAGCACCTGGTCGACCACTACATGGTCGACGGCCCGTTCTCGGCGATGTGCGCCTACTCGGACGCGGAGGTCGACGACGAGGCGTTCGCCCAGCTCGCCTGCATGCACCCGATCACCAACAGCCCGTCGCCGGGCTTCCGGCTGCACGCCGCGGGCGACCGGGCCGTGGCCCTGGGCGGGGAGCTGGACATGCACGACGACGCCCTGTTCACCCTGGCACTGCGGCGGGCGTGGCTGCGCCCCCGGGACGGAAGGCTGGTCATCGACGCCCGCGGCCTCGACTTCCTCGACCACCGCACCCTGATCCACCTGTCCGCGCACGCCGCAGACCTCGGTGCGCCCGTCGTGCTGCGGACCGCGTGGGAGGGCGTGGCCACGCTGGTGGACCTGCTCGGCCTGACCAACGTTCACCCGGAGCGCGCCGCATGACGACCACCGACAGCAACGCCCTGGGCGGTTTCATTCACCCGGCCGTGTTCTACGGCTCCGACGAGGAGTACCTGGCCCTGCTGGTCCCCTTCGTCACCGACGGCCTGGCGCAGGGCCACCCCGTGGCCGCCGCGGTGCCCGGCGCGCGGCTGCGGCTGCTGCGCGAGGCCCTGGGCGCGGACGCGGGCGACGTGCTGCTGCTCGACATGGAGGTCGTGGGCCGCAACCCCGGCCGGATCATCCCCGGGGTGCTGCGCCGCTTCGCCGACGCCCACCCGGACGCGCACGTGCGCATCATCGGCGAACCGATCTGGGCCGGCCGCACCGACACCGAGTACCCCGCCTGCGCCCAGCACGAGGCGCTGATCAACCACGCCTTCGCCGGGCGCGACGTCACCATCGCCTGCCCCTACGACACCGCCGCGCTCGCCGGGCACGTGCTCGCCGACGCCCTGGCCACCCACCCCCTGGTGTGGGACGCGACCGAGCGCACCGGCAGCGACCGCTACTCCCCCGACGCCGTCATCGAGCGCTGCAACACCCCGATCATGCCCGTCCCGGGCGGCCACGTGCTGGTGGTCACCACCACCGCCGAGATCCGCGCCGCCCGCCGGGTCGCCGTCGACGAGGCGCACCGCCACGGGCTGGACGCCGAGCGCACCGCGAACTTCGCGCTCATCACCACCGAACTGGTGACCAACAGCCTCCGGCACACCGGCGGCGGCTGCCGGCTGACCGTCTGGCTCGACACCGACCACCTCGTCTGCACCGTCGAGGACGGCGGCCTGCTGGCCGACCCGCTCGCCGGGCGCCACCCGGCCGGGCGGGACCAGCACGGTGGCCGCGGCCTGCTGATGGTCAACGCCCTGGCCGACCTGGTCCGCGTCCACACCGGTCCCGGCGGCACCGGCGTCCACGCCTTCGTGCGCCTGGCGCCGTAGCGACCGCCCGCCGCCGGAAAAGGGTTCGCGGGGCGACCGCGCGAGATCGCAGGATGGGCGGGTGACCGCCCTCGTCCCCGACATCAGCATCAGGGTCGTCCCACCGACCTCGGCCCCCGCCGCGGCCGTGCTCAGGGACTACTACACCGACATCGTGAGCCGCTACTGGGGCAGGCCGGTCACCGAGGCCGAACTGGACCGGGTGCTCGCGGAGGAGCGCAGCGACGACCTCGTCCCGCCCACCGGCCTGCTCCTGGTCGCCTTCGACGACGCCGGGCCGGTCGGCTGCGCGGGGCTGCGCCTGCTGACGGCCGGGCTCGGCGAGGTGACCAGGGTGTACGTGGCCGGGCGCGCCCGGCGTCGCGGGCTGGGCGGGCGGCTGCTCCGGGAGGTCGAGTCGGCCGCCCTGGCCTCGGGCCGCACCGCGCTGCGCCTGGACACCCGGGCCGACCTGGTCGAGGCGCGCCGGCTGTACGCCGGGCACGGCTACCGCGAGGTGCCCGCGTTCAACGACAGCCCTTACGCGCAGCACTGGTTCGCCAAGGACCTCCAGATGAGCAAGTCCAAGGGGTAGGCACCTGGAGGCATGGGGCGAGGGTGTCGTTGTACGGGTTGTGACGACCGACATTGACACCCTCGCGACCGCACTCTGCGTCAGGACCGACGACCTGCTGAAGGCCGCGCCGCACCTCGCGCCGTGGCGACCGCGGGTCGGCCTGCGCCCCGGTTGACCGACGCGGGGCTGGCCACCCTGGCGGTGACGCAGGCCCTGCTCGGGTTCACCAGCGAGGCCCGCTGGTGACGACACGCCCGCGCCCACCTGGGGCACCTGTTCCGCCACCTGCCCGGCGGTCCGGCTACAACAAACGCCTGCGCCACGCATCCGACCTGGTCAAGGCGGTCATCCGAGTGTTGGCGGCGGACACGACGCCGTGGACCGACGACGTGTGGGTGGTCGACTCGCACAGGCGAGCCGGAACGGCTCGGCGCAGCCCTGTTCAAGCCGCTGCGCCAGACCGTCGAGTCGATCAACCAGACCCCCAAGGCCCAACTCGACCTCGAACGACACGGCGGACGCACCCCGCCGGAGTGATCGCCCGTGTCCTGCAACGCTTCCTGGCCCTGACCGCCGCCGTCTGGCACAACGACCACACCGGCCAACCCGTCAAACGATCACTGACCGCATACGACCACCAACCCTTGGCATCAATCATCTAGCCGCCCGTCCGGCGACCCCGCCGGTCCGGGGTGAAGCCGAGGGCGGTGAGCGCCCCCGCCGAGCCGGTCCCGGACCATGCGGCGAGCCGGTCGGCGTGGTGGGTCAGGTGTCGACCGGGTCGGCTCACCGACTCGTTACTGTCGCACTATTGCGCAAATCTGCCAACTTCTTGCATTCTGGTGCCGTCCCTCCAACGAAGGAGCCCGCGGTGCCCCTGTCGCGCAGGACGTTCCTCGGCTCGGCCCTCACCGTGCCTACCCTCGGCGCCGCCACCGCCACCGCCACCGCCGCGAGCCCACCCGGCGACGTGGTCGGCAAGGTCACCGTCGGCTACCAGGGGTGGTTCGCCGCGCGCGGCGACGGTTCGCCGCTGGACGGCTGGTGGCACTGGAGCCAGGACTGGGGCCGCTCGCCGTCGCCCGCCAACCACGCGCTCAAGGCGTGGCCGGACACGGCGGACTACACCACCCGCTACCCCACCGACTTCGGCCTCCTCGGCGACGGCCGACCCGCCACCGTGTTCTCCGACCACGACCAGCAGACCGTGGACACCCACTTCCGCTGGATGCGCGAGTACGGCTGCGACACCGCCGCCCTCCAGCGGTTCAACCCGGTCGGCGGCGAGGGCCCGATCCGCGACGCCGTCACCGCCCGGGTGCGCGCCGCGGCCGAGCGGCACGGCGTGAAGTTCTACGTCATGTACGACGTCACCAACTGGACGGCCATGCGGTCGGAGATCAAGACCGACTGGCTGGGCAAGATGCGGGCGCACACCGCGTCGCCGATGTACGCCCGGCAGAACGGCAAGCCGGTGGTGTGCGTCTGGGGCTTCGGCTTCAACGACCCCGCCCGCCCGTTCACCCCGCAGGAGTGCCAGGAGGTCGTCGACTGGTTCAAGGCGCAGGGCGTCTACCTGATCGGCGGCGTGCCCACCCACTGGCGCCGCGAGGTGGAGGACTCCCGTCCCGGTTTCGGCGGCGTCTACCGCGGCTTCCACATGCTCTCGCCGTGGATGGTCGGCCGGATCGGCACCGCCGCCGACAGCGACCGCTTCCACACCGACGTGAACGCGCCCGACAAGGCCGAGTGCGACCGCCTGGGCATCGACTACCAGCCGTGCGTGCTGCCCGGCGACCTGGCCGAGCGCCAGCGCGCCCACGGCGACTTCATGTGGCGGCAGTTCTACAACATGGTCCGGCTGGGCGCGCACGGCATCTACGTCTCGATGTTCGACGAGTACAACGAGGGCAACCAGATCGCCAAGACCCCGGAGACGCGGGCCGGCGTCCCGGCGGGGTCGGCCTTCCTGGCCCTGGACGAGGACGGCACCCGCTGCTCGTCGGACTACTACCTGCGGCTGACCGGCGACGGCGGCCGGATGCTCAAGGGCGCGCTCGCCCTCACCCCGGTGCGCCCCACCCCGCCGCTGCCCGGCCCCGTCGAGCGCGACCTGGCCGCCGGGCGCCCCACCGCGCAGAGCAGCCAGACCCAGCAGTACGGCGGCCACCTCGCCGTGGACGGCGACCCGCGCACCTACTGGGAGAGCGCCAACAACGCCTTCCCCCAGTGGTGGCAGGTCGACCTGGGCGCCACCTCGACCCTGACCCGGCTGGTGCTGGGCCTGCCGCCGGACCCCGCGTGGGGCGGGCGCACCCAGACCGTCGCGGTGGAGGCCAGTGCGGACGGGGGCGCGTTCACCACCCTGGTGGGCGCCGCGGGGTACGTCTTCGACCCGGCCACCGGGAACACCGCGACCATCGCGCTGCCGACCGGCGCGCGGGCCCGCTTCGTCCGCCTCCGGTTCACCGGGAACACCGGCTGGCCGGCCGGCCAGCTCTCGGTCCTCAGGGCGTTCGGCACCTAGGACCGGGGTCGGCGCCAGTCCAGCGCGATGCCCGCCAGGCCCGGGCGGCAGGGCGTCGGTGCCGCGCACCACCCGGGTGATCCGCGCGGGCAGGGCGGTGGGCGACAGCTCCACCTGCGTCAGCAGCGGCCCGGCGGACTGGCGGTGGACGCGGAAGTGGCCGGGGCACTCGACGGCCGAACCGGAGACGACCTCGTGGGCCGGCACGAACGTCTCGCCCCCGCCCGGCCTGCGGTCGAGCAGCAGCTCGAACACCACCCAGCTCTCCTCGCGCCGCACGCGCCCCAGCCGGCAGCCCCCACCGCCGCGTCCGCGCCCGGCCCGCCCTGGTACACCGCCAGGTACCGGTCGACGCCGCGCTCGTGGCCCTGCTCCCCTGGTCGGCCGGTCGGACACCGGCGGTCGCGGCCGCGCCGCTGGACTTCACCGTGCAAGCCCCAGCAGAAGACCAACTGGTGCCGGGACGCCGCAGGCGCGTCGATCGCCGGCCACCACGGCTACGCCGTGAGCCGGAACAGGTTCTGCGCCCTGTCCATGGACCTGAGCACCGCCAACGACTGCCCCGACAACCAGGCGACCCTCGCCGAGGTGCAGCGCGGGTTCGCCCGGCTCGGGTTCCGCAACGCGGGCACCTACGCCTACCACCACCTGACCTACTCGGCGATCCAGGACCAGCTCAACGCGGGCCGGCCGATCGAGACCCGCATCGGCTGGAAGCCCGGGGCGGCCACATGCACGTCCTCTACGGCTACGACAGCGCCAAGAGCCGGGTCCGCCGGACAACCACCGGTACACCTGGGCGACCTACAGCCACTACGTCGACAACTCCAGCTTCGCGTGGACCCACACGCTGACCGGGGCGCGGACGGCTCGGTGTGGACGGTGCGCGACGGCGACCGCTGGGTGGTCGCCACCATCGCGACCGGTGACGTCGAGGCGCGGCGGGCCCGCGAGCTGCCGCCGGGTGGTGTGCTGCTGCGCGAACCGCAGACCAACACCTGGTACGCCGTGGTCGGTGGCGATGTCGGCCCGCGGTCCGGCGTGGGTGCGCAGCAGTGCGGGCACGTCCGCGGCCGGCCGGCGATGCCGACACCGGCGAGACCCACCCGGGGGGTCGAACCCGGTGCCGGCGGTGTGCAGCCTGCCTCACGACCGTCGTGACGTGGGCCGGGGAAGAACTCCGGTGCACCGGGTGTGCTTGGGGTGACCGACCGGACTCGCACCGGCTTGGACCAGGGTCACGGCCTGGCGCCTCGTCTGCTTCGGCATCGGTCACAGCCGTCCCGCCGGGAGTCGAACCCGGGACCTCCCGCCTGCGCGGGCGCTCTTCCTGCTGAGCTACGGGACGCCACCGCCGGCGGCGGTGCCGGTGGTCGACAGAGCTGTACGCGCGGGCACCCCGCCACGGGGTGCCCAGTCGGGTGCCCGCGAGTCGAACGCGGTTCCTCCTGAACCCAAATCAGGTGGGGTCGCCGTGCCCCTCGCACCCGGTGCCCACCGCCGCCGCGACCGGTGGGCCGCGGCGGCGGAACTCGGACGAGCGGTCGGCGGGCATCGAACCCGCTTCTCCGGCTTGGCGCGCCGGCGTGTCCGCCGAGTTCACCACGACCGCACGATCCCTCCCGCCCGTCCGGGGCGGCAGGGCACCTCCTCACGCGCCCCACCAAGCTCGGGAAGAGGCGCGCGGATGAATTCCTGCTCCGCTGTGGAGTTGTCGACGAGCACGCACGGGCGGCATTCACCGAAAAGAGCCGGACAAAAGACCCCGACCGCGGGGACGCCACATGAAATCTTTCCCGGAACGGGAAACGAAAAAGCCGCCCGAATCGGTTCCCCGATGGGCGGCTCCCTGTCCACTGGACCCGATCGGGTCAGGGCGGGGAGTCCGCGCAGCCGGGGTGCTGCCCACCCGCGGCGGGTCGGTGGCCACCTGCGCTGGGGCACACGAGCGCGGCGCCAACGCCGTGCCGCGAACCTCGCTGCTCCACGCCCCTCATGACCCCGCCCTCTCGTTTTCCGGTGTGCCCAAATGGTGCACCCTCGCCGCGCCCCACCGCAATGCCTTTTTCCGCCACTACCCGAATGGGCGCACCGGTCGACGGGCGCCGCCCGTCGACCGGTCCACCCCTTTAATCCAACGAGGCGAGGATGTCGGCGGCGTGGTAGTAGACCTGCCTGCCCAGCTTGTACCGGCGCCACCGGTGCTTGTTGGCCAACCAGTACACGGTGCCGCGGGGAATCCGCCACACCTCGGCCACGTCCGCCGCGGTCAGGCCGTTCGCTGCCGGCTCAGCCTCCCCCAGTGCCGGGCCGGCCAGTGGTGGGTGCCGTTGTGGTCGCACAGTACCTCCGGTTGCTGGTGGCCGCCCTTGGCGGGCAGGAGGGCGACGAGCGCCCCGGGACATCCCTCGTGGACGCAGGAACCGACCGGCACGGTGCGCGCCGGGCCGCCGACCAGCAGCGCGGCGGAGGACTCCAGGTCCGCCACCTCCGCGCGGAAGTCCTCCCCCGCCGGGTGGGCGCACAGCCAGGTGGCGTGCTCGTCCAGGAAGGCCGCCATGGCGGCCACGTCGCGCGGCGGTGGCCGCACCTCCCGCTCCTCGACGACGAGCTGGGCCCAGCAGGACAGGACGGACGTGATGGTGGACCGGACGGCGACGGCCTCGTCGTTGAGCGGTATCCCGACCGGCCTGCCGCCGGACACCCGCTCCCCCTTCCGGCGCGAGGAGTTCAGCTCCTCGGCGATCTCCGCGTAGAGCGCGGGAAGCCTCCTCAGGCTTCTGCTGACTTCTCGTACTTCGGCGTGCACTCCCCAGTACCCCCCTTGAACGTGAACGCTGTCGTGATCAGCTCTCGCGGCGCCCGGTGCCTCACCTCCCCCGCGCGGTCTCGGGAACGGGTTCGCCGCGGGTCCCGGTGACGAGCCCCCGCACCCCCGGCACGGCGGCCACGCCCAGGCACGCGACGGCGACGAGCGCGGCGGCCGTCCACAGCGGCACGCCCGGTCCCCACCGCTGCGCGACGAGCGGGCCCAGGGCGAAGCCGAGCGGCTGGGCGGCGAGCGAGAAGAGCCAGTCGTAGGCGGTCACCCTGGCCAGCGCGTGCTCGGGGACGTTCGCCTGCACGACCGTGTCCCAGGTGGGGTTGAGGAACCCCAGGGCGACCAGCGCGAGCCCGTAGCCCGCGACCACGGCGGCCACCGGCGCGGGCACGGCGAACAGCGCCAGCGGCACCGCGTAGGTGGCCAGGCCGAGGTTGGCGACCAGCACCGGTCTGCGCAGCCGGGCCCGGCCCGCCAGCAGCGAGCCGAGGAGCAGGCCGATCCCGCCCGCCTGGAGCACCGCGAGCCAGGCGCCCTCGCCGCCGAGCCGGGTGACCGCGATGACCGGTCCGAGGGTGAGCAGCACGCCCGCGGTGAAGTTCCACACCGCGTGCACGACCAGGCCGGTCCAGTACCAGTCCCGGGCGCGGACCTCGGCCCAGCCCTCGGCGAGGTCGGCGCGGATCGACCGGCGCGGCACCGGCTCGGCCCGCGCCGACCGGATCGCGGCGAGCAGCGCGGCGCTGACGGCGAACGCGGTGGCGTCGACCAGGAACACCCAGCCGGGACCGGCGAGCAGGATCAGCGCGGCGGCCAGCGCGGGCCCGAACAGCAGCGACACGCTGCGCGAGACGCCCATGACCGCGTTGGCCCGCTGCCGGGCCGCGCCCTCCACCACGCCGGCCACCAGCGGCGAGGTGGTGGGCAGCGCGCACGCGGACGCGGCGCCAGCGACGGCCTGCGCGACGCAGAGGTGCGCCAGGTGCGGCCCGCTCGTCAGCAGCTCGACGCCGACGAACGCCTGGGTCGCGCACCGCACCAGGTCCGCGGTCACCGCGACCCGGCGCACGTCGAACCGGTCGGCCACCGCGCCGCCGAGCGGGAGCAGCAGGAGCCGGGGCACCATCGCGCACACCAGCACGGTGGCGAGCGCGGACGCGGAACCGGTGGCCAGCACGATCGTCAGGCTCAGGGCGGCGGGCACCAGGGAGTCGCTGACCGTGGACAGGCTGCGGCCGACGAACAGCAGCCGGAAGCTGCGGCTCCGCAGAGGGTGCGTCACGCGGCCACCGTACTTCCGCGCCGAACTATTCCGCAACGAAGGGATCGGTCAAGAGAGCCGGTCCCCGCCGGCCCACCGGCGTCCGATCCGGACGCGGCACCCGGGTGGCCCTAGGATCACGCGAATGGTGGATCGGGATGCCGTGGACGCGCACGTGGAGCGGTGGCGCGCCGTCCTGCCCGACCTCGACCCGGTGGCCGAGGGGGTCGTGGTGCGGATCGAGCACCTGGCCAAGCACCTGCACCGCGCCAAGGAGAAGGCGCTCGCCGACCACGACCTCCAGGCGTTCGAGTACGCCACCCTGCACGCGCTGGCCGGGCGCGGCGGCACGGCGACGCCCACCGAGATCGCGACCGACCTGCGGATCTCGCCCGCGGCGATGAGCGGCAGGCTGGACACGCTGCACCGGCGCGGTTTCATCGCGCGCGAGGTGTCCCCGACCGACCGGCGCAAGGTCGACGTCGCGCTCACCGACGCCGGGCGGGCCGCGTGGCGGTCGGCGCTGGACGTGCAGGGCGCCGCCGAGGAGCGGATGCTCGCCGTGCTCACCCCGGCCGAGCGCGGGCGGCTGGCCGCCCTGCTGCGGCGGGTGCTGCTCGCCGCGGACGCCGACGGCCGGTGACCTGACCGTCCACTTCGGACCAGCCGGGGACGAGCGGCGTACCGGCATCCGGGTGACGGCCGCGCTTCCTTTGCGCCCCAGCGGAACCATCGACCGCGAATGCCCCGCGCCACCGGCTGGGAGGCGGCGCCGGGCCGCTTGACAGCCCGAGCAGGCGCCAAGATGATGGCTTCATCTTCCTGGAGTCTGCCCGTTCGGCGACGATCACCAGGATTCCTCCCGAACCATCCGGCCAGGCCGCCCGCGCGGGGTCCTCCCGTCGCGGGGATCGGCCCGCGCCAGCCTGCGCGAGGAGACGACGTGACCGATCCCGACCTCGTCACCGGCACGCCCGCCCCGGTGGCCCCCGACCCCGTCGTGGCGTCGGTGCGGCGCATCTGGGCCGACGTGCTCGACGCCGAGCAGGTGCCCGTCGACGCGGGCTTCTTCGAGATCGGCGGCGACTCGCTGCTGTTCATCGTGCTGCTGGAGCGGTTGAGCAGGTTCTGCGGGCGCGAGCTGGACGCGGCGGAGCTGTTCGAGCACGGCACCGTGGCCGACCAGGCGCGGTTCCTCACCTCCGGCGAAGGCGGGCGGGACGCGGCCGGGCAGGACGCGGGCGGGCGCGGCGCGGCGGCCATCGGCGCGCACGACCGGAGCCGCCTGCTCGGCCGGTCCCGCCGCGCCTGACACCCGTTCCCCGAGCAGAGGCAGTCCAGTGAGCGCTGAAACCGACATCGCCGTCGTGGGCACCGGGTGCCGCTTCCCGGACGCGGGCAACCCCGCGGAGTTCTGGGACAACCTCGTCAAGGGCGTCGTGTCGCCACGCCCGCTGACCGACGAGGAGCTGCTGGCCGCGGGCGTCGCCGAGGAGGTGTTCTCCGCGCCCGACTTCGTCCGGGTCGCCGCCCGGCTGCCCGCCGCCGAGCGGTTCGCGGCCGGGTTCTTCGGCTACACCAGGGCGGAGGCCGAGGTGGTCGACCCGCAGCAGCGGCTGTTCCTGGAGGTCTGCTGGGAGGCGCTGGAGTCGGCCGGGCACGCGCCCGCGGCCGACGGCCCGGTGGTCGGCGTGTTCGCCGGCTGCAACGCCGGCGCGTACTCGACGATGCTGCTCGCGGCCAAGGCCCGGACGCACGGCTGGACCGCCGCGTTCGACGACATGGACCTGCACCTCGGCGGCCTCGGCGACTTCCTGGCCTCGCGGGTGGGCTACAAGCTCGGGCTGCGCGGGCCGACGGTCGGCGTGCAGACCGCGTGCTCCTCGGCGCTGTACGGGGTGCACTACGCCGTGCTCAGCCTGCTGGCGGGCGAGTGCGACATCGCGCTGGCCGGCGGTGCCGCGGTGCTGGAACCGCTGGTGGGGTACCGCCACCAGCCCGGCGGGGTGCTCTCCGAGGACGGCTACTGCCGGGCGTTCGACGCGAGGGCGACCGGCACCGTGTTCTCCTCCGGGGTCGGGGTGGTCGCGCTGCGCAGGCTCTCCGACGCGCTCGCCGACGGCGACCCGGTGCTCGCCGTGGTGAAGGGCAGCGCGGTGGGCAACGACGGCGCCGACCGCAACGCCTTCAGCGCGCCGAACCCGGCCGCCGTGGCCGACGTGGTCCGCGCCGCCCTGACCGTGTCCGACGTGGACGGTTCGCGTTTGCGCTACGTCGAGGCGCACGGCACCGGGACCGCGCTGGGCGACCGGATCGAGCTGCGCGCCCTCACCCTGGGCACCGGGGCGCGCGAACCCGGCTCGTGCGGGCTCGGCTCGGTCAAGGTCAACATCGGGCACACCGGCGCGGCCGCGGGCGCCGCCGGGCTGATCAAGGCGGTGCACGTGGTGTCGACGGGCGTCCTGCCGCCGCACCCGCTCTTCGAGTTCCCGCGCGACCCCGGCGCGCTCGCCGAGAGCCCGTTCGCCCTCTCCGCCGAACCGGGCCGCTGCACCGACGAGGACCGCCACGCGCTGGTCAACTCGATGGGCTTCGGCGGCACCAACGCGGTCGTGGTGCTCGGACCGCCACCCGCGCCCGTGCGCCCCCGGGCCGCCGCGCGCGACCGGGTCGAGCTGGTGCTGTCCGCGCGCACCCGCACCGAGCTGGACGCCCTGAGCAGGGCCGTCGCGACCGCGCTGGACAACAGCGCGGACCCGGCCGACGTCGCGCACACGCTGCGCCTGGGCCGGCGCTCCTTCGCCGAGCGCCGGGTCGTCGGCACGGCACCGCAACGGCTCCCGGGCGCGCTGCGGGTGCCCCGGCCACCCGCGGCGCGCACCGCGCGGACCAGCGGCAGCCCTGGGGTCGCCCTCACCGTCCCGACCGACGGGTCCGCGTCGCGGGCGGCGGTCGACACCGTGCGGCGGGCACTGCGGGGACGGGTGTCGGTGACGTCCGGCCCGCCGCCCGCCGGGCACTTCGTGATCGCGCTCGGCACCCCGGCCCCCGAGGGGCCCGGGGTCGCGCTGGACGCCGAACCCGACGCCGACGCCATCGCCTCGGCCCTGTCCGCCGCCTGGCTCGCGGGCGCGGACGTGGACTGGCGGGCGCTCGACGACGGCACGGGCAGGCGGGTCGCGCTGCCGACCTACCCGTTCCGGCGCGAGCGCTACTGGGCGCTGGACGACCTGCCCCCGCTCACCGCCCCCGCACCGGTGCCCGCCGCGCCGGCGGGCGACGACCTCGAAGCGGAGCTGGTCGCCCTGTGGCGCGAGCTGTTCGGCGTGGACACCGTCGGGGTCGGCGACGAGTTCGGCGCGCTGGGCGGCACCTCGCTGCTGTCCGTGCGGATGGCGGTGGAGGTCCGGCAGCGCTACGGCGTCACGCTCAACCTGCACCGGGCGGGCGGCAGCCGGGCCACCGTCCGCCGGATCGCCGACGTCATCCGCCGGGCGGGCGACGACACCGGGTCCGACGGCGACACCGGCACCGGGTCCGACGCCCACCTGGTGGACGCCGACCTGGCGATCCCCCTGGGCGAGGTCGCCGGCGGCCGGACCGAGGGCCGCGACCTGCTGCTCACCGGCGCCACCGGGTTCCTCGGCGCCTTCCTGCTCGACGCGCTGCACGCGGCGACCGGCGAGCGGATCCACTGCCTGGTGCGGGCCGCCGACGAGGCCGCCGCCTGGGAGCGCCTGGACGCCGCGGCCAAGCGGTTCGCCCTGCCCGCGCCGGACCGCGACCGGGTCCGCGTCGTCGTGGGCGACCTGGCCGACTTCGAGCGGGTCCACGCGGCGGACGACGGGTTGTCGGCGCGCGTCGGCGCGGTCGTCCACTGCGCGGCCCGGGTGGTGTTCACCGAGCCCTACCGGGTGCTGCGCGCGGACAACGTGCTGCCGTTGGCCGGCCTGCTGCGGTGGATGCGCCGGCACGGCATCCGCGACCTCGCCGCCGTGTCCACCATCGCGGCCACGCACTACGCGCTGGGCACCCACCGCGTGCTGGAGACGCGGGACCAGCCGCTCGACACCGGGGCCGGCGGCTACGGCACCTCCAAGTGGGTCGCCGAGCGGCTGCTGGAGCGGTGCGAGAAGGACGGGATGCGGGTGCGGGTCTTCCGCCCCGGCTACGTCCTGGGTTCCACGCGCACCGGCGCCTGCAACGACAAGGACCTGCTCTGGCGGGTCGTCGCCGCCGCCCTGGCCGTCGGCGCCCACCCCGCCGACGGCCGGGGGCTGCCCGCGGCACCGGTGGACGTCATCGCCAGGGCGATCGCCGAGCTGGCCCTGGCACCGGGCTCGGCGGGCCGGGCCTACCACCTGATGGACGCCGTCACCACCCGGCAGGACGCGCTGTTCGACCTGCTCGGCCAGGCCGGGCTGCCGACCGGGCGGCTGCCCTTGGCCCAGTGGCGCGACCGCGTCCGCGCCCTGGCGGTGGCCACCGGCAACGAAGTCCTGGCGACCGCCTCCGCCCTCTACGACCTGGAGGCCAACGACCTCGGTGAGCACGACGTGCAGACCGACGCGTGGCAGGGGTGGTTGCGCGCCACCGGGTTGTCCAGCGCGCCCACCGGCGAACTGCTGCGCGGCTGCCTGGGGTTCCTGGCCGACCGCGACCCCTCGTTCGGCGAACTGCTCGCCGACGTCATCGAGCAGAGGAGCACGCCATGAGTGACGGACCGACCTTCAGCCACGTGGAGTTCTGCGTCGGCGACGCGACCGCCCGCGCCGGCGACATGGTGCGGCGCTACGGGTTCGAGGTGGTCGCGAAGGCGGGCGCGCCCGGCCGGGGCGACGCGCACTCGATCGCCGTGCGCAGCGGGCGCACCACTGTGGTGATGACCGAGGGCCACACCGACGACCACCCCGCGAGCCTGTACGTCTCGCTGCACGGCGACGGCGTCAGCGACATCGCGATCCGGGTGCCGGACGTGCGCCGGGCGCTCGCCACCGCGGTCGACGCGGGCGCGCGGGTGCTGGCCGAGCCGCGCACCCTGGACGAGCCGGCGGGCGCGGTCACCGCGCGGATCGCCGCGTTCGGCGACGTGGCGCACACCCTCGTGCAGTCGCCGGAGGGCGCCGAGCCACCGGGCCTGCGGCCGGTGCCCCGCCGGACCGGGCACCGCGGTGCCCGCCTGGACCGGCTCGACCACTTCGCGGTGTGCCTGCCCGCCGGCATGCTCGACGACACGGTCCGCTTCTACCAGGACGTCCTCGGCTTCGAGCCGGTCTTCGAGGAGCGCATCGTCATCGGCAGCCAGGCGATGAACTCGCGGGTGGTGCAGAGCCGGTCGCGCGAGCTGACCATGGTGCTGATCGAACCGGACACCACGACCGAGGCCGGGCAGGTCGACGACTTCGTCAAGGACCACGGCGGGCCCGGCGTGCAGCACATCGCGCTGACCTCCGACGACATCGTGGGCACCGTCGCCGCGCTGCGCGAGCGGGGCGTGGAGTTCCTGTCCACCCCGGACACCTACTACGAGCTGCTGGCCACGCGCCTGGACCCCACCGGGTACACCGTGGCGGAGCTGCGCGAGCAGAACGTGCTGGTCGACCAGGACCACGACGGGCAGCTGTTCCAGATCTTCACCCGCTCGGTGCACGCGCGGCGCACGTTCTTCTTCGAGGTGATCGAGCGGATGGGCGCGAAGACCTTCGGCAGCGGCAACATCAAGGCGCTCTACGAGGCGGTCGAGCTGGAGCGCGTCCGCCGCCGGGACGGCGGTCGGTGAGCGCCGGCCTGTGGCTCGACGAGCTGCACGGCTCGCTGGCCGACCCCGCGCTGGGGTCGATGAACTTCCTCAACGAGGTCGCGGGCCGCTTCCCGGGCGCGGTGTCGCTGGCCGCCGGCAGGCCCGCCGACCACACCCACGACGTGGAGGCGCTGCACTCGCACCTGCGCACCTACTGCGCCCACCTGCGGGACGCGCGCGGCTACGACGAGCGCGAGGTGGCCCGCGAGCTGTTCCAGTACGGCCGGACCAAGGGCGTCGTGCACGAGCTGATCGCGGCCGGCCTCCGGGTCGACGAGAACATCGACGCCGACCCCGAGTCCGTCGTGGTCACGGTCGGCTGCCAGGAAGCGCTGCTGCTGACCCTGCGCGCGCTGCGGCGCGACGCCGCGGACGTGCTGCTCGCGGCGTCACCGATGTACGTCGGGGTGATCGGCGCGGCGGCCCTGGTCGACCTGCCGGTCGTGCCGGTGCCCGAGGGGCCCGACGGGCTCGACCCCGGCGACCTGCGGGACGCGGTGCGCGCGGCGCGCGACCGCGGTCTGCGCCCGCGCGCGTGCTACCTCGTCCCGGACTTCGCCAACCCGTCCGGCACCACCCTGCCGGTGGAGGTCCGCAAGGAGCTGCTGGCCCTGGCCGACGACGAGGACTTCCTGGTCCTGGAGGACAACCCGTACGGCCTGTTCCCCCTGGGCGAGGAGCGGCTGCCCACGGTGAAGTCGCTGGACGACCGGCGGCGGGTGGTCTACCTGGCGTCGCTGGCCAAGTCCTGCTTCCCGGGCGCCCGCGTCGGCTTCGCGGTGGCCGACCAGGTCGTGCGCGACCGCCGGACCGGCGCGCGGCGCCTGTTCGCCGACGAGCTGGCGAAGCTCAAGAGCATGGCCACGGTCAACACCTCGCCGATCGCCCAGGCGCTGGTCGCCGGGCGCCTGCTGGAGCACGGCGGGAGCCTGCTCGCCGGCACCGCGGCCGACCGCGCCGCGTACCGGCGCAACCTGCGGCTGCTGCTCGACGGCCTGGCCCGCCGGTTCCCCGCGGGCGGCGGGCACGGCGTCTCGTGGAACTCCCCCGGCGGCGGCTTCTTCGTCGTGGTCACCGTCCCGTTCGTCGCCGACGACGCGGCGCTGGAGCGGTCCGCGCGGGCCCACGGCGTGCTGTGGACGCCGATGAGCCACTTCTACCCGGCCGGCGGCGGCGAGCGGCAGCTGCGCCTGTCGTGCAGCGCCGTCGGTCCCGACGGGATCGAGGACGGCCTGGACCGCCTGGCCGCGTTCATCACCACGAGCACGGAGAGGGGAGTCGGATGAGCGATGTCACCGGGGAACTGCTCGCGGTCGTCACGGCCGAGGTGGGGCGCGCCGTCGACGCCGACACCGACCTGTTCGCCGCCGGCCTGATGTCGTCGCTGGTCTCGCTGGAGATCGTGACGCGGGTGGAGCGGCGGTACGGGATCGACGTCAACGGCGACGACCTGGACCTGGAGAACTTCCGCACGGTGGAGGCGATGGCGGCGCTGGTCGACCGGCTGCGCGCCGTGCGCGGGACGCGGAGCGCGCCATGAGCGGCGACATCGGCATCGGCGCCATCCGGTGCGTGCTCCCGGACGAGCGGGTGCCCGTGCGCGAGCTGCCCGAGTTCGCCGACCTCGACCGGCGGGCCGCGGAGTTCGCCACCTCGTGCGGCATCGACGCGGTGGGCGTCCTGCCCGAGGGCAGCACGCAGGCGGAGTGGGCGGCGCGGGCGTGCGCGGAGCTGCCGGAAGACACCGGCCGGCCCGACCTGCTGCTCATGGTCGGCCCGCGCTCGCCGGACGTGCTGCTCGGCTCCGACGTCTACCGGGTGCAGCACGAGGCCAAGATGAACACCGCCTTCGCGTTCACCGTCGACGGCCTCGGCTGCACCGGCTCGTCGGCCGCCTGGTCGCTGGCCGCCGCCCTGCTCCGCGCGTCCCCGGCGCTGGAGCGGGTGGCGATCACCTACGCGAGCAGGCCGACCGGCGTCGACCGGATCCGCTACCCCGTGTCGGTCATCGGCGACGGCTCCTGCGCGATGAGCGTCGTGCGCGGCGGCCGGCCGGTGCTGCGGGCGCACCGGATGGAGGCCGACGGCCGGTTCCACGACCTGTTCGCGGTGGACTACAAGCGGGCGCCGCACTACGAGTGGCGCGAGGAGTGCCGGTCCGCCGACCGGTACCGGTTCGAGCTGGCCATGGAGTCCCGGCAGCGCCTGAGCCGGATGGTGGACGAGGTGTTGGCCGAGGTCGGCGCGGGCCGGGGCGACGTCGCGGCCGCGGTCATGCAGAACGTGACCGCCGGCGCGTTCGACTTCTACGAGGCGCTGCTCGGCCTGCCGATCCACCGGGTGTGCCGGGAATCCCTGCGCGAACTCGGCCACCTCGGCGCGATGGACGTCGTGCTCAACCTGCGCCGCGTCCTCGACAGCGGCGACGTCGGGCCCGGTGACCTCGTGCTCGTGCTCAACAACAGCCCGGTCGCCGCCTGGTCGGCCACCCTCTGGGAAGTCTGATGACCGCGCACCCCCCACCCGACCGCACCCTGTACGAGTGGTTCGCCGAGTCGGCGGCCCGCCACCCCGGCGCGCCCGCGCTGGTCGTGCACGGCCGCACCGTCACCTACGACGAGCTGCGCCGGTGCGCCGAGGCGCTGGCTGGCCGCATCACCGCCGGGCACGGCACCCCGCGGCGGGTCGCGCTGCTCGCGTCCCGCAGCCTGGTGGCCTTCGCCGGGTACCTGGCCGCGCTGCGCCTGGGCGCGGTGGTGGTCCCGCTGAACCCGCGCTTCCCGGAGCAGCGCAACCTGGCCGCGTGCGAGGCGGCCGGGGTCGACCTGGTGCTCGCCGACCCCTCCGCCCCGGTGCCGGCCCCGGGGCCGTGGCGGGTGCTGGCCCTCATCGACGCCGAGCTGGACCCGACCGCCGCCGCGCCGGACCTGCCCGCCCACCGCGCCGACCCGGCGGGCGTGGCCTACGTGCTGTTCACCTCCGGCTCCACCGGCAGGCCCAAGGGCGTGCCGATCGGGCACCGGCAGCTCTCGGCCTACCTCGCGCACAACATCGGCAGGTTCGCGGTGGGGCCGGGCTGCCGGGTCTCGCACACCTTCGACCTCACCTTCGACCCGTCGGTGTTCGACCTGTTCGTCACCTGGGGCGCCGGCGCGACCCTGGTCGTCCCGCAGCGCGCGGAGCTGCTGGCGCCGGTGGACTACCTGGTCGACAACGGGATCACGCACTGGTTCTCGGTGCCGTCGGTGATCTCGGTCAGCGCCCGGCTCGGCAAGCTCCGGGGCCGCGCGGAGGCGTTGCGGCACAGCCTGTTCATCGGCGAGCAGCTGACCGCGGAGCAGGCCCGCGCCTGGCAGGGCATCGCACCGCGGTCGGACATCACCAACGTCTACGGGCCGACCGAGCTGACGGTGGCGTGCACCGAGTACACGCTGCCCGCCGACGTGGCGGACTGGCCGCGCACGTCCAACGGCACGGTGCCCATCGGCGAGGTCTACCCGTTCCTGGAGCACCTGGTCCTGGACGAGCGCGGCGCGCCCGCCACCGAGGGCGAGCTGGTCGTGCGCGGCGCGCAGCGCTTCGCCGGCTACCTGGACCCGGCGGACGACGCCGGGCGGTTCCTCGCCTTCGACGGCACCGCGGCCACGGCGTACGACGGCTCCGCGCCGCTGGACGCCGCGCACTACTACCGGACCGGGGACCGGGTCCGCCGCGAGCCCGCCGGCTGGGTGCACCTGGGCCGGCTGGACGACCAGGTCAAGATCCGCGGCTACCGGGTCGAGCTGGGCGACGTCGAGGCGACGCTGCGCCGCCACGAGGGCGTCACCGACGCCGTGGTGCTCGCGCGCCGCGACGGCACCGACGTCGAGCTGATCGGCTGCTACACCGGTGCCGCGCTCGACCCGCGCGAGCTGGTCCGCTGGCTGGGCAGGCAGCTGCCGACGCACATGGTGCCCAGGCGGCTGCGGCACCTGCCCGACCTGCCGCTGAACGCGAACGGGAAGGTGGACCGCGGCGGGCTGGCCGCGGTCGTCCTGGACTAGAGACCACCGTGGGGGACCGGGGATGGACTTCAGCTTGTTCTACTTCTCCAACGACGACGAGCGGCCCGGCCGCGGGCGGTACGAGCTGCTGCTGGAGGGCGCCCGGTTCGCCGACACCCACGGCTTCCGCGCGGTGTGGACGCCGGAGCGGCACTTCCACGAGTTCGGCGGCATCTACCCCAACCCCGCCGTCGCGGGCGCCGCGGTCGCCGCGGTCACCGAGCGGGTGGGCATCCGGGCGGGCAGCGTGGTCGCGCCGCTGCACCACCCGTTCCGCATCGCCGAGGAGTGGGCCGTGGTCGACAACCTCTCGGACGGCCGGGTCGGCCTGTCGTTCGCGTCGGGCTGGCACGCGGTCGACTTCTCGCTGCGGCCGGAGAACTACGCCAACCGCAAGGACGTGCTGTTCGACCAGCTCGACGCCGTGCGCGCCCTGTGGCGGGGCGAGCCGGCCGGGACCAGGGACGGCGCGGGCAACGAGGTGCGGGTGACCGTCCACCCCCGACCGGTGCAGGCGGAGCTGCCGGTGTGGGTGACCAGCGGGGGTGACGTGGAGACGTTCCGGCGGGCCGGGCGCGCCGGCGCCGGGCTGCTCACCCACCTGCTCGGCCAGGAGGTCGACGCGCTGGCGGGCAGGATCGCCGAGTACCGGAAGGCGGTCGCCGGGCGCGCCGACGGGTGGCCGGGGCACGTCGTGCTGATGGTGCACACGTTCCTCGGCGCCGACGACGCCGAGGTGAAGGAGCAGGTGCGCGCGCCGCTGACGGCCTACCTGCGCAGTTCGCTCGGGCTGATCACCAGCTCCGGGCACGCCGGCATGCGCAAGCTGGGCCAGTCGTCGCTGCGGGAGAAGGACGTCGAGTTCCTGGTCAGGCGCTCGTTCGACCGGTACTACGACGACGGCGGGCTGCTGGGCGCGGTGGACAAGTGCCGCGGGGTGGTCGAGCGGCTGCGCGCCATCGGGGTGGACGAGATCGCCTGCCTGATCGACTTCGGGCTGCCCGCCGAGCAGGTGCTGGGCGCGCTGCCCCGGCTCGACGCGCTGCGCGCGCTCAGCGCGGGGGTCGCCGCGTGATGCCCGGGTCGAGCGGGGGCGGCGTCACCGGGGTCCGCGTCCCGGGCCGCGCGGATTGCCTGCACGAGAGGTTCGCCGCGGTGGCCGCGCGGTTCCCCGACCGGGTCGCGGTGGACGACCGGCGCCGGCGGCTGACCTACCGGGAGCTGGACGTCGCGGCCAACCGGCTGGCCCACCGCCTGGTCCGGCACGGCGCGGGCCCGGGGGTGCTGGTCGGGGTGTGCGCGGAGCGGTCGGTCGACCTGGTGGTGGCCGTGCTCGGGGTGCTCAAGGCGGGCGCCGGCTACCTGCCCCTGGACCCGCGCCACCCGGCGGCGCGGCGGGAGCTGGTGCTCGCCGACGCCGGGTGCGCGATCCTCGTCGGCGACGCGCCGCGGGGCACCGGGGCGTTCGTGTCCCCGGCCGACCCGGCGCTCGCCGACGAGCCCGCCACCCCGCCGTCGACCCCGGTCGGCGCGGACGACGTCGCCTACGTGATCTACACCTCCGGCTCGACCGGCACGCCGAAGGGCGTCGTGGTCGAGCACGCGAACGTGACCAGGCTGTTCGACGTCACCCGACCGGGGTTCGGCTTCACCGAGCACGACGTCTGGACGATGTTCCACTCCCCCGCCTTCGACTTCTCGGTGTGGGAGCTGTGGGGCGCCCGGCTCCACGGCGGCCGGGTCGTCGTCGTGCCGCACGCGACCAGCCGCGAGCCGGAGCGGTTCCTCGACCTGCTGGTGGCCGAGGGCGTCACCGTGCTCAACCAGACGCCGACGGCCTTCGCCGGGCTGTCCGCGGCGGTCGCGGCCGCCGGGTACCCGGCGACGGCGCTGCGGCTCGTCGTGTTCGGCGGCGAGGAGCTGCGCCCCGGCTCGCTGCGGCCGTGGGTGTCGCACTACGGCGACGACCGGCCCGTGCTGGTGAACATGTACGGCATCACCGAGACCACCGTGCACGTGACCAGCAGGCGCATCCGGCGCGCCGACCTCGGCTCGACGCGCAGCCCGATCGGCCGGCCGCTGCCGGACCTGCGCGTGCACGTCCTCGACGAGCGGCGGCGACCGGTGCCCGCGGGCGAGGTCGGCGAGATGTACGTGGCGGGTCCGGGCGTGGCCCGCGGCTACCTCGGCCGGGACGAGCTGACCGCGGCGCGGTTCGTCACCGGGCCCTCCGGCGAGCGGGTGTACCGCACGGGCGACCTGGGGTCCGTCGACGAGGCCGGCGAGCTGACCTACCACGGCCGGGTCGACGACCAGGTCCAGCTCCGCGGGTTCCGGGTCGAGCCGGGCGAGGTGGCCTCGGTGCTGCGGCAGGACCCGACCGTGCGCGACGCCGTCGTCCTGCTGGGCCGCAACGGGCGGGGCGAGCCGCGCCTGGAGTGCTACTGGACCCCGGTGTCGGCCGGGGACTCCGACCAGGGGCCGCGCGTGCGGGCGGCGCTGGCGGAGCGGTTGCCGGACTACCTGGTCCCCACCGTGTTCCACGCGGTGGCCGCGCTGCCGATGACGCCGAACGGGAAGCTCGACAAGGCCGCGCTCACCGCGCTGCCGACCCCGGGGCCCGAGCCCGCCGCCGCCCCGGCCGACCCGGTCGAGCACGCCATCGCCTCGATGTGGGCCGACCTGCTGGAGCTGGACTCGGTCGGCGCCGACGACGCGTTCTTCTCGATCGGCGGCGACTCGATCCTGGCCATCCGCTTCGCCGGCGAGGCCAAGGCGGCGGACCTGCCCGTCGCCGTCGAGGACCTGTTCCTCGCCCAGACGCCGCGCGAGCTGGCCCGGCTGTGCCGGGAGCGGGGGTCCACCGGGCCCGCGCCCGCGGCCGACGAGCGCGACCCCGTCCTGGCGCTGCCCGCGGACTACCTCGCCGCGCTGCCGGACGACGTCGTCGACGCCTACCCGGCATCGGCCCTGCAACAGGGCATCATCTTCCACGCCAAGCTGAGCCGGGACGGCACCGTCTACCACGACCTGGTGGCCGTGCACCTCGCCGGCGCCCTCGACGTCCCCGCGCTGCGGGCGGCCCTGGACGGGCTGGCGGACGCCCACGAGGTGCTGCGCACCCGCTTCGACCTCGGCGGGCACCGCGGGGTCGTCCAGCTCGTCGGCCGCGCGGCGACCATCCCGCTGACCGTGCGGGACGCCGGGCCCGCGCCCAGCCCGCGGGAGGCGCTGCGGCGGTGGTGGCGCGAGGAGTGGCGCACCGGTTTCGACCTCACCGCGGCGCCGCTGGCTCGGTGCCACGTGCTGCGCCACGCCGACGGCACGTGGCACCTGGCCGTCGCCGCGCACCACGCGGTCCTGGACGGGTGGAGCTTCGCGTCGCTGATGACCGAACTGCTGACGGCCTACGCCGGCGGCGCGGTGGCGTCACGGGGCCCGCGCCCCGCCTACCGGGACTTCGTCGCCCTGGAGCTGCGTGAGGGCGGGTCGGAGGCGGCCCGCCGGTTCTGGGCCGACCAGCTCGCCGGCGCGCCGGTGCTCGACTTCCCCGCGCCAGGGGCGGACGCCGGCGGCGAGCCCTCGGTGGACCCGGACGTCGACGTCGAGCTGCCCGCCGACCTCGTCGACGGCGTCCGGCGCGCCGCGAACGCCTTCGGCGTGCCGCCCAAGAGCGTCTTCCTCACCGCGCACCTCGCCGCGCTCGCCCGGCTGACCGGCGTCACCGACGTCGTCTCCGGCGTGGTGTTCAACGGGCGGCCCGAGGTCGCGGGCGCGGAGCACGCGCTCGGGTTGTTCCTCAACAGCCTGCCGTTCCGGGTCCGGCTCGACGAGGAGGACTGGCCGGAGCTGGCCGCCGCGGTGTTCGACACCGAGAGCCGGATCGTGCCGCACCGGCGGTTCCCGCTGGCCGCGATCCGCCGCGAGGTCGGCGCCGTGCCGTTCGCGGTGCTGTTCAACTACGCCCGATTCCACGTCTTCGACGCGCTGGCCGACCTGCCCGCGCCGGTCCCGCGCGACTGGTTCTTCTCCGACCGCACGAACTTCGGCGTCGTGGTCGAGGTCGGCCAGGTGCCGCTGGCCGACCGCTGGGAGCTGCACGTCCGGACCGATCCCGCGACCGTGCACCCCGGCGTGGCCGGGCTGCTCGCCGACGGGTTCCGGGACGTGCTCGCCGAGATCGTCGCGGAAGGAGCCCGCCGGTGACGGCCAAGCCCCGCCTCGTCGTCGTGTGCGACCGCAGCGCGGTCCTGCTGCCCGACCTGGTCTCCGGCCTGTCCGGCCTCGGTGAGCTGGTGTTCCTGGTCAACCGCTCGCGGTTCACCGAACCGCTGCGGCCGGTGCTGTCCCGGGTCGGCACGCTGCTCGACCTGCCGCCGTCCCCGTCCGGGGCACTGGCCGCGGTCCGCCCGCTCGCCCCGGACGGCATCCTCACCTTCAGCGAGGGCATGATCGGGGTGACCGCGGCCCTGGCGCACGAACTGGGCCTGCCCTACCACAGCCCGGACGCCGCGCGGGCGCTCACCGACAAGGCCACCCAGCGGGCGCTGCTGCACGCGGGCGGCGCGGACTCGGTGCGCAGCGTGCTCGTCACCGAGCCGGACCAGTGGGCCGACGCGGTCGCGGTGACCGGCCTGCCCGCCGTCGTCAAGCCCGCGCGCAGCCAGGGCAGCCGGAACACCCGGCTGGTCACCGACGCCGACGCGGGCCGGGACTTCGTGCGCGCCGCGCTCGGCGGCAACGCCCCGGAGGACGCGCTGGTGGTCGAGGAGTACCTGCGCGGGCGCGACTGCCGCCCGTTCGGCGACCACGTCTCGGTCGAGACGGTCGTGTCGGACGGGCACCCGTCGCACGTCGCGGTGACCGGCAAGTACCCGTTCGTGCCCGGGTTCCGGGAGGCGGGCCAGTTCTGGCCGTGCCAGCTCGACCCGGACGAGCAGGACGCGGTGCGCGCCCTGGCCGGCCGGGCGGTCGCCGCGCTGGGCGTGCGCACCGGGCTGCTGCACACCGAGGTGAAGCTGACCCCGGCGGGCCCGCGCCTGATCGAGGTGAACGGCCGGATGGGCGCGTGGATGAACGACCTCGGCCGCCGCGCGGGCGGGCTCGACCTGGTCACCATCGTCGGCAGGCTGGCGCTCGGCGAGCGGGTCGCCGTGCCGCCGGTGGAGTCGCCGCGGGTGCGCTACCAGTACAGCCACAACGCGCCGATGCGGGACTGCGTGCTCCGGGAGGTCAGCGGGGTGCGGGAGGTGCGCGGGCTGCCGACCGTGGTCGGGTACCGGGCGTTGATGCACCCCGGTGAGCGGGTCGAGGGCGCGGTCGGCACGAACCAGCTCGACCTGCTCTACGGCGACGCGGCGTCGTACGACGAGATGTTCGGGGTGGTCGAGCGGGTGCAGGACGCGCTGAAGTTCACCTTCGAGGATGAACGGGGTGGCCGTACCGTGTCGGCGGGCTCGCTCGCCTGGGAGACCGGGCGCACCTCGCCCGACGAACTGACCTGGGTCACCGGAGCCACGTGAGCCCTTCGGCCGAGGAGGACGGTCCATGTCGGAGCACGCCGCGCCCGACCACCCATTACCCCGCGGCCCAGCGCTGCCCGGCTCAGCGCTGCCCGGCTCAGCGCTGCCCGGCTCAGCGCGACCCGGCCCAGCGCGGCCCGACCCGCCGCCGCCGACCCGGACCAACGGCCCGACCAACGGCCCGACCGACCTGCGCCCGACCGACCTGCGCGCGGCCATGAGCCGGTTCGCCACCGGCGTCACGGTGATCACCACCGGCGGCCGGCACTGCCACGGGATGACCGCGAACGCGTTCACCTCGGTCTCCCTCACCCCGCCGCTGATCGCCTGCTGCGTGGCCACCACCGCCCACATGCACGAGGCGATCACCAGGCAGGGCGAGTTCGCCGTGTCCGTCCTCGGCGCCGGCCAGGAGCACCTGGCCCGCCACTTCACCGACCGCACCCGCCCGCGCGGCGCCGCCCAGTTCGAGCGCGTGCCCCACCACCCGGCCACCCGCGTCGACGCACCGCTGCTGACCGGCGCGGCGGCCTGGCTGGAGTGCCGCCTCGCCACCCGCCACCGGGCCGGCGACCACACGATCTTCCTCGGCGAGGTGCTGACCACCGCGTGCGCCGACGGCCCCGGCGCCCTGCTGTTCCACGGCGGCGGCTACCACGCCCTGGCGCACCGAGCGACCCGCTAGTCCGCCGTGGGAACCCGCACGTGCCCGGACCCCCGCGGCACCGGGCACGTGCGGGTGGCTCACGGGCTCAGCCGGCGTAGTGGACGTCCGGCCACGGCGGGGTGGCCATGCCGTTGCCGATGTGGAAGCTCGGGTGCGGGGGCTGGTTGTAGGCGGTGTTCTGCCAGGCGATGGCGACCCGGTACGTGGTGTCGTGCATCAGGGTCGGGATGCGCCGGTCGGTCTGGTTCGGCGTGGCGTAAATGCGCAGGGCCCGGTTGTCCGTGGTGGGCCAGATGGCCTCCTCGCGCCAGTCGCCCAGGAGGTCCGCGGTCAGCGACGGGTTGGCCTTGGTGCCGTTGTTGGAGTGCACGCCCGACGCGGACAGCAGGCGGGTGTCGCCGCCGGTGCCGTACTTGTCGACGTGGGTGCCGTCGAGCAGTTCGCGGGTGGGGTCGCCGTCCCACCAGATCAGGTGGTTCGCCGAGGACGGCTTGCGGCCGACCGCCTCGCCCCTGGTGTTGCGGATCTGGGAGTCGGCGCTGGACCAGGACTCGGCGCCGGGGCTGCCCGCGTAGACGTCACCGGACACGCCGCGGCCGTTGTCGCCCGCGGGCGCGGTCCGCCACAGCACCTGGCCGGTGCGGGCGTCGGCGAACCACGAGCCGGGCTGGCTGCCGTTCTCCGAGACCTTGTAGTACTCCAGGCCCGGCCGCGACGGGTCGAGGTCGCCCAGGTGGGCGGCGTCGCCGTGGCCGAACCGGGTGTTCCACAGGCCGCGGCCGTTGTCGTCGATCGCGGCGGCGCCGTAGACGATCTCGTCCCGGCCGTCCTGGTCGACGTCACCGACGGTCAGCGAGTGGTTGCCCTGGCCCGCGTAGGTGCTGTTGCCCGAGGCGTTGGAGTCGAACGTCCAGCGCTTGGTGAGCTGCCCGTTGCGGAAGTCCCAGGCCGCGATCACCGCGCGGGTGTAGTAGCCGCGCGCCATGATCAACGACGGGCGGGCGCCATCCAGGTACGCGGTGCCCGCCAGGAACCGGTCGACCCGGTTGCCGTAGCTGTCGCCCCAGGACGAGACCGTGCCGCGCGGCGGGTCGTAGTTCACCGTCGACACGGCCGCGCCGGTCAGGCCGTTGAACATGGTCAGGAACTCCGGGCCGGCCAGCACGTAGCCGTCGCCGTTGCGGTGGTCGGCGCTCGCGCTGCCGATGACGGTGCCGCGGCCGTCGCGGGTGCCGTCGGCGGTCTTCATCGCCACCTCGGCCCGGCCGTCGCCGTCGTAGTCGTAGACCTGGAACTGGGTGTAGTGCGCGCCGGAGCGGATGTTGCGGCCCAGGTCGATGCGCCACAGCCGGGTGCCGTTCAGTCGATAGGCGTCGAGGTAGGTGTTGCCCGTGACACCGGCCTGCGAGTTGTCCTTGGCGTTGTCCGGGTACCACTTCAGGAAGATCTCGTACTGCCCGTCGCCATCGGCGTCGCCGACGCTCGCGTCGTTGGCGCTGTAACCGCTGCCCGGCGACTGGATCGGCACGTCCAGGTAGCCCGAGCCGAACGACAGGGACGCCGGTGAGGCGGGCTGCTCGGCACCGCCCACCACCGCCCGCACGGTGTACGAGGCGCCCGCCGGGGCGCCGGGGTCGAGGTAGTTGGTCGAGGCGGTGATCGGTGAGGAGTTGACCTTCGTGCCGCCCCGGTAGACGTTGAACCCCACGTCCCTCGGGTCGCCGGCCAGCAACCGCCAGCTCACCAGGTTGTTGCTGCCCGACCGGACGCTGATCACGCCCCGGTCCAGCCGCTCCACCTGCTTGCGCCCGGTGGGGTCGCCCGGCTCGGGGCCGGGCCCCTGGTCGGTGGTCGTCGTGGTGGGATCGACACCGCCCGTGCAGGTGGTGCCGTTGAGCGCGAACGACCCGGGTGTGCCGACCTCGGTGCCGCTGGTCGTGCCGTTGAAGCCGAACGACACCGCGCCACCGGTCGGGATCGCCCGGTTCCAGTCCACGTTGGACGCGGTCACGCTCGCGCCCGAGGCGGCGAACACCGCGTTCCAGCCCTCGCCGTAGCGCTCGGCACCGGGGAAGGTCCACGCCAGGCGCCACCCGTCGACCGGGTCGCCCAGGTTCCTGACCGTGACGTTGGCGGAGAACCCGCCCTGCCACTTGTTCTGCACCACGTAGTCGACCTCGCAGCCGGGCGCGGCCGACGCCGTGCCCGCGACCAGGAGGCCGCCTGCCAGTGCGCTGATCGCCGTGACGGCGGCGACCTCGCGCACTCGGACATTGGAGAGCACCGTTGCTCCTCCGTCTCCAGGTTCTGGGAGCGCTCCCAGAACAGTGCCCGGGAGAGCGCTCGGGTCTTGAAACGATTCACCACAGAAGCGATCCATGTCTCCGCGTGGTGTTTCACGGAGGTTTTTGCGCCGACTCGGAACGAAAGCCGGGATGTGCCATCCGCCCGTTTTCGCCGACCGTCCGGCAAGCAGAAGGTAGGCAGGGCCGCTACCCGATGTCAACAGCCATCCCGAAAACTTTCGAACCCTTGTCGTACAACTGTCAACTGTCAAGCCCCAGGTAAAACCTACCTGAAGTGCAGGAAGTCACATACTTGAACAAGTTCAACCCATCCGTTTCGTCTCATTTGGCTGGACCATGGCAGCCGGTGATCATCCTCGGAGTGTTGCGATCAGAAGGCTCGAAGAGCGCGACCGAACGTGCGAACAGGACAGGAAAGCCCCGCCGGAAACCGATCAGATCGACACCGCCGAATGGAGTGAAAGGTTTCAACCCTTACCGTGCCGGAGCCGGTGTGAACCAGCTCGCGTGGCTGCGGTGCGCACGCTCACCGCGTTCCCACAGGTCATCCAACCCGCGACCCGAGCGTCTGCCCGACCGGCAGTTCTTGCCCGTCGCGCATACGATGTTGCGCATGGAGCAAAGCAATGGTGAGCTGGACAGCCTGGTGCGCAAACGGATCCGTGCCCTGCGGGTCGCCCAGGGCTGGTCGCTGGAGGACCTGGCCGGCCGCGCCCGGCTCAGCCAGTCCACCCTCAGCCGGATCGAGAACGGGCAGCGCCGGCTCGCCCTGGACCAGCTCGTCATCCTCGCCCGCGCCCTGAACACCTCCCTCGACCAACTGGTCGAGACCGACGCCGACGACGTCGTGTCCAACCCGTCGCACGACGCGGCCCACGGCCTGATGCGGTGGCCGATCCGGGCGGACCCCGGCATGACGGTCGTGCGCCAGCGCGTGGTGAGCCCGCCGCCGGACAACCCGGCGCGGATGCGCGCCCACCCCGGCCGCGAGTGGCTGGTCGTGCTCTCCGGCACCGCGGTCCTGCTCCTGGGCAACCGCCGCTTCCGGGTGGAGACCAACCAGGCCGCGGAGTTCCCCACGATGCTCCCCCACGCCCTGGGCGCCGAGGGCGGCCCGTGCGAGGTCCTGGGCATCTTCGACCGCGACGCCCGGCGCGGCCACCAGACCCGCGAGGACGCCGGCGCGGCGCGGTGACTTGCGCGTCCGGCAGCCCCGCCGGCCATCGCCTTGCGCATCCCGGGAGGTCCCGTGCCGAAACCGCACACCGCTCCTAGCGTGGGCGCCATGAACCACGCATCCCCGCACCACACCGCCGCCCAGGCCGACGTCCTCGACCTGGACGCGGAAGTGCTCGCCGAGCACATCGCCTCCATCACCGCGTGGCTGCCCGTCGGGACCGCCCCGCGCCACGCCGTGGACCTGGGCTGCGGCACCGGCACCGGCACGTTCGCCCTGCTCGCGCGCTTCCCCGGAGTCGAGGTGACGGCCGTCGACGCCTCCCCGGACCACCTGCGCCGGCTGCGGGAGAAGGCCGAGGCGGCCGGGGTGGCCGACCGGGTGCGCACCGCGGCGGCCGACCTCGACGCGGAGTGGCCCGACCTGGGTACGCCCGACCTGGTGTGGGCCTCGGCCTCGCTGCACCACCTGGCCGACCCCCGGCGCGCCCTGCGCCGGGTCCGCGACCTGCTGGCACCGGGCGGGCTGCTCGCGGTGGTCGAACTGGCGGGCTTCCCCCGGTTCCTGCCCGCGGACGCCCCGGAGGACCGGCCCGGCCTGGAGGAGCGCTGCCACGCCTCGCTCGCGCACCACCACGCCGAGCACGTGCCCCACCGCGGCGCCGACTGGGGCGCCCTGCTGACCGCCGCCGGGTTCACCGTCGAGGGTGAGCGCACGATCGCCGTGGACCTCGTCGCCGCGGACCTCGGGGCGGCGCGCGCCGAGGCGGTCGGCCGCTACGCGCTCACCAGCCTGACCCGCCTGCGCGACGCCGCCGCCCGGGCGCTCTCCCCCGACGACCTGGCCGCCCTCGACCGGCTGCTCGACACCGACGGCCCCGGGTCGGTCCTGCGCCGCGCCGACCTGGGGGTGCGCACCGAGCGCGCGGTGTGGGCCGCGCGCCGCTGACCCTCACCGGTCCGCCAGCGCGTACTCCCCCGGTCGCCGGGGCTCGTCCGCCCCGACCGACCGGTGGACGAGCCCGGCGACCCACTCGGCCACCGCGTCCGGCCGCGGCACGGCCAGGCCACCGAGGCGCGCCACCACCAGGTCGCGCCCGCCATCCGGGACGCGCCCGCCGTCCACATCGCACCCACCACCCGAGGCGCGCCCGCCGTCGCCCTCGACCACGATCGACCAGCCGTGGCGCTCGTCCCACACCAGCGCCGCGTCGCGGTCCGGGTAGGACGCCACCCGGCCGCCCAGCGCCACGCGCACGCCCACCGGCCGCTCGACCCGCAGCCCCCAGCGGTCGTCGCCGAGCCCCAGCACCGAGGCGACGCACCGCGCGTACCTGCGCAACGCCCGCACCATGGTGTCGTCGAAGTCCAGGTCCACCGAGCCGCCCCCGCCAAGTCCGCGCCCGCCTCGCCGGCGGCCGGGTACCCGGCGCCGACCACCGCCAACCAGCCGGGCAGGTCACCGTTCCGGTCGGTCTCCGGCCATCCGATCACGGCGTATCAACTGGGCCGGATAAGGTAGCCACCCAACGTGACCAGACGGCTAACGCGAGGAAAACACGTCATGCACACCGGCGAGGACGCCTGATCACCATGCGCATCAGCCGCAAGCCCACGGGCGCGAAGTTCTTCGAGCTGTTCACCGAGATCGGCGCGAACATCGGCGCCAGCGTGGAGGTGCTGCGCGAGTTCATGCGCGCACCCGCCGAGCGGCGGCCCGAGCTGGCCGCGCGCATGCACGAGCTGGAGCACGCCGGCGACGAGGCCACGCACGCGATCATCGAGCACCTCGACCGGTCGTTCGTCACCCCGTTCGACCGGGAGGACATCTACCGCCTGGCCGCGAGGCTGGACGACGTGGTGGACCACATGGACGCCGCGGTCGACCTGGCGACCCTCTACCGGGTGGGCGAGCTGCCCCGGGGCGTCGACGCGCAGGTGGACCTGCTGTGCCGGGCGGCCCGGCTCACCGCCGAGGCGATGCCGCACCTGGCCGAGCCGCAGGGGCTGACCGCGTACTGGGTCGAGGTCAACGAGCTGGAGAACGAGGCCGACCAGGTCTACCGGCGGCTGCTCTCGGAGCTGTTCAACGGGCGGTTCGACGCCCTGGAGGTCATGAAGCTCAAGGACGTCGTGGAGGAGCTGGAGGCCGCCGCCGACGCGTTCGAGCACGTGGCCGACGCCGTGCACTCGATCGCGGTCAAGGAATCCTGATGCTCGGCACCGGTTTGGTGCTGGTGGTGGTGCTCGCCCTGGCGTTCGACTTCACCAACGGCTTCCACGACGCGGCCAACGCCATCGCCAGCGCGGTGTCCACCCGGGCGCTCACCCTGCGCGCCGCGCTGGCGCTGGCCGCGGTGATGAACCTGATCGGCGCGCTGCTGGGCACCGGCGTCGCGGTGACCATCGCCTCGGGGCTCATCGACACCCCGGTCGGCGAGGACGCCCTGCACGTGGTCACGGCCGCCCTGGTCGGCGCCATCGCGTGGAACCTGCTCACCTGGTACTTCGGCCTGCCGTCGTCGTCCTCGCACGCGCTGGTGGGCGGCCTGGTCGGTGCCGCGCTGGCCTCGGTCACCACGGTGCACTGGTCGGGCGTGCTGAAGAAGGTCGTCATCCCGATGGTGGTCTCCCCCGTGGTCGGCCTGGTGCTCGGCTACCTGGTGATGACCGCGATCATGTGGATCTTCCGCAACGCCAACGCCCACCGGACCGGCCGGCTGATGCGCCGCGCCCAGGTGGTCTCGGCGGCCAGCCTGGCGCTGGGGCACGGCCTGCAGGACGCGCAGAAGAGCATGGGCATCATCGTCCTGGCCCTGGTGGTCACCGGGCACCAGGACGACTACTCCGTGCCGGTCTGGGTGATCGTGGCGTGCGCGCTGGCGCTGGCGGCGGGCACCTACTCGGGCGGCCTGCGGATCATGCGCACCCTGGGCAGGCGCATCTTCCACCTGACCCCGCCGCACGGCTTCGCCGCCGAGCTGTCCGCGTCCTCGGTGCTGTACCTGACCGCGTTCGCGTTCCACGCGCCGATCTCCACCACGCACGTGATCACCTCCGCGGTGATGGGCGTGGGCGCGACCACCCGCCGCTCCGCCGTGCGCTGGTCGGTGGCCGCCGACATCGCCAAGGGCTGGGTCCTCACCCTGCCCGGTTCGGCCGTCGTCGCCGCGGCCACCTACGGCGTGGTGACGCTCCTGTGAGGACTCCCCCGGGCCTCACGCCCGGCTGAAGGCCGCCCGGAAGCCCTTCGGCACCAGCAGGTTGTGGAACTCGGGCGCGGACCGGTCCGCGCCCGGGGCGGACACCCGGTACCCGCGGGTCAGCCAGAACGCGCCCAGGGTCAGCTGGACCACGCCCAGCTGCGTGCCGACGCACACCCGCGGCCCGGCGCCGAAGGGCAGGTAGGAGTGCTTGCGCGGGGTCCGGTTGGCCAGCCAGCGGTCCGGGTCGAGCACGTCCGCGTCCGGCCACCACCGCGGGTCGCGGTGCAGCAGGTACGGGCTGAACATCACCTGGTCGCCCGGCTCCAGCGCCCACCGCCCCAGCGAGGTCGGCCGGATCGCGGTGCGGCCCATCAGCCAGGTCGGCGGCCAGAGCCGCAGGACCTCCTTGACCACGGCCTCGGCCTGGGGCAGCGCCGACAGGGGCGGCTGGTCCTCGCCGTCCCAGGCCGCCGACTCGGCCGCCACCCGCTCCCACAGGTCGGGTCGGGTGGCGAGGGTGCGGACCAGCCACGTCATCGACGCCGCCGGGACGCCGTAGGCGGCGAGCAGGATGCCGCGGAGCAGGCGCTGGACCTGGAGCTCGGTCAGCTCGGGGTCGCGCGCGGCCAGCAGGACGTCGAGCAGGTCGCGCGGCTCGTCCGGCGCGGGGGCCGAGCGCCTGCGGTGGATGCGCTCGGTGATGGCGTCCAGGGTGGCCTTGCGCGCGAGGCGGAAGCGCTTGATCTTCCGGGACGGGAACCACTCGGGGAACAGCTGGGAGCTGCCGGAGAGCGGTTCGATCGCCGCGGCGTTCTCCGCGACGACCTCCGGCACGCCGTCGGCGTCGGCGCCGAGGCAGAAGTCCGCGGCGGCCCGCCCCGAGTAGGACTTCATCAGCTCCAGCACGTCCACCGGCCGGTCGCCCGCCTCGGCCAGCGTGCGCTCGAACAGGGCGCCCAGCCGGGTGGTGTGCGCGGTGGCCGCGGCGCGGTTGAGGCCGCGCCAGCCCGAGCGCCGCGCGCTCATCCACACCTGCGCGTCGTCCGCGCTGCGCCGGGCGTCGAAACCGGTGGCGACCGCGGAGCTCTCACTGGAGAAGTCGTCGTTGGTGCGGGCGAACAGGTCGTGCACGAGGTCCGGGTCGCGGACCACGATCGTGTGCTCGTCGAACGAGAAGACGTCGCCGTACTCGTCGTGGCAGCGCCGGAGGAAACCCATCCGGTCGCGGTCGTAGTCGATCGTGTTGCCGACGAGCCAACGCCCCGCCGGACCCGGCGGTCGCACCCCGGTGCTGGTCAACGGTTCCCCCACGACACCAAGGCCGGGGCGGGCGCGGGCCCGCCCCGGCGTTCGTTCACTCGGCGATGGCCCAGTACACGTAGAAACCGCCCATCCGGGTCTTCCCCAGCAGGCGAGCGGCGACGTGGCGAAGGTGCTTCATGGTTCCCTCCAACGATTCGAGCCGTGTCCTGCGAACGCCCTCCTCATCATGCACAGCCACCACCGGCTTGTGAACAACTTTCAATGCTGATGGAAATTGAGTAGTATGCGAAATTCCATTTCGTCTGGAATTCGGCGCTCGGAGTACCGGGTGTGCCGGTGATCGCTCACCGGTGCCCGTCCGTCCGTTTCGCCTCCCCGCGCGCCGGGCGCCGCCAGGTCGGCCGAGTTCGACCAGCTCGTCGCCCGGTTCGAGCGCTTCCGGGCGCGACTGTCCACAGAGGAGCTGTGCAACGCCACCGCCGGCGAGGCGGCGCCCCCGGTGTTTTCGATGCCCCAGGGCGGGCCCGACCGCCGCCCTCCCGACCGTCCGGGCAGGACGGTCGCTTCCTCAAGCTCGGGGTGTGGTCGGCCTGTTCGTCGAGGACGTGCAGGACGGCCGGCAGTCCGGTGTGGACGAGCCCCGGGGCACCGCGCAGGGCTGCGAGGAACAGGAAGAGGCGCTGAAGAAGATCTTCGACGGCGTCCGGTCGAGGTCGACGGGCGATAAGGGCGCATGGCGGAAGAGGACATCGAGGCGGGCGGGGTCAAGATCACCACTGGTGAGCCGGCCGCCGTCGACCGCGGCCGGGTGGCACCCGGTGGCGCTGCCGCGGCCACGTCCAGCCGGAGAGCCTGATCGTCGTGGTGGACGCGCTCGTCGGGTTCCTCGACCGCCTGCCGGTCGTGCGGCCCCGGGACGACCGGCTGAGGTCTGCGGCCGGGTCGGGGTCTGCCCGCGAGGGCGGTCGGCGCTACCCCCATGAGCGCCTGCCCGGTTGTGCGGTGCGCGCGGCGGCACCAGCAGGCTGGTAGCCGGGTGACGCACCGCGACCGAGCATGGCGTCGCCGGCCCGCACCGGGAGCCCGGTGGGCAGGAACGGGCACCGGCACGCCCCTGTCCGCGCGCGACGTGCCGGCCGTCCAGCGCGCCGGCGGCAACGCCCGCGTGGTGTCGATGGAGTGGACGGGCCCAAGCGCAACCGCCGGCCCGGTCCTCGGGGGACGTGTGGACCTGGTCGGGTGAAGTTCGCGCCCCCGTCACCCCTTCGGGGGCGGGACGATTTCACCGCGGACGGCGGCCCGTGCCACGGTGTGCGGTCCTGGCCGTCGTGGTGCCCCGGGACGCGACCGGCCGGGCGGGACCACTCCTGAACAGGGCGGTCGCCGCGCGCACCGGGGCAGGGCGCGCGCGGCGACCGCCCCCCGCGGGGAGTTCACGCGGTGGCCCGGGCCAGGCTGAGCCGCCAGGCCGCGGCGCGGGCGGCACGACCCGCTCGGCGACGGCGGGGTGCGAGACCGCGGCGAACAACCGCACCGGCCGGTGGGTGCCGTCCCGTCCCCGGCGCAGGCCGGTGGCCGCGCAGCGCACGACGACGGCGGGTCCGGTGAACGCGGAGGCCGAAATCCGGCGCACGCGCGGACGGCAGCAGCGCCGCGACCTCCCGCTCAACGGCGGCCGACCGTCAGAACACCGGCGGCGCGAGCTCGTCGCGGCAGACGTAGGCGTCCCACTCCGGCGCCACCTCGCGCTCCTCGGGCGAGAGCTTCCTCGGCAGGTCGCCGCTGGGGTCCTTGAAGACCATCGGCGCCCGGTTGACCGCGGCGTCGACGGCGCGCAGCACCGTCCTGAGCGGACCGTTCACGTCGGCGGCGAGGCCGGCCAGGTCCCCGGGCGCCGCGGTGTCCCTGGTCTGGATCGACACCGTCGTGGTGACGTTGGCCTCCTTCATCACCCCGAGGTACTGGAGGTCGGCGGTGTTCCACGCCTGCACGCACGCCTGGTTGTCCCCGTACGGGATCAACCCGAACACCCGCCCGGCCTCGGCGTTCCTGCGCTGGTCGACGAAGTCGTGGAACCGGGTCCGCGCGGTCGCCTCGGCGGGGCGGTCGTCGACCGCCACGTCCACGACCACCTCCGCGCCGAGCGGGGTGGTGGCCGCCGGCCACCGGCAGGTGTGGCTGCCCAGCGACTCCTCCGCGGGCGCCGGCCCGGGCGGTCGGGGGCCGACGACCTGCGGGACCTGCTCGGCCAGCACGCGGCAGATGTTGGGGACCCGCTCGATGACCGGGACGTCCTTGAGGTTGTCGGACGCCTGCCCGACGGTGACGATGGTGCTGATGCCGCACCCGGACACCAGGGCGACGGCGGCGACCAGCGCCGCGGGGATTCGGAGGTCAGAACTCCGCATGGCCGTACTCCTCGCGCAGGAAGAAGCAACCGGGCACGTCCGCGGGGAACTCCTCGCGCTCGAAGACGATCTCCGCCCCCGCGTCGCAGCGCAGGAAGGCGAGCCCGTAGGAGGCCGTCTCCCCGAAGGTGATGTTGAACAGGAAGAACCCGTTGCCCATCATCAGGCGGTGCGACCTGCGGTACCACAGCGCGGGGTCGCGGGCGAGGTCGCGCTGGTAGGCGGCCTGGAAGTCGGCGCCGCCGCCCGGCTTGAGGGTGCCGAGCACGTCGCCGTAGCCGTCCTCGCAGACCGCGACCTCGGCGATCGCGTCCGCCATGCCCGGGGCGAGGTGGAACCGGACGTCGTGCGGGGTGACCCGCTTGAGCCGCGCCGGGTCGCACGTCCAGACCTCCGAGTACCACCCGGCCAGCTCGTCGACCGACGCGAAGTGCCGGCCGAGCGCGGCCATCCCGGTGGTCGCGCCGGTCGCGTACCCGTTGTCCCGCAAGCCCTTGTCGCAGGTCGTGCACGGGTCGGACGGGGGCAGGCAGCCGGTGGCGGCGACCAGCGCGCAGCAGGCGAGCCATCGGGGAAGCGCCATGGGCCGAAGCTAGGACTGGGCCGAACGGCGGTCAACCGGGTTCCCCCGGAATCATCCCCCTAGCCCATCAGGGGGACGGCCGGGGTGCGCCGGCGACGGGGTCTTCCCGGGACGAGCCGAACGGAGTAGAAGTAACCACCCGGTACGTTCAAAGCGGACGGGTAGGGGCTGTGGCGGCACTGCGCGACGGCGACCGTTGTCTGGTCGGCCTGGTCGGCTCGGGCATCGGCACCTCGTTGAGCCCCGCCCTGCACGAGCGCGAGGCCGACGAACTGGGCCTGCGCTGCCTCTACCGCACGCTCGACCTGACCACCCTGGGCCTCCCGGCCGACGCGGTCGGCGACCTCGTCACCGCCGCGCGGCTGACCGGCTACGACGGCCTCAACATCACCCACCCGTGCAAGCAGGTCGTCCTGGACCACCTCGACGCCCTCTCCCCCGAGGCCGCCGCCCTGCGCGCGGTCAACACCGTGGTCTTCACCGGCGGCGAGGCGATCGGCCACAACACCGACCTCTTCGGCTTCGCCCGCAACCTCGCCCTGGGCCTGCCCGATGCCGCGCTCGACCGGGTGGTCCTCCTCGGCGCCGGCGGTGCCGGGGCGGCGGCCGCCCACGCCCTGCTGACCGCGGGCACCGGCACCGTGCACGTCTTCGACGTCGACCCGACCCGCGGCCACGCGCTGGCCGGCTCGCTGCGCGACCGCTTCGGCCGGGACCACGCCGTGGCCGGGCCCCTCGACGACGGTCACGATGCACTGGCACGCGCGTTGCACGACGCGGACGGCCTGGTCAACGCCACACCGGTCGGGATGGCCGCCTACCCGGGCCTGCCGCTGCCCGCCGCCCTGCTCGCACCGCCGCTGTGGGTGGTCGACGTGGTGTACCGGCCGCTGGACACCGAGCTGCTGGTGACCGCGCGCCAGCGGGGCTGCCGGGTCCTCGGCGGCGGTGGCATGGTGGTCTTCCAGGCCGCGGCGGCGTTCCGGCTCTTCACCGGGCGCGAACCCGACCCGGGCCGGATGCTGCGCCACTTCGCGGCGCTCGTCCGGGACGGGTCGGCCGCGCCGGCGGGTTGACCGCGCCGCAGCCCCGGTGGCCGCCGATGCGCCGGACCACCTCGAAGAACACCAGCGAGCCCGGTACGTGCGCGCGGAAGCGGACGAACTCGCCGCGCCCGTTCCGTCCGATGTGGACGAACCCGGTCGGCGGCCGGCTCGTCGCCGGGCGTGCCGGACAGGCGCACCGGGGGCGCGTTCCGGGCTTCCCACCGGCGCCGCCACCGCTAAAGTGGCGGCACAGGTCCGCTGTCCGGGAGGGGCGAGTCGTTGGCCGCACAGGTCCCCGGTGCCGTCCCGGCACGAGTGCCCGCCGACGCGCCGGACCGGACCCGGGACCCCGACCGGACCCGCGCCGACATCCTCGACGTCGCCACCTCCGAGTTCGCGGACAAGGGCTACGCGGGCGCCCGGGTCGACGAGATCGCCGCGCGGACGAGCACCACCAAGCGGATGATCTACTACTACTTCGGCAACAAGGAGCAGCTCTACATCGCGGTGCTGGAGCGCGCCTACACCGGCATCCGGGCCGTCGAGCAGGAGCTGGACGTCGACCACCTCGACCCGGTCGACGCGATCCGGCGGCTGGCCGAGCTGACCTTCGACCACCACGAGTCGCACCCGGACTTCGTCCGGCTGGTCAGCATCGAGAACATCGACCGCGCCGAGCACATCGCCCGCTCCCCCGTGCTGTCCGGCCTGGCCACCCCCGCGGTCGACGTGCTGGCCCGCATCCTGGACCGGGGCCGGGAGGCGGGGGTCTTCCGCGCCGACGCCGACCCGCTCGACGTGCACATGGTGATCAGCGCGTTCTGCGTGTTCCGCACCGCGAACCGGCACACGTTCCACGCGATCTTCCAGCGCGACATGCTCGACCCGGCCCGGCGCGACCACTACCGCGCGCTGCTCGGCGACCTCGTCCTGGCGCACCTGGCCGCCCGCTGATCGACGCCCTTGACAGGGCGACCGCGGTCACCCGACTCTGATTAACCATCCAGTTCGTTCGTGCTCGACCGCTGTCCCGCGCCACCAGGAGCACCCCCGAGGAGCACGCCGGTGACCACGCAACGAGCGGGCAAGCCCCGGCAGGCCGCGGTCGCGGCCTGGATCGGCAGCGCCCTGGAGTACTACGACTTCTTCATCTACGGCACCGCCGCGGCGCTGGTGTTCGGCAAGGTGTTCTTCCCGGCGTCGGACCCGGCCACCGGCACCCTGCTGTCCGTGGCGACCTTCGGCGTCGGCTACGTGGCGCGGCCGGTCGGCGCGTTCCTGCTCGGCCACGTGGGCGACCGCCTCGGGCGCAAGCGGGTCCTGGTGTCCACGCTGCTGCTGATGGGCGTGGCCACCTTCCTCGTCGGCTGCCTGCCGGGCTACGACCGGGCCGGCGTGCTCGCCCCGGTCCTGCTGGTGCTGCTGCGGCTGCTCCAGGGCCTCTCGGCGGCCGGTGAGCAGGCCGGCGCGAACTCGATGACGCTCGAACACGCCCCGGCGCACCGCCGCGCCTACTACACGAGCTTCACGCTCAGCGGCACCCAGGCCGGCCAGATCCTCGCCACCGCGGTGTTCCTGCCCGTGGCCGCGCTGCCCGAGGACGCCCTGCTGTCGTGGGGCTGGCGGGTGCCGTTCTGGGCCGGCGCCCTGGTCGTCGTGGCGGGTTACGCCATCCGGCGCCGGCTCGGCGAGACGCCGGTGTTCGAACGGCAGAAGGCCGCCGGCGGGGTGGCCCGCCTGCCGGTCGCCGTGCTGTTCCGGGAGCACTGGCGCGACGTCCTGCGGGTGGTGGCGGCCGCGCCCGTCGCCTCGGTGAGCACCATCTTCACCGTCTACGCGCTCAGCTACGCGGTGAACACCGCCGGGCTCGACCGGTCGGCCGTGCTGTGGGTCGGCGTGGCGGCCAACGCCGTGGCGCTGGTCGCGCTCCCCCTGTGGGCGACGCTGGCGGACCGGGTGGGCCGCAAACCCGTGTTCATCGCGGGCTCGGCCGGGTGCGCCGCGTTGATCTTCGCCTACCTCGCCGCCGTCGCCGCCGGCGACTACCCGCTGATCTTCCTGGTGGGCGTGCTCCTGTTCGGCGTCGTCTACAGCGCCGCCAACGGCACCTGGCCCGCGTTCTACGGCGAGATGTTCCCCGCCGGGGTCCGGCTGTCCGGCACGGCGATCGGCACCCAGGTCGGTTTCGCCGTCGCCGGTTTCGCGCCCACCACCGCCGCCGCCGTCGCCGGGACGGGGAGCACCGGGTGGGTGCCGGTCGCGGTGCTCACCGCCGGGTTCTGCGCGGTCAACGTCGTCGCGGTGGCGACCGGCCGGGAGACGTCCCGGGTGCCCACCGAGGACCTGGGCGTCCGGGCCGCCGCTCACCAGTAGCCGCGCCGGTGCGGGTGCAGGCGGCGGGACAGGGCCTCCAGGTAGAAGTAGTCGCCCCACAGGGTCCCCTCGTCGACCCCGACGAGCTTGGGCTTGTCGTAGACCCCGTGCAGCAGCAGGGCGTTGGACGTCCGGTCGTGCGCGGTCGAGTAGGAGGTGGCCAGGCTGGTCAGGATGGCGTCGGCGGCGGCGCGGTAGTGCGGCGCGGCCCGCCCGTCGAGGTGGTCGGCCAGCTCGTAGAGGCCGCACGCGGCGATGGCGGCGGCCGAGGAGTCGCGCTCCTCGCCGCTGCCGTCGGTGAACACCAGGTCCCAGTAGGCGACGCGGTCGTCGGGCAGGCGGGACAGGAAGTGGTCGGCGCAGCGCCGGGCCGCGTCGAGGAACGGCTCCTGCCGCGCGTGGCGGTAGCCGAGGGCGAACCCGTAGACGCCCCACGCCTGGCCGCGTGCCCAGCAGGAGCCGTCCTGGTGGCCCTGCTCGGTCGCGCCGCGGAGCGGTTCGCCGGTCTCGGGGTCCCAGTAGTAGGTGTGGAAGGTGGTGCCGTCCGGGCGGATCACGTGCCGCCGCAACTGCTCGGTGTGGCGGACGGCGGCCCGGCGGGGTGCGGGGTCGCCGGTGACCCCGGCCGCCCAGTACAGCAGCGGCAGGTTCATCAGGCTGTCGATGATGGTGCGGCCGCGCTGGAGCGGGTCGGCCAGGTCGCCCCACGCCTGGACGATGCCCGCGGGCTCCAGGAACCGGGTCATGAGGTGGTCGGCGGCCCGGAGGGCGGCGTCGCGGGCGCGTTGGTGGCCCCGCAGCCGCCACGGGGTCACGCAGGACAGGGTGTAGAGGAAGCCCAGGTCGTGGGTGTCCAGGTCGACGCCCCGCAGGACGCGGTCCTCGAAGCTGTCGACCTGCCGCTCGGCGGCGCGCAGCACGGTGTCGTCGCCGGTGGCCTCCCAGACCAGCCACAGCATCCCCGGCCAGAAGCCGGTGGTCCAGCCCGCGTTGGCGCCCTCGGGGCAACCGGCGCGCGGGGTGCGCGGCCGGTAGGTGCCGCCGGTGGTCGTGTCGTCGGGGTACCAGTGGGCGAACTCGGCGACGTTGCCGCGCACGGTCGCCGCGGCGGCGTCCCAGGCCGCGGTCAGGACGTCGGTGGTGGTTGCGGCGCGCTCTGCTTCCGCGGACATGGTTCTCCCTCGGGACGGGTGGCGGGACGGGGAACGCGGGTTCTCAGCGCACCGCGACGGGTCGCGGGTCGTGCTCCCCGGCGCGCAGCGGCCGCAGCGCCGCGTGGCCGCTCACCCAGACCACGTGCAGCACCGGGCCGGTGAGCAGGGCGAGCGCCACGACGGGCAGCGCGGCGACGGCCGCCGCCAGCACCCACAGCGCCGCCAGCGACACCAGGGTGAGGTGGGGGCGGCGGACGGCCAGGAACAGGCAGGCCCCGGCCAGGCGCCGGACCGGCACGTCGGGGTGCTCGACCACGCCCGTCAGCGCCACCAGCGCGGTCGCGGCGGTGAGCACGGCCAGCACCGCGAGCACCGGGGTCGCGACGGCGCCCGCGGGCGTGCCCCAGAAGGCGCGGACGTCCACGGCCAGGACCACCAGGGCGGCGGTCGCGGCACCGGACACGGCCAGGGCCCGGCGGGCGTGCCGGCGCCAGGCGCGCAGGAATCCCCGCACGACCGGCGCGCCCCCGTCCCAGGCGGTGGCCGCGCACACGGCGTGCGCGGCGCAGACGGCCGGGCCCAGGGACGGTGCCGTGAGCACCAGCAGCGGCCAGCTCGTCGCGACCGGGGTGAACAGCAGGACGGCCAGGAACGGCGCGCTCGCGCCCGCGGTGAGCGCACCGGTGACCAGCAGCGCGTAGGCGGTGCCGAAGATCCGGTCATAGGTCTGGTGGGTCACGGCGGTCAGCCCTTCATCCCGCTGGTCGCGATGCCCTGGACGAAGTACCGCTGGCCGAGCAGGAACACCACCGCGACGGGCAGCACGGACAGCACCGAGCCGGTCATGATCAGCGCGTGCTCGGCGTTGTACTCGCTGACGAACGACTTGAGCCCGAGCTGGACGGTCCACAGGTCCGGGTCCCGCAGGTAGATCAGCGGCCCGAGGTAGTCGTTCCAGGTGGTGACGAAGGTCAGCAGCGCCAGGCTCGCCAGGGCGGGCACGGACAGCGGCAGCACGATCCGCAGGTAGATGCCGTACTCGCTGAGGCCGTCGACGCGGGCGGCCTCGCACAGCTCGTCGGGGATGGTGGCGTAGTACTGCCGCATCAGGAACACGCCGAACGCGCCGAACGCCTGGAGGGCGATCACCGCCCAGGGCGTGTCGGTCAGCCCGACCTCGGACATCAGGATGAACTGCGGGATCATGTATGCCTGCCAGGGCACCGCGATCGTGCCGATGTAGAGCACGAACAGCAGGTTGCGGCCGGGGAAGCGGGCCTTGGCGAACCCGTAGGCGGCGAAGCTGCCGGTGAGCAGTTGCAGCGCGGTGACGACCACCGACAGGAACACCGTGTTCTTCAACCACCCCAGCAGGTCCGAGACGCGCCAGATCTCGGCGTAGTTCGCCCACCGCGGCGAGTCCGGGAACCAGCTCACCGGGATGGCGAACACGGCGTTGTCCGCCTTCAGCGACGAGGAGACCATCCAGAAGAACGGCAGCAGCAGCGCGGCCGCCGCCACCACCAGCACGGCGTGGCCGGCGATCCGGCCGGGTCGGGCCCGCCGTCGTGCGGGTGGCGGCGCGGTGGGCTCGGGCGTGGTCCGCGGCACGGTCATCTCAGTCCTCCCTCCTGCGGTTGACGGCGAACTGCACGGCCGTGACCGCCATGCAGAGCCCGAACAGCACGACGGAGACCGCCGAGGCGTAGCCGAACCGGTTCTCCACCAGGCCCTTCTGGTAGATGTACTGGGACAGCACCAGCGTCGACTGCCCCGGCCCGCCGTTGGTCATCACCAGGATCAGGTCGAAGACCTTGAAGCTGCCGATGGTGAGCATGACCGTGACGAAGAACGTCGTGGGGCGCAGGCACGGCAGGGTCACGTTGCGGAAGCGCTGCCAGGCGCCCGCCCCGTCGATGCGCGCCGCCTCGTGCAGCTCCGGCGGCACGGTCTGCAACCCGGCCAGGAACAGCAGCATGTAGTAGCCCATCTCGCGCCAGACGCCGACCAGGATCACCGCGGGCATGGCCCAGTCCGACGACGCGGTCCAGCCGGGCGGGTCGTCCACCCCGAACAGCCCCAAGACCTGGTTGACCGGGCCCGCGTCCTTGCTGAACAGCAGGTTCCACGCGATCGCGATGGCCACGATGGAGGTGACGTAGGGGAAGAACGCCGCGGTGCGGAAGAACGCCGCGCCGCGCAGGCCGCGGTCGAGCAGCAGGGCCAGGGCCAGCGACAGCGCGAGGGTGAGCGGGATGTGCAGCGCGGAGTAGTACAGGGTGTTGAGCAGCGCGCGGTGGAAGCTCGCGTCCCGGGCCAGGCGGGTGAAGTTGTCCAGGCCGACCCAGCGGGCGGTGCCGAAGACGTTCCAGTTGGTGAAGGAGAGGTAGAACAGCGCGACGACCGGGCCCAGGGTGAGCAGGCCGAAGCCGAGGAAGTTCGGCAGGACGAAGGAGACGCCCTGGAGGGACCGGTGCCACCGCTTGCCGCGGTCTCCCCCGGCGCCGCGCGACCCGGCACGGCGTGGCCCGGTGCGGTGCGTCCCGGTGCGGTGCGATCCGGTGCCGCGCGGCCCGGTCTCGCGCGGCCCGCCGACCGTAGTGGTGCTCATCGGCACTGTGCTCCCGCGTTGTTCGGTGGACGTGGGTGGGCGCGGGCCCGGCGGCATCGGGCCCGCGCCCCGGAGGGGTCACCGGGACCCGAGGACCTCGCTGCGCGCCCGGGCGCCGGCCCGGCCCAGTGCCTCGTCCACCGGCGTGCTGCCGGACATGATCGCCGAGTGCGTCTCCTGGAGGATGTTCTGCAGCGCGGCGGTCTCCGGCGAGACGGGGTTCTCCGCGCGGGTGTCGTGCGTGGTGAAGGCGAACCGGGACAGCTCGTCGGCCGGCACGCCCTGGACCGCGAAGTACGCCTGCGCCACCGGCTCGGTGAGCGTGGCGGGCGTGATGCCGATGGAGGCCAGCGCGGTGGCGCCGCCCTCCCCCGCGACGAACGCCAGGAACTCCTTGGCCGCGGCCACCTCGCCCTCGTCGATGGCGGCGTTGATGCCGAGGCCGGTGGGGTCGCCGAAGGTGACGGGCTTGTCCCCGGTCCCGCCGTCCCGCTGCGGCGCGGGGGCGAAGCCCCACTGGAAGGACTGGGCGTCGCCGGACTTCTGCTGGGCGATCAGGGTGGCGACGTACCAGCTGCCCATCAGCATCGTCGCGGCCTGCTGGGTGCCGAACTGCGCCTGGTACTGGAGGGTGTTGGTGGTGGCCGTGCCGTAGTCCACCTGCGCGCCGGCCTCCTGCTGCGCCAGGGCGCGCCGGTAGTAGGGCGCGAGGTAGCCGTAGTCGCCGCTGTCCAGGTCCGCGCCGGGGGTCTGGGCCAGCGCCAGGCCCTGCACGGTGGACTGCCAGACGTGCTGGTAGGCCGCCTTGGCCGGGGAACCCGCCGCCTTGAGGCCCGCGGTGAGGTCGGCCACGGCCCGCTCGTACTGCGCCCACGTCCAGGTGGCGTCGGGCGGGGTCACGCCGGCGGTCGCGAACAGGTCCTTGTTGTAGTAGAGGTACCAGGAGTCCTGCCGGTAGGGCACGGCGTAGGTGACACCGTCCACTTCGTAGTCGCCCAGGCCGTTGACGCCGTCGCCGAGGCCGTGCGCGACGTCGGACACGTCCAGCAGCTGCTCGCCGCTCTGGTAGGTGAAGAAGTTCTTCAGGTTCTTGAGCACGAAGACGTCGGGCCCGCTGCCGGCGGCCAGGTCGGCGGTCAGCTGGGTGTCGTAGTTGGTGGCGTCGTACTCCTTGAACTCCACCTCCACGTCGGGGTTGCGCTCGTGGAACGCCTCGGCGAGCTTCGTGAACTCGGGCGTGGAGTTCAGGCTCCACGCGCTCATCGTCAGGGTGACCGGGCCGCCGCTGTCGGCGGCCTCGTCGCCGCCGCACGCGGTGGCGGTGAGCGCGAGGGCGGTGACGGCGGCCGTGATGGCGGTCCGCCCGGGGTGCCGGTGTCGCATGGTCCTCCACTTCCTGGTCGAGCCACGGGGGCGGTTGGTCAGGACAGCGCGATCCGGGTCCGCGCGCCGTCGGGCCACCGGGTGGTGACCCGGGTCGCGGGTCCGTCGGGGTCGAGCCGGACCTCCGGTCCCGACCGGGGCACGGGGCCGCGGGCCAGTTCCAGCAGGACGGCGAACCACTCGCCGGGGACGACGGGGCAGTGCGCCCAGGGGACCGCGGCGACCGGTCCCAGCGGGCTCGCGCCGGGGTGGAGGGACACGCCCGTGCCGGTGGTCCTGCCCAGCAGGACGAGCAGCTCCGACCGGGTTCCGTCGTCGCCCCGGGCGCGCGGTGCCCCGGTGGGGTCGACCTCCGCGCCGGCCACGGGCCAGCCGGACAGGCGCAGGGTCGTGGGCGGGCGGTCCCGGGCGACGTCGTCGACCCGGACCAGGCGCACCTCCCACGGGCCGCGGACCAGCGAGTGCACCGTGACGGTCCCGGCGTCGTGGTGGCGGCCCGTCCAGCCGGACCCGTGGTGCCGCTGGACCTCGTCGGGCTCCAACCAGCGGACCGGGCCGGACGAGGACGCGAGGCCGGTGGGCACGCCGTCGGCGTCGACGACCCGGGTGGGGCCGACGCGCATGCCGGACCGGTGGGACGCCCGGCCCTCGGCGTCGAGCAGCACGACGGCCTGGTCGCGCGGGTCGGTCCAGCTCTCCCGGTCCAGCAGGGGGCTGGTGGCGGTGGAGTAGCCCAGCCGCGCGTAGAGCGGCGAGTCGCCCCGGGTGTCGCCGGGGACGGCGTGGTCGGTGCCGTGGTTGACCACCCGCACCACGCCGTCGGTGGTGCCGCTGACCAGCCAGCCCGGCGCCCGGATCGCCCGCACGTAGTCGCCCCGCTCCACCGGCAGCGGCTGCTCCTCCGCCGCCCACACCGGGTGGTCGGCGGGCAGGACCAGGCCGAGCATGCCCTTCACCGCCCAGTACGGCGACCCCGGGCCCGAGTAGGACTGCGCGATCCGCGGCCACGGACCGTGCCAGCCCAGGGAGAGCAGGCCGCGCCCGTCGGGGGCGCCGCGCTCGGTGAAGTGGCGCACGACGATGGTGGCCGCACGCCTCAGGACTCCCGGCGGGGTGGACGGGACCCCGGCGAGGGCACCGGCCCAGAAGGGCGCCGCGGCGGCGAACCGGTAGGTCAGGCTGCGGCCCTGGAGCAGCGGTGAGCCGTCGCCGCCGACCAGGTGGACGGCGTCGAGCAGGAAGCGGTCGAGCAGCGCGGTGTCGTGCTCGCGGCGCTGCTCGGCGAAGCCGGCCGCGCCGGGCATCCGCGCCCACAGCTGCGGGTAGACGTGCAGCGCCCAGCCGGTGTAGTGGTCGAACGCGCGCTCGTGGCCGTCGGCCAGCCAGCCGTCCTCGCGCCGGAAGCCGTCGTGGGTGGCCAGGTCCTCGGCGACGTCGTCGGCCGACCAGGGTCCGCCGACGTCGCGCAGGAACGCCTGCACGACCAGCCGGAACCACACCCAGTTGATGCGCGGGTAGGTCGGGTCGCCCACGGCGGGGGCGAGGTAGTCGACCACGCGCTGCCGGACGCCCGGGTCCAGGCGGTCCCACAGCCACGGGCGGGTCAGGTCCAGGGCGAGCGCCAGGGAGGCGGCCTCCACCTTGGCCTGCGGGTGCTCGTCGAGGCGCACCCAGCGCTCCGGCGAGCCGGGGTCGGTGCCCGCGGCGATGCCCTCGGCGTACCAGCCGGCCAGGTCGTCCGGGTCGGCGCCGCGTTCGCCGGCGAGGCGGAACCCGGCGAGCAGGAAGGTGCGGGCGAAGCCCTCCAGGGCGTCCACGTCGGAGCCGTAGCCGCCGGTGGGGCCGGGCAGGGCGATCCGCGCGCGGGCCGGGGAGGCGAAGGGGCGGACCGCGCGGAGCAGGGCGTCGGCCGTGGCGGCCCACTGGTCGCGCGACCAGCCGGCTGGGGCTTCCCGGGGTTCCGGCGGCATGGCTTCGTCCTTCGTCGGCGGAAGACGTTCGATCACAACGATGCGCAGTTGCTTTCGTTTTTGATCGCTTGCCTGGCAAAGAGTAAATACGTGCACGAGTGATCGTGTCAAGGGTCACAGGGCGATGTGTCGCCGCCGGGTGCGGCCGCGGGCCGACGACATAATTGGGCCCACGGTCGACGACAGGAGGACGCGCGGTGACGAGAGCGCGCACGGGGGACGGCGCCGCACTGCCTCGCGTGGCACCGGCACCGGCACCGCCGCGCGCCGTCGTCACGGCACCGGCACCGGCACCGGCAACGCCTTGCGCCGTCGTCGCGGGGACGGCAGCGCCGTGAACCCGGAGTCCCGCACGCTCGCCGCCGGCCGGCGCGCGTCGATCCTCGAAGCCCTGCACCGGGAGGGCGTGGTCCGGATCTCCGACCTCAGCGAGCGGATGGGCGTCACCGCCGTGACGCTGCGCCGCGACATCGCGCACCTGGCCGGCGAGGGCCTGCTGCACCGCGTGCACGGCGGGGCGACCCTCCGCGCGGCGGCGAGCCCGTCACCGGAGGCGCCGCCGCTCGACGCCGCGCACCGGGGTGCCGCCGGGATGCTGGTCCCCTCGCTGGACTACTACTGGCCGGACGTGGTGCGCGGCGCCGAGGAGGAGGCGTCCGCGCACGGGTTGCGGGTCCTGCTGCGCGGGTCGTCCTACGAGAGCGCCGACGACCGCCCCCAGCTGGAGCGGTTGCTGGACAACGAGGACGTGTGCGGGCTGATCGCCGCGCCGAGCCCGACCGCGCCGTCCGCGGCCGCCACGATCGAGTGGCTGAGCACCCTCGACACCCCGGTCGTGCTGGTCGAGCGGGTCGCCGCCGTCGGGCCGCGCCAGGCGGTCGTGGAGTCGGTGGTGTCCGACCACGCCCTGGGCGCGGCCATGGCCGTGCACCACCTGGCGTCCCTGGGCCACCGCAAGGTCGGCGTGGTGACCAGCGAGAACAGCCCGACCTCACCGCACGTGCACCGCGGCTGGTCCGACGCGTGCGCCGAACTCGGGTTCGACCCCGGGTCCACCGTGGACACCGCCGTCCCCCGCCCCGGCACGGCGGGCTGGGACGCCGCGCTGGACGAGGTGTTCGACGGGTTGGCCGCCACCGGCACCACGGCGGTGCTCGTGCACGCCGACACCGAGGCCATGGCCCTGGTCCAGCGCGCCGAGCAGCGCGGCGTCCGGGTGCCGTCGGGGTTGTCGGTGGTGGCCTACGACGACGAGGTGGCCGCGCTGTTCACCCCCGCGCTGACCGCCGTGCGCCCGCCCCGGCGCTCCATCGGGCGGGCGGCGGTGTCGCTGCTGGCGGCCCGGCTGCACGACCCGGACCGCCCGACGCACCGGGTGGTGATCACCCCGTCCCTGCGCGTGCGCGACTCGACCGCCCCGCCCGCCTGACCGCTCTCACCGGGCCAGCCAGCCGCCGTCGACGGGCAGCACGACGCCGTGGACGTAGTCGGCCGCGCGGGAGCACAGGAACAGCACCGCGCCCGCGATGTCCTCCGGGTCGGCCCAGCGCCCGGCCGGGATGCGCGCCAGGATGGACCGGTTGCGGTCGGGGTCCGCGCGCAGGGCGCCGGTGTTGTCGGTGGTGACGTAGCCGGGCGCGACGGCGTTGACGTTGACGCCGCGGTGGGCCCACTCGTTGGCCAGCGCCCTGGTCAGGCCGGCCACGGCGGACTTCGACGCGGTGTAGCCGGGCACGGTGATCCCGCCCTGGAAGCTCAGCACCGAGGCGATGTTGACGATCCGCCCGGAGCCGCGGGCCAGCATCGACCGGCCGACGTCGCGCGACAGCGACCAGGTGGCGCGCAGGTTGACCGAGAGCACGTGGTCGAAGTCGGCGTCGGCGTGCTCGGCGGCGGGCGCGCGGCGGATCGTCCCGCCGTTGTTGACCAGGACGTCGACCTCCCGTTCGGCCAGCAGCGCACCGAGGGCGGTGACCTGGGCGGGGTCGGCGAGGTCGGTGCGCACCGGGGTGAACACCCGGCCCTCGCCCTCGACCGCGCCGCGCGCCGGGCCGTCGCCCTCGGGCATCGACCCGCTGACCCCGATGACGTCGGCTCCCGCCGCCGCCAGCAACCGCGCCACGGCGAGACCGATGCCGCGGCCGGCACCGGTGACGGCGGCGGTCTTGCCGGTCAGGTCGAGGAGGTCGGCGACCTCCGGCCTCATCGCGCCACCTCCAAGACGAAGCCGGGCCCCCGCGCCCCCGGCTTCACCGCAGCCCCGTCACGGGGTGCGGGTCCATGTCGTCGAAGGACTGGTTCTCCCCCGCCATCGCCCAGACGAAGCTGTACGAAGCGGTCCCCACCCCGCTGTGCACCGACCACGGCGGCGAGATCACCACCTGCCGGTCGGCCACCACCAGGTGCCGGGTCTCGTCCGGCTCCCCCAGCAGGTGCACCACCCGCGCGTCCTCGGGCACCCCGAAGTACAGGTAGACCTCCGTGCGCCGCTCGTGGGTGTGGGCGGGCATGGTGTTCCACGTGCTGCCCGGGTGCAGCGCCGTCACCCCCATCACCACCTGGCAGCTGCGCACCCCGCCCTCGTGGACGTACTGGGTCAGCGTCCGGCGGTTGGAGGTCAGCGGGTCGCCCAGCTCGCGCACCGTGCCGCCGCCCGGCTCGACGAGCACCGTCGGGTGGCTCGCGTGCGCGGGCGCGGAGAACAGGTAGAAGGCGGCGGGCGAGTCGGCGTCCGCGGAGGCGAACGACACCTTCTCCGCGCCTCTGCCGACGTAGAGGCAGGCGGTCGGGGCGAGCCGGTGCTCCTCGCCGTCCACGGTGACCGCGCCCGCACCGCCGACGTTGACGATGCCGGCCTCGCGGCGGTCGAAGAACCGGTCGGCGCGCAGCTCCGGGAACGCCGGCAGCGGCAGGGGCCCGGTGCGCGGGACCGCGCCCACCAGCACGACCCGGTCGTGGTGGCTGTGGACCGCGCGCACCTCGTCGGGCGCGAACAGGTCCTCGACCAGGTAGTGCCGCCGCAGCTCGGCCGTGCTCATGCCCGGCACCTGCTGCGGCGCGGTCGCGTGGCGCTGCTCCACGGGCGTCGCCTTCCTTCCGCCGATCGTTTTCCCTCTTGTCGACGCCAAACAGTCAATCCCAGTCATAAAGGAGGAGCAAGGCTGTGCGGTTTGTTTGTTACGATCACTTTCGATCACATTCCGAGGTGGGTGGGCGGTCATGGCGGACATGTCCGGGGCGGACACCGGGGGCGCGATGCTGCCCGCCGCGCGACGGCAGTGGCTGCTGGAGCACCTGGCGGGCCGCGGCGTCATGCGCATCACCCACATCGCCCGGATCATGGGCGTCACCCCGGTCACGGTCCGGCGGGACGTGCACGAGCTGGCCGCCGAGGGCCTGGTCGAGCGGGTGCACGGCGGGGTCGGGCCGGTCACCGGTACCCCACCGGGGCGGGTGCCGGACGCCACGCCGGCCGTCGGGATGGTCGTGCCCTCGCTGGACTACTACTGGCCCGAGGTCATCCGCGGCGCGCAGGACCTCGCGCGGGACCGGGGCGCCCGGCTCGTGCTGCGCGGCGCGTCCTACCGGGTCGACGACGTGCGGCACCAGGCCGAGTGGATGATCGGCAGCGGCGCGGTCGACGCGCTGCTGGTCGCGCCGCCGACCCGGGGCGCGGGCGCGGAGGAGCTGGTCGCCTGGCTGACCGCGCTGCCCGTGCCGGTGGTGCTGGTCGAGCGCTCCGCGGTGTCGGGCCCCTACCGCCAGCACGTCGAGTCCGTGCGCACCGACCACGCCGCGGGCGCCGAGCTGGCCGTCCGCCACCTGCACGGCCAGGGCCACCGCCGGATCGGGCTCGTGGTCAGCGCGAGCAGCCCCACGTCCGGCCACGTCCGCGAAGGCTGGCACCGCGCGACCGCCGACCTCGCCCTCCCGCCCGCGCCGGAGGTGCTCGCCGCCGCCTACTACGAGCCCGGCTGGGCGGTCGACGTGGACCGGGTGCTGGACCTGTGCGCCGAGCAGCGCGCCACCGCGCTGGTGGTGCACTCCGACCGGGAGGCGGTGTCGCTGGTGCAGCGCGCCGAGGAGCGGGGCGTCCACGTGCCCGGTGACCTGGCGGTCGTCGCCTACGACGACGAGGTCGCCCGGTTCGCCCACCCGCCGCTGACCGCCGTGCGCCCGCCCAAGTACGTCATCGGCAGCACCGCCGTGGAGCTGGCGCTCGACCGGCTGGCGCACGGCGCCGACCGGCCCGTCCGCCGGGTCGTGCTCAGCTCCGAGCTGCGCGAACGGGACTCCACCGGCTCACCCGCGCGCGCCGTGCACTGACCGCTTTTCTTCGCTTCGCTGCGGGCATCTGCACTTTTCTTCCGACCGGACCACCTCGCTTCCACCTTACGCCCTATTTTCCACCACGCCCCTTGCTGGCGCCGGTCACACCCTCTTAACCTGAACGAGATCAGCACCGCGACCACCCCCTGCGAGGAGTTTTCCATGCCACAGCGCCGTGGCTCCATCGTCGTTCTGCTGGCCGTCCTGATCGGCGCCGCCACGGTCGCACCGGCCACTGCCGCACCGGTCACCGTTTCCAACGGAACGCAGTTCGTCGACACGTCCGGCCAGGTCGTGCACGCCCACGGCGGCGGCGTCATCAAGGTCGACGCGTACTACTACTGGTTCGGCGAGAATCGGAACGCGAACAACACGTTCCGCGCGGTATCCGTCTACCGGTCCACCGACCTGCGCACCTGGGAATTCCGCCGCAACGTGCTCACCCAATCGTCGAGCAGCGAGCTGGCGGTGGCCAACATCGAACGCCCGAAAGTCGTCTACAACAATTCCACCGGGCGTTTCGTGATGTGGATGCACAAGGAGAACGGTAGCGACTACGGTGAGGCGCGGGCGGCCGTGGCCAGCTCCGCGACCGTCGACGGCGACTACACCTGGCACGGCAGCTTCCGCCCGCTCAACCACATGTCGCGCGACATCACCCTGTTCCGCGACGACGACGGCACCGCGTACATGATCTCCGCCGCGCGGGAGAACGCCGACCTGCACGTCTACCGGCTCACCGCCGACTACCGCCAGGTCGCGAGCCTGGTGCACGTGCTGTGGCCGGGTTCCTGGCGCGAGGCGCCGGCGATGTTCAAGCGCAACGGCGTGTACTTCCTGCTCACCTCCGGCGCCACGGGCTGGGCGCCCAACCAGCAGAAGTACGCCACCGCCACCAGCGTGGCAGGCACGTGGAGCGCGCTGGCCAACGTCGGCGACAACACCGCGTACGGCTCCCAGACCGCCTACGTGCTGCCGGTGCAGGGTTCGCAGACCACCTCCTACCTGTACCTGGGCGACCGGTGGGCGGGCGCGTGGAACGGCCCGGTCAACGACTCGCGGTACGTGTGGCTGCCGCTGACCTTCCCCAGCAGCACGACGATGTCGATGAACTACGCCTCCCAGGTCACCATCGACACCGCCACGGGCGTGGTGACCCCGATCTCCCAGCCCGCCTACACCCTCACCGCCCGACACAGCGGCAAGTGCCTCGACGTGCCCAGCGCGAGCCAGGCCCCCGGCGCGGAGGTCAAGCAGTACCCGTGCAACGGGGGCGCCAACCAGCGGTGGGAGGCCCAGGCCGCGGACGGCGGCTACTACCGGCTGGTCGCCCGCCACAGCGGCCTGTGCCTGGACGTGGCCAACGGCTCCACCGCCGACAGCACGTCGGTCACGCAGTACACCTGCAACGGCGGCACCAACCAGCAGTGGCAGTTCCAGGACGCGGGCAGCGGCTACTACCGCGTCGTCGCCCGGCACAGCGGCAAGTGCCTGGACGTGATCAGCGCCTCCACCGCCGACGGCGCGCTGGTCAAGCAGTACACCTGCAACGGCGGCACCAACCAGCAGTGGGCCAGGGCGAACGCCTGACGGCACCCGGTTCGCGGTGGAGCCCGGGCCCCGGTGGCCGCCGTGCGCCCCGGGGCACGGCTCACCCTTGAGGGGGCGGGCACTTCCCGCGCCCGCCCCCTCCGCGGAGCCGGATCAGCCGGTGCCGCCGGTCACCGCGCCGCCGTCCTTGGTGATGCGGTAGGTGATCCGCGCCCCGCTCCAGAAGTGGAACGTGAGCGTGACGCGGCCGTCGTCCACCTCGGCGAAGAACTCCGGCTTGAGGATCAGGGTCCCCGCGGCGTAGTCAGGCTGGAAGTGCTGCCAGAACTCCTTGAACGGCGTCCAGTTGGCCGGCCCCGCCGGGCTGCCGTCGTCGTACTCCGCCTCCATGGTGGCGAGCTGGTCGCCGTTGAACCGGGTCGGGATGGCGAACGACGTGGTCGTGCCGGTGGCGGCGGCCTGGGTGGGCGGGTCGGAGGTGATGATGTCGATCGGCCAGGGAACGCCCTGCGAGAACCTGGCCTCGACGGTGGCGTTGACGCCGTGGGCGCGGTTGCCCGCGAGGCGGGTGAGGGCCGTCGGGGTGAGCGTCAGCGTGGTGCCGGACACGGTGTAGTCGGTGCCGCGGACCAGCTCGGTGCCGCCGTGCCGAAGTCCCCGGAACGTGGTGCCGTTGGGGTTGAGCGTGAGCGACTTCGCCGGGATCGCACCGCTGCCGGGCAGGTGGACCCGGTCGGCCGAGGCGGTGCCGGAGCGGGTGGTCCAGCCGGACTTGATCGCGTCGTGCAGGCCCTGGTCGCGCCAGCGCAGCCCGGCGCGGTCGAGGAACTGGCCCGCGTCCCAGATCATGGTGGTGAGCCCGCGGGTGCGGGCGTGGTGCCCCACCGCCTCGATGAACTTCAGGAACTCGCCCCGCTCGATGACGCCGGGCCGGTTGTGGTCGTAGTTGAGCAGGGCCCACTCGCCGATGACGACCGGGATGCCGCGTGACACGAACGTGTTGTGCACCCGGTCGAAGGTGCCGACGAGGTCCTGCTCGACCTCGGCGTTGAACCGGGTGAACCCGGCGATGTTGACGCTGAACGGCCAGAAGCCGTAGAAGTGGACGGTCGCGGCGATGTTGGTGTCGCGCAGCTCCTGGTAGGTGGCCAGCAGCGCGTCCAGGCGGGCCTGGTCGGCGCTGGTGTGGACGGTGGGCAGCACCAGCAGGCGGGTGGCGTTGCCGCCGCCCGAGCCGCGGACGATCCGGTGGAACTCGGTGTTCAGCTCGTGCAGCAGCCGGTCGTCCTCCTCCGCACCGGAGGTGCCGGTGAACTGGGGTTCGTTGACGCTCTCGAACACCAGCCCCGACGGGTGGTCGCGGAACGCGGTGGCGATCCGGGTCCACAGCGCCCGGTACCGGGCCAGGACGTTCGCGCGGTCACCCGGGTAGTTGCTGATCCACTGCCACGAGTCGTGGTGGAGGTTGACCACCACGGACAGGCCCTCGGCCAGCGACCAGTCGACGACCTCGCGGACCCGGTCGAGCCACACCGGGTCGATCGCGTAGTCCGGCGCGGGGCCGTGGTGGTTGCTCCACGTGATCGGCAGGCGGACGCTCCGGTACCCCTGGGAGCGCACGTGGTGCAGCAGGGCCCGGGTGGTGAGCGGGTTGCCCCACGAGGTCTCGTCGGGGATGGCGTCCAGCGTGTTGCCCAGGTTCCAGCCGGGTTGCATCGCGGCCACCGCCGCCATCGCGTCGCCCGGCTGCGGCTCGACGTCCCCGGTGCAGGTGACGCCGTTGAGCGTGAACGCGGTCGGCGCGGTGTTGGTGCCCGCCCAGGACCCGTTGAAGCCGAAGGAGACCGTCGCGCCGGTCGGGATGGAGGGGTTGTAGCTCGCGTGCACCGCGGTGACCCGGTCGCCCGAGGAGGTGACCGTCGCGTTCCACGACTGGGTGACCCGCTGCCCGGAGGGGAACACCCAGCCGAGGTTCCAGCCGCTGATCGGGTCGCCGAGGTTGGTGACGCGCACGGAGGCGGTGAAGCCGCCCTGCCACTGGGCGGGGACGGCGTAGTCGACGCGGCAGCCCTGGGCCGCCTGGGTGGCGGTAGCGGTGGCGGTGGCTGTGGCGGTGGCTGTGGCGGTGATCCCCCCGGTCACCAGCAGCGCGGCCAGCGCGCCGGCGAGCGCGCCGAGGCGCCGCCGGGCCTTGCTCATGGAGTACGAGCTCAAGACGTCACTGTCCCTTGCTGTAGGTGGGTCACCTCGTCGTGGTGCAACCCAGCGCCGGGGTGCGTTGAGCCGGGTCGATGTCCGAGCCGTGCGTCGGGGTTGACGAAGGCATGAGGTCCCCGTTGGATGGAAAGTTTCTTGATGTGATCGAGATACTTTCTCAGGTTCGGATGCTACGCAGTCGCGCCGAACGACGTCAACGAACACCACTTCTTCCAGCCCGTCTACCAGCGAGTTGTCGAACGTCATCGTCGAATGGCCGTCGAACGCGCGCCGGATCTTCTTGCTGCGGTGATGCCGTTGACCCGAACCATTGGCGTCGGTAGCGTCCTGCGACAGTGGAAATTTTCTTGATATTGGAAAGAAAGTTTCGAGAGCTGCGCCTGCCCGCCGGCACTGTGTCCTTTGGCGGGCTCCACGCCGCCCGGCGTCCATGGCATCGACCCCGACCTGGCCTGGGACGCCGACGGCAACTGCTGGTGCACCGTCGCCCGGGTCACGCAGCACCGCATCGACCCGGCCACCGGCGAGACCCGGGGCGACCCCGTCGGGCTCTGGTCGGGCACGCCGTCTCGATCGCCTGCGGAACCGTCCACTTCGACTGGTTCGACTACGAACCGGTGAACCCGACCAGGTGATCACCATGTCTGTGAACCGCAGCGGCCGGCCGCGGCCGCCGGTGGCGCGGTGCTCGCCGGGTGCGGCGCGCCGGCACCCCGCGACGGCGGCGCCGTGGTCGGCGGCGACGAACTGGCCGGGCTGCCGCCCGCCCACGTGCCGGTGGAGTTCGCCAAGCCCGACCTGCCGGGCGTCAACGGCTCCGTGCCCGGCTACCTGTCGCCGGCAGCGACTACCAGGCGAAGCCGGCAGCCCTCGTGACCGCCCGGCAGGTGCCCGACGCGACCGTGGTGCCGACGTTCACCATCCCACCCCGGTTCGGCCAGGGCGTGGGCGAGGTGTTCCGCGACCTGACCGACTTCCTCGCCGGTGACGAGGCCGAGGACTACCCGCTTCTACGACGCGGGCTGCGTGCACCCCGACCTCACCGAGCTGGGGCGCCGGGAGATCACCCTCACCCGAGGAACCGCCGCAGTTCGCCAAGCCGGCCGCCCGGTTCGCCGGCAAGACCACCGACGTCCTGCGCGGCCGGGCCGACGCGTCCGAGGTCGACGGGCCGGCCGACCCGTGGCGCCGGGCGGGCGGCGACGAGCTGCACGCGTTCTACGACAAGGCGCTGTCCGATGCCGGGCGCTGACCGCGGGCCGGCCGTGCCAGGATGGGCCGCATGTCCTCCGATCTCGACAGCGCCGCCCGCCCGGCGAACCAGGTCGTGCCCAACGACTACAACAGCTTCGGCGAGGCGTACGCGGCCGAGAACGAGACCAACCTGATCAACGCCCACTACACCCTGCCGGCGATGCTGGACCTGGCCGGGGACGTGGCCGGCCGGCGGGTCCTCGACGCCGGCTGCGGCGCGGGCCCGCTGGCCGAGGCGCTGCGCGACCGGGGCGCCGTCGTGGCGGGCTTCGACGCCAGCACCACGATGGTGGAGCTGGCCCGGCGGCGGCTCGGCGCCGACGCGGACCTGCGGGTCGCCGACCTGGCCGAGCCGCTGCCCTACCCCGACGGCGCGTTCGACGACGTCGTCGCGGCCCTGGTGCTGCACTACCTGGAGGACTGGACCGCGCCGCTGGCCGAGCTGCGGCGCGTGCTCAGGACCGGCGGCCGGCTGATCGTGGCCGTCAACCACCCCGTCGTGCTCAAGATGGTCGACCCCGAAGCCGACTACTTCGCGGTTGCCGAGTGGTCGGCCGAGTACACCTTCAACGGGCAGAAGGCGGTGCTCACCAACTGGCACCGGCCGCTGCACGCGATGACCGACGCCTTCACCGCGGCCGGCTTCCGCATCACCGTCATCAGCGAACCGCACCCGGCACCGGAAGCCCGCGAGCTGTTCCCCGAGGAGCTGGCGAAGTTCCCGTCCGGCGCCTTCCTGTGCTTCCTGTTCTTCGTCCTGGAAGCCGCCTAGCCGGGGCCGCTCAGTCCGCCAACTCCCTCGCGGCGGCGGCATCGCCGGCCTCGGCCCGGGCCCGCAGCTCGGCCACCGCCGCCGCGTCACCCCGCTCGGCCAGCAGCCGGGCCAGCCGCTCCGCCTCCATGAAGCCCCAGTCCTCGGGGTCGTCCTGCCAGTCGGCCCGCTCGTCGGCGGGCAGGGCGTCCATCCACGCCTGCCGGCCGCCCTCCGGGTTCTGCCACACCACGTCCGAGAACCGCCACGCGTTCACCGCTTCGCCGAGGTCGCCCTGCTCGGCCAGCACCTCGGCCAACCGCTTCGTCGTGGGCGACTCGTCGCCGTACGCCTCGGCCCACACCCGCAGGGCGCCGTCCAGGTCACCGCGGCCGGCCAGCACCTCGCCCAGCCGCCCCGCCGCGTTCCGGTTCCCCGCCCCGGCCCGGGCCCGCAGCTCCGCGACCTGCTCGGGGGTCAGTTCCTCCGCCACCGCTCACCCCACCTCCGAGGGGACCGGTGAGGCCGCCGGCCCCGTTCGGCACCAGCGTAGCCGGCGGGTCAACGCTGGCGGGCGACGCAGCCGGTCAACCCAGCCAGCCAAAGCAGCCGGTCGACGCGGCCGGGCTAGCGCGCCCCACCGGGCGGCGCGGTGCTCCGCCGAACGGTCAGCGTGGTCGCCAGTTCCAACCCGACCTGCGCCGGCCGCTCACCCCGGCCCAGCGCGAGGGCCAGTTCGGTGGCCGCCGCCGCCATCTCGACCAGCGGCTGGTGGACGGTGGTCAGCGGCGGGTCGACCAGGGCCGCCACCGGCAGGTCGTCGAAGCCCACCACGCTCAGGTCCTCCGGGATCCGCAACCCCGCCTCCCGGGCCGCCTGGTACACCCCCAGCGCCTGCAGGTCGTTGCCCGCGACCACGGCGGTGGGGCGGTCCGGCAGGGCCAGCAGCCCGCGGGCCGCGGCGTGACCGGCCTCCCGGGTCAGGTCCGCGCGCACCACGAGCGCCGGGTCCACCGGCAGGTCCGCGGCCTCCATCGCGGCGCGGTAGCCGTCGTAGCGGGCGCGGCAGCACAGCACGTGGTCCGGTCCGGCGACCACGGCGACGCGGCGGTGCCCCAGCCCGGTCAGGTGACGGGTGGCCGACCGCCCGCCGGCCCAGTTCGTCGCGCCCACGAACGGCACGTCGTCGGGCAGCTCGACCGTGGGGTCGAACACCACGAACGGGATGCCCCTGGCGCGCAGCCGGTCACGCTCCTCCTGCCCCAGCTGGGCGACCGTCACCACGCACGCGGGCCTGCGGTCGAGCGCGTCGTCGATCCAGTAGCGGATCGCGCTGCCCTGCGGGCCGAACTCCGAGAGCACCACGCCCACGCGGTTCTGGCGGGCCGCCCGCTGCACGCCGCGGATGATCTCGACGCCCCACATGCTCTCCAGCTCGTCGAACACCAGGTCCACCATCGCGCTGCGACTGGGCGCACTGGACTTCTGGTAGCCGTACTCGTCGATCAGCGCCTCGATGCGGGCCCTCGTGCCCGCCGACACCCCGGCCCGCCCGTTGATCACCTTCGACACCGTCGGCACCGAAACCCCGGCCGTCTCCGCGATGTAGGAGATCGTCACCGGCCTGGACGAACCCCCGCGCTGGTGCTCCACCGGGTCATTCTACGTTTTCCCAACGACCCGGAGAAAGTTTCCACCGGCTCAGTCGACCCGGGCCTGGCACGCCTCCAGGGCCCACGCCTGCCTCCCGTGGGCCTCGCGGAAGATCCGGTAGCAGGTGGTCAGCTCGGCGGCGTCGCACGCGTCGTGGGCGGTCAGCGGGTCGGCGCCGTTCGCCACGGCGATGTCCACGCAGTCGGCGAAGCCCTTCTGCGGCACCACCTCCCGCCCCGCGGCACGACCGACGCCGTAGAGGTTGACGGTCACGTGACCACCCGAGCCGTCGATCACGTACGGCTCGTGAACCCCCTCGTACGGCAGGCAGCCGTCGGCCAGGCGCTCGTCGACGTCCCCGTCCCGCTCGCCGACGAAGGCGCACACCTGGAGGATCTCGTCCTCGGTGAACGGCACCTCCTGGATCGCGGCACCGGTCGCCGGGTACCGCCACCGGGACGGGGTGTCCTCGGCGCGCCCCTCGCGCCACAGCAACCGGTCCTCCCCAGGCAGCCGCAGGACCACCGCACCGTACGGCTCGGGGTCGTGCTCCTCGCCGGGGTCGGCGAACTCGATCGAGTACACCACGCGCGCCTGCTGCTCGGCCCGGGCCGTGCCCGGCACCCCGACCAGCAGCCCCGCGACAGCCAGCACCGACACCTTGCGGAAGAACCCGGCGACCATCCGAACCTCCATACCCGCGAACAGCGACACCGCCGAAGGTAGGCAGCCGGCGCCGGACCCGCCGTGGACGACGGGGAAACCGCCCGCGCGGGTGAGGCACCCCCCACCGGGAGGTGATCCGGGACCGCCACCGACACGGAGCGGGGTTTCCGCTGTGGTGGTCCGGGTCGGTGTTCACCCGGGGAACCGGAGGAACGGGGGTCGGGCGCGGAACTCCCGGGCCCTCCCGACCGCGTCGGTGCAGCCGGTGAGGGCGCCACCCCCAGCGCCGAGCCGCACCACCACGGCCCCGGGCCGGTGCGGCGGGCGCAGCAGCCGGGCGGGCGTCACGCGAACCTCAACACGTGGTGGTCGGCGGTGCGCGGCAGCGGGCCGTGCGGGTCCAGGCGCGGCCCGCCGACCTGGCGCGGCCGGTGGGCGAGCAGTTCGGCGAGCAGGGTGGCGCTGGTGAACTGCACCAGGTGCCGGCCGGGGCACTCGGCCGGTCCCCGGCTGAACGGCGCCAGCGCCCAGTCCAGGTCGGCCGACCCGTCCAGCCACCGGCCGGGTTCGAACCGGTCGGCGCGCGGCACCCTGGCGTCGCGGTGGAAGTAGGAGCTGTGGAAGACCACGGTGGTGCCCGCGGGGGTGGTGCTGCCGTCGGACCAGGTGGTGTTCGCGGTGGTGTCGCGCAGGATCGCCAGTGTGGTCGGCCACAGCCGCAGGGACTCTCGCACGCACGCCCGCAGGTAGTCGTGGTCGGTGCGCGGGATGCCGCCGGCCAGCAGCCCCAGTGCCAGGTAGGTGGCGATCGGCGCGGCGTCGAAGGCGAACATCCAGTGCTGCGCCTGCGCCACCGGCAGCGTGCGCCGGGTGCGCGGCGCGTCGGCCACGCACGAGGCCAGTCCCCCGGTCGACCCGTCGCCCAGGTAGTCGCGGGTGCGCACCCACAGCTCCGCGCACAGCCGGCGCCGCCGCCGGTGCAGCCGGAACCAGTTGGCGTCGCCCCGCAGCTCGTTCAGCAACCCGGTGATGCGCTCGTCGTCCGCGGCCGCGTCGCCGAGGACCACCCGCCGCACGATGCGCCGGTACGCGCCGGCGAACTCGTCCCAGGTCAGCTCCGCACCGCGCCCGGTGGTGCGCCCGACCAGCCCGGCGGCCTCCTCGCGGACCACCTCGCCGAACCGACCGCACAGCCGGTGGTCGGCCCTGGGCCAGTCCAGCACGGCCTCGTTGAACCGCCGCCGGTCCTCCCGGGCCGACCCCCTGGACAGCAGCACCGCCCCGGGCTCGAAGTGCCCCAGCGCGGCCACCTTGTCCCGGGCGGCGGCGGTGAGCGTGCGCGTGGTCCGCTCCAGCGCGATCCGGGCGTCCTGCGGGGACAGCAGGAGCAGCACCCGCCGGTGCGGCACCCTGACCAGCAGCGGCCCGTCGCCGTGCCGGTGCCGCAGCCGGGTCATGAGGCGGCACGCCCAGGAGTTGGTGTCCAGCCGCGCCGCCAGCCCGACCGCGCGCGGCCGCCGCAGGGCCACGCCCTGGGCCACCGCCGGGACGAGGACGAGGACGCCGAGCAGCAGGGTGTCGAGGAGGGAGGCGCGTGCGGGGGCGCGGGTGGTCATGCCGGGGTCCTTTCGGGGGAGCGCGGGCCCAGCCGCGGGTGGACCGGCCCGGCGGCGGTGCGGCCTGCTCGGCGGGCCGCGCCGACGATCGCGGCGGACCGGTTCCCGAAGTCGCCCCTGCTGCGCAACGCCACGCCCTCTCGCCACGGTGTCGTCCGCACAACCTGGGCCGGGGGCGGAGGGGCGCGCGGCCAACACGCCGGCGCGTTCACCTGACCCGGTGACCAACTTCAGCCGGGCAGAGGTCCGGTCAGGCCCACCCGTCCGACACCCACGCCAGGGCGAGGGCTCCCCCGGTGACGGCGAGCAGGAAACCCAGCACGCCGCCGCACAACGGGCAGCAGCGCCGCCGGCGGGTGAAGCCCCGGCCCGTGCCGGAGAGCCCCGTCGAACGGTCACCACCCGCCCCACGCCCGGCAGGGGCGTGGGTGCTCTGGTGCGCGGGTCCGGGTGCGCGCGTACGGTTGGTGGTGCGTGTTCGGGGCGCGAGCCGCGGTCGTGCCTCGACGAGGCCGAGGAGTTGGGGCATGCACCCGCCGGTGCGCGACGACCGGGTCATCACCGACCCCGAGCAGGCGCACGCGCTCGTCGCTGCCTCCTACGCCGACAACCGGCTGCGGGTCAGCGGCAGCACCGAGGGCTTCCGGTTCGAGCACGGCAGCGTCGACCTCGGCGACGTCCGCTTCGACTCCATCCACAACACGCTGACCACCGACTACGCCCTGGACCCGGTCGGCCGCCTCATGGTGTGCCGGGTGCTGGAGCACGGGCTGGAGGTCGAGGCCGACCACGGGGAGCAGCGCCTGGGCCCCGGTGACACCTTCCTCGTCGCGCGGCCCGACCGGGGGTACCGCGCCAGGCTGCACGGCACCCGGTTCCAGATCACCAACCTGGAGCTGCCGCTGCTCGACCGGCTCGCCCCCGACGCCTCGCGCGACCTGGTGCGCGGGCTGCGGTACGAACCGCTCGCACCGGACCGGGCGCGCTACTGGCAGGACACCGTCGACTACGTCTCCACGGCGCTGCTGGGCAACCGGGAAGCGGCGACCAGCCCCCTGGTCCTCGGCAGCGCCGGGCGGCTGCTCGCGGCGACGCTGCTGACCGCGTTCTCGCCCGGCGCGCCCGCCGCGCGCCCCGCGGACCGCACCGACGCGGTGCCGGCGACGGTGCGCCGCGCCATCGCCTACCTGGAGGGCGCCCCCGACCTCGACCTGGGCGTGGCCGACATCGCCCGCGCCTGCCACGTGTCCGTGCGCGCGCTGCAACTGGCCTTCCGCCGGCACCTGGGCACCACCCCGCTGGGCTACCTGCGCCGGGTGCGCCTCGACCGGGTGCGGACCGACCTGCGCGACGCCGACCCCACCGCGGGCGCCACGGTCACCGCCATCGCCACCCGCTGGGGCTTCCTGCCCGACAGCCGGTTCCGGGCCCACTACCGCGCCGCCTACCACGAGCTGCCCGGGGACACCCTGCGCCGGTGACGGTCAGGCCGGCCCGTCGGGTCGGAACACGGGCAGGACGTGCGAGGTGATCAGCTCCGCGGCGCGCTCCGCGCGGGCGGCCCGGTCCCGGTTGCGCGCGCGGAGCGGCCCCGGACCGGTCAACCGCCGCTGGATGCGCTCGCGCACGACCGCGTGCGCCCGCAGTTGCGCCACCGCCAGCGACAACGCCTCGTCCACGCCCATGGCGCACGGCTCGCCCGCCCCCGGTGCGCCCGGGACCGACCGCCGGGCGACGAGGTCGCCGATGACCGACCCGAGCTTGTCGGCCGGCCAGGTCGTCGCACCGGGCACCCGGTCCAGCGTCGCGCGGGGCATGGAGGGGTGCCGGGCGTCGTCCGGGTCCTGCACGAGGACGGTGCCCCCGGCCCCGGCGACCGCGGCCGCGCCCTCGGCGCCGTCGCGCAGCAGCCCGGACAGCACCACGGCGACCACCCGCGGGCCGCAGGCGTGGGCGGCGCTGCGCAGGAGCGGGTCGATCGCCGGGCGGGTGTGGTGGACGAGGGGGCCGCGGTGCAGCCGCAGCACGTCACCGTCGGTGACGACCAGGTGCCGGCCGGCGGGGGCGACGGTCAGGAGCCCGGCGGTCAGGCGCTGGCCGGGCACGGCGTAGGCGGCGGGCAGCCGCCCGTGGCGGGCCAGGATGTCGGGCAGCCGTCGCGGCGAGTCGGGGGACGTGTGCGAGACGATCAGGACACTGGCCGGCAACCCGGCGGGGAGTCCCGCGACGAGCCGCCGCAGGGCGTCGCCGCCACCCGCGGACGCGCCGATGACGACCACGTCGCGTTCGACCACGATGGCACCTCCGGTACGGATGTCCCCGGCAGGATCCGGTACGGGGGCCGGGTGGGGACAGCACGTGGGGCGAACGGGTTGGGGGTGGGCGGTACCGAAAGCGAAGTGGGGCGGGGGGCGGCGGAGCGCGGGCGCGGCGGGGCAGGGCGGGGCGCGGACGGGGGCGCGGTGGGGTGGGGCGCGGGCGGGCCGCGGTGAGGCCGGCCAGGTCGAACCAGGCGTAGCCGCCGGCCACGCCACCCCGCGTACAGCAGTCGCCCGCGCCCGAGGAACACCCAACGACCACCGGGCGGCACCCGCGCACCGCCGCGGCCGACCGCCCGATCGCGAGCGCGCCCAGGTAGACCAGGCCGTGCCCGGGCGGCACGAACGCCGGTACGTCGTCCAACCGGTAGGTGCGCACGTGCAGCCCCACCGAGAACACGTACTCCAACCGCGTCGACCCCGACGACGACCGCCGCCTGGACGCGCACCAGGGGGCGCTCCGCGCACAGCAACCACAGCAGGACGCACCACGTCGCCGCGCCCCACGCCCACTGCCCCGCGCGCCCGGACCACCCGTCGGAGGCCGGCACCAGCGTGATCCACCCGGGCACGACCGCCGCGACGGGCGGGGGACGCCCCACCCGCGCGATCACGACCCAACCGGCCGGCGGGCCGCGTCCCTCGTCACGCGGCCCGAGTTGTTGCGCGCGACCGACGCGCCCGGCACACCGCTTCACACGAAGGTGTGGACGCGGCCCTCGGCTAGCGTCTGCGGGGCGCAGCGACCCGAGCGGAGGACCCGACCGTGACACCACCTCGTCTGGCACGCCGGCTGGGCACCGGCGGCGCGGTGACCGTCGGCCTGGGCTCCATGGTCGGCGCGGGCGTGTTCGCCGCCTTCGCCCCCGCCGCCCGGGCCGCCGGCACCGGCCTGCTCGCGGGCCTGGTGATCGCCGCCGTCGTCGCCTGGTGCAACGCCACCTCCTCCGCCCGGCTGGCCGCCCGCTACCCGGCCTCCGGCGGCACCTACGTCTACGGCCGGGAACGCCTCGGCCCGTTCTGGGGGCACCTGGCGGGCTGGGGCTTCGTGGTCGGCAAGACCGCCTCGTGCGCGGCGATGGCGCTCACCGCCGCCGCCTACGCCCTGCCCGACGCCGACAGACCCGCGCGCACCGCCGTGGCCGTGGCGGCCGTGCTCGCGCTGACCGCGCTGAACTACTTCGGCGTGCAGAGGTCCGTCGCGGCCACCCGGGTGGTCGTGGCGGCGGTCCTGGCCGTGTTGGCGCTGGTGGTCACCGCCGCGCTCGTCAACGGCCACACCGGCAACCTCGCGTGGGCACCGGGCACGGCCGGCCCGCTCGGCGTCCTCCAGTCGGCCGGCCTGCTGTTCTTCGCCTTCGCCGGCTACGCCCGCATCGCCACCCTGGGCGAGGAGGTCCGCGACCCCGCCCGCACCATCCCCCGCGCCGTCCCCATCGCCCTGGGCATCGCCTTCGCCGTCTACGCGGCGGTCGCGGTCACCGTCCTGGCCGCCCTCGGCCCGGTCGCCCTGGCCGCCTCCCCCGACCCCCTCGCCGCGGCCGCTGCGGCGGCCGGGTGGCCGTGGCTTGTCCCGCTGGTCCGCGCCGGCGCCGCCCTCGCCGCGCTGGGTTCCCTGCTGGCCCTGGTCCTCGGCGTCTCCCGCACCACCCTGGCCATGGCCCGCGACGGCCACCTGCCCCGCACCCTGGCCGCGGTCCACCCCCGCCACCGGGTGCCCCACCACGCCGAGGTCGCCGTCGGCGCCACCGTCGCGCTGCTGGTCTGCCTGGTGGACCTGCGCGGCGCCATCGGCTTCTCGTCCTTCGCGGTGCTCGCCTACTACGCCATCGCCAACGCCTCCGCCTGGACCCTGCGCCCCGACGAGGGCCGCCCGCCCCGCGCCGTGCCCGCTATCGGCCTGCTCGGCTGCCTCGTGCTGGCCGTCACCCTGCCCCTCGCCTCCGTCCTCGCCGGCGCGGCGGTCCTGGCCGCGGGCGCGCTGACCTGGCTGGTGCGGCGCGGGCTCGCGGGGCGGCCCTAGACCGGGCGGTGGTGGCCGCGCGGAGGACGGCCACCACCCCGGGGTTCATCCCCAGACCGGGAGCCACGCCTGCCAGCGGGCCTCCTCGCAGGAGTTGACGCGCTGGAACTCGCTCGTGACCCGGACCCCGAGGAGCAGGCCGGTCACCTTGGCGCGCTGCGAGCCGTAGACGCGGTCGTAGCAGTTCCGCGTCGGCGGCCCCGGTTTGACGGCGTCCGGGGACTTGCGGATCGCCTCGCAGGCCGCCCGGGGGTTCGGGTGGTCGCCGCCGTCCGGGGCGCAGGTCAGGTGGTACTCCCGGACGACGGCCCGGCCGAGCGGGTCGTGGACGGAGACGGTGAGGTCGGTGCCGGACGCCGAGGTGCCGGACGCCGAGGTGCCGGACGCCGAGGTGCCGGTCACGACGGGGGCGGTCACGACGGGGGCGGTCACGACGGGGGCGGTCACGACGGGGGCGGGGGCGGCGCCGAGGGTGGCCGCGACGGCCAGGGCGGGCAGCGCGCCACGGGTCAACCAGGTGGGGTGCACGTTCGTTGCCTCCAATTGATCTGCGTTGACCAAGCGGATTGCGGACGGCGGTGTGCGGCTCCAGTGAACCACCCGCGCACCCCGGCGTGCCGGCCTCACCCGGTGCCGAGCAGCCGCCCGTCCTCGGCGCCGTAGAACAGCAGGCGGCCGGGTGCGGCGCGCACGCTCACCGGCTCGCCGGGCGCGGGCTCCTCGTGCTCGGGCACGGTGAAGCCGACCGGCGTGCCGTCGGCGCACTCCAGGGTCACCAGCGACGACACGCCCAGGTTCTCCACGACCGCCACCCGGCCGGTCAGCCCGTCGTCGCCCCTGGTCAGGTACTCCGGGCGCACGCCGACCACCACGGGGGTGCCGTCGGCCAACCCGGGCAGGCCGGGCAGCGAGCCCCCGGCGCACTCGACGCGGCCGTCGCGGACCTCGGCGGTGAGCAGGTTCATCGGTGTCGAGCCGATGAAGTTGGCCACGAACGTGTCGGCGGGCCGTTGGAAGACCTCGCGCGGCGTGCCCACCTGCCGGATGCGGCCCGCCTCCATCACCGCCACCCGGTCGGCCAGCGCCAGGGCCTCGGCCTGGTCGTGGGTCACGAACACGGTGGTGAGGGCCAGCTCGCGCTGCAACCGCTTGAGGAACGTCCTGGCCTCCAACCGCAATCGGGCGTCCAAGTTGGACAACGGCTCGTCCAGCAGCAGCACGTCGGCACCCGCCGCCACGGCACGGCCCAGCGCCGCGCGTTGCTGCTGGCCGCCGGAGAGCTGGCCCGGCCTGCGGTCCAGCAGCCCGGACAGGCTCAACCCCCCGGCCACCTCGGCGGCGGCCTCCCGCTGCCGCGACCTGGGCGCGCGGCGCACGCGCAGCGGGTAGGCGATGTTCTCCGCCACGGTCATGTGCGGGAACAGCGCGTAGTCCTGGAACACCATCGCCACCCCGCGCTCACCCGGTTGCCGCCGGGTCACGTCGCGCGGGCCGATCGCCACCGCGCCCGCGGCGGGCACCTCCAGCCCGGCGATCGTGCGCAGCAGCGTGGTCTTGCCGCACCCCGACGGGCCGAGCAGGGCGAACAGCTCGCCGTCCGCGACGTGCAGGTCCAACGCGTCCACCGCGCGGACCCCGTTCGGGTACACGGTCGACACGCCGGCTATGTCGATGGCCGCCATCAGCTCTTGATGCCTCCGTGGAACCGGAACCCGTAGCGCTTGTCGACCACCAGGTACAGCACGACCACCGGCACCGAGTACAGCAGCGAGAACACCGGGATGACGCTCAGGTCGGCGCTGCCGCCCTCGTCCTGCAACGTGCGCATCAGCACCGCCGCCGGTTGCGCGCCGACGTCGCGCAGCAGCAGGAACGGCAGCAGGAAGTTGCCCCACGCGTTGACGAACGACCACACCAGGATCGTGGCCAGGCCCGGCCGCGCGATCGGCAGCACCACGTGCCCCAGCACCTGCCGCGGCTTGGCGCCGAAGACGCGGGCGGACTCCTCGTAGGAGCGCGGCACGGAGTCCACGAAGTCCTTGAGGATGAAGATCGCGGCGGGCAGCATCCCGCCGGCGATCACCAGGGCGGTGCCGAACCGGGAGTCGACGAGCCCGAGCTGGAGCATCATCACGAAGATGGGCACCATGGCCGCCGTGCCCGTCACCACGCTGGACAGCAGCAGCAGCACGTACAGCAGCACGTCGCGGCCGGGGATGCGCACGCGGGACAGCGCGTAGGCGGCCAGCGCGGCGCACGCCGTGGTCACCGCGGTCGCGACCAGGCACAGCACCAGCGAGTTGAGCAGCGACCTCAGCGCGTAAGGGTGCCGGAAGGTGGCCCGCACGTTCGACAGCGTCCACTCCGGCCACCGGATGCCCAGCCCCGGCCGCGCGTCGAACGGGGCGGAGGCCAGCCACAGCATCGGCACCGCGAAGAACGCCAGCACCACGGCGACCAGCACGTAGCAGCCGATCCGGCGCACCGCCCAGGCCGGGGTCACGCGCGCCTCCTCAGCAGCCGCAGGTACACCAGCGCGACCACCAGGTTCCCGAGCAGCAGCAGCGCCGACACCGCCGACGCGTAGCCGAGCCGCCCGCCCTCCAGCGCCTGCCGGTAGATCAGCACGGGCAGCACCTCGGACCCGTGGTTCGGCCCGCCCGCGGTGAGCAGGAAGGGCGTGAAGTCGTTGGCCGTCCACAGGCTGATGAGCAGCGTGTTGGTCAGCACGTGCCCGCGGATGTGCGGGAACACCACGTCGCGGACGGTCTGCCACCCGCCGGCACCGGCGAGCCGGGCGGTCTCCAGGTGCGAGGGCGGCACCACGGCCAGCGCGGAGGTGTAGAGCAGCATGGAGAACGCCGTGCCGCGCCAGGTGTTGAACACGACCAGGCAGGCCATCGGGTACTCGACCAGCCACGCCGTGCCGGGTCGGTCGAGCAGCAGGCCGAGCGTGCCGCCGTCGCGGCTCAGCACGGCGAACCACAGGTAGGCGACCACGGGGCCGGGCAGGATCCACGCCAGCAGCACGAACCCCTCGGCGGTGCGGCGCAAACCCGGGCGCACCCGGCGCAGCAGCCAGGCGAGCGCGAAGCCCAGGGCGTTCTGCCCGACGACCGCGGAGCCGAGCACGAACAGCGCGGTCAGCCAGAGCGAGTTGGTGAACAGCGGGTCGTCCAGGGCGGTGGTGAAGTTGTCCGCGCCGACCACGCTCGGCGACGCGGCGGCCGGGCCGGTCAGCTGGTAGTCGGTGATGCCGATGTAGAGGGTCCACAGCGCCGGGAAGACCAGGAAGAGGCCGATCAGCAGCAGCGCCGGCGCGACGAAGCCGACCGCCCGCGCGACGCCCAGACCGGTGGGGTCCCGACCGATGGCCGGTGGGGCGGCGAGGGCCGGGCCGGCACGCCCCGAATCGGCGGCCCCCGAGTTGGCGAACCCCGCGTCGGTGAGGCCCGGGCCGTCGCCCCGCGCACCGGTGGGCGCCGGGCCGGCGCGACCCGAATCAGCAGACCCCGGGCCAGCGGCCCCCGGCCCCGCGCGCCCCCGGTCAGCCGACCGCAACGGAGTCCTCGCCGACCGCCTTGACCAGCGCCTCCTGGTACGAGCGCGCGGCGTCGTCCGGGCTGCGGCCCGCCACCACGTCGGCGGTGGCCTGCTGCAACGCGGCCGACACCTTCGGGTAGTCGGCGAGCCCCGGCCGGTACCGGGTGATCGGCAGCACCCGCTGGGCGACGAAGCCCAGCATCGGGTCCCCGGCCAGCACCTCCTCGTTGACGTCGGTGCGCTGGGTGATCTGCGCCCGCCCCGACAGCGACGACTTGACCGCCTCGGCGGAGTTGAGGAACCGCAGGAACTCCCATGCCTGCCCGGGGTAGCGGGTGTTCGGGTTGACCACCCGCACCCCGCCGCCGGACATGCTCACGAAGTCCTGCCCGCCGACCCCGGTCCCCGGTGCGCGCGCCGGGATCAGCGCCCACCCGACGGTGGTGTCGCGGTCGGCCATCTTCGCCACGCCGTTGCGCGGCTCGACCACCGAGCGCCAGAAGTAGTCGCCCTCCAGCAGGATGCCGATCCGGTCCTCGGCGAACAGCTCGAACGACCGCTCCCGCCCCTTGGCCTCCTGCTGGAGGACCGGGTCGCCGAGCCCGTCGCGGTAGATGCGCTGGTACAGCCCGAGGACGTCCTTCACGGCGGCCGTGGCGCCCTGCCACTTGCCGTTGTCGTGCACGAGCGCGCCGGTGCCCGCCAACGCGGGCAGCACGCCCTGCATGGTGGTGGCCTCGCCCATCGCGGTGCCGGCGTTGAGCTGGAGCGGCCACACCCCGGGCAGCGCCTTGAGCCTCGTCGCGGTGGCCAGCACGTCGTCCCAGCTGCGGGGCTGCCAGTCGGTGGGCAGCCCGGCCCGCGCGAACAGCTCCTTGTTGTAGAACAGCACCCGGCCGTCGGTGCCCATGGGCACGCCGTAGCGCCTGCCCTCGAACTCCCCCAGGCCCTGCACGGCGTCCGGGATCCGCCCCCAGCCGTCCCACGCGTCGACTTCGGCACCGCCGACGACCTCGTCGAGCGGCTTGACGTGCCCGGCCTGGGCGAACTCGCCGAGCCAGATGCCGTCCAGCTCGACGACGTCGCCACCGCCGCCGGTCTTGAAGTCCAGCGCGACCTTGGTCTTGTAGTCCTCGTCGCCCGCGCCGTTCTGCTCGAAGCGGACCGTGGCGTTGACGCCCTTGGCCCGCTGCGCCTCGGTGAACCGGGGGATGACCCAGTTGGTGATCCACTCCGCGCCGGCCGCGTTCTTGCCGCCCGCCACCGCGTTGGCGGTGAGCGTCAGCGTGATGTCCTTGGCGTCGGCGTTGCGCGTCGGGTCCGCTTCCCGGTCCTGGCCGAGGCACCCGGCGAGCAGGCCCGCCACCGACAGCAGGACGACCGTTGTCCGCCGCATCCGCGCTCCTCCGCCCCGAGGCCCGCCAGTACGTCACCCACCAACATGGCACTCGGCCCCGGTGAGCGCAGCACCCCGGTCAGCCTTCACCCGTTCGTCCCACGCGGTGCCGGACGGCCTCCTCGAACCCGGCGGCCAGCCGCATGCCGCGCGGGCCGGTGGCCGCCACGGCGCACGGCGGCCGGGGGCGTCGCACGCACCACGACCCGACGCGGAAGTCCCGCACCGAGTACCACCCGCCGTCGATCGGCGAGCCGACCGCGTGGCCGCCGAACGCGGCCGACGACCGCTCGGCGTCCTGAACGGCGCGACCGCTTCCGGCGGTGGAGCCGGGGACGTGGCCGTGGGGCGGGTTCCCGATCGCGGTGGCGCGGCGTGCTCCGGGTCAGCCGGTGTCGAACGGGACGGTGCCCACCACCGCGAGACGGCGGTGGTGGGCACCTGGCGATCCGCGCCCGCGGGTCCTCGGGCCTCTCCCCGGCCGGGACCGCGCGCGGGCGCGGATCAGGCCGCGCTGGAACCGCGGGTGTCCCCGGCGGCCTCGCCGTGGTGGTGGCCGCCGCCGAAGCGGTGGACGTGGAACCGGGCGGCCTCGGCGGGCATGACCACGAAGGGCCGCATCATGCCCTCGTCCTCGTGGTCGAGGATGTGGCAGTGGTACATGAAGTTGCCCGTCGCGGAGTCGAAGCGGCCCGCGATGGACAGCCACTCCCCCGCGTTGACCTGGTAGGTGTCCTTCCAGCCCCGCTCGTGCGGGTCCAGCGGCCTGCCCGGTCCGGGCGCGGGCAGCGGGGTCGCGGTGCCGCCGGTGGCGACGTCGAAGCCCGCGGCCGCGTTGGTCGCCGGGTCCAGCGGGAAGTTGGTGCGGTCGAGGGCCTGGAACCGGCTCAGGTGGACGTGCATCGGGTGCGTCGGGCCGCCGAGGTGGAGGAAGTTCCACACCGCCCACCGGCCGTGGTCGATGAAGACGCTCGTGGTGTCGTCGAACAGGCTCGCGACCCGCTCGAACGTGCGCACCAGCCCGGTGGCCGGGTCGGTGAGCTGGACGATCCCGTCCGCGGGCAGGGTGGCGGGCACCCGTTCGGGGTCGGTGACCTCCTGCATCTCCCACATCTGCGGGTGGCCCTCGCCCGCGGTGCCCGGCGGCACCAGGGCGATGAAGACGTGGTCGTGGTCCTCGGGCACCGTGGTGCCGTGGTGCAGCCGCACGTAGGACGGCGACAGCACCTCCGGCAGCCGGAACGCGTCGTGCCGGGTGCGGTCCTCCACCCGGAACTGCATGATGTCCGGCTCCGGCGCCGCGTTCGGCTGGGCGTTGGTCAGCCGCAGCCGCCTGCCCCGCAGCCGCGAGAAGTCGACCAGCAGGTCGGCCCGCTCGCCCGGGGCGAGGACCAGGCCGCCGTCGGGCAGCGCGGCGGGCACGGGCAGCAGGCCGCTGTCGGTGCCGATCTGGTGCACGGCGTCGTCGTGCGACTCGCCGGTCTCGTCGTCGACCAGGTGCAGCCGGTAGAAGCGCGCGTTCGAGGCGTTGACCACGCGGAAGCGGTACCAGCGGGCCTCGACGTCCAGGTGCGGCCAGATGACCCCGTTGACCAGGGTGAACGGCCCGCTGAACGGCAGGTGCAGCACCTCGCCCGCGGCGGTGGTGACGAACGGGACCTTGTAGAGCAGCTGCCCGGTCGGGTTGCCGTCCGCGTCGGTGTCGAGGTTGCGGTCGGTGATCACCAGCGGCACCTCGTGGTCGCCCGAGGGCAGGTCGAGCGCGGTCTCCTCCTCGTCGCGGATCAAGTACATGCCGACCAGGCCCGCGTGGACGTTGAAGCGGGTGACCGCCATGGCGTGGTCGTGGTACCAGAGCGTGGCCGACCTCTGCACGTTCGGGTACTCCGCGAGCTGCGAGGCGCCCTTGAGCACCGCGTTGTGCGCCCACCCGTCGTTGCCGCCGCCGGTGTGGGCGCCGTGCAGGTGCACCACGTTCCACGACGGCAGGTCGGCCACGCCCTCGATCAGCGACACGCCCTCGGGCAGCGAGCCGTCGGGGTTGCGGAAGCCGGGGCTGTTCTGCGGCGCCGACGCGACCGGCGCCTGCACCGCCACCAGCGGCACCTTCCCGTCGATCTCGTTGGTCCAGGCGACCCGGATGCGGCGGCCGTCGCGCACCTCGATGGTCGGCCCGGGGAAGTGCCCGTCGTAGGCCCACACGGTGGTGGGCGGCAGCTGCGAGTGCAGCCGGACCTCGGTCCGGACCATGGTCACGGTCAGCGAGTCGTGGTGCCACCACAGGTGGGGACGGAGCACCGGCGGGACCCGCAGCGGGTCGAGGAACTTGGTGAGGCCGAACGTGGGGCCCGCGACCGCGGGCCTGGTGATGACGTCGGTCATCGATATCGCCCCCCTGGCGACGTCGAGGGCGCGGCGCCGAGGCGCCGCGCCGTTCTCCCCCTGTGCCGGGCCCCCGGCTCCCCCACCGGGGGAACCCGACACTTCACAAGAACGGCGCGGACCCCGTGGGATACCGACGAGGTGGAAAATTCCCTAGCTCACCCGTTCGTGCGGGTGTGCATGATCGGCCGGACCCAGTAGTTGCTGTTGTTCCAGCTCTGCGTGGGGAAGCCGCCGCCGTAGGAGTAGACGCCGGCGCCCTCGGAGGTGGCGTACGGCGCGGTCGCCATGGCGGCGCTGAAGTAGTCCTCCGTCACGCGGTACCCGCCCGCCGGGGTGAAGTAGGAGACGACGTACTCCTGGCCCGGCACCACCGGGACGGGCGTCGGGAAGTCCACGTCGCTCACGTACCGCTCGGCCGGGGAGACCGCCTCGGCGAGCAGCGTCCCGTCCGCCGACCACAGGTGCGCGGTCAGCGGACCGGTGTGGGTCCCGCGGTGGATGAACGCGCCGACGAGGTACCCGGGGCTGTCGACCCGCACCCGCACGCCCACCTCCACGGGGGCCTGGTCGGGGTCGTCGACCTCCGGCCGGTGGGGCAGCGCCGGCAGGCCCAGCAGGCAGGGGCAGTCGGGGGTGGGGGGTTCAGCCGTGCCGCCGGCGAAGAACCGGAACGGGCCGCGCACCCCGCCCGGGCCGCCGGAGCCCCACGCGCGCAGGTGGTAGGTGACCTCGCCCTCCTCGGTCGGGGTGTAGCGGTAGAGCCACCGCTCCCCCTGGTACTCCGTCGGCAGCCACGTTTGCCCGCCGTCGAAGGTGATGTCGACGGCGGTGACGTCGCCGGACTCGCCGTTGGTGGCGCCCCCGGCGATCAGCAGCGGCACGTCCAGGGCGACCCTGGCGCCGTTGGACGGCGTGTAGCCCCCGGCCACCGGAGCGGCGTGGGCCGTGCCGGTCAGCAGGGTTCCGGTCAGGGTCAGGGCGGACAGGGCGGCGAGGATGCGCTTCACGCCCCCGGGATCGACCTCCCGCCGGGGCCCGTTACACCGTTGATCGCTTCGCCGGACCGCGCTGTGCCGGATGGCGGCGCGGCGCGGTCCGTCCGGCGATCCGCGGTGCCGGGCCCGCGCGGCAGCCGGGCCCGGCACCGCGCGCGGGTCAGTCCCAGGGGTTGGCCGGCTGGTCGTCGATCGCGACCCAGAACCGGCCGACGTCACCGGCGGCCCACCAGCCCCAGCCACCGCCGCCGTCGTGGTGCTCGCCCATCCGGTAGCCCGCGCCGAACCGCGCGGCGCACAGGGCGTCCGCGGTCGCGCGCGAGGTCAGCGCCGTGCCCCGGACCGGCGGGGTCAGCCCCACCTCGCCCGCGGCCCAGCCGTTGTAGAAGTCGAAGGGGATGCCGTCCGGCGCGGCGCGGCCGTCCTGGCGCAGGCACAGCACCGGCAGCCGGGTGGTGACCGCCGTGTCGCCGGCGTAGGCGTCGGTCTTCACGTCGGAGCTGAAGTCGACCAGGTCGCGCCCCCACTCCTTGGTGACCATCGTCCACGTCATGGCGTTGCCGGTGGTGGTGTCCCAGGGGTTGGCCCGCTGGTCGTCGATCGCGACCCACGTGCGCAGCAGGTCGCCCAGGGCCCACCAGCCCCAGCCGCCGTCACCGTCGTGGTGCTCGCCCATCCGGTAGCCGGCGCCGAACTGCGCGGCGCACAGCCCGTCCGCCGCGGCGCGGCTGTAGAGGGCGTAGCCCGGCACGGGCGGGGTCAGCTTCGCCCGGCCGCCGGTCCAGCCCGCGTAGAAGTCGGGCACGACCCCCGCCGGCAGCGGCAGGCCCGCCTTCTCCAGGCACAGCACCGGGAGCGGCGCGTCGCACGGCGTGTCGCCCTCGTAGGCGTTCGTGGAATCGTCCGCGCCGACCAGCACCGGGTCGGCGCCCCACTGGTTGTCCCGGACCGTCCAGGTCATGCCCGCGCAGTCGTCGGCGGCATTCGCGGTGCCGACCGCCCCGGTGGCGCCGGGAATTACCAGCGCGAGCACGCATGCCGCGATGACCTGCCATCTTCGTCGCATGGAATGCACTCCTCGTCCTGTTCCGGTGGAGCACCCTGAAATCCGAAACATAGGGAAAAACCCGCCGGGACCGCAATGCCGCCATTCGCGTCGTCAACCGCCGGGAATAGCCGGAATTATTTCCACCGAGAGGTCATTGACAGAACCCGGGACCGTTCACCGGGTGCCCACCGGGAGAAGGCGTTGCGCCGACCAGGGGCACTGTCGCGCCCGCCCTGCCGCGGGGCCGCGCGGGGCTGCGAGACTCCCCGACCATGCGTGAGGTGGGCAACGGGCGCTACCGGCTGGTCCGCGAGCTGGGCCGGGGTGGCATGGGGGCCGTGTGGCTCGGGCGGGACACCGTGCTCGACCGGGACGTCGCCGTCAAGGAGCTGGTGATCCCCGGCGGCGTGCCCGCCGCCGAGCGGGCGGTCTACCGGGAGCGGGTGCTGCGGGAGGCGCGGATCGCGGGCGGGTTGGCCGACCCGGCCGTGGTCACGGTCCACGACCTGGTCAAGGAGGACGACCAGACCTACATCGTGATGGAGCTGATCCGGGCGCCGACGCTGACCGAGCTGGTCGAGCGAGGCGGTCCGCTCGACGCGCGGGCCGCGGCGCGGCTGGCGGCGCAGCTGCTGTCGGCGCTGGAGGCGGCCCACGAGGCCGGGGTGGTGCACCGGGACGTCAAGCCCGGCAACGTGATGGTGCCCGCCAAGGGGTCGGCGAAGCTGACCGACTTCGGCATCGCCCAGTCGCTCGACGACCCCCGGCTCACCGCCACCGGCTCGCTGATCGGCTCGCCCGCGTACATGTCGCCGGAACGGCTCTCCGGCGGGCCGGCGTCGCCCTCGTGGGACCTGTGGGCGCTGGGCGCGACGCTGTTCTTCGCCACCGAGGGGTACGGGCCGTTCGACCGGGACAGCACGTCGGCGACCATGCTCGCGGTGATGACCGAGCGCCCGCGGCCGCGGTTGACGCCGGGGCCGCTGGCCGAGCTGATCACCGGCCTGCTCGAACCGGACCCGGAGCTGCGCCTGCGGGCGGACCGGGCCCACCGGCTGGTCGAGCGGGCGCTGGCGGCCGACCCGGACCCGACCGCGCGGGTCGACCAGCCGACCGTGCGCACGGCACCGGCGCCGGCGGTTCCGGCACCCGACCGCCGGCGCCGGACGGGCCTGGTCCTGTCCGCGACGCTGACCCCGCTGTTCGTGATCGGCGCGCTGGTCCTGCTGTACGCCACGGTGTTCAAGCCGTACTTCACCCTGGGCGTCCCGGACCCGACGACCACCCCGCCGACCACTTCCGGGACCTCGACCACGTCGTCGTCCGCCCCGCCCACGTCGTCACCGGCCATGCAGCCGGTGCTGACCATCGGCCCCGACGGCGACATCGCGCGCTACGGCCTGGTGACGTCGGAGAACGAGTGCCTGAACTGGCTGCCGGTGAAGGGGGCGCCGAGGATCGGCTCGGAGGTGCGCACCGGCTGCTACGCCCCGCACGACGTGGAGGTGCTGCGCCGCGTCACCGACGACAGCGACCACGACGAGGAGGCGCCGTACCCGCCGGTGGAGGAGCTGACCAGGCGGGTCGTCGCGGAGTGCACGCGGGTCTTCCTGTCGGACAAGGTGCTGGGCGAGGACAAGGAGGCCACCCTGCGGTTCTGGGTCGTCATCCCCACCGCCGAGTCGTGGCGGCTGCGCGTCCAGAGCGGCACCCGCACCTCCGACCGGGCCTCCTACTGCTTCGTCGGCCGGGCGGACGGGGCGAAGCTGACCGAGCCGATCATGACCGAGGACTGATCGGCGAGCACGGCCGGACCGCGCCACCGCCCACCTCCGCCCCGGTTGCAAAGGCGCCTTTGCAAAGCTACCTTTGCACCATGGTCGCCCCGCGCGAGATCACCGACGTCGAAGAGCTGCGGACCCTCGCGCACCCGCTGCGCCAACGGATCCTGCGCCACCTCGGCCAATCCGGGCCGGCCACGGCCAGCACCCTGGGCCGGGCCCTGGGCGAGAGCAGCGGCGCCACCAGCTACCACCTCCGGATGCTCGCCAGGCACTCCTTCGTCGAGGAGGTGCCCGAACGCGCCCACGGGCGCGAGCGGTGGTGGCGGGTGCCCGCGCACGACCTCCGCTTCCCGCGCGCGCCGCGCGACCCGGAGGTGCGCACCCTGCTGGAACAGCTGAACCAGCTCAAGCTGGCCGCCGACCAGGAGTTGTTCGCCGACTTCCTGGCGCGGCGGGACGAGCTGGGCGAGTGGGCCGAGGCGCTGCCGTACTCGCGCGGCTCCGTCCGGGTGACCCTGCCGGAGCTGCGCGAGTTCTTCGACGAGTACATGGCGCTGCTCAAGCGCTACCAGCGACCGGTGGAGGAGACGCCCGCGGGCGCCCGGCAGGTCGCCGTCCGGTTCTTCGCCTTCCCGGTACCCGAACAGGGGTGAGACCGTGTTCCCCGCAAGCACACCGCCGATCCGGCGTGCCCTCGTCCTGCTGTCGTCCCTCCTGGTCCTGTCCGCGCAGCCGGCGCACGCCGCGCCGACGGGGTTGACCGAGCAGGAGATCACCTTCTCCAGCGGTGACCTGGTCCTGCGCGGCACGGTCCTCGCACCGGCCACCCCCGGCCCACCCCGACCCGCCGTGGTGATGGTGCACGGTTCCGGTCGCGTCACGCGGGACGGCTACCGGGCGGAGGCCGAGGCGTTCGCGCGCGCCGGCATCGTGACGCTGGTCTACGACAAGCGCCCCAGGGCGTCCAGGTCCGACGTCGACTTCTCGCTGCTGGCCGACGACGCGCTGGCCGGGGTGCGGGCACTGCGGTCCCGTCCGGACGTCGATCCCGCCCGGACCGGCCTGTGGGGTGTCAGCGAGGGCGGCTGGGTGGCGCCGCTGGCCGCGTCGCGGTCGGCCGACGTGGCGTTCGTCGTCGCGGTCGGGGCGCCCGGCACGTCGCCCGAGCGCCAGCAGTCGTGGAACCTGGTCAACCGGCTGACCGCCGCCGGGGTGTCCGGGTCCCTGGTGGGCACCGTCTCGCGCACCACCCTGGGCCTGCTCGTCGGCGCGGGCCTGTTCCCCGAGGCCGGCTACGACCCGGCGCCGGTGCTGGCCCGGGTCGCCCAGCCGGTGCTGGGGCTGTGGGGAGCCCTCGACCGGGTGATCCCCGGCGCCGAGAGCATGCGCGTCTTCCAGGAGGCGCTGGACCGGGGCGGCAACACCCGCTACGCGCTGCGCGCCGTGCCCGGGGCCGACCACACGATGCGCCTGTCACCGGACGGCTTCCAGCGCGGCGACGAGGTGTCCCCCGAGTACCTGGAACTGGTGGCCTCCTGGGTCAACGGGCGCGCCGTCGAACCGCCCACCGGCCCGCTGCCGCACCAGGAGCGGGCGAGCGCGCCCGTCGAGGCCGGTTCACCCGGCGTGCAGCTCGCCGTCGTCGCGCTGCTGCTGGCCGCGTTCCTCGGTTACGCGTCGAGCGCGGCGGTCAGGCGGTGGCGCGGTCCCGTGCGCCCCGCGCGCTGGGCGGCCACGACCGGCCTGCTGAGCGTGCTCGGGCTGGTCGCCTACCTCGTCCACCTCGCCTCCGGTGGCGCCAGGGACCTCGGCCCGGTGGTGCTGGGGCGCCCGATCCCGTGGCTGGTGCTCCACCTGCTCGCGCTGGCCACCACCGCCGCGACCGCCGCCACGGCCGTCACGTCGTGGCGGGCCCGGTCCGCGCTGTCCCGGGCGCACCGGGTGCGGCTCGCCCTGCTGGTCACCGGCGGCGCGGTGTTCGTGCCGTGGGCGGTCCACTGGGGTCTGCTGGTGCCGTGAGGCGGCGCTCCACCGCCACCGGTCGGGCCGGCACCGGGCAGCCGAGGCGCCCGTTGGACGACGCGCCCGTCAGGCGATGCCGCCGTTGGCGCGCAGCACCTGCCCGTTGACCCAGCGGCCGTCCGGGCCGGCGAGGAACGCCACCACGCGCGCGATGTCCTCCGGGGTGCCGAGCCGTTCCAGCGGCGGCTGCTTGGCCAGGCGCGCCACGGTCTCCTCGTCCTTGCCGTCGAGGAACAGCTCGGTGGCGGTGGGGCCGGGCGCGACCGCGTTGACCGTGATGTCGCGCCCGCGCAGCTCGCGGGCCAGCACCATGGTCATCGCCTCGACCGCGCCCTTGCTGGCGGCGTAGGCGCCGTAGGTGGGGAACTGCAGGCCGACCACGGAGCTGGACAGCATGACCACGGCCCCGCCCGGACGCAGGCGCCGCGCCGCCTCGCGCGCCACGACGAACGTGCCGCGGACGTTGGTGCGGTGCAGGTCGTCGAGGTCGGCCAGGTCCAGTTCGGCGATCGGCGCCAGGGACATCCGGCCCGCCGAGTTGACCACCACGTCGACGCCGCCGAACGCCTCGGTCGCGGTGTCGAACAGCGCGGCGACCGCCCGCTCGTCCGCCACGTCCGCCTGCGCGGCCACGGCCCGGCCGCCGCCGGCGGTGATGTGGTCGACGACCTCGCGCGCGGCGGCCGCGGACCCGGCGTAGCCGACGACGACGGCCTGCCCGGCGGCGGCGAGGGCGGTGGCGATGGCGCGACCGATGCCGCGCGAGGCCCCGGTGACGACTGCTGCCCGTCCGGTCATGGTCCCACTCCCTTGATAGCGACGCTACGTCGATTTCGTTGCGTTGATAAGACCATAGCACAGCTAGCATCGTCGCGTAGCATTGATCTCATGACGGATCAGCCCGACGTGTCCCGGCGCCGTCGGCGCACCGCCGCCGGCCCCGCCGACGACGCCGCCGCGCGCACCGCGCTCGTCGAGGCCGCCGAGCGCCAGTTGGCCGCCTCCCCGGAGGGCGACATCGCCACCAGGGCCGTGTGCGAGGAGGTGGGGGTGACCCAGCCGGTGCTCTACCGGCTCTTCGGGGACAAGCGGGGCCTGCTCGACGCCGTCGCCGACGCGGGTTTCGAGCGGTACGCGCGGCGCAAGGCCGGGCTGGGCGCGACCGCCGACCCGGTCGCCGACCTGTACGCGGGCTGGGACGACCACATGGCCTTCGCCGCCGCGAACCCCGCCGTCTACCAGCTGATGTTCGCGCCGCGGCCGCGGTCGGGCTCGGTCGCCCACCGGCGCGTCCTGGACCTGCTCGAAGCCACCCTGGTGCGGTGCGCGGCCGTCGGGGCGCTGACCACGTCCCCGCGCCTGGCGGCGCAGCTGATCCTGCCCGCCAACGTCGGTGCCGCGCTGAGCCTCATCGCCCAGCCCGCGCTGTTCGACGACCCGGGGTTGTCGCGGCGGACGCGCGACGCGGTCTTCGCGGCCGTGCTGGCCGCCGCGCACGTGCCGGTGGAGACGGACCCCGTGCGCGACGCGGCGCGCCGGCTGCGCTCACAGCTGGCGTTGGCCGGGACCGACGCGCTGGAAGCCGTCGAGGCGGCCCTGCTGGACCGGTGGTTGGAGCGCATCGACCGGCCGTGAGGACCGCGGTCGCCGGCGGTCGCGGTCCGGACGGGCGCGCCTCCGGTCGGGCCGGGGTCGGCCGCGTCAGGGGTGCGTCCGGCCGGTCAGCACGTAGCGGTCCTCCGCCAACTGGTCCGGGTCGACGGCGACCACCCGCTCCCCCTCCGCGGTGACCAGCCGCCACCACTCGTCCGACGCGTCGTCGGGCAGCAGGACGCGCAGGCCGAACCGGTGGCACAGGGCCGCGGCCGCCCGCGCCTCCCCCGGTCCGGGGACCGTGTCGTCGGCGCCGATGTCCAGCCGCCACGGGAAGTCGCCGCCGTCCAGGTCGAGGTAGGTGCAGCTCAGGGTCGCCGGTGGGCCGCCCGCGTCCTCGTACAGCCGGCCGACGTGCACGCCCGCCTGGTCGACCCCGAACACCTCGGACACCGCGCGGCGCAGGTCGGCCGGGTCGGGCAGGCGGTCGAGGAGGAAGCTGTAGCTGACCATGTCTCACTTCCGGTAGTGCGCGTACACGGCATCGGCCCGCTCGAACGCCCCTGGCGGGATCGACGGGTCGCGGGCGACGCTCGCCCGCGCGGCGGCGAGGTCGCCATTGTGCCGGATCAGCGCTTGCAGGGCCTTGTACTCCGACCGGTCCAACCGCACGAAACCGGGACCGTCCACCGGGAACACGGTGCCGCTGGGCTCCACCTTGTAGCGGCGCCCGCCGTCGGTGACGTAGCTGTTGGTGCCGGGGTCCCAGCGCACCCTGCCCGCCTGGATGTCGGCGATGTCCTGCCGCACCGCGTCCCTGACCTCCGGCAGGATGATCGTGTTCTCCGCCTTCGGCGGGCTCTTCGGGCTGACCCGGTTGAGCTGGTGGCGGTCGCTGGGCGGCCGGAGCGCGATCCGGCCCGCCGGGCCGGGCACGGCCGGGTTCGGGTCGGTCGGGGTCGGCACCCCGGTCGGGTCGGTGGGCTCGCCCGCCCTCCTGGCCGCGTCGATGGCCTGGTGCGCGCCCGCCACGCTCCTGCCCGCGCCCGCGCCGCCGACCACCCGCGGCCGCCCGCGGCCGGTCCTGGGTCTGGGTGTCATGGCGGTCCTAGCCGTTGAGGAGCTTCGTCAGGTTGACCATGCTGTTGATCAGGGCGCCCGTGTAGGCGGCGATGCGGCCCGCCCACTTGACCACCGCGGCCGCGATCTGCGGCAGGACCTCCGGGATGGTGAACACGAGCAGCATCTCGCCCGCCCACACGATCACCCGCGCGACGAGGTCCGCGATGAGGTCGCGCACGATCTCGCGGGTCAGCTCCACCAGGCCGCCCGCGCCCTCGGTGGCCTCCGCCATCGCCGCCGCGGTGGCGCCGAGCCCGCCGAGGGCGTCGACGTTGTGGACCATCAGGCCCTGGTAGGAGTCCGCGGCCTCGCCGGCCCAGGACGGCAGGTCCCCGTCCAGGTGGGTGCCCAGGTCGGCGGCCATGGCCGACAGCTCGGTGGCCATGTTCCGCCACGTCGCCGCGTGCGCCCGGACGAGGTCGGGCTTGCCGGTCAGCTCGTCCAGCGCCTCGCGCAGCGGTTCGAAGTACTCCATCGCCCAGCCCAGGCCGTTGGCCAGCAGCGCGCTGAGGGGGTCGATCGCCGCGGCCGCCACCTCGACGCCCGCGTTCACGCCCGCGAGCGCGTCGTCGACCCAGCCCTCCGCCTTGATGGCGTCGACCAGGCCCTCGACGCTGTCGGCCAGGCTCGCCCCGGTCCACGCCTGCCGCGACGACCGCACCGGGGCGACCAGCGACTCCCCGGTCACCGGGTGCCCCCACCGGCCGACCGGACCCGGTCGGCGTTGTCGTCGTCGACGGCCCGGTACTCCGCCGCGGTGGCCCGCAGTTGCCGCACGACCAGCCGGAGGTTGTGCTCCACGCCCGCGACCAGCTCGTCCTGCCGGGCGTGCCGGTCCTCCAGGACGCCGGAGATCCACCCGCACAGCTTCCCGTAGGCCCGGGTGTCACCCCTGATGTGCGCGCCGGCGGACCTCACCGCCGCGAACCGCGCCAGGACCGCCTCGACGTTGGCGGCGTGGGCGCGGATCTGCTCGACGTCGACGTCATATCCCTCGACCACGGTCACCTCTCGTCCAAATAGGACTCGCCGGCGTAGTCCTCGTCGTCCGCACTGCTCGGGGCGGCTGTGCGCGTCGGTGCGGGGCGTGTTGGTGCGGGGCGTGCCGGGGCGGCGGTGCCCTCGGGGGTCGGGGCGCCGCGCAGGTGCCGCCCGACGCTCTCCACGATCGCCCGCCCGGCGGCCGACTCGGCGCCCACGGTGTCCGCGACGATGTCCCGCGACCGGTCGGCCAGCTGGTTCCTGGCGTCGCCGAGCGCGGCCAGGATGGTGCGCGCGACCACGTCGGGCGACACGCGCCCGATCCGGTCGGTCAGCCGCAGGCCCACCAGCGCGCCGGTCGAGTCCACCGTGACCTCGGCGAGCCCGCCGGGATCGCGGGCGGTGACCCGGACGGCCCGCAGCCGCTCGCCCATCTCCCTGGTGTCGGCGGCCAGCTTGTCGATCCGGCCCCGCCACGCGGCCAGCCGTTCCCGGGCGGCGTCCGGGTCGAGGATGTCCTGGTCCATTCCAGCCCACCTGTCATCACGAGGCGTAGCACCGTGATGGCGGAGTGTATTTACGCGGAGGCGGGCGGGAAGGGGAACGCGGCAACTTGGTCCGATCAGCTCCGGGGCGCGGGGCGGGTCCGGTCGGCCATCCGGAGGCGGTGGAACCGCGCGATGGCGGCGATGCCCACCAGCGACACCGCGGCGCTCGCCACCAGCGCGACGCCCGTGCCCGGAGCGGCGCCCCCGGTCTCGTCGAGCAGCACCGCCCCGATCCACGCCGCGACGACCGGGTTCACCACCGTCTGGCCCGCCACCACCAGGTCGGCGGGCCCGCTGGTGTACCCGAGCTGGATCAGCCACGCACCCACCAGGAACGCCACGACCAGACCGGCGACGGACACCCACGGGACGCGCGGCAGGGACGTCGCCACGTCCCGCACGAGCACCGCGACCAGGCCGTAGGAGGCGCCCGCGCCGGCCGCGAACGCCAGGGCGCGCGTCGTCCCGCCGCGGAACAACCCGATGGCGGCGAACGCGCACACCACGCCGGCGACCACCTGACCCGCCCGCAGCACCACCCGGTCGGGGACCTCCGCGGCCACCGCCGAGCCCGCCGCGATCGCGACGAACACCACCACGCCCGCGGTCGCCGCCAGCACCGCCACCGCGAACCCCGGGGTGAACCGGGGCACGTCGATGAGCGCGGTGATCGGCAGCGCCAGGACGGCCAGCGGCGCCACCACGGTCACCGGGGCCAGCGCCAGGGCCAGGACCTGCATCGCCGCGGCGACGACCAGCACCGAGAAGCCAAGCCGCCACCGGCGGTGGCGCACCAGGGTGGTGATCCGGCGCAGGGAGAGGTCGCCGACGTCCTGGACGCCGCTGTGCTGCAGCGCGGCGCCCACCGCGCTGAACGCCGCGCCCAGCAGGGCGCAGAGGACCGCTACCCCGACCACTTGACCAGCGTAGGTCTTGCGCGGCGGGTCCGAGGGGCGAGAAGTGCCGGGGCGGTCGCGGGCCCGCCCGTTGTGGTTCTCGACCGCGACCCGGCGATGTCTACGATGTGCCGACCGATCAGCCAGGGGGGAACCGCATGACCGACACGCCGCCGGGCCCGAGCACGCCTGAACCGCCCACACCGCCCGACGCGCCGGGGCCGCACGTGCCGCCCGACGCGCACCCCCGGCCGGGAGCACCCGACCAGTACGGCACCGGCCAGTACCAGGAGTACGGCCAGTACCAGCAGCACGGCCAGTACGGCCCGCCCCCGGGGTGGCAGGCACCGCCGCAACCCCCCAAGCCCGGCGTCATCCCGTTGCGGCCGTTGAGCTTCAGCGACATCCTCGACGGCTCGTTCGCCACCATGCGCGCCCACCCCAAGCTGGTCTTCGGCGGCTCCGCGGTGGTCGTGGCGATCACCCAGCTGGTCAACCTGCTCCTGCTGTGGCCGGTCTACGACGACCTGACCCTCATGACCGCGTTGGACCCGTACGCCGACTCCCGGGAATCGCTGGAGCAACTGGAGTCCTACTTCTGGTCGACGGCGGTCACCTCCGGCATCGCGCTCCTGATCTCCACCCTCACCACCGTGCTGCTGTCCGGCTTCATCACCGTCGTCGTCGGGCAGGCCGTCGTCGGCAAGCCGATCGGCTTCACCGAGGCGTGGGCGCAGCTGAAGCCCCGCCTGCTGCCGCTGCTGGGCGTGAGCCTGCTCTACACCCTGCTGGTGGTGGTCGGTTTCGCGCTGTGCGTCCTGCCGGGCGTCTGGGTCTGGGTGCTGTTCGCCCTGGTGACCCCGGCCGTGGTGCTGGAGCACGCCTCCGTCGGGCAGTCGCTGAGGCGGTCGCGCGAGCTGGTGCGCGGGGTGTGGTGGCGCACCTTCGGCATCCTGCTGCTCGCGTTCGTCCTCGCGGCCATCGTGTCGTCGATCATCCAGGCCCCGTTCGGCCTGCTCGGCACCGACTTCAGCGCCGCGCTGCGCGGCGAGGTGGTGGCGCCGACGACGACCGCCCTGCTGCTCTCGGCGCTGGGCGGCACGATCGCCGGCGCGGTGGTCTACCCGTTCAGCGCCTCGGTGCAGGTCCTGCTCTACCTCGACCGGCGCATCCGCCGGGAGGGCATGGACATCATGCTGGCGCGTGCCGCCGGTGTGCCGCCGCGGCAGCCGTGAGCCCGGCGGTCGACCGGGACTCCGCGCGCGACGCGGCGGCCCGTGAGCTGGCCGACCCCGGGTACGGCGCGGCGGACGACTCGGTCCTGGTCAAGGTGCTGAACCGGCTGGGCGAGGTGGTCGACGACCTCGGGCGGTCGGGCGGGCCCGGGGTCGTCGGGCTCGTCGCGCTGGTCCTGCTCGCGCTGGCCGTGGCGGTCGTGGTGCGGCGGGGCGTGGGTCCCGTGGCCCGCACCCGGCGACGCGCGCGACCGGTGTTCGCCGGGGAGGACCGGTCCGCGGCCGACCACCGGGCGGCGGCCGAGGAGGCGCTGGCCGCGGGTCGGGTGGCGGACGCGGTGCGCGAGCGGTTCCGGGCCGTCACCAGGGAGCTGGAGGAGCGCGGCGTGCTGGACGCGCGCGTGCAGCGGACGGTCGACGAGGTGGCCGCGGAGGCCGGGCGGGAGCTGCCCGACCGCGCGGCCGACTTCCACGCGGCGGCCCGGGTGTTCGACGACGTCTGGTACGGCGGGCGACCGGCCACGGCCGAGGGCTACCGGGTCGTGGCGGCGCTGGACGAGCGGGTGTCCGCGTGACCGCGGCGGGGCGAGCGGACGACCGCGTGACCGCGACCGGGCGAACGGGCACCCGCGTGATCACAGCGCCGAACGACCGGGTGCCCGCATGACCTCCCCCGCCCAGGACACCTCCACCTCCCCCGACGCCAAGCGGATCTGGCGCGCCGCCAGGGTCCCGCTGGTCATCGCCGCGCTCCTGGGCACCACCGCGATCGCCACCGCCCTGGTGACCGGCACGACCGAGGCCGGCGAGCTGGACCCGCGCTCCTACGAGCCGACCGGCGGCCGGGCGCTGGTCCGGCTGCTGGAGGCCCGCGGCGTGCGCGTGGACCCGGTGACCGAGCTGCCCGACGCCTCCGGCGCCACCGTCCTGGTCACCCACCCCAACCGCCTCGCCCCGGACCGCCTGGCCGGCCTCGGCGCCGCGCACGTCGTCCTCGTCGCGCCGAGCCGCCACCCGGACTTCCGCGTGGTGGGCCGGGACCGGCCCGAGGACCGCGAACCGGGCTGCGACCTGGCCGAGGCGCGGGCCGCGGGCGTGGCCACGACGGGCGGCCTGCTCTACGCCACCGACACCGGGGACCGGTGCTACCGCGACGGTGCCGGCGCCGCGGTGGCGCGCGTCGGCGACACCACCGCGCTGGGGTCCGGGACGCCGCTGACGAACGCCGCGCTCGACGAGCAGGGCAACGCCGCGCTGGCGCTGGGCCTGCTGGGCCGCGACGACGTGCTGCTCTGGTACACCCCGGGCCTGGAGGCGCCGGAACGGACCCGCTCGCTCACCGAGCTGGTGCCGGCGGGCTGGCGCTACGGCGCGCTCCAGCTCGCGATCGCGGTGGTGCTGCTGGCCCTGTGGCGCGGCCGGCGGCTGGGTCCGCTGGTGCCCGAGCCGCTGCCGGTGGTCGTGCGCGCCACCGAGACCACCGAGGGCCGCGCGCGGCTCTACCGCCGCGGCCGGGCCACCGACCACGCGGCGGCGGCGCTGCGGGAGGCGACCGGGCGGCGGCTGCTCCCGCTGCTGGGCCTGCCCGCCGACGCGGACGCCGCCGCCGTGGCCGACCGGGTCGCGCGCCGGACCGGACGATCACCCGAACGGGTCCACGACCTGCTCCGCGGTCCGGCCCCGACCGACGAGACCGCCCTCGTCCGCCTCGCCGACGAGCTGGACGAACTGGAAGAAGAGGTGCGCAGGGGATGACGAGCGCGGAAGTGCCGGTCGAGGCGGCCCGCGAGGCGCTGCGGGCGTTGCGGGTCGAGATCGCCAAGGCGGTCGTCGGCCACGACGCGGCGGTCACCGGGTTGCTCCTCGCGCTGCTGTGCCGGGGCCACGTGCTGCTGGAGGGCGTGCCGGGGGTGGCCAAGACGCTGCTGGTGCGGTCGCTGGCCACCGCGCTGGACCTGGCGTTCGCGCGGGTGCAGTTCACGCCCGACCTGATGCCCGGCGACGTGACCGGCTCGCTGGTGTTCGACCCGGGCGCCGCGGAGTTCTCCTTCCGCGAGGGCCCGGTGTTCACCAACCTGCTGCTGGCCGACGAGGTCAACCGCACGCCGCCGAAGACGCAGTCCGCGCTGCTGGAGGCGATGGAGGAGCGGCAGGTGTCGGTGGAGGGGCGGGCCCGCCCGCTGCCCGACCCGTTCATCGTGGTGGCCACCCAGAACCCGGTGGAGTACGAGGGCACCTACCCGCTGCCCGAGGCCCAGCTCGACCGGTTCCTGCTCAAGCTGACCGTGCCCGCGCCGACCCGGGACGAGGAGGTCGCCGTCCTGCGGCGGCACGCCGACGGGTTCGACCCGCGCGACCTCGGCGCGCTGCGGCGGGTCGCGGGCCCGGAGCACCTGGCGGCCGGGCGGCGCGCGGTGGGGTCGGTGACGGTGCGGCCGGAGGTGATCGGGTACGTGGTGGACGTCTGCCGCGCCACCCGCCACTCCCCCGCGGTGCGGCTGGGCGTCTCGCCGCGCGGCGCCACGGCGCTGCTGGCCACCGCGCGGGCGTGGGCGTGGCTGTCCGGGCGCGACTACGTGACGCCCGACGACGTGAAGGCGTTGGCGCGGCCCACCCTGCGGCACCGGCTGGAGCTGCGGGCGGAGGCCGAGATGGAGGGCGCCACCACCGACGGGGTCCTGGACGGCGTGCTCGCGGCCGTCCCGGTGCCCCGCTGACGCCGTGGCGCTGACCGGCCGCGCGGGGCTGCTGGCCCTGGCCGGCGCACTGGTCGTCGGGCTGCTGCTGCCGTCGTGGGCGGGCATCGGCCTGGTGGCCGCGGTGGTCGTGGCGGGGGTGGCGGTCGACCTGGCGCTGGCGGGTGGCGTGCGGGGCCTGGAGTTCAGCCGGTCCGGCGCCGACCGGGTGCGCCTGGGCGAGGCGGTCGAGGTGGAGCTGGTGGTCGCCAACCCCGGGCCGCGCCGCGTCCGCGGGGTGCTGCGCGACGCCTGGTCGCCCAGCGCCGGGGTGGAGCGGGAGGTGCACGCGCTCGACGTGCCGCCCGGCGGGCGGCGGGCGGTGGTGCTGCGGCTGCGGCCCACCCGGCGCGGCGACCGGTGGGCGCACCGGGTGACCGTGCGCGCGGTCGGCCCGCTGGGGCTGGCCGCGCGGCAGGGCTCGCACGAGGTGCCGTGGGCGGTGCGCGTGCTGCCGCCGTTCCCCAGCCGGCGGCACCTGCCGCCGCTGCTGGCGCGGCTGCGCGAGCTGGACGGGCGGCGCGCGGCCCAGGTGCGGGGCCGGGGCACCGAGTTCGACTCGCTGCGGGAGTACGTGGCAGGCGACGACGTGCGGTCGATCGACTGGCGCGCGTCGGCGCGGTCGGGTGACCTGGTGGTGCGCACCTGGCGGCCCGAGCGCGGCAGGCACGTCGTGCTGGTGCTGGACACCGGGCGGACCTCGGCCGGCCGGGTCGGCGACGCGCCGCGGCTCGACGCGGCCATGGACGCCGCCCTGCTGCTGGGCGCGCTGGCCGGCCGGGCCGGGGACCGGGTCGACCTGCTCGCCCACGACCGGCGGCTGCGCGTGGCCGCGCGCGGGTCGCTGCCCGCGCTGGTCGACGCGATGGCCGACCTCGAACCGGAGCTGGTCGAGTCCGACGCGCGCGCCGTGGTCCGCGAGGTGCTGGGCCGGACCCGGCGGCGGTCGCTGGTGGTGCTGCTGACCGGCCTGGACCCGGCGCCGCTGGAACAGGGGCTGCTGCCCGTGCTGCCGTCGCTGACGAGCAGGCACCAGTTGCTCGTGGCGGCGGTCGCGGACCCCGGGATCGAGCGCATGGCCCGGGGTCGGGGCGACGCGGAGGCCGTGTACGGCGCGGCGGCGGCCGAGCGCGCGTTGGCCGAGCGCGAGCAGGTCAAGGCGCTGCTGCGGCGGCACGGGGTCGAGGTGGTGGACGCGCTGCCCGACGACCTGCCGCGCGCGCTGTGCGAGCGCTACCTGGCGCTCAAGGCCGCCCGGAAGCTGTAGGCGCGGGGGCTTGGGGCGCTTCGGGTCGGCGGCCCAGCGCGAACACGTAGGCCAGGAACGCCACCTCGGCCGCCACGCCGATCGCCACGCGTGCCCACGTGGGCAGCCCGGACGGGGTCACGAACGCCTCGACCACCCCGGACACCAGCAGCACGCAGGTGAGGCCGACGGCCAGCCGGGCGACCGCGCGCCCCTCCGCTGCCAGCGCCGCCGACCGGGTGCGCGGCCCGGGGTCGACCACCGTCCAACCCAGCCGCAGCCCCGCGCCCGCCGCCACGAACACCGCGGTCAGCTCCAGCAGCCCGTGCGGCGTGATCAGCCCCAGGAACACGTCGAACCGGCCGGCCGCCGCCATCAGGCCCGCGCCCACCCCGACGTTGACGACGTTGGTCCACAGCAGGAGCAGCACCGGCACGCCGAACAGCACGCCCAGCACCAGGCACCCGGCGGCGATCCACGCGTTGTTCGTCCACACCTGGAACGCGAACGACGCCGCGGGCGCGCTGGAGTAGTAGGTCTCGAAGTCGCCGCCCGGCCGGGTCAGCTCGCGCACCGCCTCCGGTGCCGCGATCGACGCCTGCACCGCCGGGTCGTTCGCCACCCACGCCGCGACCAGCCCGATCGCCGACAGGCACAGGGCGGCGGTCGCCGTCCACCACGGTGCGGCGCGGCGCAGCTCGGCGGGCAGGCGGCGGGCGAAGAACCGGCCTGCCTCGCGCCACGCCGGGGTGTGCGCGCCCGTGACCGCCGCCCGCGCCCGCAGCACCAGCGCGGTGAGCCGGGCGAGCAGCGCCGGGTCCGGCACGGTCGACCGCGCCACCGACAGGTGCGTGGCCACCCGCTGGTAGAGGGCGACCAGCTCGTCGGCCTCGGCGCCGCGCAGCGACCGGGCGCCCACCAGCCGCGCGAGCCGGTCCCAGTCGCCCTGGTGCCGGGTCACGAAAACGTCGATGTCCACTGCCGACCCCCTCGGTGCTGGACAATAACCGCCATGTCCGACCTCGTGACCGGCGATGCCGTGGTGCTGGAGCTGCGGCCGGCCGGGGTGGCCACCCGCGGCCTGGCGTTCGCGCTCGACGTCCTGCTCCAGGTGGTGGTCCTGGCGGTGCTGCTGCTCCTGCTGCCGTCGGGGCTGTTCGACACCTCCCTGTCGACCGCGCTGACCCTGGTGCTGGTGGTGTGCGTGGTGGTCGGCTACCCGGTGGTGAGCGAGGCGCTGACCCGGGGCCGCACGCTGGGCAAGGTGGTGCTGGGCCTGCGGGTCGTGCGCGACGACGGCGGCCCGGTCCGGTTCCGGCACGCGCTGGTGCGCGGGCTGACCGGGTTCTTCGTGGACTTCTGGGCGCTGGGGCTGGGCGGCGCCGTGGCGCTGGTGGTGGCGCTGGTGTCCAGGCGCGGCCAACGGGTCGGCGACTTCCTGGCTGGCACCGTCGTGATCCGCGAACGCGTGCCGGCCTCGGTGGAGCCGGTGGTGTGGGTGCCGCCGGAGCTGGCCGGGTGGGCGTCGGGCCTGGACCTGTCGCGGCTGCCCGACGACCTGGCCCTGTCGGTGCGCCAGTACCTGGGTCGGGTGGGCGACCTGAGCGGGGACGCGCGCTGGTCGCTGGGACGTGCCCTGGCCGACGAGGTGGGTCGCGCGGTCGGCGCGCCGTGCCCGCCCCACGTGCCGCTGGAGCGGTACCTGTCGGCGGTGCTGGCGGAGCGGCGGGCGCGCCAGTCGCGCGCCGCGGTCCCCGTCGCGCCCGTCGCGGCGCCGGACAACCCGTTCGCGCCGCCGGCCTGAGGGACCGGGGCGGACCACCGGGACTGGTGCGCGCCGGTCTCCCCCGGTTCGGGAGCCGACCGACCGACTCCGGCGCGGCCCGATCCCGGTGGCCTGCTGCCGCCGGCCGCGGTCGACCGGCGGGTCCTCCCCGAACACCGGTCGACCGCGGCCGGCGGCCCGTCCACGTCGTCAGGTGGTGACGACGTCGACCCCCCAGATCCGCGCCGCGGTGGCGAAGTCCTGCCAGAGGAGCTGGTTGCCGCCGGCGCCGGAGATGACGCCCTTGGCGACGATGCCGCTCGCCGTGGGCAGCACGACCGGGCCGCCGCTGTCGCCGTCGCGGGCGGCTTGCGCGCCGTCCTCCTGCCGGGACAGCACCAGGCCGCTGTAGCACTCCCAGTTGCCGTACATGTCGTAGCCGCAGTACGAGCTGTTGCCGGCGTCGACCACGACGTGCCCGCACAGCCACGTGGTGCCCGCGCCCGACGAGCACAGCTCCTCGCCGGTGTAGACGCCCTGCCAGCCGATGACGTGCCCGATGGCGGTGGACGCGCCCACACCGGTGAAGAGCCAGGGGTCGGTGTTGGTGGGGATCATCATCAGGTCCTGGCCGACGTCCTCGTGGCTGACCACGCCGACCACCTGGCCGTGCGTGCCGTTGTACCAGCGCTGGCCGGGGTAGCCGCAGTGGCCGGCGGTCAGCACGTACTCCCGGTTGTCGCGGTCCCTGACGCCGAACCCGGCGGTGCACGTGCGCCAGGCGTCGTTGCTGAGCACGCCACCGCCGTAGAACGGGGACGTGTCGTTGTTCCGGCCGCGCGGCCGGACCCGGTCCTGCGCCACCACCTCGACCGGCACGCCCACGTCCGGCAGGGCGGTGGCGTCCCGGGCCGCGGTGGCGTCGACGCCGACCAGCAGGCCGCTGCCGTCCGGCCGGACCGACACCCGGTGGGCCGGACCGCCCGGGTGGGCCCGGAGGTAGCCCACCACCCGGTCGGACGCCGCGCGCAGCTCGGCCAGGGTGTGCTCGGCGGGCAGCACCTCGACCGGTGCGGTGGCGCGGGCGCTCTCGACCGCCGAGCGCAGGGCGGGCGGCAGCTCGCCCCGGTACCGGAGCCGGACCGACCCCTCGTCCAGCCCGATGTCGGTCAACCCCTCGGCGCCGCCCCGGTCCGCGGCCCGGCGGATCACGTCGGCCGCGGTCCGCGCCCGGTCCTGCGCCCGCACCCTGGCGCGCTGGTCGGGTTGCAGGTGGTCCCACGGCGCGTCCGCGGTGCTGTCGGGTTTCGGCGGGTCGGCGTTCGCGGCGGTCGAGCCGAGCACCAGCGTGCCCGCGCTCAGCACGGCGACCAGGACTCTGCGCATGGTTCCCTCCCCAAGTGCGGCGGAACGGGAGGGGACGCCTCCCGCCCCACCGAGGGTGGGTCCGGTCGCGGGGCCCTTTACGGAAGTGGACGGACCCGGCCGGCCACGAGCCGCCGCAGCTCCTCGGTGGGCGGGAGGCCGAGGTCGGCGTAGAGGGCGAGGGCTTCGCGCGTGACGGCCTCGGCCTCGGCGTCGCCCGTCGCGTGGTGCAGGCGGGCCAGGCCGTCGAGCGCGGTGGCGCGCCCGTAGCGGTTCCCGGCCCGCGACGCCCGGTCGAGCGCCCCGGTGTAGTGGGCGCGGGCCTCCCGGTGCCTGCCCGCCAGGCGCGCCGCGTCGCCGAGGCCGACCAGGGCGGTCGTCGCCAGCTCGACCTCGCCGACCTCCTCGGCGATCCCCAGGGCCCGCCGGAAGTCCCGCTCGGCCTCGGCGGGCTCGCCCAGCCGCAGGTGCAGCTCGCCCAGCCCGCACAGGCCGTCGGTCTCGCCCACCCGGTAGCCGGTGTCCCGGTAGACGGGCATCGCGGCGAGGTGGTGCGCCCGCGCCTCGTCGTGGCGGCCGAGCTTGGTGCAGGTGCTGCCCAGGTTGGTCAGCGAGACGGCGACCCCGACGTGGTTGCCGACGCGCCGGTTGAGGTCCAGGGAGCGCCGGTAGTGGTGGTGCGCCTCCTCCAGGCGGCCCAGCCGTTCCAGGGCCACGCCGAGGTTGTTCAGCGTCCGGCTCTCGCCGAGGTGGTCGCCGGTGCCGCGGTGCACCTCCAGGGCCCGCCGGTGGTGGGCGACCGCGGCCGGGTACTCGCCGAGGTGCAGGTGGACGGTGCCCAGCGCGTACAGGGCGCAGCCCTGCGCGGCCAGGTCGCCGCACCGCCGGGCCAGCGCGAGCGCGTCCAGCAGGTGGTCGCGCGCCTCGGCGTAGTGGCCGCGCCGCCAGGACAGCACGCCCAGCCCCTGCCGCGCCCGCGCCTGGCCGGCGAGGTCGCCGGTGGCGCGGTGCAGGTCCAGTGCGGTGAGGTGGTGCTCCCGCGCCGTGTCGTAGTCGCCGAGCCTGCGGTGCACCACGCCGAGCAGGTTCGCCGCCGTCGCCTCGGCGGAGCGGTCCCCCGCCGCCCGCGCCGCCACCAGCGCCGCGCCGTGCAGGACCACCCCGTCCGCGTAGTGCGCGCAGGTGTCCAGGTAGACCGCGAGGACTTCGGACAGGCGCCCGACGTGGCGCGGGTCGGCCGCCGCCATGGCCAGCAGGTTCGCCCGCTCCCGGTCCAGCCACGCCCGTGCCCCGGCCGTCGGGTCGCCGGTGGTGGGGAACGCCGCGGCGGCCGCGCGCCCGGCGGCCGCCAGGTAGTGGTCGCCCAGGCGCTCGACGGCGGCCCGCCGCTCGTCCTCGGCCAGCTCGGCGACCCGCTCCGAGGCGTAGGAGCGGAGCAGGTCGTGCATGCCGAACCGGTTGTCGGCGTCCTCCTCCACGAGGTGGCCGCGGCACAGGCCGTCCAGCACCCGGCGCGCCACCGGCTCCGGCACGCCCAGCAGCGCGGCTGCGGCCGGTACCCCGAACCGGCGGCACGGCGCGAACCCGAGCAGCCGGAACGCCCGGTCCTCCGCCGCGGACAGGTGCCGGCAGGACCAGGAGAAGACCGCCCGCACCGCGGTGTACTCGTCGTCGCCCGCGGCGAGCAGGTCCAGCCGCCGGGCGTCGTCGGCCAGCTCCGCCGCCAGGTGGGCCAGGGTGACGCGGGGTCGGGCCGTGGCCATCTCGGCGGCGATGCGCAGCGCCAGGGGCAGGTGGGCGCACAGCCCGGCGAGCCGGGCCGCCGCGTCGGGCTCGGCGTCCACCCGGGCGCCGAGCGGGGTGCGCAGCAGGGTGAGGGCTTCCGCGGGGGTGAGCACGTCCACGTTCAGGCGCACCGCGCCGTTGCGGGCGACCAGGCCGGCCAGGGAGTCCCGGCTGGTGATCAGCACCAGGCTGCGGCCCGCGCCCGGGAGCAGGTCGCGGACCTGGACGGTGGAGTGGGCGTTGTCCAGGAGGATCAGCACGCGGCGGTCAGCGAGCAGGGTGCGCCAGCGGGCGGCGCGCTCGGCCCGGTCGTGCGGGACGGCCGCGCCGTCGGGCAGGAGGGAGCGGAGGAGGGTTTCCAGGGCCTCGTCCACGCCGACCGGGCGCTGCGGGTCGTAGCCGCGCAGGTCCAGGTGGAGCTGGCCGTCCGGGAAGTGGGCGGCGACGCGGTGCGCCCAGTGCACGGCGAGGGTCGTCTTGCCCACGCCGGCGGTGCCGGAGACGGCGCAGACGGGTCCCGGGCCGGTGGGGTGGGCGGGGGTGGTCACGAGCCGGTCGAGGGCGGTCAGCTGGTCCTCGCGGCCGGTGAACGCCGGGACGTCGGCGGGCAGTTGGCGGGGCACGGGGACGGGTGGTGGGACCACGGCGGGCGGGGCCGTGGCGGGCTCGGGTGCGGCGGGCGGCCCGCCCACCGCCGTCTCACCCGCACCACCCGTCCCGGCGGCCAGCCACAGCCGGTGGAAGGACTCCACGTCGCCGTTCAGGGTCTCCACGATCAGTTCCAGCAGGCCCCACCTGGGCGGGCCAGGTCCGGCGAAGGCCGCGGCCACCGTGGTGTGGCTGCACCCGACCTCGCGCGCCATCGCGCGCAGGCTCGGCCACCCGGCCCGGTGGTGCAACGCGTGCAGCGCCTCGAACAGGTCGCGGACCGGGCCCGGGGGCAGCTGTGGCCTCGGCAACCCGCCCACTGCGCCTCCCCGACAACGCGTGCGCTCCAGGTTCCTCCGTTCCCCCGAGCCGCGCAAAGGATTGGTCCGGCCAGTTCTGTCCGGTTCCGTCAACCGCACCCCCACCCACCGGACACTCGACCTCACCGACGAACACCGGAAGGGGTCCACCGATGACCGAGAACGCCACCACGCTCGGCCTGGCCGTGCAGGGGTACCTGACCAGGCCGCTGCTGACGTCCGACCCCGCCGTCGCGATGCCGCTGGAGACCCGGCTCGGAGCGTTGCGCGCCGAGGTCGAGCACCTGCGCGGCAAGGGGCTGGTGAGCGACGACCAGCACCGGGCCCTGCTGGCCGCGGTACCGGTCGGCGCCGTTCCCGAGGCGGTGGGTGACCCGCGCGGCGCGCACCCCGTCGGCACCGTGCTGATCACCACCGCCCGCCGGTACCAGCCGCACGTCAGCGCCGCGCACGACGTCGTCGCCGCGCTGGGCGCGGTCACCTCGGCCGCGATCGCCGGGTTCGCGCACAGCGGGCCGCTGGCGGCGCTGGCCTGCGCCTCGGTGGCGTCCGTCCGCGCCATCGCGGACGGGCACAAGCAGGACGGCCACAAGCAGAGCGGGCACAAGCAGTCCGCCGGGCACAAGCGGTGAGCCCGGACCGAGGGACCCGCGGCACGGCGACCTGCTCCGGTGAAGGGACGCCGGCTCTGGCGGGCGGTCCACGACCCTCGCTACGGTGCCCGGGTGAGGTCTGGACCAGTAGCACTCGCCGTCCTGCTGACCGCGGGCACCGCCGTGGCCACCGCGCCCGCCACCGCCGCCCCCGCACCCGACCAGGCCGCCGTCGCGGACTGGACGGGACCGCTGAGCACCCGGGGCCGCTACATCGTCGACGCCAACGGCAACCGGTTCAAGCTCAAGGCCGGCAACTGGCACGGCGCGAGCGGCACGTGGAACGGCTCCGGGGACGTCGACGACCCCGCCAACCACCACGCGGGCGAGCTGGCCCACCAGACGCCGCTCGGCCTGGACCGGGCCCCGCTGGAGCGGATCATCGACGGCTTCGCCGAGCTGGGGCTCAACAGCGTGCGCCTGCCGTTCTCCAACGCCATGGTCCACGACCCGCGCCCCGTCCCCGACCTGCCCGCCAACCCCGACCTGCGCGGCCTGACCCCGCTCCAGGTATATGACCGGGTGGTCGAGCGGCTGACCGCGCGCGGCTTCGCCGTGGTGCTGAACAACCACACGACCACCTCCCGCTGGTGCTGCGGCGTGGACGGCAACGAGCGGTGGAACACCGCGCAGACCGAGCGGCAGTGGCAGGACGACTGGGTGTTCATGGCCCGCCGGTACGCCGCCAACAAGCGGGTGGTCGGCGCCGACCTCTACAACGAGGTGCGGCGCAACGTCACCGACGACCCCAACTGGGGCTGGGGCGACGACCACGACTGGCAGCGCGCCTCCCAGCAGGCCGGCGACCGCATCCTCACCGAGGCCAACCCGGACCTGCTGGTCGTCGTGGAGGGCATCAACTGGACCGGGCTGCCGGTGGACGGGTTCCCGCACGGCAGGCCGACCCTGGAACCGGTGCGCACCCTCTCGCACACGCTCGTCACGTCCGGGAAGCTGGTGTACTCCGCCCACTTCTACGGCTACACCGGCCCCAACCACTCGGGTGCGACCGGCATCGGCGAGACCAGCGACCCGCGCTACCAGGACCTCACCCCGCAGCAGCTGCGCGACGTGGTGCACCGGCAGGCGCTCTACGTCTCGGCCGAGACCGGGAAGCACTTCACCGCGCCGGTGTGGATCAGCGAGTTCGGCGTCGGCGGCCGGGGCAACGGCGACGCGCGGGCGCGCGACTGGTTCGAGCGGTTCGTCGACATCCTGGTCGAGGCCGACGCCGACTTCGCCTACTGGCCGGTCGTGGGCCACCACGCCAACGGCGTCGGCGACGGCTGGTCGCTGCTGGCGTGGGACGCGGCCGGCAACCGGATCGGGGTGGACGACGGCGCCGACTGGCGCGGCCCGGCGTGGCGGCGGCTCGTCGGGGCCGCGGGCCGCACCGGCCAGGTCCCGCAGGCCGAGCGGTGGTCGATGCTGAACCTGGACCACGCGGACTTCCAGGCGTCCAGGGCGGTCCGGGCCATGCCGGACTGGAACCCCGGCGCCCGCAAGGGGGTCTGCCCGGACGGCCAGCGGCTGGCCGGCCTGGCCGACGTCGGCGGGCGGGGGCTGTGCACGGGCTCGGCAGCCGCGCCGCAGGGGTACGTCACGGTGCGCGACGAGTCCTATGTGGACACGGATTGGGCGACCGGGTACACGAAGGTCCAGTGCCCGCGCGACCACTACGTCGTCGGCTACAGCGTCAACGGCGCGGCGTTCTCGGCCGCGCTGTGCGCCCGCTCGGCGGTCCCCCTGGGCTCCGGCGGCCGGACGGTGTGGTTCGACCGGGGCGACAACCGGCCGGCCGGCGACCCCGGCGGCGAGTTCGCGCCCAACCGGTACAAGGGCCAGTGCGCGGCGAACGAGCACGTCGCGGGCATCGCCTACACCGGCCGGATCTTCTCCGACCGGAGCCCCGACGCCCTGTACTGCCGGGCAGGCTGAGGCAGCGCCGGATCAGGGCCGGGCCTCACATGTCCCACACCGACGGCCGCTCGTCGTCCCACTGCTCGTGCACCGCCCGGCGCGGCGGTGGCGCGGCGGGTCCTCCCCCGAACGGCGGCGGTTCGGGGAACCGCCGCCGCGCGTCGGCCACCAGCAGGTGGGTGTCGGGGTCGTCGGTGCCCACCGACTCGGCCAGCACCTGCTGCAACAGGTCGGGGATCTTCGCCTGGGCGCGGCGCACGCAGTCCATGATCTCGGCGGCCAACCGGGGCCCGGACACCGGTCCGGCCGGCTCGGCGAGCACCAGGCCGGTCAGCAGGCCGCCGGCGGAGACGGTGACCCGGACCGACCCGTCGCGCGACGACTCGGTGATCGACAGCCCGGCCAGCCGTTGGTCCAACTCCTGGTGGCGCCGGGCGTTCCCGCTGGTCCGCGCCCGCCAGTCCGCGCTGTCCGACATCGCCGTCCCCCGTCCGAGGAGTACGCCCCAGGGTGGCGCAACCCGGGCGCGCCGGACACCCCGACGGCGGCAAGTTGGGCCCAACGGCCCCCTGGGCGCTGCCGAAGGATGGCGTTGTCGGACCACCCCTCGGTGTGCCGCGATCGCCGCACCGTCGGGTGGAAAACGATTTCCCGTGGAGGTGGCGCCTGGGACTCCTACCGGGTCTTCCTCACCCGAGCGGGATCGACTGGGCGAAGGTGAACGCGCCGGCCGGGTCGTAGCGCGCCTTGACGGCCCGCAACCGGTCGGCGTTGCCCCCGTAGTAGGCCGTCAGCCAGTCCCGGTGCGCCGGGTCGGGGAAGTTCGGGTACACCCCGCCGGTGCCCCACGGGTGGACCAGCGACCACGCCTCGTCCAGCCGGCGCAGCACCTCGTCGCCGCGCCGCTCCGCGCCACCGGGCCCGACGAGCACGGTGTGCTTGAGCAGGAACGCCGGGGTGCGGTGCGGGAACGCGGTGGCGTCCGGGGCGACCCGCCCGTACGCGCCGCGCCAGGGCGTGAACGCCACCTCTCGCAGCTCGCCGAACCGCCGGTCGGCCGTCAGGTGCGCCAGCAGCGCGGCCACCGCGTCGTCGGGCAGGGGGCGGTCGAAGAACTCCGTGCGCGACGTCGACATGCCCGGCCGCGGCGACACCAGCGGGATGGTCGCCGGGTCGCGCGCGACGGCCGAGTGCGGCGTGGCGTGCACCAGCCCGGCCTCGTGGGCGGGCACCACGACCACCTCGGTGTCGCGCGGCACGGGCAGGCGGCCCAGCAGCTCGTCGGCGGCCACGAGGTCGGGCACGGCGCCGACGAGCACCGCCACCGGCTCCTCCTCCGGGTACTCCGGGCACAGCAGCACCAGTTCGACGCCCACCTCGTCCGGCGGGTCCCACGCCTGCCACCACCGGACCAGCCCGGCGGCGCGGGCGAAGTCGAACACGACCCGCAGGTGCGTGCGCGGCCGGGCCGGGGCGGTCCGGAACACCGCCGACACCACCACCCCGAAGTTGCCGCCGCCCGCGCCCCGCAGCGCCCAGAACAGGTCGGCGTGCGCGTCCGCCGAGGCCACCACCACCTCACCCGACGCGAGCACCACCTCCGCCGACACCAGCGCGTCGCAGGTCAGCCCGTGCAGCCGGCCGTGGGCGCCGAACCCGCCGCCCAGGGCCGCGCCGACCACGCCGACCGACGGGCACGACCCCAGCGGCACCACCCGCCCCGCCGGGGCCAGCACCCCGGCCAGCCGCCCGCCGCGCACCCCGCCGCCGACGGTCACCAGGTCCCCGGACACCGACACCGCGTCGGCCGGGGCGAGGTCCAGCAGCAGGCCGGGGGTGCTGGAGTGCCCGGCGTTGCTGTGCCCGCCGCCGCGCACGGCGAACGGCCAGTCCCGGTCGCGGGCCAGGGCCAGGGCGGCGAGCACGTCGTCCGCGCCGGCGCACCGGGCCACCGCGCGGGGCAGCACCTCGCGGGGCCTGCCGATGAACTGGCTGCGCGACAGGTCGTAGCGCGGGTCGCCCGGCACCACCAGTTCAGGCATCCGCGTGCATCCGGCTCTGGAGCGCGTACAGGTCGGCGTAGCGGCCGCCCAGGGCCAGCAACTCCGCGTGCGTGCCCTGCTCGACCAGCTCGCCTTCGTGCAGCAGCAGGATGCGGTCGGCGTGCCGCACGCTCGCCAGCCGGTGCGTGATCAGCACGACGGTCCGGTCCGCGGCCAGCGCCCGCAGCGACTCGTACACCGCGAACTCGGCCTTGGCGTCCAGCGGCGCGGTCGGCTCGTCCCAGATCAGCAGCGGCGCGTCCCGGTAGAGCCCGCGCGCCACGGCCAGCCGCTGCCACTGCCCGCCGGACAGCTCCACGCCGCCCCGGAACTGCTTGGACAGCAGCGTGCGCCACCGCTGCGGCAGCCGCGCCACCACCTCGTCCGCCCCGGACTGCGCCGCCGCCCCGCGCACGCCGCGCCCGTCGGGGTCGGGCCGGTCGTGCCGCCCCACCCGGACGTTGACGTGCGCGGTGTGCGGCCACCGCACCGGGTCCTGGAGCACCATCATCACCCGGTCGGCCACCCGCGCCCGGTCGACCCCGGCGATGTCCCGCCCGGACCACCTGACCTGCCCGGAGGTCGGCGCGTAGAGGCCCGCGACGAGCTTGGCCAGCGTCGTCTTGCCCGACCCGTTCTCGCCGACCAGGGCGATGGTCTCGCCGGGCGCGATGCCGAGCGAGACGTCCCGCACGGCCGCCCGGTCGCTGCCGGGGTAGCGGAACGTCACCCGGTCCAGCGCCACCCGCGACGGGTCGACCGCCACGTCCGCGCCCGTCCGGCGCGACCCGGTGGCGGCGTCCAGGAACTCCCGGTAGTCCGCCACGTACATGCCCTGCTCGACGAGCTGGTTCGCGGCCAGCACCAGGCGGTTGAGCGCGGAGGTGCCCACCCGCACCGCGATCACCGCCGTGCCCGCCACCGCCAGCGGCACCCAGCCGCGCCCGACCAGCAGGCCCAGCACCGCGTAGGTGACGGCCAGGCCGACCCCGGCCAGCGCCCGGCCGACGCCCCGCACCCGGGCCTGCGCGGTGGCCAGGCGCACGTCCTCGTCGCGCAGCGGGTCGGCGGCCACCCGGTACTCGTCCAGCACGAACGGCTCGGCCTGGTAGGCGCGGATCTCGGCGGCCGGCTCCCGCTCGGTGGCCAGCTGGGACACCAGCTGCACGCGCCGGTCCAGCGCCACGGTCCGGCCGACGCTGGCGTAGGCCATCTGCGCGGACCGGTGCACGGCCCACCCGTCGGGGACGACGGCGAGCAGCAGCACGGGCACCAGCAGCGGGTGCAGCGCGGCCAGGCTGCCCACCGCGGCGGCGAGGCCGATCAGGGCGCCGATCAGCTCGACCAGGTTGTCGGCGGCGCGCTCCAGGTAGAACAGGCCGCGGTCGCGGGCCCGGTGCATCCGGTCGTGGAAGGACGCGTCGTCGAACGCGGCCAGGTCCGCGTCCAGGCTCGCCCGGTACAGCTGCTCCTCGGCGAGCCGGCGCACCGCCGGGGTGATCCGGGCGTGCGCCAGGGAGACGCCGACGTCCAGCGCGCCGCGCAGCCCGAAGGCCGCGCCCACCAGCAGCAGTTCCGGCAGCGCCGCGACCACCCGGTCGGCGGTCGGACCGGACTCCAGCAGGTCGGTCAGCACGCCGGTGGTGGCGAACAGGCCGAACGCGGCGGCGAGGCCGGACAGGACCTGGAGGACGGCCACCACGAGCGCCGGGCCGGGCGCGGCGTCCCGGACCAGCCGGAGCACCGGGCGGGTCACGCCGGGCAGGCCGCGCAGCACCCCGCGCCGCTCGACGGCCGAGTCGTCGAGCTGCCAGTGCGGGGTGACCAGGTTGCCGTCGCGCGGGTCGTGACCGGCGGCGGTGTCGTCGGCGGGGACCTGCGGGCCGGGGCCGTCCTCGCCCGCGCCACCCCCACCTCTGCCGCGCCCGGCAGTGCCGCCTCCGCGCCCACCGCCTTCGTCGCGCCCGCCCGCACCGTTCTCATGCGCGCCGTTCACGCGCTCCCCGTCCCCCGGCGCGGTCACCGCGGCCCGTCCCCGAGCAGCAGCACCGAGGGCAGGTCGCTGCCGGGGTGCATCCGCAGCAACTGGTAGGCGATCCCGCCGGAGCCGGACATCATGCTCGGCGAGTACACCTCCCGGGCCAACCCGGTGGTGGGCCCGTGCTCCTCCACGCTCCCGAGCACCGCCGCGTCCAGCCCCTCCCGCGTCACCCCGTCCGGCGCGACCCCCTCGTCGAGCGCCCGCACCAGCAACTCCCACGTGCCCAGGTCGCCGTGGCACAGGGTGTGCGTCCACCCCGTCCCGTCCCGCAGCCCCGACGCGGCGGCCCGGCGCAGCACGTCCGGGTCCGCGGTGGCCAGCCCGATGCCGACCGCCCCGTGGCACCAGGCCGCGACCACCGACCCCGGCTCCCGCGGATCGCGCCACGCCCGCGACCCCGGGTCGTACCAGGTCTCCTCGTACGCCGCCGCCCCGCGCGCCAGCTCGGCGAAAGCACCCTCACCGGTTGCCCCGGCCAGCCGCGCCAGCGCCCAGCCGATGCCGGTCGCCCCGTGGGCGAACCCGCCGATCCCCTCCGGCCACGTCGGCGCCGGCCAGCGCGCCCGGCCGCCCTCCACCTCCGCGTCCCCGGCCAACCGGCGACCGGCCTCGACGGCCAGGTCGGCGTAGCGGGTCTCGCCGGTGCGCTCGGCGAGCAGCAGCAGCGGCACGATCGCGCCCGCCGTGCCGACCACCACGTCCGGCCCCTCGCTCGCGGCGAGCGCGGCGGGCACCTGCCCGGCCAGGAACACCGCGTCCTCCACGGCGGGCAGCCCCAGCCGGTCCAGCACCAGCCAGCACCAGATCTGCGAGCCCAGCCCGATGTAGGAGCCGACCGGGTCGGGGCGGCGCCGGGTGTGCCGCGCCTGGTCGGCCCACCACACCTGGGTGCGGCGGGCGGTGGCCACCGTGCCGGCCAGCAGCTCCTCCACCTCGGCCACCGGGTCCGCGCGGCCCGCCGCGACCTCCCGCCGGTAGGCCGCGAGCAGCACGGCGACGCCGAGCGTGCCGCCGTACAGGTCGGGGGTCAGGGGCGTGGTCTGCCAGCCGGAGCGGTCCAGGATGGGCGCGAACCACGTCGCGGTGCCGTCGGACCCGCGCACCGCCTCGGCGGCCAGTTCGCGCACCAGCCGGGCCGCCAGGGCACGTCGTCGCCCGTCCAGCCCGGTAGCGTCCGGCTCCCCCGCAGCTTCCATCCGCCCCAGCTCCGGCCGCGCGCCCTGGTTGAGGTAGGCGCTGACCAGCGCGGCGTGCGTGATGCGGCGCTCCAGCGCCAGGTCCGCGGTGCGCCAGCGCTCCAGCGCCAGCCGCACCTGGTCGACGCGCGGCCCGCACACCAAACCCCCACCGGTGCGCAGGAATCCCTCCGCCGGGGTCGTGGTGAACACCGGCACGTCCCCCACCAGCAGGTCGGCGACCTCGCCGCGGTGCACCTCGGGCGCCCCGGGGCCGCGGGTGTTGACCGAGTGCCGCGCCAGCAGGGCGCGGGCGCGTTCCTCGGCCGCGGGCTGGTCGTGCAGGCCCGCCGGGTGCCAGAGCATCCTCCCCAGCTCGGCGTATGCCTCCGTGTCGCGCACCACCACGCGGACCACGCAGTCGGCGAACGGGGCCAGCAGCGGCTCCAGCCGGCCCTCCCGGTCCAGGCCGGTGATCCGGGCGGCCATCTCGTCGAACCCGGCCACCACCCGCGGCCAGTGCCGGACCAGCCGGGGGCGCGGGCCGGGCAGGTTGCGGGCCGGCACGGGCGGGCGCGGCACGATCGCCACCCGCGCCTGGTCGGTGCCCGCGCCCACCAGGTCGGGCAGGCCGATCGCGGGCTGCTCGCCGGGCAGGCCGCCCATGGCCGAGCCGTCCACGCCGCGCCACCCCAGGCCACTGCCCCGGCCGGGCAGCAGGCCGGTGCGCAGCACGGTGCCGGTCAGCTGCTCGGCCACCAGGTCGGTGGCCTCGCCCGCGCCCGTCGGCGGGTGCGGCGGGCGGGGCGTGAAGACGCTCTCGCAGTCCACCACCACCGGGACCGGGCCGCACGCGATGATGTTCTCCGCGTGCAGGTCGGTGCCCGAGACCAGGCGCATCACCGCGAGCCAGTGGCCCAGGCCGCGGTAGAACGCGTCCAGCTCGGCGTCGTCGGCGCAGTGGCGGTGCTCGACGTGCTCGGCCCAGCCGTACCCGTCGCCCACCACCGCGCGGGGCACCCGGATCGGCCGGTCGTCGCCCTCGGTGAGCACCGCGAGGAGCCGGGCCAGCTCCCGGTCGACCTCCATGGGCCGCGGCTTGTGGACCACGACGCCGCCCGCGCAGCGCAGCACCGTCACGGTGTGGCCGCCGCGGTGGCTGTCGCCCTGGCCGAACTCGACCTCCCGCAGCTCGCCCGGGTCGGTGCCGAGCAGGTCGCGCAGCAGCGGCCGGTCGGCGGCGAAGCGGCGGGCCAGGGCCAGGGCCGCGCCCAGCCGGTTGTCCACCACGGCGCGCAGCCGGGTGAGCAGGTGCGGGTAGTGGGCGGTCAGGTCGTGCCAGAACGCGGGTTCGGCCGCCCGGCGCAGGAACTCGTCCCAGCGGCCCCGCGGGTCGGGCGCGGTGAGCCGGCCGGTCAGGCGGGCGCCGTGCAGCTCCAGGACCAGGACGCGGACCACCTTGCGGCGCAGGGTTTCCGCGAGTGCGCCGCGGGTGGCGGACAGCAGCGCGCCCGCCTCCGCGGCGCCGAGGTCGGCGACCTCGGCCAGTCGCCCGGCCAGCCGGTCCAGCGCGGGACCGACCAGCCACTCCAGGGTGCGGTCGAGTTCGCCGACCTCGGTTCCCGTCATCGTCAGCAGCAGTAGACGTGGGCTGACGCGGTGCAGGACGAGCACCGGCTGCCGGGCGGGTTGCAGGCCACGATGTCGCCCTCGGCGAACTCGCCGTTGGCGAACAGCGGGCCCGCCGGGTTGTCGAGCTCGTCCAGGCCGGCCCGCCAGCGGGCGACCAGCTCCTCCGCGTCGAGCAGGGTCGCAGCGGTCATGTGCGCTCCTTTCCTCAGGGGAGGCAGGAGTGTAGAAATGCGCTGCACACGGTTGCGCACACGAGCCGTCCCCCCGTCGTGCCCGCCCGGTCACCGGGCCGAGTCCCCGCTGTGCCGAACGGACTCGTACAGCCGCCGGGTGGCCGCGTCGGGCGCCACGCCCAGCTCCCGGTCGAGCACCCGGACCAGCCGGTGGTAGACCGCGACGGCCTCGGCCCGGCGGCCGGAGGCGGCGAGCGCGGCGAGCAGGTGGTGCCACAGCCGCTCCCGCAGCGGGTGCTCCACCACCAGGCCGGCCAGCTCGGGCACCAGCTCCTCGTGCAGCCCCAGCGCGAGCCGCACCCCGGCCAGGTCCTCGATCGCGACGACGCGCTGCTCGTCGAGCACGGTCACGTCCGGCCGCACCAGGTCCGGCACCGGCAGGCCCGCCATCACCTGGCCGCGCCACAGCCCGACCGCGCGGGCCAGGGAGCGGGCCGCCGCCGGGTGCGCGCCGTGCCGCCGCAGGGCGCGGCCCTCCCGCACGAGCCGCTGGAACAGCGTCACGTCGACCCCGTCGGGCGCGGCGGCCAGCAGGTACCCGTCGCGCGAGGTGACGATGGCCGGCTGGTCCGGTCCGGCGGCCCGCAGCAGCCGCCGCAGCTCGGCCAGGTGGTTGCGCACGTTGGCCGCCGCGGAGGGCGGCGGTCGCTCCGGCCACAGCGCCGCCACCAGCTCGTCGAGCGGCAGGGCCCGGTTCGCCCGCACCGCCAGCACCCCGAGCAGCACCCGCACCATCCGCCGCGCCGGGTGCCGCAGCACCTCGCCGGACGACACCGCGGGCCGACCCAGCACCAAGATCGCCATCCGAACCCCCGTCGTGGGTGGAGCGCCCCCCGGCCCTCCCAGTTCAGTCGCACCCCGAGGCACCGGTGTAGCCGGCGGCGCCACGTCGCTGCGGGTCGGCGAAGCGGCGGTGGTTCAGACGAGCTGCCGGAAGCGGTCCGCGGCGGCGACGAGGGCGTCGACGCAGGCGCGGGTGGCGCCGCGGTCGTCGTCCTCGGCCCGGGTGACCGCGCAGATGGTGCGGTTGAGGGCGGGGCGGGTGGCCAGGACGCGCACGCCGTCGGGCACCGAGTCCCGGCCCAGGCGCGGCACCACGGCGGCGCCCACGTTGCCCGCGACGAGCGCGAGCTGGGTGGGGTAGTTGCCGACCGTGCAGGTGATCCGGTTGTCCGCGCCGTGGTGGCGCAGCACGTGCGCGAGCCAGTCGAGGCAGCCGGAACCGGCGCTCCAGCCGATCCACGGCAGGTCGTCCACCTCGGCCAGGTCCACCACCTTGCGGTGCGCCAGCCGGTGGGACGCGGGCAGCACCAGGTCGGCGACGTCGTGCAGCAGGGTGGTGCGGGACGTGGTGCGCGGCACGACCGCGGGCCGGTGCTCCCAGCTGTCCAGCACGGCCACGTCGAGGCCGCCCGCCACCAGCCGCGGCAGGGTCTGCTCGGCCTCGCCCTCCGCCAGCTCGACCACCAGGCCGGGGTGCCGGTCGCGCAGCAGCCCCAGCGCGGGCGGGAGCAGGGCGTGCAGCGTGGTGGGGATGGCGCCGACGCGCACCGTGCCGGTGACGTCCTCGCGCAGCAGTTCCAGCTCGGTGCGGGCCTGCTCGACCTGGGTCAGGATGCGCTCGGCGTGCCGGGCCAGCACGTGCCCGGCGGTGGTGAGCCGGACGCTGCGGCCGTGGGGCTCCAGCAGCCGCTGCCCGGCCTCCCGCTCCAGCTTCGCCAGCTGCTGGGACACCCCGGACGGGGTCACGTGCAGCGCGGACGCCGCCGCGGCGACCGTCCCGTGCGTCGCCACGGCGTGCAGCGCGCGCATCCGCTCCAACCCGAACACGGAAGCGATGCTAACGGGTTCCGTGCACGAACATTCGCTGGTGCTTGGCTGTCGCGCGGTCGAGGCTGGGCCGGTGACCACCACCGGAGCACGTCCCGCGCAGGCGCGCCCCGCGTCGCGGCGCCTCGACCCGACCCTGCTCGCCGTCGCGGGCAGCGTCTGCATCGCGTTGTCGTCGCTGTTCATCAAGGTGTCCGGGACCAGCGGCGGCACCAGCGCGTTCTGGCGCTGCCTGTTGTCGCTGCCGGTGCTGCTGGCGCTGGTGTGGTGGGAGCGCAGGCGCGGGACGGCGCGCCGCCGGGTGCTGCTGCCGCTGCTGGCCGGGATCGGGCTGGGCGTGGACTTCGTGCTGTGGGGCGACGCCATCGGGCTCGTCGGCGCCGGCGTGGCCACGGTGATCCTGTCGGTGCAGGTGGTCATCGTGCCCGCGGTGGCGTTCCTGGTGCACGGGGAGCGGCCGTCGCGGCGGTTCCTGGCGGCCGTGCCGGTGCTGCTGTGCGGCATCGTGCTGGCGGGCGGGCTGGCCGGGACGCCCGCGTTCGGCCCGGACCCGGTGCTGGGCGCGGTGCTCGCCCTGGGCGCGGGCCTCGGCTACTCGGCCTACCTGCTGCTGGTGCGGCACAGCACCGGCCCCGGCGCGCGGGAGCACACGCTGTGCCTGGCCACGGTGTCCGCGGGCGTCGTCGCCGTGGCGATCGGCGTGCCCACCGACCGGCTGGACCTCACGCCGGGCTGGCCGGCCCTCGGGTGGCTGGCGGCGCTCGCGCTGGTCGGCCAGGTCGTCGGCTGGACGCTGATCGGCGCCGCCCTGCCGCGCCTGTCCAGCTCGACCGGCGCGACGCTGATGCTGCTGCAACCGGTGGTCGCGATCCTGCTCGGCGTCGCGCTGCTCGGCGAGCGGCCGAGCGCGCCGCAACTGGCGGGCTGCCTCGTGGTGCTCGGGTCGGTGGCGTTCGTCGGCACGGCGCGGCGCTGAACGCTCTTGAAAGTTATCGGCGGTGTCGTCGGCAACTTTTGGCGAGCCAGCCGAACCTACAGGCATCGCAGCACCTGATTGAGCGACCGCCGCCATCGCTCCCCCATCCTGCTCAACCGCCCGGTTCGCCCCCTTGAACCCGCGCCCGCCCTGCCCTCGGGCACCGGCCCGTTCCCGGCCGTGCCGGTCGTCGGCGGCTTCACGGCAACACCAGCACCACTGGCCTATTGGCGGCATGGGCGTAGGGCTCCAGCTGCATCATCGACGTCATCCAAGCCTCCGGCGGCACCACGACCACGACGACCGCCACTGACACACCCACGAACCCGGGCGGGAGCTGCACGGCGACGTTCCCGCAGAAGGTCACCGCCACCTCCAGCATGGGGGCAACCGGAACTGGCTCAGCCTGACCTGCCGGGCGGGCTGACCACTCGACGCACTCGGAAGGCCCGGGGTCTCCCCTGGGCCTTCCGGCGTGTTCGGAACGCCCGAACACCTGTTCCGAACTTTTCCGAACACCATTTCCCCTGTCATCGCCGCTATCGTCGGTGGCACCGATTCCGACCAGTTCCAAGAGGGGGCAAGTTCATGAGGGTGTCACTGTCGGGCAAATCGGCTGCGATCGCCGCCGGTTTCGTCGTGGCGGCCGGCCTGATGGGCGCGGGGAGCGCGTCGGCGAGGCCCGTTGAAGTCGGACCGCTCGCGCAGGCGTGCACGAACTTCTACATGGGCAGCGGGCACGTCAACCTGTGCAAGACCTGGGTTTGGGACGGCAACGACTACGACGGCAGGTGGTGGGTCAACGGCCCCTCGGACCTCCCCGGGGGCAGTTACCTCCAGCGGCGAGAGGACGGCGGCACGCCGATCAACTCACCGTGGTCGGGCTCTTACAACGACCGGGACGAGGTCCTGTTCAGGGTGTGCAACAGCCTGCTGGGCTGCACCGACTGGTGGTGAACTCCTCGCCACGGTGACGTGGCGCCCGGCACGCCACCGTGAGCGACCCCGAACCGCAAGAGGGGAACACGTTGTGGTACGACGATGGAAATCGGCCGGTTTCCTGGCCTTCTGCGCACTGCTCTCGTCGACGGTGGCCGTCGGACAGGCAGAAGCCCAGGCCGGCAACTGGCAGAACACCTTCACGCTCACCTACGAGCCCACCGCCGAGAAACCCGCTTTCGAAAAGATCGACGTGGGCGAAGTCCTCACTGACGCCAAGTTCCGATTGGACTCGCGACGCTCGTGCGGCGATGCGCTGCGCGGCACGAGGAACGTCAATGCGAAATACTGCTTCGACCGTTCCGACGCCAGTGTGAACAACTGGATCCCACAAGGCGTGTCGCACGTCTCCGACGCATATGACGCCGAGGCGTGGACCGACGCCGAGGGGCGCGTGTGGAAGCCGCTGCTCGTGAGCTGGTACCAGGGCCAGGGCAAGAAAACGCAGTCCCGGATCACGGTGGCCGCGCCGCGGGAAGCAGGCAGGGAGCCGGTGTACGCCCACCTGGATCTGGTCCGCGGGGCCGAACCGAGCAACGTGCCCATCCACGCGGGCGGAATCGCCTGGTACGGCCAGTACGTGTACGTGGTCGACACCTACGTGGGCATCCGGGTCTTCGACCTGGCGGACGTGCGATCCAGGCCGACGGGTGGATACGTGCTGCCCGAAACCGGGATCTGGCGCGCGAAGAACACCCAGGGCACCACCGGGGCGTGCCGGGGGAGGAACCCCAGGCCCCGGTTCTCCTCCCTGTCTGTCGAACGAACGTCCCACCGCATGCTGGTGGGCGAGTTCTGCGGCGACAGGGACAACCACAACCGCAACGGACGCCTGGTCTCCTACCAGGCCACGGGGACCCTGTTGGGCCCGCTCGCGAACGGCGCCCAGGTCAGGCCCACCGGCGCGCTGAACCTGCCGGTGAAGCACGTCCAGGGCGTCGCGTCCGACGGGCGCTGGTACTACCTCAACCAGAGCTACCGCAGGAGGCCACCGCGCAGCGCCCCGCCGAGGATGTACCGCGCCGAGCCGTCGGGGGCGAACCTGGTGGAGCGCGGGCGGACCTCCGGCGCTATCGGCGGTGAGGACCTGTCGCTCGAACGCGGTCGGGGCCTCCTGTGGTCGGTGACCGAGTTCCAGTCGCGCGGTCGCATGATCTACAACGTGTGGAGGGCGGGCTTCTGATCCACCACGAGCCGGCCGGAAAGACCGATCCCGGCCGGCTCTCCCCTCGCTCCGCGGCCCGTCCTGGCGGCGCACCGGGGTCGGGACGAGGCGGTGGGCCGGTCGTTGCTCCCCGGCCTGTTCGGAACACATCCGAACAGCACTTTCCGTTGCCCGCCGACCGGGGATCGAGCGAAGGTCCGCAAGGAGGCCGCACGACGCGCCCGTGGTGCGCCCGACACGTGACCTGGAGGATTGCGATGCGTAGAACGGCGCTGGCGGTCATGCTGGCGTTCGCGGTGCCGGCGGTGGCAGCCGCTCTTCCCGCCGAACCGGGAACGATCGCCCTGGAGTGCACCGACTCGGTTTCGGACGACGACCACATCAACGCGGCGATCTCCGCCAGCCCCGTCGGGGCGGAGATCGTCATCACCGGGCGGTGCTCGATCGACGGTGTGCTCCGCCTGCTCGGTGACCGCTCCTACCGCGGGACGTCCCGTACCGGGACCGTCATCCGGCAGGCGGACGGCGCCAACCTGCCCGCGATGGTCGCCAGCGACTCGTACCTGGACGACTCCGAGTCCTCCGGAGCGCCAGTCACGTTGCGCTCGCTGACCCTGGAGGGCAACCGGGAGGCGAATCCCCGCGCCGGCGACGGACTGGTGCTCAGGTCGTGGGCCTCGGTGGTCGAGGACGTCGTCGTGCTGGGCGCCGCTCGGCACGGGATCCGGCTGACCAACCCGTCAGCGAACGGGACGGCGTTGCGCAACACCCAGGTGAACGGCCGTATCAGCGCCAACCACCTCGTGGAGTCGGGCGGTAGTGGCATCAAGGTGGAGGATCCGGGCAACGCGATCACCGACTGGCAGTTGACCGACAACTGGATCGCCGGTGCCGGCAGAGCGGGGATCGACCTGGACAACACGGCGGGCTGGTACGTCGGGCGCAACCACGTCTACGACGTCCCCGCTGGCGCCATCGCCGCAGAGCGGCTGTTCGGCAGCAGCGTCTCGGACAACTACGTCGAGGACTTCGCCTCGTTCGGCATCAGGACCTCCGTGCAGGGGGAAGCGGCTTCGACGGTGGACAGCAACCGCGTCGTGGGGCCCAGCGGCACCGTGTCCGCGTTCGTCTCGGTGCGGGTCAACTACGGCGCCGCTGCGGTGGCGGTGACGGGCAACACCATCCGCGGTGAGGGCGGGGGGATCGGACTGGACTACCAGGCGGGTGCGGGGACCACTGCTGTGGTCGCCTCCACGGGCAACCTCGTGACCGGTGTGGCCACACCTCGGCGGGCCTCCACGGGCGTGACCGTCAGTGCAGGCGTGTGAACCTCACGCCGGGGGTGAGAGGAGTTCCACCGTGAACTCCTGGTCGGCACGGCCCGTGCACGGGCCGTGCCACAGTTCCGCGCCGTCCTCGGCCCGCTCCTCGCGCAATCCCACGCACAGGTCGGAGTGCACCGGCCGCAACCGGTACCGACCGCCGTCCACGGGGTCCAGGCGGAACAGCTGCCCGTCGCCCGCTTCGCAGTTCGGCCACGGCTCCAGCAGGTTCCGCGCCTCCCCGTGCTCCCGGACGGTGAGGCACCCGATGCCGTGTTCCGGGTGGTGCCACTCGATGTGGACCAGGTCGCGGCGGGCGGGCCGCAGGTACGTGCGCGGCAAGACCTGCGTGCACGCCCCCAGGGCCGCGATCGCCTGGCTGTAGGCGCCGGTGCGGTCGCGGCCCTCGGTGACGCAGCGGTCAGGTGCCGCCGCCGGGTGCAGCAGGGCCCAGCTGCCGACGGCGGTCAGGGGCAGACCCGGGATCGGCACGAACGCGGTGTCGGGGTCCGATGCGGGGGGCGCGCTGCTGATCACCAAGTAGACGCCCGTCAGAGCTGCCACCAGGCACAACACGACCAGCGCCAGCGCCGACGCCCGCCGCCTCGGCGGCGCGGCGGCGACCTCCGGTGCCGCTTGCCCCGCCTCGGGGAACGGCCTCGCCAACTCGGGCGCCCCGGTTTCCGAAGCCGCGGTCGCCGTGCCGAGGGCCAGCTCGTTCCGAACCCTCACCCACTGCCGGACCTCGTCGTCACCGAGCCCGCAGGCACGCACCAACGTCGTGACGAACTCCGCGCGCGGCAGGGTGGCGCGTGCCAGGGCCGTGGCCAACGTGCTGGCCGGCAGGACCTCGCCCAAGGCAGCCGCCTTGCTCTGCACCTGCCGATAGGTCAGTCCCGACCAGATCCGCAGCGCCCGCAGCGCCGCCACGAACTCGGCCGGTGTCCGGGCACCGGCGGGAGAGGGAGCTTCGATCGACTCGTGCCCGGCATCGTCGCTCACACCCCCAGGATGGCGTGACGGCACCGGTACGACCACCAACCGCGATCTCGCGCCCCGGCTCCCACCTCGGAATCACCCGGTAGCAGGATCCCCGTCCGCATTGATGCGGCAGGTGGTGATGCGGACGGCTGCGCGGCGGAAGTGCCGGAAGGGCCTTCGACGCGACTCACCCGCACCGTCCCGTCGGCCCGCGGTCCGGTGGTGGGCCCCTCGCTTACCCGGGCGGGCCCGCCGCACATGCCGACGATGGCGCGGGCGCCGGAACCGGCAGCACCGCCGTAATTCGCGTTCACATCGGTTCGGCACACCGCGAATGCTGTTCCGAACACAGCCGAACAGACGCCGGCCTTGTCGGTGCCGGGGCCAGGCGGCAGCATCGCAGGCAATCAGAACGGGTCCGGCAACCACGATTTCCGAAAACAAGGTGAACCCCATGCACTTACGAGGCACCATCAGCGCCATCGCATTGTTTTTGAGCGCTCCCACCGCGAGCGGTGCCGCCTCGGCCGCACCGCTCGCCGAATCGACCGACGCCACTCCTCCCACGACCCGGGAAGTGATCAAATGGTGGGCGTCGCAGAGCATTTTCGTCATGGACGCGTCGAACTTCGGCGGTCACGGCACCCCGGTCGTGCTCTGGCAGGACACCGGCGGCGGTAACCAGTACTGGGTGACTGAGGGGGCCCGCGAGGGCGGCACCTACCTGCACCCCGCGTACTCCAGCGGGCTGTGCCTCGACTTCAACGGGGAACGGGGTTACGGGAATCCCATCAAGGTCAACGACTGCGATGGCAGCGACTCCCAGCGGTGGTTCTTCTTCTACCACCCGAGCGGAGGGAATGCGATTGCCACGCACAGCGACTACCAGTACTGCATCGACGTACCCGATGCCAATTTCTCGGCAGGTCGGCAGATTCAGCTCTGGGGGTGCAACAACAGGTCGTCACAGCAGTGGCTGAGGTAGCCGACCCACAGTTCGCGCAACCGCGTCGACCGCACCACCTCCGACCGCCCGACCGCAGCGGGCAACCCGTGTTGGGCGGACAAGGTGCCGTCTCGACGCCAAGACCGGGGAGGGTTCCCGCGCAGACCGCCGGTCTCGTGGGGCGGTCTGCACCAACAATCGGAGGAGGAGGTTCGAAAGTTTCGCCAGTACCAACCCTACTACTTGCGCGACAGGGCTTTCTTGACGAGGTCGGACGGCACATCTCATACTCGTCCTGAAATTTTAGAAATCAAGTCCGAATGTTTCAAACCTCTCGGAGATCCACCATGGCCACGACGCTCACCGCCGTCACCGCCCCGGCCAGCAGGGTGGGCCGGGCGGCCTGGCCGCGGTGGGCGGGTACCTGGGCGGCGATGCCGCAGCCCACCGAACCGGGCGACATGCCGCCCCCGCGGTTCACCTGGGACGGGCTGGTCCTGGCCGACACCACCCTGCGCCAGACCGTGCGGGTCTCGGTCGGCGGTGACCGGCTCCGGCTGCGGTTCTCCAACGCCTTCAGCGGCGCGCCGCTGTCGCTGACCGCGATGGCGGTGGCGCTGCCGGAGGGCGATCGGGCCGGGGCGGCGTCAGTCCGGCCGGGCGCGGTGCGCGCCGTCACTTTCCACGGCAGGGGCTCCGCGGTGGTCCCGGTGGGCGCGCATGTCGTGTCCGACCCGGTGGACCTCCCGCTCGCCTCGCGGGCCAACCTGACGGTCACCACCTACCTGGCGCCGGGCCGGGCCTCGGGCGAGATCACCTCGCACCCCGGTTCCCGCACCACCAGCCACCTGCCGGCGGACGACCACGTCACCGTGCCGGACTTGCCCGGCGCCACCCCCACCGACCACTGGTACTTCCTCAGCGGCGTGGAGGTGGAGGCCGCCAGCGGCACCGTGGCGGTGGTGGTCCTGGGCGACTCGCTGACCGACGGCCGCGGCTCCACCACCAACGGCAACGACTGGTGGCCCGACCTGCTCCAGGACCGGCTGCCCGCCGGTGTCGCCGTACTCAACCAGGGCGCGGGCGGCAACCGGGTGCTCAACGACGGCAAGGGCCCCAACGCGCTGGCCCGCCTCGACCGCGACGTGCCGGCGCAGAGCGAGGTGGCGTGGCTGGTGGTGTTCGAGGGCGTCAACGACCCGGCCGGTCACCGGGAGTCGGCGCGGCGGGCGGTCAACGACCGGGTCCGCGCGTCCGGGCGGTTCGACGCGGTGGTCGACTTCGACGCCGCGGCCCGCCGACGAGTGCGGTGACCACCTGCACCTGCACCTCAACCCGGCCGGTCACCGGGCGCCGGCGGCGGCCGTGCCGACCGGCCCGTTCGGCAACGGATCATGACCGCCGTCCCCGGGGCTCCTGGTAGAAGTGCAGCCATGACCTCCACCGGCAACTCGTCCCAGGGCAACTCGGCCACCGGCGTCCCGGGCATCACCATCGCCCGGATCGCCGAGCTGGCGGGCGTGTCGGCGGCGACGGTCTCCAAGGTGATCAACGGGCACGCCGAGGTCGCCGCGCACACCCGCGCCCTGGTGGAGGGCGTGCTCCGCGAGCAGGGCTACCGGCGGCAGAAGAAGGTCAGCAGCTCGCCGCTGGTGGACGTGGTGCTGCACGAGCTGGCGGGCGCGTACTCCATCGAGGTCATCAGGGGCGTCGAGCGGGTCGCCGGCGAGCACGGCCTGACCATCACCCTCACCGAGCTGCACGGCAGGCACACCCCGGGCCGCAGCTGGGTCGACGGCGTGCTGGCCCGCCGGCCCACCGGGGTGATCGCCGTCTTCGCGGGCCCCACCGCCGCGCAGCACGACCAGTTGCGCAGCCGCGACATCCCGGTCGTCCTGGTCGACCCGACCGGGGAACCCGCGCACGGCGTGCCGTCGGTGGGCGCGGAGAACTGGAGCGGCGGCCTGGCGGCCACCCGCCACCTGCTGGAGCTGGGGCACCGGCGCATCGGCGTGATCACGGGCCCGCACGACATGCTGTCCAGCCGGGCCCGCCTGGACGGCTACCGCGCCGCCATGGACGCCGCGGGCGTGCCCGCGGACCCGGACCTGGTCCGCGAGGGCCGCTTCCTCAGCGCCGACGGCCTGCACCACACCCGCGAGCTGCTGCGCCTGCCCGACCCCCCGACCGCGGTCTTCACCTGCAACGAGAGCGAGGCGCTGGGGGTGTACCAGGCCGTGCACGAGGCGGGGTTGCGCATCCCCGACGACCTGAGCGTGGTGGGGTTCGACGACCTGCCGTCCGCGCAGTGGCTGATCCCCGCCCTGACCACCGTCCGGCAGCCGCTGAGCGACATGGCCGCCACCGCCACCGGCATGGTGATCGACCTGGCCCAGGGCAAGGACCTGCCGCAGAACCGGCTGGTGCTGTCGACGGAGCTGGTCGTGCGCGCCAGCACCGCCCCGCCGCGCCGCTGACCGACCCGCACCACCCCCCACGGCGCTCTCGGCCGCCCGGGTCACGGCGCCTCGACCTCCGGTTCGCTTGAGCTCCCGGCGTTGCCGCGGGGCGGGTGCGCCGGGCCGGCGGAGCGGGCCGTGGCGGGCTCCGGGGCGGAGTGGACGCGCCTGGAGGCCCAGGAGTTCATGGCCAACGCGTTGACCCGGGCCGACTCGATCCGCGCGGAGGCGTGGTGCACGTGGCCGACATCGGGGCGGTCGCCGCGACCGCGCTGGTGGAGGACGGGCACGCGGGCCGCGCCTACACCCTGACCGGGCCGCAGGCGCTGACCACGCGCGAGCGGATCGCGGTCCCGGGCGAGGTTCTGGGGTGCGACATCGCGTTCGTCCGGATTGCGCGCGAGCAGGCCGCGCGGTTGGCGGCCATCGGGGCCTCGCGCGAGGACGCCGAGCACGACATCGGCCGGGTCGCCCGGCCCGCACGTTCGCGCAGCGGGCCGCCGGGCACGCCGACCGCTCCCGACGAGCGGCTACCCCCGGCGGGTGAACACGACGTCCGCCGCCGGCCGGAGGCCCAGCGTCCCTCCGGGGTGGACGGCGCCGGCCAGGAGCCGGTTGTGCCGGTCGACGACCTGTTCCGCGGTCAGCCCGGCCCGGGGGTCGCCGTCGGCGGCGGGTGCGTGCCCGTCGCTGACCAGGACGACGTCCAGGCCGTGGCTGAGCGCGGACCGCGCGGTCGCGTCGACGCAGTAGTCGGTGGCCACGCCGGTCAGCACGAGGGTGTCCACGCGCCGCTCGGCGAGCACGGCGGCGAGGTCGGTGCGGTAGAACGCGTCGGTGGCGGTCTTGTCGATCACCACGTCGGTCGGTTCCAGGCACAGGCGCGGGCTGAGCCGCGTGCCCGGGGACGCGGGGTCGAAGTCCGTGCCCGGCGGGCCGACCTGCCGCAGCGCGACGACCGGGGCGCCGGCGCGCCGGGCGGCGCGGGCCAGCGCGGCGATCCGGTCCGCCAGCTCCTCGCCGCGCCACACGAGCGGGAGCAGCAGCTCCTGGACGTCCACGACCACCAGTGCGGTGTTCACGGCCCGTCAGCCTATCGGGGGTCCTCAAGGGGACGTCGGGTTGTCGGTGCGCACCGGTAGCGTGCGCGCCGTGGACGCTGTGGAACGCATTCGGGAACTCGCCGACCAGGTCGTGGTGCTGCGCGACGCCTACTACCGGGGTTCGCCGCTGGTGGCGGACGCGGAGTACGACGCGATCGAGGACGAGTTGCGCGGTCTGGTCGAGGCGAACCCGGAGCTGGCGCCCGACCCGAACCCGCTGGAGCAGGTCGGCGCGCCGGCGGTGCTGCACGCCCCGGTGCGGCACTCGCGCCCGATGCTGTCGCTGGAGAAGGCGACCACGCCCGAGCAGGTCGCCGCGTTCTTCGACCGCTTCCCCGGTCAGCCCGTGGTGGTCATGCCGAAGCTGGACGGCCTGTCGCTGGCCCTGGTCTACGAGGACGGTCGGCTGGCCCGCGCGGTCACCCGCGGGGACGGCACGACCGGTGACGACGTGACCCCGCTGGTGCGGGCGCTGGCCGACGGGGTGCCCGACCGGGTCGACGCGCCGGGGCGGGTGGAGGTGCGCGGCGAAGCGGTGATGCTGCGCTCCACGTTCGCCGCCTACAACGCCGCGCACCCGGACAAGCCGCTGATCAACCCGCGCAACGCGGCGGCGGGCACGCTGCGCGCCAAGGACCCGGCCACGGTCGCGGGCCGGCGCCTGCGGTTCTTCGCGTTCGACCTGGACACCTCCGAGGGCGGCGCCGAGGCCGACCTGGAGCGGGGGTTGCACGCGCTCGGGTTCGCCGTGGCCGACATGGAGCACTGCTCGGACGCCGGGGCGGCGCAGGCGGTGATCTCCGCGATCGAGGCGCGGCGCAACGACCTGGACTACGACCTGGACGGCGCGGTGCTGCGGCTGGCCGACCGCAACGCCTACGCGGCCGCCGGGACGCGGTCGAACTCGCCGCGCGGCGCGCTGGCGTTCAAGTTCGCCGCCGAGGAGAAGACCACGCTGCTGCTCGACGTGGTGTGGGACGTGGGCAAGACGGGCAAGGTCGTCCCGGTCGCCTACCTGGAGCCGGTGTTCGTGGGCGGGACGACGGTCACCCGCGCGACGCTGGCCAACCAGGAGGTGATCCGCGCCCGCGGCGTCCGGATCGGCGACACGGTGCTGGTCCGGCGGGCCGGTGACGTGATCCCGTTCGTGGCCGGGGTGCTCGACGAGTCCAGGCGCACGGGCGCCGAGCGCGAGATCGTGCCGCCGGTGGCGTGCCCGTCGTGCGGGCAGGCGGTGGTCGAGCAGGGCAACAGCCGCGAGCTGTTCTGCACCAACCTCGCCTGCCCGGCGCAGGCGGTGCGCAGGCTCATCCACTGGGCGTCGCGGGCGGCGGCGGACATCGAGGCGGTCGGTCCGGTGTGGATCGAGCGGCTGGCCGAAGCCGGGTTGCTGGAGCACCCGTCGGACTTCTACGCGTTGACCAGGGAGCAGTTGCTGGAGTTCGACCGCATCGGCGAGACCTCGGCGACGCGCATGATCGACTCGATCGCCGCGAGCCGCGGGGTCGGGCTGCGCCGGGCGCTGATCGGGCTGGCGATCCCGATGGCCTCGGAGGGCACCGCCACCCGGCTGTGCCGCGCGGGGTTCGGCTCGCTGGAGGAGGTCGCCGACGCGGGCGAGGAGCGCCTGGTGGCCGTGGAGGACATCGGGCCGAAGGTCGCCGCGTCGCTGATCGAGCACCTGGGCCGGCTGCGGCCCGAGCTGGAGCGGCTGCGGCGGGCCGGGGTGTCGCTGGACGTGCGGGAGGAGGACCTGCCGCCCGTGGTGGCCTCCGACGCGCCGCTGGCCGGGAAGACGGTGGTGGTCACCGGCGCGATCAACGACCCGCGCTCGGGCGAGAAGGTGCCGCGGCCGACCTTCCAGCGGCTGTGCGAGAAGGCCGGCGCGACCACCGCGACGTCGGTGTCGGCCAACACCGACTACCTGATCACCGGGGCGGACGTCGGCGCGAGCAAGCTGACCAAGGCCGGGAAGCTGGGTGTCGAGGTGGTCGACCAGTCGGTGATCTGGCAGCAGCTGATCGACGCCGGGGTCGCGTAGGGGCGGGAACGGCCGGTTCCGCCGTCGGCGGGACCGGCCCGGCGGCCGGAACGGGTCGGGAGTAGCACTTCCGGGGACTTGTCCAGGTCCGAAAGTGCAGAGTGCGAAAAAGGGGCGGGATTTCCGCCGGATGACTTCCCCGGCTCTTCCGCCCGCCCCGGTCGACTAACCGGAAAAGCCAGGTGGGACCCCTTTCTCGAAAGCCCGCTCCCCCACTCCCGGACGCGGGTCGTCGACCCGGCGGACCTTCGGGCGTCTGCGGGATTCCGCCTCACGTGGACCCGGTCGGCGGCAGCCCGATGGGCGTACCCGAGTAATGGGAATACCCGTGTTGCCGGAGCGCGCGGGGACACCGGAAGTAGAACGCTCATAACACTGGCGGACCACCTGGGGTGGGATTGTTATGGGCGTGCAGGGCACGACGGTGTGCCGACCGGCGGACCCCTTCCGGTTGCTCCTGGTCGAGGACGACCGCGAACTGGTGGAGCTGCTGTCCGACGCGTTGCGCGACGAGGGCTACGCCGTGGACGTGGCCACGGACGGCCACCGCGGGCTGCACCTCGGCCTGACCCGCCCCTACGACGTCGTGGTCATCGACCGCGGCCTGCCCGTCCTGGACGGCCTGGACCTGCTGGTGCGCCTGCGGTCGAAGTCGGTGCGGGTGCGGGCGCTGGTGCTCACCGCGCTGGGCACCGTGCACGACCGGGTCGACGGGCTCGACGCGGGCGCCGACGACTACCTGGTCAAGCCCTTCGACCTGGACGAGCTGAGCGCACGGCTGCGGGCGCTGTGCCGGCGGGCCCGGGAGCTGGCCGACGTGCTGCGGATCGGGGCCGGGCACCTGGACCTCGCGCAGCGGGAGGTGGTCCTGGCCGACGGCGACCGGGTGCCGCTGACCCCGCGCGAGTTCGCCCTGCTGCGGGTGCTGGCCACCGACCCGGGCGCGGTGCACACGCGGGCGTCGTTGCGGCGGGAGGTGTTCCACGACGCGCCCGCTCCGTCCATAGTGGACACCTATGTGCACTACCTGCGGTCGAAGCTGGGCCGTTCGGTCGTGCACACCGTGCAGGGGCTGGGTTACCGCCTGGGTGTGCTGTGAGCCCGTCGGGGGCCGACGCCGAGGGCGTGGTGGTCCGGCGGGCCCGGCTGCGGGTCGGCGTGCTGGTGGCGTTGGCGATCACGGTGCTGGTCGGGGCCGTCGGCGGGATCGCCTACGCGGTGATGGCGCACGCCCAGGAGGGGCAGGTGCGGCGCGAGCTGCGCTACAGCACCGACTACGGGACGCCGTCGGCGCCGCCGGGGTGCACGTGGCTGTTCAGCCTCGACGACGCCGGCGTGGTCGACCGCGGGGTGCTGCGGGTGCCGCCGGGGTTCCCGCTGCTCGACGACCTGGACGAGGTGCGGGGGTCGGGCCGCGAGCTGGAGCGGGCGGTCGAGCGCAACGGCACGCGGTACCTGGTGCTGACCCGGCCGGGCGCCGGCGGTGGCGCGGTGCAGGCGGTGTTCGACACGCGCTTCCAGATGGCCGATCGGCGCAACCTGCTGCTCGCGCTGGCCGTCGCGGAGCTGGGCGGCCTGCTCGCGGCGGTGGTGACGGGGCTGCTGGTGGGCGGTCGGGCGGTCGCGCCGCTGGCGGAGGCGCTGGCGCGGCAGCGGCGGTTCGTCACCGACGCCAGCCACGAGCTGCGGACGCCGATCGCCCGCGCCTACACGCGGGTGCAACTGCTGGCCCGACGCGCCGCGGCGGCCGAGCTGCCCGACGAGCACCGGGTCGGGCTGGACCGGTTGGCCGGGTCGATCCGCGGGCTCGGGGACGTGGTGGACGACCTGCTGCTGTCGGCGCGGCTGACCGGCGGCGCGGGGCTCGGTGGCCGGGCGGTGGATTTGGCGGCGGTGGCGGAGGCGGCGGTGGCCGCGGAGGCCGAGCGGGCGGGTGAGCGGCGGATCGGGCTGGCCGTGGTGCGCCCGGCGGGCGCGCTGCTGGTGATTGGGGTGGAGACGGCGTTGCGGCGCGCGGTGGACGAGCTGCTGGCCAACGCGGTCCGCCACACGCCGGCGGGTGGGCGGATCGACGTGCGGTTGGGGCGGGGGCGGGACGGGGGCGTGGAGCTGACCGTCGCGGACACCGGGGAGGGGTTCGACCCGGTGGAGGCGGGGCGGCTGTTCGACCGGTTCCACCGGGGGGCCGGTGGCGTGGGCGGGGCGGAGCGGCGGTTCGGGCTGGGGTTGGCGTTGCTGCGCGAGGTGGTGGAGGGGCACGGGGGCACGGTGGAGGCGACCGGACACCCGGGCCAGGGCGCCCGGTTCACGCTGCGGCTGCCGGCGGCGCAGCCGGCGGGCGGCTGATGGCGGGCGGCTGACGGCGGGCGGTGGGCAGGGCAGGCGGGCAGGCTGCGGGTGGCGGCCGGCGCGTGGGCCAGTGGGCGGGCCGGTGGGCAGGCGGGCGGCGGGCGGCGGGCGGCGCGCGGACAGGCGCGGACAGGCGCGGACCGGCGGGCAGGCAGGTTGCAGGTGACGGGCGGCGCGCGGGCAGGCGGGCGGCGGCGGCGGGCAGGCTGCGGGCGGCCGGCGAGCGGGCGGGCGGGCGGCCAGGCTGCGGGCGGGTGGCGGCGAGCGGCGGCGGCGGCGAGTGGGCAGGCAGGCGGCGAGCGGCGGCGGCGGCGAGCAGGCAGGCAGGCGGCGAGCGGGCTGGCGGGCGGGCCAGCGGGCGGGCAGGCGGTGATTCGGCCCGGCGCCCGACCGGATCACCCCCGCACCCCGGTCACCAACTCCGCGGCCAGTCGGACATCGGCGTCGAGCGGTCGATCCGGGTCGACGGGCGGGATGGCGTCGGCGAGCACGTCCAGCAGCTCGGCGCACCGCGGCGCGGTCGGCCGCCTCCCCCCGACGTGGACGGCCTGGCGCAGGCCCAGGGCGAGCGACCCGCACAGCAACCGCAGCAGCTCCGCGAGGTCGTAGGCGCGCAGGGCGGCCTGGGTGCCCAGCGGCACGACGTCCTGGTTGTGCAGGTTGGTCGGCAGGCTCTGGGTGCTGGCGGGCACGGCGGCGCGGCGGATCTCGGCGACGAAGGCGGTGGTGGCCAGCTGCACGCCCTGCAACCCGTGCTGGCGGCCGGGGCCCGCGGCCAGCATCGGGGGCAGGCCGTTGTTGCGGTGGGGGTCGACGAGCAGGTCGAGCTGCCGTTCGGCGAGGTTGCCCAGGGACGCGGTGACCATGGCCAGCACGTCGGCGGCGAAGGCGGCGGGCTGGCCGAAGAAGTTGCCGCCGTGGGCGACCAGGTCCTCGTCGGGGAAGAACAGGGGGTTGTCGCTGACGCCCGCCAGGTCGGCGTCGACGACGCCGTCGACGTAGCGCAGCGCGTCCTCGGCGGCGCCGAGCAGTTGCGGGGAGCAGCGGATGCTGTAGGGCTCCTGGAGGGCGCGGGTGCCGCCGGGGGTGGTGCCGGACAGGGCGGCGCGCATGCGCTCGGCGACGGTGGCGGCCCCGGGGTGGCCGTAGGCGGTGATCAGGCTCGGGTGCAGGAAGCCGGGGTCGGCGCCCAGGACGTCCACGAGCAGGCAGGTCAGGTCCTGGACCGCGCGGTGCGAGGCGCGGACGCCGCGCAGCGCCAGGGCGGTGGCGGCGGTGGTCACGGAGGTGCCGTTGACCAGGGCCAGCGCGTCGCGGCCGTCGAGGGTGAGCGGGGTGAGGCCGGCGCGGCGCAGGGCCCGGTCGGCGGGCATGCGCTCGCCGTCGACGTAGGCGTGGCCGCGGCCGCGCAGGGCCTGGGTGGCGTAGGCCAGCGGGATGAGGTCGCCGCTGGCGCCGACCGAGCCGTAGCGGGGGACGGCCGGGACGAAGGTGGTGGCGAACATCGCGGCCAGGCCGTCGACGACGTGCGGGGAGACGCCGGACAGGCCCTGGGCCAGTGACCGGGTGCGGATGAGCAGGGTGGCGCGGGTGATGTCGGCGGGCAGGTCGGGGCCCTGGCCCGCGCCGAGGTGTGCCAGGGTGTTGTCGCACTGGTCGGCCTCGTCGGTGCGGCCGGCGAAGCCGACGAGGGCGCCGAACCCGGTCTTGGCGCCGTAGACGGGGCGGTCGTCGTCGGCGAGCACGGTGCGCAGGTGCTCGCGACCGCGGGTGAGGCGGTCCCGGACGTCGGGGCCGACGAGCACGGCCAGCGGTGCGGAGGCGCGGACGAGGTCGTCGCCGCGCAGCGGTGCGCCGAGGTCCACCCGGATGTCGGTCGTGGTCACGCCGCCGACCGTAGGCGGTCGATCTCAGAGGGTTCTGAGATCGCGTGGGTAGCTTCCCGGCACATGGCGCACGACTACCTGATCATCGGGGCCGGGCCGGCCGGGCTGCAGCTCGCCGCCCTGCTGGAGCGCGACGGTCGCGACTACGCCGTCCTGGAGCGCGGCAGCGGGCCGGGCACCTTCTTCACCCGCTACCCGCGGCACCGCACGCTGATCTCGATCAACAAGGTGCACAGCGGGTACGACGACCCCGAGCAGCGGTTGCGGATGGACTGGAACTCGCTGCTGTCCGACGACCCGGAGCTGCTGTTCACCCGCTACTCGCCGCGCTACTTCCCGCACGCCGACGACCTGGTCCGCTACCTGGCCGACTTCGCCGCGGCCACCGGGGTGCGGGCGCACTACGGCGTCGAGGTCACCCGGATCTCCCGCGACGAGCACGGGTTCGCCGTGGTCGACGGCGAGGGCCGGACGTGGCGGGCCGCGCGGCTGGTGATGGCCACCGGGGTCTCGCAGCTGCACGTGCCGCCGATCCCGGGCATCGAGCACGCCGAGCGCTACGACACCTTCGACACCGACCCGGCGTCGTTCACCGACCAGCGGGTGCTGGTGATCGGCAAGGGCAACTCCGGGTTCGAGACCGCGGACTCGCTGGTGGAGCACGCCGCGGTCATCCACGTGGCCGGGCCGCGCTCGGTGAAGCTGGCCTGGCAGACCCACTACGTCGGGCACCTGCGGGCGGTGAACAACAACTTCCTGGACACCTACCAGCTCAAGTCGGAGAACGCCGTGCTCGACGGCACGGTGGAGCGCATCGAGCCCCGGCCCGGCGGCGGGTTCCGGGTGCTGTTCCGCTACGCGCGCACGGTGGAGGCGCTGCGGGAGCTGGAGTACGACCGGATCATCGCCTGCACCGGGTTCCGGTTCGACGCCTCGGTGTTCGACGGGGGCAGCCGCCCCGCGCTGGCGATCGACGACCGGTTCCCGGAGCAGACCCCGGCCTTCGAGTCGACCTCCGTGCCCGACCTGTACTTCGCCGGCACGATCACCCAGCAGCGTGACTTCAAGAAGTCCACCAACGGGTTCATCCACGGCTTCCGCTACGGGGTGCGCGCCCTGCACCGCGTCCTGGGGCAGCGCTACCACGACGCGCCGTGGCCCTCGACCGAGCTGGCGGCCTCGCCGGAGGCGATCGGTGACGCGCTGGTGGCCCGGGTGAACCGGTCCTCGGCGCTGTGGCAGCAGTTCGGGGTCATCGGCGACGTGGTGACCGTCGACGGCGGCGTGGCCCGGTACCAGGAGGAGGTGCCGGTGGCCTACCTCGCCGACGGCGGGCTGGGCCGCGCCGGGCACCGGTTCGTCGCGACGCTGGAGTACGGGCCGGACCACGACACCGTCGACCCGTTCGACATCTCGGTGCCGCGCCCGGCGGAGAACGACGCGACGCACGCCCACGACGCCAGCTACCTGCACCCGGTGGTGCGCTACCACCGCGACGGCGAGCTGGTCGCGACCCACCACCTGGCCGAGAACCTGGACAACCACTGGAACCTGCCCGCGGTGCACCAGCAGCCGCTGGCGGTGTTCGTGAAGGAATGCCTTGCCGGCGGGTGAGGCCGGGCCGTTCCCGCGCGCGGTGCTCGACGCGCTCGGCGCCGCCGCGGACCGGCCCGTGTTCGAGCACGGCGACCGCGCGGTGACCGGCGCGGAGCTGCTGGACCTGGTCGCGCGGGTCGCGGCGGGGCTGCGGGCCGCGGGGCTGGGTCCGGGCGACGGCGTCGGGCTGCTGCTGGGGGTCGACCCGGAGGCGTTCGCGGTGGTCCTGGCCGCGCACGTGGTGGGCGCCCGGGTGGTGGGCGTGCGGCCGGGGCTGCCCGAGGTGCAGGTCCGCCACCTGCTCGGCCTGGACGTCGCCGCGGTGGTCACCGACTCCGGCGCCCGGTACGGGCCGCGCGCGCTGGACGTCGGGGCGCTGTGCGCGACCCGCCCCGAGCCGGGCCCGCTGCGGTTGGCCGGCCGCCCGGACGACGTGGCCCGGCTGATCCACACCAGCGGCAGCACGGGCACGCCCAAGGCGTGCGCGCAGACCTACGCCGCGATGGCGGCGGGGTGGGCCGCGCGGCCCTCGGCGTGGCCGCCGGCGATCCGGGAGCTGGCGCCCCGGCTGGCGCGGCACCTGGTGTTCGGGTCGCTGTCGAGCCAGGTGATGTTCGAGTACGCGGTGCTCGCCGTCGCCGCCGGGGGCACCGCGGTGGTGCCCGACTCCCCCGCGCTGCCCGACGCGGTCGTCCGCCACCGCGCCACCTCCAGCGTGATCACCGTGCCCCGGCTGGCGAAGCTGGTCGCCGCGCAGCGCCGCGACCCGGCCGACCTGTCGTCGTTGCGCGCGCTGATGGTGTCCGGCTCGCCGCTGGCGCCCGACCGGCACCGCGAGGCGCTGGAGGTGCTGGGACCGGTGGTGTTCCACGGCTACGGCCAGACCGAGACCGGCATGATCTCCATGGCCACCCCCACCGACCCGCCCGGTTCGGTGGGCACCCCGCCCCCGGCGGTGACCGTCGAGGTGCGCGACGGGCGCGGCGCGCCGGTGCCCGCGGGCGTCGACGGCGAGCTGTTCGTCCGCACCCCGTCCCAGGCCCGCGGGTACTGGGGCGACCCGGTGGAGTCGGCCGAGGTGTTCACCGGCGGCTGGGTGCGCACCCGCGACCTGGGCCGGCTGGACGCGGCGGGCCGGCTGCACCTGACCGGCCGGATCCGGGACGTGGTGATCGTCAACGCCAACCTGCACCACGCGGGCCCGATCGAGCGGGTCCTGGCCGAGCACCCGGACGTGGCCGAGGCTTACGTGGTCGCGGTGCCCGACGAGGACACCGGCGAGGCGGTGCACGCGTTCGTGGTGCCGACCGCCGGCCGGGTGCCCGACCCGGCGGCGCTGCGCGCCCTGGTGACCGAGCGCCTGGGCGCGGCGTGCGCGCCGGCGCGGGTGACCGCGATCGCCGAGCCGCCGCTGGCACCGAGCGGCAAGCCGGACAAGCGGCTGCTGCCCCGATGAGGCCCGCCGCCGCACCGATGAGACGTTAAGGAGAAGGTCTTGTCCAGCGAGGTTTCCACCGAGTACCTGGTCATCGGCGCCGGTCCGGCGGGGTTGCAGGCGTCCTACCTGCTCTCCCGCGCCGGCCGGGACCACCTGGTGCTGGAGGCCGGTGACGTGCCCGGCGCGTTCTTCACCCGCTTCCCCCGGCACCGCAAGCTGATCTCCATCAACAAGCCCAACACCGGCTGGGACGACCCCGAGCTGAACCTGCGCACCGACTGGAACTCGCTGCTGTCCGACGACCCGGAGCTGCTGTTCACCCGCTACACCCCGCGCTACTTCCCCGACGCCGAGGACATGGTGCGCTACCTGGCCGACTTCGCCGCCAAGCACGACCTGCCGGTCAGGTACGGCACCAGGGTCGTGGAGATCACCCGACCGGGCGACTTCGTCGTGCGCGACCAGCACGGCACCGCCTACCGGGCGCGGCGGCTCGTGGTGGCCACCGGGGTGTCCAAGGCGTACGTGCCGCCGATCGAGGGCGTGGAGCTGGCCGAGCGCTACGACGAGGTGCCGGTGGACCCGGCGGGCTTCACCGGGCAGCGGGTGCTGATCATCGGGCGCGGCAACTCCGCGTTCGAGACCGCCGACAACCTCGTCGAGACCGCCGCGGTGATCCACGTGGTGGGGTCCGGCTCGCTGAAGCTGGCCTGGCAGACCCACTTCGTGGGCCACCTGCGGGCGGTGAACAACAACTTCCTGGACACCTACCAGCTCAAGTCGCAGAACGCGCTGCTCGACGGGCGGGTGCTGGGCATCCGCCGCGACGGCGACGCCCTGCTGGTGCGGGTGTCCTTCGAGCGGGTCGCCGAGGTGGTCAAGGAGATCCGCTACGACCGGGTGATCCTGGCGACCGGGTTCCGGTTCGACGCCTCGATCTTCGCGCCCGAGTGCCGGCCGCGGCTGACCATCAACGACCGGTTCCCCGACCAGACCGCGGCCTGGGAGTCGGTCGACGTGCCCGACCTGTTCTTCGCCGGCACCATCACCCAGGCCAGGGACTTCAAGAAGTCCACCAGCGGGTTCATCCACGGCTTCCGCTACGGGGTGCGGGCGCTGCACCGCATCCTGGAGCACCGCTACCACGGCGTGCCCTGGCCCAGCCGGGAGGTCTCCCCGGTGCCGGGCGCGGTGGTCGACGCCGTCATCGAACGGGTGAACCGCACCTCGGCGCTGTGGCAGATGTTCGGGTTCCTGGCCGACACCGTGCTCGTCGCGCCGGACGGCACCGCCCGCTACGCCGAGGAGGTGCCGGTGGCGCACCTGCACGAGGCGGTCGGGCGGGGCGACTTCGGCGAGGTCGACTCCTACCTGACGGTGACGCTGGAGTACGGCGAAGGACACGACCGGGTGAACCCGTTCGACGTGACCGAGGGCCGGGTGTCCCAGCAGGACACCAGCGGGCTGGACGGCCGCTACCTGCACCCGGTGGTGCGGCACTTCCGCGCCGGGGCGCTGCTGGGCGAGCACCACCTGACCGAGAACCTGGAGAACGAGTGGGACAGCGAGGACGTGCACCGGGCGCCGCTGCTGGCGTTCCTGCGCGCCCGGCTCGCGCCGACCGCCGTGGGCGCCCCGTGAGCAGCGGCCTGGCCGAGCTGCACGACCGGGCCCGCGCCGTGCTCGACCCCGTGCACTACGACTACTACGCGGGCGGGGTCGGCGAGGAGGTCGTGCTCGGCGAGAACGAGGCGGCGTTCCGGCGGCTGGCCCTGCTGCCCCGGGTGCTGCGCGGCAGCACCGCCCGCGACCTCGCCGTCGACCTGCCCGGCGCCCGGTTGGCGGTGCCGGTGCTGGTCGCGCCGACCGCCTTCCACCGGCTGGCCCACCCCGAGGGCGAGCGGGCCACGGCGCGGGCGGCCGCGGCGGCCGGCACGGTGCTGGTCTCGGGCATGGCCTCGACGGTGGCGGTCGACGAGGTGGTGGCGGCGGCGCGGGGCGTGGACCCGGACGCGGCGGTGTGGTTCCAGCTCTACCCGCAGCCCGACGAGGAGGTGACCGCCTGCCTGGTGCGGCGGGCCGAGCGGGCGGGCTGCGCGGCGCTGGTGGTGACCGCCGACTCGCCGGTGTTCGGCCGCCACCGCCGCGACGCCGAGCACGGCTTCCACGACCTGCCGCCGGGGCTGGCCGCGGAGAACATGCGGGACTTGCCGGGGGGACCGCCCGGCGGCACCCGCGACATCGAGATGTCGCCGTCGATCTCGTGGGAGCACCTGGACCGGCTGCGGGCGTCGACGGCGCTGCCGGTGTGGCTCAAGGGGGTGCTGCACCCGGCCGACGCGGTGCTGGCGGTCGGGCACGGGGTGGACGGGATCGTGGTGTCCAACCACGGTGGCCGGCAGTGCGACCTGGTGCCCGCCGCGGTGGAGGCGCTGCCGGCGGTGGTCGACGCGGTGGCCGGCCGGGTGCCGGTGCTGCTCGACGGCGGGGTGCGGGGCGGCGGGGACGTGGCCGTGGCGCTCGCCCTGGGCGCGGCCGCCGTCGGCGTCGGGCGGCCGGTGCTGTGGGGGCTGGCGGCGGCCGGGGAGGCCGGGGTGGCGCGGGTGCTGGAGCTGCTGCGCGACGAGTTCGACCACGTGCTGGCGCTGTGCGGGGGGCGGGGGGTGGGGGACCTGACCCGCGATCTGGTGGTGGTGCGGGGGACCGGGGTGGGCGGGATCGGGACGGCCGGGGCAGGCAGGGCAGGTGCCGGGGGCGGGTCGGCGGCCGACGGGGCCACGAGGCCCAGTGCGGCCGGGGCCGGCGCGGCCGGAGCTGGCGCCGCCGGAGCTGATGCGGCCGGAGCTGGCGCCGCCAGGGCTGGCACGACCGGACCTGACGCGGCCGGACCTGACGCCGCCGGACCTGACGCCACCAGGGCTGGCACGACCGGACCTGACGCCGCCGGACCTAGCGCCGCCGGACCTGACGCCGCCGGAGCTGGCGCGGCCGGAGCTGACGCCACCAGGGCTAACGCCGCCGGACCTGGCACGGCCGAGGCCGGCGGAGCCGGTGTGAGCCGAGCGGGGGTGGGCGTGCGGTGTGGTTGACCGGGGTGCTCGCCGCCGCGGCCGTGCTGACCGCGCCGCGCTGGTTGCCGGGTCGGGTGGTCGCCCTGCGCGGCAAGGTCTTCGAGAAGGTCAACGGCGACGACGCCACCACCTTCCCCAACGCGACCGTCGGCCCGGACCGCTTCCTGGAAATCTACGGCCACCCCGCCGCCAACGGCCGCAGCCGCGGCGCCGGGCTGTCCGACCTGTTCTGGTACTGGCTGTCACCCGGCCCCGAGGTGCACCAGGAGCACCTGGAGGCGGGTCCCCGCTACGACGACGTCGCCCGCACCACCCGCGCGCTGCTCGCGGGCCCCGCCGACGCGCTGGCCGACGCCGCCACCCGCTGCACCGCCCGCGTGCTCGACGAACTCCCACCCCGGCGGGTCACCGCCGTGCGGCTGCGCGACCTGATGCTGCCGGTGTGGGCGGAGTACTTCCACGAGCTCGTCTTCGGCGAACCCTGCACCCGCGCCGCCCGCGACCTGATCGTCGGGCACGCCCGCGACGTGGTGACCTCGCTCAAGTGCACCGGCCTGCGCCACCCCGCCCGCCGCGCCCGGCTGACCCGCTACCTGGCCCGCCGCGTCGCCCTGGGCCACGTGCGGCGGCCGCTGCCCCCCTCGCTGTCCCCCACCGAGCAGGTGCACTACCTCCAGGGCACCTTCTTCAACACCGCCGTGGTCCAGATGTCCGAGGCGATGGCCCACCTGCTGCTCGCCCTGGCGCAGCACCCCGGGGTGACCGCCCGGCTCGCCGACGACCGCTACTTCGCCCGCGTCCTGGACGAGACCTTCCGCCTGTACCCGCTGTTCGGCATCGCCCACCGCATCGCCACCGACGACATCGTGCTCGACGAGCGCACCACCCTGCCCGCCGGCTCGGTGCTGTGCTTCAGCTACCCCGACTACCACGCCACCGGCTACGACCGCCCGGAGGTGTTCGACCCCGACCGCTGGGAGCACGTCCAGGCCCGCACCGCCCACCACATCCCCTTCGGCGTCGCCGCCAACCGGCCGTGCCCGGCGTGGCGGCTGTCGCCACTGGCGCTGCGCGCGGCCACCCGGGAGGTGCTGCGCCGCTTCACCCTCCACTCCACCGCCGGCCACACCCGCTCGCTGCCCAACCGCGGCCCGTGCCTGCTGGTCCGGGCCGACCGGCCACCGCCGCGCGGGCTGGCCGCGCTGGGCGCCCTGCTGCGGGTGCGCGACCGGTGGGAGGACGTGTGGCGCAGCCTGCTCCAGCTCGTGCTCGGCACGGTCATGGTCCTGCACGCCCGCAGGCTCCGCCTGGCCGGGCGCTACTTCGAGGCCCAAGACGACCACGATGCCCAGGGCACCCAAGACACCCGCGACACCCAGGACACCCGCGACACCCAGGACACCCGCGACACCCAGGACACCCGCGACACCCAGGACACCCGCCACGCCCAGGACACCCGCGACACCCAGGGGTGCCCGGTGCGGCACCGACCACCTCACACCCGGGAGAGCACCGAGTGAACCAGATCGAATTCGCGCTGCGGGTCTTCGCCGCGCTGGCCGTCGTCCTCGTCGCCACCACCGTGTGCGGTCGCCTGGCCATGCTGGTCAGGCAACCCCGCGTGGTCGGCGAGATGGTCGCCGGCGTCCTGCTCGGCCCCAGCCTGCTCGGCGCCGTCGCCCCCGGCGCGCAGGCCCAGCTGTTCCCCACCGACGTCAAGGGCGTCCTGTACGTGCTCAGCACCATCGGCCTGACGTTCTACATGTTCCTGGTCGGCTCGTCCCTCGACCACGGCCTGGCCCGCGGCCGCAACATGCGCCGCGCCTCCACGCTCGCCGTCTCCGGCATCGTGCCGACCTTCCTGCTCGGCGCGGGCGCCGCCGCCCTGTTCTTCGGCTCGCTGGCGGTCGAGGGTGCCAGCCGCTGGGAGTTCATGCTCTTCGTCGGCGGCGCCCTGTCGATCACCGCGTTCCCCATGCTCGCCCGCATCCTCCAGGAACGCGGCATCGCCAACACCCCCATCGGCGGCCTCACCCTCGTCGCCGCCGCCATCGACGACGCGGTCGCGTGGGTGCTCCTGGCCATCATCATCGCCGTCGGCGCGGCGGGCAGCCCCGTCGACGCGCTGGACACCGTGGCGGGCGCGGCGCTGTTCGCCCTGGTCATGCTCACCGTCGGCCGCCACCTGTTCCGCAAGCTCGGCGAACGCGTGGAGCGCCAGGGCCGGATGAGCCGCGACACCATGGCGCTGGTCCTGCTCGTCGTCCTCGCGGCCGGCTGGTTCACCGACTACATCGGCGTCTTCTCCGTCTTCGGCGGCTTCATCACCGGCCTGGCCATGCCCCAGTCCCAGGTCGTGCGCCAGGAGCTGCAGACCCGGCTCACCGACCTCAACTCCATCCTGCTGCTCCCGGTGTTCTTCGCCTTCAGCGGCCTGAACACCGAGGTCTCCGGCTTCGGCGCGGGCGGCGCCCTGTGGGTGCCCCTGGTCGTGATCATGGCCGTCGCGTTCGCCGGCAAGTACCTCGGCTGCGCCGCCGTGGTCCGCGCCCAGGGCTTCCCCTGGCGCTACGCCTCCGCCGTCGGCGGCCTGATGAACGCCCGCGGCCTGATGATCCTGGTGTTCATCAACATCGGCCTCGCCCACGGCCTGGTGACCCCGGAGCTGTTCGCCATCCTGGTCGCCGTCGCGATCGTCACCACCGCCGCCGCCATGCCGATCTACCGCGCCTCCCTGCCCGACGACGCGGACCGCGCCGACACCGGCGCCGCACCCACCCCCGTCACCACGTCCAACGCACCGTGACACCCACCGCGGTAGGGCGCACCCGCGCCCTACCGCACCCGGTCGTCCACCTGCTCCGGCCGGTCCACCGTCGCCGCCCAGCTGGCCAGCAACCGCAACCCGTCGTGCGACGCGCCACCCGGCTCCGCGCTGTAGGCGGTCAGCGTCAACCCCGGGTCCGCCGGCAGCGGCATCGACTCGAACGCCAGCTCCAGCACGCCCACCTCCGGGTGGTGGAACCGCTTGGTGCCCGTGTGGTGCAGGTGCACGTTGTGCGTCGCCCACCGCGTCCGGAAGGCGTCGCTGCGCGTGGACAGCTCACCCACCAGGTCGGACAGGTTCCGGTCGTACGGGTCCCGCCCCGCCTCCGTGCGCAGCAGCGCCACCGTCGTGCTCGCCGCGTCGTCCCAGTCCGGGTAGAACTCCGCCGCGCGCGGGTCCAGGAACGCGAACCGCGCCAGGTTCACCGGCCGCCGCCGGTCCGCCTCGAACACCGGCGCGTACAGGGCGCGCGCCAGCCGGTTGGTCGCCAGCAGGTCCAGCCGCCCGTTGCGCACGATCGCCGGCGCGTCGCCCATCGCGTCCAGGATGCGCCGCACCCCCGGCCGCACCCGCTGCGCCGGCTTGCGCCGCCGCGTCGCCGCCGGACCACCCGACGCGCGCGCCAGGTCGAACAGGTGCGCGCGCTCGGCCTCGTCGAGCTGCAACGCCCGCGCCAACGCCTCCAGCACGCCCTCCGACACCCCGGCCAGGTTCCCGCGCTCCAACCGCGTGTAGTACTCCACGCTGACCCCGGCCAGCAGCGCCACCTCCTCCCGGCGCAGGCCCGGAACGCGCCGCGCACCACCGCCGTAGGCGGGCAGGCCGGCCCGCTCCGGGGTGATCCGGGCCCGCCGGGTGGCCAGGAATCGGCGGATGTCATCCCTGTTGTCCACGACCCTCTCCTCCACGCACCCCAGGCTACGACCGCCCCCGCACCGGTGAGAGTCCCTGCCAGTACCCGTTTCCCGCGAAGGGCGGCCGGGGCCGCGGGCCCTGATGGGGGGTGAGATCAGGACCCGCGGCCCCGGCACCGGGGAAAGTGGCTTCACAAGGGGCGAACCCGCCTCAGCGGTGCGCGTGCCCGCCCACCGGGGGCCGGGCCTGCCCACCCGGCTCGACGACGACGAACTGGCCCATCACGCCCGAGTCCTCGTGCCACAGCAGGTGGCAGTGGTACATGTACGGCGTCGACGGGTCCGCGTGCCCGGTGAACCGCACCGCCAACCGCACCGGCACGTTCGGCGGCGCGTACACCGTGTCCTTCCACCCCGCCGACTCCGCCGCCGGGGCCCGACCGCCCACCGACACCACCTGGAACTGCGTGCCGTGCACGTGGAAGTTGTGCGGCACGTCGCTGACGTTGACCACGTCCCACAGCTCGGTGGTGCCCACCGTCACCACGTGGTCCACCCGCGCCAGGTCCATGCGCTCGTCGTTGATCCGGTCCACCCGCATCCGGAACCCCCGCACCGCCACCGCGCCCGCCGGGTCCAGCACCGGCACGTCCACCAGCCGCGCCGGCAACGGCGCCGACGGCCGCAACGACGCCGCCGCCCCCAGGTGCAGCACGTCGAACTCGTCCGCCGCCCCGGTGTCCGCACCGGCCACGCCCAGCTCCTGCGGGTACGAGCGCAGCACCACCTGCTCACCGGCCGACAACCGCACCACCACCTCGGCCCGCTCACCGGGCGTCAGCGTCAGGCGGGCGCGCTTCACCGGCGCCGGCAGCAGACCGCCGTCACCGGCGACCACGTCGAACTCGCGACCGTCCGGGAAACCGAAGCGGTAGCTGCGCGCCGTCGACGCGTTGAGCAACCGCAACCGGGTCAGCTCCGCCGTCACCGCGAACCCCGGCGAAGCGGTGCCGTTGACCAGGATCGTGCTCCCCAGCATCCCGGCACCGCTGCGCGGGCCCTCGACGAACGCCCCACCGCCGCCGAAAGTCCTGTCCTGCACGATCACCGGCACGTCGTCCACGCCGTACTCGCGCGGCAGGTCCAGCGCCGCCTCCTCGTCGTCGTCGACGATCAGCATCCCCGCCAGGCCCCGGTGCACGTGCCGCTCGGTCGCCCCGTGCGGGTGCGGGTGGTACCACAGCGTCGCCGCGGGCTGGTCCACCCGCCACGACGGCGACCACTCGCCACCCGGCTCCACCGTCTGGTGCGGCGTGCCGTCCGCCGACGCGGGCAGCACCATCCCGTGCCAGTGCACCGTCGTCGGCTCGCTCAACCCGTTGCGCACCACGACCCGCACGTCCTCACCGCGCCGCACCCGCAGCGTCGGCCCCAGGAACGACCCGTTGAAGCCCCACGTCTCCGCCTCGCCACCCGGCACGAACGCCGTCCGCCCGGCCTGCGCGACCAGCGAGAACACCCGCCGCCCGCCGACCTGCGCCGACTCGGCCAGTGGCGGCACGCGCAGCGGGTTGCGCACCGGGGCACCGCCGGCCGGACCGGCCGACGACCCGGTGCCGCACCCGGCGGCGGCGAGCGCGCCCGCACCGAGGCTCGCCGCGCCCAACAGCAGGAACGCTCGCCGGTCAAGGCGACGCGGTGGTGGACTGGTCAACTCCGGGCCCTTCGCCGTCGTGGGAACCTTCCGCCCGAGCGGACGGTCCCGACCCGGTCCGGATCGGCGTCCACGTCAGTGCGACAAGACCACTTCAGCGGACCCCGCGGGCCCGTGGGAGGCACTGCGGAGACTAGTACTGGCGTTAACTCCCAGAACTGGCATATCTCCCTTATCGTCCACAGCGACGGAGTTCGCCCACCCCCGCCGGTCCTGCGCGCCGAACCGACACGAACGTGTGCTTTTGACCAGCACTGAAGCGATTGTGAAAGTTCCTCGGATCGAGGACCGCCTCAGTAGCCGACGGTGAAGTGATCGTCGTCACCCGGCTTCTCCAGCTCGTCGACCACGGCCACCGCCAGGTCCTCGGCCGAGATCAGGGACGTGCCGTCCGGGCGGACCAGGAGCGCGGTGGTGCCGCGCCGGTACTCCCCCGTGCGGCGCCCGGGTTCCAGCAGCGCGGGCGGGCTGAGGTAGACCCAGTCGGCCGGGTGCGCCCGGCACGCCTCCAGCTGCGCGGCGCTGGCGGCGGCGATCGCGCGGTACCGCGCGGGCACGTACCGGGGGCTGTCGAGCACGAGCAGGTCGGGGTGCCCCGGTACGCGCAGCGGTGCGGCGCCGCCGACGACGAGGACGCGCGTCCCGGCCGCCGCGGCCGCGTCGAGCAGCGCCGTCGTGGTCGGGACGGCGGTGTGCTCGTGCCCCGGCGCGGGGCGGGTCGCGGCCACCACCGCGTCGGCACCGGCGAAGATCGCGCCCATCCGGTCGACGTCGAGCGCGTCGCCCTCCACCGCGGTTCCCCCGGGCGGCGCCTTCCGGTGCACCGCGACCACGTCGTGGCCCCGGCCCGCGGCCTCGCCCACGACGCGCGAGCCGACCATGCCCGCGGCTCCCACGACGATGATCCTCATCGGGACGTCCTCTCCGGTGCGGTGGAACGGGTGGGTGCGGGCAGCTGCCCCGCGACGATCGCGGCGAGCGAGAGCCCGAACCCCACGAGCTGGACGGTGCCGAGCGCCTGGCCGAGCAGGACCGCGCCGAGCACGGCGGCGACCAGCGGCGAGAGCAGGCCGAGGACCGCCACCGAGGTGACCGGCAGCGAGGTCAGGCCGCGGAACCACAGCACGTAGGCGAACAGCCCGCCGACCAGGCCGAGCCAGAGGTAGCCCAGCGCGGCGGGCGCGTCGATCGCGGGCGGTGCGCCCTCGACCAGGAACGTGACGGGCACCAGGAACGCGCCGCCGGCGGCGAGCTGCCACCCGGCGAACGCCGTGGGGCCCACCCCGGCGGGCCTGCCCCAGCGCTTGGTGAGCGTCACCCCGAGCGCCATCGACGCCGCGCCCGCCAGGCCCGCCGCGATCCCGGCGCCGTCGAGCGCCGCGTCCGGCCCGATCACCACCAGGCCGACGCCGACGACGCCGACCCCGCCCCACAGGAAGCGCCAGGCGGAGAAGGAGTCGCGGAGGACCGCCACCGCCAGCACCGCGACGACCAGCGGCTGGGCCGCGCCCAGGGTCGCGGCCACGCCACCCGGGAGGCGTTCGGCCGCGACGAACAGCAGCGGGAGGAACAACCCGATGTTCAGCACGCCGAGCACGGCGGCCTTGCCCCACCACGCGCCGCGCGGCAGCGTCCGGGTCACCGCCAGGGCGATGAGACCGGCGGGCAGCGCCCGCAGCAGGCCGCCGAACAGCGGGTGCCCCGGCGGGAGGAGCTCGGTGGTGACGACGTAGGTCGTGCCCCACGTCAGCGGGGCGATCGCGGTCAGGGCGGTGCGGGGCAGGTTCCCGCGAGGAAGAACCGGACTTGTCACGGTGTCCATCCCACCCGCGAACGATCAATGAGTCCAATGCATGTTTGTCACCTCATCAATCTGAGTGGATCATCGTTCGGGTGGAACTCCAGCAGCTGCGCTACGTCGTCGCCGTGGCCGAGACGAACAGCTTCACCCGGGCCGCCGAGCGGTGCCTGGTCGTCCAGTCCGCCCTGAGCCACCAGATCGCCCGCCTGGAGCGGGAGCTGGGCGCGCGGCTGTTCGAGCGCACCAGCCGCCGGGTGCGGCTGACGCCGGCCGGCGCGGCGTTCCTGCCCGCCGCCCGCCAGTGCCTGGACGCCGCCGAGCGCGCGGCCGCCGAGGTCGCCGCCGCGGTCGGCGAGGTGCGCGGGCGGCTGGCCCTGGGCACCATCCCCACCGTCACCGCGGTCGACCTCCCGCGGGCGCTGCGCGAGTTCCGCGGCCGGTACCCGCACGTGCGCATCAGCCTGCGCGTGGGCGGCAGCGACGACCTGGTGGCGCAGGTCAAGGAGGGGACCCTGGACGTGGCCTTCCTCGGGCTGCCCACCACCGCGCGGCTCGACGGCGTCGCCTCCTGCGAACTGCTCCGCGACCGGCTCCTCGCCGTGGTCGCGCCGGACCACCCGCTGGCGGGCGAACCGTCGGTCACCCTCCGCCGGCTGGCCGGCGAGGTGTTCGTCGACCTCCCGGCCGGCACCGCCGGCCGCGCCCAGTCCGACCTGGCCTTCGCCGCCGCCGGGCTCGTCCGCGACGTCGCCTTCGAGGTCACCACCGCGGACTTCATCGGCAGGCTCGTCGAGCAGGGCCTGGGCGTCGCCATGCTCCCCGCCGCCTACGCGCCCCAGCTCACCGGCGTGGTCACCGTCGAGGTCGCCGACGCGGCGGCCCGCGTCGAGCACGTCACCTGGAGCGCGTCGGGCCCCACCCCGGCCGCGACCGCGTTCCTCGACGTCCTGGGCATCACCCGGTAGCGCCGACGGGTTCGGGCGGCCGGCGCGGACTCGGGGTGGTGGGTGGCACCACGCCCGAGGCGCCCGCGTAGCCGTAAGCGTGCTCGGCCACGAACAGCGGCACGAGCGCGGCGCCCGAGCCCTGGTGGACCTCCACGCAGGCGTGCCCGACGGACAGCAGGGTGATCGTTTTCTTCCGGGACACCCCGCCGTGCCCGCGACCCGGTGGGCTGTCGCGCTTCCGGGCGCACCACCGGTCAGGCCACCGACTCGTCGGCCACCGACTCGGCCAGGAACCGCAGCACCGCGCGCGCCACCGCGTCGCTCTGCCGGAAGTTGGGCGCGTTCGTGTTGGGCCGCGCGAAAGCCGCGTGGGCCTTGTTCGTCGTGTACGGCCCCACGGCGAACCGCCGCGCGTGCGGCGCCCCGGTGGCGTCCACGATCCGGCTGTCCACCGGGTCGACCAGCACCATGCCGTCCACCTCGGTCACGTCACCGGACGCCGCCAGCGACCGGAGCAGCGGGTCCGCGGTGCGGGACAGCGCGTGCACCGGCAGGCGGGCCTCGATCAGGCCGGTCGCGCGGACCACGTGCGAGGGCACGCCGGGGCTGCCGGCCAGGAACGCACCGCCCTCGGCGCGCACCCACGCGTCGGCGCCCAGGAACCGCACCACGCCGGCGCGGGCCAGGGCCACCAGCTCCTCCAGCCGGTCCGGGGGCGGCCCGCTGGCGAGGGAGTTGAAGAAGTCGGGCCACCAGCCGGTGTCGCCGGTCAGGCGACCGGACGCGGACAGGGCCGCGAACTGGCCGTAGACGCCCAGCAGCGCCAGGAACGCGCCCAGGTCGGCGCTGTACCCCTGGTCGGACCGGCGGGCCACGTCCGCGGTGACGTGGTCCAGCAGGAACTCCTGGAAGTCGTCGGACGAGGCGAACGTCAGGCCGCGCAGCGGGCGGTCCAGCCGCTCGAAGTCGATGCGGTCCTCGTCCGCCGGCACGGCTTCGCGTTCCAGGTCGCGCATCTCCGCGCTGTACCAGTCGAGTTCGGCGAACCGCGCGGAGAACTCCTCCCACGGCAGCCGCACGCGCGACGGGTGCCCGGTGAACAGCTCGCGGTAGTGGCCGTACGCGACGTCCTTCGCCATCAGCGGCCAGGCGTCCCCGCGGAAGTCCACCGGGCCCGGGCGGGCCAGCAGGTCGGCGGCGACGAAGAACCGCGGCGGCTCGGGTGGCGCGCCGCGCAGGCGGTAGCCGGTCTTGGAGTGGTGCGGCGTCCCCCGGCGGGACCCGACGTGCAGGCGTGGTTCGCGGCCGGACGGCAGGTAGCGCAGGGTGCCGTCCACCCGGGTGAACCGCCCGCCGCGGCCCTCGCCCAGCAGCACCGCCAGGTCGATGAACGCCAACCCCATGCCGCGCACCACGACGTCCTCGCCGGCCGGCACGGCGGACAGGTCGGTGTCGGCCGTGTAGTCCGGCGGCAGGTAGGTCAGGCCGTGCGCGGCCGCGTACCGGGCCAGCTCCTCGTGCTCGGGCTCGGCCGCGGTGTCCAGGTGCCCCAGCACGAGCACCACCACGTCGGCCACCAGCGGTTCCGCGCGGCGGGCCAGCCAGACCCGCTGGCGGCCGCGGGCGGACCCGGTGATCCGCACGACCTTGGTCGGGTGGGTGAACACCGAGCTGCCCTCGGGCAGCCACGACACCGCCTGCTCGTGGAACCACCTCAGGTAGGCGCTCTGCACCCGCCTGCTCGGGAACGACGTGGGCACCATCCGCGCCAGCTCGGCCCGCACCGACGGCTCCAGGTCCACGCCCGCCGGGTCGCGCGCCCACTCGGCCAGCGACGGCCCGGGGCGGATCGGGCCCTCGCACGCCACCGACGGGTCGGTGAACATGGTGACGTCCTCGGCCATCGAGTTCATCCGCAGCAGCGGCGACTGGTCGTGGCGCCACACCCGCCCGGCACCGGCGGGGAACGGGTCGACCAGGTCCACCCGCACCGGTCCGCCGAACAGCTCCGGGGCGTTCGCGCCGAGGCGCTCCAGGATGCTCGACGCCCGCGGCCCGGCGCCCACCAGGACGATGCGCGGGTCGTGACGGTGGTGGGCGCTCATGTCAACCGCTCCGGGGCGTGAGGGATCGTTCGGACGTGCCGCGTCCCTCAACGCCGCGCGGGCATCGTAGGCGGGCGCGGGCCCGGCGCGTCAAGGGAGTCCGGTATTTGGACGCCCGTCGAACCCGCGTTGACGATCGCCGGCGCCGCTGCTGCACTGGAGCCGTGGAACCGGTGCGGTTGGTCATCCGCGGCCACATCGACTTCGGTCGGGTGTGGTCCTCCTCCTGTTCGGGCTGAACGAGCCCCGGCCGGCCGCCCCCGCGCGTCTCCCTCAACGCCGTCGGCGTCCCGGTTCCCCCGCACCCACCACCCGGAAGGTACGACCGTGCCCGTTGAGTTCCTGGGGATCGGCGGCACCCACGACGGCTCCGAGACGCACCCGCGCAGCGGGCCGTCGTTCGACAAGGACTACACGCTGCGGCTGGCCCGCGCGCACGAGGAGCACGGCTGGGACCGGGTGCTGTTCGCCTACGGCTCCGGCACGCCCGACCCCGCGCAGGTCGCCGCCTACGTCGCCACCAGGCTGGACAGGCTCCAGATCCTGCTGGCGCACCGGCCCAACGTCTCCTACCCCACCTTCGCCGCCAAGACCTTCGCCACGCTCGACCGGATCAGCGACGGCAGGCTGACCGTGCACTTCATCACCGGCGGCACGGACCACGAGCAGCAGCGCGAAGGCGACTACCTGGGCAAGGACGACCGGTACTCGCGCACCCGCGAGTACATCGGGATCGTCAAGCGGGCGTGGACGTCCCGGGAACCGTTCGACCACGAGGGCGAGCACTACCGGTTCGCCGACTTCGTCAGCGACGTGTTCCCCGTGCAGCAGCCCCGGCCGCGGGTGTCGTTCGGCGGCTCCTCCCCCGCCGCCTACCGGGCGGGCGGCGCGGAGGCGGACATCTACTGCCTGTGGGGCGAACCGCTGGCCGACACGGCCGCGCAGATCGAGGCCGTGCGGCGGGCCGCGCGGGAGGCGGGCCGGTCGGACACCCCGCGCATCCAGGTGGCGTTCCGCCCGATCCTCGGCGCGACCGAGGAACTGGCCTGGGAGAAGGCCCACCGCACGGTGGCCGCCATCACCGCCCGCCGGTCGGGCGGGAAGGACGGGACCCCGCGGCACCAACCGGAGAACACCGGTTCCCAGCGGCTGCTGGAGATCGCCGACCGCGGCGAGCGCTTCGACCGCGCCCTGTGGACGCCCACCGCCGCCGCCACCGGTGGCGCGGGCAACTCCAACGCCCTCGTCGGCACGCCCGAGACCGTCGCGCAGGCCCTGCTGGACTACTACGACCTGGGCGTGGACATCATCTCCGCCCGCGGCTACGACATGCTCGACGACACCATCGACTTCGGCCGCCATGTGATCCCGATCGTGCGCGAGGAGGTCGCCAAGCGCGACCGGGAGCGCGCCGCGCGCGTCCCGGCGTCCCGGCGCCCGGTCGGGGTCGACCGGTGACCGCGGGCACCACCCCGGTGGTCCGCCGGGTCGCCTGGGAGGACCCGGCCACCGCGCCGTTGAAGGAGGAGCTGACCCGGGAGTACGTCTCGCGCTACGGCGAGCAGGCCCGCGGTGAGCTGACCTCGTACGGCCCGGCCGCCTACACCCCGCCGGACGGCACGCTCGTGCTGCTGTTCGAGGGCGACGAGCCGGTGGCGGGCGGCGCGTTCGTGCGCCGCGACGAGCGCACCGCGGAGCTGAAGCGGATCTGGACGGACTCCCGGCACCGGCGGCGCGGGCTGGCCCGCCTGGTGGTCGCCGAGCTGGAGCGCGACGCCGTCGCCTTCGGCTACCGCCGCATCTACCTGACCACCGGCCCGCGCCAGCCCGAGGCCGCCGGCCTCTACCTGGCCACCGGCTACACGCCGCTGTTCGACGTGACCGCCGACCCGCTCACCATCGGCCTCCTGCCGTTCGAGAAGCACCTGGGGTGAAGTCCATGCGCACGCGGTGCCGGTTGATGCTGGCCAGTGTTCTCGCACTGGTCGTCTACGGGTGATCCCCGCCCGGTGGGCGGACCGGGGTACTTCGCCGACCCCGGTCCGCCCCACAGGTGTTCGGGCCGCGGGCGACCCGGACTTCGTCGGCCGCCACCCGCCCGGACCGGGTCGGTGAGCAGGCGGACGTCGCGCGCCAGGTCGAACGCGGGCGGCCCGGAACAGCTCGACGCCGTCCCGCAGGCCCCGGCTGGGCCGTCGTCGCCGAACGAGACGCGGGTGTCGAAGGCGCCGCTTCGGGCGGAACGACGCGGTCACGACGCGGTCACGGCCGGGATCGACTCGACGAGCGCCCGCGTGTAGTCCTCGCGCGGGTGGTCGAAGACGTCCCCGACCGGCCCGCCCTCCACGACCCGACCCCGGTGCATGACCGAGACGGTGTGCGCGACCTGCCGCACCAGCGCCAGGTCGTGCGAGACGAACACGTAGGTCAGCCCCAGCTCGGCCTGCAGCGACAGCAGCACCTCGACGATGCCGGCCTGCACGCTGACGTCGAGCGCCGAGGTCGGCTCGTCCAGCACGACCACGTCCGGGCGCAGCACCAGGGCCCGGGCCAGGGCGACCCGCTGCCGCTGGCCGCCGGACAGGGCGGCGGGACGGCGGGCGAGCAGGTGCGCGCCCAGCCCGACGGAGCCCAGGGCCTCGCGCACGCGCTCCTCCCGCTCCCGGCGGGTGCCGACCCGGTAGCGGTCCAGCGCCTCCCCGACCAGGCGCTGCACCGTCCACGTCGGGTCCAGCGAGGTGAAGGGGTTCTGGTAGACCAGTTGCAGGTGCCTGCGGACCGAGCGCAGCGAGGCGTGCGAGCGGCCCGTCACCCGCTCGCCCGCCACCTCGATGTCGCCGCGGTCGGGCTCCTCCAGGCCGAGCAGCAGGCGGATGGTGGTCGTCTTGCCCGAACCGGACTCCCCCACCAGCGCGTGCGTGGTGCCCGCCGGCACCGAGAACGACACGTCGTCCACCGCGGTCAGCGACCGGCCCTCGACGGTGAACGCCTTGGTGACGCCCCGGACCTCGATCCTGGGCGGCTCGCCGGCCGGCCGTCGCCCGGTGTCGCGCAGGTGCCGGTAGCGGTCGGGGTTGAGCGCGGGCACGTCGGCGTGCAGCCGGCGGGTGTACGCCGAGGCGGGCGAGGTGAACACCGCGGCCGTGGGCCCGGCCTCCCGCACGACGCCGTCCTTGAGCACCACCAGGGAGTCCGCGCGCTCCGCGGCGATCGCCAGGTCGTGGGTGATGAGCAGCAGGCCGATGTCGAGGTCGTGGCGGAGCCGGGTCAGCAGGTCGAGGATGCGCTTCTGGATGGTGGCGTCGAGGGCCGAGGTCGGCTCGTCGGCCACGATCAGCGCCGGCCGCGGCAGCACGGTCAGGCCGATCAGGACGCGCTGGAGCATCCCGCCGGAGAGCTGGTGCGGGTAGGAGTCGTAGACGCGGCGCGGGTCGTCCAACCCCACCTGGGCGAACGTCTCCAGCACCAGCTCGCGGCGCTCGGCCCGACCACCCTCACCCAGCAGGGCGGCGGCCTCCTGCGCCTGGGCGCCGACCGTGCGCACCGGGTTGAGCGAGTTGCCCGGGTCCTGCGGCACGAACCCGATGCGCCGGCCCCGCAGCGCGCGGAACCGCCGCTCGGGCAGCGCCAGCACGTCCTGCCCGTCGAACTCCACCAGCCCGCGGACCCGGCCGACGCCCCGCGGCAGCAGGCGCAGCACCGAGCGGGCGATGGTCGACTTGCCCGAGCCGGACTCGCCGATGAGCGCCAGGGCCTCGCCGCGCCGCAGGGCGAAGCCCACGTCGTTCACGACCTGGTGGTCGCCGTACGCGACGGACAGGCCCGCCACCCGCAGCAGCGCGCCGGTGGCCGGGGGCGCCTCGACGCGGTCGGGGGTCAGTCGGTCTTGCGGAGCCATCGGCTGATCCTGTTCACGGAGAGGACGGTCGCGATCGTGACGAGGGCGGGCGCGTAGACCAGCCAGGGCGCCAGCGGGTAGTCCTTGCCCACCGAGATGAGCAGGCCCCAGTCCGACGCCGGCGGCGGGTCGCCGTAGCCCAGGAACGCCAGCCCGGCGATCACCAGGATCGACAGCCCGAACTGGAGCACGGCCAGGGTCAGCACCGAGCGGGAGGCGTTGGGCAGCACGTGCCGCAGCAGGACGTGCCACCGCGACCCGCCCTGGAGGTAGGCGGCCTCGACGAAGGGCGCGCGGCGGGTCTTGAGCACCTCCGACCTCATCACCCGGGCGAACACGCCGACCGCCGAGACGCCCGTGGCCACGGCGGCGTTGACCGTCTGGAAGCCCAGCGAGCTGACCACCACGACGGCGAGCAGGAACGGCGGGATCGCCAGGAGCACGTCGACCAGCCGGGCCAGCACGGCGTCCGCCCAGCCGCCGGCGAAACCCGAGACGAGCCCGATCAGGCCGCCGACCACGACGCCGATGCCCACCGCGATCAGCGCGCCGGTCACCGAGGAGGCGGTGCCGTGCACGACCCGGGCGAACAGGTCGCGGCCCAGGTGGTCGGTGCCGAACCAGTGGGCGGTGCCCGGCGCGAGGAACTTGTCGGCCGGCACGCCGTTGGCCGGGTCGTGGCCGGTGAACAGGCCGGGCGCCACCGACCAGGCCAGCACGAGCACCAGCACGGCGAACGAGCCGACCACCGAGGGGCGGACCCGGCCGGCGGACCGGCGGGCCCGCGGCCGGGTGGCGGAGACCGCGGACACGCTCACGGCGCGGCCACCCCCGCCCGCGGCTTGGCGCCACCGAGCCGCACCCGCGGGTCGAGCAGCGGGTAGACCAGGTCGGCGGCCAGGTTCACCACCACGAACACCACGGCCGCGAGCGTCACGACCGCCTGGAGCACCGGCAGGTCCTGCGTGGTCACCGAGCGCTGGACGAGGCTGCCGACGCCGGTGCGCCCGAAGATCTGCTCGGTGATCAGGGCGCCGCCCAGCAGCTCGCCGACGGTCAGCGCGACGACCGTCACCACCGGCAGCGACGCCGGTTTGAGCAGGTGCCGCAGGAACAGCCGGGTCCGGCCCAGGCCGCGTGACGTGGCGACCGCCGCGTACTCCTGGCCGGCCTCGTGGTCGAGGTTGGCGATCAGCACCTCGGCCACCTGCGCCGACACCGGGATGCCCAGGGCGATCGCGGCGAAGAACGTAGCCAGGCCGCCCTCGGCGTCGATCACCCGGAACAGGCCCAGCCGGAAGGCGAAGACGTTGATCAGCACCAGGCCGATCACGAAGTTCGGCACCGACAGGAACAGCGACGGGAACGACCTCAGGAAGCCCAACCGCCGGGGCTGGTGCCGCACCGCGAACCCGACCGCGAACGCCAGCACCAGGGCCACCGCCAGCGCCGACAGCGCCAGCACGACCGTCGAGCCCAGCACGTCGCCGATCAGCCGCGTCACCGGCAGGCCCGAGCGGAGCGAGACGCCGAAGTCGCCCACCGCGAACCGGGACAGCGACGCCCACAGCTGCTCGGGCACCGGGCGGTCGAGCCCGTAGTAGGCGACGATCCGGGTGATCTCCTCCTCGGTGAACCCGTTCTGCGGGTTGCGCAGCGTGTTGGTCACCGGGTCGCCGGGCAGCACGCTGATCACCACGAAGGTGAACACGTACGCCAGCAGCACGACGACGACCGCCTGGAGGACGCGCCGCAGCGCGTACTTCGCGTAGTCCCGGTTCACGGCGCCGCCCTCAGCCGAGCCAGGCGGTGTAGTAGTTGGCGTAGGCGATGCCGTTGTAGGTCACGCCGTGGAGCTTCGGCGACTGCAGGTAGACGCGCTGGACGATCTGCGTGAGCGGGACGAAGTAGCCCTGCCGGAGCACGTACCCCTGCAGCTCGTCGAGCAGCGGCGCCCGCGCCTCGACGCTCTGGGCGCGGGCCACCCCGGCGGCCAGCTCGACCAGCTTCGGGTCGCCCTGGCCGAGGCCGAACCAGTTCTCGCCCTTGTTGGCGTCGGTGAGGACACCGGCCACGGTGCCCGCGTCGATGAAGCTCCTGGTGACCTCGTAGGCGGCCACGCTCGGGCTGCCGACCTTGACGCGCTCGCCGTAGGTGACCACGTCGAACGCCTGGATGTCGACCTTGAAGCCGAGTTCGCCGAGCTGCTGGGCGACCAGTTCGTCGACCGCCTTGGAGGTGGCCAGGTAGGGGTTGGCGTACAGGGTCAGCTTGAGCTGCTGCCCGTTCTTGGCGCGGACGCCGTCGGCCCCCTTGGCCCAGCCCGCCTCGTCGAGCAGGCGGTTGGCCCTGCCCGGGTCGTGCGCGAAGTCGGCGCTGCGGTCGGTCGCGCCGGGGACGTTGCTCTGGAACAGCGACTGCGCGGGCAGCCAGCCGTCGGTGTAGACGGTCGAGATGATCTCCTGCCGGTCGATGCCGTGCTGGAGCGCCTGCCGCACCTTGAGGTCGTCGAACGGCGCGACCTTCGTGTTGACCGCGTAGCCGTTGACGAAGCCGAGGTAGCGCGGCGTCGCGGTGGTGAAGCCCTGCTCCTTGAAGGACGCCAGCTCCTGCGGCGACGGGTTGTAGGCGACGTCGGCCTGGCCGGACTGGACGGCGGCGGTGCGCACCGACGGTTCGGCCACGAGCTTGTAGGTGATCGTGTCCAGCCGCGCCGGGCCCCGGTGCCCGAGGGCGGCGGGCGCCCAGTCGTAGTCGGGCCGCTTCCTGAGCACGACGCTGTCGCCCTCCTTCCAGGAGGCCACCACGAACGGGCCGCTGCCGATGTCGTTGGCCAGGTCGGCCTGCTGCTGGGCGGGCAGCGCGATGGTCTTCGGCGAGATCAGGATCGAGCCGTGGTAGCCCAGGGTCGGGATGAAGCCCAGGGTCGGCGCGGTGAAGAACACCCTGACCGTGGCGGCGTCCACGACCTCGGCGTGGTCGTAGGTCTTGGGGAACAGCCCGATCGGGTTGATGCCCCGGGCCGGGTCGCCCTTGGCCCAGATGTCGAGGTTGGCCAGCACCGCCGCGGCGTCCAGCGGGGTGCCGTCGGAGAAGGTGACGCCCTTGCGCAGCCGGAGGGTGAACTCGGTGGCGGCGGGGTTCTGCTCCCAGTTCTCCGCGATCCAGGGGCTGACCTCCCCGTTCTCGTCGACGTAGACGAGCTTGTCGGTGACGTGGCCCCAGATGTGGCCCTGGAAGCTGGAGATGGCGCTGTTGTTGGGTATCCAGGTGTCGCCGAGCGAGTCGATCAGGAACGTGACGTCGCCGCCCTGCCTCGGCGTGCCGGACCCGTCCCCCGCGTTCGCCCCGGCGCCGGGCCCGCACGCGGCGAGCGCGGCTACGGCGGCGAGGCAGGCGATCATCCGTGGGGCGCGGGAGGTCTTCATGGCAGGAAACCTAGAAGCGGGTCCGCCGGGGGGTCCAAGACGAATTGGGGATCGAATCCCATCGAGGAGTCTGATGAACGGGCCGGGCGCCGGCGGTTAGCCTCGGTGCCGTGCAGGAGACCAGCTCCCACTGGGGGACCTACCTGGTCGAGGTGTCCGCCGACGGCCGCGACGTGGTCGCCGCCCGGCCGCACGCCGACGACCCCGACGCCGCGCCGGCGATCGGCAACGTCGTCGACGCCCACCGCCACCGCTCCCGGGTCGCGCGGCCCGCGGTGCGCCGCCGCTGGCTGGAGCGCGGGCCCGGCCCGGACCCCCGGCGCGGCGACGTCGGCGAGGAGTACGTGGAGGTCGACTGGGGCACCGCGCTCGACCTGCTCGCCCGCGAGCTGGACCGGGTGCGGTCGGGGTTCGGCAACCGCGCGATCTTCGGCGGCTCCTACGGCTGGGGCAGCGCCGGGCGGCTGCACCACGCGCAGGGCCAGTTGCACCGGTTCCTCAACTCGATCGGCGGCTACACGCGTTCGGTCAACGACTACAGCCGGGGCGCGAGCGCGGTGCTGCTGCCGCACCTGATCGGCCCGCGCGCCGCCCTGGACCTGCGGTACCGGCCGCCGTCCTGGGCCGACGTCGCCGAGCACACCGACCTGCTGGTCACCTTCGGCGGCGTGCGCCGCTCCAACACGTGGGTGGTGCCCGGCGGCCACGCCCGCCAGGTCACCCCGGGCCTGGCCCGGGCCGCCGCCCGCACCACCCGGGTCGTGTCCCTGTCCGCCCAGCGCGACGACGCCGACCCCGGCGCCGAGTGGGTGGGCGTGATGCCCGGCACGGACACCGCCGTCATGCTCGCCCTGGTCCACGTCCTGGTCGTCGACGGCCTGGCCGACGACGCGTTCCTGGCCACCCACGCCGTCGGGGCCGACGAGGTCCGCCGGTACGTGCTCGGCGAGACCGACGGGGTGCCCAAGACGCCCGAGTGGGCCGCGCGGATCAGCCGCGCGCCCGCGGGGGTGATCCGGGACCTCGCGCACCGCATGGCCGCCGGCCGCACCCTGGTCAACGTCGTCTACGCCCTGCAACGCGGCGAGAACGGCGAGCAGGCCGTGTTCGCGGGCCTCACCCTGGCCGCGTTCCTCGGGCAGGTCGGCCTGCCCGGCGGCGGCTTCGCCCACGGCTTCGGCTCGATGGGCGACTACGGCGTGGGCATCGCCGGCCCGCCGCTGCCGACGTTCCCCCAGGGCCGCAACCCCGTGCCGGACTTCATCCCGTGCGCGCGCATCGGCGACCTCCTGCTGCACCCCGGCGCGGAGATCCCCTACGACGGCGGCCGGCTGCGGCTGCCGCGGGTGAGGCTGGCCTACTGGGCGGGGGGCAACCCGTTCCACCACCACCAGGACCTGCTCCGCCTGCGGCGAGCACTGTCCACGTTGGACACGTTCGTGGTCAACGAGACCCACTGGACGCCGACCGCCCGCCACGCCGACGTGGTCCTGCCCGTGGCGAGCACCCTGGAACGCGACGACGTGGCGGCCGGTGCCGGCGACAGCCGCCTGCGCGCCGTGCCGCGGGCCGTACCGCCCTTCGGGGAGGCGCGCGAGGAGTTCTGGATCTACGCGCGGCTGGCCGAGCGGCTGGGCGCGGACTTCGCCGAGGGGCTGGACTCCCGGCAGTGGCTGGAGCGGATCTACGAGGACTGGCGGGCCGCGCCCGGGTCGCCGCCCGCGCCGCCGTTCGCGCGGTTCTGGCGCGACGGCGGGGTCGAGCTGCCCCGGGAGCCGTACCGCGACCCGGTCTTCACCGCGTTCCGCGCCGACCCGGCGGCGAACCCGCTGGGCACGCCGAGCGGCCGGATCGAGCTGTGCTCGGCGCGGCTGGCCGGTTTCGACCTGCCCGACGTGGCCGGGCACGCGCGGTGGCGGGAACCGACGCAGTGGTGGCGCGCGGGCGGGGAGTACGACCTGCACCTGCTGTGCAACCAGCCGTCGCACCGGCTGCACAGCCAGTTGGACATGGGCGCGGCCAGCCGGTCGACCAAGGTCGCCGGCCGCGAACCGCTGCGCCTGCACCCCTCCGACGCGGCGGCCCGGGGACTCGTCGACGGTGACGTCGCGCTGGTCCGCAGTCCCCGGGGGAGCCTGCTCGCCGGGGTGGTCGTCACCGACGCGCTGCTGCCCGGCGTCGCGCGGATGCACACCGGGGCCTGGTTCGACCCGAGTGCGCCCGAGGTGGCGGACTGCGTCAACGGCAACGTGAACGTGCTGACCCGGGACGTGGCCACGTCGACGTTGACGCAGGCCACGAGCGGTGCGCACGTGCTGGTGGCGGTCAGCAGGTACGACGGGCCCGTGCCACCGGTGCGCGCCTACGAGCCGCCTGTCCTGGTGCGGTGACCGGTGCGGTGACCGGCTCAGACCCCGAGCACGCGCCGCCCGCCGACCAGCAGGGCGACGTCCTCCTGCGGCGGGTGGACGCGGACGCACAGCACGTCCCGCAGGTGCCGTTCCAGCGGGTTGTGCCGGGACAGCGCCGGGTTGCCCAGGGCCGCCACGGCGGTCTGCACGGCCGTCACGACCGCGCGCGCGATCGCCACCTTCACCAGCGGGAGCTGGGGCGCCACCGCCCCGTCCCCGGCCTCCACGCGCAGCAGCGCACCGTGCAGCAGGGTCTCGGCCTGGGCGACCTGGAGGTCGACCTCCCCGGCCACCGACTGGATCCGCTCGGTCGTGGCGATGGGCCTGCCGAGCGCGGCGGGCACCCGGGAGCGGGCGAACTCGGCGAACGCCCGCCGCGCCGCGCGGGCCACCCCGACGTAGAGCGCCAGGTGGCCGAAGCTGCCCGGTCCGGTCACCGCCGCCGGGTCGCGGTAGACGCCGTCCTCACCCCGGGGGATCTCGACGAACGCGTCCGCCGGCAGCTCGACCCCCTCGTAGACGACGTCGTGGGTGTTCGAGGCGCGCAGCCCGAGGTGGTCCCACGTGTCGAGCCACGTGATGCCGGGCGCGTCCGCCGGCACCACCACGTGGCCGACCCGCGGCACACCGGGCTCGTCGACGACCGCCCACACCACGTGGTAGGCCAGGGCCGTGCCGCCGGTGGCGTAGGACTTGTGGCCGTCGAGCACCCAGCCGGACGCGGTGCGCCGGACCGCCGTCCTGGGCAGGCCGCCGCGGGCCGGGGCGCCCAGCTCCGGTTCGGCCCGGATGGCGTTGACGGGCGCCGGTCCGGCGGCCGAGCGCGCCAGCAGGTCGTCGTAGAACGCCTCCGGCCAGTGCGGGTGGGCGGCCTGGGACGCGTGCGCCGCCAGGGTGTTCGCCGCGATCAGCGCCACGGACGGGTCGCCCTCGCCCAGCGCGGCGAGGATGCGCGCGGTGTCGCGCGGGCCCGCGCCCGGACCGCCGTACCGCCCGCCGACGGTGGCGGTGAGCAGGCCGGCCCGGTGGGCGGCGGCCAGGCCGCGCACCGGCACCTCGCCGCTGCGGTCGTACTCGGCCGCGGTGTCGGCCACCTCGGCGGTGACCGCCGCCAGCGCGTCGTCGGTGAGGTCGGGGACGGGCAGCGCCCGCGCGGTGCCCGTCACGCCCGGCCCGCCGTCGCGAAGCGCCGGTAGTCCTCGCCGTAGTTGCCCGGGTGCTCGGCCTGGAGCGTGCCGCGCCGGCCGGTGGCCCTGCGGTGGGCCAGTTCCTGGCGCACCAGCGGGAGCACGTACCGGCCGTAGTCCACGGCGTCGGCGAGCGTGTCGTAGCCCCGGATGCTGACCAGGTCCGCGCCGCGGTCGACGTAGTCCAGGATCGCCGCCGCCACCGTCTCCGGGGAACCCACCAGGGCCGTCGACGCGCCGGCCGCGTTGGTGACGGCCGCGGTGCGGGTCCACAGCGCCCGGTCGTACAACTCGGCCCTCTCCGCGAACGACAGCGCCCGCTGCGAGCCGACGTTCTGGGGCGCGCCCTGCCGGGCGCGCCGATCGCCGTGGGCGGCCTTGCCGAACGTGTCGGCGATCCGGGCGACGTACTCGTGCGCCTTGCGCCAGGCCAGCTCGTCGGTCTTGGCGATGATCGGCCGGAACGTCACCCAGATGCGCGGCAGCGTCGTGCGGCCGGCGGCGCGGGCGATGCCGTGGACGCGCTCGACCTCGGCGCGCAGGTCGTCCAGGGGTTCGCCCCAGAAGCTGAAGATGTCGGCCTTCTCGCCGCCGACGCGGAACGCCTCGTCGGACTGCCCGCCGATGGAGATGGGGATGGGCTTGTCGTGGGGCGCGAAGCCGGGGCCGAAGTCGTCGAACTTGTAGAACTCGCCCTCGTGGCTGAACGGCGCGGGCTCGGTCCAGGCCCGGCGCAGCAGGTCGATGTACTCGGAGGTGCGGGCGTAGCGGCGGTCCTTGGGCAGGTAGTCACCCTGACGGGCCTGCTCGGCGTCGCTGCCGCCGGAGATGAGGTGCACCACGGCCCGGCCCTCGGTGAGCTGGTCCAGCGTCGCCAGCTTCTGGGCGCCGACCAGCGGGAAGGTCGTGTTGGGGCGGAGCGCGACGATGGGCTTGATCCGCTCGGTGAGCTGCCCGACGGCCGAGGCGACGACGAACGAGTCCGCGGTGGTGGAGCCGTACGGGAGCAGCGTGTAGTCGAACCCGCCCTCCTCCAGCGAGCGGACGTAGGTGCGGAAGTACTCCAGGTCGATGCCCCGGGTCGGGACCGGGTCCAGCTCCGTCGACGGGTTCAGGTGCGACAGGCTGATGAACTCCACCTCCGGCGAGGCGGACGCGGGGATCTGCTGGTCGAAGGCCGGTGCGCTGGTCACGTGACGAAACGTAGGTCGGTGCCGGGACGGGCGTCCAAGTCAATTGCGCGATGGGTACCCATAGGTCGGCGTTATCGACCCGGTCACGCGCCGCGGGCGGCGTTGCCCGCGGGCGGGACCAGTTGGAGGTGGGGCCGCTGGGCGAAGAAGTCCACCCCGGCCGACAGCGCGGTCCGCTCCACCTCGGCCGACAGGCCGCGGCGGGCCACCAGGCGCAGGTGGGTCGTGCCCGCGTCGGGCAGGTCGGTGCAGGCGGTCAGGCCCGGCGGGCGGCCGCCCGCGCTGGGCAGCAGCGCCACGCCGAGGCCGGCGCGGACCCCGGCCAGCACGCCCTCCAGCGTGGTGGACTGCGCGATGACCTCGACGTGGCGCCCCTGGCCGGTGAGCAGCGACAGCGCCCGCTCGCGCAGGCCGCACGGCTCCTCGAACGCGATGAGCGGCCACGTCTCGCCGTTCTCGCGGGGCCGCCAGCCGCGCGCGGCGTACCAGACCAGCGGCAGCCGCCCGACCAGGTGCCCGGCGCCCCGGCCGCTGGGGTCGAGCACGAACGCGAAGTCGACGGCGCCCTTGTCCACGGCCTCGGCGAGCTGGGTGGACCGGCCGATCTCGAAGCGGGTGGCGCAGTCGGGGAACGCGGCCCGCAGCGCCCGGATCATCTCCGGCAGGATCTGCTCGGCGCTGTGCTCGGTGGAGCCGACCACGATGGTCCGGTCGGGTTCGGCCTCCAGCCGGCGCAGCGACGCGTCGTGGACCTCGATGATCCGCCGCGCCTCGGCCAGCACCCGCTCGCCCTCGTGGGTGAAGCGCATGTTGCGGCCGTCGCGCTCGAAGAGCTTGCGCTTGAGCCCGCGTTCCAGCAGCCGGACGTGCTGGCTCAGCGCGGGCTGGCTGATGTGGCGCACCGCCGCGGCCTTGCCGAACCCGCCGCACTCGGCGATCGCGACGAGCGTGCGCAGGTGTTCGAGGTCGAGCGAGTTCGTCATGTGCCGATTAGAGCCGATGGGCGCGGGTGCCGAGATCCCCTGACCGGCATGTGGGAAGGTCGGCGGCCGCTCTTGCCAACCCATCACACTCGTCCATGGGAAGTGATCGCGAAAGGCTCTTTGACGCACCGCGCTCCCCGGGTGAAGGTGGGTCGGAGAAGCCGAGGCTGGGAGGAACGCGAGATGAGCCGGCACACCGACGCCCCCGGGCTCGACGAGCACCGCCCGGCCGCCAGGCTCGACGAGCACCCGACCACCACCGGGCAGTCCCTGGACCCCGCGCGGCTGCGCGCGGCCTTCGGCGCCTTCCCCAGCGGTGTGGTCGCGGTCGCCGCGCGGGTCGACGACCGGGTGGTCGGCCTGGCCGCCAGCTCGTTCACCTCGGTGTCGCTGGACCCGCCGCTGGTGTCCTTCTCGATCGCCAACAGCTCCCGGACGTGGCCCGAGCTGCGCCGCGCCGACCAGCTGGGGGTGACCGTCCTGGCCGACCACCACGGCGCGGTCGCCCGGCAGCTCGCGGGTCCCGCGGACGGCCGCTTCGCCGGGCTGGACGTCACCGTCGGCGAGAACGGCGCGGTCACCCTCGCCGATGGCGTGGCCTGGTTCGAGACCACCATCCACCACCACGTCGAGGCGGGCGACCACACCATCGTCCTGCTCCGGCTCCACTCGGCGGCCCACGTGGAGCACTCGCTGCCCCTGGTGTTCCACCGCAGCCGGTTCGGGTTCGACCGGCCGGCTTGACCCGGCGGGCCGGGCTCGCCGCGCCCGGCCCGCCGGCGCCCCGCCTGACCTGGTCCGCGCGGCCTGCTCCGCGCGGCTTGGTCCGCCCGGCCTGCTCCGCCCGGCCTCGTCCGCCCGGCCTGCTCCGCCCGGCCTCGTGCGCCCAGCCTCGTCCGGCCGGCCCGCTCCGCCCAGCCTCGTGCGCCCGGCCTCGTCCGCCCGCCCCGGCCAGCCCGCCCCGGTCCGCCGAGCCCGCTCGGCCTGTCCCGGCCCGCCCGACCTACCTCGCCAGCTGCGGCAGCGTGGCCAGCAGGTCGGCGTCGTCGAGGGAGCGGGCCGCCACGCCCGCCGCCGCGGCCCGGCCGATCCTGGTCAGCACGGCGGCGTTGGCGGGCGCCTCGCGGCCGTGCAGCCGGGCCAGCAGGACGACCTCCCCGTTGAGGAAGTCCGACTCCACGGTGCCGCCGCGGACCAGGCTCTGCCACGTGGACCCGCCACCGCGCTCGTGGCCGGGGACGGGCCGCTGCACCAGCCCGGACAGGTCCAGCGTGCTCTCGCCCAGCAGGTCGGCCACGCGCACGCCGGCCGCGGCGAACACGTCCCTCGCCTCGTCCCGCAGGAGTTCGGCGGCCCGGTCGCGCAGGGCGGTCGGCGGGTACAGCGCGTCCAGCGCGTTGGGCAGGATGGCGATCAGCTTGCCCGCCTTGAACGCGACGACGTCGGGCACGACCTCCAGCGCCAGGCCGGCGTCGGCGAAGTCGGCCGCGACGCCGTCCAGCCGGGGGTCGGTGCCCGCCGGGTAGCGGCCCGCCCAGAACGCCTCGGCGATCGGCGCCGCGGGCGAGACGACCTCACCGGGGACCACGTGGCTGGCCGGTGACCACGTCACCGCGCCGAACACGGTGGCGAAGCGGCGCAGCGCGCTGCGCTCGCTGTCGAGCCCGTTCTGCAGGGTCAGCACCGGCAGCTCGGTGGCCGCCACCCCGCTGCCCACGGGCTGCCACGCCCACGCCGCCAGCGCCGCGTCGGCGTCCTGGGTCTTGGTGGCCAGCACGAGCAGGTCGTCCGGCCGCAACCGCACCTCGTCGGGCCGGCCGACCACGGGCAGCCGCAGCGTCGTGGTGCCGTCCGGGCGGACGTACCGCAGGCCGGTCCCGCGCAGCGCGGCCAGGTGGGCGCCCCTGGCCGCCAGCACGACCTCCCGGCCCGCCAGGTGCAGCTGCGCGGCCGTGGTGGCGCCGACCGCGCCCGCGCCGATCACCACGTAGCGGGTCACGGCAGCTCCACCCGGTCGAGCACGGGCAGGTCGGCGCCGAGCCGGAGCCGTTCCAGGAAGCGGACGACCAGCGCGGCGGCCGTGCGGTGGGTCTGGTTGTTCAGCGCGTCGTGGGCGGTGCCGGCGAGGCTGACCAGCTCGCCGCGCGGCAGGCGGGCGAACCAGGCGCGAACGTCGTCCAGCGCGGCCACCGGGTCGTCCGCGCCGTGCAGGCCGAGCACCGGCAGCGGGAGGGCCGCCGGGTCCGCGCGGTCGGCCCAGTCCGGCGGCGGGGCGGTCCACAGCGCGCCGCGGCGGAAGCCGGTGTCGCCGGCGAGCCGGGCGCGGTGGGTGGGGCAGGTGGTGCGGGCGGCCAGCTCCGCCTCCCAGTCGGGGGCGTCCCCGGTGGTCTGCGTGGCCGGCAGGCCGGCCAGGACCAGGCCGTCCGCGGCCACCGCGCGCTCGGCGACGAGCAGGGCGGCGAACAGGGCGCCGGTGTCGGAACCGACCAGTACGCGCGGCGCGGCGTCGGCCTCGGCCAGGAGCGCCTTGACGGTCGCGGTGGCCGCGGCCGGGTCGCGGGTCGGGTCGTCGAGCACGCGGACGCGGTAGGCGTCGAAGGCCAGCCGCAGGCCCAGGCGCTCGTAGACGCCGGCGTCCTCGCCGCGGCCGGGCAGCACCACGAGGGTGCCGCGGGCGGCGAGGTGGGGTGGGTTGTCGTACGAGGCGGTCATGCGGCACTCCGGGGTGAGGTCGAGAAAAGTCGCATTTGGACGTCCATAACGGACTGAATAACTAGATAGCCTTGCCGGGGTTGAGGATTCCGGCCGGGTCGAACACCGCCTTGATCCGCCGGTGCAGGTCGAGCACCGGGTCACCCAGCTCGGCGGCGAGCCAGGGCCGTTTCAGCGTGCCGACACCGTGCTCGCCGGTGAGCGTGCCGCCCACGGACAGCGCGTGCTCGAAGACCGCCGCGACGGCCAGGTCGACCTGCTCGGGCGGCGCGCTGCCCGCCAGCACGATCGGGTGCAGGTTGCCGTCGCCGACGTGCGCGAACACGAAGATCCGCACCCCGGTCGAGGCCGCGATCCGCTCGACCGCGGCCACCGTCCCGGCGATCTGCGACCGGGGCACGGCGATGTCCTCGATCAGCACCCGGCCATGGCGCTCGACGGCCGGCAACGCGGCCCGCCGGGTGGCGACCAGCCGGTCCGCGACCACCGGGTCGGTGGTGGTCTCGACCGAGGTGGCCAGGGGCCGCAGCACGCGTTCGGCCTCGGCCAGCTCGGCCTCGGCGCCGTGGCCGTCGGTCTGCAGGAGCAGGAAGACCTGCCCCCTGGTGTGCAGGTCACCGCCCTGCGCCTGGTCGATGGCGACGAGGGTGGCCCGGTCGAGCAGTTCGGCGGTGGAGGGCCGCAGCCCGCGGCGCTGCAGCGCGGTCACGGCCGCCACGGCGTCCTCGGCGGTGGCGAAGAACGCGCCGGCCGTGGCGGTCGCGGCGGGCAGCGGGGACAGGCGCAGGGTGGCGCCGACGATCACGCCGAGCGTGCCCTCGGAGCCGACGAGCAGGCCGGTGAGGTCGTACCCGGTGACGCCCTTGACCGTGCGGCGCCCGGTGCGGACCAGCGTGCCGTCGCCCAGCACGGCGTCGACGGCCAGCACGGCGTCCCGGGTCACCCCGTACTTCACGCACCGCAGCCCGCCCGCGTTGGTGGCGATGTTGCCGCCGATGGTGGAGAACGCCGCGCTGGCCGGGTCGGGCGCGTAACGCAGCCCGTGCGCGGCCGCCGCCGCGTCGAGGTCGGCGGTGACCACACCGGGCTCGACCACGGCGATCGCGTCGTCGGGGCGGATCTCCGCGATCCGGTCCAGCCCGGACAGGTCGAGCACGATGGCACCGGCGCCCGCGACCGCGCCGCCCGCCACCCCGGAACCCGCGCCCCTCGGCACGACCGGCACGCCGCGGGCGGCGGCGTAGGAGACGGTGCGCCGCACGTCGTCCACGTCCCGGGCGAAGACCACCAGGTCCGGGAGGCCGTCGGGGACGGTGCCCGAGCGGTCGACCGAGACCCGGGCCAGTTCGGCGGGGTCGGTGGACCACGCCTTGAGGGCGCGGGTCAGCCCGGCGTGGCTCACGGCGCGCCCGTCGCGACCGGGCGGTCCGGCCGGCTCGACCACCGAGACCAGGAGCCCGGGTGGAGGGCCGCGATCCGCAGCGCCGCGGTGGTGACGCCGGAGCCGCGGCACACCGCGACCCCGTCGCCGGGCCGCACGCGCAGCGCGCCGGGGACGTGGCCCGCGGCGTGGGCCGGACGACCGTCCGGGATGTCCGGCCGCCACCGGACGTCGAGCAGGCGGACGTGGGCGATCCGGTCGTGCGGGCCCGCCGCGGAAGTGGTTGCGGTCACCCCCGGAATGCTATGTGCGCCAGGGGTTTCGCACCGCTCGCGATTCCCGATGGGTATCCATCGCCAACCGTGATCCGACGCGCCGGCCCGGGACCGGCCGCCGGGGCGGGGTCGCCGGCCTCACCTGGTGCTGGCCCGCACCGTGACGGCCCAGTCGGCCGCCCGGTCCGGCCCGCGCTCCCCGAGCGCGACCAGGGCGCAGCTCCGCCCCTGGTCGTGCAGCGACTGGGTGACCGTGGTGAGACCTCCGCGCTCCGCGTCCGGCCCGTCGTCCCAGCCGGAGACCGCGACGTCGCCGGGCACGTCCAGGCCGCGGCGGCGGGCGGCGTCCAGCACCGCGAAGGCCAGTTGGTCGCTCATCGCCACCACCGCGTCGGGGTCGCAGGAGTCGAACAGCGCGTCCACCGCGGCGGCGGCCTCGGCGCGGTCGTTGCGGGCCACGACGGCCACCGGCAGCCGGTCCGGGTCGCGGCCCGCCTCCCGGCAGTGGTCGTGCACGCCCAGCAGGCGGTCGCGGGTGACCGGGAACGCCACCCGGCCGGGGTCCGGGCCGACCTCCAGCCGCGGCCTGCGGTCGCGGTCGAAGGGGAAGCTCAGCACGGCCGGCCGCCGGGCGCCGGGGAAGGTGCGCGCGGCCAGCTCGCGGGCGGAGGCCCGGTTGTCGATGCCGACCACCCGCGCGCCCGCGACGGCCGGGCCGCCGTGCACCGCGACGGGCTTGCCCAGCCCGCCCACCACGGCCAGCACCGGGTCGGTGTCGACGGTGGTCCAGACGATGTAGCCGTCGACCGACGCCGAGCGCACCCGGTCGACGTCCTGGTCCGCGCCGGTGGTCGGGATGAGGTTGAGCCCGCTGCCGCGCTCGCGGCAGACCTCGGCCACGCCGGTGAGGAACCGGCGGGCCTGCGGGTCCTCGAAGGCGTAGGCCAGGTGCTCGCCGAGCACGACGCCGATCGCGCCGTTGTGCCGGCGGCGCAGGGACCGCGCGGTCGGGTCCGGCCCCCGGTAGCCCAGGTCGGCGGCGACCGCCAGGACCCGGCGCAGCGTGTCCGGCGCGACCCGGTCCGGCTGGTTGTAGCAGTAGGACACGGTCATCGGCGAGACGCCGCAGCGGCGCGCCACCTCCGCCATGGTGATCCGCGGTGCTCCGGCGCCGGACATGGCCACAGCCTATCTGTGTATCGTTACACAATGCCCGCAACGACACGCGCGCGGACCGGGATCGCCCTCGGGGCGCTCAGCACCGCCTGCTTCGCCTCGGTGACCTCGGAGAACCTGCCGGTCGCGCTGCTGCCGCAGCTCGCGGCCGGGCTGGGCGTGCCGGAACCGGCCGTCGGCCTGCTGATGACCGGGTACGCCGTCGTCGTCGCGGTCACGGTGGTGCCGCTGGTCGCCGCGACCGCCCGCGTCGACCGCCGGACGACCGCCCTGGTCACGGTGGCCGCGGTGGCGGTGTCCAACCTGCTGCTGGCGGTGGCGCCCGGCTACGGCGTGGCGGTGGCCGCCAGGCTGGTCTCGGCCGCGGGCCACGGGGTGTTCTGGTCGGTGGTCGCGCCGGTGGCCGCGCGGCTGCTCGGGCCGGAGCGGGCCGGGCGCGCCACCGCCGTGGTCTTCGCGGGCAACTCGCTCGCCTTCCTGCTCGGCCTCCCGCTCAGCTCGTGGCTCGGCACGGCGCTCGGCTGGCGGGCCACCGCCCTGGTCGTGGCCGGGGTCGCGGCGCTGTCGGCGGTGCTGATCCGGGTCACCGTCGACCCGCTGCCCGCGGAGCCCGCCGCACCCCGGGAACCGGGCGCGGTCCGCTCCCTCGGCGCGGTCAACCTCGCCACCGCCCTGGTGGTGACGGGCCACTTCGCCGCGTTCACCTACATCACCGCGATCATCGCCGACCGCGTGCACCTCACCGGGTCGGCCACCTCGGCCCTGCTGTTCGCCCACGGCGCGGCCGGCCTGGTCGGCCTGGTCCTGGTCGGCCGCCTGGTGGACCGGCGGCCGCAGGCCACCGCCCTGTTCGCCACCGGCGGCGTCGCCGCGTGCATGGTCGCGCTGCTCGTCGCCGGCCCGAGCGCGCCCCTCGCCGGGACCGCGGTCGTGCTGTGGGCCGCGCCGGCGGGCGCGATCGGCGTGGTGCTGCAAGCCGCGGTCCTGCGTGCCGCGCGGACCCGGCAGGACCTCGCGTCCGCGGTCTACGTCGTCGCGTTCCAGGTCGGCATCGCGCTCGGCGCCGTCGTCGGCGGCCTCTGCCTCGACCGCGGCGCCCTGCCCGTGGCGTTGGGCGTCGCGGCGGCGGGCGGTCTCGCCGCGGCCGTCGTCGTCCGCCGCTCCGCCGCCTTCAGAGGAGGGCGGCCAGCCGCTCCGGCGCCTGCCCGGCGGCCGGGATGAGCACGGCGCTGTCCAGGCCCGCCGCGAACAGCTCGTCGAGCCGCGCCCGCACGTCCCCGGGCGTGCCGGCCAGGGCGAGCCGCCGCACCCACTCCTCGGGCAGCCGGCGCGCGAACTCCTCGCGGCTGCCGCACTCCCGGCGCAGCGCCGCGACCCCGTCCGCGAACGGCAGCGGGGCCAGGTGCGGCGCCCAGTCCGGCTCGCCGATCCACGCCAGCCCGTCCCGCACCGCCTCGACCGCCACCGCCCGGTCCTCGTCGACGGCGGCCGCGTTGTAGCCGACCAGCCGGTGCGGCCCGGGCGCGGCGATCCGCCCCAGCGCGGCGCGCACGTACTCCGGGGTGGTCGGCTCGGCCAGCACCGTCCCGTCGGCCTCCCGCCCGGACAGCGCCAGCGACCGCGGCCCGCGCACCCCGGCCAGCACCGGCGGCACGTGCCCCGGCAGGCACGCGGGCTCCAGCCGGACGCCGTCGAGCGCGACGTGCCGCCCCCGCTCGACCACCTCGCCGCGCAGCAGGCCGCGCACCGCGCGCAGGTACTCCTCCAGCAGCCCCAGCGGGCTGTCCGGCCACTCCCCGACCGACCGCATCCACGCGGGCATGCCGTGCCCGATGCCCACGTCCACCCGGCCGGGGAACAGCCGGGCCAGCGTCGCGACCTCCATGGCCGCGAACGCCGCGTTGCGCGCGCCCACGGGCAGCAGCCCGATGCCCACCCGGATCCGGTCGGTCGCCGCCAGCACCGCCGCGGCCTGCGCGATGCCGCCGGCGAAGCCCAGGTCCTCCACCACCCACAGCTCGTCGAACCCCAGCTCGTCGGCGCGGCGCGCGTACGGCAGCACCCGCGCGCCGTCGAGGTCGCGGGGCAGCACGAGCCCGATCGATCCGGCACGGGACACGGCGGCTCCCCTCGACTGGTCCGGACTTGATCATAGGTCAGGCGCGGGCGAGCAGCAGCCGCAGCGCGGGTTCGAAGTCGGCGCGCGTCGGCCGGGTCGGCGACACCAGGGCCTGGTAGAGCAGGCCGTCGAACAGGGCGGTGAGGGCGCGCGCGGTCGGCTCGGCCACGTGCCGGGCGAACACCTCGGTCAGCATCCCGTCCCACGCCGTGCTCGCCGCCCGCAGGCCGGGCCGGCGCAGGGCCGCGCTGTAGAGCTCGTAGGCCAGCACGCTGCCGGCGCGGTGCCGGGTGGCCAGCGATACCAGGAAGTCCGACAGCTCGGTGCACAGATCTGCTTGTGGTGCGAGGGAATCCGCCCAGCGGCGCAGCCGGGCCACGTTGCGCTCGGCCACCAGCCGCACCGCGGCCTCCAGCAGCTCGTCCAGGTCGGCGAAGTGGTAGGTGGTGGACCCCAGCGGCACGCCCGCCTCGGCCGCCGCGGCCCGGTGCGTCAGCGCCGACAGGCCCGACCGGCCGATCACCCGCACCGCCGCCCGGACGATGCGTTCCCGCCTTTCGGGATCACGACGACGTGCCGATGTCATGGAATCGCCTCTCGCACAAGGGGTTCCCGCCGGGGTGTCCACAGAGCGGGAAGGCCGATCAAGCCATGTGTACTTCTGTACATTCACCGCCGTCCCGCTTCCCCGCTTCGGCACGGAGTTTCCCATGGCGCAGAAGGAACCGCGGCGCGCCGCGCTGTCCGCCACGCACTCGGTCCTGGTGCGCGTCGCGGCCGTGCTGGCGCTGCTCGCGATCTGGGAGCTGCTGGTCCTGGCCGAGTTCTGGCCGCCCGCCGTGCTGCCCGGCCCGAAGCAGGTGTGGGACCAGCTCCTCGCCGCCTCCGACAGCGGCAACGGCCAGGGCGGGTACGCCGGGTCCACTGTGGTCGAACGGCTCGGGGTGAGCCTGCGCCGGGTCGGCTACGGCTCGGCCTACGGCATCCTGGTCGGCGTCGGCCTCGGCCTGGTGATGGGCCTGGTGCCGCTGGTCCGCGCGGTGGCCGAGCCGTTCGTGACGTTCCTGCGCGCGCTGCCGCCGCTGGCCTACCTCAGCCTGCTGGTCATCTGGTTCGGCATCGACGAGGAACCCAAGGTCTACCTGCTGGTGGTGGCCGCGTTCCCGCCGGTCGCGGTGGCGACCGCGGCGGCCGTCACCGGGGTGAACCGGCAGTACGTGGAGGCCGCGCACGCGCTGGGCGCGAGCCGGCTCGGCGTGGTCGGCACGGTGCTGCTGCCCGCGTCCGCGCCGGAGATCCTGACCGGCGTGCGGCTGGCCGTGGGCGTGGCCTACAGCTCGGTCGTGGCCGCCGAGACCGTCAACGGCGCGGACGGCATCGGGGGCATGGTCCTCAACGCCCAGCGCTACAACCAGACCGCGGTCGTCCTGCTCGGGCTCGTCGTCATCGGGGTGACCGGGCTGCTCATCGACACCGCCATCCTCGCGCTGCAACGCGCCGTCTCGCCGTGGCGCGGGCGGGCGTGAGCGCCGGAGAACCAGGAGCACAGCCATGTCCGTCAGCCGCAGATCGGTCCTGTCCCTGCTCGCCGCCGCACCGGTGCTGGCCGCGTGCGGGGTCGGCGGGTCGTCGTCCTCCGGCGAGCGCCGCGAGGTCCGCATCGCCTACCAGAACTTCGCCGACAGCACGCTGCTGGTCAAGGACCAGGGCACGCTGGAGAAGGCGCTGCCCGACCACCGGGTCACCTGGACCTCGTTCGACTCCGGCGCGAGCATCAACACCGCGTTCCTCGGCGGCGCCATCGACCTCGCGGTCATCGGCAGCAGCCCGGCCGCGGCCGGGCTCAGCGCGCCGCTGGGCATCCCCTACCAGGTCGTCGAACTGCTCAACGTGATCGGCGACAGCGAGGCCCTGGTGGTGCGCAAGGCGAGTGGCATCACCGACATCAAGGGCCTGGTCGGCCGCAAGGTCGCCGCGCCGTTCAGCTCTACCGCGCACTACAGCCTCCTGGCCGCCTTCGAGCAGGCGGGCGTCGACCCGGCGTCGGTGACCCTGGTGGACCTGGAGCCGCAGAACATCCAGGCCGCCTGGCAGCGCGGCGACATCGACGGCGCGTACGTGTGGACGCCGGTGCTCAGCGTGCTCCAGCAGGACGGCGTCACGCTCACCGACAGCGCCAAGCTCGCCGCCGCGGGCAAGCCGACGCTGACGTTCACCGTGGCGCGCAAGGAGTTCATCGAGCAGAACGGCGACGTGCTGGACAAGTGGCTCGCCGCCACCGACGACGCCATCAAGAAGATCAAGACCGAGCCGCGGGTGGTCGCCGAGGCGGTGGCGCGGCAGATCGGCGCGGGCGTGGACGACGCGCTGTCCCAGCTCAAGCAGAACATCTACCTCGACCACGCCGAGCAGCTCGGCCCCGACTACTTCGGCACGCCCGAGGCGCCCGGCAGGCTCGCCGAGCAGCTGCGGGCCACCGCCGAGTTCCTGCACGGGCAGAAGAAGGTCGACTCGGTGCCGGACCTGGCCGCGTTCCGCTCGGCCCTGCGGGCGCCCCGTGGGTGAGCCGCTGGTCGAGCTGGTCGGCGTCGAGCACCGGTACCGGGCCAAGGGCGCCGACGTGCCCGCGCTCGGACCGCTGGACCTGCGCGTCGACCCGGGTGAGTTCCTGGTCGTGGTCGGCCCCTCCGGGTCGGGCAAGAGCACCTTGCTGCGGCTGGTCAGCGGGTTCGAGCGGCCGTCGACGGGTGAGGTCCGGGTGCTCGGCGGCACGCCCGTGCCGGGGCGGGACGTCGGCACGGTGTTCCAGCAGCCCAGGCTGTTCCCCTGGCAGACCGTGGGCGGCAACATCGGCACCGCGCTGCGCTGGGCCGGCGTGCCGCGCGCCGACCGCCCGCGGCGCACCCGCGAGCTGCTCGACCAGGTGGGTTTGGGCGAGCTGGGCCCGCGCCGCACGTGGGAGGTCTCCGGCGGGCAGCAGCAGCGGGTGGCGATCGCGCGGGCCCTGGCCGCCCGCCCCCGGCTGCTGCTGATGGACGAGCCGTTCGCCGCGCTGGACGCGCTCACCCGCGAGCGGCTCCAGGAGGACGTCCGGTCGCTGACCGGTGGTGAGCGGGGGGTGGTGTTCGTGACGCACAGCGTGGACGAGGCGGTGTACCTGGCGACCCGCGTGGTGGTGCTGTCCGACCGGCCCGGTCGGGTGGCGCTGGACCTGCCCGTGCCGCTGCCGCGCTCCGGCGTGCCGGCCGACGAGCTGCGCGGGTCGGCGGAGTTCGCCGCGCTGCGCGGTGAGGTGGCCGGCGCCGTGCGCGCGGTGGCGGCCTGACCTGGCGGCTTGACCGACCGGCTCGACCGACCGGGCGGCCTGCCCGGGGAGCGGCCCGACCGAGCGGCCCGACCAACGAGGAGGAAGCAGTGGCGCACATCGAACCGCTCACCCCGACCCTCGGCGCCCGGGTGACCGGCGTCGACCTCAACGACGTCCGGTCCGCCGAGGCCGGCGCACCGCTGCGCGCCGCCCTGGTGGAGCACAAGGTGCTGGTGTTCCCCGGCCAGTCCCTGACCCCGACGGCGCACCGCGAGTTCGCCGCCGCCCTGGGCGAGCCGACGCCCGCGCACCCCGTGGTGCCGGGCCTGGACGCCGACCACCCGGAGATCTACGTGCTGGACGCGGGCGACGGCGGCAAGGCCCCGGTGTGGCACACCGACGTCACGTTCATGTCCCGCCCGCCGCTGGGTTCCGTGCTGCGGGCGGTGACCCTGCCGCCGACCGGCGGTGACACGTGCTGGACCGACCTGGAGGCGGCCTACCTGTCGCTGTCCGAGCCGGTGCGCGCGCTGGCCGACCGGCTGACCGCCCTGCACGACGGGCGCAAGGACTTCGAGGAGTACCTGCACGGGCGCCTCGGCGGCGAGGGCAACACGTGGGAGGGCGAGCGGATCCGCTCGCTGGAGCCGGTGGCGCACCCCGTGGTGCGGGTGCACCCCGAGTCGGGCCGGCGCAGCCTGTTCGTCAACCCGGGCTTCACCACGCGGCTGCTGGGCGTGTCGGAGGTGGAGAGCCGGGCGCTGCTGGACGTGTTCTTCGCCGCGGTCGGCAGGCCGGAGTTCACCGTGCGGCACCGGTGGAGCGAGGGCGACGTGGTGGTGTGGGACAACCGGAGCACCGCCCACTACGCGGTGGACGACTACGGCGACCAGCGGCGGGTCATGCACCGGATCACGCTGCGCGGCGACGTGCCGGTGGGGGTGTGAGCGGGTTCGGCGTTGCCGCCCGTCGCGCGATCGCCACCCGTGGGAGCGGTGGGTCGCGCGGCGGGCGCAGTACAGCGGTGTCGATCCGCGGGACGCGCGGGACGCCGGGCGGATGTTCCCTCCCACGGGCGCCACGGGCAGCCCCATCGCTCGCTCCGACGCTGTCGACATTCCCGTTTTCGCGCGCGGGTCCTCGCCGCTCGTCCCGGGGGAACACCCGCGGCCTGGCCGGGGCTTCGACCTCGTGGCCGACGACCGGCGGCATTCCACGAGCGGGTGATCACCTGGTCCGCACGACGTGGCGGGACGTGATCGACGCGGCGACGAGCCGGTGCTCACCAGGGGCGCCGAGCAGCCGAACCGACCCGGGCTGATCTCCGACCCGCACGTCAAGGTGCTGTGCTGCACGGGTTTGACCCGTCGCCTGTTCGTCACCCTCGACATCGGGGAACAGCCCCTCGTCGATCCGCGGGTACGGTCACCCCGCCGGAAGAAGACGGTTCGGCTGAGCACGAACGCGGCCAAGCCCGACGAGAACGCGGCAGGGAACGACGGACGATCGGCACCGACTTCGACATGCTGCCGCGTACCGCGAGTCGGAGGAGGACAGGAGATCGGGAGCAGCAAGCGACCCCGGGACTCTTCCGGTCTTGGTCCGCGGGAACGGGCGGGCGGGACCTGCTCGACGAACCGGCCCACCCGCTCCCACCCCCACACCTCAGGCCGCGGTACCCGGCACGCGCTCCCCGGCCGTGTCGCGGCTCAGCACCGCCACCACGTCCTCCAGCCGCCCGCGCCGCTGGAGGGCCCGCCGCTGCCGCACGGCACCGTTGCCCCCCTGCAGCACCTCGCTCATCAGCGCGTTGACCTCGCGCAGCTCCCCGGTCCGGCGCAGCACCGGCCGGACGTGGCGGACCAGCCCGTGCAGCAGGTGCGCGGCCGGGACCCGGCGGTTGGCGAACAGGTCCACCGCCTCGCCCTCGATCCCGTCGTGGGCCGCGCGCCAGTAGGCCGCCCGCAACGCCTGCTCGCACAGCGGCAGCGCCCGCTCGCCGCGCCGAACCGCCTCCACCGCGGTCACGACCAGGCCCCGCACCAGCGCCGCCAGCAGCACCGACTCCTCCACCGTGGCCGGCACGTCCGAGACCCTGACCTCCACCGTGGGCAGGTGGTCGGAGGGCCGCACGTCCCAGTAGACCATCCCCCGGTCCAGCACCGCGCCGCTGTCGACCAGCATCCCCACCACCGCGTCGTAGTGCTCGGCGGAGGTGAAGTACGGCGGGGCGCCCGAGCACGGCCAGCGGCTCGTCAGCACCGACCGCCAACTGGCGTACCCGGTGTCCACGCCCTGGTGGATCGGCGAGTTGGCGGTCAGCGCCAGCAGCACGGGCAGCCACGGCCGCAGGTGGTTGCACACCTGCACGGCGGTCTCCCGGTCCGGCACCTCGACGTGCACGTGGCAGCCGCACACCCCGTGCTCGGCGGCCAGCATCCCGTAGTCCCGCCCGATCCGGCCGTAGCGCTCGGTGTCGTTGATCGGCTGCCCCATCGGCCCGGCCAGCGGCACGCCGACGGCCAGCAACCCGCCGCCGGCCCGGCGCGCCGCCGCGGTGGCCGCCGACCGCGCCTCCAGCAGGTGCCCGCGCACCTCGTCGAGGGTCCGGCACACCGGGGTGTTGCTCTCCACCTGCACGCGCGTCAGCTCCGGTTGCAGGTCGGCGCCGGAGGCGTTGGCCAGGTCGACGACCTCGCCGGCCACCGGGAGGGGCAGGCCGCCGACCGGGTCGACGACCAGGAACTCCTCCTCGACGCCCACGGTGGGCACGTCGAGGTCGATCAGAACGGGGCGATCGTCGTTGACCATGCTGTCCTCATCGGTCGGTGGTGATGCCCTCCGGGAGTACCGCGCGGGACTTCCGGAGGGCCGCTGGAATACCACTGTCGAGTGCGGACAAACGCTCACGAACGACTGATTGCACGTCCGGCAAATCACACCGTGTCACCGGTTTTCGAGCACTGCCCTCCCCAGGGGCACACGGTCAGGTGAGCAGCTGACCACCCGTGACCCCCAGGACCTCGCCGGTGACGTAGCTGGACTCCGGTGAGGCGAAGAACACGTAGGCCGGGGCCAGCTCGGCCGGCTGGCCCGCCCGTCCCATCGGGGTCTGCTCGCCGAAGGAGTCCACCTTCTCGGCCGGCATGGTGGCCGGGATCAGCGGCGTCCACACCGGACCGGGCGCAACCGAGTTGACCCGGATGCCGCGGCCGGCGAGGTCCTGCGACAGGCCCTTGGTGAAGTTGACGATCGCGGCCTTCGTCGTGGCGTAGTCCAGCAGCTCCGGCGACGGCTGGAACGCCTGGATGGACGAGGTGTTGATGATCGACGAGCCCTCGGGCATGTGCGGTACGGCCGCCTTGCACAGCCAGAACATGGCGTAGACGTTGGTCTTGAGCACCCGGTCGAACTGCTCGGTGGTGATCCCGAGCAGCCCCTCGTCCTGCGACATCTGGTAGGCGGCGTTGTTCACCAGCACCTCGATGCCGCCCAGGTCGGCCAGCGCCCGCTCCACCACGTGCCGGCAGTGCGCCTCGTCCCGGATGTCACCGGGCACGAGCACGGCCCGCCGCCCCGCGTCGCGCACCAGCGCGGCGGTCCGCTCGGCGTCCTCCTGCTCCTCCTCCAGGTAGGACAGCAGCACGTCGGCGCCCTCGCGGGCGAACGCGATCGCCACGGCCCGCCCGATGCCGGAGTCGCCGCCGGTGATGACGGCCCGGCGGCCCTCCAGCCGCCCGCTGCCCCGGTAGCTGTCCTCGCCGTGGTCGGGCGGCGGGTCCATGGCCTCGCCGGTGCCGGGGTGCGCCTGCTGCTGCCCCTCCTGCTGCTCCGGCTCCGGGTGCCGCTGCGCGGTCTGCTCGTCGTACTGGTCCGACATGTCGTGTCGCCTCCCGTGGCGTGGTCCGTGGTGTGACCCGGCCCAGTACCGGTTCCCGGTCCGGCGGGGTTCAACCACCCGCCGGCGTGGTTCGGCCGCGCGGCACCGGGTAGCCACGGGTCGACCGCAGCCGCGTGGAGGAGCCCGCATGAACCGATCCGAGCAGCAGCTGACCCGGCTGGCGACGGCGCACGGCCTGTTCAACCTGGTCGGCGGCCTGTGGCCGGCGGTCAGCGTGCGCGCCTTCGAGCTGGTCTTCGGCCGCAAGACCGACCGCTGGCTGCAGCGCACCACCGGCGGGCTGCTCGCCGGCATCGGCTGGGCCCAGCTGCGGGCCTCCGCCGAGGGCGACTGGCGCCAGGCACGCCGGATCGGCGCCGTGGCCGCGACCACCCTGCTGGCGATCGACCTGCTCTACGTGCCGAAGGGGCGCATCGGCAAGGTGTACCTGGCCGACGCCGCGTGCGAGGCGGCCTGGCTCGCCGCCTGGGCCGTCAAGACCCGCAACCGGTGACCCCGGGCAGCGTGGGCAGGTAGGCGGGTGCGCGGCGCACCGGTGCCGCCCGCTCGAAGGCCGCGGCGAACCGCAGGACCCGCGCGTCCGCGCCGTGGCCGGCCATGAACGACACGCCGATCGGGAGCGGGCCGGCGAAGCCCGCCGGGACGGTGGCGTTCGGGTAGCCGGCGACCGCCGCGGGCTTGGCCGAGCTGAGCCCGAAGGGGTCGCCGGTGTAGTCGGTGCGCCAGGCGGGGCTGTTGGTCGGCGCCATGACCACGTCCAGCCGGTGGGCGGCCAGGACCTCGTCGATCGAGCGGCGGGCCAGGTCGGTGGCGGTGCGGCGCTGCTCGCGGTAGGTCGGGTCGGTGATCGGCGGCGCCTTCTCCGCCTCGTGGAAGAGTTCCTGGCCGAACCTGCTCAGCTCGACCGGGTCGGCCTCGTTGAAGGCGATCAGCTCGGTGAGGGTCTGCGGCACGCCGGGCCGGGTCCTGAGGTACGCCTCCAGGTCGTGCTTGAACTCGGTGACCAGCGCCGACCGCTCGGCCGCGTCGATCCGGTCCAGGTGCGACAGCTCCACCTCGACCACGGTGGCGCCGTTGCGCCGCAGCACGTCCACCGCGGACTCCACCACGCGGTCGGTCTCGGCGCTGAACCCCGCCCTGCGCCACACGCCGACCCGCGCGCCGCGCAGCGCGTCGGGCGTGAGGGCGGCGGCGTAGTCCGCGCCGCCCCCCTCCAGGACGGACATCAGGATCGCGGCGTCGACGACGTGCCGCGCCATCGGGCCGGCCGTGTCCTGGTGGGTCGAGATCGGCACGATGCCGTCACCGCTGACCCGGCCCAGGGTCGGCTTGAACCCCACGACGCCGCTCTGCCCCGCCGGGCTCACGATCGAGCCGTCGGTCTCCGTACCCACCGCGACCTGCGCCAACGACGCCGCCACCGCCGCACCCGAGCCGGACGACGACCCGCACGGGTTGCGATCCAACACGTACGGGTTGTTGGTCTGGCCGCCGACACCCGACCAGCCGGACGTCGACCACGGGGAGCGGAAGTTGCCCCATTCGGACATGTTGGTCTTGCCCAGCACGACCGCGCCGGCCTCGCGCAGGCGCCTGACCAGCTCCGCGTCGTCACGCGGCGGCACCCGCAACGCCCGCGACCCCGCCGTGCCGCCCGAACGCGTGTCGATGTTGTCCTTGAGCAGCACCGGGATGCCGTCCATCAACCCCCGCGCCTGACCGCGCGCCCGCCGCCGGTCGCTCTCCGCCGCCTGCCGCAACGCCTCCGGGTCCACCGCCAGCACCGACCGCACCCCCCGGTCCACGGTGTCGATGCGCCGCAGGTAGGCGCGCGTCAGCTCGACCGAGGTCAACGAACCCGCGTCCATCCGCCGCGCCAACTGCGGGATCGTGGCCGCGTCCAGGTCCGGGAGCGGGTCGGCGGCAGCGGGCACCGCGGGCGCGCCGACGGGCACGGGCGGTGGCGCTGCGAGCGGCAGGAGCATGGCGCATACCTCAAGCCGGCGAGGACCCGGAGTCAACCCGCCGATGGACGTTTCACCTGTGTTTCGGAACACGAAATGTTTGGACACGTTCGTCGCGGGCGACGCGGGCGTCCACGCCGGACGGTTGCGACGCGGCTCTCCCCCGCGCTTGATCAGCCACGATCGGGGTACACCGGGCATCGGGGCCCGTCCCCTCCCTGCCAACCGATGCACCGAGGTGAGCTATGTGCGGAATCGCCGGTGAGGTCGTGACCGGGCGGTCGGACCGCCCGGACCTCGACGCCGTGGAGCGCATGACGCGGACCATGTGGTCGCGCGGACCGGACGGCGCGGGGCACTGGTCGGAGGGGCGGGTGGCGCTCGGGCACCGCCGGCTGTCCATCATCGACCTGTCCGACACCGGCTCCCAGCCCATGGTGGACGACGACCTCGGCCTGGCCGTGGCGTTCAACGGGTGCGTCTACAACTACCGGGAGCTGCGCGCGGAGCTGTCCGACCGGTACCGGTTCACCTCCACCAGCGACACCGAGGTCGTCCTCAAGGCGTACGACCGCTGGGGCGACCGGTTCGTGGAGCACCTGGTCGGCATGTTCGCCATCGCCCTGGTCGACCGGCGGCGCGACCGCGTGCTGCTGGTGCGCGACCGGCTGGGGATCAAGCCGCTGTACGTGGCCGAGGTGGCGGGGCGCACGCGGTTCGCCTCCACCCTGCCCGCGCTGCTGGCCGGCGGCGGGGTGGACACCGGGCTCGACCCGGTGGGCCTGCACCACTACCTGACCTGGCACTCCATCGTGCCCGGCGAGCGCACGGTCCTGCGCGGCGTGCGCAAGGTGCCGCCCGCGACCGTCCGCGTGCTCGAACCGGGCCGGGCACCCCGCGACCACGTCTACTGGCGGCCCTCCTACACCCGGCGGCCGGAGCACGCCGGGTGGACCGGGCAGGACTGGCGGGACGCGGTGCGCGAGGCGCTGCGCACCGCCGTGCGGCGGCGGACCGTGTCCGACGTGGAGGTCGGCGTGCTGCTCTCCGGCGGGCTGGACTCCAGCCTGCTGGTCGCGCTGCTCGCCGAGGAGGGGCACCGGCCCAGCACGTTCAGCATCGGCTTCACCGACCGCGACGGCGTGGAGGGCGACGAGTTCACCTACTCCGACGCCGTCGCGCACAAGTTCGGCACCGACCACCACCAGCTGCGCGTCGACGACGCGGAGCTGGCCCCGGCCGTCGAGCAGGCCGTGGCGTCGATGAGCGAGCCCCTGGGCACCCACGACGTCACCGCCTTCCACCTGGTCTGCCGCGAGGTGTCCCGGCACGTCAAGGTCGTGCAGTCCGGCCAGGGCGCCGACGAGGTCTTCGCCGGCTACCGCTACCACCAGCCCGCGGCCGGCGCGCCGAGGGACCGGGCCGCCGAGGTCTTCCGCGACGCGTTCCACGACCACGACGACCTGGCCCACGTGCTGGCACCGGAGTGGCTGGTGCCGGGCGACCCCAGCGGCGAGCTGGTCGCCCGGCACCTCGGCGCACCCGGCGCGGACACGGCGCTGGACGCCGTGCTGCGGACCGACACCCACCTGCTGATGCCCGACGACCCGGTCAAGCGGGTGGACAACATGGCGATGGCGTGGGGCGTCGAGGCCCGGGTGCCGTTCCTGGACCAGGACCTCGTCGAGCTGGTCGCGGCGTGCCCGCCGGAGCTGAAGTCCGGCCAGGGCGGCAAGTCGGTGCTCAAGGACATCGGGCGCGAACTGCTGCCGCCCGAGGTGGTCGACCGGCCCAAGGGCTACTTCCCCGTGCCGGCCCTCACCCGCCTCGACGGCACCGTGCTCGACCTGCTGGAGGGCGCGCTGCGCTCCCCGGCCGCGCGGCAGCGGGGCGTCCTGCGCCGCGACTACGTCGACGCGCTCCTGGCCGACCCCAACGGCCGCTTCACCAAGGCGCACGGGAACGAGCTGTGGCACGTCGGCGTGCTGGAGATGTGGCTCCAGCGGCTCGGCGTCTGAGGCGGGTTCAGCCGACCGGCACCGGGGCCGCCGCGGCGGCCCCGGTGCGCCGCCGGTCGAGCGAGGCCGCCAGGAACGACAGCAGCAGGGCGCTGCCGGCCAGCAGGGCGCCGACCCAGTTGGGCGCGGTGTAGCCGAGGCCGGCGGTGATGACCAGGCCGCCCAGCCACGCGGCCAGCGCGTTGCCGAGGTTGAAGGCGCCGATGTTGGCCGCCGAGGCCAGGGTGGGCGCGGCGGACGCCTGGTCGAGCACCCACTTCTGCAGCGGCGGGACGGTGGCGAAGCCGAGGGCGCCGATCAGGGCCAGGGTGACCGCCGCGAGGACCTTGTCGTGCGCGGTGAAGGTGAACAGGAGCAGCACCAGCGCGAGGGCGCCCAGCGAGGTGAACAGCATCGGCATCAGCGCGCGGTCGGCGTACCTGCCGCCCACCAGGTTGCCGGCGACCATGCCGAGGCCCAGCAGGACCAGCAGCCAGGTGACCGAGCCTGCGGAGTACCCGGCGACCTCGGTCATCATCGGCGCGATGTAGGTCACCGCGGCGAACACGCCGCCGAAGCCGAGGACGGTCATCGCCATCGCGAGCCAGACCTGGGCGTTGCGGAAGGCGGCGAACTCGGCCCGCACGGTCACCCCCTCCGGGCGCCCGGCCTCCGGCACGAGCCTCGCCACGCCGAGCAGGCCGACCACGCCGAGCGCGGCGACGACCGCGAAGGTGACGCGCCAGCCCGCGGACTGGCCGATCATCGTGCCCGCCGGGACGCCGACGACGTTGGCGACGGTCAGGCCGGTGAACATCAGGGAGATGGCGGACGCCTTCTTCGCCGGGGCGACCAGGTCGGCCGCGACCACCGAGCCGACGCCGAAGAACGCGCCGTGCGCCAGCGAGGCGACGACCCGGCCGAGCAGCATCACGGCGAAGGCGGGCGCCACCGCGGAGAGCGCGTTGCCGACGATGAACAGCCCCATGAGGGACATGAGCATCTTCTTGCGCGACACCCTGGTGCCCAGGACGGTCAGCAGCGGGGCGCCGGCGACGACGCCGAGGGCGTAGCCGGTCACCAGCCAGCCGGCGGTCGGGATGGACACGCCGAATTCGCCGGCGACCTCGGGCAGCACGCCCATGATCACGAACTCGGTGGTGCCGATCCCGAACGCACCGATGGCGAGGGCCAGGAGCGCGAGAGGCATGAGAGGAGCCTTCCCAAGAGCTTGCACCAGACGTTTACAGGCGTCGACAATAGTTGCAGACGCGGGCTAACCGCAAACGCGGGTTGTGCTACTGTGGCGTAGGTCCCCTTGGGTGCACCCCCGGCGAGGAGGCCGTTGATGACCGCACCTGCCATGACGGCGTTGGCCAACGGGTGGTGCGCGCTGTCGGTCCTGCACGGCCGCATCGAGACCCGCGTGGAGCGCGCGCTCCAGGCCGGGCACGACCTGAGCGCGCGCGAGTTCTCCCTGCTCGAAGTGCTCAGCCGCCAGCACAGCGGCGAGGGCGGGCACCTGCAGATGCGCCAGGTCGCCGACGCGGTCGTGCTGAGCCAGAGCGCCACCACGCGGCTGGTGACCAGGCTGGAGGAACGCGGCCTGCTGTCGCGCTACCTGTGCCCCACCGACCGCCGTGGCATCTACACCGACGTGACCGAGGCCGGCCTGGCCCTCCTGGCGGCCGCCCGCCCCACCCACGGCGAGGCGCTGCGCGAAGCCCTGGACGAGGCCCGCCGCGACGACGCCCTGCGGCCGCTGGTGGAGGTCGTGGAAGCGCTCGGGGTCGAGCGGGGGTAGGCGGTCACGCCCGCGCGCCCGGACCGGCCGGGCAGGTGCCGCGCACCCGGACGGGCGGTAACCGCGGCCGGTGGCCCCCGGAGGCGAACCCCGGCAGTGCCCCGGCCACCCTCGGTGCGTCGCCGGGTCGCGTCCCGACCTCATGAGCGGTTCGCGGTCCCGGCGAACCGCACGGTCCCGGTCTTGCCCCCCTAGTTCGACGCCCGGGTGCTCACCCCCGCGCGTTCGCCCCCGGCGCACCGGCCCGCCGCTCGGTGGACCGCCGGTCGATCGCCTCCGCGACCTCCCCGATCGCCCGCCGGATCAGCGTGCCGTACCCGTCGTCGCCCAGGGTGTGCTCGTGGCGCCGCGCGGCGGAGATGTGCTCGCCCGCCGCGGTGAACGAGCCGAGCCGGCGGAAGTTGTCGGCGAGGTTGAGGTGCAGTGACGGGTAGAACGCGGTCACGCTCAGCGTGTCGTGGTGGCGCCGGACTCGCTCGTCGGTGAGCGCGTCGGCGGCGTCGAGCGCGCGGACGTCCCAGACCAGCGCCTCGGCCGGGTCGTCGTAAAGGTCGGCCAGGTAGTGCGCGAGGGTGCAGCGGTGGAAGGGGTCGCCCGCCGGGCCGGTGCGGCGCCAGAGGTCCAGCAGCCGGGTGCGGGCGGCGGTGGGGTCCCCCGCGTGGCCCAGGCCGACGGCTTCGGCGATCTCGGTCATGGTGCGGTCGGAGGTGGCGGAGGTCATCCGGTGGTGCCTTCCTGGTGGGGCGGTTCTTCGGTGCGGACGGGCATGACCAGCGTGGTCAGGTCGCCGTCGTCGGCGGAGCGGACCACCACCGGCTCGTGGGGGCCGGCGATGTCGAGCATCACGTCCGGGCCGACGGCCGCGTTGACCGCCGGGTGCAGGGTGGTGAGGGCGAACTCGATCGCGACCGCCGGGCCGGTGACGGCGGCGGGCACCGACGTCGCGGTCCCCCGCGAGGTGACGGTGACCGCGTCGCCGGGCGCGGAGGTGTCGAGCCGGACCCGGTGGTGGTGCTGCCGCTCCAGGCCGCGCAGCAGCGCGTTGCGGGGGACCACCACGCGGGTGCGCACTTCGGGCAGGGACGCCAGCAGCAGCCGGTGGTCGGGGAAGGGGCCCGGCAGGGTCCGGCACTCGCGGGTGGTCGAGCCGTCGAGGCAGAGGCGCCCGGGTCGGGTGCTCAGGAGCAGTTCGCGCTCACGCCGCGTCCAGGGCAGCACCAGCCGCAGGTCGTCGGCGTCGACGGTCTCCGACCAGCGCGCCCCGGTCGGCCGGGTCGGCACCAGGGTGCGGGTCGACAGGCGGTACCGGTCGGTCGCGGTGAGCACGACGCCGTCGGCGGACACCTCGACGCGGACCCCGTTGAGCACCGGCAGGTCCGGTTCGTGCGTCGTCGCGGTGAGGACCTGCTCCACCGCCGCCGTGAACACCAGCCCGTTGACCCGCGCGGACGGCGAGGGCGCCACCGGGCCCAGCGCGGCCTTGACCGCGGTGGCCGTGTCCCGCGCCCGTCGCGCCCGGTCCGCCAGGGCGGCCACGTGGTCGTCGACGACCCGGGCGGCGTCGCGGGGGTCGGCGGCCAGGACCTCGGCGACCCGCTCCAGCGGCATGTCGACCTCGCGCAGGCGGCGGAGCACCACCGCGCGCTCGACCTGGTCGCGCGCGTAGTAGCGGTAGCCGGACGCGTCGTCCACGGTGGCCGGCCGCAGCAGGCCCGAGTCCGCGTAGAACCGCAGCGCGCTGGCCGTCAGCCCGGTGGCGCGGGCGAACGCGCCGATCGTGAGCAGCTCGGACTTCGACACCGGCCCATCATCGGGTTTCAACCAACTCGAAGGTCAACCCCGGTCGGGGCGGAAGGCGCGCAGCACGGTGTCGACCAGCGCGTCGACGAACTCGTCGTCGAGCGGACCGGAGCGCAGCAGCCACCGCTGGGTGAACGGCGCGTACAGCACGTCGATGATCAGGTCCACGTCGGCGTCGGCGGCGAGCTGCCCGGCGCGCTGGGCGCTGCGCAACCGCTCCGCCTTCGCCGCGCGCATCGGCTTGTCCATCTTCTCCCGGTAGGCGGCGGCGAGGTCGGGGTCGTTGATGATCTCGGTGTTCAGCGCCCGGATCGGGGCCTCGAACGCGGGGTCGGAGAACTCGGCCGCGGTCGCGCGCATGACCGCCTTCAGGTCGGCCTCGACGTCCCCGGTGTCGGGCAGGGCGATGCCACCGCCGTCCGGGGATTCGCTCAGCGCCAGCAGCGAGTCGAAGACGACGGCGCCCTTGGACGACCACCAGCGGTAGATCGTCTGCTTGCCGACGCCGGCGCGCGCGGCGATGGCCTCGATCGTCAGCCTGGCGTACCCGACCTCGGTGATGAGCTCCCGGGTCGCGGTGAGGATCGCGACCCGGGACCGCTCACGGCGGCGGGTGCTGTCGGGCGGGGTTCTCGGCGCCATGGGCGACACCCTATCCGGAACGAGACGGTCCGTCTTGACGAGAGCGCGTCGCCCTGTCAGGGTAGCCATATCGAGACGAACCGTCTCGTCTTAACGAAGGAGCTGCGCATGACGCGCGAACCCCGCACCTGGTTCATCACCGGCGCCTCCCGCGGCCTGGGCCGCGCGTTCGCCGAAGCCGCCCTCGCGGCCGGTGACCGGGTGGTCGGCGTCGCCCGCGACGTCACGCCGCTGGAGGACCTGGTCGAACGCGGGCTGGTCGCCTTCCCCCTCGACGTCTCCGACCGGCAGGCGGTCGTGGCCGGGGTGGAGCGGGCCCGCGCGGCGTTCGGCCGGCTCGACGTCGTGGTCAACAACGCAGGCGGCGTGCTGCTCGGCATGGTCGAGGAGGTCACCGAGGACCAGGCCCGCGCGCACCTGGACACCAACTTCTTCGGCGCCCTGTGGGTGACCCAGGCCGTCGTGCCGCACCTGCGGGCGCAGGGCTCCGGGCACGTCCTTCAGGTCTCGTCGATGGGATCGGCGGGCGGTTTCGCGTCGACCGGGATCTACAGCGCGGGCAAGGCCGCGCTCGACGCCGTGAGCGAGGCGCTGGCGATGGAGGTCGAGCCCTTCGGGATCAAGGTGACCGTCCTCCAGCCCGGCGGGTACGAGACCGGGTTGTTCACGCTCGGGTTGACCACGGCCGAGGAGAACCCCGCGTACGCCCCGCTGCGCGCCCGGCTGAGCGAGGTGTGGGCCGGGTCCGAGGACTGCGACCCGCGGTTGGCGGCGGCGGTGGTGATGCGGGTCGTGGAGCTGGAGGAGCCGCCGAAGCGGGTGGTGCTCGGCGGGGCGGCCTACGACGTGGTCCGGCGGTTGGGCCGGGCCCGGGAGGCGGAGCTGGCCGAGTGGGAGCACTTGAGCCGCCGGGCCGGGTGAGCGGACCCGACCCCTCCGCGGGGCGGGCGGCGGGCGGTCAGGCGGCGTCGAGGTCGCGCACGTCGTGGAACCCGAGCTTGCGGTTCAGCGCGGCCACGAGCCGGGTCGTGGTGCGGCGCGGCAGGAAGCGCGCCGGCCACGTGCTGACGCGGGCGAGGGCGCGGCCGGGGTAGGAGGCCGTGCGGCCGCGGGCGAAGTCGTCGAGGGTCCGGGCGGCGACGGACTCCGGCGAGTCGGTCACCCGCGGGTCCATGACGGCGGTGGTGCCGTCGAAGAAGCCGGTGGCCGTGGCGCCGGGGTGGGCGACCATGACCCGCACGCCGGTGCCGCGGGTCTCCTCGGCCAGGGCTTCGGTGAACGACAGCACGAACGCCTTGGTGGCGGCGTAGCTCGCCTGGTAGGGCATCGGTTGGAAGGCCGCGGTGGAGGCCACGTTGACGATGCCGCCCGCGCCCCGGTCGAGCATGTCCCGCCCGACGAGGCCGGTGAGCGCCATCAGCCCGATCACGTTGAGCCGCACCGAGTCCAGGGCCTGCTCGAACGGGCGACCGAAGAACGGGCCGACCGAGCCCGCGCCCGCGTTGTTCAGCAGCAGGTCCACCCGGTGGCCACGCGCGGCCAACGCGGCCACGAGGGACGCCGGCCCGTCGGGGTCGGCGAGGTCGGCCGGGATCACGTCGACCGCGACCCCGTACCGGCGGGCGGCCGCGGCCACCCGGTCGAGGGCGGCGGCGGAGCGGGCGACGAGCACGAGGTCCGCGCCGCGCCGGGCCAGTTCCAGCGCGTACGCCTCCCCCAGCCCCTTGGACGCGCCGGTGACGACGGCGGTGATGCCCTTGAACGGGTCCACGCGATCCCCCTGATAGTTCGAGACTCGAAGTTGTTGTCGCCACCCTAACAGCTTCGAGGCTCGAAGCAAATTCCTTCGAGCCTCGAACCGGCTGCTACCCTCACGCCATGCGCGAGCTGGAGGCCGTCGTGCGGGCCAACCACGAGGTCTTCATGCTCACCGGCGACCGGATCGCCGCCGTGCTCGCGGACCACGGCCTCACCCAGGCCACCGCGCAGGCGCTGTGGGCGATCGACCCGGACGAGGACCCGCCGTCGATGAAGGCGATGGCCGATCGGCTGCACTGCAACGCCCCGAACCTGTCCTTCGTGACCAACCAGCTCACCGGCCGGGGTCTCGTCGAGCGGGTCGCCGACCCCCGGGACCGGCGCTCGCGCGTCCTGGTGCTGACCGACGAGGGGCGGCGCGTGCGGACCGAGGTCGTGCGGGCGGTCCTGGAGCGCACCCCGTTCGCCGCGCTCGACGACGCGGACCTGAAGGCCCTGGCCACCATCCTGGACCGGGCGCTGCGCGGCTGATCCGGGCGACGTCGAGCACCGCCGTGCACCCCGCCGGGGTGCACGGCGGTGGTGGTGCGGTCGCGCCTGCCGGGAGACACGGCCCTGCGCTGAACCGCCCCACCGCCCTAAGGGTGCATCCGCGCCCCCTTGAGCACCTTGTCCACCGCGTTGCGCGGCCCGTGCACCCCGATCCCCACCAGATCCAGCGCGCCCCCGGGCACGGCCCGCACCGCCGCCCGGTTGTCCACGTCGTTCCCCGTCGAGAACAGGTCCGACGTGAACACCGCCAGCGCCACCCCCCGCGCGACCGCCCGCCCGTGCGCCGCGGTCAGCACCTCCTTCCCCCCGACCAGCACCAGCACCGGCTGCCCCAGCATCGACAGGTACCGGGTCCCGTCCGCGTCCTCGTACGGCTCCCCCACCGCCGAGGGCACCGCCGCGGTCAACCCGCTCGCCAAAAATGCCGTCACGTTCAACGCCTGCCACGGCGCCAGGTCGTCGCGGAGCAGGACGGCGAACTTGGTCTCGAATCGTTCCACCGGCACACCGTCGCCGCCGCACCCCGCCACCGTCTTGTACGTTCTTGACCGTGGGCACCGACATCTCCGCGTGGCGCCCCGCCGTGCCGGGCGTCGTGGAGGTGCTGCACGCCCGCTTCACCGACCACGCCTACCCCGCGCACACGCACGACGCCTGGACGTTGCTGCTGGTCGACTCGGGCACGGTGACCTACGGCCTGGACCACCGCGAGCACGGCGCGCCGCCGGCGTCGGTCACGCTGCTGCCGCCGCACGTCCCGCACGACGGGCGCAACGCCACCGCCGAGGGCTTCCGCAAGCGGGTCCTCTACCTGGACACCCCCGCCCTGGGCGCGGACCTGGTCGGCGCGGCCGTCGACCACCCCGCGTTCGCCGACCCGGCGCTGCGGCTGCGGGTGCACCAGCTGCACGGCGTGCTGCGCGCGGGCGAGGGCCTGGCGGCCGAGGAGCGGCTGGCGCTGGTCGTGGACCGGTTGCGCGCCCACCTCACCCGCCGCTCCCCCGCACCGCCGGACCCACCGCGGCCGGGGCTGGCCCACGAGCTGCGGGACCTGCTGGACGCGCGCGTGACCGACGGCCTGACCCTCGCCGACGCCGCGACCGAGCTGGCGGCCGGGTCGGGGCCGGCGGTCGGGCCGGAGCGGCTGGTCCGGGCGTTCACCCGCGAGTTCGGCATCCCCCCGCACCGCTACCTCACCGGCCGCCGGGTCGACCTGGCGCGGCGGCTGCTGCTCGACGGGGTGCCGCCCGCGCAGGTGGCGCCGGCCGTCGGGTTCTACGACCAGGCGCACCTGACCCGGCACTTCCGCCGGATGCTGGGCACCGCGCCGGGCGCCTACGCGCGGTCGGGCGGCCGGCACCGCCGCGCTGCTCCGTAAGAGTGAAAGCGGCCACCAGAGCATGATCATTCCAACTCACCGTTCCCGCAGCCCTCGCCACGTGACACCGCCGCGCGCCCACCCCCGCACCCACTCTCGGTATACCCCGTTCGGGTAACGGGTTCACGGGCCCCCTCGATCAGGCCGCAGAAGGTTCCACGGGTCGAGGGAGACGCCGATGTCCGGATCCACCGTGCCGCACCGCCGCCCGCGCCCGGGCCGCGGCGGCCTGGTGCTGTTGGCCGTGCTCGCCCTCGTCCTGGCGACGCTGACCCCGCCACCGACCACCACCCCGACACCCGTGCCCGCCTCCGCGGGCTCCGGCTCGGTGACCGCGCCGGACCACCCCGAGGGCGCCGCGTTCAACCCCAACCAGCTCAAGGGGATCGAGGCCGCCGACCCCGGCGCCAACGTCAACCTGGTCTCCGCGCCCGCCGCGAACAACATGGGCGACGCCCGGCTGTCCTACCCGCTGGAGCTGCCGCCCGGCCGGGCCGGGGTGCAGCCGAGCCTGGCCGTGCAGTACGGCTCGGCCGCCGGCAACGGCTGGCTGGGCGTCGGCTGGGACCTGGCGACGCCGGCGATCACCCTGGACACCCGCTGGGGCGTGCCGCGCTACCACGCGGGCCTGGAGACCGAGACCTACCTGCTCAACGGCGAGCAGCTGACGCCCGTCGCGCACCGCGGCGAGCTCCAGGCGCGCACCGCCGAGAAGGTGTTCCACACCAGGGTCGAGGGCCGGTTCGAGCGCATCGTCCGGCACGGCGACAGCCCGGCGAACTACTGGTGGGAGGTCACCGACCGGCAGGGCACCCGGATGGCCTTCGGCGGTGAGCAGGACGCCACCCTCACCGACGCGCAGGGCAACATCGCCACCTGGGCGCTGCGCGAGTCCCGCGACACCAACGGCAACTTCGTGCGCTACCGGCACACCCGGGTCCAGGACGGCGGCGTGGCCAACGCCTCCGTGCCCGGCGTGAACCTCTACCCCAGCCGCATCACCTACACCGGTCACGACGACACCGAGGGCCGCTACTCGGTCACCTTCGTCCGCGACCGCGAGCGCGGTGAGGCGCGTCGCGCCGACGTGCAGATCGACGCCCGCGCCGGGTTCAAGCGGGTCACCGCCGACCTGCTGCGCCGCGTCGAGGTCAGGATCGACGACGAGCTGATCCGCGCCTACGAGCTGGGCTACCGCCCCGGCGCGTTCGCCAAGACCCTGCTCGCCTCGGTGACCCAGTTCGACTCGGACGACCGGCCCTTCACCACCCACACCTTCGACTACTTCGACGACATCCGCGACGGCCAGGGCAACTACCAGGCGTTCGAGCCCGCGACCGCCTGGCAGGTCGCCGACGACGGCCTGGGCGCCGACGTGCGCGACGGCGAGGCCGGCGCGCTCAACGCCAGCACGTCCACCAGCGGCGGCGGCCACCTCTACGTGGGCTACAACCCGGGCTCGGTCAGCAAGTCGAACTCGGCGGGCCTCAAGGTCGGCTACAACGCCGGCTCGTCGGACGGCCTGCTCGCGCTGGCCGACGTCAACGGCGACAACCTGCCGGACAAGGTGTTCCGCTCCGGCGGCGGCATCTTCTACCGCCCCAACCAGTCCGGCCCCACCGGGCAGGCGCGGTTCGGCGACACCGCCATCCCGCTGCCGGGCCTGCCGGGCATCTCCGCCGAGCGCACCAGCTCCGGCACGGTCGGCGTCGAGTCCTACTTCGGCGTGGCCGCCCAGCTCGACTACGTCTCGACCACGACCACCTCGGACCGCTACTTCGCCGACGTCAACGGCGACGGCATCACCGACCTGGTCAACAACGGCGGCGTGCTGTTCGGCCGGCTGGGCGCGGACGGCGTCCCCACCTACAGCGCCAACAGCGCCGACACCGGCGTCCCGGTCGGCCCCGGCACCGCGTCCGGCACCATCGTCGGCGACCAGACCGCCGAGTTCGAGCGGCAGGTCGACACCTTCCCGCTGCTCGACGGCGTGCGCCGCTGGGTGGCGCCGTTCGACGGCACGGTGCGCGTGGACGGCCGGGTCCGCCTGCCGGAGGACAACAGCCCCGAGCGCGCCGCGTACCGCAAGGCCGACGGCGTCCGGGTCGCCATCCAGCACCAGGACACCGAGCTGTGGTCCCAGCGCATCGGGCCGGACGACCACGTCGAGTTCGCGCCCACCGGCGTCGACTCGGTCCAGGTGCACAAGGGCGAGGCCCTGTACTTCCGGGTCCAGTCGGTGCTGGACGGCCGGTTCGACGCCGTGTCGTGGGACCCGCGGGTCCGGTACACGTCCCTGCCCGCGAGCACCGACGTCAACGGCCTGGCCAACGACACCTACCTGGCCTCGCGCGACTTCACCCTGGGCGGGCGGCCCTCGGTCGTCGTGGCGCCGCTGACCGGCACGCTGCACCTGTCCGGCGACGTGACCAAGTCCGGCGCCACCACCGACGACGTGACCGTGGTCGTCACCCGCAACGGCACCGAGGTGGTCAACCGGGCCCTCGCCCGGGGCACCGGCGGCACCGCCCCGATCGACCTCGACATCCCGGTCACCGCCAACGACACCCTGTCGTGGCGGCTCAAGGTCGACTCGCCGATCGACGCGGGCGCGCTGCGCTGGGTGCCGCGGGCCCACTACACCGCAGCCGAGGGCGTGGAGTCCGTGGTCGACGCCAAGGGTCGACCGACGCTGGTCATCACCCCGCCGTACGACCTGGACATGTACCCGGTGTCCACGCTGACCGCGCCGCAGGGCTCCCACACCGCGACGCGGACCGGCACCGTCACCGCCCGGCCCGCCCTGGCGTTCGACTTCGCCGGCGAGGCCAAGGACGCCCGCGTCGTCTTCACCGTCAAGAAGCGCGGCGAGCTGCTGGCCAAGCGCGTGGTCGACATCGTCGACGGCCAGGTGCCGTCGCCCGAGTCGCTCGACGTCACCGCGTCGGTCACCGCGGGCGACGAGCTGTTCTTCGACTTCGCCACCCCGGACACCACGCTGCTGCCGCGCCTGACCGGGCAGTCCGCGTCGGTGAGCTACGACGGCTCGTCGTTCACCGGCGTGCCCAGCGCGCTGCACGCCTCGGCCGAGCAGGGCGCGTTCGCCCAGCCCTACCGCGGCTGGGGCGCCATCGGCTACCAGGGCAACCGCGAGCGGGCCACCGCGCCGATCGTCACCGGCGAGCTGGTGCTGGACGAGAGCTACCGCGACCAGCTCCCGGACGGGCCGACCGAGGCCGACGTGCCCGGCTTCGGCGAGAACCCGTCGGTGGCCAAGCCGCGCATCGTGGTGTTCGCGCCGCTGCCCGCGCAGGACCGCTGGGCCGGCGCGGACGACAACACCTGGGTGGCCGCCGGTTCGGCGTCCAGCTCCCGCCTGGGCCTGGACACCGTCGACGTGGTGACCGACGCCGACCTGGCGGGCGCGACCGCGGTGTCCCGGCGCGGGCGAACCCAGCAGATCTCCACCACCTTCGGCGCGAGCATCCCGGGCGTGCCGATCGGCGCGGGCGCCAGCGTCGCCAAGGGCGAGACCACCGGCCAGGTCGACTTCCTCGACCTCAACGGCGACCGGTTCCCCGACGTGGTCGGCTCGGGCGGCGTGCAGTACTCCGACATGGTCGGCGGCCTCGGCGGCACCAGGGGCAGCCTGGGCGGCGCGGTCCGCGAGTCGGACTCGCTGGCCTACAGCGTGTCGGCCAACGCCGGCAGCCCGGCCCGGACCAGCGGCAACTCCCGCGGCTCGGACGCGCCCAACGGCGGCCGGGCGGCCAACACCGCCAAGTCCGGCGCGGAGATGCCCGCGCTCGGCGTCGGCGGCAACCTCGGCGGCGGCGACTCCGAGACCGGCCACGACCTGATCGACATCAACGGCGACGGCCTGCCGGACAAGGTCTACGACAACGGCGAGGCCGCGCTGAACCTCGGCTACTCGTTCGCGGCGCGCGAGCCGTGGCCGGGCGGCCCGGTGAACTCCGGCGACACCACCAACGGCGGCGTGAACCTGGGCTTCAACACCAGCTACTACGGGTTCGCCGGCGGTGTCTCGGCGGCGCTGGGCACGTCGGTCACCAACGCCACCCTCCAGGACGTGAACGGCGACGGCCTGGCCGACCGCGTGTTCTCCGACGACGGCGGCCCGGTCGGCGTGGCGGTCAACACCGGCAACGGGTTCGCGCCGCCCACCCCGTTCGGCGGCAGCCTGGGCGAGGTCGCCGAGGACCGCAACGCCTCCCTCGGCGGCGGTGTCTACTTCACCTTCGGGTTCTGCTTCTTCTTCGGCTGCATCGTGTTCAACCCCGGCGGCGACGTCTCCACCGGCATCGGCCGCACCGAGGTCGCGCTGCGCGACGTCAACGGCGACGGGTTCCTCGACCACGTGCGGTCGGGCAACGACGGCGAGCTGGTCGCCGCGCACAACCGGACCGGGCGCACCAACCTGCTGCGCACCGTGCACCGCCCGATGGGCGGCCGGCTCGACCTGGACTACACCCGGTCGGGCAACACCACCGACCAGCCGGACTCCCGCTGGGTGCTGTCGCGCAGCAGCGTGCACGACGGCCACCCCGGCGACGGCCAGGACACCCAGCTGTCCACCTACCGCTACGAGAACGGCCGCTACGACCGGCTGGAGCGCGAGTTCTACGGCTTCGGCAAGGTCGTCACCGAGCACCGCGACGCGGGCGCCGGCGACGCGCTCTACCGGTCGCTGACCGCCGAGTACCGCACCGACAGCTACTACGCCAAGGGCCTGCCCACCCGCACCCTCACCGCGGACGCGGCCGGCCGGAAGTTCGCCGAGAAGGTCAACACCTACCAGCTGCGCGACGTGGCGACCGGCTCGGCCGCGAACCCGGGCAGCACCACGGCGACGGTGTTCCCGCTGCTGTCCCGGACCGACAGCCACTTCTACGAGGGGCAGCCGAACCCGGGCAAGTCCACCCACACCGAGATGACCTACGACGAGCACGGCAACCTGCTGCGCTCGTTCGACGCGGCCGACGCGGGCCCGGCGGACGACGTGGAGGCCGTGTTCGGCTACTCGTCGGCCGACCAGGCGTGCCGGGACCGCAACATCGTGGGCATCGCCACGTCCGTGCGGGAGGGCGGCACGTCACCGCAGACCACGCTGCGGCAGCGCAAGTCCAAGGTGGACTGCGCGACCGGCGACATCCGCACCGTGGAGGAGTACCTGGCCGACGGCTCGGCCGCGGTCAGCGACATGGAGTACTTCCCGAACGGCAACCTGCGCGCGCTGACCGGCCCGAAGAACAAGAACGGCCAGCGCTACCGGCTGGAGTACGGCTACGACACCGTGGTCGGCGTGCACGTCGAGTCCACCGTGGACAGCTTCGGCTACCGGTCCACGTCGACGCACGACCTCAGGTACGGGCTCACGAACCTCGTGGTCGACGAGAACAACCAGCAGCTGCGCACCGACTACGACAGCGTGGGCCGCACGGACTCGGTCACCGGGCCGTACGAGATCGGCGGCGGGCGGCCGACGATCGACTTCGAGTACCACCCCGAGGCGGCCGTGCCGTACGCGGTCACCAGGCACCTCGACCGCACCGCGACCGGCGTGCGCGACGACACCATCGACACGGTCCGGTTCGCCGACGGCGTCAAGCGGGTCCTCCAGATCAAGCAGGACGCCTCGGTGGCCGAGACCGCCGGTGCCGCGCCGGCGGAGGTGATGGCGGTCTCCGGCCTCGCGGTCTACGACTTCGTCGGCCGGGTGGTCGAGCAGCACTACCCGGTCACCGAGCCCAAGGGCCCGGCGAACGCGGTGTTCAACCCGGCCGTCGACCCGGTCCGGCCGAGCCGGCTGAGCTACGACGTGCTCGACCGCACCGTGCGGTCCGAGCTGCCCGACGAGACGGTGTCCGCGCTGTCCTACGGCTTCGGCGCCGACCGATCCGGCACGACCCGGTTCGAGACCGTCGGCACCGACGCCAACGGCAAGCAGCGCCGCACGTTCGCCGACGTGCGCGGGCTGACCACCGCCGTGAAGGAGTTCAACGCCGGCACCGCGATCTGGACCGGCTACGACTACGACCCGATGAGCCAGCTCACGGCCGTCACCGACGACCGCGGCAACACCACCCGGGCCGAGTACGACCGGTTCGGCCGCCGCACCGTCGTCGACAGCCCCGACCACGGCCGCACCGAGACCAGGTACGACCTGGCGGGCAACGCGATCGCCAAGGTCACCGCCAAGCTGCGCGCGGCGAACAAGGCGATCGAGTACGACTACGACTACACGCGCCTGTCCGGCGTGCGGTACCCGGTGTTCCCGGGCAACAACGTCACCTACACCTACGGCGCGCCCGGCGCACCCGACAACACCGCCGACCGCATCGCCTCGGTGCGCGACGCGGCCGGCACCCTCACCCGCGCGTACGGCCCGCTCGGCGAGACGACCCGCGAGACCCGCACGGTCACCGCGCTCACCACGCCCGCGCGCACCTACACCACCCAGTACCGGTACGACGCGTTCAACCGGGTGCTCCAGCTGACCTACCCCGACGGCGAGGTGCTCACCTACGAGTACGACACCGGCGGCCAGGTCAACCGCGCCACCGGCCGCAAGGGCGCGTTCGACTACACCTACCTGGCCCGGCTCGACTACGACAAGTTCGGCCAGCGCCTGCTCCAGGAGACCGGCACGGGCGTGCGCACCACCTACGCCTACGACCCGGCCGACCGGCAGTTGGCGAACCTCAGGTCGCAGCTGCCCGACGGCCACCGGTTCCAGGACATCGCCTACACCTACGACAACGTCGGCAACGTCACCTCGCTGACCAACTCGGTGCCGCTGCCGCACGGCAAGCCCGTCGGCGGCCCGAGCAAGCAGAACTACGGCTACGACGACCTCTACCGGCTCACCACGGCCTCGGGCGAGTACCGCAACAAGGACAACAAGCTCGACCGGTACTCGATGAGCCTGGCCTACGACTCCATCCACAACCTGACCGCCAAGAGCCAGCGGCACGAGATCGTGGTGCAGCCCGGCGCCGCCGCGGTGCAGGAGGAGCAGGCGGTCGCCGAGGACACGGCCCTGCTGCCGCCGCTGGGCCCGATCGAGCCGCAGGACGAACCGGTCGAGGAGCAGCCGGCCTACGAGCCGGTGGCCTACTCGGTGTCGGCCGACAACGCCCAGAAGGAGAACGCCCAGGAGCAGAAGGACACCACGTACGACTACTCCTACGCCTACGGCAGCGGCAAGCCGCACGCGCCGAGCGCCGTCGGCCCGGTCAACCAGACCTACGACGCCAACGGCAACCTGATCGACACCGTCAACACGCTGCCGCCCGCACCGGGCAAGCGCCGGCAGCTGGTGTGGGACGAGGAGAACCGCCTCGCCTGCAACCAGGACCACAGCCGCAACAAGACCGTGGCGCAGGACCCGAGCGCCTGCACCAGCCCGCAGCAGCCCGCGACCGTGCGGTACGTCTACGACGCGGACGGCAACCGGGTGGTCAAGAACGCCGGGCCGCAGCACGTCTACCCCAACCGCAACTTCAGCGAGCGCAACGGGACCGGCTTCAAGCACGTGTTCGTCGGCGACACCCGGATCGCCACCAAGACGGTCAAGACCGACGCCACCTACGAGAACCACCACTTCTTCTTCCACGCCGACCACCTCGGCTCGTCCGGGTACGTCACCGACGAGCACGCGAACCTCACCGAGCACGTCGAGTACTTCGCGTTCGGCGAGACCTGGGTCGACGAGCACCCGGCGCAGCCCACGCCGGTGCCCTACCAGTACAGCTCGAAGGAGCTGGACGAGGAGACCGGCTTCTACTACTACGGCGCCCGCTACTACAACCCGCGGACGCAGCTGTGGCAGAGCCCCGACCCGGTCATCGGCGCCTACCTGGACGGCGGGCCCGCCGGCGGCGTGTTCCAGCCGTTCAACCTCGCCTCCTACACCTACGCCCGCAACAACCCGGTCAAGTACACCGACCCGGACGGGCAGTGGGTCGAGAGCGCGTGGGACGCGGTCAGCCTCGGCATGGGCGTGGCGAGCTTCGTCAGCAACGTCCGCGAGGGCAACGGCTGGGGCGCGGCGCTCGACGCGGTCGGCATCGTCGCCGACGGTGCCGCGCTGATCCTGCCCGTCGTCCCCGGCGGCGCGGGTGCGCTGATCAAGGCGGGCCGGGCCGCGGAGAAGGGCGTCGAGGTCGTCAAGGCGGTGGACCGGGCGCGGGACGCCGAACGGGCGGTCGAGGGCGCCAGGACGACGGCCAAGGCGGTCGACGCGGGCGGTGACGCGGCCAAGACCGCCACCCGCGCCGCGCCGTCCGGGTCGCCGTGCCCCGTGCCGAACAGCTTCCTGCCCGGCACGCCGGTGCTGATGGCCGACGGCAGCCGCAAGGCGATCGAGGACGTCGAGGTCGGCGACCGGGTGCTGGCCACCGACCCGGGGACCGGGCGGACCTCGGCCCGGCCGGTGACCGCGCTGATCACCGGCGACGGCCGCAAGGAGCTGGTCGAGGTCACCGTCGACACCGACGGCGACGCCGGTGACGCCCGGGGCGTGGTCGTCGCCACCGACGGCCACCCGTTCTGGGTCGACGACGAGGGCCGGTGGGTCGCCGCGGCGGAGCTGGACGCGGGCGACGCGCTGCGGGCACCGGACGGCACGCTGCTGCGCGTGCTCGGCACCTCCCGGTACGCCGAGGTCGCGCGGGTGCACAACCTCACCGTCGCGGGCGTGCACACCTACTACGTGGAGGCCGGCGGCGCCGACCTGCTCGTGCACAACTGCGGTGGCGCCAAGCGCGGCCCCAAGCCCGCGGGCACCGGACCGCACAACCAGAAGATCGCCGAGATCGCCGACAACCTGCCCCCGGGCGACAAGGTGGTCGCGGGCGGCCAGCGGCCGGGCCTGAAGGAGGCGGTCATCCCGACCCCCGGCGGCCACAAGGGCGCCCGGCGGCCGGACGTGCTGGTCCAGCGCCCGGACGGCTCGCAGTACGGGATCAACGTCGGCAAGCGGTATAAGGTGTCCGGCGAACCGATCAAGCGAGAGGTCGAGGCGCTGGAGGACCTGCGCGGAGCGGGCCTGGAGATGCGCTTCGAGCCGTACAACTGACGGGCGGGGCATGACGAGGGTGCAGCTCCAGTTCCACGCCGACCCGGCGGAGCTGCCCGCCCTGGCCGAGGGGTGGATGCGCGACCACGGGCTGCACGGGGTCGTCCAGCGGATCTCGCCGGACTTCCTCGTGCGGCCCGTGGCCGTCGACGACGTGCGGGACGCCGCGCGCGGGGCCCGGTGGATCTGCCTGCGCCGGGAGCCGATCGCGGTCGCCGGGGACTCGCCCGCCGCGTTCTTGGCGCACAACCCCGGCTGCCTGGTGGTCGACATCGGCCCGCGGACGGACGAGGGCCTGCGGGAGTCGGCGGTCTCGGCGGACACCGACGACCGGGCGACGCTCAAGCTGTGGCGCGGGCTCGTCAACGCCCTGCGCGCCGGCACCCACGCCGGCGCGACCGTGGTCAACCCGGCCACCGGCGCGCGCGGGCCGTGGCCCAGGAGCCGGCACACGCCGGGCGCGCACGACCTGGCCGCGGCCGGCGTGCCGATGCTCGCCGCAGCCGGCTGGAACCGGTACGAGTTCGACGACCTGGCGGGGTGACGCCGCCCGGTCCGCCGGCCCGTACCCGGGTGCCGTCCCGCGTCGGAAGGTCCTCCCGATGACGACCGGTCCGCCCCGGTCCTCCGTTCCCGGCGAGAGCCCGCTCGACACCTGCCTGCGGCTGCGCCGCACCGCGCCCGTGGTCGAGGTGGAGTTCCCCGGCGGCGTGCCCGCCCACCTCGTGCCGACGGCCGAGGCGGTGCGGGAGGTCCTGGCCGGGGACAACAAGACCTTCGCCCGGGAGCCCCGGCACTGGCCCGCCCCGCACGACGGGTCGATCCCGGCGGACTGGCCGCTGCGCGGCGTCGTCAAGGGCGACCACCTGTCGACCGAGGACGGCGCGGACCACCGGCGGCTGCGCCGCCTGGTCGGCAGGGGCTTCACGCCGGAACGGGTGCGGGCGCTGGGGCCGCGCGTCCAGGAGGTCGTCGACCTGCTGCTGGCCGGGGTCGCGTCCGCCCGCGACGGGGTCGACCTGGTGCCCGCGTTCACCGAGGCGCTGCCGATGGCGGTGATCCGCGAGCTGTTCGGCGTGCCGGAACCGGAGCGGGCCCGGCCGCGGACGTGGACGTCCGCGCTGCCGGCGCCACCACCACGGCCGAGCAGGCGGTCACCGCCCGCCAGGACCTCACCGGGTACCTGCGGGAGCTGGTGGTGCGCAGGCAGCGCGACCCCGGCGACGACCTGACCACGGGCCTGGTCCGGGCGCGCGACGAGGGCGACGGGCCGACCACCGACGAGCTGTTCGGCGTGCTGTGGCTGATGCTGGTCGCCGGGCACGAGACCACGGTCCACCTGATCGGCAACGCGGTCGTGGCGCCGGCCCGGCACCCCGACCAGCTCGCGCTCGCCCTGGCCGGCGACCGGTGGGCGGACGTGGTCGAGGAGACCGCCCGGTACCGCCACCCGGTGATGACGACCAGCTTCCGGTTCACCCTGGAGGGCGTGGTGGTCGCGGGGGTGCCGATCCCCCGGGGCAGGGCCGTCGGCGTCGACTTCGACCGGTACGGCGAGACCGCGGACCGGTTCGACATCACCCGCGAGCGGACCGGCGACCTCGGCTCCGGCCACGGCCCGCGGTACTGCATCGGCGCCTCCCCGGCCCGGCTGGAGAGCCGGCTCGCGCCGGCCTCGCTGTACCGGCGGTTCCCGGGCCTCTCGCTCGCCATCGACCCGGACGGCGTCCCGCAATCGCCGTCGTTCTTCACGATCGGCCCGCTGTCGCTGCCGGTAGCCCTCGGTCCGGACCGCTGACGACGAACCGCCCGGTCCCCCCGCTCCTATCCTGGGGCGCGTGACCGAACTGGGTGCTTTCCTGCGGGCCCGGCGGGCCCGGGTCGACCCCGCCGACGCCGGCCTGCCCCCGGTGGGCAGGCGCCGCGTGACCGGGCTGCGGCGCGAGGAGGTGGCCGTGCTGGCGGGCGTGAACCCCGACTACTACGCCCGCCTGGAGCAGGGGCGCGAGCGCAACCCCTCGCCGCAGGTGCTCGACGCCCTCGGCCGCGCGCTGAACCTCGACGCCGACGCCCGCGACCACCTGCACCGCCTGGCGGGCGTGACGCCGGCGCACCGCCCGGCCCCCGCCGCGGTCGACCCGGCCCTGCGGCGGCTGCTGGACGGCTACCCGACCACGCCCGCGTTCGTGCTCGACCACACCTCGGACCTGCTGGCGTCCAACGCCCTGGCCGACGCCCTGTTCTCCCCCTTCACCGCGGCGGACAACCTGGCGCGCATGGTGTTCGCCGACCCGGCGGCGCGGGCGTTCTACGCCCACTGGGACCGCGTCGCCGAGGCCACCGCCGCGCACCTGCGGGAGGGCTTCGGCCACGACCCGGGCTCACCGCGGCTGCGGGCGCTGGTCGCGGAGCTGAGCGGGACCAGCGCGGAGTTCGCCGCGCTGTGGGAGTCGCACGTCGTGCGCGGCAAGACCAGCGAGGGCGGCAAGGCGCTCGTGCACCCCGACGTGGGCCCGCTGACGCTGGCCTACCAGGCGTTCGACGTCCGGGGCGCGGCGGGCCTGCAACTGGTGGTCTAACGCCGAACCGGGCAGCCCGAGCGCGCGGGCGCTGGCGCTGCTGGGCTCCTTGCGCGCCATCCGCGGGTGACGGCGTCCGCTCAGGGGTCCACGACTCAGGGGTCCACGACTCAGGGGTCCACGACGAGGTCGACGGTCACCACGTGCCCAGCCGTAGCTGACGAGCCCGGACACGGCCCGCAGGTCGTGGCACCGCTCCTTCGGGACGGTGACGAAGAAGTGCGGCGCCGGGCCCCGCCAGTGCCACAGCTCGCCGCTGAACCCGATCCGCACCGCTCGGCCCCCACCCTGGGCGAGGTCGTGCGGGTGCTGCCGCGCGGCTCGCGGCCACCGGACTGCCGTTCACCGCGCCGGGTTCGGCGGAGGTGCGGGCGGAGGTGCGGGCCCTCGCCGACCTGCCGGCGCGGGCGGTCGACGCCGGTTGACGGCCGGGCCGGTCACGCCCGCGACGAGCGCGGCGACCGCGAACAACGCCTCCAGGACACCACCCCACCGGGTCGCGAAGGTGGTGCCCGACCTCAGCGGCACGGCCTCCACCAGCGTCTCCGCGGTGAACATGCCGGAGGACCGCACCACGCCGCCGTCCGGCCGCACCACCGCGCTCACCCCGCTGACCGCCGCCACGACCGCGGCCCGCCCGTGCTCCACCGCGCGCAGCCTGGCCATGGCGAGCTGCTGGTGGGTCATCTCGCCGCGCCCGTACCAGGCGTTGTTCGTCGGCACCACGAACAGCCGCGCGCCCAGGGCCGCGCTCTCGCGCAGCACCGCGTCGTAGGCCACCTCGTAGCAGATCGCCACGCCCACCCGGGTGCCCGCGACGTCCAGGACACCCGGCCGGGTGCCGGCCCGCAGGTCCGGCGCGTCCGCGAACGGGGTGACCAGGCGGGCCAGCGACCTGAGCGGGACGTGCTCGGCGAACGGCACCAGCTCCCGCTTGGCGTACCCCTCGCCCGCGCCGGTCCGCGGGTCCCAGGCGACGACCGCGTTCTCCTCCCGGTCACCGACCCGCCGCAGCGCGCCGACCAGGGTGGGCACGCCCAGGTCCGCCACGACCCGGTCCAGCACCGGGTCGCGCTCGCCCGTGCCGGTCGCGCTCTCCGGCCACACCACCAGGTCGGGCACCGGCACCCCACCCGCGCGGATCGCGTCCGCCAGGTCGGCCGTGGCGCGCAGGTGGTTGCGGCGCAGCGTGTCGCGCTCGTCGAGCAGCCCCAGGCCCACGTCCGGTGCATTGCCCTGCACGGCCGCCACGGTGCGCACGCCGTCCTGCGCGTCCACGCCCACGAGCGGCGCCGCGGCCAGTGCCGCGACCAGCGGGAGCACCGCCCCGGCGCGCCGCACCCCTCCCCAGGCCGCCAGGCCGAACCCCGTCACCACCACCGCGAACGACACCAGCGGCGCGCCACCGACCGCGGCGAGCGGCAGGTACGGCCCCTCGACCTGCCCGAACGCCACGCGCCCCCACGGGAACCCGTTGAACGGCACCCGCCCGCGCGCGCTCTCCTGGGCCACGAACAGCAGCGCCGCCCACACCGGCGCGCCGGGCAGCCGCGCCACCAGCGGCACCGATGCGCAGGCGGCGGCCGTGAACAGGGCCATCACCGCGGCCAGCAGCAGCCACGGCGCGGGACCGAAGTCGCGCCCCAGGAAGTCGTCGATCCACACCAGGTGGCACAGGAAGAACGCCAGGCCGAACACGAAGCCCAGCAGCGCCGCGCGGCGGACGCGCGCACCGCGCAACGCCCACCACAGCACGGCGAACGCGACGACCGCCGTCCACCAGAGCACGCGCGGCGGGAACGCGACGTGCAGCAGCACGCCCGCCACCGCCGCCGCGGCGTACCGCCGAACGCCGGGCACGCGCGCGTCAGACATGCACCTTCGACTTCTCCCTCAACGCCAGGAACACCGCCCCGACCAGGGCGGCGCCGACCGCGTAGCCGGTGACGAGCTGACCGACCCGACCGGAGAAGTCTCCCGCCTGCGGCGGGACGAGCACCGCGAACACCGCCACCAGCCCGGTCAGCCCGGTCCACGCGCGCGTCGGCAGCCGGCACGCGGCGAGGGGGACCAGCGCCCACAGGACGTACCAGGGCTGCACCACCGGGCCCAGCACGACGACCAGGCCCAGCGCCAACCCCAGGGACGCGACCGCGTCGACCCGCCCGCGCAACTGCCCGAGCAGCACGAACGCGACCCCGCACACCGCCAGCGCGGCACCGGCGACCCGGCCGACCGCGATCATCTCCTGGGTGATCCGCGCGCCGAACAGCGAGCCGATGCCCCCGGTCAGGAACCCGAACCAGTTCGTGGGCGCCAGCCAGCTCTCCACCCGCCCGGCCGTGCCCAGCGCCCGCACCCACCCGAACCCGAGCCCGGACGACAGCGAGACCGCCGCGGCCACCACCGCGAAGGACGCGACCACGCCGGCACCCGCCCGCAGCAGGTCGCCGACGCCGCCACCCCCGCGGCGCGCCAGCACCGTCCCGACCACCGCCAGCGCCGCCAGGGCGGGCAGCTTCACCAGGGCGGCCAGGGAGATCAGCGCGATCCCGAGCACCACCCGCTCCCCCAGCGCCGCCACCGTGCCGGCGAGCACGAGGCCGAGCATCAGGGCGTCGTTGTGGGCGCCCGCCACGAGGTGCCAGAGCACCAGCGGGTTGAGCACGCCCAGCCACAGCGCCGCGCGCGGGGAGGCGCCGGTGCGGGCGGCGAGCCGGGGCACCGCCCGGACGACCAGGGCCAGCCCCGCCAGCCCGACCAGGCGGTGCAGCAGCACGCCGGTCACCGGGTCCCCCGCCGACAGCCGGGCGACCAGCCGCTCCACCACGCCGAACAGCGGTCCGTAGGGCGACGGCGTGTCCCGCCAGTGGACCCCCACCCGGGCGACGACCTCCGAGGCCGCGCCGAGCCCCGAGGCGGGCCCGACGGCGTGGGGGTCGAGCCCCCGCGCGGCGATCTCGCCCTGGGCCAGGTAGCTGAACACGTCCCCGCTGAACAGGGGCGGGGCGAGCAGCAGCGGCGCGCACCAGAGGGCCAGCGTCCACCTCAGCCACCGGCTGTCGGGAATCGCCCGGCCCAGCAGCACCCACGACAGCACCACGAGCCCGACCCCGGCGACCCCGCAGGCCAGCGACGCCGTGCCCACGCCGGGCGACGGTCGTCCCGCACCGACCCAGGCGGAGCCGGTGAGCAGCAGGGCACCGCCGAACCCGGTCCAGCGCAGCAGGTCGGCGGGGGTGGGCGGAGCGGGTGCGGCGAGGTCCACCGCCGGTAGCGACATCGCGGTCCTCGGCACGCGGCCGATCATGGTGGGCGGAAGGATCATCGCGTATCACGCTGTGGTCGTACGACCGGTACGACCACAGGAGGACCCGCCGCACCGGTGCCCGGTGCGCGCTTGCCCGGCGGGCACCGCGCTGGGATCGTTGGCCCGGGGGAGGCGTTGCCATGACGATCGGTACCTTGACCGGGCTCTGCGTCGCGCTGTTCATCGCCGCGGCGGCCCTGTTCCACCAGTTCGGCCGCTCCGCGACCGGGCCGCGCGTCGGCCGGGTGCTGCGGTGGCTGGCGTTCGCGGGCACGGTCGGCATCGCGGTCGCCGCCCTGCCGGAGGCCCTGGCCGACAGCTCCGTGGTCGTCGCCCTGCTCGCCGTGCCCGTGGTGCTCGGGCTGCTGGTGGTGGTCGCGGACGCGGCCGGTCGGGCGGTCGGTCCGGTCACCGCGATCGCGGCGGCGCTGATGCTGGGCTGGGGCGTGTTCCTGGCCATGGCGTTCACGCCGTACTTCGTGTTCCCCGCGCTGGTGCTCGGCGTGGCGGCCGTCGCCTCGGTCCGCCCGCGCCGCGTGGCCGGCGGCCGCTCCGCCTGAGCCCCGGACCCCGCCCTCAGGCCCCGTCGTGGACCGTGACGGCGTAACCGTCGGGGTCGGCGAAGGTGAAGGTGCGCCCGAACGGGCCGACCACCGGCGGGGCCAGGATCGGCACCCCGGCCCCGGCCAGCTCGTCGTGCAGCTCCCCGGCGTCGTCGGCGCGCAGCCACAGCGCCACCCCCGTGCCCGGTCGCGGCACGGCCGCGTCCAGGTCCACGCCGGGCAGCGGCACGCGCACCGCGAACGGCACCGGGCTGGTCGCGAAGACGACCGCCCCCGGCGGCGCGGCGGGCGCGCGGCGCAGCCCGAGGTGCCGCTCGTAGAACGCGGCGGCCGCGTCGAGGTCGCGCACCTGGAGCGCGATGAAGTCCGGTCCGGTCACGGTGGCCATGGGTTCCCCTTCCACATGTCAGGTTCCTGACACGCAGACCGTATGTCAGAATCCTGACATGACGCAAGAGCCGGTCGACCTCGACTCCTCCGTCGGCTACGCCCTCAAGCAGGCCGCCACCGCCCTGCGCGGCGCGATGGACGCGGCGCTGCGCCCGCTGGAGCTGAGCGTGCCGCAGTACTCCTGCCTCGAACTGCTCGGCCAGCGCCCCGGCCTGTCCGCGGCCGACCTCGCCCGCGGCGCCTTCGTCACCCGCCAGTCCATGCACGCGGTCCTGCGCGGCCTGGAGGACCGCGGCCTGCTGGCCCGCCCCACCACCGCGCCCCACGGCCGGGCGCTGCCCACCGAGCTGACCGAGCAGGGCGCCGACCTGCTCCGCCGCGCGAGCCGCGTCGTCGCCGCGGTCGAACGCCGCATGCTCCACGCGCTGACCGCGGACCGGGCCGCACGGCTGCGCGAAGACCTCGCCGCCTGCGCCGCCGCCTTCGACCAACCCCCGGTCACCCCGGGGTGAACCCCGGTCACCCCAGGACGAACGGCAACCCCGCCGCGAACTCCCCCGCGCCGCCGGGGCCGGACGGCCGCGCAGCCCCCGTCACCCGCGCCGCCGCCTTCGACCAACCCCCGCTCAGCCCAAAACGAACGGCAACCCCGCCCCGAACTCCCCCAGCGCCGCCCGCTCCGCGCCCGTCGCCTCCCGGCGCCCGGTGCCGACCAGCAGCGCGTCCGCGTCGGAGAACGAGGCGGGGAACGCACCCCCGGCGATCCTCTCCAGCGCCGCCCGCGCCGCCGCGAGCGCGTCCGCCGGCGGCGCGGCGACCGACGGCACGTGCGCGCCCAGGTCCAGGTGGTGCAGGGTCCACTCCAGCACGTACGCCGACAGGTAGTCGCCGACGGTCAGCACCTCGTCGCGCGTGCCGACGCGGGCGGCCGGGTCCGCGAGCCCGGCGGCGCGCCCCGCCGCAGACCCGACGTCGTCCAGGTGGAACTTCAGCCACCGGGGCTCGCCGTACGCGGCGGCCAGCCTGGGGATCAGCGCGTCGAGCGGGTCCTCGCCGGTCGGCGGCTCGACGAGGCGCCAGTAGCCGTCCGCGTCGACGGTCGGTTCCGCCTCGGCGGGCGTGACCAGCGTGATCAGCACGTCCTGGGCGTCGATGACCAGGTGGCACACCAGGTCCCGCACCAGCCAGCCCGCGCAGCCGGAGGGCCGCTCGAAGTCCTCGTCCGGCAGTTCGGCGACCGCCGCGCGCAGCGCCGCCCAAGACCGCGTGAAGAGATCCACCCCACCAAGTTATTGCACCAACCGGTCGCGGATGGCCGCCGCGCCGGACTCGGCCAGCCAGTCGGCGAGCGTGCGCAGCCCGGGGTGGATCACGCGCAGCGCCTCGACGTCGGCGTGCCAGCGGTGACCGGCCTCCCAGCGCGCCTTGGTCCCGGCGATCTCCGGCCCGAGCGCGGCGGCCTCGTCGTCGGTCAGCTGCTCGTACCGGACCGGGGTGCCGGTGGCCGCGGAGATCGCGGCGGCGGCCGCCACCGGCGTCGGCTCGTCACCGGCCAGCTCCAGCGTCCGCCCGGCGAACCGGGTCGGGTCCGCGAACGCCAGCGCGGCGAACTCCGCGATGTCCTCCACCGCGATGACCTGCATCGGCTCGTGCGGCGGGAACAGGTGCCGGTGCACCCCGCCGGCGAGGCCGTCGATGCCGACCACCGGGACACCGAGGTAGTTGGTCATGAACCGGACCGGGCGCAGCACGGTGGGCAGCGCGACGCGGTCGTGCAGGTACTGCTCGATCTCCGCCTTGCCGCCCGACCCCGGCGACGTCCGCGACATGGCGGCGACGGTGCTGAACACGACCTGCCGGACACCGGCCCGGACGGCCGCGTCGATCAGCGCCCGGCCGCGGGCCGCCTCCAGCCCGGCCCCGGCCCCGGTCCCGCGGACCACCGGCGGCACGCCGAACACGGCGGCGACCCCGTCGAGCGCCGGGGCCAGGCTCGCCGGGTCGTCGAAGTCGCCGCGCACGAGCCGGGCACCGGCGGCGGCGAGCGCGACGGCGGCCGGGGCGCCCGGGTCGCGGACCAGGGCCCGCACCGGCCGGCCCCCGGCCAGCAGCCGCCGCGCGGTGGCACCCCCTTGGCGGCCGGTGGCACCGGTGACGAGGATCGGGGCGTCGGGGTCGGCATCGGGGTCGGCGTCGGTCGAGGTGGTCATGGCGTCCGTCCCGGAGGTGGTGGATACTGGCACGAACCGGAATGATCCGCCCGTTTCCGCGCCGAGGAGAAGGCTTGCGTGACACCACCGCGGCACCCGTCGAACGCGCGGACGCCCGCCGCAACCGGGAGATCGTGCTGCGCACCGCCGCGCGGCTGTTCGCCGAGGACGGGCCGGACGTGTCGCTGGGCCTGGTCGCCCGCCGCGCCGGTGTCGGCGCCGGTACCGTCTACCGGCACTTCCCCAGCAAGGACGTCCTGGTCGAGGCCGTGCTGGCCGACCACGTCGAGAACCTGGTGGCGGCCGCCGACCGCTGGGCGACCCGCGCCGCACCCGGCGACGCGCTGCTCGGCTTCCTGTTCGAGGTGATCGAGAAGTCGACCGGCCGCCGGCACCTCTGCGACGCGCTCACCGCGGACCGGAGCTGGCCGCACGCCGTGCTGGCCGCCGCGTCGCGGAGGTTCCACGAGGCCCTGGACCGCCTGCTGCGCAACGCCAAGCGGGCCGGTGCCGTCAATGCCGACGTGCGGGTCGACGACCTGATCGCGCTCGGCGTCGGCGGTGCCGCACTGCGCTCGGCGCACCGCGACCGGGCCCGCGGCACCCGGCTGGTGTGGCTGCTGCTCGACGGACTGCGTGCCGCTCCTGTCACGAAAGACGGCAGTTTGCGTGACACGGTCCCGCGCGACCGTCACGGAACCGCCGGGCACTGCCTGGAGTGCGGCACGCGGCTGCACGTCCGGGCCACCGGGCGGCCACCCCGCTACTGCGGCCCGACCTGCCGCCAGCGCGCCCGCCGCCGCCGGGCGGCCGGCATGATCGACCCGCGCTGATCAAGCCGCGCTGACCGATCCCCACCGACGTGACGGGAGATCCCGATGGGTCCGTTCGACGTGCCGCTGGAGGACGAGCGCACCCAGCTCGACGCGTTCGTCGAGGAGTACCGCGGTGCCATCGAGGCGACCCTCGACGGCCTCACCGAGGAACAGGCCCGCCGCCGGCTCGTCCCGTCGGCCACGACCCCGCTCGGGCTGCTCAAGCACGTCACGTGGATGCAGCGGGTGTGGTTCGAGGAGTGCGTCGGCGGCACACCCCGCTCGGAGCTCGGCCTGGTGCCGGGCCCGGACGACTCCTTCCGGCTCTCCGCCGACGACACCGTCGCCTCGGTCACCGAGGCCCACCGGCGGGCCTGCGCCACGGCCCGGGCGGTGACCGCCGGCCTGCCGCTGGACGCCGTCGTGACCGGCCACCGGACCGGGCCGCGCACGCTCCGCTGGGTGTACCTGCAGGTCCTGCGGGAACTGGCCCACCACTGCGGGCACGCCGACATCCTGCGCGAACAGCTGCTCGCCGACCGCGCTAAGCCGTGACCGGCCGCCGGGTCCGCCCCACCCGGTCGAGCAGGGCGGCGGCGTGCCCGGGCCCCGGCAGCGCGACCAGCTCGTCCCGCAACCGCTCCGCCGCCCGCCGGTACCCGTCCCCGGCCAGCACCTCCGCCACCGCGGCCCGCGCGTCCGCCGGCGTGACCGCGACGGCGTCGAGCGCCAACCCCACCCCCAGCTCCACCCAGCGCTCGGCGTTCGCCGGTTGATCCGCTCCCAGCGGCACCAGCACCCCGGGCACCCCGTGCGCCAAAGACCCCACCACGGTGCCCGACCCGCCGTGCGACACGACCACGTCGCAGTGCGGCAGCACCTCGTCCTGCGCCACGTACCGCTCGACGCGGACGTGCGCCGGCTGCGGCCCGAACCCGGCCGGGTCGATGTCCCGCCCCACGGTCATGAGCAGGTTCACCGGCAGCTCCCGCAACCCGGCGAGCACCCGCTCGAACACGTCCCCCGACTCCACCCCGAACTCGGTGCCCAGCGTGAAGTACACGACCGGCGCACCCGGCCGCACCCGCGCCCAGTCCGGTCGCTCCCCCGCCCGGCGGGGCAGCGGCGGCCGGACGGCGTGCTCGGTGCCGCACCGCCACGCGCCCGGCGCGGGGAACGACGGCGGGAACGGCGACAGCCTCAGGTACCGGCCGAGCGCGGTCAGCCCCGGGTCGGCCGGGAGGCCGCACCCCGCCCGGACCTCCGCCAGCGCCTCGCCCACCACGTCGGGGCGAACCAGCAGCCCGGCGGCCGTGACCAGGACGCTCGCGTGGGGCACGTCCGCCTCCTCGGCCGCGAGCACCGCGGCGAAGTCGAACTCGTCGCAGACCACCAGGTCGGGCCGCCAGTCCCCGACCAGCGCCCGCAGGTGGGGCCACCGCTCACGGGTCGCCCGCCTGACGAAGTGCTCGCGCACCTCCTCCTCGACGAGCCGGGGGTCCGGCGGGATCAGCGGCCCGCGCGGTCGGGGCGCGGCGGGGGCGGCGGCGGCACCGAGCAGGTGGTGGGCGAACCCGGCGTCCTCCACCGGTCGGCGCAGCCCGGCGGTGGTCGCCCACAGCACCTCGTGCCCGAGGTCGGCGACCGCCCGGGAGATCGGCAGCAGCGGGTTGAGGTGGCCGGGACCGCCGACGCAGGTGAACAGCACGCGCACCGCGCCACCCTGCCGGCCGGCGCCCGGCGGGTGCCACCGGTTTCCGCCAATCAGGGTCGGGCCGGCACCTTCGACGCCTCCCGGTCGGCCGTGGCGCGGTAGCCCGCCGGGACGTCCGCCGGGGTCACCTCGCGGCGATGAGCGCCTGCGGCGCGGCCTGCTTGATCCGGGTGCGCAGCCACGTCAGCAGCCGGGCGGTGTCCTGCTCGCACGAGGTCACCACGTCGAGCAGTTCGCGGTCGCGCAGCCCCTGGGCGGCCTGGCCGACGACGGTCCAGGTGATGTCGGCCAGGCTCGCCAGGGCGTAGAGGTCCTGGAGGTCGCGCAGCAGCCCGACCGGGCCGCCGCGGGTGGATTCCAGCCCGGCGGCGTGCAGGCGCTCGGGTTCCTCCTCGCGGTGCTCGCCGTAGCGCTCCACGACCGGCGCCAGCGCCTCGGCCTGCCGGTCGACCCGCTCGGCGAGGAGCAGGCACGTGTGCCGGACGTCGGGTTCCTCGCCGTGCCCCTCGCCGACCTCGCGGAAGGCGTCGGCGAGCGTGGTGAGCGAGGTGTGCAGCAGGCCCAGGTAGGTGGACAGGTGCATGGCGTCAGCCCTTCAGCACGTTCGGCGTCCGGTCGGGGGTCGGCGGCGGGGGCGGCGGTCCGGTGGGCGCCAGGTCCTCCCGCACGTCGTCCTCCCCGGTGGTCGGCGGCACGCCCGCCGGGTCGTGCGGCGCGGACGCCGTGGTGGTGGGCGCGGGCGCCGGGCCGGTCGCGTCGGCCAGCCTGGTCACCCGCGCGGCACCGACCTTGAACAGCGGTTGCTTGGACACCGGGTCCCACTCGGTGGGGGTCAGCTCGTTGGCCGCGCGGGTGTGCCCGTCGTCCCCGGTGTCCCAGTAGCCGTAGTGGAAGGGGACGAACACCACGCCGTCGCGTCCGTGCCCGATGCGGGCCGGGGCCTCGACCCGGCCGCGCGGCGACTCGACCCGGACCAGGTCGCCCTCGGACACGCCCAGGGCGGCGGCGTCGTGGGCGGACAGCTCCGCCCAGGGCTCGGGCGCGGCGCGGCGGAGCTGCCGGGAGCGGCCGGTCTTGGTGCGGGTGTGGAAGTGGTAGGCGGTGCGGCCGGTGGTCACCACGAACGGGTACTCGTCGCCGGGCTCCTCCGGTGGCGGCGAGTAGTCGGCCGCCTTGAGGAACGCGCGGCCGTCGGGGCGTTGTGCCTTGTACCGCTCGGGCGAGGTGGTGCCGCCGGTGAGCAGGTCGTGGCCGTAGTCCTCGCACACGTCCGGGTGGGTGGGGAACACCCCGTCGGCGTAGAGGCGGTCGCAGCCGTCGGGGTGCTCGTCGTTGCACGGCCAGGGGATGCCGCTGCCGCCGCGCAGCTTGGCGTAGGACAGGCCGGTGTAGTCGCACAGCCTGCCCCGGCTGCACTCCTGCCACGCCTCGAACGCGCCCTCGGGGTCGGACCACTTGATCAACGGCTGCCCGTCGCGGTCGCGGAAGTCCATGCGGCGGGCGTAGTCGAGGAAGATGTCCAGGTCCGACCGCGCCTCGCCGGGCGGTTCGACCGCTTTGTCCGACAGGTGCACGGTGCGGTTGACGTTGGTGAACGTGCCCTGCTTCTCACCCCACAGCGCCGCCGGGAGCACCACGTCGGCGTACTCGGCGGTCTCGGTGCGGAAACCGTCCTGCACCACCACGAACAGGTCCTCCCGCGCCAGGATCTCGCGCACGCGCGGCAGCTCCGGCAGCGACACCGCCGGGTTGGTGGCCGAGATCCACAGGAACCGGATCGAGCCCTGCTCGGCGAAGCGCCAGATCTGCATGGCGTGCGTGGGCGGCGCCCAGTGCGGGATGGTCAGCGGGTCGACGTTCCACAGCTCGGCGAGTTCCCGGACGTGCTCGGGGTTGTCCCAGTTGCGGAAGCCCGGCAGGTCGCCGTTCGCGCCGGCCTCGCGGGTGTTCTGGGCGGTGGGCTGGCCGTTCATCTGCAGGATGCCGCAGCCCGGCCGGCCGATCAGGCCGCGCAGCAGGTGCAGGTTGTTGACCTGGCACGACGCCGCGGTGGCCTGGTGGGACTGGTAGAAGCCCTGGAGCACGGTCGAGAGCACGCGGTCGGAGGTGCCGAAGACCCGCGCCGCCCGCCGCACGTCGTCGGGGTCGACCCGGCAGATCTTGGCGACGTGCTCGGGCGTGTACGGCTCGACGGTGGCGGCCAGCCCGTCGTAGCCGAGGGTGTGCGCGGCGACCCAGTCGCGGTCGACCCACCCGTGGGTGATCAGCTCGCGGACCAGGCCGTTCATCAGCGCCAGGTTGGTGCCCGGCAGCGGGGCCAGGTGCACGCCCCCGGACCCCACCGCCGCCTCGGCCACCCTGGTGCGCCTCGGGTCCACCGCCACCACCACGGGCCGGTCCGGGCCGGCCAGGCGGTCGAGCACCCTGGCCCACAGCACGGTCTGCGTCTCGGCCATGTTGTGCCCGAACAGGAACAGCGCGTCGCACGAGTCGATGTCGGTGTAGCTGCCGGGCTGGCCGTCGGAGCCGAAGCTCTCCTTCATCGCCGCCGCCGCGGTGGCCGTGCACAGCCGGGTGTTGCCGTCCATGTGGGGCGTGCCCAGGCCGGCCTTGCCGATCACGCCGAGGGTGTAGTACTCCTCCAGGAACAGCTGACCGCTGGTGTAGAAGCCGTGCGACAGCGGGCCGACCTCGTCGAGCAGTTCCTTCGACCGCCGCACCACCAGGTCCATCGCGGTGTCCCAGTCGGTCTCCACCAGCTCGCCGCCGCGCCGCACCAGCGGCCGGGTCAACCGGTCCGCCCCGTTCCACTGCCACGAGCCGTACAGGCCCTTGGGCCCCAGCCGGCCGTGGTTGACCACGTCGGCGGCGCGACCGCGCACCCCGACCACCCGGCCGTCCTTGACGGCGATGTCGCAGCCGCACCCGTTGCTGCACAGCACGCACGCCGACTGCACCCACCGGTCCACGTCGGCCTCCGCCAGGCCGCGGTCGAGGTGCAGGTCCACCCGGACGGGCCACGGGGTGTCCCTGGCGTGCGGCGTGCGCGTGCCCCAGATGTCCGAAATGCGGTCGGCCATGTGGTCCCTCCGTCGATCCGCCCCCCGCCGACTACCCACCGCGCGTGCCGTCGACTCATCGGACTGGTCGGCGGGCGCGCCGGGTACCTGGTGCCCATGCGCAGCGCGGACGGGTGGGACCTGGCCGAGTTCACCGACGTCGGCGGCACGCGGGTGCACGCCGCCGTGCTGGGGCCCGAGGGCGCGCCGGACGTGGTGTGCGTGCCGGGCCTGGGCTGCTCGCACCGCTACTTCCTGCCGCTGGCGCGGTGCCTGGGCACCTGGGCGCGGGTCGCCGCCGTCGACCTGCCGGGCTTCGGCCGCACGCCGGGGCCGCCGGGTGCGCTGGACGTCCGCGGCCTCTCGCTCGCGCTGGCCGGCTGGCTGCGCGCCACCGGGCGGGGCGGTGCCGCGCTGGTGGCCAACTCCGCCGGGTGCCAGGTGGTGGTGGACCTGGCCGCGCACTCCCCCGACCTGCTCGGCCCCGTGCTCATGGTCAGCCCGACCATGGACCGGCACGCCCGGTCGACCGCCCGGCAGCTGGCCCGCCTGGCGCTGGACGGCCTGCGCGAGCGGCCCGCGCTGATCCCCCTGCTGACCCGGGACTACCTCACCTGCGGGGTGCGCCGCATCGCCGCGACGTTCCGCCACCTGCTCGCCGACCCGGTGGAGCGCAAGCTCGGCCACGTGACCGCGCCGACCGCGGTGGCGCGCGGCGACCGTGACCCGATCGTGTCACGGGAGTGGGCGCGCGAGGTCGCCGCGCTGCTGCCGGTCGGACGCCTCGTCGAGGTGCCGGGCGCCGCGCACGCCGCGCACCACTCCGCGCCCGGGCGGCTGGCCCCGGTCGTCCGTTCCCTGATGGGGGAACACCGTCACCCGTGAGCGGCCGCGCGTGCGGTTACCCTTGCGCGCACGCGACGCGCGGGGCGATCGCACCGCGGAGGGAGGCGGACGGTGGTGGATCCGGCGGAGCGCGCGGTGGTCCAGCGGCTGGACGAGGTCACCGGCGCGCTCGTCGCGCTGTCGCGGGTCCTCGACCAGGAGGAGGACCTGGCGGCCATCATGGACCGGGTGTGCCGGCAGGTCGTCGGCGCCATCCCGGACGCGGACCTGGCGAGCGTGACCGTGCTGCGCGACGGCAACCCGCAGTCCGCCGCGTGGATCGACGAGCACACCCTGGCCGTGGACCGGGCGCAGTACGAGGCGGGCGAGGGCCCCTGCCTGGAGGCCGCCCGGTCGGGGCGGATGCAGCGCGTCGCGGTGGCCGAGGCCGCCGACAGGTGGCCCGCGTTCGCCGCGGCGGCCCGCGGCCTGGGCGTCGGCAGCTACCTGTCCGCGCCGCTGCTCATCGACGACGAGTACCAGGGCTCGCTCAACCTCTACGGGCTGCGCCCCCACGGCTTCCGCGAGCTCGACGCCGCCCTGCTGGGCCTCTACACCGCCGCGGCCGAGGCGGCGCTGCGCAACGCCAGCCGCTACCTCCAGGCCCGCAGGCAGGTCGCCCAGCTCAGCGACGCGCTGACCTCGCGCGCCGTGATCGACCAGGCCAAGGGCATCCTCATGGCCGCGCACCAGGTCTCCGCCGACGAGGCGTTCACGATGCTGGTCGACCGGTCGCAGCGCGACAACCGCAAGCTGCGCGACCTGGCCGAGGACTTCGTCGACGACGCCACCCAGCCCGACGAATGACCTCGGCCGCCGGCCCGCGAAGATCAACCGGAGCCGGTAGCGTGGCCGGGGACGGCAGCGACGGAGGAAGGGTGCGCATGAGCGAGGTCGGCGCGGTGGACGTGCTCATCGACGGGTACGGCCGGGTCCTGGAGTCGGTCGAGCACGTGCTGGACGGCCTGACGTCGCGGGAGCTGACGCACCGGGTCGGCGGCACGGCCAACTCGATCGCCTGGCTGGTCTGGCACCTCACCCGCGTCCAGGACGACCACGTGGCCGAGGTGGCGGGCACCGAGCAGGTCTGGACCGCCGACGGCTGGGCGGGCCGCTTCGACCTGCCGCTGCCCACCGGCGCCACCGGGTACGGGCACAGCGCCGAGGAGGTGGCCGCGGTCAGCGCGCCCGCCGACCTGCTGCTGGGCTACCACCGGGCGGTGCACGAGCGCACGGTCTCCTACCTGCGCGGGGTGACGGCCGAGGCGCTGGGCGAGGTGGTGGACCGGTCGTACGACCCGCCGGTCACGCTGGCGGTGCGCCTGGTCAGCGTCATCGAGGACGACCTCCAGCACGTCGGCCAGGCCGCTTTCGTGCGCGGTCTGCTGCGCTGACCGGGGGCGGTGCGGCCGGGGCGAGGACCCGGCGCACGGCCCCGTGGTCCACGCACACGACGAGCGAACCGGAAGCCACCGCCTCGGCGGCGGTGGCTTCGAGGTCGTTCCCCTTGCCCCGCACGGGTTCCACGCGCCGTCCGCGGCCTCGGCCGGCAGGTCGCCCGCACGTCGTCCCCGGTGACCGCGGCGTTGTTGCCGCACGCGGTGCACCGGCGCTCGGTGAAGCCCGGCCGGAAGCCGAAGCCGTCGCCGGTCCGGGACGGCCCGGCCCCCGGTCCCCGGTCCCCGGTCAAGCCACCTCGGCGATCCCCACCACCGGCTGCTCCACCAGCCCCCTCGCGAACTCGTGGACCAGCCGGGGCACGACGTACCGCCCGCCGTCGCGGACGACCAGGTGCGCGTCCACCAGCCGCCGCAGGGCCGCGTTCGCCCCCGCCGCCGTCATGCCCGCCTCCGCGGCCAGCACCGCGGCCGTGACCCCGTCCCGCGCCAGTGAGCCGAGCACCCGGACCAGCCCCCGGCACACCTCGTCCAGCGCGTCGCACCACTCCCGGAAAGCCACCGACAGCGCGCCGTGCGCCTCGTCCAGCGCCGCCAGCGCACCCGCCGCGCGCATCCGGGCGACCAGGTCCGCGACCGGCGCCCGCGCTCCCCGGTCGAGCGCGCACCCCGCGATCCGCAACGCCAGCGGCAGCCCGCCGCACAGCTCGGCCAGCGCCCGCGCCGCCGCCGGTTCCCCCTCCACGACCCGCTCACCCGCGCACGCCGCCAGCACCCGCACCGCGGCCACCGCCCCCAGCGGCGGCACCTCGACGACCTCGGCGCCGTCGTGCACGACCAGGTCCACCAGGCGGTCCCGGCTCGTCACGACCGTGCACGAACCCGGCCCGCCGGGGCGCAGCGGCCGCACCTGGTCGGCGGTGACCGCGCCGTCCACGAGCAGCAGGACCCGCCGGTCGGCCACGGCGGACCGGAACAGCGCGGCCGCCTGCTCCCGGTCGGCGGGCACCTCCGCGGCCGGCACGCCCAGCCCGACCAGCAGGTGCGCCAGCGCCTCGCCCGGTCCGCGCCCGCGCAGGTCGACGGAGAACTGGCCGTCGGGGAAGCGGGCGCGGGCCCGGTGCGCCCAGTGCACCGCCGAGGCCGTCTTGCCCACCCCCGGCGGACCGGTGACGACCGCCAGCCGCGCCCCGGGACCTCCGGTGACCGCGTCCAGCCGCGCGACCACCGCGTCCCGGCCCACCAGCCCGGCCGGCGCGGGCGGCAGCTGCCTGGGCACCGGCGCGGCCACGACGTGCGCCGACCGCGCGACCGCGGCCCGCACCGCCGCGTCGGCCGACGCGGCGATCCGCGCCCGGCTCGCCAGCCACTCGGCCACCTCCGCCCCGTCACCGCCGCAGGCCCGCACGTACGCGGCGACCAGCTCGGGACCGGGCAGGGTGGGACGGCGCAGCACGGTCGCGACGGTGCTCGGCGGCAGCGCCCCGCCGCCGCGCCGGGCGTGCCGGTCCAGGTCCCGGTACGACATGCCGGCCACCTCGCGCCGCCGCCCCAGCAGCACCACGAACTCGGCGGCGGTGCGGGCGGTGCCCGGGTCGACGGCGGTCACCGGCCCGGCCCCGTTCTCCCGCGCGACGAAGTTCCCTCGGTCCATCACGTTCCCCCCGGAAGTGGTGGGACGGCCGTGCTCCCCGCGGCCGCCGAACCCCGTCAGTGGAAGATCAGGTGCAGACAGCCCGCTGAACGGCCGCTGAACAGCGCTCGCACCCCGGCGCGACCCGGTCGGGCACCCCCAACGCGGCGAACTCGCCCGCCGCCGCCCGCCACGCGTCCGCCCCGTGCCCGCCCGCCGCGCACCCGGCGCGGGCCAGGCCGTGCAGGGCGCACGCGCGCTGGTAGGGGTCGCCGAGGCGGCGGGCCTGCTCGAAGTGCGCCCGCGCCGGTTCGGGGCGCCCCTGCGCCAGCCGGAGCAGGCCCGTCTCCAGCGCCACCTCGCAGCGCAGCGCCGCGTCGTCCACCACGGCGCCGAGCGCGGCCGCCGCGTCGAGGTGGTCGGCGGCCCGGTCGAACCGCCCGCGCCCGCGCTCCACCGCGCCCAGGCCGCACCGCGCCTCGCCCTCGTGCCGCGGGTCGCCCAGCTCGCGGAACCGCTCCAGCGCGTCCCGGTAGTGCTCGGCGGCGCGGTCCGGCTCGTCCGCGTGCCGGTGCACGTGGCCCAGGTTGAGCACCGAGGCGGCCTGCCCGAACCGGTGCCCCAGCTTCTCGAACAGCGCCAGCGCCCGCCGCCCGTGCTCCAGCGCCAGGTCCGCGCGGCCCAGCCGCAGGTGGAAGCCGCCCAGCGCGGTGTGCGCCATGGCCTCGCCGAACGCGTCGTCCAGGTCGCGCCACCGCGCCAGCACGCGTTCGCCCTGCTCGACGGCGTCCCGGTAGCGGCCGGCCAGGTAGTGGACCACGGCGGTGTTGGTCAGCGTCCGCACCGTGCCGACCCGGTCGCCCAACGCCTCGCGCAGCACCAGCGCCTGCTCGTAGACCTCCAGCGCCGTGTCGTACCGGTGGGCCGTGTAGTGGGCCGTGCCCAGGATGTTGAGCAGGTCGCCCTGCGCGCGCGGGTCGCGCCGGGTGCGCGCGGACGCCAGCCCGACCTCCACCGCGGCGGTCAGGTCGTCGACCAGGCCGAGCGTGAACCAGTGCCGCCACAGCGCGGCGGGCAGCCGCCAGGCGTGCTCGTGCGCGCCGACCGCGGCCGCGAACCGGACGACGGCCACGAGGTTCGCCCGCTCCGCGGCCAGCCAGGCCGCCGCCGCGTCCCGGTCGGCGAACACCCCGCCCAGGTCGTCGGTCTCGGTCTCCACCAGCGCGACCGCCGCCTCCGCGTGCGCCAGGTACCAGTCCAGCACGCGGATCGCCGCCGCGTGCCGCTCGTCCGGCCCGGTCGGCCGGGTCGGGCCGGACAGCCCGGTCGGCTCGGTCTGCCCGGCCGACTCAGCCGGGCCGGTCTGCCCGGCCGGCCCGCTCTGCCCGGCCAGCTCGGCGGCGTAGGCGCGCAGCAGGTCGTGCAGCCGGTACCGGTCCAGCGCGGTCTCCTCCACCAGGTGGCCCGCGACGAGCACTTCCAGCGCACCGGCGACATCCGGGTCGTCGGCGGCCGCGGCCGCCGCGCCAGCACCGAAGTCGGTCCCGGGCAGGACGGCGAGGGCGCGGAACAACGCCGCCGCGGCCGGCGGGAGCGCCCGGTAGGACCACGAGAACACCCCGCGCACCGCCGCGGTCGGGTCGTCGGGCGGCGACAGCAGGTCCATGCGCCGCGCCCGGTCGGCGAGTTGGTCGGCCAGCGCGGCCAGCGGCACCGACGGCCGCCGCAGCGCCCGGTGCGCCACCACCCGCAGCGCCAGCGGCAGCCCCGCGCACAGCCCGACCAGCCGCGCCGCCGCGACCGGCTCGGCGTCGACCCGCGCGCCCACCACGCGCCGCAGCAGCGCCAGCCCGTCGTCGGCCGCCAGCGGGCCCACCGTGACCAGGTGCGCGCTGTCCCGCGTCGCCAGCCCGGCCAGCTCGACCCGGCTGGTCACCACCACCGCGCAGCCCGCCGTGCCCGGCAGCAGGGGCCGCACCTGCTCGGCCGACCGCGCGTCGTCCAGCACCACCAGCACCCGGCGGCCCGACAGCAGCGACCGGCACAGCGCCGACCGCTCCGCCCCGGTCTCCGGCACCTGCCCGGGGTGCACGCCCAACGCCCGCAGGAACCCGCCCAGCACGACCTCGGGCGCCACCGGCTCGTCCGGCCCGTGCCCGCGCAGGTCGGCGTGGAGCTGCCCGTCCGGGAACCGCGCCGCCACCCGGTGCGCCCAGCCCAGCGCCAGCGCCGTCTTGCCCACCCCCGGCGTCCCGACCAGGGCCACCACCAGCGGTTGCCCGCCCGAGGCGGCGAGCAGGCCGTCCAGCGCGGCCAGGTGGCCGTCCCGCGCGGTGAGGTCCCGGACGGGCGCGGGTAACTGGCGGGGCACCTCCCGCGCCGCGGGCGCCGCGGTGCCGTCGTCGGCCAGGATCACCTGGTGCAGGTGCCGCAGCCGGGGCCCCGGCTCCACCCCGGCCCGCTCCACCAGCAGCGCCCGCAGCCGCCGGTAGACCTCCAGCGCCTCCACCCGCCGCCCGCACCGGTGCAGCGCGAGCATCAGCGCGGCGGTCAACCGCTCCCGCCCGGGGTGCTCAGCCGCCAGCGCGGCCAGCTCGCCCACCACGTCGTGGTGCCGCCCCAGCTCCAGGTCGGCCTCCAGCCGCTCCTCCAGGGCCGCCAGCCGCTCCTCGGCCAGCGCGACGACCACCCGGTCGCGCAACGGCCCGCCGGCGGCGTCCGCGAACGCCGGCCCGCGCCACTCGGCCAGGGCGCCCGCCAGCAACTGCCGCCGCAGCGCGACGTCCGGAGCCTCCCGCGCCCGCCGGACCGCGTCCCGGAACCGGTGCACGTCGACGTCGGCCGGGTCGACGTCCAACCGGTACCCGCCGCCCGCGCTGACCAGCGCGATGCCGGAGCCGCTGAGCAGCTTGCGCAACCGGGACGCGTAGACCTGGACGGTGCCCCGGGCGGCGGGTGGCGGCACCTCCCACAGCGCCTCGACCAGCCGCGGCAGCGGCACGGCACGGCCGGCCTCGGACGCCAGCACCGCCAGGACGCAGCGCAACTGCGGTCCGGCCACCGGCACCGGCCGGCCCTCCTCGCCCAGCTCGACCGGCCCCAGGATCCCGATCCGCATCCACACCCCCTCGAATTTCCGGTGCGAACTTAGCGGTGCGGTGCCCGGCGCGGAGATCGATTACCGCGGTCCCGGGAAGCGGTGCGGTGCCCGAGGCGGAAACCGGTTGCCGCGGTCCCGGGAACCGGGGCGGTCCGCCGTCCGACCAGTGGTGCGGACCGCCCTCGCCCGAAAGGACACCCGCACCGTGACCGTCGCCCTGCTGGAAGCCCTCACCTTCGGGCTCGGCCGCCTCGCCGACGCCGCCCGCGCCGCCGGGCACGACCTCGTCCTGCTCACCGGCGACCGCACCACCTACCGGCACGAGCTGGGCGCTTGCGGCGACCGGGTGCGGGTGGTGGACGTCGACACCACCGACGTCGCGGCGTGCGAGCGGGTGCTGCGCTCCCTGCCCGACGTGGCCGGGCTGATCAGCTCCACCGACACCTGGGCCCTGCCGGGCGCCGAGCTGGCCCACCGCCTCGGCCTGCCCGGTCCCCGGCCCGAGGCGGTCCGCACCCTGCGCGACAAGGCCGCCGTCCGGGCCCGCCTGCACGCGCACGGCCTGAGCCGCAGCGGTCCGCTGGACCCGGCGGGCGCGGCGGTGTTCCCGCTGGTGCTCAAGGACTCGGCGGGCACCTCGTCGCGGGGAGTGTGGCTGTGCCGCACCGCCGCCGAGCGCGACGCGGCCCTGGCGGAGGCCGCCGGCACGCCGTTGAAGGGGCGCCTGACCGCCGAACCGTACTTCGAAGGGCCCCTCTACAGCGCCGAGACCGTCACCTGGCGGGGGCGGACGCGGCTGCTGGGCGTGCTCAGCCGGGTCGTCTCGCCGGAACCGGTGCGCCGGGAGGAGGCCGCCGCGTTCCCGGTCGCCTTCCCCGGGGACGAGTCGGCCGAGCTGGGGCGGTGGATCGGCCGGGTGCTGGAGGCGGCCGGGCACGAGCGCGGCTTCGCGCACACCGAGTTCGTGCTCACGGCCGACGGTCCCGAGGTGGTCGAGGTCAACGCGCGCATCGGCGGTGCCCTCGTCGGCGAGGCCCTGTGCCGGGCGCTGGGCACCAACGTCTACACGTCGATGGTGCAGGTGGCCCTGGATGTCGAGCCCGAGTTGCTGACCGCGCCGGTGGGCGGTGGGCCGGCCACCGGGTTCGTGCTGCTCTACCCGCGCGAGGCCGGGGTGCTGGAGGGGTGGTCGGGGTTGGAGCGGTTGCCCGCGCTGCCGGGGAACGCGCAGTGGTACCCGACCGCCTCGCCGGGTGATGTCCTGGAGCACCTGGCCGACCAGCGCTCGTGCACCGGCATCGTGCTCGCCGAAGGGCCCACCGCCGAACTGGCCTTGCACCGGGCGCAGGCCGCCGCCGGTGGGATCGCGCCGCTGGTCCGGGCACGGCGGGGTGCCGCGGTGCCGTCGTAGGACAAGGCCGGGGGGCGGGTGGCTCGTCGCGGTCGGGGCGAAGTCGATGGCGAGTGGCCGGGGCCGGGTTCGCGGTGAGGCCGCGCAAGGACCCGGTAGAGGCCGCCGTCCCCCGGTGGGTTCGGGAGCGGCGGCCTTGCCAGGGCGGGTCAGCCCACCTTGCCGGAGCCGGCGGTGATCAGCCGCTCCGCCGGGGCTCGTCGGGCTCGCCCGTCCGGGTTCAGGGCGCGGTCCGGTAGCGCGGGTTGGTGTTGTGCCACTCGAAACCGCCCCCCATCCAGGCGCGCAGGCCGCGCAGGAACCGCTGGAGTTCCGGTGACGGCACGACGCTCAGGCTCTCGTGCAGCTCCTCGAAGTCGTGGACGAACTTGTTGTGCAGGGCCACGGTCGCCTCGGTCGCCTCCTCGACCGAGCAGTTCCGGTCCGCCGCGATCTGCAGGACCATGTTGCACACGGGGTTCTCGTCCGCCGCGTCCTTCGCCACCGACAGCAGGTCGTTGATCAGCACCGACGCGGTCCCGGCCTGGGTGAGGGCGCGCCGCACCCGGGGGTCGTAGTACAGGTTGGCGGGCACCTCGTAGCCGCCGACCGGGTCGATCAGCGTCATCGAGGTGGCGAAGGTGTCGTGCTGCCGGGTGGCGAGGTACTTCCAGGCGGGCGGGTACTCGCCGGTGTACCGCCACGCCGCGTAGGTGTTCCAGCTGACGAACATGGCGAACGTCGAGTAGCAGATCCGCTGCACCTGGGCCGGTGTCCCGGCGCGCTCCAGGTGCTCGACGGCCGACCGCAGCGCGATCAGCACCGGTTCGGAGCGCACCGCCTCCTCCAGCGGCTCGTCGAACTCGCCGGCGGGTGCGACCGGGTCCATCGCCGCCATCGCCAGCGCGAGACGCGGTGGCAGTTCGGCGGGGGTGGCGCCCATGTCGGTGTTGTCGGCGTACAGGTCGTCGGCGGCCCACCACGCGGCGTTGAGCTTCGCCGCGAGCAGCAGTTGCTCCGGGTCGGCGGTGTCGGTGTGGGTCAGCATCGCCAGGCGCCCGAACCCGGCCTTGCGGAGCTGGTCGAGCTCGTCGCCCCGGAAGCCGCACTCCTCGCCCCACCGGACCAGCCGGTCGTCGACCTCGTCGGCCAGCGCGTCGTCGATCCGCTCGACCACGGGGACGTAGACCGGGGACGCCGTACCGTCACCCCACTCCCGCTCCACGTAGCCGGGGCTGGCGGTGGGGGTGGTGTCGGGGATCGGGAGGGGGGTTGGTGCGGCGGTCGGGGTGGGGATCGGTGTGGGGGTCGGGGTGGCGGTCGCCCCCGTGGTCGCCCCTGCGGTCGTCGCGGCGGCCTCGGCGAGCCCGGCCGCGAACCGGGTCGCCAGCCGGGCGGCGGAGGTGCCCAGCCCGGTCAGACCGAGGTTGGCCAAGTCCTGGCCCACCGGAGCCTCACCCACCGGAGCCCGCACCACCGAAACCTCACCCGTCGAGACCTCGGCCACCGGAGCCTGATCCACCGGAGCCCACGCCGCCGGGACCTGGCCGGCCGGAACCTGGCCGGCCGGGACCTGGCCGGCCGGAGCCTCGCCGGCCGACGCCAGCCCGGCCGCCAACAACCCGGCCGCCCCGGACAGCCCGTTCGGAATCGCCCCGGCGGTGGTCATCGCACTCGGTCCGCGACGATCATCAGGTAGTGGAAGCTGCCCTCCCGGTACGCCGTCAGGAACGACTTCTCCACCCCCGTCGCCACCGACGACTGCTCGCGCAGCTCCCAGTACGGGATGGTCTGCGGCGTCAGGTCGACCACCTCGATCGGCACGAGGTTGTTGGCGGTGAGCGCCTTGAAGTACTGGCTGCGCGCGTGGACGCTGCACGTGTACCGCTCGTCGATCTGGCTCACGGCCTTGGACCGCCCACCGGTCACGTCGTTGTAGCAGCCGGTGATGCACACGTACCGGCCGCCGTGGCGCAAGAGGCGGGAGAACTCGCCGAACAGCTCGAACAGGTCGACGTACATGGTCGTCTCGTTGGTCCAGACCGCGGAGAAGTCGCCGGCCTCGAAGCCCGTGTCGAGCATGTTCCTGAAGTGGAACCGCACCTTGTCCGCCACGCCCCACCGCGCGGCCTGGGCGTTGGCGAAGTCGACCTGCTTCTGCGAGATCGTCACGCCGTCCACCCGGCACCCGAACCGGCGGTTGGCCATCAGGCTGGTGCCGCCCCGGCCGGAACCGCCGTCGAGCAGCCGGTCCTCCGGCCGGATCGGGCCGAGGTGGTCCAGCAGCACGTCGGCCTGCGCGCTCTCCAGCCGGTGCAGCTCGGCGATCACGCGCGCGTCGCGGGTCTCCTCGGGACCGGACAGGACCGACTCGTCGTACGCGCCGAGCCCGTAGTGGTGGTGGTAGATCCCGTCGACCTCGCCCAGCTTGATGTTCACCGGGTCCTGCTCCTTGTTCCAGTAGTCCGCGATGGACCGCTGGTAGTCGGTGCGCAGGACGGGGGATGCCGCGGTGGTGGTCATGTGGGGTTCTCCTTCGGGTTGTTCGTCCGGGTGGCGGTGGGTGCGCCTGCCCGGGGCGGTTGTTTCAGCGAGTGGTCCCGATGTCGCCGAGCACGTCCGGGGCGGGCGGGCCGGACACGGCGGCGGGGATGCGCTCGACGGCGGCGGGGATGCGCGCAGTGGCGGCGGTACGCGCGACAGCGGCGGTACGCGCGGTGAAGCCGGTGCGTGCGGTGGCGGGGATGCGTGTGGCGGCGGCGGTGCGTGTGGCGGCGGCGGTGCGTGTGGCGGCGAGACCGGGGGTCGGCCTGGCGCCGTGTGCGCCGGGGGTCGACTCCACCGGTTGTGCAAGGGTCACGAGCACCGCCCAATCCACGTCTGCGAGGGATTTCACCGAACACCGGTGGCCGCAGCGGAATGGGCGCCGCGAACATTGAATGCGCGGCGCTCATTCCGGAGTGCAACGGATTCGACGCTAGCAGCGCCGTTTAGCCGTGTGAAGTCACTCAAAAGAGGACCGTGGATGGCGGGATGCGATATGCCATGCGAGTGAATAACCGCCACGATGCGGTGAGGAACGGCACCGAAATCTACTGTGAGTCGCGCTCAACAATCCACACGTGTGATCTTGCGTCCGGGCGGTGATTTCCGAGGTTCGTTCGGAATCGCGCCGAGCACGGCCGACGGCACCGCCACCCTGCGCGACCACCAACGCGCTGCACACCAGGGCGATGCGCGCATCGGGGTGACAACCGGCGGCGATTCGGTAACCCGCAGCGGCGGCGGGGAAACCCAGGCTGCCGGCGCGTCGACGACGCCGAACGCGCCCAGGTCCGCGCCGAGTCCGACCAGGAGGTGGGTGGGCAGGAGCGCGTTGAAACGGTGACCACCACGCTTCCCCGCGCGTATAGCAGCACCAGCCGCCGCGCAGCGCGGCGCTGACCGACACGAAGGCCGCAGCGATGAGGGGGAGCGCGAAGTTGGCGGCGTAGGTGCCGACGTCCGGCGGCGCCGGACGCAGGCGGGGCGGGGTGCGGGTGGGGCGGTGGCGGGGCGGGGCGGTGGCGGGGCGGTGCGGTGCGGTGGGACGGGGTGGCGCGGGACGGCGGGTGCGGCGCGGCGGGGTGCGGGCCGGGCGGGGCGAGGCGCGGACGGGGCGGGGCGGGGCGCGAGCCGGGCGAGGCGGCGGCGCGGACTGAGGCGGAGGCAGAGCGGGGCAGGTGGGTGGCGTGGGCTGTGGGTGGCGTGGGCTGTGGGTGGGATGGGTTGCAGGTGGGGTGAACCCGGCCGGGCGGTGCGAACCAGCCCGGCCGGGAAACCCCTCAACCGCCCAGCGCCTTCAACACCCGCTCGCCCACCACCGCCATCACCGCCGCATCGACCCGCCCCGGATCACGGGTCACGCGCAACTTCGCGGCACCCCCGACCGGCGCGATCAGCTCGACCTGCAACTCCGCCAACGGCGCCGTGGGCTCGTCGTGCCACGTCACCTCGCAGCCGGGCAGCTCCAGGCGTGGTTCCGGCGAGTCCTGCACCGCCGCGATCACCCGGTACAGCGGGTCACGCGACCGGCGCAGCCGCGCCACCTCGGCGTACGGCAGGTCGGCGTGCGCCAGGGCCCGGGTCACGGCCTCACCGGCCGGGCGCCCACCGACGCGCACGCACACCATGTCGATCAAACAGCCCACCGGCAGCTCCAACGCCTCCGTCCCGCGCCTGGTCACCGGCACCCCGACGCCGAAGTCGTCCCACCCGACCGCGACCGCCAACGCCTCGGCCACGGCCTCCACCAGCACCGCCGACCTACCGACCCCGCGGTCGCGGGCGACGGCGTCGACGACCGCCGGGTCGACCGGGTGCTCCACCACCACCTCCCCCGCGCCACCGGCCGGGAACACCGGCGTCGGCAGGTCGGCCACCTCCGCACCCCAGAACGCCCGCTGCGCCTCCACGTCCGCCGCCGACGCCAGCTCGGTCAGCGCCCGGTGGGTCTCGGCCGGGCTCGGCACGGCCACCTCCCAGCGCGGTTCCCCGCTGGCGGCCCGGGCCCGGTACGCCACCGACAGGTCCTCCGCGATCCGGTGCCGCGACCAGCCGTCGAACGCGATGTGGTGCGCGGTGAGGCCGAAGTGCCAGGCCCCGGGCGTGCGGACCAGGACCGCGCGCCACGGTGCGCCCGCCTCCAGGTCCAGCGGCTCGGCCAGGGCGGAGCGCAGCGGCTCGGCCGGAGCGGCGTCCGGCCCCGTCGTCACCAGCGCGAACGCCGCCGGCAGGTCGCCCGGCCGGGCCAGGGGCAGGTCGTCGTCGGTGTACGCGGCGTGCAGGTAGCCGTGGCGGCGGTGGACGTCCTGCACGGCCGCGGCGAGGGCGTCCGGGTCGAGCGGGCCCGTGATGGTCCACCGCAGGGGGCAGTGGTTCTCGACGTCCGCGCCGCCGGCGACCTGGTGCCGCACCAGGAACGAGTGCTGCATCGGGGTCAGGTGCGGCTGCCCGACCTGCACCCCGGCGAACGAGGTAGACAGCCACGCGCGGAAGTCGGCCAGGGTGGGCGAGGTCATCAGCCGCGACACCGGCACCGGGCGTCCGTGACGGGCCCCGAGCCTGGTGCACAGCCGCACGGCCGCCAGGGACGTGCCGCCCTGGTCGAAGAACGACCGGGACGGGTCGGCGGAGCCGATCAGCGCGGCGCACTCGGCCAGCACGTCGTCGTCGGAGGACCCGGCCGGCGTCGACTCGGGGGGCAGCAGCGCCAGCAGCGCCCGGGTGTCGACCTTCCCGTTGGCCGACAGCGGGAACGCCTCGACCGCGACCACGTGGTCGGGCACGGAGTAGGCCGGCAGCCCCCGCCTCAGCTCGTCGCGCAGCGCCGGGGCGTCGAGCGCGTCGGAGGTGAAGAACAGCGCCAGCGCCCGGCACGTCCCCAAGTCATCGGTCACCGGCACGACCACGGCCCGCCGCACGCCCGGCACGGCGTTGGCGACGTGCTCGACGCCCGCGGGCTCCAGCCGGTGGCCGCGGACCTTGACCTGGCGGTCGCCGCGGCCGCGGAAGTGGAACACGCCGGCCCCGTCCACCACGCCGAGGTCGCCGGTCCGGTAGGCGCGGGTCTCCCGGCCGCCGAGGCGGAGGGTGGTGAACTTCGCCGCGGTCAGCACCGGGTCGCCGAGGTAGCCCAGGGCCAGGCCGTCGCCGGCGACGACCAGTTCGCCGACCTCGCCGGGCGCGCACTCCCGGTCGCCCGCCACCACGTGCACGGACGTCCGGGGCACGGGCCGCCCGAGGGGCACCTCGCCCGCGGCGTCCGGGGGGCGCACGTCGTGGGTGAGGGCGAACACGGTGCTCTCGACCGGCCCGTAGGCGTTGACCAGCCGCACGTCCGGGTGCGCGGCCAGGAAGCGCCCCGCGTGCCGCGCGGACAGCTTCTCCCCGCCGACCATCAGGGTCCGCAGGCCGGCGAACGCGGCCACGTCCTCCTCCACGACCAGGTGGAACAGGGACGTGGTCAGGAACATGGTGTTCACGCCCGCGCCGGCGACCAGCGCCCGCAGGGACGACGGCATCAGCGGCCGGTCCTCGACCAGGGCGCACGTGCCGCCGGTGACCAGCGGCCCCCACAGCTCCAGGGCGAACGCGTCCCACGGCACCGCCGAGACCTGGGCCACCACGGTGGTGCGGTCGAAGGTGGCGAAGGTGCAGCCGTCGAACAGCCGGGTGGTGGCGCCGTGCGGCGACACGACGGCCTTGGGCTCGCCGGTGCTGCCGGAGGTGAAGAACACCATCGCGGCGCCCGGGGCGGTGATGGCGGGTGGCCGCCAGGCACCGCCGGCGCGGCGCGGGAACGCGTCCACGTCCGCCTCCACCACGGCCACCTGGCCGGGCAGCAGCGAGTCGATGCGGCGCAGGCGCTCCGCGGGCCACGACGGGTCGAGGGCGGCGTAGGCGGCGCCGCGCTTGAGCACCGCCAGCACCGTGGCGACCAGCCGGGCCGACACGGGGACGACCACCGGGACGACGTTGCCGGGGCCGACGCCCGACGCGGCCAGCTCCCCGGCGATCGCCGAGGACAGCTCGTCCAGCTCGGCGTAGGTCAGGCGCCCACCGGCGTGGACCAGGGCGACGGCGCCGGGCTGCTCCCGGACGCGCTCGGCGAAGGCGGTGTGGATGCCGGGGTGGGGCACAAAATGGGTCACGGGATGCGTCACGGGGTGGGTCGCGGGGTGCGTCACGCGGTCCTCGCCAGGGGCATCACGCCGCTGCGGCGGACGTGGGCGATCAGGGCCATCCGCTTCCAGCCGTGCCGGCGGGTGGCGGGTTCGGGCAGGTCGAGCTTGCGCACCAGGTAGTCGATGTGGGCGTCCACGGCGCGCGGGCTCAGGCCCAGCCGCCCGGCGATGTCGGCGGAGGTGGGCGCGAGCACGCCGCCCGGCTCGCACAGCGCCTCCAGCACGGCGTAGTAGCGGGCGTCCGGGTCCAGGGCGGGCACGCCCGGGTGGACGGCCGGGCAGCGCGGCCGCAGCGGCACCGGGGCCTCCGGCACCGACGCGAACACCGTCACCGACACCGTCGCCGGGCCCCGCGACGGCGTCACGATCGCCATGTCGAACCCGAACGGCAGCCGCTCCCCCGGCCGCACCGCGGTGGCCTCGCCCGGGTGGTCCACCGACGCCACGAACAGCGGCTCGCGGTCGGACAGGTTGACCACCCACCACACCGCGCCGTCCGCGACGAGCGCGCCCCGGAAGTCCGGCTCGCCCGCGATCGGCAGGTCCCAGTCGCACGACCCGCAGGCGCAGGTGCCGAACGTGCGCGTGCCGCCGACCGGCACGTCCACGCGCCTCGGGTCCCGGCCGCGGGCCACCGGCCCCTGCACGGTCAGTCCAGTCACTTTCTCTCCCCCAAGAGGTTCACCCGATGAGCCGCTGGACAGCCACCGGGAACTTCGGCCGGTCAACCTTCGATCCGGGGGGTCGAATACCGGAATGGGCACAACTACCCACTGCACCCCGGCGCGTTAGCAGACCGGCGGACCCCCTCGCAAGCGGCTCGTTCCGGGAACGCCCGGATTACCCGTTCGGGCCAGGACGCCGACTCTGTGGTCACGCAGAGCGGAAGGAACCCATCGAGTGAGCGCGCAACCCCGCACCACCACCCCGCTGACGTCGGCGCAGCGGGGGCTGTGGCTGCTCGACGAACTGCACCCGGGCAGCTCCCTGTACAACGTGTTCTGCTCGGTCCGGCTGACCGGGCCGCTGGACCGCGCCGCCCTGCGGCGGGCGTTCGACCGGCTGGTCGCGCGGCACGAGGTGCTGCGCACGGCGTTCCCCGCGGCCGGTGGCGAGCCGGTGCCGGTGGTCGCGGAGCCGGCGCCGGTGGAGCTGCCGGTGCTCGACCTCGCGCGGGTGCCCGCGGCGGAGCGGTTCGACCGGGCGTGCGAGCTGGTGGACGCGTGGGCGGAGCGGCCGTTCGACCTGGCGGAGGGGCCGCTGTTCCGCGCGCTCCTGGTCGCGCTCGACGACGGGGACCACCTGCTCGGCGTGGCCGCGCACCACATCGTGTCCGACGGGCGGTCGCTCAACGTCGTGTTCGACGAGCTGGCCCTGCTCTACGCGGGCGAGGAGCCCGGGGCGCCGCCCGCCCAGTACGCCGACTACGCGGTGCGGCAGCGGGCGCGGGCCGAGGACCCCGAGCTGTCCGCGTGGTGGGTGGAGCACCTGCGCGGCGCGCCGGACGTGCTCTCCCTGCCCTCGGACCGGCCGCGGCCGGCGGTGCGCGGCGTGGCGGGCGCGACGCACCTGTTCGACGTGCCCGGCGAGCTGACCGCGTTCTGCTCGGCCCACCGGGTCAGCCCGTTCATGCTGCTGATGACCGCCTGGGCGGTGCTGCTGGGCCGGCTCGCGGACGTGGACGAGGTGCTGGTCGGCACGCCCGTCTCGGACCGGCCGGGGCCCGAGTTCGACGGGGTGGTCGGCCTGTTCGTCGACACCGTGCCGGTCCGCGTCGACCTGTCGGGCAACCCGGCGTTCGGCGAGCTGCTGGGCCGGGTGCGCGGTGCCGTGCTGGACGCGGTGACCCACCAGGGCGTGCCGTTCGACCGGATCGTGGCGCTGGTCGGCCCGGACCGGGCGCCGAGCCACACCCCGCTGGTGCAGAACATCTTCAGCGCCGACCTCGCGCCCCTGGTCCGCCCCCGCTTCCCCGGGCTGACCGCCGAGCTGCGCACGCCCGCGCCGACCACGGCCAAGTTCGACCTGGACCTGACCGTGCAGGGCGGCGCGGACGGCCCGGTCGGCGTGCTGACCTACAGCACCGAGCTGTTCGACCCCGGCACGGCCGAGCGCATCGGCGACCGGTTCGCGCGGCTGCTCCTGGCCGGCACGGCGAACCCCGAGACCCCGATCCGGCACCTGCCGCTGCTCGACGACGACGAGCTGACCACGATCCTGGGCACCTGGCACGAGACCGCGCCCGCCGCGCCGCCGGACCTGCTGGTGCACGAGCTGTTCGGCGCCTCCGCCCGCCGCACCCCCGACGCGCCCGCCCTGGACGGCGACGGGGGCGCGCTGACCTACCGGGAGCTGGACGAGCGGTCCACCCGGCTGGCGCGGGCCGTCGCCGCCCGGCCCGACGAGGTCGTCGGCGTGCTCGTGCCGCGCGGCACCGACCTGATCGTCGCGCTGCTGGCCGTCCTCAAGTCCGGCGGCGCCTACCTGCCGCTGAGCCCGACGCACCCGCCCGCCTACCTGGCCCGCGTGCTCGACGCCGCCGGCGCCACCCGCGTGGTCGCCGCCGACGAGCTGGCGCACCGGCTCACCGGCGTCGAGGTGATCCCGCCCGGCCGGGGCCTCGACGACGGCGAGCTGCCGCGCGTGCACCCCGACCAGCTGGCCTACGTGCTCTACACGTCCGGCTCGACCGGGGAGCCCAAGGGCGTCGCGGTCACGCACCGGGCGCTGGCCAACGTCGCCCGCACCATGGTCGGCGAGTACGACCTGACGCCCGCCGACCGCGTGCTCCAGTTCGCCAACATCGGCTTCGACATCGCCGCCGAGGAGCTCTACACCACGTGGACGGCCGGCGGCTGCGTCGTGCTCGCGCCGGACCCGCCGCCCGGGCCGGACGGCCTGGTCGACCTGATGCGCGACCGCCGCATCACGTTCACCATCCTGACCTCCAGCAACTGGCGGCAGTGGGCGAACGCGGCGTGGGCGCGCGGCGCGCACCCCGGCCCCGCGCTGCGGCTGGTGTCGATCGGCGCGGAGCCGGTGGACCGGGACACCCTGCACCGCTGGCAGGCCGAGGTCGGCGTGCCGGTGATCAACATCTACGGCCTGACCGAGAGCACGATCAACGCCACCATCGTGCCGCTGGACGGGCCGGTCGGCGACACCGTGCCGGTGGGCGTGCCGCTGGCGGGCGTCACCGCGTACGTGCTGGACCGCGAGCTGGAGCCGGTGCCGGTGGGCGTGCCCGGTCAGCTCTACCTGGGCGGCGACTGCCTGGCGCGCGGCTACCTCGGCCGGGCCGACCTGACCGCGGACCGGTTCGTGCCGCACCCGTTCGCGCCGGGCGCCCGCCTGCACCGCACCGGCGACCGGGCGCGGTGGCGCGCCGACGGGCAACTGGAGGTGCTGGGGCGCCTGGACAAGCAGCTCAAGGTGCGCGGCTACCGGATCGAGCCGGGGCACGTCGAGGCCGCGCTGTCGGCGCACCCCGACGTGCGCGACGCGGTGGTCGTGGCGCGGGACGAGCGCCTGGTGGCCTACCTGGTGCCCGCCGTGCCCGACGACGTCCGCGACCACCTGGCCGCGCGGCTGCCCGTGCACCTGGTGCCCGGCGCGTTCGTGGCGGTGGACGCGATCCCGCTCAACGCCAACGGCAAGGTCGACGAGAAGGCGCTGCCCGTGCCGACGACCAGGACCGCGGGCACGGCCGCCGCGAGCACCGACCTGGAGCGCGAGCTGGCCGCGCTGTGGCGGGAGGCGCTGGGCCTGGACCGCGTCGGCGTCCACGACAACTTCTTCGAGCTGGGCGGCAGTTCGCTCACGCTCGCGGCCGTGCACCGGGCGGTGCGCGACCGGCTGGGCCGCGCGCTGCCCGTGGTGGCCCTCTACGAGTACCCGACCATCGCCGCGCTGGCCCGCCACCTGTCCGGCGGCGCGGCGACCACCTCCCCGCGGGTCGCACGACCGCGCCCGCGCCGACCCCGTCGACGGTGAAGGAAGACCCCGTGTTCGAAGACGACGACGACCGCCGCTACGCGGTGGTGCGCAACGCCGAGGAGCAGTACTCGATCTGGCCGGTGGACCGCCCGCTGCCGCCCGGCTGGAGCGGTGACGGCACGACCGGGTCGAAGGCGGCGTGCCTGGCGCACATCCGCGAGGTGTGGACGGACCTGCGCCCCCTGAGCCTGCGGGAATCGGGCCTGCGGGGGTCGGCGTGAGCGTGATGCGCGTGCCGGCGTTCCGGAACCTCTGGTACGCCCAGACGTTCAGCCTGCTCGGCACCCAGGTGACGCTGCTCGCGCTGCCGCTGGCCGCGCTGCTGCTGCTGGACGCGTCGGCGGCCCAGGTCAGCCTGCTGGCCGCGGCCGAGTACGTGCCGATCCTGCTGTTCGGCCTGCCCGCGGGCGCCTGGGTGGAGCGGCTGCCCAAGCGGACCGTGCTGCTGGTGTCGGACGCGGCGCGCGCGGTCGCGCTGGGCGTGGTGCCCGTGGCGTACGCGCTGGACCTGCTCACCCTGCCGCTGCTGTTCGCGGTGGCGTTCGCGGTCGGCCTGGGCACGCTGTTCTTCGACGTGGCGCAGATGTCCTACCTGCCCGCGCTGCTCGACGACGAGCAGTTGGCCGACGGCAACGCCAAGCTGGAGGGCTCCCGCTCGTTCGCGCAGCTCGCCGGGCCGAGCGGCGGCGGTGCGCTGGTGCAGGTGGTGAGCGCGCCGGTGGCGATCCTGGTGGACGCGCTCAGCTACGTGGCGTCGTTCGCGGTGCTGCTGTTCGTCAAGGGCCGGGACACCACCACGCCGCCGGCCGAGCGGCAGTCGCTGGGCAGGGAGATCGGCGAGGGCGTGCGGTTCGTGGTGCGGCACCCGCTGCTGAGGCCGCTGGCCATCGCCGACGCCGCGGCGAACTTCGCGTTCGCCGCCGTGCTGGCGCTCCAGGTCGTGTACGCGGCCGACGAGCTGCACCTGGGCGCCACGGCCATCGGCGTCGTGCTGGCCGTCGGCAACGCGGGCGGCCTGCTCGGCGCGCTGGTCAGCGGGCCGCTGAGCGGGCGCGTGCCGTCCGGGCCGCTGCTGATCGGGTCCATCGTCGTGTTCACCGCGGGCGCGGCCGTCCTGCCGCTGGCCGGTGGCGCGGTCGGGTTCGCCCTCGGCCTGTTCGTGGTCTACCTGGGCGTCGTCGTCTACAACGTGGTGTCCGTGACGCTGCGGCAGTTGGCGACGCCGGAACGCCTGATGGGCCGGATGAACGCCACGCTGCGCTTCATCGAGTGGGGCACGCTGCCGCTGGGCGCGGCGATCGGCGGCCTCCTGGTCGCGCCGCTGGGCATCCGGGCGGTGCTGTGGCTGGCCGCCGCCGTGTGCGCGGCGTCGGTGCTGGCGCCGCTGTTCTCGCCCGTGCGGGCGCTGAGGTCCAACACCACCGAAGAGCTGCAGGGGGCGCTGTGAACGAGGAGGAGAGCCCGCACCTGGCCGTGATCGGCATGGCGGGGCGGTTCCCGGGCGCGCCGGACCTGGCCGGGTTCTGGCGGAACCTGGTGGGCGGCGCCGAGTCGGCCGAGCGGTCGCCCTCGGGCGGCGACCGGTTCGACGCCGGGTTCTTCGGCTACGCGCCCAGCGAGGCGCTGCTGCTCGACCCGCAGCACCGGGTGTTCCTGGAGTGCGCGTGGGAGGCGCTGGAGCACGCCGGGTGCGACCCGTCGACCTACCCGGGCGCGATCGGCGTGTACGGCGGCAGCGGCGACACCGGCCACGCCGAGGTGCTGCGCCGGCACCGGTCGCGGTTCCCCAACACCTCGGAGCTGCAGTTCCGGATGGCCTCCGGGGTGGACTTCCTGACCTCGCGGGTGTCCTACAAGCTCGGGCTGACCGGGCCCGCGGTGACCGTGCAGACCGCGTGCTCCACCTCGCTGGTGGCGATCCACACCGCGGCGCAGGCCCTGCTGGCGGGCGAGTGCGACCTGGCCCTGGCCGGCGGCATCACCCTGCACGTGCCGTTCCCCGACGAGCCGGTCGAGGACGGGATCATCGCCCCGGACGGGCACTGCCGGGCGTTCGACGCCGCCGCGCGGGGCACGGTCGCCGGTGACGGCGCGGGGGTCGTGGCGCTCAAGCGGCTCGACGACGCGGTGGCCGACCGGGACCGGATCTTCGCCGTGGTCCTCGGGTCGGCGGTGAACAACGACGGCGCGGGCAAGGTGGGCTTCACCGCGCCGAGCGTGGACGGGCAGGCCGGTGCGGTGCGGGCCGCGCTGGACCTGGCCGGGGTGGACCCGCGGACCATCGGCTACGTCGAGGCGCACGGCACCGGCACGCCGGTCGGCGACCCGATCGAGGTGCGGGCGCTGACCAAGGCGTTCGAGGTGGACGAGACCGGTTTCTGCCTGCTCGGCTCGGTGAAGACCAACATCGGGCACACCGACGCGGCGGCGGGCGTCATCGGGTTCATCAAGGCCGTGCTGGCGCTGGACCGCGAGCTGGTGCCCGGGACGGTGCACTACGAGTCGCCCAACCCGCTGCTGGAGCTGGGGTCGAGCCCGTTCACCGTGACGTCGGCGGCGACGCCGTGGCCCCGGTCGGACCGACCGCGGCGGGCCGGGGTGAACTCGCTGGGCATCGGCGGCACCAACGCGCACGTGGTGCTGGAGGAGGCGCCTCCGCCGGTGCGCTCGGCCGGGCGCCCCTACCAGCTGCTGCCGGTGTCGGCGCGCGGGCCCGAGGCGCTGGCCGCCGCGGGTGGGCGGCTGGCCGCCGCGCTGGACGGGTCGGCCCAGGACGGCGGGGTGGCGCTGAACGACGTCGCGTGGACCCTGCAGACCGGGCGGAAGGCGTTCGAGCACCGCGGTTTCACCGTTGCGTCCGCTGTGGACGACGCGGCGCGGTCGCTGGTCCGGTTGACCGGCGCGCCCGTGCCGGGCACCGCGCCGGAGGTGGCGTTCCTGTTCCCCGGCCAGGGCGGCCAGCACGTGGGCATGGCGCGCGAGCTGTACGAGCACGAGCCGGTGTTCCGCGCCGAGTTCGACCGGTGCGCGGACCTGGCGCTGCCGGAGCTGGGCGCGGACCTGCGGCGGGTGGTGTTCGACGGTGACGCGCAGGTCCTGGCGACGATGAGCGCCGGTCAGCCCGCCGTGTTCGCCGTCGAGCACGCGCTGGCGCGGCTGCTGGTCTCGTGGGGCGTGCGGCCGACCGCGGTGGTCGGGCACAGCCTCGGCGCGTACGCGGCGGCCACGACCGCGGGCGTGCTGTCCGTGGAGGACGCCCTGTCGCTGGTGCTGGAGCGCGGGCGGCTGCTCGACGCGATCCCGGCCGGCGCCATGCTGGCCGTGCCGCTGCCGGAGGCCGAGGTGGTGCCGCTGCTCGGCGAGCTGTCGCTGGCCGCGGTGAACGGGCCGGAGCAGTGCGTGGTGGCGGGCCCGGTGGCCGGGGTGGCGGCCCTGCGCGAGCTGCTGGCCGCGCGCGGCGTGGACGGGCGGGTGCTGCGGATCAGCACGGCCGCGCACTCGTCGCTGGTGCAGCCGGTGCTGGAGGGGTTCGAGAAGCGGGTGGCCGGGGTGCGGCTGCACGCGCCCGCCGTCCCGTGGGTCTCCGACCGCACGGGCCGGTTCGTCAGCGCCGACGAGGCGACCGACCCGGCGTTCTGGAGCGCGCACCTGCGCGAGACCGTGCGGTTCGCCGACGCCCTGGACGCGCTGTCCGCCGCGGGCGGGCACGCGCTGGTGGAGGTCGGCCCCGGGCGCACCCTCTCCGGCCTGGCGCGGCAGCGGTCCTCGCCCGGGCGGGTCGTGGTGGCGAGCATGCCGCACCCCGCCGAGGACGTGCCCGGCCCGCACGTGCTGCTGGGCGCCGTGGGCGCGCTGTGGCAGGCGGGCGTGGCGGTCGACTGGGCCGCGCTGCACGAGGGGTCGGCGCCGGGGAAGGTGCCCCTGCCGACCTACCCGTTCCAGCGGCGGCGGTTCCGGCTCGACGTCGAGGTCGCCGAGGACGAGGTGGTCGGGACCGCCGAGGTGGTGCTGACGCCGACCGAGCGGGTGCTGGCCGAGGCGTTCGGCGCGATCCTCGGCCTGCGCCGGGTCGGGCCGGACGACAACTTCGTGGCGCTGGGCGGCGACTCGATGCTGGCCGCCCGCGTGGTGGCCGTGGTGCGGGCGGAGCTGGGCGTGCGGCTCGGGGTGCGGGACCTGTTCCGCGCGCCGACCGTGGCCGGGCTGGCGCGGCTGGTCGACGAGCGGGAGGCCGCGTGATGGACCAGTGGCTGCTGTGCCGCCACCGGCGGCCGGGCGCCGCCCTGCGGCTGTACTGCTTCCCGCACAGCGGCGGCTCGGCGGGCGAGTTCCTGCGCTGGGCCGACGACCTGCCCGACGTCGAGGTGTGGGGCGTCCAGCTCCCCGGCCGGGGCACCCGCCTGGACGAGGAGCCGCCGACGCGGCTGGACGCGCTGGTGGAGGCCGTCGTGGCCGAGGTGGCGTTCGAGGGGCCGTTCGCGTTCTTCGGGCACAGCCTGGGCTCGCTGGTGGCCTACGAGGTCGCCGCGGCACTGGGCGACCGCGGTCCGGTCCACCTGCTGGTGTCCGCGCACGAGGCGCCCCACCTGCACCGGGGCGACCCGACCGCGCACCGGCTCGACGAGGCCGGGCTGCTGGCCGCCGTGGAGCAGCGCTACGGGCCGCTGCCCGCCGAGGTCCGCGACGACCCCGAGTGGCGGGAGGTGGTCCTCGGGCCGCTGCGCGCCGACCTGGAGATGGTCGCCGGCTACCGCTTCCCCGGCCACGAGCCCCTGAGCTGCGCGATCACCGCCCTGGGCGGCCTGGACGACACCGTCGCCGCCGCCGACCTGTCCGCCTGGGACCGGCACACCACCGGCCCGTTCGCCCGCCGGGTGTTCGCCGGCGGCCACTTCTACTTCCGGGAGCAGCACCATGACGTCCTCCGTAGCCTCGCCGCCGACCTTGCGCGGCCTGTTCGATGAGCTGTTCCTCGGCCGGGTGCGCTGGGACCTGCTGCGCCCGTTCCCGGAGCAGGACCCGGCCGACCGCGCGGCGGGCGACGCGGCGGTGGCCGCGATCCGCGAGCTGCTGACCGCGCGGGTCAACCCCGAGCGGGTCGACCGCACCGGCGAGCTGCCCGACGGCCTGACCGGGGCGATGCAGGACGGCGGCTTCTACCGGATGCTGCTGGACCGCTCGCTCGGCGGCCTGGAGCTGTCGCCGCTCAACGCCCTGCGCGTGGTGTCCGCGGCCGCGAGCTGGTCGCCCGCCGTGGCGTGGTCGCTGGCCGTCGGCAACGGCTTCGGGTCCGGCTCGTACCTGCCGATCATCCCCGAGGGGCCGCTGCGGGACCTGATCACCCGCTACGTCCGCGAGGGCATCGTGTCCGGCAGCGCCGACACCGAGGCCAACGGCGCGGCCAACCACCGCCGCCACACCACGGCCGTCCCGGTCGACGGCGGCACCGCCTACGTGCTCAACGGCGAGAAGGTGTTCACCGGCAACGGACCCCTCGCGCGGATCGTGGACGTCGCCGCGACGGTCGAAATGGACGGCGTCACGCAGGTCCGGTACTTCTTCGTCGACACCACCTCGCCCGGGTTCACCAAGGTCACCCCGCACGAGTTCATGGGGCTCAAGGGCACGCCCATCGGCGTGCTGCGGATGGAGGACGTCCGGGTGCCCGCCACGCACCTGCTGCCGTCGTCGGCCGACGAGTCCCGGTACGCGCCGGAGATCGCCCGGCTGGCCACGCTGGCCCGGACGCTGGTCATCTCCTCGCCCGCGCTGGCCATCGCGAAGCTGTGCCTGGTGTGGCAGAAGGACTTCGTCAACCGCCGCGTCATGGACGACCGGCCGCTGGGTTCCTACGAGGAGGTCCAGCGGATCGTCGCGGAGACCGCGGCCGAGGCGTTCACCATCGAGAGCGTGCTGGAGTGGGGCCTGCTGGCCCGGGACCGCGCCAACACCGAGCCGGACCTGACCGCGGCCAAGAACACGACGTCGCTGGCGTGCTGGCGGGCGGTCGAGCGGACCATGTCGCTGCTGGGCGGCGAGGGGTTGGAGACCGCGCGCAGCAAGGCCAGGCGCGGGGCGGTGCCGCTGCCGGTGGAGCGGTTCCACCGCGACGCGCGCGGGTTGCGCGTGGCGGGCGGCGTGGACTTCCTGCTCGACTACTGGTCGGCCGAGTCGGCGCTGGTGTCCTGCTACTACGAGGCCGCGGACGCGCCGGTCACCGGGTCCCTCCCCGACGTGGACGAGGTGTCGCTGTCGCCGCGCTGCCGCGGGCACCTGCGGCACCTGCTGGCGCAGGCGGAGGCGCTCGGCTCGGCGTGCGCGCGGCTGACCCGCGAGCACGGCCGGGACGAGCTGCTGCGGCGCGAGCACGTCGTCATCACGCTCGGGAAGATCGCCAACGACCTGCTCGCCATGGCCGTGGTGCTGGCCAGGGCGGCGGCGCTGGCCGAGCGCGGCGACACCGCCGCCCTGGACCTCGCCGACGTCGCCTGCTCGGCGGCCCGGGTGCGCCTGGCCGGGCTGTGGCCCGAGCTGGACCAGTCCGCCCCCGACCACGCCGCGGTGAGCGCCGACCTGCTCGGCGGCGACCGGTTCGCGTTCCTGCTGTCCGACGTCGTCACCGACCTGCCCCCTCACGAGGTGTGACATGAACACCGTGCACGAGTTCGTCGCCGCCCACGCCCGCACGTCGCCGTCCCGGACCGCCGTGGTGTCCGGGACGGGGTCGATGACCTACGCCGAGCTGGACCGGCGCGCCGGCGGCCTGGCCGCCGCCCTGGTGGCGCGCGGCGTGCGGCCCGGCAGCCCGGTGTGCGTGCTGCTGCCCCGGTCCGCCGAGTTCGTCGTGGCCGCCCTGGCCGTGCTCAAGGTCGGCGGCCACTACGTGCCGCTCGACCCCGACTACCCGACCGCGCGGCTGGTGCGCATGGCGGCGGCGGTGCGGGCGCCGGTGGTGGTGACCGACGCGTCGCTGGCGTCGGTTTTGGACGTGCCGGCGGTGCTGGTGGACGGGTGCGCGCCCGCCCGGTTCGACGGCCCGATCGTGCCCGCCGACGAGCTGGCGTACGTGATGTTCACGTCCGGGTCGACCGGGGTGCCGAAGGGCGTCGCGGTGACGCACCGCGGGATCGTGCGGCTGGTGCGGTCGCCCGGGTGCGTCACGCTGCGGGGTCAGACCATGCTGCACATCTCGTCGCCGTCGTTCGACGCCGCCACGTTCGACATCTGGGGCGCGCTGGCCAACGGCGGGCGGCTGGTGGTCGGGCCGCCCGGCAAGGCGTCGGTGGCCGAGATCGGCGGGCTGGTGCGCGGGCAGGGCGTGACGACGGCGTTCTTCCCGACCGGGCTTTTTCACCTGATCGTGGACGAGGACGTGGCGGCGCTGGCCGGACTGCGGCAGGTCGTGGTCGGCGGCGACGTGCTGTCGGCGGCGCACGCGCGGCGGTTCCTGGCGGCCGTGCCGGGGTGCCGGCTGGTCAACGGGTACGGGCCGACCGAGATGACGACGTTCACCACGTTCCACGACGTGCGCGGCGGGGACGGGCCGGTGCCGATCGGGACGCCGCTGAACCGGACCACCGTGCGGGTGCTGGACGACTCGCTCGACCCGGTGCCGTTCGGGACGCCCGGGCAGCTGTACGCCGGGGGTGACGGCCTGGCGCGCGGGTACCTGGGCGACCCGGCGCTGACGGCCGAGCGGTTCGTGCCGGACCCGTGGGTGCCCGGTGCGCGGCTGTACGCGACGGGGGACTTGGTGCGGGAGACCGTGGACGGGTTGGAGTTTTTGGGTCGGATCGACGGGCAGGTGAAGAAGCGCGGGTTCCGGGTGGAGCCCGGTGAGGTGGAGGCGGCGCTGCGGGACGACCGGGACGTGCGGGACGCGGCCGTGGTGGCGACCGGGGAGCGGGCGGACACGCGGCGGCTGGAGGCGTTCCTGGTGCTGACCGGGCCGCTGGCGGGGGTGCGGGCGCGGGTGTCGCGGGTGCTGCCGGAGCACCTGCTGCCGGACCTGTGGTTCGAGGTGCCCGAGCTGCCGCTCAACCCGAACGGGAAGGTGGACCGCGCGGCTCTCCGCTCGCAGCCGCAGGGGTCGGCGGTCGTGGGGTCGGCGGTCGTGGGGTCGGCGGTCGTGGGGTCGGCGGTCGTGGGGTCGGGGGGATCGGGTGCCGGCTCGGGGGTGGCGGGCGCGGCGGCCTGGGGCGCGGGCCCGGGTGCGGCGGGCGCGGCGAGGGCGGCGGGCGCCGACTCGGGCGCGGCGGGCGCGAGTGCGGCGGGCGCGGCGGCCCGGGGCGCGGGCTCGGGGGTGGCGGGCGCCAGCTCGGGCGTGGGTGCGGCGGGTGCGGGTGCGGCGGGTGCGGCGGGCGCGGGCGCGGGCGCGGCAAGCGCGGGGGCGGGGTCAGCCGGCTCTGGTCCCGGCTCGGGCATGAACCCGACCGAGAACACCATCGCCGCGATCTGGCGGGACGTCCTGGAGGTCGAGGAGGTGGGCCGCGACGACGACTTCTTCGCCCTCGGCGGCCACTCCCTCATCGCGAACCGCATCGTCACCCGGATGCGCAAGGCGCTGGGCGTCGACCTGCGCCTGGTCGTGTTGTTCGACCACCCGACCGTGGCCGGGCTGGCGCGGGTCGTGGACGCTAGCAGCTGACCCGGACGTCGGTCAGCAGGCCGAGGGACTGGGCGCGCAGGACCGTCGAGAGGCGGTCCGTCGTGCCCAGCTTCCGGTAGACGTGCTGGAGGTGGCGGTGGACCGTGCGCGGGGAGATGTCCATGCGCCGGGCGATCGCCTCCGCGGTCAGCCCCTCCGCCAGCACGGCCAGCACGGTCTGCTCGCGGTCGGTCAGCCCGTGGTCCGCCGGGCCGGACACGCCCAACCGGTCGGCCAGCCCCGGTTCGCACCGGTCGAGCAGGGCCCGGGACCGCTCGCGCTCCTGGCGCTCCTGCTGGGCGCGGCCCGTCAGCCGGAACAGCGCGGCGGCGGCCAGGTGCGTGTGCGCGGCCAGCACGGTGTTGTCGCCGGCCTCGAACTCCGCCGCCGCCCGGACCGCGTGGTTGGCGGCCTCCGTGGGTGCCTCGGGCCGCAGCGCGCCGACCCGCGCCAGGTGGACGTACGCCTGCCCGAGGTGCAGCGGCAGGGCCTCGCCCAGGGCCCGCGCGCGTTCGGCCCAGCCGATCGCGGCCACCGGCCGGTTCCGCGCGCCCTCCGCCAGGGCGAGCACCGCGCACCGCGTCACCTCGACCAGCGGGTCCGGGTCCGCGGTCTGGTGCAGGGTCTCGACGGCCCGGTCCGGCTCGCCCGCGGAGAGCAGGGCCTTGGCCAGCGCCGTCCGCGACACGTGGTCCCGACCGGCCCGGACGGCCTCGCGCGCCAACCGGACGGCCCCCGCGGCGTCCCCGCGCCAGAGCGCGACCCTCGACCGGCCGGCGAGCGACCGGGCCCGGGCGGCGGGGGCCTCCCAGGCGTCCAGGTAGCACTCGACGGCGGCGTTGAGGCGGCCGAGGCGCTCCAGGGCCTCGCCCTGGGCCAGGGCGAGGTGGGGCAGGAGGTCGTGCCGGTCCGCCGCGCGGGCTCGGCGGGTGGCCCGCTCCAGGTGCTCCAGGGCGGCCCGGGGCTGTTCGAGGGCCAGTTCGGCGCGGGCGAACCAGAGGAGGGCCTGGGGTGGGGCGTCGGTGAGGGTGCGGGCTTCGGCCAGGAGGGCGGGGGTGCGGTGGTCCACCGGTTTGTTCAGGCGGACGCCCAGGGCGAGGGCCAGGAGGGCGGGGTCCTGGAGGTGGCGGGCTGTGGCGATGACGTCGTCGGCGCGGTTGCGGGCGGTGGTGGGGTCGGTGGCCAGGCCCAGGTGGAGGAGGGCGCGGTCGGTGGTCGGGCTCGTGTCGAGCCGGGTGCGGTCGGCGGTTCCAGCGGCCGGAGCGCCGGGTTCGGGCTCGGCGCGGTTGGCGACAGCAGCGGGGGCGGGGCGGGTGCTGTTGGCGTCGGCGGCTCGGGTCCCTTCGGGCCGGGTGCGGTTGGTGGCCCTGGTCAGTTCCCTGTTGAGCAGGGCGTTCGCGGCGGCGTGGCGGCCGTGGGCGCGGTGCGCCAGGGCGTGGCGGAGGGCGATCTCGGCCCGGTCGGCCGGTTGCCCGTCCAGCAGGGCGTCGACCGCCCGGTCGTCGTGGTGGGCGGCCAGCCCGCGGAGCGCGCCCTCGTGGTCCGGGCGGGCGCGGAGGGCTTTGCGCAGCCAGTGCAGCGCGATCGTCGGCGACGTGTGCCTGGTGGTGTTGGCGGCCTCCACCAGGGCGTCCGGGTCCGTCACGTGGTGGGCGCGCACGGCGAGCGGCACGCCTCGTTCCAGCAGTGCGCGTGCGGCGCGGTGGTGCGCGGCTTCCCGCTGCTCCGGGTCCATGGCCTCGTAGACGTGGCGTCGTTGGCTCGCGTACCTGAAGTGGCCGTCGGGGTCCAGCACCTCCGCGGCGGTCAGCCGTGCCAGCGCCCGGTGCGCGTCCTGCCGGGTCGTCCCCGCCACCGCCGCGACCAGGTGGGGATCGGCCGTGCCCAGGACCGCGGCCGCCTCGGCGATCCCGCGATCGTCCACGAGCGGGTGATGTTCCAGTGCGATCGGGTGAACCTCCACCACCTCTGCCGACGGCAGGAGGTCGTACCCGGGCCGGTGGGCCACGGCGACCAGCAGGTCGGCCGACGTGCGGTGGCGGGCCAGGCGGTCGAGCAGTTCCAGTGACGCGGGGTCGGCCAGGTGGGCGTCGTCGACCGCCAGGAGCAGGCCGGACGGTGTGGCGATCGCGTCGACCAGCTCGACCACCGCGCGCTGCACCCGGTGGCGCTCGGCGTCCAGACCGGGGGTCAGCACCGAGTGGAGCACCGCCCGGAGCAGCAGGACGGCGTCCTGCGCGGACGGGTCCAGGACGCCGACCGGAACCTGCCGCAACGCCTCGCGCACGGCCCCGAACGGCACCATCCGGTCCGCCTCGGTGGGGCGGACCACCAGGGCGGGGACATCGCGTTCCCGCGCCGAGCGGACCAGCTCCCCGAGGGCGGTCGACTTGCCCCGCTCCCCGATCACCCGGACCAGCCGCAGGCCGCGGGCCGGTGCCGAGAAGTTCCGTACGACGGGCTGTTCGCCCAGGTCAAGTGTGCTCATTCGCTCCTCCCGGGAGGAGGAGTCCCGGGGGCACGACCGAATACAAGCGATCAGTACAAGTGATCACGGAATGCATGGTCGGCGAATGGTCGTTCACCCGAGTGGGGTAGTGCGGCGCTGGAGTGTCCTGGTTCGGCGGCTGTGTGGTCGCGCTCTCACGCCACCACCGACCACCCGCTGTCGTGGATGGTCGCCGGCCGACGGGCACCGGCTTACGACGGCGGACCGGGCAGGGTGGCGGGCTGGGCTGGGCGGCAAGCAGGGCTGGGCGGCGGGCCGGGCTGGGCTGGGCGGCGGGGCAGGGTGGCGGCTGGGCAGGGTGGCGGCTGGGCAGGGTGGCGGCTGGGCAGGGTGGCGGCTGGGCAGGGTGGCGGCTGGGCAGGGTGGCGGGCCGCAGACCAGGCCAAGCCGCGAGCCGCGCCGAGCGCCGGATCGAGCCGGGCATCGGGCCAGGCGGGCATCGGGCCAGGCGGCGAACCAGGCCAGACCGCGAGCCGCGCCAAGCGCCGGGCCGGACCGGGCCAGGCCGGGCCGCGCTGAGCGACAAGCCGCGCCGAGCGCCGGGCCGGGCCGAGCCGCGAGCTGGGCCGGGCGCCGAGCCAGGCGCCGGGCCAGGCGCCGGGCCGGGCGGTGTTGGTGGGCTCCGCGCTGGTCCGGGGCCCACCAACGTGCCGCCCGCGCCGCCCGCCTACCCGACCACCCCCACCGATCAGCGGTGGCGGCGTTCGAAGTCGGTGAAGGCGGCCTCCTGCGCCCACTGCAGCTTCGCCTTGGGGTTGCGCTCCAGGAACGCCCGGCACGATGCGCTCGGCCTCGGCGACCCGGCCCGGTCGCGGGCGCAGGCACCGGTGAGCACGTAGTCGTCCGGGCCTCGCCACAGGCGCTCGCCTTCGAGGAAGGCGTGGTCCAGCGAGGTGCGGGCGATGGTCTTCAACGACCGGTAGCCCAACCGGTAGTCGGTGGTGGCCCGGACGTACTCGCGGGTCAGGTCGGTGCGGGAGATGCCCTCGTCGTCGGTGGCCAGGGTGATCGGCACGCCGAACGCCCGGTAGGTCGGGAACGGGTGCTCCTCGCCGGACACCTCTAAAATCTGGGCGTTGCTGGTCAGCGGGCTCTCCACCATCACGTGCCGCTGGCGCATGGTGCGCATCAGCGCCGGCCAGCGGTCCTCGTGCAGGACGTCCACGGCGTGGCCGACGCGCTCGGCGTGGCCGACCTCCACGGCCTCGCGGATGTGGTAGGTCAGCTCCTCGGGCTTGACCAGGCCGGGTGCCAGCTCGCCGGCGTGCAGCGTGATGTGCCCCTTGGCGTAGGCACCGCGCAGGTGGTCCAGCATCCTCATGTGCAGCCGGTAGTCGCGGAGGGCCACCTCGGCGTCCTCCGGCTGCACCAGGTTCAGCGCGACGTTGCGGTGGTCCGCCTCGGCCAGCTCGAAGCCGTAGACCATGTAGGTGAACACCACGGCCGGGTCGTTGGTGCGACCCACCTGGTGGATGTAGCGCAGGGTCACCCCGCAGCCCGGTGACGCCTGCGCGGTGCCGCAGCGCAGCAGCTCGCGGTAGCGGGCCTCGTCGCGGTCGGTCTCCTGGCGGGCCGCCGCCACGATCGCGGCCAGCCTGCCGTCGGCCAGGACGCGCCGGCGCAGCTCGGCGAAGTCCTCGGTGAACTCGATGCCCCGGGCCAGCTCGAACACCGCGGAGCCCTGCCGGGTGGTCATGGTCTCCATGTACGACTCGCGCTGCCTGCCCGCCTTGTCGAGCACGTCGGCCAGCATCTCGGGGCGGTGCGGGCCGGTGATGGCGCCGGTCTTGCCGAACGCGGCGAAGAAGTGGTCGTGCCCGCTCTCCCCTCCCCCGGGTTGGAAGCCCTCCATCGACCACGCGCCGATCACCTCGGCGCGGAACGCCGGGTCGCCCTGCGCGTCCGCCGCCGGGCGCTGCTCCGGGCCGCACGGGCCGGCGGCGGCCACGTGGGTGGTCACGTGGATGCACATGCCGTCCTGCGCGGCGAGGTCGATCAACGTCTCCGTGGTGACGGCGCCGGACAGGTGGGTGTGCAGGTCGCCGCCCTTGGGTAACTCGCGCAGGAACGCGTCGAGGCGGGCCGGGTCGGCGCGGATCGAGTCGAGGTGGCGCTCGACCGCGACCTCCGGCGGCGTCGTCGCGGACGCCGGGGGCGCGCCGGCGAGCGCACCCGACGCGAGCAGTCCGACGGCCGCGACCGCCGGTCCGACTGAGCTGGTCCGAAGTGTGCGCACGATTGCCTCCGGGGACGTCGTGTGATCCACCACCATTGAGCCGTGGCGTCGGCGATGGCGCAATCGATCTAGGAATGTTCACGGAAAAGTGTGGCACCGCGCAGGTTTCAACCGCTCTCCGTGCACAAAGGACGATTACGAACGAAGCAGCGGAACAACACCGACGAATGAAATCACCAGGTAACCGGCAGTGAGGTCAGGCCGCCGGTCAGGGCGTCCTGGCGCATCGTCAGCTCCTCCAGCGGCACGGCCGGCCTCATGTCCGGGAACCGGACGGGCAGGCGCGAGAAGACGGCCTGCAACTCGATGCGGGCCAGGGGCGCGCCGATGCAGTAGTGGGACCCGTGGCCGAACGACAGGTGGTGCGCGGCCCGGCGGGTCACGTCCACCCGGTTCGGGTCGGGGAAGACCTCCGGGTCGTGGTTGGCCGCGCCGATGTCGAGCAGCACCAGGTCACCGGTCTTGACCGCCACGCCGTCGATCTCCAGGTCGGTCCGCGCGTACCGCGGCACCCCTCCCCCGCTGGTGCCCGGGATGCGCATGATCTCGTCGACCGCGTTCGGGACCAGGTCGGGGTCGTCGCGCAGCGCCCGCCACTGGTCGGGGTTGGCCAGCAGCCCCAGCGCGCCCATGCCGATCTGCACGACCGTCGTCTCGTGCCCGGCGAAGAGCAGCGACATCGACAGCACCGCGGCTTCCTCGTCGCTGACGTCCTCGTCCTGGCACAGCCGCGAGAGCACGTCGTCGCCCGGCTCGCGGTGCTTGCTCGCGATCAGCTGCCTGCCGTACTCGTACAGCTTGCCCAGGCCCTCCAGGGACCGGGCGCCGTCGCGGATGTCGCCCGCCGCCTCGCTCCAGGCCCGGAAGTCGGCGCGGTCGGCGTAGGGCACTCCGATCAGCTCGCAGATCACCAGGATGGGCAGCGGCAGCGCGAGCGCGTCGTTCAGGTCGACCGGCGGGGTGCGGCGCGCCATCTCGTCGATCAGCTGCTCGGTGATGGCCTCGACGCGCGGTCGGAGCGCGCGCATGCGGCCGGGCGTGAAGTGCGGTTGGAGCAGGCGCCGCAGGCGGGCGTGGTCGGTGCGTTCGGTGTCGAAGTCGCCCATCGGGCCGCCGAACAGCGCCGACGCGCCGGCGCGGGCCGCGGTCTCGGGGGCGGGGTGGGCCCGGCCCAGCCGGTCGTCCGAGAGCAGGGTGCGCACCAGGTTGTAGTCGGTGACCAGCCAGCCCTCGTCACCGACCACCGTGCGGATCCGGTGCACGGAGCCGCTGCCGATCAGCTCGCTCAGCGCGGGCGGGAAGCGGAGCGGGTCTTCCTGGGTGAAGGGCAGCTGGACGGTCATGGTGACCCCCGTGGTGTTCCACCTCTGGTCGTTGGGTACCCGGCGACGGTATTGCGGACTTCCGCACCCAACAAGGAACCTGGCGTGGAACGACCCGTCCGGCGGAGCGGGTGCACCCGCTGCGGGGAGGCTTCGCCGGACGAGGCGACAGGGCCGGGGTGACAGGGCCGATGCGACCGGGCCGGGGTAACTGGGGCCGGGGTGACTGGGGCCGCAGCGACCGGGCCGACGCGATCGGGCCGACGCGACCGGGGCTGACACGACCGGGGCCGACGCGACCGGGGCCGGGGCGACCGGGCCGACGCGACCGGGGCTGATACGACCGGGGCCGGGGCGACCGGGCCGATGCGCCGCCGGGCGAACTCCGCAGTCGAGTCGCCGCTCAGGCCACCGCGCTCACCGGGCGGCCGGCCTGGCCGGGCGATCCGCCCGCGAAATCCACCCGACCCGACCTGACCTGACCGCCCGCCCGCGCCACCCACCCGCGTGACCAGCCCAACCAAGCGGCCCGGCCACGTGGCCGGGCCGCCGGGCGACGTACGCGGTCAGGCGCGGACGCGGGGTGGCATGGCCGCGGGCGGTTGCTGGCGCCAGGCGCGGACCGCCACCCGAACGGGTAGCGCCGCGGTGATGACAGCACCGAGCGTGATCAGGGCTGGTGACGCCAGGGTCACCCCGGCGATGATGGTCACCAGGCCCAGCGAGTAGGCGGCGAGCAGCACCACTGCCGACCGCACCGGCTTCGGGACGCGCACCGCCGAGCGGGCGCGGGCGAGCCGGGCGGCGAAGCGGGGGTCGTCGGCGGCCAGTTGTCGCTCGATCTCCGCCAGTGCGCGTTGCTCGTGGTCCGAGAGTCCCATCGTCGCGCTCACCTCCACGTCGTCCGGTCCGGTGCGGTCCCCCTGTCGAGTGTTACCCCGGATCAGGCGGGCCGGCTACCGCGCGACGTTCACTCGATTCCGGCGTAAGAGCGCAGGCCGACCGCGACGAGGTCGACGAAGAACAGGTCGACCAGCACCACGACCAGCCCGGCGACGTTGATCCAGGCCGCCGGACCGCCCTTCCAGCCGGCGGTGCCGCGCTTCGGCGCGCGGGCGCTGAACAGGTGCAGCGCGCTGACCACCCCGGAGAGCAGGAACACGCCGCCGGCCATGATCGCGGTGGCGACGTGGATGGCGATCCGGTACGAGCGCGATGAGGGTCACGCCGCACCGCCCGGGGCAGCGGCGGCAGACCGGCCAGGCGGACGAGGCGGGCCCTCGATCGCGCCACCCGGCCCCAACCCGCCCGTGCTCGTGCCCCGGCACCGCACCCACCCCGGCACGGCTCAGCGCGTCGGACGCCCCCGGAGCCGCGCACCGGGCACGCAGTGCGCCACCGGCCGAATGACACGACCCGCGTCCCGCACGGTGGACGGCCTTGAGGGGGTGCCCCGGCGTTGGGATGCTGCGAACCATGAGCCAGCCACTCGTCGTCGGCACCCTGGTCGGCAACCCCCGCCCAGCGTCCCGCACGCGCACCGCCGCGCTCGCCCTGTCCGAGGCGGTCCGCCGCGCGGCGGGCACCGCGGTGGCCCCCGACGGGCCGCTGGTGGACGCGGCGGAGCTGGCGCCCTCGGTGTTCGAGCCGGGCGCGACGGCCGTGCGGGAGGCGTTGGACCGCCTGGCGGCGGCCGACGTGCTGGTGGTGGCGTCACCGACGTACAAGGCGACGTACACGGGTCTGCTCAAGGCGGTCCTCGACCAGGCGCCCGGCAACTGGCTGCGCGGCCGGACCGCGGTGCCGCTGCTGGTGGCCGCCGCCGACCGGCACGCCCTGGCCGTCGAGCTGCACCTCAAGCCGCTGCTGGCGGAGCTGGGCGCGGCCGTGCCGGGGCGGGGCGTGTTCGTCAACGAGGCCGAGCTGGCCGCGGACCGGGAGGAGCTGGTCGTCCTGCTCGGCGACCGGCTGGTCGAGGCGGGGTGGTTCGCGACACCGGTGGGGGTGGCACCATGACCGACCTGCGCACGGCGCTGCGCGACTTCCCGCAGGCGGTGGGCATCGTCACCGCGGCCGGCGCCGAGGGCCCGGTGGGGGTGACGGTCAGCTCGTTCACGTCCGCGAGCCTGGACCCGCCGATGGTCGTGGTGTGGATCGGCGAGGGCGCGTCGGCGTGGCCGGTCCTGCGCACCGCGCCCCTGTTCGCGGTCCACCTGCTGCACGCGGGCCAGACCGCCCTGTCCGACCTGTTCGCCACCGCCGGCGCGGACCGCTTCGGCCCGGCCACGAACTGGACCGCCGACGTCGACGGCGTGCCCCACCTGCTGGACGCGCCGCTGCGCCTGCTCTGCCGCACGGCCCGCCGGATCGCCGTCGGCGACCACGTGGCCCTGGTGGGCGAACCGCTGGAGGTCCGGCACCACACCGGCAGCCCGCCGCTGGTCCGCTTCCGCGGCCGGTACACCTCGGTCGCCTGACCCGCACCGCGCGGGTCAGGCGACCGGGCGGTCAGGCGTTGGGGTCGAACGGGATGCCGCTCGGCTTGGCCTGGGACAGGTTGTGGTTGAACGCGCTGTCCTTGATCGCCAGGCTCGCGCTGCCGAAGTCGGCGTTGACCAGGATGTCGCGGATGCCGGCCGGGTAGCCGTCCCAGCTCACCAGGTCCGGGTACTGCCAGGTGCCGTAGTGGTTCTCGGGCGCCTCGCTCGCGCTCGCCAGGCGGAAGCAGTGGGTGCTCAGGCCGTCCTTGTGGTAGACGATCTTCGGGTGCGTGCCCTCCCAGGCGACCTGGGAGCGCGGGTAGGTCGAGTACTTGCCGTGCGCGGAGGTGGAGACGTACTGCGCCTGGTCGTTGCTGACCCACACCACGACGTGCTCGATGTCGTGGCGGTGCCCGCAGCAGTCGATGCCCGCGACGGCCTGGTCCTTCTCGAAGTACAGGTCGTAGAGGTAGGCGCACCAGCCGTTGTTGCACTTGGAGCGCGAGTACGAGTTGGTGTTGTCCAGGTCGGACTGGTCGCGGCACTGGCCGTTGAGTGCGCCGGAGTTCTTCAGGCCGGTGGCCACCGCGCCGGTCGGCGAGATCGCCGGGGTCGGGTAGCAGCCGTCGGTGTCGTAGTCGAACGCGGGCTGCCACTTGGCGTCGGCGGCCGCGGCGTTGCCCGGCAGGGCCTGCGGCGGGTCGGCCCAGGCGGCACCCGGCACGAGCACCGCGAGCAGGGTGGCGCCCGCCAGCGCGCTCAGCAGTCTCCTGGCGGTCCTCCCCGCGCGGGAAGTGCTCCGGGCGCGGTCCGTCATGCGGTCGGTCACGACCATGCTCTCCATCCGGTGTCGAGCGGCAGGGACTTCGGTGGCCGGTTCGCGGAGATCACCGGCCGGCACGAGGTTCCCGAGCCCGCGCCGACACCGTCAACCCGCCGATGGTCGCCCGGCGGCGAACAGGCGGCGAACATCCGGGGGTGGGTCGTCCCGGGAAGAACCGGGACGACCCACCCCCGTCCGGGAATCCCGGTCAGCCGACCCGGTACGCCCGGATCACGGTCTGCTCGACGGCGTTGCCGTCGGCGTCGGACGCCCTGGCGCGCAACGAGGCGAACGCGCCCGCCGGGTTGTCCACGGTCGCCGTCCAGCCCGCGCCGTCCCGGGTGAGCGGGGCGGGCGCCCAGGTGGCGCCGTCGTCGAACGAGACCTCCAGCTCAAGCGACCGCGTCTCGTGCGGCCCGTCCTGCCTGCTCACCGCGACCGGGAAGGAGAACCGCCCGGCCGGTGCCGCGTTGTGCAGGTCCACGGCGGGCGCGTAGCCCACCGACAGCAGCGGCAGGGCCCCGCCCGGTCCCTGGCGGAACCCGGAGCGGAACGTCCAGGTGCCGCTGACCCTCGTGGACAGCGGCCACCACGGCGCCTCCCGGCTGACGTCGGCGGTGAGCCGGTAGGTGGCGTCCTCGACCGGCAGCACGAACACGCCGCGCCCCGGCTGGTCCTGCGTGCCGACGACGCGGCCGTCCCGGTGCAGGGCGGTGGAACCCCTGTCGTAGCCGAAGAACGGCTCGGCCGCCCTGGCGTGCCCGGCCGCGTCGGTGAAGAAGGGCACCGTGACGTCGAGCAGGTAGCCGGTGCGCCAGACCCACGGGTGGTCCCGGCCCAGCTCGTTGTCGGTCGTGCCGGTGAACCCGGGCGCGGCCACGGCGGCGTGCCACCGCATCCGGTAGGACTTGCCGCCCTCCAGGGTGGCCCGCTCGTACGCGGTGCCCGCGGCGGCCCACCAGCCGCCGACCCCGATGCGCCACCGGCCGGGCGTGAAGTACTCGACGCGCTCGGCGTGCGCGACGCCCGCCGAGCCCCAGCCGGTGCCGATCTCGCCGCCCAGGGCCTCGGCCCAGGCGGAGATGATCGGCGGCTCCTGCTCGGTGCCGCCGTGGTAGGCCATGCGCACCGCGGCGAGGTCGGCGGTCCTGGCCACCGTGGTCAGCTGCCGGGGCAGCTGACCGGGCGACGGGTAGGACAGCTCGTACCGGTGGGCGCTGGAGGTCCTGGCGGTGAAGGTGGCCGTCAGCCCGCCCCGCGCGGCCAGCTCGGCGAACCGCTTGCCCGGCGCGTCGTACAGCCGCAGCGTCGGCAGCGCGGCCGGCACCTCGTCGTCCAGCCGAGCCGCCCCGGCGGACTCCTCCAGGACGCCCACCGCCACCGCCGCGCCACCCGCGTCCTTCACGGCCCGGATCCGCGCGTAGACCTCCTCGTAGGTGGTCTCGCCGGGCAGTTCCAGCACGACCAGCTTGTCCTTCGCGTCGACGCCCGCCAGGTCCTCCGGCCTGCCCTGGCCGCCGTGCACCGCCGCCAGCCGCCGGGTGCCGCTCGGCGTCGGCGACCCGCGGAGCCAGCCCACGGGTACCTCGAACCGCTGCGGCCCCTCGGCGAACAGCTCCAGCTCGGCTTCCTGCAACCGGAGGTTGTCGGCGTAGCCGTACCAGGGCACGAACCTGCGCTCCTCCGACTGGGCGTACTGCTCGGTGAAGCGGGGGTCGGCCAGGACGGCGAAGCCCACCGGGCGGTCGGGCTGGTCGGTGACCTCGAACCGGTGCAGCGACCGGTGCACGCCGGCGCGCGCGGCCGGTTGGTCGGTGGTGCGCGAGACCCGCTTGCCCCTGCGCAGGTCGAACGCGAGCGCGGTGGTGCGCGACACCCGCACGTCCGGGTCGACGAAGGTGCTCACCGGGGACGTCCCGCCCGGCCTGGGCGTCTCGGCGAGGCCGACCACCGCGTACCTGCCCGCGGGCACCCGGATCGTCTCCCCCGGCGCGGCGAAGCCCACCGCGCCGTCGTCGAGGCCGACCACCATCACGTCGGCCCGGGAGCCGGCGCCGAGGTCGGTGCCGTCGCGGTCCTTCACCGCCACGGTCAGGTCGTACCTCTCCGGCTCGTCGTGCACGGCCACCGGGGTGCGCAGCCGGGTGCCGTCCGCGGAGGTCGCGGTGAGCACGCCGCTGTAGACGCCCGGCGCGCCGGACCGCGGGGTGAGGGTCAGCGCGACGCTCGCCTGCCCGCCCGCCGGGACCGTCACCCCGGTCGCGGACAGGACGGCCAGCCCGGCGGGCGGGGCGTGGCCCTGGCCGTCGGCGAGGCCCAGCTCCAGCGCCAGGGCGATCGGCGCGCCGGTGGGGTTGGTGTAGGTCACCACGCGCTCGACCGGCTTGGTGCCCGGCCACTTCAGGAAGGCGTTGACCGTGCCGGGCGAGGACCGGACCTGCTGCGCGGTGGCCCGCGCGAGGTCGACCAGGCCGCCGCCGACCGCGAACACGCCGGCGCCCGCCACCGGCGCCGCCGTGCCCACCAGGCCCGCCTTGAGGCGGTCACCGGTCCAGTCGGGGTACCGCTGGGCCAGGATCGCGGCCGCGCCCGCGGTGTGCGGGGTGGCCATCGACGTGCCGGACAGCCTGGTGTAGTGCTCGTCCACCGGGTCGCCGAGCCGCGTGCCCGCGGCCCTGGCCGCGACGATGTCCGAGCCCGGCGCGGCGATCTCCGGCTTGACCGCGGCGTCGGTCAGGCGCGGGCCGCGGCTGGAGAACTCCGACAGGGCGCCGGCCTTGGTGACGCTGCCGACCGCGAGCGCCGCGTCGGCCGACGCGGGGCTGCCGACCGCCTCGTCGCTGCCGTAGTTCCCGGCCGCCACCACGAACAGCGTGCCGTGCTGCTCGCTCAGGGTGTTGAGGGCCCGCGAGGTCGGGTCGGTGCCGTCGGTGGGCGACGAGCCCAGGCTCAGGTTCACCACGTCGGCCCCGACCTCCGCGGCGGCCCACCGCATGCCGGCGATGACGTCGTCGGTCTGGCCCTGGCCGCTGTCGTCGAGCACCTTGCCGACGGCCAGCCGCGCGTCGGGCGCGACGCCCCTGTACCTGCCGCCCGAGGCGGCGCCGGACCCGGCGATGGTGGAGGCCACGTGCGTGCCGTGCCCGTTGCCGTCCCGCGCGCTGCCCGTGCCGCTGAAGTCCCGGCTGACCGCGACCCGGCCGGCCAGGTCGGGGTGCGCGTCGTCGTAGCCGGTGTCCAGCACGGCCACCGTGACACCCCGCCCGGTCAGCCCGGCGGCCCACGCGGCGGGCGCGCCGATCTGCGGGACGCTGACGTCCAGCGACGCCCGGACCCGCTGGTTGAGCCAGATCCGCTCGGCACCGGCGGCCAACCGCGCCGCGCCGGGCGCGCCGCCCGTGATCGCCGACCAGAAGCGGCGCGCGTCGGCCTTGCGCTCGGCCACCGCGGTCAGGCCCAGGTCCGGCAGCTCCCGGTCGACCGAGGCGCCCGCCGGGGCGCTGAACGCCGCCACCTCCGCGTGCTCGACCAGCAGCGGCACCGCGTCGCTGCGCGCGTCGTCGTAGCCCTGCCGGACCAGGCCGGTGACGTTGAACAGCTCCGGGTCCAGCGTCCCGGCCCGCACCAGCGCCATCGCCTCCCGCGGCACCGCGTACAGGTCGGTGTCGGCGCCGCGGGGCCTGGCGTACTGGGCGAACGCGGTGGCCCCGCCGCCCGCCGCCGGTTCGGTGAGCAGCGCCCACCGGCCGTCCGCGCCGCGCGAGACCCGCACCCGGTGCCCGGTGATCAGGGTGACCCACTGCCCGCCGCTCACCGCGCGGGCCTCCGGCGTCGGCGGTGCCGCCGGTGCCGCCGCCGCGCCACCCGTCCCCAGCGGTGCGGTCGCCATGGCGGCGGTCAGCGCGGCGATGCCCGCGACCAGCCGCGATCGTCGTTTCATCAACAATCCCCCATCGGTGGCCCAATCGAACTGCCGTGAGGAATTGACGCCTTCGACCGGGGTCACGTTGCCCGGGTGCCAAAAATGGTTCCCAGTACAGCCGGGGTGGAATTTCCCCTGCCCCGTAATGACATCCGGCCCCACCACGACCGACAGGCGTAGCAGTGTGCCTATGGGGAGGGGAAAGGCATGTCAAAGGGTACGAGACGATTACTGGTCGCGTTGGCGGTCGGGGTGGTGGTCGTGCCGCACGCGTTCCAGCCCTCGGGGGCGGAGCACCAGGCGCACCGGCACGTCGCGGTCACCGCCGACGCGATGGTGCCGACCGCCACCGCCCTGCCGCGCACCGGCTGGGCGGTCACCGCGAGCGGCGAGGAGACCACCGGCGAGGACGGCCGGGCCGCGAACGCGCTCGACGGCGACCCGTCGACGTTCTGGCACAGCCCGTGGACGACACCGGCGCCGCTGCCGCAGTGGATCACCGTCGACATGCGGGAGACGCGGCGGGTGTCGGGCCTGTCCTACACCCCGCGCCCCGGCGGCGGCAACGGCACCGTCGGGCGCTACGAGATCCACCTGAGCACCGACGGCACCACCTGGGGCGAGCCGGTCGCCACCGGCACCGCGGCCGACGACGCCTCGGTCAAGACGCTCGCCTTCGCCGTCGCGCCCGCCCGGTACGTGCGGCTGACGGCGCTGACCGAGGCGGGCGGGCGCGGTCCCTGGGCGACCGCCGCCGAGATCGGCCTGCTGGGCGACCCGGGGGCGCCCGCGCCGACCGCGCGGCTCCCGCGCACGGGGTGGACCGCGACCGCGAGCGACCAGGAGACCACGTCGGCGGGCAACGTGGCGGCGAACGTGCTCGACGGCGACCCGGCCACCCTGTGGCACAGCCGCTACAACCCGCAGACCGCGCTGCCGCACTGGATCACGCTGGACCTGGGGCGGCCGACCGCGGTCGGCGGCCTGCTGTACCGGCCCCGGCAGGACGAGGCCAACGGGCGGATCGGCGAGTACCGGGTGACCGTGTCCGACGACGGCACGACCTTCACCGACACCGTGTCGACCGGCGCGTGGTCGGACCTCGGACAGGTGCGGCACGCCCTGTTCACCCGCACCGCCACCACCCGGTACGTGCGGCTGACCGCGCTCACCGAGGCGGGCGGGCGCGGGCCGTGGACGTCGGCGGCCGAGATCGACCTGCTCGGCCCGCTGCCCGACGCCCAGCCGCCGCTGCCCCGGGCCGGCTGGACCGCCGCCGCGAGCACGGCGGACGCCGGCCACGCACCGGCCTCGCTGCTCGACGGCGACACCGGCACCCACTGGCGCACCGCCGGCGACACCGCGCCCGCGCACACCTTCACCGTCGACCTCCAGCGCGAGCAGGAAATCTCGGCGATCGTGGTGACCCCGCGGGCCGACTCGGCCGACGGGCGGATCGGCGCCTACTCCGTGTCGGTCGGCACGGACGGTACCGACGGCACCGACGGCACCGCGTTCGGCGCGCCGGTCGCGACCGGCACCTGGACCGACGACGGCACGCCCAAGACCGCGGTGCTCGACGGCCGCCCGCGGGCCCGCCACGTGCGGGTGACCGTGACCTCGGAGGCCGGTGGGCGCGGGCCGTGGGCGTCGGCGGCGGAGTTCCACGCCTACGGGCCGGGCCCGGCGGCCGGCCCGAGCGGGCCGCTGGACCGGACCGGCTGGGTGGCCACCGCCTCCGACGAGGAGACCTCCGGCGAGAACGGCCGGGCGGCCAACGTGCTCGACGGCTCGGCCGAGACCCTGTGGCACTCCAAGTGGACGTCGCCCGCGGTCGCGCTGCCGCACTGGATCACCGTGGACACCGGGCGCGCCCAGGCCGTGTCCGGCATCTCGGTGCGGACCCGGTCGGACAGCCCCAACGGGCGCATCGGGCAGTACCGCGTGCAGGTGAGTTCGGACGGCACCTCGTTCGGGCCGCCGGTGGCCGAGGGGACGTGGCCGGACACCGCGGGCGTGCACACGGCCGCGTTCGCCACGCCGGTGGAGACCCGGTACGTGCGGCTGACCGCGTTGACCGAGGCGGGCGGGCGCGGGCCGTGGACGTCGGCGGCCGAGGTCGACCTGCTGGGGCCGACCGATCCCAGCGCGGTGGGCGCGTGGGGCCCGGTGACCGGGTTCCCGATCGTGCCGGTCGCCTCCGCGCTGCTGCCCAACAACAAGCTGCTCACGTGGTCGGCCTACGCGGCCGACAACTTCGGCGGCAGCAACGGCTACACCCAGACCGCCGTCATGGACCTCACCACCGGGCAGGTCACCCAGCGCCGGGTCGACAACACCGGGCACGACATGTTCTGCCCCGGAACGTCCGTGCTGCCCGACGGGCGGGTGCTGGTCACCGGCGGCAGCAACGCGGCCGAGACGAGCATCTACGACCCGGTCGCCGACACCTGGACCGACGCCGCCGACATGGCGATCCCGCGCGGTTACCAGGGGCAGACCACCCTGTCCACGGGCGAGGCGTTCACCGTGGGCGGGTCGTGGAGCGGCGGTGAGGGCGGCAAGACCGCCGAGGTGTACTCGCCCGCGTCCAACAGCTGGCGGGTGCTGCCGGGCGTGCGGCCGGAGCCGTTCCTGACCGCCGACCCGCGGGGCGTCTACCGGGCCGACAACCACGCGTGGCTGTTCGCGGTCGGCGGCGGCCGGGTGTTCCACGCCGGCCCGAGCAGGCAGATGCACTGGGTGGGCACGACCGGTGCGGGCTCGGTGACCGACGCGGGCCCCCGCGGCGACAGCGCCGACGCCATGAACGGCAACGCGGTGATGTACGACGTCGGGAAGATCCTCACCGTGGGCGGGGCCACCGCGTACCAGGACGTCGACGCCACCAACCGCGCCCACACCATCGACATCACCGGCGCCGCGCCGGTCGTGCGGCGGGTGTCCGACATGGCCTTCGCCCGCGCGTTCGCCAACAGCGTGGTCCTGCCCGACGGCAAGGTGGTCGTCATCGGCGGCCAGGGCCACCCGGTGCCGTTCAGCGACCGCACGGCCGTGCTCACCCCGGAGCTGTGGGACCCGGCCACCGGCCGCTTCACCCGGCTGGCGCCCATGGCCGTGCCGCGGACCTACCACAGCGTGGCCAACCTGCTGCCCGACGGGCGCGTGTTCTCCGGCGGCGGCGGGCTCTGCGGCTCCTGCTCCACCAACCACGCCGACGGCCAGGTCCTCACCCCGCCCTACCTGCTCAACCCCGACGGCACCCCGCGGCCGCGGCCGGTCGTCACCGCGAGCCCGGCGCGGGCGGGCCACGGCACCGGCTTCACCGTGACCACCGACCGGGCGGTCACCCGGTTCGCGCTGGTGCGCACCAGCTCGGTGACCCACTCGGTGGACAACGACCAGCGCCGGATACCGCTGGTGCCGCAGGTGGTCACGGCCACGTCCTACCGGCTCGCGGTGCCCGCCGACCCCGGGGTCGCCCTGCCGGGGACGTACCTGCTGTTCGCCCTCGACCAGAACGGCGTTCCGAGCGTGGGCAAGCACATCAGGATCGGGTGAACCCTTGTTCCGTTGTGGCGCAAGGGTGGTCGCTCACCTGCGTTGGAGCGGGTGCGCGTTCCGCCGGCGGGACAAAGGACTTCCACCCCGTCCGGTGAAGGGCGAGACTCGTCCGCATCCCGTGACGTGACCGCCGTCGACGCGGTCCCGGGCGGCTTGGTTGCCCGGGACCGCGGCGGTGCCGTCTGTCCGGGGGGCGATCTGACGAGGGGGAAACCGTTGAAGAGAAGGTCCTTGCCCGTGGTGCTGGTGTTGCTGGCCTCGGGGCTGGCGGCGGTGCCGACGCAGGCTGCGGCCCAGGCGCTGATCGGGTACACGGTGCTCGTCGAGTCCGGTGCGAACCGCGACGCGGCGATCGCGGCCATCAGGGCGGCCGGCGGTACCGTGGTCAAGCAGAACACCGCTGTCGGCACGGTGACCGCGCGGGCGCCGGAGAGCGGGTTCATCGAGCAGGTCACGGCGTCGGACGCGGTGTTCGGTGCGGCGCGTGACTTCACCGTGGAGGAGACCACGGCGGAGGCGTCGGGTTCGGGTTCGTCGGGTTCGGTTTCGGGTTCGGTTTCGGCGGGTTCGGTTTCGGGTTCGGCGGGTTCGGGTTCGGTGCAGGGGGTGGAGCCGGATCCGTTGGAGGACCAGCAGTGGGGTCTGCGGATGGTGCGCGCGGACCTCGCCCGGGACAAGCAGCTCGGCAGCGGGGGCGTGTACGTCGGCGTGCTGGACAGCGGCATCGACGGCAGCCACCCGGACCTGTCGGCGCGGCTCGACCGGTCGTTGTCGCGCAACTTCACCCGTGACATCCCGTTGGTGGACGGGCCCTGCGAGGTCAAGGGTTGCGTCGACCCCGTCGACGTGGACGACGACGGGCACGGCACGCACGTGGCGGGCATCATCGCCGCCTCCGCCAACGGTTTCGGCACGGCGGGGGTCGCGCCCCGGGTCACGCTGGTCAACCTGCGGGCCCAGCAGGACAGCGGCTACCAGTTCCTGCAGCCGACCGTCGACGCGCTCACCTACGGCGCCGACATCGGCCTCGACGTGATCAACATGTCGTTCTTCCTCGACCCGTGGCGCTACAACTGCTCGGCGAACCCCAACGACACGCCGGCGGAGCAGATCGAGCAGCGCACGACCGTGGCCACCATGCAGCGCGCCCTGGACTACGCGTACGGCAAGGGGGTGACGCTGGTCAGCTCGATGGGCAACAACCACGAGGATCTGGGCAAGCCGCGGACCGACACCGGCAGCCCGGACTTCCCGCCGGACGGTGAGCGCGCGCGGCCGATCGACAACGAGACGTGCCTGAAGGTGCCCGCGGAGTCCGAGCACGTGCTGGGCGTCACCGCGCTCGGGCCTTCGCAGGCCAAGTCCGACCGGTCGGACTACGGGGTCGAGCGGATCGACCTGTCCGCGCCGGGCGGGTACTTCAAGGACTACTTCGGGACGCCCTGGTACGAGACCAAGGAGAACCGGATCCTGTCCACGTACCCGCGCAGCGCTTCGCTGGCCAAGGGGTTCATCGACGCCGACGACAACGTGACGCCGCTGGGGGTGCAGAACCACCTGGTGAAGCACTGCGTTGGTGGCACGTGTGCGTTCTACGCCTTCGCGGACGGGACGTCCATGGCGTCGCCTCACGTGGCGGGGGTCGCGGCGTTGACGGTCAGCCAGTACGGGACGGCCGACCCGGCTCGGCCGGGGACGCTCACCATGTCGCCGGCGCGGGTGGAGCGGATCCTCAAGGGGACGGCGCACAAGGTTCCCTGTCCGTCGCCGCGGACGGTGTCCTACGAGCAGACCGGCCGTACGCCGGAGTGGAACGCCACCTGTGAGGGTGACCTGAACTTCAACGGGTTCTACGGTCACGGCATCGTGGACGCTTACCACGCGGTTACCCGTGGTGGGGAGTTCCCGGGGGTCTGAGCGTGGAGGACCCTCGGGCTCGGTCGCGTTGGTGCGGGCTTGTCCGGGGGTCCTCTGCTGGGCCGGGTTCGTGTCATCGGCGGTCAGCCTTCGCGGCCTCTTGGGCTTGGTGGGGGGTTGTGAGCAGTTGATGCTCTCGGGTGTTCACGGGCGGGCGCTCGCCGCTGGGCAGGCCGCCGGGGGAAAAGCGGGCTCGTGCCCTCCCGCATGGCCTGCCGGAGGCAACCACCCTTGTCAAGGGCCCCGCGAAAAGCGTGCGGGACCCTTGACAAGCGCGGTAGGGCTGCGCCCAGGCCATACGGGAGACCACGAGCAACCCCCCAGTGAACGAACACGCCACTCCCGTACGTGGTCACGCTCCCACCAGCGAGTCATGCACTGAGGTCGCGCGAGTCATGCGTTGAAGTCGGGCGAGTCATGCGTTGGGCGCCGGCGAGTCATGCGTTGAAGTCGGGCGAGTCATGCACTTGGGTCGCGCGTGTCATGCGTTGGCGCCGGGCGTGTCATGCGTCCAGGCCGCGCGTGTCCTCCAGTCAGGCACCGCGTGTCCTCCGGTCGGACACCGCGAGTCGAACGTTCAGGACCGTCGTGTCGAACGTTCAGGGCCCCCGAGTTCTACGTTCGGGGCGCCGACCCGTTCCGGGCTGATCACGAAGTGAGCCGCGCTCTACTAGGGTGGGCCCATGGCGTCGATCAAGAAGGTTCAGGTCACCTTTGACTGCGCGGAGCCCGAGCGCGTCGCCCGGTTCTGGTGCGAGGTGCTGGGGTACGTGGTTCCTCCGGCGCCGGAGGGGTTTGCGACTTGGGACGACTTCAACCGGTCGTTGCCGGTTGAGCGGCAGGGGGCGGCGTTCGCCTGCGTTGATCCTTCAGGGGTGGGGCCTCGGTTGTTCTTCCAGCGGGTTCCCGAGGGGAAGGTGGTCAAGAACCGGGTGCACCTCGACGTTCGGGTGGGTACCGGGTTGGTGGGTGAGGAGCGGCTTGCCGCGCTTGAGGCCGAGTGCGAGCGGTTGGTTGCGCTTGGTGGGGTGCGGGTGCGGTTGTTGCGCGCTGATGGTTACGACGAGTCGTGCTTGGTCATGCAGGATGTTGAGGGCAACGAGTTCTGCCTCGACTGAGCGGTGCGTCTTGCGGCCGCGTTGCCGGGGCGCGTTCGGACGGTGCTCGCGGCGCTGTCGAAATCTGGCAGCTCCGGTGCCACGTCGTTCGGGAGCCAGGTGGTGGTGAGTCCCGGTAGGACCGTTGCGGGCGCGTTCATGCCCATGCCACCGGGGAAACCGGCAGTGAGGGCCGTAATCCGCTTGCCCTGGACGCGTGGTGCGGGTGCACTGCCGGCCGGGCACCCGTTGCTGACGCCTACCTGGGCACCGCGGCGAGCAGGTCGTCCTCCAGCCTGACGTCGGCGGTGAGGATGTCGCGCTGCAGCTCGACCAGCCGGGCCGAGGGCTCCACGCCCAGTTCCTGCACCAGGGTCTGGCGCAGCGTGGCGAACGCGTCCAGCGCCTGCCAGCGCCGGCCGGAGCGGAACAGCGAGACCATGTACCGGGCGCACAGGTCCTCGTTCATCGGGTGCGACGCGGTCAGCGCGGCCAGCTCGCCGAGCAGGCTGTGGTGGCGGCCCACCCGCATCTCCTCGTCGATGCGGTTCTCCACCACGCTGAGCCTGCTCTCCTCCAGCCGCGTCACCTCGATCGCCAGCGGCGCGCCCGTCGGCACGTCCACCAGCGCCCGGCCGCGCCACACGTCGAGCGCGCCGCGCAGCAGCCGGGCCGCGGACTCGTGGTCGCCCGCCTCGCCGGCGCGCCTGCCCGCCCTGGCCAGCCGCTCGAACTCGTGCACGTCGACGGCCTCGGGGGGCACGTCCAGCAGGTAGCCGCCGAAGCGGGTGGTCAGCACCTCGCGGGCGTCGCCGAGTGCCCGGCGCAGCTGCATGACGTAGGTTTGCAAGGTGGTGCGCGCGCTGCGCGGCGGCCGGTCGCCCCACAGCTCCTCGACCAGCGTCGGCGCGGGCACGACCTGGCCCGCGCGCAGCGTGAGGAAGGCGAAGAGCTGGCGCGGCTTCGCCGCCGACGGCAGTGCCGGGCGGCCGTCCCTGGTGACCTCCAGCGGGCCCAAGACCTTGATCTGCACGCCTTGCCTCCTCCGGACGTGACCCCCGATGTCGAGCCACCAGTCCACCGCACCACGGGCGGAAAAGGCAGTGCTCCTACCACGATCGGCGCGTGAAGTCATCCGCCGGGGCACATGAGAAGTTCATGTTTGGGCGCGTTAAGACGTAACTACCGGAGGTGCCGGGGCGCCGGCCAAAATCCCTCTCAACGCTCCACCGACCGGCTGACTAGGAGAAACAGATGTCCTCCACCTCCACCTCCGTCCCGGTGACCACCGCCGACGACAGCGACCTGGTGATCTACGAGTTCGACCGCACGTCCGGCGGGGCCACCCTGGACTTCCTGGGGTTCTCCGTCCACACCGTGGTGGGCGTCGGCGACATGTCGGCCGTCGCGGCCTGAAGACGGGAGCGGGGCCGTGCAGGAGCGGATCGGGTTCAGACGGCACCTCAGGCCGGAGATCGTCCAGGGCGACGCGGTCTACCTGTTCTCCGAGAACGGGGTCACGGCCCTGCAGGGCCCCCACGTCGAGCTGCTGGCCTCCCTGCTGGACGGCACCAGGGACCACGCGGCCCTGCTGCGGGACCTCCGGCGGGAACTGCCCGCCGAGCAGGCGGGCCGCCTGCTCACCAAGCTCCTGGCGGCGGGGCTGATCGGCACCCGCCCGCCGGACGACACCGGGAACGCCGCGGCGCTCGCCTACTGGGACGCCGCGGGCCTGGACGCCTGCGCCGCCGCTGCGGCGACCCGGGCCGCCCGGGTCGGGGTCGTCGCGGTCGGCGGCGCGGGGACCGAGGGCCTGGTCGCGGCGTTGCGGCGGGCCGAGCTGGAGGTCGGCGTCGGCGCCGGGCCGGACCTGTCGGTGGTCGTGTGCGACGACTACCTGTCCCCCGCGCTGCGCGACGTCGACGAGCAGCACCGCCGGGACGGCACGCCCTGGCTGCTGCTCAAGCCCAACGGCGCGCAGGTCTGGGTGGGCCCGGTGTTCACCCCCGGCGAGGGCGCCTGCTGGTGCTGCCTCGCCGGGCGGCTGGCCGCCAACCGCCCGGCCGAGGCGCACGTGCAGGCGCGGCGGGGTCGGCTCGGCCCCGCCGCGCGGCCCGCGGTGGGCCTGTCGCCGGTCGCCTCGACCGCGTTCGAGGTGGCGGCGCTGGAGGCCGCCAAGTGGCTCGCCGGCTACCGCCACGCCGGCCAGCGCCAGGTCTGGGCGTTCGACAGCCTCGACCTCAAGGTCACCCGGCACGCCGTGCGGGCGCTGCCGCAGTGCCCGGCCTGCGGTGACGAGGACCTGGTGCGCAGGCGGACCCTGCGGCCGGTCGCGCTGCGGTCGCGGCCCAAGCGGTCCCGCGACGGCGGCGGCCACCGGTCCGCGTCGCCCGGCGAGGTGCTGGACCGCTACCGGCACCTGGTGAGCCCGGTCTCCGGCGTGGTCAAGGAGATCCTGCGCGACGAGCGCGGCGGCGAGTTCCTGCACTCCTACCGCTCGGGCACCAACGCGGCGGCGCGCGCGGCCGGCATCGGCGGGTTGCGCTCCACGCTGCGCTGCGAGAACGGCGGCAAGGGCGTGACCGCGCTGGAGGCCGAGGTCGGCGCGCTGTGCGAGGCGCTGGAGCGGTACAGCGGGACCAGCCACGGCGACGAGGCCCGCGTCCGCGGCAGCTTCCGGTCGCTCGGCGACGAGGCCGTGCACCCGGACACCTTCCAGCTGTTCCACCCCGCCCAGTTCGAGAACAGGCGGGCCTGGAACGCCGAGCACGGGCCGTTCCAGTACGTGCCGGAGCCGTTCGACGAGCACGCCGAGCTGGACTGGACGCCGGTGTGGTCGGTGACCCACCAGTGCCACCGCCTGATGCCCACCGGCGCCCTCTACTACGGGGCGCCCGCGCCGGCGTCGATCACCGCGAACTCCAACGGCTGCGCGGCCGGGGCGAGCCTGGAGGACGCGGTCCTCCAGGGGCTGCTGGAGGTCGTGGAGCGGGACGCGGTCGCGCTCTGGTGGTACAACCGGACCCGCATGCCCGCCGTCGACCTCGACGCCCTCGACGACCCGTTCGTCGACCGGCTGCGCGAGGTGTACGCGGGCCTGGGCCGCGAGGTCTGGGTGCTCGACCTCACCGCGGACCTCGGGGTGCCCGTCGCGGCGGCCGTGTCGCGCCGCGTCGACGGGTTGCGCGAGGACGTCGTGTTCGGCTTCGGCGCGCACCTCGACCCGGCGGTCGCCGCGCGGCGGGCGCTCACCGAGCTGAACCAGGTGCTGCCGCCGGTGCTGGCGCTCGGCTCGTCGTACGACCTGCGCGGGGTGGACGTCGACCTGCGGCGGTGGCTGCTGGGCGCTACCGTCGAGAACCAGCCCTATCTGCTGCCCGGACCCGCCGGGGCGCCGGTGCCGGGGTACGCGCCGAACGACGACCTGCTCGACGACATCCGCGCCGTCCAGGCGCGCGTCGAGGCCGCCGGGCTGGAGCTGCTGGTGCTCGACCAGACCCGGCCGGACGTCGGGTTGCCCGTGGTCAGGGTCGTCGTGCCCGGGATGCGGCACTTCTGGTCCAGGCTGGCTCCAGGCCGGCTGTACGACGTTCCGGTAAGCCTTGGCCGCGTCGACAGGAGTGCCGCGCTCGCGGACCTCAACCCGGTCCCCATGTTCCTGTGACCGGGCCCGGTCCCCCGCGGCCGGGCAGAGTGTGGAGAGCACCGTGACATCTCACTTCCCGCCGGGGCGACCGCTGTTCTCGCTGCTGGAGGACACGCGGGTCAGCTCCTCGAACGGGCGGCTGACCGTGCGCGGGAGGTGGGACGCGGTGGAGCTCACCGACTCCGGCCCGGTCGTGCGGGAGGCGCTGCACCGGATGGGGCTCGGCCCGGTGGCCCTGGAGAACATCCCCATGCTGCGCACCGGGTCGCGGGGCGAGCAGTCCGCCGAGCAGTGGGCGCGGCTGTGGCGGGCCATCGACCAGCTCGGCGGCTACGTGGTGCCGTCGCTGGGCCTGCACGACGGCGGCGGGCCGATCCTGTCGCTCGTCGCGGTGGTGCCCGACGCCGTGTTCCGCTGCCCCCGGATAGGTGACGCGGAACCGTTGCGGATGCGCCCGGGGACCACTCTCGGTATCGAGGCCCGGGAACAGGTATTAACGTGCCCCGGATTACCGTACAATGCCGTCCTCCACCGGGAGCCGGCCAACGGGATAACGAAGTCACTGCTGGCCGGCGACACGATGATCGCGCAGGTCAAGGTGAGTTTTCCGGCCGAAGCTGAGGTAGTCTCTGACGTGGTCGCGTACCTGACCAGCGCCGGATTCGTTTTGGTAGGGGGGAGGACAAACCACGCCGGCGTTTAGTCGGGGTGCGGCGGCAGGTCGCGCCCCTGATGGCGTAGTCCCGACCCTTCGCATGGGGAGCGATTGTGGCAACACGCTTCATGACCGCGTTATCGCAGGACAGCGACAGCGCGGAGCGGGCGACGGGTCTTGCTCCTCGCATCGCCTCGTTCGTCGTCACAGTGGTCTTCGCCGCTTTTGTCGTGAACGCCTTCCAATACGTGGTGGAGGATGGCGCGACGATCGCCCGGGTCGTCCCCGCGGCTTTATGCCTCGGTGCGATGATGATACTTCAATTGGGTTTCTTCAGCCGTCCGGGCGCGGCCGTTCGGGGTAGGTCGGGTTATCTCGCGCTGGCCGCGCAGGCCGGTCTGGTGTTCGTGCCCATGGCGTTCTACCGGGAGGCTTGGACGGGCATGCCGGGCTTCCTCGCCGGTGACGCGCTGCTCGTGCTCCGGCCCGCGCTGGGCTGGACGACGTTCGCCGCGATCGCCGCGGTCACCGGCCTGGTCCAGGCGCGGCTGACCGGCGTACCGCTGGAGGTCGCCTACATCGCCAACCTCACCGTGGTGGTGGGCCTGGCGGTGTACGGGCTGAGCCGGCTGCGGTCGTTGGTCCGCGAGCTGCAGGACGCGCGGGCCGAGCTGGCGCGCCTCGCGGTCACCCGGGAGCGGCTGCGCTTCGCCCGGGACCTGCACGACCTGCTCGGCTTCAGCCTGTCCGCCATCACGCTCAAGTGCGAGCTGACCCACCGGCTGGTCACCCGCCAGCCCGAGCGCGCGGAGCAGGAGGTCGAGGAGGTGCTGGGCATCTCCCGGCAGGCGCTGGCGGACGTGCGCGCGGTCGCGTCGAGCTACCGCGAGCTGTCGCTGGACGACGAGCTGGCCTCCGCCCGGTCCGTGCTGTCCGCCGCGGAGGTCGCGGTCGACCTGCGGACCGACGTCAGCCAGGCCGACCTGTCGCCGCGCGTGCGCACCGTGCTGGCCACCGTGCTGCGCGAGGGGGTGACGAACCTGTTGCGGCACAGCAAGGCCGAGCACTGCTCGATCACCGTGTCGCGCGCCGCGCGGGAGGTGGCCATCGAGGTGACCAACGACGGCGTGCGCGCCGCGGTCACCGCCGACCACGGCAACGGCATCGGCAACCTCACCCAGCGCGTCGAGGCGCTGGGCGGCACCCTGACCGCGCGCGCCGACGGCGACGAGTACCGCCTGCGCGCGTCGATCCCGCTGCGCCCCGACGACGAGCACTCGCCGGACGACCGGGACCACGCCGACCGCGGGCCCGCCATGGCGCCGCGCCTGGGCACGCTCATCACCTGCGCGGTGTTCACCGGCTACGCCGTCAACACCTCGGTGTTCGTGTTCGTCGCCCCGCTCAACCCGTGGCAGCACCTGCTCGCGTGGGCGTGCGTCGCCGGGTCGCTGGCGCTGATGGTCGGCTTCTTCAGCCGCCTCGGCGGTGCGGTGCGCTCACCGCTGGGCGTGCCCGCCCTGCTCCTGCAGGCGGTGCTGACCTACCTGCCGATCGCCCTGTTCGACAACCCGTTCCTGGGCATGACCGGGTTCCTGGCCGGGGCCGCGCTGCTGGTGCTGCGCCCGCGGACCGCGATACCGGTGTTCCTCGCCGTGGTGGCCAGCGCGGGCAGCGTCCACCTGGTGTCCGGCGGTGACGCGATCGACGTCGGCTACGGGTTCCTGGTGACGATCAACCACGGGCTGGTGGTGTTCGGGCTGTCCCGGCTGCGGTCGATGGTGCAGAAGCTGCACGACGTCCGCACCGACCTGGTGCACCTGGCCGTCACCGAGGAGCGGCTGCGGTTCGCGCGGAGCCTGCACGACCTGCTCGGCAACAGCCTGTCCGCCATCACGCTCAAGTGCGAGCTGATCCACCGCGTGGTGCGCCGCGACCCCGAGCGGGCGCAGCAGGAGCTGTCCGGCATCCTCGCCATCTCGCGGCGGGCGCTGACCGACGTGCGCGCGGTGGCGGCCAGCTACCGGGACAAGTCGCTCGACGAGGAGGTCGCGTCGGCGCGGGCGCTGCTGGCCGCGGCGAACGTGGACGTGGCGCTGCGGGTGGAGCCGGGCGACCTGCCGCCGGAGGTGCGCAACCTGCTGGCGAAGGTGCTGCGGGAGGGCGTGGCGAACCTGTTGCGGCACAGCGAGTGCCGCAGCTGCGGGATCACGCTGGTCCGGCGGCGGGACCGGGTGGTGCTGGAGGTCGTGAACGACGGGGTGGTCGACCGGGGCACCGCCGGGGCGCCCGAGGCGTGCGGCGGGCTGGACGACCTCGTCGCGCGGGTCGGGCAGGTCGGCGGGACGCTGAGCGCGGGCGCCTCGGCCGACGGGCACTACCGGCTGCGGGCGGAGGTTCCGTTGTCGCGCGCCTGAACCGCGGGCTGGGCTCGCCTCACGCCCGAGTGCTGCCGCACACCTGCCCCCGGCTCCGCCCCGCGCCGGGCGAGCCCGGCCGCGCGTTCGAACCCGCCGGGCGCCCGACCCCGGTCGGGCGCCCGGTCCGCGTGCGCCTTCACAACCACCCGGCGGCGTCGGCGATCCGGACCGCGTCGACCCGGTTGCGCGCGCCGAGCTTGGCCACGATGGCGGTCAGGTAGTTGCGCACCGTGCCCACCGACAGCGACAGGGCCAGCGCGATGTCCCCCACGTCCGTCCCGTCCGCGGCGAGCCGGAGCACCTCCAGCTCCCGCTCGGTGAGCGGGCACTTGCCGCGGTCCCAGGCGGCCAGCACGAGCTGGCTGTCCACGAACCGGCGGCCCGCGGCCACGTCGCGGATCGCCGCGGCCAGCTCCTCGGGCGGCGCGTCCTTGAGGATGAAGCCGTCGACGCCCGCCGCGAGGGCGCGGCGCAGCGTGCCCGGTCGGGCGAGGGTGGTGAGCATGAGCGTGCGGACGCCCGGCATGGTCAGCCGGATGGTGCCCGCCGCAGTCAGCCCGTCCAGGACCGGCAGGTCGATGTCGATCACCGCCACGTCGGGCGCGTGGCGCTCGACCATGGGCACGATCTGGTCACCGGCCTCTACCTCGGCTACGACCTCGATGTCCGGTTCGAGGTCGAGCAGGGCAACCAGCGCACCACGGACCATGTGCATGTCCTCGGCCAGCAGAACCCTGATCATCCCTGCCGCGTCCCTCCCCTGATCCGCACACCCTAGCGGCCCGGGCGCGCCCGGCGCGGGTGTTCTAGCCGGCGAGTTGCGCCACCGGTGCGAGGGCCGGGTCGTCGCCGAGGATGGCGCGCTGCAACCTGCGCAGCCGGCCGGAGGGGGCCAGCCCGAGCTCCCGGTCGAGCCGGTCGCGCAGCGCGCGGTAGACCTCCAGCGCGCTGCCCTGCCGCCCCGAGCGGTAGAGCGCGAGCATGTGCTGGGCGCAGAAGTTCTCGTGCAGCGGGTGCTGCGCGGTCAGCAGCGCCAGGTCCCCGAGCACGGCGTGGTGCCTGCCCAGGCGCAGGTCGGCCTCCAGCTGCGCCTCCAGGGTGCCCAGCCTGCTCTCCTCCAGCCTGGTGACCTCCACGGCCAGCCGCGTGCCCGCGCGCACGTCGGCGAGCACCGGGCCGCGCCACACCGCCAGCGCCGCGCGCAGCAGGGTGGACGCCGACTCCAGCTCACCCGCCGCCAGCGCGCGCTGCCCCTGGTCGACCAGCCGCTCGTACTCGGTGGCGTCGAGCCGGCCGCCGCGCGTGTCGAGCAGGTAGCCGCCGTAGCGGGTGACGAGCACGTCCTTGGCCGCGGCGGCGCCCGCCGCCTCGATGCGCCGGCGGATCTGGAGCACGTAGGTCTGCAACGTCGTCAGGGCGCTGCGCGGTGGCGTGGTGCCCCACAGCTCCTCGACCAGGGCGGGCACGGTGACCACGTGGCCGGCCTGGAGCCCGAGCAGCGCCAGGAGCTGGCGCGGCTTGGCCGCGCTCGGCGCGATGGACACGCCGTTCTCCCGGACCTCCAGCGGCCCTAATACGTCGATGTCCATCCCAGTCTCCCCAGTCGAGTGCGGCCGGCGCCTTTTTCGCGCACCGCTAGTTCAACCGAGCGGGCCGGGGTGCCGCCACGTACCCGCCCACCAGTTCGGGGTGACGACCCAATACCGGCGGAGGTGAAATCTTCACGTGTTGTCGGCCGACACGTGGCGTAGTTGACCGGGTGCCGTTGGTAGCAATGCCGGCGCATCGCGGGACCGCCCCAGGAAATAGGCACAACCCATCCCGGTGATAGCAAATTCGTATGGGTCGGGAGGTCGGTCGGTCGACGACCGCAAATACCTCGGACCACGAGAGGTGAGGTGGAAAACCCACCGACTGATCGCCTAACCCGTGAACGGCTAGAGCCAACCCGCCTTGCGCGCGATCCGCACCGCGTCGACGCGGTTGCGGGCCTCCAGCTTCACGGTGACGGTGGTGAGGTAGTTCCGGATGGTGCCGACCGACAGGTAGAGGGTGCCCGCGATCTCCATCGCGTCCGCGCCGTCCGCGGCGAGCCGCAGGACCTCCAGCTCACGCGGGGTCAGCGGGCACTCGTCGGAGTCCCAGGCGGACAGCGCGAGCTGGGAGTCGATGACCCGGCGCCCCACCGAGACGCCCCTGATGGCGTCGGCCAGCTCGTTGATCGGCGCGTCCTTGAGGATGAACCCGTTGACCCGCGCGGACAGGGCGCGTCGCAGGGTGCCGGGTCTGCCCAGGCTGGTGAGCATCAGCGTCCTGGTGGCCGGCGCCACTTCGTGGATCCGCACCGCCGCGGAAAGGCCGTCCATTCCCGGCAGGTCGATATCCAGCACGGCCACGTCGGGCTCGTTGCGCTCCACCGCCGGAATGATTTCGTCGCCGTTCTCGACGGAGGCGACGACCTCCATGTCCGGCTCCATGTTCAACAGGGCGACCAAGGCACCTCGGACCATTCGCACGTCCTCGGCCAGGAGCACCCTGATCATTGTTCCCCCTACGGGTCGTTCAAAGAGCCCGAGTCTTTCACCCGACGACCGGACCTGCAATGCCGTTGCACCGGATGCGGCGGGCGCTGCGCCGAACGGGTTCGACACCGCCTCGGCACGGTGGGTTGCGACCCGGTTACGGGATGTACGGGGAGTTCGTCGCTTGACCCTTCAAGAGCGCACTGAGAGTAGTTGCACCTACTTTCGTCGGATGGAGATCCTGCGCCCTTTCCGCGAACGAATCGAGAGCCTGGACGAGCAGATCGCCGCACTGATCGCGGACCGGCTCCGGGTGTGCTCGGAGGTCGCCCTGGTGAAGAAGTCCGAGGGGATCCCGATGATGCAGCCGGACCGCGTCGCGGCCGTGCGCTCCGCCTACGCCGAGCGCGGCCGGGCCCTGGGCGTGTCGCCCGGCTTCATGTCCGAGCTGGCGTCGTTGCTGATCAGCGAGGCGTGCCGGCTGGAGGACGAGATCATCGACGGGGCGGGCTGAGAGCACTTCGAGGTGCGCTCAAGTGCCGTTCCACCCCGCGCTGGAACAGTCCGGCGTGACAAACGATCCGCCGGGTTCGTCATTCACCCGAATGGTATGACGCGGGGGCAACATGCGCACGGAACACGCTCCTGACAACGATAACGACGTTTTCTTCAGCATCCTGGGTCCGTTGCAGGTGACCATCGCCGACCGCGTGGTCCAGCTCGCGAAGAACCGGCAGCTGACCGTGCTGGCGGTGTTGCTGACCGAGGCCAACAAGGTGGTCTCGGTCAACCGCATCATCGACGCCGTGTGGGGCGACGCCCCGCCGGTGACCGCGGACAAGCAGATCCAGACCTGCGTGTGGCGGCTGCGCAGCGCCTTCAAGAAGGCGGGCGGCGACGGCCTCATCGAGACCACCCGGGGCGGCTACCTGCTGCGACTGCCCGACGGCTGCCTGGACACCCAGCTGTTCGAGCGCGCCATGCTGCGCGGGCGCGAGTGCGCCGAGGACGGCGACCTGGCCGGGGCGGTCGAGCAGTACCGGGCCGCGCTGGCGCTGTTCCGGGGCAGGCCGCTGGCCGAGCTGGACAGCCCGGCCATCGAGGCGGTCGCCGCCTACTGGACCGAGCGCGAGCTGTCGGTGCTGGAGGAGTGCCTGGACATCGAGCTGGCCATGGGCAGGCACCGCGAGCTGATCAGCGAGCTGCGGCTGCTCGTCGAGGAGCACCCGCTGCGCGAGCAGCTGCGCGGGCGGCTGATGACCGCGCTGTACCTGTCCGACCGCCGCGCCGACGCGCTGGCGGTCTACCGGGCCGGGCGCGCCACGCTGGTCAGCAACCTCGGCCTGGACCCGTGCGCGCGGTTGCAGGACCTGCACCGCCGGATCATCGCCGGCCACCCCGTGTCCTCGCCGCAGCCGCAGCGCGCCCGCTACACCGCGAAGATCCCGGCGCAGCTGCCGCCCGACATCGGCGACTTCACCGGCCGGGCCGACCACCTGGAGTGGCTGGACGCCGAGCTGCGCCGCGAGCGTGCCGGCGGCGTGCCCATCATCGCCCTGGTCGGCCGCGGCGGCACCGGCAAGTCGGCGCTGGCCGTGCACGCCGCCCACCGGGCGCAGGACCACTTCCCCGACGGCCAGCTCCACGCGGACCTCAAGGGCAGCACCGCCCCCCTGACGCCGCAGGCGGTGCTGGGCAACTTCCTCCAGGCGCTCGGGACGCCGGAGCGCAGCGTGCCCGCCGACCTGGCCAACCAGGCGACGCTGTTCCGCAGCATCACCGCGGGCAAGCGGCTGCTGATCCTGCTCGACGACGCGGCGGACTACGCCCAGGTCGAGCCGCTGCTCCCGGGTGGCGGCGAGAGCGTGGTGCTGTGCACCAGCCAGTCCGGCATGGTCGAGACCCCCGGTGTGACCACGCGCCGCGTCGACGGGCTCGACCAGGCCGACGCGGTGCGGCTGCTGTCCCGGCTGATCGGCGCCGAGCGGGTCGCGCGCGAGCCGGAGAGCTCCCGGGCCGTGGTCGAGCTGTGCGGGCACCTGCCGCTGGCCATCCGCGCGGCGGGCGCCCGGCTGCACAACCGGCCCACCACCCGGCTGGAGCGGTTCGCCGACCACCTCGCCGACGAGGGCAGGCGGATGGCCGAGCTGACCTACGGCTCGCTCGACACCGGCGCCCGCCTGACCGCGGCCGCCGACCGGGTCTCGCCCGCCGAGCGGCGGCTGTGGCTGGTGCTGGCCACGCTGGAGCTGCCGCACCTGTCGACGTGGGTGGCCGCGGCGGTCGCGGACCTGGCCGAGGGCGAGGCCCAGCGGCTGCTCGACGGGCTCGCCGACCACCAGCTGATCGACGTGGTCGGCGAGAACCGGCTGGGCCGGTCGCACTACGAGTTCCACCCGCTGACCCGCATCCGGGCCCGGCAGCTCGCCGACGACGAGCTGGGGGCGGACGAGTTGGAGGAGGCGCTGGACCGGCTGGTCGAGGTCTTCTCCTGGCTGGACGCGCGGGCCCGCCGCGCGCTCGACCCGCACGCGGTGGGCCAGTCGACCACCCTGCCCGACGGGGTGCTGCGGATCGGCCAGGGGCTGCTGCACGACGTGACGCACCTGGCCGAGCTGTGGCTGGCACACGAGCGGGAGAACCTGCCGTGGCTGCGCGCCCTGGCGGACATCAGGACGGTGCCGCTGCAACTGCCCCACCAGGTGGTGCGGGTGGCGGCGGACCACCACGTGGCGTGATCGGTGACGGGGTGGTGCGTTCCGCTGCCGGATGCGCCACCCCGGTGCCCGCCGACGGGTCAGGTTCTTCGCCGGTGGGACCGGGCCCGCCGGCGGCGAGGTCGCCTGCCACGGCGACTTCGGGCCGTGGAACGTGGTCTGGCGGGACGGGCGGCCGGTCGGGGTCCTCGGCTGGGACTACGCCGAGTGCGTCGGTGGCCGGCCCACCCCGTCCCTCCCGACCGGCGGCGGCGCCTGGAGCTGTTCGCCGGCGCCTACGGCCTGACCTCGGCGGAGGGCCTGGTCGACGCCGTGGTCGCGGTCCGGCTCGACGGGATCGAGCGGGTCCGCGCCGGCCGGCGCGGGGCACCAGCCCCGGGCCGACCGGGTGGCCCGGGGGCACCTCGACCGGCCTGCCGACCGGGCCGCCCGGAGCCGGTCGACCAGGCACCTGTTCGAACACGCCCGAGCGGACCGGCCATCGGCCGCCGCGGGTGTGGCACTCTGTTCCGGCTGCCCGTGCGCGGCGAGCACGGCGGTCTGCGTCGGACGCGTGCTGAACGGGCACGTCAGTTGGCGGGACCGGCACGGCGAGCGCGCGTACCGGCCCGGGGACTCCTACGTCGCCGCCCAGCCGGACACGCTGCGCCGGGCGATCGCGTTCATCGAGTCCAACGCGCACCGCGACATCTCCGTGGCCGACATCGCCGCCGCCGGCTTCGTGACGGTGCGCGCGGTGCAACCGGCCTTCCGGCGCCACCTCGGCACCACCCCGATGGCCCACCTGCGGTGGGGGTTCTCCCAGCCGTCCTGCTTCGCCGCCCACTACTCCGGATCAAGATCCCGTGGTGCGCCGGTAGGGCCGGTGGAACCCGGGTGTGGCGCGTTGTGGTCCGACCGATGCCGAGTGGGCGTTGATCGAGCCGCACGTGTCGGTGGCGGTCACGGGGCCGTTGCCGCGGCGGGTGCCGGCCGGGCTCGGGGCGCGGGGTGAGCGGCAGGATCCACGCCGCGGTCGACGCCGCCGGGTTGGCGTTCGTGCTCACCCCCGGCCCGCCCGCGGACAGGGCGTACTCCTCCCAGGCCAACCGGGCCTACCCACGTTGCCGCCGGATCACGGCGGTGATCCCGGAGAAGGCCGACCAGCGGGCCAACCGGAAGAAGGGCTCCGCGGGAGGACGGCCGGTCTCGTTGGATCCCGCGCGCTACCGGCGGCGCAACACCGTCGAACGCTGCTTCCAGCAGATCAGGACATGGCACGGCCTGGCCACCCGCTACGACAAGACACCGCAAAGCCACGAGGCCGGACCGCACCTGCGAGGAGCGATCACGTGGCTGAAGACCCCGACCTCAACCACATGATCCCAATCCCGAACAGCCTCCAGCGCGGGGGTCTCCGGTACCGCGGCTCCGCCCGGTCGCCGAACCGCGGACCGGAGACCCCACCGCTTCCGGCCACCTCACCTCCGGCGCACGGCTAGGCCGCGCCGGTCAGCTCCGCCGCCAGCCGCTCCAGCGCGTCCCGCAGCACGTCGATCGCCGTGGCGTACTCGACCAGGTCGATGTGCTCGCGGTCGGTGTGGTCCAGGCTCGAATCACCCGGCCCGTAGACCGCCATCGGCACCCGCCACCGCGGCTCGACGATGTTCAGGTCCGCCGTCCCGGTCTTGAGCTTCAGCCTCGGCCGCGCGCCGCGGGCGCGGATGCCGGCGCACAGGGCCCGCACCACCGCTCCCCCGGTGTCCACGCGCGTGGCCGGCGTGCGGTCCTCGATCTTCAGCACGCCGTCGCCCGCCGCCACGGCCAGGAAGCGCTCGAACGCGTCCAGGTCGAACCCGGGCGGCGTGCGGACCGAGATGGTCAGCGCGGCCGACTCGATCGTGCCGCCCATCCCCACCAGCGTCGCGATGGGCCGCTCGAACGCCTTCTCGCTGGTCGACACCTCCTCGCAGTAGCCGGTGACCGCGTTCCAGAACGCCACCCCGGCCTCGGTGGCCTTCTCCTCGGGGCTCGCCGTGTGCACCGAGGGCCTGCTGACGTCGTACTGGAGCATGACCCGGCCCTTGTAGCCGATGCCGACGCCGGCCCACCCGTTGGGCTCGCCGACGAACCCCGCGTCCGGCCGGAACGTCTCGGCCAGGTGCGTCGCGCCGCGGCCGAACGTCTCCTCCTCCACCACCCCGGCGACGACCAGCTGCACACCGCTGACCCGCGCGGCCGCGGCCGCGCAGATCATGGTGGCCAGCGGGCCCTTCGCGTCGACCGTGCCCCGGCCGTGCAGGAGGGTGCCCTCCTGCCGCACCGGGAGCTGGTCCGGGACGGTGTCCATGTGGCCGATGAGGATGATGGTCGGCCCGGACGGGTCGCCGCGCCTGCCGATGACGTTGCCGACCTCGTCGATGTGGCTGTCGAAGCCGAAGTCGGGCAGCACCTCGGCCAGGTAGGCGGCCAGGGCCGCCTCACCGCCCGAGGGCGACGGGATGTCCACCATCTGCCTGAGCAGGGTCTCCGGCGTGGTCATGCGGCTCCTCCGACGAACGTCGTTCCGGTGCCCGCGCGGGCGGCGAGCACGGGTGATGGACCCCGGCCGTCGGCGAGGACGACGTGCGGCACGCCCGCCAGCCGGGCCTCGCCCGCGCTGCGCAGCTTCACCTTCATCCGCCCGCCCGCCAGCTCCAGGTGCGCGGTCAGGTCGTCGCACGGCACCTCGGCCACGAGGCTGGACGGGTCGTCCGGGTCGCGCAGCAGCCCGGGCACGTTGGACAGCACGATGAGCCAGTCCGCGTCGAGCGCCACCGCGAGCCGGGCCGCGAAGCGGTCCGCGTCCACGTTGAGCGGCCCGACCTCGGGGTCCAGCGCGGGCGGCGACACGACCGGGGTGTAGCCGCCCGCCAGCAGCGTGCGCACCAGGTGCGGGTCCACCGAGGTGATCCGCCCGGACAGGTCGTCGCGCACGACCCGCGGCTCGCCGTCGAGCACCACCCGGGCGGGCGGGGTGCGGCGCGCGGTGACCAGGCCGCCGTCGACGCCGGACAGGCCCACCGCCCGCACGCCCAGCCGCAGCAGCTCGACCACCAGCGGCGGCTTGACCCGGCCGAGCATGCCCAGGGTGAGCGCGTCCAGCGCGGCCGCGTCGGTGTAGCGGCTGCGCCTGCCGTCGCGCGCGGTCAGGTAGCGGGGCGGGCGGCCCAGCTCGCGCGCGACCCGGTCGGACTCGGCCCCGCCGCCGTGCACGACGACGACGGAGCTGCCCTGCCCGACCAGCGCGGCGATGTCGGCGCACGCCCGGGACATGTCGTCGCCGAGCGAACCGCCGACCTTGATCACGTAGCGCTCGGGCTCAGACCGGGTGGAGCCCGGCGAAGGAGAGCCCGGCCGACTCGTCCCAGCCGGAGGCGATGTTGAGGCACTGGACGGCATTGCCCGCACCCCCCTTCACCAGGTTGTCGATCGCGGCCACCACCACGAGGTGGTCGCCCGCGGCGTTGAGCGCGAACCCGATGTCGCAGAAGTTGGTGCCGCTGAGGATCTTCGGCTCGGGCAGGCGGTGCAGCGCGGAGCGCTCCCGGACCAGCCGGATGAACGGCTCGTCGCGGTAGGCGGCGCGGAAGACCGCCCACAGCTCCCGCTCGGTGATCGGGCGGGAGGGCGTGACGTGGCAGGCCACCTGCACGCCCCGCACGGCCTCGATCGCGGTCACCGACATCCGCACGGGCACGCCGCACGCCTGCTGGATCTCGGCGATGTGCCGGTGCCCGTGCGGCTTGGCCATCCGCAGCGCGCCGCTGCGCTCCGGGTGGTGGCTGCCCTCGTCGGGCGTGCGGCCGCCGCCGCTGGACCCGGTCCGGGCGTCGACCAGCACCGGGCCGTCGACCAGGCCCGCCGCGGCCAGCGGGTGCAGGGCGAGGATCGCGGCGTTGGCCATGCAGCCGGCCACCGCGATGTGCTTGGCCCCGCGCAGCGCGTCGCGGTTCAGCTCTGGGATGCCGGTCCGGAAGCGCGACAGCCACATCGGGTCCGGCGCCGGACCCGGGTAGTAGCGCTCGCGCAGCTCGTGGTCGGCCAGCCGGAAGTCCGCGCTGAGGTCGACCACCACGGGTGCCAGCGCCGCCCAGCGGTCGATGGACTTCATCGACGCGCCGTGCGGCATGGCGAGGAACACGACGTCGCACGCCTCGACCTCGTCGTCGGTCACGTAGGTCAGGTCGGTCTGGTCGCGCAGGTTCGGGTGCACCGAGCGCAGCGGTCGCCCCCGGTGGCGGGTCGAGGTGACCTGGGCCAGCTCGACCTCCGGGTGCCCGAGCAGCAGCCGGACGACCTCGCCGCCGATGTACCCGCCGCCGCCGACCACCGACGCCCTTGCCCTGCCGGTCTTCATCCGGACAGCACCTCCTCGACGTGCGCCACGATGAGATCCGCGATGTCCACCTCGGCCACCGCGGCCAGGCCGTGGAACTCCATGGTGTGGTTGACCTCCGTGACCAGCAGTTCCCCGGTGGAGCGCTCGATCAGGTCGACGGCGAGCATGCCGCCGCCGACCGCCTGCGCCGCCTGGAGCGAGAGCTTGACCAGGTCGGGGTCCAGCGGGCACGGCTCGGTGGTCGCGCCGCGCGCGGTGTTGGTGATCCAGTGCTCCGAGCGCCGGTAGACCGCGGCCACCACCTCGTCGCCGAGCACGATCGCCCGGATGTCCCGGCCCGGCTTGTCGATCAGCTCCTGGACGTAGAACACCGAGTGCGCGGGCGACTTCATGGCCTGCTTGTGCTCGACCAGCGTCTCGGCCGCGTCCCGGTCGTTGACCTTCGACAGCAGCCGGCCCCAGGACCCGACGGTGGGTTTGACCACCGCCGGGTACCCGATGGTCTCGATGGCCCGCAGCGCCGCGTCCGGCGTGATCGCGACGACCGTGCGCGGTGTCGGCACACCGGCCCGGACGAGCGCCAGCGACGTCAGGACCTTGTCGCCGCAGGTCTCGATGACCTGGCTGGAGTTGACCACCCGGAGACCCGCGGCCTCGAACAGCCGAGCGGCGTACACGCTGCGCGTGTGCGACATGATCCGGTTGAACACCCCGCGGTAGCGCGCCTCCGGCCCGATCTCCAGGTCGGTGACCAGGGTGCGGTCGTCGACGGCCTGGTAGGGGATGCCGCGCCGCTCCAGCGCGGAGAAGATCATCCGCTCTTCGAGGCGGACGCGGGTCGTCAGGACGGCCAGCACCGCTACTCCCCGAAGTCTTCCTCGATCTCGGGCGCCAGCGCGAACTCGACCGGGTCGACCCCGATGAGTTCGAGCTCGACCTTGCAGGCCGGGCACACGACGATCGAGGTGACGCGCAGGCCGTCGGGGACCGGTACCGCCTCGGCGCAGTCGGGGCAGGTGCTCGCGGTTGCGGTTGTCATGACCCACTTCTCCTTTCGACACTTCGTCCACAGTGGATGTTCACGCGTGGACGTCCAACTCCGAGCGGCCGCGCACCACGGCTCTGGCGGCGGCGACGACGTGCTCCGGGGAGACCCCGGCGGCCTTGAGCTGCTCGCGGTGGGAGCCGGGGCGGGAGCAGAACGCATCCGCCGCGCCGACCCGGAGCACCCTGGTCGGGTAGTGCGCGGCGGTCGCCTCCGCGACCGCGCCGCCCAGCCCGCCGAGCACGGAGTGGTCCTCGACGGTCACGATGCCCGCCGTGGTGGCCGCCGCGCGCACCAGTGCCGGCACGTCCAGCGGCTTGATGGTGTGCATGTTCAGCACGGTCGCCCCGATGCCGAGCGCGGCCAGCCGCTCGGCCGCCTCGACCGCGAACAGCACCGGGTAGGACCCGGCGGCCACGATCGTGACGTCGCCGCCGGAGCGCAGCTCGACCGCGCGGCCCACGGTGAACTCCGCCTCACCGGAGTAGACGGGGTCGGTCTCGGCGCGGCCGATCCGGATGTAGACCGGTCCCGGCAGGTACGCCGCGGCCCGGACCATGCGGGCGGTCTCGGCCGCGTCGGCCGGGGTCATCACGGTCATGCCGGGCAGGGCCCGCATGGCCGCCAGGTCCTGCTGCGCGTGGTGCGTCGGCCCCAGGTGGGCGGCCGAGAACCCCGAGTGCGTGGCCACGATGCGCACCGGCAGCGAGTGGTAGGCGATGTCGACCTTGACCTGCTCCAACGCCCTGGCCGAGGCGAAGGCGGCCATGGTGTTGACGAACGGCAGCACGCCGGTGCTCGCCAGCGCCGCGCCGACCGACATCAGGTTGGCCTCGGCGATGCCCAGGTCGACGTACTGGTCGGGCAGCTCGGTCTCGAACAGCTTCTCCAGCCCGCCGGTGTCCGAGTCGACGCACCAGATCCGGCTGTCCGCGCGCGCCAGCTCCAGCAGCGTCTCGCGGTAGGCGGCGCGGTCGGACGCCGGCGCCGCCGCGACCGCGGGCCCGCTCATGCCGCCGCCCGCAGGGCCGCCAGCGCCCGTTCGTAGGCGGCCTGGCTGAGCTTGGCGAAGTGACCCTGCTTGCGGTGCTCCAGGTGCCGGACGCCGCGGCCCTTGACGGTGTCGGCGATCAGCACGGTGGGGCGCCCCGAGCCGGGCGCGGACCGCAGGGCCGGCACCAGCTCCGCGAAGTCGTGACCGTCCACGGTGGACGCGTTCCAGCCGAACGCGCGCCACTTGTCGGTCAGCGGCTCCAACGCCATCCGGTCCTCGGTGGACCCGTTGATCTGGAGGCGGTTGCGGTCGACCACGGCGGTCAGGTTGTCCAGGCCGAAGTGGGCGGCCGACATCGCCGCCTCCCACACCGAGCCCTCCTGGAGCTCGCCGTCGCCGAGCAGCACGTAGACCCGGTTGGGGCGCAGCGCCCGCCGCGCGGCCAGGGCCAGGCCGACGCCGAGCGACAGGCCGTGGCCCAGCGACCCGGTGGCGAACTCGACCCCGGGCACGGCGAGCGTCGGGTGGGCCATCAGCCTGCTGCCGGGCCTGCCGTACCCGGCCAGCTCGGCGGTCGGCAGGAAGCCCCGCTCGGCCAGCGTCGCGTACAGCGCGGCGCCGGCGTGCCCCTTGCTGAGCAGGAAGTGGTCGCGACCGCTCCACCTCGGCTCGTCCGGGCGCACCCGCAGGACGTCGAAGTACAGCGCGACCAGGATGTCCGCCGCCGAGAGCGAACCGCCGACGTGCGTGCCGATCGGCGTGGCGCCGAGCGCCAGCACGTGCTCCCGCACGGCCAGCGCCCTCCCCTCCAGCTCGACCAGGTCGACGTCGACGCCGACGAGCGCGTCGGCGGTCTGCACGGTCACGCGACACCCGCCGCGGTGGGCTCGTAGCCGGGGACCGCCGTCCACGGCGGCTGGTAGTCCAGCGAGCGGGCGAAGCGGCCCACCACGTCCAGGTGCTGCCAGACCCGCTCGAACGCGTCGGCGTACTCGTCCAGCGCGGGGCCCGCGTCCGGGTTGAGGTGCATGCGGCGCAGGCACAGCGAGTCCTCGATGACCTGGCAGGTGACCGGGTAGTCGGCCAGGTCGTAGCGCTGCGGGTTGGTGCCCGGCAGCGACCACGGGTAGCCCTGGCCGTAGGCGTCCTGCTTCTGGAACACGGGCTGGCCGGGCAGCGGGATGATCTGGTAGTGGGTCAGCGGCACGCCCTCGGCCAGCAGCGCGCGGCGCAGCGCCTGGCGGAAGCGGCCCGCGGTGACGCCCGGCAGGCCGGCGGCCTCGGGGTCGAAGCGGAAGCGCAGCATGTGCCACATGTGGGTGCGGTCGGCGGGCACGGTGGGGATCACGATGCCGGGCAGCTGGGCCAGCCGGTCGAGGAAGACCGGGATGTTGTGGTCGCGCTTGGCCTGGTAGTCCCAGAAGCTGGCGAGCTGGGCGCGGGTGAACGCGGCGAGCACCGAGCTGAGCTTGAGGTTCGAGCCCCGGGTCGCCGAGACGTACAGGCGCTCCTCGGTGCTCAGGTCCTCGCCGAGGATGCGCAGGCTGCGGATGCGCTCGGCGACCTCCTCGTCGTCGGTGGTGACCAGGCCGCCCTCGCCGCAGGTCGGGATGCTCTTCTCGACGTTGAGGCTCCAGCAGGCGACGTTGCCCAGCGACCCGATCCGCTCGCCGCGGTAGGTGCCGCCCTGCGCCTGCACGGCGTCCTCGACGACCAGCAGGTCGTACTTGCGCGCCAGCGCCCGGATCTCGTCCATGTCGGCGGGCAGGCCGCCGAGGTGGACGGGCACGATCGCCCTGGTCCGGTTGGTGATCTTCTCCTCGATCTTGGTGACGTCGATGTTGAAGGTGACCGGGTCGATGTCGACGAAGACCGGGATCGCGAGCTGGTAGAGCGGCGCCATGGCGGTGGCCACGTAGCTCAGGGCCGGGACGATGACCTCGTCGCCGGGCTGGATGCCCAGCGCGGTGAGGGCGAGTTCCAACGCGACCGTGCCGCTGTTCACCGCGACGGCGTGGCGGGTGCCGCAGAACTCCGCCCACTCGCTTTCCAGGCCGTGGATCTCCGGCTCGTTCTTGGCGCCGACGGTGAATTTCCGGTGGTCCAGGACCCGCAGCACGGCCTCGCGCTCGGCGTCGGTCACCACCGGCCACTCCAGCCGTCGGTACTCCGGCCGCACCGCGGGTTTGCCGCCGAACATCGCCAGCTCCGCCTTCATATCTCTTCCTCTCACCACGAACGGGCGACGATGCGTTCCGCGTCGCGCCGGGGATTTTTTCGAAGAGTCGTCCAGTGGCGCTGTGGGCGCCGGTCCTCGGTCGACGATAAATTTCCGCGCTCTCGTCGCGGTATCAGTGGCGAATTACCTCGCCGCGTTTTCCGGCGGCGCGGGTGGTTATGCTGGGGTCGTGGCTCGGGGAGGACCGCTGCGCGCGGACGCGGCGCGCAACCGCGAACGGGTGCTGGAGGCGGCCCGGGAGCGGCTGGCCGCCGGGGACGACTCGCTCCAGCTCAACGCCATCGCCAAGCTCGCCGGGGTCGGCGTCGGCACGGTGTACCGGCACTTCCCCACCCGGCACGCCCTGCTGGAAGCCCTGGTGACGGAGCGCTTCCGGTCCTTGGTGGACCGGGCGCGGGCGGCGGCCGGGGACGACGACCCGGCGCGCGGGCTGCGCTCCCTGCTGCGGTTCGCGCTCGACCTGGTGACGGCGGACGCCGGGTTCGCGGCCGTGCTGGAGTCGGCCGACCGCGCCGAGGGCGCGGCCGCGGCGCTGAAGTCCGAGCTGGACGGTGCCGTGACGCGGCTGCTCGACCGGGCGCGCGAGGTCGGCGCCATCCGGTCGGACCTCGACGCCGACGACGTGCGGCGCCTGGTGTGCGGCGTGCAGCACGCCGTGGGCGCCGGCGGTGATGCCGGGTTGTACCTGGACGTCCTCCTCGGCGGCCTGCGACCGCGCTGACCCCTGCCTCCGGGCGCACTCGCGGCCCCCTCGCGCCGCATTAACCGGATAGCTATCCACTTCTGCTACGGTGGCACCAAGCGGATAGGTATCCGGTTACTGGACGGAGTGGGCAGTGGTGCGCAGGGCAGTGGTCACGGCGGGGACGGCGGGCATCGGGTTGGAGACGGCGGTGGGGCTGGCCGCGGCCGGTTTCCAGGTCACCGTGGTGGGGCGGGACGCCGGGCGCGGTGCCCGCGCGGTCGAGCGGATCGACGGCGCGGCACCGGCGCACCGGGCCCGGTTCCTGGCCGCCGACCTGGCCTCGCTGGGCGCGGTGCGCGCGCTGGCCGGGCGGATCGCGGCCGAGGGGCCGCCGGCCGTGCTGGTCAACAACGTCGGGGCGATGTTCCCCGACCGGCTGGACTCGGTCGACGGCATCGAGGCGAGCTTCGCGGTCAACCACCTCTCGCCGTACCTGCTCACCGAGCTGCTGCTGCCCATGCTGGTGGACGGCGCGCCGAGCCGGGTGGTGAACGTGACCTCGGGCTCGATCCGGACGGCCAAGCGGGTGTTCGACGCGGTCGAGCCGCCCGGTGGCTACTACGGCTTCCACTGGTACGGCCGCGCCAAGCTCGCCAACCTGGCCTACACCCTCGACCTGGCCCGGCGGCTCGACGGCACCGGCGTCTCGGTGTTCGCGGCGGACCCCGGCGGTGCCGCGACGGACATGACCGACGGCACCATGCGCGACCCCCGGATCGTGTCGCCGGGCCTGCGCCTGCTCTGGCCGCTGGTCCGGCGGGTGTTCGACCGCGCCACCTCCGGTCCCGCGTCGGTGGCGGCCAAGCCGTCGGTCTTCGCCGCCACCGACGCGTCGCTGGAGGGCCGGACCGGGGTGGTCGTCGGTCCGGCGGCCAGGCCCGTGCCGCCGTTCGGCCCGGCCACCGATCCCCGGGTGGCCGCGGCCGTGCTGCGGTTGAGCCGGGAGCTGGCGCCGGTCGACGAGCCGGCCCGGTGACCTAGTACATCGCCGGCGGGTTCGGGTCGATCCGCACGTGCACCAGCCGGGGCTCGTCGGCGGCCAGCGCGTCGGCCAGCGCGTCCTTCAGCCCGGCCGGGTCGGTGACGGCCCGGGCCGCGCACCCCATCCCCTCCGCGAGCGCGACGAAGTCGAGCCCGCCGAGGTCGACCCCGGGCAGGTTGCGCCCGCCCGCGGCCGCGCCGAGGGTGTGCACGGCCGAGTAGCGCGAGTTGTCCAGGATGACGAACGCGACCGCCGCCCGTTCCCGCACCGCCGTCCACAGCGCCTGGATGCCGTACATCGACGAGCCGTCGCCGATCACGGCGACCACCTTGCGGTCCGGTCGCGCCAGGGCCGCGCCCACCGCGGCCGGCAGGCCGTAGCCGAGGGCGCCGCTGGCCGTGGTGAGGAAGCCGGTGTCGGTCGCGGTGATCGGCAGGTGGTCGTGCAGCAGCGAGCGGTGGCTGGGGGTCTCCTCCACCACGATCGCGTCGTCCGGCACCAGTTCCGCCAGCAGCGAGTACACCTGGCCGGCGGAGATCGGGTTCGTCTCGGCGGGGCGGGGCGGTCGGGGGCGCGGCACCGGCAGCGGGCGGTCGACCCGGCGCACCCGCCCGGTCAGCGCGGTCAGGGCGAGCTTCGCGGTGGCCCGCAGGCCGACGCCGTGGCGCGCCCTGGCCAGCACGCCGTCGTCGTCGCTGATCAGGAACAGCGGCGGCAGCGGGAGGTCGGACTCGCCGCGGTAGACGTGGTAGGTGAACGCGGGTGCGCCCAGCACCACCACCAGGTCGTGCTCGGCCAGGGCGGCGGCGGTGGCGCGCCGCTCCGGGTTGAGGAAACCGCGGAACAGGGGGTGGTCCTCGGGGAACGAGCAGCGCGCGGACACCCCGCTCGCCCACACGCCCGCGCCGATCCGCTCGGCCAGCGCGACCAGCTCGGGCACCGCGCCGTCCTCGTCGACCGCGGGTCCGGCCACGATGCCGGGCCGCTGGGCCACGTCGAGCGCCGTGACCAGCTCGTCGAGCACCCGCGGGTCCGGTGCGAAACCGGGCACCCGCGGCCGCACCGGGACCGGCGGGCCGGCCTCGGCGTCCCAGTCGTCGGCGGGCACGGACACGAACACCGGGCCCTGCGGCGCCTGGGTGGCCATGTAGTAGGCCCGCGCGATGGCGGCCGGCACGTCCTGCGCGCGGGCCGGTTCGCAGCTCCACTTCACGTAGGGCTTGGGGAAGTCGACCGCGTCGGTGGCACCCAGGAACGGGTCGTCCGGCAGCAGCGAGCGCACCTGCTGCCCGGCCAGCACGATCATCGGGGTCCGGTTGCGGTGGGCGGTGAACACGTGCCCGAGGCCGTGCCCCAGGCCGCCCGCCGAGTGCAGGTTCACCAGCACGGGCCGGCGCGCGGCGTGCGCGTAGCCGTCGGCCATGGCCACCACGGCGGACTCCTGCAACCCCAGCACGTACCGGAAGTCGTCCGGCCAGTCGGTGAGGAAGGCGACCTCGGTGGTGCCGGGGTTGCCGAACACCGTGGTCAACCCCAACGCGCGGAGCAGGTCCCTGGTGGCGTCGCGAACCGTTCGACCCTGCTCGACGGCGGTGTCCTCGTCCATGTCCCCTCATCCCTCGTCCCGCGGCAGCGCGAACAGCCGCGCGCACCGGTCGCGCAGGCCCGGCGCCTGCCCGTCGAGGCGGTCCTCGATCCGGCCGAGCAGGTCCGCGAAGCCCGCGCGGTCACCGACCGACGCGAGCTTGTCCAGCGCCAGCAACCCCTCCGCCAGCGCGGCGCGCGCGGCCGACGCGTAGGGGTTGGCGGCCTGGATGTCCCAGTAAACATCAGGGTTGCCGCCGCTGATCCGGGCCGTCATGGCCAACGCGGTCAGGTGCGGCGGCGGCGCGAGCCCGACCAGCTCGGCCGGGTCGCCGCCCTGGTCGACGTGGTCCGCGACGACGGTGCCGAACGCCAGCAGCGCGGCGTGCGTCGCGACCTGGAGCACCGCGGTGGTCCGGTCGTGCGCGTCGGCCGACAGCTCCACCACCTCGGCGCCCGCGGCGGCGACCAGGTCCAGCAGCTCGGCGGTGCGCGGGCCGTCGACCACGCGGATCGCGGCCACCGGGTTGCCCGCGAAGCCGAGCGCCGGGGCGAACATCGGGTTGAGCCCGCACACCTCGGCACCGCGCTCCTCGGCCAGCGCGGTGAAGTCGCGGCAGGCGCCGCGCTGCACGGACAGCGTCTGCGCCAGCAGCGCGCCCGGCCGGACCGCGCCGGCGCAGGCCGCGGCGGCCTCCACGGCGACGTGCTCGGGCAGCGCGTGGACCACGATGTCGGCCGCCCGGATCGCGTCCAGCACGGCCGCGGTGGGTGTGCGGGCGTCACCGACGACGGAGTCGACCCCCGCCGCGGACGCCGGTCGGAGGTCGACCGACACCACCGGGCCCCGGCTCAGGCACAGGCGCGCGAACAGACCGCCCACGCCGCCGGCCCCGCCGACCACCACCGTGCGCTTCATGGCGTCCCCCTCATGGCGTCCTCGCGATCGCAGCCAACTCGTCCGCCCCGAGGACCACCAGGTCCACCTGGTCCGCGATGTCCGGGGCCCGCAGCGCGAGCCACCGCCGCAACCGCGGTGCCAGCCGGTCCGGGGTGGGCGGGGTCGGCCGGGCGGGCACGCCGGAGCGTTCGAGCACCGCGTCGAAGTGGTACTCGGCGCCGGTCAGCGGGGCCGCGAAGGTCACCTCGTAGCCGTGGTCGGCGCCGATGGCCTCGACCTCCCGCCAGTCCACGCCGTGCCCGTAGCCGTAGCGGACGGCGCCGGGGTGCGGCACGTCCGCGCGCCGGGCCAGGGCGGTGTCGACGACACCCGCGAGCGGGATGCCGACCAGCCGGACCCGCTCCACGCAGTGCACGGCCAGCAGCCGCGCCAGGTGCTCGGGCGACTGCACCTCCCGGTTCCAGCGCAGCATCGGCGTCCGGTGGCCCGCGCCCGCCCGGCGCAGCACCACGTCGAAGTCGCCGGTGAGGTCCAGGGCCGGGTAGGCGTGGGCCTCCACGCCGGGCCCGACGGCCAGGTTGCGCAGCAGCGCGGGCGGTGACCACCCGGCGGCGCCCGGCGTGGTGCCGGCCCGGCTCGCCAGGCGCTCCACCCTCGGGTCGCGCAGGTTCGCCACGAGCACCGCGCCGGGGTCGCCGGCCAGCCGGAGCCAGCCGACGACCGCGGACCGCACGTCCACCGTGGACAGCGAGGGCGCGGCCAAGTCGACCAGGACCAGGTCGTACCGGTCCGGCGCGGCCAGCAGGTCGCCCAGCGACGAGATGGCGCGCACGGTCATCCGCCGCCGCAGGTCGGGGCGGCGGGTGAGCACGTCGCACACCCTCGGCAGCGAGGGGTCGACCAGCCGGTAGGCGGTGCACTGCGCGGACAGCGAGGCGGGCAGCTCGACGTCGCCGATGCCGATCTGCAGCACCCGCCGCGGTGCCAGCCGGCCCGCCCGGTCCAGCAGCTGGGCGATGCGCGGCGGTCGCGCCGGGAGGGCGGCCGGCGCGCTGCGGGGCACGACGACCGCGACCGTGCGGTCGGCCTGCCGGACGACGGCGACCCGGGCCACCAGCGGGTGCGCCTCCAGCGCGGTGCGCAGCTCCACGGCGGTGGTGTGGGGGTCGACGGCGGGATCGGGTGCACCGGGCACGACGAGGTCGGGTGCGGCGGGATCGGGTGCCGCGGGATCGGCTGCGGCGGGATCGGGTCCGGCGGCGGGCCGGGAGTCGAGGACCGTCATGGTGTCGCCACCGGGTCCAGCTCGAAGCTCCGCAGCGCCTGCGCGTCGAGCTTGCCGCTGGGGCTGCGCGGCAGCTCGGGCAGCACCACGAACCGGTCCGGGTGCATGTAGGCCGGCAGCAGCCGGGCCACCTCGCCGCGCAGGTCGCCGTCGGTGAGCCCGGCGTCCGGGGAGGCCACGAACGCGAGCACCTGGTCCACGCCGTTGGGCGCGGTCCGCACCGTGACCGCGCAGTCCGCGACCGACCGGTGCCTGCGCACCGCGGCCTCGATCTCGCCCAGCTCGACCCGGAACCCGCGCAGCTTCACCTGGTTGTCGACCCGGCCGGTGATGTGCAGCTCGCCCTCGACCGACCACAGGCCCCGGTCGCCGGTGCGGTAGAGCCGGTCGCCCGGCGCGCCGAACGGGTCGGGCAGGAACCGCTCGGCCGTGGTGGCGGGCCTGCGGTGGTAGCCGCGGGCCACGGCCGGGCCGCCGATCCAGATCTCCCCCGGCAGGCCGGGCGGCACGGGGCGCAGCCTGCCGTCCAGGACGTGCACGCGGTAGTTGGGCAGCGGGCCGCCGATCGGGATCTTCGCGCCGGTCGCGTCGGGCAGGCCGCAGCCGTGCGCGGTGGCCCACACCGCGCACTCGGTGGGCCCGTAGTCGTTGAGCAGCACCGCTTCCGGGCAGTCGAACAGGTGCCAGGCGACCAGCTTGGGCGGCATCGGCTCGCCACCGACGGACACCAGCCGCAGCTGCTCCAGCCCCTCGCCGCCGGCGGCCTGCAGGACCAGGCCGTAGTGCGAGGGCACCGAGTGGACGTGCGTGACCCGGGTGCGCAGCAGCAACGCGCGCAGCGCCAGCAGGTCGTGCGCCTCGACCTCGGTCGGCAGCACGACGGTGCCGCCGCCGGTGAGCGTCCAGTACAGGCCGCCCGCGGCGCCGTCGAAGCACAGCGGCATGGTCACCAGGTCGCGTTCGGGCGGCGGTCCGCCGACGCCGCGGGCGTGCGTGGAGACCACGATCGCCCGGTGGCTGACCGCGACGCCCTTGGGCACGCCGGTCGAGCCGGAGGTGTAGATCAGGTAGGCGAGGTCGGCCGGGTCGACCGCGACCCCGGGGTCGTGCTCCGGCTGCCCGGCGCAGTCGTCGGGCGAGATCACGGGCACGGGCGCGTCGAACGGCCGGTGCGCGACCACGGCGCGCGCGCCGGAGTCGGCGAGCACGTGCCGGATGCGCTCGGCCGGGTAGGACGGCTCGACCGGCACGTACGCGGCGCCGGACTTGAGCACGCCCAGCATCGACGCGATGGAGCCGGCGGCGCGGTCGGCGAGCACGGCCACCAGGTCGTCGGCGCCGATGCCCGACGCGCGCAGGCGGTGCGCGATCCGGTTGGCGCGGGCGTTCAGCTCGCCGTAGGTCAGGCGGTCCTCGCCGCAGACGACCGCGACGGCGTCGGGCGTGGCGGCGGCGTGGCGTTCGACGAGGGTGTGCAGGCAGGTGTCCTCGACGGCCTGCTCCTGCCCCCGCGACCACGCGGCCACCGCGTCGCGCTCGTCGGCGGTGAGGGCGAGGACGTCGTGCACGGCGCGGTCGGCGGTGAGGTCGGCCAGCACCGCGACGAGCCGGTTGGCGGCCAGGAACACCGCCCGGGTGTCGAACAGCCCGGCGTCGTGGTCGATGCGCAGCTCGCCGGCGGCGGTGAGCGCGATGGCGAGTTCGTGGGTGGCGCGGCCGTCGGAGACGTGCACCGGCGTGACCGTGCACGACCCGATGGCCTCGGGTTCGGTGTCGTCGTGGCAGGAGACGGCCACGGTGGCGCCGAGGCCGGGCGGCACGGGCGTTGCGTGGTCGAGGGCCCGCTGGACTTCGCGGACCAGGTCCATCGCGTAGGCCCGCTCGTCGACGCGCACCGGCACCAGCACCGGGTCGGGCGCCGACACCACGAGGTCCACGTCCGGGGTGCCCCGGTAGCGCGCCAGCAGCACGGCGACGGCGGCGGCCAGCACGGCCGGCGCGGACACGCCCGCCGCGGCCGCGAAGCCGGTCACCGGGGCGCACGGCCGGACCAGCGTGCCCGCCGAGCCGGACGCCCGTCCCCCGCCGCGCAGGGCCGCGGGCAGCTCCACGGCGGGGATCGCCGAGGTGGCGCGCTGCTCGGGCACGCCGGGGTGTTCGGGTGCGTCGGGGTCGAGCACCAGCGACAGCACCGCACGGGGGTCGGCACCGCCCCTGGTGACCACGACGGCGAGGTAGCGGCGGGGCGCGAGCTTGGCCAGGGTGACCCGCGCCGGGGTGGCCGGGTCGGCCTTGGCCGCCTCGACCTCGGCGCGGACCAGCTCACCCCAGCAGGCCGCCGACCGGTCCTCGCCCGCGAACGAGTACCCGCCCTCGACGCGGGACAGGTCGTACGAGGTCAGGTGCGGTGACGGGTGGGCCGCGGCGAGTCGCCGCCGGGCCCGCGCGAGGTCGGGCTCGCCCGACACCAGCCAGGCGCGGTCGGTCAGGTGCGTCGGGTCGGGCACTGCTCTCCTCCTCCGTCGTGGCTCCGGCGGGGTCCCGGGGTGGCGCGGGCGCGCCACCCCGGGACTCCGGTCAGAGCAGGATCCGCTCGTGGGCGGCCGCGCGGTAGCGCCGGGACCGGCGCAGGTCGCGCGTGACGATGACCTTCTTCAGCCACCGGTCGGTGCCGTCGTACCGGGCGCTGAACTCGCTCCGGCCGTGCACGGCCTTGTAGTTGTCGACCACGAGCAGGTCGCCCGCGCCCAGCGCGACCTCGGTGAGGTTCGCGTCGAGCGCCGCCACCAGCACGGCCAGGGCCTCCGCCGCCTCGGGGTCACCGGGGCGGGCCGCCATGAACGCCGGGTCGATGCGCAGGTACGGCGCGTCGGGGTGGCCGAACAGGACGGCGCTGGGTTCGGGGTCGTCCTTCATGCGCTGGATGTCGTGCACCCGGTCGGTGCCCGCCACCAGGACCCGGGCGCGGTTGACGTGCTCGTTGTCGGGTCGGATGAGGAACCGGCGCTGGGCCAGCACCTCCCGGTGGTGTGGTTCCAGGTCCACCGAGTCGATGCTCGCGACGGTCGTGGGCACGGCGTCGTGGTTGCGGACGCCCAGCAGCAGGAGGTAGTCGCACCGGTGCGGGTGGAAGCCGTCCTCGGTGTGCCACTCCAGCTTCACGGTGCCGTGGCCGCTCTGCTCCCGCTGCTCGCCGGGCATCGGGACCACGTTGTGCAGCAGCCTGCCGTCCTGGAGCGTCGACCACCCGAAGATGTCGCCGAGCAGGCTGCCCACCAGCACCAGGTACACCTCGTGCGCGGTGAGGGCGGCGGCCCGCTCCGGGGCGGGCGACTCGCGCCAGTCCAGCGGGGTCGGGCCGATCTCGGCGTCGTCCACCCGCATCCCGCGCACCACCAGGGCGGCGGTGGGCTCGCGCAGCCGGAACTCGCGCAGCTCCTCGACCAGGGCCTGGGGGAAGCGCTGGGCCAGGCCCGCCGCCGCGGCCAGCAGCGACGGCGAGGTGCTGGAGCCGTAGTCGGCGGCGATGTTGCGGGTGAGGGTGTCGACGTCCTTGGCGTCGACGGAGGACAGGTCCAGGTAGCGGACGGTGTCCGGTCGGGTTGGCGTGGGTGTTCCCGTCATGGCGTGCCTTCCTCGTTCAGCGCACGACGTCCTGCGGTGCGGGCAGATAACCGTTGTCCACCAGGAACTGGAAGCAGGAGTGCGCCCACTCCTCGTTGACCGGCGGGCACTCGATCCCGGAGCCCTCCAGCGCCTCCAGGAGCACCCGGCACTCGTCGAGCGGGTCCACCTGCTGCTGGAGGTCGGGGTCGAGCGCGGCGTGCCGCATGGAGGCCACCCGCAGGAGCGGGGTGAGCGGGTAGAGGATGTGGTCCTCGTCCACGGCCAGCGCCTGGCGGCGGGCCTCCTCCTCGTCGACGACGTTGAGGTCGTAGCCGAACGAGCGCAGCCACTGGTAGCACTGCTGCATCGTCGTGGGTTCGCGGTTGGTGATGTTGAAGTTCTTGCCCAGGTTCTCCTCTCGCAGCGACGTGTAGACGATGGCCTCGGCGGTGTAGTCGACGGGCACCGCGTTGATCACGTCGTTGTAGAGCGGCAGGACCCCCAGGTCGAGGAAGCCCTTGAGGTAGACGTAGAGGTAGTCGGTGTCGTGCGACGCCCCGGTCTTGGTGTGGCCGGTGATCATCCAGGGGCGCTGGACGGTGACCGGCACGCCGCGGTCACGGGCGATGACGGTGATCTTCTCCGCCACCCACTTGGTGCGCGGGTAGCCGGTGGGCACCTTGACCGGGCGGTCGCCCAGGTCCTCCTCGGTGAACGGGCGCTCGGCGCCGGTGCCCATGAAGACGTCCACGCTGGACACCAGGTGGAACGCCTTGAGCGTGGTGTTGGTCGCCAGCCGCAGCAGTTCCTCGGTGCCGAGCACGTTCGCGGCCTTCATCGCCTCGAACGGGTAGGTGAAGTTGACGATGGCGCCGCTGTGGTAGATCGAGTCCAGCAGGGACGCGTAGCGGCCGAACTCGCCCCGGGACAGGCCCAGGAACGGCTTGGCCAGGTCGCCGACGACGACCTTGATCCGGTCGCGGTAGGACTCGTCCCACGCGCGGTACTTGCGGAAGGTCTCCTCCAGCCGGTCCCAGGCCGCGTCCTGGCTCTCGCCGCGGACCAGGCAGTGCACCGTGGCGTTGGTGCGCTTGACCAGCTCGACCGCGATGAACACGCCGAGGTAGCCGGTGGCGCCGGTGACCAGGACGTGCCGGGGCTCGAACCAGTTGGCGCGCGGCAGCCCGTCCGGCTTGATCGCCGGGTCGAGCTTGACGTCGGCCAGCAGCTCGGCCACCTGCTGGGTGTAGAGCGCGGCGCTGTCGACGTCGTTGCGGTCGCGCTGGTGGGTCTCCACGACCCGCGCGATGCCCTGCACGGTCGGGACGCGGAACACCTCGTCGATGGGCAGCTCGATGTCGTTCTCGCGGGAGAGCTGCGCGGCCAGGCGGGCCACCAGCAGCGAGTTGCCGCCCAGCTCGAAGAAGTCGGCCGTGGCGCTGATGTGCTGCAGGCCCAGCACCGAGGCGAACGTCTCGGCGATGCCCGCCTCCAGCTGGTTGGCGGGCTCGACGAACCCGCTGGCGATGACCTCCTGCGGCGCGGGCAGCGCGGCGGTGTCGATCTTGCCGTGCCGGGTCAGCGGCATCTTCTCCAGCGTCACGAACGCGCTGGGCACCATGTAGTCGGGCACCTGCCCGATGACGTGGTTGACCAGCGTCTCCTGGGTCAGCACGCGGCCGATCACCGGGACCACGTGGGCGACCAGGCGCGGGACGCCCGGCTGGTCCTCGCGGACGGTGACCACGGCCTCGGCCACCAGCGGGTGGCGCAGCACCACGTTCTCGATCTCGGACAGCTCGACGCGGAAGCCGCGGATCTTGACCTGGGTGTCGCCGCGGCCCAGGAACTCGATGGTGCCGTCGGCCCGGTAGCGCGCCAGGTCGCCGGTGCGGTAGAGCCGGGCGCCGGGCTCGGTGGAGAACGGGTCGGGCAGGAACCGCTCCGAGGTCATCGCCGGGCGGTTGACGTAGCCGCGGGCCACGCCGTCGCCGCCGATGTAGAGCTCGCCGGGCACGCCGGGCGGCACCGGGTTGAGGCGCTTGTCCAGCAGGTGGATGCGCCCGTTGGGGATGGGCCGGCCGATCGGGACGCGGGGCAGCCTGGCGTCGGCCGGGGACACCGGGTGCACCGACGCCCACACCGCGGCCTCGGTGGGCCCGTACTCGTTGAACAGGGTCGCGTTCGGCGAGCGGCGGTAGTGCTCGGCGACCAGGCTCGGCGGCAGCGCCTCGCCCGCGACCACGGTGGCGCGCACCGAGTCGTGCGGCTCCAGGTCGGTCTCCAGCAGCACCGCGTACTGCGACGGCACGCCGTCGACGTGGGTCACCTGCCGACCGCGGATGAGCCGGCCGAGCAGGCGCGGGTCCAGCACCTCGCTGTCGGTGGGGAACACCACCGTGCCGCCGCGGCCCAGCGTCCAGTACAGGCCGCCGCCCGCGGCGTCGAACGTCAGCGGCGCGAGGACCAGGTAGCGCTCGGGCAGGCCGGGGCCCTCGATCGCGGCGCGGGCCGCGGTGGAGTGCACGATCGAGCGGTGCTCGACCGCGACGCCCTTGGGCCTGCCGGTGGAGCCGGAGGTGTAGATGACGTAGGCCAGGTCGTCGGCCCGCGCGCCGGAGGTGACGGGGGCGGCGCCGGTGTCGGTGGTCGGGATGGCGACCCGGCCGGTGCCCGACAACGCCTCCGGGAGCCCGTCCAGGGCGTGGCGGCGGCCGACGAACAGCCCGATGCCGGCGTCGTTGACCACGTACGACAACCGGTCGGCCGGGTAGGTCGGGTCCAGCGGCACGTACGCGCCGCCGGCCTTGAGCACGCCCAGCAGGCCGACCACGGCGTGCACCGAGCGGTCCACCAGCACGCCGACGCAGGAGCCGGGGCCCACGCCGAGGCCGACCAGCTCGGCGGCCAGCGCGTTGGCCCGGTCGTCCAGCGAGGCGTAGGTCAGCTCGACGCCGTCGGCGACCAGGGCGGTGGCGCCGGGGTTGGCGGCGGCCGCCTCCTCCACGAGCCGGTGGAGCGTGCGGGTGCGGTCGTGGTCCGCGTCGGTGCTGTTCCAGTCGACGACGACCTGCTGCCACTCCTGGTCGGTCAGCAGCGGGATCTCGGCGAGCGGCAGGGTCGGTTCGGCGACGGCCTTGCCCAGCAGCAGCAGGACGTGGCCCAGGAAGCGCTCCACGGTGGCGCCGTCGAACAGGTCGGTGTTGTACTGCGCCCGCAGGGTCAGCGCGCCGTTGCGGTCGATCGCGCGCAGGTCGATGTCGTGCGGCGTCCACGTGGTCGGCAGGTCGAGCGGGACCGCCGTGCCGCCCGGCACCGCGCGGGAACCGGCCTCCTCCTCGAAGCTGAACGAGGTCTGGAACAGCGGGGTGCGGCTCAGGTCGCGCTGCGGCTGGGCCGCCTCGACGATCCGGTCGAACGACAGGCGGGCGTGCGCCAGCGCCTCGGCGTGCACCGCGGCCACCCGCGGCGCGAGCCGGGACAGCGAGTCGGCGTCGTCCAGCTCGACCCGCAGCGGCACCGTGTTCTCCAGCGGTCCCACCAGGTTCGCGCCGTCCGACTGCCACGACTCCTGCACCGGCACGCCGACCGCCAGGTCGCGCTGCTGCGCGTACCGGGCCAGCACGGCGACGTACGCGGACAGCAGCACCTCGGTCGGGCCGTGCCCGTGCTCCTCACCGTAGGCGGCGACCGCGGCGGCCAGCTCCGGCGCGACCGGGACGCTGACCGCGTCGCCGTGGATGGTCTTCAGCGGCGGGCGCGGGCGGTCGGTGGGCAGGTCGAGCGGGGTCAGCGCGGCCAGCCGGTCGCGCCAGTAGTCGATGTCCTTGGTCGCCTCGTCGCTGTTGACCCAGGTGCGCTGGGCGGTGACCAGCGAGTGGAAGTCGACCGGTGCGGCGAGCGCGTCGCCGGAGGTGCCGTCGACGAGCGCGGTGTAGCGGGTCAGCACCTCGTCGGCCAGCAGCTTGACCGAGCGGCGGTCGGCGACGAGCTGGTGCAGGGTCAGCACCAGGACGTGGTCGTCCTCGGCGGCCCGCAGCACCGAGGCCCGGACCAGGGGGCCCTTGGCCAGGTCGAACCTGGTCCGGGTCTCGGTGGCGACCACGCGCGCCAGCTCGGCTTCGAGGTCGGCGGCATCGACCTCGACCACCGGCAGGCGCAGCGTCACCGCGGGCGCGGTCGTGGCCAGCGGGTGGCCGTCGACCTCGCGGAAGGTGGTGCGCAGCACCTCGTGGCGCTGCACGACCGCGGTCAGGGCCTGCTGCAGGGCCGCGTGGTTGACCGTCCCGGACAGCCGGACGGCCGTGCTGACCTGCCACGGCTTGCTGTCGTCGAGCTGGAGCAGGACCCAGAGCCTGCGCTGCTCCAGGGAGAGGTTGCTGGGGGTGGCTTCGGCGGACCCGTCCAGGAGCTGGGCGAGCAGCGCGCGCTTCTCCTCCGGCGTCATGGACTCCAGCTCGTGCTGCTGGCTCATCTGGCACTCCTGTCGTGTCGGTGGGCTTGGTCAGCGGACGCGTTCGCGAACCGAACGGGGCCTCATGTCGGTCCACACCTTCTCGATGTGCTGAAGGCATTCCTGCTTGCTGCCGGTGGTCCCGACGGCGCTCCAGCCGGCGGGCAGGGAGCGGTCGGCGAACCAGATCGAGTACTGGTCCTGGTCGTTGACGACGACCTGGAAGGTCGTGTCGGCGTCGTCGATGCCCATCTGGGTGCTCCTCGTTCCTGGTGGTTGGTCAGCCGAGCTGGCGCAGCAGCTGCTCGACCTCCTTGTCGGTCATTCCGGCGAGCTGGCCGCGCAGCGCGGTGGCCTTGTCGGCCTGGCCGCGCGACCGCTCCTCCTCCAGCGCCGCCACCGCCTCGGCCAGGCCGGCCGCGGTGGGCTTGCGGAAGAAGTCCCGCACGGGGACGAGCACGCCGAGTTGGTCGCGCACCCGCCCGATGACCCTGGCGGCGAGCATCGAGTGGCCGCCGAGCGCGAAGAAGTCGGCGTGCACGCCGAACTCCTGCACCGGCAGCGTGTCCTTGAAGATCGCCACCACGGCCCGCTCGACGCGGTTGCGCGGCGGGGTGGCGTCGAGCGCGCCGAGCAGGGACTGGCCGCGCAGCGCGGCCAGGGCGGTCAGCGCGGCGCGGTCGACCCCGCCGTCGGCCAGCCGCGGCAGCTCGGGCAGGACCCCGAACGCCGCGGGCACCTCGTGGGCGGCCAGGGTGGTCAGCGCGCGGGCCCGGACGCCGGCGGCGAACTCGTCCTGCTCGCGGGGGTTCGCGGCGGCGCGGGCGCCGTCGAGCACGAGCCAGCCGACCAGCCGGGTGTCACCGCCGACCTCGGCCGCGACCACGGCCGCCGAGCGCACGCCCGGCACACCGGCCAGCACGGTTTCGACGCGGCCCGGCGCGACCAGGTGGTCGCCGGCGACGAGCCGGTCGTCCGCGTAGCCGACGAATGCCAGCTCGCCGCGGCGGGTGTGGCGGTAGCGCTCGCCGGTGCCGCCCGGGTGGGTGGCCGGGCCGGACAGGTGCAGCTCGCCGACCGTGCCGACCGGGACGGGGGCGCCGGCGGGGTCGAGCAGGCGGCGGGTGGTGTTGGCCAGGGGCGCCGAGGTGTCCCCGAGCGCCACCGGCACGGCCGAGGTGGGGGTGTCGCGGCCGACCACGACCGGGTTCCCGGTGCGGCGCAGCGCGGCCACCAGGTCGTCCGCCACCACCTGACCGCGGCACACCAGCCGGGCGCCGGCCGGGGGCGTCCAGCCCTCGGTGAGCAGCTTCCGCCAGGTGGGCGGCGCGGCCACGACCACGTCCCCCGCACCGCCGAGCACCAGCCGGCGCGCGTGCACGAGCCCCAGCAGCACGTCGACCGGGTCCGGGGCGTCGCCGAGCAGCGCCACGTCGTCGTCCGGGCCGACGGCGAGCCGGTCGGCCAGCGCGGTGACCGCGGCGAGCAGGGCGCGGTGGGAGAACCCGCCCCACGCGGGGTCCTCCGGCGCGGGTTCGCGGGGCTCGACGGGGTCGAACCGGGGACCGGTGGTGACCACCCAGTTGCCGCCGGAGTCCTTGGCGAACGCGCCGTCGCGCGGGTGCCGGTCGCCGTAGGCGAGCTGCGCGCCCACCTCGAACGCGGCCAGCGCGACCACCACGAGCGACGCGGAGGCGACCGGCGGGGTGGTCACCACGACCCCCGCGCCGACGCCCTCCTCGCGCAGCAGCTCGGCCAGCCAGGCGGCGCGGGCCCGCAGCTCGGCGCCGGAGTGCTCGACCCCGCCCTCCCGCACCACGGCGTCCCCGACGTGGTCCAGGACCGTGCCGCCGGGCACGGGCAGGGCCGGGCCGGTCGCCCAGGACCCGACCAGCGCCCGCTCGGCGGGGTCGGCCGCGGGCAGGGTCGCGGACACGGCCGCGGGGTCGTCGACGACCTCCGTCAGCACCCGCCGGTAGACCTCCAGCAGCGCCTCGGCGGTGTCCCGGTCGTACAGGTCGCGGTCGTAGTCCAGGCGCAGCGCCACGCCCGCGCCGTGCGGCACGACGGTCAGCCACAGCTCGAACTTCGCCGACGTGCTGGTCAGCTCGACCGGGGTCATGGTCAGGCCGGGCAGTTCGGCGGCGACCGCCGGCGCGTCCTGGACCGAGAACATCACGTCGAACAGCGGGTTGCGGTCCAGCACGCGGGGCAGCCGCATCTCCTCCACGAGCCGGTCGAACGGCATGCGCTGGTGCGCGAACGCCTCCAGGCAGGTGTGCCGGACGGCGGCCACCGCGGCGTCGAACGGCTGCTCCAGCGGCAGCCGGGTGCGCAGCACCAGGGTGTTGGCGAAGAAGCCGATCAGCTCCTCGGCGTCCGGGTGGTGCCGGCCCGCCACCGGGGTGCCGACCGCGACGTCGCCCTGGCCGGTGACGCGGGCCAGCGCCACCTTGAAAGCGGCCAGCAGCACCATGAAGCGGGTCGCGGAGCAGTCGGCGGCCAGTGCGTCCACCCGGGACACCAGCGCGGCGTCGAGCGGCGCCTCCAGCCGGCCGCCCGCCATCCGGCGCGCGGTGCCGCGCGGCCGGTCGACGGGCAGGTCGAGCGGTGCGACGCCGGACAGCGCGGCGCGCCAGTGCGCCACCAGCTCGCGCATCGGCTCGCCGGTCAGCGCGTCGGCCTGCCAGGCCACGTAGTCGGCGTACTGGATGGACAGCTCGGGCCGCGGGTCGCCGACGCCGTCGACCAGGCGCCGGTAGGAGTGGGCGAGGTCGCGGTAGAACACCTCGGTCGACCAGCCGTCGCAGGCGGTGTGGTGGATGACCGCGACGAGCACGTGCCGGTCGGCGGCCTCGCGGACGAGCACCACGCGCAGCAGCGGCGGTTCGTCGAGGGTGAAGGGGATGGCGGCCTGCTCCCGGGCGTGGTCCTGCACGTCGCCCTCCACCACGGGCAGCGACACCAGCGCCTCGGGCACCACGACCTGCCGCGGTTCGCCGTCCACCAGGCCGATGCCGGTGCGCAGGCTCTCGTGGCGGGCCACCACCTCGTTGAGCGCGCGTTGCAGCGCCAGGTGGTCCAGCCGCCCGGCCAGGCGCACCGCGCTGACCACGTTGTAGGCGGCGTTGCTGGCGGGGTCGAGCTGGCACAGGAACCACAGCTGGCGCTGCGCGGGCGCGGCGGGCAGCACGAAGTGGTCGCTGTAGTCGCGGGTGGGCCCGCCGCTGACGCCGCCGACGTAGGACGAACTGCTCATCGCCGCGCACCTTCCCCGACCAGGTCGGACTCGATCAGCGACACGATGCGCCGCTCGTTGTGCTGCACGAAGAAGTGGTCGCCGTCGAGGTCGGTGACGGCGCAGCCGGCCGAGGTCAGCTCGGCCCAGCCGCCGCTGCCCTCGACGCTGACCTGCACGTCGCCGCGCCCGCGCAGGACGTGGATCGGCACCGGCAGCGGTGGCTGGCGGCGGTGCTCGTAGTTCTCGACCACGGCGAGGTCGGCGCGGATGGTGGGCAGCATCAGGTCGATCAGCGCCGGGTACTCCAGCACCTCGGCGTCCAGCCCGTTGACCCCGACCAGCCAGGCGACCAGCTCGTCGCGCGGCAGGTCGTGGGCGCGGTCGAGGTCGAGCCGCTGCGGCGCGTCCATGCCGGCGACGAACAGGCCGCGCGGCAGCGGCAGCCCCTCGGCGCGCAGGCGGCGGGTCAGCTCGTACGCGACGAGCGCGCCCATGCTGTGCCCGTAGAAGGCGTAGGGCCGCCCGGTGAGCCCGGACAGCGCCGCGGCGAGCGCGTCGACGAGCGCGTCGAGGTCGGCGATCGCGGGTTCGCGCAGCCGGGACTCCCGGCCGGGCAGGCGGACCGCCGACACGCGCAGCACGTCGGTGTGGCGCTGCCAGGTCTGGAAGACCGAGCTGCCACCGCCCGCGTGGGGGAAGCACACCAGCTCGCACACCGGGTCGGGCACGTCGGCGAAGGACGTCACCCAAACCGTTCCCCTGTCGGCCACGCGCACCTCCGGATTGTTCGGCCCTGCGAGCACAGTGAAATGGGTACCAGCCGGCCCCGCGGGGGCGTCAAGACGTGCAGAGAAAGGTGAGAGATCACCGGTAGGTGCGTGAGAACGGGGCGAGAGTCCGGGTCTTTACATTTGCCCGAGCGGTCACTGCAGAAATGGAGTCTCGCCGATGACCCATCGCACGCTGGCGCACGTCCTGGTCGACCACGTCGCGACCGACGGCGACCGCCCCGCCTTCGAGTACCTGCACGACGACGGCCGGGTCGACCGGCTGACCTACCGGGAACTGCTCGACCGCGCGACCCGGGTCGCGCGGCGGCTGCGCGACGCCTCCGACGGCGGTCCGACCCTGCTGCTGTACCCGCCGGGGCTGGACTTCGTGGTGGCGGTCTACGGCTGCTTCCTGGCCGGGGTGCCCGCCGTGCCCACGTACCCGCCCCTGTTCGGGGCCGCGGACCGGATCAAGCAGCGGTTCGAGCGGGTGCTCGCGGACTCCCGCGCCACGGCGCTGCTGGCCGACCCGCTGGTGCTGTCGGTGCTCACCTCGTCGGGCGCGCCGGACTCCCTGCCGCCGGTGGTCGACCTCGCCGACGACGGCCTGCCCGCGGGCCCCCGGGACGCCCTGCCGGCGCCGGGGGACGTGGCCCTCGTGCAGTACACCTCGGGCAGCACCAACCAGCCGAAAGGCGTGGTGCTCGACCACGGGAACCTGATGGCCAATATGGCGGCGATCAGCGCGGTGTTCCGCCTGGGCGCGGACACGCGCGCGTTGTCGTGGCTCCCGCCGTATCACGACATGGGATTGATCGGATTCATCCTCACCCCCGTGTACGGTGGTTTTCCGGTTCGCCTGATGTCGCCGATCCATTTCCTCAAGAATCCGCTGGAGTGGATCCGGCAGATCGGCGAGCTGGGCATCACGCACACCGGCGCGCCGAACTTCGGCTACGACCTGTGCGTGCGCCGCGCCGAGGGCAAGGACCTGTCCGGGGTCGACCTGAGCCGCTGGCGGCTGGCGTTCAACGGCGCCGAGCCGGTCCGGGCCCGCACGCTGACCGCGTTCGCGGACCGCTTCGCCGCCAACGGCTTCCGCCCCGAGGCGTTCCTGCCCTGCTACGGGTTGGCCGAGGCGACGCTGATCGTCACCGGGCGGCACTGGTCCGGCCACGACGTCGACGAGGAGGGCCGGGTGGACTGCGGCCCGGTGATCGACGGGCACCGCGTGCTGGTCGTCGACCCCGCCACGGGCACCCCGGTGGAGGACGCGGAGGGCGAGATCTGGGTGCGCGGCCCGAGCGTGAGCCGCGGCTACCTCAACGACACCGGGCAGCCGGAGTCCGAGCTGTTCGGCCACGTCGACGGCGAGCGCTACCTGCGCACCGGCGACCTCGGCCACCTGCGCGCCGGGCACCTGTTCGTCACCGGCCGCCGCAAGGACGTGCTGATCCAGCACGGCGTGAACCACCACGCCCACGACCTGGAGGCGGCGGCCGTGCTGGACAACCCGCTGCTGCGCCCGACCGCGGCCGCGTTCACCGCGGCCGACGACCAGGAGCTGGTGCTGGTGGCGGAGCTGGCCAAGCGCACCGCCGCCGACCCCGGGGAGCTGGCCGTCGACATCCGCGCCAGGGTGCTCACCGCGACCGGCGCCCGGGTCGACACCGTGGTGCTGTGCCCGCCGGGCACGATCCCGCGCACCACCAGCGGCAAGATCCAGCGCGCCCTGACCAGGGCCCGCTACCTGGCGGGCGGGCTGGCGGGGGCCGTGCTGCCCGCGGCCGGCCCGACCCGGGACGCCGCGCGGGAACCCGTCGAGCTGTTCCTGGCCGGCGTGTTCGCCGCGGTGTGCGACGTGGCCGAGTGCGCGCCCACCCAGACCCTGGGCGCCATCGGCGGCGACTCCGTGCGCGGCGCGGAGATCGCGGCGGTCACCGAGGACGCACTGCGCCTGCCGGTGCCCGTGGAGCTGGTGCTGGAGGCCCAGTCGCCCCGCGAGCTGGCCGGGCGGCTGCTGGCGCGCTGGGCGGCCGACGGCGTCACCGGCGCCCAGGTCGTCGACCGGATCGACGCCGTGGCCGGCGTGCAAGCCTGACCCGACCGGAGGAGCTTCGTCGTGGAATTCCCCGCTGCCCTCGGACGCGATCTCGTCAAGCGGTGGCGCACCCGCGCGGCACCGGTCGCGGCGTCCGGCGACACCCCGACGCAGGCGGGGATCCGGCTGTTCGAGCAGGTGCACCCCGGCACGGCGGTCAACGTGCTGTCGTTCGTGGCCGCCGCGCCGGGACCGGTGGACGCCGACCGGCTGCGGTCGGCGCTGGCCGAGGTCGCCGCCCGGCACCCCCACCTGGGTCCGGGCGCACCGCTGGAGGTGCTGCGCGCGGACGGGCGCGAGGCCGCGCTGGCGCAGGCCCGCGAGCGGGCGGGGCGGCCGGTGGACCTGGCGACCGGGCCGCTGTGGCGCGCCGCGGTGTGGTCGGCGGCCGGCGAGACGGTCATCCAGGTGGTGGCGCACCACCTGGTGTGCGACGGCTGGTCGCTCGGGGTGTTCCTGGCGGAGCTGTCCGCCGCGTACTCCGGCGCGCCGCTGCCGCCCGCCGAGCCGCTGCCCGCGACCACCACCGAGGTGACCGACGCGGACCTGGCCTACTGGCGCGACCGGCTGGCCGGCGCCGCACCGCCCGCGCTGCCGACCGACCGGCCCCGGCCGGCCCGGCCGCGGTTCCGCTCCGGCTCCGTGCCGCTGGCGCTGGGCGCGGACGTGGCGCGGCGGGTGCGGGAGGTGGCGGCGGCCGAGGGCGTCACACCGTTCATGCTGCTGCTGAGCGCGTTGCACCTGGTGGTGGCGAAGGTGTCCGGGCAGTCGGACGTGGTGGTCGGGTCGCCGACGATCACCCGGGAGCGGCACCGCGCGCCGCGCGCGATCGGGCCCCTGGTGAACATGCTGGCGCTGCGGACCGACAGCTCGGGTGCGCGCACCGGCCGGGAGCTGGTGCGGGCGGTGCGGGAGACGTGCCTCGGCGCGTACGGGCGCGGGCACGTGCCGCTGGAGGCGGTGGGTGGCGGCGCGATCCGGGTGATGTGCGTGCTCCAGGACGGGGTGCCGGAGTTCCGGCTGGGCGACCTGCCGGTGCGCCCGCTGCTGATGGCGCCGGCGGCGATCCAGCACGACGTGGAGCTGTACCTGTGGCTGACGCCGGAGGGGGTGACCGGGTTCCTCGGCTACGACACCGACCTGTTCGACGCCTCGACGGCCGGGTTGCTGGCGGACCGGTTCGGGGTGGCGCTGGGCGCGTTGCTGGCGGACCTGGACGTGGAGCTGGCCGGGCTGGACGTGCGGACCTCGGGTGAGCGCGCGCAACTCGCCCTGCTGGGTGCCGGTTCGGCCGCCTCGGTACCCGCGGCGTGCGTGCACGAGCTGGTCGAGGCCCAGGTGGACCGGACGCCCGACGCCGTGGCTCTGCGGGCCGTGGACACGACGTTGACCTATCGCGAGCTGGACGCCCGCGCCAACCGACTGGCCCACCAGCTGATCGAGTGGGGCATCACCCCCGGCACCCTCGTCGGCGTCCGCCTGCCCCGCACCAGCGACCTGGTCGTCGCGCTCCTGGGCATCTTGAAGGCCGGTGCGGCCTACGTGCCGATCGACCCGGCGTACCCGGCCGAGCGGGTCGAGTACATCCGCCAGGACACCAACGCACCCCTCATCCTGACCACCGACAACTTCGCAATGTCGAATGTTGACATTCGACCTGCGGTGGCTGTTGGTGTCGAGGACCTGGCGTACACGATCTACACCTCGGGCTCGACGGGGCGTCCGAAGGGCGTGATGATCGAGCACCGGCAGACCGCCGCCATGCTCGACTGGGCCGTGAAGACGTTCTCGGCCGATGTCCTGGCCGAAACCCTCGCGGCCACCTCGATCTGCTTCGACCTGTCGGTCTACGAGATCTTCGCGCCGTTGACCAGTGGCGCCACCGTCACCCTCGCCCCGAACAACGCGCTGGACCTCATCCACTCCCCGGCCGACTACCAGCACATCACGTTGATCAACACCGTCCCCTCGGTCGCCCGCGAACTACTCGCCGCCGACGCCATCCCACCCCACGCCCACACCGTGAACCTCGCCGGCGAACCCTTGTCGCCCGAACTCGTCCGGCAACTGCACGCGCACCCCACCGTGCACGCCCTGCACAACCTGTACGGCCCCAGCGAGGACACCACCTACAGCACCCACGCGGTGACCGACCCCGCCGACGACCGCACCCCCATCGGGCGGCCCGTCCACGGCACCCAAGCCCTCATCCTCGACAGCGAACTGCGCCCCGTGCCCCTGGGTGCCATTGGTGAGCTGTACCTGACCGGTCTGGGCATCACCCGCGGCTACCACGACCGGCCGGTCACCACCGCCGAACGCTACCTGCCCAACCCCTACGGCCCCGGCCGCCTCTACCGCACCGGCGACCTCGTGCGGTGGCGCACCGACGGGCAGTTGGACTACCACGGCCGCATCGACAACCAGCTCAAGCTCCACGGCCACCGCATCGAACCCGGCGAAGTCGAAGCCGCGCTCCGCCGGCAGAGCACCGTCACCGACGCCGCCGTCGCCGCCCACAGCGGACGCCTGATCGCCTACGTCGTCGGCACCGCCGACCTCAACGCCCTCCGGCGCGAACTCCCCCAGCACCTGGTCCCCCACCAGGTCGTCAGCCTCCCCGCCCTCCCCCTCACCCCCAACGGCAAGATCGACCGCAACGCGCTGCCCGCGCCCGTCGTCACGGGCAACGACTCCGCACCGCCGCGCACCCCGGCGGAACGGCTCGTCGCGGACGTCTGGCGGGAACTGCTGGAGGTGCCGGCCCCGGGCGTGCACGACAACTTCTTCGCCGTGGGCGGCCACTCCATCCTCGCCACCCGCCTGGCCCACCGCCTCACCGCGGTGCTCGGCGCGACCGTCCCGCTGCGACTGGTCTTCGACCACCCGACCATCGCGGAACTGGCCGAGAACCTGCCGTCCAACCAGGACTTCACCCCGATCCCGGTCGCACCGAGGGTCCACGCAGCCGACGGCACGATCACCCTCCCCGCCTCCGCGAACCAGAAGCGGCTGTGGTTCCTGTGCCACCTGGACCCGCAGGCGAACCTCGCCTACCACATCACGGGGTCGGCCAGGATCGACGGACCGCTGGACGTCGACGCCCTGCACGCCGCCCTGCGCGCCACCGCCCAACGGCACGAGGCGCTGCGCACGACGCTGCGCGAGGTCGACGGCGAGGTGGTGCAGGTCGTGCACCCCGGGTGGGAGCCGACCGACTGGACCTCCGCGACCGTGGACCTCGAACGCGGACCGCTGTTCCGCGCCCGGGTCGTGCGGCGGGCCGCCGACGAGCACCTGCTGGAGCTGTCGCTGCACCACGCCATCGCCGACGGCTGGTCGCTGACCGTGCTGCTGCGCGAGATCGCCGAGCACTACCGCGCCTCGGGCGACACCACCCCCGCTCCCCCGCCAGTCCAGTACGGCGACGTCGTGCGGTGGCAGGGGGACGCCGACCCCGACGACCTCGCCCACTGGGCCGCGAAGATGGCCGGCGCCGCGCCGCTCGACCTGCCGACGGACCGACCCCGGCCCGCGCACCAGACGCACAACGGCGCGGCCGTCCCGATCACGCTGCCCGCGGACGTCGTCGAGCGGCCGGCGCGCGCCACGGGCACCACGGCGTTCGCCGTCGTCACCACCGCGCTGACCGTGCTGCTGGCCAAGCTGACGGGCCGGCACGACGTGACGATCGGCATCCCCGTGTCCGGGCGCACGCACCCGGACACCAGGGACGTCATCGGCTTCCTGGCCAACAGCCTGCCGCTGCGCCGCACCACCACCCCGGGCACGACGCTCGCGGCGGCGCTGCGCGACACGCACGCCGACCTGGGCGAGGCCCACCGGCACAGCGACACCCCGTTCGAACAGCTCGTGCGGCACCTGCGGCCGGAGCGCGACCGGAGCCGCAGCCCGCTGTTCCAGGTGATGCTCGCGCTGAACGTCGAGCCGCCCCGGTCGCTGGACATCCCCGGCCTGCGCTTCACCCGGCTCGACGCACCGCCCGCGGGCACGCAGTTCGACCTGTCGCTGCACCTGGAGCAGACCGCCGACGCGGTGACCGGTCACCTGACCTACAACACGGACCTGTTCGCCGAGTCGACCGCGCGGTTGTTCGTCGAGCGGTTGGCGGTGGTGGTGCGGGCGCTGGCGGAGGAGCCGGGCACCACGCTGGCCGAACTGGACGTGCGGACCGCCGGTGAGCGCGCCGAACTCGCCGCCCTGAGCACCGGCCTGCCCGCCGAGGTGCCCACGACGTGCGTGCACGAGCTGGTCGAGGCCCAGGTGGACCGGACCCCCGACGCCATCGCGTTGCGAGCCGTCGACACCACCCTGACCTACCGCGAACTGGACACCCGCGCCAACCGACTGGCCCACCAACTGATCGAGTGGGGCATCACCCCCGGCACCCTCGTCGGCGTCCGCCTACCCCGCACCAGCCAACTCATCATCGCCCTTCTCGGAATCCTCAAGGCCGGCGCCGCGTACGTACCGATCGACCCCGCCTACCCCGCCGAACGCGTCGAGTACATCCGCCAGGACACCAACGCACCCCTCATCCTCACCCCCGACAACTTCGCAATGTCGAATGTTGACATTCGGCCAGCGGTAGCGGTCAACCCTGAGGATTTGGCCTACACGATCTACACCTCGGGCTCCACCGGACGCCCCAAGGGCGTGATGATCGAACACCGCCAAACCGCCGCCATGCTCGACTGGGCGGTCAAGACGTTCCCGGCCGACGTCCTGGCGGAAACCCTCGCGGCCACCTCGATCTGCTTCGACCTCTCGGTCTACGAGATCTTCACGCCGCTGGTGTCCGGCCACGCCGTCACCCTGGCGCCCCACGACGCGCTGGACCTCATCCACGACCGGGACAGGTTCACCCACGTCACGCTGATCAACACCGTGCCCTCGGTCGCCCGCGAACTGCTCGCCGCCGACGCCATCCCACCCCACGCCCACACGATCAACCTCGCCGGCGAACCGCTGCCCCCGCCGCTGGTGCGCGAGCTGTACGCACACCCGACCGTGCGAACCGTGCACAACCTCTACGGCCCCAGCGAGGACACCACCTACAGCACCCACGCCATCACCAGCCCTCACGACGACCGCACCCCCATCGGGCGACCCGTCCACGGCACCCAGGCCCTGGTCCTCGATGCCGAGCTGCGCCCCGTCCCCCTGGGCACCATCGGCGAGCTGTACCTGACCGGCGTGGGCATCACCCGCGGCTACCACAACCGGCCGACCACCACCGCCGAACGCTACCTACCCAACCCCCACGGCCCCGGCCGCCTCTACCGCACCGGCGACCTCGCCCGCTGGCGACCCGACGGACAACTCGACTACCACGGCCGCACCGACAACCAACTCAAACTCCACGGCCACCGCATCGAACCCGGCGAAATCGAAACCGTCCTACGCCAACAACCCACCGTCACCGACGCCGTCGTCACCGCGGTCGACGGACGCCTGATCGCCTACGTCGTCGGCACCGCCGACCTCAACGCCCTGCGCGACCAGCTCCCCCAGCACCTGGTCCCCCACCAGGTCGTCAGCCTCCCCGCCCTCCCCCTCACCCCCAACGGCAAGATCGACCGCAACGCGCTGCCCGCACCCACCCCCGTCGCCTCCGCCCACCACGAACCACCCTCCACACCGGCCGAACGGCTGGTCGCGGACATCTGGGCCGAGCTGCTGGACCGCCGGGACATCGGCGTGCACGAGGACTTCTTCGCCGCTGGCGGGCACTCGCTGCTGGCGACCCGCCTGACCCACCGCCTCACCACGGCACTGGGCACGACCGTCCCGCTGCGGCTGGTCTTCGACCACCCCACCATCGCCGAGCTGGCCCGGGCGCTCCCGAGCACCACCACCGGCGCACCCGAACCGGTCCGCGTCCTGCCCCGCACGCCGGCCGCGGACGGCACGGTCACGCTGCCCGCGTCGGCGGCCCAGCAGCGGCTGTGGTTCCTGTGCCGGCTGGACCCGCAGGCGAACCTGGCGTACCACATCACGGGCGCCGCGGAGATCGACGGGCCGCTCGACGTCGACGTCCTGCGCGCCGCCCTGCGCGAGACCACCCGCCGCCACGAGGCGCTGCGCACGTCGCTGCGCGAGGTGGACGAGGAGGTCGTGCAGGTGGTGTCGCCGGAACCGGTGGTGCTGCTGCACGAGGTCACCGCCACCGACTGGGCCGGGGTGGTCGAGGCGGAGGCCGCCCGGCCGTTCGACCTGGCGGTGGGACCGCTGGTGCGCGCCGTCGCGGTGCGGGTCGCGCGGGAGCGCCACGTGCTGCTGCTGAGCCTGCACCACGTGATCGCGGACGGCTGGTCGGTCGACGTGCTGCTGCGCGAGATCACCGACCACTACGCCCGGATCAGCACCGACCCGGCGGCCGAGCCGCCCGCGCCCGCGGCCGTCCAGTACGCCGACTTCGCCCAGCACCCGCGGCCGTCCGGCAACCTCGACTTCTGGCGGGAGCACCTGGCCGACCCGGCGCCGCTCGACCTGCCGACCGACCGGCCGCGCCCACCGCACCAGACCCACCGGGGCGCCACCGTCCCGCTGGTCCTGCCCGCGCGCGGCGCCGGCGGCACGACGACGTTCACCACGCTGGCCACGGCGCTGGGCGTGCTGCTGGCCAAGCTCACCGGCAGGCACGGCGTCACCATCGGCACCCCGGTCGCGGGCCGGGCGCACCCGGACTCGACCGGCCTGATCGGCCTGCTGGTCAACACGCTGCCGCTGCACCTGCGGACCGAGCCGGGGACCACGCTGGGCGAGGCGCTGCGGGCCACCCACGCCACCGTGCTCGACCTGCACCGGCACGAGGTGCCGTTCGAGCGGTTGGTGCGCGAGCTGGCACCCGTGCGGGACCAGAGCCGCAGCCCGCTGTTCCAGGTGATGCTGGCGGTCAACAGCGCGCCGCCGGTGTACCGGATGCCGGGGATGGTCGTGCGGCCGGTGCGGGTGCCGCAGCGGGCCACCCAGTTCGACCTCGTGCTGCAGGTGGAGGAGCGCCCGGACGCGGTGACCGGTGTGCTGGTCTACAACACGGACCTGTTCGACCACGCGACCATGGAGCTGTTCGCCGAGCGGTTGGCGGGTGTGCTGCGGGCGCTGGTGGAGGAGCCGGGCACCACGCTGGCCGAACTGGACGTGCGGACCGACGGTGAGCGGGCCGTGCTGGCTTCCTGGGAGGCCGGTGAGCGGGCTCCGGTGCCGGTGACGTGCGTGCACGAGCTGGTCGAGGCCCAAGTGGACCGGACCCCCGACGCCGTGGCTCTGCGGGCCGTGGACACGACTCTGACCTACCGCGAGCTGGACGCCCGCGCCAACCGGTTGGCCCACCAACTGATCGAGTGGGGCATCACCCCCGGCACCCTCGTCGGTGTCCGCCTGCCCCGCACCAGCGAATTGATCGTCGCGCTCCTCGGCATCCTCAAGGCCGGCGCCGCTTACGTGCCGATCGACCCGGCCTACCCGGCCGAGCGGGTCGAGTACATCCGCCAGGACACCAACGCGCCCCTCATCCTCACCCCCGACAACTTCGCAATGTCGAATGTTGACATTCGGCCAGCGGTGGCGGTCAACCCTGAGGATTTGGCGTACACCATCTACACCTCCGGCTCGACCGGACGCCCCAAGGGCGTGATGATCGAACACCGCCAGACCGCCGCCATGCTCGACTGGGCCGTCAAGACGTTCTCGGCCGACGTCCTGGCCGAAACCCTCGCCGCCACCTCGATCTGCTTCGACCTGTCGGTCTACGAGATCTTCGCGCCGTTGACCAGTGGCGCCACCGTCACCCTCGCCCCGAACAACGCGCTGGACCTCATCCCCTCCCCGACCGACTTCCAGCACATCACGCTGATCAACACCGTCCCCTCGGTCGCCCGCGAACTACTCGCCGCCGACGCCATCCCACCCCACGCCCACACGATCAACCTCGCCGGCGAACCGCTACCGCCACCCCTGGTGCGCGAGCTGTACGCACACCCGACCATCACCACCCTGCACAACCTCTACGGCCCCAGCGAGGACACCACCTACAGCACCCACGCCATCACCAACCCCACCGACGACCGCACCCCCATCGGCCGCCCGGTCCACGGCACCCAAGCCCTCATCCTCGACAGCGAACTGCGCCCCGTACCGCTCGGCACCATCGGCGAGCTGTACCTGACCGGCCTGGGCATCACCCGCGGCTACCACAACCGCCCCGCCACCACCGCCGAACGCTACCTACCCAACCCCCACGGCCCCGGCCGCCTCTACCGCACCGGCGACCTCGCCCGCTGGCGACCCGACGGACAACTCGACTACCACGGCCGCACCGACAACCAACTCAAACTCCACGGCCACCGCATCGAACCCGGCGAAATCGAGACCACCCTCCGCCGGCACCCGGCGGTCACCGACGCGGTCGTCGCCGCCGTCAACGGGCGGCTCATCGGCTACGTCGTCGGCGCCGCGGACCTGGACGACGTCACCGCCCACGTCCGCAAGTCCCTCCCCGAGCACATGGTCCCCAAGCAGCTCGTCCCCCTCGACGAACTGCCCCTCACCCCCAACGGCAAGGTCGACCGCAACGCCCTGCCGACCCCGACCCCCGCCGCGGCCACCCGCCACGAACCGCCCAGCACCCCGACCGAGAAGCTGCTGGGCGAGATCTGGACCGAGCTGCTGGGCCACGGCGAGATCGGCGTGCACGACGACTTCTTCGCCCTGGGCGGCCACTCGCTGCTGGCCAGCCGCATGGTGAGCCGGGTGGCCACCCGCACCGGGGTGGCGCTGGACCTGCGCCTGGTCTTCGACCGCCCGACCATCGCCGAACTGGCCCGCAGCCTCCCGGAGCTGCCGGAGCACACCGAGCAGAAGCCGATCCCCCGCCTCCGCCGCACGCTCGGGAGGTCGTGACCGGGCGCTGTCGTGACCGGGCGCTGTCGTGACCGGGCGCTCACCCCTTCGCCAGCGAGTCCGCGATCCGGGCGATCCCGTACTCGAAGGCGCGCTCGACGTCCCCGCCCAGGTTGAACGCGTCCGCCAGCTCCATGCTGACGAAGCCGTGCGCCCAGGCGGTGATCGTGCGCGCCGCCTCCAGGGCCTCCTCGGGGCCGGCCAGCTCCGCCGCGACCCGCAGGACGGGGGCCGCCGCCATGGCGAACAAGCCGACATCCGGCTTGCCCGCCCCGGAGTCGGCGAAGACCAGGCGGTAGCCGGCCGGGTGCGCGTGCGCGAACGCCCGGAACTCCCGGCACAGCTCCCGCAGGTCCGCGCGGGCGTCCCCGCCGACCGGCACCGCGTCGAACCGCTCGCCCAGGTCGCGGATGGCGGCCTCGGTGACCAGCCGGACGAGGTCGTCGCGGTTGCGCACCCGCTTGTAGAGCGACGGCGCCCGCACGCCGACGCGCGCGGCGACCGCCTGCATGGTCAGGTTCGCGAGCCCTTCGCGCTCCAGGATGTCCCGGGCCGCGGCGACGATCTCCGCGAGCGAGGTCCGTTCGGGCGTCGGCATCCGCACTCCTCCGGTCGGCGATGGTGTCATCCCATCATAGCTATGGACATTAGCCATGATGGCTATGTACCGTAGCCATCACCACCGCCCCACCGAGGAAGAGGCACCGTCGTGAAGCTCGGCAGCCACCTGCACCGCATCGGCAACGACATCGTCGCGGTCCACCTGGTCGTGACCGACGAGGGCGTCACCGTCATCGACGCCGGGCTGCCCGGCCACTGGCGCGAGCTGACCGCCGAGCTGGCCGCGCTGGGCCGTGCCACCGGCGACATCCGCGGTGTCGTGCTCACCCACGGCGACAGCGACCACCTCGGCTTCGCCGAACGCCTGCGCCGCGACCACGGCGTCCCGGTGTACGTCCACGCCGCCGACGCCGCCCGCGCCCGGGGCGAGACGAAGAGCAGGGCCTCCGGGGGCCCCGTGAAGCTGGGCGCGACGGCCCGCTTCCTCGGGTACGCGGCCCGCAAGGGCGGCCTGCGCACCACCTACCTCACCGAGGTGGTCGAGGTGGCGGACGGCGACGTGCTCGACCTGCCGGGCGCGCCCCGCGTCATCGGGATGCCCGGCCACTCGCCCGGCAGCATCGCCGTCCACGTCCCCGCCGCCGACGCCGTCTTCGCGGGCGACGCCCTGACCACCCGCCACGTGCTGACCGGCAGGCTCGGCCCGCAGCCGGCCCCGTTCACCGACGACCCGGAGCAGGCCCTCGCCTCGCTCGACCGGCTGGCCGACGTCGACGCGACCTGGCTGCTCCCCGGCCACGGCACCCCGTGGGACGGCGGCCTCGACGAAGCGGTCCGCCGGATCAGGGCGACGGCCGCCACCGAACCGAAGGCCCGCTGAGCAGGCCCCCGAGCGCCGCGGGCCTGCCGGCTACCAGGACAGCAGCGCCGAGGCCCAGTGCATCCCCCGCCCGTTCGCGGCCAGCGCGACCAGGTCGCCGGCGGCGGGCTCGCCGGACTCGTGCAGGGCGGCCAGCACGAACAGGTGGTCCGCGGCGCCGAAGTGCCCGTGCCGGGTGGCCCAGTCCAGGTTCGTCCGCTCCGCCGGCACCCCGACCAGGTCGGCCTGCTCGGTCAGCACGCGCGGGTTGTCGTTGAGCAGCACCAGCCAGCCCAGGTCGTCCTCGGTGACGCCGGCCCGCTTGCACGCCCGGTGCACGGCGCGCGCGGTCCGGTCGTTGATCTCCTGGGCGAAGGCGCTGAAGCGCTCGGTGTCGTACTCGAAGTGCTGCATGACGTCCCACGCGTCGCGCGTGGTGGGCGGCTCGGCGCCGGCGGTGAAGGGCGCCGCGGCGCCGCCCACGTCCATGCGGAAGAAGTCGGCGTAGCGGCCGTCGGTCTCGGCGTGCGAGGCGAGCCAGCGCAGCGAACCGGCGTGGCGGGTGGCGACCGCCGCGGCGGCGCCGTCGGAGAACAGCAGCGAGTTGGTGTCCAGTCGGTTCCAGTAGGTCTCGGCGGTGCGGTTGGCGCCGATCACCAGCGCCGTCCGGTGGTCGGGGTGGGTGGCGAAGCGGCCCGCCACCGTGTCGAACGCGGTGACGCCGCCGACGCACCCCTGGTCCACCAGCACCGCCTCGGCGCGGCGCAGGCCCAGGCGGTGCGCCACGGCGGCCGCCGCGTCCCAGTACAGGTACTCGGTGATGTCGGTGACCGCCAGGACCAGCAGGTCGACGTCCCGCGCGGCCACGCCCGCGCCGGCCAGGGCCGCGCGCCCGGCCTCGGCGGCCAGGTCGGTCAGGCCGACGCCGGCCGGTGCGCGGTGGATGTGGTCGTAGCCGTAGCCGAGCACGCGCTCGACGTCCTCCGTGTACTCGGCGACGACGTCCTTGACGGCGACCTCCTCGCCGAACGCCGTGCCGAACGCGACCATGCCGTACGCCACCGAGACCTCCCGGGCTCACCCGACCAGCTTCTCCAGGCGGTCCGGCCTGCGCAGGCCGTCCGCGACGAACTTCAGGAAACCGACCGCGTCGGTGCCGTTGACCACGCGGTGGTCGTAGGCCAGGCCGAGCACGACGACGGTGGCGGCGACCGGCGCGCCGTCCTCCAGCACCACCCGCTCGCGCAGGCCGCCGACGGAGAGCATGCACAGCTGCGGCCACATCACGATCGGCTGGACCAGCAGCACGTCGTCGTCCGTGTTGAGCGACACCGTGATCGCGCCGCCGGTCAGCTCGGACGAGGTGAACTCCGCGCGCCACGCCTTCATCCGGAAGTCCATCATGTCGTCGGCGACGTCCGCGATGGACCGGCCGGCGCAGTCGCGGACCACCGGGGTGAACAGGCCGCGCCCGGCGTCCAGGGTCACGGCCACGTCGGCGGTGTCGACCAGCGCGACCGTGCGGTCGTCGACGAGGCTGCCGAACAGGTGCGGGAAGTCGGCGTGCGCCGAGCCGACGGCCTTGACCACGACCTCGGCCAGCCCCACGTCGGCGCCGGTCTCCTCGGACAGCCGGCGCAGCCGCTCCAGCAGCTGGTCGACCCGGACCTCGACGGCGGTGAACGCGGCGGGCACCTCGCGGTGGGCGCGGCTGACGACGGCGGCCGTGCCCTGCTGGACCCGGTCGAGCGCGTACGTGCGGGGCGCGGGGACCGCGGCGACCGGGGCCCGGGGAGCGAGCACCCGCGGGACGGGCTCGCGGGGCGCGGGCACGGCGGGCATGACGGGCGCGGCGGGCACTGCCCGCGCGGCACCCGGGGCCACCACCTCGGCGATCAGCGCGCCCACCTCGACCTCGGCCCCGGACGGCACGACGATCCGCAGCACCCCGCCGTGCTCGGCCTCGATCTCCTCGATCGCCTTCGACGTCTCCAGCTCCACCAGCGGCGTTCCGGGCTCGACCACCGCGCCGTCCTCGACCAGCCAGGCCGCCACCAGGTACGTCGCGTCGTTGTTGTTCAGCTTCGGCGCGGTGACGGGCACCCCGGCCAGCGGCGCCGCGCCGGGCACGACGGCCTCCGGCGCGGCAGCGCCCTCCCCGCGCACCTCCAGCGCGGCCACCACGGCGTCGACGATGTGCCGCTCCCCCAGCAGCACCCGCTCCTCCAGGTGCCGGGCCGTGGGGATGATCGAGTCCGCGGACGACAGCCTCAGCACGGGCGCGGCCAGGCGCGACCACAGCCGCTCGTGCAGCACGGCCGCGACGTCCGCGCCCCACGTGCCGCCGGCCGTGCTCTCCTCCGCCACCACCACGAGCCCGGCCGCGGCCACCAGCTCCAGCACCGGCGCCACGTCCAGCGGGTACAGCAGCGCGGGCACCAGCAGGTGCGCGGTCACGCCGCGCTCGCGCAGGGCGTGTGCCGCGGCGAGCGCGCGGTGCGCGACCCCGCCCGGGCACAGCAGCACCACGTCGGCGGGCGCGCCGTCGACGGGCGTCACGTGCGCCCAGCCCGGTGCCGCCCCGACCAGGGAGAAGCGGTACGACGCGTCGACCACGCCGTCCCGGTGGAGCCGCCGCGTGTAGAGGACCTTGTCCTCGAACAGCATCGCGGGCCCGTGGTCCAGCGCGTGCGCCACGAGCGGGTACGCGTCGTGGAACGGGGTGGTCTCGTAGAGCGAGAGGTTGGGGATGCCGAGGAAGTGCTTCTGCACGCTCTGGCTGTGCGTGGGGCCGTAACCCCGGTTGCCGCCCACCGGGCAGCGGAACAGCACGCGCATCGGCTTGCGCTTGCCGTACATGGTCACGGACTTCGACACCAGGTTGAGCACCTGGTCGAACATGAGCGAGGCGAAGTCGCCGAACATCGCCTCCACCACGACCTGGTCGCCGGCCAGCGCGAGGCCGCCCGCGACCCCGGCGATCCCGGCCTCGCTCAGCGGCGTGGCCAGCACCCGGTCGGGGTGCGCGGTCGACAGGCCCTTGGTGACCTTGAACGCGCCGCCGTACGGGTCGAGCACGTCCTCGCCGAGCAGGTACAGGTCGGGGCGCTCGGCGAACAGCCTGCGCAGCGCCGAGTTCAGGTTCTCCACCACGCGGGGCGGGAGGGCGGTCACGGCGTGACCCCCTTGCCCACCAGGACGTCGCGCAGCGCCCGCACGGACCGGCAGGACCGGGCCTCGCGCGGGGTGAGGCGGACGCCGTAGGTCTTCTCGACGCCGACCACGATCTCCATGTGCCGCAGGCTGCTCCACGCGGACGTGGTCGCGCTGCCCGTCTCGTCGTCGACCTCGTCCGCCGGGACCCGCAGCACCGCCGCCACCAGGCTGACCAACTCGCTCACCGCGACACCCCCGCCTCGACCAGGTCCGCCCACTCCGCGGGCGGACGCGCCTCCACCTCCGCCACCACCCGCTCGACCTCGGCCCGCACCCGCTCGTCGACGGCCCGGAACCGCTCGCCGAGCGAGGCGGCCAGCTCGCCGTACCAGTCGGCCGCCCGCAGCGCCTCGACCTCCTCGGGCGACCGCGTGTCGTCACCCTTGCTGTGCGGGCCGAGCCGGCGGGTGGTGAACTGCACGACCGCGGGCCGGTGCTCGTGGCGCACCCGCGCCACCACCGGGGCGAGCACCGACCGGATGGCGGGCACGTCGTGCGTGGTGATCTCGACGAAGTCCACGCCGAACGCCCGCGCCCGGTCCCCGATGGTGCCGGCCAGCTGCGCGCCGGTCGGCGTGGACTGGGCGATGCCGTTGTGCTCGACCACCACGAGCACCGGCACCCGCCACAGCGAGGCCATGTTCAGCGCCTCGTACACCGAGCCCTCGCCCCAGGTGCCGTCGCCGATGTAGGCGGCGGCCACCCGGTTCGCGCCGGTGCGCTTGTAGTGCAGGGCCAGCCCGACGGCCAGGGGCAGGCTCTGCCCCTGCACGCCGGTGGACAGGAACCCGTCCCGGTGGACGTGCTGGCTGCCGCCGACGCCCGAGCACACGGCGCCCGCCCGGCCGGTGATCTCCGCGAGCAGGCCGGCCGGGTCGCGGAAGCTCGCCAGGTAGTGCCCGTGCCCGCGGTGGTTGCTGAGCACGAAGTCACCGTCGAGCAGCGGTGCCAGCGCCACCGGGACGTACTCCTGCCCCAGGCAGGTGTGCGTGGTCCCGTTGACCTTGCCCTCGCCGAACACGCGCAGCAGGGCCAGCTCGAAGTGCCGGATGCCGACCAGCAGCTCCACGTCCTCGTCCGACAGGGCGTTCATGGTCAGGACGCCTGCCGCAGGACCATGTCGCCGATGGAGATCACGTACTCGTCGGTCGGCTCGTCGTAGCGGATGGTGTACTCGGTCGGGTAGTAGCCGCCCTTCTGGTACGCCTTGGGCTGCTTGACCGGCGCGACCACGTTCGGCTTGGTCAGCAGGAACTTCCGGGTGGCCAGCGGCTCCAGGAAGATGTGCTTGCCGTCCCACGAGCCGTTGACGAAGACCTCGGTGAACTCCGGCTTGCCGGGCCCGAACTCGCGGGTCTTGTCCAGCCAGTGCAGGCCCATCTTGGCCACGGTCTTCTCCACCGGGTCGCCGGGCTCGGGGATGTAGTCCTCGGCGACGTACTTGTCGTCCAGCAGGTGGGTGGCCTTGGCGGGCTCGGCCTTGGGGTCGATGGTCATCGCCTCGTTGGCGTCGACGGTGTAGAAGTGGAACGCGATCTGCGGCTCGCCGAAGATCTCGGCGGGCTTGCGGCCCTTGGGGTACCAGTTGACCATCGCGTTCTCCACGACGGTCGGCCCGGCCTCCTCGGGGAAGGTCACCATCCAGTGCGTCGGGGTCTCGCCCTGCGGCAGGCCGTTGAGCGCCGCGGCGGTGACCCGGATGCCGACCTCGGTGGGCTTGCCCTCCTTGTCGACGGTGACGTAGGGCTTCATCATGCCCAGGCCCATCGCCACGGTGTCGCCCAGGACGGTCAGGTTGCCGTCGCCGTCGGTGCTGGCGCGGCTGGGCGCGCACGCGGCGATCCCGGCCGCGGCGGTGCCCGCCGCGAGGACCAGGGCGAGGCCGCGGCGGGCTCGTCTGCGTGAGGTGGTCATGGGAGCCTTCCCCTCTTTCAGTTGGTGCCGTAGACGGAGATGTGCCGGAGGTCGCCCGGCGTGTAGTCGGCCTTGCGCCAGTCCGAGTAGCGCTCCAGCAGCCGCAGGCCGGCCTGGTCGGCCATCTCGTCCAGCTCGGCCGCGGTGTAGTAGCGGAACTTCACCGGGTACAGCTGGATGCCGTGCTGGCTGAGCAGGACGTTCTGGATGCTCAGCAACTGCTGCTCGGGCTCGCGGATCGCCGCGCTGAGCACCACGTGGGTGACGTCGAGCAGCGACGTGGTGACGTACTGGTCGTGGGTGAAGCGGGAGTCGTCGACCTCCATCGTCTCCACGACCAGCCGGCCGCCGTCGGCGAGCTGCTTGCGCGCCGACTTGAGGAACTGCCGCTGCGCGTCGGCCTCCAGGAGGGCGCCGAACGTGCCCTGGGCGAGGTAGACCAGCGAGAACTCCCGGCCGAAGTCGACGTCGTTCATGTCGCCGACGGCGACGGTGATCTTGTCGGCGCCCGGCTTGGCCAGCAGCTGGTCCACCATGTCCTGGCTGATGTCGACGCCGTAGAGCTCGACCCCGGAGGCGGCCAGCGGGAGGCCGATGCGGCCGGTGCCGATGCCCGCCTCCAGCACCGGGCCGTCCCCGGCGACGCCGCGCAGGAAGTCCACGATGCCCGCCACCTCGACCGGGTCGTCGTTGACGATGTCGAACACCGCAGCGATGGCCTCACCGTACGATTCCGCGGAATAGTGCTGCATGCTGCGTCCCCTTACGTTCTCGGTGGCCCTGCGCTTCCCCTCCGAAGTGTTCGCGCGGGGAGTCTCAGACGTCTCTCGACGCGTACCGCCGCGCGGGCTCGCCGCACCACCGGCGCAGCGCGTCCGCCAGCTCCGGGCCCGCCTCGGGGCCGGCCCAGGCGACGTAGCCGTCCGGGCGCACCAGCACGACCGCCGGGCAGCGGCGGGCGATCGGCTCGACCAACTGGGCCTCGCGGACGCGGTCCGACCACTCCCCGGCGGATGCGCCGATCAGCACGAACCGGCCGTCCCGGAAGCACTCGTGCAGCCGGCCGCCGACCACGGGCCGGTCGGGCACCCGGCGGCCAGCCCACGCGCCGCCGTCGCCGCGGGGGTAGGACAGCGTCAGCCCGGCCAGGTGGGCGAGGTTGAGCCGCTGCAGGGCCTTCACCCGGACGAGCTTGGTCACCACCCAGCGCACCAGCCGGGCGCCGACGCCGTTGGACGTCTCGAAGCGGAACGACAGGTCGGTCTTGCGCAGGGTCTCCGCCGCGATCGGGTAGCGCTCGGCCTCGTAGCTGTCGAGCAGGCCGGGCGGCGCCCAGCCCTCGATCTCGGCGCGCAGCTTCCAGCCGAGGTTGATCGCGTCCTGGATGCCGGTCTGCAGGCCCTGGCCGCCCGACGGGATGTGGGTGTGCGCGGCGTCGCCGGCGAGCAGCACGCGGCCCACCCGGTAGCGCTTGGCGTGCCGCTGGGAGCTGCGGAACCTCGACAGCCACACGGGGTCGTGCGGTTCGACGTCCACGCCGAGGATGGCGGTGCAGCTCTCGCGCAGGTCCTCCAGCGACAGCGGCAGGTCGGCGGGCAGCTTCATCTTCTCGTGGTCGAAGACGATGACCCGGTAGGTGTCGTCGCGGAACGGGAACACCGCGACCATGCCGCGCCTGGTGATGCGCGCGTACGCCGGTGGCGAGGGCGGGTTGCGCAGCCGGCAGTCGCCCATGATCACGGAGTCGTCGTAGTTCCAGCCGTCGAAGTCGACGCCGACGGCGGCGCGGACGGTGCTGTTGACCCCGTCGCAGCCGACGAGGTAGTCGGCGCGCTCGGACGTGGTGGTGCCGTCGGGGCCGCGCACGTCGACCTCCACCCCGGTGTCGTCCTGGCGCAGCGCGACCACCTCGACGCCGGGGCGGATCACCGCGCCCGCGCGTTCGGCGGCCTCCTGGAGCACGCCCTCCGTCCGGTGCTGCGGGATGATGAGGCTGAACGGGAACGGCGTGTCCAGCAGGCCGTAGTCGAGGTACGTCCCGTCGCCGACGGGCGGGTTCGGGCACGGCCTGCCGTGCTCCAGCAGGCCGTGCGCGCGGCCCCGCAGGTCCAGCAGCTCCATGGTCCGGGGCTCCATCGTGAACGCCCGGGACAGCTCGGCGCGCCGGGAGCGCTTCTCCAGGACGTGGCACTCGATGCCCGCCTCGGCCAGTTCCGCGGCCAGCGCGAGGCCGGTGGGCCCCGCGCCGACGACGATCACCCTCGGTGCCAACGCGATCACTCCTCAGTCGGTGGGGTCCGGTAGTGCAGCCGCATGTCCGCGGACGTCTCCAGGAGCCGGGCGAGCGGTCCCGCCGCGATGACGCGGCCGTCCTTGAGCAGCAGCACCTGGTCGGCGCGTTCGAGCACCGCGGGCCGGTGCGACACGGCCAGGCACGTGGTCGAGGTGGCGAAGATGCGCCGCCACAGCTCCTGCTCGGTCTCCACGTCGAGCGCACTCGACAGGTCGTCCATCACCAGCAGCGCGGGTTCCCGCGCGAACATGCGGGCGGCGGCGGTGCGCTGGACCTGGCCGCCGGACAGCCGCACGCCGCGCACGCCGATCTCGGTGTCCAGCCCCGCGTCCAGCCGGGCCAGGTCCGGTGCGAGCACGGCGGTGTGCACGGCCCGCTCGACCCGCCCGTCGTCCGGCAGGCCCAGCAGGACGTTCTCCCGGACCGAACCGGACAGCAGGACCGGGGTCTGCGGGGTGTAGGCCACCCGGGGCGGCACCATGAAGTCGCCGGGGTCCTCGACGCGCTCGCCGTTCCAGCGGATCTCGCCGCCCTGCGGCGCGTACAGGCCGAGCACGGCGCGCAGCAGGGTGGTCTTGCCCGAGCCGACCTCGCCGGTCACCACGGTCACCGTGCCCGGCTTGATGGTCAGCGACACGTCCCGCACGCCGCGGGTGGTGCCGGGGAAGACGTGGGTCAGCGACCGGACCTCCAGTTCCCGCAGCGGTTCGGCCCGGGGCACCGGGGCGGGCGGCGGCGGTTCGGCCTTCAGGTGCAGCGGGTGGTGGTCGACCAGCGTCATCGGCCGGGCGCCCTGGAGCAGTTCCGCCGCGCGCACGAACGACACCCCGGACTGCTGGTAGGTCCGGACCAGGTAGCCCATGAAGTACGTGTACTCGGCGACCTGCATGAGGTAGGTGGCGAACAGCACGAAGTCGCCGGTGGTGAACTCCCCGGAGCGCATCCGGGCGCCCGCGACGAGCAGCACGAGCCCCGCGCCCAGGCTGGCGGTGCTGTTGAACACCGAGTCGATGGCCAGGCTCTGCACCCGGTCGCGGATCATGGCGCCCTTGCGCACCCGGTTGTCCGCGCGGAGCCGGTCGACGACCTCCTCCCGCTTGTCGGCGGCCTTGATCGCGCGCACCGCGGTGACGATCTCGCCGATGGTGCCGGTGACCCGGGCGGTCGCCTCGCGGCTCTGCTCGCGGACCCGGTAGGCCCTGGCCCGCGCCAGCTGCGCCAGCGCCAGCACGACGGCCAGCGGCACCATCACGATGACGGTGGTCCGCACGTCGACGCTGAGCAGGATGGCCAGCCCGCCGACCGCGAAGGTGATGCCCGACAGCATGTCGAAGCCCCAGCCGCCCATCAGCGCGATGGCGTCGCTGTCGTCGCGGACCGTGGACAGGCTCTCGCCGACGGTCTTGGGCATCGCCTGCGCGCCGGGCAGCCGGAACACCCGGTCGAGCAGGTTGCGCTGCACCAGCCCGCGGGCCCGCAGGTACCAGCCGGCCCACGCCGCGGTGGCGCCGACGATGGCGGTGCACCGGGCGAGGCCGCCCGCGACCACGATCGCCACGACCGTCCACACCGTCAGCCCCGGCGCCGCCCGGCCCTCCAGCACGTCGAACAGCAGCTTGCCCAGCACGCCGGGCAGCAGCGGCCACAGGTGGAACACCGCCCAGCCGGCCGCGGCCAGCAGGTAGCGCCACGGGCTGTAGGTGATCAGCCGCCACAGGAACGCCAGCGTCGGCGGCACCGCGCCCGCCTGCCCCGACCGCGACGCGGCCGGCCGTTCGTCCACTTGGCCCGGCGCGCTCATCGCAGCACCTTCCCGATCCGGTGCAGCTCGGCCAACCGCGATCCCGGGTCGCCGAGCAGGTCCGAGGTGGCGCCGCTCTCCACGACGGCGCCGCCGTCCAGCACGAGCACCCGGTCCGCGCGCAGGATGGTGTCGAGCCGGTGCGCGATGACGATCGCGGTCCGGCCCGCCAGCATCCGGTCGAGCGCCCGCTCCACCATCGCCTCGGTGACCAGGTCCAGCCTGCTCGACGGCTCGTCCAGGATCACCAGGCCCGGGTCCCGGAGGAACACCCGCGCCAGCGCCAGCAGCTGCGCCTGCCCGGCGGACAGCGTGCCCGGCGCGATCCGCGAGTCCAGCCCGGCGGGCAGCGTGGCCAGCCACGGCCCCAGCTCCAGCTCGTCGAGCACGGCCAGCAACCGCTCGTCGGTCACCGCGCCGTCGAAGAAGGTCAGGTTGTCCCGCAGGGACGCGTCGAAGACCTGCACGTCCTGCGTCACCAGGCCGACCTGCGCCCGCAGCGACGCCAGCGTCGCCTCCCGGGTGTCGACCCCGCCCAGCAGCACCCGGCCCCGCCCCGGGTCGTACATCCGGGACAGCAGGTGCGCGATCGTGCTCTTGCCCGCGCCGGTGCGCCCGACCAGGCCGAGCACCTGGCCCGCGGGCACCTCGAACGACAGCTCCTCCATGATCGTCTTGCGCTCGCCGCCGTCGCCCGCGTACTCGAAGCCCACCCGCTCGAACCGCACCGACAGCGCGCCGGGCGGCAGCGGCCGCGAGCCGTCCAGCACGGTGGACCGCTCGCCGAACAGCTCGGCGATCCGGCGGATCGCGGCACCGGCCTGCTGGAGCTTCTGCACCTGGAGCCGCAGCACCTCGATGGGGGTGGTGAGCATGGTGGCGTAGGCGACGACCAGGTAGGCGCCGGAGAACGACACGGTCCCGTTCTGGTAGAACACCCCGGCGTAGCCGAAGGCGAACGCCATGCCGGCGGTGAAGACCAGCGACAGCACCACCCAGATCGCGCTGCCCCACGTCTCGGCGCGCACCTTCACCGGCAGCCACGCCCGCAGCCGCCGGTGGAACCCGGCCATCGCGTGCCCGGTGGCGCCCGCCGAGCGCAGGTCCTCGGTGGCCCGCAGCGACTCGCTGACGTAGCCGAAGAACCGGGCGCTCTGCTCGCGGTCGTCCTCCCACTTGACCGTGGCGATCGCGGCGACCCTGGTCAGCGCGACCAGGCCGACCAGGGTGATCGCGGCGAAGGTCAGCCCGATGCGCCAGTCCAGCACGGTCAGCGCGGTCAGGATGCCCAGCACCAGCAGCACGCTGCCGACCAGGTGCACGATGAGGCTGGAGAAGAACTCGGCCACCTCGTTGACGTCGCCGTCGATCCGCTCGATCAGCTCACCGGGCGACCGCGACTCGTGGAAGCCCAGGTCCAGGTCGAGCACGTGCGCGGTGAGGTCCTCCCGGGCCGCGTTGGTCGCCGTCCAGGAGACGCGCTCGCTCGCGTAGGCCGCGACGACCCGGCCGACCTGCCGCCCCGCGGCCACGCCCAGGAACAGCAGCGCGATGCCCACCAGGGTGCCCTCCGCCGCGCCCAGCCGCACGGACTCGATGAAGTGCGCCACGATCCGCGGCTCGGCGACCTCCAGGAGGATGGAGACCAGCAGCAGCACCACCATGACCACCACGCTCGCCCGCTGCGGCCCGAGGTAGGCGCGCAGCAGGCTGCCGTGGGTGACGGGCCCCTCCCCCGGCCGCGCGCTCACGGTCGCCCGCGGCGCCGCAGCACCGGGTCGAGCGCGAGCGCGCCGGGCCCGAACAGGGCCAGCAGCAGGAACGTCCAGCCGAACACGGGCGTCAGCTCGGCGCCGTCGGGCACCGGGACGTCGGCCGGGAAGCTCACCGCGAGGTGGGAGTACGCCATGGAGGCCGCGGCCACCAGCGCGGCGGTGCGGGTGCGCAGGCCCAGCAGCACGAGCACGCCGGCGGCCACCGCGACCACCGACGCGCCCAGCCACGGCCAGGCCGGGCCTGCGGTGCCGGAGAGCGCGCCGACCAGGCCCGCACCCCCGTGCAGGACGAGCAGGGACGACATGACGACCCGGAACGCGGCCAGGGTCGCGGCCCGCGCCCCCGGTCTGCTGCCCGGCGGTGCTCCGATGGCGGTCATCTCTGAAGTCCTCTCGGGTGTGGGCGTTCGGGGTGGGGGTTCAGGCGTCGTCGAGCCCGTAGCCGTCCAGGCACCGGCGGGCCAGCGCCGCGTACGCGTCCGGGTCGCCCTCCCGCACCAGCGCGGGCAGGTACACGTGCGGCGACCCGTGGTAGAACCGCTCGTACTGGTCGTGCCGCCCGGCGAACTCGCTGCCCAGCGCGTCCCAGGCGAGCTTGAGCAGCTTGATGCGGGCCTCGGCGTCGTGCCCGGGCGACCGGACGTACTTGCCCAGCAGGGCCGACACCTCCGGGTGCCGCAGGTCCCGGACGGACGCCGGGAGCTGGATCAGCCCGCCACCGGCGAGCAGCTTGACCTCGTTGAGCACCTTCGGGTACAGGTCGGGCCCGATGGCGAGCTGCGCGCAGGACATCTCCCGGTTGGGCATCACCGCACCGCTCCCGCCGGGCACCGCCTCGGCGCCGTCCTCGATCGCGACCGCGACGGCCTTGGCGGTGTTGACCCAGGCCATCAGCTTGCCGATCTGCATCCGCACCGGCGGCAGGTCGTAGGTGTTGTTGGCCCGCGCCACCAGCACGGCCACGCCGGCCAGGAACTCCAGCTTCGTCCACAGCCGGATCGCGCCGTGGTGGACGAAGCTCACGAACGCGGGCGTCCGCCAGAACTGCTGGTGGCACACCTCGGGCTCGCGGTAGGCGAAGACCCGGTCCCAGGGCACGAACACGTTCTCGAAGACCACCAGCGCGTCGTTCTCGTCGAACCGGCTCGACAGCGGGTAGTCGAAGACGCTGGTGGCGCGCCCCTCGTAGGAGGTGCGGCTGACGAACTTCACGCCGGGCGCGGACACCGGCACCGAGAAGCTGACCGCGTAGTCGGCCTCGGCCGGCGCCATCCGCTGGGTGACGCCGACCAGGATCTCGTCGGCGAACGCGGCGGCCGTGCCGATCATCTTCGCGCCGCGCACCACGATCCCGTCACCGCGCTCGGCCACCACCCGCAGGCACAGGTCGTCCTCCTCCTGCTCCGACGGCGGCCTGGTCCGGTCGATCTGCGGGTTGACCAGGGTGTGCGCCTGGTACAGGTCGTCCTGGGCCATCCGCCGCCAGTGCGCGAGCACGTTGGCCGAACCGTCGAACTCCCCGGCCGAGAAGACCTCCGGCACGGTGGCGAACCCGGCCACGGCGGAGGCCATGTAGTCCGGGGAGCGGCCGAAGAACCCGAAGGTGGCCTCCGACCAGAGCTTGAAGGCACGCCCCTTGGCGCGCAGCTCCTCCTTGCTCCGCGGGATCTGGTGCGCCCGCAGCACGCGCCCCTCGCCGTCCGGGCCGGGCACGGTCAGCGCGTCGGCGTGCGCCGGGTCGTGCGTCATGTCGTACAGGTCCGCGATCGAGCCCACCGAACGCCGGAACGCGGGGTGGGTCGTCACGTCGTCGACCAGCTCGCCGTCCAGCCAGATCACCCGGCCGTCGCGCAGCGATTCCAGGTACTCCTTGCCGGTGCGCGTCATCGCGGTGCCTCCAGCAGGCTCAGAGGGGGTGCGGCGGGGACCAGGCCCTGCATCGGCGCGCGGGCCTTGAGCAGCATCTCGTCGAACTCGTCGACCGGGTCGGAGTCGAGCACGATCGCGCCGCCCGCCCCGATGCAGAGGCGGCCGCCCTCGGCGACGGCCGTGCGGATGACGATGTTGAGGTCGGCGGTGCCGTTGCGGTCGAGGAAGCCGATCGAGCCGGAGAAGATGCCGCGCGGGGTGTCCTCCAGCCGGTCGATGATCTCCATGGTGCGCAGCTTCGGCGCCCCGGTCATCGAGCCGCCCGGGAAGCACGCCCGCACGCAGGCGATCGCGTCCACGTCCCCGCGCAGCGTGCCGCGCACGGTGGACACGAGCTGGTGCACGGTCGCGTAGCTCTCCACGGCCATGTACCGGGGCACGTGCACCGAGCCGACCTCGCACACCCGGCCCAGGTCGTTGCGCAGCAGGTCGACGATCATCAGGTTCTCCGCGCGCACCTTCGGGTCCTCGGTGAGCCGGGCGCGCAGCACCTCGTCCTCGACCGGGTCTGCGCCGCGCGGCGAGGTGCCCTTGATGGGCTTGGACTCCACCGTCCGGTCGCGCGTCACGCGCAGGAACCGCTCGGGCGAGGAGCACAGCACCGAGACCTCGCCCAGGCGCAGGAACGCGGCCTGCGGCGCGGGGTTCGCGCGGCGCTGCACCAGGTACAGCTCCAGCGGGTCCATGTCCAGCGGCAGGGTCGTCCTGGTGGTCAGGCAGATCTCGTAGCTCTCGCCGGCGTGCAGCTGGCGGCGGCACGCCTCGACGTCGTCGAGGTAGGACTGCCGCTGCCGCACCAGGCCCGGCCCGGGGTCGTAGCCGGGTACCGGGGCCCGCCGGGACTCCGGCAGCGGGACCAGGTCGGCGAGCACGCGCTCGGTCTCGTCCAGCCACCGGTCCGCGGCGGGGTCGTCGGCCGAGCGGGTCAGCGCGACCAGGTGCGTGCGGTGCAGCTCGTGGTCGACGACGACCAGCCGGGTGGTCGACATCCACACCGCGTCGGGCGTCGCGGCGCGGTGCCGGTTGGGCGAGCCCAGCTCGCCCTTGAGCTCGTAGCCGAAGTAGCCCACGTAGCCGGCGGCGAGGTCGAAGGGCAGGTCGGGGGCGTCCGCGACGGGTTCGGCGAGGCGGGCGCGCAGCACGTCGAACACCGAGTCCTGGCCGTCGTCGACGCGGTGGGTCAGCACCTCGCCGTGCGGCCCCTCCGGCGCGCCCAGGAACGAGAAGCGCGACAGGCCCGGCTCGACCCGGCTGCTGTCCAGCCAGAACGCGTGGTCGAGGTGGGCGAACAGGGCGGTGAAGGCGGCGGCCGCGTCGACCTGGCGGCCCAGCTCGCGGTGGCGCACCCGCCACGGCGGCGCCGCGGGCACGACCGGGGCCGGCGCCACCGCGCGCGGCGCGGGCACCACGACCGGGGCGCCGAGCGCCCGGCCCTGCTCGGCCAGCGTCTTGGCCGCGACCCGGCCGAAGTTCTCGATCAGCGCGGCGCCGTGCTCGGAGGCGATGGACTCGGGGTGGAACTGCACGCCCCACATCGGCCGCTCCCGGTGCCGCAGCCCCATCAGCACGCCGTCCTCGGCCCACGCGGTCGGCTCCAGCACCGGCGGCAGCCCGTCGGCGGGCACGCACAGCGAGTGGTAGCGCACCGCCACGAAGTCCTGCGGCAGCCCGTCGAACAGGCCCGAGCCGTTGTGCCGCACGCGCGTCAGGTGCCCGTGCCGGGGCCGGGGCGCGCCCACCACGTCGGCACCGGCGAGCAGCGCGATCGCCTGGTGCCCGAGGCACACGCCCAGCAGCGGCACGCTGGTGCGCCGCAGCACGTCGCGCACGGCGCCCAGGTCCCGGTCCCGGGCCGGGTGCCCCGGACCGGGCGAGACGACGATCGCGTCGAAGTCCTCGACCGCCAGCCCGTCCCACCGCTCGTCGTCGTTGGTCACCACCACCGGCGGCGTGCCGTAAACCTCGGCCATCAACTGGAAGAGGTTGTAGGTGTACGAATCGTGGTTGTCGATGAGCAGTGTGCGCATACAACCCCCATTTCGGCCGGAATGTCTGGTGCCCCTCGTCGCAGTAAATGGGACCTGTTCTGCGCGAACAAGACCGCAAGAGCGGGCTGAGAGCGGTCGAAGACTATTTCGACGGCGCGCGATTACTAAAGTGATAACGGCGGCGGCTAGCTTTCGGTTCGCCAGATGTCGAGCAACCGGAGAGTCTCATGACCACAACGGCAATTCCCTCCCAGAGCACGAACGGCCACCCGGTCGGCCAGGCGACCGCTCCCGCCACCGCCGAGGTGCCCGTCTCCCTGAGCGCGAGCCCCGCCCTGCTGGGCTTCCCCGCGTTCGCGATCTCGGCGCTGTCCCTCGCGCTGTTCCTCACCGGCTTCAACCAGACCACGATCCCCAGCACGCTCGCCGCGCCGCTGCCGATCATGGTCCTGGCCGGCCTGCTGCTGCTGGCCTCCGCCGCCTGGGCGGTCCGCCGGAACGAGGGCGTGTACGCCTCGATCTTCGGCCTGTTCGGCACCTTCTGGCTCAGCTTCTCGGGGCTGGTCCTGGGTCTGCTGAACGACTGGTTCGGCAAGCTCCCCGAGCCCGCCCAGCGCGGTGCGCAGGCCAACTTCCTGCTGATCTGGTTCGTGACCATGGTCGTGCTGACCTTCGCCACGCTGCGCCTGCAGAAGGTCTACACGATCCTGTTCGTGCTGATCGACTTCTCGTTGATCACGCTGTTCTCCGCCGTGAGCATCGCCCGGCCGGGCGCGGGTGGCGACCCGTTCATCCTGCACCCCGGTGTCGCGGCGCTGTTCATCATGCCGGTCGTCGGCATGTACCTGTTCGCCAGCGCGGTGAACTCGGCCCTGGGCGGCAAGCCCTTCCCCATGGGAAAGCCCTTCGTGAAGCGCTGACCCGATCAGTGCACCACAGGTCTGAGAAAGCTGCACCGGTCGTCTTGCTCGGTCCCGGCGGCGGAGGACCCGCCGCCGGGACCGAGGGGGATCGAATCCCCTGAAGTGCCAAGCCGAAGCACACGTGATCCAGAGGTGGAAGATGAACGGACTGACCCGTCGAGGATTCCTGGCCGGTACGGCCGCCGGCGGAGCGAGCCTGGTGGCGGGGACGTCGGTCGCGGCCGCGGGCCCGACCGCCTACGGCGCGTGCGGTTTCGGCCCCGCCACGATCCCCGCGGGCGACCCGCGGTACAAGAGCATCCAGCAGGCCCACAACACCCGCTTCACCGGCACCCCCGACTACGCCAAGGTGGTCGGCACGCCGCAGCAGGTCGTCGACGCGGTCGGCGAGGCCGTCGCGGCGGGCAAGCGCATCGCCGTCCGGTCCGGCGGGCACTGCATGGAGAACTTCACCACCACGCCGGACATCAAGGCGCTGATCGACCTGTCGCAGCTCGACGAGGTCTACTACGACGAGTCGCGGCGCGCCTTCGCGGTCGAGCCGGGCGCCACCATCGGCAAGGTCGCCGAGACGCTGTTCAAGGGCTGGGGCCTGATGATCCCCGGCACGGGCTGCGCGGCCGTCGGCGTCGGCGGGCACATCCCCGGCGGCGGGTACGGCTTCTACTCCCGCCGGTACGGCATCACCGTCGACCACCTGCACGCCGTGGAGGTCGTCACGGTCGACTCGGGCGGCACGCCCAGGCTGGTCACCGCCACGCGCGAGCCCAACGACCCGAACCGCGACCTGTGGTGGGCGCACACCGGCGGCGGTGGCGGCAACTTCGGCGTGGTCACCCGCTACTGGTTCCGCACGCCGGGCGTCACCTCCACCGACCCCACCAGGCTGCTCCCCAGGACCGGCAACCAGCGCGCCCGCATGGTCATGTGGTCCTGGGACTCGATGTCGGAGCAGGCGTTCATCCGGCTGATCCGCAACTACTGCAACTGGTTCGAGCAGAACAGCGGGCCGAACTCGCCCAACAACAAGATCTGGGGCACCCTGTTCGCCAACCACGCCTCGGCCGGGACCATCGGCCTGCTCGCGGGCATCGAGGACACCGTCCCCGACGCCGAGGCGATGCTCAACGCGCACTTCGACGCGATCACCACCGGCGTCGGCGTCCCCCCGATGTCGGACTTCGGCGAGGTCACCTCCTGGCTGGACCCGCGCAACTGGGTCAGCGACCCGTCGGGCAGGCAGAAGAACAAGACCGCGGACCTCCGCAAGGGCTACACCGACCAGCAGATCTCCACGATCTACCGGTACCTCACCGACACGAACTACTCGAACCCCAACGCGCTGGTGAACATCACCGGGTTCGGCGGCCGGATCAACGCCGTGGCACCCGACGCGACCGCCGCCGTGCACCGCGACTCCATCCTGCGGGTCTACTTCACCGCGGGCGGCTGGACCGGCGAGTGGGAGGACGAGACCCACATGACGTGGGTGCGCAACCTCTACCGCGACGTCTACGCCGACACCGGCGGCGTCCCCGTGCCCAACGCCATCAACGGCGGCGCGTTCATCAACTACGCCGACAGCGACCTGCTCGACCCGGCCTGGAACACGTCCGGGGTCCCGTGGCACGCCCTGTACTACGGCGCCAACTACCCGCGCCTCCAGCGGATCAAGAAGCGCTACGACCCGCGCCACGTGTTCAAGCACGGCATGTCCATCGTGCCCGCCTGAGCCGCGCCCACCTGAACCTGCACCACGGGAGTCCCAACGCACAAGGAGCCGCCATGTCCGAAACACAGCCCGTCGCAGGCCGGGCCGACCGCATCAGGGGCCGCACCGCGGTCGCGCTGGCCGTCGTGGTCAGCTTCTGGGGGCTCATCCTGGTCGACGAGATGGTCGTCAACATCTCGTTGGCGCAGATCGCCGAGGCGTTGCAGCTGACCCAGACCGAGCTGGGCTGGGTGGTCAACGCCTACCTGCTGCCGTTCGGCGGCCTGCTGCTGCTCGGCGGGCGGCTCGGCGACATCCTGGGCAAGCGCCGGGTGTTCCTGGTCGGGATGGCGCTGTACTCGGTGGGCTGCCTGGCCCGGGCGGTGGCGCCCGACGCGTGGCCGCTCATCGCGGCCAGGGCGGTGCAGGGCACGGGTGCGGCGCTGGCCACCCCGTGCGTGCTCGCGCTGATCCTGAACACGTTCGCGGACGGCCCGCTGCGGCGGCGGGCGATCGGCGTCTACACCATCGCGGGCGGCACGGGCGCGGCGGTCGGCCTGCTGGTCGCGGGCGCGCTCGGCGCGCTCGGGTCGTGGCAGCTGCAGATGCTGCTGGCCGGCGGGATCGGCCTGGTGCTGCTGGCCGTGACGCCCGCGGTGGTCGCCGAGACGCCGCGGCAGTCGGGGCGGTTCGACTTCCCCGGCGCGCTGGTCTCCACGATCGGCCTGGTGGCGCTGGTCTACGCGTTGGCCAACTCGCAGAGCGGCGGCTGGCGGACCGGTCCGGTGATCGGCTGCTTCGTCGGTGCCGCCGTCCTGCTCGGGCTGTTCGTGGTGATCACCAGGCGGACCAGGGACCCGCTGCTCGACCTGGGCCTGTTCACCGAGCGGCGCCGGGTCGGCGCCTACCTGGCGCTGCTGCTGATGCCGGGCGCGCAGATCGGCATCTTCTTCTTCCTGGGCCAGTACTTCCAGATGGTGCTCGGCTACACCCCGATGACCGTCGCGCTGGCGTTCCTGCTGGTGTCGGTCGGCATGGTGGGCGCGGCGGGCCTGGCCGCCCGGTTGGAGCCGAGGCTGGGCGCCCGGACCGTCATCGTGCTCGGCGCGCTGATGCTGCTCGGCGCCAACCTGTGGCTGACCAGGCTGGGTGCGGGCGACAGCTTCTGGACCGCGGTCCTGCCGTCGCTGCTGCTCGTGGGCGCCGGCCTGGCGTTCACCACCATCCCGGCGACCATCCGCGCCACCGCGGGCGTGGACGACGAGGGCTCGGGTTCGGCGTCCAGCGTGGTGAGCGCGGTGCAGAACGTCGGCTCCTCGCTCTCGCTGGCGATCATCGTGGCGGTCGCGACCACGGCCGGCGCGGCCGCGGCCGCCAACCCACCCGCCGACGTGCCCGCGGAGGCCGTGGAGGGGTTGGTGTTCGAGGCGTCGATGACGGCGAGCTTCGCCACGGGTGCGGCGTTCTCCCTCGCCATCGCCCTGGTGTCGCTCCTCGTGGGCGGGCGCAACCGCGCCGCCGCCCCGCCGGCCGCCGCGCCGGCACCCGGGCGCGAGGTGACGCACACGACCGCGTGACCCGGTTGCGGGCACGGCCCCGGCGGCGCCTCCCCGCCGCCGGGGCCGTGCTCGTGCGCGTCGGCGGGGGGACCGCGGCCGCGGGGAGCCGCGGCTCAGCCGCCTCCGCGAGGGCGGCGTCGCCGCCGCTCGTGCCGGGACGGGGGCCGCGATCGGTGCGGCGGCAGCGGCCGGCTCAGGACCTCCTCGGCCGCCCGCACCAGGGGGTGCCCCCCGCCGAGGACCGGGCGGGCGGCGGCGAGGAAGTCGCGCATCCCCTGGCGCCCACCGGGGTCGCCGCGGTCCGCCAGGTCCAGGTACGCCAGCTCGAACACCGTCTGGAGCGTGTCGGGGTGGGTTTCGCCGCACACCCGGCGCTGGACGGCGAGGGCCTTGGCCAGTTCCGACCTCCCCTGGTCGACGTCGCCCAGCTCCACCAGGGCGCCGGCGAGGTTGCACCGGCAGACCAGCATGCCGGGGTGCGCTTCGCCGTAGACCGGGAGCCCGAGGTCGAGGATCGCGCGGTAGTGGTCCGCGGCCTCGGCGCACCTGCCCGAGCGGCGCAGGGCCACGGCCAGACCGCTGCGGACGGCCAGCGTGGTCTCGCCCCTCTCGCCCCACATGCGCTCACCGGCGCGCAGCATGGGCCGGAACTCCCGGACCGCCGCGGCGGCCTTTCCCTTCGCGGCGAGCACGTCGGCGTACCCCTGCCAGACCACGAACGTGCCGTTGTGCTCCGCGCCGAGCACCCGGCGGAAGGCGCCGAGCGCCTCCCGGTACTCGGCTTCGGCCTCGTCCAGGCGCCCCTGGAAGAAGAGGGTCTGGGCGATGCCCTGCCAACAGGCCAACGCGCTCTCGTCGTCCGGCCCGTGCTCCCGGAGGGCGACCTCCCTCGTCTCCCGGTACACCCGCTCGGCCCTGGACCAGTGCCGCTGGTCGGCGATCCGGCCGGCCAGCGCCTGTCCGGTGCGCAGCGTTTCCAGGTGGCCCTCGCCGAGCACCCGCCGCTGGAGCTCCAGCAGTTCCAGCAGCTCCGCCTCGGCCCGGGCGGGCGATCCCCGGTGGCCGCGCACGGTCACCAGGTCGACCTTGGCGGCGAGCGTGTCGGGGTGGTGCTCCCCCTGGACCTCCTCCAGCACCTCCACGACCACGCGGGAGTCGGCGGCGGCCTGGTCCAGGTCGCCGACGGCCCGGCGGAAGAGGATCGCCGCCCTGGCCGCCCCGATCGCGCACCGCACCGCATCGGCGGGGACCCGGTCGAGGTGGGCCCGGCAGAGGTCCAGCGCCGCCTCGGCGTGCGTGGCCAGCGCGGACCACCGGGACCAGTTCGCCGAGTTGAGGGACAGCCCGGAGGCCGCGTCGACCAACCGGGCCAGGGCGGCGGCGTGCTGCTCGGCACCGGGTTCGGCGCCGACGTGCCGGCGGTTGGTCTCCCGGATCAGGCGGTGCAGGCCCACCGCCTGGTCGCCGCGGTCGACCAGGCCCAGGTCGAGCAGCGCCCGCAGCAGCCGCGCCAGCGCGTCCGGGGTGATCGACGCCCACATCGGCACGGTGGCCAGCAGCGCCGCGTCGAGCAGGTCCACCGGGATGGGGGCCGGGCCGAAGCAGGACAGCAACCGCAGCAGCGGGCGGGCGAGGTCGTGGCCGCGGCTCGCCAGCAGGTCGAGCGACAGCTCCCAGGTGCGGGTGATCAGCTCGCGCTCGTCGCGCTCGTCGTCGTGGTCGCCCGGCGGTGCGTCGAGCAGGGCCGGCCGCTCGTCCAGGGCCGCCAGGTAGTCGGTGAACGTCCGGGGCGCGGTGGTGCCCGGCACGCGGAGCACGTCGTCGCTCATCGCCAGGTAGCTGCCCGCCAGCCGCAACGCCAGCGGCAGGCCGCCGAGCCGGTCGCCGAGCCGCTCGGCGTCCGGCGCGCCACCCGCCCCGGGGCCGGCCAGGTCGATCAGCACGCGACCGGCGGCCGGGACGTCGAGCGGGGCCAGGCCGCGCAGGTCGCTGCCGCGCGGCCAGGCCGACGGGTTGCCCTGCCTGCTCGTGACGACCACCAGCCCGCCGCCGGGGGCGGGGTGCCTCAGCCAGCCGGTGCCGTCCGCCACGCGACCCCCGCCGGCCAGGGAGCGCACGTCGTCCGCGTTGTCCACCACCAGCAGCCACCGGCCGTCGCGGGCGTTGAGCACGCGCCACAGCAGGTCCGGCGCGCTGCCCCGGTTCGCCCACGCCATCTCGACCTCGCCGAGGTCCGCGCCGGACCGGAGCGCCACCTCGCGGAGACCGTCGGCCAGGGCCTGCCCGTGGTGGGCCGACACCCACCACACCGGCACGCCCCGGTCGTCGGCGTGACAGGCCAGCCACAGCGCGAGGGTGCTCTTGCCGTACCCGCCCGCGCCGTGCAGCACGACCAGCCGGCCGGGCGGGTCGTCCAGCAGGCCCGCCAGGTCGGCCGAGAGCGCGTCCCGGCCGCGCAGGTGCCCCGGCAGCCGCGCCCGCGGCGGCGTCACCGAGACCACGCCGGCCCCGCGCCCCTCGGGCAGCTGGAAGTTGTACAGGTCGCGGCCGGCTTGCTGGACCTTGCCCCCCGAATACGCCCATGCCGACTGCGACACCGATGGCCACCCGGCGTCAGCCACGCGCACCCCCTCACCGCCAACGCCATCCAACCACCGGCGGTGCCAATAAGGTGTCGCCGCATGGGGTTCGACATCATCGCGGCGGTGCGGCGGGCATCGGTGGACCGGGACGGCGCCTGGCGGTTCGTGCGGGAGTACGCCGAGCACTTCGTGACGCCGCTCGGCGAGGGCGACGGGTGCGCGGTCGACGAGGCCGAGGAACGGCTGGGCCTGCGGCTGCCCGCGGCGGTGCGGGAGGCGTACGCGCTGTTCGGGCGGCGGGCCGATTTGACCAGCATCCAGGACGAGCTGCTGGCGCCCGAACAGTTGCGGGTGTGGGACGACGTGCTCGTGCACCGGGTGGAGAACCAGGGGTGCGCGCATTGGGGCGTGGCGCTGTCGGGCGACGACCCGCCGGTGTTCCTGCGGCCCGACCTGGCCGACAAGCGGGTGGAGCGGTGGGAGCCGTTCCTCGACCGGTTCTCGCTCGCGTGCGTGGAGATGGTGCTGGCCGAGTCGCTCATGCTGGAGGACGGGCTGACCGACTGCCGCGAGCTGGGGGACGACGAGGTCGAGCGGGTCGGGCGCGCGTTCACGCCGCTGGTCGTGCCCGATGTGGGTGGCTCGCGCTGGTACGCGGGCGACGACGCGGTGGTCCGCCTCGTCGAGGGCGGGTTCCTCATGGTGCGCGGCCGGACGCCGGCGGCGCTGGGGGCGGTGGTGGAGGCGTTCCCCGGCGAGTGGCAGTGGTCAGAGGACGTCGAGGGGTAGGCCCTGCCCCAGTCCCCACGCCTCCGCGAAGCGGCCGTCCTCGACCCGGAAGATCTCGATCAGCACCGGCCGCACGCCGCGGTCCGGGACACCCTCGACGGACGAGCGGACGGCGACCCGGTCGCGGTCGACCAGGACGTCCTCGACGACGATGCGGTAGTCGGGGAAGTGGGCGACCAGGGTGCGCCAGGCCCGCTTGCCCGCCTCGAACCCGGTGGTGCCCAGCGGGTGGCTGAAGAAGTCGGGGGCGAACAACGCGTCGGCCTCGTCGAACCGGCGGGTGTTGAAGCACTCCACCATCCGTCGCACCAGGTCACCGGGTTCGCGCGTGGTCATCGGCGCGCCCTCCTCGTCTCGGGGCCAACCGGGGTGGCACCCCGGTTACCCGACCGACTGTACGGGGTGGCCCTCCGTTTGCCTCGGGCCGGTCAGGACGCACCCGGAGGCGTCCACGGCCGGCGCGACGGCGGTGTTGGTGGCGGTGTTGGTGGCGAACACGGACTGGGCGCGCAGCTGGCGCGGGTTGCGGAGAAGCGCGTCCTCGACACCGCCGTCACCGTCATCGCGACCCCGGTGGCGGTGAGGGCGGTGGCGGCGAGGGCGGTGGCGGCGAGGGCGGTGGCACCCACCGCCCGCATCAACTGCTCGACCAGGCGGTCCGGGTCGGGTTCCCGACCGGGCGCCTCCCCCGGCTCTGGCGTTGCACGACCACCCCGGCGACCGCCCCGTCCGGGGCAGCCCCCGGGCCGCCGAACCCCTCAGCCCGCCACCGCGACGGCCCGCCGGAACGCCGACGGCGGCCGGTCCAGGTCGATGCCGAACGTGCCGCGGTAGACGTCGACCACCTCGTCGTCGTCCAGCAGCCGCTCGCTCGTCGTGCCGGCCTCGGTGGTGATCAGCCTGTTCCCGTGCAGCGTCACCCGACCCGCGGGGGTCTTCAGCGAGCACAGGTCCATCGTGTTCCAGAACGACTCCGGCGACGCGTGGTGCCAGTCCCACGACGGCTGGAAGTCGCACCACCGCCTCGGGTGCGCCTCCACCCGGTACTTCGGCGCCCCGTCGAACAGCACGTCGACGTCGCCGTGGTCGGCGGGCACCACCCGGAACTCCCCCGCCGGGTCGTGCTGCGGCTCGTCGGTGTCCATGGCCAGCGGGAACACGTAGCCCTGGCCGAAACCCACGTCGAGCATCCAGGGGCGGTCGAGGTCGACCCGGAGCACGAGGTGGTCCAGGGCGAACATCGGCTCGCCGTCCGGCTTGAACGGCGCGGCCGCCAGCAGCGTCACCCGGTAGCCCAACGCGCGCAGCAGGGCGGCGAAGGCGCCGTTCAGCTCGTAGCAGCCACCGCCGCGGCGCAGCCGGACGACCTTGTCGACGAACACGTCCTCGTCCAGCCCGACCGGCGTGCCCATGCGGGTGTAGATGTTCTCGAACGGCACCGTCAGCAGGTGCCTCTCGTGCAGTGCGCGCAGGGCTCCGAGGTCGGCCGCGCGCGGCATCGGCGCACCGATGCGCTCCAGGTAGTCCCGCACCATCCGCTGGTCCATGACACCCGATGGTGCCAATCCGCGGCCCCGCGCCCGCGCCGTCGAGACCGGCTCAAGTGCACCTTGAGAGGGCCCCGATACAGTCCGCCGCATGACTCAACCGTTGGCAGGCAAGGTCGCCCTGGTGGCAGGCGGCACGCGCGGCGCCGGGCGCGGCATCGCGGTCCAGCTGGGCGCGGCCGGCGCCACCGTGTACGTCACCGGCCGCTCGACCCGGTCGCAGAAGTCGGAGATGAACCGGCCCGAGACCATCGAGGAGACCGCCGAGCAGGTCACCGCCGCGGGCGGGCGGGGCATCGCGGTCCAGGTCGACCACCTCGTGCCCGAGCAGGTGCGCGACCTGGTGGAGCGCGTCGACGAGGAGCAGGGCGCGCTGCACGTCCTGGTCAACGACATCTGGGGCACCACCGCGGTCGAGTGGCAGAAGCCGGTGTGGGAGTCGGACCTGGACAAGGGCCTGCACACGCTGCGGCTGGCCGTCGACACGCACGTCATCACCAGCCACTTCGCCCTCCCGCTGCTGCTGCGCTCCCCCGGCGGCCTGGTCGTCGAGGTCACCGACGGCACCAACGAGTACAACGCGGTCAACTACCGGAACTCCTTCTTCTACGACCTGGCCAAGGGCGCGGTCAGCCGCATCGCGTTCGCGCTGGCCCACGAGGTGGAGCCGCACGGCGCCACGGCCGTCCTGCTCACCCCGGGTTGGCTGCGCTCGGAGTTCATGCTGGGCGAGTTCGGCGTGACCGAGGAGAACTGGCGCGACGCGACGAAGTTCCAGCCGCACTTCGCGATCTCGGAGAGCCCGGCCTACGTGGGCCGCGCGGTGGCGGCGCTGGCCGCCGACCCGGACGTGTCCCGGTGGCACGGCCAGTCGCTGTCCAGCGGGCAGTTGGCGCAGGTCTACGGCTTCACCGACCTCGACGGCAGCCGGCCCGACGCGTGGCGGTACATGGTCGAGGTCCAGGACCCCGGCAAGCCCGCCGACACCACCGGCTACCGCTGACCGGGAGCCGGACCGCCCGCGCCTCGTCCGCGCCCGCACCCGACCGCGCCGCACCCGACCGGCACCGCACCGGCAGCCACGCCGGCACCACACCCGCGCCGGCACCGCAGCCACGCCGGCACCACACCCGCGCCGGCACCGCAGCCACGCCGGCACCACACCCGCGCCGGCACCGCAGCCACGCCAGCGCCACACCCACGCCGGCACCGGCGCCAGCGCCACACCGCGCCCGCACCACACCGGCCGCCCCCTCACCGGCCCCCAACCCCCTGTCGGCAAGACCGGCCTGAGAGCCACCGGCGCTACTTTCGGCTGGTGAGGAGCCTAAGAGAGAGCATCGCGGCCCACCACTTCGTGGGCCCGGACCGGGTCGTCGCGGCCGGCGGGACCGACGAGCTCGTCCTCCGGCTGGCCGCGCACGGCGGTCCGGTCGTGGTCGACCGCCACACCTCGCACGCGCGCCGCCTGCGCGCGGCCGGCATCGCCGTCGACGAGCTGCCCCTCCTCGACGACTACCGGGTCGCCGTGGCCGAGCTGTGCCTGCGCTTCGAGCGCGGCGCCCGCACCGCCTTCGTCGGCAACCCCCACGAGACCACCGGCAGCGTGCTCAGCGCGGAGTCCGTGCCCAGGCTGTGCGCGTCGGCCCGCCGCCACGGCGCGCTGGTCGTGTTCGACGAGACCAGCGCCGAGTACGCGCTGGGCCCCGGCTTCACCTCCGCCCGCTGGTGGGCCGCGCACGGCCGCAACGTCTGCGTGCTGCGCTCCTTCCCCGGCGTCGAGGTCGGCTACCTCGTCGGCGACCCGGCGGCGGTGGCGCGCGTCGACGCCGGCCCCGTGGCCCCGGAGGCCGAGGCCGCGGCGCGCCACGCGCTGGCCCACCCCGAGGTGCTGGACCGGGCCAGGGCGGACAACCGCGCCGCCCGCGCCCTGCTGTGCCGCGGCCTGACCGAGCTGGGCGTGCCGTTCCAGCCGTCCGCCGCCGACTTCGTGCTGGCCCGGCTGCCCGCCGGCGTACCCGGTCCCCGCCGGGCGCACGACCTGGAGGACGTGGGCCTGGCCGGTCACGTGCGCATCCCGGTCGGCCGCCCGGACGAGGTGGCCGAGGTGCTGGACGAGCTGCGCCGGCTCACGGGGGTGCCGGCGTGAACCGGGAGACGACCAGCGCCAGCGGCGTCCCGCTGCCCGTTTGCGCGGGCCCCGAGCTGGTGGCGCCCGGCCTCGACGAGCGGGTCGGCCGGCCCGGCGAGTTCCCGTTCACCAGGGGCGTGCGCGCCGGCATGTACCGCGAGCGCCCGTGGACCATCCGGCAGCTCGCCGGGTTCGGCACGGCGCAGGACACCAACGCCCGCTACCGGATGCTGCTCGACGGCGGCTCCACCGGCATCAACGGCGTGTTCGACTACCCCAGCCTGCGGGCGTTCGACTCCGACGAGCCGCGGGCGCGGGCCGACGTGGGCCGCGGCGGGGTGGCGGTGGACGTGCGCGACGACTTCGACGTGCTGTTCAAGGCCATCCCGCTGGACCGGGTCAGCGTGTCGCTGGTGTCGTCGCAGCCGATCGGCGCGGTGGCGCACCTGGCCATGTTCGTGCGGTCGGCCGAGCAGCAGGGCTTCGACCGGCGCTCGCTGTCGGGCACCAGCCAGAACGACTTCCTGATGGAGACGGCCATCACCATCGCGCCCGAGGCGCTGCCGCCGGCGGGTTCCTTCCGGCTGGCGTGCGACCTGGCGGACTTCGCGCTGCGCGAGCTGCCGCGGTGGAACCCGGTCAGCGTCAGCGGCTACAACTACCGCGAGGCGGGCGCCGACGCGGTGCTGGAGATGGCGCTGTGCCTGGCCCACGGCCGGGCCGTGGCGCGCGAGCTGGTGCGCCGCGGCCACCGCCCCGAGGCCGTGCTGGCCCGGGTCTCGTTCTTCCTCAGCGCGCACAACGACTTCTTCGAGGAGGTCGCGAAGTACCGGGCGCTGCGGCGGATGTGGGCGCGCTGGGTGCGCGACGAGTTCGGCGTCACCGACCCGCGCGCCCAGCTGTTCCGCTACCACGTGCAGACCTCGGGCGTGACCAACTCCGCCCGGCACGCGCACGTCAACATCGCCCGCAGCGCCCTCCAGGGCCTGGCCGCGGTGTGCGGCGGCACGCAGTCGCTGCACCTCAACGGCTACGACGAGGCGGTCTGCATCCCCAGCGAGCACGCCGCCATGACCGCGCTGCGCACGCAGTACGTGCTGCTGCACGAGACCGGGGTGGCCAAGGTCGCCGACCCGCTGGGCGGCAGCCACCTCGTCGAGTACCTGACCGACGAGCTGGAGGAGCGCGCGGCCCGCGTGGTGCGGAAGATCGACGACCTGGGCGGCGTGGTGGCCGCCACGGAGAGCGGCTGGGTGCACTCCGAGCTGGCCGGCACCGCCTACGCCGACCAGTTGGCGATCGAGACCGGCGAGGCGCTGGTGGTCGGCGTCAACACGCACCTCGACGGCGACGACGAGCAGCCCGCGCTGTTCGAGCTGCCCGACGGCAGCCTGGAGCGGCAGACCGCGCGGCTGGCCGCGGTGCGCGCCCGGCGGGACCGCGCCGCCGCGGCCGCCGCCCTGGACGCGGTCGCGCGGGCCTGCCGCGACGGGTCGAACACGATGCCCGCGGTGCTCGCCGCGGTCGACGCCGACGTCACCCTGGGCGAGCTGGGCCGGGTGTTCCGCGACGAGCTGGGACGATGGGAGTTTCCGCTGTGGTAGCCGCGCTGCGCGGTCGCAAGGCGATCGTGACCAAGCTGGGGATGGACGCGCACTGGCGCGGTGCCATCGTGGTGGCCAACGCGCTGCGCGACGCCGGGATGGACGTGGTCTACCTCGGCCACACCGTCGCCGCCGAGCTGGCCGCGGTCGCCGTGCAGGAGGACCCGGTGCTGGTGGGCCTGTCCACCCTGTCCGGCAACCACCTCACCGAGTGCGCCTCGGTGATGGCGGCGTTCCGCGAGGCCGGGCTGGACGACGTGGTGGTCGTCGCGGGCGGCACGATCCCGCCCGCGGACCGGGCGAAGCTGCTGGCGCTGGGCGTGGACCAGGTGTTCGGCGTCGGCAGCCCGCTGACCTCGATCGTCGACGAGGTCGCCGCGCTGGTCACGTCGCGGACAGGTACTCCCTGAAGTGCACGGCGGTGGTCGTGTCGGCGGCGGCCAGCTCGGCGGGCGTGCCGGTGAACACGACCCGGCCACCGTCGTGGCCCGCGCCCGGACCGACGTCGACCACCCAGTCGGCGTGCGCCAGCACGGCCTGGTGGTGCTCGACCACGACCACGGTGCTGCCCGCGTCCACCAGGCGGTCCAGCAGCCCCAGCAGGTGCTCGACGTCGGCCGGGTGCAGGCCCGCCGTGGGCTCGTCCAGCACGTAGGTCCGCTGCTCCTCGGCCAGGTGGACGGCCAGCTTGAGCCGCTGCCGCTCGCCGCCGGACAGGGTGGTCAGCGGCTGGCCCAGGCGCAGGTAGCCCAGGCCCGCGTCGGCGAGCCGGTCGAGCACCGGGCGGACCCCGCCGGTCGGGAAGAACTCGCGCGCCTGCGCGACGGGCATGTCCAGGACCTCGCTGATGTCCTTGCCGCGCAGCTTGTAGGTCAGCACCTCGGGCGTGTACCGCCTGCCCTCGCACGCCTCGCACTCCAGCGACACGCCCGCCATCACGGCCAGGTCGGTGTAGACCACGCCGAGGCCCTTGCAGGTCGGGCAGGCGCCCTCGGAGTTCGCGCTGAACAGGGCCGCCTTGACCTTGTTGGCCCGGGCGAACGCGGCCCTGACGTGGTCCAGCGCCCCGGTGTAGGTGGCCGGGTTGCCGCGCCGGGAGCCGCGGATCGGGGCCTGGTCGACGAGCACCACGCCGTCGCGGCCGACCAGCGAGCCGTGCACCAGCGACGACTTGCCCGCGCCCGACACGCCGGTGACGACGGTCAGCACGCCCACGGGGATGTCGACGGACACGTCGCGCAGGTTGTGCAGCGAGGCGCCGGTGATCTCCAGCTTCCCGCGCGGTGCGCGCGGTCGGTCGCGCAGCGGCACCCGGTGGTCCAGGTAGCGCCCGGTGGCCGTGCCGGAGGCGCGCAGGCCGGCCACGTCGCCGGTGTAGCAGACGTGCCCGCCCGCCGCGCCCGCGCCGGGGCCCAGGTCCACCACGTGGTCGGCGATGGCGATGGTGCCGGGGTCGTGCTCGACGACCAGGACCGTGTTGCCCCGGTCGCGCACGCCCAGCAGCAGCCCGTTGACCCGCCGCACGTCGTGCGGGTGCAGGCCCGCGGTCGGCTCGTCGAACACGTAGGTGATGTCGCTGAGCGCGGAGCCCAGGTACCGCACCAGCTTGACCCGCTGCGCCTCGCCGCCGGACAGCGAGGCGGCGTCGCGGTCCAGGCTGAGGTAGCCCAGCCCGACGTGCGCCAGCGACGCCAGCGCGCCCGACAGCGCGGCGGCGGCCGGGCCGACCGACGAGGTGTCCAGGTCGCGCACGAACGCGGCCAGGTCGTCCACCTGCATGGCCGAGCACTCGACGATGGTGCGGCCGGCGACCTTCGACGCCAGGGCCGCCGGGTTGAGCCGGGTGCCGCCGCAGGTGCGGCAGGGCGCGGTGGTGGAGATCGAGTCCGCGTAGGCGGCCAGGTCCGGGCGCATGGCCGCCCGGTCGCGGCTGAAGAAGATGCGGCGCAGCTTCACCAGCAGGCCCTCGTAGGTGAAGGTGCTGGCGCCCTTCTTGAACTTCGTGGCCGGCCGCTCCAGCAGGTCGTGCCACTGCTCGGGCGTGAAGTCCCGCAGCTTGACGTCGGGGTCGAAGTAGCCCGAGGCGACGGTGACCTGCCAGTAGTGCGAGCCGACGTCGCTGTGCGGGGCGTTGATCGCGCCCTCGTTGAGCGACCGGTCCCGGTCCAGCACCCGGTCCAGGTCGATGTCGGAGACCTGGCCGTGCCCGTCGCACGCCGGGCAGGCGCCCTCGGCGGTGTTCGGGCTGAACGCGCCCGGCGGGCCGGCGTGCGGGGTGCCCAGCCTGCTGAACAGCACCCGCAGCGCCGGCTGCGCGTCGGTGACGGTGCCGACCGTGGACCGGGCGTTGGCGCCGATCCGCTCCTGGTCGACCACCACGGCCACGCTGAGGTTGCGCAGCGCGTCGACCTCGGGCCGGCTCATCCTGGGCAGCCTGCCCTGGACGTAGGCGGTGTAGGTCTCGTTGAGCAGCCGGCGCGACTCGGCCGCGATCGTGCCGAACACCAGCGAGGACTTCCCCGAGCCGGACACGCCGGTGAACACGGTCAGCCTGCGCTTGGGGATGTCCAGGGAGACGTCGCGCAGGTTGTTGTGCCGGGCGCCGCGCACCTCGATCGCGCCGTGGGCGTCGGGATGATCCATGCCGGACATCATGGCCGTCGGTCGACCAGCGCCAGGACCCGGGTCGGGCTGCCGGAACCGCGCACGATCGGCAGCGGGGAGGCCACCAGCACGGCGCCGGTGGTCGGCAGCCGGGCGAGGTTGCGCAGCTGGGTGAGGCCGTACTTGCCCGCGCCGTGGAAGAACCAGTGGCACGGGTACGGGCGCTCGAACCCGCCCGCCAGCCCGGCGTCGGTGCCGACGGTCTCCACCCCGATGCCGATCACCGGCGTGCGCTCGGCGAGCCAGCGGGCGCAGTCGGGGTCGACGCCCGGGGTGTGGCCGTCGTTGAGGAACCGGGCCGGGTCGTTGCCCCGGGCGTCCCAGCCGGTGCGGTAGAGCAGCCACCCGCGGTCGGGCAGCGGGCCGTGCTCGTCCTGCCACCGCTCCACGTGCTCGCGGCGCAGCAGGAAGTCCGGGTCCGCGGCGGCCTCGGCGGAGAAGTCGAGCACGACCGCGGGGCCGACCAGGTCGGCGGGCGGCACCTCGGACACGTCGGGGCCGCCCTTGCCCGACAGCCAGTGCGCCGGGGCGTCGAAGTGGGTGCCGGTGTGCTCGGACAGCCTGATGTTGTTCCAGTAGACGGTGGGTCCGGCCACGTCGAAGTCGCTGATCACCTCGCGGGAGAACGGCCACGGCTGGCCGCGCTCGGGCGGCAGCGCGATGATCGGCGTCTGCTCGGACAGCGGGGCCGTGAGGTCGACGACCTCGACGGCCCCGGTGCGCAGTGCGGCCATCAGGCCCGTGAGCGCGCTCACGGCTACACCGCCCGGATGTCGTCGCCGTCGAGTTCCAGCTTGAACTCGGGCAGCGGCTGCTCGGCCGGTCCGTCGGTGACCGACCCGTCGGTCATCGAGAAAACGCTGTGGTGGCAGTCGCAGACGATCTGCCCGCTCCCGACGCTGGTCACCGCGCAGCCGCGGTGCGTGCAGATCGAGGAGAACGCCTTGAACACGCCCTCCTGCGGCTGGCAGACGACCACCCCGGCCTCGGCCAGGATCTGCCCGCCGCCGACCGGGATGCTCGACGCGGTGCCCAGCGCGGTGCCCGGCGGCGGTGGTTCCGCGGTGCGGACGACCTCGCCGCACCCGGCGACCAGCGCGCCACCGCCCACGACCGCGGCGCCGGTCCCGATGATCAGGGTGCGCCTGCTGCACGTGCTGCCCATGTGTGCCTCCCCATCCGTTCGTCCGCGGTCATGACCGCTCGGCCGTCCTGTCCACCAGCCCGGCACCGACGATGCCGGCGGCCGCCTGGAGCCCACTCGCGAACCGTTCGCCGCGCTCGTCGCGCGCGGCCAGGTGCCCGTCGGGGCGGACCAGCCACCACCCGGTGCCGTAGGTCCGCGCGAGCGCGTCGTCCACCGCGACGGCCGCGGTGACCTCCGCGGGCAGCCCGTCCGTCGCGGCACCCGGCGGCAGGACCGCCACCAGCCGGGCCGGTACGTCCCACTGCCGGGTCCACGCGGCCTCGGCCAGCCCGGCCGCCTCCCGCGCGTCGCGGGCGACCAGCAGGCCGACGAAGCCGGCGCCGAGCAGCCTGCGCAGCCGGGTGCGGGCGCCGTCGACCAGCACCTCCCCGTCGGGCGCGAACGCGCCCAGCAGCGGGTGGCCGGTGCGCACCAGCGGCGAGTCGGTGTAGTGGTGGGGCTCGGCCATCCGGCCGCTGTTGACGTGCTTGCGCGCCAGGCCCAGCGACCGGGACAGCCGCAGCAGCACCGCCCTGGTCCAGCGGCGCAGCCGGGTCGGCGGCACCATGAACCGGATCGTCGCCTCGGTGACCCGCAGGTTCTCCAGCGCCGCCGCGTACCGCTCGGTGTGGTAGGTCTCCAGCAGCTCCTGGCCGGCCCGGCCCGAGCGCACCAGCGCGATCTTCCACGCCAGGTTGTCGGCGTCCTGGATGCCGCTGTTCATGCCCCGCGAGCCGTACGGCGGCAGGGCGTGCGCGGCGTCGCCCGCGAACAGCACCCGGCCCACCCGCAGCCGGTCGACGACCCGCTGGTGGAACCGGTAGGTGCTGACCCAGTCGACCTCGTAGGGGATCTCGCCGATGACCGCGCGGACCCGCCGGTCGAACCGGCCGTCGGCGCGCTCGGCCTCGATGTCCGCGTCCGGCGGCAGCTGCCAGTCGATGCGCCAGATGTCGTCGGGCTGCGGGTGCATCACCAGCTGCCGGCCCGGGTTGAACACCGGGTCGTAGTGGAAGTGCCGCTCCTTGGCCAGCGGCAGGCGGGCGCGGATGTCGGTGATGAGGAACCGGTCCTTGTGGGTGTAGCCGGTCCACTCGACGCCGATCATCTCGCGCAGCGCGCTGCGCACCCCGTCGCAGGCGACCAGGTGGGAGAAGGTCATCTCCCGCTCGCCGTCGGCGGTGAGCACGCGCGCGGTGACCGAGGCGGAGTCCTGCCAGACACCGGTCACCCTGTGGCCCCACCGCACGTCGCACAGCGGTTCCGCCTCGGCCGCCGCGGCCAGCACCTGCTCGATGCGGTACTGGGAGATGTTGACGAACGGGCCGAAGCCCGCGCCGCGCGGGTACTCGGCCGCCCGGATCTCCTGGTTGCGCACGTAGGTCCGGGCGACGGTCCAGGTCACGCCCTCGTCGGCGATGGGCTGGGCGCAGCCGAACTTGTCCAGCACCTCCAGCACGTCGCCCTGGATGAGGCACGCCTTGGAGCCCTGCTTGATCAACTCGGGGTCGGCCTCCAGCACCACGGTCGGCACGCCCAGGCCGGCCAGCCGCAGCGCGGCGACCAGGCCGACCGGGCCCGCCCCGACGATCCCGACGGGTGCTTCGCTGCTGGTGGTCACGGTGCCCCCGTCGTCTCGTGGTCGTCCGCCGTCTCGTGGTCCGCTCCGTCCTCCACCCGCACCGAGTGGAAGACCGGGATGTCGCGCACGGCGCGCAGGTAGGGCGTGCCCTCGGTGTAGCCGGTGCCGGGCACCTCGCCGAGCATCCGGACCGCGAGCCGGTAGTGCGTGCGGCGCCAGCGCAGCAGGGTGCGCGCGAACGAGTCCATGGCGTCGGCCAGGGGCTTGCGCGCGTCCTCGGCGACCACGTCGGACTCGCACATCGCCCGGTACGCCTCGTCGAGCGTGGGCTGGTCGCCCAGCACCCGCTCCCGCACGTCGGGCACCGACCGGTAGGCCGCCGACTCGACCCGGTCGGGGTCGGGCCGCCGGCACAGCGATTCGAGGAGCTTGTAGTTGCGGGACTGGATGGCGCTGGCGCCCTCGGTGAAGTCGCGGAACGTGCGGAACGACTCGACCTGCATGGTGGCCAGCATCGAGAACAGCGGTGACGACTCGCGCAGCGCGGTCTCCGAGCTGCCCATGAAGTGCACCGCCCGCTCGACCTCGCCCTCGCCCAGCGCCGCGATGGCGCCGCGGAGGTGGGTGGCGATCAGGGCGAAGGTGGTCTCGAACCCCTGGAGCACCCGCAGGAACAGGTACTCGTCGTGCATGGTGTAGACCGGCAGGATGCTCAGCCCCACGGCGCGCCGCTCGGCGTAGGACATGTCGCCGCGCACCGCGGCGCACGCCTGCCGGGCGAGGTCGACGGGCTCGGTGGCGGTGAGCCCGGCGTCCAGCGACATCCGCGCCAGCGCGGGCAGCAGCACCCGCAGCCCGTGCCGGAACCGCTTGCGCACCACCACGGCGTCGGGCCGGGCCTGCGGCAGCAGGGTGGTCCGGCCGTCCAGCGCGGCCAGCTCGAACGCCAGGGCGTCGGAGACGAGCTGGGCGGTCAGCCGGTCGCACCGGGTGCGCGCGAACGGCGCCTGCTCGACCGGGTCGTCCGGCGCGGGGAGCTGGAGCAGCGGCAGCGCCAGGTAGGTCGGGTAGTCGTAGCGCTTGTCCGGCTTGTCCAGCGCGGTGGTCAGGAAGGCCGCGAGCGCCTGCACGTGGGGCCAGGGCCCGCGCAGCCCCGGCAGCAGCTCGCGCACGGTGGCCAGCAACTCCAGCAGCTCGGGGGCCACGAAGTGCTTGCCGGCGCTGTGGTACTCGCGCACCACCGCGCCGTAGGGGAACCTCTTCACGTCCGGCGAACGCAGCCAGGACCTCAGCTCGGCGGTGGACACGGCTACCGCCCTCTTCCGGCGGCCGGGCTCTCGACGGCAAGGCTCCCGGCGGCCGAGCGGACGTCCGCGACGGCTTCGCACAGCGCCACCACGTCGTCGAGGTTGTTGTAGTAGTGGAAGGACAGCCGCACGACGTCGCCGCGCGGGCTGACCGACACGTCGCGCTCCGCGAGCGCGCGCGCCAGGGCGCCGGGGTCCCGGTCGACCAGGCCGATGTGCGCGCCGCGCCGGGCCGCCGGCAGCGCGCGCACCTGTTCCCCCCTGCCGGTCAGCAGGTCCGCGGCCAGTTCAGTCAGTTGCCGCACGTGCATACGCACCTCCGCGAGGTCGAGGGCTCCGATCAGACCTAGGGCGGCGTTCGCCGCGTAGCACGCGGGGATCGCCGGGGTGCCGGTCTCGAACCTGGTCGCCGCCCCGGGGAAGTCCAGGGCGGTCGGGTCGAACGCGAACGGGTCGACCCGGCCGAACCAGCCCGTCAGCCTGGGGAGGCGGTCGGTGAGCTCCGGCGACCGCACGTAGAGGAAGGCCAACCCGGGCAGGCCGGGCAGGTACTTCATGGCGCCGGCGACGAGGAAGTCGCAGTCCAGGTCGGACACCTCCACCGGGTGCACGCCGACCGCCTGGTAGGCGTCGACGAACACCGCGGCACCCGCCTCGCGCGCGAGCCGCGCGACGTCCTCGACCGGCATCCGCCGGCCGTGCTGGTAGGTCACCAGCGGCACCGAGACCAGGCGGGTGCGCCGGTCGACCAGGCGCTCGTAGTCCTCGGCGGTGGCGGCGTGCACGACCTCGGCGCCGCGGGGCCGTTGTGCCAGCCACACGTGCGAGACGGACGGGAACTCGTCGAAGGTGCTGACGACCTTCGGTCTCCTGGTGAAGTCCACAGTGGATACGATTTGGTAAGCGCCGGTGGAGGCGTTGGGCACGAGGGCGACCTGGTCGACCTCGGCGCCGATCAGCGCGGCGAAACCCGCGCGGGCGCGGTGGACCTCGTGCTCGAACGCCTCCCACGCGCCACCGCCCGCGGTCATGTCCTCGACCATGCGGTGCAGGGCGTCGTCCAGGTCCAGCGAGCGCGCGCCGAGGCTGCAACTGGACAGGTGCGTCTTGCGCCGCAGCACGGGGAACCGCTCGCGGAAGACGGTGGACGTGAGGGTCGTGGTGACGGTCATGTCCGCCCCGTGGGCTGTTCGGCCATCGGGCCGGTGAGGGTCAGCTCGGTGCGGACCTGCCACAGCTCGGGGAAGAACTTGTGCGAGATCAGCTTCGCCAGCACGTCCACCGGCGTGCCCTGGGTGCCCACGACCTGGTGGCCGATGACCCGGGTCGCCATCTTGTAGTGCCGCACCCGCCACAGCGAGATCCGCTCGTCCCACTCGATCATCGCCTCGGCCAGGCGCTGCTCCGCGCTGTCCACCTTGCTGCGGTACAGCTCCGCGAGGTCGATGCCGCGGCGGCGCACCAGCTCGTCGAAGACCCGGCCCAGGTGGCGGCTGTGCCGCTGCACCGAGCGCCATCCCGGCGAGTCGGCGCCGGAACCGTGGCCCAGCACGGTCCGGATGGTCTGGAAGTCCCACGGGGACAGGTGGCCCATCATCTCCAGCTGGTTCGTCACCAGGTCGATGCCGAGCGCGGCCCGGCCCAGCAGCCGGATCGCGGTGTCCAGGTCGTCGGTGGTGATGCGGTCCGCCGCCTCGGCCACCTCGGCGCAGGCGAGCTTCAGCCACAGTTCGGTGGACTGGTGCACCACCTGGAACAGCAGCTCGTCGCGGTGCACCACCTCCTCCGGACGCCGTTGCAGGGACAGCAACGCGTCGGTGCGCATGTACCTGGCGTAGTCGTCCCTGCCCTCGCCTGCCAACACCTGTCGGGAGTAGTCCTTCATGCAGCGACCCCCACTGTCGCGTCGCCGGGTTGGCGATCACCACGGCGACGCTACGGAGCGCGCCTATCAGAAGGGTCTTCACCCGGCTCTCATCCGATTGCCCCGTCGCGGTGCGCGACTTGAGGATTGCCGCGACCGCACGTGTACCGCCGCCTCCTGGAGGAGAGCCCCATGACGAGGATCGCAACACCGGCCCGGCTCGCTGCGGCGGCCGTGCTGCTGCTCCAGCTCGGCGCGGTGCCGCCGGCTGCCGCTCATCCGGGTCCGGAAGTCGCCGCCGGGCACGGCAGGCCGCTCGTCATCGGGCACCGCGGCGCGTCCGGTTACCGGCCCGAGCACACCGCGGGCGCCTACGAGCTGGCCGCCCGGATGGGTGCGGACTACCTGGAGCCCGACCTGGTGTCCACGAAGGACGGGGTGCTGGTCGCGCGGCACGAGAACGAGATCGGTGGTAGTACGGACGTGGCCGCGCACCCGGAGTTCGCTTCCCGTCGGACTACCAAGGTGGTTGACGGTTGGGAGATGACGGGGTGGTTCACCGAGGACTTCACGCTGGCCGAGCTGAAGACCCTGCGGGCGCGCGAGCCGCGGCCCTCGTTGCGGCCCGGGAGCGCGGCGTACGACGGTCGGTACAGCGTGTTGACCTTTCAGGAGGTCATTGCGCTGGCTCGGCGGTTGTCTCGGGAGCTGGGTCGTCCCATCGGGCTGTACCCGGAGACCAAGCACCCGTCGTACTTCGCCGGCCTGGGGCTGCCGCTCGAACCGGCGCTCGTGCGCACGTTGAACGCGAACGGGCTGAACCACCGGGGGGCGCGGGTGTTCGTGCAGTCGTTCGAGTCGGACAACCTGCGGTGGTTGGACGGTCGGCTGCGCGTGCCGCTGGTGCAACTGGTGTGGGCGCCGGAGCAGGTGACGGTTGAGGCGCTGGCTGCGATGGCTGGTTACGCCGATGTCGTGGGGGTTGACCAGACCATGGTGATCCCTTGGGAGGAGGACGGCACTCTTGGGAAGCCGACGGGGTTGGTGCGGCAGGCGCATCGGGTGGGGTTGGCCGTGCACGCCTACACGTTCTCCGCGGAGAACGAGCTGCTGCCCGGGGCTTACCGGTCTTCGGCGGATGGTGCTGGGCGCGGGCGGATGGCTGATCTGTTGGAGGAGTACTTCGAGGTGGGGTTGGACGGGGCGTTCACCGATCACGTTGATTTGGGGGTGACGGCTCGGCGGCAGGCTCGGCGGTGAGGTCAGCTGCACGCTCAGCCGGGCTTCACGAGCTGCCCAGCCCCGAAGAGCACCCCCCACAGTCCCACCCAAAGCCCCCACAGCTCAGAGCGCCGACCGCTCCGGCAAGACCCGGCTGATACGCCGCCGTCCTAGCGTCGGACCGGTGAAGATGCGGTGGCAGGTGACACGGTCGCGCGGCACCCTGGTCGCGCTAGGCGCTGTCGTCGCGGTGCTCCTTGCCGCGACCGGGGTGTGGGTCTCCCGCGATGGTCCGACGACCCCCTCGGTGAAGGTCGAGGAGGGCTTTGTCGAGGTGGCCGGCGGGGTGTCGCTGGAGACCAGCCTGTTCCTACCCGAGCGGACCCCTGCGCCCGCCGTGCTGTTGGCGCACGGCTTTGGCGGTGACAAGCACAGCGTGGACACCGATGCGCGGGAGCTGGCCGAGGCCGGGTTCATCGTGCAGACGTACTCCGCTCGGGGGTTCGGGCGCAGCACTGGTCGGATCGGGTTGAACGATCCCGGGGCCGAGGTCGCCGACGCCCGGTACCTCGTCGACCGGCTGGCCGCGCGGCCGGACGTCGTGCTGGACGGGCCCGGTGATCCGCGCATCGCCGTGTCCGGCGCGTCTTACGGTGGTTCTCTGTCCCTGCTGTTGGCGGGCACCGACCGGCGGATCGACGCACTGGTCCCGGTGATCACTTACAACGACCTCGTGCAGGGGCTGTTGCCCAATGCGGCCTCCGAACGGCCGAGTGGGGGCACTACGCCGGCTTCCGGTGCCTTTGCCGCCAACGGGGTGTTCAAGAGTTCCTGGGCCGGGTTCCTCTACTCCATGGGCGTGGACTCCGTGGTGCCCTCCGAGGGCACCACGGAACCGGCGTCGCTCCAGGTCGGTGCCGACCTGGCCGCGGTATGCGGGCGCTTCACCGAGGCGGTCTGCCGGGCCTGGACCGAGCTGGCCACGACCGGGGCGATGGGCGAGGACACCCTGCGCCTGCTGCGCACCCTCTCCCCCGCGTCGGTGACCTCCTCGATCACCGCGCCGACCCTGCTGGTGCAGGGTGAGCAGGACACCCTGTTCGGGCTCGACCAGGCCGACGCCAACGCGCGGCAGATCACGGCTGCCGGCGGTGACGTGCAGGTGGTGTGGTTCGCGGGCGGGCACGACGGGGCGTACCCCGACGAGAAGTTGCGCGCCCGCATCGTCGACTGGCTGGAGTTCCGGCTCATGGGCACGGGCGCCAATCCTTTTGGTGCCTTCGAGTACGACGTGCAGGGTGGGATCACGCCGGAGGGCGCGCCGTCCACCCGGACGGTGCGGGCCGACTCTTACCCGGGGTTGCGCGGCGGTGCCACCGAGCGCCGGCGGCTGGAGCTGGCCGGTGGCGAGCAGGTGGTCATCACGCCGCCCGGTGGGCTGCCCGCCGCGATCAGCGGGATGCCCGCGTTGAACGGCCGGTTGGCGCAGTCGCCCCTGGCGTCGCTGTTCGGCATGGACCTGCCGGGGCAGCAGGCCACCTTCACGTCCGCGCCGCTGGACGGCCAGTTGCTGGCCGCGGGCTCCGCCTCGATCCGGCTGCGGGTCTCGGCCGTGGGGCCGCCCGGTGAGGGCGTGCTGTTCGTCAAGGTCTTCGACCGCGATCCCAACGGCACCCGCGCGCTGCCCGGCAACGCGGTCGCACCGGTCCGGCTGCCACCGCTGCCCGCGGACGGTTCGCCGGTCGAGGTGACCGTATCCCTCGCGGGCATCGTGCGTCCCTTCGACAGCGGTCACGAGCTGCAGGTCTCGGTGGCCACCACCGACCAGACCTACCGCACGCCCACCGTGCCCGCGTCCTACCGGGTGTCGCTGGCAGGGTCGGTGGAGGTGCCGGTGGTGGCGGCCGTGCCGATCGAGTCGTCCGCGCCGGTGGCGCAGTTGCTCGGCATCGCCGGGGTGCTCGGCGCGGCGCTGTTGCTCGCGCTCGTGGTCGGCTTCCGGCGCAGGCGCGTGCAGGACTTCGACCCCGCGCTGGCCGGCACGCCGCTGGTGATCTCCGACCTGTCCAAGTCCTACACGAGCGGCTTCAAGGCCGTCGACGGGCTGTCGTTCCGGGTCGAGCGCGGCCAGGTGCTCGGGCTGCTCGGCCCCAACGGCGCGGGCAAGACGACCACGCTGCGCATGCTGATGGGCCTGATCACGCCGACCGGCGGGACGATCCGGGTGTTCGGCCGCCTGGTGACGCCGGGCGCGCCGGTGCTGGCCCGGATCGGGTCGTTCGTGGAGAGCGCCGGGTTCCTGCCGCACCTGTCCGGCCTGGAGAACCTGCGCGCCCACTGGGCGGCGACCGGCAGGCCCGCCGAGCAGGCGCACCTGGAGGAGGCGCTGGAGATCGCCGGGCTCGGCGACGCGGTGCACCGCCCGGCGCGCACCTACAGCCAGGGCATGCGGCAGCGGCTGGCCATCGCGCAGGCCATGCTGGGCCTGCCGGACCTGCTGGTGCTCGACGAGCCGGCCAACGGGCTGGACCCGCCGCAGATCCACGCGATGCGCGAGGTGCTGCGCCGGTACGCCGCGACCGGCCGGACCGTGCTGGTGTCCTCGCACCTGCTGGCCGAGGTGGAGCAGACCGCGTCGCACGTCGTCGTGGTGCACCACGGCCGGGTGATCGCGTCCGGCGCGGTGGACGAGATCGCCGCGGCGGGCGGTGCGGCGAGCTTCGCGGTCGACCGCCCCGAGGTCGCCGCCCTCGCCCTGGGCGCGATCCCCGGCGTGTCCGACGTGGTCGTCGACGGCGACGAGGTGCACGCGAACCTCAACGGCGTGCCGTGCGGGGACGCGGTGGCCGCGCTGGTGGGCGCGGGCGTCTCGGTCGGGCGGGCCGGTCCCCGGCGCCGGCTGGAAGACGCGTTCCTGCAACTGGTCGGAGAGGGATCATGAGCGAAGTCCTGGACCTCGACGCGGAGCACGGGTTCCGGCCCTCCCGCACGCTCCGGCTCGGCGTGGAGCTGCGCAGGCAGTTGCGCCGCAAGCGGACGAAGCTGCTGCTGGGCCTGGTCGCGCTGCTGCCCGTGGTGCTGGTGGTCGCCTTCGGCGTGGGCGGCGACCCGGACCCGGAGCAGCGCGGCAGCACGTTCGCCGACCTGGCGGTGGTCAGCGCGCCCAACTTCGCGGTGTTCGGCCTGTACGTGGCGGGCTCGTTCCTGCTGCCGCTGGTGGTCGCCTCGTTCTTCGGCGACGCGGTCGCGGGCGAGGCGTCCTGGTCGACGCTGAAGTACCTGCTGGCCATCCCGGTGCCGCGGCCGCGGCTGCTGCGGCAGAAGGCGCTGGCCGCCGGTGTGCTGTCGACGGGCGCGCTGCTGCTGTTCCCGGCGATGTCGCTGCTGGTGGGCGTGGTCCGGTACGGCGCGGGTGACGCGACCAGCCCGGCGGGTGACGCGGTGCCGTTCGGCGAGAGCGTGCTCGCGCTGGCCATCACCGGCGCCTACATCGTGGTGCAACTGGCGTGGATGGCCGGGCTCGCGCTGCTGCTGTCGGTGGTGTTCGACTCGCCGCTGGCGGCCGTGGGCGGCGGGGTGCTGGCGGCGGTGCTGTCGCAGATCCTGGACGCGATCACCGCGCTGGGCGCCGCGCGGGAGTACCTGCCGACGCACTACGCGTTCGCCTGGATCGACGTGTTCTCCGCGTCGGTGGACTGGACGAACATGGCCAACGGCACGCTGCTGTCGCTGGTCTACGCCACCGCGCTCGGCGTGCTGGCGGCCCGCCGGTTCAGCCGCAAGGACATCACCAGCTGACCGGTGCGCCGGGTGTCCCGCGTCCCGGAAGGGGTTCAGGACACCCGGCGCACGGCGTTGGCGGGACCGCGGCGGTGCCACACCAGGCCGCCGCCGTCGTTGTCCTCGGGGCTCGCCACCTCCACCACCCGGCCGAGCAGGATGGTGTGGTCGCCGCCGTCGCGGACGCCGTCCGGGGTGCAGACGATCCGCACCCGCACGTCGGTCAGCTCGGGCGCGGCGCCGTGGCGCACGCGCTGCCCGGAGAAGCGGTCGACCGGCGACGCGAACCGGGTGGCGAGGTCCTGCTGACCCGGTTCGAGCACGTGCAGGCAGAAACCGGCGGCGTTGACCACGAGGTCGTGGCTGTAGTTCGCCCGGTTCAGGCAGACCAGCACCAGCGGCGGTGACGCGGACAGCGAGCACACCGCGTTGACGGTCAGCCCGACCATCGCCCCGTCCGGCCCGTAGCAGGTCAGGACGGTCAGCGGGGCGGGCAGTTGGGCCATGGCCCGGCGGAACGTGGCCGCGTCCACCGAAGGCCGGTGCGAGTGCGCGAAAATCATTTCAGGTTCCACCGGAATCACGCTAACCGCACCCCGTATCAGCCATCTCTCAAAAATTGCGTGAAATATCCCGATAATGATCTGAGACCGAGGTGAGAGCGGCCCTGCATAGCTTCCTGAGCAGGGAGGTGTGCGGCATGACTGTCACACATACCGGCCAGGGGACGGGCTGGTTGCGGTCCGATCGACTGCCGGAGCAGGTGGTCCCCAGCAGCCTTTACGACTCCGCGGGCTGGCTGCGGACGTGGGAGACCAACAGCATCGAGCAACGCACGCGCCACACCTACATCAGCGCGGAGCTGGCCGGCGGGGTGTCGGTCGTGCCGCTCTACGAGACCACCTCGTCGCCGTTCTGGCACGGCTACGAGGTCCAGTGCGACCTGGTCGGCCGGTTCGGCAACCCCATCGTGTTCGCGGGGTCGCCCTACTCCATGTACACCAAGCGCGGTCACGTCCCCGCCGAGCTGGTCCGGGGCGCGCACGCGACCGCCATGGAGTGGATCGGGACCGGTGACGCCGAGGTGCTCGTCGTGCCCAACCTGACCGGCGAGGGCGTCGAGGACTGGCTGCGGGTGGCCGGCCCGCCCGTCGGCCGGGTGCTGCTGGAGCGCACCTACAGCGTCGACGTGGTCGGCAGCTTCGAGGAGCACCTGGTGGCCAGGCTCCCGAACAAGATCAAGCGGGACGTGGAGCGGCGGCTGCGCCGGTCCGAGGAGCGCGGGCTGACCGTGCGCATGGTCGAGGGGCCGGAGGCGCACTCGCTGGTCCGCCACGCCTACCCGCTCACCGTGGACACCAGCGACAAGAACGACTGGCCCGCGCTGTTCAGCGAGGACTCGCTGAACTCCATGCTGACCGTGCCCGGCGGCATGATGCTCGCCGCCGAGGTCGACGGCCGGCTGGTCGGCGCCTTCTTCGCGTTCCGCCACGGCGACGAGGTCACCTACATGTGCGGCGGCGTCGAGTACGCGGGCCTCAAGGAGCTGAGCACGTACATCGCCCTGATGTACCGCGGCACGCAGTGGGCCTACGACAACGGCATGCGCCGGATCGAGTGGGGCCGCGACAACTACAGGTTCAAGGAGAAGCACGGATTGACCGGCACCGACCTCTGGGCGCTCGTGTACGCCCCGCACCCGCGACCCGACCTGGCCGCGGCGCTCGAAGGCATGCACGGCGTGCTGTCCGCCTACATCGAGGGCACCTGATGGGGCCGGGCCAGCGCCGCGCCGCGCTGCTGCTGATCGCCGTGATCAGCGTCAACGCGTCGTACACCGTGCTGATCCCCTTCGTACCCGACCTGGAGGAACGGGTGGGCGCGGGGCCCACCGTCATCGCGCTGATGTTCGCGCTGTTCGCGGCGACCAAGACGCTCTTCCAGCCGGTCGGCGGCTGGTGGGTCGACCGGTGGGACGCCAAGAACGTCGCCTTCGTGTCGCTGCTGATCGCCGCCGCGGGCATCGTGGTCACCGCGTTCGCCGGCGACTCGGCGACGATGCTCGCCGGGCGGGCGCTGTGGGGCGTGGGCGAAGGGCTCGTGTCCCCCGCGCTCTACGCGGGCATGGCGTCGCTGTGCAGGCACTACGAGATCTCGACCAGCCGGATGATGGGCAACTTCGGCTCCGCCGCGGTGGCCGGGTTCCTGCTCGGGCCGCTGATCGCGGGCGTGGCCACGCCGCTGGGCCTGGAGGCGTTGTTCGTGCTGGGCGCCGCGATCACCGCGGCCACGGCGTTCGGCCTGCTCAAGGCCATCCCGGCGGCCCGGCCCGACCCGGTCGCGGCGGAGCCGGAACCGACCGGGTCGGCGGGCGGGCCGGTCGCGGACGCCTCGGCGAAGCCCGCGCGCAGCTGGTGGACGTGGGTGCTCGTGCTGGGCGGGCTGGACATGTTCACCGCCTTCATCTACTCCTCGCTCGAACCCGTGCTGCCGCTGTACCTGAGCACGGAGCAGGACAGCTCGGCCCGGTCCGCCATCTCCGTCGTGTTCGTCGCGGGCCTGGCCACCTCCGGGCTGGCCATGTGGGTGCTCGGCCGCTACGCCGAGCGGCTGCGGCTCGTCACCATGATCCGGATCGGCCTCGCGCTCGCCGGCGTCGGCCTCGCCGGGATCACGATCAACGCGGGCGTGCTGCCGGTCGCGGCGTGCTTCGTGGTGTTCATGGGCGGCTACGCGGCGCTGTTCCTGAGCGCGCGGCGCGGCATCGTCGAGCTGAAGTCGGCGGCGGGCAGCCAGGGCAAGGCATTCGGGGTGTTCGGGTTCATCTCGGACGTCGGCAACATCGTCGGTCCCCTCGTCGGCGTCGTGCTGTACGAGACGACCGGCCGGATGTCGTTCGTGCTGCTGGGCGCGATGAGCGGCCTCCTGCTCGCCGTGCTGGCCCTCGCGGCGGGGCGCTTCCCGCCGGGCGGCAGGCGGGGGGCGACCGCCGGGCCCGAGCTGGTACCGACCGCGAACGCCGTGGCGGGAGAAGCGAAAGACAGGAGACAACCAACACCATGACGACCCCTCCCTACCGACTCTGCGAAGCCCACGTCGGCTCCCACCCGTCCGCGGTCAGGCTGCTGCCCACGTTCGACCTCCAGCGGCTGCTCGCGGACCTCAAGACGCTCGACGGCCACCAGTGGGCGTTGCAGCAGACGTTCGAGACCGACGGCCCGGCCGAGGAGGCCGACTTCGACTGGCGCGCGCTGCCGCTGCGCAGCCCGACGGGCAGCGAGCTGCGCACCGACCCCGGCGGCGCGGGCCTGGACGACTTCGCCGACACCAAGTGGCTGGCCGAGGCCCCCTACCTGGCCGAGGTCCTGGCGTCGATCCCGGCGCCGCTGCGCTGCGTGCGGCTGCTGGCGCTGGGCCCGGGCGCCCAGAGCGAGCTGCACTTCGACACCAAGATCGGTTTCCCGTGGGGCAACCTGCGCCTGCACGTGCCGCTGGTCACCAACCCCGGCGCCACCCTGCTGATGGACGGCGACGTGCACGTGTGGGAGCCGGGCACGTTCTGGTTCGGCGACTTCTGCCGGCTGCACCAGGTGGAGAACACCGGCACCCGCAAGCGGGTCCACATGGTCATCGACACCACGCTCACCCCCGAGGTGCTGTCGCTGTTCCCGGCGGAGTTCCTGGAGGCGCTCGACGCCGACGAGGTGCTGTTCAACCGCCCCGCGGTGCCCTGCGACGACCTGGCCCGCCACCAGTGCGAGTTCGAGGTCCCGCTGTCCTTCCTGGACTTCGAGGAGGCGGAGGGCGAGTTCACCAAGCCCCAGGAGCACCTGCCGGCGAGCGTGCGCATCGACGGCGACCGGCTCGTGCTCGCCGTCTCGGGCGAGCCGCGGTTCGGCCTGGTCCACGTGGGCGACGGCGAGTTCCGCTTCTCCGGCTGGACCGACGAGCGCACCGTGCAGGTCCTGCCGGGCGGCGACCGCGCGACCGTGGTCCTGCGCACCCGCCAGGGCACGCGGGAGCAGCGCCTGGACGTGCCCGCGGTGGTCGGCGCCCCCGCGGTCTGACGCCACCCCACCCCTCGACCCCCACCGGGCGGCCACGAGCCGCCCGGTGGGACCCGCATGTCTAGGAGGCACGCATGGAGGTCGCGGTCGCGCTCGGCCTGAGGGCCGGCCTGATCACCGTCGACGAGGCGCTGGCCGGCGACTGGCGCGGCACGCCCGGCCTGGACCTGGTCAAGGTCGTGGACCCGCCGCCGGTGTCCTGGGCGCCGCTGACCGCCGCCGGCTTCCGCGTGCAGCCGGCGTGGATCACCTGGACCGCCCCGGTCGGCCCGTCCGAGGCGGAGTTCCTGACCCGGCTGCCCCGCAAGGAGCGCTACCACGTGCGCGCGGGCCAGAAGGCCGCCGCCGAGCAGGGCGTCCGGCTCAAGGTGGTCACGCCGCTGGACGCGCCGTCCTTCGACGAGTTCCTGGGCCTGTACGAACCACAGGTCGCGGCCATGCGGCACGGCGTGCCGTACGCCAGCATGGAGCGCGACGAGATCCTGGACCAGGGCGAGGACTACTTCGCGGTGCAGGCGTACGCGCCCGACGGGCTGGTCGGCTCGTGCGTGTGCCGCATCCGCCGGGACATCTCCACGGTGGTGATCCGGTTCGCCACCACGGCGCCGGGCGGCCGGCAGCAGGGCCTGGTGCGCGCGCTCTACATGCGCGTGTTCGAGGCGGCGCGGGAGATGGGCCACCGGGAGATCTCGCTGGGGTCCGACCCCGCCCTGTACGGCCACATGACCAAGCCGGGCCTGTTCGCGTTCAAGAGCGGTCTGCGCTTCACCCCGGTGCCCTCCAGGCTGTTCGGCTCGATGGACGACCCGGACGAGGCGACCCGCGTGGTGAGCCTGGAGCGGCTGACCGACCCGTCGTTGATGATCTCCTACCAGGTCGACGCGAACACCCGGGTGATCACCGCGGACACGCCGCTGCGCCTGGACTCGGTGACCGCCGACCCGACCGTCGAGCGGTCCGCCTACGACGCGCCGTTCGCCGTGGACACCGGCGTCATCCTGGTCCCCTGAAACGGGTGCGGGCCTTCCCCGTGCAGGGGGAAGGCCCGCGCGACCGCCTACCTCAACGACCGCACCGCCTGGTCGACCCACCTGGACTGCACGGCGACCGAGGTGAACGCCGCGTACCGCTTGCCGGGCACGTCGGAGAACAGCGACACCACGCCGACCTGCCGGTACCCGCCGTGCTCGGCCCGGACCAGCAGCGGGCCGCCCGAGTCGCCGTAGTTCACCACCGGCCCGCCCGCGGCGCAGATCGACGTGGGGCCGTAGGACGGCGGGTTCCACATGACGTCGGTCCCGCACGCGCCGTCCCGGTCGACGACCAGCCCGGCCGCCCGCAGCGAGTCGGGCGCGGTGCCGTAGCCGGGCGGCGCGTCCGTGTACCCCCACCCGGCGGTCACCACCCGCTCCCCCGGCCGCGGTTCGCGGTGCGCGAGCCGGACCGTTGGCGAGTGCTGGCGGGACGCCAGCCGGACGACGGCGATGTCGGCCCGGTTGTCGACCGACAGGTCGAACTCGGCGGGCACGCGGTGCGCGACGACCGGCACCGGGCGGGCCCGGTCCCAGCGGTCGGTGTCGGTGCCGACCACGGCCACCAGGCCGCCCTCGGGTATCCCGGCGACGCAGTGGGCGGCGGTCAGCACCACGTCGGGGGCGATCAGCGTGCCACCGCAGAAGTGCTCCGCGGGCGCCTCGGCGAACCTCAGCGAGACCATGAAGCGGAAGTGCTGGAACGGCGCGTCGTACCCGTCGTGGATGGCCTGGGCGGGTGGCGCGAGCAGGCCGCAGGCGAGGGCGGCGGCAGCCACCACCGCCGACGAGCGGCGGACGAGTGAACGCATCAAGACCTCCCGGTCGTGTGGGCAGGGCGGGCGCGCGTCGGACCGCCGGTTCCCGGCGGTGATCGCGCGCGTACCCACCACGGTCGCGTTGAGCGGTCTCCCGGGGCTCTCAGGGCTTGGCGCCGGCTCCCGGGGCGTTCGACGACCCGCCCGGAATGCGAAAAAAGGAGCCCACCGGCTCCTTCCCACTCTCAACTTATAGCGCACGGGGGATCTTGCGGCAAGCCCCCGGTCGTGCCGCACACTTCCCGCTCGAAGCCAAGACCTGCGAAAACATGGAGTCGCGTAGTGCGCGTGTTGTTGTCGACGTACGGGTCCCGCGGTGACGTCGAACCGCTGGTGGCGCTCGCGGTGCGGTTGCGGGCGCTGGACGCGGAGGTGCGGGTCTGCGCGCCGCCGGACGAGGAGTTCGGGCAGCGGCTGGCCGGTGTCGGCGTGCCGCTGGTGCCGGTCGGCCCGTCGGCACGCGCCCTGGCCACCTCGGCACCGCCGCCGACGTCCCTGCCCGAGCGCGCGGCCATGCTGATCGCCTCGCAGTTCGAGGCGATCCCCCCGGCGGCCGAGGGGTGCGACGCGGTGGTGGCGACCGGCGCGCTGCCGGCCGCGGCGGGAGCCCGGTCGGTGGCCGAGCTGCTGGGCATCCCCTCGGTGTCGGTGACCTTCCAGCAGCTCACCCTGCCGTCGCCGCACCACGCGCCGCTGGCGTACCCGGGTCGCCCCCTCCCGCCCGGGGTGACCGACAACCGGGCGCTGTGGGACCTGGACGCGCGGTACGTCAACGAGCTGTTCGGCGAGGCGCTGAACGCGAACCGGGCGTCGGTCGGCCTGCCGCCGGTGGCGGACGTCCGCGACCACGTCGTCGGCGACCGGCCGTGGCTGGCGACGGACCCGGCGCTGGACCCGTGGCGGGGACCGGCGGACTTCGAGGTCGTGCAGACCGGCGCCTGGGTCCTGCCCGACGAACGGCCCCTGCCGGTGGAGCTGGAGGCTTTCCTGGACGACGGCGCGCCGCCGGTGTACGTGGGCTTCGGCAGCATGAGGGTGCGGGAGGGCGTCGCCGACGCGGTCGTCTCGGCGGTCCGGGCGCGGGGGTACCGCGTGGTCGTGGCCCGGGGCTGGGCGGACCTGGGCGAGGACCTGGACGGCTGCTTCGTCGTGGGCGAGGTCAACCACCAGGCGCTGTTCCGCCGGGTGGCCGCCGTCGTGCACCACGGTGGCGCGGGCACGACGACGACCGCCGCGCGGGCCGGTGCGCCGCAGGTGGTGGTGCCGCAGCTCGCGGACCAGCCGTACTGGGCGGGTCGGGTGGCCGGGCTGGGCATCGGCGCGGCGCACGACGGGCCGGTGCCGACCGCCGGGTCGCTGTCGGCCGCGCTCGACACCGCCCTGGCCCCGGGGACCCGGGCGCGGGCGGCCGCCGTGGCCGGTGAGCTCCGGGGGGATGGGGCGGAGGTGGCGGCGGAGCTGCTGGTCGACCTGGTCGGCCGGGAGGGGTCCGCGGTGTCCACCCGCGACTGAACGCCGCGGGCCCGGGTGCCGCTGCTGGGCGTGCGCTGCGGCAGGGACAATTCCGCTGTGCGGATCGGCATCCTGGGGCCCCTGGAGGTGCGCGCCGACGACGGCGCGCCGGTCGCCGTCGGCGGTCCCCGGCCCCGCGCCCTGCTGGTGCTGCTCGCCCTGAACGCCAACCGCGTGGTCGGGACCGACTCGATCGTCGCGGCCCAGTACGGCGACACCCCGCCCGCCGACGCGGCCGGTGCCGTGCAGGCCCACGTGTCCCGCCTGCGCAGGGCCGTGGGCGGGGTGGTGTTCGAGGGCGGCGGCTACCGGCTGGTCGTCGACCCCGACGACGTGGACGCGCTCCGCTTCGAGCGACTGGCCGCCGACGGCCGCCGGCTGCTCGCGGCCGGTGCGCACGACCGGGCCGTGGGCGTGCTGCGGGAGGCGGTCGACCTGTGGCGCGGTCCCGCGCTGGTCGACCTGCCGCACGGCGCCGCCCGGGCCGCCCGGCTGGAGGAGCTGCGGCTCACCGCCCTGGAGGATTTGCACGACGCCGAGTCGGCGTTGCCGGGTGGCGCGCCGGTCGCGGAGCTGCGGGCGCTGGTCGCCGCCCACCCGCTGCGGGAGCGGCTGCGCGGCCTGCTGATGCGGGCGCTGCACGCGGCCGGTCGGCAGGCCGAGGCGCTGGCGGAGTTCTCCGACGTCCGCCGGTTGCTCGCGGACGAGCTGGGCGCCGACCCCTCGCCCGAGCTGTCCGCCGTCCACCTCGCGGTCCTGCGGGCCGACCAGGCGCCCCGCCCGGCCCGGCCGCCCGCCCAGCTGACCAGCTTCGTCGGCCGCGCGGCCGAGCTGGACCGGCTCGCCGGGCTGCGGGACCGGCGGTTGGTGACGATCGTCGGTCCCGGTGGTACGGGCAAGACCCGGCTGGCCGTCGAGGCGGTGGACGAGGCGTGCTTCGTCGACCTGTCCCCCGTCGACGACGGCGCCCTCGTGCCGCACGCGCTGCTCGGCGCGCTCGGCCTGCGGGAGACCGGGTTCGCGCCGACCGCCGGCGACCCGGTCCGGCGGCTCGTCGCCGCGCTCGACCGGCCCGCCCTGCTGGTGCTCGACAACTGCGAGCGGGTCGGTGGCGCGGTCGCCGCGCTGGTCCGGGTGCTGCTGGCCGAGTGCCCGGCGCTGACCGTGCTCGCCACGAGCCGGGAACCGCTCGGCCTCACCGGCGAGGTGCTGCTCCCCCTCGCCCCGCTCGACGACCCGGCGGACGCGGTGCGCCTGTTCGCCGACCGCGCCGCCGCCGTCCGCCCCGGCTTCGCGGTCACGGCGGACGACCGCGAGGCCGTAGCCGCGATCTGCGCGGCGGTCGACGGGCTGCCGCTCGCCATCGAGCTGGCCGCGGCGCGGCTGCGCCAGTTCACGGTGGGCGAGCTGGCCGCGCGACTGGCCGAGCACGGTCCGTTCCGGCTGCTCTCGCGCGGCGACCGCACCGCGGCCGCCCGGCACCGGACGCTGCGCGCCGTCGTCGCGTGGAGCTGGGACCTGCTCACCCCGGGCGAGCGGTCGGCCGCGGCCCGGTTCTCGGTGTTCGCGGGCGGCGCCCCACCGGCCGCGGCCGAGGCGGTGTGCGGGACCGAGGACGTGCTCGCCGACCTGGTCGACCGGTCGCTGCTCCTCGTCGACGGCCACCGCTACCGGATGCTCGACACGATCCGGTTGTTCTGCGCCGAACACCTGGAGGACGCCGACGACGCGCGCCGCGCGCACGCCCGGTACCACCTGGCGCTCGCCCGGCGGGCCGACCCGCACCTGCGGCGCGCGGAGCAGCTCGACTGGCTCGCGGTGCTCGGGGCCGAGCACGAGAACCTGGTGGCCGCGCTGCGCTGGTCCGTCGACGCCGACCCGGCGACCGGGTACCGGCTGGTGGCGGCGCTGACCGCGTACTGGTGGCTGTCCGGTCGGCACGGCCAGGCGCGCGAGGCGGCCGCCGCGCTGCTCGACCGGGACGTGCCGCCGGGGTGCGACGAGGAGTACGTGGCCTGCGTGGTGCACGCGGCCCCGGCGGAGGCGGCGCACTGGGTGCGGGCGGGCGAGGTCGTGCGCGGGCTCACCGGGCCGGTGCGGTACCCGTTCGTGATCGCGCTGTGGGGCATGACCACCGGTCCCCGGCGGTCGGGGGGTCCGCTGCTCGACGCCGACCCGTGGAACGCGGCACTCGGCCGGTTGAGCCTGGCGATCCTGCGGGTGCTGGACGGGGAGCCCGGTCGCGGTGAGGAGGAGTTGCGGGAGGTGCTGGCGGTGTTCCGCGGGCTCGGTGAGCGCTGGGGCGCGGCGCAGGCGCTCGACTGGCTCGGCGAGGTGGCCGGCTGGCGCGGTGAGTGGGGGCGGGCCGGGGAGCTGTGGGCGGAGTCGCTGGCGCACTACGAGCGGTTCGGTGCGCTGGAGGAGTGCGTCGACGTGCTGTGCCGGCGGGCGGACTGCCTGGTGCGGCAGGGAGACGTGGCGGGTGCCGGGGCGGATCTCCGGCGGGCGGGTGAGCTGGACCGGTTGGCCGGGCGGGCGGAGTCGCCGGGGGTGCTGCTGGGGCGGGCCGTTGCCGGTGGGCCGGAGCTGTGCTCGCGGGTTCTGGCCGTGGCGCGGGAGGACTTCGGCGGGACGCCGTGGCGGGTGCGCGCCCTGACCGCGTTGGGGCGGCACGAGGAGGCCGTCGCGGTGGCCCGGGGGTACCCGATGGTCGCGCCGTTGGCGGGGGCGGTGGAGGGGTTGGCCGGGGTGGTGGCGGCGGAGCGGGCAGCGTTCCTGCTGGGGACGGCGGTGGCGTTGCGGGGCATGGCGGTGGCGGGCGATCCGGTGGCGTCGGCCGCGGCGGCCAGGGCGACCGCGGCCCTGGGACCGGCCGCTTTCGCCGCGGCCTACGCCGATGGGGCTCGGCAGAGCCGTGAACAGGCGCTGGCCGCGCTCGGTTGATCGGTACCGCCACCACCACAGCCCGGCTCACCGCCACTCGGTGACGGTGACCTCGTCGCCGACAGCGATCTCCCCGGTCCCGAACACCGCCGCCTTCAACCCGAAGCTGACGCCCTCGGTCTCGCGGCGGTAGTCGGCCAGGGTGCGCAGCGGCTCGGGGCCGACGCGCACCCCGGTCACCTGGTCGACGAGCGTGACCGCGCAGCGGATGGCCGGCTCGCCGAAACCGATCTCGACGTCACCGACCGCCATCCGCGCCACCCGGTCCTCGGTGTGCGGCTCCGACCAGCCGCCGACCACGATGTTGGGCCGGAACCGGTCCATCGGCACCCGGGCGGCCCCCCGCTCCGCGATCCGCGCGTTCAGGTCGTCCAGCGTGGACAGCGACAGCACGTGCAGGGCGGTCGGGTCGATCCCGCTGCGGGCCCGGTTCTCCCGGGCCGGCTCGCGCACCAGGCGCACCGGCGTGCCGATCGCCTCCGACAGCCACTCGGCCGCCTCGTCGCCCTGGTCGACGCCGGCCCCCGGCCACTTCTCCACCTCGACCGGCCGGGCCGCCCCGTCCACCACCACGTCCACCACCAGCCCGCCCGCACCGGGTGCGCTCAGCTCCAGCTTCGCGCCGTCGTGCAGGACCCGGGCCCGGACCGCGGCCAGTTTCGGCGCCTCGCCCTGCCAGACGATCCCGCCGTCCGGCCCGACCGGCGCGAACAGCCGGTCGTGGAGCAGCCCGGTCGGGGTGACCTCGGCCCGTTCCACGGCGACGCCGGCGCAGCCCTTGATCGGGTAGAACGTCAGCGCGTGAACGGTTGCCATGCGGCCAAAATACCGCCACCACCGACACCCCTGTCAGCCACTTGTCAGCGGGGTGTCGGCCGCCCCGGCGAACCTCCCCGCCGTGAAGAACACCACCATGAAGAACACCACCGTCCTCATCTCCGGCGCCGGCATCGCCGGCCCGGCCCTGGCCCTCTGGCTGACCCGCTACGGCGCCACCACCACCATCGTCGAGAAGGCACCCGCCCCCCGCACCACCGGCCAAGCCGTCGACTTCAAGGGCGCCACCCACCGCACCGTCCTGACCAGGATGGGCATCCTCGACGACGTCCACCTCCGCCGGACCGGCGGCACCGACCAGACCGTCGTCGACGCGAACGGCCGCCCCCTCACCGTGATCCCCGGCGCGTTCACCGGTGGCGACGTCGAGATCCGCCGCGGCGACCTGGTCGAACTCCTGCACGACCGCACCCGGCAGGGCTGCGAGTACGTCTTCGGCGACTGGATCACCTCCCTCACCGACACCCCCGGCGGCGTGCACGTCACCTTCGCCCACGGCGCCCCGCGCACGTTCGACCTGGTCGTCGGCGCCGACGGCATCCACTCGAACGTCCGCCGCCTCGCGTTCGGCCCGGAGGAGGACCACGTCCGCTTCCTCGGCCACCACTACGCCCTGGCCGACCTGGACGTGGCGGGCGAGCACCTGGTCTACAACGAACCGGGCCGCATGGTCGCGCTCGGCGGTCCGAAGGCGCAGGCGTTCTTCGTCTTCGCCTCGCCCGAACCGCACCCCCACCGCGCCGACGTGACTACGCAGAAGGAACTGCTGGTCAACGCCTACCGGGGCGGCGGCTGGCGCATCCCGGAGATCCTGGCCGCGGTGCCGGCCGTGACGGGCTTCCACCTGGACTCGATCAGCCGCGTCGACCTGGACGACTACGCGCGGGGCCGCGTGGTGCTGCTGGGCGACGCCGCGTACGGCAACACCCTCGGCGGCTTCGGCACCGGTTTGGCGATCGTCGGCGCCCACGTGCTGGCCGGCGAGCTGCGCCGCGCCGACGGCGACCACACGACCGCGTTCCGCCGCTACACCGAGCTGTTCCGCGGCTACGCGGCGGTCGCGAAGAAGGGCAACGCCGGGCCGTTCCTCGCCCCCCGCACCGGGCTCGGCATCCGGTTGCGCAACCTGGTCTTCGAGCACAGCGCGCTGTTCGGCGCGATGATGCGGTTCACCGACCGGTTCGCCACCCGCATCGACCTGCCGGAGTACTGACCGGCGACCGCTGGTGCGCGACGCGCCCCGGTGGTGTGATGGGACCACCGCGGCGATGGGGGGCGCATGGCAGGCGAGGGGAACCTCCCGGACGTGTGGTCGGTGTCCGACGTGGAGCGGTTGGCCGCCGCGCGCCTGGCACCGCAGGTGCGGGACTACATCGCGGGCGGCAGCGGTGAGGAGGTCACCGTGGCCGCCAACCGGGCCGCGCTCGACCGGGTGGCCGTGGTGCCGCGCGCGTTGGTGGACGTCTCGGCCTGCGACACCGGGTGCGAGCTGTTCGGCGCGCGGTCGTCGTTGCCGGTCGCGGTGGCGCCGATGGCCTACCAGAAGCTGATCCACCCCGGCGGTGAACGGGCCGCGGCGAGGGCGGCCGGGTCGGCCGGCGTCCCCTACGTCATCAGCACCCTCAGCTCCGAACCGATCGACGCGGTGGCCGGCGCGGCCGGCGCGACGTGGTTCCAGCTGTACTGGCTGCGGGACCGCCGCACGGTCGTCGACCTGCTGCGCCGCGCCGAGGACGCGGGCTGCCGGGCCGTCGTGCTCACCGTGGACGTGCCCCTGCTCGGCCGGCGGCTGCGCGACCTGCGCAACGGCTTCGCCCTGCCCCCGGGCATCCGACCGGTCAACGTCGACGGCGACGTCGGCGAGCACGTGCCGGGCGACTCGGTGCTGGCCCGGCACACCGCGGCCGTGTTCGACCCGTCGCTGAGCTGGCGCGACCTGGACTGGCTGCGGGAGCACACCTCGCTCCCCGTCGTCCTCAAGGGCGTCCTCGACGCCGAGGACGCCGACCAGGCCGTCGACCGCGGCGTGGACGGCATCGTCGTCTCCAACCACGGTGGCCGGCAGCTCGACGGCGCCGTTCCCGCCGTCACCGCCCTGCCCGAGGTCGTGGCCGCGGTCGACGGCCGGTGCCCGGTGCTGCTGGACAGCGGCGTGCGCACCGGCGCGGACGTGCTGCGCGCCCTCGCCCTCGGCGCCACGGCCGTGCTGGTCGGCAGGCCCGTGCTGTGGGGGCTGGGCGCGGGCGGCGAGCGGGGCGTGGCAACGGTGCTGGACCTGCTCCGCGAGGAGCTGGAAACCGCGCTGCGCCTGGCCGGCTGCCCCGACCTCGCCTCGGCGCGCCGCCTCAGGACCAGGGGTTGAACCAGGACCTCAGGTAGTCGGCCGCCTCGCGCTGCGCCCGGTGGGCCGCGTCGAGCGCGCCGGTCATGGCGAAGAAGCCGTGCACCATGCCCGGGTAGCGGGACGCGACCACGGGCACGCCGGCCTCGCGCAGGCGTTCGGCGTACTGCTCGCCCTCGTCCCGCAGCGGGTCGTGCTCGGCGGTGATCACGAGCGCCGGCGGCAGCCCGCTCAGATCCTCGGCCAGCAGCGGTGACACCAGGGGGTTGCGACCGTCCTCCGGGTCGGCCAGGTAGTGGGCCCAGTACCAGGCCACCGACCGGTTGTTGAACAGCGCCGGGTCGTCATTGGCGCGCATCGACCCGGTCTCGCCCCGGTAGTCGGTGTTGGGGTAGACCAGCACCTGGGCGACGAGCGCCGGCCCGCCGCGCTCGCGGGCCAGCAGGGTGACCGCGGCGGCCAGGTTGCCGCCCGCGCTGTCACCGGCGATCGCGAGCCGGCCGGGGTCGACGCCCAGCTCCGCGGCGTTCGCCGCGATCCAGGACACCGCCGCGTAGCAGTCGTGGACGGCGGCCGGGAACCGGTGCTCGGGCGCCAGGCGGTAGCCGACGGTGATCACCTGGCACGGCACGGCGTTGGCCAGCGCGCGGCAGATGCCGTCGGAGGTGTCGACGCTGCCCAGCGCCCAGCCGCCGCCGAAGAGGTAGACCAGGGTGGGCAGCGGGTCGGTGCCGTCGGTGGGGCGGTAGACGCGGACCGGCAGGTCGCCGTCCGGGCCGGGGACGTGGCGGTCGGTGACGTGGCGCACCGGCTCGCCCGTGCCGGCCGCGGCCCGGACGGCCGCGAGGTCGGCGGCCCGCGCCTCCTCCACGGACAGCGTGTAGAGCGGCGGCGTGCCTGCGGCGATCACGCGCTCGCGCATCGCGCGCACCTGGGGGTCGAGCGGCATGTCCGCCTCCATAGTCAGTGCCTCAACACCTTCTGCACCGCGGTCGCCAGCTGGAGGCGGTCGGGTTGCACGGCCCGGTCGAGCGCCGGGGCGAACGGGACCACCGCGCCGTCCGGCCTGGTCACCCTGGCCGGCGGGGCGAGCAGGGTGAACCGCTCGGCCGCGGTGGCCAGCACCTCGGCGCCGATGCCGCACGTGCGGTTCGAGTCGTCCACCACGACCAGGCGACCGGTCTTCGCCACCGAGGCGGCCAGGCCCTCCCAGTCGAACGGGTACACCGTGCGCGGGTCGAACACCTCGACCGAGACGTCGTCGGCCAGCTCGTCGGCGACCGCGAGCGCGTCGTGCACCAGGTGCCCGACCGCCACCACCGTGACGTCCTCCCCCGCCCGGTGCACCCGGCCGACGCCGAGCGGCACCGGGCCGAGTTCGGCGTGGTCGACGTCGACGCGCACGCCGAGCGCCGCCGCCGGCGCGAACACCACCACCGGGTCGTCGTCCCGGATCGCGGTGACCAGCAGGCCGTAGGCGTCCGCGGGCGTGGCCGGCACCGCGGTCTTGACCCCGGCGTGGGCGAACAGGCTGTACGGGTGGTCCGAGTGCTGCCCGGCCCAGCCGGTCCGCGAGCCCGAGCCGGTCACCAGGTAGGTCACCGGCACGCGGGCCTGGCCGCCGGTCATCAGGGAGAACTTGTGCGCCTGGTTGACGATCTGCTCGAACACCAGGAACAGCAGCGACGGGACCTGGAACTCGACCACCGGCCGCAGGCCGGCCAGCGCGGCGCCGGTGGCGAAGCCGGTGAACGCCTGCTCCGACAGCGGCGCGTCCAGCACCCGGTCGGGCCCGAACCGGCCGACCAGGCCCGCGGTCACGTGCGACACGGCCACCCGGACGTCCTCGCCGAGCACGAACACCGCCGGGTCGCGGGCCAGCTCGTCGCCCAGCGCCCGGTTGAGCGCCTTCTGGTAGGACAGCCACGGCATCAGCAACCACTCCCCGGCCGGGGGCGGGTCCCGTCGGCGTACAGGTGCTCCAGGGCGTCGGCCGGGTCCGGGTGCGGGCTGCCCAACGCGAAAGCCACCGCGGCATCCAATGTGGACTCGATTTCGGCGTCGACCAGGGTGCGGTCCGCACCGGTCAACCGGGAACCCTGGATCTCCACCGGGTCCCGCGACCGTCCACTGCGGACCTCCTCGTCGTCGCGGTAGCGGACCCGGGCCCGGTGCTCCCAGGTGTGGTGCGCGTCGAACCGGTAGGTCAGGCACTCCAGCAGCGACGGCCCGCCGCCGGCGCGGGCGCGGTCCACCGCGGTCCGCGCCGCCCCCAGCACGGCCACCGGGTCCATCCCGTCCACCGTCACCGACGGCACGCCGAACGCCTCGCCCCGACCGGGGATCGTGCCGGCCACCGCGTCGGCGACGGGCAGGGTCGTGGCGTACCCGTTGTTCTCGCAGACGAACAGCACCGGCAGCCGCCACAGCGCGGCGAGGTTCAGCGACTCCAGCAGCACGCCCTGGTTGACCGCGCCGTCGCCGAAGAAGCTCACCGCCACCCGGTCGGCGCCCGCCCGCTTGGCCGCCCACGCCGCGCCGACGGTGATCGGCGCGTTCGCCCCGACGATCGCGTTCGCGCCGAGGATGCCCAGCCGGAAGTCCGCGGCGTGCATCGACCCGCCGCGGCCCCGGTTCAGCCCGGTGGCGCGACCGGCCAGCTCCGCGAGCACCCGGGCCGGGTCGGCGCCCTTGGCGAGCACGTGCCCGTGCCCGCGGTGGGTGCTGGTGATCACGTCGTCGGCGCGCAGCGCGGCGCACACCCCGGCGGCGACGGCCTCCTGCCCGGTGCAGGGGTGGATGCCGCCGACGATGTCGCCGGTGCGCACCAGCTCGACCGCCCGCTCCTCGAACCGGCGGATCAGCCGCACCACCCGGTAGAGGCCGACGTGGCCGTCCGGCCCGTGGGTGCCCGCCATGCGCCGCGTCCCGCCGGCCGTCAGGAGCGCCACAGGGTGGGGCAGAACTCCGGGTCGGCGTAGTCCGGCCTGCCGTCCGGGGTGCGGCGCACCAGGGAGTCGTGGTTGTAGAAGGCCAGGCTGCCGTCGGACAGCGGGAACTCGCGGTAGGCGTTGTCGCCGTCCTGGAGGTGCAGGGAGATGGCCTGGCGCGGCCGGTCCGCGCGGTTGGGCCCGCTGCCGTGGTAGGTGCGGCAGTGGTGGAAGCTCATGTGCCCCTTCGGGATGACCATGGGCACCCTGGTGACCTCGGCGCCGTTGTGCGCGGCGTTGGCGGCCAGCAGGTCGTCGAGGTGCCCGGGTTCGCGGTCGGCGAAGTGCCGGGTGGTGCTGTCGTCGCCGCCGACCTCCTCCCACCGGTGGCTGCCGTCGACCATGGTGATGGTGCCCAGCCGCTCGTCGCAGTCGTGGAACGGGATGAACGCGGTGAGCATCCGCTCCGAGGACGACGACGACCAGTAGTGCTTGTCGAAGTGCCAGGGCACCACGTTGGACGGTTCGTCGGCCACCGGCGGCTTGAGGATCAGGGTCGACTGGAACACCCGGATCTCCGCGGCCCGCGCCAACCGCGCGGCCACCGCGCCGATCAGCGGCTTGAGCAGCACCTTGGCGATCGCGTCGCTCTCGTAGTGCACGTAGTCGTTGTGGCGCTGCACCTCGCCGTGGGACGGCTCCCAGTAGGCCAGCCGCGGCGGGCGCGCCGGCAGCAGGCGGCTGCGCTCGCCCTCGTAGTACCGCTCGGCCGCCGCGGTCAGCTCGTCGACCTCGTCGTCGGAGAGCAGCTTCCCGGACAGGTACCAGCCGTGCTCGGCGAAGAACCGCACGTCGTCGTCGGTCGGCAGCAGGGCCCGCTCCTGCTCGGTCAGCGTGAACCGGTTCACCCTGGTCACTTCCCCTTCCCCACGGCCGCCCGGTCCGCCAGCTCGCCGCGCTTGGCCTCGTACAACGCCTTGATGTTCCCGCTGCCGAAGGTCAGCGCGCCCCGCCGCTCGATGATCTCCAGGAAGAGCGTGCGGCGGACGTGCATGGACTCGGTGAAGATCTGGAGCAGCTGCCCCCAGTGGTCCCGGTCGACCAGCACGCCGAGCCGGCGCAGCTCGTCCACCGGCGCGTCCAGGTGCCCGACCCGCTCCTCCAGGGAGTCGTAGTAGCCCGCCGGCGTGCCGAGGAACCGGACGCCGTGGTCGGCCAGCGTGGTGACCGCCTTGACGATGTCGTCGGTGCCGAACGCGACGTGCTGCACGCCGGCGCCGGCGTGCCAGGTCAGGAAGTTGTCGATCTGGCCCGGCTGGCGCTCGGGGTCCGGTTCGATCAGGGTGAAGGTGACGTGCCCCGACGGGCTCTGCACCACCTTGGAGTCCATGCCCTGGCCGCCGACCTCCACGTACTCCTCGAAGATCTGCTCGAACCCGAACACGTCCACGTAGTACCGGGCGGTCGGGGCGAGACCGCCCGCGGGCACGCAGATCGCGATGTGGTCGATGGTGCGCAGCAGTTTGCCGTCGCCGTGCGGGTCGGGCTCGGTGACCTCGATCGCGCCGGGCAGGAACTCGCGCCCCGGGCCGTGCCGCTCCACCAGCCGGTGCGTCACGTCGGAGAAGCCGGAGACCTCGGCGACCACGACCCGCTGGTCGTCGTCGCCGAATTGGGCGGGCGGCGCCACGGCCTCGGCGCCGCGCCCGACCAGGGTGCGGTAGGCGGCCGCGGCGTCGTCCACGCCGATGCCGATCACCGCCACGCCGTCGCCGTGCCTGCGCACGTACTCGGTCGCGGGGTGGTCGGCGACCAGCCCGGAGGTCAGCACGACCTGGATGCCGCCCTGCCGCAGCAGCAGGGAGCGGCGGCCGGGCAGGCCGGTCTCGGGGCCGCCCTGCCCGCAGACCTTGAAGCCGAACGCGGTGCAGAGGTAGAACGCCGTCTGCCGCGCGTCGCCGACGTACAGTTCGATGTGGTCGATGCCGGAGATGTCCATCAGGTCGTCCCGATCGCTTCCCGCAGCACGTCGGCGGCCCCGGACACGGTGGTCATCCGGCCGTACTGGTCCTCGTCCAGTTCCACGCGCACGCCGTAGCGCTGCTCGACCTGGTGCACGAGCCAGGCCAGCTCCATCGACTCGATCCGCTCGGGCACGTCGTCCGCCGACCTGCCGTCCAGGCCGGCCAGGATGGCCACGATGTCGTCCCGACCGGGCGTCCCGCCCTGGCCCATACCGCCACCCCGTTCCTCTTCGGCGGGTTCCGCCCTCATCGCGAGATCACTTCCCCTCCCGCGCGGCCCGGCGCAGCACCGTGGGGTCGCGGACGAGCTTCCCGGTGGTGGTGCGGGGCATCGCGGGCAGCACGTGCAGCCGGCGCGGTCGCTTGTAGGCGGCCAGCCGCTCGGTCAGGCCGGCCTCGACGGTCGCCGCGGTGGCGGGCTCGGCCAGCTCCGCGTACGCGGTGACCACCTCGTCGTGCAGCACGACCGCGGCCACCACGCCCGGCAGGCCGCCCAGCGTGGCCTCGACCTCCGTCAGGTCGACCTTCAGGCCGCCGACCGAGATCTGGGAGTCCAGCCGCCCCTTGACGGTGACCAGCCCGGTGCTCGGGTCGACCGCGCCCGCGTCCCGGGTGTGCAGCCAGCCGTCGGCCCACCGGGTCGGGTCGGCCAGGCCGACGTAGGGCGACTCGGGCCGGCTCACCAGCAGCTCGCCACCGCGCTCGACGACCTCCAGGCCGGGCGCTGGGGTGAGCGCGGGCCGGTGCTCGCCGAACAGGTCGGTGGCGATCACGCCGACCTCGGTCATGCCCCACATGTTCCCCAGCGGCACGCGGTACTTCCCGGTGAACGCGGCCGCGGTCGCGGCGGGCACCAGCTCGCCGCCGGTGGTCATCCGCTTGAGCTGCGGCAGCGCGGGCGGGTCCACGACGGACGCGAGCAGGCCGATGTGGAACGGCACGCCCAGCACGGTCGCCGGGGTGGCCTCGGCCGCCACCGCCTCCAGCACGCTGTCCCCGGTGAGCCGTTCCGGCGGCCGGACCTGCACGCCGGCGTGCAGCCCGTACAGCAGGGCGCCGACGAGCCCGAGCACGTGCACCATCGAGGCCAGCACGACGATCCGCTCACCGGGCAGCGGCACGCCGTCGATCCGGGTGTACCGGTCGATCTCGGCGACCAGGTCGGCGGCGGTGCGACCGATCACCTTGGACGGTCCGGTCGAGCCGGAGCTGAGCTGGATCACCGCGTGCGGCGTCGCCGCCGGGCGACCCGGGTGCGGCGCAACGGTTTCCTCGACCTCGGCGAAGGCCCGCAGGGGGTTGCTGCGGACCCGTCCGGGCGCGACCACCACCTGCGGTGCCAGCCGCTCCAGCGCGAGGTCGACCTCGTACGGGGTGAGGCGGTGGTCGAGCAGGACCACCTGGGCGCCCGCGCGCCACCCGGCGAGCAGGTTCGCCACGTACGCCAGGGAGGGCGGCAGCCGCAGCGCCAGGGAGCCGCCGGGGCGCAGGCCCGCGGCGGTCAACCGCTCCTGCCGCTCGGCCACCATCGACCGCAACGCGCGCCGGTCGACCGGTCCGCCGGCGTGCAGGCACACGTCCCCGTCCGCACCGCGGAGCAGGACCTCGTCCACCCATTCCGGACCCGCGACCGCTCCGCCGGTCGCCGCCAGGCCAGTGGTCATCAGCACTCCCGCCCGGTTCCGCGCCTGGAGAAATACGGTTGCCGAGCCGATACCCGCCAACGAATTGAGCGGATCGAAGCGTACGTCACGGCTCACCCGCCGCACCATCGGCCAATCGGTCGCGGTTGATTACCGCGACCGCCGGTCGACCGAGGCGGTCATTGATCAATGCCGCCACCCGGTCCAGACCGGTGTCGATCCGGTCGGGAGAAACGGTGCTGAAGGAAAGCCGGAGCGCCCGGACGGCGGTGACGTCGTCGTAGAAATGCCCCATGGGTGTCCACAGCACGCCGTAGTCGCGCGCGGAACGCGCCAGCAGGTCGTCGTCGACCGGGAACGGGACGGTGACCACGACGAAGAACCCGCCGGTCGGCGCCGTCCAGGTGACGCCGTCGGCGGCGCTCGGGAAGCGCTCGGCCAGCCCGTCCAGCACGCGCCGCAGGTTGCGGGCGTACAGCTCCCGCTCGCGCGCGTTCGCCCCGGCCAGCCGGCAGCCGCTCGCCAGCAACCGGCCGCCGACCACGGCCTGCGCGATCGGCGAGGTGTTCACCGTCAGCATGCTCTTGATCTTCGAGAGCTGGTCGGCCAGCAGCCCGACACCGCCGCAGGCGTCGCGCACCCGCTGGTCGGCGACCGCGTAGCCGACCCGCGCGCCGGGCAGCACGGACTTGGCGAACGAGCCCAGGTAGACCACGCGGCGGGAGGTGTCCAGCGCCTTGAGCGTGGGCAGCCGGTCGGCATCGCCGTGGAACAGCCCGTAGGGGTTGTCCTCGATCAGCAGCAGGTCCTCGGCCTCGGCGACGGCCAGCAGCGCGCGCCGGGTGGGCAGGTCCATGCTCAGGCCGGACGGGTTGGCGAAGTCCGGCATGACGTAGCAGGCCCGGGGCCTGCGGCCGGCCGCGCGCTCCCGCCGCACGACCGCGACCAGGTCGTCCAGGTCGATGCCGCGCGCGCCGGTCGCCACCGGCCGCACCGGCAGGTCGACCAGCCGCGCCGCGCCGGTCAGCCCGACGTAGGTGGGCGACACCGCGAGCAGCACGTCCCGCTCGTCGGCCCGCAGGGCGCGCAGGACGAGGAACATCGCCTCCTGGCAGCCCGCGGTCACCACCACCGACTCCGGGTCGACCTCGGTGCCCTCGTCCAGCCGGAGGTTCTCCGCGACGAGTTCGTGGATGATGCCCTTGGTCCGGCCGTACTGCAATACGGTGCGCCGCACGCGTTCCCCGGAGTAGCCGAGTTCGTCGGCCAGGTACCGGCAGAACAATCGCAGATATCGGTGCACGTCGGCCAGGTCGAAGAACTCCTCGGTCGGCCGCCCGGCGGCGAGTTGTATCGCGTCCGGGTAATGCAGGGCGACCTCGTTCAGGAAATTCATCGAGTTCAACGCCGGATCGTCGAGCGCGCCGAACAGCGCGCTCGTGGCCAGGTCGGCGATTTCGTCGGTCTTCACGGGTCGAGCGCAATCATCAACCGTCACCCCGGGTGCTCCGTCGGCGGTCGCGGGCGGCCAGGACCGCGCGCAGCAGGTCGTCCAGTTCCTCGTCGGACATCTCCCCCAGCTCGTCGGCCGGGTCGTCGGCCGGGTCTTCGGCCGGGGCCTGGCCCAGCTCGGCCGAGACGATCCCGGCGAACGCCGCGATCGTGGGGGTGGCCACGAGCAGGTGCACGGGCAGGTTCACGCCGTAGGTGTCGGCGACCCGCGAGGCGAACCGGATCGCGGTCAGCGACCCGGCGCCGAGGGCGAACAGGTTGTCGTGCACCCCGATCGGCTCGGTGGTGCGCAGCAGCTCGGCCCAGATCCGGGCCATCTCCTCCTCCACCGGCCCGCGCGGCGGCACCAGGTCCGCCCGCGCGGCACCCCAGTCGGGCTCGGGCAGCCCGGCCCGGGTGGGCGGCAGCTCCGGCAGCACGACGACGAGCGCGGGCACCCCCGGCTCGGGCAGGACCGCCGACAGGTGGGGCCGCAGCAGCGCGGGCAGGTCGGTCCCGGCCCGCGCGTCCGGGTCGGGCACGACGTAGGCCACCAGCGCGGTCCCGCCGTCCCTCGGCACGCCGACCACCGCCGCCCCGCGCACCGCCCGGTGCGCCAGGAGCACGGCCTCCACCTCGCCGCAGTCGACCCGGGCACCGCGCACCACGACCCGCCGGTCGGTCCGGCCGAGCAGTTCGAGGCTCCCGTCCTCGCGCCACCGGCCCAGGTCGCCGGTCGCGAACCCGCCCCGGGCCACCCCGACGCCCGACACGTGCACCTCGCCCACGGCCCCGACGGGCACCGGCACCGACCGCTCGTCCAGCACCCGCACCCGGTTGCCGTCCACGGGCACCAGCCCGTCCGTCCCGGCCGCCGCCCACACCGCCGTCTCGGGGTGGCCGTAGAGGCGCCACACCGCGACGCCCGGAGCGGTGAGCGAGTCCGCGAGTTCCCGCGACAGCCCGGTGCCCAGCCGCAGCCGCACGCCCTCGGGCACGCCTCCCCCGGACACCAGCAGCCGCCAGGTCTCCGGGGTCGCGTGCAGGGCGGTCACGGCGTCCCGCGCCAGCAGCGACCGGAGCCGACCCGCCTCCCGGGCCTCGTCGGCGGCCACCACCACCAGGTCCGCGCCGCACACCGCCGGCAGCAGCAGTTCCGGCAGGACCAGGTCGAACGAGGTGGTGGTGACGGCCGCGAACCGGTCGCCGGCGCTCAGCCCGAGGTCCCGGCGCAGCACGGCGAGCAGGTTCGCCAGCGCACCGCGCGTGACGTCCACACCGGCGGGCCCGTCCGGAGTGGACGTGAAAGCCGTGTACGCCACGGCGTCCGCGGGCACCGGCACGGGTTCCCGCGGTTCGGCCGCCTCGTCCGGCACGACCACCGCCACGTCCCCGGCAATCGAACCGGCCAGCCCGGCGTGCTCGTCGTCGGCCACCACGAGCCCGAGCCCCGCGGTGCGTGCCACGACCTCCAGCCGCCGCAGGGGCAGGTCCGGTTCCAGCGCGACCGTCGCGCCGCCCGCCCACCACACCCCGAGCAACGCGGTCAGCAGCCCGACGCCGCGACCCACGCACACCCCGACCCGCGTACCCGGCCCCACCCCGCGTTCGACGAGCACCCGGGCGAGCCTCGCGGCCCGGTCGCACACCTCGGGCACCGGCACCGCCCCGGCCCGGTCGGTGACCGTCGCCGTCGACTCGCGCAACGCCGCCACGACGTCCAGCTCCACGGGCGGCGCCCCCACCGGGAGCGGCCCCTCCCCCAGCGGCAGCTCCGCCACCGGGGTGCCCGGCGCCCGTGCGGCGTGCTCCAGCACGGTCACCAGCGAGCACAGCAGCCGGTCGGCGAACGCCGCGTCGGCGCGGTACCGCAGCGCCAGGGTGCCGTCACGGCCCACGCCCAGGTCCACATCGGCTTCGACCGACGGGGGAAGCGGAAGCCGTCCACTCACGACCGCACCCGGCAGGTCCACCGTCGCGGCCACCGAAGGCCGGGGGTCGAACCGGGCGGTGAGGTCGGCGTCGAACCCCAGCTCCTCCGCGAGCTTGGCGAGCGGCAGCTCGTCGTGCGCCAAGGCGTCCTCGGTGGCCTCGCGCACCCGGTCGAGCAGTTCGGCGAAGGTCCCGCCCACGGACAGCCGCACCGGCACCACGTCGGCGAACGGACCCACGACCGGCTCCAGCTCCGCCCGGACGCGGCCGTCCACCACGACGCCGACCACCACGTCGGACTGCCGCGCGTACCGCGACAGCACCACCGCGTACCCGGTCAGGACCGCCACGTCCGACACCGGGTCGAGCACGGCCGTGACCGTCCCGGCGGCCCCTCCGGTGGGCAGCGCGAGCCCGAAGGACGCGCCCCGCAGCGGCTCCCGCCAGTGGTCCACCTGACGCGCCAGTTCCGCGCCGCGCAACCGCTCGCGCTGCCACACCGCGAAGTCCCCGTAATCCATCCACAGCTCCGGCAGCGACGCCGCGTCGCGCCGGTACGCCGCGGACAGCTCGTCGAGCAGGACGCCCAGCGCGGCCTCGTCGAGCACGAGCCGGTGTGCCACGAGCGCGAACAGCCACCGGTCCGGGGCCACCTCCACCAGGCACGAGCGCAGCAGCGGACCGCGCGCCGGGTCGAACGGGCGCGCGGCGAGTTCCGCGACGACCGCCTCCGCCTCGGGAGCACCCGCGACGACGTGGTCGACCACCACGCGGCCCGCGTCGTCGACGACCTGCTCGGCCCCGTCGAAGGTCGAGCGCAGCACCGGGTGCCGCGTGACCACCACGTCCACCGCCCGTTGCAGGGCGACGGGGTCGAGCACGCCTTCGAGCCACCACGCGCGGGCCAGGTGCGCCGCGGGGTCGCCCGGCGCGACCCGGGAGCGGTCCCACAGCTGCTGCTGCGCGAACGAGAGCGGATACCGCACGAGCTACCTCCCGCGGGGCACGTCCGCCAACACCCGTTGCCGCATCACGAACTTGCGCACCTTCCCGGTCGGTCCGAACACCACCCCGTCGTCCGGGACGACCTCGACCCGCCGCAGGGTCCGGGCCACCGCCTCGCCGAGCGCGGCGCGGACCGCGTCGCCCCGGTCCAGGTCGGGGTCGGCGCCCTCGTGCAGCATCAGCAGCACGTCGGTCACCGGCGGCCCGTCGCCCTCCGCGGCGGCCAGCACGGTGCAGTCCCGCACGTCCGGGCAGCGGGCCAGCACGCGTTCCTCGGACAGCGCGGTGTAGAGCCAGTTCCCGCCGCCGAGGTCGACCGCGTCGTTGACCCGGTCGACGTGGTAGTAGTAGCCCTCCTCGTCCCGGTACATCAGGTCGCCGGTGAGGTAGTAGCCGTTGAGCCGGGTGCGGTAGGTCGCGGTCGAGTCGTTCCAGTAGCCCGGCGCCAGCGTGGGCGACCTGAGCCCGCACTGCCCGACCCGGCCCACCGGCACCTCCTCGCCCGTGGTCACGTCGAGCAAAGCCACCTCCGCGAACGGGTACGGCTTCCCGACGCACCGGTCGTAGCGGTCGCTGCCCGGCCGGTGGCTGATGAAGAACGCGCTGTGGCCCATCTCGGTCGAGCCGAGCATGTCGACGAACTTGGAGCCGGGCGCGTCGACCAGGCCCTCGCGGGTCCAGGTCGGGGTGCTGCCGACCGCGACGAGCCGCCGGATGTGCGTCTCGTGCGCGCAGTCGCCGGTGCTGGACCAGTTGCGCACCGAGCCGAGGTCCCGGGTGGACAGGTCGTGGCGGGCCAGCTCCGACCACGTCACCGCGAAGCCGTAGACGCCGGTCGGCCGCCACCGCTCGATGGCGTCCAGGATCACCTCGCCGCTGCGCTCGAACCGGCCGCCCTGCGCGGACAGGCACAGGATCTCGTAGCCGTTGCACAGCGCCTGGTTCACCACGATGAGCCCGGCGGCGTGCGCGGCGGGCAGCGCGGACAGCTCGCGCACCGGGCCGTGGGGCCGGGCCTCGGTGAGCCGCACGGCGCGGATCGCGGCGAACAGGCTGTGGTGCGAGTGCACGACCGGGGTGGGCGTGCGGGTGGTGCCCGAGGAGTGCGTGATCGCCACCGGGTCGTCGCCGTGGTGGCGGTAGTGGGCGGGGGCGCGGGTCGGGTCGCCGGTGCCGGTCTCCGCCGCGTCGCCCAGGACCGGCACGCCGAGGTCGTGCTCCCGCAGCGCCGCGTGGTCGGCGTCGAGCAGCACCCCGACCCCGCGCAGCCGGCGGACGAACCCGGCCGCGACCTCGATCGGCATGTTGCCGTTCATCAGCGCGGGGATCGCGCCCAGCCGGTTGAGCGCGAAGTAGTTGAGGAACACGTCGGCGGCCGAGGTCACGAAGATCGCCACCGGGTCGCGCCGCCCGATCCCCTTGCGGGCGAACCAGTCCGCCCGCGCGGCGACCCGCTCGGTCAGGTCGCGCAGGGACAGCGGCGTCCACGCCGGGATGCCGTCCACGTCCACGTCGAAGCTCAGCCGGGGCACGTCCGGGTCGGCACCGTGCTCGGTGAGCATCAGCGGCACGTTGCCCGCCCCGACCCGCATGTCCCGCGCCAGCGCGGTGCGCAGGTTCGCCGGACTCATGAGACCTCCCGGTTGAAAAGGCGGACGGACCACCCGACGCTCACCGCGCAGGCCGCGACCATGACCAGCGCGCCCTGCCAGACCGCCGGGTCGGTGAAGCCGCCGGTGAACAGGGCGCGCAGGCCGTCGGTCGCCCAGGCGAACGGGTTCCACCGCGACACGTCCTGCACCCACAGCGGGGCGAGGGCGAGCGGGATGACCGCGCCCGCGAGCAGCGACACCGGCTGGCCCACGGTGTTGATCAGGGTGCCCAGGCTGTTCTCGTTGCGCACCAGCATGGCGATGCCGTAGGAGACGGAGATGCTGAGCAGGATCACCAGGGACAGCAGCGCGTAGGAGACCGCGAGGTCCAGCGGGCTCACCCGCAGGCCCAGCGGCAGCGCCGCGAGCGTGATCACGGTGGCCTGGAACTCCAGCAGCGCCACGTGCATCAGCGCCCGGCCCAGCACCAGGCCGGTGCGGCTGACCGGGGTGACCCGGCACCGGTCGATGACGCCCGCGCGCAACGAGCTGAGCAGGCCGTAACCCGCGTACAGGCCGCCGAACAGGCCCATCGCCACGAACAGGCCCGGCACGTAGACCGCGTAGGCGTCGCCGTAGTCGTCGACGCCCCGGGTGGCCATCGCGGCCTTGAGGAACGGCGCGAAGAAGACGAGGTAGGCAATCGGCTGGGCGAGCGTCAGCGCGATCAGGCCCGGGTTGCGCGCCATCACCTCGGTCTCGTGCCGGAAGATCAGCCAGGTGTCGCGGAGCACCTTCACGCCCTCGGCTCCTCTAGTCGCGCAGGGAACGGCCGGTCTTGGCCAGGAAGACGTCGTCGAGGCTCGGCCGGCGCGACTCGATCGCACCCGCCCGGACCCCGGCGCGCAGCAGGGCGCCGATGATCGGCGGCACGGCGGTCGCCGCGCCGTCGACGTAGAGGCGCAGCGTCGTGCCGACCGCTTCCACGCCGTGCACGAAGGGCTGCCCGGTCAGCACGGCGACGGCCGCCTCGGTCGTCGCCCCGTCCACCAGCCCGGCCGTGCCCGGCGCGGCGAGGTCCACGGTGACCACGTCGCCGGAGATCTCCCGCTTGAGGTCGGCCGGCGTGCCCTCGGCGACGATGAGCCCCCGGTCGATGATCGAGATGCGGTCGCACAGCGCGTCCGCCTCGTCGAGGTAGTGCGTGGTCAGGAAGATCGTCATGCCGTTGTCCCGCAACCGCCTCACCTCGCGCCACATGCGCGCCCGGCTCTGCGGGTCGAGCCCCGCGGTCGGCTCGTCGAGGAACATCACGCCGGGTCGGTGGATCACCCCGATGGCGAAGTCGAGCCTCCGGCGCTGCCCACCGGAGTAGGTCTTGATGCGGCGGTCGGCGAACTCGGCCAGGTCGAAGGACTCGACCGCCTCCTGGGCCAGGCGCAGCGCCTCGGCCTTGCCGCGCCCGTGCATCCGCGCCTGCACGACGAGTTCCTGCCGGCCGGTGGCGTCGTCGTAGGTGCCGCTGCTCTGCGCCACGAACCCGATCGCGTCGCGCACCCGCGCCGGTGCCCGCAGCAGGTCCGCGCCGCCGATGGTGGCCCGCCCGCCGTCCGGCCGGACCAGCGTGGCCAGCATCCGCAGGGTGGTCGACTTGCCCGCGCCATTGGGCCCGAGGAAACCGAAGATCTCACCGGCGCGCACGGCGAAGTCCACGCCGCGCACCGCTTCGACCGCCTCGGCCCGGCGACCGCGCCCCCGGTAGGTCTTGCGCAGACCACTGGCCTCGATCACCAGTTCCCGCTGCGCGGGCGCGGCCGGTCCGGGCACGACGGCGTCGTGCTCCGGCACCAGCGGTCGCAGGCTCATCAGCCCAGGCTAGGTTCGCGTTTTCCACGTGGCAATCATGCTTTCGGACGCGTTCTACTTCGGTCCGCAGGCATTTTCCACCTCAGGGTCGCGCACCCAGCCGGGCGGAGATGGCGGCGCCGAACCGCGCCACCGGCTCGGGCAACAGCATGTGCTCGTGCCGGCAGTCCACCTCGACCACGTCGACCGGCCCGGCCACGTGGTCGGCCCACGACGCCAGCTTCGCCGCGGTGGTGTCCTCGGTCCGGGTCGCGGCCAGGAACAGGACCGGGGCCCGCACCCGGCCGGGCCGATGGCGTTGCGCCACCGCGATGTTGTTGCGGATGATCCGCGGCAGGGCGCGCACCCGCCGGTCCGGCCACTCGTGCAGGCCCAGCCCCGGCCGGCCCCGGACCACCTCCAGCATGCGGCCCACCGGGTCCGGGTCGTCGGGCTCGACCACCGGCTGGTAGCCGAACTCGCGGAGCACGAAGTCGCACAGCAGCCACACGTTGTCGTCGGCCACGCTGATGTTGTCCGGCAGGCCCGGGGTGGCGTCCCCGATGACGAGCGAACCGACCTCGTGGCCGCGCCCCTCCAGCTCCTCCGCGATCGCGTGGGCCATGTTGCCGCCCAACGACCAGCCGAACAGGTGGTACGGGCCGTCCGGTCGGGTCTCGGTGATCCGGTCGGCGAAGTCGCGCGCCAGCTCGGCCATGTCCACCGGCAGGGGTTCGGGTCTGCGCAGTCCCCGCGACTGGAGCGCGTACACCGGGTGCGCGGTCCCGAGGTGCGGCAGCAGCGCGAGGTAGCACCAGCCGGCACCGACCAGCGGCGGCGCGCAGAACAGGGCCGGCCCGTCACCGCCCTCCCGCAGCGGCAGCACCAGGTCGAGGATGCCCCCCGCGGCGCGGATGTCGGCCCGCCGCTGCCTGGCCCACGCGAACTCCTCGGCGGCGGGCAACGCCTTCGTCCTGGACACGTCCACGCGCCCATCCTCGCGGGCGGGTGCGGCCGGGCGCCAGCCTCCACCGCGACCGGGCAACCCCGGACCGTCCGCGCGGGCCCCTACGCGCCCGCCAGCGCCACCAGGTGCGCGGCCGCCGCCGGCGCTCCCCCGGCCGCGGCGAACTCGTCGGCCAGCCACCGGGCCCGCCCGCGGTAGCCCGGCTCGTCCAGCACGGCCCGCACCGCCGCACCGACCTCGTCCACCGAGGCGTCGGAGATCGAGATCTCGACCGCCGCGCCCGCCGCCGCGACCTGGCGGGCCAGGGCCACCTGCTCGGCCCGCACCGGCGCCACGACCATCGGGACCCCGCACGCCAGCGCCTCGTTGACCGCACCGCCCGCGTGGCACACCACCGCGTCCAAACGGGGCATCAGGTCGAGCATCGGCACCAGTTCGGCGGCGATCGCGTTGTCCGGGAAGGACTCCGCGGGCACCCCGGAGGTGACGAACACCGCCTGCACCTCATCCGCCATCGGCGCCAGCGCCGCCGCCGCCCGCCGGTAGAAGTCGCCGACCATGTGGCCCACCAGGGTGCCCACGGTCACCAGCACGTGCCGCTTGCCGGGGTCCCAGGCGTGCCACGGGAAGTCGGGCGCGTTCGGCCGCACGCCCAGCGCCGCGCCGGTGAGCACGCAGCGCGGCGGCAGCACCGCGTCCCCCATGAGCCCCTTGGTGCTCAAGGCGATCACCAGGTGCGGCGAGAACCGGGGGTCGACCGGCTCACCGGCGGGCAGGCCCGCCATCGCCACCACCCGGGCCACCCGGTCGGCCACGAAGTCGTCGAACCCGGCCAGCTCCGCGGGCGGCGCCAGCTCCAGCGCACCGGTGCACAGCGAGGCCCACGGCACGCCGCGCCGGTGGGCGACCAGCCCGCCCGCCAAGGCGTACTGCTCGGCCACCACGACGTCCGGCCGGTGCTCGGTCACGGCCGCGTCGACGGCGTCGAGCACGAAGCGGGTGAAGGGGATCAGGTAGCCGTCCCACATCGCGCGCACCCCGGCCATGCCGGTCTCGCCGTAACGGCGGTAGGCGCGTACGCCGGTGGGGTGCACCGTCGCGTCCGGACCGACCAGCGGGCGCAGGGTCCGCTCCGGACCGCACCACACGACCTCGTGGCCATTGCGGACGAGTTCCTGCCCGACGGCGAGCATGGGGAAGAGGTGGCCTTGCAGCGGCAGCACTACGAGCAGGAACCGCGACACCGCACGATCATGGCACATCGTTGACGGTGCCGGAACCGCGTGGTGAGATCCGGGATCGTGACCGCCCTCGACGCGGTGTCCGTGTACACACCGGCCCACCGCGTGCCGATCGAAAGCCTCGCCGAACCGCTGGAGCTGACCGACGTCCAGGTCCGCCTCTTCCGGCGGTTCCACGGGCTGGGCGAGGTCCGGCTGGACCCGGACCGGTCGCTGGCGGACCTGTTGCGCGCGGCCCTGGACGGGCTCGTCGAGCTGCGCGGGCGGGAGCACCGCGTCCGCTACGTCATCCACGGCCGGGCGATGCCCGTAGTGGTCCCGTACCCGCACAACCCGCTGCACGAGGTGTGCCGCGAGTTCGGTTTGGCGCACGCGCTCGCCTTCACCGCGACGCACCAGAGCTGCGCGAGCGGTCTGCTGGCGGTCGAGCTGGCGGGCCGGCTGCTCGCGGCGGACGCGGACGACGACGCGCTGGCGCTCGTCCTGGCGGGCGAGAAGGCGTTCACCCGGGATGCGCGGCTGCTGCCGGGCACCTCGATCTTCGGCGAGGGCGCGTCCGCGTGCCTGGTGAGCGCGAACGGGCGCCGCGACCGGTTGCTGTCCTACGCGTGCGACCAGCGCGGCGAGTTCGACACCGAGTTCGGCGAGCGCACCGAGCTGTTCCAGCGCGAGTACCGCCCGTCGCTGGCCGGGGTGATCCGCCGGGCGGTGGCCGACGCCGGCCTGGGGCTCGACGACATCGCCCTGGTCCTGCCGCACAACGTCAACGTCGTGACCTGGCAGCGGTTGTGCACGCTGATGGGGTTCCCGGTGCGGCGGGTGCTGCTGTGCAACGTGCCGGTCAACGGCCACTTCTTCTGCGCCGACGCGTTCGCCAACCACCGGACCGCCGTGGAGCGCGGGCTGCTGCGCGAGGGGGACCGCTACCTGGTCGCGACCGTCGGCGCCGGGGCCGGTGCGACGTTCTCCGCGATGGTGTTCGAGCACTGAACGAGATCCCGTCCCACCGAGGAGGCTGGCATGACCGCACCCGATGCCCAGGTCGACGTGGAGTTGCGGCAACGCGTGGTCGACACCCTGTCGACCGTGCTGGTGCGGCTGCTGGAACGCGACGAACCGGTCACCGAGGACATGAACATGGCCGACGAGCTGGGGGTCAGCTCGTCGCTGGGCCTGGAGCTGCTGCTGGAGGTCGAGGAGCAGTTGGGCGTCCAGATCGACGTGGAGACCATGCACACCGACGAGCTGCGGACCGTGGGCGAGCTGGCCACGTTCATCGCCGGCCACAGCCGGCCCTGGTAGTCCGGGGTGCACCTGATCCGCGCCGAGCGCGGGACCTTCGCCGGCCCGGCGGCGTTCCTCGCCGACGAGCGGCGCCGCGCCGACGTGGCCGCGTACCTCGCGGACATGGTCCGGCCGTTCGGCGCGCGACCGGGCCCCGAGCTGTCCGGCCACTCCTACGGCGAGATGGCCGCGGCGCTGGTGGCCGCGACCGTGCCGGAGGACGAACCGGTCGACCTGCTGGTGCTGGCGTTCGCCGTCCACGACATGTGGCCCGGCCGGGCCACCGCCACCTACCTCAGCCACCTCTGCCCGGGCACGCCGCTGTCGTTCGCCGTGTGCGACCAGGGCACCGCCGCGCCCTTCACCGCGCTGCGCCTCATCCGCGACCTCAAGCCCCGCAAGGGCTTGCTGATCGCCGTGGAACAGGCGATGCTGCCCTACGACTCGGCGGTCCCACCCCCGGTGGAACACCGCGGCGTCGCCGTGCTGTGCGGTGACGGCGCGGGCGCCCGGGTCACCGACCTCCGCCAGTACCCCGACGTGGCCCCGGACTCCGTGCCGGGGCAGGCTTCCCTGCGGATCGCCGAACTCACCGCCGGTCACCCCGGTGCGCGCCTCGTGCTGGGCGACGCGCTCGCCGAGGCGTGGCCGGACCACCCCGACTGCGTCCGCGTGCCGGCGGGCCGGCCCACCACGGGGGTGTGGTGGCACCTCGCCGGGGCGCTGCGCGGTCCGGCCGGTCCCGTCGTGGTCGCCGACTACGACCGGGACCTGCGCTACCTCTGCCTCGCCGCGATCGAGGTGCGCTGAACCAGCAACCCCGCACGACGAAGGAGCACCCATGATCCCCCTCTTCAAGGTCTCGATGTCGGACGCCGCACCGGCGGAGGTCGAGAAGGTGCTGCTGAGCGGCTTCGTCGGCCAGGGACCGAAGGTGGACGAGTTCGAGCGCGCCCTGGCCGCCCGGATCGGCAACCCCAGGCTGGCCACGGTGAACAGCGCCACCTCGGGCCTGCACCTCGCCCTGCACCTGGTGACCGGCGGCCCGGGCGGCCCCGGTGGCGAGGTGCTGACCACCCCGATGACGTGCTCGGCCACCAACTGGCCGATCCTGGCCAACGGCCTGAAGATCAAGTGGGTCGACGTCGACCCCGGCACCATGAACGTCGACCTGGACGACCTGGCGCGCAAGATCTCCCCCGCCACCAAGGCCATCGTGCTGGTGCACTGGTCCGGCTACCCGGTCGACCTCGCCCGGCTGCGGGCGGTCCTGGACCAGGCGGAGCAGGCGTTCGGCTTCCGGCCGGTGGTGATCGAGGACTGCGCCCACTCCTGGGGCGCGACCTTCCAGGGCGAGCCGCTGGGCAACCACGGCAACATCGCGGTGTTCAGCTTCCAGGCCATCAAGCACCTCACCTGCGGCGACGGCGGCCTCATGGTGCTGCCCGACGAGGAGCTGCGCCGCCGGGCCCGGTTACTGCGGTGGTACGGCATCGAGCGCGAGACCAACGCCAGGTTCATGTTCAAGAACGACATCCCCGAGTACGGGTTCAAGTTCCACATGAACGACATCAACGCCAGCATCGGCCTGGCCAACCTCGACCTCGCCGACGCGAACCTGCGCAGGCACCGCGAGAACGCGGCCCACTTCGACGCCCACCTGGCCGACGTGCCCGGCCTGGAGCTGACCGAGCGGTCCGCGGACCGGGAGCCGTCGTTCTGGATCTACACCGTCAAGGTCGACGACCGGGACGGGTTCATGCGCAAGATGGACGAGGCCGGCGTGATGGTGAGCCAGGTGCACGAGCGCAACGACGTCTACAGCGGCGTGCGCGAGTTCGCGACCCTGCTGCCCGGCCTGGACAGCGTCAGCGAGCGGATGGTGTCGATCCCGGTCGGCTGGTGGCTCACCGAGGACGACCGCGACCACATCGTCTCGACGATCAGGTCCGGCTGGTAGGCCGGGTGGACCGGCGGGCCCGCACCCGCCGGTCCGCTACCCGAGGTGGTCCCGCGCGAACGCCAGGAACCGGTCGTTGGCCTCGTCCGAGCCGACGGTGACCCGCACGCCCCGGCCGTCGAGGGCGGCCACCAGGATGCCGGCGGCCCGCGCCGCTCCGGCGAACGCGCCGGCCCGCTCGCCCAGCGGCAGCCACAGGAAGTTCGCCTGGCTGGGCGGCACGGCGACACCGGCCTCCCGCAGGCCGTCGGCGAGGCGGTCCCGCGCCGCCACCACCGCGGCGCAGCGCCGCTCCAGCTCCCCGGTCACGTCCGGCTCCAGCGCGCGCAGCGCCGCGGCCTGGCCCAGTGAGCCGGGGAAGAACACCATGCCGACCACGCGCACCGCCATCGCCAGCGCGGGCGGCACGACCGCGTAGCCGATCCGCAGGGCGGCCAGGCCGTACGCCTTGGAGAAGGTCCGCAGCACGCACACGTTGGGGTAGGCGCGGTAGAGGTCCATCGCGTCGGGCACGTCCGGGTCGGTGACGAAGTGCCGGTACGCCTCGTCGACGACCACCGGCACGTCGGCCGGGACGCGGTCGAGGAAGTCGACCAGCTCGGCGCGGCGCAGCGCGGCGCCGGTGGGGTTGTTCGGGTTGCACACCAGCACGCACCGGGTCCGCGCGGTCACCGCCGCCGCCATGGCGGGCAGGTCGTGGCCGTGGCCGTCCATCGGCACGGGCACGGCGGTGGCGCCCGCGTTGCGCACGATCAGCGGGTAGCCCTCGAACGACAGCGCGGCGTGCACCACCTCCGGCCGGGGCCCCAGGGCCTGCACCAGGTGCTGGCACAGGCCGGCCGAGCCGGGGCCGACCAGGATCGACCCCGGGTCGACGCCGAGTTCGCGCGCCAGGCCGGCGGTGAGCGCGCCGGCGAGGCGGTCCGGGTAGCGGTGCAGCCGCGCCGCGCCCTCCTCGACGACCCGCCGCAGGCTCGGCAGCGGCGGGTACGGCGTCTCGTTCATCGACAGGTCGTCCAGCCGGTCGGTCTCGACGGAGGTCATCGGGCCTCACTTCACTCCGGGACGGGCGCGGTCGGTGGTGCCGGCGTTGCGGTCGACGAGCAGCCCGAGCTGGTAGAGCCGGTCGACGAAGGTCAGGGGTCGCACGTCGGTCCCGGACAGGTTGCCCGCGGTCCGCCGCAGCAGCCGGGGGTTGGCCGCGGTCCGGCGCATCATCCGCGCGCCGAGCAGCCGCGGCGCGCCGGACAGCGCGGTGATCATGCGGGCGGCGTTGTGGCTGACCGTGGCGATGTGGTCGAGCCGGGGCCCGCGGGCCTCCTGGTAGGACTCCAGGGCCGCGTCCACCCCGGTTTCGCGGTCCAGCGCGGCGGCCAGCGCCTCGGCGTCGGCGAGCGAGCTGTTGACGCCCTGCGCCGCCATGGGGTGCACGGCGTGCGCCGACTCGCCGACCAGCGCGAGACCGGGCACGGCCAGCCGGTGCGCCCGCAGCCGGTGCACCGCGAACAGCTGCCTGCGGTGCAGGCTCGCCCGCAGGGGCCCGGCCAGCGGCGCGATCGCGGGCACCTGGGCCAGCAGCGCGTCGCACCACCGGTCCAGCTCCGCCGTGCCGGACGCGCGGAACTCGTCCGGGCGCACCTGGACGTAGAGCCGGCAGCGCCGCCCGGGCAGCGGGTAGACCAGGCACAGGCCCCGGCCGGTGCGGTAGGCCGACAGCTCGGCGTCGACGTCCGCCTCCGCCACGTCGAAGGCCAGCAGGCGGTGCGGGTACTCGTCGCGGTCCACGGCGATGCCCGCGTCCTTGCGCAGCGCCGAGGACATGCCGTCGGCGGCGACCACGAGCCGGGCCCGGACCTCGGCGCCGCCGTCACCCCTCCCGCCGGCCACCCGCACGCCGGCCACCCGGCCCGCGTCGTCGCGCAGCGCCCCGGTCACCCGCACGCCGTGCCGCACCTCGACGGTGCCCGGCAGGCTCCGGCCGATCGCCTCGCGCAGGTCCGCGTAGTCGGCGCAGAACACCTGCCGGTACGGGCCGGGCAGCTCGGCGTAGTCGATGGCCAGCAGCTCCGCGCCGGTGTGGTCGCGGATGGCCAGGCGGTCGACCGGTCGGGCGTCGCCGGCCCTGAGCGCGTCGAGGGCGCGCCACTCGTCGAGGACGCGGATCGACTCGGGCTGGAGGATCTCGCCCTTGGCGGTGGGCCCGGGGACGCGCTGGCGGTCCAGCACGAGCACCCGCAGGCCGGTGGCGCCCAGCGCCCTGGCGGCGGCCAGGCCGCCCGCGCCCGCACCGGAGACCACGACGTCGACCGAGGCCGGGAGGTCCGCCATCAGGCGACCATACCCGGCTCGTCGGCGACGTCGGCCGCCCTGGCGGTCCGGTACTCGGCGAGCGCCTTGAGCGCGACGCCCTGGGTGACCACGGCGTTGGCGTAGAGCATGTGGTGGCGGATGTAGTTGCAGACCCGGGTCGGCGCCCAGCCGCCCTCGGGCCGGGCCGCGGCCACCAGCCAGGCGGCGCCCCGGTCGACCGCGTGGTCGACCCCGGTGCCGCCGCCGGCGGCGAGCAGGCCCTGCACGGCCCAGCCGGTCTCCTCGGCCGAACCGGCGGTGCCGTCGCCCGGGCCCCACGAGCCGTCGGCCAGCTGCGTGTCGCACAGCCAGGTCACGGCCCGGCGCACCACGGCGTGCCGGGCGTGCCCCGCCCGGGACAGGGCGCCGACCACCACCGCGGTGCCCGAGGTGTGGTCCCGGTACCACAGGTTGTCGAACGTGCCGTCCGGGTTGGCCGCGGACAGCAGCCACCGCGCGGCGGCGGCGACGGCCGGGTGGTCGACGGGCAGGCCCGCGTCCAGCAGCGCGGTGACCGCCTGGCTGGTGATCGCCGGGCACGGCCCGTCGTTGGCCAGCCTGGTGTCGCGCACCCACAGGCTCCACGAGCCCCGCGAGTCCTGGCGGCCGACCAGCCAGTCCAGGCCGCGGCGCAGCACCGGGTCGGACCCCGCGCCCGGGAGCCCGGCCAGCGCGCTGAGGATCTCCGCGGACTCCAGGGTGGCCGGCCAACCGCGTTGGTTGGAGAAGCTCCAGCCGCCGGGCGGCACGTCCAGCACGTCGAACCGCTCGGTCTTCTGCGCGGCGTGGAAGAACCCCTTCGTCGCGGCCAGCCGGGGGTCGTCGGCGAACCCGGCCGCGACCAGGCCCGTGGCGGCGTAACCGGAGCGGGTCAGGTCCAGGTTGGTCACCGCGTCCCACGCGCCGTCCGGCCGGACCGCGCGGCGCAGCCAGCCGGCCACGTCCCGCGCCACGTCCGGTGCCTCGCCCGAGCGGGCCAGGCCGAGCAGCACCAGCGCGGCCGGCCACGGGTCCTCGCTCATCGCGCCGGTCCGGCCCTCGTGCTCGTGGACCGAGCGCAGCAGCCGCAGGGCGGCCGGCCGGGCGCGGCGCAGGGTGAAGCGGCGCAGCGGGCCGGCGGGCAGCAGGTCGGCCTGCATCAGGGCCAGGCCGACGAACGGCGTGGTGCGGAACGAGATCAGCCGGCGCCGGACCCTGTCCAGCAGCACGATCTCCAGCGGCAGCCGGCGCAGCGGGCCGGCGTCGCCGGTCAGCCCGGCCATGGTGAGGAACTGGCGGCACATCAGGGCGATCGCCCGGTCGGTCACCGCGTCCACGCCGCCGAGCGCGGCCAGCCGGGCGCGGCCCGCGTCGATGGCCTCGGCGCTGACCTCCGGCGCGGTCATGGCCAGGGCGGCGACCGCGATCGCGGTCGGCACCACCCCCACGGGCGCGCCGGTGACACCTCCCCACCCGCCGTCCGGGAGCTGGTGCGCGCGCAGCCACGCGGTGCCCGCCTCGACCAGGTCGGCGTTGCCGTCGGGGTCGGCGGCGTGCAGCGCGGCCACGGTCCCCGCCGTGCCCAGGACCGACGCCAGCGGGTCGTCGCCGAACGCGCCGTCCGGGCGTTGGCGCGCCCACAGGGCCTCGGCGCCGCGCTCCACGGCCCCGGCCACCTCGACGTCGGACACGGCTGTCATGAATCGCCCTCCCCGTGGACCCGGCGGTGGGCGGCGACCGCGACCGCCCTGGTGGTACCCAGCTCGTGCCTGGTCCGCATGGCGGTCTGCGTCCACCAGGTCAGCGCCGCCGCCGGCACCAGCAGCCCGAGCTGCCAGCCGACGCCCAGGCCCACCCCGACGGCCGCCGAGGCCAGCACGAGCCGTTCGACGACCAGCACCTCGTGGGCGCGCAGCGACAGCACGACCGGCGGGTCGGCGCGGTGCGCGACCAGCGGGGCCAGCGCGACGACGCCCAGCACCGCGGCCACGCCGACGGTGACCGGGTAGGCCGGTCGGCCACCCGCGCCGAGCAGCGCACCCGCCACGAACGCCGCGCCGATCACCGCCGCGTACAGGCCGACCGCGGTCCACACCGCGAACGGCAGGCCGCGCTGGACCGGCAGCGTGCGGAAGCCGCCCGCCCGGTCGCCCGCCACGTCGCGCAGCGTGCCCACCAGGTTCGAGGCGGTGTCGTGCAGCCAGAACACGGCGGCCAGCACCAGCAGCGGCGCCACCGCGCCGGGCGGCCACGGGCCCGCGGCGCACGCGCCGAACAGCAGCGCGACCGCGCCCAGCGCGCCCCGGACCAGGTTGCCCGCGATGCCGCGGGCCTTGAGCCAGCGGCTGTAGGCGACGATCCCGAACACCCCGAGCACCGCGGCCAGCGTGGTGCGCCAGCCGCCGGCCAGGGCCAGCCCGATCAGCACGGCGATGCAGGCGTTGCCGCACACCAGGGCGGTCCGCAGGCCCAGCCGCCCGGACGGGATCGGCCGGTGCGGCTTGCTGCCCGCGTCCAGGTCCCGGTCGAACCAGTCGCCGAGGTAGTGGCCGCCCAGCCAGGCCGCGGTGGGCGCCGCCCACGCCGCGACCAGCCGCCACGGCTCGCCGTCCGCGCCGACCAGCGCCGCGCCGCCGAGGCCGACCAGCCCCACGTACCACAGCGTGTACGGCCGCCAGGTCTCCACGTGCGCCCGCAGCGCCACCCCGATGCTCACTGCTCTTCGCTCGTGATCCAGCGGGCGATGTCGGTGAGGACGGTGGTGCTCGGCGAGGGCGCGAGCACCGCCAGCTCGGCCAGCGCGCGCCGGACGTGGGACGCGAGCTGGGCGCGCGCGCCGGCCACCGCGCCGTACTCGTCGACGAGGCGGTGCACCCAGTCCACGTCGCCGTCGCGGGCGGCGCGGCGGTCGAGCACGGCGCGCAGCTCGTCCCGCTCGGCGTCGCCCGCCGCCTGGTAGGCCAGGACCAGCGGCAGCGTCGGCCGCCCGTTGAGCAGGTCGCTCGTGCCGGGCTTGCCGGTCTGCTCCGGCGTGGCCACGAACGACAGCAGGTCGTCGCGGATCTGGAAGGCGATGCCGACGTGCTCCCCGTAGGCGGCGAGCCCGGCGCCGACGTCGGCACCCGCGCCGCCGAGCGTCGCGCCGATGCAGCAGGCGGCGCGGAACAGGGCGCCGGTCTTGAGCCGGACCACCTCCGCGTACCAGCGCGCCCCCTCCTCCAGGTCGCCGACCAGCCGGGACTCCAGGGCCTGGCCGCGGCACAGGTCCCGGCCCGCCTCGGCCAGCTCCCCGACGGCGGCCACCACGCGGGCCGGCGAGGCCACCCACGGTTCGTCCACCAAGGACTCGAAGGCGCTGAAGATCAGGTGGTCGCCCGCGACGATCGCCGTCGGGATCCCGTAGGCGGCGGGCACCGAGGGCAGGCCGCGCCGGGTGTCGTCGCCGTCGATGATGTCGTCGTGCACGAGGGTCGCGGCGTGCAGGTACTCCAGGCCCAGCACGGCGGAGATCACGTCGGACGGGTTGCCGCCCACGGCTTCCGCGGCGTGCAACGCCATCAGCGGCCGGAGCATCTTGCCCGCGGGCACCAGCACGTAGCGGTTGATGTCGGCCAGCTCGTCGGTGGTCTCCGGCCAGCGGTGGCGCAACTCCTGCCGCAGCAGGCGTCCCGACGTGCTCTGGGCCAGACCGTCGATGAAAGTCCTCTGCGGCGATCCCGAGACGGTCATGCGCGTCCCCCTCCGAGCAGGGAATTGGTCCGGCGCCTAGCGAGGAACGGTACGGCGCGGCCATTGCACCGACAAGCCGACGATCAGCCGAACAGCGGGCGCGCCGGCGTTACGGTGAACGCTGCGCGGTGAACTCCAGGAGCGCCAACCCGGCCTTGCCCGACCAGGTGCGCGCGGGCGCCAGGCCCGCCGCCGCGGCGAGCGCCACGTGCGCGTCGTGGTCGCGTTCCCGGCCACCGACCTCCACGAGCATCCTCAGGTCGTACGGGGACAGGTGGGGCACGTGGGGTTCGGTGGGCAGCACCTCGACCACCAGCACCCGCCCGGTCGGCCCGGCCGCCTCCGCGCAGCGGGCCAGCACGGCGGTCGCGGCCGCGTCGTTCCAGTCGGTCAGCGCCCGGGAGACCAGGTAGACGTCGGCCCCGGTCGGCAGGGCCCGGAAGAAGTCGCCGACCACCGCCTCCGCCCGGTCGGCCAGCCCGCGCCCGGCGAAGGCCCGCGCCGCCGTGGCCACCGGCTCCGGCCGGTCGACCAGGGTGCCGCGCAGGTGCGGGTGCGCGGTCAGCAGCTCGGCCAGCAGCGCGCCGGAACCACCGCCCACGTCGGCCACCCGGCCCACCTCGTGCCACGGGTAGAGCGCGGCCACCTGGGGCGCGGTGTCGGCCTGGAGGCTCGCCATCAGCTCGTCGAAGTGGCTTCGGTATCCCGGGTTGGCGTCGAGGTCGGCCCACAGGTCGCGGCCGTGCACCTCGGCGTAGCCGGGCCCGCCGGTGCGGACCGCGTGCGGCAGGCCGAGGATTGCGAGGTCCATCCGGGCGGCGAAGCCGTCGAGGTCCAGCCGCGTCCCGTACCCGCCGTCGGTGCGGTCGCACAGCAGCTCGCCGATCCCGGTCAGGCCGAACTCGTCGGGCGAGGACTCGGTGAAGACCCCGCGGTGCACCAGGTAGCGCAGCAACCGCCCCAGGGAGTCGCGGTCGGCCTCGCACGCCACCGCCAGGTCGTCGAGCTCCGTCGTGCCGGACGCGATCCGGTCCGGCACCCGCAACGTGACCGCCGTGCGCACCGCCAAGGGGGTCACCAGATCAGTGAGCTCGTCCAGCCGTGCGGCTGCGTTCCCGGGTACCACGTCGTCCGACACCACCGACGCAGAGTCCCGAACGGCCGCACCGCAGTCAAGCCGTGGACCTTTCCGTTGTCTTGGCGCAGACTGGGCCGATGCAGACCGGGCAGCTGACCAGTGCCACCGCGCCGGAGATCCGGCTGTCGTCGGGTGCGCTCGGCGCGGAGATCCGCGGCATCGACCTCAACGCGTTGACCGACGAGCAGTTCGAGCTGATCCACGACACCCTGCTGCGCCACCAGGTGATCTTCCTGCCCGGCCAGGGGAACCTGGAGCCCGAGGCGCACATCGCGTTCGGGCGGCGCTTCGGCGAGGTCGAGCTGCACCCGTACCTGCCCCGGCTGGAGGGGCACCCGGAGATCGTCGTCATCGACTCCGACGAGGGCGCCAAGGTCGACATCTGGCACACCGACATGACCTTCCACCAGAGCCCGCCGATCGCCTCGGTGCTGCACCTGGTCGAGCTGCCGCCCAGCGGCGGCGACACCATGTGGACCAACCAGTGCCTGGTGTACGAGTCGCTGTCGGCGCCGCTGCGCGACCTCGTGGACGGGCTGACCGCGATCCACACCATCCGGGTCGGCACCGAGTTCTCCAGCCGCGCCGAGCACCCGGTGGTGCGCGTGCACCCGGAGACCGGCCGCCGCTCGCTGTACGTCAACCGGCTCTTCACCTCGCACATCCCGCAGCTGACCCGCAACGAGAGCGACGCGCTGCTGGAGTACCTGTTCCGCTTCTCCGAGAGCCCCCAGTTCACCTGCCGCTACCGCTGGTCGCGCGGCGACGTGGCGATGTGGGACAACCGGGTCACCCAGCACTACGCCGTCAACGACTACCGGGAGCGCCGGCGCGGCCAGCGCATCACGGTCCTCGGCGACCACCCGACCGGCAACGAGCCGCGGTGGGAGCACCACGTGCCCGCGCCCGGCGACCGGTACTGGCCGGACCGGGTGAACGCGGTGGAGGGCTACTGATCGTCCCGCCACACCACGGGGAACGACTCGATGCCGCCGTTGATCCGGTCGTGCCGCCAGGGCAGCTCGTCGATCGGGACGGCGGGCGCCAGGCCGGGCAGCCGGCGCAGCAGCGTCGTGATGGACAGCTCGACCTGGAGCCTGGCCACCGCCGTGCCCAGGCAGAAGTGCGGCCCGTAGCCGAACGCCAGGTGCGGTGAGGTCGGGGTCCGGTCGATGTCGAACTCGTTGGGGTTGGGGAAGATCCGCGGGTCGCGGTTGGCCACCCACGGGATCGCCATGACGCGCTCGCCCGCCCGCAGCTCCACGCCGCCCAGCACCAGGTCCTCGGTCACCACCTGGACCCGGAACATGCTGCTGACCGCGGTGTAGCGCAGGATCTCGTCGATCGCCGCGGGCGCCTTCCCCGGGTCGCGCACCAGTTCCGCCATCTGCTCCGGGTGCAGGAACAGCGCCCGCACGCCGGCCGCGGTCGAGTTGACCTCCAACCCGCCGCGCAGCAGGCCCATCGCCAGCACGACCAGCTCCTGGTCGGTGAGCCCGTGCTCCTCCTGCCCCTCCAGCCACACCGACAACAGGTCGTCGCCCGGCGCGGCGCGCTTGGCCGCCACCTGACCGGACAGGTACACCCACAAGCCCTTGGCGGCCTCCGCCGAGTTGTAGGTGAGCACCGAGTTCAGGCCGGCCAGCCAGCCCTCGAACTGCTCGCGGTCCGGTGCGGGCACGCCCAGCAGCTCGCAGGTGACGCGCACCGGCAGCGGCGCCACCAGCGCGGCCACCAGGTCGGCCGGGCGCGGTCCGGCGACCATCGCGTCGACCAGTTCGTCGACCACGGCCTGGATTCGCGGCCGGTAGGACTCCACCCGGCGCCCGGTGAACGCCCGTCCGCCGACCCGGCGCACGGCGGCGTGCGCCGGGCCGTCCATGTTCAGGTCCCGCGGGCGGTCCGGGGTGACCGCCCCCGGCGGCAGCCGGGCGAACCGCGGGTCGGCCAGGACCGCGCAGCAGTTGGCGTAGTCCAGCACCAGCCAGGCGGGTTCGCCGTCGGGCAGCAGCACCCGGCTCACCGGGTCGGTCTCGATCATGTCGAGCAGTTCGCCGGGCAGGTCGCCGGTGAACGGCGTGAAGGGGTACCGGCGCAGCTCGGGGACGACGGCCATGGACGACAAGGCTCCGGCAGAAACCCGTTGGCGTCAACGGATTCCCCCGCACCCGTGGTCGGGGTTAGCATGCGAGGTGCGCATTCTGATGTCGACCTGGGGCTGGCGTTCGCATTTCTACAGCTTGGTGCCGCTCGCGTGGGCGTTGCGGTCCGCGGGGCACGAGGTGCTGGTGGCCGGGCACCCGTCGATGGCCCCGATCATCACCGAAGCCGGTCTCGGCGCGGTGCCGCTGGGCGAGGACATCGACTTCGAGTCGGTGTTCACCGGCCGCATCGGCAAGGTGACCCCGTCCGGTGGCGCGGGTTCCCTGGAGCCGGCGATCACCCCCGACGGCGGGGTGGTCCGCATGGCCGAGGCGCTGCTGGACGACCTGGTCGCGTTCGGACGGTCCTTCCGGCCGGACCTGGTGGTCTGGGAGCCGTTCAACCTCGCGGCCCCGGTGGCGGCGGCCGCGCTGGGCGTGCCCGGCGTGCTGTCGCTGTGGGGACCCGACCACATGTCCGAGCTGAGCCTGGACCACGAGGCCGTGGTCGGCCCGCTGGCCCGCCGGTTCGGGCTGGGCGCCGACGAGGTCTCGCTGACCGGCCGGCTGACCCTGGACCCGGTGCCGCCGCCGGTGCAGGTCCCGCTGGGCGGTCCGGTCCAGCCGATCCGCTACGTGCCCTACAACGGCGCCGCCGTCCTGCCGCGCTGGTTGCACGAACCGCCGCGGCGCCCGCGCGTCTGCGTCACCGGCGGCACGGTGGCCGGTCCCGGCCTGTCCGCCCGGACGGACCTGCCGGCGGTGGTCCGCGCGGTGGCGGAGCTGGACGTCGAGGTGGTGGTGGCCGTGATGCGGGCCCACCGCGACCTGTTCGGGTCGCTGCCGGACAACGTCCGGCTGACCGACGGCCCGCTGGCGCTGCGCCTGCTGCTGCCGTCCTGCTCGGCGTTCGTCCAGCACGGCGGCGCGGGCACGATGCTGACCGCGTTGGCCTGCGGGGTGCCGCAGCTGATCCTGCCGCAGGTCGGCGACGAGCACTTCCTCGCCGAGCGGCTGGCCGTCTCCGGTGCCGGGACGTGGCTGGACGACCCGGACGCGGCCACCGTCGGGGAGACCGTCGCCGCGCTCGCGCAGGACGGTCCCTGGCGCGCGGCGGCCCACGTCATGCGCGACCGGGTGCGGGAGATGCCGGCGCCCGCCGAGGTGGTCGGCGCGCTCGTCGCGCTCGCCGAGGGGGCCCGCACGTGACGGCACCCGACCCGGCGACCCCGGACCCGACGACCCCGGACCCGACGACCCCGAGCCCAACAACCCCGAGCCAAACAACCCCGGACCCAACAACCCCAAGCCCAACAACCCCGAGCCCAGGGCCACCGGCCCCCATCGGCTTCCCGCTCCCCCCGGCGCCCACGATCCACCACCCGTCACCGGAGTACGCCCGCCTGCGCGCGGAGGACCCGGTGCCGAGGGTGGCGCTGCCCGACGGCACGATCGCCTACCTCGCCACCCGGCACGCGGACGTGAGCCGGGTGTTCACCGACCGGCGCTTCAGCCGGGCCGCCGCGGCGGGGCCGAGGGGCCCGGAGTGGGAGCTGGGCTCGCTGGCCGACGACTCCCTGCTGGGCATGGACCCCCCACTGCACACCAGGGTCCGCCGGGTGGTGGCCAACGCCTTCACCGCGCGCCGGGTGGAGGGGATGCGCGCCGAGGTGGCCCGGCTCGTCGACGGGATGATCGACCGCCTGGAGGCCGCGGGCCCGCCCGCCGACCTGATCGAGCACGTCTCGGCGCCGCTGCCGATCCACGTCATCAGCAGGCTGTTCGGCGTGGCCGAGGAGGACCGGGACCGGGTCAGGGAGTGGTCCGACGCGCTGGTCGGCGACTGGCGCGCCGACCCCGGGCCGCCGCGGGCCGCGCTGGCCGCGTTCGGCGAGCTGGTCGAGCGGCGGCGGGCGGACCCCGGTGACGACCTGATGAGCGCGCTGGTCGCCGCGTGGGACGAGCAGGACGACCTGACCGAGCGGCAACTGGTCTCGGTCACCGCCGGCCTGCTGGCCGGGGGCCACGAGTCGACCACCAACCAGATCAACCTGTTCCTGCTCGTCCTGGCGCGCAACCCGGACCAGCTCGCCGGGCTGCGGGCCGACGACCCGGGTGCGGTCGCCCGCGCGGTGGAGGAGCTGACCCGGTACGTCCAGTTGGGATCGACCGGCATCCTGCTGCCCCGGGTGACCACCGAGGAGGTCGAGCTGGGCGGCGTGACGATCCCGGCGGGCTCGGCGGTGCTGCCCGGGGTGGTCTCGGCCAACCGGGACGCCGCCGTGTTCGACGCCCCCGACCGGCTCGACCTGGACCGGCACCCCAACCCCCACATCGGCTACGGGGTCGGTCCCCACCACTGCATCGGTGCGGCGCTGGCGCGGATGGAGCTGCAGGAGGCGCTGGGCGCCCTGCTGCGCCGGCTGCCGGGGCTGCGGCCGGCCGTGCCCGAATCGGAGCTGCGCTTCAAGCCGGGGGTGGTGGTGCGCAGCCTGGAGGAGCTGCCGGTGACCTGGGACCGGTGAGGGGGTGCTCCGCCCGCGCGGTCGGGGATCAGCCCACGACCACGCCGGGCACGTCCACGCGGGTCGGCACGCCCGCCTCGAACGCGGCCTCCACGGCCACCTCCTCCACCCCCCGGAGCACGGCCTCCACCTCCTCCGAGGTGAGCACCGCCATGTCGAACAGGCACTGGAGGTGGACGACGTCGGGCCGGTCCTCCACGCTGATGAACAGCTGGTCGGGCGCCCGGGTGTGGTCCAGGTAGCCGTCCCAGGACAGCAGCGTCTCCGGCAGCGCCGCCCGGACCGCCTCCCGCGTCACCGCCGCACCGCGCGCCGCGGCCTCCGCCCTCGGCCTGGTGCTGAACCGCCGGTCGCTGATCCGGCAGGTGACCTCGGCCGGGTACCCGCGCTCGGCGTCGAGGCGCGCGATCAGCTCATCCAGCTGGTCCGGGTCGTAGTAAGCCTGCATCCACGCGCGCGTGGTCTCCCGCCGCGCCCGCCCGACCACGTCGTCCACGGTGCCGTCGAGGTCCAGCGTCAGCACCGAGTCCTGGCTCAGCGAGGCGATCACGTCGGACAGCCCGGGGCGGAACCGGTTGCTCACGATCACGCTCGTGGTGAGCGGGGTGATGCCGGTGACGCGGCCGATGGCCGTGGCGATCACGGCCAGCAGGACGCGCGAGGTGTCCGTCCGGGTCCGCTGGGCCAGGGCGACCACGGCCAGGTGCGCCGCGGGCGAGATGAACCGCCCGTGCCAGTACCGGTGCCCCAGCCGGCCGGGGTGCTTCGGCTCGCCGAACGTCGTGGGCGGCAGGGGGCGCAGCTGCTCCTCCCAGTAGCGCATGGCCCGGTCGCTGATCCGCCGCAGCGCCGGGGTCTGCTCGCGCCGCGCCAGGTCGACCGTCCACACCGCGTTCGGGTCCACCTCCTGGTCGGCCAGCTCCCCGATCCCGAGGTCGGTCATGAGCAGCAGCGTGCCCACCCCGTCGGCGACCAAATGCCCGACGGTGAGCACCAGGTACACCGCGGCACCGCGGTGCTGCATCACCGCCATCCGCAGCAGCCACGGCGACAGCGGTTCCATCATCCAGTCGAACCAGAGCCTGTTGCCGAAGTCGACGGCGGCGCTCCGGTCGAGGTCGTCGGCGAAGGTGAAGACCTCCAGGTCGATCTCCCCGGACCCGACGACCTCTTGGCACGGCCTGCCCTCGTCGTCGGTGCCCAGCCGCATCCGCAGCGCGGGGTGCTTGCCCATCAGCCGGCCCAGCCGCTCGGCCACGTCCGCGACGGTGAGCCCGTCCGGCAGCGGGTGCGCCCCGCTGTTGTTGTGGGTCCACCCGGTGACCCGCATGTCCTTCATGATCGCCTTCTGCCCCCAGGCCAGCGGCGCGGTGCCCGCTCCCGGACCGGAGAACGGCACGGCGATCCGCTCGGAGGTGAAACCCTCATCCATTGGCACGCCCCAGGATCACGCTGACGTTGTGGCCGCCGAAGCCGAAGGAGTTGGACATGACCGCGTCCACGGCCGCGGCGGCCGGTTGTTCGAGGACGTGGTTGAGGTCGCAGGCGGGGTCCGGGTCGTCGAGGTTGTGGGTCGGCGGGAGCAGCCCGCGGCGCAGGGCCACCACGCCGATCGCGGCCTCGATCGCGCCGGAGGCGCCGAGCAGGTGGCCGGTCACGCCCTTGGTGGAGCTGACCGGCGGCATGGCGTCGCCGTACACGTCCCGGATCGCCGCGGCCTCGGCGGCGTCGCCCGCCTTGGTGCCGGTGCCGTGGGCGTTGAGGTAGCCGACGTCCCCGGTGGACAGCCCGGCGTCCCGCAGGGCGATGCGCATGCTCTCGGCCGCGCTGGAGCCGTCCGGTCGCGGGGTGGTCGGGTGGTAGGCGTCGCTCGTCGCGCCCCAGCCGAGCACGTCGGCGTGGACGGTCGCGCCGCGCGCCCGCGCGAACCCCGGCCGCTCCAGCACGAGCACGCCGGCCGCCTCGCCGAGCACCAAACCGTTGCGGCGCCGGTCGAACGGGCGGCTGGCGGTGGTCGGGTCGGCCCAGCCGCGGGCCAGCGCGAGCGCGTTGCCGAAGGCGTCGGCGAAGGTCGGGAACAGCGGTGCCTCGGTGCAGCCGCACACCACCACGTCGGCCTCGCCGGAGCGCAGGATGCGCGTCGCCTCGCCGATGGACTGGCCGCCCGCCGCGCACGCCGTGCCGACCGAGGAGGAGTAGCCGCGGACGCCGAACTTGATGGCGATCCGCGCGGCCGCCATGTTCGGCAGCACGCCGGGCAGCATGAACGGGCTGACGCCGAGCCTGCCGCGCCGGGACCGCTCGACCGCCTGGTCCGCGAGCGTCGCCAGGCCGCCGACACCGGAGACGACGACCGCGACGCGGTACGGGTCGACGTCCCGGCCGACCTCGATGCCGGCGTCCGCCAGGGCGTCGCCGGCGGCCCGCACCGCCATCACGATCGAGCGGTCCACCACCCGCGCCTCCTTGGCGGGGATGACGCTCGCCGCGTCGACGGCTGGGCTGAACGCAGCCACGTCCACGACACCGTGCAGCGCATGGCCCTCCGGCGGCCGCACCAACCCCGACCGCCCGGCGCAGACCGCGTCGAACACCTCGTCCACCGCCGTGCCGACCGGGCTGACCAGCCCGATGCCGGTCACGGCAACGCCGGTGCTCACGTCGCGGAGGTCGTCCGCACCCGTTGCGCCACCGCGGCGCAGAACTCGCCGACGGTCATCGCGGCGAAGGTCTCGGCCTCGTCGGCGTCGAACCGCACCCCGTACTGGTCCTCCACCCGCATGGCCAGCTCGGCCAGCGCCAGCGACTCCATGTCGATCCCGGCCGGACCCAGGACCGTGTCGTCGCCGAAGCCGTCGGTGTCGTACTTCATCTCCGTCAACGACTCCAGCAGGAACTGGCGGATCTCCGCGGTCATGGCGCACGCTCCACTTCGCCGGCGAGTCCACGAATCTTTTGCCATCGGCCTCGACACCGTCAAGCGCGTCGCTTCGCCACCGGCGCGCGGACTGCGGACTATGGACCGCGATCCGGTCAGGACCCCAGAATGTGCCCCATGGCGCCGGCGACGCTCGACCTCGTGACCCACTCGGGCGCACCGCCGCGCTCGCCCGCCCTCCACCTGCCCGGCGCCGGGGAGATGACCTACGCGGAACTGGCCGGGCTCGTCGACGAGGTGGCGCGGTCGCTGCGCCACGACAACAAGGCGCTGGTGCTGTGCGCCGGGGACCGCGACCTGCCCACGCTCCTGGCCTACCTGGCGGCGCTGCGCCTCGGCCACGCGGTCGCGTTCCTGCCCGCGTCCGCGGAGGTCCTCGCCGCGTACCGACCGGAGTTCGTCGTCCCGGCCCCCGGCGCCGGGCCGGACCCGACCGGGTCCGGCTACCGACTCATAGGCGAATCACCATGCGGTACAAAGATCTTCCGACGCCACAGCGGCCATCCGGCCGATGACGTCGATGAGCAGACGGCCCTGCTGCTGGCCACCTCCGGCACCACGGGCAGCCCCAAGGCGGTGCGGCTGTCGTACGCCGGGGTGGCCGACAACGCCGACGCCGTGATCGAGGTCCTGGGCATCACCGCGGCCGAACGCGCGCCGACCACCCTGCCCATCACCCACGCCTACGGGCTGTCGGTGCTCAACACCCACCTGCGCGCGGGCGCGACCGTCGTGCTGGACGACCGGTCCCCGCTGGCGCTGGCCACCTGGGACCGCCTCGCCCGCACGGGCGCCACCTCGTTCGCCGCCGTGCCGACGACCTACGCGGCGTTCGGCCCAGCGCACGTGAACCTGTTGGGCCGCACGGCGATCCGCACCATGACGCAGTCGGGCGCCCGCCTGGGCGACGAACTGACCATGCGGTTGGTGCGGATGATGGAGCAGCGCGGTGGCCGGTTCTTCCCGATGTACGGCCAGACCGAGGCGACCTCCCGGATCGCCTGCCTGCACCCCGCGGACCTGCCGGACCGCCTCGGCTCGGTCGGGCCGGCCGTGCCGGGCGGCACCATCACGATCGGGCCCGCGCCGGCGCACCACCGGGCCGTGCCCGGGGAGGGCGCGGTCCTCTACCGCGGCCCCGGTGTCATGCTCGGCTACGCGACCTGCCGCGCGGACCTGGCCCGAGGCGCCGAAGTGGACGTCCTGGACACCGGCGACCTCGGCTACCTGCGCGACGGCTACCTGTACCTGACCGGCCGCACCAAGCGGATCGTCAAGGTGCTCGGCGTCCGCACGAGCCTGGACGACCTGGAGCGCGTGGTCGAGCACCCGGACCACCCGGCCGCGGTGGTGTGCGGCGCGGACGACGTGGTGCACCTGGTCGGCGCGGGCGACCCGGCCGTGCACGAGCGGCAGCGCGGGCTGCTGGCCGAGGCGCTGGGCGTGCCGGTCCGGCACGTGCTCTTCCGCCCGGTGGACCACCTGCCCCGCACCCCCGGCGGGAAGGTCGACTACCGGGCCCTGGCCGGAATCGTGGACGACCGGGAGGTCCGGTGGAGCTGACGAGCTGGCGGTGCCTGGCCGACCGGGGCACCGACCTGGTGCTGTGCCTGGACTTCCCGGGCGGCCGCGCCGCGGCGGGCTTCGCGGAGCTGGCGGCCGGCGTACCGGTGGGCGCGTGCTTCCTCCACATCGGCCGGACGGGTCCGGGCCCGCTGGAGGAGGCCGTCGACCGCTGGGTGGCCGAGGCGCTGGGCACCGGCCGCCCGGTGCGCGCGGTGCTGGGGTACTGCGCGGGCACGGCGCTCGCGACCCGGGTGGCCGACGCGGTCGCCGAGGCGGCGGCGCCACCGGTGGTCCTGCTGTTCGACGCGGTGGCCACGACCTCCGGTTCGCTGGCCCACCAGTTCACCACCGCGCTGGAGACCTCGGCCGCGCACCTGACCGCCGACGAGCTGGACGACGCCCGCCGGCTGGCCGACGAACTGGTCGAGGCGCACCCGGACGACCCGGCGCCCGTCGCCGCCGGCCTGACCGGGCGCTACGACCGGTTGATGGGCGCGGTGGCCGCCCGGCTGTCCTTGAACGACTTCTTCCGGCAGGAGCTGACCTGCGGGTTCACCGACTACGCGGACTACCTGCTGCTGGCTGCGCAAGGCGGGTTCGCCACGCGCGCCGGCGAGCCGCTGTTCCTGTCCTCGAAGGACCACGAGCCCCCGGTGGCGGGCGCGCGGGACCTCGCGCTGGCCGTCGAGCACACCGACCTGCTGCGCGATGCCGAAGTGCACGCGCTCGTCGCCGAACTGCTGAGAGGAGAGCGCCCGTGGTGACACCGGCGGAGATAGCCGAGGTGCTGGCGGCCCACCCCGGGGTGGGCCGGGCCGAGGTCGCCGTCGTGCGCCACGACGGGCGCGACGTCACCGTCGCGGTGGTCGAGCCGACCGAGTACCTGAGCGGGCCGCTGCTGCGCAACCACGCGCGGCGGGAGCTGGGCGACGACGGCGCGCCGGCCGGGGTGCTGATCGTCGACCGCATCCCGACGGCGGGCGGCGCGGTCGACGCCGACGCGGTGGCCGCGGCCGTCGCGGACGGCCGGTGCACCCTGTTCGAGGACCCGCGCGACGACGTGGAGCGCCGGGTGGCGGAGATCTGGGCGGCGCAGATGGACGTGCGGTCCGTCGGCGCGAACGACGACTTCCTGGAGCTGGGCGGCGACTCGCTGTCGGCGCTGGGCATCATCGCCGCCATCGAGGCGGAGTTCGACCGGTCGCTGGACGTGTACGAGTTCATGAGCGCGGCCAGCGTGCGGCGCCTGGCCGAGATCCTGCGGTAGCCGTGGCGCTGCCCGTGCACCGGCGGATCGACGAGGTCGCCCGCGCCGAACCCGACCGGACGGCCCTGGTCGGCTTCGACGCGGACCTGGTCGAGCACACCGTGTCCTGGCGCGAACTCGCCTCCCGCGTGGCGGACGCGGCGGGCGCGCTGCGCGTGGTGGGCGCGGGTTCGTGCGTCGTCGTGGAGGCGGCCAACACCGTGGCCGCGGCGACGGGCATCGCGGCGGCGCTCGCGGCCGAGGTCCCGGTCTTCCCGCTCAACCCGGCCACCCCGCCGGCCGAGCGGGACCTCCTGCTGGGCCTGCTGGGTCGGCGCTTCGACCGCGTCCACCTGCTGGACGAGCGGCACCGGCCGCGACCGGTGGACGTGCCCGGCGGCCCCGCGCGCCCGGGTGGCCCGGTGGCGTACCTGTTGGCCACCGGCGCGAGCACGGGCGTGCCGAAGATCTCGGCCCGGCCCGGCCCGCTGCGCTACGACCCGGCGCGCACGCCGTCGCTGGTGATCCGGCAGACCGGCTGGCGGACGGGCCAGCGGCAGCTCGTCGTCGGCCCGCTGTACCACGCCGCGCCGTTCACCGCGTTCGTGGACGCCCTACTCGACGTCAACACCGTTGTCCTGCAACCGTTCTTCTCCCCCGCGTGGACGGTGGAGCTGATCGCCGGGCACGGCGTCGAGTGGGTGCAGCTCACCCCGACGCACATGCGCGAGATCCTGGCCGCGAACCCCGCGCCCGGGAGCTTCGACAGCCTGCGCGGGATGCTGCACACCGCCGCGCGCTGCGACCCGGCCACCAAGCGCGGGTGGCTCGACCTGCTCGGCCCGCACCGGGTCTTCGAGCTGTACGGCGCGACCGAGGGCATCGGCGTGACGCTGGTCCGCGGCGACGAGTGGCTGGCCCGCCCCGGCACGGTCGGGCGCGGTTTCCTGACCCAGATCAGGATTCTGGACGACGACGGCGCGCCGGTCCCGCCGGGCACCACCGGCACCGTGTTCATGCGGACCCCGCAGCGGGTCGGCCGCTCCGACTACCTCGACGGCCTGGTGGTGCGCACCACCCCGGACGGGTTCGCCACGGTGGGCGACCGCGGCCGGCTCGACCCCGACGGCTACCTCCACCTGCAACCCCGCGACCACGGCACCATCAACGTGGGCGGGGAGAAGGTCGACCCGGACGAGGTGGAGGCGGCGCTGCTGGCCCACCCGGCGGTGGCCGACGCGGTGGCCCTGGCCGTGCCGCACCGGACGCTCGGGTCGGTGGTCGGCGCGCACGTGGTGCTGCGCCCCGACGCGACCGTCCGCCGCGCCGAGCTGGCCGCGCACTGCGGGCGGCGGCTGGCCGGCTACAAGATCCCCAAGCACTTCACGTTCGTCGACCAGGTGCCCCGGTCGGCGGCCGGGAAGGTGCAGCGCTGGCGTCTGGCTCCCAACCCCGAGGACGGTGCGACCCCGCGATGAACCCGACCGTCGACCTGACCGACACCGGCTACTCCCGCCCGAGGGACCCGGTGGAGCTGTGGCTGGCCCGGCAGTGGCAGGAGGTGCTGGGCTTCGGCGTCGGCATCCGGGAGAACTTCTTCGGCGTGGGCGGCAACTCCCTCGACGCCGCCCGGGTGATCAACGCGGTGCTGGAGGAGTTCGGCGTCCAGCTCCCGCTGAACGTGCTGACCGAGCACCCGACCGTGGCGGGCCTGGCCGGTCGCCTGCGCGCGCAGAACGAGCGGCTGACCGGTCCGCTCGTCCCGGTCCAGCGCGGCGACGGCACCCGGCCACCGCTGTTCCTGGTCCACCCGGCCGACGGGCGGGTCGGCGCGTACTGCCCGCTGGCCCAGGAACTGGGCGAGGAGCACACCGTCTACGCCCTCCAGGCGGTCGGCCTGTACGACGAGGAAGACCCCCTGCCCGCGCTGCCCGCGATGGCACGGGCCTACCTCGACGCGATCCGCGCGGAGCACCCCACCGGCCCCTACCTCCTCGGCGGCTGCGCGGCCGGCGCGGCGATCGCCCACGAGATGGCCGCCCGGCTCGTCGAGGAGGGCGCCGAGGTGCCGCTGCTGGCGGTGATCGACGCGGACCTGGTCGAGCCGGTCGGCCTGTGGGCGGAGGAGCCGCGGGAGTTGGACCTGCCCGGCACCCTGGCCGACTGGAAGGCGCGCGACCTGGTGCCGGAGGACGCGACACCCGGGTTCGTGGCGCGCTCGCTGCGGGTGTGGCGGGCCAACCGGGACGGCGTGCGCAGTTGGCGACCGCGGCCCTACCCCGGTGCCGTGGACGTCTTCGGCGCCGTGCGGACCGAGGACTGGCCCGCGGGCGAACGACGGCTCCACGACGGCGACCGCTGGGTCGACGCGCTGCGGGAGCTGGTCCGGTGAGCACCGGCACCGGTCCGCACCGCAGGCGGCGGGTGCAGCTGACCCCGCTGCCGCCGGTCCCGGTCGCGTTCACCGGGCGGCGCCAGGGCGAGGGACCGCTCACCCTCGGCCAGCTCAACATCTTCCGGTGGCTGGACCGGACCCCCGACCACTTCTACGCCGTGCTGGCCGTCCCGCTGCCGGTGCCCGACGGCGCGTCCGTCGACGACGTGGCCGCGGCGGTCGCCGTGCTGGTGGCCCGGCACGAGGCCCTGCGCACCAGCTACTCGGGCGGTGAGCGCCCGCGCCAGCGCGTCGCGGCGTCCGGCGTGCTCGCGCTGGAGGTGTTCTCCCTCGGCGCGGGCCGGTGGGGGCCGCGCGACGGCACCGCGGTGGCCGACGCGCTGGTCCGGGTGCTGCGCGAACCGCCGCCCGGCCCGCGGCGGCCCGAGGTGCGGGTGGCCGTGGCCACCGCGCCCGACGAGGGCGACCGGGTCGTCGCCTGCGCCGCCGGGTTCTCGCACCTGGCGGTGGACCACGGTGCGATCGAGGTCGTCCGGCGCGAGTTCGCCGAGCTGGTCGGCAACCCCTCGCTGCGGCAGGTGGGAGAGCCCCGCCACCACCCGCTGGACCAGGCGGAGCTGGAGGCCCGGTCCGTCGAGCGGCGACGTGCCGAGGCGTCGTTGGACTACGTGCTGGAGCAGTCGTGGCGGATACCGCGGGTCCTCTACGCCCTGCCGGGCGGGCGGGCCAGCGGCGAGTCGCTGGCGGTGGAGCTGTCGTCCGTGGCCGCCGCCATGGCGGTGCGGCGGGTGGCGGCCCGCACCAGGGCCAGCCGGTCCAGCATCGTCCTGGCCGCCGTCTGCGCCGTGCTCGCCCACCGCACCGGGTACCGCGAACTGGTGCTGCCCCTGCTGTCGGGCAACCGCTTCGAGCGCCACCTGGTGAACTACGTCGGTTCCCTGGCGCAGGGCTGCATCGCCACCGTCGAGGTCGGCGAGGGCAGCTTCGACGCGCTCGTCAAGCACACCTGGACCGCCGTGCTGGAGGCCAGCAGGCACGCCCGCTACGACGCGGCCCGGCGGGCGGCCGAGGACGCGGTGATCGAGCGCGAACGGGGCCTGCGGTTCAACTACGACCCGCTGTTCAACAGCCTCGTCCCCGAGTCCTGGTCCGGTGTCACCGCGGGCGTCGGCTTCCGGCCCGAGGAGGTCGAGGCCGCGCTGGGGCGGACCGAGCTGCGCTGGCGCCCGGTGCACCGCAACGGCACCCCGGTCCGCTTCGGCCTCAACCAGGTCGACGGCCGACTGGTGCTGGACCTGTGGAGCTCCGACACCGGCCTGGTGCCCCGGGCCGACATGGAGGCGTTGCTGACCGCGGTCGAACGCCTGCTGGTGGCCGCCTCCCGGGCCGACCTGGACGCCGGTCGCGTCCGGGAGGCCATCGCGCTGGAGCCGATCGCCCGTCCCCCGGACTGGGTCCTGGTCGACTCCTGCTGGGTCGACCCCGCCGAGGTGCGGCGGTTGCTGGACCAGGCGCTGGCGCCCGCGGTGACCCGGCTCTTCCCGTCCCTGGGCGGCCGGCCCCTGGTCGCCCACCTGACGGCGACCGACGCGGTCCGCACCCCGGAGGAGGCCCACGCCCGCTGCATGGACGCCCTGGCCGACCACCACACGGCCCTCACGCCCCGGCACTACGTGATCTGCCGGACGGCCCCGGACGACCCCGACGACCCGCGCGCCTGGACCCCCCTCGTCAGCGGCAGCGGCAGGAGCTGACCGGGATCAGGTCTCGGCCGCCTTCCGGCAGCCCTCCTCGGCGATCGCCGCGGGCACACCGGCGATCCGGAGCGTGCCCCGGCAGATCACCGCGTCGCCGCCCGCGCCCGAGGCGCAGCCGATGTCCACCAGCAGGCCGGAGTAGCCCTGCGAGGCCAGGTAGAACGCGCAGGCCCACTGGTTGGCGGCGGTGACCCGGCCGGCGGTGCCGGCCGGGCCGGCGGCGTTCGCCCGGTCGGCGGCCACCGCCGTCGGTCCGGGGCCGAGCACCGCGGCCGCGACGGCCGCCACCACCACGCCGAGCCGGAGCAGCACCACCCCGCCACGGTGCCGCGCCGCCGCCGCGACGGCAAGACCGCGTTCGGGGCAACGCGGTGGCAGCCGGTTTCCCACCCGTTTGCCGGAAACGGTCGCGGGTTCCGCTGAGTAACTTCCACTCCACGGTCCCCTGCCGTTGATCGACCCACGAGAGGTGGAAGATCATGAACCGTACCGCGAGGAAACTGGTCACCCTGGCGAGCGCGCTCGCGCTGTCGCTCGTCGCCGCACCGGCCGCGCAGTCCGCACCGGCCGCCCAGTCCGCGCCGGAGACCTACTGGACCCCCGACCGGATGCGCTCCGCCGTCCCGCTCGACGCGCCCACCGTCAGCCCGTGGCGGGTGCGCGCCACCGTCCCGACCGGCGAGCCCGCGACCGTGGCACCGCTGGCCTTCCCCAACGGCGGCAGCGCGTGGACCGGCGGCGGCGCGGTCGTGACGACCGCGGGCCGCGTGTTCTTCACCTACCAGGGCCGCAACGCCTCGTGCAGCGGCAACGCCGTCACCAGCACCAACAAGAGCACGGTGATCACGGCCGGCCACTGCGTCAAGCTCGACGGCGCGTACCACACGAACGTGGTCTTCGTCCCGGCCTACGACAACGGCAACGCCCCGTACGGCACGTGGAGCGCCCGCGCCACGAAGTCCACCCCGCAGTGGGAGGCGACCGAGGACATCAACTTCGACGTCGGCGCCATCGTCGTCTCGCAGCTCAACGGCCAGTCCCTGACCGACGTGGTCGGGGCGCAGGGCATCGCGTTCAACCAGCCGCGCGCGGACAACATGTACGCCTTCGGCTACCCCGCCGCCTCGCCGTACGACGGCACCAAGCTGATCTACTGCAGCGGGCGGACGTTCAACGCCTTCCTCAGCACCGGCATCGGCATGACGTGCAACATGACCGGCGGCGCCAGCGGCGGTCCCTGGTTCCGGGCGTTCTCCGAGGCGACCGGCACCGGCACGCTCACCTCGGTGAACAGCTACAAGATCAACCTGATCCCGACCTGGATGTTCGGCCCGTACTTCGGCGCGGACGCCCAGAACCTCTACAACCTCGCCCAGGCGCTGTAGACCCGCGCGGGTCCGGGGGCGGAGCACCGCCCCCGGACCACCGGGTCAGTCGTTGCCCGCCTCCAGGGCGGCGTGGTCGAGCAGTTCGTCGTCCACGGCGCGGCCGCGGGAGGCGATGGCCTCGGCGCCGCCCTCGGGCATCGAGCCGATCAGCTTGGTCGGGGCCACCCGGGCCGCGCTGATCAGCGACGAGTGCCTGCTGCCGACCAGGCCGAGCCCGGCGTACTGCTCCAGCTTGGCGCGGGAGTCGGCGATGTCGAGGTTGCGCATGGTCAGCTGGCCGATGCGGTCGACCGGGCCGAACGCGGAGTCCTCGGTGCGCTCCATGGACAGCTTGTCCGGGTGGTAGCTGAACGCGGAGCCGGTGGTGTCCAGGATCGAGTAGTCCTCACCGCGCCGCAGGCGCAGCGTCACCTCGCCGCTGATCGCCGTGCCGACCCAGCGCTGCAGCGCCTCGCGGATCATCAGCGCCTGCGGGTCCAGCCAGCGGCCCTCGTAGAGCAGCCGGCCCAGCTTGCGGCCCTCGTTGTGGTAGGCGGCCAGGGTGTCCTCGTTGTGGATGGCGTTGACCAGCCGCTCGTAGGCGATGTGCAGCAGCGCCATGCCCGGCGCCTCGTAGATGCCGCGGCTCTTGGCCTCGATGACCCGGTTCTCGATCTGGTCGGACATGCCCAGCCCGTGCCGGCCGCCGATGGCGTTGGCCTCCAGCACGAGGTCGACCGGCGAGCCGAACTCCTTGCCGTTGATGGTGACCGGCCGGCCCTGCTCGAAGCAGATCGAGACGTCCTCGGTGGGGATCTCCACGGCGGGGTCCCAGAACCGCACGCCCATGATCGGCTCGACCAGCTCGATGCCCGCGTCCAGGTGCTCCAGCGCCTTGGCCTCGTGCGTGGCGCCCCAGATGTTGGCGTCGGTGGAGTACGCCTTCTCCGTGCTGGCGCGGTAGGGGAGGTCGCGGGCCAGCAGCCACTCGGACATCTCCTTGCGACCGCCGAGCTCGCGCACGAAGTCCGCGTCCAGCCACGGCTTGTAGATCCGCAGCGAGGGGTTGGCCAGCAGGCCGTAGCGGTAGAACCGCTCGATGTCGTTGCCCTTGTAGGTGGAGCCGTCGCCCCAGATCTGCACGTCGTCGTCGAGCATGGCGCGGACCAGCATGGTGCCGGTGACGGCCCGCCCGAGCGGGGTGGTGTTGAAGTACGCGCGACCGCCGGACCGGATGTGGAAGGCGCCGCAGGCCAGTGCGGCGAGCCCTTCCTCGACCAGCGCCGCCCGGCAGTCGACCAGGCGGGCGATCTCCGCGCCGTAGGTGTGGGCGCGGCCGGGGACCGAGGCGATGTCGGGCTCGTCGTACTGGCCGATGTCGGCCGTGTAGGTGCACGGCACCGCGCCCTTCTCGCGCATCCAGGCCACCGCCACCGAGGTGTCGAGGCCCCCGGAGAAGGCGATGCCGACGCGTTCGCCGGCGGGGAGGGAAGTAAGCACCTTGGACACGTCGGAAAGTATGCACCATGTCGTATGATCATTCATAGTCGGGTGGCACCGAATCTGGTCACACCACTCTGACCAGCGCAGATGTTCGTCGGGTCAGGTGTGGTGACGTCCGGGGCACCGCCGCGCGAACCCGACCTCTCCCCCGACTACGACGCCGGGGGCCGCGAGGCCCCCGGCTCCCCCTCACTCGCAGGGGTGGTCGTTGAAGGCGCTGGGGAAGGCGTGGATCCAGGCGCAGAAGTTGTCGGACCGGGCGCCGGTCACCCTGGTGCCCCAGTTGCCGTGGTAGGCGAGGACCGCGATCACCCGCCGGTCGCCGCCGTTGTACTGGTAGATCGGCGACCCGCTCTGACCGGTCTGGGCGTCGGCGTGGGTCTTGATCTGCTTGGCCAGCACCAGTTGCGTCGAGTTGTCGTCGCCGTAGAGGTAGTTGTCGCACAGGCCGCCCGGCGAGGGGGACGCGGCGCACGCGTGCGACCAGCCCGGGTAGCCGAACGTCCAGTGCCCGCCCCAGTGCCCGCTGGAGCGCCACCCCAGCCAGCCCAGGCCCGCGGTGGACGGCAGGTCCTGGAGCACGATCATCCCGTAGTCGTAGGCCGGGTCGGCGTGGTCGAACCAGCCGACCACGCTGAAGTACCAGGAGTGGTCCTTGAGGCCGTTGGGGTAGGTGCCGATGCCGCGCTGGCCCGGCGCGACCTCGCGGTCGGGGTACCAGCCCGCGTCCGCGCCGGTGCCGCCCACGTGGATGCAGTGGCCGGCGGTGAGGAAGTGGCGCGGCCCGATGAGCGAGCCCGAGCAGTTCGACGTGGTGGAGCCGGGCGCCGAGACCGAGCCCATCACCCGCCACGGGTAGTTCGTGGTCGACAGCCGCAGCACGCGGTCGTCCGGGCCGAACACCGTCCGGGTCCCGACCTCGCCGACCTGCCCCGTGCCCGCCAACTGCCCCGTGCCCGCCGACTGCCCCGTGCCGGTCGGCTGCGGTTCGCCCTCGGGGTCGGCGTCCGGCGGGGTCGGGTTGACCGGGCGCACCTGGTCCGGCCCGGTCGGCGACGGCGCGGTCTGCCGGTACAGCCGGCCGTCCGGGGAGACCGCGACCCCCAGCTCCCAGCTCGCCGGCCTGGTCACGTCGAGGCGCCGGGCCTGCTCGTCGGTGAGCCCACCGTCCCGGGGCTCGGCCTCGGGGTCGGCGTAGGTGGCGAGGCCGACGCAGCGCCAGTCGCCGCGCCGGTCCAGCTCGGTCGGCGCGCGGTCGGCGCACGGGTCCTCGGCCCGGGCGAGCGGCGCGGCCACCAGCGGTGCCAGTGCCGCGACCAGCAGCAGCACCACCGCGCGGTGTGCCTTCTTCATCGTGTCCCACCTTTCGGACGTGGTGGAGGATCGGTCGCGCACCACGGTCGTCACGGCCCTTCGGGTGGCCTTAACGCCGGCATAAAGCGCCCGGTCGGCTGACCACATCGGGTGAATCCGCCCGCGACGCGGTACGCACCGGCGCGGTGCGGGATCGGGAACGTGTGAGGACGTCCCGGTCCACCGGCACCGTCGCGCGGCCACGCCTGGACCACCTGCTGGTCGCGGCGCGCTCGAACCGGGTCACGACGGTGGTGGCGCCCGCCGGGTACGGCAAGACCACGCTGCTCGCCGGGTGGACCGGGCGGGCCGCGGTCGCCTGGCACACCCTGACCGAGCAGGACCGCTCCGCCCGGCGGCTGCTCGACCACCTGGCCGGCGCCCTGCGCGCGGTGCTGCCCTCGCTCCGGTTCCGGCCGCCCGACGTGCTGGCCGACGACGAGGCCGCGGGCGAGGCCGGGCGGACCGACCGGGCACGCGCCCTGGCCGCCTCCCTGTGCGACGCGGTCGCCGAGGCCGCCGCCGGGCGCCGGGAACTGCTGTTGGTGCTGGACGACCTGCACGTCGTCGGCCGCGACGACCGGGCGTGCGCCCTGCTGGAGGCCGTGTGCCTGCACGCTCCCCCGGCCCTGCGCGTGGTGCTGTCGAGCCGCGAACCGCCACCGTTCCCGGTGCGGCGCCCGGCCGGGCCGGGCGGGCCGGTGGAGGTCTCCGCCGCCCACCTGGCGTTCACCGCGCGCGAGACCCGGGAGCTGGTGCCCGACGGTGCCGCCGCGGAGGTCCACCGCCTGACCGGCGGCTGGCCGGTGGCGGTGCGGATGGCCGCCGAGGCGCTGGGCCGGGACCCCGCGCACGGCTGCCCGCCGCCGCACGACCACACCCCGCCCCACACCCACACGCCGCACTCCGCGCCACCCACCCCACCGCCCCACAACCACACGCCACACCCCGCATCACCCACCCCACCGCCCCACACCCACACACCGCACCCCGCGCCACCCACCCCACCGCCCCACAACCCCCTCCCCCCACCGCCAGGCCACAACCAAGCGCCACCCCACGCCCCCTCCCCCCACGCCCCCTCCCCCAGCGCCCCCTACGACCACGCCTTGTACGACTACCTGGCCCACGAGGTCTTCGACCGCGAACCACCCCCGGTGCGGAACCTCCTGTCCGCCGCGGCGCTGTTCGACCGCTTCGACGCCGACCTGATGACCGCCCTGGGCTTCACCGACGCCGCCGGGGTGCTGGCCGACCTGGCGACCCGCGGCCTGTTCGTCGAACGCCTGGTCGCACACCCGGGCCGGCTCGCCCTGATCCCGCTGGCTCGCGCGTTCATCACCAGCCGCGCCCCGCTGGGCGCCGCCGAGCGGCACCGGCTCGGCACGGCCGCCGCCGCGTGGCTGGCCGACCGCGGTCACCTCGCGGAGGCCGTCACCGCGCTGACCGACCACCGGGCGGTCGGCGCCCTGCTGGCCGCCCGGGGCGAGGAGCTGCTGCAACGGGGCGGCGCGGACACCGTGATCACCGCCGTCGCCGGCATACCGCCCGAGCAGCGCACCCCGGCCACCTGGCAGTTGGCCGGCGTGGCGCACCAGGTCCGCGGCGAGTGGGGCCGGGCCCTGGCCTGCCTGCGCCGCGCGACCCCGCCGGGCACCCGCACCCCCGCCGCCCTGGCCGCCCGCATCGCCGCCATGCATTACTTCAGCGGTGCGCCGGACCGCGCGCTGGCCGCGTGCCGGGAGTGCGCGACCACGGGCGAGGACCCCGCGGCCGAGGCCCGCCTGCACGCCTTCGCGGCGAGCGCGCACTGGGCGCGCGGCGACATCGCGGCGAGCCGGACCGCCCTCGCCACCGCCACCGCCCTGGCCGAGGAGTCCGGTGACGACGCGGCGCTGGCGACCGCGCACACCGTGCTGGCCATGGTCGCCGAGGCGGAGGGCGACCGCGCGGCGATCGCCGACCACTGCGCGCGGGCGCTGGCGCACGCGCGGCTGGCCGGCGACGTGCTGGCGGAGATCAGGATCCGGGTCAACCGGTCCGCGCACCTCGTGCACGAGGCGGACCACCGGGAGGCGCTGGCCGAGCTGGAGACCGCGCTGCGGCTGGCCGACCTCACCGGGTTCACCGGCTACCGGGCGCTGGCGCTGAACAACCGGGGCGCGGCCTGGCTCGGCCTGGGCCGGCTGGACGAGGCCGCGGCCGACCTGGCCGCGGCACGACAGGTCTACGCCGAGACGGGGTCCCGGCTGGCGAGCCTGGTGCTGGAGTCGCTGGGCGAGGTCCACCGGCTGCGCGGCGAACCGGTGCCCGCCCGGCACGCCTTCGCCGAGGCGGTGCGGCTGGCCGAGGAGAACGACGCGGTGCCGCAGCTGGTGCCCGCGCTGGCCGGGCTCGCCCGGGTGCTGGCCGACGAGCGGCCCGAGGCCGCGCACGACCTCGTGCGCCGCGCGTTGGCGCGCGGTCCGGGCCACCCGGCGGCGCTGCTGGCCGCCGCCCGCCTGGCGCTGGCCGGGGGCGACCCCGAGGAGGCGGCCGTCCACGCGGGGCAGGCCCGGGAGGTGGCGGCCCGCCGCGGCGACCGGGCCGCCGTCGCCGCGGCCCTGGAACTGCTCGGCCGCGCGTGCCCCGGGCGCGACGAGGCGCTGTCGCTGCTGGACCGGGCCGCCGCGGCGTGGGCCGGGATCGGCAACCCGATCGGCGGCGTCGAGGTGTCGATCGCCAGGGCGCGGGTGCTGGGCGGCGCGGACGGGCTGGCGGTGGCCACCGCGGCGGGCCGGGACGCCGCCCGGGTCGGGGCGCGCGGGCTGGTCGCGGAGGCGGCGGCGGTCGCCGAGACCTGCGGCCGGTCGACCGGGCCCGCGGTGTCGATCCGGACCCTCGGCGGGTTCCGGGTGCTGCGCCGCGGCGCGGCGGTGCCGGCCACGGCGTGGCAGTCGCGCAAGGCGCGCGACCTGGTCAAGATCCTGGTCGCGCGCCGGGGGCGGCCCACGGCCCGCGAGGCGCTGATGGCGCTGCTGTGGCCGGGTGAGCCGCCGGAGCGGGTGGCCAACCGGCTGTCGGTGGCGCTGTCCACCGCGCGCCTGGTGCTCGACCCCGACCGGAGCGACCGGCACGGCATCGTCGCCGACGCCGACCAGGTGCGCCTGGACCCGACCGCGGTGGACGTGGACGTGCTGCGGTTCCTCGACGGGGCCAGGGCCGGGCTGGCGGGCGGGTCGCCGGCGCTGCTCGCCGCCGCGGAGACCGCCTACAGCGGTGACTTCCTGGAGGAGGAGCCCTACGCCGACTGGGCGGCCGAGCTGCGCGAGGACGCCCGGCTGACCTACCTCCAGGTCGCCTCGGCGCTGGCCGGGCACGCCGCCGCGGGCGGTGACCACGTGGCGAGCAGCCGGTACTGCCTGCGCGTGCTGGAGCGCGACCGCTACGACGAGACCGCGCACCTCGCGCTCGTCCGCGCCCTGACCGCGGCGGGCAGCCACGGCGAGGCGCGCCGCCGCTACCGGGCCTACGTGGCGCGGATGCGCGAGATCGACGTGGAGCCCGGCCCGTTCCCCGGCACCGGGAGATGACAGGGCCGGCACCCGGCGAACAGCACCCCCTCACACCCCGGTGAGGCAGATCGCGTAAGCCTTCATGCCCCACGGGCTGGCCCCCTTCACCCCGGTGGCCGTCACCGAGTCGGTCACCGGGTCCGGTTCGAGCCCCACCAGGACCGCGTCGGCGTCGGGGGTGTTGCCGAACGCCGACCCGCCACCCCCGACCAGCTCGTCCCCCTCGGCGCACGTCGCGGTGACCGACTGGAGGTACGCGCCGGACAGCGCCCCCGTGCCGACCTCGACCCGCACCAGGTCCCCGACCAGCGCGGCGTCGCAGATCGCCCACGCGTCCACGTCCCAGTCCGCGTCGGTCGGCCCGGACGCCCTCGCGGTGGCCGCGGCCAGGCCGGCGTCGGGCACCAGCCCGAACAGCGCCGCCCCGCCGACGACCTCGCCGCCCACGCCGGTCAGCCCGCCGGCCACCGGGCAGGCGGCCGAGTCCTCGTCGAGGTCGACCAGCTCCGCCCGGAACCGGACGCCGCCCGAGAGCACCGGCGAGCCCGCGGCGCACAGGGCGCGGGCGGTCACCGCCCACGGGGTGGCGGTCCGCCCGCGCACGGCGGCGCTCACCACGACCCCGGACAGGTCCGCCAGTGGCCGGACGGCCTCGACCGCCACGCGCCCCGACCGGTCGTCGACCCCGGCGCCCGCCGAGTGCAGCTTCGTGCCCCCGGGGCACCGGGCCGTCACGGACTTGTCGAGCAGGTCGGACGCGCTCACCCGCTCCACCAGCCGGACGTCGACCGCCGCCCGCGCGGGCGTCACCGCCCCGCCCAGCACCACCGCGCACCCGAGCAGCGCCACCCACGTCGTCCTCGCCATCGCACTCCCACCCTCCTGCCCGCGGTCCGCGCCGCGGCGCCGCGGACCAGGGTGGGTGCCGGGATTACGGTGGCCTTAAAGCAGCGCCGCGGTGCGACGACCCGAAGTCGTCGCACCGCGGCGCGTGAACGGCCCGCCGTTCCCCGAGCGGCCCGCTCAGCTCACCGTGACGTTGGAGCTGCCGCTGCTCTGGTAGCCCTCGGTGGCCATGATCATGTAGTAGTTGAAGCTGCCCAGCCGCATGTTGTACCGGGCCCACGCGTCGAAGTGGTTGCCCGTGGTGATGCTGCCGCCGACCCGCTTCTGCTGCCGGACGCTCCAGAACTGGGGGAAGGTCTTGGTGCCCTCGACGGACGGCGCGTTGTACCGCATCGTCTGGTACACGTCGTAGGTGCCGCCGTCGCTGGTGACCGTGCCCTTGTACGTCCCGGTCGGCCGCCAGGAGCCCCAGCTGTCGACGATGTAGTACTCGACGAGCGGGTTCGACGTCCACCCGTACAGGGTCAGGTAGGCGTTGCCGGACGGGTTGAAGCTGCCCGAGTAGTTCACCGTCCGCCGACTGCCGTTGCTCCAGCCCTTGCCCGCGACGAAGTTGCCGGTGTTGCGCCAGGAGGTGCTGTAGTTGCCACCGTTGTTCAGCGTCATCGAGACGGTGCCCTGGCTGTCGGTCCAGAACGAGTAGTAGTACCCGCCGTGGGTTCCGGTCCGGTTCGTGTTGATCGTCTCGGCGTTGGCGGTACCGGGCAGCGCCAAGGCGGACGTCAGCGCCAGGGTGCCCGCGCCGCCGAGGAACAGCCTGCGGTTGATCGGGCGGGCGGGGACGTCTTCCGAGTCCATGCTTCCTCCTCGTTGAGGCCGGCGAAGCCAGGCAGCGGGTGGCCGAGCCGATGGGCTTGTTGACGCCGATGAGTGTTCGTCCGACTGCGCAGAGTTGTCAACAATTATCGGAATGTTTCGAAAGAATTACCGTGAAATTGCGAAAATTCGCCCGGCGCGAGGCTTCACCGGTAAAGTACCGCGTCCGGTGCCCATTTGCTGGACAACGGGGCTTCCCGACCGGTGAAGAAAGCGACCGCGCCGCTCCCGGGTGGTGGGGACGGCGCGGCCGGGTGGTCCGCCTGGTCCGACGGGCCCAGGTCAGAGGCGACCGGACGGGCGACGCCCGCTGGTCAGCTGCTCGACCTGCTCGTCCGTGAACGGCGGGTCGAACAGGTCCGCGCGCTGCGCGTGGCAGCGGAACATGTCGGCGATGTAGTGCATCCGGTCGGGCAGGTCCGACCAGTCCCGCGCGGCGGTGTCGAGCAGGCTGTCCTTCGTCGGGTCGACGGTCGCCAGCAGCGCCAGCAGCTCGGGGTTGACGAGCTGGGCCAGCAGCGGCGGGAACCGGGCGGGCAGGTCCTCGCCCAGGTCGAGCACCTCGCCGCCGGGCAGCGCCAGCGTCATCAGGTGCTCGGTGACCACGCGCCGGGCCAGCGCCCGGACGTGGTCGGCCAGCTGCTCGCCCGCCAGGCGCACCGGGGTCCGCCTGCCGAGCACGGTCAGCAGCGCCAGGCGCAGCCACCTGAGCACCCGGTTGTCCGGCAGGACCAGGTCGAGCAGGCGGCGCTCCAGCTCGCGCGGGTCGACCACCGGGCCCTCCAGCGCGGCGGTGATCTCCGGCTGCAACCGGGTCTGCTCGTGCAGGCCGACCTCGATGTTGGCCAGCAGCAGCAGCTCGGCGCGCTGCTTGGGGTCGTCGGTGACCATCGCCCGGTGGTAGCGGGCGAACGCGTAGCGCAGGTAGCGCTGCCCCTCGGGCGGCTCGCCGGGCCGCAGCGCCTCGCAGAACTCCGCGACCCGCCGGTCCTCGCCGACTCCGTCGCCGGAGCCGGAACCGGAGCCGGAACCGGAGCTGGAACCGGAACCGGGGAACTCGCGCCCCGGGAACTCGGCGAGGAACCGGGCGAACTCGCGGGCGATCTCCTCGAAGACCTTCCGGTTGCCCCGGGCCGCCGCGTCGCCGACCGCGTCGAGCCGCGCGGTCGCCACCACGACCCGGCGCACCAGCCCCTCGGCGTCGGCCACCGCGCGCCCGGGCACGGCCCGCCGCAGCCCGCGCACCACCAGGTCGACCCCGGCCGCCACCTCGGGCGAGCCGGCCAGCAGCCGCTCCAGCGCGCGGGCCAGGTCCTCCTGCCGGATGGTCTGGCCGACCTGCTTGGACGCCCACACCGCGAAGGTGCACCAGTTGGCGGCACCTCCGGTGCGGGCGGCCAGCGCCCGGGACAGCTCGGCGTAGCAGTGGGTGATCTGGAGGTTGCGGACGACGGGGTCGGGGTTCGCGGCGATCCGGTCGACATCGGCGACCGCCGGCGGGCGGCCGCTGCCGGTCTCGCGCACGTCCGCGCTGGGTTGGTTCACGGGATGTCGACCTCTCCTGTCCGGGCTTGCACCACCTTCCTGATCGTCGCGGGGCGCGCGGATGTGACAGGGCGTCGGTTCAGCGCGTCTGGTAGGCCCGGACCACGGTCTGGGTCACCGAGTTCCCGTCGGCGTCGCGGGCGGTGATCCGCAGCGACGTGAAGCCGGGCGCGGCCGGGTGGGTCACCAGCGCCACGCCGGTGCCCGCCGGGGTGAGGGCGGTCGGCGCGGTGCGCCACGTGACCCCGTCGTCGGACGACGACTCGACCCGCAACGCCACCACGCGGGCCGCGGGCGCCCCGGGCTGGTGCCGGGCCACCAGCCGCACCGGGAACACCCGGCCGGCCGGCGCGCGGCCCTGCTCGTCGACGTCCGCCGCGGCCCGCACCAGCAGCAGCGGCGCCGGGCCGCCGGACTCGCGGAACGTCCACGTCACGTCCGCCGCCGTGCCGATCACCGACCACGGCACGGACCGCCGCGCGGTCGACCGCAGCGTGTAGGTGCCGGGCTCCTCGGGCACCTCGAACAGCCCCGCGCCGGGCAGCTCGCTCACGCCCAGCGAGCGGCCGTCGCGCAGCAGCTCGGTGGTGCCGGTCATGCCGTACGGGGGCATGGTGAAGTGGTCGGGGTCGCCGCCGGAGAGCAGCGTCAGGTTCACCGACATCACCCCGCCGTCGCGCCGCACGCCGAAGCCCAGCTCCGCCTCGCCGAACGCCGGGCCCAGCGGCGCGCTGTTCCAGTGGGTCTCGTAGCGGCCCGGCCGGTAGGTGCGGTAGGTCGCCAGGTTCTCCGCGTCCTCCACGCCCGGCGGGAACACCGCGGTCAGGTGCATCCACCGCACGCCCGGCGCGGCGGTGTAGAACTCGGTGCGGCGGCTGGGGATCTCGTGCTCCCGCGCCTCCTGGATGCCGCTGTTGGCGCCGGGGTCGTCGAGGTAGGCGTAGTCCAGCCGCAGGCTCTCCGCGGGCGCGCCCTGCGCGTGGTACCGGGCGTCCACCCGGGCCAGGTCGCGGTCGTGCGCGGTGAACCGGCCGTCCGGGATGGCGCCCCGGGACAGGAACGCCAGGTGGTACTCGGCGTCCGGAGCGGTCAGCTCGACCCGGTAGGACAGCGAGAACACGTGGTCGGTGACCTTGCCGGGGGTGGCGACCAGGTGCACGCGCTGGCCGGGCCGGGCGAACCAGCCCAGGCCGGAGGTGCGCCCGGCCGTGCCGGAGACCAGCAGCAGCTCGCTGACGACGAGCCGCGCGCCGGGCTGGTCGACGGTGGTGGTGACCGGGGTGCCCGCGGTCGCGTCGAGCGCGACGGTGGTGGCCCGGTCCACGGTGACGCCGGTCTTGGCGAGCACGGTCACGTCGTTGCGGTCGGACTGCTCGACGGCGTTGACGTCGTAGCGGCCCTTGGGCAGGCGGACCGTGCCGACGCCGTCGACCACGCGGATGCCGTAGGCCGCGCCGGTGGCGTTGTCCACGGCCTTGACCACGGTCGACGCCGACGTGCCGGTGCGGCCGCGCAGCGTGACCCGCAGGTCGTGGGTCTCGGCTTCGAGCACCGCGGTCAGCGCCGTGCGCACGACCACGCCCGGCGCCTCGCCGGTCAGCCGCGCGCCCAGCCGGCCCGACGCGCCCGCCGGGTCGAGGCGCACGGTCACCGACGCAGTGCCGCCCGCGGGCACGTGCACGCTCGGCGCGGAGGCGGTGAACCGCGGCGAGTCGGTGGTCAGGGCGAGCGTCACGGGCGCCGCGCCGTCGTTGCGGTAGGTCACGGTGCGCTCGACCGGGGCGTCGTGCGGCCAGCGCAGCGCCCCGAAGCCGACGCCGCCGGACGCGCTGACGTCCTGCGCGACCGCGCGTGCCGCGTCGACCCGGCCGGCGCCCTGCTCGAACACGTCGGCCGTCGGCCGCGCGGTGCTGACCAGCAGCGGCTTGAGCCGGTCGGCCGACCAGCCGGGGTGCCGCTGCCGCAGCAGGGCGGCGGTGCCGGCCACGTGCGGTGCGGCCATCGACGTGCCGGACAGCGACGCGTAGTGCTCGTCCACCGGCGCGGTGTCGCCCGCCGGCGTGCCGGGCACGCGGGCCGAGACCACGTCGGCGCCGGGCGCGGCGACGTCGGGCTTGACCGCGAGGTCGCCCCGGCGCGGCTGGCGCGGGGAGAACGGGCTGGTGCCGCCGTCCCGGTCGGTGCTGCCCACGGCGAGCGCGGCGTCGGCCGCGGCGGGCGAGGTCACCGAGGCCAGCGGGTCGGGCTGGCCGAGGGCGCGGTCGTTGCCGGCGGCGACCACGAACAGGGTGCCGTGGCGGGCGGTCAGCTCGTTGAGCGCGCGGGAGACCGGGTCGTTGCCGTCGCTGTAGCCGCCGCCGAGGCTCATGTTCACCACGGGCGCGCGCGGCGCGATCCACTCCATGCCCGCGATCACCGCCGAGTCCGGGCAGCCGATCGCCGTGCACACCTTGCCGCTGACCAGGGTCGCGGCCGGGGCGACACCCCGGTAGCGCCCGCCGGAGGCCGCGCCGTCCCCCGCGATGATCCCGGCGACGTGCGTGCCGTGGCCCACCTGGTCGGCCGTGCCGGTGCCGGTGAAGTCGGCCTGCTCGACCACGCGGCCGGCCAGGTCGGGGTGGCCGGCGTCGACACCGGTGTCCAGCACGCCGACCGCGACGCCGGCCCCGGTGAACCCGGCGGCCCAGGCGGCGGGGGCGCCGATCTGCGGGACGGTGACGTCCAGGGTGGGCCGGGACACGCCGTCCAGCCACGCCGAGGCCGTGGAGCGGGTGAACCAGTCCCAGAAGCCGTCGGCGGGGCGCAGGGCCGCGCCGCGCACGCTCGGCAGCTCCCGCACGTCGGTCGCCGGCACGGCCGCGGCGGCGACGCGGGCGTCGGCCTGCTCACCGCTCGCGGTCCCCAGGTCCGTCACGATCACCGGCGCGGTCCGGTCGCGCGGCAGCAGCGCCGGGTCGAACAGGCGCGGGTCCAGGCGCCCCGAGTCGATCAGCGGCAGGGCGTCCGCGGGCACCACCCGGTCACCGTCGCGCAGGAACCCCACGTGCTCGCGCCCCGGCCCCGGTCTCACCCGCACGACCGATCCCGGCAGGAGTTCCAGCCGGTCGCCGGTGACCAGCGCGACCTCCTGCCCCGTGACGACCCCGGTCCCGGTCCGCCCGGCTTCCGCGGTCGGCGCGCCCTCGGCAACGGGCGCGGTCAGCAGGCCGGCTACCAGCAGGGGCACCAGAACGAGCTTCGGCGAACGCACGTCCGCCCTCCTTTCGCACTTTCGCGGTCAGCCGGCCAGGAACGCGCCCGCCAGCGCCGCGGTGAACGCGCCGCCGAGCACGACGGCCAGGCGGGTCGAGTGGCGACCCCACAACGCGTGCCAGTCACCCGGGTGGCGCAGCGCCGCCGTCGTCATCAGCGCCCGCCCCAGGCCGAACCCGATCCCCGCCAGCAGCGCCGCCACCGGCGGCGCGGTCAGCAGCACCGCCACCGCCGCCACGTGCGGCAGGCCGCTGGGCAGGTACGTCCGGACCCCGGTGCCCATCTCCACGCCGAACTGGAGCGGACCGAGCAGCCGCCCGAGCCGGAACACGCTCTCCGGCACCAGCCGCCGGTTCTCCGGCAGCGGGAACCGCAGCACGCGCAACTCCTTCAGCAGCACGACGAGCAGCGCGAGCGCCACCGCCGCCCACCGCGCCCAGACCGGCAGCGGCGCGCGCAGCAGCGAACCGACCACCAGCAGGACCGCGGCGCTCAGCGCGCCACCGAGGAGCAGGCCGGCGCGGAACGCCAGCGCGGGTGGACCTCGCCAGACCGGCGAGCTCAGCACGTGGGCCGAGTTCCGGCTTCAAGTGGAGCCGGACGTGGCGAACCCGGCCGTGACGCCGACCAGCAGCCACGGCGCGAACTCGGTGCCCCCGAGGGGGAGCACGGCCAGCGAGGCGATCGCGAGGACGCCCGCCAGCAGGAACGGGTGCCAGCGGGTCACACCGGCGCCCGGCAGATCGTCAGGTAGGTCTGCCCGGTGTAGCCGGCGCCCCAGTAGGTGCTGAACCCGTCGGAGCAGCGGTACACCCGGCCGTCCGGGGTGGTCCAGCGCCACGCGTTCTTGGTCGTGGTGGTGCCGCACGCGGTGGCGATGGGCATGTGGTCGACCTGCACGTCGCCGACGTTGACCGTGCCGTGCTTGTGCCAGCCGGCCTCGCAGAAGTCGCTGCCGCGCCAGGCACCCGCGTAGCAGGCGGCGTAGGTGCCGGTGTACGCGCCGCTGGTGTCCCCCTCCTCGGGGTAGCCGTTCGGGTAGGCGTCGCGGCAGTCCGCGCGGTCCCACCCGTTCAGCGCGTTCGGGCCGACCTCACCGCGCGCCCGGCGCGGCGGCGTCAGCGCGGCCGCCCCGACGGTCAGCGCGCCCAGCACCACGGCCTTGAGCACGGTGCGGCGGCGGCGCGGCGCCTTCAGGTCGCGCAACGCGCGGCTGCGCCCCGTGCCCGCGTCGTGGTCAGGGATCAAGTCGAACGCCAGCACCGCGCACCCCCCACTCGTCGAGCACCTCGTCCACCTGCTCCTCGCGCACCGGCAGCACCAGCCGCGCCACCCGCCCGGTCGCGTCGACCCGCATCAGCACCGGCGGCGCCAGGTGCGACACGGCCCGCCACGCCTCGCGGTCGCTGACCACGTCCAGCGGCGTGTCCCACACCTCCGGCCGCTCGTGGGTGAGCAGCACGGCGTCGGTCAACCGCCGCGACACCGCCAGGCACAGCGGGCACCCGGAGTCCGCGGCCAGCACGACCCGGTTCGCGAACCGCTCGCCCAGCACCACGTCCGGCTGCGCCGCCGAGAACCCCCGCGGGTCCCGCGCCACGGCCGCGCGCAGCAACCGGACCTCGCGCAGCACCGCCGCCAGGCCCAGGAACAGCACGACGATCGCGGCCCAGGTGATGACCAGGAACGCGGTGCCCGGGTTCACGCCGCCTCCCAGGCCACGCCGATGCCGTCCAGCCAGTCCAGCCGCTCCCGGTCGGTGCGGTGCGGCGAGGAGGACAGCCGCACCTCGGCCACGCCGGCCGCGCAACCGAGCACGAACGTGTGATCCGCCGGAGCCCTCGACGCCCCGGGCAGGGCCACCTTCCACACCTCGCCGTGGCGGGTGGGCGCGCCCGCGTGCGCGGGGACGTGGTCGTGGGCCTGGCGGGGGCCGGGCACGGACACCGTGCCGAAGTCGCGCACCACGACCACGACGTGCTCGCTCATCGCGTCCAGCAGCGTGGCCGAGCGCGGCGCGACCACCATGCCCGCCACCCGGTCGTCCACGCGCAGCGAGTTGAACAGCGAGAACACCCGGTCGCGGCGCGGCGCGGGACCCGCGTACACGGTCATCAGCTCGTGGTAGGCGCCGATCAGCGTGGCGAACGACGACTCGCCGTCGCGCGCCTCGGCCACCACGACCTCGCGGCCGTGCACCAGGAAGCGGTCGGTGGTGACGGCGGGGGCGACGTGCGTGCTCGCGAAGTCGTGGTAGCCGCGCGGACCGATCTGGAAACCGGTGCCGTGGGAACCACCCGCGAACCGCACGGCCGCCGCGACGCTGGAGACCGGGGCGGTGCCGGGCAGCGTGAGGGTGACCCGGTCCCCGCTGGGGGCCACGAGGTCCAGGCGTTGTTCGGCGGTCACGGCGGTGCACGCTAGAACAACCGCGCCGCCGCCCACCACCACGTGCTACCGGGTGTGTGCCTGCCCGAAGCCACGCCGCACCAGTAGGTTTGAACCCGTGTTCACCGCCGGAGGGGCCCTGCTGCTGGTGTTCGCCGCGCTCGGGCACGCCCGGGACCGCCGGGCGCTCGCGGCGCTGGAAGTGGTGGTCGCGCTGTCGGCGGTGGTGACGCCGTACGCGGTGGCCGCGCTCTACGCGGCGTTCGCGGTGTACCTGGTGCGGCTGAAGGTGCGCCGCCCCGGTGCGCCGTGCGGGTGCTTCCGGGACGCCGGTCCGGTGACGTGGGCGACGGTGGGGCGGGCGGTGGTGTTCGCGGTGGGCGCGGCGGTGGAACCCGCGGTGCCGCTGCCGATCGCGTTGTCGGGTGGCTTCGTGCTGGCGATGGCGGGGTACCTGCTGCCGGAACTCGCTGGTGCTTTCGGCGGCTCCCGGGCGGGGCGGGGCGGACGGTAGGTCGGCCGCCGGCCCGAAGTTCCCGCGTCGGGAGCGCGCAACGGGCGCGTTCGGGATTCCGAACGCGCCCGCTCCACGCTTTCCCGCTGCCGCAAACGTGGTGCCGCTGCCGGGGTCAGGCCCGCCAGCCGCGCACCACGTGCCGGCGCAGCTTGCCCGACCCGGTGCGCGGCAACGACGGCACGAACACGACCTCGCGCGGCACCTTGTAGGCCGTCAGGTGCCGGCGCGCCAGGGCGATCAGGTCGTCGGCCAGTTCGGCGTCGGTCGGTTCGCCCGCCGGTTCACCGGTCGGCTCGTCCGTTGGCCGTACGTCGGCCGGTTCGCCGGCCCGCACCACGTAGGCGCGGAGCCGGGCCGCCCCGTCGCGGTCGGCCGCGGCGCACACCGCCGCCTCCCGGACCAGCGGGTGCCCCGCCAGCAGGTGCTCCACCTCCAGCGGGTGGACCTTGATCCCGCCCACGTTCTCGACGTCGTCCAACCGACCGGTGACGCGCACGAAGCCGTCGGCGTCCACCGACGCCAGGTCCCCGGTGGCGTACCAGTCGCGCGTGCGCCGGGGCTCACCGCCCTCGTCGACGCCGAGCACCACGGTCGGCCCGCGCACCTGCAACCGCCCCACCACGTCCGGTTCGACCGGTCCGCCCCGGTCGTCCACCACCCGCACCTCGAACGGCGGCAGCACCCGCCCCACCGTGCCCACCCGCCGCGCGGTCGGGGTGTTGTGGGTGAACGCCTGCCCGACCTCGGTCGAGCCGATGCCGTTGAGCAGCCGGTCGCCCAGCACCTCCATCAACCGCTCCTCCAACGCCGGCAGCAGCACCTCGCCCCCGGCGGCGGCGAGGCGGAGGTTCGCCAACCGCTCGCCGCCCGGGTGCGCGATGAGCCGGGCGTAGAACGTCGGCACGGCGAACAGCGCGGTCACGTCGTACTTGTCGACGATCGCCAGCACGTCGTCCACCACGGGCGGCTCCGGGTTCAGCACCACGCGGCTGCCGCTCATCAGCGGGTAGAGCAGCGAGTTGCCCAGGCCGTACGCGAAGTACAGCTTGGACACCGAGTGGACGACGTCGTCGGGCGACAGGCGCAGCGCGGGCACGCAGAACGACCGGTGGTGGACGAGCGCGTCGCCGTGCGCGTGCGGGCACAGCCGGGGCACCCCGGTGGTGCCGGAGGTGAACGTCGCGTAAGCCTGGTCGCCCGCGTCGCGCGGCACGACCGGCACCGGCCGGGCCCCGCCGAGCCCGGCGGAGGTCGTCGCGGGCGCGGCCGAGGGCGGCACGTCGCCCGGCCGGTGCACGACCAGCGCGGGCCGGGCGGCGTCGAGCACCTGGCGCAGCTCGTCGCGGTGCAGCCGGGGGTTGATCGCGACCGGCACGGCGCCGGCGTGCACCGCGCCCAGGAACGCCAGGACGAAGTCCGGGCTGTCGTCGAGCAGGACCACGACCCGGTCGCCGACCCGCACGCCGTCGCGGACCAGGGCACCGGCCACGCGGGCCGCCCCGTCGTAGACCTCGGCGTGCGTCAGCGCGGCACCGTCGACCTCGTAGGCCGGGCGGTCGAGCCACCCGCCGGCGGCGGCCCCGGTGCGCAGCACCTCGACCAGGTTCATCCCCGTGCCCTCCCCGTCTCCGAACGCCACGCCGACACCACGCCGAGCAGCCCGCCGACCGCGGTCAGCTCCGTCAGCGGCGCGGGACCACCGCGCAACGCGCCGACGAAGTCCGCGCAAGCCCCGCTCACCGACGGCGCGACGAGGTCGACGACCAGGTCGTCGCCCGTCCCCGCCACCGCGATGCGGAACCGGGGTTCCCCCCACCCGATCTCGACCGTTCCGGTGACCTCACCGGCCACCGCCTCGGCCCGGACGAGGTCGGGGGTCGCCTCCACCGCGCGCACCCCCGTCACCGGCACGCCGAGCACCCGCTCGACCGCGTCCAGCGCGTCCGGCCCGAGTTCGGCGACCACGTCCGCACCCGGCACCTCGGGCCGGACCAGCCGCACCTCGAAACCACGCGGGACCCCGGCACCGCCCTCGGTCACCGCCTTGCCCGCCGCGATCAGCTCCGGGTGGTGCGCCCAGGGCAGGTCGACCGAGCACCGGCCGGGCGCCGCCCGCGCGGCCCCGACGAGGCTCGCCAGGTCGTCCACGGCCTGCTTGGCCAGCAGGACGTGCAGCCCCCGGCGCAACGCGGTGACGACCGCGGCGGTGTCCGGCCCGCACACCACGACGCCCTCCGCCGGAACCTCTTCGACCAGTCGCGCCCCGTCGCGCAGCGCCCAGGGCGCTCCGTGCGCCCGGGCAGTCGGCAGCAGGGAGCGGAGGTCCGAGTCGGCCACGCCGACCACGCGCACACCGGGCACCGCGCCCAGGTCCGGCACCGCCGCCGCCGTCCCGACGACCAGGACCCTGACATCAGCGGGCTCCGGCGTGGCCAGCACCCGGTCGCTCGCGAAGAAGCTCAGGTCGGCCGGGGCCTCCGCCGCGTCGTCGAGCACCGCCACCCGGGGCCGGTCCAGGTCGGAGTAGTCCTTCCGGACCGGCACCCACTCCAGCGCGGCGGGCGGGTGCGCCGGTCCCCGCGCGAACAACCCGGCCCACCGGCTGCGGATCACGCGCGTGTGGCGCTTCCAGATGGGCAGCTTGTCGTGCCCGACGTGGTTGAACGTGGTGCCCTCGAAGTGCCGCACGGCCACCGATCCGACGTAGCGCAGCCGCTCGCCCCCGGCGCGCAGCCGGCAGCACAGGTCGACGTCCTCGCACAGCGACACCGGGTCGAACGCCTCGTCGAACCCGCCGACCCGGCGGAAGGAGCTGTGCCGGACCATCAGCGCGGCCGTGGGCGCCCACGTCTGCTCCCGGTGCTCCCGGTGCTCGGGCCCCGGCGGCCGACCGCGCCCGACCGCGCCGATGCGACCGTCGACGGTGGACCCGCCGCCCGCGCACTGCACCAGCTCCACCTCACCGGGGTAGAGCAGCAGCGGCGACACCGCGCCCAACCCCGGGTCCGCGGCCAGCTCGGCGGCCAGCACCTCGACCACCCGCGGGTCGTCGACGAGCACGTCGTTGTCCAGGAAGAACAGGTACTCGCCGCGGGCCGCCGCCGCGCCGGTGTTGCGGCGCTCGCTGCCGCCGCGGTCGTCCTCGTGGCGCAGGACGGTCAGGGGGTGCCCGAGGTCCACCGCGGCCAGGTGCTCGGCGGTGCCGTCGCGCGACCCGTTGTCCACCACCACGACCTCGAAGTCCCCGGACGCGCGGGCGAGCGACGCCAGCGCCCTGCGGGTGTACTCCAGGCGGTTCCTGACCAGCATCACGACCGAGACCAGGCCCGGTACGGGGGTCGGGTGCACGCTGAGCCCTTCGCTGAATGGGTTCCGTCCGGTCACGGCACGGGGTCGGGGCGGTGCGCTCGGGCCCCGGCGTCGGGATCGGTCCGACCGGTCGGGGTTCCACGTCACCGGACGCGCAGCGCCGGCGCCGCCGACCGCCTCCGGCCGTTGTCCGCTCCACTATGGTGGGATCGACAACGGCGAATCAGCGCCGGCCGTGCGGAAAAACGTGAACACAGCACGCCTCCCGGCGGGCCGAATGTTTCCGGGCCCGAGCGTAGGGTCTGTTCAACGCGTGCGCCAGCCCACGAATCGGACTCCCGAAGGGAAAGCGTGGACGAGAACGCGGGTTTCCGCTACGAGCCGCATTCGGCGGACGGTCGCGCACAAACGGGATCGACCATCCGGACGGCATTGTTCTGCCATGCAGCAGGCTTCACCGGTCTGGTATGGCGGTCCTGCGCGGTACAACTGTCAACGCCGCTGCGGGTCGTCGCCCCGGACCTGCGCGGCCACGGCGGCGCGCCACCACTGGCCGAGGACGACGACTGGGGTGTGTTCGCCGAGGACGTCCTGGCCGAGGCCGCGGAACTGGGTCCCGGACCCCTGATCGGCGTGGGCCACTCCCTGGGCGGCACGGCCCTGCTGCTGGCGGAGGCCCGCAGGCCCGGCACGTTCGACCTGCTGGTCTGCTTCGAACCGATCCTCGCCACCCACCACGACCCGACCTTCGCCGAGGCGGCCGCCCGCAGGCGCGCGGTGTTCCCGTCGCGAGCCGAGGCGCTGGCCCGCTACGCCTCCCGCCCGCCGCTGTCGCTGCTGGCGCCGGAGGTCCTGGCCGATTACGTCGACTCCGGCCTGGCCCCCGACCCGGACGGCCGGATGAGACTCCGGTGCGCACCGGAAGTGGAAGCACACCTGTTCCGAACGGCGATCTCGTGCCCGTGGCGCGCGGCGCTGCCCCGGGTGACCTGCCCGACGCTGCTCCTGCGCGGCGGCGAATCGGTCGTGGTGACCCGGAAATCACTCGTGGCGGCGTGCGCGGAACTGCCGGCCGGGCAACTGCGGGAAATACCGGGAATGGACCACCTGGGCCCCCTCACCCGGCCCGCGGTATTCGCGGAAGTGCTCGACGGGCTGTTCGCCGACTTCCTCAAGTCCTCCGATCCGGCCGCACCCACCAACCCAGCCCCGCTCACGCCGACCGACCACCGGAACGCCTGACGCCATACCCACCGGCCGATCCCCCGCATCCCCCTGTTACCGGCGCACCTCCACCTCCACCAGCTTGGCCTCGATCTCGACCGCGTCCGGGTGCGCCAGCGGTTCGAGCACTTCCAGCGCCCGCCCCCACGCCTCGAACGCCCCCGCCCGGTCCCCCGCCGCCCGGAGCGCGTTCCCGAGGTGGTCCAGGCTCGTCGCCTCCAGGTACGGACTGCCCAGCTCGCGGAACAGCGCCGCAGCGTCCCGGTAGCACCGCGCGGCCTCGGCGTGCCGCCCCAGGTTGTGGTGCGCCCGCCCCAGGCAGTGGAGGTTGTGGGCCTTGCCGTCCCGGTCACCGATCCGGTCCAGCAGCGGTGCCGCCTCGATCCCGTGCGCGAGGGCCTGCGCGTGCCGGCCTGCCTTGCCGTGGTACCAGCCGACGGCGGTGAGGGAGAACGCCTCCCACGCCTGGTCGCCGGTCTCGCGGAACAGTTGCAGCGCGTTGCGGGCGTGCCGCAGGGCCCGCACGGGCCGCCCGCGCAGGTCGTAGGCCGCGCCCAGGGAGAAGTGGGTGATGGCCGTGCCCGTGGTGTCGCCGGCCCGCGCGTGGAGGTCGAGCGCGCACCGCAGGTGCGCCAGGGCGTCGTCCTGGTTGCCCAGCAGGATTTCGGCCCGGCCCAGCAGGTGGTGGCAGGTGGCGCGGGCGACGTCGTCACCGAGGCGGTCGGCGGCCTCCAGCGCGGTGCGCTGGGTCTCGGCGCGCTGCGCCCAGTGCCCCCGCCTGCTCAGGTACGTGCTGAGCACCCACGGCAACTGCCACGCGTGCACGTCCAGCCCGGCGCGGGTCGCCTCGGCCGTGGCGGCCAGCAGCGCGTCGTGCTCGGCGCCGAACCACTCCAGGGCCTCGTGGTAGTCGGCGACGGGCAGGCGCGCGACGCCCTCCCCCGCCGCGACCGGGGTGATCGGCGGCCAGTGCGGCGCCAGGTGCCGCTCGGCGGCGAACCCGGTGTGCAGGTAGAAGTCGAGGCACCGCCGCAGTGCCGCGCGCCGCTCGGGCGCGTCGTCCGCCAGCTCGGCCAGCTCGGCCGCGTAGGCGCGGAGCAGGTCGTGCGAGCGGAACCGGCCGGGGCGGTGCTCCTCCACCAGGTGCGTCCGGGTCAGCTCGCCCAGCAGGGCGCGGGCGCGCGACATGCCCAGCCCGGCCAGCGAGGCCACCGCGCACCGGTCCGCGTCGGGCCCGGGGTGCAGGCCCAGGAGCCGGAACAGCCGGGCCGCCTCCGGGCTGAGCGTGCGGTACGACCAGGAGAACACCGCGCGCACGCCCGACGTCGTGCCCCCCGGTTCCAGCGCGTCCAACCGGGCCCGCTCGTCACCCAGGTCGGCGGCCAGCGCGCCCAGCGGGAACGCCGGGTTGCTCACCGCCAGCCCCGCGACCACGGCCAGGGCCAGCGGGAGCCGGGCGGAGTGCGCCACGAGCCGCGCGACCGCCTCGGGTTCGGCGGCCACCCGTTCGGGCCCCAACCGCCTGGCCAGCAGCGCCACCGCCTCGGGTTCGTCGAGCACGCCCAGCGGAACGGGGACCGCGCCCTCCCGGGTGACCAGGTCGGCGAGCCGGTCCCGGCTGGTGACCACCGCGAGGCAGGCCGCGTCACCGGGCAGCAGGGGCCTGACCTGGTCGGCGTCGTAGGCGTTGTCCAGCACCACCAGCACCCGCCGACCGACCAGCCGCCCCCGGTAGAGCGCGGCCCGCGCCTCCACCCCGGCCGGGACCTGCTCCGGTGGCACGCCCAGGGCCTCCAGGAAGCCGCCCAGCACGTCCGCCGGGCACACCGGGCGGCCGGCCCGGTCGAACCCGCGCAGGTCGGCGTGCAGTTGGCCGTCCGGGAACCGCGCGGACTCGCGGTGCGCCCAGTGCAACGCCAACGACGTCTTGCCCGCACCACCGGTCCCGGTCACCACGACCACGCCGGCGGTGCCCACCGCGCCGTCGAGCAGGCCGAGTTCGCGGGTGCGGGAGACGAACCACGGCGACGCCGCCGGGAGCTGTCGAGGCACGGGTTCCGGTGGGTCGTTGCCGGGCGGTGACGTTTCGGCGGCGTTGTCGGGCGGTGGTCTCCCGGCGGCGTTGCCAGGCGGCGACACCCCGGCGGCCTCGTTGAGCGGCGGTACGTCGGCGGCCTTGGTCGGCTGCCGCGCCTCGGCGGCGTCGCCGGACAACGGCACCTCGGCGGCGTAGTCGAGCGGTGGCGCCTCGGCGGCGAGCACCTGCTGGTGCAGGCGTTGCAGCCGGTCACCGGGCTCGACACCGATTTCCGCCACGAGCCGGGTGCGGAACTCGCGGTAGTGCGCCAACGCCTCGACCCGGCGCCCGCACCGGTACAGGGCGAGCACGTGCTGGGCGGCGAGCCCTTCGTCGTACGGGTGCTCCGCGCTCGCGACGGCCAACTCGGGCATCAACTCGGCGTGCCGACCGAGGTCGAGCGCCACCTCACGGCGCCGGACCTCGGCGGCGAACCGCTCCTGCAGCAGCCGGTCGCGCACCGAGGCCAGCCAGGGGCTGTCCAGCTCCCCGAACGGCGTGCCCCGCCACAGCCGCAGGGCGCGGTCGAACAGGTCCAGCACCCGCCATTCCTCATCAGCCTGCCGCGCCTGTGGACCTCCGCCGGCCCTTCGCACCGGCCCTCCCTCGTCAGCCTCCCGCGCCTGCCCGAGCGTGGCGCGGAACAGGTGCAGGTCGACGGCCCCCGGATCGGCGCGCAGCACGTACCCGCCGTGGAGGCGGGCGATGGCGACCCCCGAGACCCCGTCCAGAACGGCCCGGAGCCGGCACAGGTAGCTGTACACCGCGTGCCGGGCGCGTCGCGGCGGTTGCTCGCCCCACACCCGGTCGACGAGCTGGTCCGCGGTCACGGTCCGGCCCAGCTCGACCAGCAGCACGGCGAGCACGGCGCGCTGGCGGGCGTGCCCGACGTCGACATCGCGCCCGTCCACTTGGACGCGGACGTCGCCGAGCACGGCGAAATCCACAGCCACGGCTGCCCCCGAAGACCTGTCCGACCTGGTGATTCCAGGTTAGGGCGGGGAATGCGCGGGTTCATCACTCGAATCGGTGATCTTGACGAGCGTCCTCACGGGAGTGTCCACACGCTGCGTTTCCGACGCCTCCACCACAGGACGAGCCGCCGAAGAGCCGTCACGCTCCTGTCAGGTGCGGCGGGGAATCCTGGGGCCGGCACACGGCGGGATGGGGTTGTGCGGACCGCCTCGGACAACGGCACCGGCCCGTCGTCAATTCGACGAGGAGCGAGGAGCCAGGAGGTCGATGATGGATAAACAAACGGCCTGGACAAGCACCTGGGTGGTGGATAAATGTGGCGGCGGGCCGGTCTCGGCTGGGAAACCGGCATACGACGACCGACGAGGGCTCCGTCCCGCGCGTTCCTGTGGCCCGAGGGTCGCATCACCCACCTGGGCTCGCCGGCCGACGGCGCGGTCAAGCCGGCGCGGTGGACCGCCTCGCCCTTCGGGCGCACGGACCGGCTCCCACCGGTAGTTCAGAGCAAAGTGCCCCCGCACAGCGTCTCGGCGTAGGAAAAAACGTAACCCCGGCCCACCTCGACGGGCGCCAAGAGGCCGAAGTCGTCGTCCGCGCCGAGGAACCGCAGGTCCGCCCGACCCGCCCAGATGTCGGAGAACTCGACGTCGGTCACCTCCGAGGTGACCAGCTGGGCGGGGTGCGAGACCCCGGCCACCCAGTCGGGGAACACGCGGCTGTGCACCAGTGGCACGGCGTGCAGCGCGGGGGGCTCGTCGACCCGCCCCTCCAGGGTCACGGCGGCCTCGGCCACCCGCCGCCCGTGCACGGACACCGTGCCGTGGAACCGCCCGCCGCCGGCCAGGCGCGGGCCCGCCCTGCCGACCGCCGCCGGTCGGGTCTGGTGGATCTCCCCGAACTGCTTGGGCATCCCCTGCACCCAGCCGCGGACCAGGGGGACCGCGCTGTCCACCCAGGCGTAGCAGCACCGCGCCATCGGCCGGTCCCGGTGGGTGCACGCCAGCAGGACCAGGAACTCGGTGAACTGGGTCCGGCCCGGGTCGGGCAGCTCGGCGCCGGACGCGGAGCACCACTGCCACTCGGCGAACACCGCGGCGGCCGCGCCGGGGTCGGGGCCCGGCGTCAGCTCCGGCGGGAGGAAGCGCCCGGCCTCGGCCGGGTCCACCCGGTAGTCGACCATGACGACGTTGCCGGAGAAGTGCCACGGTGGGGGCGTGAGCATGGACGCGGTGCCGGACGGCGACAGCGGCAGGCTGTAGCCGTGCGGACCCGCCGCGGTGGTGGGGCGCATGATCAGCTCCTTCCCCCGGTCAGGGCGGCGGCCAGCCGGCGGCCCGCGGCGGCCAGGGTCCCGGGCGGGGTGAAGCTGTAGGCCAGGCGCAGGCTCGGTGCGGCGGGCGTGCCGAACCGGGTGCCGCCCGCCAGGTGGACGCCTGCCCGCCCGGCGGCGGCCAGCAGGTCGGCCTCGGTGCGCCCGCCCCGCGAGGTCAGCCACAGGAAGAAACCGCCCGCGGGCAGCTCGAAACCGAGGTCGGCGGGCAGTCCGGCGCGCAGGGCGTCGGCCAGCGCGTCCCGCCGCGCCCGCAGCCGGCCGCGCAACCAGCCCAGGTGCCGGTCGTAGGCACCGGTGCGGATCAACTCGGCGACGGCCAGGGACGCGACGTGGTTCATCGAGCCGCCGCTGACGAAGACGCCCTGCGCCACCAGGGCGCGCACGAACTCCGGCGCGGCCAGCAGCCAGCCCAGGCGCAGGCCGGGCGCCAGGGTCTTGGAGAACGTGCGCAGCCGCACGACGCCGCGGTAGCCGGCCAGCCCGGCCAGCGAGCACTCCACCGGGGTGCCGCCCAGCTCCAGGCCGGCGTAGGCGTCGTCCTCGACCACGAGCACGTCGTGCCGGGCCGCCACCGCCAGCAGCTCCCGCCTGCGCTCGGCGGGCACCAGCAGGCCGGTGGGGTTGTGGAAGGTCGGGGTGAGGCAGGCGAACGCGATCCGGCCCCCCGCGGCCCGTTCCGCGACCATCGCGTCGTGCAGCGCCCCGGGGTGCACGCCCTCGCCGTCCATCGCGACCGGGCGCAGCCGCAGGCCGCGGTCGGTGAGGATCCGGCGGCCGAAGTCGTAGCTGGTCTGCTCGACCAGCACCACGTCGCCGGGTGCCGCCAGCCGGGTCGCGAGCAGGTGCAGTGCGTGCGAGGTGCCCGCGGTGACCAGCACGTTGTCCGGGCCGCAGGCGTGCAGCTCGGCCTCGGCGGTCCTGGCGGCCAGCGCCGAGCGCAGGACCAGCGCGCCCTGGTCGGCGCCGTAGGACAGGGCGGCCGCGCCGAACTCGGTGAACGCCCGCTGGTAAGCCTCGGCGAGCAGGTCGACGGGCAGGAGGTCCGGGTCGAGGTAGCCGGGCCTGAGGTCGACCACGCCCGGCGGGGACACCGACTGCACCACGCCGGGACGCCAGTGCCTGCGGTGCGACAGCGGACCGGCGGAACTCCCCGGAGCCGAGGAACCGCCAGAAGCCGAGGAACCGCCAGAAGCCGAGGAACCCCCGGACGCCGCCGGATCCCCGTAGCCCGCAGGACCTCCCGAGCCCGCGGCCTCCCCGGGCCCACCCCCGTCACCCGGCGCGGTCATCGCCCCGGCAGCAGCACCGACCGCAGCGCCCGCGCACCGGCCAGCACCGACGACGTCGGCCGGGCCAGCGCGACGCGCAGGCCGTGCTCCCCCCGCGCGGGGTCGGCCCAGTGGAACTTCCGGCACGGCAGGGCGTGCACGCCGTGCTCGCGCAGCGCCGACCACACCTCCAAAGCCGAGCGCGCGCCCAGCTCGACCCGCTCCACGCTTCCCCGCGAGTGCGGGTGCGGGAACCCGATCCCGGGCACGCCGGCCAACACCTCCCGCACCACCGCCCGGTTCCCGGCGATGAACCGGTGCAGCTCGGCCAACCCGCCACCGGCCGCGTCCTCGGCGAAGCGCCGGACCATCGACAGCACCAGCGGCGAGACGCCCAGCAGGATGTCGGAGTACACCTCGGACAGCGGCAGGCCGACCGGTTCCGGGAACACCAGCCAGCCGACCTTCAGCTCCAGGGTCGGCCACAGCTTCCCGGTGTCCTCGATGACCACCCAGCGGCAGCCGCTCCCGTCCAGCACCGCGTAGTGGTCGTACTGGGCCCTGGTGTCGAAGCCGCGGAAGGACGTGTCCAGGGCCAGCACCACGTCGTGCTCGGCGCACTGGGCGGCCAGGGCGCGCAACCGCTCCTCGGCCAGCACGCGCCCGGTCGGGTTGTTGGGCGTGGTGACGAAGACGCAGCCCACCGACCGGAGCACGGCCGGGTCGAGGTCGCCGCCGTGCAGCGCCTCCTCCTCCAGCGGTCGCAGCGCCAGACCGGCGCCGCGCAGGATGTCCGGGATGTTGTCGAACGTCGGGTGGATCAGCAGCGCGGTGTCGGCCACCGCCGCCAGCGACCTGGCGAAGATCTCCATGGCCACCGAGGACGAGTAGCAGCTCAGCACGCGGGTCGACGGCAACCGGTGCCCGTACTGGCCCAGCAGCTCGAAGTAGGTGCGGTACGCCTCCGCCTCCACCTCCTCCACGGGCCGCGCGAGCACGTCGGCCCACAGGGCCGGCAGTTCCCCGACGATCCGGGACTGCCCCGGGGTCAGCTCCTGGCGGGCGTGCCCGTCGGCCAGGTTGACCGGGCTGCTCAGGGCCAGGTGCTCGAACTGGGTCAGGTTGCCGGGCACGGGGGTCGGCCGGGTGTGCGGCACGGCGGTCACCGGTACCCGCGTCACAGGACGGCCCACGACGAGCAGGTCGTGCCCCGCGCCCGCCCGCCGGGTCCCGCGGTGGTCACGGTGGTCACCCCGCCGGGGAACCCCGACATCGGCGGGCGGAACCGCGCCGGGTCCACCGCCGTCGCACTCGTCCCCCGGGCACCCAGCTCCGCTGCTGGATCCGTCATCGTCATGCGCCGCCTTCCACCAGGGCCGCCGGCTTCGCGCGGCGGGCCGCACTCCAGTCGAGCGGGCCGCCGACCATCCCCGCCCCCTCGATCCGCACCGTCCTCGGGAGGACGGTGCGGATCGAGCCTCCCAAAACCACGGCCCGGCAGCCACATCCTTGAGCCACAGGTGAAATTGGGCGTCGCGGTCACGAGCGCGGCCAGGTCGGCACCAACGGCACCCGGCGGAACCCGGCGGTGCCCGGCATCCCCGGACCGGCCGAACTCGCGGAAGACGCTGCCAATGTCCTTGCGCTGCAACAAGATCTCACGACCGGACCGCCGGCGCTACGACCGGTACACCAGGCGCCGCAGCACCGCCTCGGCCGGTCCGGGCCGCCCGCGCCGGTCGAGCCACCGGGCGCCCAGCACGGTCGCGAGCCAGACCGCGAACGCGACGACCAGCGCGGTCACCGTGCTCCCGCCGAGGGACAGCGCGAAGGGCGCCAGCAGGACGAGCCAGGCCACCGACTGGACCAGGTAGCCCGACAGGGACCGCCGCCCCAGGGCCGCCAGGGCGCCGACCACCGGACCCGGCCGGGCGACCCGCAGGGCGGCCAGGCCGAACAGGGCCGCGTACCCGGGCCCGGCGAACATCCCGCTCGCGCCGTGGAGCAGCAGCGCCAGGCCGGCGGTCGACTCGTCCACGCGCAGCCACCCCGCGCCGACCAGGGCGGCCGGCAGACCGCCGACCACGGCGACGCCGAGGCCGACGACGGCGGTCCGGCCGAGCAGCGCGCGGTGCCGCGCCGGTTCCTCCAGGACGCGGCGGCGGGCCGCCCACATGCCCAACCAGGCGATGATGACGAACGGCAGCACGGTCAGCGTGTGCACCGGCCACTCGGCGAGGCGGTCCACCAGGGACGTCCCGTAGTCCGGCGCGGCCAGGGAGTCGACGCGGCCCACCGGCAGCGGCGCCGCGCCGTCCCCGGACAGGCCGCCGACCACGATCGCGCCGAGGACCGCCACTTCGACCGCCGACAGCGCCCAGAGCACCAGCACGACCCGGTGGAACCGGTCGCCGCGGCGCAGCAGCACCAGCGTCATCACCAGGCCGGTGATGCCGTAGGCGCCGAGGAAGTCGCCGTAGTACAGCAGGGTGGCGTGCACGGCGCCGAAGGCGATCAGCCAGAGGTTGCGGCGCACCAGCACCGCGCGGACCCGCCCCGGTGACGCGCCGGAGGACTCCTGGCGGCGGGCGAGCTGGACGATCCCGTAGCCGAACATCACCGCGAACACCGGGTAGCCGCGGGCGTGCACGAGTTCCAGCAGCAGGAAGTTGAGGCCCCGGTCCAGGCCCGCGGGCGTGGTGTCGAGGCCCGGTTCGCCGGCGAAGGCGACGCCCGCGGCGTTGGCCAGGGCGATGATCAGCAGCATCGCCCCGCGAGCCAGGTCCGGGACCAGCGCGCGGTCGGCGCGCCGGACCGGACCCGGTGCCACATCAGTGCTCATGTCTCCCCCAAGACTAAGTTTCACCGACAAAGTATCACAGACAAACTAATGCCGTCTGGCACAATGGCGGCCGATCTTGCGAGCCTGGACGAGGAGCCATGACCAGCGAGGACGTTCCGGCGCCGCTGCGCCGGCTGTGGCGGGTGTCGGAGCCCTCGCGCCTCGGGCGGCCCGCGGCGCTCGACGTCGACCAGGTCGTCGCCGCGGCGGTGGCGATCGCCGACCGGGACGGGCTCGACGGCGTGACGCTGCCCAAGGTGGCCCGGGCGCTCGGCTTCACCGGGATGTCGCTCTACCGGCACGTCGGCTCGAAGGACGAACTGCTCGCGCTCATGGCCGACGCCGCACTGGGGCTCCCGCCGGACCTCGCCGGCGACGACTGGCGCGCCGGGCTGCGCGACTGGGCCTTCGCGCAGCGCGCCGTGCTGCGGCGCAGGCTGTGGCTGACCCGGGTGCCCCGGTCCGGACCGCCGTCGGGCCCCCACCAGGTCGCGTGGATGGAGGCCGCCCTGGCGGTCCTGGCCCGCACCGGCCTCGACTGGGCGCACAAGGTGGGCATCCTGTCGCTGGTCAGCGGCTACGTGCTCCAGTCGGTGCGGCAGCACGCCGAGCTGGCCGGTGGCCGGGCCGCGGCGCAGGAGCAGGGGCAGGCGCAGGGCCAGGCCGAGGCCGAGCGCGACTACGGCCGCGCCCTGGCCCGGCTCGTCGACCCCGGGCGGTTCCCCGAGACCGCCCGGCTGTTCGCCTCGACCGTGTTCGAGGCGACGCCGCCGGACACCCCGGACGAGGTGGTCGACGACGCCGACTTCGCCCTGGGCCTGGACATCGTCCTCGACGGCGTGGCCGCCCGGGTCGGCGGCTGACGGGCGCTCGGCGCGGCGTCGGGAACCGGCGCGGGGCGGGGCTCAGGGCACTGCCCGCGGCGACGGCACCCCTCCGCACCGGCGAGCCCCACCCCGAACAGGCCGGAGGGCGCGCCCCGGACCCCGGGACGCGCCCTCCGGTCGACTCAGCCGGTCCCGCGGACGAACGCCCACGCGGTGCGGTTGACGGTGTCCTCGGTGCCGGTGAAGCCCTCCCCGGGGTTCAGCCGCTCCTCGACGAAGTCGAGGTCCGGGTCGTCGGCCGTGCCGCCGACGCCGTCGGGGCCGACCGCGAACATCACGGCCGGGTCGCCGCCCGGGTCCATGATGCCCTTGACGTCGTTGAGCAGGTCGGTGTGCCAGCTGCCCGAGATGTGCCCGGCCTCGTGGCTGGTGATGTTGCCGACCGCGCGGCCGATGAACGCCACCCGGTCGCTGCCCGGACCGAGGTAGGAGTTGAGCGAGATCTGCGGCCCGGCGGGCGAGCTGATCTCGTCGAGCAGCACCAGCGCGGTCTCCTCGCGGCCGAAGTTGCCCGCGTCGATGGACTGGGCGATGCCGACGGTCGGGATGCCGGACTCGGCGATCGTGCCGCCGACGACCACCCGGCTCACGTTCGGCTGCCCCCATGGGTCGGCGTGGTCGCGGCTGTTGAGGATGCGCAGCGCGAACCTCGGGTTGGTGCCCTTGGCGAGCATGTCCCGCTCCAGGTTCTCCCGCACGGTCGCGGTGATCGCGGTGATCAGCGCGCGCTCGTCCCGCGCGGTCAGCCCCCACCTCGGCAGGAAGGCCGACAGCGGCGACAGGTCCCGCAGGCCGCCGCCCGTGCCGAAGACCGCGGTGTTGACCCGGGCGCCGTCGAAGTCCAGGAAGATCGTGTGCACGGAGCCGCGGGGCGCGGTCTCCGTGCCGGGGCGGAACGCCTCCAGCTTCACGTCGTACGCGCCCTCGCCCGCCTCGACGCCGAGCAGGTAGCGGCCGGCGCGCGGTGCCACGAAGTCCACCACCGCGTTGCCGCCGCCGGGCATCGGCGAGTCGAAGGCGAAGATGGCGGTGAGGTCCTGGCTGGAGCCGAACACCTCGCGGCCCGCCGGGTCGAGCACCGCCAGCCGCGTCCCACCGCCGGACACGGACGCGCCGAGCACGTCGCCCGCGCGCAGGTCGAACGAGTAGTAGTCGAGGTCCCCGCCGCGCCTGCCGCTGTTGATCGTCAGCTGGTAGGGGCCCTCGGTGAGCACGCCGCCGCCGGTGCCGGGCGTCTTCGGGTCGGTCGGCAGCCCGACCGGGTCCGAGCCCACCATCAGGTAGAAGTCCCGGTTGGGCGGCGGGGTGATGGTGAGCGCGGCGTCGGGCGAACCGGCCGACTCGCTGCTGAGCGTCCACAGGTTGCCGTCGACGTCGAACAGCGCCAGGAAGGTGTCGAGGCCACCGGTCGGCGTCGCGGTGCGGGCGCTGAACGTCGCGCCGTCGGGACCGCTGTTGAACCGGTAGAAGTCGACGTCGCCGGTGCCGTCGCCGGCGCTGCCGTACGGCCCGTCGCCGATGGTGCCGCTGGCGCGGACGGCCTGCCCGCCGCCGACCAGGCCGGTGTCGCCCGCCTGGCCGATGGAGTCGTTGGGCTCCGCGAGCGGCGGCAGCACCGGGATCGTCTCGTCGAACTTGAGGTCACCGGTGAGCGCGACCTTCGAGTTGGTGCCGCGGCCGGTGCCGAAGCCCGCGATGTGCTCGGCCGTCGCCGGGGTGTCGTTGGCGCCGTTGGTGCCGGCCGCCTCCTCCTCCCGGTACGGCAGGGCGGCCTGCGCGGTGACCCGCTGCAGCCGCGCCCGCACCTTGGCCTCGCGGTCGCGGACGACCTCGGCCCAGTCGACCCCCGCCGGCTTCGACGGGAACATGAGCAGCGGGTCGGGTTGGATCATCGGGACTGCCTGCGGCTCCGGCGCGGCGACGGCCTGGCCACCCAACAGCAGCGTGAGGGCCGTCCCGGTCGCGAGCACGCCGAGCAAGCGCTTTTCCATGCGTTCTCCCCCCTGGGTTCGCGGACGTCCAGGAAACCGTTGGCGCGCGGCCGGGGGGCGTGGTTCGGGTGACGTTGGTCTGTTCGTGCCGGCTTTTGGTGCGGACCACGCAGCGGCGGGTGGGGCGTTCGGCGGCTTCGCCGGGGCCGGTCGGCGCCCGCCGGGTCTTCAGCAGGTGCCGCCGAGGGCGCCGGGCACCGAGCGCAGCGCGTCGTACCAGGCGGCGGCCATCTTGCGGTAGCCGTCCGCGTTGGGGTGGATCTCGTCGGGCAGGTCGGTTTCGGGCACCACCGGGTGCATGTCGACCAGGTGGACCTTCCGGCCCGCGGCGGCCTCCCGCCGGACGATGCCGGGGATCGCCGCGTTGTAGGCGCGCACGGCCTCGTCGGCGAAGCCGATCGGGATGATGGTGGCGACAAACAGGTCGGCGTCGGGCGCCTCGGTGGTGATGCGGTCGACGAGCGCGGACAGCCGTCGGGGGGCGCCGGCGGGGTCGTCGCCGTAGATGTCGTTGGTGCCGATGTGCAGCAGGACCACCCGCGGCGCGTGGGTGCGCAGCCAGCCGGTCACCTCCGCGTCGACCTCGGCGACGGTCCACGCCGTGTGGCCCTCGTGGTCGCGGTCGCCCAGGCTGCTCGGGCCGTTGGCGGCCGAGCCGACGAAGTCGACGGCGCAGCCGTCCGCCACGAGCCGCCGCCACAGGTCGACCCGGTAGCCGCCGGGCACGGCGGCGCCGTCGGTGATCGAGTCGCCCAGGGGCATCACGCGGGTGGGCTGCCGGTGGGACGGGGTCCCGGCGGCGCACGCGGCCGTCAGCAGCGCCGCGGCGACCGCGGCGGTGAGCGCCCTCCCCGTCGACACCGGACCGCTCAGCCGTCGGACGTGCAGGTCATGTCCGGCTGCGGGGTCGCGGGGCCGTTGGCGGTGAAGCCGAAGGAGGTGGAGCCGTCCACGGGGAGGGTGGCGTTGTAGTCGGCGCTGGTGACCCGGACGGAGCCCGCGTCCGCGCGGAGGTTGCCGTCCCAGAGCCTGCTGATCGCGTGGCCGGCCGGCTGGAGCCAGGTCACGGTCCACTCGGTGAGCGCGCGTCGACCCGCGTTGCGCACGACGACCCGGACCTGGTAGCCGCCCGGCCAGGAGTTCACGATCTCGAACCGGGCGGTGCAGTCCGGGACGGGTGGGGTGGTGGTGGTCGTGGTCGGGGCGGGCAGCGCGTCGTTCGACGGCGCGTCGCCCCGCAGGGACGCGCCGATCGCGATGCCGCCGGCGACCAGGACCGCGGCACCGGCCAGCAGCGCGATCCGCCGCCTCGACCTGCGGGACGGCGCGGAAGACGGCGCCGAAGACGGCGCGGGGATCGGCAGCGTGGTGCCGGGTGGTCCGAGGTCGTCGACCGGCGGCGCCTGGTCGACCGGCGGCGCGTCACCGGTCGGCGCGTCGTCGGCCGGCACGTCCTCGACCGGGTGCCGCCCCGACACGACCGCGCCCAGCAGGGCGTGCACCTCGGCCATGGTCGGCCGCTCCCCCGGGTCGCGCCGCAGCACGCGCAGCAGCACCTCGCCCAGCGGCCCGGGGAACCGCAGCGGCGCCACCTGCCCCTCCGACACGCGCCGCAGCAGCGCGTACGGGTTGTCGTCGATCGTCCCGAACGGCGGGTGGCCTTCGAGCGCCGCGTACAGGGTCGCGCCGAGCGAGTACACGTCGGACGCGAACACGGCCTGCTCCCCCGCCGCCACCTCCGGCGCGAGGAACGCGGGCGTGCCGACCACGACCCGGGGGTCGGTCACCGTGCCCTCGCCGATCGCGCGGGCGATGCCGAAGTCGGCGATCTTGGCGGTGCCGTCCTCGCCCAGCAGCACGTTGAACGTGGTGACGTCCCGGTGCACGACGCCCACCGCGTGCGCCGCCGCCAGCGCCGAGGCCACCTGCCAGCCGACCCCGGCCACCAGCTCCTCCGGCAGCGGCCCGCGCTCGTCGACCAGCTCGGCCAGCGTCCGCGACGGCAGGTACTCCATCACCAGGCACGGCTTGCCGCCGTGCTCGATGACGTCGTGCACGGTCACCGCGTGCGGGTGCCGCAGCCGGGCCGCGACGCGGCCCTCCCGCACGATCCGCTCCACCGCGTCCGCCGGGCTCCCCGCGCCGAGGAACTTGATCGCCACGACCCGGCCCAACCGCTCGTCGCGCGCCCGCCAGACGACCCCGGTGGCACCGCGTCCGACCTGGTCCACGAGCCGGTACCGCCCGGCGATGACCTCGTCCCGTTCCGACACAGCCAGAAGCTACTTCGCCACCCGGCCCGCCGGCCACCTCCGCGCGGACGGTGATCGATCCGCGGTCCGGTGCCGCCGTCCACCTCCCCGGTCACCGGACCCCATTATTTGAGACGCGGTAAGCCGGAATGACGCTTCACGGTGCGTAAGTCTTTCGCTACAGTCCACCTGGGAGCGCTCCCAGTACTCTCGTCGTCGATCAACGAAGATATGGCGGTACCCATGCTCCCCCGAGCCAGTTCTCCCCCGCGCGGCCGCCGCGGGTCCCTGCCGGCGCTCGTCATCGCGGCCACCGCCGCCGTGACCGCCGTCGCCACCCTCGGCACCCTCCCCGCGCAGGCCGCACCCGGCTGCCGCGTCACCTACCAGGTCGGCAGCCAGTGGCAGGGCGGCTTCAGCGCGACCGTGAACCTCACCAACCTCGGGGACCCGGTCACCTCCTGGCGGCTGACCTGGTCGTTCGCCGCCGGGCAGCGGGTCACCCAGCTGTGGAACGGCACCGCGACCCAGTCGGGGGCGCAGGTGTCGGTGGACAACGCGGGCTGGAACGGCAACCTGGGCACCGGCGCGAGCGCCGGGCTCGGCTTCACCGGCTCGTGGAACAACTCCGCCAACCCCCTGCCCACCGACTTCGCCCTCAACGGCCACCGGTGCAACGGGCCCGTCACCACCACCACGACGACGACCACCACGACCACCAGCACGCCGGACCCGCTCACCCGCGTCCACACCGCGGGCCGCGTCAAGGCCACCACCGGCGCGCTCCAGTACACCTGGCCCGGCGTCTACTTCGAGGGCCGCTTCCGGGGCACCGGCGTGGGCATCGCGCTCGACGACGCCGAGAACGACTACGACGTCCAGGTCGACGGCGCCACCGTCGCCACGCTGGTCACCCCGGGCCGCACCACCCACTGGGTCAACGGCCTGACCAACGCCGAGCACACCGTGCGCCTGGTCAAGCGCACCGAGAGCCCGTGGGCCCCGGGCCGGTTCGGCGGCTTCACCGCCGCGCCCGGCGGCGAACTGCTCGCCAAGCCCGCCGCCCGCACCAGGCAGGTCGAGTTCATCGGCGACTCGCTGACCGCCGGCTACGGCAACACCTCCACCACCCGCGACTGCTCGGCCAACGGCGGCGTCAACCGCAACACCAACGCCGACCTGAGCTTCGGCGCCCTGGCCGCCCGCGGCCTCGGCGCGGACTACCAGCTCAACGCCCACTCCGGCCGCGGCATGGTGCGCAACTACAACGGCGGCGACCCCGGCACCGACTACCGCACCTACTACGACCGGGGCCTGCAGAACGTCGCCGGCGACGTGTGGCAGAACCCCGGCACGTGGCGGCCCCAGCTGATCGTGATCGGCCTGGGCGCCAACGACTTCTCCACCGCCATCAACCCCGGCGAGCCGTGGACCCCGGACAGCCTGGTGGCCGCCTACAAGACCGCCTACCTGGGCTTCATCGACAAGCTCCGCGCCCGGTACGGCCCCGACGCCACCATCGTGGTCAGCGCCAACGCCTACACCGGCACCACGACGTTCCCGCAGGCCGCCCAGCAGGTCGTGCAGGAGCGCAACCAGCGCGGCGACGCCAAGGTCCGCTACTGGTACTACGACGACCCCGGCCTGGACCGCCTGGGCTGCGACTGGCACTTCTCGCTGCGCGACCACCGCCTCATCGCCGGCCTGCTCACCGACTACGTCGCCACCCTGCCGCTCGGCTGGTGACGCGAAACCCCGGGTGCTCCCCCTCCGCTTGGGCCATGCTGGCGTGGTCGAGGCGGAGGGGGACCGGGTGACACCCGAGGACGAGGCGATGGTGATCGGCGGACCGCGCCGGGTCGCCGAGGTGGCCGTGGCGGCGCTGGTCCAGGCGGGCGCGCTGGAGTTCGACGACTACGGCGGCGTGCGCGCCGCGCGCACGGGCGGGGCGACGACGCGGGCGCAGCAGCACGTGCTGGCGCTCGCGCGCCGCCCCGGCCCGCTGGGCGCGCTGGTGGACGCGACGGCCGCGCACGTGCGCGTGGAGCCGTACATCGAGCGGGGGCTGCTGGTCACGCCGCGGCGGTGGCGGGTGCTCACCCCCGTGTTCTGGCTGGGCAACGCGGGCGCGGTCGGCGTGCTGGTGGCCACCGCGCTCGGGCTGCCCTCCCCCCTGGTGCTGCCGCTGCTGCTGACGAGCCTGGCCGCGGCCGCGATCGCGGCCTACCTGCGCGGGCCGCTCGCCGGGGAGGCCCGGGCGTTCCACTCGGCGCTGCGCCGCACGCCGCTGGCCTCCCTGCCGCCGCTCAACCAGGTCGCGCGGGTGGGCCTGGCGGGCGGTGCGGCGGTGACCCCCGGGCGCAGGGCCGTCGGCGAGCTGCTGGGCGTGCCCGGCCCGGCGCTGGCGTCCCTGGCGCCGGGAGACCGCGGCCGTGTGGGCGGCTGGTGGAAGAGCTGGGTGTCGACCCCGGTCTGACCCGAACCCTTCAGAAACTTTCGACACCACGCCCGCGTCCATTCGCCAACGCTGGGCCGAACCAACCAATCCCATTAGGCGCAACAGCCTGGTCGGATTCGGACGATCACCAAGCAAGACCGAAAAGCAGAGATGGGCACCTCCGGCTTCGTTGACAACTTTCGGCGAGCCGGCCGAAACTTCAGGCATCGCAGTACCTGATCGAGCGACTGCCGCCGTCGCTCCCCATCCTGCTCAAAGGAGAGCTTCGATGATCAGATCGGGCCGCTTCAGGATTCGCTCGGCAGTGGTCGTGGTGGCGACGGCGGCGCTGGCCGCGACCGGTGCGCTGGCGACAGCGGCGGCGAACACCGGGACCACGGCGCAGGTCGACGACGTGGTGGCCGCGGCGGTGGAGGACGAGGGTGCCGACTGCCCGGTCGCACTGCCCGGTTCGACCCCCTCGAACTCGCGCCTGCCCGACCCCTTCACCCGCCTCAACGGCACCCGCATCACGTCGAGGTCCGACTGGCGCTGCCGACGCGCGGAGATCCGCGAGATGGCCGAGCGGTACGTCTACGGCGACAAACCGGCCAAGCCCGCCACCGTCACCGGCACCGTGTCCGGTTCGAGCATCACGGTCAACGTCTCCCACAACGGGCGCACCGCCAGCTTCTCCGCCGGCGTACAACTCCCCAGCGGCACCGGCCCGTTCCCGGCCGTGCTGGTCGTCGGCGGCTTCGGCGCCGACACCGCCACCATCCGCGCCGCCGGCGCCGCCGTGATCAGCTACGACCCCATCGCGGTGGGCCGTGAGGGCACCGGACGCGCCAACAAGCAGGGCGCCTTCTACAGCATCTACGGCAACACCAGCACCACCGGCCTGCTCGCCGCCTGGGCGTGGGGCGCCAGCCGCATCATCGACGTCATCGAAGCCTCCGGCGGCACCACCCTGCGCGCCGACGGCGTCGGGGTGACCGGGTGTTCGCGCTACGGCAAGGCCGCCTTCTCCGTCGGCGTGCTCGACCAGCGCATCGCACTCACCATGCCCATCGAGTCCGGCACCGCCGGCCTGCCCATCTACCGGGGCGTCAACGCCGAGGGCGGGCAGACCCTGGCCAGCGCCTACGGCGAACAACCCTGGTTCGGCGACGCCTTCGGCTCCTACACGAACAACCCCAACGCCCTCCCCCTCGACACCCACGAGCTGGTGGCCATGGTCGCCCCCCGCGGCCTGTTCATCATGGACAACCCCCACATCGCCAACCTCGGACCGCGTTCGGCATCCGTGGCGGCGTTGGGCGGCGCCGAGGTCTACAAAGCACTGGGCGCGGGCAACAACATCCTCTACCACTCCAACGTCTCCGACGGCACCCACTGCGCCACCCGGTCGGAGTGGCGCACCCCGCTCCAGCAAGCCATCGGCAAGTTCCTCCGCAACACCGGCAGCTTCACCGGCGGCATCACCATGCACAGCAAGGCCACCGGCAACCTCTCCCAGTGGCGCGACTGGACCACCCCCACCCTGACCGACGGGACCACCACGACGACCACCACGAGCACCACCACGACGACCACCACCACCACTGACACGACCCCGACCACCCCGACCACGCCGACGAACCCGGCGGGCGGCTGCACGGCCTCGGTGTCGGTCAACCAGTGGAACGGCGGTTTCGTGGCCGCGGTCCGCGTCACCGCGGGCTCCTCGCCGGTCAGCGGCTGGACGGTGTCGATGACCCTGCCCCCGGGCGCGACCATCACCAGCGCGTGGAACGCCAACCGCAGCGGCAACTCCGGTGCGGTCGACTTCACGAACGTCAGCTTCAACGGCTCCGTCGCCGCGGGCCAGTCGACCGAGTTCGGCTACCAGGCCACCGGCACCGGCGCGGGCATGACCCCCACCTGCTCCGCCAGGTAGCACCGCGACGCCCGCCGGGGCCCGGTGCGGAGGTGACCGACCTCCGCACCGGGCCCTTTTCCACGCCCGGGACCGCCGACCACGGGGCGTCACTATTCACCCGATGGCGCTGAGGGCGCGAAATACCCCTGGTCACCGGTTCACCGCCGCGCGGTGAACCCCGACGGCGTGACAAAAAGAGCACGACCGCCGCGGGAGGTCGATCCCCAACAGCTGGGGGCAGCTACCAGATGAGCACAACCACGTCGCACACCTCGCCGTCCTGCGCCTTCGCGCCCGTCGAAACCCGGACCGGTCCCGGGCCGGCCCTGCCGGCCAGGGTCGACTGCACCACCACGACCGGGCACCCGGAACCCGTCGACGGCGTGCCGACTTCGCGGGTACACCTGGAGGTCGGCGTGCTCGTGGCGGCGGGGGTGCTGCACGCCCTCGGTGAGGTGGTGCAGGTGGCCGCCGCCTGGTCGCCGGCGTTCGAGCCGGCGCCGGAGCACGCGCACGGGCAGTACCAGGGCTTGTTCAGCACCAGCACCTCGGCGGGGCTCATGGCGGGGTCGGCGGTGGTGGCGCTGCCGGCGGTGGACGGCGGTCTCGCCGGCCGGCTCGCGCTGGGCGGGGTCTTCCCGGTCTCCTCGGCGGCGCTGCCGCTGGTCGTGCGCGACACCGACCGCTGATCGCCGGTCGCGCGGATCGTCGCCCAGCGGCTCCGGCCGAACGCGTGCCGTGCGCGGCCCGGACCGCCGATCGGCGGCTCCTCCCCGGCACCCGACCTGGCCGGGAGCCCCGACCGCGGGCGCTCGGCCCAGCGCCCGCCCGCCCCGTGGCGCAGCGGGCGCGACCGGGTGGCCGAATTCCCGGCCCGGGCGATCTTGACAGGGCTGGTCAACTTGTTCGCTATGGGGGTTTTCGCAGGCCACGAGGGTGGCATCCGCACTCTTGCGGTCAGCGCCGACCGCGGTCGGGTGGTCACCGGCGGCGAGGACGGCACCGTGCGCCTGTGGGACCTGCTGTCCGGGGACGGGCTGGGCGTGCTGCGCGGCCCCGAGGCGCCGGTGCGGGCGGTCGGGGTGTCCGGCGACCTCGTGGTCGCCTGCGACGAGGACGGCGTCGCGTGGAGCTGGGAGGCGGGCCGCGAGGCCGGTCGGCGCCTGGGCGTGCCGCACCGCGGCGCGGTGTCGAGCGCGGCCGTGGCGGCCGACGCCGGGCGGGTGGTGACCGGGTCGCCGGGCGGCGAGGTGGTGCGCTGGGACGCGGCGTCGAAGCGGGCGGAGCCGATGCCCGGCGGTCGCGGCTGGGTGCGGTCGCTGGCGGTCGGGCCGCAGGCGGAGCTGGTCGTCGCCGGGGTGGACGGGGGCGGGGTGCACCTGTGGCGCGGCGGGGACGTGCGGGTGCTCGACCTGGGCACGGTGCACGCCGTCGCGCTGCACGGGGACGAGGTGCTGGCGGGCGGGCCGGGCGGCGTGGTGGAGCTGTGGGGCGTCGGCGGCGAGCGGCTGGCCGCGTTCCCCGGGTTGACCGGGCGGGTGTCCGCGGTGGCGCTCGACGCGGCGTTCGCGGTCGCCGGCGACGCCGGCGGCACGGTCCGGGTGTGGTTCCGGGCCGAGCCTGGCGAGTCGCTGGCCCTGCACGGGCACGGCCGGGCCGTGCGCGCGGTGGCCCTGGTCGGCGAGCGCCTGGTCAGCGCGGGCGACGACGGCGCGATCCTGGTCTGGGACCTGCGGCGCGGCGTGCAGGTCGCGGGCACCGGGTTCAGCGGTCCGGCGCCGTCCCGGCGGCTGGCGGACTTCGCCGGCGACGTGCCCAGCCCGCGCGACCTGCTGGGGTTCACCGAGGACGTGCACGGCCTGGCCGCGCTGCTCACCGACCGGTCCACCGAGCCGCCGCTGTGCGTGGCGCTGCTGGGCGCGTGGGGTTCGGGCAAGTCGAGCTTCCTGCGGCAGCTGCGGGACCGGGTGGACCGGCTGGCGGCCGTGTCGCGCGACAACCCCGGCCGCAGCGCGTTCGCCGCCGAGGTGCGGCAGGTCCACTTCAACGCGTGGCACTACAACGACGACCGGCTGTGGGTGGGGCTGGTGGAGCGGCTGTTCCGCGGGCTGGCGCCGGACGGCGGCGACCTGGGCGCCGAGCAGCGGGGGCTGCGCGAGCGGCTGCGCACCCTGGAGGCGGTGCGGGGCGCGCTGGAGGACGCCTCGCTGACGCGGCTGTTCCGGCTGCTGGTGTCCGGCGTGGACGACAACGTGCGGCGGGCGCGGCGCAGGACCCTGCTGCTGGGCTCGGTGGCGGCGGGGCTGGGGCTCGTGGGCGCGGTGGTCGGCTGGGTCCTCGGGCAGGGCGCGCTGCTCGCGGCGGCGGCCTCGGTGGTGGCGGTGGCGGCCGTGCTCACGCCGGCCATCGCGTTCTTCGGGCTGGTGCTCAAGCCGCTGGCGGGCCTGCCCGCCCTGGTGCGCGGCAAGGCCGAGGAGCGCCGGGCCGAGCTGGACCGCGAGGTGGTCCAGGTGCGGGAGCGGCTCAACCAGCTCGACGCCGCGCGCCGGCTGGCCGACCTGGTCGACGAGGCGCGGACCGCGCGCTACGAGCAGTACCGGGGGCTGCTGGGCCGGGTGCACGAGGACCTGCGGCGGCTCAACGCCGACATGGCCGCGGTCCGGCTGGAGTGGGAGCGCGCCGGGGCGAAGGGGCAGCCGCCGCTGGAACGCGTGGTGCTCTACGTGGACGACCTGGACCGCTGCACGCCGGACAGGGTGATCGACGTGCTGGCCGCGGTGCACCTGCTGCTGGCGCTGCCCATGTTCGTCGTGGTCGTCGCCGTGGACCCGCACTACCTGCGGCACTGCCTGCGCGAGCGCGGCCTGGCACCCGACTACCTGGACAAGATCTTCCAGGTGGTGTTCGCCCTGCGGCCCATGGGCGACGGCGCCCGCGCCCTGGTGGACGCGCTGGTGCCGCGGGTGGCCGTGACCACCGACGCCCCCGCCGGCGACCCGGTGGCGGACGCACCCGCGGTGACGCCCCCGGACCGCGCCCCGGCGCCCCCGCCGGTCGCCACGCCGACCGCCGACCTGCGGCCGGACCGCCTGCTGCTGCGCGCCGAGGAGCGCGAGGCGCTGCACGACGTCGCCGCGCTGCTGGGCACCCCGCGCGCGGTGAAGAAGCTGGTGAACCTGTACCTGCTGGTGCGCACCGGCGGTGACGACCTGCCGCACCGGGACGTGCTGGTGCTGCTGGCCCTGCTGGTCGCCGACCCGCCGCAGGCGCGGCGCGTGTTCGAGGCGGTGCTGGCCGGGCAGCCGGCCGCCGGGGCCGCTTCACCCGGTTGGGCGCACCACCTGGACGGCGATCCCGCGTCGTACCGGGAGTGGGTCGGCACGGTCTCGCGGTTCGGGTTCGAGACCCACGACCTGGTCGCACCGAGGAGGGGGTAGTTCGTGGCAGGACGGTTACCGGCGCTCGTGGCGAGCGCCGCGGTCGGTGCGGCGGCGCTGCTGGCGACCGGGCTGGTGCCCGCGAAGGTCGACCGCACCAACTGCACCAGGGTCGTGGTCAGCTCGTCCACCGAGAAGGGCGACCTGGTCAAGCAGCTGGCCGACCGGTACAACCGCGCCGACCGGGCCGTCGGCGGCCGGTGCGTGCAGGTCGACGCCTACCAGCTGACCTCAGGGCGCGGCCTGACCCAGATCAAGGACGGCTGGAGGTCACCGGTGGACGGCCAGCCCCGGCCGCACGTGTGGCTGCCCAGCACGTCGCTGTGGGTCGACCTGCTGGAGCACCAGGCCGTCAGCCCGATGGTGGTGTGGGGCCGCGACAAGTCGATCGCGCGCAGCCCGCTGGTGTTCGCCATGCCGCGGGTGATGGCCGAGCACCTGTCCGGGCAGGTCGGCGAGATCCGGTGGGAGCACCTCCAGCGGCTGGCCAACGAGGGCTGGGGCGCGTTCGGCAAGCCCGAGTGGGGGCCGTTCGCCATGGGCAAGGACAGCGCGCGGCTGTCGTCCTCCGGCCTGGCCGCCACCATCTCCACCTACGCCGCGGGCATCGCCAAGGACGGCCGGTCCGACTACGACGACGAGGCGCTGCTCGACCCGGACGTGATCAGCTTCGTGAAGAACATCGAGTCGTCCGTGGCCTACTACGACGACGACTCCGTGGTGTTCCTGGGCCACCTGTACCGGGAGGACCGGAAGGGGCGCGACGTGCCCTACATCAGCGGCATGATCATGCAGGAGCAGATGGCGTTCCTCTACAACTCGGGCGCGCCCACCGGCAAGGTGGCCGACGTGGGGCACAACCCGGAGCCCAACGACCCGCTGGTGGCCGTGCAGCCCGGCGAGGGCACGGTCATGCTGGACCACCCGTTCGCCGTGCTGTCCAACGCCGACTCGACCGTCCGGGCCGCCGCCCGGGACTTCCACGACTTCCTGCTGGAGCGGGAGCAGCAGGAGGCGTTCGTGGCCACCGGCTTCCGCCGCCAGGACGGCAAACCGCAGCAGGGCATCGCCGACAAGGTCGGCGACCGCGACCTCAAGGAGGTCAAGCTGATCAAGACCCCGCCGGCCGCGGCCGTGGAGAAGATCCTCGACGGCTGGGACGTCGCCCGCAGGCGCGCCCGGGTGCTGCTCGTGCTGGACGTCTCCGGGTCCATGAAGGAACTGGCCGACCCCGGCTCGATCCACTCCGCGACCCGGTTGGACGTGGTGAAGGCGGCCGTGGAGCGCGGCCTGGGGCTGCTGGACAACGACGACGAGGTCGGGCTGTGGACGTTCTCCTCCGCCGCCGACCCCGCCGTGCCGCCCTACACCGAGGTGGTGCCCATCTCGCCGGTGGGCGCGGTCAAGGAGCGGTTGAAGACCGCGGTCGCCGCGCTCGAACCCAACGGTGACACGGCGTTGTACGACACCGTGCGCGCCGCGCGGCAGGAGGTGCTGGCCGACCTGGACCGCTCGAAGATCAACGCGGTGGTGCTGCTCAGCGACGGCGCGGACACCAGCAGTCGCCAGGTCGGCAAGGAGCAGCTGCTGGCCGAGTCCGACGCGACGCAGTTGGAGACGTCCGTGCGCATCTTCACCATCCCGTTCGGCCACGACGCCGACGTGGCCACGCTCGCCGAGATCGCGGCCGTGTCCAAGGCGGGTTCCTACGACGCGAGCAACCCGGTGGACATCGACCAGGTGTTCACCCGCGTGTTCAACCACTTCTTCCGCAATGAGCGCTGACCAGGGGTGGCGCGACCCGCTCGCGCTGGTGCCGGCACTGGCGTTCGGCGTGGCCGCGGGCCTGCTCACCAGGGACCGCCTGGGGTGGTGGGCCGTGCTCGCGGGCGCGGTGACCGGCCTGCTGGTGCTGCTGACGTACGCGCTGGTGCGGTCGCTCGGGGGGCCGCGGGCGCGCCGGGGCCCGACCGACGTGGAGCGGGCCGGGGTGCTGCTGGCGGAGGCGCGGCGGGCCGGGCGGGACGTACCCGGTTCGGCGCCGGTGATCGCCGCGCTGGACCGGCACCTGGTGCTGGTCGCGGTGCCCGCGGACGAGGTGCCGGTGGCCAAGGTGCTCGGCGAGATGGAGGCGACGAGGGACCTGCTGCGCCGGGCCGCGGCGGGGGACGAGGCGGTGGACGAGGACCTGGCCGTGATGCTGCGCGTGCTGCGGGCGACCCAGCAGGCGGTGGACGGCGACCGGGCCGGGTAGCCGTTCCGGGCGGGGTCCGGAGTCCGGCGCGGCTCCGCTCAGCCGAGCACGTGCTCGGGCGCGGAGAGGACGGCGGTGACGCGGGGCGCCCTGCCCAGCCGCGTCAGGGGGAGCGGCCGGTCGGCCAGGCGCGCGGCGACGGCGCCCAGCAGGCGCACCTCCGACGTCGCGGCCACGCACGCGCCGGGGCCGACCGCGAAGGGCAGGAAGGCGTCGGGGCGGTCCGGCAGGTTCTCCCAGCGCTCGGGGCGGAAGTCGTCCGGGTCCGGCCAGTGGCGCGGGTGCCGGTGCAGGGCGTAGGTCGGGACCACGACGTCGTCGCCCCGCAGCACCGACAGCGTGCCGAGGCGGTGGTCGTGCCGCACCGGGCGGCGGTGCTGCCAGGCCGGTGGCCACAGGCGCAGGGCTTCGAGGGCGACGTGACCGGGGTGGGCGTCCCGCGGGTCGGTCGCGCGGCGGACCGCGATCGGGCCGGTCGGGTGGTGGGCGCAGACCAGCCAGGTCAGTGCGGCCGCGGAGGCGCCGACGAACGCCGTGACAGCACGCAGGTACATCTCACCGCGCACCGCGGGTCCCGCGGGTCCCGCATCGGACGAGCCGGGCGCGGGCTCGTCGGCCGGCGCGGCCGGTGGTCCCGCTTCACCGGGACGGGCGGCCGGGCCGGGCGCACCGGCCAGGTCGGGCAGACCGGGCACGGGCTCGTCGGCCAGCGCGGCGGCGGCCCGCGCGCACAGCCGCTCGAAGGCCCGGTCGTCCGCGCCGCGCCGGGAGCCGGTGACCATGGCGTGGAACACGGTGTCCAGGAACTCGTCGACAACAGCGCGCAGCTCGGCGTGGTCGAGCCCCAACGACCGGCCGTGCGCCTCGGCCACCGCGTGCAGGCAGGCGCGGTGCAGGTCGCCGCGAGCGGCGGCCAGCGACTCGACCGCGAGCTCGGCCGCGCGATCCTCGTCCTCGGCGGCGAGGGCGCGGTGGACCCACCGGTTCCACGCGGTGCACTGGACCGGTGGCAGCGCCACGCCGCCGGGTCGCCAGAACGCGGGCACGTGGTCGAGCCGCTCGTCACCGTCGACCAGGACCTGCCTGGCCAGCCGCGCGTCGCAGACCACGACGCTGCCCGCCAGCGTCCGGAACACCGGCTTGCGCACGCACCGGCGGTGCAGCCGGCGCAGCGCCCGCCAGTCGGCTCGGCGGATCGGACCGAACGACATGCGTCGGCAGACCGAACGGCACGCGTCAGTAGTAGGTGTAGATCGGCCTCCAGGCCAGTCGCCGGATTCCGCGTTCCACCCCGAGCCGGCGCAGCAGCGGCCTGATCATCCTCTTCACTCGTCCCCCTCGATGTTCGGCTGTGCTCACATCCCACTGAACGCGCCTGCGTCCCGGCTGTCAATTACCTCTTGAGGTGATGCGACAGGCAACGCAGAGCAACCATCCACAATGGACAAAGAAACCGGCACCTGTGCCACGACCGTCCACAAAGGACTACAAAGGGAGTGCCGCGGTCCTCACCCCGCAAGCGGTCACGCCCCCTTCTCCTCGATCCTGCGGCGCACCACCTCCACGTAGTCGTCGACCGCGGGTTCGGCGGCCCGGAGGTCGTACGGCGGTTCGCGCAGCAGGTCCCACGCCCGGCCGTACGCCCCGCCCAGCTCAAGGTCCTCGACCAAGCCGTGGTCGCGGGCCTTCTCCGCGTAGGCGTCGAACCGGGCGCGCAGCAGGTCGTAACGGTCCACCAGCCCGTCGAGCACGGCCCGCCACCGCCTGCCCTCGGCCAGCGCGCGGGCGACCTCCCGCTCCGACTCACCCACGTACCGCTCCACCCACGCGGTGTCGCCCGCCGCCCACGCCGACCGCAGCCGGTTCACCGCGCCGCGCAGGCGCGTCGCCCGCGCCCCGAGCACCGGGAGCCCGACGAACCGGGGCACGACGGTCACCTGGTGCTCCTCGATCGCCGCGAGTTCGGCCACCAGGGCGCCCAACGCCCCCAGCCGCACCGGGACGCCGTCCTCGACCGGTCCACCCGCGCCCGGCTTGGCACGCACCACGTCGACCTGCGACGACTCGCGCCGGAACGCCGCCACCACCCGGATGCCCTCGCGCCGGGCCAGCGGCACCAGCACCTCCTCGACCAGGCGGTCCGGCTCGGCGGCGTCGTCGACCGCGTCGACCACGACGGTGCCGCCGAAGCGGACCGCACGCCCGAGCCGTTCGTCCACGCGCCGCCGAACCTCGTCGGCGGTCCGCCCCGACGCGTCGACCGCGAGCACCACGCTGCCGGCGGGCGGGCGGCCGACCTCTCGGGGCGGGTCCGGCAGGCGGGCGGAGCGCTCGCGGTCGGCGAGGGCGACGACCAGCCGCAACGCCGCCGCCCCGGCCGACCCCCGATCCCCGGTGACCACAGGCCACAGCGCGCCGGCGCCCACACCCGTCACCCAGTCGAACAGGGCGTTCGCCAACGACACGTCAACGGCATCAGCGCGAGTGGCGGCCAGGCTCTCGTCGACCGCGGGCACCCCCTGCACCCACCGGCCCAGCAGCGGCAGGTGGCCCAGCACCGTCTCGACCGGGATCATCCACCCGACCAGGCCGGCGTCGCCGCTGCAGTGGCCGACGACCACGCCGACGACACAGCCACTGGCCTCGTCGACGACGGCGCCACCGCGGTAACCCGCCACGATCGGTTCGGCCTCGCCGACGCGGTTCAGCCGAACCCACTCGCCGGCCGAGCCGGCGAGGTGGGCCGGGGTCCACAGGCCGCCGCCCGAGCCGTCCGGGAAGCCGTGGACGCGGACCGCCTGGTGGTCGCCCAGCGGCATGCGGCGCAGCGGCGCGCCGTGCGCGGCGGGTTCGGGCCGCTCCAGGCGCAGCAGGGCGACGTCGCCGCGTTCCCCCTCGGTCGCCGGCACCCACGCGCCCTCGACGACCGACGCGGCACCCCGGGCCGCCTCGGGCACGCCGACGAAGTCGACCACCACCCGCGCGTCCGGCCCACCCGCCTCCCCGACCACGCGCGCGCAGGTGAGCAGGTGTCGTTCGTCGAGCATCGTGCCGCCGCCGCGGAACCGCCCGGATTCGTCGGACAACCGCACCCGCCAGCGTCGCCGCTCGCGCTCGAACCCCATTGGTCGGAGGCTACGCGGACCACCGCGCGGCCCGCTCCGGGTTCGCGCAACGGTCCCGGGCCGGCGCAGTGGTCTCACCCGATCGGCGGAACTCGGGGCATTTGCACGATCACAATTCCGGCGAAAAGAAGCGCCGGAGGAATTCGCGCGCAATCCGGCGGAATTCACGCGCAACCCGATCAGCCGCGCGCGGCCCGACCGGTCAGCGGACGACCAGGGTCGCCGGGCCGAGCCGCAGCACCCCGTCGTCGAGGGGCACGCACCGCTTGCCGCCGCGCCCGCGCAGCGCCTTGAACGCGCCGGGGGCGATCACCGCGTCCATCCACGCGCACGGGTTGGCCGGCCGGTGCACCTCGAACCGCACCGGCCCGTCGCCGGAGTCCAGGCTGAAGACGGCGCGGCGCGCGAGCCCGTCCACGTCGAACCCGCGCAGCACGACGTTGCGCCGCACGACCAGCGGGTCCGGCGCGCCGGCCAGGCCGAGCCGGCCGGCGACGTGCTCCAGCGCCTCGGCGGCGAAGACCGTGACGGCGGCCAGCCGGTGCGCGGGGTGGTTGAAGTAGCGGTCACCCACCAGGCCGAGCCCCGCCCTGACCGCGACCTGGTCCCGGGAGACCGGCCCCGGGTCGGGTCGCGGTCCGTCACCGGGCCGCCCCTCGTAGGCGTGCACGGGCGAGACGTGCAGCGCCACGACGTCGACGGCCGTGCTCACCGCTCGCCGAGCTGCCACTCCGGCCGCACGTAGTGGCACGTGTAGCCGTTGGGGTAGCGCTCCAGGTAGTCCTGGTGCTCCGGCTCGGCCTCCCAGAAGTCGCCGAGCGGGGTCACCTCGGTGACCACGGGGCCGGGCCACTTGCCGGAGGCGTCCACGTCCGCGATGGTCTCCTCGGCCACGACCTTCTGGTCGTCGCCGTCGTAGAAGATCGCCGAGCGGTAGCTGGTGCCGATGTCGTTGCCCTGGCGGTTGCGCGTCGTCGGGTCGTGGATCTGGAAGAAGAACTCCAGGACCTGCCGGTAGCTCAGCCGCGTCGGGTCGAAGACGATCTCGATGGCCTCGGCGTGGGTGCCGTGGTTGCGGTAGGTGGCGTTGGGTACGTCGCCGCCCGTGTAGCCGACCCGGGTGGACACGACGCCCGGGTGGCGGCGGAACAGGTCTTGCACGCCCCAGAAACACCCGCCCGCGAGGACAGCCTTCTCGGTCACAGTGGCCATGTGGTCGCTCCGCTCTTCGACTGGTTGGTGCCCACCACGGTGAACGCTTTCACACCTCGGTGTCATCCCGCTGTGACGTGTGACCCGTGCCGTGGGTCGAGGCCCGCCCGCCCCCGGCCCAGCGCACGCCCCCGGCCCCGCGCATGCCCCCGCCCGCGCACGCCCCCCAGCCCCGCGCATCCCCCCGCCCGCGCACGCCCTCCAGCCCCGCGCAGGTGCCCCAGCCCCGCGCAGGTGCCCCGGCCGGGTGCACCTGTCCCACCTCCGGGTGGAGCACGCGCCGCCGCCCGGCGTGACGGGCGCGGGCGGGGTTAGAACCGAAGCGTCGATTCCCACCCAGCGGGCGCAGAGGGGTTCCACCATGTCCGTCCAGACGTTCGACCAGGCCACCACCGGCTACAGCCTCCGGCAGGCGTACTGCATGGCCCAGGCCGCCAAGCTCGCCTACCAGTCGCCGGCCGAGGTGGAGGCGGCCGCGCGGGAGTGGGGCTTCGACCGCGTGCGCCACCACGAGACGACATTCCGGCCGCCGTTCCCGCTGGAGGACACCCAGGGCTACACGGTGGCCGGGGACCGCATGATCATCACCGCGTTCCGGGGCACCGAGCCGAAGAAGATCCAGGACTGGCTGTCCGACGCCACCACCCCGCCGTGGCCCGGCCCGGCGAACAGGGGTTTCGTGCACTACGGCTTCGGCGAGGCCCTCCAGTCGATCTACCCGCAGGTGCGCGACGCCATCACCGAGTTCCGCGACGCCGACCAGACGATCTGGTTCACCGGCCACAGCCTCGGCGGCGCGCTCGCCTCGCTGGCCGCCATGCGCCTGTACTTCGAGGACCCGGGGCTGCTCGCCGACGGCGTCTACACCTTCGGCCAGCCGCGCGTGTGCGACGCCACCCTGGCCGCGGCGCACGACGAGGCGTTCCGCGACCGCACGCACCGGTTCGTCAACAACAACGACGTCGTCCCGCTGATGCCGCCCGAGCCGGTGTTCAAGCACGTCTCGGCCGTGCACCACATCGACGCGAACGGCAAGGTCCGCGACCGCACGTCGCCGGTGGGCGGCCTGACCGACCGCGCCAAGGGCATGACCGCCGACCCGCTCGCCCCGGCGAGCGACGGCGTCCGCGACCACCTCATGGCCCGCTACCTGGAGGCGTTGGAGAAGAACCTCGACTGACCGCTACCCGACGACGACCCGGTCCCACGTCGCCCGGTGGGCCTCGAAGTGCTCGACGTCGCGCAGGTAGAGGTCCGCGTGGCCCTCCTCGATGTGCCGGGCGAAGTTCGGGTCGCCCCGCGCGGCGGCGGCGCGCATGAACGCCACCAGGGCCAGCAGCCGGGGCCCGAACGCGTCGACCACGTCGCGCCGCTCGTCGCGGGTGCGGCCGTAGGCGTCGAGGAACAGCCTGACCCGCCGGGCCTGCCCCGGCACGTCCGGCACGTCCGGCGCCTCCACCGTGGACACCGGGGCGAACCGGTACACCGCGTAGGCGAGGTCCCAGCACCTCGGCCCGGGGTGGGCACCGTCGAAGTCAAACACGCCGGTCGTCTCACCGCCCTGGAACACGCAGTTGTAGGGCGCGAAGTCGCCGTGGCAGATCACCTCGACGGGCTCGACGGGCGGCGTCTGCCAGGGGTGCGCGGTCTTGTCCGGCAGCGGCGCGGTGGCGTCGTGGAGGCTGCGCAGCAGCCTCGCCGCGCTGGTCAGCGCGCTGTCGCGGCGGGCCTGCTCGGGCACCGGGTACGTGCCGACGACACCGGGCAGGAAGTCCAGCACCTCGCGGCCCTGCACGTCCACCCCGTGCCACCGGGGCACGCCGCGCACCCCGGCGGCGGCGAGCCGGCCGAGCAGCCACTGCACCGCCTCGCTCCACTCGCGCACCGGCCGCCGCACGGTGCGCCCTATTCGGACGACCGTCGTGGTGCCGCCGGACATCTCCTCCCCCTCCACCCGGCCGACGCTAACCGACCACCGCCCGGCGGCAAACCGAATTTCGCCGGGAAAGGCGTCCCGAAGGCGCCAATGCGCCCTGCACAAAACCTTCACGGGAATTCCGGGCCGACAAACGAGTCGGCGGCACCACCCCTACCATGACGCCATGACGAACGGATCGCGAACCGTCCCGACCACCGTGGTCGTGCCGACGTACAACGAGCGCGACAACCTGCCGGTGCTCGCCGGTCGGCTGCTCGACCTCGGCGTCGAGGGCCTGCGCCTGCTCGTGGTCGACGACGACTCGCCCGACGGCACCGGCGAGGTGGCGGACAAGCTGGCCGCCGAGCACCCGGACCGGGTCGCGGTGGTCCACCGCGAGGTCAAGGACGGCCTCGGCCGCGCCTACGTCACCGGCATGGGCCGGGCCCTGGCGGACGGCGCGGAGGTCGTGGTCCAGATGGACGCCGACCTGTCCCACCCGGTCGAGGCGGTACCCCGGCTGCTGGCGCCGCTGGCCGAGGGCGCGGCGGACTTCGTGATCGGTTCCCGGTACGTGCCCGGCGGCAGCCTGGACACCTCGTGGCCGTGGCACCGGCGCGCGCTGTCGAGGTGGGCGAACGTCTACGTCAACGGGGTGCTGGGGCTGGGCGTGCGGGACGCGACCGCCGGGTTCAAGGCGTGGAGCGCGAAGGCGCTGCGCACCGTGGACCTGGACAGCGTGCGGTCGAACGGCTACTCGTTCCAGGTCGAGATGAACCACCGGGCCCTGTCGCGCGGGCTGCGCGTGGTGGAGGTGCCCATCACGTTCACCGAGCGGGTGGAAGGCACCTCGAAGCTCACGCTGGGCGTGCAGCTGGAGTCCGCGCTGGTGCCCTGGCGCCTGCGGTTCAAGCGCTGACGGGCCTCCTCCCCGTCGCGCGGAGTTCACCCGGGCTTGGTGATCTCTTCCGCGTCCCGCTGGACAGGGGCGCGACGATCGAGGGGTCCGCTCCTCACCCTGCCCCGGAGGAACCCCGTGCACACCCTGCCCCGCACGACCTGGACCAGGCGCCTGGCCGTCACGATCAGCGCCGTCGCGTCCGTGCTCGGCCTCACCGTCGTGGTCACCCCGGCCGCCGACGCGTCGGTCTACGGCTCGTGCACCATCTCCCGCTGCGCCGACGCGCGTTCGGCCAGGACGACCTGGTCGTCGAAGGGCTACCCGAGCACCCGCGGCTGGAACAGCTGGCCGAACGGCCAGTGCAACTTCGCCGGCGGCCAGTTCTACAACCGCGAGGGCCAGTTGCCCGGCGGGCACTCCTACCTGGAGTTCGACGTCTACCCGCGGGCCTGCGGCGCGGCCCGCGACGCGTACCGGATCATCGTGGACCGCACCGCGGGCACCGCCTACTTCTCGCCCAACCACTACACCGACTTCTACCGGCTCTGAGCCCGACCGGGCCCGCGGTGCCCACGGCGGCACCGCGGGTCCTACCGCAGCTCGGTCCAGTAGCTGGTCGCCATGCGGTCCGGGCGGCGGCGCAGCGGGTCGCCCAGCAGGCGGGCCACCAGGGCGACCGGCGTCACGACGAACAGGTAGACCACCAGCAGCAGCACCGAGACGACGGCGCGGCGCAGCACGGCCATTTCCCCTCCCGGGAATTCAGTCCAGCGGAATCTCGCGACGCCAGTCGCCCTCTTCGCGCCACTCCGGCTGCTCCTCCTTGAGCAGCAGGAAGTCCCCGATGGCGAGAGCGTCGATGTCGGTGCGCATGAAGCACCGGTAGGCGTCCTCCGGGGTGGCCACGATGGGTTCGCCGCGGACGTTGAACGAGGTGTTGACCAGCACCGGGCAGCCGGTGCGGTCCTTGAAGTCGGTCAGCAGCCGGTGCAGGCGGGCGTCGGCGTCCGCGGTGACGGTCTGCACCCGCGCGGAGTGGTCGACGTGGGTCACCGCCGGGATCGTCGACCGCCTGACCTTGAGCAGGTCCAGGCCGCGCGCGTCGGCGGTGTCCGGCACGGGCAGCCGCCTGGCCTCGGCGACGGGCGCGACCACGAGCATGTACGGGCTCGACCCGCGCAGGTCGAAGTAGTCGGTCACGTCCTCGGCGAGCACGATCGGCGCGAACGGCCGGAACGACTCCCGGAACTTGATCTTCAGGTTCATCGCCGACTGCATCTCCGCGTTGCGGGCGTCGCCGAGGATGGAGCGCGACCCCAGCGCGCGCGGCCCGAACTCCATGCGCCCCTGGAACCAGCCGACCACGCCGCCGTCCGCGAGCAGCCGGGCGACCTCGGCGGACAGCTCGTCCTCACCCAGCTCCCGGTACGGCAGGCCGTGCGCGTCCAGGTAGGCGCGGATCCGCTCGGTGCCGTAGCCGGGGCCCAGCCGGGCGCCGCGCATCGCGTCCCGGCCCGTGCCGACGTGCCCGCGCGGCGGGTCCGCGGCCAGCAGCGCCGCGCCCAGCGCTCCCCCGGCGTCGCCCGCCGCGGGCTGCACCCACACCTCGTCGAACAGCTCCCGCGCGACGATCTTCCCGTTGGCCACGCAGTTCAGCGCGACCCCGCCGGCCAGGCACAGGTTCGCCTCGCCGGTGCGCTCCCGCGCGGCCGTTGCCAGGCCGAGCATGATCTCCTCGGTCACCTGCTGCACCGACGCGGCCAGGTCGAACTCGCGCTCGGTGAGCGGTCCCTCGGGCTCCCGGCGCGGCCCGCCGAACAGCTCCTCGAACGCCCGCCCGGTCATCACCCGACCGCGCAGGAACTCGAACATCGCGGTGTCCAGCCGGAACGACCCGTCGGGCTTGACGTCGACCAGCCGCTCCCGGATCAGCGGCGCGTAGGTCGGCCTGCCGTAGGGGGCCAGGCCCATCAGCTTGTACTCGCCGGAGTCGACCTTGAAGCCGCAGAAGTAGGTGAACGCCGAGTACAGCATGCCCAGCGAGTGCGGGAACCTCAGCTCCGCCACCGGTTCCAGGCGACTGCCGCGGCCGTGCCAGATCGTCGTGGTCGCCCACTCGCCGACGCCGTCCACGCACAGCACGGCCGCCGACTCGAACGGGCTGGGCAGGAACGCGGACGCGGCGTGCGACTCGTGGTGCCGGAAGCACCGCACCGGCGGCGGCGCGCCCAGGTCCAGGTCGCGCAACCGCTCGCGCACCTCGTGCCCGGCCCGCGCCTTCCACGCCAGCCAGCCCGGCACGACGTCGCGGAAGGCCCGCCACGCCGAGGGCGCGGTGGCCACGAACGTGGACACCACCCGGCGCAGCTTCAGCCGCGGGTCCTCGTAGTAGGCGATGGCGTCGAGGTCGTCGAGCTTGGCGCCCGCCTCCTCCAGGCAGTAGCGGACGGCCAGGTCCGGGAACCCGGCGTCGTGCCTGCGCCTGCTGAACCGCTCCTGCTGCGCGGCGGCCACGACGCCGCCCGCGTCGACCAGCGCCGCCGCGCTGTCGTGGTAGAAGGCGGAGATGCCGAGAGCTGTGGTCACCACGGCTCCTCACCGTCGGGCGTACCGTGCGGTACGGGACTTCAGGGTGCTGTAGAGGGTCGCCGCGACGCCCTCCGGCGGGTTGAGCGACCGGTAGCCGACGCGGATGCGCCGCCACACCCCGTCGTCGGCCCGGGGCTGCTCGGCCAGGTAGCTGTCGATGGCGTCCACCGCCCACGCGGAGTGCCCGGTGGAGACGTTGTCGATGGTGTTGTGCAGGTCCACGAACTGGGTGCTGAACCCGTGGTGCAGCAGGGCGAGCCGCGCGTCGCGGTAGCTGCCGCCGACCCCGGACAGCTCCATGGCCAGGTTCAGGCCCAGGATCTCGGGCGCGAACGTGCGCGGGAACCGGGAGACGCACAGCCAGTACACCGGCAGCTCGAACGACTCGTCGTGGAAGCCGGGGTGGGCGCTGAACGCCGGCGAGTCGGTCGGCGGGAGGTCGACGCCCATCTGGCGGACCAGGTCGCGGTAGATCTTCGGGTGGTTCAGCTCCCACACGCCGTTGCCCAGCTCGTCCCAGTAGGTCTGGAACAGGAAGTGGCCGGCCGCGGAGCTGCCCAGCTGGTGGTCGGTGAACCCCTGGAGCCAGCCGCCGTCGATCATGATGAGCGGGGCGAGCTGGAGGGTCGACTCGACCAGTTCCTCGCGCGTGGGCAGGCGTGGTTCGGTCGCGTCGTGCTCGGCGGCGTGCCGGTCGTGCTCGGCGGCGAGCCAGCCGCGCAGGCCGGTCTCGGGGTCCCAGCGGGGTGGGAGCTGCCGGGGGGCGCGGTCGAGGTGGTAGGCGGAGCGGGTCAGCCAGCGGGTCGCGTAGTCGTGCGCGAACCGGCGCAGGCCGGGCGGTTCGGCGCGGCTGAGCAGGGCGCGGTACGCCTCCCTGGCCGAGGGACGACCGAAGTCGTCGCTCGCACCGGCACTAAACGCAACACCAGTCGCAGAGCCGGTATCAAACGCAACACCAGTCGCAGAGCCGGTATCAAACGCAACACCAGTCGCAGAGCCGGCGCCGGCACCCGCGCCAAACGCAACACCGGTCGCAGAGCCGGCGCCGGCACCCGCGCCAAACGCAACACCAGTCGCAGACCCGGCACCGGCCCCGTCCCCGGCGCCCGTCCCCGCGTCCGACCGCCCGGGCGCCCCGTCCGGCCGGTACCAGGACCGCTGCGCCCGGTGCAGCCGCTCGTGCCCGGCCCCACCCGGCGTCTCGCCGTCCGGCGCCAACCCGGCGATCCACCGCCGCAGCACCGCGACCTCGTCATCGGTGAACACCCGGAACATCCGCCCGCGCTCCCCGATCAGCCCGCGCAGCAGCGGGCTCCGGTCGGGCTGCCCGGGCCGGACCAGGGTGCTCCGCGCCAGCGCGCCGAGGAACGCGCCCGGCCCCGCGTCGACGTCGGCGAACCACTCGGCGAGCGGCCTGCCCTCCAGCGGGAAGTCGGCGTGGTAGACGGCCGCCTGCCTGGCCCGCGACCAGATCAGCCGCCACACGTCGTAGTCGGGGTGGGTGGCCAGGTCCGTCTCCCGCAGCAGCGCGTCGCACCACAGCCGCAGCTCGTGCCCGGCCCAGCGGAACCCGTGCCGCAACCGGTCGCCCTCGCCGACCTCCAGCACCGCCTCGGCGGCGGCCCGGGACAGCTCCAGCCCGGTGCGCGGGTCGCCGTGCCGGGCCGCGCCGAGGTCGAGGGTGTCGACGGGCACGCCCAGCACCGCCGGGTCGAGCCCGGCGAGCGGCGGTGGCAGGCCGACCGCGCGCAGGCACAGGTCCGCGCCCAGCAGCTCGGGCCGGAACTCCTCCGGCAGGCGGCTCATGGCCAGCAGCAGGCCCGGGAAGCGGAAGGCGGAGTTCTCCACCTGGTCGCTGCCCGCCAGCCGCACGCCCGGTGCCTCGTCGAGCAGGCGGTGGGCGCGCAGCACCGCCCGGTAGTCGCTGCCGCGGTCCGCGTGCGGGTAGCCGACGCCGATGTCCTGCGCGTAGAGAGACAGTACGCGCAGGACCAGCTCCGACTCGGCGTTGCCCGCGCCGGACAGCCACTGCAGCCACGCGCCCGCGGACAGCGCCAGCGGCGCGCAGTTGTTCAGCACGCGGTCGCGCGCCGAACCCCGGTCCGGGCCGGCCAGGACCTCGCGGAACCGCCGGCCCTCCTCCTCGGCCCAGGCACGGGCCCCGGCCACCAGGGCCGGGATCTCCTCCTCACCGCCGGGGTCGACCTCGGCGAGCGCCGCCCGCACGCGCGGCAGCTCGTCCGCGCGGGGCGACGGGCACTCGGGGTCGAGCGCCCTGAGGTAGGTGGTGCGGTACTCCGAGCCCGACACGGCTGCCCCCCTGCCACCGATCGATCAGAACATCGGGTAGATCGAGTTGTCGTTGCGGCGCTTGCGCTTGCGCCGCCGGAAGAACTGCACGATCCTGCGGAACATCAGCCGACCCCCTCCAGTTCGCGGTCGCCGCCGAGGCCGAGCCCGGTCCGCAGCGCCTCGGCGACCACGCGGTTGCCCTCGTCGTTGAGGTGCACCAGGTCGACGAAGAACCACTCGTCGCCGGACACCGCCGGGTTGGCGTCGAAGAAGGACACCGACCGCTGCGCGCACACCTCGGCCAGGCGGTCGCGGTAGGCCGCGTGCACGGCCGGGTCGAGGATCGGCCGGAACAGGTCCCAGACCGCCGCCATCTTCCGGTCGGCGTCGTCGATCAGCGCCCGCTCCTCCGGCGAGCGCCGCTTGCCCGTCCACAGCGCGGTCGGCTGGAGCACGAAGTGCACCCGGGCACCGGTGGGCGCGGCCAGCTCCAGCAGGCGGTCCAGGTCGCGGGCGCACTGGGCGACCGCCGTGTCGACGCGCTCCTCCGGCGTGGGCGTCCTCGGCTCCTCCGGCTCGGCCGCGCCGGAGGACAGGCCGATGCGCTGCGCGAGCCTGCCCAGCGCCCACTTGGGCTGGCGCAGCTGCTGGCCGGCCTCGGGCACGCCGAGCTGGCTGAAGAACTCGCCGGAGAAGAAGAACTGGCCGTAGTCGGCGCGGGCGTCGGGCAGGCCGGCGACCACCAGGTCGTTGAGGCCGGAGAACACGATGATGTCGCGCACCCGCGGCAACTGGTGCCGGTGCAGCATGAACAGCACCAGCTCCTGGGTGGAGTTGAACGCGGGCGCGCCGAGGTTGAGCCACGGCACCCGCTCGCCGCGCGACAGCGCCGAGGTGATGGTGTGCTCGTCGGCGGTCGCGCCGAAGCCGAACGCGGGCGAGCCGCCGAGCAGCACGTTCACCTCGCCGTCGGGGCGGTTCTCCAGCAGCGAGCACGGCCCGTCGGGGCCGAGGCCGAGGCGGAACCCGCCCGCGTCGGTGTTGACCACCGGTGAGCGGTAGCCGGTCCGGTTGAAGAACACCAGGTACGGCAGCCACCGCACGTCACCGGCGGCGAAGTCCTCGTACTGCTTCATCTGCGGGGCGAGATCAGCCTGGTCCACCGCGTCCCCCTTCGACGGTGTCGTGTCGTCCGGCCGCGTCCCTGCGGCTGTTCGGACCGCCAGGAGCTAACCACCGGGACGTCCGGTTCGTCCGCCTCCCCGCTACGGTGCCCCTGCCCGGGGGACGCGGCGGCGCGACGACCCGGGATCAAGGTGCCTGACCAGGGACGACGCACCGGGGAGGTGAGCACTCCTCGTCGAACGGGTCGAGCCGGTACCACGGGTGCACGCTTCGGACCACCGCAGTCGGTCCGCAGTGGACGGTAGGGGGACCGGCGGTTCTAGGGGTCGGCCAGGGGTTGCGGGGACGCGGCGGGCGAACCGGTCACCCGCCGCACCCGCTCACTCCACAACGGACAGCACGCGGGGCGGAACCCCCAGCGGTCCCGTGGTGGCCGGCAGGCGCCGCCAGCCGCCCGCCTCGGCCTTCCCGACCAGCACCGGGTCCTCGCCCACCACGACCGGGTTGCCGACCGCCTCCAGCATCCCCAGGTCCGACTGGTGGTCGCCGTAGGCGTAGCAGTCGGCCGGGTCCACGCCCAGCTCGGCCATCCTGGCCCGCACGGCGGCGGTCTTGTTCTCCCCGATCATGGGCACCGCGATCGCGCCGGTGTACCGGCCGTCCGGCCCGACCTCGGGGTCGCCGCACAGCGCCTCGTCCGCGCCCACGTCCGCCATCAGCGGGCCCAGCACCGGCAGGAACGAGCCGCTGACCAGCACCACCCGGTTGCCCGCCGCGCGGTGCGCCGCCACGGCCGCGACCGTCGCGGTGAGGAAGCCGTCGGGCCGCCGCCGGTAGGACGCGTACCAGTCCTCGCCCGCGGCGCGCACGTCGGCGGCCGACGCGCCCGCGTACCGCCGGTAGTAGTGCCGGTTGACCTCGGCGCGGGGCACGCCGGCGTCGGCCAGTTCGCGCACCCCGGCCATGAACGACTCGTACGCCGAGCCGTCGTCGCCCTGGGCCGTCATCCAGTGGCGCAGGAACTCGAACATGCTCTTGACCTTGATGACCGTCTCGTCGACGTCGAAGAACGCGACTGCGGGAGGTGTGGACATACCTCAAGTCCACCACTCCAGCGGCCATCAGGCAACTAAGAGAGATAAGAAGGCTGATAAGAGATCTGATGACCCCGGCCCCGGCTCCGAGAGCCCCGCCACCCCGACTCCGCGAGTAGCCGGCACCCGCCCACCCGCCACCCGTCCTGCCGTATAGCTAGGCCGATCGAGTGAACCATTCGCAACGGAGTGTATTGAGCGGGTCGGGCCGGTAGTCCTGGACCCGGGGAGTGGTCGCACGGGGGACGGCGGGTGCATGGCAGCGGTGGTGAGGCTGCTCGGCGAGGTGGCCGCGGACGTGGGCGGGACGGCGGTCGACCTGGGGCCGGCGCGGCAGCGGTGCGTGGTGGCCGCGCTGGCGGTGGACGCGGGCCGGGTGGTGCCCGTCGAGCGGTTGGTGGAGCGGGTGTGGGGCCTGGCACCGCCCCGGCGGGCGCGGGCCACGCTGCACAGCTACGTGTCCCGGCTGCGGCAGGTCCTGGGCCCGGAGCGGCTGGTGCGGCGGGCGGGCGGCTACCTGCTGGACGCGGACCGCACGACCGTGGACCTGCACCGGTTCCGCGAGCTGTGCGCGCGGGCCCGGGCCGCCGGGGACCAGCGGGCCGAGTCGCTGCTGGTCGAGGCGCTGCGGCTGTGGCGCGGCGACCCGCTGACCGGCCTGGCGGGCGAGTGGGCGGAGACCGCGCGGGACCGGTTGCGCCGCGAGCGGCTGACCGCCGAGAACGACCTGGTCGACGTGCGCCTGCGGGCCGGGCGCGGTGGCGAGCTGGTGGCCGAGCTGTCCGCGCGGGTCGCCGAGCACCCGCTGGACGAGCGCGTGGCGGCGCAGTACCTCCAGGCGCTCTACCGCGCCGGGCGCACGGCCGACGCGCTGGCGCACTACCGGCTGCTGCGGACCCGCCTGGCCGAGGAGTTGGGCACCGACCCAGGCGCCGAGCTGCGGCGGCTGCACCAGCAGGTGCTCGACGCCGACCCGGCGCTGACCGCACCGCGACCGACCGGGACCGCACCCGCGCACACCGCACCCGTCACGCCGGTCCCCCGGCAGCTCCCGCCACCGCCGCCCGGCTTCGTCGGCCGCGCCGACGAGCTGGCCGCGCTCAGCGCGCACCTCGACGGCACCGCGCTCGACGGCACCGCGCCCGGCACGCAGCCCGACCCCGCCGGTCAGCCCTACGGCACCGCGCCGCCGGGCCGAACGGTGGTCATCTCGGCCGTGGCGGGCGCGGGCGGCATCGGCAAGACCTGGCTGGCCCTGCACTGGGCCCACCGCAACGCCCACCGGTTCCCGGACGGCCAGCTGTTCGTGGACCTGCGCGGCTTCAGCCCGGCGGGCACCCCGATGGACCCGTCGACCGCCCTGCGCGGCTTCCTCGACGCCCTCGGCGTGGAACCGCGCTCCGTCCCGACCGACCCGCACGCCCAGGCCGGCCTGTACCGGAGCCTGATGGCCGACCGGCGCATCCTCGTCGTGGCCGACAACGCGCGCGACAACGAGCAGGTGGTCCCGCTGCTGCCGGGCAGCCCGACCTGCACCGTCCTGGTCACCAGCCGGCAGCGGCTCACCGGCCTGGTCAGCGGCCACGGCGCGCGGCTGGTGCGGGTGGACGTGCTCTCCGACGACGAGGCGCGCCAGGTCCTGGTGAACCGGCTGGGCGCGGAGCGGGTCGCGGCCGAGCCGGAGGCGGTGGCCGAGCTGCTGCTGTGCTGCAAGGGGTTTCCGCTGGCGCTGGGCGTGGTGGTCGGCCGCGCGGTGGCGCACCCGGAGTTCCCGCTGGCGGCGCTGGCCGAGGAGCTGCGCGAGGCGGTGCTCGACCCGCTGGACGACGACAACCCGCCCGCCGGCCTGCGGGCCGTGCTGTCCTGGTCGGTCCAGGCGCTGGCGGTCGAGCAGGCCCGGGTGCTCGCGCTGCTGGGCCTGGCGCCCGGTCCGGACATCGGCCTGCACGCCGCCGCCGCGCTCGTCGGGCTGCCCGGGTCCGGCACCCGGTCGGTCCTGCGGGCCCTGGAGAACCTGCACCTGGTCGAGCAGCACAGCCCGGCGCGCTGGCGCATGCACGACCTGGTCAAGACCTACGCCGCCGAGCAGGCCCACCGCGAGCTGCCCGAGGCCGACCGGGCCCGCGCGCTGGCCCGGCTGGTCGACCACCACCTGCACACCGCGCACGCCGCCGACCGGCTGCTGCACCCGTACCGGCCGCCGATCCGGCTGCCCGCGCCCCACCCCGGCAGCCGCCCCCGCGACCCGGGCACCGCCGGCGCCGCGCTGGACTGGTTCACCGCCGAGCGGCACAACCTGCTGGCGCTGGTCCGCGAACCGCCCGCGCCCGGCACCGCCGGCCCGGTCTGGCGGCTCGCCTGGGCGCTGGACACGTTCCTGTACCGGCAGGGGCACCTCGACGACGCGGTGGAGGTGTGGCGGGCCGGGCTGGCCGACGCCGAGCGGTACGGAGACCCGGCCGTGCGGACCCTGGCCCACCGCCTGCTGGGCGCCGCGCTGACCTACGCCGACCGGCTCGACCCGGCCGCCGCGCACCTGACCGCCGCCCTGGCGCTGGCCGAGGGCACCGGCGACCTCCTCGCCCAGGCCCACACCCACCGCTCGCTCGCGCAGGTCGCCGAGCGGCAGGGCCGGGGGCGGGACGCGGTGGAGCACGCCACCCGCGCCCTGGGGCTGTACCGGGGCCTGGGCCTGTCGGAGCTGGAGGCGCTGGCGCTCAACGCGGTCGGCTGGTACCTGGCCCGGGTGGGCGACCACGAGCGGGCGCGCGCCCACTGCGAGGCCGCCCTGGAGCTGGCGCGGGGCCGCCACCACGAGGTCGAGGCCGCCGCGCTGGACAGCCTGGCCTACATCGCGCACCGCACCGGCGGGCACGACGTGGCCGTGGAGCACTACCGGCACGCCATCGCCCTGTTCCGCCTCCAGGGCGACGTGCACAGCGAGAGCGGCACCCTCGAACGCCTGGGCCGCGCCTACCGGGCCCTGGGCCGGACCGACGAGGCCCGCCGGGCGTGGCGGCGGGCGGTCGAGCTGTACCGGGCCCAGCACCGCGCCGAGGAGGCCCGCGCGGTGGTGGCGCTGCTGCACGAGCTGGACCGGGACACGTGAGGTGGCAACGGCTTTCGCCTGATTGGTCGGTAGACCGGGCGTGGTGGCGCGAGGAGACTTCGCCGTGGTTTCCGGGCGTTCGACGGTGGGAGGGGCCTGGGATGCAGAAGCCTCAACGGCTCGCGCTGGCAGCGGCGCTGGCCGCGGCACTGGGCATGACCGCGGTGGTCACGGCCCAGGCCCGCTCGGCCGCCGCGGACGGCGGTCACCAGGTGGTGGCGCCGCACCAGCTCACGACCGTCCCGCCATCGCCGTCGGACCCGAAACCCGGCAGCTGAGCGCCGGTCGGCCGGGCACCGGGCCGACCGATCCCGAGCCGGCGCGGCGGGCGCCGAGCCGGACCGACCGACCCCCAGCCGGCTCGGCACCGACCGGCGAACACCAGCCGGCGAACACCGACCGGCGAACACCAGCGCGGCTCCGCCCCCGTCCCCCTGCCGACGAGCCCGGATCAGCCCAGCACCCGGTCCAGGAACCGCGCCAGGTTGCCCGCGGTCCGCTCGACCTTCTCCTCCAGCGGGATCGACTCGTGCAGCCGCCCGCCGGGCCCCACCGGCTTGCGCCCCCGCACGTAGAGCGAGCAGGCCAGGTCCGCGCACAGGTAGGACCCGACCGAGTCGCCCTGCTGCCCTCCCCGACCGGCCTTGCGCGCGGTCATCAGCAGTACGCCACCACCCTCGTGCGTGGTCAGGCACAGCGAGCACATGGTGCGCCGCAGGTGCCCGGCCTGGCTCGCCCGCCGCAGGGCGATCCCGACCAACCGGTCCCCGACCTCGGCAACCAGGTAGGAGCGCTCCGGCGCCGAGGGGTCCCACCACCCCAGGAAGTCCAGGTCGTCCCACGGCCGGTCGGCCAGGTCCCTCGGCACGCTCAGGCGCTTGGCCTCCCCCTTGCTGCAGTTGACGAACGACGCGCGGATGTCGCGTTCGGTGAGCGGTTTCATGGTTGGCACGCTAAGCTTCCTAGGACGTCTAGGCAAATGCTTAACACCCCTAGGCCCAGCGAAGGAGGCGCATGTCACGCGCGGGGTTGACCGCCGAACGGCTGACCGAGGGCGCGGCCGAACTCGCGGACGAGATCGGCTTCGACAACGTGACCGTCACCGCGCTGGCGCGGCGGTTCGGCGTCCGGGACGCAAGCCTGTACTCGCACGTCAAGAACGCCCAGGAGCTGCGCACGAGGGTGGCGGCGCTGGCGCTGTCCGAGCTGGCCGACCGGGTGGCCGCCGCCCTGGCCGGGCGCGCGGGCCGGGACGCGCTGGCCGCCTTCGCCGACGCCTACCGGGCCTACGCCAAGCAGCACCCGGGCCGGTACGCCGCCCTCCGGATCCCGCTCGACCCGACCGGGCCGGCGGCCGACGCGGCCCGCCGGCACTCGGAGCTGACCAGGGCGCTGCTGCGCGAGTACCGGCTGGCCGAGGACGACGAGACCGACGCGGTGCGGATGCTGCACGGCTTCTGCCACGGCTACGTGAGCCTGGAGAAGTCGGGCGGGTTCGACCACCACCCGCGCCACGTCGACGACTCGTGGGCCCGGTCGGTGGCCGCCCTGGACGGCCTGCTGCGCAACTGGCCCGCCTGAGGTCAGGACCCGACCACCGGCGTGTTCTGGCAGGCGGTCAACAACCACTCCCCGTCCTCTCGGGACATCACGTACAGCGGGCTGCCCTCGGACTGGTCGCCGACCGGCTCCCCCGCGGCCGTGGAGTAGCGCTGGCGCACCTTCACGGCCGCGACGTCCGGGCGGATGAACAGCACGTGCACGACCTCGTAGGTCGCCCTGAGGTCCCGCATCGCACCCGGCAGCACCTGCCGGGTGAAGGCCGCGATCTCGTCCCGGCCGGTGAGGCGCTTGCCGTGGGCGGTGGTCCAGATGGCGTCGGACCGGAAGAGGGCGACGAACTCGTCGACCAGCTCGTGCCGCTGCGCGTGCTCGACCCGGGCCACGACCTGCTTGATCGCCTCGACGTCCGCGTTCTGCTCGGTGTTCACGGGTACCAGCCTCGTACCTCGATCTTGGTCGAGGTCAACCGCCGGTGACCCGGCGCACCTCCTCCACGGCCGCCCTGAAACCCGCGAGGGCTTCGCGGTGGAAGCGCGGCCCGTAGGACACCCTGGCCACGCCCACCTCCCGCAGCGCGGCCAGGTCCAGGCGGTCGCCGGTGTTGCCGTTGACCGGGCCGGGCAGCTCGGCCACGAGGGTGGCGATCACGTCCCGGTCGCGCACGCCGATCGGGTAGACGCAGTCGGCGCCCGCCTCCAGGTAGAGCCGCCCCCGCCGCACCGCCTCGGCGACCCGCTCGCCCTCGGGCACCCCGGAGGCGGGCAGGAAGGTGTCGACGCGGGCGTTGACCACGACCGGGACCCCGGCGGCGACCGCGGCGGACCGGACGTCGGCCAGCCGGCGCGCCTGCGCGCCCGCGTCGACCAGGCCGCCGGCGCGGTGGTCGGTGTCCTCCAGGTTGCAGCCGACCGCGCCGACCTCCAGCAGCCGGTCCACCAGCTCCCGGGCGGGCAGCCCGTAACCCGCCTCGGCGTCCACGGTGACCGGGACGGGCACCGCCCGGGCGATCCGCCCCGCCGCGGCGAACATCTCCCGCCACGGCGCGCCCTCCCCGTCGGGGTGGCCGAGCACCGCCGAGACGGCGGCGCTGGCCGTGGCGACCGCGGGGAACCCCGCCTCGGCCACGATGGCCGCGCTGGCGGCGTCCCACGCGTTGGGCAGCACGAGCATCTCCCCGCGGTGCAGCTCGCGGAGCCTCTCGGCACGGGCCGCCAGCACGGCGAAGTCGACGGTCATCGGTTCCCCCCAAGTCGGACAGCGGTCGGACGGGTGGCGGGCATGCCGAGCGCGCAGAGCACGCCGCCGACCGCGAACGCGGTGACCACGCCCATCGCCGCGGTGAAGCCGCGGCTGAACTGCTCGGCCGACGAGTAGCCCCCGACGGCCGCGAAGACGGCGACCGGGACCGCCACGCCGAACACGCCGCCGAGGATGCGCAGCACCGTGAACGCCCCCGACGCCTGGCCGATCTCCTGCGGCCGCACCGCCCCGACCACCGCCTTCTGCGCCGCGGGCACGGCCGTGGTCAGCCCGGCACCGCCGACGACCAGGGCGGGCAGCACCTCGGCGCTGCCCCAGCCCGCCGCGTTCCCGCGGACCAGGGCCCGGACGACGCCGAACGCGCCCGCGGTCACGCCGACCGGCAGGTTCAGCCAGAAGACCCACTGCCAGGCCAGGCCCTCGGCCACCACGCCGCCGACGAACGGGCCGCTGAACGCGGCCAGCCCGGTGACGCCCGGGTGGAGCCCCATCGCCCGACCCCGCCGCGCCGCCGGGAAGGCCGCGCTGACCAGGGTCAGCGGCAGCACCATCGCGGCGCCCGCGCCCCGCACCGCCCGGGCCGCGATCAGGGCACCGATGCCCGGTGCCGGCGCGCAGGCTGCCGACGCGGCGGTGAACACCACCAGCCCGAGCACGAACACCCGGCGGCGGCCGAACCGGTCACCCAGCGCCGCCCCGGTCGGCGGCAGCACCGCGAACGCCGGGTTGTACGCGTCGACCGTCCACTCCAGCGTCTCCACCGGTGCCGCCGGGTCCTGCCGGATCGTGCTCAACGCCGTGGTCACGACCAGGCTGTCCAGCGGCATCACGAACGACGCCGGCGAGGCCGGCCCCGGCACCCACGCCTGCCCGGGGTTCACCCGCCGTTCCCGTCCCACCCGGCGCGCAGGGACCGGGGCAGCCCGAACACCGCCAGCAGCGAGTTGTCCACGAACCGGGTCAGCGCGGCGACCCGGTCACCGCTCAGGGTCAGCACCAGCACCCCGTGGGCGTGCAGCACCGGCGTGCGCGGGTCGCGCAGGTAGCAGCCGAACGCCGGCTGGCCGTTGGCCCGGGTCGGGACCAGCACGTGCCGGCTGCGCCCGCACAGCGACACCGAGCCCAGGAAGTTCCGCACGTCGGCCAGGCCCCGGTACTCCAGCGGCAGCGGCGGCATGGTCAGCCGCACGTCGTCGGTCAGCAGGGCCACCACCGCGTCGACGTCACCGGCCTGGAAGGCGCGGGTGAAGTCGGCCACCACGCGGCGCTCCCGCGGCGAGCCCGGCAGCGGCGCGCTCTCCCGGTCGGCACCGGGCAGCTCCCGCGCCAGCACGGCCCGCGCCCGCTTCAGCGCGCCGTTCACCGCGTTCTCGGTGGTCTCCAGCACGGCCGCCACCTCGGCGGCCCGGAACCCCAGCACGTCCCGCAGCACCAGCACGACGCGCTGCCGCGGCGGCAGCTCCTGGAGCGCGGCCAGGAACGCCAGCGACACCGACTCGCCCAGCTCGTAGCGCGCCTCGGGGCCGGGCGCGAGGTCGGGGACCTCGTCGAGCAGCACGTCCGGGCAGGGCTCCAGCCAGCTCGGTTCCGCGCGGCGGTGCGACGGCTCGGGCAACGGGACCCCCGGCTGGTGGAGAGCGCGCTCGTGCGGCCGGCGGGCGCCGTCCCGCAGCGCGTTGAGGCAGCGGTTGGTCGCGATCCGGTAGAGCCACGTCCGCACGGACGCGCGCCCCTCGAAGCCGCCGATCCCGCGCCACGCCGCCAGCAGCGTCTCCTGCACCAGGTCCTCGGCGTCCTGCACCGAGCCCAGGACGCGGTAGCAGTGCACCTGCAGCTCGCGCCGGTGCGGTTCGACGAGCCGGCGGAACGCCTCGCCGTCACCGCCCCGCGCCAGCGCCAGCAGCTCCTCGGTCGAGCGCGGCGCGCGCTCCCCGGTCCCTCGCATGTGTCGTCCCCTCGTGTGATCGTCCTCGAAGGGGTGGACACCGCCGGCACCGGGAAGTGGTCGCCGCCCGCCGTTCTTCTTTCAGTCCAGGACGGCGGTGGCCTCCACCTCCACCAGGTGCTCGGGCACGTCCAGGGCGGCGACGCCGAGCAGCGTGGCCGGTGGCACGGGGGTTGCCCCCAGCCGCGCGGCGGCCCGCTCGATGCCCGCCAGCAGCAGGGGCATCTTGTCCGGCGTCCAGTCGACGACGTGGACGTTCAGCTTCGCCACGTCGGCGAAGGAGGCACCGACCCCGGCCAGGGCGGTGGCGACGTTGAGGTAGCACTGCTCGACCTGGGCGGCGAGGTCGCCGCCGTCCCAGGCGACCTGCCCGGCGACGAAGACCAGCTTCGAGCCGGTCGCGACCGACACCTGCCGGTAGACGTCGATCTTCGGCAGCCCGTCGGGGTCGATGAAGGTGATGGTCATTGCTCCCGCTCTCTTGTGGTTACCGGGTAACTGTAGGAGAGTGTGCGCTGACCTGGAAGAACGCACTTTTTGGAAACTGAGGAACCTCATGGTGACCAAGCAGTACGCGGGCTCGCCCGACGAAGCGGACCTGCGGCGCGCGGACTCCCTGGCGCGCGAGATCTTCTCCGACGTGGCCAACAAGTGGGCGCTGCTGATCATCGAGGCGCTGGGCGAGCGCACCCGGCGGTTCGGCGAGCTGCGCGACGAGGTGGAGGGCGTCAGCCACAAGATGCTCACCCAGAACCTGCGCATGCTGGAGCGCAACGGCCTGGTGGAGCGCACCGTGCACGCCACCGTGCCGCCCCGGGTCGACTACACCCTCACCGAACCGGGCCGGGCCCTGCGGCGGACCGTGGACCTGATGTGCGACTGGACCCACCGGTACCTCGGTCACATCGAGGACTCCCGCCGCCGGTTCGACGGGTGACCTCAAGTCGCCGGGCCACCACGACGGCGAGCGCGGCGAGCGCGAGCCAGGACGTGACCACGGCGACCAGGCCCGGCCAGCCCCACGAGCCGTAGGCGGCGCTGCCCGCCGTGCCACCCGCGCTGCTGCCCACGTAGAACGCGAACAGGTACATCCCCGACGCCGGCCCCTTGACCCGCGCACGCGCGCCGACCCACCCGCCGGCCACCGAGTGCGCGGCGAAGAACCCGCCGGTGAACAGGGCGAGCCCCACCGCGACGAGCACCAGCTCGTCCGGCAGGGTGGTCAGCGCGCCCAGCGCCGTGACCCCCAGCGCGGTCAGCGCGACCGGCGCCCGCCCGTGCCGGTCCGCCAGCCGCCCGGCCACCGCCGAGCACGCGCCGCCCGCGGCGTAGGCGAGGAAGACCAGCGACGCGGCACCCGCCGACACGCCCAGGGGCCCGGTCAGCCGGAAGGCCACGACGTTGAACAGCGACACGAACGCCGCCACCCCCAGCACCGCGACCGCGTACTGGCACAGCAGCACCGGGTCCGACAGCGCCACCCGCAGCCCGCCCGGCCGCCGCACCACCGGCTTCCCCCGCGGCAGCAGGGCCGCCACCGCCGCGCAGCCCAGGCCGAAGGCGCCGACCAGGGCGAGCCCGGCGCGCCAGTCCAGCCAGTCGGAGGCCACGCCCGCCAGCAGCCGCCCGACCATGCCGCCCGCGCTGTTGCCCGCGATCAGCGCGCCGATCGCCGCCCCGACCGCCGCGGCCTCGTCGGCGAGGTAGGCCATCGCCACCGCGGGCACCCCGGCGGTGGCCACGCCCTGGAGGACGCGCAGCGCGAGGAACGCGGGGTAGGTCGGCGCGAGCGGCAGCAGCAGCCCGAGCACGGCCGAGGCGAACACCGACCACACGATCACCCGCCGCCGCCCGACCCGCTCGGCCAGCACCGCCACCGGGATCACCGCGACGGCCAGGGAGCCGGTGGCCGCGCTGACCGCCAGCGACGCCGACCCCGGCGTGAGCCCGAACTCGGCGGCCAGCAGCGGCAGCACCGGCTGCGGCGCGTAGAGCAGGGCGAACGTGGCCAGCCCGGTGGCGGTGGTGGCGGCGGCAAGTCGACTCGGCACGTCTCCGACGCTAATTCATGCGTCCAATGCAGAATTGGTCGGTGATTCATGCACCGGTGGATGACTTGGCCCCGAAACTGGCCGTCCTGCGGGCCCTGGCGCGCGACGAGCACGTGACCCGCGCGGCCGAGGAGGTCGGCGTGCCCCAGCCCACGGTCAGCCGGTGGCTGGCCGCCATCGGCGAGCAGCTGGGTGCCCCGGTGGTGGTGCGCAGCGGCCGGCGCGTCCGCCTGACCCGCGCGGGCCGCCTGCTGGCCGACTCCGCCGACCGCGCCCTGGCGGTGCTGGAGGCCGGCCACCGGGCGGCGGCCGAGGAGGTCGACCCGGAACGCGGGCAGGTGGCCCTGGGCTTCCTGCACCTGCTGGGCCGCGCCCTGGTCCCGGAACTGGTGCGCGGCTTCCGCGCGTCCCACCCGCACGTGCGGTTCCGGCTGGTCCAGGACTCCCGCCAGGTCCTGCTCGACCACCTGGCCGACGGCGTCGTGGACCTGGCCCTGGTGGCACCCCCGCCGCCCGACTCCGAGCACGCCGTGCTGGGCGAGCAGGAGCTGGTGCTGGTCCTGCCGCCCGGCCACCCGCTGGCCGACCGGGACGCGGTGCGGGTGGCCGACCTGGCCGACGAGGACTTCGTGGGCCTGGAACACGGCTACGGCCTGCGGCAGATCACCGACGAGCTGTGCGCGGCGGCGGGCTTCGCGCCCAGGTTGGCGTTCGAGGGGCAGGAGGTGGAGACGCTGCGCGGACTGGTGGCGGCCGGGCTGGGCGTCGCGCTGCTGCCCCGGGCCGAGCACGGGTCGGGCGCGGTGGAACTGCCCCTGCGGCCCCGGGCCCACCGCCGGATCGCGCTGGTGTGGGCGGGCGAGTACCTGCCCCCCGCGGTGCGCGCTTTCCGGGACCATGCTTTGGCGGGGGTGGAGGAGAGGCGGTAGGTGGGCGGGGTCGGCGGCCCGCTCCGGCCATCCCCACCGCGAACCGGGACGGCTCCGCCATGCCCACCACCAGCACGTCGGTCTTCTCGGTGACTCCCGTTACCGGCTGTCCCCCGACATCCGCGAGGCGTTGATGAGCCTCATGCCGTGCAGGGACGTGTTGTACGGGTGGAAATCCCCTTCGCCCGGCGGCTGGACGTAGGTGGAAAACCGGTCGGTGACCACCCCGTCCTCCACCAGGGTCATCACCACTCGGTTCGGAACACGTGCGCGTGCTTCGGCGCGGTGGACGGTCAACAACCCATCGGTGCACGTCGACCAACGGTTACCTGAGCGCCCTTCGCCGGTGTGGCGGTGAAACGAACGACGCGCCGCGGCGGTGGACACGTCGTGGACGAAGGTCATCCGCGCGGACGGTGCCGTGGACGCGTCCAGGTGGAGAGGTGATGCCCCCGAACAGCCGGAACACGGCCCACTCGGCTTGCTGCCCACCCGAGCCAGCGACGGCCGGACCATGATCGGCCACGTGGTCGTCCGCCGAGCCGGATCCGGTGGGGACGACCCGGGCGCAACACCAGGCCCGCCGATGAGGGCCGCGCGGCCCCTGGGGTTCGATGGCGCCGGGCAGGTCGTTCCCGATCACCGGTCCCGGCCGTTGCGAACCCCGGAACGCGACTGATCCGGGTGCGGCCGACCACCCCACCCGGCGGTCATTTGTGCGGTTCCCCCGACGGATATCCCAGTCGATCAACGAATTCCCCTAGGCCAACCGGGTGCGATTTCCCCGGCCGCTCGATCACGGGCGCTCCGGCGCTGCAAGGTCGTGCGATCGGTCCGCGCTTCGTGGTGAGGGGTGGCTATGGCTGACCCGTTGTCGGGCATCGGGCACATGATCGACCGCTGGGAGCAGGAGGCCGAGCAGAAGGCCGCCCGCTACCAGGAGATGTCGCGCGAGGTGCAGCAGATCTCCATCACCGCGTCCGCGGCCGACGGCGCGGTCACCGTGACGGTCGGGGCCAACGGCATCCCCAGCGCGGTGACCATGACCGACGGCGTGCGCAAGCTCGCCCCGGACCGGATCGCGGCCGCCGTGATGGAGGCGATGACCCGCGCCCAGTCCCGGTACCCCGAGCGGCTGGCCGAGGTCATGGCCGCGACCGTCGGCGAGAACCAGACCACCCGGTACCTGCTCGACCAGGCGCGGGAGCACTTCCCGGCCGCCGAGGGCGACGGGCCGCCGCGCCCGCCGCGGCCCGCCGGTGACGACGATGACGACTTCGGCGACGCCTCCTACCTCCAGGGTGGTCGCTGATGGGCGAGGGTTACGGCCTGCTGGTCGGCGAGCTGGACGTGCACGCGGGGAAGGTGGACGCGCTGGCCGGCCGGTTGCAGGCGGCGGTGGACGCGGCCCGCCAGGTGACCATGTCCGACAGCGCCTACGGGGTGATCTGCCAACCGTTCGCCGCGTTGTTGCAGCCGTTCGAGCAGTCCGGTGTCGACGCCCTGGCCAAGGGCGTGGAGACGATGCGGGACGTGGCCGGCGAGGTGCGCGCGACGGCCGGCGACTACCGCGGCCGCGAGGAGTCCGGTGCCGCCGCCTTCGACGGGATCGAGGTCTGATGACCGGCAACCTCGTCGCCCGCCCGTCGGACGACACGAACGCCACCACCGGCATCGGCATCCTGGAGTCGGCCGACGGGCTGGCGCAGGGCGTCGCGAGCGGCGACTGGGTGGCCGCCGGGCTCGGTGCGGCCGGGGTCGGGCTGGAAGTGCTCAGCATGGTTATCGACCCGGTCGGCACCATCGCCTCCTACGGCGTGGGGTGGCTGATCGAGCACGTCCAGCCGCTCAAGGAGGCGCTGGACTGGCTGGCCGGCGACCCGCCGGTGATCCGGTCGTTCAGCGAGACCTGGGGCAACGTGGCGACCGAGGTGTCCGCGATCGCCCAGGACTACGCGAACGAGGCGCGCGGCGGCACCGCCGGCTGGACCGGTGCGGCCGCGGACGCCTACCGGGCGCACTCGGCGCAGGTGGCCGACGCGGTGGCGGGCGCGGCCTCGCTGGCGGGCGGCGTGTCCGCCGGGGTGATGATCATGGGCGAGGTCGTGGCCGCGGTCCGCGAGCTGGTCCGCGACATCGTGGCCGAGCTGGTCGGGCGGCTGATCGCGTGGGCGCTGGAGGTCGCGGCGACGCTGGGGCTGGCCACGCCCGTGGTGGTGGGGCAGGCGATCACCGCCATCTCCCGCGTGGTCAAGCGGATCGGCGACCTGGTGCGGAAGCTGGTCACCACCATCGGCAACGTCACGCCGCGCATCCGGCAGGTGATCTCGAAGTTCGACGAGATCATGGCGGCGCTGGGCAAGCTGGGGCGCCGGGCCGACGGCGGACCCACCCCCCGCTCCCCGGACGGCCCGTCGGGCGGTCCCGGTGCGCCGGACGCGCCCCACACCCCCGGCACGACCAGCCCTTCGGGCACCACCACCCCATCCGGCACCACCACACCGTCCGGCACGACCACCCCATCCGGCACCACCAGTCCATCCGGTACGGCCACTCCGGACGCCCCGACCACCCCCAGGCCCGACGGCCCCGGGAGCACGGACCCGGCCGCCTCCCCGAGCGGCGGTCCCACCAGCCGAGGCCCCGACGGCAACCGCTCCCGCGGCGGCCCCGACGCCGACGACGGCGGCCCCGGCCAGCGCTCGGACGGCAACGGCGGCTGCGACGGCAAGGGCGGCGACCCGGTCGACACCGTGTCCGGCCAGATGATCACCAACGCCGTGGACGCGGACTTCCCCGGCCTGCTGCCGCTGGTCCTGCGACGCGCCTACGCCTCCGGCTACCGGGCCGGCCGCCTGCACGGCCCCGGCTGGTCGTCCACACTGGACCAACGCCTGGAGCTGGACCCGCACCACGTCCGCTACTTCGGCGAAGACGCCGAGATCCTGCGCTACGAACGACCCGAGCGCCCCGGCCTGCGCGGCATGCCCGACGCCGGCGCGCGCTGGCCGCTGACGTGGGACCGCGACACCGACACCTACCGCGTGGAGGACCCCAAGTCCGGCTGGGTGCGCCACTTCGGCCCGAACCCCGCCGACCCGCGGCGGCGCCCGATCACCGCCCTCACCGACCGCAACGGCCACCGCGTCGACTACGAGCGCGACGACCGCGGCCTGCCCGCGGCGGTCGCCCACTCCGGCGGCTACCGGGTGGCGGTGGACCTGGTCGACGGCGACGCCGGCCCGCGCGTCGCCGCGCTGCGCCTGGCCGCCGACGGCACCGCGCTGGTCGAGTACCGCTACGACGAGCGCGGCCGGTTGAGCACGATCCTCGACCCCACCCGGCTGCCCTACCGCTACGAGCACGACGAGCACGACCGCGTCACCGCCTGGGTCGACCGCGAGGGCTTCCGCTACGCCTACGCCTACGACGAGGACGGCCGGGTCGTGCGCGGCGAGGGCCGTGACGGCTTCCTGTCCGCCCGCTTCGCCTACGACCGGGTGAACCGGCAGACCACCGTGACCGACAGCATGGGCCAGGTCACCACCTTCCGCTACGACGAGCACGACCACCTCACCGAGGTCGTCGACCCGCTGGGCAACGTCGAGCGGACCACCTACGACCGGTTCCACCGGCTGCTGTCGCGCACCGACGCGCTGGGGAACACCACCCGGTACACCCTGGGCCGGGACGGCGACGTGGTGCGCGTCGACCGCCCGGACGGCACCGCGGTCACCGCCGAGTACGACGAACTGCGGCTCCCGACGGAGGTCGTCGGCCCGGACGGCGCGCGGTGGCGCTACACCTACGACGACCGCGGCAACCTGCTCACCACCACCGACCCGGCGGGCGCGGTCACCACCCACACCCGCGGCGAGCGCGGCGAACCCCGCGCCGTCACCGACGCGCTGGGCAACACCACCACCATCACCACCAACGCCGCCGGCCTGCCCGTGTCGGTGACCGACGCCAACGGCGCCACCGAGACCTACGAGCTGGACGCGCGCGGCAGGCTGGTGCGGTCGACCGACGCGCTCGGCGCGGTGACCGCGATCGAGTGGGGCACCGCCGACTCCCCCGCCCGGTACACCTACCCGGACGGCACCACCCAGACGTGGACCACCGACGGCAACGGCGACGTCATCGCCGCCACCGACCGCGCGGGCCACACCACCCGCTACGAGATCGGCCCGTTCCACCTGGTCACCGCGCGGGTCGACGCCGACGGCGCCCGGCACTCGTTCGCGCACGACACCGAGCTCCGGCTCACCGCCGTCACCAACCCGCAGGGCCTGACCTGGCACTACACCTACGACGCGGCCGGGAACCCGGTGCGGGAGCAGGACTTCAACGGCCGCACCACCTCCTACGAGCACGACGCGGCCAGGCGGCTGGTGCGGCTGACCAACGGCGCCGGCGAGTCGATCGCCATCGCGCGCGACCCGCTGGGCCGCCCGGTGCGGCAGCGCACCGACGACGGCCAGGTCACCGAGTTCACCCACGACGCGGCGGGCAGGCTGGTCGCCGCGCGCGGCCCGGACGGCGAGCTGGCCTTCACCCGCGACCCGCTGGGCAGGCTGCTCACCGACACCGTCGACGGCCGCACCACCTCGTTCGGCTACGACCTGCTGGGCCGCCGCACCTCGCGCACCACGCCCGGCGGCCACACCTCGGTGTGGCGATACGACCGGGTCGGCCTGCCCGCGCAGCTCGTCGCCGGCGGCCACCCGATCACCTTCGGCCACGACGCGGCCCGCCGCGAGGTGGTCCGCCAGGTGGGCCCCGACCTCGCGGTCACCAGCACGTGGGACAGCTCCCACCGGCTCACCTCCCGGCAGCTCGTGGGCCCGGCGGGCCCCGACGGCCGCCCCGGCCGGGTGCACTTCGGGCGCGCCTGGGGCTTCCGGCCCGACGGCGTGCCGGTCGCCGTGCACGACACCTTCGACGGCACCCGCCGCCTCGAACTCGACCCGCTCGGCCGGGTCACCGCGGTGCGCGCGGCCACCTGGACCGAGACCTACGCCTACGACCGGTCGGGCAACCTGGCGTTCGCCGCGGACACCCGCGTCCCCGACTCCCCCGGCCCGCTGACCGCCACCGGGACCCTGGTGCGCCGCGCCGGCCGCACGCACTACGACCACGACGCGCAGGGGCGGCTGGTGCGCGTGGTGCGCCACGGCCTGTCCGGCACGCGCCGCGCCTGGACCTACCGGTACGACGCGCGCAGCCGCCTCACCGAGGTCGTCGACCCCACCGGGCAGCACTGGCGCTACGCCTACGACCCGCTGGGCAGGCGCACCGCCAAGCAGCGGCTCGGCCCGGGCGGCGCGGTGGTCGAGGAGGTCCGGTTCCACTGGGACGGCCAGGTGCTCGCCGAGGAGGAGCACCGCCGCGCGGACGCGGTCACCACCACCACGTGGGAGCACCGGCCCGGTTCGTGGACGCCGGTCAGCCAGGACCGCCGCACCTCGCTCGCCGGCGCGCCGCGGCACGTGGTGGACCGGCGGTTCCACGCCATCGTCACCGACCTGGTCGGCACCCCCACCGAGCTGGTCACCCCGGACGGGCGGGTGGAGTGGCGGCGGCGCGCCGGCCTGTGGGGCCAGGAGGTCGGACCGGCCGCGGGCAACGCGGACTGCCCGCTGCGGTTCCCCGGCCAGTACCACGACCGCGAGAGCGGCCTGAACCACAACTACCACCGCTACTACGACCCGGAGACCGGCCGGTACACCACGCCCGACCCGCTGGGCCTGGAGGCGGCGCCGAACCACCACGCCTACGTCGAGAACCCGATGGTCCTGGTCGACCCGGTCGGCCTGATCAGCCGCGACCGGTACCTGCACATGGACCGCCCCGGCTGGCGCAACTACACGCTCAGCGACGCCAACGGCACGGTGTACTACTCCGGCCAGTTCGGCCCCAACACCACGCAGGCCGACGTGGAGCGCAGGCACGCCAACAACCACAACCGCTACGACCCCAACAACGGCGACACGATCACCGTCGAGCCGGGCACCCGCACCTACGGCGAGTCGCGGCTGATGGAGCAGAGGCTGGCCGAGCAGCACGATACGATCATCGGGCGCGACGGCAACAACTACCGCGGCAACCGGCAGAACCCCCTGGCCGACGACAAGCTGGCCGAGTACGAGGAATACGAGCAGCGCAGGAACAACGGGTTGGGATGTCCATGAGCAACGCGCCCCTCGACCCCGGCGTGCTCGACCGGGTCGCCCCGGGTCTCGCCGAGGTGTTCGCCGAGTTCGCCGACGAGGTGGGCGGCGCGGCGACGCTGGCGGAGTTCCTGGAGGTCCTGGGCTGGGCCGTGCCCACCGCCCTGGTCGACTTCCCGTACCCGCTCGGGCTGACCGCGACGCTCAAGGGCAACAAGCGCTACGCGGCCGACCGGCCCTCCCGCGTGCCCGAGCTGAACGACCACGTCTTCGAGGACGCGCGCGAGCACGCCGCCGCCGTGGTGCGGGCGACCGACGGCACCCCCGAGCAGTTCGCCGCCGCCCTGCTCCAGGTGCTGCGCACCGGTGCGGTCGAACTGGCCGACGTCGACCCGACCGAGGTCCGCAAGCTGGTCGTCAGCGCCGGGAAGGCGCCCAGGCCCGTCCCCGGCGACGTGCTGGCGATCCCCGTGGCACCGCACGGCTACCGCCTGGCCGTGGTGCTCACCAGGAACCAGTTCGGCACGGCCCTGGGCCTGTTCGACGGCGTCAGCCCCGACGGGCGCCCGGACGCCCGGCTGCTCGCCGCGCCGGGCAGGTTCCCCGTCTACACCGAGGAGAGCCTGCTCAAGGACGGCACCTGGCGGGTCGTCGGCCACGACGAGGGGCTGTTGGCGCGGTTCCCCGCGAACCCCGAGATCTACCACCGCCCCAGGCCGGGCGGCGGCACCGGCGAGTTCGGCGCGGCCGAGACCGTCGACGGCGCGCTGCGGCTGGTGGACGAGGAGGAGGCCCGGGCGGTCGGCCTGGCGGACAACACCTACCGCCAGACGATGACCGCGGCGTTCCTGCAGAAGGTGCTGACCGAGCGGGCGGGTGCCGGTCGGTAGGGCCGCCGCCGTCGACGACCGGTTTCGGCACGGGCCTCGCCCCCGGGGGTTTTCCGGCGCGGGCCGGGCGCCGCGGCCGTCGAGCCGCGGCGCCCGGTCGTCGTCCGGGTGCGTCAGTTCGGGCAGTGGTAGAAGCTGCCCCTGTTCGGCAGCAGGTCGTCGCGGACCCAGCCCTGCCTGCTGGTGCTGAGGTTGCGCAGGTAGGTCCACGTGGCGCCGTCGTTGCCGTTCGTGTAGCAGTAGAAGTCGAGCCGGTGCGAGGGCTCGATCGTGCCGACCGCCGTGCAGGACGTGGACGAACCGGTGCGGATGCGCGCACCGGAGGTGCCGCCCGTGATCGACGAGATCGGGTCCAGGTTCGGCGGTACCACCGAGCTGTTGCAGGCGTAGTGCTGCGTCGTCACGCCGTCCCCCTTGGGCGCTTCGGCTTGGGCCGGAGCCGCGATCAGCACCGCCGGGAGCGCCACTCCCGCGACGGCCGCCGCCAGCTTCACCGTTCCCCTCATGTTCTCCCCCTTCGTGGTTCCTCAGGCGCCAGCGACTTTCCTCCCGACGGGTGAACTTCGCAAGAATGTTGCGCGGAAACGGAAAACCGCGGCCATCATGGCGCCCAGGGGGTTCCAACCAGGGGGGAATGTCTTGCTGCGCATCCATTTCACGACCGACGACCTCGTGCGCACGACCGTCGCGCCGACCGCCGACCCGCTGTGGGAGGTGGTGCTCGCCGGCGGCCGGCTGCGCGACCGCGTGCACCCGCCGGCGTTCCACGGCTGGCTGACCGCGGTGCGCGACCGGCTCGACCACCACGACCCGGCGCCGCGCCTGCTGCACGTGCTGGCGCCGGTGCCGGACCTGCTCACGCCGCCGGAGTCGGCCGACGGGCTGGAGGCGGGCCTGGCGGCGCTGCGCGCGACCCCGCCGCACCGGCTGGCCGCCGAGCTGGAGCGCGTGGGACCGCTGCCGGCGTGGGTCGGGCAGCTGCTGGGCGGGCCGCGCGGGCCGGCCGCGCTCGCGGAAGTGCTCCGGCACCTGCACGCGGTGCTGGTCGAGCCGCACGCCGAGGTGATCGGGGAGAGCGTCAACGCCGACCGCGCCCGCCGCGCCCGCGACCTCGTGGACGGCGGCGTGCCGGGCCTGCTCGCCGGCCTGCGCCCGCACGCCCGGTGGGACGGCGCGGTGCTGGAGGTCGACTCCCCGCACGACCGGGACCTGCGCCTGCGCGGCCGGGGGCTGCGCCTGGTGCCCTCGTACTTCGGCCACCGCCCGGCCGCGCCCGCCGACCCCGACCTGCCGCCGGTGCTCGTGTACCCGATCTCGGACGCCGACCGGTGGACCGGGGCGGAACCGGGCGGCCTGGACGACCTGCTCGGCCCGACCCGCCGCGCCGTGCTGGAGTGCGCCCGCACCGGCGCCGGCACCACCGAGCTGGCCCGCCGCGTCGGCACGTCGCCCGCGTCGGTGAGCCGGCACACCGGCGTGCTGCGCGGTGCGGGCCTGCTCCGGACCACCAGGCACGGCACGCGGGCCGTGCACTCGCTGACCACGCTGGGGGAGGCGCTGGTGGCCGGGCGCGTGCCGGTGGCCGAGGGGTGAGGTGGCACCAGCGCTGGGCGCTCAATCGGCGTTCACCAGTGGCACCGGCACCCGGTCCTCGGCGTAGTGCTCCGCCCAGGTGATGAGGAGTTCGCCGGTAGCGGCTTCGTCCAGTGCTGCCGTGCACAGGTGCTGGACCACGCCGCGGTGAGCATTGATCATTCCCGGATCGTCGGAGATGACGGCACAGGTGGGAAGGTCCAGGTAGATCGCCGGACGGTGAGCGGCGAAGTCCAGCAGCGTGAACGATGTCTGCTCCCACCCGGCGATCAGCGCGTTCATGGGCAGCACCCGGATGTTCACACCTCGGTCCACGAGTACGGCCAGGTGTCGCAACTGTTCGGACATGAGAGCACGTCCTCCTCTCACCATGAGCAGTGCGACCTCGTGGAGGACGAAGGTCAGTGGCCGAGAGGCAACGTCGAGCAGACACTCCTGCCGAACACGACGTGCACGCAGTCGCCGCTCAACCTCTTCCCGATCGGCGCTGCGGTCCGCTTCGCACATCACACGGGCGTAGTGCTCGGTTTGCAACAGGGGCGGCACGGAAGTGGCGGTGTACACGAACAGACTTCTGGCCGACGCCTCGTGCGCCATCACGGCACGCGCGCTCTCGGGCGCCCCTGCCGGGTGTTCCAAGGTGAGTTGCCACCCGTCCGCGTACCCGCAGAGGCGCATGACCCGCTCGAAGTCCGCCGTGTTCACGCGACACGCACCGAGGTGGTGGGCGATCTGATTGGCACCCGGGTACAGGAAGCCCGCCTCCAGCGCTTCGACATCAGATGACGACCAACCGAGTACACGAGCCACATCACCGACAGTGAGGGCAACCGCACGCCGAGCGGCCCGCAATTCAACACCAATGGTCTTCACGAAGAGGTCGACACGCACGCAATCAGGATTTCGAATATTATGCGTCATACATGTGCCACTTTCCGAATGAAGAGCTTCACCGCTGGGTGCGCAATGAAGCCGCTACGTGATCAGATGGTCTCAAAAAGGTCGTCAAAGGCCAGACCGGTTGACCCGCACAGCCCGGGCCAGGACGTAGTCGCTGCCGAGCTTGGCCAACCGCACCGCTTTGTCAAAGGCATCAGTTCGCAGCTTGATGCGGTACGACATGACGCTCTCTTCCACCACCCTCCAGTCGCACATCGACCCGCCGTCCAGCGGGGCAGTCGTGACCGTAGGGCGATTACCAGGCGGTAACCCGAGCTGCCGGCTCAGGTTGACCGGTGGTACGGGAAGCCGCTAGACCGGTACCTCGACCCGGCGTGCCAAGCGGGCGGCCTCGGTGGCCACCGACCGCCGCCCACGCTGCACCAGCTCGTGCAGGACGGTGCGGGCCGCGGGCCGGTGGCGGACGTCCTCCGGCGCTTCCCGCTCAGCGGCGCTGAGCATCATGAGAGCACCGGTGTGGTCACGACGCTGCTGGTAGCTCTTCGCCTGGTCGAGCAGGAGCGCCACCCGTCGCTCGATGGACGGCGAGCGCGCGTGGTCGATTCGCTCCGCCAGACGCAGACCTTCGGCAGCGTCACCCGTCTCCACCGCGACCGACACGGCGAACATCTCGACGTTGATCGGGCCGAAGGCCGTCCAGGAGGTGTTGCGCTCGCCGGTGCATCGGGCCAGCGGCTCCGCCAAGCGCAGGCGGTCGTGCGCAGTCCACCGCTCTCCCCGTCGGGCGGCGGCAACAGCGGCGACCAGTAGCAGCGAGCCGCGCAGTGCCAGTACATCGAGGTCGTCGTCCGTGGCGACTGTTCTCAACTCCTCCACCGCGTGCAGCGCGACTGCTTCCGCGCCGTCCGGTTCCCGGTCCGCAAGCAGCACCTGTGCCAGGTTCCAGCGGGCCATCGCGATGCGCAACGGGTCGTCGGCGGCTTCTCCGGCCCGAATCGCTCGATCGGCAGCCAGGAGCGACAAATCCTGGCGCCCCAAGCGCTTCGCCGCGGTGCGCACGAGCGCGTAGAGGTCGGCCGCGTGGCGGTTGACGTCCCGGTCCCGGTCGACCGAATCGTCCCCGCGGTGCGCGACCAGCGCCCTCTCGACGACCGTGACGAGGCGGGGCAGGACGCGGGTGAGCCGGCTGTACCGGTGTGGTGAGGTCTGCCAGGTGCGCCAAGCCTCCTCGATGTCGGACCCGAGGGCTTGGAGGTCGGCGGGCACGCCCGTGGTCACCGGCCGGGTCAGCGCGCGGTGGAGTTCGTCAGCCGCATCGTGGGTCGATCGCACCGGAGCGGCAGGAGCCTCGTGCAGGAGCGCATCGACCGACACGTGGAGCACCTTGGCCACCTCGACCAGCACCGAGATGGTGGGCAGCTTGGTTCCACGCTCGATCTGGTACAGGTAATCGACGGTGACACCGGCCAAGCCGGCCACTACCGGCTGCGTCTTACCGGCAGCGACGCGGTGGAACCGCACACGCTCCCCAATGCGTCGTGCGAGTTGCTCGTCCATGTCGCCCCATTGGTACGCGAAGGTGGCTGACCTGGGACGATGCTACGTGGTGCGGCGCCGGGTCGACGGGCTGACACACTGGCCACCATGATCACACCCCAACTGCTCGTGCTCTGGGACATCGACCACACGCTGCTCCAGTCGCGCGGCGTCGGGCGCGAGATGTACGTCCGCGCCGTGCCCGCCGCCTTCGGTCGCCCCTTCGTCGACCTGGCCGACGTGACCGGCCGGACGGAGCCGGACATCATCGCCGAAACCCTGGAACTGCACGGCATGGAGCCGACGGCGACCAACGTGGCGCGACTGGCCGAGGCCCTGACCGCAGCCTACGAAGCCGCCCGTGCCGAGCTGGCCGAACGCGGCCGGGTGCTCCCCGGTGCGCGGGAGACCCTGGCGGTCCTGGCCGAGGACTCGGTGATCCACCAGGGCGTGCTGACCGGCAACCTGCGGTCGGTCGCGCACGTGAAGTTGGAGACCTTCGGCCTGGCCCGCTACCTCGACCTCGACGCGAGCGCCTACGGCGGCGACCACCACGTCCGCGCCGAGCTGGTGCACATAGCCCGGCAGCGGGCTGCCGAACGAACCGGTGTGCTGTTCGACCGGACCCACACCGTGCTCGTCGGTGACACGCCACGTGACGTGGAGGCCGCGCACGCCGCCGGGGTCCGGGTCGTCGCGGTGGCGACCGGGCGCAGCAGCACCGCGGAACTGCGAGCCGCGGGAGCGGTCGACGTGCTCGACGACCTGACGGACAGCGGGCTGGTGCACCGCCTGCTCATCGCGCCGGACCGGTGAGCCGCGCTCAGTCGAAGTCGTACACCGTGGTCGGCACGTCGCGGGCCGACAGCGCCTCGGTGACGAGCGGTTCGACGAGCTCCCACTTCCCACCGGCCAGACCGCACCCGATGCGGGGCATGTGCACGCTCGCGCCGAGCCTCAGCGCGTGGTCGGCGAGGGTGGCCAGGCAGCGCGCCACCGCGTCGTAGCGGATCGGCGGGCCGCCGCTGCCGGTGCGGATGCCGTGCTGCGCCACCATGTTCGCCACCCACGTGTCGGGGCGGACCTGGACCAGCTGGGTGGCGCCGAGGGCGAAGTCGTTGCCGGCGCGGGCGCGGTGCCAGGAGCGGTAGGCGCGTTCCGGTTCCGGCCACCGCTTCGAGATCGCCAGGACGAAGCCCTTGCCCCACCCGCCGAGGTCGTTGCAGACGTGCGCGATGACCTTCGGGCCCTTGGCCTGGGGGCTCGTCGCGTCGCCCTTGATGATCCGCAGCGCCTGCACGCCGACGATGCTACCGGCGCCGGGGCGCGGTGTGGGAAGCCGACACGGCGGCACCCTGCGCCGGTACCCGACCGAACCGGACCCGCTGGGGAAGGGGACCGCGCCCGTGGCCGGGTCGTGGAGCACCCTGGTGAGCCGGTCGGCGGTGCAGGCGCAGGTGCCGTTGGTGTTGATCGGCCACAGCCCGACCCGCGCGTCGGTGCGGGGACGCGGCCCGGCCACGTCCTCCGCCACCGCCCAGTTCGAGCTGCCCGGGATGTTGTTGGTGGAACTCGTTGTCGTTGGTGTCGTGATAGGACAGTCGGCCTTTGGCGTCACCTTCGACGTACTGGGCGGGGTTGCCGGTGAGCTGGTGGAGGTTGGCCGGCACCTCGTTCATGCCGCCGAACTCGGTGTCATGTTCTGCCGCTGGGTCGGGCAGGCCGCGGCGCCGGCAGGGGGATCAGCGGCGAGCTGCCGGCCTTCATGACGGAGTTCGGCACGCCGCTGGGCGTCCAGTGGTAGGAGTCCAGGCCGAACGGTTCGGCGCACTGCGGCGCGTTCTCCCGGATGTGCGTTGCCTTCCGGGACCGCGCCCTCCTTCCGGTCGTGTGCGTGGCCGCGGGTTCCGGCGCCGGGCGCGCTCTACGGCGTCGAGGTCACGATGCCGACGCCCTGCGTACTGGCGATCAGGCTCCACTTCTCGGCGAAGTAGACGCTGCCGGCGCGCGCGATGACGATCCCGTGGACGGTGACCGCGCTCCGGTCGGAGTTGTAGGAGTAGAACGGCGCGCCGGAGTCGCCGTTCGTCGGCCCGGTGCCCTGGTCGAAGGCGATGACGTCGCGGGTGCAGGCGCCGTTCGCGTCGCAGTACTGGCCGCTGGTGGTGACGACGCGGTGCCCGCACTGCTCAAAGGTGACCACACCGCTGTGGCAGTTGCCGGTGGTGTTCGCGACGGGGTCCGCCGCACCGCCCACCCGTTTCACCGTGCCGGTCGCGTTGCCGACGTAGATGTAGTGGTTGTAGGCGTTGGCGGAATTCAACTGGCCGATGAGCGCGATGTCCCGCTCCGGGTAGTTCCAGTTGTAGAAGTAGCCCATGAACGCGCCGCTGCCGGTGTTCGACACCGGCCGGCCGATCGGCACGCCCGGCACGTGGCCGCAGTGCCCCGCGGTGAGCAGGTAGCGGTCGCCCTGCGGCGATTTCACGGTGAACCCGCTGGTGCACGCCGCCGTTCCGACGGTGATGGCCGCGCCGCCCCGGAACGGGGCCGAGTCGTACTGCCTGGAGGTCCGGCCGCCCGTGCCGTACCGGTGCTCCACCGCGATCGGCAGGCCCGCGGCGAGCGACCGGACGACGTCGCGCGGGGCGTCGGAGGTGACCACCATGACGTCGCGGGCGAGGTCGAAGGCGGAGCCGAACACGTACCCGCCGTTGCTCCGCCGCACTTCAGCGCGTATGCGCCGGTCGAACTCGTCGATCGCGGCCCGCGTGGTGGCGCTGCGCTCCACCGCCGGCGCGACGCGGTCGGCGGCGAGGGCGGCGAAGGCGGGATCGGCGGGGGTGAGGTCGGCGCTGCCCGGTCCGGTGGCCGGCAGCACCACGACGTAGTCGTCGCGCCGGCGGTCGTAGTAGAAGCCCAGGGCCCCTTTGTCGTCGACCAGTGCCTGCAACCGGCTTTCGACGGGTAGCGCCCCGTCCGCGTGCGCCGGAATCGCACCGAAAGGCAGGACGAGAATCGCGGACAAACAGGCCAGCGCACTTCTTCGGGGGGTGGGCACGTAGTTCCTCCATGCGGTCGGCCTTGACCGCACCCGGGCCGGGCGTGGGCGAGGTCGTGCGGGCGAGAGGATCGCGTGGAACCGTTCGGCTGCCGAATCGCCGACATGCTATCGCCCACCGCGCGCACGGGAGGTGTTCGACGGGAAGTTGCTCCGAACGTCGCGCCCCGCGGGCCTGGCTGCCGCACGGGCCGGTACCGCCGCGGGTGAACGGCGGTGGTCGGGCCCGCCAGCACCGCCACCGCTCGCACCCGCCCCCCACCGGTGACCGGGCGCGCGAGGGGCACCCGGTCGGGTGACCCGTGGGCAGGGGCTCGGCGCACCCCCATGACCGCTGAGTCCCTGCCCGCCCCCCGGGTCACCTGGCAGAACCCTCGCAGCGGCGACTACCGAAACGGGATCGGTGGACTACTCACCGGCGGACGAGCGCGTCCGCGAGCGCCGACGCGTCGTGGCTCATCGCGACCACGGTGCGCACCGTGGTGTAGCCCAGCTCGCCGTTGACCCGGAGCATGTGGGTGTTGTCGCTGTTGGTGGAGGTCTGGACCCGCTCGATGCCGGGGTGGTCGGCCAGCAGCCACCGGACCTGCTCGGCCTTGATCCACCGGCCGAGCCCGCGGCCGCGGTGGCGGGCCCGCACCGCCGTGTCGCCCTGGTAGCACCGGTCCGGCCGGTGCGGGTACACCGCCACCTCGGTCAGCCCGGCCACCTCGCCGGTCGCCTCGTGCACGGCCACCACGACCCGCTGCTCGGCGCCCTGCTCCCGCAGCTCGGCCTCCGCCGCCCGCACCCGCTCCACCGTCCACGCCGGCGGCCGGAACCCCGACTCGCCCAGCGGCGCGTCGTGGATGGCGCAGCGGGCGGCGGCGTAGGACCCGACGAGGTCGTCCGGCGCCCGCCCCAGCCACCGCCGCGCCCGGTAGCCGGCCGGCACCGGGACGTCCCACCGCGCGCGGTCCGCCCCGGCGACCAGCAGCGCCTGCACCGCCACGGACCGCACCGGCCGGAACCCCAGCGCGGTCGTCCAGCACCGGCCGGGCCCCCGCGCGGGCACCCAGCCCTCCACCGCCCGCCGACCGCGCGCCAGCACCCCGGGCAGCAGCTCGCGCAGCACGGCCGTGCCGACGCCCTGCCCGCGCGCGGCCCCCGCCACCATGACCTCGACCAGCGCCAGGTCGGTGTTCTCGGTCTCCGGGCAGGACACCGCGGCCAGGCCGACGACCCGACCGCGCCGCCGCGCGACCCAGTGCGCCATCGCACCCGCACCGGGCATGGGCGTGATCAGCTGCCCGGCGGCCTGCTCGCGGGTCAGCGGCGGCTCGTCCGGCCGCTCCTCGGCCCACGACTCGGCCATCACCGCGTGGCACGCGGTCAGCTCCGCCTCCCCGGCCCGTCCCGGGTCGAACGGCTCCACCGTGAAGCCACCCACCGCGACACCCACCCCTGCGCTGCCCACCACCGGGCACCCCCTTCCCGTTCCCCCTCGACCGGCCCGCCGGACCCCGGCGCGGCGCAGCCGACGACCAGCAGAGCGATCACCGCCAGCCCGAAGGCCGGCAGGTTCAGCACGACCCCGATCGCCACGTGCAGGGCGGTGCCCAGCACCAGGGCCGCCCGGCGCGCCGCCGGACCGCCCAGCACGGTGACCGCGAGCACGAGCTGCGCGGCGATCACCGCCCACGTGGCCAGTGCCATCAGCCAGTACGAGCCCAGGACCGGCCCGAGGGCGTCGCGCACCGACGCCGACGCCCCGTAGTCCGGGTCGTGGAGCACCAGGTGCAGCGCGGTACCCCGGCGCCACTCCGGGTCGCCGAGCTTCGACACCGCCGCGGCCAGGTACATCAGGCAGAGCTGCACCCGGATCCCGAGCAGCCCGGCCAGCGCGGCGCCGCGCCAGTGGGGCGGCAGCGGGCCGCGCACCGCGCCCCACTGCCACACCCGGTCGTCACCCAGGCACAGCGGCACCAGCAGTGCGGTGGCCACCTGGGTGACCCGGTCACCGCCGTTCGTGGCGGTCGCGTCCGCCGCGAAGCTGAACGCCACGTACCAGTGCGGCACGCACGTCCACCGCGGGCGGAACCCGACGAGCACCGCGACCAGCACCACCACCGCGACGGCCCGGGCCAGCACCGCGCCCGGGCCCGCGGTGCCGGTGAGGCACCACAGGCCCGGGGCGCGGACGCCGTCGCAGTCCCAGGTCACCGTGCTGTGGAACAGGACCCGGTCCGAGTTGGCGGCGAGCACCGCCAACTGCGCCGCCGCCAGGGCGCTGCGCCCGAAGGCGAGCGGCAGGCCCCGCGGGTCGTGGTGCTCGGCGGCGCGGCCGATGCGCGCCAGCACCCGGTCGACCCGGTTCACGACGGGCCTCCCGCGGCCGCCCGGTGCACCACAGGCGCACCACGGCGGTCCGGTGCGCGTGGCACGCCGGTGCGGACTGGTCGCACCGGCACCCGCCTCACGCCGTGCACCGCAACTCCACCACGGCGATCCGGTACACGTGGCGCGGCGGCGCGGGCAGGTGCCCGACCGTCGGCGGCGTCACCCGCTCGACGGCCACGGCCACCCGCCCGCACAGCCCCGCACCCGGCAGCGGGTTCTCCACCCGGTAGGGGTGCGCGAAGTCCGGCTGGAACTGGCACCGCCCGTCGACCAGTTGGCCGCAGCGCTGCCAGTACCGGTCAGGCACCTCGAAGGCGACGCGCCTGACCTCGACCAGCCGCGACTCGCCCGCCCGCCCCAGGCCGCCGACCTCGTCGGTCCAGCGGACGCGTTCGTGCGCCCTGGTGAGCAGGCCGTCGTCGCCGACCCGGTAGGCGACGACGACGTCCCGCCCCAGCCCGGTGAAGAACGTCCACCTCTGCGGCCACAGCACGCGGTAGGCGTCCAGCTTCCGCACCGCCGTCCCCGGCAGGAGCCCCACGTCGAACTCGGCCGCGCACGCCATGGCGAAGGTGCTCAGCAGCACCGTGGCCGTGACGAGGAAACCGCGGACCGCCCGAGCGCGCGCGTCGCTCCCGCCGCCCTTGCCGTCACCAGGTCGCCGGCGCCCACCCCCGTCGATCCGATGTCGCCCGCGGCCGCCGAGCCGCCGCTGGGCCGGACTTCCCGGCGGTCGCACGGACCCGTTCCCGCGTCGGCCCGCTCACCAGCGGATGGTCCCGGGCGACGGCGCGTCGAGGACGACTTCGTTCTGCCGGCCGACCCCCTCGTCCGGCGCCCCGGTCGGCGACTCGCCGGTCAGCACCGCACCGATCAGCAGTGCGGCGGACAGCATCAACCCAATGGTGAATGATCGCATCGTTCCCCCCGGTTCGAGCGATGATCCCGGCTGCACCCCCATGCAGCGGGTAATACCAACCTTAACCCGGTGCGCCACACGCGCACCACTTCACGTGGGAACCACGGACCCGCAGGTCACCCCGGTCCCCGGCCGCGGGCGAACCACCCACCACGGCCACGGGCGGACCGCCGTTCGCGGCCGCCCGGTCCCATTCGGCCCGACCTCAATCCGGTCAGGTCCGCCCAGCCCGGTCCAACCCGGCCCGATCCCGCCCCCCGGCGGCCTCGGTCAGCGGCGGATCGCTCCCGGTGGCGGGGCGTCGGCCACGAGCGCACCGGCCGACCACGCGGCGGGCAGCGCCGAGCCCACGACGAACTCCATGACGAGTGATCGCATCGTTCCCCCCGGTTCGAGCGATGATCCCGGCTGCGCCCCCACGCAGCGGGTGACGCTAACTTTAGCGGGGTGCGCTACTCGCGCACTACTCGTCGCCTACTCACGGGAAACCCGTGCGGCAGCAGGGGGTGGACGAGGTGCGGCGGGCGGTTGAGGTCGTAAGGTGGCGGTCGGTGGAATTCCTGGTCCTCGGGCCCCTCGAAGTGCGGTCGTCCGGCGAAGTGGTGCGCATACCCGGCGTGCGCCAGCGACGGCTGCTGGCCCTGCTGCTGCTCAACGCCAACCGCGTCGTGCCGGTCGACCGGTTGGTCGACGAACTGTGGGACGAGCCGCCCTCGTCGGTGCGCCAGCAGGTGCACAACGCGGTGACCGGCCTGCGCAAGACGCTCGCCGCGGTGCCCGGCGACCACGCCCTGGTGCGGACGGACGTGGGCTACCGGCTCGACCTGCCCGCGGGGTCGCTGGACGCCGACCGCTTCCACGCCCTGGTCCGCGACGCCGGGCGGGCCGAGGCCGGGGGCCGGCCGGCGGAGGCCGTGCGGCTGCTGGGCGCGGCGCTGGAGCTGTGGCGGGGTGACGCGCTGGCGGGCGTGGGCGGTCGGGCGATCGCGAACGCGGCGGCGAGCCTGGACGAGCAGCGGCTGACCGCCGTGGAAACCCTGATGTCGCTGCGGCTCGGCCTGGGCGAGGCCGCTTCCGTCGTCGCCGACCTGCGCGGGCTGGTGGCCGACCACCCGCTGCGGGAGTCCCTGCGCGGGTCGCTGATGCTGGCCCTGCACCGCAGCGGGCGGCAGGCCGAGGCCCTGGCCGCCTACGAGGAGGGCCGGCGGCTGCTGGCCGACGAGCTGGGCCTGGACCCGGGTGCCGAGCTGCGGGAGCTGCACGCGGCAATCCTCGACGGCAGCGTCGCCGGCCCGCCGCGCCCGCCGGCGGGTGAGCGGACCGCGTTCGACCGGACGGCGCTCGACCGGACGGCGCTCGACCGGACGGCGCTCGACCGGACGGCGCCGAACCAGGCCGCACCCGACCAGCCCGCACCCGACCGGGCCGCACCCGACCGGGCCGCACTCGACCAGCCCGCACTCGACCGGGCCGCACTCGACCGGGCCGCGTTCGAGCGGGCCGCACTCGAACGAGCCGCACTGCACCGGGTCGCACCGGACCGGACCGCGCCGGAGCCGCCCCCGGTCCCCGGCGCCACCCCGCCACCCACCGCGGCGGCACCCGGCGGCGCGCGCTCCCCCGCCGAACCCTCCCCGAAGTCCTACCTGCCGCACGACACCGCCGACTTCTCCGGCCGCTCGGCCGAGCTGGTCCGCCTGCTCGCCGAGACCCGCGACGCCCTGCCGACCGCCCTGGTCATCTCCGCGATCGACGGCATGGGCGGGGTCGGCAAGACGACCCTGGCCGTGCACCTGGCCCACCGCATCGCCGAGGACTACCCCGACGGCCAGTACTTCATCGACCTGCACGGCTTCAGCCCCGGCGTGGACCCGCTCACCCCCGCCCAGGCCCTGGACGCGCTGCTGCGGGACAGCGGCGTGCCACCGGAGCTGGTGCCCTCCGGCGTGGAGGGGCGCAGCGCCCTGTGGCGGTCGCACCTGGCGGGCAGGCGGGCGCTGCTGATCCTGGACAACGCCGTCGACGCCGCGCACGTGCGGCCGCTGCTGCCCGGGACGGCGGGCGTGCTGGTGCTGGTCACCAGCAGGCGCAAGCTCACCGCGCTCGACGGCGCCGTGCCGATGCCCCTGGACGTGCTGCCGCCCGACGACGCGGTCGCGCTGTTCACCCGCGTGGTGGGCGCGTCGCGGGTGGCGGGCCAGCGCAAGGCGGTGGTCAGGGCGGTGGAGCTGTGCGGCAGGCTGCCGCTGGCCATCCGGATCGCCGCGGCGCGCCTGCGGGACCGGACCACGTGGACGGTCGCCGACCTGGTGGACCGCCTGGGCGACCAGACCCGCCGCCGGCAGTTCCTCCAGGTCGACGACCGCAGCGTGATGTCGGTGATCGGGCTGTCCTACCGCTACCTGCCCGCGTCGCGGCAGCGGCTGTTCCGGCTGCTCAGCCTCCACCCGGGCACGGACTTCGACGCCTACACCGCCGCCGCGCTGGCCGGCTGCTCGCTGGACCAGGCCGAGTACGACCTGGACGCGCTGTTCGACGACAACCTGCTCAAGCAGAACACCACCGGGCGCTTCTACTTCCACGACCTGGTGCGGGACTGCGCGCACCAGATCCTCGCCGACGCCGAGGGCGAGGACCAGCGCCGGGCGGCGCTGCACCGCCTGTTCGACTACTACCTCTACGCCGCGCACCTGTGGTCGTCGGACCTGGACAACCGCGTCCACCCCCGGCCGCCCGAGGTGGACCGGCCGCCGGCGCACGTGCGACCGGCCTCCTCGGCCAACCACGCCGTGGAGATCCTGGGCGTCGAGCACCGCAACCTGCTGGCCGTGGCCCGCTACACCGCGGCGCACGGCTGGCACCGGCACGCCTGGCAGTTCGCCTGCGCGCTCCAGCCGATGCTGCGGATGCGCAACTACGGCGAGGGGTCGTTCGAGCTGTTCGAGGGCGGGCTGCGGGCCGCCCGGGAGGCCGGGAGCCGCCGCGGCGAGTCGGCGTGCCTGCACGGGCTGGCCGTGGTGTGCCGGGAGCGCCGGTCGGCCGACGAGGCCAGGCGGTACCTGCGGCAGGCGCTGGAGATCGCCGCGGAGCTGGGCGACCGCGACGCCGAGTCGGCCCAGCTCGACGAGCTGGGCGGGCTGTACCTGGTCGAGGACCGCCTGACCGAGGCCCTGGAGGCGTTCCGCACGGCCGAGGCGCTGACCGCGCACGCGCCCCACACGCTGCTGCACGCGTCGGTCACCAACAGCCTCGGCCTCGTCCACCGCGACCTGGGGCAGTACGACGAGGCGCTGACCTACCTGGGCCGCGCGCTGGTCATGGCGTCGCGCAGCAGCTTCCCCCACGCCGGGCCGCTGACGTCGTGGAGCATCGCCGCCGTGCACCACTACCAGGGCAGGCACGAGGAGGCGGTGCGCGAGTTCGAGGGAATCCTGCGCACCAGCCAGGAGAGCGGTTTCGAGCTGGGCGAGGCATGGGCGCTGCTGGGCCTGTGCACGGCGCGGCGGTGCCTGGGCGATCTGGTCGAGTCCCTGGACCTGGGGCGGCGCTCGCTGGCGCTGGCCCGCAAGCTCGACCTGCCGCGGCTGGAGTGCGAGGTGCTGGACGCGATCGGTGAGGTCACCGTGGCGCTGGCCGACCTGGACCAGGCGCACAAGGTGTTCGCGCAGGCGGAGGAGCAGTCCAGGCGGTGCGGCGCCCGGCGCTACGAGGCCCGCGCGGCGGAGGGCTTCGCGCACGTGGCGCTGGCGCGCGGTGACCGGGCCGAGGCGCGGCGGCACTGGGAACGCGCCCTGGACCTGTACCCGGACGGCGTGGCCGACGCCGAGTACGCCAGGCGCCACCTGCTGGCCCCGGACGGCGAGGCGACGACGTGCTTCCGGTGCGCGATCGCCCGGCCGGTGGGGTGAGCACCGGCTCGGGTGTCGGCGGGGTCGTCGAGGTCCTGGAGTTGTCGTCGGACGCGCTGGGCGTCGGTGTCGCGGCCTTGTTCCCGGTACAGCTCCAGCGCCTCCCGCCACGCCGCACGGGCCTCCCGGTGCTGCCCCGAGGCGGCGTGGGGGTGCCCCACGCGGTCTGGGGTGCTCGCGATCTCGTAGGTGTGGCCGAGGGCGCGGAACAGGGCGAGGGCCTGCCGGTAGTGGTCGAGGGCCGGCCGGTGTTGACCGGTGCGGTGGGCGACGAAGCCGAGGCTGTCCAGGGTGGCCGCCTCACCGTCGCGGTCGTGGTGGCGCCGGTGCGGGGCGAGGGCGGCGCGGCAGTGGTCGCGGGCGGTGTCGAACTCGCCCAGGCGCGCGGCGTACCAGCCCACCGCGTTGAGCGTGTCGGCTTCCCACTCCGGGTGGTCGAGGGCGCGGTGGAGGCCGAGGGCGCGCCGGGCGTGCTCCAGGGCCCGCCGGTCGTCCCCCTGCCGTTCCCACGCGACTGCGAGCAACTCGTGGGTGTGCGCCCGTTGGGCCGGGTCGCGGTGGCGCACGGCCAGGGCCAGGGCCCGGTCCAGGTGTCCGACGGCCTCGGCGTGCCGGCCCAGCCGGGAGCAGGCGTAGCCGACGAACCGGTGGGCGCGGATGCGGGTGGCGGGGTCGCGCAGGCGGGCGGCGGCGTCCAGCGCGGCCTGCCACGAGGCGAGCGCGTCGCGCAGGTGCCCCCGCCGGGTGTGGAAGGTCTCCAACGCCCAGGCGAGGCTCCAGACGACCCGGTGCCGACCGAGCACGGCGGCGGTGCGCTGGGTGGCCAGGAGGGTGGCGTGCTCGGCCTCCAGCCAGGCCGCCGCGGCGGCGACGTCGGGCAGCGGGTGCGGGTGGACGCCGGGCGCGGGCGGATCGGGGCGCGGCAGGTCGCGGTGGGGGTTGAGGAGGCGGTCGGCGGCGTGGGCGGTGCGCAGGTGGAAGTCGATCACTCGGGCCAGGGCGGCCTCCCGCCGCACCGCCGGGCAGGGGTGTGGTGGCGGCGTAGTGGCGGACCAGGTCGTGCATCGCGTACCGGCCGTGCGGGCGTCGTTCGACCAGCGATGCCCCTTCCAGCGCCGACAGCGCCCTGCGCGCGCGGGCCTCGGGCAGGCCGGTGAGGGCCACCACGGCGGGCAGGGTGGTGTCCGGACCGGGTGCGACGCCCAGCAGCCCGAACGCGGTGCGCTGGGCATCGGTGAGCCGGCGCAGGGACCAGGACAGCACGGCGGGCAGGCCGGCGGCCGGGTTGGTGTCGTGGTCGAGCACCTCCAGGCCCAGTTCACGCAGCTCGGCGGCTGTCTCGGCCAGGGCGGTGGTGGCGGCGTTGTCCAGCACGACCAGCATCCGCCTGCCCGCGACCAGGGTCCGGTACAGCGCGGCCTGCGCGTCCAGGTCGGTCGGGGTCGACGCCGAGGGCGTCGAGGAACCCGCGCACCGCCGTCCCGGCCGCCACCGGCTCACCCGCGGGGCTGAACCCCCGCAGGTCGACGAACAGCTGCCCGTCGGGGAACCGGTCCAGCCGGCGGTGCGCCCACGCCAGGACCAACCAGGTCTTGCCGATCCCCCGGCCCCACCGATCGCCGAAATCGACACCGCCGCACCCGCGACGGCCGGGTCGGCGGCGGCCAGGCCGCGGCGGGCAGTTGCCGCGGCACCACCGACGAGGGAGGAGGTGGCGGTGCCGCGTGCAGGTGCACGTCACCGTGCACGACACCGGCCTGCACCAACCCGCCCACTGCACCGGACGCGGTGTTGGCCACGTCGGTGCGCCTGGGGTCGGGCTGTTCCGGCTCGGGCGCCACCACCGGAGGACACCTCCCCGGTCCGGTCGAGGACTGACGAGCCGAGCGTCCCACCGCACCGCCGGTGCGCCGGACGGCGTCAGCGGAACTCACCCGACCGATCGACGGCCCGACCGCCGGTGCGACCGCGCCCACCCGGCGTGGGCGCGGTCCAACGTCACACCGGGTCGACGGCCTTGCCGCGCCCGATCGTGAAGGCACCGGCCACCGCCGTCACCGAGAGCACCGCCGCGAGCAGCAGCGCCGTGTGCAGGCCGCCCATCTCGGCGCTCGTGGCGGACTCGCCGGACGCGGCCAGGCCCGCCGCCCGCGCGCTCATCACGCTCACCAGCAGCGCGACGCCCGCGGCGGCGGCCAGCTGCTGGGTGGTGCTGAAGATCGCGCTGCCGTGCGAGTACAGCCGGGACGGGAGGGCGCCCAGGCCGGCGGAGAACAGCGGGGTGAACGAGAACGCCAGGCCCAGGCTCAGCACCAGGTGGAACACCAGCACCAGCGCGGCGGGCGTCGCCGCGTCGAAGCCGGTGGCGAACCAGAGCGACGCGCTGGTCGCGACCGTGCCGACGACCAGCAGCAGGCGCGGGCCCACCCGGTCGTAGAGCCTGCCGACGAACGGCGACAGCAGGCCCATCAGCAGGCCGCCCGGCAGCAGGAGCAGGCCGGTGGCCAGCGGGTCGATCGCCAGGACGTTCTGGGTGTAGATCGGCAGGATGGTGGCGACGCCGAGCAGCAGGCCCATCATGACCATCATCAGGACGCTGGTCAGCGTGAACGTGCGGAAGGCGAACGTCCGCAGGTCCAGCAGGGCGCGTTCGCGGCGCTGCAGCCACACCTGGCGGAGCACGAACGCCGCGATGCCCGCGACGCCCACCGCGAGCGCCCCCCACAGCACGACCGAGCCACCGCCGCCGCTGTGCCCGATGCTCGACAGGCCGTAGACCAGGCCGCCGAAGCCGAACACGGACAGCACCACCGACAGCACGTCGATCGGCGCGCTGCTCGACTCGCCGATGCTCGTCACCCGGCGCACGCCCACCAGCAGCATCGCCACCGAGATCGGCAGCACCACCCAGAACATGGCGCGCCAGCCGAACAGGTCGAGCACCACGCCCGACACCGTGGGCCCGATGGCGGGTGCCACGGAGATGACGATCGAGATGTTGCCCATCACGGCGCCGCGGCGGGCCGGCGGCACCAGCGTCATCACGGTCGTCATCAGCAGCGGCAGCATGATCGCCGTGCCGCACGCCTGCACCACGCGCGCCGCGAGCAGCACCTCGAAGCCCGGTGCCAGCGCCGCGATCAGCGTGCCCGCGCTGAACAGGCTCATCGCCAGGCCGTAGAGCACCTGCGTGCGCACCCGCTGGATGAGGTAGCCGGTGACCGGGATCACCACCGACATGGTCAGCAGGAACCCGGCGGTGAGCCACTGCCCCACGGCCGCCGTCACGTCCAGCTCGGTCAGCAGCACCGGGAGCGCGACGCCCATGATCGTCTCGTTGAGGATGACGACGAACGTGGCCACGAGCAGCACGCCGATCACGGCGCGATCGGCGCGGCTGAGCGCGGGTGGCGCCGTCGCGGCGTCGGACACACGTGCGGAAGTCATGCGGGATCCCCCAGGGAAACAAAGCGGGCGACAGAGCCCTGATCACCCCCAACCCTACCGGCGCGCGGGGAATTCCCGTGACGCATTTCCCGTCGGGGCAACCGGGGCCGCGGTGGGCACGGGCGCCGGTTGGGGCCGGGGTTGGAGTTGGGCCGGAGCCGGGATGGCGCGAGCAGCGGCGGCAGGCAGGCAGCAGCGGGGGCGGCGGGCGGCAGCGGCAGGCAGCGGCAGGCAGGCAGCGGGCAGGCAGGCAGCGGCGGCGGGCGGCGGCGGCAGGCAGCGGGAGGCAGGAAGCGGCGGCGGGCGGGAGGCGGCGGGCGGCAGGCGGGCTGCGGCAGGCGGGCGGCAAGCAGGCGGCAAGCAGGCGGGAGGGCGGCAGGCAGCGGCGGGTACCGGCCGGCGTCAGCCGGCGCCGGCGCGAACCGCTCACACCACCCGCTCGTTCCCCCCGTCCACCGGCACCTGCGCCCCCGTGGTGCAGGCGAAGGTCTCCGAGCACATCTCCGCCACCAACCGCCCCACCGCGGCACTGGTCACCTCGGCCCCCAGCAGGTTGCGCCGCTTGTAGGCGTCCACGCTCACCCCGTAGTGCGCGGCCCGCTGGGCGAGCACCTCGGCGGTCCACAACCCGGTGTCGAACACCGCGTCGGGGTGCACCGAGTTGACCCGGATGCCGTCACCCGCCCACTCCAGCGCCGCGACCCTCGCCAACTGCGTCACCGCCGCCTTCGACGCCGAGTACGCCGCCGCACCCGGCCCGGGCGCGGGCACGTTCTTGGACGCCACGACCACCACCCGCCCACCGCGCGGCGCGCACTTCAGCAGCGGGTGGGCCACCCGGAGCAGGGTGGCGACGGAGTCGGCGTTGACCGCCATCGTGCGCTGCCACGCCGCCGCGTCCAGCTCGGCGATCGGCGTGTTGCCCGGGAACACCCCGGCCGACGCGACGAGCACGTCCAGCCCGCCGAACCGCTCGACCCCGCGGGCGACCGCCTCCTCCACCGCCGCCGCGTCGGTGACGTCCACCCGCAGCCCCAGGTAGTCGGTGCTGCTCGTGGTCGGCGTCAGGTCCAGGCCGACCACGGCCGCGCCCCTGGCCCGCAACGCCTCCGCGCAGGCCCGGCCGATGCCGGACGCGGCACCGGTGACCAGCGCGACCTCGCCGGTGAACTCGGCCGGCGCGCCCGCCAACCGCAGCTTGGCCTGCTCCAGCTCCCAGTACTCCATGTCGAACAGGTCGCCCGCCGGCAGCGCCCGGTAGCCGCCCAGCGCCTCGGCGCGCTCGATGATGTCGGCGGTGTGCGCGTAGATGTCCCGGGCGATGTCCGCGTCCTTGGCCCGCCTGCCCGCGGTGAGCATGCCCAGCTCCGGGTCGAGCACCACGCGGGGCGCCGGGTCGAGCATGGTCAGCCCGGGTCGCGCGTGCTCCTCGAAGTACCGGCGGTAGTCGGCCGCGTAGCCGGCGACGTCCCGGCCGACCAGCGGCACCCGCTTGGTGCGGATCACGTGGTCGGGGGTCGCCGGGCCGCGGCCGGCCACGTCGGCGAGGTCCGGCCTGGCCACGAACGCCGCGGTGGCGGGGTCGGTGTGCCTGCTGACGATCACCGGGTGCCCCGCCGCCGACGAGATCTCCCGGCGCAGCGCGGCCAGCTCGCGGTGGTCGGCCCTCGGCAGGGGCGGCGCCGGCCGCCGCGCGGGCCGGTGCCGCGCCAGGAAGGTCTCGGCGGCGTCGACCAACTCGACGTGCCGGGCGTACGCCTGCTCGGTGTCCTCGCCGAAGGTGAACAGGCCGTGGTTCATCAGGACCACGCCGACCGTCCGCTCCCCGGCGTGCCGCGCGAACAGCTCCGCGCACCGGCGGGCCAGGGCGAACCCGGGCATCACGTACGGCACCACCACGACCCGGTCGCCGAAGACCTCCTCGACCCGCGGCCGGTTCAGGTTGGTCAGCGTGATCACGGCGTCGGCGTGGCTGTGCAGCACGGCGGGGTGCGGCAGCGCCGCGTGCAGCAGCGTCTCCACGCTCGGGTCGGGCGCGCCCGCGTCGAGCAGGGCGCAGCGCAGCTCGTTCATCATCCGGTGGTCCGGCAGGTCGGGCACGGTCAGCAGCTCGCGCAGCCGGTCCAGCCGCAGCGGCGCGAAGCCCGCTCGCTCGATGCTCGCCAGGTCCCAGCCGCTGCCCTTGACGTGCAGCACCTCCACGGCGCGGCCGGTCACGTCCTCGACCGCGGTCTTGACCGACGTGTTGCCGCCGCCGTGCAGGACCAGGTCGGGTTCGCGGCCGAGCAGGCGCGAGCCGTACACGCAGGCGTCGAGGGGGTCGGTATGCGTTTCAGCCCACCGGTTTTCCACAGATGATCCGCTCGTCGGTGATGATCGCCGTGACCAGGTCGGCCGGCGTGACGTCGAAGGCGTAGTTCAGCGCGGCGGTCGGGCGGTCACCCACGACCTCGGCCGGGTCGCGGACCTCGATCTCCACCCGGGCGCCGTCGGGGGTGGCCGGGTCGATGGTCGACTCGGGCGCCGCGACCACGAACGGCACGCCCGCCCGCGCGGCGGCCAGGGCCAGCGGGTACGTGCCGATCTTGTTGACCACGTCGCCGTTGGCCGCGATCCGGTCCGCGCCGACCACGACCGCGTCGGCCAGGCCGCGGGCGATCACGGTCGGCCCGGCCGAGTCGACCACGACGGTGTGCGCGACGCCCATGCGGGCCAGCTCCCACGCGGTCAGCCGGCTGCCCTGGAGCAGCGGCCGGGTCTCGTCCACGTAGACGTGCCCCAGCGCGCCGCTGTCCCGCAACGCCCGGACCACCCCGAGGGCGGTGCCCCACTCGACGCAGGCGAGCGCGCCCGCGTTGCAGTGGGTCTGCACGTTGACCGGCCCGCCGCCGAGCCGGTCGACCAGCCAGCGCGCGCCCCGGAACCCCAGCTCGCGGTTGCGGCGGACGTCGTCCTCCAGCACGTGCACGGCCTCGGCCACCACGGCGTCCAGGCCCTCGCCGAGCCGCGCCAGCACCCGGTCCACGCCCCAGGCGAGGTTGACCGCGGTCGGTCGGGCGGAGCGCAGCCGCGCCGCCTCCGCGCGGACGTCGCCGCCGTTGCGCGCGGCCAGGGCGACCCCGAGCGCGCCGGCCACGCCCAGCGCGGGCGCGCCGCGGACGGCCAACCGCCGGATGGCGTCGACGAGCTGGTCGACCGCGTCGATCCGGAGGGTGGTGAGCACGTCCGGCAACCGGGTCTGGTCGATCGCGATGATCCGGCCGTCCACCCAGTCGATCGTCCGCATGGGGCCAGTGTGCCCGGTCTTGAGGGGGTGCGGACGCCCGTCCGCCGGTCCCGGTCTTCCCGGTCAGCCCCGGTGGTCGCGCGACGCACCCATCGGCACGAGCCGGGTGGACGACCCGATTGCGGCGCCGGGCCGGGCGGCTTGCGACGCTTGTCCGGCCGACCCGGCCCGCCGGACGCGCCTGCTCACCGAGCCGCGGACCCGCCAGGCCCGGCCGGCCGACCGAGGTCGAACCGGCTGGTGTCGGCCCGACCGGGGTCGAGCCGACCGAGGTCGACCACCGCGCGGTGGAGCAGCCGCCCCAGCTCGTCGACGTCCCGCCGCCCCGGGAACTCCAGCGACACCACCACCCCGGACCCGCCGTGCACCACCGCGACCAGGCCACCGAGCGGGGGGACCATCGGCGGCACCGGGAAGACCTCGCCGGGCAGCGCCGCGCCCGCCCGGACCGCGGTGACGGCGATCCTCCCCCGCCACGCCCAGCGCAGCACCGCGGCGACCAGCCGGGCCGTCCACAGCGGCATCCGGTCGACCAGGCCCCGGGCCGCGCGGCACCGGGCCAGCCGCGGCAGCCGGGTCTGCGCCACCACCCGCGCCAGGCAGGCCGCCGGTTCGGCGGCGGGCAGGTCGACGGGGATGAGCACCACGCGGTTGCCCAGGCAGGACCCGGCCGGGTGAACGCTCACCGGCACCACCGCACCCAGCCCGCGACGCGGCACCGGCCCCGGCCCCGGCCCCGGCCCCCAGTCGTGCAGCGCAGTGGCGAGCGCGGCCAGCACGACCTGGAAAACCGTGGCGCCCGCACCACCGAACAGGTCGGCGTCCAACCGGACCAGGTGCGGGTCGCGGGGACCGGTGGGCTGCTCGGGCAGCCGACCGGCCCGGCGCGCCAGCCGCAGCAGGTCGGGCACCCCCTTGGTGACCGCCGCGACCGGCGGTCCGGGCTCGACGGGACGCGGTGCGGGCAGGCGGGACGCGCCCAGCAGCGCGGCGGCGGTCCGGCCGGCCGCGACCCCGTCCTGGAACGCGTGGTGCGCGCGGTAGCAGAGGGCGTACCCGTCCGCGCAGCCGCGCACCAGCAGCAGGCCCCACAGCGGGCGGTCGCGGCGGAGCGGCCGGGTGGCGACCGCCCTGGTGACCGCCCGGTGCGCGTCCTCGCCGGGCTCGGCGTCGACGACCTCGACGTGCTCGGCCGGGTCGAACCCGGGGTCCGGCTCCCACCAGGCCCGCGGCCACCGCCCGCCCAGGCGGTAGGTCAGCACCGGCACGCGCCGCACCGCCGCGGTGACCAGCCCGCCCAGCTCGGCCGCCGTCGGCGGGGTGCCCGTCAGCACCACCGCGCCGCCGATGTGCAGGTACGACTCGTGCGGGGCCCGCGCCGCCTCGCGCAGCAGCACCCGGTCGAGCACGCCCAGCGGGACGCGTGCGGGCGGCACGGTCAGGGCAGCCGTTCGAGCCGGACCGGCAGGCCGTCCACCGGGGTGGGCAGCGCGGAGAAGTCGAACCGGGTCTCGTAGTCGGGCGCGACGCCGATCCGGAACCGCAGCAGCAGTTGGTGCAGCAGCGCCTTGACGTTCATGTCGGCGAACTGGGCGCCGGCGCACTTGTGCGCGCCGCCGCCGAACGGCAGCCACGCGTAGCGGTGCACCCGGTCCTCGCGGCGGTGCCCGGCGAAGCGCTCCGGGTCGAACCGCTCGGGGTCGGGCCAGCGGTCGGCCAGGTGGTGGGTGACGTGCGGGGTCAGCACCACCAGGGTGCCCCGGGGCAGGTGGTGGCCGAGCACGTCGGTGTCCCTGACCGTCCAGCGCGGGTAGACGGGCACGGGCGCGACCAGGCGCATCGCCTCCTTCTCCACCAGCTCCGCCGAGACCAGGGCCCCGAGGTCGTCCCACGCGACGAGCGGCCGGCCCAGCGACCGCGACTCCGCGCGGACCCGCTCCTGCCAGTCGGGGTGCTTGGCGAGCTGGTAGAGCACGCAGTTCAGCGCCACCGTGGTGGTGTCGTGCGCGGCCAGCAGCATGCCGATGACGTGGTCGACGACCTGGGTGTCGGTGAACCGGTCGCCGTCGTCGGCGCGGGCGTGGCACAGCATGCCGAACAGGTCCTCGTCGCCGCCCGCCCGCTTGGCGGGCAGCCGCTCCGCGCAGAACCGCTCCAGCACCCGGCGCCCGGCCAGGCCGCGGGCCCACGGCGTGCCCGGCACGCCGACGCGCACGAAGGACGTCACGGCCCTGGTCATCGCGCTGAACGCCCGGGTGACCGCCTCGGCCTCGCGCCCGAGCCGCGCGCCCAGCAGCACCCGGGCCGCCAGGTCCAGCGTCAGCCGCTTCACCGCGGGCGCCACGGGGAACCGCGGTGCCGGCCGCCACCGGTCCAGGCCCTCGGCCACGGTGCGGTTGACCTGGTCCAGGTAGCCGCGCAGGCGGGCCGGGGTGAACGCCTGCTGCACGATCCGCCGCTGCCGCAGGTGCTCCTCGAAGTCCAGCGACAGCAGCCCGCCGCGGAAGAACGGGCCCAGGAAGTAGTCCCACGCCGGCCCGGCCGCGAACGCCCGGTCCCGGTTGCGCAGCACCACCTCGGCGGCCTCCGGCCCCACCAGCGACACCAGGCGCCGCCCGAACCCGCACGACCAGCTCACCGGGCCGTGGCGCGCGAGCCGGGACCGCCCCCACGCCAGGGGGTCGCGCACGCTGGCCAGGGTGTGCCCGAGCACGGGCCACCCGGCGTCACCCGGCACGGTCTTGAGCCCGCTGCCCGCCGGGGCCGGCGGGAAGGGCCCCGGCACCGCCGCCGCCTCCCGGACGCGGCCGAGGGCGCGCCTGAACCCCGCGCCGGGCCGCGCATCGGTGGCCACCATGGCTCCATCCTCCTCCGATCGGCCCATCCCCGGCCGCCGATGGGCGCATTCGCCCCCTGGTTGACTCGTTCGTGTGAATCTCGGTGGAACCGGTCGGGTGGCAAGGGGGGCGTCACGGACGAGCAGTACCTGGTGGCCCGCGTGAAAGCGGGTGACCTCGACGCGTTCGCGGCGTTGGTGCGCGACCACCACCCGGCGGCTCGCGGTGGTGGGCAGGCTGGTCGCGCGGGAGCGCGGTGAGCCGGTCGAGCCGCCCGCCGACCGCCACGGGTACCTGCCGGACCTGTCCGAGGAGGAGACCGCGCAGGTGCTGGGCGGGGAGGCGGACGGGCGTGTCTGACGGCGGGGACCTGCGCGACGAGCTGCGCGCCCTCGGCCGGGCCCTGGACCGGCCCCGGCGTGGACACGGCGTTCTGCGAGGGAGGCTCCAGCGGCTCGCGGCTGTCCTGGGCGGAGGAGATCCGCGAGCACACGGGCTGGCGCCCGCCGGCGGACGCGCCGCGGGCACCACCGGAGAGCGCGCTGTTCCAGCCGTTCGGCCCGAGAACGGGGGCGGTGGGCAGCGCGCCCGCCACGTGGGTCCGGGGCCGGTCGGAGTTCGAGTACAGCATCACCGACGTCACGGACAACACGCGCCAACAGGGCAAGATGCGCTGCAACGGACCCCGCCTGGTGTGGACCACCCCGGACGGCGTCACCTGCGCCCTCTCCTCCTACCTGCCGGAGCAGACCGTGATCGCCCTGGCCAACACGCCGTGAATTCGCGGTGACCGCGATTGGCCCGGTCGCGACGGGGTAGTCGGATGACCGGCGGAAGGGGCGGTGTGGCCGGGGCACAGCAGAACGCGGACGCGGACCGGGTGCGCGGCTACCTGGACGGGCAGCGCGACCGGCTCGTCGAGGAACTGGCCGAGTGGGTGCGCCTGCGCTCGGTCGCCGGGGTGCCCGAGCACGAGGTCGACCTGCTGCGGTCGGCGAACTGGCTGGCCGGCACGCTGCGCGGGACCGGCTTCCCCACCGTCGAGGTGTGGACCACCGAGGGCGGGCCCGCGGTCTACGCGGAGTGGTGCGGGGCGCCGGGCGCGCCGACGGTCCTGGTCTACAGCCACCACGACGTGCGCGCGGCCAAGGACGGGCAGTGGGAGGAGACCGCGCCGTTCGAACCGGTGCTGCGCGACGGCCGGCTGTACGGGCGGGGTGCCTCCGACGCCAAGGGCCAGGTCATGGCCCACGTGTGGGGCATCCGGGCGCACCTGGCCGTCACCGGGCGCGCGGCACCCGCGGTGAACCTGAGGTTCCTGGTCGAGGGCGAGGAGGAGACGGCGTCGCCGAACCTGGCCCGGCTGGTCGAGGAGCACCGCGACCGGCTCGGCGCCGACCTCGTCGTCTTCTCCGACACCCTGCTGTGGCGGGCCGACCACCCCGCGGTCTGCACCAGCGTGCGCGGCGGGATCAACGCGCGCCTGGAGGTCCTGGGCCCGCTGCGCGACGTGCACAGCGGCGCGGTGTCCGGCCCGGCGCCCAACCCGGTCGAGGAGCTGTGCCGGCTGGTGGCCGCGCTGCACGACGACGAGGGCCGCGTCACGCTGCCGGGTTTCTACGACGACGTGGTCGAGCCCTCCGCGCGCACCCGCGCGGACCTGGCCGCGCTGCCGTTCAGCGAGGAGGACTGGCTGGCCAGGTCGGAGACCCGCGCCATCGGCGGCGAGGCCGGGTACACGGCCCTGGAGCGGTTGTGGACCAGGCCGACGCTCGAAGTGCTCTCCCTCATCGCGGGCGACCCGATCGGACCGCCGAGGGGCGCGATCCCCGCGGTGGCCGCCGCGGACCTGAGCATCCGCACGGTGCCCGACCAGAAGGCCGCCGACGTGGTCGAGCAGCTGCGGCGCTGGGTGGCGCGGAACATCGGCGACCACGTCGACTACGAGCTGACCGTCGCGGAGATCACGCAGGAGCCGTACCGCACGCCGGACGACCTGCCGGCGCTGGACGCCCTCGCGGCCGCGATGCGGGAGGGTTTCGGCGCGCCCGTGGGGCGGATGGGCAACGCGGGCGGGGGACCGGCCGCGCTGCTGGCCGAGGCGTTGGGCGCACCGGTCGTGTTCTTCGGCACCGGGCTGCCCGAGGACCGGTGGCACGACAGCGACGAGCGGGTGTCGGTCGACGTGCTGCTGGCGGGCGCCACCACCCTGGCCCGCCTGTGGCCGCGACTGGCCGACCCCGGGTGAGCCACTACAACAGGTGCGTCCCCTCCTCCCCCACCCCGACCTCCACCAGCACCGCGCTCCACGCGGCAACGGGGCTCGTGTCCAGCAGGACCACGCGGCTGCCCGGGGGAACGGCCGCGGTGTCGAGGTTGAAGAAGGTGTCGTTGGGCCCCAGGTGGCCGTAGCGGGTCAGGTTCGCCTCGCACGCGGGCGCCAGCGGGGTGCCCAGGACCTCGGCGTAGTTGCGGTGCGAGGGCAGCGACAGGTTCTGCCCCACGTAGCACGTCACCTCCGCGGCGGTCAGGCCGTTGCGGGACAGGAGGCGGTCGGTCAGGGCGCGCAGGCGGTTGCGGGTCTCCACGGCCAGGCGGAACGAGTAGGCCAGGGGGTCGGTGCACTCCTCGCGCCACTCGTCGAACGGGCGGTCGCGGTAGGGCACCCGGAACAGGTCCGCGTAGTCGCCGTTGGTCTCCAGGAGCACGTCGCGGATGCGCACCTCACCCGTCCTGGCGAGCAGCAGCGCTCCCCCGCCGTCGCCGTTCACGGTCACCGGGTGGCGGTAGCGGCGCGAGGTGGCGGGTTTGCTGCCGTGGGCGACGAGCACGGTTCGCACGTCCGGGGTGCGCAGCAGCCCCGCCGCGGTCAGCAGGGCGGGCGCCAGCGACGCGCAGCCCAGGCCGCCCACGGAGAAGGCCGCGGCCCGGTGCGCGCCCAGGGCCGCCTGGAGCCGGGTCGCGTCGGAGCTGACCAGCGTCTCCGGCGCCCTCGGCTCCACGGTGATCACCACGTCCACGTCGGTCGCCGACATCGAGGCGCGGGCCAGGGCCCGGCGGGCCGCGACGGCGGCCAGGTCGGTGGCGCCGGCACCGGCCACCGCCACGCTCCCGATGCCCAGCGCCGAGCAGGTGGCCCGCTCGGCGTCGGCCAGCCCCGCCCACTCCGGCAGCCGCTCGACCGGGACCGGTTCGCCCGGGCACCAGCCCGACGCCACGAGCGCGATCACCGCAGCTCGCCGTAGGCCGCGGCGATCCCGTCCGCCAGGGCCTCCACGTCGGACTGCCCGTGGTCGGCCAGGCTGTTGATCTCCAGGCGCACCTCGCCCGCCCGCTCCGACACGGCGATGATCAGCGGGAACCACGACGTCATGGCGCGCTTCAGGTTCACCGACAGGTCCCAGCGCGTGCGCAGCAGGCCCACGCCGGAGTCGAACGCGGCCACGTCACCGGGCACGTGCACCAGCAGCGCCCGCGGCTCCGGCAACGCGCGCAGCCGCGCCACCGCGGGCCCGTGCGGCGACAGGTGCCGCAGCACGCCGTACCCGACGCCGTCGTTCGGCACGGACCTGGCGCGGTCGACCACCAGCGGCAGCGTCGCGGGCGCGTCCTCGGCCACCGGCAGCGCGACCGGGTGCAGGCTGGTGAACCACCCGATCGACGGCCCCCGCCCGGCCCGCCGGTACGGGTTCGGCGTCGCCTCGCCCTCCACGGTGAGGTAGGCGCCCTCCGCGCCGCTCCACCGGGCCACCCCCAGCGCCACCGCGCACAGCGCGACCTCGCGCCCCGACACCGACGGGACCGCGACCGCCCCCACCGAGCGGCCGGCCAACCCCTCACCGGAGCCCTTCCGCATCCCGTGGGTGCCGCCCTCGCGCAGGACGGCCGTCCAGTACGCCAGTTCCGAGGCCACCTCGTCGGAGTCGGCCAGGTCGTGCAGGTGCCACGCCCACTCCCGCCACCCGGCGGGCGCCGGCGCCGGCGTCGCGGCACGACCGGCCGCCACCTCGGTGAGCAGCGCGTCGAGGTCGTCCATCAGCACCACGGTGGACATGTTGTCGAACACGAAGTGGTGCACCAGCAGCACGAGCAGCCCGCCGCGCCGGTGGCCGCGCTCGTAGTAGCGCACCCGGGCCAGCGGGCCGCGTTCCAGGTCGAGGTCGTCCTTCAGCTCGCGGCAGTCGGCCTTGACCACCTCGCGCTCGTCGCCGGGCGGGAGGAACACCACGTCGAACGGCACCTCCGCGTCCGGGGCGCACTCGGCCCGCGTGCCCACGGCGTTGCGCCGGAACCGGTAGCGCAGCGGCTCGTGGCGCGCGACCAGGTGCCGCACAGCGGTGCGCGCCACGTCGGCGGTGACGTCGGGGGACGTCAGCTCCAGCACGTGCACCTCCACGAAGTCACCGCGCCGGTCGGGCACGTGCTCCAGGAAGGCCCGCATGATCGGCGTCAGCGGGATCGGCCGGTCGTCCCGCTGCGGAACAACCGGAGCGGCGACCGGAGCGGCGACCGGAGCGGCGGCCGGAGTCACGACAGCCGGCACCGGCACCCCGTCCACCACGGCCGCCGCCGCCAACTCCCCCACCGTCGGGTGCTGCAACAACTGCTGGGGCGTGATGTGCACGCCCGCCTTCGCCGCCCGCGCCGCCACCCGCACGCCGAGCACCGAATCCCCGCCCAGCGCGAAGAAGTTGTCCTCCGGTGACACCGACCCCGCGCCGAGCAGGTCGGCGCAGATCGCGGTCAGCACCTCCACGGCCCGCCCCGCCCCGCCGTCGACCACGTGCATCCCCTCGTCCTCCCGCTCGGGTGGCAGCCGGTCCAGCCGCACGTCGGGGTCGGCCACCACGCGCGCCACCACGGCCGGCAGCCACGACGCCAGCCGTTGCGCGGTCTCCCGGTCGTAGAGCGCCCCGGCGTACTCCACGTAACCGCTCATCGGCCCCGCGCCCTGGTCGACCACGCCGAAGGTCAGGTCGAACTTGGCGGTGCCCGGCGCGATGCCCGCGATCGCGCCGTCCAGGTAGCGCGTGCACGGCAGGCCGGCCAGCTCGGCGGTCGCCTGCGGCACGTTCTGGTAGGTGTAGACCACGTCGAACAGCGGGTGCCGCCCCGGTTCGCGGCGCCCCAGGACCTCGGCGACGACCTTCTCCAGCGGCACCTCCTCGTGGTCGAGCACGTCCGCGACGGTGCGCGCGCAGCGCCGGACGAGGTCGGTGAACCGCAGGTCGCCGCCCACCGCCGTGCGGAAGGGCAGCACGTTGTTGAAGTAGCCGATCAGGTCGTGGGTGGCCGGGTCGACGCGCCCGGACGTGGCCACGCCCACCACCACGTCGGTGAGCCGCCCCCAGCGGTGCAGCAGGGCGTCGACCACCGCGAGCATGGCGACGAACGCGGTGACGCCCAGCCGGCGGGCCAGCGCCCGCACCGCCTCCGCGTCGGTCTCGGCCACCTCGAACTCCACCATCCCGCCGCCGGTCGCGCGCACGGCCGGCCGGGGCCGGTCCAGCGGCAGCTCCGGCGTCCGCAGGTCCGCCAGCGCCGACCGCCAGAACCGCAGCCCCTCGGCCAACCCGCCGTCGGCGAACCGGCGGCGCTGGAGGTCGGCGAAGTCGGCGTACTGGGCGGGCAGCTCGGGCAACCGGGCCGGTCGTCCGGCGAGCGCGGCCCGGTACAGCTCGGTGAAGTCGCGGAAGAACACCGTGGGCGACCAGCCGTCGAAGACGATGTGGTGGTAGGTCCACAGCAGCACGTGGTCCTCGTCGGCCAGGCGCAGCAGCGCGGTCCGCACCAGCGGGCCGGTCGCCAGGTCGAACGGCCGCACCGCCGCCTCGTCGACCAGCCGCCGCGCCTCGCGGTGCCGCTCGGGTTCCGGCAGCGCGCGCAGGTCGTGCACGACGACCTCCGGTTCCCCGTCCCGCACGTACGCCCGCGGCACGCCGTCGTCGTCGGCCTCGATGCGGGTGCGCAGCACCTCGTGCCGCTCCAGCACCCCGCGCACCGCGGCGAGCAGGGCGGCCTGGTCGAGCGGGCCGGTCAGGCGCAGGTCGTGCGGGATGTTGTAGAGCGGCGTGCCGGGGTCGAGCCGGTCGAGGTACCAGAGCTGCTCCTGCCCGAACGACACCGGCAGCGCGCCGCCGCGCGGCACCGCCGTCACGGCCTCGGGCGCGGCCGTCGTCCCCGCCTCCCGCAGCTCGGCCACCCGCGCGGCCAGGCCACGGGCGGTCGGGTGGGCGTAGAGGTCGGCGAACGCCAGCCGCACGCCGAAGTCCCGCTCCAGCGCGCGGAGCACGCTGATCCCGGCGATGGACGTGCCGCCGAGCGCGAAGTAGTCCGAGTCCGGGGTCACCCCCTCCTCGCCCAGGACCTCCCGCCACACCTGCACCACCCGCTCCTCCGGCCCGGTGCCGGTCGCGGGGCGCGGGCGCTCCGGGACCGGCCGCGGCCGGGGTCCCGCGACCTCGTCGAGCGGGCGGCACCAGCAGCGGACGGGCTCGAACGGGTAGGTCGGCGCCCCGATGCGCGGGATGTCGGCGCCGGCGTAGTGCGCGTCCCAGTCGATCCGCGCGCCGAGCCGGTACAGCGCCCCGAGCTGCCGCAGCACGCCCCGCCGCCCCGGCACCGCGAACAGCTCGACGCACGGCAGGTCCGGCCGCAGCCGGCGGGCCTCCCGGGTGAGCACCCCGGTGCCGCCCAGGTCGACCAGCACGGCCCCGTCCGCGGCGAACCGCTCCACCACCCGCGCCAGCCGGGTGCGGTCCACCTCGGCGCTCAGCCCCGCGTCCCCGGCCTCGGCCAGCGCGTCCTCGATGGACAGCTGCCCGCGGGCCACGCGCACCGCGAGGTTGCCCGCGCCCGAGCCGACCAGGTGCGCGTCCCGCACGCCCAGGGACCGCGCCAGGTCCAGCAGCGCGGTCTGCGCCACCACCAGCCGGGCCGCGGGCGCCCCGGGCAGCACCACGCCCGCCGGCACGGGGAACGCGGCGGCCAGCGCGGCCCACTCCTCGTCGCCGGGCACGCCGTCGCCCGACAGCAGCACCACGACCGGCCGGTCGTCGGGCGCGGCGCGCTCCGGCGGGACGGCCGACCGCAGCGCCTCCACCAGCTCCTCCGCGCCGCCCACGGCGAACGCGCCGCGGAACGGGTGGTCGTCGCGCCCCCGGTTCATCGCGTGCCCCACGGTCCGCGGGCCGTGCCCGGTGCGCTCGACGAAGTCGGCGAGCCGGTCGCAGTACGCCCGGAACGCGGTGGCCGACCTGGCCGACACGGTCACCAGCTCCACGTCGGACACCGGTTCCGCTCCGGACACCGGTTCCGGCTCGGGCGGCTGCTCCAGCACCGCGTGCACGTTGGTGCCGGTCATGCCCAGCGCGCTCACGCCCGCCCGGCGCGGCACGCCGTCGCGCTCCGGCCACGGCCGGTGCCCGGGGTTGACGTGCACCGGCCCGGACAGGTCGAGCATCGGGTTGGGCGCCTCGAAGTGCGCCGTGGGGTACAGCTCGCCGCGCCGCACCGACAGCAGCGCCTTGAGCAGGCCGGCCATGCCGGCGGCGCCGTCGAGGTGGCCGAGGTTGCCCTTGACCGACCCGATGGCGCAGCCCGGCGCGCCCACCCCGGCACCGGCGAACGCCTGCCGCAGCGCGTCCACCTCGATCACGTCGCCCAGCGGCGTGGCCGAGCCGTGGCACTCGACGTAGGCCACGGTCGCCGGGTCGACCCCGGCGTCGCGCCACGCACCCGTCACCACCTCGGTCTGCGCGTCCCGGCTCGGCGCGCTCAGGCCGACCGTCCGGCGCCCGTTGTGGTTGACCGCGACGCCCTTGACCACCGCGAGCACCCGGTCGCCCGCCGCGACCGCGTCGCGCAGCCGGCGCAGCAGCACCACCGCGCCGCCCTCGCCCGCCATCGCGCCGGTGGCCCGGTGGTCGAACGGGCGGCACCGGTCGTCGGTGGACTCCACGCCGCGCACCGGCGTGTGCTCCTGCCGGGTGAACAGCACCGGCCGCACGCTGACCCCGCCCGCCAGCGCCAGGTCGGCGGTGCCCCGGCGCAGCTCGTGCACCGCAGCCGCCAGCGCGGTCAGGGCGCTGCTGCACGCGGTGTCGACGACGTAGGCGGGCCCGGTGAGGTCGAGGTGGTGGGAGATCCGCGCCGCCGACGACGCGGACAGCGCGCCGAGCGTCTGGTGCGGGTCCTCGCCCCGGTACAGGGTCTCGTAGTCGGACTGCGAGTGGCCGAGCACGACCGCGGTGCGCGACCCGCGCAGCGAACCCGGCGCCAGGCAGGCGTCCTCGACGGCCTGGTGCGCGAGCTGGAGCAGCAGCCGGTGGTGCGGGTCCATCATCTCGGCCTCGCGCAGCGGGATGCCGAAGAACCGGTGGTCGAACAGGTCGATCCGGTCCAGGTAGGCCATGGGCAGGTAGGGCGCGCCGGGCCGGCCGCCGGTGTGCCGGACCCGGCTGGGCGACGGCGGTCCGACCAGGTCGGCGCCCTCGGCCAGCAGCCGGTGCAGGCCGTCCAGGTCGGCCGGGTTGTCGAGGCCGGGCAGCAGCGCGGCCACCCCGGTGATGGCGATGTCCTCGTCCCGCACCGCTTCTCCCGTCGTCAGGTCCCGCGTCGTCACAGCTGGTAGTCCCGCGCCTCGGCGTCCTCGGCGGCGGTGGGCCCGAGCGCCGCGGCCAGCGCGCCGACCGTCGGGTGGTCGAACAGGAGCCGGGGTGCCACGGCGCGCCCGAACACCGGTCCGAGCCGGGCCGCGACCCCGACGGCGAGCAGCGAGTCCCCGCCCAGGGCGAAGAAGTCGTCCGCGCACCCGATCCGGGCCGCGGGCAGCACCTCGCCCCACGCCAGGGCCACCGCGCGCTCGCCGGGCGTGGTCGGCGGCACGAACTCCGCCGGACCGGCGGCGGGCGGCGGGGGCGCGGCACGGGTTTCCGCCGGCGGCCCGTCCCCGGCCGCCGGTTCCACCAGCAGCGCCGCCAGCTCCCCGGCGAGCCGGGCCGCGGTGGCCGGGTCGAACAGGTCGGGGTCGTAGCCGAGTTGGACCGCCAGGGGTTCGGCGTCGCGCACCACCAGGTGCAGCGGGTAGTTGGTGTTCTCCACCGCCTCCACCTCGACCGGCGCGTCGTGCTCCAGCGGGTAGTTCTCCACCGCCACCACGCTGTCGAACAGCCGCGTCCCGGCGGGCAGGCCCGCCCACCGGCGGATGTCGGTCAGCGCCGCGTGCTCGGGCGGTCGGCCGGCGGCCTGCACGCGGGCCAGCCAGCCGGGCACGTCCGACGGGTCGACCTCCAGCCGCACCGGCACGGTGTTGACCAGCATCCCCACCACGGTGTCGGCGCCGGGCAGGTCCGGGGTCCGCCCGGACACCACCAGGCCGAAGCACACGTCCCGGGTGCCGGCGTGGCGGGCGAGCAGCAGCGCCCACGCGCCCTGCACGACCGTGCCGAGCGTCAGCCGGTTGCGCCGGGCGAACCCCCGCACGCGCGCGGAGTCGCCGGCGGTCAGCACGACCTCGCGCACCGCGGACGAGCACGCCAGGTGCGCCCGGTCCGGCGGCCGGTCCCAGGGCAGCGGCGTGGGGCCGGGGAACCCGGCGAGCGCGGCGCGCCAGCGCTCCCGGCCCGGGTCCAGGGCGAGCACCCGGGCCACGTGGTCGCGGAACGGCCGCCGCGCCCGGGGGGTGCCCAGGACCTCCGACAGCACCTGGAACGCGCTCCAGCCGTCGAGCAGCAGGTGGTGGAAGGTCCACAGCACGCGGACCTCCCGCTCCCCGGTGCGCACGAGCGCCACCCGGCCCAGCGACTCCCCCGACAGGTCCAGCCCGGCCGCACGGTCCTCGGCCAGCAGCCGCCGCCACCGCCCCTCGTCCGCCGCACCGCGCCAGTCGTGGCGGGTGATCGGGAGCGGCGCGGACCGGCGCACGACCTGCACCGGCTCGCGCACCCCCTCCCAGACCACGCCGGTGCGCAGCGCCGGGATCGCGTCGACCACCCGCTGCCACGCCCGCGCCAGGTCGTCCGGGTCGGCGTCGGGCAGGGTCAGGTGCAGTTGCTCCAGGTACGCGCCGGGCCGGGACAGGCTGTGGAACAGCATCCCGCCCTGCACCGGGGTCAGCGGGTACACGTCCTCGACGGACCGGCCGTCGCCCGCGACGCGGTCCAGCTCCGCCTGGCTCAACCGGGCCAGCGGGAAGTCCGACGGCGTGGCACCGCCCGCACCGGGCGCGGCGCAGTGCGCGGCGATCTCGCGCAGCGCGCCCAGCACCTCCTCGGCGAGCCGCGCCACCACGGCGGTGGGGTGCGCGCCCGGCGCGTGCACCCACTCGAACTCCAGCTCGCCCGAGGTGGTGACGGCGGCCGTGACGTCCAGGTGCGGCGGGGTGGTGGGCGGCTTGGCGAGCCGGATGCCGCCGGGCACCCGGTCGAACGCGGCGTCGAACCGGCCCAGGTAGTTCACCCGCGCCAGCGGCCGGTGGTCGGCCGGGTGGGTGGTGGTGAGCCACCGCAGGGCGCCGTGGCCCAGGCCGTGCCGGTGGGCCGGGCGCAGCTGCTCCTTGACCGCCTTGACCACCGCGCCCCAGTCGTCGGCGCCGGTCAGGTCGGCGGTGAACGGGAACAGGGTGGTGAACCAGCCGACCGTGCGGGACAGGTCCACCCCGTCGAACAGGTCCTCCCGGCCGTGGCCCTCCAGCTCCAGCGGCACGCGCTCGATGCCGCGCCACCGCGACAGCACCCGGCCCACCGCCGCCACCAGCACGTCCTCGGCCCCGGCGCGGTAGGCCGAGGACGCGCCGCGCAGCAGCGCCGTGGTGTCCTGTTCGGACAGTCGGGCGGTCACCACGTGCTCGGGCAGCTCCGGCCCCTCGAACCCGCCGGGCGCCACCGCGCCCTCCCAGTACGGCAGGTCCGCGGTGAAGCCGCCGGCCTCGGCGTGCCCGCGCAGCCGCCGCGCCCACTCGCGGAACGACGTGGTCCGCGGGCCCGGGTCCACCGCCCGGCCCGACGCGGCCTGGGCGTAGCCGGTGGCCAGGTCGTCCAGCAGGATGCGCCACGACACGCCGTCCACGACCAGGTGGTGCGCCAGCAGCACCAGCGCCGGCCGCGGCCCGGCGGTCGACAGGACGGCCCGGAACAGCGGGCCGTCGGCCAGTGGCGTCCGCAGCCCGGCCACGCACCGCTCGACGGGCTCGGCGCTGGTCGCGAAGACCTCGCCCACCTCCTCGGGCACGTGCTGGTGCCACCGCCCGTCGACGAGCCGGAACCGGGCGCGCAGCAGGTCGTGGTGCGCGGGCAGCGCCTCGACCGCGGCGCGCAGCGCATCGGCGTCCACGTCCGGGTCCAGGTCGACCTCCACCCACTGGGCGAAGTGCTCCGGTACCGCCGAACCGGCCAGGAACCAGTGCTGCACCGGGGTCAGCGGCACGTCCCCGGTGCCGGGTTCGCGCGCGACCGGGACCGCGCGCCCCTCGGTGGCGTGCGCGGCGACCCCGGCGACCGTCTGGTGCAGGAACAGGTCCTTGGGCGTCACCGACACGCCCAGCTCGCGGGCCCGGGACACCACCTGGATGCTCAGGATGGAGTCGCCGCCCAGGGCGAAGAAGTTGTCGTCCGCGCCCACCCGCTCGACGCCCAGCACCTCCGCCCAGACCCGCGCCAGCACCTCCTCGCGCGGCCCGCTCGGCGGCACGTGGGCCCGGGCGGACCGCGGCCGGGGCGGCGGCAGGGCCCCGCGGTCGACCTTGCCGCTGACCGCGAGCGGCAGCGCGGGCAGCGGCACGAACGCGCCGGGCACCAGGTGGGCGGGCAGGGTGTCGGCGAGGAACGCGCGCAGCCGGTCGGTGCCGGTGCGGGCGACGACGTAGGCGACGAGCTGCTTGTGGCCGGGCACGTGCTCGTGCGGCACGACGACGGCCTCGGTGACGTCCGGGTGGCGGCGCAGCGCGGCCTCGACCTCGCCCGGCTCCACCCGGAAACCGCGGATCTTGACCTGGTCGTCGGAGCGGCCCAGGAACTCCAGCAGCCCCTCGGGGGTCCAGCGCACCAGGTCGCCGGTCCGGTACAGCCGGGTGCCGCGCCCGAACGGGTCGGCCACGAACCGCGCCGCGGTCAGGCCGGGGTGGCCGAGGTAGCCGCGGGCCAGGCCGGTGCCGCCGACGTGCAGGTGGCCGGGCGTGCCGACGGGGACCGGGCCCAGGTCGTCGTCCAGCACGTAGCACCGGGTGCCGGTGACCGGCCGCCCGATCGGCAGGGACGCGGCGGCCGGGTCGGTCGGGCGCACCGCGTGGGCGGAGGCGAAGGTGGTGTTCTCGGTGGGGCCGTAGCCGTCCACGATCCGCAGGTCCGGGGCGTGCCGCAGCACCGCGGCGCAGTGCTCGGGCGAGACCACGTCACCGCCGCAGCCGAGCTGGCGCAGGCCGGTGAACGCGCCGGGGTCGGCGGCGGCGATCTCGTGGAACAGGCCCGCGGTCAGCCACAGCACGGTGACGCCGTGCGCGGCGGTGAAGCCGCGCAGGTCCTCCGGCGACAGCAGCGGACCCGGGCACACCGCCAGCCGGGCCCCGGACAGCAGGGCGGCCCAGATCTCGAAGGTGGAGGCGTCGAACGACAGCGTGGAGCACTGCGCCACCACGTCGTCCGGGCCGATCGGGAACGGGTCGCCCTCGGCGAGCCGGGCGATCGACCGGTGCTCGACCAGCACGCCCTTGGGGCGGCCGGTGGAGCCGGAGGTGAACATGACGTAGGCGGCGGTGCGGGGCGTGATCGCGACGGCGGGCGCGGTGCCCGGGTGCTCCGCGTCGTCCGGGCTCACTTGGTCCGGGTTCACGTCGTCCAGGTCCACGGCCTCCACGCCCGCCGGCAGCCGGTCGCGCAGGTGGGCGGGCACGAGCACCAGCGCGGTGCCGGAGTCGGCGACCACGTCGGCCAGCCTGGTCGGCGGGTAGCCGGGGTCGAGCGGCACGAACGCGGCGCCCGCCTTGAGCACGCCCAGCAGCGCGACGATCGCGGGCAGGCCGCGCGGCGCGCACACGCCCACCCGGTCCTCCGGCCGCACGCCGCGCGCCAGCAGCCGGTGGGCCAGCCGGTTCGCCGCGGCGTCCAGCCCCCGGTAGGTCAGGGACACGCCGTCGCAGGTCACCGCGACCGCGTCGGGCCGCTCCGCGACGCGCTCGGCGAACCGGCCGGTGACCGTGCGGTCGGGGCTCGGCGCGCCGGCGGGCCAGTCGTGCAGCACGCGCCGCAGCTCGTCGGGCGGGAGCAGCGGCAGCCGGGACAGCGGCCGGTGCGGGTCGTCGACCACGCCGGCCAGCAGGACCAGCAGGCGGTCGACGAGCCGGGCGGCGGTGCGCCCGTCGAACAGGTCGGTGCTGTACTCCGCGGCCAGGTGCAGGCCGTCGTCGTCGGAGGTGAACTCCAGCGCCAGGTCGAACGCCGCGGCGTCGCGGGGCGGGTCGAACGCGGTCACCCCGAGCCCGGCCAGGGCGGGCGGCCGGGCGGGGGCGTTCTGGAGCGCCACGACCACCTGCACCAGCGGCGGGCGCCCGGCGTCGCGCTCGGGGCGCAGCAGCTCCACCAGGCGGTGGAACGGGACCTCGTCGTGGTCGAGCGCGTCGCGGACGGTGCCCCTGACCCGGTCGAGGAGGTCGGTGAAGGGCAGCCCGGGGTCCACCGGCGTGCGGACCACCACGGTGTTGACGAAGAACCCGACGAGGCCGGCCAGGTCGGGGTGGTCCCGGCCGGAGGTGACGGTGCCCACGGCGATGTCGCGCTGCCCGGTCGTGCGGGCCAGGAACGCCTGGGTGACCGCGACGAGCGTGGTGAAGAGGGTGGCGCCCCGCGACCGGCCCAGCTCGGCCAGGCCCGCCGCCGCGGCGGGCGGCACGGTGCGGCGGTGGGTCGCGCCCGCCGCGGTCCGCACCGCCGGGCGCGGCCGGTCGGCGGGCAGGTCCAGGACCGCCACCCCGGCCAGCCGCCGCTCCCAGTGCGCGAGCTGCGCGTCCAGCACCGCGCCGGTCAGCCGGGCGCGTTGCCGGGCGGCGAAGTCGGTGTAGCGCAGGGGCAGCGGCGCGAGGTCGGGCTCGCTCCCGCACACGGCGGCGGAGTAGCAGGTGCCCAGTTCCTCGGCCAGCACGCCCATCGACCAGCCGTCGGTGACGATGTGGTGCAGGCACAGCACCAGCAGGTGCTCCCGCTGGTCGGCGGTCGACAGCAGGGCGGCGCGCAGGAGCGGGCCGGTGCGCAGGTCGAACGGCCGGGTGACGAACTCGCCGAGGGTGCTCTCGTCGCCCGTTTCGAGGCGGACCTCGTGGGGCGGGCCGACCACCTGGGTGCCGCGGCCTCCGGAGGTGCGGAAGGTGGTGCGCAGTTGCTCGTGCCGGGCGACCAGGCGGGTCAGCGCTGTGGCCAGGGCGCTCCGGTCGGGGTTGCCGCGCAGGCGGTAGCCGGCCGTGGTGGTGTACTCGGTGCCGCCGGGTGAGAACTCGTCCAGGAACCACAGGCGTTCTTGGGCGAACGACAGGGGTGCCTCGGTGTTGGGCGGGGTTGGGGTGCGGGATTCGATGGGGCCGGCGGGAGTGTCGGCCAGGTGCGCGGCCAGCGCCTCGACGGTGCCGAGCGCGAGCACGCGCCGCGCGGGCAGGTCCCGGTCCAGCGCCGCCGCGACCCGCATGGCCAGCACGGAATCCCCACCCAGCGCGACGAAGTCGTCCAGCACGCCGACCCGCTCGACGCCCAGCACCTCCCGCCACACCGCGGCCACCCGCTCCTCGGCCGGGGTGCGCGGCGCGACTCCCGGTCCGGCGGGCGGCGGCGCCGGGAGGCCGCGGCGGTCGAGCTTGCCGTTGGGGGTCAGCGGCAGCGAGGTCAGCGGCACCACCACCGACGGCACCGCCTGGGCGGGCAGCAGGTCCGCCAGGAACGACCGCAGCTCCCCCGGCGGCCGGTCGGTCACCGCGTAGGCGACGAGCCGGGCGTCCCGGAGCACCACGGCCGCGCCGGTCACGGCCGGGTGCCGCAGCAGGGTGGCCTCGACCTCGCCCGGGTCGACGCGGACCCCGCGCACCTTGACGTGCCCACCGGCCCGGCCGAGGTGGTCGAGCAGGCCGTCCGGGCGGCGGCGCACCAGGTCGCCGGTGCGGTACATGCGGCTGCCCGGCGGGCCGTGCGGGTCGGCGACGAACGACGCGGCGGTCGCGCCGGGCCGGCCCAGGTAGCCGCGGGCCACCCCGGGACCGGCGAGGTACAGCTCGCCCTCGTCGGCCGGGCGCAGGTCGGCGTCCAGGACGTGCGCGCGGGTACCGGCGATCGGGCGGCCCAGCACCGCGCGGTCGGTCTCGGCGACCGGGCACAGCAGGCTCTCCACCGCGACCTCGGTGGTGCCGTAGGAGTTGTGCGCCGCGATACCCGCGGCGACCAGGGCCTTGCACAGGTCCGGGTCGACCGGCTCGCCCCCGGTGACCACGATCCCCGGCCGGCGGGTGCCCGTGAGCAGCCCCGCGCGCAGCAGTTCGCGCAGCCGCGACGGGGTCTCGTCCAGCACGTCGATCCCGGCGGTCGCGAGGTGGTCGACGAGGGTTCGGGGGTCGGCCAGCGCGTTGTCGTCGACCACGTGCAGCTCGTGGCCGGCCAGCATCCACAGCAGCGGCAGCCACATCGCGTCGAACCCCAGGCCCGCGGTGTGGGCGACCTTGAGGCGGCGGGGTGCGGCGAACAGGTCGCGGGCGTGGTGGGCGTACAGGGCCAGCAGGCCGCGGTGGGTGGCGAGGACGCCGTGCGGGCGGCCGGTGGAGCCGGAGGTGTGCAGGACGTAGGCGAGGTGGTCGGGGGTGGTGCGGGGCAGGGCGGCGGTGCGCGGCGGGTGGTCGTCCTCGACGGGGACGACCCGGACGGCGCCGTCGGCGGGCAGCCGGTGCGCGAGGCCCCGGCGGGTCAGCACGAGCGCGGCGCCGGAGTTGGCGAGCAGGTCGGCCAGGCGGGCGTCGGGCAGTCCGGCGGCCAGCGGCACCACCGCGCCGCCCGCCGCCAGGACCGCCAGCAGCGCCACCACCGCGTCCGCGTCGCGTTCGGGGAGCACGCCGACCGGGTCCTCCGGCCGCACGCCGCGCGCCACCAGGGTCCCGGCCACGCGGTCGACCCGGGCGGCCAGCTCCCGGAAGGTCAGCCGGCGCGGGCCGGACACCACGGCGGTCAGGTCGGGATCGGCGCGCACCCGGGCCGCGAAGAGGTCGTGGACGCTTCCGGTCAATGAATCCTGGACATCCATGCGTGATTCCGCCAGTTGACTCCGGGTATTGCCGCCGAAATTCGACCCCCTGGGCTCCCGACCGTCCCAGCGGGTTCCCCGGCGGGCAACCGCCGATCGGCCGCACCCCATTCGGACAACCGAAGCCCGACTCCCCGGTAACCGGCTTGCGAATTTCCGAACCTCACTTCTCCCGGCTCGTCCGGCCGTGTTACGTTGCCTGGGACTTCACCGGAGGAGGTCACTTGGCCAGCGACTTCGCCGCGGACGACGACCTCGACCCGATCGTCGAGCAGGTGCGAGCCTTCTTCACCTCGGCACTGCCGGAAACCCACCTGGAACCGGACCAGGACTATTTCGCCCTCGGCTTGGTGAACTCTTTGCTCGCCCTCGAACTGGTGACCCACGTGGAAAAGAACTTCGCGATCCGGGTGGAGGTCGAGGACCTCGACCTGGACAACTTCCGGACCCTGAACCGAATAGCCGCGTTCGTGCGCGGCAAGCTGTCCGCGGCGCGGTGAGCCGTGGACCCCGCGGCGTTCGCCGACTCGGTGCGCGCGGACGCGGCCGGGTGGGACCGGCACGGCGGCGTGCCCCCGGAGGTCGTGCGCGCGGTCGCGCGGGCCGGGTTCCTGGCCGCCGACGTGCCCGCCCGGTACGGCGGCCGGGACTCCTCGCCCGCCGAGGTGGGGCGGCTGTGCGCGGTTTTCGGCGGCACGTGCAGCGCGTTGCGGGCCCTGGTCACCGTGCAGGGCATGGTGGCCGCGGCGGTGCTGCGCTGGGGCGACGCCGGTCAGCGCGACCGCTGGCTGCCCGCGCTGACCTCCGGGGACCGGCTGGCCGGGTTCGCCGCGACCGAGGCCGGCGCGGGCAGCGACCTGGCGGCGGTGGGCGCGACCCTGGAGGCGGGTCGGCTGCGCGGCCGCAAGCTGTGGGTGACCTTCGGCGGGCTAGCCGACGTGTTCCTGGTGCTCGCCTCGCGGGGCGGGCGGCCGGTGGCCGTGCTGGTGGAGGCCGGGCCGGGCGTGGTGGTGGAGCCGGTGACCGGGCAGCTGGGGATGCGCGCGGCGCGGATCGCGCACGTGCGCTTCGACGACGTGCCGGTGGCCGAGGTGCTGGCGCCGCCGGGGTTCGGCCTGTCGCACGTGGTCGGCACGGCGCTGGACCACGGGCGGTTCACCGTGGCCTGGGGGTGCGCGGGCCTGGCGGGGGCGTGCCTGGACCTCACCGCCGGGCACGTCGCGGCCAGGGCGCAGGGCGGCACGGCCCTGTCCGAGCACCAGGCCGTGCGCGCGGTGCTCGGCCGGTGCCTGGTGGAGGTCCGGGCCGCCCGGCAGCTGTGCGCCCACGCCGCGGCGCTGCGCGAGCGCGGCGACCCCGAGGCGCTGCACGAGACCGTGCTGGCCAAGTACGGCGCGGCGCGGGCGGCGTCGGTCGTCGCCGGGCACGCGGTGCGGCTGCACGGCGCGGCGGGCGTCGACGCGGACAGCACCGTGGGCCGGTTCCACCGCGACGCCGCGGTCATGCGGATCATCGAGGGTTCCGACGAGGTGGCCGAGCAGCACCTCGGCCGGTACGCGCTGCGAGGTGGGTCGTGACGGGGTTGCCGGCGGTCAAGTGCCTGGTCTGGGACCTGGACGACACGCTGTGGGACGGGGTCGTGCTCGAAGGCGACCGACCGGTGCCGCGCCCGGAGGCGGTGGTGGCGCTGGCGTGCCTGGACGAGCGCGGCATCCTGCACGCGGTGGCCGGCCGCGGCGACCGCCCGGCGGCGCTGGCCCACCTCGCCGAGCACGGCCTGGACCGGATGTTCTGCGCGCTGGAGGTCGGCTGGGGCGCGAAGTCAGCGGCGGTGCGGCGGATCGCGGCCGAGTTGAACATCGGCCTGGACACCGTCGCGTTCACCGACAACGACGCCGCGGAACTGGCCGAGGTCGCCGCGGCGCTGCCGCAGGTGCGCTGCTACCCGGCCGAGCAGGTCGGGCGACTGGCGTCGCTGCCCGAGTTCCGGCCCGGCCCGGTGACGCCCGAGTCGCGCGGGCGGCGCCAGGCGTACCTGACCGAGCGGGACCGCGCGGAGGCCGAGCGGGGGTTCGACGGGTCGGCGGCGGAGTTCCTGGCGTCGCTGGGGTTGGAGCTGACCGTCGCGGAGGCGACCGAGGCGGACCTGGAGCGGGCGCGAGAGCTGACCGTGCGCACGCACCAGCTCAACACGACCGGCGTCACCTACGACGTGGCCGAGCTGCGCGCCCTGTGCGCGTCCCCCGGGCACGACGTGCTGGTCGCCCGGCTGCGGGACAGGTTCGGCGACTACGGGGCGATCGGGCTCGCGGTCGTCGCGCACGTCGGCGGTGACGCGGTGCTGGAGCTGCTGCTGATGTCGTGCCGGGTGATGTCGCGCGGGGTGGGTTCGGTGCTGCTGGGCGACATCGTGCGGGACGCGCTGGCGCGCGGGCGGCGCCCGGTGGCGCGGTTCGTCCGCACGCCGGTCAACCAGGTGATGCTGGTGACGCTGCGGTTCGCCGGTTTCGAACCGGTGGAGCGGGACGGTGACCGGGTGGTGCTGGCCCGGCCGTCCCCGGTGCCGCCCGCCCCGCCACCGCACGTGCGGCTGGTGGACGGGAGGCGGCGGTGAAGGTCGGCGTGGTGGGTGCCGGGGTGATGGGCACCGGGGTGGCGCAGTGCTTCGCGACGTCCGGGCACGAGGTCGTCGTGGTGGACCCGGACCCGGCGGCCTTGGCCTCGGGCCCCTCGCGCGTGCGCGACGGCGTGCGGCAGCGGGCCCTGCTGGGTGGTGCCCGCGTCGACCCGGCGGAGGTGGGGGCGCGGCTGCGGTGGACGGCCGGGTTGGCCGAGCTGGCCGGGTGCGGTTTCGTCGTGGAGTGCGCGCCGGAGCGCGTTTCGGTGAAGCGGGAGCTGTTCGCGGCGCTGGGTGGCGTGTGCGGGGCGGAGGCGGTGCTGGCGTCGTGCACGTCGGCGATCCCGGTCGCCGTGCTGGCCGCCGTCACCGCTGTGCCCGAGCGGGTGCTGGCCACCCACTTCATGAACCCCGCGCCGCTCAAGGACGCCGTGGAGGTGGTGCGCGGGGCGGGGACGTCGGAGGTGGCGCTGGCGCGGGCGGTGGAGGTGCTGGCGTCGTTGGGGAAGAAGGCGGTCGTGGTGGGCGATGCGCCGGGGTTCGTGACCAACCGGGTGCTGATGTTGACGATCAACGAGGCGGTGAAGGTGGTGGCGGAGGGGACCGCCGGGGCGGCGACCGTCGACGAGGTGTTCGAGTCGTGCTTCGCCCACCCGATGGGGCCGCTGCGGACGGCCGACCTGATCGGGTTGGACACCGTCCGGGACACCTTGCTGGTGCTGCGGGACCTGCTGCCCGATCCGGCTTGTGAGCCCAGCCCGTTGCTCACCGAGATGGTCGAGGCGGGGCGGTTGGGGCGGAAGACGGGGCAGGGGTTCCACACCTGGCGGCGCTGAGGCGTTGCGACCTGTAGTTTCCCCGCGCGAGCGGGGGTGGTTCCTGCGGCTGGCCGTCGGCGGCGTATGGGTCGTCGTTCCCCGCGCGAGCGGGGGTGGTTCCCTGCCGACCTCGGCGGCGGGGAACCACCTCGCCCACCTCATCACCCCGGCTCGACAGGCAGCCACAACTCGCAGGTAGCCGTGCTGAAGTCGTCCGCCCGTTCGAGGATCGCCACCACCGAGGGCCCCGGCCGCAACCGCCAGGGGTTGGACGGGAACCACTCGGTCGCCGTCGCGGCCCAGGTCGTCTGCAACACCTCCGGGTGAGGTCCGCTGGTCCGGAAGACCGCCCACCTCCCCGCCGGCACCTCGATGGCGTCGAGATCGTCGGGCACCGGCGCGTCCCGCGAAACGGCGACCCCGTGCAGATAGGTCAACTCGGCCTCGTCGAGATCATCGCAAACCTGCAGCAACCCTCCCGGCTCACCATCCCCGAGAGCCTTGAGCCGCGAGTGCTCCTCCGGCGGCAGCGAAGCGATGTGCCGCTGGATGTGCGGGTTGACGCCGCGGTGGATGAGCGGAACGCGAGCAGCGTGGCCGACCAGGCGGAACGCGGGCCGGTCGACGATGCGGGTGTCCATGGGGGTGCTCCCTTCTACGGTCAGGCGGAACCTGAGCTGTGGTTGTGCGCGAAGGGGGCCTCCATCACGGCGGACGTCGCGCGGGCCGACGCCGTGGACCGACCGGAACGCCCGGCCGAACGCCTCGGTCGAGCCGTACCCGTACCGGACGGCGGTGGTCAGCAGGTCGTCACCCCGCACCACGTCGGCGGCGGCGACGGTCATGCGGCGGCGGCGGACGTACTCCGACAGCGGCATGCCCGCCAGTGACGAGAACATCCGGCGCAGGTGGTACTCGGTCGTGCCGGACGAACCCGCCACGACGGCGATGTCCGGCTCCTCGCCCAGGTGCTCCTCGACCAGGGCCACGAGCCGGTTGAGCGCTGCGATCACCGGGCCTCCCCTCGACGTCAACCCTGGCCGGGGGCACCCCGGTCGCGCCCGATCGTCGCGGTTCGATCCGGTCGTCGTCGCGGAGCCGGCCACGACGCCCGGTGGGCGGTTGTGCCCCGCGCCCGCCGGCCGTACAACCGGAGCGGGCGCGACGAGCGGAGGGACCATGGCGGACCCGGGCAATCGGACGTTGGCCGACGCCATCCGCGCGGACTTCCGCGGGGAGCTGCTGGAGCCGGGTGACGCCGGGTACGACCGGGCGCGCGTGGTGTGGAACGCCGCGGTCGACCGGCGCCCCGCGGTGATCGCCCGCTGCCGCGGCGTGGCCGACGTGCTGCACGCGCTGGCGGTGGCGCGGGAGGCCGGTGTCGAGGTGGCGGTGCGCGGCGGCGGTCACGACGTGGCCGGCAACGGCGTGTGCGACGGCGGCGTGGTGCTCGACCTGTCGCCGATGAAGGGCGTCCGGGTCGACCCGGTGCGGCGCGTCGCACGCGCCCAGGCGGGCCTCACCTGGGCCGAGCTGGACCGCGAGACGCAGGCGTTCGGCCTGGCCACGACGGGCGGGCAGTGCTCCGGCACGGGGGTCGCCGGCGTCACCCTCGGCGGCGGCGTCGGCTGGCTCATGCGGCGGCACGGGCTGACCGTCGACAACCTGCTCTCGGTCGACGTGGTGACCGCCGACGGCCGGCTGCTCACCGCGAGCGAGGACGAGAACCGCGAGCTGTTCTGGGGCCTGCGCGGCGGTGGCGGCAACTTCGGGGTCGTCACCGGGTTCGAGTTCCGGCTGCACCCGGTCCGCGAGGTCGTGGCCGGGCTGCTGGTCCACCCCGGCGACCGGCTGGCCGACGTGCTCGCCCTCTACCGCTCCTACGCCGCGGTCGAGCCCGACTCGGTCACCTCGACGGTCATCGCCCTGACCGCGCCGCCGATGCCCGGCCTGCCCGAGTCGCTGCACAACGAGCCCGCGGTGGCGATCGGCGTCTGCCACAGCGGCCCGCCCGAGGAGGCCGACGAGGCGCTGCGCCCGCTGCGCGAGTTCGGACCGCCCGCCGCCGACATGGTCGGCCCCATGCCCTACCTGGCGTTGCAGAGCATGTTCGACGGCATGCCCGCGGGCGACTACGGCTACCGCCAGAGCATCCGCACCGGCTACCTCGCCGAGCTCGGTGACGACGCGATCGCCGCCCTGGTCCGCCACGCCGGCGCCGCCGTGTCACCGCTGTGCCTGGTCGAGCTGCTGCACCTCGGGGGCGCCGTCGCCCGCGTCGCCGAGGACGACACCGCCTTCCCCGGCCGGGACGCCCGGTTCTTCTGCATGTTCCAGTCCACCTGGAGCGACCCCGCGGGCACCGCGGCCCACACCGGGTGGACCCGGGAGGGCTGGGACGCCTTCGCGCGCTTCTCCGACGGCCGCACCCACCCCGGTTTCCTCGACGCCGACGAGCCCGCGCGCCGCGTCGCCGACGCCTACGGCGAGCGGAAGACGGCCCGGCTGGCCGCGCTCAAGCGCCGGGTCGACCCGGCCAACTTCTTCCACCTCAACAAGAACATCCGGCCGTGACCGCGGTCGAATCGGATCGGGCCCACACGCCGGCAGAGCCCAGCGGGTCAACGAGCCGTTCGCACCACGCGGCTCGTCCGGCGACGACACCCGCGCCGTCGGCAACGACCCGGGTCCGGGCGGTCCCCCAGGAGCGGGCTTGACCGCTTCGCACTACGACGATCGGGTCCGTTCGGCGCAACAGGCCCTCTCGTTCGGGTGAACACCGTGGGCGTGTCGCGATCCCCGGGCGAAAACTCGTCCCCGTGGGGTACCAGGGAAGCGATGAGTTCGCCCCTGCACGGGTGGCCGACCTCCGGGCACGCGGCCTGGCGGCGGCCTACCGGACCAGGGAGGCCCGGCACTTCAGCCGGGTCGCGGCGTTCGCGGCCGCGGAGGCCCGGCGTCGCAGCCAGGCCGCCAGCGCCCGCACCCGGGCGGCCCGGCTCCGGCACATGGACGCGGTCTGCCGCCTGGAGTCGGCCCTGACCCGCAAGCACCGCGCGACCGCGCACCTGGAGGACGTCGTGCTGAGCACGGCCCTGGCCGTGCCGCCGCGGCCGTGCAACCGGGCGCTGCTGGACTGGTGGTTCCGGCGGTACGCCGACACCGCCCGGCCGGCACTCGTGTGAGCCGCGCGGCGCCGGTTCCCCGGACGCGGGCGGCGCCGGTTCCCCGGACACGCGCGGCGCCGGTCCCTCACCGCTCCAGGCGGACCAGCACCTTCCCGGTGTTCAGGCCGCGCAGCACGGCGAGGAACGCCTCCGGTGCCCGCTCCAGCCCCTCGTAGACGGTCTCCTCGGTGCGCAGGCCGGTGGCGAGCCAGGTCGTGGCGCGGGACCGGTACTCGGGGAACCGGTGCCGGTGCGCGGTGACCAGCAGCCCGCGCAGGGTGAGCTGCTTGCGGGCCGCCTCGTGCAGGTTGGTGGGTCCGGGCACGGGGCCGGTGGCGCCGTACTCGCTGATCGCGCCCACCAGGGCGACCCGGCCGCCCTCGCGCAGGGCGCCGATCGCGACCTGCAGCTGGTAGCCGCCGACGAGGTCCAGGTACACGTCGACGCCGTCGGGCGCGGCCTCGGCCAGGCGCGCGGCGATGCCGCCGGCGTGGTGGTCCAGGCCCGCGTCGTAGCCGAGGTCGTCGAGCAGCTTCCCGACCTTGACCGGGCCGCCGGCGGAGCCGATGACGCGGGAGGCGCCGAGCCGGGCCGCGACCTGCCCGGCGACGCTGCCCACCGCGCCCGCGGCGGCGGAGACGAACACCACGTCGCCGGGCCGCACCGGGGCGGTCTCGGTCAGGGCGACGTAGGCGGTGAGGCCGGGGGTGCCCAGCACCCCCAGGTACGCCTGCTCGGGCGCGACGGCGGTGTCCACGGCGGTGACGGCGGCGGCGTCCAGCACGGCGTGCTCGCGCCAGCCCAGGTGGTGCGCGACGGTCGCGCCGACCGGCACGTCGGGCGAGGCGGAGGCGACGACCCGGCCGACCGCGTCGCCCGCCGGCGGTTCGCCGGGCCGCAGCGGCGGCAGGTGCGAGGGCGCGCCGCCCACCGGGGCGCGCAGGTGCGGGTCGACCGACATCCACGTGTTGCGCACCAGCACCTGCCCGGGGCCGGGGTCCGGGACCGCGGTGGTGACCAGGGCGAAGTTCTCGGGCGCGGGGAAGCCGACCGGGCGCGAGGCGAGTCGGACCTCCCGGCTGGTGGTCTCGGGCATGGCGCCATGGTGGGCGCGGCCTGTTCGGGTTCGGTTCGGATCTTGTTGTGGCTACGGTGTGGGCATGCGCTTCGGGGTGCTGGGGCCACTGGACGTGCGGACCGCGGACGGCGCGGCGGTCCGGGTGCCCGAGCGCAAGGTCCGCGCGCTGCTGGCGGCGCTGCTGGCGCACCGCGGGCGGGCGGTGTCGGCGGAGCGCCTGGCGGCCGACCTGTGGGGCGGCGCGGGGCCGGGCAACCCGACCAGGGCGCTGCACGCGAAGGTGTCGCAGCTGCGGCGGGCGCTGGCCGGGGCCGAGCCGGGCGGGCGCGGGCTGGTCGAGTCCCGGGTGCCGGGCTGGCTGCTGCGCGCGGCGGCCACCGACGCCGACCGGTTCGCCGAGCTGGTGGAGCGGGCGCGCGGTGCGGCGGACCCGGCGGCGCGGTCGGCGCTGCTGGGCGACGCGCTGGGGCTGTGGCGCGGTCCGGCCTTCGCCGGGTTCGCCGAGCTGGCCCTGGTGCGCGCGGAGGTCACCCGCCTGGAGGAGCTGCGGCTGGTCGCGCTGGAGGACCTGGCCGAGGCGCGGCTGGAGCTGGGCGGGCACGCCGAACTGGTGCCGGAGCTGGCCGAGGCGGTGCGGCGGCACCCGCTGCGCGAACGGCTGCGCGCGGCGCACCTGCGCGCCCTGCACCGGTCGGGGCGGCGGGCCGAGGCGTTGGCCGGCTACGAGGAGCTGCGGCGCAGGCTGGCCGAGGAGCTGGGCGCGGACCCCGGCCCGGAGCTGGTGGCGCTGCACCGGGCCGTGCTGGCGCAGGACCCCGGCCCTGCCCGGCCCGCGGACAACCTGCCCAGCCCGCTGACGCCGCTGGTGGGCCGGGACGCCGAGGTGGCGCGGGTGCGGGGGCTGCTGGGCGCGCACCGCCTGGTCACCCTGACCGGGCCGGGCGGGGTGGGCAAGACGCGGCTGGCCGTGGCGTCCGCGCGGCGGCTGCTCGACGCCTTCCCCGACGGGGTGTGGCTGGTGGAGCTGGCCGCGCCGGGGTCGCCGCCGGAGCTGCCCGAGCTGGTGGCCGCCGTGCTGGGCGTGCGCGACGACGGCGCACCGGGCCTCGGCGACGTGGTCGCCCGGCTGGTGGGCGCGGTGCGGGACAAGCGGCTGCTGCTGGTGCTGGACAACTGCGAGCACGTGGTGGCGCGGGTGGTGGCGCTGCTGGCGGCGCTGCTGCCCGCCGCGCCGGGGCTGCACGTGCTGGCCACCAGCCGGGAACCGCTGGCGATGGCGGGCGAGGTGCGCCGGCCGGTGCCGCCGCTGGACCCCGACGCGGCGGTCGAGCTGTTCCTGGCCCGGGTGGCCGCGGCCGCGCCGGACGCGGTGGTGGACCTGCCCGCGGCGCGGGCGGTCTGCGCCCGGCTCGACGGCATCCCGCTGGCGCTGGAGCTGGCCGCGACCAGGGTGCCGGTGCTGGGCCTGGCCGCGCTGCCGGCCGCGCTGGACGACCGGTTCCGGGTGCTGGCGGGCGGCTACCGGGACGCGCCGCCGCGGCAGCGCACCCTGCGCGCGGTGCTGGACTGGAGCTGGGAGCTGCTCGACGACCGGGCGCGCGAGGTGCTGCGGCGGCTGGCCGTGCACGCCGAGGGCTGCGACCTGGCGGCCGCCGAGCGGGTCTGCGGCGGTGACGACGTGCTCGGCGTGCTGGCCGGGCTGGTGGACCGGTCGCTGGTGCTCGTGGCGGCACCCGGCGGGCGCTACCGGCTGGCGGAGTCGGTGGCCGCCTACTGCCTGGAGCGGCTGGAGGAGGCCGGCGAGCTGGACGAGGTGCGGACCCGGCACGCCCGCCACTACGCGGACCTGGCCGAGGAGGCCGCGCCGCACCTGCGGGGGCCGGGCCAGCGGGAGTGGCTGGACCGGCTGGACGCGGAGTCGGCGAACCTGCGCACCGCGCTGGACCACGTCGTGCGCCGCGGGCTGGGCGCGGTGGCCACCCGCCTGGTCGACGCGCTGGCCTGGTACTGGGTGCTGCGCGGCAGGCTCGGCGAGGCCCGGCGCCGGCTGGAGGCCGTGCACACCGTGGCCCGCACGCCCGCCACGGTCGCCTGGCACACCGGCGTCACCGTCCTGATGGGCGACGGCGCCGACCGCGACGAGCGCGTCGCCGAGGTGCTGGCCTCGTGCGACGGGCCGCACACCTGCTGGCTGCTGGGCCACGCGCTGTACGCGGTGGGCGACGTGCCCGCGGGCGAACCGCTGGTCGACCGGGCGCTGGCCGGGTTCACCGCCACCGGGGACCGCTGGGGCACCGCGGCCGCGCTGGGCGACCGGGCGTTCCAGTGGCTGCTGCGCGGCGACCTCGACGCGAGCGCCCGCGACGGCGAGCGCAGCGCCGCCCTGTTCGGCGAGCTGGGCGACACCTGGGGTCAGCTGCGCGTGGTGGGCATCCTCGCCTCGATCGACGAGGCCCGCGGCGACTACGCGGCCGCCGCCGGGCGCCTGCGGGCGGCCCTGCACCAGGCCGAGCGGCTGCGGCTGTGGTCGCACGCGGCCGACCTGACCGGCGAGCTGGGCCGCGTCGCGCTGCTCACCGGCGACCACGAGCGGGCGCGCGAGCTGCACGAGCGGTCCCGGGACCTGGCCCGCCGGCACGGCTACCCCATCGGCGAGGCGCACGCCGAGATGGGCCTGGCCCTGGGCGCGCGGCGCACCGGCGACCTCGACGGCGCCGAACGACACCTGCTGGCCGTGCTGGACCGGCACCGCCACGCGGGCCTGGTCGGCGCCAACGCGCTGCCGCTGGCCGAACTCGGCTTCGTCGCCGAACTGCGCGGCGACCGGCAGCGCGCCCTGGCCCTGCACCAGGAGGGCTACCGGGCGGCCCTCACCAGCGGCGACCCGCGCGCGACGGCCCTGGCGCTGGAGGGCCTGGCGTGCGCCCGGGCAGCCGACGAACCCGAGCTGGCCGCGACCCTGCTGGGCACGGCGGACGCGGCCCGCCGGTCCCGCGGCGCGCCCCTGCCGCCCGCCGAGCGCGGCGACGTCGACCGCGCCACCACCGCGCTCGTCGAGGTGCTGGGCGGGGACTTCGCCCGGCACTTCGCCCGCGGCGCGGCCCTGACCCCGCGACAGGCGTTCCGGCTCCGACCGCGAGCACGGCGCTGAGCAGCGTCACCCCGCACGCGCCCCACGCCACCACCCGCACCGACGCGACCCCGGCCAGCGCGGGCCCCGCCAGCGCGCCCGCGAACGTCGCCACCGCCTCACCCGCGAACAGCACCGACCCGACCCGGCCCAGCAGCGGCGCCGGCGTCGCCCGCTGCACCGCGGTCTGCACCCCGACCAGGACCGCGGACCCCGCGCACCCCACCACCACCGCGGCCACCACCGGCGCGGTCGGGGCGAACAGCAGCGCGAAACCCGCCGAGGTCACCACCAGCGCACCCGCCACCAGCGGCCCGACCCGCACCCGGTCCACCAGGTGGCGGGTCGGCGGCACGCCCAGCAGGAACCCCGCGCCCAGCCCGGACATCACCAGCCCCACCGCGCCGGGCCCGCCCAGCTCGGCCATCCCGAACGGCACCAGCAGCGCGCCGAGCGCGGCGTTCGCCGCGAGGAACACGGTGCTCGCCCGCAACAGCACCCACACCGTCCGCTCCGACCGCAGGAACCGCAGCCCCTCGGCCATCCCCCCGCCGGTGCCCGGCGCGCCGGCCGCCCCCGTCGACACCAGCGCCACCAGCCCCGCCGACACCAGGTGGCTCACCGCGTCCACGACCACCAGCACCGGGAACCCGACCGGCACCAGCAGCGCGCCGCCCAGCGGCGCGCCCACCAGCCGGGCCACGCCGTCGGTGAGCGAGTTCACCGCGTTCGCACCGCTCAACGACGGGCCCGTGCCCACCACCACCGGCGTGTGCGCCTGCACGGCAGGCCGGAACAGCACCGTCCCGGTGCTCTCCACCACCAGCGCCACGTACACCAGCCACAGGTCACCGGGAGCGCGCACGAACAGCAACCCCGCCACCGCGCCCGCCCGCACCAGGTCGGCCGCCACCATCACCCGCCGCCGGTCCCACCGGTCCACCAGCACCCCGGCGACCGGCCCCAGCACCGCGGGCGGCAGGAACTCGGCCGCCAACGCCGCGCCGGCCAGCGCGACCGAACCGCCCGAGAGCCGGTAGACGTGCGCGGGCACCACCACGACGAGCAACCAGGAGCCCAGCGAGCTGACCGCGCGGGCGCCCCACAGCAACCGGAAGTCCCTGATCCGCAATGCCTCCAGCACCACGACACCCCCTATCCCGTGAAGATAACCATCGGGGGATGTCTTCTGACAAGATAGAAGCATGGGACACCTGCTCGGACCACGCCTGCGCGCGCTGCGCGCCGCGAGCGGACGCACCGTCGCCGCCGTCGCCACCGACGCGGGCCTGTCGGTGCCCTACGTGGCCAACCTGGAGAACGGCCGCGGCAACCCGACCGTCGACGCCCTCACCCGCCTGGCCGAAGCCCTCGGCACCACGCTCACCGTCGAGTTCGCCGAGCACGTCGCGGAACCGGCCGAACTCCCCGCCGCCCTGGTCCGCCTGGGCCGCACCACCGCGTTCCGCCGGGACGCCGCCGCACTGGCCGAGGCCACCGGCCAGGACCCCGCCGAACTGCCCGGCCGGCTGCTCGACGTGCTCGCCCGCCTGGCCGCCCTCACCGGCCGCGACCTCGCCGAACCCGACTGGCTCCGCCTGCTCGACGCCCTGCTGCTGATCACCCTGCACCCGCGCGGGCGCGGACGGGCCCCGGCCGACGACGCGACCGGGGCCCGTCCGGACTAGGTGATCGATCCCGTTGCAGGACGCGGGCGATCACGCCGGGTGTGGTGCGTCCGGTCGGTGGCGCAGGACCGGGCCTCGGAGCTGAATCCGGACAAGACCTGGACCACCGCCAGGGTGACCAGTCGCGAGGGTGTCCCTGTCGGTCGTCACAACCCGTACGACGACACCCTCGCGCCACGTCTCCAGCCGCCTACCCCTGGGGCTTACCCATCTAGCGGCGGCGCAGCACCCGCGGGTCCGCGCCCAGGGCGCCGTCCAACCGCAGCGTGATGAACTCGTTGTCGTCCGGCTTCCCCGGCGTGCGCCCGGACGACGACGGGAAGTTGTTGTCGTTCAGCACGCCGATCGTCCGGTCGTCCAGCAGCACCACGTCCTCGATCGTGGTGAACGGGAACGTGAACCGCTCCCCGAACCCACCCACACCACGCGGGTTCGCCACGTCCAGCAGGTCCGCCACCAGCGTCTTGTCCAGCACCCCGTCCCGGTCGCGGTCCCGCTTGTCCACCAGGTACACCCGCTTCACCCGCGCGTCCACGCCCTGCGCGCCGTCCCGCTCGATCACCAGCAACCGGTTCCGGTCCACCGTGATCGCGTCACCGATCGCGTGCTCCGGCCGGTCCAGCCGGTAGGTCCACCGCGTCCCGGTGTACCGCCCGGACCGCACGTCGAACTCGTTCAACCGCAGCGTGCCCGGCTCGTCGCCCGCGACCGTGCCCTCCAGCAACGCGTCCAGGGTCCGACCGTCCGCCGACAGCGCCAGCCCCTCGAACCCCTTGCTGCTCCCCAGGTTCGGCGCACCCGCCGGGTTCTCCGGCGCGAACACCCCCGGCAGCGGCACCGGCGGCGCCGACAACCGTCCCGCCCGGTCGAAGTGCAGCAGGTACGGGCCGAACTCGTCACCCACCCAGTACGAGCCGTCCTCCGCGCGCACCATCGACTCCACGTCGAAGTCCGCGCCGGTCAGCACCCGGTCCGACCGCGTCAGCGGGAACGGCACGTGCCCGTGCGGGTCCGTCAGCGTGATGCCGCCGACCACGTCCACCGCACCCGAGCCGAAGTCCGGCGCCACCCGGTGGATGCGCAGGGTGAAGTCCGCGCTGTTGGCCTTCGTGCCGAACCCGTTGTCCGACAGCACGTCGTAGGTGCCGTCGGCGTTGCGCAGCACCCCGCTGAACCCCTGCACCGGCTGGTCCGCGAACGGCGGCACCACCCCGTTGACGGGCGCCGTGCCCAGCGCCGCCCCCGACGGCTCGCTGGCGGGCACGAACGTCGACGCCGGGAGCGCCGCGAACCCGGTCAGCGTCGCCCGCCCCCAGCTCCGGCGGTCCTGCGGCGACGCCGCCCCGGGCACCGCGACCGACACCGACACGAGCACGGCCAAGCCGACGAGCAACGTTTTCCTCATGCGCGCACGCTAGGAGCGCCCGGTGAACGCGAGGTGGCGCGCTCCTCCACGGCCGGTTTCCCGCAGCCGTCCAGGACGAGCGTTGCTTTTGGGCAACACTGAAGCGACGAAGAGGATCACCAATAGTCGCTGCGGCGCCTGAAGACCTGTCCACCGAACCACGACGCAGGTGTTGCTTTCGAGCAACACTGAAGCCATCGGGGACACCGTCACACCGGCTCGGCCAGCAACCCGCTGATCGCCAGGTGCGTGTCCTCGACCACCCGGTCCGGCTCGGCCAACCCGCCGGGCCAGGGCCGCCCCGCCCCCACCCAGCACGTCCGCAACCCCGCGGCCCGCCCGCCCACCACGTCCAGCACCGGGTCGTCCCCCACCACCCAGCCGACCCCGCCCCGCCAACCGCACCGCCGGGCCGCGAGCCGGAAGAGCGACGGGTCCGGCTTGCGCACCCCCGCCTCGCCCGACGCGCACCACCCGTCCAGCAGGTCGAGCAGGCCGGTGCCCCTCAGCTTGCCCACCTGGTTGTCCACCTGCCCGTTGGTGACCACGCCGACCAACCACCCCGCCGAGCGCAGCGCCGCCACCCCCTCGACCACCCCGGGCCGCGGCACCACCAGCTCGGGCATCCGCGCCCGGTACGCCGCCCACAGCTCCCCCGGCGCGGCGAGCCCGAAGCGGGCGCCGACCGCGGCGAAGAACCGGTCCTTCGGACCCCGCCGCCCGGCGTCGACCAGCCACGGCACCGCACCGCCCGGCAGGCCGTGCGCCGCCGCGAACTCCACCGCCCACCGCCGGAAGGCGCCGGCCAGGTCGACCAGCGTGTCGTCCAGGTCGAACAGGACCAGCCTCAGTAGGCACCGCCGAGCTTGCGGTGGTCCCACGACACCACCGACGTCGGCGCGAACCGCAGCCCCACCCGCTTGACCGCCTGCCGCGCCACCAGCGCGTCCAGCTCGGGCCCGCCGTACCCGCCGGAGTACCGCGCCGCCACCGCCGCGCCGATCCGCGCCACCTCGGCCGGCTCCTCCACCAGCCGCACGTCGCACTCCATGCTCACGCCGCGCAGCTGGTCGTAGGTCTCCCCCGCCTCCAGCTGGAGCGTCGCCTCCGGCTGCCGCCGCAGGTTGCGGACCTTCTGGGACGACCGGTAGGTCCACCCGCACAGCTCGTCGCCCTCGACGACGAACCACAGCGGCACCAGGTGGGGGCGGCCGTTCGGGCCGATGGTGGCCACCGTGACGACCCGCTGCTCCGCCAGGAAGGCCGACACCTCGTCGGGGGTCATGGTGATCAACGCGCGCCGGGACACGCGCGTCAGGATAGGCGGCTGCCCTCGCGCGGCGCGGTCGGGCCCGCGGTCAGGTCGCCGACGGCACCCTCGTCCAGCAGCTCCAGGAACACGTCCACCAGGTGCGGGTCGAACCGGGCGCCGCGGCCGGCGCGCAGCTCGCGCACTGCCTGCTCGTGGGTCAGCGCCCGCCGGTGGGGGCGGTCGGCGCGCATCGCGGCCCACGTGTCGCACACCGACAGGACGCGGGCTTCGAGGCGGATGCGCTCGCGGGCCAGGCCGTTGGGGTAGCCGGCGCCGTCCCAGCGCTCGTGGTGCTGGCGGATGACCTCGGCGACCTCGGCGTGGTCGGGCAGCACGCCGACCATGCGGGCACCGCTGTCGGGGTGCTCGTGCAGCAGGTGCCACTGCTGGTCGGTGAGCGGGCCGGACTCGGTGAGCAGGTCGTCGGGCAGCACGATCATGCCGACGTCGAGCAGCCTGCCCGCGCGGTGCGCGGTGGCGACCTCCTCGGCGTCGCGCCCCAGCCGCAGCGCGACCGCCCGCGCCCACTCGGCGATGGCCAGGCTGCGGCCCGGGCTCGCCACCCGCAGGTCCACCAGGTCCGCGACCTGGTCCAGGTAGTCCACCGCGACGTCCTCCCGGTGCTCGGCGACCGCTGTCCCACCGGCCACCGCGCGGTCGCGGCCGAGGTCCTTGGCCAGGTACAGCGCGCGGTCGGCCGCCGACACCAGCGCGGACGCCGTGCCGTGGTGCGGGGCGAACGCGGCGGTGCCGGCGGAGAGCGTAACCGTCACCGACGCGCCGTCGCCCACCTCGATCGGCCGGTGGCCGACGGCGTGGCGCAGCCGCTCGGCCAGCCTGGTCGGGTGCTCGGCGTCGGCACCCGCCGCGATCAGCGCGAACTCCTCGCCGCCGTAGCGGGCCAGCACGTGGCCCGGTCCGACGGCGGCGCGCAGCCTGGCCGCCACCTCGACCAGCACCCGGTCGCCGCCGGGGTGCCCGAACCGGTCGTTGATCTGCTTGAACCGGTCCACGTCCAGGATCACCACGGCCAGCGGGCCGCCCGTGCGCCCGGCCCGGGCCACGTCGTCGGCCAGGTGCGCCTCGAAGTAGCGGCGGCTGCGCAGCCTGGTGAGCCCGTCGGTGATGGCGATCCGGCGCTGGTCGACGGCGAGGCCGGCGAGCCGGGTGGTGGTGAGCGCGAACAGCGCCGCGCAGCCGACCGCGATGACCGGCACGTCCCGCTGCACGCCCTGGGCGTGCTGGAGGAGCAGCAGCAGCGGACCGACCAGCGCGCCGACGCACAGCACGGCCAACCGGGTCCAGCCCAGCCGCCACGCGGGCACCTCCGCGGTGTGCGTGATGCGCCCCATGGACGGGTGCAGGGCGCACGCGCCCAGCGCCAGGTTGCCGGTCAGCCAGACCGCGTCGAGGAAGTTGCCCGCCTCGTAGGTGCCGGCCAGGCGTTGCAGCACGTAGACGGTGTCGGCGGTGAGTATCGCCGCCAGCCAGACGTTGAGCAGCAGGAACGACCCGTCGCGGCGGCCCGCGCCGAACAGCAGCCGCAGCGCGGCCAGCAGCACCACCAGGTCCATCAGCGGGTAGGCCAGCGACGCGACCTCCACCAGCACCGGCGTGCCCAGGCGGGTCTGCGGGCCGATGACGAACACCCACGACAGCAGGCCCGCGCCCACGGTCAGCGACGCCGCGTCGAGCAGGCCGGGCAGGTCGCGGTCGGAGCGGCGGCGGCGGATCAGCACGACCAGGCCGACGACGACCAGCGGGTAGTGGCCGATGTAGAAGATGTCGGCGACCGACGGGTAGCGCGTCTCGTTGAGCACGTAGTGCGAGACGTAGAACGTGGCGTCGGCCAGGGCGTAGACCACCTGCCCGAGCCCGAGCACGACCCACGGCGCGCGCGGAACGGGCCGGTTGCGGCGCACGCCCCACCACACGGCGACCGCGGCGGACGCGCTGACCGCGCAGTAGACGACCACGCGCAGCGGCACGGTGCCCACGAAGATCGGCAGGGTGTAATAGGCACCCACGGATAACAGGCCGAAGAGCAGGTAACCGAGCCACAGCCGGTTCGGCCCCTCGCCCGGGATTCCGCGGTTCTCGACCGGTGTGTCCCCCGCGACGCGCAATCCCGGCACTCCTTCTGCGGCTCGGCTCGGCTCCGCTGCGACAAGGCCCGGCCATGACATCGGTGAACGGCGGGCGGCGTCAACCCCGCTGCCCGGAACTCGCCCCGCGCCGCGCTCACACTACGGCACGAGAGGATAGGGTTCCGCGCACAACAGTCGCCATGGGGGACGCATGTCGGACGAAGCACGCGAACTGCTGGAGCGGGTTCGCGAGGAGGTGCGCCGCGACGGCGGCGCCAACGAACTGGTGCCGCTGGTCGCGGAGGGGCGGGCGTCGCTGGACGCGATCAAGGCCCTCGCCGCGGAGGAGCACCACATCGTGCGCAGCGACTGGCGAGCGTTCCTCACCTTGGCCGCGCAGGCGACGGAAGCGCCGCAGCGCGAGTTCTTCGCGACCGTCGCCGCGGGCGAGGGCCTGGCCCTGGCCAGGCTCGGCGACTTCGCGGCCGGCTGCGGCCTGACCGCCGACGACCTGGCCGCCCACCGCCCGCTGCCGGGGTGCCAGGCATACCCGTCGTACGTGGCCCGGCTCGCCCTGGACGGCAACCCGCACGACGCGCTGCTGGCGATCCTCGCGAATTTTGCGGAATGGGGCGGTTATTGCGCGACGATCGGCGCGGCGTTGCGCGAGCACTACGGTTTCGACGACGCGGCCTGCGCGTTCTTCGACTTCTTCGCCGCCCCGTCGCCCGAATTGGACGCCCTGTCGCTGGCCGCCCTGGACGCGGTGCTGGCCACCGGGTGGAACCCGGAGGGTGCTTTCCCGGCGGCGCGGCTGCTGCACTCGTACGAGCTGATGTTCTGGAACACGCTGGCCGCGCTGGGCTGATCCCCCGCGCCTAGGATGGCCCCGTGCCCGAAGTGCGCGTTGCCGAACAGGCCGGCGTCGGCGTCACGGGGGCGACGCGGCCGAGCGAGGACCACGTGGTGGTGCTCGACCACGCGGTCGTGGTGCTCGACGGCGCGACGAACCTGACGCCCGGCGCGCGCAGCGGCGGCTGGTACGCGGGCGTGCTCGCCGACGAGCTGGCGCGGCGGCTGGGCGCGGCGCCCGGGGCGGACCTGGCCGACGTGCTCGCCGGGGCGATCCGGGCGGTGGCGGCGGCCGAGGGGCTGGTGCCGGGCGCGTCGCCGTCGAGCACGGTGGCCGTGGCGCGCTGGACCGACGAGCGGGTCGACGCGCTGGTGCTCGCGGACAGCCCGGTCGTGGCGTTCGGGCCGGGCGGGGTGCGGGTGCTCGCCGACGACCACCTGCGCCGGCTGCCGCGGTCCCGGCACACCTACCGCGACCGGTTGCGCACCGGCGGCGGGTACGGCGACGCGCACCTGGAGGCGTTGCGCGCGGGCATGACCAGGACTTCGCGGTACCGCAACACGCCCGGCGGCTTCTGGGTGGCGGAGGCGGACCCGGGCGCGGCGCGGCACGCGAGCCGCGCGAGCTGGGCCCGCGACGAGGTCGACGCCCTGCTGCTGGCCACCGACGGGGTGTCGTGCGGCGTGGACGACTACGGGTTGTTCGACTGGCCGCAGGCGCTCGACCTGGCGCGGCGCGAGGGGCCCGCCGCCGTGCTGGCGGCGGTCCGGCAGGCCGAGGCCGACGACCCCGACGGGGCGCGCTGGCCCAGGGCCAAGCGGCACGACGACCAGGCCCTGGTGCTGGTGGACGGGCTGTAGCCCACGCGCACGGCACCGAACCGACGCGCGTGTCCTCCACTCCGACACCGCGTGTCCTCCACTCGGACACCGCGCCCCCGTTCGAACCGCGCTCAGTTGGCCGGCGTCCCGTCCTCCTCCGGCGGCTCGGACTCGGGGAACGGGTCGGGGTTGGTGTCGCGCAGGTCGGCCGCGTCGGCCTTGGCCTCGGCGATCTCCTGCCGCACCTCGGCCAGCCGCTCGCCCTGCTCCGGCATCTCCACCTCGCGCACCTCGTTCTCGTCGACCATGCGCCCAGGGTTGCCGCCGGCCGGGTCGGCAAACCGCTTTGGACAGCCCCCGGCACGACGGCTACCCTCGATAAGAGACCACCGGTTCGTAAAACCGCCGAGGAGCCCCATGTCGACCACCGCGCCACCCCGCCCCTCCGCGCGGCGGCGGATCACCTTCACGGCGGTCCTGCTCACCCTGACCGCGCTGCTGTTCTGGGTGCCGTGGTTCGGCCTGCTGCCGCCGAGCGCGCGGTGGCCGTGGCCGGTGCAGGTCGCGGGCACGGCGTTCTTCGCGGTCACCTCGGTGGCGTTCCCCCTGCTGCTGGTCCGCGCGCACGGCCGCCGGCACTCCGACCGCGCCTCCCGCGCCGCGCACGCGATGCTCGGCGTGGCCTGGGTGTTCTTCGCCTGGACCCTGGTCACCGACGTGGTGCGGCTCGCCCTGGCCGTGGCGGGCGTGGAGAACCCCCTGCGGGCCCGGGTGGTCGCGGTGCTGCTGCTCGCCACCGGCCTGGCCCTGACCGCGCACGGCGTCCGCGAGGCGCGCCGCGTGCCCCGGGTCCGGCGGACCGACGTGGTGCTGCCCCGGCTCGCCCCGGCGTTCGACGGGCTCACCGTCGCGGTGCTGGCCGACACCCACTACGGCGCGATCGACCGCACCCGCTGGTCCCGCGACACCGTCGCGGCGGTCAACGCCCTGGGCCCGGACGTGGTGGTCCACGTCGGCGACATCGCCGACGGCACGGTCGAGCAGCGCCGGGGCCAGGCCGCGCCGCTGGGCGACGTGCGCGCGGCGCACCGGTTCTACGTCTCCGGCAACCACGAGTACATCAGCAACGCCCAGGCGTGGCTGGACCACATGGCCGAGCTGGGCTGGACCAGCCTGCACAACCAGCACCGGGTGCTGGAGCGCGACGGGGCGCGGCTGGTGTTCGCGGGCGTGGACGACGTCACCGGCGCGCACTCCGGCGAACCCGGCCACGGCGCGGACCTGGCCGCCGCGCTGGCGGGCACCCGGCCCGACGACCCGGTGGTGCTGCTGGCCCACCAGCCCAGTGAGGTCGCCAAGGCCGCCGCCGCGGGCGTGGACCTCCAGCTGTCCGGCCACACCCACGGCGGCCAGATCTGGCCGTTCCACCTGCTGGTGCGGCTCCAGCAGCCGGTGCTGGCCGGGTTGAGCGACCACGGCGAGCGCACCCGCCTCTACACCAGCCGCGGCGCCGGGTTCTGGGGTCCGCCGCTGCGCGTGTTCGCGCCCAGCGAGATCTCCCTGCTGACCCTGCGCACCGCGTAGCATCCCCGCCCCATGAGGGTCGTGGTGGTGGGTGCGAGCGGGTTGGTCGGGCAGCACGTGGTGGAGCGGCTGCGGGCATCGGGGCACGAGGTCACGACCGCGGCGCGGACCGCGCGCGACGGGGTCGACCACGCCGTGGACGCCACGCGGGCCAGCGGCGCGGAGTTCCGGGCCCTGCTGGCCGGGCACGACGGCGTGGTGTTCGCGGCGGGCGTCGACGACCGGGAGGTGCCGCGCCGGCCCGCCTACGCGGTGTTCCACCGCGGCAACGTCGCGCCGGTCGTGCGGCTGCTCACCGCCGCCCGCGAGGAGGGCCTGACCCGCGCCGTGGTCCTCGGGTCGTACTACACGCACTTCCACCGCGAGCGGCCCGAGTGGCGGCTGGCCGAGCGCCACCCGTACATCCGCAGCCGGGTCGAGCAGGCGCGCCTGGGCCGCGCCGCGGCGGGCCCGGACCTGCCGGTGGCGGTGCTGGAGCTGCCGTTCGTGTTCGGCCGCGCGCGCGACCGGCTGCCCAACTGGGCGGGGCCCCTGGACCGGTGGGTGCGCTCGCGCTCGCCGCTGCTCGCCCCGCCCGGCGGCAGCGCCGCGACGACGGCCGCGCGCGTGGCCGAGGTGGCGGTGGACGCGCTGGAGCGGGCCGGCGGCGAGGACCTGCCGGTCGCCGACGACAACCTGACCTGGTCGCGGTTCCTCGGCCTCGTCGCGGACGCGGCCGGCCACCCGCGGCCGGTGCGCGCGCTGCCGGGGGCGGTGGTGCGGGTGGCGCTGTGGCTGACCTGGCTCGCCCACTCGGCGCGGGGGCGGCAGTCCGGGTTGGACCCCAGGTACCTCGGCGACCTGCTGCTGCGGGAGCTGTTCGTCACGCCCGGCCGGCCGGGGTCGGTCGAACCCGCCATCGCGGAGACCTTCCCGCGCGAGTAACGGCGATTCAAGATGTTTGTCCGTTGTGGACCGGTTCGAGGCGTCGGCAGCCGAGCGTGAACGTGCGGGCACACCTTCGGGTGTCCGCACGTCCCCACGGGATGGTTGTCCGCGCCACCGGTCGCAAGCCTCGCCGCGACGGGGTTACGTTCGGGTCGGTCCGGCCCGTCGCGGTGAGGAGGAAGGCGGATGAAGGCCGTTCGAACCGCGCTCTGCGCCGTCTTCGCGGTGCTGGCGCTGACCGCGTCCACCGCGTCCACCGCGCACGCGAGCGCCGCGCCGGAGCCGACCTGCGCGGTGCTGGCGCCGTACGACTTCGAGTGCGTGTTCGTCGGCGTGGTCAAGGGGCGCGTCTTCCTCGACCCGGTCGCGCAGCGGGCCACCACCCAGGTCTACCTGGGGCACAGCCTGTTCGGCTGGCAGAAGGTCGCGGAGGCCACGTGGCCCCGGTCGCGCGTGCAGGCCGCCACGTGCGGCACCGCGTTCAACCACACGGCCTGCCTCTACACCGACTTCAACTGGTCCGAGCGCTTCGTCTCGCTGCGCGCAACCTATGACGAGCGGGAGATCGGGAACTGGCGCTTCACCTGGTAGTGCCCGTCCCGCCGACCGGGTTGCCGCTACAGTCGTGCGGTGTCGGTACAACGGGACGGCAAGCGCGTGCCGCTGTGGTTGGTCGCCTCCTCAGCCGCCGCGGCGGTGGTCGTGCTGCTCGGTGCCTGGTGGTTCACGCGGCCCGGTGACGTTCACGAGGGCGACCCGCCGGAGGGGACCACGGTGATCAACCGGGTGGTGGAGGGGCCGCTCGACCAGATCTCGCGGACCGGTCCGGTGACGCTGTGGACGCCACTGACCACGCAACCGCCGAGGACCCCGTAACCGGGTCGTCGGTCGCGCGCCTCGCGGGCGGGCGACCGACGAGACCCGACGGGCGGTGATCAGGTGGTCGTGGTCGCCGGCCACAGGCGCAGCAACCACTGCTCGTGGTCTTCGTCCGCCTGGTAGTGCGCCTCGAGCACGAAGTGCGGTGCTGGGAGCTCGAACTCCCACTCCTCGTCCATGGTGATGTCGAGTTGCTGGATGCGAGCCCTGGTCACGCGTTCCCAGCGCACGATCGCGGTGACGGACTCCTCCCAGGTCCGCGGTGACGGCGGTGCCGGACTGTCGTGCACCTCGATCGTGAGGTGCACCGGACCGTCTTCCCGGCCGGTGAGCAGTTCGACCTGGCCGGAGCCGGGATCGTTGACCAGGGAGCCGTACTCGGCCGGCACGCCTGTCTGCGGCAATTCCTCGGCTTCGAGCAGGAAGCACCCGCGGGATGCCTCAACGGTCCCCGCACGCCGGTTGATCAAGGTCATGGTAGTCGCCGATCAGCCAATCAAATTAACCCAGAAGGTGTCGTTGTCGATGATGCGGTCCCATTGATACCAGTTGTTGAGCTGGATACCACCTTCCTTGTTCTGACGGGCGGCGATCAGCTTGCCGGAGACGGGCCCACCACTGGCACCGCCCTCCTTGGTCGAGGCGAACGGGTACTCGTCGCACTGCTGCACGCGTCCGTTCCAGCCACCCGGGTTGGCGGCACGGCACTGCGCCTTCGGCCGCGCCCTGTTCTGGTTCTGCGTCGGGGCGTGGCGCAGCCTGGTCAGCGGCGGCCCGTCCGGCGCACCGTTGCGCCAACGACCTGGCGCGCCCAGCACGTCCTGCGCATAGCGGATGTGGTCGACCAGTTCGGAGACCGGATAAGCGTTGTCGTTCTTGTCGTAGGTGAGGAAGGCGCTTACGTTGTTGAAGGTGCACGCCTGCTTGCTGCGGAGCCTGACCGAGTCGCACCGACTGGCGACCCGAGCGCTGACGGTGTTCAGCGAATCCGTCGGGTGAAGGGTCCCACCGGCACCGGTGAACCAGCTGTAGACCTCCAGCGGCGCGACGGCCTCGCCGGTCAAACCGACGTTGGGGATGCTGGTGTCGGTGAGCACCGTCTCGAACACGTTGTTGCGCCCGGCTTTGATGTCGGCCAACGTCGCACGGGTGTCGGGTTGGTAACGCGCGCTGCAGGAAGATCTCCCGGGTGTGCCGGCGCAGTCGGCCCAAGCGGCCACGCGGGCGTCGTCGTCGAACTCACCCTCGACCTCGATCACCTCCAAGGTCTTGCCCCAGATGTGGAACTTCCGATTGTGGGCGTCGGCGTAGCCCAGCCAGACCACCTGGATCAGGATCTTCGCGACCAGGCGGCACTGACCACTGCCGCAGATGAGCCGGTCCCAGTTGACCGTGACGCCGCGACACCACCGGTAGTGGTCCTTCGTCCACCCCTCGGCCGAAGAGGACTTCGCGGCGTTGGCCGGATCTCGGCACTCCTGCTCGAAGCCGACGTCCCAGCCGCTGGCCACCTCCGGCAAGGGGAGCGCGGGCTTGGCCGCACCGACCCCGCCCGGTGCGGCAACACTGAAATCGGCCGCGTTGACCTCGTAGTACTGCTGGCCTGCGCTTTTCAGCGCCGTTCCGTCGAGCGCGGTTTCGTAGAAGCGGTTGACAATGGTTTCACCGGCCGGGTCGGGCGCGGGCACCTGAGCGTTCGCCGCAGGAGCCGCGGTGGCGATCAGAACACTGCCGAGGAGAACAGACCACATTTTTCGGATGCGATGTTTCATCTGGACCACTGCTCCGGAATGCATCGACGACCACGAGGACGAGAATTCCCAGAAAGGCGGAAGCACCGCTTCCGGGTTCAGGCGATGAGGTTCATCGTGTTCCACCCACCGCCGAGCCCCGTGGGGCTGTGGAAGGTGAAGTCACCGTTGTAGCCACCGGCGTTGCGGTAGACCACGAGTTCACCGGTCGACCGCCGGGCCACGACGTCGGTGAAGTCGTCCAGGGTCACGGTGACCAGGCTCATGATCTCCACGGAATGCCACCCCGTGCCCACCTGGACCGGCCCGACGAAGGTCGCCGTGCCGTCGTACCACCGGTTGTGCGGGTACATCTGCAGGGTGCTGTCACCGGCCCTGCGCCCGACGACGTCGACCCGCGAGTCGTCGGAGGTCAGCTCGGCCACGCCGATCCAGTCCATGATGTTCCAGCCCGTACCGATCAACTCGGGCGACGCCCAGGTGTTGGTGCCGTCGAAGATCCCGGTGTGCGGGTAGACGTGGAGGCTGCCGTCACCCCACCGGGCGACGATGTCCTGGTCCCCGTCGTCGGTCACGTCGGCCACCGACAGCGCCGTGACCCCGCCCCACCCGGTGCCCACGAGCACCTCCTCACCGAAGGTCGAGCCACCTTGCAGCTGCCCGCTGCCCGGGTAGACCACGAGGGTGCCGTCGCCGCGTCGCGCGATGAGGTCCGCGGCGAAGTCACCGGTCACCTCGGAGACGGCAATCCAGTTCAGCGCCTGGGCGCCGAACAGCACCGCGTGGCGGGTGGGGTAGGTGCCGGCGCCGTTGAACACCCCGCTGTGCGGGTAGGCGTAGACGGTGCCGGTTGCCGCTTCCCGGGCCACCAGATCCGACCTGCCGTCACCGTTGAGGTCGTGCCACTGGGCGGGCAGGGGATCAGCCGCCGCCCCCACGTCGGCGATCCTCTCGACGGCGCCGGCGGACGAGTCGTCGACCCACCTCGGCGTCCCTGCCCCGGCGCCGACCGGCGCACCCGACAGCACGACTACCACCAGCACCACCGCCGCGGACGCGAACGTCCGCACCCTCGTGCGCACCCAGCGCGGGAAGACATGTTTCACGCAACGATTCCCTCTGCTCGTGACGGAAGGCAAAAAGCAGGAGCGAACCTAAAACGAAAGAGGTGGACAGAATGAGCCGCCGGATCGACACCGCCAGCCAACTCGGCGACCGGAACCGACAGCGGGATCCGCGTTTTGCGTCACCGATGACAGCATTGCCGCAACGCGCGGAACGAATCCCCCTCGAATCACTCCCGCAAATTACGTTAGCGCCCTCCGACGGCAACGCCAAGCAGTTCGATCCCTGTCATCGGGATGCCGAGCGCAGGGCGTCCGGTTTCACATTTCACCGAACTGATGAGGGGCCACACAGCTACAGCGTGGGATAGGTCTCACTCAATCGTCCTGTTGACCGGACGGATTGATCACACGGCGTGCGTCGTGCCGCAGGGGCGAGCACACGGGAAAACCGGCGGTCGAACCGGAAGAGGCGGGCCGGTCACCCGGTCCCGCGGGAAGGACAGTCCGCGACCACCCGTCCGGGCGGGTGATCGCGGACGCGGACCTACCGCCGCCGCCCGGCCGACGGCGGTTCGTCGTAGTCGTAGTCGTAATCGCCGTCGTCCGGCACGTCGAACGGCAGCGGTCGGTTCGTCCACGAGTCCAGCAGCACCAGCAGCGCGGCGAAGACGATGACGACCACGCCGCCCCACGCCAGGTTCCCCCAGATCAAGACGCCCGCGATCAACAGCAGCGGCAGGACGGTGAACAGGATGAAGGGGTCCACCCGCCCCAACCGCCGCCGTCGCCCCGTACTCGCCATCTACGCCCTCCCAGTCAAGCGCCTCCCGGGGTGAACTTACGCGACCGGGTCGGCGGGGGCGTCAACCGGGCGTCACCGGCCCCGCTGCTCCCGGCCCGGGTACTGGCCGCGGGAGCGCTCCAGGGCGGTGGCGAGCACGGCGAGCAGGATCATGCCCGCGCCCAGGCCGAGGTGCAGCAGGTTGTCGGCGGAGTTGAACGGCGCGAAGTTCACCGCGCTGTCCACGTCGATGATCGACCCGTAGACCCACAGCAGCAGGTAGAGGAAGCCGCCGACGACCAGGAACGCCCGCGACGCGCCCGCCGCCCTGGCCGCCGCGACGCCGAGCACGCCGAACAGCAGGTGCAGCAGGTTGTGCAGCACGGAGACCTCGAACACGCCGAACAGCTCGGCGTCGGAGCCCGGCCCGGCGAAGCCCAGGTGCTCGTAGTGGTCGGTGACGCCCGGGATGAACCCGAGCACGCCCACCAGCAGGAACACCGCCCCGACCAGCAGGGAGAAGGACTGGACGGGACGGCGGCGGGTGTCGACGCGGTCGGCCGAGGTCGTCATGGCGGTCCTCCGATCGGGCTCACTGGGCCCTGGCGTACCCGGCGGGTCGGGGGCGAAACCAAGATCACCCCCCTCGGTCGACGGATTCGGAATTCACTTCTCCGCGGATGCGGAACTAAGCTGCACGACGTGCCGAATCTGCGGATCAGTGAAGCGGCCGCCCTGCTCGGCGTCAGTGACGACACCGTGCGCCGGTGGATCGAGCAGGGCCGGTTGACCGAGGTGCAGCTGGACAGCGGCCGCAAGGGCGTCGACGGTCGCGAGCTGGCCGAGCTGGCCCAGCGCCTGGCCGAGGCGCCCGAACCGGGTGCGACCGTCGCGGCGTCGGCGCGCAACCGGATGCGCGGCATCGTCACCAGGGTGGTCAAGGACGGGGTGATGGCCCAGGTCGAGATGCAGGCCGGGCCGTTCCGGGTGGTGTCGCTGATGAGCCGCGAGTCGGCCGACGAACTGGGCCTGGACGTCGGCCGCGTCGCGGTCGCCTCGATCAAGTCCACCCACGTCGTCGTCGAGATCCCGGGGAGCTGACCCGTGCGCAGGACCCTCGCCGTGCTGTCCCTGCTCGCCCTGACCGCCTGCGGCACCGAGAGCGCCGACAGCGCCGAGAACACCGACAGCGGCGGCAACGGCGGCAGCGCCGAACAGACCGTCATCGTGTTCGCCGCGGCCTCGCTGACCGAGGCGTTCACCGAGCTGGGCGCCGAGTTCGAGGCCGCCAACCCCGGCACGGACGTCACCTTCAACTTCGGCGGCAGCTCCGCCCTGGCCCAGCAGATCGGGCAGGGCGCGCCGGCCGACGTGTTCGCCGCCGCCTCCCCCGCCGCCATGGCGCAGGTCCCCGACGCCCCGTCACCGGAGGTCTTCGCCCGCAACCGGCTCCGCATCGCCGTGCCCGGGGGCAACCCCGGCAGGATCACCGGGCTGGCCGACTTCGCCCGGGACGACGCGGTGATCGCGCTGTGCGCCGAGCAGGTGCCGTGCGGCGCGGCGGCGAAGGCGGTGTTCGCGGCCGCCGGGATCACCCCGCGGCCCGACACCCTGGAGCAGGACGTGAAGGCCGCGCTGACCAAGGTGCGGCTGGGCGAGGTCGACGCCGCGCTGGTCTACCGCACCGACGTCCTCGCCGCGGGGGACGAGGTGGAGGGCCTGGACTTCCCCGAGGCCGACCGGGCGGTCAACGACTACCCGATCGCGGCGCTGACCGGGGCGCCCAACCCCACCGGCGCGCGGGCGTTCGTCGAGCACGTCCGGTCCGGGCGGGGGCGCGCGGTGCTCGCCGAGGCGGGGTTCGACCTGCCGTGACCCGAGGCAGGCTGCCCCTGGTCCTGCTGCTGCCGGCGGTGCTGGGCCTGGCGTTCCTGCTCGTCCCGCTGGTGGGCCTGCTGGTCCGCACGCCGTGGGCGGCGCTGCCGGAGCGGCTGTTCAGCGCGTCGGTCGGCGAGGCGCTGCGGCTGTCGCTGGTGTGCGCGTCGCTGGCCACGGTGCTGTGCGTGGTGCTGGGCGTGCCGCTGGCCTGGGTGCTGGCGCGCGGCGACGTGCCGGGGCGCGGGCTGCTGCGGGCGCTGGTGACCGTGCCGCTGGTGCTGCCGCCCGTGGTGGGCGGGGTGGCGCTGCTGTTCGTGCTGGGGCGGCGCGGGCTGGTCGGGCAGTACCTGGACGCGTGGTTCGGCGTGTCGCTGCCGTTCACCCCGGCCGGGGTGGTGCTGGCGGAGGCGTTCGTGGCCATGCCGTTCCTGGTGATCTCGGTGGAGGGCGCGCTGCGGGCCGCCGACCCGCGCTACGAGGAGGCCGCCGCGACGCTGGGCGCGTCGCGCTGGCTGGCGTTCCGGCGGGTGACGCTGCCGTCGGTGCTGCCGGGCGTGGTGGCGGGCACGGTGCTGTGCTGGGCGCGGGCGCTCGGGGAGTTCGGCGCCACCATCACGTTCGCGGGCAACTTCCCCGGCGAGACGACCACCATGCCGCTGGCGGTGTACCTGGCCCTGGAGACCGACCCGGACGCGGCGCTCGTGCTGAGCGCGGTGCTGCTGGTGGTGTCGGTCGCCGTGCTGGCCGCGCTGCGCGACCGGTGGGTGAGCGGGCCGTCGTGACGCTGGACGCGCACCTGGAGTTCTCCCGCGACCGCTTCCGGCTCGCGGTGGGGCTGACCGTCGAACCTGGCGAGGTCGTCGCCCTGCTCGGCCCCAACGGCGCGGGCAAGACCACGGCGCTGCGCGCGCTCGCCGGGCTGCTGCGGTTGACCGGCGGGCACATCCGGCTGGGCGACCGGACGTGGGACGCGCCGCCGGGGGTGTTCCTGCCCGCCGAGCGGCGACCGATCGGCGTGGTGTTCCAGGACTACCTGCTGTTCGCCCACCTGAGCGCGCTGGAGAACGTCGCTTTCGGCCTGCGGGCGCGGGGCGCGGGGCGGGCGCGTGCGCGGGCGGAGGCGGCCCGCTGGCTGGACCGGGTGGGCCTGGCCGGGCACGCCGAGGACAAGCCGCGGGCGCTGTCCGGTGGCCAGGCGCAGCGCGTCGCCCTGGCCCGCGCCCTGGTCACCCGCCCCGACCTGCTGCTGCTGGACGAGCCGCTGGCGGCGCTGGACGCGGCCACCCGCCTGCACGTGCGCGCCGAGCTGGGCGGGCACCTGCGCGACTACCCCGGCCACACCCTGCTGGTCACGCACGACCCGCTGGACGCCATGGTGCTGGCCGACCGGCTGGTGGTGCTGGAGCACGGCCGCGTGGTGCAGCAGGGCCCGCCGACCGAGGTCGCCCGCAGGCCGCGCACCGACTACGTCGCCGACCTGGTGGGCCTGAACCTCTACCGCGGCACCGCGGACGGCACCACCGTGGCCCTCGACGGCGGTGGCGCGCTGACCGTGGCGGCGCCGGTGACCGGGCGGGTGCACGTGGTGTTCCCGCCGAACGCGGTCGGCCTGCACCCCGAGCGGCCCACCGGCAGCCCGCGCAACGCCTGGCGGGTGCGGGTGTCCGGGGTGGAGCAGCACGCGCACACCACCCGGGTCCGGTTGGACGGCGCGCCGCCGGTGCTGGCCGACATCACCACCGCGACCGTGGCCGACCTGCGGCTGCGGCCGGGTGACGAGCTGTGGGTGGCGGTCAAGGCGACCGAGGTGACGGCCTACCCGGCATGAGTGATTGACCAATCACACTTGTTGACAAGGCAGAACCAAGCCTGTTTACTTCACCCCAGAGAGTGAGTGATTGACCAATCACAGTTGGAGGAAGTCATGGAGACGTCGGTGCTGGAGGTCGTGCTGCCCGGTGTGGTCGAGCCGGACGGGCTGGTGCTGCGCCGCGGGCCGCGCCCCACCCCCGGTCGAGGCCAGGCCCTGGTGCGGGTCGAGGCGACGGGCGTGTCGTTCGCCGAGCAGCAGATGCGCCGGGCCAAGTACTACGACCAGCCGCCGTTCCCGTTCGTGCCGGGCTACGACCTGGTCGGCACGGTGGCCGAGGTGGGCCCGGGCGTCGACCCGGCCCTGGTCGGCGGTCGCTTCGCCGCCCTGACCAAGACCGGCGGCTGGGCCAGCCACGCCCTGGTCGCGGCGGCCGACCTGGTGCCGGTGCCCGCCGGCGTCGACCCGGCCGAGGCGGAGACGTTCGTGGTCAACGGCATCACCGCGTGGCAGATGCTGCACCGCGTCGCCCGGGTGACCGAGGGGCACACCGTGCTGGTGCACGGCGCGAACGGCGGCGTCGGCTCCACCCTGGTGCAGCTCGCCCGCCTGGCCGGGGCGCGCGTCATCGGCACCGCCTCGCCGCGCCACCACGACGCCGTGCGCGCGCTGGGCGCCACCCCGGTCGACTACCGCGACCCCGACCTGCCCGCGAAGGTGCGCGCCCTGGCACCCGGCGGCGTGGACGCGGTGTTCGACCACGTCGGCGGCCCCGGCATCGTCGACTCCTGGCGCCTGCTGGCCCCGCGCGGCGCGCTGGTCGCCTACGGCACCGCGTCAACGCGGGACGAGGGCGGCAACTCGCGGCTGCCGGTGCTGAGGCTGTTCGCCCGCCTGCTGTGGTGGGACCTGCTGCCCAACGGCCGCACGGCGAAGTTCTTCAACATCTGGGCGGGCAGGCGCCGGGCCGCCCGGTTCCGCGCGCGGCTGGCGGACGACCTCGGCGCGGTGCTGGCGCTGCTGGCCGAGGGGCGGCTGCGCCCGCAGGTGGCCGCGCGGGTGCCGTTGGCGGAGGTGGCCCGGGCGGTGGAGCTGGCCGAGTCCGGCACGGTGGCGGGCAAGGTCGTGCTGGTGCCTTGAGCGCCCCCGGGCCGGGCGCGGCGGGCCGCCCCGCGGTCGGCCTCACAGGCGGTCGGGCGCCTCGATCCCCAGCAGCTCCGGCCCCAGCGCCAGGACCCGCGACGTGAGCCGCGCCGGCGCCGACAGGCCCAGGAGCCTGAGCGCCAGCGCCCGCTCGGCGGCCTCGGCGAGCACCACCGGGGTGCCGGGGCCGACCTCGCGCCCGGCCCGCCCGAGCACCGACCGCGCGCGGGCGTTGGCGTACTGGAGGTACACCGAGGTGTTGCCCTCCACCGCCGGCATCCGGTCCCACGCGAACACGTAGTCCTTCTCGCGGTCGCTCGACAGGTCGGCGTACTTCACCGCGCCGGTGCCGACCGCCCGCGCCACCGCCTCCCGCAGCAGCTCGACCGGCTTCACCGACGCGCCCGCGCGGGTGCGCAGCAGCTTGCCGTCCTCGCCGAGCACCGAGCCGAACCCGACGTGCTCGGCGCGGCGCCCCTCCCCCAGCCACCCGGCGGCGGTCGCGGTGGCGAAGACCATCCGGAAGTGCGGTTCCGGTGACGCCCGAACGATCGATGCCCGAAGGGGCGCCGTGGGCCGGCCGGCGGGTCGTGTTGCGGCGCCCCTCGTTGGGCCCGGTTCCGAGGGAACTCTCAACAGCGTTATTCACTGGCTGCCGGCATCAGAGGCCGGGATGATCCATCCGTAAGCGGTCTGCCGTGCCCGGTTGTCGGGGATGAAGGAAACCGACATGACCGTTCCGGGCGGCCGCGGCTGCATTGTGCCTGCGATGTGCGCGGTGGCGACTCGCACGGCGGCCGGGGTTCGAGACGGGCAAACGCTGCGGCAAGCGCATTTCGATGAAGGAGGACGTGCCGGGTGAACGACCACCACGAGGTTCCGTCGCTGCTGGAAGGGATCGCCACGGCGATGTCGGAGGCGATCGGCCGGGTCCGTGAGGACCTGGCCGGGGCGAATCCGGTGGTGCGACGATCCGAGCACGCCGATTTCCAGTCCAACGCCGCGCTGGCACTGGCCAGGCGCGTCGGTGCCGGGCCCCGCGACCTGGCGGCGGACATCGCGGCCGCGCTCGATGGCGAAGCCGACGGGCCGATCGCGTCGGCGGTGCCGTCCGGGCCGGGGTTCCTCAACCTCACCGTCGCCCAGGACGCGCTCTGGGCGCAGGTGGCGGCCCGGCTGGCCGACCCGCGGCTGGGCGTGGGCACGCCCGAGCGGGGACGTCGGACCGTGATCGACTACTCCGCGCCCAACATCGCCAAGGAGATGCACGTCGGGCACCTGCGGACGACGGTCATCGGCGACAGCCTCGCCCGCGTGCTGGGCTTCCTCGGCGCGGACGTGGTGCGCCAGAACCACCTGGGCGATTTCGGCACGCAGTTCGGCATGCTGATCCAGTACCTCGACGAGCACCCCGACGCCGCCTGGCACCAGGACGAGCTGGACGGCGGGACGTCCGCGGTCTCGGCGCTGGACGGCCTGTACCGGTCGGCGCGCGCGGAGTTCGACGCCGACCCGGCCTTCGCCGACCGGGCCCGCTCCCGGGTCGTCGCACTGCAGTCCGGCGAGCCGGCGACCGTCGCGGCGTGGAAGGACATCGTGGCCGAGTCCGAGCGGTCCTTCCGCGCGGTCTACGACCGGTTGGGCGTGCTGCTCACGCCGGAGGACTCGGTCGGGGAGTCGTTCTACCACCCGATGCTGGGCGACACCGTCGCGGAGCTGGTCGACGCGGGCCTGGTCGTGGAGAGCGAGGACGCGTTGGTGTTCTACTCCAGCGAGGTGTCCGGTCCCGAGGGCAGGCCGGTGACCCTGATGGTGCGCAAACGCGACGGCGGGTACGGCTACGACGCCACCGACCTGGCCACCATCCGCTACCGCATCCGCGACCTCGAGGCGGACCGGTTGGTCTACGTCACCGACTCGCGTCAGGCGCTGCACTTCCGGCTCGTGTTCGAGGCGGCCCGTCGCGCCGGGTGGCTCACCGGCGGGGTCGGCGCGGAGCACGTCGCCTACGGCACGATCCTCGGCCCGGACGGGCGGCCGTTCAAGACCAGGGCGGGCGGCACCGTGCGCCTGACGGATCTGCTCGACGCCGCCGTGTCCCGGGCCCGCGCCGTCGTCGCGGACAAGAACCCCGACCTCGACCCCGCCGAACTGGACCGCATCGCCGAACAGGCGGGGATCGCTGCGGTCAAGTACGCCGACCTGTCGACCTCGCGGGTCAAGGACTACTCCTTCGACGTCGACCGGATGGTCTCCTTCACCGGCGACACCGGCGTCTACCTCCAGTACGCCCACGCCCGGATCAGCTCGATCCTGCGCCGCGCCGGCGACCCGGACACCGCGGTCGACAGCGTCGACAGCACCGTGCCGCTCCAGCCCGCCGAACGGACCCTCGCCCTGGAGCTCGACGCCTACGGCACCGTCCTCGACGAGGTCGCGACCACCCTGGAACCGCACCGGCTCTGCGGCTACCTCTACGACCTGGCCCGCGCCTTCACCGCCTTCTACGAGGCGTGCCCGGTCCTCAAGGCCGAAGACCCCGTCCGCGGCAACCGGCTGGCCCTGTGCCGGCTCGCGGTGCGCACCCTGGGCCACGGACTCGACCTGCTGGGGATCGTCGCACCGGACCGCATGTGATCCGCCGAGCAGGTGGTCGAGCGGGTCCGCGGACTCCGGCGGTGTGGCGAACCGCCGACACGGACGAGCCCGCCCTCGCGGTCCTGCTCGGCACCGGCCTGGTTCGTCGCTGTGCGGGTGCGGAGGCGGGGGCCGACGACCGGTTGGCGGCGTCCGAGAAGAGGTGTCGGGCGTCCGAACGGCAGGTGGACAATGCGCCGTGGAGGTGGTGGTTGGTTCTCGTGCCCTGTACTCCACCGACCCGTCCGACGCGCAGCGGAAACGGCTGGCCCGGCTCGTTCCGGCGGTGGAGCCGGGTGGTCGTCCGCCGGTGCGCTCGCGGCGGGAGATCGTCAACGCGCTGTCCTACCGGGTGCGGTCCGGGTGCGCCTGGCGGCTGCTGCCGCACGATCTGCCGCCGTGGCAGGCGGTGTACCACTACTGGTGGACCTGGCGACAGGCAGGGCGGTGGGAGCGGATCTCGTCGGCGTTGCGCCGACGGGACCACCGTCGGGTGGGCCGAAACCTCGTGCCCAGTGTCGGGGTGATCGGCGGTCGGAGCGTGCGGGGCATCGACGGTGGCGGGTGGCACGGCCACGACGGTGACCAAGCGGCATCGGGGTCAAGTCCCGAGCGCATCATCCGGGTTCCGGTGGCTGCCGGGGAACACCGCGCAGCGCGACGCGCTGGTATCAGCGCACGTGGTAAACGGCGGCCGCGTCCGTGCGGCAGCGTGGATCAACGGCCGCGTCCGCAGTCGGATGATCCGCGCGCCGACTGCGGGACTCCTGGCGGAGCGACGCTCTACGACGTCCGATCCGCCAGAAGTTCCCTCGTCCCGTCATCACGGCCCTCGGCCGCCGCGGTCCGCGATGGGCTCGCTCACGCCCCGTCGGTCGGGCGGTCAGGCGCCTGGACTCGCCCACCGCACGATGGCCGGCATCGGGAGGCACACGGCCGCCAGGACGCCGCCCAGCACCAGCCAACCGGGGAGGCCCTGCTCCAGGCACACTGCCGCCAGGATCGCCGGACCGGCGGCGTTGGCCGCGCCTTGGCCCAGTCCGAAGATGCCGGCGTACTGGCCCTGGGCGTGCGGTTGGGCCAGGCTGAAGGCCAGTTCGAACGACGCCGCCGCGTGCCACAGTTCGCCGAAGGTGTAGCTCACCACGGCGACCAGGAGCACCACGACCGCCGGCCACGTGGGCAGGGTCGCCGTGGCGCCGATCAAGGCCGAGGCCACCAGCAGCGCCAGCCCTGCCCAGCGCATTCGCCTGCCGGCGGACCGGGGGTCGACCACGCCTCGGCTCAGGCGGACCTGGAGGCCCACCACCAGGGCACCGTTGAGGATGAAAACCGCGGTGATGGCGGCCCGGGGGACGGTGGTGCTGTCCACGATCCACAGCGGCAGGGCGAAGGCCGGGATGGCCAGGTGCACCGAGATCAGACCGTTGACGAGCGCTACCGCGAGGTACGGACGGTCGGTCAGGGCCACCCAGCGGCGTTGGGCCGGCTCCACCGGCAGCGGGTCGACGTGGGGCAGCCTGGTCAGGATCGCGCACGCCAGCAGGAAGGTGAACGCACTGCTCAGGATCAACGCCACGTAGACCGGGCCGGTGTCCAGCTGGATGCCGATGGTGGCGATGAGGATGCCCGCCATGACGCCCACGTTGGTGACGGCGCGTTGGTAGGACAGGAACCACGTCGAGCGGTCACCGGCCAGTGCCCTGATGAGCGGGGCGCGGCTGGCCGAGCCCGCCGCCCCCACCAAGGCCGTCAGCAGTGAGACCAGGGCCAGGGCCCAGAAGGTGCGGGCCACGACGAAGCCCGCGGTGGCCGCCGCGCCGCAGAGCATGACGCCGATGTGGACCTGTTTGGGACCTCTGCGATCGGCTACGTGGCCGACCAGGGGTCCGGCGACGAGCCCGGCCGCCGCCCCCACGGTCAGCGCCAGCCCCACCTCCACCGCGGACATGCCGACGATGCGGGTCAGGTACAGGGTGGAGCTCCCGAGGAGGATGCCGCCGCCGACGGTCACCACGAGGACGGAGCCGACCAGTGCGCGTTGCGGACCCGGTGGGGGTAACAGCTGGTTGAGCAGGCGCCGGGCCCTGGTCGGCGGTTCGGGGTCGAGGGCGCGGGGCCGGCCCGCGCCCGTCCGCTCGCTCATTCGCCGGCGTAGAGCCAGTCGCGGTACTCGCGGTCCGGCGACTGGCGGCGCTGCCACGCCCACCGTTCGCCGCTGGTGAGCCCCGGCTCGGCGACGAAGAGGCGGTCGCGGAACCAGTCGCGCAGCTCGGCCACCCGGATCTCGAACTCCTCGACGGTCCCGGTGACGACCAGCAGGGCGCCCAGCATGTCGGCGGACGCCGAGAAGTTGGAGTTGAGGTTCGCGCCCGGCGGCACGTACATCTGGGCGAACGCCACGTTCGGCTGAGCGACCAGTTCGTCCGCGGTCGGGTAGCCGAACACGGTGCCCTCGGGGCCGTAGAGGGCGGCGCAGCCGACGACGTCGGGGTTGACCTTGACCACGAGTTCCGGCTTGTGGCCCAGCGCGCCGAGCAGGGCGGCTTCACCCATGTCGACGTTGAACTTGGCCATCACCTGCTCCTGCGTGAGGGCGCCACCGCGGCGGGCGGCGCACTCGCTGAACACGATGCGACCGGTGCCCTCCTCCTGGAACAGCTCCATGTGGAAGACGCCGTCCTGGAGGCCGAGCGCGGCGATCGCGTCGCGGACCACGGGGTCGGCGGCCCGGTAGGCGTCCGACTCCTGGACCGGGTCCAGGCGCCGCAGCGAGATCGGCACCTGGCCGGTGATCGCGTCCAGGCACGGCTGGGTGTACGCGCCCAGGCCGTAGAACAGCACCTCACCGCCGAAGACGACACCCTCGGCCATCCACTCCGAGCCGGGGATGTACTCCTCCAGCAGGAACGTCCGGTTGGTCTCCTTCTTCTCCCGGGCGGTGCGGCTCGCGGCCTCCAGGTCCTTGCGCTCGCGGACCACGCTGGTGGAGGTGGTGCCGCCGCCCGCGATGGGCTTGAGCACGGCCTGCTCGAACTCGAACTTGACGTCCTCGACGTGGTAGATGTCCTCGATGACCTCGCAGCGGGCGACCGGGACACCCGCTTCCCGCAACCTGGCCTTCTGCAACGACTTGTCGCGGAACAGCAGCGCCGTGGTCGGGTCGATCGACCGGCAGCCCAGGGCGCGGCCCAGCACGGCCGCGGTCACCACGGAGAACTCCCAGGTGGTCTGCACCGCGTCGAACTTCTTGTCGCCGAAGCCCGCCCGGTGCAGCGCCGCGAGGCAGTCCTCCGATTTGGTCACGTCGTCGACGCGAATCATGGTGCCACCGGGTGGCACCTGGATGCGACCGGAGTCATATGCCCCCGAATTGCACAGCAACACCGCTTCGACGTTGCGCCGTTCGCACGCCCGCAACACATACGGGTCGGCGCCGATCAACAGAACGGACGTCCCAGTCACGTACCCCTCCAGAGTTCTGTTCACTTCCAATATTCGGAAGCCGCGTCATGCTATCGCCCGCGGAGCCCGCGGTGAGCGAATATTCCGCGCCGCGCAAACGATGAACGCACAGTGACGCACTCGCCGGTCACCGTGGGCTCTATTCACCCGAATGTCCGTACCCCCTCGTTCGATGTTCACGACGGGTGTCCGCCATGCCCCCTCAACAGGAACGTTCGCCACGAACGCGCCGATCGGGCGATCGGGGACGCGCAGTGCACTTCGGCACACCGAAACGGTTCCGACGAAAACCCGCGCCGACCCGCCACCCGGACTTCACGCCGCAGCGGGCGCACGTGCGCGCACACCGCCGCCGGACCTTTCGGACATTCGGGTAAGCAACTCGCCGATCAGCTCATCGTACGACGCTCCCGCGTCGGAACGGCGAGGTTTCGACAGACCGTGGAATCATCTGCCGAAAGATTGCCCGTTGATGGAAGATTTTACCCGGCTTGTCGACGCGACTGTTGGACGGGGGGCAATTCCTGCTACTTGTAGGACGTGCGCGCGGTCCCGCGGGCACCCGGCAGGGCATTCGGGGAGCCCACGTGCACCGGGGGCAGGATGATCTCCTTCGACAACTTCGTGGACGGCAAGCGATGCGCGGCCGCCGACGAGCGGCGCCTGGACGTCGTGGACCCGACCACCGGAGAGGTCTACGCGACGTCGCCGCTGTCGGGCCGGGCCGACGTGGACGCGGCCGTGGACGCCGCCGCGCGGGCCTTCGAGTCGTGGCGCTGGACGACGCCGTCGGAGCGCCAGCTCGCCCTGCTGCGGATCGCGGACGCGGTCGAGGCGCGGGCCGCGGAGCTGGTCGACGCCGAGTGCGCCGACACCGGCAAGCCCCGTGCCCGCACGGCCGCCGAGGAGATCCCGCCGTGCGTCGACCAGCTCCGCTTCTTCGCCGGCGCAGCCCGGTTGCTGGAGGGGCGTTCGGCGGGCGAGTACCTGGCCGGGCACACCTCGTACGTGCGGCGCGAGCCGGTCGGCGTGTGCGCGCAGGTGACGCCCTGGAACTACCCGTTGATGATGGCCGTGTGGAAGATCGCCCCCGCGTTGGCGGGGGGCAACACGGTGGTGCTCAAGCCGTCCGAGACGACGCCCGCCACGACCACCCTGCTCGCCGGGATTTGCGCGGAGTTCCTGCCGCCGGGGGTGTTCAACGTGGTGTGCGGCGACCGGGACACCGGACGTGCGCTGGTGTCGCACCCGAGGCCGGACATGGTGGCCATCACCGGGTCCGTCCAGGCGGGCATGGCGGTCGCCGAGGCGGCGGCGGCGAACCTCGCGCGGGCCCACTTGGAGCTGGGCGGCAAGGCGCCGGTGGTGGTCTTCGCGGACGCCGACATCGCCGCCGCGGCCGAGGGCATCGCGGCCGCCGCCTACTACAACGCCGGCCAGGACTGCACGGCGGCGAGCCGCGTCCTCGTCGCCACCGAGGTGCACGACGAACTGGTCGCCGCGCTGACCGGACAGGCGCGCGCCACGCGGACGGGCGCGCCCGACGAGCCGGGCGTGGTCTACGGGCCGCTGAACAACGCCGCACAGCTCGACCGCGTGTCGGCGACAGTCGACCGGCTGCCCGACCACGCCACCGTGCACCACGGCGGGTCGCGGGTCGGCGAACGGGGTTACTTCTACGCGCCGACGGTCGTGTCCGGGGTGCGCCACGACGACGAGGTCAGCCAGAACGAGATATTCGGGCCGGTGATCACGGTGCAGTCCTTCAGCGGCGAGGACGAGGCCGTGCGGTGCTCCAACGCAGTCCGGTACGGCCTGGCGTCGTCGGTCTGGACCAGGGACCACAGCCGGGCGATGCGGATGACCGCGCGGCTGGACTTCGGCTGCGTCTGGGTCAACACGCACATCCCGTTCGTCGCCGAGATGCCACACGGCGGGTTCAAGCACTCCGGATACGGCAAGGACCTGTCGCTGTACGGGTTCGAGGACTACACCCGGATCAAGCACGTGATGAGCGCGGTCGAGGGCCTCCCCGGCAGCTAGCGGCGGGCGTCCGACCGCCGGGCGCACCGACCGGGGGGCAGCCCGCCGCGGACCGCACCGACCACCACCCCGCCACGCGGACCGCACCAACCACCACGCCGCCACGCGGACCGCACCGACCACCACCCCGCCACGCGGACCGCACCGACCGCCGCCCCGCCACGCGGACCACCAACCACCACGCGGACCGACCCGGCCACCGCCCGCAGCGCGGGCCGGTCGGGTCGGTTGGTGGAGCACGACACTGCCCGTCTGGGCCCGGAGGGATGGTGTATTATCGCGGCATCGCCCTTCAATAGAAGGATCTGCCACATGGACGCCATCGACCGGAAGATCCTTGCCGCGCTCCAGGACGACGGTCGGTTGACCGTCACGGAGCTGGCTTCCCGGGTCGGGCTGAGCGTCTCGCCGTGCCACCGTCGCTTGCGCGAACTGGAACGCGTCCGGACGATCCGCGGCTACCGGGCGGTGGTGGACGCCGCGGCCCTCGGGTTGACCTTCCAGGCGCTGGTGTTCGTGACCATGCGGCAGGAGGACCGCAACACCCTGCTCGGCTTCGAGGCGGCGGTCGCCTGCATCCCGGAGGTCGTCCAGGCGCAGCGGCTGTTCGGCGACCCCGACTACCTGCTGCGCGTCGTCACCGCCGACCTCGCCGCCTACCAGCGCCTGGAGGACGACCACCTGGCGGCGTTGCCCGGCATCCAACGGCTGACGTCCACGCTGGTGATGAAGGACGTGGTCGACAGCCGCCCCCTGTCCGCCCCCGCGTAGGCCCCGTGCGCCGCGGCACGGGGCGTGCGCGGAGTGCACGCGGTCTAGTTCAGCAGGTCGACGACCTCCCCGTGCAGCACCAGATCGCCGGCGGCGAGGACGCGGGACCGCGAGCCGAGGTGCAGTTCCGCGCCCGACCACTCGGTGACGATGCCGCCCGCGCCGCTGATGACGGCGGCCGGGGCGAAGACGTCGTAGACCTTCAGGCCGCTGTCCACCGCCAGGTCCGTGCGACCGGCGGCGAGCATCCCGTAGGCGTACGAACTGGCCCCGTACAAGGTGTACCGGACGGCGTCGCGGACCGTCGCGAACGCGGCGTGCTCCTGCGGTTGGAAGAAGTCCGGGTTCGAGCACGTGGCCAGCGCGGTGGCGAGGTCGGCGCAGGGCCGGGTCCGCACCGGGACGTCGTTGCGCGTGGCGAACACGCCGCTCTCCCCCACCCAGCGGTCCCCGGTCGCGGGGTAGTCCAGGACGCCCAGCCACGGCCTGCCGCGCCGGCTGAGGCCGATCAGCGTGCCGTAGACCGGGATTCCGGCGATGAACGGCGCGGTGCCGTCCAGCGGGTCGAGCACCCACACGAACTCGGCGTCGAGGTCGTGCGAGCCGAACTCCTCCCCCAGCACGCCGTGGTCGGGGTAGTGGTGCGCGATCAGCTCGCGCAGCCTGGTCTCGATGGCGCGGTCGGTCGCGGTGACGAAGCTGTTGTCGGCCTTGGTGTCGACCGAGGCGGGCTCCGCCACCGCGCGGCCCAGCAGGTGCCTGCTCTCGTCGGCCAGGCGTTCGGCGAAGCGGATGAGCTCGGCGGTGGAAGTGTCGGCCATGGTGATCCATCCCCCCAGGTGGTGCACCCGTGACCCGGTCGGCCACCGACCGGGTCAGGTGAACTCGGTCAGCGTCTCGGACAACGCCCAGTCGATCCACGGCAACAACTTCTCGATGTCGGCGGTGTCGACCGTGGGGCCGCCCCAGATCCGGAGCCCCGGCGGGGCCTCCCGGTGTGCGCTCAGATCGTAACCTGCGCCGTTGTCCTCGACCTTGCGGCACAAGCTCTTCACGAACTCCCACCGCGGTGCGCGGATGCCGTCCAGCAGGCCGTCGTCGAACTTCAGGCAGATGCTGGTCGGCGATATCGTCTCCTTGCGCTCGGCCAGGAACTCCAGGTGCGGGTGGGCTCGGACCCACTGCTCGACGGCGGTGAAGTTCCGGTGCGTGCGCGCGACCAGCTCGGCGCCACCGCCGATGTCGGCACACCAGCGCAACGCGTCGAGCGCGTCCTCGACGGCGAGCATCGACGGCGAGTTGATGGTGAAGCCCTCGAACAGCTCGTCGATCAGCCGTCCGTCGCGGACGAGGCGGAAGACCTTCGGCAGGGGCCGGTCGGGTCGGAACGCCGCCAGGCGCTCGACGGCCGCCGGGGACAGCGCGATCATGCCGTGCGCGCCCTCACCGCCCAACGCCTTCTGCCACGACCACGTGATGACGTCGAGCTTGCGGTAGTCGATCTCCATGCCCAGCACGGCCGAGGTGGCATCGCAGATCGTCAACCCCCGGCGGTCGTCCGGTATCCACCCGGCTCCGGGCACGCGGACCCCGGACGTCGTGCCGTTCCAGGTGAAGACCACGTCGCGGTCGAAGTCCACCCGGCTCACGTCGGGGAACGCGCCGTACCGCTCCGCCCGGTGCACGGTCACGTCGTCGAGGCGCAACTGGTCGGAGATGTCGTGCAGCCAGGTGAACCCGAAGTTCTCCCAGCAGCACACCTCGACACCGGTGTACCCCAACAGGTTCCACATGGCCATCTCGATCGCCCCGGTGTCGGAACCGGGCACGATCGCGACGCGGTAGTCGGCAGGCAGGCCGAGCACCTGCTTCGACCGCTCGATGACCTCGAACAGCCTCGCCCGGCCGGCCGGGTCGCGGTGGGAGCGCCCGACGAACGCCTCCCGCAGCGCGTCCGGGTCCCAACCCGGGCGCTTGGCGCACGGCCCGGAGGAGAACCACGGCCGTGCCGGTTTGAGGGTGGGTTTCTCGGTGCGCATGGTTCTCCTCGCCCCGGGGACGCGAGGAGCGCCGACCGGTTCTCACGTGGTGGGCAGGTGTGCCCCGCGGTGGCACACCTGCCCGGTTGCCCCGGTTCTACCGGGTGAGGCTGACGAAGTGCCTGCGCGGCCCGTCGAAGGCGAAACGCCCGTGCTGGAGCACCTGGTTGTCCAGCACCAGCACGTCGCCCGGCGACATCCGCACCGCCCGGGTGGTCCGCCACAGCGCGCCGCGCAGGAACGAGATCAGCTCCTCGTCGATCGGGGACCCGTCGCCGTACGCGGTCGTCGCCGGGTACTCGTGGTCGGGCAGGCCGGGCGGGAAGTGCGGGTGCGACCGCCAGTACGAGCAGTGCAGTTCGGTGACCTGGTTGAACCACAGCTCCTCCCCGGTCTCGGGGTGAGCGGTGAACGCCTCCCGCCTGTAGTGGTACCGCAGCTCGTCCTCCCCGCCCCACTCGAAGTCGAAGCCCGACGCGGTGAGGTGCTCCTCGATCGCGCCCTTGTCCTCGGTCCGGAACGTGGCGACCCACCCCATCTCGCCGTTGGAGTTCTCCCGGGCGAGGTTGCGGTGGTACCGGATGCCCTTGTCCCGGAAGGTGCGCTTGACGTCCTCCGGGATGATCGCGCCGGTCTCGCGGATGTCGTTGACGGGCACCTCGCCGCCGCTGGTCGCCGCGCTCTCGCAGAAGAACAGGATCCGGCGCGGGTAGTTCGGCAGGTACGCCATCTCGTTGTGCGGCGACAACGTGATGCGGTGGTCCTCCTGGCTGGCGTTGAGCGCCACGCCCGCGTCGTTCGCGCGGACCGCGATGCCGCCCTCGTACCCGGTGCGGTCATACCCCAGGTTCGCCACGAGGTGCTCGAACCCGGCCTTGGCGGTCAGCGGCAGGCCCCGCAGCAGGACCCCGCCGTACCGGGGCAGCGCCTCGTCGACGGCCGCCCGGACGGCGGCGGGTGAAACCGAGCCGTCCGCGCCGAGCACCGGGATCATGTCGCCGATGTCCGGGACGCTGTCCGGGAAGTTCTCGTGCTCCGAACCGGCCAGGAACTCGCGGTGCCGGACCGGGACCTCGAAGTGCGGGCCGTGCTCGATCCGGCGGAAGGCCGACCCGCCCGCACCTGGACTCGTGTTCACCTTGTGCCCCCATGGCTCGTCCGATCCTCAAACGCGCGTCGCGGTACCGACATCGCGCCTACTGCTGTTCGGGGTGGCCCCGCAGCACGCAGACCTCGTGGTAGACCGGCACGGTCGGGTCCTGGGCGGACAGGTCCCGTGCGGTGGTGGCCGAGATCGGCACCTCGCCGTCCGGGTCGGCGTAGAACTCGCACACGAAGTCGCGTTCGAAGCCCGTGCCGCGCATCGCGGCCTCCAGCGCCACGAAGAACGAGATGTCGGTGCGCGCGTTCTGGCGGATGATGCGGGACGCCAACTGCTCCGGTCGGTAGCCGTTGGCCCGGAACAGCCGCAGCAGCGCTTCCTTGCCGACCCGGCAGGCGAACATCAGCACCACCTCCGCCTTGGGCGCGTACGCCTTGGTGCTCCGCAACAGCGCCTCGATCAGTCCCAGGCCCACGGTGTTGAACGGGTACTCGTTGAACGCCGTCCACGGGTAGTAGTGCGCGATGTGGTCGTCGGTGCGCTGCCCCGGCCGGACCACGATCTTCAGCTGCGCCGTGTGGAACCGGGCGTACATCGCGTCCTCCGGGTCGGGCACCTGGGGCAGGCAGCCGACGACGACGTCGGCCAGTGCCACCTCCGCCCGCGCCACCGGCGTGTCGATCAGGTTCACCGAGCCGTCGATCGGGCGGAACCGGTCGAGCAGGTCGGGCTCCGCCTCCCCGACGAACCGCTGGGCCAGCGCCGGCAGCCGCGGGTCCAAATCGCTGCCCAGGACCAGGGATGCCGAACACCTCCGCAGCATGAACGCCACGTTCGTGCCGGTGCCGATGCCGACTTCGTAGACGCGCCTGCCGTTCAGCCCGGCGCGTTCGAGACCGGCCTGGAACGTGGTGGTCCAGGGATCGGTCGGGTCGAACACAAAACTGGGGATGGCACTGACCGCGCCGTCCAGGGTGTGGCTCAACTGCGGCAGCGTGCTCTCCGAGCGCATCTCTTCAACCCCCAAGCTCGCGCAGCCTGCGGCCGGCGTCAGTCGATTAAGAGGACTTCGTTCGCCTGGCCCCGCAGGCAGTGGTCGGAACGCATCGAGGCGGCGTAGCCACCGGAATTGATCAAGGCGACGTGGTCGCCCTCCCGCAGGCGGGGCATGGTGTGGTCCACCGCCCACCGGTCCAGGGCCTCGTTCACGTTGCCCACGACGGTGTAGGTCTCCACGCCTTCGGTCCAGCGGGGCACGACCGCGACGGGTTCGCAGGGCAGGCCGTAGAACGCGGGCTCCACCGCCAGGTTGAACCCCGCGTCGAGACCTGCGAACAGCACGTCGCGCCGCCGCTCGACGTAGCTGACCGTGGTGAGCAGCAGACCGGCGTCCTTGACCAGGTAGTCGCCCGGCTCGACGCTGACCACCAGGCCCCGGCCGGCGAACCGGCGCGCGATCGCCCCCGCCCACCGCCGGAGGTCCAGCGGCTCGTCGGCCGGGCCGTGCGGTAGCCCCAGCCCTCCGCCGAGGTTGATCTCCCCCAGCTCGGGGAACTCCGCGGTGAACGCGTTGGCGGCGTCGAGTGCCCGTTCCAGCTCGTCCAGCTGCGCGTCCAGGTAGCCGCAGCCGACGTGCAGGTGCAGCCGGACGATCCGCAGGCCCCACTTCGCGGCCACGGCCTTCGCCTCGTCCACGTGCTCGCGGTAGATGCCGAACTTCGTGGTCGGCGCCCCGCTGTAGTTGAGCCGGTCGTTGCCCTGGTAGCCCACGCCGACGCCGGGGTTGATCCGCAACCCGACCTCGCGCCCGGGGTTCAGCCGCCCCAGGGCGTCCAAGGAGGACACCGAGTCGAGGTTGACCTTGACGTCCTCGAACCGGGACAGGACGTCGAGGTCCGCTCGGGACAACGAGGTGCCGGTGAACGAGATGTCCCCGGCGGAGAACCCGCAGCCGAGCACGTGCATCAGTTCGCCCGGGGAGCAGACGTCCACGCCACACAGGTCGAGGGTGCGCAGGTAGGTCAGCAGCGCGGGCAACCGGTTGGCCTTGACCGCGTAGTGCACCCGGTGATCGATACCGGCCGAGGACATGGCCACGGCCAGGCGTTCGACGTTCTCCCTGACCCGCGGCGCCCGGCACACGTACGCCGGCGTGCCCACCCTGGTCGCCAACTCGTCGACGTCGACCGGGCCGATGTGCAGGCGGCCGTCCTGATAGGCGAGGTCCGGCCGCTCCCACCACGGCGTGGCCGCCTCCGCCGGGCTCGGCGCCACCGGTTCCGGGGTCACCTGCTGGAGCCGGTTCGCCACCTCGCCGAGCGCGCCGGCCAGGAGGTCCCAGTCGCACTCCGCGCCGAGGGCCACGCGCAGCGGCCCGTCGGCGTGCTCGGCCGTCGAGGCGGCCTGCTTGATGCGCAAAACGGCCAGCGCCATCGTCAGCCCGTGGCAGTCAATGATGGCCGGGGATGTTTCCATGCCGTCACCTCCAGGTTGTTCCGAGTCGGTGTCGTCCTTGCTGCTGCCCCCTGGTGGTCGCTACGGCGCCGGCGGCGCCGCCGTGAGGTGTGGCGCCGTGCTACTCCGGCGCGCCGGCGCCCAGGTCGCGCTCCGCACGCGCGAGGGACTCGGCCATGATGTCGACGATCCGGTCGATCCCGCCCTTGGTGACGACGAGCGGGGGCGACATGATGCACAGGTTCTCGTAGGGCCGCACCAGCAGACCCGCCTCCTCGCAGTAGGCGTCGACGCGGCGCGCCATCGCCTGGTTGCGCGCCGTCGGGCCGACCTCGCCCGGCACGTGGCACTCGACGCAGGCCATCAGGTGATCCCCGCGCACGGCGGCCACGATCGGCGAGGACCGCAGCTCGCGCAGGCGCCGGATGAAGTACGGGCCCACCTCGCGGACGTGGCCGCAGATGTCCTCGCGCCGCATGATCTCGATGTTGGCGATGGCCGCCGCGCACGCGACGGGGTGGCCCGAGTAGGTGAAGCCGTTGGAGAACACCGGCTTCTCCGGGTTCGCGGCCTCGGCGATGGCGTTGGCGACGCGGTCGGACACCAGGACCGCGCCCAACGGCTGGTAGCCCGACGTGAGTCCCTTCGCGGTGACGATCATGTCCGGCACGATCCCGAACTTCGCCTCCGAGGCGAAGAAGTGGCCCAGCCGCCCGAAACCGGTGACCACCTCGTCGGAGATGTAGAGGATGTCGTGCCTCCGGCAGACCTCCAGGGCGGCTTCGTGGTACCCGGGCGGCGGGACGAGGACACCGCCCGACGCGAGCACCGGCTCGGCCACGTAGCAGGCGATGTTCCCGGCCCCGATCCGGGCGATGGCCGCCTCCATGCCCGCCGTGAGGGCGTCGACCCGCTCCTGTGCCGACACCTGCGCGTTGTCCGGGTCGTGAACCGGGTTCTCCAGGTGGTGCACCCAGTCGCTCTCGTAGTGGAACGTGGTGCGGTCGACCGCCTTGCCGGACAGCGAGGCCGCGAGAAACGTGCTGCCGTGGTAGGAGTTCACGCGCGCCAGCACGTGGTGCTTCTCCGGACGTCCCTGGGACGCGTAGTAGTAGTGCGCGATGCGGACTGCGGACTCCACGGCGGTCGAGCCGCAGGTGGTGAACTGCACCCGGTTCAGGTCGCCCGGTGACAGCTCCGCCAGCATGGCCGCCAGCTTGGCCGCGGGTTCGCTGGAGACGTCCCCGAACGGCGTGAAGTACGCCATCTTCAGCGCCTGGGCCGCGATGGCGCGGGTCAGCTCCTCGTTGCCGTAGCCCACGGTGACGCACCACATGCCGCCGATGGCGTCCAGGTACTTCTTGCCCCGGCTGTCGGAGACCTCGACGCCGTTCGCCTCGGAGATGATCAGCGATTCCTGCTTGCCGAGGACGGTGAGGTCCGCCCACGGGTGCAGCACGTGGCGGGTGTCCTGCGCCACCGGATCGTCGGGTGCCACCGAGCCGCGTCCGGCGTCGGTGCTGTCCTGGATGTCCTGCCGCAACGTTTCCAGCCCTTCCTGCCGTGTGCCGTTCGCCGACCCGGGTCCCGGCTACGCCGTGCCGAGCGCGGCCCGCAGTCCGTCGTGCGTCCTGGTGACCTCGCTCGCCCGGTACATCGCGGTGTAGTCCGCGAGGGACGGGTAGCCCGCCGCCGCCTCTTTCCCCAGTGCGGCGACGAACCCGCCGTTGCGGATCTCCTCCAGGATCTCCCGGCCCCGGGCCCTGACGTCCTCGCCGAGCAGCTTGCCGAGGTAGCGCTGGACGCCGAACCGGCACGTCGGGGAACCCTGCTGCTCGATCACCTCGTACAGGCCGGTGGAGGCCGCCTCGACCATCATCTCCGCCATCTCGCCGGAGGCGTGCATGTCCAGCAGTACCGGTATGCGCTCGTAACCGGCCTCCACCAAGACCTCGAACGCCATCCGGAACGCATCGAGCAGCAGCGGCGTGAGGAACTGCTCCTGGAACAGGTCCAGCTCCGTCTCGGTCGCGTGCGACACCGGCATGACGCCGTAGCGGGTGAAGCCCATCGCCTTGGCGATCGCCAGCGTCCGGTCCAGCGCGTGCCCCGACGCGTCCTGGATGACGTCGACGAAGGCCAGGACGCCGGAGCCCTCGGTGTAGTGCTGCCGGATCGGCTTGCCGAACATCTTCGGCGCCAGCAGCACGACGTCCGCGGTGGGCGGTGGCGTGATCCGGCCGTACCGGATCGAGAAGCCGTGTGCCAGCACGAACAGGTCGCCGTCGTCGAGGTTGGGTGCGATGTGCGACTCGAAGACCTCCGGGTGCGCGTCGTCCGGGATCAGCAGGATGACGACCGAACCGGCCGCGGCGGCCTCGCCGATCGACCGGGTGTCGAAGCCGTCGGCGACCGCGGTCTCCCGGTACTCGTCGTCCCGGTTCCCCACGATGACCGCGACGCCGCTGTCGCGCAGGTTCGCCGCGAACGCCTTTCCCTGGATGCCGTAGCCGATGACGGCTACCGTCCGGCCTTCGACGTGCTGGAGACTCGCGTCGGATTCGAAGTACATGCATCGCCTCCCGGGGCGTGGTGTCGCACGGTCACCCGATCCCACTTGCGTTGTACGCGCGGACGTCGTCGCCGTCCCGGCGGTGGTCGCGCAGCCGGTCACCGAGGTCGCAGAACGCCATGTTGCGCTCGTAGACCTCCGCGAACAGCTCCCACTCGCGCCGGCACCGGGCCTGGTCCCACCCCAGCAGGGATCCCATCTCGGCCAGGACCAGGTCGAGCACGGCCCGGTCGACGTCGCACCGGCCCTCGGCGTCGAACACCACCGCGTCCCTGATGGCACCGGTGTTGAGCAGGTAGTCCGCGTAGCTGTAGGCCGCTTGGTAGTCGACGTAGTGCCGGACCTTGGCGCGGATGAACTCCAGGTCGCCGCGGGGGTGGTCGGCCCGGTGGATCGCGAACCGCTCCTCGCCCGCGACCGGCCGCAGCGCCATCCGGTGCGTCGTGGAGGGGCCGAGGTTCTTGACCCCCCTGCGCCGCAGCTCGCGGGCGATCGACTCGCCCACCTCCCGACCCGCCCACCGGAACTCGGTGAGCTTGACGTTGATCAGGTCCAGGACGAGGCCGCCACCGCGCTCGTGCCGGTTGATCCGGAACATGCGGGAGATGTCCTTGACGGCGATCGTCCCGCTCTCGTTCGCGGCCAGCGGCCGGATGCCGCAGAAGACGTTGAACACGTCCCGCCGGTCGATCTTCCAGCGGTCCTCGACGAGTTCGTTGTAGGAGTGCAGCAGCTCCTCGACCTCGTCCTCCACCGGCGCCACCAGGTCCGGGTCGGTGTGCGCCCGGTCGGTGGTGGTGAGCTGGATGTACCAGATCCCGTTCTGGTGGAACGGCCGCAGGTAGTGCTGCCGCTCGGGGTTGAGCGGCACCAGCCCCACCTGGAAGCGGGGGTCGCGGGCCAGGCTCTCGTGGATGAACCGGTTGGTCGCCTCCAGGTGCGTGCCGCGCGAGTAGACCACCGACGTGCGCCCGTCCGGCCGGGCCGTCCGGTTGCGCGTGCGGTCCAGCCACGGACCCGCCGCGTTGGTGATCGTGCGGGCCTTGACGGTCACCTTCTCCGGCAGCTCGTCGTGGTCGAAGCGCCGCGCCAGGGTGACCAGGAAGCAGCCTTCCTCGGGCCGCCACTCGTAGCTGTCGAACTCCACGTGGCACAGGGCGCGGATCGGGTGGGCGGCGGTGCCGCGGTAGTACGCGTCGCGGATCGCCTTGAGCACCAGGATCTTGTCGTTGTTCGCTTTGCCGTCCCAGTACTCGATGCCGCCCAGCACGTGCTCCGCGGCGAGGTGCGGCAGCTCGCGGTGCACCGATCTGCCGTTGAGGAACAACCTGACCTTGCCGAACCTCGGTGCGAGGCCGCTCCACGCCCACACCGTGGTGAACAGGTCGTAGAGCGTGATGCCGAAGAACACCGCCCACTTCTTCTCCGGGCTGTCGGGGAAGACGAACACCACGTTGGGGATTTCCTCGACGGTCGTCCCCGTGGTGTCGATCAGGATCCTCCGCTCGCGGGTGCCGTACCAGACCAGCTTCAGGTCCAGCCACGCCGACCGCAGGTTCTCGGTGAACGACTGCTGGATCTTCGGGTCCTTGCGCAGACCGAACGCCAGCAGGAGCCGGTGGAAGCCCATCCGCAGGTACCTGATGCCCGGGTGGATGGCCTTGCCGGTCTTGCTCGACGTCTCACCGCCGAACGCGCCGCGGTCGACCAGGATCGCGCTGGCGTTGCCCCGGGAGGCCAGATCGCGGAGCACTCCCGCGCCCGCGGCGCCGCCGCCGGCGATCAGGGTGTCGTGGACGAACCCGGAACCCGACTCCTCGACCAGTTCGCGGTACTGGCGCACCACGTCCGCCATGGCGAACGACTGGGGAGCCGCCGGTTCGGCGGAAGACGCCCTCGGGTGCTGCGTCACGTTGCCCGACCTCCTCGTTGCACTGCGATCACACGGTGATTCGTATCCCGCCAGGCCCTGAAGGTGACCGCCTGCTCGGGTGGGACGGGCGAGGTGGTCCGCCAGTCCCAGGACCGCTCTACCATGTACGACATGAACGCGCGAACGCCTTCGCGGCTCATCCCGCGCGTGCCCCGGCGTTGCTCCACCAGGCGCTCCTGGGCTTCGCGTTCCCGCGTCATCCGCTCGAACGAGGGCCAGTCGAAGGCCCACAGCCCGTCCAGCCGCTCGAAGACGGGCCGCCACCGGCGCAGGTGCTCCGCGACGCGACGGCCCAGGCCGTCCGGCACCACCATCGGGTCGACGTCGGTTCGCGCCCCGGCGAACCACAGGTCGAACAGCAGCACCCCGACCTTGCCGCGCACCTCGAAGAACCGGTCGTCGCCGGTCGGCTGGTCGTCGATCCGCTTGTCGAAGTTCCCCATGCGCACCACGGAACCCGGTGTGCTCCGCTCCAGTTCCGCCAGGTTGCGCAGCAGCCAGTCGAGGTCGTGCGTGCCCGGTAACGACCGGTTCGTCACACCCGGCACGCCGGGGTCGTACCCGAGCGCCCGCAACGGTTCCCGGTCGGCGCGGCCGAGGTACCAGTCGTCGCCGCTGCGGGCGATCGCCCGCCCCTCGGTCGCCACGTCCAGCAGCTGGTCCACCACCACGGTCAGCGCCGTGGTCAACACGGTCTTGCCCGCGCCGGGGCTGCCGTTGAACCCCATGACGAACAGCCCGTCCGGGCGGCGCGAGCGCTTCTCCCGCACGATCCACCGGGCGAAGGGCAGGTACAGCTGCCACAGGTCGACCACCGGCGCGTCCGACGTGTCCGCGAAGTAGTCCCGCCACCACCGGCTGAACGGCGTCCACACGCTCGCCAGCAGCCTCAACCGCTCCAGCACGACGTCCGGTGACGGGTCGGCCCCGAACGCCGCCTGGACGGGGTCCACGCGCGTGGTCTCCGCGAGCATCCGCAGCTCGTCCGCGCTCGCCGGACGTCCCTCCGCGATGTCCCGCAACACCGGGGCGAGGTGCCGCTCGACCGCCGCCCGGTGGCACGTCGACCCCGCGGTGAACCGGTCGTCGTCCCCGTGGAGGGCCCGCAGCGCGGCGTACGCCTCGGCGGACAGCAGGAAGGGCGGTGCGTCGAGGCTGGGCTCACTCCTGCTCCACCGGTCGATCTCGTCCAGGACGTCCTCGTCCCGCACCACGTCACCCGACAACACGGCTCGCCTTCCCAGCACCTCGACGTCCTGACAGCAACGAGTGGAGTTCGTCCAGCCGCCGGTCCGGTCGCGCGATCTCGGCGAGCGGCACGTCCTCGCCGAACGCCCGCGCGAAGTCGCCCCGGATCCGCACGAAGTCCAGCGAGTCCAGGCCGAGGTCGGCGAGCAGTTCGGACTCGTCCCACCGGTACACGTAGGCGCTCAGGAACTCGCGGACGGGGTCCACCTCGGTGACCGGCTCCGCGGCCAACCCCACCACCTTCTCGGCGACTTCCCCCGCAGCTCGCCCCGGCGGGCGCGAGTCCGCCCGCGGCGCCCCGTGCCACGTCGGGAGGCCGACGACCAGCGGGAGCCCCACCCAGGGCTCACGGCTCCAGTCGACGTCGCACGCGGCGAACACCCGGCCCGAAGCGCCGGACAGCACGGCCGCCACGACCTTCCCGAGCAGGTTGAGCGCCGTCTCGGACGCCAGCGGCGCCTCGCCGGCCGCGCGCGCCGAGTTCAGGGCCTTGGCGCTGCGGGCGGCCATGCCGACCTCGCCCCATGTGCCCCAGTCGACCGTCACGACGCCCGGGGCGTCGGCGGTCCACCGGGCGTAGGCGTCCATCCACGCGTTCGCCGCCGCGTAGTTCGCCTGACCGGCCGCGCCGAGCAGCGCGCTGGTGGACGAGAACGCGACCGTCCACGGCGCGCCCAGCCCGGCCAGGTCTGCCAAGGCGAGCTTGGGCGCGAGCACCGCGTCGAACCGGGACGCGTCCAGGTTGCGCAGCACACCGTCGTCCAGCGCTCCGGCGAGGTGGAAGATCCCCGCGAGCGGCCCGATGTCGTTGGCGAGCACGGGCACGTCGAGCGGGCGGGCGAAGTCGATCGGCACGAACCGCACACCGGGCCTCAGGACGCCGGGATCGGTGCGACCCGACACGACGACCCGCTCGGGCGCCACGTGCTGGTGGTGGATCAGCCAGTCCACGACGACCCGGCCGATACCGCCGGTGCCGCCCGTGACCAGGTAGCTCCCGGTCGCACCACCGAGCGTGCCGGGCGGCAGGTCGGGTGAGGGGACGGGCAGGAGCCGTTGGGCCAGCAGGTGTCCGCCTCGCCACACCAGGTCCGTCTCGTCCGGGTGGGAACGCGCGGCGCGCAGCAGTGGTCCCACCCACGCCGGCCGGTCGGCGGGCCAGTCCTGGACGTAGACCCGTTGCACGGTCAGGCCCGGTTCCTCGTGGGCCAGCGACCGGGTGATGCCGGTGGCCAGCCCGCTGTCGGCGTCCGCGGGCAGGACCAACACGAGCCTGCCGCGCGACTCGGCCCGCAGCAGGGACTTCAGCAGCTCCAGGAGCACCGCGCACCGCTCTGTCGGCGGCGCGTCCGCCGACGGCGGGCACAGCAGGGCAGCATGCGCCCGAGGACCCGTCAGGTGGTCGCGGAAGAACCGCGCCGCGTCGGGTGCGAGTTCGGTCCACGGCACGTCGGGCGCGTCGGCGGCTCGACCCGCGGGCACCCAGCGGACCTCGTGCAGCCCCGGTCCGGGGTCCACCGGGTCGAGGCGGCCGAGGAACGCGGTGATCCTCTCCAGGACCGCGTCCCGCCGGTGCAGCATGAAGTCGTGCGCCCCGGGGTGGGTGTGCACGTCCACGACGGGGCTGGTGGTGATCGCGGCCCATTCCGTCGCCGACGCCAGGGGGAACGACGGGTCGTCGGTCGCGCAGTGCACCTGGAGCGGGCATTCGAGCACCTGCCCGCGATCGGCGGCGCGCCGGGCGGACCGGGCGTCGAAGGCGAGGTCCGCGCGCAGGACCGGCAGCACGGACCGCCGCCACGCCGGGTCGTCCCGCAGTTCGTCGGGAACCATCAGGTACGACTCCGGCTCCGCCGGATCGGCCCCGCCGGCGAGCGGCGCGCGGCCGACCGCGACGACGGCCGTCACCCGTCCCTGCCGGGCCCAGTCCGACAGCGGGCCGCCCAACAGATCCAGGGCGAGCGACGCGCCGAAGCTCAGGCCGCAGAACGCGACCGCGCCTGATCCGGCGTCCGCGCGGATGTGCCGGGCCAACTCCTCCAGCACCGCGGCGTCGTCTTCGGCAGCACCGGCGGCGGCGTCACGTCCGGGCAGTTCCACGGCGATGACGTCCAGCCACGACGGCGCCGTGCGCGCCCACGACCGGAACGCACCGGAATTCCCACCCGCGTAGGGGAAGCAGTAGAGCCTGACCCGTGCGTCCGGCTTAGCGGCGAACCGCACCAGCGGGGTCGGCGCGGGCGCGGTCTCCTGCGGTCGCGGGTCGACGTGGATCGACGCCGACGGGTTGGTCCAGTAGCTCGTCGGCTCGAAGCTGTAGGTCGGCAGCAGGCGGCGGATCGAGCGCTCCCCTTCGTGGAAAGCCGCGAAATCCAGGTCCACCCCGCGGCACCAGAGCTCACCGAGCACCCTCAGGAACGCGACCTCGTCGTCCCGGTCCCCGTTCTTCACGTCCGGCATGGTCGCGACCGGCAGCGGCCGGGTCTCACCGCGGTGCCGGAGAATCTTCGCGGTCAACGAGGTGAGCACGTTCCCGGGGCCGATCTCCAGGACGACGTCGGGTTCCCACTTCAGCAGCATGGCGACGTCCTCGCGCCACCGGACCGTCGACGTCACGTGCTTCGCCCAGTAGGTCCGGGGCCGATACCGGGAATCGAGCCACGTGCCGGTGAGGTTGGCGGCCAGCGGAACAATTGGCGACCGCGCTTCCAGGCCGGACGCCGCCGCGTCGAGCCGTTCCGCGACGGGAGCCATCAGGTCGCTGTGGAACGGGTGGGACACCGGCACGCGGCGGACGGTGAAACCCAGTGCGGGCAACGCTTCCGCGGCTTCCAGCAGTGCACCCTCTGTCCCCGACAGAACTATCCGCCCAAATGAATTCTCCACGGCCCACCACAGGTTTTCGCGCCCGTCCAGCCAGTCCGCGAGGAGGTCTTCGTCGCCGACGACGCTGAGCATCCCGCCGACGCTCCCCCCGGCGAGCATGTCCTCCGTCGCCCGCGCCCGCACGGCCACGAGGGCGGATGCCTCGTCCAGTGCCAGCACCCCAGCCGCCACCGCGGCGGCGTACTCGCCGATGCTGTGCCCGGCGACCGCCACCGGCCGCACCCCGATGTCGGTCAACGTCATCGCGAGCGCGTACTCCACGGCGAACAGCCCGCACTGCGTGGTGACGGGCCGCTGCACCGACTCGTCGTCCGCGCCGAGGATCAGCGCCACCGGGTCCTCCGGCAGGTGTCGCGCCAGGCTCGCGCCGACCGCGTCGAAGTGCCACCGGAACCGGCCGCCGTCGCCGCGGCCCCGGTACAGGCCGCGCGCCATGCCCGCGGCCTGCGAACCCTGGCCGGAGAAGCTGAACGCCACGGTGGCGACGTGACCGGGCGGCAGCGTCACGTGCGGCGGGTGCTCGGCCAGGGCGCGCAGTTCGTCCAGGGAGCCCGACGCGATCACCGCACTGCCGCGCAACGGGTGCGCTTCGCGGTCCACGTGCGAGGAACGGATCGCGGGGGCGACGTCCGGTTCCGGGACCCCTTCCAGGAAGCGCGCCAGCGCGGTGGCGTTGCGGTGGTAGGGGCCCTCGCCGCGCGCCGACACCGTCACCAGGTGCAGCGACCGCGACGACGGCTCGTCGGGCGCGCGTTCGGGGGCTTCTTCGAGGATCACGTGGGCGTTCGTGCCGCCGATGCCGAAGCTCGACACCCCGGCCCGCCGGGGCAACTGGGTCCGCGGGTCGGTGACCGCCCACTCCCGGCAGGTCTCCTGCACGGTGAACGGCGACCCGTCGGCGTCGACGAAGTCCACCAGCTTCGGGTTGAGCGTCCGGTAGTTCACCGTCGGCGTGAGCACCCGGTGGTGCAGGCACAGCACGGTCTTGATGAAGCCGGTGATCCCGGCCGCGCAGTTGGCGTGGCCGATGTTGCCCTTGACGCTGCCGATGGCGCAGCTACCCGCGGTGAACCCGTCGCCGGCGCGGTGCGCGGTGAACGCGTCGAGCAGTGCCTTGACCTCGATGGCGTCGCCCACGTGGGTGGCGGTCGCGTGGCACTCGACGTAGGAGATCCGCTCGGCGTCGATGCCGGCCATCTCGATGGCGTCGGAGATGCACTGCGCCTGCGCGCGGGCGCTCGGCGCGGCGTAGCCCGCCTTCATCCGGCCGTCATTGGACACCCCGAACCCGGTGAGCACGGCCCAGACGTGGTCACCGTCGGCGAGCGCGTCGTCGAGCCGCTTCAGCACGACGGCGCCGACCGAGTCCCCGAACAGGGTGCCGCTCGCGCCGTCGTCGAACGGCCGGACGCGGCCGTCGGCGCTGCCCACCAACCCGTCCGCGTAGCGGTACCCGAAGTTGGGGAACGTGAGCGAGGAGCCGCCCGCGATCGCCATGTCGCACTGGCCGGACGTGATCGCCTGCGCGGCCTGCGCCACGGCCACCAGCGCGCTGCTGCACGCCGAGGTGACGGTCATCGCCGGGCCGCCGAGGTCGAGCAGGTAGGCGACCCTGGTGGCGATGTAGTCCTTCTCGTTGCCGATCTCGGTGAGGAACAGGCCCGTCGGGTCCAGCGGGTCCTTCAGGCCGCCGCCCGCCAAGTGGTGGATCAAGTACCCGTCGATGCCGCACGCCGCGAACACCCCGGTGCGCCGCCGATAGGGGTTGTCCCTGCGCGCGTAGCCAGCCTGTTCGAGCGCGGACCACGCGGTTTCCACGAAGACGCGGTGCTGCGGGTCCATGATGACGGCCTCGCTGCGACCGATGCCCCAGAACTGCGCGTCGAACTTGTCCGCGTCCGCCACGACCTGGCCCGCCGCGACCCACTCGGGGTGGTTGACGATGTGCTCCGGGACGCCCTTGTCGCGCAACCGCTCCGACGAGAACTCGGTCAGGGAGTCGGTGCCGTTCTTCAGGTTCTCCCAGAACTCCTCGATCGTCGAGGCGCCCGGGAAGCGCCCGGCCATCCCGACGACGGCCAGCTTCGTCGTCCCCGCCCCGGAGGGGCGTCGCGCCGGGACGGCATCGCCGTCCGCCTCGCGGCGGGAGCAGTGCGCGGCCATCGCGCTCAGCGTGCTGAACTGGAAGACGTCGACGACCGCGAGCGAGATGCCGAACCGCTCGGCCAGCACGCCCGACAGGCGCGCCGCGCTGAGCGAATCCCCGCCCACGTCGAAGAAGTTGTCGTCAGCCTCGACGCGCCGCAGCCCCAGGACCTCCTGCCACGCGCGGGCGATGCGCCGCTCCATGGTGGTCAGCGCGTCCGCCGGCCCATCCTCGTCCTCCTCCGCCGGTGGTGGGGGCAGCGCCGACAGGTCGAGCTTCCGCGAGTCGCTCTTGCTGATCGGCAGGCTGTCCAGGCCGATGAAGTGCCGCGGACGCGCGTACTCCGGCAAGTCGCGCTTCGCCTTGAGCCGGGACCGCGCCAGCATGGTCTCCGACGGCCGGCCTTCCTCACCGAGGAGGTAGGCGAGCAGGCCGGTCGGCTGGTTCGTGCGGCTGTCCAGCACGGCGCGCACGACCACGCGGGCGATGCCGGGCTGGTCGGCCAGGACGTGTTCGACGGCGCGCAGCGACACCTTGAAACCCCGTACCTTGACCACGTCCCCGGCGCGGCCCAGTACTTCCAGCTCGCCGTCGGGCAGGAACCGGGCGCGGTCGCCGGTGCGGTAGAAGGTGGCGTCGGCGAACGCGGTGTCGCGCAGCGCGTCCGGGCAGGGCACGAACCGCTCCGCGGTTTTCCGCGGGTCGTTCAGGTAGCCCTCGCCGACACCCGGACCGGCGAAGTGCAGCTCGCCCACTCCCCCGAGCGGGACGGGTTCGCCGTCCGCGTTCAGCAGCACCGCCGCACTGCCGTCCAGGAGGCGACCGACGCGCGCGAACGGCGAGCGGACGGTCTCGTCGGGTCGTGCGGGCAGCAGGTCGGCGAAGGAGATGTCCAGGCATTCCCACGTGCTGTAGGAATTCACCAGCCGCACGTGCGGCGGCAGCAGGGCGGCGGCTTTGTCGACGATCCGGTTCGGCACAACCTCGCCCATCAGGAACCACACTTCCATGTGGGCAAGGCGCTCGGCGAGGCTCGGGCCGACGAACGGGTGGTCGAGCACGCTTTCGAACAGCGAGGGCGGTACCACTACACGGGTAATGCGGGATTCCACGATCGTGTCGATCAGCCGGACCGGGTCGACGATGTGGTCGTCCGGGATGACCACCGCCGGTCTGCCCTGGAGGAGCGGCCGAATGCACTCCCACGCGAAGAACGCGTTCAGGCCCTCGCAGGACGATTCCTGGTACGGGTAGAGCTCGTAACGCGCGTCGAAGCAGTAGAGGCAACCCAGGTGGGTGTTCAGCACCGCTTTCGGCGTGCCCGACGTGCCGCTGGTCATCGAGATCAACGCCGTGTCGCCCGGCGCGACATCCGGGAACTCCACCGGCGGCGGGTCGCGCCGGCGGTCCGCGGTGAGCACCAGGTGCCGGTCCGGGGTGCGGAACGAGAGCGGGAGGAGTTCGGCGAGTTCGGCGGTCGTCAGCACGATCTCGACACCGGCGTTCTCCAGGAACTCGGCGAGCAGCGATGTCGGCCAGTTCTTCTCCAGCAGGCAGGCGGGGGAACCGGTGCCGAGGCACGTGAGCAGGCTGACGCAGTACTCGGCCGAGCGGGGGAACAACAGGCCCACCACATCGCCCTTGCCGACACCGAGCGCCGCCAGTTCCGAGGCGAGCGCGGTCGCGCTGTCGGCGAGTTCGCGATAGGTCCAGCGGCGAGGGTGGTCGACCAGCGCGAGGGCGTCCGGCGCCGACGCCACCTGTTCGCGGAAACGCGCCCAGATCGAGCGGCCCGGGTCGGGGTAAGGGCTTCCGGGCAGGGTGATCGACGGGCCGATCCGGGTCTTGGCGCGGTCGAGGTGCCGGCCGATGCTGTCGAGCAGGGCGGGGCGCGCGCTGATGGTGTAGAAATGGCCGCCTGGGAAAAGTTCGAGGTCGAACGGGATGTCGGCGGAGAAGTGCTCGCGCCACGCCTGGAGTTCGTCCACGTCGACCGTGCGGTCATCGGCTCCGCCGTACACGACGCACGAGACGGGCAGTGTTCGACCGGTCACCGCGCCGGTTTCGGCGACGTATTCGTCGTCCAGCTTCAGATCGGCGCGCAGCGGCGGGAGGACGATGCGGAGCAGTTCCTCGTCGGCGAGCGTTCCCTCGGGCACCAGGCCCCAGGCCCGCACCAGGTCGAGGAACTCCGACTCGGGGAGGGAGAACCTCGCCCGGTCGCGCCCGGAGAGGTGCGGGGCGCAGTGCGCGGAAACGAACAGCACTTCAGGTGTCCGCCGGCCCTGGTCGGCCAGGCGGCGGCACACCTCGAACGCGACCAGTGCGCCGAAGCTGTGCCCGAAGAACGCGAACGGCGTGCCGTCCCAGTGGCGGAGGACGAGGTCGGCGAGGTCGTCCACCAGGTCGTCCCACCGCTGGTGGGGGGACTTGTCCCAGTCGCGACCCCGCCCGGGTAAGGAGTACGCGACCACCTCGACGTCCTCCGGCAACCCCGACGGCCAGTCGGCGAAGGCGTGGTGGTCGCCGCCCGCGTGCGGGAAGGCGAATAATCGGAGGGCCACGTCTTCCCGGCGCGCGACAACAATCGACTCGATGCCTCGATGCCCGTTCGCCTCTTCCTCGGAGCGCAGCACGCGACAACCCCCTCTGAGGCCGTCCGGCCTTCTCCGAGTACAGAGACGTCATCATGGAACCAGCGTACTGTTACCCTGGGGTTAATACCTGGAACCACGACTCCCAAGGCTTTCCGGCACATCGACAATCCTCGCACACACCATTCTTCGGGTATGCGAAGATTAGTCACATCAAGATTTGAAAAGTATCAGCTCAACTGGGGTCCGTCAAGCCGCTGCCCAGCCCCGGACCAGCGGTCACCGAACGTGAACCGAACGGCGTCCGGACGGGTAGCCGGACGCCGGCATATCACTCGGTTGGCGGATACGGCATCGGGTGGAATATCGATCAAAAGAGCGATCAACCCAGGTCGACGCGGCTTTGATCAGGTCTGAGAAATCGCCTCGACCTGGGGCTGGGCGATCATCTCGTAGTCCTTCGTGGCCAGGCCGATGGAACGATCAAGACGGGCCGCGTTGAAGAACACTTCGGGATGCTGGAGCACCTCGGGGTCCACCACCAGCGTCAGGCGCTCGTCGAACGAGAACGGCGGGATGGAACCCACGGGGCACCCCGCCAACTCCTCGGCGACCTCACGGGGGGCGAACGACGCGTACGTTCCCCCGAACAGGGCCTTCACCTTGGCGAAATCGACCCGCTTCGGCCCGGGCAGGACGATCGCCGCGTAACGGGTCTCCTTCTTGCCGACCTTCACCATGACGACGATGCACTTGGCGGCCTGCCGCTGGTCGTACCCCGCGTGCAGGCTCACGGCCTCGGTGTTCCCCTCCGGAGGGTGTTCCATCACCCGATAGGCGGCACCCCGCTCGTCCAGCAGGGTGGTCAGCTTGCGGTAAGTGTCGTCCGAGGTCATCGTCGTCCGCGTTTCTCGTCGATAGGGTTCGGGAATGCGAGCAATGGCCGAATGGTATCGCGGCTTTCCCGCCGGTCGAGTCGGGAGCGACCGGCGGGGCAGCGCCGTGCGTTCGGGCGCGCCGACGACCCGGTGCCGTCGCGGTCTCGGGTCCTCAGCGCAGTTCGCTCCCCTTGGTCTCCGGCATCGTGAGGATCACCAGGAAGGCGATGACGGCGGCACCCGCGACGTAGAAGAAGAACGTGGTGCCGGGCAGCGCCTGGATCACCAGCGGCGCGGTACCGCCGAACAGGGCGACGGTCAGGTTGTACCAGGAGCCGATGCCCAGGGCCCGCAGCTCGGTCGGGAACAGCTCGCTCATCACGGCGGGCGCGATGGACGTCATGGCCGTGTAAAGGCCCGCGCCCACGCAGAACACGACGAGCAGCTTGCCGATGTTCGGGCCGATCAGCGTGGACAGCGGCACCACGAGCACCGCCGTCGCGGCCGACCAGACGAGCAACTGCGGCTTGCGGCCGATCCGGTCGGCCAGCGCGCCCACCGGGTACTGGAGGGCGATGAACATGACCGTCGCGATGGACACCGCCAGGAACACGTCCACCGGGTCAGCGCCCCGCTTGGACACCGCGAACGGCGTCAGTGCGCTGAAGAAGGTGTAGTAGCACAGCGTCGACAGCATGGTGAAACCCACGAGCCGCCCGACGGCCTTCGGGTGCTCGCGCAGGGTGATCAGCAGCGGGTTGCGGACCTGCCGGGCCTTCACCTTGTTCTGCTCGAACTGCTCGGTCTCCTCCAGGCTCCGCCTCAGCCAGAGACCCACCAGGCCGAGCGCCCCGCCGATCAGGAAGGGCACGCGCCACGCCCACGTCGCGAGCTGTGCCGGGTCGAGCGTGCGCGCCATGACGAACCCGAGCAACGACGCCGTCAGCACCGACACACCGGTGGAGGCGTAGAAGAACGACGAGTACCGGCCGCGTCGCTCCGGCGGCGCGATCTCCGCCAGGTATGCCGACGCGTTGGACACCTCACCGCCCACCGACAGGCCCTGCGCCACCCGGGCGAGCAGCAACAGGATCGGAGCCAGCCACCCGACGGCGGCGTAGGTGGGCAGCAGTCCGATGACCACCGAACCGGCGGCCATCAGGATGATGGTCAGCAGCATCGCCGCCCGCCGGCCGCGCAGGTCGGCGAACCTGCCCAGCAGGTACCCGCCCAGCGGGCGGAAGAAGAACGCGAGCGCGTAGGTGGCTAACGTGTTGATCAAAGCCAGCTGGGGGTTGTCCTTGGGGAAGATCTGAGTCGCGAAGTAGATGCTGAACGTGGTGTAGATGGTCCAGTCGTACCATTCGATTGCATTGCCGATCGATGCTGCGACGAGTTTGCGGACTGGCAGGCGGTGGCGGGTCTCCACGATTGACATGCGGGGACGAAACCACATGGCCACCGAAGCCGGTAGGGCTGATACCAAACTGTCGTACTCAGATCCATCCGACCGAAATCCTGATCGACGCCGTGCCGGTCGAAGTGCTGTCGTCGCGCGCTCGTCGGCTGCGGTCCGCCCGGCTGTTCCCGGGGGTCCTGGGTGGCGGCGGACGACGGCGGTGACGGGCGCCCGGTCCGTCGTGACGCGGGGCGCGCGTTCCGGACCCCGATCGCCAAGGGGTGCCCACCGAGGACGGACCGTCGCGTGTGGCTTTTCGGGGCGGTGAATCGGCAGTGGTTCCGCCACCATGGCTGCCTCGTGCTACCGGTTGTGGTGCCCGGTGCATACCTGGGGTTCCGCGGTAGCCCGGAGCACAGCCCACGATGCCCAAGCGGTACCCACCCGAGTTCCGACGCAAAGTGCTCGACCTGGTCGCGTCCGGCCGCCGTGTCGCCCAGGTCGCGGCGGACCTCGACATCAGCGACCAGACCACCTACGCCTGGCGCCGCCAGGAGCTCGTCGACACCGGCCAGGTGCCCGGTACCACCAGCACCGACAACGCCGAGTTGGTCGCCGCGCGTCGGTCGATCCAACTCGCCTGCCGCGTGCTCGGAGTGTCGGAATCCGGCTACTACGACTGGCGAGGCCGCGCTCCCTCGCCGCGGGATCACCGTCGGGCACAACACCGTCGCGCTTCTCATGCGCCGCAACGCCAATCAAAGGGCTGCCCAACCGACGTCGGCCACGCCCGAAACACGACACGCCCACCGCGGCGGACCTGGTCGACCGCGACTTCGCCCGCGCCGCGCCGGGCCGGCTGTGGGTCACCGACATCACCGAACACCCCACCCGTGAAGGAAAGGTGTACTGCGCGGTCGTGCTCGACGTGCACTCCCGCCGCGTCGTCGGGTGGCCGATCGACTCCAGCCAGACCGCCGCCCTGGCCACCAACGCGCTCGGCATGGCCATCTCGAACCGGTCTCCGCTGTCGGACACGGTGATCCACTACGACCACGGAGTCCAGTTCACGTCATGGACTTTCACCAAGTGTGCCAAGGAATCCGGGCTTCTGTCGTCGACAACCGCCGTCGACGCCACACCGCACTCGGCATGCTCACACCGATCGAGTACGAACTCCGACACGCCAGGATCGCTCCAGTAGCCTGAACTCCAGTAACCCGACTCCGCCAAACGGCGTGAGGATCAGTGACCGTGCCGGGTGACGTGTGTGGGACGCGTCCCCGGTGTACGGGCCCGCGTCACCGCTGCTAGGTTGCGCTCGTGACTCCCAACTTCCACTCTGGAGGTGGGACGGGTCCCACGTTCGCGTGCTTGACAGGGCATCCCGAAGGGCGTGCCCCAGTCGCCGAGGTGGTTGTGCCGCAGCACCTCGTGGCCCTGGAACTCCAGCAGCCGCACCACCGCGTCACCGATGATCGACGACCGCAGGTGGCCGACATGCATCTCCTTGGCCACGTTCGGGCCGCCGTAGTTCACCGCGAACCGGCGCGGGGCGTCGGTGGTCGGCACGCCCAGCCGCGGGTCGTCGAGCAGTGCCGCGGTGCGCTCCTCCAGCCAGGCGCGCCGCAGGGTGAAGTTGACGAACCCCGGTCCGGCCACCTCGCGCGGCGCGCGGCCGAGCCGCTTGGCCGAGCCCATGGCGACGTTGCACCGGTAGTCGGCGCCGCGACCGGGCGCGGAGGGTCGGATCAGCGCCTCGACCTGGGTGATCCCCACGTCCAGCGCCGCCTTGAGCGCCCTGGCCACCCGCAGGCCGAGCTCCAGCCCGACATCCCCACCCGGCACCGGTCTTACCTCCACGTCGGCAACGATCCGGCGATCGTGGACCGGTGGGGGTGGGCGGGGCGAACGGGTTTGCGCCGGCCTACCGCTCCAGCACCAGCGCCTCCCACGGCCCCAGCAGCGCCCGCCCGTCCGCCACCCGCACCCGCTCGGTGTTGGCCAGCACGACGTGGTCGGCGGCCCACCCCGGTTCCAGGTCGACGACCTCCTCGCCGGCACCCAGGTTGGCCAGCACGAGCAGCCGGGCGTCGTCCAGGGTGCGCTCGTAGCAGTACAGGCGCGGGTGGTCGGCGAGCAGCATCCGGAAGTCGCCGCGCGCCACCACGGGCCGGGTGTGGCGCAGCTCGACCAGCCGCCGGTAGTGGTGGAACACCGAGCGCGGGTCGTCGCGCTGGGCCGCGGCGTTGAGCCAGGTGTGGTTGGGGTTGACCGGCAGCCACGGCTGCCCGGTGGTGAAGCCGGCGTGCGGGCCCGCGTCCCACTGCACGGGCGTCCGGGCGTTGTCGCGGCCCATGGCGCGCAGGCCGGCCAGGACCACCTCGGGGTCGGCGCCGCCGGTGACGGCCTCGCGGTAGTGGTTGAGGGATTCGACGTCCCGCAGGTCGTCGACGGAGGCGAAGGGCGCGTTGGTCATGCCCAGCTCCTCGCCCTGGTAGACGTAGGGCGTGCCGCGGTGCAGGTGCAGCACGGTGCCCAGGGCGGTGGCCGACTCGCGCCACCACTCGCCGTCGTCGCCGTAGCGGGAGACCACGCGCGGCTGGTCGTGGTTGTTCCAGTAGAGGCTGTTCCAGCCGACCTCGGCCAGCGCGGTCTGCCAGCGGCCCAGCGATGCCTTGAGGGCGCGCAGGTCCAGCGGCCGGGGGTCGAACTTGCCGCCGGGGCCGTGGTCGAGGGAGACGTGCTCGAACTGGAACACCATGTCCACCTCGCGGCGGGCCGGGTCGGTGAACAGCCTCGCCTGCTCCCACGTCACGCCGGGCATCTCGCCGACGGTGAGCAGGCCGTCGCGCCCGTCGAACACCTCGCGGTGCATCTCCTGGAGGAAGTCGTGCACGCGCGGGCGGGTGCCGTAGTGCGGGTAGCCGTCGCCCAGGCCACCGGTGCCGGTGATCGCGCCGTCGGGCAGGGCCGGGTCCTTGGCGATCAGGTTGATCACGTCCATCCGGAACCCGTCGACGCCCCGGTCCAGCCACCACCGCATCATCTCGTAGACGGCCTGCCTGACCTCGGGGTTCTCCCAGTTGAGGTCCGGTTGGCGGCGGTCGAACAGGTGCAGGTAGTACTCACCCGTGGTCTCGTCGAGCGTCCAGGCCGGGCCGGAGAAGAACGATTCCCAGTTCGTCGGCTCCGCGCCCGGCTCACCGGCGGCGAAGCCCTCCCTCGGCGGGCGCCACCAGTACCAGTCGCGCTTCGGGGAGGCCGTGGAGGAGCGGGACTCCCGGAACCAGGCGTGCTGGTCGGAGGTGTGGTTGACCACCAGGTCCATGACCAGCTTCATGCCCCGGGCGTGCACCTGGGCCAGCAGGGCGTCGAAGTCGGCGAGGGTGCCGAACGCGGGGTCGATCGCCTGGTAGTCGGAGATGTCGTAGCCGTTGTCCGCCTGGGGCGAGGCGTAGACCGGGGAGAGCCAGATGACGTCGACGCCGAGTTGTTCCAGGTGGTCCAGGCGTGCGGTGATGCCGTTGAGGTCACCGATCCCGTCGCCGTCGGAATCCGCGAAGCTGCGCGGGTAGATCTGGTAGACGACGGCGGACTGCCACCACTTGGGCTCCTGCGGCATCGGTGTCCTTCGCGTGGTCGTGTCCGATGTGGACTGTTGAGGTGGGTAGCGGCGGTGCTCTCGTTGACAGCCTAGCCGGCCGGGCTCACCCCGACAGCTCTGCTGCGCTTGGTCGCTGCGGGGTTGGGTGGATGTTCAGGGCGTGAGGGGAGGGCGAGAGGGCTGGAGGTGGGGCTGGGCGGGGCAGGGCGGCGGCGTGGGGCAGGGCCGGTGGGAGGCGCGGCGGGGCGAGCCGGGGACGGGCGGAGTGGGGTGGGGTGTGGCGAGCCGGGGGCAAGGCGGAGTGGGGTGGGGTGGGGCGCAGCGAGGTGGGGCGGAGTGCGGCGCGGGCGTGCGGATCGGTTCGGGGGTGCGCGTCCGGCCCGCGGTCAGGGGTGCACACCCGGCCCGTGGTCGGGGTCGTCGGCGGGCGCGAGGGGTGTTGGGCTGAGCGAGGACTCGTCCTCCCCCTCCTCCAGCAGCGTCGCGGCCGGGCCGACCACCTTCGAGTCGGGCTCGCCGACGACCTCCAGGTCCTTCTCGGCGTAGTCGACGCGGGCCAGCACGCTGCGCATCGCCTCGATCCGGGCCCGCTTCTTGTCGTTGCTCTTGACCACCGTCCACGGCGCGGCCTCGGTGTCGGTCGCCCGGAACATCGCCACCTTCGCCTCGGTGTAGGCGTCCCACCGGTCCAGCGACTTGATGTCGTTCGGGCTCAGCTTCCACTGCCGGACCGGGTCGACCTGCCGGATGAGGAACCGCGTCCGCTGCTCGGCCCGCGACACCGAGAACCACAGCTTGACCAGCAGGATGCCGTCGTCCACCAGCATCTTCTCGAACGTCGGCGCCTGCCGCATGAACCGCTCGTACTGCTCGTCGGTGCAGTACCCCATGACCCGCTCGACGCCGGCGCGGTTGTACCAGGACCGGTCGAACAGCACGACCTCCCCGGCCGTGGGCAGGTGGTTGACGTACCGCTGGAAGTACCACTCGCCCTGCTCGCGGTCGGTCGGCTTGCCCAGCGCCACCACCCGCGCGCCGCGCGGGTTCAGGTGCTCGGTGAAACGCTTGATCGTGCCGCCCTTGCCCGCCGCGTCCCGGCCCTCGAACACGATGACCATCCGGCCGCCGGTGTCCTTGATCCAGTACTGGAGCTTCAGCAGCTCGATCTGGAGGAGGCGCTTGGACAGGTCGTACTCCTCGCGCGTCATCCGCTCCGGGTACGGGTAGTTCTCGCGCCAGGTGTCCACGAGCGAGCCGTCCGGGCGGCGCAGCACCGGGTCGTCGCCGTCCTCGTAGTCCACCACCAGGTCGTTGACGTTGAGGTCGGGGAACCTCTCGGAGATGTCCAGCGCGTTGTTCACGCACCTCGCGTACCCGTGCCCACGGCTCGACAAACGGTCACAAATGGTGACAAACCGCAGCACGGGCCGGGTGCGACGCAGAGGTGGGCGGCGCAGGGCAGGGCAGGCGCGAGGCAGGGCGGGCGCGAGTCCGGCTGCGCTCCGCCGCCCCCGAGGAGCCGAAGGGCGCGGGAGGCACACCCGGGGCACGTGACCCGGGCCACAGGAAAACCCCTTCCCGCCCGCCGGTTTGAGTCATATAGACTCAAACCATGTTCACCAGGCAGGAAGCCCTCGACCTCGTCGAGCGGGCACGCTCGGCGGCCGACCTGTTCGGCCCGGTCGACCCCGCCCGGCGGCACGAGGTCCGGCGGCGGTACCGGGCGCTGGCCGCGGTGCTGCACCCGGACCGGGTGGGCCCGGCGGACACCAGGGCGCACGCCGCCTCGGCCGAGCTGACCCGCCTGCACGACGAGTGGCGGCGCGGCACGTCCGTCGAGCTGCGCACGCCCCGGGCGGCCTACCGGGTCACCGACCTCCACGCGGTGGGCAGCGTCGCGAACGTCTACCGCACCGACGGCCCGCACGTGGTCAAGGTGGTGCGCAACCCGGCGCTCAACCCGCTGCTGCACGGCGAGTGGGCCGCCCTGGACGCCCTCGACCGCTTCACCCGCGCGCACCGCTGGCTGCGCCCCTACTACCCGCGCCTGGTCGACCGCTCCGGCGAGGTGGCCCGCGGCGAGCGCGCGTTCACCGTGCTCGAACCCCTGGTGGACGGGTTCGTGACGCTGGCGGACGTGCGGCGGGCGTTCCCGCGCGGCCTGGACGGGCGCGACTGGGCGTGGATGCACCGCAGGCTGCTGCGGGCGATCGCGGGCGCGCACCGGGCCGGCCTGGTGCACGGCGCGATCGTCGCCGAGAACGTCCTGGTGCACCCGGAGCAGCACGGCGTCGTGCTGGCCGGCTGGTCCTTCGCCGTGGAGGACGGGCAGCTGCCGCAGGCCACCAGCAAGGCCATCGCCTACCCGCCGGAGGTCCACGGCGGACGACCGGTCACCGCGGCGACCGACGTCCACATGGCGCACGCGCTGATGCTGGAGGTGCTGGCCGACGACGAGACCCGCCAGCGCACCTTCGCCCGCTGGTGCACGCAGGACGACCCCGAGCGGCGACCGGACGCCGTCGACCTGCTCACCGAGTACGACGACCTGATCGAAGACCTCTACGGCGAGCGGACCTTCCGCCCGTTCGCCCTACCGACGGGAGCCTGACCATGGGACACGGCAAGTGGGACGACAACGCCTACGCGGCGGCCCGGACCTTCCGCGCCGCGAAGGGCATCGACGACTTCGGCTACACCGCCGCGGTCCGCAACCGGCCCCGGCACGAGTGGCGGGCCGACCCCTCGATGGACCCGAAGGGCGTGGTGGCGCGCGAGTGCCGCGACTCGGCCGAGCACGCCGACTCCACCCCGATCGCGGTGCTGTTCGACGTGACCGGCTCGATGGGCTCGGTGCCCAAGGTCATGCAGCGCAAGCTCGGCAAGCTGCACGGCCTGATCCAGCGCAAGGGCTACCTCGCCGACCCGCAGCTGATGTTCGGCGGCATCGGTGACGCCGACAGCGACCGCGTGCCGCTCCAGGTCGGGCAGTTCGAGTCGGACAACCGGATGGACGAGCAGCTGCGCACCATCTTCCTGGAGGGCAACGGCGGCGGGCAGAAGAGCGAGTCCTACGAGCTGGCCGCCTACTTCGTCGCCCGGCACGTGGTCACCGACGCGTGGCGGAAGCGCGGCCGCAAGGGCTACCTGTTCCTCATCGGCGACGAGCTGAACAAGCCGCGGCTGGAGGCGAAGCACGTCCGGCGGGTCATCGGCGACGACGTCCGGCAGGACATCGACCCCGTGTCGGTCTACCGGGAGCTGGAGCGCCGCTGGCACGTGCACTTCGTGCTGCCCAACCAGTCGGCGTACTACAACGACCCCGAGATCGCGGACCACTGGCGCGGCATCCTGGGCCAGCGCTTCCTCAAGCTCGACGACCCGGGCGCGGTGTGCGAGCTGATCGCCGCGACCATCGGCCTGGAGGAGCGCGTGGTCGACCTGGACCAGGCGATGGTGGACCTGGCCGAGGTCGGGTCGGCCGCGGAGAGCGAGTCGGTCGGCAAGGCGCTGGTGGGCGTCGGCGCGGGCACCCTGGCGAAGTCGGCGGCTCCCCCGGCGCTCGACGGCCCCGACGACGTGACGCTGCGGTGAACGGGCACGTGATCGTCGTCGGCCTCGGGTTCGGCGACGAGGGCAAGGGGTCGGTGGTCGACGCGCTGTGCCACGACGGCCCGCCGGTGGCGTCGGTCGTCCGCTTCAACGGCGGCGCGCAGGCCGCGCACAACGTGGTCGCGGGCGGTCGGCACCACACGTTCAGCCAGTTCGGGTCCGGCACGCTCGCGGGCGTGCCGACCCACCTGTCGCGGCACGTGCTGGTCGAGCCGATCGCCCTGGCCGCCGAGTCGCGGGAGCTGGCCGCGCTGGGCGTGCGCGACCCGCTGGGGCTGCTGTCGGTCGACGCGGGCGCGCTGCTGACCACCCCGCTGCACGTGCGGGCCAACCGCGCCCGGGAGGACGCCCGCGGCGACGCCCGGCACGGCTCGTGCGGCAAGGGCATCGGCGAGACGGTGTGGTACTCGCTGCTGGCGGGCGCCCGGCCGGGTGACGTCGTGGAGCACCAGGAGGTCGTCGGCACGCCGGGCGCGGCGCCGCGGGTCGGCGACTGCGCGGACCCCGCGGCGCTGCGCCGCAAGCTCGACGCGCTGGCCCGGTTCTACGAGCCGCTGATCGGCGCGGGCACGTCGGTGGCCGAGCTGGTCTCGCTCTACCGCGACTTCGCCGACGCGGTCCGGATCACCCGCGGCGACGAGGTGGGCAGGCTGGCCGGGCGCGGGCGCCTGGTGTTCGAGGGCGCGCAGGGCGTGTGGCTCGACCAGCACCACGGCTTCCACCCGCACACCACGTGGTCCACCACCACCCCGGCCAACGCGCGCGAGCTGCTGCGCGGCCGCCCGGCGACCGTGCTGGGCGTGACCCGGACCTACCAGACCCGGCACGGCGCCGGGCCGCTGCCCACCGAGGACCCGGCGGTGGCCGCCCGGTTCCCGGAGCGGCACAACGCCACCGGCCGCTACCAGGGCGCGTGGCGGGCCGGGCACCTGGACGCGGTGCTGCTGGAGCGCGCCGTGGCGCTGTGCGGCGGGGTCGACGGGCTGGCGGTGACACACCTCGACGCGACCGGGCTGAAGGTGGTGACGTCTCGTGGCGCGCCGCCCGAAGACATGCCGGACCCGCTGGACTGGTTCGCCCGGCGCCACCCGGTGCTGGTGACGGGGTACGGCCCCGACCGCGCGGACCACGCGGTCCTGGCTACCGGGCACGGCCCCGACCGCGCGGTCCGGACCTGCGCGACAATCGGGGCATGATCGAGTCGACCCCGGTGTCGGTGGACGTGCTGACCCTGCGCTTCGACCCGACCGCGCGCACCGTGCTGCTCGGCGTCGCACCGCGCGCCTTCGAGCCGTTCGCGGGCGCGCTCGCCCTGCCCGGCGTGCTGCTGGGCAAGGGCGAGCGGTTGCGGGAGGCCGCCCGGCGCGCCGTGCGCGACAAGCTCGGCGCGCCGGAGGAGGCGATCACCGCGTCCGGGCAGCTCACCACGTTCGACGAGCCGTCCCGCGACCCGCGCGGCCCGACCCTGTCGATCGCCCTGTGGGCCACCGTCGACCCGGCCCGGCTGGCCGGCGGTGCCGCGACGTGGCCCCCGCTGGCCGACGTGCCGCCGCTGGCGTTCGACCACGACCGCATCGTGGCCGACTGCCGGCCGCTGCTGGCCGACCGGCTGTGGCGCGACGTGGCGTTCACCGCGGGGCTGCTCGGGCGAGAGTTCACCACCGCGCAGGCCCTGGACGTCACCGAGTCCCTGACCGGCGACCGGCCGTACCCGGCCAACCTGGGGCGGATCATGGAGCGCCTGCCGGGGCTGGCGCGGACGGCCCAGCACGCGGCGGCGCTGCCCAAGGGCGGTCGGCCACCCTCCGTGTGGCGCTGGACCTCATAGTCGTCACTCGAATGGGTACTCCCCCGCTGTCGCTGACAGAGGAGGACGACCATGACTGCGATGCAGCCGCACCCGTTCCCGTTCGCCCCGTGGATGTGGCGCGACGCGGTGGCGTTGTTCGACAACCGCAACGAGGCCGTCGTGGACCACGACCGGCCCGACGTGGGGTTGGTCGGGTACGAGGTGGAGGCGGTCGACGGGCGGATCGGGAAGGTGGACGACGCCAACGCCCGGGTGCCCGCCGACTGCCTGCTGGTGGACACCGGGACGTGGTTGACCAGCCACCAGGTGGTGCTACCGGTGGGGGCGGTGGCCGGGATCGACCACGGGGAGCGGAGGGTGCACGTCGACCGGACGCGGGAGCAGGTGAAGAACGCTCCCGAGTACGACGCGGACTTCGACGCCGACGAGTTCCGGGCCCGGTTGGGGGAGTACTACACGGAGAGCTACCGCACGGCGCCCTGACCTGGGGAACCTGGCTGACCGCCTTCGCTCCCCGGGTGACGACTGGGGGCGGAGGCGGTCGGGGTTTGTGGGGGGCTGGGTGGGGCGGGGGTGAGCGAGGTCGGGGCAGGGCCGGACGAGGCGGGCGGGCAAGGCAGGTGGGCAAGGCAGGCCGGGCCGAGCGGGGCCAGGCCGCCGGGGCGGGGCCGGGCTGGCGGGGCGGGGCCGGGCTGGGCTGGCGGGGCGGGGCTGGGCTGGCGGGGCGGGGCTGGGCTGGCGGGGCGGGGCGGGGCGGGGCCGGGCTGGGCTGGACTGGGCCAGGTGGCTGGGCGAGGCCGGGCTGGGCGAGGCCGAGTTGGGATGGGTTGAGTCGGGCTGAGCCAGGCTGGGCTGGGTTTAGTTGGGCGGGGCTGGGCTGGGACTGGGTGAAGGCGAGCGGGGGTTGGGCGGGGCCAGAGCGGGCCGACCAGAGGCGGGGTCGGTGAAGGTGGTCCTGCCGGGTCGACGGCCCGGAATCCCGCATTCCTGCGGCAGGCGCAGGCCCCGGCTATTTGTTTTACATTCGCGAGCAACACTCGCACCGCGTCACCCGGTCGTCCTACCGATTCCCCTCCAGGGGGAATTAACGAAACTTTTTCGCGCCCCCTCCAACCCCCGCCGGACCTGGACCGATCAGTGTTAGCTTTTACCCGACCAGCAAAAACACCGGACCACCCGGCGTTTTATGAGCATTCTCAGGGTATGGATACCGTGATAGCGTGACCGAATACCGAGGGCCAAAGCACGCCGTTCGGATTCGGTTACCACATGAGGGGTGTCTCGATGTCGACGAGCACCGTCGCTTCGCCGGTGGTCCGGCTGCTCGGCCCGGTGCGGGTGTGGCGGGACGGCGTCGAGGTCGACATCGGCACCGCGCGCCGCCGTGCGGTGTTCACGCTCCTGGCTTTGCGCGCCAACGAGGCGGTCTCCCGGGACGAGCTGGTCGACGGCGTGTGGGGCGACGCACCGCCCGCGAGCGCCGGGGCGAGCCTCTACACCTACGTCTCCGGCCTGCGGCAGGTGCTGGAGCCGGGGCGGTCGAAGCGGGCCGCCGGGGGGCTGCTGGTCTCCACCGGGGCCGGTTACGCGCTCCGGCTGGACCCCGACTCCCTCGACGTCCACCGCTTCGACGCCCACCGCGAGCGGGCCGAGGTGTTGGCGCGGCGCGATCCGGCGCGTGCGGTGGAGGAGTTGGACGCGGCGCTGGCGCTGTGGGCCGGTGAGGCGCTGGCGGGGGTGCCGGGGCCGTTCGCCGAGGCGCAGCGGGCGCGGTTGCACGAGTTGCGGCTGGTGGCCGTGGAGCGGCGGGCCGAGCTGGCGTTGGCGCTGGGCGGGTACGCCGACGTGGTGGCCGAGCTGGCTGGGCTGGTGGTCGAGCACCCGTTGCGGGAGGGGTTGCGGGCGCTGCTGATGACCGCGCTGCACCAGGCGGGTCGGCAGGCCGAGGCGTTGGAGGTGTTCCGCGACGCCCGGCACGTGCTGGCGACCGAATTGGGCATCGAGCCCGGTCACGTGCTGCGCGAGGTCCACCGCCGGGTGCTGGCCGGGGAGCCGACCACGCCTGCCGGGTCCGCGAACGGGTCGCCCTGGGCCAACGGGGCGCCTTGGGCCAACGCGACGCCCCGGTCCGGGGGCAGGCCCGGGGTCGATGCGGCACCCGGGTTCAACGCCCGACCCCCGTCCACCGCCCGACCCGCGCCCACCAGCCAGTCCGCGCCTACCGACCGATTCGCCTCCACCGACCACCCCAGGCCCACCGACCACCCCAGGCCCACCGACCGGCTCGCACCCACCGACCACGCCGCGCCCACCGACCACCCCGCACCCAGCGACCACCTCGCACCCACCGACCAGCCGCAGTTCACCGCACCACCCGACTTCCCCACCGCCGCGATGGCCTTCGTCGGCCGGCGCGAAGAACTCGCCCTGCTGCGCGACGCCGTGCGCGAGCTGGCCGGCGGTCAGGGCGGCAGCGTGTGGCTGGAGGGCGAGCCCGGCATCGGCAAGTCGACGCTGCTGGCCGCCGGCCTCGAAGGCGCCGAGGCCGCGGGCTGCCGCGTCGCCCGGGCGTCGGCCGACGAGCTGGGCGGGCGCTTCCCCCTCCAGGTGGTGTTCGACGCCCTCGACGTGTCGCTGTCCTCGCCCGACCAGCGCCGCGTCGGCCCGGCCCGGGCGCTGGCGGTCCCCGCCGACTCCCCCACCGCCCTCGACCCCGTGCTCGCGGCCATCGACGAGCTGCTGGAGCTGGTCTTCGAGCTGTGCGCGGAGGCTCCGCTGGTCCTCGCGCTGGACGACTTCCACTGGGCCGACGAGGCGAGCGTGCTGCTGTGGCACCGCCTGCTGCGCCTGTCGCACCGCCTGCCGCTGCTGCTGGTCGCGGCGGCGTGCCCGGTGCCGCACCGGTTGGACCTGACGCGGGTGCGGCGCGCGGTCGTGGAGGCCGGGACCCTGGTGTCGCTGGGGCCGCTGGTGGAGCACGAGGTCAGCGCGCTGGTGACCGAGCTGGTGGGCGCCGTGCCGGGGGCGAGCCTGGTCAGCGTGAGCGAGTGCGCGGGCGGCAACCCGCTCTACGTCCGGGAAGTGGTCGACGCGCTGCTGCGCGAGAACGCCGTCGAGTTCCGCGACGGCGTGGCCGAGGCCGACCTGACCGACGGCGACGTGCTGCCGTCGCTGGTGACCGCGCTGAGCAGGCGGTTGGCGTTCCTGTCCGCGGAGACGCTGGACCTGCTGCGCCGGGCGGCGCTGCTGGGCGGCGGGTTCGCGCCCGGTGACGCGGCGGTGGTGGCGGGTCGCCCGGTGTCGGAGCTGGTGGTGGCCGTGGAGGAGGCGACGGCCGCCGGGGTGCTGGTCGAGGACGGCGCCGAGTTCGCCTTCCGGCACCCGCTGGTGCACCAGGCCCTCTACCACGGCATCCCGGCCGCGGTGCGGGCCGCGCTGCACCGGCAGGCCGCCCGGTCCCTGGCCGCGGCGGGGTCGCCGGTCGAGCTGGTGGCGCGGCAGCTCGCCGCCGGGCCGGCCTCGCCCGGGCCGTGGGTGGTGGACTGGCTGGTGGCCAACGCCGAGGGCGTCGCGGTGCGCGAACCCGACCTGGCGGTGGCGCTGCTGCGGACCGCGATCGGGCAGCCGGACCTGCCCGCGGACGACCGGGCGCGGCTCGCCGCCCGCCTGGCCCGCCTGGTGTTCCGGCTCGGTCGCCCGGCCGAGGCCGACGCCCGGTACGCGCTGGCCCGGGTCGACGACCCCGAACCGGTGGCGGAGCTGCGCTGGGTCCTCGCGGCCACCTACCACCAGGGGGGCCGCGCGGCCGAGGCCGCGGAGGTGCTGCGGGCGGCGGTCGCGGACGGCGGCACGCCCCCGGTGTGGCGGGCGCGGCTGGCGGCGTTGTCGGCGACCGTGCTGAGCGGGGACGAGGCCGAGGAGGCCGGGCGGGACGCGCTGCGGCGGGCGGAGGAGGTGCGCGACGACTTCGCCAGGGCGCAGGCCCGGCGCGGCCTGTGGCGGGCGGCCACCGCGCGCCGCGACCACCGCCGGGCCCTGTGGCAGGTCGAGCAGGCCCTGACCACGGCGGTCGGCCCCGAGGTGCAGGCGGACCTGGTGGGCGACCGGGTGACCACGCTCCAGCACCTCGACCGCCTGGACGAGGCCGACGGCCTGCTGCGCCTGGCGGGACCCCACCCGGCCGCCGCGGCGCAGGACTACTGGCGGGGTCGGTGGGCGGCCGTGCTCGACCGGGTGGGCGCCCACCGGGAGCAGGTGCCGTCCGCTTGGCCGCGCGACCGCGGGCCGACACCGCCCGCGCACGACGTCGCCGCGCTCGTCGCGGCCCGCCAGGACCGGGTGGAGGTGGCGCTGCGGCACGTCCGCGCCGCGACCGGGCCGTCCGACTTCCTCGCCGCGGCCGAGGCCGTGCTGGCCGAACGCGCCGGGCGGCTGCCGGAGGCGCTCGCCGCGCTGGGCCGGGTGCTCGCGCCCGACCCGGTGGTGCCCGGTCACCGGTGGCTGCCCGCGTTGACGCGGTTGGCGCTGCTGGTGGGCGACGAGGACGTGGTGGGGCGCGCGGTCGGGCTGGCCGAGGCGGAGGCGCGGCGGGAACGGGTGCCCGCCGGGGCGGGCGCGGCGGCGCTGCGGTGCCGGGGGCTGGTGGAGCGCGACCCGGGACCGGTGCTCGACGCGGCGGCGCGGTACCGGGAGGTCGGCAGGCCCGTGGAGCTGGCGGAGGCGTTGGAGGACGCCGTCGCGCTGCTGACCGGGAGGGGTGAGTGCGGCGCGGCCGACGTGGCGGCGCGGGAGGCGTTGGCGGTCTACCGGGGCCTCGGCGCGGCGTGGGACGCGCGGCGGGTCGGGACGCGGTACTGCCAGGTGGCTTGAGAGCTCGGAGTGGTCGAGCGGAGCGGCACGCGCGGTGGGGTGACCCCGGTTGTTCCGGCGGAGCGGCACGCGCGGCGGGATGACCCCGGTTGTTCCGGCGGAGCGGCACGCGCGGCGGGATGACCCCGGCTGTTCCGGCGGAGCGGCACGCGCGGCGGGATGACCCCGGCTGTTCCGGCGGAGCGGCACGCGCGGCGGGATGACCCCGGCTGTTCCGGCGGAGCGGCACGCGCGGCGGTCGAAACCCCCGCTGGTCCGAGCGAGTGGAAACCCGGGTGTTCGAAGCGGTCCGAACCTCAGGTGGCCCGAGCGGTCCGGAACGCGGGTGGCTTGAGCGGGTCGGGCGGGGTGGCCCCCCTGGCCGGCCGGTACTCGAACGCCTCGCCCACGGCCCGGCTGTCCCGGTCGCCCTCGCCGGTACCCCCAGCACCGACGACCACAGCGCCCACCGAACCCACGTTCGCCACCGACTTCACTACCGGCCCGACATCACCGCTCGCACCCCGGCCGCCGTCCCGTCCCCGGACGGCCACCGGGCACTACTCCTCGCCCGCGCCGGGCGCGCCGATCACACCGTCGGCCGACATCACCCAGCCCGACTCCGACCGGCGACCGACCGCCCCCGCCCGACCGCGCAACCCGCGCCGCGCCAGGTCGACCACGCGCCTCAACCGGGCGCGGTCCCGGGCGGCCACCGCTGTCTCGTCCACGTCAGATCATCCCCTTCCTCAGGGCGTACGCGACCGCGTGCGGCCGGTTGCGCAGGTTGAGCCGGGTGGTCAACCCGTAGAAGACGTTCTTGATCGTGCGCTCGGAGTAGCACAGCCGGCTGGCGATCTCGGCGGTGTCCAGACCGTCCGCCATCAACCGCAGCACGTCCGCCTCGCGCGGGGTCAGCTTGGGCACGCCCGCGTTCGGCGACACCAGCTCCCGCTGCAACCGCTCCACGTGCTTGAGCAGTTCCGCCACCAGGCTCGGCGGCATCACGCCACCGCCCGAGGCGGCGGCCAGGACGCTGCGCAGCACCCGTTCGCCGGTCGCCGCGGAGCGGGGCAGGATGGCCACCACCCGGCACTCCACCGCGGCCAGCACGTCCTTCTCCCCGACCTCGTCGAGCACCAGCACCACCGGTGCCCCGATCTCCCCCGCGATGCGCCGCAGGGCGTTGAGCACCTCCGGGCCGATCCGGTCGACGGCCACCACGACCACGTCCGCCCGCGCCCGCTGCTCCCAGTCCAGGAGCACCGCCTCGGCCTTCGAACTGAGGTAGCTGGTCAGGCCGGCCATGCTCAGGTGATCCGTAGCCTGGACCACGACCCGAACTCGTTCCACCACTGCCTCCCACAGATCCGGTTCCCCGAATCCGAGTCTGGGAGGGGCGACTTCACGGGCTCTCAAACCCGTCTACAAAACCTCTCCACGGCGCGTGGAGGCGTGTAGAGGTCCGGGGAGGCGGCGTCGGCCAGCACTCAACACCGAGGCAGATCGCCTGGTCAAGGGCTCCGACCGTAGTTGACCACACTTCGGCCCGCCGCGCACGCCGGAACGTCCCGATCAGGCAGCGACCTCCACGCCGCCCCAGTGGCGGTGCAGCGCCAGCAGGACGTCGTCGAGGTCGTGGGCGGGCGACCAGCCCGGGTGGTCGCGGCGGAACGCGCGGGTGTCGCTGATCCACCACCGGGGGTCGGCGAACCGCGCCCGCGGCGAGTAGTCGAACACCACCTCCCGGCCGGTCAGGTGCTCGTAGCGGGCGATCAGCTCCAGCACCGACGCGCTGCGCGCCCGCCCGCCGCCCAGGTGGTAGACCGCGCCGGGCTTCGGGGCCAGGTAGAAGTGCCACAGGGCCTCCACGAGGTCGCGCGCGTCCAGCACGTCGCGCACCTGCTTGCCGCCGTGCCCGAGGATCCGGTAGGGCGCGCCGCGCACGGCGGTGCGCACGAGGTGCGACACGAACCCGTGCGCCTGCACGCCCGCCTGCCCGGTGCCGGTGACGCTGCCGCACCGGAACACGCCGACCTTCATGCCCAACTGGCGGCCGTGCTCCTGCGCGGCCAGGTCGGCGGCCAGCTTCGACACCCCGAGGAACGTGCGGTCGGCCCGGTCCAGCCGGATCGACTCGTCCACGCCGTGCTCGTGGAACGGGTGGGCCGGGTCCAGCTCCCACCGGGTCGCGGTCTCCACCAGGGGCAGCGCGTCGGGCACGTCCCCGTAGACCTTGGCCGTGGAGACCAGCGCGAACACCGCGTCGCGGCAGTGCCGCCGGACCGAGTCCAGCACGGTGACCGCGCCCAGGGCGTTGACGCCGAAGTCGGTCAGCGGCTGCCCCTCGGCCCACACGCGGCTCGGCTGCCCGGCCGCGTGCACCACCAGTCGGACGTCCGGGCCCCAGGTGCGCAGCACCGCGTCCACCGCGCCCTGGTCGCGCACGTCCACCCGGTGGTGGCGGTAGTTGGGGACGCGCTCGGCCTCGGCCAGGCCGCGGGCCACCGACCCGGCCGGGCCGAAGAACTCCTGCCTCATCCCGTTGTCGATGCCGACGACCAGGTCGAACGACGGTGCGAACCGCCGCACGGCCGCGCCCCCGATCAGCCCGGCCGAGCCGGTCACCACTGCGATGTCCACGTGCACTCCCCTCTCGACGCCGCCACGCGTCACGGGCGGCGGAAGAACTCGACCTCTCCGAGCGCGATGTACCTGCCGGGCCCCAGCCCCGCGGCCGCCTTGACCACGAGGCGCACGCGCACGACGTCGCTGACGCCGGTGTCGGTGCGCTGGGGCCCGGGCTGGTCGGCCAAGGTGATCGGGATCGTGCGGGTGGTGCCGTCGGCGCTGGTCACCACCATGTCCAGGGCCGTCGGCCTGGCCTCGGCGGCGAACTCCTCGGGCTGCGCCGACGCGCCCGCGTGCACGATCACCGACAGCAGCCGCACCGGGGTGGCGAAGGTGAACTCCACCGCGTCGCCCACGGCCGGCGCGCCCCAGTACCGGTTCGACAACCCGTCCGCGGCCGCGGCGGCGGGGTGGTCCGGTGCCTCGGCGGTGGCCGCGGTGGTCGCGGGTGCGACGGGCGCGGGGGTGGCCAGGCGGTCGCGCAGGTCCTCGAACAGCTCCAGGGCCTTCGGGTGGAACAGGATGCCCGCGACCACCAGCGCGACGACCACGAGCAGCGCGGCCAGCCGGCGCAGCCACCGGGAGGTGTCGCCGCGGCGGCGGAACCGGTGAGGGCGCGCGGTGGCGGGGCCCGGGGTGGTGGGGGCCAGCGGGGTGGCGCAGCGGCGGCAGAACCGGCGGCCCGGCGGGTTGGTGGTGCCGCAGTTGGGGCAGGGCGGGCCGACCACGCTCAGGTCGGCGGCGGTGGTGGGCAGCGGGCGCCTGGCCTCCGGGCGGCCGGGTGGCACCGGGCCCAGCACGACCTCCGAGGCGCCCGGGGCGACCACCGCGGTCGAGCCGGCGGCGGAGCGGGCCTTTGCCGCCTCGCCGCTGCCGGTGGTCGTGGGGTGGGTGGGTGACGGGGGTGGGGTGGTCTCGGGCTTGCCGAAGCGGGACCTGACCCAGGCCCGCCACCTCGCCCACAGGCCCGGTGGGGTGGTGGCCCTTACTTGGGGGGCCGGGTCTGGGTCCGCGGCGGGGGCTGCGGTGGGGTCCGCGGCGGCGTTGGGAGCCGGGGTGGGGGCGGTGTCGAGAGCGGGGTCCGGGCCGGAGTCCGGCTCTGGCCCGAGGCCGCCGCCCGGCTCCCGGCCCGCGCTGGAGCCAAGGCCGGCGCCGGCGGCTGGGCCGGGGCCGGGGCCTTGGCTCTGACCCCGGCCCGGGCCCGGGCCGGTGCTGGGAGCCGGGCCGAGGCCGAGGGCTGGGCCAGAACTGGAGCCGCGGCTTTGGCCCGGGGTGGGGGCGGGGCTTTGGCCCAGGGCGGAGGCGGAGCCAGAACCGGAGCCAGGGCTTTGGCCCGGGGCGGAGCCGGGACTTTGACCCAGGGCGGAGGCGGAGCCAGAACCGGAGCCAGGGCTTTGGCCCGGGGCAGAGCCGGGGCTTTGCCCCAGGGCGGGGCTGGAGCCTGCGCCGGGGCTGGAGCCGGGGGTATCCGTGATCCGCGCATCGGCCGTCCGCGCACCAGCCCCCTTCCCCGCTCCCGCCGCCGCGGCCCACCCCAGGTAAGTCCCGCAGTTGCCGCAAAAGTCATCGTCATCCCGAACGGACGCACCACACTGCGGACAAGTGCGCACGGTCATCCCCCTTCACGCGCGGGCGGCCCGTCCAGCACCTCGACCACGCACCTCACGTGCACCGGGCACAACGCCTCGACCAGCAGCTCGACCCGCTCCCGCTCGACCTCCCCCGACCACACCCGCACCACGACCACGTCACCACCGCCCCCGGGCAGCGGGCTGTCGGGCGACCCAGACCAGCTCACCCCGCCCCCGTCGACCACCTCCGCCCGCACCCCCAGCGCCAGCTCCAGCCGCTCCACCAACCCCCGCACCGTCCCGCGCCGGCGGTGCAGCTCGACGGCCCGCCGCACCAGGGCCCGGCGCAGGCCCTCCGGCCACGCCGGGTCCACGTCGGCCGCCACCCACGACGACAGCCACGCCAAGAAGTCCTCCGGCGCCAGCAGCGGGTCCAGGTACGCCGGCAGGTTGTCCAAAGTGGACAACACCACCGACAGCACCGCGTCCAACCCCGAGGTGAACCGCTGCGCGAAGTCGTCCGCCGCGTACAGGGCGGGCAGCATCCCGCCCAGCGGGTGCCTGCTGGGCAGCTCCGGCACCGCCACCCGGCTCACGGGGCACCCACCGCGACCTGGTGCTGGTGCGAGAACACCAGCGCGTTGGGGGCGACCTCCAACCGGTCCACGGGCGCGCCGCGGGCCCCGGTGATGGGGTTGGCCGGGAACATCCGGATCTCGTCGACCAGCAGCACCCCGGGCACCGCCTGGAGCACCGAGAACACCTCGCCGAACTGCACCGGCCTGCCGAACCCCCAGCCGTCGCCCGCCGGGCCGCCGCGCAGCGGGTTGAGGTACCGGTACAGCGCGTCCAGCGCGTCCTCGCGCACCCGGTTGGCGTCGGCCGCGGTCAGCCTGGCCACCACGGTGATGCCCTGGTAGCGCGGCGGCTCCACGACCAGGCGGGTGCCGAGCAGGCGGCGCGCGTCCAACCTCTCGGCGACCGCGGCCAGCACCTCCTCGCCCGGCACGAGCTGCTCGAACCGCAGCCGGTCGCCCTCGTCGGCCACCGCGTCGGGCACCACCAGCACCCGCGCCGCGCCCACCTCGCCGTCCACCGGCAGGCAGCGCACCCTGGCCAGCGACGGCGCGGCCTGCCGGGCGATCAGCTCGTGGTCCTCGGCGGTGACCGCGCGGTCCTGCACGCGCAGCTGGTTGGGGGCGCGCAGCTTGGCCTCGGCCACCGTCTCCGCGTCCACGCCGCCGGTCGCGGCCTCGCGGTTCTCCACCGACGACACGTACGGCACGGAGCTGCGCAGCACCGAGATGGCGCCGCGCGCCACGTTGCCCGCCCGGCCGCCGCCGGTGCGGTAGCGCGGCACCCGCAGCACCGCGCCCTTGGGCGGCACGGCGCCGTAGCGGCGCAGCGTGCCGTCCGCCTCGCGCACCGCCGGCGGGAACAGGAACTCGCCGCTCGCGGCGTCCAGCACCACGTGCCGGTCGTCGGGGCCGGACGCGCCGAAGTCGTCGACCACGCGCCAGTCCTCCCAGCCCTCGCCCGCGGAGACCTGCACGACCACCGGGTCACCGTCGAGCAGCACCGGCGCCACGGGCACGGTGAACCGCTGGCCCGGCACCCCGGCGGACTCGCCCAGCGGCACGTCCACCTCGGTCTCGGCGTGCTCGGCGGTGGTGGTGCCGCCGATGGTGTAAGCCTCGGCCTCGCGGACGGTCGGCGACTCGGCGTAGAACGGCTGGCCGGGCACCGGCTCGGTGACCCGGCAGCGCAGCCAGCCCGCCCGGTGGCCGGCGACCACGGACGCGGTGTGCCCGCCCGGGACGTGCAGCACGACCTCGCCGGGCCGGTTGAGCCCGCCGGTGCCGTCCTCGTCGACCTCGCAGGCGACCCAGTCCGCGCCGGTCCACGCCTCCCACACCAGCGGCGGCTGCCGGGGGTCCACGCCGACGCCCTCGACGCGGCTCTCCAGCCGCAGCACGACCACGCAGTCCGGCACGGCGTTGGTCAGGCCGAACAGGGTCGCGTCACCGACCGCGGGCGTCGCCTGGAAGCACGGCACGTCCTTGCCCGACTCCAGGTCGCGGGTGCGGTCGGCGTGCTCGCCCGGTGCGGACCGGGTGACCAGCCGCGCCAGCTCGCAGGGCACGATCGGCAGCTCGCGGCTGGTCGCGAACACCGCGGGCTCGACCGACTCGGCGGCCGGCGTCGCGACCTCGGTGCCCGCGGGCAGCGGCACGGTCTCCGCCTGCGGCGCGGACAGCCAGAACGTCACCCGCGCGCGGGCCGCCGAGGGCGGGAACAGGCGCACGCCCAGCAGGTCCAGGAACGCCAGGTAGTTCTTCTCCGGCACCCGGTTCAACCGGTACACGAGCTGGTCGACCATGTGCGCGAAGGTCTCGATGAGGGTGACGCCGGGGTCGGACACGTTGTGGTCCGTCCACTCCGGGCAGCTCTGCTGGACGTAGCGCTTGGCCTCGTCCACGAACTGCTGGAAGCGCCGGTCGTCCAGGTTGGGCGCGGGTATCGCCATCAGTCGGCCTCCCCTTCCTCCGACGGGATCGTGTAGAACGGGAAGACCAGGTTGCGCTGGTCGTTGGTGGTCTTGAGGGTGTAGCGGACGTCGATGTAGAGGGTGCCGACGTCGACCGAGTCGAACGCCACGACCACGTCGGTGACCTCGATGCGCGGCTCCCACCGGTCCAGCGCGGCGCGCACCTCGCGCGCCACGTGCCCGGCGGTGGCACCGTCCGCGGAGGCGAACACCAGGTCGTGGATGCCGCAGCCGAACTCCGGGCGCATCGGCCGCTCACCGGGCGCGGTGCCCAGGATGAGCCGGATGGCCTCCTGGACCTCCCGGTCGCGGTCGACCATGCCGATGCCGCCGGTGGGGCCGGTGCGCAGCGGGAAGCCCCAGCCGCGGCCGATGAAGTCGACGCTCACACCGGCCCCCCGATGAGCACGGTGCCCGGCAGTGGCACCAGCTTGGCCTTGCAGCTGGTCTCGTCCATGACGGTGGCGGCGGGCAGGCCGCCGATGAGCACGCCCCGGCGCGCGATGGCGGGCGTGACCAGGATGATGTTGGGCACCACGTTGTGCGGCACCACCGCGCACACGTGCACGCAGTTGATCGTCGCGGCGGGTTTGCCCTGGATCAGCACGGTGGCCACCCGGGCCGCCGACAGCGGGTTCAGCGGTGGGCCGATGACGCCGCCGTGGAGCGTCTTGTCACCTTGTCGCGCAGCGGGTGGCATGTCGCGTCCTCCTGTCAGTTGAGCTTGATGAGGGTGCCCTTGAGCGTGAGCACGCCCCTGCCGGCGTCGATGGTGATGCCGGACTGGCTCAGCGACACCGAGCTGAGCACGCCCCTGCCCTGCGGCCCGCGCACGAACAGGTCGATCTTGTTGCGCTTCTCGTCGAGCACGACCTCCAGCCGCTCGTCGCCCGAGGCCAGCCGGACGCCCGAGCGGGCCGTGCCGTCCAGCAGCTCCAGCCGGTTGCCCGAGCGCGAGACCAGCGAGCGGCGGTTGACCTTGCCGCGCCTGCCGTCCACCAGCGGCAGGTCGTGCGCCGACGGCTTGTCCACGCCGTTGTAGAGGCCGCCGATCACGTAGGGGCGGTCCAGGCTGCCCTGCTCGAACCCGACCAGCACCTCGTCGTCGACCTCGGGGCTGAACACCCCTCCGCCGCCCGCGCCGCCCCACTGCACGGTGCGCACCCAGTCGGTGACGTACTTGTCGTCCAGCCACGGGAACTTCAGCCGCACCCAGCCGCGCTGGCCGCCGACCTCCTTGATGTCGGTGACGATGCCGGTGGCCAGGCCGGGCATCCGGGGGCTGCGGGCGGGCGCGCTGCCGCCGGCGACCAGGCCCGCCAGCGAGCGGTCGTAGGACGCGCTGATGGTCAGCGTGGTGTAGTAGCCGGTCTCGGGCTCCAGCACGTGGCGCGCCCCGGTCACGGTGTACTTGCCGTCGAAGTCCCGGCCGGAGTTGGTCAGCGTCACCGGGTCGCCCGCGCGCAGCGTGGGGTTGCCGTTGGCCACCGCCTCCAGCTCGCCGAAGCCCGCGCTGGTGGACGCCTCCAGCGACCGCGCCGCGCGGGTCGCCTCGGCCTGCGTGGCGTACGGCGTGTCGGTGACCAGCAGGGGCGCCTTGGTGGGGAAGGCGCCGTTGGCCCGGCTCGCGGCCAGCCCCGGCCGGACGGTCTTGCTCGGGGTGTTGGCCTGCACCGCCACCAGCGCCTTCTTGGTGGCCACGTCCCAGCTGCGCACCTCGACGCCGTTGGCCTGGTCCGCGGTGGTCAGCACGGCGCGCAGGGCGACGGTGTTCTCCCCGAACTCCAGCACGTGCGGGTCGTCCGCGGCCTTCGGGGCGGGTGCCTTGCTCGCGGGCGTGAGCTTGACGAACTCCAGCCGGCCCCGCTCGTCGACCCGGACCACGGCGTCGTGCTCCAGGGCCAGCGACTGGAGGAAGTCCCAGTCCGACACGCCCGCCTGGCTCAGGTGCCGGTAGGTGACGCCGGAGACGTCGAGCCGGCCCACGGTCAGCCCGGCGCCCGCCGCGACCTTGCGCACGACGGCGGCGGCGCCCATGTTCCGGAACGCCTGCACCTTGCGGCCCCGCATCAGCCGGTGCGCCCGGCTCGTCGCCCGGACCACGGTGTACGAGCCGGTGCCGTCGCGGTCCAGCTCCAGGGCGGTGACCTCGCCGGTGAACACCGTCTCGGTGGCGGTCACGCCCGACGCGGCCAGCGCCACCTCCACCCTGCTGCCGATCGTGGTGCCGGTGTCCTCCAGCAGCTCGTTGTACTCGTCGGAGTAGACCAGCACGGCGCTGTCGGGCAGGCCGACGTTCTCGTCCACCACGCAGCGCACGAGCTGGTCGGCCTGCTTGACCAGCTCGACGTCGTTGATCTTGATCACCGCACCGGCGGCGGTGTTGTCGCCCGTCGCGCCCACCTGGGTCATCGGTCCCCTCCCGGTTCCACCGCCACGCCCGGCACCAGCAGCTCCGTGCCGGGCACCAGGACCATGGGGTCGTCGATGTCGTTGGCCTCGGCGATGACCCGCCACGCGGTGGCGTCGCCGTACTCCCGCCACGCGAGCTGCGGCAGGCTGTCCCCGGCGACCACGCGGTGCGTGCGCCGGGCCTCGCGCGAACCGGAGGTCGGGTTCTGGCCGGGCGTGCCGACCCCCGCCTCCTCGATGGACAGCGAGCAGGTGGCGCGCAGCGGCTTGCCGTCCACGTCGAACAGCGAGTAGTCCACCGACAGGCTGGACAGCACGCCGTCGAAGGACACCGACTTGGCGGTGCCCCACTCGAAGCGCACCCACGGGCTCGCGGGCTTCTTCTTCGCCAGGCTGGCCTTCGTGGGCACGCACGCGGTCATCAGCTTCTCCACCCGCTGCTCCACGGAGTTGTCGTGCTCGGAGGTCGCGTCCAGGAACACGTCCACGCTCAGCGACCGCGGGCCGCTGCCGACGAACTCCGGCAGCGACGCCTGACCCGCCATCCGCGCCGGCTTGCGCCGCCACTCCACGCTCTTGCTCAGCGCGAGCCGGTTGGGGTTGAACTGGAACTTGACCGTGGCCAGCCGCCCGCCCGGCTTGGCGCCGCTCCTGGCGGGCGGTTCCATGATCACCAGCTGCGCCTTGACGAGGCCGGAGCCGAAGTACGACGCCGCGGCCTTGCCCGCCTTGGCCGCACCGGCCTGGAACTTCGATGCCACGGTCCTCTCCTCGGGCCGCTCAGTCGTCGTCCGACGCCTGGAGGCCCTCGTGGGCGAACTCCAGCGTCTCCACGGCGGCCTGGGACTGGTTGGGGTCGAAGCTGGGGCCCTGCCAGCGGATCGGGATGATGCCCATCACCTGCCAGCTCACGATCGGGGTCAGGTCCGGGGCAAGGGCGACGATCTCGCCGTCCTCCCGGTCGGCCTCCTTGATGACCTCGTTGAACCACTTGAGGACCTTGGCCGAGTCGCCGGTCACCGGGCGGGTCATGGTGATGTTGGACCAGGTGATGCGGGAGGGCAGGCTCCAGGTGAACCCGTTGTTGCCGCCCTCGGCGTACTGCTCGACCTCCACCTGCGCGCCGAGGCCCTCGCAGGTGTGGAACGTGCCGAGGTCGTCGTCGGCGATGGTGAGCCGGAAGAAGACGCTGCTGGCGAAGACGTCGTCGCTCATGGGTGCTCCTCGTTCGGGCCGGCCGGCTAGCGGCGGCGGTCGTGCAGTCGGCCGGTGCGCTCACGGCCCTGGCGCAGCTCGGCGCGCAGCAGCCTGCCGAGGGGGTCGAGCAGCCTGCGGGCCAGTTCTTCGAGGTCTGGCTGGGAGGTGGGGTGAGGGGTGGGCTGGGCCGGCCGGGTGGGCTGGGCGGGTTCGGCCGGTTCGGCCGGTTCGCTGGTCCGGGGTGGGGTGGGGCGGCGTGGGGGTGTGCCCCGGGAGGTGGCTGTTGCGGGGGGCTGCGGTGGGGGCGGGGTCGAACCCAGGTTCTCCCGCCTCTGGACCACTGTCGCGTCGGCCCTCCAGCGCACCACCGGGACCGGGCCGGTCGGCTGCGGCGCTCTGGTCGACCGCTGGACCCAGGTGGGGGTTTCCGGTGCGCCGTCGGGGTTCGGGTGCGCGATCGGGGGGAGCTTCGGGCCGCTGTCCAGGGGGCGTGGTGGGGTTGGCCGGACTACCGGGGTCGCGCTGGTGGCCGGGGTTGCGGGTGGGCTGTTGGTGGCTGCCGGGTTGGGTGGGGCGTCGGTGTACCGCTGGATGGGCGGGTGGGCGGGCGAGTGGACAGGCGGGTGGGCGGGCGAGTGGGCACGCGGGTGGGAGCGCTTGGGGATGCGTTTGTCGAGGCGTGCGGTCGAGGCCGGTTCGAGAGCGATCGCCCGCTGCACGGCCATCGACGACGACACCGGTACTGCTGCTGCCGCGGCCGGTGTGGTGGCTTCCGGTGCCGGGTCCGAGCGGCGGAACCACCGCGCTCTCGGGGACGCCTCGCGCGAGCGGGCCGGCTCCGGGAGGTCGTCCGCCGGCGAAGGACCGGGGGCGGTACCCGGGGTGGCGGGCTCCCGCCGGGAACCCGGCCACTGCGGGCGCACCACGGGTCGCGTCGTTGCGCGCTGTACCGGCTGGGGCAGGCTCGTGCCGGTGTTGGTGCCGGTGTTGGTGGTGAGGGGTCGTTGGGGGATCAGGGGGAGCACTCGCGGGCGAGGTGCCTCGCTCTGCGGCGCGATCCTCGCCACGGTGACGGGGGGTGTGTCGAGGGCGGGCGTTTTGAGGACAGGTTCCCCGGGGACCGCCGTTCGGGGAGCAGGCCCAGGTGTGTGAGGGGTAGCCGATCGTTGGATGGTGGCCTGTTCCGACGACGGCAGGCGGGTCACCGGAACCACCGGCAGCCGCTCTCGGGGCGGTCGGGCAGGCGCGCGGTTGGGCTTGGCCACATGGCTGGAACGTTCCGCTGTCGGTGCCGTGCCGGCCGCAGCGGGCTGCACCAGGGGGGTTGCCACTGGTGTTGTGCCGGCGGTCGGGGCTACCGGCTGCGGCGCGTCCGCGTGGACCACCGGAGTCGCCTGCCGCTGGACAGCTACATCACGCGCCGGAGTCGCCGGAGTTGTCGACTGGCGCACCTTCGCTGGGACTGCCTTCGCCGGGGCTGCTTTTGCTGAGGCTGCTTTTGCCGGGGCCGTCTTCGCCGGGGTTGCCGTCGCCGGTAGCTCCGTCAGGGGCTCACCGATCCCGGTACCTCGGCGGGGGCGAACCGTCGCCTCGGGTTTCGCCACCGCGGCGCGCTGCACCACCGGAGCCGGTCCGGCATCCTTGGGCGGAGTCGACCGCGACACCGGTGTCCCGCCCTCCGCGCCGGACGGCGCACCGGCGGTCGGCGGCATCGCCGTCAGCGGCTCCCCGAGCACCGGCGCGGACCGCTTGGCAGCCGACGCGCTCGATCCCGAGGGCCGCTCCCGGGCGATCGTCTTCGGCGGTACGGCGCCGACCACGGGCAGGGACCGGACCGGCGTCGCCGGCCGCTTGGCGACCGTCAGCGGCGGGCGGACCGGTCGGAGCTGGACAGGCGAGGGCTGGACAGGCTGAAGCCGGACCGCCTCGGTGGTCCCGGGGTCCGACGACACCGGATCGGCCACCGCGCCGCCGGCGGTCGCGCTCCTCTGCACCGCCGGCATCCCGCTGGCACCGGAGGACTTGGCCGCAGGGCTCTTCGCAGCAACAACTTCCGTCCTGGAGACCTTCGGAGAAGTCTTCGCCGCAGGAGTCTGCGCCCCGACCGCCCCGCTCCCCCCACCGGACCGCACCGGCCCCGCGTCCGGTCCAGCCTTCGGCCCCTCCTCCGCTCCCGGCCTCGCCCCTGCTCCCGGCCTCGCTCCCGCATCCGGCCTCGCTCCTGCTCCCGGCCTCGCCCCCGCTCCCGGCCTCGCCCCCGCTCCCGAACCCGCCCCTGTCCCTGTCCCCGAACCCGCCCCGGGCTTGGGCCCCGGCCCGACATCCGACTCCCCCTCCCGGCGCCAAGCCACCAGCAGCGGCCCGCCGCCCCAGTACCGGGACCGCTCCCCCACCCCCGCCCCGATCACCCCGCCGATCACCCCGGACGGTGCGCCGGCACTCACCGAGTGCCCCAGCTCACCACCCAACCGGTTGTCCTGCCACGAGGCCAGCCCGTCCCGGAACCGCAGCCCGTCGCCCACCGCCACGCCACCGCCCCGCACCACCCCGCCCAGCGGCGGCAGCGCGCGCCACCCGCCGTCCCACGCGGCACGCGCCGGGGCGGCGGCCCGTGGCGCTCCCCCCGCCGGTTCCCCCGCCTGCTTCCCCTCCACGGGCGTGCTCCGCCGCAACCGGTCCCAGAACCCCACCGGGTCACCTCCCCTCGTTCACCCTCGTGTTGATGCGCGCGATCTCGCGGACCCAGCTCTGGCGCTCGTGGTGCTCCAGCCCCAGGACCTCCTCGCGCGGCCAGTGGAAGTGGTAGGCCACGTACGCGACCTCTTCGAGCAGCCGGTCGGCCGCGTACGTCACGATTCCCCCAGGCGACCACCGGCGAGGTCGACCTCGAACGCGGTGCCGCAGGACGGGCAGGACACGCCCGCCCTGGTGTGGCCCTCGCTGTTGATCCGCCGGTAGAAGTCCTGCAAAAAGGCGATGTCCGTGGCGTACATCTGCTCGACCACCCCGGCGTGGACCTCGCGGACCGTGCCCAGCCGGGTGATGACCTGGCTGAGCAGCACCACGCTGAGGTAGCCGGGGTTCTCCTTGACCCGCAGGTCGATCTGGGGCCGCAGCTCGTCGCGCGCCGTGGCCAGGCGCATCCGGCCGTGCCGGTGCACCACGCCCTCGGGGTCCACGTAGCCCCGCGGCAGCTCGAAGTCGAACTCCGTGCGCAGGCCGCCCGTCGGGGCCGCCGCCGGGCGCTCCGGTTCCTCCCGGTGCTCGACCAGCTCGTCGAGCTGGTCGAGCGCGATCGTCCGCCGCCTCATTCGACCGTGATCTCCTCGAACACGAGGGTCACCTTCTCGGTGGCCGCGGTGGACTCGCCCGCCTTGAACGAGGGGCCCTCCCACTTGCTGGCCCACGCGCGGTAGAGCGTCATGCGGCGGACCGTGTTGCCCTCGGTGTCCTTGACCTCGATGGTGATGTCCTGCCGCGCCGCGGCGACCGCGCCCTTCTCCAGGGTCTCCTTGAGCCAGGTGGTGAACGTGACGCTCTGGTCCAGGCCCCTGGTCAGGGTCACCTCGCCGCCCTTCTGCGCGCCGGGCTGCTTGCGCAGCACCGGCTTCCCGGTCTCGGTGACCTGGGAGACCTCGACGACGTCCTCCTCCACGGTCAGCCCGCTGACCTCCTGGAGGGATTCGACGGTGTACCCGCCGAGCTGGACGCCGAAGATGTGGGTGGAAAGAGCATCGCCCTCTGCCATGGGTGCCGCCTTTCTTGTTCACGCGCCCGCGCGGGGCGGTTCATTCGCTGACGAGGCTGGTGCTGTCGGAGAACTGGGCCAGCTGGAAGATCACGAACTCGGCGGGCTTGACCGGCGCCACGCCGATCTCGCACACCACCTGGCCGAGGTCGATCGACTCCCGCGGGTTGTTCTCCCGGTCGCACTTGACGTAGAAGGCTTCCGCGGGGGTGCGGCCGAACAGCGCGCCCCGCCGCCACTGCTCGGTGAGGAACCCGGTGATGTTGCGCCGGATGCTGGCCCACAGGCGGTCGTCGTTGGGCTCGAACACCACCCACTGCGTGCCCAGCAGGATCGACTCCTCCAGGTAGTTGAACAGCCGGCGCACGTTGAGGTAGCGCCACGCCGGGTCGGAGGACAGCGTGCGGGCGCCCCAGACCCGGATGCCGCGGCCGGGGAAGGTGCGCACGCAGTTGACGCCGATCGGGTTCAGCAGGTCCTGCTCGGCCTTGCTGATGGTGATCTCCAGGTCCACCGCGCCGCGGATGACCTCGTTGGCGGGTGCCTTGTGCACGCCGCGCTCGTTGTCGTTGCGGCTCCACACGCCCGCGATGTGCCCGGAGGGCGGCACGAGGGTGTTGCGGCCGTTGGCCGGGTCGAAGACCTTGATCCACGGGTAGTACAGCACGGCGTACTTGGAGTCGTAGTTCGCCTCGTCCATGCGCCAGGTGCGGACCTTCTGCGCGTTGAGCCCGGGCGGCGCGTCGAGCAGCGCGACCCGGTCGCCCATCTGCTCGCAGTGCGCGATCATCGCGAGCTGGACGGTCTTGACGCCCTCCAGGTCGATCAGGCCGCGCCGGTAGGCGCTCATCAGGTCCGGCGCCACCACCATGGTGACCTCGTCGACGCTCTCCAGGCCGCCGACGCCGGTGCGCGCGTCCGGGTCGCCCAGGTACTCGTTGGCGTCCAGCCTGGCCGGCGCCTTCGACGGCGCGGGCGTGTCGGGCAGCGCGACCTGCTGCTTGTCCGGGCGCGCCAGGGTCCCGCCGGACCGCTCGGTGACGCGGATGAGCTTGGAGCGCTCCGACACCTGCGTCACGACGTAGTTCTTGACGTTCTTCTTCGTGGAGACGTCGTGGGTCTCCACGACCTTCCCGCCCTGCTTGACCACCAGCTTGAAGCGGTCGTCCGGCGGGTTCTCGCCGTCGGCGTCGGCCACCTCGACCGCGAGGTCCGCGCCCGCGCCGGGCAGCGCCGCGACGTGCAGGCCGCCCAGCTCGGCCGGCGCGGGCGCGGGCGGTTCGGCGTCGGCACCCGCCTGGGCGCCGCCGACGCGCACCACGTACGCCGCGCCGCCGCCGTTGGCGAAGTAGCCGTAGACGGCGTGCGGCAGGTAGGCGTCCTCGGTGAAAGCGCCGAAGATCTGCACGTACTGGTTCCAGTTCGACACGAGGGTCGGCCGGTGGAAGGGCCCCTGCTCGGCGAAGCCGACGAAGGCGGCCACCGCGGTGCCGACGCCCTCGATCGGCCGTGCCCCGGACTGGACCTCCTCCACGTAGACGCCCGGTGAGAGGTACTGCGGCATGGTCGCTCCTCCGTCTTCGGCTCTGGCTGTCTTCCCGCTCTGGCTGTCTTCCCGCTCTGGCACCTCCCAGCCTGCTGCGGCCGGCTGCCCCGGGGCAGGGCCGGCGGACCCCTGCCGGGGGCAGTGCCGCTGCCCGAAAGCGCACCCCTTGGTCGGGCACCGGACCAGCGCCGTCGCGCATCGCGGACCGCCGGGCGGGGCACGGGTCTGCCCTCGCGGTGCCCTCCGCGACCTGCCACCGCCGACCGGCCCTCGGTAGACGAGGAGTGGTCGCAATTCCCAGTGACGTGAACGGAGGTGGCGATGCGAGCACACGACGCACCGGACCGGGAGGAGCTGCCCGATCCCCGCTCGCGGCACCGGGCCGACGACGCCGGGGTCTCTTCCCCGCTGCCGCACGCGTTGTCACCGGACGCGCTGGTCCGCTTGCAGCGCAGCGCGGGCAACGCCGCCGTGGCCGACCTGGTGACCCGCCGGCAGGCGGTCCAGCGGTCGGCGCTGGACGCGGTGCTGAGCAGTCCGGGACGCCCGCTCGACGAGCACACCCGCACCGACATGGAGCACCGGCTGGACGCGGACTTCTCCGAGGTGCGGGTGCACGACGACGCCGCCGCGCGCGACTCGGCCGCCCAGTTCAGGGCGCGGGCCTACACGGCGGGCAACCACGTGGTCATCGGCGAAGACGGCGACGACCCGCACACGCTCGCCCACGAGCTGGCCCACGTGGTCCAGCAGCGCAGCGGTCCCGTCGCGGGCACCGACACCGGGCACGGCTACCAGGTCTCCGACCCGTCCGACCGCTTCGAGCGCGAGGCCGAGGCGGTCGCCACCCGCGCCATGGCCGGCCCGGCACCGGCACCCGGACCGCACCGGCACGCACCGGGGGACGGGCACGCGCACACCGGCGTCGAGGTCCAACGCGCCTCGGACGTCGAGATGGCGGACGACGACATGTTCGACCAGCTCGACGACCCGTTCAGCGGGATGAGCGGCGAGCAGATCGCGGCGGTCGAGGAGCAGGCGCGGCAGTCGCACGCGGAACGGGCGTCGAGCCAGGCGTCCGCCTCCGCGCACGCCGGTGAGACCGAGGTGCGGAACTACAACAGGTTCATCGACGCGCTCGTCCTGGAGCTGCGCCGGCAGGACCCGCCGTGGTCGGTCAACTACGGCAAGACGGACCGCAACGGCCGCAAGGAGTTCAAGGCGACGCTGCCGGTGCGGACCGAGCAGGGTGCCGTGCAGCACCGGCACGCCGCACCGCGCACGTTCGAGGAGCAGCCGGCGACGCAGGCGCTCAGGTGGATCTCCAGCGTGGTCAAGGTGTACCTCCAGAACGGCGACACCACGCGCGGGCTGCCCAGGTCCAACCCGGTCGAGGTGCAGGCGGGCGTCACCGGCGCGCGGATGGTCCTCTCCGCCAACGACCGCCCCTCGGCCGAGAACCTGAACCGCCTGGTGCGCCGCGAGGGTGGCGACATGACCGGGTTGCTCGCGGCGATGGCGAAGAAGAACCGCGACCAGGTCTGGCCCAGGACGGGCGTGCCCGCGGCCCAGGAGCCGGTCGACAACCGGCTCGAACGGCACCACCGGCAGCTCACCGAGGCGATCGCGAACGGTGTCGAGCACTACGGGCAGGTCCTGAGGGCCATCCGGAACGTGGAGGTGGCGGACAGGGGCGTGCCGGGCCTGCACGCCGAGCGCCGCATCCACATGCACCTCGACAACAGCCTGCCGGAGGTCATGGCCGGGACGAAGCGGCCGTGCGCGACCTGCTACATGCTGCTCTACCCGAACAACCCCGACATCCGCCCTGGTGTCTTCTACGGGAACTACGCCTCCAACGCCAACGTCCCGGAGTTCACGTCGAAGGACGCGGACGTCGAGGCCAGGGCCCGCGGCATGGTCGCGAAGCTGAAGGCCGCCGGCATCACGGCCACCTGGGACTCACAGCTGCTCAAGTCCGACGCGCCCGGCTTCGTCAACGTCGAAGAGGTCGGCTCCGACTCCGAGCCCGGGGGGTGAGGCCCGGCTCCCGGGCCGTTCCGGGGAACGGCCCGGGAGCCCGAGGACCGCGCCGGGCTACGAAGTCTGCTGGACGGCCCGGCTGTTCAGGTCCTCCCGCAGCTCCCTGGCGCCCCGCTGCATGTACGACAGGGCGCGCATCGCCCGCATGAGCACGCGTCGCCGTTCGTTGTCGTCCGCGGCCCGCTCGAAGTCGCCGACGAAGCTCTCGACCGCCGCCAGCGCCTCCTCGTACCTCCTGCTGAAGGCGTCGACGTCCGGGTCGTCCTCGTCGAGGCCCGCCACCAGCGCGCTCAGGTGCTCCTCCAGCTGCCCGATCCGCGCCTCCAGGTCGTCGCGGATCGAGGCGTGCTCGGCCGCCACGTCCTCGTGGTCCAGCCCCTCGTACCGGTTGAGCGGGTCGTAGGGCACCCCGAAGTTCCGGGCCATGTCCATGACCTCGTGCAGGGTGTGCGGGGCCATCGTCGACGTGTGGTCGTACAGCAGGCGCCAGAACGCGAAGATGCCGTGCGCCACCGCGGTCATCTCCTCCACCGAGGCGCCCGCCCAGCGCGCCAGGTTCAGCAGGTGGACCGTGGTGTGCGACGAGCCGGACCACACCGGGAGGTTGTGCTGCCGGGCGAACCTGGTGCTGTCCTCCTGCTCGTCCCGGGTGCTCGCGAAGCCCGCCACCCGGCCGCGGTGGGTGGTGGTGGTCCGGACCCCGCCCACGATGCCCGTGGTGGCCAGGGACGCCCCCGCTCCCGGGTCGGGCAGCAGGCCGGTGCCCGCCCCGGGCGGGTTCCAGGGCCGCTGCTCGCCGAAGTACTCCATCAGGTCGTGCAGGACCACCACCTTGTCCAGGAAGGTGTACTCCTCCGGGTTCTCCAGGACGTGGTGGACGCCCTGGTTGATGCCGGGCAGGGTGTTGAGGTAGTCGTCCCGCTCCCTGCCCCGCGAGGTGAGGTAGTACTGGTACCAGCCCCGGGGCCGCTGGGTCGGCACGCTGTAGTCGCCCCCGTGCGGTCCCGTGGTCGTGCCCTCCCGGAGTTCGGCCAGGATGGCATCCCGCTTGGCGGCCAGCCCCTCGCCGCCGCTCTCGGCCAGCTCGTCGATCTTCTGGGCGACGCGGTACAGGACGCTGTTGAGCCGCAGGTCCACCTCGGGGTCCTGGACGATGACCTCGGCGTACTCCTTCTCCTCGTGGCGCTCCGGCTTCGCGGCCACCCAGCCGTGCAGGGCGGCCTCCAGGTCCTCCACCCGCTCGTACGAGCGGCGCTGCTTCTTGTGCCCCCAGACCGACGGGCTGGGGTTCTGCCCGGGCGCGGGTTGATCGGTCACCCACTTGCGGAACTGCCGCATCATCGCGCCCTTGTCGTCATCGCTGCGGGCCTGGAACGCGGGCAGGGCGATGACCTGCTGCCACACCTGCATCGCCGACTGCGTGTTGCCGCCCTGCCCCGGGGTGAGGTCCTGCCCGCCGACCAGGAGCGTCCGCTGCACGGCCGGGGTGGCGGGCGCATCACCGGCGTGGGTCGTGGCCGCGTCGCCCCGGGTCGTGGCGGTGTCGCCGCGCATGACGCGGGTGGCGTTCTCCTCGGCCGCGCGCTCGAACCGGTCCGACGGGTCGCTGACCCGCACCCCGTCGCCGCGGTCGGTGCCCGCGACCGGGCCCTGCCGCTGCTGGAGCACGTGCGTCAGCTCGTGGATGAGCGTGTGCCGGTCCACGTCGTCCTCCCCGACCACGACGTGGTCGCCCGACGTGTAGGCGCGGGCGCCGAACTCACCGGCCGACTCCCGCGCGTCCGGCCCGGTGTGCAGCCGCACGCCGGAGAAGTCCGCGCCCAGCTCGCCCTCCACCTCCCGCCGCAGCGCCGCGTCGAGCGGTTTCCCGCCGCCCGGCACGCCGCCGACCCCCGAGCCGCGCCGGATCGCGCCGGTGACGGCGGTGTTGCCGATCAGGCGCTGCAACCTCACCACCTCGCCGGCCGCGGTCCCGACCCGCTCCTCGGTGACGGGCGGCCGGTCGCGGCGCCCGCGGTCCTCGTCGTGCTCGTGGTCGTGCATTGCTGCCTCCTGTGCGGCGACGGCCGGTCACTGCTGCGGTAGCCACGGGCCGAACTCGCTCGCCAGCACGAGCCGCCCGAGCTTGCGGTACTCCTGGTACACCGACGTCACCACGTCGGCCATCGTCACCGGGCGGTCGTCGGCGGCGGCCCGGTACGCCGCGGTCACCGCGCACGCGCGGATCGAGCCGCCCGCCAGCTCGAAGCGCTCCGCGCAGAACGCCAGGTCCACGTCCTCGGCCCGGGGCAGGGCCGGGCCGAGGCAGCGGTCCCACAGCGCCAGGCGCTGCTCGGCGTCGGGCACCGGGAAGTCCGCGATCACGTCGATCCGGCGGGTGAAAGCCTCGTCCACGTTGGACCGGAGGTTGGTGGTGAGCACCGCGATGCCGTCGAAGGACTCCATGCGCTGCAGCAGGTAGGCGGACTCGACGTTGGCGTACCGGTCGTGCGCGCTCTGCACCTCCGACCGCTTGCCGAACACGGCGTCGGCCTCGTCGAACAGCAGCACCCCGTGCACGCCGGCCGCCTCGGTGAAGATCCGCTCCAGGTTCTTCTCCGTCTCGCCGACGTACTTGTCCACCACCGTCGACAGGTCCACCACGTACAGGTCCATGCCGACCTCGGCCGCGACGACCTCCGCGGACATGGTCTTGCCGGTGCCCGACTCGCCCGCGAACAACGCCACCACACCGCGCCCGCGCCCGCCGCCGGGGCGCATCCGCCACTCGCCCAGCACCCGTTCGCGGTGCCGGGCCCGCACCACCAGCTCGGCGAGCTGGTCCCTGGTCTGCTCGGGCAGCACCACGTCGTCCCAGCCGACGGCCGGCACGATCCGCCGGGCCAGGCGGTCCAGCCCGGCCCCGTTGCGCGCCCGCACCCCGGCCCGCACGTGCGCCAGCCCCACCGGCCGCCCCTCCACCGCGGCCAGGCGGGTGGCGACGGTCACCGCCCGGTCGACCTCCTCGGCGCCCAGCCGGTAGCCGGCCAGGTCCGGCAGGAAGGCCGGTTCGCCGCCCAGGGCCCGGGTCCACCACGCGGCCCGCTCGGCGGGCAGCGGCGCGTGGACCGGCAGGGAGAGGACGGGGTGCGCGGTCCACCTCGGGTCCCAGTGCCGGGTGCCGTGCAGGATCGTCGGCAGGTCGGCGGTGAGGGCGACGAGTTCGCGCAGCAGCCGGGTGCGGGCGGGGGGCAGGGTTTCCAGCGGGCCGAGGACGACGCCCGCGCCGCGCAGGCGTGCTTCGCGCACCACCGCGGACAGGTCGGGGTGCTCCTGGTCGACCAGGGCCGCCACGTCGATCACCAGGGCGTCCCGGCCGGCGGCGGTGAGCGCGGCGAGGGCCGTCGAGGCCGCGTCGCCGCCGGTGTCGCCTCCGGTGTCGCGGAGGTGGATCGGGCCCAGGCCGGCCCGGAGGGCCGCGCCGAGGCGTTCGGGGAGGGGGAGGTCGGGGTGTCCGGGCAGGCCGGCGCCGAGGGGGTCGGGCGGTGCGGCGCCGAGGGGGGCGGGCAGGCCGGCGCCGGGTTGTTCGGGCCGACGCGCGCCGGGCTGTTCGGGCCGACGCGCGCCGGGCTGTTCGGGCCCGCGCACGTCGAGTCGTCCGGGCGGTTCCGCCACCGGGGTGCCGTTCCCGGGCACGAGGCGCGCGAATCCCCCGATCGCCGGATCGAGGGCGTCGTCGCCGAGCAGGTGCGCCACCACCCGGTCGGGCACGCGCAGCGGCCGCGACAGCGCGGGCGCCTCCGGTTCCCGCACCTCCACCAGCCCACCCGCCACCAGGGGCGCGCTCGCCGCGAACCGGAACCGCCCCGGCCCGGCCACCGGCTCACCGCACAGCCGCAGCGCCAGGCCGACCGTCGCCCGGCGGCGCGTGACGTCGTCGTTGAGGTAGCCGTAGAGCCGTTCGAAGCGCGCGTCCACGTCGGGTGCCATCGCCACGAGCAGGAACTCCAGGTCGACCGGCGCCAGGCCGAAGTCGGCGGCCAGCCGGAGGAGCCGGGGCCCGGGGTCGGGCACGAGCGCGGCCAGGGCGTCCAGCTCGGGGTCGGGTTCGGGGACCTGGAGCGGCGGTTGCCGCGGCGCGGCCAGCACGTCCCGGACCGCCTCGGGGGTGAGGTAGAGGCCGCGGTAGGGGTCCTCGGGCGACGGGTCGGCGGCTCGGCGCTCGTCGACCGCCCGCCGCACCCGCCACTCGACGGCGCTCAACCGCGCCCACAGGTAGACCAGGTCGGTGGTCCTCGGCGCGGACACGGTCTCCCGCGCCGGCCCGACGGCCACCCCGGACACCGACACCCCGGTCACCCCAGCCCCCCGGTCGTCCCGATCACCGCGACCACCCCGGACACCCCGACCAGCCCCGCCGGCCTGACCAGCTCAGCCGGCCCGGCCGGCCCGGCCCGCCGAATCAGCCCCGCCGGCCCGACCAGCCCCGCCATTCCGGCCATTCCAGCCCTCTCGACCACCCCGGTCACCGGATCGCCCCACCACGTCGTCGCCGAGGCCCCGGCGCGGGCCGGGCCCTGGGCGGCGCGAACCCGTCGCCCTCCGCGGTCGTCGGGCCCTCGTACCGCAGCCGCCGGGCGCGTTCGCCCGCCTGGCCCGCCGCCTCCAGCACCACGCCCTCGGTGACCGGCGGCCCGGCCGGCGTCCACTCGCCCGCCAGCGGCGCGATGACCTTGAGGTCGATGGACGGCTTCAGCTCACCGCCCAGCGCCGACCACATCTCCGAGGTCGCCCGCCCGTCCGGCGGCTGGGCCGAGTTCAGCACGACCCCGAGCCCCAGCTCCGCCAGCGTCCCGGTCAGCCACTCGTTGGCCATCCGCTCCACCCGCACCAGGCACGCCAGCACCTCCGCCAGCAACCGGTGCTCGTCCTGCGGCCGGTTGGTCCACGCGGTCACCAGGTAGGCCAGCTCGAACCACCGCGCCGGGCCGCGCCACCCGGTCATCACGCCCTCGTCGTCGTAGACCTCCGCGCCGCCCGCGTGGCGCCGCATCACGTCCTCGCGGATGTCGTGCAGGAACACGTTGACCGTGGGCGCGTTGCGCCGCGCGGACCAGTCCTTGGTCGGCGCCTCGAACGACAGCTCACCACCGCCGCCCGGCACGCCCGCGGCGGTCAGCATCCGCCGGATCGCCTCGTCCACCTCGTGGATCACGGCTGCCTCCTCGTCGTGGTCATCGGCGGGCCACCATGTCGGGCGGCCCGATCGAACCGGGCACCACCAGGAACGGCGTGGACACCGGGCCGAACCCGGGGCCGCTCGCGGTGATCTCGCGCGGGCCGGTCTGGTCCTTGGCCAGGATCAGCAGCTGCGCGGTGAACCGGCCGTCCGCGCGCGGGACGGTCGGCGCGGCGGCCGCGGTGATGCCGGGGTCCCAGGTCAGCACGACCGGGGCGCCGGGCGGGAAGTCCTGGCCGCGCACCGAGGTGACGAACCCGGGCTTGCCGATCGGCGGCACGGCCACGATCCTCGGCTGGAGCACGGTCATCGGCGCGGTCGCGGCGTTGTCGTTCGGGTTGGCGTCGGTGCCGGTGGTGCGCAGCGCGCCGCGCACCTCGGTCCGCACGGCCGCGTTCGGCGCGAACACCACCTGCACGACCTGCGTGGCGCCCACCGCGAGGTCGGGCAGCGCGCAGCCGGTCGCCGCGCAGCCCGCCGGCAGGCTCGTCACGGGCACCCGCGCGGGCAGCTGGAGGTCCAGGCGCAGGCCGGTGGCCAACGCGCCGCCGCCGTTGCGCACGGTGTAGGTCGCGACCGCCCGGCCGCCCACGTAGGACGGGTTGGGCTGGACCACGACGGTCAGCGCCGGGCCCGCCGACGGCGGGGCGGGTGGCGGCGGGGGTTCGGGGGTCGTGGTGGTCGGCGGCGTCGTGGTCACGGGCGGTTCGCCGACGGTGACCGCGGTGTCGTCCGCGTTGTCCGACGGCAGCGCGTCGAGCACCGCGCCGGTGACCGACCACTCCAGCCGGTGCTCACCCGGCACCACGCCCACCACGTCGGCCACCACCTCGACCGGCACGGCGGGCGGCAGCACGCCGAGGTCGCAGCGCGGCTCCCCGGCCGCGCACCCGGTGCCGCGCAGCCCGACCAGCCGCAGCCCGGCGGGCACGGCCACGGTCAGCGCGGTGCCCGGCGAGGCCGCCGGACCGCGGTTGACCACCGTGGCGGTCACCGAGGTGGTCGCGCCCTCGACGACCGACGCGGTCGGCGGCGCGGTCACCGCGAGGTCCACCGACTGCTGCCAGGCGGGTTCCTTCTGCCTGCCGGGCAGGCGGGTGGCGATCCGGGTCAGGCCCCCGCCCGCCGGGTCGAGCACGGCCAGCTCCTCCGGCGACCGGGCGTCGCCCTGCCGCCGCGTGGTCAGCACCAGCCGGCCGTCCGGGGCGAACGCGGCGTCACGGGGCTGGAACGGCCCCTGCGGCGGCGCGATGACGGGTGCCGCGCACGAACCGCCGCCCAGCAGGACCTCGCACCGCGAGTCGGGCAGGGACACGCGCAGCAGGCCGTCGTTCTCCCGGTTGAACACCAGCTCGCGCCCGTCCGGGCTGAACGCCGCGCTGTCGTCGGTCACCGCGCAGTCGAAGCCGCACACCAGCGCGCTCAGGTCGCGCTGCCGGTCGAGGCCGTCGGCCCGCGCGGTCCAGATGTGGTTGTCGCGGACCTCGCCGGTCGGCCCGTCGGTGATGATCCCGCGGGTGAACACGAGCGTGGTCCCGTCGGGCGACCAGGCCGGCTGGGTGTCCTCCTGGTCGGCGAACTCCGGCGGCGGGCGCAGCACACCGGCCACGGCGCCGGTGTCGGCCTCGATCACCACGACCCGGCTGTCGCTGCCCGCGGGCCGCACCCCGCCGGGCGAGCGGCGCGCGAAGGCGATGAACCGCCCGTCGGGCGAGAAGCCCGCGTCGAACTCCCAGTCGCCGGGCTGCCGGTCGGCCACCGGCACCAGCCGCGGGTTGCCGCCGTCGGCGTCCACCAGCCACAGCCGCTGCACCCGCAGGCCGGCCTCGTCCTCGAACCGGCTCAGCAGGATCTGCCGCCCGTCCGGCGAGTAGGACTGGCGGTGCGCCCACGGGTCGTAGCCGGGCCTGGGGTGGAACAGCAGGGTGGGGTCGTTGATCGCCTCGGGGTCCTCGCGCAGCACGGTCACGCCCAGGTCGCGCGGGTCGGACCCGTCGGGGCGGATGTCCTGGAGGGTGGCGGTGGACCGGGTGGGCGCGCTGGTGCGGGACACCAGCAGCCGCGGCCCGGTCGTCTGCCAGGTCGGCGACCCGAGCCGGCGGTCCTCGGCCAGCAGCAGGTCGGGCGCGGCGGTGACCGGCACGCCCGGCGCGGTGTCGGCCCGGTAGACCTTGTCCGCGTTCGGGTCGGCCGTGCAGCCGCAGACCTGGTCGGTGCTCAGGAACAGCAGGTTCGAGCCGTCGGGCAGCCAGGCGGGCCAGCGCCCCCGCCACCCGGCCTGGCCGCCGCCCAGCAGTGGGGTGCCGACCCCGGTGCCGGTCAGCACGCGCACCTGCGGCACGTCACCCACCCGGAGCGTGTAGGCGATGCGGCCGTCGCGCGGGTTCCACGCCGGTTCGGTCGCGGCGCCGTCCGGCTCGTCGGTCACCCGCGTCTCCGGGCCGCCCGCCACGGGCCGCCGGTAGATCTCGCGGTCCCCGCCGCGGTCGGCCGAGTAGGCGACCTCGGTGCCGTCCGGGGAGAACGTCGGCCACGACTCGTCCTCGGCGGTGTCGGTGAGCCGCCGCGGACCGGTGCCGTCGACGCCGACCACCCACAGGTCGCCGCGCGAGTCGAACACCGCGGTCCGCAGGTCCGGCGAGAGCTGAGGGTGCCCCGCGTCCTGGCCCTCGGTCAGCCTGCGCACCGCGCCGTCCGCGCCGCGCACGTACACCTGGGGGGTCGGTTCGTCGCGCAGGCTGGTGAACACCACCAGGTCGCCCCGCGCGGACGCGTCGTCGTCGAAGTGGGCCGGGCCCTCGTCGAGGGGTGCGCTCGGCACGAGGACGTCGGGTTGCGGGTCGGTGACGAAGCCGATGCCGCGGTGCTCGGTGCCCGCGTAGGCGATGCGGCCGACCGGTGGTGGTGCGCCCGGCTGACCGGCCGCCGCCGGCGGGTCGGTGAGGCCGCGCAGCACCGCGGTTCCGCCGCACGCCACCAGGACCGCGGCGAGCGCGGCCAGGGTGCGGCGGGTACGCGCCGTTCTGGACAAGGTTCCACCTCCGGTCACGGGCCTGTCGCAGGGGATCGTCGCGGCGGGCGGCGGGGGCCCGGGAGGTCCGGTGGGGCAGGGCTCGGGAAGGTTCGAGGGCTGTTCGGGCAATGGGGTTGGCCGCGCGGGGTGGACTACGCGGGTTGGTCGCGGCGGGTCTGCCCTGCCCTGCCCTGCCCTGCCCTGCTCGGGCGGGGCAGGGCAGGGCGGGATGGGGCGGGGCGGGCAGGACAGGGCGGGCAGGGCAGGGCAGGGCGGCGCAGGGCAGGGCGGCGCAGGGCGGAGCGGCAGGGCAGGGCGGGCAGGGCGGAGCGGAGCGGGACAGGGCGGAGCAGGGGCAGGGGCAGGGGCAGCGGAGCAGGGGCGAACTCAGGGCAGGGCAGGGCCGGGTGGCGCGGGCGGCGGGATCAGATCAGCCCGTGGCGCATCACGTAACCAACGGCGTGGGCGCGGTTGCGCAGTTGGAGCCGCGTGGTGACCTCGTGCAGCACGTTCTTCACGGTGCGCTCGGAGAACGACATCCTCACCGCGATCTCCGAGGTGTCGAACCCCTCCGCCACCAACCGCAGCATGTCCGCCTCGCGAACGGTCAAAGTGGACAGCGTCGGCCCGTTCGGGTCGAGCACGCTGCGCTGCAACCGGCCCACGTGGTCCAGCAGCCTGCCCAGCAGATCCCCCGGCAGCACCGCCTCCCCGCGGTCCAGCGCCACCACGGTGGCCACCAACCGGTCCTGGTCGGCCTCCCCCCGGCGCACCACGGCGGCCACCCCGCAGTCGATCGTCGTCTGCAGCGCGTCCTGGTCGAACCGGCCGACCACGACCCCGGTGCGCGTGCCCGTCGAGCGCTGCAACCGGCGCAGCAGCCGCGCCGCGGCCTGGTCGACCTCGTCCACGACCACCAGCGACACCGCGGCCCGCTCGTGCTCGCGCGGGTCCAGCACCTCCACCTCCGGGCGCGGCCGGAGCTGGTGCGTGACACCCGTGCGGAGCACCGGGTCCTCGGCGTACACGGCGACCGGAATCCTCGTCATGGCGACCTCCTCGATGCCGATCGGGCCGCCCCAGCGGTCCGGTGCCGTCATCGTGCGCCCGTGGCGGGCGCGGCGGTCGGCGCGGGGGTCGTCGGTGCACTTGTTTGCCCCCGGTGTGCCCTTTTCTCCCTGCCGCAACGCCTTCGGCCGTCCCTACCGTTCGACCGGTGACCACGACGACCGAATTCGGCCTCCGCACCGTGCTCGTCACGCCCGGCTCGGAGGCCAGTGCCATGCTGACGGTGCGCAACGACAGCGACATTGTCGAGGCGTACGAGTTCGAGGTGGTGGGCGAGTGCGCACCGTGGACCTCGGTCGAGCCCGCGCGGCTCTCGCTGTACCCCGGGACCTCCGAGGAGGTGACCGTCGTGCTGCGGCCGCCCCGGTCGGCCGCGGTGCGGGCGGGCGAGGTGCCGCTGGGGGTGCGGGTCCTGCCCGCGGAGCGGCCGGACACGGCGGTGGTGGCCGAGACGACGGTCGTCGTGGAGCCGTTCCTCCAGTCGCGCGTCGAGCTGGTGCCCGAGCGCCGGCGGGCCTGGCGCAGCGCGCGTTTCCACGTCGAGGTGGACAACGAGGGCAACGCACCGGTCGCGGTGTCCCTGGTCGCGGCGGAGGCCGACGACCAGTTGCGCACCACCGTCGCCGACGGGCCGGTGGTCGTCGAGCCCGGGGTCCGGGCCGAGGTGCCGGTGCGGGTGCGGATCGCCAAGGTGCTGTGGTTCGGCGCGCCGGTGAGCTGGCCGGTGCGGCTGACCTCGAACACCGCCATCCGCGAAGCCGCCCCGACCACCGCACCGATCACCGCCGGGACCGCCGTGGGTACCGCCGCGACCGAGGCCGTGGAGACCGAGGAGCTGGACGGGGAACTGGTCCAGCTCCCGGTGTTCCCCAAGTGGCTGCTCGCCCTGCTGGCGCTGCTGCTGGCGTTGCTGCTGCTGTGGCTGACGCTGGTGCGCCCGGCCGTGCAGAGCGCCGCGCGCGAGGCCGCCGACGAGCGGGCCGAGGAGATCGTGCAGGCGCAGGAGGGGATCACGCCCCAGGAGCCGCCTGCCCAGGAACCGGGTGGCGGTCAGCAGACCGGCGGGCAGCAGCCGGGCGGCCAGCAGCCGCAGGGGCAGCCGGGACAGGGGCAGCCGGGGCAGGGCAACGCGGTGGGCGGCGGCGAGCAGAGCTCCAGCACGATCGAGGTCCGCACCAACACCGGCGACCAGGGCACCGGCAGCTACGTCGTGCCCGCCGGGAAGGTCTTCCGCATCACCGACCTCGTGCTGGCCAACCACCAGGGGGACGAGGGCGTGCTGACCATCGCCTTCGGCGAGCGCACCATCACCACCATCGCGCTGGAGACCTTCCGCAACCAGGACTACCACTGGGTGACGCCGATCGACGTCCCCGAGAACGCCACGGTCAGCGCGACCGTCGACTGCGCCCGGCCGGGCACGCCGGCCAGCGGCAGGCAGGCACCGAACTGCCTGCAACTGCTCAACGTCAGCGGTGCGCTGGCGGACCTGCCGCGATGACCGCCTGAGGAGGGGCCCGCCCCGGCGGAACGGGCCCCCGCGCTCGTGGCGCTCGCGGCGCTCGCGGCGCTCGTGGCACCGACCGGCAGCCTGATCAGCGCCCCGGTCGGCGCCAGTGCGGCGCCCACCCCGATGACCTTCTTCGTGCGCATGGCGTTCTTCCCCTCTGCGGTGTTGCCGCGCGGCCGGATCAGCCGACGGGTTCGGGCAGCAGGTCGTCGGCCTGCGCCCGGGTGTCCCTGCCCTGAACCGCCCACAGCCCCGCGAAGACCTCGGCGTGCGCCGCCGGGCGTTCGAACCCGCCCTGCTGGATGACGTCGGCGGACAGCGGCTGTCGCACGAGCCGCACGTGGTAGGCCCCAGCGGGACATCGCGAAGTGCACCGCCGTGCTGCCCGCGCTGTCGCAGGCCGCCGGTGGGCGCCGGCCGCCGTCGCCGGCCGTGACGCCGGCCCGCGCGCGTGCCTGTGGTGCGCCGGAGGCGGAGTGGGAGCGGCGGGCGACGACGCGGCGGTGCTGTGGCGCCTGCCCGACCGCCGCCCGGACCCGCTCGCCCCCGACCTGCCCGCGGCCGGGTGTGCGAGGCGGGGCGGTGTGGGCGTCCTGCTTCCCGGGCTCGATCGCCCTGCGCCCGACCACAGCGCCCCACCACCGTCACCCCGTGACCGCGCCCCGCATGATGCCCCCCACCACCCCGCGCGCCACCACCGCGAACAGCACCACCACCGGCAACGTCCCCAGCACCGCACCGGTCAGCACCAGCGGATAATCGGTGTAATACCCCCCGGCCAGCCGGGACAACGCCACCTGCACGGTCGGCGCCTCGTTCGGGTCGAGCACCACCAGCGGCCAGAAGAAGTCGTTCCACGAAGCCACGAACGTCAGCATCGCCAGCACCGTCGCGTGGGGCCGCAGAGCCGGCAGCACCACGTGCCGGTAGACGCGCACCAGCGAGCACCCGTCCACCCGCGCGGCGTCCACCAGCGCCGCGGGCACCGCCTCGCGGCATGCCTGCCGCATCCAGAACACGCTGAACGCGCTCACCAGCCCCGGCACCACCACCGCCTCCAACCGCCCGTACCAGCCCAGCTCGCCCACCAGCACGAACAGCGGCACCACGCCCAGCTGCACCGGCACCGCGGCCGACGCCACGACCACGGCGAACAGCGCGTCACGGCCCCGGAAGCGCAGGTGGGCGAAGGCGAACCCGGCCGCGGTCGACAGCAGCACGTTGGCCGCGGTGACGGTGACCGCCACGACCGCGGAGTTGCGCAGCGCCGCGAGGAAGTCCACCGCCGCGAAGACCTCGCGCACGTGGCCGGGCAGCTCGCCGCCGGGCAGCAGGGGCGGCACGCGGCCGGCGACGTCGGCGTTGTCGTGCGAGGCCACGACCACCGACCAGTACAGCGGGAACAGCGAGGCCAGCACGACGACCAGCAGCACCGCCGTGGCCAACCCACCGCGCAGCCGCACGGTCACCCTCCCCGGACCGCACGGCGCAGCAGCGCGGCGTTGACCAGCGCGAGCACCGCGCACAGCGCGAACAGCACCCACGACACCGCGGCCGCGTAACCCGCGTCGAAGCGCTCGAACCCGGCCTCGTACAGGTACATCACCAGTGTCTGGAACTGCCGGTCGGCACCGCCGTCCGCGCCGCCGAACAGCGTCGGCTCGGTGAACAGCTGGAAGCCGCCGATGGTGGCCACCACCGCGGTGAACAGCAGCGTCGGCCGGATCGACGGCAGGGTCACCGACCGGAAGGCGCGCCACCGGGACGCGCCGTCCAGCTCGGCCGCCTCGTGCAGCTCGCGCGGCACGGCCCGCATCGCGGCCAGGTAGAGCAGCGCGTTGTACCCGGTCCACCGCCAGGCCACCATCACAGCCACGCCCAGGTGCGCCGACCAGGCGTGCGCCCGCCAGTCCACCGGGTCCGCGCCGAACCCGGACAGCACCCAGTTGACCAGGCCCTGGTCCCGGCCGAACAGCTGGGCGAACACCAGCGCGACCGCCACCACCGGCACCACGTTGGGCAGCAGCACCACCGCGCGCCACACCGCGCTGCCGCGCAGCGGCCGGTCCAGCAGCGCGGCCACGCCCAGCGCGCACAGCAGCTGCGGGACGGTGGCGGCGACGAAGATGCTCGCGGTGTTGGCCAGCGCCCGGTAGAAGCCGGGGTCGGCGAACAGCGCCGCGTAGTTGGCCCACCCGGTGAACGCGACCGGGCCGTCGAGCAGGTCCCAGTCGTACAGCGACATCCAGGCGGTGCGCGCGGCCGGGTAGAGCCCGAACGCGCCGAAGAGCACGAAGAACGGCGCGACGAGCAGGTACGGGGTGACCCGGCGGTCCAGCCGGGCGAGCAGCACGGCCACGGCGCTAGTCCACGATCCGCCGGGCCTCGTCGACCGCCTCGGCCCACGCCTGCCCGACGGTCCGCTGCCCGTTCTCCACCCGGCCCAGCGCCCGGCCGAACACCGGCCGCACGTCGGCGTCGCGCAGCCCGCGGTAGTTGGGCCGCACGGTGTCCGAGGAGGCCGCGAACAGCCGGCCGACCGGCGCGTCGGCGAAGTACGGGTTGGTGTGCCCGAGCACGGCCGGGTCCCGGTAGACCGCGGGCTGGCTGGGCAGGATGCCGCTGTCCACGAACAGCCTGCGCTGCTGCTCGGGCGCGGTCAGCCACTCCGCGAGCCGGTATGCCTCGCGCTGGTGGGCGCCCTGCGCGGGCACCACCAGGTAGGAGCCGCCCCAGTTGCCGCCGCCGCCGGGCACGGTGGTGACGTCCCACCGGCCGGCCCCGGCGGCCCCGCCGATCTCCTCGATCTGGGTGAGCATCCACGCCGGGCAGGTGATGGTGGCGAAGCTGCCCTGGTTGATCGCGGCGTTCCAGTCGGGGGTGAAGGTGGTGACCCGCGCGGTCTGCCCCTTGGCCCCGATGCGGCCCGCGATCTCGAACGCCCGCCGCACGTTCGGGTTGGTGTCGCCGATGAACGAGTCGTCGGCCTTGGCGAAGTAGTTCTCCTCCGCCTGGTTGAGCACGGCGGTGTAGATGGTGCCGGCGGAGTCGGCGAACCGCGCGTCGGCGACGTGCTCGGCGAACCGGTCGGCCACCTCGGCGTAGCGCTCCCAGGTCGGCCACAGCGCGGCCACCTCGTCGCGGTCGGTGGGCAGGCCGGCGCGCTGGAACAGGTCCCGCCGGTAGCACATGGCCAGGCCGCCCATGTCGGTGCCGAGCCCGATGACGGAGCCGTCGTCGGCGACGCCCTGCTGCCACTTCCACGGCGCCCAGCGGTCGTGCAGCCCGCCCGCGCCGAACGCGGCCAGGTCGGCGACCTTGTCCTTCGAGCGGCGGACGCGCGGCATGTACTGCTCCTCCACCGCGACCACGTCGGCGGCGCCGCGACCGGCGGCCAGCGCGGTGATCAGCCCCTTGTGGTGCGACTCGAAGTCGGTGACCCGGCCGACCACGTCGATGCCCGGGTTCAGCCGCTCGTACTCGGCGAACAGCGGCTCGTAGCCGAACTCGCCGAAGGTCGCCACGGTGATCCGCAGCTCCCCGCCCGCGCCGCCGCACGCGGTCGCGGTGAGCGCCAGCACCACCGGTAGCCAGGCCAATGAACGTCTGCGCATGCCCCACCCCTGATTGCCGTATCGGTCTCGTCACCCATCGTGTTCGACCGAGGGCGGCAGGGTGAGGAACAGAGGGGGCCCAGGACCCGTTCTTACTGACATGACTGCCCGGAATTACTCCACGGAGTCATACCAGGGGATGACGACGGTTCCACTCGTCCAGGAGGGTGTCGATCCAGGCGCCCAGCAGCTCGGCCATCTCGCCGTCGCCGCGCGCCCGGTAGTCGCGCAGCTCGGAACCCGCGACCGCCAGCTCGGAGCACAGGTCGATGCGCGCGAGGTCCACCCGCCCGAGGTCCACCCGGCCCGGCTCGGGCCCGGGGGCCGCGGCACCGGGGATGGCGGGGTCCGGGGCGGCGGGCTCGGGGACCGGGGGCTCGGGGATGGTCACCGCCGCCTCGCCGAGTTCCGCGAGGCGATCCGCATGGCCTCGATGTACTTGGGCAGCTCGACCAGGGCGCGTTCCCAGCTGTCGGAGTTGAGCTGCCCGGCGAACACCGCGTCGACCACCAGCCGGTCCACGTCGGGCGCGACGTCGTCCCCGGACGCGTCGCGCAGCCTGCGCGACAGCTCCAGCCGGCGCAGCCGCGACCGCACCTCGTCCAGGGTGTGCTCCAGCTCGATGATCACGCGGCGGGCCTGGGCGGGTTCCAGCACCAGCCACCCCCGCCGGGCCAGCTGGAGGAACAGGTCGCCCGCGAACCGCTCCGGAGGGGAGACCCGATCCGGGCCACCGGTCTCGCCGTCGGATCGCACGTCCATCGCAGCCTCCGCGCGGGACCGGGCGCACGCGGCCCCGACCCCCAGGTTCGCCCCCCGTACCGGGGATTCCTGTCGACCACACCACGGGCGCGCGTCGGGGAGAAGCCCGCACGGCGCGATTTGCCCGTCTTTACCCCGATCACTGCCCCGGAGCGACAGCCGACGCGGCGGTTCCCCTCTGCCGGACGGGTGAACCGAACCTTGAAATTTGAACCAAAACGCGTCTGCCACCGTGCAAGGGGCTGACGGTGGAGCGGGCAGGAGCGGGGATCGGGATGTCGACCTCTTCTGGTGACGGGGTGCGGGTGAGCGTGCTGGGACCGGTGCGCGCCTGGCTCGGCGAGGACGAGCGGCCGCTGGGCCCGGCCCGCCAACGGGCGGTGTTCGCCCTGCTCGCGGCCCGGGCGAACCGCGTGGTCTCCCGGCACGAGCTGATCGACGGGCTGTGGGGCGACGCGCCGCCGGCCAGCGCGGTCGGCAGCGTGCACACCTACGTGTCGGGGTTGCGGCGCGCGTTGGGACCCGCCCGGGACGCCCTGGTGTCGTCGCACACCTCCGGCTACTCGTTGCGGTTGGCCGAAGGCGCGGTGGACGCGGTGGTGTTCGACCGGGGCCGGGCCCGCGCGCGGCTGCTGCTGGACGCGGGCGACCACCGGGCCGCGCGGGACGCGCTGGACGAGGCGCTGGACCTGTGGCGGGGTGAGGCGTACTCGGGCGTGCCGGGGCCGTTCGCCGAGGTGGAGCGGCGGCGGCTGGACGAGCTGCGGCTGAGCGCCGTGGAGATGCGGGCCCGCGCGGCGCTGGAGCTGGGTGCCCACCGGGAGGTGGTGGCCGAGCTGACCGCGCTGGTGGGCGAGCACCCGTGGCACGAGTCGCTGTGGGAGGTGCTGATGCTGGCGCTGGACCGGTCCGGGCGCCACGCCGAGGCGCTGGAGGCGTTCCGGGACGCGCGCCGGGCGCTGGTGGCCGAGCAGGGGGTGGAGCCGGGGCCCGCGCTGCGGGAGCTCCACCAGCGGATCGTCAGCGGCACGTCCGAGCCCCGGCGGGCGCCTGAGGCGCGGCACGCGGTCGGTTCCCGGCAGGCGGCACGACCAGGGGCCGAGGCTCGCCGCGTGGGTGAAGAGCGGCACGCGGCCGAGCCCTCGTACGCGGCTGGAACGCGGCACGCGGCCGAGTCCCCGTACGCGGCCGGAGCACGGCACGCGGCCGGTCCCCGGCACGAGTCCTCCCCGCGAGGGGCGGCAGGAGTGGACTTGCGGGGCGCGTCCCGAGGGGTGGACGCGCCCCGCCGCCTGCTCTCGGCGCCGCCGCACGTGGCGCGGGTGCTGCGCCAGGGTGCCGCGCCGGGCTCGATCGTCGGCCGCGCCGAGGAGGTCGCGCTGCTGCGCGACCTGGTGACCGACGCGCTGGCCGGGCGGGGCGCGTCGGTGTGGGTCGAGGGCGAGGCGGGCATCGGCAAGTCCGAGCTGCTGACCGTGGCGTTCGCGGACGTGGCGGCGCGCGGCTGCCAGGTGGGCTGGGCGGTCGCCGACGAGCCGGGCAGGCGGTTCCCGCTCCAGGTGATCATGGACTGCCTGGACGTGAGCCCCGCCTCGCCGGACCGGCACCGCGCCGAACCGGCCGTGGAGCTGCGCACCGAGCCCGCGCACGGCGGGTGGGGCCCGGCCGACCCGGTCCCGGTCGCGGTCGACCGGCTGCTGGCCCTGGTGGACCGGGTCTGCGCGGCCGGGCCGCTGCTGCTGGTGATCGACGACCTGCACTGGGCCGACGAGGCGAGCGTGCTGATGTGGCACCGGCTGGCCGCGGCCACCCGCCAGCTGCCGCTGCTGCTGGTGGCCGCCACCCGGCCCGACCCGGGTCGGCGGGAGCTGGCCCAGCTGCGGCGCGGCGTGGAGGCGCGGCGCGGGCACGTGGTGGTGCTGGAGCCGCTGGCCGCGCCGGACGTGGAGGAGCTGATCGGCCGCGTGGTGGGCGCGCGGCCGGACGAGGTGCTGCGCGAGGTGGCCCGCCGCACCGCGGGGAACCCGCTCTACACCCGCGAGGTCGCGCACGCCCTGGTGCGCAACCGGGCCGTGCGCGTGGTGGACGGCGTGGCCGCGGTGGACCGGGACGCCATCGACGAGGTGCCGTCGTCGCTGCTGGCCGCGGTGGACCGCACGCTGGAGTCGGTGTCGCGGGCGACCCGGGAGGTGCTGCGGTCGGCGGCGCTGCTGGGCGTGGCGTTCGGGGTGGACGCGCTGTGCGCGGTCACCGGCCGGTCGGCGCTGGACCTGGTGGGCGCGTTGGACGAGGCGGTGCGGGCCACCGTGCTGGTCGAGGCCGGTGACGAGCTGGCGTTCCGCCACCCGTACCTGCGGCAGGCGCTGTACGAGGGGATCGCCCGGCCGGTGCGGGCCGCGCTGCACCGGCACGCGGCCGAGGCGCTGGCGGGCGTCGGCGCGCCGGTCGAGCGGGTCGCCGAGCACCTGGCGGCCGAGCCCGTGGCACCGGACGAGTGGGTCGCGGGCTGGCTGGTGCGGCACCACGCCACAGTGGCCAACCGGGCGCCGCTGATCGCCGTCGACCTGCTGCGCACCGCGGTGGACAGCCCGCTGCCCACCGGGCCGCAGCGGGCGACCCTGCTGGCCGCGCTGGTGAAGGTGCTGTTCCGGTTGGAGCGCCACCCGGAGCGCGAGGCCGAGCTGGCCGTGGCGCAGACCGCCGACCCGGAGGAGCTGGCGGAGATGCGGCACCTGCTGGCCGCCATGCGGCACCGGCGCGGCGACGCGGAGGCGGCGATCGCGGTGCTGCGCGACAGCCTCGCGCACCCGGACCTGCCCGCGATCTGGCGCACCAGGCACCTGTCCCTGCTGGCCAACTTCCGCCGGGGCGACCTGGAGGACCTGGACGCCACCGAGCGGACCGCCCGCCGGGTGCGCGCCGAGTCGGTGGCCGAGGGCGAGCCGTACCCGATCGCGCACGCGACGCAGACGCTGTGGCTGGTCGACTCGATCCGGCGCGACCACGAGGGCGCGCTGCGGCACGTCAACGAGGCGCTGGCCACCGTCGACGACCGCACCGACCTCGTCGAGCTGCGCCTGGACCTGCTGGACAACAAGGTGTTCACGCTCCAGAACCTGGACCGGCTGGACGAGGCGGGCGAGGCGTTGCGCACGGCCCGCGCGGTGGCCGCCCGCCACGGCCTGACCTCGGGCCTCCAGGTGTCCACCGCGGTGCACCACTACTGGACGGGGCACTGGGACGAGGCCCTGGTGGAGCTGGACACGGTGACCGAGGACGGGCCGGCCATCACGTTCTTCGGGATGCGCGAGCCGGGCCCGGCCGCGCTGCTGCTGCACGGCGTGGCCGCGCTGATCGCGGGCCACCGGGACGACCGGGGCGCGGCGGCCGCCCACCTGCGCGCGGGCGAGGCGCACGTGCCGTCGACCAGCGCCGAGCGGGAGAGCTGCGACTTCTACCTGGCGGCCGCCGCGCTGGCCGCCGAGCAGCGCGGCGACCCCGAGGAGGCGCTGCGGCTGCTGGCGCCGGTGCTGCGGCCGGAGTTCGCGCGGATGATGCTGCGCCACCAGTGGCTGCCCCACGTCGCCCGGCTGGCGCTGGACGTCGGTGACGGTGAGCTGGCCCGCAGGGCGCTCGCGGTGTGCGAGGAGGAGGCGGCCAGGGAGGTGCGACCGGCCCGCGCGCACGCCGCCGCCGCGCACTGCCGCGGCCTCGTGCACGGTGCCCCGGAAGGCGTCCTGACCGCGGCCGCGCACCACCGCGCGGTGGGCCGTCGGCTGGAACTGGCCACGGCGCTCGTCGACGGCGGCACCCTGCTGGCCCGCGCGGGGCGGCCGGAGCGGGCGGCGGCGGTGTTCGGCGAGGCGCTGGAGCTGTTCGACGGTTTGTCGGCGCGGTGGGACGTGCGGCGCGCGGAACGGCTCATGCGGGCGCACGGGGTGCGGGGGGACGCGCCGGCCGGTCGGCCGCGGTCGGGGTGGCAGGCGCTGTCGCCGTTGGAGGTGCGCATCGCGCGGCTGGTGGCGGAGGGGTTGTCCAACCCGGACATCGCGGGTGAGCTGGCGATGCCGCGGCGGACCGTGCAGTCGCACGTGTCCCGGGTGCTGGACAAGCTGCGGTCGCCTTCCCGCACGTCGGTCGCCGAACACGTGCGGGCGAATCGGCCGTCGATGTCTTGTTGAGGTGCCTGGTCGAGGTGGGGGTGGGGTGCCTGCGGGTGGGCGGTGCCCTGCTGCGGTCTTCCGGTGCCGTGACGTGCGCCTACGCGTAGCGCGCCGCCGGTCCCGGCCGCGCGCCGGTCCCGGCGGCCGGCGTCACCGGAGCCGTCCGGGCGCGGCAGGCGTCTTCCCGGCCGGCTCGGGTGCCTTGACGAGCTTGAGCCCCACCACGCCGGCGACGATGCCCGCGAGCAGCAGCACGCGCGCGGTGGTGACGGCCTCCTCGCCGGTGAGCATCGCCCAGGTCACGGTCAGCGCGGCGCCGGTGCCGGTCCAGACCGCGTAGGCCGTGCTGATCGGGATGTGCCGGGCGGCGTGGCCGAGGCCCAGCATGCTCAGCACCAACCCGACCGCGAACACGACGACGGGCACGGGCCGGGTGAACCCCTCGCTCTGCCCCAGCGCCGTGGCCCAGACCGCTTCCAGGACGGCGCTCACCAGCAGCACGACCCACGGCATCAGCCGACCGCCTTCAGCCCGGCGACGCACCCGACGAGGAGCAGCAGCAGCGCGGCGCGCGCGACCGTGAGCCGTTCCCGGTGGCGGGCGACCGCGAGGACCGCGGTGAGCACCGCGCCGATGCCGACCCAGACGGCGTATGCGGTGCCGGTGGGCAGTTCGGTCATGGCGTAGGCGAGGCCGACCATGCTGAGGACCATCGCGACGGCGAACACGACCGTGGGGCCTTTCCGCCGGAAGCCGTGCGAGGCGCCGAGCGCGGTGGCCCACACCGCTTCGAGCACCCCGGAGGCGATCAGCACCGCCCAGGCCATCGTCCACTCCGCCCTGTTGTAGTCGCCCTGCGGTCGTTCCGCCTTGGTCGACCCGCCGTAGTCGTACGACTGTGCGAATACCACGGTACCCGTTTTCGCACGATCGTGCGAGAATGGGGCGGTGCCCAGGAGGATGAACGCGGACGAACGCGACCGGGCAGTGGTCGAAGCGGCGTGGCGGGTCCTGGTGCGCGATGGTCTGGCCGCGCTGTCGGTGCGCAACGTCGCCGCCGAGGCCGGGTTGGCGCCCAGTTCGCTGCGCTACACCTTCCCCACGCAGGCCAGCGTGCGCGAACGCGCCGTCGAGGTCGTCCTGGACCGGTTGCGCGAACGCATCGCCGCCATCCCCGACGACCTCGACGGCAGCGCCTGGGCACGCGCCGCGCTGCGGGAGCTGCTCCCCCTGGACGCCGAGCGCCGAACCGAGATGGAGGTGACCCTGGCCCTGGGCACCGCCGCCCTCACCGACCCCGCGCTCCACCCGGCCCACCACGCCATGAACGAGACGGTCCGCGAGATCTGCGCCCGCGCCGCCACCACCCTCGGCCGAATGTCGAATGTTGACATTGACCACTTACACGCCCTGGTCGACGGCCTGGCCCTGCACATCGTCCGCCGGAACCGCGGGGAGGAGACCGAGTGGGCGGTCCGGGTGCTCGACGCGCACCTGGAGGCTTTGGCGGGCTCCTGAAGCGCCAGAAGCGCCTACCGCACGCTTGCGGCCCACTCCTGGCTCCGCAGCCTCACCGGCCCGCCCTCACCGGCCGCCCTCACCGGCCGCCCTCACCGGCCGCCCTCACCGGCCGCCCTCACCGGCCGCCCTCACCGGCCGCCCTCACCGGCCACCTTCCCCAGCCGCCCTCACCGGCCCGATCTCGCCCGCCCAACCTCGCCGGTCCATCCTCACCAGCCCACCCCTGCGCCCGTCCTCGCGTTCCCCTTGCACCTCCCCCATGCGTCCCGACCGCAAAGAACCTGCCTGCCCAGGGACGTCCCTAAGTCCGCAGGTATGAGGCGCCGTTGAGGTCGAGGACCGCGCCGGATGCCCACTCGGCGGCCGGGGAGGCCAGGTAGACCACAGCGGCGGCTACTTCTTCCGGTTTCGCGACCCTCCCGAAGGGGCTTTGCCTGCGCACGTCGTCGGTCACCATGTCGGCCACCCGGTCGGTCGCCACGAAGCCGGGGGCCACCGAGGCCACCGCGATGCCGTGCGGGGCGAGGGCCACCGCCAGCGACTGGCCCATGGAGTGCAGCGCCGCCTTGCTCGCGCCGTAGGCCGGCATGTCCGGTTCGCCGCGGAACGCGCCGCGGGAGCCGACGTTGACGATTCGGCCGCGCACGTTCCGCTCGACCATGTGCCGGGCGACGCAGTAGGTCATGTTGGCGGCACCGAAGACGTTGACGTCGAAGGTGCGGCGCCACAGCGCTTGCCAGTCCTCGTAGGACTTGTCGTCGAACGAACCGAGTTCCACCAGGCCCGCGTTGTTGACCAGGACGTCGATGGTGCCCAGGCGGGCCGCGGCCGAGTCGACCACGCGGGCGATGGCGGTGGGGTCGGCGAGGTCGACGTCCGCCGAGGACAGTGCCACCACCTCGTCACCGAGGTCGCGGAACGCGTCGGCGATCGCCGCACCGATACCGCGGTTGCCGCCGGTTACCAGGACGCCGCGGGTCACTTGGCGAACACCTGCGACTCGTCCTTGAACGCCTTGAACTCCAGCGCGTTGCCGGCCGGGTCGCGGAAAAACATTGTCCACTGCTCCCCCGGCTCGCCGGCGAACCGCAGGTACGGCTCGATCACGAACTCCGTCCCGGCCGCGCGGAGCCGGTCGGCCAGGGTGTGGAACTCCGGGATCGGCAGGATCAGGCCGAAGTGCGGCACCGGCACCTCGTGGCCGTCGACGGGGTTGCGGCCGGACTCGGCACGCGCGCCGGGCACGACGTGGGTCACGACCTGGTGGCCGTAGAAGTTCCAGTCGACCCACGCCTCGGCCGAGCGCCCCTCCTCCAGGCCGAGTACGCCGCCGTAGAACTCGCGGGCCCTGGTCAGGTCGTCTACGGGGATGGCGAGGTGGAAGCCGGGTCTCATGCCTCTACCTTCACCAGCGATGTGGGCAATGTCAACATTCGACATTGGGATGACCGGCGGTCTGACGGCGCTGCTCCCCTGCCGGCGCAAGCCCGAACGGGACGGAACAGGCCGAGCCAGGGCGGGGTGGGGCGGGGTGGGGCGGACTGGGCCGAGCTGGACTGGGCGAGGCAGGCCGGGGCGGGCCGGGGCGAGGCGAGGCGGGCCGGGCCGGGGCGAGGCGAGGCGAGGCGAGGCGAGGCGGGGCGAGGCGGGACGAAGCGAGGCAGGCCGGGCCGGAGCGAGGCAGGCCGAGGCGAGACGGCGCGGAGCAAGGCAGCGCGAGGCGGGGCAGGGCGGGATAGGGCAGGCCGGGGCGAGGCGGGGCAGGACGGCAGCGCCATCCTGACAAAGCAGGACCGAGGAAGACCGGACCGATGGCGCAGGACCGACCACACCGGGCAGGCCGCACCAGACCGGGCAGATCCCGACCGGGCAGATCCCGACCGGGCAGGTTTTGACAGCCCGTCTCCAACAGCACCGCCTCCGGGAGCGCCGAACCCTGACAGCACCGGCTCCGATGATGCCGGTTTCGGTCCGACGCTCCCGATGCTCCCGATGGTGCAGGTGTGGTGCCACCGGGTCTGGAATGTCAACATTCGACATTAAGTTGACCGCCATGTCCAGGGATGTCAACATTTGACATTGTGGAGCTGCAGAAGGCCGATCGACGTGGACTCGCCGGAGAAGCGGCCGAGTTGATCCGGGAGGCGATCCTCAGCGGTACGTTCCCGCCGGGTGCGCCGTTGCGAGAAGTCGAACTGGCCGCCTCACTGGACGTCAGCCGCGGCTCGGTCCGGGAGGGTTTGGCCGTCCTGGAGCGGGAAGGGCTGGTGCGCAGCGCCTGGCACCGCGGCACCAGGGTGATCGACCTGACTCCCCGGGACGCCGAGGAAGTCTATTCAGTGCGGGCCGTCCTGGAGGGGCTGGCCAGTCGCACCGCGGTCGGTCGCGTCGACCTCGACGCCCTCGGCCAACTCGTCGAAGCCATGACCGAAGGGGTGGCCTCAGGCGCCCCCAGCGCGGACCTGCTGGCCCTGGACATCGCCTTCCACGACACGATCTACCTGGCCTCGGACAACCGCCGCCTGATCGAGTCCTGGCACGCCCTGCGCTCCCAGGTGCACCTGTTCCAGCTCACCCGCATCCGACTCGGGCACGACGACTACCGGGCCGTCGTCGTCGACGAGCACCGGGAAATCCTCCGACTGCTCCGCGCCGGGAACCCCAAAACGGTCGCCCGCTACGCCGAGGAGCACGTCCACACCGCGCTGCGGGCACTGCTCCTCCGACTCCCGGAGGCCCCGGCCTAGAAGCCGACCCCGACGACTCGACACCCGATACCCGCAGGTCAGGAGCACAACCAAGCCCCACGCCCGCCGGCAAGTACGCGAACACCCCTCGGCAAACGCCAACACGAACCGCCACCCGGCCTAAAGCGGCGGGTGCATCGCCACATAGGTCGCGATGGTCTCCGCCGCCGGGCCGTCGGCCACCACCCGGCCACCCTCAAAGAGGATCACCCGGTCGAAGTCCGCGACCAGTTCCAGGTCGTGCGACACCACCACGACCCGCTGCGGCAAGTCCTGGATCAGCCTGGTCACCAGGCGTCGGTTGCGCAGGTCCAACAGCGTGGTCGGCTCGTCGAACACCACGTGCGCGGGCTCCAGCACCAGCACCGCCGCGATCGCCAGCAACTGCTTCTGCCCACCGCTGAGCAGGTGCGCCGGGTGGTCCCGGAACTCCTCCAAACCGTAGGCCGCGAGGGTGGCCGTCACCCTCTCCGCCACCTCGTCGCGCGCCACGCCGCGGTGCTTGAGGCCGAACGCGACGTCCTCGGCGACGGTCGGCATGATGATCTGCACGTCCGGGTCCTGGAACACGAACCCGACCCGGCGGCGGACCGCCTTGCCCTGCTCGCGGGTGTCCAGCCCGTCGACCTCCACCCGGCCCTCGGTCGGCACCAGCAAACCGTTGAGCAGGCGCGCGAAGGTGCTCTTGCCCGAGCCGTTGGAGCCGATGACCGCCACCCGGTGCTCCTCCAGGGTGAGGTCGACCCCGTTGAGCACCCGCCGGTCGCCGAAGCGGTGGCTGACGCCCGTGACCTCGATGGTCACGCCTCGACCCGGGGTTCGACGAGCGGGTACGCGCGGCGCACCGCGACGGCGGCCAGCGAGCCGATCACGACCTTGATCGCGTCGCCCGGCAGGAACACCACCGAGCCGGTGATCGCGTCGGCCAGCGGCATCCCCGACACCACCGACATCCACGGGATGCCGATGGCGTAGAGCACGAGGGCGCCGCCGATCGCGTTGCACAGCAGCGCGACGCCGAGGTTGTAGCGGCGCCAGAGCCGTTCGGTCAGCAGCCCGACCACGAACGCGCCCACCGGGTAGGCCAGCACGAACCCGCCGGTCGGCCCGAGGATCACGCCCAGGCCCCCGCGACCGCCGGGCAGCACGGGCAGGCCCACCAGCACCAGCAGGACGAACAGCAGGATCGCCAGGCCGCCCCGGCGGGCGCCGAGGATCGAGCCGGCGAGCATCACGCCGAGCGTCTGCGACGTGAACGGCGCCGGGACCAGGGGCAGCTCGATCAGCGGGAAGAAGCCGAGCACGACCATGATCGCCGCGAACAGGGCGACCAGGGCGATGTCCTTGGTGCGCACAGCCGTCCCCCTACCTCGAAGCCGTTCCGGCGCACCATCATAGGGGCGGTCCCACCGGTCGCCGGGCCGTTCCCACGTGGTGGCGGTCACCGCGAGGTCCGGTGTGGACGTTCACCCGCCTCGAAGCCGCGGGCGTCCAGCGCCTCGCCCAGGCCGTCGGCCAGGCGCAGGGTCTTGATCAGCAGCGGGGTGAGGAACGCGGAGCTCCGCTCGACGCCGCGGGCCCGCTGCGCCGCCCGGACCTGCTCGGCCTGCTCCCGGATCACCGGGATGAACCGGATGGTCAGCGCCACCAGCAGGCCGACCCGCTCCGGTCGCACGCCCAGCGGCCGCAGGGGGCGCAGCGCGGCCTCGACCGCCGCGATCATCGCCGACGTCCGGGTGGTGAGCGTCACCAGGTTGGCCAGCAGCACCAGGGCGAGGATGCGCTCGCCCACCAGCACCGCGGTCGCCCAGTCGGTCAGCACGACCTGCGCCGCGACGATCAGCGCGGTGAACGGCAGCACCGGCCGCGCCTGCCGCCACGCGGTGCGCCACGGGACCCGCGCCACGGGGTGGCAGAGCACGACCGCGGCCAGCGCGACGGCCAGGCCGGGTATCGAGCGCACGAAGAACAGCCCGGTGCCGGCGCCGAACAGCACGAGCAGCTTCGCCCCGGCGGGCAGGGCGTGCACGGGGGTGTCGGCGTCGTGGTACAGGCTGAGCATGGGCCCGTTCTACCCCACCGGCGGCACGGCGGGGCGACAGGCCCGTGAAAAACACTCGAAGTGAACAGGGCTCATAAATACTCGCCCACTATTCCGGGCATCCCCTCCGCGGGGAATGCGTTGCGCGGAACGCCCCACCCCGTCACCGGACCAGACCACGCGCACATCGGTGCGTAATCACCGCGCACGGCCGTGCTCGTATCAACGGGGACGAGGCAACTCCACTGGCGGCTTGCCGATTCCCCCGCCGGCTTGGCACCCTCGAACCAGGCGCTTGGTGAAGCCCGTCCGAAATCCCCACCGGACCGGCGGGTCGCGCAGCCCGTGAACACTTCTCCGCGCATTACCGGGTCCGCAGCAATGACCTCGTTCGCTCGAAACCGCCGGCCGGGGGGCGTCCGCCATGAATTCGTTCTTCACGCAGGCCACCAACTTCGGCAGCGCGGTGTCCGGCGGTGTCGACCCCCGCACGGGGCTGTTCAACGCCCGGCTCGCGCTGGGCGAGATCGTCGGCAACCGCAACCTCGGCCCGTCGCTGCCGCTGGTCCTGGGCTACTCGCCGCTCACCTCGGCCGACGTCGGCTTCGGGCGGGGCGTCTCACCCGGGCTGACCACCTACGACACCGACGACCGGCTGCTGGTGCTGTCCACCGGCGAGCAGTACAAGATCCAGGAGACCGCCACGAACGTGGTGCTGCGGCAGCACAAGCTGGACACCGTCCACGTCACCAAGGACCGGGACTCCTACCGGATCGCCCACAAGTCCGGCGACGTGGAGGTCCTGACCGGCCCCCGGAACGCGGTCAAGCTCAAGGTGCCGACCGCCCTGCTCACCCCCTCCGGCCACGGCCTGACCCTGACGTGGGACTTCAGCGGTCCGCAGCCGCGCCTCCAACAAATCCGGGACGAGAACGACGTCCTGCTGAGCGTGGACCACACCGCCACGAGCAAGACCACCCTGCACGTCCTGCCCGGCCAACCCGAGGGTTACGACGTCGAACTGCGATTCCGCAACGGCCTGCTCGACAGCGCGCACCACCTCGGGCTCGGCGCGGGGACACCGCTGGTGTGGAATTTCACCTACACCCCGATGGGGCAGCGCGGTGAATGGGGTTCCTGGCTCACCGGCGTGACCATGCCGGGCGGCATGTCCGAGACCGCCTACTACCGCAACGACGGTCGCGGGCACCAGTTCCCGGTTTCCGCCGGGCTGCCCGCGCTGCCGTTCGTGGAGCGGTTCACCCAGTCACCGGGCGGCGGGCAGCCGACGGTCGAAACGACCTACAGCTACACCGACAACAACTTCCTCGGCGGCCATTCCGGGGTGGGCTGGGATTCCGGCCGGGACAACCTGTACGAGGTCCTGTCCGACTATTCCTACGGCTCCACCGAATCCCTGGTCTGCGCCGGGCGGACCACGACCACCGTCCGCGAGTACGACCGGTACCACCTGCAAACGGCCGAGACGACGCGGCGGAACGGCTGCTCCCGCGGCGTCGCGATCGACTACCACGCGGTGGTCGGCCGGCCGTTCGACCAGCAGCCCGCCCAGTTCCAGCTCCCGAAGAAGCGCACGGTCACCTGGACCGACGACCGGCGGCAGACGCGCGACGAGGTCACGCTGACCGGCTTCGACGCGGCGGGCAACCCGCAGAGCAGGACCGAGCCCGACGGCACCGCGACCGCGTGGGAGTACTACCCGGCGGGCGGCAGCGGCGACGACTGCCCGCCCGAGCCCAACGGGTTCACCCGCCTGCTCGCCGCCGTCACCCGGACACCGCCGCCCACCGACTTCGACGCGCCCGTCCACCGCACGTCCTACCGCTACGCGGCGCACCGGGGCACGCCGGACTCCCGGGTGGGCACCGCCGTGCTGAAGTCCGCGGAGCTGCACCACGCCGACGACGAGCCGCTGCACCGGAAGGACTTCACCTACGGCACCTCGGGCCCGGAGTTCGGCCGCGTCACCGGCGTGGTCGAGACCGAGTACGCGGGCGACGGCACGCCCTACGCCGCGACGCACGCCTTCGGCTTCTCGGTGCGCGGGGACGCGCTGCTCCAGACCCACTCGGTGACGACGCACGACCGGCTCACCACGACCCGGTCGGAGACGCGCTCGCGGTTCACCGGGCGCCTGCGGTCCACCACCGACCCGCAGGCCAACGTCACCACCGCGACCTACGACGGCCTGGGCCGCCTGCTGACGCGCACCCTGAACCCGGACACCCCCTACCAGGCCGTGGAGAGCCGCGCCTACGCGATGGGCGGCGACGCGCCGTTCGTCGTGACGACCGCGGACGCGCTGGGCAACCAGCTGCGCGAGAGCCTCGACGGCGCCGGCCGGCCGATCCGGCGGGAGCGCCGGGACGTCGACGGCGACGGCGCCTGGTACACCGTCCAGGAACTCGGCTACGACGAGCAGGGCCGCGTGTCGTCGATCTCGGACCGGGACCACGTGCGCGGCGGCGGCGCGATCGGGCTGGTCCGGACCTTCGCCTACGACGACTGGGGCCTGCTGTCGACCACGACCGGCGACGACGGCACCGGCGAGCTCACCCGGCACGACCCGGTCCGGCGGACGACCACGACCCAGCTGCTCGGCGGCGGCACGCCGGTGTCGGGCACGGAGGTCACGACCCACGACACCCGGGGCGAGCCGGTGAGCGTGGAGCGGTTCGACCTGGCGGGGGCCTCCGCGGGCAGGCGCCTGCTGGAGCGCGACGGCTGGGGCAGGCCGCGCCGCGAGACCGACGAGCTCGGGCACGTGACGAGCCACGACTACGACGCGCGCGACCGGCTCGTCCGGACCACCCTGCCGGATGGCACGCTGATCTCCCGCGAGCACGCGCCCTTCTCCCCCGACGTGCTGATCACCGGCCTCGCCGTGGACGGGACGCCCTACGGCGCGCAGCGGTTCGACGGCCTGGGCCGGCTGACCGGCACCACCTCCGGCGGGCGGACCTGGTCGTTCGACTACGCCGCCACCGGCGACCCCGTCCCCTCGTCGGTCACCGCGCCCGACGGGCAGCTGCGCACCTACCGGTTCGTCCCGCAGCTCGACAACGCCCTGTCCCAGGTCCAGGCGGGCCCCGTCACCCAGCGGTTCACCCGCGACCCGGTCACCGGCTCGGTGACCACCGCCCTGGCCGACGGCGCCGCGATCACCCGCGACCACTACCCGTCCGGCCTGCTGCGCACCGACACCACCAGCCTCCCCGACCAACCCGACGGCACCACGCAGTACGACTACACGGTCAATGGCCTCGACCAGGGCCACACGGGCGTCGACGGCACCACCGAGCAGATCACCCGGGACGACCACGGCCGGATCTCGGCGGTCACCGACCCGGCCGTGCGGGCGTCGCTGGGCTACGACACCGCCGGCCGCCTGACCGGGTGGACGGCCCTGGACCGGCAGTCGGGCCACACCCTGACCACCGCGCTGGACCTGGACGACTTCGGCCGCGAGGTGCGGCGCACCATCACCGACGACCGGGGCGCGTCGTGGACGCTCACCCAGGCGTGGCAGGCCGACGACCTGCTGAGCAGGCGGACCTTCTCGCGGGACGGGACGGTGCTGCGGGACGAGTCCTTCGCCTACGACAGCCGCGGCCGGCTCACCGGGTACACCTGCGACGGGACCTCGCCGCCGCTCGACGAGCACGGCAACGCGGTCACCCGGCAGTCGTTCACCTACGACGGCCACGGCAACCTCACCCGCTGCGTGACCGAGTTCCCCGGCGGCTCCGACACGGCGACCCACCTGTTCGAGAACCCGGCCGACCCCTGTCAGCCGACCGGCGTCCGCCACACCCACCCGGCCTACCCCGCCCGGGTCGACCTGCGCTACGACGCGGCCGGGCGACTGGTCGCCGACGACGCCGGGCGCGCCCTCGCCTACGACGCCCTGGGCCGCCTGCGGTCGGTGGGCCCGGCGAGCCGGTACGGGTACGACCCGCTGAACCGGCTGGTGACCCAGGAGACCGGCGACGGCACCAGCGTCCTGCACTACCGGGGCGACACGCTCGCCTCGGTGGTCGAGGGCGACCGGCGGACCCGCCTGCTCCAGCTCGACCAGGCGTGCGTGGCCCAGCGCAGCGAGGGGGCACGGGCCGAGACCCGGCTGTTCGGGACGGACGGCAAGCGGACGGTGCTGGTGGCCGGCACCGGCGGGCAGCACGAGGAGTACGCCTACACCGCGTACGGCAGTCGCTCGGTGTCGAGGACCGCCGACGCTGCGGGGGCCAGCGCGCTGGGGTACGACGGCGAGCGGGTCGACCCGGCGCTCGGGTGGTCCTACCTGGGCAACGGCTACCGCGCCTACTCCCCCGCGCTGATGCGGTTCACCGCGCCCGACAGCGAGAGCCCGTTCGGGGCGGGCGGGATCAACCCGTACGCGTACTGCCTGGGCGACCCGGTGAACCGGGTCGACCCGTCCGGGCACCTGAGCTGGCAGGCGTGGCTGGCCATCGGCCTGGGCGTCGCGGGCCTGGCGCTGACCGTGGTGACCGGCGGCCTGGCGATCGCGGCGGCGGGCGGGGTGGTGGCCGCGGTGAGCGCGGCCTCGACGACCACGCTGGTGGTCGGCGCCCTCGGCGTCGCGTCGGACGTGACCGCGATCGTCGGCGGCGCGCTGGAGGAGGCGTCGCCCAAGGCGTCGTCGGTCCTGGGGTGGGTCTCCCTCGGCACCGGCCTCGCCGGGCTCGCCGAGGCCGGGGTCCGGATGGCCGGCCGGCTGTCCGGGCTGGCGCGGCGGTCCCCGGAGCTGGCCGAGGACCTGGGCCGGTCGACGAGGTCGGCGCTGCGCTCCCACGACACGGACGTGGTGTGGGCCGAGGTCGTTCCGGACGAGCGCCAGTACGACGACCTGACGAGGTTCAAGTACGTGCGCAACCGCGGTCGCCGACGCGTGTGGCTCACCAAGTACGCCATCTACGGGGACGCGATCAGGCCGTACGTCGAGAGCGCGCTGCGCCGGAGGCGACCGCTCACCATCCTGTCCGGGACGCACGGCGGGACGTTCGGGTACCGGACCACCAGGAGCGCCGCACGCGGGTTCTTCAACGACGACTGGGCCATGGTCAACAGCCTGCGGGAGCAACGCGGGTTCCCCCGCGGCCTGATCAAGGTCGTCGACACCTCCGGGCTGAGCTGGCGCGGGCTGCGGCGCATCCTGCACGGTGACCGCGAGGTCATCGCGGCGTTCTGCCACAGCCGCAACGACGTGGCCATCCGGCGGATCCTCGGCCTGGACGCCGACGTCTCGTACGTCCTGGACGAGTGGCTCCACTGAACCATCCCGCCCGAACACGAGGAGACGACCCATGTGGACATCCGTGTCGACGCTGTCGGTAGTGGTCGAGGACGGCAACCAGCAGAGCGACATCTACGGCAACTCGCTGAACATGATCGGCGTGGTGATCAGCGTCCAGCCGACCGACGACAACGGCGACCCGGTCGACGTCGACACCGACACCCTGGTCGCGAACACCTGGCTCATCGACTACGTCGACGAGTCCACGCTCAACTGGCACGGCTACTCGGACTGGTCCTACACCGACACCCCGAACGAGTTCCACACCATCCCCGGGGGCGGCTCGCGCGCCGAGGCCGAGGTCTCGGCGCTCGGCATCCCGCAGGTCAAGTTCTACGTGTACTGCTCGACCGACGCCAGGCTGCGCACCAAGTCGATCGGCGTCCAGGTCCGGACCGGGTCCGGGGACTACATCAAGAACTCGCAGAACGGCACGTTCCACGGCGCGGTCGAGCTGACCGCGCTGGAGACCTTCTCCTACCGGCGCGACGACATCAACTGGGAGCACGCGCAGGCGCACACCTACTCCGGTGACGCGTCCATGGTCTACAACTACTACCTGTCCTGCGCGAAGAGCGGGTTCTACTTCGAGAAGTTCTCGGTCAGCGGCTACTGCTCCCAGAGCGGGTACGAGGGCCTGATCGGCTGGGTGCTGCCGAACTCCTACAAGGACTTCTACGGCGCCTACGTCTGGTACCAGGACCCGCACACCACGACGACCGAGACCATCATCAACTTCCCCGGCGACTGGTGGGACACCGTGACGGTGTACGACAAGGACCGGACCACCAACGCCCGGTCCCTGTGCTTCACCTGGGCGTTCAACCGGCACGGCGGCGGCGGGAAGTGGCACATCCCGAACGGGCCGATGACGTACTGGTGGCAGTACTACGCCCCGAACGTCACGGTGTACGACCAGTACGGCAACTCGGGCGTGTTCTGGGTGGACGCGCGCAACATCAACCCCAACTACCCCGACAGCACCCCGGACGAGGCGACGGTCGAGACCGTTGGCGGCCGGTTCACCGTGCACGCGGACCCGCGCGCCACCCACACCGAACTGGACGCGTGGCCCTCGGGACCGAAGCTCGACATCCACGACTGAACCCGGAACGCCCCTACTCCGCCGGCTCGCGGTGGGCGAACGCGCGCAGCGTGGGGTTGAGGGTGGCGAAGAGGGTGAGCAGCGCGATGCCCGCGGCGCACGCCAGCACCGCCTGCGCCGGGGGCAGCAGCCCCACCAGCACACCGGCCACCGCGGGCGCGGCGACCGCCGCCGTGCCCAGGGTGACGCCCATGACGCCGCTGAGCCTGCCGCGCAGCCCGTCCGGGGTGAGCAGCAGCTGGTAGGTGGTGATGGTGGTGTTCGCGGTCGGCGCCAGGAACGCCGCCGCCGCGAACAGGGCGCCCGTCTGGTAGCCCGGTTCGACCACGAGCGCCAGCGGGACCAGGGCGGTGATCGCCCAGAACACGCCGACGATCGAGGTGTGCGGCCGCAGCGCCCGGTGCAGGCGGGGCGCCACCAGGGCGCCCAGGACGCCGCCCGCGCCGAGCATGGCCGCCATCACGCCGATCTGGCCCGAGTCGACGCCGCGCCGCTCCGCGATCGCGATCATCAGCAGGTAGAACGTCTGGAAGAACAGGTTCAGCCCGACCGCGCAGACGGCGACCACCCGCACCACCGGCTGCCCCCACACCCACCGCAGCCCCTCCCACACCTCGCGGTGCACGCGGGTCACCGGCGCGCGTTCCCGCTCGCGGCGGGGGATGCGCACGAACAGCAGCGCCAGGAACGTCGCCACGTGCGCCACCGCCTCCACCGCGAACGGCAGCCAGCGGCCCAGGCCGAACAGCACGCCGCCCAGCGCCGTGCCCGAGAGCTGCCCGACGTAGCCGCGCGCCGCGTTCATGGCCACCGCGTCCGACAGCTGCGACTCGGGCACGACGGCCGGCAGCGCGGCCTCCTCGGCCGGTTCCGACAGGGCCCGGCAGACCCCGAGCACGACGACGACCAGCGCCACCTGGAACACCGTCGCGAAGCCCCACCACAGGGCGGCGGCCAGGAAGCCCACCGCCAGCGCCTGCACCACCTCGGCGCCCAGCAGCACGGCCCGGCGGTTCCACCGGTCCACCAGCGCGCCCGCGGGCAGCCCGGCGACGAGCTGCGCGGCGGCGCCGGCGCCCAGCACGAGGCCGAACGCCGGCGCCGAATCCGTCAGCGCGAGCACCAGCAGCGGCAGCGCGATGGTGGAGGCACTGGAGCCGGCCTCGGACAGGGCCTGGCCGACCCACAGCAGCCGGTAGTCGCGGTTGCGGGAGAGCGCGATCGTCACCGGGCACCCCGGCAGTCGGCCGCGATGCCGCGCAGCGCGTCGAGGAAGTCCTCCGCGACCCGCCGCACCGTGTCCCCGTCGTGCCGGTCGGGCTGGTAGTACCAGGTGAACCTCAGCTCGCCGGCGGCCACCCCGCCCACCACCTCCAGCAGGTGCGGGCCGCGGTCGGCGGGCGCGCTGTCCTGCCCGACCGGGTCGAGCACGGCCCGGTACAGCCCGTCGTCGGCCGGTTCGGCGGCGCTGTCGGACTGGCCGAGGTAGTTGAACACCACCTGCGGTCCCGGCCCCGACAGGCGGGCCCGCGCCTCCGGCGAGCCGAGGTGGCGCAGCGCGCCGAAGCCGAACCCGTTGCCCGGGATCGCGCGCAGCTGCTTGCGCACGGCCTTGACCAGCTCGCGCCACCCCGCGTCCTCGGGCACGGTCAGCGCGACCGGGTAGAGGGTGGTGAACCAGCCGACCGTGCGGGACAGGTCCACGCCGTCCAGCACGTCCTCGCGGCCGTGGCCCTCCATGTCCAGCGACACCCTGGGCCGCCCGGTGAACCGGGACAGGGCGCGGGCCAGCGCGGCGAGCAGCACGTCGTTGACGCGCGTGCGGTACGCGGCCGGCGCCCGGTGCAGCAGCGCGTCGGTGTCCTCGGCGCCCAGCGCCACGTGCACGGTCGCCGCCGGGGTGCCGGGCACGGGCTCGGCGTGGTCGACGGGCAGGGGCGCCGCGTCGAGCGCCGCGGCCCAGTGGTCCAGCTCGTCGTCCAGGGCACCTCCGGCGACGTGCTCGACCAACCGCCGCGACCACTCCCGGAACGACGTGGTCTTGGCGCCCAGGTCGACCCGCTCGCCGCGCACGGCCTGCCGGTAGGCGGTGTCGAGGTCGTCGAGCAGGATGCGCCACGACACGGCGTCGACCACCAGGTGGTGCACGATGACCAGCAGCAGCGGCGGCTGGTCGGCGGCCCGGCACAGCACCGCCTTGAGCAGCGGCCCGCGGGCCAGGTCGAAGCCCGCGTGCGCCTCGTCGGCGATCTCGACCAGGTGGGCGTGCCGGTCGGGCGCGCCCACCGGGGTCAGGTCGTGCCGCTCCAGCACGGCCACCGGCCCGGCCGGCGCGTTGTGCTGGCGCCACTCGCCGTCAACGTGCTCGAACCGCATCCGCAGCGCGTCGTGGTGCGCCAGCACGGCGTCCAGGGCGCGTTCGAGGGCCCGCTCGTCCGCGTCCGGCCCCAGCTCCAGCATCATCGCCTGGTTGAAGTGGTGCGGCGCGACCGCGCGGGTCTCGAAGAACCACCGCTGGACCGGCGTGAGCGGCACGTCGCCGACGACCTCGGCGGTGTCGGCGGGCGTGGTGCCGACCTCGGTGACCACCGGGGCCAGCGCCTCGATGGTCTGGTGCCGGAACAGGTCCTTGGTGGTCAGGGCGAGACCGGCCTTCCGGGCCCGGGAGACGACCTGGATGATCAGGATCGAGTCGCCGCCCAGCTCGAAGAAGTTGTCGGTCACGCCGACCCGGTCCACGCCCAGCACGCCCGCCCACACCTCGGCGAGCGCGCCCTCCACCGGGGTCCGCGGCGGCACGTGGCGCGCACCGTCCTCGCGCTCGGGGGCGGGCAGCGCCTTGCGGTCCAGCTTGCCGTTGGGCGTCACCGGCAGCGCGTCGAGCAGCACGAACGCCGAGGGCACCATGTAGGCGGGCAGCGACCGGCCCAGGAACCCGCGCAGGTCGCCGGGGTCCGCCCCGGCCGCGGGCACCACGTAGGCCACCAGGCGCAGGTGCCCCTGGCCGGTGTCCCCGCCCGTCGCCACGGCCACCACCGCGGCCTCCGCCACGCCGGGGTGCGCCAGCAGCGCGGACTCGACCTCGCCCGGCTCGATCCGGTGGCCCCGGATCTTCACCTGGTCGTCGATGCGGCCCAGGTAGTCGATCGTGCCGTCGGCGCGGCGGCGCACCAGGTCGCCGGAGCGGTACATCCGCCCACCCGGCGCGCCGAACGGGCAGGCCACGAACCGGGACGCGGTCAGGCCCGGCCGGTTGAGGTAGCCGCGGGCCAGCCCGTCGCCCGCGATGCACAGCTCGCCGGGCACGCCGACCGGCACCGGCCGCAGCTCCTCGTCCACCACGTACAGGCGGGTGTTCCAGGCGGGGGTGCCGATGGACACCGGTCCGGGCGCGATCTCCTCGCCCGGCGCGATCCGGTGCTCCATGCAGCCGACCGTGGCCTCCGTCGGGCCGTACTCGTTGACCACGGTGGCGGTGGGGTGGTGCCGGCGCCACTCGTCGACCACGTCGCCCAGCAGCTGCTCGCCGCCCACCACCAGGTCGCCGGTCGGCGACAGGTCGGCCGGGACGGTGCCCAGCAGCGGCAGGTGGCTGGGCGTGGCCTTGAGGAACGTCGCCCGCTCGGCCGGCGCGGCGTCCTCGGTCAGGTCGGTGACCAGGATGCGCCCGCCGACCAGCAGCGGCCCGTACAGGGTGGTGACCGTGAGGTCGAACGACACCGGCGAGTGCAGGACCGCCGCGCCGCGCAGGCCCGGGTAGACCTCGCCCGCCCACGCCAGGTAGTTGACCACCGAGCGGTGCTCGACCACGACGCCCTTGGGGCGGCCGGTGGAGCCGGAGGTGTAGATGACGTAGGCCGGGAGGCGGTCGGACAGCGGCGCGCCCCGCTCAGCGTCGGTCAGCGCACCGCCCGGCAGGCCCTCGGCCTCGCGCACGACCGCCGGGTCGTCCAGCACCAGCGCCGGGCGCGCGTCGTCGAGCACGTGCGCGACCCGGTCGGCCGGGTGGTCCGGCTCGATCGGCACGTACGCGGCGCCCGCCTTGAACGCGCCCAGCAGCGCCACCAGCAGCTCCGCCGAGCGCGGCAGCGACACCGCCACGCACCGGCCGGGCCCGGCGCCCCGGGCCAGCAGCAGCCGGGCGAACCGGTTGGCCCGGTCGTCCAGCTCGGCGTAGGTCAGCGACACCGCGCCGTCCACCACGGCGACCGCGTCCGGCGTGCGCGCCGCCTGCGCCTCGAACAGCTCCGACACCGTGCCCGCCGGCACGGCGCGCCCGGTGTCGTTCCACCGGTGCAGCACGGCGTCGCGCTCGGCCGGGGTCATCAGCGGCAGCTCGGCCAGCGGCCGGTCCGGGTCGGCGACCACGCCCTCCAGCAGCACGGCCAGGTGGCCGGCCATCCGCTCGACGGTCGCGGCGTCGAACAGGTCGGTGCTGTAGTTGACCGCGCCGTGCAGGGCGTCCCCGCCCTCCTGGAACTCCACGGTCAGGTCGAAGTTCGCGGCCACCGACGGCAGCCCCAGCTCCTCCACCCGCAGGCCCGGCAGGTCCGGCGCGGGCTCCGGGTTGTTCTGCAGGATCACCATGGCCTGGAACAGCGGCGTGCGGCTGGTGTCCCGCTCGGGCTTCAGCTCGTCCACCACGCGCTCGAACGGCACGTCCTGGTGGGCGAACGCGTCCAGCGCGGTGCCGCGCACCTGCCCCAGGAACTCGCGGAACGTGGCCGAGCCGGACACCTCCGACCGCAGCACCAGGGTGTTGACGAAGAACCCGACCAGGCCCTCCAGCTCGGGCCGCTCGCGCCCCGACGCGACCGTGCCCACCGCGATGTCGTCCTGCCGCGACCAGCGGGCGAACAGCACCTGGCAGGCCGCGACCAGCGCCATGAACAGGGTGCCGTCCTGCTGCCGGGCCAGGGCCTTGAGCCGGTCGGCCACCCCGGCGGGCACGGTGAAGGCGTGCACCGCGCCGCGGTTGCCGCGCACCGCCGGGCGGGGCCGGTCGGTGGGCAGCTCCAGCGGCGGCACGCCGGCCAGCCGGTCGCGCCAGTGGGCGAGCTGCCGCTCCAGCTCGGGCCCGGTCAGCCGCTCCCGCTGCCACACCGCGTAGTCCGCGTACTGGACGGGCAGCTCGGGCAGGTCGGCGTCCACCCCGGACAGCGCGGCCCGGTACAGCGCGTTCAGCTCGCCGGTGAGCACGCCGTTGGACCAGCCGTCGGTGACGATGTGGTGCATCATCAGCAGCAGCACGTGGTCGTCGGCGGCCACCCGCAGCAACCGCGGGCGCAGCAGCGGCCCGGTGACCAGGTCGAACGGCCGCGCGGTCTCGCTCGCCAGCACCTCGTCCAGCCCGGCCTCGCCGCCGAAGACGTCCACCACGGGCACCTCGACCGGGTACGGCGGGTGCACCACCTGCACGCCGCGCCCGTCGACGGTGTCGAACGTGGTGCGCAGCGACTCGTGCCGCGCCACCAGCGCGGTCAGCGCGGTGTTCAGCGCCGCCACGTCCAACCCGCCGCGCAGCCGCAGGATCGTCGGCGACAGGTAGTCGGTGCCGCCGGGCTCGAACTGGTCGAGGAACCACAGCCGCTGCTGGGCGAACGACAGCGGCAGGTCGCCTCCGCGCGGGGCGCGCGGGATGACGTCGACCCCCGTGTCCCGCCCCGACCCGTTCCCCGCCGAGATCTCCGCCACCAGCCGCGCGACCGTCGGCGCGGTGAACAGCACCCGCGGCGACGCGGGCACGTCCAGCGCCGCGCGCAGCCGGGCGACCACCTTGATGCTCAGGATCGAGTCGCCGCCCAGCTCGAAGAAGTTGTCGTCGAGCCCGACCCGCGGCACGCCCAGCACGTCGGCCCAGATCCGGCAGACCAGCTCCTCGACCGGGGTGCGCGGCGCCCGGTACGCGGTGGCCTCGGCCAGCACGTCCGGCGCGGGCAGGGCGCGGCGGTCGACCTTGCCGTTGGGCGTCACCGGCACCGCGTCCAGCCCGACGAACGCGGCGGGCACCAGGTAGTCGGGCAGCCGCTCCTTGAGCCACGACCGCAGCTCCGCCGGGCTCGGCCCGGCCGGGACCACGTAGGCGACCAGGCGCTTGTGGTCACCGTCCTGCCGCGCCACGACCACGGCCTCCCGGACCTCCGGGTGCCGGGTGAGCGCCGCCTCGATCTCGCCCGGCTCGATCCGGAAGCCGCGGATCTTCACCTGCTCGTCGGTGCGCCCCAGGTACTCGATCCGACCATCGGCCTGCCACCGCACCCGGTCACCCGTGCGGTACATCCGACCACCGGGTTCACCGAACGGGTCCGCCAGGAACCGGTCGGCGGTCAACCCCGGACGGCCCAGGTAACCACGCGCGACCTGCGCGCCGGCCAGGTACAACTCCCCCGGCACACCAACGGGAACCGGTTGGAAGTTCTCGTCCAGCACGTACGCCCGCACGTTGCGCAGCGGACGACCCACCACCACCGGCGAACCCGGCTCCATCCGACACGACAACGCGTCCACAGTGGACTCGGTCGGACCGTAGAAGTTGTAGGCAGCCGTACCCGGCACACCGGCCAACCGCTCCCACAACGACTCGCCGATCGCCTCGCCACCCAGCATCAACACCTTCGGCCGGTGCTCACGCTCCAACAACCCCGCCACCACCAACTGCTGCGCGTACGACGGCGTCAAATCCATGAAGTCGATCCGCCGCGCCACGACGTAGTCGACCAGGGCCGCCGGGTCCAGGCGCACGTCGTCCTCCAGGACGTGCAGCTCGTGGCCGTCGGCCAGCAGGACGAAGCCCTCCAGCGACGTGTCGAACGAGAACACCGCCGACAACGCCACCCGCAACTGTTCGCCGCCCGCCGCCAGCACGAAGTCCTCGCGGTGGTTGACCAGCAGGTTCGCCAGGCTGCGGTGCTCGACCACCACGCCCTTCGGCCGCCCCGTCGACCCCGACGTGTAGATCACGTACGCCGCGTGGTCCGGCGTCAGCGGCGCCGACCGGTCCGCGTCGGCCAGGTCGGTGTCGGCCAGGTCGGTGTTGTCGGCGGCCACGACCTCCGGGGTCACCAGCAGCACCGGGTTGGCGTCGGCGGTCAGGAACTCCAACCGGTCGGCGGGCAGCGAGGGGTCGACCGGCAGGTAGACGCCACCGGCCTTCCAGACGGCCAGCACCGCCACCACGAACTCCACCGAGCGCGGCAGCGCCACGCCCACGACCCGCTCCGGCCCGACCCCGGCCGCCACGAACGACCGCGCCAGCCGGTTCGCCCGCGCGTTCAGCTCCTCGTAGGTCAGCGACCGGTCGCCGACCACCAGCGCCACCGTGTCGGGCGTCTCGCGCACCTGCGCCTCGAACAGCTCCACCACGGTCGTCGGCCGCAGGTCGTCGGCGGTGTCGTTCCACTCGACCAGCACCCGCCGCCGCTCCTCGTCGGTCAGCGGGGACAGCTCGGCCAGCGGCCGGTCGGGGTCGGTCGCCACGCCCTCCAGCAGCACCAGCAGGTGCGCGGCCACGCGCTCGACGGTGGCCGCGTCGAACAGCCGGGGGTCGTAGTCCAGCTCCAGGCGCAGCCGGTCGCCCAGGTTGGCGCTCAGCGCGAGCGGGAAGCTGGTGGTGTCGGCGCCCTCGACCTCCAGCACCCGCACCCCCGGTTCGGCGTTGACCAGCTCGTCCACCGGGTAGTTCTCGAACACCACCGCGCTGTCGAACAGGGTCGAGCCGGCCGGCACGTCGCTCCACGAGCGCAGGTCGGCCAGCGACACGGAGTCGAAGCCCCGCGACTCGGTCTGCGCGGCCTGGAGGTCGCGCAGCCACGGCAGCACGCCCCGCGCCGGGTCGACCCGCACGCGGGTGGGCACGGTGTTGATGAACAGGCCCACCATCGACTCCACGCCCGGCAACTCCGCCGGACGACCCGACACCGTCGTGCCGAACACCACGTCCGACTCACCGCTGTACCGCGACAACAACAACGCCCACGCACCCTGCACCACCGTGTTGGCGGTCAGCCCGGCGTCGCGGGCCACCCGGTGCAGGTCGGCCGACCGCGCCGGGTCCAGCTCCACCCGGACCGACGCGCTGGACTCGGCGCGGTGCGCCTCGACCGGCGGCCGGTCGTACGGCAGCGGCGTGGGCGACTCGACCCCGGCGAGCACCCGCCGCCAGTGCCGCTCGGCCGCCGCCGGGTCCTGCCCGGCCAGCCAGCGGAGGTAGTCGCGGAACGGCCGCCGGGGCGCCAGCCTCGGCGCGGTACCGCCGGTGAGCGCCCGGTACTGCTCGCACACCTCGGCCAGCACCTGCGCCAGGCTCCACCCGTCCATCAGCACGTGGTGCGCGGTCCAGAACAGGGTGACCTCGTCGTCGGTCAGCCGGGCCACGGCCAGCCGCAGCAGCGGCGGCCGGGTCAGGTCCAGGCCGACCGCGGCGTCCTCGGCGAGCAGCCGCTCGGTCGCGGCCCCGCGCCCGACCGGGTCGAGCCCGCGCCAGTCGTGGTGGGCGACCGGCAGGTCCACCCGCCGGTGCACGACCTGCACCGGTTCCCCGACGCCCTCCCACACCACGGCGCTGCGCAGCACGGGCGTCCGGTCGACCACCCGGCGGCACGCCTCGGCCAGCGCGTGCGGGTCGGTCACGCCGGACAGCCGCAGCCGGAACTGGTTGAAGTAGGCCGAGGAGCCGTCGTCGACCAGGGTGTGGAACAGCATGCCGGTCTGGAGCGGGGTCAGCGGGTACACGTCCTCCACCGACCGGCCGTCGCCGACCAGCCGGTCCACCGCCGCCTGGTCCAGCCGCGCCAGCGGGAAGTCCGACGGCGTCCGACCACCCGCACCCGGCTGCGCGCAGTGCTCGACGATCTCCCGCAGGGCGTCCGTGACGGCCTCGGCCACGCCGCGCACGGTCGCCTCGTCGTGCACGTGCCCGGAGTAGAACCAGGACAGCACCAGCTCGCCGTCCTCGACGCCGCCGACCACGTCGAGCAGGAACGGGCGGGTGCGGTCGGCGGGCGCCTCGGCGCCGGGGCTGTCCAGCCGCGCCCGGTACAGGCCCTCCTCCTCGACCCCGGCCACGTCCCACTGGCCGTGGTAGTTGAAGCTGATCGGCGGCAGCTCCGCCCCCTCCAGGGCGGCCGCGCCCGCCGGGCTGAGCCGCCGCAGCGCCTCGTAGCCGAACCCGCGCCGGGGCACGGCCCGCAACTGCTCCTTGACCGACTTGAGCACCCGCCCCCAGTCGGCGGTGCCCGGCACGTCCAGCGCCACCGGGTACTGGGTGGTGAACCAGCCGACCGTGCGGGACAGGTCGACGCCGTCGAGCACGTCCTCGCGGCCGTGGCCCTCCATGGTGACCAGCACCCGGTCGCGGCCGGTCCAGTCGGCCAGCGCCCGGCCCAGCGCGCTCAGCAGCACGTCGTTGACCTGCGTGCGGTACACGTCGGGCACCCGGTGCAGCAGGGCGTCGGTGTGCTCGCGGTCCAGCCGCACCGACACCGCCCGGGTCGAGCCGACGGTGTTGGGCCCGTCGGCGTCCGCGGGCAGGTCGGCGACCGCGCCGTCGAGCACGGCGGTCCAGTGCGGCAGCTCGTCGTCGAACGCGCCGCCGCGCACGTGCTCGGCCAGCCGGTGCGCCCACTGGGTGAACCGGGTGCCGACCGGGGCGAGTTCGACCCGCTCGCCGGCGGCCGCCTGCCGGTAGGCGGTCTCCAGGTCACCGAGCAGGACCCGCCAGGACACGCCGTCGACCACCAGGTGGTGGGCGGTCAGGAACAGCCGCGGCCGGTCGCCGCCGGTGAACAGCAGGGCGCGCAGCAGCGGGCCGCGGGTGATGTCCAGCTCGGCCTGCGCCGCGTCGACGGCCGCGGCCACGGCCTCCTCCCGGGCCCACTGGTCGAGCCCGGCCAGGTCGTGGTGCGCCAGGTGCCCGGCCGCGGCCGGTGCGACGTCCTGCCGCCACTCGCCGTCGGTCCGGGTGAACCGGGCGCGCAGCGCCTCGTGGTGGGCCACCACCGCGTCCACGGCCCGCGCCAGCGCCGCCGGGTCGGTGTCCCCGGCCAGCTCCAGGTGGAACGACATGGTGAAGTGGTGCGGGTCGCCCGGCTCGCGGTCGAGGTACCAGCGCTGGATCGGCGTCAGCGGCGCGGGACCGGCGATCTCGGGCCGCCGCGCGGCCTCCGGGGTCCGGGTGCGCACCACGGTGGCCAGCTCGGCGATCGTCTGGTGGGTGAACACGTCCTTGGTGGACAGCTCCAGGCCCGCCTGCCGGGACCGGGCCACCACCTGGATGCTCAGGATCGAGTCGCCGCCCAGGCCGAAGAAGTTGTCGTGCACGCCGACCCGCTCGACCCGCAGCGCCTCGGCCCACACCCGGGCCAGCTCCTCCTCCACCGGGGTGCGCGGCGGCACGTAGCCCTGCTCGACCCCGGCGCGCGCGTCGGGCGCGGGCAGGGCCCGGCGGTCGACCTTGGCGCTGTCGGTGCGGGGCAGCTCGTCGAGCACGACGAACAGCGCGGGCACCATGTAGTCGGGCAGGTCCCGCTTGAGCCAGGAGCGCAGTTCGTCGGCGGTGGGCGCGGTGCCTTCGGGCACCACGTAGCCGACCAGGCGGTGCAGGCCCGGTTCGTCCTCGCGCGCCACCACGGCGGCCTCGGCCACCCCGGGGTGGCCCGCCAGCGCGGCCTCGACCTCGCCCGGCTCGATCCGGTAGCCGCGGATCTTGACCTGGTCGTCGGTGCGGCCCTGGTACTCCAGCGCACCGTCGGCGGTCCAGCGCGCCACGTCGCCCGTGCGGTACATGCGGCTGCCGGGCGCGTCGAACGGGTTGGCCACGAACCGCTCCGCGGTCAGCCCCGGCCGGCGCAGGTAGCCGCGCGCCACCTGGTCGCCCGCCAGGTACAGCTCGCCGGGGACGCCGACCGGCACCGGGCGCAGGTCGGCGTCGAGCACGTAGGCCCGCAGGTTGCGGCCCGGCGTGCCGATCACCGGGCGGTCCCGGTCGGTGATCGGGGTCCACACCGAGTCGACCGTGCACTCCGTCGGCCCGTAGAGGTTGACGCCGGTGACGCCCTCCGCGTCGGCCAGCGCGCGCCACAGCGGTTCGCCGACGGCCTCGCCGCCCAGCGCCACCAGGCGCAGCCGGTGCCGCGCGTCGGTCAGCACGCCCTCGGGCAGCAACTGCCGGAAGTACGACGGGGTGCAGCTGAGGAAGTCGATCCGGTGCCGGGCGATGTGCTCGACCACGGCCCGCGGGTCGAGCCGGACCGCGTCGTCGACCAGGTGCAGCTCGTGGCCGGCGGCCAGCAGGAGCAGGCCCTCCCAGGACGCGTCGAAGGAGAACACCGCGGTGGCGATGCCGCGCAGCCGGGTGCCGTCGCGCGGGAGCAGGCGGGCGTGGTGGTCGGCGACGAGGTTGGCGAGGTTGCGGTGCTCGACCACCACGCCCTTGGGGCGCCCGGTGGAACCGGACGTGTAGATCACGTACGCGGGGTGCTCGGGGCGCAGCGGCGCGACCCGGTCGGCGTCGGTCGGCGCGCCGGCCGGCCGGGCGTCCACCTCGGCCCGGGTCGCCGGGTCGTCGAGCACCACGCGGGGCGGACCCGCCGGGACGTTGCCGCCGTCGCCGGTGGTGACCACCAGCGCCGGGCGGGCGTCGTCGAGCAGGAACGCGATCCGGTCGGCCGGGTGCGCCGGGTCGACCGGCAGGTACGCGCCGCCGGCCTTGAGCACGGCCAGCACGGACACCACCATCTCGGGCGACCGGGGCAGGGCCAGGGCGACCACCGACTCCGGGCCGACGCCCCGCGCGACCAGGTGGTGGGCCAGCCGGTTCGCCCACGCGTCGACCTCGGCGAAGGTCCACGACCGGTCCCCGGCCACCAGCGCGGTCGCGTCGGGCGTGCGGGCCGCCTGGGCGGCGAGGACCTCGTGGTAGGCGGGCGCCGGGTCGTCGGCGCCGGTGTCGTTCCAGTCGCGCAGCACGCCGCGCAGCTCGGCGTCGGTGAGCAGCGGCAGGTCGGCCACGGCCCGGTCGGCGTCGGCGGCGATGCCGTCGAGCAGCACGCCGACGTGCGCGGCCATCCGCTCCGCCGTGGCCGCGTCGAACAGCTCGGTGTCGTAGGTCAGCACCGCCTCCAGCCGGTCCTCGACCTCCTGGAACTGGAACGACACGTCGAAGCTCGACGCCACCGACGGCGGCGGCACCTCCTCGACCCGCAGGCCGGGCAGGCGCGGCCCGTCGTCCGGGGTGTTCTGGAGCACGACCATCGCCTGGAACAGCGGGGTGCGGCTGGGGTCGCGCACCGGGTGCAGCTCGTCCACCACGCGCTCGAACGGCACGTCCTGGTGGGCGAACGCGTCCAGCACGGTCTCGCGCACGTCGCCCAGCAGCTCGGCGAAGCCGCGGCCCGGGTCGACCTCGGTGCGCAGCACCAGGGTGTTGACGAAGAAGCCGACCAGGCCCTCCAGCTCGGCGCGGTCGCGGCCGGAGACCACCGTGCCCACGGCCACGTCGCGCTGCCCGGACCAGCGGGCGAACAGCACCTGGCAGGCGGCCAGCAGCACCATGAACAGGGTGCCGTCCCGCCGCCGGGCCAGGGCCCGGAGCCGGTCGGTGACCCCGGCGGGCACGGCGAAGTGCACCAGCGCGCCGCGCTTGCCCCGGGTCGCGGGCCGGGGCCGGTCGGTGGGCAGCTCCAGCGGTCGCACCCCGGCGAGCCGGTCGCGCCAGTGGGCCAGGTGCCCGGCCAGGGCCTCGTCGTCGAGCGCCCGCCGCTGCCACACCGCGTAGTCGGCGTACTGCACGGGCAGCTCCGCCAGCTTCGCCTCGGTGCCCAGGGTGGCCGCCTCGTAGCACGCGCCCAGCTCGCCCAGCAGCACGCCGTTGGACCAGCCGTCGGTGACGATGTGGTGCAGCACCAGGGACAGCACGTGGTCGTCCTCGGCCAGCCGCACCAGCCGCACCCGCACCAGCGGGCCGTGCCGCAGGTCGAACGGGGTGGTGGTCTCCTCGGTCAGCACCCGGGTCAGCTCGTCCCCGGGCTGTTCGCCCAGGTCCACCACGGGCACTTCGACCCGGTACGGCGGGTGCACCACCTGCACGCCGCGCCCGTCGACGGTGTCGAACGTGGTGCGCAGCGACTCGTGCCGCGCCACCAGCGCGGTCAGCGCGGTGTTCAGGGCGGTCACGTCGAGCGGGCCGCGCAGCCGCAGCACCGTCGGGGTCAGGTACTCGCTGCCGCCGGGCTCGAACTGGTCGAGGAACCACAGCCGCTGCTGCGCGAACGACAGCGGCAGCCCGCCGTCGCGCGGCACCACCGGGATCTCGGTGAGCCGGGCGTGGTCGGCCGCCGAGACCAGCGCGGCGAGGCCGGCCACGGTGGGGTGGGTGAACAGGGCGCGCGGGGACAGCTCCACGTCGAACGCGGCGCGCAGCCGGGAGATCACCCGGATGCTGAGGATGGAGTCACCGCCCAGCTCGAAGAAGTTGTCCTCGACGCCGATCCCCGGCACGCCCAGCACCTCGGACCACACGTCCGCGACGTCCCGCTCCAGGTCCGTGCGCGGCTCGACGTGGCCGGTGCGGGCCGCGGCCAGGTCCGGCGCGGGCAGGGCGCGGCGGTCGACCTTGCCGTTGGGCGTCACCGGGATCGCGCCCAGGGCCACGAACGCGGCGGGCACCATGTAGTCGGGCAGGGTGCGGCCCAGCCAGGCGCGCAGGTCGGCGGTGGTCGGCGCGCTCTGGCCGGCCGGCACGACGTAGGCGACCAGGCGCTTGACGCCGTTGTCCTCCCGGGCGACGACCACGGCCTCCCGGATGTCGGCGTGGCGGGTCAGGGCGGCCTCGATCTCGCCCGGCTCGATCCGGAAGCCGCGGATCTTCACCTGCTCGTCGGTGCGACCCAGGTACTCGATCCGACCGTCGGCCTGCCAGCGGACCCGGTCACCCGTGCGGTACATGCGGGAGCCGGGCTCACCGAACGGATCGGCCAGGAACCGGTCGGCCGTCAACCCGGGACGGCCCAGGTAACCACGGGCCACCTGCGCGCCGGCCAGGTACAACTCCCCCGGTACACCAACGGGAACCGGACTCAGGTTCTCGTCCAGCACGTACGCCCTCACGTTGCGCAGCGGACGCCCCACCACCACCGGCGAACCCGGCTCCATCCGACACGACAACGCGTCCACAGTGGACTCGGTCGGACCGTAGAAGTTGTAGGCAGCCGTACCCGGCACACCGGCCAACCGCTCCCACAACGACTCGCCAATGGCCTCGCCACCCAGCATCAACACCTTCGGCCGGTGCTCACGCTCCAGCAGACCGGCCACCACCAACTGCTGCGCGTACGACGGCGTCAGGTCGAGGAAGTCGATGCCCTGCCGCGCCACGTGGTCCACGAACGCGGCCGGGTCCAGGCGCACGTCGTCCTCCAGGAGGTGCAGCTCGTGGCCGTCGGCCAGCAGGACGAAGCCCTCCAGCGACGTGTCGAAGGAGAACACCGCCGACAGCCCGGCGCGCAGGCGCCCACCGGCGGCGGCCACGAAGTCCTCGCGGTGGTTGACCAGCAGGTTGACCAGGCTGCGGTGCTCCACCACCACGCCCTTCGGCCGCCCCGTCGACCCCGACGTGTAGATCACGTACGCCGCGTGGTCCGGCGTCAACGGCGCCAACCGGTCCGCGTCGGCCAGGTCGGTGCCGGCCAGGTCGTCGTGCGCCGGGAGCGCGCCGCGGACCACCAGCACCGGCTCGGCGTCGCGCAGCACGAAGTCGATCCGGTCCTCGGGCAGCGACGGGTCGACCGGCAGGTAGACGCCACCGGCCTTCCAGGTCGCGAGCACCGCCGCCACGAACTCCGCCGTGCGCGGCAGGGCCACCGCCACGACGCGCTCCGGTCCGACGCCGGCCGCCACGAACGCGCGGGCCAGCCGGTTCGACCACGCGTTCAGCTCCGCGAACGTCAGCGACCGGTCGCCGACCACCAGGGCCGTGGCGTCGGGCGTCTCGCGCGCCTGCGCCTCGAACACCTCCGCGAACGTCGCCGACGGCACCTCGCCGGTCGTGCCGTGCCAGCCGGCGAGCACCTGCCGCCGCTCGTCCTCCCCCATCCAGGGCAGCGCGGACAGCGGCCGGTCGGGGTCGGCGGTGATGGCCTCCACCAGCAGGCGCAGCCGGTCGGCCAGGCGCCGCGCGGTGCCGGCGTCGAACAGGTCGGGGTCGTAGGCCAGGTCGAGGTGGAGCCGGTCGTCGAGGACCGCGCTGAGGGTGAGCGGGAAGTTCGTGGTGTCGCGGGCCCGGACCTCGGTCACCCGGACGCCGCCGACCTCGGCCACGTCGTTGAGCGGGTAGTTCTCGAACACCACCGCGCTGTCGAACAGGTTCGACCCGGCCGGCACGTCGCTCCACGACCGGAGCTGGGCCAGCGACACGAAGTCGAACCGCCGCGACTCGGTCTGCGCGGCCTGGAACTCGCGCAGCCAGTCGAGCGCGGTGGCGTCCCCGCGCACGGTGGTCCGGGTGGGCACGGTGTTGATGAACAGGCCCACCATCGACTCCACGCCCGGCAGCTCCGCCGGACGACCCGACACCGTCGTGCCGAACACCACGTCCGACTCACCGCTGTACCGCGACAACAACAACGCCCACGCACCCTGCACCACCGTGTTGACGGTGAGGCCGCGGGCGCGGGCGGTGCGGCGCAGGCGCTCGGACTCCTCGGCGGTGAGCGCCACCGGCACGGTGGCGGAGGACTCGGTGGCGTGGGTGCCCGCCGGCTGCCGGTCGAGGGGCAGCGGGGTCGGCGCGGCGAAGCCGGCCAGCACCTCGCGCCAGTGCCGCTCGGCCTCCTGCCGGTCCTGCCCGGCCAGCCACCGCAGGTAGTCGCGGAACGGCCGCCGCGACACCAGCCTCGGCGCGGCGCCGCCGGTGAGCGCCCGGTACTGCTCGCACACCTCGGCGAAGACCTGGGCGAGGCTCCAGCCGTCGAGCAGCACGTGGTGGAAGGTCCAGGCGAGCAGGACCTCGTCGTCGGACAGCCGGGCCAGCGCGATCCGCACCAGCGGCGCGCGGCGCAGGTCGAGGTCGTCGGCGTCGAGCGCGGCGAGTTCGCGCTCGCGCTCGTCCTCGGTCAGGTGCCGCCAGTCGTGGTGGGCGACGGCCAGGTCGACGTGGGCCTGCACGACCAGCACCGGCTGCTCGACGCCCTCCCACACCACCGAGCCGCGCAGCACCGGCGTGCGGTCGACCACCCGCTGCCACGCCCGCGCGAGCGCCCGGTCGTCGGACACGCCCGCCAGGCGCAGCCGCACCTGGTCGAAGTAGGCCGTCGAGGTCGGGTCGACCAGGCTGTGGAACAGCATCCCCTCCTGCAGGGGGGTCAGCGGCAGCACGTCCTCCACCGACCGGCCGTCGCCGACCAGCCGGTCCACCGCCGCCTGGTCCAGCCGCGCCAGCGGGAAGTCCGACGGCGTCCGACCACCGGCGCCGGGCTGCGCGCAGTGCTCGACGATGCCGCGCAACGCCGCCAGCATCGCCTCGGCCACACCGCGCACGGTCGCCTCGTCGTGCACGCGCTCCGAGTAGAGCCAGGTCAGCTCCAGCTCGCCGGCGGTCACCACGCCGACGACGTCGAGCAGGTGGGCCCGGGGGTTGTCCGGCGCGCTGTCCCGGCCGACCGGTGCGCACCGGGCCCGGTAGAGCCCGTCGCCGCCGGGCGCCACGTCCCACTGGCCGTGGTAGTTGAAGCTGATCCGCGGGTGCGGGTCGGTGCGCAGCGCGGCGGCCGGCGAGTCGGGCCCACCCAGGTAGCGCAGCGCGCCGTAGCCCGCGCCCCGCCGCGGCAGCGCCCGGACCTGCTCCTTGACCGACTTCAGCACCTCGCCCCAGTCCGCGGTGCCCGACCCTCCGGCGGGCACGTGCAGGGCCAGCGGGTACTGGCTGGTGAACCAGCCGACCGTGCGGGAGACGTCCAGGTCGTCGGGCACGTCCTCGCGGCCGTGGCCCTCCAGGCCGACCAGCACCCGGTCCCGCCCGGTCCAGTCGGCCAGCGCCCGGCCCAGCGCGGACAGCAGCACGTCGTTGACCTGGGTGCGGTAGGTGCCCGGCACCCGGTGCAGCAGGGCGTCGGTGTCGGCGCGCCCGAGCCGCACGGTGACCGCGCGGACCGCCTCGGCCGGGTCGCCGCCCTCGTGGTCGACGGGCAGGTCGGCGGGCGCGGACGCGGCGAACCCGGTCCAGTGGTCGAGGTCGGCGTCCAGCTCGCCCGCGCGCACCCGCTCGGTCAGCCGGTGCGCCCAGGTGGTGAACGCGGTGCCCGCCGGTTGCAGCAGCACGGGTTCGCCGCGCCGCGCCTGGTGGTAGGCGGTCTCCAGGTCACCGAGCAGGATGCGCCAGGACACGCCGTCGACCACCAGGTGGTGGGCGGTGACGAACAGGCGCGGCGCGCGGTCGGCGCCAAGGCGGAACAGCAGCGCGCGGACCAGCGAGCCGGTGGCGAGGTCCAGGCCGGACTGGGCGGCGAGCGCGTCGGCCTCCACCGCCTCCGCCCGCGCCGCCTCGTCCAGGTCGGACAGGTCGCGCACGGTCAGCACGCCGGTGGGCGCGGCGGCGGGCACCTCCTGGACCCAGCGGTCCCCGGTGCGGGTGAAGCGCGTGCGCAACGCCTCGTGGTGCGCCACGACGGCGTCCACGGCGGTGCGCAACGCCTCCTCGTCGAGGTCGGGGGCCAGCTCGACGAAGGTGGACATGGTGAAGTGGTGCGGTCGGGCCGGACCGGTCTCGAAGAACCACTCCTGGATCGGCGTCAGCGGCGCGGGCCCGGCGGGCGCCTCGGCCCGCTCGACCTCGCCCGCGGTGCTCGCCGCGTCCGCGGCCAGCTCGGCGATCGTCGGGTGCAGGAAGATGTCCTTGGAGGTCAGCTTCAGCCCGGCCTGCCGGGCCCGGGCGACCACCTGGATGCTCAGGATCGAGTCGCCGCCCAGCTCGAAGAAGTTGTCCTCGACGCCCACCCGCTCGACGCGCAGCACCTCGGCCCACACGCGGGCCAGCTCGCGCTCCACCGGGGTGGTCGGCTCGACGTGCCGGTCGGCCTCGGTCCGGGCCCGCGGCGCGGGCAGCGCGCGGCGGTCGACCTTGCCGTTGGCGCTCAGCGGCAGCGCGTCCAGGGGCACGAACACCGCGGGCACCATGTAGTCGGGCAGCTCGCGCTTGAGCCAGGCCCGCAGGTCCGGGTCGGCCGGCACCGCGCCCGACGAGGGCACCACGTAGGCCACGAGCTGCTTGCGCCCGTCGTCGGCGCGGGCGACGGTGACCGCCTGGGCGACGTCGGCGTGCCGCATGAGCAGGGCGTCGATCTCGCCGGTCTCGATGCGGAAGCCGCGGATCTTGACCTGGTCGTCGGTGCGGCCGACGAACTCCAGCACCCCGCCGGGCAGCCAGCGCACCACGTCGCCGGTGCGGTACATGCGCCCACCCGGCCGGCCGAACGGGTCGGCCAGGAAGCGCTGCGCGGTCAGGCCGGGCTGGTTCAGGTAGCCCCGCACCACGCCGGCGCCCGCGATGAACAGCTCGCCGGGCACGCCGACCGGCACCGGCCGCAGCCCCTCGTCCAGCACGTAGCAGGCCATGCCGGCGAGCGGCCCGCCGATGGGCACGGTGTCCGGCACGGCGGTCACGTCGGTCATGGGGAACGACGTGGCGAAGGTGGTGGCCTCCGTCGGGCCGTAGACGTCCACCACGACCGTGCCCGGGCAGGCGTCCAGCACCCGGCGCAGGGCCGCCGCGGGCACCACGTCGCCGCCGGTCCACACCTCGCGCAGGCCGGCGAACGCGTCGGGCGCCTCCTGCGCCACCACCCGGAACAGGCCCGAGGTCAGGAACATCGCCGTCACGCCGTGCTCGGTGATCGCGCGCCGCAGCGCGTCGGCGTCCACGTCGCCGGGCGGCGCGACGACGACCTGCCCGTCGCCCAGCAGCGGTACCCACAGCTCGTAGGTGGAGGCGTCGAACGCGGTCGGCGAGTGCAGCAGCACGCGGTCGTGCGCGCCGGTGCGGAAGCGGGGTTCGAGCGCCAGCGCGACCACGTCCCGCTGCCGCACCGCCACGCCCTTGGGCACGCCCGTCGACCCGGAGGTGTGCATGACGTAGGCGAGGTTGTCCGGGTGCACGGGCACCCCGGGGTCGGTGTCCGGCTCACCGGCGAAGTCGCCGAGGACCACGGTGTGCCCGGTGTGGGCGGAGCGGGTGGTGGCCTCGTGCGCGGGGTCGGTGACCACGGTGGTGACGCCGGCGTCGGTGAGCACGCGCCGCATCCGCTCGACGGGCGCCCGCACGTCCAGCGGCACGTAGGCCGCACCTACCTTGGCGATGGCCAGCTCCGCGACCGCCAGCCCGGACGACCGCCCGACCAGCAGGCCCACCGGCTGCTCGGGGCGCACGCCGAGGCCGACCAGGTGGTGGGCGAGCCGGTTGGCCCGCGCGTCCAGCTCGGCGGCGGTCAGCACCCCGTCGCCGGCGATCACGGCCGGTTCGTGCGGCGCCCGCCGCACCCGTTCGGCGAACAGCTCGGGGATGGTGCGGGCGGGCGGTTCGCGGTGCGCGTCGTTCCAGCGCGCCAGGACCTGCTCGCGCTCCTCGTCGGACAGCCACGGCAGCTCGGCCAGCGGGCGCCGCGGGTCGGCCGCCACGCCGGCGAGCAGCCGCACCAGGTGCCCGGCGAAGCGCTCGACCGTGGCGGCGTCGAACAGGTCGGTGTTGTACTCCAGCGCGCCCGACAACCCGCCGCCGCGCTCCTGGAACTCGACGGTGAGGTCGAAGATGGCCTCGCGCCGGGACAGCCCGACCTGCTCGACGCGCAGGCCGGGCAGCTCCGGCGGGGTGCGCTCGGCGTTCTGCAGCAGCACCATGACGTCGAACAGCGGGTTGCGGCTGGGGTCGCGGTCCTTGGCGACCGCGTCGACGAGCTGCTCCAGCGGCGCCTCGTCGTGCGCGAAGGCGTCCTGCACGGTCTGCTTGACCTGGTCCAGGAAGTCGGCGAACCGCACCCGACCATCTACAGTGGACCGCAGTACCACGGTGTTGACGAAGAAGCCGACCAGCCGCTCCAGCCCGGGTCTGCCGCGCCCGGTGGTGACCGTGCCGACCGCGACGTCCTCCTGCCCGGCGTAGCGGGCCAGCAGCGCCTGGCAGGCGGCCATCAGGACGGTGAACAGGATGGTGCCGCGCTCGGCGGCGAGGTCGCGCAGCGCGGCGACCACCGGGGCGGGCACGGTGAACGGGTGGGCCGCGCCGGCGGTGGTCCGCACCGGCGGGCGGGGCCGGTCGGTGGGCAGCTCCAGCGGGGTGACGCCGGTCAGCCGCTGCCGCCAGTGGTCGAGGTGCCCGCGCAGGGCGTCGCCGGACAGCCGCTCGCGCTGCCAGGCGGCGAAGTCGGCGTACTGCACCGGCAACGGCGGCAGCGCCGCGTCCCGCCCCTCCAGCGCCGCCCGGTACAGCTCGGCCAGCTCCTCGGTCAGCACGCCCATCGACCAGCCGTCGGTGGCGATGTGGTGCGCGGTGACCAGGAGCACGTGCTCGTCGTCGCCGCACCGCACCAGCAGCGCCCGCACCAGCGGTCCCCGCCGCAGGTCGAAGGGGCGGGAGTACTCCTCGACCAGCACGGCGTCCACCGCGTCCGGCGCCACCGGCCCGACCACCGGCACGGCCAGGTCGAACGGCGGGTGCACGACCTGCGCGCCGCGGCCGTCGACCTCGTCGAACGTGGTGCGCAGCGACTCGTGCCTGGCCACCAGGCCGCGCAGCGCGGCGGTCAGCGCCGCCACGTCCAGCCGCCCGGTCAGGCGCAGCGCCAGCGCGCTGTTGTACCCGGAGCCGCCGGGCTGGAACTGGTCGAGGAACCACAGCCGCTGCTGGGGGTAGGACAGCGGTAACGGCCGGTCGCGGCCGACCGGCTTGACGGCGTCGGTCTGCTCGGCGCGGCCCGCGAGGCGGCGGCGCATCTGCTCCCGCAGGTGCGGGGGCAGCGCGGCGATGCGGTCTTCGATGGACGACGACATGGTGTGGTGTCTCCTCACAGGTCCTGGGTGGCGCCGTCACCGAAGGCGACTCGTTCGAGTTCTTGCAGGATGCGTTCCTCCACCAGCCGCGCCAGGTTCGCGACCGTGCGGGCGGTGAGGACGTCGTGCGGGGTCAGCGGCACGCCGAACGCGGCGCGGGCGCGGGAGGTGACCAGCATGCTGCGCATGGAGTCGCCGCCGAGGGCGAAGAAGTCGTCCTCGGCGCCGACGCGGGCCGCGCCCAGCGCCTCCTGCCAGATCCCGGCCAGCACCTCTTCGGTCTCCGTGCGGGGTGCCACGTACTCGGCCGCGGGCGCGGCCCCGGCCGGTGCGGGCAGCGCGGCCCGGTCGACCTTGCCGTTGGCGCTCAGCGGCAGCGCGTCGAGCACCACGAACGCCGAGGGCACCATGTAGTCGGGCAGGTGCCGCTCGGTGAACCCGGCCAGCTCGCCGGGCTCGGGGGCGTGCCGCGGGTCGGCGGGCACCACGTAGGCCACCAGCCGCTTCACGCCGGGGGTGTCCTCGCGCGCCACCACCACGGGCTGCGCCACGTCGGGGTGCCGCCCCAGCAACGCCTCGACCTCGCCCAGCTCGATGCGGAACCCGCGCAGCTTGACCTGGTCGTCGGCGCGGCCGGCGAACTCCAGCACGCCGTCGGGCAGCCACCGCACCACGTCGCCGGTGCGGTACATCCGCTCACCCGGCACGCCGAACGGGCAGGCGACGAACCGGGACGCGGTCAGGCCCGGCCGGTCGAGGTAGCCGCGCGCCAGGCCGGCGCCCGCCAGGTACAGCTCGCCGGGCACGCCGACCGGCACCGGCCGCAGCCGGTCGTCCAGCACGTAGGCGCGCATCCCGTCCAGCGGCGCGCCGATCGGCACGGTGCCCGGTACGGCCGCCGGGTCGGCCATCCGGTGGGCGGAGGCGAACGTGGTGGTCTCGGTGGGGCCGTAGCCGTCCACCACGACCAGCCCCGGGCATGCCTCCATGACCCGGCGCACCGCCGCGGCGGGCACGACGTCGCCGCCGGTCCACACCTCGGCCAGCCCGGCCAGGCAGTCGGGCGAGTCCTGCGCCAGCACCCGGAACAGGCCCGCGGTCAGCCACAGGGCGGTCACGCCGTGCGCGGTGACCTGCTCGCGCAGCAGCGCGGCGTCCAGGTCCTCCGGCGGGGCCACCACCACGCGGCCGCCGCGCAGCAGCGGCACCCACAGCTCGTAGGTGGAGGCGTCGAACGCCAGCGGCGAGTGCACCAGCACGGTGCGGTGGGCCGGGCCGTCGAAGCGGCCGTCCAGGGCGAGCGCGACCACGTCCCGGTGCCGCACGGCCACGCCCTTGGGCACGCCCGTGGAACCGGAGGTGTACTCGACGTAGGCGAGGTTGTCCGGGTGCAGCGGGACCGCCGGCCGGTCGGCGGGTCCACCGTGGACGGGACCGTCGAGCACGACGACGTGCCCGGCGTGCACCTCGCGGGCGGTGGCCTCCCAGGTCGGGTCGGTGAGCAGCACGTCCGCGCCGGCCTGGTCGAGCACGAGCCGCATCCGCTCAGCGGGCGCGCGCACGTCCAGCGGCAGGTAGGCGCCGCCCGCCTTGAGCACCGCGAGCACGGCCACGACCACGTCGGCCGACCGGCGCAGCAGCAGGCCGACCCGGTCCTCCGGCCGCACGCCCAGCGCGGTCAGCCGGTGCGCCAGCCGGTTCGCGCGGGCGTCCAGCTCGGCGTAGGTCAGGGACTCGCGGCCGGTCACCGCCACGGCGTCGGGCGTGCGGTCGGCCTGCGCGGTGAACAGGTCCACCACCGTGGCGTCCGGGGCCGGGTGGCCGGTCGGCCCGGCCAGCACGAGCCGGCGCTCGGCCTCGTCGAGGACGTCCACCTCGCCCACGGCCCGGTCCGGGTCGGCGGCCAGGCCCGCCAGGGCCCGGGTCAGGTGGCCGGCGACCCGCTCGACCGTGGCCGCGTCGAACCGGGCCGGGTCGTAGGACAGCCGCACCACCAGCTCCTCGCCGGGGCGGACGCCGACGCTGAGCGGGTAGTTGGTGGTCTCCACGGCGTGCAGGTCGCGCAGCGCGAGGCCGTGCTCGGCCGCGGCCGCCTCGTCGACCGGGTAGTTCTCGAACACCAGGATGCTGTCGAACAGGTCCACCCCGCCCGGCACGTCGCTCCAGCCCTGGAGCTCGGCCAGGGAGACGTGCTCGAACCGCCGGGACTCGGCCTGCGCCGCCTGCAACCGCCGCAGCCACGCCGCGACCGGCTCGTCCTCGGCGACCTCGGCCCGGACCGGCACGGTGTTGATGAACATGCCGGGGATGGCGTCCGCGCCGGGCAGGTCGGCCGGGCGGCCGGACACGGTGGAGCCGAAGCACACGTCGTGCTGCCCGCTGTAGCGCGACAGCAGCAGCGCCCACGCGCCCTGCACCACGGTGTTGGTGGTCAGGCCGTTGCCCTGGGCGAACTCGCGCAGCGCCGCGGTGCGGCCGGCGGGCAGCGCGAGGTCGACCCACGCCGAGGAACGGCTCGCGTGGCCGGGTTCGGCCGGGCGGTCGTACGGCAGCGGCGTCGGGGCGCGGAACCCGGCCAGCACCTGCCGCCAGTGGGCTTCGGCCCGGCTCGGGTCCTGCTCGGCCAGCCACCGCAGGTAGTCGCCGAACGGGCGGCGCGCGACGGGCCGGGGCCGGCGGCCCGCGGCGTGGGCGGCGTAGCCGGTGAACACGTCGGTCAGCACCTGGAAGGTGCTCCAGCCGTCGAGCAGGACGTGGTGGAAGCTCCACAGGACCTGCACCTCGGTGCCGGACAGCCGGACCAGCACCAGCCGCATCAGCGGCGCGGTGGCCAGGTCCAGCCCCTCGGCCGCGTCGTAGTCGAGCAGGTCGCGCAGCGCGCGCCGGCGGTCCTCGTCGGACAGGGCGCTCCAGTCCAGCTCGCGGATCGGCACGTCCACGTCGCGGCACACCACCTGCAGCGGCCGGTCCACGCCCTCCCACACCACGCGGCTGCGCAGGATCGGGGTGCGGTCGACCACCTCGCGCCAGGCGCGGGCCAGCGTGGCCGGGTCGGTGACGCCGTCGAGGACGAACGCGATCTGCTCGGAGTACAGGCCCTCGCGGCCCTGGGACAGGCTGTGGAAGACCATGCCGGCCTGCATGGGCGTGAGCGGGTAGACGTCCTCCACGTCCCGCCCGTCGCCGACCAGCCGGTCGACCCCGGCCTGGTCCAGCCCGGCCAGCGGGAAGTCCGACGGGGTCCGGCCGCCCACGCCGGGCCGGGTGCAGTGGTCCACCAGTTCCCGCAGCGCGGCCAGCATCCGGTCGGCCAGGCCGCGCACGGTCGCCTCGTCGTGCACCTCGTCGCTGAAGTACCAGGTGAACCGCAGCCGCCGGTCCTCGACCGCGCCGACCACGTCCAGCAGGTGCGGCCGGGGCGTGTCGGGTGCGGCGTCCGCGCCCAGGCCGCCGACCTGGCGGAACGCCCCGTCGCCCGCCGAGGCGGCGAACTGGCCCAGGTAGTTGAACGCCACGGCGGGCTGCGGGGTCGCGCCGGTGCCCTGGAGGTAGCGCAGGGCGCCGTGGCCGATGCCGCGCCGGGGCACGGCCCGCAGCCGCTCCTTGGTCCCCTTCACCGCCTCGCCCCAGTCGGCGGGCGCGGTCAGCTCGACCGGGAAGATCGAGGTGAACCAGCCGACCGTGCGGGACAGGTCCACGCCGTCGAGGAAGTCGCCGTCGCGGCCGTGGCCCTCCAGGTCGACCAGCACCCGGTCCCGGCCGGTCCAGTCGGCCAGCACCCGGCCCAGCGCGGCCAGCAGCACGTCGTTGACCTGCGTGCGGTACGCGCCGGGCACGTCCTGGAGCAGCGCGCGGGTCAGCTCGGCGTCCAGCTCGGCGGTGACGCCGCGCACCGAGCCGGTGGTGTTGGCGCCGTGCCGGTCGACCGGCACGCCCGGGTCGGCGGTCACCGACGCCCAGTGCGCGGCCTCGTCGTCGAACCCGCCGTTCGCGGTGTGCTCGGCCAGCCGCAGCGCCCAGTCCCGGAACGAGGTGGTCTTGGGCCCGAGGTCGACCTCCTCGCCGCGCCGCGCCTGCCGGTAGGCGGTGTTGAGGTCCTCCAGCAGGACGCGCCAGGACACGCCGTCCACGACCAGGTGGTGCGCGGCCAGCAGCAGCCGGCGGCGCCCCGGGCCGCGGTCGAGCAGCGCGGCGCGCACCAGCGGGCCGCGGGCCAGGTCGAAGCCCTGGTGGACCTCCTCGGCGACGGCCCGTTCTGCGGTGTCGCCGCCGAGGAGGTCTCGTCCGGGCAGGTCGTACCCGGACGGGTCGTGGTCGGCCGCGTTCCGGGCCGACGGGTGGGGGTCGAACGGGTCCGGCGCCGGCAGTGCGTGCACCGACAGCACGTCGACCGGCTCCACCGCCGCGTTGTGCTGCCGCCAGCCGGATTCCGCGCGCTCGAACCGCATGCGCAGCGCGTCGTGGTGCTCCAGCAGCGCGGCCAGGGCCCGCCGCAGCGCGTCGACGTCCGGGTCCTCGGTGAGGTCGAGCAGCACGGACTGGTCGAAGCGCTCGGGCCGCGGCGGCTCGGTGTCGAGGAACCAGCGCTGCACCGGGGTCAGCGGCACCTCGCCGGTGACCGGGCCGCGCGGCGCGTCCTCGACCGGGCCGCCCGCGGGCACGGCGGCGGCCAGCGCGGCGACCGTCGGGTAGGTGAACAGGTCCCGGGGCACCAGGGCGTAGCCGGCCTGCCGGGCGCGCGAGACGACCTGGATGCTGATGATCGAGTCGCCGCCCAGCTGGAAGAAGTCGTCCTCGACGCCGACCCGCTCGACGCCGAGCACCTGGGCCCAGATCTCCGCCAGCACGCGCTCGGCCTCGGTGCGCGGCGCCACGTGCGCGTCGCCGGTCGGCTCCCACTCCGGCGCGGGCAGCGCCCGGCGGTCGAGCTTGCCGTTGCCGGTCAGCGGCAGCCGGTCCAGGGCGACGAACGCGGCGGGCACCATGTGCTCGGGCAGCACCCGGCCGAGGAAGGCGCGCAGCTCCGCGGCGCCCGGCGCGGTGCGGCCCGCGGCGGGCACCACGTAGGCGACCAGGACCTTGCGGCCGGCGTGCTCGCGGACGGTGACCACCGCCTCGGCCACGTCGTCGTGCCGGTCCAGGGTGGCCTCGATCTCGCCGAGTTCGATGCGGAAGCCGCGGATCTTGACCTGCTGGTCGGCGCGGCCCAGGTAGTCGAGCCTGCCGTCCTTCCAACGCGCCAGGTCGCCGGTGCGGTACATCCGGGAGCCGGGTTCGCCGAACGGGTCGGCGACGAAGCGGGACGCGGTCAGGCCGGGCCGGTTGAGGTAGCCGCGCGCCAGGCCCGCGCCCGCCACGTACATCTCGCCGGTGACACCGGGCGGCACGGGCCGCAGGTCGTCGTCGAGCACGTACACCCGCAGGTCCGGGATCGGCTCGCCGACCGTGCCGTCCGCGGGCGTCCACGTGACGTGCACGGTGGTCTCGGTGATGCCGTACATGTTGATCAGCTCGCCGGGGCCCTCCCAGGCCGCCAGCTTGCGCACGTCCAGCGCCTCGCCGCCGAAGACCACGTAGCGCAGGGCCAGGTCGGTCGGCTGCTCCGCGATGAGCTGGTAGAACGCCGAGGGCGTCTGGTTGAGCACGGTGACCCGCTCGTCGCGCAGCAGGCAGGCAAAGTCCTTCGGGGACCGGGAGACCTCGAACGGCACGACCACGAGCCGGCCGCCGTGCAGCAGCGGTCCCCACAGCTCCCAGACGGAGAAGTCGAAGGCGTAGCTGTGGAACAGCGTCCACACGTCGTCCGGGCCGAAGCCGAACCAGTGGGCGGTGGCGGAGAACAGCCGGGCCACGTTGGCGTGCGGGATCACCACGCCCTTGGGCTTGCCGGTCGAACCGGACGTGTAGATGACGTACGCCGGGTGCGCCGGGTCCAGGTCGACCTCGGGTGCGGTGTCGGGCCGGCCGGTCAGGTCGGGCAGGGCGTCGAGGGTGACCACCGGCCGGGCGTCGTCCACCATGGCCGCGATCCGCTCGGGCGGGTAGGACGGGTCGAGCGGCAGGTAGGCCGCGCCGGACTTGAGCACGCCCAGCACCGCCACCACCAGGTCCACCGACCGGGGCAGCCGCAGCGCCACGTACCGCTCGGGCCCGGCGCCGCGGTCCCGCAGCAGGTGCGCCAGCCGGTTGGCGCGGGCGTCCAGCTCGGCGTAGGTCAGCCGTTCCTCCCCGCAGCAGACCGCGACCGCGCCGGGGGTGCGGACGGCCTGCTCGGCGAACAGCCGCGGCAGGGTCGCCACCGGGTAGTCGCGCCCGTCGGGGTTGAAGTCCACCAGCACCTGCCGGCGCTCGGCCTCGTCGAGCATCGGCAGCTCGGCGGGCGGGCGCGACGGGTCGACCAGCACGCCCTCCAGCAGCGCGCGCAGGTGCCGGGCCAGCCGCTCGACGGTCGCGGTGTCGAACAGGGCCGGGTCGTGGTCCAGCTCGACCAGCAGCTCGCGCCCGGGCGACACCACGGCGGTGAGGGCGTAGTTGGTGGGCTCGTGCGCGTGCACGTCGTGCAGCCGCAGGCCGTGCGCGGCCATGGCGTCGTCGTCGAACGGGTAGTTCTCGAACACCAGGATGCTGTCGAACAGGGCGCCGCCGCCGGGCACGTCGCTCCAGCCGCGCAGCCGGGACAGCGGGACGTGCTCGAAGCGCCGGGCCTCCGCCTGCTCGGCCTGCAGCTCGCGCAGCCACGAGAGCTGGTCGCGGTCCCGGTCGACGGTGATCCGGGTGGGCACGGTGTTGATGAACACGCCGACCATCGACTCCACCCCGGCCAGGTCGGCGGGCCGGCCGGCGACGGTGGTGCCGAACACGACGTCGGGGTTGCCGCTGTAGCGGGCCAGCAGCAGGCCCCACGCGCCCTGCACGACGGTGTTCACGGTCAGGCCGTGCCGACGGCCCGCCTCGCGCAGCCGCTCGGTCTGCTCGGCGCCCAGGGTGAACCGCACCTTCGCGCCGGACTCGGCGCGGTGGGCGTCGACCGGGCGCCGGTCGTAGGGCAGCGGGGTCGGCTCGTCGAACCCGCCGAGCACCCGGTGCCAGTGCCGCCGCGCCGCCTCCTGGTCCTGCCGGTCCAGCCAGTGCAGGTACTCGCGGAACGGCCGGCGCGGCGTCGCGGGACCCGCCGCGCCGCGGGTGAGGGCCGCGTGGTGCTCGCACACCTCGGTGAGCAGCTGGGCCGCGCTCCAGCCGTCGAGCAGCACGTGGTGGAAGGTCCACACCACCAGCACCTCGTCGGGCGACAGGGCCGCGACCGCCACCCGCATCAGCGGCGCGGTGCGCAGGTCCAGGCCCGCGGCGCGGTCGCGCGCCAGGAACCGCTCCAGCTCCTCGTCCAGCTCGGCACCTGCCAGGCCGGTCCAGTCCAGCAGGGTGACGGGCAGGTCCACGTGCCGGCGCACGAGCTGGAGCGGTTCGGGCAGGCCCTCCCAGACCACCTCGGTGCGCAGCACCGCGTTGCGGTCCACCACGCGCTGCCACGCCTCGCCCAGCGCCCGCGGGTCGGTCACCCCGGACAGCCGGAACCGCACCTGGTTGAAGTAGGCGCCGGTGCTCGCCCGGTCGACCAGGCCGTGGAAGACCATGCCGGCCTGCATGGGCGTGAGCGGGTAGACGTCCTCCACGTCCCGCCCGTCGCCGACCAGCCGGTCCACCGCGGCCTGGTCCAGCCGCGCCAGCGGGAAGTCCGACGGGGTGCGACCGCCCGCGCCCGGCCGGGCGCAGTGCTCGACGATCCCGCGCAACGCCTCGGCCATGCCCTCGGCCAGGCCGCGCACGGTCGCCTCGTCGTGCACGCCGTCGCTGAAGTACCAGGTGAGTTCGAGGCAGCCGCGCTCCACCGCGCCGACCACGTCCAGCAGGTGCGGCCGGGGTGCCCCCGGCGCGCCGGACAGCTCCAGGCTGCCGCGCACCGCGTGCACCAGGCCGCCCTCCACCGCGGACCAGTCGAGCCTGCCCAGGTAGTTGAAGCTGATCCGCGGTCCGCCGGCGCCGGGCTCGTGCAGGTTGCCGTGGCCCAGGCCCTTGCGGGGCACGGCGCGCAGCTGCTCCTTGACCGACTTGAGCACCGTGCCCCAGTCGCCGGCGGGCGCTTCCAGCGCCACCGGGAAGATGGAGGTGAACCAGCCGACCGTGCGGGACAGGTCCACGCCGTCCAGCACGTCCTCGCGGCCGTGGCCCTCCAGGTCGACCGGCACCCGGTCCCGGCCGGTCCAGTCGGCCAGCACCCGGCCCAGCGCGGCCAGCAGCACGTCGTTGACCTGCGTGCGGTACGCGCCGGGCACGTCCTGGAGCAGCGCGCGGGTGGTGTCGCGGTCCAGCCGGACGGCCACGGCGCGGGTGGAGCCCGCGGTGTTGGAGCCGTCGCGGTCGACAGGCAGGGTCGGGTCCGCCTGCGCGGTCGCGGCCCAGTGCTCGCGCTCGTCGTCGAACCCGCCGTTGGCGGTGTGCTCGGCCAGCCGGTGCGCCCACTCCTTGAACGAGGTGGTCTTGGCGCCCAGCCGGACGGGTTCGCCGCGCGCCGCCTGCTCGTAGGCGGTGTTCAGGTCCTCCAGCAGGACGCGCCAGGACACGCCGTCCACGACCAGGTGGTGCACGGCCAGGAACAGCAGCGGGCGCTGCCCGTCGCGCTCGAACAGCACGGCCCGGACCAGCGGCCCCCCGGTCAGGTCGATGCCCGCGTGCACCTGCGCCTGGACCGCGCGGACCTCCGCCTCGTCGGCCACCCGCCGCACGGACAGCACGTCGGCCCGCTCGACCGGCGCGTTGTGCTGCCGCCAGCCGGAAGCCGTGCGCTCGAAGCGCATCCGCAGCGCGTCGTGGTGCTCCAGCAGGCCGTGCAGGGCGCGCCGCAGCGCGTCCGGGTCGGCGGTGTCGGCCAGCTCGGCGGTCAGCGCCTGGTTGAAGTGGTCGGGGTGGTCGGGGTTGGTCGCGAACAGCCACCGCTGGACCGGGGTGAGCGGCACGTCGCCGACCACGCGGCCCTGGTCGGCGGTCACGTCGCCGGCGGTGGTCGCGGCGGTCGCCAGCGCGGCGACGGTGGGGTGGCGGAACAGGTCGCCGGGGGTGAGGGCGAGGCCGGCGCGGCGGGCCCGGGACACCACCTGGATGCTCAGGATGGAGTCGCCGCCCAGCTCGAAGAAGTTGTCCCGGGCGCCGACGCGCTCGACGCCCAGCAGCTCGGCCCAGATGCCCGCGAGCACGGCCTCCGGCCCCTCGGCGGGCGCCACGTACCCCGCGCCCGCGACGGCGCCCCAGTCCGGTTCGGGCAGGGCGCGCCGGTCGACCTTGCCGTTGGCGCTCAGCGGCAGCGCGTCCAGGGTGACGAACGCCGAGGGCACCAGGTAGTCGGGCAGCCTGCCGGCGAGGTGGTCGCGCAGTTCGCCGACGTCGAGCGACGCGGGCGTCACGTAGGCGACCAGGCGCTTGCGGCCGGTGTCGTCCGGGCGCGCGGTGGTCACCGCCTGGGCGACGGCCGGGTGGCCGGTCAGCGCGGCGTCGACCTCGCCGGGTTCGATGCGGAAACCGCGGATCTTGACCTGGTCGTCGGTGCGGCCGACGAACTCCACCGTCCCGTCCGGCCGCCACCGGACCACGTCGCCCGTGCGGTACATCCGCTCGCCCGGTGGGCCGAACGGGTCGGGCGCGAACCGCTGGGCGGTCAGCCCCGGCCGGCCCAGGTAGCCCCGCGCCACCCCGGCGCCGGCGATGAACAGCTCGCCCGGCACGCCGACCGGGGTGGGCGCCATGGCCTCGTCGAGCACGTAGACGCGCATGTCGTCCAGCGGGCGGCCGATCGGCACCACGTCCGGCACGGCGGCCGCGGCGGACATGCGGTGCGAGGTGGCGAAGGTGGTGGTCTCGGTGGGCCCGTAGCCGTCCACCACGACCAGGTCCGGGCACGCCGCCAGCACCCGCCGCACGGCCGCCGCGGGCACCACGTCGCCGCCGGTCCACACCTCGCGCAGCCCGGCCAGGCAGCCCGGGTCGTCCTGGGCGACCGCGCGGAACAGCCCGGCGGTCAGCCACAGCGCCGTCACGCCGTGCCGGGCGACCACCTCGCGCAGCACGTCCGCGTCCACGTCGCCGGGCGGTGCGACGACGACGCTGCCGCCGCCCAGCAGCGGCACCCAGACCTCGTAGGTGGTGGCGTCGAACGCCGGCGCCGAGTGCAGCAGGACCCGCCGGTGCGCGTCGGTGCCGAAGCGCGAGTCGCGCGCCAGGGCGACCACGTCCCGGTGCCGCACGGCCACGCCCTTGGGCACGCCGGTCGACCCGGAGGTGTGCATGACGTAGACGAGGTTGTCCGGGTGCACCGGCACGTCCGGCGCGGTGTCGGGCTCGGCGGACAGGTCGTCGCCGCCCAGCACGACCAGCGGTCCGTCGTGGACCTCCGCGGCCACGGCCTGCCAGGTCGGGTCGGTGAGCACGACCCGGGCGCCGGTGCCGGCCAGCAGCACGGCCAGCCGCTCGGCGGGCGACCTGGTGTCCAGCGGCACGTACGCACCGCCCGCCTTGGCCACCGCCAGCTCGGCCACGACCAGGTCGACCGAGCGGCCCACGAGCAGGGCCACCGGCTCCTCCACGCCGACGCCGAGGCGCAGCAGGCGGTGGGCGAGCCGGTTGGCGCACGCGTCCAGCTCGGCGTAGCCCACCTCGGTGTGGGGCGACCCCGGGCAGTCGCCCACCAGCGCGACCCGCCCGGGGTGCTCGCGGACCCGCTCGGCGAACAGCTCGACGACGGTCGACGGCGGCAGGTCGCGGGCGGTGCCGTGCCACCCGCGCAGCACCAGGTCGCGCTCGGTGTCGTCGAGCAGCGGCAGCTCGCCCAGCGGCCGGTCGGGGTCGGCGGCGACGGCCTCCAGCAGCACCCGCAGGTGCCCGGCGAGCCGCTCGGCGGTGGCCGCGTCGAACAGGTCGGTGTTGTACTCCAGGGTCAGGTCCAGCCCGCCGTCGCGCGGCCAGAACTCCACCAGCAGCTCGAACCGGGCGCGCGGCCGGGGCAGGTGGTGCTCGGCCACCCGCAGCCCGTCGACCTCGGTCGGCCGCACCATCGCCTGCTGGAGCACGACCAGCGCCTGCACCAGCGGCGTGCGGCTGGGGTCGCGGTCGGCGCGCACCTCGTCGACCAGCCGGTCGAACGGCACCTCGTCGTGGGCGAACGCGTCGAGCACGGTTCCCCGCACCCCGGCCAGGAACCGCCCGAACGGCAGGTCCGGGTCCACGTCGGACCGCAGCACGAGCGTGTTGACGAAGAAGCCGACGAGGTCGTCCAACTCGGGCCGGCCGCGCCCGGACGAGGCGGTGCCCACGGCCACGTCGCGCCGCCCGGTGTGGCGGGCCAGCAGCACCTGCACGGCGGCGGTGAGCGTGGTGAACAGGGTCGCGTCGTGCGCCCGGCCCACCTCGGCCAGCCGGTCCACCAGGTCGGCGGGCAGCGCCGCGCGGTGCACCGCGCCGGAGGTGGTGCGCCGCGCGGGCCGGGGCCGGTCGGTGGGCAGGTCCAGCGGTTCGAGGCCGGCCAGGGCGCGCCGCCAGTGGTCCAGCCCGGCGGTCAGGTCCGCCTCCGCCAGCCGGTTGCGCTGCCACACCGCGAAGTCCGCGTACCGGACGGGCAGCGGCCGCAGCTCGGCGGGCCGGCCGGTGACGGCGGCCCGGTACAGCGCCAGCAGGTCGTCGACCTGCACGCGGACCGACCAGCCGTCGGTGACGATGTGGTGCTGGTCGAGCACCAGCACGTGCTCGTCGTCGGCCAGGCGCGCCAGCACGGCCCGGACCAGGGGGCCGGTGGCCAGGTCGAACGGGGTGGTCAGCTCCTCGGCGCACAGCCGGTCCAGGGCCGCGTCGCGGTCGGCGGGCGCCAGGCCGGCCAGGTCGACCACGCGCAGCGGCACCGCGCCGTGCGGCGAGACCACCTGGACGCCCTGCCCGTCGACCTCGGGGAAGGTGGTCCGCATGGCCTCGTGCCGCTCGGCCAGCCCGTCCAGGGCGGCGCGCAGGGCGTCGAGGTCGAGCGGGCCGGACAGCCGCAGGCCGACGCCGGTGTTGTAGTCGGTGGCGGCGGGGTCGAGCCGGTGCAGGAACCACAGCCGCTGCTGCGCCGGGGACAGCGGCACCGCGCCGTCGCCGGGCGCGGGCGGGATGCGGTCCTCCGCGCCCCCGGGCCGCCGGTCGGCCACCAGCCCGGCGAGGCCGGCGACGGTCCGCGCGTCGAACAGGTCCCGGGACGACAGGGGCACGCCCAGCGCCGCGCGCAGCCGCGACACCACCCGGATGGCCTGGATCGAGTCGCCGCCCAGGTGCAGGAAGTCGTCGTCGGCGCCGACCGCGTCGCGGGTCAGGCCCAGCACCTCGGCCCAGGTGTCGGCGACGGTGCGCTCGGCCGGGGTGCGGGGCGCGACGCGCCCGGTGCGCGGCACGGCGCGCCAGTCGGGTTCGGGCAGGGCGGCCCGGTCGACCTTGCCGTTGGCGTTGAGCGGCAGGCGGTCCACGGTGACGAACGCCGAGGGCAGCATGTAGTCGGGCAGCGAGTCCAGCACCAGGGCGCGCAGCTCGTCCTCGGCGGGCGCGGCGCCGGCCGGGACGACGTAGGCGACCAGGCGCTTGGCGCCGGTGTGGTCCTGGCGCGCGGCCACCGCGACCTGGGCGGCGTCGGGGTGGCGGGCCAGGGCGGACTCGACCTCGGCGGTCTCGATGCGGAAGCCGCGGACCTTCACCTGCTCGTCGACGCGGCCGACGAAGTCCAGGTCGCCCGCGTCGGTCCGGCGGACCAGGTCGCCGGTGCGGTACATGCGCTCGCCGGGCGGGCCGTAGGGGTCGGCCACGAACCGCTCGGCGGTCAGGCCGGGGCGGCCGAGGTAGCCGCGGGCCAGGCCCGCGCCCGCGATGAACAGCTCACCGGTGGTGCCCGTCGGCACCTGTTGTAAATCCTCGTCGAGCACGTAGACGCGGGTGTCGTCGAGCGGGCGGCCGATGGGCAGCACGTCGGGGACGGCGGTGACGTCGGGCATGGGGAACGACGTGGCGTAGGTGGTGGTCTCGGTGGGGCCGTAGACGTCCACCACGACGGTGCCCGGGCAGGCTTCCAGGACGCGGCGCACGGCCGTCGCGGGCACCACGTCACCGCCGGTCCACACCTCGCGCAGGCCGCGGAACGCGTCGGGCGCGTCCTGGGCGACCACGCGGAACAGGCCCGAGGTCAGGAACAGCGCGGTGACGCCGTGCCGGGTGACCGCCTCCCGCAGCACCTGCCCGTCCACGTCGCCGGGCGGTGCGACGACGACCCGGCCGCCGTTGAGCAGCGGGACCCAGATCTCGTAGGTCGACGCGTCGAACGCCTGGGGCGAGTGCAGCAGCAGGCGGTCGTGCGCGCCGGTGCGGAAGCGGGACTCGCGGGCCAGGGCGACCACGTCCCGGTGCCGGGCCGCCACGCCCTTGGGCACGCCGGTCGACCCGGAGGTGTGCATGACGTAGGCGAGGTTGTCCGGGTGCGGCACCACGTCCGGGAGTCCGGTCCCGGATTCGGGCGTGTCGTCGGCGTCCAAGTCGTCGTCCACCGGCACCACGGCGCCCGGGTGGACCTGCTCGGCCGTGTGCCGCCAGGTGCGGTCGGTCAGCAGCAGCGGGGCGCCGACGCCGGTCAGCACCAGCCGCATGCGCTCCACCGGTGCGCGCCCGTCCACCGGCACGTACACCCCGCCCGCCTTGAGCACGGCCAGCAGGGCGACCACCAGCTCCGCCGAGCGCTCCACCAGCACCCCGACGGGCCGCTCCACCCCGACGCCGAGCGCGACCAGCCGACGGGCCAGCCGCTCGGCGCGGGCGTCCAGCCCGGCGTAGGTCAGCTCGGTCCCGCCGGCCACCACCGCCACCTCGTCGGGGGTCCGGCGCACCTGCTCGGCGAACAGTGCCGGGACGGTCGCGACCGCCGGCGGTGGCTCCTCGGCTCTCGGGGCGCGGGCCACGGGGGCGGTGTGGTGAAGCGTCATCGCTGTCCAACCTCGTATTCGGGGCGCGGCGCAGCGCCGCGGGGCACGGTGGGAGGGGGGTGTGGCGGGGCCGCGGCGGTGCGCGGCCCCGCGTCAGGCGACTTCTCGCGCGCGCTGCCGGCGGCCGGCGACCCGGCCGCCGATCTGCACCCGGTCGACCAGGCCGCTGCGCGGGTCGCGGAGGAAGCGCCCGGCGTGACCGGCCTCGCCACCGGCCAGGTCCGTGACGGAGAACACGAGGCCGTCGTAGACGGTGAGCCGGGCCGCGGGCTCGCCGTCGACGACCAGTTGGACGTCGTCGTCCCGGAGGACCACGGAGTAGGCGGTGTCACCGTTGACGTAGGTGCCCGCGCAGTCGCGCGGCGCCCGGACGCGCCGCTCCGCGCCGGTCAGCGCGGTGTGCTCGCCGATCTCCAGGCCCGCGGCGCGCAGCTCGGCGACGAGCTGCCGCCACATCGCGGCGCCGGTGTTGGCGTTCGCGGTCAGCGCGACCACCGTGCCCGAGGTCGGGTCGAAGCGGAGGTGGCAGGAGGTGCCGTCGGCGGTGCCGTCGTGGCCGAACCAGTCGCCGTGCCCGCCGCGGAACGCGGCCAGGCCCAGTCCCCAGCCGTCGGCCAGGCCGAAGGGCTCGGCGGCCGGGACGAGGCGCCGCATCTCGGCCAGGTCGTCCGCGTCGACCAGGCCGTGGTCGGTGCCGCCGTGCTCGGGGCGCAGGTGCATGCGGGCCAGCTCGACCAGGTCGGCGGCGCTCACCGCGAGCGCGCCCGCCGGCGCCTCCACCGGCTCCAGCGCCTGCTCGACCGGGCGCACGCGGCGCAGGGAGCGGTTGACGGCGTGGCCGGTGGCGATCGGCGCGGGCACCGGGTCGGCGCCCACCACGGACGCGGCGGTGACGCCCATCGGCTTGAGCAGGACGGTCTGCACGGCCTCCCACCACGTCATGCCGGTGACCACCTCGACCAGGTGGCCGGCGAGGGCGTAGCCGACGTTGGAGTAGGAGAAGCCGGCGCCCGGCCGCTGCGGGGTGTCCAGCAGGGAGGCGGCCAGCGGGAAGCGGCCCTCGGCCGGGACGACCTCGGCGGCCAGGCCCCCGGTGTGGCTGAGCAGGTGGCGCGTGGTCAGCTCCTCGGCGAGGTCCGGTCGCGCCCGCCGCAGGTCGGGCAGGTACTCGGCGACCGGCTCGTCCAGCTCGACGTCGCCGTCCGAGACCAGGAGCAGGAGCAGGGTGGCGGTGAAGGTCTTGGTGATGGAGCCGACGGGTACCTTGGCGTCCCGGCTCAACGGGCGGCCGGTACCGTGCCGTTCCTCGCCGAACTCGAACTCCCAGGTCTCGCCGCCGTGCCGCACCGCCAGCTGCGCGCCCGGCACGCCGTTGTCGAGCGCCGCTCTCTCAAAAGTCCCGCGTAAATAGTCCACGACCATCTTCCCTCGCTGTCGAACACCATTCACCCCCACCTGACCGCTTTGCACCCATGACGCGCGTCACAGCACACCGAACCGGCTGTCAGCACGTCGCAACCTGAATGATCGTCGACGTTCACCCCCTGGCCCTCAACCCGCTCACCTGCAGCCCTGGCGCGACTACCCACTTTCGCGAGCTTCTATGCACACACCTACCAGACGTCCATTCCGAAACAAGGCAGGGCCGATCGGAGACGAATCGACCGGCCCATGTTCGTCAGCGCCGTCGCACGCCGGCGACCGCCGAACGGAGCATTCTCGACAAGTGGACGGCGTAGGTCCGGGGTAATTATTCGGACATTAATGGAATTGCACCGATGGTAAACAACACCCTGTTGGATTCACCCGTTCGCCAGGTTTAAGACACAACCCGGCGCATCGCGGCCGCGTAATGTGAGTGCCATTGCGCGAACGAGGTGGTGCACGACGGGGACCGCGCCGTGAACTTGTGCCCACCGATAGGGTCGGGCCTGGGCCGGTGCCCGCCCGCGCACGTCGGACGGTGTCACCGACCACCCGTCACCCGGTCGGCGGCACCGCGAGACGCCGCACGGCATGGAGGCAGAGGATGACCGCAGGGTCCGGCGCACGCGTTCGAGTGATCACGGGGGCGTCGGCCGAGCTGGCGCACCCGGATGCCGTGCTCTGGGCGGCCGGCTACGCGGGTCGGACCGGCGGGGAGCTGGGGGTGGTGCACGCGGCGTCGGTTCGGTTGGCCGAACTCCTCGCCCGGGTCCGGGCGGAGGCACCGGGCGTCGCGGTGTCCGCCCACGTCGCGCCGGGGCCCGTGGAGCAGCGCCTGGTCGCCGAGTCCGGCACCGCGGCCGCGGTCGTCGTCGGCGGGCCGAGCCGCGAGGAGGTGGGCGCGCTCGCCACCGCCGTCAGCGCGCGGGCGCGGTGCCCGGTGGTCGCGGTGCCGCCCGGGGCGGTGTGGGACGCGGAAGCCCTCCCGGTGGTGGTCGGCACCGACGGGGACCGCCTGGCCGAGGGCGTGGTGCACACCGGTTTCGCCATCGCCGCGGCGCTGGGGACGGGGGTGCGGGTCGTCTGCTGCACGTCGAACCAGCCGGTCAACGGGCCGGTGGCCACCTCGACCGCGCAGGCGGCACTGGCGGTGGCCCAGGTGTGCGGCGCGCGGTTCCCCGGCGTGCCGCTGGACGTGCGGCTCGCGCGGTCGCAGCCGGTCACCGGGCTGGCCCGGCACGCCAGGCTCGCGTCGATGCTGGTGGTCGGTGCGGGGTCCACATCGGACAGTTCGACCTCGTACCGGTTGCTGCTGCGGAGCGAGGGGCCGGTGGTGCTGGTCGGGCCGCTGGTGAGGGAGGCGGCCGGGCGGTGAGGGGGCCGGGCACCGGCCGGTGCCCGGTTCGAGCGGTGGCCGGTTCGGCCGGTGCCTGGTTCGAGCGGTGCCCGGTTCGAGCGGAGTCGGGGCGGCTGCTCACCCGTCCCGACCGGGACGAAGGCCAACCCTCACCCCAGGCAGGAGGCGAAGGTCAACCCCGCCCTGGGCGGGGGCGAAGGCCAATCCCCGTCCCGGGCGGGGGGCGAAGGCCAATCCCCGTCCCGGGCGGGGGGCGAAGGCCAACCCCCGTCCCGGGCGGGGGGCGAAGGCCAACCCCCGTCCCGCGTGGGAGGCGAAAGCCAACCCCCGTCCCAGGCGAGGGGGCGAAAGCCAACCCCCGTCCCAGGCGAGGGGGCGAAAGCCAACCCCCGTCCCAGGCGAGGGGGCGAAAGCCAACCCCCGTCCCGGGCGAAGGGGTGGAGGGCGGCCCCGTCCCGGGCGGAGGCCGAAGGGCGACCTCGTCCCGGCGGGGGCGAAGGCCGGCATTCCCTCCTCCCGAGCGGCTTTCAGGGCTTCAGCACCTGCTTGCCCACCGTGGCCCGCGCCTCCAGCGCCGCCAGCACCCGCGGCCCGTCGGCCAGGCCGTGCACCACCGGCCGCCCCGGGGTGAGCACCCCGGCACCCCTCAGCGCCGCCAGCTCGTCCACCAGCCCGGCGAAGACCTCCGGCGCCTCCCGCGCCAGCACCCCGACGTGCAGGCCGATCACGTGCACCTGGTGCTCGAACACCAGCTGCCGGTTCGTGACCGCGGCCTCGCCACCCGCCTCGCCGTAGACCACGACCCGGCCGGTCACCGGCCTGGCCGCCCGCAGGCTCGCCGCGAAGCTGGCGCCGACGGACTCCAGCACCAGGTCCACCGGCCCGACCGCGTCGCAGTCGCCGTAGTCGAGGACCCGGTCCGCGCCCAGCGCCCGCACCACCTCGTGCTTGCCCGGCGAGGCGGTGGCGACCACGGTCGCGCCGTAGTGCTTGGCCAGCCGCACCGCCGCCTGGCCGACCCCGCCCGCGGCGGCGCGGACCAGCACGGTCTCACCGGCCGCCACCCGGCCCAGCGGCCTGAGCGCGGCGAGCGCGGTGGCCCAGTTGAGCACCAGGCCCAGCGCCTGCTCGTCGGCCCACCCCTCGGGCACGGGCATCGTCGAACCGGCCTCCAGCACCGCGTACTCGGCGAACGCCCCGCTCCCGGTGCCGACGACGTGGGCGCCGACCGCCGGCGCGGTCGTACCGGGCCCCGGTGCCACGACCTCGCCCGCGGCCTCGAACCCGGCGGTGTACGGCGGCCGCGGACCACCGCCGTACGTGCCGCGGGTCTGCATGACGTCGGCGAAGTTCACGCCCGCGGCGGTGACGCGGACCAGGACCTCGCCCGGTCCGGGGGTGGGCACGGGCACGTCGTCGACCAGTCGCAGGTCTCGCGGGCCCGCCGTCGACGTCTGCCGCAGGGCGCGCATGGTGTTCGGGTTCACGACCGGCACGCTAGAACCCTCACGCAGGCGTGAAGGTCAAGCCGGGCCGCGCTCGGCGGCCGCCCGGGCGGCCCGGAGGTAGGCGTCGAGGGCGTCGCGGTTGCGGGTCAGGCACCCGATGCGGCGGTCGAGCTGGTCCCGCTGCCGCGCCACCTCGTCGAGCATCCACGCGCACGGCACCTCGGGCATCAGGTCCGCCGGGCCGTCGAGGTGGGGCAGGACCTCGCGGATGATCCTGGTCGGCAGGCCGGCCTCGACCAGCGCGCGGATCTGCCGGACCTGCTCGACCGCGTCCGCGTCGAAGTCGCGGTAGCCGTTGTCGCGGCGCTCCGGGCTGATCAGCCCCTCCTCCTCGTAGTGGCGCAGCGCGCGGACGCTGATCCCGGTCATCCGGGACAGCTCGCCTATCCTCACGTCCCCTCCTCGATCACTTGCGCCAGACCCCCTCGGGACCGGGGCTGGTGAGCCGGGCGAAGTCGAGCCTGCCCGGTTTCGCGTGCCGGTCCAGCCGGGACAGCACGTCGTGGTGGCGGCGCGCCAGGACCTCGACCAACGCCTCCGGCGGTGTGGCGGCCTCGTCGCCGACCAGCCCGGAGTGGAGGGTGAGGTTGCGCGTGGCGTAGAGGGAGTCGACCACCGTCGTCATCCGCTCGGTCCGCTCCCGCAGCCACGCCGCGAACACCGCCGGGTCGGCCGGCCGCACCCGCCACTGCCCGACCTGCCGCCGGGCGATCGGGTGCAGCACGGGCAGCAGCGCGTCCAGCGCGGCCCGCGCCGCGACCAGCGGTTCCGGGTCGCGACCCGGCGGGCGCAGCAGGTCGGTCCACGTGTTGAGGTCCCGCAGGTGGTGCCGCTCGTCGTGGCGCGCGTGCCCGCCGAGCGCTCCGCCGGCAGGTCGAGCAGCCGGGCGCGGTGCGGGTGGTCGGGCGGGCAGCGGTCGAGCGCGCGCCGGCGGTGCCGCACCGCGCGACGCGCCACGTGCGCCCCCAGCCGGGTCTGGTCCAGGCGGGCGGCGGCGGACTGGCGCACCACCCGGTAGGCGCCGACGACCTCCTGGCGCACCGACTGCACGGCCAGGGCCGCCGCCGGCTCCGCCCGCCGCACCAGCCCGCACGCCTCCAGCGCCGACCACGCCAGCGCCGACACCACCGCGGGCGCGCCCACCGCCACGTGCGCCATCCGCAGCGCCCGCCGCACCTGCTCGGGCGGTTCCCGGCGGATCAGCGGGCGGGCGTCGGGCGTGCCGCGCCCGGCCGGCCGCCACTCCTCGGTGCCCGGCGTGCCCACGCGGTTGACCAGCACGCGCGCGTCCACGGTCGGGTGCGGCAGCCGGGTGCCCGCGGCGTACTGGTCCAGCAGCTCGGCCGGCACCCGCCGGGCGCGCCGGGCCGCCGAGGGCCGGTCCACCGCGGGCACGACCAGGCTCACTAGACACGCCTCGCCACCGGTCGGCGTGCGGGCGACGAAGGCGCGCAACCCGTTCGTCGCCGCGCCCCACCGCACCGGGTGGGCCGACAGCAGCGGCGCCTGGTCGGCGGTCGGGTCGAACAGCCCCAGGTCGGCGAGCGCGCTCGTGCCGCGCACCACCAGCGCCACCCGGTGGGGGGCGGTGGCGGGCACCAGGGTCCGCCACACCGCGTCCGCGTCCTGGGTCGGGAGCAGGGCCAGGTCCCGCTCGACGGCGACCCGGTCGCGGTCCACCCGGGCCGGCAGGCACGCCACCTCGTCGGCCACCACGTCCACCGAGCCGTCGGGCGACTCCCGGGCCCGGGCGAAGCGCTCGGCGAGGACGTCGTCGAGCGATGCCACGACCTGGCGCAGCGGCTCCAGGGCGGTGCCGGCGCGGGAGGCGTTGCCCGGCCCGTCCGCGACCGCCGCCCGCACCCCGGTCAGCACGTCCCGGACCGGCGCCGGGACCTCATCGCCCCACGCCGCCGCGGCCGGCCGGAGGCGGCCCAGGACGTTCTCGCACAGCTTGTCCACCAGGTGCTTCTGCGGCTGCCCGACCTCGTGGTGGTGGGCGAGGGCGGCGTGCGGGCGGGGCAGTTCGGTGACCGGGCAGGCTGGCGCGGAGGCGTGCAGGCTGTGGATGACGGTCGGCTCGATGCCGCGCAGGACCCGCTGCACGAGGTACGCCCGGTCGTCCGTGCAGGCGTCCAGGCGGTCGGACAGCGCCGCGTCGAACCCCCGGTACCTCACCCGCGCGACCCTAATCGCTCGTCGGGTGGGTGGTCGCCGGGTTTTGGTCATCCGGTGAGGTGGGGCTGTCGGTGGTGAAGAGGAGTTCGCGGGGCGGCCGATCGACAGCACGCGGCGGCGGGGCGTTCAGGCCCCGCCCGCCCCATCGCCCCCGTCCAGCTCCCCGAGCTGCCGCAGCACCCGCGCGGCCTCCTCCTCCCGCGCCTGCGCCCGGTACAGCTCCAACGCCTCCTCCCACAGCTCCCGGGCCTCCTCCAGCCGCCCGAGCGCCGCGCACGGGTGCCCCAGCCCGTCGAGGCTGTCGGCCACCGCGTAGCTGTGCCCCAGCTCCCGGAACAGCGCGAGCGCCTGCCGGTAGTGCCCGACCGCCTCGTCGTGCCGCCCGGTGTGGTGGTCGATGTACCCGAGGCTGTCCAGGGTCATCGCCTCGCCCTCGGGCTCCCGGTGCTCGCGGTACCGGGCGAGCGCGGCCAGGCAGTGCTCGCGGGCCCGGTCGTGCTCGCCCAGCCGCGCCGCGTACCAGCCGACCAGGTTGAGGCACAGCGCCTCGCCCAGCGGCCGGTCCAGCCCGCGGTGCAGGCGCAGGGCGTGCGTGGCGTGCTCCAGCGCCTTCCGGTCGTCCCCGCGCAGCGCCCACAGCCGGGTGAACTCCTGGTGCGCGCGGGCCTGGTCGTTGCGGTCCCCCGTCTCCTCGGCCAGCTCCAGCGCCCGCCTCAGGTGCCGCTCCGCCTCGGCGTGCCGCCCCAGGTCGGCGTGGGCGCGGCCGGCGGCCTGGTGGGCGAGGTGGTGCACCGCGGGGTCGGCCACGCGCTCCGCGGCGACCAGGCCGACCTGCCACGCGGCCAGCCGCGCGTGCAGGTGCCCCCGCCGGTGGTGGAACGTGGTCAGGCACCAGGCCAGCGCCCACGCGGCGTGGTGCCCGTCCAGGGTCGCGGCGGTCTGCTGGGCGGCGAGCAGGTTGGGGTGTTCGGCGTCGAACCACGCCAGCGCGCCGGCGTAGTCGGGCGCCGGCCGGAGCAGGGTGCCGGGTGCCGGCGGGTCGAGCGCGATGGGCGAGCGCTCCTGGTGCAGGCACCGGTCGGCGGCGAACGCGGTGTGCAGGTAGTGGTCGACCACCCGCCGCAGGGCCGCCTCCCGTTCCCGCTCGGGCAGTTCGGCGGCGGTGTCGGCGGCGTGGCGGCGGATGAGGTCGTGCATGCGGTAGCGGCCGCGGGCGTCCCGGGTGATCAGCGACGCCTGCTCCAGGCCGCGCAGCACCGACCCGGTGTCTTTCAGGGACGAGCCGGTGAGGCTGGCGGCGGCGGCCAGGCCGATGTCGGGGCCGGGTGCGATGCCGAGCAGGGCGAACGCGCGGGCCTGCCCGGGGGTCAGCGCGCGGTGGGACCAGGACAGCACCGCGGGCAGGCTGGCGGCCGGGTCGCCGTCGTCCAGGGCGTCCAGGCCCAGCTCGCGCAGTTCGGCGGCGAGCGCGGACAGCGGCAGGTCGGGGTGCATGTGGGCGTGGCCGGCGACGATGCTCAGCGCCAGGGGGAAACCCGCGCACGACCCGATGACCTCGGCCACGGCCGCCGGTTCGGCGGCCACCCGGGCCGCGCCGAGGCGGTCGGTGAGCAGGGCGCGGGCCTCGGCGTCGGTGAGCACGTCCAGGGGCACGTGGCGGGCCGCGGAGTGGGCGATCAGGCCGGGCAGGCGGTTGCGACTGGTCACCAGCACGGTGCACGACGGGCTGCCCGGCAGCAGCGGGGTGACCTGGTCGGTGTCGGCGGCGTTGTCCAGCACCACGAGCACCCGCCGGTTCGCGACCAGGCTGCGGAACAGGGCCGTCTGGGCGTGCGGGTCGACGGGGACGCGGCCGGGTTCGACGTCCAGGGCGTCGAGGAACCCGCGCACGGCCACCGCCGGGTCCATCGGCTCGCCCTCGGGGCTGAAGCCGCGCAGGTCGACGAAGAGCTGGCCGTCGGGGAACCGGTGGAGGTTGCGGTGGGCCCAGTGCAGCGCGAGCCAGGTCTTGCCGATGCCACCGGCGCCGGCGATGGCCGAGATCACCACCGCGGCCCCCGACGGCGAGGCGGTGTCCAGGCGGTCCAGCTCCCCGTCGCGGCCGACGAACGGCGCGGGCGCGGCGGGCAACTGGCGCGGCACCGCGGTCGCGGGCGTCGTCCGGTCCAGGGCCGGGTCGGCGGCCAGCACCTGCCGGTGCAGCTGCTGCAACGCCGTGCCCGGGTCGGTGCCCAGCTCGTCGGCCAACCGCTCGCGGACCCGCCGGTAGTGCGCCAACGCCTCGGCGGTCCGGCCCGCCCGGTGCAGGGCCAGCAGGTACTGGCCGGCCACCCGCTCGTCCAGCGGGCGCTCCCGGACCCGCACCGCCAGCCCGGCCACCAGCCCCTCACCGGCACCCAGCCGCAGCCGCACGTCGACCAGCTCGTCCTCGGCGGCCACCCGCTCCCCGCGCAACCGGTCCCGCTCCGCGTCCGCCCAGCCGCACTCCAGGCCGGTCAGCGCCTCACCGCGCCACAGCCCGACCGCCTCGGCCAGCAACGCCTCGGCCCGCTCGTCGTCGGCACCACGCGCCCGCGCGCACAACTCCCGGAACCGGTGCAGGTCCACCACCGAGGGTTCGACCACCAGCGCGTAGCCGCCCGACCGCCGGACGACGCCCACCTCCCCGGAGCCGGCCAGCACGTGGCGCAGGCGCGAGACGTAGGAGGACAGCGCCCCCCGCACCCGCAACGGCACCTCCGGTCCCCAGACCCGCTCGACCAGCCGGTCGACCGGCACCACCCGGCCGACCTCCACCGCCAGCGCCGCCAGCACGCACCGCTGCCGGGGCGGCCCGGGGTCCACCGGTCGGCCGCCCACGTGCGCGGTCACCTCACCCAGCAGGCAGATCTCCACCACTCCCCCCTCCCCGCCGGGCACCTGAATATCGCCGACGGGGGTGGAGCGCGAGGCCGCACGGCGAGTTCCACACGATCGGCCGCACGACGGCCGGCCGCGTGGTGGCGGGGGTGGGCGACACCGTGGCCACGGCGGTCGGCGGTGGTCGGGCGTGGCCGAGGACGAAGTGGCGTGGCGACTGGCCGGCCGGGCGGGGCGGCCGGGCGAGCGGGGCGGCACGGGCAGGCGGCGTCAGACCCGACGGAGCGCTGCGGGCAAGCGGAGCCGGCCCCGAGGACCGGCTGACCGCCCAGCAGGCCCGGATCGACCACCACATCCGCAACACCTTCGCGCACCCGGTCATCCGCAGCCGGGTCGAGCCGGTCCGGCCGGTGACACCCGCAGGCGACTTCACCGATGCGGCCCGCGCGCCGCGCCTCCGATACTCGGCCCCCTGACGAGCGCGAGGAGGCGGCGTGACCGAGCCGGCTGTGCGGATCTACGACATCATGGCGTGCGACGTGCACTGGGACTTCGCGGGTTCGGACCTGCCCCGCGAGCAGCACAAGTTCCTGGTGTCCTTCTACCCGACCGGTGACGTCCCGACCCCGGAGCTGATCGACCGGATCGTGGCGCGGGGCCCCGGCGGGCGCGAGGTCGAGATCGCCAACCAGCCCTTCACCCAGGCCAACCTCAACGGCCACATCCACGACGCGGCGCTGGGCACCTACTGGTACATGCACAACATCCCCACCGGCTACCTGCCGGAGGGCGAGTACACCATCGAGGTCACCGCCAAGGACGGCACGGTCACCAGCCGCTCCCGGTACCAGCGGGCGGCGCCCACCCGGGCCCTGGTGCCGGTGTACCGGGAGAACCGGGACAGGATCCTCGACGCCTTCACCCCGTCGCGCTCGCGCGAACCCGGTCCCGGAACCCGGCTGGACGCCTTCCGGTGCGCCTGGGCCACCCTGCGCGACTTCGCGGGACCGGCCGCCGACGCGTACTACGTCTTCCGGCTGGCCCGGGGCGGGACCCTGCGCGAGTTCGACACCCAGAAGCTGACCTGGTGGGACAACATCTACGTCGACGCGGCCCGCTCGGGCGACCGGACCAACGGCCTCAACCGCGGCGAGGTCACCGTGGGCACCCCGCTGGAGCCGGGCACCTCGTACGGCTACTTCGTGGAGATCACGGACGGCAACGTGCAGGGCGACGCCAACCTCTGCATCTTCCAACCCCACCAGTTCTTCACCACGCCCTGACCTCACGGCGGCGCGCCGGTGCCGAGCGGTCGGCACCGGCGCGCCGCCGTGCGCGCACCCGGTTGCGGGCGTACCTGTTGGGGATTGGCGGCTTCGGCCGGAACCGCGGCCGCACAGGGGGCAGAACCGGTCCGCCGAGCCCTTGACGACGACCCCGGCGTGAAGTTCCCTCAATGGGAGAGCGCTCTCCCGTCGCAACGCCACCTCGCCCTGCCCCACCCGCTCCACCCCGGCACCCCACCCACCGCGACGCACGCCCTGCCTGGAGTCGCCATGCCCGCCACCCCCACCCGACAACGCCGCCGGGTCGTCCCCCTGCTGGCCCTGCTGACCGCCCTGACCGCCGGCCAACTGGCGGCCACCCGCGCCGAGGCCGAGAGCACCCTGCTCTCCCAGGGCAAACCCACCACCGCCTCCTCCACCGAGAACGCGGGCACCCCCGCCTCCGCCGCCACCGACGGCAGCACCACCACCCGCTGGTCCAGCGCGTTCAGCGACCCCCAGTGGCTCCAGGTCGACCTCGGCGCCACCGCCGCGATCGACCGCGTCACCCTGCTCTGGGAGGCCGCGCACGCCACCGCCTTCCAGGTCCAGACCTCCGCGAACGGCACCACCTGGACCACCGTCCACACCACCGCCAACGGCACCGGCGGCACGCAGGACCTGAACGTCACCGGCACCGGCCGGTACGTGCGCGTCCTGGGCACGGCCCGCGCCACGGGCTACGGCTACTCCCTGTGGGAGTTCCGGGTCTACGGCACCACCGGTGGCCAGCCGCCCACCGGTACGCCGATCTCGCAGTACAAGCAGGTCGCCGCGTCCGGCTGGGAAGGTGGCAACGCACCCGCAGCCGCGCTGGACGGGCGTGCCGACACCCGCTGGTCCAGCCAGTTCGCCGACGACCAGTGGCTGCGGGTCGACTTCGGCGGTGTCGCGGCGGTCACCCAGGTGGTGCTCAACTGGGAGGGCGCGTACGCGCGCGGCTACCGGGTCGAGCTGTCCAACGACCTGACCACGTGGACGCCGGTGTACTCGACCACGACGGGCGCGGGTGGCGTGGAGCGGTTGGCCGTGTCCGGCACGGGCCGCTACCTGCGCCTGTTCGCCACCGCCCGGGCCACCGGCTACGGGGTGTCGCTGTGGGAGCTGCAGGTGTTCGGCACGGTGGACGTCTCCGCCTCCACGCCGCCGCTGCTGTCGCCGCCCACCAGGGCGCCCGCGAACACCGGCCGCTTCGCGCTCTCCGCGCCGGCGGACAACGCCATGGTCACCACGACCCGCCGCCCGGCGCTCTCGTGGGCGGCGGCGCCCGGTGCGGTCCGCTACCAGGTGTGGCTCAACCTCAGCCGCACCGACTACGACTTCACCGCGTCCGGCACCATGCTCGACCTCTACACGAAGGTGGCCGAAACCACCGCCACCAGCTACACGCCGTCGTGGGACATCACCGATCGGTGGACCTACAAGTGGTTCGTCGTGGCGGTGGACGGGGCCGGTGCTACCAGCGCGTCGAACATCCGCACGTTCAGCCTCTACCTGCCGACGCTGTCCACTGTGGACGACGGGGTGCGCGTGGTGAACGGCAGCCGCGACCTCAACAAGAACGGCGCGGTCGAGCCCTACGAGGACTGGCGGCAGCCCGTGGAGGCGCGGGTCAACGACCTGCTGGGCCGCATGACGCCGGAAGAGAAGGCGTACCAGCTGTTCTACAACGCGCAGGTGTTCCCGCGGTCGGGCTGGCACTTCGGGCCGGCCGAGGCGCAGGACCTGCACAACGCGCTGCTCGCCTCGTCCGGCACCCGGTTGGGCATCCCGTTCGTGTCGGCCGGTGACACGATCGCGGGATACAAGACGACCTACCCGTTGCAGAGCGCGTTGGCAGCGGCCAAAAACTACCCGCTGGACCACAGGCTGGGCGACGTGCAGCGGCGCGAGCAGTTGGAGGTCGGCGCGCGCGGCGTGCTGGGCCCGCTCGCCGAGGTCGGCACCAAGGTGCTGTACCCGCGCATCCAGGAGGGCAACGGCGAGAGCGCCGACGTCGCCTCCGCGCAGGTGCGCGCGCTGGTCACCGGCCTGCAGGGCGGGCCGGAGCTGAACCCGGCGTCCGTGCTGGCCACGGTCAAGCACTGGCCGGGCGAGGGCGCGGGCGGCGAGGCGGTCATCGTGTTCGACGAGGTGACGGTCAAGTACCACACCGCGCCGTTCCGGGCCGCGATGGAGGCGGGCGCGGTGAACATCATGCCGGGCTACGCGGGCAGCACCCTGCTCGACCCGGGCGGCCCCGGCGCGGGCGACAGCGCCAAGATCCTCGCCTACCTGCGGCAGAACCTCGGGTACACGGGCCTGATCACCACCGACTGGCTGCCGTCGGGCAGCTGGGTCGGCGCGGCCAACGCGGGCAGCGACGTGATGGGCGGCGCGGACCCGGGCGCGGCGGGCTTCAGCATGGCGCAGTTCACCGCGGCCGTCCCGGCGGCGCGCATCGACGACGCGGTGCGGCGCGTGCTGCGGATCAAGTTCAAGCTCGGCATCTTCGAGAACCCGTACGGCGACCCGGTCAACGGCCCGTACCGGTTCCACAAGCCCGAGTACGCGGCGCTGGCCAACCAGGCATCCCGGGAGGCCATGACGCTGCTGAAGAACAACGGCGTGCTGCCGCTGCGGCTCAACGCGGGCGACAACATCGTGGTGGCGGGCCCGCGGGCCGACGACACGTCGGCGTGCTGCATCTGGACCAGCTACTTCCACCAGGAGTACGGCTCGCAGACGATCTACCAGGCGATCCGCTCGCGGGCCGCGCAGGCCGGGGTCAACGTCCACAAGGACACCGGGCCGTCGCCGAAGCTGGCGGTGGTGGCGGTCGGCGAGGCGTCGTACACGCACGCGACGAACTGGGTGAAGGAGCAGCCGTACCTGCCGCCGGACCAGCTCGCGCTCATCCGGGGCTTCCGCGACCAGGGCATCCCGGTGGTGGTCGCGCTGGTCCTGCCCCGGCCGTACGTGATCACCGAGTGGCACGACCTGGCCAGTGCGGTGGTCGTCACCTACCGGGGCGGCGAGGAGATGGGCCCGGCGCTGGCGTCGCTGCTGTTCGGCGACTACTCGCCGCGCGGGAAGCTGCCGTGGCAGCTGCCGCGGGCGCTGTCGGACGTGCTGCGGCCGGGCGGGGCGGACGTGCCTGCCGACGCGGTCGAGGCGTGGGACCTGCCCTACGACCTGGGCGCCACGGCGGCCGAGCGGGCGGACATCAGGGCCAGGATCGACGCGGGCCGGCCGGTGCCGACGACGTACGGCAACCCGCTGTACCCGCACGGGGCCGGGTTGACCGGCTGGTGAGGGGTGGTGGTCCCCGCGGCGCCCACTGCCGCGGGGACCACCACCCGCGGGTCAGCTCCCGTGCGGCGCGCCGCGTTCGAGCTCGCGCAGCGCGTCGGCCAACCCCTCTCGGGCCCTGGCCTCCTCCGACCGGTACCCGGCGCGGCGGGCCAGGTCCAGGGCCCGCCGGAAGTGCCCGACCGCGGCCGCCGGCCCGTCCGCCGCGTGCACGACCCGGCCCAGCGAGTTCAGCGCGTCGACCTCCAGCGCGTACAGCACGCCGTCCCTGGCCAGGCCCAGCGCGCGGTGGTGGAGGTCGCGGGCGCGCTCCAGGTCGCCGAGGTCGTGGTGCAGCGAGCCGAGGCAGCCCAGCGCCACCGAGCCCAGGCCCCGGTCCTGCACCTCCTGGGCGATGCGGGCGGCCCGCGCCAGGCACTCGCGCGCCTCGTCGTACCGCGCGTGCTCGCGGTGGGTCGTGCCGAGGTTGACCAGCGCGATGCCCTCGCTGTGGCGGTGGCCGTTGCGGCGGGCCGCCGCGACGGCGCTCCGGTACTTCTCCAGCGCCCGGTCGTCGTGGCCGTTGCGCCGGCACCCGTGCCCTAACGTGATCAGCGCGATGCCCTCCAGGACCGGGTCGCCGGCCGAGCGGGCCAGTTCGGCGACGCGCCGGCACAGCTCGTGCGCCTCGTCGTAGCGCCCCAACCGGGACAGCGCCGACGCCTGCCAGCACAGGGCGTAGCCGTCCCGGCCGCCGGTGGCGGCGACCGCGGTCGTGTGCAGGGCCAGGGCGTCGTGGAAGTGGGCGGTGGAGTCCAGGTAGCGGAACAGGGTCCGGGACAGGTGCGCGGCGTGGTGCGGCGCACCGCGTTCGGCCACGGCCAGCAGGGTGGCGCGTTCGGCGTCCAGCCAGCCCCGCGCCTGCTCGTAGGAGTCGAACCCGACCTCGGGACCGACCGGCGGCGGCACGGGCGGGCGCCGGTGCGCCTCGGCCGGGGCGAAGGCGTGGGCGGCGACGGACGCGGCGTGGCAGTAGTGGTCGAACAGGCGCCGCAGGGCCGCTTCGACTTCGGCGCCGGCCTGCTCGGCGGCGTGCAGGCGGACCAGGTCGTGCATGCCGTGGCGGCCCGGGGTGCGCTGGTCGACCAGGTGGGCGTCCTGGAGCTCGCGCAGCGCCTGGCGGGTGCGGGCGGTGGGCAGGTCGGCCAGGGCGGCCGCGGCGCGGGCGTCGACGTCCCGGCCGGGGATGTGCCCGAGCAGGGCGAACAGGGCCGCGGCGGCGGGCGTCAGGGCGCGGGTGGAGGCGGTGAACACCGCGCGCAGGGTGGTGGGCAGCTCGCCGGTGTCCAGGGCGTCCAGGCGCGTCGAGGCGTCGTCGAGCTCGTCGACCAGCGCGGCCAGCGGGAGGTTGGGGTGCGTGCGGGCGCGGGCGGCCAGGATGCCCAGGGCCAGGGGCAGGCCCGCGCAGTGCGCCCGCAGCGCGGCGGCGGCGTCGGGTTCGGCGGCAACCCGGTCCGCGCCCAGGTGGGCGGTCAGCAGCGCCTCGGCCTGGTCGGGGGGAAGCAGGTCGAGTGGGACGGGCGTGGCCCCGTGGGCGGCGATGAGCCCGGTGAGCCGGTGGCGGCTGGTGATCAGGACGGCGCAGCGGGGGCCGCCGGGCAGCAGCGGGGTCACCTGGGCGGTGTCGCGGGCGTTGTCCAGCACGACCAGCAGCCGCCGGTCGGCGGTCAGGTCGCGGAACAGCGCCAGTTGCGCCTCCGGGTCGGCGGGTGCGGACTGCGGCGCCACGCCGAGCGCGTCGAGGAAGGAGCGGGCGGCGGCCTGCGGGGGCACCGGGTCGGCGACCGGGTCGAAGCCGCGCAGGTCCACGTGCAACTGGCCGTCGGGGAACCGGTCGAGGTGGCGGTGCGCCCAGCGCAGCGCCAACCACGACTTGCCCAGCCCGCCGCCACCGGTCAGCACCGCGATCGGGGTGTGCTCGCCACCGGTCAGGGCGGCGGTCAGCGCGGCCAGCTCCCGCTCGCGACCGGTGAAGGTGGCCGGTGCCGGTGGGAGGCGGCGCGGGATGGGGTGGGGCGGTAGCGACCCGAGCCCTGGTTGCGACTCGGGTTGCGATTGGGCCTGTAGTCGCGACCCGAGTTGCGACTGCTGCCGCAGTTGCGATTCAGGTTGCGATTGCCGCCGTAGTTGCGTTTCGGGCCGTGGGCGCGACGCGGATCGTGAACGTGGTCGTGTGGCGGGTTGGGCGGCGGAGTGGCCAGCGGGGTGAGCGGTGGAGCGGGCGTTCGCACCGGTGAGGATGTCCTGGTGGCGCTGCCGCAGCTCCGCTCCGGGCTCCACCCCCAGCTCCGCCACCAGCAGCGCCCTGGTCCGCCGGTAGTGCGCCAACGCGTCGGCCGAGCGCCCGGCCCGGTGCAGCGCGAGCATGAGCTGCCCGGCCAACCGCTCGTCCAGCGGGTGCCGGGCCGCCCGCGCCGGGAGTTCGGCCAGCAGCTCGGCGTGCCGCCCCAACCGCAGCGCCAGGTCGACCCGGTGGGCCTCGGCGGTCGCCCGCTCGGCCTCCCACACCTGCCGCACCCCGGCCGCCCACGGGCCGTCGATGCCGGCCAGTGCCTCCGGGCCCCACAGCGCCAGTGCCCGCTCGACCAGTTCCAGCGCCCGCTCGTCGTCCCCCTCGGCCCGCGCCCGACCCGCCAGCGCCCGGAACCGGTGCACGTCCACCGCCTCGACCGGCGCGTCCAGCAGGTAGCCGCCGTCCCGGTGGGTGATCGCCGTGCCCGCCGGGGTCAGCGACCGCCGCAGGCGTGACAGGTAGCTGCGCAGCACCGAGCGCACCCGCGCCGGCGGCCGGTCGTCCCACACCCGTGCCACCAGGCGTTCCGCGGGCACCACCCGGCCGGCGTCCACCAGCAGCGCCGCCAGCACGCACCGCTGGCGGGAGTGCCCCAGCTCCAGCCGCCGGCCGTTCGACTGGGCCCGCACCCCGTCGAGCAACCGGAACTCGACCTCCACCGCGCCCCCTCAAGCTGCGGATTCAACGTTCGTTCCGCGTTGGTTCGGCTCCCCGTCCCCATTGTGGTGCCCGTGGAGGGTCGGCCGTTGGTCCTTCGCGGGGAGAGGTCCAAAGGGAGGACAGTGCTGCACCACGTGAACGCCTGGACCATCGTCGCGCAACGCCGCCGCGACGCCGAGCGCGCGGCCACCGAGCACCGGTTGGCCCGCGTCGTGACGCGGCGGCGGGAGCGGCGCGCCTGAAGGGGGGCTCCCGGTCGCCGCGGCGGGTTGTCGCGGCGACCGGGGGGGCGGCGATCAGGCGATCGGGAGGTGGTGATCAGGCGGCAGGGCGGGCGGCAGGAGCGGGCGGTGGAGGGCGCCCCCAGGCAGGCCAAGCCCAGGCAGACCAAGCCCGAACAAGCCAGGCCCGAGCAAGCCAAGCGCAGGCAAACCGAGCCCCAGCAAGCCAGGCCCCAGCAAGCCAAGCCCAGGCGAACCAGGTCCCAGCAGATCAGTCCCAGGCGACCGGCAAACGCGCCGGCCCCCGCGTGGCCAGCCCGTCCTTCCACTCGATGCCGCCGATCCCACCGCTCCCACCGATCCCGCCGTTCTCGTCCTCCCCCTCCGCCAACCGCAACCCGGGCAACCGCCGCAACAACACGTCCAACGCCACCTGCAACTCCATCCGCGCCAGCGGAGCACCCAGGCAGTGGTGCGGCCCGTGCCCGAACCCGACGTGGGACGCGCCCTGCCGCCGCAGGTCCAGCCGGTCCGGGTCGGGGTACACCGAACCGTCCCGGTTGGCCGAGTTCAGCACCGGCAGCACCGGTTCACCCGCCCGCACCAGCACACCGCCCAGCTCGACGTCCTCCAGCGCGTACCGCGCGATGCCCGCGCCGAGCCCGAGCGGCACGAAGCGCATCAGCTCCTCCACCGCCCGCGGCACCAGGTCGGGGTCCGCGCGCAGCAGCTCCCACTGCTCGGGGTGGGTCAGCAGCACGTACGCGAAGTTGGGGATCTGCGACGCGGTCGTCTCGTGCCCGGCGACCAGCAGCCCCTCGGCCAGCGACAGCAACTCGTCCTCGGACAACCGGTCCTCCTCGTCGCGCGCGACGACGAGGGCGCCGATCAGGTCGTCCGTCGGCGCCTCGCGGCGGGCGGCGACCAGGCCGGCCATGTACTCCCGCAGCCGCCCGACGTGCTCCACCACCTCCGCCGGCGTGAACTTCGTGGTGGACAGGAACGCGTCCGACCACACGCGGAAGTCGACGCGGTCCTCGTAGGGCACGCCCAGCAGCTCGCAGATGACTGTGATCGGCAGCGGCAGGGCGAAGTCCTCGACGAGGTCGGCGGGCGAGCCCTTGGCCAGCATCGCGTCGACCAGACCGTCGGCGATCCGCCGGGTCCACGGGCGCAGCTGCTCGACCCGGCGCGCGGTGAACGCCTTGGTGACCAGCCGGCGCAGCCTGCTGTGCTCGGGCGGGTCCAGGCTCATGATGTTGCCGGGCGGCGCCTGGTGCAGCCGCGTGCGCGGCTCGTCGCGGCCGGTCGCGGCCGCCCGGCTGAACCTCGGGTCGCCCAGGACGACCTTCACGTCCTCGTACCGGGTGGCCAGCCAGCCGGGTTCGCCGTAGGGCAGCCGGACGCGGACCAGCGGCTGCCGCTCGCGCAGCTCGGCGAACAGCGGCTCGGGGTCCAGCCGCTCCGGCGTGCTGAACGGGTAGGGCCTGGGCTCGGTGGTGGTCATCGCCAACTCCTCGTGGCACCCTGCGGAAATAATTTAAGTCAGTCGCTTGTCTTATCACCACCGGCACACGACCGGCAACCGTGTGCAACCAATGTCCGATCAGCCCCGAACAACCGGTGTGAGCACCGGTGCCGCGGGGTCGCCGGGCGGTTCCGCACGCCCGCACACCGGGGGAACCCCCGTGGCGTCGTCGCTCCACCGGCTCGGCCGGTTCCCGTCCCGCCACCGCCAGAGCTGCCCAGCGGGAAGGCCCGGTGCGCCGATCAGCTCTCGAACAAGCCTTCCGCCGCCGCGCGGAGCGCGGCCGAGCAGGCGGCCACCGCCGGGTGCCCGGCCGCGCCGCGCCGGTAGGCGATGCGGGTGCGCCTGCGGGTCGGCAGCGGCACCAGGCGCACGCCGGCGGGCGGGTCCACGGCCGCCAACCGGGGCACCAGCGACACGCCCTGGTCGGCGGCCACCAGGGCGAGCACCGTGCTGAAGTCGTCGGCGTGGTGGCGGGCCCTGGGCCGGAACCCGGCGGCGCGGCACAGGTGCGCGGTCGCGGTGTGGCAGAGGGTGCCGGGGCTCGCCAGGACCCACGGGGCGTCCCGGACCGCCCGCAGCGGGTCGCCGCCGCCGTCCGGCGTGCCCTCGGGCACCGCGAGGAACACGGTCTCCTCCAGCAGCGGCACGCCGTCCAGCACCGGGTCCGGCGCGATCGGCACGACGTCGTAGTCGTGCAGCAGTCCGACGTCGAGCCGGTGCTCGCGCAGCGCCGCCGGCACCGCGACCGGGTCCAGCTCGGTCACCATCAGCTCCAGCCCGGGGTGCTCGCGCCCCAGCGCGACCAGCGCGGGCGGCAGCAGCGTGCGCACGGCGCTGGGGAAGGCGCCGATGCGCAGCGGGCCGGTCACGCCGCCCGCCATCTCGGCCAGCGCGGCCGACGTGCGCTCCAACGCCGCCAGCACCACCTCGGCGTGCCCCACGAGCACCCGTCCCGCCGCGGTCAGGGTGACGCGCCGCCCGGTGCGCTCCAGCAGCGGGAGCCCCGCCTCCCGCTCCAGCGCGGCCAGCTGCTGGGAGACCGCCGAGGGCGTGTAGGCGTGGGCCTGCGCCACGGCGGCGATGGTGCCCAGCCGGGACAGGTCGTGCAGCAGCCGCAGGCGGCGGGCGTCGAGCATCAGTTCAGCTTATGCTTCCGTGCAGGAATCCGAACTGGACCTGTTCCTCGGTGGTGCCGGACGCTGGTCCCATGACCCTCTCCGGTGTGCTCGTCCCGCTGATCACCCCCTTCGACGCCGCGGGCGCGGTGGCCCGCGACGCGCTGGAAGCCCTGGCCAACGAGGTGCTGGACGACGGCGCGGCGGGCCTGGTGGCCCTGGGCACCACCGCCGAACCGACGTCGCTGAACACCGTCGAGCGGCACCTCGTCCTGGACGTGCTGCTCGGCGTGTGCCGGGAGCGCTCGGCCGCGCTGCTGGTCGGCGCCTCCACCCCGGACGCGCTGGCGGAGCTGCGCGGCAGGCCCGGGGTGACCGCGGCGATGAGCACGGTGCCGCCGTTCGTGCGGCCGGGCGAGGACGGCGTCGTGGCGCACTTCGCGGCGCTCGCCGCGGCCTCCCCCGTCCCGCTCGTGGTCTACCACGTGCCCCACCGCACCGGGCAGCACCTGTCCGCCGGCACCCTCCGGCGGCTGGCCGCCGTCGACGGCGTGGTGGGCGTCAAGTACGCCGCCGGGCTCGACGCCGACGCGGTCGACCTGCTGGCGGACCCGCCGGCCGGCTTCGCCCTGCTGGGCGGCGACGACGTGGTCATCTCGCCCCTGCTGGCCCTGGGCGCGCACGGCGGCATCCTGGCCTCCGCTCACTTCGCGACCGCGCGGTTCGTCGAACTGGTGGACGCCTGGCACGCCGACGACGCCGGCCGGGGCCGCGCCCTGGGGCACCGGCTCGCACCGCTGTCGGCCGCGGTGTTCGCCGAGCCCAACCCCGTGGTGGTCAAGGCGGTGCTGCACGCGCAGGGGCGCATCCCCACGCCGGCCGTCCGGTTGCCGCTGCTGGCCGCCGGGCCCGGGAGCACGCGGGAGGCGTTGCGGCAGGTCGAGCGCGTGACCCCGGTCGCCGCGTGATCGTGCGGCGGTCACCCGACCGCCGCACACCCCGAGGAGGTGAAGCGTTTCAGAGACCTCGGGCATCCTTGACGCCGCGCGCCGGGGCCGGATAGTTTCGCTTTCTTTGAAACGTTTCATTGACTGAGGAGTGTCGTGGCGACCTTCGACGACATCGCCGACGCGCTCGCGCGGCAGGCGATCGAGCTGCCCTCGTGGGCGTTCGGCAACTCGGGCACGCGGTTCAAGGTGTTCGCGCAGCCCGGGGTGCCGCGGACGGTGGAGGAGAAGCTCGCCGACGCGGCGAAGGTGCACGCGCTGACCGGGCTGGCCCCGTCGGTGGCGCTGCACATCCCCTGGGACCGGGTGGACGACTTCGCCAAGCTGCGCGCGCACGCCGAAGACCTGGGTGTGCGGCTGGGCACGATCAACACCAACACGTTCCAGGACGACGACTACAAGTTCGGCAGCCTGACGCACGTCGACGAGCGGGTGCGCGCCAAGGCGATCGCGCACATGCACGAGTGCGTGGACATCATGGACGTGACCGGAAGCCGGGACCTGAAGGTGTGGCTGCCGGACGGCACCAACTACCCCGGCCAGGGCGACCTGCGGGACCGGCAGGACCGCCTGGCCGACTCGCTGGCGCGGGTCTACGCCCGGCTGGGCGACCACCAGCGGCTGGTGCTGGAGTACAAGTTCTTCGAGCCGGCGTTCTACGCCACCGACGTGCCGGACTGGGGCACGGCGTACGCGCACTGCGTGGCTTTGGGCGAGCGGGCGGTGGTGTGCCTGGACACCGGGCACCACGCGCCGGGCACCAACATCGAGTTCATCGTGACGCAACTGCTGCGCCTGGGGCGGTTGGGCGCGTTCGACTTCAACTCGCGCTTCTACGCCGACGACGACCTGATCGTGGGCGCCGCGGACCCGTTCCAGCTCTTCCGCATCCTGTTCGAGGTGGTGCGCGGCGGCGGGTACGACGAGGGCAGCGGGGTGGCGTTCATGCTCGACCAGTGCCACAACGTGGAGGACAAGATCCCCGGTCAGGTCCGGTCGGTGCTCAACGTGCAGGAGATGACCGCGCGGGCGCTGCTGGTGGACCGGGACGCGCTGGCCGCCGCGGAGCGGGCCGGTGACGTGCTGGGCGCGAACGAGGTGTTCATGGACGCCTTCTACACCGACGTGCGGGCGGACCTGGCCGACTGGCGTGCCAGCCGCGGCCTGCCCGCCGACCCGATGAGGGCGTACCGCGACAGCGGGTACGCGGAGCGGATCGTCGCCGAGCGGGTCGGCGGTTCCCAGGCGGGGTGGGGTGCGTGAACGAGACCGTGGCGCGGCTGCTGGCGCGTTCGAACCGGCTGGGCGCGGACCCGGCCAACACCAACTACGCGGGCGGCAACACCTCGGCCAAGGGCGTGGGCACCGACCCGGTGACGGGGCGCGAGGTCGAGCTGGTGTGGGTCAAGGGCTCCGGCGGCGACCTCGGCACGCTGACCGAGGCGGGCCTGGCCGTGCTGCGGCTGGACCGGGTGCGGGCCCTGGTGGACGTCTACCCCGGGGTGGGGCGCGAGGACGGGATGGTCGCCGCGTTCGACCACTGCCTGCACGGCCGGGGCGGTGCGGCGCCGTCGATCGACACCGCCATGCACGCCCTGGTGGACGCCGCGCACGTGGACCACCTGCACCCCGACAGCGGCATCGCCATCGCCACCGCGGCCGACGGCGAGGAGCTGACCGGGAAGATCTTCGGCGAGCGCGTGGTGTGGGTGCCGTGGCGGCGGCCGGGTTTCCAGCTCGGCCTGGACGTCGCCGCGATCAAGGCGGCCAACCCGCGGGCCGTCGGCACGGTCCTCGGCGGGCACGGCATCACCGCGTGGGGCGCGACCAGCGACGAGGCCGAGGCCAACTCGCGCTGGATCATCGAGACTGCGCGGGCATACCTGGACGCCCACGGCAAGGCCGACCCGTTCGGCGCGGTCGTGCCCGGTCACGAGCCGCTGCCCGAGGCGGAGCGGCGCGCCCGGGCCGCCGCGCTCGCGCCGCACCTGCGCGCGGTCGCCGCGCGGGACAGGCCGGTGGTCGGGCACTTCACCGACTCGCCCGCGGTGCTGGAGTTCCTGGCGTCGGAGAAGCTGGTGCCGCTGGCGGAGCTGGGCACCTCGTGCCCGGACCACTTCCTGCGCACCAAGGTCAAGCCGCTGGTGCTCGACGTGCCGCCGGCCGCTTCGGTGGAGGAGTGCGTGGCGCGGCTGGCCGGGCTGCACGAGGCGTACCGGGCGGACTACCGCGCCTACTACGAGCGGCACGCCACGCCCGGCTCGCCGCCGATGCGCGGCGCGGACCCGGCGGTCGTCCTGGTGCCCGGGGTCGGCATGTTCAGCTACGGCAAGGACAAGCAGACCGCGCGCGTGGCGGGCGAGTTCTACGTCAACGCGATCAACGTGATGCGCGGCGCGGAGTCCGTGTCGCGCTACTCCCCCATTTCCGAAGCGGAGAAGTTCCGCATCGAGTACTGGGAGCTGGAGGAGGCCAAGCTCCGGCGGATGCCCGCGCCGCGCTCGCACGCCGGCCGCGTCGCCCTGGTCACCGGTGCGGCGAGCGGCATCGGCAGGGCCGTGGCGCGCCGGCTCGCCGCCGAGGGCGCGTGCGTGGTCATCGCCGACCTGGACGCGGACGAGGCGCGGGCGGCGGCCGAGGAGATCGGGTCGACCGACGTGGCCGTGGGCGTGCGCGCCGACGTGACCGACGCCGGGCAGGTGCGGGCGGCCGTGGACGCGGCCCTGCTGGCGTTCGGCGGCCTCGACCTGGTGGTCAACAACGCGGGCCTGTCGATCTCCAAGCCGCTGCTGGAGACCACCGAGGCGGACTGGGACGTGCAGCACGACGTGATGGCGCGCGGGTCGTTCCTGGTCTCGCAGGCCGCGGCGCGCGTCATGATCGCGCAGGGGCTGGGCGGGGACATCGTCTACGTGTCGTCGAAGAACTCGGTGTTCGCCGGGCCCGACAACATCGCCTACAGCGCGGCCAAGGCCGACCAGGCCCACCAGGTCCGGCTGCTCGCGGCCGAGCTGGGCGGGCACGGCATCCGGGTCAACGGCGTCAACCCCGACGGCGTGGTGCGCGGCTCGGGCATCTTCGCCGGCGGCTGGGGCGCGCAGCGCGCGGCCGTCTACGGGGTGCCCGAGGAGGAGCTGGGGAGGTTCTACGCCCAGCGCACCCTGCTCAAGCGGGAGGTGCTGCCCGAGCACGTCGCCAACGCGGTCACCGCGCTGACCTCGGCGGAGTTCAGCCACACCACCGGGCTGCACGTGCCGGTGGACGCGGGCGTGGCAGCGGCGTTCCTGCGATGAGGGTGTTCGGCGCGGTCGACCTCGGCGCGTCCGGCGGCCGGGTCGTCGCGGGCCTGGTCGACGGCGGGCGGGTGGACCTGGAGGTCGTGCACCGCTTCCCCAACGGCGCCCGGCCCGCGGCCGGCCGGCTGCGCTGGGACCTGACCGGCCTGCACCGGGAGGTGCTGGCCGGCCTGCGGGCGCTCGCCGCGGCGTTCCCGGGGGTCGAGTCGATCGGCGTCGACACCTGGGCGGTCGACTACGGCCTGCTCGACGTCGACGGGCGCCTGCTGGCCGAACCGGTCTGCCACCGCGACGACCGCACCGCCGACGCGGTGGCGCGGGTGCACGCCCTGGTGCCGCCGGAGGAGCTGTACGCGGTCAACGGGTTGCAGTTCCTGCCGTTCAACACGGTGTACCAGCTGGAGGCGGAGAAGGGGTCGCCGCTGTGGGCGCGGGCCGCGCGCGCCGTGCTGCTGCCCGACCTGATCGCGTACTGGCTGACCGGGGAGCTGCGCACCGAGGTGACCAACGCCTCCACCACCGGGCTGCTCGACGCGCGCACCGGCACGTGGTCGCGGTCCCTGCACGAGCGCCTGGGCATCCCGGTCGGCCTGTTCCCGCCGCTGCAACGCCCCGGCGAGGTGCGCGGTCCCCTGCTCCCGGAGGTGGTCGCGGCCACCGGGCTGCCGCCGGGCGCGGTGGTGACCGCCGTCGGCTCGCACGACACCGCGTCGGCCGTGGTCGCCCTGCCCGCGAGCGGGCCGCGGTTCGCCTACGTGTCCAGCGGCACGTGGTCGCTGGCCGGCGTCGAACTGCCCGCCCCGGTGCTGACGGGGGAAGCGCGGCTGGCCAACGTCACCAACGAGGGCGGGGTCGACGGGCGGACGAGGTTCCTGCGCAACGTCGGCGGGCTGTGGCTGCTCCAGGAGTGCTCGCGCGCGTGGGGGTTCGGGCTGGACGCGGTGCTCGCCGAGGCCGAGGCGCTGCCCGCGGGCGGGCCGGTGGTCGACGTGGACGACCCGGCGTTCATCCCGCCGGGCGACATGCCGGACCGGATCGCCGCGGCGGCGGTGGCCGCGGGGCACCGGGCGCCGGCGAGCCCGGCGGAGACCGTGCGCTGCGTGCTGGACTCCCTGGCGGCGGCTTATGCCCGGACGGTGGAGCGGGTGGGCGGGCTGGCCGGGGTGGAGGTCGAGACGATCCACGTGGTGGGGGGTGGGTCGCGCAACGCGCTGCTGTGCCGGCTGACCGCCGAGCTGTCCGGGCGGGTGGTGGTGGCCGGGCCGGTGGAGGCCACGGCGTTGGGGAACGTGCTGGTGCAGGCGCGGGCGCACGGGGCCGTGCCGGGGTCGCTGGAGGAGGTGCGGGCGGGGTTGGCGCGGACCTGCCCGACCCGCCGGTTCACGCCGGGGGGCGGGTGAGCGGGTGGGGGACCACCTCCCAGGCCGCCCGGGTTGGCGCCGGCAGTACCCGTCCCCTCGTCGCACCGCCCGTCAACCGCAGGGCCACAACTCGACAGCAGCCAACAACGGCGGCTACGCGCGCTCGTGGAGCAGGGAGCCGGTGGTGATCGCGCTGATCCCCGGCAGGGTGGTGGGCGCGGTCCCGGTTGACCTGTAGGGACGGCTCCGCGGGAGCGGTCGTCGCGGCAGCGCCGATCGGCGTCCCGGTCACCGGGTTGACGTCACCCCCACATCATCGCGCGACGGGGCTGCCCGGTGGTGTGCGGCTCCACGTCGTACCGCTTCGTGCCCGGGGGGTGAGCGGGACGCGGGAGCCGCAGCGGGTGGACCAGTGGCCGGTCACCGAGCGACGCGCACCCCCACGGTGCGGAAGCCGGCCGCGTGGCGCCCCCCACCCGGATGACGCTCCACCACAGCCGAAAAAGTTGCCGAATCGGCAACCGGCTTTGCCTCTCCGGCATCCAACCCGCATCGTGGCCGCAGGAGGTGGTCACGATGACCGATCAGCTGGTGGACGAGTGCGACGTGGTGGTGGTCGGCGGTGGCGCCGCCGGGTTGAACGGGGCGCTGGTGCTGGCCCGGGCCCGGCGGTCCGTGGTGGTGGTCGACTCGGGCGCACCGCGCAACGCCCCGGCCGAGGGGGTGCACGGCCTGCTGGCCCGCGAGGGCGTGCCGCCGACCGAGCTGCTGGAGCGCGGTCGGGCCGAGGTCCGCGGCTACGGCGGCCGGGTGGTGGGCGGCGAGGTGGGCTCGGTGACCCGCGAGGGCGACCGGTTCGCCGTGACCCTGGTCGACGGCCGGTCGGTGCGCGCCCGGCGGCTGCTGGTGGCCACCGGGCTGGTCGACGAGCTGCCGGACGTCGCGGGGCTGCGCGAGCGCTGGGGCCGGGACGTGCTGCACTGCCCGTACTGCCACGGCTGGGAGGTCCGCGACCGGGCCGTCGGGGTGCTGGGCGCCGGGCCGATGGCGGTGCACCAGGCGCTGCTGTGGCGCCAGTGGAGCGCCGACGTCGTGTTCTTCCGCCACACCCGGGCGACGGGCGACGAGGAGCTGGAGCAGCTCGTCGTGCGCGGCATCCGGGTGGTGCCGGGCGAGGTGGCGTCCGTGGAGGTGGTCGACGACCGGGTGGGCGGCGTGCGGCTGGTCGACGGGACGCTGGTGGCGCGCGAGGTGCTGGCCGTGCCGACGCGGATGGTGGCGCGCACGGGGTTCCTCGCGGGGCTCGGGCTGCGGGCGGTCGAGCACCCGATGGGCGTCGGTGAGCACGTGCCCACCGACGCCGCGGGGCGGACCGAGGTGCCCGGGGTGTGGGTGGCGGGCAACGTCACCGACCTGACCGCGCAGGTCGGCGCCGCCGCGGCGGCGGGGGCGGCGGCCGCGGCGCAGATCAACGCCGACCTGGTGGCCGAGGAGACCCGGCTGGCCGTGGCCGCGCACCGGGACGTGTTCTCGGCCGCGTCGGAGTCGCGCGTGTCCGCGCTGGTGGTGGGCGACCGCCGGCACGGCCTGCGGGTGTGAGCGGTTCGCGAGCCGGCGGGGGTGGGCGGTTCGCGAACCCGCGAGGGCCGGCCGCCACCCGGGCGGCCACCCCGACCCGCCACACCCCGACCCGCCACACCCCAGGCACCCACACCCCAGGCACCACTCCGGGCACCCACCCCGGGCACCCACCCCAGGGCACCCACCCCAGGCACCCACCCCCGGCCCCCCCCCCAGGCCCCCACCCCAGGCACCCACCCCAGGCACCCACCCCAGGCACCCACCCCAGGCACCCACTACGTGCGAGCCGCTGAAGCCCCGACCGGGGCACCCGGCGACCGGCAAGCGCATGCCCCTACCCCCCGTAGGCGACGTCCAGCCCGCTCAGCACGCCCGCGAGGTGGCGCCGCACGTCGTCCAGCCCCATCAGCTCGCGGAACGTCGTCCGCAGCGCCTCCGCCTCCGGGCCGCCCAGCAGCAGCTGCTCCTGGGTGAGCACGTTGGCCAGCACCCGGCCGCCCTCGGCGTGCCGCTCCTCCGAGTAGCTGTCCAGCAGGCCCGGCGGCGCCCAGCCCCGAACCTCGGCGGCCAGCTTCCACCCCAGGTTCACCGCGTCCTGCAACCCCAGGTTGAGGGCCTGGCCGCCGATCGGCATGTGCCAGTGCGCGGCGTCGCCGGCGAGCAGCACGCGGCCGCGCCGGTAGCCGGTCACGTGGCCGTGCCGGTTGTCGAACGCGTCGACCCACAGCGGCCGGCCGGCCGAGATGTCCTCGCCGGTGACCTCCGCCCAGTTGGCCACCACCTCGTCGAACGACGGCGGCCCGGACCGCTCCCGGGGCGCGCGGCCGAACGCGTGCACCATGACCCGGGTGACGCCGTTGGCGGTCGCGGCGATGGCCAGGCCACGCGGGAACCGCTCGAACCGCCGGTCCGGGACGTCGATCCCGGCCACGTCCGCGCGCAGCAGCTCCCTGGTCGCGGCCGCGCCCTCGTGCCCGAAACCGGCGAGCCGCCGCACGGTGCTGTCCGCGCCGTCGCAGCCGACCACGTAGTCGGCCACCACGCGGACCGGGCCGTCGGCGGCGCCCAGGCCGCACACCACCCGGTCGCCCTCGTCGGACAGCTCGCACAGCTCGTGGCCGCGCAGCAGCCGCGCGCCCAGCCCGACCGCCCACCCGGCGAGCGCGGCCTCGGTCCGGTGCTGGGGCACCTTCCGGTAGCCCGCCCACGGGCTGTCCACGTCGGACACCGACAGCCGCAGGCCGCCGAAGTGCCCGGACGGCTCCGGCCGGGCGGCCTCCAGCAGGTCGGTCAGCCCGCGTTCGGCGAACAGCTCGGCCGTGCGGGAGTTGAGCTGGCTCGCCCGGGACTCGGTCATCGGGCTCGCCAGCCGGTCGACCACGACCGCGCCCACCCCGCACCGGGCCAGCTCGCCGGCCAGCAGGAGGCCGACCGGGCCGGCGCCGACCACCAGGACCCGGGTCCGCGTCACGCCCGGCGCTCCGCGTAGGTCTTGGCGTGCCCGAGCGTGGCCAGGCTGTTGGCGCTCAACGCCTTCTGCACGAACTCGCGCGCCGCCGGCACGTCCGCGCCCGGGCCGAGGACCGAGGTGATGTTGTCCTCGTTGATGCGCACGGTGTGCCGGGAGGTGACCACGAGCCCGCCGCCGGGCCGCTGGTCGATCTGCCACCGGCCGGTGTGCAGGGTCATCAGCGCGGGCACCCTGATCTGCTTGTAGACGATCGTGGTGGGTGCCAGGCACACGCGGACCGACGTGGTGGTGTGGGTCTTGCCGTCCTTGGTCCTGGTGTCCATGTCCAGCAGTTGCAGGCCGGGCGTGTCCTCCTCCAGCCTGACCCGCGCCACGTGCGGCAGCCGCTCGGACCACCGGTCGGCCTCGTTGATGAAGTCGAACACGTCCCGCGCGTGGCCGTCGACCTCGACGCTGTCGGCGAAGCCGAACAGCAGCCCGTCGTGCGCGCCCTCGGCGGTGGCCTTCAAAGCGGCCAGCTCGGCGTGGCTGTTGCGGTCCACGGCCGCCTCGATCCAGGCCAGCTTCTCCGGGTCGTCGTCCACCGGGCGGTAGTCGTGCAGCAGCCGCACCCGGCACTCGTCGGCGGACAGGGGTTCGACCAGCCAGCAGCCGCCCATGGCGCCGACCGGCGCCTGCGAGACCTCCTGGCGGAACTCGACCCGCAGCCGCCCGGGGTCCAGCTCGCGGCGCGAGGTCCAGGTCTTGGCGGTGCCGTTGGCGGTCGCCCAGATGCGGATGCGCTCGCCGGTCTCGCCGCGCTCCAGGTGCTCGACGTGCACGGTGGGCGGGAAGACCTGCGGCCAGTCGGCCACGTCGGCGATGAGGTCGTACACGGCGCGCGCGGACGCGCGGACGGTGATGTCGTGCTCGACCTCGCGGGCGAGGCTCGTGGTCATCCTTTGCTCCTCGGTGGTCGTCGGTGGGCGGCGGTGGCGGCCTGGGGGATCGACGCGCCACCGCCGCCCGGTTCGGGGGGAACGGGGTCAGAAGTTGCCGAGCCCGCCGCACACGTTGATCGCCTGCGACGTGACCGAGGCCGCGCGGTGGCCGACCAGGTAGCCGACCATGCCCGCCACCTCCTCCGGCGTGGAGTAGCGGCCGAGCGGGATCTTGGCCTGGAACCGGTCGAGCACGTCGTCCTCGCCGATGCCCCAGGCCGCGGCGTAGCCCTGCCGGACCCGCTGCGCCATCGGGGTCTCCACGTAGCCGGGGCACACGGCGTTGACCGTGATCCCGGTCTTGGCCAGCTCGTTGCCCAGCGCCTTGGTGAAGCCCACGACGCCGTGCTTGGACGCGGAGTAGGGCGCGCCGAGCACGACGCCCTGCTTGCCCGCGGTGGACGCGACGTTGACGATGCGGCCCCAGCCCTTGTCGCGCATGCCGCCCACCGACAGCACGTCCCGGGTCATCAGGAACACGCTGTCGAGGTTGGTGGCGATCACGTCGAACCACAGCTCGTCGGCGAGGTCGGCGGTGACGCCGCCACCGCTGCGCCCGGCGTTGTTGACCAGGATGTCGACGGTGCCGTAGCGCTCGACCGCGGCGGTGACGAATCCTCGCACCGCCTCGGGCGAGCGCACGTCGCAGCTCGCGCCGTCGACGTCGTAGCCCTTGTCCTGCAACTGCTTCACCGTGTGCGCCACGTTGTCCGCGTCGCGCGCGCACAGGAACACCCGGTGGCCGAGCTCACCGAGCAGGTCGGCCACCGCGAGCCCGATGCCGCTGGTGGCGCCGGTGACGATCGCGGTCTTGCCGGCGTGGTCCGCCATTGCTCCTCCTGGGTAGGTCGAAAGGGTCACCCCGCCGCGCGGTGCGGTCCGTGCTGCTCGTCGAGCACCTGCCCGACGATCGCGGTGCTGTGCGTGCCGGCCCGGAAGGACTCGTGGGCCAGCACGCGCCGCAGGAAGGCCGTTGTCGTGCGCACGCCCGGCCCGGCGATCCGGAACTCGGCCAGGGCCCGGTCCATCCGGGCCAGCGCGGTGGGCCGGTCCGGCGCCCACACCAGCACCTTGGCCAGCATCGAGTCGTAGCTCGCGGGCACCCGGTAGCCCGGGTAGCCGTGCGTGTCGACCCGCACGAACGGGCCGCCCGGCGGGCTGAACTCCACCAGCCGCCCCGGCGCGGGCGCGAAGTCCCGCTCGGGGTCCTCCACGTTGACCCGGCACTCGATCGCCACGCCGCGCGGCACCACGTCCTGCTGCCGCAGGCCCAGTTCGGCGCCCGCCGCGACCTCGATCTGCGCGCGCACCAGGTCCAGGCCGGTGACCAGCTCGGTGACCGGGTGCTCGACCTGGATGCGGGTGTTGACCTCCATGAAGTAGAACCGCCCGTCCGGCCCGACCAGGAACTCGAACGTGCCGGCGCCGACGTAGCCGACGGCCCGCGCGCCGGCCACCGACACCTCGCCCATGCGCTCGACCAGCTCGCGCGGCAGGCCCGGCGCGGGCGTCTCCTCGACCAGCTTCTGGTGCCTGCGCTGGGTCGAGCAGTCGCGCTCGCCCAGGTGCACCGCGTTGCCGTGCCGGTCGCACAGGACCTGGATCTCGACGTGCCTGGCGGTGGCCAGGTACCGCTCCACGTACACCCGCGGGTCGCCGAACAACGCCTGCGCCACCGCGACGGTCTCCCGGTGGGCGCGCCCGAACTCCGCCGCGTCGTGCACCACCCGCATGCCCCGGCCGCCGCCGCCCGCGGCCGCCTTGATGATCACCGGGTAGCCGATGTCGTCGGCCAGGGACCGCGCCTCGGATGCCGAGCCCAGCGGGTCCAGGCTGCCCGGCAGCAGCGGCAGCCCGGCCCGCGCCATGACCCCGCGCGCGGCCGTCTTGTCCCCCAGCTGGGCGATGACCTCCGGCGGGGGGCCGATGAACACCAGGCCGTTGTCCCGGCACACCTCGGCGAAGTCCGGGTCCTCGGACAGGAACCCGTAGCCCGGGTGGACCGCCTCGGCGCCGGTGCGCAGGGCGGCCTCGACCACCGCGGCGATGTCGAGGTAGCTCTTCCTGGCCGGCGCCGGTCCGATCTGGACGGACTCGTCGGCGTAGGACACCACCGCGGAGTCGCGGTCGTCCGTGGAGTGCACCGCGACCGTGCGGATGCCCATCTCGCGGCACGTGCGGGCCACCCGGAGGGCGATCTCGCCCCGGTTGGCGATGAGGACCTTGTCGAACACGGCCTACCCCGCCGTCCGGTCGGGGGGTGCCAGCTCGAACAGCCGGGTGCCGTACTCGACGGTCTCGCCGTCGGCGGCCAGGGCCCGCGCGACCAGGCCGGCCCGGTCCGCCTCGACCGGGATCATCAGCTTCATCGCCTCGACGATGCCGACCTGCTGGCCCGGCCGCACCCGGTCGCCCTCGGCGACGAACGGCGGCGCACCGGGCTGCGGCGCCCGGTAGAACACGCCGACCGTCGGCGAGGTCAGGTACTCGCCCTCCGGGGCGGGCGGCTCGGGCGCGGCGGGCGCCCCGGCCGCGACGACGGTGACCGGCTGCCCCGCGTCGTCCCACTCCACCTCGACGACCACGTCGCCCGCCTGCACGCGCAGCCGCTTCGGCGCGGTCGGCACGTCGGCCAGCAGCCGCACCACCGAGCGCCGGGTCTCCTCCAGCAGCGCCCGGTGCCCGTCGAGGCGCTCGGTCAGGCCGTTGAACAGCTCGTGGCCGTTGTCGGTGATCACACCCTGCGTCACGGGGTTCCCTCCCTGTCGAACCATTCCGGCGAGCCGAAGGCCCGGAACCTGCGCCACCGCCGCTCCACCAGGTCGTCCCGGTCCAGGGCGGACAGCCGGTCCAGGGCCGCGGCGAGCGCGGACCGCAGCCGGTCGGCCGCGGCGCGGTGGTCGGCCTGGCTGCCGCCCGCCGGCTCCGGCACCACGCCGTCCACCACGCCCAGCCGCAGCAGGCTGCGCGCGTCGACCCGGAGCGCGTCGGCCGCGGTCGGGGCCATCGCCGGGTCGCTCCACAGGATCGAGGCGCACCCCTCCGGGCTGATCACGGAGTACGTGCCCCGCTCGCAGATCAGCACCTCGTCGGCCGCGGCCAGGGCCAGCGCCCCGCCACTGCCGCCCTCGCCGATGACGACCGCCACCACCGGCACGCGCAGCCCGGTCATCAGGCGGATGCTCTCCGCGATGGCCACGGCCTGCCCGTTCTCCTCGGCCTCCACGCCGGGGTGGGCGCCGGGCGTGTCCACCAGCGTGACCACGGGCAGGGACAGCTTCTCGGCCAGCCGCATCAGCCGGGCCGCCTTGCGGTACCCCCGCGGCGAGGCCATGCCGTAGTTGCGCCTGGCCAGCTCGGCGGGCGTGTGGCCCTTCTGGTGGCCGAGGACCACGACCGGGCGGCCGCCCAGCCGGGCGATGCCGCCGACGAGGGCGGCGCAGTCGCCGCCGATCCGGTCGCCGCGCAGCTCCTCGAAACCGTCGAAGGCCAGCGCCAGGTAGTCGAGCGCGGTGGGCCGGTCGATGTCCCTGGCCTGCCGCACGGTTTCCCAGCGGTCCACCGGGGGCAGCCGGTCGGGGTCGCGGATGACGGGGTCCGGACCGGTGCCGGGGTGAGGGGGTGCCTCGGCCGGCCGGGCGGCGCCGGCGGACCGGGCGACGCCGCCCGCCTGCTCTGCGTCGGCCGGTTGCCGGCTCCCGACGGCCCGCCCGCCCTCCCCCTCCCCCTCCCCCTCCACCCCACCCCGCTCCACCCCACCCCGCGCGGCCGCGAGCAGCGCGCCCAGAGCGGCCCGCAGCTCACCCCGCGGCCGGATCGCGTCGACCAGCCCGTGCGCCAGCAGGAACTCCGCCGTCTGGAACGCGGGCGGCAGCTCCTGCCGGATGGTCTGCTCGATCACCCGCCGCCCGGCGAAGCCCAGGCGCGCGCCCGGCTCGGCGACGATCACGTCGCACAGCGTCGCGAACGAGGCCGCCACCCCGCCGTAGGTCGGGTCGGTGACCAGCGAGACGGTCAGCACCCCCGCCCGGTCCAGCCGACCCAGCGCCTGGCTGGTCTTCGCCATCTGCATCAGCGAGACGGCGCCCTCCTGCATCCGCGCCCCGCCGGACGCCGGCACGAGCAGCAGCGGCCACCGCCGCTCCAGCGCGACCTCCGCCGCCCCGGTGACCAGCTCGCCGACCGCCGCGCCGAGGCTGCCGCCCAGGAACCGGAAGTCCATCACGGCCGCGACCACCGGTTCACCGCCGATCCGGCCGGTCACCACCAGCACGGCCTCGGTCAGGCCGGTGGCCCGGCGCGCGGCGGCCAGCCGCTCCGGGTAGGGCTTGCGGTCGACGAAGCCGAGCACGTCGACGCTGCGCGCGGGCAGGTCGACGACCTCCGCGCTGCCGGGGTCGAACAGCAGGTCGACGCGCTCGGCCGCGGTGAGCCGGTGGTGGTGGTCGCACTCCGGGCAGACCCCGCCGCCGCGCGCCAACCGCTTCCCGTACAGCACCGCCCGGCAGCCGGGGCACAGCACCCAGTCGGTGCCGGTGTCCCCCTCCAGGGCTCTGGTCATGCTCTCCCCCTCCTCCGACGCGACGGCACCGCGCCGCCCGCCCTCACCCGCCGTTGATCAGCGCCAGCAGCTCGCGCGGGGTCTTCGCCGACGCGACGGTGTCGTCGAGCGGGACGCCGCTCTCGCGGCTGATCCGCGACGCGGTCTCCAGCAGCGCGATCGAGTCGTAGCCGAGGTCGTCGAACTCGACGTCGAGGATGTCGCCGGCCAGGTCGACCCCCTCGTCGGCGCCGGCGCCCTCGACGAGCACGCGCCGCAGGTCGTCGAGGGTGAACTTGGTGTCCTGCATCTGCTCTCCTCCTGTAGTGGTTCAGCGCCCGTCCCGGACCACGAGCGCCGAGTTGAAGCCGTCCTGGCCGCGGGCGACCACCAGCGCCGTGCGCACCGGCACCTCGCGGGCACCGCCCAGCACGAGGTCGAGCCGGTGGCGCGGGTCGGGGTCGACGTTGACCGTCGGCGGGACGACGCCGTCGCGGATGGCCAGCAGGGCGGAGGCCACGTCGAGCGCGCCACCGCCCGCGCACAGCCGGCCGGTCATGGTCTTCGGCGCGGTCACCGGCACGCCGCCCGGCCCGAACACCGCGGTCAGGGCCTCGGCCTCGACGCGGTCGAGGTCGGCGACCGCGGCGGCGTCGGCGAAGACCACGTCGACGTCGCCCGGTGCCGCGCCCGCGTCGCGCAGCGCCTGCTCGATCGCCCGGCGCAGCGCCGGTCCCCGGTCGGTGCCCGGCCGCGGGTCGAACGTGGCGGCGTACCCGGCGACCTCGCCGTACACCTCGGCGCCGCGGGCGCGGGCCGCCTCCCGGTCCTCGACGACCAGGATCGCGCCGCCCTCGCCGGGCACGTGCCCGGCGGCCCGCGGGTCGAACGGCAGGTACGCCGCGTCCGGGTCGTCTGCCGTGCTGAGCCTGCCGCCGGCCATCTGCGCGACCCAGCCCCACGGGCAGATCGACCCGTCCACGCCGCCGGCGACGACGAGCCTGCTGCCCCTGCGGAGCTGCCTGCGGGCCTGCGCGAGCGAGTCCAGCCCGCCCGCGCCGTCGGTGACGACCACCCCGCTCGGCCCCTTCAGGCCGTGCCGGATGGAGATCTGGCCGGTGTTGACCGCGTAGAACCAGGCGAAGGACTGGTACGCGCTGACGTGCGCGCTGCCCTTGCTCCACAGGTTCCGCAGCTCCTGCTGGCCGAACTCGAAGCCGCCCGCCGAGGACGCGGTGACCACGCCGGTGTCGAACGCGGGCAGGTCGCCCGGCTCCACCCCGGCGTCGGCCAGCGCCCAGTCGGCCGCGACCAGCGCCAGCCTCGTCATGTGGTCGGTCTGCGGCAGCAGCCTGCCGGGCAGGTGGTCCCGGGGCGCGAACCCCGGGACCTCGCCCGCCAGCGTGACCGGGTAGCCGGTGGCGTCGAACCGGCTGACCGGCCCGATGCCGCTGACCCCGGCGCAGGTGGCCGACCAGTAGTCCTCCGTGCCCAGGCCGTTCGGCGCGGTCACGCCGATGCCCGTCACCACCGCGCTCATGCCGCCGGGCCCTCCGGGTCGCGCAGCACCATCGCGCTCTGGAACCCGCCGAACCCGCTGCCCACGGTCAGCACCGCGTCCGTGCGCCACTCCCGGGCGGTGACCGGGACGTAGTCCAGGTCGCACTCCGGGTCCGGGGTGCGCAGGTTCGCCGTCGGCGGCACCACGTCGTACTTCATGGCCAGCACCGAGGCGGCGATCTCCAGCGAGCCGATGGCGCCCAGCGAGTGCCCGATCATGGACTTCACCGAGCTGATCGGCGTGCGGTAGGCGTGCTCGCCCAGGCTGCGCTTGAACGCCGCGGTCTCGTGCCGGTCGTTCTGCTTGGTGCCCGAACCGTGCGCGTTGACGTAGTCGATGTCCTCGGGGTTCATCCACGCCTCGTCCAGCGCCCTGGTGATGGCCTCGGCCATCTCCGCGCCGTCGGGCCGCAGCCCGGTCATGTGGAAGGCGTTGCACCGGGTCGCGAACCCGGCGATCTCGGCGTAGACCTGGGCGCCGCGCCGGCGCGCGGACTCCAGCTCCTCCAGCACGAACACCGCCGCGCCCTCGCCCAGCACGAAACCGCTGCGGGTCCCGTCGAACGGGCGCGAGGCGTGCGCGGGGTCGTCGTTGTCGGGCGTGGTGGCCTTGATGGCGTCGAAGCAGGCCAGGGTGATCGGCGAGATCGGCGCGTCGGTGGCACCCGCGACCACGACGTCCGCCGAGCCCTCCCGCACCAGCTCGCAGGCGTGCCCCACCGCGTCCAGGCCCGAGGTGCAGCCGGTGGACACCACGGTCACCGGCCCCTCGGCGCCCACCTGCCACGCCACCTCGGCCGCGAACGAGCTGGGCACCAGGTGGCCGTACAGGTGCGGGGTCGTGTACCGGTGGTCGACCAGGTGCAGCCTGCCGTCGTCGCTGACCACCCGGTACTCCCGCTCCAGGCTCGTGGTGGCGCCGACCGCGGTGCCGATGGTCACCCCGACCCGGGACGGGTCGAGCCCGGCGAACTCCACCCCGCTGTCCGCGACCGCCTCGGCGGCGGCCACGACGGCGAGCTGGGAGGCCCGGTCCATCCGCCGGACCTGCTGCGGGCCCAGCCCGTGCATCTCCGGGTAGAAGTCGATCTCCGCGGCCACCCGGGAGCGGAACGGCGCCGGGTCGAAGAAGCTGATCCGCCTGGTCGCGGTTCGCCCCTCGGACAGCAGGCTCCAGAAGTTCTTCACCCCGATCCCACCGGGCGCGACGGTGCCCACCCCGGTGATCACTACCCGCCGTGTCACTGGCGATCTCCTTTCACGGCGTCCGCGCGCCCGCGACGGGCGCGCTGGTCGATCGGTCAGCCCTGGGCCGACCAGTGGTAGAAGCGCGTGGCCATCGCGTCCTTGGGCGAGCGCCACGTCCCCGGGTCGTACGCCTCGATGAACTCCTTGAGGTCGTTGCTGATCCGCACGAACTCGGGCTCGCCCTTGGCCGCCTCGACCGCCTCGCCGCCCTGGTCGTCGTCGAAGTCCTGGAGGTGGAAGTACAGGCCCTGGTAGGAGAAGAGCTGGCGCCGGCGCGTGCCCATCCGGTGCGGCATGGCGCCCGCGTCGAACTCGGCGAACAGCCTGGCCACGTCCTCGCCCGACTCCGGGCGCATCCGGGCCACGATCAGCGTGCTGTGCATGGGTGTCAGACCTCCGCGTTCGAGTTGTGGGGTGCGCCGAACCACCGGCGCAGGGCCTCGCCCGGGTCGCCGCCGGGCGCCTCGGCGACCCAGGCCACGTGCCCGTCCGGGCGCACCAGGACCGCCGCGAGGCCGGTCAGGGGGCCGCCGGCCGGCGCGCCGGTGACCACGTCGACCCGGTCGGCCCAGCCGGCCGCGGCCCGGCGCAGGCCCGCGTCGTCGGCCAGGTCCAGCAGCACGCCCCGGCCCCGTCCGGTCCCGACCTCGACCGGCGGCAGCCGGCGGCCGACCACACCGCGGTCGGCCCCGGCGGGCAGTGCCCGCGGCGTGCGGGCGACCTCTTCCACGGCCGCCCCCTCAGCCCCGGTCGAGCGGGCCGAACCACCGCTCCAGCGCCACGGCCAGGTCGCCGCCGCCCGGCGAGGTCCAGGCCACGTACCCGTCCGGCCGCACCAGCACCGCGGCCGTGCCCGCCGCCACGTCGTCGGGCTCCGCCCCGATGACCGCCGCCGTCACGCACGTGACGCGGTCCGACCAGTCCTCGGCGATCTCGCGCACCTTGGGGTCGTCGGCCAGGTCGAGCAGCACGCCCCGGCCGGTGTGCAGCAGCTCGGTGGTCGTCGTCTCACCGGACGAGGTGGTCAGCGAGCGCTTCGGCAGGCGGCGACCGAGCAGCGGGTGGTCGCCCTCGGCCACCTCGTAGGCGACCTCCAGGTGGCTGACCATGCCCGCCAGGTGGCGGCTGACGTCCGGGTAGGCGATCAGCTCGGCGAACACCTCGCGCAGCGGCTCGACCTCCTCGCCGCTGAGGAACAGCACGCCCTGGGCCCTGGTGTTCATCAGCAGCCGCGCCCCGACCGGGTGCCGCTCGGCGTGGTAGCTGTCCAGCAGCCCCGGCGCGGCCGTGCCGCGCACCTCGGCGGCCAGCTTCCAGCCGAGGTTCACCGCGTCCTGCACGCCCGTGCTCAGGCCCTGCCCGCCCGCCGGGAGGTGGATGTGGGCCGCGTCCCCGGCCAGCAGCACGCGGCCGCGCCGGTAGTGCGCGACCTGGCGGGCGGCGTCGGTGAAGGAGCTGACCCACGAGGCGGAGCCGCCGCTGATGTCCTCGCCGGTGAGCCGCTGCCAGGCGGCGGCGACCTCGGCGAAGGTCGGCGGTTCGGCGCGCTCGGTGGGCGGGACGCCGCGCTCGCAGATGATGACGCGGTCCACGCCACCGCCGAGCGGGGCCGACATCACCATGCCGCCCGCCACGCGCTCGCCCAGGAACCGCGGCCGCAGGTCGCAGCCGACCACGTCGGCCAGGTACATCTCGCGCGTGGCCGGCGAACCCGGGAAGTCGAACCCGGCGGCCCTGCGCACCGGGCTCTGGCCGCCGTCGCAGCCGACCAGGTACGCCGCCCGCAGGGTGCGTTGACCATCCGGTGTGGACACGGTGACGTCCACACCGGACCCGTCGTCGTTCAGGCCCGTGAACTCCCAGCCGCGGCGGATGTCCGCGCCCAGTCCCAGGGCCCACTCCTCCAGCACCGCCTCGGTGCGCGACTGCGGGATGCTGCGCGCCCCGAAGTGCGCGCCCTCCAGCACGGTGTAGTCGAACAGCAGGCCGCCGAAGTGGCCCACGGCGCTGGTCTCGACCTCGCCGAACGCGGGCAGCAGCCCCCGCTGGTCGAAGACCTCGACGGTGCGCGCGGTGAACCCCAGCCCCCGCGACTGGCCGGTCGGCTCGGCCAGCCGCTCCACCAGCACGACGCGCGCGCCGCCCAGGCGCAGCTCGCCGGCGAGCATCAGGCCCGTGGGCCCGGCGCCCACGACTACGACATCGGTGTCCATCTCCGGCTCCCCCGTGGTCAAGGTCGATCGGGTCCGATCACCGCGAGGAGCCGGCCCAGCGCGGTGGCGGGCGACGGCATGGCCCGCATCTCCACCGCGACCTCCCGGCTCGCCGCGCGGTAGGACGGGTCGCGCAGCACGTCGGCGACCACCGGCGCGAGGTCGTCGGCCGTGGTGCCCGACATCGGCAGCATGGCGCCCGCGCCGCGCTCGCACGCGGTGCGCGCGTTCGGCAGGCTGTCGTCGGGCAGGGTCAGCACCACCTGCGGCACGCCCGCGTCGAACGCGGTGTACATGGTGCCCATCCCGCCGTGGTGGATCACCAGGTCGCCGGTCGCCAGCAACTGCCGCAGCGGCACCCAGCCCACCGCGGTCACGTGGGGCGGCAGCGGGGTCGGCAACGCCGCGAGGCTCGCGTCACCGGTGGCCAGCACCAGCTCGACGCCCAGGTCGGCGGTGCCCTGGACGACCTCGCGCAGCACGTCGCCGTCGCCGTAGATGCCCGGGATGGATCCCAGGGTGACCACCACCCGCGGCCGCGCGCCGCGGGTGAGCAGCCCGCGGGTCAGCTCCGCGCCGCCGTTGTACGGGGTGTAGCGCATCCGCACGGTCGGCACCCCGGCCGGCCGCACGGGCGCGTCCTGGGTGAACCGCGGCAGCGACGCCGGGCTGAGGTCGACCTCCACGTCCGCCTCGCCGGGCGCCACCACACCGGCCCGGTCGACCGCCTTGAGCAGGTGCACCAGGGCGGGCCGGAACGTCGGCCGCGGCGTGCCGATGCCGTGCAGCACGGCGGGCACGCCGACCGCGCGCGCCGCCACCAGCCCGGCCACGTGCGGCGGCGGGTAGACCACGGCCTCGGCGCCCCACGTGCGGGCGGCGTCGACCAGGCGGTCCAGCATGATCTCGCCCATGCGCCCGAAGACCGAGGCGATGTAGTCGATGTGCTCGGCATCGGTGATCCGGGCGCCCGTGGAGCGCTCGGCCACCATGTGCGCCAGCTTCTCGTAGGTCTGCCCGGCCTCGCCGTCGTCGATCGCGATCGCGGGCAGCCCCGCGCCCACCGCGACGCGCAGCGCCGAGCCGCTCGCCGCGACCAGCACCTCGTGGCCCGCCGCCAGCGCCGCGTGCGCCAGCGGCACCAGCGGCAGCATGTGGGAGGCGCCGGGGATGGTGGTGAACAGCAACCGCACGTCAGCGGCCCCCCATCAACTGCTTCTCGATGAGCTTGCACTGGTGGTAGTCGGGCAGCACGCCCCGCTCGGCCGCCTCGGCCAGGGTGATGGCCACCCGGTCGCGCTCGGACAGGACCGGCTCGATGCCCTCCGGGATCGGCAGGCCCAGGGCCGGGTCGAGCACGGCCAGGGCCTGCTCGTGCGCGGGCACGTAGGAGCCGGTGAGGATGTAGGACATCACCGTCCGGTCGCCGAGCGCGACGAACGCGTGGCCCACGCCGACCGGGAAGTACATGCCGCGGAAGTGGCGCTGGTCCATGTGCACCGCGTCCCACTTGCCGAACGTCGGCGAGCCGACCCGGATGTCGACGACGATGTCGATCGCCTCGCCGGTGGCGCAGTAGACGTACTTGGCCATGCCGGGCGGGGTGGTGGTGTAGTGGATGCCGCGGACCACGCCGCGGCGGGACTCGCTGTGGTTGGACTGCGCGACCGGGAAGTGGTCGCCGCCCACGGCGTCGCGGAAGGCCGGGCCCTGGAAGGGCGAGACGAACAGGCCCCGCTCGTCCGGGAACACGTCCGGGGTGAACTCCAGGGCACCCTCGACCGCGAGTTGGCGAACCTGCATGGTGCTTCCTCCTGGTGGTCTACAGCGTCCTGAGCACTTCGCGCACCGCGCTGATCACCTTGTCCTGCAGGTCCGGTGTCAGCGAGGCGTACATCGGCAGCGAGAAGATCCGGCCGGCCAGGTCCTCGGTCACCGGCAGCGAACCGGCGGGCACGCCGAGGTGGGCGAACCCGGACATGGTGTGCACCGGCCACGGGTAGCTGATGTTGAGGTGGATGTCGTAGCCCTTGAGGCGTTCGATGATCTCGTCGCGGCGCGGGTGCCGGACGACGTAGACGTAGTACACGTGCTCGTTGCCCTCGGCGACCCGCGGCAGCTCCAGCCCCGTGTCGGCCAGCCCCTCGGCGTAGCGGCGCGCGACCTCGCGGCGGGCGGCGACGTAGTCGTCGAGCCTGCGCAGCTTGCGGCGCAGGATCTCGGCGTGCACCTCGTCGAGCCGGCTGTTGTGGCCCGGCGTCTCGACGACGTAGTAGCGCTCCTCCATGCCGTAGTAGCGCAGCCGGCGGAGGTTCCGCTCGACGTCGTCGTGCGGCGTGGTGATCGCGCCGCCGTCGCCGTACGCGCCGAGCACCTTCGTGGGGTAGAAGGAGAACGCGGCCGCGTCACCCATCGTCCCGGCCAGGGCGCCGTGGTGCCGGGCGCCGTGCGCCTGCGCGCAGTCCTCCAGCAGCCGCAGGTCGTACTCGTCGGCGAGCGCCCGCAGCGGCGCCATGTCCACGCACTGGCCGTAGAGGTGCACCGGCAGCAGGCAGCGGGTCCGCTCGGTGATCGCGGCCTCCACCTGGTCGGTGTCCATCAGGAAGTCGTCCTCGCGGACGTCCACGAACACCGGCGTGGCGCCGACCGCGTCGATGGCGACCACGGTCGGTGCGGCGGTGTTGGACACCGTGATCACCTCGTCGCCCGGCCCGACGCCCAGCGCCTGGAGGCCGAGCTTGACGGCGTTGGTGCCGTTGTCCACGCCGACGCAGTGCGCGGTGCCGTGCCGGCCGGCGAACTCCTCCTCGAAGCGGCGCACGCTCTCGCCCAGGACGAGCTGCCCCGAGCGGAAGACCGTCTCCACGGCGTCGAGCACGTCCTCGCGCTCCGCCTCGTACTCGGCCAGGTAGTCCCACACCCGAATGGTCATCAGTGCCCACTCCCCTTCGCCGGAACGGCTGTGAAAATCCCGCGCCCGCCCTGGACGCCCTCGGTGTAGGTGGCGTCGAGGCCGGCGGCGGCGAACGCGCCCTCGTACTCGGCCCGGGTGAACAGCCGGTGCCGGTACCGCTCGCTGACGTGCCGCACGCCGCTCTTCGGGTCGGCGACGAGGAAGTGCACGTCCATGTCCCACATGTCGCCGTCGCGCGCGGTGTGCGAGACGCGGCTGATGGTCGTCCCGCCCGCCTCGACGACGTCCGCGGCGACGTGGCCGTCGAGGAAGTTCTCCCGGAACCAGCGCGGTTCCACCACGACGACACCGCCCGCGGCCACGTGCCGCGCGAAGCACCTCAGCGCGCCGGTCAGCTCGGCCACGCTCGCGCAGTGCGCGATGGAGGCGAACAGGCAGACCACGGCGTCGAACCGGCGACCCAGGTCGAACGACCGCATGTCGCCCCGGTGCAGCGGGACGCCGGGCAGCTTGCCCCCGGCCACCGCCAGCATCGACTCGGACAGGTCCAGGCCCACCACGTGGTCGAACAGCCCGGCGAAGGTCACCAGGTGGGCGCCCGTGCCGCAGCCGACGTCGAGCAGCGAGCGCGCGTGCGGCGCCCGCTCGCGGACCACCTTGGTGACGTACTCGGCCTCGGCGGGGTAGTCCTTGCCGCGCAGCACGTACAGGTCGTCGTGGATCGGCGCGACCTCAGGTCCGTACACGGGTGGCCTCCCGGGTCAGCAACGCGGAGACGGTGCGGTCGACGGCCTCGGCCAGGGGCACCCGGGCGGACCAGCCGCAGGCGCGCCCGAACGGCTCCGGGTCGATGAACACGCCGAGGAAGTCGGTGTCCGGGGCGCCCGCGGGCGGCGGCACCGACACCACCTCGACCGGCGGCTCGCCGGTGTGCCGGGCGACCGAGCGGGCCACCAGGCGGAACACGTCGCCCAGCCGGTCGCCGCGGCCGGCGCCGACCAGCCAGTGCCTGCCGACCAGCGCGTCGGGCCGGTCCAGGGCGGCCAGGAACGCCGCGGCGACGTCCTCGACGTAGGTCACGTCGCGGGCGACCGTGCCGTCGTGCCACATGGTGATCGGCTCGCCGCGCAGCGCCCGGCGGGTCATCGCGCTCACCACGCCCACGTCGTCCGCGGCACCCAGCGCGCTGTGGCCGAACACCGTGGGCAGCCGCAGGCTGACGCCCCGGACCGCACCCGCCGCGGTGGCGTCGAGCAGGACGCGTTCGGCCGCCAGCTTCTGGCGGTCGTACTCGGTGTCCGGCTCGTCCGGCTCGCTGCCGTCGAGCGGGCGGTCCGGCGGCCTGCCGACCTGCGAGGCGGCCCCGGCGAACACCACCAGCGGCGGCTCGGGCCGGGCGCCCAGCACGTCGACCAGGTCCCGCATCACGCCGACGGTCACCGCGGCGCTGCCCGCCGGGTCGCGCTCGGCGTCGCGCCAGCTCCCGCTGCTCTTGACGAAGTGCAGCACCGCGTCCGCGCCGGCCACGGCCTCGGCCAGCCGGGCACGGTCGGTCAGGTCGGCCGGCACCACCTCCACGTCGGCCACCGCCTGCTCGGGCGGCTCGTACGACCCGCGGGCCACGGCGCGCAGCCGGACCGGCCGCCGCGCCAGCAGCCCGGTGACGACCGAGCCCACGTAGCCCGACGCGCCGAGCACCACGACGAGTGGTCGCGTCACCGCGCCGCTCCCTTCACCCCGGCCGCCACCAGGTCCCGCGCGGGCGCGGGCGTGGTGATCAGCGATCCCATGGCGGCCAGGAGGGTCCTGGCCTGCACGTTGACGTAGTGGCTGTGCCGCAGCAGCCCGGTGAGCTGGTGCAGGGTCATCCAGCGGAAGCCGGGGTGCTCGACGAGGTCGTCGGTCTCCACCACCAGGTAGCGGTTGCGGGTGTGGAAGAACCGGCCGCCCTCCTCGGACAGGACCGTGTCGTAGCGGACCGCGCCCGGCGGCGCGCCCAGCACCTCGTCGAGCAGCGGCGGCTTCGGGATGTCCCCGAGCACGTGGTTCTCCGGCGTGCACTGCACGGTCGGCGCCAGCTCGGCGACGTCGGAGAAGCCCGGCTCCACCCTGGTGCTGACCAGCACGTGCAGCACGCCGTGGACGCGGGTCACCAGGAAGGCGGCCAGGCCGACGTCGCGCGCGGCGATCATCGGCTGGTCCCAGCGGCCGACCTCGCGCCCGCCCGCCTCGACCCGGACGCCGACGACGTCGAAGAACCGCCCGCTCTCGTGGGAGATCACGTCGCCGTCGTGGTGCCAGCCCGACAGCTCGGTCAGCGGCACCGGGCGCAGCTCCACGTCGGTGCGGGTGCGCACGTCGGTGATCCAGCTCAGCAGCTCCGGCGTGCCGTGCACGCTGCGCGGGTCGCCGCTGAGGGAGCGGATGAGCGAGAGCGTGAACTCGTCCCGGTCCAGCGCGACCGTCGGGCCCAGGGCCTCCAGCACCGGCAGGCACGACAGCACCGAGCGGGCGTCCATGTTGACCAGGTCCTCGACCCGCAGCAGGTGGTGCAGCTCCGCCGCGGTCAGCCAGCCGAAGCCGTCGAGGACCGGCACCCGGCCGTCCACCTCGACGATCATGTTGCGGTTGCGCTTGCGCAGGAACCAGCTGCCCTGCTCGGACTGGCGGGCGTCGTAGACCACGCGGTGGCGCTGGTGCTCCCGGAAGTACTCCAGGTACGGCACCGCGCTGCCGCCGTGCACGCGGGTGTAGTTGCTGCGCGTGGCCTGCACCGTCGGCGAGACCTGGATGCCGTTGCGGTTGCCGGGCTCGGCCTTGAGCTGCATCAGGTAGTGCGGGACGCCGTCGAACCTCCTGGTCAGGATGCCCAGCACGCCGACCTCGGGCTGGTGGATGATCGGCTGCCGCCACCGCGGCACCGCGCCGCCGGGCACGTGCACCTCGACGCCCTCGATGGTGAAGAACTTGCCGGAGGCGTGCCGGATCACCCCGGTGCCGGGGTCCGCGCGCCACTGCTCCAGCTCGCGCAGCGGCACGCGCCGCGCCTTGGTGAACATCCAGTTCCGGGCCGACTCCACCGACGCGAGGAAGTCGGCCAGTCCCGGCGTGGGGTGTTCCATCTCGCGGACCTCCCGGTTGTCGTCGACGTCAGGGGGAGAGCACGACCTCGGCCTCCGGGAAGCCGTTGAAGGCGAGGTTGGCCCACGGCCGCGGCTCGCGGGCCAGCCGGGCGTCGGGGTAGCGCGCCACCAGCGCGCCCACCGCCGTGGTGATCAGCCGGAGCGAGAAGTCCTTGCCCAGGCAGGTGTGCGGGCCGAAGCTGAACGACAGGAACGGGTCGTCGGGACCCCGGTCGGGCGCCTGGTTGGCCGCGTTGAGGGCGACCAGCAGGCGGGTGCCCGGCTCGACGTGCTCGCCGTCGACCTCCACCCCGGACTCGGCGGCGCACAGCTTGAACCAGCCGTGCGTGCCGGAGTGCCGCTCCAGCATTCGCTGGACGAAGCCGGGGAGCATGTCCGGGTTGTCGTGCAGCTTGCGCCACCGCCCGGGGTCGGCGAGCGTGCGCACCACGACGTTGCCCAGGGTGTGCACGGTGCTGACGTAGCCGGCGTTGACGTGGCCGTAGATGTCGAGCCGGTCGGCGGGCGCCAACTCCGGGCGCAGGCCGAGGTAGCCGGTGATGATGTTGTGCCGGTGCGCGCCGCGCCGCATGTCCTCGCGGTTGCGCTCGACGGCCTCCTGGCAGATCCGCCAGACCTGCGCCAGCTCGTGGACCAGCTTGCGCTGCTGCTCGGGGCCCGGCAGGCCCCACAGCATCTCGATCTGGCCCTGGAGCAGCACGGCCAGGTCGCCGACCAGGTCGGCGGGGATGCCGGTGCGCTCCTCCAGCGAGGAGCGGCGGGCCAGCGGCTCGATGAACCCCGCCACCACGTCCACCGGCCCGGTGCGGCCCTCCAGCGCGGCCAGCGCGTCGTCGACCAGCGCGGTCAGGTGCCGGCCGCGGTCGGCCGCGGCGAACGCCGACCTGGCCTGCCGCCGCTGCCGCCGGTGCTCCTCGCCGTCGAGGAACGCCATGCCCCTGGCGTCGCCCTGGCTGTGGAAGACCTCGCCGAGCCGCCGCCGGACGTCGGGTTCCGGGACGTAGAGCGGTGCCAGCGTGGCGGCGTTGCGGAAGTCGCCGTTGCGGGTGTCGAGCACCTGCCGGGCCGCCCGGTAGCCGCCCACGATCACCACGCCCAGCGCCGGGTCGCGCACCGGGCCGCGGTGCAGCTCCTCGTACACCGCCTCGGGCGTGCCCCGCCCGACCGCCTCCCGGTAGCCGGTGAACTCGCGCATCACCGGCTCACCGCCCCGGCCGCCGACCTGGTGTGCACCGGCCGGAAGGCGTTGGCCCAGCGGGACTTCACCAGCCCGCGACCGCGGCGGCGCAGGGCTTGGACGTCCGCCGGGCGCTGCTCCTCGGGCATGGTGTGGAACGCGTCGTAGGTCTCCTTGCTGTCCCACTGGGCGTAGTTGACGACGGTGGTGCCGTCGATGCCGCGCAGGATGGTGTGCGCGCGGTAGCCGGGCACGGACTTCACCCACTCGTCCGGCGTGGCCAGGACGTCGACCAGCTCGGCCTGGTGCCCGGGGTCGACGCCGAACACGATGATCACCACGTGGTCGTCGCGGTGCGGCCCGATCTCGACCGGCAGCACCAGGTCCGGGTGCGCCTGGCAGGCCACCACCTCAGTCCTGACCAGGTTCACCGAGGTCGAGAGGGCCCGGAACTCCGGGATGGTCTCGCTGCGGAAGGACTGCCCGGCGTACCGGGCCTCCAGCTCCTCCAGGCTGCGCCACTGCACGTAGTTCGCCGTGCCGAACCGGTCGACGCCGGCGTGCACCGTGGAGGAGACCCAGCCGGGGTACGCGGCGTTGTCCACGATGTCCCGCATGGCGTCCACCAGGCGGTCCTGCTTGGTGGCCGAGTCGGTGTCGAACAGGTTGAACACGGTCAGGTAGCCGTCTTCCGGCGAGATGTACGCCACGATGCCGTCCGTTTCGTCGTCTGCGGTGGGCCTTCGACGGGGGCTTTCAAGTCCGGCTGCCGGCGGTCACCTCGGCGGTGATGGTGCGCAGCACGGTGCCCTCGGGGTCGGTGATGGTCGCGACGCTGTCGCCGCGGTAGCCGCCGTCGACCAGCTCGGCCCGGACCTCGATGTCCAGCAGGCCCGCCGCGCCCGCCCGCGGGTCCAGCCGCTCGGTGAGGCGGTAGGTGAACGTCCGCGGCCCGGTCGCGACCCACGTGCCGCGGCCGGTGCTGACCGGCGTGCGCAGGGTGACCGTGCCGTCGTCGGTGAAGGAGACGCTGATCTCGTCGGCGTTCCCGTCGTAGCGCGCCACGCCGGTCCAGTCGCCGACCGGGTTGGCCAACCGCACGTCGGTGGTCATGCCGCGAACCGCCTTTCTGCCATGGGGTGAGGGGGTGGTGCCGGGTCAGCCGACGGCGGCGAGGCCGCTGCCGGACAGGGCCTCGACCGCCTCGGACCACCCGACGCGCTGCCTGATCCGGGCGCGGAACCGGGTCACGTCGGCCCGGCGGTTGACGCCCAGCACGCCGGCCAGCCGGTCGCCGTCGCGGTGGAGCGCGACGAAGCCGCGGCCGTCGGGGTCGCCGAACACGCGCACCCCGTCGGCGCCGGGCACGCCGGCGAACTGGATGCGGGCGCCGTACCAGTCCGACCACAGGTAGGGCACGACCTCGCACGGCTCGCTCGGCCCGGGGGTGACGGCGTTGCGGCCCGCGACCGCGCCCTGCTCGGCCGCGCCGGTCCAGTGCTCCAGCCGCATGTCGCGGTCGAACAGCGGGTTGTGCCAGCGCACCACGTCGCCCGCCGCGTGCACGCCGTCGGCGCCGGTGGCCAGCGCCCGGTCGCACACCACGCCGTCGTCGAGCCGCAGGCCCGAGCCGACCAGCCAGTCCGCGGCGGGTTCGGCGCCGATCCCGACCACGACGACGTCGGCGTCCAGCGCGGTCCCGTCGGAGAGCAGGACCCGCGACACGCGGCCGTCCCCCTCGAACCCGGTGACCGAGACGCCGCACCGGAGGTCGGTGCCGTTGCGGGTGTGCAGCCGGGCGCACAGCTCGCCGAGGGCGGGCCCGAACGCCCGCGCGAGCGGGGTCGGCGCCGCCTCGACGACGGTGACCGCCGACCCCAGCGCCCGGGCGCTCGCCGCGACCTCCGAGCCGATGAACCCGGCGCCCACCACCACGGTGCGCCGCGCCGCGGCGAGGTCGCGCCGCAGGGCCAGCGCGTCGTCCAGGCCGCGCAGCACGTGCACGCCGGCCATGCCTTCGGCGCCCGGCAACGTCCGGGCGCGTGCTCCGGTCGCGATGACCATTGCGTCGTAAGGGATTTCGTCGCCGTCGTCCACGACGACGACCTTGCGGTCCGGGTCCAGGGCCGTCGCCCGCCGCCCGCCGAGCCACCGCGCGCCCAGCTCGGCCGGGTCGCGGTAGAACCGCGGCGCCGCACCCGGCGTGGTGAGGAAGGTCTTGGACAGCTCCGGGCGGTCGTAGGGCGGGTGCGGCTCGGCGCCCAGCAGGGTGATCGAGCCGGTGAACCCGGCGGCCCGCGCCGACTCGACGGCCCGCAGGCCGGCCAGCGAGGCGCCCACCACGACCAGTCGGGTGGTCGTGGCCATCAGCGGTCGAGGGCCAGTGCGGCGATCGGGCAGACCCGCACGGCGTCGCGCGCCCGGTCTTCCTGCCCCGCCGGGACGAGCCCGCCCTCGGGCAGCACGACCAGCTCGCCGTCGTCGTCGAGGTGGAACAGGTCCGGTGCGGCGTCGACGCACATGCCGTGCCCCTCGCACCGGGCCTGCTCGACCGTGATCCTCATGTGCTCTCTCCCTCCGGGAACCCCGCGCCCGGTCACGTGTGCAGGACGACGTCCATCCGCGCGATGCCGCGGATGGTGTTGTGCAGCCGCCACTCCGGTTCGCCGACCTCGATCCGGCGCACCCTGGCCGCCAGCGACCGCAGCAGCGAGTGCGCCTCCAGCCGGGACAGGCCCTGGCCGACGCAGCCGTGGACGCCGTGGCCGAACGCCAGGTGCTCCGCGGCGTCGGGGCGCCGGACGTCGAAGGTGTCCGGGTCCGCCCAGCGGTGCTCGTCGCGGTTGGCCGAGCCGTTGAGCAGCAGGACCCTGGTGCCCTCGGCGAGCGCGACGCCGCCCAGCTCGCAGTCCCGCGCGACCAGCCGGGTGAAGCCGCGCAGCGGTGATTCGACCCGCAGCACCTCGTTGAAGGCGTTGGGGATCAGCGACTCGTCGGCGCGCACCGCGTCCCACTGGTCCGGGTGCGCGCCGAGCAGGTGCAACATGCCGGCCAGCGCGCTGACCGAGGTGTCCAGGGAGGGCACCAGGAAGTCGCCCAGCAGCGCGGGCAGCATGTGCTCGTCGATGCCGACCTCGTGGGCGTCCGCGACGAGCCGCGCGCCCCAGCTGTCCGGCCGCAGGTTGCCCGGGATCGACATCCGGTGCAGGAAACCGCCCATCTCCTGGAGCAGCGGCACCCCGGACAGGGTCCGCTCGTTGGGCGGGCCCAGGGCGTTGAACCCGGCCGAGGCCCAGTCCAGCAGCCGCTCGCGCCCCTCGTCGACCGGCCACCCGAGCAGGTCGGGCACCAGCGACAGCGGGAATGCCTGGCCGAAGTCGGTCACGGCGTCGAACGCGCCGCGCCCGATCAGCTCGTCCACCAGCCGGTCGGCCCACTGCCGGACGTAGTCGTGGAACCGGCGCAGCGCCTTGGGCGTGAGGTGGCGGGAGACCAGCGCCCGGGCCTGCGTGTGGTACGGCGGGTCGCTGGTGATGCAACTGCCCTTCTGGGCCTGGTTGAGCCGGTCGGTGAGCCCCACGCCGGCACCGGACCGGAAGGTCCGGTGGTCGTGCAGCGCCTGGTAGACCTCCCGGTACCGGGTCACGGCCCAGACCTCGTACCGCGACAGCCACACCACCGGGCCGATCGCGCGCAGCTCCCGGTAGTGGCGGTGCGGGTCCAGGATGGCCGCGTCGTGGTAGAGGTCGAGGTCGGACGCGGGAATGGTCGTGGTCACCGAAACTCCATTCGACGGTTCGGTGCTTGGTGAAAATTCAACGTTTTCGCGCCCGGCCGAGGGCCGGCGCGGGGATTGCTTCGGGCCTTGATGGAAATGCGCACAGCCGCGGCGGAGAAGAGCCGGGCGGCCGGAATCGGGGGAAAAATCCCCGTGATCGATCGGCACACTGCGCCGACGTTATGACCAATACTCTTGGCCGACCCGCCCGGTGTCAACACCGCGCGACGGGAACCTCCCGGGAGTCGAACGGGAACCAAATGGGAACGGCCCGGACGAGCATGGCCGGCGAACATCACTCGGATGGGGGCTGAGATGATCGTCGAACATTTGTCGAACCCGGACGCGGTCGCGCACGCGGGCGGCGACGCGGGCCGGCCCGGTGCGGCGCTGGCGCGGGACATCAGGGCCGCGGGGCGCCTGCACGAGGAGCTGGCCGGGCACCTGGTGGCCTGCGCGGGGCCCGCGGAGCGCGTCCGCGGCTCCGGCGGCGTGCCGGGCATCCCGCTCAACACGCGCGCGGTCGACGCCCGCCGGGACCTCCTGGCGGTGCTGTCGAGCTGGTCCGCGCTCGTGGTGGAGGAGCTGGGCGTGGCCGCGCCGGAGCGGTCGGCGCCCGCGCTGGCCGGTTTCCTCGCCGGGCACGCCGACTGGCTGGCCGGGCACGACGCCGGGCCGGACGCGGCCGAGGAGTTCCGGGACCTGGTGCGCCGGGCCGACCGGGTCGTGCACGGGTCGGCGGGCAAGCAGGTGCCGCTGGGCTCCTGCCCGCGGCCCACGTGCACCGGCGCCCTGGTCGCCAGGCTCGGCCCGGCCGACTCCGACCGCGAGTCGGTCATCGTGTGCCTGGCCCGGGACGACCACCGGTGGACGCCGCGGCAGTGGCACGCCCTGGCCTTCACCGCGACCGAGCCCGCGCGGCCGGCCCGGCGACCGCTGGGCGTCACCGAGATCGCGGCCGCGTGGCGGGTGCCGCCGGGCACGGTCTACTGGCTGGCCAAGACGCACGGGTGGCGCAGGCACCGCGACGGCCGGAAGGTCTTCTACGAGCGCGAGGACGTGCTGCGCACCATGGCCACCCGGGAGGGCGCGGCGTGAGGCTGGTCGTCCTCGGCGCCACCGGCGGCACCGGCCGGGCGCTGGTCCGCCGGGCGCTGGCGCTGGGGCACCACGTCACGGCGGCGGTCCGCGACCCGGGCCGCCTGCCGGTGCGCCACGACGACCTCGACGTGCGCACGCCGGACTTCGCCGACCCCGAGGGGATGGCGGAGCTGTTGCGCGGCGAGGACGCCGTGCTGTCCGCGCTGGGCCCGCGCGGCAGGCGCGACGCGGGCGTGGTGGCCCCGCTGACCGGGGTGCTCGCCTCGGCCGCCGGCCTGGCCGGGACGCGCAGGCTGCTCGTGGTGAGCGCGTCCCCGGTGGGCGACGCCCCGGCCGACGAGTCGCCCGCGCACCGGCTGCTGGTCACCCCGCTGGTGCGCCGGGTCTTCCGGACCGTCTACGCGGACCTGGCGGCCGCGGAGCGGCTGCTCGCCGGGAGCCCGGGGCTGGACTGGACCGTCGTCCGGCCGCCGCGGCTGCTCGACGGGCCGGGGACCGGGGAGTACCGGGTGCGCATCGGCGGTTCGCTGCCCCGCGCGACGTCGATCGACCGGGCGGACGTGGCCCGCGCGATGCTGTCGTTCATCACCGACGAGAGGACTTTCCGGCAGGTCGTCGGCATCGCCCGCTGACGGCGCGGGACCTGCCGGGTTCCGGTTCGCCCGAACCGGAACCCGGCGGCGCGCTCAGGCCGAGCGGATCGCGCGGAGGTCGTTGCCCGGCGGGTGCGGCACCGGCACGCCGATCGTCTCGTACAGCCGCATCCCGTTCTCCCAGTGCCGCCGCGACCCCTCCGGGTCGCCGCCGGCGAAGAGCACGTGCGAGATCCCGGTCAGCGCCTTCGCCTTCTCCAGCAGCATCTCGATGCGCTCGGCGAGCAGCGCGGCCTGCCGGTAGTGCCGCAGCGCCGCCTCCCACTCGCCCCGCTCCAGGTGCACGGCGCCCAGCGTGTTGTGCACCGCGGCGGTCGTGGCCTGGTCGCCCAGCGCCCGCGCCACCTCCAGCGCCCGCTGCCCCTCCTCGCGCGCCTCGGCGTAGCGGCCCTGGCGGCGCAGCACGTCCGCGCGCCGGGCGTGCACCACCGCCTCGCCCGTGGTCACCCGCGTCCGCCGGGCCACCTCGCCCGCCCGGGCCAGCAGGTCCAGGGCCAGGTCGAGGTCGCCGAGCAGCATGTGGCACCGCGCCTGGTCGGACAGGCCGATCATCTCCGCGTACTGGTCGCCGGTCTCGCGGGCGCAGGCGAGCACCAGCTCGGTGGTGTGCAGGGCCTCGTCGAGCCTGCCGAGCGTGGCGTGCGCCGACCCGAGCATCGCCAGCACGGTCGACAGCTCGGCCCGCAGCCCGGTGCGCTCGCAGATGCCCCTGGCCAGCTCCAGGCTGTCCACCGCGTCCCGGTAGCGGCCGAGGATCTTGTGGAACATGCCGATCCGGGCCAGGCAGCGCGCCCGCGCCACGTCGTCGCCCGCCGCCTCGGCCAGTGCCAGCGCCCGCTCCGAGCACTCCAGGCCGCGCCGGGTGCGCCCCAGGTCCAGGTACGGCGTGGCGAGCGCGCACAGCGCGACGCCCTCCAGGTCGCCGCGGCCCAGGTCGCGCGCCGCCGCCACCGACCGCTCCAGCAGCTCGACCTCGTCGTTGACGTCGCCGCGCAGCCGCAGGTAGGGCGCCATGGCCGGGGGCAGGCACGCCACGTAGTGCCGCTGCCCGGCCTGCTCGGCCCACGTCAGGGACTCCACCAGGTTGCCCCGCTCGGCGTCGAACCAGGCCAGCGCGTCGGCCACGGTGGCGATCGGCGGCAGCACCACCCTGGGCGCGGCGGCCTCCTCGTCCCGGACCGGGACCCGGCCGGGCTGGACCAGCTCCGCCGCGTGCTCGGCGGCGCGCAGGTAGTACCGGAGCAGCCGGTGCAGGTCGGTGGTCCCCGGTCCGGGTGCGCGGCCGACCGGGCGCGGCCGGACCAGCTCGCGCAGCAGGTCGTGGAACAGGTAGCGGCCGGGCACCCGCTGGACCAGCAGCCGCGCGTCGAGCAGGGCCTCCAGCAGCCGCCGCGCGGTCTCCACCGGGATGCCCGCCAGCACGGCGGCCGAATATTCGTCGAAGTCGACGCCGGGGTGGTTGCCCAGCAGCCGGTAGAACTGCCGCTGCCGCGGTTCCATCGACTCGATCGACAGGGCCAGCACCGAACCCACGCTGCGGTCGCCCTCGACCAGCTCGTCGAGCACCGACGTCTCGTCCCGCAGCCGCCGGACCAGCCACTCGATCATCCACAGCGGGCGGTTGCGCAGCCGGGTGGCCGCGATCCGCACCGCCAGCGGGAGCTGGCCGCACACCGACACCAGCTCCGCGGCCCAGCCCGGCTCGGCCGCGACGCGCTCCTCGCCCAGGATCGCCTTGAGCATGGCCGTGCAGTCCGCGGTGGACGGCAGGCCCAGCGAGAGCTGCACCGCGCCGTCCAGGCCCAGCACGGTGCGGCTGGTGATCAGCGCCAGGCACCCGCCCGCGCCGGGCAGCAGCGGGCGCACGTGGGCGGCGTTGGTCGCGTTGTCCAGCACCAGCAGCAGCTTCCGGCCCGCGGTCCGCACCCGCCACAGCGCGGTGCGGCCGGGCAGGTCGTCCGGGATCTCCTCGCCGGGCACGCCGAGGGCGCGCAGCAGCGTGTCGAGCGCGTGCGCGGGCGCCACGGGCTCGTGCCCGGGGGTGAACCCGCACAGGTCGACGAACAGCTGGCCGTCCGGGTAGCGGTCCGCCAGCCGGTGCGCCGCGTGCACGGCCAGCGTGGTCTTGCCGCCGCCGCCCATGCCGTCGATGGCCACTATCGCGAGCTTGCGCCCCGGCTCCGGCGGCACCGCCGCGAGCAGGGCGTCCAGCTCGGCCCGCCGGCCGGTGAAGTCGGGCAGGTCGTAGGGCAGCGAGGACGGCGCGGGCGGCGCCGGCGGCACGGCCGGTGCCGCCGGCACGGCGGTCCGCTCCGGTTCGGCCGCCCCGGCGCGCGGGTCCAGGCCCGGCGCGCTGCGCAGGATCTCCTGGTAGCGGCGGTTGACCTCCGGGCCGGGGTCGATGCCCAGCTGCTCGGCCAGCAGCCGGCGCAGGTCGTTGTAGACCTCGATGGCCTCGGCCTGCCGGCCGGAGTGGTAGAGCGCCACCATCAGCAGCCCGCGCGGCCGCTCGCGCAACGGGTGCTCGTCGACGAGCGCCAGCAGGTCGTCGACGACCTCCCGCGCCTCGCCGAGCTTGATGCGCAGCTCGATGAGCCGTTCCCGGGCGACGAGCCGGCGTTCCTCCAGCACGGTGATCGCGGACTGCGCGCCCGGGATGCGCAGCCCCTCCAGCACCCCGCCGCGCCACAGCGCCAGCGCCGCTTCGAGGTGTTCGACCTCGTTCGGCACGTCCCCGGACGCCCGGCACGACCGGGCCTCGGCCACGTGGCGCTCGAACTGGTGCAGGTCGAGGCTGTCCTCGCACAGCACCGCGCAGTAACCCGGGTCCTCGGTGCGCAGGAACGCCGCCGCGCCCGGTATCCGGGTGCGCAGGTCGGACACGATCTTGCGGACCTGGTGCGCCGCCGTGTCCGGCGGGTTCTCCTCCCAGGTCGCCTCGATCAGCCGCGGCAGCGACACCACCCGCCCCGCCTTGACCAGCAACATCCCCAGCACGCGCCTGCTGCGGGCCCCGCCCAGGTGGACCGACCGGTCCCCCGAGGTCGCTTCCAGTGGGCCCAGCACGCGAAACCGCATCAAAGCACATCCCCCCAGAACAGAGCTTCGATCGCGTGTCGCCCCGCGAATGCGAGGCAAGTTCACCGTTTTGTCGCAATTCCCCCCGAGGTCAAATACCCAAGCCGGGGACTGTAACGTCTCCACAACAGACTGTCAACGCGGCCAATTCCATTCAAGGCCCGAGCCGGTGACGTCCACGATCGGCCGCATGTCGAAGAGCTATAGAACCCGGTCCGGCCCGGTCCCCCGACCGGGCCGTTCACCCGCCCCGCCCTGCTCACGGCCCGCGCGTCCACGTTGTGAACCCCACGTTGCACGCCTACCGCAACGCGTAAAATCTCCGGACGAACCGGACGCGGTCCAACGAATGAGGTGCTAGCGCTCGGCCGGGGGCAAATATCCGTACAGGAATGCGCGGACGACCTCCTCGGCGACTTCGTCGAGCTCCGCCTCCCCCAGCTCGCGGCCGGCGTCCCTGGCCCGCGCGGCGAGCGTGGCGTTGAGCAGCACCGCGAAGTGGTGCGCGGCGAAGTGGGGGTCCTCGGCGCGCAGCAGCCCCCGGTCGTGCATGGCGGCCATCCGCGCGGCGAGCGTGCGCTGCACGCGCCGGGGCCCGGCCTCCTGCCACGCCTCGAACAGCTCGCGCGGGAAGTGGTCGTGCTCGGCGTTGATCCGCCGGACGATCGCGAAGTGGTCGACGAACTCCGGCAGCGGCCGCACCCAGGTCCTGGCGAGTTCGACCAGGGCGGTCTCCGCGTCGGTCACGTCGGACAGGTGGCGCTCGATGATCGCCTCGTGCGCCTGGACCACCCGGCGGGAGCTCTCCGTCACCACGGCGGCGAACAGGTGCTCCTTGTTGTCGAAGTGGTTGTAGATCGTGCGGGTCGACACGCCCGCCTCCGAGGCGATCATGTCGATGCTCGCCATCAGGTAGCCGACCCTGCCGAACACCTCCCGGGCGGCGCGGGTGATGTCCCCGTGCTTCCGGGACAGGCCGCGCTGCGGCCGCTCCACGTCTTGATCAGCCCTGGTCAAGGCGCCTCCCGAGGTCGTTTTGCAGATACCGTTTTACAACTTTGCCATGCACGTTGTACTTTACCCGACATGAGCGGTCGCCGACCCACCGAGCCGACCGAGGCGGACCCCCGACCCGGTGCCGCCCCGGTCGCCGCCACCCCGCCCCGGCACCCCCTGCCGGCGCGGTTCACCGTCCTGCTGGGCTACCTCGTGGTGCCCATGGCGCTGTCCGGCACCACCATCGCCCTGCCCCACGTCGCCACCACCCTCGGCGGCAGCGGCGAGGCGTTGCAGTGGGTCCTGACCGGTTACTTCCTGGCCGCGTCCTGCCTGATGCTGGTCGCCGGCTCGCTCGGGGACCTGTTCGGCCGGCGGCGCGTCTACCGGATCGGCGCCGCCACCTACGTCGCCGGCACGGTCGCGTGCGCGCTGGCCCAGGACGTCCTGGTGCTCGACGTCGCCCGGACGGTCTGCGGCATCGGCGCGGCGGGCATCATGGCGGGCGGCGGCGCGATCCTGGCCCAGACCTTCGAGGGCGAGGCGCGCACCAGGGCGTTCGCGCTGGTCGGCACCTCGGTCGGGGTCGGCCTGGCGTTCGGCCCGACGCTGTCCGGCTGGCTGGTCGACGCGTTCGGCTGGCGCGCCATGTTCGGCGCGTTCGCCGCGGCCGCCCTGGTCGTGCTGCTGGGCACGCTGTTGTCGGGCGAGTCCGCGGCGGCCACCCGGCCCCGCCTGGACCTGCCCGGCGCGGCCACCCTGGTCGTCGCGCTGGCCGCGCTGATGTGGGGCCTGAACCAGGTCACCGGCCTGGGCTGGACGAGCCCGGTGGTGCTCGGCTGCCTCGCCCTGAGCGCGGTGGCGTTCGCGGCCTTCGCCGCGGTGGAGCGGCGCCGCGAGTTCCCGATCGTCCCGCTGTCCCTGCTGGGCGACCGGCGCTTCGCCGGCTGGCTGGTCGCCGCGCTCACCACCGCGGTCGGCACCGCGGGCGTGCTGGTCTACCTGCCCACCTACCTCCAGTCGGCCGGTGGCGTCTCCCCCGGTGACACCGGCGCGGTCATGCTGGCGATGACCCTGCCGATCCTGGTCACCCCGCCGCTGGCGGGCAGGCTGGTCACCGGCGGCGCGTCGCCGCGGCTGCTCATCGCGGGCGTCATGGCGCTGTTCGCGGCGGGCAACGCGTGGCTGACCACCCTCGACGCCTCGGGCGTGCCGCCCGTGCTCGGCCCGCTGGTGCTCATCGGCATCGCCAACGGCGTCGCCGCGGGCATCGTCGACGCCCAGGCCATGGACCTGGTCCCGGCCGAGCGGGTCGGCATGGCCTCGGGCCTGCTCCACACCATGCGCGGCGGCGCCAACACCCTCGTGGTCACCCTGTTCGGCGCGGCGCTGGTGAGCGTGGTGCAGGCCGGCGTCGGCGACCGCGCGCTGGCCGGGCGCGTCGTCGCGGGCGACCCCGCCGGCCCCGACCGCGCCGCGCTCGTCGCCGAGTACACCTCGGCGTGGCAGGTGGTGCTGTGGTGCGTCGCCGCGCTGTGCGCGCTGGCGGGCCTGGCGGTGCACCGGATGCTGCGCCCCCACGACCGCCCTTGAGGACGCACGACCCGTTCGAGAACCGCCACAACCACGGAAAGGACAAGCGGTGCGCACAACGCCCATGGGCGCCGGCGGCCTGGTCGTCCCGGTGCAGGGACTGGGTTGCATGCGGATGACCGCGCCCGGCAACCCGGTCGACGAGTCCGCGGCGTCCGCCGTCGTCAACCGGGCGCTCGACCTCGGCGTCACCTTCCTCGACACCGCCGACATGTACGGCGAGGGCCTCAACGAGGAGATCGTCGGCCGGGCGGTGCGCCACCGCCGCGACGAGGCGGTCATCGGCACCAAGTTCGGCGCCGTGCGCGACGCGGACGACAACTGGACCATCCGCGGCGACGCGGCGTACGTGCGCACCGCGTGCGAGGCGAGCCTCAAGCGGCTCGGCGTGGACGTGATCGACCTGTACTACCTCGCCCGCCGCGACCCGAAGGTGCCGATCGAGGAGTCGGTGGGCGCGATCGCGGAGCTGGTCGCCGAGGGCAAGGTCCGCCACGTCGGGCTGTCCGAGGTCACCGCGGAGGAGCTGCGCGCCGCCCACGCGGTGCACCCGATCACCGCCCTGCAGTCCGAGTGGTCCCTGTGCTCCCGGCGGGTCGAGCCGGTGGTGGAGGTCTGCGCGGAGCTGGGCGTGGGCGTGGTGCCGTACTCCCCGCAGGGCCGCGGCCTGCTGGCGGGCGGCCGGGACTCGCTCGGCCACTACTCGGCCGCGGCGTTCGCGGCGCTGATCGACCTGCTCGGCGAGCTGGCCCGGCGCCACGGCGCCAAGCCCGGCCAGGTGGCGCTGGCCTGGGCCCAGCACCGGGCCGACGTGTGGGGCATCCCGGTCGTGCCGATCCCCGGCACCACGAACGTCGACCATCTGGAGTGCAACGTCGGGGCGCTCGACATCGCGCTGGGCGCGGACGAGCTCGAAGCACTGGAAACCGCGGCCGCCGAGTAGGCCGCGAACCCGGGGAAAAGGAAGAGGAACAGCACGATGTCGACTCCCACCCTCAAGCTCGCCGTCATCCTCGGCAGCGTCCGGGAAGGCCGGCGCGGGCCCGTGGTCGGCCGGTGGTTCCGGCAGCAGGCCGAACAGCACGGGCAGTTCGACGTGGACTACATCGACCTGGCCGAGGTGCCGCTGCCGCTGGCGCTGCCGGCCCTGCCGCCGCTGATGGGCGAGCCGGAGCGGCCCGAGGGCCTGGCCGCGGTGACCGGGAAGCTGGCCGCCGCCGACGCGTTCGTGATCGTGACGCCGGAGTACAACCACAGCTACCCGGCCTCGATCAAGACCCTGGTCGACTGGCACTTCACCCAGTGGCGGGCCAAGCCGGTGGCGTTCGTGTCCTACGGCGGCATCGGCGCCGGCCTGCGGTCGGTGGAGCACCTGCGCGCGGTCTTCGCCGAGCTGCACGCGGTGACCGTGCGGGACTCGGTGTGCTTCCCGCAGTACTGGGAGCTGTTCGACGCCGAGGGTCAGCCGCGCGACGCCGAGGGCGCCAACGGCGCGGCGAAGGTCATGCTCGACCAGCTCGCCTGGTGGGGTTCGGCGCTGCACCTGGCGCGCGAGACCAGCCCCTACCCCCAGGGCGACTGATCGTCCCGAGACGGCCGGTCGGGCGGCGGGGAGTGTGGAGGCTCCTCCCGCCGCCCGACCGGTGCGGGAAGTCGGTCCGCTGAATGCCCGAGCGCCCCGCCCTCGCGGTGGGGTCCCTGGTGGCGGGCGGGCATTCGCCGACGCGATCAACGGCGATGGCGACGCGGTTTCGGGCCGTCCGAGCGGGCGGCGAGGGTAATGAGGCTCCCCTCGCCGCCCGCTCATCCCCCTCGGCGTTCAGGACGCCACGAAGTCGGCGATGCGCGAGAGCACGATCGTGTCGGCCAGGAAGCCGATGTGCGTCTGGCACGCCACGGTGTTGTTGCTCGCGCCGCTGAGCGCCGTGCTGGTGTACGGCAGGATGACGCCGTCGCACGGCGAGTACCAGGTGGCGTAGCGGGTGCTGCCCGGCGTCTCGTCGCCCGAGCTGATCTGGGCGATGAACGACGAGCCCGGGTACATCTGCCGGCAGGTCTCGTAGATCAGGCACGCGCCCGCGGCCGTGGTGCCGTGGTTGGCGCCCGCGATCGAGGCCAGGTGGCTGACGCTGGTGTTGCCGCCCAGCACCTTCAGGTAGTACTGGCTGACCAGGCCGCCCATCGAGTGGTTCACGATCGCCACCTTCGACGCCCCGGTGCGGGACTTGACGTCGTTGACGAAGGTGGCCAGGCCCCGGGCGTTCTGCGTGTTGTCGCCGTAGGAGTTGTACTCGTAGGCGAACAGCCGGCTGCTCGACCAGCCGGCCGCCCGGAACACCGACATCGCCGTGACCCAGTTCGACGCGCTGCCGGTGTAGCCGTGCACGAACACCACCGGTGTCGTGGTGGCGGCGGTGGCGGCGGGTGCGGGTACGAGCACGAGCGAGGCGGTCAGTGCCGCGAGTGCGCTGAGGAAGCGACGCATGGGCCCTCCAGGACAGGGTGGGTGCGGGACCCGCCCAGCGTCCCGCCGTCAACCGGCCGGTTACATCCGTGCAACCACCGGTTCACCGTTCACCGGGGCCTGGGTGTTGCCCGTGGTACCAGGGGTTTTTGCGGTGCTTTGCGGTGCCCTGGGCGTTTTCGCGGCGGCCTCGGTGCGTTTTCGCGGCGGCCTCGGTGTCCCGCGGCCTCCCGCGGTCACCCCGGCAGGTTGCCCCACACCTCGGCCGCGAAGGTCCTGGCCGCGGCGCAGGCGTCGTCGATCCGGCCGCCCGCGCCCAGGGTGACCACCACCAGCACCAGCTCGTTCAGCCCGTCCTCGAACGGGACGTGCTCGGTCTCGGCCGCGCACAGCACCGCCGAGCCGACCCTGGTCACGGAGGTGGGCCGCCCGCCGATCTCCTCCCGCGTGACGTCACCGCCGTCGGGCTCGGCCATCCTGCCCACCGAGTGCAGCACCCTCACGCGCGGCGGGGACGGGTCGTTGGCCCGCGCCCAGCGGCACTGGTGCCCCGACGGGTACTTCCGGGCCCTGGCGCCGGCCAGGCCGGGCAGCCGGGCGACCGTCGAGTCGGCCAGCCCGCGGCAGGCGTCGACCGCGCCGAGCGACTTCGGCCCGAAGTCCCGGTGCACCACGTCCCCGGCCAGCACCCGGTCGGCGACGGCGCGCACCAGGGCGTCGGCGATCGCGCACAGCTCGGCGCCGGTGGTGCCGCCGGAGGAGCGGTTGTCGGCGGACACGGACAGCGTCACCTGGTCGGGGAAGACCAGCACGCGCTCGCAGTGCAGCTCGTCGCCGGGCACCTCGACGACGTCCAGCCCCTCGTAGAAGGTGAGCCGGCCGGTCAGCTCGGCGCGGTCGATCACCCGGTCCAGGCTGCCCGCGACCACGTCCACCCCGGTGCCGGCGGGCGTGGTGAGCTTGAGCAGGCAGTAGTCCAGCGACTCGGTCGGCCCGACCTCGGCGGCGCCGAACCGCGCCAGGTCGGCCGGTTCGACCTGGCCGCACGGGTCGACGGTGGTCATGTCGCCGAGCAGGCGTTCGGCGGTGGGTTCGGGCGGGGGCGTGGAGGTGGGGTCCGGCACCGGCACGGCGGAGCCGGGCACCACCGCGCTGCACCCGCCCAGCACGAGGGCCAAGCCCGCCACGAGGACAGCTCCGCGCACCCCGACCATGGACGCAGGGTAGGCGACGGGATGGGCTTTCGGGCGGTTTCGACCGGTCCGGGTGCGGTTGTCCCCCTCGGTCCACTGTGGACGACGGGGTCGACCTCGTCCGGTCAGCGCATCGGTGGCACCCACTCGGTCGATCACGCGCCCCCCGGCCGGATTCCCTTGGCGCGCCCGGGGAGCGCCGGCTAGGGTGGCCGGTGTGACGGACTTCAAGCTCCCGCTCTACGGGGCCGACACCGAACGCGGCGACCTCGCTCCCTGAACTCGCCCGGTTCCCGGCGTCCACCGTCACCCCGTCCCAGGGAGTTCCCGTCATGCCCAGCGCGAGCACGCGCGCGTTCGTCCGCGCCCTGCCCAAGGTCGAGCTGCACGTCCACCTGGTCGGCTCCGCCGACGTCGACACCGTCCTGGCCCTGGCCCGCCGCCACCCGGAGGCCGGCGTGCCCACCGACCGCGCCGAACTGGAGCGGTTCTACGCCTTCCGCGACTTCGACCACTTCCTGGCCGTCTACTGGGCGGTGCAGTCGATGATCCGGGGCCGCGACGACGTCCGCGCCCTGGTGACCGGCCTGGCCGCCCGGCTGGCCGGGCAGAACGTCCGCTACGCCGAGGTCACCGTCACCCCCTACAACCACCTGCTCGACGGCGTGCCCGGCGACGAGCTGCTGACCGGGCTCACCGAGGGCCGCGCCGAGGCCCTGGCCGACCACGGCGTCGAGCTGGCCTGGTGCTTCGACATCCCCGGCGAGAAGGGGGTGGTGGCCGGGCGCGAAACCCTGGTGTTCGCCCTGCGCGACCGCCCGGACGGCCTGGTCTCGTTCGGCCTCGGCGGCCCGGAGGTGGGCGTCGGCCGGGCGCAGTTCGCGCCGTTCTTCACCGCCGCGCGGGAGGCCGGGCTGCACAGCGTGCCGCACGCGGGCGAGACCACGGGACCGGCCACCATCTGGTCGGCGCTGCACGACCTGGGCGCCGAGCGCGTGGGCCACGGCACCAGCTGCACCGCCGACCCCCGCCTGCTGGAGCACCTGGCCGGGCACCGCGTGCCGCTGGAGGTGTGCCCGACCTCCAACGTCCGCACCCGGCAGGTCCGCTCGCTGGCCGAGCACCCGGTGCGCCGGATGCTCGACCACGGCGTGGTGGTCACCCTGAACACCGACGACCCGCCGATGTTCGGCACCACGCTGGAGGACGAGTACGTGGCGGTGGCCGACGCGCTCGGGTTGCTGCCCGCGGAGGTCGCGGGGTTGGCGCGCAACGCCGTCGAGGCGTCGTTCCTGCCGGGCGGGCGCAAGGCGGAGCTGCTGGCCGGGATCGACGCGGTCGTCGCCGGGACCTGAGCGCGGCGCCGGCCGCGACGGCGCCGGTTGGCGTCGATCGGCACCGGTTGGCACCGGCCGGTGCCGGTTGGTGTCAGTCGGTGTCCGTCGCGGCCAGCACCGCCAGCCGTCGGCCGTCCGGGTCGAGGACGGCCAGGCCGATGCTCCACACCACGCCCGCGAACCAGTCGGTGTCGGCCTCGAAGCCGTACCAGGCGCACTCACCCACGCGCGCCCCGACCTCGCCGGCGGACGCGCCCACCGGCGTCCCGACCAGACCGGCCAGGGAGTTCCACGCCGCCAGGCGACCGCGCGCACCCCGGTGGCCGGAGCTGTACGCCCCTCCCCCGGACGCCGCGGCGAACAGCACCTGCCACGCGTGGGCGGGCGGGCAGGCGACGACCCGCGGTACGTCCCCGCCGTCCAGGCACTCCAGGTCCAGCGCCGCCAACGCGCTCGGCACCGAGTCGGGGGCCAGGGGCGTCGCCGGTTCGAACACCCGCGCCTCGATCCGCCCGTTGGACTCGTCGACCCAGTTGTCCACCGCCTCGGTCACCGCGTCCGCCGCCGCCACCTCCGCCATCGGCGGCACGGGCTCCCCCGGCGGGATCGACCGCCCGGCGGGCAACCCGAACGGCACGGCCGCGCCGGTGCCCGTGACGCTGTAGCTCGGCAGGAGCGGTTCCCCCTCCACTTCGGACAGTTCAAGGGGGAGCCACCCCAGCGGGTGGTCGCGCCAGTGCGGCGAGGTCGCCCACCCGGCGATCCCCGGCACCTCGGCCACCGCGACGCCGCGGAGCACCAGTTCGTGGACCAGGCAGGCGCGCAGCTCCTCCACGGCACCGCCCGGCGCGCCGTCCCCGGCGAAGACCACCGCCAGGTCCGCGACCGGCCGGCCGGCGGCCAGCAGCGAGGCGACCCGACCGGCCAGGTCCCGACCGGTCGGCACCTCGGCGACCAGGCGGACGGCCTGGGCGACGTCGCCGGTGCCGAGGGCCAGCGACCGCACCAGGCGCTGGAACACGCTCCGGTACTGCCACGCCGGCCTCACGGCGGTGCCGTGGGCCCGCGCGAGCGCGATGCCGAGGTCGGCGACGAACGCGGCGTCACCCCGGGCCAACCGGCGGTCGACCTCCCGCCACAGCCCGTTGACGTCGGTCAGTCCGGTCAGCCCCGACACGATCTCCGCGATCCGCTCCCCCACGACGCGGGAGTCTAGGCAACCGGCTCAACCGACCCGGCGAGGAATTCGCCCGGGTCGCGGCGGGCAACGGGCGCCGCCCGCGTGCCGCTGCCCTGCCGCCGCACGATCCGCCCGTCCCGGGTGAGCACGTCGTGGGCGGCGACCGCGGTGGTCCGCCCGACGACCGGGGCGTCCGGCGGCGAGCGGTCCCGCCACCAGGCCAATTGTTCCGGATTGGCCCTCGTCCCGGCCCGGCGGCCGCCCGAGGATGGTCGGCATGACCACCCACCCCGAGACCAGGGCCGTCCGGGTCGGCGCGCCCGAACCGGGCAGCCGGCCCGTCTCCGTGCCGATCCACCAGACCGCGATCTACGCCTTCGACGGGCCCGCCGACGTGGGCGCCGCGATGAGCGGGCCGGACGGCGCCTTCTCCTACAGCGGCTACGGCAACCCGACCGTGCGGGCGTTCGAGGACGCGATGACCGCCCTGGAGGGCGGCGCCGCCGCGCTGGCCACCGGCTCCGGGTCGAGCGCCACGTCCTCGGTCCTGCTCGCGGCGCTGCGCACGGGCGACCACGTCATCGCGCAGCGCGCCCTCTACGGCGGCACGTACGCCGCGCTCCAGGACCTCGCCGCGAACTGGGGCGTCGAGGTGACCTACGTCGAGGGCGCCGACCCGGCGGAGCTGGCGGACGCCCTGCGCCCGAACTCGCGCCTGCTGCTGCTGGAGACCATCGCCAACCCGACCGGGTTCGTGCCGGACCTGCCGGGGCTGCTCGGGGTGGCGCGGTCGGCGGGGCTGACCACGGTGGTGGACAACACCTTCGCCACCCCGCTGCTGTGCCGGCCGATCGAGCACGGCGCCGACGTGGTGGTGCACTCGGCCACCAAGTACCTGGGCGGCCACCACGACGTGGTGGGCGGCGTCGCCGTGTTCGCCGACGCCGGGCGGTACCGGGAGACGTGGGCGCGGGCGACCCGGCTGGGCACCGTGGCCGACCCGTTCAGCGCGTGGCTGGTGCTGCGCGGGATCAAGACCCTGGCGCTGCGCGTGCGCAGGCAGTGCGAGACGGCCGGGTACCTGGCCGAGCGCCTGGCGGGGCACCCGGCCGTCACCGCGGTCCACCACCCCGGTCTGCCGTCCCACCCGAGCCACGCGCGGGCGGCGCGGCTGCTCGACGGGTACGGCGGCACCCTGGCCTTCGACCTGGCCGGCGGGCTGGAGGCGGCGCACGCCTTCATGGGCGGGCTGCGACTCGTGCTCAACGCGGGCTCGCTGGGCGGCACCGAGACGGTGACCATGCACCCGGCCACCACCTCGCACCGGCACCTGGACGACGACGCGCTGGCGGCCGCGGGGATCGGCCCCGGGACGGTCCGGATCGCGTGCGGCATCGAGCACCCCGACGACCTGTGGGCCGACATCTCCCGCGCCCTGCGGTGAACCGCCGGCCGACCCGCCGGTCCGCGCCGGGCGGTGCGGCGGGTCGGCCGGTGACATCGCCGCCCGGTGTTTTCACCTCGGTGCACCGCCACCCCTGATACCGCTTTCGTGCGGATCCGGGGTGTGTGCCAGAACACCCCGGTGCGCGGCGCCTCGGGATCGGTTCCGACCGCGTTTTCCACCCGTTCCGGCGAATCCGCCACGCCCGGCGGGCAGGCGCGATCGAAAATCCGTTCGAATTCGCGGGCCCTGCCGCCCACCCTCCGGGCGATACCCGCGCCACGTCGCCGGACCCGTGTAACCAGTGCGTCCGACCGGCCGATACAGCGGGTGAGCGACTGGGGGAAACCATGGGGACGACGAGGGAGGACCGCGACCAGCGGGTGCTGCGCGTGATCTTGGCGGCGCTGCTGCTGACCGGTGCGACGAACGCGGTGGTGGCCGTGACCGACGCGGTGACGTGGGCGTGGTGGGCGGCGGGCCTGTGCCTGCTCGGCGCGCTGCCGGTGGCCGCGGCGGTGCCGGAGGCGGAGGAGCCGGAGCTCGGCGCGCGGGTGCCCACCGGGGGCGCCGGCCGTCGGTGAGGGCTCCCGCCTTTTTCACAGAGTTGACCGAATATTCGGGTTAGACAAATGTCATAACGGCGCACCGGCGAGGCGCCTCGTTCTCGGGCGGGATCACCCGCGCCGTGATGTCACCGTGATCACACCACAGGCGCCCGCCGCAGTTGATCACAGTTGACCCGGGGGGTCGCCGCGACTGCGAGCGCGGGTCGCTTTCGACACCGAACCGGAGTACCGGGACGAGTGATTGTTAGGCCGTTTTCGCACGTCAACGCGACTTCGTCACTCGATGTGCGAAATTCGTCTCCGATCACTACTCCGTTGTGCCACCATTGACCCGTTCGCGCGGAGCGAGGGGCCGCCGAACCTGACCCAGCGCAGTCATCTGGGTCCGTTCTCGGACTGGGCAGATCATCAGGGGAGGAAGATCTCTATGTCCACGACCACGGAGCAGTTCCTGGGGGAAACCGTCCCGCAGGAGGGCACCACGCCCACGCCGACCGCGCCGCCGACCGCGCTGCCGGTCGTGCCGGAGGAGCCGCGGGACGCGGAGCACGACCACGAGCACGAGCACGGCGAAGGCGAGCTGACCACCACGTGCCTGACCGGTGGTTGCCCGCAGTCGCCGCGGTCCTGAGTTCACCGCGCCGGGCACCACGCCCGGTGTGATCGCGCCCGCCGGCCGGGGTCTCCCGGTCGGCGGGCATTCTCCGGTCCTGTTTTGTGCTGTGATGGGTAGGTGCCGGCGATTCCATCGCGTGACGAGGCCCGGATCATCCGTGAAGCGCGAGAAGTGCACCGCAGCGGGGTGGTCGCCACCTGCTCGGGCCGGCATCGCGAGGCGCTGCGGCTCCTGCGGCGCGCCCGCGCCCTCGTGGACTCGGTCGACCCCGTCGACCCGGACGTGCGGGGCGAGTGGCTGGTGGTCCGCATCCGGGTGTCCTCGACGCTGGCGGCGGTGACCGCCGAGGCCGCCGGCCCCGCCGCGGGGCTGGCCAGGCTGGTCGAGGTCCGGGAGATGATCGACGACGTGGTCGACCCGCTGCTGCGGGCCGAGCTGTGGGGCAGCGTGGAGCACAACCGCGGCCTGCTGCTGCTCAGCGCCGGGTTGCTCGACGAGGGCATCGGGGCGCTGGACTCCGCGCTGCGGCACGAGCAGGCCCGGCTCGCCGCGGGCGAACCCGCGGCGCGACTGGTCGAGCCGATCGTCAAGACGCTGTCGACCAGGAGCAACGCCCACGGCAAGCTCGGGCTGGTCGCCGAGGCGCGGCAGGACCTCGACCGGGCCGTCGCGCTGGCCACCGAGCACGGCCTGACCACCGGCGCCGCCGACGCCAGGCACCAGCTCGGCCTGCTGGAGCTGCGCGTGGGCGACGTCCCGGCGGCCCTGCGGCGCTTCGAGGAGTGCGAGCGCGCGTACCGCGCCCTGGGCCTGGACGTACCGCTCGTGGTCGGCCTGAGCCGGGCGCAGGCGCTGCTGACCGCGGGCCTGGCCGACGAGGCGGGCAACCAGCTCGACGCCGTGCTGCCGGTGATGCGCGCCGAGCACAGCACCACCCGGGAGCTGGCGACCGCCGAGCTGCACCGGGCCGTGGCCGCGTTCATGACCGACGACCTCGACCTGGCCCGGCGGATGGCGTCCTCGGCGCGGCGGCGGATGCGCCGGTGGGGCTGCGCCACGTGCGTCGCGGACGCCACGCTCGTCGGCCTGCGCGTCGACACCGCGGTGGCGCTGCGCTCCGGCCGGGTCCCCCGGTCGCTGCCCCGGCGCGTGCTCGACTTCGCCGAGGAGCTGCCCGCGCCCCGGCTGGCCCAGCAGGCGGCGGTGGCCCGGATGCTGGCGGCCCGGCTGGAGGTCCGCCGCGGGAACACCGACGCGGCCGCGGCGATCCTCGGCGCGGTGCCCCGGCCCGGCCGGCTCACCCCGATCGACCAGCGGATGCTGCGCCGCCTGTGCCGGGCCGAGCTGGCCGTGGCGCGCGGCCGGACCGCGGCCGCGCTCGCCGAGATCGGGGCCGGCCTGACCGACCTCGAACGCGTGCGCGACCGGATGGGCGGCCTGGAGCTGCTGTCGGGCACCGCGCTGCACGGCCGGGAGCTGGCCGAGCTGGCCGTGCACCTGGTGCTCGACGGCGGCAGCGCGCGCCGGCTGTTCTCCTGGCTGGAGCGCACCAGGGCGCAGACCTACCGCTACGAGCCGCTGGTCGGGGTGGACAACCCGGAGCTGGCCGAGCGGATCGCGGAGGTGCGCAGCCTCACCCAGTCGATCCACCAGGCCGAGCACGAGGGCCACCCGACCGCCGCGCTGCGCGCCCGCCACGCCGAACGCCTCCGCGAGGCCAACCGGCTGGGCTGGCACAGCGGCCGCTGGGGCAGGCCGCGCCCGGTCGCCGCGCCGGCCGAGGTGATGGCGCGGCTGGGCGAGCGCGCCCTGGTCAGCTACGCCTCGTCCGAGGACCGCCTGGTCGCGGTCGTCGTGGTGGGTTCGGCGGTCCGGCTGGCCCGGCTCGGGTCGGCCGAGCGGGCCGCGGAGAGCGCCCGCACGCTCAACGCCGACCTCAACGCCCTGGCCCCCGACCACCTGCCCGAGCCGCTGGTGCAGGTGATGGCGGCCTCCGCCCGCAAGCAGGCGGACCGGTTGGACGCGCAGCTCGTCCAGCCGCTGGCCGAGCTGGTCGGCGACCGGGAGCTGGTGATCGTGCCGACCGGCGCGCTGTACGCCGTGCCGTGGGGCGTGCTGCCCACCCTCCAGGCGCGGCCCGCGGTCGTGGCGCCGTCGGCCACGGCGTGGCTGGCCGCCGAACGCGCCGAGTACCGGCCCGGGCGGACCGTGCTGGTCCGCGGCCCCGGCCTGCCCGCGGCCGTCGGCGAGATCGACAAGCTGGGCGCGCACTACAGCACCGCCAGGCTCATGTCCGGCAAGGGCGCCGCGGTGTCGACCGTGCTGCGCGAGCTGGACGGCGCCGAGATCGCGCACCTGGCCGCGCACGGCATCCACGAGCCGGAGAACGCGCTGTTCTCCCGGCTCGAACTCAGCGACGGGCCGCTGTACGCGCACGAGGTGGCCGGGCTGGACCGCCCGTCGCGGCAGGTCGTGCTGGCCGCCTGCGAGCTGGCCCTCAACCGCATCCGCCCCGGTGACGAGCCCCTGGGGTTCGCCAGCGCGCTGCTGGCCGGCGGGTCGCAGACGGTGATCGCGCCGTTGAGCCGGGTGGGCGACCAGGCGTGCGCGGCCGCGATGGACGACTACCACCGCAGCCTGGCGTCGGGGGCGCGGCCGGCGGAGGCGCTGGCCGACGCGATCGCCGTCGACCCCCTGCGGCGGCCGTTCGTCTGCCTGGGCAGCGGGCAGGGGTGAGAGCGGTCCACTGAGGACTGTTCGGGTCGGGGCGGTCGGGTGTTGCGAACCCCGGCGGTGGTGCGCTACCATGGCGGTGTCTCCGGCGGATGTTGGCCACGCCTCCCGCGGGGACTTCCCCCAGGTGCGGATCGCGACCGCCGCGTTCACCGCCTTCACCCCGGCCCGCGCGTTCAGCGGGCCGTCCCGTCCGGGAAGGACGCAACCCCGCCATGACCGCAACACTGACCAGAGCAGAAGAACCGACCACCGTCCACACCGAAGTCAGCGGCATCCTGGACGTCGTCGGCACGACCGCCCACCTCCGCACGACCGGCTACCTGCCCGCCCCGGGCGACCCGGTCGTCCCCCGCGCCCTCGTCGACCGGCTCGGCCTGCGCCGCGGCGACCTGGTGTCCGGCACCGCCCACACCACCGCCGGCCGCCGCGGGCAAGCGCGCACCGCGCAGGTCTCGCGGGTCGACCGGGTCAACGGCCGCGACCCCGCTTCGCCCCGACCCGCGTTCACCGACCTGGTGCCGCTGCACCCCGCCGAGCGCCTGCGGCTGGAGACCACGCCCGAGGACCTGACCACGCGGGTGATCGACCTGCTGATGCCCGTCGGCAAGGGGCAGCGCGCCCTGGTGGTGGCCCCGCCCAAGGCGGGCAAGACCTCGGTGCTGAGGTCCATCGCCCGCGGCATCCGCGCCAACCACCCCGAGTGCCACCTGATGCTCGTGCTCGTCGGCGAGCGCCCCGAGGAGGTGACCGACCTGCGCCGGGCCGTGCCGGGCGAGGTGGTCGCCTCGACGTTCGACCGCTCCCCCGCCGACCACGTCGCGGTCGCCGAACTGGCCGTCGAGCGCGCCAAGCGACTCGTCGAGCAGGGCCGGGACGTGGTGGTGCTGCTGGACTCGCTGACCAGGCTGGGCCGCGCCTACAACCTGGCCGCGCCGCCGTCCGGGCGCGTGCTGTCGGGCGGCGTGGACTCCGGCGCGCTGCTGCCGCCCAAGCGCTTCCTGGGCGCGGCGCGCAACGTCGAGGGCGGCGGTTCGCTGACCATCTTCGCCACCGCGCTGGTGGAGACCGGTTCGGCCGGCGACACGCTGATCTTCGAGGAGTACAAGGCGACCGGCAACGCCGAGCTGAAGCTGGACCGCAGGCTCGCCTCGCGGCGGGTGTTCCCCGCGGTGGACGTCGCGCAGTCCGGCACGCGCCGCGACGAGCTGCTGATGACGCCGGAGGAGCTGGCCGTCACGAACCGGCTGCGCCGGGCCCTGGACGGTCGCGAGGTCGACGTGCTGCTCGACGGCCTGCGCAAGACCCGCACGAACGCCGAGTTCCTGGTCCAACTCGCCCGCGGGTGATGCCACGCCAGGGGGATTCCCGGCCGCCGCACCCACGAGCGCCCCCGCACCACCGGGACTCCCGGCCACCGCACCCACGAGCGCCCCCGCACCACCGGGACTCCGGCCGCCTCGCGCCCTCGGGGCCCGCGCCCGGATTCCCGCCGCGTCTCCCTCCCCCACCGGTAATCCGCTCGTCACCCCCGGCCCCCGTCCCTAGACTCGGGGCCCATGGAGAACACCGCACCGTGACGTCGGCACCCACGCTCCGCGCGCTCAACCACGACGTGTGGCACGCCTTCCGGAGCGCCTACGCCGCCCTCGACGCGCCGGCCTTCCTCGCCCTGCACGGCGAGGACCTGATCCGGGCCGGCGGACCGGCCGGCGAGGTCCAGGGCCACGCCGAGTACAGCGCCGTGACGACCTCGTTCTTCGAGCGGGTGTCCGGCAACGGCGACGCGATCGCCATCGAGTTCCGCTTCACCGAACGCCTCGCGTCCGACACCGCCGCGAGCGAACGCGGCCTGTTCCGCCTCACCCTCACCAAGTCCGGCGAGACCAGGGACGTCTACGGCCGGTTCCACGTGTTCAGCCGCAGGACCGACCGGTGGCGGATCGTGGTCGACTACGACTCCGACGAGGGCGGCACCGCGACGGCGGAGGCGTTCGACGCCGCCACGCCCGTGGACGACGTGGACGCCTTCGTCCGCTAGGTCTTTCGTCCAATCCGGACACTTCGGGCCTTCGGGCCTTCGGGCCTTCGGGCCTTCGGGCCTTCGGGCAGGACCGCGCACGCCTGCGGGCACCCCTCCGACCGGTGGCCGATCGGCGGTTGACGGGGCCGCCGGTCAGTGGTGCAGTACACCCAGACCGGAAAGCGCTTTCCACTCACAGTCCCGATGAGGAGGAGCGGATGGCTGCCGTGAACCGACGAACCTTCCTGGGCGGCGTCGCCGTGGCCGCGTACGCCGCGCCACCCGCAACAGCAGCACCGGAAGCACCGGAAGCACCGGAAGCACCAAACCTCCCGAACCCCCCGCGCGAGGTCACCCTGCACTGGCTGGAGGGCGGCACCCCCGCCACCCACGCGGGCACCACCTGGGGCGTGCCCTGGCCGCGCGGCACCTTCACCCCCGACCAGCGGTTCACCCTCACCACGACCACCGGCACCCCGGTCCCGCTCCAGACCTGGCCCACCGGCTACTGGCCCGACGGCTCCCTGAAGTGGACCGCGCACGCCATCAGCGGCCCGACCGCCGACCGGGAGTACCGGCTGGCCCCGGGCACCCCGCCGGCCCCCGAGCACCCCGTCACCGTCGAGGAGCGGGGCGGTCGGGTCACCGTCCGCACCGGCGTGGTCGAGGTGACCCTGCGCACGCGCGGCGCCGACCTGGTCGACCGGATCGTCCGCGGCGGCCGGGCCGTGGTCCGGCGCGGCCGCCTGGTCTGCCTGCGCCAGGACGGCGACGGCGACGCCGAGACCACCCGGCGGCAGCGGTTCGTCAGCGCGGTGCGCGACGTGGTCGTCGAGCAGCGCGGTCCGGTGCGGGCGGTGGTGCGGGTCGACGGGGTGCACCGGGACGACGGCGGGCGGCGCGAGTGGCTGCCGTTCTCCGTCCGGTTCTACTTCTTCGCCGGCAGCGACGCCGTCCGGATGACCCACACCTTCGTCTGGGACGGCACCGAGGACGACTTCCTGCGCGGGCTGGGCATCCGGTTCGAGGTGCCGATGACCGACCCCCTGCACGACCGGCACGTCCGGTTCGGCGGCGAGGACGGCGGGCTGCTGCGCGAGGCGGTGCGCGGCGTCACCGGCCTGCGCCGCGACCCCGGTGCCGAGGTCCGCCGGGCCCAGGTGGCGGGCGAGCGGCTGCCCGACCCGTCGACCTGGGACGCGCGGGTCAGCAGCCGGCTGGAGCTCATCCCCGCCTGGGGCGACTACAGCCTCGGCCAGCTCAGCGCCGACGGCTTCACCGTCCGCAAGCGCACCAAGCCAGGCCACGCGTGGGTGACCGCGGACGGCGGGCGGCGGGCGCCCGGGTTCGGCTACGTCGGCGGGCCGAGCGGCGGCCTGGCCTTCGGGCTGCGGAACTTCTGGCAGCTGCACCCCACGCAGCTCGACGTGCGGGGCGCGGCAGGCGACCGCGCCGAGGTGACCGTCTGGCTGTGGTCGCCCGACGCCCGCCCGATGGACCCGCGCTTCTACCACGACGGCCTGGGCATGGACACCCACCCGGAGCAGTTGGAGGGCCTCCAGATCACCTACGAGGACTACGAGCCCGGGTTCGGCACCGCCCACGGCGTCGCGCGCACCAGCGAGCTGACCCTGTGGGCGCTCGGGTCGACGCCGGCCAACGACCGGTTGGCCGCGATGGCCGAGGCCGTGCGGTTGCCGCCGCTGCTGGTCGCACCGCCGCGACACCTGCGGGACGCGGGCGTGTTCGGCGACTGGTCGCCGGTCGACCGCTCGACGCCCGCCCGGGCCGCGATCGAGGACCGGCTGGACTTCCTGTTCGAGTTCCACCGCGACCAGGTGGAGCAGCGGCGCTGGTACGGGTTCTGGGATTACGGCGATGTGATGCACAGCTACGACGCCGACCGGCACCAGTGGCGCTACGACGTGGGCGGCTACGCGTGGGACAACTCGGAGCTGTCCACCGACCTCTGGCTCTGGTACGCCTACCTGCGCAGCGGCCGGGCCGACGTGTTCCGGATGGCCGAGGCGATGACCCGGCACACGGGCGAGGTCGACGTCTACCACGCGGGGCCGTGGCGGGACCTGGGCAGCAGGCACAACGTGCTGCACTGGGGGTGCAGCGCCAAGCAGCTGCGCATCAGCACCGCGGCGAACCGGCGGTTCCACTACTTCCTCACCGCCGACGAGCGGGTCGGCGACCTGATGCGGGACCTGGTGGACGCCGACCGGACGTTCCTCGCCCTGGACCCGCTGCGCAAGGTCCGCACCGAGCCCTACGAGCCCGATCCGCGCGCACTGGCCGTCGGCCTGGGCACCGACTGGGGCGCGCTGGCCGCGGCGTGGTTCACCGAGTGGGAGCGCGGCGGCGACCCGGTCGCGCGGCAGAAGCTGCTGGGCACGGTGGAGGACATCGCGCGGCTGCGGAACGGGTTCGTCACCGGCGAGGCGCTGTACGACCTGGGGACGGGTCGGTTCGCCACCGACCGGGTGCAGGTGAGCGTGTCGCACCTGTCCGCGGTGTTCGGCCTGGCCGAGATCTGCGCCGAGCTGGTGGACGCGCTGGACGTGCCCGGGTTCGAGCGGGCGTGGGTGCAGTACTGCCGCCTCTACGGCGCCACGCGGGAGGAGCAGCAGGCCGAGGTCGGCGGCTCGTGGGACCTCGGGTTCCGCCAGATGCACTCCCGGCTGACCGCGTACGCGGCGGCCCGCACCGGGGACGCGGCGCTGGCGCGGCGGGCGTGGGACGAGTTCTTCGCGGGCCAGGACGGGTACGGGCCGGGGCTGCCGTGGCGGTCGACGCGCGTGGGCGGGGCGGACGCGCTGCGGCCGGTGGACGAGGCGGTGTTCGTGTCGACCAACGCGTCGGCGCAGTACGGGCTGGCCGCGATCCAGAACCTGGCGCTGATCGGGGACGCGCTGCCGCCGGACCGGGTGGACCGGTGAGGTCCCGGTCGACGCGTGCCCTCGGGGATCGGGCGGGCGTCGACCGGGGTCGGGGCAGTCGGACTCGCGGCAGCCGGACTCGCGGCAGCCGGACTCGCGGCAGCCGGGCGGGGGTGGAGCTCCGGCGCGCCGGCGGCGACGGTGGGCGTGCGCGCGGGTCCTCCCGGCCCGACCCGGTTCCGCGATCCCGGGTCCACCGCGCGGGTCCTCCCGGCTCGCCCCGGTCCCGCGATCCCGGGTCCACCGCGCGGGACCGGGTGCCGGGCGTTCCCCATACCAGGTGGGGCGGACTCCGCCGGTCGAGTGGTTTGGGTCGGAACGACCACTCGAACGAGTTAGGTTTCCGAGTGTGAAGCGGTTGGCGTGGCTCGTCGTCCTCGCGCTCGTCGTCGGTCTGGTGGCGCCCACCCCGGCGGCGGCGCACACCTCGGCGCACCTGCGGTGCGCGGCCGAGCTGGACTGCACCGCGGCCGAGATCGACCGGATGACCACGGACGAGCGGCTGGAGTTCCTGCGCGCGCTGCAACGCGGGCCCGCCGCCGCGCTGGGCGCGTCCGACCGGTGGCGCAACATCGAGGGCGTCATCGCGTTCTTCCGCGACCGCGACCTGGGCGCGCCCGGCACCTGGGTCTCGCACGTGGACGCGGCCATCCTGGAGGGGATCGAGCGCGGGGTGGCCATCGCGCTCGGCCGGTCCGCGGACGGGTTCGGCAACCCGGGTTCGGCGCGCTGGGCGAGCTACCTGACCAGGTTGCACCGGGGCGAGCTGACCGCGCGCCACGCGCACGACCGGGCGTGGGCCGAGGCCGAGCAGTCCTCCACCGACCACGGCGTCCGGCTCGCCGAGCAGGTCCACGGCCTGCGGCCCACCGGGGTGGAGCGCCGGTTCTTCCTGTTCTCCGAGTTCTACCGCTGGACGCTGCGCAACCGGCCGGTCGTGCTGGACCTGCTGCTGGTCTACGGCCTGCTGGTGCACCCGGACCTGGCGCCGCGCCGGGTGCCGTTCCTGGACTGGTTCACCGACGTGCGCGAGTCCGCACCCGGCTACAAGGGCTCGCAGATCGCCTTCGCGTACGCCGGGTTCGACCCGGTGGGCGGGGTGATCGGCACGATCGAGCTGGTCCTGGTCTACCTGCCGGAGCTGTTCGAGGAGTTCCTGGCCCGCCGGTGACCGCGCCCGGTCGCGGGCGGGCACGACCGGGTCGCCTGCCACCGCGGCCGGGTCACGGCCGGCGCTCGCCGAGGCGGACGACCACCACGCCGAGCAGGGTGAGCACGCCGCCGAGCAGCTGCACCGGCCGCGGCGCCTCGCCGAGCAGCAGCCAGGCGAACACCAGCGCGGCCAGCACCTCGGTGAGCGCCACGAACGACGCCAGGCGGGCGCCCAGCCTGCGGATCGCGGCGATGCCGGTGGCGTAGCCGAGGGCGGCGGTCACCACGCCGAGCAGCACGACCGGCACCCACCAGGGCGCGGTGAACCCGTCGAACGCCGCGGGGGCGGTGCTCGCGGTGAACGGGACCAGGCCGACCGCACCGGCCAGCAGCAGGACCAGGCCGCCGAGCAGCAGGCCGCCGGAGGCCAGCGCGGTGCCGGGCAGGCCGTCCTCCTCGCGCGCCGAGAGCACGAAGTACGCGGCCGCGCCGACCATGGCGCCCAGGGCCCACAGGATGCCCGCGACGTTGGCCCGCGCGCCGGAGAGCAGGTCCAGCACCAGCAGCAGGCCGACGACGGCCAGCAGCGCGCCGAGGACGGTGAGCCGGCCGGGGCGCTGGTGGTGCCGCAGCCAGAGCCACCCCACCACGGCCACCGGGGCGGTGTACTCGACGAGCAGCGCCACGCCGACCTCCATGCGCGCCACCGCGTTGAAGAAGGCGAGCTGGCACCCGGCGACCGCGACCAGGCCGTACCCGACGACGACGCCCGCGTTGCGGCGCAGCAGGTGGGTGCGGCCGCGCAGCTGGAGGACCGCGAAGGGCGCCAGGACCAGCCCGGCCAGCAGCACCCGGGCCGCCACCGCCGCGGCGGCCGACCAGCCGGTCTCCATCAGGCCGCGGCCCAGCGGCCCGGACAGGCCGAACGCCGAGGCGGAGAGGACCGCCAGCCCCAGCCCGGTGCCCCACTGCGTGTTCGTGCGTGTGTCATGCGTCATCGCCGCCATGGCTCATGACGCTATGGACCGACCCGGTAACCTGTCAACGTGCTTTTCACCCATGACACGACCGCCTCCCTGCTGGCCGCGGTCGAGCTGGTGAACACGGCGGTGGAACCGGACACGATGACCGACCCGGCGCAGCTCGACGCGTTCTACGCCAGGCACCGCTACACCGGCTCGCGCACGCACGACACCGGCGAGCTGGACGCGGTCCGCGCCCTGCGGGCCCCGCTGCGCCGCCTGCTGACCAGCGACCGCGACACGGCGGTCGAGCTGGTCAACGAGACCCTGGCGGCCTACCGGGCGGTGCCCAGGCTCGTCCGGCACGACGGGCTCGACTACCACATCCACGTGGTGCACCCCGACACGCCGTTCGCCGACCGGATCGCCGCCGAGACGGCCATGGCGATGATCGACGTCATCCGGGCCGACGAGATGAGCAGGCTGTCGGTGTGCGCCGACGAGACCTGCGACGGCATCGTGCTGGACCTGTCGCGCAACCGCTCGCGCCGCTACTGCAGCACCACCTGCGGCAACCGGCTCGCGGTGGCCGCTTATCGGGCCCGGAAGCGGTAGCTCGACAGCGGTGGACGAGGGCGGCGGGGTCGAAGAGGGCGGGGTCGAAGAGGGCGGGGTCGAAGAGGGCGAGGTCGAAGAGGGCGAGGTCGAAGAAGGCGGTACCGAGGGCCGAAGCGCCGAGAGGAGCCGAAGCGCCGAGAGCGGCGGGGCCGATCGACCCGGCCGCCCGGCCGCCCCCGCTCAACTCCGGTTGGCCGCCTCCGCCGTCTCCGCCAACCACCGCTCGTCCAGCGGCGACCCCGGGAACCGGGCCAACCGCCGCATCGGGATGGCCCGCACCATCCGCCCCGCCTCCGGGTCGTCGAGCATGCCCTCCATCCCGGTCCCGGCAACCACTCCCCGCAGCCGCGAGGCCGCCCACGGGTGGGCCAGCCACTGCTCGGCCGTCGAGTCGGCCGACAGGGGCGGGACGATCCGCTCACCGGCCAACCGCACCCCGGCGCGGCACCGGATGTCCCGCGACGACGCGCCCACCAGCACGGTGAACCCACCGGGCTCGACCACCCAGCGCCCCACCCCGGTGTGCCAGAACGCGAAGGCCCGCGAATCGAGCGGCAGGACCACCCTGGTCGACTCCCCCGGCGCCAGGTCGACCTTGGCGAACGCCCTCAGCTCCCGCTCCGGCCGGAACACGCTCGCCTCGTCGTCCGACACGTAGACCTGCACGACCTCCTTGCCGCGCCGGTCGCCCGCGTTGGTCACCACCACCGACACCCGCGCGCCGCTCCCGTCGACCTCCACCTCCAGGTCCCGGTAGTCGAACCGGGTGTAGGACAGCCCGTGCCCGAACGGGTACGCGACCGGCAGCCCGTGGGCGTCGTACCAGCGGTAGCCGATGAGCAGGCCCTCGCCGTAGCGGACCACGTCGTGCTCGCCCGGGAAGTTGCCGATCGTCGGGTTGTGCTCCAGGGCGACCGGGATCGTCTCGGCGAGCTTCCCGGACGGGGTGACCACCCCCAGCAGCAGGTCCGCGACGGCGGCGCCGCCGGCCTGACCGGGCAACCACGCCTCCAGCAGGGCGTCGGCGTGCCGCTGCCACGGCTCGACCTCGACCACCGAGCCGTTGGACAGCACCACGACCACCCGCTCCGCGACGGCCGCCACCGCCTCCAGCACGGCGACCTGCTCCCCGGGCAGGCGCAGGTGGGTGCGGTCGTAGCCCTCGGACTCCCCCGAGTCCGGCAGCCCCAGGAACACCGCGGCCACGACGCCCCGCGCGGCCTCCACCGCCTCGGCCAGCAGCGCTCCGGCGTCGCCGGAACCGTCGAGGGTGAAGCCGGGCGCGAACCGGATCTCGCGCCGCGCGGTCCGGCGCAGCGCGGTCAGGGCGTCCTCCACCCGGGTCGCGGTCACCCGGGACGAACCGCCGCCCTGGAAGCGCGGCGTGCGGGCGAACTCGCCGACGACCGCGAGCGGGCCGCCGTCGGGGTCGAGCGGCAGCGCGCCGTCGTTCTTCAGCAGCACCGCGGACTCGGCCGCGGCCTCCCGGGCCAGGGCGTGGTGCGCGTCCTCGTCGTAGGTGGCGCCCGCCGCCGGTCGAGCCTTGGCGACGAGCTCCAGCACGCGTGCCGCGGCGCGGTCCACCTCGGCCTCGTCGAGCGCGCCGGCGTCGAGCGCGGCCAGCAGGGCGTCCCGGCCGGTCCCGCCCGACGAGGGCATCTCCAGGTCCAGCCCGGCGGCCAGCGCCCTGACCCGGTCGTAAACCGCGCCCCAGTCGGAGACCACGCACCCGTCGAAGCCCCACTCGTCGCGCAGCACCCCGGTGAGCAGCCACCGGTGCTGGGAGGCGAACTCCCCGTTGACCCGGTTGTAGGAGCACATGACCGTCCACGGCCGCGCGCGGGTCACCACGCGCTCGAAGGCGGGCAGGTAGACCTCGCGCAACGTCCGCTCGTCCACCTCGGCGGACACCGACATGCGCGCGGTCTCCTGGTTGTTGGCGGCGAAGTGCTTGACCGACGTGCCGACGCCCTGGCCCTGCACGCCCTCCACCACGGCCACGCCCAGCTCACCGGCCAGCAGCGGGTCCTCGGAGAAGTACTCGAAGTTCCGCCCGCACAGCGGCGAGCGCTTCATGTTCACGCCCGGCCCGAGCACGACCGACACGCCGAGCGCCCGCGCCTCCCGCCCCAGCGCGGCGCCGATCCGCCGCAGCAGGTCGACGTCCCACGAGCAGGCGGTGGCCGCGGCGACCGGGTAGGCGGTCGACGGGGTCGCGCCGAGCAGGCCGAGGTGGTCGGCGTCCTCGGGTTGGCTGCGCAGGCCGTGCGGCCCGTCGGAGAGCACGACCCGCCCGACGCCCAGGCGCTCCACGGCCCGGGTGCGCCAGAAGTCGGAGCCGTCGAGCAGGCCGACCTTCTCCTCGCGCGTCAACTGCTCCAGCACGGCCGGCACGTCGAGGTGGGGGGTCATGCCCCAGCAGTACCACGTGCCCGCGGGCCCCGCTCAGCGGTTCGCCGGCCCCGCGAACGCCAGCCTGCCCAGCAGGTCGCGCCCCTTCTCGGCGGTCCGGGGCTCGCACAGCACGTCGTAGCGGGTGGCCACGAGCTGCGTGGTCGAGGCGAAGTCGCGCCTGCCGCGCAGCGACGCGTACCCGACCGCCGCCGTGACCAGGCCGAAGAGCACACCCGTGACCAGGCCCGTCAGCAGCGGCGACAGCAGCGGCCCGGTGCTGAACACGCCGAGCAGCAGGCCGACGAACAGGCCGAACCAGGCGCCCGAGGTGGCGCCGCCGGCCAGCACCCGGCCCCAGGTCAGCCGGGCCGTGACGCGCTCGACGACCATGGGCTGCACGCCGACGATCGTGACGTCCTGGACGGGGAACTCGCTGTCGGCCAGGTGGTCCACCGCGCGCTGCGCCTCGGCGTAGGTGGCGTACGAGCCGATCGGCCACCCGGTGGGCGGCACCGGCACCCCGATCGGGCCCCGCTGCCCCAGTGAGGCGGTTGAGTTGATCACCGCTGTCACCTCCGTTGAAGACTCGTGGCGAGATGCCCTCACCTCGTTGGACGAACCGGCACGACCGGGTGTTCCCGCCGGCGGGGCGACCCGGCTCACGCCCGGGTCGGGTCCATCCCGCCCTCGCCCGCGGGCGTCGACTCGTCCGGCCGCGTGTCGGCCGTGCCGGACTGCTCGTCGGCGGCGCTCGGCCGGGCGTGCTCGTCGGCGAAGTCGGGTTCGGCCTCCTCGTCGGCCGCGGTCACGGGGTCGGGCTCCGGTGTGCTCACCCACCCCGGTTACCCCCGGGTTCGGCGGTGAACCCACGCGAAACGGGAGGGCCCGGGGAACCCGGACCCTCCCGTCGGACGTGCGGTGGCTCAGCCGACCCGGCAGGTCAGGCTGGGCCAGCTCCAGTTGCCCCCGTGCTGGATGGTGAAGCCGAAGGTGTTGCCGTTGCCGTTGGGGCGTGCGGTCATCACGTTGCCGCTGGAGTCCCAGGTCGGGCTGGTGTTCCAGGTGGCGATGATCCGCTGCGGAGAGCTGACGGTGACCGTGACGACCCAGTTGTTGGTGCCGGAGACGGTGACCTGGCCGTTGAAGCGGTCGCTCCACTTCTGGCCCTCGGCGTAGGTCGCGGTGCAGCCGCCGGGGTCGGGGTTGGACGAGGTGGTGGTCGGACCGGTCGGGCTGGTCTGGCTGGTGGTGGTCGGGTTGGTGCCCGAGGCGCTGTTCAGGGCGTTGAGGACCGAGGTGTAGGCGGCCTTCTTGTTGCCCGAGCCGTCGAACAGCAGCGGGGTGCCCGAGGAACGCCACGAGTCGCTGTCGCGGATGCCCCACACGGTGATACCGGTGCAGCGCGCGACCGCCAGGCACGCCTGGACCACGCCCTGGTACTGCTGGGCCTGGCTCGAACCCGAACCCTCGATGTCCAGCTCGGTGATCTGCACGTCCACACCCAGCGCGGCGAAGTTCTGCAGCGTGGTGTGGTAGTTCGACGGCACCGGGTTGCCGCTGTTGAAGTGCGCCTGGAACCCGACACAGTCGATCGGCACGCCACGCGACTTGAAGTCCTGCACCATCCGGTACACACCCTGGGTCTTGGCGTGCGACCAGTTGTCGGTGTTGTAGTCGTTGTAGCACAGCTTCGCGTTCGGGTCGGCCGCCCGCGCCGCCCGGAACGCCGCCTCGATCCAGTCGTTGCCCGTGCGCTGGAGGTTCGAGTCACGCCGACCGCCGGAGCTGCCGTCGGCGTACGCCTCGTTGACCACGTCCCAGGCGTAGATCTTGCCCTTGTAGTAGGTGGCGACCTGGGTGACGTGGTTGAGCATCGCGTTGCGCAACGCCGTGCCGGACATGTTCTGCATCCAGCCCGGCTGCTGCGAGTGCCACGCCAACGCGTGCCCGCGCACCCGCTTGCCCTGGTTGCGGGCGTGGTTGACGATCCGGTCACCGTTGCTGAACGAGAACTGGTTCTGGTTCGGCTCCGTGGCGTCCATCTTCATCTCGTTCTCAGCCGTGACCATGTCGAACTCACGGTTGAGGATGCCCACGTAGGTCGAGTCGCCCAGCTTGTTCGCCGCGACCGCCGTGCCGAAGTAGCGCCCGCTCTGCTGCGCCGCCGCGGCGAGCGTGGAGGCGGCGCCACTGGCGGGGGTCGCCACCAGGACGGCGGCACCCGCGGCGGCGGCCACCAGGGTCGACACCAGGGCGACCCGTGATACCGACTTCACTGTCAGCGTCATTTTCAGTGCTTTCTGAGGAGCACCCGCGAAAGCGCGGGTGTGCGGCCTGGAACCATCAACAGTATTAACCGGGACATATCACCGGATCAAGCCCCGGAGGAGCTTCCGGGCAAAGCCAAAAGTATCGAAAAGATGCGAAACTACACTCACGGTGCACCCTGTGGCGCCAATCACCAATTCAAGCGCTCCGCTGGGCTCAAGAATTCCCCGGAATGTTTAGCGGGGTGTGCTCGAACCAGTCGAACCACGCGGTGCCGGCGGTGGCGTACAGGCCGATCACCCGACCGGTGAAGCCGGTGGCGACCTCCGTGGACAGGTACCTGCCGTCCAGCTCGGCCAGCGGCTCGTCGCCGACGTGGAAGACGAGGTAGTCGGGCGCGGCGACGTGCAGCCCCGTCGGCTCGTCCTCGGCCTGCGGGAGCTGCCGGGTCCAGTGGGTGGTGATCGCGAGGGTCACCGGGCCCGGCGGCACCGGGCGCGTGGCCGTGGTCTGGCGCAGCGGCCCGATGCGGGCGATGACGCTGACCTGCCCGTCCGCGACCTCCAGGTCGTAGTGGTGGGCCTCGTCGAGGCGCACCGACAGGCCGGCGCGGCCGGAGCCGGGGTCCAGCAGGACGGCGGTGCGGCTCTCCGGGTACCGCTGGCGCCGGCCGACGAGGGTGGCGCCCGGCCGGTCCAGGGTGGACCCGGTGGCGTGCAGGGCCAGCCACCCCGGGCGCTCGGTCAGCGACCACGAGCCGTCCGGGCGCGACCGCGGCGAGATCCAGGCGGGTGCGAGGTCGGGTGCGTCGAAGTCGTCGCGCGCCGGGTCCGCCTCGACCGGGTGCCAGCCGCTCGGCGCCCGTTCCCGCAGGTTGACGGGGTCGACGTGCGGCCAGCCGTCCTCCCAGCGCACGGGGGTCAGGAAGGTCTCGCGGCCCAGCACGTGGAAGTTGGGGCTGTAGCCGCGCGGGCGGGTGGCGAGCAGGACCATCCACCACTGGCCGTCCGGGGTGGTGACCAGGTCGGCGTGGCCGGTGCTCTGGATCGGGCGGTTGGTGCCGCGGTGGGTCAGGATCGGGTTGTGCGGCGCGCCCTCCCACGGGCCGCGCGGCGAGCGGGCCCGCGCGATGGCCACGGTGTGGCCGCGCTCGGTGCCGCCCTCGGCGATCAGCAGGTACCACCAGTCCCCGACGCGGTACAGGTGCGGCGCCTCCGGCCACTGCAACCCGGTACCGGCCCAGGCGGGGAACGGCCCCTCCAGCACCTTCCCGGCCGCCGGGTCGACGCGGGCGACCTGCACGCCGTGGAAGCTGGGCCCGCTGGCGCCCGCGAACGCGGACCAGCAGTTGCCGTCCTCGTCCCACACCAGGTCGGGGTCGATGCCGGGCAGGTCCAGCCACACCGGGTCCGACCAGGGGCCCTCGGGGCGCTCGGCGCTGACCACGAAGTTGCCGCCGCTGGACACGTTCGTGGTGATCATCCAGAACCGGCCGTCGTGGTGCCGGATCGTGGGCGCGTAGATGCCGTCGGACGCCATCGCGTCGGCGGGCAGGGGCAGCTGCGAGGGCCGGTCCAGGACGTTGCCGATCTGCCGCCAGTGCACCAGGTCCCGGCTGTGGAAGATCGGCACGCCCGGGAAGTACTCGAAGCTGGAGCACACCAGGTAGTAGTCCTCGCCGACCCGGCACGCGCTGGGGTCGGGGTGGAACCCGGGGATGACGGGGTTGTCGAACAACGGCGTGTCGGGGGTCGATGACGTCATGGTTTCCCTTGTTGTGCGAGGGCTTCAGCCCTTGAAGGCGCCGTCGAGGATCCCGGCGACCATGCGGCGGCCGACGAGGACGAACAGGACGACCAGCGGGATCGTGGCCAGGAACGAGCCGGACATGGCCAGGCCCAGGTCGACGTCGTAGCTGTTCTGGAGCGCCTTGATGGCGATCTGGGCGGTGTAGCGCTCCGGGGACTTGAGCACGATGAACGGCCACAGGAAGTCGTTCCACGCGGTCACGAACCCGAACAGGCCCAGCACGAACGCGGCCGGCCGCACGATCGGGAACGCGATGCGCCAGAACACCTGCCACGTGTTCGCGCCGTCGATCGTGGCGGCCTGCACCAGCTCGTCGCTGATCGTGGCCGTGATGTGCTGCCGCATCCAGAAGATGCCGAACGCGCTGGCCAGGCCGGGCACCACCAGGGCCTGGAGGGTGTCGACCCAGCCCAGCGTCGACATGATCATGTACTGCGGGATGACCGAGAGCTGGGTGGGCACGGTCATGGTCAGCACGACGACCAGGAACAGGGCGTTGCGGCCGGGGAAGCTCAGCTTGGCGAAGGCGAACCCGGCCAGCGCGCACAGCACCGCCTGGCCCACGCCGATGGCCGTGGCCACGACCAGGCTGTTGAGCAGCGCCTGGATGAACGGCACCGTCTCCAGCACCAGGCCCAGCAGGTGGAAGAAGTTCCCACCCGGCACCACCTCGGGCGGCATCCGGGTCGCCGTCGCCGTGTCCGTGGTGGCCACGATGAACATCCAGTACAGCGGGAACAGGCAGGCCACCGTCGCGGCGGTCAGCAGCAGGTAGGTCCACCAGCGGACCCGGCCGGGACGCCGGCCGCGCGTCGCGGGTGCCGTCATCGGTCCGTCCTTCGCGGGGGCCGTCATCGGTCCGCCCTGATCCGCGCGGACAGCAGGTAGTTGATCGCGGCGATGACCACGATCATCACGAACAGCGCCACGCCGATCGCCGAGCCGTAGCCGAACGCGAACTCGCCGAAGCCCTGCTCGTAGAGGAACAGCGTCAGCGTCTGGCACTGCCGCACCGCGCCGCACGTCAGCGGCGCGCCGGTGGCGATCAGCAGCGGTTCGGTGAAGATCTGCAACCCGCCGATGGTGGAGGTCACCACGGTGAAGATGATCACCGGCCGCAGCGACGGCACGGTGATGTGGCGGAACTGCTGCCACGCGCCCGCGCCGTCGATGGCCGCCGCCTCGTAGACCGCGCGGGGCACCGCCTGGAGCGAGGCGAGGTAGAGCAGCGTGGTGTAGCCGAACCACCGCCACGTCACCATCGTGGCGATCAGCACGTGGCTGCCCCAGGTGGACTGGACGAAGTCGACCGGTGCCACCCCGACCAGGCCCAGCAGCCAGTTCAGCAGCCCGTAGTCGCGGTCGAACAGCTGCGCGAACACGATCGCGGTGGCCGCCACCGAGGTGATGTAGGGCACCAGCATCGACATGCGGAAGAACAGCGCGAACCGCAGCCGGGCGTGGTTGAGCACGTGCGCCAGCACCAGGGCCAGCAGCAGCTGCGGGACCGTGGACAGCGCCCAGATGCTCACCGTGTTGCCCGCGGCGTTCCAGAACCGCGGGTCGCCGAGCATGCGGGTGAAGTTGTCCGCGCCGATGAACACCTGGTCCCCGATGGGGTTCCAGTCGAACAGCGCGACGTAGAAGGTGAAGGCGAACGGGAACAGCCCGAACACCGCGAAGATGACGAAGAACGGGGCGATGTAGGCGTACGCCGACAGGCGCTCCCCCCACCCCCGGGTCACCCCGGGGGTGGGGGGTGGCGCGGCCGGGCGCTCCAGGGTGAGCGGGGCGGCCACGGTGCTCACTTGCCGATGGCGGTCTTGATGTTGCGCACCGCGTCGTCCCACGCCGTGGCCGGGTTGCCGCCGCTCTGCTCGACGTTGGTGATGGAGTTCAGGAACTCCTGGCCGATGGTCGCGCTGTCGGGGCCGATGTAGAACGGCTTCAGCTCCAGCAGCGCGTCGGTGTAGATCTTGCCGGTGGGCGCGTTGGAGAAGAACGGGTCCTTGGACTCGGCGAGCTTGGCGTCCTGGTAGACCGAGGGCGTCGACGGCAGGGCGCCGGACCGGCCGAAGTGCTCCAGCTGTCCCGCCGGCGACTGCATCTCCTTGATGTAGTCCCAGGCCGCCTGGGGGTTCTTCGCGCGCTTGGGGATGGCCAGGTAGCTGCCGCCCCAGTTGCCGGCGCCGCCGGGGATCTTCGCGATGTTCCACTTGCCGTTGGTGTCGGGCGCGGTGCTGCGGATGGTGTTGAGCATCCACGACGGCGCGGACACGGCCGCGTACTGGCCCTGCGCCATGCCGGCGCTCCAGGCGCTCTCGAACGACGACTGCCCGGCGGTGATCCCCGCGGTGGCCGCCTTGATGCCGAGGTCGAACGCCGCCTTCACCTCGGGGTTGCTGTCGTAGACCAGCTTGCGGTCCTTGTCGTAGTACTTCGCCGAGACCTGGTTGACCGCCTGGTAGAACACGCTGGTCGCGGCGTTGTCGGTGAACGCCTTGCCGGTGGCCTGCTTGTAGCGCTTCCCGGTCTCGATGAACGCGTCCCACGTCGGCCACAGCGCGCTGACGGCCTCCGGGTCGGTGGGCAGGCCCGCGGCGGCGAACAGGTCGGTCCGGTAGGCCACGGCCATGCCGCCCACGTCGGTGGGGATGCCCAGCACCTCGCCGTCCTTGGCGATGCTCTGCGTCATCACCCAGTCCAGGTAGTCGCCCTTGATGTCGTCGGCGCCCAGCGTCCGCAGGTCGACGAAGTTCTGCGGCTGCTCCACGAACTTCGGCAGGTTGTCGCCCTGGATCAGCACCAGGTCCGGCACCTTGCCGCCGGCCAGCGCCGTGGTCAGCGCCTGCGCGGTCTCCGTGGAGGTGCCCACCTCGGTCAGCTTGATGTCGATGTCCGGGTGCTTCTGCTTGTAGGCGTCGACGGACGCCTTCTGGTTGATCGCGGCGAAGGACCAGAACTCGAAGGACTTGCCGTCACCGCCCCCACCGCCGCCGCCCCCACCGGGCGTGCAGGCGGCGGCGACCAGGGCGAGTGCTGCGACGGCGGGCAGCAAATGCGAGCGGAGGGTCACGGCGTTTCTCCAAGTTGTCCGAGGCGCGCGGCGCACAGCCTCGTTGAGCAATCGAAAATTTTCGTTACGAATCCCGATTGTTAGCGTTCACGACCGTAAGCTGAGTCACAACTTTCGTCAAGAACTCTCTGGTGCGGGCTTTGCCGACGGGCGGCGAAACTGTTTCGCAGCCCCTCCCGGGTTGGAGCTAAAAAGTGGGGCCGAACTTTTAGCTCCCGGTGCGCGCAGTCCGGCCCCGGTGGAATACCGGTCCTGCCGAACTGCCAACGTCAACTCCCGGTTCCCCACGAGCCGCCGGTGCGCCAGTAGACGGTGTAGTTGAAGCCGTGGGCGTCGTGGAACGGCCGGAGGTCCACGGTCGCGCCGTCGGCGCGGGCGGTGAACGCCAGGGGCGACGTGCCGGTGCGGGTGATGGAGCCGGTGTCCAGCGACGGTGGCGCCGACAGGGCGGTGTCGCCGTAGTCGCCCGCGAGCACCACCGGCCCGTAGGTCACGGCGACGACGCCCGGGTCGTCGTTGGCGGGCTGGACCACCACGCGCATGGGCAGCCGGAGCGTGACCACGTCGCCGGACGACCACGCCCGGGTCAGGCAGGCGTAGGTGCCGGGTGCGGCGGTGACGTCCCGGGGCACCCCGTTGACGCTGACCCGCGCGCCGTTGGCCCACGTCGGGATGCGGAACTTCATCGTCCACGTCCCGCCGACGCCACCGGTGACCGTCAGGGTGGTGGTGTCGCTCGCCGGGTAGGTGGTGGTCTGGGTGACCGTGATGTCGCGGGAGGACCACGTCAGCACCGAGGACGCGTAGAGGTTGACCACCAGCGTGGTGCCGTTGTGGAAGTAGATCGAGTCGGCCAGCTTGGTGTTGGTCTCCAGCGCCGTGCCCTGGCAGCACCAGAACGAGCCGTAGTCGGTGCTCCAGTTGCCGCCGCCCCACGCGGGGCCGGTGTCGCCGCGCCGGTGGCCGGGGTTCAGGCCGGTGAAGTAGCAGACGCGCCCGTGCTCGTCGGACGGGTCCTGCTGGCCGATGAGGTGGTTGAGCAGGGCCCGCTCGTAGTAGTCGAAGTAGTCCACCCGGTCGGGGTCGAGCAGCCACAGCTCGCGGGTCAGCTTGAGCATGTTGTGGGTGTTGCACGCCTCGGCCGTGTCGGTGTCGAGGTGCGCGGCGATGGCGTTGGGCGCGCGGAAGTGCTCGGCCTGGCTGTTGCCGCCGATCACGTAGGTGTGCGCGCCGACGGTGAAGTTCCAGGCGTTGACCGCGATGTTGCGGTACCGGGGCGTGCCGGTGGCCTTGTACTCCCGCACCGCGCCGACCCACTTCGGCACCTGCGTGTTGGCGTGCAGGCCGTCGAGCCGGTCGTGGCCCGCCGCCAGGGGCGTGAACGCGTCCGCGTGGTCGAACCGCTGCGCCGCGACCAGCCACCGGGGGTCGCCGGTCCGCTGGTACAGGTCCGCGAGCACCGCGTTCATGCCGCCGAACTCCGTGCCCAGCACGGCCTGCATCCGGTTGTAGGACAGCCGCGCGGTGCGCCGGTCCACCCAGCCGGCCAGGCCCAGCAGCACGTCCCGGGCCTGCGTGCCGCCGATGTGGCGCCACACGTCCAGCAGGCCGGCCAGGGTCTTGTGCAGCGCGTAGTACGACACCGCCCTGGGCGAGCCCGCCTCCAGCGCGTCGAGGTCCGACTCCGGGAAGCCGGACAGGTAGCCGGTGTTGAAGCCGGCCGCGCCGTTGTTGGCCTGGCACTTGGCCAGTTCCGCGACCAGGTGGTTGGCCTTGTCGCGGCACGTGGTGTCGCCCAGCACCGCCCACGCCTGCGCCCAGGCGGTGAGGAAGTGGCCCTGGCTGTGCGTGCGGAACGGGAAGTCCGGCGCCTCCCAGCCGCCCAGCGGCGCCGCGCCGCCGGTGGGCAGCCGGTGGTTGGCGCGGAAGTTGTAGAGCAACCGGTCGACGTCGACGAACCGCAGGTAGGACAGCGTCCGGTCCTGGTTGTCCAGCCACCGGCCCGAGGTCAGCCGGACCTCGGAGAGGTCGAACGGGTAGGCGGACACGCCCGCGTCGTCCCTCACGGGCGCTCCCGCGGGGTGGCGGCCCCCCACCCGGCGAGGGCAGTCGCCGGGCGGGGGACCTCCGGGGTCCGCTGCCGCGTCAGGAGCACGCGGTGCCGTTCAGCACCGGTGACGAGAACGGCGGCGTCGCCCCGCTGTAGCTCGCGTTGTACCCGATGGTGGCGGTGCCACCCGTGGCGAGCGAGCCGTTCCAGGACGTGTTGGTGACGCGCACGGTGTCGCCCGTGTCGGTCCACGTCCCGTTCCACCCCTGCACGACGGTCACGCCCGGTGCCGAGAACGTGAGGGTCCAGCTGCTGATCGCCGCACCCCGGTTCGTGATCACGACCTCGCCGGTGTACCCGCCCGACCACTGGCTGACCACCCGGTGGGTCACCGCGCAGCCGCCACCGGGGTTGTTGCCCGTGGTGGTGGTCGAGGTGGTGGTGCTGGTGGTGGTGATCGGGCCGGCGGCGATGGCCAGGTCGTAGGCGCGTTGGGGCACGAACTGGCCGGCCTGGGCGATGCAGCCGTCGGCCTCGCCGGGCAGCTTGACCCACAGGAAGGCGTCGATGCGGGAGTCGCCGGTGGTGGTCGTGCTCGGCGTGCCGATGGCCCGGCCGGCCGGGTCGCACCACTCCTCGCCCAGCGGGCCCTTGCCGTTGCGGCTGGTGTCGATCACGGCCTTGAGCCGGGAGTCGCCCACCGCGTTGAGGATGTTCTTGACGTAGTTGACCTCGTCGGAGGTCCAGCGGTAGTTCGACACGTTGGAGGCGATGCCGTCGGCGCTGTTGGAGATGTCGGCGGCGCGCAGCCGGTTGGCCGCCTCGGACGGGGTCAGCCAGGCGGAGTTGCCGATGTCGTAGTACACCCTCGCCTGCGACGACCCGGCCTTGAGCCGCTTGCCCGCGTACGCCATCGACGCCCGGGTCTCGGCCTGCTGGTTGGCGTCCTGGCAGTTGGACATGATCGGCAGCACGTCGGGTTCCAGCACGATCGACGCCGGACGGCCGGCCAGCCCGGCCGCGACCTCGTCCACCCACGCCCGGTAGGCCGAGTGCGAGGGCGCGCCACCGCCGCTGGCCCCGCCGCAGTCCCGGTTGGGGATGTTGTAGACCACCAGGATCGGGATCTTGCCCGCCGACGCCGCCGCACCCACGAACGCGCTGACCTCCGCCCGCACCGACGAGGTGTTGGTCGTGGTGAACCACCGCGCCTGCGGCACCGACGCGATCCGGTCCCGGATCACCCCCGCCCGCGAGTCGCCCGGGTTCTGCGCCACCCACCGCGCCGCCGAACTCGACGGATCGGCGTAGAACGGCGAATCAGCCGCCTGGGCGGCCGTGCCACCGGCCAGCGCCAGGGCCGCGGCCACGAGCGCGCCCGACAGCGCGGTCGCGGCCGCGACCTGCTTGTTCCTCTTCATCGAAGCTCCTCTGACGAGTTCAGGCGAGGGCGCACGCCGCGCCGTTGAGCGCGAACGAGGTCGGCTTGCCCGCGTCACCCGTGTGACCGGCCTGGAAGCCGATGGCCACCGACGCGTTCGGGGCGATGTCGGCGTTGTAGGAGACGTTCCTCGCCGTCACCTGGCCGGACGTCGGGGAGTACGACGCGTTCCAGCCCGAGGTGATCGTCTGCCCGCCGGGCAGCGTGAAGACCAGGGACCAGCCGGAGATCGGCGCCGAACCGGTGTTGGTGATGGTGATCGACGACGTCAGGCCGTTGTTCCAGGCGTTGATCGTGTTGGTCACCCGGCACGACTGCCCGCCCGGGTCGGTCGAGGTGGTCGTGGTCGTGGTGGTCGTCGTCGTGGTGGTCGTGCTCGTGGTGGTCGTCGTCGTGGTCGTGGTGCCGCCCGGGGTGCCCTCGAACTGCGAGAAGAACCTCCAGACCTCGCCCTTGGTCCACGTCCGGGCGCCGTTCTCGCAGGAGCACCCGTCCACGGGGCCGGGCGTGTGCCCGCCGTCGAACGCGGCCCACACCACCGGGTACCCGGCCCGGCACCCCGTGTACGCGGTGACGACGTGCGTCAGGCTGCCCGCGGCCGGCTCGCGCGGGTTCGTGGCCGTGCAGCCGTTGTTGCGGACGAACCTGTCGCGCAGCGACCGGCCCTGGGAGATGTTGAGCACCGTGTCGCCGATGCCGTGGATGCCCAGGTACGCCACGGGCTGCGTGCCACCGTCGCACCCGCTCAGCTGCGCGCCCGAGAACACCGCCACCGCCCGGAAGACGTTCGCCCGGCCGCACGCGAGCGAGTAGCTCATGCCGCCGCCGTAGCTGAAGCCGGTCGCGAAGCGCAGGTTGGTGTCGACGCACAGGGCGGCGTCGATCCTCCTGATCATCTCGTCGACGAACGCGGTGTCCTGGCCGCCGCTGTTGGGCCACGCGTTGTCGATGCCCTGCGGCGCGACCAGGATGGCGCTGTTGTTCGACAGCTCCTGCTGGCCGTAGTAGGCCCACGACGTGCCGCTGCTCCCGCCCGTGGCGACCTCGTTGGCCGTGCCGCCCCACCAGTGGAAGGCGAAGATCAGCCGGTACGCCCGGGTGTTGTCGTAGTTGGCGGGCACCCTCAGGATGAAGGTGCGGTTCTGCCCGCCGCTCTGGATGGTGTGCGTGCCGCTCGCCAGCCCGGGTGCCTTGCCGCACCCGGCGGTCGTGGCGGCGGCGCCGACACCGGCGGTCGTGGCGGGCTCGGCGAGCGCTCCGCTCAACGCCGTGCCCGCCGTGGCCAGTGCCAGGAACGCCGCGACGACGGCTGCCCCCAGTGTGGACCTGTGCCTCATCACGCGTCTCCTTCCGCTGTTGGGATGGCGGTGGTCAGGCGGCGAACTGCCACCAGTTGACGTTGAGCAGGTAGCCGCTGCCGCCGGTGAACCGCAGGAACAGGTCCTGCGTGCCGGTGGCGCCGCTGACCGGGCAGGTCACCGACTGCCACGTCTGCCAGCCGCCGGTGTTGGGCACGGTGCAGCGGCCGACGACCGTGCCGGTGGCGCTGCCCAGGCGCAGCTCGATCGTGCCGCCGGCGGTGGAGGCGGAGGCGACGCGGGCGGTGAACGACGAGGCGCCGCCGCCGAAGGCGACGTTGCGGACCTTGGTGTAGTCGCCGTTCTCGATGAACCCGATGTTCATGCCGCCCTCGGACGACACCTCGGTCTCGATGCCCGAGCCCCAGGCGATCGTCTCGGCCTCCTGCCGGACGAACGGGTTGAGCGTGTCGGCCGGCGGCGGGCCGCCCGTGCTCATGTTCATCGTCGGGATGCTGCCGTCGGCGTTGTAGGTGAACCGCTCCACCGCCACCGAGCGGGTGAAGCCACCGCCGCCGGGCAGGGCGCCGTTGTGGTAGAAGAAGTACGAGCTGCCCTTGTAGTCCACCACGCCCGCGTGGTTGGTGAAGCTGCTGCCCTGCGTGGGCATGACGGTGCCGCGGTAGGTCCACGGCCCCGTGGGCGAGGGCGCGGTGGAGTAGGCGATGAACTCCGAGCAGCACTTGGCGGCGTAGACGTTGTAGTACAGGCCGTTGCGCTTGTAGACCCAGGGCGCTTCCTCGTACAGCGTCGGCCTGCTCGCGTCACCGGTGCGGGTGCCGAACCCCGCGGTGGTCAGCGGGATCTTCGTGGCGCTGCCGGAGAACGAGATCATGTCGGCGTTGAGCCGCACGTACCACAGGTTCGGGTTGCCCCAGTACAGGTACGCCTGGCCGTCGTCGTCGATGAACACCGACGGGTCGATCTCGCCGTTCTCCACCAGCGGGCGGCCGAGCGCGTCGCGGAACGGGCCGGTCGGGCTGTCCGAGACGCCGACGCCGATGGCCATCCGGTTGGTGGACCGGTTGACCACGGGCACGTACCAGTAGAACTTGCCGTTGCGGTAGATGGTCTGGCCGGCCCAGGCGTCCTGCTTGGCCCAGGAGAACGTGGCCAGGTTCATCGGCGAGCCGTGGTCGGTCCAGTTGACCATGTCGGTCGACGACCAGACCCGCCACTCCTTCATGGTGAACCAGGTCGAGCCGTCCTCGTCGTGGCCGGTGTAGAGGTACACCCGGCCGTTGTGCACCAGCGGGGCCGGGTCGGCGGTGTAGATGTGCTGCACGATCGGGTTGTCGGCTTGGGCCGTGCCCGGGACGAGGGCGAGGGTGCACAGCACGCTCGCAACCCAGGCGATCAGGCGCCTTCTGCGTTGCACGGTTACCTCCATCAGCGGCTGCCGTCGGATGGGTGGGAAGGCGGGGTGCCGCGCGCCGCCGGAGGGCGGTAGCGGCGCGCGGCACCCGGTCCCCGCTCGCTCGGGGTCTAGGGGTGCGCCCGCACGAGGTGTCGCGCGGGCGCGCCGTCGCTCACACGCGCGTCCACTTCTGGTTGTCCTGCCCGTTGCAGGTCCACAGCACCAGGCGCGAACCGTTGGCGGTCGCGCCCTGCTCGACGTCCAGGCACAGGCCGGCGCGGGTGTTGCGGATCGAGCCGTCGGAGTTGAGGGTCCACTTCTGGTTGTCCTGGCCGTTGCACGGCCAGGTGATCACCCGGGTGCCGTTGGTGGTGCCCTGGTTGTAGGCGTCCAGGCACTTGTCGCCGAAGACCCGGACCTCGCCGCCGGCCCAGGTGGTCCAGAGCTGGTTGGCGGCGGTGTGGCAGTCCCAGATCAGCACGGTCGCGCCGGCGGCGGTGGAGGCGTTGTCGACGTCCAGGCAGCGCCCGGAGCCGGTGCCGCGCAGCCTGCCGGTGGTGGCGGCGAGCGGGCTGCCGCCGGAGACGCGGAACGCGGCCACGCCGTGCGCGGGCACGCTCGCCGAGATCGCGCCGCCCGACGACGTGGTGCCGCCGGTCCACAGGTCGGTCAGGGTGAACGAGCCGCCGGACAGGCCGACCTGGGCGGCCGTGGTGGAGACGGTGGCGGTGCCGCTGCCCCGGTTGAACAGGCCCACGGCCACCGAGCCGTCGGACAGGGGCTTGGCGAAGACCTCGGTGTTGCCGTCGTCGCGCACCCGCCGCCCGCCGATGCCCAGCCGGTCCTGGTTGACCGCGATCAGCCGCGGGTTGCGCAGGATCGCGCTCACGTCACCGGACATGGTGCGGATGTCGTTGCCCGCCATCAGCGGCGCGGCCAGCAGCGCCCACAGCGCGAAGTGCGACCGCGACTCGGTCAGGCTGAGCCCCGGGCGGCCGACCACGAGCATGTCCGGGTCGTTCCAGTGCCCCGGGCCGTTCTGCGCGGCCAGCGGCGCGGTGACGTCCAGGACGTTGCCCACGCCCATGGGGTAGCTGTTGACGTTGCCGTTCTGCCAGATGTCCAGCAGGTCCTCGGTGGTGCGCCAGAGGTCGGCGACCTGGCCCCAGTCGTACTTGTCACCGGTGATCGCGTGGAAGCTGTTGGGGTTGATGCTGTAGACGATCGGGCGTCCGGTGGCGCGCAGCGCGTCGCGCATGATGGTGAACCGCGCCACCTGCTCGTCCCGGGTGCCGGCGCCCGAGCACCAGTCGTACTTGAGGTAGTCCACGCCCCACGAGGCGAACGTCCGGGCGTCCTGGACCTCGTGCCCCTTGCTGCCGGTGGCGCCGGGGTGCGCGCCCGTGGTCTGGGCGCAGGTCTTCTCGTTGGGCACCTGGTAGATGCCGAACTTCAGGCCGCGGGCGTGGATGTAGTCGCCCAGCGCCTTCATGCCGCTGGGGAACTTCGTGGGGTGCGAGCGCAGGTTGCCCGAGCTGTCGCGGTTCGGGTCGAACCAGCAGTCGTCGACCACCACGTACTGGTAGCCGGCGTCGCGCATCCCGGAGGACACCATCGCGTCCGCGGCCTGGCGGACCTGGGCCTCGGTGATGCCGCAGCCGAAGCTGTTCCAGCTGTTCCAGCCCAGCGGTGGGGTCAGGGCGGGGCTGCCGGGCGCGGCCTGGGCCGCGGGCGGCGCGGTGACGGCCGTGGACAGGGCCACGGCCGCCGCCACGGCGGCCACGAGGCGCGGCAGTCCGCGTGGTCTGGTGGGCATCGTCGCCCCTTTCGGCGAGGGCGGGGCGCCGCCGGCGGCCCGCCACTGGGTCAACAGGTGGGGTCGAGCTGGGTGAGCAGGCCCAGGCGCCAGGGCAGGTGGTTGTAGTCACCGCTCGCGTCGGGGTCCAGGCCCTGGTAGAGGTAGGTCAACTTGCCGGGGTCGATCTCCATCGTCTGGTCGACGTTGGTGCGCACCACCTCGCCGTGGCTGATGTCGCGGGTCCAGGCGCCGTCGGGGAAGGTGACGTTGTCGGCGCGGGCGAAGGGGTTGGACTCGCTGTCGGCCAGGGCGCTCCACGGGCCGGTGATGGCCGGCGCGGTCCAGGAGCGGAACCAGCGACGGCCGTCGGAGCCGATGGCCTCGTGGAGCATCAGGTACCGCTGCTCGCCGGCGATCTTGTAGATGTTGCACGCCTCGAACAGCCGGTGGCGGTCGTTGTCCCGCATGGCGATGACGGTGTTGCCGAAGCCGTTGGGGAAGTCCGCCAGAGCGGTCTCGGACCGGTAGAGGTGGCCGTTGTCGTCGCTGGAGAACAGGTAGCACTTCGCGGAGTCGCAGATGACCCAGAAGTCGACCCAGTAGCCGTTGCCGATGTTGTCCCGGACGATGTCCGGCATCCCGTCGGCGTAGAGGTGCTTCGGCGCCGACCACGACATCGGGTCGGCGATGTCGGTGGTCGTGGAGTACGAGGCGTTGGAGTCGGTCTGGTAGACCAGGTACCACAGGCTTTGCGGGGCGAAGTAGAACACCTGCGGGGCGGCCCGGTAGCCGGCGCCGATGGCGCTGCGGTCCAGGTAGGAGTGCGGCGCCGACGGGGCCTGCGACCAGTCGGTGAAGCTGGTGTGCATCAGGTTGTAGCCGTCGGTGTAGGTCGAGGCGAACACGTGGTACCTGCCGTCGTGGTGGACCACGCTCGGGTCCTTGACCGCCACGTTGGCGTGCGCCGGGTCCGGCTTCGGGCCGATCAGGGGACCGCTGGAGGACCAGCGGAAGGTGTCGGGCAGCGAGCCGGCGGTGGGGGCGGGCCGTGACGCGGGGGGCCGCAGCAGGGACATGGTCATCCTCGGTCGCTGGAACGGGTGGTGGTCACGGGCCGGTGCGGGTGGCGGTGCCCGGGGTCGGTGCGGCGGAGCCCGGTGCGGTGGACCCGACCGCGGCGGAGGCGCACGCGGCGGCGGGCGGCGCGACGACGTCAGGCGCGGTGGCGACGAGCGATCTCGTCGTGGGGGGCATGCGAAGTCCTCCGGTGAGGCGGGTCGGCGGGCGTGCGGCCCCGCCCGGCGGCCGGGTGTGCCGTCGGGCGGGGCGCGGGTCGTCGTACCGCGCTCAGCGGTGGTGGGCGCCCTCGGGCGCGCCTCTTCGCGGACCGCGTCCCGAGGGCGACCGGCGGAGGGGGCTCGTCGCGGTTCGGGCCACTGGGGTTCGTCGCATCGGTGTTCCCAACGTCATCGTTGACGGCGGTCGCGGCGGCGGTGCTCGGCCGGGCGGGGTCGCGGCCCTGGGCGGAGCCGCCTCGATCGTCAGCCAATGTAGCCACGGCCACGACAACCGGTCAAAGCTAAAAATGTGAGCGCTAACTTTAGCCGGTTTTCAGGCGAGGGAAGTCGAACAGCATTCGACAAGGTCACATAAAGCCAGGTAGAAGCGGTTAAGCGTAAAGTTGCTCCGTTCAGACCATTGAACGGCCCTGTCTCAAAGGGTCGTCTTGTGAGCGTGAACAATTCAGTGCGACACTGCCGGTCACCCGGCTCGCGGTGCACGCCGACCCCGGCGGCGCGGCGCTCCAGGACCTGACCGGCCCGTGGTCGCACCGCGTCCCACCCCGGACCCCGCCCCTCCGCCACGGCGGTGCCCGGACCGGCCGGGCGCTCCTGCCCACCCCACCCGCCGGTCAGTGGCGGGTGCCCTCACCGAAGGTGTCGACGATGAAGTTGACAGCGAGGTCAGTGTCACGAGCGTTGCTCGCGGCGACTTTGGTGGCCACGACCACCGGCGGCGTCGTGGCGCTCGCGACCACGTCCGCGAGCGCCGCGAGCACGCTCGGCGCGGCCGCGGCCCAGAGCGGCCGCTACTTCGGCACGGCCGTCGCGGCCGGCCGGCTCGGCGACTCGACCTACGTCGGAATCCTCAACCGCGAGTTCGACATGGTCACCGCCGAGAACGAGATGAAGATGGACGCGACCGAGCCCAACCGGGGCCAGTTCTCGTTCAGCAGCGGCGACCGTATCCTCAACCAGGCGCGCAACCAGGGCAAGCGGGTGCGCGGCCACACGCTGGCCTGGCACGCCCAGCAGCCGGGCTGGATGCAGAGCCTGTCCGGCAGCACCCTGCGCCAGGCGCTGCTCAACCACGTCACCCAGGTCGCGACCTACTACAAGGGCAAGATCTACGCCTGGGACGTGGTCAACGAGGCGTACGCCGACGGCAGCTCCGGCGCCCGCCGCGACTCCAACCTCCAGCGCACCGGCAACGACTGGATCGAGGCCGCGTTCCGCGCCGCCCGCGCCGCCGACCCCGGTGCCAAGCTCTGCTACAACGACTACAACACCGACGACTGGACCCACGCCAAGACCCAGGGCGTCTACCGGATGGTCCAGGACTTCAAGCAGCGCGGCGTGCCGATCGACTGCGTCGGCTTCCAGTCCCACTTCAACTCCCAGTCGCCGGTGCCGTCGAACTACCAGACGACCCTGCAGAACTTCGCCAACCTCGGCGTGGACGTGCAGATCACCGAGCTGGACATCGAGGGCTCCGGCACCGCGCAGGCGCAGAACTACCAGCGCGTCACCCAGGCGTGCCTGGCCGTCGCCCGCTGCGCCGGCATCACGGTGTGGGGCATCCGGGACACCGACTCGTGGCGCTCCTCGGGCACCCCGCTGCTGTTCGACGGCAGCGGCAACAAGAAGGCCGCCTACACGTCGGTCCTCAACGCCCTCAACGCGGGCGGCACCACCACTGACACCACCACGACCACGACCACCACGACCACGACCACGACCACGACGACCACCACGACGACCACGACCTCTCAGGACCCCGGTCCGGGCGGCTGCACCGCGTCGGTGGTGCTGAACTCCTGGAACGGCGGCTTCGTGGCCAACGTCAGGGTCACGGCCGGCTCGTCGGCGCTCGACGGCTGGTCGGTCACGGTGCCCCTGCCGTCCGGCGCCACCGTCACCAACCAGTGGAGCGCCAACCGCAGCGGCAACACCGGCACGGTCGTCTTCACCAACGTCGACTACAACCGGTCCGTCGCACCGGGGCAGTCCGTGGAGTTCGGCTTCCAGGCCACCGGCAGCGCCGGCAGCCTGTCGCCCACCTGCTCGGCCCGCTGAACACCCGGGTCCCGCCCGCCGACCCCGGCGGGCGGGACCCGTCAGCGCACGGGCTTGACCGACTCGCCGTGCCGCACCGACATGGGGACGCGATGGACCACGGGAGCACCCCGGAGCCGCCCGCGCCGCTCGGCCGCGGCGAACAGGACCTCCACCGCCTTGGCGCCCAGCTCGTGGTGCGGCAGGGCGACGGTGGTGAGCCTGGGCCGCACCCAGGAGGCGATGGGGTGGTCGTCGAAGGACACCACGGAGACGTCGTCCGGCACGGACAGGCCGGCTTCGGCGAGGGCCTGGTAGGCGCCGAAGGCCAGGCGGTCGTTCAGGCAGAGCAGGGCCTTCGGGCGGTGCCGGCGCAGGATCTCCCGGGTGGTGTCGTAGCCGTCCTCGGGCATCCACTTCGGACAGCGGTGCGCCGTCACCGGTCGCACGCCCGCGGCGTCGAACACCTGGTGGATGCCCGTCAGCCGCTCGGCCGCGGCGATGCTGTTCGGCGGGATGTCCTCGATGCCGGGACCCGCGCCGACCAGGTGGACGCCGTCGCGGTGGCCCGCGTCCACCAGCACCCGGGCGGCGGCGCGGCCGGCGCCCACCTCGTCGGGCAGCACCGACGGCACGGGCGAGTACGCCGCGGGCACGGCGTTGAGCAGGACGGCCGGACCGTGGTCGAGGCCCTCGGGCACGGCGACCGGCCTGGTGTACATGGCGGCGAAGACGATGCCGTCGACCCGGCGGTCGTGCATGGCCTCGACGAGGGCCTTCTCCACGCCGGGGTCGCCGCCGCTCTCGCCGAAGAACAGCATGAACCCGCGCTGGTGCGCCGCCTCCAGCGCACCCTTGATCATGTTCCCGGCCAGCAGGGAGGAGGCGACCGTGTCGGACACGAAGCCGATCGTCTGGGTGCGCCCGGTGCGCAGGCCCACCGAGAGCGTGTTGCGCCGGTACCCCAGCTCCTGGGCGGTCGAGCGCACCCGGCGCTCCACCTCCTCGGAGATGCGCAGGTCCCGCCCGCGGCCGGTCAGCACCAGGGACACCGTCGTGGTGGAGACACCCGTCGCCTTGGCCACGTCGGCCAGCGTGACGCGTCTTCGCCCCATCGCGCCCTCCGTCCTCCGTGGACACCCGCCGCGCTTGACAGCGAGTCGAACGCCATCGAAACTCCCGGATGCTAACACGATTTAGCCTGGGCGAGGAGAGAACGTTGCCCCGTGCCGGACGTCCCGGTCCACTCGCGATCGCCGCGCTGGCGGTGTCGCTCCTGGCGGGCTGCTCGGCCCCCGGCGCGGACCGCCCGGTTCCGACCGGGACGGCGGCGCCGGTGTCCAACCCGGACTGCGGCACCGCGCCGGTGGTGCTGCGCGGTCGCTTCGAGACCGGTTTCCCACTGGCGAAGGCGCTCGCCGACGAGTTCACCCGCCAGCACCCCAACGTGACGTGGGACGTGCGCGAGGAGCAGTTCGCGGTGCTGACCCAGAACGCGCCCCGGCTGCTGGCCGACGACCCGCCCGACCTCGTGCGGCTGCCCCAGGTGTCCGACCTGGCCGGTGCCGGCCTGCTGCGCGACCTCGACGGCTACGCCGCGGAATTCGGTTGGGACGACTGGCCCGCGGCGCAGCTGCGGCCGATGCGCGTCGGTCCGGGCGGGCGGCCGCGCGGCGAGGGACCGCTGTACGCGATGGGGTTCTCCACCAGCGTCACCGGCGTGTTCTACAACAAGGACCTGGCGGCGCGGATCGGGTTCCGCGAACCGGCGACGCTGGCGGAGTTCGACGAGGCGCTGGCCCGGGCCAAGCAGGCGGGCATCCCGCCGCTGGCGGGGTTCAACGCGGGCGCGACGGGCGGGCTGGCGTTCCCCCTGCAGGCCCTCATGGCCGCCCACGGCTCCCCCGCCGCGATCAACGACTGGGTGTTCCAGCGGCCCGGCGCGACCGTCGACACCCCGGCCAACGCCGAGGGCGCGCGGCACCTCCAGCGGTGGCTGCGCGCCGGGTACTTCGACGCCGACCTCAACGCCACCGACTACGCGCGGATGGTCGACCGGTTCGCCTCCGGCCGGGCCCTGTTCATGGTCGACGGCGACTGGGAGGCCGCGGCGCTCGACCGGCGGATGCCGGGCCGGGTCGGGTTCTTCCTGGTGCCCCCGGTGCGGGCCGGTGACGCGCGGGCGGCGATGGCCGGTCCCCCGACCTTCGGCGTGCCCGCCGGCGCGGCGCACCCGGACTGCGCCGCGTTCTTCCTGAACTGGGCGGTCACCGACCGCGTGGCGCGCGAGACGACCGTGCGGGTGGGCGGGGCGCTCCCCCTCGGCCCGGCCGACGCGCCGGTGCCCCCGGCCGAGCCGGGCTCGGCCACGGCCGCCACGCTCGCCGCCGCCGCCGAGGTCGTCGCGAGCGGCACGGGCATGGACTTCATCGCCAACGCCACCGGCGCCATCCTGGCCGGGAGCTGGACGCCGCGGTTGCAGGAGCTGGCGGCGGGCGAGGTGACCCCGGAGGAGGTGCTGCGGCGGGTGCAGGAGGACTACGCCGACCAGGTCGGCGGGTGAGGCGGGCGGTGTCGCGACTGGTCGGCTGGCTGTTCGTGCTGCCCGCGCTCGCCGTGTACGCGGTGTTCGTGCTGCGGCCCCTGGCGCTGACGGCCCAGTACTCGCTGTACCGGTGGGACGGGACCGGGCCGTCCGCCTGGGTCGGCTGGGACAACTACCTGGCCGTGCTCACCGATCCCGACCTGCGCGGCACGCTCGGCCGCGCCCTGGTGCTGGTCGCGTTCTTCACCGGGGTGCCGCTGTCGCTCGGCCTGCTCGCCACCGCGGTGCTCCGGCGGGCGCCCGGCCGGTCGGTGCGGGCGGTGCTGCTCCTGCCCCAGGCGGTGCCCCTGGTCGCGGCGGGGCTCGCGTGGGGGCTGCTGCTGTCGTCCACCGGCGCGGTCAACCGGCTGCTGGCGGCGGTGGGGCTGGGCGGGGTGGCCAGGGCCTGGCTGGGCGACTCGTCGACCGCGCTGGCGGCGGTGGGCGTGATCGGGGCGTGGGTGCTGCTCGGCCTGTGCACGACCCTGCTGCTGGCCGGCGCGGACCGGATCGACCCGGCGCTGTACGAGGCGGCCCGGCTGGACGGCGCGGGACCGTGGTGGGAGCTGCGCGCGGTCACGCTGCCCGGCGTGCGCCGCGAGCTGGCCGTCTGCGCGACCGTGACGACCACGGCGGCGCTGGCGAGCTTCGACGTCGTCTACGTCACCACGCAGGGCGGGCCGGGCGACGCCACGGCGGTGCCGGGGCTGGAGGTGTTCCGCCTGGCGTTCGCGCAGCGGGAGGTGGGGTTGGCCTCCGCGCTGGCCGTCGTGCTGGTGGTGCTGGTGCTCGTGGTGGTGGCGCCGCTGCTGCGGTGGTCGCGGTGACCGCGGGGCGGTGGGAGCGGGCGGGCGGCGCGCTGCTGACGGTCGTGCTGGTGGTGGTGACGCTGGTGCCGTTCGCCGACCTGTTCCTGACCGCGCTGCACCCGCCGGGGACCTACCCGCCGGGCCTGACCTGGCCGGCGGACCCGCACTGGTCGAACTTCGCCACCGCGTTCCGCTCGGCGCGGGTGGACCGGCTGCTGCTGTCGAGCGGCCTGGTCGTGCTCGGCGTGGTGCCGCTGACCCTGGTCCTGGCCGTGCCGGCCGGCTACGCGCTCGGGCACCTGCGGTTCCCCGGCCACCGGGCGGTGTTCGGGTTGTTCGCGGTGGGGCTGGTGCTGCCGCAGGAGGCCCTGGTCACCCCGCTGTACCACCAGGTGCGCGACCTGGGGCTGCTCAACACGCGGTCGGGCCTGGTGGCGGCGCTGGTCGCGGTGCACCTGCCGTTCGCGGTGTTCTGGCTGCGGGCGCACTTCGCCGGCGCGCCGCCGGAGCTGTCGGACGGCGCCCGGCTGGACGGCGCGGGCCCGTGGCGGCTGTTCGCGCTGGTGCACCTGCCCCTGGCGCGGCCGGCGGTGTCGTCGCTGGCGGTCCTGCTGTCGGTGTGGACCTGGAACCACTTCCTGCTGGCGATCGTGCTGGTCGACGACCCGGCGCGGCGCACGGCGGCGGGCGTGCTCGGCGCGTTCCAGGGGAGGTGGGGCACCGACGTGCCGCTGCTGTGCGCCGGGTCGCTGCTGGTCCTCGCGCCCGTGCTGCTGGTGTTCGCGCTGCTGCACCGGCGGTTGGCGGCGGACGTGGCGCGGACGGCGCCGGGTGGCGGCGGGCGGCGCTCCCGATGAGCTTGAGGATCGCCGTCCGACCGCTCAAGCGGCGATCAGCCCGGCCCGGCGAACACCGCGCCCGCACCCCGCCCCGGCGCGGCGTCCCACGCCCGCACCCGGGCGGCGACCGCGGCGAGGCGGTTCGGCGGCACGGCGATGTGGAAGTGCCCCTCCTTGGGCGTCCCCTCGTCCCCGCCCCAGGCCACCGCGTGGTCCAGCTCCGCCACGACCGCGTGCACCACGGCCAGCTCGTGCGGGAACAGACCGCCGGCCACGCCGACCGGGTAGGCCCGCGGTCGGATGGCGATGGCCGTGCCCGACAGGTGGTTGCTCTCGTAGGGCGCGGCGACCTCGCGGTCGCGGGTGTGGCCGACGACCTCGCCCGCGCGCAGGGCGTCGATCTCGTAGTGGAACCGGCGGGCCACGTGCAGCAGGACCGCGGCCACGTCACCGCCGCGCAGCGGCACGTCCACGTCCGATCCCTCGATCCGGTGCACGGGCACCTCGTCGAGCACCGGCCAGCCGTTGGCCGACCTGCGCCCGGTCCACCGCGCGGCCTCGGCCCGTCCCGCTCCCACCCAGAGCACGGCACCCGCGCCACCGGCCAGCACCGCGCGGCGGCTCACCCCGGTCATCGCTCCCCCTCCGCGGCGCGCCGCCGCTGCTCCAGCACCGCGGCCCGGCGTTGGCCCTCGTGCCCCACGCGGGCCCGCAGCACGTCGGCGAAACCCCGCAGGAACTCGGTCAGCTTGTCCTCGGTCAGCATGGCGGGCATCAGCGTCGGCACCCCGCCGGTGGACTGGACGAGGTAGGTGCGCCCGAGCGAGATCACCGGGTCGTCGTCCGCCGTCAGCACCTCGCGCGCCAGGGCGACGACGCCGTCCGCGCCGCCGAAGCGCCCGCCGACGTAGTCGCGGAACCGGGTGAGGCTGCCGTCCTCGGCGTAGTGCCGGCGGACCGCGTCGACGATGCTCGCGCCACCGCGCACGGCCCGCGCCAGCAGGTACCCGTCGGCGTCCTCGACGAGGTCCGCGAAGCCGAACGACGAGCTGACCGCGAGTTGGGCCAGCCGGTCGGCGCAGTAGGTGTAGCCGGAGGAGTAGCTGCCGCTGTCGCGCCGCCACTCCCCGTAGAACGTCATCAGGTCGCCGCCCCACCCGGCGACGTCGCCGCGGTCGACCGCGCCGGGGGCGGCCGGGCCCGGCTGGGCGAGGTGGCCCTCGAAGGTGGCCATCAGGTGCTCCACGCCCAGGGCGTGGCCGGTGAAGCCGTCCAGGAACTCGGTCATCGGGGACGCACCGCGCGACTCGGCGTAGTCGACGAAGCCCCGGTCGATCGGGCCGATGAGCTGCTGCCACTGGAAGTCGTCGTAGCGGCGGTGCCGGGCGTACTGGGCCACCAGCCGGTCCGCGCGGCTGCTGTCGTAGACCGTGGCCAGGCGGTGCAGCCCCTCGACGTGGGCGACGAACCCGTCGGACGGGTCGACCGGCTGGTTGACCGAGCCCTGCCCCGCGTCGGCACCCGGCCGGTGCACGTCGTTGTCCAGGTCGAAGGCGTCCGCGCCCGCGGTGAACCGGAACTCCCGGACCTGGTTGAACGCCCAGTTGGCGGGCAGCGGGAAGCCGAGGTTGCCGGAGAAGCCCCACGACATGCCGGACACGAACGACCACCGGGCCTGGGTGTGCTTGGTGACCTGCGCGCACACGTTGCGCGAGCCGTAGACGCCGTGGACGTACCGCTTGCCCTGGTTGGCCAGGCCCGCGACCACGCCGTTGAAGTAGGGCACGACGTTGGACTCGATCTCGGCCTGCGTGGCGTCGTAGTCGACGGCGAAGTAGATGACCGTGCCGTGGTTGAACCCGTGGTGCAGGCCGCGGGCGTGGGCGCGCAGCGCATCGTCGAAGCCCTTGGCGTAGGTGAAGTCGGCCGGTTCGCGCGCGCTGTACTGCCAGATCGGGAACACCCGCATGCCGGTGCCGAACACGCCCTCCAGCTCGCCCGGCTGGATCTGCTTGTCCAACGTGCTGCCCGGCGGGTCCTCCAGGTAGCGGCCCACGTAGCGGTAGCCGGCGTCGTACAGGACCCGGGCGCGGGCGGGCGTGATGGTGAACCGGGTGTCGCAGGCGGTCGCGGGACGGCTCGGGTCGCCCGTGGACACCAGGAGCTGCGCCCAGGTGCGGAAGTCGCCGCGCCCGGTGACGTCCAGGGCCGAGAACCGCTGGAACGCCTCGACGAACTCGCGCAGCCGGGCGTCGAAGGTCTCCTTGAAGGTGGTGACGGTGTCGTCCACCGGCTCGTTGAACACGCACGCCGCGCTGAACAGCCGGACGAAGATGCCCGAGGCGCCCTCGGCGACCTCGTTGCGGCGCAGGCCCTCCTGCGTCCCCGGGCCGAAGTTGCCGTTCGCCTGCTCCTCGGGGATGCCGACCTCGTACTGGATGGCCTTGACCAGCGCCTGCTGCACGTCGCGGGAGAAGTGCCCGTCGCAGGGCCCGAGGAAGTACGTCGACCGGTGCTGGTACCGGCCGTTGAGCCACCGCTGGACCTCGCGCACCTTCTCCGAGCCGCCCGCGGTGAGCACGCAGGCGTCCATCGACAGCAGCGCCTTGAACAGCTTGGGCGACAACGACAGGTACGGCTCCTCGGTGGCCACGCCGAGGTCGTCGGCCATCTCCCGCACGGCCGCCGCGGTGACCGACGAGTACCGGCCCTCCCCCGCGCCGCCCCAGTAGCCCTTGGCGAACAGCCCGTACTGGACGATGTCGCAGATGTTCGCGTTCGGCTCGCCGGGGCCGATCGGGCCGCGCGCCCGCAGGCGCGCGAGCGTGCCGGGGCCGAAGCCCGCCACCACCGGGCTGATGCCCAGCTCGTGCTGGAGGCCCATGGTCAGCGCGTACACCGTCGCCCAGCCCGTGCGGCCGTTCTCCGGGCACGGCTCGTAGCCGGGTGCGGCGCGGTAGGTGGCGTTGACCCAGCGCTGGGCTTCGAGGACCTTCTCGTCCACGCGCGTCCCCCCGGTCGTGCTCCCCGAACTTCCGGCGGTGGAGTCAACCAGCGGAGTTCCCCGGCCACAACGGCCGACCGGGCGGGCGGGCCGGTCGCACAGGGCTCGACCTGCCCGAACGGGTCGGGGGTCCGGTCCCCGCGGGCCGCGCCTGTCCCGCCGGGCGGGCTGCCGGAGGGGCAGCCCCGCCCGCCGGGCGCGGATCAGGCCGGGGTCACCGACGCCAGGTACCGGTCGGTCAGCGCCGGGTCGAAGAACCACTTCTCCAGGTCCGTCGGGTCGCCGAAGGCGTTGGCGAACCGGTCGGCCACCGCGGGCACCCGAGCCGCCGTGCCGAAGATGCGCATGACGTGCTCGGGCGGCGGCTGGAGCATGGCGTTAGTCCAGAACGTCACGTGCCGGGCGTACTCCCAGTACGCCTCGAACGCGCCGTGCATCCACTCCTCGTCGAACGGCTCGTCACCGCGCGCCAGCACGCTGTCCAAATAGGACGCCGCGCACTTGGCCGCGTTGTTGGAGCCCTGGCCGGTGAGCGGGTCGTTGGCCACCACCACGTCGGCCATGCCCAGCACCCGCCCGCCCGCCGGCAGCACGCCCACCGGCCGCCGCACGACCGGGGCGTAGGAGCCGACGAGGGTGGCGCGGTCGTCGGTCAGCTCGACCGCGCGGCAGCGGTCGTGCTCCCACGGCACGTACCGCCGCATCAGCGACAGGGTCCGGTCCAGGTGCTCGGCGGGGTCCGGCCGGTCGTCCCAGCAGTCCAGCGGCCCGCCGGGCAGGCCCTCGAAGAACAGGATGTCGCAGTCGCCGCTGAGGGTGTGGGCGGGTATGACGAACAGCTCGCCCACCCCCGGCACCGCGTTGAACCGCACCGCCCGCAGGTCCGGGTGCTCGGGACGTGGCTCCATGCCGTGCACGTAGACCACCGACAGCACCCGCTGGGGCGTCCGGTACGGGGACCGCCCGGGGTCGCGGTCGAACAGCTGCACCAGCTCGCCCTTGCCCGCGGCGATCACCACCAGGTCGTACAGGCCGGTCAGCGGGTCCAGGTCGGAGGTGGTCACCCCGTGGTAGACGACCTTCGCGCCGCGGTCCTCCAGCAGCTCCAGCCAGCCCGCCATCTTCACCCGCTGGTCGACCGACTGGGCGTAGGCGTCCAGCCGGCCCAGCCAGTCCAGCGCCCGGCCGCCGTCGGGCGCGGCCACGGACAGGCCGATGCCCTCGACCCGGGGCGCCTGCGCCTCCCACAGGTTCAGGCCCAGGTCGCGCTCGTGCTGGAGGGCGGGGCCGAACATGCACTGGGTGCTCATCACCCGCCCGCCGCGGATCTCCTCCGGGGTCCGCGCCGACATGACCGTGACGTCGTAATCGTGCCCGACCAGACCTAACGCCAGTTGGAGACCAGCCTGACCGGCCCCCACGATCAACACCTTCCGCATCTCGCCGCCACCTCATCTCCTCGCAAGGGCTGTCACACCGGGCCGTAGGACAGGGTGAGCCGCATCGTGTAGGACACCAGTTCCCGCAGCGCGGCGGCGACCGACGGGCGGTCCCTGGCGTCGCAGGTGATCAGGGGGACGTCCGGGGAGATCGCCAGGGCGTCGCGGACCTCGTCCAGGTCGTGCGAGAGCACCCCGTCGAACAGGTTCACCGCGACCACGAACGGGATCTCCGAGTCGTTCTCGAAGTAGTTGATGGCCGCGAACGACTCCTCCACCCGGCGCGTGTCGACCAGCACCAGCGCGCCGAGCGCGCCGCGCGACAGGTCGTCCCACAGGAACCAGAACCGCGGCTGGCCGGGGGTGCCGAACAGGTAGAGCACCAGGTCCTGCTTCAGGGTCAGCCTGCCGAAGTCCATGGCCACCGTGGTGGTGGTCTTGTCGCCCTCGGGGTCCACCGGGTCCACGCCCTCGGCGGCCTCGGTCATCCACGCCTCGGTGTTGATCGGCGGCACCTCGGAGACCGAGCCCACGAACGTCGTCTTGCCGACCCCGAAGCCGCCGGCGACGACGATCTTCGCCGAGATGGTCAGCGGGTCGGCGTCAAACGCCCTTGAGCCCATCCAGGATCCTCTCCAGCAGCTGCAGGTCGTACTGGTACTCGTGACCGGTGGGGTGGATGTAGACCATGTCCTGGGACGCCAGGTCGCTCAGCAGCACGCGGATGACGCCGAGCGGGATGTCCAGGGCCGCCGACAGCTCCGCCACCGAGGTGCGCTGCCGGGCCCGCTCGTAGAGGGCCTGCGCCTCGGGCATGAGCTGCGCGCTGGCCTGCGGGTCGTAGTTGGGCACCGACACCAGCGTCTCCACCAGCAGCAGGTGCCGCGGCCTCGTGCGCCCGCGGGTGATGGCGTACGGGCGGACCCTGGTGCTGCGCATCGGGCCCGGTTTCGGGCCGGTCCGGCCACCGGTCGCCACCGCACCCCTCCTTCCGTCACGCACCGGGGCGCCGCGCGGTCACGGTGCGCCGCATGTCCGCCCGCAGCTGCGGGGTCAGCGCGTGCCCCGCGTTGCCGACGAACTTGGTCATCTCGTAGCCGATGACCTTCATGTCGCAGGCGGAGGAGGTCAGCACGCCCAGGCCGGCGCCCTCACCGATGTCCATGAACAGGAAGTAGCCGCCGGTGAGCCGCACGACGATCTGCTCGCAGGTGCCCTTGTCGAACACGGCCGCGGCGTTGCGGGCCAGGCTGAGCATGCCGCTGGAGATGGCGGCCAGCTGCTCGCCCGCGTCCACCCCGACGGTGTCGGAGGCGATCAGCGGCAGGCCGTCGGAGGACAGGATCAGCGCGTGCGTCACGCCGTGCACCCGGCGGACGAAGTCGTTGATCAGCCAGCTGAAGTCCGGTTCCGGGTCGGCGCGTTGGTCAGTCATCACTCGGGTGGTCCTCGGGGGGTTCGTCGGGGAGGGTGCCGCGGGCCGCCCGCTCACCGGCGTCGAAGTCGAGCAGGTCGCCGAAGAAGTCGTCACCGCCGGCGTCGTCCGGGTCGAGCCGGAACGGCGCGGGCGGGTCGCCGAAGCCCTCGTCGCCCGTGCCGCGCGGCCGGGGTGTCGCGGGGACGTCCGCCGGGCGCAGGCTGGCGGGCACGCGCCGGGGCAGGCCGCCCGCGGTCACGCCGCCCTCGCGCGGCGGGCGGTGCACGGGCGGTCGGGTGAGCGAGTGCCGGGGTGAGGGCATGCCCGGGGTCGCGGCGGCGGTGGCCGTGGCGGTCGTGGCGGGCTCGGCGGGTTCCGGCTGCCGCACCAGCGACACCGGGGCCGCCTCGCGCACCAGGTCGGGCGGCAGCAGCACCGAGGCCGTGGTGCCGTGGGGCGCGCGGCGGCCGAGCCAGACCCGCACGCCGTGCTTGTCGGCCAGCCGCCGCACGACGGCCAGGCCCATGTGCTCGATCGACGAGCCGTCCAGGGACGGCTCGGTGGACAGGCTGTCGTTGAGCGCGGCCACGCGCTCCGCGGGCAGGCCGATGCCGGAGTCCTCGACGCGCAGCAGGATGCTGCCCGCCTCGGTGACGTGGGCGCTCACCGTGACCGGCGAGTTGGGCGGCGACTGCGCGGTGGCGTTGTCCAGCAGCTCGGTGAGCAGGCGGCTGATGTCGTCGGCCGCGAAGCCGACCACGGCGAGCGGTGCCACCCGGCCGACGTCCACCCGCGGGTACTGCTCGATCGCGGAGATGGCGGCGCGGATGACGTCGACCAGGGAGGCCGTCTCCTCGGCCGCGGCGCCCGCCTCCTCGCCGGCCAGCACGCGCAGGTTCTCGGCGTTGCGGCGCAGGCGGGTGGCGAGGTGGTCGAGCCGGTAGAGCCGGGAGAGGGCGTCGGGGTCCTGCTCCTGGGCCTCCATCTGCTCCAGCTCGGCCAGCAGGGAGTCGACCAGGTTCAGGTCGCGCAGGGCGATGCCGGCGCAGACCGCCGCGAGCAGGTCCTCGCGCGGCGCGGCGGCGGTCGGCGCCGGGGTGGGCGCCGGGGTTCGGGGGCGGCGGGTTTCGAGGAGTTCGAGGATGGTGTCGCGGGCCTGTTCCAGGAGGGCCCGGGCGCCCTGCCGGTCGAGCAGCACCCGCGCACCCTGCCGGCGGTACTGGTCCAGCAGCGACCGCGCGCCCTGCCTGCGGTACTGGTCGAGCAGCGACCTCACCCGGCTCACCATGCGCGCTCCGCTGGGACGTCTTCGGTCAACACCGCGCCAACCATAGTCACGCAAAGGTGCCGGTCAAGACGGACGGTAACGAGTTTCCCTCTTTTGGATGCGGAAAGTGATCACCACGGAGGCAAGGCCGCTGGTCACACTGCGTGCCGTGACGGCTCCGCCCCGAGATTCCGTCGGTGACGCCCGATTGGGATTCACTCGATCGAGGACAGGTCAACTCTCCGCCGCGATCGGGTCGTTGACACCCCCGACGCGCCCGTGACAGGTTCGTCCCCGTGGTCCCGCCGCCACGTCCTGACAACGTTGTCACAGAGAGGTCCCTGCGCATGGCACCGTCGCACCGCCGCAGAGCCCGTCCCCTCGTCGCGTCCCTCGCCCTGCTGGCCGGCCTGGTCACCGGGGTGCCCGCCGCGGTCGCCCAGCCCGCGCCGGAGGACCCGGCGACCCTGGTCAACCCCTTCATCGGCACGCAGAACTTCGGCAACACCTTCCCCGGCGCGAGCGCACCGTTCGGCATGGTGCAGGTCAGCCCGGACACCGGCGGCCAGGGCGGTTACGACTACCTCCAGGGCAACATCCACGGCTTCAGCCAGACGCACCTGTCCGGCGTCGGCTGCCCGGTCATGGGCGAGCTGCCGGTCATGCCCACCACCGGGCCCGTGGACAACGTTGACACCAACGCCTACCGCTCGCCCTACTCGCACGACGACGAGGACGCCGAGCCGGGCTACTACCGCGTCGGCCTGTCCCGCTACGGCATCGACGCCGAGCTGACCGCCACGCCGCGCACCGGCTGGCAACGCCACTCGTTCCCGGCGACCACCGCGGCGAACGTCCTGTTCAACACCGGCAAGGCCAACCAGCAGGTGCTCGACTCGGAGGTCCACGTCGTCGGCGACCGCACCGTCGAGGGGCGGGTGCGGGCGGGCCGGTTCTGCGCGGGCCGCGACGAGCACACCGTGTACTTCAGCGCCACCTTCGACCGGCCGTTCGCGGCCTTCGGCACCTGGCGCGGCACCACGCGCTCGCCGGGCGCCCGGGACGCGGCGGGCGGCGGCGGCAACGGCGCGTGGGTGACCTTCGACGCCACCGCCGACCGGGACGTGGTGCTCAAGGTCGGCCTGTCCTACACCGGTGTGGAGGGCGCGCGGCGCAACCTCGCCGCGGAGACCGGCGACTCCTTCGACTTCGACGCCACGCGCGCCGCGCTGCGGCGGGACTGGGCGGGGCGGCTGGGCGCGATCCGGGTCGACGGTGGTCCGGTCGAGCGGCGCACCGCCTTCTACACCGCGCTCTACCACTCGCTGCTGCACCCCAACCTGGCCGGCGACGTGGACGGCCGGTACACCGGGTTCGACGGCGCGCAGCACGTGGCCGAGGACTTCACGCCGTACCAGAACCTGTCGCTGTGGGACACCTACCGGCCGCAGAACCAGTTGCTGGAGCTGCTGGAACCGGCGGTGGCCCGGGACGTGGCGCTGTCGGTGGTGGCGAGCGGCCGCGACGGCGGGTGGCTGCCGCGGTGGGCGCTGGCCAACAGCGAGACCAACATCATGACCGGTGACCCGGTGACGCCGTTCCTGGTGGAGGCGTGGTCCAAGGGCCTGCTGGCCGGGCACGAGCAGGAGACCTACGACCTGCTCAGGCGCAACGCCACCGAGACCCCGCCCGCCGACTCGCCCTACAACGGCCGGTCCGGCGTGGCCTTCTACGACGAGCGGGGTTACGTGCCGTCCGGCTTGGCCCTCGGCGAGGACTGCGCGCACAAGGGCGGGGACAACGACTGCGTGCACCCGGCGTCGGCGACGCTGGAGTACGCGGCGGCGGACGCGGCGCTCGCGCTGATGGCCGCGGGCCTGGGGCACCGCGAGGACGCGCGGCTGTTCGCCGGGCGCGGGCAGTGGTACCGCAACCTGTGGGACGCGGGCACCGGCCACTTCCGACCGCGCACGGTCGAGGGCACCTGGGTGTCGCCGTACAACCCGGTGGACGCCGGGCACCAGTTCCACGAGGGCGGCGCCTACCAGTACCAGTGGCTGGTGCCGCAGGACCCGAACGGCCTGGTCGAACTGATGGGCGGGCGGCGCGCCACCGAGCAGCGGCTGGACGCGTTCTTCGCCTACGACAAGCTCTTGGTCGACCCGGCGGGCACCGCGCGCACCGAGTGGATCACCCAGCCCTACGACTACTACGGCAAGCCGACCTACAACCCGAACAACGAACCCGACCTGCTCGCGCCGTACTTCTACCTGTCCGTCGGCGCCCCCGCGAAGACGGCGACCGCGGTGCGCGCGGCGATGACGCTGTTCACCACCGGCCCGGACGGCATGACCGGCAACGACGACCTGGGCACGATGTCGGCGTGGTACGTGTTCTCGTCGCTGGGCCTGTACCCGACGATGAGCGGCGCCGACTTCCTGGCCCTGTCCAGCCCCCAGTTCCCCGCCGCGACCGTGCGGGTCGGGCAGGGGCGGGTGCTGACCATCACCGCGCCGGGCGTGGACGACACCAACCGGTACGTGCGGCGCGTGTCGCTCGACGGCCGGGACGTGCGCACCACGTGGCTGCGGTGGGACGACGTCGTGGGCGGCGGCACCCTGGCGCACGAGGTCGGCCCGACGCCCTCGGCGTGGGGCACGGACCCGGGCGCGGCGCCGCCGTCGGTCAACCGCGCGCCCGCCGACGACCGCAGGCACGTGGACGCGTCGCTGCGCGAGTCGACCGCGGTGGTGCCGACCGGGGACGCCGAGCAGACCGCGACGCTGACCCTGGACGTGCTCGCCCAGGCGCCGGGCGCGGTGCCGGTGACGGTGCGCCCGACCGCGCCGGCCGGGTGGCGGGTCTCCCCGACGCCCCTGCTGGTGCTGCGGTCCGGCCGGCTGCCGGTGCAGCGCACCGTGGCGCTGGCGGTGACCGTGCCGGCGGGGACGCCCGCGGGGTCGTACCCGGTACGGGTGGAGGTGCGGGGGCCGAACGCGGTCACGCGCGAGGCCGTGGTCGAGGTGCGCCCGGCGGCGCGCTGCGCGGTGACCGCGGGCACCCAGTGCGCGGTGGACCTGACCGGTTCGCTCAACCACGACGGCACCGCCACGGTCGAGCAGCCGGCCCAGGGCGACTTCGACGGCCAGGGCTGGAGCTACGACGCGGCCCTGCTGCCCACCGGGCCGGTCACCCTGGGCGGGGTCGCCTACGCCGCGCCGGACCCCGGTGGTGCGGCGGCGAACTTCGTCGAGGCGCGCGGGCAGGCGGTCCTGCTGCCCGGTGCGCGGTACGGCGGTCTGCGGCTGGTGGCGGCCTCGCACAACGGGCCGGTGACCACCGCGCTGACCGTCCGGTACGCGGACGGCACCAGCGCCTCGCTGCCGGTGACCGTGCCCGACTGGGCGGGTTCGGGGCCCGCGCTGCTGGAGATGCCGCACCGGATCAAGGCGGGGCAGGGCGTGGACGGGCCGGCGGTCCGGCTGTTCGGGGCTTCGGCGGCGCTGGACCCGGGCAGGGTCGTGCGGTCCGTGGGGCTGCCCGACGACCCGCGGGTGGAGGTGTACGCGATCACCCTGGTGTGAGGTCGCGGGGGTCGGTGAGGCGGTGCAGGGCGAGGCGGGCCAGCGGCAGGTAGGGCAGCACGACCGCCGCCGGCCCGCGCACGGTCAGCCAGGTGCCGCCGTCCGGTGCCACGCCGTGGCGCAGGTGGAGCCGGAGCGGGCCGAGGCGGGCGTCCCAGGCCCAGGTCCGGGCGGTGTGGTCCACGGCGGTGACGGTGAAGCGCACGCGCACGCCCAGCGGGGCCCGGACCCGGCCGGTGACGCCCGGCGCGAGGCGCGGTGCCGAGGTCTCGACGCCGGTGATCTGCGGGGCCCACCTCGGCCACAGGGCCGGCTGGGCGTACCGCTCCCACACCACGTCGGCGGGTGCGCGTCCCGGTGCCCGGGTGCCGATTTCCACGGTCACCATCGTCGTCGACGCGGCGGGGGCGCGCTCGGTGTGGCGGGCGGGTCCGCCTGTTCGGGGAGGGTCCGGTTCGGTTCGGCGTGCGGCGAGCGGCGGGGGTCGGCAGCGGTTCACCCCGCCGCTCACGAGGAGGGCGGGGCAGTGCGCCGCCCGGGTCGGGTTCAGCCGGTCCGGCCCGTGGCCCTCAGCACGACGCGCACGCCGTGCCGGAGGGAGGTGAGCCGTTCGGCCCCGGCCGGCACGACGAGCGGGTCCCACCCCGGTCCCGCGACGGCCACGACCGCGTCGAAGCGCGTGGCCAGGGTCCTCAGCGGCACCTCGCGCGCCAGCTCCGCCCGGTGCGCCCAGACGACGACCACCGCGGGCCGCAGCTTGCCCACCGCGTCGAGCAGCGCGCGGGCGGGCAGCCGGGCACCGAGGTGGCGCCACGTCGAGTCGCACTCGGACAGTGCCGCCCCCAGCGCCTCCAGCGGCAGCGTGTGCTGCTCGTCGGGCGCGCACGCGAGCAGCGCGGCCAGCCTGCCCTCGGCCGCCGGGAACGGGACGCCGCGCAGCGCGTGCAGCACGGCCGCCGTGGTGACGTGCTCGACCTCCACGCCCCGGCCCCGGGCGGCGGCGCGGCGGCCGAGCTGGACCAGGGTGGGCATGAACACCTGGTGCCAGGAGTCGACGACGCCGTGCTCCGCGATGAGCTTGACGGCCAGGTCCCGCATCAGCGGCTCGTCCAGGCGGCAGGCCGCGTTGAGGAAACCGCGCCGGACCGCGCGGGCGGCGTCCGGGCTCAGGTCGACGCGGGGCGCGGGGGTCGCGACCGCGGGCGGCGGTTCGCTCAGCACGATCCCCGCGGCGGCGGCCGGGGCCAGGCCCTTGGCGGTCAGCTCGACCATGCGGCGCAGCCGCTCCACGTCGGCGGGCGTGTAGCGGCGGTGGTTGCCGCTGGTGCGGGCGGACGGGCCGAGGCCGTACCGGCGGTGCCACGTGCGCAGCGTCGTCGGGGAGATGCCGAGCATCCCGGCCAGCGCTCCCGGGGTCAGCCCACTGCCCTGCTCGCCCATCACCCTCCGACCTCCGTGCCGCCGCCGGGCACCGCCTGGACGGCCGCACCGCCGGTCAGTCCACTGAGGACCGTCATCGGCGCGGGCGGCCCCGTCGAACACCCGGGTCTCCCCCGGTGCCCGCGCGGGGTCACGCGCGCCTGTGCTGCCTGGCGATCATGGTGCGCAGCTCGCTCTCGCCGAGCCCGCCCCAGATGCCGTAGGTCTCCTCGACGGCCAGCGCGTGCTCGCGGCACTGGCGCATCACCGGGCAGCGCCGGCACACCTGCTTGGCGCGCTCCTCCCGGCTGCGCCGCGCCTCGCCGCGCTCGTTGGGCGTGTGGAAGAACAGCGTGCTGTCCAGGCCCCGGCACAGACCTCTCAGCTGCCAGTCCCAGGACTCGGCGACGGGGCTGGGCAGGCGTGACAGTTCGGGCATGCGACCACGTCCTCATCCGGGCGTCCAGGTGGATGCCCACACCCTAAATTCGATTCAAAAGCGTTGCAACTCGACGCGCTGCGGGCAGGCCAGTGCGTGGCGTCCACGCAGGTGGGGAGGGTTTTCCACGCCGGGCACGACCAGGACCGGGCCCGCACGACTGCGGGCCCGGTCGCGGGGCCGTCGTTACCGCACGGCGCCTTCGAGGAGCGATTCGCCCAGCTCGGTCAGCGAGTGCACGGCCCGCTTGCCGTACCGGGTGGTCCGGAGCAGGCCGGCGTCGCGCAGCACGCAGGTGTGCCTGCTCACCGAGGCGGGCGAGGTACCGACGCGGCGCGCCAGCTCCACCGTGCCGACCCCGGTGCGCGCGCACTCCAGCACGGCGCTGCGCGTCGGCCCCAGCAGGGCGTCGAGGCTCTTGGGCACGCTGCCCGCCCACCGGTCGGTGTCGTCGATCGGGTGCACCAGCACCGGCGGGAGCGACGGGTCGGTCAGCGCGCCCGGCCGGTGGCGGGCGAAGTACGACGGGACCAGCCGCAGGCCGCGGCCGCCCAGGCGCACCTCCCGGTCGACCGGGTGGTCGACCTCCAGCACCGGCGGCCGCCAGTGGGCGCCCCCGCCGAGCCCGGCGAGCAGGCCGTGCACCCCGTCGTCGACGAGGTCGCGGGCCCGGCGGGCGCGGTCGGCGTTGACGCTCTCCCGGATGACGTCGGCGAACGGCTCGACCAGCACCGAGTGCAGGCGGCGCAGCATGTCCGCGACGGCGCCCAGCGCGGCGTCGTCACCGCGCGCCAGCGGCTCCACCCAGCCGGGCAGCGGCGCGAGGCAGGCCAGCTCGGCCCGCACCCGGTGGCGCGGCGTGGCGCGCACGGCCGCCAGCCCGGCCTCCAGGCCGCGCGCCGACTCGGCGGGCAGCAGGAAGTCCGGGCAGGGCCGCAGCACGTGCAGCAACCGCAGCGCGGGATCGCGGTGGTCGATCGCGCGCCGCACGGCGTACGACCACTTGGCGAACACCGGCGACTGATCCCGTTCGGCCAGGCGGCGACTGGCCAGCAGCACGTCCCAGAGCGGGTCCGAGGTCGGTGCCACCGTCGTGCACACCAGGTCTTCGGTCGTGAAAAAGATGCGGAGCACGAGATCCCCCCAAATCGTTCGTCCCCGCTCCGGATGGTGGCAAGTCGCTCACCGGGGGCGCAAGGGTTCGGCGGGGTCCGCCGTGGGGGGTCCTGTGCCCGTGGCCTTGCCCGTCCGGGCACGGTCCACAGAGGATGGTCGGCAACCGCAGGTAGTCGCGGTCGTGCCGAACCACCTCGGCGCACCGTGCCCGGAATCGGGAGAATTCCACGTCAGTCGGACGCAATCATTTCGCAACACTGTTGCAAGTGCGTCGCGCCGCGCGTTCCGGGTCGATTCCGGCAATTCGGCGCGGCTCAACCGAGCGGCGGGTTGAACCGCGAGTAGCCGGGTTCGCCCCAGCGCAGCGGCACCAGGCCGGCCACCTCCACCACGTCGGTGACGGTGAACAGGACCACGCGCTCGGCGCCCGGGTGGTCGGCGGCCCGGTCCGCCGACCAGTCGACCCGCGCCCGGCCCGAGACGTGCAGGGTCGCGCCGGTGGCCCAGTCGCAGAACAGCAGGCCCGCGGCGGGGTTCACGTCGAGGTTGCCCAGGGTCAGGAACATCGCGTTGCCCGCGTAGTCGGGCCACTCCAGCTCGGTGCCCGAGCGGACCCGGACGAAGCCGGGGTTCCCGCCGCGGTGGGAGGTGTCGACGTCGCCCTCGTCGGAGGCGGTGGTGACGAAGAACGTGTCCGCGGCGCGGACCCACACCTGCTGCGCGGCGGTGAGCGCGACGCCCCGGCCGGTGACGCGCGGCTCGGCGGCACCGGGCACGCGCTCGGGCACGCGCTGCTGGATGTACTTGGGGCAGTTGGCCACGACCTGCTCGACGGCGACGACCAGGCCGCCGTCGCGCGGGCGGGCCGTGCCGTTGACGCGCATCCGGCGCCGCGTGCCCGGCTCGACCGCGATCGCGCCGACCGCGGCGGGGCCCGCCAGCACCCCGGCCAGCGGGTCGGCCGCGGCCGGGGTGGCGGCGACCTCGACGGTGCGGCCGTCGGGGACCCGGAGGAAGCCGGGCTCCCCGGCGAGCGCCGTGCCCCACAGCCGGCCCCGGTCGTCGGCCGCGCCGAGGAACAGGACCGGTTGCCGGGCCAGGAAGTCGGCGGCGACGTCCGGGACCGACGTGCGGACCGCGCGGAGCGTGTGGTCGGCGCGGTCCAGCACGCCGGCCCGGCGCTGGACCGCGCGTTCCCCGCGGTGATAGGTGGTCACGGTTAGAAGAAGCCGCAGGTGGGCGCGTCCGACCTGGGTGCGGCGGCGGTCCCGGCGCCGGACGGTGCGTAGATCTCCAGGCGGATGCCGTCCGGGTCGGTGAAGAAGATGCCGCCGGAGTCGGCGCCCTCGCCGTGCGGCACCACGCCGTCGTAGGCGAAGGTGACCGCCAGCTCGCGCAGGACCTCCTCGGCGCGGCGGACCTCGTCGATGTCGTCGACCTGGAACGACAGGTGGTGCAGGCCGGGGCGCCCGGTGTCGAAGGCACCGGCGCTCTGCTGCCACAGGGTCAGCCGCAGCTCGCCGCCGTGGCCGAGGAAGGCGAAGCGGCGGTCGGGCTCGGTGCCCTCGCCGAGGCTCTCGAAGCCGAAGACCCGCTGGTAGAAGCCGCGCGAGCGGTCGAGGTCGGTGACGTTGAGGCCGACGTGCCCGGTCTGCGGGGTGGCGGTCGCCATCTGGTTCCTCCTTGATCTAACTGTTGAGGAGAACTTAGACGGTTAGAATCGAGGACGTCAACCCGGCTAAGCTGATTTGACTGGTTAGAAGTAGGTTGTTCCAGGTCAACGCCGGTGGAGGAGGTGCGGGTGCCCGAGCGAACGACGTCGGCCGACCCCAGGCCCCTGACCGGCGAGCCCCTGTCGCTGGATCTGCTGAACACCCGGTGGATCACCGACGGGCCGCACGACCTGCTGGAGACCGTCGACGGGCTGGCCACCTGGCTGACCGGTGCCGGCCTGGCCGACCGCTGCCCGGCCGACGAGGCGACCCTGGCGGCCGTCCGGCACGCGCGGGACGCGCTGGCCGCCGCGGTGGTTTCGCCGGACGCGTCGGCGCTGAACGCCGTGCTCGACCGCGGCCGGGTCCGCCTGGCGCTGGTCGACGGCGCGCCGGTCGAGCGGGTGGAGGTCGACGACCCCGCCTGGCTGCCCGGCTGGCTGGCCGCCCGCGACTACCTCGACCTGCTGGGGCGGGCGCCGGACCGCATCAGGCCCTGCGCCAACCCGGCGTGCGTGCTCCACTTCTTCGACGTGTCCAAGAACGGCAGCCGGCGCTGGTGCTCGATGGCCGGGTGCGGGAACCGGTCCAAGGCCAACCGGCACTACGCGCGGGTCCGGGAGAACCGGGCGGGGTGAGGGCGGACCGCGGTGGGCGGTTGTCGAGCGCTCAGCGCCCCCCGCCCGGCGCCGCCACCACCCGGCCCAGGTCCTCGTCCGTGACACCGACCCCGGGGTCCACCTCCACCAGCGCCGTGGTCTCCCGCCGCCGGGCCGGGAACTCCGCACGGGCGGTCGGGAACAGGCCGGAGTCGTCCAGCCGGCCCAGGGGCCGCCCCGCCGCGAACCGGCCCACCGCCGGGAACTTCCGCCCCGGCCGCCCCTCGTGCGCGCGCAGCCCGACCACCCGCAGCGGCGGCAGCCCGAGCGCGGGCCCCGCGTACCGGTTCGCGTCGTCCTCCCCCGTGGTGCACCACGCCAACTCCGCGTCCGACTCCTCCGCCGTCCGCGTCGACGCGCCCCACGCGTTCGGCGGACCGTCCACGTCCGGCCGCACCAGCGGTCTCGCGGTCACCCGCCGATCGTGCCCGGCACCCGCGGCGGCGGGCGAAATCGCGCGCTCACGCGCCCGGCCCGTTGCTATCCTCCGCGCACGCCGACCGCGGGACTCCGGTGCGACTTCCGGGACGCGCCTCTGAAGCGATGCTTCGCTGATCGCACCCCCATTCCCCGGTCGGCGCCCACGACTCCAGGACGGGGGACCGATGGACCTCCTCGCCGCCGAGGACATGCTGCTGTTCGTCAACGCGGCGACCACCTCCACCGGTCAGCGCGAGTTCCACTCCGACGCCGACGCGCAGCGGCTGTCGCTGGACTTCCTGCACGAGTACATGGCGGTCAACTACCGCGACCTGTACGCGGCGGCGCTCGCGCTGGACGTCAACGACCACAACGCCGCGCTGATCATCCGCCGGCTGCTGGCCGACCCCGGCGACCTGCCCGCCGACCAGCGGCGGGTGGAGGGGCGGCTGATCGGCGCCCGGCTGCGGGCCCTGCCGCCGCAGCGCGCCTACGACCTGTTCCGCGACCTGCGGCGGGCCCGGGTGAACAACCGGCGCACGCGCGCGGTCGTCCGGGACTGGCTGGCGCGGCGGCCCGACCCCGTGTTCGACGCGGTGAAGTACCGCGCCGGGGTGAAGCGGGCGCTGCGCCACGCGCACGTCCGGCCGGCGGACGAGGAGGTGGGCGCGTTCCTGTTCGCACGGCGCCCGCGCTACCGCGCACCGCTGCTGGACTCCTGGCGACGGGCGCACTACGACAAGTCCGCCGTGTACGAGCTGCCCTACACCGTCGCCGAGGGGTTCGCCGCCAGGCACGGCATCGAGCGGGCGGTGTTCCTGGCGCGCATCGCGCCCCGGCTGACCCGGCTGGAGCGGCTGCGGTTGCAGGGCGCCGCCCGGCGCGACGGGGTGGCCGAGGTGGTGGCGGACCTGTCCGGGATGCCGCTGACCCGGCTGGCCTCGTACGTGCTGGCGCTGCCGTTCGCCGAGCGCGGGCGGCGGCGTGCCGAGCTGACCTCCGCCCTGCGCGCGGCGGCCCGGCGGGCGTGCGGCCCCGAGGCCGGCCGGTGGGGTCGGGTGGCGGCGGTGCTGGACGACAGCTTCTCCTCGGCCGGGTCCGCGACCAAGCGCAACCGCCCGCTCGCGGTCGCGCTGGCCTGCCACTACCTGCTGGAGGCGCTGGCGGCCGAGTACACCGGCCTGTGGACCTCCGGCAACGACGACCCGCTGATGGCCCGCCCGCGCGGCGTGACGCCGCTGGGCGAGCGGGTGCTCGACGCGGTGGAGTTCGGGCCCGAGCGGCTGGTGGTGGTGTCGGACGGGTGGGACAACGCGCCGCCCGGGCTGGCCGCCGAGGTGCTGCGGGTGTGGCGCGAGCGGTTGGACCCGGAGCGCCGGGTCAGCGCGGTCCACCTCAACCCGGTGTACGACGCGGACGCCTTCACCGCCCGGCGGTTGACCCCGCAGGTGCCCACCGTGGGGGTGCGGGACGCCGAGGACGTGCCCGCGCTGATCGGGTTCGCGCGGCTCGCCGAGGGGACGACCGGGTTGGCCGAGCTGCGCGCGCACCTGGGGCGTCGGGTGGAGCGGTTCCTGGAGGGGCGATGAGCGCACGGCCGGGCGACGCGCGCTCGGGACGCGGGGCCGACCGGCTTCCCGACCACCCGCGCCCGCCGCACCGCACCACCAGCTCCCCGGCACACCGGGCCGACCACTCCCCCGACCACCCGCACCACCGCGCCACCGGCTCCCCCGACCACTCGCACCACCGCGCCACCCGCTCCCCCGACCACCGCACCACCAGCTCCCCGGCCCACTCCCCCGACCACCCACACCACCGCACCACCCGCTCCCAGGAGGGCCGATGACCACCCTGGACCTCACCGGCCTGACCACCGCCCCGGCGCAGGTGTGGGGCGGCGTCCGGCTCGTGCCGCTGCTGCGGGACGAGCCGATCCCCGGCCTGCGGCTGCGCGCCGAGTGCTACGGCGACGGTCCCGCCGTGGTCGCGGTGGACCCCCGCACGACCTACCTGTCCTACATCCCGCACGGCTTCGTGGCGACGCTGACCGGCGACAGCGCGCCGACCGCCGCCTACGGCACCACCCTCGCCCGCCCCGGCGACCGGACCGGTGCACCCGCGCGCGTCCCGGTGCACGTGCACCGCCGGATGGCCCGCCGGACCGCGCCGGACCGGTTGCGCTTCCTGCCCCTGCACCTGGCCGTGGAGGGGTACCTGGCGCTGCACTTCGGCGGTCCGGAGGTGGTGTGGGAGGAGTGGTCGCAGCGCGCCGTCCGCCACGGCCTCTCCCCGCGCGAGGAGCAGGCGTACGCCGGCGCCGAGGTGCGGGACCTGGCGGACGCGCTGCGGCTGTTCGAGATCCACCCGCGCCAGTGCGGTGTGGTGGTGCACGTGGCCGACGCGCTCGCCGCGGCGTTCGTCGTGCCGCACCCCGACGACTACCGCGCCCTGCACCCCACCCTGCTCCAGGACATGTACGGCGAGCTGATCCACCACTACGCCACGCTGGGCGCGCCCGTGCCGGAGTTCCGCTCGCGGCTGGGCGGTGACCACGTGCGCACCCTGGCCGACCTGCGCGCGGCGGCGTGGCGGCAGCGGGTCGAGTGGGCCGGGTTCCACGGCACGACGATGGCCGCCGGGCTGCTGGGCACCGCGTACTCGGTGCACCGCGTGCACCGGCTGGGGCACTTCACCCTGTCCCGCTTCCTGCCCGCGTTCCGGCCTGGCCTGGAGAACCACATCGGCGAGCTGATCACCGACCGCCGGGGGCGCACCGCGTACCTCAAGACGTTCCGGCTGTCGGAGGCGCAGGTGCGCCGGGGTCACCTGCTGAGCAGGCTGGCGGAGCACGACTGGCACCTGCCGACGACGGCCGCCGCGCTGGGGGTGACCGAGGCCGCGCTGGGGCTCCGGCTCGACGGGGCGGGCTTCGGGGCGCTGCTGCGCGAGGACGTGCTGGCCCGCTACCGCGCGGCCGCGCGGCGGGAGGGGTGAGCGGCAGTGCGGTCGGACCCGGCCGTCGGCGCGGACGGCCGGGTCGTCCCGCATCCGCCCGACCGGGGGTCCGGGGGGTTGCACCGGACGGTGCGGACGTCCTGCTGCGCCTCGGATCGGTGCCGGGCCGGCGTGCCCGGCCCCCTCGGGGACCGCGTCGGCCCTCCTCGGGAGCCGATCTCGACCCCTTCGCGAAACGGCGGCGGCCGGGTGTTGGGGAGCCGGTCCACCCGGCCGCCGCACGTGATCGCCCTGCCGGGGGTGTGCGGTCGGCGCCGTCCGACCGAAGCCGGGACGGCACCGTCGGGGAGCGCCGCACCCCCGGCCGGTCGTCGCGCCCCCGACCCCCCGGGAGCTTCCGCGATCACCTCCGATGACGCCCCACCAGCCTGCCGCGACGGCGGCGCCCGGCGCCTCGTGAGGAAGCGAGAACCCCACCGGGGCGAATTCCCCGGATTCACGAGTCCCGGCGGTACCCGCCCGGGGCGTCGGCCAGGAACCGGGACACCGCCGTGCCCAGCACGCGGATGCCCGCGGTCGAGTGCGGGTCGATGCCGACCAGCTCGTGCACGCGCCGCAGCCGGTAGTCCAGGGTGCGGGGGTGCACGTTGAGCGACGCGGCGGTCCGCGCGCGGCTCATGTCGTTGCGGTAGTACGAGTCCAGGGTCACCACCAGCTCCGGGCCCCCGGCCAGGTGCGCCGCGATGCCGCGCAGCCACCGGTCGACGTCGGGCAGTTCCGCCACGCCGACCTCGACGGCCACGTCGCCCAGCGTGGGCACGTGGTCGGGCGCGGTGCGGGGGCGGACGACCCGGCTGACGCGGCGGGCCAGGGCGACGGCCTCGTCGATCGCGCCCGCCGGGCCGGTGGCGGAGCCCGCCGCGCACTCGCGCCCGGTGATCTCGGCGACCGACCTGGCCAGCGCGGGTGCCAGCTCGTCCCGACCGGCGGGCAGGAACGCGACCAGCTCGGCCGCGGTCGGCCACGTCGCCGGGGCGCGGTGGTGCCGCCACAGGGCGTCCAGGACCTCGTCGGCCGCCGGGTCGCCCAGGTCGTGGTCGGGCTGGGGGTGCACGCGGACCACGACCACCAGGTACCGCTCGGGCACCGGGAGGTCGATCGAGCGCGCGTGGTCGCCGGCCACCGGGTCGCCCGCGACCAGCAGGTCGGCGTAGCGCCGGACGCGTTCGGCGGCCGAGATCAGGTCCTGCTGCCCGCTGAGCAGCCCCGCGGTGTACGCGCGCTGGGCGGCCGGGCTGTGGGCGGCGAGCCAGGCCAGCATGTGCATGGCGTCGTCGAGGTCGTGCGGGCTGCACGCCTCGTGGATCTCGCGCAGCGTGGCCGTGGCGTGCAGGGCCAGCACCTGGTCGTGGACCGCGCGCGACAGGCCGCGGCGGCCGCGGTCCGCGCCCATGGCGGTCACCAGGGCCAGGTCGTCGGGGGTCAGCGGTTCGTCGACGGCCACGCAGTCGAGGGTGCGGCGCCGGATGTGGACGGCGAACTCCACCATCCGGTCGCGGTCGGCCGCGGTGCGCGCCGTGGCGTCGTACTCGGGCAGCTCCGCGGTGCACAGCTCGACGACGCGCTCGCCGTTCTCGCCGGCGCGCCGCCGCAGTGCGTCGAACAGGTCTCCCATGCTCCACCCGTCGCTCAGTGGTAGGCGCCGGCCAGTGCCCGGGTCACGGCCGTGCTCAGGACCAGCACGCCGCGGGCCGACGCCGGGTCGAGGCCGGTGAGGTGCCGCACCCGGTCGAGGCGGTAGTCCAGGGTTCGCGGGTGCACCGCCAGCGCCGCCGCCGTGCGCGTGCGGTGCATGTCGTTGCGGTAGAACGCGTCCAGGGTGGCGATCAGGTCGGGACCGTCGCGCAGCCGGCGCGCCGTCTCGGCCAGCCAGCGGTCGACCGGGGGCACGGCCGCCGCGCCCAGCTCGGCGAACAGGTCGGCGCGGAAGTGCAGCGCGCCGGGGCGGGCCGGGGCCACCGCGCAGAGCCGCCGGGCTTCCGCCAGCGCATCGGCGAGCCCGCCAGCCGCACCACTTGCCGCACCGCCCAACGCACCGCTCACCGCACCGCCTGCCACACCCCCCGCCGCACCACGAGCCACACCGCCCGCCGCACCGGCCAACGCGCCGCGAGCCGCACCGCCCACTGCACCGGCAAACGCACCACGAGCCGCACCACCCACCGCACCGGCCGCCACACCACCGGCCGCACCCCCCAACCCCAGCCTCCCGCGAGCCGCCCCGACCGCGCACGGCACGTCGACCCGGTCGGTGAAGCCGCGCACCACCGCCCGGGCCCGCTCCTCGGCCACCGCGGGCTCGTCCGCACCGGCCAGGGCGATGAACTCGTCGGGTTCCTCCCAGCACAGCGGCACCCAGTGGTGGGCCAGCAGGTCGGTCAGCACGTCGGTCCGGTCACCGGGCCCGGGCGCCGCGCCGGGCACCCGCACCACGGTCACCACCACGTGGTCGTGCAGCTCCATCGCCAACCCCGTCGCCACGTCCTCGGCGAAGGCGTCCTCCGCCAACAGCAGCAGCGCCAGCGACCGGACGCGGTCGACCACCGGCCGCAGCGCGGCCTGGCCCCGCAGGTAGCCCTGGGTGTACGCGGCCTGGGCCAGCCCGCCCTGGTCGGGCAGCCAGCGCAGGGCGTGCATGACGTCGGCGACGTCCACCGGCGTGGCCGCCTCGTGGACCTCCCGCAGGGTGAGCGAGGTGTGCAGCGCCAGCACCCGGCGCTGCGCGACGGGCGACACCCCGGCCGCGCCGCGCTCCCGGCCGACCGCCTCCATGACGGCCAGGTCGGCGGCGTCGAACGGCCGGTCCTCGGCGGCGAGCGCGACCGTCCGCTCCCGCAGGAAAAGCGCGAAATCGAGCAATTCGGCCCGGGAGCGCAGGTCAGTCGACATCACCTGGAAATCGGGCAATTCCCGGACGTACGTGTCGACCGCGCGCTTGCCGTGCCGGGCCACCATGCCACGCCACCGCGCAAACAAATCCCCCATGCACCCGCCTTCCCGCTCCCGACCAAGCAGGGTCGCGCCGGAGCGCGCGGAGCGGGTACCGCCTAACGGCGCAACCGCGCGCCCGACCGCACGCCGCGGCGGGGCGCGAATCGGCCGTCGACAAAACACGGGGTGCCCGGCCGGGCGTTTTCGCCGACCACCCAGCGACCACCCCCCGACCACCCACCGACGCGACCCGCCTGGTCCGAATGAGTGAATGTCACCCGGTCGGACACCCCACAATAGTCGGCAGAGTAACCCGCGTCACAGTTGTGACAAAATCGAACAATCATTTTGTGGCCAGGTTTACTAAATTTGCCGATGTGCCATGAATACTTGTCCCAAAGGTCGCAGGATAGGTACATTACCGACCAGTACACCAGCGACCCCCGCCGCCGAGGTCGCGTTTCCGCACAGTCTCGACGAGGAGATTCGCATGCTGAAACTCAATTCCGCTGCGCGCAGGGTTTTCGGGGGCTTCGCGGTGGCCACCGCGGTCGCGGGCACCATCCTCACCGCCGGAGCGGGCGTGGGCCAGGCGGCGACCGCGTCGTTGACGCTCGTCTACAACTGCCCGTTCCCGTTGATCGGGGCGCAGGACATGAGCGTCAGGATCGACGTGGCCAACCTGCCCACCTCCGGCCGGGTCGGCGTGGCCCTCCCGGCGACCACCGTGACGGCCACCGCGACCGTGCCGTCGACCGCGACCCTCGGCCTGGCGCTGGTCGGCGCCAAGACCGTGGAGGGCACCGCGAAGGCGCAGACCACCGTGAACAACGCGGGCACCCTCGTCCCGGTCGCGCCGGACCTGGTCGTGGCGAAGACGAACGTGCCCTCGAACGGCTCGTCGTTCCCGACCGTCGCCACCGGCAGCACGGCTCCCCTCACCCTGACCAAGGCGGGCACCACGACCATCACGGTCGGCAACTTCAGCACCACCCTGACCCCGCGCAAGGGCGACGGCTCGCTCACCGGCCTGGGCACCTTCACGTCCAACTGCACGCTCAAGCCGAACCAGGCGACCACGCTCTACACGTTCCCGGTCACGGCCTGACGCACGACGCGCGGTGGGCCGCCCTCACGGGGGCGGCCCACCGCCGCACGTCCGGGGCCCGGTGGCGGGTCGGGCGGGCACGGCCACCTACCGTGGGCCGGTGACCAGCATCCAGGAGCGCCTCTACCCCTCGCTGCCGTGCTTCGGCTGCGGCCACGGCAACCCCGAGGGCCTGCGGCTGCGCAGCTACCCCGGCGAGGACGGCGTGGTGACCGCCGCGTTCACCCCGCGGCCCCGGCACGACAACGGGCTCGGCTTCCTCAACGGCGGCATCATCTGCACCCTGCTGGACTGCCACAGCGCCGCGGCCGTGATGCTGGAGGCCGACCGGCGGGGCTGGGCACCGCTCGGCGGCGCCGCCCTGCCCTACGTGACCGCCGGGCTGGACGTGCGCTACCTGCGGCCGTCACCGCTGCACGAGGCCGTGGAGCTGCGGGCCGTCGTGCGGGAGGCGTCCGAGGCGGAGGTGGCGGTGGACGTCACCCTCTGGTGGGAGGGCAAGCCGCGCGCCGAGGCCGCCGCGACGTGGAAGCGCTGGCGGCCCCGCCCGGCCACGACGTGAAGTCCGGTCGGGGGTTTCCGGTCGGACCACCCGGTCGGGGGCTCCCCCGGCCGGGCCCTTCGCCCTAGGGCTCCCCGACCGGCTCCCGCCGCCGGGCGCGCAGGGCGCGGGTGAACCAGTCGAGCGCGGGCCCCGGGCTCTCCGGGGCCGCCCACCCGTTGATCGTCGCGAGCAGCCGGAGGTAGCGGTCCCGGCGGGGGTCGTTGGCGGTTTCCAGGCGGGACAGCAGGAGGTCCGCCTCCGGGCCGGGAAGACCGCACCGGGCCGCGACCGCCGTCGTGACCTCGGCGACGACCCGGTCGGCCTCGGGCGAGAGCGGGGACAGGCCGGCGGCCAGGGCCGGGGCCACCAGGTCCCGGACGACCGCCACCGGGTCGGGGCGCGGGACGGCCCCGTCTCCGACGTGGTGCCGCACCAGCTCCCGCAGGCCGTCCCGGAAGCCGGCGTCCCGCGTCAGCTCGGCCAGCTCCACCCAAGCCTCGACCTGCTCGACCTCGGGGTCGTCGGGCAGCTCGGGCGTCATCGTGCGGGCGACCCCCGCGAACGCGGGCCCGTCCAGCCCGCCGAAGACGGCATTGAGGAAGTCGTCGACCAGGCGTCCGCGCTCGTCCTCGGACAGCTTCGCCAATCGGTGCACCAGTTCCACCTCTCGTGGTGAGGACCCGCGCCTGGCCACCGCCACCGCGACCGCCCGCCGCAGGCGCAGCACCCGGATCTGCACCGCCAGGGCCTCGGCGTGCGCGGCCGCGAGCTCGGGCAGCCCGACCTCCCGGTCCACCACCCGGCGGATGTCGGCGAGCCCGACGCCCAGGTCGCGCAGTGCCCGCACCAGTTCCAGCCGGGCGACGGCGTCGGCGCCGTAGAGGCGGTGACCGGCCGGGCTGCGGCCGGTCGGCGGCACGATCCCGCGATCGGAGTAGAACCGGACCGCCTTGACCGTCAGGCCGGTGCGCCGGGCCAGGTCGCCGATCGAGTGGAGCGCGTCGCCGTTCACCCCGCCACCCTCACACCTCCCCCCGGAGGAGGTGCAAGCGGCGCGGGGCCGGGTGGGTCGCCCCACCCGGCCCCGCGCCGGTCACCGGGTCACGGCGTGCGGCAGGAGACGGTCGGCGCCGCCCACTGGCCGTTGGTCATCACGGTGAAGCCGAACGTCGTGCTCGCGCCCGCGGCGAGGTTTCCGTTGCCGTTGGGCTTCATGGTCATGACGTTGCCGCTGGAGTCCCAGCTCGGCGTGCCGTTCCAGGTGGCCGACACCTTCTGCGGGGAGGTCACCGTGACGGTGGCCGTCCAGCTGGTGATCGCGGAGGCGCCCGCCCGGACGGTCACCTCGCCGTTGAAGCGGTCGCCCCACTGCTGGGTGGTCCGGTAGGTCGCGGTGCACGAGCCGCCGGGCTGCTGGGACGTCGTCGTGGTGGTGGTCGTCGGGCCGGTGGTGGGCGGGTTGTCGTTCGGCGCGACGGCCTGGCCGGTCGACGTGGAGATCATGCCGGCGCACAGGCCGCGGCTGGCGAGGTTGGCCGCGATCTGGGGGATGGCGTTGATCGTCGTCTGGTAGCCGTCGTGCATCAGGATCACGCCGCCGTTCTGCAGGGTCGACGCGGCCTGCACGATCTGCGCGGTGCTGGCGTTGTTCCAGTCCTGCGAGTCGACGCTCCACAGCACCTCGGTCAGGCCGTACTGGGCCTCGACCGACTTGAGCGTGCTGTTGGTCTCGCCGTAGGGCGGGCGGAACAGCTTCGGCGCCTCACCGGTGGCCGACTGGATGGCCTGCTGGGTCTGGGAGATCTCCGAGGCCATCTGCGACTGGCTCAGCTGGGTCATGTGCGGGTGGCTCCAGCTGTGGTTGCCGACCCACATGCCGGCGTCGCGCTGCGCCTTGGCCAGGCCGGGGTTCTGCTGGACCCGGTTGCCCTGGTTGAAGAACGTGGCGCGCAGGCCGGCCGACCGCAGCGCGTTGAGCAGCTGCGTGGTGGTGCTGCCGTTGGGGCCGTCGTCGTAGGTCAGGCCGACGTAGCCGGCGCGGCAGTCCGAGGTGTTCGGCGGGGTCGTCGTCGTGGTGGTGGACGGCGGCGCGGTGCTGCCCGCGTTGAGGGCGTTGAGGACCGAGGTGTAGGCGGCCTTCTTGTTGCCCGAGCCGTCGAACAGCAGCGGGGTGCCCGAGGAACGCCACGAGTCGCTGTCGCGGATGCCCCACACCGTGATGCCGGTGCAGCGGGTCACCGCGAGGCACGCCTGGACCACGCCCTGGTACTGCTGGGCCTGGGTGCTGCCGGAGCCCTCGATGTCCAGCTCGGTGATCTGGACGTCCACGCCGAGGTCGGCGAAGTTCTGCAGGGTGGTGTGGTAGTTCGACGGCACCGGGTTGCCGCTGTTGAAGTGCGCCTGGAAGCCGACGCAGTCGATCGGCACACCGCGCGACTTGAAGTCCTGCACCATCCGGTACACGCCCTGGGTCTTGGCGTGCGACCAGTTGTCGGTGTTGTAGTCGTTGTAGCACAGCTTCGCGTTCGGGTCGGCGGCGCGGGCGGCCCGGAAGGCGGCCTCGATCCAGTCGTTGCCGGTCCGCTGGAGGTTCGAGTCACGCCGACCGCCGGAGCTGCCGTCGGCGTACGCCTCGTTGACCACGTCCCAGGCGTAGATCTTGCCCTTGTAGTACGTGGCGACCTGGGTGACGTGGTTGAGCATCGCGTTGCGCAACGCCGTGCCGGACATGTTCTGCATCCAGCCCGGCTGCTGCGAGTGCCACGCCAACGCGTGGCCACGGACCCGCTTGCCCTGGTTGCGGGCGTGGTTGACGATCCGGTCACCGTTGCCGAACGAGAACTGGTTCTGGTTCGGCTCCGTGGCGTCCATCTTCATCTCGTTCTCAGCCGTGACCATGTCGAACTCACGGTTGAGGATGCCCACGTAGGTCGAGTCCGAGAGCTTGTTGGCCGCGACCGCCGTGCCGAAGTAGCGCCCGCTCTCCGCGGCGGACGCGCCCAGCGTGGTGCCGGCGGTGGCCACGTTCGGCAGCACCACGGCCGCCGCGCTCAGCAACCCGATCGCACCGACCACCACCGCGGCGCGCCGCGACCGGCCTCGTGCCTCCGACCTGCCGGCAGCTGTGACAGCAGTTCTGGACATCACTTCCTCCAAGGGATTCGCTCCGGGACCAGCCGGACCGCTGAGCACCACATCAGGGTCGAAACTTTCGACAATCGTGCGTGACGCTTTCGTAAAGTAAGGCGCTCATTCCACACAGTCAAGAACATCGTTGACCTATAGAGACGCAAGCACAGAGGCAGAGTCACGCGGAGGCTGCGAAACAGCACCTTCTGCGGTTTACGAAAGTATCGGCTCCGCGGTCCGCGCCGTCACCGCGCGAGGCGGTCCAGCAACCAGTCCGCGGCCACCGGCAGCCAGTCCGGCCGGGCGTTGCCGAGCAGGTGGTCACCGTGGTCCACGCGGAGGTGGTCGCCCGCGGGGGCGAGCCGGGCCAGCGGTTCGCCGTTGGTCACCCCCGGGATGACGTCCCGGCCGCCGTCGACCACGAGCAGCGGTGTGGTGATGCGGGGTGCCAGGTCGGTGAGGTCGACCCGGTCGGCGAAGCTCTCGGCTTCCCCCGCCCCGCCCGCGCGCACGGTGAGCACCTCCCGGATGAGCGGCGGCAGGTCCGGCCACGCCAGCCGGAACGGTCCGCTGACCGTCACGGTGGCGGCGACCCGGGTGTCGTGCGCGGCCGCCTCCGCCGCGTAGTAGCCGCCGAGGCTGAGGCCCACCAGGCCGACGCGGTCGACGCCGAGCGCGGTGACCGCCTGGTCGACCACGTGGTGGTAGTCGGCTCGGACGCGGGTGGTCGGGGCCAGGACGCCCTGGCCCGGGCCGTCCAGGGCGAGCACCGCCGCGCCTCGGCGGAGGAGGGCTTCGGCGAGGAGGTGGAACTCCTCTTTGGAGGAGTCCAGGCCGGGCACGACCACGACGGTGGCGACCGGGTCGGCGGGGCCGCGCAGCCAGCCGGTGAACAGCGGTCCGCTCAGCCGGCGCGCGGTGGTCGGGGGGTTGGTGGGGCCGGGCGAACGTCCAACGGCCCTGTTGTCAGGGCCCAACCCCAGCGCGAGCCCCATCGCCTCGTCGGCCCGCGCCGCCGCACCCGCCCACGCGTCGCGGTCCAGCGAGGGGCACAGGGTGGCGAAGTGGAACCAGCGGGCGGCCAGCCGGCGGTACTCGGCCGCGGTGACCGGTGACGTGGCCGCCGCCGCCCGGCGCAGGTACTCCTCCCCCGCCCCGGCGCAGGCGTCCAGCCAGTCCCGCGCGGTGGTCACCCCCTCGGTGCGCCGCAGGTACTCGTGCGGGTCCAGGCCGGCGCCCGTGGCGCGGGACAGATCGGCGGTGACGAGCGGGCTCACCGGTCGCTCCCCACGGTCAGCACGGCCCGGCCCCGGACCCGGCGCTCGCGCAGGTCCACGAGCGCGTCGGCGGTGCTCCCCCACCCCGCGACGCGGCCGACCTCGGGGTGCAGCCGGCCGCCGGCGACGAGGCGGACGAGCGTGGCCAGGTCGTCGGCGTAGGGCGCGCCCTCGTAGTGGAAGTGCCGGATGGTCGCGTTGTCCGGCCCGGCGAAGAAGTCGAAGAAGTCGAGCGCGACCGGGGTGCGGGATGCCTGGCCGAACCAGATCAGCGTGCCGCCGGCGGCGAGCCGGGCCAGCGCGACGGGCAGCACCGCGCCACCGACCGACTCCAGCACCAGGTCGAACGGACCGCGCGCGTCGGCCACGTCGTGCACCACCTCCGCCGCGCCCAGCTCCAGCAGGCGTGCCCCGCGCCGCGGGGTGGCCGTGACGGCGGTGATCTCGGCGCCCGCGGCCAGCTCGACGAGGTAGTGGCCCACCCCGCCCGACGCGCCGGTGACCAGCAGCCGCCTGCCCGCCACCGCGCCCGCCGCGCGCAGCAGGCGCAGCGCGGTGAGGCCCGCCAGCGGCAGGGCGGCGGCCCGGACCGCGTCCACGGCGCCGGGCAGCACGGCGAGGGAGCGGGTGGGCACGGCGACGCGCTCGGCCCAGCCGCCGGCGGGCGGGTGCCCCACGACGCGGGTGCCGACCGCGGGCCCCGAACCGTCGGCCGCCGCCCGGACCACCACACCGGCGACGTCCTTGCCCGGCCGCCACCCCGGCACCGGGCGTTCGAGCAGGAAGGTCTCGCCGCGGTTCACCGCGAACGCCTCCACCTCCACCAGCGCCTCGTCGGGCGCGGGCACCGGTTCGGGCTCGTCGGCGAAGGCGACCGGCTGCCGCGGGTCGCCCGTCGGGATCAGTGTTCTCACGGCGCCCATGCCACCCCGGACGGCGTGCCCACCGCCAACAGCCACCGGACGTCGTCGACAACCAGCGGTTGTCACCTATGGTCGGCGCGTGGACCTCGACCTCGCGCACGTCCGCGCGTTCGTGCTCGTCGCGGGCGAGCTGCACTTCGGCCGCGCCGCCCGGCGGCTGGCGATCTCGCAGCAGGCGCTGTCCAAGCGGATCGCGGCGCTGGAGTCGAGGCTCGGCACCCGGCTGCTCGACCGCGGCGGCCGGGGCGTCCGGCTCACCCCGGCGGGCGAGCGCTTCCTGACCCCGGCCCGGCAGGCGCTCACCGCCGGGGACGCCGCGGTCGTGGCCGTGCGCGGCGAGGCGCGCCCGCTGCGCGTCGACGTCTGGGGGCACCTCTACGCGCCGATGCGCACCCTCGCCGCCCTGACCGGGGCACCGCCCCTGGAACCCGGGCACGGCCGCGACCTGCCGTCGGTCGCGGCGGCCCTGGCGGACCACCAGGTCGACGCCGGCTTCGGCCGCGTGCACCCGCCGCTGCCCGGCGACCTGACCAGCCGCCTGGTCCGGGTCGAACCGGTCGACGCGCTCGTCGGCGCCGACCACCCCCTGGCCCGGCGCGACCGGGTGCGACCGGACGAGCTGCGCGACAGCGCGCTGTGGACGCCCGCCCCGCTGGACCGGCTGCACTTCCTGAGCCGGTTCGCCGACCGGTTCGGCACCACCCGGCTCACCGGGGGCACGAACCTGGGCCTCGACCACGTCGCCGCGCACGTCGCGGCCGACCCCGGCTGCTTCGCGCTGCTGCCCGCCGACGGACCGGTGCCCGACCACCCGGGCGTCCGCTCGATCCCGCTGGTCGACCCGACCCCGCTGTACGCGTGGTCGCTGCTGTGGCGGCGCGACAGCCCGCACCCGTTCCTCCCGGCGCTGCTGGACGCCTTCGCGGAGGCGGCGCGGCAACGGCGGTGGCTGGAGCACGACCCGGGGCGGGACTGGTTGCCGGACGGGGATTGGGTGGTGGAGCGCGTCGGGGGTTAGTCCGCCAGGGGGATGCGCGCCACGAGCCGGGCGCCGGGGCCTCCCTCGGCGTGGAGGGTGCCGTGGTGGTTGGCGGCGATGCGGCGGGCGATGGGCAGGCCCAGGCCGGTGCCGCCGGTGTCGCGGGTGCGGGCGTCGTCGAGGCGGGTGAAGCGGTCGAAGATCCTTTCACGGTCTTCGGGTGGGATGCCTGGGCCGTCGTCGTGGACTTCCAGGACCGCTTGGCTGCTGCTGGTCAGGCGGACGGTGATGGCCGTGGTGGCGTGGCGTTCGGCGTTGTCGAGCAGGTTGCCCAGCAGACGGTCCAGCAGGGCGTGGCTGCCGCGCACGGGCACCGGGTGGTCGGGCAGCTCGGTGGTGAGGGTGTGGTGGGTGCGGCGGCGGGTGGTGTGGTCGTCGACCAGCTCGGTGAGGTCGATGGTGTCGTCGTGACCTGTGGTGTGGTCGAGGCGGGCGAGCAGGAGCAGGTCGGTGGCCAGGTGCTGGAGGCGGTGGGTGTCGGCCAGGGCCGCGTCGACCACGGCGGGCCAGTCGGCCTGGCCGGGGTGCGCGGTGGCGATCTCCAGCTCCGCGCGCAACGCGGCGATGGGGCTGCGCAACTCGTGGGAGGCGTCGGCGACGAAGCGGCGGTTGTCCTCCACCGCGACCTCCAACCGGTCCAGCGTCGCGTTGACCGTCCTGGCGAGTTCCGCGATCTCGTTGCGCGCGCGGGGCACCGGCACCCGCCGCGACAGGTCGCGCTCGGTGATGTCGGCCACCTCCCGCCGGATCGCCTCCACCGGCCGCAGCACCAGCCCGGTGGCGAACCACACCACTGCGGCGATCAGGCAGGCCATCAGCGCGCCCAGGCCGGCCAACGCCAGCACCGTGCTGTTCAGTCGTTCCTGCATCGCCCCGATCCGTTCGCGCGGAACGCGGAAACCCAGTTCCTCGGCGGTTCCGTCCGCGCCGTACAGGTGCTGGAGGCGGTAGGACGTCTCGGCCGGGTCTGACAGCGGCCACAGCGACAGGTCGGGGACCACGTCCACGGAGCGGTGCGAGGCATCCGCCCGCATGATCATCCGTTCCAGGGGCCAGTTGTCCGGGTAGTGCTGCCTGAGGTAGGTGAACTCCGCCACCACGTCGAGGCCGGCCTGGCACGAGTTGTTCTGCTGGAGCGGCATTCCCTGCTCGGAGGGCCAGATCACCACGCTCGCGCAGGTGGTCGTGGCCGCCAGGTCACCCGTCTCGTAGCGCAGCATCCGTTCGCGCACCAGGAAAGCCGAGGCCACGACCGCGACGCCCAGGAGGACTGTTGCCGCGGCGGTGACGGTGCAGGTCACCTTCACGCGGAGGGACGCCGCTTCGGACCGCATCTCGACCACCTTCGGCCACTTCGCCGGAACTTCGGGCCGACAGCGTGCCACAGCGGCGCGGTTCGCCCCTGAAAAACCGGTTCAGCCGACTTCAGCCGGTCCTCCGGCGGGGTGCTGCCGACAACGCACGCATCGGGGTCGGGTCGTCACCGCAGTTCGCGCACCACCTCGCCCAGCACGGCCACGCCCTCGCCGATGTCGCCCGCCGTGTTGGCCGCGTAGCCCAGGACCAGGCCCGGGGCGCCGGGGCGGTGGCGGTGCCAGGACAGGGGCTGCGCCTTCACGCCCCGCGCCAGCGCCTCGGCGGCCACCGCCACGTCCGGCACGTCGGCGTCGAAGGTGACCATCAGGTGCAGGCCGGCCGCGGCGCCGTGGACGTGGGCGCCCGGCAGGTGGCGGCGCAGCGCGGCGATCATGGCGTCGCGGCGGTCGCGGTGGCGGCGGCGCAGCAGGCGGAGCTGGCGTTCCAGTTCGCCGTTCTCCATGAGCCTGGCCAGCACCAGTTGCGGCAGCACCGCGTTGCCCAGGTCGGTGTCGCGCTTGGCCGCCACGACGGCCTCGCGGTAGCGGTGCGGCACGAGGAGCCAGCCGGTGCGCAGGGCGGGCGCCAGCAGCTTGGAGACGCTGCCCGAGTAGCAGACCCGCTCGGCGCGCAGCGAGCGCAGCGCGGGCACGGGAGGGCGGTCGTAGCGGTGCTCGGCGTCGTAGTCGTCCTCGATGACCAGGCCGCCCTCGTCGGCCCACCGCACCAGCTCGCGCCGCCGGCCACCGCCCAGGACGACGCCGGTCGGGAACTGGTGCGCCGGGGTCAGCAGGACCGCCGACGCGCCGCCGGCCCGCAGCGCGTCGACCCGGATGCCGTCGGCGTCCACGGGTACCGGGTCGACCTCGACGTCCCAACTGGCCAGTTGCGTGCGGGCGCCCAGGGAACCGGGGTCCTCCACGGCGATCCGGTCGACGCCGTCGGCGCGCAGCACGCGGGCGAGCAGGGCCAGGGCCTGCGCCACGCCGGCGACGATCACGACCTCGTCCGGGTCGACCAGGACGCCCCGGTTGCGGGCCAGCCAGGTGGCCACGGCCAGGCGGAACGCGGGTGCGCCGCGCGGGTCGCCGTAGCCGAAGTCGGCCGAGGACAGGGTGCCCAGGACGGCGCGCTCGGCGCGCAGCCACGCGGTGCGCGGGAACGCCGCCAGGTCCGGCACGCCCGGGGACAGGTCGATCCGCGCGGGCAGCGAGCGCAGCGACTCCAGCAGCCCGCAGCCCGGCGGGAGGGCGAACACCTCGGCGGTGCGCGCGGCGGGTGGGGCGGATCGGGTGGACGGCGACGCGGCGGAAAGAGCGCTTGGGGCGGTGGGCGCACCGGTGGCGGGTGCGGCGGTCGGGTCCGTGCGCGGGATGGCGCGCGTTGCCGGTGGGCGCGGGGTGGCACTTCCGGTCGGCTGTGCCACGGCCACGGCCACGGCGGCGATCGGGGCGGCGACGACCACCGTCCCGGCCCGGCCGCGCCCGGCGACCTGCCCGTCCTCGGTGAGCCGCTGGTACGCCTCGGTCACCACGCCCCGGGACACGCGCAGCTCGGCGGCCAGCACGCGGGTCGCCGGGAGCCTGCTGCCCACCGGCAGCCTGCCGTCGGCGATGGCCTGCCGCAGCTGCCGGGTCAGCCACTCCGCCAAACCGCCGACCGGGACGTCGGCGAGGTTGAGCTGGAGGAAGTCGGCCCCCGTTGTGGACCTGTCGACCGGACCCTTTTTGGACCTGCTCACCGGACCATTGTGCCGACAGGGTGAACCCATGCACACGAGCACCGCACCCAGAGCCACCCCGGGCATCACGCCCGCCGCCGCACCGGCACGCCCGCCGGTGCGCAGCCTCGTCGCGGGCGTGACCGCGATGGCCCTCGTCGGGGGCAGCGTCGGGGTGTCGCACACCCTGGTCGCCGCCCCGCTGTTCACCGCGCAGGCGGTCCGGTACGTCGTCGCCGCGCTGGTCCTGGTCGCGCTGGCCGGGCTGCTGCGGGTGCCCGTGGTGCGGCCGAGGGGCCGCGAGTGGCTGTGGCTGGTGGGCATCGCGGCGATCGGGCTGGTGCTGTTCAACGTGGCCGTGGTGCGCGGGGTGGCGCACGCCGAACCCGCGGTCGTCGCGGTGGCGGTGGCGTGCGTGCCGGTCCTGATCGGGGTCGTCGGGCCGCTGCTGGAGCGGCGGTCCCCGCAGCGGCAGGTGCTGCTGGCGGCGGTGGTGGTCACCGCGGGCGGCGTCCTGGTGGAGGGCGCGGGTCACGCGGACGCGGCGGGCGTGGCGTGGGCGGCCGTGGCCGTGCTGTGCGAGGCGGGGTTCACGCTGCTGGCCGTCCCGGTGCTGGCGCGGCACGGCGCGTGGGGCGTCTCGCTGCACTCGGTGTGGCTGGGCGCGGTGCTGCTGGTCGGGCTCGGCCTGGTGACCGAGGGGCCCGGCGCGGTGCTCGGGCTGACCGCCGGGGACTGGGTGGCGATCGCCTACCTGGCGGTGCTGGTGACCGCGGTGGCGTTCGTGCTGTGGTACTCCACCGTCGCCGCGGTCGGCTCCGGGCGGGTCGGGCTGCTCACCGGCGTGGCGCCGGTGGCGGCGGCGCTGACGGGCGTCGCGCTGGGCACGCGCGTGCCGGGGCCGCTGGTGTGGCTGGGGATGGCCGTGGTCGTGGCGGGGCTCGCGGTCGGGTTGTGGCGGGCGGGGTCGTGAGGGCGTTCCGGCACCTGGACGAGGTCCGGCGGGACTTCCCCGAGCTGGCCGCCGGGGTGGTGCGCGTCGAGGGGATCACCGCGGACGTGTCCGCCGAGGCGCGGGTGGCCGCGTTCCTCGCGGTCGCGGACGCCCGGCTCGACGGCCGCGCGGAGTCGGAGCTGCCGGAGGTCCGGGCGTGGCGGCGGGTGTTCTCGCGGATGGGGTTGAAGCCCACGCAGTACCGGTGCGCGTCGGAGGCGTTGTTGCGGCGGTACCGGGTGGAGCGGGTGATGCCGCGCGTGCACCCGCTGGTCGACCTGTGCAACGCCGTGTCGATGGCCTTCGGCGTGCCGGTGGCGGCCCTGGACCTGGACCGGGTGGAGGGGTCGCTGGAGGTGCGGTACGCGCGGGGCGACGAGGTCTACCACACCTTCGCCGGCGGCACCGAGCACCCGAACCCCGGGGAGGTCGTCTTCGCCGACGCCGCCCACCGCGCCCACGCGCGCCGGTGGACCAACCGGCAGAGCGGGTACTCGGCGGTGCGCGACGGCACCGAGGCGGTGCTGATCGTCGCGGAGGCGGTGCACGACACGGCGGTGGCGGACGTGCGGGAGCTGACCGCCGTGCTGGCCGGGGAGGTGGCCGGGTTGTGGTCGGTCGAACCGCGCTCGGCGGTGCTGGACGCGGACGGGGCGCGGTTCGACCTCGGGGGTGGGTGAGCGGCGGCCGGACCCGACGGGTCCGGCCGTCCTCTGTGGACTGTTCTAGGGCGCCGAGGTCGGCAGGGCGGTGGTGGACGGGGCGTCCGTTGTGGAGGGTGGGGCGGTGGAAGGCCGGGTGGTGGTGGGCTGGGTGGTGGTGGGCTGGGTGGTGGTGGTGGTGGGCGCAGTGGTGCCGGGCGAGGTGGTGCTTGGCGGGGTGCTCGTCGGTGTGGTCGACGTCGGCGTGGGGCGGGTGGAGGGGTAGTCCTTGCACGCCGGGTTGTCCGCGAGCTGCTTCTTCACCGCCTCGATGCGCGCCTCGACCTGCTGCCGCTCGACCTTGGCCACCTCCCAGGCGGTCTTGCGGCGCTCCACCTCCTCCCGCGACACCGCGCCGCTGCCCAGCAGGGCCAGCGCGGCGTCGTAGCTCTCCTTGGCCAACCGCTCCAGTTCCTTGCGCAGGGCCAGTTCGTCCAGCAGCCGGTTCAGCTCCAGCGACAGGCCGACGCACTCCTTCTTGGGGTCGTTGCCCAGCTTGTTGCGGCAGGCGGCCTCGGCGTACTTGGCGTTGTTCAACGCGATGGCGGCCAGGTGCAGCGCCCGTTCGGCGGTGCGCAGCTCCTCCACCGAGGCGGCGTTGGACGGGACCAGCGCCTTGATGCGCTCGTACTCCCGCTTGGCCTGGTCGTGCAGCAACTGCTGCTTCTGGATCTCCAGCTTCTCCACCCGGCAGGCGTCCGCGTTGGGCGGCACCTCCGGGTAGGGCGTGGTGGGCGGGACGGGGGCGGCGAGCGCGGTGGTCGCCGCCGCGATGACGGCGACCACGGGTAACAGGACGCGGAACAGGCGTTTCACGGGGAGTCCTCTCGCGTGCGGGCGGCTCGGGCGACAGGACGGTAGGGCAAGTCCGGCGGTGGGGCCGGCGCCCGAACGCCGAAAGCCTTGGTCGGCCGCCTCGGCGGGTTCAGGAAACCGCAGTGCCGCAACGGTTTCGCGAGCCGTGCTCGCAATGGCCCGGCCAACGCACCCCACCCCGCCGCCACACCTCGCCCCGCCGCCACACCCCACCCGGCCACCACACCCAGGCCGCCCACCACACCCAGGCCGCCCACCACACCCAGGCAAGCCCTCCGCCGCAGCCGATCAACGAACGGCGTTCTCCGCCTCCCCCGCGTCCCCCTCCGCCCCCTCCGCCTCCCTCTCCGCAGCCCCCAACCCCTCCAACTCCCCCCGCACCCGCTCGACGTCATCAGCCCGGTCCTGCGCCCGGAACAGCTCCAGCGCCTCCTCCCACACCTCCCGCGCCTCCTCGTACCGCCCGAGCGCCGCACAGGGCCGACCGAGGTGTTCGAGGGTGTCGGCGACCTGGACGGTGTTGCCGATCCGCCGGAACAGCACCAAAGCCTGCCGGTAGTGCTCCACGGCCTGCTCGTGCCGCCCGGTCTCGTGGTCGATGTAGGCCAGGCTGTCGAGCGTGTCGGCCTCGCCCTCCGGGTTGTGGTGGCGGCGGTGCAGGTCCAGGGCCGCCCGGCAGTGCTCGCGCGCCCGGTCGTGCTCGCCGTTCTGCGCGGCGTACCAGCCGACCATGTTGAGCGCGTTGGCCTCCCACGCCGGGTTGCCCAGGGCGCGGTAGAACCCCAGGGACCGGGTGGCGTGCTCCAGCGCCCGCCGCTCGTCGCCCCGCCTGGACCACGTCCACGCCAGCACCTGGTGGATGTGCGCCTGGGTGGTCGGCTCGTGCCGCTCGGCCAGCGCCAGGGCGCGGTCCAGGTGCTCCACCGCCTCCTCGTGCTGCCGGAGGGCGGCGTGGGCGCGGCCCAGGTTGCGGTGGACGCGGATGCGCGCGGACGGCGAGTCGAGCCGTTCTGCGGCGGTCAGGCCGGCCCGCCACACCACCAGTTGCTCGGACAGGTGCCCGCGCCGGTTGTGGAACGTGGTCAGCGCCCAGGCCAACTGCCACACCGCCTGGTGCCACCCGGCCGCCGCGGCCGCCTGCTGGGCGGCGAGCAGGCCGGGCTGCTCGGTGTCGAACCAGGCCAGGGCGTCCTCGGTGCCGGCCGGGGTCCACGGGTCGGCGCCGGGCACGGGCGGGTCGAGCGGCACGGTCTCGCGGTGCGGGTCCAGGGCCCGGTCGGCGGCGTGGGCGGTGTGCAGGTAGAAGTCGACCACCCGGCGCAGCGCGGCGTCCCGCTCCCCCGGCGGCAGCTCCTCGGTGGTGTCCGCGGCGTAGGCGCGGACCAGGTCGTGCATCGCGTACCGGCCGCGCGAGTCGCGGGTGAGCAGCGACGCCTGCTCCAGGCCGCGCAGCACCTTGCCGACCTCGACCGGGGGCAGGCCGGTGAGGGCGGCCGCGGCGGGCAGGCCGGTGTCGGGGCCCGGCGCGATGCCGAGCAGGCCGAACACCCACTGCTGCTCGGCCGTCAGCGCCCGGTGCGACCAGGACAGCACGGCGGGCAGGCTGGCGGCGGGGTCGCTGTCCGCCAGCGCGTCCAGGCCCAGCTCGCGCAGCTCGGCGGCCAGGGTGGCCAGGGGCAGGTGGGGGTGGCCGTGCGCCCGCGCCGCGATCACGCCCAGCGCCAGCGGGAACCCCTTGCAGAAGGCGATCAGCTCCTCCACCGCGCCCGCCTCGGCGGCCACCCGCGCGGCGCCGAGCCTGCGGGCCAGCAGCGCGCGGGACTCGTCGTCGGTCAGCACGTCGAGGTTGAGGTGGCGGGCGCCGTGCGCGGTCATCAGGCCGAGCAGCCTGCTGCGGCTGGTGACCAGCACGGTGCAGGACTCGCCGCCGGGCAGCAGCGGCACGACCTGCCTGGTGTCCGCGGCGTTGTCCAGCACCAGCAGGATGCGCTTGTCCGCGACCAGGCCGCGCAGCAGGGCGGCCTGGGACTCCGGCGCGGTCGGGATGCGGCCGGGCTCGACCCCGAGGGCGTCCAGGAAGCCGCGCACCGCCACCGACGCCGGCATCGGCTCGCCGTCCGGGCTGAAACCGCGCAGGTCGACGAACAGCTGGCCGTCCGGGAAGCGGTCCAGGTGCTCGTGCGCCCAGTGCAGTGCCAGCCACGTCTTGCCGATGCCGCCCGCGCCGCCGATCGCGGAGATCACCACCGTGCCCGCGTCGACGTCGTCCAGCGCGGCGGTCAGCGCGGCCAGCTCGTCGGCGCGGCCGATGAACGCCCCGGGCGGCGCGGGGAGCTGCCGCGGCACCGCGACCGGGGTGCCGGTCGCCGGGGTCGGGGTCGGCGCGGCGGGTCCACCGGCGAGCACGGCGGGGTCGGCGGCCAGGATGCGCTGGTGCAGGTCCCGCAGCGCCAGGCCGGGGTCGGTGCCCAGCTCGTCCGCCAGCCGGGCGCGGACCACCTCGTAGTGGCTCAGCGCGGCGGCCTGGCGGCCACCGCGGGCCAGCGCGAGGAGGTACTGGCCGGCCACGCGCTCGTCCAGCGGGTGCGCGCGGACGCGCTCGGCCAGCTCGGGCAGCAGGTCGAGGTGGTGGCCCAGCGCCAGCGCCAGGTCGGTGCGCTCCAGCTCGGCGGTCCACCGCTCGGCGGCCAGCGCCTCCCGCGCGGTGGCGGTCCAGGCGGTCTCCAGGCCGGTGAACGCCTCGCCGCGCCACAGCCCCAGCGCCCGCTGCACCGCGGCCAGCCCGAGGGCCGGGTCCGGCGCCGACCGGGCCCGGTCGAGCAGGCCGCGGAACCGGTGCAGGTCCACCCGGTCCGGGTCGACCTCCAGGACCCAGCCGCCCGAGCGGTGCACGATCGCCACGTCGCCCAGGTCGGCCAGCGCGGTGCGCAGCCGGGAGACGTAGGAGTGCAGGTTGCCCTTGCCCCGGTGCGGCACGCGGTCGCCCCAGACGCGGTCGAGCAGCTGGTCCACCGCCACCACCCGGTTCGCGTCGACCAGCAGCGCGGCCAGCACGCACTGCTGGCGGGCGTGCCCCACGTCCAGCCGCCGGTCCCCGGCCCACGCCTCCACGGGACCCAGCACCCTCAACTCCGCCACGGCGCCGCCCCTCTCCCCGGGATCCGCTGGTGCGCCCCCAGGGATATCAGGCCCGGCAAGGGGGCGTGCCGGGGTCGGGTCAACCGCTCGTCGGCGGCGCGCCCGGGGCGGTGCGGAACGGCTGGTCGCAGTGCGGCCAGTCGCGGAAGTCGCGGTAGCGGGCCCACGCCCGCCGGGCCGTCCGGATGTTCCACTCCGGGTCGAACGCCTGGCGGGGCGTGCCGCCGAACTCGCGCAGCAGGGCGTCGGAGAGCTGGAAGACGCCCCAGTTGCGGGTGCCGTTGGTGTTGGGCAGCACGTGCAGCGGGTCGAGGAACGACTGGCAGCGCGCGATGCCGGCCGCGCGGTCGGGTTCCTCGGGGAACACCTCGCGCACCCGCGCCTCCACCTGCTCGGGGGTCCAGGTCACCAGGTTCGCGCGCCGCTCGTACAGGGCGTGCTTGGTGGGCTCGTCCACCACCCCCCTGGGCTGGAGGTCGGCCAGCACCTGGAAGGCGATCACCCGGCGCTGCGTCTGGGGGCCGAAGTCGCCGTCCACGTCCAGGTGGGCGCCCGCCTGGCTCAGCAGGACCTGCACCTCGCGCACGCACTCGTCGTGCTGCCCCATGCCGATCACCGGCGGGCAGGCCGCGGACAGCAGCAGCGGGCCCTCCACGTGCGCGGTCGGCCCGGCGGGGCGGGTCCACCACCACACCACGCCGCCGGCCAGGACCAGGGCGACCACCGCCAGCACCGCCGCCCACCTCCGCCGGTCGCGCGGGACCGGTGTCGCGTCGGCGGGCGCGGGGGCCGGGTCGGGAGCGGGGTCGGGTCGGTCGTCGGTCGGGGTCGGCGCGGCGGCCGGCTCGGGCGCGGCGGGCGGTGCGGGTTCCGCGCTCGACGCGGGCGCGGCGACCGGCACGGCGACCGGCGCGGGCGCGGCGGGCCGGGAATCCGGTCGAGGTGCGTCCGGTTCGGGCGCGGAGTCCGGTTCGGGTGCCGGGACCGGTTCGGGTGCCGGGGTCGGCTCGGGTGCCGGGGCCGGTTCGGGTGCCGGGTCGGGCGCGGGCCGGCGCTCGGCGTCGGCGAGCACCCACAGCCGGTGCAGCTCCTGGAGTTCCGCGCGGGTCGCGCCGCACTCCCGCGCGAACCGGTGCACGACGCCGTAATCGGCCGGGACCTTGGCGCCCGCGCAGTACCGGTGCAGGCTCGACCCACTCGTGCCGACTCGCTTGGCGAGCGCTTCGTAACTGCGCCCCGACCTTTCCTTCAGCATTCGCAGCATGCCGGCGAACTGCTGTTCCTGCAGCGGTCGCACCACCGCTCCCCCTCGTATTCGAACTCCTCGCCCGGCGCCGTCCCAGGCGCGTCCCAGCAGGTCCGACCCAGCGCCACGTCAGGGCGCCCCCGGCGTCCCAGCGTCCCAGCGGACCGGCCGGGGCTTGGCCGGGACGCGGCCATTGGTGAAGTGTTCTACCCGGTCCCGATGGATGGGGAAAGACCGCCGCCCCGGACGACTGGGGGTCGTCCGGGGCGGCGGTGGGACGCCGGAGAAGCACCGGGGACAAAAGAATCGGTGTGGTTTTTTCCGGCCGCGGGCGGCGGGGGCACCGAAATCCGGGTTCACCCGCGGCGCGGTTCTGCGAGACTCGCGAGGTGCCCCTCGATCACCACCTGCTCCTCGCGTTCACCCTGACCACGATCGTCGCCATGATCACGCCGGGACCGGACATGCTGTTCGTCCTCGGGTGCGGGATGCGGGGCGGGCCGCGCGCGGGGCTGCTGGCCACCGCGGGCGTGGCGACCAGCGAGGCCGTGCACGTGGCCGTGGCGGCGGCGGGCCTGGCCGCCCTGTTCGCCGCGGTGCCGGTCGCGTTCACCGTCGTGCGCGTCGTCGGCGCGGTCTACCTGGTCTACCTGGGCGTGCGGATGATCCGGCACCGCGGCGACGGTGCGGCCGACGAGCGGGCCGCGCGGGCGGGCCTGACCGGGCGGCGCGCGTTCCTGACCGGGCTGACCACCAACCTGCTCAACCCCAAGATGGTCACGTTCACCATCGCGTTCCTGCCCCAGTTCATCGACCCGGCGCTGGGGCGGGTGTGGCTCCAGTTCGTCGTGCTCGGCGCCATCCTGATCGCGCTGGAGTTCCTGGTCGACGGCACCGTCGGCCTGCTCGCCGGCCGGATCGGCCGCTGGCTGCGCACCCGGCGCGCGGCCCGCAGGCGCATCGACACCGCCACCGGCGGCATCTTCATCGGCCTCGGCGTCCGGCTGGCCCTCGACCGCTAGGCCCTTACGATCGGGGTGTCCGACCGCTCGACGATGGGGGTGCCGTGGAGTTCCAGGACGTCGTCCGCCGCAGGCGGATGGTGCGCAGGTTCACCGACGAGCCGGTGTCCGACGAGAGCGTGCGGCGGATACTGCGCAACGCGCTGCGCGGCCCGTCGGCCGGTTTCTCGCAGGGACAGGCGTTCCTGGTGCTGCGGGATGCCGAACTGGCGCGCTTCTACGAGGTGGTCCGGCTCTGGACGTTCGAGTCGGTCAAGGCCGCGCCGGTGGTCGTGGTGGCGTTCGCGGTGAAGGACGCCTACCTCGACCGGTACGCCGAGCCCGACAAGGGGTGGACCGACCGCAGCGAGGACCGCTGGCCGGTGCCGTTCTGGTACGTCGACACCGGGATGGCGGTGCTGCTGGCCCTGCAGACCGCGGTCGACGAGGGGCTGGGCGCGGTGTACTTCGGGATCGGCGCCGAGGACTTCGACGCGCTGCGCGCGGAGTTCGGGGTGCCCGGGGACCACGTGCCGATCGGGGCGATCGCGATCGGGCACGGTGACGAGGAGGACGTCTCCGAGGGCGCCTCGCCGCGGACCCGCCGGCGGCGGCCGTTCGACGAGGCCGTGCACTTCGGGCACTGGTAGGCGCGTCACGACCGGGGCGCTCCCGGCCCGGCACGTCACCGCACCCGCACGTCACCGCACCCGCACGTCACCGACCGGGTCCGTCACCCCACCTTCGGCGTGGCGCGGACACCGACGTGCACGTACCGCTCGCCGGTGGGCAGCCGGTGGAAGGTCACCGGCACCCACGCGCGCCACCGGGGCTCCCACACCACGTACCGGTCCCGGCCGACGGCCACCAGGTCGTACTCCTGGACCGGGTCGTCCTCCAGCTCGGCCAGCGGGCCGGTCGCGGTGGTCCGCAGCCGCGGCCCCGCCTCGCCCACCAGCACCTCAATCCGCTGGCCCGCGCGCTCGTAGGTGCCCAGGTGCGGGCGGGCGTCGGCGGTCACCGGCTCGTCGGGCGGCCGCGGACCGGGTGGCGGGGTGACGCCGGCCAGCTCGGCGAAGACCTCGCCCAGCAGCTGCTCGGCCAGGGGCTGGGAGCCGTCGCTGTTGGTCAGCAGGACCACCGCCAGCCCCGCGTCGGGCAGCACCCGCAGGTAGGCGGACTGGCCCGGGGTGTTGCCGTCGTGGCAGACCAGCGCGCGCCCGTGCCAGTCGGTGCGGAACCAGCCCAGCCCCATCGACTCGCCCGGCAGGTGCCCGGCGGGCAGCTCGGCCTGGCGGGCCGCCATGGCGGCGACGGCGCTTTCACCGAGCACGCGGGTCCCGTCCGGGGCCAGGCCGCCGGTCAGGTGCAGCCGGGCGAACGCCAGCACCTCCGCCGCGGTGGAGTGGATCAGCCCGGCCGGGCCCACCGAGCGCGGCAGGCCCCAGACCGGCACGGGTTCCGGCCGGGTCCCGGTGTGGCCGACGGCGGCGCGGTGCAGCAGCGCCTCCTCCGGCAGGGTGCCGGTGGCCCGCAGGCCCAGCGGGGTGATCAGCAGCTCGCGCAGCGCGGCGTCCCAGGTGCCGCCGGTCAGCTGCTCGACCACCCGGCCGGCCAGCACGAAGCCGGAGTTGCAGTAGGACCAGGTGGCGCCCGGCGGGTGGTTCTGCGCCACCTCGCCGAGCCGGGCCACGTACTCGGCCACGCAGTCGTCGCCGCGGCCGGTGTCGGTGAACACGTCGCCGTCGATGCCGCTGGTGTGGGTGAGCAGGTGCCGGGCGGTGACCCGCTTGGTCACCTCCGGGTCGGCCAGCCGCAGTTCCGGCAGCACGTCGACGACCGGGGCGTCCAGGTCGAGCAGGCCCTCGTCGACCAGCCGCAGCACCAGCGCCGCGGTCCACACCTTGGTGATCGAGCCGATCTGGAACAGCGAGTCGGTGGTGGTGGGCACGCCGGTGGCCAGGTTGAGCACCCCGTGCGCGACCTCCACCAGGTCGTCCTCGCCGCCGGGGCGCACCCGCAGCACGCCCAGCACCGCGCCGGGCACGTCGTGCAGGCGCGCCAGCGCGGCCAGCCTGCGCCGCCAGTGGTCCGGGTCGGGGCGCGGCGCGGCGGTCGGCGCCGCGTGCCGCTCCACCCAGTCCACCAGGCGCCGGTGGTGGTCGAGCCGGTGCGACGGCGGGAACCCGGCGCCGCCGGGGTAGAGGACCAGCCGGGTCGGCACGCCCCGCGCGCGCAGCGCCGCGTGCCACTGCCGGGTGACGTGCGCGTCCTCGGCGCCGTGCAGGAACAGGGTCGGCGTGCGCCCGTGGTCGCGCTCCCGGAGCGGACCGCCGGGAGCGCGCCCCGGGCGCAGGCCGTCGACCACGGCGGCGGCGAACCGGTCGCCCTGGCCGGTCAGGCGGTGCGCGGTGGAGCCGTGGCCCGCGACGGCCTGCCGCGCCGGGTCGACCAGCCCCTCGGCGATCAACCGGTCCAGCGGCTCCAGCGGGTGCCGCGCGTCGGCGTCGAGCAGCAGCACCACCCAGCCCCGCGCGGCCAGTTCCCGGTGGAGGGCTTCGGCGTCGTGCGGGCCGTCGTGCAGGTCGAGCAGCACCGGGCGCGGTCCCGGGAACGACGGGTCGCGGACCAGCCGGCCGTGGACGGCGGTGCCGTCGGAGGCGGTGAACTCGCGTTCCTCCTCGGGGAAGGGGACGGGTGCCCCGTGGTCGGTCAGCACCGCCTCGGCGCCGGTGGCCGGGTCGAGGCAGACCAGTTCGCCGCGCGAGGTCGGCGTGCGGCGCACCACGACCACCCGCCCGCCCGCGACGGCCGGGTCGGACACCACGAGGCCGGCGGTCGGCACGGGGCGCGGGGTGCCGCCGTCGACCGGGACCGAGCACAGGCGGCCGCGGTCGCGGAACAGCACCGCGCGGCCGTCGTCGACCAGGACGGGCGGCGCCCCCGCACCACCACCCGCCACCAGGTCCGCGGGCGGCCCACCGGCCGGCGGCACCCGCAGCAGGCGGGTCGGCCCGCCCGGTCCGGGAGCGGCCACGACCAGCAGCGCGGTGCCGTCCGCGGTCCACGCGACGTGCCCGGCCACCAGGTCGGCGGGCCCGACCCGCGCCGGCACCCCGCCGGCGGCGGCCACCACGTGCACCGGCACGTGCCCGGTCAGGTCGGCGTCCGGCGCGGTGGCCGCGGCGAAGGCGAGCGCGGTGCCGTCGGGCGACCAGGACGGCCGGCCGGCGTGCCAGTCGCCGTCGGTGATCCGGCGGCACCCGCCGGTGGGCACGTCCACCACGTGCAGGTGCGCGCGCACGCCGTCGGCGCGGTGGTCCAGGCGGTCGACCACGGCGGGTGCCGCCGCGCGCCGGGACCGCGCCCGGTCGTCCCGGTCCGGTTCGGCGTGCCGGTCGACCGGGGCGGTGAACGCGATCCGCGTGCCGTCCGGGCTCCACACCGGTTCGCCCGCGCCCAGCGGCAGCGCGGTCAGCGGCGTGGGCTCGCCGCCGGCGGCGGGCAGCAGCCACACCTGGGCCGGGCCGTCCTGGGCGCGCAGGAACGCCACCCGCCCGCCGTCCGGTGACCACGCCGGCGCGGTGTCGGCCCACCCCGCGGTCAGCCGCTCGGGGGCACCGCCCCGGGTCGGCACCCGCCACAGCCGCCGCACGTCGCGGTCGGCCTCGGTGTCGACGGTGCGCAGCACGTACGCGACGTGGGCGCCGTCCGGCGACAGCGCGGGCCGCTCCGGCACGGCGGACGGGGTCAGGTCGTCGATGCGCAGGCGTCGGGTCACCGGTGGCTCCTGGGGTCGGGTGGTGGCTGCGGCGGACCCCGGCCCGGTCGCGCCCTCCGGAACCGCACGTCCCCGGCCAGGATGACGCGCGCGACACCGCCCGCCCAAGCCCGGGTTCCCGCCGGTCGAGACGGTGCCGACCCGCCGGTGGCCCCGGGCACGGCCCCCGACGTGCTGCCATGCCGATCGGTTATGGCGCCGGGGATTGAGACGGCGTCCGGTTCCGGCCACGCCCGCCGGGGCCGTCAGCCGCCGAACAGCACCGCGAGGCGGTGGTCCAGCACGGCCACCACCTCCTCCACCCGGTACGAGCCGACGAGCACGCCGGACGCCAGGCCGGACGCCATCGCCACCAGCCCGGTCACCTCCAGCTCCGGGTCGACCGACGCGGGCACCGCACCCGCCTCCCGCGCCGCGCGCAGCACGGGCACCAGCTCGTCGGCGACGTGGTGCGGCACCCGGTTCAGCAGCTCCCGCACCCCCGGGTCGCCGAGCGCGTGGGACAGGTACGCGTCGTGGACCGCGGAGAGCACGCGGCCCTCCTCGGTGACCGGCAGCAGGCCCACCAGGCAGGTGCGCAGCACCAGGCGGAGGTCGCCGGTGGTCCGCACCCGGGTCAGCTCGGCCCGCCGGCGCTCGGCGGCCAGCTCCAGCAGCCGGCCCAGGCCGTGGTGGACCAGCTCGACCTTGGTCGGGAAGTAGTACTGCACGAGATTCATGGAGATGCCCGCCTCGGCCGCGACCCGCCGCAGGGTCACCGCGCGCAGCCCCTCGTCCGCCGCGATCCGCCAGAGCGCGCGGGCGACCTGGTCGCGCCGCCCGCCGTGGTCCACCCGCTTCGGCACGGCGTTATTTTATCGTGCAGGTGCACGACGAAACGACCGCGTCACCCGCGCACCGCGGTCACCGGCGCCAGCCACAGCCCCACGATGGCGGCGATCAGCCCGGAGGCCGCCTCGTCCCAGGACGCCCGCGCGGTGGGCGCCCGCGCGGCCAGCGCGCGTTCCCGCTCGGCGCAGGTGTGCGTGAGCAGGTGGCGGGTCATCGCGCCGCGCTCCAGGTACACGGCGACCGGCAGGGCGGGCAGGCACCGGTTGAGCCCGTCGAGCACCCGCACCGCGGACTCCGCGTCCAGCGCCTCGTCCACGACCACCTGCCGCAGCACCGGTTCGGTCATCACCCGCGCGCCGAACCGGGCGTACCAGGTGGGGCTGCCCAGCGCGGCCAGGTGCTCGGTCAGCGGCCGGACCAGGCACGCCACCCAGTCCTCCACGTCGTCGCTGTCGCCGATCCCGGCGAGCATCCGGACCCGGGTGCGCTCGACCTGCCCGGCGTGGCGGCGCACGATCGCGCGCACCAGCTCCGCCCTGGTGCCGAAGTGGTAGCCCACCGCGAAGTTGTTGCCCTGCCCCGCCGCCTCCCCGATGCGGCGGTTGGACACCGCCGACACGCCGAACTCGGCGAACAACCGCTCCGCCGCCGCCAGGATCCGGTCCCGCGTCTCCGAGGACCGCTCGGCCCCCGCCGTCCTGCCGCTCATCGCCCCCCAGCCCAGCACGCCGCGAAAAATCAGTCAAGCAACTGACTTAAAACGCCTGGTAGTCGGGGTGTGACGATCCGTCGCGAGGCTACTCCCCCGCGGGGGTCCGGGCGCGACCCGAGACCGGCGCCAGCCAGAGGCCGGTGATCGCGTCGACCAGCCCGGTGGCCGCGTCGTCCCAGGTGGGCCGGACCGGGGCGATCCCCTCGGCGAGGGCGCGCTCGCGCTCGGCGCAGACGTGCACCACGAGGTCGCGGACCATGTCGCCGCGCTCGGCCCGCACGTCGTCGGGCAGGTCGGGCAGGCACCGGCGCAGCCCGTCGAGCACCCGGCGCAGCGACGGCGTGGCCAGCGCCTCCTCGACCATGACCGCGCGGAACCCCGGGTCGGTCATGACCTGCGCGGCGAACCGGGCGAACCACGTCGGGTCGCCCAGCGCGGCCAGGTGGGCGGTGAAGGGGCGCACCAGGCAGTCGACCCAGCCCCGGACGTCCCCGGCCCCCTCGACCGCGGTCACCGCCTCCAGCCGCAGCGGCTCGATGCGCTCGGTGTGCCGGCGCACGATCGCCCGGACCAGGTCGGCCTTGGTGCCGAAGTGGTAGCCGACCGCGGCGTTGTTGCCCTGACCGGCGGCCGTGCTGATCTGGCGGTTGGACACCGCGTACAGGCCCCGCTCGGCGAACAGCCGCTCCGCGGTGTCCAGGATCTGCCGGCGCGTGGTGCCCACCTGCTCCGCCCTGGGGCTCCTGCCGGTCCCGGTCACCACGGGTGACACCGTACCCGGACCCGCGCGGTCCCGGTGGGCGCCGTGCCACCGGGACCACCGCGCCGTTGACACGGCGTTGGCGCGGACGCCCGTACCGCCCGCCGCTGACCGAGCGGCGCAAGGCCGAGACGCGGCCGGAGATCGCCCGCGAGGCCGTGCGGCTGTTCGCCGCGGGCATCGAGGCGGTGGCCGGGGTGCTGCGCGCCGGCCGGCCCGCACCGAACCGGCGCTGCGCGCGGTGTGGCCGCGGGCGCACGACAGCGCCGAGCCGGCGTTCGCCGCGCTGCGGGCGGCCGTGGAGCACTACGCACTACGCCTGGCACACCGCGCCCGAGGCCCGGCCGGAGGGGGACGAGGCCGGGCTGGTCGACGCGGCGCGGGAGGCGTTGCCGATCGCCGCGGGGGACGTCTCGCCGCTGCCCTCCTGACCGCGGCGGTTGAACAGGCCGTCCAGCAGCACGGGGATCGCGCGCCGGGCCGCGTCCGGCGTCGGCGCGGACTCGACCGCGGCCTGGAGCATGGTCAGCACCACCGCCACGTCGTCCAACTCGACGTGGCACCTGAGGTGCCCCGCCGCCCGGGCCAGGGCGAACGGCCCGCGCAGCGCGTCGAGCAGCCGGCGCAGCCAGTCCCGCCGGTCGGCGGCCGGCAGGCGGCGGAGCTCCTCGACCGTCGGCCGCATCGTCACCTGCTCGACCATCACCGCCCGCAGCAGCGCGTGGAACGCGCCGGGGTCGCCGGCGCCGCGCTTGGCGGCCCGGCGCAGCACGTCCAACCGCTCCTCGGTCACCGCGAGCAGCAGGCTGCGGCGGTCGGGGAAGTGCCGGTAGACGGTGGCCTGCCCGAGGCCGGTCAGGTGGGCGATGCGCGGCGCGGAGGGCACCCGCAGGCCGTGGACCACGGAGCTGCCCACCACCTTCATGATGGCGGCCCGGTTCCGCCGGGCGTCGCTGCGGCGCGGAGCGGTCATGTCGGCACCCCGGCAACCGATCGACGTTACTCGCAGGTAATGAGAGTAGCACCGCCTGTGATCCCTCGGTACCCGTTCGTAACTTCGGCGGACCGGAAGCCTTTCCGCGAGGCGATTCGAGGAAGGACTGGACGTGCGCAAACGTCTTCTCAGGGTCGTGTGTGCAGCGTTGCCCGCCGCCCTGGCGGTCGCGCTCACCGCTCCCGCCGCGCAGGCCGCGGCACCCGTGGACTACGTCGCCCTCGGCGACTCGTACTCCTCCGGCACCGGGGCACCGCCGTACAACAGCGGTGGCTGCTACCGCAGTTCGAGGGGGTACGCCCAGCTGTGGGCCGACACCCACGCCGTGTCCTCCTTCAAGTACGCCGCCTGCGGCGGCGCCACCACCGACAGCATGACCGACCAGTTCGCCTCGCTCGACGCGGGCACCGACCTGGTCACCATCACCATCGGCGGCAACGACGTCGGGTTCGCCAGTACGATGATCACCTGCGTCACCGGCAGCGACAGCAGTTGCACCGGGGCGGTCGACGCCGGCGTCGAGAAGGCCCGCACCGTCCTGCCCGCCAAGCTCGACGCCACCTACGCCACCATCCGCACCCGCGCGCCGAACGCGACCGTCGTGGTCCTCGGCTACCCGCGCCTGGTCGAGCCCAACGGCACCTGCATGAACGCCACCAAGCGCGCCGCCCTCAACCGCGGCGCCGACGACCTGCACGCGGTGATCTCCGCCCGCGCCGCGGCCGCCGGCGTCCGCTACGTCGACGCCCGGACCCACTTCGCGGGCCACGGCGCGTGCGGCTCGTCACCGTGGATCAACCAGTTCTCCCTGCTGCGGCTGGTGGAGTCCTTCCACCCCAACGCGACCGGCTACCGGTCGGGGTACCTGGCGCTGCTCAACGGGGTCACCGGGTGATTCCGGCGGGCCGGGGCCAGGGCCGGGGCCGCGGCGCGTGCTCGTGAACGGGTGACATCCGGTCGGCACCCCCCGGCTTCCGCGTCGGATGACGCGGAAGCCGGGCGCGGCGAGTGGTGCACAGCGACGTGAGAGCAGCCCCGCGCACGATCTGCACCACCGCCCTCGAAGCCGCCAGCGCCTCCCCCCAAAGTCCTGGTGCGCGAACTGCGCAGGCACAACCGCGACAACCCGGTGTTCCGGATGCCGGAGGCGAAACCGCTGGAAGACGCCCCGGCGCACTCGTCCGGGGTGCTCGCGCTGATCGTGTCCCCGCCCCTGTACGACGAGGACGACGGCGGGGAGTTCGAGATCTTCGTCGCGACAGCTCCCCTGGAAGTGGTCGGCACCGTGCGGAACTCCTCCGGCCTCCGCTACGACGCGGAGCGGTTGGCGGAACTCCGGGTGGCGGTCGCGGACCGGGTCCGGGTCGAGGTGGACCCCGACCTCACCCGCCGACCCCCGAGCCGGCGGCCCGCCGCCTTGACAGCACCTGATCACGGCTGTTCCGCTCGGAGCCGTGACCTCCCGAGATCCCGACCCCGAAGAGGTCTACCGGCACGCCCTCCGACTGGACGAGCGGACCCGGACGGTGACCGACCGCTTCGGGTGGAGCGCGCTGCTGGTCGGCGACCGCTCACTGGCCGGCCGCGGGCTCCCGGAGCGGTACCGCGCGGACCTGCGCGCCCGCGCGGGCGACCGGGTGCGGTTCGCGTTCTCCTGCCCCGACGGGGGCCTGCCGTTCGCGCGACGGCTGGGCGTCGACGAGCACGTGCCGTGCCTGGTGGTGCTCACCGACGTCGAGGACACCGGCGCGCACGTGCTGCCGATCGCCGACCGCACGGCCGACGACGTCCACCGCCTGCTCCGCTCCTGGGTCGACGACCACCACGAGGCGAACCGGGAGCGGCTGGAGCGGTGGACCGGCGTGGAGCGGGAGCTGCACCGGCTGCTCGGCTCGCTGTCCGGTTCACTGCGCGCGGTGCGCGACTGGTCCGCGGAGCAGCGCGCGGGGCGACGGCGACTGCGCCGGTTGGCCGAGCTCGTCCGGGAACCGCCGCACGACCTCGCCGCGCTGGACGTGCTCCTCGCCGACCCCCTCCTGGGGCCGCTGGCCGACGCGCTGTCGACGTGCCGGGCGCGCGTGGCCGAGTCGGACGGCGTCCTGGCCGCCCGGCGGCGGGTCGTCGACGCCGCCGGCAGGCTGGCCGGCGCCGACGCCCCGAGCACCGTGCGGCAGGTCCTCGCGGACCTGGTCGCGGACACCGCCGCGCGCCGCGCGCTCAGCGCCGAGACCCTGTCCGCGGCGCGCTCCGCGTTCACCGGCGACGACGACCCCGAGGACTTCCGGCGGTGGCGCGAGGGGAACAGGCCGCTGTTCGCGATGCCGGTGTTCACCGCCGCCCGCCAGTCGTGGCGGTGGATCGCGGAGCAGGGGCGCGAACCGGGTGAGACGCCGCGGCGGCACGGGCAGCGGGACTTCGCCGCGTTCACCCGGGCCCTGGCGGCGCAGCCGCTCGCGGACCCCGGCGCGGCCGCCGACGCGGTGCTCGACGCGCTGGCCGCCCACCACGACGTCACCGACGACGCCGAGTGGGCCGGGGCCACGGCCGGGTTCCACGCCTACCTGGTCGACGCGATCAGCCGGCTGCGCTCGTCCGCGCCGCCGGGGTTCGCGCTGGTCGGCCACTGCCTGCCGGGCTTCCCGCCGCCGGTGCGGCCGCTCGACGAGCGGGAACGCGGGCTGCGGGACGGGTTGGCGCGGCTGCTGGAGCGGGACGCCGGTGCGGCCGGCGAGGCGGAGGAGGAGCGCCGGGCCGCGCTGGCGGCGGTGCCCGCGGTGGCCGAGGAGTTCCGCGTGGACCTGGCGGCCCGGTCGGCGACCGCGACCCCGCCCGAGCCGACCGGCCGGGCGGAGCTGACGGCCCTGGAGGAACTGGCCGGGGTGCTCGACGAGTACGACGACGCGGTGCGCTCCGCCGCGCACCCGCACGTGGCCGATCCCTCGGTGATCCCCGTGGAGGGGCGGGTGAGCGCGTGCGAGGCGGCGGGCGTGCGCGGTGGGCGGTTGGCGGTCGACGTGCTCCGCGAGGAGGTCGCCCGGACGGTCGAGGAGTACCGCCGGGTCGTGGCGCGGTTCCATTCCACATCACCTCGAAACGTTGTCCCGTAACGAAATCCTCGTGGCGCGCGACAAACGGCGGTTGGCACGCGTGCTTCCCGGGGAGGTGGGGGTGCGGGTCGTTCGGCGGTGGGCGGGCGCCGTGGTGCGGCGGACCGAGCACGCGTTCCTGGCGTTCGCCGCCCTGATCGCCGTGCTGGGCGCGTGCACCGGCGCGTCGGGGTGGGCCGCGCTGGACCACCGGCAGGACCGGGTGGCCGACGCGGCGGACCGGCGGGCGGAGCTGACCGCGAAGGCGCTGGACGTGTACCGCGCCATGGCCGACGCCGACGCCCACTCGCTCAACGCGGTGCTGGTCGACGCCGAGCGGAGCACCCCGCTGCGGACGCGCTTCCTGGAGGACGTCTCCGCCGCGACGGAGGCGCTGCACCTCGCCTCGGCCCGGAGCGCGGACACCGGGGACAGGACCGCCGAGCAGGTCCGGGAGCTGGCCGGGCTGCTGCCGCCCTACACCCAGCTGGTGGTGGTCGGGTGGACGGAGAGCGACGCGGGGCACCCGGTCGGCACCTCGTACCTGTCCAACGCCTCGTCCATGGTGCGCACCGAGATCCTGCCCAGGGCCAAGCGGCTGCACGACGAGCAGAGCGAGGCGGTGGTGCAGGCGCTGCGGGACGCGGGCGCGGTGCCGTGGCCGCCGCTGGTCACCGGGGTGGCGATGCTCGTCGCGCTGGTCGCGGCGCAGCGGTTCGTCACGCGCCGGACGCGGCGGCGGGTCAACCCCGGCCTGGTGCTGGCCACCGCGCTGACCTCCGCCGCGCTGCTGGGCGCGGGCGCCGTCGTCGGCGTCGTGGCCGCGCGCGGCGACGTCGGCGAGCGCGAGCTGGCGGTCGTCGGGTCGCTGGCCGAGGTGCGCAACCGCGGCCGGAACGCGGACGAGGCCGAGGCCCGCATCCTGATCTTCCCCAAGGCGGGCGACGTGCGCGCGCTGGCGGAGATGTTCACCGACATGGAGGAGCGGGTCGTGGCGGCAGGCGGCGACGAGGTCGCCCTCGGGGCGCTGCGGGCGTGGCGCGCGCACGACCAGCCCCTGCTGGCCACGGCGCGGGGCGACGCGAAGCCGCCGGGGTTCACCGAGCTGGCGCGGATGATCACCGCCCCGGCGCCCGGCGGCGAGCAGACCCTCGGCCAGCAGCTCGACGCCCGGCTGACCGAGCTGGTCGAGCGGCACCGGGCGGTGGCGACCGACTCGACCGGGTCGGCCAAGGCGACCCTGGCGAACTGGGACGCGGCCGTGGCGGCGCTCATCGCCGCCGCGGTCGTGTCGGCCCTGCTCGGCCTCGGCGTCCGGATTCGGGAGTACTACACGTGATCAGGATCGCAGCCCTCGTCGCCGCACTCGCCTGCCTGGCCGCGTGCGCCGCCCCCGCCGCCCCGGGCGGCACCCCCACCGCGTCGAGCACGGCGAACCCCGCGCTGCCGCCGGGGTACGACGAGCACCCGCAGCGCACTCCCCCGTGCTCGACCACCTCGGCCGACAGCCCCGACCCCGCCGCCGGCCCGCTGGGCCCCGACGGGCGGCCCGACGGCCCCGCCGTCCGCCGCGTCCGCGAGCGGGGGCTGCGGGTCGGGGTGAGCCAGACCGGGCAGTTCCGCAGCAAGCGGGACCTGGTCACCGGCGAGCTGTTCGGCCTGGAGATCGACCTGGCCAAGCGGATCGCGGCCGCCCTGGGGGTGCCGGCGGGCGACGAGGGCCTGCGCCTGGTCAGCCTGCCCACCGGCGGGCGCCTGTACTCGCTCGACACCGCGGCGAACCGCGAGGCCAGGGCCGACACCGCGCTGGCCGACGTCCCCGAGGTCGACCTGGTGATCGCCGGGGTGAGCGCGACCCCCTGCCGGGTGGAGAAGTACGGCCTGCTGTTCTCCGAGCCCTACGGGCAGACCCACAGCGGCCTGCTCGTCCGCGCCGGCCTGACGGGGGTGGCCGGGCCGGACGACCTGGGTGGGAAGAAGGTGTGCTCGGGCGTGTCGACCACGAACAGCGACGAGGTGATCGACGAGCGGGACCGGCAGCTGGCGCAGCGGAAGCGGCCGCTCGTCGCGGTGGCGGTCAACGACACCGGCGACTGCCTGATGCTGCTGCAGCGGGGGTTCGTCGACGCCGTCTACTCCGACGTGCTGGTCCTGCACGGCTACCGGTACCAGGACCCGGGCACGGTGCTGCTGGACTACCACGGCCCGGTGACGACCCGGATGGCCATCGCGGCGAGCGGCGAGCAGGAGGACCTGGTCCGGTTCGTCAACGCCGTGCTCCACGACATGCGCGCGGACGGCAGCCTGCAACGGGCGAACGAGGAGTGGTTCGCGGGGCTGCCGGAGCACCACCGGCTGCCGCTGCCCGACGACCCGCACCAGCGCTGACGCACCCGGCACGGCGCGGGGGGCGGGCACGCCTCACGCCGGGAGCGGACCGCCGCACCCGCCGCAGTACGCGGAACCGGTCGGCCACCGCAGCGCGCACCTCGGGCAGGCCACGCCGGGGCCGGTCGCTCCCGGGCCGGTCGCCCCGAGACCGGTCGCCCCGAGACCGACCACGTCAGGGCCGATCACCCCGCCCGACCGCGCCGCAGCCGGCCCTGTGACCGACCCTGCGACCGACTCCGACCAGGTGCCGGACAGCGTCGACCCCACGGCGACGGACAGCAGGTCCTCGGTGGCGAGGCCGTCCCTGACCCGGACCACGCCGTCCTCCGGCCCGCCGACCACCTCGACCAGGCGCAGCAGCCGGGCCAGCACCCTGTGGTTGCCCAGCCGGGTCGCCAGCGCGACCGCGCGGCCCCAGGCCGCCTCGGTACCGCCCCGGTCGCCCCGGCCGTGCGCCTCGCCGCCCGCCAGCACCGCCCGGCGCAGCTCGGCCTGCCCGCGGTAGTGCGCGATCCTCGCGTCGGTGCGACTGGAGAGCTCCGGGTCGTCGGTGCGGTGCGCCACCACCGACCGCGCGACGCCCGCCGCGGTGAACCCGGTGGCGCCCGCCGGGCGCACCGCCAGGTCGACGCGCGCGACGCGGACCTCGCCGTCGCGCGGCAGGGCGGCGGGGTCGACCGAGAGCCGCAGGTGGTACTCGCGGCTCTCCGCGCCCCAGGAGCCGGTGGTGAACGCGGTGGTCCGCTCGTCGACGGGCTCGCCGCGCAGGTCGGCCTCGGAGGGGTGGATCTGCCGCAGGAAGTCCAGGCGGCTCGCGGCCGTCGTCCGGACCAGCACGCGCAGCTCCGGCACCAGCTTGCCCATGGCGGCCCGGGTCATGGCGGTGAAGTCCGCGACCAGGTCGGCGGGCGCGCGGACGGCGTCGGCCGTGCCGTGCAGCGCCTCGGCGACGCGCAGCAGCTCGGTGGGCAGCCAGTCCGCGCCGATGCCGCGCGCGTCGCAGGTGAACTCCGGGCCGAACTCCGCCAGCACCGCGTCCAGCTCGGCCGCGGGCCGGCTGTTCCGCCCGTCGGTGAGCAGGATGACGTGCCGCACCGCGGTGGGGTGGTCGCGCAGCAGCCGCCCCGCCAGGGCCAGCCAGGACCCGATGTCCGTGCCACCCGCGGCGGCCAGGCGGTCCACCGCGTCCGCCGCGGCCCGCCGGGTGCGCGGGCCGGCCACGGCCAGGCCCCGCTCGGGGAACACCTGGCGGGCCCGCTCCGTCCCCTCGACCACGGCGAACAGCGCGCCGTCGCGCAACGCGCCGACAGCGGCCTTGGTGGCCCGCCGGGCCGCGCGCATCTTGGTGTCCGGTTTGGACATCGAACCCGAGCAGTCGACCAGGATCACCTGCGCCACCTCGGGTTCGGCGCCGGGGGCCACCCGACCGCGCGCCGTCACCACGAGCGCGGCGTGCACCTCCCGGTCCGCCGGCGACAGGTACGGGTTCTGGCTGACCAGCAGGTCGAAGTCGGTCCGGTGCGCCACGCTCTCCACGGTGTCCCTGGTCTCCACGGTCTCCGGCCTCCGGGGCGGTCAGCGGAAGGTGAACGGGCGGTGCCGGTTGGCCAGGTCCACCAGGTCGGAGCGCCTGCCCCGGTCGGAGGTCTGCCGCGCGAGCGCGCGGTAGTCGGCCTCCAGCAGCACGCGCAGGCCGTCCCCCGCCCGGCTCGCCGCGTCGGCGGGCGGCAGCAGGCCGAACCTGGCCTCGTGCACCAGGGTCTCCAGGCGGGTGCGCGACTCCCCGGTCGGCTCGCCGCCGTCGAGGTGGAGCGAGGTCAGCCGGTCGGCGGCCTCGTCCAGGTCCGCCCCGCTCGGGCGGGCGCCGTCCGGCAGCCTGCCGACGAGCACCCGCACCGCGGCGACCCGGGCCGCGTCGTGGTGCCGCGAGACCTCGGGCACCTCATCCAGCAGCGCGACCGCGCCCGCCCGGTCACCCCGCGCCAGGTGCGCCCGGACCAGCCCGAACACGGCGCTGCCCACCGAGCGGTCCCGCCGCCACACCGCCAGGTGCCAGGGCTCCGCCGCCCCCGGGTCGTCGAGGTGCTCGGCGCAGCAGGCCAGCGCCAGCTCCGGCGCGATCTCGCCGGGCAGCGCGCCGCGCACGTCCGCGAAGTGCCGCCGCGCGGCCGCGCAGTCCGCCGCGGCGAGCCGCAGCAGGCCCTCGTGCCACCACAGCCGCCAGTCCGCGGGCCCGGCCAGCCCGCGGGCCCTGGCCAGCCCCGCCGCCGCGGCCGCGGGGTCGCCTGCCGCCAGCCCGGCGCGGACGCGGGCGAACGCCGCCTCGGCGGTGTCCAGGCCCGCCTCCGCGAGCTGGACGAGCAGCCGCCGCGCGTCCTCGGTGGCCGTGGCGAGCACGCCGGCGGCCGGGTCGTCGGGGAACGGGCGGGGCGTCGGCAGCCCGGTCGCCACCGCGAGGGGCGTCGGCGTCCCGACGTCGAGCGGCAGTTCGGCCGGCGGGACGCCCGCGGGCCCGCGGGTCCACCGGGTCAGCGGCGGCACCGCGCCCAGCCCGGCGTCCAGCAGCACGGCGCTGTCCGCGAACACCTCCGACGGCTCCGGCCGCGGCCGGCCGTCGCGCAGGGACGCGATCTCCCGGCGCACCCCGCGCAGCTGCCGCGCCATGTCCGCGGCCCCGGCGAACCTGCGCTCGGGGTCGGGGTGCCTGGCCCGCGCGCAGACCAGCTCGAACGACGCGATGCCCACCGCGATCCGCCGCTGCTCGCGCCGGTGCTCCTCGGCGGGCACGTGCCGACCGGTGTGGTCCGCGGTCGCCCGGTACAGCCGGTGCAGGGTCTCCCCCGCGGTGTGGACGTCGGAGGCCACGGTCAGCCCGCGGGCGGAGATCTCCGCCACCGACACCTGGTAGCGCCGGGTGATCACCATGGGCCTGGTGGTGTCGCCCGCGGGCCGCGCGCCGCCGAGGTCGATCAGCTTGATCCGGGTGTCGGGATCGCTGCGGTCGGCCGGCCGGAGCATCACGTTGTCCGGCTTGAGGTCGCAGTACAGCACGTCCCGCTCGTGCAGGTGCGCCAGCGCGGCCAGGACCTGGAGCCCGCAGGTGATCACGTGCTCGGTCCGCAGCGGTTCGCCGAACCGGCTGCCGCCCTCCCGCGCCTCGGCGGCCACCACGCTGAGCGGCAGGCCCGGCACGTACTCCATCACGATGTACTCGCGCACCTCGCCGGTGTGCGCGTCCGGGTGCCGGACGAAGTTGTAGACCCCGACGATGTTCGGGTGGTCCAGCTGGGTGAGCGCCCACAGCTCGAACGCGGTCAGCGCGGCGTCGGAGGCGTCGATCAGGCCCTTGAGGACGCAGTAGCGGTCGTTGAGCCGGCCGTCCCTGGCCAGGTAGACCCAGCCCAGGCCGCCGTGCGCGATCGGACCGCACACCCGGTACCGCTGCTCGACCACGTCACCCGGCGCGAGGCTCGGCCGGAAGGAGAACGGCGTGCCGCAGGACAGGCAGTGGCCGGACTCCTGGGCGGGGAGCCTCGTCCGGTCGGCGCACCGCTCGTTGGCGCACGTCCGCGCGCGGTCCGGCACGCGGGGGTCGGCGAGCACGAGGCTCTCCGGGTCCGGGAAGTCGAAGTCGGGCAGCGGGAAGGGGTCGTCGCCCGCGCCCCGCCGCCGCGCCGGGCCCGCGGCGGGTGGTGATGCCGCGGCGGGTGGTGACGCCGCCCCAGGCCGCGCCGAAGAGGACCGCGCCGCTCCCGCCGGTGCCGCACCGGAACCCGCGGGCGCAGCCCCGGACCGCCCGGCAGACGACGACCCGGCGGGCGACGACCCGGTGGACAGCGGCGGGAGGTCGCAGGTGTCGCAGTACCCGGTCTCGTCGATCGAACCGGCGCACCCCGCTCTGGCACACGCGGTCATCGGTCCTCCTCCCCCTCGCGACCTCGCTCCGCCTCACGCGCCGACCGCACCGCGTCCCGGTACGCGGTGACCGCGGCGTGCACCGCACGGGGGTCCACGGGATCGGCCCCCAGCGCCGCCACGGCCCGCCGGTACGGCTCGGCGAGCCCCAGGTCCTCCTCCAACCCGGCGTCGTTGGCCATCGCCCGCGACGCCTCCAGCAACCCGCGGTCGTCCTCCACCGCCCGCTCCCGGCGCGCCCGCCGCTCGGCCCGCTCCACACCGCCCTCGAACTCGTCCAGCCACCGGGCGGCGAGCACCGGGTCCCGCTCGGCCGCCTGGCGCAGCACCAGGAGCCGCAGTTGCAGGTCCGTGCCGTCGGGCAGCGCGTCGACGCGCCGGGCGAGCGCCGCCAGCCGCGTCCCGACGACCCCGGCGACCAGCGCGGCGGCCGCGGACGCCCCCGCCGAGCCCTCCCGCCGGAACCCCAGCACGATCCGGCCGCCACCGCCGAGGACCACCCGGGTCACGTCGTCCACCAGCGCGACGGGCTCCTCCGCCTCGTCGACGCCGTCCAGCACGACCGTCACGGGCGGCGCGTCGGCGCGCAGCCGCTCGCTCGGCCGCTCCACCTCCGAGGTGGGCAGCCCCGCGCGGTCCACGATGCGCCGCGCCACCTCCTCCACGCCGCGCCCACGCACGTCGAGTGCCAGGTCGACGCCACCCCCGCGGTCGGCCGCCGCCACCGCCTGCCGCACCGCGGCCAGTTCCTCCCCCAGCGCCACCAGCACGGCCGCGCCGCGACCGCGGTGGCGCAGCCAGTCCAGCACCCACCCCACGTCACCCGCCGGAGCCGCGGCGACGTCGGTGAAGAGGGGGTCGATGCCGGTGTCGCCGACGACCCGGCCGGCCAGGACCGGCAGGTGCGCGGCGATCGCGTCCACCGGGATCATCCAGGACAGGGCCGCCTCGCCCGCGCCGTACCGGGCGACCACGAGGCCCAGCACGTCGCCGGTCGCGTCGTCGGTGACGCCCGCCCCGCTGTAGCCCACGCGCACCTGCTGCTCGGTCGCGGAGCGCAGGTTCATCTGCAACCACTCGGCCCCGGAGTGCCCGAACAGCGTCAGCCTGGTCCACACGCCGTGGTCCAGCCCCTGCGGGAAGCCCTGCGCGTGCACCGGCCGGTCGCGGGTGACCGCCATGCGCCGCAGCACGGCCACGTGCTCCTCGGGCCGCGGCGCGTCCAGCCGGAGCAGCGCGACGTCCCCGGACGGGCCGTCCGCCTCGGGTACGCACATCCCGTCGACCAGCCGGGCCCGGCAGCTCGGCGAGCCGGGGACCTCCACCGCGTCGACGACGGGGTCCTCCACCCCGGCCACCACGTGCGCGCAGGTCAGCACGTGCTCGGGACCCACCAGGACCCCCGCGCCCAGCACCGGCCCGTCCCACCCCCGCCGGACGCGCACCCGCCACCTCTCGCGCGCCGCGGGGGCGTGCGGGCCGGCGGGCACCTGCCGCGACCCCGATCCGCTCGTCACCCGGGCACCTCCACCCCGCCTCGGCGCACACCCGACGATCGCGATGGAAGTGGAAAACGTTGCGCCGTGCCGCAAAAACCCGCGAAGTACAGGCATTCGGACGCACCCGGATTCCGCGCGGGGTGGAAAGCGGCGCCGCCCGACCACGTCCCGCCACACCCGCGAGCACGTGCCGCCCCTCACCGCGCCGCCCCACCGGCGCGACCAGGTCTCCCCGCGACCCGAGCCCGCCCCGCAACCAACGGGCGGTGGTCGACGCCCTCGGGCGCGCGAGCGGAACCGCAACCGTCCTAAAGGGACGAACGGCGGCGCCGCGCGGCGCGGGCCAGGACCTCCAGCAGCGGCACCGTGCGCTCCCAGCCCAGGCAGGCGTCGGTGACGCTGAGGTCCGGGCGCGGCGGGCCGGCGCCGAGGTCCTGCCTGCCGTCGGCCAGGTAGGACTCGACCATCACGCCGACCAGCCCGCGGTTGCCGTCGGCGACCTGGGCCGCCAGGTCCTCCAGCACGGCCGGCTGCCGGTCGTGGTCCTTGCCGCTGTTGCCGTGCGAGGCGTCGACCACCACCCGGGGCGGCAGGCCCGCCGCGGTCAGCGCGGCCAGGGAGGCGGCGACGTCGGCCGCGCCGTGGTTCGGCTTCCGGCCGCCGCGCAGGACCAGGTGCGCGTCGGGGTTGCCGGTGCTGCGCAACGTGGTCAGCCGCCCGTCCGCGGCGATGCCGGGGAACGCGTGCGGCAGGCCGGCGGCGCGCACCGCGTCGACCGCGGTGCCGATGTCGCCGGACACGCAGTTCTTCATCCCGACCGGCATGGGCAGCCAGGACGCCAGGTGGCGGTGCGGCTGGCTGGCGACCGTGCGGGCGCCCACCGCGCCCCACGACACCACGTCGGCCGCGTAGTGGGCCACCAGCGGGTCGACGAACTCGTAGGCCAGCGGCAGGCCGGTGGCCGCCGCCTCCAGCAGGAACGACCGGCCCAGCCGCACCCCGGTCGCGACGTCGCCCTTGCCGTCGAGGGTGGGGTCGGGCAGCAGGCCGGTCCAGCCCGAGACCGTGCGCGGCTTCTCCAGGTAGGCGCGCAGCACCACGACCAGGTCGTCGGCCAGGCGGTCGGCCGCGCCCGCGAGCAGGTGCGCGTAGTCCAGGGCCGCGGCCGGGTCGTGCACCGAGCAGGGGCCGACCACCACCAGCAGCCGGGGGTCGCGGCGGGTGAGCACGGCGGTGACCGACTCGCGGTGCCGCGCCACCGCCTCCGCCACGGGCGCGGGCAGCGGGGGTCCGGCCTCGGCGGGCGTGGGCAGGGTGTCCTGGTCAGGCATCTGCGGAGTCCTTCTCGTGTGCGGGTCGGGCCACCGGGGGGCGGCGGGGCAGCCTGGTCGCGCCGGCGGCGGCGACGAGGACCAGGGCGAGCACCCACCAGAAGGTGTCGGCGAACGCGGCGGCGACGTCGGGCCCGCGGACCGCCGACCGCTGCCGGAGGACCACCGCGAGCACGGCGGTGCCGATGCCGCCGCCGACGGTGTTGAGCAGGTTGAGGGCGCCGGCCGCGCGGGGCAGCCGCGCCGGGGCGACGGCGCGGTAGACGGTGTTCATCACCGGCGCGCCGATCATCGCCGCGCCGAGGCCGCGCACCAGCAGCGCGACCGCGACCGCGGCGTCCGGCAGCGCCGGGCCGAGCTGGGTGAGCGGGGCCGTGCCCAGGGCCACCAGGCCGATGCCCGACAGCACCAGCGTGCGCGGGGCGGTGGTGTCGATCAGGCGGTTGACGAGCACCGAGCCCGCCGCCGCGCCCACGCCCTGCGGCGCGAGCAGCAGCCCCGCCTGCCACGCGGTCAGGCCGCCGCCGGTCTGGAGGTACAGCGGCAGCAGGAACATCGTGCCGAACACGGACGCGCCCAGCACCACCAGCGCGAGCGCCGCCACCCCGAACGGCGGCCGGGCGAACAGGCGCGGGTCGATCAGCGGGGTGCGGGAGGTGCGCAGCCCGTGGACCACGAAGCCGACCAGCATGCCCAGGCCCACCAGCACCGCCGCCGCCACCAGCGGCACCGGCCGGGCGTCGCCGACGCCGGTCAGGCCGAAGACCAGCACGGCCAGGCCGGGCGACAGCAGCAGGGCACCGCGCACGTCGAACGCCACCCGCCCCTCGGCGGGCGGTACGACGGGCACCCAGCGCCGGGCCAGCACGATCGCGGCCAGGCCGATCGGCACGTTGACGTAGAACAGCCACGGCCAGTCCGCGGCGCTCAGCAGCGCGCCGCCGACCGGCGGGCCGAGCACCGGCGAGAGCAGCGGCACCACGCCCACCACGCTGATCAGCCGACCGATCCGCTCCCGGCCGGCGACCCGGGCCAGCAGGGCCTGCCCGGTCGGCGGGAGCAGGCCGCCCGCCAGGCCCTGGAGCACGCGGAACACCACCAGGCTGGGCAGCGACCAGGCCAGCGCGCACAGCACCGAGGCGAGCAGGAACCCCGCCACCGCGACCAGCCACGTCCGGCGTCCGCCGAAGCGGTCCGCCAGCCAGCCCGAGGCGGGCACCGCCGCGACCACGGCCAGCAGGTAGGCGGTGGTGGCCCACTGCACGTCGGTGACCGGCGCGTCGAACCGGTCGGCCAGCGCGTCCACGCCGACCGAGACGATGGTGCCGTCCAGGGTGGCCATGAAGGTGCCGAGCACGAGCACGAACGCGACCCGCCACAGCGCCGCGTCCACGGGCGGTCGGGTGGCGGGGGCGCGGTTCACAACCCCTCCGGCAGCGCTTCGGCGGCGTCGTCGAAGCGCCCCGGCAGGTCGCGCAGCACCCGCAGCAGGTCGTCGGCCAGCGCCCGGGCCTCCCCGGCGCCGAACAGCCCGGCCTGGTGGCCCAGCACGCCGTGCCAGCCGTCCTCCCCCGGCACCACGGTCAGCGTCACCGGGTGGTGGGTGCGCTCGCGGAACCGGGTCGCGGTGACGGTCAGGCCCGGTGCCGGTTCGCGCAGCCGCGCCGGGTCGACCGGGTAGTTCTCGAACACCACGAGGCTGTCGAACAGCCGTCGCCGCCCGGTCAGGCGCTCCAGGTCGGCCAGCCGGACGTGGTGGTGCTCCAGCAGGTCCTGCTGCCGCGCCTGGAGGTCGGCCAGGGCCTCGGCCACGGTGCCGGTGAACCGGGCGCGCACCGGCACGGTGTTGGCCAGCAGGCCGATGACCTCCTCCACGCCCGGGACCCCGGCACCGCGACCGGACACCATGGCGCCGAAGCACACCTCGCGCCGCCCGGACCGGGCCGCCAGCACCGCCGACCACGCGCCCTGCACCAGCGTGTTGGGCGTCAACCCGCGCCGGGCCGCGGCCCGGGTGAGGTCGGCGACCAGCGGGGCGCCGACGGTGAACAGCACCGGCTCCGCCGCGCCGATCACGACCGCCCGGTCGCCCACCAGGTAGTCGCCCTCGCCCACGCCGGCCAGCTCCGCGCCCCACCTCGCCAGGTCGGCCGCGGTGTCCCGCTCGGCCAGCCGGCGCGCGTGGGGGGCGAACGGCACGGGCTCGGGCAGCGGCGGCCCGCCGTGCACGCGCCGCGCGTAGAGCGCGAACAGCTCGGTCAGGATGCGCGGCGCCGACCAGCCGTCCGACAGCACGTGGTGGCTGGTCAGCACGACCACGTGCCGGTCGGGGCCGGTGCGCAGCGCGGTGAGCCGGACCGGCGGGCCGGCGGCCAGGTCGAACGGCTCGGCCAGGTCCGCGTCCAGGGCCCGCTCCGGGTCGGGCGCGTCGAGCACGCGGAACCCCGGGCGCGGGTCGACCGGCACGAGCTGCACGCCCGAGCCGGGCGGGAACACCGCGCCGAGGTTGGGGTGGCGGCGCAGCAGGTCGTCGCCCGCGGCGCGCAGGGCGTCGACGTCGAGCGCGCCGGACAGCGTGAACGCCGCCTGCACGGTGTAGGGGTCGTCGGGCCCGGCGTACCGCAGCACGACCTCCTGCAACGGGGTCAGCGGCAGCACGTCGGCGGCGCCGTCGAAGGCGGCGACCTCGCGGGCGAGCCGGACCAGCTCGTCGCGCAGGTGCCCGGCCAGCGCCTCCACCTCGGCCGGCGCGAACAGGGCCGCGGGCCAGGTGAACCGGACGCCCAGCACCTCGTCCCGGGCCAGCGCGTTGACCACCAGCGCGTGCGGCAGCGGCAGGTCGTCGGAGCCGCCCGAGCCGAGCGGGTCGGCGTCCGGCGGCACCTGCCACGGCGTCTCCACCGCGGGCGGTGCCGGGAAGCGGCCGAGGTAGTTCCAGCTGATCCACGGCTGCCGCGCCGGGGCCTCGGCACCGAGGATGCCGTGGCCCAGGCCGTCGCCGGCCGCCTCCAGCTGCTGCTTGACCGCCTCCAGCGCGCCGTCGTCGGGCACGACCACGCGCGCGGGGTGCACGGCGGTGAACCAGCCGACCGTCTGGGACAGGTCGACCGGGCCCGAGCGGTCGGGCTCGTGGCCGGGGCGGCCGTGGCCCTCCAGGGCGACCAGGAGGTCCGGCGCGGTGCCGCGCCACGCGCCGACCGCGCGGGCGAGCGCGGTGAGCAGGACGGTGTCCGGGGTGGTGCGGTGGGCGGCGGGCAGGGTGGTGAGCACGGCCCGCGTGGTGGCGGGGTCCAGCTCGACCACGTGGTGCACGGCCGTGGCCGCGGTGTCGCGGGCCGGGTCGAGCGGGGTGTCCGACAGCGGCACGTCCGGCGCGGCGGCGACCCACTCCCAGTGCGGCAGCTCGGCGCGGCGGTGCGGCACGGCCTCGCGCAGCGCCCGCGCCCAGCCCAGGAAGGAGCGGCCGTGGCGGACGAGCGCGCCGCCGGTCTCGTGGACGTGGGCGATGTCGTCCAACAGGACCCGCCACGACACCGCGTCGACCAGGACGTGGTGCGCGACCAGGACGAGCCGGCCGGGCCTCGGGCCGGCGTCCACCCACACCGCGCGCAGCAGCGGCCCGGTGCGCAGGTCCATGGCGGCGCGGGCGGCGGCGACGTGCTCGTCCACCACCGCGCGCGGGTCGCCGTCGGCCACCGCGGTGGTGAGCACGTCGGCGCCCGTCACCGCGCCCTCGGCGGGGATGCGCAGGACCGGTTCGCCGTCGCCGTCGGCCAGGTGGGCGCGCAGCACGTCGTGCCGGGCCAGGACGGCGTCGAACACCGCCCGCCACCGCGCGGCGTCACCACCGGCCGGCACGCAGACCTCCACCCACTGGCAGAAGCCGTCCGCCGCGCCGCGGCGCAGCAGGTCCCGCATGACCGGGGTGAGCGGCGCGTCGCCGACCGCGGGCGCCTCGTCCACCGGCCCGCCGGCACCGCAGCGCGCGGCGATCCCGGCGACCGTGCCGCCCTCGAACACGTCGCGCGCGGTCAGGCCCAAGCCCTCGCGCCGGGCCCGCGACACCACCCGCAGCGACACGATGCTGTCGCCGCCGACCTCCAGGAACGCGTCGTCGAGGTTGACGTGCTCGCCCAGCACCTCGCGGAACACCGCCAGCAGCACGGCCTCCGCGCGGGTGGCGGGCTCGCGGGCGGCGGTGGCGCGGGCCTCGGGCGCGGGCAGGGCGGCGCGGTCCAGCTTGCCGCTGGGCCCCAGCGGCAGGTGGTCCAGCGCCACGAACGCGGTCGGCACCATGTGGTCGGGCAGCTCCGCGGCCAGGTGCTCGCGCAACCCCTCCGGCGACGGCCGCGCGCCGTCGGTGGGCACGACGTAGCCGACGAGCCTGCGGTCGCCGGGCCGGTCCTCGCGCACGATCACCGCGCACGCCCGCACGTCGGGGTGCCGGGTCAGCACGGTCTCGATCTCGGACAGCTCGATCCGGAAGCCGCGGACCTTGACCTGGTGGTCGGCGCGGCCCAGGAACACGATCTGCCCGTCGGGCCGCCAGCGGACCAGGTCGCCGGTGCGGTACATGCGCTCGCCGGCTGGGCCGAACGGGTCGGCCACGAACCGCTCCGCGGTCAGGCCCGGCCGGTTGAGGTAGCCGCGGGCCAGCTTCGGGCCGGCCAGGTACAGCTCGCCGGTGACGCCGACGCCGACCGGCTGGAGGCCGGCGTCGAGCACGTAGGCGCGCACCTCCGGGTCGGGCCGGCCGATCGGCAGCGGGCCCGGGTCGGCCGGGTCGTAGTGCCAGGTGACCGAGTTGATGGTGACCTCGGTGGGTCCGTAGGCGTTGAACAGCGCCCGGCGGTCGCCCCAGCGGCGGGCCAGCTCGGGGTCCAGGCGCTCGGCGCCCACGACGAAGAACACGTCCGGCGGCACGGTGCGGTCGTCGGGCATCGCGGCCAGGAACGACGGCAGCAGGTTCACCCCGGTCACCCGGTGCTCGGCGATGTAGTCCAGCAGCTCGTCGCCGGGCACGCGGACCTCCTCCGGCGCGATGACGGAGGTGCCGCCGGACAGCAGCGGCAGCATGAACTGCCAGAACGCCACGTCGAAGCTGGTCGAGGCGAAGTGCAGGTAGCGCTCGCGCTCCCCGATGCCGACCACGTCCTCCTGGAGCGAGACCAGGCTGGGCACGCCCCGGTGCGGCACGCCGACGCCCTTGGGCCTGCCGGTGGTGCCGGAGGTGTAGATGACGTAGGCCAGCGAGTCCGCGGTGAGGTCGCGGCGGGCGTCGACCGGGTCGGCGTCCCACTCGGCCGGGCCCTCCGGCGCGGTGGGGTCGACCACCGGGACGGTCACCGGCAGGTCGGGCACGCCGGTCGCGACCACGGCGGCCGGCGCGACGTCGTCGAGCATGAAGGCCAGCCGGTCCCGCGGGTAGTCCGGGTCCATCGGCACGTACACCGCGCCCGCCTTGAGCACGCCGAACAGCGCCACCACCATCTCCACGTCGCGGCCCAGCAGCACCGCGACCGGGTCCTGGGGCCGCACGCCGCGGTGGAGCAGGGCGTTGGCCAGGCGGTTGGCCCGGCGGTCCAGCTCGGCGTAGCCCAGGGAGCGGTCGCGGCAGACCACGGCCTCGGCGTCGGGGGTGCGGCGGACCCACTCGCCGAACTCGTCCAGGCAGCCGCCGCGCGGCCGGGTGGGCGCCGGCCCGGTGCCCAGGGCCAGCAGGGCGTTCCGCTCGTCGTCGTCGAGCGCCCGCAGCCGGGCCACGGGCCGGTCGGGGTCGTCGACCAGCTCGTGCAGCAGGGTGCGCAGCCAGCGGCCGTAGGCGCGCACGGTCGCCTCGTCGAAGGCGTGCGGCTGGTAGCCGAGGCCGATGACGAACTCGTCCTCGGGGATCACGATGACGGTGAGCGGGTAGTGCGTGGCGTCGGTGATGTCGACGCCGACCAGGTCCAGGCCCGGGGCGAGGGTGGTGCGGCGGCGGCTGGAGAGCGGGAAGTTCTCCATCACCAGCATGGTGTCGAACAGCTCGCCCGCGCCGACCGCGCGCTGGATGTCGGGCAGGCCGACGTGGTGGTGGTCGGTGAGCGCCACGGCGTCGGCGTGGACCCGGTCGAGCAGGTCGGCGGCGGTGTCGGCGAGCGCGTACCGGACCCGGACCGGGATGGTGTTGCCCAGCTGGCCGATCATCGACTCCACGCCGTCGACCTCGGCGGGCCGGCCGGAGACCGGGCAGCCGAACACCACGTCGCGCCGACCGGTGAGCCGGCCCAGCAGCAGGCCCCAGGCGGTCTGGAGCACGGTGGTGGGCGTGATGCCGCGGTCGCGGGCGAACGCGCGCAGCCGCTCGCTGAACTCCGCGCCGAGGCCGACCGCCACCCGTTCCGGGCGGTCCACGGTGGACACGGCACCGGCCGGGGCGAGGTGGGTGCCCTCGACGCCGGCCAGGGCGTCGCGCCAGGCGTCGAGCGCGGCGCCGGGGTCGCGCTCGGCGAGCAGGCGGTGGTACTCCGCCGGCGACGGCGCGACGGGCGCGGCCGGGCCGCCGCCCAGCTCGGCGTAGGTGGCCAGCAGGGTGCGGCCGACCAGGGGCATGGACCAGCCGTCGAGCAGGGCGTGGTGGTTGGTGATGACCAGGCGGTGCTCGTCGGGACCGAGGGTGCAGAGCAGGAAGCGGATCAGCGGCGGCCTGGTCGGGGAGAACGGGCGCGCCAGCTCGGCGCGGCAGTGCGCGGCCAGCTCGTCCTCGTCGGCCGGCGTGACGTGCCGCCAGTCCAGGTGCACGTCGGCGGGCACGACCTGGACGACGTCGCCGGCGGCCGTGGTGTGCAGGTGGACGCGCAGCGCGGGGTGGCGGCGCAGCAGCTCGGCGGTCGCCGCGCGCATCCGCTCCGGGTCGAGCGCGCCGCGCAGCGCGGTCACGGCCTGCACCACGTAGACGTCGGTGTCCTGCTCGCCGCGCACCATGGTGTGGAAGGCCAGGCCGACCTGGAGCGGGGTGGCGGGCAGCACGTCGGCCACCCGGCCGGCGCGCTCCAGCGCGTCGATGGCGTCCTGGTCGAGGTCGACCAGCGGCAGGTCGGACGGGGTGAGGCCGCCGCCGTCGGGTCCGATGCGCGCCGCGTGCGCGGCCAGCGCCTCCAGCGCCTCGCCCCAGGCGCGCTGGAGGTCGGCCACCACCGGGGGCGGCAGCACCTCGCGGGCGGCGGTCCACTCCACGGCCAGGCGCGGCTCGCCGTCCTCGCGCACGAAGCAGTTGAGCGCCAGCAGCTGCTCCAGGGCCTTGGCGGGCGGTTCGGCGACCGCGAACGCGTCGCCCCCGGGCAGCCGCCAGCCGGTGCCGGGCAGCGGCGCGAACCGGCCCAGGTAGTTCAGCAGCACGTCCGGCGGCGGTGCCGACAGCTCCGCGCGGCCCACCGGGTCGAGGTGGCGCAGCACGCCGTAGCCGACGCCGTGGTCGGGCGTGGACCGCTTGGCCTCCTTGGCGGCGCGCAGCAGGCGGTCGAGGTCGTCGCCCGCGGCGGGCACGCGCACCGGGTACTCGGTGGTGAACCAGCCGACCGCCCGGGACAGGTCGAGGCCCGGGTGCTCGCGGCCGTGGCCCTCCACGGTGACCGCGACGTCGCCGCGCACGCCGTGCCGGCGCAGCGCCAGCACGAGCGCGGCCAGCAGCACCTCGTCCGGGCTCGCCCGGTAGGCGGCGGGCAGGGTGGTGAGCACCGCGGCGGTCACCTCGGGCGAGGCGGTCGTGGTGGTGCGGTCGGCGGTGGCCACCACGTCCACCGCGGGGTCCAGCGGGCGGGCGCCGAGGCGGGCGGTGTCGAGCGCGCGCCGCCAGTGCGCCAGCTCGCCGCGCCGGGCGCCGCTCCCGGCCTGCCCGGCCAGCAGCAGCGCGTGCCGCCGCCACGAGGCGCCGACCGGGGCGAGCGCGGCACCGGCGCAGGCGGCGTGCAGGTCCGGCAGCAGGACGCGCCACGACACGCCGTCCACGACGAGGTGGTGCAGCACCACCACGAGCCGGTCCGGTTCGCCGGCCGGGGTGCGCACCAGCGCCACCCGCACCAGCTCGCCCGCCCGCGGGTCCAGCGACGCGACCAGCTCCCCGGCCACCGCGGCGACGTCGCCGGAGGTCTCGCGCACGTCCGGGACCACCGCGCCGCGCGGGCGCACGACCAGCCCGCCGTCGAGCACCACCAGCCGCAGGGCGTCGTGGTGGTCGAGCACGGTGCGCACACCGCGCACCAGGTCTTCCAGCGCCAGGTCGTCGTCGACGCGCAACGCGGTCCACTGCGCGTACCCGGCCACGGCGGCGGGGTCGGGGTTCGGGTCGAGCAGGGCGCGCACGATCGGCGGCGCGGGCACCGGCCCGGTCGGCTCGTCGACCGGCTCGGCCGCGGCGGTGGTCTCGCGGGCCGCCGCGGCCAGGGCGGCCAGGGTGCGGCGGGCCAGCAGGTCGCGCGGCCGCAGGTCCAGGCCGTGGGCGCGCAGCCGGCTGCTGACGCTGATCGCGCTGATGCTGTCGCCGCCCAGGGCGAAGAAGTCGTCGTCGACGCCGACGTGCTCCGCACCGGTCACCTCGGCGACGACCGCGCACAGCAGCCGCTCCCGCCCGGTGGCCGGGGCGCGGCCGCCGCCGGTGGCGCGGGGCTCGGGCAGCGCGGCCCGGTCCAGCTTGCCGTTGACGGTGACCGGCAGCGCGTCGAGCACCACCACGACCGAGGGCACGAGGTGGTCGGGCACCCGGCCGGCCAGCTCCTCGCGCACCGCCTCGGGCGTCAGCGCCACGCCGGCGGCGGGCACCACGTAACCGACCAGCCGGGCGGTGCCGGTGCCGGTGCGCACGGCGGCGGCCGCCGCGACGACCCCGGTCACCGCGCCCAGCGCGGCCTCGACCTCGCCCACCTCGACCCGGTGGCCGCGGACCTTCACCTGGCCGTCGCGCCTGCCCAGGTAGGCCAGGCCGCGGTCGGTCCAGCGGACCAGGTCGCCGGTGCGGTACATGCGCTCGCCCGGCCCGCCGAACGGGTCGGCGACGAACCGCTCCGCGGTCAGGTCGGGCCGGTCGAGGTAGCCGCGGGCCAGGCGCGGCCCGGCCAGGTACAGCTCGCCGGCCACGCCGGGCGGCACCGGGCGCAGCGCGTTGTCCAGCACGTAGGCGCGGGTGCCGGGCAGCGGGGTGCCGATGGTGGGCTCGTCGCCCTCCAGGGTCGCGCCGGTGGCGTCGACGGCGGCTTCGGTGGGGCCGTACATGTTGCGCGCGGCCACGCCGGAGGCCACGACGCGCCGCCACAGCGCGGGCGGGGTGGCCTCGCCGCCCAGGACGAGCAGCACCGGCCGGTGGTCGCCGTGCAGCAGGCCGCCGTCGACGAGCGGCGCGGCCATCGACGGGGTGGTGTCCACGACGTCGATCCGGTCGCGGGCGTAGGCGGCCAGCAGCGCGTCGGCGTCACGCGCCAGGTCGGCGCCGTAGAGGTGCAGCTCGTGCCCGCACAGCAGCCACAGGAGCTGGTCCAGCGCGGAGTCGAAGGCGAACGAGTAGGTGTGCGCCACGCGCAGCCGCCGGCCCGCCGCCTCCCGCGCCCGCGCGACGGTGGTCGAGCGGTGGTGGTGCACCAGCGCGGTCAGGCCGCCCAGGCGGCCCAGCACGCCCTTGGGCCTGCCGGTCGAGCCGGAGGTGTGGATGACGTAGGCCAGGCGGTCCGGGTGCCGGTCCACACCGGACAGCGGCTCGCCGCTCAAGGCGGCCACCTCGGCGCGCACGGCCGGGTCGTCCAGGAGTGTCGCGTGTGGACTGATGTCGGCGGTCTCGGCGACCGCGAGGACGAGCTTCGCGCCCGCGTCGGCGACCAGCCCGCGCAGCCGCTCGGCTGGGTGCTCGACGTCGAGCGGCAGGAAGGCCGCGCCCGCGTCCAGCACCGCGAGCAGCGCCACCACCAGGTCGGTCGAGCGGGGCAGCGCGAGCGCCACCACGTCGTCCGGTCCGACGCCACGCGCCCGCAGCGCGCGGGCCAGGCGGTGCACCCGCCCGGCCAGCTCACCCGACGTGAGCCGGTCGTCCCCGCACACCAGGGCGACGGCGCCCGGGTCCAGGTCGTCCAGCAGCGACACCACGTCCCGCGGCGTGCCGGGCGGGGCGGCGGGCGACCACCGCGCGAGCAGCCGGTCCCGGTCGGCGGGCTCGACCAGGTCCACCCGGCCGACCGGCGGCGCGTCGGGCCCGGTGAGGTCGGCGAGCAGCCGGCGCAGCGCGGTCAGCTTGCCCTCGACGCCGGCCCGGTCGTGGGTGCGGGCGTCGACCTCGAAGCCCAGCAGCAGGCCGCCGTCGTGCGTGGGCAGCACGCTCAGGCCCATGTCCTCGGGCGGCCCGCCCGCCACGTTGCGCATCACGCCGGTCGCGCCGGCGAAGTCGAGGGCCAGGTCGAACGCCTTGAGGTTGATGCCCCGGCCGTGCAGCAGGGCGCCCGCGCCCGGCACGGCCAGGTCGCGCGGCAGGTCCTCGCCCCGGTAGCGCTGGTGGGCGCGCATCCCGCGCATCACCCCGGCCACCCGCCGGGCCAGCTCGCCCAGCCGGTCGTCGCCGCGCACCGCCACCCGCAGCGGCAGCACGTTGACCGCCATCGCGGGCGTGCGCAGGCCCACGCCCGTGCGGCACATCAGCGGCAGCGCGAAGACCACCTCGGTGCGCCCGAGCACCCGGTGCAGGAACGCGGCGTAGACCGCGATGAGCGCCTCGCCCCAGGTGACCCCGTCCCGCTCGGCCGCGGCGCGCAGCCGCGCCACCTCCTCGGCCGGCACGACGGCGCGGGCGGTCAGCGTCCGCTCCCCCGGCGCGTCGACCACCGGGGCGGCGGCGGGGTCGTCGAGGTCGGGCAGCGGCGTGAACCGGTCCACCCAGTAGCGGCGGTCCTCCTCGGCGCGCCCGCTCGCCCGGTACGCCAGGTCGGCCGCGACCAGGTCGGCGAACCGGCCGAACGTCGACGGCGGCGGCTCGGCGCCCGCGACCAGGGCGGTGTAGCGGGCGGCGGTGCGGCGGGCCAGCATCGCCGCGGTGTAGCCGTCGAAGACCAGGTGGTGCCCGAGCTGGGTGTACCAGACCTCCCGGTCGGACAGGCGGATCACCGTGCACGAGAACAGGTCCCGGTCGACCATGCCCCGGCACGCTTCCGCCACGCGCTCCCGCTCGGCCGCCACGAACGCGTGCGCGGCGGCCTCGGGGTCGGCCTCGCCGCCCAGGTCCACCACGCGCGGCAGCGGCACCGGCTCGGCGGAGACGACCTGGCGCGGCCCGTCCGGGGTGTCGAACACGCGCAGCCGCAGCGTCTCGGCCTCCTCGGCGGTGGCGCGGACCGCCTCGGCGAGCAGCCCGGTGTCCACCGGCTCCCCGCCGCGCACCTCCACCACGTCGCCGACCACGTAGTAGGGCGAGTCCGGTTCCAGCCGCTGCGCGTGCCAGATGCCCAGTTGGGCGCCGGTCAGGGCGAGGACCGGGGTGGCGGCGTCCGGCGCGGGCCGGGCGGGCGCGGTGGTCGGCGCGACGGGGTTCAACTCGGTCTCCTGGTTCTACGGCGCGGTTCTACAGCGCGGGCACGACCATGGGCGTGCCGGTCACGGGGTCGGGCACGACGACGCTGGGCAGGTCGAAGACCTCCTTGAGCAGCGCGGCGTCCACCACCTCGCCCGGCGCGCCCTCGGCGACCACCCGCCCGTCCCTCATGGCGACGAGGTGGTCGGCGTAGCGGCACGCCTGGTTGATGTCGTGCAGCACGGCGATCACGGTGCGGCCCTCGTCGCGCAGCCGGGCCAGCAGGGACAGCAGCTGGTACTGGTGGGTGATGTCGAGGAACGAGGTGGGCTCGTCGAGCAGCAGGTGGGGCGTGTCCTGGGCGAGCACCAGCGCCACCCACACCCGCTGCCGCTGCCCGCCGGACAGCTGCTGCACGGGCCGGTCGGCCAGCTCCTCGACCCCGGCGAGCACCATCGCCTCGGTCACCGCGGCCTCATCCCGCTCCGACCACGTGGACAGCAGCGACTGGTGCGGGAAGCGGCCGCGGGCGACGAGCTGCCGCACCCGGATGTCCTCGGGCGCGACCGGGTCCTGCGGCAGGAAGCCCAGCACCCGGGCCAGCGCCCTGGTCGGGTACGCGCCGACCTCGCGGTCGTCCAGCCGCACCTCCCCCTCGGCGGGGCGCAGCAGCCGCACGAGCGACCGCAGCAGCGTGGACTTGCCGCAGGCGTTGGGCCCGACGATGGCGGTGAAGGCGCGGTCGGGGATGTCGAGGCTCAGCCGCGTCGACACCACCCGGTCGCCGTAGCGCAGGGTCAGGTCCCTCGCGGTCAGGCGAGCGGTCACGTGCGCCGCACCTCCTTGATGAGCAGCCAGATCAGGTAGCAGCCGCCGATGGCGGTGCTGATGACGCCGACGGGCAGCGGCACGGGCGCCAGCAACACCTGCGCCAGCAGGTCGGCGCCCTGGAGCAGCACGGCGCCGGTGAGCGCGGCGGGCAGCAGCGGGATGCCGGGCGAGCGGGCCAGCCGGCGGCCGATCTGCGGCGCGGCCAGCGCGATGAACGCGATCGGACCGGCCACCGCGGTGACGGTCGCGGTGCAGCCGACGCCGATCAGCACCATCTGCAACCGCAGCCGCTCCAGGTGGACGCCGGTGGACGCGGCCACGGCGTCGCCCAGCGCCGCCTGGTGCACCGCGGACGACCGGGCGACCAGCAGCACGAGCAGCACCGCGATGATCGCGAACGGGATGCGCAGGTCGGCCCAGTCGACGCCGTTGAGGGAGCCCGCGCTCCACCCCACGGCGGCGATGGCCACCTCCAGCTCCGCGCGCAGCACGATCCACGAGTTGACCGCGGTGAGGGTGGCGTTGACCGCGATGCCGATCACCACCAGCCGCAGCCCGGACAGCCCGCCGCCCAGCGACAGCAGGTAGACCGCGGCCGCCGCGACGACGCCGCCCACCACGGAGCCGAACGCCAGTTGCGCGGACGTGCCGGACAGCACGGTGATCGCGACCAGCGCGCCGGTGTAGGCGCCGGCGTCGAGGCCGATCACGTCCGGGCTGCCCATGGGGTTGCGGGTGAGGTTCTGGAAGATCGCGCCGGCCACGCCGAGCGCCGCGCCGAACACCAGGCCCGCCAGCACCCGGGGCAGCCGCCACTCGCGGATCACCACGTTGGACCCGCCGCGCGCGCCGCCCAGCGCCTCGAACACCTTGGCCGGGCTCGCCCAGGTCGCGCCGTAGCACAGCCCGAGCAGGCCCAGGCCCGCGACGGCCAGCGCCATGACGGCCACCAGCAGCAGCGTCCGGCGCTCCACGTTCGCCGAGAACCGCCCCCGGCGCAGGACCACGGCGCTCACAGCGGCGCCGCCCCGTACCGGCGGACGGCCCAGACCAGCACCGGGCCGCCGAGGAACGCGGTCACGATCGCCACCGGCACCTCGCCGGTGGGCAGCAGCACCCGCGACCCGATGTCGGACACCACCAGCAGCACCGGGCCGAGCACCGCCGCGTACGCGGTCAGCCAGGGCACCGACGCGCCCGCCAGGCGCCGCGCCAGGTGCGGCACGATCAGGCCGACGAACAGGATCGGCCCGGCCACCGCCGTGGCCGCCCCGGCCAGCGCGGTGATCAGCACCAGCGCGACCAGCCGGACCCGGGCCACGTTGGCGCCCAGGGCGTGCGCGGTGGTCTCGCCGAGCGCGATGGCGTCGAGCTGCCTGCTCAGCAGCAGCGCGCCGAGCACGCCGAGCGCGATCACCAGCAGCGGCCACGCGTTGGGGGCCTGCTCCCGGCCGGCCAGCGAGCCGACCGCCCAGAAGCGGTACTCGTCGAACACGTCGGGCAGCAGCAGGCGCATGCCCAGGGACACGCCCGCCAGCACCGAGCTGAGCGCGACCCCGGTCAGCACCAGCCGCAGCGGGGAACCGCGGCCGACCGAGTAGACCAGCAGCGCCGCCGCGACGGCGCCCAGGACGGCGAGCAGCAGCTCGCCCGCCGCCGAGGCGGTCAGGCCCAGCGCCGAGCCGACCGTGATGGCGAACCCGGCGCCGGCGGTCACGCCGAGCACGCCCGGCTCGGCCAGCGGGTTGCGGGACAGCACCTGCACCAGCACGCCGGACACGGCGAGCGCGGCACCCGCGCCGACGGCCAGGACCGCGCGGGGCAGCCTGATGTCGCGGACCACGAGGTGGTCGCTGGAGCCGTTGGGCTCCAGCAGCGCCCGGACGACCTCGGCCGGGGCGATGGCGTGCGCGCCGACGCCGACGCTGACCACCGCCACCCCGACCAGCAGGACGAGGGCGGCGACGAGCAGGACGACCCGCGCGCCCGACCGCCGGCGCGTTCCGGTCACTTCTGCAGCAGCGGCGCGAACGCCTGGTCGGCGGCTTCGAGGGTCTTGATCGCGGACCGGTACGTCGCGGCCTCGGTGTAGCGCAGCGGGAAGGTCTTGCCCGCCTTGACCGCGGGCAGCTCCTTCCACAGCGGGGAGTCCAGCACGTACTGCACGCCGGCCGGGACCGAGCCGTCGGCGGCGACCGAGTAGGTGATGGCGTCGGCCTCGCCGAACGCGGCGGTCAGCTCCTCGATCGACGGGTACTCGCTGACGTCCTTGGAGCCGCCGCCCTTGACCTTGACCTGGCCGTAGTAGGTGGCGCCGAGGTCCTGGGCGACGTTGGTGCCCCAGGAGCCGTTGAACTCGCGCTGGAAGTTGCCCTTGGCGACCTCGCCGTAGGCGCCGACGTGACCGAGCTTGAGCTTCGGCAGGACGTCCTTGTACTTGTCGGCCAGCTCCTTGGCCTTGGTCTCGTACTGGCCGCGCACCGCGTCGAACTCGGACAGCGCGCCGGCCGCGTCGGCCTGCTTCTCGGACAGCTCGCGCCACGCCGACGGCACGCTCGGGCCGATGGCCACGACCGGGGCGATGGCCTCCAGCCGCTTGAGGTCGATGTCGGCCAGCACCGGCTTGGGCACGCCGATGACGATCAGGTCGGGGTCGGCCTGGGCGATGGCCTCGTAGTTGGTCTCCGCCGCGGACTCGCCGGCGACCTTGGCCAGGCCCTCGTAGGTCTTCAGGTCCTCCTCGGTCATCAGCGGCACGCCGCGCTTCCAGGTGGAGATCCCGACGAGCGGCGCGTCCGCCTCCAGCAGGGCGGGCACCGCGTAGCCGGTGGCCACCACCCGCTTCGGCGAGACCGGGATGGTGATGTCGCCGTTGTCGGCGGTGAACACGCGGGTCCCGGACCCGGTCGTCCCGGCCGCGGGCGCGTCGCCGCTCTCGGCGGAACCGCAGCCGGTGGCCACGGCGAGGGCGACCGCGAGCGCGGCGGCGAGGCGGGGGGATCTGGCGATGGACATGCTCGTTCCTCGGGGGTTTCGTTCTTCTCGGGTGGTTCTGGGGGGATCAGTGGTCGTGGTCGTCGTCGAAGTCGGCGACGCCGCGCTTCCAGTAGCCGGTGACGTCGTGGTCCGCCTTGCCCAGGCCCAGCTCGTCGCGGATCCAGCGGCGCAGCGGCTTGATCGCACCGGCCTCGCCCGCGACCCAGGCGTAGACGCGCTCGCCCTCGGGGACGCGCACGCCGGCGCGCACGGCGCGGGCCAGCAGGTCGGTGGTGCCCGCCGGGGCGTCGCCGCGGTGCAGCCAGTGCACCTCGACGTCCTCGGGCGCGGACAGCTCGATCTCCTCGCCCGCGTCGGCGACCTCGACGAACGCCCAGCCGGCCGCGGTGCGCGGCAGCTCCTCCAGCCACCGGGCGATCGCGGGCAGCGCGGTGAGGTCGCCCGCCAGCAGGTAGCGGTCGTAGCTGTGCGGCACGATCAGCCCGCCGGGCGGACCGGCGACGTGCACCACCGCGCCCGGCTCGACCGACCGCGCCCAGTCCGCGCCCAGCCCGCCGTCGTGCAGGGCGATGTCGATGTCCAGCTCGCCGGTCGCCGGGTCGTAGCGGCGCACGGTGTACTCGCGCGAGGTCGGCGACGGCTTGGGCCAGCGCAGCATGGTCCCGTTCGGCTCGGGCAGCCGCAGGGTGCCGTCCGGGTCGGGGAACAGCAGCTTCACGTGCTCGTCGGGCGAGTGGGCCTCGAACCCGGCGGTGCCCGGACCGCCCAGGGTGACCCGGAGCAGCCCGGAGCCGACCCGGCCGGTGCGCACGACCTCGGCCGCGCGGACGCGGATGGGGTAGCCCACCTTCTCCGCGGCGCGGCCCGCGCGGACCTCGGCGATCCGCTCCAGGTGCCGGTCGCGGTGGTCGACCCGGCTCACGCGCGCGTCCCGGCGACCAGCTCGGCCCAGCGCTCCAGGCGCGGGTCCTCGGCCAGGTCCGCGAACTCCAGGCCGGTCGCGCCGGCGGCGCGCCACCGCTCGACCAGGCTCATGATCCGCATCGAGTCCAGGCCGAGGTCGAGCAGGTCCGCGTCCGGCTCCAGTTCGGCGGGCGCGACGCCCAGCAGGTCGGCGACGTCGGCGCGGACGCGTTCGACGGACAGCGGTTCGGTGCCGTGCTGGTCGGGGTTGCTCATCGGGTGGCTCCGGCGGGGATCGGGGCCGACAGCGCGGCGAGCGCGTCGGCGGTGGTGGTGACGGCGCCGCAGCGCTGGGCGACGTACTCGCACGCCTGGTCGTGCCGCTCGCGGGAGAAGTCGGCGACCGCGTCGCTCACCAGGAACGGCCGGACGTCGCGCATGAACGCCTCCACGGCCGTGGCCAGGCAGCCGATGTGCGCGTAGACGCCGGTGATCAGGAGCTGGTCGCGGCCCAGCTCGTCGAGCTGCTCGCCGAAGGTGCTGCGCTGGAACGCGCTGTAGCGCCACTTGGTCAGCACGGTGTCGCCCGGCGCGGGCGCCAGCTCGGTCACGATGTCGGCGGCGGCGGGGTCGGCGTCGATGACCCCGCCGATGCCCGGTCCCCAGAACTCGGTGAGCAGGCCGCGGTCGGCGGCCTCCGGGCGGGCCGGCTGCGCGGTGTAGAACACCGGGATGCCCCGCTCCCGCGCCACCGCGATCAGCGCGGCGGTGTTGGCGACCATCTCGGGCAGCGGCGCGCCCCGGTACGGCGCCAGGAAGTAGCGCTGCGCGTCGTGCACGAGCAGCGCCGCGCGCGCCGGGTCGGGTCGCCAGGCCACCCGGCCCGCGGGCAGGTCGGCCGCGGTGGGCATCGGGTAGGGCCGGATCTCCGGCAGGGACACGTCTCACCCCTCCTTCGCCAGGGCGGCCAGCGCCGCCCGCAGTTCGCGCTTGCTGGTCTTGCCGACGCCCGTCACCGGGAACGCCTCGACGACCTGGACCAGGTCGGGCACCTTGAACGCGGCCACGCCGCGGTCCCGGACGAAGCGGCGCAGCTCCGGGGCGGTGGGCGCGGCGCCCGCCACGGGCACCACGTAGGCGCAGGTCCGCTCGCCCAGGTAGGCGTCGGGCACCGCGACCACGGCGGCGTCGAGCACGCCGGGGTGGGCCATCAGGTGGTTCTCCACCTCTTCGGCGGCCACCTTCTCCCCGCCCCGGTTGATCTGCTCCTTGGCCCGGCCGACGACCTCCAGGTGCCCGGTCGGCGTGCGCCGCACGAGGTCCCCGGTGCGGTAGAAGCCGTCCGGGGTGAACGCGGTCGCGTTGTGCGCGTCGGCCCGGTAGTAGCCGCGGATGGTGTACGGGCCGCGGGTCAGCAGGGCGCCGACCTCGCCGGGCGGCACCTCGGCGGTCGACGCGGCCCGCGGGTCGTCCGGGTCGACCACGCGGATCTCGTCGTCGAGCGAGATCGGCCTGCCCTGGGTGGACAGCACGACCTCGTCCGGGTCGTCGAGCCGGGTGTAGCAGACCAGGCCCTCGGCCATGCCGAACACCTGCTGGAGCCGGCAGCCCAGCGCGGGGCCGATCCGCTCGGCCAGCTCGCGGCCGCACTTGGCGCCGCCGACGAGCAGCACCTCCAGGCTGGACAGGTCGTGCGCGCCGCGCGCGGCGGCCTGCACCCAGGCGGCGGCCAGCGGCGGCACCACCCCGGTGATGGTGACGCGCTCGGCCTCGATCAGCCGGAACGCGGTGTCGGCGTCGGGGCGCGGCGCCAGCACGACCTTCGCGCCGGCGTGCAGCGCGCCGAGCACACCGGGCGAGCTGAGCGGGTAGTTGTGCGCCACCGGCAGGGCGGCCAGGTAGGCGCTGTCCGGGCGCAGCGCGCAGATCCGGGCGCTCTCCCGGACGCTGTAGAGGTAGTCGTCGTGGGTGCGCGGGATCAGCTTGGGCAGCCCGGTGCTGCCGCCGGAGAGCTGGAGGAACGCCACGCCGGCCGGGTCGGGGTCGGGCAGCTCGCGCGGCGCGGCGGCGGCCAGGTCGGCGAACTCCGCGGACCCGACGACGAGCACGTGCCGCACCGAGGGCACCTCGGCGGCGACGGCGCGCGCGGTGGCCGCGTGGTCGTGCCGCTCGTGCTGGTCGACGGTGAGGACGGCGACGGCCCCGCTCTGCTCGGCGAAGTGCCGCAGCTCGCTGTGGCGGTGCGCGGGCAGCGCGAACACCGGCCAGGCGCCCACCCGCCACAGCCCGAACACCGCGGGCAGGAACTCCGGCACGTTCGGCAGCTGCACCACGACCCGGTCGCCCGCGCGGACGCCCAGCTCCACCAACCCGGCGGCGATCCGGTGCGCCCGGTCGTCCAGGTCGGCGTAGGTCCAGCGGACCTGCCCGCCGCCCTGCTCGCCGACGACGGCGGTGCGGTCGGCGTGGGCGGCGCGCAGCGAGGTGAGCAGCGCGCCGAAGGTCTGGCCGCGCCAGTGCCCGGCGGCGCGGTAGCGGGCCGCGACCTCCGGCGGCCAGGGGACGTGGTCGGCGTTCACGCGGAGACCTCCAGCCCCAGGGCGCGCAGCAGGGTGCGGAACTTGGCGCTGGTCTCGACGACCTCGGCGGCCGGGTCGGAGCCCGCGACGATGCCCGCGCCCGCGAACAGCCGCACGGTCCGGTCGCACACCTCGGCGCTGCGGATGGTGACCACCCACTCGCCGTCGCCGCTCGCGTCGGTCCAGCCGACCAGGCCGGAGTAGTAGCCGCGGTCCTCGGGCTCCAGCTCGGCGATCGCGGCGCGGGCGCGCTCGACCGGCACCCCGCACACCGCGGGCGTCGGGTGCAGCGCCTCGGCCAGCGCCAGCGCGGACGCGCCGGGGTCGTCGGGACGGGCGAGCCTGCCGGTGATCCGGGTGGACAGGTGCCACATGGTCGGCGTCCCGATCACGGTCGGCTCGGGCACGTCCAGGTCGGTGCAGAACCGGCCCAGCACCTCGGCGACCTGGGCGGAGACGTGCGCGTGCTCGGCCCGGTCCTTGGCCGAGGCCAGCAGGGCCGCGACGCGCCTGCGGTTCTCGGCCTCGTCCGCGACGCGCGGCAGCGAGCCGGCCAGGGGGTTGGCCACGACCTCGTGGCCGCGCCGGGAGACCAGCAGCTCGGGGCTCGCGCCGACCAGGGTGCGCGGCGCGGGGTCGCCGGGCGCGCTGACGTCGACGGCGAAGGCGTGCGCGGCCGGGTTCAGCCGCACCAGCCGGGTCAGCAGCGCGGGCACGCCGACCGGCTGGTCCGCGGTCAGCTCCAGGCAGCGGGCCAGGACGACCTTGCCCAGCTCGCCGTCGTCGATCAGGGCCAGCGCGCGGCGCACGCCCTCGGCGTAGACCTCCGGCTCGGGCCGCGGCGTGATCGACCACGAGGCCGAGCCGGTGGCGGCCACCGGGCCGTCCGTGCCCGGCGCCCCCGCGCGGCGCACCACGGCGGGCACGACCAGGCTGGTCTCGGCGTCCGGCCGGAACCCGATCGCCCCGACCACCACCGGGTCCCCGACCCCGAGCACCGACGCCGCGTCCAGCGCCTCGGCCGCCGCGCGCGCCCGGGTCCCGTGCGGGGCCCGCACGGTCGCGTGCACGCCGTCGGCGAGCAGCGAACCGGTGGTGGAGGAGTAGTAGAACGACCCCGGCAGGTAGGCGGCCAGCAGGTCGGCCGCCCGGTGCACGGGGTGTGGCCGGACCAGAGCAGGTGAGGACACGTCGGGGCTTCCCTTTCGGAGCTCGGTGGTGGTCGTGGGGCGGCGTCGGGTTACACACTCTTTACTTAGGCGAGCCTAGCCTAATTTAGTAATGCTCAGGAAGGCTCCGGAAGGCGTGCGACCCGGTCAGACGCGCAGGGTCGCGCCGCCGTCGACGAACAGGTTCTGCATGGTGATGTGCCGGGCGCGGTCGGAGACCAGGAACAGCACGGCCTCGGCGATGTCCACCGGATCGGCCAGGCGGCCCAGCGGGATGCCGACCCGGAACCGCTCCGGGTCGCCGGCGACCACCCGGGCGGGCGCGTCCTCGTCCGTCCACAGCAGACGCTGCATGGGCGTGTCGGTCGAGCCGGGCGACACCACGTTGCACCGGATGCCGCTGCCCGCCAGCTCCAGGCCCAGGCAGTGGGTCAGCATGGTCGCCGCGGCCTTCGAGGCCGCGTAGGCGGCCATCCCGACCCGGGGCACCCCGGCCGCGTTGGACCCCACGGTGACCAGGGCACCGCTCCCGCGCGGCACCATCTTCCGCGCCAGCGCGCGCAGCACGGCGAACACACCGGTGGTGTTGACCGCGAACGTGGCCGCCCAGTCCTCGTCGGAGGTCTCGCACACCGCGCCCGGCCGCAGGATGCCCGCGACCGAGACCCCGATGCCGATCGGGCCCACCTCGCGCTCGACGTCCTCGACCAGCCGCGCGACCGCCGCGGTGTCCCCCACGTCCACCGCGCGGGGGTGCACCCGCCCGCCCGAGCCCGCCGCGGCCTCCTCGACGCCGTCCGCGTCCACGTCCACCGCGACGACCGTCGCGCCCGCGCGGACCAGCACGTCCACCACGGCCGCCCCGATACCGCGGGCGGCCCCGGTGACCAGGGCGACCCTGCCCTCGACACCCGGCTCCCGCTGCCCCGACGAGGCCACCCGGCGCTCCCTTCACCGACGAATTCATTAGGTTGGCCTAACCTAACTTGCCCGAAGGGCCCGTGGTTAGCCCATTTGAGTGATCTGAATCATGGTCGCGTTCGGGGGTTCGGGGCTTGCGGAACGGCGTGCCCCGCCTGTCCCGCGGCGGTTGTTCGACTCGGTGAGCCGGTTCCCCGGAGCGGAACTCCGGCCGGCGGCGGGACCGGGTCGAGGTCCCCCGAGGAGGACCCGGAGCCCGGGAGTCGGGGCGGCCGGCCGACGCCGTCCCGTTCCGCGCGCGCGAGGTCGACGCCGACCGTACACAGTGGACTTCACCGAAAACAGGTGGCCCGTTCCCCGCTCGAATGCTTATTTTGTCGGGGAAACCGGCATTGGGAGGCGATCATGCGCGTGCCGTACCCGCGCACCCCGCACCTCCCGTGGTCACCGGGTGCCTCCTCGGACGACGTGCGGGTCGTCGACCTGACCGGCTTGCGCGGCCACGAGGTCGTGGTCACCGAGAAGCTGGACGGGGAGAACACCACCCTGTACCCGGACGGCCTGCACGCCCGCTCGCTCGACTCGGCGCACCACCCGTCCCGCTCGTGGGTCAAGGGCCTGCACGGGCGCATCGCGGCGAGGCTGCCCGCGGGGTGGCGGGTGTGCGGGGAGAACGTCCACGCCCGGCACTCCATCGCCTACACCGACCTGGAGAGCTGGTTCTACGGCTTCTCGGTGTGGGACGGCGACCGGTGCCTGGGGTGGGACGGCACGGTGCGGTTCCTGCGGTCGGTCGGCGTGCCCACTCCCCCGGTGCTGTGGCGCGGGGTGTTCGACGAACGGGCGCTGCGCGCGCTGCGGGTCGACACCGAGCGGCAGGAGGGGTTCGTGGTGCGGACCGCGGAGGGGTTCGGGTACCCCGAGTTCGGGCGGCGGGTGGCCAAGTGGGTGCGGCCGAACCACGTCCGGACCGACGCGCACTGGACGAGCGCGCCGGTGGTGGCGAACGGGCTGGGGTCGGCGGCGGTGCTGTGGGACGTGCGATCGGGTGCGGCGGTCGACGTCCGGGCACTGCTCGCGGCGGCCGGGGTGAACGGCTCGGGTGGCTTGGACGGCTTGGACGGGTCAGGCGGCTCGGCGGGCTCGGGCGGCTCGACGGGCTCGGGCGGCTCGGTGACGGCGATGGGCGCGCGGGACGGGAACGCGGGCGGCTCGGCGGGCTCGGTGGCGGCGGTCGGCGTGCGAGACGGGATCGACCTGGTGGCCGCCGAGGAGGTCGCCGCCACCCCGCTGGGAACCGGGGACACGCGGCTGGCGGCCGTGCTCGCGGCCGCCCTGCACCGCGTCCCACGCGGCCGGGTGGCACCGCTGCCGGCCGCCGCGGGCGTCGGCGTGGCACGCCGGGCCGGCGACCTGGTCGGCCTGCACCGCCTGCTGCACGAGCCGTTCCCGGACGACTCCCGCGCCGCGGGCCTGCTGCGCCTGTCGACCGCCGTCGACCTGACGGCCCTGCACGCGGTGTCCGCCGCGGTCGCCCCCACGCCCGAGGCGCGAGACCTGGTCGCCTGGTCCGCCCTGCACGCCGAGGAGGTGCGGCCCTGGGACCCCCTGCGCTCGGGCCTGCGCGCCCAGCTCGGCCGGGGCCCGGCCGCCGACCGGTGCCTGGCCGAGGCGCGGGACGCGAGCCTGCGCGCCGGGCGGGTGCTGGACACCGCCGAGGCGGTGGCCGCGACGTGGCGGTGGCGGTCCGGCGACTTCCCGGTCCTGGTGCAGCTCGTCGGCTTGTCGGGCAGCGGCAAGAGCACGTTCGCCGCGGGCCTGCCGGGGGTGGCCGCGCACCTGTCGCTGGACGACCTGCGCGCCGAGTCGGGCGACCGGGCCGACCAGCGGGACAACGGCCGGGTGCTGCGCACCGGGCTCGCCCGGCTCGACGCGGCACTGCGCGCGGGCGGCACGGTGGTGTGGGACGCGACCTCGCTGTCGGACCACCAGCGGTCCGCGGTGCACGCGGTGGCCCGGCGGCACAACGCACTGGTGACGCACGCGGTGGTGCTGGTCGACGAACGCACCGCGGCCCACCGCAACCGCACGCGGGCGCACCCCGTGCCACCCGCCGTCCTGGCCGCCCAGGCGCGCCGGTTCAGCCCGCCCTACCCGTGGCAGGCCCACCGCACCTGGTACGTCGGCCCGGCCGGCACCGTGGACGACACCGACGACGGGGAGCCGTGATGCGCACCAGCGAACAGGTCTACCACCAGGTCCGCTGGGACCCGCGGCTGGACCCGGCCAGGTTCGTGCTCGGCGTCGGGCAGCGCGGCGGGCGGACCGAGCGGATCGCCCTGCCCGCGTTCACGCCCGGTGGCGAGGTGCCGTGGCACCGGGTGCTGTTCGTGGAGGCGGACGGCGAGCTGGTGTGGGACCGGGCGACCGGGCTGGACCGCGTCGGCGCGACGGAGGCGGGACGGGTGCGCGCGCCCCGGCGGCTGCGGGCGCCGGCGTTCACCGCGAGCACCCCGCACGCCTGGGACCCGCGACGCGGCTGGGTCCCGGCGGAGCCGCGCCCCGCCGAGCCGCGGCGTGTCGAGCCCGCCGAGCCCCGGGACGTCGGACCGGCCGAGGTGCGCGTGCTGACCTGGAACGTGCTGTGGGACCGCTACGACCACGAGCGCATCGACACCGCCAACCGCCGCCCCCTGCTGCCGGCCGAGCTGGCGACGGCCGACGCGGACGTGATCGCGCTCCAAGAGGTCGAACCGGACCTGCTGGCGGCGCTGCTGGCCGAGCCGTGGGTGCGGGCGGACTACACCGCGGACGTCGACCCGACCGGCCCGGACGTCGACCGCACCGGCCTGGTGATCCTCAGCCGCCTGCCGGTGCTGGAGGCCGGGCGGCTGGCACTCGGCCCGCACAAGGCCGTCGCCGCGATCGTCGTCGGCACCCTCCTCGTCGCCACCACGCACCTGACCAGCGACCACACCTCCGGTGGCGCCGCCGAGCGGGACCGCCAGCTGACCCGCATCGCCGAGGCCCTGGACGGCGTCGGCGGGGACGTGGTGCTGGTCGGCGACTTCAACGACGGCGGGCCGCGGCCAGCCGCCGCGCTCGGGGCGCGCGACGCGTGGCCGGAGGCGCGCGACGACGAACCGCCCACCTTCGACCCGGCGACCAACCCGCTGGCCGCGGTGTCCTCGCCGGCCGGCCGGGCGGCCCGGCTGGACCGGGTGTTCCTGCGCGGCCGGCCCCGGTGCGTCGGCGCGGAGCTGCGGGGCACCGCGCCCACGGCCGCCGGCCTGTTCGCGTCGGACCACTACGGCGTGCTGGCGCGGGTGGCACCGGCCGACCTGGTCGCGTCCGACCACCACGGCACGCCAGTGCGGGTAGCGCCCGCCGAGGTGCCGCCCCCGACGCCGCGGACCGCGGTGGTGTGGCTGCCGGCGGCGCGCGAGGACGTCGACCGCGTCCGCCGCGAGCACGACCACCGCGCCACCCGCTGGCCGGCGCACGTGACCCTGCTGTTCGGCTTCGCCCCGGAGCACGACTTCGACCGCGCCGTGCCCCTGCTCGCCGCCGCAGCCGCCGAGGTGCCCGCCTTCGACGTGCGGGTGGCGGGCGTCCGGGAGTTCCGGCGCGACGTGGTGTGGCTCGACCCCGCCGCCGCGGGCACCGAGCGGTGGACGGCTCTGCACGACGCGCTGCGACACAGATTTCCCTTGTACGCCAAGGACTTCACCCCGCACCTGACAGTCGGCCGTTCGCGGGAGGCGGCCGATGGGATCGGCGCGTGGTCGGACCGCGTGGACCGGCTCGTGGTGCTGTCCCGCCGCGGCGACGGCCCGATGCTGCCCCGCGCTGCGGTCGCCCTGGGCACGGGTGAGGTGACGTGGTTCGCCGAGCCGCCGACGGCGCCGGGCCCCGCGGTGGACGGGGTGGCCGGGCGGGTGCTGGACGCGGTGGCGGCCGCGCTGGGCGAGGTGCACGTGGTGGGCTCGCGGCGGATGGGGTGCGCGCTGCCCGACGCCGACCTGGACCTGGTGGCGGTGGTGCCGGACCCGGCGGTGGCGGCCGGGCGGGTGGCGGAGGCGCTGCCGGGCGCGACCTCGGTGCGGTCGGTGGTGGGCGCCCGGTCACCGGGGCTGCGGCTGGTGGTGGACGGGCTCGGGGTGGACCTGGCCCTGGTCGGTGGGGCGGACGGGGCGGCGCCGGACGCGGGGACCCACAGCGAGACGGCATCGGGCGCGATCACCGATCGCAGGACCGACCGCGAGGTGGCGTTGAGCGCGATCACCGATGCCGAAGCGGTGCTGGCGGCCGTCGGTGACCGGGTGGACGCCTTCCGGCGCCTGGCCCGCCAGGTGAAGGCGTGGGCACGGGCGCGCGGCCTGGACTCCGCGCCGTTCGGCGGAATCCCGGGCCTGGGCTGGGCCGTGCTGGCCGCGCTGACCACGCGCGAGCACGACGGCCCCGACCCGCTAGGCGGCTTCTTCGCCACCTGGGCCGCGTGGGACTGGCGCGACCCGGTCGCCCTCTCGTCCCCGCCGCACCGCACCGGGGCGCCGATGACGATCCTGACCCCCACCGCACCCGTGCGCTCCTGCACCGAGCAGGTCACCACCGGGTTCCGCGACCTGCTGACAGCCGAGCTGTACCGGGCGTGGGAGATCACGGGGGCAGGCGGCCGACTGCTGTCCCCACCCGACCTGCACCGCCTGCACGCCACCTGGGCCGTGGTGACGGTGCCGCACGACCTCGTCGGGCCGGTGCGCGGGCGGATGCGCGCCCTGCTCACCGCCCTGGCGCCGGACGCCCACGCCTGGCCCCGTCCCATCGCGCGCGACGCGGACGCGGTGCGGTTCGCGATCGGCCTGGGCCGTCGCCCGGTGCCCGCTTCAGCGCTCGCCGGGATCGCCGCCGGGTGGGCGAAGGGGTGGCGCGGCGTCGAGGTCGCCCTGGTGGGCAATGGCGAGGTGCCCACCCCGCGCTGACCCAACCCGGCTCCACCTGCCCGACCCAGCCCAGCCCAGCCGCGCCCCACCCCGCCGCGCCGCGCCCCGCTCGGCCCAGTCCAGCCCCACCCAATCCAGCGCCGCCCCGCCGCGCCCCGCTCGGCCCGACCCAGCCCCACCCAATCCAGCCCCGCCCCACCCAGCCGCGCCGCGCCCCGCTCGGCCCAGTCCAGCCCGCCCCAACCTCACCCAGCCCAACCTCACCCAGCCCAACCCCGCGCTGACCAGCCCCGCGCCGCCCCACCCAACCGCTCAGCCACCCAACCGCTCAGCCACCCAACCGCGCGGCCGTCCGCTCAGCCGTCCCCCGCGCCCACCGCCCCGTGGTCAGCACCCCCAGCACCAGCACCACCCCACCGCAACCCGCGACAACCCACCACCCGACCTGGGGCAACCCGACGCTCAACGGCCCACGAGCGGCCGACGTGACCACGGCGCCGATCACGGCCACGCCGAGGGACTGGCCGACCTGGCGGCTGGTCGAGGCGACCGCCGCGGCGACACCCGCCTGCGCGCGCGGCATCCCGGACACCGCCGTGTTGGTGATGGGCGCGTTGAGCATGCCGAACCCGATGCCGAACAACACGTACGAGGTAATGATCTGCCACAGGGGTGTGTCGGCCGACAACCCGGTGAGCACCAGTGCGCTCGCGGTGATCCCCACCCCCGCGACGAGCAGCGGAACGCGCGGCCCGACGCCGCCCACCAACCGCCCGGACAGCGGCGCGCACACCGCCGTCAGCCCGGCCATCGGCAGGGTCAGCAGGCCCGCGTGCAGGGCGGACAGGCCCAGCACCTCCTGGAGGTGCAGGGTGTTCAGGAACAGGAACCCGGCCAGCGCGGCGAACCCGCACACCGCGATGCCCGTGGCACCGGCGAACGGCGCGCTGCGGAAGAACCTCGGGTTGATCAGCGGTTCCGGCCGGCGCAGCTCGTGGGGCACCAGGCAGACCAGCGCCAGCGCGGACACCGCGAAGCAGCCGAGCGTCTGCGCCGAGGTCCACCCGGCCGCCGGCGCCTCGATCAGCCCGTAGGTGAGGCCGACGAGCAGCACGACGACGAGCACCTGCCCCACCGCGTCCAGCGGCCGGGCGCGCGGCGCGCGGGACTCGGGCACGTACCGGCCGCACAGGGCGAACGCGACCAGCCCGACCGGGAGGTTGATCCAGAAGACGGCCTGCCACCCCACCGCCGCGACCAGCACGCCGCCCAGCACCGGCCCCAGCGCCATGCTGATGCCGACCACACCACCCCACACGCCGATGGCCCGCGCGCGTTCCCGGGGTTCGGTGAACGTGTTGGTGATGATCGACATGGCGACCGGGTTGAGCATGGACCCGCCCACCGCCTGCACCGCGCGCGCCGCGACCAGCCACCCGAGCCCGGGCGCGAGCGAGCACAGCAGCGAGCCGAGCGTGAACAGCACCAGCCCGGCCCGGAAGGTGCGCCGCCGCCCGATGCGGTCGCCGGTCGAGCCGGCCAGGACGAGCAGGCTCGCCAGCACCACCGTGTAGGCGTCGATGATCCACTGGAGGCCGGAGAGCGGGGCGCCCAGGTCCTGGCGCATGGCGGGCAGCGCGACGTTCACGATCGTGTTGTCGAGGCCGACGATGAACAGGCTGGTGCAGCAGATGGCCAGGACGACCAGCCGGCCGCGGCGGTCCAGCCGCGCGGTGGGTGCGTCGACCGCGGTCACCCAATTACTATATTAGGCTAAGCAACTTCCCGGCTCCGGGCCGCGGCGTCAGGTGGCGGCCGGCTCGTGCTCGGGGCAGTCGACCCGCAGGTCCGCCAGCGGCAGGGGGATGCGCAGCAGGTGGCAGTGGTGGGGCGCCACGGGGTCGCGGTAGGTGTTGGCGCCGAAGAAGCGGCAGCTCGGGCACGTCCGCGCGACGCTCACCACGCCCTGGCGCTGCAACTCCGCGATCACGTGGAGCAGGCTGCCCAGCGTGGTCGCCCGGTCCGCGGCCGGCACCCCTTCGAGCGCCGTGAGCAGCGGCCCGTCCCACGGTTGCAGCCGCCGCGCCACCTCGTCGCCCCCGGCGGTCAGGGTGAGCAGCCGCCGACGCCCGTCGCGGCCCGGCGACCGGCCCACGAGCCCCTTGCGCTCCAACGCGCTGACGGCGTCGGACATCGTCGGCGTGGTGACGTCGAACTCGGCGGCCAGGGCGCTCACCTCGCGGCGGATCCCCGGCTGCCGGGCCAGCGCGAGCACCGCCTGCTGCTGCAACGGGGTCAGGCCGTGCTCCCGGGCGGTGCGCTGGGCGAGCGAGCGCAGGCCGTGCCCGAGCCGCTCGACCGCGTCGGCCAGTCGTCGGTCCAGGTCAGGCGTGCCGCCGGCCGCGACCTCGTGCTCGGTCATGCCACCCGCTTCGCGCGTAGGACTCCTAATCGCCCCGAATGATACGTGCCGGGTGGGCGGCGAGCGGGGCGCCGCCCACCCGGCACCGGATCAGGCGGACTTGCGCAGCGCGACCCCGGGGAAGTCGAGCGGGACCCCCAGGGCGACGTTGACGTAGTTGGTGAACAGGTTGAGCGCGACGTGCGCCACCAGCTCCACGACCTCCTCGTCGTCGAAGCCGGCCGCGCGCAGCGCCTCCACGTCGGCGTCGGTCACCTGCGCGCGGTCCTCCACCAGCTTGGCCGCGAAGCCGAGCGCGGCGGCGGTGCGCGGGTCGTGCGAGTGGCCCGCCTGCGCCCGGCGCATGTCCTCCGCGGAGACGCCCGCCTTCCGGCCGAGGGCGGTGTGGGCGGCCAGGCAGTACTCGCAGGCGTTGCGGTCGGCGACGAGCACGGCGACCTGCTCGCCCAGCTCCGCGCCCAGGCGCCCGCCACCGAGCGCCCCGAAGCCGGTCCACATCATCTTCAGCGCGGCGGGCGAGTTGGCGACGGCCCTGAACATGGCCGGGGTGACGCCGAACGCCGCGGTGATGTCGTCCAGCAGGGGCTTGGACTCGGCGGGGGCGTCCTGGAGGTCGGTCAGTCGGACTCGGGACATGGTGGTGCTCCTGTCGTGGAGGGGGTGTTGCCGCGAGCACGCGGGTGCGCCTCGTTCGGGGGCGGTCGGGGCCGTGGCGCCCGACCGCGCGGTTCCGGTGTGGCTCAGGGGTTCGCCGGCGGCGAGCCGTGCAGGCGCGGTGCCTGGTCGTCGACGTGGCCGTCGAGGCGCTTGCGGAGCAGGCCGACCCAGGCGGTGGGCAGCGCTTCGGGGTGCTCCAGCAGGAAGCGGGCCGCGGCGCGGTCGGCGCGGTCGACGTTGAGCACGCGGTGCACCTCGGCGGCGGTGATGCCGTGCCGGGGCCGGAAGAGCGGTTCGAGGCGGTCGCCGGCGGCCAGCAGCCCGGGGCGCAGCACCCGGCAGTAGAACCCGGTCCTGCCGGTGCGCTGGGTCCTCACCGCCATGTCCTCGACGCCGTGGTGGGCGGCCAGCTTGAAGCAGGGGCGGCGCGGTTGGGTCACTTCGAGCACGGTCGTGCCGACGGCGTAGACCGCGCCCAGCACGACGTCGTCCTCCAGGACCCCCTCGGTGGTGAGGTTCTCGCCGAACGCCGGCGCGGTGAGGTCGCCGAGCTGCCGGGCCCACTCCCGGTAGTGCTCGCCCGGGTGGACGAGGACCGCCTTGTCCGGGCCGCCGTGGTGCTCCCGGTCGCCCTGCTCGTCGCCGGCCAGGCCGAGCCGGGTGACCTCGACCGGCCCGCGGACCGGGGTCTTGGCGATGCCCGAAGCCACGGTGCGCCCGTGCCAGGGCAGTGGCCGCACGGTCCCGGTGGACACGACCAGCACCCGCCCGCCGGCCACCGGATCGGGGTCTTCGTGCCGGATCGCCCCCACCTGGACCTCCTACGTCGCCGTGCCGACGCGGTGTCGTGCCGACGCCGAGATCATGTCAGGTTGTTAGGAGTCCTATCAACCCTTCGCGCTGTGTTCGCCGACACCCGTGTCGATCAGCGGGGCACCGGCGGGCGAGGGGTACCGCCGGTTCCCGGGGCCCGGGTGGTCGGTTGCTAGCGTGATGCGGTGTCTGAGCGAGAGCACACCGGGCGGATCGTCGACGGCCGGTTCGAGCTGCTGGAGAGGCTGGGCAGCGGCGGGATGGGCACGGTCTGGCGCGCCCTGGACCTGGGGCTGCACCGCGAGGTGGCCATCAAGGAGGTCCGCCCGGCCGACGCCGACCAGGTCGAGGGCAACCCCGCCGTGGCCGCCCAGCTGCGGGAGCGGGTGCTGCGCGAGTCCCGCGCGCTGGCCCGCCTGCAGCACCCGAACGTCGTGTCGATCTACCAGATCATCGAGTCGGCCGACTCGCCGTACCCGTGGATCGTCATGGAGCTGGTCCGCGGCACGTCGCTGGACGCGCGGCTGGACGAGGGCGTGCTCACCCCGGCCGAGGCGGCGCGGGTCGGGCGGGACGTGCTCGCGGCGCTGCGCTCGGCCCACTCCGCGGGCGTGATGCACCGCGACGTCAAGCCGGGCAACGTGCTGCTGCGGACCGACGGCAGCGCCGTGCTCACCGACTTCGGCATCGCCGCCCTCCAGGGCGCGACCCAGCTCACCGCGACCGGCGACGTCATCGGGTCCCCGGAGTACATCGCCCCGGAGCGGCTGCGCGGCGACGAGACGCACGCCGCGTCGGACCTGTGGTCGCTGGCGATGCTGCTGTACGTGGCGGTCGAGGGGTACCACCCGATGCGCCGCGCCAGCACGATGGCGACCCTCGCCGCGGTGATGACCGAGCCGGTCCCCCCGCCGCGGCGCGCGGGCGCCCTCGCGCCCGCGCTCAACGCGGCCCTGCGCAACGACCCGGCCGAGCGGCCCAGCGGCGAGGTGCTGGACCAGATGTTCGCCGCGGCCGAGCGCGATCCGGGGGTGTTCCAGGGACCGCCGACCCCGGCGGGTTACGCCGTGCCGGAGCGCGACCCGGGGGCGTTCTCCGGACCACCCACCCCGGCCGGTTTCCCCGCGGCCGAGCGCGACCCGGGGGCGTACCCCGGACCACCCACCCCGGCGGGTTTCGCCGTCCCAGGGTCGCAGAGCGGCCCCCAGGGCCGGGCGGGTTACCCCCGGTGGCAGTCAGGACCGACGCCGGCACCGTCCGGCGGTTCGCACCCCCACGGCTACCCGCAGCCCCACCCGACCCCGCTGCCGCGCAAGCGGACGGGCGCCGTGGTGCTCTCACTGGTCGGGGTGGCGCTGATCGTCGCGGTCGCGGTGCTGGTGGTGCGCATGAAGGACGCGGACACCACGGCGAACTCCCGCACGGGCTCGTCGGCCACGGCGCCGACCGTCCAGCAGAACGCCGACCTGCCCACCGGCCCGACGACCACGGTGGCCGAAGCGGTGAAGGACGACCTGCTCACGCCCGCCGGTGCGCGCAAAGCGGTCGGTGCGCTGGGCGAGGCGATGGGCGGCACCAAGGTGTCCGAGCTGACGCTGTGGCCGGAGCGCGCGTCGGCGGTCGCCCCGACCGCGGCGGTCGCGCACGGCTTCGACGACTTCGAGTACAAGGGCGGCAAGGCCACCAGGCAGGGCCCGGACGGGGTGGACGCCGACCGCGCCGTGCTGGACCTGAACGAGGTCAACTGGGACGCCCTGCCCGCGCTGTTCGAGCAGGCGAACAAGGAGTTGGGGGTGCCGCAGCCGACCATGCGGTACGTGATCGTGGACACCGACATCATCGACGGGACCCCGTCGCTGAAGGTGTACCTGCTCGACGACTACGGCGCCGCGTACCTGCGGGCGAACCTGAAGGGCGAGGTGGAGAGGACCTACCCGCGCGACAAGTGACCCCTCGGCCCGGAAAGCGGTGTGGGGCACGGCGACCGGGTGCGGGCGGGACTCGCCGCCCGCACCCGAAGTCAGTCCATCGGGCACAGCCAAGCCGAGTGGTCAGACATCACCCCGATACGTGTAAGGGCTTTCCACCCGCCGCTCCCCCGCACTGCCCGAGCCACCCGCGCCGCCCGAACCACCCGCACCCCCTCGGCTCCCCGCGCTCCCCCACCCCCCGGCCTCCCGCCAGGCGTCCTCCCCCACCGCCGCCCGCACGTGCTCCACCGAAGCCAGCACCGCCGCCCGCGCCGCCTCGATGTCAACATTCAACATCCGGTGCTCGTACTTCACCACGCGCCCCTTGACCACCACCGTGTGCACGTCACCGCGCTGCGCCTGGAACACCAGGTGCCCGTAGGGGTTCAACACCGGGAACATCGCCGGCGACCGGTCGTTCTTGACCAGCACCAGGTCCGCCGGCGCTCCCGCCGCCACCACCCCCACGTCCAACCCCAGCGCCCGCCCCCCACCGACAGTCGCCCAGTGCACCACCTCCCGCACCCCCAAAGCGTTGCGCGCCAACGTCTCGCCCTCCCGGTGCGCCTCCAGGTGCGCCCGCCCCCGGTCAGCCGACACCGTGGCCCGCATGGCGGCGAACAGGTCCCCGCTGAACCAGGCACCGCTGTCCACCGACAACGACACCGGAATCCCGTACCGGCGCAACAACCAGGTGGGCGGATACCCCTGCCCCGCGTTCAACTCGCTCTCCGCCGACACCGACACGTGCCCACCGGAAGAGGCGATCCACCGATAAGCCTCCGCCGACAACGTGGCCGCGTGCACGTACGTGACCGACGGCGTCATGAACCCGTGCTCCCACATCAACCGCATGCCGTCGTCGTTGGTGGCGCCCCGCACCCCCGCGTGGGTGGTCACCCGCAACCCCAGCTCGCGCGCCACCTCGAACGCCGCCCGCTCCGGGAACCCCGGCTCACCGGTGACGTCGAACGCCAGCTGCACCCCCTCGAACTCCCCCGCCCGCCGCTCGACGAACGACCGGAACCCCGAACTCCTCGCCCACTCCCAGGGCGCCCCCGCCAGGTTCCCGTACCCCAGCACGAACCGACCGGGCACGGCACCCAGCGCGTCCGCCGCCGCGTCGGCGTGCTCGGGCGTGCGCAACCCGTGGGACCAGTCCAGCGTCGTGGTGACCCCGGCGTCCAACGCCTCCAGCGCGGCCAGGGTGTTGCCGGCGTGGATGTCCTCCGGTCGGAACACCGCCCCGTGGTCCAGGTAGAAGAACGTGAAGTACTGCCCGAGGGTCCAGTCCGCGCCCAGACCGCGCAACAACGCCTGCCACATGTGCCGGTGGGTGTCGACCATGCCCGGCATCAGGATGCCACCGCGGGCGTCGACCTCCACCGCCTCCGGCGGCGCCTCCAGGAACCGGCCCACCGCGGCGACGCGCTCGCCCACCACGAGCACGTCCGCGCCGTCGAGCACGCCGGCCCGGTCCATGGTGACCACGGTGGCGCCGCGGAGCACGACGGGCCGACCGGGGTGGAATTCCGCTGCGTGCGGCGACACGGGCGCCTCCTGGGGTGCTCGGGGCGGTGCGGCAGGATTGCGCGCCCGCCGGTTCGGGCAACATCAGTTCGTGACTACCAGCAGCCTCGACCGGCGAACAGTCGTCACCGCGGAGAAGTTCGCGGTGCGCAGCGCGGTGTCCCTGATCGCCGCGAGCACGGCCGGTACCGCCTTCTTCGCGGTGCTGGCCCTGGTGTGGTCGGGCTGGGCGCCCGTGCGCGAGGCCGACCAGGCGCTCTCCGCCCTGCTCAACCGCTGGGTCTCGGGCTCCGGCACCACCGTCGCCGTGCTGGGCGCGGTCACGCGGCTGGGCGACACCGCCACGCTGGTCGGGGTGTGCACCCTGGCCGTGGCCTGGCTGCTGGTGCGCCGCCGCCCGTGGGTCGCGGTGCACGTGGTGGTCACCGCGCTCGGCGGCGGCGTGCTGGGCGTGGTGGTCAAGGAGCTGGTCGGCCGGCTGCGGCCGCTGGTGGAGGTCGAGGTCGCGCGGGCCGAGGGGTTCAGCTTCCCCAGCGGGCACACGCTGGGCGCCACGGTCACCTACGGCGTGCTGCTCCTGGTGTTCGCCTCGCTGCCGCGCGGCCGCGTCGCGCTGACCTGGCTGACCGTCGCGGTCGTGCTCGCGGTGGGCCTGAGCAGGGTGGCGCTGGGCGTGCACTACGCGACCGACGTGCTGGGCGGCTGGCTGCTGGGCCTGCTGTGGCTGGCTTTGACCACCGAGGTGTTCCGGCGGTGGCGGCGCGACCGCGGCATGCCGGACGTGCCGGTGTCGCACGGCCTGGTCCCGGAGGCGGCGGGCGACCTCGAACCGGCGCCCGAGCGGGTGCACGTGCCGGGCGGCGCGTGGCGGGCCGCGGCGCGCCTGCTGGTGGCCTGGGCGCTGCTGCTGGTCGCGCTGTTCGCGCTGGGTTCCTGGCTGACCGCCGCGGGCCCGGACGTGCCGCCCGCGTGGGACCGGGCGGTGGTCGAGTGGTTCGCCGGCCTGCGCACCCCCGAGCGGGACGCGCTGCTGGTCCCGATCGGCGACGCCACCGGCACCGGGCCGGTGGTCGCGGCGGCGGTCGTGGTGTGCGTGCTCGCCCTGGCCGGGACGCGCGACTGGCGCCCCGTCCTGCTGGTCGTCCTCGGCCTCGTCGGCGAGGTCACCCTGTTCCTGCTCATCACCTCGGTCGTGGAGCGCGCCCGGCCCGCGTCCCGCATCCCCAGCGACGTGCCGCCCACCTCGGCGTTCCCCTCCGGCCACGTGGCCGCGTCGCTGGTCCTCGGCGCCGCGGTGGTGCTGCTGGTCAGGCGCGCCGCGAGCGGCTGGTGGCGGGTGCCGGTGCTGGTGGTCGCGGCGGCGGTGCCCGCGGTCGTCGCGGCGCAGCGCCTCTACACGGGCCTGCACCACCCGACCGACGTCCTGGGCAGCGTCCTGCTCGCGCTGGTGTGGATTGCCGTAGTGCACGCCACGACCTACGGTTCCACGCGGACCGCAGAAGGGCGGCCGCGGGGCTGAGACCACCCCTTACCCCCGAGACTCGTGCGGTGGAACGGTGCCCGCCTGTATAGGGTTCGGCCGAACGCTCATGACACACCGCATCCAAAAGGGGGCGATCGGTGCTCGGGCAACCGGACGGGCGTGACGTCGACGAGTGGCGGGCGGCCGACCCGGACGTCCTGCGCGCCGGCCTCGACCGGGCGCTGGACGGGGGCACCGACGACGCGGGCGGCGGCCTCGGCAACGCGGGCCACACAGGCGACGGCGGCACCGGCGGCGGGAGCGCGTCCTCGGACGCCGAGCTGATCGCGGCCGTGCGCGACGGCAACACCCGGGCCTACGGGCAGCTGTACGCGCGGCACGTGGGCGCGGCGCGCACCCTGGCCCGGCAGCTCTCCCGCTCGCCGGTGGAGGCCGACGACCTGGTCTCGGACGCCTTCGCGAAGGTCCTGATGGCCCTGCGGGCCGGGCGGGGCCCCGACTCGGCGTTCCGCCCCTACCTGCTCACCGCCCTGCGCCACACCGCCTACGACCGGACGCGGCAGGAGCGCAGGCTGGAGCTGGCGGGCGACGTGGAGGCCGTGTCCGGGGTCGAGCGGGTGGCCAGCCTGCCGTTCCACGACACCGCCGTGGCCGAGCTGGAGCGGTCGCTGGCCGCGCGCGCGTTCGCCAGCCTGCCGGAGCGGTGGCGGGCCGTGCTGTGGCACACCGAGGTCGAGGGGCAGTCGCACGCCGAGGTCGCCCCGCTGCTCGGGCTGACCGCCAACGGCGTGTCCGCGATGGCCTACCGGGCCCGCGAGGGGTTGCGCAAGGCGTACCTCCAGGCGCACGTCGAGCAGAACCCCGGCGGGCGCTGCCGGGCCGCGGTGTCCCGGCTGGGCGCCTGGACCCGGCGCGGGCTGTCCGTCAGGGAGAGCGCGCAGGTCGAGGCGCACCTGGACGAGTGCCCCGCCTGCCGCGCGCTGGCCGCCGAGCTGGCCGACGTCAGCGGCGCGCTGCGCGGCGTGGTCGCGCCCCTGGTGCTCGGGGTGGGCGCGTCCGGCTACCTGGCGTCCGCCGGCACCGGCTCGGCCGCCCTCGCCGGCGGTGCCGCGGCCGGGGGCGCCGCGGCCGGCGGTGCCGCGGCGGGCAACGCCCTGGCGGGCGGCACCGCGGCGAGCGGCACCGCGATCGGCGGTGGCGCGGTGGGTGGCGCGGTGGGGAGCACCACCTCCTCGGCCGCGCAGTGGCTCGGTGCCGCCGCCTCCGCGGTGGCGGTGGCGGTCGTCGTGGTGTCCGGCACGGCCACCCGGGACGAGGTGGTGCCGGGGCTCGGCGCGGACCCGACCCCGACCGTCGCCAACGGCTTCGTGCCCACCGCGACCGCCACGTGGCAGCCGCCGGCCGGCAGCACGTCGTCCCCCGGCGGCTCGCCGACCGACGTCCCGGGCCTGGCGACCACCGGTGGTTCCCCACCGGTGGTGCTCCCCCCGGCAACGACCACGACCGGCGCGGGCGCCACCACCCCCGCCGCCGAGCCCCCCGGCGACCGGCTCACCCCGACCGCGCCGGCGGGGCTCTCCACCGACACCGGCGGGCCGCCCACCCCGCTGCCGGTGATCGTGCGCAACACCGGCTCGACGCCGCTGCCGCCGCCGGTGGTCACGCTGTCGCTGCCGGACGACGTCCGGGTGGTGGGCGCGGGCAACGGCCTGGTCGGCAGGCGGCTGGTCGCCCTGGACGGCGCCGACGGCCAGGTGCAGGTCCCCTGCCCCGCGGGCCGCGGCACCGTGACGTGCGAGGCCGAGGCCGGGCTGGCGCCCGGCGAGTCGGTGACGTTCCTCTTCCGGGTGCTGGCCGGGCCCAAGGCCACCGGCGGCGAGATCACCGGTTCGGTGTCGGCGGGCGCGGCGCCCGGGATGCCGGTGCGGGTGCCGGTGACCATCACGCCGAAGAAGTGACCTCGCGGGCAAGGACCGGGGACGCGGGCGCTGTTTGGTTCAACGACCCCGCGCCCCCGGCACCCGGTCCACCCGGAGGGCGCACCTATCCGTGCAGGGCACGCGCGCACGGGTGATGCTCTGTTACCCCGTGCGGCGACGGGTAAACGGTTCGGCCGAAGCGTCCCGCGCACTCCCCGAAGACGGGTCGCCGGAGGCCGCCTCGATGACCTCGTCGAGCACGTCGCGGGAGGTGGCCAGCTCGGTGATCATGCGGTCCAGGCGCGCCCGCTCCGCGGTCAGGTCGGCCACCAGCCGGGGCGTGGCGACCTCCGACGGTCCGCCGTCGGCGTCGCGCATGCACGGCAGCAGCCGCGCGATGGTCCGGCTGGTCAGCCCGGCGGCGAACAGCTCCTGGATGCGCACCACCCGGTCGACCGCCTGCTCCGGGTACTCGCGCAGGCCGCCGGGCGTGCGGGTGGCGCCCAGCAGGCCCTGCTGCTCGTAGTAGCGCAGCGAGCGCTCGCTCACCCCGGTGCGCCTGGCCAGTTCACCGATCCGCACGTCGCCCCCCGGACTTGCACCTGACACCGGTGTCAACTCCTACCTTGCGGCCATGGCGAACACAACCGGCACCCTCCCCTACGACTACCGCCCGATCACCGAACGCCCCCGCATCACCTGGCCCGGCGGCGCCCGGGTGGCCGTCTACGTGGGGCTCAACGTCGAGCACTTCCTCGTCGGCCGCCCGTCCACCAGCATCTGGCCGGGCACCGCGGACCTGGTCCCGGACGCGCTGAACCACGGCTGGCGCGACTACGGCACGCGGGTCGGCATCTGGCGCGTCGCGGAGAGCCTGGACCGGCACGGCCTCCGGGCGAGCGTGCTGCTGAACTCCGACGTGGTCCACCACTACCCCCAGGTCATCCGGGCCGGCGTGGCGCGGGACTGGGCGTGGCTCGCGCACGGGCGGACCAACTCCGTCCTGCACACCGGACTGGAGCCGGACGAGGAGCGGCGCGTGCTGGCCGACGTGGTCGACACCATCGCCGCGGCCACCGGGAAGCGCCCGCGCGGCTGGATGGGCCCCGGGCTGACCGAGACGTTCAACACCCCGGCGCTGCTGGCCGAGCTGGGCCTGGAGTACGTGCTGGACTGGACCAACGACGACCAGCCGTACCCGCTGACCGTGCCCGGGGTGCTCAGCGTGCCGTACACGGTGGAGCTGAACGACCTGCTGCTGTTCGGCCGGGGCACCACCGGGCCGGAGTTCCTGCGGATCGTGCAGGACCAGTACGAGCAGCTGCACGCCGACGCCACCGCCGGCGACAGCGGGCGCGTGCTGGCGCTGGCGCTGCACCCGTTCGTGATCGGCCAGCCGTTCCGGCACAAGTACCTCGACCTGGCGCTGGCCCACCTCGCCGCGCAGCCCGACGTGTGGCTGACCACCAGCGACGACATCGCCTCGCACTACCGCGGCACCGTGCCCGCCCAGGACCCCGTCAGTCCACAGTAGACGGCTGACGGTCCCGGCGCCCGCCCGTCCGGGCCCGGCGGGCCGCGCCGCGCAGCAGGGCCGAGCGCCCCCGGTTGGGCACCGTCCACAGGTCGTGCCCGCGCACGCCCCAGCGCGCCAGCAGCGTGTTCGCGGCGAGGAAACCCGTGGTGGCGGCGCGTTCCATGAGCGCGACCGGCAGGTCGACCCGGGTCAGGTCGCCGGCCAGCACCAGCGCCGGGTCGGGCGTGGTCACCGCCGGGCGGCCGGGGAAGGACCCCGGTGCGAACAGCGGGCAGTCGGCCGCCCGCACGTGCTCCGCCTGCACCACCCGCGCCCCGGTCAGCTCGGGGTAGACCGCCTCGGCCTCCTCGACCAGCCGGGCCACCACCGCCTCCTGGTCGGCGTCCTCCGGCAGGGCGTAGGCGTGCAGCTCGACCACGGACCCGCCGGTGCGCTCGCGGTAGGCGCGCGCCTCGTCCTCGAACAGGTCCAGCACGCTGATGTTGTCCAGGTACCCGAACCCGCTGGTGCCCAGGAACGGCGGCCGGTCGCGGCGGGCGGGCCGGTCCAGCCACAGCCTGCTGACCAGGAACGGCGGCGTGGTGCGCAGCCCGTCGACCCGGGCGCGCCACGCCGGGGTGCCCAGGTCCGAGCCGGCCACGACGGAGCGCAGGCCGCGGACGTCGGTCGCCAGCACGACCGCGTCCACGTCGTCCCCCAGCACGCGGAAACCGCCGGGGCGGCGCAGCACCCGGTCGACGGTGCTGCCGGTGCGCACCTCCACGCCCAGTGACTCCAGGTGGCGGTGCAGCGGCCGCCAGATCGTCGCCGGGTACGGGTCGCGCGGCACGTCGAACAGCAGGCCCTCGCTGGAGCCCAGGAAGTAGATGTGGAACATGGTCGCCAGCTCCGCGGCCGACAGCGCCGACGGGTGGGCGAAGAAGCTGCGGGAGAACACCTCGAACGCCAGGTGCCGCGCGGTGTCGGGGAAGCGGATGCCGCGCAGGAACGCATCGGCGTCCAGGCCGTCCAGCTCGGCGTAGGTGCGCGGCAGCGACACGTCGAACAGGGCCGTGGCCGCGCGGGTGTCCATCCGGGTCAGGTCGCGCAGGGTGAAGGTGTCGCTGCGCAGCACGAAGCCCGCCACGTTCCACGGGGGCGTCAGCGGGAGGCCGGCGAAGCTCTCCCGCGTGCCCGCCGCGTGGACCAGCGGGTAGTCGGGCACCGGGCGGAGCATGGCGAGGTCGGGGTCGACGCGGCGCAGCAGGGCGCGCAGGTTGTAGTACTGGCGGAAGAACGCGTGGAAGCCGCGCGTCATCGTCTCGCCGGTGGCGGTGGTCCAGCCCCGGACCCGCCCGCCGAGCTGGTCCTCGCGCTCGTGCAGCACCACGCGCACCCCGCGCTCGGCCAACCCGACCGCCGCCGCCACCCCCGCGATGCCGCCACCCACGACCGCCGCGCGCGGGGGTTCGCCGCCGGCGTCGGGGCTGCCCGGGGGTGCGGGCAGCAGGCGGGCGTGCCGGTCGCGCCCGGGCGCGGTGCGACCGGACCCGGTCGGCGGGGGGGTGGTGGCCATGGCAGCGATCCTGGCAGCGCGGTCGCGACTCCGCCCGATGAGTGGCCGGGCGCCGGAACGACGGGCTCGGCCGACCTCCGGCCACGAAGGCACGCGGCACGGCCCTGCCCACCCGCTCATCGGGCAGCACCGCCCGATCGCCGTTAGGTTCGTCGACATGTCGACCGGTGTGGCCTCCCGCGTGCCAGTGCGCGCCCTCCCGGCCGCCGCCTGGGCCTGCGGGGCGGGCGTGGTCCTCACCCAGATCGTCTACTCGGTGACCGCACCCGCCGACCGCCTGCCGACCACCGTCCTGTCGGTCGTCCTGTTCTGCGCCGCCTCCACCCTGGACGCCGCCGCGCGCGCCGGCCTGCGGGCCGCGGTCCTGCTGCTCGCGGTGGCGGGCGGCGGCGGGCTGGTGGCCGAGGCGGTGGGCGTGCGCACCGGCTTCCCGTTCGGCGGGTACGCCTACACCGGCACGCTCGGCGCCGAGGTCCTGTCCGTCCCCGTCCTGGTGCCGATGGCCTGGGTCATGATGGCGTGGCCCGCCCTGCTGGTGGGCCGCGCCCTCGGCACCGGCTGGGCGGTCGTGCCGCTCGCGGGCTGGGCGCTGGCCTCGTGGGACGTGTTCCTCGACCCGCAGATGGTCGACGCGGGCCACTGGGCGTGGACCCACCCGACCCCGGGCCTGCCCGGCGTGGACGGCATCCCGCTGACCAACTTCGCCGGCTGGCTGCTGGTCGCGACCCTGATCACCGGCGCCCTGCACGCCCGGGTCGGCGCCGGCAGCACCGACCTCCGCCTCGGCCCGGCCCCCGTGCTGTACCTCTGGACCTACGGGTCCTCGGTGTGGGCGCACGCGGCGTTCTTCGGCAGGCCGTGGGTCTCCCTGGTCGGCGGCGTGCTCATGGGCGCGGTCGCCGTGCCGTTCGCGGTCGCGCTGTGGCGGGCCCACCGGTGAGGCGCCTGCTGCGGGGCCTGGTCACCGCCGGGTCGGCGGTCGCCGCCCTGGGCACCCTCCACGCGGCGGTCAACGCGCGCCTGGTGCGCGCGCCGCGAGCCGACCCGCCGCCGTGCCGGGAACCGGTGTCCCTGCTGGTGCCCGCGCGCGACGAGGCCCACCGCATCGCCCCGGCGCTGCGGTCGTTCCTGGCCCAGCGGGACGTGCCGGACCTGGAGGTGCTGGTCCTGGACGACGGGTCCACCGACGGCACCGCCGACGTGGTGCGCGCGATCGCCGGCGACCGGGTCCGGGTGATCCCCGGCGACCCGCCGCCGCCCGGCCTGCCCGGCAAGCCGCACGCGTGCGCCCGGCTCGCCGCCGAGGCGCGGGGCCGGGTGCTGGTGTTCGTCGACGCGGACGTGGTGCTGGCACCGCACGCCGTGGCCGCCGCCGTGCACCTGCTGCGGTCGGCGGGCCTGGACGCGGTGTCCCCGTTCCCCCGGCAGCTCGCCGACGACGCCGCCACCCGCCTGGTGCAGCCGCTGCTGCAGTGGTCCTGGCTGGTCTTCCTGCCGCTGCGGCTGGCCGAGCGGTCGCGGCGCGAGTCGCTGTCCGCGGCCAACGGCCAGTTCTTCGTGGTCGACGCGACGGCCCTGCGCCGCTGCGGCGGGTTCGAGGGCGTCGCGGACGCCGTGCTGGACGACATCGCCCTGATGCGGGCGGTCAAGCGCGCGGGCGGGCGCGGCGCCGTGGCCGACGGCAGCGGGATCGCCGAGTGCCGGATGTACCGGGGCTGGGCGGAGGTCGCGGCCGGCTACGAGAAGTCCCTCTGGGCGGCCACCGGCAGCCCGGCAGCCGCCATCGCGCTCGCCACCGGCCTGGCGTCCGCGTTCGTGCTCCCCCCGCTGGCCGCCCTGACGGGATCACGCGCGGGCCTGGTCGGCTACGCGGCGGCCGTGGCCGGACGGGTGGTCACCGCCCGCCGCACCGGTGGGCGGCCGTGGCCGGACGCCCTGGCGCACCCGGTGTCGGTCGGCACGCTGCTCACCCTGCTGGCCCGCTCCTGGCGGGCACGCCGCGCGGGCACCCTCACCTGGAAGCACCGACCGCTGCACGGGAGCCGCTGATGGCACGGGTCGTCGTGGTGGGCGCGGGCATGGGCGGCCTGGCCGCCGCCGCACGGCTGGCTTCCGGAGGACACCAGGTCACCGTCCTCGAACAGGCGAACACGCACGGCGGCAAGCTGGGCGAGCTGCGCCGCGACGGCTTCGCCTTCGACACCGGCCCGTCCCTGCTGACCCTGCCCCACGTCTACCGCGACCTGTTCACCGACACCGGAGGCAGGCTCGACGACGCGGTCGACCTGGTCCCGGTGGACCCCACCTGCCACTACCGCTTCGCCGACGGCTCCGAAGTGGACCTGCCCCACGACGCCACCGCCGTGCCGTCGGCCCTGGACGCGTGGAGCCCGGGCACGGGCGAGCAGTGGGCGGCCCTCATGGCCGACGCGGCGAGGCTGTGGGACCTGGTGGGCGAGGCGGTGCTGCAAAGCCCGCTGGGCGGCGCCCGCGACCTGCTGCGGCGCTCGACGAGCGTCCGCGACCTGCTGGCACTGGCACCGTGGCGCACGCTGCGGACCGTGGGCAGGCAGCGCTTGTCCGACCCACGGGCCCGGGTGCTGCTGGACCGCTACGCCACCTACAGCGGCTCCGACCCACGCCGACTGCCGGGCCTGATGACCGTCGTCCCCTACATCGAACAACACCACGGCGGCTGGTACGTGCGCGGCGGCCTGCGGCGGCTGGGGGATGCCCTGTTCGACCACTGCGGCAAGCTGGGCGTGCGCTTCGAGTTCGACGCGCGCGTGACCGAGGTGGAGACGTCGGGCGACGGCGTGTCCGGCGTGCGCGTGGCAGGTCGGGAGGTGCCCGCCGACGTCGTGGTGTCCAACGCGGACGCCAGAGCCCTCTACGACGACCTGCTGACCGATCGGCGGTCCCAAGCCCCGCGCCGGGCGCTGACCCGCGCGGTGCCGTCACTGTCGGGTTTCGTGCTCCTGCTGGCCCTGCGCGGCCGTTCCGCCAGGCCCTACCACCACCGCGTGCTGTTCCCCGAGGACTACGACGCCGAGTTCGACGCCCTGTTCGGCCGAACCCCGCACCCGGTGGGGGACCCGGCGGTGTACGTGTGCTCCCCCGACGACCCGGCCGTGCGCCCGGACGGCCACGAGTCGTGGTTCGTGCTGGTCAACGCCCCCCGCCAGGGCCAGGTCGACTGGACTGCGCCAGGTCTGGCGAACCGCTACGCCGACCACGTGCTCGACGTCCTGGCCACCCGAGGCCACGACGTGCGCGACCGGGTGCTGTGGCGCGAGATCCGAACCCCCGCCGACTGGGAACGCGACACAGGAGCGGTAGGCGGCGCCCTGTACGGCTCGTCGTCCAACGGTCCCCGCGCGGCCCTGCTGCGCCCCGCCAACCGCGCCCCCGTACCCGGCCTGTACCTGGTAGGTGGGTCGGCACACCCGGGCGGCGGCCTGCCCCTGGTCGCCATGTCCGCACGCATCACCGCCGACCTCATCGGCCCGGCGTGAGGACTCTCCGGATCGCCGCGACGAGCTGAACCCCACCCACTGCGGCGAGCACCGCCCACAGCACAAGGCAGGTGGTCCCCCACTCCCAACCCAGCCACGGCGCGCCCGCAGGCCAGGTGCCGGCACTCAGGCACGCCACCGCGGCGACCACCACCCGGGTAGGCCGCTCCGCAACGGTCACCGCCCCCGCACCGGTCATCCCGACCCCTTGCGCACGGGCCCGCGCGTACTCGTGCAGGAAGACCGCCGCACCCACTGCAGCACCCAGCCACCCCGGACCGTCCAGCAGGACCAGGAGGGCCACCAGGCACACGTCACCAAGCCGATCGGCAACCGCGTCCACCACGGCCCCCAGCGGACGCGCCCGACCGGTGCGCAGGGCCACCGCCCCGTCCAGCCCGTCGAGCACCCCGGACACGACGACCAGCAGCGCGGCCACGAGAACCCAGCGCCCTCCCAGGACCGCCGCACCTACCGCGCTTGCCGCCGCGACCACACCGCAGGCCGACAGCACATCGGGGTTCGCCCCGGGAAGGCGCCGGGCGAGCAGGTGCACGAACCGGATCCACCCCACCGCCAACCGGCTGCCGGACACGTCCTCCCCGTGCAACCGCGACCAGCCCTCGACCGCGCCCCGTCCGTCCAGGTTGTCCACCGGGTCACGGTACGTGGGGAGCGAGGTGGGCACACGGTGACTCACCTGGGCGAGTTCAGGTGGTGGAAGCATCTGCTTCGAGGAGTTCGGTGAATACCTGGCAGGTTCAGACTGTCGCAGCATCTGATCGTGCTGTTCGGCGGGGAAGGATCGCTCACCGTGCGTTGAGTGCTGACATTGGCCGATCGGGAGGAGATCTCCCGAGGACTGGCCGAGTCGTCGAAGTACGGGAAGATCGCGGTTCGAATCGGTCGTGACGCCTCGGTGGTCTCCCGTGAGGTGGGCCGTCACGGCGGTCGCGAGGTTTATCGGGCCATAGTGGCCGAGCAGGCCGCGGGCGTGGCTCGGTCGAGGCCGTTGGCGGTGGACCGGGACCCGGCTGTTCGGGCACGGGTGGTCGGACTGTTGCGCGGGGCTGGTCGCCGGCGTCGATCACGAGCCGGTCGGCACGGGGCGAGGACGGCGAGGACACTGTGCGGGTGAGCCACGAGACCGTCTACCAGAGTGGGTCTACACCTAACCTGTCGCCACGCTGAACCGGGAGTTGATCGCGCTGCGCACCGGCCACATGGGCAGGTGCAGGCCACGTCCGGCGCAGGCACCGCGTATTCGTGAGCCCCGTTACCTCGGCGAACGTCCAGTCGAGGCCGACGACCGGGCCGTGCCCGGCCATGGGGAAGGCACCTCGTGATCGGCAAGGGCGGTCGCAGCGCAGTGGCCACGCTGGTCGAGCGCACCAACCGCTTCCCGGTCTTGGTCCCGCTGCGCGGGCACGACTCGCTGACGGTCACCGACGCGGCCATCGCCGCCGTCGGCGGCCTGCCGGCTTCGATCACACGCTCCCTGACCTGGGACTGCGGCTCGGGGATGACCCTGCACGAGCAGGTGACCGCCACCGAACTGCCGGTCTTCTTCGCCCGCCCACACTCACCGTGGGAACGCGGCGGCAACGAGAAGCTCAACCTGATCGTGCGCGAACTCCTGCCCAAGGGCGTCGACATCCCCTCCGACCCGAGCTACCTCGCGGAGATCAACGACCGACCTCGTAAGATCCACGACTGGAGAAAACCCAGCGAGGTGTTCGCCGAATTCCTCGAAGCGGATTCTTCCACCATCTGAATCTGTCGGGTTCACGCACGATGCTGCGCATCCACTGAACGACCGCAGAGCCTACGAATATCGGGCCGAATCGTCACCTCGAACATCGACCGGAAGAACCGGATGAATTCCTGGATTCCAAATCGAAGCGATGAATCTACATTCTTCAAGACTGCTCCGCAGTGGCGGAACAGTCAGGGAAGGCCATACGCACGAATCATCTACGACTTTCAAGGAGGGCACGGCGACACGAAGCGCCGCCAGAAGTTCTTCCTCGCCTCCCGAAGGAGGGAAACCCGCCCGATTCGCGCCATACCGCGAGCCCTTGCACTCAAGTGCACGCGTTGCACCAACGACGATCAATCGAAATTTACTCACAAAAGAAGAACCATCCAAGAGCAAGAATTTCACGTATGCTCGCCGAACCTGGCATGTGGCGTCATCCAAGACATCGCCCCAAGGGCCACCCCTCCGTCTCCCACCTGGGCCCAGCCAGCCGACAGTTCGACACTGCACCACGCGCCCGACTCATGGACCTCATGCACTGGATCATCGATGCCTGCTCACCCATCAAGGCCAAGAACACCCAGCACGGCCACGGCAACCGGATCCCCTACACCACCCCCTGGAAGTCCGGACGTAACCGAGGGGACTGGCCAGCGACCCGAAGCACTTCCACCCCAGCACCGATTTGATTTCACCCACAACATCGACCGATGCCGGAGGGGGAGCCGAAAGCGGTGGTCACCGAGTTGCAACTCGTGCGAACCGTTGATTTTGCACTCCCCCTCCGAAGGATTCATCCTGCGGAAATATCCAGGCAAGACCCCCCAGAGCGTCGCCCCCGATTCGAACAATCGCCACACTTGAAACACCTACACACTGCCGCCCAGTAGGACAACAATTTCGGACGACTCGCGCAAATTATCTCCATAAACTTTTACGGAGAATTCGGCTTCATCGATGGGGATGACAAGCGAGAACGACTCCCCGGGATCGTACACGTGAATGGAGAGCGAAGGAGACGTGAAAGATCCTTCATGCAGAAGGAATGCCTCCGAAGAGATTTCAGCACGGTCCGCCACGATTACCAGGACTGCACCGCCGGCCGCGTCACGCACACCGACGTACAACGAGTCCGGGCCGGCGTGCACAACCTCCGTCGCCGGATTCCAGTCATCGTGGGCGTCCGCACTGTCACGATCCGAGACAACCAGAAGACCGTAGGTGCACTTTCCGATTACGGCTCCCATGACAGATTCAAAGACGCCGATCCTACTCGTTATCGAATCTGTCATAAAATCCCCGGTTGACGCCATTTACCATACCTCCCTGCCGACGCGCACAAGCCATGCAATGCGGATAAATCGTCCACGGACCCTCGGGTGCCAACTTGTTCGGCGGGATATGATCGCCAGTCCAGTGGCCGTCAGCGTAGCCGGATTCACGAGCCGGACAACTCCAACACCCATGGGTATCACCGAATTCGTTGATCAACACTTGCTCGTGCGGCAGCACTCTATCACCACGTTCAGCCGCCACTCCTTGCACCTGTTGTTCCCGGTCAGGCCCCAAGGTCAAGTGGCAAACTTCAGCAGAGTTAGCGTTGTGACTGAGCAGTCCAACGCCTTCGGTTACCACGTAGAAAGTGTGGATGTCGTCGATGGTCAGGTTGTGGACTCGGGCGACTTCGAACCACCGCTCAACCGAGACAACCTCCGTCCAGGAGCCGTCAGGAGATTGCAGAAGGCTTCCGACTCGCAGTTCGTCTGCGTTCCGCCATCGCTTCTCGTCCGCCAACCAGAAGGGATGACCGCCGGTAGCGACTACAACTCCGGTCGCATCGCCTTCCGGTCCGTCGATATCGAGCGCAATCCGCACCAAGTGCTTGACACCTTCGCCGACCACTGTGCCCACGACCTGCCGACCGCCGGAAACGCCACTATCGGGGTCATACGCCATGACCTGGTCATCAAGTGACAACTCCTCGATGGGCTTGGTCGAGCCATCAGCCATCAGGACCAAAGTGCCTGGCGCAAAGCTATTGCAACCGCCACCTCGGGAGAGGAGCTTCTGGAACTGCTCGGTAGCGGCCTCGGTCACCTGCTCGGTGATGGCCTGGACTCGGCGCAGTACCCCCTGAGCTTTGCTGATGATCGAAGTCAGGCGGTCGACGGCTTTGATGGCGTTCCAGCCGGCTTCGAGGATCTTGCCGACCTTGCCCCAGGGCACCAGGCCCGCGACGAGTCCGGCGCAGCCCCAGATGTCGCCCTTGGTGAAGCAGTCGACGATGTCGTTCCAGCCCGAGATCTCCTTCAGGACGTCCCAGGCGACCTCCTTGATCACATCCCACTTGGTCTTGTGCGCGTCGGCCAGGGCCTTCTGGTAGTCCTCCCAGCTGATGCCCTGCTCGGACATCGCCTGCTCGGTCCTGGCCTTGACCTCCGCGGTGTACTGCTGAACCGCCCGCCGGTACGCCTGGACAGACCGCCTCTCCGACTCGTACTGAGCCCGCTGCTCCTTGTTGTCGCCGTTGAACATGCGCTTGTCGAAGCCGCACATCACGCCGTCGGGGCCGCAGTCGCGGATCAGGCCGGTGGGGTCGCTGTAGGTGACCGGGCTGTTGTTGGCGTAGGCGTAGCCGTTGAGCTGCTGCGGGTCGTTGTTGTCGATGATTGGGTCGGCGGAGAGGAAGCGGCCCGAAGCGTTGTCGTACAGGCGTGCGCCGACCTGGGTCAGGCCCGACTCGTCGTTGCGGCCACCGACGAAGCCCAGGCGATCGGGCCACGAACCGGGCGCTGGACCTCGTTGTGCGCCGTATGGGGTCTGGCGGCGTTGGGTGACGGTCAGGCTGGTGGTCTTGGCGACGCTGATCTGGCTGGTGCCCTGGTGGTCCGGGATCATCCACTTCACGCCTGTGACGCTGTTGCGCACCGCCACGGTCTGACCGCCGAAGGAGTACCAGCGGGTCCAGGACGGGGTGGTGGTGCCCTTCTCCAGGCGGATCTCCTGGCCGAACACGTACAGGGTGGTGGCCGAGGGCTCGCGGCTGATCAGACGTCGGCCGTCGGCGTCGTAGAGGTAGGTCGACTCCTTGCCGTCGGCGTTGACGATCTTTGAGACGTGGCCTTCGGCGTCGTACTCCAGGGTTTGGGTGTCGCCGCCGATGCGGCGGGTGGTGGTGCGGCCGGAGCTGTCGTAGTCGAAGGTGTCCAGCGACGTGCCGTTGGGGCCGGTGGTGGTCACCGACCGCGCCGTGTGGGGCTGGGCTGCTCCGGCTGCCGGGTAGGTGGTGGTGCGGGTGGTGTCGCCAGCCGCGGCGTGCTGGGTTTCGGTCAGGCGGTTGCCGGTCTTGTCGAAGGTCCAGGAGTGCCAGTACGGGGCCGGGCCGCCCAGGGCGGTGGCCGACCGGGTGGCGGTGCAGTCGCTTGACGCCGGGGTCCACGCCTCGGTCATGCGCTGCAGGTGGTCGTAGGTGAAGCACTGGGTGTCCGCCGCCCGGCCTTCGGGGGTGTCGGCGACCTTGGTGATGTTGCCGGCCGGGTCGTAGGTGTACTTGCGGTCGGCCAGGCGGTTGTCGGTCGTGGTCTCGCGGCTGACCAGACTGCGCTCCAGGCGACGGGTGCCGACTTCGTAGAAGTTGGTCACCTCGACGTTCTTGGCCGCGTTCGCTTCCGCGCTGTCGTACGTGAGCTGGAGGATCTCGCCGAAGCTGGAGTAGGTGGTGTCACCGACGTAGACGTCGAAGCCGATGAGCTTGTGGGGTGTGCCGTTGGGGCGGTACGTGGTGGCCACCCCGTCGGTGGGGTAGATCTGTCGGCCCGCCGAGCTGGCGCCCACGTAGAAGATCGTGTCGATCTTGCCGGTGTAGGTGTAGTACTGGTCCAGCTCGTAGCTGGTGCCGAGCACGCCCTCGACCGCGGGGATCGTCACCTTCTCGCCGGTGGGTCGACCTGCTTCGTCGTAGCCGCGGATGGAGCGCTCGTAGGCGTGACCGTCGACCAGGCGACGGGAGGAGGCCGGCATGCCGAGACCACCGTCGAGCGTGTCGTAGGTCCAGTCGGCCAGTTTGGTGCCGGTGAGGGAGTCCTTGTGCTTGGCGGTCAGGCGGCCGAGCTTGTCGTAGGCGTTGGCGATCGTGCGGCCCTGGGCGTCGGTGCTGGACAGCACCTGGCCGGCGGCGTCGTAGGTGACGGTGCTGTGGCCGGTGTCCGGGTCGTCGGTGGCCACGACGCGGCCGCGCAGGTCGTAGGTGTAGCGCCACTGGTTGCCCGCCGGGTCCGTCAGAGCTTTGAGGAGGCCGGCGGCGTTGTAGGTATAGGTGGTGGTGTCGTAGGGGCTGTCGACGCCCGCGGTGTGCTGGCGCTTCTCGACCGTGCGGCCCTGGGCGTCGTTGATCAGCGTGGTGGCGGTGCCGCCCTGGGGCGGGGTGGTCTTGACCCGGTCACCGCCGTAGGAGGTGGTGGTGCGCCACTGCTCGACGGCGAACTTGCGCTGGATCGCGGCGGTGGGACGGCCCATGCCGTCGTACTCGGTGATGGTCTGGGCCGGGACCTCGTTGTCGTAGACACCGGCCAGGGTGCCGCTGGGCTCCTGGGCGTTCCACCAGACGCCGTTGGTCTTGTAGGGCAGGCCGCGGGAGTCGTAGAAGGTATCGGTGACCAGTCGGCCGCCGCTGGCGCCAGGTGAGGGGGCCTGGGTCTGGCGTTCGCGCAGCAGGCCGTCGTAGAGCGTGTACGCGGTCAGGTAACGGTTGTTGTCCTGGAGCTGCTTGGTGACGACGACGCTGGGCTTGTCGTTGTTGTACTGGTACTCGAACGCCGCGTCGGCGGGCCTGGTCGCCTTGTTGTGGCCGGGGGTCCAGGCGGCGACGAGACGACCCAGTGGGTCGTAGGTCAGGTCGGCTCGGCGGTTGTTGGCGTCCACGGAGGCGGTCGACAGGCCCCATGCCGGGTCGAGGTATTCGCGGGTGACGTGGCCGAGCGGGTTGGTGCTGGAGATCTCGGTCAGTGGGCCGGTGTCGGGGGTGTAGTCGGTGGTGGTCTTCTCACCCCGCGCGTCCCACACGTCGAGAGGACGGCCGATCGCGTCGTAGGTGGCGCGGGAGGCGGTCACCCAGGTCTGGCCGGAGGCGTCCCACTTGTCGAGCACCTCTGCCTTGGTGATCAACCCTCGGGTGGGTGCGGCGCCGTGTACTTGGTCGTCGTAGTAGGAGCGGGCCAGGGACTGGATCGTGGTCGGCGACGCCGTCACCGCGCACGTGCCCACCACCGTCTCCACCTGCGAGGCCAACGTCAGCAGCCACGCCGTCTCGTTGCGGGCGAAGGTGGAGCGGGTGCAGGTCTCGTCCCCGGTCACGGCCAGGTCGCCGTGGTCCTCGGTGCGCCGGGCCACGCCCTCGGGCGTGAAGTCGCCCTTGTCCACCCGCGTGCGCCGCCACGCACCGCTCTCCAGCAACGTCCGGCCGCGCACCGAGGCGTTGCCGGTCACGTACGCCTTGTTACCCGCCGTATCGGTCGCGGTGGGGGTGTCGGGCAGGTACGGGTCGTTGACCGACGCCGACACCAACCGGCCGCCGTCGTACTGGCGGGTCTCGCGGACGAACCCGCGCAGCCGCTGCACGTCCCGGACCGGCTCACCCTCGGACGTGGTGATCCACGCCTCACGCGTGCCGGACGGGAGCCGGTCGCCGTCCATGCCGCGGCCGTAGACAGTCTCGGTGACCGACTGCGGACCGGACGGGTCGCCCTTGGTCGTGCGCACCGTGGCGTACCCGCGCCACTGGGACCAGGTACGACGGTCGGGCTCGGCGAACTCGGCCTCGTCGAAATGCCACGCCGGGTCGCCCAGATAGGTGTAGTTGGTCTTGACCAGGCTGGAGGCGCCGGTGCGGTCGTCGTCGACCACAGTCGTGACCACGTACTTGTGGAACCAGTGCAGCTCGGGCTCCCGACCACCGTCCGGAGTCCACCACGATGGATAGCACCGCAGCGTGTTCGACTCGGCCGCCGCGGGCATCCGCGAACCCGGCACGCAGTCCGCGCCGCTGTACTCGACCTGCGTGTGAGAACCCGCCTCACCGGTGATCCCCACGATGCGGTACCGGGTGATCGGCGGCCGGTTGTCGCTGCCGGTGTCCACCCGGTTGGGCAACGCCTTGTGCGAGAACACCGTCGCCGGCAACGCCACGCTGCCGCCGACCAGGCCGGTGTGCCGGACCGAGGTCAGGTTCATCGCCGGTGCCAACCCGTCGCCGGTGCCCAGGAACTGGTGCTCCAACGCCCATGAGTCCACGTCCCGGAACCCGCTGCCGCCGTCCGAGACCCGCGTGACCACCTTGGTCAGCTTCTTGCGGGTGAAGAACGACGGGGTCAGCCGGTTGGTGCACGACTCACCCGTGCCACAGATCTGGTCGAACGGCACGTCCGGCCACGACGCCGCCGTCGAAGCGTTGAGCTGCGACGGATCACACGTCACCGCACCGGAGGGCAGGCAGCGTTCGGCGGTCTCGAAACTGATTCGGGCACCGGGGTGGCCGAAGACGTTGTCACTGCGCAGGCCGTAGTCGATCCGGTCCAGCCACCCGCCGCGCACGTAGTCGGTGCCCTTGGCCGGGTCGGCGTTGCGGCCGTACCGGTTGAACTCCCGCTGGTAGTAGTAGGTCGTCACGTTGCCGTGCGGATCGACCGAGTAGTCCAGGTTCCACCGGTACGCCTGCTGGCACCACGACGCGTCGAACGCGGCCTGGTGGCACTCCTCACCGGCGTGGTTGCCGTACACCGGCACCGTCCACGTCGACTGCGTCTCTGGCCTGCCCTCCGACCACCCCGGCAACCGGTTCATGCCCAGGAAGTACTGCGTACCGTCCGGCGTGGTGACCTTCCAGTGCTCACCGTTGTTGTCACCGTTGGCGGCGTTGAACAACCGCTCGATCCGGGCACCGTCATCGGACTCGGTCCGCCACTGGTTGCTCGTACCGACGCGCACCAACTTGCCCGACACACCGACCAGGCTGATCGTCGCGTTGTCCGTCGCCCAACACTGGTCACCGGTCTTCGTCTGACCGTTGTTCCCGCCCAGGTCCAACGAACACGGCTTGTACTGCCGCTCGATAAACCCAGCCGGAGACAAATCCCAACCATCACCCGCCCACGACGCCTGATTGTTCGTCGACGACGTCCGCCCGTCCAAACTCTGCGCCGAATACCCCAACGACACCGACGGCGCCCCACCACCCACAGCAGGCGGCACCCGCATCGGATACCCGTAAGTGAAGTCACCCGACGAACCACCCGCGTTCCACGAGCCAGCCGGGGCCAGCGACGTCGCCGCGTAACTACCCGCCGGACCCGACGCCGCCGCCACCGCGGCAAACACCGCCGGCTCCGACCCCACCGTCACCGGAGCCGACAGCACACCCGAGGCCGTGTCGTTCTTCGCGCCCTCCACCGGAGTGGCGGCCTGGCACTCCGCCTTCTCCGGCGAGGACACCGCACACGACGGCAACCGCACCAACCTCAGCCGGGAGGCGTAGTCACCACCGAACGCCGACCCGAACGACGAGTAGTCGAACGTCAGATCCAACGGCTTGTCCTTGACACCCCCGGCGTCGGACACGCTGAACACCACCGCGTCGGACTTCCGCTCGTGCACCTGGACGCGCGCCTTGCCCGACTTCGCCTGGCCCTTCACCCCCACCGCAACGGGAGTCCCGGCAGCCCGCACCGGACGACCCGTCGCACGCGCCGCCGCCTGCGCGGGCGTACCACCGGTCGCCGCGAAGTCCACCTCCGCAGCCACCGCCCGAGGCCACACCACACCCGCCGCCGGTGCGGTGACCACGGCACCACTCGCCGGGTCCGCGGGCAGGGGTCTGGTCTCGCCGGGACGGGTCGGAACCGACTGCTCCTGTTGGAGTTCGGTGACGTTCCAGGCCGATGTACCGCCCGGAGCCGCGACGGCCTGACCGGTCGACGCGGTCAACACCACCACCACGCCGAACGCGATGGCCTTCCGGGCCAGTTCACGCGGGGATGCACGCATGGCAGACAGACACCTCTCGTGAAGCGGTCGGCAGGGATCAGCGGTGTGAGGTGGTCAAGTACAATTGCCTGATCGCATCGGCAGGCAGGATTCCCGTGCGGATCTGGACGTCGTCCAGATCCCCCAGCCAGGGCGCGGACGCCGAGGCCGCCGTGGTCGAGCGCCCCAACCACAGGTTTCCGCTCGTGGCACGTCCTGCGACACCGCTACCGTCCGGTGTGCCGGAGAACGCGCTCTGCTTCGTGCCGTTGACGTACAACGCGATGTGCCCGGTGGTCGCGTCGAAGGTCGCCACCAGGTGGACCCAGCGACCCGCCACCGGCTCGTCATCCGACAACGCGGACACCACGGTCTGGTCGGTAGCCGACCTGGATACCGAGAACTCCCAACGCGAACCGTTGTAGCCCAAGGTGAACGGCGAGTTCTGGCTGTCGTGCCCGCTCACCGCGACGCGACGCGTACCGGCTCCACCCGTGTGCCGCACCCACGCACTCACGATGAACGAACGGTCAGTGCGGAAGTTCGCCGGGCGCGGCACCGCGACCTGCCCGGTGCCGGCCGAGGTGAAGTTGAGCCACTTGTCCTCGCTCGCCGCCGACGCGTCGGGTTGACCACCCCACACGACCCCACCGGTCAGCGTCGCGCTCGCCCCGGAGTCCTGGTCGACTGTGGTGGTGCCGGACCGCTCGTCGAGCGCGTACCGGGCGCGTCGCACCGCCAGGTTGGCCTGCGCCGCGACCTCCTCGGCCGCCAGCACCCGGTCCCAGACCAGGGTGTGGTCGACCGCGCCGGGGAACCGGTTGACCCGAGCCCCGTCCCACTTCGCCGCGCCCACGACGAACGCACCCGTCGCGTTCCATGTCGCGACCGTGGTAGTGCTTTGGTACCTGCCGTCGACGTAGAGCTTCAGGCTGTCGCTGTCCGGGTCGTAGGTGCCCACCAGGTTGGTCCACACCCCCGTCTGCGGCGCACCCGTCGACGACGCCCGAGCGGTCCCGGCGGTGTTCGAGTCGGCCCCTGGCGCGGCCATGGTCCAGCGGTTGACGTCCTGGCTGTACCCCAGGAAGAACGAGCTGGCGCTGCCACCGTCCTGACTCACCGCAGTGAAGTAACCGTCCGCGCGGTCCAACTTCACCCACGTCGACACCGAGAACGCCCGAGAAGTGTCCACCACAGGGCCGGACGAGACCGCCGCGCCGTTGGTGAACAACAAGCTGTTACCCGAGTACCCCGCAGTGAACGAGCCGCCCGTCACCGTCAAGGGGCGGTTGCCCGCGCTGTCCTCCGCAACGGTGCCCCCCGTCTCGTCGAACAGCCACCCGGCCTTCAAGTCGGCCGGCTCGGCAACCTCGAACACGTACACCGCGTTGGCCGCAGGTCGGTTGCCCGCCCGGTCGAACGCCGTCACGTACAACACGTTCGTCCCGGTCTTCGTCGGCGTGATCGGCACCGTCACCGTGCCATCGGCCGACTGCACCGTCGCCGAATGGGTGATGGCCGTGTCGTCGTTGAGTGACCAGCCGTAACGACGCATGTCCATCGTCCCGCCCAACCCCGTCAGCACACCGGGGTTGAACGTGAAGTTCCCTGTCCGCCCCACACTGCCGTGCGGACCATCAACAGCCGGATAGTCGGTGGAGGACACCACCGGCGTGCCCGGCGCGACGCTGTCCACCTCGAACTCGCAATCCACCGTGCCGGTGAACAACCCGTGATCACTACCCCACACCCGCCACGTGAACAACCCGTCACGGGTGATCCGGCCCGACGGCACCGTCACCTCGGCGAACGAACCCGCCGGAATCCCGTTGGTGTAGTGGTCGGTGTAGCCGGCCGACAGGTTCGGCGCCACCCCGTCGAACACCCGGAACATCGCATCCATGATCCCACCGTCCGGATCGTTCATCCGCGCCCGCAACCGCGGCGTCCGCGTGAACACCGCCGACCGACCCACACCCGTCACACACGGCAGAGCATCCGACCCACCCGGACCCCACCCCTCCATGCCCAACGCCGTCGGCATGAACGGCCAACTGTTGTAGCCGACCTGCAGGTACGGGTTCAGGTCGAACAGCCGCCACGAGGTGTCCAACTCCCCCTCGTTCTTGGCCTGCAACAAAAACGTCGTCCAGTTCCAGCCCTCGTTCGACGCCTGCCGCACCGCCGCCGTCGCGTCGAAGTCCGCCTGGCTCGCACCGGGGCAGAACCGCGCGTTGTTGGCCACGTTGGTCTCGGACAGCTTGTAGAACCAGCCCGGCTGGTTGGACCACGTCGTGTTCGCGTCCACATACGGACTCACGTACAGCTCCGTCGCCGACGGCTTGCACGAGTACGTGTGCACCACGTTCGTCTTCAACGTCGCCCACGCGATGTACTTGCCCACGACCGGCGCCGTGTGCATCTGCAGGTACGACCGCGACCGACCGGCCCGACCGGCACCCAGCGACGTCGCGTTGAGGTACCCCGCCTTCAGATTGCCCAAATCACCGGAGGTCTTGTCGAAGTTGCGCTCGTCCGGCCACGGGTCCTGCACCACCACGTGGTGCACCTTCCAGCACTTCTCGCAGTAGTACTCCGGGTCGATCACCACCGGGTACGTCGTACCGGGATCGGCCAGGAACTCCCGGTCCGGTAGCACGGCTACGGTGTCCGCGCCGACCTCGACCCCCATCTCCGCCCGACGGTCCCCCTCCGCAGGCCCCTCGGTGTGGTTGTCCGCACTCCCGCCCGAGGAATCCCACATCGACGAGGCGTCACCGGAGAACACCCGCACACCCGCCTCGTCCCGCACCACCAGGTCACCACCCGGAGCCGGACCCTCCTGCACCCGCACCCCCCGCGCGTGCGTGCGGAACGCGATCCGCTCCAACCCCGCACCCTCCACGGCCCGCGCGGTCTTGACCACCAACACCTCGTTGAACCCGTTGATCGTCGCCTCGACCTTCAGGTCCACCCCCGGCAACACCTCCGGATACGTCAACGACGCCCCGTCCCCCACCCCCGGCGGCAGATCACGCCCCCAACCCAACCCGACCTCGTCGCCATCCCGCGCCAACCGCGCCACGACGTCATCGGCCGACCCCTCACCACCCGGCGAGAACACCACGTCCACCGGAGCCGCCTTCGGACCGAACGTCCCGTCCGCCCGACGCTCCAACTCCAGGTCCACCGGCACCCAGCCACCGTCACGCCGCACCCGCACCGGCAGGAGGTGCTGCGTGAACGTGAACGAACCGTCCGGATTGGCCTTCAGCTCATCGGTCTCCGTGGTCGCCGACTCCACCACCACCGACTCACCACGCGCCGCCGCATACCGCGACGCCGTCGCCTCGTCCGGCGCCGAATCGGGCACCGCCCGCGCGACCGCCGACTGCGGCGTCACCACCCCCGACGCCACGACAACGGCCAGTCCCGTCATGAAAGCGCGCAGGGGCCAACCCCGCGCATGCACGCGCGAACGCATGAACCGACTTCCCCCCGTACCGCGCCCCACCGCGCGGGTTGCCACAAGTCCCCCGACCCGCAGAAGATCATGGACGTTTCAACGACCCCGGCACAGCAGCCGAACGGGCGAAACATCCTCACAATCAGTGATCGCCGACGAACCGCCGCGCACGCCTGTCGCCCAAGTCGTCCGTCGAACCGCGGTACGCGGACCGCTGCGTGGGTATGTAGCGGCCATGTCCCTCATCCGCGCGGTGCTGCGTCACGCGTTGGGCGCGCTGCGCGGGCGCGACCTGGCGCTGTGGGCGGCGGGTGTCACGTTCTTCGCCGGGCTCGCGGTGGTGCCCGTGCTGTTGTTGGCGCTGCGCGGTGCGGCGGAGTTGTTCGGTGCGGACCTCGTGGTCGACGGGGCTCGGTTGCTCGCCGGCTCGCTGCCGGGCGCCCAGCGGGTCGGGCCGGCGGTGGAGGGGCTCGCTTCCGCCGCCGTGGGGGCGTCGTGGTGGGTCTTGCTCTCCGCGTTGCTGCCGGCCAGTTTGTACGGCGAGGGGTTGCGGCGGGGGATGGCGCAACTGGCCAACGAACCGGTCGGTGCCGGGACGGGCTGGTTGGGGCGGCTGGGGTTCGTGCCGGTGATCGTGGTGGCGCCGTTGTTGGTGGCGGCGCCTCTGGCCACTGCGCCTTGGGTGGCTCCTCGGTATTCGGGGGGCGGGTGGTCGGCGGCGCTGGGGGTGGTCGTGTCCTTCCACGTCGACTGGGTGGCGTTGTCGGTGGCCCTCGGCTTGATCTTCCTGGCCACCGGGCCCTCCGTGCTCTCCCGCCGGCAGGCGGTGGTGGGCGGGTTCGCGGTGGGCGCCGTGGTCACCGGGTTCCTGCACGGGTTCCTCCTGTTCCTGGCGATCCCGGTGGACTGGGCGTTCCCGTTCGCCGGGTTGCGGGGGGCCGGGGTGGTGGGTGCGCTGGGGCTGTGGACGTACCTGCTGCACGTGGTCCTGCTGTTCGGCTATCGGGTGTTGCTGAGCTTCCGCGCTGTACGGCACCGGGGTGACGTGGTCTCCTGATGGCGTGCCTGGTGACGAGTCGACCGCGGGAGCGCACAACGAGGTCACCGGCTCCGCCGACGCGATCGTCCAGGCCGGGAGCATCCGCGGTGGCGTCCACCTGACGGCTCGGGGGCCGCTGGTGCGGTCCGCCTACCTGGAGCAGGTGGCGCGCATCGCGCCGGAGGAGTTGCGGGACCGCGGTGCGGAGCTGGCCGAACTGGCTTCCTGGTGCTCCGGGGACGGGGAGCCGTACCGGTGGTTGCGGGCGCCGGCGTGGGCCGGGAAGTCGGCGCTGATGTCGTGGTTCGCGCTGCACCCGCCGGAGGGGGTGCGGGTGGTGTCGTTCTTCGTCACCGCGCGCCTGTCCGGGCAGAGCGACAAGACCGCGTTCGCCGAGGTCGTCATCGAGCAGTTGGCCGAGTTGCTGCGCGAGCCGCTGCCCCCGCTGCTCACCGACGCCACCCGGGACGCCCACCTGCTCGGCCTGCTGGGCCGGGCCGCGGCCGCGTGCCGGGAGCGGGGTGAGCGGCTGGTGCTCCTGGTCGACGGGCTGGACGAGGATCGGCGGCCGGGTGGGCACAGCATCGCCGCGCTGCTGCCGCGGGTCCCGGTCGCCGGGTCGCGGGTGCTCGTGTCCGGGCGGCCGGACCCGCCGGTGCCCGCCGACGTGCCCGCCCGCCACCCGTTGCGCGACCCGGGCGTGGTGCGGGAGCTGTCGCGGTCGACCCACGCGGCGGTGGCGCGGGCGGACGCCGAGCGGGAGCTGGCCCACCTGCTGCGCGGCGACGAGACCGGGCAGGAGCTGCTGGGGCTGGTCGCCGCGGCGGGCGGCGGGGTGACGGCGGCGGACCTGGCCGAGCTGTCCGGGCGGCCGGTGTGGGAGGTGGAGGAGCAGCTCGGGGCGGTGACCGGGCGGACGTTCAGCCGGCGCGGGCGGGTGTACCTGATGGCGCACGAGCAGTTGCAGCAGGACGCCGTGCGGATGCTCGGTGGCGCGCGGCTGGCCGGGTTCCGGCGGCGGCTGCACGAGTGGGCCGACGCCCACCGCGACCGCGGGTGGCCCGCGGGCACGCCCGAGTACCTGCTGGTGGGGTACTTCCGGCTGCTGCGCGAGACCGGCGAGGTGGCCCGGCTGACCCGGTGCGCGCTCGACCGGGCCCGGCACGCGCGGCTGGCCGACCTGACCGGCGGTGACAGCGCCGCGCTGACCGAGGTGGCCGCGGCGCAGGAGGTCCTGCACGGGCAGGCCGACCCGGACCTGCTCGCGGTGGTGCGGCTGGGCATCCACCGCGACGAGCTGGTCAACCGGAACGTCCTGGTGCCCGCCGGGCTGCCCGAGGCATGGGTGCGGCTCGGGCAGGTCGCGCGGGCGGAGGCGCTGGCCTGGTCGCTGCCCGACCCGGCGCAGCGGGCGCGGGCCCTGCTCGCGGTGTCGCGGGCGGTCGCCGCGACCGGGGACGCGGCACGGGCCGAGGCGATCGGACGGGTGGCCCACCCCTGGGAGAGGTCCGTCCGGCGGGTGTCGGAGGAGCCGTCGCCGGGTGGCAGGCGGACGTACAGCGGCGCCCGCCGCACGTCCCGGAGCCGCGTCGACGAGGTGCTGGAGGCACTGAAGCGGGGTGACGTCGAACTCGGGGCGCGCTTGGCGATGACCCTGCCGCGCGGTCGTCGGGAGTCGGTGGTCTGGGTGGCGCTGGTGCGGGCGTTGGCCCGGAAGGGTCGGCTCTCCCGGGCCGAGGTCGTGGCCCGGGGCATCAAGCGGTCGGTCTCGCGGGCCGAGGCGCTGACCGCGCTGGTGGTGCCGCTCGCCGACGCGGGCGACACCGCTCGGGCCGAGGCGCTGGCCACCGAGGCGGAGCGCGTGGTGCGCCTGGCCGACGTGCTCCCGGAGCCCGAGGTGGTGACCGGGGTGCTCGTCGCGGCGGCCTCGGCCGGGGACGTGGGCACCGCCGAGGCGCTGGCGCGGTCGCTCGCCGACTCGCGGCAGCGGGATCGCGCGTTGGCCGGGCTGGTCGGCGTGGTGGCGCGCGGTGGGGACGTCGGGCGGGCCGACGCGGTGGCGGCGACGGTGGAAGACCCGCACCTGCGCGCGTTGGCGGTGCTCGCGGTGGGGCGGGCGCGGGGTGACGTGGGGCGGTGCTCGGACGAGGTGCGCGCGTTGGTGGGTGCGGTGCGGCACGCGTACGAGCGCGACGAGGTTCGGGCCGCGCTGTCGGCCGCGCTGGCCGATGGCGGGGACTTCGACGGGGCGGAGCGGGTGGCGCGGGCGGTCGGCAACCCGGAGTGGCGGGGGCGTGCGCTGGTGCACCTGGCCGGTGCGGTCGCCGCGACGGGGGACCTGGACCGGGCCGACGCGGTGGCGACCGGCGATCAGGCGCTGGCGGTGGTCGCGCGGGTGGTCGGGGACCCGGTGCGGGCGCGGGCCGTGCCCGATCCGCGGTGGCGGGTGCACGCGTTGGCCGGGCTGGTCGGCGCGGTGTCCGTCGACGAGCTGGTCGCGGCCCTCGGGGAGGTCGGGTACACGGCGCAGCGGGTGCAGGCGTCGCGCGAGGTGGCGGTGGCGATCGCGGCCCGTGGCGAGGTCGAGCGGGCGGAGCGGTTCGCGCGGTCGATCGCCGTGCCGTCGTGGCGGGCGCGGGCGCTGGCCGACCTGGTGCCGGTGGTCGCCCGCACCGGGCTGGACCGGGCGCGGGCGCTGGCCGGGGCCATCGACGACCCGGGGGTGCGGGCGCGGGCCCTGGCGTCGCTCGTGCCGCTGTGCGCGGGGGTCGAGGCCGAGCGGCTGGTGGTGGCCGTGGTCGCGGAGCACGAGTGGCGGGCGGTGTTGCCGGTGCTGCCGGGGGTGCGGCCCGACATCGCGTCGGCGGTGGCCCGGGACCTCCTCGCCGTACTGCGCGAACGGGCGGTGTGAGCGAGGGCACAGCGTTTCCTGGACAGGGACTGGAACAACAAAGTTGAGCCGGTCGTTGTCAAGTTCGGAAGGCGGGGATGACCGCCAAGAGCGAGTTCCAGGAGGCGAGCGCCATGTTGATGCGCACTGACCCCTTCCGGCAGTGGGAGCGGCTGACCCAGCAGGTGTTCGGCCCCGAGGGCACGTCGTTCCGCCCTGCCGCCATGCCGATGGACGCCTACCGCGACGGTGACGAGTTCGTCGTCCGGTTCGACGTGCCGGGCGTGCGGGCCGAGGACATCGACCTCAAGGTGGAGCGCGACGTGCTCACCGTGCGGGCCGAGCGCGCGGTCGAGACCGGCGAGGGCGTCCAGTGGCAGGTCACCGAGCGGCCCCGGGGTGCGTTCTCCCGGCAGGTGTTCCTCGGTGACGCGGTGGACAGCGAGCGGATCGAGGCGGACTACGAGGCCGGCGTGCTGACGGTTCGCATCCCGGTCGCCCGGAAGGCCCAGCCCCGGAAGATCAGCGTCGCGGTGGGCCGGCGCGAGGTGGCGGAGCCGGTCGAGGCACCGCGCGAGGCGGTCGGGGCCTGAGCGGCGTGCGGGCGAGGCGGGGGCCGGACGGTCGTCGCCTCGCCGGCAGGACGAGGTCTGAGGGATAACCAGGTGTGCCCCGGTCGTGTGCGCGGCCGGGGCATCGCCGTGGGGACGGCCGGGTGTGCCCGCGCGCGAAACCCGGGTCGTCGCCGGGTGCGCCCGGTCAACCGGCCGGCCGCAGGTACGGCTCCGGGGTGCAGCTCAACCACGGACCACCCGGGTGTTGGCCGTACGTGGCCTGGAAACCGAGCGTCACCGACGCGCCGGGCGCCAGGCGGCGGTTCCACGGCTGGGCGCTCAACGCGGCCGCCGTGGCGTACTGGCCCCACGTGCTCTGCCACGAACCGGTGACGCGCTCGTCCCCGGCGAACCGCGCCACCACCGTCCAGTCGGTGATCTCCGACCGCCCGGTGTTGGTCACCGTCGCGGTGGTGACCAGACCTCCCGGCCACGCCTCGGTGCGCTGGGTGACCCGGCAGTCCTGGTTGACGTCGACGGGCAGCGGCAACGTGCTGGCGTAGGCGTGGATGACACCCGTCGTGACGTCGGGACCGGACACGGTGAAGTCCGCGGAGCCGAAGTTGGCGACCGAGATCAACCGCACCGGGCGGGGCACGTCCCAGTCGGCCGGGGTGAAGGTCAGGGTGTGCCGGTTGCTGACGAACACCACGCCGGGTGCCCGGTCCCCCAGCTCGACCACGGCGGTCACCTCCCGCGCCGGGGGCGCCGACAGGGCCACGGTCACCACCGCGCTGCCCGAGCCGGGCATGATCGTCCTCGCCGCTCCCCCACCGTGGTCGACCACCACCGCCGGCGGCTCGGCCGCCGCGGCGACCGCGGGTACTCCGGCCACCAGCCCGACCACCACCGGCACGATCCAACCCAGCACCACGCCTCCCGCGGTTCGCCGCCCCCACGGAGGATGCCCCGGTCACCGCCGGAAGACGACCGCCACCCGGAGTCACCGCCCGAGCCGGGCGGGGGCGTCCGCGTCGGTCACGAACGAGCGGGTCCCCCAGGGGGCACCCACCCGGTCGTCCCCGGCCCCGAGGGGAGGACAACCGGGTGGGTGACCGGCCGAGCGCGCCTGCCTCGGGGTGGGCAGTGCCCATGCAACCAGCGCCACCACCGCCCCCCCCCGATCCGGACGGTGCTGGACGAAGCCGGACGCCTCAGGCCGGCGCCTCGGCCACCCGCCCCTGGTCGGCCAGGCTCTCGCCGAGGTCGTTCAGCACCTCCGCCTGCAACCCGGTCTCGCCCCCAGGGGCCTCCTCGGCCTCCCCCAGCCGGCGGACCGCGTTGCCGAGGTTGTTGAGCGCGTGCGCCTCCCCGCCCCGGTCGCAGAACTCGCGGAACACCCGCCGCGCGTGCTCGTAGTTGGTCCTCGACCGCGCGAGGTCGCCGACGTCGTCCAGAGGGACTGCCGCACCACCCCGAGCCCGGTCCACACCGCGGCCAGGCCCCGCCGGTCGCCCAGCTCGGCGTCCAGCCACGCCCGCGCCGCGTCGCCGTCGGGCAGGGGCGGGGTGGCCGGGACCCCGGCGCGGGTGGTCACGACCACCCGGTTCCCCGGTGTGATCGACCACTTCCCCCTCCCGGTCGTGCGTGGACCGGGCCCCCGTTGTCCTCCCGTCGGGCGATCGACAGGGCCCGGTAGGGGTATGCCCCTGAAACGGACGCATCACCCCTATGGGGGGTGACAGGTCGCTACGATCTCCAGTCTGATGGTGTGTCCCCTAGCCGCACACGGGTGGAACACGGCCGCATGAGCACCACGATCAGCGCGTACTTCCGCCGTGCCCTGCTCGCGACGGGGCACGGGCTGCTGTTGATCGGCTTGGCCGCGCTGTCGCTGGCCTCCTTCATCCTGACCGTGCTCTCGATGGCCTTCCTGCCGCTGGGCGTCGGCTTCGTGCTGCTGCCGATCGCCATCGCGTTGCTGCGGTGGACGGCGAACCAGGGCCGCCGGCTGGCCGGCCAGGCCGATGTCGAGATCCCCGAGCCCTACCTGCCCCGGCACCAGCCGGCGAGCGGGCTGGTGCTGAAGGTGGCGCAGCGCACGCAGTGGATCCTCACCGACGCGGCCACCTGGCGCGACCTGCTGTGGGCGCTGGCGAACACGCTCGTCGGCTTCCTCGCGGGCCTGCTGCCGGTGACCATGGCGGGCTACGCCGTTCAAGGTGTGGTCGTGGAACCCCTGCTGGCGATCACGGGCTACGACACGTGGCTCTGGTTCGGCGGCTGGGAGGGGATGTCGCGCGGCGGCGAGACCGCGCTGGCCGTGCTGGCCGGCGTGGTCGTGGGCGCGGCGTGGTTGTGGGTCGCCTCCCTCCCCGTCTACGGGCACGCGGTGTTCAGCCGCCCGCTGTTGTCGCCCACCAAGCGCTCGCAGCTGAAGCACCGGGTGCAGGAGCTGGCCGACCTGCGCGCCGACGCCATCGACACCCAGCAGGCCGAGCTGCTGCGCATCGAGCGCGACCTGCACGACGGCGCCCAGGCCCGCCTGGTGGCCATCGGCATGAAGCTCGGCGCGGTCGACCGCTACCTGGAGACCGACGTCGACAGCGCCCGCACGCTGCTCACCGAGGCGCGGGAGGCGTCGGTGAAGGCGTTGGACGAGCTGCGGAACCTGGTGCGCGGCATCTACCCGCCCGTGCTCGCCGAACGCGGCCTCGGCCCGGCCATCGAGGCGCTGGCCGTGGACAGCCCGCTGGAGGTGGAGCTGCGCACGGAACTGCCGCGCCGCATCCAGGCGGCCCTGGAGTCCGCCGCCTACTTCGCGGTGAACGAGCTGCTGACCAACGCCGCCAAGCACGCCAACGCGCAGCACGTCAGCGTGGTGGCCACGCTGAAGAACGACCTGCTGCGCGTCACCGTGACCGACGACGGCCGCGGCGGCGCGGACCTCGACCACGGCACCGGGCTGCGGGGCATCGCGCGGAGGTGCGCGGTCTTCGACGGTAAGCTCAGGGTGCACAGTCCGGTCGGGGGACCGACTGCCATCACCCTGGAGCTGCCGTGCGCGTCGTCCTCGCCGAGGACCTCTACCTCCTGAGGCAAGGCTTGGTCCAGCTGCTGGAGTCACACGGCTTCGAGATCGTGGCCGCCGTGGACAACGGGCCCGAGCTGCTGTCGGTGCTGCTGAGCGAGCGCCCGGACGTGGCCGTGGTGGACGTGCGGCTGCCGCCGACGTTCACCGACGAGGGCATCCAGGCGGCCCTGGAGGCGCGGCGCCAGGTCAAGGGCCTGCCGGTGCTGGTGCTGTCCCAGCACGTGGAGAGCCTGTACGCGCGGGAGCTGCTGGCCGACGGCGCGGGCGGGATCGGCTACCTGCTCAAGGACCGGGTGTTCAACAGCGACCAGTTCGTCGACGCGGTCCGCCGGGTCGCCGACGGCGGCACGTCGATGGACCCGCAGGTGATCTCCCGGCTGCTGGCGGGCAACGCGCGGCGCGAGCCGCTGGCGACGCTGACCCAGCGGGAGCGGGAGGTGCTGGCGCTGATGGCGGAGGGCTGCTCCAACGCCGCGGTGGCGCAGCGCCTGGTGATCAGCCAGGGCGCGGTCGCGAAGTACACCACGAACATCTTCACCAAGCTGGACATCAACCAGTCCGACGACCACAACCGGCGGGTGCTGGCGGTGCTGGCCTACCTGAACGCGCCGTCCGGTCGCACCGCGGGCTGACCGCGCGGGCCGGAACCGCGCCCACCCGGACGGGCACGGGCCGCACCACCCGGACGAGCCGAAGCCGCGTCACCCCGGGCAAAAAGGGGCCGCGGTGCCGGGACGAGCCCGGCACCGCGGCGGGAAACCCCCCGCAAGGGTTGGGCCCCGGAGCCAGGGGGGGGAGGGACTCCGGGGCCCTTTCGGGGGGTTGGCCTGCGGTTACTCGACCGCCCGGGCGGCTTCCGCCGAGGGCAGCCTGAGGATCTTGCGGGCCGGCAGCAGGGTCGCCGCCAGGGTCAGCGCGAACGCGCCCGCCACCACCGCGAGGAAGATCCACACGGGTCCGGACGGCAGCGGCCGGTCCAGCACCACCAGGCTGAACGGCATCAGCGTGGCGATCGAGGCGAAGGTCCCGAGCACGACGCCGATCCCGGCGATCACCACCGCCTCCAGCGCGAGCATCTGCATCACCTGCCTCGGCGTGGAGCCGATCAGCCGCTGCATGCCCAGCTCCCGCTTGCGCGCCGCGGTCGCCATGATCAGCGTGTTGGCCACCGAGATGAGCGTGTAGCCGGTGATCACGCCGACCAGCAGGTAGTTGACCCAGGTCTGCGTCTTGGTGCCCTCGGCGAAGGTGATGATGGCCGACCGGTCGCCGACCACCGCGCCCGGCACCCCGGACACCTTCTCCCGCACCGCCGCCGTCAGCGCCTCCGCCGACGTGCCGGCCTCGGCCTTGACCAGGACCTGCCGCGCGAGCCCGGTGGTGCTGTGCTCGGCCAGCAGCCCGGCGGGCGCGAGGATCGTCTCGTAGCCCTCCTTGGCCTCGTAGGTCGCCACCAGCGTCACCTCGACCGGTTCCCGGTCGCCGAGCCGCAGCGTGACCTTGTCGCCGATGTCCACGCCCATCTCCGCGGCGGTCTCGACGGGCAGGCCGGCCGTGGAACCGGTCAGGTCGCCGAGGTCGCCCTTGACCGGGGTGATGCCGGTGATCAGCTTCGCGCTCTCGCCGTCGACGCCCTGCATCGGCCACGGGCTCTCCACGTGCGAGCCGTCGTAGGGCTTGTCGATCCAGCCCGCGCTCGTCACGTACCGGCTGGCGCCCTCGACGCCGTCGACCGACCGCAGGTCGCGCACCACGTCCTCGGTGAAGCCGCCGGTGGTCGAGGTGACCACCGCGTCGGCCTGGAGGTCGTCGGCGAACCAGCGGAACGCCGCGGCCTCCTGGGTGGTGGAGGTGTAGAAGTTCGCCAGCGCGATGCCGACCGCGAGCATGATCGGCGTGACCGCCGCGGCCATCCGCACCGCGCGCAGCCGCATGTTGTTGTTGGCCAGGTAGCCGACCACGCCGCCGGTGGCGCGCACCGGCACCGCGAACAGCCTGCCCAGCACCTTGGTCAGGCCGGGGCTGAGCAGCGCCAGCGAGATCGCCCACGCCATCACCGCCGGACCGGCCGTGGCCGAGGCCACCGGGCCGGACAGCGCCACGCCGGTGACGATGAACAGGCCGATGCCGATCAGGAAGAACAGCACCGCGAACAGCACCCGCGGGAAGGTCACCCAGTGGCGCTGCACCGACGCCTCGGCCAGCGCCTCGACCGGGCTGACCCGCGCCGCGCGGGAGCTGGTGATGCGGGCGGCGAGCAGCGTGGTCAGCAGCGCCACCGCCGGGCCGATCAGGTAGGCGATGAAGCTCTGGTGGTACTCCACGACCGGCGAGATGACCCCGGCGTCGGAGATGACCTCGAACAGCAGCGGCCCGGCCACGATCCCCGGTATGCAGCCCAGCAGCGCCGCCACGGCGGCCACGAAGAACGCCTCGCCGATGACCATCCGCCGCACCTGGCTGGGCGTGGCGCCGATGGCGCGCAGCGACGCGATCTCCTTCTGCCGCTGCTGGATCGACAGGCCCAGCGTGCTGGAGACGACGAACATCGAGATGAACACCGCCATGCCGCCGAACACCGCGGCGAGCGGGATCAGCTGCGCCCGGCCGCCGACGGCCTCCGGGTGCTCGGCCAGCCCGCGGTCGTCACCGGTCAGCACCGAGTACGGCTGCCCGGCGAGCTTGTCCTCCAACTCCTCCTGGAGGGTGTCGACGTCCACACCGGACCGGACGAACAGGCCGAACGCGGCGACCCGGTCACCGTGCTCGCCGAGGTCAGCGATCGCGGAGTCGGCGAAGAACAGCAGCGACTGCGGGTCCCGCTGCGGCGCCCGCACCAGGCCGGTGACGCGGAACGAGTCGGGCTCGCCGCGGGTCACCACGTCGACCTGGTCACCGACCCGCACACCGGCCAGGCCCGCGGTCGCCTCGTCGAGCACGACGTCCCGGTCACCGGTCGGCTCGGCGCCGTCGACCAGCTTCTCGTACGAGCCGAGCTGCGCCGAGGACCAGCCGTGGCCCAGCGACTGCGGCCCGGCCTGCACCGGCTGGCCGTCGCGCACCACGGTGGCGGCCACGCTGGTCTCGCCGACCACGCGCTCCACGCCGTCGACCGAGGCCAGCTCGTCGGCCAGCGCCGGGTCGAGCCACTGGCGCTCGGCCAGCGCCACGGTCTTCATGTCCTTGGTGTCGTTGGGGTCCTCCTTGGGCACCAGGTACGCCTGCTGCCCGCTGACCACGACCGGCACCGCGGCGAACCGCTCCGGCGGCACCGCGATCCGGATGCCCGTCTCCATGAGGCCCGCGCACGCGATCACCAGGCCGGAACCCAGCAGGACGCCGATGAACGTCGCGATGAACCCGGTCTTGCGGTAGCGCAGGGTGCGCAGGGCGAGGTTCCACATCAGTAGTCACTCCCCCGACCACGTCGGCCCGGGCCGCCGCCCTGGCCCTGGCTCAGGCTGAACGAGCGCTGCGGGCGCTCCACCATCGCGGTCAGGTGGGTCATCCGCTCGGCGACGGCCTCGGCGGTCGGGTGCTGGAGCTGCCCGATGATCTGGCCGTCGATGAGGAAGATGACGCTGTCCGCGTGCGAGGCCGCCACCGGGTCGTGCGTGACCATCACGATGGTCTGGCCGCTGACCAGGACGGACTCGCGCATCAGGTCCAGCACCTCCAGCGCGGTGCGGGTGTCCAGGGCGCCGGTCGGCTCGTCGGCGAAGACCACGGCCGGTTCGGACACCAGGGCGCGGGCGATCGCCACGCGCTGCTGCTGGCCACCCGACAGCTCGCCGGGCAGGTGCGTGCGGCGCTGCTCCAGGCCCACGCGGCCGATGACGTCGGCGACGCGGTTGCGGTCGATCCGGCGACCGGCCAGCTTCATGGGCAGCGTGACGTTCTGCTCCACGGTCAGCGCGGGGAGCAGGTTGAAGCTCTGGAAGATGAAGCCGACCCGCTCGCGGCGCAGCTCGGTCAGCTGGACCTCGCTCATGCCGGTCAGGTCGACGCCGTCGAGGATGACCGCGCCGGACGACGGCTGGTCCAGGCCCGCCGCGCACTGGAGGAACGTGCTCTTGCCCGAGCCGGACGGACCCATCACCGCGGTGAAGCTGCCGTAGTCGAGCGCGATGTCGACGCCGCGCAGCGCCTCCACGGCGCTGTCGCCCTTGCCGTAGGTCTTGCGGACCGAGTCCAGGCGCACGGCCGCGGGGGCGTTGTTGCCGCCCCGCCCGTGCTGGTCCCTCCGCCTACCGCCAAACATCGCCACTCACCCGCATTTCCTGTCGTACCGGTGTCTGTGCTTGCCGTTAACGCTATGGGGTGCGCGCCTGGCGCTCCATGGACCTAGGAACACACATGAGGTGGGTCCAAGCCCACCCCTGATCCCGGGTCGGGGTGCGGACCCGCCCGACGGGCGGAACCCCTACCCGGGAGCCCCTACCCGGGAGCCGCCGGCCCCCGCACGAGCCCTCGCACCACTGCCGCCGCACGAGTACTCGGGTGAGCACCCGTGCGGCGGCTTCGCACCGTAGCGCCGCACAGCAGTCCTCACGCACGAACGCGCCGACCGCCGGTCCGGGTTCACCCCGGTGCCGGCGGTCGGCGCGGTGGTCGTGCTCGGTGGGTCGTGCTCGGTGTTCGGGCTCAGCGCCGCACGGCACCGCCGGTGGCGGGGCGGGCGGCCTGGCGCGGGTCGCGCACCGGGCGGTGGACCGGTGCGTGGCCGGGTGTGGGCCCCGGTGTCGTGGTCGCCGGCGCCGGGAACGTCGGCGCCTCCGCCACCCACATGTCCAGCGCGCCCATCGGGAGCCCGGTCGGCAGGTCGGTGCGCCTGCGCACCTTCAGCTTCCGGTAGACCCGGGTCAGGTGCTGCTCCACCGTGCTGACCGTGATGTAGAGCTTGCGGCTGATCTCCCGGTTGGTGTGCCCCAGCGCGGCCAGCGCCGCGACCCGCCGCTCGGCGGTGCTCAGCGTGGCCAGGTCGTCGGGCTCGTGCGCGGTCGCGGCGGCGGTACCGCTGTCGACCTCCGGTTCCTCCTCGCCGTCGACCTCGTCCAGGACCAGGCCGCGCGGCAGGAACTGGCGGCACAGCGACTCGGCGAAGCACGCCTCGGCCATCCGCACCGCCCGCTTGGCCACCACCTTGGCCGCGCCGAACTCGCCCAGCGCGTGGTGCGCGCTGCTGAGCACGGCCAGCGCCACCGACAGCTCCACCTGGTCGCCGCAGCCCTGGAACAGCGCCGCGGCCTCGCGCAGCATGGGCAGCCGCTGCTTGAGCTCGATGGACGACGACAGCACCCGCAGCGACACGCCGCGCACCCGCGGGGTGTCCGCGGTGGGCCGCTCCAGCTGCGCCAGCACCAGCTCACCCGCCCGGTCGACCCGGTTCAGCCGCAGGTACGCCTGCGCCAGGTCGGAGCGCCACGGCAGCAGCGCCGGCAGGTCCAGCTCCCAGTGCACGGCCAGCTCGCCGCACGCCTCGAAGTCGGCCAGGGCGGCGTGCGGCCGGTTCGCGGCCAGGTGCGCGTGGCCCCGGGCCCGCAGGTACACCGCCCAGTGCCAGGTGTTCTGCGCGGCCACCGGCACGCTGCGCTTGAGCTGCGCCTCGACCTCGTCGTGGCGGCCCATCGCCGAGGTGGCCAGCACCAGCGCCGCGAGCGGCGAGGCGATGGCCGGGCCCCAGTTGTGGGACGACAGCGTGGTGAGCGCGAGGCGGGCCTGGCGCTCGGCGGTGCCCAGGTCGCCCTCCAGCAGCGCGATGTGCGCCCGGACGTCGGCCAGCACCGCCTTCCAGGTGGCCACGCCGCCGGTGCCCATGTCCTCGCGCAGGGTGTCGCACCAGCGCTTGGCCCGCCCCACCTCGCCGCAGACCGCGAGGGTCAGCAGCGCGTACGCGGCGGCCTCGGGCGCGCTGTCGGGCGCCCAGCAGTTGCGGAGCACGCGCTCGGCGGCGGCCACCAGGTCCTCCTGGTGGTCCCGGGCCAGGGCCGCGCGCCGGTCGCCGGTCGCGGACGGCACGGCCGCGGCCACGGTCGGGTGCAGCCAGCGCGCCCAGTCCCGCAGCGCCCGGTGCTCGGTGGCGGACGGCGAGTTGGGGCTCTCCGCCGCGGCCTCCTCCAACCGCCGCAGCGTCTCCCTGGCCTCGCCGGTCCGGCCGAACCACAGCTGGTAGCGCAGCAGCGCCCGGCTCTCCCGCACGCCCAGCAGGCCGCGCTCGGACGCGTCCCGCAGTTCGGGCAGGTGCCGCGACACCACCGAGGGGGTGGCCCGCCACTGCACGGCGGCGAGCGCCGCGACGAGCGCGGCGCGCCCGGCCGCGTCGTCCTCGGGGCACGCGGTGCGCGCCAGCTTCAGGTACTCCACCGCCCGCTCCGGCCGGTGCTCGGCCAGCGCGGTGTCGGCGGCGTCGCGCAGCACGCCCACCGCCCACGGCGCGGCGGCGGCGCCCGCCGCGCTGAGGTGACCGGCGATGTCGGCGCTGGGCAGGCCCTCGGCGTAGAGCAGCCCGGCGGCGCGCTGGTGGGTGGTCGCCAGGTCGTCGGCGCCCACGTCGCCCAGCACCGCCGCCCGCACGGCCGGGTGGCGGAACCGGCCGTCGTCGAGCAGGCCGGTGTGGTTGAGGGCGGTCAGCACCTCGACCACCGAGGACGTCTTGCGGCCCAGCAGACGGCCCAGCAGCTCGGGCGTGGCGTTCTCGCCGAGCACGGCCACGGCGCGCACCACGTCGAGCATGCCGGGTTCCCAGCGGTGCAGGCAGGCCAGCACGGACTGGCGGAACGCCTCGCCGGTGACCACGCCGTCGGCGCGGTGGTCGGCCTCGATGAACGCGGCCGCCCGGTGGTCCTGCACCAGCGCCTTGACCAGCAGCGGGTTCCCGCCGGTCATCGCGTGGTAGGCCGGCGCCAGCGCGGTGGCGGTGCGCTGGTCCAGCTCCTCGGCGACGACGGCGGCCACGCCGCGCGGCGACAGCGGCGCCAGCCGCACGCCGGTGAACCACGGCATGCGGGTCAGCTCCGCCCGGAACAGGGTGTTGAGGTGCCGCGAGTGGTCGGACTCGGTCAGCACCACCATGATCCGGGTGCCGCTGAGCCTGCGCTGCAGGTAGAGCAGCGCCTGGAGGGTGCAGGCGTCGGCGTACTCCACGTCGTCGGCCACCAGCACCACGGGCTGCTCCCGGGCGATGTCGAACAGCGCCTCGCACGCCTCTCGGATGGCGTGCGGTTGCTGTCGGGCCGCCTGGTGCGGGTCCGCGTCGTCCTCCAGGCGCTCGGCGTCGAGCAGCCGGCCGAGCCGGGCGGTGGCCTCGGCGGAGAGCCCTGCCGCGAACTGGGCCAGCACACCTCCGCCCACGCCGCGCTCCGCCCGCGAGCACGCCGCGGTCAGCAGGAGGGCCCCGCCGGACGTCACGCGCTCGCCGAAGGCCCGCACCAGCGCGGTCTTGCCGCTCGCGCCGGGACCGCCGATGTGCACGACGTGGCCATTGCCCCCGGCTGTCCGGGTCAAAACGGTTGTTAATTGGTCGAGCACATGTTCGCGTTCGACGAGACTCATTGTTGGTTCCCCCAGGTTCAGCTGTTGCGCAGGCAGGACAGACACAACGCTGTGCAGTCGAATGGCGACCGGATGCGACCCTAACTCTAGATATACAACTGTACAAGACGCATGTGTACCACATTCGGGCACATTAAACGAAAGTTCATCATGTTTGCCCGAACGGTCGTTAACGCGCCAGTAGATACCGCCCCCCGGGGGCCTAATGAGACGGTCTGCGCCCGCATGCTTTCCCTTCCGGTCACCTCCACGCAACAGAGAGGAGCCGGCTGGTCACCTGCCTGATACGACGACGTCGCCCCGGTCAACCGTCAACTTCGGTTTACCGGGGCGACGTGGGTTTCGGACCCGAAACGGTCAGTCGGACGCCTCCAACTCCTCGTCGAGCAGGTCGAACAGCTCGTCGGCGGTCACCGACTCCAACGCGCCGGCGTCCTCGGCGACCTCCGCGGCACCCGCCAGGCGGGCCACCAGGGCCCGCAGCCGGGCCTCGACCCGGGCGCGCTCCTCCTCGCCGGGCGCCGCCGAGTCGAACAAGAATTCGAGCCTGTTCAGTTCCATTTCCAGGGACGGTGTGACTTCCGGCTCACCACCCAGCTCCGCGTGGAGCAGGTCGGCCACCGCGGCCGGCGTCGGGTGGTCGTAGACCAGCGTCGCCGACAACCGCACGTCCGCCACCTCGCCGAGCCGGTTGCGCAGCTCGACCGCGGCCAGCGAGTCGAAGCCCAGCTCCAGGAAGCCCTTGTCCGGGTCCACCGCGTGCGGCCCGTCGTGCCCGAGCACCCCGGCCACCAGCCCGCGCACCACGTCCAGCAGGTGCTTGCGCCGCTCGGCCGCGGGCAGCGCCGCGAGCCGGTCGGTCAGCGACTCGGTCGGCACCGCCGCGCCCACCTGCGCGGCCCGCCGGGTCGCGCCGCGGACCAGGGCCCGGAACACCGGCGGCACGACCTCCGCCGACGACCGCACCGCGGCCAGGTCCAGCCGCGCGGGCACCAGGTCCGCCCGGCCCGCGGCCACCGCCGCGTCGAACAGCGCCAGCCCGTCCGCCGGGTCGAGCGCCACCACGCCGGAGGCGGCCATGCGCTTGAGGTCGCGCTCGTCGAGCGCACCGGTCATGGCGCTGCCCACGCCGGTCCACAGGCCCCAGGCCAGCGACGTGCCCGGCAGCCCGAGCGCCCGGCGGTGCCGGACCAGGGCGTCGAGGAAGCCGTTGGCCGCGGCGTAGGCCGACTGCCCCGCGCCGCCGGTGACCGAGGCCAGCGAGGAGAACAGCACGAACGCGGTCAGGTCGGCGTCGCGGGTCAGCTCGTGCAGGTGCCACGCGGCCACGGCCTTGGGCCGCCACACCGCGTCCACCTGCTCGCGGGTCAGGTTGGCCAGCAGCGCGTCGTCGACCGCGCCCGCCGCGTGCACCACGGCGGACAGCGCGACGCCGTCGAGCAGCCGCTCCAGCGCCCGGCGGTCGGCCACGTCGCACGCTGCCACGTCCACCGACGCGCCGAGCGCGGTCAGCTCGGCCACCAGCTCCGCCACGCCCGGCGCGGCCGGACCGCGCCTGCCGGCCAGCAGCAGCCGCCGCACGCCGTGGCCGGTCACCAGGTGCCGGGCCACCGCCGCGCCGATGCCGCTCGTGCCGCCGGTCACCAGGACCGTGCCCCGGTCGGTGAACGCCGGCGCGCCCGTCGACGCGCCCGCCCGCACCAGCCTCGGCACGAACGCCCGCCCGCCGCGCACGGCCAGCTGCGGCTCGCCCGCGGTGAGCACCGCCGCCAGCGCCAGGTCCGACGCCGGGTCGCCGTCGGTGTCCACGATCGTCACCAGGCCCGGGTGCTCCACCTGCGCGGAGCGCAGCAGGCCCCACAGCGGGGACTGCGCCAGGCCCGGCACCGCGTCGTCGACGTCCACCGCGACCGCGCCGGTGGTCACGACCACCAGCCTGGTCCGGCCCAGCCGCTCGTCCAGGGTCCAGTGCCGCACCACCGACAGCAGCCGGTCGATCACCTCGCGGCCCGCGCCGACCGGGTCGCCGGCCGGCGTCTCCACCGGCAGCAGCACCGCGTCGGGCGCCTGCGCCCCGAGCGCGGCGGTCAGCGCGGCCAGGTCCGGGTAGGTCGGGTGGCCGGCGAACCGCGCCGTCGGGGCCACCGCCCCGAGCACGGCCAGCCGCGCCGGGGTGTCCGCCGCGCCGAGCACCGGCGTCCAGTCGAGCTGGAACAGCGCGTCGCGCGGCCCGGCGGCGGCGGGCCGCCCGGTCGGCAGCGGCCGCACGGTCAGCGCGCCCACCTCGGCCACCGGCCCGCCGACGGCGTCGGCCAGCGCGAAGGCGTAGGTGTCCGGCGCGGTGCGGGTCAGCCGGACGCGCAGCACGGACGCGCCGGTCGCGTGCAGCGCCACGTCCCGCCACGCGAACGGCACGCTCGTCCCGCCGTCGCCGTCGTCGACCAGGTCCACGGTGTGCAGCGCCGCGTCCAGCAGCGCCGGGTGCAGGCCGAACCGGCCCGCGTCCGCGCCCGCCTCCTCGGGCAGCACGACCTCGGCGAACACCTCGTCCCCGCGCCGCCAGGCCGCGCGCAGGCCCCGGAACACCGGGCCGTAGCCGTAGCCCTGGTCGGCCAGGGACTCGTAGCGGCCCTCCAGGTCCACCTCGACCGCGTCCGCGGGCGGCCACTCCGCCCGGTCGGCCGCGGCCGGCGGCGCGCCCGCGGCGAGCACGCCGGTGGCGTGCCGGGTCCACGGCGCGTCCTCGGCCTCGGCCCGCGAGTGCACGCTCAGGCTGCGCCTGCCGCGGTCGTCGGCGTTGCCCACGACCACCTGGAGCACCACGCCGCCGCGCTCGGGCAGCGGCAGCGGCGCCTCCAGGGTCAGCTCCCGCACCAGGTCGCAGCCGACCTGGTCGCCGGCGCGCACGGCCAGCTCCACGAACGCCGTGCCGGGCAGGATGACCTGGCCGGAGACGGCGTGGTCGGTCAGCCACGGGTGGGTGTGCAGCGACAGCCGGCCGGTGAGCACCGCGCCGTCGCCGTCGGCCAGCCCGACCACCGCGCCCAGCAGCGGGTGCCCGGCGCCGACCTGGCCCAGGCCCGTGACGTCGCCCGAGCCGACCACCGCGTCGAGCCAGAAGCGGCGGCGCTGGAACGGGTAGGTGGGCAGGTCGACCCGACGCGCGCCGGTGCCCGCGAACACCGCGTCCCAGTCGGGGGACGCGCCGCGGACGAACAGCGCGCCCAGCGCGGCGGCCACCGACCCGGTCTCCGGGCGGTCGGCGCGCAGCGCCGGCACCAGCAGCGCCTCGGCCGGGGCCAGCAGGCAGTCCCGGCCCATCGCGGTCAGCACCGCGTCCGGGCCCACCTCCAGGAACGTGGTGGCGCCGCGCGCCTCCAGCTCCCGGACGCCGTCGTGGAAGCGCACCGCGCCGCGCACGTGCCGCACCCAGTAGCCGGGGTCGGTCAGCTCGCCCGGCTCGGCGACCCGGCCGGTCACGTTGGACACCACCGGCGTGGTCGGCTCGGCGTACGCGACGGTCGCGGCGACCGCGCGGAACTCGTCGAGCACCGCCTCGGTGTGCGGCGAGTGGAACGCGTGCGACACGCGCAGCCTCCTGGTCTTGCGACCCTCGGCCTGCCAGCGGGCGACCAGCTCGTCGAGCACGGCCGCGTCACCGGAGACGACCACCGACGACGGGCCGTTGACCGCGGCCACGTCCACCCGGTCCTCGCGGCCGGCCAGCCACCGGCGCACCTGGTCCTCGGTGGCGATCACCGACACCATCGCGCCGTCCGGGCGCATCGACTGCATGAGCCGGCCGCGGGCGGCGACCAGCCGGCAGGCGTCGGCCAGGGGGAACACGCCGGCCACGTGCGCGGCGGCCAGCTCGCCGATGGAGTGCCCGGCCACGAAGTCCGGCCGGACGCCCCACGAGGCCAGCAGCCGGAACAGCGCCACCTCGAAGGCGAACAGGGCGGGCTGGCTGAACCTGGTCTGGTCCAGCAGCTCCTGGTCCCCGCCGAAGACCACGTCGGCCAGGGACGTGCCCAGCTCGGCGTCCATCAGCGCGCAGACCTCGTCGAACGCCTCGCGGAACACCGGCGAGGTCTCCCGCAGTTCGCGGCCCATGCCGACGCGCTGCGCGCCCTGGCCGGTGAACGTCACGGCGAGCTTGCCGGTGGTCTGCCGACCCCGGACCACGCCGGGGCCGTCGCCGTCGCGGGCCAGCGCGTCCAGCGCCGCCAGCACGGCCTCCCGGTCGCCGGGCACCACGGCCGCGCGGTGCTCCAGCGCCGCCCGGGTGGTGGCCGCCGACCACACCACGCCGGCCAGGTCGGCGGAGCCGGCGAGCACGTCGCGCAGCGCGGCCGCCCGGTCCCGCAGGGCCGACTCGGCGCGGGCCGAGAGCACCAGCGGGACCAGCGGCGACGCCTCGGCGGGCGCGGGTTCCGCCGCGACCTCGGGCGCCTGCTCGACGATGACGTGCGCGTTGGTGCCGCTGATGCCGAACGACGACACGCCGGCCCGGCGCGGGCGGTCCGCCGCGGGCCACTCGCGGGACTCGGTCAGCAGCTCCACGTTGCCCTCGGACCAGTCGACCTGCGGGGTCGGCTCGCCCACGTGCAGCGTCGCGGGCAGCACGCCGTTGCGCATCGCCATGACCATCTTGATCACGCCGGCGACACCCGCGGCGGCCTGCGCGTGACCGATGTTGGACTTGATCGAGCCCAGCCACAGCGGCTCGTCCCGGTCCTGGCCGTAGGTCGCCAGGACCGCCTGCGCCTCGATCGGGTCGCCCAGGCGGGTGCCCGTGCCGTGCGCCTCGACCGCGTCCACGTCGGACGGGCGGAGGCCCGCGTTGGCCAGGGCCTGCCGGATCACCCGCTGCTGGGACGGCCCGTTCGGCGCGGTCAGGCCGTTGGACGCGCCGTCCTGGTTGACCGCCGAGCCCTTGACCAGCGCCAGCACCGGGTGCCCGTGGCGCTGCGCGTCGGACAGCCGCTCCAGCACCAGGATGCCCACGCCCTCGGCCATGCCGGTGCCGTCGGCGTCCGCGGAGAACGACTTGGACCGGCCGTCGAGCGCGAGGCCGCGCTGGAGGCTGAAGTCCAGGAAGGTCTCCGGGGTGGCCATCACGCTCACGCCGCCCGCCAGGGCCAGCGTGCACTCGCCGCTGCGCAGCGCCTGCGCCGCGAGGTGCAGGGCGACCAGCGACGACGAGCAGGCCGTGTCGACCGACACCGCCGGGCCTTCGAGCCCCAGCACGTAGGACACGCGGCCGGACGCCACGCTGCCCATGCTGCCGTTGCCGACGTAGCCGGCCAGCTCGTCGGGCACCGAGGTCAGGCGGGTCGCGTAGTCATTGTACATCACGCCCGCGAACACGCCGGTGCGGCTGCCGCGCAGCGAGGTCGGGTCGATGCCCGCCCGCTCCAGCGCCTCCCAGGAGGTCTCCAGCAGCAGGCGCTGCTGCGGGTCCATCGCCACGGCCTCGCGCGGGCTGATGCCGAAGAACTCCGCGTCGAAGTCGGCGGCGTCGTGCAGGAAGCCGCCCTCCAGCGAGCAGGTCTTGCCGACCTTGCCCGGCTCCGGGTCGTACAGGGCGTCGAGGTCCCAGCCGCGGTCGGTCGGGAACGAGGTGATCCCGTCACCGCCCTCGGCCAGCAGCCGCCACAGCTGCTCGGGGGTGCGGACCTCGCCGGGGTAGCGGCAGCTCATCGCGACGATCGCGATCGGGTCGCCCGCCACGGCCGCGGTGGTCGTGGCGGTGACGGCCGGCGCGTCGTCGCCCAGCAGCTCCGACTTCAGCAGCGCGGCCAGCACCACCGGGTTCGGGTGGTCGAACACCAGCGTCGCGGGCAGCCGCAGGCCGGTGGCCGCGTTGAGCCGGTTGCGCAGCTCGACCGAGGCCAGCGAGTCGAAGCCCAGGTCGCGGAACGCCCGCTTCGGCTCGACCCGCTCGCCGCTGTCGTGGCCGAGCACCGCGGCCACGTGCGAGCGCACCAGGTCCAGCAGCACGCGGTCGCGGTCGCCGTCGGCCAGCGCCGCCAGCTCGCGCGCCAAGCCGGACCCGCCGGCGTCGTCGACCGGGCCGGACACCCGGCGGGCCGGGGGCCGGACCAGGCCGCGGAACAGCGCCGGGACCTCGCCCCGCGCCCGCAGCGCGGCCGCGTCCAGGTGCATCGGCACCAGCAGCGGTTCGTCCGAGGCCAGTGCGGCGTCGAACAGCGCCAGCCCTTCCTCGCTGGTCAGGCCCTTGACGCCGGACCGCGCCATGCGGGCGATGTCGACGTCCGACAGGTGCTGCGTCATGCCGCTGCGCTGCTGCCACAGGCCCCACGCCAGCGACACGCCCGGCAGGCCCTCGGCCCGCCGCGCCTGCACCAGGGCGTCCACGTAGACGTTGGCCGCCGCGTAGTTGCCCTGACCGCCGCCGTCGACCACGCCGGCCGCCGACGAGAAGACCACGAACGCCTTGAGGTCGCCGGTCAGCTCGTGCAGGTGCCGCGCGCCGTCGGCCTTGGGCCGCCACGCGGTGTCCACGCGCTCCGGGGTCAGGCCGGACACCACGCCGTCGTCCAGCGCGGCGGCGGTGTGCACCACGGCGGTGAGGCCGTCGACGCCCGCCAGCAGCGCCTCGACCGCGTCGCGGTCGGCCACGTCGCAGGCCACCACGTCCGCCGAGGCGCCCAGCCCGACCAGCTCGTCGCGCAGCTCGACCGCGCCCGGCGCGCCCAGGCCGCGGCGGCTGGTCAGCACCAGCCTCCGCACGCCCCGGGCCACCAGGTGCCGGGCCAGCAGCGCGCCCAGGCCGCCGGTGCCGCCGGTGACCAGCACGGTGTCGTCGGCGTCCCAGGTGAACGCCGCGCCGGCGGCGGCCCGCTCCAGCCGCGGCGCGAACACCTCCTCGCCGCGCACCGCGACCTCCGGCTCACCCGAGCCGAGCGCGACCAGCAGTTCCTCCCACGACACCGGCCACGAGTCGGTGTCCACCAGCACGAACCGGTCGGGGTTCTCCGACGCGGCGGCGCGCACCAGGCCGTGGACCGCGGCCACCGCCGGGTCGACCACCACGTCGCCGACGGGCGCGCCCTTGCGGGTGAGCACCACCAGGCGCGAGGCGGCGAACCGCTCGTCGGCCAGCCACTCCTTGACCACCGCCAGCACCTCGTCGACCGCCGCGCGCGGCGTCTTCGAGGACTTCACCGGCAGCACGACCCACTCCGGCACCTCGTCCAGCGAGGCCAGGTCGTCGACCTTCGGCACGTACTTGCCCAGGGCGTTGCCCAGCACGACCACGCGCCCGGTCGTCGGTTCCGCGGTCAGCGCGGTCCAGTCGAGGCGGAACAGCGCGTCGGGCAGGCCCGCGCCGGTCACCACGACCTCGCGGGACAGCAGGTTGTCCACCGCCGCCACGGGCGTGCCCGCCGCGTCGGCGACCCGGATCACCAGGCCGTCCGCGCCGACCGGGGTCAGCTTGACCCGCAGCGCGGCGGCGCCGGTGGCGAACAGCGAGACCCCGGTCCAGGAGAACGGCAGCTGCGGCGGCCGGTCGCCGTCGGCCTCCTGCTCCAGCACCAGCACCGGGTGCAGCGCGGCGTCGAGCAGCGCGGGGTGCAGGCCGTAGTCGGCCGCGTCCGCGCGCAGGTCCTCGGGCAGGACCACGTCGGCGTACAGGTCGCCGCCCAGGCGCCAGGCCGCCCGCAGGCCCCGGAACGCCGGGCCGTACTCGTAGCCGCGCCCGGCCAGCGCCTCGTACGCGCCGGCGAGGTCGACCGGCTGCGCGCCGGCCGGCGGCCACGCGGCCAGGCTGAAGTCGGGCGCGGCCGCACCGGCGGTCAGGAAGCCGGTGGCGTGCCGGGTCCACGGCGCGTCGTCGGCCGCGTCCTCCGGGCGGGAGTGCACGGTGACCGGGCGGCGGCCCGAGCCGTCGGGCGCCTCCACGCGCAGCTGCACGCGGACACCGCCCCGCTCGGGCAGCAGCAGCGGCGCCTCCAGGGTCAGCTCCTCCACCCGGTCGCAGCCGACCTGGTCACCGGCGCGCACGGCCAGCTCCACGAACGCGGTGCCGGGCAGCAGCGGCGTGCCGGACAGCGCGTGGTGGGCCAGCCACGGGTGGGTGTCCAGGGCGAGGCGGCCGGTCAGCAGCACCTCGTCCGCGCCCGCCACGGCGATGGCCGCGCCGAGCAGCGGGTGGTCGGCCGAACCCAGGCCGGCCGAGGACACGTCGCCGGCGGGACCGGTGGCGTCGAGCCAGTAGCGGCGGCGCTGGAACGCGTAGGTCGGCAGCGGGACCCGCCTCGGCGCGGCGGGCGCGAGCAGGCCGGTCCAGTCGACCGGCACGCCGCGCACCCACGCCTCGCCCAGCGAGAGCAGCACCCGCGCCAGGTCGCCGTCGTCGCGGCGCAGCGAGCCCACGGCCGCCACGTCGTGCCCGGACTCCTCGGCGGTCTCCTGGATGCCCATGGTCAGCACCGGGTGCGGGCTGCACTCGACGAACACCGTGTGACCGGTGTCGAGCAGCCTGCGCGTGGCACCGGCGAAGTCGACCGTCTCGCGCAGGTTGGTGTACCAGTACCCGGCGTCGAGACCGGCCGTGTCCAGGACGTCGCCGGTCACCGTGGAGCAGAACGGCACCGCCGAGGTGCGCGGCTCGATGCCAGCCAGCACCTCCAGCAAACGCTCGCGGATCGACTCCACGTGCGCGGAGTGCGAGGCGTAGTCCACCGCGATCCGCTTGACCCGCACGCCCTCCGCGGCCAGCTCGGCACCGAGCGCGTCCAACGCGCCCGGGTCGCCGGAGACCACGACCGAGCGGGTGCCGTTGACGGTGGCCAGGGACACGCCCTCGCCCAGCCGCCCGCGCACCTCGTCGGCGGGCAGCAGGACCGACATCATGCCGCCCTTGCCCGCCAGGTCCTCCGCGATCGCCAGGCTGCGCAACGCCACCACGGCCGCACCGTCCTGCACGGACAACGCGCCCGCCACGACCGCCGCCGCGATCTCGCCCTGCGAGTGGCCGATCACCGCGTCCGGCCGCACGCCGGCGGCCCGCCACACCTCGGCCAGCGACACCATGACGGCCCACAGCACCGGCTGCACCACGTCGACCCGGTCCAGCGACGGCGCACCGTCGACACCCCGGACCACGTCCAGCAGCTTCCAGTCCACGTAGGACTCAAGGGCCGCCGCGCACTCGGTCATGCGCTCGGCGAAGACCGGCGAGGACTCCAACAGCTCCACCGCCATGCCCGCCCACTGCGAGCCCTGACCGGGGAAGACGAACACCACCCGCGACTCGCCCAGGGCCACGCCCTCGACCGCGTTGGCCGGGGTCTCGCCGGCGGCCAGCGCCGCCGCGCCGGCCCGCAGCCGGTCCGCGTCCCCGATGACGATCGCGCGGTGCTCCAGCGCGGCGCGCGTGGTGGCCAGGGAGTGCGCCACGTCCACCGGCCGCAGGCCGGGGTGCGCGTCCAGGTGCGCCACGAGGTGGCCCGCCTGCTCGCGCACGGCGTCGCGGCCCCGGCCGGACAGCGGCCACGGCACCACCACGGGCTCCACCCCGGTCTCCACGGCTCCGGGTTCCACGCCCTCGGGCTCCGCGGGAGGGGCCTGCTCCAGCACGACGTGCGCGTTGGTGCCGCTGATGCCGAACGAGGACACGCCGGCCCGGCGCGGGCGGCCGGTCTCCGGCCACTCGCGGGCGTCGGCCAGCAGCTCCACGCTGCCCTCGGTCCAGTCGACCTGCGGGGTCGGCTCGCCCAGGTGCAGGGTCTTGGGCACCTGCCCGGCGCGCATCGCCATGACCATCTTGATCACGCCCGCGACACCGGCCGCGGCCTGCGTGTGGCCGATGTTCGACTTGATCGAGCCCAGCAGCAGCGGGGTCTCGCGGTCCTGGCCGTAGGTGGCCAGCAGGGCCTGCGCCTCGATCGGGTCGCCCAGCGGGGTGCCCGTGCCGTGCGCCTCGACCACGTCCACGTCGGCGGGCGAGAGGCCGCCCGCGGCCAGCGCCTGGCGGATCACCCGCTGCTGTGACGGGCCGTTCGGCGCGGTCAGGCCGTTGGACGCGCCGTCCTGGTTCACCGCGGAGCCGCGCACCAGCGCCAGCACCTCGTGGCCGTTGCGGCGCGCGTCGGACAGCCGCTCCAGCAGCACCAGGCCGATGCCCTCGCCCCAGCTCGCGCCGTCGGCGTCCGCGGAGAACGACTTCGACCGGCCGTCGGGCGCCAGGCCGCGCTGGAGGCTGAAGTCGGTGAACGTGTCGGGCTGCGCCATCACCGTGACACCGCCCGCCAGGGCCAGCGTGCACTCGCCCGACCGCAACGCCTGCGCGGCCAGGTGGATCGACACCAGCGACGAGGAGCACGCGGTGTCCACCGACATCGCCGGGCCCTCCAGGCCCAGCACGTAGGACACGCGGCCGGACAGGACGCTGGCGATGCTGCCGTTGCTCAGGTACCCGGCCAGGTCCTCCGGGACCTCCTTCAGCCGGCTGGCGTAGTCGTGGTACATCACGCCCGCGAACACGCCGGTCGGGCTGCCCTTGAGCGAGGTCGGGTCGATGCCCGCCCGCTCCAGGACCTCCCAGGAGGTCTCCAGCAGCAGGCGCTGCTGCGGGTCCATCGCCACGGCCTCGCGCGGGCTGATGCCGAAGAACTCCGCGTCGAAGTCCAGCGCGTCGTAGAGGAAGCCGCCCTCCACCGCGTAGGTCTTGCCCGGCTTGCCCGGCTCCGGGTCGTAGATCGTGCCCACGTCCCAGCCGCGGTCGGCCGGGAACTCGCCGATGGCGTCCACGCCGTCGGCCACCAGCCGCCACAGCTGCTCCGGCGTCGCCGCGCCGCCGGGGAAGCGGCAGGCCATCGCGACGATCGCGATCGGGTCGTCGTCGTCCACCCGGGCCACCGGCGCGGTGGTCACGGTCGCCGCCGAACCGGTCAGCGTGGTGGCGATGTGGCCGACCAGGGCGAGCGGGGTCGGGTAGTCGAACACCAGCGTGGCGGGCAGCCGCAGGCCGGTCGCGGCGTTGAGCCGGTTGCGCAGCTCCACCGCGGCCAGCGAGTCGAAGCCCAGTTCGCTGAACGCGCGCTTCGGCTCGACCTCGTTGCCGCTCTCGTGCCCGAGCACCGCGGCCACGTGCGAGCGCACCACGTCCAGCAGCACGCGGTCGCGCTCGGCCTCGGCGAGCCCGGCCAGCCTGCGCTGCAACGCCGACTGGTCCGCGGGCGCGGCCGCGGCACCGGCGGTCCGGCGGGCGGGCCGGACCAGGCCGCGGAACAGCGCGGGCAGCTCGTCGCCGCGCGAGCGCAGCGCGGCCAGGTCGAGCTTCATCGGCACGAGCAGCGGCTCGTCCAGGGCCAGGGCGGCGTCGAACAGCGCCAGGCCCTCGGCGCTGGGCAGGCCGACGATGCCGGAGCGCGCCATGCGCGCGATGTCCACTTCGGACAGGTGACCGGTCATGCCGCTGCGCTGGTCCCAGAAGCCCCACGCCAGCGACACGCCCGGCAGGCCCTCGGCGCGCCGCGCCTGGACCAGGGCGTCCACGTAGACGTTGGCCGCCGCGTAGTTGCCCTGGCCGGTGCCGTCGACCACGCCGGCCGCCGAGGAGAACACCACGAACGCCTTGAGGTCGCGGGTCAGCTCGTGCAGGTGCCGGGCGCCGTCGGCCTTGGGCCGCCACACCGCGTCCACCTGGTCGGTGGTCAGCGAGGACACCAGGCCGTCGTCGAGCAGGCCGGCGGTGTGGACCACGGCGCCGAGGTGCGGGATGCCGCCCAGCACCTCGGCGACCGCGTCGCGGTCGGCCACGTCGCAGGCCACCACGTCCACCGACGCGCCCAGCCCGGTCAGCTCGTCGCGCAGCTCGACCGCGCCCGGCGCGCCCAGGCCCCGGCGGGAGGTCAGCACGAGGTCGCGCACCCCGTGCGCGGTCACCAGGTGCCGGGCCAGCAGCGCGCCCAGGCCGCCCGTGCCGCCGGTGACGAGGACGGTGCCCTCCCAGGTGACCGGGTCGCCCTGCGCGGTCACCCGGGCGAGCCTGGGCACCAGCAGCGCACCGCCGCGCACCGCGACCTCGGGCTCGCCGAGGCCGAGCGCGGGCCGCACGTCGGCCGCCGGGTCGTCGAGGTCGAGCAGCACGAACCGGTCGGGGTTCTCCGCCTGCGCGGCCCGCACCAGGCCCCACACCGGGGCCACGGCCGAGTCGACCGCGGCGTCGCCGGCGGGCACCGCGCCCGTGGTGGTGAGCACCAGGCGGGCGGCGGCGAACCGCTCGTCGGCCAGCCAGTCCCGCACCACGGCCAGCACCGCGTCCACCGCGGACCGGGCGTCGTCGCCCGCCCCCACCGGCAGCACGACCCACTCCGGGACCTCGGCCAGCGAGGCCAGGCCACCGGCATCGAGCACGGTCACGCCGCCGGTCGCGGCGCCCGCCGCGGCGGGCACCCAGTCCACCCGGTAGAGCGAGTCGGGACCGGTGCCGCCGGCCAGGGCCTTGGCCGAGATGGGGCGGGTGACCAGCGCGTCGACCGTGGCGACCGGCGCACCGGTCGGGTCGGCCAGCACGAGGGAGACCGCGTCGCCGCCGGCCGGGGCCAGCTTGACGCGGACCGCGGTCGCGCCGGCCGCGTGCAGCGTCACGCCCGTCCAGGCGAACGGCAGGTCGATCAGGCCCTCGTCGGCGCCGCCCTCGCGGGTGCCGGAGGCGTGCAGCGCGGCGTCCAGCAGCGCCGGGTGCAGGCCGAAGCCCTCGGCGTCGGTGCCCTCGGGCAGCGCCACCTCGGCGAAGACCTCCTCGCCCGAGCGCCACGCGGCGCGCACGCCGCGGAACACCGGCCCGTAGGCGTAGCCGCCCGCGGCCAGCTCGTCGTACAGCGCGTCCACGTCGACCGGGGTGGCGCCGGCGGGCGGCCACTCGGCCAGGCCGGAAACCTCGGCCCGGGGCGCCCGGTCGAGGAAGCCGGTGGCGTGCCGCGTCCACGGCACGTCGGCGTCCTCGGGCCGGGAGTACACGCTCACCGGGCGCCGCCCGGCGTCGTCCGGCGCGCCGACCGCGACCTGGAGCACGACGGCCGCGCGGTCGGCCAGCACCAGCGGCGCCTCCAGGGTCAGCTCCTCGACCCGGTCGCAGCCGACCTGGTCGCCGGCCCGGATCGCCAGCTCCACGAACGCGGTGCCGGGCAGCAGGGTGGTGCCGGACGCGGCGTGGTCGGCCAGCCAGCGGTGGGTGTCCAGCGCGAGGCGGCCGGTGAACAGCACGCCGTCCGCCTCGGCCGTGGTCAGGGCCGCGCCCAGCAGCGGGTGCCCGGCCGCGCCGAGACCGGCCGCGGTGACGTCGCCGGGGCCCGCGGTGGTGGCGTCGAGCCAGAAGCGGCGGCGCTGGAACGCGTAGGTGGGCAGGTCGACCCGGCGCGGCGCGGCCGGGGCCAGCAGCCCCGCCCAGTCGACCGGGACGCCGCGCGCCCACGCCTCGCCCAGCGACAGCAGGACCCGGGTGGGGCCGCCGTCGTCGCGGCGCAGCGACCCGATGGCCACCGCGTCGCGGCCGGCCTCCTCGGCGGTCTCCTGGATGCCCATGTTGAGCACCGGGTGCGGGCTGCACTCGACGAACACCGAGTGCCCGCCGGCCAGCAGCGCGCGGGTCGCGCCCGCGAAGTCCACGGTCTCGCGCAGGTTGGTGTACCAGTACTCGGCGTCCAGGCCCGCGGTGTCGAGCACACCGCCGGTGACGGTGGAGAAGAACGGCACGGCCGAGGTGCGCGGGCTGATGCCCGACAGCACCTCAAGCAGGCGCTCGCGGATCGACTCCACGTGCGCGGAGTGCGAGGCGTAGTCCACCGCGATCCGCTTGACCCGCACGCCCTCGGCCGACAGCTCCGCGCCCAGCGCGTCGAGCCCCTCCGGGTCGCCGGAGACGACGACCGAGCGGGTGCCGTTGATCGTGGCGATCGACACGCCGTCGACCAGCCTGCCGCGCACCTCGTCGGCGGGCAGCAGGACCGACATCATGCCGCCCTTGCCCGCCAGGTCCTCGGCAATGGCGAGACTGCGCAGCGCCACCACGGCCGCGCCGTCCTGGACCGACAGCGCACCGGCGACGACCGCCGCCGCGATCTCGCCCTGCGAGTGACCGATCACCGCGTCCGGGCGGACGCCGTGCGCCTGCCAGAGCGCGGCGAGCGAGACCATGACGGCCCACAGCACCGGCTGCACCACGTCGACGCGCTCCAGCGACGGCGCGCCCTCCGCACCGCGCACCACGTCCAGCAGCTTCCAGTCCACGTAGGACTCAAGGGCCGCCGCGCACTCGGTCATGCGCTCGGCGAAGACCGGCGAGGACTCCAACAGCTCCACCGCCATGCCCGCCCACTGCGAACCCTGACCGGGGAACACAAAGACGGTGCGCGCTGCCCCGCCGGCGGCGCCCAGCACCGCAGTGGCCGGGGTCTCGCCGGCGGCCAGCGCCTCCAGGGCGGCCCGCAGCCGGTCGCGGTCGTCGCCCACCACGACCGCGCGGTGCTCCAGCACGGCGCGGGTGGTGACCAGCGAGTGCGCCACGTCCACCGGGCGCAGGTCCGGTTCGGCGGCCAGCCGCGCGGCGAGCTGCCCGGCCTGGTCGCGGACGGCCCGCTCGGTGCGGCCGGACAGCGCGAACGGCACCACCGCGGGCACCTCGCCCCCGGCGGCCACCGGCTCCGCGGCTGGTCCCTGCTCGACGATCACGTGCGCGTTGGTGCCCGAGATGCCGAAGGAGGAGACGCCGGCGCGGCGGGGGCGGCCGTGGTCGGGCCAGACCACCTCGCCGGTCAGCAGCTCGACGTTGCCCTCGGACCAGTCGACCTGCGGGGTGCGCTCGGTGACGTGCAGCGTCCTGGGCAGCACGCCGTTGCGCATGGCCATGACCATCTTGATCACGCCCGCGACACCGGCGGCGGCCTGGGTGTGGCCGATGTTGGACTTGATCGAGCCGAGCCAGAGCGGTTCGTCGCGGTCCTGGCCGTAGGTGGCCAGCAGGGCCTGGGCCTCGATCGGGTCGCCGAGGCGGGTGCCGGTGCCGTGCGCCTCGACCGCGTCGACCTCGGTGTGCGACAGGCCGGCCATGGACAGCGCCTGCCGGATCACCCGCTGCTGCGACGGGCCGTTGGGCGCGGTCAGGCCGTTGGACGCGCCGTCCTGGTTGATCGCGGAGCCGCGGACCACGGCGAGCACGTGGTGGCCGTTGCGCTGCGCGTCGGACAGCCGCTCCAGCACCAGGATGCCGATGCCCTCCGACCACGCGGTGCCGTCGGCGTTCGCGGAGAAGGACTTCGAGCGGCCGTCGAGCGCGAGGCCGCGCTGGAGGCTGAAGTCCAGGAACGTGTCGGGGGTGGCCATGACGGTCACGCCGCCGGCCAGGGCCAGCGAGCACTCCCCCGTGCGCAGCGCCTGCGCCGCGAGGTGGATCGACACCAGCGACGACGAGCACGCCGTGTCGACCGACACCGCCGGGCCCTCCAGCCCGAGCACGTAGGACACGCGGCCCGACGCCACCGACGCCAGCGACCCGTTGCCCAGGTACCCGGCCAGGTCCTCGGGGATCGAGCTGAGCCGCAGCGCGTAGTCGTGGTACATCACGCCCGCGAACACGCCGGTCGGGCTGCCCTTGAGCGAGGTCGGGTCGATGCCCGCCCGCTCCAGCGCCTCCCACGACACCTCCAGCAGCAGGCGCTGCTGCGGGTCCATCGCCTGCGCCTCGCGCGGGCTGATGCCGAAGAACTCCGCGTCGAAGTCCAACGCGTCGTGCAGGAAGCCGCCCTCGACCGAGTAGGTCTTGCCCGGCTTGCCCGGCTCCGGGTCGAACAGCCCGGCCACGTCCCAACCCCGGTCCTCGGGGAACCGCGTGATGCCGTCCACGCCCTCCGCGACCAGCCGCCACAGCTCCTCGGGCGTGGTCACCCCGCCCGGGTAGCGGCAGGCCATGCCGACGATCGCGATCGGCTCGTGGTCGGCCACGGCGACCGGGGCCCGGCGGGCGGGCGCGGCGGCGGCGGGCGCGGCGCCCAGCGCCTTCTCCCGGACGTGCCCGACCAGCGCGGCCGGGGTCGGGTAGTCGAACACCAGCGTGGCGGGCAGCCGCAGGCCGGTCGCGGCGTTGAGCCGGTTGCGCAGCTCCACCGCGGCCAGCGAGTCGAACCCGATCTCGCTGAACGCCCGCTTCGGCTCGATCGCCTCCGGGCTGTCGTGGCCCAGCACCGCGGCCACGTGCGTGCGGACCAGGTCCAGCAGCAGCGCGTCGCGGTCGGCCTCGGACAGGTCGGCCAGCCGCGAGGCCAGGGTGGCGCCGCCGGACGCGGCGTTGGCCGTGCCCGCGGTGCGCCTGCCCGCGACCGGGACCAGGCCGCGCAGCAGCGCGGGCACGCCGTCCACGCGGGCGCGCAGCGCGCCCAGGTCGACCCGCACCGGGGCCACCACGGGCTCGTCGGTGGTCAGGGCGCCGTCGAACAGCGCCAGGTTCTCCCCGGGCGTGAGGCCCGGCATGCCGGAGCGCTCGATGCGCTGGAGCGCGGCGGCGTCGAGGACCGAGCCCATGCCGCCGTCCCCGAGCCACAGGCCCCAGGTCAGCGCGGTCGCGGGCAGGCCCTCGGCACGCCGGCGCTCGGCCAGCGCGTTGAGGAACAGGTTGGCCGCGGCGTAGTTGCCCTGGCCGGGGTTGTCCAGCAGCGCGGCCAGCGACGAGTACAGCACGAAGGCGGTCAGCTCGCGGTCCCGCGTCAGCTCGTGCAGGTGCCACGCGGCATCGGTCTTGGGCTTGAGCACCGCGTCCAGGTGCTCCTCGGTCAACGTGCCCACCGTGCCGTCCGCGACCACACCGGCGGTGTGCACCACACCGGTCAGGTCCTCGATGCCGTCCAGCAGCGCCGCCACCGCGTCGCGGTCGGCCACGTCGCAGGCCACCACCTCGACGGCGGCACCCAGCCCGGTCAGCTCGTCGCGCAGCTCCGCCGCGCCCGGCGCGCCCAGGCCCCGGCGGGAGGTCAGCACCAGGCCGCGCACCCCGTGCGCGGTCACCAGGTGCCGCGCCACCAGCGCGCCCAGCCCGCCCGTGCCACCGGTGACCAGGACCGTGCCCGCGCCGTCCCACGGCGACGCGGCGCCCTCGGTGACCGGGATGCGCGCCAGCCTCGGCACGCTCACCTGCCCGCCGCGCACGGCCAGCTCCGGCTCCCCGGTGGCCACCGCGTCCAGCAGCCGCGCCGCGGACTCGGGCGCGCCGTCCAGGTCGACCAGGGTGAACCGGTCGGGGTTCTCCGCCTGCGCGGCCCGCACCAGGCCCCACACCGGGGTCTGCGCCAGGTCCGCGGCGACCGCGCCCCGGGTCACCACGGCCAGCCGCGAGGAGGCGAACCGCTCGTCGGCCAGCCAGGCGCGCACCCGCGCCAGCACCGAGCCCAGCACCGCGCGCACCGCAGCGGGCACGTCGTCGCCGGTCGCGCCGGGCACGGAGAAGATCACGACGTCGGGCACGGTCGCGCCACCGGCCAGCGACGCGCCCAACGCGTCCAGGTCGGCGAACGCGGCCACGCCCGGCAGGGCCGGGTCCGCGTCGCCGAGCACCGCGGCGCGGCCGATCCGGGCCGGTGCCACCGACCGCGAGGTCCACTCCAGCCGGAACAGCGACTCGTGGTGCTCGCGCCGGGCGGCCTCCAGCTGCTCGGCGGTCACCGCGCGGGAGACGAACGACCCGACCGCGGCGACGGGCGCGCCCAGCGGGTCGGTGATGGTCAGCGACACCGCGTCGGCGCCGGCCGGGGCGATCCGGACCCGCACCGCCGACGCGCCCGAGGCGTGCAGCACCACGTCGTTCCAGGCGAACGGGATGCGCACCTCGCCGTCCGGTCCGGGCGCGGTGCCCGCGGCGTCGATGGCGTGCAGCGAGGCGTCCAGGATCGCCGGGTGCAGGCCGAAGGACGCGGCGGCGGACGCGGCGCCCTCGGGCAGCGCGACCTCGGCGTAGACCTCGGCCGACGGGCCGGTGCCGCGCCGCCACACCTTGCGCAGGCCCTGGAACACCGGGCCGTAGCCGTAGCCCTGGGCGTTCAGCTCCTCGTAGACGTTGGTGACGTCGACGGGGGTGGTGCCGGCCGGCGGCCACTCCTCCAGGGAGTCGCCGGCCGGTGCGGGCGCGGCGGACAGCACGCCGCCCGCGTGCCGGGTCCACACCGCGTCACCCGCGGCGTTCTCCGGGCGGGAGTAGATCGCGACGGTGCGGCGCTGCCCGTCGTCCGGCGCGTCGACGACGACCTGGAGCACCACGCCGCCGCGCTCGGGCAGCACCAGCGGCGCCTCCAGCGCCAGCTCCTCCAGCAGGCCGCAGCCGACCTGGTCGCCGGCGCGCACGGCCAGTTCGACGAACGCGGTGCCGGGCAGCAGGACCGTGCCGGAGATGGTGTGGTCGGCCAGCCACGGGTGGGTGCGCAGCGACACCCGGCCGGTGAGCACGACACCCTCACCGCCCGCCAGGCCCACTACCGCGCCGACCAGCGGGTGGTCGGCGGCGAGCTGGCCGAGGTCGGCGGCGTCGGCGTGCCCGGCGTCGCCGGCCAGCCAGTAGCGCTTGCGCTGGAACGCGTACGGCGGCAGGTCCACCCGCTTGCCGCTGCCGGCGGGCAGCAGCGAGGTCCACCGGGCCGTCCCGCCGCGCACGTGCGCCAGGGCCAGCGCCGAGCGCACCTCGGCCACCTCGTCGCGGTCGCGGCGCAGCAGGGCGGCGAACGCGAAGTCGCCCTCCTCCAGGCAGTCCTGGGCCATGGCGGTCAGCACCGCGTCCGGGCCCAGCTCCAGGAACGTGGTGACGCCGCGCGCGGCCAGCTCGCGCACGCCGTCGCGGAACCGCACGGCCTCGCGGACGTGCCGCACCCAGTACTCCGGGGAGCACAGCTGCTCGGTGGTGGCGGGCAGGCCGGTCACGTTCGAGATCACCGGCACCCGCGGCGGCGAGTAGGTCATCACCTCGGCGACCCGGCGGAACTCGGCCAGCATCGGCTCCATCAGCACCGAGTGGAACGCGTGCGACACGCGCAGCCGCTTGGTCTTGAAACCCTTGGCCGCCAACGCCTCGGCGACCTCCAGCACGGCGTCCTCGACGCCCGAGATCACCACGGCGGACGGCCCGTTGACCGCCGCGAGGCCGACCTCGGCCTCCCGGCCGGCCAGCAGCGGCAGCACGTCGTCCTCGCCCGCGCGCACGGACACCATCGCGCCGCCGGTCGGCAGCGCCTGCATCAGCCGGCCCCGGGCGCCGACCAGCAGGGCCGCGTCCTCCAGGGTCAGCACGCCCGCGACGTGCGCGGCGGTCAGCTCGCCCAGCGAGTGGCCGGCCAGGTGGTCGGGGCGCAGGCCCCAGGACTCCACCAGCCGGAACAGGGCGGTCTCCACGGCGAACAGCGCGCTCTGCGCGTAGGCGGTCTGGTCGAGCAGCGCGGCGAGCTCCGAACCGGGCTCGGCGAACAGCACGTCGCCGAGCGGGTGCGGCAGTTGCAGGTCCAGGTAGCCGCACGCGGCGTCGAGCGCCCGCGCGAACACCGGGTACGCCTCGTACAGCTCGCGGCCCATGGCCAGTCGCTGGCTGCCCTGGCCGGTGAAGAGGAACGCCAGCTCGCCCGAACCGGCGGCGCCGCGCACCAGGTTGGCCGCCTCGCCGCCCTCGGCCAGCGCGGCCAGGCCGCGCAGCGCCGCGTCGCGGTCCTCGGCGAACACCACCGCGCGGTGCTCCAGCGCGGCCCGGCGGCCGGCGAGCTCGTGCGCGGTGTCGACCAGGTCGGCGTCACCGGCCAGGAACTCCGCCAGGCGGGCGGCCTGCTCGCGCAGCGCGGCCTCGCTGCGGCCGGACACCACCAGCGGCAGCGCGCCCGGCACGGGCACCTCGTCCACGCCACCGCCGACCAGCGACGGCGCGGGCTCCTCGATGATCACGTGCGCGTTGGTGCCGCTCACGCCGAACGACGACACCGCGCCGCGGCGCGGGCGGTCGAACGCCTCCCACGGCCGGGCCTCGGTCAGCAGCTCGACCCGGCCCGAGGACCAGTTGACGTGCGGGGTGGGCGCGTCCACGTGCAGGGTGCGCGGCAGCACGCGGTCGCGCATGGCGTACATGAGCTTGATGACGCCCGCGACGCCCGCGGCGGCCTGGCTGTGGCCGATGTTGGACTTGATCGAGCCCAGCCACAGCGGCCGGTCCCCGGGGCGGTCCTGCCCGTAGGTGGCGAGGATGGCCTGGGCCTCGATCGGGTCGCCCAGGCGGGTGCCGGTGCCGTGCGCCTCGACCGTGTCGACCTCGTGCGGCTCCAGCCCGGCGTTGGCCAGGGCCTGCCGGATCACCCGCTGCTGCGAGGGGCCGCTGGGCGCGGTCAGGCCGTTGGAGGCGCCGTCCTGGTTGATCGCGGTGCCCTTGACCACGCCGAGCACCCGGTGACCCTGGCGGATCGCGTCGGAGAGCCGCTCCACCACCAGCACGCCGACGCCCTCGGCCCAGCCGGTGCCGTCGGCGGCGGCCGCGAACGGCTTGCACACGCCGTCCGGCGCCAGGCCGCGCTGGGTGCTGAACGCGGTGAACGCGCCCGGGTGCACCATCACCGCCACACCACCGGCCAGCGCCATCGAGCACTCGCCGTCGCGCAGCGCCTGCACCGCCAGGTGCAGCGCCACCAGCGAACCCGAGCACGCCGTGTCCACCGAGACCGTGGGGCCCTCGAACCCGAACGAGTAGGCCAGCCGGCCCGACACCACGCTGGGCGCGTTGCCGGTCAGCAGGTAGCCGTCCAGCCCCTCGGGCGCCTGGTGCAGCCGGGGGCCGTACTCCTGCGGCTCGACACCGATGTAGACACCGGTCTGGCTGCCGCGCAGCGCCAGCGGGTCCACGCCCGCGTGCTCCAGCGCCTCCCAGGCGGTCTCCAGCACCAGCCGCTGCTGCGGGTCCATCGCCAGCGCCTCGCGCGGGCTGATGCCGAAGAAGTCCGCGTCGAACTGGGCGGCCTCGGTGAGGAAGCCGCCCTTGCGGACGTAGGACTTGCCGGGCTTGCCCGGGTCCGGGTCGAACAGCGCGTCCAGGTCCCAGCCGCGGTCGGTCGGGAAGTCGGAGATGACGTGACGGCCCTCCGCCACGACGCCCCACAGCCGCTCGGCGGTGTCGCTGCCGCCGGGGTAGCGGCAGCCGACGCCGACGATCGCGATCGGCTCGTCGTACCGGCCGCCCGCGGGCTTGGCCACCGCGACGGCCCTGGTGGCGCGCTCGCCCAGCAGCTCGCCGCGCGCGAACCGCGCCACGGCCAGCGGCGTGGGGTGGTCGAACACCAGCGTCACCGGCAGGTCCAGCCCCGTGACCAGGGTCAGCCTGCGGTGCAGCTCGACCGCCGCCAGCGAGTCGAAGCCGACCTCGCGGAAGGGCCTGCCCGGCTCCACCCGGTCGGGCGCGTCGGGCAGGGCCGCCTTCAGCACGGCGACGACCTGCTCGTGCACGAGGCCGAGCAGCACGCGTTCCTGCTCGGCCACCGGCAGGTCGAGCAGCCGCGCGCGCAGCGCGCTCGGGTCGGCGGGCTGGGGCGTGACGTTCTCGGGCTCGCTCATCCGCGCTCCACTGGTCGGGCTGGTCGATCGCTGGTCGAACTTCGGACACGGCACGTCCCGCGACCGGCGCGGTCGCGGGACGGCAGGGGGGTCACTCCGGACGGGAGATGACGGGGGTCACCCCCGGCGGAAGACGGCCGGGGCCCGCGCCGACCGGGGAACGGCCGGGGCTCACGCCGTGCCGGGGGCCGGTCGGGACTGCCCCCGACCGGCTCACCCCGGCCGGTTCACTACTCCTCGGGTGCGAGCACGCGCCCGGTCGCCACGTCCGTGACGGTGATGGCGGCCATGGGGCACATCTCGGCGGCGTCGAGCAGGGCGTCGCTCGGGCCGACCTCCGGGCGCAGGGCGGCCGCCTTGCCGTCCCGGATCTCGATCTGCTCGGGCGCGGAGCCCGCACACACACCGGTGCCGATGCACGCCTGCCGGTCGACGGCGACCCGCCAGGTGGCCTCGGCGGTGCTCACCAGGTCACCTTCAGCAGCTTCGGGCCGCGCACCAGCAGGCCCTTCTTCCACTCCACGCCCGCGTCGCCCTCGGCCAGGTCCAGGTCCGGGAACCGCGACACGATCAGCTCCAGCGCGACCTGCAGCTCCATCCGGGCCAGCTGCGCGCCCAGGCAGTGGTGCGGGCCGTGGCCGAACGCCACGTGCGGGTTGTTCTCCCGCCGGAAGTCGATCTTCTCCGCCTCGGGGAAGATCTCCGGGTCGCGGTTGGCGCCGGGCAACGACACCAGCACCGGCTCGCCCGCCTTGATCACGACGTTGCTCAACTGCACGTCTTCAGTGGCGTAGCGGGGGAACATCGCCGCCGGGTTGAGCGGGATCAGCCGCAGGAACTCCTCCACCGCGTTCGGGATCAGCTCCGGCTGCGCCTTGAGCAGCTCGAAGTGCTCGCGGCTCTTGAGCAGCGCGTAGACGAAGTTCGGGATGTGCGTCGACACCGTCTCCGAACCGGTCAGCAGCAGGCCGACACCGGCGATCGACAGCAGCTCCTGCTCGGTGAGCACGTCGTCGTTGTCGCGGGCCTTGACCAGCGCGCCGAGCAGGTCGTCGGTGGGCTCCGCGCGGCGCTGCGCCACCAGGGCGCCCATGTAGCCGAACAGCTCCTCGGCCAGCGACATCAGCGGCTGGGCGGTGCTGGTCAGGCCCTCGGTCCAGACCCGGAACTTGGTGCGGTCCTCGAACGGCACGCCCAGCAGCTCGCAGATCACCGTGATCGGGAAGGGCAGCGCGAAGTGCTCGACCAGGTCGGCGGGCGAGCCCTTGGCGACCATGTCGTCCAGGAACTCGTTGGCGATGCGGACCGCGCCCTCGCGCATCTCGTTGACCCGGCGGGCGGTCAGCGCCTTGCCGGCCAGCTTGCGCAGCCGGGTGTGCTCCGGCGGGTCCAGCCCGATGATGCCCTCGTAGGTCATCTCCTCACGCGTGCGGGGCTGGTCCTTGCCCTGCGCCGCCGCCCGGCTGAACCGCGGGTCCGTCAGGACGGTCTTGACGTCCTCGTACCGGGTCGCCAGCCAGGCCAGTTCACCGTAGGGGAGCTGGACCCGGCTGACCGGCTCGTCCCGCCGCAGCGCACCGTAGAGCGGATCGATGTCGATCCCCGGCTCCTCGCTGAACGGGTAGGTGCGCACCTGCTGGGTTGCTGTCATTCGTTCTTCTCCTCCGGGTGCACCGGTCGGGTGGACCGGCGCGCTCCACGCCCATTGAGGTCTGCCCGGAAGCGGGTTCACGACCGCTCGGCTGAATGGTCGCGGGAAAAAGCCTGCCCCGGCACGATCGGGTGAAGCCTAATCACGCGCACCGAACCGACCACACCCCCGGAACGCCCCTACGTTCCCCCTATCGGGGGTCGGGGGCCCCACCTCGGTCACGAGGGGCGCCGATCGGCGTTCCGGCTCGTCGGGGGCCCCGGCCCCGGTCCTCCGGGCCGGTGGTCCGGGTGTGGTGAGGGGTGGCGCAGGGGCCCGACTAGGGGTTCGCCGGCGCTCTTCCGGACTAGGGTCGCACAGCAGGGCCACCGCTGACCTTCCCCAGCCATTCGACGCGTTCTCCCGGGCACCGCGGCCGACCCGGCGGCGGTGGCGGTCGAGTGCGCATTCCCGGCCTGCGAATCGAAACCAATCCCTGGGATGTCCGGAACGGAAGGTGTTTGCGCATGTCCCTGTCCGCACTGTCGTCCACCCCGCTGTCCGCCGCGGAGGCGCCCCGCTTCCGCTCGTTCGGCCCCCACCACGTGGACGAGGTCGCCGCCCGCTACGCGCTGCCGGCGCACCTGCTGGACAGCGTGCGGGTCATCGCCCAGGTGCTGCCGTTCCGCGTCAACGAGTACGTGCTCTCCCACCTGGTCGACTGGGGCCGCATCCCGGACGACCCGATCTTCCAGCTGGTGTTCCCGCAGCGCGGCATGCTCAGCGACGACGACGAGCGCGAGCTGTCCGGGCTGCTGCGCGACGGCCGGAAGAAGGAGCTGCGCGAGGCCGTCGGCCGCATCCGCGCCGGGCTCAACCCGCACCCGTCCGGGCAGATGCAGCTCAACGTGCCGAGCCTGGAGGGCACGCAACTGCCGGGCATGCAGCACAAGTACCGCGAGACGGTGCTGTACTTCCCGCAGCAGGGGCAGACGTGCCACGCCTACTGCACCTACTGCTTCCGCTGGGCGCAGTTCGTCGGGGACGCGGACCTGCGGTTCGCCGCGCCCGGCCCGGAGCAGCTCGTGCGCTACCTGCGCAACCACCCGGCCGTGACCGACGTGCTGGTCACCGGCGGCGACCCGATGATCATGAGCACCGAGCGGCTGCGCTCGCACCTGGAGCCCATCCTGTCGGTGGACACCGTGCGCACCATCCGCATCGGCACCAAGTCGGTGGCCTACTGGCCCTACCGGTTCACCACCGACACCGACGCCGACGACGTGCTGCGGCTGTTCGAGCAGGTGGTGGCGTCCGGGCGGGCGCTGGCGGTGATGGCGCACTTCAGCCACCCGCGCGAGCTGGAGACCGCGCAGGCGCGGCTGGCGCTCTCGCGCATCCGCTCGACCGGCGCGATCGTGTACTGCCAGGCGCCGCTGATCAAGCACGTCAACGACGACCCCAAGGTGTGGGCCGAGATGTGGCGCGGCCAGCTGGCCGCCGGCCTGGTGCCGTACTACATGTTCGTCGAGCGCGACACCGGCCCCCGCGAGTACTTCAAGGTGCCGCTGGCCCGCGCGGCGGAGATCTTCCAGGCGGCCTACCGCACGCTGCCCGGCCTGGCCCGGACCGTGCGCGGCCCGTCCATGTCGGCCACGCCCGGCAAGGTCCTGGTCGACGGCGTGGAGGAGGACCTGGACGGCCGGTGGTTCCGGCTGCGCATGGCCCAGGCCCGCAACCCCGAGCTGGTCGGCCGCCCGTTCCGCGCCCGGTTCTCGGCGGAGGCGTCCTGGCTCGACGAGCTGGAGATCGACCCCGCGACGCCCGCGGACATCCTGGCCGCGGTCACCGGCACCGCGCCGAAGACCCCGGTCCGGGGCTGACGAAAGGTTCGCGCTGTGGTCATCCGGAAGATCTCGCCCAACCTGGCGCTGGACCACCAGGTCTCGCTGCGCCAGGCCGCGGGCGAGCGGATCGTGCACCTCGGGTTCGGCGAGGCCCGCCTGCCCGTGTTCCCCGGCCTGGTGGAGCGGCTGGTCGCCGGTGCGTCCCGCAACTCCTACGGCCCCGTACCCGGCCACCCCGGCGTGCTGCGCGCGGTCGCGGGCTACTTCGGCCGCCGCGCCCTGCCCACCGACCCGGAGCAGGTGATCGTGGCGCCGGGCAGCAAGGCGCTGCTGATGGCGTTGCAGTTCGTGGTGCCCGGTGACGTCCTGCTGCCCGCGCCGTGCTGGGTCACCTACGCACCGCAGGCCCTGGAGGCGGGCAAGGAGGTGATCCCGGTCCCGATCCCGGCCGAGTGCGGCGGCGTGCCCGACCCCGACGCGCTGCGCGAGGCCGTCCGCGCGGCCCGCGCCCGCGGCGCGAACCCGAGGATCGTCATCCTGACGGCCCCGGACAACCCCACCGGCACCACGGCGACCCCCGACCTGGTCCGGCGCATCTGCGCGGTGGCCGAGGAGGAGGACCTGCTGCTGGTCTCCGACGAGATCTACCGCGACCTCGTCCACGACCCGGGCTTCGAGTACCTGAGCCCGGCCGAGGTCGCCCCGTCCCGCACGGTCGTGGTCACCGGCCTGAGCAAGAGCCTGGCCCTGGGCGGCTGGCGCATCGGCGCGGCGCGCTTCCCGGCGGTGCCGATGCGCCAGGACGTGGCGTCGGTGGCCAGCGAGGTGTGGTCCACCCTCGCCGGTCCCCTGCAGGAGGTCGCGGAGTACGCCTTCGACGAGCCCGCCGAGCTGGTGGCCCGCCGCGACGCCGACGCCCGGCTGCACGGCGCGCTGGCCCGGGCCGTGCAGGACATCGTGGTCAAGTCCGGTGCCCTGTCCCGCCCGCCCACCGGCGGCTTCTACGTCTACCCGGACTTCGAGCCGCTGCGCGCGCAACTGGCCCGCCACGGCGTCGTGGACGGCGCGTCCCTCCAGGACCACCTGCTGACCCGCGGCGTGGCCGTGCTGGCGGGCGAGCACTTCGGCGACGACCCGGGGGCGCTGCGCTTCCGCGCCGCCACCAGCGTCCTGTACGGCAACACCGCCGAGCTCCAGCAGGAGGCCATGGCGGCGGCCGACCCGACCACCGTGCCGCACGTGGCCGACGCGCTGGCCGTCATCGAGCGGGCGTTCACCGAACCCGGGAGCGGGCGATGAGCACCGCCGTCGCGTTCCCCGGCATGGGTCCCACGCGCTTCGCGGACGTGGCCAAGTTCATGCTGGTCAACCCGTTCGCCCGGGAGCTGCTGGCCACCGCCGACGACGTCCTGGGCTACGACCTGTTCGCCGCGCTGCGCGGCAGCTCCTCCGACTACGCCGAGGCCGCGCAGGTCGCGTTCCTGGTCAACAGCCTGGCGCTGGCCCGCTGGGCGGAGCACGAGTTCGACCTGGAACCGCGGTACTGCACGGGCGCGAGCTTCGGCGGCAAGGCCGCGGCCGTCCACTCCGGCGCGCTGAGCGCCGAGGACGGCATCCGGCTGACCGCCGACCTGGTCCGGGTGGAGACGGAGTACTTCGCGTCGCGGCACAGCGACGTGGTCACCCTGTCGTTCGCCCGCACCCCGGCCGCCGAGCTGTCGGCCGTGCTGGACGAGCTGGCCGACTGGCACGAGGTCTCCTGCTACGTCGACGAGGACTTCTACATGGTCTCGCTCAAGCGGGACAGGCTGGAGTGGATGCAGAAGCGCCTGAAGGCGGCGGGCGGCCTGCCGCTGTACGAGATGGACCCGCCCATGCACGTCAGCGCCTTCGCCGACCTGCGCGACCGGATCGAGCGGGAGCTGTTCGCCGGGCTGGCCTTCCGCGACCCCGTCACCCCGGTGGTCGCCGACCAGGACGGCACGGTCCGCACCACCGCGGCCGGCGTCCGGGCGATCCTGCTCGACGGCGTGGTCCGGCCCGTCCGCTGGCCGGAGGTCGTGCGCTCCCTGCGCGCCAACGGCGTCACCCGCCTGTGCGTGGCCGGCCAGGACGCCCTGTTCGGCCGGGTGCCGTGCACCACGAACAACTTCAAGGTCGTCGCGGCGACCCCGCGGCTGGCGATGCAGCCCTACAAGCGCCCCGCCCTCCGGAGAGCGTCATGACCTTCGACGAACCCGTCCTGCACTCCCGCTTCCTGCGCGGCCTGGCCCAGGCGCCCGGCGGCACCGCGCTGCACCTGGAGGACGGCCGCACCGTCGGCTACGAGGAGCTGCACGAGCTGGCCCTGGCCTGGGCGGGCACGCTGCTGACCGCCTCGGACGCGCCGCCCGGGGCGATCGGCGTGCTGGCGGACAAGACCCTGGAGTCCTACGCGGGCCTGCTCGCCGTGCTCTACACCGGCGCCACGGCCGTGCCGCTGCACCCCGAGTTCCCGGCCCAGCGCACCCGGCGGATGCTGGAGGCGTCCGGTGTGTCGGCGGTGCTGGCCGACGCCGCGGGCGTGGCCGCGCTGGCGCAGGTCGGCGTGGACGTGCCGGTGCTGGCCCCGTTGGCCGGTGAGCTCTTGACCGGTCGGCGCCTGACCGGTGGCAGGCCGTTGGACGCGCCGCTCCCGGTGTCGCCCAAGGACCTGGCCTACGTCCTGTTCACGTCGGGCTCGACGGGCAGGCCGAAGGGCGTGCCCATCACCCACGCCAACGCCGACCACTACTTCTCGATCCTGGAGCAGCGCTACGACTTCACCGGCGACGACCGCTTCTCCCAGTCGTTCGACCTGAACTTCGACTGCGCCATGTTCGACCTGTTCTGCGCCTGGGGCGCGGGCGCGCAGGCCCACCCGGTGCCGGGCGCGGCCTACCGCGACCTGCCCGCGTTCGTCGCGGACCGGGGCCTGACGGTGTGGTTCTCCACCCCGTCGGCGATCACCCTGGTCCGCCGCATGGGCGGCCTGTCGGCGAACTCGATGCCGGGCCTGAGGTGGAGCTTCTTCGCCGGCGAGGCCCTGCGCGCCGCCGACGCGCAGGACTGGCTGGCCGCCGCCCCGGCGTCCACCCTGGAGAACATCTACGGCCCGACCGAGCTGACCGTCACGATCACCGGCCACCGCTGGACCGAGGCGACCCCGTCGCTGTGCCTCAACGGCCTGGTCCCGATCGGGGAGGTCCACGAGGGCCACGACTACGTCCTGGTGGCCGAGGACGGCAGCCACGTGGACACCGAGGGCGAGCTGTGCATCACCGGCCCGCAGATGACCGCCGGCTACCTGGACCGGTCGGACGACGAGGGCAGGTTCCTGCTCTTCGACGACCGCCGCTGGTACCGGACGGGCGACCGGGTCCGCAAGCACCCCGACGGCACCCTGGTCTACCTGGGGCGGCTGGACTCCCAGGTCCAGCTGGCGGGGTGGCGGGTGGAGCTGGCCGAGGTCGAGCACGCGCTGCGCAACTGCGAGGAGGTGCGGGACGCGGTGGCCGTGACCCGGCCCACCGACACCGGCCTGGAGCTGGTCGTCTACTACACGGGCACCCCGACCCCGTCCCGGCTGCTGTCGAAGGAGCTGCGGGACGTGCTGCCCAAGGGCATGCTCCCCCGCGAGTACCGCCACGTCGACGACTTCCCGCTCAACTCGAACCGGAAGGTGGACCGGGGCGCGCTGACCCGGATGGCCGCCGAGCCGGCCTGAGTCCGCCGCGTTCGACATATTCGACGCGTTCGACGGGGGGAGCCCAACCGGGCTCCCCCCGTTTAGCGTTTGGCGGCAATTCACATTTATCCCGTCCCATGATCGAGCGAGCACATCTTCACCCCCGCACGTGTGCTACCTCACTCGTCCCACTGTTCGGAGCGCACAACCGACGAAGGTCGTCGAATCGGTGCATGTGACCGATTGCTCACGATCACTCCTGGGATCATCCTTCACATGGACCCCACCAGCGCTGATCAGAGTATCTGAACCGATGCAGCGAGGTGGGCCCACTCTGGTCTGGACCACCTTCCCGGCACGTGGAAGCCGACCGCAATAATCGGTACGACTTCGGTCGACCGCCTCCCCACCATCGGCCGGTTCTGGGCACCACCGCGACGCGACAGGCTCGAAGCACGGTGAACCCACCGAATTCCTCTCGCCGAAGGTGATTGAATGCGAATTCCACGCGCCCTGTCCCTGCTCGTCGGTGCCGCCGCGCTGTTCTCGACGGCAGCCCTGGCCACCCCGGCGTCCGCGGCGCCCGTCGCACCGCCCCCGGTCGGGACCGACATCATCGACGGCGGCCCGGCGTCGTACGCGCCGTTCGCCGTGCGCCTGTTCAACAACGGCACGCCGTGGTGCTCGGCGACCATCATCGCCCCGACCTGGGTGCTGACCGCGCAGCACTGCGTGTCCGACACCGCCGCCACCTACACCTTCCGGATCGGCAGCCTCCAGCAGAACTCCGGCGGCACCCTGGTGACCGGCGTCGAGGTCGTCACCCACCCGGCCGCCGACATCGCCCTGGTCCGCATCGACCAGGCCCAGCCGACCTGGTGGGAGTACGCGAGACTCGGCACGCCCTCGGCCGTGGCGGCGAACCAGCCCGTGCAGATCTGGGGTTGGGGCGCCACCTGCCTCGGCGACGAGGGCGCTTGCCAGTCCCCCGTGCTGAAGCTGGCCACCACCCTGGTCGAGTCGGTCTCCTCGTTCGACTGGCTGGGCGGCGTGGCGATCTCCTCCACCCGCGTCGACGGCATCTCGGCCGGCGGCGACTCGGGCGGCCCGATGATGGCCACCAGCCCGGTCGACGGCCGGTACTACCAGGTGGGCGTGTCCTCCACGAGCAACCGCTTCGACTGGTGCGCCTACACCAACATCACCGTCTACCGCGACTGGATCTTCTCCGTCGCGGGCGTCTGATCCCTGACGAAGGCCCCACCTCCCGAGGTGGGGCCTTCCCCATTATTCCCTATCGTTCTCTGTCGTGGGGTCGTATGGTGCGTTTATGACACCAAGCGCCATCTACCGCACGGAGGCCGGCGAGGCCGAGATCAAGCGCCGCTACCTCGACCTGCTCGACCGGTGGCCCGTCCCGCACGAGCGGGTGCGGGTGGCGACCGGGCAGGGTGAGACGTTCGTCGTGGTGTCCGGGCCGCCGGACGCGCCGCCCGTGGTGCTGCTGCACGGGTCGGGCGCCAACACGACCATGTGGATGGGCGATGTCACCGCGTGGTCGCGGCACTTCCGGGTCTGTGCGGTGGACCTGATCGGCGAACCGGGCCTGAGCGCCCCGTCCCGCCCGCCCCTGGGCACCGACGCGCACGCGCGCTGGCTGGACGAGGTGCTGGACGCGCTGGGCGTCGACCGGGCGGCCGTCGTCGGTGCCTCGCTGGGCGGCCTGCTCGCCGCGGACTACGCGACCAGGCGCCCCGAGCGCGTCGACCGACTGGTGCTGCTGTGCCCCGGCGGCATCGGCAGGCAGAAGGTGGGGGTGCTGGTCAAGGCCGTCCTGCTGCGCCCGTTCGGCGACCGGGGGTTGCGGCGGGGCGTGCGTTCGATCGCGGGCATCGGCGCCGACGCACCCTTCCTGGACCAGGTGGTGCTGCACTTCACCCACTTCCGCCCCCGACTGGAACGGCTGCCCCTGCTCACCGACGAGGTCCTGCGCCGGCTGGCGATGCCCACCCTGGTGATCGTCGGCGAGCGGGACGCCATGCTGGACTCGGCCGGCACCGCGCGGCGGGTGCGCCGGGCCGTGCCGCACGCCACCGTGGTGGTGCTGCCCGGGGTCGGGCACAGCATCACCGGGCAGACCGAGGAGGTGCTCGGTTTTCTGCGGGCGTGACGGAACCCCGCCCCGGGTGTGGGGGCGGGGTTCGTCCACAGTGGTTTCAGACCACGGCCGCCCTGGCCGGCGGGGTAGGCCGGACGTGGTCCGGCGACGCAGTCACTCATCCACAACAGGAATTCGGTAGGTCAGCCCGTAGCGGTCGCCCGGAACGACGATGTCGCACGTCTCGACCGGTAGGTCATCCGCGAGGAACGTCCGCTCGATGGTGAACACGTGCACGCCCGGCGGGATGTCCAGCGCCTCGACCTCCCGGGGCAGTGGGGCGCGGGTGGTGACCGACTCCACGACCTCGGTTACGCGGATGCCGATGCGATCCATGCGGTTGATGACCCCGCGACCGGCCAGCGGGCCTTCTTCGGGACGCTCCACGTCGGTGCCCTCTGTCAGCGCAAGCGGTTCGTACGACGTGGAGACCTGGACGGGGCGGCCGTTGGCGAGGAAGCGATACCCGGTCCTCATCACTGGGGCGTTCGGAGCGATCTTGAGTCGGGTTGCGATGTCGTAGGGGGCAGCGGCACGCGCGGAGCCGGCCTCGATGTCGGTCGTCGCGCCTGCGCGCCGCGCGTCGTCGGCGAACTCGCCCGTGGACTTGTGCCTTCGGTAGCGGTTGCGGGCCATCCGCTCGACCCGCTGTCGAGGGCGCACGAAACTGCCCTTGCCGCTGTGGCTGTCGACCAAGCCTTCGTTGCGCAAGACACCGATCGCTTGACGTGCGACGACCCGGGAGACGCCGTACCGGCTCATCAACTCGGACTCGGACGGCAGCTTGGCCCCGGCGGGCAACGTGCCGTCGATGATCTTCGTGCGGTAGTCGTTCGCGATCTGGGCGTAGGCAGGAGTTCCGGTCCAGCGGGTCACCTGGTCGGTCTCCTCTCAGCCGCAGCCTGTCATACCTATCAGGTTAGCTTCACCCGATCTGCTTACTGATCACCACAGCTGTCCTACCTATTATAATAGGTGGCTAGCGGCATGAAGCCGCTGGTGAAACGGCTTGGCAGGGACGACTACACACCGCGTGTACCGCGCGTAGTGCTTCGCACACAGTCGTCACGTAGATCCAAGCCTTGGGAGGACTGGACGTGCTCGACTTCGACAGCGCGGATGGCGACAGGGCGGAGCTAGTCGTCCCCTACGTGGCCATGTGGAGCGAGGAGGCGGTAGGGGAACCGCAACTGGTGGAGCGTCCGAGCGGGACAGGGGTCGCGTATGCGGACGAAACCCTCGGTGATCGGGACAGTCTGGGCGTCCTCTGGGACCGAGCGGCGGTTGCGCCTGGACGCGGCAAGCCGCAGTTCGCCAGGATCCACGTCTACCGCCAGCGCCGCGCCATGCGGAAGCTGCTGTGCCAGGGGTCGAGGGCTTCCGGTACCGCGCAGGACCACAGCGGCGGCCGGTTCCCGTTGAGCGCGAACTCGTCTCCTTCACCGATCCCGCCATCCTCTGGACCCTGGCCTCCAAGCCGGCGCGCGAACTCCTCGACTGCACGGTCCTGGAGGTCGAAGCGGGCAGGTCGCCGGGTAACGCGGGACAGGGCCTTCCCGCGCGCGAAGCCGACCCCCCGCCACCACGAGGTGACAGGGGGTCGGTCTCATGAACGCCTCAGACCCGGGCGGCCTTGGCCAGCAGGGCGGCCCGGTCCACCTTGCCGTTCGGGGTGGTCGGCAGCTCGTCCAGCACGCGGACCTCCTGCGGCACCATGTAGTCCGGCAGGGCCTCCATGCAGAACGCCTTCAGCTCCAGCTCGTCGAGCCCCTCGACGCCGGCGGCCAGCACCACGAACGCGGCCAGCGCCGGGTCGCGGTCGGGCACCGGCACCAGCAGCGCCGTGGCGGCCGCGACGCCGGGGAAGTCGGCCACCCGCCGCTCGACCTCGCCCAGCTCGACGCGGTTGCCGCGGATCTTGACCAGCGAGTCGGCCCGGCCGCTGAAGTACAGCTCGCCGCCCTCGCCCCGGCACGCCAGGTCGCCGGTGCGGAACACCACCTGGCCGGCCCGCGGGTTCAGCGGGTCGAGGACCAGGGCGCGCCCGGTGGCCTCCGGGTCGTCCCAGTAGCACGTGAACAGGGCGGCGCTGCGCAGGTGGATCTGGCCCACGCCGCCGACCTCGTCGACCGGCTGCCCGTCCTCGTCGATCAGCACCATCTCGGCGCCGGGGTGGGCGAAGCCGATCGACAGCTCCTCCACGTCCTCCGGCAGCGGGTTCGGCACGTCGGTGAACGACGACGCCACGGACTCCGTGCTGCCGAAGCAGTTCACGATCCGCACGCCCGGCAGCAGGTTCTGCAGCGCGCGCAGCTCGGGCATCGGGAACTTCTCGCCGGAGTACAGCACGCCCCGGATCGAGCCGCCCAGCTCGCCCAGCATCTCCGACTCGTGCCGCAGCACCGGCCGCCAGATCGACGGCACGCCGTTGACCTGGGTGACCTGCGCGTCGTGCAGGAACCGCACCAGCTTGCGCGGCCACCGCAGCAGGTCGCGCGGCACGGGCACCACGGCCGCGCCGCTGCCCAGCGCCAGGCCGATGTCCAGCAGGGAGAAGTCGAACTGGAGCGGCGAGGTGGTCGCCACCCGGTCCTCGGCGGAGACGATGCCGTGCGCGAGCATGCCGCGGAAGAACGCCAGGATCGCGCGGTGGCTCATCACCACGCCCTTGGGGCGGCCGGTGGTGCCCGAGGTGAAGATCATGTAGGCGGCGTCGGTCGGGGTGACCTCGCGCCGGTGGCGCACGCGCGGTGCGGGTGCCCGCTCGACCACCAGGCCGTCCGGCCCGAAGCGCGCCAGGCCGACGTTCTCGGCGACGCCCTCACGCCGACCGTTCGCCGCCTGCAGGTGCAGCGCCGGCTCGACGGCCTCGACGATGGCCTGCAACCGCTGCGCGGGGGTTTCGGGGCTGACCGGGATGTAGGTCAGGCCCAGCGACGAGCACGCCAGGAACGCGGTGATCGACCACGAGGTGGTGTCGGACTCCAGCACCACCCGGTCGCCGATGTCCAGGCCCAGCTCGTCCAGCTGCGCCGCCAGCGCCGCCACCCGGCGCTCCAGCTGCCGGAAGGAAATGGTGCCGAACTCGCCCTCGGCGTATTCGACGACCGCCGCCTTCTCCGGCGTCAGCCGCGCGCCGACGAGCAGGAATTCGTGCAGTGTCGCGACCTGGTCGTGCGCGCGCGCGAATACTTCTCGACCCATGCTCTCGTGCACCTCACTGGTTGACGCCGGACCGAACGCACGGACCCCGAAAGACTAGCAGCGCAGCTCAGAGGGCCAACCCGGCAAGCACCCCTAGCCCACCCCTAATCTCCTGAATTCACCCCTGCACGTTTTGCCGGCGATCCCCGTGGCTATTTTGCCACAGTTTTTCCGTGCTACCGTGACGACATCTCAGCGGCGAATTGTGGTCCGGGAAGGGGCACGGTCATCATGTGGGAAGAGCGGTTCGAGGAGACCCTGCGCAAGCACCTGCCGTTCCTCGACGCGGGCGAGGAGCTGACCGCAGACGTCGAACTGCGCGACGTCGGCCTGGACTCGCTGGCCATGGTCGACCTGCTCGCCGAGCTGGAGAAGGGCTACGGGGTGCGCTTCCGCGACGACGCGCTCAACGCCGAGACGTTCCGCACGCCCGAGACGCTGTGGAACACGCTGTCCGGGATGCTCGAACCGACCGCCTGAGGCGTGCGGCGGCGCAAGCGAAGCCATACAGGTACAGCACGAGAAGAGGGGGAAGGGCCTAGGAGCCCTTCCCCCTCTTTGTCGTCCGACCGCAATGTCAACATTCGACATTGCTGGCGGAAGTCCGAAAGCTTCCCGGAGGGTCTCGCAGGACCCGGAAGTCTTTCCGCAGGAGGGTCAGGGGGAGCCAAGGGGCAGGGAGAGCCAAGGGTCCGGAAGGGCCGGGGCGCCGGAAGGACCGAGGCCGGGGCTGAGGGCTGAAGCCGGAACTGGGACTGGGCCTGGGGGCTGGGACTGGGGGCTAGGGGCTAGGGGCCGGGGCTGAAGGCTGAGGCCGGGACTGAGGCCGGGACTGAGGGCTGGGGGCTGGGGCCGGGACTGAGGCCGGAGCGGACGGGGCCGGGGCTGAGGCCAAGGCTAGAGGTCGCGAATCCTCCGGAAAGGACCTACAAGGACCCGAAAGGTCTCTGCGCCAACCCTTCCGGGACCTCCAGTCGCCTTGCCGAGCCACCCCGCCGGGCCGAGCCGCCGAGCCGGGCCGGGCCAAGCCGAGCCAGGCCGAGCCGGGCCGGGCTGAGCCGAGCCGGGCCAAGGCGAGCCGAGCCGGGCCAGGCGAGGCCAGGCCAAGGCAAGCCGGGCTGAGCCGGACCGGGCCGAGCCGGACCGAGCCAGGCCGTCGAGTTGGGGGCTTTCGAGCACCCCGCCCCTCGCGGCCCACGCCGACGTGAAGTCTTCTGCAATGTCAACATTCGACATCGCCTGTGTGGCTCCTGACGAGTCCTGCACCGATGGTGATGTCGAATGTTGACATTGGGTGGAAAGGGGGTCTTACGCCAGGCCCTTCAGGAACTCCACCAGCACTGCGTCGAACCGGTCCGGGTTCTCCAGGTGCGGCAGGTGGCTGGCATCCGGCACTACCTCCAGCCGCGCGCCCGGGATCAGCTCGTGGAACGGCGCGGCCGCCGCCGGGGTGATCTCGTCGTGCTCGCCCCGCACCACCAGCGTCGGCACCCGCACCGACGCCAGCTCGTCAACCAGCGAGTAGTCCTTGAGCGTCCCCACCACGTGGAACTCGTTGGGGCCGTTCATCGCCCGGTACACCGTCGGATCCGTCGACAGCTCCATGAACGTCGCCGTCAAATCCCTCGGCAACGGCTGCACCCGGCACACGTGCCGCTGGTAGAACACCCCACTGGCCTCCAGGTACTCCCGGCTGTCCGTGGTCCCCGCCGCCTCGTGCCGACGCAGCAGCTCGTCCACCCCCGGCGGCAACGTCTTCCGCAGCTCCGCCAGCTCCTCGATCCACAACGGGTAGGACGCCGGCGAGTCGGCCACCACCAACCCCACCAACCCCTCCGGCTGCCGAACCGCGTGGGCGGCCGCCAGGACCCCACCCCACGAGTGCCCGAACAGCACGTACTCGTCGGCGACGTCCAACGCCTCCAGCAGGTTCTCCAGCTCGTCGAGGAACAGCTCCGGCGTCCAGAAGTCCGCCCCCCGGTCACGCAGGTGCGTCGACCCGCCGTTGCCCAGCTGGTCGTAGTGCACGACCGGCCACCCGTCCTCCGCCAGCTCCGCCAGCCTCAGCAGGTAGTCGTGCGTGCTGCCGGGACCGCCGTGCACGACCACCACCGGCGGGCGGCCCTCCCCCAGCTCCCCGGTGACCCGGTACCACGTCTTGTACGGCCCGAAGGGGACCGTCCCCTTGGCGGTCGGCGTCGGAGCCATCCGCACCACTTCCCATCCTCGAAAGAAGCGGGACCGGCACCACACCGGCCCCGCGATCGCCTACAGGCCGCGCAGCCACTCGCGCACGACCACCGAAGTGCTGTCGGCCATCGACTCCATCATCGTGAAGTGGTCGCCGGGCACCTCCACCAACCGGTGCGCGGTCTGCCACACCGCGCGCCACGAGCCGTCGCCCTCTTCGCCCTCGATCGACTCCTCCGGCCGCACGAACAGCACCGGGGCCGCCAACTGCTCGACCGGGCACTCGGTGAGCAGCTTGGAGTACCGGCCCATGGCCGCCAGGCGGGCACTGCTGAACTCCCCGAACGACGACTCGCGGGCCAGCAGCGCGTCGAGCATGTGGGTGAAGAACCGCGTCGTGGTCGCGCCCGTGGTCGGGTAGGTGTCCAGCAGCACGACACCGGCGGGCGCCAGGCCCCGGCTCTCCAGCAGCCCGGCCGCGGCGTGCGCGAACAGGCCGCCGGACGAGTAGCCGGCCACCGCGTACGGGCCCTGCTCGGCGATCGGGCGGATCGCCTCGGCGAAGTAGTCCACCGCGGCCGCCGCCGTGGCGGGCAGCAGCTCTCCGCCGTTGAAGCCGGGCGTGGGCAGCACGACCACGTCCAGCTCGTCGCGGAACCGGGCCGCGAAGCGGGCGTACTGCTGCGGCCCGCCCAGCGCCATCGGCGAGGCGAAGCACACCAGCGTCGGCGCGCCGGGCCCGCGGGTCAGCGCGGTCGGCGCGGGGATCTCCCCGGCACCGGCGGCGTCGTCGAACGCGTCCTGCACGTCCGCCGCCGCCGTGATCAGGGCCAGCGCCTGCGCCGGCCGCCCGGCGACCACGGCCTGGCGGAACAGCCCGCCGAGCGTGTCCACCGGCGACGCCTCGACGCGCGGCGCGCCCTCGGCGGGCACCGCGGCCAGCTCGGCGCGCAGGTGCGCGGCCAGCCGCTCCGACGTGTCGTGGTCGAACACCGCGGTGGTGGCCAGCCGCAGCCCGGTCGCCGCGGCCAGCGCGTTGCGCAGCTCCACCGCGGTCAGCGAGTCCAGCCCCAGCTCCAGGAACGCCCGGTCCGCCTCCACGGCCTCCGGCCCGTCGTAGCCGAGCACGGACGCGGCCGAGGTGCGCACCAGCAGCCGCAGCGCCTCGTCCTGGCCCGCGTCGTCCAGGCCGGCCAACCTGCGGCGCAGCGCGGCCGGGTCCTGGGCGGCACCCGCGCCGGCGACCCGCCTCGCGGCGGGCACCAGGCCGTTGAGCACCGGCGGCACCTGGCCGACGACCGCGCCCTTGAGGTCGAGCGCGACCGGGGCCACCACGGCGTCCGGCAGCGCGCACGCCGCGTCGAACAGGGCCAGGCCCTCGGCCTCGGCCAGCGGCCGCACGCCGCCGCGCGCCATGCGGCCCCGACCGGTCTCGCCGAGCCCGCCGGTCATCGCGCTGTCCGCGGCCCACAGGCCCCAGGCCAGCGACTGCGCGGGCAGGCCCGCCGCCCGGCGGTGCGCCGCGAGGGCGTCGAGGAACGCGTTGGCCGCCGCGTAGTTCGCCTGGCCCGCGCCGCCCAGCAGGCCGGCCGCGGAGGAGAACACCACGAACGCGGTCAGCTCCGACGTCAGCTCGTGCAGGTTGAGCACCGCGTCGACCTTGGGCCGCAGCACGGCGTCCACCCGCTCGGGCGTCAGCGAGGCCAGCACGCCGTCGTCCAGGACGCCCGCGGTGTGCACGACCGCGGTCACCGGGTGGGCGGCCAGCAGCGCGGCCACCGCGTCCCGGTCGGCCACGTCGCACGCGGCCACCTCGGCACGCGCGCCCAGCCCGGTCAGCTCGGCCACCAGCTCCGCCGCGCCGTCGGCCGCCGCGCCGCGCCTGCTGACCAGCAGCAGGTCGCGCACGCCGTGCCCGGTGACGAGGTGGCGGGCCACCAGGGTGCCGAGCGCGCCGGTGGCGCCGGTGACCAGCACCCGGCCGTCGGGGCCGAACGCGCTGCCCGGCCGCGCGCCGTCGACCGCGCCCACCCGGGCCAGCCGCGCCGCGCGCACCCGGCCCTCCCGCACGACCACCTGCGGTTCGCCGCTCGCCAGCACCGCCGCGAGCGCCTGCGCCGACTCGTCGTGCCCGTCCAGGTCCACCAGCACGACCCGGTCCGGGTTCTCCGACTGCGCCGACCGCACCAGGCCCCAGGCGACCGCCGAGGCCGGGTCGTCGCCGTCCTGCGCGCCGCGGGTCAGCACGACCAGCTTGGCCGTGCCGTAACGCTCCTCGGCCAGCCAGGTCCGCACCACGCCCAGCACCCGGTGCGCGATCGCGTGCACGGTGGCCGCGTCGAGCACCCCGGTGGGCGCGACCTGGACCAGCGCGACCTCCGGGGCCCCGTCGACCAGGGTCTGCCCGAGCGCGGTGAGGTCGGCGTGCGCCTCGACCGCGTACCCGGCGGTCTTGAGCACCGCGCCGATCCGCAGGTCGTCCGCGCCGACCAGGGCCCAGCGGCCGGTGACCGGCGCGGCGGGCGCGGCGACCGGCACCCACTCCGGGGTGTAGAGCGAGTCCGCGCGCCGCGAGGGCTGACCGGCGAACGGCCGCAGCGACAGCGACCGCACGGTCGCCACCGGCAGGCCGTTGAGGTCGGCCAGGTCGAGCGACGCCTCGTCGCGGCCGTCGCGCACCACCCGGACCCGCAGCCCGGGCGCGCCCGCGGCGTGCAGGGCGACCCCGCTCCAGGTGAACGGCACGGCCGGCGGCTCGTCGGCGCCCCGGTCCAGGCCGATGGCCTGCACGGCGGCGTCGAGCGCGGCCGGGTGCACCCCGAACCGGCGGGCGTCGGCCGCCGCGTCCTCGGGCAGCACGACCTCGGCGAACAGCTCGCCGTCGCGCCGCCAGGCCCGGCGCAGGCCCTGGAACACCGGCCCGTAGTGCAGGCCCGCGTCCGCCATCTGCTCGTACAGGTCGTCGAACTCCAGCTCCACCGCGCCGGCGGGCGGCCACTCGGTCAGCTCCACGCCGGCCGCCCCGTCACCCCGGGCGAGCACGCCCGCAGCGTGCCTGGTCCACGGCGCGTCGTCGTCGGCGTCCCGCTCCCGGCCGTAGACCGCGACCGCCCGGTTGCCCGCGCCGTCCGGCGCGGACACCGAGACCTGCACGCTCACGTCGTCGTCCTCGGGCAGCAGCAGCGGCGCGTGGATGGTCAGCTCCTCCAGCACGCCGCACCCGGCGCGCTCGCCGGCCCGCAGGGCCAGTTCCACCAGGCCGGAGCCGGGGAACACCACCACGCCGCCCAGGTCGTGGTCGAGCAGCCACGGGTGGGTGTGCCGGGACAGCGAACCGGTGAGCAGCAGGCCGTCGGTGTCGGGCAGCGTGGTCGCGGCGACCAGCAGCGGGTGCCCGTCCGCGCGCAGGCCCGCCGAGGACACGTCGCCCGCCTCGGTCGAGGCGTCCATCCAGTACCGCCGCCGCTGGAACGCGTAGGTCGGCAGGTCCACCCGCCCGGCGCCGCGGCCGGCGAAGAACGCGGCCCAGTCCACGGCCGCGCCGGCCACGTGCAGCTGCGCCACCGCGAGCACCGCGGTCGGCGCCTCGTCGCGGCCCTTGCGCTGCGCGGCCACCAGCGTGCCGTCCACCTGCGCCATGCCGGTGAGCACGCCGTCGGGGCCGACCTCCAGGAACCGCGTGGCACCGCGCCCGGCCAGCTCGCGCACGCCGTCGTGGAACCGCACCGCCTGCCGCACGTGCCGCACCCAGTAGTCCGCGGTCACCAGGTCCCCGCCCTCGGCGAGCACACCGGTCACCGTCGACACGACCGGCAGCCGCGGCACCCGGTACTCGATGCCCGCGGCGACCGCGCGGAACTCGTCGAGCATCGGCTCCATCAGCGGCGAGTGGAACGCGTGCGAGACCTGCAACCGCTTGGTGCGACGGCCTGCCAGCTTCGCCGCCACCTCGTCCACCGCGTCCGCCGCACCCGACACGACCACGGCCGTGGGCCCGTTCACCGCCGCCAGACCGACCCGGTCGTCCAGGAACGGCAGCACCTCGTCCTCGGTCGCCTCCACCGCGAGCATCGCGCCACCAGCCGGCAGCGCCTGCATCAACCGACCACGCGCGGCCACCAGCTTGCAACCGTCCTCCAACGAGAACACGCCCGCCACGTGAGCCGCCGCGATCTCACCAATCGAGTGACCCGCCAGGAAGTCCGGCTTCACACCCCAGGACTCCAGCAACCGGAACAACGCCACCTCGAAGGCGAACAACGCCGGCTGGCTGAACCCCGTCTGGTTCAACAACTCCTGGTCATCACCAAAAACGACCTCGCGCAACGGCAGGTCGAAGTACGAGCACGCCTCGTCGAACGCCTCCCGGAACACCGGGAACGCCGCCCGCAGCTCGCGGCCCATGCCGACCCGCTGCGAACCCTGCCCGGTGAACAGGAACGCCAGCTTGCCCGGCGTCGCCCTGCCCCGCACCGCGCCGTTGCGCACCACGTCGTCGGCGAGGTCGCGCAGCCCGGCCAGCAGCTCCTCGCGGGAGGACCCGACCACCGCCGCCCGGTGCTCCAGCGCGGACCGCCCGGTCGCGGCGACCCGCGCCACGCCCGCCGGGTCGTGCTCACCGGCGGCCAGGAACCCGGCCACCCGCGCGGCCTGCGCCCGCAGGCCGTCGGCGGACCGCGCGGACACCACCAGGGCCACCGGCCCGTCCGAGGACCCCGGGGGCACCGGGGCCGCCGGCGCGTCGGGCGCCTGCTCGATGATCGTGTGCGCGTTGGTGCCGCTGATGCCGAACGACGACACACCGGCCCGCCGGGGACGCCCGGTCTCCGGCCACGGCACCGACTCGGTCAGCAGCGAGACCCGCCCCGCGCTCCAGTCCACGTGCCGCGACGGCTCGTCCACGTGCAGCGTCCTGGGCAGGACGCCGTTGCGCATCGCCATGACCATCTTGATCACACCGGCGACACCGGCCGCGGCCTGCGTGTGGCCCATGTTGGACTTGATCGACCCGAGCCACAGCGGCTCGTCGCGGTCCTGCCCGTAGGTGGCCAGCAGCGCCTGCGCCTCGATCGGGTCGCCCAGCGTCGTGCCGGTGCCGTGCGCCTCGACCGCGTCCACGTCGGACGGGCGCAGGCCCGCGTTCGCCAGCGCCTGCCGGATCACCCGCTGCTGCGACGGGCCGTTCGGCGCGGTCAAACCGTTCGACGCGCCGTCCTGGTTCACCGCCGAGCCCCGCACCACGGCCAGCACCTCGTGCCCGTTGCGGCGCGCGTCGGACAGCCGCTCCAGCACCAGCACGCCCACGCCCTCGCCCCAGCCGGTGCCGTCGGCGCCCTCGGAGAACGACTTGCAGCGCCCGTCGGGCGACAGCCCGCCCTGGCGGCTGAACTCCACGAACGTCTCGGGCGTCGCCATCACCGTGACACCGCCGACCAGCGCCAGGCCGCACTCGCCGGAGCGCAGCGCCTGCGCCGCCAGGTGCAGCGCCACCAGCGACGACGAGCACGCCGTGTCGACGGTGACCGCCGGTCCCTCCAGGCCGAAGGTGTAGGCGACCCGGCCGGACACCACGCTGCCCGCGTTGTGGCTGGTGATGTAGTCGTGGTACATCGTGCCGGCGAACACGCCGGTCGAGCTGCCGCGCAGCGAGGCCGGGTCGATGCCCGCCCGCTCGAACGCCTCCCACACCGTCTCCAGCAGCACCCGCTGCTGCGGGTCGAGCAGCACCGCCTCGCGCGGCGAGACGCCGAAGAACTCCGCGTCGAACTCGGCCGCGTCGGGCAGGAAGCCGCCCCGGTCCACGTAGGTGGTGTCGGGCCGGGTGCGGGTGGGGTCGTAGAGGCGCCGGACGTCCCAGCCGCGGTCGGTCGGGAACCCGCCGATCGCGTCGCCGCCCTCGGCCACCAGCCGCCACAGGTCCTCCGGCGACCGCACGTCACCGGGGTAGCGGCAGGCCATGCCGACGATGACCACCGGGTCGTCGTCCACCGGGGCACCGGTCTTCGCGGCCACCACGACGTCGTCGCGGGAGCCGGTCAGCTCGCGGTGCACGTGCTCGGCCAGCGCCAGCGGCGTCGGGTGGTCGAACACCAGGGTCGCGGGCAGCCGCAGGCCGGTGGCGGTGCCCAGGGCGTTGCGGAACTCGACCGCGGTCAGCGAGTCGAAACCCAGGTCGGAGAACGCGCGGTTCGGGTCGACCGCGGCGGACGTGGCGTGGCCCAGCACGGCCGCGATGTGGCCGGTGACCAGCTCCAGCGCCGCCTCGCGCGCCTCGGCGTCGGGCAGCGCGGCCAGCCGGTCGCCGAGCCCGCCCGCGGCCACGGCCCTCGCCGCGGACCGGCGCACCGGGCCGACCAGCCCGCGCAGCAGCGGCGCCAGGGCGTCGCCCTGCTCGCGCAGCCCCGCCGGGTCGAGCCTGGCGGGCACGACCAGCGCCCGGTCCGCGGCCAGCGCCGCGTCGAACAGCGCCAGGCCGTCCCGCTCGGTCAGCGGCAGCACGCCGCCGCGCGACAGGCGGGCCAGGTCGTCCGCGCCCAGCGCGGCGGTCATCGCGCTGTCGTCCAGGCCCCACAGGCCCCACGCCATCGAGGTGGCGGGCAGGCCGGCGGCCCGGCGGTGCGCGGCGAGCGCGTCCAGGTAGGCGTTGGCGGCGGCGTAGTTGCCCTGGCCGGGCGCGCCCAGCACGCCGGACAGGGACGAGAACACCACGAACGCCGTCAGGTCGGACGTGAGCCGGTGCAGGTTCCACGCGGCGTCGACCTTGGGCCGCAGCACGGCGTCCACCCGCTCGGGGGTGAGCGCGGTGACCACGCCGTCGTCCAGCACGCCGGCCACGTGCACGACCGCGGACACGTCCACGCCCGCCAGCACCGCGGCCAACGCGTCGCGGTCGGCGGTGTCACACGCCACCAGCGACACCCGCGCCCCGGCCGACTCCAGCTCGGCCACCAGCTCGACAGCACCCTCGGCCGCCGGACCACGACGGCTGAGCAGCAGCAGGTCCCGCACACCCCGCTCCACCACCAGGTGCCGCGACACGACCCGGCCCAGCGCACCGGTCGCGCCGGTCACCACCACGGCGCCGTCGCCGAAGCCGGGGTCGACCGCGCCACCGCCGGCCATCCGCGCGGCGCGGGCCGCGTGCGCGACCCCGCCGCGGAAGGCCACCTGGGGCTCACCGGAGGCCAGCGCGCCCGCCAGCACCCGGTCCAGCTCGTCGTCGGGACCCAGGTCGACCAGCAGGAACAGGTCGGGGTTCTCGGCCTGCGCGGACCGCACCAGGCCCCACACGGCCGCGCCGACCAGGTCGGGCACGCCCTCGTCGCCCACCGGCACCGCGCCGCGGGTCACCACGACCAGGTGCGAGGCGGCGAAGCGGTCCTCGGCCAGCCAGGTCTGGAGCACGGCCAGCACCCGGTGCAGCTCGCCGTGCACCGCGGCCGGGTCCGTGCCCGCCTCCACCGGCAGCACGACCACCGCGGGCGCGTCGCCGTCGGCGAGCGAGTCCCAGTCCGCCCAGGCGACCGGGTCGGCCGCCGGGACCTCCAGCGCGGTCCAGTCCACCCGGTACAGCGGGTCGCGGCGCACCGCCGGCTGCCCGGTGCCCACCGGCCGCAGCACCAGCGACCCGGCGGTCAGCACCGGGGCACCGGCCGGGTCGGCCAGGTCCACCCGCACGCCACCGCCGGCGGGCGCGATCCGCACCCGCACCGCCGAGGCGCCCGTGGCGTGCACGCGCACCCCGCCCCACGCGAACGGCAGCGCGGCCTCCCGGCCGGCGCCGTCGCCCAGCGCGATGGCGTGCAGGGCCGCGTCGACCAGGGCCGGGTGCACCTCGAACCCGTCGACCTCCACCTCCTCGGGCAGCGCGACCTCGGCGAACACCTCGTCGCCGCGCCGCCAGGCCGCCTGGAGGCCCTGGAACGCCGGGCCGTAGCCCAGGCCCGCGCCGGCGAAGCCGTCGTAGACGCCGTCGAGGGCGATCGGCTCCGCCCCGGCGGGCGGCCACTCGGTGAGCGCCGCGCCCGCGACCGCGCCCGGCACCAGCACGCCGGTGGCGTGGCCGGTCCACGGCTCGCCGCCGGCCGCGTCGTCGCGCGAGTGCACCGCCACGGCCCGCCGGCCGCTCGCGTCCGGCGCGGCGACGGTCACCTGCACCTGCACCGCGCCCTGCTCCGGGAGCACCAGCGGCGCCGCCAGGGTCAGCTCCTCCACCACGTCGCAGCCGAGGTCCGCGCCGACCCGGGCGGCCAGCTCCACGAAGCCGGTGCCGGGGAACAGCACCGCGCCGCCGACGCGGTGGTCGGCCAGCCACGGGTGGGTGCGCAGCGACACCCGGCCGGTGAACACCGCGGCCTCGGAGTCGGCCGGCTTGAGCACCGCGCCCAGCAGCGGGTGGTCGGTGGCGTCCATGCCCGCGCCGACCGGCTCCCCGACCACGGCCGGGTCGTCCATCCAGAAGCGCTCGTGCTGGAACGCGTAGGTCGGCAGCTCCACCCGCCGCGCCCCGCGCCCGGCGAAGAACGCGGCCGGGTCGAGCGGGAGGCCGTGGGCGAACACCCGGCCGACCGCGGTGGCCAGCGCGGCGGTCTCGGTGCGGTCGCGGCGCTGCGCGGCGACGAGCACGGCCGAGTCGACCGACTCCTGCGCCATGCCGGTCAGCACGCCGTCCGGCCCGACCTCGACGAACCGCGACACCCCGCGCCCGGCCAGCTCGCGCACGGCGTCGGCGAACCGCACGGCCTGCCGCACGTGCCGCACCCAGTAGTCCGCGGTCACCAGGTCGCCGCCCTCGGCGAGCACGCCCGTGACGGTGGAGACGACCGACGCGGCCGGCACCCGGTACTCGATCTCCGCCGCGACCGCGCGGAACTCGTCGAGCATCGGCTCCATCAGCGGCGAGTGGAACGCGTGCGACACGCGCAAACGCTTGGTACGACGGCCTTCCAGCTTCGCCGCCACCTCGTCGACGGCCTCCGCGTCACCGGACAGCACCACGGACGTCGGCCCGTTGACCGCCGCGAGCCCGACCCGGTCGTTCAGGAAAGGCAGAACCTCTTCTTCCGTCGCCTGCACGGCCAGCATCGCGCCACCACTCGGCAGCGCCTGCATCAGCCGACCACGCGCCGCGACCAGCTTGCAGCCGTCCTCCAACGAGAACACGCCCGCCACGTGCGCGGCGGCGATCTCACCGATGGAGTGCCCGGCCAGGAAGTCCGGCTTGATCCCCCACGACTCCAGCAACCGGAACAACGCCACCTCAAAGGCGAACAGCGCCGGCTGGCTGAACCCGGTCTGGTTCAACAACTCCTGGTCGTCACCGAACACGACCTCGCGCAGCGGCCGGTCCAGCAGGGCGTCGAAGTGCGCGCACACCTCGTCGAACGCCGCCCGGAACACCGGGTAGGCGGCCGACAGCTCCCGCCCCATGCCGACCCGCTGCGAACCCTGACCGGTGAACAGGAACGCGACCTTGCCCTGCCCGGCCACCCCGCGCACCACCGCCGGCGAGGCGACCCCGTCGGCCAGCGCCCGCAGCCCGGCCACCAGCTCGTCGCGGGTGTCCCCGACCACGGCCGCGCGGTGCTCCAGCCCGGACCGCTGGGTCGCCAGCGACCAGGCCAGGTCACCCGCGTCCACCCCGCTCTCCACCAGCGGCAGCAGCTTGCGCGCCTGCGCCGGGAGGGCGCCCTCGGTGCGGGCGGAGAGCACCCACGGCGCGGTGGCGGTCACGGTGACCGGCTCGGCCCGCTCGACCCGCTCGGGCGCCTGCTCCAGCACCACGTGCGAGTTGGTGCCACTGATGCCGAACGAGGACACGCCCGCCCGCCGGGGACGCCCGGTGCCCGGCCACTCGCGGGCCTCGGTGGCCAGCTCGACGTGCCCGGCCTCCCAGTCCACGTGCGAGGAGGGCGCGTCGACGTGCAGCGTCCTGGGGATGACGCCGTGCCGCATCGCCATGACGACCTTGATCACGCCCGCGACGCCCGCGGCGGCCTGCGTGTGGCCCAGGTTCGACTTGATCGAGCCCAGCCACAGCGGCTCCTCGCGGTCCTGCCCGTAGGTGGCCAGCAGCGCCTGCGCCTCGATCGGGTCGCCCAGGCGGGTGCCCGTGCCGTGCGCCTCCACCAGGTCCACGTCGGACGGGCGCAGGCCCGCGTTGGCCAGGGCCTGCCGGATCACCCGCTGCTGCGACGGGCCGTTCGGCGCCGTCAAACCGTTCGACGCGCCGTCCTGGTTGACCGCCGAACCGCGCACCAGCGCCAGCACCGGGTGCCCGTTGCGGCGCGCGTCGGACAGGCGCTCCAGCACCAGCACGCCCACGCCCTCGCCCCAGCCGGTGCCGTCGGCGGCGTCCGCGAACGGCTTGCAGCGGCCGTCCGGGGCCAGCCCGCGCTGGCGGGAGAACTCCACGAACGTCTCGGGCGTGGCCATCACGGTCACGCCGCCGGCCAGCGCCAGCGAGCACTCCCCCGAGCGCAGCGCCTGCGCGGCCAGGTGGATCGCCACCAGGGAGGAGGAGCACGCGGTGTCCACCGACACCGCCGGGCCCTCGAAGCCGAACGTGTAGGACACCCGGCCGGACACCACGCCGCCGGAGCTGTGGCCGGTCACGTAGTCGTGGTACATCACGCCCGCGAACACGCCGGTCGGGCTGCCCTTCAGCGCGGCCGGGTCGATGCCGCCGCGCTCGAACGCCTCCCAGGACGCCTCCAGCAGCAGCCGCTGCTGCGGGTCCATGATCACCGCCTCGCGCGGCGAGATGCCGAAGAAACCGGGGTCGAACAGCGCGGCGTCGTCGAGGAAACCGCCCTCGGCCACGTAGGTGGTGTCGGGGCGCAGCGACTCGGGGTCGTGCAGCCTCGCCACGTTCCAGCCGCGGTCGACCGGGAACGCGCCGATGGCGTCGCCGCCGTCGGCCAGCAGCCGCCACAGGTCCTCCGGCGACCGCACCCCGCCGGGGTAGCGGCAGGCCATGGCCACGATCGCGATCGGGTCGTCGTCGGCGCGCTTGGCCGCCACGACCGCTTCGACCACGTCCGCGGCACCGGACAGCTCGGTCACCAGGTGCTCGACCAGCACCAGCGGTGTCGGGTAGTCGAACACCAGCGTCGCGGGCAGCCGCAGGCCGGTCGCGGCGTTGAGGCCGTTGCGCAGCTCCACCGCGGTCAGCGAGTCGAAGCCCAGGTCGGAGAACGCGCGGGCCGGGTCGACCGCGTCCGGCGAGCCGTGCCCGAGCACGGCCGCGACCCTGGCGCGCACCAGGGTGAGCACCTCGGCGTGCCGCTCCTCGGCGGACAGCCCGGCCAGCCGCCGGGCCAGCTCGGAGGTGTCGGCCACGGCCGCACCCGCCGCGGCGGCGCGCCTGGCCGGGCGGCGGACCAGGCCGTCGAACGCCAGGGGCGCGTGGTCGCCCAGCGCCCGCAGCGCGCGCAGGTCCAGCCGGGCCGCGACCACGGCGGGCGCGTCGGCGGACACCGCCGCGTCGAACAGGGCCATGCCCTCCTCGACCGACAGCGGCAGCACGCCGTTGCGGGACATGCGGGCCTTGTCGCCGGCGTCGAGCGTGCCGGTCATGGCGCTCTCGACGTCCCACAGGCCCCAGGCGACCGAGGTCGCGGGGAGCCCGGCGGCCCGGCGGTGCGCGGCCAGGGCGTCCAGGTAGGCGTTGGCGGCGGCGTAGTTGCCCTGGCCGGGCGCGCCCAGCACGCCGGACATCGAGGAGAACAGGACGAACGCCGACAAGTCCGAGGTCAGCTCGTGCAGGTTCCAGGCGGCGTCGACCTTGGGTCGCAGCACGGCGTCGACGCGGGCCGGGTCCAGCGCGGTGACCACGCCGTCGTCCACGACGCCCGCCACGTGCACCACCGCGGACACGTCCACGTCGTTGAGCACCGCGGCCAACGCGTCGCGGTCGGCCGCGTCGCACGCCACCAGCGACACCCGCGCCCCGGCCGACTCCAGCTCGGCCACCAGCTCCGCCGCACCCTCGGCCGCCGGACCACGACGGCTGAGCAGCAGCAGGTCCCGCACACCCCGCTCCACCACCAGGTGCCGCGACACGACCCGGCCCAGCGCACCGGTCGCGCCGGTCACCAGCACCGCGCCGTCGCCGAAGCCCACCGGCTCCGCGCCGTCGGCGGCGGTGGCCAGCCGGGCGGCGGTGACCGAGTCGCCGCGGCAGACCAGCTGCGGCTCGCCGGAGGCCAGCGCGACCGCCAGCGCCCGGGTCAGGTCGGTGCCCTCGACGTCGAGCAGGGTGACCAGGTCGGGGTTCTCGGCCTGCGCGGACCGCACCAGGCCCCAGACGGCCGCGCCCGCGAGGTCGCCGCCGCCGACCGCTCCCCCGGTGACCACGACCAGGCGCGAGGCCGCGAACCGCGACTCGGCCAGCCAGGTCTGGAGCACGCCCAGCACCCGGTGCACCTGCGCGCGCACCGACGCCGGGTCCTCGCCGCCCTCCACGGGCAGCACCACGACCGCGGGCACGTCGCCGTCGCCCAGGGAGTCCCACTCGGTCCAGGACACGTCGACCAGGTCGAGCGCCGCCACGTCGACCGGCTTCCAGCCGAGCACGCGCAGCGGGCTGCGGCCGGCGGTCGGGCGCTGGTCGGCGGTGGCCCGCAGGACCAGCGACGCCACCGTCGCCACCGGGGCGCCGGTCGGGTCGGCCACCTCGACCGCCACCCCGCCCGCGCCGGCCGGGGACAGCCGCACGCGCAGCGCGCCCGCGCCCGCCGCGTGCACGGTCACGCCGGTCCAGGCGAACGGCAGGCCGCGGTGCTCCTCCAGGCCGCTCAGGCCCAGCGCGTGCAGCGCGGCGTCCAGGGCGGCCGGGTGCAGGCCGAAGCGCTCGGCGTCGGCCGCGTCGGGCAGCGCCACCTCGGCGAACAGCTCGTCGCCCCGCCGCCACGCGGCGCGCAGGCCGCGGAAGGAGGGGCCGTAGTCCAGGCCGCCCTCGGCGAGCCGGTCGTACAACCCGTCCAGCTCCAGCGCCTCGGCGCCCGCGGGCGGCCACTGCGCCAGGTCGAACCCGGCGCGCGGGCGGCCGGCGGCGAGCCGGCCGGTGGCGTGCGGGGTCCACGGCGCGTCGGCGCCGCCGTCCTCCTCGCGGGAGTACACCTCGAACGGGCGCGTGCCCGTCGCGTCGGGCGTGCCGACCACCACCTGGAGCTGCACCGCGCCCTGCTCGGGCAGCACCAGCGGGGTGGCCAGGGTCAGCTCGTCGACCGAGCCGCAGCCGACGTCCTCACCGACCCGGGCGGCCAGCTCCACGAAGCCGGTGCCGGGGAAGAACACCGCGCCGCCGACCCGGTGGTCGCCCAGCCACGGGTGCGACCGCAGCGACAGCCGCCCGGTGAACACCGCGCCCTCGGAGTTCGCCAGGGTCATCGCCGCGCCCAGCAGCGGGTGGTCGGTGGCGTCCAGGCCGGCCGAGGACACGTCGCCGACCGCCGAGGTCGACTCGATCCAGAACCGCTCGCGCTGGAACGCGTAGGTCGGCAGCTCCACGCGGTCGGTGGCGCGGCCGGCGAACACCGCGGCCCAGTCCACCGGCACGCCCGCGACGTGCGCCCGCGCCAGCCCGGTGACCAGCGCGGCCACGTCGTCGCGGTCGCGGCGCTGGGTGGCCACGAGCACCGCGGACTCGACCGAGCCCTGCGCCATGCCGGTGAGCACGCCGTCCGGCCCGACCTCGACGAACCGCGTGACGCCCTGGGAGGCCAGGAACACCACGCCGTCGTGGAACCGCACGGCCTGCCGGACGTGCCGCACCCAGTAGTCGGCCGAGCCCAGCTCCGCGGCGGTCGCCAGGGCGCCGGTCACGGTGGACACCACGGCCAGCTCGGGCGCGGAGAAGGTGATCCCGGCGACGACCGCGCGGAACTCGTCGAGCATCGGCTCCATCAGCGGCGAGTGGAACGCGTGCGAGACCGCCAACCGCTTGGTGCGACGGCCCTCCAGCTTTGCCGCGATCTCGTCCACCGCGTCGGCGGCACCCGAGACCACCACGGACGTCGGCCCGTTGACCGCGGCGAGCCCGACCCGGTCGTTCAGGAACGGCAGGACCTCGTCCTCGGTCGCCTGCACGGCCAGCATCGCGCCACCGCTGGGCAGCGCCTGCATCAGCCGCCCACGCGCGGCCACCAGCTTGCAGCCGTCCTCCAGCGAGAACACCCCGGCCACGTGCGCGGCGGCGATCTCACCGATCGAGTGACCGGCCAGGAAGTCCGGCTTGACGCCCCACGACTCCAGCAGGCGGTAGAGCGAGACCTCGAACGCGAACAGCGCGGGCTGGCTGTACGCGGTCTGGTTCAGCAGCTCCTGGTCCTCGCCGAACACGATTCCCGCGAGCGACCGGCCCAGCAGCGCGTCGAAGTGCCCGCAGATCCCGTCGAACGCCTCCCGGAACACCGGGAACTCCGCGTGCAGCCGGCGGCCCATGCCGACCCGCTGCGAGCCCTGCCCGGTGAACAGGAACGCGGACCGGCCGCCGGCCGCCACGCCGCGCACCACGGCCGCGCCGTCCCCGCGCAGCTGCGCCAGCGCGTCGGCGGTGTCGGTGGCCAGCACGACGGCCCGGTGCTCCAGCGACGCCCGGGTGGTCGCCAGCGCGGCGGCCACGTCGACCGCCGACGCGCCCGCGTCGACCGCCGCGGCCAGCCGCTCCTCCTGGGCCGCCAGGCCCGCCGCGGTGCGGCCGGACACCAGCCACGGCACGGGCGCGCCCTCGGGCCAGCCGGTGCCTCCGGCGGGCGCGTCGGCGGGCGCGGCCTGCTCCAGGATGATGTGCCCGTTGGTGCCGCTCACGCCGAACGACGAGACCGCGGCGCGCCGGGGCCGGTCCAGCTCGGGCCACGGGCGGCCCTCGGTCAGCAGCTCGATGTGCCCGGCCGACCAGTCCACGTGCGACGAGGGCGTGCCCACGTGCAGCGACTTGGGCAGCACGCCGTGCCGGATCGCCATGACGGCCTTGATCACGCCGCTGACCGCCGCGGCGGCCTGGGCGTGGCCGATGTTGGACTTGATCGAGCCCAGCCACAGCGGGTGGTCGGCCGAGCGCTCGCGGCCGTAGGTGGCCAGCAGCGCCTGCGCCTCGATCGGGTCGCCCAGGGTGGTGCCGGTGCCGTGCGCCTCGACCAGGTCGACCTCGGTGGAGGCCAGCCCGGCGTTGGCCAGCGCCTGGAGGATCACCCGCTGCTGGGACGGGCCGTTGGGCGCGGTCAGGCCGTTGGACGCGCCGTCCTGGTTGAGCGCCGAGCCGCGCACCACGGCCAGCACCTCGTGCCCGTTGCGGCGGGCGTCGGACAGCCGCTCCAGCATGATCAGGCCGACGCCCTCGCCCCAGCCGGTGCCGTCGGCGTCGTCGGAGAACGGCTTGCAGCGGCCGTCCGGGGCCAGGCCCCGCTGCCGGGAGAACGCGACGAACGCGCCCGGCGTGGACATGACCGTGACGCCGCCAGCGATGGCCAGCGAGCACTCCCGCTTGCGCAGCGCCTGGGCGGCCAGGTGGATCGCCACCAGGGCCGAGGAGCACGCGGTGTTGACCGTGAGCGCGGGTCCCTCCAGGCCCAGGCTGTAGGACACCCGGCCGGAGATCACCGCCGCGGTGCTGCCGGTGCTCATGTACGCCTCGACGGCCTCGGGCAGGTCGGTCAGCCGGTCCCAGTAGTCCTGGCCACCGCAGCCGACGTAGACGCCGACGGGCTTGCCGCGCAGCGCGTCCGGGTTGATGCCCGCGCGCTCCACGGCCTCCCACGCGGTCTCCAGCACGATCCGCTGCTGCGGGTCCATGGCCAGCGCCTCGCGCGGGCTGATGCCGAAGAACGCGGCGTCGAAGTCGGCCACGTCGTGCACGAAGCCGCCCTGGTGCACGTAGCTCGACCCGGAGCGGTCCGGGTCGGGGTCGAACAGCGCGTCGGTGTCCCAGCCGCGGTCGGTCGGGAAGTCGCCGATCGCGTCACCGCCCTCCGCGACCAGCCGCCACAGGTCCTCGGGCGAGCGCACCCCGCCGGGGTAGCGGCACGCCATCGAGACGATCGCGATCGGCTCCTGCTCGCCGGACTCGGCCTCGCGCAGGCGCTGCCGCGTCTGGTGGAGGTCGGCCGTCACCTTCTTGAGGTAATCCAGGAGCTTCTCTTCGTTCGCCATTTCAGTGCCTCACCAAGTCTGCTGTGCCGAAAAGCCTGGCCGGGAAAAGCCGGTAGGGAGTGACGCGCCTGGCGAAGCTCAGGCCATGCCCAGTTCGCGGTCGATGAAGTCGAAGACGTCGTCGGCCGACGCGCTCTCCAGCTTCTCGGCCACGGCGACGGGCGCGTCACCCGTCACGGTCTGGTTGAGCCGGCTCAGCAGGTTCTGCAGCCGGGTGGTGATGTGGCTCGCCTCGATCTCCGCGGCACCCAGGTTCGCCGCGGCGACCTCCAGCCGGTCCAGCTCGGCCAGCAGGGAACCGCCGCCCGCGGGCGCGCCGCCGTCCCCGACCAGCTCGCCGTGCAGCAGGTCGACCAGGGCGGCCGGCGTCGGGTGGTCGAAGACCAGGGTCGCGGGCAGCCGCGCGCCGGTCGCGCCGGCCAGCGCGTTGCGCAGCTCCACCGCGGTCACCGAGTCGAAGCCCAGGTCCTTGAACGCCCGCCCCGGCTCGACCGCGGTCGCGTCGGCGTAGCCCAGCACGGAGGCCACGTGCGTGCGCACGATGTCGAGCAGCAGCGCGCGGCGCTCGCCGTCGGGCAGGCCCGCCAGCTTCGCGGCCAGCTCGTCCTGCCCGGCCCCGTCGTCCTCGGCGGCGGCGGGCTCCAGCGCGGCCCGCGCCTCGGGGATGGCGTCGATCAGCGGGCGGCGGCGCGACAGCGCGTAGGTGGGCGCGAACCGCGCCCAGTCCAGGTCCGCGACGACCACGTGGGCCTCGCCGCGGTCCAGCACGCCCTGGAGCGCCGACACGGCCAGCCGCGGCTCCATCACGCCCACGCCGAGCCGGGCCAGGTGCTCGCCCGCCTCGCCGGAGGCCATGCCGCCGCCACCCCAGGAGCCCCAGGCCACCGAGGTGCCGGCCAGGCCGCGGGCCCGGCGGGTCCGCACCACGCCGTCGACCGCGGCGTTGGCCGCCGCGTAGCCGGTCTGCCCGCCCGAGCCCCACACGGCCGCGCCGGAGGAGAACACCACGAACGCGTCCAGCTCGCGGGCGCCCAGCAGCTCGTCCAGGTTCAGCGCGCCGGCGACCTTGGCGTGCCCGACCTCGGCGAAGTCCGCGACGGACACGCCGTCCAAACCGGACTCGCGGTGCATGGTGCCCGCCGCGTGGAACACCGAGGTGAGGTCCGGCAGGGTTGCCAGCAGGTCGCGCAGGGCCTCGCGGTCGGTCACGTCGCACGCGACGACCTCGGCCCGGCCGCCCAGCTCGGCCACCAGCTCCGCCGCGCCCGGCGCGTCCGCGCCGCGCCGCGAGGTCAGCACCACGCGGTCGGCGCCACCGGCCACCAGCCAGCGGGCCAGGTGCGCGCCCACGCCACCGGTACCGCCGGTCACCAGCACGGTGCCGCGCGGCTGCCAGCGGCCCTCGGCCACGCCGGCGGGCGCGCGGACCAGGCGCCGCGCCAGCACCCCGGCGGGCCGCAGCGCGACCTGGTCCTCCTCCCCCGCGTCCAGCACGCCGACCAGGCGCTCCACCACCAGGTCGTCCACGTCGACCGGCAGGTCGACCAGGCCGCCCCAGGTGTTCGGCCGGTCCAGGCCCAGCACCGTGCCGATGCCCCACAGCGCGCCCTGGTACGGGTCCGCGACCTCCTCGAAGTCGTCCACCGCCACGCCCGCCGAGGTGCCGAACCACAGCGGCGCGGTCACGCCCGCGTCGGCCAGGCCCTGCACCAGCACCACCGAGGCCGCGACGCCGCGCGACAGCGACGGGAACAGCGGGTGCGGCCGGGCGTCCAGGCCCACCAGGGACAGCACGCCGTCCGGAGCGGTGTCGCCCAGGGTGGCGCGCACCCGCTCCGCGATCGCCGCGCGGTCCGGCTCCTCCACCTCGACCCGCAGCACGTCCGCGCCGCGCGCGGCGAAGCCGTCGGCGACGGCGGTCACCCGCTTGTCGTCGCGCATCGACTCGGGCACCACCAGCAGCCAGGAACCGGCGAACAGCACCGGCACGTCCGGCTCGACCGGCCGCCACTCGACCCGGTAGCGCCACGAGTCCACGACGGACTCCTCGCGCAGCCGCGCCCGCCACGTGGTCAGCGCGGGCAGCACCTGCCGCAACGCCTGCTCGTCCACTGCCAGGTCGCCGGCCAGCGACTCCAGGCCGCCGTTCTCCACCGCGGCCCAGAACGCCGCGTCGGCCGGGTCGGCGGCCGCCGCGGGCGGCTGCTCGACCAGCCAGAAGTGCTGGTGGCGGAACGCGTAGGTGGGCAGCGGCACCACCGCGCCGCCGGGCAGCAGCGCGGTGAGGTCGGCGGCACCGCCGCGCACGTGCAGCTCGGCCAGCGAGCGGGTGAAGCGGGCCAGGCCGCCCTCGTCGCGGCGCAGCGTGCCGACCACGGCCGTGGGCTGCTCGCGGTCGTCCAGCGTCTCCTGCACGCTCATGGTCAGCACCGGGTGCGGGCTGACCTCGACGAACGCCGCGTGCCCGCGCTCGGCCAGGGTGCGGATCGCCGGGTCGAACGCCACCGTGGTGCGCAGGTTGGTGTACCAGTAGCGGGCGTCCAGCGCGGCGTCGGCGACCCACTCGCCGGTCACCGTCGACAGCATCGGCACCGCGCCCGCGCGCGGCCCGACCGGCGCGAGGTCGTCGAGCAGCCGCTGCTCGATCGCGCCGACCTGCGCGGAGTGCGAGGCGTAGTCCACGTTCACCCGCTTGGCGCGCACGCCGCGCGCGACCAGGTCCGCCACCAGCCCGTCCAGCGCCCCCGGCTCGCCGGAGACCACGACGGAGGCGGCGCCGTTGACCGCGGCGACCGAGATGCGCTCGCCCCACGGCTCCAGGTGCGGCCGCACCGCGTCGGCGGACAGGCCGACCGACACCATGCCGCCGTGCCCGGCCAGGTGCTCGCGGATGGCGCGGCTGCGCAGCGCCACCACCCGGGCGCCGTCGAGCAGCGACAGGTGGCCGCCCACCACGGCCGCGGCGATCTCGCCCTGCGAGTGGCCCACGACCGCGTCCGGCACCACGCCGTGGTGGCGCCACAGCTCGGTCAGCGACACCATGACCGCCCACAGCACCGGCTGCACCACGTCGACCCGGTCCAGCGACGGCGCGCCCCCGGCGCCCCGCGCCACCTCGACCAGGTCCCAGTCCACGAACGCGGACAGCGCCTCGGCGCACTCGGCCATGCGCGCGGCGAACACCGGCGAGGTGTCCAGCAGCTCGGCGGCCATGCCCACCCACTGCGCGCCCTGGCCGGGGTAGACGAACACGGTCTTGCCCGCCACGTCGGCCACGCCGGTGACCAGCGCGCCCGACGGGTCGCCGGCGGCCAGCGCGGCCACCCCGGCGGCCAGCGCGTCGCGGTCGGCGCCCAGCGCCACGGCCCGGTGCTCGAAGCCCGCCCGGGTGGTGGCCAGCGACCAGCCCAGGTCGCGCGCGGAGTACCCGGGGTTGGCGGCGAGGTGGTCGACCAGCCGCGCGGCCTGCGCCCGCAGCGCGTCGGCGGTGCGGCCGGACAGCACCCACGGCACCACGCCGGCGGGCTCGGGCACCCGCTCCACGGGTTCCGCGGCCGGTGCCTGCTCCAGCACCACGTGCGCGTTGGTGCCGCTGATGCCGAACGACGACACGCCCGCGCGCCGCGGCCGGTCGGACTCGGGCCAGGGCACCTCGTCGGTCAGCAGCGCCACCTCGCCGCGGGCCCAGTCGACCTCGGGGGTCGGCGCGTCCACGTGCAGGGTGCGCGGCAGCACGCCGTGGCGCAGCGCCAGCACCATCTTGATCACGCCCGCGACGCCGGCGGCGGCCTGCGAGTGGCCGATGTTGGACTTGAGCGAGCCCAGCCACAGCGGCTGCTCGCGGTCCTGCCCGTAGGTGGCCAGCACGGCCTGCGCCTCGATCGGGTCGCCCAGCCGGGTGCCGGTGCCGTGCGCCTCGACCGCGTCCACGTCGGCGGGCCGCAGGCCGGCGTCGGTCAGCGCGGCGCGGATGACCCGGCGCTGCGACGGCCCGTTGGGCGCGGTGATGCCGTTGGACGCGCCGTCCTGGTTGACCGCCGAGCCGCGCACCACGGCCAGCACCTCGTGGCCGTTGCGCAGCGCGTCGGACAGCCGCTCCAGCACCACCACGCCGGCGCCCTCGGACCAGCCCGCGCCGTCTGCGGCGGCGGCGAAGGACTTGCACCGGCCGTCGGCGGCCAGCGCCCGCTGCCGGGAGAACTCCAGGAACGTGGCCGGCGTGGAGATCACCGTGGCGCCGCCCGCCAGGGCCAGCGACACCTGGCCCGAGCGCAGCGCCTGCGCGGCCAGGTGGATCGCCACCAGCGACGACGAGCAGCCGGTGTCGACGGTCAGCGCGGGGCCCTCCAGGCCCAGGTGGTAGGCCACCCGGCCGGACACCAGGCTGCCGGCGCCGAAGCTGTTGGGGTAGTCGTGGTAGACCACGCCCGCGTACACGCCGGTCTGGGTGCCCTTGAGGCCCTGCGGGTCGATGCCGGCGTGCTCCAGCGCCTCCCACGCGGTCTCCAGCAGCACCCGCTGCTGCGGGTCCATCTCGGCCGCCTCGCGCGGGCTGATGCCGAAGAACCCGGGGTCGAACAGCGGCGCGTCGTGCAGGAAGCCGCCGCGCCGCACGTAGGTGGTGCCGGGGTGCTCCGGGTCGGGGTGGTAGAGCGCGTCCACGTCCCAGCCGCGGTCGGTCGGCATGTCCGAGATCGCGTCGGTGCCGGAGCGCAGCAGCTCCCACAGGTCGTCCGGCGAGGCGACCCCGCCGGGGTAGCGGCAGCCCATGCCGACCACGGCGATGGGCTCGGCCGCCCGCTCCTGCACCTCGCGCAGCTTCCGGCTGGTCTCGTGCAGGTCGGCGGTCACCCGGCGCAGGTAGTCGCGGAGCTTGGCTTCGTTGGACATCGGATCCCCGTTCACGCGTTGCCGAGCCTGTCATCGATGAACCGGAAGAGGTCGTCGTCGCTGCCGCCCTCCAGCAGGTCGGCGACGCTGACCTCGCCGTCCTGGCGCGGACCGCCGTCGGCGGCCTGCGCCAGGAGGGCCTTGAGCCGGTCGGCCACCTCGGCGCGCACGTCCTCGTCGAGGCCGCCGGCGAGCGCCGCCTCCAGCCGGTCGAGGTCGTCGAGCACCGGCGAGCCGTCGGCGGGCGCGAGCTCCAGCCGCAGCTGCTCGGCCAGCACGACCGGGGTGGGGTGGTCGAAGACCAGGGTCGCGGGCAGCCGCAGCCCGGTCTCCGCGGCCAGCGCGTTGCGCAGCTCCACGGCCGTGAGCGAGTCGAAGCCGGACTCGTTGAACGCCCGCTCCGGGTCGACCGCGTCGGCACCGGCGTGCCCGAGCACGATCGCGACCTGCGTGCGCACCAGCTCCAGCAGCAGGGCGAGCTGGTCGGCCTCGTCCAGGCCCACCAGCCGCGCGGCCAGGCCGGTCGGGTCGGCGGTCTCGGCCGGCCCGGTGTCCTCGGTCAGCGCGGCCCGCGCCTCGGGCACGGTGTTGAGCAGCGGGCGCGGCCGGGCCAGGGCGTAGGCCGGGGCGAACTTCGCCCAGTCCACGTCCGCGACGACCGCGTGGGCCTCGCCCCGGTCGAGCACGCCCTGGAGCGCGGCGATCGCCAGCCTGGGGTCCATCAGGCCCAGGCCGAGGCGGGCGAGCTGGCCGGTGGCGTCGCCCGCGGCCATGCCGCCGCCGCCCCACGAGCCCCAGGCCACCGAGGTGCCCTCCAGGTCGCGGGCCCGGCGGTGCCGCACCAGCGCGTCGACCACCGTGTTCGCCCCGGCGTAGCCGAGCTGGCCGCCCGAGCCCCACACGGCCGCGCCGGAGGAGAACACCACGAACGCGTCCAGCTCCCGCTCGCCCAGCAGCTCGTCCAGGTACAGCGCGCCGGCGACCTTGGCGTGCCCGACCTCGGCGAAGTCCGCCAGCGACACGTCGTCGATCCCGGACTCGCGGTGCATGACACCGGCCGCGTGGAACACCGACCGCAGGTCGGGCAGCGAGCCCAGCAGCTCCGCGAGCGCGTCCCGGTCGGCCACGTCGCAGGCCACGACCTCGGCCCGGCCGCCCAGCTCGGCCACCAGCTCCGCCGCGCCCGGCGCGTCCGGGCCCCGCCGCGAGGTCAGCACCACGCGGTCGGCACCGCCCGCCACCAGCCAGCGGGCCAGGTGCGCGCCCACGCCACCGGTGCCACCGGTCACCAGCACGGTGCCGCGCGGCTGCCAGCCGGCGCCGGTCGGCGCCCCCGGCGCCCGCACCAGCCGGCGGCCGAAGACGCCGGACAGCCGGACCGCGAGCTGGTCCTCGTCACCGCCGCGCAGCACGCCGGCCAGCCGGTCGAGCACCCGCTCGTCGGCCATCAGGCCGGGCTGGTCGGGCAGGGTGGGCTCGGCGGGCAGGTCGACCACGCCGCCCCAGGTGTTCGGCCGGTCCAGGCCCAGCACCGTGCCGATGCCCCACAGCGCGGTCTGCCGCAGGTCGCCGGGCCGGTCGAACCGGTCCACGGCCACCGCGCCCACCGTGGCGAACCACAGCGGCGCGGTCACGCCCGCGTCGTCCAGGCCCTGCACCAGCGCGATGGAGGCGGCCACCCCGGTGGACATCGCCACCGACAGCGGGTGCGGCCGCTCGTCCAGGGCCAGCAGGGACAGCACCCCGTCCGGGGTGGTGCCGGCCAGCGCGTCGCGCACGGCACCGGCGACCGCGGCCCGGTCGGGCTCGGTGACCACCACGCGCACCACGTCCGCGCCGCGCGCGGCCAGGCCGGCGACGACCGGTTCGGCGCGGTCGTCCGCGGGCACCGCCACGAGCCAGGTGCCGGACAGCAGGCCGGGCGTCTCGGGCACCGACCGCCACTCGACGCGGTAGCGCCAGGAGTCCACGGTGGACTCCTCGTTCAGCCGGTTGCGCCACGACGACAGGGCGGGCAGCACCTCGCCCAGCGCGCCGGCGTCCACCGACAGGTCCTCGGCCAGCTCCTCCAGGCCGCCCTGCTCCACCGCGGCCCAGAACGCGGCGTCCGCGCCACTCGGGCCGGTCGCCGCGACCGCGGCCGGCTCCGGCAGGTCGATCCAGTAGCGCTCGTGCTGGAAGGCGTAGGTGGGCAGGTCGACCCGCCGCGCGCCGCGGCCGGCGAAGAACGCCGCCCAGTCCACCTCGACGCCGTGCGCGAACGCCCGCGCCACGGCCGTGGTCAGCGCCGTGACCTCGTCGCGGTCGCGCCGCTGGGTGGCCACCCGCACACCGTCCACGTCCGCCATGCCGGTGAGCACGCCGTCCGGGCCGACCTCCAGGAACCGGGTCACGCCCTGCCGCGCCAACGCCGTCACGCCGTCGTGGAACCGCACCGCCTGCCGCACGTGCCGCACCCAGTAGTCGGCGGCGGTCAGCTCGGTGGTGACCAGCCCGCCGGTCACGTTCGACACGACCGGGAGGGCGGGCGCGGAGAACGCCACCCCCTCGGCGACGCGGCGGAACTCGTCGAGCATCGGCTCCATCAGCGGCGAGTGGAACGCGTGCGACACGCGCAAACGCTTGGTACGACGGCCTTCCAGCTTCGCCGCCACCTCGTCGACCGCGTCCGCGTCACCGGAGACGACCACGGCCTTCGGCCCGTTGACCGCCGCGATGCCGACCCGGTCGTTCAGGAACGGCAGGACTTCTTCCTCGGTGGCCTCCACGGCGAGCATCGCGCCACCGGCCGGCAGCGCCTGCATCAACCGGCCCCGGGCCTCCACCAAACGGCACGCATCCGCCAGCGAGAACACCGCGGCCACGTGCGCCGCCGCGATCTCACCGATCGAGTGACCCGCCAGGAAGTCCGGCCGGACACCCCACGACTCCAGCAACCGGAACAACGCCACCTCGAACGCGAACAACGCCGGCTGACTGTTACCCGTCTGGTTCAACAACTCCTGGTCATCACCGAACACCACGTCCGCCAACGGCAGCTCGAAGTGCCCGCACACCTCGTCGAACACCTCGCGGAACACCGGGAACGCCACCCGCAACTCGCGCCCCATGCCCACCCGCTGCGAACCCTGACCGGTGAACAGGAACGCGGTCAGGCCACCGCCCGCGACCCCGGTCACCACGCCGGGCGCGGCCGTGCCCGCGGCGACCGCGCGCACGCCGGCCAGCAGCTCCTCGCGCGAGGACCCGACGACCACGGCCCGGTGCTCCAGCGCGGCCCGCGTGGTGCCCAGCGAGAGGCCCACGTCGACCGGCTCCGCGTCGGCGGCCCGCCCGACCAGGCGCGCGGCCTGCTCGCGCAGCGCCGCCGCGCCCCGCGCGGACACCGGCCACGCCACCACGTCGGTGGCCACCGCCACCGGTTCGACGTGCGGGGGTTCGTCGGCGGGCGCCTCCTCGATGATCGTGTGCGCGTTGGTGCCGCTCACGCCGAACGACGACACGCCGATGCGGCGGGGCGTCTCGCGCGCCGGCCACGGCCGCGCCTCGGTCAGCAGCTCGACCCGGCCCTCCGCCCAGTCCACGTGCGAGGAGGGCTCGGTGACGTGCAGCGTCCTGGGCAGCAGCCCGTGCCGCAGCGCGAGCACCGACTTGATCACGCCCGCGACGCCGGCGGCGGCCTGGGCGTGGCCGATGTTGGACTTGATCGAGCCCAGCAGCAGCGGGGTCTCGCGGTCCTGGCCGTAGGTCTTCAGCACCGCCTGCGCCTCGATCGGGTCGCCCAGCGAGGTGCCGGTGCCGTGCCCCTCGACCGCGTCCACGTCGGCGGGCCGCAGGCCCGCGCCGGCCAGCGCGGCGCGGATGACCCGCTGCTGCGACGGCCCGTTGGGCGCGGTCAGGCCGTTGGAGGCGCCGTCCTGGTTGACCGCGGTGCCCTTGACCACCGCGAGCACCGGGTGGCCGTGGCGGCGGGCGTCGGACAGCCGCTCCAGCAGCAGCACGCCCGCGCCCTCGGCCCAGCCGGTGCCGTCGGCGCTGTCGGAGAACGGCTTGCACCGGCCGTCGGGCGCCAGGCCGCGCTGCCGGGAGAAGGCGATGAACGGCGTCGGCGTGGCCATCACCAGCACGCCGCCGGCCAGCGCGAGCGAGCACTCGCCGCTGCGCAGCGCCTGCGCCGCCAGGTGCAGCGCGACCAGCGACGACGAGCAGGCCGTGTCCACCGACACCGCCGGGCCCTCGAAGCCGAAGGTGTAGGACACCCGGCCGGACAGCACCGCCGCGGACGTGGCCGTGGCCAGGTACGCCTCGACCTCCTCGGGCGCGTGGTCGAGCAGGTCCGCGTAGTCCTGCCCGCCGGTGCCCAGGAACACGCCGACCCGCTTGCCCTGCAACGCCTTCGGGTCGACGCCCGCGCGCTCCACGGCCTCCCAGGACAGCTCCAGCGCCAGCCGCTGCTGCGGGTCCATCGCGGTGGCCTCGCGCGGGCTGATGCCGAAGAACGCCGCGTCGAACGCGCCCGCGTCGTGGACGAAGCCGCCCTCGTGCACGTAGCTGGTGCCGGGCCGGTCGGGGTCGGCGTCGTAGAGCGCCGCGCCGTCCCAGCCGCGGTCGGTCGGGAAGTCGGAGATCGCGTCCACGCCGTTCGCGACCAGCTCCCACAGGTCCTCCGGGGAGCGCACGCCGCCCGGGTAGCGGCACGACATGGCCACGATCACGATCGGGTCGTCGTCCACCGGGGCGGCAACGACCTCGACCTCGGCGGGGGCCGCGGAGCCGATCAGCTCCTCGCGCAGGAACCTGGCCAGCGCCACCGGCGTCGGGTGGTCGAACACCAGGGTCGCGGGCAGCCGCACCCCGGTGGCCTCGCCGAGCCGGTTGCGCAGCTCCACGGCGGTCAGCGAGTCGAACCCGAGGTCCTTGAACGCGCGACCCGGTTCGACCCCGGCGGCGTCGGCGTAGGCGAGCACGGCGGCCACGTGGGTCCGGACGATGTCCAGCAGTGCGCGGTGCTGCTCGCTCTCGGGCAGCGTGGCCAGCCGGTCGGCCAGCGCCGACTCCGCCGGGGTCGGGCTCGCGGCCCCGCGGTCGAGGTCGAGCACGTCGCGGACCTCGGGCAGGGCGTGCAGCAGCGGCCGGGGCCGCGCCGCGGAGTAGGTGGGCGCGAACCGCGCCCAGTCGATGTCGGCCACCACCAGGTGGGACTCGTCGTGGTCCAGCGCCTGCTGGAGCGCGCCCACGGCCAGCTCCGGCGCCATGGGCGGGATGCCGTGCCGGCGCAGCTGCTCGCCGACCTCCTCCTCGTCGACCATGCCGCCGCCGCCCCAGGTGCCCCAGGCCACCGAGGTGACCGGGGCGCCGCGGTGCCTGCGCCGGTGGGCCAGGGCGTCGAGGTGGGCGTTGGCCGCGCCGTAGCCGGCCTGCCCGGCCGAGCCCCACACCGCCGCGCCGGAGGAGAACAGCACGAACGCGTCGACCTCGCGGTCGCCCAGCAGCTCGTCCAGGTGCTCCGCGCCCGCGACCTTGGCCCGGCCGGTCTCCACGAAGTCGGCCAGCGCGATGTCGCCCAGGTGCGCCTCGTCGGGCAGCACGCCCGCGGCGTGCACCACGGTCAGCGGCCCGTCGGGCAGCGACGCCAGCAGCGCGGCCACCGAGTCGCGGTCGGCCACGTCGCACGCGGCCAGCGTCACCTCGGTGCCGGCGGCCTCCAGCTCGGCCTTGAGGTCGGCCGCGCCGGGCGCGTCCGGGCCCCGCCGAGAGGTCAGCACGACGTGCCGGGCGCCCCGCTCGGCCAGCCAGCGCGCCACGTGCGCGCCGACGCCGCCGGTGCCGCCGGTGACCAGCGCGGTGCCGCGCGGCGCCCAGTCGCGGCGGGCGGCGCCGGTCAGCGGCGCGTGCACCAGCCGCCGGCCCAGCACGCCGGTCGGGCGCACCGCGACCTGGTCCTCCGCGCCGTCGGCGAGCACGTCGCACAGCCGCTCCAGCAGCGCGCCGTCCCAGTCCGCGGGCAGGTCGACCGCGCCGCCCCAGGTGAGCGGGTGGTCCAGGGCCAGCACGCCGGCCAGGCCCCACACCGACGCCTGGGCGGCGGACGCGGGCACCTCGAACGGGTCGACGGCCACCGCGCCGGCGGTGACCACCCAGGTGGGCGCGGACACGCCGGCGTCGCCGAGCGCCTGCACGAGGGTGACGGTGGCCGCCACGCCCGCGGTGGTGGTCGGGTGCAGCGGGTGCGGGCGCTCGTCCAGCGCGGTCAGCGCCAGCACGCCGGCCAGGTCCGGCACGGCCCGCTCGCGCAGCAGCGCGGCCAGCGCCTCGCGGCCGGACCCGGCGGGGTCGAGGGTGGTCACGGTGGCACCGCGGGCGGTCAGCCGCTCGGCGACCGCGGCGGCGCGCTCGTCGGCGGCGCCCACCAGCAGCCAGGTGCCGGTCAGCAGCGCCCCGGTGGGCCTGCCGGTCGGCCGCCACACCACGCGGTAGCGCCAGGCGTCCAGGGTGGCCCGCTCGCGGCCCCGGGCCCGCCACGACGCCAGCGCGGGCAGCACCCGGGCCACGTCCTCGCGGTCGACGCCGAGCAGGTCGGCCAGGTCCGCGTTCTCCACGGCGCGCCAGAACTCGGCGTCCTCGCCCTCGGCGGCGGGCGCGGCCGGGACGGACTCCAGCCAGTACCGCTGCTTGCGGAACGCGTGGGTGGGCAGCTCGACGCGCGTGCCGCCGGGGTGGACGGCCGCCCAGTCGGGCGCCAGGCCGTGCGCGTGCAGCCGGGCCACCGCGCAGGCGAACGCGGTGACCTCGTCGCGGTCCTTGCGGCGGGTGGCGGCCAGCACGGTGGTGTCGGGGTCGAGGAAGCCCTGGGCCATGCCGGTCAGCACGCCCTCGGGCCCGACCTCCAGGAACCGGGTCACGCCGCGCGACTGGAGGAACCGCACGCCGTCGTGGAACCGCACGGCCTGCCGCACGTGCCGCACCCAGTAGTCGGGCGAGCCGAGGTCGTCGGCGGTCTCGCCGGTCACGTTGGACACCACGGGGGTGTGCGGGGCGTGGTAGGCGATCCCGGCGGCGACCGCGTGGAACTCCGCCAGCATCGGCTCCATCAGCGGCGAGTGGAACGCGTGCGAGACCTGCAACCGCTTGGTACGACGGCCTTCCAGCTTCGCCGCCACCTCGTCCACGGCCGCCGCGTCACCGGACACGACCACCGACGTGGGCCCGTTCACCGCCGCGAGCCCGACCCGGTCGTTCAGGAACGGCAGCACTTCCTCTTCGGTCGCCTCCACCGCGAGCATCGCACCACCAGCGGGCAGCGCCTGCATCAACCGACCACGCGCGGCCACCAGCTTGCAACCGTCCTCCAACGAGAACACCCCGGCCACGTGAGCCGCCGCGATCTCACCGATCGAGTGACCGGCGACGAAGTCCGGCTTCACACCCCACGACTCCAGCAGCCGGAACAACGCCACCTCGAAGGCGAACAACGCCGGCTGGCTGAACCCCGTCTGGTTCAACAACTCCTGGTCATCACCGAAAACGACCTCGCGCAACGGCAGGTCGAAGTACGAGCACGCCTCGTCGAACGCCTCCCGGAACACCGGGAACGCCGCCCGCAGGTCGCGGCCCATGCCGACCCGCTGCGAACCCTGCCCGGTGAACAGGAACGCGGTCAGGCCGCTGCCCTCGACGCCGGTCTCCACGTTCGGCGCCGGCGTGCCCGCGGCGATCGCGCGCAGCCCGGCGACCAGGTCGTCCCCGGTGGCGCCGACGACCACGGCCCGGTGCTCCAGCGCGGCCCGCGTGGTGCCCAGCGAGTAGGCCAGGTCCAGGTCGCGGGCCGACGAGCCGGCCGCGAACGCCGCCAGCCGGGCCGCCTGCGCGGCCAGGTCGTCCGCGCCGCGCCCGGACACCGGCCACAGCCGAACCGGGAACTCCGCGACCGGCTCGGCGGCCTCAGCGGGCTCCTCGGCGGGTGCCTGCTCGATGATGGTGTGGACGTTGGTGCCGCTGATGCCGAACGACGACACACCGGCCCGCCGGGGACGCCCGGTCTCCGGCCACGGCACCGACTCGGTCAGCAGCGAGACCCGCCCGGCGTCCCAGTCGACCTGGTCGCTGGGCTCCTCGGCGTGCAGGGTCCGCGGCAGCACGCCGTTGCGCATGGCCATGACGACCTTGATCACGCCGGCCACGCCCGCGGCGGCCTGCGGGTGGCCGATGTTGGACTTGATGGAACCCAGCAGCAGCGGGGTCTCCCGGTCCTGGCCGTAGGTGGCCAGCAGCGCCTGCGCCTCGATCGGGTCGCCGAGCACGGTGCCGGTGCCGTGCGCCTCGACCGCGTCCACCTGCGCCGGGGACAGCCGCGCGTTGGCCAGCGCCTGCTGGATGACCCGCCGCTGCGACGGGCCGTTGGGCGCGGTCAGGCCGTTGGACGCGCCGTCCTGGTTCATGGCCGAGCCGCGCACGACCGCGAGCACCGGGTGCCCGTTGCGGCGGGCGTCGGACAGCCGCTCCAGCACCAGCACGCCGGCGCCCTCGGACCACGCGGCGCCGTTGGCGCCCTGCCCGAACGAGCGGCAGCGGCCGTCGGGCGACAGCGCGCGCTGCTTGCTGAACTCGACGAACAGCTGCGGGGTCGCCATCACGGCCACGCCGCCGGCCAGCGCCAGCGAGCACTCGCCGTTGCGCAGCGCCTGCGCGGCCAGGTGCAGCGCGACCGACGAGGACGAGCAGGCCGTGTCGACGGTGACCGCCGGGCCCTCCAGGCCGAAGGTGTAGGCGACCCGGCCGGACGCGATGCTGCCGGAGGTGGTGCTGTCGGCGTAGTCGTGGTGCATCACGCCGGTGAACACGCCGGTGGCCGTGCCCTTGAGCGCGGCGGGCGGGATGCCGGCGCGCTCGAATGCCTCCCAGGTGACCTCCAGCAGCAGCCGCTGCTGCGGGTCGGTCTCCAGCGCCTCGCGGGGGCTCATGCCGAAGAACACCGGGTCGAACTCGGCCACGTCGTGCAGGAAGCCGCCCTCGCGGGTGTAGCTCTTGCCCGGCTTGCCCGGCTCGGGGTCGTAGACGCCCTCCACGTCCCAGCCGCGGTCGACCGGGAAGCCGGAGATCGCGTCCACGCCGTTCGCGACCAGCTCCCACAGGTCCTCCGGCGAGCGCACCCCGCCGGGGTAGCGGCAGGCCATCGACACGATCGCGATGGGCTCGGACTCCCTGGCCTCCAGCTCGCGCACGCGCCGCTTGGCCTGCTGGAGGTCGGCGGTGGCCCGCCGGAGGTAGTCGCGGAGCTTGTCGTCGTTCGACATCGGTGTTCCACCCATTCTTCAGGGCCGTCCTCGGGGGCAGTCGGGACCGGTGACCCCGGTCAGATGCCGAGTTCGTTGTCGAGGACTTCGAAGAGTTCCTCGTCGGTGGCCGCGCCCAGGTCGCGGTCGTCGTCGTCATCGCGGCCGTGCACGTCGTGCCAGGTGCGCAGCAGCGCTTCCAGCCGCGCGGTGACCCGGGCGACGTCGTCGCCCGCCACGGTCTCCAGCGCCGCCTCCAGCCGGTCGACCTCGGCGAGCACGGCGCGCGCCTGGTCCTCCTCGCCCACCAGCTCCGCCAGCAGCGCCTTGGCCAGCACGTCCGGCGACGGGTGGTCGAACACGAGCGTGGCGGGCAGCCGCAGGCCGGTCGCGGTGCCGAGCAGGTTGCGCAGCTCCACGGCGGCCAGCGAGTCGAACCCGAGGTCCTTGAACGCCTTGGTGGGCGTGACCTCGTCCACGCCGCCGTGGCCGAGCACGGCCGCGGCGTGCGTGCGCACCAGGTCCAGCACGAGCTGTTCGCGCTCCACGGCGGGCAGCCCGGCGAGCCGGTCGGCCAGGGGCCGCGCGTCGGCGCCGGTCGCGGCCGCGGCGGCGCGCCGGGACGGGACCCGGACCAGGCCGCGCAGCACCGGGGGCAGCGCGTCGGTGCGGGCGCGCAGGGCCGCGGTGTCCACCCGCACGGGCACCAGCGCGGCCTCGTCGAGGGTGAGCGCGGCGTCGAACAGCGCCAGGCCCTCGGCGGGGCTCATCGCGGGCATCCCGAGCCGGTCCATCCGGCGCAGGTCGGCCTCGTCCAGGTGGCCGGCCATGCCGCTGCTCTCCGCCCACAGCCCGTAGGCCAGGGAGGTGGCGGGCAGGCCCGCGGCGCGCCGGTGCTCGGCGAGCGCGTCCAGGAAGGCGTTGGCGGTGGCGTAGTTCGCCTGCCCGGCCCCGGCGACCACGGCCGCCGAGGAGGAGAACAGCACGAACGCGGCCAGGTCGCCGGTGAGCCGGTGCAGGTGCCAGGCGGCGTCGACCTTGGCCCGCAGCACGGTGTCGACCTGCTCCGGGGTGAGGTCGGCCAGCAGGGCGTTGTCCGCCACGCCCGCGGCGTGCACCACGGCGGTCAGCGGGTGCGCGGCGGGCACGCCGGCCAGCAGCTTCTCCACCGCCTCGCCGTCGGCGGTGTCGCAGGCGACCACGGCCACGTCGGCGCCCGCGGCCTCCAGCTCGGCGGCCAGTTCGGCGGCGCCGGGCGCGTCCGGGCCGCGGCGGCTGGTGAGCAGCAGGTGCCGGACGCCGTGCGCGGTGACCAGGTGCCGGGCGAGCAGCCCGCCCAGGCCGCCGGTGCCGCCGGTGATCAGCACGGTGCCGTCGGGGCGCCACGGGGCGCCCTGGCCCTCGGCCACCACCACGCGGTGCAGCCGGGGCACGAGCACCCCGCCGCCGCGCAGGGCGACCTCGGGTTCGCCGGAGGCGATGGCGGCGGGCAGCAGGTCCTCGTTGCCCGGCTCGACGTCGACGACGGTGAACCGGTCGGGGTTCTCGGCCTGCGCGGCCCGCAGCAGGCCCCACAGGGGCGCGCGGGTCAGGTCGTGGCCGGCCCCGTCACCGGTGGGCACCGCGCCCCGGGTGACCAGGACCAGGCGGGAACCCGCCAGCCGCTCGTCGGCGAGCCAGCCGGTCAGCAGGCGCAGCGCGGCGTGCGTGGCCGACCGGACCTCGGCGGGCACGTCGACCGCGCCCGCGGTGACCGCGGCGGGGTCGTTGGGCGTGACCGGCGCCAGCACCACCCCGGGCGCGGCGACGCCCGCGTCCAGGGCCGCGCGCAGCGCCGCCAGGTCCGGGTACGGCGTCGCGGCGACCACGGCGTCCGGCCCGAGCACCGCCCAGCCGTCGCCGGTGGGCACCGGCGCGGCACCGGTCGCCGCGGGCGTCCAGCGCAGCCGGAACAGGGACTCGTGGTGGCCGCGGTTGGCCGCGCCGAGCTGCTCGGCGGTCACCGAGCGGGCGACCAGCTCGTCGATGGTGGCCACGGGCTCGCCGCGGCCGTCGGCGACCGCCACGGTGAGCTTGTCCTGGCCGGTGGGCCGGATGTGGATGCGCAGCTCGGTCGCGCCCGTCGCGTGCAGCCGCACGCCGTTCCAGGCGAAGGGCAGCGGGGTGCGCTCGGCCGAGCCGTCGGCCAGGTTGGCGTGCAGGGCGGCGTCGAGCAGCGCGGGGTGCAGGCCGAAGCGGGCCGCGTCGGCGTGCGCGGCCTCGGGCAGCGCGGCCGAGGCGAACAGCTCGCCCTCGCCGCGCTTCCACAGCGACCGCAGGCCGCGGAACACCTCGCCGTAGCCGTAGCCGGCGTCGGCCAGCCGCTCGTAGAACCCGTCGAGGTCCACGGCCTCCGCGCCCTCGGGCGGCCACGCGGCCAGGCGCTCGGGCTCGCCGTCGCCGGCCGTGCCGAGCAGGCCCGACGCGTGGCGGGTCCACTCCTCGTCGGGGTGCGCGCCCTCGGGGCGCGAGTGGATGGCCAGCGCGCGCCGCCCGGAGGCGTCCGGCCCCTCGGCGGTCACCCGCAGCGCCAGGGCGCCCTGCTCGGGCAGCAGCAGCGGCGCCTCCAGGGTCAGCTCCTCCAGCAGGTCGCAGCCGACCTGGTCGCCCGCGCGCACGGCCAGCTCCACCAGGCCGGTGCCGGGCACCAGCACGGTGCCGTGCACGGCGTGGTCGGCCAGCCAGCCGTGGGTGTTGTGCGCGAGCCGCCCGGTCAGCACGACGCCGCCGGTGGTCGGCGTCTCCACCACGGCGGACAGCATCGGGTGCCCACCCGGCAGCAGGCCGAACGACCCGGCGTCGCCCGCCGGGCCCGCGGACTCCAGCCAGTAGCGCCGGTGCTGGAAGGCGTAGGTGGGCAGGTCGACCCGCCGCGCGCCGCGGCCGGCGAAGAACGCGGCCCAGTCCACGGCCACGCCGTGCGCGAACGCCTGCGCGACCGCGGTCGTCAGCGTCACGACCTCGTCGCGGTCACGCCGCTGGGTGGCCACCCGCACACCGTCCACATCGGCCATGCCGGTGAGCACGCCGTCCGGGCCGACCTCCAGGAACCGGGTCACGCCCTGCTGCGCCAACGCCGTCACGCCGTCGTGGAACCGCACCGCCTGCCGCACGTGCCGCACCCAGTAGTCGGCGGCGGCGATCTCCTCGCCCGCGGGCCGACCGGTCACAGTGGACACCAGGGCCGTCTGCGGGGCCTGGAAGGCGATTCCCGAGACGACCGCCCGGAAGTCCTCCAGCATCGGCTCCATCAGCGGCGAGTGGAACGCGTGCGACACGCGCAAACGCTTGGTGCGCCGCCCCTCGAACTTCACCGCGATCTCGTCCACCGCGGCCGCGTCACCGGAGACCACCACGGCATTCGGGCCATTGACCGCCGCGAGCCCGACCCGGGCGTCCAGCAGCGGCAGGACTTCTTCCTCGGTGGCCTCCACCGCGAGCATCGCACCACCGGCCGGCAGCGCCTGCATCAACCGACCCCGGGCCTCCACCAAGCGGCACGCATCCGCCAGCGAGAACACCCCGGCCACGTGCGCCGCCGCGATCTCACCGATCGAGTGACCCGCGACGAAGTCCGGCTTGATCCCCCAGGACTCCAGCAGCCGGAACAACGCCACCTCGAACGCGAACAACGCCGGCTGACTGTTACCCGTCTGGTTCAACAACTCCTGGTCATCACCGAACACCACGTCCGCCAGCGGCAGCTCGAAGTGCCCGCACACCTCGTCGAACACCTCCCGGAACACCGGGAACGCCGCCCGCAACTCGCGGCCCATGCCCACCCGCTGCGAACCCTGACCGGTGAACAGGAACGCCGTGGCACCCGCCTTCACCTCGCCGCGCACCACGCCCGGCGCGCCGTCGGCCAGCCCGGCGGCCAGCTCGTCGGCGGTCCGGCCGACGACCGCGAGCCGGTGCTCGAAGTGGGCGCGGGAGGTCGCCAGCGAGTAGGCGACGTCGAGCGCGTTCTCCCCGGCCACCGCGCGCAGGCGCCGCACCTGGGCGGCCAGCGCCTCCGGGGTCTTGCCGGTGACCAGCCACGGCACCACGTCGGTCTCGACGACCGGCGCGGTCTCCCCGGTGGGCTCCCCGGCCTCCTCGGGCTCCTCCGCCGGCGCCTGCTCCAGCACCACGTGCGAGTTGGTGCCGCTGATGCCGAACGACGACACCGCCGCGCGGCGCGGGCGGCCGGTCTCCGGCCACGGCACGGCCTCGGTGGGCAGCACGACTGCGCCCGCGCTCCAGTCCACGTGCGAGGTGGGCGCGTCCACGTGCAGGGTCTTGGGCACGACCCCGTGCCGCATGGCCATGATCGCCTTGATCACGCCCGCGACGCCGGCCGCGGCCTGGGTGTGGCCGAAGTTGGACTTGATCGACCCCAGCAGCAGCGGGTGCTCCCGGTCCTGGCCGTAGGTGGCGATGACGGCCTGCGCCTCGATCGGGTCACCCAGCCGGGTGCCGGTGCCGTGCGCCTCGACCACGTCGACGTGCTCGGTGGACAGGCCCGCGTTGGCCAGCGCGGCGCGGATGACCCGCTGCTGCGACGGCCCGTTCGGGGCGGTCATGCCGCTGGAGGCGCCGTCCTGGTTGACCGCGGTGCCCTTGACCACGGCCAGCACGCGGTGGCCGTTGCGGCGCGCGTCGGACAGCCGCTCGACCACGATCACCGCGGCGCCCTCGGACCAGCCGGTGCCGTCGGCGGCCTCGGCGAACGGCTTGCAGCGGCCGTCCGGGGACAGGCCGCGCTGCCGGGAGAAGTCCACGAACGTCTCGGGCGAGGACATCACGGTCACGCCGCCGGCCAGCGCCAGCGAGCACTCGCCGCGGCGCAGCGCCTGCACGGCCAGGTGCAGGGCGACCAGCGACGAGGAGCAGGCGGTGTCGACGGTGACCGCCGGGCCCTCCAGCCCGAAGGCGTAGGCGACGCGGCCGGAGAACACGCTGCCCGCGTTGCCGTTGCCGATGAAGCCCTCCAGCTCCTCGGGCACGACGGGCACGCGCGACGAGTACTCGTGGTACATCAGGCCGGCGTAGACGCCCGTGCGGCTGCCCTTGAGCGAGGTGGGGTCGATGCCCGCGTGCTCGAACGCCTCCCAGGACACCTCCAGCAGCAGCCGCTGCTGCGGGTCCATGGCCACGGCCTCGCGCGGGCTGATGCCGAAGAACGCGGCGTCGAACTCGGCCGCGTCGTGCAGGAACCCGCCCTCGCGGGTGTAGCTGTGGCCGCGCCGGTCGGGGTCGGGGTCGTAGAGGGCGTCGAGGTCCCAGTCGCGGTCGGTGGGGAACGGCGTCACCGCGTCCACGCCACCGGCCACCAGCTCCCACAGCCCGTCGGGGTCGGTGACCCCGCCGGGGAAGCGGCAGCCGATGCCGACGACCGCGATCGGGTCGTTGTCCCGGCGCTCGGCCTCGCGCAACCTGCGGCGTGCTTCACGCAGGTCCGCGGTCGCCCGCTTCAGGTAAGCCAGGAGCTTTTCCTCGTTTCCCACGCACGCCTCCCGGGGCCGTTCCACTTCGCGGTCAAACCGATCAGGTGCCTGTGCCCGACCGGCGGGGCCACGCCCGCCGCGTCGTCCTCGACGATGGGGTTTGCGCACGTCCTGGGCTCGCGCGGGAACACCGGGGGCTCTTTTCCACCGGAATTCCCGCATCACCGCGGAAGCGCGCAACACCTCAGTCGGGAATTCCCGACCCGTTTTTCCCAGGATGACGCTACGGAGATCCGGACACCGCGGCCAACCCCTAGGGGGCCCTTACCCGGCCCCTAGCGGACGGGGTGCCCCGGGTTGCCCCGGAACACCCTCCGACCACGGAAAACCCCACCCGCCCCCTCTTTTCCCGCGAACGCCGGAGCCCGGCCGCACAGGGGTGTGCGACCGGGCTCCGGGTGGGGTTCGCGCGGGTGGCGTCAGGCCGTGCTCCCGGCCTTCTGCTGACCGCTGTTCTCCTCGCTGCGGACGGGGTCGGGGTCGGCCGCGTCGGCCGCCTCGTCCGGCGCGCCCTGCGGCGGCGGGGTCGGGCGGGGCACCCGGCGCAGCAGCGCGACCGCCACCACCGCGGTGAGCAGCAGCACGCCGGACACCGTGTACGCCGCCACGTGCAGCTCGTCGGTGAACGCGGTCTTCGCGGCCAGTCGCAGGGCGTTCCCGGCGCCCTCGGACAGCCCCTTGGCGGCCTCGATGGCCGCGCCGAGCGTCTCCCGCGCGGTGTCCAGCGCGGCGGCGGGCACCCCGGCGGGCGGGGTGTCGGTCAGCTGCGAGCGGTACACGAACGCGCCGACGCTGCCCAGCACGGCCACGCCCAGGGCGCTGCCGAACTGGCTGCCGGTCTCGGACAGGCCCGCGGCGGCGCCCGCCCGCTCCTGCGGCGCGGTGGTGACGACGAGCTCGGCGGTCAGCGTGAGCGCCATCGCCATGCCCATGGTGGCCAGCATCTGGCCCGCCACGACCTGGAACAGGCCGTTCTCGACGCCCACCTGCGACATCAGCAGGAAGCCGCAGGTGCCGATGACCAGGCCGACGGCGATCGCGCCGCCGTGGCGCAGCTTCGGGGTGAGCACCGGGGCCAGCACCGCCGCGCCGATCGCCGCGGTGAACGCCTGCGGCAGCGACCACAGGCCCGCCACGAACGGGTCGAGCCCCAGCACCAGCTGGAGGTACTGGGCGGTGAAGAACATGAAGCCGACCAGCGCGAAGTTCGCCAGCACGTTGGTGAACAGGGCGGCGGAGAACGCGGCCTTGCCGAACAGCCGCACGTCCACCATCGGGTCGTCCAGGCCGCGCTGGCGCACGATGAACAGCGGCAGGAACAGCAGCCCCACCACGACCGCGGCCAGCGGCTGCCAGCCGAAGCCCTGCTCGGCGAACTCCTTGATGCCCCACACCGCGGGCAGCACGCTCGCGAACAGCAGGATGGAGCTGACGATGTCGAACCTGCCCGCCTGCGGGTTGCGGTACTCCGGCAGCAGCAGCGGCGACGCCACCACCAGCACCAGCATGATCGGCACGTTGATCAGGAACACCACGCCCCAGTTGAACGTCTGGAGCAGCACGCCGCCGAGCAGCAGGCCGATGGCGCCACCCGCGGAGAAGCCGGCCGACCACAGGCCGATCGCGGCCCGCCGCTGCTGCTCGTCCTGGAACATGGTGCGGATCAACGACATGGTCGACGGCATCAGCGTCGCACCCGCCGCGCCCATGAGCGCGCGCGAGGCGATCAGCATCTCGGCGCTGCCGGCGTAGGCGCTGACGGCCGAGGCGATGCCGAAGGCCGCCGCACCGATGATCAGCAGCTTGCGGCGGCCGATGCGGTCCCCGAGCGTGCCCATCGGGATCAGCAGACCCGCGAGCACGAACGCGTAGATGTCGGTGATCCACAGCAGTTGGCTGCTGGACGGCTGCAGCGTTTCGCTGATGCGCGGCAGCGCGTAGGACAGCACGGTCATGTCCATGCTGATGATGAGCGTGACGAGGACGAGGACGGCCAGCCCCCACCACTCCCGCTTCCCGGCACGTTGGGCTGGAGTCATGTGCACGACGCTACACCCGATCTATACGCTTGTATATGACGACTGTATGAAAACACTGTCCCGATCCGGTAGGGTCACGACGTGGGCCATCGAGAACAGCTCCTCGCCGGAGCCAGGAAATGCCTGTACGAACGCGGGTACTCGAACACGACGGCGCGGGACATCGTCGCCGCGTCGAACACCAACCTGGCCTCGATCGGCTACCACTTCGGGTCCAAGGAGGCGCTGCTCAGCGCGGCGCTGCTGGAGGCGTTCCAGGAGTGGGGCGCCGAGCTGGACCGGGTCATGACCGCCGCGGGCGCCGACCAGACCGCGGCCGGGCGCCTGGAGACCATGTGGAGCGGGGTGCTGGAGTCCTTCAGCAGCCACCGGCCGCTGTGGGTGGCGGGCATCGAGGCGTTCTCCCTGGCCGAGCGCATGCCCGACCTGCGGGAGAAGCTGGCGACCGCCTACCAGCACGCGCGCCCGTCGCTGGGCGCGCTGGCCCTGCCCGACGAGGCGCCCGACCACCCGACGCGCCTGGCGGCGGGCTCGTTCCTGCTGGCCGTGATGACCGGCCTGACCGTGCAGAACCTGCTCGACCCCGACGCCGCGCCCACCGCGGGCGACCTGCTGTCGGCCGTGCGGGCGATCGCCGAGCGGGTCGGGCCGACGCCCGAGGACGGCACCCCGAGCGGGGACGGCACCCCGGCCGGGAACGGCGCCGCACCACGCGTGAACGGCGTCGCGACCACCGAGCCCGACCCCGAGCCCGACCCGGAGGCCGGCGCCGGGGCGCACCCCTGAGCCGGTAGTCGGTGGAGCGGTCGGTCCCGCGGGCACCGCACCCTCCTCCTGCTCGCTCCCGGTCCGGCGGGAATTCCCGCCGGGTGAACCCTCGTGCCCGCGCGCACGTCCCGTCCACCCCCTGCGGGGGTGGGCAGGGGGGCAACCGAGGAATGCCCAGGGGGGCACTAGGGGTTGTCGAGCGGTGCTCGGCACCGGCACTTTCGGTACACCGTCCCGCTCGCACAGCCGAGGAGAGCGCATGTCCGTCCTGGCCGCCGACGCGTCGGTCGAGTCGCCCGAACCGCTCGACCCGCGTGACCCGATGGTCCGGCTGGGGAACCTGCTCGACCCAGCGTCCCTGGTGCCCCTGCACGAGCAGGACGGCAGCGGGGTCCGCGCGGTGCGCGGTCGCGTCAACGGTTCTCCCGTGCTGGCCTACTGCACCGACGCCACCATGATGGGCGGCGCCATGGGCTGGTCCGGCGCCCAGCGCGTCGTGGAGGCCATCGAAGCCGCCGTGCGCGACCGGGTGCCGGTCGTCGGCCTGTGGCACTCCGGCGGCGCGAAGCTCGCCGACGGCGTGGAGTCCATGGACGGCGTCGGCCGGATGTTCGCCGCGATGACCCGCGCCTCCGGCCGGGTGCCGCAGATCTCGGTGATCCTCGGCCCGGCCGCGGGCGCCGCCGCGTACGGCCCCGCGCTGACCGACATCGTCGTGATGGCCGAGGGCGGCCGGGTATTCGTCACCGGTCCCGAGGTCGTCCGCAGCGTCACCGGCGAGCAGATCGACATGGAGGGCCTGGGCGGCATCGAGGCGCACGGCCGCAAGTCCGGCGTGGTGCACGTGACCACGGCGTCCGAGGACGAGGCGCTGCGCAAGGCCCGCAACCTGGTGGACTTCTTCACCCGCCCCGGCCTGCTCGACCTCGCGGCCGCCGACGACGACCGCGACCCGAGCAGCTGGCTGCCCCCGTCACCGCGGCGCGCCTACGACGTCAAGCCGCTCGTGCAGGACGTGCTCGACCCGGGCACGTTCGAGGAGCTGCAGGCCAAGTGGGCGCCCAACGTCGTGGTCGGCTTCGGCCGACTGGCCAGGCGCACGGTCGGCGTCATCGCGAACAACCCGCTGCGCAAGGGCGGCTGCCTGGACTCGCTGTCGGCGGAGAAGGCATCGCGGTTCGTGCGCATGTGCGACGCCTTCGGCGTGCCGCTGGTGGTGCTGGTGGACGTGCCCGGCTACCTGCCCGGCGTGGGCCAGGAGTGGGGCGGCGTGGTGCGGCGCGGCGCGAAGCTGCTGCACGCCTTCGCCGAGGCGGTCGTCCCGCGCGTCACCCTGATCACCCGCAAGTCCTACGGCGGCGCCTACATCGCGATGAACTCCCGGTCCCTCGGCGCCAGCGCGGTGTTCGCCTGGCCGGACGCCGAGGTGGCCGTGATGGGCGCCGAGGCCGCGGTGAAGATCCTGCACCGCAAGAAGCTCGCCGCCGTGCCCGAGGAGGAGCGGGCGGCGCTGCTGGCCGACCTGACCGCCGAGCAGCAGCGGATCGCGGGCGGCGTGGACCGGGCGATGGCGCTCGGTGTCGTGGACGAGGTCGTGGCGCCGCGCGGCACCCGCCGCCGGCTGGCCGAGGCGCTGGCCGCCGCGCAGCCGGGCCGCGGCCACCACGGGAACATCCCGCTGTGACCGCCCCGACCACCACCGGTCCCTGGCTGCGCCGGTTCCAGCCCACCGCGCAGGCCCCGGTCCGCCTGGTGTGCTTCCCGCACGCGGGCGGCTCGGCGTCCTACTTCGTGCCGCTGGCGAAGGCGCACGCGCCGGGGGTCGACGTGCTGGCCGTGCAGTACCCGGGGCGGCAGGACCGCCGCGGCGACCCGGCCGTGCCCTCGATCACGGAACTGGCCGAGCACCTGGTGCCGGAGCTGCTGCCGTGGACCGACCGGCCGTTCGCGTTCTTCGGGCACAGCATGGGCGCGACCCTGGCGTTCGAGGTCACCCGCAGGCTGGAGGCGCGGGGCGTGGCCCCGGTCCGGCTGTTCGCCTCGGCGCGGCGCGGGCCGACGACCTTCCGGGGCGACCGGCTGCACCTGCTGGGCGACCAGGCGCTGCTGGCGGAGCTGCAGGCGTTGGGCGGTACGGACTTCCGGTTGGTGGACCAGGACATCCTGAGCATGGTGCTGCCCGCGCTGCGGGCGGACTACCAGGCCGTCGAGACGTACGAGTTCGCGCCCGGTCCCCGGTTGCGGACGCCGATCACGGTGCTGATCGGGGACGCGGACCCCAAGGTGTCCCTGGAGGAGGCGCGGACCTGGGAGCAGCACACCGAGGGCGGGTTCGAGCTGGAGGTGTTCCCCGGCGGGCACTTCTACCTGACCGAGCACGCGGCGGCGGTGAACGCGCTGATCGCCGACCGCCTGTCCGGGGCTCGCTGACCCGGGGCTCACCGACCCGGGGTTTCGACCCCGGGACCCCTGCCCCGGACCGCGGGCCGGGTCGGCGCTGTGGTGGCCGACCCGCCCCGCGGTCCCGTCACCGCGCCTCCGACAGCCTTCCCGACGACCGCCTTCCCGACGACCGCCGTCCCAGCGACAGCCGTCCCAACGACCGCCGTCCCAACGACCGCCGTCCCAACGACCGCCTTCCCAACGACAGCCGTCCCAGCGATCGTCCCTTTCCGACGGCCGCCCTTCCCGACGGCCGCCCCTTGTGCGGCGGCCCCCAGCGGGAACCTCAGTCGAGGTGCGCGAGCCCGATGGCGCATAAGTGGGACACCCACCGCCCCAGGTCCTCGCGCACCGCGCTCAGCTCGACGTCCCACCGCCGCGCCAGCGCCCGCGAAGCCTCGTCCAGCCGCCCGCCGTGCCGCCGCAGCGCGATCCACATCCCGGTGTGCTCGGCCTCGAACCGGAACGACGCGCCGGTGCCCGGCACGATCAGCATCAGCCTGCCCTCGGCGTCCACCTCGGCGGTCAACGGCTGTTCGAGTCGGACGCGCACGGAAGCTCCCGGAAGGGCTCGACGACGCGATCGCACCACGAGGCGACCCTTTCGGACGACCGAACAGCGCACAGCACCCCACCCCCGGTAGCGGCGAATTCCCTCAACACCGCGCGGACGACCCCGAACGCCCACGCGTCGATCCCGGCGAACGGGTCGTCCAGCACCAGCACCCGCGGCTCGCCCACCAGCACCGCGCCCAGCCGCAGCAGGACGCGCTGACCGGCCGTGCACTCCCACACGGGCACGTCCGCCACGTCCACCAGCTCGCACACCGACAGCAGCGTCGTGGCGCGGCGCTCGGCGACCGACCGCGGCAGCCCGTGCCGCATCCCCGCGCACACCAGGACGTCCCGGCACGAGCGCCGGTCCGCCACGGGCTCCTCGTCGGGCACCAGGGCGACCCCGGCGCGCGCGAACCCGGGACCGTCCCACAGGTCCTCGCCGAACAGCCGCAGGACACCGTCGTCGGGCGGCAGCAGCCCGGCGGCGATCGCCATCAGCGTGGTCTTGCCCGTGCCGGGTCCCCCGACCACGCCGACCAGCTCACCGCCCGGCACCTCCAGGTCGACCCGGTCGAGCACGACCTCGTCCCCGAACTGCTTGCGCACGCCTTCCAGCCGGAGCAGCGGAGCCCCCGTGCACCCGACCTCGGGCAGCCGCCGCTCCCCCGAAACCCTTGACCGCATGAACCCCTCCTATGAGCTGACATCAACGCTAGGGAAGGGAACCGGCGCGGGGCATGGCACCAACCCCACAACCGAGGTGGTGCTACACCAACCCCCGATCGGGAAGTCAGGTCCCGTGCACGTGACGATGGGTCACGAACCCTGCCTCCGGGCACACCGCCGCGACCGGTCCGACGACGGGAATTCCACGTGACCCGATCTGCGCAACCCGCAGAAATCGGGTCAGCCCGGAATACCGCGGCCCGTCCGCGGAGGCGCCGAGGAGCTTCCCCTGAACGGGTGGGTGACGCCGGGCGAGCACCCCGCAGAACGCTTAAAAAATTCACAAAAACAGCGTTGTGACTTACCCCACCAAAGCCGCGCCCGCGCCCTCCCCGGCAACGAAACGTTGACCGGCCCACTACGTTCCGGCAACATTCCGTTCACGTGTGCGCCATCTGTTCATGCTCGTGAACAGTCAGCAGGGGCACCCGGGACGGGTACGTGTGGAGCCACCGGCGACAAGGTGTTCCCCGCGGGCGGTCGAGCGGACCCGGCGCGGCAGGTGGCCGTGAGGAGCAGATCGCCGGGAACCCCCTGCTCGCCGACCGACCTGTTGCGGGACGCGCCCCAACCCCGGCCGACGCGATCACCACCCCCTACCGCGGCAGGGGCGGCAGCGCGACCGGCGGGCAGTGGGTCGGGGCGGTGAACGTGCGGAGCAGTGAACGGGCAGCGGGCGCCTGGCCTAGCGGGTCACCCCGGTGCCCGCCGCAGGCCCCGCCCCGCCCGCAGGCCGCACCCGCTCCCCCGCCGTGCGCTCCAGCACCACCGCCGCCTTCTCCGGCGACAGGAAGCGCAACCCCATGAAGTTGTCGCCCGCGTTGAACCCGGGCAGCGCCCAGATCTCCTCGTACGGGATGTGGGTGAACCAGCACTCGCGCAGGCTGTAGACGTTGCTCCACAGGCACCTCCCCGGGTCCGGGCGCCACAGCCGGCGGGCGAAGGCGGGGTTGCGCAGGGCGTGCCCCACCTCGCCGATCGCCAGCACGTGCTTGCGCCCGGTGAGCAGCACGACGTCACCGGTGCTGACGGTGTCCATCCGCCGGTCGTGCTTGGCCGTGGCTCCCCAGAACCTGGCCCGCCCCGACGGGTGCAGCCCGGTCAACCGCTCCAGGTCGGCGGGGTCGAGCAGGTCGGCGTACCCGGCCTCCCGGAACGGCGCGGTGCGCTCCAGGGTCTCGGCCCAGTACCGCCGCACCCACGGGGGGCCGTAGGACGGTTGGATGAACACCTGGGGCACGGTCGGCCAGGCTACCCGGCGGGGTGACCGGACCGGGCCCGGCCACCCCGCCGCCGCCTCACAGGGTCCGCTGCAGGTGCTCGGCGAGCAGCCGGGAGAAGCGGGCCGGGTCGGCCAGCTCGCCGCCCTCGGCGAGCAGCGCGGTGCCGTGCAGCAGCTCCACCGTGCCGGCCAGCTCCGAGCGGTCCTCGCGCTCGGCGAACGCCTTGTGCAGGCCCTCGACCAGCGGGTGCGTGGGGTTCAGCTCCAGGATGCGCTTGACCGGCGGCAGCTCCTGCCCCATCGCCCGGTACATCTTCTCCAGGGTCGGGGTCAGGTCGTGGGCGTCGCCGACCACGCACGCGGGCGAGGTGGTCAGGCGGGTGGACAGCCGCACCTCCTTGACCTTCTCCGACAGCGCCTCGGTCATCCAGGCCAGCAGGTCGGCGAAGTCCTGGCGCCGCTGCTCGACCTCGGCCTTCTCCTCGTCGGTGCCGAGGTCGACCTGGCCCTTGGCGATCGACTGGAACTGCTTGCCCTCGAACCCGGGCACGGACTCGACCCACATCTCGTCGATCGGGTCGGTCAGCACCAGCACCTCGAAGCCCTTGGCGCGCAGCGCCTCCAGGTGCGGCGAGTTCTCCACGGTGGCCCGCGAGTCGCCGGTCATGTAGTAGATGTGCTCCTGGTCCTCCTTCATCCGCTCCACGTACTGCGCGAGCGTGGTCTTGCGCTCCGCGTCGTGGGTGGAGTCGAAGGAGGCGATGCCGAGGATGGCGTCCCGGTTCTCGAAGTCGCCGACCAGGCCCTCCTTGACCGCGGCGCCGAACTCCCGCCAGAACGTCTCGTAGTCCTCCGGCTTCTCGGTCATCATGGTCTTGACCGTCGACAGGACCTTCTTGACCAGGCGGCGGCGCATCAGCTGGATCTGGCGGTCCTGCTGGAGGATTTCCCGGGAGACGTTGAGCGAGAGGTCCTGCGCGTCCACCACGCCCTTGACGAACCGCAGGTACTCCGGCATCAGCTCTTCGCAGTCGTCCATGATGAAGACGCGCTTGACGTAGAGCTGCACGCCGCGCTTGCGCTCGCGCATGAACAGGTCCAGCGGCGCCTGCGACGGGATGAACAGCAGCGCCTGGTACTCGAACGTGCCCTCCGCCTGCATGCGGATGGTTTCCAGCGGCTTGTTCCAGTCGTGGCTGACGTGCCGGTAGAACTCGGCGTACTCGTCCTCGGTGACCTCGCTCGCCGGGCGCGCCCACAGCGCCTTGCGCGAGTTGACCACCTGGGGCTCGCCCTCGTCGCCCTCGGCCATCCGGATGGGCCAGGTGATGAAGTCCGCGTAGCGCTTGACGATCTCCCGCAGCTTCGCGGTCGAGGTGTAGTCCGGCAGGTGGTCCTCGGCGTCGGCGGGCTTGAGGTGCAGGGTGACCGCCGTGCCCTGCGGCGCGTCGGCGACGTCCTCGATCGTGTAGGTGCCCTCGCCGGTGGACTCCCACCGCACGCCCTCGGTCGAGCGCGGGTGCCTCGTCACCAGCGTGACCTTGTCGGCGACCATGAACGTCGAGTAGAAGCCGATGCCGAACTGGCCGATCAGGTCCTGCGAGGCGGCCGCGTCCTGGGTCTGCTTGAGCCGGTCCAGGAACTCGGCCGTGCCGGACTTGGCGATCGTGCCGATCAGGTTGACCACGTCGTCGTGGGTCATGCCGATGCCGTTGTCGCGGACGGTCAGCGTCCGCTGGTCGGCGTCCACCTCGATGGCGATGTGCAGGTCGGAGGTGTCCGCGACCAGGTCCTTGTCGCGGAACGTCTCCAGGCGCAGCTTGTCCAGCGCGTCCGAGGCGTTGGAGACCAGCTCGCGCAGGAACGTGTCCTTGTTCGAGTAGATCGAGTGGATCATCAGCTGGAGGAGCTGACGCGCCTCTGACTGGAACTCGCGCGTTTCCACGTCCATCCTCTCTATCGGGCCCTCGTCGACCCCACATCGTATCGAGACCGCGGCACCGGGCGTGCCACCTCGGGAGGGGCGCGCCCGCGGGTCGACGCCCGCCGTTCACCCACCTGGGCTACGGCCACCCGCACCAACTCCCGCGTCCCCCGTCGAGGCCATGCCCCGCCCCCGTCCAGGCGGGAGAATGGCCCATGGCCAACATCGGCTGGCGCACCCTCCGACTGCTCTCCCTCCTGCAGACCCACCGCTTCTGGCCGGGTTCGGAACTGGCCGCCGAGCTGGGCGTCAGCAGGCGGACGCTCCGGCGCGACGTCGAGCGGATCCGCGAGATGGGCTACGAGGTGACCGCGCACCCCGGCGTGGCGGGCGGCTACCAGCTGCGCGCGGGCGACCGCCTGCCCACCCTGCTCGTGCTCGACGACGACGAGGCGGTGGCGGTCGTCGCCGGCCTGCTCGCCGCGGCCAACGGCACCGTCCCCGGCGCGGAGGCGACCGCCCTGCGGGCGCTGGCCAAGCTGGTGCCGGTCATGCCGCCGCGCGTGCGCGACCGCGCCGGCGCGCTGTCCTCGGCCGGCGACACCCCCGTGGACGTCGGCACCCTCGCCACCACCGCCCTGGCCTGCCGCAACGGCGAGCGGCTGCGCTTCGACTACGTCGCGGGGAGCGGCGAGCACAGCTCCCGCCTGGTCGAACCGCTGCGCCTGCTGTCCCTGGACCACCGCTGGTACCTGCTGGCCTGGGACGTCCAGCGCGACGCCTGGCGCCAGTTCCGCCTCGACCGGATGACCGAACCCGCCCTGACCGGGCAACCCGCGACCCCGCGCGAGGTGCCGGGCGAGGACGTGCACGCGTTCGTCCGCACGCTGACCGAGCACTGACTCCCTCAACCCCGGTACAGCGCGCTCCAGGCGGCCAGGTCCCGCGCCGCCCGCCGCCGCACGTGCCCCGGCACGGCCTCGTCCCGCGCCACCGCCCGCACCGCCACCGCGGCGCCCTCGCGCAGGTCGTGCCCCGTGCGGACCACCGCTTCGGCACACCGCACCCGGACCACCGCGCCCAGCTCCGGGTCACGCGCCATCCGGAGCAGTCCGAGCCCGTCACCCAGGGCGCTCAGCACCTCGGCACGCCGCAGCGGGTCCCCCACCCTGAGCAACCCGCGCAACACCTTCACCACCGGACCACGACGGGCCGGCGCGACCTCCAGCAGGACCCGCCCCGCCGCCGTCCGGGCACCGACCGGCAACCCCTCGTCCACGGCCATCGCCCACAGCAGCTCCTCGGCCCGGTCACGACCCGGAACCCCCAGCTCGGCCAGGTCCCGCGCGGCCCGCCACCGCAACGCCGGCCGCACCCCCGGGTCAGCGGCAATGGAACCCAGCAACCGCGCCGCCGCCGCGCGGTCCTCCACGCCGTGGCTGACCAGCTTGACCGCCGCACGCCACCGGGTCGCCTGCGCCTCGCGCTCGTCGTCGCGGATCGCCCGCAAGGGGTCCAGTCCGTCGACGTGCCGCAGCCAGTACCGGGCGTCCACCCGGTCCCGATCGGAGGACGCCAGGTCGTGCAGGCACGCCACCACGTCCGCCGGCGGGTCGAACGCGACCTCCAGCACGACCCCGGCCGCCCGCAGGCGCACCCGCGCCGGTCGCGTTGGATCGAGCACGAGTTCCCGAGCCCGGGTCAGCACCTCCTCGCGGTACCGGGGCCCCAATCGCGCCAACGCCTTCGCCGCCGCCACGCTGCCCGGCCGCTCGTCCCAGGCCCGGCGCAACACCTCGGCCGCCTCTTCCACCAGCTCCAACGACAGGCCGGCCAGCTCCGACGCCGCGTTGATCCGTTCCCGCCAACGCGTGCCGGGCGCGGTGAGCACATGGCGCACCGCCTCCTCCGCCTCGGCGAACAGCGGCAGGTCGTCCCAGATGTCCCGGCGGGGCACCCGCTGCCCGATCGGGAGCGCGTGGTCGAGGAGCAGGGCGCGTTCTGCCTCGGTGCGCTCCTCCCGGGGCAGCCAGGCGACCACCCGGCGTCGCACGTTCGGCCACGTCGCGGGGTGCCGGGCCACCGACTCGAACAACTTCAGGTCCTCCCGCTCACCCGAAGGGCTGCTCCACGCCAGGTAGTACGCCGCAAGCCCTCTCTCCGCCGCGGTGGAGTAACGGCTCCGGGCGAACCGCCGGAGCAACCCGAGTGCCGTCTGACGGGAGGCCCGGTCGAAGTTGAAGAGCAGCGCCGCCGCCGCGCTCCGGCTGCCGACGTCCTGGCACTCGTCCTCCAGCACCGCGCGGTGGTAGGCGATGGCCGCATCCGCCGTGCCCGGATCGGTCTTCACCTGCTCCAGCAGGGCCGAACTGCGCGGTGTGACGCCCAAGTAGGGGTCGTGCGCCCGGAGTGGCACCTCGGTCTTGTCCAGCCGCCGCACCACGGCGGCAGCCTCCGAGGCGTGCTCCGGGGCGATCCGCGCCAACATCACCGCCGCTTGCCGGCGGTCCTCCGGCTTGACCGCGGTGTCGACGACGACGGTGCACAACGCGGCCACCACCTCGGGACCGGTGCCGAACCCGAGGCGGTCGAGCGCGCTCGAAACCCGCCACAGCCGGAACGCCGTCGCACGCGGGTCGGCCAGCAGCCCGCGCAGCGCCCCGGCCACCTCCCATCGGAGACCTGGGCCCACGTCGTCGAGGAACAGGGCGAGGTAGGGGAAGTCGAAATCCGGTGCGGCAACGGACCGGATGAGAACGACCACCTCGTCCACCGCGGCACGCCGGCCCCCGCTCCTGAAGTCGAGCAGGCCCCGGAGGGCCGACAACCTCGTCCGGAAGTTCCGACCGGTGTCCCCCAGCACGCGCAGCAGCGCCTGGGCCACCCGGAAGTGCTCTTCGTCGGACAACGCGAAAGCATGCGCGGCGCCGAACAGGTTGCCTTCCGCCCCCTGGTCCGCACGCGTCGCGTCGAGCAGGGCCGCCAACGCCTCGGCCCGGTGCTCCGACGCCAGTCCCAGCAGACCCGCCCAGGCGCGCAGCGCGACCTCGACGTCCGGTTCCCCGGCGGCGATTTCCAGGAAGCACGCGTGCGCCTCGGCGCACCACTGCGGGCCCGACCGGACCAGCCACTCGGCCCCGTCGCACCGGTCGGCGGGCGGCGCCGCGCGGTCGTTCACCCGTTCCTGCAACAGCCCGGCGGCCCGGGTCCGGTGGGGTTCGCCCAGTTTCAGCAGGTTACCGAGCACCATCGTCCGCAGCGGGCGGTCGCCGGGCACGTCGGACAGCAGCCGCCACAGTGCCCGCGCGGCCTCGCCGAAGAAGTCCGGCCCGAGGTTCGCCAGACTCCTGGCCGCCGTCAGGACGCTGTACCGCCCGGCCCCGCGATCGGCTTCCACCGAGCGCAGGTGCCCGATCGCAATCTCCCTCATCCTCGGCCCCAGGTCGGCCAACCTGGCCGCGCACTGGTGCCGTTCCTGGGTGGTGAGCCCTGGCTCGGCCATCACCCCCAGCAGCAACTCCCCCGCCGCGACGCGGTGCTGCGGCCCCAGCTCACCCAGTACCTGAGCAGCTTGTGCACGGTCGTCCCGGTCCCGTCCTCGATCCGCGACGAGCGCGGTGAGTGCGTCAACCGCCTCGGCCGTCCCCTCGGGCCCCAGGGAGGCCAGCCCCAGCGCCGCGTTCCGCCGCCCGGTCATGCTCTTGACCGGGTCGCGCAGGACGGCGCGGAACACGGACGCGGCCGTGGCGTGGAACTCGGCCCCGATCTCGATCAACCCGGTGGCCACCTCGACCAGGTCGTGCGCCGGGATCTCCTCGCTGCCCACCAGGCGTAACAGCACCTCGACGGCGAACTCCCGGGCACCGTCCCCGAATGCGGCGAGCAGCACGGCCGCGGTGCGGCAGCCGTCCCCGCACGCCAGCGGGTTGGCCAGCACCGCGCGCAACCCGCGTTCGGCCGGCTCCCGCGCGGCCTCCCCGCAGTCGGCCAACGCCTCGGCCGCCGCCAGCCGGTCGCCGACCGGGGTGCCGGGGTCGTCCACCAGGCCGGTCAGGAACGCGACCGCCTCCGCCGCGTGCCCGCCCCGGATGCGACCGGCCAGCGCCGCGGCGGCCTCGGTCCGCGACGACAGCGGTGCCGCGTCGGCGCGCATCAGATCGACCAGCCACCCCACCAGCCCCGGGTGGTGCGCGGCCCGGCTCGCCTGCGCCAGGATGTCGCCGCCGGGGTACTGGGTCGTCATCGCCCACCCGCGCACCGTGGTCAGGAACGCGTCCACGACCTCCTCCCCCGCCGGCACGCGCCTGGCCAGCAGCCGGGCGGCCAGCAGGTGGTGTTCCGGGTCGCCGGCGTGCAGGGCGCGCACCAGCGGGTCGGCCTCCGCCGGGCGCAGGCGGGTGTAGTGCAGCACCACGGCCCTGGCGTACCCGCCCCGCTCCTTCGGGCGGGCGGCGTGCAGCAGGCGCGCGAACTCCTCGTGCCCCGCGTCGAAGCGCTCGGGCAGCTCGCGGGCCCGCGCCGTGGCGGCCAGGTGCTCGGCGAAGCTGTGGTGCAGGAACCGCAGGTCGTCGCCGCGCATGACCAACGGGCCGACGGAGACCAGGAACGCGGTCAGGTCGGCCTGCCAGTCGACGCCCGGCGCGGCGGGCGGCACGTGCGCGCGCACCCAGTCGCGGGCCGCCGCCACCAGGGGCGTGTCGGTCTCCAGCCGGGTGCGGCCCAGGTGCTCCAGCAGCGGGCCGCGGTGGTCCTCGAAGCGGCCGGTCGACGTGCGGGCCGAGCGCAGCAGCTCCAGGTACTTCTCGTACAGCTCGTACTGGTTGTCCGGCAGCGGGCGGTCGTGGCGCTGCCCGAAGATGATCGCCGCGATGGTGGCCAGCAGCGGCACGCGGACCAGCTCGTCCAGGTGGGCCTCGCGGACCTGGCGGACGAACCGGTCGGCCGCGTCCGGGCCGTCCTCGGCGAACCAGTTCTCGGCGAAGCAGCGCACCGCCCGCTCGTCGAACGGCTGCAACTCGTACCGCGCCGCGCCCGCGCGCCGCAGCGGGGCCAGGGCCGCGCCCTCCACGGGCCGGGTGGTGACCACGACGCGGTAGGCGGGTTCCTCCGCCAGGGCGGCGAGGACCTGCACCAGCCGGTCGCGGTCGGCGCCGTCGGCGACCTCGTCGAGCGCGTCGACGAGCAGCAGCCAGCGGCAGCCGGCAACCCGGTCGGCGGCCAGGTCCGGGCCCAGCGGGGTGGTCAGCAGCGCGCCGTACTCGTCCCGGGCGCTGTCCGCGAGTGCCTGGGACGCGGGGAAGTTCAGCCGTTTGGCCAGCTCGCGGGCCGTGAGCCGGAGGGGGACGACGGGTTCGGCGATCGGTTCGCCGGCGCGTTCACCGCACCAGTGGGCCGCGATGTCCGCGGCCAGGCGCAGCGACAGCGTCGACTTGCCCTGACCCGCGCCGCCGGTGATCACCAGGTGCTCGTCGCCGTCCAGCACCTCCCGCAGGCCGCGGACCGGCGGTCGCACGGCCGCGCGCGGCGCGGGTGGGCGGGGCGCTTCGACCAGTTGGCCGTGGCCGTCCAGGATCGGGGTGGGCTGCGGCGCCTCCGGGCGCGGCTCGTCGGTGCCGGTGCTCAGGTCCTGGCGGACGTGCACGGCGGCCAGCGACGGGCGGCGCGCGCCGGGCAGCCGGTAGGGCAGCTCCCGGGCCGCCCGCACCTGGGCGCGCATCAGCGAGCGGACCTCCGCCGGGAGCCGTGCCTCCCAGCTCCCGCGCCCAGCCCGGTCACCCCGGCTCGCGGGGGCGGCTTGATCGTCCCGGCTCCCGCGCCCAGCCCGGTCATCCCGGCTCGCGGGGGCGAGGTGGAGGTGCACGCCGCCCTGGATCACCCCCGCCTGGACGCTCGGGCCGAAGACGTCACCGCCGACGTGGTTGGGCACCGCAGCGCGACCGTCCTGTTCCACCGCACCCCCTCGCGGACCTGGTCACCGCATGGTCCCACGCGGCAACAGGTCCGTTCAGGCGTCGGCGGACCGGGCGGCCACGACGAACTCGCGCATCAGCCCGTGGTCCTTGACCCCGCGGCTCGCCTCGATCCCGCTGGACACGTCGACCCCCCACGGCCGCGCGCGGGTGACGGCCTCGGCCACGTTGTGCACGCCCAGCCCGCCGGCCAGCAGCCAGCGGCCCTCCGGGCGGGCCGCGTCGAGGGCGGTGAGGTCCCAGCGCTCGCCGGAACCCGCCACGGGCGAGTCGAGCAGCAGCATGTCCTCGCCGTAGGCGCCCACGCGCACGTCCGTGCCCGGCGTGAGCGCGACCGCGCGCAGCAGCCGCACCCCGGCCGCCGCCACCTCGTCGAACGCCTCCCGGGGGTAGTCGCCGTGCAGCTGGACGGCGCCGATGCCGGACTCCTCGGCCAGCCGCCGCACCTCGGCCGCCCCGACGCCGCGGAACACGCCGACCGCCAGCACGTCCGGCGGCACCTCGCGCACCAGCCGGCGCGCGGTGTCGACGTCCACCCGCCGGGGGCTCTCGGTGAGCACGAACCCGACCGCGTCGGCCCCGGCACCGACCGCCACCTCGACGTCCGCCTCGGTGCGCAGGCCGCACAGCTTCACGTACATGGGACGACCCTAGGGCTTGTCATCGCGGCCGGCCGGGCAGGGTGGCCGGCCGGACCGCGGCGGGCGGGAGCGGACGGCGCGGCTGGAGCGCCCCTCCACGCCCGAACCGTCCGCCGTGGCGCGGTGGTCACCGGGCCGGTGCGGGTGGAATGGTGCTCGCCACGGGCTCGGGGGCGGCGTGGGGCGCGCCGGACAAGGTAGCTTCTGCGCTGGGTCCCGCGCCGCGGGTCCGGCGTCTTGAGCAGACAGGACGGGTTCCGCCATGCCCGATGAGGGTGATCAACCCCCTCCCGCGTCGCTGGTCGTCGCCCTGGCGGGGCCGCGGCCACCCGCGCTGGCCGAGGTGCGGCGGCAGGCGGTGGACTTCCTGCCACCGCTGTCCGACGACAAGGTCAACGACGTCCTGCTGGTGGTGACCGAGCTGGTGAGCAACGCCTACGACCACGGCGAGCGGGCGCTGGCGCTGCGCGTGACCTGCGGCAGGCAGGTGATCCGGGTCGAGGTGGACGACGTGTCGCCGAGGCTGCCCACGCTGGGGCGCTCGTCGATCGGCCGCTACCGGGGGCACGGCCTGCTCATGGTGGAGAACCTGTGCAAGGACTGGGGCGTGGCCCAGCGGGACGGCCACAAGACCGTGTGGGCGGTCCTGATCGGCGACTACTAGCCCAGCGCGGACCACGGGCACGCCCCGCTCCGGGTGAGCGCCTGCCCACTCGAAGTGCGTCAGCCGTCCCGGCTCGGCGTCAGCCCGGCTCAGCGGTCCCCGGTCCCCCCGCTCAGCGGTCCCCGATTCCCGCCTCAGCGGTCCCCGACCGCCTTCAGCACCGCGTGCCGGTCGGCGTAGTCCGTCTCCGGCAGCTCCCGCAACGCCTGGATTGCGGTGGCCTCGCCCTTGCGGATGGCCGCGTCCATCAGGTCGTCCTTGGTCGCCGGGAATTCCACCTCCTCCAGCGCGTGCTCGACGTGCTCACGGACGGTGGGTGCGGACATCGTCGTGCCACCTCTCCTCGACTGCGATCACCCGACCGGCGGGTACCGCTCCTGCTTGAGCAGCCGCGCGAGGTGCGCGGCGTTGGCCGCCAGCTTCTTGTTGGTCGACGCCACCGGGTCGGGCGTCCGCTCCAGCTCGATGTAGTCCTTGGGCGTCATGGCCTCGTTGTTCCAGTACGTCCCGCCGCTGGCCGGGATGGTGAACCCGACGTCGTCGAGCGCCTGGAAGCAGTCGGCGATGATCTTGTGCGCGCCGTCCTCGTTGCCGACCACCGCCACCACCGCGACCTTGCCGTAGGTGAGCAGGCGCCCCTGGTCGTCGGTCTCGGACAGCTCGGCGTCCAGCCGCTCCATCACCCGCTGCGCCACGCTGGACGGGTGCCCCACCCACGTCGGCGTGGCCAGCACCAGGATGTCGGCGGCCAGCACCCGCTCGCGGATCGCCGGCCACTCGTCCCCGCCGCCCATGTCCTTCTCGACACCGGGCCGCACGTCGTGGTCCACGACGCGGACCAGGTCGCCCCGGACGCCGTGCGCCGCGAGCTCGTCCAGCACCTGCCGGGCGAGCTTGTCGGTGCTCGACGGCTCCGGCGAGGGCTTGAGGGAACAGGTCAGCGCCAGCGCGGTCAACGGGGTCTCGGTCATGCACCTGGCCTACCCGCTGCCGGCCGCCTCAACCCGCACCGCCCTTTTCGGGGACGATCAGCGCCCGCGCGGGTACAGGAGCAGGATGCGGGAACAGTGAACCAGAGCGCCGCCCAACCGACGAGAGGTGGTCCCGTGGTCAACGGCACCGACGACCTGGCCGTCAGGCTCAGCGAAGTCGCCAGGGCGCTCCAGCAGCAGCACAGCGCGCAGGACACCCTGGACGAGATCGTGCGCGCCGCGGTCGGCACCATCCCGGGCGCGGAGCACGCCGGGATCATCATGGTCCTGGGCAAGCGCGAGGTCAGCACGGTCGCGATGACCGACGAGCTGCCGGGCAAGGTGGACCAGGTCCAGTACGACACCGGGCAGGGGCCGTGCCTGGCGGCGCTCTACCTGAACAAGACGGTCAGCGTGCCGGACCTGGGCAACGAGTCGCGCTGGCCGGCGTTCGCCGCCCGGGCCGCCGCGATGGACGTGGGCAGCATGCTGTCGTTCCAGCTCTTCGTGGAGAACGACGACCTCGGGGCGCTCAACCTCTACGCCCCTCGGCCGCACTCGTTCGACGAGGACTCCCTGCACGTGGGGCTGCTGTTCGCCAGCCACGCCGCGGTGGCGCTGGCGGAGGCGCAGCAGCGGGAGAGCCTGGTGCAGGCCATGCACACCCGCGACCTGATCGGGCAGGCCAAGGGCATCCTGATGGAGCGGCACAAGCTGACCGCCGACCAGGCGTTCTCCGTGCTGGTGCGGGTCAGCCAGCAGTCCAACACCAAGCTGCGCGACCTCGCCGAGCGGCTCGCGCTCACCGGTGAGCTGCCGGTCGCGCCGAGCGGCGGCTGACCGGCTCGACCGGCTCGACCGGCTCGACCGGATCGACCGGCTCCCGACGACGTGCCCCGACGGAGCGCTGACGGAGCGCTGCCCCTGCCCCCTACCCGTGCCCCTCGTCCTCCCGCTGCCGCCGCAACCGCTCCAACGCGGCCCCGTTCCCCTCCTGCTCCAGCGCCCGCCGCATGGTCTCCACCTTCTCCTCGGGCAGGTGGGGCGCGAGCAGCGGCACGGCGGGGTCCACGACCGCCTCGACCACCACCGGCCGGTCGGCGTGGAACGCCTCGCGCCACGCCTCGCCCACCCCGTCCGGCGAGTCGACCCGGATGCCGCGCAGCCCCAGCAGCTCGGCGTACGCGGCGTAGGGGAACTCCGGCACCCGCTGCGAGGTCGGGAAGCGCGGGTCGCCCTCCATCTCGCGCTGCTCCCAGCTGACCTCGTTCAGGTCGCGGTTGTGCAGCACCAGCACCACGAACCGGGGATCGGCCCAGGTGCGCCACCGGTCGGCCACGGTGATCAGCTCCAGCAGCCCGTTCATCTGCATCGCGCCGTCACCCGCCAGGGCCACCACGGGCCGGTCGGGCGCGTCCAGCTTCGCGGCCAGGCCGTAGGGCAGGGCGCAGCCCATCGACGCCAGGTAGCTGGACGTGTGCGCGGGCACGCCGCGCGGCAGGGCGAGGTGGCGGGCGTACCAGTAGGTGGTGGAGCCGACGTCCACCGCGACCCGCGCGTCCGGGGGCAGGTGGCCGGACAGCTCGTGCACGACCAGCTCGGGGTTGAGCGGGTCGGCGGGGGCCTGGGCGCGTTCCCCGGCGATGCGCCGCCACCGGGCCACGCCGTCGAACACGCGCCGCTCCCAGTCGCGGTCGGGGTTGCGCTCCAGCAGCGGCAGCAGCGCGCGCAGCGTCTCGGCGGTGTCACCCACCAGGGGTACTTCGACCGGGTACTTGCTGCCCACCACGCGGGCCTCGATGTCGATCTGCACGGCCCGCGCCTGCCCGGGCTCGGGGTAGAACTCGGTCCACGGGTCGTTGCTGCCGACGATGAGCAGCGTGTCGCAGCCGGCCATCAGCTCGGCCGAGGCGGTGGTGCCCAGGTGGCCCATGACCCCGGTGTGCCACGGGGCGTCCTCCGGCACGACCGGCTTGCCCACCAGCGACGCGGTCACGCCCGCGCCCAGCACGTCGACCACCTCGGCGACCTCGCGCTCCGCGCCCGCCGCGCCGCGCCCGACCAGCAGCGCGACCTTCCGACCGGCGCCCAGCACCTCGGCGGCGCGGCGCAGGTCGTCCTGGCGCGGCAGCACGCGGGGCCGGGCGGTGACCGCCGAGGAGGGCACGACACCGTGGGTGTGCGGCAGGTCCTCGACGGCGTCGGCGCGCTGCACGTCGTGCGGCACGATCAGGCACGTGGGGGTGCGCTCGGCGATGGCGGTGCGCATCGCGTTGTCCAGCAGCACCGGCAGCTGCTCGGGGGCGAAGACCGTCTGGAGGTACTGGCCGCACACGTCCTTGAACAGCGAGTGCAGGTCCACCTCCTGGAGGTAGCCGGTGCCCAGCGCGGTGGACACGACCTGGCCGACGACCGCCACCACGGGGCGGCGGTCCAGCTTGGCGTCGTAGAGCCCGTTGAGCAGGTGGATCGCCCCCGGCCCCTGCGTGGCCAGGCACACGCCGACCCGACCGGTGTACTTGGCGTGGCCGGAGGCCATGAACGCGGCCATCTCCTCGTGCCGGACGGGCACGAACTCCGGGTCGCCGTCGGCGCGGCGCAGCGCGGCGAGGATCGGGTCGATCCCGTCGCCGGCGTACCCGAACACCCGCGGCACGCCCCACGTCCGCAGTCGTCGGACGAGCGCGTCGGCCACCGTGCTGCCCATGCGACCTCCTCGCGAGAACTGCCCGTGAGGTTCCCGGCGGCCGGCGGCCGAAACGCTTGACCGCCGGCGGACCGGGTACCACCCGGACGTGGACGTGGAGCGGTGCCACGCGGTGGTGGACGCGGAACTGGAGGCCCTGGGCGACCGGCTGCGGGCGGTGGCCTCGGCCCTGCACGCCGACCCGGAGACGGCCTTCGCCGAGCACCGGGCGGCCGACCGGCTGTGCGCGGAGCTGGCGGCGGGCGGTTTCGAGGTCGAGCGCGGCGTGGCCGGGATGGGCACGGCGTTCGTGGGCCGGGCCGGGCGGGGCGGCGGGCCGAGGGTGGCGCTGCTGCTGGAGTACGACGCGCTGCCCGGCCTGGGTCACGCGTGCGGGCACAACCTGATCGCGGCCGCCGGGCTCGGCGCGGCGCTGGCCCTGCGGCCGGTGTCGGCGGATCTGCCCGGCACGGTGCTGGCCGTGGGCACGCCCGCCGAGGAGGGCGGCGGCGGCAAGGTCCGGCAGGTGGCGGCCGGGCTGTTCGACGGGGTGGACGCGGCGCTGATGTTCCACCCCGGCGCGCAGAGCTGGCGGTGGGCGCCGCTGACCGCTCAGGTGGAGCTGCGGGTGACCGTGCACGGGCGGGCCGCGCACCCCACCGGCAACCCCACCGAGGGCCTGGACGCGCTCGCCGCGCTGATCCAGGTGTTCAACAGCCTCGGCGCGCTGCGCCAGCGGCTGCCGACGGGGTCGCACGTCCAGGGCATCATCACGCGCGGCGGCGAGGCGACCAACATCGTGCCCGCCCTGGCCGAGGGCCGGTTCGGGCTGCGCGCGCTGACCACCGAGGAGCTGGCGCGGCTGGTCGACCAGGTCACCGACGTGGTGCGGGGCACCGGGCTGGCCACCGGGACGTCGGTCGAGGTCGAGCCCACTCGCGCGCCCTACGCGCACTTCCGCGACAACTCCGTGCTGTCGGGGCTGTTCGCGCGGCACCTGGCGGACGCGGGCATCGCGCTGACCGAGCCGACGCCCGGCGTGTTCCTCGGGTCCTCCGACATCGGCAACGTCAGCGTGGTGACCCCCGCGATCCACCCGTTCGTGGCCATCGTGGACGCCGGCACCTCCGACCACACCCCCGAGTTCGCCACCGCCGCCGGCAGCGCGCACGGCCAGGACGTGATGCTGGCCGCCGCCCGGGCCCTCGCCCACACCGCGGTCGACGTGCTGGGCCGCCCCGAGGTCACCGAGGAGGCGTGGGCCGAGTTCCGCCGGTGAACGCGCGGGCCGGACGCACCAGTTCGAGCGCACCGGCTCGCGCGCACCGGGCCGGACCACACCGGTCAGGTCACGCCCGGTCAGGCCAGCGGGTACTCCATCGACACGCCGGCCAGCACCGTGCCGTCGGGCAGCGGCACGTCCGCCCGCGCCACCTCGCGGAACCCGAACGCCCGGTACAGCGGCTCACCGGGCAGGGTCGCCATCAGCACCATCGACCGGAACCCCGCCGCCCGCGCCGCGCGCTCGCACGAGCCGAGCAGCGCGCGACCCAGGCCCCGGCGGGCCCGGTCGCCGCGCACGAACATCGCCCGCACCCGCGCGGGCTCGGTGGCGGGGTCGAGCAGCCGGTCCTCGCCGGGACGGGCGCCGGAGCCGGTGTAGAGCTTGTCGCGCCTGCTCCAGCCGCCGCAGGCGATGATGTCGCCGCCGTCCTCGTGCACGACGTAGTAGGTGCCGTCGTCGATGAGCACGACGTCGGGCACGGTCAGGTACTCGGCCGCCGCCGCGGTCTCGCGCTCGTCGTGGAAGCGCGGGAACAGCTCCAGCACCGACCGCCGCATCAGCTCGGCGATCCGCGGCACGTCCGCCCGGACCGCCTCCCGCAACACCGGCGCAGCCCCCATGGTCCTCCCCCGTCTCCCGGACGATCATCGCCCGGACCGCGGGGGCCGCGCCAGTGCCACCGGGCTAGGCGGCGGCGACCACGTCGGCCACCACGCACACCACGTTGTCCGGCGCGCCGCCGCCGGTGACCAGGTCGACCAGCCGCCCGGTCGCCTCGCCCGGGTCGGGCGCGCCGACCAGCGCGTCCCTGATGGCGTCCTCCGGCACCACGGCGTGCAGGCCGTCCGTGGCCAGCAGGTAGCGGTCGCCCGGCAGGGCGTCGTGCAGCGCCAGGTCGGGGTCGACGGCCCGGCCGTGCAGGGCCCGGACCAGCAGGGCCCGCTGCGGGTGGCTGCGCGCCTCCTCCTCGGTCAGCCGGCCCTCCGCGATCATCCCCTGCACGACCGTGTGGTCGTGGGTGATGCGGAACAGCGCGCCGCCGCGCAGCAGGTACACCCGCGCGTCGCCGACGTGGACCAGGCCCAGCCGCGACCCGGACAGCACCAGCGCGGTCAGCGTGGTGCCGGTGCACCCGTCGGCGGGGTGCGCGGCCAGGTCGTCGGCGACGACGGCCCCGGCCCGGTGGACCGCGTCGGCCAGCGCGTTGAGCAGCTCGCCCGCCGGCACCGGCGCGTCCAGGGCGGCGATCGCCCCCACCGCCGCCGAGCTGAGCGGCGCGCCGCGCGCCCCGAAGCCGTCGGCCACGGCCAGCAGCCGCTCGCCCGCGTAGCCGGTGCCTGGTTGGTGTCGCGGACCAGGCCGCGGTCGGTGCGCAGCGAGTAGCGCAGTGCCAAGCTCATGGTGTCGTCCTCTCCGGACAGCTGTGCCACGAGGAAGGAGGCGAGGTCGCGACGGGCCGCGGTCTCGGCCTCGACCCGCGCCCAGTAGGCGCGGACCTCACCCGCCGCACTCGCCGGCTCCAGCCCGCACACGTGCCGGATGCGGTCCAGCGGCATGCCGAGCCGACGCAGCCAGGCGACCAGCCGAGCCCGCTCCAACTGCGCCGGCGCGTACAACCGGTACCCCGAGTGCGGGTCCACCCGCGCCGGCGCGAGCAGACCCAACTCGTCGTAAAGCCGCAGCGCCTTGGGCGACAGGCCGGCGGCCCGCGCGAACGCCCCGATGGTCAGCAGCTCCACATCGCCCCCTCCCCCGGCCGGGCACCTCACCCGGCCGACACCACCGTGCGCCTTCCCCAAGGGTCAAGGTCAACACCTCCGACCAACCCCCGGTGCCGGACCGGAGGACACGCCATGCCGGACCGGAGGACACGCAGTGCCGGAGTGGAGGACACGCAGTGCCGGAGTGGAGGACACGCGCGGTGAGAGCGCTTCCACCCGGCGTGTCCTCCACTGGGACACCGCGTGTCCTCCACTGGGACACCGCGTGTCCTCCACTGGGACACCGCGTGTCCTCCAGTCGGACACCGCGTGTTCCTCGGTGGGGCGGCAGGTGTTCGGGGTCAGACGCGGGGCATGGCTTCCACCGGGGTCCAGTCCTGGTGCTTGCCCGGTTCGTCGTCGCCGGAGGAGATGCCGCGCAGGCGGCGGTTCACCCACGGCAGCACGTGCTCGCGGTAGTAGCGGGCCTCGGCCATCAGGCCGCGGGTCGCCGCGGGCCCCGGCTCGACCGCGTGCGCCGGCTGCGGGTGCCCCAGCGCGGTGAGCACGCGCGAGGCGACCCGCCGGTGCCCCGCGCTGTTGAGGTGCAGCCGGTCCGGCGCCCAGTACTCGGGCCGCCGGATCTCGGCGTCGCCGAACATGCCCACGTACAGCACGTCGTACCGCGCCGCCAGCCGCTCGATCGCCACCGTCAGCGCCGCGCCCCGCCGGTGGATCACCCGCCCGAGCGGCAGCCGCGCCGACGGGTCCGGCCCGCTGAGCAGCACCAGCCGGACGCCGGCGTCCAGGCAGCGCCGGACCGCCCGCTCGGTGAGCGCGACCAGCCGCGCCGGGTCGATGCCGGGGCGCATCATGTCGTTGCCGCCGCCGTTGAACGTGATCAGCGTGGGTTGCGGGTCCAGCGCCAGCGCGGCGTCGAGCTGCGTGGTGGCGATGGGCTCCAGCAGGCGGCCGCGCACGGCGAAGTTGGCGTAGTGCACGGTCTCGCCGCGCCCGGTGGCCAGCCCGGCCGCGACCAGGTCGGCCCAGCCGCGCGGCGAGCCGTCGGGCAGCTCGTCGCCGACGCCCTCGGTGAAGCTGTCGCCGAGCGCGGCGTAGCGCAGGGCGCTCACGGGCACCTCACCCGGCCGGCGGGGGCGGGGATCTCGGCCCAGACGACCTTGCCGTCCAGGGTGCTGCGGGTGCCCCAGCGCGCGGCGAGCGCGTTGACCAGGTGCAGGCCCCGCCGCCCCTCCCCCTCCGGGTGCGCCTCGAACAGCCTGGGCCGGTCGACGCCGCGGTCCACCACGTCGACGGTCAGCCGACCGCCGTCGTGGTGGAGCCGGAGCGTGCCCGGGTCCTCGGTGTGCTTGACGGCGTTGGTCACGAGTTCGCTGGTCACCGTCAGGGCGGCGTCGAGCACGTCGGTCAGCTCCCACTCCTCGAGTCGTTCGGCCACGAAGGCCCGGGCCAGTGCCGGGACGCCGGGGTGCGCCTCCAGCGGCATGGTGGCCACCCGCCGGTGCCCGGCGACGTGGCGGACGTGCAGCAGGGCCACGTCGTCGTCGTGGCGGCCCCCGGTGAGCCGGTGGATCAGCTCGTCGCAGGCGTCCTCCGGCGCGAGGTGGCCTGCCAGCGCGCGCAGGCCCTCGACCAGCGCGTCGATGCCCGTGGTCAGGTCCCGGTGGCGGTTCTCGACCAGGCCGTCGGTGTAGAGCGCCAGGCTCGCGCCCGGCGGGAACGGGGTGTGCTCCTGCCGGAACACCTCGCCCACGCCCAGCGGCATGCCCAGGCCCGCGCCGACCTGCCGCGCGGTGCCGTCGGGCAGGATCAGCACCGCGGGGAGGTGACCGGCGTTGGCGCAGGTCAGGGTGTTCTCCACCGGGTCGTGCACGGCGTAGAGGCAGGTGATGAAGGTGGCACCGGGCGTGCTGTCGGCGAGGTTGGACACGTGCGCGAGCACGTCGGCGGGCGGCAGGTCCAGCAGCGCGTAGGAGCGCACCGCGGTCCGGATCTGGCCCATGACCGCCGCCGCGGTGACGCCGCGGCCCACGACGTCGCCGATGACGAACGCGGTCCGCCCGCCGGGCAGCTCGACCACGTCGAACCAGTCGCCGCCGACCTCCGAGCCGGTGGCGGCGGGCAGGTAGCGGGAGGTGATCTCCAGGTCGGGCACCTCCGGCACGGTCGGCAGCATGCTGCGCGCCAGCTCGGTGGCCATGGTGCGCTGGCGGGCGAACAGCCGGGCGTTGTCCAGCGCGATGGCCGCGTACCCGGCGATGCCCTCGGCCAGCTGCTGGTGGCGCGCGGTGAACCGGCCCGGTTCGGCGTGGCCGAAGAAGAAGCCGCCCAGCACCTCCTGCGACGACGGCGAGATCACCGGCACGGCGAGGTAGCTGCGCACCGGCAGGTGCCCCGGCGGCATGCCGCGGTAGGGCTCGCTGAGGCCGTAGCGGGGGTCGGCGGTGATGTCGTCGGAGCGGACCGTGCCGACGCCCTTGAACGTCGGCTCGAACACCGCGGTGTTGCGCGGCATGGGGAACGCGGCGAACGCCTCCCGCGGCACGCCCGAGATCGTGTAGAGGGTGTAGGACTCGCCGTACTGGTCGACGAGGTTGTAGAAGAACGCGCCGAACGACGCCGCGGTGGCCTTGGTCGCCGCGTCCGTGGCGTCCTGGACCAGCGCGTCGAGGTCGAGCTGGGCGGTCAGCCGCTGCCCGACCACCTGGAGCACGTCGACCAGCTCGGCCTCGGCGCGGGTGTCCTGGAGGGCGCCCTCCAGTTCGGCGGCCTGGGTGCGGGCGACGTCCTCCAGGACCTCCAGGTGCTCGCGCAGCGCGTCGCGCTGGGCGGCCAGGCCGGCCTCGCCCGCCGCGCTCCACGGGTGGGCGAGCAGCCCGGCGCGGACGCTGACCGCGACGGCCCGGAACAGCTCGGCGGCCTCGGCGGGGATGGGCACGCGGGAGGACAGCACCACGCAGAACAGGTCGCCGTTGGGCAGCACCCCGCCGAACCCGAGGACCGAGGCGATGCCCTTCTCGGCGAGGAACGCCCGGTCGCCGCCCGCGGCCGCGGGCACGTGGAACACGCCGAACCGGCCCTGACCGCCGTCGACGCCCCCGGCCACCACGTCCTCGGGCCGCACGCCCAGCTCAGCGACCAGGGTGGAGATCATCGGCGCGACGGGCACCGCGTCGGCGGAGGGCAGCGGGACCACGCGGTGCCCGGGCGCGGGGTCGTCCCCGGCGGTGGCCTCCAGGGTCAGGCACCGCAGGTCGTCGCCCGGCGGCCCGGGCAGCGCCTCCAGCACGTCCCGGCGCGCGTCCTCGGCGAGGTCGGCGAAGCGGCGGGTGGCGAACAGCCGGACCAGCCGCAGGACCTGTTCGCCGCGCTCGTCGACGAAGTTCTCGCGCAGCAGGCGCACCACGGCCTCGGCGGCCGGGACGAAGCCGGGTGCCCGCTCGGCGGCCGCGCGCAGGGCGGCGGCCACCTCCACCATGTCGGCGAGCCCGAAGGTGGCGAAGTCGTGGCCGCGCCGGGTGGCCGGGTCGGCGGTCATGGCCGGGGGTGCCCGTCGGGCCCCGCCGGAACCTCGTCGACGATGGTCAGGAGCTGGTCCAGCGACGTCATGGTGATCGCCGCCCGGACCTGGGAGCGCAGCGCGGCCAGGCTGAGCGAGCCGCCGGCCACCCGGCTGGCCTTGTGCAGGCGGACGAGGGCGCTCAGCGCGCTGGAGTCGCAGAAGGTGAGGTCGGCGAGGTCCAGCACCAGCGCGCCGCCCCGGGCGGCGAGGGGTTCGGCGACGGCGAGGAGCTGCGGGGTGGTGCCGTAGTCCAGCTCGCCGGCCACCGACACCACGGTGTCCCGGTCGCGCTCCCGGACCCCCACCGACAGCGGCAGCGCTTCGTCCACCCTCGCCTCCTCAGACCCCGTTCATCCACCGGAGCCTAACGCGAGACGGTGACGCGTCCGCAGGACGGCGTGCAGCGTGACCGGGTGTTATGAGATCGCCCACCCATTACCTGGCCGAGTGTCACCCGACCGGTGCCCGTTCGGCCGGCACTGATCGACCCGGTTGCCCGGCGCGTCGCCGATCAGCGTGGTTGAGTAGTCCTGTGACAACCCCGGACGAGACGACACCCGCCGAGCAGGCGGGCACCACGACCGGCCCGTGGACGCGGGTCGAGCCGCTGGCCGACGGCCAGGCGGTGGTGGTGCGGGTCGGTGGCGACATCGACCAGAAGACGGCCGACGTGCTGGACAAGGGCCTGGACGAGGGCCTGGCCAAGGCGGTCGAGGCCGGGGCGCTGCTGGTCGTGGTGGACCTGCAGGAGGTGGGCTTCGTCGCCTCGACCGGCCTGTCGTCGCTGATCCGGGTGCACAACGCGACCAGGGACAAGGGCCTGGAGCTGGTCGTGGTGCTGCCGGACGAGCACCGGCTGTCCCGGCTGCTCTGGCTGACCGCGCTGAGCCGCATCCTCACCGTCACCACGTCCGTCGAGCAGGCCCTGGCGCAGGCTCCTCGCAACCCTGCGTGACCACTCGTCACACGAGCGCGCGGAACACCATCGGGCGCGTCGAGACCGGCTTGTACTGGTCCACCACGTTCTCGTTGGCGCCCCACCAGTAACCGGTCGGCACGCCGGCGGCGTCGGTGCCGATGAACAGCCAGCCCCGGCCCACGCCGCTGTACTCGGTCGCGCCCACCGCCCGCGTGTCCCGGAAGGACTGGTAGGGCGAGGACGCGCTGGTGCTCGCCACGCCGTGCGGGTTGCTGGTGCTGTCGATCACCGGCACGGCCCACTCGGCCGTCGCCGCGTCGCCGTCCCGGTCGTACGCCTGCGGCGCGCCCGCCACCACGGCCACGTGCCCGCTCGCGTCGCCGCTGCCGCCCGCGGTGTCGTTGTACTTGATGGCGATCACGTCACCGGCGACCAGGGAGGCGACGGTGGTCCGGGTGGCGAAGTGGTCGGCGCCCGCGGTGAGGCCGTCGTAGTACTTCGCCGCGTTCGGGCTGGTGCTGCCGAACTCCGCCTGGAGGTAGGAGTCGGTGGCCCAGGAGAAGGTGTGCTTGAGGGCCTGGGTGAACAGCGGGGCGCACTTGGCCTTGCTCTCGTACGTGGTGGGCTGGCCGGGCGTGCCCCACACCACGCTGGTCGCCACGTCGGCGTGGCCCTTGGCGCCGGGGTAGAAGTTGTAGGTGTCCTGCGCGGGCCAGGCCAGGGCGTTGAGGTTGTCGGCCAGCTCCGCCAGCTCGGCGTAGAGGGTGGCGGACGTGGCGTGGGCGGGCGTCACCGCGGTCAGGGTGACCGCCGCCGCGGTGGCGGCGGAGGCGATCAGGGCGCGGAGTGCGGGCATGGCGTTCCTCTCGAACCGTGCGGCGGGCGGGTCGTCGGCCGCCGCTTCCGGGGAGGAAGACCCGCCCGCCGGACCGCTGATACGCGGCGCCGGTGAGATCAACTTCACGGTAACGCCCGGAGCGCGGGCGGCGAACCGGGAGCGGTCCCGGGGAGACGCGGCCGCCCCACCTCCGAGCCGACCGACCACCCAACCGACCACCACCCAACCGACCACCACCCGCCCCGGCACATCACCCGGTCGCCGCAAAAAGCGGAAACCGCGATAGCCGGGCGATAACGGGCGGTAAGCGGCGCGGAGGAGGTTGGGCGGGGCAAGGTCGCCTACGGAGGGGAACAGGGGCATGGCAGCGGACCGGTCAGGGGGCGGCAGACAGCCCGGTGCCGCGGTCACCGCGGTGGGGGTGGAGCACGTCCGGTTGAGCTACGAGTACCTCGACCGCAGCGACATCGACGGGTACGGGTCGCTGTTCGACGCCGACGCCGTGCTGCACCGGCCCGGTGAGCAGGAGGTGCGGGGCCGCGCGGAGATCGAGGCGTACCAGGCCCGCCGGCACCAGGTCGATCGACACCACGTCGACGACGTGATCGCCGCCGAGGGCCGGGTGGCCGTCATCGGCAGGCTCGTCGGCACCGGGGGCGAAGTCGGTTTTGCCGACTTCTTCCTGTTGAGCGAACACGGGTTGCTTCGGTCCCAGCGGACCTTCTTCTTCGCCCCGGCCGACTGATCGGCTCAACGCCGCTGCTCCGAGGCGTGCCGGGTCCCCGACGGCGAACGGACGCTTTGACTTCGGTGACACGCACCCGCGGTACCGGATCCCGTGACTGCCGGTTACCGTCCAAAGGGGCTTAGCACTGGGAGTCGGCGTTGGAAGTCGGGACGGGTTTGACGCAGGTCATTCCGGTGTACCGGGTCTTGGGGCCCCTGTACGTCGCGGATGGACCCGAACGGATCGGCAAGGTCCCGCCGGGACGCCAGCAGATCGTCCTGGGCGCGCTGCTCCTGGAGGCGAACCGGGTGGTCAGCATCGACCACCTGATCGACGCCATCTGGGACGACTCGCCACCGGCCACCGCGCGCACCCAGGTCCAGATCTGCGTCTCGGCGCTGCGCAGCAACCTGGCGGCCGTCGACCGCGGGAACGCGATCACCACCCGGTCGCCGGGCTACCTGATGCGCGTGGCGGACGGCGAGCTGGACGCGCACGTGTTCGCCCGCCTGACCGCGGAGGCCGAGGCCCTGGTCCGGGCGGGTGACCCGCGCGCCGCCGCGGACCTGCTGCGGCAGGCGCTGGCGCTGTGGCGCGGTCCGGCGCTGAGCGGCACCACCAGCCGCGCGCTGCTGGCCCGCGCCGCCCGGCTGGACGAGGACCGGTTGGCGGTGCTGGAGACCTGGCTGGACCTGGAGCTGAACGCGGGCAGGCACCGCCAGGTGGTGGGCGAGATCGGCGCGCTGGTCGCCCAGCACCCGCTGCGGGAGCGGCTGCGCGGGCAGCTGATGCTGGCGCTGTACCGGTCGGGCAGGCAGGCCGAGGCGCTGGAGGTCTACCGCGCGGGCCGGGAGCTGCTGGTCGACGAGCTGGGCCTGGAACCCGGCGGCGAGCTGCGCCGGCTGGAGACGGCGATCCTCTCCGGCGACCCGGCGCTGACCGTGCGCGCCGAGGCACCGCCCGTCGTCGAACTCCCCCGGCCCGCGCCCGCACCCGCGCCCGAGGCGGTGGTGCCGCTCCAGCTGCCCGCCGACATCGGGGACTTCACCGGCCGCGCCGCGCTGGTCGCCCGCGCGCTGGAGCTGCTGGCGCCCGGCGGGCGCGCGACACGCGTCGTGGCGCTGGTCGGCAAGCCCGGCATCGGCAAGAGCGCGCTGGCCGTCCACATCGCGCACCAACTGGTGGAGGAGCACTTCCCGGACGGCCAGCTGTACTGCGACCTCGGCGGCACCCGCGCCCACCCGGCGACCGCGGCCGACGTGCTCGGCCGGTTCCTGCGCGCCATGGGCATCCCCGGCACCTCCATCCCCGACTCCGAGGACGAGCGCGCCGAGATGTACCGGCAGCTGGTGGCGCGCAAGCGGATGCTCGTCGTGCTCGACGACGCCGCGGCGGAGCGGCAGGTGCAGGCGCTGCTGCCGGGCAGCAGCACGTGCTCGGTGATCGTCACCAGCCGCGCCCGCCTGACCGGGCTGCCGGGCGCGCGGGTGCTGGAGGTCGAGGTGCTCGACCACGACGAGGCCACCGCCATGCTCGCCACGGTCATCGGCCCGGAGCGGGTCGCCGCCGAACCGGCCGCCGCCACCGCGCTGATCCGCCTGGTCGGCTGCCTGCCGCTGGCGCTGCGCATCGTGGCCGCGCGGCTGGCCGCCCGGTCGAGCTGGTCGCTGGCGTGGATGCTGGAGCGCCTGTCCGACGAGCGGCGGCGGCTCGACGAGCTGGCGCACGGCGAGATGATGGTGCGCGCCAGCCTGGCGCTGACCTACGACGGCCTGGACGTGGCGTCGCGCCGGCTGCTGCGGCTGCTGGGCGCGCTGGACGGGCTGAGCTTCCCCACCTGGGTGGCCGCGGCGCTGCTGGACGTGGACCTGATGGGCGCCGCGGACCTGCTGGAGCGGCTGGTCGACGCGCAGATGCTGGAGCTGGTGGCCATCGACGTCACCGGCACGCCGCGCTACAAGTTCCACGACCTGATCCGGTTGTTCGCCAAGGAGCAGCTCGAACAGGTGGAGGAGGCGGACGAGCGGCGCGCCGCGCTGCGCCGGGTCGCGGGCGGCTGGCTGGCCCTGGCCGGCGAGGCGCACGCGCGCGTCTACGGCGGCGACTTCACCTCGCTGCACGGCGACGCGCCGCGCTGGCGCCCATCACAGTCCTATGTGGACCGGCTGTTGGCCGATCCGCTGGTGTGGCTGGAGTCCGAGCACCCGAACCTGTGCTCGGTGGTCGAGCTGACCGCCGCGGAGGGCCTGGACGAGGCGTGCTGGGACCTCGCGGTCGCGCTGGTGACGCTGTTCGAGGCGCGCTGCTACTTCGACGACTGGGAGCGCACGCACCAGCAGGCGCTGGCCGCCGTGCGCGCGGCGGGCAACGCGCGGGGCGAGGCCGCGCTGCTGTGCTCGCTGGCGTCGCTCCAGCTGAGCTGGTCGCGGGCGCGGGTGGCGCGCGACCTGCTGGGCCCCGCGCTGCGCACGTTCGAGGAGCTGGACGACGTGCGCGGGCTGGCCCTGGCCCGGCGCAACCTGGCGCTGGCCCACCACCGACTCGGCGACAACGAGCAGGCCGCGCCGGTCTACCTGGCCGCGCTGGAGGGCTTCCGGTCGGCGGGCGACCCGGTCGGGCAGGCGTACGTGCTGGCCCAGGTGGCGCAGATCGACCTGGAGAACGGCGAGCAGGAGCTGGCCGCCGGGCGGCTGTACGAGGCGCTGGACATCTGCCGCGAGTTCGGCAACCAGCGGGTGGAGGTGCAGGTCCGGTACCGGTTGAGCGACCTGATGGCGCGCCAGGGGCGGCACCGGGAGGCCGAGGAGGCGTTGACCGAGCTGCTGGAGGTGGTCCGCGCCGGGCGCGACATCGTGGGCGAGGCGCGGGTGCTGCACCGGCTGGCGGTGGTGAAGGTGGCCCTGGGCGACCCGGCGGCCGCGGAGGCGCTGCTGCGGGCGGCCCTGGAGGTCCGGGAGCGGGCGATGGACCACGGCGGTGCCGCGGAGACCCGGGCGGAGCTGGCGGTGGTGCTGGCGGGGCTGGGTGACCGCGCTCAGGCGGTCGGCTTGCTGGGCCGGGCGATCACCACGTTCGCGGAGCGCAACATGAGCGCGGCGCGGTTGCGGGCGCAGCAGGCCCTGGAGCTGATCCGGACGGGCTGACCGGACCGGCCGTCACGCCTGCCTCGGGCCCCACGGGGTGTCGTCACCGGTCGGCCCCCAGGGGGTGTCGTCGCCGGTCGGCCCCCAGGGGGTGTCGTCGCCGGTCGGGCCCCACGGGGTGTCGTCGGTGGTCGGACCCCACGGCGTGTCGTCGCTCGTCGGGCCCCACGGGGTGTCATCGCCGGTCGGACCCCACGGGGTGTCGTCGGTGGCGACGACCGCGGTCGGGGCGGCCTCGGCGTGGGCGAGGGTGGCGCCGAGCACGGGGGCGAGCACGATGGCGGCGAACGCGGCGGTGGCGGCGGCGATCTTGTTGATGCGCATTTTCGGACCTCTTCCCTGGCCGGTCCCGGCGTTCCGGGCTTGCTGGAACCGACGCTAGGAATTGCGCCCATCCCCGGATTATCACGGCGCGAAGGACCCGTTATCGGGGTCGTTATCACGGCCCGCGCTGCCCCGCGATAACGCCGCGATAAGCGCGTGGAGATGCTGGACCAGGGCCTAACCGCACGACCGTTACGGCGCGTCGGAGCCGTGTGGTGGCCGGTACATCGGCAGCACCTCATCGCCACTGGAGCGGGCATGGACCGGAATTCATCGCAGCACCAATTCGGTGAACTGCTCAGGCAGCACCGGATGAAGCGGGGCGCCACGCAGCGGCAACTGGCGGACTTGTCCACCATCAGCGTGCGGGCGATCCGAGACCTGGAGGCCGGGCGGGCGAGCAGGCCGCGCCGCGACACCGTGCGGCTGATCGCGGAAGGGCTGCGGCTCAGCGGGCGCGAGCTGTCCTCGTTCGAGGCGGCGGCGCTGCGGGCGCGCGGCGGCGTCGAGATCGACCTGGTGCCCGACCTGGACGCCGGGCCGCCGCCGTCCGGGCTCGACGCCCTGGTCGGCCGGGACGCCGAGGTCGCCGCGCTGCTGGACCTGCTCGGCGAGGGCGGTTCGCGGCTGGTCGCGGTGACCGGGCTGCCCGGGGTCGGCAAGACCCGGCTGGTGGTGGAGGTCGCCGGGCGGCTGCACGAGTCCGGCTCGGTCCGCGTGCTGTGGGACGCCGCGACCGCGAACCCGGGCGGCGCGGCCGGGCGGTTGCGGCTGCTGGTGCACTCCGCGCTGGGCCGGGTCGGGGACGGCGAGGGCCTGGACCCGCTGGCCTCGCTCATCGGCGACCGGGAGCTGCTGCTGGTGCTCGACGGGCACGACGCGGGCTGGCCGGACCCGGAGCGGGTGCTGGCCCTGCTGCACCGCTGCCGGCGGCTGCGGCTGGTGCGCACCGTGCGCGCACCGCTGGACGTCCCGGGCGAGCGCGTGATCGCGCTGCCGCCCCTGGCCCCGCCCGACGCGGTGCGGCTGCTGGCCCGGCTGGCCGGGCAGGTCTGCCCCGGCACCACGACCGGCACCCGGCCCGGCACCGGCTCTGGCATCGGCACCGGCTCCGCGACCGGCCCCCGAACCCGCACCCGCACCGAGGCCGCGCTCGCGGAGCTGGCCGACCGGCTCGACGGCCTGCCGGGCGCGCTGGAGGCGGCCGCGTCCTGGCTGCTGGTCTACCGCCCCGAGGAGCTGCTGGAGCTGGTGCGCGCCGACCCGCTGGCGGTGACCGGCGACCGGCTGCCCGACCTGCGCGCCGCGCTGGCGGGCGCGATGTCCGGTGTGGACGGCGAGTGGGCGGCGCTCGCCGCGGCGGGCGGCGACTGGACCGTGCACGACGCCGCGCGGCTGACCGGCGTGCCCGCGGTCGCGTGCGCGCACCTGGTGCGGCGCCTGCGCTTGCTGGGCCTGGTGCGGCCGGTGGGCCGCGACCGGTTCCGCGTGCTGGCCCTGGCCGGCGCCGCAACTGCCGCACGGCTGCCGGTCGCGCTGCCGGTCGCCGGTACCCGGAACTCCTAGTTTCGTCGTTGAAAGACCATCCCGCTACGCAAGGGGTTGCCATGGACTTGGCGGAACCGACCAACGGCCACCGGGGCCTCGACGTCGTGGTGACGAGCCTCGCCTCCGACGCGCACACGTGGAACCTGGTGTACCTCCAACTGGTCCTGGAGGAACTGGGCCACCGCGTGGTCAACCTGGGCGCGTGCGTGCCCGACGACCTGCTGGTCACCGAGTGCGTCCGGCACCGGCCGGACCTGGTGGTGGTCAGCAGCGTCAACGGGCACGGCGCCCACGAGGCCAAGCGGGTCATCGGGCGGCTGCGCGCCCGCCCCGAGCTGGCCGCCACGCCGGTGGTCGTCGGCGGCAAGCTCGGCATCGACGGCCCGGGCGGGCAGCGCCGCGCCGCCGACCTCACCGCGGCCGGTTTCGACGCGGTGTTCGAGGACGCGGGCAGCCTGGCCGCGTTCCGGTCCTTCCTGGACCGGCTGCCCGTGGGCGTGCGGTCATGAGCGACGGGTCGTTCGGCGGCTTCGTGGCCGCCGCCGCGGCCCGCGGCGAGCTGGTGGTCCAGCCGCGGATGGGCATCGGCGACCCGGCGGGCATGCGCGCCGGGCTGCTGGCGGTGCGCGGGGCGGGGGTGCGCGCGGTCGGCACCATCACCCTGGACAGCTTCACCCGGGTCGGTGACCACGCGGCGGTGCGCGCCGCGCTGGCCGCGGGCGACGACCTCAACGGCTACCCGATCGTGGCCTACCCGCAGGCGATCACCCGGTCGGTGCTGGCCGGGGTGCACGACGCGGCGTTCCCGGTGCAGGTGCGGCACGGTTCGGCCCGGCCGCAGGACATCGTGGTGGCGCTGATGGCCGCCGGGCTGCACGCCACCGAGGGCGGCCCGCTGTCCTACTGCCTGCCCTACAGCCGGGTGCCGGTGGCCGAGTCGGTGCGCGCGTGGGCCGAGTCGTGCCTGCTGCTGGCGGGCCTGCGCGAGCGCGGCGGCCGGCCGCACCTGGAGTCCTTCGGCGGCTGCATGATGGGCCAGCTGTGCCCGCCGGGGCTGCTGGTGGCGATCAGCGTGCTGGAGGCGTTGTTCTTCCGCCAGCACGGCCTGGGCAGCGTGTCGCTGAGCTACGCCCAGCAGACCCACCCGGAGCAGGACGCCGAGGCGGTGCACGCGCTGCGCGCGCTGGCCGCCGAGCACCTGTCCGACGTGGACTGGCACGTGGTGCTCTACACCTACATGGGCGTGTTCCCCCGCACGCCGCGCGGCGCGACCGCGCTGCTGGAGCGCGCGGCGGAGCTGGCCGTGCGCACCGGCGCGGCGCGGCTGATCGTCAAGACCGTCGCCGAGGCGCACCGCATCCCCACGGTCGCGGAGAACGTCGCGGCGCTGCGGACCGCGAGCCGCGCGGCGGCCCGCACCCGGCCCGGCGCGGCACCGGCCGACACCGGGGTGCTGGCCGAGGCGCGGGCCATCGTCGAGGCCGTGCTCGACCTGTCCCCCGACGTGGGCACCGCCCTGGTCCGCGCGGTCGAGCGCGGCTACCTCGACGTGCCCTACTGCCTGCACCCGGACAACGCCGGGCGCACCAGGGCGGTGGTGGACGCGGGCGGGCGGCTGCGGTGGTCCCGGACCGGGGCGCTGCCGCTGGCCGGGCCGGTCGAGACCGTCCCGGTCGAGACCACCGCGGCCGAGCTGCTGCGCTCGCTGTCCCACGTGGAGCGCACCTTCGACGACGCGGCCCTGGACCACGACCTGGGCGCCGCGCACCCCGCCGGCATCGGCTGACCCGACCGAATTCCCCTCCCGGAGGAGCGAGATGGACACCACGACCGACACCGGCACGGCGACCCCGCTGCCGGCCAGTCCCCGCGAGCACCTGGCGTCGCCGACGACCCGCGCGGTGCTGCGCGTGCAGCACGCGGTGCTCGACGCGGCGCGGGAACACCTGCGCGAGCACGGCTTCACCGAGATGCTGCCGCCGATCATCGGACCGGTCACCGACCCGGGCGCCCGCGGCGCCAAGCAGGTCGACGTGGACTACTACGGCCACCGGTACAAGCTGATGACCAGCGCGATCCTCTACAAGCAGGCGTCGCTGACCGCGTTCGACAAGATCTTCTGCATCGCGCCCAACGTGCGCCTGGAGCCGCTGGAAACCAGCTCCACCAGCAGGCACCTGGCCGAGTTCCACCAGATCGACGTGGAGGTCGCGGGCGCCTCCCGCGAGGACGCCATGGCCGTGGCCGAGGGGCTGGTGGCGCACGTGGTGCGGCGCGTGGTGGAGCGGTCGGCCGCGGAGCTGGAGGTCCTGGGCCGCGACCCCGACGCGTTCGCCGACCTGCTGTCCGGCCGCCCGTTCGAGCGCCGCGCGCACGCCGCGGCGGTCGCCGACCTGCACGGCCTCGGCCACGACCAGAACCCCGACGCGGAGATCGACTGGACCGGCGAGGCGATGCTGTCGGCCAAGGCCAGCAGGCCGTTCTTCCTCACCGACTACCCCAAGGGCTCGCGCGGGTTCTACGACAAGGAGAGCCGCGATCAGCCCGGCCGGCTGCGCAACTTCGACCTGCTGGCCCCCGAGGGCTACGGCGAGCTGTGCAGCGGCAGCGAGCGGGAGCACGAGTACGGCGCGATCATCGCGCGGATGCGCGAGACCGGCGAGAACCCGGCCAAGTACGGCTGGTACCTGAAGATGGTCCGCGACGGCATCCCGGGCAGCGCGGGCTTCGGCATCGGCCTGGAGCGGCTGACCCGCTACATCGCGGGCCTGGAGTCGGTGTGGCAGGCCAGCGCCTACCCGAAGGTGCCGGGGGTGGTGTCGCCGTGACCGGGCTGCGCGCGGGGACCTTCCCCGAGGCCGCGGTGCGCGAACGGGCCCGCACGGGCACCGCCGCCGCGTTCCCCGACCTGGCCGACTACGGGCACGCGCTGTTCGGCGCGCCGGCCGCGGACCCCGCCGCCGACGAGCTGGACGCCGCCCGCCTGGTGCCGCCGGTGTTCGTGCCGGAGCGGCTGGAGAAGCTGATCGACCTGGCCCGCGAACCGCTGCCCACCGACGTGGACCTGACCACCGACATCGGCGGGTTCGCGTCGGCGCTGCCGGTGTACCTGTCGGCGTTCGGCTCGACCCAGGTCGCGAGCGCCGACCTCGGCCAGGCCGCGAGCGGGCAGGCGGGCGCGCTGGGCGTGCCGATGGTGGTGGGCGAGAACGTGGTGCCGGTCAACGGCTACGGCCGGCTCACCGGCGGCGCGGGGCGCTCGCTGCTGGGCCGCATCCGCGCCTACGCCGACGCCGCGCCCGACGGGCTGGGCGGCGTGGTGGTGCAGCAGAGCACCGAGGACGCCGACGCCGAGGTGTGGAACCTCGTCTACAGCGACCCGTCGGCCCGGCCGCTGCTGGACTCCGGGCGGCTGGGGTTCGAGCTGAAGGTGGGCCAGGGCGCCAAGCCCGGCCTGGGCGGCATGACCGTGGTCGACGCCGCCGAGGGCGGCCGGCTGTCCGAGCAGTTCGCCGTGGAGCCGGTGTTCGACCCGGCCTCCGGGCGGGTGCTGCGCTGCGCGAGCCCCGGCACGTTCACCGAGGAGATCCTGCGCCAGCAGGTCCGCCTGATGCGCAACAACTTCCCGCGCGCCCGGGTGTGGGTGAAGCTGCCGCCCGGCCGGGACGTGGCCGCCGCCGCCGCGGTCGCCTGGGAGGCGGGCGCGGACGCGGTGACCGTGGACGGCGCGGAGGGCGGCAGCGGGTGGGCGCCCACGGCGTTCCTGGCGGGCGTGGGCCTGCCGCTGGCCGAGTGCCTGCGCCGGATCGGCGCGCCCGCGGGCTGCCTGCTGGTGTCCGGCCGGGTGTGGGAGGGGCTGCGCGCGGTGAAGTGCCTCGCGCTCGGCGCCCGCGCCACCGGCCTGGGCCGGGCCGCGCTCATCGCGGTGGACGAGGACCCGCGCGCCGGGCTGGTGCGGCTGGTCGAGTGCCTGGCGCTGGAGCTGCGGATGCTGGTCAGCGCGCTGGGCAAGTACCGCGTGCCCGCGCTGTCCCCGGACGACGTGTGGTCGCCCCGCGGCTGGGCGGTGCCGGAACGGGCGCCGCTGGGGGCCGTGCGGTGACCGCCACCGCCGAGGTCCGCGGCGGTCCGCTGTCCGGGTCCTACCTGTCGTTCGTGGCTGCCACCGGCCTGTCCTCGCTGGGTGACGCGGCGTGGGTGCTGGCCCTGACCACCGCGCTGGTCGGCGCGACCAGCGCCACCGCGGCCGGCGCGGTGCTCGCCCTGGCGGGCGTGCCGCGCGTGGTCGCGCTGCTCGGCGGCGGCGTCGTGGCCGACCGGTACGGCCCGGTGCGCGTGATGGTGTGGGCCGACCTGCTGCGCGGCGCGGTCATGGCGGCGGCCGCGGTGGTGGTGCTGGCGGTCGGGCCGTCGGTGCCGGTGCTCGCGGTCGCGGCGGCGGCGCTGACGGTGCTGGGCGCGTTCTTCGTGCCCGCGTCCGGCGCGCTGCGGCCGTTGCTGCTGCCCGAGGAGCAGTTGGTGCGCGGCAACGCGCTCTACCTGGTCGGGTTGCGCACCGGGCAGGCGGCGGGTGGACCGGCGGGCGCGGGGCTGCTGGCCCTCGGCGGGGTGGTGGCGGTGGCCCTGGCCAACGCCGCGAGCTTCCTGGTGTCGGCGGTCGCGGTGGCGCGCGTGCGGCCGGGTGGCGCGCCGGGTGTCGGTGCGCCGGCAGGCGGTTCGCCGCCGCGACGTCGCTTCCTCGGAGGGCTGCGGCACGTGGCGCGCGGTGGCACGGCCGCACCGGCTCGCGGTCGGGACACCACGCCGTTCACCCGGCGCGTCGCCGAGGGCCTGCGGCACGTGGCGGGCGACCCCGGACTGCGGCTGCTGGTCGTGGTGGTCGGCCTGGTCGAGCTGGCCGCCGCGGGCCCGGTGAACATCGGCCTGGTCCTGCTCGCCGACGGGATCGGCGCGGGCACCACGGGCGCCGGCCTGCTGCTGTCCGCGTTCACCGCGGGCGCGACCCTCGCGTTCGTCGCCTCCCTGGTGCGGCCGGTCGGCCGCCGGGCGGGCGCGGCGCTCCTGGTCGGCGTCGGCGCGCAGGCCGCCGTGCTGGCCTGCCTCGGCCTGGTCGGCTCGCTGACCGGCGCGCTGGTCGGCTACGGCCTGCTCGGCCTGGTCACCGCGCAGACCGGCGTGGTGCTGACCTCGCTGGTCCAGCGCCGCACGCCCGCGGCGGTGCGCGGCCGGGTCATGTCGATCCTGTCGCTGGTGGTGTTCGGCGCGCCGCTGCTGGGCAACGCCGGCATCGGCGCGGCCGTCGACCTGCTCGGCCTGACCACCACGATGGTGCTGCACGGCCTGCTGGCCGTCGCGGCGGTGTGCGCGTACGCGTCCTCACCTGTCCTGAGGGGAGCCCGCCTTGATTGAGACGACCGCGGCCGCCGGGTGGCCGTCGCTGACCGAGCTGAGGGGACGCCTGCACCGCGGCGAGACGACCGCCGGTGAGCTCCTGTCGGCGTGCCTGGACCGGATCGGGGCGCTGGACCCGCTGGTGCGGGCCGTGCTGGCGGTGGACCCGACCGCGCGGGCCCAGGCCCGGGAGAGCGAGCGCCGCATCGCCGCGGGCACCGCCCGCCCGCTGGAGGGCGTGCCGGTGCTGGTGAAGGACAACATCGACACCGCGGGCCTGGCCACCACCGCGGGCTCGCGCCTGCTGGCCGGCTCGCCGCCGCGCCGCGACGCCGACGTGGTGACCCGCCTGCGCCGCACCGGCGCGGTGCTGCTGGGCAAGACCAACATGTCGGAGTGGGGCAACTTCCGCTCCACCGGCGCGACGGAGGGCTGGTCCGCGGTCGGCGGGCAGACCTGGAACCCGCACGTGCTCGACCGCAGCCCGGGCGGCTCGTCGTCCGGCTCGGCCGCCGCCGTGGCCGCGGGCATGGCGCCGCTGGCGCTGGGCACCGAGACCGACGGCTCGGTGGTGGTCCCGGCCGCCCTGACCGGGGTGGTGGGGGTCAAACCCGCGCTGGGCCTGCTGCCCGGCCGCGGCGTCGTGCCGGTGTCCCGGGTGCAGGACGTGGTGGGCGTGCTGGCCGGGACGGTCTCCGACGCGGCGGGCTGCCTGGCCGCGCTGACCGGCCTGCCCCCGCGGGCACCCGTGCCGGTCCGCGGGCTGCGCCTGGGCCTGTGGCGGGGCAGGCGGATGAACCAGGAGGTGCTGGCGCGGCTCGACCTGGTCGCCGACGAGCTGCGGCTCGCGGGCGTGGTCGTGGTGCCGGTGGAGCTGCCCTGGGAGGTGCCGCCGCTGGTCGACGGGATGGACGCGCTGCTGGCCGAGTTCCGGGTGGGGCTGGAGGGCTACCTCGCCGCGCGGCGGGCACCCGTGGGCAGCCTGGCCGACCTGCTGGCGGGCAACAGCCGCGACGCGCTGGAGCTGAGCCTGTTCGGGCAGGACGTGCTCGAACGCGCGGCGGGGGTGACCGCGGAGCAGGTGGCCGAGGCCGGGCCGAAGCGGGCGCGGGCGCGCCGGTGGGCCCGCGACGCGGTGGACCGCGTGCTGGCCGAGCACTCCCTGACCGCGGTCGTCGCACCCACCAGCGAACCGGCGTGGCGCGTCGACCACGGTGCCGGCGACCCGCCGGCGCGCAACACCTCCACCATCCCGGCGCTGGCCGGGCTGCCGAACCTGACGGTGCCCACCGGGTTCATCGGCGCGCTGCCGTTCGGGGTGTCGGTGTTCGGCCCGGCCGACACCTTCGCCGCGCTGGCCGTGGCCGAGGCGGTGGAGGCGGTGTGCGGGGAGCGCCGGGCACCGGCGTTCCTGCCCACGACGGGCTGAACGGGCTCTTCGCAGCGCGGCGGTGGTGACCACCCGGGTGGTCACCACCGCCGCGCTGCGTCGTGCGCCGGGAACGCCGCGTCCGGTCCGGTCGCGACAGGTGCCGCCGCGGTCAGTGCCGCCGCGGTCAGTGCCGCCGCCACCGCCGCACCTGCCGCCGAGCTGCCTCCCGCACTGCCGGAACCGCCCCCTCCCCCGTCCTAGCGTAAGCCTCGTCGCTGAACGCGAACCCCTTGTCCCCCAACCGAAGGAGCCAGCCATGACCAACCCCTTCGACGACCAGGACGCCCAGTTCCTGGTGCTGGTGAACGAGGAGCGGCAGCACTCGCTGTGGCCGGCCTCGATCGCGGTGCCCGCCGGCTGGGAGGTCGCGCACGGCCCGGACACCCGGGCGGCCTGCCTGGCCCACGTCGAGACCCACTGGACCGACCTGCGCCCGGCGAGCCTCGCCGCGCTGCGCGGCTGACCCGAGCCACGAGACGCGACGACTGGGGAGCTGGTTGCGGTGACCACGACACACGACACGGCGCACGAGCTGTTCGCCCGGCAGGCCGCGCGCACCCCCGGTGCGACCGCCCTGGTGAGCGGGCCGGAGCGGGTGACCTACGCCGAGCTGGACGCGCGGGCCAACCGGCTGGCCCACCACCTGGTCGACCTCGGCGCGCGGCCGGGCGACGTCGTCGGCGTGTGCCTGCCGCGCGGGGTGGAGCTGGTCGTCGCGGTGCTCGCGGTGCTCAAGGCCGGTGGCGCGTACACCGTGCTGGACCCGCGGTTCCCCGCCGCGCGGCTGGCGTCGGTGTGCGACCGCGCCGGGGTGCGGGTGGTGGTCCGCGAGGACGGCCCGGTGGACGGCCGGGTGACCGCCGACCCGACCGCCGCCGCCACCCGCTCCGACGAGGCGCCGGACGTGCCGGTGACCGCCGAGGACGTCGCGTGCGTCATGTTCACCTCCGGTTCCACCGGCGAGCCGAAGGGCGTGGTCGCACCGCACCGCGCCCTGGTCGGCACCCTGGTCGGCCAGACCTACGTCGACTTCTCCGCCGACGAGGTCTGGCTCCAGTGCTCCCCGGTCTCCTGGGACGCCTTCGCCCTCGAACTGTTCGGCCCGCTGCTGCACGGCGCCACCTGCGTCCTCCAGCCGGGCGAGACGCCTGAACCGGCCGTGATCGCCGACCTCCTCCGGGAACACCGGGTCACCACCGCGCACCTGTCGGCCAGCCTGCTGAACTTCATGGTCAACGAGCACCCCGGGGCCTTCCGGGGCCTGCGCCAGCTCATGACCGGCGGCGAAGCGGCCTCCACCGCCCACGTCGGGCGACTGCTCACGCGCCACCCCGGACTGCGCCTGGTCAACGGCTACTCGCCCGTGGAGAACATGATCTTCACGCTGTGCCACGACATCCGGCTTCCCGACACCGACCGGCCCATCCCGGTGGGCAGGCCGCTGGCGGGCAAGCGGGCCGTGGTGCTCGGCCCCGACCTGCGGCCGGCCACCGAGGGCGAGATCTACATGGGCGGCGTGGGCCTGGCCCACGGCTACCTCGACGCACCCGCCCTGACCGCGGAGCGCTTCGTCGCCGACCCCTTCGAGCCGGGTCGACGCCTGTACCGCACCGGCGACCTGGGCCGGGTCCGCGCGGACGGCGCGGTGGAGTTCCTGGGCCGCGCCGACGACCAGGTCAAGATCCGCGGCTTCCGGGTCGAGCCCGCCGAGGTGCAGGCCGCGCTGACCTCGCACCCGCGGGTGCGGCAGGCGGCGGTCGTGGTGCGCGAGGACCGGCCCGGCGACCAGCGCCTGGTCGGCTACGTGGTCGGCGACGTCGCCCCGGCGGAGGCCCGCGCGCACGTGGCCGGGCTGCTGCCGGAGCACCTGGTGCCCTCGGCCGTGGTCGTGCTGGCCGCGCTGCCGCTGACCGCCACCGGCAAGCTGGACCGCAAGGCCCTGCCCGCGCCCTCCTTCGACACCTCCGGCAGCGCGCCGCGCACCGCGCGGGAGGAGCTGCTGTGCGGGTTGTTCGCGCAGGTGCTCGGCCTGCCCGAGGTGGGCGCCGAGGACGACTTCCTCGACCTGGGCGGCCACTCGCTCCAGGTGGCGACGCTGGTCAGCCGGGTGCGCGCCGCGTTCGGCGTGGAGGTGCGCATCGCGGACGTCTTCACCGCGCGCACGCCGCGAGCGCTGGCCGCCGCGCTGGACGGCGGGCGGGCCGCCCGCACGCCGCTGACCGCGACGGCGCGCCCGGACGTGCTGCCGCTGTCGTTCGCGCAGTCCCGCCTGTGGTTCCTGGACCAGGTCGAGGGCGGCGCCACCTACACCATCCCGGTCACCGTGCGGCTGCGCGGCGACCTGGCCCCCGACGCCCTGCGCGCCGCCCTGGCCGACGTGATGGCCCGGCACGAGTCGCTGCGCACGGTGTTCCCGCTCGTGGCGGGCGAACCCGTGCAGCACGTGCTGGACGCCGCCACCCCGGCCTGGAGCACCCGCGACACCACCGGCGACGAGCTGGACGCGCTGGTGCGCGAGCTGGCCTCGGTCCCGTTCGACCTGGCCGGGGAACCGCCGCTGCGCGCCCACCTGCTCCGCCTGGCCGCCGACGACCACGTGCTGCTGCTGGTGCTGCACCACATCGCCGGCGACGGCTGGTCCACCGCCCCGCTGCTGCGCGACCTCGCCGCCGCCTACCGCGCCCGCCTGGCCGGCACCACCCCCGACCTGCCCGCGCTGCCCGTGCAGTACGCGGACTACGCGCTGTGGGAGCGCACGGCGCCGGCCGAGGCGCTCGACTCCCAACTCCGCTACTGGCGCGACGCGCTGGCGGGCCTGCCCGAGGAGTCCACCCCGCCCGCCGACCGCCCCCGGGCCGCGGTCCGCGGCGCGCACGGCGACACCGCGCCGCTGGTCCTGGGCGCCGCCCTGCACCGGTCGCTGCGCGAGCTGGCCGCGAGCACCGGCACCACGGTGTTCATGGTGCTGCACGCCGCCCTCGCCGCCCTGCTGACCCGCCTGGGCGCGGGCACCGACCTGGCGATCGGCTCCCCGGTGGCCGGGCGTGCCGACGAGGCCCTGGACGAGCTGGTCGGCTTCTTCGTCAACACCCTCGTCCTGCGCACCGACACCAGCGGCGACCCCACCTTCCGCGAACTGCTGGCCCGCGTCCGCGACACCGACCTCGCCGCCTACGACCACCAGGACGTGCCGTTCGAGCGCCTCGTCGAAGAACTCAACCCGGCCCGCTCGCTGTCCCGGCACCCGCTGTTCCAGGTCATGCTGGTGCTCCAGAACACCCCGCCCGCCGCACCGGACTTCGGCGGCCCGGCGGCCGAGCACCGGGTCGTGGACCTGGACGTGGCCAAGTTCGACCTCACCGTGGACGTGACCGAGACGGCCGACGGGATCACCGGCGCGGTCAAGTACGCCACCGACCTGTTCGACCGCGCCACCGCCGAGCGGTTCGCCACCGGCCTGGTGCGGCTGCTGACCGCGTTCGCCGCCGACCCGGACACCCCGGTCACCGCGGCGGACCTGCTGGGCGCGGCCGAGCGCGAGCGCGTCCTGGTGTCCTGGAACGGCGGCCCCGGCGGCCCCACCCGACCGGCCCACGAGCTGGTCGCCGAGCAGGCCCGGCGCACCCCGGGCGCCACCGCGCTGGTCTCCGGCACCACCACCGTCACCTACGCCGAGCTGGACGCCTCCGCCAACCGGCTGGCCCACCGCCTGATCGCCGGCGGCGTCACCCCGGGCGACGTGGTCGGCGTCCTGCTCGACCGCGACCCGTCACTGGTCACCGCCGTCCTGGCGATCCTCAAGGCGGGCGCCGCCTACACCGTGCTGGACCCGCGCTTCCCCGCCGGCCGGCTGGCCGCCGTGGCGACCCAGGCGGGACTGGGGCACGTGGTGTCCACACAGGACTGCCGACTCCCCGGCGTGACCGTGGTCGAACCCCACGCCGACGGCCCCGGCACCGCACCGACCGTCGCGGTCTCCCCCGACGACGTGGCGTGCGTGATGTTCACCTCCGGCTCCACCGGCACCCCCAAGGGCGTCCTGGCCACCCACCACGCCCTGGTCGGCACCCTGGTCGGCCAGACCTACGTCGACTTCTCCGCCGACGAGGTCTGGCTCCAGTGCTCCCCGGTCTCCTGGGACGCCTTCGCCCTCGAACTGTTCGGCCCGCTGCTGCACGGCGCCACCTGCGTCCTCCAGCCCGGTCACGTCACCGACCCCGCCGTCATCGCGGACCTGCTCGCACAACACCGCGTCACCACCGCGCACCTGTCCGCGAGCCTGCTCAACCACCTGCTCGACGAGCACCCCGGGGCCCTCCGGAACCTCCGCCAGCTCATGACCGGCGGCGAACCGGCCTCGGTCGCCCACGTCCGCGCGCTGCTCGCCGACCGACCGGACCTGCGCCTGGTCAACGGCTACTCGCCGGTCGAGAACATGATCTTCACCCTCTGCCACCGCATCACCGGGCAGGACACCGAACGCCCCACCATCCCGGTCGGCTCCCCCATCGCGGGCAAGCGGGTGTACGTGCTCGACCACCGGCTGAACCCGGTACCGGTCGGCGTCCCCGGCGAGGTCTACATGACCGGCGGCCTGGCCCACGGCTACCTCGACGCGCCCGCCCTGACCGCGGAACGGTTCGTCGCCAACCCCTTCGAGCCGGGCGAGCGCATGTACCGCACCGGCGACCTGGTGAAGTGGCGCCCCGACGGCACCCTGGACTTCCTCGGCCGAGCCGACGACCAGGTCAAGATCCGCGGCTTCCGCGTCGAGCCGGCGGAGGTGCGCACGGCCGTGGACCGGCACCCGGGCGTGCGGCAGAGCGCGGTCGTGGTGCGCGAGGACCGCCCCGGCGACAAGCGCCTGGTCGCCTACGTCGTGGGCAGCGCGACCGCGGCCCAGTTGCGCGCCCACGCGGCCGACGTCCTGCCGGAGCACCTGCGCCCCGGCGCCTACGTGCTGCTCGACGCCCTGCCGCTGACCCCCAACGGCAAGCTGGACCGCAAGGCCCTGCCCGCGCCGGAGCACACCGCGACCACCCGCCGGACCGCGCGCACCGCCCGCGAGGACATCCTGCGGACCCTGTTCGCCGACGTCCTGGACCTGCCCGCGGACCAGGTCGGCCCGGACGACGACTTCTTCGCCCTCGGCGGCCACTCCCTGCTCGCCGCCAAGCTCACCAGCCGCGTCCGCACCGCGCTCAACGCCGAGCTGGGCGTCCGCGACGTGTTCGCCGCGCCCACCCCCGCCGACCTGGCCGCCCGCCTGGGCGGCCCCTCGGCGCGGCCCGCGCTCGTGGCCGGGGACCGCCCCGCCGAACCGCCGCTGTCGCCCGCGCAGTTCCGGCTGTGGTTCCTCGACCGCGTCGAGGGCGGCGGCACGACCTACAACGTGCAGTTCGCGGCCCGGGTCACCGGCCCGGTGGACCGGACCGCCCTGGAGCGGGCCGTCACCGACGTGGTGGGCAGGCACGAGGCGCTGCGCACGGTCTACCCCGACACCGCCGGCACGCCGCACCAGCGCGTGCTGCCCGCCGACGCGGTCCCCCCGGTCTTCTCCGCCCGGGAGACCGACGACGTGGCCGCGGTCGTGCGCGCCGAGTCGGCGCACGTGTTCGACCTGGCGGCCGAGGCGCCGATCCGGGTGCACCTGCTCACCGGGTCCGCGGAGGACCACGTGCTGCTGGTGACGCTGCACCACATCGCCGGCGACGGCTGGTCGCTGCGCCCCCTGCTGACCGACCTCGCCACCGCCTACACCGCCCGCCTGGCCGGGGAAGCACCGTCGTGGGCACCGCTGCCCGTCCAGTACGTCGACTACACCCTCTGGCAGCACGACCTGCTGGCCGGCCTGGCCGACGGGCAGCTGGAGTTCTGGCGCACCGCCCTGGCCGGCCTGCCCGAGGCGCTGGACCTGCCCACCGACCGGCCGCGGCCGGCGCGCCCCACCCACCGGGGCGAGTCGCTGCCGCTGCGGGTTCCCGCCGACGTGCACCGGGCGCTGGTCGACCTGGCGCGGGCCAACGGCGTGACCCTGTTCATGGTCCTCCAGGCCGCCTTCGCGACCCTGCTGACCCGACTGGGCGCGGGCACGGACATCCCGCTGGGCACGGCCGTGGCCGGGCGCGCCGACGAGGCCCTGGACGACCTGGTCGGATTCTTCGTCAACACCCTCGTCCTGCGCACCGACACCTCCGGCGACCCCACCTTCCGCGAACTGCTCACCCGCGTCCGCGACACCGACCTCGCCGCCTACGACCACCAGGACCTCCCCTTCGACCGGCTGGTCGAAGAACTCAACCCGGTGCGCGACCCGGCCCGCCACCCGCTGTTCCAGGTCATGGTGGTGCTCCAGAACAACGCCACCGCGGCCGTGGACCTGGCGGGCACGGCGTGCGCGCCCGAGCCGGTGCCGAACACGGCGGCCAAGTTCGACCTCACCCTGGCCGCGCGGGAGACCGCCGACGGCCTGGGCGGGTACCTGGAGTACGCCACCGACCTGTTCGACCGCGACACCGCCGAGCTGCTGCTGGACCGCTTCACGTGGCTGCTGGCCGCGGTGGCGGCCGACCCGGACCGGGCGATCGGCGGGATCGACCTGCTCACCTCGGCCGAGCGGCACGACGTGCTGGTCAACTGGAGCGACGGCGGCCCCGCCGCCCCGGCCGCCACCGTGCCCGAACTCGTCGCCGCGCGGGCCGCCCGAACGCCCGGCGCCACCGCGCTGGTCAGCGGCCCGAACCGGGTGACCTACGCCGAGCTGGTGGGCCGCGCCAACCGGCTGGCGCACCGCCTGGTCGCGGCGGGCGTGCGGCCGGGCCACGTGGTCGCCGTGCTGCTGGAGCGCGGACCGGACCTGGCCGCGGCGGTGCTGGCCGTGCTCACCGCGGGCGCCGGCTACACCGTGCTGGACCCGAAGCACCCGGCCGCCCGGATCGCCGACCTGGTCGCGCGCACCGCGCCGCCGGTCGTCGTCACCGGCGGCGACCTCGCCGGGGTCGTCACCGGCGTGCCCGCCCTGCTGGTGGAGGAGGTCACCGACGGACCGACCACCCCGCCCGCGGTGGACGTCTCGCCCGAGGACGTGGCGTGCGTGATGTTCACCTCCGGCTCCACCGGCACCCCCAAGGGCGTCGTCGCGCCGCACCGGGCGCTGGTGGCCACCCTGACCGGCCAGCGGTACGCCGGGTTCGGGCCCGGCGAGGTGTGGTTGCAGATCGCGTCGGTGTCGTGGGACGCCTTCGCCACCCAGCTGCTCGGCCCGCTGCTGCACGGCGGCACGTCCGTGCTGCTGCCCGACCGGGACGTGGACCCGGCGGTGGTCGCGGAGCTGGTGGTGGCGCACGGGGTGACCGTGTTCGACGCCTCCGCGAGCCTGTTCAACCACGTGCTCGACGAGCACCCCGAGGTGTTCGCCACCGTCCGGCGCGCCCTGACCGGCGGCGAACCCGCCTCCCCCGCGCACGTGGCCCGCGCCCTGCGCGAGTTCCCGGGCGTGGCGCTGGTCAACGGCTACGGCCCGGCCGAGAGCATGGGCTTCACCACGGTGTACGACATCACCGGCCAAGACATCACCGACGCGGGCGGGACCTCGGTCCCGATCGGCTCGCCGATCGCGGGCAAGCACGCCCACGTGCTCGACGACCGCCTGCGGCCCGTGCCGCCGGGCGTGCCCGGCGAGCTGTACGTGGGCGGCGCGGGCCTGGCCCACGGCTACCTCGGCGCACCGGCGCCGACCGCGGAGCGCTTCGTCGCCCACCCCTTCCGGCCGGGCGAGCGCGTGTACCGGACCGGCGACCTGGCCCGCTGGCGCGCCGACGGCGCCCTGGAGTACCTGGGCCGCGTCGACGACCAGGTCAAGCTGCGCGGCTTCCGGGTCGAACCCGGCGAGGTGCGCGCCGCGGTGACGTCCTGCGCCGGCGTGGCCGACGCCGCCGTCGTGGTCCGCGAGGACCGCCCCGGCGACAAGCGCCTGGTGGCCTACGTGGTCGGTGACGCCACGCCCGCGCAGGTGCGGGCGCACGTGGCCGCGCTGCTGCCCGAGCACCTGCGGCCGGGTGCCTACGTGCCGCTGGACGCGCTGCCGCTGACCGCGAACGGCAAGCTCGACCGCAAGGCCCTGCCCGCGCCGGAGCTGGGCGCCGCCCACCGCGCGGCCCGCACCCCGCGCGAGCAGATCGTGGTGGGCCTGTTCGCCGACGTGCTGGGCCTGCCCGCGGACCGGGTGGGGCTCGACGACGGGTTCTTCGACCTGGGCGGGCACTCGCTGCTGGCCGCGAAGCTCGTGGGCCGGGTGCGCGGCGCGCTGGGCGTGGAGCTGGGCATCCGCGACCTGTTCGACGCGCCGACGCCCGCCGGCCTCGCGGCCCGCCTGGACTCGGCCGCCGCCGCCCGCACGCCGCTGCGACCGGTGGCGCGCCCGGAGTGGACGCCGCTGTCGCCCGCCCAGGCCCGGCTGTGGTTCCTGGACCAGCTGCGGGGTCCCGGCGCCACCTACAACGTGGCGCACGCGGTGCGGCTGCGCGGCGCGCTGGACGTGCCCGCGCTGCACGCCGCCCTGGCCGACGTGGTGGCCCGGCACGAGGCGCTGCGCACGGTGTTCCCGTCGGTCGACGGCGAGCCGCGGCAGGTGGTGCTGCCCGCCGGTGACGTGCCCCTGCCGGTGATCGCCGTACCGGAGTCCGAAGTGGACGACTCGGTGGCGGCCGGCGCCCGCGCGGTGTTCGACCTGACCGCCGAACCCCCGGTGCGCGCCACCCTGCTGCGGGTCGCCGAGGACCACCACGTGCTCCTGCTGGTGGTGCACCACATCGCGGCCGACGGCTGGTCGATGGGCCCGCTGCTGGGCGACCTCGCCACCGCCTACACCGCCCGCCTCACCGGAGAGGCACCCGACTGGGCACCGCTGCCCGTCCAGTACGCCGACTACACGCTCTGGCAGCGCGAGCTGCTCGACGACCTGGCCGGGGAGCAGCTGGAGTTCTGGCGCACCGCGCTGGCCGACCTGCCGCACGAGGTGACCCCGCCCACCGACCGGCCGCGCTCGGCGGGGGCCGGGCCCGGCGACAAGGTCGAGGTCGCGCTGGGCGCCGACCTGCACGCCGCGCTCCTGGACCTGGCGCGCGCCAACGGCGTCACCCTGTTCATGGTCCTCCAGGCCGCCTTCGCGACCCTGCTCACCCGGCTGGGCGCGGGCACCGACATCCCGCTGGGCAGCCCGGTCGCCGGGCGCACCGACGAGGCCCTGGACGAGCTGGTCGGCTTCTTCGTCAACACCCTCGTCCTGCGCACCGACACCAGCGGCGACCCCACCTTCCGCGAGCTGCTGGAGCGGGTCCGGGAGTTCGACCTGGCCGCCTACGACCGCCAGGACGTGCCGTTCGACCGCCTGGTCGAAGAACTCAACCCGGTGCGCGACCCGGCCCGCCACCCGCTGTTCCAGGTGGCGTTCGCGGTGCAGAACAACGCGGGCGCGCGGCCGGCGTTCCCCGGCCTGGAAGTGGGGGTCGAGCCGGTCGACACCGGCACCGCCAAGTTCGACCTGACGCTGAGCCTGGCCGAGGAGCACGGCGAGGGCGGCGCCCCCGCCGGCCTGACCGGCGGCCTGGAGTTCGCCACCGACCTGTTCGACCGGGCCACCGCGACCGCGCTGGTCGACCGGCTGGCCCTGGTGCTGGCCGCGGTCGCCGCCGACCCGGGCGCGCCGATCGGGCGACTGGACGTGCTCACCCCGGCCGAGCGGGCACGGCTGGCGGGCGGCTGCGCGAGCGCACCGGCCCGGCTGGTCGACGACCGCTGCGCCCACGAGGTGGTGGCCGCCCACGCCGCCGGCGCGCCCGGCGCGACCGCGCTGCTCTTCGCCGGCGCCCGGATGACCTACGCCGAGCTGGACGCCGCGGCCAACCGGCTGGCCCACCACCTCGTCGACGCGGGCGTGCGGCCGGGCGACCTGGTCGGCGTGCTGCTCGACCGCGGCTTCGACCTGGTGGTGTCGGTGCTCGCGGTGCTCAAGGCCGGTGGCGGGTTCACCCTGCTCGACCCCGGTTTCCCGGCCAACCGGATGACCGCGGTGCTGCGCGCCGCCGACGCGACCGCCGTGGTCACCGACGCCGCCGGCGCGCAACGCCTCGCCGCCGCGGGCCTCCCGCCGACCCTGCGGTTCGTCGACGTCGCCACCGACGTCTCCGGGCGGCCCGCCGACGCGCCCGCGGTCGCGGTCGACCCGGCCTCGCCCGCGTGCGTCATCTTCACCTCCGGCTCGACCGGCAGGCCGAAGGGCGTGCTCGCGCCGCACCGCGCGGTCGTGCGCACCCTGGTCGGCCAGGACTTCCTGGACCCCGCGCCCGACCAGGTGTGGTTGCAGTGCGCGCCGGTGCCGTGGGACGGGTTCGTGCTGGAGCTGTTCGGCGCGCTGCTGTCCGGCGCGGCCTGCGTGCTCCAGCCCGGCCCGGCGCCCGAACCCGCGCGGGTCGCCCGCCTGGTCGCCGAGCACGGCGTCACCACGGTGTTCCTGTCCGCGAGCCTGCTCAACTACATGCTCGACGAGCACCCGGCCGTGTTCGACGTGCTGCGGCTGGTGATGACCGGCGGCGAGGCGGCCTCGGCACCGCACCTGGCGCGGCTGCTGCGCGACCACCCGGGCGTGCGGGTGGTCAACGGCTACGGCCCGGCCGAGCACATGGTCTACACCAGCAGCCACGACGTGCGGCCGGGGGACACCGCCGGCCCGGCCGTGCCGATCGGCCTGCCGCTGGCCGACAAGCGCTCCTACGTGCTCGACGACCGGCTGGAACTGGTGCCGCCGGGCGTGCCGGGCGAGCTGTACGTCACCGGCGTCGGCTCGGCCCTGGGCTACGCGGGCGAACCGGGCCTGACCGCCGAGCGGTTCGTGGCCTGCCCGTTCGAGCCGGGCGGGCGCATGTACCGCACCGGCGACCTGGTGCGGTGGCGCGCCGACGGCGTGCTGGAGTTCGTCGGCCGCGCCGACGACCAGGTCAAGGTCCGCGGCTTCCGGATCGAGCCCGGCGAGGTGCAGGCCGCCCTGGACGCGCACCCGGACGTGCGGCGCAGCGCGGTCGTGGTGCGCGAGGACCGGCCCGGCGACAAGCGCCTGGTCGCCTACGTGGTGCCCGAGCCGGGCACCGACCCCGACCCGGCGGCGCTGGCCGCCCACGCCGCCGACCTGCTGCCCGCCCACCTGCGGCCCGGCGCGTACGTGCTGCTCGACCGCATCCCGCTCAACGCCAACGGCAAGCTCGACCGGGCGGCCCTGCCCGCGCCCCGGGTCGCCGCGGCCGGGCGCCGGGCACCGCGCACGGCCCGCGAGGAGATCCTGGTCGGCCTGTTCGCCGACGTGCTGGGCCTGCCCGCGGACCGGGTCGGCCTGGACGACGACTTCTTCGCCCTGGGCGGCCACTCGCTGCTGGCGGCCAAGCTGGTCGGCCGGGTGCGGTCGGCGCTGGACGCGGAGGTCGGCATCCGCGACCTGTTCGACGCGCCCACACCCGCCGCGCTGGGCGACCGGCTGGACCGCGTGGCCGAGGGGCGGCTCGCGCTGACCCCCGCGCCGCGCCCGGACGAGGTGCCGCTGTCCTACGCGCAGGCCCGGCTGTGGTTCATCGACCAGTTGGAGGGCGCGGGCACCGCCTACAACGTGCCGCACTCGGTGCGGTTGCGCGGCCGGCTCGACGAGGCCGCGCTGCGCGCCGCGCTGACCGACGTGGTCCGCAGGCACGAGGCCCTGCGCACGGTGTTCCCGTCGATCGACGGCGTGCCGCAGCAGGTGGTCCGGCCCGCCGAGGACGTGCTGGTCGGCCTGCCGCTGCGGGAGGTCGACGAGTCCGAGGTGGACGGCATCGCCCAGGCGGCGGCGCGGGAGGCGTTCGACCTGACCGCCGAGCTGCCGATCCGCGCCACCCTCCTGCGGGTCGCCGACGACGACCACGTGCTCCTGCTGGTCCTGCACCACATCGCGAGCGACGGCTGGTCGATGGGCCCGCTGCTGGGCGACCTCGCCACCGCCTACACCACCCGCCTCACCGGAGAGGCACCCGACTGGGCACCGCTGCCCGTCCAGTACGCCGACTACACGCTCTGGCAGCGCGAGCTGCTGGGCGACCCGGACGACCCGACCAGCCCGCTGGCCCGCCAGCTGGAGTTCTGGCGGCAGGCGCTGGCCAGCGTGCCCGACGAGCTGCCGCTGCCCGCCGACCGGGCCCGCCCGGCCACCGCGACCGGCCGGGGCGAGGCGGTGCCGCTGGCGCTGGACGCCCGGCTGCACCGGGGCCTGCTCGACCTGGCCCGCTCCAGCGGCGCCACGCTGTTCATGGTGCTCCAGGCCGGTTTCGCGGCCCTGCTGACCCGGCTGGGCGCGGGCACCGACGTGCCCGCCGGTTCGCCGGTGGCCGGGCGTGCCGACGAGGCCCTGGACGAGCTGGTCGGGTTCTTCGTCAACACCCTGGTGCTGCGCACCGACACCAGCGGCGACCCGACGTTCCGCGAGCTGCTGGCCCGCGTCCGCGACACCGACCTGGCCGCCTACGACCACCAGGACGTGCCGTTCGAGCGCCTGGTGGAGGAGCTGAACCCGGTCCGCTCGCTGTCCCGGCACCCGCTGTTCCAGGTCATGGTGGTGCTCCAGAACAACGCCGAGGCGCGGATCGACATGCCGGGGCTGGCCGTCGAGGTGCGCCCGGTGGACACCGGCGCGGCCAAGTTCGACCTCACCCTGGGCCTGCGCGAGGAGCACGACCCGGACGGCGCGCCCGCCGGCGTCACCGGCGCCCTGGAGTTCGCCACCGACCTGTTCGACCGGGCCACGGCCGCGGCCCTGGCCGACCGGCTCACCCGGATGTTCGCCGCGGTGGTGGCCGACCCGGACACCCGGATCAGCCGCCCGGACCTGCTCGACCCGCAGGAGCGGCGCACCCTGCTGGCCGCGTGGACCGACACCGCCGCCGACGCTCCGATCGACCGCTGCGCCCACGAGCTGGTGGCCGCGCAGGCCCGGCGCACCCCCGGCGCGGTGGCGCTGGTGCACGGCGACGCGCGGGTCACCTACGGCGAGCTGCTGGACCGGGTGAACCGGCTGGCGCACGAGCTGGTCGACCGGGGCGTGCGCACCGGCCAGGTGGTCGGCGTGCTGCTCGACCGCGACGTCGACCTGGTGGTGGCCGTGCTCGCCGCGCTCACCGCGGGCGCCGGCTACACCACGCTGGACGCGCGGTTCCCGGTGCGGCGGCTGGCCGAGCTGGTGGAGCGCACCGGCGCGCCGCTGGTGATCACCCGCGGGCACCTGGCCGACCGGGTCGCGGGCGCGCCGCTGCTGGTGCTCGACGACCCGCGCGACGCCGCGCTGGTCGCGGCCAGGCCCACCGCGGCGCCGGGCGTGCCGGTGGACCCCGCCGACGTGGCCTGCGTGATGTTCACCTCCGGCTCCACCGGCACGCCCAAGGGCGTGGTGGCACCGCACCGGGCCCTGGTCGGCACCCTGCTCAGCCAGGAGTACGTGGACTTCTCCCCCGACCAGGTGTGGCTGCAGTGCTCGCCGGTGTCGTGGGACGCGTTCGCCCTGGAGCTGTTCGGGCCGCTGCTGTCCGGCGCCACCTGCGTGCTCCAGCCCGGCCCGACGCCGGAGCCCGCGCTCGTCCGGGAGCTGGTGGCCCGCCACCGGATCACCACCGTGCACCTGTCCGCCAGCCTGCTCAACCACCTGCTCGACGAGTACCCGGACGCGCTGGTCGGCGTCGAGCAGATCATGACCGGCGGCGAGCCCGCCTCGGTGGCTCACCTGCGCAAGCTGCTGGACCGCCACCCGGGCGTGCGGCTGGTCAACGGCTACTCCCCGGTGGAGAACATGATCTTCACCGTCTGCCACCGGGTGCGGCTGGAGGACACCGAGCAGCCGTCGATCCCGGTGGGCAGGCCGATCAGCAACAAGGGCTTCTACGTGCTCGACGCCCACCTCAACCTGCTGCCGCCGGGCGTGGTCGGCGAGCTGTACATGACCGGCGTCGGCCTGGCCCGCGGCTACCTGCGGGCGCCCGCCCAGACCGCCGAGCGGTTCGTGGCCTGCCCGCACGGCGAGCCGGGCGAGCGCATGTACCGCACCGGCGACCTGGTGAAGTGGCGCGCCGACGGCGTGCTGGAGTTCCTGGGCCGCGCCGACGACCAGATCAAGATCCGCGGCTTCCGGGTCGAGCCCGGCGAGGTCGTCAACGCCCTGACCCGGCACCCGCGGGTGCGGCAGGCCGCGGTCGTGGTGCGCGAGGACCGGCCCGGCGACAAGCGCCTGGTCGCCTACGTGGTGCCCGAGCCGGGCACCGACCTCGACCCGGCGGCGCTGCGCGCCCACGCCGAGGAGCACCTGCCCGAGCACCTGCGGCCCAGCGCCCACGTGCGGCTCGACGCCCTGCCGCTGACGCCCAACGGCAAGCTCGACCGGGCCGCGCTGCCACCGCCGGACTACCTCGCCCGCCCGGCCGGGCGCAAGCCGGCCACCCCGCGCGAAGAGGTGATGTGCGGGTTGTTCGCCGAGGTCCTCGGCCTGGACGGCGACGTGGGCGCGGACGACGACTTCTTCGCCCTCGGCGGCCACTCGCTGCTGGTGACCAGGCTGATCAGCCGGGTGCGGTCGGCCTTCGGGGCCGAGCTGTCCATCAAGTCCGTGTTCGAGAACCGCACCGCGGCCGCGCTCGTGGCGCACCTCGGCCAGGCGGAACAGGCCCGTCCGGCGCTGCGGCGCAGGACCCGGTCGGAGGAGGTCCAGTGATCCCCCTGTCGTCCACCCAGCGGCGGCTGTGGTTCCTCAGCCGCGCCGAACCCGGCTCGACCTACAACATCCCGCTGGCGCTGCGGCTGCGCGGCGAGCTGGACGTGCCCGCGCTGCGCGCCGCCCTGGCCGACGTGGTGGACCGGCACGAGGTGCTGCGCACCGCCTACCCCGAGGCCGACGGCGGGCCGTACCAGGACGTCCGCGACGACGTGCCGGAGCTGCCGGTGGTCCCGGTGACCCCGGACGGGCTGCCCGCCGCGCTGGCGGAGGCCGCCGGGCACGTGTTCGACCTGACCGCGGCACCACCGGTCCTCACGCGACTGTACGAAGTGGACAACACAGACCACGTGCTGCTGGTGGTGCTGCACCACATCGCGGGCGACGGCGGGTCCACCGGCCCGCTCACCCGCGACCTGGCCGCCGCCTACGCCGCGCGGGCCGCCGGGCACGCGCCGGCGTTCGCCGAGCTGCCCGTGCAGTACGCCGACTACACCTACTGGCAGCAGGACGTGCTGGGCGACCCCGACGACCCGACCAGCCGGTTCGCCCGGCAGGTGGCGCACTGGGCGGGTGCCCTGGCCGACCTGCCCGCCGAGGTGGGCTTCCCGGCGGACCGGCCGCGCGCCGCGGTCGCCGGGCACCGGGGCGACTCGGTGCCGCTGGAGGTGCCCGCCGACGTGCACCGGGCGCTGCTCGCCCTGGCCGCCGACACCGGGAGCACGCTGTTCATGGTGGTGCAGGCCGCGGTCGCGGCGCTGCTGACCCGGTACGGCGGCGGCACCGACGTCCCGTTCGGCACGGCCGTCGCCGGGCGCACCGACGAGGCGCTGGAGGACCTGGTCGGGTTCTTCGTCAACACCCTCGTGCTGCGCACCGACACCAGCGGCGACCCCACGTTCACCGAGCTGCTGGAGCGGGTGCGGGAGACCGACCTGACCGCGTTCGCCAACCAGGACGTGCCGTTCGAGCGGGTGGTGGAGGAGCTGAACCCGCCGCGGTCGCTGTCGCGGCACCCGCTGTTCCAGATCATGCTGGTGCACAGCTCCGACGGCGACGGCGGCGTGGAGTTCCCCGGCCTGCGGGCCGAGGCCGTGCCGCTGGGCACGGGCGCGGTGAAGTTCGACATGACCATCGGCGTGCGGGAGCGGCCCGCCGCCGGCGGTCTGCGGGTGAACTGGGACTACGCCGCCGACCTGTTCGACCGCGGGACCGTGGCGGCGTTCGGGCGGTCCCTGGTGCGGCTGCTCGCGGCCGTGGCGGGGGAACCGGACACCCGGATCGGCGCGCTGCCGCTGCTCGACCCGGAGGAGGTGGCCGGGCTGACCGCGCCGGCGGCGGAGCCGGTGCCCGGGTGCGTGCACGAGCTGGTCGCCGCGCAGGCCGCCCGCACGCCCGACGCCACCGCCCTGGTCCACGACGGCGGTCGCCTCACCTACCGCGAGCTGGACCGGTGGGCCAACCGCGTCGCCCACCACCTGCTCGACTCGGGCGTGCGCCCCGGCGCGGTGGTCGGCGTGCACCTCGACCGCGGCCCCGCCCTGGTCGCCGCGCTGCTGGGCGTGCTCAAGGCCGGCGCCTGCTACACCCTGCTGGACACCGCGTTCCCGGCCGACCGCCTGCGCTCGGTGGTGCGGAAGGCGGGTGCGGCCGTGGTGGTCGGCACCCCGGTCGACGGCCTGGACGCGCGCCTGCTCGACCCCGCCGCCCCCGGCCACGACGCCGACCCCGGCATCGCGGTGGACCCGCGCGACCCGGCCGTGGTCATGTTCACCTCCGGCTCGACCGGCGAGCCCAAGGGCGTGCTCGCGCCGCACCGCGCCGTGGTCGCCACGCTCACCGGCCAGGACTACGCGGAGTTCGACGCCGGCTCGGTGTGGCTCCAGGCCGCGCCGGTGTCGTGGGACGCCTTCGCCACCGAGCTGTTCGGCCCGCTGCTGCACGGCGGCACGTGCGTCCTGCACCCGGCGGGCCCGCCGGACCCGGACGCCATCGCCCGCCTGGTCGCCGAGCACGGCGTCACCGTCTTCAAGGCTTCCGCGAGCCTGTTCAACCACGTGCTGGACGAGCACCCGTCGGTCTTCGCGGCCGTGCGGCGCGCCATGACCGGCGGCGAGCCCGCGTCCGCGGCGCACGCGGCCAGGGCGCTGGCCGGGTTCGGCCACGTGCGGCTGACCAACGGCTACGGCCCGGCCGAGAGCATGGGCTACAGCACCGCGCACGAGATCACCGCCGCGGACCTGGACCGCCGGTCGGTGCCGATCGGCCGCCCGGTCGCGGGCAAGCACGGCTACGTGCTCGACGAGCGGCTGGGCCTGGTGCCGCCGGGCGGCGTGGGCGAGCTGCACCTGGCGGGCGCGGGCCTGGCCCTGGGCTACCTGGGCGCGCCCGGCGCGACCGCCGAGCGGTTCGTGGCCGACCCGTTCCGGCCCGGCGGGCGCATGTACCGCACCGGCGACCTGGTGCGGCCGCGGCCCGACGGCGTGCTGGAGTACGTGGGCCGCGCCGACGAGCAGGTCAAGGTCCGCGGTTTCCGGGTCGAGCCCGGCGAGGTGCGCGCCGCCGCCGGCTCCTGCGCGGGCGTGACCGACGCGGCCGTGGTCGTCCGCGAGGACCAGCCCGGCGACCGGCGCCTGGTGGCCTACGTGGTCGGGGACGCGACGCCGGCGCGGGTGCGGGAGCACGTGGCCGCGCGGCTGCCCGAGCACCTGGTGCCCGCCGCGGTGGTCGTGCTCGACGAGCTGCCCCGCACCCCCAACGGCAAGCTGGACCGCCGGGCGCTGCCCGCGCCGGACTACGCGGCCCCCGGCAACGGCGCCGCGCCGCGCACCCCGCAGGAGGAGATCCTGTGCGGCCTGTTCGCGCAGGTGCTCGGCCTCGCGGCGGTCGGCGCCGAGGACGGGTTCTTCGACCTGGGCGGGCACTCGCTGCTGGCCACCCGCCTGATCGGCCGGGTCCGCACCGCCCTGGGCGTGGAGCTGGGCATCCGCGACCTGTTCACCGCGCCGACCCCGCGCGGCCTGGCCGCCCGGGTGGCCGCCGCCGGTCGGGCCCGGCCCGCGCTGCGCCCGCTGCCGCGCCCCGAACCGCTGCCGCTGTCCCACGCGCAGCAGCGGCTGTGGGTGCTCGACCAGGTCCACGCCGGCTCCACCGCCTACAACTCGCCGTGGGCGCTGCGGCTGCGCGGCGAGCTGGACGTGCCCGCCCTGCGCGCCGCCCTGGCCGACGTGGTGGACCGGCACGAGTCGCTGCGCACGGTCTTCCCCGAGGTCGACGGCACGCCCGCGCAGCGGGTGCTGGCCGCCGCGCCCGAGCTGGTCGTCACGGCCGTCGCGCCGGACGAGGTGGACGCCGCGGTCGCCGCCGCCTCCGCGCACGTGTTCGACCTGGCGGGCGAACCGCCGCTGCGCGCCCACCTGCTCGTGGTCTCGCCGGTGGAGCACGTGCTGGTGCTGGTGCTGCACCACATCGCCAGCGACGGCTGGTCCAAGGGCCCGCTGCTGCGCGACCTGACCGCCGCCTACACCGCCCGCCTCGCCGGCGAGGCACCCGACTGGGCGCCCCTGCCCGTCCAGTACGCCGACTACGCCCTGTGGCAGCGCGAAGTGCTCGGCGACGAGGACGACCCGGACAGCCTGGTGGCGACCCAGCTCCGGTTCTGGCGCGACGCCCTGGCGGGCGCGCCCGAGCAGTTGGACCTGCCCACCGACCGGCCGAGGCCCGCGGTGCCGTCCGGTCGCGGCGGGCTGGTGACCGCCGAGTTCGGCCCCGAGGTGGCCCGCGCGGTGCGCGAGCTGGCGGGCGCGACCGGCAGCACCGCGTTCATGGTGCTGCACGCCGCCCTGGCCGCCCTGCTGACCCGGCTGGGCGCGGGCACGGACCTGCCGATCGGCTCGCCGGTCGCCGGGCGCGTCGACGAGGCCCTGGACGACGCGGTCGGGTTCTTCATCAACACCCTGGTGCTGCGCACCGACACGAGTGGCGACCCGAGCTTCCGCGAGCTGCTGGAGCGGGTGCGGGAGACCGACCTCGCCGCCTACGCCAACCAGGACGTGCCGTTCGAGCGGGTGGTGGAGGAGCTGAACCCGGCCCGCTCGCTGTCCCGGCACCCGCTGTTCCAGGTCACCCTGGTGCTCCAGAACACCGGCGGCGGCGACGCGGCGGCGCTGCCCGGCCTCGACGTCGAGACCGCGTCGACGTGGACCGCGACGGCCAAGTTCGACCTCGCGCTGGCCCTGAGCGAGCACGGCGACGACGGGCTGACCGCCAACCTGGAGTACGCGGCCGACCTGTTCGACGAGGCCACCGCCCGGTCGGTGGTCGAGCGCCTGGCCCGCCTGCTCACCGCCGCCGCGGCCGACCCCGGGGCGCGGTTGGGCGCGCTGGACGTGCTCGCGCCCGGCGAGCGGCGGCACCTGCTGGAGGGCTGGAACGACACCGCCGTGCCGGCCGGCCCGTGGGTGTCCGTGCCCGACCTGGTGGCGCGGCGCGCGGCGGAGACCCCGGACGCGTTCGCCGTGGACGGGCTGACCTACGCCGGGCTGGGGGCCGCCGCCGACCGGGTCGCGCGGCGCCTGCTCGACCTGGGCGTGCGGCCGGGCGCGACGGTCGGCGTGTGCCTGCACCGGTCGCCGGTCGGGATCGCGGCGCTGCTGGGCGTGCTCAAGGCGGGCGCGGCCTACCTGCCGCTGGACCCCGACTACCCGGCCGAGCGGCTGGCGTACGTGCTCGCGGACGCGGACGCGCCGGTGGTGCTGACCGAGAACGCGCTGCGCGACCGCGTCAGCGGGCCCGAGGTGGTGTGCCTGGACGACCTGGGGAGTTGGCCGGTCGAGCCGGTGGCCGTGCCCGTGCACCCGGCCGACGCCGCCTACGTCATCTACACCTCCGGTTCCACCGGCAAGCCCAAGGGCGTGGTGGTGGACCACGGCGGGCTGGCCGACCTGTGCGCCTGGCACGTGCGGGAGTACGCCGTCACGCCCGCGGACCGCGCCGCGCAGGTCGCCGCCCAGGGCTTCGACGCCGCGGTGTGGGAGGTCTGGCCCTACCTGGTGGCGGGTGCGCGCCTGCACCTGCCCGACGCGGCCACCCTCGCCGACGGCGACGCGCTGGTGAGGTGGATCGCCGACCGGGGCCTGACCCTGTGCTTCCTGCCCACGCCGCGGCTGGAGCTGGTGCTCGACGACCTCGCGGCGGCCGGTACCGCGCTGCGCGTGGTGCTGACCGGCGGTGACGCGCTGCGCCGCCGCCCGCCGGCCGGCACGCCGTTCCGGCTGGTCAACCACTACGGGCCAACCGAGTTCTCGGTGGTGGCCACCGGCGCGACCGTGCCGCCGGACGATCGCGCGGACGTGCCGCCGCCCATCGGCGGTCCGGTGGACAACACCAGGGCCTACGTGCTCGACGCGCGGCTGGAGCCGGTGCCGGTGGGCGTGGTCGGCGAGCTGTACCTGGCGGGCGCGGGCCTGGCCCGGGGCTACGCCGGCCGGCCGGGGCTGACCGCCGAGCGGTTCCCCGCGTGCCCGTTCGGCGCGCCGGGCGAGCGGATGTACCGGACCGGCGACCTGGTCCGCAGGCGGCCCGACGGCGCGCTGGAGTTCGCCGGCCGCGCCGACCAGCAGGTCAAGCTGCGCGGGTTCCGCATCGAGCTAGGCGAGGTGGAGGCGGTGCTGGCCGGGCACCCGGCCGTGGCGCAGGCGGCGGTCGTGGTGCGCGAGGACCGGCCGGGGCTGAAGGCCCTGGTCGGGTACGTCGTGGCCCGCTCCGGGTCGGTGCCGGGGGACCTGCGGGCCCACCTGGCGACCGTGCTGCCCGAGCACATGGTGCCCGCCGCGGTGGTCGTGCTGGACGCGCTGCCGCTGACCGCCAACGGCAAGCTGGACCGCAAGGCGCTGCCCGCGCCCGAGCTGACCGTGACCGGCCGGGCACCGCGCACCCCGCGCGAGGAGATCCTGTGCGGGTTGTTCGCGGACCTGCTGGGCGTGCCCGAGGTGGGCCCGGACGACGACTTCTTCGACCTGGGCGGGCACTCGCTGCTGGCCACCCGCCTGGTCAGCCGGGTCCGCACCACCCTGGGCGCGGAGCTGGCCGTGGCCGACCTGTTCGCCCACCCCACCCCGGCCGGCCTGGACGCCCGCCTGGACCGGGGTGCGGCCGCGCGCCCCGCGCCCCGGCCGGTCGAGCGGCCCGAGCTGGTGCCGCTGTCGTTCGCCCAGCGCAGGCTGTGGTTCGTCAACCGGCTCGACGAGCACAACCCCGGTTACGCGGTGCCGGTGGCGCTGCGGCTGCGCGGCACGCTGGACGTGCCCGCCCTGCGCGCCGCCCTGGCCGACGTGGTGGACCGGCACGAGTCGCTGCGCACGGTCTTCCCCGAGGTCGACGGCACGCCCACCCAGCGGGTGCTGGCCGCCGCACCCCCGTTCGCGCTGGTCGACGGCGGGTCGGACGACCCGGTGGCCGCGCTGCGCGGGGTGATCGCCGAGCCGTTCGACCTGACCGCCGACGTGCCGCTGCGCGCCACCGTGCTGCGGGCCGCCGACGACGACCACGTGCTCCTGCTGGTGCTGCACCACATCGCCGGTGATGGCTGGTCGATGGGCCCGCTGCTGCGCGACCTGGCGTGCGCCTACACCGCCCGCCTGGCCGGGGAGGCGCCGTCGTGGGCACCCCTGCCCGTCCAGTACGCGGACTACGCCCTGTGGCAGCGCGAAGTGCTCGGCGACGAGGACGACCCGGGCAGCCCGCTGGCGCGGCAGCTCGCGTTCTGGACCGACGCGCTGGCCGGCGTGCCCGACGAGCTGGAGCTACCCGCCGACCGGCCGCGGCCCGCCACGTCCGCGCAGACCGCCGGGCACGTGCCGGTGCGGTTGGGCGCCGAGCTGCACCGCGGCGTGCTGGAGCTGGCCCGGCGCACCCGGACCACGCCGTTCATGGTGCTCCAGGCCGGTTTCGCGGCCCTGCTCACCCGGCTGGGCGCGGGCACCGACATCCCGCTCGGCACGCCGGTCGCGGGCCGTCCGGACGAGGCGCTGGACGAGCTGGTCGGGTTCTTCGTCAACACCCTGGTGCTGCGCACCGACACCAGCGGCGACCCCACGTTCACCGAGCTGCTGGAGCGGGTGCGGGAGTTCGACCTGGCCGCCTACGCCAACCAGGACGTGCCGTTCGAGCGGCTGGTGGAACGGCTCAACCCGCCGCGGTCGCTGGCCAGGCACCCGCTGTGCCAGGTGCTGCTGACCCTCCAGAACACCGGCGACGCCGGGCTGGAGCTGCCCGGCCTGGCCGTGGCGCCGGTGCCGGTGTCGTCCGGCACGAGCGCGTTCGACCTCAACCTGGGCCTGCGCGAGACGCGGGACGCCGACGGCGCGCCCGCCGGGTTCGACGGCGCGCTGGCCTACCGCGAGGACCTGTTCGACGAGGGCACCGCGCGGTCGCTGGCCGACCGGCTGGTGCGGGTGCTCACCGCCGCGGTGGCCGACCCGGGCGCGCGGCTGGGCGAGGTCGACCTGCTGGGCGCCGACGAGCGCTCGCGCGTGCTGACCGGCTGGAACGACACCGCGCGGGACGTGCCCGCCACCACGTTGCCGGAGCTGTTCGCCGCGCAGGTGCGGCGCACCCCCGACGCGGTCGCCCTGGTCGGCGAGGACGTGACGCTCACCTACGCCGAGCTGGACGCGCGGGTGGAGCGGCTGGCCCGGGCGCTGCGCTCGCGGGGCGCGGGCCCCGAGCGGGTGGTGGCCGTGCTGCTGCCCCGGTCGGTGGACCTGGTGGTGGCGCTGCACGCGGTGCAGCGGGCGGGCGCGGCGTACCTGCCGGTCGACCCGGACTACCCGGCCGACCGGGTGGCGTTCATGCTGGCCGACGCGGACCCGGTGCTGGTGCTCGACGCGGAGTCGTCGCGCGAGCTGGACGCCACCCCGGCGACCGGTCCCCTGCCGACCGTGCGGGGTGGGGACCCGGCCTACGTCATCTACACCTCCGGCTCCACCGGGCGGCCCAAGGGCGTGGTCGTCCCGCACGACGCGATCGTCAACCGGCTGCTGTGGATGCAGGACGAGTACCGGCTGGGCCCGGACGACCGGGTGCTGCAGAAGACGCCGTCGAGCTTCGACGTGTCGGTGTGGGAGTTCTTCTGGCCCTTCCAGGTCGGCGCCGCGCTCGTGGTCGCCCGGCCCGACGGGCATCGGGACCCCGCGTACCTGGCCGAGCTGGTGCGGCGCGAGCGGGTGACCACCGCGCACTTCGTGCCGTCGATGCTGGAGGCGTTCGTCGCGCACCTGGAGACCTCCGGCGAGCGCTGCCCGGGGCTGGCGCGGGTGGTGTGCAGCGGCGAGGCCCTGCCGACCGCGCTGGCCCGCCGGTTCGCCGCGGTGTGCGGCGCGGGGCTGCACAACCTCTACGGGCCCACGGAGGCCGCGGTGGACGTGACCGCGCACGCCGTGACCGGTGCGGAGGGAACCGCGACGATCCCGATCGGACGTCCGGTGTGGAACACCGGGGTGTACGTGCTCGACGACCGGCTGCGGCCCGTGCCGCCCGGGGTGCCCGGTGAGCTGTACCTGGCGGGCGTGCAGTTGGCGCGCGGCTACCACGCCCGGCCGGCGCTGACCGCGCAGCGGTTCGTGGCCTCGCCGTTCGGGGCGCCCGGGTCACGGGTGTACCGCACCGGGGACGTGGTGCGGTGGTGCGGGGAGGGCGTGCTGGAGTACCTGTCGCGCGCCGACGACCAGGTCAAGATCCGCGGTCAGCGGATCGAGCCGGACGAGATCGCCGCGGTGCTCCAGGACCACCCGGACGTGGTGCGGGCCGCTGTGGTGGCGCGGTCGTTCGGGCCGGGTGACCTGCGCCTGGTCGCCTACGTGGTCGGTGGGGCGGATCGGGCTGTGGACCCGGCAGCGGTGCGGGCGCACGCGGCGTCCCGGCTGCCCGCGCACATGGTGCCGTGGGCGGTGGTGGTGCTCGACGAGCTGCCGCTGACGCCCAGCGGCAAGCTCGACCGCAAGGCGCTGCCCGCGCCGGCCGCGGTCGCGCCCACGCCGGGCCGGGAGCCGTCGACGCCCGCGGAGCGCGTGCTGGCCGGGCTGTTCGCCGAGGTGCTGGGCGTGCCCGCGGTCGGCGTGGACGACGGGTTCTTCGACCTGGGCGGCCACTCGCTGCTGGCCACCAGGCTGGTCGCCCGCATCGGCGCGGAGCTGGGCGTGCGGCTGGGCGTGCGGGCGGTGTTCGAGGCGCCCACGGTCGCCGCGATGGCCGAGCGGGTCGGCGGTGGCGGTGGCGGCGACTCGCTGGCCGTGCTGCTGCCGCTGCGCGACTCCGGCACGCGCCCGCCGCTGTTCTGCGTGCACCCGGCGGCAGGCGTGGGCTGGGTCTACGCCGGGCTGCTGCGCCACCTGCCCGACCGGCCGGTGCACGCGCTCCAGGCCCGGGGCCTGTCCCGGCCCGACGCGCGGCCCGCGAACTTCGACGAGGTGGTCAAGGACTACCTGGAGCAGGTCCGCTCGGTGCAGCCGGCAGGCCCGTACCACCTGCTGGGCTGGTCGTTCGGCGCGAACGCGGCCCACGCCATGGCCGCCGCGCTGCGCGCCGAGGGCGAGGAGGTGGCCCTGCTGGCCCTGCTCGACGGCTACCCCACCCGGCAGGCGGAGCGGACCTTCGCCGCCGACGACCCCGAGGTCCTGGCAGCCCTGCTGCGCTCGCTGGGCCACCCGGCCGACCCCGCGCCGCGGAACAGGGCCGAGTTCCGCGACCGCCTGGCCGACGGCCCCCTGTCCGACACCGACCCCGACCGGTTGGCGGCGGTCTTCGCCGCCAACCTGACCCTGATGACCGAGGGCACCACCGCCCACTTCGACGGTGACGTGCTGTTCTTCGCCGCCACCGCCGACAAGACCGACGGTTCTCCCGCGCCCGCCGACTGGCTGGCGCACGTCACCGGCGAGGTCGAAACGCACGACATCGACTGCCGCCACGGCGAGATGACCCGCCCCGGCCCGCTGGCCGAGATCGCGGCCGTGCTCGCCGACCGCCTGAACGGCCCCCGCTGACCCACCCACCCTTCCCGAGGAGTTCCCATGACCACCGCCCTGGCCCGCGAAACCGCCCTGGTGCAGGACTTCTACCGCCACGTCGACTCCGGTGACGTGCCCGCCCTGGTCGCCATGTTCACCGAGGACACGGTCTACTACCGCCCCGGCTACGCGCCGGCCGTCGGCCAGGAGGGCGTGGCGCACTTCTACACCCACGTGCGGGTGATCAAGGAGGGCACGCACCGCGTCGAGTCGGTGGTGCGCGAGGGCGACCAGGTCGCGGTGCGCGGGTCGTTCGAGGGCGTGCTCCGCGACGGCACGCCGACCAGCCTGCGCTACGCCGACTTCTTCACCCTCGCCGACGACGACCGCTTCAGCAAGCGCGAGACGTTCTTCTTCGCCCCCCTGGCCTGATCCCCTGGCCTGACCCCCCGGCCTAACCCCCGGCCTGACCCCCGGTCTGACCCCCGGCCTGACCCCCGGCCTGACCCCCGGCCTGATCCCCTGGCCTGATCCCCTCTCGCCCGCTCCCTCTCGCCGCCTCCGACCTCGTCCCCTTCGCCGTCCCCCCGGCTCGATCTCCCCTCTGCCGCAAAGGAGCCCGTCATGACCTCCGTCCTGCCCAAGCCCGCCGCCGCACCCGTTGTCGCCCCCACCTCCCCCGGCCACGGGGACGCGTTCACCCGCCACATGTACAGCCTGCGCTACTCCCCCGACCTCGGCTGGCACGACGGCGGCCTCCAGCCGCTGGCGAACCTGTCGCTGCACCCGGCCACCCTCGGCCTGCACTACGGCCAGGTGATCTTCGAGGGCATGAAGGCGTTCCGCCGGCAGGACGGCTCGGTCGCGGTGTTCCGCCCCTTGGAGAACGCCCGCCGCTTCAACCGCTCGGCCGCGCGCCTGGCCATGCCCGAGCTGCCCGAGCACCTGTACGTGGCGGGCGTGGACGCGGTGGTCGCCGCCGACCAGGGCGAGCTGTCCGACGACCCCGACCACAGCCTCTACCTGCGCCCGCTGATGTTCGGCACGGACGCGAACCTGATGCTGCGCCCGTCGGAGGAGTACCTGTTCCTGGTGATGGCGTTCGTCGCGGGCGGTTTCTTCGGCGACGTGGTGCGCCCGGTGTCGGTGCTGGTGTCCCGCGACCAGGCCCGCGCCATGCCCGGCGGCACCGGCAACGTGAAGTGCGCCGCGAACTACGGGCCGTCGTTCGTGGCGCAGCGCAAGGCGCAGCAGGCGGGGTGCCAGCAGGTGGTGTGGCTCGACTCGGCGGAGCGCCGCTGGATCGAGGAGATGGGCGGCATGAACCTGTTCTTCGTGCGCGGCAGCGGTCAGGGTGCGGAGGTCTTCACCACCCCGCTGACCGGCACCCTGCTGCCCGGCGTGACCCGCGACTCGCTGCTGCGCATGGCCTCCCGCCTGGGCTACCGGGTGGCGGAGCAGCCGCTGTCGGTCGACCAGTGGCGGGCCGAGTGCGAGGCCGGGACGATCACCGAGGTCTTCGCCTGCGGCACGGCGGCGGTGGTGACCCCGGTCGGGCAGGTGAAGGACGAGGAGGGCGACTTCACCGTGGGCAACGGCGAGATGGGCCCGGTGACCCGCACCCTGCGCACCGCCCTGGTCGACCTCCAGCACGGCCGAGTCCCCGACGTGGACGGCTGGCTGCACCGGGTGTGCTGAGGCTTCGGGCGCAGTGGGCCGGGGTTCGTCCCCGGCCCGCCCTCCCACAACCGGTCCCCCACAACCGATGTGTCCCCGCAGGCGCCATTGGGTATTCAAGGCGTGCCAGAGGACACCTACCAGGTGGGGAGCAGACATGCCCTGGGTCAGCAGGCACCGCAGGCGGGTGCCCTACAGCTTCTTCCGCACCACCACCGTGCAGAGCCACTACCGCCGGCGCCCCGGCAGCGTGCCGATCGTCCCGATCGCCATCGTCGCCGGGATCATGCTGCTGCTCATCCTCATCTTCTGAGCCCCGCCGACCACCGCGGTGTCCCGCCACCCCCGTGGCGGACACCGCGGTCGAGCGGCTCACTTGCCGGTGATGCGGGAGAAGAACTCCAGGGCCTGGCCGAACAACGTCCGCCCGGTCCGGAGTTCGCCCAGTGCGCCGAGCAACGCGACCAGGAACCAGATCCAGGCGAACGTCCGCACGGGCCCCGCGATGCCGTCGGGCACGGTGGCGCCGAACAGGCCGAGCGCGGAGAGGGCGCCGAGCGGCACCGCGCCGATGACGATCCTCCGCACGAACCCCGCCAGCAGGGCGAACCTGCTCTGCAGGTCGATGGCGCCGCGCAGGGGCTCGACCGGGAGTTCGTCCAGCCTGCCGGACAGCAGGGTCTCGACCAGGCCGCACACCTTGTCCAGGAAGTCGCCCCGGGTCGTCTTCGCGGGCAGCACCACCCACACGCACATCATCTCGGCGACCTGCGCGGCCAGTTCGCACCGGTGCCGCAGCACCGAGCGGGCCAGCGCGTTCGGCGGTCGCACCACCCGCCACAGCCCCCGCCGGAGGACCAGGGCCACCACGCCCATCCGGTCGACGATCCGGCGTCGCGTGCCCACCTTCAGGAAGTCCTCGTCGGAACTCGCCAGGGCGATGGACGCGAACAACGCGCGCAACCCGTTGCCGACGGGATCGGTCAACCACAGGCGGCGACGCACGTACCAGGCCACGGGTGCCCCGAAGAGGAAGGCGGCGCAAAGGGAGGCGGTCGTGAGGCTGCCGTGGACCAGCAGGTAGAACAGGAAGCCGTCCCCGACCGTGTTCCCGACCAGCGGGCGGACCGGGCCGGTGCCCGTCACCTCGCCGTAGACGATCAGCCCGGCCGTGGCCAGCACGGCCACCAGGTGCAGCGACCCGATCGACGTGGCGAGCCGGGGCAGGCGCGTCAGGATGACGAGGACCAGCAGCAGCGGCGAGTTCACCAGCACGTAGCCCATCAGGCCCGCCAGGATCGCGGCTCCCGCGCCGCGCGCGTCACCGAAGTGCGCTGCGATGCCGACCCACAGCAGGCACAGCACCGCCAAGCCCGTGAAGCCCAGGAGGACGCCGAGCCGGGCGTGCGCCACCGCCCGCCGCGCCAGCCTCCGGTACACGGCCCGGTGCCGGGCAGCGACCAGGTCCGCCCCCAGCCCACGTGGGGTCAGGGCCGCCACGACCGCGTCCCGGTTGCGGACCTGTTCGCTGATGATCGACCTCGTGGCGCCGGCGACGAAGCCGAGGCCCAGCGACCTCCACCGCTGTCGCAGCGTGGCACCCGACGCCCTCGCGCCGCCGTGGAAACCGGTCAACTAAAAGCCCTTTCGGCCAACCGGTCGAAAACCGCTCACGAACCCTGGCGCCGCGATCCTAGCCGGCTCCGGCGGGAGTCCGAGCAGGATTGGCGGGAGCCCGGGCGAAGTCGGCGAGAGCCCAGGCAAGGTCAGCGAGTGCCCGGGCCGGATCAGGGGCGAACCTGATCCGGCCCGGGCCCGGTCCCCGGTCTCTCCCCCACCACCGGAGTTCCGAGCCCGAGCCGGACGGTCCGCGGGTCGGTGCCCCGCGGACGTCACCGCTTCCAGAAAGGCTTGCGGCGACGCGGTTCGGTCAGCTCCGCCAAGATCTCGACCGCCCGCTGGAAGCGCTGTTCGACCGTTGCCGGACCGGCCAGTTCGGCGGCCAGCTCGGTGAGTCGGCGGACGGTCTCCGCCGGTGCGCCGGCCGCCTCCCACGCCGACAGGTGCCGGGTGATCGCCTCGTGCAGGTGGACCAGCAAGGGCACCTGCGCCTCAGGGGTGCGGGTGGCGCGCAGGCCGGCGAGTTCGGTGGACAGGAACGCGGCCAGGTCCGGGGTCGGCGGTGCGACGTCCGGCTTGGGTGCTTGAGGTCGTCCGACCACACCGGGGACCTGCGGCAGTCCGACGCTCGGGGCAGGCGCGTTCGGCACCTGACCCCCTCGCCCTCCGCCACCGCCGGCCGGAGCGGGTGCGTTCGGGGCTTGGCCGCCCCGGCGTCCGACACCGTCGCCGAGGCGTTGCGGCATGCCGGTGCGGCCCAGTTCGGGCGACCGCGCGGCGCTCAGCTTCCTCATCCGGGGCGCCGGGGCGGGCGCACCTGCCGGGGGAGCCGCGAAGGGCATGGCCGCGGCGGGCATCGCGCCGGCGAAACCGGCGGCCGCGGGTGCGGGGGCGTAGGACCCGCCGAACGCCGTGTCGGGTGCCTGGTGCACCCATCCGTCCGGTAGCTCCACCGGTTGCGTCACCCGGCGCACGGTGCCGGACTCGTTGACCACCCGCTCGTCCACCGCCACGAACGCGGTGAACCTGGAGAGCACGCCGAATCGCAGGGACGTGTCCACGATCCGCCGTTCCAGGTCGGTCGGGTTGCCCGCGCCCACGACGTACCGGTCCTCCAGGTCCCGCACTCGGGCCCGGGCCCAGAGGGCGGCCAGGCCCACGTTGTCGCTGGGGGTGGCGGGCAGGCGGTGGCGCCAGCCGTTGTCGCCGGTGATCTCGACTTCGCCGGTCGGCTCGCCCGCATAGCGGCCGGTGATGAGCACCGGGGCGCCGGTGAACAGGTCCGGCAGCGGGGTGGGTGCCAGTGTCTGCTCGGTGATGGCCAGGCCGGCCGCGTGCACTGCCAGGCCGGTCAGCACGGGTGCGCCGATGCGGTGGTGGATGTGCCGCATGGCCTCGTCCAGGCGGTCCTCCGACTCGACCAGCTCGCAGCGGCCGGTGGAGCCGGCCAGGCGCTGCAGGAACGCGGCGTTGACGGCTCGGTCGATGCCGACGGTGTGCACGCGCACGCCGGCCAGGCCGGTGGCGACCTCGCGCAGCAACCGGTCCTCGTCGCCGACCTGGCCGTCCGTCACGAGCACCAGCACGCGCTCCCGCTCGCCGTTCGCGCCGAGCAGTTCGGCCGCGCGCCGCAGCGGGGCCAGCATCTCGGTGCTGCCGCGTGCGCCCAGGCCGGCCAGGAACTCCACCGCGCGGTAGCGGTTGCGGTCGGTCGCCTCGACCAGGCCGGCGGGCAGGGTGTCCGGGCTGTCGAGCCGGTCGTCGAACGCCAGCACGGCGAAGCGGTCGCCGGTGGTGAGCGAGTCGACCACGCGGCTCGCCGCGCGCCGGGCGGCGACGACCTTCCAGCCGCCCATGGAACCCGATCTGTCCAGCACGAGCACCACGTCCCGGCCGCGCACCGGACCGGTGGGCTCCGGCGGCAGCACGGTCAGCGCGAACGTGCCGCCGGTGCCCTCCTCGTCCGGGCGGACGGCCAGCGACGTGCGCACCGCGCCCGCGTCGGCGAACCGCAGGCGCAGCAGGAAGTCCCGGTCCACGCGCGCCCCCGGCTCGACCCGGACCCGGAACCCGGTGGCGGTCTCCTCGGTGACGGTGGCGTGCAGGCTCGACGCCGGTCGCGCGACCGGCAGCCCGGCCGGCTCCACGTCCACCACCACGGACAGCCGCACCGGGTCGGGGAAGCCGGGCAGCAGCACCGGCGGGCTGATCCGGGAGGCGTCGGGCACCGCGTCGGTGTCCTGGGCGACGCCGTCGCCGACCTGGCCGCCCGCCAGCGGGGTGCCGGGGATGTAGCGGGGCGCCACGACCAGCGGGAGGCGGTACTCGGCGGCGTCGTCCTCGTAGGCGAGGACACCGACCAGGGTCAGCCGCACGGTGACCTGCTCGCCGGGCACGAGGTTGCCGACCCGGGTGGTGAACACGCCGGGCCGCTCCTCCTCGGCGATGGCGGCGCGCTTGCCGCCCGAGATGGCCTGGTCGTAGTCGGCCCTGGCCTCGCCGCGCTCCTTGAGGACGCCCTCCACCACGCGCCCGTCGGCCTCGACGCGCAACCCGGTCACGGCGGCGCGGGCCGGCAGCGGGAAGACGTAGGTCGCTTCGAGCGGTTCGGCGTGCGGGTTGCGGAACACCTGGGTGAGGGTGGTGCGCGAGGCCAGCCCGGTGATGGTGGCGTGCACGTCGACCGCTTCGAGCGGCAGGTTGCCGCGCTCGGTGCGCAGGCAGCCGAGCCCGGCGTCTTCGGCCGGTTCGGCGGGCAGGGTCGTGGCCCCGGGGGTCTCGATGACGTCGATGGTGGTGCTCATCCGTTGTCCTCTCCAGTGGTCGGGGCCAGACCCGTGCGGGCGAGCAGGTCGAGCAGCGGTGCCGCGGCGGCGGCGATGGCGGTCAGGTCGGCGGGGTCGGGGGTGCGGGTGGCGTCGTGGAGCAGGAGGGTGACGCCGGGGGCGAGGCGCAGGCCCGGGACGACCACCGGTGCGGGAGCAGGGGGTGCGGGGGCAGGAGGTGCGGGGGCAGGAGGTGCGGAGGCGGCAGGTGCGGAGGCGGCGGCAGGCGAGGCGGGTGCGGGGGCGGGGGCGGGGGCGGCGGCGGGCGAGGCGGGTGCGGATGCGGTAGGCGCGGCATCAGTACCGGCGTCAGCAGCCGCACCTGCGTCACCAGCAGCGTCACCAGCAGCGCCGGCGTCAACGGCGGGCCGGTCGCGCCAGAAGCCCGCACTCCGCGGTGGAGCAGGCGGCACGGCAGAGGGCACAACGGGCGGCACAGCAGGTGCCGCCGCGGCCACACCGCCTTCCGCACCGACCCCGGCACCGACCCCGGCACCACCCCCGGTCCCGATCTCCAGCGCCAACCCGCGCCCGTTCCCCACCTCCAGCTCGGCCAGCTCGGCCAGCCGCGCGTCGGACGCCCCGACCACCAACCCCTGGATCTCGGCCAACGTCCGCCCGGCCGCCTGCAGCTTCTTCACCGCCACGACCTGCAGCAGGTGCCGCCACCCGTACAGCGCGGTCCGCCCCCGGTGCGCCGCCGGCCGGTCCACCAGCCCGATGGTCGTGTACCAGCGGATCGCACGGCCGTTGGGCAGCTCCCGCACCCGGCCGCTCCGCTGCCCGCCATACCCCTCGGCCAACAGTGCCGCGACCCGATCCGGGAGCTGGTCGATCGTCCACAGCTCCTCGTCGCTCACAGGGCAATGCTGCACCCGGGATCTGACAGTGTCAACGTGACAGTGTCAGATTCACCCGGTCTCGCGAACCACCAGCACCGACGGGAACAGCTCGACCGGCCGCCGCGCCCGCCCCTCCAGCACCGCCGAGACCGCGCCGGCGGCGATCTCCTCCACCGGGTTCGTGCTGGTGGTCAACGCGCCCAACGACGCCACCGGCAGGTCGTCGAACCCCGCCACCGCCACGTCACCGGGCACGTCCACCCCCGCCCGCCGCAGCGCGCCCAACACCCCCAGCGCGCTCAGGTCACCCAGCGCGTAAACGGCGTCGGTGTCCGGCCAACGACGCATGATCTCGACCGCCGCCTCCTCGCCCCGCACCGCCGAGAAATCCCCCGGCACCACCCGAACCGGGCACCCCGCCTCCTCCACCACGCGCGCATAAGCCCCCACCGCCCGCTGCACGCACGGCAACCACCCCACCCCCGACACCATCGCCACCCGCCGCCGGCCACCACCGAGCAGGTGCTCCACCACCCGCGCCGTGCCCCCCGCGTTGTCGACGTCGAACGCGGCCACCTCGCGCGTCCCCACCCCGATCGCCGCCACGCGACCGCGCAACGACCGGGGCGCCGCGGCCAGCAGCTCCTGCGTCGGGTTGACCACCAGGACCGCCCCGATCGCCCGGTTCTCCCCCAACCGGGCCAGCGCACCGGGGTCGTCCAGCGGCAGCCAGTGCAGCGACACCCCCGCCTCGTGCGCGCCCGCCACCCCGGCCGCCGCCGCGACCACGCGCCCCACGTACTGGTCCGCCAGCACGTCCGCGGTCACCCCGCCGACGGCCACCGCCACCCGCGGCCCTCCCCGGGTGGCCAGGGCGCGGGCCGCCGCGTTGGGCACGTAGCCCAGGTCCCGCGCCGCCGAGCCGACCCGCGAGCGCGTGGCGGGCGAGGCGGGACCCCGTCCGCTCAGCGCCCGGGACGCCGTCGCCGCCGAAACACCGGCCGCCCGCGCCACGTCCTCCAGCGTCACCCTGTGCACCACGCCGCCAGTCTGCTCTTGCGGTGGAAGCGCTTCCAGGCTTGAGGTCGGGACATCCGAGACCCGAGGAGCACGGATGACCACCCGGACCCACCGGACCGCACCCGCCGTCGGCGTGGGCGTCGTCTTCGGCCTCAACGGCCTGGCGCTCGCCACCTGGTTCGCCCGCGTGCCCGCCGCCCAGGGCGCCCTGGGCCTCGGCGCGGGCGCGCTCGGCCTGGTCCTGCTCGCCGGGTCGGCGGGCTCCACCCTGGCCATGCTGACCGCCGGCGAGGTCACCCACCGGCTCGGTCCGCGCCGGACGGCGCGCCTGGCCACCTGCTTGGTCGCCGCCGGCCTCGCCGTCGCGGGCACTGCCGTCGGCGCGCTGCCCTCGGTGGTCGGCACCGCGGTCGGCCTGTTCGCCATGGGCCTGGGGTCGGGCACCTGCAACGTGGCGATGAACGTGGAGGCGGCCGACGTCGAGCGGGCGCTGGGCCGGGCGGTCATGCCCCGCTTCCACGGCGCGTGGAGCCTGGGCACGGTCGTCGCGGCGGCGCTGGCCGCGCTCGTGACCTGGGCCGGGCTGCCGGTCACCGCGCACCTGGTGGCCGTGGCCGCGGCGGTGCTGGTCGGCACGCTGGCGGCGACCCGGCGGTTCCGGGACCGCGACGCGGAGGCCGCCCGGACCGGCAGCGGTGTCACCGCGGCCTGGCGGGAGCCGCGCACGCTGCTGATCGGGCTGCTGGTGCTGGTGCTGGCGTTCACCGAGGGCACCGCCAACGACTGGCTGGCCGTGGCGTTCGTCGACGGGCACGGGTTCGACCCGGCCGGTGGCGCGGCGGTGTTCGCGGTCTTCGTGACCACCATGACGCTCGGCCGCGTGGTCGGCACGACCGCCCTGGACCGCTGGGGCCGGGTGCCGGTCGTGCTGGCCTGCATGCTGCTCGCGATCACCGGGGTGGCGCTCGCGGTGCTCGCCGGGTCGCCCGCGGTGGCCGCGGCCGGGGTGGCGCTGTGGGGCCTGGGCACGTCGCTGGGCTTCCCGGTGGGCATGAGCGCCGCCGCGGACGACCCGGCCCGCGCCGCGGCCCGGCTGAGCGTGGTGGCGCTCATCGGGTACACCGCGTTCCTGACCGGCCCGCCGCTGGTCGGCCTGCTGGGCGACCGGGTCGGCGTGCTGCGCGCCCTGCTGGTCGTGCCGGTGCTGCTGGTTCCCGCGCTCGCCCTGGTGCCGGTGCTCTCCCGAAGTGCGGACCGCGCACCCCGGTGACAGCATGGGGCGCATGGGACCGAGGCGGTGGCTGTCCTCGTGGTCGGTGTTCCGGCAGCTCACCGGGTCCGACCCGCTGGGCCGTGGCGAGGCCGCCCGGTCGCGCCGCTCGGCCGAGCTGGCCGCCCGCACCGCCGGGGCCGACCGCGTCGCCAAGTCCGTCTGCCCGTTCTGCGCGGTGGGCTGCGGGCAGCGCGTCTACGTCGCCGACGACCGGGTGCTCCACGTCGAGGGCGACCCGGACAGCCCGATCTCCCGCGGCCGGCTGTGCCCCAAGGGCTCGGCCAGCACCCAGCTCGTCACCGGTCCCCAGCGCGCCCAAAAGGTGCTCTACCGGCCGCCCTACGGCACCGAGTGGCAGGAGCTGGAGCTCGACCGGGCCCTGGACATGGTGGTGGACCGGGTCCTGGACGCCCGCGACAAGGGCTGGCAGGACGTCGACGAGCACGGCCGGCGCGTGCGCCGCACGCTCGGGTTCGCCAGCCTCGGCGGCGCCACCCTGGACAACGAAGAGAACTACCTGATCAAGAAGCTGTTCACCGCGCTGGGCGCCCTCCAGATCGAGAACCAGGCGCGCATTTGACACTCCGCCACGGTTCCCGGTCTGGGAGCCTCCTTCGGTCGCGGCGGCGCGACGGACTACCAGCAGGACCTGATCAACTCCGACGTCATCGTCATCATGGGCTCCAACATGGCCGAGGCCCACCCGGTGGGCTTCCAGTGGGTCATGGAGGCCAAGGAGCGCGGTGCGAAGGTCCTGCACGTCGACCCGCGGTTCACCCGCACCAGCGCGCACGCCGACGTGCACGTGCCGCTGCGCGCGGGCAGCGACATCGCGTTCCTCGGCGGCGTGGTCAACCACATCCTGGCCAACGACCTGGACTTCCGCGAGTACGTGGTCGCCTACACGAACGCGTCCTTCCTCGTCAGCGAGGACTACCGGGACACCGAGGACCTCGACGGGCTGTTCAGCGGCTACGACCCGGAGACCGCGTCCTACGACCCGTCGTCGTGGCAGTACGAGACCGTGGACAAGGAGCAGTCGGCCGAGCAGCACGACGGCCCGTCGGGCGCCAAGGAGCGCTCCACGCCCTACCAGCACGGCAGCGGCGGGCCGAAGGTCGAGGGCGGCAGCGGGCGGATCGCCGCCGACCCGACCTTGCAGCACCCGCGCTGCGTCTACCAGGTCCTCAAGCGGCACTTCAGCCGCTACACGCCCGAGGTCGTGGCCCGGGTCTGCGGCGTGTCCGAGGAGCTGTTCCGGGCGGTGTGCGAGGCGTGGACGGCGAACTCCGGCCGCGAGCGCACCGGCGCGCTGGTCTACAGCGTCGGCTGGACCCAGCACACCACGGGCGCCCAGTGCATCCGCGCGGGCTCGATCATCCAGCTGCTGCTGGGCAACATCGGCCGCCCCGGCGGCGGCGTGTTCGCGCTGCGCGGGCACGCCAGCATCCAGGGCTCGACCGACATCCCGACGCTGTTCAACCTGCTGCCCGGCTACCTGCCGATGCCCACGCCCGAGCACACCGACCTGGCGACCTACGTGGACGACGTGCGCGCGGACAAGCAGAAGGGCTTCTGGCGCAACGCCGACACCTACATGGTCTCGCTGCTCAAGGAGTACTGGGGCGACAAGGCCACCGCGGACAACGACTACTGCTTCGACCACCTGCCCCGCATCACCGGCGACCACGGCACGTACCGCACGGTCATGGACATGGTGGACGGCAAGGTGTCCGGCTACTTCCTGCTGGGCCAGAACCCGGCGGTGGGCTCCGCGCACGGCCGGTTGCAGCGGCTGGGCATGGCCAACCTCGACTGGCTCGTGGTGCGCGACCTGACCATGATCGAGTCGGCGAGCTTCTGGAAGGACTCCCCCGAGGTCGAGACCGGCGAGATCGCGCCCGAGCGGTGCCGCACCGAGGTGTTCTTCCTCCCCGCCGCCTCGCACGTGGAGAAGGAGGGCACGTTCACCCAGACCCAGCGGATGCTCCAGTGGCGGGAGAAGGCCGTGGAGCCGCAGGGCGACCAGCGCTCCGAGCTGTGGTTCTTCTACCACCTGGGCCGCCTGCTCAAAGAGCGGTTGGCGGGCTCCACCGCCGAGCGCGACCGGCCCGTGCAGGACCTGTGGTGGGACTACGCGGTCGTCGGCGACGAGCCGCAGGCCGACGACGTGCTGCGCCGGATCAACGGCGTCGACCTGACCACCGGCCGCGCGGTGAACGGCTACCCCGAACTGAAGGCCGACGGCACCACGGCCGCGGGCTGCTGGATCTACAGCGGCGTCTACGCCGACGACGTCAACCAGGCCGCCCGCCGCAAGCCCGGGCAGGAGCAGAACCTGTACGCCACCGAGTGGGGCTGGGCGTGGCCGATGAACCGCCGGGTGCTCTACAACCGCGCCTCCGCCGACCCGGAGGGGCGCCCGTGGAGCGAGCGCAAGGCCCTGGTGTGGTGGGACGCCGAGCGCGGCGAGTGGACCGGCCACGACGTGCCGGACTTCGAGCGCACCAAGCCGCCGGACCACGTGCCGCCGCCGGGCGCGGTCGGCCCGGCCGCGCTGCACGGCGACGACCCGTTCATCATGCAGGCCGACGGCAAGGGCTGGCTGTTCGCGCCCAGCGGCCTGGCCGACGGGCCGCTGCCGGCGCACTACGAGCCGCACGAGTCGCCGGTGCGCAACCCGGTGTACGGGCAGCAGGGCAACCCGACCCGCAAGGTCTACGGCCGGTCGGACAACCCGTCGAACCCGGCGCCGCCCGAGCCGCACGTCGAGGTGTTCCCGTACGTGCTCACCACGGCGCGGCTCACCGAGCACCACACCGCGGGCGGCATGAGCCGGACCGTGCCGCACCTGGCCGAGCTCCAGCCGGAGCTGTTCGTGGAGGTCTCGCCGGAGCTGGCGCGCGAGCGCGGCCTGGAGCACCTGGGCTGGGCGCACGTGGTCACCAGCCGCGCGGCGGTGGAGGCGCGCGTGGTGGTCACCGACCGGATGCGGTCCCTGCCGGTGGACGACCGCCGGGTGCACCAGGTGTGGCTGCCCTACCACTGGGGCGCCACCGGCCTGGTCACCGGCGACTCGCCCAACGACCTGTTCGGCGTGGTGGTCGACCCGAACGTGTTCATCCAGGAGTCCAAGGTGGCCACCTGCGACGTGCGGCCGGGCCGCCGACCGCGCGGGCCGGCGCTGCTGGAGTACCTGGAGGGCTACCGGCGGCGGGCCGGGATCACCACCGAGACCGGCACGCACGTCCGCACCGCGGGCCGCGCGCACACCGAGGAGGAGCAGTGAACAGGCTCTCCGGGCCCCTGCACGACGTGGCGGGCGAGGCCGGGCACACCGACCACCCGCCGCGCGTGGGGTTCTTCACCGACACCTCCGTGTGCATCGGCTGCAAGGCGTGCGAGGTGGCGTGCAAGGAGTGGAACTCCGTGCCCGCCTCCGACTTCGACCTGCTGGGCATGTCCTTCGACAACACCGGGCACCTCGGCGCCAACGCCTGGCGGCACGTGGCGTTCGTCGAGCAGCAGCGACCCGCGCCGCAGGACCTGGGGATGCCCTCGTTCGACCGGCCGGGCACGCGGACCGACCCGGCCGCGCGCACCGACTTCCGCTGGCTGATGGCCTCGGACGTGTGCAAGCACTGCACGCACGCGGGCTGCCTGGACGTGTGCCCGACCGGCGCGCTGTTCCGCACCGAGTTCGGCACGGTCGTGGTGCAGCAGGACATCTGCAACGGCTGCGGCTACTGCGTGTCCGGCTGCCCGTACGGGGTGATCCAGCGCCGCGAGGGCGACGGGCGGGCGCAGAAGTGCACCCTGTGCTACGACCGGCTGAAGGTCGGCGAGGAACCCGCGTGCGCCAAGGCGTGCCCGACCGACTCCATCCAGTTCGGCGAGCTGGACGAGCTGCGCGAGCGCGCCGCCCGGCGGGTCGAGCAGCTGCGGGAGCGCGGCGAGACCGGCGCACGCCTGTACGGGGCCGACCCGGAGGACGGGGTCGGCGGCAACGGCGCGTTCTTCCTGCTGCTGGACGAGCCCGAGGTGTACGGGCTGCCGCCGGACCCGGTGGTGCCGACCCGCGACCTGCCCGCGATGTGGAAGCGGGCCGGGGTGGCGGCGCTGGCGTTCGCCGCGGCCGCGGTGGCGGCGTTCGCGGGAGGGCGTTGATGGCGCGGCGTGACGGCTCGGTGGTGCCCGACGCGGACTTCCGCTCCTACTACGACCGGCCGGTCCTCCAGCGCCCCGCCTGGGAGTGGCCGGTGCCCGCGTACCTGTTCGCGGGCGGGGTGTCGGCGGGCTCGACCCTGCTGGCGGTGGGCGCGGACCTCACCGACCGGCCGGCGCTGCGGCGGGCCGGCCGGCTGGGCGCGCTGGTGTCGCTGGGCGCGGGCCTGGGGTTCCTGGTCGCCGACCTGGGGCGGCCGGAGCGGTTCCTGCACATGCTCCGGGTGGCCAAGCCGACCTCGCCGATGAGCGTGGGCACCTGGTTCCTGGTCGCCTACGGCCCCGGCGTGGGTGCCGCCGCGGCCGCCGAGGTGCTGCCCGCGCGCTGGTGGGCGGGCCGGCTGCTGCGCCGGGTCGCGCGGCCGGCCGGGCTGTCGGCGGCGGTGTTCGCGCCCGCCGTGGCGTCCTACACCGCCGTGCTGCTGTCGCAGACGGCCGTGCCCGCGTGGCACGAGGCGCACCCGCACCTGCCGTTCGTGTTCACCGGTTCGGCGGCGGCCGCGTCCGGCGGGCTGGGGATGGTGTGCGCGCCGGTGGCGCAGGCCGGCCCGGCGCGGGCGTTCGCCGTGCTGGGCGGGGTGGCGGAGCTGGCCGCGTCGCGGGTCATGGAGTCCCGGCTGGGCCTGGTGCGCGAGGCGTACGCGACGGGGCGGGCGCACCGGTTGCGGCGGTGGTCGGAGCTGCTGACCGCGGGCGGGGTGCTGGGTGCGGCGCTGGGCGGGCGGAGCCGGGCGGTGGCCGTGCTGTCCGGGGTGGCGCTGCTGGTGGGCAGCGCGTTGCAGCGGTTCGGCGTGTTCGAGGCGGGCGTGGCCTCCACCGAGGACCCGAAGTACGTGGTGGTGCCGCAGCGGGAGCGCGCGTCGCGGGACGACGCGCGGGTGGTCCGGGAGGCGACGGGAACGGCGGTGGACCCGGCAAGGGGGTGAACCCCGGAGCCGGCCCTGGTGATCACTTTCCGTCACCAATACAGTGCCGTGCGTGGCGACTGCCGAGAGCACCCCGGACCCCGCCGACCGGCCCGCGGAAGCCGACCCCCGCTTCGCCCTCATGGACCTCGCGATGAGCTACCTGTTCCCGGCCGCCCTGCGCGCCGCCGCGGCGCTGGGCGTGGCCGACCACCTGGCCGCGGGACCGCGCCCGGTCGCCGAACTGGCCGGGGCGGTCGGCGCCGACCCGCTCAACCTGCACCGGGCGCTGCGGCTGCTGGCCACTCGCGGGATCTTCGCCGAGGACGACGCCGGCCGGTTCGCCCTCACCCCGGCGGCGGAGCTGCTGCGCACCGACGTGCCGTCGTCGTTCCGCGCGGCGGTCCTGATGCTCACCGACCAGAGCTTCTGGCGGCCCGCGGGCGAGCTGGACGAGACCGTGCGCACCGGGACCTCGCAGTTCGACCGGCTGTTCGGGGTGCCGTTCTTCGAGCACTTCGCCCGCGACCCGGCCACCGCGGCGGTCTTCCACGACGGCATGGCGTCGCTGTCCGATCCGGAGAACCCCCTCGTCGCCCGCGCCCTCGACCTCCCGCCGGACGCCACGGTGGTCGACGTCGGCGGCGGCCACGGCGGCCTGCTGCTCGACGTGCTGCGCACGCACCCCGGCGTGCGCGGCGTGCTGTTCGACCAACCGCACGTGCTGCGCGGGCACCGGCTCGGCGAACTCGGCGCGGACCACCGCTGGGAGGTCGTCGGGGGCGACTTCTTCACCGCGGCACCGCCCGGCGACGTCGTCCTGCTCAAGCGCGTCCTGCACGACTGGGACGACGAGCACTGCCTGCGGATCCTGCGCCACTGCCGGCGGGCCGTCCCCGACTCCGGCCGCGTCCTGGTCGTCGAGGCGGTGGTCCCGCCCGGCAACGACCCCGACCCCGGCAAGGTCATCGACCTGCTCATGATGAGCTCGTTCACCGGCCGGGAGCGCACCCGCGCCGAGTTCGGCGCCCTGTTCGCCCGGGCGGACCTGCGCCTGACCCGGGTCCTGCCGACCGGCACCCGGATGTCGGTCGTCGAGGGCGTCCCCGCCGGGTGACCCTCAGGCCACGACGCGCGTGTCGTCCGGCAACCGGCGGGTCAGGCCGAGCGAGTCCAGCAGCTCCAGCAGCGGCACCGCGACCCGGCGGGTCGTGCCCAGGGCCTGCTTGGCGCGGGCGGCGGTGAACGGCCCGGGCAGCCCGGCCAGCACGGCCACCGCGCGCTCGGGCGCGTCCGGCCCGAGCACCACCCCGTCGGCCACCCGCACCAGCCGGCCCAGCCGCACCGCCGCCGCCAGCTCCCGGTGACCCAGCCCCAGCTCCGCGAGCCGCGCCGCGTCGGGCGCCCGGAACGGCTCGCGCGCCAGGTCGGCCTCCACCGCCGCGACGGCCCGCTCCACGGCGGGCGGCAGCTCACCGCCCGCCGCCCGACCGCCCACCCCCAGCCGCCGCACCACCTCCACCGGCACGTCCAGCCGCCGGGCCAGCACGTCCAGCGGCACGGCGGGTGCCAGCGGGTGCTCGCGCCGCCACCGCTCCACGACCTCGGGCACGCGCCCCGCCACCCGCCTGAGGTGGTCCGGGTCGACCCGCCAGCGGCCCACCGGCTCGCCCACGTCGCCGAAGCCCAGCACGCGCAGCTCGGCCGCGTCGACCACGCCCCGCGCCCGCAGGTGCGCCGCCGCCACGTCACCGGCCAGGTCCGCACCCCGTTGCCGCGCCGCGCCCCGGCGGGTCAGCGCGGGCGGGCGCACGTCGAGCACCACCACCCCGGCGGCGATCCGGTGCCGGCCCGGGTCGCGCAGCAGGCCCCGGTCACCGGCCCGCAGCGGCAGGGGGCGCGCCGGCACGAGCCGGGCGGTGTCGGGTCCCAGCGGGCGGACGTGCACGGGGACCGCCGCCGACCCGACGTGCAGGACCAGCCGCGCGGGCACCCCCTCGGGACCGCCGACCGCGGTCAGCCGCACGTCGAACTCGCGGGTCGTCACCCACGCGCCGGGCGTGAGCAGCACGTCGCCGCGGGCCACGCGGTCCCGGTCCACGCCCCGCGCGTTCACCGCGACCCGCGCCACCCCGCGCACCACCTCGACCGGCTCGCCCAGCGCCTGCAACCCCCGCACGGGCACGCGCACGCCGGCCAGCTCCAGCTCGTCGCCCACCCGGATGGTCCCCGCGCCGAGGGTCCCGGTGACCACCGTCCCCGCACCGCGCACGGTGAACGCCCGGTCCACCCACAGCCGCACGTCGGCGCCCGGGTCCGGTTCGGGCAGCGAGCGCGCCACCGCGTCCAGCTCGTCCCGCAGCTCCGCCATGCCCAGCCCGGTGCGCGCGCTGACCGCCAGCGCCCGCACGCCGGCCAGCGGCGTCGCCGCCAGGTGCTCCCGCGCCAGGGCCAGCGCGGGCCCCGGGTCGGCCAGGTCCGCGCGGGTCACCACGAGCAGCCCGTGGCGGACGCCCAGCCCGCGCAGCGCGGCCAGGTGCTCGGTCGACTGCGGCATCCACCCCTCGTCCGCCGCGACCGCGAACAGCACCGCGGGCACCGGTCCCACGCCCGCCAGCATGTTGGTGGTGAACCGCTCGTGCCCCGGCACGTCCACGAACGCCACCGGCCCGGACGGCAGCCGCGCCCAGGCGAAGCCCAGGTCGATGGTCAGCCCGCGCCTGCGCTCCTCGGCCCACCGGTCGGGCTCCATCCCGGTCAGCTCGCGGACCAGCGTGGACTTGCCGTGGTCCACGTGCCCCGCCGTGGCGATCACCCGCACCGCAGCACGGCCTCCCGCAGCCGGTCGTCGTCGGCCGGGTCCACGGTGCGCAGGTCGAGCAGGCACCGCCCGCGCTCGACCCGCCCCACCACCGGCGGCCGACCGCCGCGCAGCGCCGCCGCGTACCGCTCGGGCAGGCCGACCGCCGCGCTGGGCAGCTCGACGCCCGGCGCGCCGCCGCCGCCGACGGCCGCGCCACCGGGCACGGCCTCGGCGTCCACGCCCCGCGCGACCAGGTCCCGCGCCAGGGCCGAGGCACGGGCCCGCAGGTCCGCCACGTCGGCGCCGAGCGCCCGCGCCACCGGCGTCGGCGGCCCGGCGAGCGTGGCCTCCAGCGCCGCCAGGGTCAGCTTGTCCACGCGCAGCGCCCGCGCCGCCGGGTGCCGGCGCAACCGGTGCACCACGTCGGCGTCGCCCAGCAGCAGCCCGGCCTGCGGACCGCCCAGGAGCTTGTCGCCGCTGGCGGTCACCACGGCGGCGCCGGCGCGCAACGCGCTCGCCGCGTCCGGCTCGTCGGGCAGCAGCGGGTGGGGCGCGAGCAGGCCGGAGCCGATGTCCACCACCAGCGGCACGCCGAGGCCCGCCAGCTCGGCCGCGCCCGGCGCGCCGGTGAAGCCGGTGACGCGGAAGTTGGAGGGGTGCACCCGCAGCACGAAGCCGGTGTCGGGCCCGATCGCGTCGGCGTAGTCGCGCAGGTGGGTGCGGTTGGTGGTGCCGACCTCGCGCAGCCGGGCGCCGGTGGAGGCCAGCAGCTCCGGGATGCGGAACCCGTCGCCGATCTCCACCAGCTCGCCGCGGCTGATCACGATCTCCCGCCCCGGCGCGAGCACCATCGCGCACAGCAGCAGCGCGGCCGCGTTGTTGTTCACCACGTGCACGTCGCCCGCGTCCGGCACGGCCGCCGCCAACGCGGCCAGCACACCCCGCCCCCGCCGCGCCCGCTTGCCCGTGGCCAGGTCGAACTCGACGTCCGTGCAGCCGGCCGCGTCGACCACCGCGGCGACGGCGGCGGCCGACAGCGGCGCCCGGCCGAGGTTGGTGTGCACGACGACGCCGGTGGCGTTGAGCACCGGTTGCAGCGAGGAGGCGCCGGCCGGCAGCGCGGCGAGCACGGCGTCGACCACCCCGGTCGGGGCGATCAGGCCCTCGCGCGCCCGCTGCTGCGCCGCCACCACGGCGGACTTGACCAGGTCGCGGCCCAGCGCCTCGACGGCGGGGGCCAGCCTCGGGTCGGCCAGCACGAGGTCGGTGCGCGGGATGGCGCGCCGGAAGTCCGCGCCGGCGCCACCCGCGCCGGCGCCACCCGCTCCGGCGCCACCCGCTCCGGCGCCACCCGCTCCGGCACGGCCCTCCGCCACGCGGCCCGTCACCGGTCGCCGCCGTGGCGGAGGCGGACGGGAATCGAACCCGCCAGCGACAGGTCCTGCCGCTCAACGGTTTTGAAGACCGCGCCGGCCACCAGGCCGGGTACGCCTCCTCGTGCCATCGCCCAATCCTGCCGGCGGCGTTCCCGGGGCGCGACGCGGCCCACCCGGTGGGCGGGCTCGCGGCCCGCCCGGCAAGCTGATCACGTGACCCGACCCCGGCTGACCCAGTACGCCCACGGCGGCGGCTGCGCGTGCAAGATCCCTCCCGGCGAGCTGGAGGAGGTGGTGCGCGGCCTGACCGGCGCCACCCCGCGCGACCCGCTGGGCGACCTGGTCGTCGGCCTGGACCACGGCGACGACGCGGCCGTGGTCGCGACCGGCGACGGCACCGCCCTGATCGCCACCACCGACTTCTTCACGCCCGTGGTGGACGACCCGTTCGACTGGGGCCGCATCGCCGCCGCGAACGCGCTGTCCGACGTCTACGCCATGGGCGGCCGCCCGGTGCTCGCGGTGAACCTGCTGGCGTGGCCGCGCGAGGTGCTGCCGTTCGAGCTGGCGACCGAGGTGCTGCGCGGCGGGCTGGCGGTGTGCGCGGAGGCGGGCACGCACCTCGCGGGCGGGCACAGCGTCGACGACCCGGAACCGAAGTACGGCCTCGCGGTGACCGGGATCGGCGACCCGAACCGCCTGCTGCGCAACGACGCCGGCAGGCCGGGCGTGCCGCTGTCGCTGACCAAGCCGCTGGGCACCGGGGTGCTCAACAGCAGGCACAAGGCGACCGGCGAGGTGTTCCCCGAGGCGGTGGCGACCATGGCGCGGCTCAACCGCGACGCCTCGCGGGCCGCCCTGGCGGCGGGCGCGGTGTGCGCCACGGACGTCACCGGCTTCGGCCTGCTCGGCCACCTGCACAAGCTGGCCCGGGCCAGCGGCGTGACCGCCGTCGTCGACGCCGCCGCCGTGCCCTACCTCGACGGCGCGCGGGAGGCGTTGCGCGACGGCTTCGTCAGCGGCGGCACGCGCCGCAACCTGGAGTGGGTGCGCCCGCACGCCGACCTGGCCGCCGTGACCGGGGACGAGGCCCTGCTGCTGGCCGACGCCCAGACCTCCGGCGGCCTGCTGGTGGCGGGCGAGGTCCCCGGCGCCCCGGTCATCGGCGAGCTGGTGCCGCGCGGGGAGCACACGATCGTGGTGCGCTAGACCGCCGACCGCGCCCGGTCGGCGGTCTAGCGCACCAGCGTGCAGACCCCGCCGGCGCTGCCGACGGCCACGCAGTCCGGTTACCCCGCGAACGCACCCGATCTGTCCGGTTGCCGACAGGAATCGCTCACGCTCTGGGTTCACCTCACCACGCTGGGTACGGTCCGGGGACATGCGAACAAGCGTCCTGGCCGCCGCGGCGGCCACCCTGCTGGCGCTCGGCGCGGTACCGGCCACAGCGCACCCCGACGCGGCGGTCGTCCCCGACCCCGCCGCCCACGTCGACCCGCTGATCGGCACGAGCAACCTGGGGAACACCTTCCCCGGCGCGGTCGTGCCGTTCGGCATGGCGTCCTTCAGCCCCGAGGGCACCCGCGGCAACACCCTGCGCGTCGCGGCGCCCGGCGGCTACCGGTACGACGCCACCCGCCTGCGCGGCTTCAGCCTGACCCACATGTCCGGCACCGGCTGCGCGGGCGGGTCCGGCGACGTCCCGCTCTTCCCGCACGTCGGCACGGTCACCACCAGCCCCGACACCGACCCCGAGGACGAGGTCTACGCGAGCGACTTCGGCCACGCCGACGAGCACGCCGCGCCCGGCCGCTACGACGTGAAGCTCAAGTCCGGCGCCGAGGTCGAGCTCTCCGCGACCACCCGCACCGGCGCCAGCCGCTTCACCTTCCCGGCCGACCAACCCGCCACCGTCCTGGTGCGCACGTCCAAGTCGCAGGTGGGCAGCAGCGCCGCGCGCACCGCCGTCGACCCGGCCACGCGCACCGTCACCGGCTCGGTGACCAGCGGCAACTTCTGCGGCTACATCAACCAGGCAGGCCGCCGCAGCTACTACACGCTGCACTTCGCGATGGAGTTCGACCAGCCGTTCACCGAGGTCGGCACGTGGCGCGACAACGTTGTCACCCCGGGTTCGACGGCGTCGGAAGGCGGCACCACCTACGGCACCAACGGCTGGCCGGTCCTGGGCAGGGGCTCCGGCGCCTACCTCGGGTTCGCCCCCGGCTCCACGGTGAACGTGCGCGTCGGCATCTCCTACGTCGGCGTCGACAACGCCAGGCGCAACCTGCGCGCGGAGAACGACGGCCTGCCCATCGAGGACGTGCGCGACAACGCCTACCGCGCGTGGCAGGAGCAGTTGCGGCGCATCGAGGTCGGCGGCGGCTCGGACGCCGACCGCACGAAGTTCTACACCGCGCTGTACCACTCCCTGTTGCACCCCAACGTGTTCAGCGACGTCAATGGCGAGTACGCGGGCATGGACGGCAAGGCGCACCGCGTCCGGCACCCGCAGAGGGCCCAGTACGGCACGTTCTCCGGCTGGGACGTGTACCGCTCGCAGCTCCCGCTGCTGACCCTGCTGGAACCCGGCGTCGGCTCGGACGTCGCCCAGTCGCTGCTCAACCAGGCCGAGCAGAACGGCGGCGTGTGGGACCGCTGGACGCACGCCAGTGGCGGCACGCACGTGATGAACGGCGACCCGTCCCCGCAGGCGCTGGCGGGCATCCTCGCCTTCGGCGGCGACCGGTTCGACGTGCGGCGGTCGCTGGCGTCGCTGGTGCGCGCGGCGACCGTGCCGACCCCGCTGGACCTGAGCAAGGACGGCTGGGCGGTGATGTCGGTGGGCCAGCGGCCGTCGCTGGACAAGTACCTGCGGCTGCACTACATGCCCTCGGTGTCCAACGCGTGGGGCGGCGCGGCGGAGACGCTGGAGGTGTCCGGCGCGGACTTCGCCATCGGCCAACTGGCCGCGCGGGTCGGCGACCGCCGCACGCAGCGCGAGTTCGCCGCCCGCGCCCAGTGGTGGCGGAACAACTACGACCCGGTCGCCGACGAGACCGGCGGCTACCCGCGCAACCGCGCCGAGGACGGCACCTGGGCGCCGAACTTCACCCCCGGCACCGCGCACGGCTTCGTCGAGGGCACCAGCGCCCAGTACACGTGGATGGTGCCGCACAACGTGGCCGGCCTGGTCGACGCGCTCGGCGGCCGGGAGCGGGCCAACCGGCGGCTCGACGACTTCTTCCACCACGCCGACGGCGGTTGGGCGCTGTCCAAGGCGGGCGGCACCAAGTCCGCGCTCGACAACGAGCCCTCGCTGAACGTGCCGTGGCTCTACAACTACACCGGACAGCCTCACAAGACGCAGCAGACCGTGCGCGAGGTGGTGAACGCGCTGTGGACCACCGGGCCCGGCGGCATCCCCGGCAACGACGACCTGGGCGCGATGTCGTCGTGGTTCGTGTTCGCCGCGATCGGGCTCTACCCGCAGGTGCCGTCGCGGGCCGAACTGGTGGTCGGCAGCCCGCTGTTCACCTCGGTGAAGGTCAACCGGGACGGTCGGGACATCACCATCACCGCGCCCGGCGCGTCGTCGGAGGCGATGTACGTGCGCGGTTTGCGGGTCAACGGCCGGGACACCACCAGGCCGTGGCTGCCGGAGTCCTTCGTGGCCCGCGGTGGCCGGCTGGACTTCACCCTCGGCACCGCGCCGGACACCGCGTGGGGTTCGGCACCGGCGGACGCACCGCCGTCGTTCCGCGAGGGCGAGCAGCCGGTCCCGCACGACCAGCCGTACCACCTGCGGGTCGTGCCGGGTGACCCGGTCGTCGCACCGGGGGCGACCCTGGCCGCGCGCATCGTCGCCACCAAGCTCTACGAGGGCGACCCCGCGGCCACCTACACCCTCACCGGCCCGCCGTCGCTGGTGTTCGACCCGCCGTCCGGCGCGGTGCCCGGCGCGTTCACCGTCACCGCCGCGCCGGACGCGCCGCAGGGCTTCCACGCGGCGACCGCGACGGTCCGGGTGGCCGGCGCGGACCCGGTGGTGCTGCCGCTGGTGGTGAAGGTCGCCCCGGAGGGCAGCATGCTCGCCGCGGTGAACAACACCGGCACCTCCGAGGACGAGACCGGCGACGGCGACTTCGACGGCGGCGGGTACAGCTACTCCCGGCGGGCGCTCGCCGCCGCGGGCCTCGTGCCCGGCGGGACGGGCGAGGTGGGTGGCCTGGCGTTCCGCTGGCCCGACTCACCCGCCGGGCGGCCGGACAACGCCGTGGCCGCGGGGCAGCGCCTCGACGTCACCGGCACGCGCCTGGCGTTCGTCGGCTCGGCCACCAACGGCGCGCGGGCCCGCACCGCCGAGGTGACGTTCACCGACGGCACCACCGCGGCGGTGGAGCTGGGCTTCAGCGACTGGACGCTGGGCGGCGGCAGCGCCGGCCCGTCCTACGGCAACGCGGTCGTGGCGACCACGCCGTACCGCAACCAGAGCGGCGGCGGCAGCGAGCAGGTGGCCACGCACATCTTCGCCACGAAGGTGTTCGCCGCGCCGGAGGGCAGGCGACTGCGGTCGGTCACCCTGCCCGCCGACGAGGACCTGCACGTGTTCGCGGTGGCCTCGGGCTGAGCCGGGCGGGTGGCCGGACGCGGGGCCCGGCCACCCGTGGCCCGGTTACGGCCAGGGGCCGTTGCTGCACGTGAAGACGTCGGTGGCCGACGCCGAACCGCTGCCGTCGGCGACCTTCGCGGTGAGGGTCAGGACCTGACCGGGGGTGCACCGCTCGGAGACCGCCCAGCGGTTGTTCCACTGGGACACCGGGACCCCGTTGCGGGTCCACGTGATGGTCATCGGCGGCACGGCGCCGCTGATCTGCGGGGCGCATCCGTAGTAACCACCGCCGGTCTCGCAGTCCATCGAGACGGTGGGGACGGCCGAGGCGGGTGCCGCCGCGGACAGCAGGGCCGTGACGGCACTCGCCGCGAGTAAGGCGGCGCGGGTGGCGGATCTCAAGGGTTTCCTCCGCTGGTGGTGGGCAGTCGGCCCACGGTAGCCGGCCGCGGGCCCGCCCGGAACGCCCCGACCATGATCCCGATCGGGTCACCGCAATGCGTGAACCCGACCACCACCGGGTAAGGCAGGGAGGTGACCGAACGAGAACCGCTCGACCTGGGCGCCACCGAGTTCTCCGCCGAGGAGGAGGCCCGCGTCCGGCGCGAGCACGACCTGGACCGGCCCGAGGTGTTCGACCGGCGCAACGGCATCGACGAGCGCGCGGGAACGCGGGCCAGCCTCCTGCCGGAGGAGGCGGGCACCGGCAGCGCCGACCCCGAGGCGCAGGCCCGCGAGGTGCTGCGCGACTCCGACGTGCGCACGGAGATCCCCGGGTCCGCGCCGGACACCATGATCGAGCGACGCGCTTCCGACGAGCACGGCTGAGGCCGGGCGCTCACCCGGACGGCACCCCGGTCCGGCGGCCGTCCGGGTGAACCACCCACGACCTCGCACCCGTCACCCGCCCGGGGCGCTATTGCTGTCCCCGTGCCCCGGCGGAGTGCGAGGGGATCGGCATGGCGGTGGAGATCCGGCTCCTGGGCGAGGTGACCGCGCACGTCGGCGGCCGCCCGGTGGACCTCGGTCCGGCGCGGCAGCGGTGCGTGCTGGCGGCGCTGGCGGTGGACGCGGGCCGGGTGGTCCCGGTGGAACGGCTGGTCGAGCGGGTCTGGGGCGCGGCGGGGCCGCGGCGCGGGTCGACGGCGCTGCACAGCCACGTCTCGCGGCTGCGCCGGGCCCTGGCCGGCGCCGCGGACGTGGTCCGGCGCTCCGGCGGCTACGCGCTGCTGGTGGACCGGCCGGACGCGGTGGACGTGCACCGGTTCCGCGCCCTGGCCGCCCGCACCGGCGACGTCGACGCGCTGACCGGGGCGCTGGCGCTGTGGCGGGGCGAACCGCTGGCCGGGCTGACCGGGCCGTGGGTCGAGGCCGAGCGCGACCGGCTGCGCCAGGAGCGGCTGGCCGCCGAGCACGACCTGGTCGACGCCAGGCTCGCCGCGGGCCAGGGCGCGGAGCTGGTCGCGGAGCTGGCCGCGCGGGCCGCCGAGCACCCCCTGGACGAGCGGGTCGCCGGGCAGTACCTGCTGGCCCTGCACCGCGCCGGGCGCACCGCCGACGCCCTGGCCCACTACCGGCGGCACAGCGCCCGGCTGGCCGACCGGCTGGGCATCGACCCGGGCGCCCCGCTGCGGGAGCTGCACCAGCGCCTGCTGGCGGCCGACCCGGCGCTGGCCGGGGCACCCGCCCGGCCCGCCCGGCGGGTGCCCCGGCAACTGCCCGCCGCACCGGTCCACTTCACCGGCCGCGACGCCGAGCTGGCCGCGCTCACCGCCGCCGTGGACCGGGGTGGCGCGGTGGTCATCTCGGCCATCGCCGGCGCCGGGGGCATCGGCAAGACCTGGCTCGCCCTGCACTGGGCGCACCGCAACCTGCACCGCTTCCCCGACGGCCAGCTCTTCGTCGACCTGCGCGGCTTCAGCCCCGACAGCGAACCGATGGACCCCGCCGTGGCCGTGCGCGGCTTCCTCGACACCCTGGGCGTCGAGCCCGGCCGCGTCCCCGTGGGCCTGCGGGACCGGGTCGACCTGTTCCGCCGCCTGCTGGCCGGTCGCCGGGTGCTCGTGGTGCTCGACAACGCCGCCGACGCCGCCCAGGTCGCGCCGCTGCTGCCCGCCGACGACTCCTGCACGGTGGTGACGACCAGCCGCAACCGGCTGTCCGACCTGGTCACCGGGCACGGCGCCCGGCACCTGCCGCTGGACGTGCTGTCCGAGGACGAGGCCGCCACCCTGCTCACCGCCCGCCTGGGCGACGCGCGGGTGCGCGCCGAACCGGGCGCGGTGGCCGAGCTGGTCCGGCTGTGCGGCGGGTTCCCGCTGGCGCTGGGCATCGTCGCCGCCCGCGGCCGCACCGAGCCCCACCTGCCGCTGGCGGCGCTGGCGGCCGAGCTGCGCGAGCTGGGCCTCGACGCGCTCGACGACGACCCGACCGCCGGCCTGCCGACCGTCCTGTCCTGGTCCCGCCGCGCCCTGGACGCCGCGCACGCCCGCGCGTTCGCCCTGCTCGGCATCGCACCCGGCCCCGACGTCGGCCTGCCCACCGCCGCCAACCTCCTCGGCCTGCCCGCCGAGCGGACCGGGGCGCTGCTGCGCGGCCTGGAGGACGCCTCCCTGCTCACCCGGGACGCCCGCGGCCGGTACCGGATGCACGACCTGGTGCGCCGGTACGCCGCCGACACCGCCCGGCACGGGCTGACCGGGGCCGAGCGGGACGCGGCGCTGCGCCGCGCGGTCGACTTCCTGGTGCGCACCGCGGTCACCGCCGACCGGCTGCTGGCCCCCTACCGCACGCCGATCCACCTCGACGACCTCGTCCCGGGCACCCGCCCCGAGCCCCTGGCCGACCAGGGCGCGGCACTGGCGTGGCTGACCGCCGAGCACCCGTCCCTGCTCGCCGCCCAGCGCCTGGCCGCCGAGCGCGGGTGGCACCGGCGGGTCTGGCAGGTGGCCTGGGCCCTGCAGACCTTCCACATCCGGCGGGCCCACCTCCAGGACGGGGTGGCGACGTGGCGGGCCGCGCTCACCGCCGCCGAGCACCTGGACGACCCGGGTGCCCGCATCGGGGCCCACCGGTCCCTGGGCGTGTTCTGCGCCAACACCGGGGCGCACGACGAGGCCGTCGGGCACCTCCGGGAGGCGGTGGCCCTGGCCGAGCGGACCGGTGACCGCGCCGCGCTCTCGCACGCCCACCACGCCCTGGCGCGGGCGTGGGAGACGCGCGGGGACGACCGGCGGGCGCTGGAGCACGCGGAGCTGGCGCTCGGGCTGTTCCGGGAGCTGGGCAACCGGGACTTCGAGGTCGACGCGCTCAACTCGGTGGGCTGGTTCGAGGCCAGGCTGGGCGAGTTCGAGCGGGCCCGCGCCCACTGCGGGGCGGCGCTGGAGCTGGCCCGCGAGGACGGCGACGAGGGGATGCAGGCCGCCTCGTCGGACAGCCTCGGCTACATCGCCCACCACAGCGGGCGGCACGCCGAGGCGCTGGAGCACTACGGGCGGGCCACCGCCCTGTTCCGCGCCAACGGCGACACCCACTACCTCGCCGACTGCCTGGACCGCCTCGGCCGGCCGCACGTCGTGCTGGGGCAGCGCGAGCGGGCGCGGGCGGTGTGGCGCGAGGCGCTGGAGCTGTACCTGGCGCAGCACCGCGAGGAGGACGCGGAGCGCGTCCGGCGGCAGTTGGCGGAGCTGGGCGGGTGACCGCCCGTGCTCCTCAGCGCGCCCGCATCACGATGAAGTCGCCGTGGCCGCCGTAGCCCAGGACGGGTTCGGCGTACTGCGTGCCGTCGAAGGTGAGCAGCCACCACTCGCGGCCCACGGGCAGCAGCACCGGGTGCGGGATGTTGGTGCCGTAGGGCGCGTCCAGGGTGCCCAGCTTGCGCATGGACAGGTCGTAGACGGGGTAGTGGCGGGCGTCGCCGTCGCTGGCGAAGACGTACCAGTCGCGGCCCACGCGCTGGATGATCGTGCCCTCCGTCTGGTCGACCGAGCGGTCCGCCCCGATCAGGCGCAGCGACTCGGCGTAGTCCGCGCCGCGCGGCCCGACGGCCAGCGCCGGGTGGAACACGAACGCGGGCTGCTGCGCCTCGCTCTCCACGAACGCGAGGTGCCACCGGCCGTCGATCCGGGTCAGCGCCGGGTCCCACGAGCTGACCGCGGTGGGCAGCGGCACCCGCTCGGTGCGCAGGACGTGCACCCCGCTCAGGACGTTGGCGGTGGTGGCGACGTGGCGGACGTGCACGCCCCGGAAGGCGAAGTCGCCCCACGAGCTCATCAGCAGGATGAACCGGCCGGTGCGGTCGTCGTAGACGATCTGCCCGGCGTGGTCGCCCAGCACCACGCCGTCGCGCTCGAAGAACAGCACGGCGACCTGCTCCAGCCGGGTGGGGTCGGCCAGGTCGAGGGTCCACACCGCCCAGTGCGCCTGCTGGAAGAAGCCCAGGCCGGCGTTGGTCAGGGTCAGGTAGAGCTTGCCGTCGCGGATGAACGGCCGCCCGTCGGCGTGCTGCACCACGTGCGGGTCGCGCACGCCCGCCTGCCCGAAGTACCCGGCCCGCACCCGGCCCAGCCGCACCGACCCCCCGCCGCGCCCGCCGTAGGCGTACTCCAGCGCGCCCAGCACTGCGGGGACCCGCAGGTCCACCAGGGCCCGCACGGCGTCGCGCGCGGTCACCACCGGCTGCCAGCCGGTGCCGGTGCCGGTGGGGTCGACCAGCACGGTGACGGCGTTCTCGTTGACCACCACGGCGACCCGGAACGCGCCCCGCACCTGCACGGGGGCCGACGCGACCACGGTGGTGGCCCCGCCCGCGGTGACCTCGATGGCGGCCAGCCCGGCGGCCGGGTCGACGGTGCCGAGCACCGACGTGGCGCCGCCCGCCAGCCCGGCGACCACGACGCCCGCGCCGTCCACGCCCGCGACCTCCACCAGCACCGACGCGAACGGCGCCCGGGGCCGCACGCCGGTGCCGACGAGGGTGTCCGCCGCCCGGTGGACCGCGCTGTCGTACTGCGCGAACCGGGGCGCGACCAGGTCGAACGGGCGGAACTTGTGCGTGATGGCGAAGTGCAGGTCGAACGGCGTCGGCGCGGGGCTGCCCGCGGCCGGTGGGCCGCCGAACACCGTCGACGCCGCCCCGAGGGCACCCGCCGTGCCCAGGTGGCGCAGCAACGCGCGTCGCTCCATGCCGTCCTCCTCGAAATCCCGCCGCCGGAACCCGTTGTCATCGAGCAACCACGTGTTACCCGTTCCGGTGAGAAAACTCCAGGGGTCGAGGGGGTTCGACCGCGTTCGGTCACGAGGAGTGTCAACGGGTAACACCGGCGGGCGAGCGTTGCCCCCTGCCGCCCGGGTACCCCCGGCGGGGAGGACGGCCTATGAGCACGACCGCGGACCGAGTCAAGGGCGACAAGGGGTTCTTCGGCCACCCACAGGGCCTGGCCACCCTCTTCGGCGTGGAGATGTGGGAGCGGTTCTCGTTCTACGGGATGCAGGGCATCCTGACCATCTACCTGTACTACTCGGCGACCCAGGGCGGCCTCGGCCTGCCCGAGGCCACGGCGACGAGCATCGTCGGCGCGTACGGCGGCCTGGTGTACCTGTCCACGATCGTCGGCGCCTGGGTGGCCGACCGCCTCCTGGGCTCGGAGCGCGTGCTGTTCGGCAGCGCGGTCCTCATCATGTTCGGCCACGTCGCGCTGGCCCTGCTGCCCGGCTTCCTCGGCGTCGGCGTCGGCCTGTGCGCGGTCGCGCTGGGCAGCGGCGGGCTCAAGGCCAACGCCACCGCCCTGGTCGGCTCGATGTACGCGGCCGACGACGAGCGCCGGGACGCCGGTTTCTCGCTGTTCTACCTGGGCGTCAACCTCGGCGCGTTCATCGGCCCGCTGCTCACCGGCCTGGCGCAGACGGAGCTGGGCTTCCACTACGGCTTCGGCCTGGCCGCGATCGGCATGGCCGCGGGCCTGACCCAGTACTGGTTCGGCCGCAGGCGCTTCCCGGCGGAGGTCAACGCGGTGCCCAACCCGCTGCCGCCCGGCAGGCGGCCGCTGGTGGCGGTCGCGGCGCTGGTGGCCGTCGCCGCCGTGGTGGCGCTGGTGCTGACCGGCGTGGTGCGGCCGGACAACCTGTCCGACGTCACCGTCGTGGTCATCCTGGTGGCGGCGGTGGCCTACTTCGCGGTCATCCTGTCCAGCCGCGAGGTCACCGGCGTCGAGCGCAGGCGCGTGCTGGGCTTCATCCCGATGTTCCTCGCCAGCTTCGTGTTCTTCGCCCTGTTCCAGCAGCAGTTCACCGTCGTGGCGATCTACGTGGACCAGCGCCTGGACCGCAGCCTGTTCGGCTGGGAGATGCCCGTGTCGTGGGCCAACTCCATCAACCCGGTCTTCATCATCCTGCTCGCCGGCGCGTTCGCGGCGCTGTGGACCAAGCTCGGGTCGCGCCAGCCGTCCACACCGGCCAAGTTCGCCCTGGGCACCGTCTTCATGGGCGTGGCCTTCCTGCTGTTCCTGCCGGTCTCCGGCGGCACGGGCAACAGCACGCCGCTGCTCGCGCTGGTGCTGATCCTGCTGGTGTTCAGCGTCGCGGAGCTGCTGCTCTCACCGGTCGGCCTGTCGCTGTCGACCAAGCTGGCGCCCAGGGCGTTCCACACCCAGATGGTGGCGTTGAACTTCCTGTCCATCGCCCTGGGCACGGCGACCGCCGGTTCCCTGGCCGAGTACTACAGCGTGGACGACGAGGCGCCCTACTTCGCGGTCGTGGGCGGCGCGGCCGTCGCGTTCGGCGTGCTGCTGGCCCTGGTGAGCCCGTTCATCCGGAGGCTGATGAGCGGCGTGCACTGAGACCGCGCCGAGAGGGGGCCCGGCGACACTGAGACGGAGGACACCCCCGGCGGGTGAAACACCGGAGGGGGTACCGCCGTTATAAGGAGTGGTCGGTGCGGTCCGTGTCCCCGGGCCTCACCTAGCGCCTTCGCGGAATACCGTTCGGCTGGAGCCGCGTCGTGCCACTCGCCGAGAGGCGACCGCCGCGCCGACCCCCGTACCCGCCCCCGGCCGCAACCTCCCCCCTCGTGCGGCCGGGGGCTGCTCACCCTCGGCCGCACCTCCCCCCGTGCGGTCGAGGGTGCCCCACCCGCGCCGGCGGTGTTGTCCACTGTGGACTCCCCCGGCAGTGCCCGCCGCGCTGCCCGACCCGCCGGGCACCGTGCCCGGCCCCACCACGCCCGCGCCGGCTTCCGCTGCGGGCGCAAGGATTTCCGCCGCAGGTGTGACGGCTCCCGCTGTGGGTGTGCCGGCTTCCGCCGCGAGCACCGCCGGGCACGGCGCCAACCGCACGTCGCACGGGTTCCGCCGTCCCGCCCGCCACCGGGCCGAGCAGGTCGATGCGGCAGGCGCTGCCGCCCGATCGGCCCGATACCCTCTCCCGGTGGACGCCCTGCCGCTGCACCCCTCCGCCGCGTCGCTCGTCGGGACCGGTGACGTCGTGCCGTTCGACGCCCTCGCCGGGGACGGGATCGTCGCGGCGCTGGCGGCCCGGCTGGACCTCGGCGGGGCGGTGGCGCGCGCCGACCTGGTGGCCGCGGCGTCCCTGGAGGCCGACCGGTTCGGCGACGTGGCGGTGCGGCCGGAGCACCTGGCGCTGGGGTGGGCGCGCGCGACCGGCGCGGACCTGGCCCGGGCGCGCGAGGAAGTCCACCTGCTGCTGGCCGAACGCGCGCAGGAGCAGTACGCGTCGCTGCGACCGGTCCCGCGCCCCGACGCCGCGCGGCCGCCGGTGGCGGTGCTGCTGGCCGGCGTGCCCGGCACCGGCAAGAGCACCCTGGCCGAGGGGTTGGCGTGGCGGTTGCGGGCGCCGGTGTTCTCGGTGGACTGGCAGTTGGGCGCGCTGGTCCCGTTCGGTGCGCTGCGGCTGGAGAACACGGCGCCGCTGACCGAGACGAACTTGACCGCGTCGCTGGCCCGCCAGGTGCAGCTCGGGCTGGACGTGGTGGTGGACGCGACCGGTCACCGCCGGGAGACGAGGCGGCGGTGGCGCGAGGTCGCCGAGCGGCTGGGCGGGGTGTTCGTCGGCGTGGAGTGCGTGTGCTCGGACGAGGCGGTGCAGCGCGACCGGGTCGAGGGCCGGTCGCGCGGCATCCCCGGCTGGCACGCGACGGTGCCGTGGGAGCACGTGCTGCGCATGAAGGCGCTCTGGGAGAGCTGGGACGAGCCGCACCTGGTCGTCGACTCGGCCGTGGAGTCGCCCGGGAGCGCGCTGGAGGAGGTGCTCGCGGAGATCAGCCGGCGATCTTGAGGTAGCGGATCGGCGTGTAGCCGGCGGCGGTCTCGGGCGACCAGGAGCGCTCGACCACCGGGGCGCCGTCCGGGCCGGTGTGCTCGCGCACGACCGGTCTGGTCCGAGCCCCGTCCTCCCAGCGGACGAACAGCGCGACGTGGCCGGGGCTGTTGAGCGCGTCGCCCGGCATCAGCTCCTCGCGCGGGATCTCGCGGGACACCTCCGCCAGGTCGGTGGTGGCGCGCGAGTGGTCCAGGCCCCACGCCATCGAGACGTAGCCGGAGCAGTCGGTGCGGTACCTGCCGTACGAGTTCTCGTGGCAGGACTGCTGGCTGTAGGTGACCTGGTCGTCCAGCCAGGTCTGCGCCCGGTCCAGCGCCTCCTGGCGGGAGGTGGTGCGGTCCTCCGGGTAGGTGCCGCACGCCATCAGCGACGACGGGTCGTCGGCCGGCGCGGACAGCGCGGACGGCGCGGGCAGGAGCAGCGCGGCCGCGACGGCGGCCAGGGTGGTGCGGGTGTTCATCGTTCCCCTCCGGGTGGGCGGTCTTGCCACCAGGAGGGCTTTCCCGACACACGTTCGGGTTTGCCTCAAACCACCTGCACGGGTACTTGTTCGCCGCCCCCGTGATCAGTTCGTGAGCGGCGGCGCGCCGACGTCCCCGAAGTCCGTCAGCGGCCAGATGCGCCGCCACACCACCCCGGCGACGTCCGCCTCGGCCACGAAGCCGTACTCGCGGGAGTCGGTGGACATGGTCGGGTTGTCGCCGAGCACGAAGAAGGTGCCGGGCGGCACCACCACGACCGCGTCCGTGCCGCCCCGGCCGTCGGGGGCGCAGCAGACGCCGGGGTCCCCGGAACCGACGGCCACCGACAGCCACTCGCCGGCGGGTGGGCGCACCCGGACTTCGGAGTTGGTGATGCGGACCTCGTCGCCGGGGACGCCGATGACCCGGCGCACCACGGTGGTGTTGGCGGGTGTGCGGAGAGTGACGACCTCGAACCGGTCCGGAGTGCCGCCCAGGGCGAGCACCCGATCACCGGACCGCAGGTTCGGGTTCATCCCGTCGCCGGACACGGGGGCCGACAGGAGGACCGCCATGAGGACTGTGACCAGCAGTAGTGATACGCCTCCGCCCAGCAACGCGGTGACGAGCCGTCCGCGCAACCCGCTGCTCCTCCCACCCGGCCCCGACCGCCGCAGGGCACCCGTTGCGGGGACCCGAAGTTCACGCAGAGTAACTCACGGTGGGGCGGAAAGCACTAATGGGGGATGAATGGGGATGGATGGAGATGCATGGAGATGGATGGGGTGAATGGCGGCAAGCGATGGATAACGCGGGCGGGGCGAGCCGGGGCAGGGCGCGGTGCGGTGCGGCGGAGCGGGACGCGGCGGCGCGGCGGGGTGGGGCGGGCGGCGGCGGGGTGAGAGGCGGCGGCAGCGTGGGCGGCGGCGGGGTGAGGCAGGGCGTTGCGAGGCGTGGCGTGGCAAGGCGTGGCGTGGCGTGGCGAGAGGCGGGCGGCTGCGAGGTGGGGCGCGGCAGGCGGCAGCGAGGCGCGGCGGGCGGCGGCAGTGCGGGCGGCGGAGCGAGGCGCGGCGGAGCGGCCAGGCCCGGCGGGGCTGGGCGGGGCTGGGCGGGCGGCGAGGCGGGGCGTAAGAGGGCGGGGCGGGAATGGCTGGAGCGGGTAAAGGGCCTGCCGGGCAAGAGCCGGCCCTCGCGTCTGCGTCGAACCTCGCCCTCGCCCCCGCCCCCGCCCCCGCCCTCGCCCCCCAACCCCAACCCCAACCCGACAAGACAACCAGTGGTGCGGAGTCCGCGGCGCGGCGGACCCCGCACCACCGCTCAGCGGCCGACCTCCTCAAGCGCCCAGGCCGCCACCGCCGAGTAGTAGTCCCCGGCACCGGGCGCGAGGTTGATCGAGTGCCCGTACCCCGGCAGCACGAACGTCCGCAGCGGCCCGGCGAAGTAAGGCACCTCGGCCGCCCACAACGCGCCCGCCGAGGAGCAGTCCGTCGCCAGCGCACCGCACACGGCCGCGTCCCGCTCCCCCACCGCCGTCATCACCGGCACGTTGATCAACGAGCTGTAGGGCAGCAGCACCCCCACCCCGAGCCCGTCGGCCGCCTCGGTGGGCGAGAACACGTCCTTCAGCGACTCCTCCACCGCCATCACGTCGGGCGCGTACGCCCCGGGCGCGTGGAAGCTCTCGTACCGGGTCCCCGGCGCCGTGGTCAGGTACCCCGCCGGGTACAGCAGGCCGAACTTGGGGTCCAGCGACGCGGGCCGGAAGTTGGTGAACGCCGCGATCACGCCGGTCGGGTTGATCCGGTGCGTCATGCCGGTCACCAGCACCCCGTCGACGTCCTGGTAGGTCCCCGCCTCCACGACCCCGATGGCCGCGCCCAGCGAGTGGCCGCCGATGATCACCTTCGCGAAGCGCGGCCCGTACGCCCCGCTCCGCAGCCCCCGCACGACCTGGTGCATCGCGTCGGCCTGGACGAACGCGGTCAGGGCCACCGCCAACGGCCTGGAGCTGCCGCCGGTGCCGAGCCGGTCGGCGGTGAACGTGGCGAACCCCGCCTGGTTCTGCACCGCCCGGAAGGAGTGCCTGCCGTCGGGGAAGTCCCAGTAGGAGCTGTTGTAGGTGGCGCCCGGGACGAGCAGCTGGACCGTCGTCGCGCCGGACGGGGGCGTGCACAGGGTGCCGTGGACGACGTGGCGGCCGCCGAGGACGGTCACCGGCGCGTCGACGTCACGGCAGGCGAGGGTCGCGGCCGAGGCGGACGTCAGCGACGTCGCCACCAGCAGGGTCACCAGGCCGACGGCGAGTGAGTGGCGCAAGAGGGGGCTCCAAGTTCAACGGGATCGGGCGGTCATGGGCAGGCGGTTGGGGTAGAGCAGCCCGACGACCCTGGGCCGGACGGGTTTGCCCGGTACCGGCACGAGCCGCCAGCGGGCGGCGACGGTGGCGGCCACGATGGCCATCTCGGTGTGCGCGAAGGCGTGGCCGGGGCAGTGGTGCAGGCCGCCGGCGAACGGCACGTAGGCCCCCGCGGGCACGGCGGCGGCGCGGTCGGGCAGCCAGCGGTCGGGGTCGAACAGCTCCGGCCGCTCGTGGTAGCGCGGGTCGTGGTGCAGGGCGTGCGGGCTGAAGCCGACCTCGGTGCCCGCGGGCAGTTCCACGCCGCCCAGCCGGACGGCGGTGTTGGTGCGCCGCAGCGTCAGCCACAGCGGGTACGCGCGCAGCACCTCGTCGACCACGCGCCGGGTGTAGGGCAGCGCGCGCAGGTCCGCCGCGGTCGCGGGTCGGCCGCCCAGCACCCGGTCCACCTCGGCGTGCAGCCGGCCGGCGACGCCGGGGTTGCGGGCCAGCTCGTGGAACAGCCAGGACAGCGCGATGCCGGTGGTCTCGGTGCCCGCGGTGAGCAGGGTGACCACGTGGTCGCGCACCTGCTGCCTGCCCATCGGCTCGCCGGTGTCCTCGTCGCGGGCGCCCAGCAGCACCGACAGCAGGTCCTCGCGGCCGGCGCGGGGCGAGTCGACCACGCGGTCGACCACCCGGTGCACGCGGGCGACCGCCTCGTCGAACCTGCGGTTGGCCGGGACGGGCAGCTTCTCCAGCACCGCCGGGGACAGGGCGCGCACCACGCCGAGGCGGATCAGCACGGGGGTGTTGGCCCGCACCTCCGCGCTCACGCCCGCGTCGAAATCGGTCGAGAACAACGACCGGCCGACCACGGAGATCGCCAGGTCCTGCATCAGCCGGTCGACTTGCAGCACCTGTCCATCCCGCCAGGAATTCGCGAGTTCCGCCGCGGCGGCGGTCATGGTTTCCGAATAGCGGGCGAGGGCGTGCCGGTGGAAGGCGGGCTGGATCATCCGGCGCTGCCGCCGGTAGCGGTCCCCGTTCAGGCTCACCAGGCCGTCACCGAAGGCGCGGCGGAGTTTGTCGACGAAGATCCCCTTGTCGAATGCCTCGTCCACCAGCACCCGGTGCGCGAGTTCGGCCGTGGTCACCACGTGCAGGGGAAGTCCGCCCAGGTAGACCCGCACGACCGGGCCGTGGCCCCGCAGACCGGCGGTGAATGCGAGACGCTTTCGCAAGAGTGCCGCGGTATGCCCCAGCACGGGTAATCGACCGGGAACCGTGGACACCTCGCATTTTCCGGAACCGCTGGTATTCGGGTTGGCGGTCATCGCCGCTCCTTGCTCCAGCCGGGATTGACGGCGTGCACTCTATGCGCCGTTCGGACCCCCTGGGGATCGCGCATTAGAGTTAAGTTGTTGGGTCCCCTGGTGCCAGGAGCCCACAGGCGGTTGGATGTCATGGATCGATCCCACCCGAAGTGCGGAAGTCCCGGAGTGCCCCATGAGCGACCTCGACTGGGTGCCCGAGGGCATCGACACCACCGTGCCCAGCGTCGCCCGGTCCTACGACTACCTGCTCGGCGGCGCGCACAACCTCGCCGTCGACCGGGCCATGGCGGAGAAGGTCGTCGCGGCGCTGCCGGGCACCCGCGACCTGGTGCGGCTGAACCGGGCGTTCCTGCGGCGCGCGGTGACCCACCTGGTCGGGTGCGGCGTCCGGCAGTTCCTCGACATCGGCTCGGGCATCCCGACCGTGGGCAACGTGCACGAGGTCGCCCAGGCCGCGGACCCGAGGTGCCGGGTGGTCTACGTCGACAAGGACCCGGTCGCCGTCGCGCACGGCCGCCTGCTGCTGGCCGACGACCCGAACTCCACCGCCGTGCAGGCCGACCTGCGCGACCCCGACGACCTGCTGGGCAGGCCCGAGGTGACCGGGATGCTGGACCTCGACGAGCCGGTCGCCTTGCTGCTGCTGCTCGTCGTGCACTTCCTGACGCCCGAGGAGCGGCCCGGCGAGCTGCTGGCGCGCTACCGCGACCGGCTGGCGCCCGGCAGCTTCATGGTCGTCTCGCACGGCACGGCCGACGGCCGGCCCGAGATCATGCGCCAGGCCGCCGACCAGGTCCGGCGCAGCAGGTCGCGGGACAACCTGGTCTACCGCAGCCGCGCCGAGGTGCACGCCCTGTTCGACGGCTACGAGCTGGTCGAGCCGGGCGTGGTCGGCTGCGCGCTGTGGCGGCCCGCCGGCGCGGGCGACATCGCGAACAGGGCCGAGGACAACACCCAGGTCTGGGTGGGCGTGGGACGCACGCCCACCACCGGAGGCAGTTGAGATGACCGCGCCGCTGCCCCAGGACGCCCTGCGGGCCCGCACCAGGCTGGCCAAGAAGTGGGCGTACCTGCTCAGCTCGAAGACGTTCATCCCGATGTCGAGCACCGAGCTGGAGGGACGCCTGGGCGAGCTGGTCGACCGGCTGTGCGCCGGGGTGGTGGCCGAGCCGCTGGCCCAGGCCGCGGGCCGGGAGGTCGGCGCGGCGCTGGTGGACCTGAACTGCACCACGCCCGAGGGGTTGCAGGTGTCGGTGGAGGTGGTCAGCCGCGGCCTGCTCGACATGCCCTCGCTCGCGCCGCCGGACCGGCTGCGCAACCGCGTGGTGGACGTGGTCGCGGCGCTGTCGGCGTCGTTCGCCGAACGCATCCGGCTGTCCACCATGGAGCAGCAGGAGCGGTTGGGCCGCTCGCTCTACAAGGCGATGCGCGAGGCGCAGGTCGAGCTGCGGCTGAGCCGGGCGCGGGTGGAGCTGCTGGAGGCGCACTCGTCCACCGGCATCGCCACCGCCGGTCCCGACGGCGTGCTGGTGCGCTCGAACGCCGCGCTGGCCCGCGTGCTGGACCGGCCGGTCGCCGAGCTGGCCGGCACGTCCCTGTTCGACCTGGTGCACCCCGACGAGCGGGTCGGGGTGCGCGCCGACTTCGCCGGGCTCGGCGAGGGCGGCACCGACGTGCTGACCCAGCCGTGCCGGCTGCTGCGCGGTGACGGCGAGCTGGCGTGGGTGATGCTCACGCTCTCGCCGCTGCACCGGGTGGACGGCCGCCCGCAGGTCGTCGTGCTGGTCGAGGACGCCACCGACGTCAACCTGCTCCAGGGCCAGCTCAACCACCAGGCCCTGCACGACGTGCTGACCAGGCTGCCGAACCGGCAGTACTTCACCAGCCGCCTGGAGCAGGCGCTGCGCACCGCCGACCCGCGCACCGGCATCAGCCTGTTCCACCTGGACCTGGACGGCTTCTCCCGGGTCACCGGCGGGCTGGGCCGCGAGGTCGGCGACCACGTGCTCAGGGTCGTGGCCGGTCGGCTGGAGGCGCTGGTGGTCGGCGAGAGCGCGATGGTCGCCCGGTTCGGCCACGACGAGTTCGCGATCCTGGTGGAGAACGGGCCGGGCACGCCGGACGTGGTGACCACGGTGCGGCGGATCAACGACCTGCTGTCCGCGCCGTTCACCTCGCACGGCCACCGGGTCGCGGTGTCGGCGACCATCGGCGTGGTGCACCGGCCGCCGCCCGACTCCTCGCCGCTGGACCTGCTCGACTCGGCGGACCTGACGCTGCGGCGGGCCCGCGCGGGCGGCCGCGGGCAGTGGGAGCTGGCCGACCCGGCGCAGGACGGCCGCGACCGGCGCAGGTTCAGCCTGGCCGCGACCATGCCCGGCGCGTGGGAGCACGACGAGCTGCGGGTGCTCTACCGGCCGGTGGTGCGGCTGGCCGACGAGGGCGTCGCCTCGGCCGAGGCGCTGCTGCGGTGGGACCACCCCAGGCTGGGCGCGCTGCCGCACGAGCAGTGCCTGGCGCTGGCCGAGGACACCGGCCTGGTCGTGCGGCTGGGCGCGTGGGCGCTGCGGGCGGCGTGCGCGCGGGCCGCGGCGTGGCGGGACGAGCTGGGCCGGGACGTGCCGGTGCACTGGGCGCTGGCGCCGAGCCAGGCGGCCGACCCGGACCTGGTCGGCGTGGTGCGCGAGCTGCTGGCCGACACCGGCCTGGCGCCGGCGTCGCTGCGCCTGGGCGTGCCCGGGGACGTGCTGTTCGCCGGGCGCGGCGAGGCGGCGGAGAACGTGGAGGTGCTGGCCGAGGGCGGGGTGGGCGTGGAGCTGGAGGGCTTCACCGGCGCGCCGGAGGACCTGCTGCGCGTGGTGGAGGGCTCGCCGGTGCGGCCGGTCGCGGTCCGGGTGCCGCAGTCGGCGGCGGCGGAGCCGGGCACCGCGGTGGCCCGCGCCCTGGCGGGCGTGCTGGAGGTGGTGCGCGACGCCGGCATCGGCCTGACCGCGACCGGCGTCGCGACACCCGGTCAAGCCCGGTGGTGGCGGGAGTCGGGTGCGGACACCGCGTCCGGTCCCCTGTTCGGACCCGCCGGACCACCGGACGTGATCACCCGATAGCGCAAGTCGGCGCAGGCGCTGTCGGGGAGTCCTCGGTGGGGGTTCCCTCGGCGAGGAAGCCGAAGGTGGTGCTGCCACCGGGCTGGATGGCCGCGTTCCAGGAGGTGTTGACCGCGGTGGCGGTCGAGCCGCTGGTGGTGATCCGGGTGGCCCAGTGGCTGCCGATCCGCTGGCCGGCGCCGAGCTGCCAGCTCACCCGCCAGCTGCTCGTCGGCGAGTTCTCCGGGTGGCGGACGGTGACCTCGGCGTGGAAGCCGGTGCCCCACCTGGCCACCACGCGCGTGGTCGCGGTGCACGTGCCGGCGGTGCTCTTGAAGTCGGGCAGCTCGTCGAGGGTGACGACGTCGTCGTGGTGGTAGACGCGCCGGACGAAGTCGAGCGGGTTGGTCACGCCGTCCTGGACGAACGAGCCGGACCAGGTGACGAACCAGCCCCACCGGGCCTGGTAGGCGCGCACCAGGTCGGGGTCGGGGATGGAGCCGACCTCGCCCAGCGCGACGAGCTTGCGGTCACCGCCCAGCGCGACCAGCCGCTCGTAGGGGCCGATCACCGGGCCGTGGTCGCCCACCGGCGGGTACGAGTCCGTGCTGACCACGTCGACCACGTCGTCGCCCGGGTACCACTCGGGCGCCACGGAGTTCCACACCCAGATCAGGTTGTGCAGGCCGTGGTGGCCGACCAGGCGGTCGTGCAGCAGCCGGTAGAGCTGCTTGGCGGGCCCGGGGCCCTTGGCGCCCCACCAGAACCAGCCGCCCTCGGCCTCGTGCAGCGGTCGCCACAGCACCGGCACCTTCGCGTCGGCCAGCCGCTTGAGCTGCACGGCGATGGCGTCCACGTCGCGGATCAAGAGCTTGTAGTCGGTCGAGGTCGGATCGGCCAGCGCGGCGGCGAGGTCGAACGTGGTCGCGTCGGTGTAGAAGCCGCGCCACCACTCCTTGCCGGGCTGGTCGACCAGGCCGCTGGGCGCGTTCCAGTGCCAGGCGAGCGTGACGACGCCGCCGCGCGCGTCCCACGCCAGGGCGTGGTCGACGTCGCGGCCGACGGTGCCCCGCTCCACGCGGCTGGGCGAGTAGTCCATCAGGTCGTAGCCGCCGACCGCGGGCGCCTTCCCCGCGTTCTGCTCGACCCAGTCGATGCTCGCCTGGTCCTGCTGGCCGGAGAGGGTCTTCACGCCGTGGTTCCGCGCGAGGTAGCGCATGAGGCCCTTGGCCTCGCGGGTGGCGGCGGGGTCGGTGAGCGCGCCGGTCACCTGGTGCGGGCCGCGGGGCGCGCTCGGGGTGACCCCGATCGCGTCGATCAGGTACCAGCCCCAGTTGTTGGTGACGGTGACGGTGTTGTCCCCCGGCCGCAGCAGCACCTTGCCCGCGCCGATCGCGGTGAAGGTCGGGTGCTCGGGGAACCGGACGTCGCCCAGGCCCGCGCCGTTGAGCGACAGCGAGGCGGTCTTGGCGCCGTACGGGGTGGCGTAGCGGATGGTCAGGTCGTGCAGGCCGCCGGGGCTGTCCGGGATGGTGACGGTCAGGGCGTCGGTGGGCTCGTCGAACCCGGCGACGTAGCCGGTGCCGGAGAAGCCCTCGACCGCCTCCTCGACGACCGTGCCGGACAGCGCGCCGTCCTCGGCCTCCAACCAGGTCACCGGCTCCGCGACGGCCGCGGGTGCTGTTCCGGGCGCCGTCGCGGGTGCCACCAGGGCGGCCGCCATCAGCGAGACGAGCAGCGACAACCTCACGTCGTCCGGTCCCTTCACCGCCGTTGGCAGGGGCGCCAGCCTTGCCCCCTATGCTTCTGGGAGCGCTCCCAGAAGCATAGGGGGCAAAGTGCGCGCGGCAAAGGAGCAGTTCGCGCCCCCGCCTCACCACCCCGCCGGCCCCCTCCCCCCTCACCCCGCCCGGCGCCGCGCCTCCGCGAGCCCGCACAGCTCGTCGGCCACGGCCCACAGCTCCTCCTCGCGCCGCTCGTCGTACGACTCGGCCGAGGACGGCACCACTCGCCCCTTGCTGACGTACGACCCGCTGTCGCCGGGCCGCGGGCCGGCCGCCGCCTCCGCCAGCAGCCGCCCGGCCTCGGCCGGGCGGGTGGCGGCCGGGGTGGCGCTCAGGACCCGGCCGACGGCCTGGAACACCGCCCGCCCCACCGGTCCCGCGTCGCGAGCCAGGGACGTGCCGGGCACCAGGCCGGGGTTGTAGGTGTAGGCGTCCACCCCGGCGGGCAGGCGGCGCGCGAGGGCGTGCACGAGGTAGAGCACGCCGAGCTTGCTGGTGGCGTACGCGCGCCGACCGTCCCGGGCCGTGCCCTCGCGCGGCCGGGCCAGCTCGCGCGGGTCGGTCCAGCGCGGCGGCGGGACCAGGCCCAGGGAGTTGGTCCGGGGGTCGTGCACGTCGCTGCCGACCACCAGGATCCGCGCGGGCGCGGTGAAGCGGGGCAGCAGCAGGTTGAGCAGCAGGTGGTAGGCCAGCACGTTGACGCCGAAGGTCATCTCCACGCCGTCGGCGGTGCGCGCGCGGGTGGACTGCACCTGGAGCCCCGCGTTGCCCACGAACCCGGTCAGCGGCCGGTCGACCTCGGCGGCGGCGCGGCGGATGTCGGCGAACGACGCCAGGTCGCAGGTGATCTCCGAGACGTTGCGGTTGCCGGTGCGCGCGGCCAGCTCGGCGGCCAGGCCGGGGGCGCGGTTGAGCACGAGCAGGTGGCGGTCGGGGTGGTGGCGGAGCAGGTGTTCGGCGGCGTGGCGGCCCAGGCCCCGGCTCGCGCCGGTCATCAGGATGGTGGACACGGTTCCTCCAGGCATCGAGTATCAACTGGTACTCAGTACCGTACTGAACGGCGTGCCGGAACGCTATGCTGCCCCCGTGCCCGAACCGACGTCCCTGCGCCACCGCAAGCAGCAGCGCGCCCGCGAGCAGATCGTGGCGGCGGCGTTCGAGCTGTTCGCCGAGCGCGGGTTCGCCGAGGTGACCGTGGCCGACATCGCCGAGCGCGCCGAGGTCGGGCGCACCACGTTCTTCCGCTACTTCGGCGACAAGCAGGAGGTCGTGTTCTCGCACGAGGAGGAACTGATCTCGGGCCTGCTGGACCGGCACCGCGACCTGCCCCCGCCGACCGACCTGGCCGACGCGGTCGCCCAGCTGCACCCCGTCGTGGTGGCCATCTGCGAGGAGATGACCGCCGACCCCGCCCACTACCGGCAGCACGAGGCGCTGCTGCGGGACAACCCCGAGCTGCGCGACCGGGCGGCCCGCAAGTCCGACCGGGTGGTGGAGGCCCTGCGCACCGACCTCCTGACCCGGGGCACCCCACCCCCGGTGGCCGAACTGGCCTCCCAGATCGCCCTGGCGTGCTACCGGGCCGGCCACCGAGCGGCAGGCGACGACCCGTCAGCCCTCCCCGCCGCCGTCCACACCGCCTTCACCCACCTGCGCGCCCTGACCCACCCACCCCACCCCTGACCCCGCGCGAGTCGAACCTCCAGCACCCCCGAGTTCAACGTTCGGAAACGGCGAACTCCACGTTCAGGCACACGGCAGCGTGCGTGAACGTGGAGTTCGGGGGTGCTGAACGTAGAACTCGGGGGTGCTGAGCGTTCGACTCGCGGGGTCTGGAGGTTCGACTCGCGGGGTTAGATGCGGCAGGTGTCCAGGGAGCTGACCAGGATGGCGCGGGCGCCCACGCGCCACAGCTCGTCCATGATGAACGGGGCGTCGTCGCGCGGCACGAGGGAGCGCACCGCGACCCAGCCCTCGCGGGCCAGCGGCGAGACGGTGGGCGACTCGATGCCGGGGACCAGCTTGAACGCCTCCTCCTGCGCCTCGACCGGGCAGTCGAAGTCGAGGATCACGTAGCGGCGGGCGATCAGCACGCCCTGGAGCCGCCGGTGCAGGATCTCCACCGCGCGCACCGCGTTCGGCGTGTCGGCGACGGTGTCGCCCTGGATCAGCACGGCCTCGGACTTCAGGATCGGCTTGCCGAACGTCTCCAGGCCCGAGGTCTTCAGCGTGATGCCGGTCTCCACCACGTCGGCGATCGCGTCGGCCACGCCCAGCTCGACGGCCGTCTCCACCGCGCCGTCCAGCCGCACCAGGTGCGCCTTGATGTCCAGGTCGTTCAGGTGCTGCTCGACCAGGTTCGGGTAGCTGGTGGCGATCCGCTTGCCCGCCAGCCCGGTCGCGTCGGAGATGGTGCCGGGCCGGGACGCGAAGTAGAACTTCGCCCGCCCGAACCCCAGCGGCAGGATCTCCTTCGCCGACACCGTCGAATCCAGCAGCAAGTCGCGGCCGGTGATGCCGACGTCCAACGAACCCTCGCCCACGTACACCGCGATGTCGCGGGGCCGCAGGAAAAAGAACTGCACATCATTTGCCGGGTCCGCCACGATCAGCTCACGGCCGGACCTGTTCACCCGGTAGCCCGCTTCGGCCAGCATTTGGGCCGCGGGAGCACTCAACGAACCCTTGTTGGGCAGGGCGAAGCGAAGAGGAGCCATGGCCCGCAGTCTCCCACACCGGCTGCCGCCTCCCCGTTCCGGGTATGCCCTGGTGTCCCACGGTGTGGAAACCGGGCGACCCGCCCACCAGGTGAGCGCTCCGCGACTTTCCGAGCCGATTCACGAAAAAGCGTGAAATATCCTCCGGACATTTCACCGGTAGGTCAGAAGAACTTCGCCGCACGCGTCCGCGAGGTGAGCAACCAGCCCGCCGCGAACGACACCGCGATCGCCGCCGCGGCGACCAGGAACGCCTTCACCTCCGCCGGGAGCGGCAGCGGCCTGGCCGCGACCGCGAGCAGCACCAGCACCGGTCCCTGGACGACGAACGCCGCGAACGCACCGCGCGCCAGCCCCGTCGCCAGCGGCCCGTCCCGCGTGAGCCGCCGCTGCGCCCAGCCCAGCAGCCACACCGACCCGCCGACCACCAGCACCGCCTCCACCGCGGCGAACAGCAGCGCCTGCCACCGCCACCCGCCCAGGAACGGCCCGGCCTGCCCGGCGGGGTCCGACACGCCCAGGGCCACCGCGAGCACCGGCACGCCCAGCGCGGTCAGCAGCGCCACCACGCGGCTGCCGCGCCACACCCGTTCCGGCACCCGCTCGGCCAGCCCGGCCCGCGCGCCCGCGATGCCCAGCCCGAACATCGCCACGAGCTGCGGCCACCACCACACGTGCAGGTCGCCCACCTGCCCGCTGCGCGCGGGCACCCACAGCCGCACCGCGAACGTGCTCACCACGACCCCCGCGGTGACCGCCGCGAGGTGCCCGCCGGTGATCGCCAGCGGCTCCGGGCGCGGCCGGCCGACCACCGCGTAGACCAGCGAGAACAGCAGCAGGACCGCCACGAACCACAGCGAGCCGGAGTCCAGCGGCGGGTCGCGGTGGGTGAACACCCACCAGGGCGACACGCGGTGCCCGGCCGCGCGGTAGGCCACCCACAGCGCCAGCGGCCACACCAGCAGCGCCGAGGCCGCGAACGGCACGCCTAACCGCACCAGGCGTTCCCGGGCGAACCGGGCGGCGCCCTTGCGCGCCAGCGACGACGGGGTGAACAGCCCCGACAGCAGGTAGAAGGTGCCCATCAGGAACAGCCCTGAGGGGCCGACGACCGCGGCCAGCACGGCCTCGGAAAGGGGCCGGAAGGTGACCTCGTTGACCTCGTCGTACGGCCACCCGCCCACCGCCGAGTAGCCCAGCAGGGCGTGGCCGCCGATCACCCACGCGACCAGCAGCACCTTCAGGTTGTCCACCGCGGCCAGCCGGGACCGCTCCCCCACCTCTGCGGTCATGTGCCCACGGTAGTACCGGGGGCGCCGCCGGGGACCGGGTCAGCCGCCGTTGGACCACCAGGTGGCCTCGGTGACGACGGAGAAGCCGAGCGAGTCGTACAGCGGCCGGCCGGGCCGGGCGGCGGTCAGCGTCATCGGCACCGGGAACTGGTTGAGCACGGCGTGCATCAGCGCACGTCCAACGCCGCGCGAGCGGTGCTCGGGCAGGGTGGTCACCCAGTACACCCCGCCCACGCCGTCGGCGACGATGGTCAGGCACGCGCCCGCGGGCCGGCCGTCCCGCCACGCCAGGTGCGCGTGGCACCACCCGGTGTCGAGCAGCGCGGCGGGCAGGGCACCGCCGACGGGGAAGCCGGGCACCGGGAAGCCGTCGACCACGACCCGCTCGACGACGGCCAGTTCCGCCGCGGTGCGCGCGGGCGTGACCTCCAGCGCCGGCTCGGGCAGCGGTCCGGGCTCGCGGACCATGACGGGCATGTGGCGGGCGGTGAGGTCGAGCGCCGCGCCGTCGACGGTGCCGTAGGAGTCCTCGACCAGCACGCGGGCCTCGGCGCGCTTGACCAGCAGGTTCAGCTCGGCGAGGTCGTCGGCGTCGAGGTCGGGCCGCCGCACCAGCACGCGGAGCAGCGTGGGGCCCCGCATGGCGAGGAAACCGGGGCGCTCGACCAGCTCGTGCCCGCGGGCGCGGGCCAGGGTGGTGGTCAGGACGGCGGCGTTGCTCACGGCCAGGTGCAAGGCGGACATGATCGGCACCCTATGCACGACCGGGGCGGGCGGTCAGGTCAATTCCCCGACCGCCCGCCCCGGTACCCGGCGCTAGGACCGAGCCCGGGACGCCAGGAGCTGGTCGAACGGCACGAAGTCCTCGGTCGGCCGGGCCGCCGGCGGGCGTCCCGCCAGCAGGTCGGCCAGCTCGCCGCCGGCGCGCTCGATCCGCGCCGGCAGCCCCTCGGCGCCCCAGTCCGACGAGGCCGCGTACACCCCGGTCGGCACGACGACCGCCCGCAGGTAGGCGAACAGCGGCCGCACGGCGTGGTCGAGCACCAGGGAGTGCCGCTCGGTGCCGCCGGTGGCCCCGATCAGCACCGGCTTCCCGACCAGGGAGTCCGGGTCCAGCACGTCCACGAACGACTTGAACAGCCCGCTGTAGGACGCGTTGAACGTCGGCGTCACCGCGATCAGCGCGTCGGCGCCGACCACGTCCTGCACCGCCGCGCGCAGCCGCGCGCCGGGGAACCCGGTGACCAGGTTGTCGGCCACGTCCCGGGCCAGGTCGCGCAGCTGCACGGTGCGCACCTCCAGCCCGGGCACGCGGGCCGACACCGCGCCGGCCAGCCGGGTCGCCAGCAGCTCGCTGGACGAGGGCGAGCCCAGGCCCGCGTGCACCACCGCGAGCGAGGTCATCGCACGTCCGCCTTCCTCGCCGCGAGCAGCGAGCCGTGGGTGGGGGCGTCCGGCACGTCGGCCGGGCGGCCGGCGGCGAACTCGCGCCGCAGGGTGGGCAGGATTTCGCCGAGCTGGTCGAGCTGCTCCAGCACGGTCTTCAGCGGCAGGCCGGCGTGGTCGATCAGGAACAGCTGCCGCTGGTAGTCGCCGAAGTGCTCGCGGAAGGACAGCGTCTTGTCGATGACCTGCTGCGGGCTGCCGACGGTCAGCGGCGTCTGCTCGGTGAACTCCTCCAGCGACGGCCCGTGCCCGTAGACCGGGGCGTTGTCGAAGTAGGGCCGGAACTCGCGCACCGCGTCCTGGGAGTTGGGGCGCATGAAGAACTGGCCGCCGAGGCCGACGATGGCCTGGTGCGCGGCGCCGTGCCCGTGGTGCTCGTAGCGCTCGCGGTAGAAGTTGATCAGCCGCTGGAAGTGCTCCTTGGGCCAGAAGATGTGGTTGGCGAAGAAGCCGTCGCCGTAGTAGGCGGCCTGCTCGGCGATCTGCGGGCTGCGGATCGACCCGTGCCACACGAACGGCGGCACGTCGTCGAGCGGGCGCGGCGTGGAGGTGAACGACTGGAGCGGCGTGCGGTGCTTGCCCTGCCAGTCCACGACGTCCTCGCGCCACAGCTTGTGCAGCAGGGCGTAGTTCTCGATGGCGAGGTCGATGCCGTCGCGGATGTCCTTGCCGAACCAGGGATAGACGGGGGCGGTGTTGCCCCGGCCCATCATCAGGTCCACCCGGCCGTCGGCCAGGTGCTGGAGCATCGCGAAGTCCTCGGCGATCTTCACCGGGTCGTTCGTGGTGATCAGGGTGGTGGAGGTGGACAGGATCAGCCGCTCGGTCCGGGCGGCGATCCAGCCGAGCATGGTGGTGGGCGAGGACGGCACGAACGGGCGGTTGTGGTGCTCGCCGGTCGCGAACACGTCCAGGCCGACCTCCTCGGCCTTCAACGCGATCGTGACCATGGCCTTGATGCGCTCGGCCTCGGTCGGCGTCCGGCCCGTGGTGGGGTCGGGCGTCACGTCGCCCACGGTGAAGACACCGAACTGCATGACCGCTCCTCAAGTAGTTGCATTCTCAACTATCCGTCTCAACCGTACCCGGTGAGTGGCTATTCCGTGCTTGCCGGGTGGCGTGGCCCACGCCAAGGTTGGGGATCGACACCGAGCTGGGGGAGGGTGCGGTGGACGAGCTCGTCCGGCGGGCCACCGCGATCGTCCCGGTGCTGCGCGCCCACGCCGCGTGGGGCGACCAGCACCGCCGCCTGCACGAAGAGGTCCTGGAGGCCATGGCCGACGCCGGCGTGCTGCGCCTGCGCGTGCCCACCGCGCACGGCGGCCACGGCGCCGACCTGTGCGCGGTCGTGCGCGTGGTCGCCGAGCTGGCCCGCGGCGACGGCTCGGCCGCCTGGACGGCCGCGGTGTGGGCCATCTCCACGTGGGTCGCGGGTCGGTTTCCCGAACAGGTCCGCCAGGAGGTCTTCGCCAAGCCGGACGTGCGGGTCACCGGCATCCTCAGCCCGACCGCGACCGCCGAACCCGTGCCCGGCGGCGTCGTGGTCAACGGCCGGTGGGCGTTCACCACGGGTGCCCCGCAGTGCGACTGGACCACCAACGCCGCCCTGCTCGCACCCCACCGCGAACCGGTCGTGCTGGCCCTGCCCGTGGCCGACCTGGAGGTCGTCGACGACTGGCACACCACCGGCCTGCGCGCCACCGGCAGCGTGACCACGCTGGCCAGGGACGTGTTCGTGCCGGCCGACCGCGTCCTGCCGCTGACGCCGCTGCTGGAGGGCGACCCCGCCGCGCCGCTGCCGCTGTTCCGCGCCCCCTACCCGGTGGCCGCCTGCGCCACGGTCAGCGCCCCCGCGGTCGGCTTGGTCCGCGAAGCGCTGCGCCTGGCACCCGACAGCCCGCGCGCCCGCGAGGCCGCCGTGCTGGCCGACGACGCCCAGCACCACGCCGAGCGGGCCGCCGCCGTGGTCGACGCGAAGGCGGTCCGGGGTGAGGCGTGGACGCCCAAGGAGCGGGCGTGGGTGCGGGAGGACCTGATCGAGGCGTGCCTGAGGGCCAAGGACGCGGTCGACGTGCTGGACGGCAACGACCCCGTGCTGCACCGGGTGCAGCGGGACGTGCACGCCCTGCACCTGCACGCGGTCCTGCACCCGAACGCGAACCTGGAGCGGTACGAGCAGGTGTTCCGCCGCCGGTAGCGGGGTCGGACGTCAGCGGGTCGAACGTCAGCGGGGTCAGACGTCCAGCGCGGTCCACTGGGCGGTCGCCGTGGCCAGCAGGGCGCCGTCCTCGGCGTAGAGGGCGGCCAGGGTCGTCGCCTGCGGGCCGACGCGCTGGACCTGCCGGGCCACCACGACGCACCGCTCACCCGGCCGCGGGGGCGTTCGCGGGTCGGCGGCCATCCTGGTCAGGGCCATCGGTTCGTCGGTGGCCCAGCTCGCCGCGCAGTCGAGCACGGCCCAGGTGATCTCGGGCGCGGTGTCCAGCGGCACCCAGGGGCACGCCACCAGGCCCGGTTCGAGGGGGCCCGGGGTCAGCAAGAGGCCGTCGACGCTGTCCGGGCCGCACACGAAGCAGGTGGGGAACGGGTGGTCGTCGCGGCCGAGGAAGTTCTCGGCGGCCCGGTCGGCGTCGAGGGCGGTGACCGGGGGGACGGCCGGGATGGGCTCGGGGCTGACGACCATGGTGGCGATCAGCTCCTCGCCGAACACGAGGACCGCCTGGTCGGGGCTGGTCTCCAGGCGCATCGGCTGCTCCAGCGGGGCGGGCAGCACCAGCGAGACGACCGCGGTGCCGCCGGTGGGCGGTGCGGCCGTGGCCAGCAGGCCGCACGTGTACCCGCCGTGCGCGGTGTCCGGTGCGCCGGTGAACCGGGCGGGCACCTGCACTTCGCTCTCGCTGATCACCTGCCCACTGTGCCCCGGGAGGCGGTCGTCCACACCTCGAACCCGAGTCGGCGACCGGGGTCCCCGCCGGCGGCGGGGCCCGGTCGCCCCCGGCTCAGTTGCGCTCGACCAGGTGACCCACCACGTCCGGCCCCGGGTGGGCGTGCCCCGACCCGTCCCGGCGCTCGTCCACCTCCGGCAGCTCCACCGGCGCCCCGTTCTCCGCCGCACCCACCGGGCGCGGGCCGACCCAGGCCAGGACCAGCGCGTTCTCGCCCTTCAGGAACCGCTGCGCCCGCACACCACCGGTCGCCCGCCCCTTCGCCGGGTACGCCGAGAACGGCGTCACCTTCACGCTCTGCCCGGTCGAGGTGACCACCATCGGCTCACCGTGCTCGTCGTCGTCCGTGCGCACCGCCCCGAAGAACACCACCCGCGCACCCGACGCCAGGTTGATCCCGGCCATGCCACCGCCCCTGAGGCCCTGCGGCCGCACCAGCGAGGCCGGGTAGCGCAGCAGCGACGCGTCCGACGACAGGAACACCAGCGCCTCCTCGGCACCGCGCAGCCAGGTCGCGCCGACCACCTCGTCACCCTCCTTGAGGGTGATCACCTCGAACTCGTCGGACCGCACCGGCCACTCCGGCGCGCACACCTTCACCGTCCCCAGCCGCGTGCCCAGGGCCAGCCCCGGCGACTCCCCGGCGTTCAGCGGCGCGATGCCCACGACCCGCTCCCCCGCCTGGAGGTCCACCAGCTCACCGGCCGACATGCCGCCGCTCAGCGACACCGTGCCGCTCTGCTCCGGCAGCACCGGCAGCGGCAGCACGTCCGTCTTGAACGCGCGGCCCCGGTTGGTCACCAGCAGCACCTGCCCGCGCGCGGTCGTGTGCACCACCGCCGCCACCGCGTCGTGCTTGACCCGGCCGTTGCGCCGACGCGCCTCCGACGCCTCCTCCGACTCCGCCGCCGTGCGCGCCACCAGCCCGGTCGCCGACAGCACCACCTGGCACGGGTCGTCCGCGACCTCCAGCGGACCGGCCGGCCGCGACGCCGCCAGCACCTCCTTCAGGTCACCGTCGAGCAGCACCGTCCGCCGCTCCTGGCCCAGGTCCTTGGCGACCTTGCCCAGCTCGGAGGACACCACCCGGCGCAGCACCCGCTCGTCGTCCAGGATCTTGCTCAGCTCCGCGATCTCGCCGCGCAGCCGCTCCTGCTCCGCCTCCAGCTCCAGCGAGTCGTAGCGGGTCAGCCTGCGCAGCGGCGTGTCCAGGATGTAGGCCGCCTGCACCTCGGAGAGCTTGAACCGCTTCACCAGGCCCTCCTTGGCCGCGGCCGCGTTCTCGCTGCCCCGGATCAGCCTGATCACCTTGTCGATGTCCAGCAGCGCCTTCAGCAGGCCCTCGACCAGGTGCAACCGCTCCTCGCGCCGCCGCCGCCGGTACCGGGTCCGGCGCGTCACCACGTCGAACCGGTGCTGGAGGAACACCTCCAGCAGCGCCTTGAGCCCCAGCGTCCGCGGCTGCCCGTCCACCAGCACCAGGTTGTTGATGCCGAACGACTGCTCCATCGGCGTGAGCCGGTACAGGTCCGCCAGCAGCGCCTGCGGGTTCACCCCGACCTTGCACTCGATGACCACCCGGGTGCCGTTCTCCCGGTCGGTCAGGTCCTTGACGTCGGCGATGCCGGAGAGCCGCTTCGACTTGGTCACCTCGTCGGTGATCTTCTCGATGATCTTCTCCGGCCCCACCCCGTACGGCAGCTCGGTGACCGTGATCGCCTGCCGCCCCCGGCTGCCCTCCAGCGGCCCGGTGGTCACCCTGGCCCGCATCCGCACCACGCCGCGCCCGGTCTCGTACGCCTTGCGCACCTCGTCCAGGCCGAGCAGCACGCCGCCCGTGGGCAGGTCCGGCCCCGGCACGAACTCCATCAGCTTGTCCAGCGAGGCGTCCGGGTGCGACACCAGGTACCGCGCGGCCGCCACGACCTCGCCCAGGTTGTGCGGGATCATGTTGGTCGCCATCCCGACCGCGATCCCGGACGTGCCGTTGACCAGCAGGTTCGGGAAGGCAGCCGGCAGCACCGACGGTTCCTGCAGCGAACCGTCGTAGTTGGGCCGGAAGTCGACCGTCTCCTCGTCCAGCTCCCCGACCAGCAACATCGCGGCGGGCGACATGCGGGCCTCGGTGTTGTGGTTGACGAACCCGCCCGCCAGGAACGAGTGGTCCTCCGAGCGCACGCGGACCGAGTACACCTCGGCGGGCTCGGCGGCCGCCACGGCGGTGACCTGCTCGAACCGGTAGCCGGAGTCCATGATCGGCAGGATCGTGGCGAGGACCTCGGTGTCCTTGACCCGGTCGATGATCCGCAGCCGCTCGGTCTCCCAGCGCTCGACGCGATCGAAGTTGTGCTGCGTCAGCCACTTCCGCCCGCTGCCGCGCCGGTCGAAGTCCAGCGCGCCGCGCACGTAGTCCGCCACGAAGGGCACGTGGTCCGCGCTCAGCCGGTGGGCCGACAGCGGGGAGTGCCGGAGCAGGTCCTGGAGCTTCGCCTGCTTGGTCCTCAGGAAGCCGATGCGCTCCGCGAACGCGCGGGCGTTCCGCAGCCCCGACACCACCAGGCGGTGCTCCACCGAGCCGTTCGGCCTGGTGTAGTGGCGGTGCACGGCGATGACCCCGAACTCGGCCATCAACTCCTGCATTTCGGCCGCCAGTCGGGGGCTGTACGTCGAGTACTGGACGGTGAAGCCGTTGTCCGCCACCCGACAGCCGCCGTCGCCTTCGAAAGCGGCCATGAGGAATGCCCGCTTGACACCCCAACCGCCGTTCCAGACGAATTCCGGGATGAACTTGTCCCGCGCCTGGTGCCCGATGAACTCGGCCAGTGGGCTGGCCCGGAACGCGTCCATTCCGCCCGCGTACTCCTGGACGTCGATTTCCCGGATCAGCTTGCGATCACGTCGGGTGTGCCGCTCGGACACGTACCGCTTCCCACCGACGACCTGGTCGTAGGCGTGCAGGACCTCCGAGAAGAAATGTTCGTCCGTGTTGTTGAACCCGGCGCGGTGCTCGCTCGCGAAGCCCTCCGACACCCAGGCGCCGGCGAGCACGCCCAACACGTACTCCTGCGCCGTGGGCACCACCTGCGACCAGGCGTTCCGGGCGACGGCGACCACCGCGCCCGGCTTGAGCTCGTCCAACCGCCGCCACTGGAACAGCGGCACGCCCATCGGCGCTTCCAGGCAGAGCACCAAGTGGTTCTCACTGCCCCGGATCGAGAACCCGGACTTCGTGGTCATCCGGATCGTCGGGTGCACACCGGAGTTGAACACCTTGTCGACCTGAACGGCCTTGCCGTCCTTGTCCAGGACTTCGAAGTCGGCGTCCGCCTCGGAGTCCGCGGGCAGGTTCACCACATCGGCGATGCGCGGGCTGGAACCGTCCGCCAGGCGAATTCGGGTGTCACCGACGACGCAGTAGCGAGAAGCGGCCGGGCCATCGTCCGGGCTGCCAAAATTTCCGTGCCCGTCGATGAGCGGCGTGTTCAGCGAGAAGTCCTGCGCCAACCGCACCATGGCGTCGTAAATAGCGGTGTCGCCGTGGGGGTGGTACTTGCCCATGCAGTCGCCCACCACGCGCGACGACTTCACGTAGGGGCTGGTCGGCCGGTGCCCCTGCTCGCTCATCGAGAACAGGATCCGCCGGTGCACCGGCTTCAGCCCGTCGCGGGCGTCGGGCAGCGCGCGGGAGTGGATGACCGAGTACGCGTACTCCAGGTAGGAGTCCTCGATCTCGGTGGTCAGCGAGTTGTCGAAGACCTGGGCGCCCGCGCGGTCGAAGGCGGACGGGTCGACCCGGGTCGCGGGGGTCTTGCGGCGTGCCATGGCTGGGCGTTCCCTCGTGTTCAGACGTCGATCGCGGACTGGTCGACCCGGGCGGCCGACTCGACGAGCCACGCCCGGCGCGGCTCGACCTTCTCACCCATCAGCAGCTCCAACGCGGCCTCCGCGGCCTCCGCGTCGTGCAGCGTGATGCGGCGCACCGAGCGGGTGGCCGGGTTCATCGTGGTCTCCCACAGCTCGTCGGCGTCCATCTCGCCGAGGCCCTTGAACCGGGGCACGGGCTTGACCACCGTCTTGCCCGCCTTCTCCAGCTGGGCGACCCGCTGCTCCATCTCGCGCTGGGTGAAGGTGAAGTGGGTCTCCGCGTTACGGCCCTTGGTCATCACCTTGTGCAGCGGCGGCATGGCGGCGTAGAGGCGGCCGTCCTCGATCACCGGGCGCATGTACTTGGCGAACAGGGTGATCAGCAGGGTGCGGATGTGGGAGCCGTCGACGTCGGCGTCGGCCATCAGGATGACCCGGCCGTAGCGCATGGCGCCGAGGTCGAACGTGCGGCCGGTGCCCGCGCCGAGGACCTGGACGATGGAGGCGATCTCGGCGTTGCGCAGGGTGTCGGCGAGGCTGGCCTTCTGCACGTTGAGGATCTTGCCGCGCAGCGGGAGCAGGGCCTGGTACTCGGAGACGCGGGCCATGCGCGCCGAGCCGAGGGCGCTGTCGCCCTCCACCAGGAACAGCTCGCTGCGCGAGACACCGGTGGTGCGGCAGTCGACCAGCTTGGGCGGCATGGCGGCGCCCTCCAGCGCCGTCTTGCGGCGGGCCGCGTCCTTCTGCTGCTTCTGGGTCAGCCGGACGCGGGCGGCGTCGACGACCTTCTGCAGGACGATCTTGGCCTCGCCCTTGGTGCGGCGGTCCTCGGTCCAGGCCCTGACGTGCTTCTCGACGATGCCCTGGGCGACCTTGGTGATGCCGGCGGTGGACAGCTCGTCCTTGGTCTGGGAGGTGAACTGGGGTTCGGGGATGCGCACGTGGACGACGGCGGTCATGCCCTCGAGCACGTCGTCAAGGGTGGGCGGGTCCTCCTTGGGCTTGAGCAGGCCCCTGGTGCGGCCGATGGCCTCCTGCACGGCCTTGAGCACGGCCCGCTCGAAGCCGCGGCGGTGGGTGCCGCCGTGGACGTTGCGGATGGTGTTGGTGAAGCACTCGACGGTGCGCTCGTAGCCGGTGCCCCAGCGCAGGGCGATCTCGACCTCGGCGTGGCGCTCGACCTTGGAGCGCATGACGCCGTTCTCGTCGGCGGCGTTCTCGTGGTAGACGCCGGTGCCGTTGATCAGCAGGGTGCCGGAGACGGGCTTGTCGTTGGCGGGCGCGAGGAAGTCGACCATGTCGGTCAGGCCGCCGGGGTAGTGGAAGGTCTCCTCGGCGGGGGAGCCGCCGGTGATGTCGCGCAGGACGTAGGTGACGCCGGGCACGAGGAAGGCGGTGTTGCGGAGCTTGGCGCGGACGCCCTCGACGTCGAGGGCGGCGCCGTTCTCGAAGTAGCGGGCGTCGTGCCAGTAGCGGATGGAGGTGCCGGTCTTGCGGGTGCGGCCGGTGATGCGCAGGCCGGACTGGCGGGTGAAGTCCGCGTCGGGCCCGGGGCCGTCGAAGACGCCGGGCACGCCGTGGGCGAAGGACATCTCGTGGGTCTTGCCCTCGCGGCGGACGACCACGTCGAAGCGGTGGGACAGGGCGTTGACGGCGGAGGCGCCGACGCCGTGCAGGCCGCCGGAAGTCTTGTAGCCGGAGCCGCCGAACTTGCCGCCGGCGTGGAGCCTGGTCAGGACCAGTTCGACGCCGGAGAGGCCGGACTTGGCGTGGGTGCCGGTGGGGATGCCGCGGCCGTCGTCGTCGACCTGGACGCTGCCGTCGGCGTGCAGGGTGACGACGATCCTGGTGGCGTGGCCCGCGACGCCCTCGTCGGTGGAGTTGTCGACGATCTCGGTGAAGAGGTGGTTGACGCCCCTGCTGTCGGTGGACCCGATGTACATGCCGGGGCGCTTGCGAACCGCTTCCAGACCTTCGAGGTGGGTCAGGTCGTCGGCACCGTACAGGATCTCAGCGGTCACCGGGTCGTTCTCCCCAGGTCGTCACGTGCGTCGAGCGGTTCACGGTAGTGGAGGGTAACCACTGGGTCCGACAATTCCGCGTGCCAGGCGACGTGGAACCGGAGTGGTGCGGCACACGTCCCGAGCCCTCGGACCTGCGTTGATCCACTGTGGACGGGCTGTGAGCACGGGCGGAAGGCGCGCTGCGGCCCGTCGGCCCGGGTCCGCGTAGAGTGCGGGCGGTCCCGCGCAGTCGTGCCTGGAGGGCGTCTTGATGTTCCGACGTGCCGCGCCGAAGGAGGCCGCTCCGCCGGTGGAGCCCCTGGTCGAGCACGAGCCCGTGCCGCCGCCACCCCCGCCGCCGCCACCGGCGGCCGAGCGGTTCTCGGCGTCGTTCGCCGGGGCGACGCTGGTGGTGGGCCCGCCCGGCGGGGCGGGTCAGCAGGCGGTGGCGGTGGCCCGGGGCCTGCCGGTGGACCGGGGGCGGACGGTGGTCGTGGTGGACCCGCCGCACGGTGACGAGGCGGGGTTCTGGCCGGCGGTGGCCGCGGCGCTGCAGGGCCGGGGCCCGGTGCGGTTGATGACGTCGTACTCGGGGTCGATGCGGCCGACGGCGCCGGCGCAGTGGCTGGCCGAGCAGCTCCAGGCGGAGGTGGTGGCGCCGGACGGCGCGGTGACCTCGGTGCCGGGTGCGTCGTTCGTGGTGGGCAGCGGCGGGTACGGGTGCTGGCTGCGGTTCCTGCCGGGGTCCTCGCCGGTGCCGATGGGGCGGCGGTTCCCGGTGCCGCAGTGGGAGGCGGTGGACCCGAACGCGCCGTGGCCGACCGGTGAGGTGGGGATCTCGGAGCCGATCCCGGCGGGGTTGTGGCTGCGGGCGCAGCGGGCGCCGTTCGACCCGCAGGTGCCCGAGGTGCGGGCGGTGGTGGGGCTGCCGTGCCGGGACAACGTGCTGACCGTGGTGGTCGGCGGGCCGGGTCAGCCGCCGATCCCGGTGGAGGAGGTGTGCCGGCTGCTGGGCGGGCTGCCGTCGGCGGCGCGGTCGCGGGTGCGGCTGGTGTGGTACGGCGGCGAGCACCAGGCGCAGGCGGTGGCCGACCAGCTCGGCGAGCCGATCTCGCTCTACACGGGCCTGCCGGTGGGGTCGCTGCGCAGCGGCGCGGCCGTGGTGGCGGTGAACCCGCGGGGTCAGCAGACGTGGCGGCCGTACGTGACGGAGGTGCGGCACTCGCCGGGCGGCGCGCCGGTGGTGTCGGGGTACCGGGTGCCGGTGCCGGGGCTGGTGGAGCGTGGTCCGGGGGTGTTCGACCTCGGTGGCGGGGTGTACCTGGAGGTGGTGCCGTCCGGGTTGTGGGTGCGCGACGCGGAGGACATCAGCGCGGAGGTGCGGGCGCTGCCGGTGGACCCGGAGTGGGCGCGGCTGACCGTGGGCACGCCCGGGCGCACGACGGCGGGCGCGGTGGCGGTGGCCGGCGCGTCGCTGGTGGAGCGGCTGGAGCCGGAGGTGCGCCGGTTGCTGAAGGTGGTGTTCTGCGACCCGACGCCGCCGCCGCGGCCGCCCGTGGCCGAGGAGGAGCAGCCGCCGGCCGCCGTCGCGGAGGACGTGGAGGAGGTCGTGGAGGACGCGCCGGTGCCGCTGAGCGTGGACGGGCCGCTGGCCGTGCCGCCGGCGCCGGTGTGGGGCGAGCGGGTGGGCGACGAGGTGGTGCCGCCGGAGCACGTCAGCACCGAGCAGGAGCGGGACGCGCTGCGCCGGATGCTGGGCGAGCGGTACGGGGAGCACGCGGCGGTGGCGTGCCGGCACATCGTGTCGCGGCCGGAGGACCCGGAGGCGTTCGAGGCGGTGGTGACGGACCTGGCGGCGGTGTCGGCGTGCCTCCAGCAGGACGAGGAGGTCCTGGTCGAGGCGCTGCGGCTGGGCAAGCTGGGCCGGTTGTGGCCGTACGCGGCGGCGGTGGTGTCGGGCCTGCGGCGGCTGCCGGTGCACCAGGGCGTGACGGTGTGCTGGGGCGAGGCGCACCGGTACCGGACCGGTGACGTGCTGGTCGAGCACGGGCTGCTGAACACGGTGGCCGGGCCGGTGGTGCCGGTCGACGGGCGGGTGGAGTTCCTGCTGTGGTCGGTGACCGGGCGGCGGGTGTCGGTGGTGGACCCGTTCGGCACGGCGGTGCAGGAGCGGGTGGTGTTCGCGCCGGGGTCGGCGTTCAAGGTGCTGGCGGTGGTCGAGGCCGAGGAGTCGGCGCCGATGCAGGTGATGGCGCAGGAGGTGGTCGGGCGGCACCACGAGCTGCCGCCGGGGGTGCTGGGGACGTTGGAGCGGGCCGCGGTGGCGCTGCGCAACCAGGCGCGGGCGACCACGGCGTAGCCGCGCGCCGCCCGGTCAGTCCTCCGCCGGGGATCGCGGATCGAGCCCCGGTAGATCCCACTGCCCTCGGCGGAGGAGCCGATCACGACGGGCGCGGTACGCGTCGGCCGAGAGCTTGCCGCGCGCGAGCAGCTCGTCGAGCTGACTCAGTTGCTCTCGCCGGCTCTCCAGGCGCGGCGTCCCCGGGCGCGGGACCGGTTGGGGCGCCGCGACCGGCCCGTCCAGGGCGACGGGGACCAGGACCTCCCCGGTCGACGGTAACCGCTCCAGCCGCGCCAGGAGGTCCGGCCGCTCGACGCGCAGGGCGTCGAGGTCCAGGCGGTCCACCAACCCGGCGAGGTCCGGGTAGTCGTGGTCGTCGAGGAGCCGGTACCCGGCCTCGTGCAACCGCAGCCACGCGTCCAGCACGCTCGCCCGCGCGTCGAGCATCACCCCTGTCAGGTCCTCCCAGCACTCGCCGACGACGGCGAGCAGTTCCCCGTCGGGCCCGCCCTTGCCGAGGCGGTCGTAGAGCTGCGCCCAGAACGCCGCCCGGACGCCCAGGGCGGTGTCCGCGAGCGCGCGCAGCACCCCCGCGGGCACCAGCGGATCGCCGGCGACCTGGTCGAGCACCACGTCCGGGGCGAAGTCGGCCGCCGCCAGGTACCACCCGTCGCGGGCGGGGCGGTCCGCCACGGGCGCGAACCCGAGGTCGACCATCATCCGCGCGAACGACAGGGGCGTACCGGCGGCCAGCACCGGCTCCACCGCGTAGCGCAGGTGGTTGAGCACCGGGTCGGCGGTGAGGTGCGCGTCGGCCGCGATGCCCGTCAGGTCGGGCGGCGGGTCCACCTTGCGCAGGTCGACCGGGGGAACGTCCTGGTCGGCGCCGAACCGCAGCTCGACCTGGCCGTCCCCCAGCCACCGCACGCCGAACGACTGCCGGACCGCCAGCCACTCCCCCGCGGACAGCTGGGACTTCCAGAACGCCGCGAGCCGCGACCAGTCCGGGATGCCGAACGCGCCCGAGTGCACCCGTCCCGCCAGCACCGCGCCCAGCAGCACCAGGTTCAGGCTGTAAACGGCCTGCCGGGCGGACGCGGCGCGGTAGACCGGCCGGTAGGCGGTCTCCGGCCGGGGCGCGCCGCGCAGGGACACCACGAACAGCCTGCGCACCAGCGCGGCGAGCGCGTCGACGTCCTCGGCGGCACCGGCGAAGTCCCGCAGGAACAGCAGCACCGGCCGCCGTGCGCTCAGCGGCGCGAACGACAGCAGCGAGAACAGCTCCTCGTCGTCCAGCGGTGCGCCGGCCAGGCGGCGGGGCCGGGTGCCGTCCACCGCGTGCAGGTCGGTGAGCACCCGCCAGGTGAACCGGGCCACCAGGTACTCGCCGAACGTCGCGTGCAGGAACTCGTAGGTGCGCAACGTGTGCTCGCCGCGCACCGCCTGGGACCGCTGCACGAAGAAGAACCGGCCGAGGACCGCCTCGCCGGGGGTCAGCGGCGAGCGCGTGCCCGACCTCCGGTCGACCCGCTCCGCCCCGAGCAGGCCCGCCAGGTCGTCGCCCAGGTCGGCCTCGCCCACCCACTGCGCGCCGCGGTTGAACATCGCGAACGCCACCACCGCGAGGCGTTCCAGCTCGGTCTCGACGTCCTCGGCCAGGTCCGCCTCGGTGCGGTCCTCGTCGTCCTTGGTCACCTCGCGCCGCGCGAACACGGTCAGCAGCCGCTCGTACAGGTCGGCCTCGTCGATCCGGCCCTCCGCGCGTTGCAGCGCGTTCCCGGCCGCGTCGTAGAGGGCGAGCATCAGCAGCAGCAGCGGCTGGGTCGCGAGGTCGGGGTAGCGCAGCACCACCTCCGGGGTGAGCGGGGCGCGCCCGGCCTGCCGGAAGTAGTCGTCGTTCGCGGTGTTCCAGCCGTCGAGCCACGCCCGGACCTGCGGCTCCGTGAACGGCACCAGGCGGAGCACGTCGCCCCCCTCGGGGATGTGCACGCCGCCGCACACGCTCATCCTGCTCGTCACGACGACGGCGACGGGCCGGCCGGCCTCGGCCCGGTCGCGCTGGAACTGCCCGACCTTGACCAGGTAGCGGGTCTGGCCCACCCCGGTGGCCTGGAGCAGTTCGTCGAAGCCGTCCAGCAGCACCACCGGCAGGGCGTCGCCCGCGGACCTGGCGAACTCGGCCCACCCGACGTCCTCCTTGAGCGCCGCGCGCAACCCGTGCTGGACCTGGTCGACCAGGTCGGCGTCGGTGGGGGTGCCGCGCAGCTCCACCCGGACGGCGAGGAAGTCGCTCGGCGGCAGCCGGGCGGCCAGCACCTTGGTGAACACCGACTTGCCCGCGCCGGGGTCGGCGAGCACCAGCAGGGGCGTGCGCACCGCCTGCGACGAGCCGAGGTAGCCGGTCAGGTAGTGGTACAGGTCGTCCCGCACCGGCTGGTCCGCCCACCACGACAGCACCGACGGCTGGTGGCCGGGTTCGTGCGGCACCACCTGGAAGTCGGGGTCGACGTAGGCGCGGCCCACCGTCGGCACGCGCAGCCCGGGCAGCCCCACCCCCTGCTCGATGAGCGGCCGGTCCAGCAGCGCCCGGTACTTGCGCGCCAGCTCCGCCCGGCGCGCGTCCGGCGACCGGCCGACGAGCAGGCCGGCCAGCGACCGCTCCAGCCCGGCCAGCGCCGTCCTGGTCGCCGCCCCGTCCCGCACCTGCAACCAGAACCGCAGTTCCGGGTAGGCGCCGGCCAGCTCGCGGAGCAGTTCCTCGTACCGGCGCACGGCCGCCTCGCCGACGGACCCCAGCGCCTCCTCGACCCGGGACCGCCGGGTCTCGTCCAGCCGGTCCCACACCGCCGAGGCGCGCACCAGCTCGGCGAACTCCGCACCCGCGCCGCGGTAGCGCGACCGCAGGTCCCGCAGGACGCCCTCGTACGGCCGGGACGCCGACGGCAGCGGCAGCTCGCCGGCGAACAGGCCGGTCAGCCCGACGACGCCGAGCTGCCGCACCCGGTCCAGGTCCACCTCGCGCCAGGTGACCGGCAGGCTCAGCGCCTCGACCGCGTCGAAGAACGCGACGACCACCACGACCGCGTGCGCGGCCTCCGCCCGCTCGGTCGAGTCGTACCGGCTCAGCCCGGAGCGCCGCTCCCCCGCCTTGACGAGCAGTTCGTGGCTCAGGCGCACGAAGTCGACCTTGGCGTCGAACCAGCCCATCAGGTCCGACAGGCCCATCGCCACCCCGGAGAGCAGGGCGCCGCCGACGATCCGGTCCAGCGCCGCGACGACGCGGCTCTCCGACTTCCCCAGCAGCCTGACCGCATCGGCGTAGCTGTGCGTCCGCGTCACCCGGCCCATTCTGGCGCAGGGCCGCCGCGGTGCGGCGGGGTCGCGCCGCGGACAGCCGGATCGGTGCAACCCGTGGCGGTGGGCGTCCCGTCCCCCTGGTGACCACATACCGGGCAGGGGGCGATGGCGGTGGGTTGGCGGTTGTCGTTGGTGTGCGCGTCGGCACTGGTCGCGGTGTCGGCGTGCGGCGGTGGGCAGGACGCGGGCGGGTCCGGCGAGGGGGCGGTGCGCACTCTGGTGGTCACCCCCGCGCCGACGACCGGGACCGGGCCGGAGGCCGAGGTCGGGCGGCCGGGCGAGCCGCGGACCGGGCCCGGGCGGGCCGAGGTGGGCGTGGCCTACCCGTTCGACCTGTACGCCCACTGCGGGGTGCGCCACGCGCTCTTCGGCGGCCGGGCGTGGGAGGTCGAGCAGCCGGTCGTCGACCCGCCCGGCGAGCCGTTGGCGCGGGGCTCGGTCAACTACCTGCCGGGCACCGCGGAACTGGTCGGGCCGGACCGGCTGAGGTTCACCGCCGACGCGGACGCCCCGGTGCTGCCGGGCGCGGTGGTGCTGTTCCGGCCGACCGCGGACAGCCCGCCGCCGTGCATGTGAGGCGCCGGCTGGGCACCCCCGCGGCCGGGGACCGCGCGCGGCGCGGCGTTTTCCCGGCGACCTCCCCGGGCGCTCACACCGGCTTCACCACATCGCCCGTCCCGCCCGCGGGGGCTTTCCGCCCGCGGAACGGGCGAACTGCGCGAAAACAACCGACCACTTCGGCCGACATGTGCCTTCCCGCCTCCCTGGGTCCGGCTCAGTAGGCCGTGACGCGGTCGGCGAACGCCGGCGCGGCCACCCCGCCCCGCGCCGCCGGGTGGGAGATCCGCTCCGGCACCCCGTCGGAGGTGTAGCGGCCGGCCGGGTCGGCGGCCAGCTTGTCCAGCCACGCCGACGAGCCGAAGGCGGCCTCCTGGCCGGTCGCGTCCTGGGACCGGATGCGGGGCACGGCCAGCGGGTCGAAGTCGGCGGAGTAGGGCGAGGGCGCCGGGCCCGCGCCGACCAGCAGCACGCACGCGTGCTCGTAGGCGATGCCGTCGGCCGCGCCCCGGCGCGCCAGCTCCGCGTTGGCCGGCACCGCGCCGAAGGGCAGCGCCAGGCTGGTCACCGGCTGGTCCGGCAGCGCCCGCTGGATCTCGCGCTGCCCCCGGGCGATGGCCTCCTGCACGCCCGCGTCGCCAGCGGCGGCCAGGTTGGTGTGGTCGAGGGTGTGGTTGCCGACCTCGAAGCCGTGCTCGCGCAGCCACGGCAGCACCACCGAGCCGTCGGCCGAGCCGAACGGCGCGGCGTTGACGTACAGGCTCGCCACCGGGCGGAAGCCGGGGTGGCGGGCGGCGACCTCCAGCAGGATCGCCACCGCGGTGCCCGGCGCGGGCACGCCGTCGGGGCCGAGCGCGAACTGGGTGGGGTCGCCGTCGTCGAAGGTCAGCACCACCGGGTGCCTGCCCGCCGGCACGTCCATCCGGCCGGTGGCGTACTCGGTGGCCGTCACCGGCACGTAGTTCTCGGCGGCCAGCCGCTCCAGCTCGGCCCGGAACGCGGCCGGGGTCCGGTCGTAGACGGACACGGGCCGCTCGACCAGCCGGTGGTACATCAGCACCGGCACCAGGCCCAGCTCGTTCGCGCCGACCTCGGCCGGGTCGGGCGGCTCGACCGAGGACGCGGCGGCGGGCCGCGCGGAGCTGACCGGTGCGGCGACCTGGTCCACCGGGGCGCGCCCGGAGGAGCAGGCCGCGCAGGCGGCCGCGACGAGCGCGAGCACCAGGGCGGCGGGACGGGACGGGGTTGGTGCGCTGTTCACCCCTCGATCGTGGCGCGGTCCGGGCGCCCGGACGCCCCGGTGCACACCATCGGATGACCTCTGGTTTGACCGCCCCGGGAGGGGTTAGTCGCTGGTTGTCCGTGCCGCGCCCAGATCGGAGCCGCCCAGATGCCCGATTCACCCCGGAAGATGAAGCGCGTCCTGATACCGGTGGTCGGTGTCGTGGTGCTGCTGCTGGTGGCGGGGGTGGTCGTCACGATCGTGCACACCCGCGGTGTCGGCCTGGCGGTCACCGACCTGGATGACGGGTCCGTGATCACTCCTTCGGGTGTAGAGCGCGTGTCCATCACCACCGCGGACCCCGACGAGCTGCACCGTGTCAGCGTGCAGTTGGACGGGCAGCCGGTCGAGGCGCGGCGCGAGGGCGGGCGGATCACGCTGGCCGGGCTGCGCCCGGCCGAGGGGGCGCACACCCTGTCGGTGCGCGCGGCCAACCCGATGCCGTGGCTGCCGGACGCCTCGGTGGAGCGCGCGTTCTCCGTCGACGGCACGCCCCCGTCGCTGAGCGTCGACGCGGTCGAGGCCGACTCGCCGCGCGGCCCGCTCAAGGTCACCGGCGCCGCCGAGGGCGCGGACAACGTCACCGTCGGCGACCAGCGGGTCCCGGTGCGGGACGGCCGGTTCGAGGTGTCCCTCGACGCCGTGCCCGACCGGGTGCGGGTCGCGGCCAACGACGCCGCGGGCAACACGCAGCAGCAGGACGTGCCGGTGCGGGTCACCCACCCGGGCATGCGGGCGGTGCACATGAGCGCGACCGCCTGGGCCACGCCGGAGCTGCGCGACCCGGTCCTGGCGCTGGCGCGCGAGGGCCGCATCGACACCGTCCAGCTCGACATCAAGGACGAGAGCGGCGAGATCGGCTACGACTCGCAGGTGCCGCTGGCCCGCCAGATCGGCGCCACCCGGAACTACTACGACCCGCGCGCCGTGCTCGAAGAGCTGCACGGCCTGGGCCTGCGCGTGGTCGGCAGGCTGGTGGCCTTCCGCGACCCGGTGCTGGGCAAGGCGTCCTGGGAGTCCGGCGCGCGCGACCGCCTCGCCCAGAACACCTCCGGCGCGCCCTGGTCGGCGCACTACGGCGAGTACGCCTTCACCAACTTCGCCAACCAGGAGGTCCGCGACTACAACACCGCGATCGCCGAGGAGGCCGCGGAGCTGGGCTTCGACGACGTCCTCTACGACTACGTGCGCCGCCCCGACGGCCCGATCGGGCAGATGTCGTTCCCCGGCCTGACCGGCACCCCCGAGCAGTCCATAGCGGACTTCCTGCGCGACAACCGGGCCGTGCTGCGGCCGCTGGGCACCTACCTGGGCGCCTCGGTGTTCGGCATCGCCGCGCACAGCGGCACCGACATCGCCCAGGACATCCCCGTGCTGGCCAAGCACGTCGACTACGTCGCGCCGATGGTCTACCCGTCGCACTGGGGCCCCGGCGAGTACGGCGTGGGCAACCCCGACGCGCAGCCCTACGACATCGTCAAAGCCTCCGTCGCGGACTTCGTGCGCCTCACCGAGGGCACCGGCGCGACGGTCATCCCGTGGCTCCAGGCGTTCTCGCTGGGCCACCACTACGGACCCGGCGAGGTCCAGGCGCAGGTCGCGGCCTCGCGGGACGTGGGCGTGCCCTCGTTCCTGCTGTGGAACGCGGCGTGCGACTACGGCTCGGCCGGGCTGGAGCCCGCGTGAGGCTGACGCCGTTCGTGCCCTACCTCGCCGGGGTGTGCCTGGCCGCGACCGCGGTGGTGGCGCTGGAGCTGCGCCAGGAGGGGCGCCCCGCGATCGTGGAGCACCCCTCCTCCGCGGCGCCCGGCACGTCGGGCACGTCGGTGTCGAGGACGCCGGGCACGCCGCCCGGCGCGCCACCGGCCGACCGCCTCCGGCGCGACGCCGACCTGCCGCCGGGCCCACCGGTGCCCCGGCGCGGCGCGGGCACCTGGCGGGTGGTGCCCGGCGGGTTCGGCACGACCGGGACGCCCTACTCGGTGGAGGTCGAGGACGGGGTGGTGCCGCCGCGCGGCGACGCCGCGTTCGCCGCGGTCGTCGACCACGCCCTGGCCCACCCGCGCGGGTGGCGGGCGAGCGGGCACGCGTTCCGCCGGGTCGACCGCGACGGCGCGCCCGAGCTGCGCATCCGGCTCACCTCGCAGCAGACCGCGCGGGCGCTGTGCGGGTTCGAGCTGCCCTACGACACCTCCTGCCGGGTCGGGTCCAGCGTCTACCTCAGCGCGGCCCGGTGGCTGCGCGGCGCGCACGCGTTCGGCCGGGACCTGCGCGGCTACCGCGCCTACGCGGTCAACCACGAGGTCGGGCACTTCCTCGGCCACGGCCACGAGGTGTGCCCGGTGGACGGCGCGCCCGCGCCGGTGATGATGCAGCAGACGCTGAGCACCGACAACGACGAGCTGGCCGCCATCACCTCCGGCACCGACCAGGGCGTGGCCGTCACCCCGGACGGCCGGTCCTGCACCGCGAACCCGTGGCCGTCGCCGTGAGCCGCCCGGCCACCACCGGCGCGGTCGGGTCCACCCGCAGCGACAGCCGGTAGGACTCGACCGCCTCCGCGCGCCGGCCCAGCCGCTCCAGCACCCACCCGCGCAGGAACGCCGCGCGGGCCACCGGCAGCCCGCCCAGGGCCACCGCCCGGTCGCACGCCCCGACCGCCTCCTCCAGCCGCCCCGCCGCGACCAGCGCGTCCGCCCGCACCGCCCACGTGCGGTGGTCGTTCGGGCACAGCGCCACCAGCTCGTCGGTGGCGGCCACCGCGCGGTCCGGCGCACCGGCCCGCAGGTGCGTCTTGGCGGTGGTCTCGTGCAGCGGGAACGCGTGGTCGACCCACGCCAGCCGCTCCAGCGCGGTGACCGGCCGCACCGAGTCCTGGTCGGCCGCCGCCAGGTCCAGCAGCCGGAAGGTGCCCGCCAGGTCGCCCCGCAGGAACGGCACGAACGCCGCGGCCCGGCGGGCGGTCTGCCGGACCAGGCCGTCGTCGGGCAGCCGGTCGGTCACCACGGCGGCGGCCTCGTGCAGCGCGGCCGTGTCCGCGCCCCGGCGGCCGTTGCGGACCACGACGAACAGCGCCAGCGCCCGCCGCGCCTCCAGCGGCAGCCGCTCGTCCCGCGCGCCCCGCAGCGCCGCCGCCTCCAGCTCCGCGGGCACGTGCGGGTGCCAGAACAGCACCGACAGCTCCTTGGCCGCCAGGCGCGGGTGGAACACGTGGGTGCGCGGGTCGGTGGAGGTCATGCCCAGCACCCGCGCGGCGCGGCCCTGGTAGCCCAGGCGCAGCAGCAGGTCGGCGGCCGTGGCCCGGTCGTCGGGGTCGGCCAGGCGGTCCAGGACCCGCCACCACAGGTCGGCGGCGAGGTCGGCGGGGAAGGCGGCCGGGTCGCCGCCCATCGCGTCCGGCCGCCCGGCCGCGGCCGCGTCGAACACCCGCTGGAGCGCGGAGGGGTTGGTGGTGAAGCGCGGCAGGGATGCGGAGTCGTCGGCCGCGAGGTGGCGGGCGACGGCGTGGGTGACCAGGGCGTGGGCGGTGGAGGTGGGCACCGGGTCGCGCAGGCCGGTGTAGACGCCGCACGCCACCGGCACCCCGGCCCGGGCCAGCGCGGCCAGCCGGATCGCCAGGGCGCGCGGGCCGGAGGCGGGGCGGTAGGGCGGTGGCGCGACCTCAGCCGTCGCGCCGCTCCTGGTCGGTCTGCTCGGGCTGGTCGGCTCGGTCGGTCTGCTCGACATCGCCACCGGACTCGACGTCACCGCCCGACTCGACATCGCCACCCGACTCGACGTCACCGCCCGACTCGACATCGCCACCGGAATCGTGGTGGTACCCGCCTTCGCGCATCGCCGGCCTCCCGTGCCCGTCCGTCGCGGCTCCGACGGCTCGCACCCACGCTACGACCGCCACCGCCCCCGGTCCACCGATCGCGACGAGCCGGACGCCGTCGCCGCGCGGGACGCGCCTCCCGCGCGACGACGGCCCGCGGGGTCACCGCGCGACGCGCCCCGAACGGGTGCGCTGCCCGGCGACCAGGTCCCGGTACCAGTGGAAGCTCGCCCGCGGCGTGCGGACCAGCGTCTCGTAGTCCACGTGCACCAGCCCGAACCGGGGCTTGTACCCGTGCGCCCACTCGAAGTTGTCCAGGAACGACCACACGAAGTACCCCCGCAGGTCGACCCCGGCCTCCATCGCGTCCCGCGCCGCCGCCAGGTGCCGGCTCACGAACTCGACCCGCTCGTGGTCGTCGAACCCGGGCCGGTCGGGGTAGACGCACCCGTTCTCGGTCACGTACACCGGCGGCAGGTCCGGGTAGCGCTCCTTGAGCCCCACCAGCGTCTCGGTCAGCCCCTCCGGCTCGACCGGCCACCCCATCGCCGTGCGCGGCACGTCGGGCAGGCGGCTGGTGTCGATGCCGATGTCGATCGACGTGCGGGTCGCCGGGTCCGGGTCGCGGTGCGGCGCGTCGGCCACGTGCTGGCGGTAGTAGTAGTTGATGCCCACGTAGTCCAGCGGCTGCGAGATCACCCCCAGGTCGCCCTCCAGCCGGAACGAGGCGTCGGTGACCCCGGCGAAGGTCTCCGCGTAGTCCTCCGGGTAGCGGGTGGCGAACAGCGGGTCGGTGAACTGGCGCCGCAGCAGCAGGTCGTGCCTGCGGGCCGCCGCCACGTCCGCGGGCGACGAGGTCACCGGCACCGACGGCGACTGGTTGAGCACGATGCCGAACTGGTGGTCCGGCCGCCGGGACCGCATCTCCCGCACGGCCAGGCCGTGCGCCACCAGCAGGTGGTGCGCGGCGGCCAGCGAGCCGTGGCCCTCGCGCGCGCCGGGCGCGTGCCTGCCCTCGCCGTAGCCGACGATCGAGGACACGTACGGCTCGTTGAACGTGGTCCACTTCGACACCAGGTCGCCCAGCGCCTCCTGCACCACCAGGGCGTAGTCGACGAACCGCAGCGCGGTGTCGCGCACCCGCCACCCGCCGCGCTCCTCCAGGGCCTGCGGCAGGTCCCAGTGGTACAGGGTGAGGAACGGCTCGATGCCGCGCCCCAGCAGCTCCTCGCACAGCCTGCGGTAGAAGTCCAGGCCGCGCTGCTCCACCCGGCCCTCGCCGGTGGGCAGCACCCGCGGCCAGGCCACCGAGAACCGGTAGGCGTCCACGCCCAGCTCGCCGAGCAGCGCGACGTCCTCGGGCATCCGGTGGTAGTGGTCGCACGCCACCGCGCCGGTGTCGCCGCCCGCGACCGCGCCGGGCACCGCGCCGAACGCGTCCCAGATGGACGGTCCTCTCCCGTCGGCGTCGACGGCGCCCTCGATCTGGTACGACGACGTGGCGACGCCCCAGCGGAACCCTTCGGGGAAGTCGGTCATCTGAAAACTCCTATTGCGGATGTGACGGGCGTTCGGACGGCAGCGGACCGGCGGTGCGCCGGGCACGGGGAGGCGGGCGGTCACCCGCGGGGGGACGGGGACCGGGCGCGGACCCGGCTCCGACCCCGGCCCGCGGGCCGGGGTCGGAGCCGGGCGGGGCGCTCACCCCTTCAACGCCCCCTGCATGATCCCGCCGACGATCTGGCGGCCGAACAGGATGAACACCGCGAGCACCGGCAGGGTGCCGATCGTCGCCGCGGTGAGCACGAGGGTGTAGTCGGTGGTGTAGCCGCTGGCCAGGGTCGACAGCGCGGTCTGCACGGTCGGGTTCTCCGGGGTCAGCACCACCAGGGGCCAGAAGAAGTCGTTCCACGCCTGCATGAACGTGAACAGGCCCAGCACGGCGGCGGCCGGGCGCGCCGCGGGCAGCACGACGTGCCAGTACAGCCGGATCGAGCTGCACCCGTCCACGCGCCCGGCCTCCAGCAGCTCGTCGGGCACGGCCCGCTCGAAGTACTGGCGCATGAAGAACACGCCGAACGCGGTGACCAGGCCGGGCACGATGACCGCGTGGATCTCGCCCGCCCAGCCGAAGTCGCTCATCATCATGTAGAGCGGGATGACGCCCAGCTCCGTCGGCACGGCCTGGGTGGCCACGACCAGGAGCATGAGCGCGGACCGGCCGCGGAAGCGCAGCTTGGCGAAGGCGAACCCGGCGAGGGTGGAGAAGAACACCACCGACACCGTGATCGTCCCCGACACCACCACCGAGTTCCACATGGCCAGGGCGAAGTCCGACTCGTCGAACACCCGCGCCAGGTTGTCGAACAGGTGGCCGCCGGGCACCAGCACCGGCGGCACGCTGTCGACCTTGTCCGGTGTCTGCGAGGACACCACGAGGGACCAGTACACCGGGAACGCCGACCCGGCGAGCACCGCGATCAGCGCCGCGTAGGTCCACGGTCCGGGCAGCCGCACCGCCCGCTTGCGCCGCCCGCGGGGCGGGGTGGCGGCGGGCGCCGGCCGTTCGAGCACGCTGGTCATGGTCGGGCAGCCCTCTCAGTCGGTCCGGATGCGGCGCGCGGCCAGGTAGCTCAGGCCCGTGATCAGCACGGTCGCGATCAGCAGCAGCCAGGCGATGGCCGAGGCGTAGCCGAAGTCGAACTTGCCGAAGCCCTGCTCGTACAGGTACAGCGCGGCGGTCTGGAACTGGCGGTCCGAACCACCGGTCGACGCGGCCGTGCCGGGGTTGAACAGCAGCGGCTCGGCCAGCAGCCGCATGTTGCCCGCGGTGGCGATCACCGTGGAGAAGATGATCTGCGGGCGCAGCATCGGCACGGTGATGCGCCAGAACTGCTGCCAGGAGTTGGCGCCGTCGAGCCGCGCCGCCTCGTACACGCTGCTCGGGATGGCCTGCATCGAGGCCAGGAAGATCAGCGCGTGGTAGCCGGTCCAGCGCCACACCACCATCGCGGCGATGGCGGTGTGCGAGCTGGCGGTGCCCGCCTGCCAGTCGACCCGGCCCGCGTCGAACAGCTCCAGCACCCAGTTGACCAGGCCGAAGTCCCGGCCGAACAGCTGGGCGAAGATGATCGTCACCGCCGCCACCGAGGTGATGTTCGGCAGCAGCACGCCCATCCGGAAGAACGTCCGGCCGCGCAGCCGCCGGTTGAGCAGCTGCGCGATGCCGAGCGCGAACAGGATCTGCGGGACCGTGGTGAGCAGCCACAGGCTGAGCGTGTTGCCCATCGCGTTCCAGAAGTACGGGTCCGCGGTGAGCAGGCGGACGTAGTTGTCCACCCCGATGAACGTCGCCGCGTCACCGTCGAGCAGGTTCCGGTCCTGCAGCGACACCCACGCGGTGTAGAGCAGGGGGAACAGGCCGAACACGGAGAACAGCAGGAAGTACGGCGCGATGTAGGCGTACGGCGCGTACCGGGTGTCCCACCGGTGGCGGAGGTCCCGCCAGGTCGGCTTGGCCCGCGCCGCACGCTCCACCACCAGCCCGGTCGGCTCCATCAGCCTTCGAGCTTCTTCACGTCGGCGACGAACTGGTCCCAGGACTCCTGCGCGCCCTGCTTGCCCTGCTCGACGCGCTGCATGGCGTTGCCCAGCTCGGTCTGCACGTCACCGGCCTTCGGGCCCTGGTACTGCGGCTTGAGGGCGCGTGCCGCGGCGGTGAACACCGCGCCGACCGGGGCGTTGTTGAAGAACGGGTCCTGGTAGCGGCCCACGGACTCCTCGCTGAGCGCCTTCTTGGTCGAGGGCAGCAGGTTGTTCGAGGCGAACACCCTGGCCTGCTGCTCGGGCGCGGTCAGCCAGGCGGCCAGCTCGACGGCCTTGTCGGTGTTCTTGCCCTGCTTGGGCACGGTCAGGTACGAGCCGCCCCAGTTGCCGCCGCCGCCGGGCACGGCCGCGAGGTCCCACTTGCCCGCGGTCTCCGGCGCCTGGTCCTTGATCTTGGCCATCTGCCAGGCGGGGCAGATCACGGTGGCGAACTGGCCCTGCTTGAAGCCGGTGTTCCACGGCGGCGTGCTGTAGAGCAGGCCCGCGGACAGGCCGTCGGCCACGCCCTGCGCGACCAGGTCCCAGCCCTTCTTGATGTCCGGGTTGTCCCCGACGACGATCTTGTCCTCGCGGTTGTAGTACCCGGTGGGCGCCTGGCCGACGATCGCGTTGAGCAGCGACGGGCCGCCGTCGAACCACTTGGTGCCCGCGGGCGCCTTGGCCTGGAACTCCCGGCCCTTGGCCATGAAGGACTCCCAGTCCGGCCACAGCGCGGAGACGGCGTCGCGGTCGGCGGGCAGGCCGGCGGCCTCCAGCAGGTCGCGGCGGTAGCAGATGGCCAGGCCGCCGATGTCGGTGCCGTAGCCGATCTGCTTGCCGTCCTTGGACAGCGACGCCTCCCACTTCCACTCCAGCCAGCGGTCCTTCAGGCTGTCGCCCAGCTCGACGAACCGGTCCGGGGTGGCCTTGAACTGGTTGATGTAGCCGGAGTCGACGGCCTCGATGTCCGCGGCGCCGTTGTTGGTGGCCAGGTGGGCGGCGAGGTTCTTGTGGTGGTCGGAGTAGGAGGCGGTCCGGTCGGTGATGTCGATGTCCGGGTGGGCCTTCTCGTACTCCTCGAACAGCTGCTGGTAGCCGAAGTTGCCGAACAGGCCGACGGCGATCCTGGTCTTGCCGTCGCCCGCGCCACCGCCGCAGGCCGTGAGCAGGGAGGCGGCGAGCAGGCCGACACCGATGGCGGTCCCGGTTCGTCTCATGTGGCGGTTCCCTTTCCATTTTCGGGCACGCCGGAGCCGCGTAGGGTCGGCCCGTGGGTTTCCGGCGAATAGCGACCCGGGTCCTCGACCCCGGTCGATGTGGTCTACATGACAGCCCCGGACGACGACACCGTCAAGTAACGAACCGATAACCTCATCGTTTCAGGCATCCGACGTTTGTGCAGGTGATACGGTGTCCAAGCTGGTCAGGGACCGCTCTCGAAACCTCTGTAACCGGTTACAAAGAAGGGGCTGGAGATGACCACGATCCGTGAGATCGCCCAGCTGTGCGGAGTGTCCGTCGCCACCGTTTCGCGCGTTTTCAACCAACCGCTCACGGTGAGCAGGGAAAAGCGCGAGGTGGTCGAGCGGGTGGCCCGCGAGCTGGACTACCGGCCCAACGAGTCGGCGCGTGCCCTGGCCACCAAGCGCTCCGGCCTGATCGGCCTGGTGTGGGACACCGACCACCGGCGGCCCGGCTGGCGGCACCCCTACCTCCAGGAGCTGCTGATCGGGCTGAAGTCGGCGCTCAGCGCGCACGGCTACCACCTGCTGATGCTGGCCACCAGCGGCTCGGCCGCGCTGCGGGCGGTCGGCGCGTCCCTGGCCGACCCGGTGGCCTACGTCAACATGACCCGCCGGCACCACCTGGGCGGGCTGGTGCTCATCGACAGCGGCTCCGACGCGCCCGCGTTCACCGCGTTCGCCCAGTCCGGCCTGCCCTGCGTGGCCGTGGACGTGGCCGTCGACGGGCCGCGCGCCACCTACGTGACCTCGGACAACGCCCAGGGCGCGCAGCAGGCCGTGCGGCACCTGGTGGCCGCCGGGCACCGCCGCATCGCCACCATCACCGGGCCCCGGCAGAACCTGCCCGCGGTGGACCGGCTGACCGGGTTCCGCGCCGCCATGGCCGAGGCGGGGCTGCCGGTGCCGGACGAGTACGTCGTGGAGGGTGACTTCTACCGGCCCAGCGGGCAGGCCGCCATGCGGTCGCTGATCGCCCTGCCCGAGCCGCCGACGGCGGTGTTCTGCGCCGGTGACGAGATGGCGGTGGGCGCGCTGCTGGCCGCCCGCCACGCCGGGTTGCGGGTGCCGGAGGAGGTGGCCGTGGTGGGGTTCGACGACATCGAGCTGGCCGCGCTGGTCGACCCGCCGCTGACGACGTTGGCGCAGGACAAGGCGGGGATCGGGGTGGCGGCGGCGCGCGCGGTGCTGACCATGGTGCACGGGGGCGCCACGCCGGCGCCGGCGTTCCTGCCGACCAGGCTGGTGGTGCGCTCGTCCAGCCGCTGACCCGGGCCGCCGTGCCCACCCCGCCGCACGACGAGGCCGCGCCGTTCCGCCACGGGTGGTGGCGGAACGGCGCGGCCCGGGACCCCGGTCGTCAGGACCGGCGGCTCGCGGCCGGTCAGGGCCGGTTGTTGTCCGGCATCCGCCCTTCCGGGTCGTCGAGCAGCCGCTCGTCGGCACCGCCGAAGTGCGGCGGCCCCGCCTCGTCGGCGGCCTGGCCGCGGCGCTCGGCCTCCGCCAGCGCCTCGTCGGCGCCACCGGGCGTCAGGTCGGTCACGTCGTCCAGGCCGACCACGCCCTCCTCCCGGGCGATCGAGTCCTCCTCCAGCGGGTCGGGCTCGCGGGTCTCCGCGGTGACGTCGGGCGCCTCCTCGCCCAGCCGCTCGTCCAGGGGCCGCGGGGTGCGCAGCTCGCGCGGGGTGGTCCCGTACTTGTCCGCGCCGCTCCAGTGCTCCGGCGGGTCCATCCCCGCCTCCAGGGGGTCCTGCCTGAGCCGGTCCTCGTCGAGGTCCTCGGCGCTGTTCAAGGCCGCCGGGTCCGTCTCCACCGAGTCGGGCGAGCCGGTGTCGTGCGGCGGCGTGTACGAGTCCTGCGTGTACTCGTCCTGCTCGTTCGAGGTCATGGGCCCGTGTACCCGTTCCGCCCGGTCCAATCACCTGGGTCACCCGTCGTGCTCGGTGTCCCGGTCCGTTGGCGCGAGCACCTTGTCGGTGATCTTGTCCACACCGGTGTCGTCCTGGTCGCGGTTGCGCATCGAGTAGTGCGACTCGGCCCGCATGCGCTCGACCATGTGCGGGTAGTGCAGCTCGAACGCGGGTCGCTCGGAGCGGATGCGGGGCAGCTCGGTGAAGTTGTGCCGCGGCGGCGGGCAGGAGGTCGCCCATTCGAGCGAGTTGCCGTAGCCCCACGGGTCGTCCGCGCCGGCCGGGTCGCCGAAGCGGTAGCTGCGGAAGACGTTCCACACGAACGGCAGCACCGACGCGCCCAGCACGAACGCCCCGATCGTGGAGATGGTGTTGAGGGTGGTGAACTGGTCCGAGGGCAGGTAGTCGGCGTAGCGGCGCGGGAAGCCCTGGTTGCCCAGCCAGTGCTGCACCAGGAACGTGCCGTGGAAGCCCAGGAACGTGGCCCAGAAGTGCAGCTTGCCCAGCGGCTCGTTCATCATCCGGCCGGTCCACTTGGGAAACCAGAAGTAGATGCCCGCGTAGGTGGCGAACACGATGGTGCCGAACAGGACGTAGTGGAAGTGGGCCACCACGAAGTAGGTGTCGTGCACGTGGAAGTCCAGCGGCGGCGAGGCCAGGATGATGCCGGTCAGGCCGCCGAGCAGGAACGTCACCAGGAACCCGATGGCGAACAGCATCGGCGTCTCGAAGGTGAGCCTGCCCTTCCACATCGTGCCGATCCAGTTGAAGAACTTGATGCCGGTGGGCACGGCGATCAGGAACGTGGTCAGCGAGAAGAACGGCAGCAGCACCGCGCCGGTGGCGAACATGTGGTGCGCCCACACGACCACCGACAGCGCGGCGATCGCGATGGTGGCGAAGATCAGCCCCTTGAAGCCGAACAGGGGTTTTCGGCTGAACACCGGGAAGATCTCGCTGACGATGCCGAAGAACGGCAGGGCCACGATGTAGACCTCGGGGTGGCCGAAGAACCAGAACAGGTGCTGGTAGAGGATCGTCCCGCCGTTGGCCGGGTCGAACACGTGCGCGCCCAGGTGCCGGTCGGCCAGCAGGCCGAGCAGCGCGGCGGTCAGGATCGGGAACGCGATGATCACCAGCAGCGAGGTGATGAAGATGTTCCAGGTGAAGATGGGCATCCGGAACATCGTCATGCCGGGCGCCCGCAGGCACATCACCGTGGTGATCATGTTGACCGCGCCCAGGATCGTGCCCAGGCCGCTGACCACCAGGCCGGAGATCCACAGGTCGGCGCCCGCGCCCGGGCTGTGCGGCGCGGAGGACAGCGGCGTGTAGGCGGTCCACCCGAAGTCCGCCGCGCCCGCCGGGGTGAGCAGGGCGCCCAGCACGGTCAGGCCGCCGAACAGGAACAGCCAGTAGGAGAAGGCGTTCAGGCGCGGGAACGCCACGTCCGGCGAGCCGATCTGGAGCGGCAGGATGAAGTTGGCGAACCCGAACACCACCGGGGTGGCGTAGAGCAGCAGCATGATCGTGCCGTGCATGGTGAACAGCTGGTTGTACTGCTCGTTGGACAGGAACTGCAGGCCGGGGCGCGCCAGCTCGCCCCGGATGAGCAGCGCCATCAGCCCGCCGGCCAGGAAGAAGCCGAACGCCGTCGTCAGGTACATCAGGCCGATCAGCTTGTGGTCGGTGGTGCGGAACAGCCGCAGCAGCGCCGACCCCAGCGAGGCCCGGCGGGCGGCCGTGATCGGCAGGACCGGCGTGCGCTCGGGCGTCTCGGGCTTGAGCGTCGTCATGGTGGGACACCCGTTCCTCGGGGCGGTGCGGTCGGGGGGCGGTGCGGTCAGACCGGTCGGGGGTCGTCCGAGCCGTCGTCGGGGCCGTTCTCGGGGGTGTCGCTGGGTGCGCGCCGGGACAGCTCGCGCTCGGTGTCGGTCAGCGGCGCGTCGGCGCCCTCCTCGGCCGCACCGCGCTCGACGTCCTCGTTGTCGCGCTGGGGTTCGGTCATGGCGCTCCTCCTCGTCCGGCAGTGGGCCGTGAGTTGCCGCTCCGGGGGCGGTCAAACTCACTGGTTCGGGTGAGGCTCACCCGACGAACAACAGCCCGGCGCCGGTCGCGGCCAGCAGGCAGCTCGCCGCGAGCAGCCAGGGACCCGCCCGCAGCCAGGCCGCGATCCGCCGGGCGTCGCGCACCCGGTGCGGCTCGGTCGCGGACAGCCGGCAGGCCAGGGCGAACAGGCCGAAGCCCGCCAGCCACAGCAGCCCGGTGCACGCGAGCACGGCACCCAGCACCGCCCCGGTCACCGGGCACCGCCGCTCGGTCGACACCCGACCCGGCCGCCAGCCACCCCCACAGCGTGCGCCCCCTCGGGCCGGACCACCACTCGAACCGCCGGCACCACCCGGACCACCACCGCCCTCACCGCTTCTCCAGCAGCGGGCGCACCAGCCGGTGGATCTCCGGCGACGGCTCCAGGCCCAGCTCGCTGCGCAACCGCACCCGGTAGGCGGTGTACTGCCGCAGGGCCTGCGCCGGGTTCCCCTCGGCCAGGTGCAGCTCCACCAGCGTCCGGTGGGCGCTCTCCCGCAGCGGGTCGCTCCGCACCGCCGCCTGCGCCGCCTGGTGCGCGCGGTGCCGGTCCCCCGCGCACCGGAACCGCTCGCCGAGCACCTCCAGCGCCCGCAGCCGCGCCTCGCGCCACCACTCCTGCTCGGCCGACAGCCACGGGTGGTCCCACCCCGGCAGCAGGTCGGCGTTGAGCAGCGCCACCGCCCGCGCGTCGGGCACCCGCCCGGCCACCGCGACGGAGTCCGCGAGCCGGCAGGCGTGCCGGAAGTCCACCTCCACCCCGGCCCCGAGGCGCAGGGTGTCGTCGGCCGTCTCGACCAGGGGCGCGCCGGGCACGGCCAGCCGCCACAGGGTGGATCTCAGGCACGCCGCCGCCCGGCGCGCGGTCGCCTCCGGCCACAGCACCGCGGCCACCACGGCGCGGCTGACCGGGGTCTCGCGCAGCGCCAGCAGCGCCAGCAGCTTGCGGGCGCCGGGCAGGACGTGCACGCGCGTCCGGTCGTGGTCGAGGCCGAAGCCGTCGAGCAGGTGGATGGTGGTCCGGGGTTCCACGCGGGGCTCGCTCATCGGGCAGGACCCATCTGCTTCGGATGTGGTGTGGAGCCGTGGGTGCCCGCGAATCGCGGTGGCACACCACCCGCAACGATTTTTTCGCCCTCCTGACCAGGAGCGGTGCCGCGGCGGTGACGCGCCGGTGTCGCGGCGGGGCGTTCGCCGTCACACCCCGTGCCTAGCGTGCCGGGCATTGACCCGATCGAGGAGGCGGGATGTTCCTGCACACCAGCAAGCTTCAGTTCGAGGCCAAGCCCTCCAAGCCGGACGCGCTCTACGCCCGCAAGCTCCAGGAGCTGATCGGCGGCGCGTACGGCGAGATGACCGTGACCATGCAGTACCTGTTCCAGGGCTGGAACTGCCGGATCGAGGGCAAGTACAAGGACCTGATCATGGACGTGGCCACCGAGGAGATCGGCCACGTCGAGATGTTGGCGACGATGGTGGCCCGCCTGCTGGAGGGCGCGCCGTCGGAGGTCACCGCCGAGGCCGTGGCGGACCCGGTGGTGGCGGCCGTGGTCGGCGGCATGGACGTCCAGCAGGCCATCGTGAGCGGCGGCGGGCCCACGCTGTCCGACAGCAACGGCGTGCCGTGGAACGGCCGCTTCATCGTCGCCAGCGGCAACCTCATGGCCGACTTCCGCGCCAACGTCGCCGCCGAGGCCCAGGGCAGGCTCCAGACCGCGCGCCTGTACAACATGACCGACGACCCGGGCGTGCGGGACATGCTGAAGTTCAACCTGGCCCGCGACACCGCGCACCAGAACATGTGGCTCGCCGCCATCGAGGAGCTGCAGGAGGACGGCCTGGAGGGGCCGGTCAGCCCGAGCGCGCTGTTCGACGAGGAGCACCAGGAGCACGCGGGCACCATCTGGCACAACTCCGACGGCACGGCCGGGCCCGAGGGCCGCTGGGCGTCCGGGCCCACGCCCGACGGCGCGCACGAGTTCTCCTACCTGATGGACCCGGCGCCGCTGGGCGGCAAGGCGTCCGCGCCCGCGCCCGACCCGCTGCTGTACGCGACCAGCCCGGCCAACCTCGGGCTGATCGAGAAGGCGATCCGCAAGCTCACCTGAGCGGTTCCCCTTGACCCGCGGTCACCCGATCGGGTGACCGCGGGCCCGTGCCCGAGGACTTACCGCGGGCCCGTGCCCGACGACTTCACGCGGGCCCGTGCCCGACGACTTCACGTGCCGAGAGGGAGTGGGAATGGTCAGCACCTCGTTGCGGGCGCCGGTGGCGCGACTGCGCTCGACGGCCGCGGGGATGGGCCCGGCGTTCGTGGTGGCGGTGGCCTACGTCGACCCGGGCAACTTCGCCACCAACATGGCCGGCGGCGCCGCGCACGGCTACCTGCTGCTGTGGGTGATCGTCGGCGCGAGCGCGATGGCGATGTTCATCCAGTACCAGTCGGCCAAGCTCGGCGTGGTCACCGGGCGCAACCTGCCCGAGCTGTGCCGGGAGCACTACCCGCGGCCGGTGACCGGGCTGCTGTGGGTGCAGGCGGAGCTGGTGGCGATGGCCACCGACCTGGCCGAGTTCGTGGGCGCCGCGGTGGCGCTGAACCTGCTGTTCGGCGTGCCGCTGCTGCCCGCCGCGCTGATCACCGCGGTGGTGTCGGCGGGCATCCTGGCGCTGGCGCCGCTGCGCAGGCGGCGGTTCGAGTCGGTCATCGCCGGGCTGCTGGCCGTGGTGCTCGGCGGGTTCCTCTACCAGGCGCTGCGGCTCGGCCCGCCGACCGGCGCGGTGGCCGGCCTGGTGCCGGGCTTCGCCGGGGAGGACAGCGTGCTGCTGGCCACCGGGATGCTCGGCGCGACCGTCATGCCGCACGTCATCTACCTGCACTCCGCGCTCACCCAGCACCACCGCGCCACCGACCCGGCGGTGCGCGGGCAGCGGCTGCGGTCCACCCGCGCGGACATCCTCGTCGCGCTCGGCGTGGCCGGGGTGGTCAACGCGAGCATGCTGGTGGTGGCCGCGGGCGCGTTCCACGGCACCGGCTCGGCGCACGAGTCGCTGGAGGAGGTGCACCACGGCCTGGGCGCCCTGCTGGGCCCCGGCGCGGCGCTGGCGTTCGCGCTGGCGCTGCTGGCCTCGGGCCTGGCCGCGTCCAGCGTGGGCACCTACTCCGGGCAGGTCGTCATGGAGGGCTTCCTGCGCCGCCGCATCCCGCTGGCGCTGCGCAGGCTGCTCACCATGGCGCCCGCCCTGGCGGTGCTCGCCCTGGGCGTGGACCCCACGCGGGCGCTCGTGCTCAGCCAGGTGGTGCTGTCGTTCGGCATCCCGTTCGCCCTGGTGCCCCTGGTGCTGCTGGGCAGGCGGGCCGACGTGATGGGCACCGCGGTCAACCGGCGCGCCGCCACGGCCTTCGGCGCGGCGGGCGCGGTGGTCATCTCGGCCCTGAACCTGTTCCTGCTGGTCCGCGTCCTCGGCTGAGCGGTCGTTTATCGGGTGATCCGGTCGTCGGGATCGGTCATGATCAGCCCATGGGGGAAGCACCGTTCGCACCGCTGCGCGAGAAGCCGTTCCGGATCTACTTCACCGGGCGCCTGGTCTCCACGCTCGGCACCGCCGTCGCGCCCGTCGCGCTGGCGTTCGCCGTGCTGGACACCTCCGGTTCGGCCACCGCGCTCGGCCTGGTGCTCGCCGCGGGCGTGGTGCCGCAACTGCTGTTCCTGCTGGTCGGCGGCGTGGTGGCGGACCGGCTGCCGCGCGGGCGGGTGCTGGTGCTCGGCAACGCGGTGTCCGGGCTGGCGCAGGCCGGCACGGCGGTCGCGCTGCTCACCGGCCACGCGCCGCTGTGGGTCCTGGTCGCGCTGCACGCCGTGGTCGGCACGGCGAGCGCGTTCCTGGGGCCGGCGGCCCAGGGGATCGTGCCGCAGGTCGTGGCGGCCGAGCACCTGCACGGGGCCAACGCGCTGCTGCGCGTCTCGGCCAGCACGGTGCACGTGCTCGGCCCCGCCGCCGGCGGGTTCGCCGTGGCGCTGGTCGGCCCGGCGTGGGCCATCGCCTGGGACGCGCTGACCTACCTCGCCGCGGCGGCCGTGCTCGCCGCGCTGCGGGTGCCGATGCCGCCGAAGCGGCTGGCGAACCTCCTCGCCGACCTGCGCGAGGGCTGGTCGGAGTTCTTCTCGCGCACCTGGCTGTGGGCGATCGTGGTGCAGTACTCGCTGGTCAACGCGGTCTGGGTGGGCGGGTTCACCCTGCTCGGGCCGGTCGTGGCCGACCGCGAGCTGGGCGGCGCGGTGAGCTGGGGCCTGATCGGCGCGGGCCTGGCGGTCGGGCTGGTCGCGGGCGGCCTGCTGGCCGTGTGGTGGCGCCCCCGCCGCCCGCTGCTGGCGGCGACGCTCGTCACGCTGCTGGAGGTGGTGCCGCTGCTCGCCCTGGCCGGGACGGACTCGGTCGCCCTGCTCGCCGCCGCGGCGGCGGTCGCCGGGGTGGGCACCGAGGTGTTCACGGTGTGCTGGAGCACCGCGCTGCAACGGCACGTGCCCAGCGACCGGCTCAGCCGCGTGACCTCCTACGACATGCTGTTCAGCTACGTGTTCATGCCGCTGGGCTACCTGCTGGCCGGTCCGGTGGCCGAACGCGCCGGCACCGCGCCGACGCTGCTCGCGGGCGCCGCCGTCACCGCGACCGCGACGCTGGCCGTGCTGCTCTCCCGCGACGTCCGCACGATGCGCGACACCCCGGTCGCCGTCACCGGCTGAGCTGCCGGGACAGGGCGACCGTGCCACCGCGCTCGACCCGGGTCACGGTGACGGGCGGCCGCCGCCGGTCGACCTCGCCCAGGAAGTCCGACAGCGGCGACTTCATCACCGTGTAGTCGTCGTAGTGCACCGGCACCACCTGCCGCGGTCGCAGCAGTTCGAGCAGGTCGACGCCCTGGGCGCCGTCCATGGTCAGCAGCACGCCGAGGGCCCTCGTGCCACCCAGGTGCACCACGGCCACGTCGATCGACGGGTAGCGCTCGCGGACCTCGCGCAGGTCGTCGTGCACCAGCGTGTCACCGCTGAGGTAGATCCGCAGCGGCTCGGCGCCCGGCTCGGAGCGGTACTCGACCATGCTGCCCATCACCGGCGGCAGCAGCCGGGCCAGCGGGCCGGGGGCGTGGGTGCCGGGCAGCGAGGTGACGGTGACGCTCGCCCCGCCCTTGGTCAGGGTCAGGTCGGTCCACGTGGGCAGGGCCACGGTCTCCCGGAACCCGCGCCGCCCCAGGTGCCGGGCCGCCTGCGTGGTGGTCAGGACCGGCAGGTCGCGGTTCAGCTCGCGGACCGCGACCCGGTCGAAGTGGTCGCCGTGCATGTGCGACAGCAGGACCGCGTCCAGCGGCGGCAGCTCGTCGATGCGCAGCGCGGGGTCCTTCAGGCGGCGGGACACCAGGCCGTTGCCCAGGTAGGTCCACTGGCCGCGGCGGATGAAGTTGGGGTCCGTCAGCAGGGTGAACGGGCCCAGCTTCAGGATGGTCGTGGCGTTGCCGACGAACCGGAGGGAGTTCTGCTCGTCCATTGCGGCGGGGTAACCGGGCGGGGCGGGTTCAACCGCCCGCCGGCGCCCCGCCGTCGATCCGGGATTCCCCGGGCGTGTCACCGTCCGCCGGGCCCGCAGGCGGCGCGGTGGTCGTCCGTCCCGCCACCGGACGCCGGGGTGGCGTCCGGCGGCGGCTCGGCGCCCCGGTGCCGGGGGGCGCGAGGCGGGATCAGCGGTCGCCCTCCCGGGCGGTGCCGCCCTCAAACGTTCCCGACCGGACCTGGTCGTCCGACCGCGGGTCCGCCGGGTCGACCGGGGGCGGCACCGGCATGCTCACGCACTCCGGCGCGCTCCCCGTGATCAACGCGGCGCCCAGGGAGAGGTTGGTGGGCGACTGCTCCGCCGCCAGCAGCAGCGTGTCGCCCTCGGGGATGTCGTCGGCGTCGAACGTCATCGAGCCGGCGGGGAGGCCCTCGTCGTTCCGCACCGACGAGCTGATCCCGGTGCCCTGGCCGGCGGTGTCGACCGGCAGGTCGGCCAGGCTGACGCACCCGTCGCGCACCGGGACCGCGACCGCTCGCACCCCCAGCCGGCGCAGTTCCTCGTTCGCGCCGGTCACGCCGGTGATGTCGGTGATCGACACCGTCACCGCGCCGTCGGCGCCCCTGGTGACCGCGTAGGCGGCGGGTGCCCCGCCGGTGAGCAGCGCACCGGTCACCGCGGTCACCCCCACCACGCCCAGCGCGGCGCCGCCGACGCCCAGCGCGCGGCCGACCCCGCGCCGCCCGGTCGCCGCGCGGTCCGGCACGGCGTCCAACGCGGCCCCGTGGCTGCGCATCAGGTCGTCGAAGAGCTGGTCCTCGAACTTCGCCATCATCGTTCCACCCCTGTCGTCTTCCGCAGTTTCGCCCGGGCCCGGAACAGTCGGACGCGCACGGCGCCCGCCGAGGCACCCAGGGCCTCGGCGGCTTCCTTCGGGCTGAGGCCGGCGAGATCCACCAGCTCCACGACCTCGCGGTCGAGCCGGGGCAGTTCGGCCAGCCTGGCGAGCAGCGCGCCCCCCGCCCGCTCCGCGTCGATCCGATCGACCAGGTCCTCCACCGCGTCGGCGTCGAGCACCCGCTGCCCGGCGACGCGCCGCGCGCTGTCACTGCGCTGGCTGTGCGCCTCGCAGTACCCGGCGAACACCCGCCGCGCGATGCCGATCAACCAGGGCCGGGCGCTGCCCCGGACCGGGTCGAAGCCGGCGAACGAGGTGATCGCCCGGACGAAGGTGTCCGCGGTCAGGTCGGCCACGGCCTGCGGGTCCGAGCTGCGCCGCGCGAAGTAGGCGGTGACCATGCCGACGTGCGCCCGGTAGACCTTCTCGAACTCGGCCGCGGCGCCCGTTCGCTCTCGCGGCGGGGGGTGCTGGAGTGGCTCCACGTGGTGTGCCACCGCGTCTGCCATTGTCTCGCTCACACCACATGGTTGCCGGGATCCCGCCATCCCGTTACGCGGCGTCGGCCGCGCACCCGGCGGCGGGCACAGCGGCACCGGCCACCGGTCGGGCGCTCAGCTTGTCTTTTCAGGTCCCGGGTGGTGACGCGCCGGCCGGGTTGCCGCTGCCCCGCGCCGCGGACGGTCGTCCGGTGCTCGCGGTGGACGTCTCGCCGTGGTCGCGCCCGGACGGCGCGACCGATCCGGAGATCCTGGTGGTGCTCGACGCCGGCTACGACGCGCCCCGCACCGCCTACGGCGGGGTGAACAAACCGGTCCGGCCGTGGTGCTCCGATCCCGAGGCCGCCGACCTGCGCCACCCCTGGGAACGACCCGCCGAACAGGTTGGAGGACGAGCTCAGACGTTGCGCCGGTACTGCCCACCCACCTCGAAGAACGCCTCGGTGATCTGCCCCAGCGTGCACACCCGGGCCGCGTCCACCAGCACCTCGAACACGTTCTCCCCCGCCGCGGCCGCCTCCTTCAGCCGGCGCAGCGCCGGTTCGGCCTCCGCGGCGTGCGCGAGGGCGAACGCGCGGGTCCGCTCGACCTGCGACCGCTTCTCCTCCTCGGTGGCGCGGGCCAGCTCGATGGTCACCGGCTCGCGCGAGCCGTGCTCGGGCAGGAACGTGTTCACCCCGACGATCGGCAGCGACCCATCGTGCTTGCGCTGCTCGTAGAGCATCGACTCGTCCTGGATTCGGCCGCGCTGGTAGCCGGTCTCCATCGCGCCCAGCACGCCGCCGCGCTCGGACAGGCGGTCGAACTCGGCGAGCACGGCCTCCTCGACCAGGTCGGTCAGCTCGTCGATGACGAACGAACCCTGCAGCGGGTTCTCGTTCATCGACAGGCCCCACTCCTTGTTGATGATGAGCTGGATGGCCATGGCGCGGCGCACCGACGACTCCGTGGGCGTGGTGATCGCCTCGTCGTAGGCGTTGGTGTGCAACGAGTTCGTGTTGTCGTACAGCGCGCACAGCGCCTGGAGCGTGGTCCGGATGTCGTTGAAGTCCATCTCCTGCGCGTGCAGCGACCGCCCGGACGTCTGCACGTGGTACTTGAACTTCTGCGACCGCTCGTTCGCGCCGTAGCGCTCGCGCATGGCGACGGCCCAGATGCGCCGCGCCACCCGGCCGATCACGCTGTACTCCGCGTCCATCCCGTTGGAGAAGAAGAACGACAGGTTGGGCGCGAAGTCGTCCACGTCCATGCCGCGCGCCAGGTACGACTCGACGTAGGTGAAGCCGTTGGCCAGGGTGAAGGCGAGCTGGCTGATGGGGTTCGCCCCGGCCTCGGCGATGTGGTAGCCGGAGATGGACACCGAGTAGAAGTTGCGCACCCGGTTGCGGATGAACCACTCCTGGATGTCGGCCATCATCCGCAGCGAGAACTCGGTGGAGAAGATGCAGGTGTTCTGCCCCTGGTCCTCCTTGAGGATGTCGGCCTGCACGGTGCCGCGCACGGTGGCCAGCGCCCACGCCCGCAGCTCCCGCGCCTCCTCCTCCGACGGCTCGCGGCCGTGCTCGGCGCGGAACCTGTCCACCTGCTGGTCGACCACGGTGTTGAGGAAGAACGCCAGGATCGTCGGCGCGGGCCCGTTGATGGTCATCGACACCGACGTGGTCGGCGCGGTCAGGTCGAACCCGTCGTAGAGGGCCTTCATGTCGTCCAGCGTCGCGATGGACACGCCGGACGTGCCGACCTTGCCGTAGACGTCCGGCGGGGTGTCGGGGTCGCGGCCGTAGAGGGTGACCGAGTCGAACGCGGTGGACAGCCGGGTCGCGGGCTGGCCCTGCGAGAGGTACTTGAACCGGCGGTTGGTGCGGAACGCGTCGCCCTCGCCGGCGAACATCCGCGCCGGGTCCTCGCCCTCGCGCTTGAACGGGAACACGCCCGCGGTGTACGGGAAGCGGCCGGGCAGGTTCTCCTTGCGCAGGAACCGCAGGAGCGTGCCCTCGTCCTCGTAGCGGGGCAGCGAGACGCGGCGGACCTGGTTGCCCGACAACGTCTCCCGGGTCAGCCTGGTGCGGATCTCCTTGTCCCGCACCCGGACCACCAGCTCGTCGCCGCTGTAGTCCTCGACCACGGCCGGCCACTCGTCCAGCAGCGCCCGCGCGCCCGCGTCCACCCGCGCCCGCGCGGCCTCCAGCAGCGAGGTGATCGCGGTGACGTCGTGGCCGGCGTCCGCCAGCTCGGCCCGCGCCGCGCGCAGGTGCGCGACCCGGCGCACCGCGTCCACCTGCGTCTCGGTCGCGCGGTGGTAGCCGCGCACGGTCTCGGCGATCTCGGCCAGGTAGCGGGCCCGGGAGGCGGGCACCACGGTCGCCGCCGAGGTCGACACCTTCCCGCCGACCGCGGGCAGCACGCCCTCGGCCACGGGCAGCCCCCGCTGCGCCAGCTCGTCGCGCAGGTGCTGGTAGAGCGCGGTGACGCCGTCGTCGTTGAACGTCGCCGCGGACGTGCCGAACACCGGCATGTCCTCCCACGAGGCGCCGAACGCCTCCCGGTTGCGCACGAGCTGGCGGGCCACGTCCCGGCGGGCGTCCTCGGCGCCGCGGCGCTCGAACTTGTTGATCGCCACCGCGTCGGCGAAGTCCAGCATGTCGATCTTCTCCAGCTGCGACGCGGCGCCGAACTCCGGCGTCATCACGTACAGCGAGAGGTCCACGAACGGCACGATCGCCGCGTCGCCCTGGCCGATGCCCGGCGTCTCCACCACGACCAGGTCGAAGCCCGCCGCGCGGCAGGCCAGGATCGCGTCGGCCAGGCCGTCGGGCACCTCGGAGCCCGCGCGGCGGGTGGCCAGGGACCGGAAGAACACCCGGCCGCCGTCGAGGCAGTTCATCCGGATGCGGTCGCCCAGCAGCGCGCCGCCGCCCTTGCGGCGGGTCGGGTCCACGGCCAGCACCGCCACCCGCAGCTTGTCCTGCTGGTCGAGCCGGAAGCGGCGGACCAGCTCGTCGGTCAGCGACGACTTGCCCGAGCCGCCGGTGCCGGTGATGCCGAGCACGGGCACGGTCCGCGAGGCCGCGGCGTCGACCATGCGCCCGCGCACCTCGTCGGGCAGGGCGCCGGCCTCGATCAGGGTGATGGCGCGGGCCAGCACGTCGTCGGCGCCGGTGAACAGGCCGTCCCAGGACGCCGGCGGGCGCTCGGCCAGCGGGGCGTCGCACGCCTCCACCATGGTGTTGATCATCCGGGCGAGGCCCAGCTCCTGACCGTCGGCCGGGGAGAAGATGCGCGCCACGCCCCGCGAGTGCAGCAGCTCGATCTCCTCGGGCACGATGACGCCGCCACCGCCGCCGAAGACCTTGACGTGCCCGGCACCGCGCTCGTTGAGCAGTTCGACGAGGTAGGTGAAGTACTCGACGTGCCCGCCCTGGTAGGCGCTGACCGCGATGCCCTGCACGTCCTCCTGGACGGCCGCGTCGACCACCTCGCGCACCGACCGGTTGTGGCCCAGGTGCACGACCTCCACGCCCTGCGACTGCAGGATGCGCCGCATGATGTTGATCGCCGCGTCGTGGCCGTCGAACAGGCTGGCCGCGGTGATGAAGCGGACCGGGTGCTCCGGGACGTGCAGCGGGCTGGCGGTGGTCACGACGGCTCCTCCGGCATCGGCGACTGGTACCAGATTACTAGGACATCCGTCTATCGGAAGTACTAGCGAACTGTGCCCCACGTCACCGGCGGGGCGGGCCGGTCGACCCGCCCCGGCCCGGGGCCTACTTCCGGCGGTGGTAGACCGCCCGGTCGGCGACGCGCTCCGGCTCGCCCGGCGGCACGAACCTGATCTCGACGACCACCCGGTCCGGTGACTCGAAGGTGAACACCGTGCGCATCGCGATCCGCTTGCCGACGTAGGACTCGCCCAGCACGCCCGGGTCGGTGAACTCGCCGCCGAGGGAGATGACCTCGTCGCCGGCCGACTGCGGGGCGCCCTTGTAGGTCATCATCGTGCTCACCACGTTGTCGAGGGTGTTCCACTCGTAGCGGCCGTCCATCGTGGAGTACCCCATGACGCCCAGCCGGTAGTAGGGGCCGCCGCCCATGTCGCCGGTCAGGTCCTCGCGCAGGAACCGGCCGCCGGTCTCGTCGAGCCACCGCCACCGCGACTCGCCGACCCAGACCTTCGGGTTGTCCGGCGTGCCCAGGGCGATGTAGGTCCGCTTGTCCACGGTCCACTCGCCCACCAGCGCGTCGAGCCTGCGGTGGAAGTTGTCGGGCAACCCGCGGGCGAGCATCGCTTCGAGGTCCACCCCGGCGGGCGCCGCCGTCGACGTCTGACCGTCCACCACACCATCTCCGATCGTCGTCGCCCCCCGGCGGGGGGCCGCGTCAAGGGTCTTGCCGCACCGGTCACCGGGTCAAAGGCCCGACCGGCACTGCGTGCACTTCAGCCGCCCGCGCCCGCCTCGACGAAGACCCGCACGGCCTCGCGCTCGTCGCCGGTGCGCCACACCACGGCCAGGCTGCCCGGCGACAGCTCCGGCACCGGCCGGTAGACCACGTCGTCGCGCCGGTGCTCCTCGGCGTTGCCCGCCGACAGCAGCACCACGCCCAGGCCCGAGGCCACCGCCTCGAACGCCTCGTCGGCCGTCGACACCTCCGCCGCCACCCTGGCCGGCTCGCCGCGGTGGTCGTCGGCCAGCCAGAAGGCGCGCAGCGGCCCCGCGCCCGCGGGCAGCGCGATGAACGGCTCGTCGACCAGTTCGGCGAAGGGCACCCGCTCGAACGCGGCCAGCCGGTGCCCGCGCGGCAGCGCCACCCACCGGTCCTCGGTGGCGACCACCCGCCAGGACAGCTCGCCGGAGTCGGGCACGGGCAGCCACGCCACCGCGACGTCCACCCCGCCGTCGCGCAGGCCCACCGCGGGGTCGTGCCAGGGCACCTGGCGGAACCGCAGCCGCAGGCCGGGCAGGCGCCGGGCCACCCTGGCCGTCACCGCCGGGATCAGGCCGCGGCCGATGCGGGTGTGGAAACCCACGGTCAGCGTCGGGCCCGACGCGGCCTCGACCACCGCGCGCCGGGCGGCGTCCCACTCGGCCACCAGGGCGCGGGCGCGCGGCAGCAGCTCGCGGCCCGCCGCGGTGAGCGCCACCGAGCGCCGGTCCCGCTCGAACAGCGCCACCCGCAACGTCGACTCCAGCAGGCGGATCTGCTTGCTCAGCGCCGGCTGGGAGATGAACAGCCGCTCCCGGGCGGCCCTGGTGAAGCTCAGCTCCTCGGCCACGGCCAGGAAGTACCGCAGGTCGCGGACGTGGACGTCCATAGCCATCGGTTCTCACCGCGGCTCTTGGACAGGGGCGGGCGCGTCGGCCACGATGGGTGCGGCCCCCTCCACCGTTCCCGGTGCGTCACCGGGCCCGCGTCCCCAGCCGCGGGTCCGCCACACCTCAGGCACGGGCCGCGGCACCGCGCCGCGCGGGCCTCGCGGCCCCCTCCAGCAACGCCTCCACCAGGTCCCGCGCCTGCCGGGCCGGGCCGTCCACGCCGAGCGCCTGCACGGACGCGTACACCCCCTCCAGCACCAGCGCGAGCTGGTCGGCGAGCGCGTCCGGGTCGGCGGCCCCCAGTTCGGCGGCGAGCTCGCCGAACCGGGCACGCACCCACCGCTTCGTGGCCACCGCCCCGCGGTGCGCGGCCAGCTCCGGGTCGGGGTACTCGGCCAGGGCCATCAGGAACGGGCAGCCGCGGTACCGGTCCGGCTCGACCACGGCCACCAGCTCGTCGAACACGGCCAGGACGCGGTCGCGCGCGCTGCGCCCGTCGGCCTTGGCGGCCTGCCCGAACCAGCCCCGGTAGTTCTCGTCCGCCCGCTCCACGTAGGCCGCGACCAGGTCGTCCTTGGAGCGGAACAGCCGGTAGAGCGTCGTGGGCGCCACCCCGGCCTCGGCGGCGACGCGGTCGACGCCGACGGCGTGGATGCCGTTCCAGTAGAACAGGTCGTGGGTGACGGCCAGCACGTGCTCACGGGTCTCGGCCGCTGATCGGCGCACGACGACCTCCTCGGGTACGTTGATAGGGACCTATCCCTAACAATGCACCCAACCCACCCCCGAGCGCCACCGGGCAGTGGAGCGACTCCGGTCCACCACCCCGGGCGGTGTCATGCGCGCGGGCGCAGCAACCGCCCCTCGTCGTACCCGCGGGTGGCCAGTTCGCGCAGCAGCTCGTAGCCGTGGGCCGCGGACACCAGCGTCACGTGGTGGTGCCACCCCTGGAACGAGCGCCCCTCGAAGTGCCGCAGCCCGAACTCCTCGGCCAGCCGCGGCCCCTCCACCTCGACCCGGCTCGCGGCCCGCAGCAGCCGCACCGGCTCCCGGATGTCGGTGACGCCCAGGTTGGTCGTCCAGACCGCCCGCGGGCGGTGCTGCCCGATCGGCCACTCCGCCAGCACGTGGCGCACCCACGGCAGCCGACCCGGGCGGTTGTCCGCCGCGGTCGGCCCCGGCAGGGTCGCCGCCACGAAGTCCGACGTGGTGACCGCGCCGGTGTCCTCGTCGCGCCAGGACAGCGTGGTCCGCCCGCGCCCGGCGGCCGCGGTGATCAGCTGACCGACGGTCCGGGGCCGGTGCGGCGCGCCCGCGGGTGCCACCGGGGTGGCGGTGGAGACCTGCGCCAGGTACCGCATGCCGCGCTCCTCCAGGCCGCCGAGCAGCGGCAGCATGCCCGGGTCGCCGCTCAGGTCGACGACCACGGGCGCGGCGGGCGTGCCCCAGGTGCCCGTCATCTCGTCGAAGCAGTCCAGCAGGTACTCCCACGTGCGCCTGGACCGCTCCTCGTCGGGCACCCGGGCCTTGGCGCGCCGCGCCAGGTCGGTGTCCCACGCCTTGGGCAGCAGCAGCCGCCAGTTCACCGGCGTCGCCCCGTGCTCGCCGGCCATGAACACGCCGACGGCGCGCTGGCAGTTGAGCATCCGGCCGGCCGACGGCGAGTACTGCCTGGCCACCGCCACCGAGTTGGCCCCGTTCTTGGGGAACACCACCTCCCGCACCACCCACGCGCTCGGCCGGAGCGCCCGGTCCACCCGCTCGGCCAGGCGCTGCCGCACCGGCGCCCACGCCCACGGGCTCTGGTTGACGAACTGCTGCAACGACTGGTCGGCGTCCCGCCCGACGACCAGCTCCGAGATGCGCCGGATCGACTTCCGCCCCGGTACCACGAGCAGACCCCGGACGTAGGTCTCGGCCCACCGGCGCTGGTCGGACCTCCCCAGGGTCACGAACAGCTCGTCGCAGAACTCCGGCAAGTCCGCTAAATCGGACGGTTCAGCCCCGGTCGACGCCATTTCACGCATGTGCACGGTCCCCTCCAGCAATCGGATAACCACGGGGCCGACCCCACCGCAGGGCCCACCCGCACTTGGTTGAGCAAGGCACAGCACATTCCGAAGGAGATCCCCACGGCATCACATATGCACCGTCGCGCCCGCGGCCGACAACGCCGCACCCGGATGACCCCAGCGCCACCGGGCCCGGCACCGCACGCCGACGGCAGCCCCCCATCATGATCGCCCCAGTTCCCCCAAGTCCCGGCCGCACGGGCCGGGTGACCGCGGCCCGGGTCACCGGGCGCGGGTCGAGCACAGATTTCCAAGCGGCCACCGGGAATGTCCAGACCCGACTCGCACTGGTATTCCCGGTCGCAGTGACCACCCCCGGGCGGAAGCGCCCCCGGCTGGTCCGTTCGGAGTGGTCGACCACGTCGAACGGGTCACCCCGGGCGCACGGTTCCCCCGCACCGCAGATTACCCGGATCGAGTGGACGGCGAACGAATACTTCCGCGAGTGGGCGCCGGCACCGACTCGAATAACATTCGTATTCTTTTCGGATCAATGCGGGCCACGTGCCCCGCGGACCGCATCGGCGCGGAGGACGCACGCGAAGTGAGACGTGCGCGAGTCGCGCGGAACAGCGCCACACCCGCCCGGTGCTGTTGTTACAACGTTATCGAACACCGGCTCCGGCGGCGGTTGCGCGACGTTGGCCGGAAACGGCACAGGGGTACCAAATCCGGTGGCCGATCACACTGCCGTGATGGCGGGCATCGGAATTCCCGATGGCCGACACCGGGCGGCACGCACTACGTCAAGTCGACGAACCCTCACGTCGGCGGGTGCGAGACCGCGCCCGGCGCGACCAACGCGGCAGAGCCCCCACGCGGTTCCGCGGGTTCCGGAACGCGTGAGGGCTCCACCAGCGCACTCGGCGCCTCAGCTGCTGTGGCCGTACCGGTAGGACGGGTCGGCCGCGTGGTCGCCGGCGAACTCCGTCACGACCTTGTCGGTCGCGTGGATGTTGACCATCCGCGCGTGGCCCGGCCCCAGGTTGGTGAACGCGTGCGGCACACCGGTCCGCACGATCACCACCTCGTCCGGCCCGGCCTCGCGGACCTCGCCGCCCGCCTCCACGCTGACCCGCCCCTCCACGATGATGAACACCTCGTCGTAGGGGTGCAGGTGCCGGCGCGGCCCCCTGCCGACGGCCACGTCGACGATGAACGCCGACGACGTGGTGCCGTGCGCGCCACCGTCGAAGATGTGCGCGGCCACCTCGCCGTCGATCACCACGGTGGGCAGGCTGCCCTTCTCCACGACCTCCATCGGGTCGCTCCTTCCTGGGTTCAGAGCCGGAACAGGCCGGGGTCGGAGACCACGACGTCGAGCAGCACGGGACCGTCGGCGGCCAGCGCCCGGCGCAGCGACACCTGGAGCTGCTCGGGCGTCTCCACCCGCTCGCCGGCGATGCCGAAGCCCCGGGCCAGTTGCGCCATGTCGACGCCGCCGAGGTCCCACCCCTCCCGCCACGCCTTCTGGCCGGTGTCGTCGAGGTAGTACTTCAGCGACAGGTAGCCGGAGTTGTCGGGGATGACGAAGGTGACCGGCAGGTTGTACTTCCCGGCCGTCCACAGCGCCTGGATCGTGTACTGCGCCGAGCCCTCGCCGACCACGACCACGGTGCGCAGGTCGGGGCGCGCGACCGCGTGCCCCACCGCGCCCGCGAACGGGAAGCCGAGCGCGCCGGAGGCGGTGGCGTAGTAGCCGTTGTCCGGGCCGAGCGGGACCTGCTCGTGGAACGGGGCGCGGCCGATCGGCAGCTCCTCGAACACCTGGGCGTCGGCGGGCAGCTCCCGCGCCAGCAGGTGGAACAGGTACGGCTCGGTGATCGGGGTGGACGCCTCGGGCGTGGGCGCGGCCTCGCGCAGGGCGGGCAGCGGCAGCCGTTGGCGCTGCGGCAGCAGCGGCACCAGCCCGCGCACGAACGCCGCGGGCGGGGTGACGAAGCTCGACCCGGCCATCGACCAGGCCGCGGCTTCCGGGTCGTCGGTGACGTGGAGGAACCTGGTGCCCTCGGGCAGCCTCGGCGGGTCGGCCCGGTCCAGCGGCGCGGGCGCGGTGGAGAACAGGTCGGCCGTGGTGAACAGGGTGAACGCCGGGCTGCCCAGCACGATCACCACGTCGTGCTCGCCGAGCCGGGCGTTGATCAGCTCCGGCAGCGGTGCCAGCACGCCGCCGAACAGCGGGTGGTTCTCCGGGAACGCGCCGCGCGGCCACACCGGGCTGCCGTAGACGCGGGCGTTGAGCCGCTCGGCCATCTTGATCAGGTCGCGGCGCGCACCGCCCGCCTCCACGCCGGGGCCGGCCACGATGGCGGGGTTGGCGGCGGAGTTGAGCGCGTCGGCGACGTCGGCGAGCACCCGCGGGTCGGGCACCACCGCGGACCGCACCGAGCGCACCCGGTGGGGCTCGGCGTTGGCCGGGCGCACCCAGTCGTCCTCGGGCACGCCCACGTAGACCGGGCCCTGCGGCGCCTGCTTGGCGATGTGGTACGCCTTCTCGACCAGCGCGGGCACGTCCTGGGGCCGGGCCGCCTCGGCGGCCCACTTGATGTAGGGCCGGGGCAGCTGGGTGGCGTCGGGCGCGTTGAGGAACGGCGCGCCCTGCTGGAGCCGGCGGGCCTGCAGGCCGCCGATGATCACCATCGGGGTGTGCGCGCTGGCCGCGGTGTAGATCGAGCCCATCGCGTTGCCGGTGCCCGGACCGCCGTTGATGACCACCAGGGACGGCTCGCCGGTGGCCTGGGCGTAGCCGTCGGCCATGCCGACCACGGCGGCCTCCTGGAGGCCCATGACGAACCGGAAGTCGTCGGGCCACTGCTCGAACAACTTCATCTCGGTGTGGCTGGGATTGCTGAAAACGGTCGTGAGACCGAGTTGCCGGAATACCTCCAGCGCATCTTCCCGAACTGTTCGGGAATTGGTGCCATCCGCGGTCACGGTCAACACACTCCTGTCGCGGTATCGACGGGGATTGGGGCCGGCTTCCGATCGCTACTGTGCGACCGCCGCGCAGCGGCCGACAAGGCGATTGCCGTGGTCAGGGGGCACTTCGTCAGTTGTGCGACGACCTCACGCAGTCCGGCCAGGTGCGTCCGGGCGCCTTGTCGGCACCCCCGGCCCGTGAACTACTGAATGCGCGCCCGACACCTCGTCAGTCGGGTTCTCCGATTTCCCCGACAACGCGGCGCGGAAGGAAACACGAGCGAGTGTGGAGGCACGATGAGCAGTGAGCGGACCCGCCGAGTGGTGGAGGGCTACTTCACCGACCTGGAGCGGGGGGACGTGGACTCGGCGCTGTCGGCGCTGTCCCGGTCGATCGACTTCGAGCTGCCGGTCGACCGGTGGAACGAGGTCGTCCCGTACCTGGGCCGCCACGTGGGGCTGCCCGCCGTGCGCCGGGCGTTCGCGGTGCGCGCCGAGACCACCGAGGTGCTGGACTACGAGCTGCGCGACCTGCGCGCCGAGGGCGACACGGCCTACGCGGTGGTCTACACCCGCGCCGTGCACACCCGCACCCGCCAGGAGTTCGAGATCGAGGACGTGCACCGGCTCGTCGTCGACGACGGCGGCCGGATCGTGGCGTGGAAGGTCTACTTCGACCCCAACAGCGAGGTCGCGGCGTTCAACGCCGACCGCGACGAGCGCCTGGTGGCCGCGTGCTGGAGCGGTGACCTCGACGCCGTGGCCGAGCTGCTGCGCTTCGGCGCGCACGTCGACCACCGCGACCCCGACAGCGGCCTGACGCCGCTGCTGATCGCGGCGGGCCGGGGCGACGCCGAGCTGACCCGCCGGCTGGTCGCGGCGGGCGCCGACGTGCACGCGGTGGACAGCGCCGGCGGTGCGACGGCCCTGCACAAGGCGTGCCAGGGCGGTGCCCTGGCCGTGGTGGACGCGCTGGTGAACGCGGGCGCGTTCATCGACGCGGTGACGCCGACCACCGGGCACACGCCGGTGATGGACGCGGTGTGGTTCAAGAACCCCGAGATCGCCAAGTACCTGCTCGACCGGGGCGCGGGCCTGAACACGACCACCCACTACGGCTTCTCGCTGCGGCAGCACTTCGAGTACGAGCTGAACGTCAACACCACCGGCAAGGAGAAGATCCTGCGGGCGCACCAGTACGTCCAGGAGCGCCAGGCGTGCGACGAGCGCCGCGCCGCCGACCAGCTGCTGATGGCCGCGGTGACCCAGGGCGACGTGGCGGGCACGCGCAAGCTGCTCGGCGACGGCGCGCCGGTCGACGAGCGGTTCCCGGTGGTCAACGGCTTCAACGACGCGCACACCCCGCTGCTGGTGGCCGCCCGCGACGGGCACACCGAGATCGCCCGGCTGCTGCTGGAGGCGGGCGCGGACGTCAACGCCACCGAGCCGACGTTCGGCGCGGTGCCGCTGCACAAGGCCGTCTACAACGGGCACGTCGAGCTGACCCGGCTGATCGCCAACTGGCCGCGCGTGGACCTGGACTTCCAGGGCGCCACCAACGGCTACACGCCGCTGCACGACGCCCTGTGGCACGGCTACGAGGAGTGCGCCCGGATCGTGGTCGACGCCGGGGCGCGGCTGGACCTGGTGGGCCACGACGGCCGGACGCCGCTGGCGCTGGCGACCGCGGAGTTCGGCGCCGACCACCCCCTGACCGAGCTGATCCGCACCGCGGTCGGCTGAACCACCGAGGAGCAGGCGACATGCTGTTCTACGTCCAGATGAAGTGGAACCACGAGGGCCGCATCACGCTCGACGAGCTGTGGGAGATCGAGCAGGAGGAGGCGGTGCACGCCCAGGAGACGCTGGACTCCGGGTTCGCCGTGGGCCTGTGGAAGGTGGCCGCGCAGAAGCGGGTCATCGGCATCATCGACGCGCCCAGCGCCGAGGAGCTGGACCGCACCGCGCTGGGCCGGCTGCCGATGCGCGAGTACCTGGAGTTCGAAGAGGTCTGGCCGCTGCGCGACTACCTCGGGTTCGCCGAGGACGTCCTCAAGCGCTACCAGGTCTGAAGCCGAGGGAGGAAACCGTGATCCACCAGCTGATCTTCGCCTCGCCCAGGCCCGGCATGACCGTCCGGGAGTTCCAGGACTACTGGGTCGACGTGCACGCCGTGCGGTACGCGAGCAAGATCCCGCAGATCCGCAAGTACCTGATCGACACCACCTTCGACGCCGGCGTCGACCTCGGCAACGGCGACCCGAAGTGGCGGGGCGTGGCCGAGATCTGGTTGCGCCCGGAGGAGCAGGTCGCCTCGCTGCAGAGCGAGGAGTTCCTCCAGGGCGCCCGCCCGGACGAGCCCAACTGGGCGGCGTTCTGGCAGACCCTCGTGCTCGACACCGAGGCGCACGAGCTCAAGGCCGGGCCCGCGCTGTTCAAGGGGCAGCAGTGGGTCAAGCTGATGGTCCTGGTCAAGCGCAAGGAGGGCGTGTCGCTGGAGGACTTCCGCGCCTACAGCCTGCACCAGCACGGCGAGCTGGGCCTGAAGCTGCCGGGCCTGCGCCGCTACCTCCAGTGCCACACCGTGGACGGCTGGTACGGCATCGGCGAGCCGACCCTGGACGCCGCCTACCAGCTGTGGTTCGACGACGTGGAGGCGCTGCGCGACGCCCTGGAGTCCCCCGAGCACAAGCTGATGACCGAGGACTACGAGGCGTTCGTCAACCCGCGGTACGTGCACCGGCTGGTCACCCGCGAGCACTGGGTCATCGGGCCCGAGGCCAGGTCGTGAGTCCACTGTGGAGGAAACCGTGACCGGCGGGGGCCCGAGCCGGAACGTGCGGACCGTGCACACGTTCCTCCGGCTGCTGGAGGAGAAGGACATCGACGCGTGGATAGAGCTGTGGGCCGAGGGCGCCGACCACTACTACCCCTTCGGCACCCGGATGTTCCCGCGCCACATCGTCGGCAAGACCGCCGTGTACTCGCGGTGGAAGGACACCCCGGAGATGTTCGAGAGCTGGTCGTTCCCGATCACCGAGACGTGGGAGGACGGGAACACCGTCATCGCCCGGTTCGAGGGCGACTGCCTGCTGCGCAGCGGCGAGCGGTACCGCAACACGTACGTGTCGATCTTCAAGTTCACCGAGACCGGGCACATCCACGAGTACCACGAGTTCTTCGACCCGATCGTGGCGGCCGAGCAGTTCGGGCTGGCGCGGGTCGACTACCGCTGAGCGGGCGTTGAGGAGCAACGATGACGACATCGACGGCACCCGTCGCGGCCGAGCTGCGCGGCCGGGTGGCCGGTGACGTGCTGGTGGCCGGCGACGCCGGCTACGACAGCGCGCGCCGGGTGTGGAACGGCGCGGTCGACCGCTCGCCCGCGGTCGTGGTGCGCGCCGCGGGCGAGGGCGACGTCGTGCACGCGGTGCGCGCCGCCCGGGAGCGGGGCCTGCCGCTGTCGGTGCGCGGCGGCGGGCACGACTGGGCGGGCCGCGCCGTGCGCGACGGCGGCCTGGTGGTCGACCTGACCCGGCTGCGCGAGGTGACCGCGGACCGGTACGCCTCCACCCTGGGCGCGCAGGGCGGCGCGACCGCGGGCGGGGTGGCCGCGGTCGCCGACCGGCACGGCCTCGCGGCGGTGCTCGGCACCGTCAAGGCGGTCGGCGCGGCGGGCCTGACCCTGGGCGGCGGCTACGGCCTGCTGCTCGGCAAGCACGGCCTGGCCCTGGACAACCTGGTCGACGCGCGCGTCGTGCTCGCCGACGGCCGGGTCGCCGTGGCGGGCGAGGACGAGGACCTGCTGTGGGCGTTGCGCGGCGGCGGCGGCAACTTCGGCGTGGTCACCCGGGCCACCTACCGGGCGCACCCGCTGCGGGCGATGACCTCGGGCATGGTGCTGTTCGACCTGCCCCAGGCGCGCTCGGTGCTGCGCGGCTACCGCGAGCTGACCGCGGCGGCGCCGGACGAGCTGACCGTGATGACCGGGTTCTTCGCCGGCCCGGACGGCCGGGCGCTGCTGTACCTGCTGCCCGCCTGGAGCGGCAACCCGAGCCGGGGCGAGCAGTGGGCCCGGCGGCTGACCTCGCTGGGCAGGCCGGTCTCCGCGCGGGTGGGGCAGATGTCCCCGCTGGAGGTGCTGGGCCTGCTGGACGCGGTCGTGGTGGACGGCAGGCACACGGTCGCGGCGAACCGGCAGCTGCCGGAGGTCGGCGAGGAGGCGGCGGAGGTCCTGGTCGACGCGGCCGCGCGGATCCCGTCGCCGCACTCGGGGGTGTTCGTGCACCACTTCCACGGCGCGGCGGCGCGGGTGCCCGTCGCGTCGACCGCGTTCGCGCTGCGCCGACCGCACAACCTGGTCGAGGTGGTCGGCACGTGGGAGGCGGGCGAGGACGGGGCGGCGCACCGGGCGTGGGTCGAGCGGCTGTCGGCGGACCTGGCGCCGCTGTCCCTGGCCGGTGGGTACCAGAACCTGTTGGCGCCGGAGGAGACCGAGCGGGTGCGGGTCGCTTACGGGGCCAACGCGTCCAGGCTGTTCGCGCTCAAGCGGCGGTACGACCCGGAGAACGCGTTCAGCGCGGTGCCGACGTTGTTCTGAGGGAGGGCGCCGGGAGGGCCACCCGCGGGGGCGGCCCTCCCGGCTTGCGGGGTTCACCGGCTCGCGCAGCCCTCCCGCAGGTCACATCGGCCGCGTGACACGGCCCGCGAACTCCCCTTGCCGACCCGCCCCCGCTGTACTACCGTTGGCCACAGCTTGATAGGGATCGTTCCCTAACATCCGGAAGACCCCGTCACGCACGGGCCGCGGGCGACGTCCGGCACGGACGGGTCGCGAACCCGGTGCCGGACCCGAAGAACCGAGGAAGGTGCACATGTCCGCAGACCTGCGACCCGGTTTCAGCCGGGCGCGAAGCAACCTGGCCCTGGCCGCCCTGTTCCTCGGCGCGTTCGTCATGGGCAGCGCCGAGCTGATCGTGGTCGGCATCCTGAACCTGATCGCCGACGACATGGGCGTCTCGATCAGCGCGGCGGGCAGCCTGGTCACCACCTACGCGCTGGGCATCTCGATCGGCGGCCCGCTGCTGACCGCCGTCACCATCAAGTTCGCCCGCAAGCAACTGCTCCAGATCTCCCTGGCCGCCTACGTCCTCGGCAACGTCCTCGCGGTCGTGGCCGGCGCCTTCGGCCTGCTGCTCGCGGCACGCGTGCTCACCGGCTCGCTGCACGGCCTGTTCATCGGCGTCGCGTTCGCGGTCGGCACCGGCATGATGCCGCCGGAGAAGATGGGCAAGGCCATCTCGTTCGTCTTCGGCGGCGTCGCGGTGTCCACCGCGCTGGGCGTCCCGCTGGGCACCCTGGTCGGCCAGGTCTGGGGCTGGCAGGCGTCGTTCGTCGCGATCATCGTCACCGGCGTGCTGGCGCTCGTGCTGGCCATCGCCGTCATCCCGCCGGTGCCGAACTCGGGCCTGGGCGGCTTCGGCGCGCAGGCCCGGCACGCCCTGGCGCCGAAGGTGCTGGCCATGCTCGGCCTGGGCTTCCTGCTCATGGGCGGCCAGTTCGCCGGCCTGACCTACCTCCAGCCGTTCCTGTCCGACGTCACCGGCGTCTCCGGCGGCACGATCTCGATCTTCCTGCTGGTGTACGGGATCGCCAACGCCGTGGGCACGTTCCTCGGCGGCGCGGCGGCCGACCGCAACGCCTCCGGCACCATCGTGGTCGGCGGGCTGCTCGTGGTCGCGGCGCTGGTGGCGCTGTACGTGGCCGGCTCCAACCCGGTGGTGGCCGCGGTCGCGCTGGGCGTGTGGGGCGTGGTCGGCTTCGGCATCGTGCCGTCGATCCAGTACCGCGTGGTCGGCCTCGCCGGACCGGGCCGCGACTTCGCCGCCACCCTGCCGGCGTCCGCGATCACCGCGGGCATCGCGGTGGGCGCCCTGATCGGCGCGGCGGCCGTGGCGGCGGGCGGCGCGCGGGGTGCCGTGCTGACGTCGCTGGTGATCTGCTCGGTCGGCGTGGTCGTGGCCTACGCGACCAGCTTCCTCAAGCCCACGCCGGAAGCCGGCCCGGACGTGGCGCGGGCGGTGGCGGGGGAACCGGCGCCGACGGCCTGACCCCCGACGCCACCGCGGGGCGCGGCAGCGGCCACCCCCACCGCTGCCGCGCCCCTCCTCACGACTGGAGCGACACCATGCGCATCGGCGCGATCTTCCCGCAGCTGGAGATCGGCGACGACCCGGCCGACATCCGCGACTGGGCCCTGGCGGTCGAGGAGATGGGCTACGCCCACGTCCTCGCCTTCGACCACGTGCTCGGCGCGGGCCGGGGCAGCCGTCCCGACTGGCGCCTCTACGACAACGAGAGCACGTTCCACGAGGTGTTCGTGCTCTTCGGCTACCTCGCCGCGGTGACCACCTCGCTGGAGCTGGTGACCGGCGTGCTGGTGCTGCCGCAGCGGCAGACCGCGCTGGTGGCCAAGCAGGCGGCCGAGGTCGACGTGCTCAGCGGCGGGCGGCTGCGCCTGGGCGTCGGCGTCGGCTGGAACCCGGTCGAGTACCGGGCCCTGGGCGAGTCGTTCACCGACCGGGGTGCGCGCAGCGCCGAGCAGGTCGAGCTGATGAGGCGGCTGTGGGCCGAACCGTCGGTGACCTTCGAGGGCCGGTGGCACCACGTCGACGACGCGGGCATCAAGCCGCGCCCGGCGGCCGGCCGCATCCCGGTCTGGTTCGGCGGCAACGCGGAGGCGGTGCTGCGCCGGGCGGGCCGCCTGGGCGACGGCTGGCTGCCGCAGCGGCAGCCGGACGCGACCGCGGCGGCGATGGTGGCCCGGGTCCGCGCCCACGCCGAGGAGGCCGGCCGGGACCCCGCCGCGATCGGCTTCGAGCCGCGGCTCGTGCTCGCCGACGTGCCGCGGGGGCGGTGGGCCCCGTTCGCCGACGGGTGGCGCGAGCTGGGCGCCACGCACCTGTGCGTGAGCACCATGGGGCTGGGCCTGAAGTCGGTCGACGAGCACCTGGGCGTGCTGCGGGACGTGCTCGACCTCCTGAGGTGACCCCGTGCCGAGGCGGTCCCGCTCGACGCGCGAGCGGGACCGCCTCGGCGCGCGGGTCAGTGCTCGACGAGCGCGTAGCTGCCCGACCGCACCGTCGACAGGTCGACGGCGGCCAGGAAGTCCTGCGTCTCGGGGGCGCCGTAGAAGGCGGAGATGACCGCCTGGGCGGCGTCCCGGCTCGCCCACGTCACCACGACCAGCCACTCCCCGTCCTCGCTGACGGCGGACTGGCGGGACACGAAGCCGGGCTTGGGCTCCATGTACTCGCGCTGCATCCTGATGTCGACCTCGCGGAACTTCGCCTCGTCGAACCCGTCGACCAACCGGAACCTGATGGTCTCGACAACAGCCATTCGGAATTCCACCCCACTCGCGCCGAAGTAATGAAAAACCCACTCTGGACATTACCGCGAGAACTCCGCCAACACATCCCTCCACCAGGCACTACGTCAATTCACCGGCACTGCACGAAGCCTGTCCGAAAATGGTTCCGAAAGCCGATCCCGGAATTATTCTCAATTACGCGCGGCACGCCGCGCACCGGAACGAGCCAAGGGAGAGAAGGCATGGATCTGCACCTTTCGGGCCGGGTCGCGGTGGTGACCGGCGCGAGCCGCGGCATCGGCCTGGCCGTCACGCGGGCGCTGGCCGAGGAGGGCGCGCGCGTCGTCGCCGGCGCCCGCACCCTCACCCCCGACCTCCGCGCCCTGGTCGCCGCCTCGGGTGGCGCGGTGCGCGCGCTGAGCGTCGACCTGTCGACCCAGGAGGCCGCCGACCGGCTCGTCGGCGAGGCCGTGTCCGCGTTCGGCGGGGTCGACGTCCTGGTCAACAACGTCGGCGGCGTGCGGCCCAGGATGGGCGGGTTCCTGTCCATCACCGACGAACAGTGGACCTGGGGCCTGGACGTCAACCTGCTCGTCGCGGTCCGGGCCACGCGCGCCGCGCTGCCGCACCTGAAGGCCGGGAGCAACATCGTCAACGTCAGCACGGTGATGTCCTTCCTCGCCGACCCGGACGTGTACGACTACACCGCGGGCAAGGCCGCGCTGAGCAACTTCTCCAAGGCGCTGTCCAAGGAGGTCGGCCCGAAGGGCGTCCGGGTCAACACCGTCTCGCCCGGCCCGGTGGAGACCGAGCTGTGGACCCGCGAGGACGGCATCGCGCCGACGGTCGTGCGGGCGGTCGGCGTCGACCAGGAGGCGTTCCTCAAGGAGATGGCGAGCCGCATGGTCACCGGCCGCTTCACCAAGGCCGAGGAGGTGGCCGACGTGGTGCTGTTCCTGGCCAGCGACCGCGCCGCCAACGTCCACGGCTCCGACTTCTCCATCGACGGCGGCATGATCACCACCATGTGACCCCGCCACGCCGGAGGGGGCCCCGCCCGGGGCCCCCTTTTCACTGCCCGCCAACGGTTCCCCACCAGGTTTTCCGCGCCCCTTCCCGGGGTACCTCAGGAACGGCGCGCGACGCCGGCGCGGTGCTTGGGCACCCGCCCGGACCCGCCGACCTCCCAAGGTTGCAGTGGAACCCTCCCTAACATGGGGGCGGCGTCAACCCGGTGCAGCCCGAGCATGGTGATGTCGTCGAACTGGACCGCGCCGTCCACGTGCCGGCGCAGCGCGCCGTCGACCGACTCCAGCAGCTGCTCCGCCGACCGCCGCGGCCGCACGGCCCCGAGCATCGCGTCCGCGCCGAACTGCCTGCCCCGCGCGTCCCGGGCCTCCACCACCCCGTCCGTGTAGGCGAACAGCGAGTCGCCGGGGTTGAGGTGGACGTGGCCCAGGCGGTACTCGCCGTCGGCGAGCATGCCCAGCGCGGGCCCGGTGGGCGGCAGCGTGGTGCGGGTGCCGTCGGCGCGGACGACCACGGGCGGGTTGTGGCCGCAGTTGATGTAGACCAGGCCGCCGGACAGGGGGTCCAGCACGCCGAAGAACACCGTGGCGAAGTAGCCCTGCTTCAGGTGGTTGCGGGCCAGGTAGCGGTTGGTGTCCACGACCGCCTGCACCAGCGGGCCGGACCCGAAGGCCAGCCGCGGCGACAGGGCGGGACCGCCGTCGGCCACCCGGGTCGCGGGCGTGTGCTCGGCGTTGTGCCGCAGCAGGGTCCGGATCAGGGCCATGAACAGCGCGGCGCCGATGCCCTTGTCGCACACGTCGGCCACGACGAACCCGAGCCGGCGCCCGTCGAGCAGCTCGAAGCCGTCGTAGAAGTCCCCGGAGACCAGGCGGGCCGGCCGGAAGCGGGCGGCGAACTCCCAGCCGGGCGCCTCGGGCAGCGCCTCCGGCAGGAACCCGGCCTGCACGTCGTGCGCCACGACCAGGTCGTGCTCGTAGTCGCGCACCGTCTCCTCGACCGCCACCCGCTCCGCCGCCACCGGCCCGCCGCCGCGCTCCCACGCCGACAGCAGCCGCCCGCGCAGCAGGGTCGGGGAGAACGGCCGCGCCACGTAGTCGAACCCGGCCCGCACGCACGCCTCCAGCGCCGCCAGGTCGCCGTCGTCGAACACCAGCGCCACGTGCCCCGCCCCGACCTCGGCCAACCGCCTGCTCACCACCAGCGCCCGCGCCAACCCCATCGACGCCGCCAGCAGCACCACCCCGGGCCGCACCTCACCCTCCCCCACCTCACCCACACCGATGCGCCCGACGCCGAACCCGGCCTCCCGCACCGCCTCGACCACCTCCCCCACCCCGGCCCCCGCCCCGACCACCAGCACCTCGGGCACCCCGGTCCTCAACGCCTCCACCTCCCAGCGCCCCACCGCAACCACCACCAACCCCTCCCCCGCGAGTCGAACCCCCAGCACCCCCGTGTCGAACCCCCAGCACCCGCGAGTTCAACACTCAGCCCCCGCGAGTCCGTCACTCAGGCAGGTCCCCCGCCGTGCTCGACCGACCGCCGGCACACCACCATCGTGTTCCGGTTCCGCCCGTCCACGTGCTCGTAGTGGAACTCGTCCAGCCCCGCCATGGCCACGTGCAGCCCGAACCCGCCCAGCGGCCGCTCCGCCGGGTCCGTCGCCAGCAGCGCGGTCACGTCGTGCCCGCGCGGGTCGAACGGCGGCGCGCAGTCCTCCGTCCGCACCCACACCCGGTCGCCGTCCACCCCGCCGCACACCTCGACCCGCCCGACCCCGCCGTACCCGTGCACGATGATGTTCGTGGCGATCTCGTCCGCCGCCAACCGCAGCCGGTACGCCTGCCCGCGGCTCAGCGCGGCCCGCTCGGCCAGCCCGCGCACGAGGTCCGCGACCCGCGGGCCGATCGCGTCCGGTGTGCCCACGTCGTCGGTCATGCGCCGGTCGGCTCCTGCATCACCACGCTCCGGTCGAACCCGGTCAACCGGATCGTCTCGGCCACCTCCGGCCGCGTGCCCACCAGCACGATCTCCACCCCGCGCCCCAGCCGCTGGTGCGCGTACACCAGGCTGCGCAGGCCCGCCGACGACAGGTAGCTCAACTGGTCCATCAGCAGCACCATCCGGTGCAGCGGGTGCGCCGACACGTCCTCGATCACCCGGTTGAGCCGCCCGGCGGCCTTGGCCTCCAGCTCACCGCGCAGCCGGATCGTGGCAATCCCGTCCCACACGTGGCTCTTCGCTTCGAAGCTCATTCCCTCACCCCTCACCGAGCGCGGTCAGCACCACCACCGACCGCGGTCCCACCCACCGCCGCGACCGGTCGGTCAGCGGCGCCTCCCGCCCGGGTTCGCGCACCACGCCGGCCCAGGTGTCGGCGAACAGCGCCCACGGCAGGTCGGGCAGCGCCACCTCCACGCCCTCCCAGTGCGCGTTGGCCGCCACGTACACGTGGTCGTCACCGCACCGCACCGCCGCGGCCAGCAGCCTGCCGCCCGCCGACCAGTCGGGCTCGCCCACCCGCACCCCGTGCCACGTCACGTCGCGCCCGCCGACCAGGTGGCCGCGCCGCCGCAGCGCCGGGTGCGCCGCCCGGAACGCGATCACCCTGCGGGTGAACTCCAGCAGCTCCTCGTTGCGCTTGACCAGGTCCCAGTCGAACCAGGACAGCTCGCTGTCGTGGCAGTAGGCGTTGTTGTTGCCGTGCTGGGTGCGGCCGACCTCGTCGCCCGCCGGCAGCATCGGCACGCCCTGGCTGGTGAACAGCAGCAACAACGCGTTGCGCACCTGCCGCTCCCGCAGCGCCAGCACCGCGGGGTCGTCGGTCGGCCCCTCCACCCCGCCGTTCCACGAGTGGTTGCCGTCGTCGCCGTCCCGGTTGCCCTCGCCGTTGGCCTCGTTGTGCTTGTCGTTGTACGCCACGAGGTCGGCGAGGGTGAACCCGTCGTGCGCGGTGGCGAAGTTGACCGACGCGGCGGGCTCCCGGTCGCCGTAGAGGTCGGGCGAGCCGACGAACCGGGTGGCCAGCTCGCCCGCCACGCCCTCGTCGCCCTTGAGGAACCGGCGCAGCGCGTCCCGGTAGCGGCCGTTCCACTCGGCGAAGCGCCGGTGCCCGGGGAAGCTGCCCACCTGGTACAGGCCGGCGGCGTCCCACGCCTCGGCGACCAGCTTGCAGTCGCGCAGCACCGGGTCGCGGGCCAGCGCCTCCACCAGCGGCGGGTTGGCCAGCACCGCGCCGTCCGGCCCGCGCGAGAGGATCGCGGCCAGGTCGAACCGGAACCCGTCGACCCGGTACTCCGCCGCCCAGTACCGCAGGCAGTCCAGCACGAAGCCGCGCACCACCGGGTCGTTGCAGTTGACCGTGTTGCCGGTGCCGCTGAAGTTGTGGTACCCGCCGTCGGGGGTGAGCATGTAGTACGCGCGGTTGTCCAGGCCGCGGAACGAGATCGTCGGCCCGTGCTCGTCGCCCTCGGCGGTGTGGTTGAACACCACGTCCAGCACGACCTCGATGCCGGCCGCGTGCAGCTGCCGGACCAGGGACTTCAACTCGTCCACAGGGGACGGTCCGGCGGCGTAGGAAGCCTTGGGGGCGAAGAAGCCCACGGTGCTGTACCCCCAGTAGTTGTACCACCAGGTGTCGCTGCCGGGGTCGTGCCGGGAGCCGGTGAACTCGTCGAACTCGAACACCGGCATCAGCTCGACGCAGTTGACCCCCAGCTCCACCAGGTAGGGGATCTTCTCCGCCAGCCCGGCGTACGTGCCGGGGTGCGCGACGCCGGAGTTCGGGTGCCGGGTGAACCCGCGCACGTGCGCCTCGTAGACCACCAGGTCCTCGGGTGCGATGCCGGGCCGCCGGTCGTCACCCCAGTCGAACCCGTCGCGCACCACCCGCGACCGCCACGCGGTCGGCTCGTACCGCACCGGCCGCACGCCCCACTCCTCGGCGCCGGCCAGCAGCTTCGCGTACGGGTCGACCAGCACCGCGGCCGGGTCGAACCGGTGCCCGGCGCGCGGGTCGAACGGCCCGTCGACGCGGTAGCCGTAGTCGACCTCGTCCGGGTCGACGCCCAGCACGGTCATCGCCCACGCCCCGCCGACCCGGAAGTCCCCCGGGAACGGCAGCTCGGCCAGCACCTCCGGCTCCCCGCGCCGGAACAGCACCAGGGTCACCGCGGTGGCGTCGTTGGACGGCACCGAGAAGTTCACCCCGCCCGGCACCGGGGTCGAGCCGAACGGCAGCGGCCGGCCGGCGCGCACCTCGAACCCCGTCACGACGGCTCCTCGACCGGCGCCAGGTGCGCCCGCACGGTCAGGTCGTGCGCGGAGTCGGGCAGCCGCACCGACATCGCGACCGGGTCGAAGTCGGCGTAGGGGCGCCCGTCGACCTCCACCCACTCCAGCCGGGCGGCACCCGCGGGCAGCGCGTCCGGCGCGACCCGCAGCACGCGGTCCCCGAACCCGTCCGCGCGGGGCTTGAACCACAGCGACAGCGGGCCGCCGCCCAGCAGCAGCCGGCCGTACACGGTGGCCAGGTACGCCAGCTCGGCCGCGTGGTACATCGACATCGAGTGGCTGCCCTTGAGCCGTTCGGTGCCCAGCAGGTACGGGTGGCCGTCGGCGAGCACGTTGAAGTACACGCCGCCCTCGTCGTGGTCGAGGAAGAACGCGTTGTAGAACGACTGCGCCTCGCGGCCGTGCCGCAGGAACTCGGGGTCGCCGGTGGTGCCGGCCAGGACGAGGTACGCCAGCACGGCCTGCTCCTGCTGCCACCACGCCTTGCGGTCGTGCCACACCAGCCGGTGGGTGTCCCGGCCGACGCCCGGGGTCCGCTGCACCACGTCGTACCAGCCGCCGCGCTGCCGGTCGCGGCCGAACGCGGGCAGGGAGCGGGCGATGCGGTCGGCCAGCTCGGCGTAGGCGGCCTTGGGCCTGATCGCGTTCATCCGGGTCAGGTTCCAGGCGATCTTGAGGTTGTGGCCGACCACCGCGCGGTCCTGCTGCCAGCCGTGGCCCCGGTCGGGCGACCAGTCGCCGTGGAAGCGCTCCTGCACGAACGGGCTGGTCGCGTCGGGGAAGTGGGCGACGATCAGGTCGAAGGTCTCCTCCAGCATCCGCGCGTGCCGCTCGTCGCCGGTGGCGAGGTAGAGGTTGATCAGGTACGCGGGCGCGTGGTCGCCGATGGAGTTCCAGTTCTTGCGCGACCGGTTCTGGCCCAGCGACTCGTGGTGCGGGCTGAGCAGGATGGGGTCGACGTGCGAGTAGTAGCCGCCGCGCACCGGGTCCCGGAAGAAGCGGTCGAACAGCCGCAGGGTGCCGTCGACGTCGGCGGCGATGCGGGGGTCGCCGGTGATCCGGTAGGTCTGGGTGGGGCCGGCCAGGGCGTAGATCTGCTCGTAGGCGGGGATGGCCTGGGCGTCGTCGGTGAACTCCGAGGCGAAGCAGCGGGACTGGACGCCGTCGCGCACGTCGATGCCGTGGTACCAGTAGACGACGTCCTCGTCGCGGTCGACGAACCGCATGTTCTCGCGCAGGTACTCGGTGCCGCGCTCGGCCACGCCGAGGAAGTCCTCGTCGCCGGTGAGCAGGTACGCCGAGGCCATGCCGTAGACCAGCCGGGAGATGGTGTCGGTCTCCTGGACGTGGTCGTCGGCCTTGTCGCCGCCCAGGCGCAGGATCGTGCGGTAGTCGGCGAAGTCGACGGGGTTGGCCGCGCCGAACTGGGCGTGGCGGTAGAACCGGGCCAGCTCGCGCAGCTGGCGCTGCCACCAGTCGGGTTCCTCGAACCGGTAGGCGTGGCCGGGGCCGACGAGCACGACCCGCTTGGCGTCGAACGCGGTGCCGCCCCGTTCCGGGTAGAACACGCCGTGCACGAACACGTGCCGGCCGGGCAGCAGCAGGTCGGACATCGGTTCGGGCACGCCCACCGGCGGCTCGCCGAGGTTGTGGACCATCTCCGCGCGGGTCTCGCGCGTGATCCCGGCCCGCACCCGGCGGTCGTCGCTGGTGCGCAGGTCGAGCGCGCCGCGGGTCGGGTCGTACCCGACCACGTAGCCGGCGACCAGGTCGGAGAACACGAAGTCCAGGCGGTTGTCAGCGACCATCGGTCGTCCAATCGGTGCGGTGTCGGAGTGGCGGACTCGCGGTGTCTGAGTGGAGGACACGCGGTGTCTGAGTGGAGGACACGCGGTGTCTGAGTGGAGGACACGCGGTGTCCGAGTGGAGGACACGCGGGGGTTGAGTGTGGAATTCGGGGGGGCTGGAGGTTCGACACGAGGGGGCTGGGGGTTCGACTCGCGCGGGTCAGGGGGCGGCGTGGCGCGGGGGTGGGGCGGTGCCGAAGCCGCGCAGCATGCGTTGGCGGGAGCGCAGGGTGCCCACCGGGGCGCGGGCGGCGATGAGGTCGATCAGGGTGCGGGCGAACAGGTGGGCGGCGTCGGCGCTGCGGCCGGTGACCAGGTCGCCGTCGACCACGACGTCCTGGTCCGTGTAGGCGGCGCCCATGTTGCGCACGTCGCCGATCAGGTTGTTGTGGCAGGTGACGCGGCGGCCGGCGACGACCTCGGGGATGGGGGCCACCAGCCACATGCCGTGGCAGATCAGGCCCTTGAGGACGCCGGGGGTGGCGAAGGCGCGTTCGAGGAGTCGGACGGCGGGTGCCTTGGTGTTGACGTCCTCGGTGTAGCGCAGGCGGTCGGACACCATGCCCGAGGGCACGATGATCGCGTCGTAGCCGCGCAGCGCGGCGTCGTCCACGGCCTCCAGGTCGCCGGTGACGGTCAGCGGCACCTGGTGCTCGTGGCCGGTGAAGGTGATCGATTCCCGCCCCCACAGCCGGGTCAGGTAGTCGATCGCGGCGCCCTCCTCGGCGAACCGGCGCTCGTAGTAGGCGATCTCCGGCTCGACGTAGTCGGTCTCCATCAGGATCGCGACGGTGCGGCCGGACAGCCGGCCGTCCTCGCGCCGCGGCAGGTTCGGCATGACAGGTTCCCCCCGCTACTTCGTGACCAGGTCGACCAGGAACGGACCGGTGGCGGTGAGCATCCGCCGCACCGCGCCCGCCACCTGGCCGGGCTTCTCCACGCGCATGCCGTCCACGCCCAGGGCGCGCGCCAGCTCGACGAACCCGATCTCGGGCCGGCCCAGGTCGAACCCGGTGGGGTACTCGTGCCGGTCGATGCCGCGCTCGCGCCAGTACTCCTCGATGTTGCGGTCGAGCAGTTCGTAGCGGTGGTTGTTGCAGATGACGAACTTGGCGGCCACGCCCTCGCGGGCCGCGGTCCACAGCGCCTGGATGGTGTACATGGAGCCGCCGTCGCCGGTGAAGCCGATGACGTCGGCGTCGGGCCGGGCCAGCTTGGCGCCGATGGCGCCGGGGATGCCGACGCCCAGCGACCCGCCGCGGGTGAGGAAGTAGTTGCCCTTCACCCGCGGTGGCAGGTACTTGGTCAGGGCGGGCGACGCGGTCAGCGCCTCGTCGAAGATCACCAGGTCGCTGCCGCCCTGCTCGGCCAGCTCGGCGGCGAACAGCTCCGCGATCGGCGCGTCCTGCTCGGGCCTGGGCCGCCGCCACACGGCCGAGGAGCGCGCGGTGGGCCGGCGGCCGGCGGCGTGCAGCCGTTCGCCCAGCGCCGCCAGGGTGGGCTTCGGGTCGGCGGCCAGGGCCACGTCCACCGGGTGGTTCTTGGCGATCTCGTGGGTGTCCAGGTCGACGTGGACGACCTGCGCGTCGGCCCGGAAGGGGTTGTGCAGCACCGGGAACACCTCGGGGAAGGCGTAGGTGCCCACGATGAGCACGGCGTCGGCGTCGGCGACCTGCCGCTCGCTGTGCGCGCCGAACATGTGGCCGAGCTGGCCCCGCCACAGCGGGTGGGTGTTGTCCATGTTCAGCTCGGAGGAGTCCAGGCCCCACACGGGCGCGTCGAGCAGCTCGGCGACGCGGGTCAGCTCGTCCTGGGCGCCGGAGACCGACACGCCGTCGCCGACCAGGACCACCGGGTGGTAGGCGCCGGTCAGCGCGGCGACCGCCCGGTCCAGCTCCGCCGGCACCGGCACGACCGCCTGGCTGGGCACGGTGCTGGGGCGGGCCGGCTCGGTGTTCTCCGCGTCCAGCACGTCCATCGGCAGCGCGACGAACACCGGGCCGCGCGGCGCGGTCATGGCGGTCTTCACCGCCCGGCGCAGCGTGCGCAGCAGCGACGCCGGGTGGGTCACCCGGGTGGCCCACTTGGTCACCGGCCGCGCCATGGCGACCAGGTCGGTGGCCATCTGCGCGTCCATCGCGTCGTAGCGCACCCCGGCCTCGCCGGCGACGACCACCAGCGGCGAGTGGCCGCGCAGCGCCTGGTACAGCATGCCGACGCCGTTGCCGAGCCCCACGCCGGTGTGCAGCTGGACCAGCGCGGGCCCGCCGGTGGCCCGGGCGTAGCCGTCGGCCACCGCGATGGCGACGGTCTCCTGCAGCGCCAGCACGTACTCGAAGCCCGGCACGCCGTCCAGGATGTCCAGGAAGCCCTCCTCGACGGTGCCCGGGTTGCCGAACATCCGGGTGAAGCCGTCCGCGGCGAACTGCTCGAAGACGGCCACCTTCCCCGGCCTCGCGGTCATGACCGCTCCCCTCCCGATCCGTTGTGGCGGGTCACCAGCCGAACCGGCGCAGGCCCGATTCCAGGACCTCGACCAGCTTCTCCCCGGCCGGGAACGAGTCCGGCGTGGAGCGGGCGGTGATGAACGGGTAGTCGACGATCACCGACACCTCCTTGCCGACGTTGCCGTGGTAGCGACCATCGGGGCCGGTGGCGTCGCGCAGGACGTACTCCAGCGGGAACGGCGGCGGGCCCATGTTGAAGTCGACGCCGACGAAGCCGGTGCCGTCCTTGTAGTCGTACTCCTTGCAGTGGCCCGTGACGTGCTTGCCCCAGATGATCGACCGCCGGTCCTCCCAGTCGCGGGCGAACGCCAGCGGCGTGACGCCGTAGCACTCGCCGACGATCGGCTTGTCCGCCCGCAGGAACGCCAGGACCAGCTCGTGCAGCCGCTCGTTGTTGCCCAGGTCCACGATCGGGCCCGAGCCGCCGACGACGACCAGGGCGTCGAACTGCCGGATGTCGTCGTCGAGGTTGGCCAGCTCCCGGTGGTACGCCTCCAGCCGGCGCAGGTGGTCGGGCTCGCTGAAGTAGGGGCGCTCCGGGATCCACTCGGCCAGGCTGATCGGGTTGTCCAGGCGGGACGACTCGTCCAGCTCCTTGGCCGCGACCGCGACCTCCGGCGTGGTCACCGAGCGACCCAGCGGCGGGTCGACGTAGCCGGGGTCGAGGCTGGGCGGCAGCGCGCGGGCCCGGGCGCCGGTGGGCGTGGCGAACACCGACTGGTAGCCCTGCTCGTCGAACGTGGCGACCGGGCCGAGCAGTTCCTCGCCCCAGTAGCCGTATTCCGACAGGACGATCAGGATCTTCTTCGTCATCATTTCTCCGTGGCCGTTGTCGACAGGTGGGTCGAATTCGCCCGCCGGAGCAAGTGCACCAGTGCGGACCGCACCCGACAAGACGACCGGGCGGCCACGCCGGCACTCCGTTCAATAAAGCCCGGGAGTTAACGCGGAACACCGGCTGAACTGCGCTGACGCACTCCGTCAGCTCCTGCGGAAACCGCAGGCAGGACGGTTTCGGAACCGATCGAGCACGCGTTATCGGCATTCCCGCGCTCCGGCATGATTCGAGTGATCCACCGAGAAAGGACGGCAGCGATGTCCGGCCGAATCTATGTCGATGATGTGATGCCGGTGGTCGCCGCGGGGCGTTATCCGGCGAAGGCGGTCGTGGGCGAGCACGTGCCGGTGACCGCCGTCGTGTGGCGCGAGGGGCACGACGCGGCGGGCGCGACCGTGGTGTGGCGGGGGCCGGCGGACCGCGCGCCCCGGCACACCCGGATGACCCCGGTCGACCCGGGCGCGGACCGCTGGTCGGCGGCGGTGGTCCCCGACCGGCCCGGCACCTGGACCTTCCGCGTGGACGCCTGGTCGGACCCGTGGACGACGTGGGCGCACGCGGTGCGGGCCAAGCTCGACGCGGGCCAGGGCGCCGCCGAGCTGGCCAACGACCTGGCCGCGGGCGTGGCGCTGCTGCGGCGGGCCGCGGCGGTGAAGCGGCCGCGCGAGCAGCGGGCCGCGCTGCTGGACGCGGCGCGCGCGCTGGCCGACACCTCGCGGTCGCCCGGCGGGCGGGTGGCGCCCGCGCTGGCGGCGCCGGTGGCGCGGGCGATGCGCGAGCACCCGGTGCGCGACCTGGTCAGCCGCGGTGCCACGCACCGGCTGCGGGTGGACCGGCCCCGCGCGCTTTACGGTTCCTGGTACGAGTTCTTCCCCCGCTCCACCGGCGGGTGGGACGAGCACGGCGACCCGGTGCACGGCACGTTCGCCACCGCCGCCGCGGAGCTGGAGCGCGTCGCGCGGATGAAGTTCGACGTGGTCTACCTGCCGCCGATCCACCCCATCGGCGAGGTCAACCGCAAGGGCCGCAACAACACCATCACTGCGGGCCCCGACGACGTCGGCTCGCCGTGGGCCATCGGCTCGAAGGACGGCGGCCACGACGCGGTGCACCCGCTGCTGGGCACGCCGGTCGACTTCAAGTCCTTCGTGGACCGCGCGCACGAGCTGGGCCTGGAGGTGGCGCTGGACCTGGCGCTCCAGTGCGCGCCGGACCACCCGTGGGTGACCGGGCACCCCGAGTGGTTCACCACCCTGGCCGACGGGACGATCGCGCACGCGGAGAACCCGCCGAAGAAGTACCAGGACATCTACCCGCTCAACTTCGACAACGACCCGCGCGGCCTGCACCAGGAGGTGCTGCGGGTGGTGCGGCACTGGATCGGCCAGGGCGTGCGGATCTTCCGGGTCGACAACCCGCACACCAAGCCGCCGGACTTCTGGCACCGGCTGATCGCGCAGGTCAAGCACGAGCACCCGGACGTGCTGTTCCTGGCCGAGGCGTTCACCCGACCGGCGCGGCTCTACGGGCTGGCCAGGCTGGGCTTCGACCAGAGCTACACCTACTTCACCTGGCGCGACACCAAGGCCGAGCTGACCGCGTTCGGCACCGAACTCGCCGCCCACGCCCACGAGGCCCGCCCCAACCTGTTCGTCACCACCCCGGACATCCTGCCGAAGGGGCTCCAGGCCGGCCTGCCCGCGATGTCCGCGCTGCGCGCCGCGCTGGCCGCGACGCTCGCGCCGACGTGGGGCGTCTACTCCGGCTTCGAGCTGCACGAGCACGAGGTGCTGCGGGAGGGCGGCGAGGAGTTCCTGAACTCGGAGAAGTACCAGCTGCGGCCCCGCGACTTCGAGCGGGCCCGGCGCGAGGGCCGGTCGCTGGAACCCTGGCTGACCAGGCTCAACGAGCTGCGCCGCGCCCACCCGGCGCTGCGCCGGCTGCGCGGGCTGCGGTTCCACGACGTGGACAACGACCGGCTCATCGCCTACTCCCGCACCGACCCGGCCACCGGCGACGCGGTGGTCTGCGTCGTCACCCTCGACCCGCACGCGCCCCAGGAGGGCACGGTGCGCCTGGACCTCGACGCCCTGGGCCTGCCCGAGCACTTCCCCGCGCACGACGGGGTGAGCGGGCAGACCTGGCGCTGGGGCCGGGAGAACTACGTCCGGCTCGACCCCGCCACCGCGGTCGCCCACGTCGTCGACGTCGGCCGGCCCGCCCGTCTTGGTGAAGGAGCGTGACACCGTGTCGCCACTGAACCGGTACGACGACCCCGAGTGGTTCAAGCGCGCCGTCTTCTACGAGGTGCTGGTCGGCGCGTTCGCCGACGCGAACGGCGACGGCATCGGCGACCTGCGCGGGCTGGAGTCCAAGCTGGACTACCTCCAGTGGCTGGGCGTCGACTGCCTGTGGCTGCCGCCGTTCTACGCCTCGCCGATGAACGACGGCGGCTACGACATCAGCGACTTCCGCAAGGTGCGGCCCGAGTTCGGCGAGCTGTCGGACTTCGTGCGGCTGCTGTGCTCGGCGCACCGGCGCGGCATGAAGGTGATCACCGACCTGGTGGTGAACCACACCTCCGAGGCGCACCCCTGGTTCCAGGAGTCGCGCCGCGACCCGGACGGCCCGTTCGGCGACTTCTACGTGTGGAGCGACACCGACCGGCGCTACGACGGCACCCGGGTCATCTTCGTCGACACCGAGGACTCCAACTGGACCCTCGACCCGGTGCGCGGCCAGTTCTACTGGCACCGGTTCTTCTCCCACCAGCCCGACCTCAACTACGACAACCCGGCCGTGCGCGGCGCCATGCTCGACGTGCTGCGCTTCTGGCTCGACCTGGGCGTCGACGGGTTCCGCCTGGACGCGGTGCCCTACCTGTTCGAGCGCGACGGCACCAACAACGAGAACCTGCCCGAGACGCACGAGTTCCTGAAGCTGGTGCGCGAGGTCGTCGACGACGAGTACCCGGGCCGCCTGCTGCTGGCCGAGGCCAACCAGTGGCCCGCGGACGTGGCGCACTACTTCGGCGACCCGGAGACCGGCGGCGACGAGTGCCACATGGCCTTCCACTTCCCGCTGATGCCGCGGCTGTTCATGGCGCTGCGCAAGGAGTCCGGCCTGCCCGTGTCGGAGATCCTGGCGCAGACCCCCGACCTCCCCTCCGGCGCCCAGTGGGGCATCTTCCTGCGCAACCACGACGAGCTGACCCTGGAGATGGTCACCGACGAGGAGCGCGACTACATGTACGCCGAGTACGCGCCCGAGCCCCGGATGAAGGCCAACGTCGGCATCCGCCGCCGGCTGGCGCCGCTGGTGGGCAACTCCCGCCCGCAGCTGGAGCTGCTGACCGCGATCCTGCTGTCGATGCCCGGTTCGCCGGTGCTCTACTACGGCGACGAGATCGGCATGGGCGACAACATCTGGCTGCCCGACCGCGACGGCGTGCGCACCCCGATGCAGTGGACCCCCGACCGCAACGCCGGCTTCTCCTCCGCCGAACCCGGCAAGCTCTGCCTGCCCGTGGTCGACGACACCGTCTTCGGCTACCGGTCGGTCAACGTCGAGTCGCAGCTGGGCTACGAGTCGTCGCTGCTGAACTGGACGCGGCGGATGCTGGCCGTGCGGCGCGGGCACCCGGCGTTCGGCCTGGGCTCCTTCGCCGAGCTGGACGTGTCCAACACCGCCGTGCTCGCCTACCTGCGCCGCCACGGCGACGAGGCGCTGCTGTGCGTGTTCAACTTCTCCGGCCGGTCCCAGCCGGTCGAGGTCAAGCTGCCCGGCCTGGACGGCGCGGTGCCCGTGGAGCTGACCGGCGGGGTGCGGTTCCCGGCCGTGGGCGGCGAGCGCTACCAGCTCACCCTGCCCGGCCACGGCTTCTGCTGGTTCCGCCTGGAGGGCGCGACCGACGGGGGTGGCCGGCCGTGACGACCGCGGTGGACACCCTGGCCGGCGCGCTGGCGCGCTGGCTGCCCGCGCAGCGCTGGTACGCGGCCAAGGACCGCGAGCCCCGAGAAGTGCTGGTCGAGCGCGTGACACCGCTGCTCGACGGCGACCCGGCCCTGCGGCACGTGCTGCTGCTGGTGGACGGCGAGCGCTACCAGGTGCTGCTGGGCAGGCGGGCCGCCCTGCCCGCGGCGCTGGCCGGCGCGGCGATCGCGGACACGCCCGCCGGCGTGGTCTACGCGGCCACCCGCGACGGCGAGCTGATGACCCGCCTGCTGGGCCGCCTGCGCGCCGCGCCGCGCGGTCCGGTGTTCGAACCCGAGCCGGGCGCCCGGGTGGCGCTCGACCTGCCGGCCCGCGTGCTGCCGGTGGAGCAGAGCAACACCTCGCTGGTGCTGGGCGACCGCTACATCCTCAAGCTGTTCCGGCGCGTGCTGCCCGGCCCGCACCCGGACGTCGAGCTGCACCGGGCCCTGCGCGCCGCGGGCACCCCGCACGTGGCGCGCCTGCTCGGCGCGCTGACCGTCGAGGTCGACGGCGGGCGGGCCGCGCTGGGCGTCCTCCAGGAGTTCCTGCCCGACGCCCGGGACGGCTGGGCGCTGGCCACCGCCGACCGGACCGCGTTCGCGCCCGAGGCCGCCGCGCTGGGCCGGGCCGTCGCGACCGTGCACGGCGCGCTGGCCGACGCCTTCGGGCCGCGCAACCCCGCCGTCCCGGACCTGTCCGACACCGCCGACCGGCTGCACCGGCGGTTCTCCGCGCTGGCGGGCGGCATCCCGGAGCTGGCGCCGTTCGAACCCGCGCTGCGCGCGGCGTTCGACCGGGTGCGCACCGCGCCCGGCCCGTTCACCCTGCAACGCGTGCACGGCGACCTGCACCTGGGCCAGGCGCTGCGGTCGGGCGGCGGCTGGACGATCATCGACTTCGAGGGCGAACCCGGGCAGCCGCTGGCCGAGCGCAACGCGCCACGCCACCCGCTCCAGGACGTGGCCACCATGCTGCGGTCCTTCGACTACGCCGCCCACCACGGCACCGCCGACCCCGACTGGGCGCGGCGCGTGCGCGACGCGTTCTGCGACGGCTACGCCGGGGTGCTGGCCGACCCGCGCGACCAGCCGGCCCTGCTGCACGCCCTGGAGCTGGACAAAGCCGTCTACGAGGTGGCCTACGAGCGGGCCAACCGGCCCGACTGGACCGCCATCCCCCTCGGCGCGGTCAGCCGGCTCCTGGGAGCGGGCTCGTGACCGCCGCACCCGCCCTGGACGAGGTGGACCGGCTGCTGCTCGGCGACCACCGCGACCCGCACGCCCTGCTCGGCCCGCACCCGGCGGGCCCCGACACCGTGGTGCGCACCGCGCAGCCCGGCGCGGGCTCGGTCGCCGCGCTGGTGGGCGGCGCCCGGTACCCGCTGACCGAGATCGCCCACGGCCTGTTCGCCGGGTTCGTGCCCGGCCGGGTCACCGACCACCGGTTCCTGGTCGACGGCACGCGCGTGGTGGACGACCCCTACGCCCACCCGCCCACCGTCGCCCCCGAGGACCTGGCGCTCATCGCCCGCGGCGAGCACCCCCGGCCGTGGGACGTGCTGGGCGCCCACCCGCGTGCCGGCGGCGTCGCCTTCGCGGTGTGGGCGCCCCACGCCCGCGGCGTGCGGGTGGCCGGCGACTTCGACGCCTGGGACGGCCGCGGCACCCCGCTGCGGCACCTCGGCGCGGGCGTGTGGGAGCTGTTCGTGCCCGGCGTGCGCCCCGGCTGCCGGTACAAGTTCCGCGTGCTCGGCGCGGACGGCCGGTGGCAGGAGCACGCCGACCCGCTGGCGTTCGCCACCGAGGTGCCGCCCGCCACCGCCTCCGTGGTCACCGCGCCCGGCCACGCCTGGCGCGACGAGGGGTGGCTGGCCCGCCGCCGCGCCACCGACTGGACCCGCGCGCCGGTCAGCGTCTACGAGGTGCACCTCGGGTCGTGGCGACCGGGCCGCGGCTACCGGGAGCTGGCCCACGAGCTGGGCGAGTACCTGGTCGGCACCGGCTTCACCCACGTGGAGCTGATGCCGGTCACCGAGCACCCGTTCGGCGGCTCGTGGGGCTACCAGGTCGGCTCCTACTACGCGCCGACCGCGCGCTTCGGCACGCCCGACGACCTGCGGTTCTTCGTCGACCACCTGCACTCGCTCGGCATCGGCGTGATCCTCGACTGGGTGCCCGCGCACTTCCCGCGCGACGCGTGGGCGCTGGCCCGCTTCGACGGCACCCCGCTCTACGAGCACCCGGACCCGCGGCGCGGCGAGCACCCCGACTGGGGGACGCTGGTGTTCGACCTGGGCAAGCCGCAGGTGCGCGGCTTCCTGCTGGGCTCGGCGCTGTACTGGCTCACCGAGTTCCACTTCGACGGGCTGCGGGTCGACGCGGTCGCCTCCATGCTCTACCTCGACTACTCCCGCCCCGACGGCGCGTGGCTGCCCAACGAGCACGGCGGCCGGGAGGACCTGGAGGCCGTGGCGTTCCTGCGGGCGCTCACCGGGGCCGTGGCGCGGCGCTGCCCGGGCGCGCTGGTGCTCGCCGAGGAGTCCACCAGCTGGCCCGGCGTGACCAGCCCGGACGGCCTGGGGTTCGACTTCAAGTGGAACATGGGCTGGATGCACGACGCGCTGGGCTACCTGCGCCACGACCCCGTGCACCGGGCCGCGCACCACGGCGCGATCACCCACTCCACCAGCTACGCGTGGAGCGAGCGCTACGTCCTGCCGCTGTCCCACGACGAGGTGGTCCACGGCAAGGGCTCGCTGTGGGGGCGGATGCCCGGCGACGACCACGCCCGCGCGGCCGGCGTGCGCGCCCTGCTGGCCTACCAGTGGGCCCACCCCGGCAAGAAGCTGCTGTTCATGGGCTGCGAGTTCGGCCAGCCCGGCGAGTGGGACGCCGACGGCTCCCTGGCGTGGTGGCTGCTCTCGCCCGAGGGCGACGGCGCGCACCACCACCGCGGCATCCAGCGGCTGGTCACCCACCTCAACGCGCTCTACCGCGGCGAACCCGCGCTGCACTCGCTCGACGCGTCACCGGACGGGTTCTCCTGGGTCCGCGCCGACGACGCGGCGAACAACGTGCTGGTCTTCCAACGGCACGGCGACGACGGCTCGGTGCTGGTGTGCGCGGTCAACTTCGCCGGCGTGCCCCACCCCGGCCACCGGGTGGGCCTGCCCGGCGCGGGGCGGTGGCGGGAGGTGCTGAACACCGACCGGGCCGAGTACGGCGGCGCGGGCGTGGTCAACGGCGAGGTGGGGGCCGTCGCGCGGCCCTGGGACGGCCTGCCCGCCTCGGCGGTGCTGGACCTGCCCGCGAGCGGGGTCGTGTGGTTGACCCGGGGGTAGGCCGGAGGGGCCCGGTGGCGCCGGGCCCCTCCCCCGGACCTTTGGCGACCCTGCCCGCGACCGTGTCGGACGACGCGTGTAACTTCCGTCCAAACGGGGTAGAGGGACGTCCATGAGCAGCACACCGATCTACGACGAGCTGGCCGCCATCCTGCTCGTCGACCAGCCGGCGACCACCGAGGCCACCGGCCAGCACCAGGCCGCGCCCGCGGTGGAGGAGCCCGCCAAGCAGGCCCGGACCGGTGGCCGGCGGCGCAAGCCCGAGCCGGAGGTCTGACCTCCTCGCGGCCATCGGGGTCGAACACGCGTTCGACCCCCGCGTTATGCTGGCACCCATGCAGGTGTCGTTGTTCGACGACGCCGCGGCCCCCGCGCTGCGGCCCCTGACCGGCCTCCGCCGCACCGCCCTGGGCGACGGCGCCTGGGTCGACGTCCTGCCCGCCTGGCTCACCGGGGCCGACGAGGTGTTCCGCCACCTGGCCGCCGAGGTGCCGTGGCGCGCCGAGCGCAGGCGGATGTACGAGCGCGTGGTCGACGTGCCGCGCCTGCTCTGCTTCTACGACGAGGACGCCCCGCTGCCGCACCCGGTGCTGGCGCGGGCGCGTGCCGCGCTGAGCGAGCGTTACCGCGACGAGCTGGGCGAGCCCTTCCGCACGGCGGGCCTGTGCTACTACCGCGACGGCCGGGACAGCGTGGCGTGGCACGGCGACACCATCGGCAGAGGGGCCACGCACGACACCATGGTGGCGATCCTGTCCGTCGGCGCGCCCCGCACCCTGGCCCTGCGCCCGCGCGGCGGCGGCGCGGCGGTGAAGTACGCGCTGGGGCACGGCGACCTCATCGTCATGGGCGGCTCGTGCCAGCGGACGTGGGAGCACGCGGTGCCCAAGGCGGCCGGCGCGGTCGGCCCGCGCGTCAGCGTCCAGTTCCGGCCGCGCGGGGTGCGCTGATCCGTCCACTGTGGTCGGTTTCGGGCGTCGAATTCCGGGTGACGCCGCCGACTGTTGAACCCATCAGGCGTTCGGCCGCTGTCGGCGGTGGTCGGCGGGTTCCTAGCATCGGGGACGTCCCACGTGCGACGGGAGGACGGCCATGGCCACCAGGGGTGCCCCGAAGAACAACGCGGTCGTGACGACCCGGGTGGACGAGGAGCGGACGGGCCCCGGCGTCGCGCCGTCGCAGGTGCTGTACTTCGCGGGGTTGGGGCTGCTGGCGCTCTTCGAGCTGGTCGAGTGGCCGGTGGCGCTGGCGATCGGCGCGGGCACGCTGGTGGCGGGGCGCGCGGCCCGCCGGGGCGCGGTGCGCCGGGACGAACCGGTCCCCGAGTGAGGGCGGTGCTGCGCGGCGCGATCGAGGCCGGCGTGGCGGCGGGCGGTTTCGCCTGGGCGGCCACGACCACCCTGCTGCCCGTGCCGCGCGCGTTGGGGTCGGCGGCCGATGTGCTGTCCTTTGTGGAGGGTTCGCCCCGGTTGCGCGCGGTGGTCGAGGACCGGATCGGGGCGGACCGCGCGCGGTACCTGTTCACCACCGGGGGTGCCGTGGCCCAGGCGCTCGCGCAGCGGCCGCTGGGGTTGCTGGCCGACACGTGTCGCGCGGTGAGCGCGGTGGCCGAGGCGAACGCCCAGCGGCGGGTGGCCGAACCCCCGTCGCGCACGCCCCGCCCGGCTCCCCTGCCACCCAGCCCGGTCGAACGCACCGCCGACCGCGTCAGCGCCCTGGTCACGGCCTGGGCGAGCGGAACCCTGCTCCTGTCGGGCAACCCCCGCCGGGCGTCGGCGGTGCTGGGCGCGTGCGCACCCAAGCCGGCCAGGGCGGGCCGCGACGTGTTCGTCACCGAGCTGAGCAGGCACCTGGCCCGGCGCGGGATCCACGTCCGCGACCTGGGTGCCCTGGCCCGGCTGGACCGCGTGGACGCGACGCTCGTCGACCCGGCGCTGTGCCGCGGCGACGGGTTGCGCCCGCACCCGCTGGCCGAGGCGCTGGCCGCGCGCGGGACGGTTGCCGATGATGCCGGTGCGCTGGTGGACGCGGTGCGCTCGATGCAGGCGGCAGGCCACGTGGTCGCGGTGGTCACGGCCGACGACCACGCCGCGCTCGCGGCGGCCGACCTCGGCATCGGCGTGGCGACGGGCGACGGCGCCCCGCCCAACAGCCCAATCTCGCCCGGCAACCCGGCCCCGTACGGCATCCCAGCCCCACCCCACGCCCCCTTCCCGCCCGACGCCCCTGCCCCGTCCGACACCCTCTTGCCGCCCAACGCCCCCTTCCCGCCCAACGCCCCCTTCCCGCCCAACGCCCTCTTCCCGCCCGACACCCCCGCCCCGCCCGACAGCCCAACCTCACCCAGTACTCCCTTCCCACCCGAGGCCCACGTGCTGTGCCCGCGGCTCACCGACGCGTGCGTCCTGCTGGACGCGGCACCGGTCGCGCGCCGCCTGGCCGACCGGGTCGCGCGGCTCGCCGTGGCGGGTGCGGCGTCGGCGGCCCTGCTCACCGCCACCACCCCGTCCCGCCGGCTGGGCCGCGCCCCCGTACCGGTCGGCGTCGCCACGCTGCTGGCCGTCGGCACCGGGGCCTGGCTCGCCCGCGCCGCCGCGCACGCGCCCGAACCGGTGCCCGTCGACCTCACCCCCTGGCACGCCATGCCCGCCGACTCGGTGGTGCGCCGGCTGGCCTCCTCCCCCGAGGGCGTGACCGACGACGAGGCGGCCCGGCGCCTGGCCGCGCTCACCCCGCGCCACGCCGAACCCCGTGAAGACCTCCTGCGCGCCTCGGTCGCGGAGCTGGACAACCCGATGACCCCGGCCCTGGCCGTCAGCGCGGGGCTGTCCGCCGTGGTCGGGTCGGCGGTGGACGCGGTGCTGATCCTGGGCGTGATCGGCATCAGCGCCCTGCTGGGCGGTGCCCAGCGGGTGCGCGCCGCCGACGCGGTGCGGGCGCTGGCCGATTCCACCGCGGTCCGGGCGCGCGTGGTGCGCGCGGGCCACGTGACCGGGGTGACCGCCGACCGGCTGGTGCCCGGCGACGTGGTGGACCTGGAGCCCGGTGACGTGGTACCCGCGGACTGCCGGCTGCTGACCGCCGACGGGTTCGAGCTGGACGAGTCCGGCCTCACCGGCGAGTCGGGGCTGGTGCGCAAGCAGGCCGGCCCCTCGCCCGCGGCGGCGGTGGCGGACCGCCGCTGCATGGCCTACCAGGGCACGTGGGTCGGTGCGGGCAAGGCGCGGGGCGTCGTCGTGGCCACCGGTGACGACACCGAGCTGAACCGCACCGGCCGGCCCCGTCCCGGTGGGCGCCGCGCGGGTGGTGTCGCCGGACGGGTGCGCGCGCTGACCGAGGTGACCATCCCGCTGTCGGTCGGCGCCGGGGTGCTGCTGGCCGCCGTCGACGTGCTGCGCGGCCGCCCGCTGGGGCCCGCGGTGGTGCGCGGTGTCGGGCTGGCGGTCGCGGCGGTGCCCGAGGGGTTGCCGTTCGTGGCGACGGCGGCCGAGCTGGCGTCGGCCAGGCGGCTGTCCCGGCGCGGCGCGCTGGTGCGCGACTCGTCGACCGTCGAGGCGCTGGGGCGGGTGGACGTGCTGTGCTTCGACAAGACCGGCACGCTGACGTTGGGGCGCATCGCGCTGCGCCGCGTGTCCGACGGCCTGGCCGACGCGCGGGTCGACGCCCTGCCCGACCGGATGCGCCCGGTGGTGGCCACCGCGCTGCGCGCGACACCCCGGCGGCGCGGGCAGCTGACCGACGACGCCGTGCACGGGGGCGCCGCGCTGCTCGGCGTCGACCGGGGCGACTGGCACCCGGTGGCCGCGCTGCCGTTCGAGTCCGCGCGCGGCTACCACGCGGTGCTGGGGCGGGGTTCCGGCGGCTGGTCACTGGCGGTGAAGGGGGCGCCGGAGGCGCTGCTGCCCCGGTGCGCGACGTGGCGGCGCGACGACGGGGTGGTGCCGCTCGACACCGCCGCCCGCGCCGCGCTGGACGCCGAGGTGCACCGGCTGGCGACCCGCGGCTACCGGCTGCTCGCCGTTGCCGAGCGCGCCACCGAACCAACCCCCACCAGCCACCCCACCGAACTGCCCCCCACCCTCGTCAACGGCTTGTGCCTGGTGGGCCTGCTGGCGCTGGCCGACCCCGTGCGCCCCAAGGCCCGCGAAGCGGTCCGCACCCTGCGGGGCGCGGGCATCGACGTCGTCATGGTCACCGGCGACCACCCGGGCACCGCCACCGCCATCGCCGAGGAGGTCGACGCCCTGGGCGACCGCGGCACCCTGACCGGCCCCGAGCTGGACGACCTCGACGACGACGCGCTGGACCGGCGGCTGCCGGGCGTCGCGGTGTTCGCCCGGGTCACCCCGGCGCAGAAGGCCAGGGTGGTGGCCGCGTTCCAGCGGTGCGGCCGGGTCGTCGCGGTCACCGGGGACGGCGCGAACGACGCACCCGCGATCCGCGCCGCCGAGGTCGGCGTGGCGCTGGGCGAGCACGCCACCACCGCCGCGCGGGAGGCGGCGGACGTCGTCATCACCGACGACCGCGTCGAAACCCTCACCGACGCGGTGGTCGAGGGGCGCGCCATGTGGGCGTCGGTGCGGGACGGCCTGTCGATCCTGCTCGGCGGCAACCTCGGCGAGATCGCCTTCACCGTGGCCGGTGGCGTGGTCGACGCGCGGGAGGCGCTGAACGTGCGCCAACTGCTGCTGGTCAACCTGCTCACCGACGCGGTGCCCGCCATGGCCGTGGCGACCCGGCCGCCCGCCCACCGCGACGCCGCGACCCTGCTCGCCGAGGGCCCCGACGCCTCGCTGGGCGAAGCGCTCGACCGGCAGATCCGCGTCCGCGCCGTCACCACGGCCGGCGCGGGCCTGGTCGCGTGGCGCCTGGCCCGCCGCACCGGACCGGTGGGGCAGGCGTCGACCGCGGCGCTGGTGGCCCTGGTCGGCGCGCAGCTCGGGCAGACCCTCGCGGTGCGGGGTCGCACGCCCCTGGTGCTGGGTGCGGCGGTGGGGTCGCTGGCGGTGCTGGCGGTGGCGGTCCAGGTGCCCGGCCTGAGCCACTTCCTCGGGTGCCGGCCGCTGCTGCCCCACCTGTGGCTGATCGCCCTGGGCGCGGCGGCGGTCGCGACGCTGGCCGCCTCGGCGCGCACGTGAAGTCCACCGGACCGACCGACCCGGGCCGACCGCGCACGTGAGTTCACCCAACCGACATCGCGTGGAAACGCGGGGGCCCGCCGGTGGTCAACCGCGTCCGCTTACCGTGGCGGGACGGAAGTTCCTCGGTTCGGCCGGAGGTGGTTCACGTGGGTGACTTCTTGGCCGCGGTGGTGGCGAACGTGGTCGTGATCCTGCTGCAGAAGCTCGTCGTGGCGGTCGGCCGGGCCCTGAGGCCGACGCGCGCCTGACCCGTTCGGCGCGGGGACCCGCCGCTCACTGCGCGGGTCCCAGCGCCACCTTCGCCGCGGGCACGGGCCCGTCGCAGGTGTCGCAGGTCAGGCCCACGCCCACACCCCCGCCGCAGCCCACGTGCACCGCGGTCCTGGGCACCTCGGTCCCGTCCGGCGCGTGGCGGTCGCCCCACTCCATCAGCGCCAGCACCACGGGCGCCAGCTCCCGCCCCTTGGCGGTCAGCAGGTACTCGTAGCGCGGCGGCCGGTCCTGGTACTGGACGCGCTCCAGCACCTTGTTGGCCACCAGGCCGTTGAGGCGGTCGCTCAGCACGTTCCGGGCGATCGGCAGGCAGCGCAGGAAACCGTCGAACCGGGTGACGCCGAGCAGGGCGTCCCGCACGATCAGCAACGTCCACCGCTCGCCGACGATTTCGAGCGCGCGGGCGATGGAGCAGACCTGGCCGTCGTACGTGCGTCGGAGCATCTGCGCATGATAACCACGGGTTTCACCAAAAAACCCACTCGCTCGGACGCACCGGTCACGCCCCGTGATGACCAGACCGGCGCAGGTGCGCGCACCGTAGCGACGAACGCCCGTGGGGCCGTTCCGGCCAGCGGCCCGGGGACCGTTCGGAGGCGTCGGCCGGCGTCGGTCCCGGCCGATACCATCGCGCGGTGGACCAGGCCGACGACCTGCTGGCGTGGGCGCCCCAGCCCTCCGGGGACGCGCCCCCCGTGATCGCCCTGCCCGGCTACAGCGACTTCCGCCTCGTCGCGCACGGCGGCGAGGGCACGGTGTACCGGGCCCGCCAGGACGGGCTGGGGCGCGACGTCGCGGTGAAGGTGCTCGACGTGACCGACCCGGCGACGGTCAGCCGGTTCCGCCGGGAGCTGGAGATCACCGTCCGGCTGGGCCGCCAGCACCCGCACGTGGTGACCGTGCTGGACACCGGCGTGATCGCCGGGCGGCCGTGCATCGTGATGGAGTACTACGACCTGGGTTCGCTGCACGACCGGCTCGCGCGGCACGGGCCGCTGCCGGTGCACGAGGTGGTCGCGGCCGGGGTCGCGGTGGCCGACGCGCTGGCGTTCGCGCACGGGCAGGGCATCCTGCACCGGGACGTGAAGCCGCAGAACATCCTGGTGCTGCCGACCTCGTACGTGCTGGCGGACTTCGGCATCGCGCGCGGCGCGGACGCGGCGCACACCGGTTCGCTGCACATGGTCAGCTACCGGCACGCCGCGCCGCAGATGGTGTCCGGCCAGGCGCCCGACCCCACCGACGACCTGTGGTCGCTCGGCTCGACCCTGTTCACCCTGCTCGACGGCCGGCCGCCGTTCGCGTCGGACTCGCCGGGCGACGACACGATGATCGGCTACCTCGGGCGGGTGCGCGAGGCCCCGCCGCGCCCGCTGCTGCGGCGGGACGTGCCGGTCGAGCTGATCTCGATCATCCTGCGGTGCCTGCGCAAGTCGCGCGGGGAGCGGTTCCCCGACGCGGCGGCGCTGCGCGCGGCGCTGGCGGCGGTGCCGGTCCGGAGTCCGCAGTCCGAAGTGGACCCGGACCACACCGCGGCCGTGCGGCGGGAGGTGCGGGAGCGGTACCCGGAGGGGCCGACGGCGTTGCCGGACTTCGGGCCCCGGCCGGTGGCCGAGCCCAAGGACGTCGCGGTGGAGGAACCCCCCGAGCCCGCGCGGACGTGGACCGGGGACCTGGCCGACCTGACCGTCCGCCACCACGACCGGGGACGCCCGGTCGTGCCCCCGCCGCCGCGACCGGTGGTGGAACTGCCCGAACCGCCGCCGGCCGTCCGGCGGTCGCGCACACCGTGGGTGCTGGCGGGGGTCGGTGCGCTCGTGGTGGGCGCGGCGGTCGGCGTGGCGCTGAGCCTGCCCGACCGGACCGGCGGTGAGGCGCTGACCACCACCACCGCGCCGAGCACCACGTCCTCCGCCGCGCCGACCACTACCACCACCGCCGGTGTGCCGGCGGGCGGTGACCCGAGGTTCACGCCGGTGCTCAAGCGCCTGGAGGACCGAGGGGACCGCATCGAGCTGTTCTGGACCGACCCGAGCGGGGGCACCGCGCAGTTCGTCGTGGTCGACGTGACGGGCACCGAGCCCAAGGCGTTGGTGACGGTGGTCGCCGGTGAGACGTCGCACCTGGTGGAGGACCTGGACCCGGACGCCCGCGAGTACTGCTTCCAGGTGCTCGCGTTCGGCTTGGAGGACCCCACCGCGCAACGCGGCGCCTCGGCCAGGACCTGCGCCGTCCGCAACGGCTGAACGGCCGCGGTCGGAGCCGGTCGCCGGGAACCGGTCACGTCCGCCGCGCGGTCACGCCCCTTCGAGCGGGCGGCGCTCGTCCTTGGCGACGAGTCGCCCCGTCCGGTCGTCGAACCGCAGTTCCTGTTGGATCCGCCTGAGGTCCTGCGGCTCCGCCCGGTCGATCTCGACCTGCACGACACGCGCACCCCGTGCCCGCTCGCACTCGCCCTCGACGACTTCGACCTCGCCTTCGACGAAATTCTCCGCAGGCACCGCTATAGACGAGATACGGCCAAGCTCGTCACACACGACAAATGCCCGCATGTGCGCACCCCTCACTTCCTATGGATCCACCCAGGACATGATGACGCTGTAGTTCAAGGTCTGACCTGATTCGTTCTTCACCCACGCCCGCACCTTCCGCGCGAAGACGGGCGTCTTGGTCTGACCGGTACCCTCGAACCCTATCCGCTCCTCCTCCAGTCGCCACCTGACGGTCGCCCACGCCAGCGCGGTGCTGCCGTACGCGTCCACCAGGCAGGAAGGCACAACCGTGAGGTTGCGCACCCGACCGGTATGGGTGAAATTCCAGGTGAAATAAATTTCCGCACCACCCGACAGCTGCCCGCTCAGAACTGGGCCATGTCCGACCGAAGTCATCTTTCGCCCCGTATTCCAATTGACAGAGCCTGAATTCCCGAAAAGTGGAGCGCACGCCAGCGTAGCAGGACGGAAAAATAGCGCAACGGGCCTGGGCAATGATCTGCCCGGCAGCAGGCCGCCACTCGCTCACCAATTCGGCGGAATGAGTGGCACTCACATTTCACCCGAGGTGCGTGCATCGACGTCGGCTTACTCCGGGAACGTCCTAAAAATGCGCCTCCGCCGGAGAGGGGGCGCACGTGGTCCTCGCTCACCGTGACGGCGAGGACCACCGACACCGCACGGTGCCGGTCCGCGGCTCGCGGGGGGACCCCGCCGCCCGCAACGGCTAGCGACGCCAGAGGGCGCGCGGGTCGACCGCCCAGAACACCTTGCGGTGCCAATGAACCCGGCCGCGCACGGTGCGGCGGACTTCACGCGCCAACCGCCACGCCCGCGCCGCCGGAGCAGCCTCACCGGCGCCCGAACCGACCGAACCGACCGAACCGGCGGCCCGCACAGGCCCATCCGCCCCGGCCCCCACCAACTCCCGGTCCCCCCGAGGCGCGAAAGCCGCCCGCTCGGCCAACTCCGCCAACTCCACCGCCGCCGCACCCAACCCCGCGGCGACGTCCGGCGCGGTCCGGTGCGGCGGCGGCGTCAGCCCGGCCAGCAGCAACCCGTCCAGCACGTACCCCCAGGCACCGACCACCCCGGCCCGCCGCAACCGCCGCCGCCGCACGAGCCGCGCCAGCCCCAGCACCAGCAGCACCACCAGCGGCACCGCCGCGAGCACCGCGTACCCGACCCAGCGCCGCGACCCGACGACCGCGTCACCGGCCACCACCGGGCTCGACGGGACCACCAGCGGCGGCGGGGCGGACAGCGGCGTGCTGCTCGGGCTCGCCGTGATGGACGCCAGGCGGTCCAGCACCTCGCGCTTCTGCGCCGCGCTCGACCCGCCCGACGACACGCCGGCCACCGGGTCGAACGGCACCCAGCCCCACCCCTCGAAGTACACCTCGGGCCACGCCGTGGCGTCGCCGCCGCGCACCACCCCGGCCACGGGCTGGAAGCCGACCACCACCCGGGTCGGCAGCCCGACCGCCCGCCCCAGCACCGCGAACGCCGACGCGAACTGCTCGGCCGTCCCCGCGTTCGCCCCCGGCTCACCGGGCGCGCCGAACAGGAACCGCTCCAGCCGCGCGTACGAGGACCCGACCGGCGCCTGCGCGTCGGGCGTGCGCCCCTGCTTGACCACCTGCTCGATCGCCACGGCCTGCTCGTAGGGCGTGCGCGCGTGCCGCACCACCTGCCGCGCGTACTCGGCCAGCGAGTACGGCAGGCCGGGCAGCTCCAGGTAGCGCCGCGCCCGCCCGTCGGTCGGCACGCGGGCGTCGAGCAGGTCGTCGTCGTCCGGCACGTCCAGCACGCCGCGCACCCGGTACCGCAGCCCCGGACGCAGCTCGCCGGGCAGCACCAGCGACCCCGAGTCCGGGTCGACCACCGCGCCGTCCAGGGTGACCGCCGTCGGCCGGCCCACCGCGGGCAGCCAGTTGCCGCGCAGCTCGCCGATGGTGACCTCGAACTCCTCCTCGACCACGCGCGAGCCCGGCGGCAGGTCGGGTGCCGCGACCGCGCCGATCGGCCCGTACAGCGACGCCGCCCGCCACGCCGCGCCGGAGTAGTCGGCCAGCGCCACCAGCCGCACCGCGCGTTCCGGCCCGCTCACCCGGAACAGCTCGGTGTCGCCGAGCCCGGCCCACGACGCGAGCTGCGGCAGCGGGCTGGTCACCCCGAGGACGCCCACGGGCGGCTCCACCAGCTCGCGCGGCTCGAACGCCTGCCCCGACGGCAGCGCGAGGGCCACCGCCGCCACCACGGCCACCGGCACGGCGGGCAGCCCGAGCAGCGCCCGGCCGCCGACCTCCAGGCGGTCGACCACCAGCCAGCCGGCCGCGACCAGCGCCACCAGCGCGACCGCGACCAGCCCGGTGCGGTCCGCGCGCCCGGCGGTCAGCAGCGCCGTGCACGTGTAGAGCACGGCCGCGCCGGCGACCGGCGCGAGCAGCGACCGGCCGCCGCGCAGCAGGGACAGCACCACCGCCAGGGACACCCCGAACACCAGCAGCGCGCCGGGCGCCAGCAGCTCCGGCGTGGCGGGCGCGGGCCGGGCGGCGGTGAGCAGGCGCGGCACCAGGTCCAGCAGCACCGGCAGCGGGTCGGTCGAGTCGATCGCCGAGCCGCGCGCCACCAGGTACGCGGCCACCGCCGCCAGCACCAGCAGCGAGAACACCACCAGCCCGGTCGGCACCCGCCGCCACCGCAGCAGCGGCAGGGACGCGAACGCCGCCAGCGCCGCACCCGCGAACACCAGCGGCGGCAGCGGGCCCTGCCACCCGGCGCCCAGGTGCAGCGCCGCCACCACGAGCAGCAGCGCCGACCAGCCCAGCCGCGCGATCACCGCGACACCACCGCGCCGCACGCCACCCCAGCGGGCGCCGGCCCGACACGCGCCCCGCGAACGCGCACCACCCCGGCACACCCCGCCCGGCCCGTCACCGCGACACCACCGCGTTCCACGCGTCCAACAGCCCCTCGGCCGTCGCCGCGCGCAGCACCAGCACCGAGCCGACCGCGGCGACCGGGTGGTCCGGCGCGGGGTCGACCACCAGCACCACCCCCACCGACGCCCGCCCCGCCTCCAGCGCGAGCACCGACAGGTCCGCCGCGGCCCCGCACACCACGGCCACCACGTCCAGGTCGCGCACGGGCACCGAGCGCACCCCGCCCACCGCCGCGACCCCCAGGTCCGCCAGGGCCGCCAGCACCACCGACGCGTCCGCCTCCACCGCCCCCGCCGGCAGCTCCACGTCCACCGCCCCGGAGGACGTCAGCAGCCGCACCGGGTGCCCCTCCGCGATCGCCGCGGTCACCAGCGACGCGGCCACCTCGACGGCGTCCTCGAAGCGCGCGGCGTCCGGGTACCCCTCGGCGTGGTCGTCGAGCACCACCGCCAGGTGCGGCCGCGCCGGGTCGGCGTCCTCCCGCACCATCAGCGTGCCGGTGCGCGCGGACGTCGCCCAGTGCAGCCGGCGCAGGTCGTCGCCCGGCACGTACTCGCGCAGCCCGACCAGGTCGGTGCCGCCGCGCTCCACCCGCTCGTCCGCGCCGACGTGCCCGCGCCGCACCCCGCCGGGCAGGCCGCGCACGGGCAGCACGCGCGGCACCACGCGCACCTCGACCACGTCGCCGACGACCGCGCGGGCGCGGGCCAGCCCGGCCAGGCCGCGGCGGCCGAGCAGCAGCGGGCCGACGCGCAGCAGGCCGCGCGCGTGCGTGGGGATCGGGTACTCGACCTCGACCCGCCGCCCCGGCGGCAGCAGCGGCACGTCGACGGCGACGGGCTCGCCCGCCACCTGCTCGGTGGCGTCGAGCACCACCGGGAACCGCCTGCTGGTGCCGGTCAGCTCCAGCACGCCGCGGCAGGAACCCAGGCGCTGCACGGTGCGCGGGCGCACGGTCCGCTCGGGCGCGACCCGCGACCGGGGCAGCACCGACACCAGCCCCGCGACGACGAGCAGCACGAGCGCGACGCCCATGCCCGTCACGCCCGGGTAGCGCCACCACAGCCCGACGACCACCAGCAGCACGCCCAGCAGCGCCGCGCCGACCCCGCGTGCGGTCGGCCGCACGCGGGTCATCGCGCGTCCGGTCTCGGCACCGCCACGCCCGCCAGGACGTCGGCCAGGACCTCCTCGGTGGTGGTGCCCGCCAACCGCGCCTCGCGGGTGAGCACCAGCCGGTGCGCGAGGACGGGCACGGCCAGCGCCTGCACGTCGCCCGGCACCGCGAAGTGCCTGCCCCGCGACGCGGCGTACACCTGCACGCACCGCACCAGCGCCCGCAGGCCGCGCGTGCTGGCGCCCAGGCGCAGCCGGTCGTCCGCGCGGGAGGCCGTGCCGATGTCGCCGATGTAGCGCAGCAGCGGGTCGGCGACGTGCAGCGCGCCCAGCCGGCGGCCGTACTCGGCGACCACGTGCGGGTTGCTCACCGTCGGCACCGCGCCGACCTGGCCCGCGCCGCTGCCGGGCCGCAGCACGTCCACCTCGTGCTCCGGTGCCGGGTAGCCGATGGAGGTGCGCAGCATGAACCGGTCGAGCTGCGCCTCGGGCAGCCGGTAGGTGCCGTCGAGGTCGATCGGGTTCTGCGTGGCGACCACGAGGAACGGCGCGGGCACCGCGTGCGCCACGCCGTCGACGGTGACGGTCCGCTCCTCCATGACCTCCAGCAGCGCCGACTGGGTCTTGGCCGCGGCGCGGTTGATCTCGTCGGCGAGCACGACGTTGGCGAACACCGGGCCCGGCCGGAACCGCACCTCGCCGGTCTGCGGGTCGTACACCGAGGTGCCGGTGACGTCGGAGGGCAGCAGGTCGGGGGTGAACTGCACGCGCCGCGACAGCCCGCCCAGCGCACTGGCCACCGCCCGGGCCAGGGTCGTCTTGCCCGTGCCCGGCACGTCCTCCAGCAGCACGTGGCCGCCCGCGAACAGCGAGACCAGCACGAGGTCGACCACCTCGCGCTTGCCGCGCACCGCCGTCTCGACCGCGTCGCCCAGGCGCCCGTGCAGGGCGCGGAAGGCCGCGATCTCGTCCTCGCCGATCGCCGGCACCGCTGTGGTGGTCACCCCTGGTCCTCGCTCACTCGTCCTCGGTGCGCCCGCGGCGGTTGCGCAGGCGCAGCAGCCACGCGGTCGCCAGCAGGCCGATGCCGCCGCCGATCATCCGGTTGCCCTCCGGCGCGCTCTGGATGTTGCAGATCCGACCGCCGCAGCCCGGGTCCCGCTCGATCATGGTCACGCGCCTCACGGCCGACTCGACCGCCCCCGAGCCGCCGTTGGCCGCGTACGCGCGCACCACGATTTCATTGACGTCGAGGTCGACCGCGATCGTGGCCGAGCCGCCGGAGCACGGGATCGAGGCGGTGTAGCCGTAGGTGAGGTTCACGACCTCGCACCGGCCGGTGTGGCTCGCCCAGTCCGCGGGCGGCGCGGTGGTCACGGTCCGCCGGTTGCTGGCCATGTTGCCGGTGACCTGGGTGATCACGGTGGCACCCGCCGACGGCAGCGGGGGCGGTGGCGGTGTGGTCGTGGTGGTCGTCGGCGGCGGCTGGGTCGTCGTGGTCGTGGTGGTGGTGACCACCGGCGGCTGGGTCGTCGTGGTGACGGGCGGCTGCGTCGTCCTGGGCGGCTGGGTGGTGGTCGGCTGCGTCGTGGTCGACCGGACCGTCCAGGAGGCGGTGCCCGCCTCGCCCGCGCCGAACTTGTTGTAGGCGGCCACGGCGATGTCGACTTTGCCGGTGGTGCAAAAAGCGGTGCCCGCGCACGACAGGGTCAGCTCGGTCGACGTGCCGGAGACCTGGGTGGTACTGGTGCCGCCGGCGAACCCGCCGGTCGCGGTCACCGAGTAGCCGGACAGCGGCTCGGCGCCGCCGGTCACCGCGCTCCAGCTCACCGCGAGCACGACGGACGTGCCGTTGTTGGCGCGCTGCGCCACGGTCACCCCGGCGGGCCGGCCGGGCGCCACGTCCCGCGGTGCGGCGCTCGGCGTCGTCACGGGCGCGGTGGTCGTCGTCTCGGTGCCGCCCTGCTGCCGCGGGCCGCCGCGCGGGTCCTGGTCGCGCCCCGGCGGGTCCGGGCGCGGCGGCGGCGGGCTGGGCACGCTGGGCATCGGCGAGCGGTCCGGGTCGGTCACCGGCAGGTCCGGGCTGCGCACCACCACGCTGCGGGTGCGCCCGTCGGCGTCGACGATGACGCCCGAGTCCGAACCGGGCGCGTTGATGAACAGCCGGCCGTCGTCGAAGACCAGGGCCGGGTCGCCGGAACCGCCGGTGCGCACGTCGTCCGCGCCGCGCCGCCCGTCCCGGTCGAGCACGACGACCTTGCCCGAACCCCGGCACGGCACGTACACGCGCTCGCGGAACACGGCGGGCCGGCCGGGCTTGGCGCAGGTGAACTGCCCCATGTCGACCCGGACCACGCGGTCGCCGCTGAGCAGCACCACCGCACCCGCGTCCGGCACCGACGCGGGCACCAGGCCGGGCGGGCTCGTCTGCGCGGCCAGCACCTCGCCGGTCAGCGAGGCGGTGCCGGCGGTCAGGTCGCGGCCGGTGCCGTCGCGCACCACCACGCCGCCCTCCAGCCCGAGCAGCGTCACGCCCCGCGCGTGCGGGACCAGGGCGGTGCGCGGCCCGGCACCGGGCACCGCGCGGTTGGACCGCTCCACGAACCGCCGGTCCTCGTCGGACCAGAGCAGGGCCCGCAGGTTGCCGCCGTGGTCGACGGCCCAGATCACGCCCTGGTCGTCCGCCACCACGTCGGCCAGCGGCTGCCCGGCCAGCCAGGGCGGACCCGCGTCGGCGAGCGTCACCGGGTCGGCGCGGTGGATCGACCCGGCGGCCCGGTCGACCACGACCACGGCGTCCCCGACGATCAGCACCTTGGCCGACGGCCCGGGCGGCGCCTGGCGGCGGCCGGACGCGAGGAGCGTGGCCAGGTCGACCACGGTGATCTGCCCGGTGCGGCGGTCCAGGACGATGAGCTTGTCGTCGGACTGGGCGATCTCCAGCTGGGCGTCCGCGCCGCTGACCTGGAGCCGCGTCTGCGGCTTCCCGGAGCTGGGGTTGACCTGGACGACCTCGCCGCGCTCGTCGTCACCGAGCCAGGTCAGACCGTCGGACACCTCGACGGCGGTGCGGGAGATGCCGTCGCCGAGGGCGGCGCCGACCAGGAGCAGCAGACCCAAGGCCGCCGCGCCGGCACTGGCCGACTCACGTCGGCCGGCGGCCAGCAGGCGGCGGGCGATCGTCCCGGGAGTGGGCAGCACCCGGCGCATGCTAACGGCAGGGTGTGACGTTTTCCGCCCGACCACCAGACCTGCTCCGCTCGGCCCACGGCGGCTGGGCCGGATGCGTCCACAGTGGAAGTCGGGGGTCCTCCGCGCGTGGGATGGGGGTGTGGGGACGCGGCGGAGGTGGGGTGGGGCTGGGTCCGGCACGGCGGGTCGGGGCGGAGGGGCAGGGCGGAGGGGCAGGGCGAGACGGCCCGGTCCGGCTCGGCTTGCCCCGGCTCCGCCCGGCTCCGCCCGGCGCGGCGCGGCGCGGCCCAGCTCGGCGCGGAACAGCCCGGCCCGGCGCGGCGCGGAACAGCCCGGCCCGGCCCGACGCGAAGGCGGCGGGCGAGGCGGCCGGCAGGGCAGCCCGGTCCGGCTCGGCGCGGCCTGGCCCGGCGCGGCTTGGCTCGGCGCGGCCTGGCTCGGCCTGGCCTGGCTCGGCCCGGCGCGGCCTGGCGCGGCCTGGCGCGGCGCGAGGCGGCGGGCGAGGGCGGCGGGCAGGCCGGGGGTCGAGCGGGGCAGGGCGGCGGGCAGCGCGCGGCGGGGCAGGCCGGGGGGTCGAGCGAGGCAGCGCCGGCACCCGCCCTACAGCTCGGCCAACTCCTCCCGAGCCTTGGCGCACTCCACCGTCAACCCCGAGTCGATCGCCCGGCTGATCTCCGCCAACACCCGCAACTGCTCCCCGCTCAACACGTCGAACAAGTGCTCCCGCACCGCCGTCACGTGCCCGGGCGCCGCCGCCTCCAGCACGGCGAACCCCTCCTCCGTCAACTCCGCGATCGACCCCCGCCGGTCCGACGGGCAGGCGCGCCGCGCCACCCACCCCTCCTTCTCCAACCGCGCCACCGCGTGCGACAGCCGCGACCGCGAGGAGTGGCACACCGCCGCCAGCTCGCTCATCCGCATCGCCCGCCCCTCGGCCTCGGACAGGGCGACCAGGATCTCGTAGTACGCCATGGGCATCCCGGAGTCCCGCTGCAACTGCCGGTCCAGGTGCTCGCTGAACTTCGTCACGGCGGTCATGAAGGCGCGCCACACCCGCTGCTCCTCGGCGTTCAACCACCGCACTCCGCTCATGCCGTCCATCATACGTCCGTTGTTGAACACTCAACCAGGATGCGCTATGTTCTGTTGAGAGTTCAACCAGACCAAGCGAGAAGGACTGACATGACCACGCAGACGGTTGAGATCCCCGGCTACCTCACCGGCACCTGGGCGATCGACCCGGTTCACTCCGACGTCTCCTTCGTGGTCCGCCACCTGGGCGTGTCCAAGGTTCGCGGCCACTTCGGCACGTTCGAGGGCACGATCACCACCGCCGAGAACCCGCTGGAGTCCTCGGTCACCGCCAAGATCGACGCGGCGTCCATCGACACCCGCAACGGCCAGCGTGACGCCCACGTCAAGGGCGAGGACTTCCTCGACGTCGAGAAGCACCCCGAGCTGACCTTCACCTCCACCGGCGTGCGCGCCCACAACGGGGGCTTCCTCGTCGACGGCGACCTGTCGCTGCACGGCGTCACCAAGCCGGTGACCCTGGAGCTGGAGATCAACGGCTTCGGCGACGGCTTCGAGGGCGCCAAGGTCGTCGGCTTCTCCGCCTCCACCGAGATCAACCGCCGCGACTTCGGCGTGACCGGCGGCGCGGCGGGCGCCGTGGTGGGCGACAAGATCACCATCCTGCTGGAGGTCGAGGCCGTCAAGCAGGGCTGAGAACTCCACGCCAGGTGAGGCCCGTCGGGACGTTCCGGCGGGCCTCACGCTCATCCGCCCGGGGTCACTCGACTCGGTAGTTCCACCCGGACTGGCACTACGGTACGTTCCGCTCGCCGCCGCAACCGCGCGTGAACCGAGTCCGAAGTGCACCCGTAGTAGGTCTTGAAGCCAGATCGGACACAGTCCGCTCACAGTCGTAGACCGCGTGGGTGACAACGGACGCCGTCATGGCACCATCTGGCGCAGCACGCGCCGGAAGCAGGCGAGGAGGACCCGCGTGAACGCCCAGACCGAACAGGTCGACGACCTTCGGCTCGTCGCGCTGCCCACCGCGGTGAACGTCGCGGACATGTTCGTCCGCTTCTCGCTCGGCGAGTGGCGGCTGCGGGCCATGCAGGACGAGGCCGCCCAGACCGTGCGCCGCCTCGTCGGCGCGGCGGTCGAGGTGGCCGACCGGCGGGCACCCGGCTTCCTGCTGGTCCGGCTCCGGCTGACGGGCACGTTCCTGGTCGTGGAGGTCGAGGGCAACCGCGTCGCGCTGCCGCCGGAGCTGGCGGGCGGGCGCGCGGGCCTGGTCGACCTGACCGCGGGCGGCCACCTGGCGTGGTGCGAGCTGCCGCTGCCGTCGGGCATGAACGCCTCGGCCGTGCCGCTGCCGCGCCGCGAACCGCGCCGCTCCCCCGCCGCCGAGCAGATGGGCGACGAGCCGAACGTGGACCCCGAGGTCATCCAGCGCATCCTCTACGGCCTCGGCGGCGGTCGGACCGACTGAACCCCGTGCCGGGGGCACCGGCACGGGGGACTCGTCAGGCGGGGCGGGACAGGGCGGCCAGGGCGACGGCCAGGACCGCCATGCCCAGCCAGGACGCGAGCGGCAGGCGCTCGTGCAGCACCACCACGCCCAGCACCGCCGCGACGGCGGGTTCGGCCAGGGTGAGGGTGGTGGCCGTGGCCGCGTCGGTGTGCCGCAGACCGAGGCCGAACAGCAGGTAGGCCAGGAACGTGGTGAACAGCGCCAGGTGCGCGACCACGCCCAGGCCCGCCGGGGTGGCCAGCCAGCCCGTGCCCAGCACCACCAGCACCGGCGCGGTCAGCGCCGACGCACCGCCGAACACCGCGCCCACCACCGCCCGGGACGGGTGGCCGAGGCCGATCAGGTGGGCGCACACCACCGAGTACGCCGCGTACGACAGGCCCGCCACCAGCGCCAGCGCGACGCCGACCAGGTCGACGTGCGCCTCACCGCCGCCCAGCACGAGCACCGCGCAGCCGGCCACGGCGACCAGCGTGAGCAGGGGCCGGGCGCGCACGCCCAGCACGATCGGCGCGGTCGCCAGCGCCACGGTGGTGGCCACCGCCACCCCGGTGCGCGCCACCGCCGGGTAGAACGCCAGCGCGTAGCCCGCCACGGTCACCGCCCCGAGCAGCAGCAGCCGGGGGTCGGCGGCGCGCAGCACGTCACGCGCGCCGCGCCCGGTGAGCAACAGCAGCAGCCCGCCGAGCACCAGGCCCGCCGCGCCCACGGCGGCGGGCGGCGCCGAGTCGGGCGCGAAGGAACTCGCGGTACCGGTGGTGCCCCACAGCAGGCAGGCCGCCAGGATCGGCAGCGGACCGGCGGTGGGGCGAGGGCGTGCGCGCAGTACAGGGGTCGACACGAGGTCTCCGTTCGCGGGAGGGCCGGACGAGGGCGCGAACGGGCACACCGCCGAGCAGGTGCGTGAAGAGGAACGTCAGCCGGTGCGCCCGATCAGGCGCACGGCGGCGGCAGGACCACGTGCCGGTGGGTGTTCACGTCCCGGATCGTACCCGACCCGACCGGCGCTATCCTGGGATCATGGACGTCGGTGTGGCGGACGACCTGCTCCGGCGGTCTCTCGTGGTGCACAAGTTCGCCGTGGACGAGCTGATGACCAAGCTCCGCATCCTCGGCGAGGAGTTCGACCTCGTCCACCGCCACGACCCCATCGAGCACGTCACCCACCGGGTCAAGCGGCCCGACGCGATCCTGGACAAGCTCCGGCGCAAGGGCCTGCCCGCCGACCTGTCGCTGGCCGCCGACCACCTCGACGACGTGGCGGGCGTGCGGGTGGTCTGCCCCTTCGTCTCCGACGTCTACCGGGTGCGGGACATGCTGGCGCGGCAGAGCGACGTGGAGATCCTGAAGACCAAGGACTACATCGCGCGGCCCAAGCCCAACGGCTACCGCAGCCTGCACCTGATCGTGCGCATCCCGGTGTTCCTGTCCGACCGGGTCGAGCACGTCAAGGTCGAGGTCCAGCTCCGGACCATCGCGATGGACTTCTGGGCCACGCTGGAGCACAAGCTCTACTACAAGTACGACGACCAGGTGCCGGCCGGCTTCGTCGACGAGCTGACCACCACCGCCGCCATGGCGGCCGAGCTGGACGCCCGCATGGAGGCGCTGCACCTGGCGGTCCAGCGCGACGACTGACCGCCCCGCCCGCCCGGCGAGCCCGACAACCCGCTCCCGAAGCTACGGAGCGGTAGGCGCAAACGACGCGTCGCGGCGGGGGTTACGGTCGGCGGGACAATTTTTTTCGCGGGCCTTACCGGCCGGTTGAAATGAAGTTCACGTCTCTTGGAAGAGCAGCCTACGCCCGCCCGCAAGCGTTGCCACGCGACTGCGAATAACCCTCGCGTACTGCGCTTCTTTACGAGACTCCAGAGTCCAAACCTGCCGATCGAGTGAACCGGGTAACAGCTCCGACGAACACGCCGTTACAGATCACCAAAATAACCGAGCACATTCCTGAAATGCTCCGTTCGGCGGTCGCGACGATCTGTGAACAACAGTCAACGTAGGGGCCGCAGCCGCCTTGGCTCATTCTCAGAGGATCAGGATGGACACCCAGAGGATCTCGTCTCGATTAGCCGCGCTCGCCCGTGCCCACCACGTGCCGGGCCTGCAGTTCGCCGTGCACCACGACGGCCGGACCTGGGCCCACGAGGTCGGCCTCCCGGCCGACGCCGCGGTCCCCGTCGGCTCCATCACCAAGACGTTCACCGCGACCGTCGCGATGGCCCTGGTCTCCGACGGGGACCTCGACCTCGACGCGCCGCTGTCGGACCACCTGCCCGCGGTGGCGGACGAGCTGACCCTGCGGCACCTGCTCAGCCACACCGGCGGCCTGCCGTCGAATCCCGAGGACGTGCGCACCACGTCGCTGCGCCGCCACGTGGAGCAGGCGGTCCGCGACCTGGACCCGCTGCACCGGCCCGGTGAGAACTTCTCCTACTCCAACATCGGCTACTCCCTGGTCGGCCACCTGATCGAGGTGGCGACCGGGATGTCCTGGTGGGAGGCGGTGGAGGCGGTCCTGCTGCGCCCGCTGGGCATCCGACCGCGGTTCACCGCGGGCCCCGGCGCGAACGACGACGTCGTCCCCGGCCACGCCGTGAGCCGCGGCCGGGCGGTGCCGCTGCGGCAGTCGCTGAACCCGGTCGACGCGCCCGCGGGCGCGCTCGCGGCCAGCGCGACCGACCTGGTGGCCCTGGGCCGCGTGCTCGGCGGCGCCCCGCCGCACCTGGTCGCGCCCCACGACCTGGACCTGATGCGCACCCCGGTGCACGCCGAGCCGTTCGGCATGGCCGACGGCTGGGGCCTGGGCCTGGCGCTGTTCCAGCGGGACGGGGTGCGCTGGGTCGGCCACGACGGCACCGCCGACGGCACCTCCTGCCACCTGCGGATCAACCCCGGCGACGGCACCGCGGTGGCGCTGACCACCAACGCGAGCACCGGCTTCGCGCTGTGGCGCGACCTCGTCCCGGAACTCGCCGAGGCCGGCCTCCCGGTGGCCGATTACGACGGAATGCGCAACCTGAACCACCGCATCCCGCCGCCCCGGGACTGCACCGGCCGCTTCCGCAACGGGGACGTCGAATACGCGGTGCAGGCCGTGGACCGGGAGCGGCTGGCGCTCACGGTGGACGGCGAGCCGTTCGCGGACCTGTCGCTGTTCGACGGCCTGGTGTTCGCGATGCGGGATTCCGAGACCGGCGACACCAACCAGACCGGGCGATTCCTTCGGGATCCCGGAGACGGCAGCATCCGGTGGATCCAGATCGGCGGCCGGCTCGCGCTCAAGCACGTCCCGGAAATGGCCTGAAAATCACGTTTGAACCCCCACTCGGCCGGGTAAGGCGCGCCCGGTGAGCCAGAAAGGCACTTCTCGCGATGACGCACGCCCAAAACCTGCCGGCCATGATCGCCGCGCAGGCGGCCCGCACCCCGGACGCGGCGGCCGTCGTGTCGGCCGAGGGGGTGGTGGGCTACCGGGAGCTCGAAGAGCGGGCCAACCGGCTCGCGCACCTGCTGATCGCCAAGGGCGCGCGGCGCGAGCGGGTGGTGGCACTGGCCATGCCGCGGTCGGTGGACATCGTGGTGGCGCGGCTGGCCGTGCTCAAGGCGGGTGCGGCCTACCTGCCCGTCGACCCGGCCTACCCGGCCGAGCGGATCGCGTTCATGCTCGCCGACGCCAAGCCGCTGCTGGTGCTCGACGGGCCGCTGGACGCCTCCGACCAGCCCGCCACCGCGCCGGAGGTGGACATCCACCCCGACGACCCGGCGTACGTCATCTACACCTCGGGCTCGACCGGTCGCCCCAAGGGCGTGGTGGTGCCCCACCGCGGCCTGCCCGCCTTCGCCACCGCCGAGGTCGAGCACTTCGACGTGCGGCCGGGCGACCGCGTGCTCCAGTTCTCCTCCCCCAGCTTCGACGCCTCGGTGCTGGAGCTGTGCATGGCCCTGCCCGCGGGCGCGGCGCTGGTCGTGCCGCCGCCCGGCCCGCTGCTGGGCGAGCAGCTGGCCGAGGTGATCAACGAGTTCGGCGTGACCCACGCGCTCATCCCGCCGGTCGCCATGGCGACCGTGCCCGACGTCGCGCTGCCCACCTTCCACACCCTGGTCGTCGGCGGTGACGCCTGCACGCCCGACCTGGTGGAGAAGTGGGCCCCGGGCCGCCGGATGATCAACGCCTACGGGCCGACCGAGTCCACCGTGGTCACCTCCTGGAGCGGACCGCTGGTGCCCGGCGGCACGCCCCCGATCGGCCGGCCCATCCCGGGCACCGAGGTGCGCGTGCTGGACGACGACCTCAACCCCGCCGACGAGGGCGAGCTGTACGTCACCGGCGTCGGCCTGGCCCGCGGCTACCTGGGCCGGCCGGGCCTGACCGCGCAGCGCTTCGTGGCCGACCCGTTCGGCGCGCCCGGCGCGCGCATGTACCGCACCGGCGACGTGGTGCGCCGGGACGCGCGGGGCGAGCTGGAGTTCGTCGGCCGCGCCGACCACCAGGTCAAGATCCGCGGCTTCCGGGTCGAGCCCGGCGAGGTCGAGGCGCTGCTGCGCGGGCACCCGGCGGTCGAGCAGGTCGTGGTGGTGGCCCGCGACGAGCCCAAGCGGCTGGTGGCCTACGTCGTCGGGGACACGGCCGGGCTGCGCGAGCACGTGGCCGCCACCCTGCCCGACTACATGGTCCCTTCGGCGTTCGTGGCGCTGGAAGCGCTCCCGCTGAGCCCCAACGGCAAGCTGGACCGCGCCGCGCTGCCCGCGCCGGTCGTCGGGGAGGTGCCCGCCGACCACGTCGAGCCGCGCACCCCGGCCGAGCGGCGGGTCGCCGAGGTCTGGTCGGACGTGCTGGGCGTGCCGGTGGTGGGCGCGCACGACGACTTCTTCGCCCTGGGCGGCGACTCGATCCTGGCCGTGCGGGCGCTGGCCCGGCTCGGCGGGCTGCCCGTGCGGGCGGTGTTCGACCACCCGACCGTCGCCGGGCTGGCCGGGGTGCTGCCCGAGCGCGACGGCGCCCCGGCCCCCGCCCGGGCGATCCCCGCGGTACCGCGGGACGAGCCGCTGCCGCTGTCGCCCACCCAGCGGCGGCTGTTCTCCCTCGACGGCACCGCCGAGCAGAACACCGCGGTGGGCGTGCGGCTCACCGGGCCGCTGGACGTGCCGCGCCTGGCCGCCGCCCTGGACGCGCTGGCCGCGCGGCACGACGCGCTGCGCACCACCTTCGACGTGGTGGCCGGCGAGCCGGTGCAGGTGGTCGCGGGCAGCGGCGGCATCCCGCTGCGCGTGCTGCCCGCGACCGGCGAACCCACCGCCGACGACCTGGGCCTGGCCGAGCCGTTCGACCTGCGCACCGGGCCGCTGACCCGGGCCGTGCTCGTCCCGCTGGGCCCCGACGAGCACCTGCTGGTCCTGGTGCAGCACCACATCGTCACCGACGGCTGGTCGGTGCAGGTGCTGCTGGCCGAGCTGGCGGAGCTGTACGCGGGCGGCACGCCCGCGGACCCGCCCGTGCAGTACCCGGACTTCGCGGTGTGGGACCGCGGCAACCCCGAGGGCGACGTGGCCTGGTGGCGCGAGCGGCTGGCCGGCGTGGAGGCGCTGGACCTGCCCACCGACCGGCCCCGGCCGCCGCTGCGCACGTCCGCGGGCGCGGTGCTGCGCCGGCCGCTGGACCGCGAGCTGGTGCGCCGGCTGGCGGGCGTCGGCCGCGCCCACGACGCCACCCTGTTCATGACGCTCACCGCCGCGGTGCAGGTGCTGCTGTCCGCGCGCTGCCGGCAGCGCGACATCGCCCTGGGCACGGTCGGCTCCGGCCGCGGCCACGCCGACCTGGAGCGGACCGTCGGGTTCTTCGTGCGCACCCTGGTGCTGCGCTCGTGGGTGGACCCGGACCTGCCGTTCACCGCCTTCCTGGACCAGGTGCGCGGCACGGCGCTGGAGGCGTTCGCGCACGACGACGTGCCGTTCGACCGGGTCGTGGAGGAGCTGCGCCCCGACCCCGACCCCAGCCGCACGCCCCTGGTGCAGGCCGTGGTGGCGCTGCACCAGCCGCTGCTGCGCGACGGCCGGTTCGGCGGGCTGACCGCGGTCGAGCACGACCTGCCGCGCCCGGTGGCCCGGTTCGACCTGGTGGTGGAGTTCTGGCCGCGCGGCGACGAGCTGGTGCTGACCCTGGAGCACAACACCGACCTGTTCGACGCGGCCACCGTCGAGGCCCTGGGCGCCGACCTGGAGGCCCTGCTGCGCCTGGTCGTCGAGGACCCGGACCGCCCGCTGCGCGGCCTGGCCGAACTCGACTTCCCCCAGGACGACTCGGTCCGCGTGCGCGGCCTGCGCGTCGACCCGGCCGAGGTCGAGCGGGCGCTGAGGCAGCACGACGACGTGGTCGACGCGGCCGTCGCCCTGGTCGACCGGCGGCTGGTCGCCTACACCGCGCCCGCCGTCAGCCCGGCCGCGCTGCGCGGGTTCCTGGAGCAGGTGCTGCCCGCGCACGCCGTGCCCGCGGCGTTCGTCGGCCTGCCCCGCATCGACCGCGACCACCTGCCCCCGCCGCCCGCGGAGCGCGCCGAGGCCCGCTACGTGGCGCCGCGCACGCCCGTCGAGGCGGTGCTGGCCGACGTGTTCGCCGAGGTGCTGGGCGCCGCGCGGGTCGGCGTGCGGGACAACTTCTTCGCCCTGGGCGGCGACTCCATCCTGGGCATCCAGGTGGTCACCCGGGCCCGCCGCGCCGGCCTGGTGCTGACCTCGCGGGACATCTTCGCCCACCAGACCATCGCCGCGATCGCGCCGCACGTCACCCGCGACCTGCCGCCGACCGCCGACCAGGGCCCGGTCACCGGCGACGCGCCGCTCACCCCGATCCAGCGCTGGTTCCTGCACCACCACACCGTGCGGCCCGAGCACTTCGACCAGTCCGTCGTGGTCGACCTGGACGACCTGGACGCGGCCGCGCTGCGCACCGCGCTCAAGGCGCTGGTGACCCACCACGACGCGCTGCGCACCCGGTTCTCGGGCGACCGCCAGGTCGTCGGCCCGGTCACCGACGCCGACCCGCTCGACCTCGACCGCTTCGACCTCACCGCGGGCCCGCTGCTGCGCGCCGAGGTGCTGGACGACCGGTCGGTCCGGCTGACCGCGCACCACCTGGTGGTCGACGGCGTGTCCTGGCGCGTGCTGGTGGAGGACCTGGTCACCGCGCACCGGCAGGCGCGCACCGGCCAACCCGTCCACCTCGGGCGCAAGACGACGTCCTTCCGGGACTGGGCGGTCCGGCTCGCCGAGCTCGCCACGAGCGGCTTCGACGACGAGCTGGCGCACTGGCGGGAGGTGGCGGCGACCCCGACCACCGTCCCGTGCGACCGGCACGGCCCCAACACCGTCGGCTCGCAGCGCGGCGTCACCGTGCGGTTCGGCGCCGAGGAGACCCGGGCGCTGCTGCGCGACGTGCCGCCGGTGTACCGGACGCAGGTCAACGACGTGCTGCTGACCGCGCTGGGCCGGGCGCTGGCCGACTGGACCGGCCGCGACCGGGTGCTGGTCGACCTGGAGGGCCACGGCCGCGAGGAGCTGTTCGCCGACGTGGACCTGTCCCGCACGGTCGGCTGGTTCACCACCGTCTTCCCGGTGGCCCTCGACATCCCGGCCGGGCCGGACTGGGGCACGGCGCTGAAGTCGGTCAAGGAGCAGCTGCGCGCGGTGCCCCGGCGCGGCATCGGCTACGGCGCGCTGCGCCACCTGGCCCGCACTGCGCCGGCGTGCGACCCGCGGGTGAGCTTCAACTACCTGGGCCGGTTCGCCGACGACCAGCGGGACCTGGAGCTGTCCGCCGACCCGGCCGCGCCGCGCCCGCACCTGCTCGACGTGGTCGGCCAGGTCCGCGGCGACGAGCTGGAGTTCACCTTCCACTACAGCGACCAGGTCCACGACGAGGCGACCGTGCGCGGCCTGGCCGACGGGTTCGCCGCCGCGCTGCGCGGCATCGCGGCGCACTGCGCGCTGCCCGGCGCGGGCGGCCGCACGCCCAGCGACTTCCCGCTGGCGCGGCTCACCCAGGCCCAGGTGGACCTGATCGACGGCGAGGACGCCTACCCGCTGACCCCGATGCAGGCCGGCATGGTGTTCCACGGCCTGGGCGAGAAGGGCGTCTACTTCCAGCAGACCACGTTCGTGGTGGACGGGGTGACCGACCCGGCGGAGTTCGCCCGCGCCTGGCAGCGGGTGGTCGACCGGACCCCGGTGCTGCGGTCGAGCGTGCTGTGGGAGGGCGTGGCCGAGCCGCTGCAGGTCGTGCACGAGCACGTCGAGCTGCCGATCACCCTGCTGGACTGGCGCGGGCTCGGCGAGGCCGACCGCGCCGAGCGGCTGCGCGCGCTGCTGGCCGACGACCGCGAGCGCGGCTTCGACCTGGCCGTGCCGCCGCTGATGCGGCTGGCCGTGGCCCGGCTGACCGACACCAGCGCGCAGGTGCTGTGGACGTTCCACCACGTGCTGCTGGACGGCTGGAGCGTCTTCCACGTGCTCTCCGACGTGCTCAACCGGGGCGAGCTGCCCGAGCGGCGACCGTTCCGCGACTACGCGGCCTGGCTGGCCGGGCAGGACGACGCGGCGGCCGAGGCGCACTGGCGGCGGGTGCTGGGCGACTTCGACTCGCCCACGCCGCTGCCCGCGGACCGCCCGGCCGGGCACGGCACCTCGTCGCAGCGGCTGCGCGTGGAGCTGTCGGTGGAGGAGTCCGAGCGGCTGTACGGGTTCGCCCGCCGGCACCGCGTCACGCCGAGCGCGGTCGTGCAGGCCGCGTGGGCGCTGCTGCTGGCCCGGTCCAGCGGTCGGCGGGACGTGTGCTTCGGCGCCACGGTGTCCGGCCGCCCCGCCGACCTGCCCGACGTCGACGACATCACCGGCATCTTCATCAACACCCTGCCCGTCCGGGTCCGGGTGGACGGCGCCGCGCCGGTCGCCGACTGGCTGCGCGACCTCCAGGAGGCCCAGGTCGAGTCGCGCCGGTTCGAGCACGTGCCGCTGACCAGGCTCCAGGCGTGGAGCGGCGTCGAGCCGGGCGCGAACCTGTTCGACAGCGTCGTGGTGTTCGAGAACTACCCGGCCGACCTGGCCGAGGGCATGGGCCTGCGCGAGCTGTCCGCGGTGGAGACCACCAGCTTCCCCCTCAGCGCCACGGTCTACCCGGAGGAGCGACTGGGCGTCCTGCTGGGCTACGAGCCGGCCATGTTCGACGCCGCGACCGTCGAGCGGCTCGGGCGGCGGCTGCGCACCCTGCTGGTCGGGCTGGTCGCGGACCCGGACCGGCCGGTGGCCGAGGTGCCGTGGCTGTCCGAGGACGAGGTGCGCCAGGTGCTCGTCGACTGGAACGGCACCGAGGACGGCGCCGTGGACGACACCATCCCGTCGCTGTTCGCCGCGCAGGCCGCGCGCACGCCCGACGCCGTCGCGGTGACCTGCCGGGGCGAGTCGCTGACCTACCGGGAACTCGACGAGCGCGCCAACCGCCTCGCCCACCACCTCACGCGAGCAGGCGCCGGACCGGAAACCCTGGTGGCGCTGAAGTTCCCGCGCTCGCTCGACCTCGTCGTCGCGGTGCTGGGCGTGCTCAAGTCCGGCGCCGCCTACCTGCCGATCGACCCCGACTACCCGGCCGACCGCGTCGCCTACGTGATCGACGACGCCCGACCGGTGCTCACCCTGGACGCGCTGCCGGACCTGACCGGGCTGCCGACCACCGCGCCGGACGTGCCGGTGCGGCCGGACAACGCGGCCTACGTGATCTACACCTCCGGTTCGACCGGAAAGCCCAAGGGCGTGGTCGTCCCGCACGCCAACGTGGTGCGCCTGTTCACCCGGACGGACCACTGGTTCGGCTTCGGCCCGGACGACGTGTGGACGCTGTTCCACAGCTACGCCTTCGACTTCTCCGTCTGGGAGCTGTGGGGACCGCTGCTGCACGGCGGGCGGCTGGTCGTCGTGCCGTTCGAGGTCTCCCGGTCCCCGAAGGACTTCGCCCGCCTGCTGCACGACGAGCGGGTCACCGTGCTCAACCAGACCCCGTCGGCGTTCTACCAGCTCATCGCGGAGGAACCCGACCTGCCGGTGCGGTACGTGATCTTCGGCGGCGAGGCGCTGGACGTGCGCAAGCTCGACGCGTGGCGCGGCCGGGGCGCGTTGATCAACATGTACGGGATCACCGAGACCACCGTGCACGTCACCTGGACCCACGCCGACGGCACGATCGGCGTGCCGATCCCCGACCTGCGCGTCTACGTCCTCGACGAGGACCTGAAACCGGTGCCGCCCGGCGTGGTCGGCGAGATGCACGTGGCGGGTGCGGGCCTGGCGCGCGGTTACCTCAACCGGCCAGGGTTGACCGCGTCCCGCTTCGTCGCCGACCCGTTCGGCGCACCCGGCTCCCGCATGTACCGCAGCGGCGACCTGGCCCGTTGGGTGGACGGGAAGCTGGATTACCTGGGCCGAGCGGACCAGCAGGTCAAGATCCGCGGGTTCCGGGTCGAACTGGGCGAGGTGGAAGCTGCCCTGAGGGCGCATCCCAACGTCTCCCAGGTCGTTGTAGTGGCGAACGAGCACCGCTTGGTGGCGTACTACGTGCCGGACAAGCCGACTGCGGCATCGGAGTTGCGCGACCACACGGCCAGGGTCCTGCCCGACCACATGGTCCCGGCGGCGTTCGTCGCACTGGATGGCCTGCCGTTGACCGCGAACGGCAAGCTGGACCGCGTCGCGCTCCCCGCGCCCGAGCGCGACGCGGTCACCTCCACCGAGTACGTCGCGCCGCGCACCGAGACCGAGGCGGCCATCGCCGACATCTGGGCCGACGTGCTCGGGGTCGAGCGGGTCGGCGTGGCCGACAGCTTCTTCGCCCTCGGCGGCGACTCCATCCTCAGCCTGCGCATCACGTCCCGGACCAAGGCGACGTTCGACGTCGACCTCTCGCCGCGTGACGTCCTCACCGCCCGCACCGTCGCCGCCCTCGCCGAACTGGTCGAGGAGCTGGTGCTGGCGGACCTCGAAGCCCTCGCGGACACGGAGGCGTGACCCCCAAGATGACCACGTCCAAGGACGACCGGATCTCCGCGCTGCCCGCGCACCTGCGGGAGAAGCTGCGCCAGCGGCTCGCGGGCAAGGTCGCGCCCGCGCCGCGCGCCGACACCATCCCGCCCGCGCCGCGCGACCGGCCGCTGCCGCTGTCCGCGGGCCAGCAGCGCCTGTGGTTCCTGGCGCAGTTCCAGCCCGACAGCACCGAGTACACCAGCGCGCTGGCGCTGCGGCTCACCGGCGCGCTCGACGTGGACCGGCTCACCGCCGCGCTGCGCGGCCTGGTGCGCAGGCACGAGTCGCTGCGCACCACGTTCGACGAGGTCGACGGCCGCCCCGTGCAAATCGTGCACGACGACGCGGCCCTGGACCTGGTGCCCGTGGACGACCTGCGCGCCGAGCTGGACCGGCCGTTCGACCTGCGGCGCGGCCCGCTGTTCCGGGCCGCGCTGCGCCAGGAGGCCCGGGACGAGCACGTGCTCCTGCTGACCACGCACCACATCGTGGTGGACGGCTGGTCCACCGGGCTGCTGGCCGAGGAGCTGGGCGCGCTGTACCGGGGCGAGGAGCTGCCGCCCCCGCCGTTGCAGTACGCCGACTACGCCGTCTGGCAGCAGGACCGGCCGGTGGACACCGCCTACTGGCGGGACCGGCTCGCCGGCGTGGTGCCGCTGGAGCTGCCCACCGACCGGCCGCGCCCGGCCGAGCGCACCACGGCGGGCGCCATGCACGAGTTCACCGTGCACCGCGACCTGGCCGCGCGGCTGGCGGACCTGGCCCGGGACAACGAGACCACGCTGTTCACCACCCTCATGGCGGCTTGCCAGCTGCTGCTGGCCCGCTACACCGGGCAGGACGACATCGCGGTCGGCACGGTCACCAGCGGCCGCAACCGGCCCGAGCTGGCCGGCGTGGTCGGCTTCCTGGTCGGCACCGTGGTCGTCCGGTCCACTGTGGACCACTCTCGGTCGTTCACCGAGCTGCTGGCCGAGGTCAACCGCACCGCGCTGGACGCGTTCGCGCACGACGAGGTGCCGTTCGACCGGGTGGTGGAGGCCGTGGGCGCGACCCGCGACCCGAGCCGCAACCCGCTGTTCGACGTGATGGTGGCGCTGCAGAACGCCGGGCGCGCCCTGCCGGAGCTGCCGGGCCTGCGGGTCGAGGAGTACCCGCTGACCCGCGACCAGGCCATCCTCGACCTGAGCATCGACTTCACCGCGACCGACGACGGCCTGCACGTCTCGGTCGAGTACAGCACCGACCTGTTCGACGCGGGCACCGTCGACCGGCTGGGCAGGCACCTGGTGGCCCTGCTCGACGGCGTCACCGCCGACCCGCACCGGCCGGTGGGCGAGGTGCCGCTGCTGCTCGGCGACGAGCCCGACGGGCGCGGCCGCGTGGTGGAGGTGCCCGCGACCACGTTCCCCGGGCTGTTCGAGGCCCAGGTCCGGCGCACCCCCGACGCGACCGCGCTGGTGTGCGGGCCGGAGCGGCTCACCTTCGCCGAACTGGACGCGCGGGCCAACCGGCTGGCCCACCACCTGGTGGCGCGCGGCGTGCGGCCCGAGCAGGTGGTGGCGCTGTCGCTGCCGCGCGGCGCGGAGTCCGTCGTCGCCGTCCTGGGCATCATGAAGGCGGGCGCGGTCTACCTGCCCGTCGACCCCGGCCTGCCCGAGGCGCGCCGCGCGCACCTGCTCGGCGACTCCGGCGCGGTGCTGGTCATCGACGAGCCGGTCGACACCTCGGCGTGCGCCGACACGAGACCCGAGGTGGCGTTCGGGCCGGGCAACGCGGCCTACGTGATCTACACCTCCGGTTCCACCGGCCTGCCCAAGGGCGTCGTGGTCGAGCACCGGCAACTGGTGAACCTCTTCCGCAACCACGTCACCGACTTCGTCCGCGGCCGCATGAGGGTCGCGCTGACCGCGGTGTTCTCCTTCGACACCTCGTGGGAGGGCCCGCTGCTGATGGCGGACGGGCACGAGCTGCACGTCATCACCGACGAGGTGCGGCTGGAGCCGGACGCCCTGGTGGCCTACGTCCGGGAGCACCGGATCGACTTCATGGACCTCACCCCGTCCTACGCGCAGCAGCTGCTGCCGGCGGGGCTGCTGTCCGGCGACCACGTGCCGGAGGTGCTGTCCCTGGGCGGCGAGGCGCTGGGCGCGGCGCTGTGGCGGGAGCTGGCGGGCCGGACCGACGTGCGCGCCTACAACTTCTACGGCCCCACCGAGGCCACCGTCGACGCGGTGACCACGCCCGTGTCCGGCGACCGGCCGGTGATCGGCCGCCCGGTGGCCAACCTGACCGCCCGGGTGCTGGACGAGGGGCTGCGGCCGGTGCCGGTGGGCGTGCCCGGCGAGCTGTTCATCGCCGGCCCCCAGGTCGCGCGCGGCTACCTCAACCGACCCGGCCTGACCGCGTCCCGCTTCCTGGCCGACCCGCACGGCGAGCCCGGCACGCGGATGTACCGCACCGGCGACCGGGTGCGCTGGCTGGCCGACGGGACCCTGGAGTACCTGGGTCGCGCCGACGACCAGGTGAAGATCCGCGGCTACCGCATCGAGCCCGGCGAGGTGGAGGCCGCGATCCTGGCGCACCCGGCCGCGCGCGAGGCGGCCGTGGTCGCCCGCACCGACCAGGGCCACACCCGGCTGGTCGCCTACGTGGTCGCCGACGGGCCGGTGGACCTGCGCGCCCACCTGCGCCGCTCGCTGCCCGAGTACCAGGTGCCGTCGGCGTTCGTGGCGCTGGACCGCATCCCCCTCACGCCCAACGGCAAGCTGGACAAGGCCGCGCTGCCCGCGCCGGAGGTCGTCGGCGACGGCGAGTTCGTCGCGCCGCGCACCCCGGTCGAGGCCGAGCTGGCCCGGATCTGGGCCGAGGTGCTGGGCGCGGAGCGGATCGGCGTGGAGGACAACTTCTTCGCGGTGGGCGGCGACTCGATCCTGTCCATCCAGCTCGTGTCCCGGGCCAGGCAGGCCGGGCTGCGGCTGACCTCGCGCGACGTGTTCCGCCACCAGACGATCGCCGAGCTGGCGCTGGTGGTGACCACCGCGGCCGACACCGGACCGGAGCGGGTGTTCACCGGGCCCGCGCCGCTGACCCCGATCCAGCGCTGGTTCTTCGCCGGGCACGGCCCCCTGCCGCACTACACCATGACGCTGCTGCTGGAGCTGGAGCCGGGCGTGGACGCCGAGGCGCTGGGCGCCGCCGTGCGCACCGCGGTCGGGCACCACGAGGCGTTGCGCCTGCGGTTCCGCGAGGTCGACGGCCGGTGGGTCCAGGAGGTCTCGCCCGAACCCGGCGAGGTGTTCCGCGTCGAGCACGACGCCGACGCCGAGGCCGTCGCGCACGACGTGCAGCGGAGCCTGGACGTCACCACCGGGCCGCTGCTGCGCGCGGTGTTCCTCCCGGGCGAGCGGCCCGAGCTGCTGCTGGTCGCGCACCACCTGGTCGTGGACGGCGTGTCGTGGCGGGTGCTGCTCGCCGACCTGGAGCGGGCCTACCGCGGCCTGCCGCTGGAGCCGGTGGGCACGCAGTTCCCGCAGTGGGCGCACCGGCTCGACGAGCACGTCCGCTCCGGCGCGCTCGACGACGCGCGGGCGCACTGGGACGCGCTGCCCGAACCGGCGCCGCTGCCGGTGGACCGGGACGGCGCGAACACGGCCGGCTCGACCCGCGCGGTGTCGGTGCGGCTGGACCGCGAGACCACCGGGGCGCTGCTGACCGCCGTGCCCCCGGTGTACCGGACGCAGGTCAACGACGTGCTGCTCAGCGCGCTGGGCCGGGCGCTGGCCGAGTGGACCGGGCGGGACGCGGTGGGCGTGGCGCTGGAGGGCCACGGCCGCGAGGAGCTGCTGGACGGCGTGGACCTCTCGCGCGCGGTCGGCTGGTTCACCACCCAGTTCCCGGTGGTGCTGCGACCGCGCGGCGACTGGGGCGACACGCTGAAGTCGGTCAAGGAGACCCTGCGCGCGGTACCGCACAGGGGCCTGAGCTTCGAGGCTTTGGGCGGCGGTCGCCTGCCCGGGATCTCGTTCAACTACCACGGCCGGTTCGACGTGGCCGACGGCGGCTTCTACCGGGCCCGGCGCGAGGTCGGCTCGGACGTCGACCCCGGAGCGACCCGCGACCACCTGCTGGAGGTCACCGGCCTGGTCGAGCGCGGCGAGCTGGAGCTGACCTGGCACTACTCGGCGGACCTGCACGACGAGGCGACCGTGCGGCGGCTCGCGGACCGGGTGCTCGACGGCCTGCGCGAGATCGTGGCGCACTGCGCGCAGCCGGGCGTCGGCGGGCACACGCCCAGCGACTTCCCGCTGGCGCGGCTGACCCAGGAGCAGGTCGACCGGATCGCCGGGCCGGACGTGGAGGACGTCTACCCGCTCACCCCGCTCCAGGCGGGCATGGTGTTCCACAGCCTGGTCGAGCCCGGCGCGTACGTGGACCGGACGCGGATCGTGCTCGACGGCGTGACCGACCCGGCCGCGCTGGCCGCGGCGTGGCAGCGGGTCGTGGACCGCACGCCCGTGCTGCGCACCGCCGTGGTCTGGGAGGGCGTGGACGAGCCCGTGCAGGTGGTGCGCCGGCGCGTCGAGCTGCCGGTGACCCGCGCCGACGAGGTGCCCGACCGGTTCGACCTGGCGACGGCGCCGCTGATGCGGGTGGGCGTCACCCCGCTGGGCGGCGACCGGGTCGAGGTCGTGTGGACCTCGCACCACGTGCTGCTGGACGGCTGGAGCACCGCCCAGGTCTTCGCCGAGGTGCTGGAGGTCTACCGCGCGACCACCGCCGGTGACGCGCCCGAGCTGCCCGCCCGCCGGCCGTTCCGCGACTACCTGGGCTGGCTCGCCGGGCAGGACCCGGCCGAGGCGGAGGCGCACTGGCGGTCGGTGCTGGCCGGCGTGGCGGGCCCGACGCCGCTGCCGTTCGACCGGCTGCCCACCGGGGAGCACCGGGCACGGCGCACCGGCGTGGTCCGGCTGGCGCTGACCGCCGAGGAGTCGGCGGCGCTGCGCGACACCGCGCGCCGCCACGGCCTGACGGTGAACACCGTGGTGCAGGGCCTGTGGGCGCTGCTGCTGTCCCGCCACTCGGGTGAGCGGGACGTGGTGTTCGGCAGCACGGTGTCCGGCCGCCCGGCCGAGCTGCCCGGCGTCGAGTCGATGATCGGCATGCTCATCAACACCGTGCCCACCAGGGTGCTGGTGGACGGCGACGCACCCGCGGCCGAGTGGCTGCGGGCGCTCCAGGCCGACCAGAGCGAGTCCCGGCGGTTCGACTTCGTGTCGCTGGCGCAGGTGCGGCAGTGGGCGGGCACGCGGCTGTTCGACAGCGCGGTGGTGTTCGAGAACTACCCGCTGAGCGAGGTCACCGAGACCACCGGCGTGCGCGTGGCCGAGGTGGACGCCGAGGAGGGCACCAACTTCGCCCTCACCCTCGTCGCGCACCTCACCGACCGCCTCGGCGCCCGGCTGCTGCACGACCCCGACCTGGTCGACGAGGCCACCGCGCGGCGGCTGGCCACCCACCTGGCGGTGCTGCTGCGCGGCGTCGCCGAGGACGCCGACCGGCCGGTGCGCGCCCTGCCGATGGCCACCGACGAGGAGCTGCGCGCGGTCCTGGTCGACTGGAACGACACCGGCGCGGGCGGCCCGGCCACCGGCATCGCCGCCGCGTTCGCCGCGCGGGTCCGCAACGCGCCGCACGCCCCGGCCGTGGTGTGCGGGGACACCGGGCTGACCTACGCCGAGCTGGACGCGCGGGCCAACCGGCTGGCACGCGCCCTGGTGCGGCTGGGCGTCCGCCCGGACGACCGGGTCGGCCTGCTGGCCGGCAGGTCGGCCGACCTGGTGGTGGCCGTGCTCGCGGTGGCCAAGGCGGGCGGCGCCTACGTGCCGCTGGACGTCCGGGCGCCGCGCGAGCGGCTGCGCCTGCTGCTGGCCGACACCGCCGCCGCGGTGCTGCTGGCCGACGCCGGGTGGGCGGACGTGGCCCGCGAGGTCCACGACGGGCCGGTGGTGCTGCTCGGGGCCGAGCCCGACGAGCCGGCCGGCGACCCCGGGGTCGTGGTGCACCCGGACAACCTGGCCTACGTCATGCACACCTCCGGCTCGACCGGTGTGCCCAAGGGCGTGGCGGTGCGGCAGCGCGACGTGGTCGGCCTGGCGTTCGACCGCGCCTTCGACCGCGGCCACGAGCGGGTCCTGCTGCACTCGCCGACCGCGTTCGACGCCTCCACCTACGAGCTGTGGGTGCCGCTGCTGCGCGGTGGCGCGGTGGTGGTCGCCCCGCCCGACGACCTGGACGCGGCGGGGCTGCGCCGGGTCGTGGCCGACGGCGGCGTGACCGCCCTGTGGCTGACCGCGGGCCTGTTCCGCGCCGTGGCGCAGGACGACCCGGCCTGCCTGGCGGGCGTGCGCGAGGTGTGGACCGGCGGTGACGTGGTGCCCGCCGCGGCGGTGCGCCGGGTGCTGGCCGCCTGCCCCGGGATCGTGGTCGTGGACGGCTACGGCCCCACCGAGACCACCACGTTCGCCTCCCGGCGGGTGCTCACCGCGGACGCGCCGGTGCCCGACCCGGTGCCGATCGGCACCCCGCTGGACGGGATGCGCGCCTACGTGCTCGACGGCGACCTGCGGCCGGTGCCGCCGGGCGTGGTCGGCGAGCTGTTCGTCGCGGGCACCGGCCTGGCCCGCGGCTACGCCGACCGGCCCGGCCTGACCGCGTCCCGCTTCGTGGCGAACCCGTTCGGCGAGCCGGGCGGGCGCATGTACCGCACCGGCGACCTGGTGCGCTGGACCGCGGGCGGCGAGCTGGCGTTCGTCGGCCGCGCCGACGACCAGGTCAAGATCCGCGGCTTCCGGGTCGAGCTGGGCGAGGTCGAGGCCGTGCTCGCCGGGCACCCGGCGGTGGCCGAGGCCGTGGTGGTGCCCCGCCAGGACGAGCGGGGCGCCAAGCGGCTGGTCGCCTACGTGGTGCCCGGCTCGGTCGACGTGGCGGAGCTGCGCGGGCTGGCCGGGCGCGAGCTGCCCGACTACATGGTCCCGGCCGCGTTCGTGGCGCTCGACGAGCTGCCGCTGAGCCGCAACGGCAAGGTGGACCGCCGGGCGCTGCCCGACCCCGGGCCGACCCGCGAGCACGAGTACGTCGCACCGCGCACCGCCGCCGAACGCGCCGTCGCCGCCATCTGGGCCGACGTGCTGGGCGTGGACCGGGTCGGCGCGCACGACGACTTCTTCACCCTCGGCGGCGACTCGATCATCAGCATCCGCGTCACCTCGCGCCTGCGCGAGGAGTTCGGCGTGCAGCTGTCGCCGCGCGCGCTGTTCGAGAACCCCACGGTGTCCGGGCTCGCCACCGCGATCTCCGGCGAGGAGGTGGTGGACGCCATCCCGGTGATCCCGCGCGATGGCGTCCACCCGCAGTCGCCCGCCCAGCGGCGGCTGTGGTTCCTGGACCGCTTCGAGCCGGGCGGCACGGAGTACGTGACGCTGGCGGCGTGGCGGCTGCGCGGGCCGCTGGACGTGCCGGCGCTGCGCCGGGCGCTGGACGGGCTGGTCGCGCGGCACGAGTCGCTGCGCACCACCTTCGCCGAGGGCGTGCAGGTCGTGCACGAGCCGTTCGCGGTACCGCTGGCGGTGGAGGACACCCCGTGGGGCGCGGTGCTGCGCGAGGAGGCGGGCACGCCGTTCGACCTGGAGCGCGGGCCGCTGCTGCGGGCGCGGCTGGTGCGCGACGGCGAGGACGAGCACGTGTTCGCCCTGGCGGTGCACCACATCGTCACCGACGGCTGGTCCTCGGGCGTGCTGCTGCGCGACCTGGCGGCGCTGTACGCGGGCGAGGAGCTGCCGCCGCCGGCCGTGCAGTACGTGGACTACGCGGCGTGGCGGCAGGACCCGCCGGTCGACTACTGGGCCGGGAAGCTGGCCGGGGTGCCGCCGCTGGAGCTGCCCACCGACCGGCCGCGGGCCGCGGTGCGCGGCACGGCGGGCGCGGTGCGCGAGTTCACCGTGCCCGGGGACGTCGCGACCGCGCTGGGCGAGCTGGTGCGCGAGCGCGGCGACACCCTGTTCACCGCGCTGGTGGCGGCCTGCCAGGCGCTGCTGGCGCGCTACAGCGGCCAGGACGACGTCGCGGTGGGCACGGCGGTGTCCGGTCGCGGCCGGGCCGAGCTGGACGACGTGGTCGGCCTGTTCGTCAACACCGTGGTGCTGCGGTCCACTGTGGACCTGGACCGGTCGTTCGACGAGCTGCTGGCGGCGGTCCGGGAGACCACCCGGGAGGCGTTCGCCCACCAGGACGTGCCGTTCGAGCGCGTGGTGGACGCGGTGCGCCCCGAGCGCGACCCGAGCCGCAACCCGCTGTTCGACGCGATGGTGCTGCTCCAGAACGCGGGCGGCGAGCCGCCCCGGCTGCCGGGCCTGGAGATGACGCCGGTCGAGCTGCCGCAGCTCACCTCGACCTGCGACGTGACCTTCGAGTTCGACGCCTCCGACGGCGTGCTGCGCGGCGCGGTCGAGTACAGCACCGACCTGTTCGACGCGTCCACTGTGGACCGCATGGTGGGCCACCTGCTGGCGTTGCTGGCCGGCGTCACCGCGGACCCGGCCCGGCCGCTGTCCGCCGTGCCGCTGCTGCTGGGCGACGAGCCGGACGGCCGCGGCCGGGTGCTGGACGTGCCGGACACCACGTTCCCCGCCCTGTTCGCCGCGCAGGCGGCGCGCACCCCCGACGCGACCGCGCTGGTCTGCGGCGAAACCCGGCTCACCTACGCCGAGCTGGACGCGCGGGCCAACCGGCTGGCGCACTGGCTGGTCGGGCGCGGCGCGGGGCCGGAGCGGGTGGTGGCCGTGGTGCTGCCCCGGTCGGCCGACGCGGTGGTGGCGATCCTGGCCGTGCACAAGGCCGGCGCGGTGTACCTGCCGGTCGACCGGGGCCTGCCGCGGGAGCGGGTGGACTTCCTGCTCCGCGACGCCGACCCCGCGCTGGTGCTGGACTCCTGGCCCGACCTGGCCGGCTGCCCGGACACCGACCCCGGCGTGCCGGTGCGGCCGGACTCCGCCGCCTACACCATCTACACCTCGGGTTCCACCGGCACGCCCAAGGGCGTGGTCGTGGAGCACCGGCAGTTGGTGAACCTGCTGCACAACCACATCACCGACTTCGCCCGCGAGCACCTGCGGGTCGCGCTGTCCGCGGTGTTCTCCTTCGACACCTCGTGGGAGGGCCCGCTGCTCATGGCCGCCGGCCACGAGCTGCACCTGCTCACCGACGACGTGCGCCTGGAGCCCGCCGCGCTGGTCGACTACGTGCGGCGCCACCGGGTCGACTTCCTGGACCTGACCCCGTCCTACGTCCAGCAGCTCCTGCCCGCCGGCCTGCTCGACGGCGAGCACCGGCCGAGGGTGCTGATGCTCGGCGGCGAGGCGCTGCCCGGACCGCTGTGGCGGGAGCTGGCCGCGGCCGACACCGCCGCGTACAACTTCTACGGCCCCACCGAGACGACCGTGGACGCGGTGTCCTGCCTCGTCGCGGGCGACCGGCCGGTCATCGGCGAACCGCTGGCCAACCTGGTCGCGCGGGTGCTGGACGACGACCTCCGGCCGGTGCCCACCGGCGTGCCCGGTGAGCTGTACGTCGCCGGCGCGCAGGTGGCCCGCGGCTACCTCAACCGGCCCGGCCTGACCGCGTCCCGCTTCCTGGCCGACCCGCACGGCGCGCCCGGCTCCCGGATGTACCGCACCGGCGACCGGGTGCGGTGGACGCCCGACGGGTTGGAGTACCTCGGTCGGACCGACGACCAGGTCAAGATCCGCGGGTTCCGCATCGAGCTGGGCGAGGTGGAGTCGGCGCTGCTGGCCCACCCCGGCGTGCGGCACGCCGCCGCGGCGGTCCGCGAGCACAACGGCCACGCCCGCCTGGTCGCCTACACCGTCGGTACGGCAACGGACCTCGGCTCCTGGCTGAAGGACCGGCTGCCCGAGCACATGGTCCCGTCGGCGTTCGTCGCGCTCGACGAGCTGCCGATGACGCCCAGCGGCAAGGTGGACCGCCGCGCGCTGCCCGCGCCGGAGTTCACCGACCGCGCCGACTACGTGGCGCCCAGCCCCGGCATCGCGGCGCGGCTGGCCGAGGTGTGGGCCGAGGTGCTGGGCGTGGCGCGGGTCGGCGCGCACGACAACTTCTTCGCGCTGGGCGGCGACTCGATCCTGTCCATGCAGGTGGTCTCCCGCGCCCGGCGGGCCGGGCTCGCGCTGACCTCCAAGGACGTCTTCCTGCGGCAGACGGTCGAGGACCTGGCGCTCGCGGTCACCGAGGACGCCGGTCAGGTGCACGAGGTCGTCACCGGGCCCGTCCCGCTCACCCCGATCCAGCGCTGGTTCTTCACCGAGCACGGCCCCCTGCCGCACTTCACCATGTCGGTGGTCGTGGAGCTGGGCGAGGTCGACCCGGACGCGGTGCGCGACGCCGTGCACGCCGTCGTCGCCCACCACGACGCGCTGCGCACCCGGTTCAGCCGGGTGGACGGCGCGTGGCGGCAGGAGGTCGCCGAGGTCGGGACCGCCGAGGTGTTCCGGGTCGCCACCGACGACCTGCGCACCGAGGCCGAACGGGCCCGCGCCGCCCTGGACCTGGAGCGCGGCCCGCTGCTGCGCGCCGTGCTGTGCCCCGGCGGGCGGCTGTTCCTGACCGCGCACCACCTCGTGGTGGACGCGGTGTCGTGGCGGATCGTCGTCTCCGACCTGGAGACCCTGCTGGCCGGCGGCTCGCTCGGCCCGAAGACCACGGCGTTCGCCGACTGGGCGCGGCGGCTGGACCGGCACGTCCGCGCCGGCGGGTTCGACGCGGCCCTGCCGCACTGGGCGGCGGTGCCGGTCGAGGAGCGCGTGCCGACCCGGGCGGGCGCGGCGCGCAACGTCACCGTGCGGCTGAGCCGCGCCGAGACCGACGCGCTGCTGCGCGAGGTGCCCGAGGCGTACCGGACGCAGGTCAACGACGTGCTGCTGACCGCGCTGGCGTCGGCGTTCGGCGGGCGGGCGCTGGTGGCGCTGGAGGGCCACGGCCGCGAGGAGCTGTTCGACGGCGTGGACCTCTCGCGCACGGTCGGCTGGTTCACCGCCCAGTTCCCGGTGGCGCTGGAGGTCCCCGCCGGCGGGTGGGACACCGCGTTGAAGGCGGTGAAGGAGCAGTTGCGCGCCGTGCCCGACAAGGGCCTGAGCTACGAGGCCCTGCGGTACGACGACCGCGGCCTGACCGGGCCGCTGCCCCGGGTGTGCTTCAACTACCTGGGCCAGTGGGACGGCGGGGTCACCGAGGCCGGGGACCACGGCCGGGAGGTGCCGGACGACTTCACCCGACCGCACCTGCTCGACATCACCGCCGCGGTGTCCGCCGGCGAGCTGGTGGTGGAGTGGGACTACGCCACCGAGACCCACGACGAGGCCGCGGTGCGGGCGCTGGCCGAGGGGATGCTCGACGCGCTGCGCGGCATCGCGGAGCACTGCGCCCGGCCGGGCGCCTGGGGCCGCACCCCGTCGGACTTCCCGCTGGCCCGGCTCACCCGGGAGCAGGTCGACCGGATCGCGGACCCCGACGTGGAGGACGTCTACCCGCTCACCCCGCTCCAGGCCGGGATGCTGTTCCACGACCTGGTCGACGACGGCACCGCCTACCTCAACCAGATGCGGGTGCGGCTGTCCGGCGTGACCGACCCGCACCGGCTGGGCGAGGCGTGGCAGCGGGTGGTGGACCGCACGCCGGTCCTGCGCACCGGCGTGGCCTGGGAGGGCCTGGACGAGCCGGTGCAGGTCGTGCGGCGCGGCGTGCGGGTGCCCGTCACCTACGCGGACGTGACCGACGAGCTGGTCGCCGCCGACGCGGCGGCCGGGCTGGACCTGGCCGGGCCGACGCTGATGCGGCTGGTGATCGGGCGCGTGTCCGACACCGAGGTCGACCTGCTGTGGACCTCGCACCACCTGGTCCTGGACGGCTGGAGCACCCCGCAGGTCTTCGGCGACGTGCTGGCCGAGTACGCGGGCGCCGCGCCGACCCCGCGCCGGCCGTTCCGCGACTACCTGGCGTGGCTGGCCGACCAGGACCCGGCCGCGGCCGAGGCGCACTGGCGGGGCGTGCTGGCCGGCGTCGAGTCGCCCACGCCGCTGCCGTTCGACCGGCAGCCGGCGCAGGCGCACCGCGCCGAGTCGTCCGCGCAGGTCGTGCTGGACCTGCCGGTCGACCGGCTCGACGCGGTGGCCCGCGCCTGCGGCCTGACGGTGAACACCCTGGTCCAGGGCGCGTGGGCGCTGCTGCTGGCCCGCACCTCGGGCCGCTGGGACGTGGTGTTCGGCAGCACGGTGTCCGGCCGCCCGGCCGAGCTGCCCGGTGTCGAGTCGATCGCCGGCATGTTCATCAACACCGTGCCCTCGCGCGTGGTGGTGGACCCGGACGCGGTCGCGGTGGACTGGCTGCGCCGGCTCCAGGCCGAGCAGACCGAGGCGCGGCGGTTCGACTTCGCGTCGCTGGCGCAGGTGCAGCAGTGGGCGGGCACGCGGCTGTTCGACAGCCTGCTGGCGTTCGAGAACTACCCGGAGGGCGGGGACGGGCCGGACGGCGCGCCCGTCATCGGGGAGATCGACAGCCTGGACACGACCACGTACCCGCTGACCGTGCGCGCGTACGCCGAACAGGCGCTGCACGTCGAGCTGACCTACGACCCGAGGCTGTTCGACGAGCGCACGATCACCGCGCTGGGCGACCGGCTGGCCCGGCTGCTCGACGCGCTCGGCACCGACCCGCACCGCCGGGTGGCGGAGCTGCCGTGGGTGTCCGAGGCCGAGGCGCGCCAGGTACTCGTGGACTGGAACGGCACCGCGCCCGCCGAACCGGTCTCCGACACCATCGCGTCGCTGTTCGCCGCGCAGGCGGCGCGCACGCCCGACGCGGTGGCCGTGACGTGCCGGGGCGAGTCGCTGACCTACCGGGAGCTGGACGAGCGCGCCAACCGCCTCGCCCACCACCTGATCCGGTCCGGCGCCGGACCGGAAACCCTGGTGGCGTTGAAGTTCCCGCGCTCGCTCGACCTCGTGGTGGCCGTCCTGGGCGTGCTCAAGTCCGGCGCGGCGTACCTGCCGATCGACCCCGACTACCCGGCCGACCGGGTGGCGTACATGGTCGCGGACGCCTGGCCGGTGCTGACGCTGCACCAGGTGCCGGACCTGGCGGCGCTGCCCGCGACCGCGCCGGACGTGCCGGTGCGACCGGACAACGCCGCCTACGTGATCTACACGTCCGGTTCGACCGGCAAGCCCAAGGGCGTGGTGATCCCGCACGCCAACGTGGTGCGGCTGATGACGCAAACCGATCACTGGTTCGGCTTCGGCCCCGACGACGTGTGGACGCTGTTCCACAGCTACGCCTTCGACTTCTCGGTCTGGGAGCTGTGGGGACCGCTGCTCCACGGCGGTCGGCTCGTGGTCGTGCCGTTCGAGGTCTCCCGGTCGCCCCGGGACTTCGCGCGGCTGGTGGCCGACGAGGGCGTGACCGTGCTCAACCAGACGCCCTCGGCGTTCTACCAGCTGCTGGCCGAGGCGCCCGAGCTGCCGTCGGTGCGGTACGTCATCTTCGGCGGCGAGGCGCTGGACCTGCGCAAGGTGACCGCGTGGCGCGGCCCCGGCCGGTTGGTCAACATGTACGGGATCACCGAGACCACCGTGCACGTCACCTGGACCGAGGCCGACGGCACGATCGGCGTGCCGATCCCCGACCTGCGCGTCTACGTGCTGGACGAGGACCTGCGGCCGGTCGCGCCGGGCGTGGTGGGCGAGATGTACGTCGCCGGGCCGGGCCTGGCGCGCGGCTACCTCAAGCGACCGGGCCTGACCGCGTCGCGGTTCGTCGCCAACCCGTTCGGCGAACCCGGCGAGCGCATGTACCGCAGCGGTGACCTGGCGCGGTGGGTCGACGGGCGGCTGGAGTACTTCGGCCGCGCCGACCAGCAGGTCAAGGTCCGCGGGTTCCGGATCGAGCTGGGCGAGGTCGAGGCGGTGCTCGCGCGGCACGCCGCCGTGGCGCAGGTCGCCGTGATCGTGCGCGAGGACCGGCTGGTCGCCTACTACGTGCCCGCCGCCGAGGCGGGCGCCGCCGACCTGCGGGCGCACGCGGCCCGCTCGCTGCCCGACTACATGGTGCCCACGGCCTACGTGGCGCTGGAGCGGTTGCCGCTCAACGCCAACGGCAAGCTCGACCGGGCCGCGCTGCCCGCGCCCGAGCGGGACGCGTCGGCGGCGGGCGGGTTCGTCGCGCCGCGCACCGGGGCGGAGCGCCGGGTGGCCGACGTGTGGGCCGAGGTGCTGGGCCTGGACGCGGTCGGCGCGACGGACAACTTCTTCGCGCTGGGCGGCGACTCGATCTCCAGCATCCGCGTGGTCTCCAGGCTGCGCGCGGAGTTCGACCTGTCGCCGCGCGACGTGTTCGACCACCCGACCGTCGCCGCGCTGGCGGCCCGCCTGACCGGGGCGTCCGGGTCGGCGATCCCGCGCGTCGAGGGGCGCCCGCCGCTGTCGTTCGCGCAGCAGCGGCTGTGGTTCCTCGACCAGTTCCAGCCCGGCGGCACCGAGTACGTGACGCCGCTGGCGGTGCGGCTGCGCGGCGAGTTGGACGTGCCGCGGCTGGAGCGGGCGCTGACCGCGCTGGTGGCGCGGCACGAGCAGTTGCGCACCGCGTTCCCCGCCGTGGACGGGCTGCCGGTCGCCGAGGTGCGCCCGCCGGCCGACGTGGTGCTGCCGGTGCTCGACGCGATGCCGGCGGTGGAGCCGTTCGACCTGGCCACCGGCCCGCTGTTCCGGCCGGTGCTGGTGCGGCACGCCGACGACGACCACGTGCTGGCGCTGACCATGCACCACATCGTCACCGACGGCTGGTCCGCCGGGGTGCTGATGTCCGACCTCGCCGCCCTCTACGGCGGTGACGACCTGCCGCCGCTGCCCATCCGCTACGGCGACTTCGCGGCCTGGCAGCGGGAGCAGCCGCTGGACGCCCAGCTCGGGTACTGGCGGGAGCAACTGGCGGGCGTGCCCGCGCTGGAGCTGCCCACCGACCGGCCGCGGCCCGCGGTGCAGACCACGGCGGGCGCGCGGACCGGGTTCGCGGTGCCCGCGCCCGTGGTGGCGCGGCTGCGCGAGCTGGCCCGCGCCGCGGACGGCACGCTGTTCACCGCGCTGGTCGCGGCCTGCCAGGTGCTGTTCCACCGGTGGTCCGGGCAGGACGACTTCGCGGTCGGCACGGTGGCCTCCGGGCGCGAGCGGCCCGAGACGCAGGACCTGGTCGGGTTCTTCGTCAACACGCTGGCGCTGCGGGCGCGGATCGACCCGGCCGAGGACTTCCCGGCGTTCCTCGCCCGCACCCGGCGCACCGCGCTCGACGCGTTCGCCCACCAGGACGTGCCGTTCGAGCGGGTCGTGGACGCGGTGCAGCCCGACCGCGACACCAGCCGCACGCCGCTGTTCCAGGCGGTGGTGGCGCTGCAGAACGCGCCGCAGGCCCAGGGCTTCCCCGGCCTGGTCGCCGAGGACGTGGCCCAGGAGGTGGTGAGCACGGCGTTCGACGTGACCGTCGAGTTCACCGAGACCGGCGACGGGCTGGACGGTGCCCTGGAGTACAACACCGACCTGTTCGACGCGGCCACCGCGCAACGCCTGGTGGCGCACCTGCTGGTGCTGCTGGAGGGCATCGCCGCGGACGCCGACCGGCCGCTGTGGGCGCTGCCGGTGCTGCCCGCGGCCGAGCGGGAGCGGTTGGAGACCTGGGGCTCGGGCGGGCCCGGCTCGTGGGGCCCCACCCTGGTCGGGCTGGTCGAGGCGCAGGTGGCGCGCACGCCCGACGCGCTCGCGGTCACCGGTGCGGCGGAGCTGACCTTCGCCGAGCTGAACGCGCGGGCCAACCGGCTGGCGCACCACCTGATCGGCCTGGGCGCGGGCCCGGAGCGGGTCGTGGCGCTGCGGCTGCCGCGGTCGGCGGACCTGCTGGTGGCCGAGCTGGCGGTGCTCAAGGCCGGCGCGGCGTTCCTGCCGGTCGACCCGGCGTACCCGGCGGAGCGCATCGCGTTCATGCTGGCCGACGCCAAGCCGCTGGTCGTGCTGGACGGGCCGGTGGACACCTCGGGGCAGCCCGGGACCGACCCCGTGGTGGCGGTGCGGTCCGAGCACCCCGCGTACGTGATCTACACGTCCGGCTCGACCGGGCGGCCGAAGGGCGTGGTGGTGACCCACGCCGGCCTGGCGACCTTCGCCGCGGCCGAGGCGGCGCACCTCGACGTGCGGCCGGGCGACCGGGTGCTGGAGTTCTCCTCCCCCAGCTTCGACGCCTCGGTGCTGGAGCTGTGCCTGGCGTGGCCGGCAGGCGCGGCGCTGGTCGTGCCGCCGCCGGGGCCGCTGCTGGGCGACCAGCTGGCCGAGGTGGTCGACGGGTTCGGCGTGACGCACGCGCTGATCCCGCCGGTGGCGCTGGCGACCGTGCCCGACGGGGTGGAGCTGCCGTCGTTCCGCACGCTCGTGGTCGGCGGCGACGCCTGCTCGGCGGACCTGGTGCGGCGGTGGTCCCCCGGTCGGCGGATGGTCAACGCCTACGGGCCGACCGAGTCGACCGTGGTCACCTCCTGGAGCGGGCCGCTGGCGCCCGGTGCCGGCGCGCCGCCGATCGGGCGGCCGATCCCCGGCACCACCGTGCACGTGCTGGACGCGGCGCTCCAGCCGGTGCCGGTGGGCGTGCCGGGCGAGCTGTACGTCTCCGGCGTCGGCCTGGCCCGCGGCTACCTGGACCGGCCGGGGCTGACCGCGTCCCGGTTCCTCGCGAACCCGTTCGGCGCGCCGGGCTCGCGGATGTACCGGACCGGCGACGTGGTGCGCTGGAACGCGCGGGGCGAGCTGGAGTTCGTGGGCCGCGCCGACGAGCAGGTCAAGATCCGCGGCTTCCGGGTGGAGCTGGGCGAGATCGAGACGGCGCTGCTGGAGCACCCGGACGTGCGCGAGGTGGTCGTGGTGGCGCGGGCGGACGCGCGCGGGCACAAGCGGCTGGTCGCCTACGTCGTGGGCGAGGTCGCCAAGCTGCGCGGGTTCCTGGGCGAGGCGCTGCCCGACTACCTGGTGCCGTCGGCGTTCGTGCCGCTGGACGCGCTGCCGGTGAGCCCGAACGGGAAGGTGGACCGGGCGAGGCTGCCCGAGCCGGACTTCTCCGGTGCGGGCGGGGCCGAGTACGTGCCGCCGACCGGGACGGTGCAGGAGGCGCTGGCCGAGGTGTGGGCCGATGTGCTGGGCGTGCCGCGGGTCGGGGCGGAGGACAACTTCTTCTCCCTGGGCGGCGACTCGATCCTGAGCATGCAGGTGGTGGCCCGGTGCCGGCAGGCCGGCTACCGGTTCACCACGCGGGAGTTGTTCGTCAACCAGACGGTGGCGTCGCTGGCGCCGCACGTGACCGTGGAGGTCTCGTCGGCCGACGACCGGGCCCCGGTGGTGGGCGAGGTGCCGCTGACCCCGATCCAGCACTGGTTCCTGCACTCCGGGCGCAACCTGAACCACTTCAACCAGTCCCACCTGGTGGAACTCGACCCGGAGGTGGACGTGGCGGCGCTGCGGCGGGCGCTGAACGCGCTGGTCGCGCACCACGACGCGCTGCGACTGCGGTTCACCGATGAAGACGGGGTGTGGCGACAGCGCAACGAGGGCATATTGCACGACGTGGACGTGCTCACCGTGGCCGACGCGGAGGCCGACTTAGAGGCCGTCGCGGACGAGGTGCACGCCTCGTTCGACATCACCACCGGACCGCTGTTCCGGGCGGTGCTGTTCCCGCGCGAGCGGCCGGCGCTGCTGCTGGTGGCGCACCACCTGGTGGTCGACGGGGTGTCGTGGCGGGTGCTGACCGACGACCTGGAGACGCTGTACCGCGGCGGCGACCTCGGTGCGAAGACCACGTCCTTCCGGGACTGGGCGCGGGCCCTGGAGGCCCACGTGCTCGGCGGCGGGCTGGACCGCGAGGTCGGGCACTGGACGATGTCGTTCCCGGAGTTCCCGCCGCCGCGCGGCGAGGCGGCCGCGGTGACCGTGGAGCTGTCGGAGGCCGACACCGACGCGTTGCTGCGCGGCGCGCCGGTGGCGTACCGGACGCGGGTCAACGACGTGCTGCTGGCCGCGCTGGCGTGGGCGCTGTCGCGGTGGACCGGGTCGTCGCGGGTCGCGGTCGACCTGGAGGGCCACGGCCGCGAGGACGTGCTGGACGCGGACCTGTCGCGCACGGTCGGCTGGTTCACCACGGTGTTCCCGGTGTCGCTGGAGGTCGCCGACGGGAGTTGGCGGGACCGGGTGAAGGCGGTGCGGCGGCAACTGCGGGCCGTGCCGGGCAACGGGTTCGGCTACGGCGCGCTGCGCCAGCACGGCCTGGTGCCCGACGGCGGGCGGCCCGCGGTGTCGTTCAACTACCTGGGCCGGTTCGACGAGGGCTCCGGCGAGGCCGACGGCCTGTTCCGGGCGGTGCTGCCGGCGGTGGGTCAGTCGCACGACCCGGCGGACGCGGGCGACCACCTGGTCGACGTGGTCGGCGAGGCCGGCCGGACCCTCGGGTTCACCTGGTACCACTACCCGGCGGTGCACCCGACGGCCGAGGTGGAGGCGGTCGCCGCCGACTTCGCCGCCGCGCTGCGGGCCATCGCCGAGGACTGCCGGGGTGCGCTGTGACGGCGTCGCTGGCGCGCAACCGCAACTACACGCTGCTGTGGAGCGGTCAGGCGCTGGGCGAGGTGGGCTTCAGCGCCACCATGATCGCCTTCCCGCTGCTGGTGCTGGCGGTGACCGGCTCGCCGGTGGCGTCCGGCCTGGTGCTGGCCGCCGACGCGGCCGCGCAGCTGGCCGTCGGGCTGCCCGCCGGGGCGCTGGTCGACCGGTGGGACCGGCGCCGGGTGATGCTGTGGTGCGAGGCGGCCCGGGCGGTGGCGCTGGCCGGCCTGGTGGTGGCCATCTGGACCGGCGTGGTGGCGGTGGCGCACATGGTGGCGGTGGCGGTGGTGCTCGGCGTGACCCGGGCGCTGTTCGAACCGGCCGAGGACGCCTGCCTGCCGCAACTGGTGCCCGAGGCGCAGTTGGCGACGGCGGTGGCGATGAACGGGGCCAGGTCGTCGCTGGGTCAGATGGCCGGCACCGCGCTGGGCGGCGTGCTGTTCGCGGTGACGCGGTGGCTGCCGTTCCTGGTCGACCTGGTGACGCACGTGCTGGGCTTCGTGGCGCTGCTGTTCCTGCGGGTGCCGCCGACCGAGCGGGTGGTGGAGCGCAGGCACATCGCCCGCGAGATCGGCGAGGGCCTGCGGTGGGTGTGGCAGCGGGCCGAGATCCGGGTGACGGCGCTGTGCGCGGTGGTGCTCAACCTGTTCTTCACGGCGTTCTACCTGGTGGTCATCGTGCTGGCGCAGGGCCGCGGCGCGTCGTCGGCCGAGATCGGCGTGATGGCCGCGATGCTCGGGGTGGGCGGCGTGCTGGGCGCGCTGGCGGCGCCGAGGCTGCACCGGGCGCTCGGGCCGTTCCGGTCGATCGCGTCGGTGTTCTGGGCGCTGGCCCTGCTCACCCCGCTGGCGCTGGTGCTGGAGTCGGCGTACCTGCTGGGCGCGCTGTTCGCCCTGATGACGTTCCTGGCGCCGACCGCCAACACCACCATCGGCACCCACCAGCTGCTGCTGACCCCCGACGGCATGCGGGGCCGGCTGAGCGGCGTGATGGCGGTGGTGGTCGGGGTGGCGGGCACGCTCGGGCCGCTGGTCGGCGGTGCGCTGACCGAAGTGCTGACCGCGCGCACGGCGGTGCTGGTGTGCGCGGTGGGGATTCTCGTGATCACGGTGATCGTCACGGTCAACCCGACTTTGCGCGGGTACGGGGTACAACCAGTTCAGGAGGAAGAGGCATGAGGGACGACATCACCTACCAGGTGCTCGTGAACGACGAGGGCCAGTACTCGCTGTGGCCCGCGCATCACGACGTGCCGGCCGGGTGGCGGTTCGAGGGGACGCGCGGCACGAAGGACGAGTGCTCGGCCCACGTGGACGAGGTGTGGACCGACATGCGCCCGGCCTCGCTGCGGGCGGCGATGGGCTGAGGTCTTCCGGGGACCGGTCCTGCCGACCGGTCCCCGGACCCGTCCCGTTCACCCCCCGAAGGACCCGTCCCGTTCACCCCCCGAACGCCCGCAGGAACGTGTCCACCGCGTTCACCGCCACCACCCGCAGCTCCGCCGCCCCCACCTCGCGCGTCCCCGCCCGGGAGCGCGCCTCCACCGGCCAGCTGATCAGCGCCAGCAACTGCTCCGCCGCCTCCCCCGGCTCGCACGACCGCAGCCGCCCGGCCAGCACCAGCCGCGCCACCCGGTCGGCCAGCGCGTCCGCCACCCGCAGCGAGGTGCGCTCGTGCACCGACGCGGCCAGCTCCGGGAACCGGTCGGCCTGCGCGTGCACCAACCGCCGCAAGGCGCGGGAACGCGGGTCCGCGCACGTCAGCGCCAGCCGGAGCGCCACGTCCTCCAGCGCCGCCCGCAGGTCGTCCCCCGGCTCGCGCAGCCCCTCCACCACCTCCAGCAGGTCGCCCAGGACCGCCTCGGCGGCCGCGTCGACGGCGTGGTGGAACAGCGTCTCCTTGTCGTTGAGGTGGTTGTAGACGGTCGGCTTGGCCACGCCCGCCACCTCGGCGATCTCCTTCACGCACGCCTCGGCGTACCCGCGCCGGCCGAACACCTCGAACGCCGCCGCCAGGATCGCCCGCCGCTTCTCCACGCGCCCGCGTGACCGCGTCTCCACGATCAAAAGCCTAGCTATTGAACCTACGAGACCAGTAAGTTGAACCCAAGGGTTCAAAACGAGGAGCGAGCATGATCGTCAACCTGCTGCGGTTCCGGTTCCGCGAGGGCACCACGCCCGACCAGGAGGCCGAGGTGCTGGCCGCGATGAGGCGCACGGCGTCGCTGGACTCGGCGGCGTTCGGCGTGGTCGGCCACGACATCGGCGACCCGGCCGAGGGGTTCACCCACACCTACCTGGTGGGCATCCCCGACCTCGACGCGCTGGAGCGCTACATGCACGACCCGGTGCACATCGCGGGCGACGAGGTGATCCTGCCGCACCTCGCGCGGCTCGCCGCGGTCCGCATGAGCGACGACGACCCGGACGTGGCCGCGAAGGTGGCGGAGCTGCACCTGGCGAAGGTGGCGAAGTACCCGGAGTGGGGTCGCGCCGTGGACGAGCTGATGGCCGCCCGCTGAGTCGCGCCCGCCGTGTTGTTCGAGGTTGAACTTGCGGGCGGGAAACGCAGCCGGCGGGCCTCGGAGGTGAACCCGGGCAGTGCCTGGGCCACCGCCAGGGTGACCGGTTCGGCGTCGGTGAGCTTGGGCGGTCCGCCGATGCGGGGCCTGCTGGCGAGGTGGTCGTCGATCTTGGCGTGGAGCGCGGGAGGGAAGGGTGTTCGGGTCGGTCGTCACGAACTGGTCTTGAACACCCCTCGCCCGTGCGCATCACTCGTCTAGGTCACCGGCACGATCCGGGCGTCCAACAGCACCCCGTCCTCGACGTCGAGCAGCCCCACGGTGCCGTGGGGCTGCCGCCGCCGGTCGGTCGGCGACCCCGGGTTGAACACCCGCACGCCGTCGCCCGTCACGTCCATCGGGATGTGCGAGTGCCCGAACACCACCAGGTCGGCCTCGGGGAAGCGACGCCGCATGCGCGCGGTCCGGCCCTTGGCCTGCCCGCTGTCGTGGATCATCGCGACCCGCAGGCCCGCCAGCTCCAGCGACGCGGTCTCGGGCGCGCCCCACGCGACCACGTCCGGACCGTCGTTGTTGCCGCACACGGCGGTCACCGGCGCGTACTGCGCCAGCTCGTCCAGCACCTCCGCCACGCAGACGTCCCCGGCGTGCAGGATGACGTCCGCGTGGCGCAGGTGCCCGGCCACGGCCGGCGGGCAGGACTTCCACCGCCGGGGCGCGTGGGTGTCGGACAGGACGACGACCCTCATCGGCGGTCAGGACAGGGCGGGGCCCGACTCGCTGCTGCCCGACAGCTCCTTGAGGAACTCGTGGCACTGCTTGGCGCGCGCCGAGTCCTCCTCCATCACGCGGCGGAAGAAGTCCGCGATGTCCTGGCGGCCCGCGTTCTCGGCGTCGCGGACGTACTGGCCGTAGTCGTGCCCGGCCTTGAGCGAGTGGTACTGGACCGAGATCAGGTCGAAGCTGACGTCGTCGAAGCCGGTCTCGCCGGTGGCCATGGAATTCCTCCTCGGGTGGTGATCCGAACGCCTGTCCCATACCCGGCAGCGGCGCGCCCAACCCCGCACGCCCGGGTGACCGCCGCGTTGAGTGGCGGGCCCCCGGGGTTGCTTGTACGGTCCAACGTGGGTTGAAACCACAGCCTGCCGTGCGCGACCAGGTCCCTGCCCGGTCACGCTGTCGGAGGAAACCCGGATGAAGATTGCCGTCGTTTCAGTCCACGCGAGCCCCTTGCCGGTGCTCACCGACGAGGAGGAAGGCGGCCAGGACGTCCACGTGGCCGAGCTGGCCGCCGCGCTGGCGGCGCAGGGCCACGACGTGGTGGTGCACACCCGTCGCGACTCGGTGCGACCGCCCGAGGTGGTGCGCGCCAAGCCCGGCTACGAGGTGGTCCACGGGCCGGCCGGCCCGCCCGGGCCCCTCCCGGCGGACGAGCTGCCGCCGCACCTCGACGAGTTCATCCGCGCCCTGCACGACCGGTGGCGCGTCGACCGGCCGGACGTCGTGCACGCCCACTCCTGGACCTCGGGCCTCGCCGCCGTGCTGGCCGCGAGCGGCCTCGGCGTGCCGGTGGTGCAGACGTTCCACGCGCTGGGCGCGCTGGAGCGCAGGCTGCGCGGCACGGCCGTCCCGTCGGCGCGGGTGTCCACCGAGCGGCTGATCGCCCGCGAGGCGACCCGGGTGGTGGCCACCTCGTCGGACGAGCTGAACGAGCTGGTGCGCATGGGCGTGCCGCGCAAGCGGGTCGCCGTGGTGCCGCCCGCGGTCGACGTGTCCCGGTTCAGCCCCGAGGGGCCGCGGCTCAACCGGCCGATGCCGCACCGCCTGGTCACCCCCGAGGACGGCGCGGAAGAGGTGATCGTCGCGCTGCGCGGCGTGCGGGACACCGAGCTGGTGGTCGTCGGCGGCGGCCCGGACGAGGTGCGCGCGCTGCGCGAGCTGGCCCGCGAGCACGAGGTGGCCGAGCGGGTGCGGCTGCTCGGCCCGGTGCCCCGGGTGGCGCGGCCCGCGCTGCTGCGCTCCGCCGACGCCGTGGTGTGCACGACGTGGGGCGAGAACACCGCCGCGGCGCCGCTGGAGGCGATGGCCTGCGGGGTGCCCGTGGTGGCCAGCGCGGTGGCCGGCCTGGCCGAGACGGTCGTGGACGGCGTGACCGGGATGCTGGTGCCCCCGAACGAGCCCGGTGCGCTGGCCCGCGCCCTGCGCCCCCTGCTGGCCGACGAGGCCCGCCGGGACGCCTACGGCACCGCGGCGGCCGACCGCGTGGAGGCGCGCTACCGCATCGACCGCATCGCGTGCGAGATCGCGCGGGTCTACCGGCAGGCGTCCGGGCTGGAGGACGCCGTGGAGGCGGCGCCGGACGCGGCCCAGGAAGCGTCACCGCAAGAGGTGTGACCGCGAGAGGCCGGGGCCGCCGTGCGAAGAGGCGCGGCGGCCCCGGCCCGTGGCAACGGCTCAGGCGGAACAGCGGCTCAGGAGGCGTACCGGCCCAGGCGGTCCACGAGCCCGTCGACGTCGCCGACCGCGCGCAGGCGGACCGGTCGCGGGTCGCCGGGCCGCTCCTCGCGCAGCAGCGCCCTGGCGAACGCCGCCACCTCGCCCACCGGGGGCAGCACCTCGTCACCGAGGTAGCTCAGCACGACCGGCCCGCCCGCCCACCCCGCGTCCAGCGCCGCCGCCCACCCGTACTCCTCGTCCCACAGCAGCAGCAGGCCGTAGTCCGGGAACAGCGACAGGTGCCCGGTCACCACCAGGTGGGCGCAGGCGGGCGGCCCGGTCCGGGCGCACGCGCACCCCTCCACCACCCCCAGCTCCGCGGCGAGCGCGTCGACGTAGCGGCGGAGCCCGCCGATCGGCACCTCGTGCCCGCTCACCACCGCGCGCGTCCGCTCATGAGCCCTCGCCCCTCCCGGAGACGACGTGGCCGGGACCGCGGTGCGCGGTCCCGGCCACGGTGGGTGTCCCTTCGCCGTCGGGTCAGACCCGGCGCGGCAGCGACGAGCGGCCCAGGAGCAGGCCCAGGCCGACCATGCCGATGGCGAGCACCAGGTGCAGCCAGTTGTCGGCGGCGTTGAACGGCACGAAGTTGGCCGAGCTGTCGTGGTCGATGATCAGGCCGTAGAGCCAGAGCAGCAGGTAGACCACGCCACCGCCGACCAGGAACAGGTAGGCGCCGCGCACCGTCCTGGCCAGCGCCACGCCGGCGGCGCCGAACGCGAGGTGCACGATGTTGTGCAGGATCGAAACGTTGAACACGCCGAGCAGCAGGGCTTCGGAGTGGTGGCCCGCGAAGGTCATCGTGTCGTAGTTGGTCGTGAGACCGGGGATGAAACCCGCGATGCCGACCAGCAGGAACACCGCGCCCACGACCGTCGAGGCGAGCTGGACCGGCGTGCGCGTGGCAGCGCTGGCTGCGGGGTTGGCTGCGGACATGTCGACTCCCGTCGATGTGCGGAACACGCTTCGTGCCGACCGACTACCCCCGCCCCCGGAGCACAAACGGGGGGATCGCGGCCATTTCGCCCGGCCGTGGCGTTTCGCGACGTCCTGCCAGGCAATCCGGCGCGTCGGAGGTGTCCTCGTGCGCTTGAGCCGGCCCGGGCAGGTCGACGTCGGTGCCGTGCTGCGCGGTCTGCGCGGGCGGGGCCTCAACTACTCGCGATCGGAGGTGGCACCGCCGGCGTGGACGTTCGACGTGCACCGCCGGTCGCTCGGCCGGGAGGCCGCCGGCCCGCCGGAGGAGGGCGGGCTGTGGTGGCGGGCGCGGGCGGTGGTCGCGGACTACGGGTTCACGCCGCCGGAGCTGGTGCGGGCGTACTACGAGCGCGGCTCGGACCTGCTGGGCCGCGACATCCTGCTGGAGGCGCGGCTGCCGGGGCTGCGGTTCCTGATGGGCGTGCGGGTCACGGCGGTGCGGGACGAGTCGGACGCGGACCGGACGCTGTGGGGCTGGGGCTACGAGACGCTGGAGGGCCACCTGGAGCGCGGCCGGGTGGACTACGAGCTGGTCAAGGACCACCGGTCCGGCGAGGTGGAGTTCGTCGCGCGCAGCTACTCGCAGCTGCACCCGCGCGCGCCGTGGTGGATGAGGTTCGGCTGGCGGCTGGTGGGCCGCCGCGCGCAGCTGCGGTTCTACCGGCGGGCCGGTCAGCGGTTGGCGCACCGGCAGTCGGTGGTCGAGGTGCCGTCCGGCGGCAGCCGCCGGTTCGGGATGGCCTTGCTCGATCCGGTGATCGGGTGACCAGGAGAACGGAGCGCACGTCGTGAAGGTTGTGATCACCGGGGCCACCGGGAACGTGGGCACCGGGGTGCTCCGCGCCCTGGCCGCCGACCGCGAGGGCCACGAGGTGGTGGGTGTCTGCCGCAGGCCGCCGGACCACGTGCCGCCGTACGACGGGGCCGCGTGGGTGCCGTGCGACCTCGGCGACACGTCCGCGCCCGAGGTGCTGGCCGGGGCGTTCGCGGGCGCCGACGCCGTGGTGCACCTGGCGTGGATGTTCCAGCCGCTGCGGCGCGGCGAGCAGGTGCACCGCACCAACTACACGGGCACGCTCGCGGTGCTGGAGGCGGCGAAGCGGGCGGGGGTGCCGCACGTGGTGCAGGCGTCGTCCATCGCCGCGTACGCGCCCGCCGCCCGCGGCGTGGACCCGGTCGACGAGGACTGGCCGACCACCGGCGTGCCCGGTTCGGTGTACGGGCAGGGCAAGGCCGAGGTGGAGGCGCTGCTGCGCCGGTTCGCCGAGGACAACCCGGACACGGTGGTCAGCGTCGTGCGGCCGACGCTGGTGGCGCAGCGGGAGGCGTCGGCGAGCTTCCTGGCGCTGTTCTTCGACCCGATCACGCCCCGCTGGCTGCTCCGGCTGGTGGCGGGCGGCGGGCTGCCCGTGCTGCCGCTGCCCGCCGACCTGCGGGTGCAGCTCGTGCACGCCGACGACGTCGGGGACGCGGTGGTGCGCATCCTGCGGCACCGGGCGCCGGGCGCGTTCAACCTGGCCGCCGACACGATCACCGCGAAGGACCTGGCCCACCTGGCGGGCGCCCGGCTGCTGCCCATCCCGGGGCGGTTGGTGCGGGCGGCCGTGGGCGTGCTGTGGCGGTTGCACGCCGTGCGCATGTCGCCGGGCTGGTTCGACGTCGGCACGCGGTCGCCCCTGGTGGACACCGGGCGGGCGCGGGCGGAGCTGTCCTGGGTCGCCCGGGTGTCCAGCCTGGACGCGGCGCGCGAGCAACTGGCCGGGTTGGCCGACGGGGTGGAGGGCGGCAGCCCCGCCCTGCACCGGGACCGGCTCCGCGGTGCGACCACCCCCGCGCTGACCTGAGCCGGTTCACCGGCGTCCGATACCCGTCCGCCCGTCGATCAGCTCGCGCACGACGTCGAGGTGACCGGCGTGGCGGGCGGTCTCCTCGATCATGTGCAGGATGATCCAGCGCAGGTCGGCGACCTCGTCCCCGCGGTCCTCGGCGGGGTGGCTCCCGAGCGGCGGCGCGGACAGCGGCACGTCGGCGACCAGCGCGTCGGCCCGCTCGCACTGCGCCCGGTAGAAGGCGAACACCTCGTCCGGCGACCGGGGCGTGTTCAGCGGCGCGTGGTCGTCGTCGGGCCAGTCCAGCGGTTCGGCCGCACCGGTCAGCACCTCCTGGAACCAGTGGCGCTCGGCGTACCCGAGGTGTTCCACCAGCCCCAGCGGGGTCCAGTCGGACGGCAGGACCGAGGTGGTCAGGGCCCGCTCGTCCATGCCCTCCAGGATCTCCAGCACGGCGGCGCGCTGCGAGGCCAGGAACGCCAGCAGGGTCTGCTTCTCGTGATCCACGCACCGGGACGTTAGCGGTGGGGCCCGACAGGCGTGTCCGAGTGCGACGACAGGGCCGGCGAGCAGGCCGCGACCGGTCTCCCGTCCGGGTCCCCGAGGCCGCTCACGCGGTCAGCGCGCGTACCGCGCCACCACCACCGCCAGCACCGTGATCACCCCGAACACCGCGGCCGCCCCGGGGAACCCGGCCAGCCCCAGCCCGACCCCGCCCAGCGCCGCGCCGGCGAACGTGCCGACGCTCATCGCCGCGGCGTGCACGCCGAGCGCCGCACCGCGCGCGTCCCCGGCCCGCCGGACCAGCAGCGTCACCAGGCACGCCGCCGCGGTGGCGTGGCAGGCGCCCAGCACGGCGGTCAGCACGAGCGCCGACCACAGCGCGTGCGTGAAGAAGATCCCCACCACCGCGACCGAGGCCACCACCAGCGCGACCACCAGCAACCGCTCGGCGGGCACGCGCCCCGCACCGGCGAACCGCCCGGCGAGCAGGTTGCCGAGGAAGAACGACGTGCCGCTCAGCGACCACACCAGCGCGAACGGCCCCGGCGCCAGGTCGAACCGCGCGTCGTAGAACGCGGCCAGGTAGGACAGGTACCCCATGAACGCGGCCGTGCGCAGCAAGGCCACCACCACCAGCGGCCGCACCCCGGACAACGCGCGGAACGCCGCCAGGTAGCCGACCCGCTCCCCGGCCTCGACCGGTGGGCCGGGTCGACGCGCCAGCACGACGGCCAGCAGGACGGACACCGCGGCGATCGCCACGAGGTCACCGCGCCACCCCCACAGCAGGGCGGGCAGGGCGACCACGGGCGCGGCGAGCACGGCGGTCAGCGACTGGGTGGCGGTGACGAGCGTCGCGGCACGCCCGGCGGCCGGCCCGTGCCCGAACCGATCAGCGGCGGCAGCGGCGAGCGCCGGGCCCAGCACCGCCATCGCGATGCCGACGAGCAGGCAGAACACCACCAGCGCGGCGAACTCGGCGACCGCGCCGACCAGCGAGGCCACGCCGAGCAGCACCAGCCCGCCCGCCGCGGTCCGGGTGCGGGGCACCCGGTCCAGCAGCGGTGCCAGCGCCACCCCGACGACCAGGGCGGCCAACCCGCCGAGCCCGCGCAGCCCACCGACCAGCGCGACCCCGCCGCCGATGGCCGCGGCGATCGGCACCAGGAAGGTGCTGAACACGGTGAACGGCAGGAGGTTGACCGCCGACGCGACCAGCACCGGGCCGAGGGAACGGGCCATCCGCAGGTCACCGGGCACCACTGGCTGGTCCGCACTCACCCGGTCCGCACTCACCCGGTCCGCGCCCGCCGGACCTGCGCCCACCCGATCCGCTTCCACCCGGTCCGCGCCCGCCTGCCCGGCACCCACCCGATCCGCTTCGGCCCGGCCGGCGTCCGCCTGCCCAGCAGCCACCCGATCCGCTTCCGCCCGGTCCGCGCCCGCCCGCCCAGCCCCCACCTGATCAGCGCTCACCCGATCAGTCCCTACCCGATCAACGCCCGCCTGACCAGCCTCCCCCCTCGTGCGGCGGCTCGAACCGGGCGAGCCAGGCGGTCAGGATGCCCTCCAACCGCGCCGCGTCCTCCGCCCCCAGCGCGTCCAGCAACTGCCGCTCGTTGGCCATGTGCTCGGTGAACGCCTGGTCGATCACCCGCAACCCGGCCTCGGTCAGCGCGACGACCCGCCGCCGCCCGTCCCCCCGCCCGACCCGCCTCGTCACCAGCCCGTCGCGCTCCAACCGGTCGATGCGCTTGGTGATCGCCCCCGTCGTCACCATCGTGTGCTGCGCCAGCTCCCCCGGCGCCCGCTCGTACGGCGCCCCCGCCCGCCGCAGGGCCGCGAGCACGTCGAACTCACCCTCCCCCAACCCGTGCCGCCGGTAGACGACGTTCAACTGCTCGGTCAGCACGGCCGCGAGGCGGTGCAGCCGACCGATCACCCCCTGCGGCGAGACGTCGACATCCGGGCGCTCCCGCGCCCACTCCGCCTGGATCCGCGCCACCCGGTCCGCACTCATGCCACCAATCTACCTTCCACGGAAGCTATATTGTCTTCCGTGGAAACTATCCGGTGGGCCCTGATCACCGCCATCGCCCCGGTCGCCTGGGGCGCCACCTACTACGTCACCCACCACTTCCTGCCCGCCGACCACCCGCTGTGGGGCGCGGTCCTGCGCGCCCTGCCCGCCGGGCTCCTGCTGCTCCTGCTGCGCCGCGAACTCCCGCGCGGCCCCTGGTGGTGGCGGTCGGCGGTGCTCGGCACGCTGAACACGGGCGCGTTCTTCGCCCTCGTCTACCTGGCCGCGCAACTGCTGCCGACCAGCCTGGCCTCGACGATCATGGCCACCTCGCCCGTGGTGATGATCGCCCTCGCCTGGCCCCTGCTCGGCGAACGCCCCCGCGCCCGAGCCGTGCTGGGCGCGGCGGCGGGCGTGTTCGGCGTGGTGCTCGTGTTCGCCTCGGGCGTCGGCCCGGCGAACCCGGTCGGGGTGCTCGCGTCGGTTGCCGCGATGGCGATGTCAACATTCGGACATGTGCTGACCAAGCGGTGGGGCGCGGGATCGGACGTCCTGTCGGTGACCTCGTGGCAGCTCGTCGCGGGCGGCCTGGTGCTCGTCGTGCCCGCGATCGCCGTGGAGGGCGCACCCCCTGCGCTGACGTGGCGCGCGCTGCTCGGGTTCGCGTTCGTGTCGGTGGTGGGCACCGCGCTCGCGTTCGCCGCGTGGTTCGCCGGCCTGCGACACCTCGAAGCGGGCGCCGTGGGCCTGATCGGGCTGCTCAACCCGGTGACCGGCGTCCTGCTCGGCGTCGCGCTGGCCGGCGAGCGGCTGACCGGCCACCAACTCCTCGGCCTGGCCCTGGTGCTGTCCGGCGTGGTCCTGGGTCAACGCCGGACCGGCGCCCGGCCGAGCGCCCGCCTCAGCACCAGCCCCGGCACCAGCCCCAGCGCCCGTCTCAGGGCACGCCTCAGCGCCGGACCCGGCATCCACCCCACGCCCAGCCCCAACCCCCGCCTCAGTGCACGACCAGCGGCACCTGGTCGAACGCCACGGCCAGATCGGCCTCGATCAGCCCCACCGTCCGCCGCAACGCCGGCAGCACCCGTTCCACCGTCTCCCCCGGCGTGACACCACCGACGTGCAACGCGGTGTTGACCGCCGCGACGACCCGCCCCGCCCGGTCCCGCACCCCGACCGCCAGCGACCGCAGCCCCTCGTGCAGCTCCTCCTCCACCAACGCCCAACCGAGCCGCGCGACCTCGTCCAACGTCGTCTGCAGCGCCGGTTCACCGACCACGGTGTGCCGGGTCAACCGCTCGGCCCGGCGCAGCAGCGGCGCCCGGTCCGCCGCCGGCAGGTCGGCCAGCAGGACGCGCCCCATCGAGGTGGCGTGCGCCGGGAACCGGGTGCCGACGGTGATGTCCACCCGCATGACCCGGGTCGCGGCGGCCCGCGCCACGTACCGGACGTCGTCCCCGTCGAGCACGGCCATCGACACCGACTCGCCCAGCGAGGCCGCCAGCCCGGCCAGGTGCGGCTGCGCCAGCTCGGCCAGGGTGAGCCGGGACAGCCGGGCGTACCCCAGGTCCAGCACCGCCGGCAGCAGCGCGAACCGACCGCCGTCGTTGACCGCGTACCCGGTGTCGCACAGCACCTGGAGCGCGCGGCGGGCGGTGGCGCGGGGCAGGCCGGTCAGCTCGGCGGCGGCGCTCGCGCTCAGCCCGCCGGGCGCGTGGCGGAACGCCTCGACCACGGCCAGCCCGCGCGCCAGGGTCTCCAGGAAGTCCATGCCGACCTCGTCCTTGACGGACCTGGCCAACATGGCGGACCCCGCGGAACCCCCATCGTCCGACGACGACGGGGCACCGCTCACCGCCGCACCCAGCACCGCCTCCGCCTCGGCGACCGCCGCCCGCAGCCGGGGCAGCACCACCCCGGTCACGTCGAGGTCCCGGCTGGTGTGGCTGAGCACGCTGATCGCCGCGACGGCGCGCCCGCCCCGGTCGCACACCGGCGCGGCCACGACGAGCAGCCCGGGTTCGACCCACTGGTCGTCCAGCGCCCACCCCCGCGCACGGGCCGCCGCGACGCGGTCGCGGAACACCGCCTCCCGGTCCGCCACCGGCGCGGCGAGCGCGGGCACGGCCGGGAAGCCCGCGTCGAGCGGGTCGGCGGTGCGGCGGTGCCGCCACGTGACGAACCGGTCCTCGTCCCAGTACCCGGCCAGCACCACCCCCGCGGCCGTCCGGTCGCTGGGCAGCACGTCGCCGACGTGGAACGCCAGGTAGACCGCGCGCCGCCGGGTCGACTGGGCGACCAGCCGGGCGCCGTCGGCGTCGGGCACGGCCAGCGTCACCGTCTCGTCCAGCTCGTCGGCCAGCCGGGCCAGCACGGGCCCGACCGTCCCGACCAGGCCGCACGAGGCGAGGTAGGCGTTGCCCAGCGCCATCGAGCGCAGCCCGAGCAGCACGTCCGCGCCCTCGGCGCGCAGGTGGCCCAGGCGCAGCAGGGTCGCGGTGACCCGGTCCGCGGTCGCCCGCGGCAGCCCGGTCGCCTTGGCCAGGTCGCCGCGCCGCAGCCGCGGGCCGGGGGCGGAGGCCACGGCGTGCAGGACCGCCAGACCGCGCTCGAACGTGCCCCCCTCGGTGGTGCCCTCGGTCAAGGTCGGTTCCCGTCTGGATGATCACGCGGTCCTCGACATCGTAGGGGTCCGGGTGGTACACCCTGACTCCCCCTGCCCACTCAGCGAACTGAATTTCGCTGAGCGAACAGATTGGCCAACGATGACCATCCAGCGCGAACTCCACGTCGGCGGACGCGAAGTACCAGCTCAGAGCGGGCGGACCACGGACGACGTCAACCCCTTCACCGGGGAGGTGCACGCCACCGTGGCGGCCGGGGGCCCGGAGGACATCACCCGGGCGGTGGAGGCCGCCGACGAGGCGTTCCCGGCGTGGGCGGCGCTGCCGCCGTCCCGGCGCCGCCAGGTCCTGGCGAGGGCCGCCGACGTGCTGGAGGCCCGCGCGGACGAGGCCGCCACCACCATGACCGCCGAGACCGGCGCGGTGCTCGGGTGGGGGCACTTCAACGCGGGGCTGGCCGCGCGCGTGTTCCGCGAGGCGGCCGCGGCGGCCACCCTGCCGGTCGGCGACGTGCTGACCACCGACGTCGCCGGGCAGCTCTCGCTGGCCGTGCGCGAGCCGGTCGGCGTGGTGGCGGCGTTCGCGCCGTGGAACGCGCCGCTGATCCTGGGCGCCCGCGCCATCGCCACCCCGCTGGTGGTGGGCAACACCGCCGTGCTCAAGCCCAGCGAGGAGGCGCCGATCGCCGGCGGCCTGTTCCTGTCCGACGTGCTGCGCGAGGCCGGCCTGCCCGACGGGGTGCTCAACGTGGTCACCAACGACCGGGCGGACGCGCCGCAGGTCGCCGAGGCGCTGGTCTGCGACCCCAGGGTGCGGGTGGTCAACTTCACCGGCTCGACCGGCGTGGGTCGGATCATCGGCGGCCTGGCCGCGCGCGAGCTCAAGCCCGCCGTGCTGGAGCTGGGCGGCAAGAACGCCGTGCTGGTGCTGTCCGACGCCGACCTGGACCACGCCGTGGACGCGGTGGCGTTCGGCTCGTTCGCCAACGCGGGCCAGATCTGCATGTCGACGGACCGCGTCCTGGTGCACCGGTCGATCGCCGAGGAGTTCACCGAGCGGCTGGCCAAGAAGGTCGCCGCCCTGCCGCACGGCGACCCCGCCGACCCCGGCACGGTGATCGGCCCGCTCGTCGACGCGCGCGCCGCGCGCCGGGTGGCGGACCTGGTGGCCGAGGCGGTCGCGGGCGGCGCGCGGGTGCGCGCGGGCGGCGGCGAGCCCGAGGGCGCGCACCACCCGGCCACCGTGCTCGACCGCGTCACGCCGGACATGCGCATCCACCACGAGGAGGTGTTCGGCCCGGTGGTCGCGGTGATCGAGGTGGCCGACGACGACGAGGCCGTGGCCATCGCCAACGACACCCCGTACGGGCTGACCGCCGGCGTGCTGACCGAGGACACCCGGCGCGGCCTGGCCGTCGCGCGCCGGCTGCGCACCGGCATCGTGCACGTCGGCAACCAGACCGTGGACGACGAGCCGCAGGCGCCGTTCGGCGGGGTCGGCGCGAGCGGCTACGGCCGGTTCGGCGGGCGCTGGGGCGTGGAGGCGTTCACCACGACGCGCTGGGTGACGGTGGCGGGCGAGCGCGGCGCGTTCCCGTTCTAGGCGGGAGTACCGAACAGTCCGAGTGGGCGCGGGCGGGGACGGAGGCGATCAGGTCCCGACCACCTCAAGTCGCCGTCCCTGCCGGCAACCCACCCGGACGCGAAGCCTGCCGAACTTCCCGTTCGAAGGTTCATGCCCACCGAACCTTTCGTGATTTAATCCCGAAAAACTGGAGGAGAACTCGACCTGAGTCAAGCCTCCCTATGACACGGCTCCGGTGGATCCGCCACCGCCGGGTCTACCGAGTGCGTCGAGCTGTCGTTGCATTCGCTCGGCGTCATTGTCACGACCTTGCTCTTGGTACAGCCGCAAGGCTTTGCGCCACACCGCGCGAGCCTGGTCGTAGTGACCAAGAGCGGCATGAGGGTGCCCGAGCCGGTCGAGGGTGTCGGCGACCCCGTAGATGTCGCCCAATTCGCGCCGTACGGCCAATGCCTGCCGGTAGTGACCGACAGCTCGTGCGTGATGACCAGTGTGGTGGTCGATCCAGCCCAGGCTGTCCAGAGAGGCTCCCTCACCACCGCTTTGATGACGACGGTGCAGGTTCAAGGATTCCTGGCAATAGGTGCGGGCGATTTCGTAGTCCCCCAGGTGAGCGGTGTACCAGCCCACCAGGTTGAGCGTGCTGGCTTCGCCTACTGGCCGACCGAGGGCCCGGTACAGGGCCAGCGCGCGCGTGGCGTGTTCCAATGCCCGCTGGTCCTCTTTCCGCTGCCCCCAAGCCGAGGCGAGCAGGCGGTGGGTGTGCGCTTGTTCGACGAGATCGTCCTGCTGTTCCGCCAGGATGAGAGCTTCGTGCAGGTGTCGGGTCGCTTCCTCGTTACGCCTCAGCCGAGCGTGAGCGTTGCCGAGGAGTCGCTGGGCGCGGATCCGAGCGGTGGGGTCGGGTAGGTGCGCAGCGGCGTCCACGGCGGCCTCCGACATGGCGAGCCTGTCGTGGAGGTGGCCTCGTCGCAGGTGGAACACCTCCGACGCCCAGGCGAACTGCCACACAATCCGGTGCCATTGGCGGGTTGCAGCGGCGCGCTGGGCGGTCAGCAGGTTGACGCGCTCGCCGTCGAACCACGCCAATGCCTCCGACACGTCGGGCACCGGGTGCGGGCGGGTGCCGGGCGTGGGCGGATCCGGCTGCACGAGTGCCACGTGGGAAGTCAGTACGCGGTGAGCGGCGTGGGCCGTGTGCAGGTAGAAGTCCACTACGCGTCGCAGCGCCATCTCACACACGCCTGTAGGCAGGTCCCGGTGGGCCACGGTGGTGGCGTAGGCACGGATCAGGTCGTGCATGGTGTACCGGCCGCGCCCGTCCTGCGTCAGCAGCGACGCTTCTTGCAGGGTTCGCAGCACGCGTTGGGCCCTCACCGGCGGCAGGCCGGTGAGACTGGCCGCGGCGAGCAGTCCGATGTCCGGCCCGGGTGCAACGCCGACCAGGCTGAACACCTGCTGCTGGGCGGCTGTCAGCGCCCGGTAGGAGGCGGCGAGCACGGCAGGGAGGCTGACTGCGGGATCGTCGTCGTTGTCCAGCGCTTCCACGCCCAGCTCTCGCAGTTCACCGGTGAGCGCGACGAGCGGGAGGGCCGGGTGGGCGTGGGCGCGTCCGGCCAGGATCCCCAGGGCCAGGGGGAATCCTCGGCACCACTTGAGCAGTTCGGCCACCGCCTGCGGTTCGGAGGCCAGACGCGCGGCGCCCAGCCTGCTCTCCAGGAGTTCGCGCGCCTCCCCGTCGGTGAGCATTCCCAAGCTGACGTGCCTGGCGCCATGCCGGGTGATCAGGCCGTTCAAGGTCTTGCGACTGGTGACCAGTACCGTGCACGACGCCCCTCCGGGCAGCAGCGGGGTCACCTGCTCGACGGATGCCGCGTTGTCCAGGACGATCAACATCCGCTTGTTCACCACCAGGCTGCGATAGAGCGCGGCTTGGCCTTCCAGATCGGGCGGAATTCGAGAGGGATCGACCCCCAGGGCATCGAGGAAGCCACGCACCGCCGCCTCCGGCGTCGTGGGAGGGCTCGTCGGGCTGAAGCCGTGCAGGTCCACGAACAGCTGTCCGTCGGGAAACCTGTCCAACCGCTGGTTGGCCCAGCGCAGGGCCAACCAGGTCTTGCCGGCCCCACCCGCGCCCCCGATGGCTGAGATCACCACGGTCGCCCCGCGCGAATCTTCTGCCGATACCACAGGAGGAATTCCATGCATCAGTCCGGAAGATGCGTGTCGACCTCCATCCGACGCATCGTCGATTCCAACGGAGGCGGACCCTTCGACTATTCGGTCCAGTGCCGCGAGCACATCTGCACGCCCGGTGAACCACGGTGCCGTCGCAGGCAACTGGCGTGGCACGATTTCGTCCCATACCGGTTGGTGCAGGTGCACGCCACCATGCACGGCTGCGGCTTGCACCACGCCTCCGTAGATCGAAGTGGCGTTCGCCCCGTTGCGCACCGATAAGACTTCCTCCGGCCTGAGGGAGTCACCAGCCGCAGCGGGTTCATCCGCGGCGTCCGCCTTGGGCTCGGGTTGGGGCTCGCGCACAGCCACCTCGGGCACACATCCGCAGCATGCGCACCTTCAGCAGGTGCCGCTGCAAGCATGCACCTGACGCGGTTGCAATTCAGCCCGGTGGACGCAGGTTCGTCCGGACATACGCATCGCAACCGCCCATCTGCGCCATAGCCCGAATACTGAGGTTTTCTCAATAGAACGGTCCGGGGTTCCGACTCGGCGCAAAAGGGCTCGCACCCGGACGTGGCATTTCACGACCACAGACCACCACCCGCGTCTCCACCCGGCGGCACGACTCGGCGCACGCCATCCCGACCTCGACCGCGTCGGCGGCACCGCCTGGGCAACGCGCGGGTACTTCAGGGCTGACGAGGGTCGATCAGCCCGCTCACACCCTCCCCGGGCCGGGCCGCCAGCGACCACAGGTAGCTCAACGCCTCGCCGTCCGGCTCGTCGCGCCCGGCGAACTCCGTCAACAGCGCGTCCAACCGGTCCTTCAACTCCGCCTGGGATGCCGCACCCAGGCGGAGCACGCCGCGCATGGTCTCGCGCTGGGCGCCCGGCCCAGCCTCCAGCACCTCGGCGCGGTGCGCGGCGAGCACCGCCAAGTCGACCCGCCTGCCCAACTCCCCGCCCTCGTCGACCAGGCCGAGCCCCCACGTGCGCCCGGTCGCCCGATAAGGCCGTTCCAACGCGCCGCGCGCACCGCTGCGCACCGGTTCGGCCACCAGGAAGTCCGTTTTGACCAACGCGCGCACGTGCCGCAGGACGGTCGCCGGCGCCACGCCCAGCCGCTCGGACAACTCCTTGTTGGTCCACGCCCGGTCCAGGCACAGCCGCAGGATGCGCCAGCGCAGCGGGTGGGCGAGGGCCTTCAGCTCTTCGACAGTGGCGTCGCGCCCCGGTTGGTCGGGCGGGACGACGGGCAGGACCGGCACCTGCCGAGGCTAGCTCCAACGGCCGCTTGCCGCCCTGGCAAGTGATTTGCTTCACTGCAACCGATTGCAGCAACTGAAATCGCTGGGGGGCGCCGTGGACGACGTGGCCGGGTGGGTGCGGGCCCACGATGCGGAACTGCTGGCCGAACTCGCCGCCTGGGTGGCGCAGCCCAGCGTCAGCAGCACCGGCGAGGGCATGGCCGGGGCCGCCGCCCACGGGGCGGAGCTGTTGCGCCGCAGCGGCCTGGCACCCGAGGTGGTGCCCACGGGCGGGTGGCCCACCCTGATCGGCACCGCCCCCGGCCCGCCGGGCGCGCCGCACGTGCTGGTCTACGGCCACTACGACGTGCAGCCGCCGGGCCCGCTGCACGAGTGGGCCAGCCCGCCGTTCACCCCGGACTTCCGCGACGGCCGCGTCTACGGTCGCGGCACGGGCGACAACAAGGGCCAGCACCTTGCGCAGCTGCTGGCCCTGCGGGCGTTGCGCGAGCTGACCGGCCGCCTGCCGTGCCGGGTGACGGTGCTGCTCGACGGCGAGGAGGAGGTCGGCAGCCCGCACCTGCCGGCGGTGGTGCGGCAGCGCGTCGCGGCCGACCCGCCCGACCTGGTGCTGTGGAGCGACGGCCCGGTGCACGAGTCCGGGCGGCCCTCGGTGGTGCTCGGGGTGCGCGGCGTGCTGGCGTTCGAGCTGCGCGCCCGCGGCGCGTCCGCCGTGCTGCACTCCGGCAACTGGGGCGGCATCGCCCCGAACCCGGCGTGGCGGCTGGTGCACGCGCTGGCCACCATGCGCGCCCCCGACGGCCGGGTGCTGGTCGAGGGCTTCGCCGACGGCGTCGAGCCGCCGAGCCCCGGTGAGCGGGCGGCGCTGGACCGGCTGCCGGTGGAGCTGTCCGCCGTGCTCGCCGACATCGGCGCGAGCGCGCCGGAACCACCCGTCGACCGCGGTTTCGCCGACCGGCTGGTCGCGCCCACGTTCACCATCAACTCCCTGAGCTGCGAGGACACCCCCGAGCACCGGACGGTGATCCCGAACGTGGCGGTGGCGCGGTGCGACGTGCGGCTGGTGGGCGGGCAGCGCGGCGACCGGGTGCTGGCGGCGCTGCGGGCGCACCTGGCCGTGCACGCGCCCGACGTGGAGCTGGTCGCGGGTGCGACCGTGGAGCCGTCCCGGACGCTGCCGGAGAGCCGGTGGACCGAGGCGGTGCTGGCGGGCGCGGCGGCCGGGTTGGGCGAGCCGCCGGTGCTCGTGCCCGCGCTGGGCGGCAGCCTGCCGATCGCCGCGTTCACCGACGGGCTGGGCGTGCCGTGCTACGGCCTGCCGCTGGCCAACGTCGACGAGCGCAACCACGCGCCGAACGAGAACCTGGAGCTGCGGTGGTTCCGGCGCGGCGTGGTCGCGGCCGCGGCGGTGCACCGGGCGATCGCGGCGGCCGGCCTGGAGGAGGCCCGGCGGGAGGCGGCCCGGGAGGAGGCGGCCCGGCGCGAGACGCCCCAGAGGAAAGCGTCCCAGCAGGGAGCGTCCCAACGCGACACACCCCAACACGACACACCCCAACACGAGACACCCCCGCGCGAGGCCGCCCAGTGAGCTGGACCGACTTCGAGCTGCTGACCGGCGCGGAACCCGAACCGGGCGGCACGCGCGTGGCGTACGTGAGCGACCTGACCGGCCGACCGCAGCCGTGGGTGCTCGACGACGGCGTGGCCCGCCCGCTGGAGGTGCCCGGCTCGGTCGGCCGCTGCACGTGGCGGCCGGACGGCGCGCGGCTGCTGGTGCTCACCGACCCCGACGGCGGCGAGGACCACCGGCTGGCCGAGGTGGACCCGGGCACCGGCGCGGTGACGTGGCTGGTCGCCCGGGAGGGCGTGCGGTGCGAGATCGGCACGCCGTACGGCACCACCGGGCAGCCCTACAGCCCGGACGGCACCCTGCTCGCCTACGCGGACAACGCCCGCGACCGCACGGTCTTCGACGTGCTGGTGCGCGACCTGCGGACCGGCGAGGAGCGGATCGCCCTGCGCGGCGACGACCGGTACCTGCCGATGGGCTTCTCCCCCGACGGCCGGCTGCTGCTGGTGCTGCGGCTGCACCAGCAGTCCGACCAGGACCTGTTCACCGTCGACCTCGGCGGTGGCGCGGTGCGGCGGCTGACCCCCGCCACCGGTCCGGCGAAGTACCACCCGGTGGCCTGGCTGCCCGACTCGTCCGGCGTCTACGCGTGCGCCACCGCGGACCGGGACTTCCTCGGCCTGGCGGTCATCCCCCTCGACGGCACCCCCACCTGGCTCGACACCCCCGACCACGACGTCGAGGGCGCCGCGCTCTCCCCGGACGGCAAGCGCTTGGCGTGGGGCGTGAACGAGGGCGGTTTCACGCGGCTGCGCTGGGCCGGGGTGGGCGGCCCGCCGGCGGACGTGACGTGCCTGCCGCGCGGGGTGGCGGTGACCGAGTTCGGCATGGGCGGGTTCGCGCCCCGGTTCACCGCCGCCGGCGAACTGCTGGTGCAGCTCGGCCGCCCGGACGGGGCGACGGACCTGTTCCTGGTGGACCTGCCGCGCGACGAGGCGCGGCAGCTCACCGACTGCGGCGCGCGGCTGCCCGGCCCGGTGGTGCCGCCGGAGGTCGTGCACGCGGACGGCCGGGGCGCGTCCCCGGCGTTCGCGGACGACCACCGCGTCCCCTGCCTGCTCTACCGCCCGCCGGCGGCCGACGCGACCGCACCCGCACCCGTGGTGGTGACCGTCCACGGTGGCCCGGAGGCGCAGGCGCTGCCGGTGTTCGACCCGCTGGTGCAGTCGCTGCTGGCCGCGGGCATCGGCGTGCTGGCGCCGAACATCCGCGGCTCGTCCGGGTACGGCATGCGCTACCAGCGCGCGATCTACCGGGACTGGGGCGGCGGCGACCTGGCCGACCTGGAGGCCGCGGTCCGGCTGCTGGACGAGGTGCCGTGGGCGGACACCGCGCGGCTGGGCGTGCACGGCGCGTCGTACGGCGGGTTCGCCGCGCTGTCCTGCCTGACCAGGCTGCCGCACCTGTGGCGGGCCGGGGTGAGCGAGTGCGGCCCGTCCGACCTCGTCGGCGACATCCGGTCGTTCCCGCCGACCTGGCGGCGGCGGGCGGTCGAGTGGATCGGCGACCCCGACGACCCGGCCGAGGCGGCAGTGCTCACCGGGCGCAGCCCGCTGGCCCACGCCCACCGGCTGACCGCCCCGGTGCTGATCATGCACGGGCTCAACGACACGCGGGTGGACCCGGCCGAGTCCGAGCGGATGTACCGCAGGCTGCGCGAGCTGGGCAGACCAGCGGAACTGGTGCTGCACCCCGGCGTCGGGCACGACGTGGACCGGGAAGGGCTCGCCCGGACCGCGGAGCTGGTCGTCACCTGGTTCGCGGAGCGGTTGGCGGGCGCATAGGGGATGCACAGCCCGCGCACAGGCCGCGCGGTCAGGGTGGGTGCCATGACCCCGATCCACGACCGCGGACTCGCCTTCGACCTCGCCACGCTGACCCGCAGGCGGGCCCTGACGCTGCTCGGCGGCGCGGGCCTGGCCTCGCTGACCGCGTGCGGCACCGGCGGCACGCTCAGCACCACGGGCAACACCACCACGACGACCGCCGCCGCCGAGTGCGGTGACGTGGTCCCGGAGGAGACCGCGGGCCCCTACCCCGGCGACGGCTCCAACGGCCCGAACGTGCTCACCCGGTCCGGCATCGTGCGCGGTGACATCCGCACCAGCTTCGGCACCGGGTCCCGCACCGCCGAGGGCGTGCCGCTGCGCATCGAGCTGACCGTGCTGGACACCGGCTCCGGCTGCGCGCCGTACGCGGGCGCGGCGGTGTACCTGTGGCACTGCGACATCGACGGCAGGTACTCGCTGTACTCCGACGGGCTGACCGGCGAGAACTACCTGCGCGGCGTGCAGGAGGCCGACTCCGCCGGCAACCTCGCCTTCACCAGCATCTTCCCCGCCGCCTACTCCGGGCGGTGGCCGCACGTCCACTTCGAGGTCTACCCGAGCCTGGCCGAGGCGACCAGGGCCGGCACGAAGATCACCACCACCCAGCTCGCCCTGCCCGAGCAGGTGTGCAGGACCGTCTACGGCACCACCGGGTACGTGCAGAGCGTGCGCAACCTGGCGCAGACGTCGCTGGACCGCGACATGGTGTTCCGCGACGGGCACGACGAGCAGCTGGCCGACGTGACCGGCGACGTGACGAGCGGGTACACCGCCGCGCTCACCGTCCGCGTCTGACCCGGTCCGGCGCCGGGTCAGGTCAGGGCCAGCACGAGGTGCCCTGCCACCAGCAGGCCGCAGGTCACCACGTGCGCGACCGGGTTCTGCGCCAGCAGTGCGACGAACTCGCGCAGGAAGGCGCTGGGCAGGAAGTACCACGCCGTGGGCGCGCCGATGATCTGCATGCGCAACCGCAGCCCCCGCGCGAGGACGGCGGCGCGGAACACGTGGAAGTTGTTGGTCACCGCCACCGCGCGCCCCGACCGGCCGCGCTCGGCCAGCAGCTCGGCGCTGTAGCCGAGGTTCTGCCGCGTGGTGGTGGCCCGGTCCTCCAGCACCACCGCCTCCTCGGGCACCCCGCGCCGCACCAGGTAGTCGCGCATGGCCACGGCCTCCGGCACGGCCTCGTCGGACCCCTGGCCGCCGGAGACCACGACCAGCGGCTCGCGCCCCGCGCCGACCTCCCGCCGGTACAGGCGCAGCGCCCGGTCGAGCCGGTTCGCCAGCAGCGGCGGCACGCGGTCCCCGATCAGCCCGGCCCCGAGCACCACGATCGCGTCGAACCCGCTCCGCCTGCCGACGCTGCCGTAGACCACCGAGTACAGCAGGAGGCTGACGAACAGGAACGCCACGTAGGCCGCGACGACCAGCAGCGCGCCGATCACCGCGTCGACCAGCGGTCCGGTGCGGGCGGTGGCGAACGCGAAGGCGAAGCCCACGCCGAAGATCGCGAGCCCGGCGAGCAGCGAGAGGAGGTTCGCGAGCTTGAAGCCCTCGCGCTTGAGCATCAGCACGCCGTTGGCGATGAGGGCGACCGGCAGCACGAGCCCGAGCCCGACCAGCACGACCGCGAACGCGTACCCGGCCGCCACCTCCGCCCTCCCCTCCAGCGCGGCGGCGCGGAAGAGCAGCCAGAGCAGCAGGAGCACCAGGGTCACGCCGAGCCACACGGCGTTGGCCAGGCGCCTGCGGTCGCGGAGCACCCCGACCACGAAGAACAGGGCCGGGATGACGGCGGCGATGCCGAAGATCATGCCGCGAATCTAGTCGGTGGACGGGCGGGTTTGGGATCGCGGCGACGCGGGTACCAGGCTCGCAGCGCCTTGAGCAGACAGGGCGTTGAGGGTGGTGCTTGCGATGAACACGACGAGACCGGCGGGCGGCGGTCTCGTCGGTGACGGCTTCGGCGGTGCCGGCTCCGACCCGGTGGTCGACGACGTCCTGTCGCCCGCCGAGGTCGATCGGTGGGTGCGGGCGGCAGGCGCCGACCTGGCCGAACGCCACACGACCGACTTCGGCCTGATCACGGCGGAGCTGATCGAGAACGCGCACCGGCACGCCGAGGGACCCTACCTGGTCAGCCTGCGGCGTCGGGGGCGCACGCTGCGCGTGGAGGTGCGGGACCACAGCCCGAGCCTGCTGCCGGTGCTGGGCAGGGCGGACACGCCGACTTCGGGCGGCGGCCTGGTGCTGGTCAACCGCCTGTCCTCGCACTGGGGCTTCGAGTGCCGGTACGAGCACAAGGTGGTCTGGGCGGAACTCCGGGCCGCTTGACGCCAGGGCCGGGCGGCGAGACCCCGAGGCAGGCGGCGCGAGGCGGGGCAAGCCGGAGCGAGGCGAGCGCGGGCCGATCAAGCGCGACCCCGAGGCGGGCCCGGCCCTCCCCCTCAGGCAGTGGGCCGGGGCGCCGGCGCGGGGCTGTCCGCGCGCGGCGCGGGCGCGCCGCCGATCAACCGCCTCGCCTCGTCGGCCAAGTGCGCCGACACCAGCACCTCGTAACTCTCGGCCCGCATCCCCGCGACCGACGAGAAGTCCCGCCGCCCACCGGTCATCGCGTGCCCGGCCGCCCCCAGCACCGCCCCCAGCACCGCGCCGAACAACGCCCCGTAGAGCGCCAGCAACAAGCCGGACACCAGCGGGTTGATCCAGTTGAAAGCACCGAACAGCCACCCGAACAGGGCACCGATGATCGCACCCGACAGGGCCGACTGCCCGGCCGCGCGCAGCGTGGTCATCCGCCCGGTGACCTGCTCGACGCTGCTGAGCCCCCGCCCGACGATCGCGGTGTGCTCGACCGGGAACCCGGCGTCGGACAGCCGGTCGACCACGCGCTCGGCGTCCGCGTACTCCCGGAAGCCGCCGATCACCACGCGTCCCTCGCCGCCGGCCTGGTCGTGCGGTCGGGTCATGGGAACCCACCTCCCTGTCGTCCCGGGGTGACTACCCACGACCCGACCGCACAAGCCCCACTTACGAGGGATTACTCCAACACGAACGTGGCATCCGCCCGGCCGGCGGCGTCACTGACCGCTTCCAGGTTGACCACCGTGCCGTTGTGCCGGAGGTAGCGACCGGGGAAGTTCGAGGACTCGAACGACACCGCCGAGGCGTCGGCCAGCCCGGCGCGGCGGGTGAAGCTCGCGTCGGCCCGGAACACCGCCGAGCCGTCGTTGCGCTCCACCCACAGCTCGTAGTTGCGGTGCCGCAGGTAGTAGCCGGGGAAGTTGGTCGACTCCAGCGACACCGCGCCCGCGCCCGCGAGCCCCGCCACCACCCGGAACTGCGAGTCGGCCAGCGGGTTCACGTTCGCCTCCACCCGCGCCCGGTACTCCCAGTGCCGGACGAACCGGTCGGGTTGGCTGTAGGACTTGAGCCGCACGGGCGTGGCGCCGTCGGCGACGGGGATGCCGAAGTTCGGCGTGCCGTCGGCGTTCCAGTAGACCTTCTGCACGCGGGTCCGGCGGTTGGGGTCGTTGAGCGGGTCGCCGGAGATGTCCCGGTAGTTGCGGTCGTGGTAGACCAGGATCTCGCTGCGCCCGTCCTCGGACGCGGTGAACGAGTTGTGGCCCGGCCCGTACTGGCCGGTCGCCGCGTTGCTCGCGAACACCGGCGTCGCCGACTTGGTCCACGACGCGGGGTTGAGCAGGTCCGCCGACGCGGACGCCGACAGCATCCCGAGGCAGTAGTTCGCGTCCGTGGCGCTGGCCGAGTAGGTCAGGAACACCCGGCCGTCGCGCTGGATCACCGCCGGGCCCTCGGCGACCTTGTAGCCGCGCGTCTCCCACGCCAGCGTCGGCACCACCAGCCGCGCGACCGCGCCGGTGACCTGCCACGGGTTGGCGCCCATCCGGGCCAGGTAGACGTTGGAGTTGGTGGAGATGCCCGGCTCGGCCTGCGCCCAGGTCAGGTACCGCACCCCGTTGACCGCGAAGGTGGACATGTCGAGCGAGAAGGTGTCCCACGGCACGTTGACCCTGCCGCGCTCGGTCCACGTGCCGGTCAGCGGGTTGGCGCTGGAGTTCTCCAGCACGTAGGGCCGGATGCGCCACACGTCGTCGGCGCGCCCGGCGGCGAAGTAGACGTACCAGCGGCCGTTGATGAAGTGGATCTCCGGCGCCCAGATGTGCGCGCCCATCTCGCCGCTGGTGTGCCGCCGCCAGATCACCGACTCCGCCGCGGTGGCCAGGCCCTGGATCGTGGTGGCCCGGCGCAGCACGATCCGGTCGTACTCCGGCGCGGTCGCGGTGAAGTAGTAGTAGCCGTCGGTGTGCTTGAAGATGTGCGGGTCGGCCCGCTGGTCGGCGATCGGGTTGGTGTACTGCACGGCGGGCGCGGCCTGCGCGGGCGCCACCACCAGGCCCGCCAACGCGGTCAGGAACGCGACGGCCAGTAGGACCAGCCGCCGTGGTGCGGTGCGGTTCATGTCGCTCCTGTTCAGGCGAGGGGTGTGGTGACGGTGAAGGAGGCGTCGCCCGCGAACGCGCCGTCGCCGGTCCTGAGGTCGAGCCGGACCTCGTAGTTGTAGTGGCGCAGGTAGCGGCCCGGGAAGTTGTACGACTCGAACGACGTGGTGCCGCCGCCCGCGAGCCCGGCCCGCCCGCAGAACGTGGCGTCGCCGCGGAACAGCGCCGACCCGTCGTCGGCGGCCAGCGTCAGGCGCATGTTGTTGTGCCGCAGGTAGGAGCCCGGGAAGTTGACCGACTGGAACGAGTAGCAGTTCGAGTTGGCCAGCCCCGCGACGATGGTGAACGTGGCGTCCGCGCGGTCGGTCGCGGTGCTGACCGGTTCGACGTAGGCGAGGTTGTTGCGGTGCCGCAGGTACCGGTCGGTGGCGTTGGCCGACCGCAGGGAGCGCTTCCCGGTGGCGACGGCGGTGCTGTCGCCGGCGTTCTCCCGCAGCACGGTGAAGTGCCGCGCGGTGCCGGACAGGCCAGGCAGCTCCACCTTGGCCCCGAAGGAGTTCAGGTTCGAGCTGTCGGCGTAGTAGTAGCGGCCCGCGCCGTACTGGTCGAAGTAGACGCGCCACCGGCCGTCGGGCAGCTGCACCACGGCCGGGCCCTCCAGGCCCGAGCCCCACCCGGCCCAGTTGCCGGTGCCGACGAACTGCCACGGGCCGTTGAGCGAGGTGGCGGTGGCGTGCTCGACGTACTTGGTGGTCTCGTTCTTGAGGAAGTTGTGGTAGGTCGAGCCGACCTTGACCAGGAAGCTGTCGATGTAGTTGGCCGGGATGCCCAGCGCGACCGGCGACGTCCACGCCGACAGGTCGGCGCTGGTGGCGGTGATCCGGTAGGGCCGGAACTGGCCGGCGGTGCCGGTGGTGGAGGCCGAGAAGACCACGTGCACGCTGCCGTCGGAGTCGCGGAACCACTCCGGCGCCCACGTGCTGCCGGTCGAGCCGTTGAGGCCCACGGTGACGTTGCGCAGGAACGTCCAGGTCGTGTAGTCCGCGCTGCGGGCGAACCCGATCGTGTCACCGGTCCACCCGGTGGTGTAAACGATGTAGTAGTAGCCGTCGGTGTGCCGGATGACGCTGGGGTCCCGGATCAGCCCCGACGGCGGCCGGTAGGCGTTGCCGCGCACCAGGGTGAAGTTCGTCGCGTTCGGCGAGTCGTAGACGTACATGTTCGACTCGCTGCTGTTGGTGAACGCGGTCATCACGTAGTGCGGTGCGGGACCGGCGGCGTGCGCCGGTGGGGTGGCCAGCAGGGCGACGAGGAGGGCCGCGACCAGGGCGGCGAGGGGTTTGCGCATGTCAGTGGCCAATCCGGGAGGTGGCGTCCGCGCGGTCGGTGGCCGTGCCGACGGGGTCGGTGCGGCCGGCGGCGGTGAGGGCGACGGCGGACAGCCCGCCGGCCGGGAACGTGCGTCGTTGCAGCATCGTCGGACAGCTCCTGAGGGCCGCAGGGGGTGGTGGCCGGCGGTTGGGAGAGGGAACCGCCGGCCACCGGCAAGGGGGTCGGTCAGGACGCGGGCTCGCCGGACGGCGCGGGCAGCGCCACGCCGAGCGGGACGGGGGTGCCGAAGTTCGGCGTGCCGTCGGCGTTCCAGGTGAACTTCTGGGCGCGGGTGGAGCGGTTCATGTCGCAGCCGCCGCCGGCGGAGTCGTTGGCGTGGTAGACGATCCAGTCCTCGGTGCCGTCGGGTGACTTGAAGAACCCGTTGTGGCCCGGGGCGAACACGCCGTGCGCGTCGTTGCGCTGGAAGACCGGGTCGGGCGACTTGGTCCAGTGGGCGCGGTTGAGCGGGTCGGAGCCGGTCAGGGTGAGCAGGCCCAGCTTGTAGTCCGGGCCCCAGCAGGCGCTGGCCGAGTAGACGATCATGGTGCGGCCGTTGCGGTAGAGCGGTTCGGCACCCTCGTTGACCGCCCCGGTCTGCCGCTCCCAGGACAGGGTGGGCTGGGAGATGGTGCGGCGGGGCCCGCTGATCGTGTAGGGGTTGGACAGCGGGGTGATGGTGAGCGACTGGGTGCCGTCCATGGCGCTGCCCATCAGGTAGAGCTTGCCGTTGTGCTGGAGGATGCTCGGGTCCAGCTCCCAGGTGCTGCCCAGGTCGGCCTTGAAGGTGTAGGGGCCCATCGGGTCGGCACCGGCGGACTCCAGGACGTGCAGGCGCTGGGTCGGGTTGTAGTCGGGCACGTTCTGCCCGGCCACGTAGTAGAGGTACCAGCGGCCGCCCAGGAGGTGGAACTCCGGGGCCCACATGTTGCAGCAGCCGTTCGGGCGGCCGGTCAGGGTGAAGACCACCTGGTCGGGCGCGCTCGCCAGGCCCGCCAGGGTGCGGGAGCGGCGCATGGTGATCGTGGAGTTCCACGTCGTGGTGGCCAGGTGGTAGTAGCCGTTGTGGTACTGGAGCCACGGGTCCGGGCCGTTGCGCTTGATCGGGTTGGTGAAGGTCCGGGCCCCGAGCTTGACGAGCTGCCACTGCTGGTTGGTGCCGCCGGTGTCGGGCCACTGGATGACCTGCGCGCCGTCGGCGGTGGAGAAGTCGAGCACGTCGACGGCCTTGCCGCTGGCCCGGTTGACCAGCCGGACGTGGCCGTCCGGCGAGTCGGCCAGGCGGAACTGCTGGCCGGTGCGGTTGGCGTCGGTGGTCTGCACCAGGCGGGTGCGGTCGGCGGTGTCGGCGAAGTCCAGGACCTTGCCGCTGTGCCGGGACCTCAGGCGGTAGTAGCCGCTGCCGGAGTCGACGAACTGCCACTGCTGCCAGGCACCGTCGTTGCGCGTCCACTGGGCGATCGGCGCGTTCTCGGCGGTGGAGAGGTCGTAGACGTCGAGCGCCTTGCCGCTGTTGCGGTTGACCAGGACGTAGGAGGCGTTCGTGTCGACCACGGCCGCGGTGGCCACCGGGGCGGCCACGAGGCCGGCACCGAGCAGGACCGCCGTCGTGGCGAGGACGAGCGTGGATCTCATGTCTGCACTCCCTGCGACGCTGCACGGAAGAGGGCTGAGGTACCCGGCGGAGGTGTGTTAACGCTAACAGCCAAGTGATGTGCAGCTCAACACCGAATTTATGCGCCTCAAACAGCCTCATATGACAACCTTGTCAGAGGGGGGCTAGCTGCGCGTTTGGGTTTTGTTAGCGATAACAGAACGAGGGGCGCCTGGTACGGCCCGGTTCACGGGAGGCACGTCGGGCCGCGCCCGGGTTGGGCGCGTTGAGCCGGAGCAGGTCGAGCCACACCGGGCAGGGTCGAATCGGGTCAGGCAGGGCCGAGCCACGCCGGGCAGGACCGAGCCGGGGCAGGCAGCGCCGAGCCGGGCCAAGCAGCGCCGAGCCGGGTCGCGATCCGAGCCGGTGCGCGGAACAGCCGAGCGGTCAAGCGCGGGCGGGTTGCCGCACGACAACCCGCCCGCGCCACGCACCCGTCGACCGCCCCCCAGCGGCACGGGCACCCCGGCGAGCACCCGTCGGCAAGACGGGCACCCCGGCAGGACGCCTACCAACGCCCCACCGCCCCCCTCCCGCACCGTCCCCCCACTCGAACCCGGTCGACCGCGGGAAGGGCACCGGCACCGGGAACACCACCGTGCCCGACGAACCTGAACCCCTCCTGCACCAACCTGAAGAACCCTTCAGCCGCCGCCTCGAACGCCGAAAAAAAGCGCCCTGCCCACGAAAGTGGGAATCCTCGGCGTGTTCACTCACAGGGAGGGCATTTTGCACACGTGATGTGATAACAGCAGTTCACCGCACTTAACGCCGTTCAAACACGCACCACTCGATGGGTCTACCTCGGCGATATGTGGGCCGACCAGGGGTAACGATCGTTTCGCATGGTGATCACAACACCTAGGAGGTCTCCCCATGCGCAACTTGACTCGCCTCATCGCCATCAGCGCGCTGTCGCTCCCGCTGCTCGTGGGCGCGGCCGGCCTGGCCTCGGCCGATCCGGACGTGTCGTACGAGAGCTCGACCAGCGTGGCCGGCCCGGACGGCGCCGGCACGGACGGCGTCTACTCCGGCGTGGGCGAGGACTACGCCTACTTCTTCGAGTTCACGAGCTGGGCGGGCGACAACGGCGCCTACAACCACGAGCAGGGGTCCTTCACCTCCGATTGGGGCAGCTACTACGGGCAGGACGAGGAGTACGCCGGCGACGACGGCTCCTACTCGGACCACGAGGAGAGCAGCGCCTCCGACGACGACGCCGACTACGACGTCGACGCCAGCTCCGACGACGGTGTCGACTACGACATCGACACCAACCACGACGACTACAACGACGAGGGCTGACCCGACCCGGGCACGCTGAGTACCGATCCGCCGCGCATCGCGGGATGCGCGGCGGATCCCTTTTTCCAGCCCACCCGCGAACTCGACCGCGGCCGGGCCGATCCCGCTCGGGCCCGACCGCGCTCGGGCTCAACCACGATCAGACCCGACCAGGATCAGACCCGACCACGATCAGGGCTCAACCGCGATCGGGGTCGTCGGCGGCCGAGTAGTCGGAGATGCCGATGTTGCCGGTAGGGTTCGCCTCCGGGTGCGCGGAACCGGTGTCGCTGCGCCCGGCCGGGTTGCCGATGCCGTCGAGCGGACCGGAGGCCCCCTCGTCCAGCGAGGCGCGGCTGGCGTCGTCGTACTCCTGCTCGGGGTCGTTGCGGGGCTCGTGGTCCATGACCGGCGACTACCCCGACCACCCCGGGGCAAACGCCCGCGATGTGACCCGGATCACCGCACGTCCGTTCAACGCCGGGCGCCGGCAGCGGGGTTTCCCGACCGCAACCGACACGACGGCAGAAGGGGGCGACGTGCAGGACGACTTCGACCGGTTCGTCACCGAGCGCCTTGACCGGCTCTTGCGCTACGCCACGGCACTGACCTGCGACCGGCACCTGGCGCAGGACATCGTCCAGGAGGTGCTGCTGCGGGCCGGGCGGCGGTGGGACCGGATCGGGGTGATGGACGCGCCCCACCTCTACGTCAAGCGCATGGTCACCAACGACTACCTGTCGTGGCGCCGCCGCCGGGCCGCGCGCGAGGTGTCCGCCACGCACGCGGCGCTGGTCGAGGTCGGCCCGGTGACCGACGACCCGGCCGTGCGGCACGCCGAGCGGGACGCGATGCGCGCCCGGATCGCGGTGCTGCCGCGCAAGCAGCGGGCCGCGGTGGTGCTGCGCTACTACGAGGACAGCACCGACGCCGAGATCGCCCGGATCCTCGGCTGCACGGAGGGCACCGTGCGCAGCCACATCTCACGCGCGCTGCAGAAGCTGCGCGTCGACCGGAACACCCCGACGGAGGTGCTGCGATGACCGAGCAGGAAGCCCTGATCCGCGCCGCCGTCGAGGCCGAGGCCGACCAGGCCGTCGACCCCCGCGAGGTGCTGGCCGCGCTGCGGACCCGCCGCCGCCGGCGCCGGCCGGTCGCGCTGTTCGCGGCGACCGCGCTGACCGCCGCGGCCGCCGCCGTCGCGGTGGCCGTCCCGCTGGTCGTGGACCGCGACCGGGGCGCCGCGCCGGCCACCGCCGGGCAGCAGCCGGCGCCGACCGCGCGGACCGTGCTGCTGCTGGGGCTGGACGACGGGGCGCGGCCGGACGCCGTGGTGCTGGCCCGGGTCGGCGCGAACGGCTCGGTCGGCTTCCTCTCGCTGCCCCGCGACACCCGGGTCGACGTCCCCGGCGTGGGCGCCGGCAGGCTCAACCAGGTCTACTACGCGGCGCACCAGGCCGCGGCGGCCGCGGGCCAGGACGCCGACCGGGCGGGTGCGGAGTCGGCGGTGCGCGTGGTCGCGGAGCTGACCGGCGTGCCGGTCGACCACTACGCGACCGTGCCGATGGCGGTGTTCGGCGAGCTGGTCGACGCGGTCGGCGGGGTCGAGGTGTGCCTGCGGGAGGCGGCGCGCGACCCGTTCTCGGGCCTCGACCTGCCCGCGGGGACCAGCACGCTGGGCGGTGCGGACGCGCTGGCGTTCCTGCGCCAGCGGCACGGCCTGCCCAACGGCGACCTGGACCGCGTGGTGCGGCACCAGGCGTTCCTGCGGGCCCTGGCCGGGAAGGTGGCGGGCGACGACCCGGCACGACTGGCCGCCCTGGGTGCCGTGGTGCGGCGCACCGTGCGCACCGACCCGGGTTGGGACCCGCTGGAACTCGCCGGGCTCCTCGCCGGCGGCGGCGCGGTGCGCGGTGCGACCATCCCGACCACGGAGGCGGTCGAGACCGGGCAGGGCATGGCCCTGGCCGTGGACCCGGCGGCCGTGCGGGAGTTCACCAGGGGTTTCCTCGCCGACCCGGGCACGTCGGCCCCGGCACCGCCCCCGGCGGAGGGGCCGGCCTGCGTGGGCTGAACGGGAGGTGGTCGCCACCGCGGCGGTGGCGACCACCGCTCACCGCGCGGGCGCCGGCGCGGCCGCGCCCCGGCGCTCGACCAGGGACAGCAGCGGGCCGGTCATCGCGGTGGTGACCAGCGCCATCACCACCAGCGCCAGGAACAGCCGCACGGACAGCAGCCCGGCGCTGTACCCGGCCTGGAGCACCACGATCTCGGTCAGGCCGCGGGTGTTGACCAGCACGCCGACGGTCAGCGCGGTGCGCCGGTCCTGGCGGGCCAGCCGGGCGCCGAGGTACCCGCCGCCGACCTTGCCGAGGACGGCCAGGGCGAGCGCGACCAGGATCGCGGCCCACGGCACCGCGCCGCGCGGCGCGTTCGCCACGCCCATGCCGGCCACCACGAAGGACACCGGCACCAGCAGCCGCCCGAGCGCCGCCACCGGCCGCACGACCGCCGCCCACGGCCCGCCCGGCAGGGCCAGCCCCACGACGAAGGCGCCGGACACGGCGGTCAGCCCCCAGTGCTCGAACTGGAACGCCGCCAGCAGGGCCGCCCCGGACACCGCGACGGCCGCGGCGCGGGGGTGGCGCGCGGCCAGCGCCGTCGGCCCGCCGGCGCGCAGCGCGACCCGTCCGACGGCCAGCAGCACCAGCCCCGCGACCAGCAGCGCCACCGAGCCCAGCAGCCCGCCGGACACGCCGACCGCCACCACCAGCAGCACCCACGCCGCCGAGTCGGTGACCACGGCGGCGGCCATGGCCAACCGGCCCGCCGGGCTGTCGGTCAGGCCGCGGTCCTCCAGCACGCGGGCGAGCACGGGCACCGCGGTGACGCTCAGCGCGATCGCCACCATCAGCACCAGCGCCGGGGCCGGCGCGTCGCCGCGCACCCCGTCGTCGGCCACCCACAGCACCCAGGCGGCCATGAGCAGCCCGCACAGCAGGGCGGGCACGAACGAGCCCGCGGTGACCCAGCCGACCGCGCGGGCGCCCAGGACGGCCGTGCCGCCGTGGCGCAGCTCGTGGGCGACGCCGACCAGGAACAGCACCAGGCCGACCTGCCCCGCGGTCCGCAGCGGGCCCGCCACGTCGGCGGGCAGCACGGTGGCCAGGCCGTCGGCGCCGGCGACCAGCAGCACCGCGGGCACGACCAGGATGCCCGCGAGGATCTCGCCGACGACCTCGGGCTGGCGGGCGGCCCGCGCGGCGCGGCGGCCCAGCAGCGCGGCGAGCAGCACGGCGGCGAGCACCGCCAGGACGTGCCCGGTGCGCGACAGCGGCTCGATCACGGCCGGCCTCCCGCGCGACCGGGCGGCACCGGCACGACGGGCACGGCCGCCGGCCCGATCACCGGTTCGGCCGCCGGCCCGATCACCGGCCTGGCGGTCGGCAGCACGGCGCTGCCGGGGGTTGGCGTGCGAGTTGCCACGGAACGGCCCCTTCCACCGGCCCGCCGGGTGCCCGGCGGGGTTGGCGAACGCGGTGCGGGGACGGCGCCCCCGCACCCGCCGAATTCATACGGCGGACCGGGACCGGCCGGGCGCCCCGCGACGGCGGTGCGCCCGACTCCGTCGCTTCCGGGCGGTCGGGCCCGCGACTCCGTGCACAACACCTCCGCGCACCACACCTCCGCGCGCAGCGCCTCCGTCCCCGGCCCGCGCCCACCGCACTTCCCCCGGTCGAACCATCCACAGTGGACGGCGGACCTCAGGGACGGGGCAGCTCCACCCACCCGCCGGCGGCGTTCGCCTCGACCAGCGCCCGCCCGACCCGCGCGGTCCGGGCGGAGTGGGCGAGCGGGACCAGCGGCTCCTCCCCCGTCCGGATCGCCTCGACGAACGCCGCCACCTGCAACTCGTAGGCGTCCGCGGCGGGCACGACCTCCTCGCGCGCGCCGTCGAGCGTCACCACCGTGATCACGCCGTCCTCGTGCGGCGTGGTCCACGCGTTGCGCACCGAGACCGACCCGCGCGTGCCCTGGAACTCGTACCAGGCGCGCGGCCCGTACTCCAGGCCGTAGTCCAGCACCGCCGACCGGCCGTCGCCGAAGTCGAGGGCGGCCACCGCGCCCAGGTCGACCACGTCGCCGTGGAAGCGCGCCCAGACGCGCCGGGGTTCCGCCCCGAACGCCCACAGCGGCACGTCGAACGCGTAGCAGCCCACGTCCCACGTGGCACCGCCGCCGAGCGCGGGGTCGAACCTGATGTTGCCCTCCACCGGGGTCGGGTGGGCGAACGCCGCCCGCACCACCCTCAGCTCGCCGATCTCACCGGACGCGAGCAGCGCCGCGGCCCTCGCCTGCTGCGGGTGGAAGCGGTACATGTACGCCTCCATCACCACCAGGCCGGCCGCGGCGCGCCCGATCCGGGCGCAGTCCTCTTCGGACATCGCCATCGGCTTCTCGACCAGCACGTGCTTGCCGGCCCCCAGCGCCCGCAACGTCCACGGCACGTGCCCGGAGTTGGGCAGCGCGACGTAGACCGCGTCCACCCCCGGGTCGGCGAGCAGCGCCTCGTACCCGTCGTGCACCCGCGCCCCGAACCGCCGCGCCACCTCGGTGGCCGCCTCGACCCGGCCGGTGCGGGCGGCCACGGCCGCCACCACGCACCCGGGCACCCGCGCCACGGCGGGCAGCACCCGCCCGGCGATGTGCGAAGTCGCGCCCAACACACCCCACCGGACCGTCGCCACGCGCTCACCTTAACCGCTTAACCACGGTCGTCCGCACCGGTCCGCCGTCACCCTCCCGCGCACCGCGCACCCCTCGCCGAGCGCTTCCGGGGCGATCAGCGAAACTTGACCACATGAGTGACGAGCCCGACGACCGGACCAGCTTCGCCGACCTCGGGTTGCGCCCCGAACTGCTCCGCGCCCTCGCCGGCCTGGGTTACGAGGAGCCGACCCCCATCCAGCGCGAGGCCATCGCCCCGCTCACCGAGGGCCGCGACCTGCTCGGCCAGGCCGCCACCGGCACCGGCAAGACCGCCGCGTTCGCGCTGCCCGTGCTGGAGCGGATGGGCGACGGCGGGCGGACCGAGCGGGCGCCGTTCGCCCTCGTCCTGGTGCCGACGCGCGAACTGGCGGTGCAGGTCTCCGAGGCCGTGCACCGGTACGGGCGCGAGCTGGGCGCGCGGGTGCTGCCGATCTACGGCGGTCAGCCGATCGGGCGACAGCTGCGGGTGCTGGAGCAGGGCGTGGACGTCGTGGTGGCCACGCCGGGCCGCGCCGTCGACCACCTCAACCGGGGCACGCTGAAGCTGGAGAAGCTGGAAGTCGTCGTGCTCGACGAGGCCGACGAGATGCTCGACATGGGCTTCGCCGAGGACCTGGACTCGATCCTGTCCGAGGCGCCGGCCGACCGGCAGACCGTGCTGTTCTCCGCCACCATGCCGCCGCACATCGACCGGCTGGCCCGGCGGCACCTCAAGGACCCGGTGCGCATCACCATCGGCCGCGAGCAGACCGAGCCCGGCGAGGCACCGCGGGTGCGGCAGAGCGCGTACGTCGTGCCGCGCGCCCACAAGCCGGCCGCGCTGGGCCGCATCCTGGACGTGGAGGCGCCGACCGCCGCGATCGTGTTCTGCCGCACCCGCGACGAGGTCGACCAGCTCACCGAGACCCTCAACGGCCGCGGTTACCGGGCGGAGTCGCTGCACGGCGGCATCAGCCAGGAGCAGCGCGACCGCGTGATGGCGCGGTTGCGCAACGGCACGGCGGACCTGCTGGTCGCCACCGACGTCGCCGCCCGCGGCCTGGACGTCGAGCAGCTGACCCACGTGGTCAACTACAACGTGCCGTCCGCGCCGGAGTCCTACGTGCACCGCATCGGCCGGGTCGGGCGGGCGGGCCGCGAGGGCGTGGCGATCACCCTCGCCGAGCCGCGCGAGCACGGCATGCTCAAGACCATCGAGCGGGTGACCAAGCAGCGCATCCAGGTCGAGAAGGTGCCCACCATCGCCGACCTGCGGGCCCGCCGGCTGGAGCTGACCCGCGCCGCGCTGCACGAGAGCCTGCTGGAGGACGACCTGGAGGGCTTCCGGGTCGTGGTGGAGACGCTGGCCGACGAGTTCGACGTGATGATGGTCGCGCTGGCCGCGGTCAAGCTCGCGCACGAGGCCACCGGCGCGGCGGCGGACGAGGAGGAGATCCCCGAGTACGTGCCGAGGTCCGGCGACCGCCGCGGCCGGGACGCCGCCGGCGGCGAGCGCCGGGAGCGCCGTTCCCGCCGGCCGACCGCCGGCATGACCCGCCTGTTCGTGGGCGCGGGCCGCAGCGCCGGCATCCGCCCCCAGGACCTGGTGGGCGCGATCGCCGGCGAGGCCAGGCTCAACGGCCGCGACATCGGCGCGATCGAGATCGCCGACCGCTTCTCCCTGGTCGAGGTCCCCGAGGGCGCCGCCCAGCAGGTGATCGCTTCCCTACGCGGCGCCACCATTAAGGGCCGCAAGGTGACCGTCCGCCGCGAACGCGAAGACCAGCGCTGACCCCCACCCCCACGTGTAATCCCGCGCGTGTCCTCCACTCAGACACCGCGTGTCCTCCGCTCAGGCACCGCGAGTTCCGCGTTCAGGCACCGCGAGTTCTGCACCGGGGCACGCGCGGGTCGGGTGGGGTGACGGGGGGATCCAGGAGCGGGGGGAGGGGGACGCCTCGCCACGGGGTGCGGCGCGGGGTGGTCGGGGGCCCCCAGTGGTGGGTGCCGGTCCAGCCCGGGTCGCCGGTGGCGCAGAAGTCGACCCACGAGCGGAGCACGCGACGGGACAGGGCGTGGGCCTCGGCGTCGGGTGGGCCGCCGATGAGGAAGTCGGCGCCGCGGAGGTTGCCGAAGCAGAACGGCAGGTCGGCGTTGTGCCGGGCCGGCGGGCGGGTGAAGCGGGCCAGTCGGGCGCGGGGGTGGGCTTCGAACAGCCGGGTGGTGGGCTCGCCGTAGACGAAGTCGCCTGCCAGGAGCACGTGGGCGTCGGGCGGGGGCGTGTCGGCGCCGGGGAGCGGGCCGGGTAGCGCGAGGTAGGCGGTCACCACGTGGTCCGGGATGCGCCAGTCGCGGGCGAAGCGGCGCAGGGCGGCTTCGGTGCGGGCGGGGCGGAAGGAGCCCACCGCCTCGAACAGGCCGTACTCGTGGTCGGTGTGGCACAGCAGCAGGTCGACCTCGGGCGGCGGCACGGGCAGGCGGTCGGCCACCGGGCCGAACAGCACCCGGTCGTGGCCGAGCGGTCCGGTGCGCTGCGCGTCGGCCAGCCGGGCGGCGGAGGTCACGGCCGACTCGGGCGTGGAGGCGTCGACCCACCGCGCGACCCGCCGGGCGAACGACGGCGCGTACACCCGGTTGGGCGGGCTGTGCGCGACGACCCGCCGCACGAGGCCGGGTTCGGCGGCGAGGAACAGCGCCGACGCGGCGCCCGAGGAGTGCCCGGCCACGGTCACGTTGCCCGGGTCCCCGCCGAGCACCTCGACGTTGTCCCGCACCCACCGCAGCGCGGCCCGCTGGTCGAGCAGCCCGCGGTTGTCCGGCCGACCCGGCACGTGCCCGAAGCCCTCGAACCCCAGCCGGTAGTTGCACGTCACCACCACCAGCCCCGCGCGGGCCAGGGCGGTGCCGTCGAAGTCGGGCTGCGCGGACGACCCGAACGTGTAGGCCCCGCCGTGGACGAAGAACAGCACCGGCAGCCCGTCGCCCCGCTTCGGCACCCACGCGTTGAGGCTGAGCACGTCCTCGTCGCCCGGCCGCCACACCGGCGCGCCGGGCAGCCGCGCGGCCTGCGGCGCGATGGGGCCGAACTCCAGGCAGTCGACGGTGTGCCCGCCGGACACGGGCACGGGCACGGGCTCGGCGAAGCGCCGCGGCCCGAACGGCGGCTCGGCGTACCGGATGCCCAGGAACGCGTCCACCCCGGGGTCCACCGCCCGCCCCCGGAACCGCCCGCGTCGCGCCATCACCGTCTACACCGCCACCACGCCGCCCACGTACAGCAGCAGCACCCCGGGAACCGCCCGCGTCGCGCCACCGCCGTCTACCCTGCCACGAATGGGTGATCCGCTGAATGACCGGGTGAACGCGGCCGAGGCGCTGGGGCTGGTCGCCCGGGCCGCGGGCCCCTACCTGGACGCGCTGCCCGACCTGCCGGTCCGCGACGCCGCGCACGCGCACCTGCTCGACGACCTCGACGGCCCGCTGCCGGAGTCCGGGGACGGCGCGGTGGCCGCGGTGGCGGAGCTGCTGCGGGTGGGCGTGCCGGCCGCGACGCACTCGTCCGGCCCGCGGTTCTTCCACCTCGTGGTCGGCGGCGCGACCCCGGCCGCGCAGGCCGCGGACTGGGTGGTGTCCCTGCTCGACCAGGCCGGCGGCGTGTGGTTGAGCTCGCCGCTGGCCGCCCGGGCGGAGGCGGTGGTGCTGCGGTGGCTCAAGGAGCTGTTCGGCCTGCCCGGCGGGTACGGCGGGGTGCTCACGTCCGGCGCGACGCTCGCCAACCTCGTCGGCCTGGCGTGCGCCCGTTCGTGGTGGGCGCGGCAGCACGGGGTGGACGTGGTCGCAGATGGCCTGGCCGGCCTGCCTCGAATGCCGGTGTTCGCCAGCGGCTACCTGCACTCCAGCACCCGCAAGTCGCTCCAGGTGCTCGGCCTGGGCCGCGACCACGTGCGCACGCCCACCCGGGACGACGCGGGCCGGCTGGACGTCGCGGCGCTGGACCGGGAGCTGGCCGACGCGGGCCCGGCCGTGCTGGTCGGCACCGCGGGCGAGGTCAACGCGGGCGACTACGACCCGCTCGACGAGATGGCCGACGTGGCGCGGCGGCACGGCGCGTGGCTGCACGTGGACGGCGCGTTCGGCCTGTTCGCCGCGCTGTCCCCGCGCACGGCCCACCTGGTGCGCGGGGTCGGGCGGGCCGACTCGGTGGCCGCCGACGGCCACAAGTGGCTCAACGCGCCCTACGACAGCGGCTTCGCGTTCGTGCGCGACCGGGACCTGCTCGCGCGGACCTTCGGCAACGGGCTCGCCCCGTACCTGCCCGAGCCGGACGGGGAGTCGGTCAACTCCAACACGCTGAGCCCGGAGTCGGCGCGCCGCGCGCGGGCGCTGCCGATCTGGGCGGCGCTGCGCGCGTACGGCCGGGAGGGCCACCGCGCGATGGTGGAGCGGCACCTGGACCTGGTGCTGCGCCTGGGCCGCCGGATCGCCGAGTCGCCGGACCTGGAGCTGCTGGCCCCGATCACGCTGTTCGTGGTCTGCTTCCGCTACCGGCCGCCCGGCGTGCCCGACGACGAGCTGGACGGGCTCAACCGCCGGCTGGGCGAGGCGCTGGTCGAGGACGCGCGGGTGTACGCGGGCACCACGGTGTACCGGGGCGTGGTGGCCCTGCGGCCCGCGATCGTGAACTGGCGGACCACCGAACCCGACGTGGACCTGCTGGTCACCGTGGTGCGCGAGCTGGGCGCGCGGCTGGCCCGGCGACGAAGCGGTGGCGCCTCCGGTTAGGATCGGTCCGTGCGCAACGCGATCACCGACGTGCCGGGTGTGCTGGTCGGGCACGCCACGCGGATCGGCGGCGGCGCGCTGACCGGGGTCACCGCGGTGCTGTTCCCGCCGGGCACGCGGGCCGCGGTGGACGTGCGCGGCGGCGGCCCGGCGACGCGGGACACGGCCGCGCTCGACGCCCGCCACGGCGGCCGCGAGGTGCGCGGGGTCGTGCTGACCGGCGGCAGCGCCTACGGGCTGGCGGCGGCGGGGGGCGCCGCCGACGAGCTGGGCGGCTTCGTGCCCGCCGCGGCCCTGTTCGACCTCGGCCGCGGCGGCGACTTCTCCGCCCGGCCCGGTGCCGCGGAGGGCGCCGAGGCGGTGCGCGCCGCGGGCCCGGAGGTGGCGTCGGGCAACGTCGGCGCGGGCACGGGCGCGCTCAACGCCACCCTGAAGGGCGGTCTGGGCACGGCGAGCGCGCGGCTGCCCGGCGGGGTGGTCGTGGGCGCCGTCGCCGCGCTCAACGCGGTGGGCCCGTCGGTGGACGCGGGCACCGGGCTGCCGTTCGCCGCGCACCTGGGCCTGCCGGGCGAGTTCCCCGGAGCGCGGGGCGACGACCTCGACGCGGCCCGCGCCGTGCCGGGTCACGCCCAGCCGTTCAACACCGTCATCGGCGTGGTGGCCACGAACGCCCGCCTGCCGCACCCGTACCCGCTGGCCGCCGCCGCCCAGGACGGCCTCGCGCTGGCCGTCCGCCCCGCGCACGGCCTCACCGACGGCGACACCGCGTTCGCCGCCGCCACCGGCACCCGCGACGCCGACCCGCGGGCCGTGGCCGACGCGGCCAGGGCGGTCTTCGCCCGCGCGCTCGTGCACGCCCTGCTCGGCGCCGCGTCGGTGACCACGCCGTGGGGCCACCTGCCCGCCTACCGGGAGCTCTACCCGCGCACCGCCGCCGCCTACAGGGGGAACTGATGCACCTCATGCAGTACGAGATCACGCTGCCCGCCGACTACGACATGGCGGTCATCCACCGCCGCGTCGCCACCAGGGGCTCGGCCACCGACGACTTCCCGGGCCTGGGCTTCAAGGCTTATTGCGCGCGGGAGCGCGGCGTCGACGGCTCGCCGGTCAACCAGTACGCGCCGTTCTACGCGTGGCGCGCGGTGGAGGGCATGAACGCGTTCCTGTGGGGCCCGTACTTCCGGGGCCTGAGCAACGACTTCGGCCGCCCGGTGGTGCGGCACTGGGTCGGCGCGGGCTTCGAGCGCGGCCCGGCGGGCACCGCGACCGCCGCGACCCGCCGGGTGGAGCGCGTGCCGGCCGACGCCGACGCCGGCGAGGTCGTGGAGCGGGCGCTCGCGGAGCTGCGCGACCACGCCCGCGACCCCGGCGTGCACGCCACCGCGCTGGCGGTCGACCCGAGCCGGTGGGAGCTGGTGCGCTTCACGCTGTGGCGGGACGAGACCCCCGACGAGGAGGTGCGCTACCGGGTGCTGCACCTGTCCCGGCCGGAGGCGGACGACCTCAGCCCCGGCCGCCACTGGTAGGCCGGACGCGCTCGGCGTGGGGCACGGACACGTAGGCGACCATGTCGAGCACGCCGCCGGTGCCGCGGTCCAGCTCGCGGGCGAGCCCGAGGACGCCCCGGTCGACCCGGTCCATCAGCCACGCCAGCAGCACCACCACGACGTCGGCGAGCATGCCCACCTGGACGGGCATCTCCTCGCGCCGGCCCGCGGTGACCGCGCTGGCGAAGTCGGTCATGCCGCGCTGGGTGAGCTGCCGCGGCCCGGTCTCGATGGCCCGCTTCATCGAGTCGACGACCAGCGGCACCAGCGACGCCCACACCCGGCGCGGGGCGACCTCGCAGATCAGGCCGCCGCACAGGGCCGCGGTCCACAGGGCCTCGGGGTCGCCCGCGCGCACCGCGCCGACGGCCAGGTGCGGCAGCAGCTCGGCGCCGCGCTCCCAGGCGCCGGTGGCGACCAGCTTCTCCACCGCGTGCCGGTAGTGCTCCAGGGCCTCGGCGTGCTCGCCCTGGGCGGTGAGCACGCCGCCGAGGTCGTCGTGGAACGAGGCGACCTCGGCGGCCGCGCCCAGCCGCTCGGCGAGGGCCAGGCCGACCGCGGCGCAGTGCCGCGCGGTCTCCGGCTCGCCGCGCTCGCGGTGGCACGCGCCGAGCAGGCGCAGCGCGGCCAGCTCGCCGGGCCCGTCGTCGGAGTCGCGGAACAGCTCGACGGCGGCCGCGCCGGCCTCGACCGCGCCGTCCAGGTCGCCGGCGGCGCGGCGGCGTCCGCACTCGTCGAGCTTGAACGCCGCCTGCCGGGCCCGGTCGCCCAGCTCCTCGGCCAGGTCGTGGCCCTCGGCGGCGCGGCGCAGGGCTGTGTCGGGGTCGTCGTCGCCGATGTCGGTGAGCACGGTGACCGATTCCAGCAGACCGGCGCGGTCCCCGGTCGCGCGGTACTCGTCGTGCGCGTCCAGCGCCGCCCGCCTGGCCTCGTCGGTCCGGTCCTCGCCCATCAGCAACCCCGCCATCCGCAGCAGCACGTCGGCGCGGTCGGGGCACGCCTCGCCCCGGCCCGCGCTCCGTTCGTAGTCGGCCAGGGCGGCGGCGCGGTCGCCGCGCCGCTCGGCCCGGGCCCCGGTCAGCGCGTACCGGACCGCCCACCGCCGGTCGGCGTCCTCCAGGTCGGGCAGCAGCGCGTCGATGCGCTCGACCAGCGCCGCGGCGCGCGCGTCGTCGTCCTCCAGCGCCAGCTCGGCCAGCAGCACGTCGGCGTAGGCGGGGGTGTCGGTGGCGCGGCCCGCCTCGGCGACCGCGCGCAACGCGCGCAGCTCCCGGTGCAGCACGCGGCCCAGCGGCCCGTCGGCGTGGGCGCGGGCGGCGGCGGCCAGCAGCCCGCAGGCGGTCAGCGCGGCCTCGGCGTCGGTGGTGGACCGGTCGCGCCACTCGTCGAGCCGGCCGTTGACCGTGCCCGCGTACAGGTAGGACCGCTCGATGCCGCCGGGGGTGCCGGTGTTGACCACGGCGTGCGCGGCGGGCACCTCCTCGGCGGTCAGCCGGCGGACCGCGGTGCGGGCGAACCCGGCGGCGAGGTTGGGCGGGATGGCCCACAGCGTGCCGATGTAGCCGCGGGCGCCGGCCCGCACGAACTCGCGCCCCAGGTCGGTCCACGGCCGGCACGAGTTGTTGAACACGATCGGGCGGTGTCGCAGGGTCAGCGGCAGGTCCTCCCCGTCCAGCCGCTCGCCGCCCAGCACGACGGCGTGGTCGGCGTCGTGGCTGTTGAAGAACACCAGCTCGACCGGCAGGTCGACGACCAGGGCGCGCAGCGCGGCGACCGACGCGTCCGCTTCGGACAACACGATCGAGTGGGTGTGGTGGCCGAGCGAGGCGGTGGTCTCGGGCAGCTCGCGGAACGCGCCGGAGTCGAACACCAGGCTGAACGCGCCGGGCTCGCGCGCCACGCCCGCCCGGTGCAGCTCGGTGAGCACCACCAGCAGCGGGTCGGCCACGACGTGCCCGATGGGCTTGCGCGCCCAGTTCGCCCCCTCGGTGCGCACGAACGGGTAGGGCAGGCCGGTGGTGAACGCGGTGAGCCTGCGGTCGCCGACCGCGTCGACGGCCTCGGCGGGCACCTGCGCGGTCACCACGGCCTCCACCGCCGCGTACGGGTCGTGGCCGCCGGTGGACAGGTAGCGCCACAGCGCCTCGACGAACCCGATGCCCTTGACCGCGTCGCCGATCGCGCCGGCCGCGGCGGTGACCCGGTCCTGCTCCTCGGCCACCACGCGCGCGACCTCGGCCAGGTCGGGGCGCGGGGTGACGACCAGGCGGGCGCCGCGGTGGTGGGCGTAGAGGGCGGCGACCAGGTCGTCGGCGTCGCCGGTGCGCTCGACCAGCACGGCCTCGTCGGACTCGGGCTGGTCGGGGGTCGGGGGCGGCGCGCCGTCGGCCACGCGCAGCGCCGCGCCGGTGCGCAGGGCGGTGAACAGGGCTGCCACCGGGTCGGTGTCGGGCGGGACCTCCAGCACGCGGTCGGGTTCGCCGCCGCGCAGCAGCCCCCACGCGCGTTCGGTCAGCCCGGTGGGGTCGGCGGCCAGGCGCAGGTGTTCGGGCAGGTCGGCGAGGCGCACCTGTTCGGGCGGGGCGGCGGGGGCGCCGCCGGGGGTGTCGCCGGAGGTGTCGTCGGTGAGCAGCACCGCCCGGCGCACGCCGGTCGCGGCCAGCAGCTCGGCGACCAGCGCGTCGCGCCGGTGCCCGGAGCCGTCGGCCGGCCGGAGCACGAGCACGGGCGCGAACCGGTCCCCGGGCAGGCAGGAGAGCACGACGGCGGCCGCGAGGGCCTGGTCCGGGCGGCACACCACGACCGCGTCGCCGACGTCGAACACCGGTTCGCTGGTGACCTCCACGGTCAGCTCGGACCGGCCCGCGGGCAGCTCGGCGCACGCCCCGCCGTCCTCCGGCGCGCACGCCGCCGAACCGGACACCAGCAGCCGCACCGAGCCGGGCAGGTCGAACACCACGCCGTCGCCGGTCGCGGTGCCGGGCGCGCCGACCGCGAGCCGCCAGCGGGCGGGCGCGGGCAGGTCGAAGCGCTGCCGCAGCACCGCGCGCACGTGCCCGTCGCGGGTCTCGTCGACCAGCAGGTCGCGGGTGCCGCCGTGCGGGCCGGTCAGCTGCTCGGTCGCCGGGATCGGCGGTTTGCGGTGCACGTCGAGCAGGACGGCGCGCAACAGCCCCGCCTCGAAGCGGAACCGGATTCCGTGCGGGGCACCGAGGTCCACAGGCTCACCACCCTTGCGGAACGGACGACGAGGTCCACCGGGCAACAGCAGGTGGCGGGCAGAAACTACGCCACGGACGCGCCGGGGCGTAGGGGAAACCGCCGGTTGACCGCCGTTGTCACACCCGACGCGGCTGTTCGGCCGACGCCGGCCACGGCACGCACCCGGTCGACCACGGCACGCGACCCGCGCCCCGGGACCGAACAGTTTCGCGGCCCGGTCCCGTCACATGTTCGTACGACGTGCGCCCGGCACGTCGCGGCGGGACCGGAGGGGTGGCGATGGGCGAGGTGGACTTCGAGCGCGAGGCCGAGGAGCACCGGCACGGGTTGCGGGTGCACTGCTACCGGATGCTCGGCTCGTTCGACGAGGCCGAGGACCTGGTGCAGGAGACGCTGCTCAGGGCGTGGCGGTCGCGGGGCACGTTCCGGGGGCGCTCGTCGTTCCGGGCGTGGCTCTACCGGATCGCGACCAACGCGTGCCTGGACGTGATCGACCGCCGACCGGCGCGCACCCCGGTCGCGGAGATGCCGTCGGCCGAGCTGCCGTGGCTGCAGCCGTTCCCGGACTCGCTGCTCGACCAGGTCGAGCCGGAGGTGGTGGCCCGGGAGACGATCGAGCTGGCGTTCCTGGCCGCGGTGCAGCACCTGCCGGGCAGGCAGCGGGCGGTGCTGGTGCTGCGGGACGTGCTGGGGTGGCCCGCGAGCGAGACCGCGGCGCTGCTGGACGAGACGGTGCCCGCGGTGAACAGCGCGCTGCACCGGGCCCGCACGACCCTGCGCAGGCACCTGCCGAGGCGGCGGGCCGAGTGGTCCGGCGAGCCGAACCCGCGGGAGCGGGCGGTGGTGCGCGAGTTCGTCGAGGCCACCGAGAGCTGCGACATGGCGAGGTTGGCGGCCGCGCTGCGCGAGGACGCCACGTGGACCATGCCGCCGCTGCCCGAGTGGTACCGGGGGCGGGACCTGCTGGTGGGCATGTGGGCGCCGGTGATGGCGGGCCCGGACGCGGTCGGCGAGTGGAGGGCGCTGGAGACGCGGGCGAACCGGCAGCCGGCCGTGGCCAACTACGTGCGCAAGCCCGGTCACGAGCGGTTCGAGCCGATGTCGCTGGACGTGCTGCGGGTCGAGGGGGACGCGATCAGCGAGGTGATCACGTTCGGGTCGGACCGGTTCGCGCTGTTCGACCTGCCGGCCGCGTTGTGACGGCAGGCGGGTCGCAGGCGGTCCGGTCGGCGCGGTCGGGCGCGGCGGGGTCCGCGCGGACCCCGCCGCGCCCCGGTCAGCGCCGCCGCATCAGGTGGCGGCCCCGCTCCACCAGCGCGGGCGGGGCCGTCTCGGGCGACCCGGCCCGGTGGGGCGGCCGGGGGTCGTACTCCAGCAGGAGCTGGGTGAACCGGGCCCGGTCGTCGCCCCACAGCAGCCCGACCAGGGTGAGCGCCATGTCGATGCCGGCGGACACCCCGGCGGCGGTGATCACGGACCCGTCGACGACGACCCGGTCGGTGCGGACCTCGGCGCCCAGCGCGGCCAGCTCGTCGCGCACCGCCCAGTGCGTGGTGGCCGGGCGGCCGTCGAGGATGCCGGCGCTCGCCAGCAGCGTCGAGCCGCTGCACACCGAGGTCGTCCAGGTCGCGGTCGGGTGCACGCGCCGCAGCCACGGCGCGACCACGTCCGCGTCCAGCACCTCGCCCCACCGGCCGCTGCCGGGCACCACGAGCACGTCGGCGCGGTCGACCTCGTCGAAGGTGGTGGTGGGCGCGAGCACCAGGCCGGCGTCGCAGCGCACCGGGTCGGGCGTGGCGGCCGCGAAGCGCGCGGTCACCTCGGGTTGCGGGGCCAGCACCTCGTAGGGCCCGACCAGGTCCAGGGCTGTCATGCCCGGGTAGAGCACGAAGACGACGTCCACTTCACCCCTCCTGTGCCGCACCGGTGGTGCGGAACCTGTCGCGGTACGCGCCCGGCGGCACGCCGAGCACCCGCAGGAACGCCCGGCGCATGGTCTCCGCCGAGCCGAAACCGCTCCTCTTCGCCACCACGTCCAGCCCCTCGTCGCCCCGCTCCAGCGCACCGGCGGCCGCCTCGACCCGCGCCCGCTCCACGTAGCGGGCCGGCGAGGTGCCGACGCGCAGCGGGAACACGCGGGCGAGGTGCCGGGGGCTCAGGGCGGCGCGGCGGGCCATCGCGGTGACGGTCCAGTCGGCCGCCGGGTCGTCGGCGACGGCGTCGAGCACGGCGCGCAGCCCCGGCTCGCGCACCGGCGGCACCCGGGCCCGCACGCTGAACTGCGACTGGCCGCCGGGCCGCTGGAGGAACACCACCATCCAGCGGGCCACCAGCCGGGCCAGGGCGGCGCCGTGGTCGTGCTCCACCAGGGCCAGCGCCAGGTCGATGCCCGCGGTGACCCCGGCGGAGGTGGCCACCCGCCCGTGCCGCACGTAGATCGCGTCGGGCACCACCTCCACGGCGGGGTGCTCGGCGGCCAGCCGGTCGCAGTAGGCCCAGTGCGTGGTGGCGCGGGCACCGTCGAGCAGGCCGGCGGCGGCGAGCACGAACGCGCCGGTGCACACCCCCGCGACCCGCCCGGCGCCCGCCGCCAGCCGCCGCAGGTGCGCCAGCAGCTCGGCGTCGCGCGCGGCGGCGGCGTAGCCGAAACCGCCGACCACCAGGAGCGTGTCCACCCCTCCGGACACCTCCCGCAGGTCCTCGGCCTCCAGCCGCGGCCCCCCGTCGACGGCGAACCCGCCGCCGACCGCCGCCAGTCGCACCCGGTAGCCGCCGCACACCCGGCCGGCGCCGGTGAACACGTCCAGCGGGCCGGCGATGTCGGTCAGCGTCGCCCCCTCGTACCCGACGACCAGCACCTCGCGCTCCACACCGCCCACCTTCCCCGCGGCGGGCGGCCGGCGGCAACGACGCGCGACCCTCGGATCCGGCCGCGCTACCGTCTGCGCCGTGCTGAACGTCGAGATCGACGGCGGGCCCGCCACCCCCGAGCTGCTCGCGCGCGGCCTGCTGGCCAACTACGGGCACTTCACCGCCATGCAGGTGCGCGACCGGCGGGTCAAGGGCCTGGACCTGCACCTGCGGCGGCTCGACGCGGCCCACCGCGAGCTGTACGGCGCGGGCCTGCCCGGCGGGCGGGTGCGCGAGCTGGTGCGCCGGGCGCTGGGCGGGGTGCGCGACGCGGCGGTGCGCGTGACGGTGTTCGGCCTGGACGAGCCGTCGGTGCTGGTGGCGGTGCGCCCGCCCACCGCGCCGCCCGGGACGCCCCGGCGGCTGCGGTCGGTGGACTACACCCGCCCGCTGCCGCACGTGAAGCACGTCGGCGGGTTCGGGCAGCTCCACCACGCGCGGCTGGCCCGGGACGCCGGGTTCGACGACGCCCTGCTCACCACCCGGGACGGCGTGGTGGTGGAGGGCGCCACCGCCAACATCGGGTTCCTGGACGACGACGGGGTGGTGTGGCCGGAGGCCGACTGGCTGCACGGCACCGCCATGCGGTTGCTGGAACGCGCGCTGCCGTCCCGGCGCGAGGTGGTGCGCCTGGCCGACGTGGGCCGCTACCGCGGCGCGTTCCTGGCCAGCTCGATCGGCGTGGTGGCCGTGTCCGGGATCGACGGCGCGCGGTTCGCCGCGGACTGCGCGGAGGTGCGGCGCGCCTACGACGCCGTGCCCGGCGATCCGCTGTAGGCGCCCCGTTGTACGGGTCTACCGCCCGTTTTGCGGACCTGCCAGCCCGTTGTGCGGAGGCTCCCACCCGTCGCGCGGCTCACCGCCCGTCGCGGAGGCTCCCGCCGCACGGCCTCACACCGCCGGCGGCCGGTCCTCGTACGGCGTGGACAGCACCACCGTGGTGCGGGTCGAGACGTGCGCGGCCTCGCGGATCTGCCGCAGCAGCTCCTCCAGCCCCGTCGGCGACGCGACCCGCACCCGCAGCAGGTAGGACGCGTCGCCCGCGACCGAGTAGCACGCCTCGATCTGCGGCAGGTGCTCCAGCCGCTTGGGGTAGTCGTCCGGAGCCGCCGGGTCGATCGGGGTCAGCGAGATGAACGCGGTCAGCGGCAGGCCGATCTCGTCGCCGTCGAGCCGCGCGGCGTACCCGCGCACGACCCCCCGCTGCTCCAGCCGCCGCACCCGCTGGTGCACGGCCGACACGCTCAGCCCGACCCGCTCGGCGAGGTCGGTGAAGCTGCACCGGCCGTCGGCGGCCAGCTCGCGCAGGATCGCCCGGTCCGTCGGCTCCAGGTTCGTCACGCCGGCAGCACCACCAGCTCGTGCGGCCGGTTGTTGACGCTCTCCGCGCCGTCGGCGGTGGCGATCACGATGTCCTCGATCCGCGCGCCCCACCGCCCCGGCAGGTAGATGCCGGGTTCGACGCTGAACGCCATGCCCGGCTCCAGCGGCAGGTCGTTGCCGTCGACGATGTAGGGCTCCTCGTGCACGTCCAGGCCGATGCCGTGGCCCGTGCGGTGGACGAAGCGGTCGCCGAACCCGGCGGCGGCGATGACCTCGCGCGCCGCGGCGTCGACGGCGGCGCAGGTGACCCCGGGCCGCACGGCCTCGACGGCGGCCCGCTGCGCGGCCTGGAGCACGGCGTAGGTCTCCCACACGTCGGGCTCCCGGGGTTCCCCGACCGCGTAGGTGCGGGTGGAGTCGGAGTTGTAGCCCTCCGCGACGGGACCGCCGATGTCGACCACCACCACGTCGCCGTGCTCGATGACGCGGTCGGAGACGTCGTGGTGCGGCGAAGCGCCGTTCGGCCCGGAGCCGACGATGACGAACTCGGCGAGCACGTGCCCCTCGGCCACGATCGCCGCGGCGATGTCGGCGCCCACCTCGCGCTCGGTGCGGCCGGGGCGCAGCCACTCGGCCATGCGGGCGTGGACCCGGTCGATCGCCGCGCCGGCCTTGCGCAGCGCCGCGACCTCGGCGGCGTCCTTGCGCATGCGCAGCTCGCGCAGCACCGGCCCGGCGAGCACCTGCTCGCCGCCGACGACGTCCTTGAGCCGGAGGTTGTGCAGGGCGGGCATCATGTCGGACACGGCGTGGCGGGTGCCCTTGAGCGCCTTCTTGACCAGGGCGTACGGGTCCTCGCCGTCCACCCAGGTCGCGACGTCCACGCCGAGCGCGTCGGTGGGGACGTCGGCGTAGCCGGGGTGCTCCAGCTTCGGGACGACCAGCAGCGGGGTGCCGCCGACCGGCAGCACGAGGCACGTCAACCGCTCGAACGACGCGCCGCCCGCGCCGATGAGGTAGCGCAGGTCCGAGCCGGGGGCGATGAGCAGGGCGTCCAGGCCCGCGGTGGAGGCGGCGGCGGTGGCCCGGTCGAGTCGGGCGCGGAGGGCGTCCACGTCGACGGGCCCAGCAGTGGTCGACATGTTCGGCAGCCTAGTCGGATCAAGGGCGGCGGAGCCCCCCGACCAGCCGCACGTCCTGCCACCGGACGACTGAGCGGGTGGGTGGGCGGGTGGTGGTTCGAGTGGTCGTTGTCGGGGTTCGGGGATACCTTGTCGGCGGGTGGGGTTCGCGGTGCGCTGTCGGCTTCGCGCGGTGTTCCGCTGATCCTGCGGTCGCCGCCGGTTCACCGCGCTTTTCCTGCTCCGGGGGTTCCGAGGCGGCAGGCGGGACACTCGATCGGGTGATCATCGCCCGAAAATGTACGGAAACGGCGTTACCGATCATCGGTTGAGCATGAGGAGCGCGACCAACCCCCCGAGCCGGGCCAACACCCACCCACCGCACACCCGCACCGCACACCCACCCTTCGCCCGCGATCCCCTGCTTCCCCACCCGCCCGGCAGCCCCACACGCCGACACCCCCACCCGCCAACAGCCACCGCAGCCGATCGCCACCGGCCGGCCACCGCCAGCCAGCACCGGCCACCACCAGCCCCCAGCCACCGGTCACCGCCCCAGCCACCGGTCACCGCCCCCAGCCACCGGTCACCACCAGCCAGCCCAGAGCAGTTGTCCACAGCCGCCCCCCGGGACCCCCCACCTGTCGGTGGTCTCTGGCAAGCTCACGACCGTGAGCACCCCGCTGGTCCTGATGGACGCCGCCAGCCTGTACTTCCGGGCGTTCTACGCGCTGCCGGAGTCGATGACAGCCCCCGACGGCACCCCGGTGAACGCGGTGCGCGGCTTCGTCGACACGATCGCCAAGGTCATCACCGACCGCAAGGCGAGCCGCCTGGTGGCGTGCCTGGACGCGGACTGGCGCCCGGAGTTCCGAGTGGCCGCCCTGCCCTCGTACAAGGCGCACCGAGTGGCCCAGGACGCCCCCGACGGCGAGGAAGAAGTACCCGACACCCTCACCCCGCAGATCCCGATCATCCTCGACGTGCTGGACGCCCTGGGCATCGCCACCGCCGAGGCCGAGGGCTACGAGGCGGACGACGTCATCGGCACCCTGGCGGCCCGCGAGACCGAAGACCCGGTGGAGGTCATCACCGGCGACCGCGACCTGTTCCAGGTGGTCCGCGACGAGCCGACCCCGGTACGCGTGCTCTACCTGGGCCGGGGCTGGGCCAAGGCCGAGCTGATCGGCCCGGAGGAGCTGGCCGCGAAGTACGCGCTGCCCGTCACCGACGCCGGCCGGGCCTACGCCGGGATGGCCGTCCTGCGCGGCGACCCGTCGGACGGCCTGCCGGGCGTCGCGGGCATCGGCGAGAAGACGGCCGCGAAGCTGATCAGCGAGTTCGGCTCCCTGGAAGCCGTCCTGACCGCCGTCCACGACGGCCGCGACCGCAAGCTCACCACCCGAGCCCGCACCGCGCTGCTCAACGCCCAGGACTACCTGGCCGCCGCCCCGACGGTGGTCAACGTGGCCACCGACGCCGAGGTCGTGCTCGACCGTTCGGACGAGGTCCCCGCGGCGCCGGTCGACCCCGATCGCGTGGCCGAGTTGACCAGGCGGTGGGGCCTGGGCAGTTCCGTGCCCAGGCTGGTGGCCGCGCTGGAGCGCCGCTGACCCGAACCCCGAGCAGCCGACGCCCGCTCAGCCGCGCCCTATCCGGCCAGGGGCCGCGATCACGCTTGGGCCCACCCGGTCACACCGCACCTGGCCTGCGCGCCAGAGCGCGCGTGACCCGCCCACCGGACCAAGCCCGACTTGCTCCTGCCGGATCGCCCCGCCAGCCCGGCCGTCAAGCCGCGGGCCCGGCACCAGCCCCGGAACCGGCCGCCGGCCCTCGCACCGCCCAACGGCCCCGAGACCGGCCGTCGGTCCTCGTCACGGCCGTCAGAAGTAGCTGCCGCACCAAGGGATCTCGGTCACCGCGAACAGCGCGTCCGCCCGCGCCAACGCCCCCGCCTCCACCACGTCCAGCCGCCGGGTGGTGGCCAGGGTGGAGAACGACACGTCGCCGAGGTAGGCGGCTGCCAGGACGTCCACGTCCAGCACCAGCTCGGGCGCGTCCGGCACCCTGCTCACCCCGTCGGCGGACACGCGGTACGAGGCCGTGTTCTCCGGCAGGTACGCGTCGCGCACGCCGAGCACCACGGGGGCGCCCTCGCGGTAGGTGCGGGCGCCCAGGGCGGCCGGCACGTCCACCAGGCGCAGCCAGGTCTCGTCCTCCTCGGCGGTGACCTCGCACGCCCGGGGATCGCCCAGCAGCCACGGCAGGGGCTCGTCCAGCGGACGGCCGAGGGCGGTGATGCGGCCCACCAGGTCCACGCCCAGCGCGAACAGCCACAGGTCGGCCCACGCCTCGGGGGTGCGCGCCCACAGGTCGAGCACTTCCAGCGTGGTCGGCTTGTCCTCCGACGAGCCGTGCGCGCCCGGTGTCACCTTGTACATCAGGTAGCCGTCGTCGGGGGCGCCGGCTCCCGGGGAGCGCACCGCGACCTTGAAGTTCTCCTCGGCCGCCCGCCTGCGGATGTTCACGTCCCACCACCCGGGCCACCGCGCGATGGTGCCCGCGCGGCCCGGCGACAGCTCCTCGAACAGCGCCCGCGCGACCTGCTCGCCCGCCTCGCCGTCGACCAACCGCACCCGGCCGGCGATCCGCGACCTCGGCGCGGCCCGCCGGCGGTCGACCTTCCAGAACCGGTAGCGGGTCGCCGTCCCGTAGCCGTAGCGGCCGTAGATCGCCGACTCCGACGCGCGCAGGGACGCGACCACGTCACCGGACTCGGCGAACGACCGCAGTTGCGCCCGCTGGAGCGCGCTGAGCACGCCGCGGCGCGTCCAGTCCGCGCGCACACCGACCCGGGACACCGCGGCGTGCGGCACGACCGCACCACCCGGCACGGCCATCCGCGACGGGAACGCCTGCACGGTGCCGACCATCTCGTCGTCGACGAACGCGCCCAGCGTCCGGCCCGGTTCGTAGGAGCCCCGCACGAACTTCCACATCTCGTCGGGTGCGGGAGGGTGGTGCAGGGTGCCCCGGAACAGGGTGTGCGCGGCGCGGTACTGCGAGTCGTCCAGCACGCGGATGTCGTGGTCGGTCACGGTCGCATCCTCTCCCGGGATCGCAAGCACGGCTAACGACTTTCAGCGTCGGAGGATGTGAGATTTGCCGGGTGGGGAGAGGTGCCGGATGTGCCGGCAAGCGAAGAGCCACCCCCTCGGCCAGGCGAAGGGGTGGCTCCGGCGACGAAGTGAACCAGCGAAACCGGCGGAGGAACGACACCGGCGGAGGAGCAAAATCGGCGGCGAGCGAACGAGCGAGCGACCGAACCGAAGAACGAGCGAACCGGCGAAGTGACCAACCGGCGAGCGGCCGGACCCGGCGAACCGACAACAGAGACCGACGAACAGCCGATCAGCCAGCGGGCTGGCCCACCTCGTACTCACCGTCGTCGGTCTTCACCGTGATCTTCACCTTCTTGTCCTCGCCACCGATCTTCACGGTGCACTCGAACGTGGTGCCGGTCTTCACCTCGCGGTCGGCCGGGCACGTCGCGCCCTCGACGTCGGAGATCTTGTAGTCGTTCTTCAGGATGTCCACGACACCCTGCTGCACGGCCGTGTTGTCGAAGACCTTCTTCTTGAAGAACCCCGGCGTCACGAACCCGGTGATGCCGACGGCCGCGACCACCAGCACGACCAGCCCGACGACCACCCACACCACCGCGCCGGACTTCTTCTTCGGCGCCGGCCCGGGCTGCCCGTACTGCCCCGGCTGCCCCCACTGCTGCTGCGGGTACTGCCCACCGAACTGACCCGGCTGACCCGGCTGACCAGGCTGCCCGAACTGCCCCGGCTGACCAGGCTGACCGGGCTGCCCCGGCTGCCCGTACGGGTTCGACTGCGGGTTCGGGTCGTACCCGCCCGGGTACTGCTGCGGGTAAGGCTGCTGCTGCCCCCACTGCTGCTGCTGACCCGGGTCCGGCTGCCCGTAGGGGTTGGGCTGCTGAGCGGGGAAACCACCCGACGGCGTGCCGGGGTACCCACCGCCGTAGGGCTGCTGCCCCCACTGCGGCTGCGGGTCGTTCCCTCCGGACGGTCCGTACGGACTGGTCATGCTCGGCCTCCGACGGTCGTGAAGGAAATCAAGGCTTGCGGGCGCGATCAAACCACAGGTGCGGGGACGTCACCCACCCACCCCGCAAAGCTATGTCAAACGGTGGCCATCGCCACCACCCCGCGGCGCAACGCCTCGACCGCCTTCCGGGCGGCCGCACCCACCGGGTCGCCACCGCCGACCACGTCCCGGATCTGGTCCAGGAAGTCGATCACCTGCCGGCACCAGCGCACGAAGTCGCCCGCGCCCAGCTCGTTGCCGTTCTCCTCGGCCGACGACAGCACCTTCTCCAGCGACTCGCCCCGCGCCCACCGGTACACCGGCCACGCGAACCCCGGGTCGGGCTGCCGCGTCCGGTCCAACCGGTGCCTGCGCTCGTCGTCCTCCAGCTCCGCCCACAACCGCGCCGTCGCCATCATCGCGTCCGACACCCGCCCCGGCGGCAACCGCGTCTCCAGCGGACCGTCCCGCCGCGCCTCGTACACCAGCGCCGACACCACCGCCGCCAGCTCCGCCGGCTCCAGCCCGCGCCACACCCCGTGCCGCAGGCACTCCGCCGCCAGCAGGTCCGACTCGCTGTAGATCCGGGTCAACCGCCTGCCGTGCTCGGTGACCTCCTCGCCCGGCCCGCCCTCCTCCGCGTGCAGGTAACCCCGCTCCCGCAGCAACCCCCGGATCCGGTCGAACTCGCGCGCCAACGAGTGCGTCGTCGCCGCGACCTTGCGCTCCAACTGCTCCGTCTCGGCCAGCAACCGGTAGTACCGCTCACCCCACCGCGCGTGGTCCTCCCGCTTCTCGCACCCGTGGCACGGGTGCGCCCGCAACGCCCGCCGCAACGTCGCCAGCTCCGCGTCGTCGTCCGCCGTCGACCGCCGCCTGCGCACCGCCGGCGCCACGATCCCGGTGTTGCGCAACGTCGAGGCCAGGTCCCGCCGCGACCGCGGCGACCGCGTGTCCACCTGCCGCGGCAGCTTCAACCGGCCCAGCACCTCCACCGGCACCGGGAAGTCCGCCGACGACAACCGGCCCGCCCACCGGTCCTCGGTCACCACCAGCGGCCGCGCCTCGCCCAGCGGCTCCAGCCCCGGGTCGATCACCACCGCCAACCCCGACCGCCGACCCGACGGCACCGCGATCACGTCGCCCTTGCGCAACCGCTCCAGCGACGCCGCCGCCTCCGCCCGCTTCGCCGACGTGTTCTGCCTGGCCAGCGCCTTCTCCCGGTCCGCGACCCGGCGCCGCAGCGACGCGTACTCCGAGAAATCACCCAGGTGGCAGCTCATCGCCTCCGCGTAACCGCCCAGCGCCTCCCGGTTCCGCTCGATCCGCCGCGCCGACCCCACCACCGACCGGTCCGCCTGGAACTGCGCGAACGACTGCTCCAGCAGCTCCCGCGCCGCCGCCGCACCCACCTGGTGCACCAGGTTCACCGCCATGTTGTAACCCGGCCGGAACGACGACCGCAGCGGGTACGTGCGCGTCGACGCCAGGCCCGCCACCGCCTTCGGGTCCACCCCCGGCTGCCACACCACCACCGCGTGGCCCTCGACGTCGATGCCGCGCCGCCCCGCCCGACCCGTGAGCTGCGTGTACTCACCCGGCGTCAGGTCGACGTGCGCCTCGCCGTTGTACTTGACCAGCTTCTCCAGCAGCACCGTCCGCGCCGGCATGTTGATGCCCAGCGCCAACGTCTCCGTCGCGAACACGACCTTCACCAGGCCGCGGACGAACAGCTCCTCCACGGTCTCCTTGAACGCCGGCAGCAACCCCGCGTGGTGGCTGGCGATGCCCCGCTCCAACGCCTCCCGCCACTCCCAGTAACCCAGCACCATCAGGTCACCCTGCGGCAGGTCCCGCGTCTTCTCCTCGATGACGTCGCGGATCTCCCCCACCTCGTCGTTCGAGTTCAACCGCAACCCCGCGCGCACGCACTGCTGCACCGCCGCGTCGCACCCCGCCCGGCTGAACACGAAGTCGATCGCCGGCAGCAACCCCGCCGCGTCCAACCGCTGCACCACGTCCACCCGCGACGGCGGCTTGAACCCCGTCGACCGCGGCGCGCCGCCCCGACCCCGGTCCTTGTTCGACCGGCCCCGGCTCCACGGCAGGTGGTAGCGCGCCAGGTCCTCCGCGTGCCGCAGCAGCTGCGGGTTGATCCGGTTGTGCCCGTCCGGCCCCTCACCCGCGAACAGGTCCATCAGCCGGTTGCCCACCAGCATGTGCTGCCACAGCGGCACCGGCCGGTGCTCGTCCACCACCACCGTGGTGTCGCCCCGCACCTCCACCAGCCACTCGCCGAACTCCTCGGCGTTGCTCACCGTCGCCGACAGGCCCACCAGCCGCACCGACTCCGGCAGGTGCAGGATCACCTCCTCCCACACCGGGCCGCGGAACCGGTCCGCCAGGTAGTGGATCTCGTCCATCACCACGTAGCCCAGGCCGTTCAGCGTCGACGACCCCGAGTACAGCATGTTGCGCAGCACCTCGGTCGTCATCACCACCACCGGGGCGTCGCCGTTGACCGACGTGTCACCGGTCAGCAGGCCCACCCGCTCCGGGCCGTACCGGTCCACCAGGTCCGCGTACTTCTGGTTCGACAACGCCTTGATCGGCGTCGTGTAGAAGCACTTGCGGCCCTCGGACAGCGCCAGGTGCACGGCGAACTCGCCGACGACGGTCTTGCCCGCGCCCGTCGGGGCGCAGACCAGCACGCCGTGCCCGCCCTCCAGCGCCTCGCACGCGCGCCGCTGGAACGGGTCGAGCTCGAAGGAGATCACCGAGAGGAAGTCGGTCAGCTTGGGCCGGGCGGAGCGGCGTCGGGATTCCGCGTACTGTTCGGCCGGTGACCGGGAGGAGCTTGACACCTCTCCAGGCTGTCACATGGGACCGACAAAATCCTTCCAGATCCGCGTGGCGCCCCCTGGTGTCATTTTGATCCACACTGAAGTTGTAGTGACAAGCAACTGGATCTTGCGGCACACTCGGGTCGTGGCGCCGATTCCGCTGCGGGACGGCGACCTCCACTGGGTGTTCCCCCACCTCGTCGAGGTCGCGCCGGTCCTGGACCTGCTGAGCACCGCGGCCGACCTGGTCGAACGGCTGGCCGCCCACCTGGGTGGCCACGACGACGGCCTCGCGTTCGACCACCTGCCCGGCGCGCCCTACGCGGGCCTCACGGGCGGCGCCCACACCGAGGAGCTGATCTTCGAGGTGCGCCTGTCGCTGCCGCGCCACCCCCGCGACCTGGTCGTCTCACCCCCGCCGCCGTGGCTGGTCGACGGCGAGGTGTCGGTCCGCTGCGACGCGATCCGCGACTGCGGGCGGCACGAGATCGAGACCCTGGAGTCGGCCCACGGCACGCCGGTCGAGGCCGCCGAGGGCGTGCTGGCGGTCTCGGCGTGGCTGCTGGCCCGCGGCACCACCGTGCCGCCGACCGCCTGGCGGGAGCGCGACGTGCTCAGCAGGCACCGCTGACGGCGGTCAACGCGCCCGGCACGCACGTCGCGCCCAGCGGCACCCCGCCCACCCGTTCGCCGTCGGCGTAAGCCACCCAGGACGGCCCGGACAGCCGCACCGAGCGGGCCCGGAAGGTCCGCACCGCCGGGTGCCCGACGTGCCGCCCGGTGCGCAGCGTGGGCAGCATCCGCAGCAGGGTCCGCCGGGGCGCGGCGGCCACCACGGTCAGGTCGAACAGCCCGTCCGCGGTCGAGGCGCCCGGGCACACCGGGATGCCGCCGCCGTAGCTGGTGGTGTTGCCGACCGCGACCAGCAGCGCGTCCAGCTCCACCACCCGGTCCTCGGTCTCCACCACCAGCGGCCGGGGCCGCAGCGCGGCCAGCTCGCGCAGGATGGCCAGGTCGTAGCGCCGGGGCCCGGCGGGCCACCGCATCGCGTTCGCCCGCTCGTTGACCGCCGAGTCGAAGCCCGCGCACAGCACGGTGGCGAACCACGGCCCGCCGTCCACGCGCCCCAGGTCCAGCGGGCGGCGGGCGCCGTCGCGCAGCGCGGCCGCCACGTCGGCCACCGAGCGGGTGCCCAGCGCGCCGGCCAGGTCGTTCCCGGTGCCCGCGGGCACCACCGCCAGCGCCGTGGGCGTGCCCGCGCACGCCTGCACGCCCAGGTGGGCGCCACCGTCGCCGCCGAGCACGACCAGCACGTCGACACCGTCGTCGACGGCCCGGCGCGCCAGCGCCGCGGTACCGCCGGCCGAGTCGGCGACGTGCAGGTCCAGGCGGTCGACCACCTCGCGCAGCCGGGCCGCCACGGTGCCCGCCACGCGCGCGGCCCTGCCCTTGCCCGAGGCCGGGCACACCAGCAGGGCGGCCCGCGTCGACGTCGTCACGGCGGCCAAGCCTACGGGCGGGTCGGGCCCGCGGGAACAGCCCGCGGGCCGGTCCCGCGAAGATCAGGTCGCGTCGTCGTACCGCACCCGCTGCGGCTCCGCGGTCGGCGCGGGCACCGGCTCGACCTCGTCGACCTGGCTGGGCGTGTAGTCGAACGGCGCCGCCTCGTCGTCGGGCACGTCGTCCCAGCCCAGCTCGCCGCGCTTGCGGGCGGCCCGCTTGTCGTGCACCCGGGCGAGCTGGATGGCCAGCTCGAACAGCAGCGTCAGCGCGACCGCCAGCGCCACCATCGAGATGGGGTCGGTGCCCGGCGTCGCGACCGCGGCGAAGATGAACAGGGCGAAGATGATCCCGCGCCGCCACTTGTTCAGCTTCTCGTAGCTGATCACGCCGACCCGGTTGAGCATCACCACGATCAGGGGCAGCTCGAAGCTGACCCCGAAGATCAGCAGCAGGGCCAGCAGGAAGCTGACGTAGTCGCCCGCGGTGAGCGCGGTGATGAACTGGCCGTCACCGAAGCCGACCAGCACGGTCAGGCCCTGCGGCACCACGTAGAACGCCAGCGTGGCGCCCAGCGCGAACAGCACCGACGCGCACGCCACGAAGGTCAGCGCGAAGCGCCGCTCCTTGGCGTACAGGCCCGGCGAGATGAACCGCCACACCTGGTAGAGCCACAGCGGCGCGGTCAGCGCCATGCCCACGCCCGTGCCGACCTTCAGCCGGATCATGAACACCTCGAACGGCTGGGTCTGCAGCAGCTGGCAGCCCTGGCCCTCCTGGGTGAGGCGCTGGGTCTCCGGGATCGCGCAGTACGGGGTGGTGACGATCTCGCCGAGGGTGGGCAGGCCGAAGATGCTCCAGCCCCACCAGACGAAGCCGAAGATCGCGCCGAGGGCGATGAAGACCAGCGCCCAGCCCAGCCTGTTGCGCAGTTCGTACAGGTGGTCTTTCAGCGACATGGTGCCGTCGGGGTTGCCCCGACGGCTCGTCAGCTTGCGGCGCTCCCGGCGCTGGGACCACCACCGGACCGGACTTGCCCCCACCGTGCGGACCGTCCTTCGGCTCTAGTTCGTGCTGCTGTTCGTCAGTTGGCGTTCTGCTTGTCCGGCGCGACCGGCTGCACGGGCTGGGCCGGCTGCTGGACGGGCTGCTGCTGGACGGGCTGCGCGACCGGCTGGGCCGCGGGCTGCTGGGGCACCGGGTCCTGGACGACCGGCTGCTGCACCACCGGCTGGGCCGGCTGCTGCACCACGGGCTGCTGCACGACCGGCTGGGCGGCCGGGAGTTGCTGGACCGGCTGCGCGGCGGGCGGCTGGGCGGCCGGGTCGTCGTCGGTGCGCAGGCCCTTGGTCTCCGCCTTGAGGATCTTCGCCGAGCGGCCGATGGAGCGCGCCATGTCGGGCAGCTTCTTCGCGCCGAACAGCAGGATGATCACCACGGCGATGATGATCAGCTCAGTAGGTCCGAGGTTGGGCACTGGGTTCCTCCTGTCTCCCCCGGTCCACCGATGGTACGCGGGGCTCGCCCTGGCGGGCTCGGTCCGGACGCCGCTCGACGAGGGCCACCCCGAGCGCGGCGAACCGCGCCCGCAGCAGACCGACGCCGTCGCCGACCCTGTTCCCCACCAGGGTGCTTGCGGCGCGGAAGCGGCGCAAGGATCGGATGACCCGGACCGCGACCGCGACGAGCGCGACGAGACCCACGGCGATCAGGACCAGGGTCGGCAAGTACGGCACGGCTCCACCGTATAGGGCCTAGGTTGCCGGGAGGTGATCCGCCCGGCGCAACGCTGCGTCCGCTTGGCGGGCGACTTCGGCCACGAGGTCGGCCGGCTCCTCGACGTGCACCTCGCCGCCGAGGCCGAGCAGCAGCCGCACCATGCGGGCGGTGTCGGCGTAGCGCATCAGCACCCGCGCCCGGCCGCCGTCCAGCTCGACCAGGCCGTCCGTCGGGTAGTACTCGGCCACCCAGCGGGCGTCCGGCTCCAGCACCAGCACGGCCGTGCGCTGCGACGGGTCCGGCCGGAACAGGCCCTCGGAGGTGTCGGTGGGCGTGGCGTGCGGCGGCGGCGCCGCCGGCTCGTCGAGCACGTCGACCGCGTCGATCCGGTCCAGCCGGAACAGGCGCACGCCGTCGGCCGCGCGGCACCACGCCTCCAGGTAGTTGCGGCCCTCCACCAGCAGCACCCGCATCGGGTCGACCACCCGTTCGGTGATCTCGTCGCGCGACGGCGTGTAGTAGCGCAGGTGCAGCGCACGCCTGCTCAGCACGCCCTCGGACACCGCGTCGCGCACGCGCGCGGTCTCCGGCGCCTCCCGCATGGCCAGGCCCACGGCCACGCCGGCGGGCTGCGCCTGGCCCACCGCGGCCTCGATCTTGGCCGCGGCCCGCTGCACCGCGTCCTGGTCGGCCACGCCGGGGGTGTCGGCCAGCGCCCGCAGCGCCACCAGCAGCGAGGTCGCCTCGGCCGCGGTGAGCCGCAGCGGGCGGCTCATGCCCGCGTCGAAGGTCACGGTGACCGTGTCGCCCTCGAACGACAGGTCGATCAGGTCACCGGGGCCGTAGCCGGGCAGGCCGCACATCCACAGCAGCTCCAGGTCCTTGCGGATCTGCTTGGGCGTGACCTCGAAGTCCTCGGCGACCTCGTCGATCGGCACGCCGGGGCGGGCCAGCAGGTACGGCACCAGGGCGAGCAGCCGGGGCAGCCGGTCGGTGGAGGCGGTCACCGGCGCACCCCCGCACCGCGCAGCGCGCCCAGCAGCTTCTCCCGCACGGTCTTGGCCAGCACGTCCGGTTCCAGCACCACCACGTCCGGGCCGAACCCGGCGATCCAGGTGGCGGCCGAGTCGGGGTAGCGCAACTGCACCTCCAGCAGGTCGCCCGGTTCGCCGTCGAACTCCTGCTCGCCGACCAGGCGGGCCCGCCGGCGCAGGCCGTGGCCGCGGCCCTTGGCCACCCACAGCCGGGCCGTGGCGGGCGCCACGTCGGGCGCGGGCGTGCTGCGGGCCACGAACGACAGCAGGTCGACCTGCTCGGGCGGGCGCACCGCCCCGGCCTTGCCGGTGGTGCGCACCTCGCCCACGATCCGGGACAGCCGGAAGCAGCGGGGCGCGTCGCGGTCCCGGTCCTGGCCCACGAGGTACCAGCGGCCGCGCCAGGCCACCACGCCCCACGGCTCGACGGTGCGCCGCTGGGCGTCGACCGAGGCGGACTTGCGGTAGTCGAACTCCGCCACCCGCCCCTCGCGCACCGCGGCCAGCAGCGGCGGGAACGCCGGCTCGCTGGTGCGGACCTTCGGCTCGACCGGGACGGTCACGTCCTGGTCGACGTCCACGCCCGCCGCGCGGAGCTTGATCAGCGCGCCGTGCGCGGCGCCGGTGAACTGCGGCGAGTCCCACAGCCGGGCGGCCAGCGCCACGGCGGCCGCCTCGTCGGGCTCCAGGTCGATGTCGCCGAGCTCGTAGTCGCGGCGGGCGATGCGGTACCCGTCGACCGCGTCGAAGGCCGTGCTGCGGCCGGTCTCCAGGGGCACGCCCAGGTCGCGGAGCTCGGTCTTGTCGCGTTCGAACATGCGGAAGAACGCCTCGTCCGTCGCGGCGTCGGCATAGCCGGGGACGATGGCGCGGATGCGCTCGGCGGTGAGGTACTGCCGGGTGGAGAGCAGGCACAGCACCAGGTTGACGAGCCGTTCGGCACGTGCGATGGCCACCAGAGCACCCTAACCCCGTCGCGGCACCCCGTGGCGCCATCCCCTCACCCCGTCGCGGGTGAATGGTCCATTCACCCGCGACGAGGGGGCGTCACGCCCGGCTGACCAGCATGTCCTCGGGCAGCCCGGGCACCTCCGGCGGCAGCCACAGCGGCCGCCAGCCGGCCAGCTCGTGGTAGCGGCGCAGCTCGGCCACGCCGGACAGCCAGCCCGCCCACGCCCCGTACGGCGGCCGGCCCTCGTCGAAGCCGCTCTGCACGAACGTCAGCCGCGTGCCGCCGCCGGACCCGGCCAGCTCCCAGGTCGACACCATGCCGCCCCAGTCGACCTCCATCCGCCTGCCCGGCTCGTAGGCCAGCACCTTCGCCGGGTGCGGGTTGGCGTCGAGGCCGCCCATGGCGACCCGGCCGCCCTCCCACGCCTCGATGTCGATGCGCGCGCCGAACCAGGTGGAGTACTCGTCGGCGTCGACCAGCGACCGCGCCACGGCCTCGACCGGGGCGCCGATGACCACCTCGCCGCGCATCTCCGCCGCGGTGAAGTCCACCAGCTGGGTGATCGGGCGGCCCTCGACGTGGTCGACGAGGTTGGCCAGCGACAGCGTCCAGTAGGTGTAGAGCCAGCCGAGCACGCCGGTCTCCGCGACGGCCGCCTCCCAGCCCGGGAAGTGGCTCTGCGTGACGGTCACCACGGTGCCGCCGTCCCCGGCGGCCCACTCCACGCCGACCTCGGTGTCCTCGCCGCCGACGTGCCAGGTGAAGCGCAGCGAGTCGTCGTCCGCGTGCCGCAGCACCTGGCGCGGCTCGTCGCCCTCGGGGGTGAAGCGCCCCCAGAACTGCCAGCGGTCGGGCAGCTCGACGGCGGCGTGCTCGGCCAGCCAGGCGGTCAGCTCCGCCGGGTCGGTCAGGGCGCGGCGCACGCGCTCCGGCGGCACGCCGGCGCGGGCGCGGAGGACCACGGTCTCACTCATCGCTGTTCCCCTCTTGGTGGTTCGGGTCCTGGTGGTTCGGGTAGCAGGCCACGGCCAGCCGGAAGGCGTCGCCCTCCGCGCCGCCGTAGCGGCTGAACAGGTCCTGCAAAGTCGTCCTGAGCTCGTCGAAGAACTGCTGCCGCTGCTCGGGCCGCAGCCGGATCTCGCCCGACACGCCCAGCGAGGGCAGCTCGGGGCGGGTGCGGTCCAGGTCCGCGATGTCCGCCTGGACCCGTTCGACCAGGTCGAGCAGGTGGCCCAGGCTCAGCTCGTCCCGGGCGCGGCGCAGCCCGAGCCGGCCGACCAGGCCGGGCGAGAGCCAGTAGGAGCGGGCGCCCGCCTGGTAGACGCCCTCGGTGATGCCGCGCACCCGCCGCTGGTCGACCTGGACCACCAGACCGGCCTCGACCAGGCGTTTCACGTGGTAGTAGACCCGCTGCGGGGTCTGGTCGAGCGCGGCCGCCACCTCGGTGCACGAACGCGGCTCGGCCAACTGCCGCAGCACGTCGATGCGCTGCGGCTTGAGCAGGGCCTCGGCCTGCTCGATCTGCTCCAGGTACAGGACGTCTCTCATCGCAAAAATCATCTTGTACGTAAAAATTGGTTTTGTCAATGGGGCCGACGAGAGCCCCGGACCGAGTGGCCCGGGGCTCTCGTCGGATGGCCTAACCCTTGCTCAGGACCCCCACGCGGCCCTTCTCGCCGGCAGCCCAGCAGGTGCCCGTGCAGTCCACGGTGTCGAAGCTGCCGTCGTCGAACCGCTGCCAGCGCCGGCCGCCGTCCCGGCTCACGTCGCTGCCCGTCGGCCCGACCGCCAGCACCGCCGACCCCCACCACGCCGCGCCCGAGCGGTAACCCGCCGGTGCCCGCTCCGGCGCGCCCCACGTGCGGCCGGCGTCCCTGGTCAGCGCCACGTTGGCCGCCGCGCCGCCGGGCTCCAGGTAGTCGCCGCCGACCGCGACGCCCTGCCGGGGCGTGCGGAACGCCACCGCGAACACCCCGGCCGAGGCGGAGCTGAACAGCGGCGTGTCGCTCACCGACCAGTGCCGGCCGCCGTCGCCGGAGTGCAGCACGCGGGCCCGCTCGCCGCCGCCGGTGGCGATCCAGGCGTCCCGCGGCCCGGCCGTGGTCAGGCACTGCCCGCTGGCCGCGAAGCCGAATTCACCGGGCAGCGCGGGCGGCAGGTCATCGTCGGGCACCCGCTGCCAGGAGCGGCCGCCGTCGCGGGTGGTCAGCACGCGGAACCGGCCGTCGACCGGGTCGCCCACGGCCAGCCCGCGGAAGCGGTCGAAGAACGCCACGCAGTCGTAGAACGCGGCCGGCTCGGGGTTGCGGAAGGTCAACGCCCAGGTCCGGCCGCCGTCGGTGGTGCGGTAGAGGCGGGAGCTCTCCCCCGGCCCGATGGACAGCACCACGGCGGTGCGCGCGTCGAACGCCTCGACGTCGCGGAAGTCGAGGTCGGCGGTGCCCGGCGGGGCGACCGGGTCCCACGTGCGGCCGCCGTCGGTGGTGCGCAGCACGGTGCCCCGGCTGCCGCTGACCCACGCCACCCGCGGGCTCACCGCCGACAGGCCGCGCAGCCGGGCCTCGACGCCGGTGGGCTTGAGCTGCCAGGCCGGGTCGTGCGCCGCCGGGTCGTGCGCCGCCGCGTCCTGCGCCACCGCGTCCTGCGCCACCGCGGCAGGTGGGGCCACGAGCAGGGCCGCGAGCGCGGCCCCGACGAGGAGAAGGCTCTTCATGAGGTGTGAGCCTCGTGAAGAGCCTTCTCCGCCGACACCGCTAGAGGGACGAGATCAACCGCTCCACGCGCTCGTCCACCGCGCGGAACGGGTCCTTGCACAGCACGGTGCGCTGCGCCTGGTCGTTCAGCTTCAGGTGCACCCAGTCCACGGTGAAGTCGCGGCCCGCGGCCTGGGCGGCGGCGATGAAGTCGCCGCGCAGCTTGGCCCGCGTGGTCTGCGGCGGGGTGTCCTTGGCGGCCTCGATCTCGCCGTCGTCGGTCACCCGGTCCACCTGCCCCTTGCGCTGGAGCAGGTCGAAGATGCCGCGACCGCGCCGGATGTCGTGGTAGGCGAGGTCGAGCTGGGCGATGCGCGGGTTGGACAGGTCCATGTCGTGCTTGGCCTGGTAGCGCTCCATCAGCCGGTGCTTGATGGCCCAGTCGATCTCGCGGTCGATCTTGGACAGGTCCTGCGCCTCGACCGCGTCCAGCGTGCGGCCCCACAGCTCCAGCACCCGCTCGGCCATCGGGTCCGGTGCCCGCTTGGCCACGTGCTCCACCGCGCGCTCGTAGTACTCGCGCTGGATGTCGAGCGCCGACGCCTCCTTGCCGCCCGCCAGGCGCACGGTGCGGCGGCCGGTCAGATCGTGGCTGATCTCGCGGATCGCCCGGATCGAGTTGTCCAGGCTGAAGTCGCGGAACTGGACGCCCTGCTCGATCATCTCCAGCACCAGGTTCGTGCTGCCCACCTTGAGCAGCGTGGTGACCTCGGACATGTTCGAGTCGCCCACGATCACGTGGAGCCTGCGGTAGCGCTCGGCGTCGGCGTGCGGCTCGTCGCGGGTGTTGATGATCGGCCTGGACCGGGTGGTGGCGCTGGACACGCCCTCCCAGATGTGCTCGGCCCGCTGCGACAGGCAGTAGACCGCGCCGCGCGGCGTCTGGAGCACCTTGCCCGCGCCGCAGATCAGCTGCCTGGTCACCAGGAACGGCAGCAGGACGTCGGCGATGCGGGAGAACTCCCCCGCCCGCGCGACCAGGTAGTTCTCGTGGCAGCCGTACGAGTTGCCCGCGGAGTCGGTGTTGTTCTTGAACAGGAAGATGTCCCCCCCGATGCCCTCGTCGGCGAGCCTGCGCTCGGCGTCGACGAGCAGGTCTTCGAGGATCCGCTCACCTGCCTTGTCGTGCGTCACCAGCTGGGCGAGGTCGTCGCACTCCGCGGTCGCGTACTCGGGGTGCGAACCCACGTCCAGGTAGAGCCGAGAGCCGTTCCGCAGGAAGACGTTCGACGAACGCCCCCACGAGACCACCCGGCGGAACAGATACCGCGCGACCTCATCCGGGGACAGCCTGCGCTGCCCGTGGAAGGTGCAGGTCACCCCGAACTCAGTCTCAATGCCGAAGATCCGCCGCTGCATCCTTCAACAGTAGGCGCATTCGACGCTTTCCTCAGTGATCCAATCGGGCGGCACGCCTTTTTCTGGATAACGTTCTCGTGTGCTACGACGAGTGAACGGCCTCGACCTGGCCCTGATGGGGCGCTCGGCCCGGCTGCGGGGTTCGTCGGTCGACTCCGGTTTCAAGCGGCTGTCGCGGGCGGCCAACCACAGCGTGTTGTGGCTGGTCATCGCGGGTGTGCTGGCCATCAGGAAGGGTGTGCCGAGGCGGGCGGCGCTGCGCGGGGTGGCCGCGATCGGCGGGGCCAGCTTCAGCGCGAGCCTGGTGGCCAAGCGGCTGTTCCCGCGCCGGCGGCCCGCCGCGGACCTGCTGCACCCCACCCGCCGGCTGACCAAGCGGCCCACGTCGTCGTCGTTCCCGTCCGGGCACGCGGCGTCGGCGGCGGCGTTCACCACGGCGCTGGCCATGGAGTCGCCCGCGCTGGCCGCCGCGGTCGCGCCGGTCGCCGCGGCGGTGGCGTACTCGCGGGTGCACACGGGCGTGCACTGGCCCTCCGACGTGGCCGCGGGCGCGGCGATCGGGGTGGCCGCGGGCCTGGTCACCCAGCGCTGGTGGCCCCGGCACCGGGCGGACCCGGCGTCGGCGCGCGAGCACGCGGCGCTGGAACCGCTGGTCGACGGCGAGGGCCTGGTGGTCGTGGTCAACCCGAACGCGGGCCTCGGCGGGGTCGACCAGACCGGGGCGATCGTGCGCGAGTGGCCCAAGGCGACCGTGGTCGACATCGAGGACCTGGACGCGGTGGTGGCCGAGCACGAGCCGCGCGCGCTGGCCGTCGCGGGCGGCGACGGTTCGGTGGCCGCGGTCGCGGCGGTGGCGGCGGCCAACCGGCTGCCCCTGGTGCTGGTGCCGGCCGGGACGCTGAACCACTTCGCGCGCGACGTCGGCGTGACGGGCCTGGCCGACAGCGCCCGGGCGGTGGCCGACGGCGACGGCGCGCTGGTCGACCTGGCCGCGGTGACCGTCGACGGCGAGGGGCCGCGGTGGTTCGTCAACACGGCGAGCCTGGGCGGCTACCCCGACATGGTGCGGCTGCGGGAGGCGTTGCAGGACCGGTGGGGCAAGTGGCCCGCGGCGGCGATCGCGCTGTTCCGGGTGCTGCGCACGTCCCGCCCGCTGCACGTCGAGCTGAACGGCGAGCGGCACCTGATCTGGATGCTGTTCGTCGGCAACGGCCCGTACCGGCCCAAGGGCTTCGCCCCGACCATGCGCCCCGCGCTGGACGCCGGCCTGCTCGACGTCCGCTACATCCGCGCCGACCGGCGGCTGTCCCGGACCAGGTTCTTCATCGGCGCGCTGCTGGGCTCGCTGCACCGCAGCCGGACCTACCGGCACATGGAGACGCGGTGGCTGGACGCGCGGGTGCTCGACGGCGCGGTCGCCATCGCCACGGACGGCGAGGTCGGCCCGACCGGCTCGGTGTTCGAGTTCCGGTCCAGGCCGGCCGCGTTGGGGATCTACCGACCCCAGGGCTAATGTTGACTCCGTCAACAGTTTAGTTGAGGGAGTCAACAGTGACGGTCGCGGACGTGCGCGCGTTCAACCGCTTCTACACCCGCGTCATCGGCGTGCTCGACCGCGGCTACCTGTCGTCGCCGTACTCGCTGACCGAGGTCAGAGTGCTGTTCGAGCTGGCGGCCGGCGCCCGCGAGGTGCCGGCGCTGCGCACGGCCCTGGACCTGGACGCCGGGTACCTCAGCCGCATCCTGGCCCGGTTCGACCGCGACGGCCTGGTGGTCCGGTCGGCGTCGGCGGCCGACGCGCGGCGCCAGGTGGTCGAGCTGACCGAGGCGGGGCGCTCGGCGTTCGCGGAGCTGAACGCGCGGTCCGACGCCGAGATCGGGACCCTGCTCGGCGGGCTGGCGCCCGCGGACCGGGCGGAGCTGGTCGCGGCCATGCGCAAGGTCGAGCGGCTGCTCACCGGCGTGCCGCGCGCCTACCTGCTGCGGCCGTTGCGACCCGGTGACCTGGGGTGGGTCGTGCAGCGGCACGGGGTGCGGTACGCGGAGGAGTGCGGGTTCGACCAGACCTTCGAGGCGCTGGTGGCGCGGGTGGTGGGCGAGTACGGGGGTGCGCCCGGGCGGGAGGCGGCGTGGATCGCCGAGGTCGACGGGGAACCGGTGGGGTCGGTCTTCTGCGTGCGGGAGGACGACCGCACCGCCCGGCTGCGGCTGCTGCTGGTGGAGCCGGCGGCCCGGGGGCTGGGCATCGGCGCCCGCCTGGTCGACGAGTGCCTGCGGTTCGCCCGGCGGGTCGGGTACGAGCGGGTGGTGCTGTGGACCGTGGCGGGGTTGGCGGCTTCGCGGCACGTCTACGAGAAGGTGGGGTTCGAGGTGGTGGAGCGCGTGCCGCAGCGGTTGTTCGGGCGGGAGGTGGAGGGGCAGACCTGGGAGCTGGACCTCCGGTCGGCCACTTCCTGACGGCCCCCACCCACAGCCCTCACCCACAGCCCTCACCCACAGCCCCCACCCCAAGCCCCCACCCCAAGCCCCCACCCCAAGCCCCCAGCCCCAGCCCCAAGCCCACAGCCCACAGCCCCAAGCCCACAGCCTCAGCCCCAAGCCCCAGCCCCCGCAGCCCTCCTCCCCCAGCCCCCGCAGCCCCCAGCCCCCCAGCCCCCTTCGTGACAGCCCCTCGTAACACCGGCGCCCCGCGCCCCTAGCCAGCTCTCCCCCACCGCGGCCGAACACGCCGAAGGCCCCCGGCGCCACAGCACCGGGGGCCTCCACGAGCGGACCTACGCCTTGTCGTCGTTCGGCGGCAGGTTCACGTCGGTGATCGGCTTGTCCTTCGTCTCGTCGGCGGGCGCCTCGGGCTCCGCGGCCTCACCCGGCAGCAGCGCGGCCAGCGCCGCCCCGGTGATGCGGCGGAACGCCCGCCGCGGCCGGTCGCGCTCCAGGACCGCCACCTCCAGCTTGGCGTTGTCCAGGAGCTCCTTGCCGTTGCCGGTGCTGGTCGAGCCGGCGCTCAGCGCCCGCACGGCGCCCCGCACCGCGCCGGCCAGGTCCTGGCCCTCGACGTAGGCGTCCTTGAGCGCGGTGCCGGTGGCCTCGGCCTGGCCGCCCATCACCACGTACTGCGGCTCCTCGACGATCGAACCGTCGTAGGTGAGGCGGTACAGGGTGTCCTGCTCGGGCGTGGTGCCGACCTCGGCCACGCAGATCTCGACCTCCAGGGGCTTGATCTGCTCGGTGAAGATCGAGCCCAGGGTCTGGGCGTACACGTTCGCCAGCGACCGGCCGGTCACGTCGCGCGGGTCGTTCTGGTACCCGCGGATGTCGGCGAACCGGATGCCCGCCTGCCGCAGGTTCTCGAACTCGCTGTACCGGCCGACCGCGGCGAACCCGATGCGGTCGTAGATCTCGGACACCTTGTGCAGCGTGCTGGAGGGGTTCTCGGCCACGAACAGCACGCCGTCGGCGTACCGGAGCACGACGACGCTCCGACCGCGGGCGATGCCCTTGCGGGCGTACTCCGAGCGGTCCCGCAGGATCTGCTCGGGCGAGGCGTACAACGGCATCGTCACTGGTGCGGCTCCCGGGATCGGCGGCGGGTGGTGGTAGGGGTTGGCACGGCCGGTCAGCCCGTCGGGCTCGTGCGGCGGCCCTCGACGACGGCCTCGGCCAGGGCCGCGGCCCGCTCCTCGGGCAGGTGCGCGGCACCCTCGGCGGTGATCGTCACCACGACGGGGTAGATCCGCCGGACCACGTCCGGGCCACCGGTGCCCGAGTCGTCGTCCGCCGCGTCGTACAGGGCCTCGATGGCGACCCGCGCGGCACCCTCGGCGTCCGCGTCCGGGTCGTACAGCTTCTTCATCGCCGACTTCGCGAACAGCGAACCCGAGCCGACCGCCTGGTAGCCCTGCGCGTCCTCGAACCGGCCACCGGTCACGTCGTAGGAGATGATGCGCCCGGCCCGCTCCGGGTCGGGCGCCTCGGTGTCGTAGCCCGCGAGCAGCGGCACGACCGCCAGGCCCGCCAGCGCCGCGTCCAGGTTGCCCTTGATCATCGCCGCGAGCCGGTTGGCCTTGCCGTCCAGCGACAGCGAGACGCCCTCGATCTTCTCGTAGTGCCGCAGCTCGACCGCGTAGAGCCGGACGATCTCCACCGCGATGCCCGCCGTGCCGGCGATGCCCACGGCCGAGTAGTCGTCGGTGATGAACACCTTCTTCATGTTCCGCTGCGAGATGACGTTGCCCATGGTGGCGCGCCGGTCGCCCGCGATCACCACGCCGCCCTTGAAGGTCAGCGCCACGATCGTGGTGCCGTGCGGTGCCTCGACCACGGAGCCCTCGGGCAGCCGCCGGGCCGACGGCAGGAGGTCGGGCGCCTGCGCGCGGAGGAAGTCGGTGAACGACGAAGACCCCGGCCTGAGGTAGGCCGGGGGCAGCGACGCGGCCGGGTAGTGCCCGGTCGAGCTGTTGTCCATGTGTGCGTTCTTCTCCTGTCCCGCCTGCGGCTTATTCGCCGCCCTTTTGCACGTACGCGCGGACGAAGTCCTCGGCGTTCTCTTCCAGCACGTCGTCGATCTCGTCCAGGATGGCGTCGACGTCCTCGCCGAGCTTCTCGCGGCGCTCCTGACCGGCGGCGGCCGCGCCGTCGCCGTTCTCGTCGCCGCCACCGCCACCTTGCCGCTGGACCTGTTCCTGGGACATGTCGACCCTCCCGACTGTTCGGTCCTGGGTGTTCAACATTACCCAGTGGGACCGACGTTTTGCGCCGCCACTCGGGTTTCGATGATCAGCCGCGGGTCAGCGCCTCCACCAGTTGCTCGGCCGTCTCCGATGCCTCCAACAGGGCTCCGACGTGCGCTTTCGTCCCGCGCAGCGGCTCCAGGGTGGGGATGCGGACCAGCGATTCGCGACCCAGGTCGAAGATCACGGAGTCCCACGAGGCGGCGGCCACCGCGTTCGGGTAGCGCTCCAGGCAGCGACCGCGGAAGTAGGCGCGGGTGTCCTCCGGCGGCGCGAGCACGGCCGCCCGCACCTCCTCCTCGCTGACCAGGCGCTTCATCGAGCCGCGGGCCACCAGCCGGTTGTAGAGGCCCTTGTCCAGCCGCACGTCGGAGTACTGGAGGTCGACCAGCGACAGCCGCGGCGAGCCCCAGGCCAGGCCGTCGCGGGACCGGTAGCCCTCCAGCAGCCGCAGCTTGGCCACCCAGTCGAGCCGGTCCGCGCACTCCTGCGGGTCGCGGGCCAGCGCGTCGAGCACCTCGCCCCACACCCGCAGCACGTCGCGGTCGCCCCGGCCCTCCTTGTCCACGAACTCCGAGGCCCGCTCGTAGTAGGCGAACTGCAGGTCCAGGCCGGTGAACTTGCGGCCGCCGACCAGCTCGACGCGGGTCTTGAGGGTCGGGTCGTGGCTGATCTGGTGCACCGCCCGGACCGGGTCCTGCAGCCGCAGGTCGTCGAACCGGCGCCCCGCCTCGATCATGTCGAGCACCAGCGAGGTGGTGCCGACCTTGAGGTAGGTCGAGTACTCGGCCAGGTTCGCGTCGCCGATGATGACGTGCAGCCTGCGGTACTTGTCGGCGTCGGCGTGCGGCTCGTCGCGGGTGTTGATGATGCCCCGCTTGAGCGTGGTCTCCAGGCCGACCTCGACCTCGATGTAGTCCGAGCGCTGGGACAGCTGGTAGCCGGCCTCCTCGCCCGCCGGGCCGACGCCGACCCGGCCCGAGCCGACCACGACCTGGCGGGAGACGAAGAACGGCGTGAGGCCCGCGATGACCGCCGTGAACGGCGTGCTGCGCTGCATCAGGTAGTTCTCGTGGGTGCCGTAGCTGGCGCCCTTGCCGTCCACGTTGTTCTTGTAGAGCTGCAGGCGCGGCTGGCCCGGCACGGTGGCCGCGCGCATCGCCGCCTCCTCCATCACCCGCTCGCCCGCCTTGTCCCAGATCACCGCGTCGCGCGCGTTGGTGACCTCGGGCGCGGAGTACTCGGGGTGCGCGTGGTCGACGTAGAGGCGCGCGCCGTTGGTGAGGATGACGTTGGCCGCACCCAGGTCCTCGACGTCGCCGTCGCCGCCGGGGTGGCCGCCGGGCGCGCCGAGGTCGAAGCCGCGCGCGTCGCGCAGCGGCGACTCGACCTCGTAGTCCCAGCGCGCCCGGCGGGCCCGCGGCACGTCGGCGGCGGCCGCGTAGGCCAGCACCACCTGTGTGGAGGTGAGCACCGGGTTCGCCGTCGCGTCACCCGGCACCGCGATGCCGTACTCGACCTCGGTTCCCATGATCCGCCGCATGAGTCGAAGCGTACGACCTCCGCCGGGCTCGGCGCTGGTGCCCGGGTCACGTTTCAGCCGGCGGCCAGTCCGGCGGCGGGCCGGATGCGGGCCGCGCCGCGGGCCGGGCCCAGGGCCGCGAGCACCGCCAGCACCACCACCCCGGCACCCCCGACCAGCAGTGGCCGCAGGGCCGCGGTGGGCCAGGCGAACAGGCCCAGGGAGGCCATCGTCAGCTCCGCGTAGACGAGGCCGAACACACCCCCGCCCAGCACGCCCACCAGCGCCAACAGCACCGCCTCGGCCAGCACGCCGCCCTGGATGCCGCCCTTGGTGACGCCCAGCGCGCGGCGCAGCGCCAGCTCCTTGCGGCGCTCCTGGACCGAGATCGTCAGCGCGGTGCCGATGCCGGTCACCGCGACCGCCACGGACAGCCCGAGCAGCACCACCATCATCGTGATCCCGAGGTCGAGGTAGCGCTGGTTCTGCGCGTTCACCGCGACCCTGGTGTTCACCAGGACGGTGGGCGAGTCGGCCAGCGCGCCCTCCACCGCCGCCTGGTAGGCGGCCGGGTCGGCCCCCGGCGCGAACGCCACCAGCACCTTCGTCGGCGGCGCCAGCCCCGGGTCGGCCACCAGCACGTCGGCGCCGTCGAGCAGGTCGTCGCCGACCGTGCCGGCGACCCGGCCCGTGCGCGCGCCGCCGGGCAGGCCCTCGACGGTGAACGCCTCGCCGGTCCGCGCCCCGAACCGCTCGGCGTACCGGTCCGACAGCAGCAGCTCGCCCGCGCCGAGGTCCACCTGGACCTGCCGTTGTGCCAGGTAGGCCCGTGTGCGGGCCGGGTCGGCGCCCACCACCTGCGTCGGGAACCCGTGGCCTTCCGCGTCGCGCTGCTCGACCCGCACGCCGTGCAGCACGACGCTGCCCGCCACCTCGGGCCGGTCGGCCGCCGCGCCCACGTCCCCGCCGAGGGCCCGGCCGCCGGAGTCGACGACCACCGCGTCGGGCGCGGGTTCGGTGCTCAGCTCCTCCTCCAGGCGCTGCGCCGACCCGACCGTGACCGCGAAGAACGTCACCATCGCGGCGGCCAGCAGCAGGGGCATGGCCACCGACGCCGACCGCTGCGGCACCCGCCGCACCTCGGCCGCGGCCAGCTTCCACTGCGCACCCCCGAAGCGGGCGGCCACCGAGCCGAAGACCCGGCTCAGCCCCGGCACCACGACCGGCCCCAGCACGCCGAACAGGCCGAACACCGCGGTGATGCCGGAGAACAGGACCAGGAAGATCGCCGCCAGCGAGCCCTGGGCGAGCAGCCCGAGCCCGGCCATCAGCGCCGCGAGGACCACCAGCACGAGGCCGAGCACGCGGCGGCGGCGCACCACGGACCGGTCGGGGGTCTGGCCTTCGGAGGTCCGCAGCGCGGCCAGCGGCGAGACCAGCGAGGCGGCCAGCGACGGGCGGACCGCGGCGAACCCGCTCAGCGCGACCGCGGTGCCCACGCCGACCACCAGCTGCCAGGGCGCGGGCAGCAGCGCCGGGCTCAGCTCCACCGCGCCCAGCACCGCCGACAGGCCCGTGGCGTCGAACAGCCGGGCCAGCAGCCACGCCACCGAACCGCCGAGCACCGACCCGACCGCGCCCGCCACCGCGCCGGTCACCAACGCCTCCACCAAGTTCGCCCGGACGAGTGAACCCCGGTGGGCGCCGAGGCAGCGCAGCAGCGCGGTGTGCCGCTGCCGCTGGAGGTAGACCGCCCGGTAGGTGGCCGAGGCGACGAACACCGACGTGGCCAGGGCCAGGATGCTGAACGGCAGCAGCACGACGGCCAGCTCCCGGTTCGGCCGCTCGGCCGACACCGCCGCGGCGGTGTCCACCCGGAAGCCCTCGCCCGCGGCCTGCCGCACGGCCGCCGCGTCACCCCCGGTGACGTGCAGGGACAGGATTCGCGGCGGGCCGCCGAGCCGGGCCGCCAGGCCCTCGCCGACCACGATCAGGGGATCTTCGCCGACCGAGCCGCGCTTGGTGACGCCGCGGACCACCACGTCCACCGGCCGGCCCGCCGCGTCGGCGACCCGCGCCGCCGAACCGGGTTCGAGGCCGTGCACGTGGGCGGTGACCCGGTCGACGGCGATCTCGCCGTCCGGCCCGGGCGAGCGGCCCGCCAGCACCGGCACCCGCTCCGCGCCCGCGACCTCCACGTCGGCCTGGGCGCGCCGGTCGCTCGCCCGGCCGTCGAGCAGCAGGTCGGCGCCGACCACCCGGACCTGCCGCACCCGCGTCACCCCCGGCACGGCCGCCACCCGGTCGGCGGTCGCCTGGTCGGGTTCGACGTCCGAGTAGGGCTCGGCGCGGACGACCAGGTCGACCCCCGGCGGCACGACCGGCGCGCCGTCGGAGGCGGCGCGGACCATGGCGTCGCTCAGCATCAGCCCCGCCAGCAGGCAGGCGACACCGACGACCAGGGCGACACCGGGCAGCACGGCGCGACCGGGCCGGTCGCGGAACTCGGCGACCGCGAGCCGCAGGGATGTGGGCACAGCTCCTCCTCGTGACGCGAACGGCACGACGGTAGGGAGGGGCCGCGTCGGCGGGCGTCGGCCCGCGGTAGCACCCGCCGGTACGACCGGGGGAGGATCCCCGCGTGGAACAGGTGCTCATCGTGGACCCCGAGGGCAACCCCGTGGGCGCGGCGCCGCGGGCGCGGGTGCGCGCGGAGGGGCTGTGGCACGCCTGCGCGGCCATCGTGGTCCGGTCGGTGGACGGCGGCCGGCTCTACGTCCACCGGCGCACCGACGACAAGGACGTCTACCCCGGCCTGTACGACCCCACGTGCGGCGGCGTCGTCGCGGCGGGCGAGACGCCGGACGGGTGCGCCGCGCGCGAGCTGGCCGAGGAGCTGGGCGTCACCGCGGTGCCGGAGTTCCGGTTCCGCACCCCGTTCGTGGACGGGACCATCCGCTACGTCGCGCACGTTTACGAGGCGCGCACCGACGGCCCGTTCACCCACCAGCCCGAAGAGGTCGCGTGGGGCGGGTGGATGGGGGTGGAGGAGGTGCGGCGCCTGGCGGCGGACCCGGACTGGCCGGTGGTGCCGGACGGCCGGGCCCTGATCGGGGAGTGGTTCCGGTGGTGGGTTTAGCGTTCGCCCTGTCGATCCCCGGCCTCGCCGTGCTCCTGGTCGCCCCGGCGACCGCCGAGCGGGTGCTGCGGTGGGCGCGCCGCCGCGCGGGCGGGCACCCGGTGCTCAGCGCCACCGCGTTCGACGAGTTCACCACCGCCCTCCACGGCGGCAAGCGGATCGAGCCGGACCAGCGGCAGACCGCGCCCGTGCTCGGCGAGGACGGGGAGTCCGGCGCCCCGCCGCGCGGGCCGGTCGACCTGGACTCCGGCGTGGTGCGGCTCAGTCCCAGGCCAGCGCGGCCCGGGTGGCCCAGTACCGGTCGGGCGGCTCGGCCAGGCCGGCCAGCTCGTCCGGGTCGAGCTCCACCGGCGCCAGGTTCGCGCGCAACTGCTCCACGCTCGCCGCGCCCGACAGCACGACGTCCGCCCACGGCCGGGCGCGCACGGCGGCCAGCGCGACCGCGTCCGGCCCCACCCCGTGCCGCTCGGCCAGCTCCCGCACCCGCGCCGGCGGGTCCACCGCGAGGCGCCCGTTGGCCAGGCCCTCCTTGACGAACACCTCGACGCCCGCCTCGTGGGCCCGCGCCAGGGCGGGTTCCACCGAGGTCTCCAGGACGTTCCAGGTGGACTGCACGGCCTCGAACAGGCGGCGGCCCTCGACCTCCAGCTCCAGCGCGCGGCCCACCGTCCCGGCCTGGTCCGGGCCGGAGGTGGAGAAGCCGAGCCGGACGCCCGAGTCGCGCAGCCCGCCCAGCGCCAGGAGCAGGTCCAGGTCGCCGAACAGCGGGCTGTCGGTGGTCAGCGAGTGCACGAAGTACAGGCCGACGTGCTCGCCGAGCAGGTCGTGCGTCTCACCCCACTGCCGCGCGAACCGCTCCGCCGAGTGCTCCTTCACCTCGTGGACGTCGGCGTCCACGCGCCAGTCCCCCACGTAGGCGTAGCCCCACTTGCTGGACACGCGCACGTCCCGGTGCCCGCGCGAGTCCAGCCACCCCGCCAGGAACTCCTCCGCCCGCCCGTAGGAGCGGGCCACGTCCACGCGCCGCACACCGGCCGCGTAGGCCGCGTCCAGCACGGCGTGGCACTGCTCGCGCATGGCCTCGACGTCCCGGTGCGCGGGCAGCGCGCCGGTGCGGCCGAGGTTGATGTAGGCGGGACGGCCGAGGGCGGCCAGTCCCAGGGCGAAGTCGGGCGCGGTCGGCACGCCTGACACGGTAACCGGCGATCTTGGGGTCCGCCGGGCGCGGGTTCACGCGGTGGTGGGCTCGGTGGTGGGCTCGGTGGTGGACTCGGCGGTCACCTCCAGGGCGGCCACCATCTGCCGCAGGCGGAGGCGGCGGCGGGGGGCGGTGGCCGGATCGGCGATCAGCGCCCGCATCCGCCCGGCGGCCCACTCCCCCACGCCCGCGCACTGGAGGTCGACGATCAACCCCAGGTCGTCGGAGAACGAGTACTCCTGGATGGTCAGCAACCGGCTCCACGCCTGCATCGCGAAGTCGAGTTCACCGCTCGCGGCCAGCGCGCGGGCCAGGACGCGGCTGTCGGTGATGGACAACTGAGGCGACAGGATGGCATCGACCAGCGCGGCGGCGCTGTCGCCGTGGGTGAACCGCACCAGAAGCGCCTTCTGGAGTTCGGCTCCCGACACCTCAGGGTGATCGGCCAGCAGGGCGGCGACACCGGTCGCCGCGGCGGGGTGGTCCGGGTCGAGGGCGTCCAGCACCCCCACCAGCAACTCCTTGGGAGGGTGCGGGCGCCCGGCAGCCACGTCGGTCAGCGCCACGGCCGCGGTTTCCGGATCGATCTTCAACAGGAGTCGCGCCGCATCCCGGTATCCGTCGAGGGAGAAGATCTCCGGAGAGCGGAGCACACCCTCGGCCCAGGTCCACGCCTCGTCCCGCCCTCCCGCGTCGTTCAAGTACTCGGCGATGGCGTTCCGGTAGAAGGAATAGAACTTTCTGCCGTCCCCGAACAGTTCCACCACCTTCTGAGCGGTTCCGTCGCGCGTGGCCAGCCACCCGCCGATCAGATCGGCCATGCCGTGCACGGCCGGGTTCGACCTTTCGATGTGCTTGCGAACCGATTCGACCAAGGCGGGATGCGGCGTCACCTCGACCGCGTTCTTGAGCAGGACCCCCGCGTGGAGTTCGAAGATCGGTTGCGGCTCGGCCGACCACCTCTCCACCTGGTCGGTGATCGCCCGCACCTCGCTGTCGCCGTGGAGCCTGAGCAGGAGGACGAGGGCGTTCCGCACGTGCCACGGTCTGGCGTCCGGATCGCCGGCGACGGCCCGCGCCAAGGCGGTGGCCGCGGCCCGGTCACCCGCGCGCAGCAGGAACCCGGCGAGTTCCAGGCGGCCCGAGTGGTCGTCCCCAGGACGGGCCGCGGCTCGCGCCGCGATCTCGGCGACCGCCTCGATCCCTGCGGCATCGTGCCAGGCAGTGGCCACTTTCCTCAGGTGCCAGGATTTGGCGGACCTGTCCGCGAACACCGTTTCCGCCATCGCCTTCACATCCGGCACCAGGCCGAGGTCGGCGAGCACCTCGGTCGCCTCCACGCGGAGCCAGATGCCGACGTCCGGTTCGAGGACCATGGCCAACGCCCGCTGCCGGACCTGTGCCACGACCCCCGCTCCCAGCCGCAGGGCCATGGGCGCCGCACGTCGCAGGGGCGCGCCGTAGCAAGAGGGCAGGAGTTCCGCCAGCAGCGGTTCGACCTTCTCGCCTCCGGTCAGGCGCTCCAGTGCCACCACGGCCGCCATTCGGCGTTCCACCGCCAGCACCGGGTGCGCCGCCATTGATCCGAGGTGTTCCGCGGCCCGGGGATGGTCGAACAGGCCACCGAGGATTTCGATCGCCTCAACCGCGGTGTCGAAATCGTCCGCGTTGCACGCCAGGGCCACCAGCCGGTTGACGACTTCTTCGGCGGTGTCGGTGGGGGTGGTGACGCCTTCGGCTATCAGGTGACCGGCCAGGAGGACCCGGCGGGAATCGTAGGAATCCAGCACCCGGGTTATCACGGCGGCGATGTCGTGGTTCGGTTCGGCCGCCCAGAGGGCGAAGGTGAACAGCGCGAAGGTGCGTTCGGCGTCTTTCAGCCCCCGGCGGATCCAGGTGTCGAGGTCGGTGAAGTCGTCGCCGATGGAGTCGGCGTGCGACCGGGCGGCCAGGAACTCGGCGAAGGACTGGTGCAGGAAGCGGAGCTCGCGTTCGGCGGCCACCAACAGGCCGGTGCCGATCAGCTCCTCCCACAGGTGCTCCTCCCAGCCCTCCACCAGGGTGCCCCCGGCCTGGTCGCGCACCCAGTCCCGGGCGACCGGCCAGAGCGGGTCCTGGGTCTCCAGGCGTTCCCTGGCGAGCGCGGCCAGCAGGCGGAAGCGGTGCTCGTGCAGCCACCCGATGCAGGCCAGTCGGGCCGGGTCGTCGTGGTGGCGGCGGCGGAGGTGGGCCACGACCTCGCGGCGGGCGCCCCGGTCGCCGGCCAGGTAGCCGCAGAAGCGCTCGTAGAGGCTGATCCTGCTGGTGGGCAGGGAGCGCCCGGGGTCCTTGACCGCCGCCACCGCCGCGATGGTGGCCAGCAGGGGGTTGCGGACCAGCTCGCGCAGCCGGCCGTCCGAGGTCTCGCGGAGGAAGCGCTCGGCCTCCCGGGTGGCGGTGGCCGGGTTCTGCGCGGTGAACCAGCGGTGGGCGAACTGCTCCAGCTCCGGGCGGGCGAAGGGCTGGATGGCGTAGTCGCCCACGTTCGCCGCGCGCAGCGGGGACAGCTCGGACTCGGGCAGGGCGCGGGTGGTGACGACGAAGCGGTAGTCCGAACCGGGGCGGGCGTGCTGGGCCACCGCCCGGATCACCTCGCCGCGCACGCGGGGGTCGGGGATCTCGTCCAGGCCGTCGACCAGGATCAGCCAGCGCGCACCCTGGGCGCGGCCCGCGAACATGCCGGCGTCGGGGTCCTGGACCAGCGTCCGCCCGAGCGTGCGGCTGACGGCGGCGGCCAGGACGTTGCTCCACGAGCCGGTGTGGTCGAGCGAGCGGGCGGACACGCGGACCGGGACCACCGGCTCGCCCACCGGGGCCGCGGTGGCGCTGTCCTCGCGCAGCCAGACGCGGGACAGGGCCCGGGCGAGGTGGTGGCCGAGGGTGGACTTGCCGGCCCCCGGCTCACCGGTGACCAGGAGGTGGTCGTGGCGCTCCAGGGCCTCCGACACCGGCAGGGCGGCCTGCGACGCGGTCGTGGCCGGGCGTTGTTCCGCCGGCGCCTCGCGCTGCGCGCCGGGGTCCTCGCGCTCGGCGGTGGTGCGCAGGCGGACCTGCTGGCGGACGTAGATCGTGGACAGCGAGGGCTCGTCCACCCCCAGCAGCGAGTAGGGCAGGCGCTCCACCGCGGTGCTCTGGGCCTCCAGCAGGTTGCGCAGCGCCAGCGACGGCAGGGGGCAGTCGGTCCAGGACGCGAGCCGCGGCCGGTCGTCCCGCTGCTGGGCCAGCGCGTCCCGGTCACGGGCCTCCTTGGCCCGCATCCAGACGTCCACGACCTGCGCCGGGTCGCGCTTGAGGCCGGCCGCGAGGGCCTGGGTGGACTCCAGGGTGAGCAGGCGGGCGGCGTTGAAGACGCCGTAGACGGCGTTCTTCTCGAACAGGCCCGTCGAGATGAACTCGTGGACGCTGCCGAACCCGGCGTCGACGAGGGCGCCGTGGAACCACGCCGCCAGTTCCTCCAGTTCCGGGTAGCGCTGCTGCTTGCCCTGCGATGGACGCCCACCCGGCATGGCCCTCCCGTCCCAGGATCGGGTTTCCCACGAGTTTCCCCACTGTAGAGGGAAATGCGCGGTGCGCCGCATGCTCGATCCCGTCATCGCACGGATGGACGGAGGGGTCGTGGACCAGTTGACGGGGCTCGTGGCCGGGAACCCGGCGCTGTACGTGGTGTTGGCGCTGGTGGGCGGCCTGCTCAGGCAGTGGATCGCGCACCGGACCGCGGTGCGGCGGGAGGAGGAGGTGACGCGGCGGTTGGAGGTGGCGGTCCGGGACACGAAATCGGCGGAAAGGGCTGCCGTGGTGCGCGCGGCGCGGTGAGGAGTCGTGCTGGGTGCGGAAGGAATGGAGTGGAACCATTTGTGGTGGATTTTATTCACGCCGCAGGGCGGACCGGCACTTCACGCCGGTTGAGGGAACAGGTGCGTGGTGTCGGGCAGGCCGGGGGCTGCCCGGGGAACCACCCGCCTGAAGAACTGGGAGGTTCCGGCCACCGCCACTCGCACCGGCACCGGCACCGGCACCGGCACTGACACCGCCACCGGCACCGGGAGCGGCACCGGCACCGGGAGTGGGAGTGGGAGCGTTATTCAGGACCTCTGAGCTGGGCTGACAGTGCAACAGCCCTGCCTGGGCAGGGTCGGTTTCCTCTCACAGAAGCGACCACCACAGGGCAGGGCTGTTGCGCTACCGCTCTACGACCGGCCTGGACCATGACCAGATCCGGGAGTTGGTCCGTCGGATCGACCAACTCCGGTCACACCCGACTTCGCAGGTCGGACGGCCGCCGGCGCTGAGCTCGCACCGCTCGGTGCTGCCGACCCTGGTCCTGCTGCGCCACAACCTGCCCCAAGCCCTGGCCGCCGACCTGTTCGGCGTCTCCCAGCCCACCGTGTCGAGGGTCTTCCGCCGTTACGCGCCGCTGCTGGGCCAGGTCACCTGCCCACACACCCCGCCGATGCCCGAGCCGCTGCGGGGCCGGGTGGTCATCGTCGACGGCACCCTGGTCCCGACCGGCCGGCTCACCGCCGACTACGACGGCAAGCGCCGCCGCCACGCCTTCACCACCGTCGGCTACGACACCCTGCTCGACCACAGCGTCTTCCTCGGCGATCTGGGCCACCAGGGCACCGCCGCACACGACCAGGTCACACCGACCACCCCCCGGAGAACAAGGTCTGGAACCGCGGGGTCAACCAGATCCGCTGGGCCGTCAAACAGGCCATCGCCCACCTGAAGAACTGGAAGATCCTCGCGACCGGCTACCGCGCCCGCCTCGCCGAACTGTCCACGATCATCCGCATCGTCACCAGCCTGGAGTACTACCGACTCGGCTGGTGGGTTCTGAATAACGCACCGCCGCCGCCACCGGCACCGGTCAGCGAAGCGGCTTGGTGGGCTGGCCGGCGTGGCCCGCGTCAGCAGCGCCCGGGGTGCCACTGCCTTGGTCAGTGGGGTGCCGGGCGGCGTTCAGGCGTCGCGGCGGGTGAAGGCGATGCCGCCGGCGCCCAGGGCGATGACCAGGTAGGCGATCATCACCAGGCCCGCGCCCGGGGGTGACAGCGTCGCGTTCGGATCATCGCTGGTCAGCAGGTGTGGCAGGACCGGGAGCATCACCGCGTACATCCGCTCGCCCCAGGGCGCCGGGAGCAGCATGGCGACCACCGGCAGGACGAAGAGCAGGCCGCACAGGGTGACCAGGGTGCCTGCCGTGGAGCGGATCAGCAGGCCCAGCCCCAGGCCCACCAGGGCGACCACGACCATGGACGCGGTGTTCGCCAGGAGGGTCGGCACCGCGTCGCCGAACGAGGCGTACACCGAGATCGGTTCCGGGCGGTCCCCGGTGATCAGCTCGCCCGACGCGTAGGCGATCAGGCCGGCCACGGTGGCGACGACCAGTGACACGCCGGTCACGACGGTGGTCTTGGCCAGCAGCAGCGCCCGGCGGCGCGGTACGCCGATCAGGACCGGGCGGATCATGCCGCTGCCGTGCTCGGCGGTGATCGCCAGGGCACCCAGGACGCCCAGGCAGAACTGGCCGAACGGCAGGAGCACGACCGTCGGGTCGGCGCTGTCGAACTGCTGCTGCCGCTCCGGTGTCGCGGTGTCCCAGTCGGCGGTCATCAGGTAGGAGACGAGGGAACCCACGACCAGCGTGAGCGCGATGGCCAGCAGCAGGTAGGTGGTGGAGCGGACCGAGCGGAGCTTGAGCAGTTCCGAGTCCAGCACGGGGGTCATCGGGCGGTCTCCTTCGCGCGGTACTCGACGCTGTCCTCGGTGAGCCGGAGGTAGGCGTCCTCCAGGGACGCGCTGCGCGGTGTCAGCTCGTGCACCGGCAGCTGCCGCCGCGCGGCCAGGTCGGCGATCTCGGCGGGCTCCAGGCCGCGCACGAGCAGCGCGCCGTCCTCGGTGGTGACGGAGGCGCCCGCCGCGCCCAGGACCGCGGCCAGCTCGGCGCGCTCGGGCGAGCGGACCAGGACGTCCTCGCGGAACCTGGCCCGCAGCTCCCGGACCGACGCCTCCAGGACCAGCCTGCCCCGCCCGATGACGATCACCCGGTCGGCGGTCAGCGCCATCTCGCTCATCAGGTGGCTCGACACCAGCACCGTGCGCCCCTCGCCCGCCAGGTCGCGCATGAGGTGGCGGATCCACCTGATGCCCTCCGGGTCCAGGCCGTTCACCGGCTCGTCGAACAGCAGGACGCCCGGGTCGCCCAGCAGCGCCGCCGCGACGCCCAGGCGCTGCCTCATGCCCAGCGACAGCACGCCGACGCGCCGCCGCGCCGCGCCCGCGAGGCCGACCAGCTCCAGCACCTCGTCGACCCGCCGGTCGCCGATGCCGTTGCTCCGGGCCAGCACCCGCAGGTGGTCCCGGGCGCGCCGGCCGCCGTGCGCGGCGCCCGCGTCCAGCAGCGCGCCCACCTCGTGCAGCGGGCGGCGGTACCCGGCGTAGCGGCGGCCGTTGACCAGCGCCTCGCCGCTGGTGGGGCGGTCCAGGCCGAGGATGGCCCGCATGGTGGTCGACTTGCCCGCGCCGTTGGGGCCCAGGAAGCCCGTCACGTGGCCGGGGGTGACCTGGATGGTCAGGTCGTCCACCGCGCGGTGCGCCCCGTAGCGCTTGGTCAGGTGCCTGGTCTCGATCATGGGACCAGCTTGGCCGGTCCGCGGGGTGGGCGGATCGGACCAGGGTCCGGACTTTCAGGTCGGACCCTGGTCCGATGTCACCGGCCGGACGACCGGCTAGCGTCCCGAGCGTGATGCCCCGGCTCCTGCGCCTGCTGCCCACCGCCTACCTCTACGCCCTCGACATGATCGCGGGGGCGGCGGTCGTCCTGACCTACGTCGGTTTCGCGGAGCAGCGGGACGTGCCGATGTGGTTCGGCTACCCCCTCGCGATGCTGGTGGGCACACCACTGGCGGGGCGGCGCAAGAAGCCGCTGCTGACCCTCGCCATCGTGGCGACCGCGCAGGTCGTGGCCACGCTCACGCACATCACGCTGGAGCCGTTCTTCCCCACGGCGTTCGCGATGTACTCGGTGGCCTCGCTGTGCTCGCGGCGGGTCGCGGCCTGGGCGCTGGTGGCGACGCTGGTCTGCGCCCCGGCGTCGGTGCTGGTCAGCGAGCCGTGGCCGGACGGCCCGGGGCTGGGGTCGTTCGTGGTGGTGCTGGTGGGCGCGGCCTGGGCGCTGGGCCGGACCACGCGGGTCAGCCGGGAGTACGAGGCGCGCCAGGCCGTCGCGGAGGCCGAGCGGGCGGTCACCGAGGAGCGGATGCGGATCGCCCGCGAGCTGCACGACGTGGTGGCGCACAGCCTGAGCCTGATCGCGGTCAAGGCGGGCATCGCCGCCCACGTCGGGGCGGCGCGGCCGGAGGTGGGGCAGGAGGCGTTGAGGGTGATCGAGGCCGCGTCCAGGGACACGCTGGTGGAGATGCGGCGGTTGCTGGGCGTGCTGCGGTCCGAGGACGCCGCGGTCGAGCTGGCGCCCATGCCGGGCATGGGCGACCTGCCGGCGCTGGTGTCGCGGGCGTCGGCGGCGGGGGTGCGGGTGGACCTGTCGGTCCGCGGCGAGGTGCCCGACGCGCTGGGGCTGACCGTGTACCGGGTGGTGCAGGAATCGGTGACCAACGTGGTCAAGCACGCCGCGCCGGCGTCCTGCTCGGTGGAGGTGGAGGTGGCCGAGAAGGCGGTGGTGATCTCGGTGGTCGACGACGGGCCCGGCGAGCGGGTGCCTGCCGGCGCGACCGCCGGGCACGGGCTGGTCGGGATGCGGGAGCGGGTCGCGGTGTACGGGGGGACGTTCTCGGCCGGGCCGCGGGCCGGGCGCGGGTTCGCGGTGCGGGCGGAGGTGCCGCTGTCGTGACCGACGTGGTGATCGTGGACGACCAGGCGCTGCTGCGCGGCAGCTTCCGGGTGCTGGTGGACTCGGCGCCGGACCTCAGGGTGGTCGGCGAGGCCGGTGACGGGGCCGAGGCGGTGGCGGTGGTGCGGGCGACCTCGCCCGACGTGGTGCTGATGGACGTGCGGATGCCGGGGGTGGACGGCATCTCGGCCACGCGGGAGATCAGCGCCTCCTGCGCGGCCCGGGTGCTGATGCTGACCACGTTCGACCTGGACGAGTACGTGTACTCGGCGCTGCGGGCCGGCGCGAGCGGTTTCCTGCTCAAGGACACACCGCCGGCCGACCTGCTGGCCGCGATCCGGGTCGTGGCGGCCGGTGACGCGCTGTTGTCACCCTCGGTGACGCGGCGGTTGATCGCCGAGTTCGCCCGTGGGGGGCGGGAGCGGCCGGTGCGCTTGGAGGGGGTTACGGAGCGTGAGCAGGAGGTGTTGGTGCTGATTGCCCGGGGGCTGTCCAACCCGGAGATCCAGCAGGAGTTGGGGCTGTCGCACGGCACGGTCAAGACGCACATCGGGCGCTTGCTGCACAAGCTCCAGGCCCGTGACCGGGCCCAGCTCGTCATCGCGGCTTACGAGTCGGGGCTGGTGGGTGCCAGGGCTCGGTGAGCGGGGTGGGGCGCTTGAGGGCCGGGGTTGGTGGGGCGCGCCGGGGCCGGCACCGGAGACGCCTGGCGCCGGTACGCCTGGCACCGGGTCCGGGCTCGACCCCCCTGGAGCCGGCCGGGACGCCCGGGACCGGGACCGGGTCCGGGCTCGGCACCCCACGGCACCCCACGGCGCCGCCACCGCGGCCGGCTGCCGCATCCGACTGCCGTGCCCGATCACCGGGCGAGACCCGCCCGTCACCGTCCGATCACCTCACCGCCAGGGCCCCGCCCCTACCCCCACACCCCGTCCCGACATCGCAAGTCCCCCACCCCGACACCACCGGTTGACCCCCTGGGCACCCACCCCGGGCAAGCTCGACGTGGTGACCCGCCCCCGGACGTGCGGAGGCCCGCCCGGCGCTGCCGGACGGGCCTCCTGGCGAGTTGCTCCTCACCCGACCTGTCGCCCGCACCGCGGGCGGCGTTGCGGGCTACAGGTACTGGCCGGTGTTGGTAGCCGTGTCGATGGCTCGACCCGACTCCTGGTTCTTGCCGGTCACCAGGGTGCGGATGTAGACGATCCGCTCCCCCTTCTTGCCCGAGATCCGCGCCCAGTCGTCCGGGTTGGTCGTGTTGGGCAGGTCCTCGTTCTCGGCGAACTCGTCGACGATCGCGTCGAGCAGGTGGCGCACCGACAGACCCGGCTGCTTGGTGTCCAGCAGGCTCTTGATGGCCGCCTTCTTGGCGCGGTCGACGATGTTCTGGATCATGGCGCCGGAGTTGAAGTCCCGGAAGTACAGGACCTCCTTGTCACCGTTGGCGTAGGTGACCTCCAGGAACCGGTTCTCGTCGGACTCCTCGTACATCCGCTCGACCGTGTGCTGCACCATGCCCTGGATGCAGGCCACCGGGTCGCCGCCGAACTCGGCGAGGTCGTCGGCGTGGATGGGCAGGTCGGGCGTGAGGTACTTGTTGAAGATGTCCTTCGCGCCCTCGGCGTCCGGGCGCTCGATCTTGATCTTCACGTCGAGCCGGCCGGGGCGCAGGATGGCCGGGTCGATCATGTCCTCGCGGTTGGAGGCGCCGATCACGATCACGTTCTCCAGGCCCTCGACGCCGTCGATCTCGCTGAGGAGCTGGGGCACGATCGTGGTCTCCACGTCGGAGGACACGCCGCTGCCGCGGGTGCGGAAGATCGAGTCCATCTCGTCGAAGAACACGATCACGGGGGTGCCCTCGGATGCCTTCTCGCGGGCTCGCTGGAAGATCAGGCGGATGTGCCGCTCGGTCTCGCCGACGAACTTGTTGAGCAGCTCGGGGCCCTTGATGTTGAGGAAGTAGCTCTTGGCCTCCCGGTGGTCCTCGCCGCGCGCGGCGCTGACCTGCTTGGCCAGGGAGTTCGCCACCGCCTTGGCGATGAGCGTCTTGCCGCAGCCGGGAGGGCCGTAGAGCAGCACGCCCTTCGGCGGGCGCAGCTTGTACTCGCGGAACAGGTCGGCGTGCAGGAACGGCAGCTCCACGGCGTCGCGGATCTGCTCGATCTGCCGGAACAGGCCGCCGATGTCCTCGTACTTGACGTCGGGCACCTCCTCCAGCACCAGGTCCTCGACCTCGGCCTTGGGCACCCGCTCGTAGGCGAAGCCGGCCTTGGAGTCGACCAGCAGCGAGTCACCCGCCTTGAGGGGGGAGTCCATCAGCGGCTGGGCGAGCCACACGACCCGCTCCTCGTCGGCGTGCCCGACGACCAGGGCCCGGCCGATCGAGGCGTCCTCCTCGGCCTCCAGGACCTCGCGGAGCGTGCACACCTCGCCGGTCCGCTCGAAGCCGCCGCCCTCGACCACGGTCAACGCCTCGTTCAGGCGCACCGACTGGCCCAGGACCAGCGACGACGTCTCGACCGCCGGCGACACCGAGACCCGCATGCGACGACCGGAGGTGAACACGTCCACCGTGCCGTCGTCGAACCGCGCCAGGAACACGCCGTAGCCGCTGGGCGGCTGGGCGAGGCGGTCCACTTCCTCGCGCAGGGCGAGCAGTTGGCTCCGTGCTTCTCGAAGGGTGTCGATGAGCTTCGTGTTGCGCTCGGTCAGTTGGCTGACGCGCTCGGTCGCCTCTGCCAACCGCTGCTCCAGCAGGCGGACGTGTCGTGGGGATTCCGTCAACTTGCGGCGCAGCAACGCGATCTCGTCCTCGAGGAACCTGATCTGCGCAGTCAGCTCACCAGAGTTGTTGCCCTTGTTCAGCTCGCCGCCCTCATCGGGCTGGCTGCCGGGATGACCGTGCTGCATGTCGGCACCCTCCTCCCGTGTTCGTACGACAACGGTACCGGCGATCACCGACAAAAGCCGCTACCCAGCGCGTGGCCGGGTGTTGTGCGATCACACATCCGCCCGCTCGGCCGGTCCAACTGCTCCATACCGGTGTCTGCCGGAACCTCTTACCCGCTACCGTGCGTCCCAACACGAAATATCCACTGACGTGGTCCGGGCAGTGTCCACTGCCACCAGCGGAAAGTTCTAGGAGATAGTGATGTCCGTCCCGCCGCAGCAGCCGGGTCCGTACGGCCAGCAGCCGGGTCAATTTGGCCAGCAACCAGGTCAATTCGGCCAGCAGCCGCCCCAGGGCCAGCAGCCCGGCGGGTACCCCCCGCCGCCCCAGGGCTTCCCACAGGGTGGGCAGCAGCCCGGCTACGGCACCCCGCCGGCCGGCTGGGGCCAGCCCGGCCAGCCGGGCCCGGGGCAGCCGGGACAGCCCGGCCAGCCCGGTTACGGCCAGCAGCCGTACGGCCAGCCCGGCCAGTTCAACCAGCCCGGTTACGGCCAACCGGGTGGTTTCGGCGACCCCTACGGGGCGCCGCGCAAGAAGAGCCCGCTGCCGTGGATCCTGGCGGGCGGCGGCGTGCTGGTGATCGGCGTCGTGGTCCTGCTGATCTTCACCCTCGGCGGCGGCGGCAAGGGCAGCCCGCAGGACACCGCGAACGGCTTCGTGGCGGCCTTCAACGCCAAGGACTGGGAGAAGATGCGCTCCCTGACCTGCGCCGAGAAGCAGGGCGACCTCAAGGACCTGGAGAAGCTGTCCAACCCCGGCGAGGCGATGACCGAGGAGCTGGAGAAGCAGCTGCAGGACCTGCCGCCGGAGGCCCGGGAGCAGATCGAGAAGATGCAGGAGGCGGCGAAGGAGATCAAGATCACCGCCGCCGTGGACAAGGTCGAGACCAAGAGCGACACCGAGGCCGAGGCCACCATCACCCTGAAGGTCGAGAACGTGCCGACCGAGATGAAGGACTTCGTCAAGGACCAGACCGACACGATCTCCCTCAAGAAGACCGACGACGGCTGGGTCGCCTGCGAGTGACCCGCGACGGCCCCGCCCGGCGGGCGGGGCCGTTCTCGCTGGTCAGCCCTTCGACGGGCGGCGCTGCGGCCGGGGCGGGGTGACGCCGTCGGCGAGCCTGCGGGTGGTCAGCAGGAACGCGGTGTGCGCGATCATCCGGTGCTCGGGCCGCACCGCCAGGCCGACCACGTGCCACGGCCGGACGAGGGTCTCCCACGCCTGCGGCTCGGTCCAGTGCTGCTGCTCCCGGATCGCCTCGGTGACCTTCGACAGCTGGGTCGTGGTCGCCACGTACACCACGAGCACCCCGCCGGGGATGAGGCTGCGGGCCACGGTCGGCAGCACGTCCCACGGCGCGAGCATGTCGAGGACCACGCGGTCGACCTCGCCGGTGTGCTCGACCACGTCGCCCACGGTGAGCGACCAGTTGCCGGGCCGCTCGCCGAAGAACTGCTCGACGTTGCGGATCGCGTGGTCGGCGTGGTCCTGGCGCACCTCGTAGGAGGTCACGCTGCCCTTCTCCCCCACCGCGCGCAGCAACGAGCAGGTCAGGGCCCCGGACCCGGCGCCGGCCTCCAGCACCCGGGCGCCGGGGAACACGTCGCCGTACATCACGATCTGGGCGGCGTCCTTGGGGTAGATCACCTGGGCGCCGCGCGGCATCGACAGCACGTAGTCGGCCAGCAGGGGCCGCAGGGCCAGGAACGAGGTGCCGCCCACCGACGTGACCACCGAGCCCTCGGGCTGCCCGATCAGCTTGTCGTGCGGCAACGCGCCGCGGTGGGTGTGGTACTCCTTGCCCGGTTCGAGCACGATCGTGTAGTGCCGTCCCTTCGGGTCGGTCAACTGCACCCGGTCTCCCGGCTGGAACGGACCACTGGCGGTGCTCACCGCGGCGAACCTCCTGCTAAACGCGCGTCGACAGCGCACGATGGTCGCACGCCGGCGGCCGCGGGCTACCGGCGGGACTTGCCCGCCGCCCCCTCCTTGACCGTGTGGTAGACCGGCCACCCGAGCAGCCAGACCACGCCGACCACGGTCATCGTCCGCAGCTGCCCCCACAGGACCCCGGTGCGCTCGGGCGTGGACACCACGAAGGCCAGCAGCAGCACCACGGCCCCGGTGATCGCCCAGGCCAGCGCGAACTTCCCCCACTCGCGCCACTCGTAGCGGACCTTCTCCGGCCCGGACCGCGGGGGCTTCACCGGCGGCGGACCACCGGCGAAGCGGTGGGCGAACCGCTGGTCGGCCCAGCGCAGCATGCTGTGCCCGAACGCGACGCTGACCCCCAGGTAGATCGCGGCCAGCCCGTGCACCCCCCTCGCCTCGCCCCCCGCGCGCAGGTCCAGCACGGCCGCCACGAGCAGCACCACGTCCACCACCGGGGTGCAGGCCAGCAGGACCGCACCCAGCGTCCGCCTGCGCAGCGCGTACCGGGCCAGCAGCCCCGCGCCCAGCACGACCCAGAACCCGACCTCGCACGCCACGATCAACACGACCAGCGGTTCACCCACGACACCGACGATGCCGGTCAGCGGGGTTCGGCCGCGTCGTCGGGCCGATCGACCGGCGGTCATCACTTAGTAGGACGACCGGTGTGCGCCGCTGTGCTGTGATGACCGGGTGTGGCTGTTCCGCAGGTACCACGACCCGCTCGTCGCGGTGGCCTTCTTCGCCCTCGGGGTGCTGGTCCACCGGTTGGGCGCGGACCTGGTCATGGGCGGTCGGGACGACACCACGCCGCTCGGCGTGCGGCTCGCGGTCCTCGGGGTGGCGTGCGCGGGGCAGGCGTTCCGGCACTCCGCGCCGGCGGCGGCGCTGCTGGTGGTCACCGGGGCCGCGGTGGTGGACGCGCGCCTGGGCCTGAGCATGCCGGTGCTCATGGTCCTGGTCGACGTGCTGTTCGCGGCCGCCCTGCGCGGCTCGCGCCGGCTGCACCAGGGGCTCGTGGGCGTGGTGGCGGTGCTGACCGTCGGCGGCGCCGCGGTGGTGGCCGTGATCGGCGACTGGCGGATGTCCTTCTACGCCGGGTTGCAGGCGTTCTCGCTGTTCGTGGTGCCCGTGTGGTGGGCGACGAACGTGCGGCAACACCGGGAGGGCGCCGAGCAGATGGCCCGGATCGTGGAGCTGGACCGGCGGGCCGCGGTCGCCGCCGAGCGCACCCGGATGGCCCGCGACCTGCACGACGTGGTGGCCGGGCACCTGTCGGCGATCGCGATCCAGTCCGAGGCGGTGCTGTCGCTGCGCGACGGCGACCCGGAGACCTCGCGCACCGTGCTCAAGGCGGTGCGGGAGAACAGCGTGCGGGCGTTGGCGGAGATGCGGATGATGATCGACGTGCTGCGGGCCGACGACCCCGTGGACGAGCCGGCGACCGTGCGGCTGGCCGACGTGGGGCTGCTGGTGGACTCGGCCCGCGCGGGCGGCCTGGACGTCGGGTTCCGGGGCGCGGACGTGGCGGACCTGCCGGTCGCGGTGGACGTGGCCGCGTACCGGATCGTGCAGGAGGCGCTGACCAACGCGGTCAAGCACGCGCCCGGCGCGCGGGCGTCGGTGGCGCTGGAGCGGCAGGTCAGGCGGTTGGTGGTGGTCGTGCGCAACGAGCTGCGCGGTACCGGCGGGGACGGATCGGGGACGGGGTTGGTGAGCATGGCGGAACGCGCGCACGCGGTCGGCGGCCGGTGCGCGGCGGGTGCCGACGGCCCCGAGTGGGTCGTGCGGGCGGAGCTGCCGCTGTGATCCGGGTGCTGGTGGCCGACGACCACGCGGCGATCCGGGCGGGCCTGGTGATGATCCTGGGCGGCGCCGGGGACGTCGAGGTGGTCGGCGAGGCCGGTGACGGCGCGGCGGCGGTGCGGCAGGCGCTGGCCCTGCGGCCGGACGTGGTGCTGATGGACGTGCGGATGCCCGGGGTGGACGGCATCGAGGCGACCCGGCGGCTGGCCGGCGTGTGCGAGGTGCTGGTGCTGACCACCTTCGACCTCGACGAGTACGTGCACGGCGCGCTGCGCGCGGGCGCGGCGGGGTTCCTGCTCAAGTCGGTGGAGGCGCCCGCGCTGGTCGAGGCGGTGCGGCGGGTCGCGGCCGGTGACGGGGTGCTCGCGCCGGGCGTGACGCGGCGGGTGATGCGGGAGTTCGCCGCCACCGCGCCCCGGTCGCGGCCGCCGGGGCTGGACTCGCTGACCGAGCGGGAGGTCGAGGTGCTGCGGTGCCTCGGCGAGGGCCTGTCGAACCACCAGATCGGGCGACGGCTGCACATCGGCGAGACCACGGTGAAGACGCACGTGTCGCGCGTGCTGACGAAGCTGGACCTGCGGTCGCGGGTGCAGGCGGCGATCCTGGCGCAGGACGCCGGCCTGCTCAGCGGCGGTTCAGGGCAGCCCTGAGGTCCTCGCGGCGCAGCACGCCCGCGGGGCGGCCCTCCAGGTCGACCACCAGGTACTCCCAGGCGGCGGTGCCGTGCACGCGCTCGACCACCTCGTCGCCGCTCTCGTTCTCCAGCAGCACCGTCTCCGGCCGGATGGGCACGGCGGCCTGCTCGGCCGGCGCGTGCGGCGAGGTGGACGCCAGCCGCCGGGCCATCTCCCGGTCCAGCAGGCCCGCGGCCACGCCGTCGGCGCGGACCAGCACCACGCCCCGGCCCGCGGACGCGGTGAGCGCCCCCGACACGGGGCTCTCGGCGGGCAGCTGGAGGACCGGGCGGACCAGCTCGGTGAGGGTGAGGCCGTCGGGCCAGGTGCGCCGGTGCTCCGCGGTCAGCTCGCCGCGGGCGCCGGCCAGCACGAACCAGGCGGTCAGCAGGCACACGCCGAACCTGACCCAGCGGTCCTCGCTGCCCGCCAGCACGCCCCACACCGCCCACCCGACCAGCAGCGCCGCCACCACGCCGCCGCCGACGACCGCGGCCCTGGTGCCCGAGGCGCGGCGGCCGGTGCAGGCCCAGACGCCGGCGCGCAGGATGCGCCCGCCGTCCAGCGGCAGGCCGGGCAGCAGGTTGAACACGGCCACGGCGGCGTTGGCGAACGCCGTCTGGGCGACCAGCAGCCACACCGCGTCCGGCTCGGGCATCGCCGCGGCGGCGAGGGCGAACACGCCGGCCAGGAAGACCGACACGAGCGGGCCGGCCGCGGCGATGGCGCCCTCGTGGCCGGGTCTGGTCGGGGTGCGCATGACCTCGGACACGCCGCCGAGCAGGAACAGGCGCAGCCGGCGGACCGGCAGGCCGAGGCGGAGCGCGACCAGGGTGTGGCCCAGCTCGTGGGCCAGCACGGACAGGCCGAGGAAGACCGCGAACGTGGCCGCCAGCAGCACCCCGGTCACGCCGTCCGCGCCGGGGACCAGGCGGCCGACCATCGGCGCGTAGAGCACGACGACGGCCGCCGAGCCGAGCCACCAGGAGGGTGCCAGCAGCACCGGCACCCCGGCCGCGCGGAACAGCGGCAGGCCGCCGTCCCGGCCGACCTGCCGTCGCCAACCGCCTGTTGTGGCCACGTCGCAGAGCCTAGGGCCCGGGGTGTATCACCGCTGTGATTCGGCCGGTCGCCCGCTCGCCGCGCGAACGATCTTGTCGGTGCCTTGGCCTATCGTTTGGCCCATGGCAGTGCCGACGACCACCGACCGACCCGTCCGCAGGCCGGCGTTGTCGCCCTCCCGCGCGGGCGACTTCAAGCAGTGCCCGCTGCTCTACCGGTTCCGGGCCGTCGACCGGCTGCCGGAGAGGCCGACCAGGGCCCAGGTGCGCGGCACGGTGGTGCACGCGGTGCTGGAGGAGCTGTTCGACCTGCCCGCCGACCAGCGGGTGCCGGCGCGGGCGCGCGAGCTGGTCGGGCCCGCGTGGGAGCGGGTGCGGGCGGAGCGGCCGGAGTTCGCCGACCTGTTCGCCGAGGACGACCCGGAGCAGCAGGAGTGGCTGGCGTCGGCGGCGGGGCTGCTCGACGGCTACTTCGGCCTGGAGGACCCGCGCCGGTTCGACCCGGACGCCCGCGAGCTGCTGGTGGAGTGGGAGCTGCCGTCGGGGGTGCTGCTGCGCGGGTACGTCGACCGGGTGGACGTGGCGCCGACCGGCGAGGTCCGGGTGGTCGACTACAAGACGGGCGCCGCGCCGCGCGAGGTGGGCGAGGCCAAGGCGCTGTTCCAGATGAAGTTCTACGCGCTGGTGCTGTGGCGGTTGCGCGGCGTGGTGCCCCGCCAGCTGCGGCTGATGTACCTGGCGGACCGGCAGGCGCTGGCCTACCAGCCGGACGAGGCGGAGCTGGCGCGGTTCGAGCGGACGCTGGAGGCGATCTGGGACGCCATCCTGCGGGCGGCCCGGTCCGGGGACTTCCGGCCCAACCCCAGCCGGATGTGCGACTACTGCGACCACAAGGCGCTGTGCCCGGCGTTCGACGGCACGCCGCCGCCCTACCCGGGGTGGCCGGAGCCGGACGCCGGCGTGGAGACGCCGCTCGACCGGGTGGACTGAAGCCGTGGGCGCGTTCTACGAGCCGCTGGCCGGGGACCGGTTCGCCTCGACCGGGCACACCGCCGGCCCCTGGAGCGACGACAGCCAGCACCTGGGCCCGCCGTCCGCGCTGCTGGTGCGGGCCCTGGAGCGGTGCGCGCCGCGCCCGGGCACCCTGCTGTCCCGGGTGACCCTGGAGGTGCTGGGCCCGGTGCCGGTGGCCGAGCTGTCCGTCGAGGCGGCGGTGGAGCGGCCGGGCCGCTCGGTGGAGCTGCTGTCCGCGTCCCTGTGCCACGGCGGACGGCCGGTGCTGCGGGCCCGCGCGTGGCGGATCGTGACCGGTGACACGGCGGTCGTGGCCACCGGCGACGGCCCGTCGCCGCCACCCGCCGAGGGGTGCGCGCCGATGCCGGTGCCCGCCGGCTGGCGGCGCGGGTACCTGGCCGCGATGGAGTGGCGGTCGGTGACCGGCGGCGTCTTCGAGCCCGGTGACGCGGTGGTGTGGGCGCGGCCGGCCGTGGCGGTGGTGGCGGGCGAGGAGCCGACGCCGCTCCAGCGGCTGTTCACCGTCGCCGACTCGGCCAGCGGCGTGTCCGGGCGGCTGGACATCACCCGGTGGTACGCGATCAACACCGACCTGACCGTCCACCTGCACCGCGAACCGGTCGGCGGGTGGTTCGCCCTCGACGCGACCACGGTCCTCGGGCCGACCGGCGTCGGCGTGGCGACGAGCGTGCTGCACGACGGGCGCGGCCCGGTGGGGCGCAGCGCCCAGTCGCTGTTCGTGCGGCAGCGCTGAGTTAGCGGAGCAGCAGCACCACGACCGACAGCGTGGCCATCGACAGCACCGTGGACACCAGCACCGCGTCCCGCTGGAAGCGCGGGTCCGACCGGTACCGGCGGGCCAGCACGTAGACGTTCTGGGCGGTCGGCAGGGCCGCGCACACCACGGCGGCCAGGCGCGGCGGGCCGGTCACGTCCAGCGCCAGGCACGCCAGGAACGCCACCAGCGGGTGCAGCAGGAGCTTCAGCGCGACCGCGGTGGCCAGCTCGGCCCGGACCCCCGGTTCGGGGGCGCGTGCCGCGTCGAGCGACATGCCGAGCACCACCAGCGCGGTCGGCACGCCCGCGGCCCCCAGTGCCCGCACCGGCTCCAGCACCAGCTCGGGGACCCGCACGCCCAGCAGCCCGCACACCAGGCCCAGCAGCGAGGCCAGGATGAGCGGGTTGCGCACCGGCAGCAGGGCCAGCGTGCGCAGCGCCGACCCGCGCCGCCCGGACCCGACCTCCACGGCCGCGAGCACCACCGGCATCACCACCACCGGCTGGAACAGCAGCACCGCCACCACGAACGACGAGTCGCCCAGCACGCCCACCGCGACCGGGATGCCCAGGTTGCCCGCGTTGGCGTAGCAGCCGGCCATCGCGCCGAGCGCCCGGTCCGGCGGGGAGCGCCGGAACACCCGCCACTGCACCGCGTAGCCGACCAGGCCGACGACGAACGTGCTGATCACGAACGCCAGGACGCCGCGGTTGGCCAGGTCGGCGGGCGAGCCGCCCAGCAGGGTGGTGAACAGCACCGCGGGCATGGCCAGGTAGAAGGCGAAGCGCCCGAGCACGGTCTCCGCGCGGTCGCCGAGCACGTCGGTGCGGGCGGCGGCGAACCCCACGGCGGTCAGCACCCAGATGGGCGCGAAGCCGCCGAGCACCCCGCCCATCAGGTGGCGCGGTAGTGCTCGACGGTCGGGAAGGGGTCGTAGAAGTGGTGCAGCAGGGCCTTCCACCGCGGGTACAGCGGCCCCTGCCGGAAGCCGACCACGTGGTCCTCCAGCCGCTCCCAGCGCACCAGCAGCAGGTAGCGGGAGGGGTGCTCGACCGACCGCCGGAGCTCCAGCGAGACGAACCCGGGCGAGCCGGCGATCACCTCGCGGGCCTGCGCGAAGGCCGACTCGAAGTCGGCCTCCAGGCCCGGCCGGACGTCCAGCCGCGCGGCCTCCAGGATCACAGGTGCTTGTAGACGTCTTCGAGGGTCAGGCCGCGGCCGAGCATGAGCACCTGGACGCGGTAGAGCAGCTGCGAGACCTCCTCGGCCAGGCGCTCGTCCGACTCGTGCTCCGCGGCGATCCAGACCTCGCCCGCCTCCTCCAGCACCTTCTTGCCCTGGGCGTGCACCCCGGCCTCCAGCGCGGCGGCCGTGGCGGACCCCTCGGGGCGGGTGCGTGCGCGTTCGCTCAGCTCGGCGAACAGCTCGTCGAAGGTCTTCACGGGGTCTGATCCTCGCATCCCCCGGCCCGGCGGGCGGGCGCACCCCTGGTCGGGCCACCGGCCGCCGGTCCGGCTCGGCGTCGCCGCAGCGGCACCGGGGCGGCCGGGCGGACCGCGGCGACCGTCGCGATCAGATCCCGTAGCGCGGGCTGGTGAACGGCCACACCTCCGCGATCCACTTGGGCACGAACTCGTCGAGCGCGCGCTCCAGGTCCGTGCCGACGTGCTCGTCGACCACCCACCAGGAGATCAGCGCGTCGTCGCCCCGGTCCTCCAGCGGGTCGATGTAGACGCACCCGAGCAGGGCGGTCTCGTCGGCGTTGAACAGCGCGTAGTTGAACGACTCGTGCGCCTCCTGCTCCCGCTCGTGGCGGGCCAGGTCCTCGCGGTCCTGCTCGGGGGTCATCGTCGCGGGCGGCCACCCCCACGCCTCGCCGTAGAGCGACCACAGCCGCTCGCGCGAGCCCATCACGGCCGGGTAGTCGACGTCCACATCGGATTCCCGGATGGGGCGCAGGTGGTGGTCGGCGTCGAGGTCGACGCGGGTCGGGTGGGCGAAGTCGGCGGGGAGCCAGGTCATGCGCGGCATGGTGCCCCACGGCGGGCCGCCCGCGCCGGCGAAAATCGCGTGACGCCGCGGGCGGCCCGCCGGACACTGCTCAGGTGACCCTGAGCGACGGCCTCGTGCTGCGCACCGCGCGCCCCGCGGACCTGGAGCAGGTCGGCGCGCTGCTGGCCGAGCGCGGCGAGCCCGAGGACGCCGTCGACCACCGCCTGGTGGTGGAGGACCCGGACGCGGGCTGGGAGGCGTGCGCGGTCGTCGTGGACGGCGACCGCGTCGTGTCCACCGCGACCCTGCTCGACGAGACCCTGGTGCTGGGCGGGCTGGAGATCCCGGCGAGCCAGGTCGAGCTGGTGGCGACCGACCGCGCCTACGAGGGCCGGGGCCTGGTGCGCGCGTTGATGGGCTGGGCCCACGACCGCGCCGCCGCCCGCGGCCACCTGGTGAACATCATGATCGGCATCCCCTACTTCTACCGGCGGTTCGGCTACACCTACGCGGTGCCGATCGCCCCCACCCGCGAGGTGCTGGGCACCCCGGTGGCCGGTGACCACGTGCTGCGCGAGGCGACCGCCGACGACATCCCGGTCATGGCCCGGCTCCAGGACGCCGAGCAGGCCCGCGCCGACCTGCGGATGCCGCACTCGGCCCCGCTGTGGCGGTGGCTGGTGGCCCGCGACGGCAGCGCGCAGGTGCTCGTCGAGCGCGGCGGCGTGCCGGTCGCGACCGGGCGCCTCACACCACCGGGTGAAGAAGACGTGCGGCTGGCGGAGGTCGCGGCGGTGGACGAGGCCGCCGCGCACGCGCTGCTCGCGCTGACCGCGCCGACCGAGGTGACCGAGCGCCCCGGCACGGTCGCGGGCGCGGCGCTGGAGCCGTTCCTGGCGCCGCCCAAGCCCGACGCGGAGTCCTACTACGTGCGCATTCCGGACCCGGTCGCGCTGCTGGGGCACCTGCGGCCGGTCTTCGGCGCGCGGCTCGCCGCGTCCGAGCGGTTCGCCGCCGCGGCGGGCGAGGCCGTGGTGTCGTTCTACCGCTCGCACGTGCGGCTGCCGTTCGAGGCGGGCCGGGTCGGGCCGGTCGTGGCGGGCGGCACGATGCAGGCCCCCGGCGCGGCGGGCGGCGCGGGCGTGGCGCCGGACCTGCTGGCGTCGCTGCTGTTCGGGCCGCACGGGATCGACGGGCTGACCGCGCGGCAGCCGGATGTCTACCCCGGGCCGAACGCCGAGCTGATGCGGGTGCTGTTCCCGCCGGTGCGGGCCGACGTGCTGACGTTCTACCTGCCGTAGCGACCGGGACCGCGGTGCGGGTCGGCGGTCGCGGTGCGGTGCTCAGGCGCCGCGGCCGGCCAGTTCGACGCCGAGGGCGACACCCGTGAGCACGAGCAGCGCGCCGGAGGCGGCCAACGCGCGCCGGTAGCCGGTGTCGCCCAGGTGCCGGGGACCGGTGTGGTCGGGCTCGGGCACCGCGCAGGTCAGGCGGCGCAGGTCAGGCGGCGCAGGTCAGGCAGCACGGCCGGGCGGCGCGAGGCAGTGCGAGCCGCGCGACGTGGGCCGGGCGGTGCGCGCGGTGCGGCGCCGGGCGGGTGGCGCCCCGGGTCAGGCGGCGGGTGCGGCGGGGGCGACGATGTCCGCCGACAGCGGGGCCACCACGCCGATGATCTCCCCCACCGTCTCCGCGGGCACCCCCGCCGCCGCCAGCGCCTCGGCCAGGTGGCCCGCCACGAGGTCGAAGTGCGCCTGCCCGATGTTCATGCCGCGGTGCACCTCCTTCATCGAGCGCCCGGTGTACTCCTGCGGCCCGCCGAGCGCGGCGGTGAAGAACTCGACCTGCCTGCCCTTGAGCCGGGACATGTTCGTCCCGCTGAAGAACGGGGCCAGCCCCGGGTCGCCCAGCACGCGCCCGTAGAAGTCGTCGACCACGCTGACCAGGGCTTCCTGGCCACCGATCCGGTCGTAGGTGCTCGTCATCCGCGCCCCCCGGGGTGAGTGGGAGCCACCAGTGCACCGCGGCGGCGTTGCCGCGCCGTCAACCCCGCGTCGCCATCGTGAAAACCCCGGGGCGGCAGACTGGGCCGCGTGTCCGAGTTCGCCGATGTCCTGGCCACCCTGCGGCAGGTCCGCGGCCTGAGCCCGTTCTTCGCCCTCGACGTCGGCCGTCCCGACCCGGGCTGGCACGACGGCGCCGCGCTGCTGGGAGGCCCCGCGCTGCCCGACGTCCTCGGGCGGATCGCCGACCGCTACCGCACCGGCGAACCGCGGGTCGCCGCCTCGCTGTTCTTCCTGGGCTACTCCGCGCGGCTGCTGTGCCCGGTGGTCGCCGCCCGCGTGGTCGGTGGCGCGGTGCCGGACGTGCGGCCGGCGAACCTCTGGTGGCGTTACGACGAGGACGGCCTGCGGGTCCGGTTGAAGGAGCCCGTGGCGGGGGTGGGCGTCGCCGAGCCGCTGGCGCCGGTGGTGGGGGCCCTGCGCGCGGTCACGCCGGTGGCGGCCGGGTTGCTGTGGGGGAACGCGGCGTCGTCCGCGGCCGGGGCGCTGCGGACCGCGGCGCGTGCCGGGGTGGCGACCGCGGAGCAGTGCGTGGCGCTGGGCGAGGAGCTGTTCGCGGAGCCGCCGCTGCGGGGGACCGGGGTGTTCGTCCCCTTTCCGGGCGAGGTGGTGTTCCGGCGGCGCAGCTGCTGCCTGTACTACCGGCTCGACGGCGGCGGGAAGTGCGGTGACTGCGCGTTGACGTGAGGCGCACGACAACTCTTCCGGCCGGTTGTGCCGCCGGGCGATCGACATCTACGGTTCGCAGGCCGCAGTGGACGGGAAGCCGGTGGGAATCCGGCGCGGTCCTCGCCACTGTGACCGGGGAGCCAACCCGCCGAGCACGTCACTGGTCGCACGCGCGGCTGGGAAGACGCGGGGACGGTGTCGATCCGGGAGTCAGGAGACCGGCTGCGGCACGAGTTGTTGTTGACCTTCCACGAGGTATGGAGGAGGCCGTCATGACGAGCCCCGCGCAGTCCGTCCCCGTCCACGTCCCCAGGTGGGCCTACGCCGTCGCGCTGGTCGCGCTGCTGGTGACCTGGCTGGTGCTCCAGGAGAACGGCATCGCGCTCGGCCACGCCGCCGAGACCGTCCACGAGTTCTTCCACGACGGGCGCCACGCGCTCGGCGTGCCCTGCCACTAGGCGCGCCGGGTGTCCGCTTACCGGAGTCTGCTGCTGCGCGGGATCGGTTCGGGCGGGTTGTCCGGGCTGCTCGCGGGTCTGGTCGGGGTGCTCGTGGTGGAGGCCCCGATCCGGGCGGCGCTGGCCGTCGAGGAGGCGCGGCCGGCCGAACCGGGTGCCCACGACCACGGTGAGGTGTTCAGCCGCGGCACCCAGGTGGTGGGTGGCGCGCTGGCGGCGGTCGTGGTCGGGCTCGCCGTCGGGGCGCTGTTCGCCACCGCCTACGCCGGGGCGCGGCACTGGTTCCCGACCAGGGCGCCGTTCACCCGGGCGGTGTGGCTGTCGGCCGCGGCGTTCGGCGTCGCGGTGCTGCTGCCCGCGGTGAAGTACCCGGCGAACCCGCCGGGGGTCGGCGAGAGCACGACGGTGGAGTACCGGACGGTGCTCTACCTGGGGTTGATCGCGGCCGGGCTGCTGGTCGTGCACGGCGCGGGCGTGCTGGTCCGGCGGTTGGCGCACCTGCCGGCGCCGGTCCGGGCGGCCGTCACCGCGGTGGCCGTGGTGGCCGCGCTGGCGGTGCTGCTGGTGGTGTTCCCGGCGACGCCGGACGACGTGCCCGCGGACGTGCCGGCGGGCCTGCTGTGGGAGTTCCGGCTGGCTTCGCTGGCCGAGCAGGCCACGCTGTGGCTGGGCCTCGGCGTGGTGTTCGGCCTGCTGGTCGACCCGGCGGTGCGGGTGCGGAGGCGGGTGTCGGCTCTTTAGCCGGGGACACCGGGGTTCGGCGGGTCCCAGCGGTCCGCCGAACCCCGGTGGGCCCGGTGAACCGGCGGGGCTTCAGCGGTCCCCCGGCCCCTCAGCCGTCCAGCAGCGGGGCGAGCGTCGTCAGGTCGACGCCCACCAGGGAGTCGCGGAACACGCGGCGCTCGCCACCCGGCACCTCCACGTCGCACGGCACCACCAGCACCGTGCAGCCTGCCGCCACGGCGGAGGCCACGCCGGTGGGCGAGTCCTCGACCGCCACGCACCGGGTCGGGTCGACGCCGAGCAGGCGGGCGGCCCTCAGGTACGGCTCGGGCAGCGGCTTGTTCAGCCCGTCCACCTCGTCACCGCAGACGGTCACGTCGAACAGGTCGCGACCGATGGTGTCCAGCGCGACCTCGGTCAGGCCCCGCTCGGTCGAGGTCACCAGCGCCATCGGCACGCCGGACGCCCGCACCGCGCGCAGCGCCTCCCGCGCGCCCGGCCGCCACGGCAGGCCGGCCCGGAAGACCTCCTCGGTGCGCCGCATGATCCACGCCGCGCCGTCCTCCAGCTCCTCCTCGGTGGGCGCGTCGACGCCGACCTCGGCGAACAGCATCGCCATGGTCCGGGGGACGCTGGAGCCGACCATGGCGTGACGGGTCTCCAGCGACAGCTCACCGCCCAGCTTCTCGACGAACTCGAACAGCGGGACGTCCCACAGCTTCTCCGAGTCCAGCAGCGTGCCGTCCATGTCCCACAGCACAGCCTCGACCGTCATCCACACCCTTCCCGCGAAGTCCGCGAACCGGCGCGCCCCGAAGCGTCGGGGTGACACGACCCGGCGTGGGCCAGCCTACGGCGTCGGGCGGGCGCCGGGGGTCGTAGTCTGACCAGGTGACCGATCCGGACCAGGCCGCCCAGACCCCCTTCGACCCCCGCAAACCGCTCACCAACCCGATCATGGTGGCGGCCTTCGAGGGGTGGAACGACGCTGGCGACGCCGCCAGCACGGCGATCGAGCACCTGCAACTCACGTGGGACGCGACGCCGCTGGCCGAGATCGATCCGGACGACTACTACGACTTCCAGGTGACCCGCCCCACAGTCCGCATGGTGGACGGCGTCACCCGGAGGGTGGAATTCCCGACGACCCGGCTCTCGGTGTGCCGACCGCCGGGGTCGGCCACCGACGTGGTGCTCGTGCACGGGATCGAGCCGAACATGCGCTGGCGGAAGTTCGCCGGCGAGCTGCTGCGCCACATCGAGGACCTGGGCGTGACCACGGTGGTCACGCTGGGCGCGCTGCTGATGGACACCCCGCACACCCGGCCGGTCCCGGTGACCGGCACCGCCTACGACGCCGCCGCGGCCACCAAGTACGGGCTGGAGCGGTCCCGGTACGAGGGGCCGACCGGGATCGTGGGCGTGTTCCAGGACCTGTGCGTGCAGGCCGGGGTGCCGGCGATCTCATTCTGGGCGGCCGTGCCGCACTACGTGTCCCAGCCGCCCTCGCCCAAGGCGACGCTCGCGCTGCTCCACCGGGTGGAGGAGGTGCTGGACGTCGAGGTCCCGCTCGGGGCGCTGCCGGAGCAGGCCGAGGAGTGGGAGCGCACGGTCAGCGAGATGGCCGACGAGGACGAGGACGTGCGCAACTACGTGCGGGCGCTGGAGGAGCGCGGGGACGCGGAGATCCAGATCACCGAGGCCAGCGGTGACGCGATCGCGGCCGAGTTCGAGCGCTACCTCCGGCGGCGCGGCCGGGGGCCGGGGCGCGGACCGACAGGCATGTAGAAGTTCACTCGAAAGTGTCATAAGCCGACACGATTGGGCCATTTGGCTCAGACTGGGCCGGGTGACTGACGAAGCCTGGGACGCCGAGGTCAACCGGGTCGCCGCGCTGAAGGCGCTCCGGTTGCTCGACACGCCGAGTGAGGAGCGGTTCGACCGCATCACCCGTCTGGCGAGGGACGTGCTGGACGCGCCGATCGCGCTGGTGTCGCTGGTCGACCTGGAGCGTCAGTGGTTCAAGTCGTGCGTCGGGCTCGCCGACCACCAGACCTCGCGCGGGGTGTCGATCTGCTCGTACGCCATCCGCGGCGACGACCTGTTCGAGGTGCCGGACCTGCTCGCCGACGAGCGGTTCGCGCACTTCCCGATCGTCACCGACGAGGGCGCCCGGTCCTACGCCGGGCAGCCGGTGCGGGCGCCGTCCGGGCACCGGGTCGGCACGCTGTGCGTGATCGACCGGCGGGCCAGGCGGCTGTCCGGGGTGGAGCGGCAGCGGCTGCGCGACCTGGCGGCGTGGGTGGAGCTGGAGTGCGCGGTCGTGCAGTCGGCGCTGGCCGCGCAGGACGCCGAGCAGGCCAAGCGGGACTTCACCGCGCTGGTCGGCCACGAGCTGCGCACCCCGCTGACCTCGGTGCACGGGTCGCTGGAGCTGCTGGCGTCCGGCCGGTTCGGGGACCTGCCCGAGCGGGCGCGGCAGCTGCTGGGGATCGCGGTGGACAACACCGACCGGCTGGTGCGGCTGGCCGACGACGTGCTCGACCTGTCCCGCGTGCGCGACGGCCGGCTGCACCTGCGGCCGACGGCCGTGGAGCTGGCCGACGTGGTGCGGCAGGCGGTGCACGCGGTGGAGGGCGCGGCCGGGCGCCGGGGCGTGCCGGTGGTGGTGGACGCCGAACCCGTGCTGGTGCGCGGTGACGCGGACCGGCTCGTGCAGGTGGTGACGAACCTGCTGGCCAACGCGGTGGCGGTGAGCCCGCCCGGCGAGCCGGTGCGGGTGGCGTGCGGGGCGGCCGGCGAGGTGACCGCGCGGGTGTGCGTGAGCGACCGCGGCGGCGGCGTGCCCGCCGACCAGCTCGACCGGATCTTCGAGCCGTTCGTGCAGCTGCGCCCCGGCGGCGCCGGCCTGGGCCTGGCGATCACCCGCGGCATCGTGGAGGCGCACGGCGGCTCGGTCGGGGTCCGCTCGGTGCCCGGCGGGGGCAGCACCTTCACCGCGACCCTGCCCGTGGCCGGGCCGGAGGTGGACCGGCCGTGGTGGTGACCCGGGTCAGGCGAGGTCGGGGTTGACCCGGTAGCCGACGCCGCGCACGGTCGCGATCACGCCCCGCGCCCCGGCCGCGGCGAGCTTGCGGCGCAGGTTCGACAGGTGCACGTCGACGGCGTGGTCGTCGGCCAGCCAGTCCTCGCCCCAGGCGCGGCGGCGCAGCTGCTCGCGGGTGCGCACCTGGCGCGGGTGCTCGACGATCGCGGCCAGCAGCTCGAACTCGGTCCGCGTGGTGGCCACGCGGTCGCCGTTGACGCGGACCTCGCGGGCGTCGAGGTCGACCTCCAGCGGGCCCACCACCCGCCGGTCGGCGGGTGGCGCGGCCGGGGCGCCGGCGCGCGGCCGCCGCAGCACGGCGTGCACCCGGGCGACCAGCTCGCGCGGCGAGAACGGCTTGGTCAGGTAGTCGTCGGCGCCGCTGGCCAGCCCGACGAGCTTGTCCACCTCGTCGGCGCGGGCGGTCAGCATCAGCACGTAGGCGGTGGAGAACCCGCGCAGCCGGCGGCACACCTCCAGCCCGTCGGGACCGGGGATGTTGAGGTCGAGCACCACCACGTCCGGGTCCCACGCCCGGACCAGCTCCAGCGCCCGGTCGCCGTCCCCGGCGGTCTCGACGTCGAAGTGCGCGTCGCGCAGCGCCAGCTCGACCACCAGCCGGATCTCGGGGGTGTCCTCGACGACGAGGACCTTGGCGGTGCCCACCGGGTCCAGTGTGGTCGCCGCTCCGGCTCCCGGCATCACCGCGCGGGCCGCAGCAGGGCCCGCTTGGCCGCCACCAGCACGGCCAGTCCGATCAGGACGATGAGCGCGACCCGCACCCACGCGTGCTGCCCGAGCAGCGCGGCCCGGCCGACGGCCGGCAGGTCACCCACCGCGACGGGGACGGTGTCGGACACGATCCGCAGCGCCTGCGGGTCCTCGGCGGGGTTCGCGTCGCCCTTGGTGCGCACCACGACCTCGCCCCCGGACGCGTCCCGGGAAATCACCCGGTGGGCGTACCTCTCGCCGGGGGCGTCGGGGCGCGGCAGCACGACCACGTCGCCGACCGCCACGTCCGCGGTCGGGACGGACCTGGTGACCAGGAGGTCGCCCGCCTCGAAGGACGGCGACATGCTCGGCGACAGCACGGGCGCGAACCCCACGTGCAGGACGACGACGAGGACCGCCGCGCCGACCGCGCCCAGCGCGGCGGTGACGAGCAGCAGACCGGACAGCACGCGCACGGCGGGCCCTTTCAGGAGTTGGTGGTGGTCGCGGCGCGGACGTGGGCGCGCGAGGTGGAGGCGGACACCGAGACCGACACCCCGACCCCGGCCGGCAGCGACAGCCGCAGGCCGACCGACGCGCCCGGTGCCACCGGCAGCGCCGCGGTGGCACCGCTGCGCACCGGCACGACCTGGCCCGGGCACGAGCCGTTCTGCCACGGCCCGGTGGTGCACGCGTCCAGGGCGACGCCCGACAGGGCGAACCCGTACCCGCTGATCGAGTAGACCTGGCCGGTCAGGGCGGTCGTGCCGGTGTTGCGGGCGGACAGGTAGACCGCGAAGGGCAGCAGGGCGGTGTAGTCGGCGGTGTACGGCCGGCCGGTCAGCACCGCGCCGTCGGAGCGCACCAGGGTGGCCGACCAGGTGGCCGTGCCCGCCGCGGTCCGGGCGGTGGCGACCGCGCCGGTGGCCGCGTCGGCCACCCCGGTGGCGAGCAGCGCCGAGAGGACGACGCCGCCGAGCGCCGCCGTCGTCGTCCTCATCTCGGCGTCCTCGCGGTGGTGGGTGGTCGGGGTCAGGAGTTGGTGGTGGTGGCGGAGCGCTGGGTCTCGCCGAAGGTGTAGGTGAGGTTCACCGACTGGCCCTGGACGGTGCCCTGGGGCAGCACCCCGTTGACCGTGGTCTCGTTCTGGTCGGGCAGCTGGACCGACACCTGGAGGTTCTGCACGTCGCCCGCCGCCATCGCGCCGGCCGGGAGGGCCACCGCCGAGGCCAGGCCGCTCAGCGGCGTGGCGGCCATCAGCACGGCCTTGGTGCCGCCGCACGCGCCGGTGTCGGGCGCCCACGCGCCGTTCACGCACTCGGTGACGGTCACGCGCAGCGCCTTGCTCGTGGCGCCGTCGGTGATCAGGGCGTTCGCCCCGGTGGCGGCGACCTGGAGGGTGAGCGCCTGGGCGTCGAGCGTGCCGCCGTTGGTCAGCGCGACGTACCGGTTCACGGTGTCGCCGGGGGCGAGGTTGGTGATGCTCTGGCCGAAGCCCGCGCCGTTGTCGGCCAGGGTCAGCTTCAGCGTGCCGTTGGCGACCTGCTCGGGCGCGACGTTCGCGGCCGTCGCGGTGAGCGTCGCCCACACGCCGACCCCCATCGCGACGAGCACGGAGCCGCCGATGGCGGCCAGTGCGGCGGGGCGCCAGGCGGAACGGCGGCGGTTGTGCTGCATTTCGGACTCCTCTTGGTTCGTTGCTGGGACCAAGAGTGGGGTCCGGACCTCAGCGCACCCTCAGCGCTTCCTCAAGCTCACCTCAAGGTTCGCCGGCGCCCCCGCCACCACGCCCGCAGGCCGACGTGGACGGGCAGCGCGCCCTCGTGCACCGGGCACCGGGTAGGGCCGCAGCGGGTCGTCGACGGCGCCGAGCAGGGGCGGTCACCTGGGTCGCGTTGAGCGGGCAGCGCGTCCTGCTGCACGCGCACCGCCGGGGCCGTTCCCGGCCGTCGCCCGCGTCGGCGCACTCGCCGGCCGACCGGGACCGGGTGGTCGAGCAACGCCACCCGCAGCGCTTCCACGTCGGTGCCCCGTCGGTGCCCCGCCAGGGCCCGTGGGAGTTCCACGGGCCCCGACGGCAGACCTGGAAGCCCTCTTTCCGATCTCAGCCGACATCCCGCCGGCGGAACCCGGCGAACCCGACCGCGACCAGGCCCGCGGCGACCAGCGCCAGCCACAGCAGCGGCGCCGCGGTCACCTCCGCGCCCGGCACCTTCGGCACGTGCGTGAACGGCGAGAGGTCCATCGCCCACGGGTCCAGCTCCAGCAGCGGCCCGAGCTGGCCGAGCACCAGGAACGCCACCAGCACCGCCCAGCTCGCCGTCGCCAGCCTCGGCACCAGCCCGAACAGCGCCAGCGCCAGGCCCGCGACCACCCACACGGCCGGCACGTGCGCCAGCGACGCCCCCACCAGCCGGGCGACCTGGCCGCCGACGTCGCCCACGCGCAGCCCGTGCACCAGGCCCGCGCCCAGCCCCGCCGCGGCGAGCACCGCGGCCGAGCCGACGACCGCGAGCAGCACGTGCCCGCCGACCCAGGCGGACCGGCGCACCGCCGTGGCCAGCACCGGTTCGGCGCGCGACGCCGACTCCTCGGCCCGCAGCCGCAGCACCGCCTGCACCGCGAAGCCCGAGCCGAACAGGGCGACGATGCCCAGGATCGAGGCCAGGTAGACGTCCACGATCCCGCCGGACCCGCCCAGCCGGCCGATGACCTGCCGCATCGCCGGGTTGTCCGCCAGCATCTCCTCCACGCCCCGGGCCACCGCCCCGTACACCGCGCCCAGCACGAACAGGCCGAGCGCCCAGCCCAGCAGCACGCCCCGCTGCAACCGCCAGGCCAGGCCGAACGCACTGCTCAGCGACCGGGGCGCGTGCGCCGGGCCCAGCCGCGCGGGCACCAGGCCGCCGCCGGTGTCGCGGCGGGTCACCAGCACCGCCGCGGTCGCCACCAGCAGCGCGGTCACACCCAGCGGCACCGCCAGCACCCACCACCGGTCCCCGGCGAACGGCCTGGTGTGCTCGAACCAGCCCAGCGGCGAGCACCAGGTCAGCCAGGTCGGCCCCCGGTCACCGGCCGCGTCGCCGACCGCCCGCAGCAGGTAGGACAGGCCCAGCACGGCGCCGGCCGCCGAGTTCGCGGCGCGGGCGCTCTCCGGCAGCTGCGCGGCCACCGCGCCGACCCCGGCGAACACCAGGCCGACCGCGGCGAAGCCCGCGCCGAACGCGAACGACCCCGCCGCGCGCTCGCCCAGGCCGACCAGCCCCACCGCGATGAGGCCGCCGACCAGGGCGTTGACCAGCACCGCCGTGACCACGGCCGCCGCCAGCGGCGCGTGCCGCCCGACCACCGCCGAGCCGACCAGCTCCAGCCGGCCGGCCTCCTCCTCGGCGCGCGTGTGCCGGGTGACCAGGAACGCGCTCATCAGGGCCACCAGCAGGGCCCCGAACACGCCCCACCGCCAGGCCAGCACCCCGCCGGCGGTGGACGCGTCGTGCAGGGGCCCGAGCAGTGCCAGGAACGCCGGGTTCACGCCCGCGGTCGCGCCGAGCCGCACCCGCGACTCGGCCGTCCCGTACAGCTCGCCCACGGCGGAGGTGGTGGCCAGCGTGATGCCGACCAGGGCGACCACCCACGCCGCCAGCAGCAGCCGGTCGCGCCGCAGCGCCAGGCGGACCAGCGGGCCGAGGCCGGTCACGACGACACCGCCGCGCCCGGCCGTTCCCGGTCGTAGTGGCGCAGGAACAGCTCCTCCAGCGTGGGCGGGCGGCTGGTCAGCGTGCGCACGCCCGCGCCGACCAGGCAGCGCAGCGCGCCGTCGAGGTGGTCGGCGTCCACCTCGAACCGCACCTGCCGGCCCCGCACCACCAGCCCGTGCACGCCGGGCAGCCCGGCCAGGCCGTCCGGGTCGCCCGCCAGCTCGGCCGACACGCCGGTGCGGGTCAGGTGGCGCAGCTCGGCCAGCGTGCCGGTCTCCACGGTGCGGCCGTCGCGGATGATGCTGACCCGGTCGCACAGCGCCTCGACCTCGGCCAGGACGTGGCTGGACAGCAGCACGGTGCGCTCGCCGCGCAGCTCGTCGACGCACTGCTGGAACACGGCCTCCATCAGCGGGTCCAGGCCCGAGGTCGGCTCGTCGAGGACCAGCAGCTCCACGTCGGAGGCCAGCGCCGCGACCAGCGCCACCTTCTGCCGGTTGCCCTTGGAGTAGGCGCGGCCCTTCTTGCGCGGGTCCAGCTCGAAGCGCTCCATGAGCTCGTCGCGGCGCTTGGCGTTCAGGCCGCCGCGCAGCCGGCCCAGCAGGTCGACGACCTCGCCGCCGGTCAGGTTCGGCCACAGGCTCACGTCGCCGGGCACGTAGGCCAGCCTGCGGTGCAGCGCGCTCGCGTCGCGCCACGGGTCGCCGCCCAGCAGCGACACCTCGCCGGCGTCGGCGCGCAGCAGGCCCAGCAGGACCCTGATGGTGGTCGACTTGCCGGCCCCGTTCGGGCCGAGGAAGCCGTGCACCTCCCCCTGCCGGACGGACAGGTCCAGACCGTCCAGCGCACGCGTCGGGCCGAAGGTCTTGACCAGGCCCGACACGGATATCGCAGATGTCATGGCCAGCAAGCTACAGTCGCTTCACAAACTCGTGAAGTTAAGGAATCGTATAAAATGCCACTCTTCCGGGCGATGGGAGATGATGCCCCGGTGACCCAGGCGGACGACCGTGACGACCAGGCCGTGTTGCGCTTCATCGAGCGCTTCTCCTCGGTGTTCACCGAGTCCGGGATGCCCCGGATGCCGTCCCGGGTGTTCGTCGCCCTGCTGGCCACCGAGACCGGCCGGCTGACCGCCGCCGAGCTGGCGGACCTGCTGCGCGTCTCCCCCGCCGCGATCTCCGGCGCGGTCCGCTACCTGACCCAGGTGCAGCTGGTCAGCCGCGAGCGCGAGACCGGCACCCGGCGCGACGTGTACCGGCTGTTCGACGACGTCTGGTACGAGGCGCTGTTCCGGCGCGAGGAGATGTTCCGCCGCTGGGAGGTGCCGCTCAAGGAGGGCATCGGGGTGCTGGGCGAGGAGTCGGCCGCCGGGCGGCGCATCGCCGAGACCCTGGCGTTCTTCCAGTTCATCCACACCGAGCTGCCCACGCTGCTGGAGCACTGGCGCAGCTACCGGGAGCGGCAGTTCGGCGTGCAGCGGCGCGACGAGGGCGCCTAGCCGTTCCGCCGGCCCGCCCCCGACGCGCCGTCGGGGGCGGGCCGGCGCACTACAGCTCCACGCCCAGCAGCGAGTCCACCGCCGCGCGGAACAGCGTCGGCCCGGTGGCGTCCGACCCGCCCGCGGACAGCGCCTCGTCCGCCCACGCGTCCAGCGCCGCCAGCGCCCTGGGCGTGTCCAGGTCGTCGCCCAGGTGGTCGCGCAGCCGGGCCACGGCCGCGGCGGCGCCCGGCCCCGACGGCAGCGCCGCCGCCCGCCGCCACCGCGCCAGCCGCTCCCGCGCCTGCTCCAGCAGCTCGGCGGTCCACGGCCGGTCCGCGCGGTAGTGGCCCGACAGCAGCGCCAGGCGCACGGCGTTCGGGTCCACCTTCTCCGCGCGCAGCTTCGACACGAACACCAGGTTGCCTCGCGACTTGGACATCTTCTCGCCGTCCAGGCCGATCATGCCCGCGTGCACGTAGTGCCGCGCGAACGGGTGCTGCCCGGTCAGCGCCTCGGCGTGCGCGGCCGAGAACTCGTGGTGCGGGAAGATCAGGTCCGAACCGCCGCCCTGCACGTCGAACGAGGTGCCCAGGCGGTTGAGCGCGATGGCGCTGCACTCGATGTGCCACCCCGGCCGCCCCTGCCCCAGCTCGGAAGGCCACGACGGCTCGCCCTCCCGGGCCGCCCGCCACAGCAGGGCGTCCAGCGGGTGCCGCTTGCCGGGCCGGTCGGGGTCGCCGCCCCGCTCGGCGAAGAAGCGGGCCATCGTGTCGGCGTCGTAGTTCGACTCGTAGCCGAAGCGGCCGGTCGCGCCGTGGTCGAAGTACACGTCCGGGTGCTCGGGGTCGTCCACCCGGTAGGCGGCGCCGGAGGCCAGGAGCTTCCCGATGGCCTCGACGATCTCCGGGATGGACTCGACCGCGCCGACGTACTCGCGCGGCGGCAGGACGCGCAGCGCCTCCATGTCCTCGCGGAACAGCGCGGTCTCCCGCATGGCCAGCACGACCCAGTCGTCCTTGTCGCGCGCGGCCCGCTCCAGCAGCGGGTCGTCGACGTCGGTGACGTTCTGCACGTAGTGCACGTCGTGCCCGTTGTCCAGCCACACCCGGTGGACCAGGTCGAACGCCAGGTAGGTCGCCGCGTGCCCCAGGTGCGTGGCGTCGTACGGGGTGATGCCGCAGACGTACAGCCGGGCGGTGGGGCCCGGGGCGGTCGGGCGCACCTCGCCGGTGGCGGTGTCGAACAGCCGCAGGGGGCGCGGCTCGCCCGCTACCCGCGGGACTGGGGTGGAGGACCAGGTCTGCATGGTTCCGACCCTAACTCGCGCGGGCCGCGGTTCCCGCGCGTCCGAACCCTGGGACGGTGCGGGGGCGGGGGTGGGACGGCGCGGAACGAGGCGGGTGGTGGCGGAGCGTGACGGGGTGGGGGCGGTGGAGGGGCCGGGCGGCAGCGAGCGGCGCCGGCAGCTCCGACAGCACCGGCCCGGCGGTTGCCCACCACCGGGTGACCCGAGGAACATGTGGCCCGGCTCACGTCGTCGGGACGAGGGAGGCGGTCATGACCGCGCTCAAGCCGGAACCCGTGGTCATCCGCCCGGGCGCCGCCCGCCGACGCCCCAAGGGCGCCGTCCTGCTGGGCCTGCTGCGCACCACCGACCCGAAGCAGATCGGCCTGCTCTACCTGTGCACGTCCTTCGGCTTCTTCATGGTCGGCGGCGTGATGGCGCTGCTCATCCGGGCCGAGCTGGCGCGCCCCGGCCTCCAGTTCCTGTCCAACGAGCAGTACAACCAGCTGTTCACCATGCACGGCACGATCATGCTGCTGCTCTACGCCACCCCGATCCTGTTCGGCTTCGCCAACTTCATCCTGCCGCTCCAGATCGGCTCGCCGGACGTGGCGTTCCCGCGCCTGAACGCCTTCTCCTACTGGCTGTTCCTGTTCGGCGGCCTGACCGTGCTGACCGGGTTCGTCACCCCCAACGGCGCGGCGGACTTCGGGTGGACCGCCTACACGCCGCTGTCCAGCGCGATCCACAGCCCCGGCATCGGCGTCGACCTGTGGATCATGGGCCTGGCGGTGTCCGGCCTGGGCACGATCCTCGGCGGCGTCAACATGGTCACCACCGTGGTGTGCCTGCGCGGGCCCGGCATGACGATGTTCCGGATGCCGGTGTTCACCTGGAACATCTTCGTCACCTCGATCCTGATCCTGCTGGCGTTCCCGATCCTGACCGCGGCCCTGATGGGCCTGGCCGCCGACCGGCACCTGGGCGCGCACGTGTACGACCCGGCCAACGGCGGCGTGATCCTGTGGCAGCACCTGTTCTGGTTCTTCGGCCACCCCGAGGTCTACATCGTGGCCCTGCCGTTCTTCGGCATCGTCACCGAGATCTTCCCGGTGTTTTCCCGCAAGCCGCTGTTCGGCTACAAGGGACTGGTCTTCGCCACGTTCGCCATCGCGGCCCTGTCCGTCGCGGTCTGGGCGCACCACATGTTCGCCACCGGCGCGGTGCTGCTGCCGTTCTTCTCGCTGATGACGTTCCTGATCGCGGTGCCCACCGGCATCAAGTTCTTCAACTGGATCGGCACGATGTGGCGGGGGCAGCTGACGTTCGAGACGCCGATGCTGTTCGCCGTCGGCTTCCTGGTGACCTTCCTGCTCGGCGGCCTGACCGGCATCATCCTGGCCTCGCCGCCGCTGGACTTCCACGTCACCGACACCTACTTCGTGGTGGCCCACTTCCACTACGTCCTGTTCGGCACCATCGTGTTCGCCACCTACGCCGGCATCTACTTCTGGTTCCCCAAGATGACCGGCCGGATGCTCGACGAACCGCTGGGCAAGCTCCACTTCTGGACCACGTTCCTCGGCTTCCACGGCACGTTCCTGATCCAGCACTGGCTGGGCAACATCGGATTCCCCCGCCGCTACGCCGACTACCTGGCCGGCGACGGCTTCACCCTGATGAACACCATCTCCACGATCGGGGCGTTCCTGCTGGGCGCGTCGGTGCTGCCGTTCGTGTGGAACGTCTTCCGCAGCTACCGCTTCGGCGACCCGGCCGGCGCGGACGACCCGTGGGGCTACGGCAACTCGCTCGAATGGGCCACCTCCTGCCCGCCACCCCGGCACAACTTCACCGAGCTGCCCCGCATCCGCTCCGAGCGACCCGCGTTCGAGCTGCACTACCCGCACATGGTCGAGCGCATGCGCACCGAGGCGCACTTCTCGCTGCTGACCGGGTCGCCCGGCCGCCACCGCGCCGCATCGGACCCGGCCACGGACAAGGCCCTGGCACCCACCGACCGCGAGGTCGACCACGACGGGGACGGCTGAGGCCGGCGGGGTGTCCGCATCAGGTCGCGGTCGCGCCGGCCCCGTTCCCGGAGCCCCGGCGCCGGCTCACCACCGACGACCACGCCGTGGTGCGGCCGGCCCTCGCCTGACCGCACCCGCGCCACCCGGGCAACCGCGCACCCGCCGGCCTCACCGCCGCCGGCGGGACCTCAGGTAGTCGCTCACCACCGCCGCGCCCAGGCCGTCCTCGTCCGGGGCCACCACCCGGCCGCCGGAGCGGCGGGCCAGGGTGTCGACGAACCTGGTCAGCCGCGGGTCGTCGCCGAGGCGGAACACGGTGATGGAGGCGCCCAGCCGGGCCAGGTTGTCGACCTCCACCAGCGTCTTGCCGACGGTGCGCTCCAGCGGCGGGTAGTGGAACTCCGCCTCGCCGGTCGGCTCCAGGTGCGCGGTCGGCTCGCCGTCGGTGACCACCAGCACCACCGGCTGCGCGTCGGGGTGCCGTCGCACGTGCCTGCCCGCCAGCAGCAGCGCGTGGTGCAGGTTCGTGCCCTGCTCCCACACGCCCTCCAGGGCGGTCAGCTGCCCGATGTCGACAGTCTCGGCGTGCCTGCCGAACGTGATCAGCTCCAGCGCGTCGGTCCGGAACCGGGTGCGCACCAGGTGGTGCAGGGCCAGCGCGGTGCGCTTCATCGGCACCCACCGGCCGTCCTGCACCATCGACCACGAGGTGTCCACGCACAGCGCGACCGCCGCGCGCGAGCGCTGCTCGGTCTCGCTGACCTCGACGTCCACCACGTCCAGCCGCACCGGCCCGCCTGCCGAGCGCAGCACCGCGTTGGTGACCGTGCGCGGCACGTGCCAGGGCTCGGTGTCGCCGAACCGCCAGGGCCTGGTGGAGCCGATCAGCTCACCGGCCGCGCCCGCCGACGTGCTGTCCCGCTGCCCCTGCGCCCGCACGCCGTCGATCACGCCGCGCAGCGCGGTCTCCCCGAGCCGCCGCAACGCCTTGGGCGTGAGCCGCAGGGAGCCGTCGGGGGCGCGTTCGAGCAGGTTCTGCGACCGCAGCTCCCGCTCCAGCTCGGCCAGCCGCCGGGCGTCCACGCCCGCCTCCGCGCCGAGCTGGCGGACCAGCGCCTCCAGGTCGATGTCCTCCAGCCGGGCACCCGGGTAGGACTGGGACAGCTGCTCGGCCAGCGCGTCCATCTCGGCCAGGTCGGCCATGGCCTGCGCGCCCTCGCCCAGGCCCATCGGGTTGTTGCCGCGGAACCGCGCCGACCCGGTCCAGTCCTCGCCGGGCCGCAGGTTCTGCAGCAGCGAGTCCAGCTGCGAGAGCTGGGAGCCCACGCCGGAGTTGCCGAACGCCTGCTGCGACAGCGCGGACAGCTCCTGGCGCTGCTGCTCGCTCATCGAGTTCATCATCCGCTGGGCGGCGGCGGACCGGGCGGCCAGCGCGTCGATCAGCTCCTCGACGGTGCGGGGGTTCTCCGGGAAGAACTCGCCGTGCTTGCGCATGAACTCGTCGAACCGCTCGCCCGTGTCCTGCCCCTGGGCGTGCGCGGCGAGCAGCGCGTTGAGGTCGGCGAGCATGTCCTGGATGCGCTGGACGTCCTCGGGCCGCACGCTCTCCATGGCCTGCTTCATGCCCTGGAACCGCTGGTCCATCAGCTCCCGGCCGAGCAGGTTCTGGATCTGCTCGTAGGACTCGCGGGCCTGCGGCGAGCGCCAGTCGTACTCGGCGAGGTCGCGCACGGCCGCCGCGGTGGACTGGGGCAGCGCGTCGAGCTGCGCCTCGCGGAACCGCGCGTCGTCGTCCGGGTCGGGGAACAGCGCCGCCCGCTCGGCGTCCAGCGCCTGCTTGAGCAGGCGCTGGACCTCCTGGAGCGTGCCGTCCAACCGGTTGCGGCGGGTCAGCGCGGCGCGCTGCCGCCACAGCCGGGCGGTCAGGTCGTCCAGGCCGCGGGTGCCCGGCAGGCCGCGGCGCAGCAGCTCGCGCAGCGCCGACTCGGGCGAGGCGCCCTCCATGACCTCCCGGCCCAGCTCGTCCATTGCCGCGCGCAGGTCCGCCGGCGGGGCCAGCGGGTCCGGCCCGTCGACGTACCGGCCGTACCGGTAGGTGCTCATCCGTACACCGTTCGGTCGTCGTCGCTGTCCTTGGCCAGCTGCCGGGTCAGGTAGAGCGACTCCAGCGCCAGCTCCACGCCGGACGCGATGCGCCCGGCCGGGTCCTTCGGGCCCGCGCCCACCCGCTGCGCCACCTCGTGCAGCACGGGCAGCTCGGGCAGCGCGGCCAGCAGGTCGCCCGCCGGCACGCGCTCGCCGGTGGCCACCGGGTGGTCGTCGGCGACCAGCTCGGCCAGCGGCCGCAGGTTCAGGCCCGCGAACGTCGACCGCGCCGTGTCCGCGACGGCCCGCCGCAGCAGGTGGGTCAGCACCTCCTGCTCGCGGCCCTCCTCGCCCGCCTCGAACTCCAGCTTGCCGCGCAGCACGGCGGGCACGGAGTCCAGGTCGACCGGCCGGGCCACCGGCGGCTGCTCGCCGGTCAGGGCGCTGCGCCGCAGGGCGCTGGCGGCGACCGTCTCGGCCGCGGCGACCGCGAACCGGGCCGACACGCCCGAGCGCTGGTCGATCGACGACGACTCGCGCAGGTGCCGCACGAACCGGGCGATCACCTCCAGCAGGTGGTCGCCGACCTCGGCGACCAGGTCGGCCTCCTGGCGCACCAGGTCGACCTCGGCGGCCACCTCCAGCGGGTAGTGGGTGCGGATCTCCGCGCCGAAGCGGTCCTTGAGCGGGGTGATGATCCGGCCGCGGTTGGTGTAGTCCTCGGGGTTGGCGGTGGCCACCAGCAGCACGTCCAGCGGGAGCCGCAGCGTGTAGCCGCGGATCTGGATGTCGCGCTCCTCCATCACGTTGAGCAGCGCCACCTGGATGCGCTCGGCCAGGTCGGGCAGCTCGTTGACGGCGATGACGCCGCGGTGCGAGCGGGGCAGCAGGCCGTAGTGGATGGTCTCGGGGTCGCCGAGGCTGCGGCCCTGGGCGACCTTGACCGGGTCGACGTCGCCCACCAGGTCGCCGACGCTGGTGTCGGGCGTGGCCAGCTTCTCGGCGAACCGCTCGTCGCGGTGCTTCCAGGTCACGGGCAGGTCGTCGCCCAGCTCGGCGGCGCGCCGCTTGGACTCGGGGGTGATGGGGGCCAGCGGGTGCTCGTTCAGCTCGGCGCCCGCGATGACCGGGGTCCACTCGTCGAGCAGGCCGACGATGGTGCGCAGCAGCCGGGTCTTGCCCTGGCCGCGCTCGCCGAGCAGCACGACGTCGTGGCCCGCGAGGAGGGCGCGTTCCAGCTGGGGCAGGACGGTGCGGTCGAACCCCACGATGCCGGGCCACGGGTCGCGGCCCTCGCGCAGGGCGGCCAGCAGGTTGTCCCGGATCTCGGCCTTCACCCCGCGCGGCAGGTGCCCTGCCGCGCGGAGTTCGCCGGCGGTGGTGGGAAGCACAGAGGTCACCCCACGAAGTTACGCACCTCTCGGCGATCGGTCGACATGGAGCAACTCCACCCTTCGGGCCGGTTAACGGGCGGGTAACGAAGGTTCTGCTCTCGACGAACAACGGTGCTCAGACGGGATGCGCGGCGTAGGGCGGGTGGGTTTTGCCGGTGCCTTGCGGGAGGACGAGAACAGGGGACCCCGGGCGGGCGGGCTTCCGGCGACGTCGTTCGGCCTGGGCGGAAGCCGGCTGCGGGACGGGCACGGCGCCCTGGTCGATCAGGTCATCCGTCGACCCCGGTCCTGCTGCTCGCGGCGGCGACCGTGGTGGCGGGGGCGCGGTCGTTCACCGCGATCGGGGACGGGCCGCCCTGGGCCCGCGACGTCACCTGCGGCGAGGACGCCTCCCGGACACGCACCGGCGCGACCGCTGGACGGTGCCTCCGCACCGCACACGACCGGCCGAACAGCGCCCCGCACGGCACGCGACCGACCCGGAATTGTCGGACCCCTCGCCTACCCTCGCAAGCGACGGCCCCCGAAGGCCGATCGAAGTGCGAGGTTGCCATGACGGCGCATGCCCTCTACCTGCCGGAGGACCGCGAACTGGACCTGTCGAGCCTGTCCGCGGCCGACCACCTGCTGATCAGCTCGCTGGTCGGCCGGATCGGCCCGGGCGACCGGGTGCTGGTCTGCCTGGAGCCCGACGACGCCGAGCAGGACGAGATGTACGTCGAGGAGCGGTTCGGCAGGTACTACGCGGTCCACTTCGAGGGCGGGCAGCACGTGGTCGCCCTGGAGAGCGACGAGCACAAGCTGCAGAAGGAGTACTGGCACCGCGCCGCCGAGGACGCGGGCTTCCGGTCGGACACCGGCCTGGGCACGGGCACCGGCACCGTCCTGGACGTGGCCATCCACGGCCCGACCAGGACCGGCGTCGAGCTGCGGCGCGCCGACGTCACCGCGCGGGCCGCGGCGCTGAGCACCACCGGCGCGCACCGCGCGGGCTGGCTGCCGCTGTGGTTCTCCGACTCCGACCGGACGCCCAAGTGGTTCCACCGCATCCCCTCGGTCGGCTGCAACCGCATCTCCTGGGACGACCTGCCGCCCCGCCGCTCCGCCACCGCCACCGGCCTGCGCCTGGTGCACGCGGCCAAGTGCACCGCGGAGAACTTCCCCCGGTGCTTCGACCGCCGCCGGCGACCCTGCGGCGACTACCACCCGCTGCTGCGGCCGTGGCGGGGCGTGACCGTGGACGACGTGGCGGAGATGGTCCCCGCCGGCGAGGCCGTGCCGCTCCAGACGCCCGAGCGCTGGGTCTACGTCGTGCCCCGGCTGGGGTTGGCGCACTACCAGCAGTTGACCGAGGGGCTGGGCGCCTACCAGCCGGAGAAGGTCGCCCCGGTGGAGCGCCGGGACCCGCCGCGGGCCCGGGCGGGGGCCTGGCCGACCTGCCGGCGGTGCGGGCGGCAGATGTTCCTGGTGCGGGAGGGACGCGAGCTGTGCGAGAACTGCAAGCCGATGATGCGGGACCCGGTGTAGGCCACGGCTCAGCCGGCAGATCACAGGAGCGGAGCCTTTCGTCGGGTATGGGAAACCGGGTGGAGCGGAACGCCGGATCTGTCGGTCACTGCTCCTACCACCGGAAGCGACCTGGTCGGCCAACCGAAGTGCGAGGCTGCCATGACGACACGTGTGCGATACCAGCCAGATGACCGGGAATTGGACCTGGCAAGTTTATCGGCATCGGACTACCTGTTGATCAGCTCGCCGCACGGGCGGATCCGCCGAGGGTCACATAGAATTCGACACGGGTTCGGGGACGGTCCTGGACGTAGCCGTGCACGGCTCGACGCGGACCGGTATCGAGGTGCAGCGCTCCCACATCACCGTTCGGGCCGCCACACGACGTACCACCAAGTCACATCTCGCGGGACGGCTGCCGCTGTGGTTCTCCGACTCCGACCAGCCGCCCAAGTGGTTCCACCGCATCCCCTCGGTCGGCTGCAACCGCATCTCCTGGGACGATCCACCGCCCCGCCGCTCGGCCACCGCCACCGGCCTGCGCAGGGTCCATGCGACCAAGTGCACGGTACACACCTTCCCTTAAGCGCTTCGGCCGAAAACGTCGCCCATGCGGTAAATACCACCCCAAATTGGAACCCTGGCACGGTATCACCGTCGACGACGTGGCCGAATTGGTGCCTTCCGGGGCGGCCGCACCACTCCTGCACCTGAAGCAGCAGGTCTTCATCGTCCCGCAGCGGGAGCTTGTCCGTTATCAGGAAATCACCGGTGGACCGGGAGCCTACTTACCCGTCGGGACGTCTTCTCACCGCAACCCACCCCCCGCCTCGACGGCTTGCCATTACCCGTCACACACCTCGGCAACACCGTTGCCTGCGAAGTCCGGAAACTGGCCGAAGTGCAGGAAATGTCCTGCGGACATCTATTTGATCCGGGAGGGGCGCGAGCTGTGCGAGAACCGCAAGCCGATGATGCGGGACCCGGTGTAGCCCCGCAGGTCAGCGGGCCAGGGCGAGCAGTTCGGTCAGCACCGGCTCGTCGTCCGGGTACGACATCGCGTTGACCGGCGCCAGCACCCGGCACCACTCCGCCAACCGCTCCGGGTCCAGCCCGCACGCCGCGGCCAGCCGGGGGGCGCGCCGCGCCACGCCCTCGCGCCCGGCGGCGTCCAGCGCGAAGTCCACCACGTCGAAGCACGGGTCGCCCACGCACGGCCTCGGGTCGATCGCCACCAGCCCCGCCGGGCCGGTCAGCACGTTGCCCGGGTGCAGGTCGCCGTGCAGCAGCACGCGCGGCTGGTCGTCCAGCAGCGCGTGGCAGCGGGTTCGCGCCTCCTCCCACATCCCGGGGGTCACGGGTGTGCCCGGGGTCACGCGGCGGCCGATGCGGGTGAAGAACTCCTCGCAGCGGTCGCGCAGGTCGCGCAGGCCCGGCCGCGGCCGGAGCGCGTGCAGGGGGCCGACCAGGTCCGCCCACTCCCCCGGTGCCGGGGCGACGGGCAGGTCGGCCACCTCGGTGCCGGGCAGCACCGCGGTCATCAGCAGCGCGCCGGGCGCCTCGGCGAGCACCGCGGGCACCTTCCCGGAGGGCCCGAACAGGCGGAGCACCGCCGTCTGCTCGGCCAGGAACGGCTCGTCGGGGCTCAGCTTGAGCACCACCGGGACACCCGCGCGGACCGCCGGGACCACCACCGACGACGCGCCCTGCGGCAGCGACCCGCCGGGCACCAGCCCCCACTCGCGGGCGAGGTCGGCCACCCGGTCGGGCACGCGCGCGGCCCAGTCGGCGACCTCCGGTCCGAAGCGGAGCGACAGGCGACCGCTGATCCCTTCCACGTCCACGCCGCGACGCTATGCGCCGCGTCAACCGGAAAACGCCCGCGGGCGGTGTCCGGAGAGGACACCGCCCGCGGGGTCGTTCGACTACCCGTTCAGCTCAGCGGGGGGTACGCGTTCTGCATGAGCTGCTGGAACTGGGCCGAGAACCAGTGGCCCGACAGCGGCGCGTCCGCGAGGGCACCCGAGGGGTTGTTGCCGTTGCGCACGTTGCCACCGTAGGTCGGGTCGCACATGCGGTCGAAGCCCTTGCCCTCGTCGTTCGGGATCTCCTTGCTCGCACCGTCGGACTCACCCGGCGGCTTCACCCAGACGTAGGCGTCGATGTACGGCTTCGGCGCGGCCTTCGGGCGCTCGCCGAGACCGGCACCGGCCTGGTTGCACCAGTTGCCCTTCTGGTAGCGGCGGTCGATGCGCGACTGGTTGACGTAGTCGTCGGCGTTCGTCGCGGTCGACTTGCCGGTGGGCCGGTTGGCACCGCCCCAGCCGTTGCGCGAGGTGTCGATCAGCATGCCGATGCTGCTGTCGAAGCCCTGCTTGACCAGCTCGGCCCGCAGGCCGGTGGCGAAGCCCAGCTCACCGTTGAAGTCGTTCCAGTCGACCCACTTCGCCTGCTCCTTGACCGGGCGGCCACCGACGACGTCGTCGACCGTCCAGTACGGCTCCTCCAGCGCGGAGTAGTTCGCGGTGTTGGTGATGAAGCCCGCGACCTTGTCCTTGGTGGCGCCGTTCTTGCCCAGGATCGCGGCGATCTGCTTCGCCGAGGCGTAGAAGTTGTCGTACTCGGGCACCGTGTCGCCCCACCCGATCCAGCCGTGGTGGCCGGCGTCGAGGTAGTTGTAGACGTTGGAGATGGCGCCGAGCTGGCCAACGGCGTAGGAGATGCCCTCCTGGTAGTTGCCGTTGCTCTTCATCACGTCGCAGTTCGCGGTGGCCGTGTTCCGCGGCGAGACGTTGGTGACCAGGTTCGGCAGCGAGTCGATCTCGATGATCGGGACGATGCGCAGCTTCGAGTACTCCGGCCGCGAGACGATGCTCACGATCTTGTCGATGTACTCGGTCTTGTAGCGGCCGATCTCCGTCGGGCCGAGCTCGCCGTTGGACGCCAGCGCGGCGCAGTCGCGGCCGGGCAGGTTGTAGACGACGAACTGGAAGACCAGGTTGCCGTCCGACCGGGCGGCGCGCTGCTTCTCCGCCTCGTTGAGGTGGTCGGCGAGGCCCCAGGAGCCGGTGGTCGGCGAGCCGTTGCCCGCGATCGCGCTGATCCGGTCCAGCCACACGGCCGTGGGCTGGTTCGCGACCCGCGAGCCACCGGGCTCGGCGGCGGCGCGAGCCGACCACTGCGGGTTGACGTACACGCCGGCGCCCACGTACGGGTTGTCCACGCGCTGACCCGGGTTTCCACCGCCAGTGGTGGTGGTCGTGGTCGTCGTCGTGGTGCTCGTCGTCGTGGTGGTGGTCGTGGTCGTCGTGGTGGTGTCGACCGAACCCGTGCACACCGTCCCGTTCAGGCGGAACGTGGTGGGCGCGGGGTTCGAGCCGGTCCACGACCCGTTGAAGCCCGGGATCACGGTCTGGCCCGTGCCGAGGCCGGGGCTCCACGACGCGTTGCGGACCGTCACGCGGGCACCCGACTGCGAGAACTGGCCGTTCCAGCCGGACTGCACCCGCTGCCCCGCGGCGAAGTCCCACTCCAGGGTCCAGCCGTTGGTGATCGCGTCACCGAGGTTGGTGACCGTGACGTTGGCGCCGAATCCGCCGGGCCACTGGTTCGTGATCGAGTACGCGACCCGGCAGCCGGGTGCGGCGTTGGCGGTGGCGGTGCTCGCCACCACCCCGGCCGCGGACAGCGCCGCCACCGAGGTTACCGCCAACGCCCCCGCCACCTTGCGGGAGCGCACGAACGTACGCAGACTCATGCATCGCCTCCTTGCGAGCAACTCGCCATCTGGGAGCGCTCCCAGTGGAATCGACAACACCGGGGATTCGACGCGAGACCGGTGAGTTGTGACTGGGAGCGCTCCCAGACGAACGGTAACGCATGACACGTCGTGTTGACGAGGGGTTGACCTGGAGATAATCCGGCCCTATACCCGTGCGCGTAGCGAGACCCGAGGCCCTGACCAGCGCTTATTCCGGGTCGATTGGACCCGGAAGTTCCTTGCGCAAACATTGCGGAACCGATTCTGAACGCGAACGGACGCCCCCGTTGCCGTCCGTTCAGGTGAATACGTTCGTTGTTCCGCGAACACGCGACCCGATATGCCCCGACTTGCCGGGGACCCGGTGCGTCGAACTACTTCGTCGAATTACGAAAGATCTTGTCGAACATTCGACGGCGCCCACCGACTAATGGCGCTCGGCACCCTGGTCCGAAAGCACCCGCACGGCTTCGTCCACGGCCGCGAGCCGCGCCCGGCGCACCGCCTCGCCCAGCGGTCTGAGCGCCTCGTCGCGGGCCCTCGTCGCGGACGCCGACACCGCGCCGCCCGGCGCGTCGGAGGCGGCGACCGCCAGGATCGCGGCGACCTCGGCGGCCCGCTGGAGCACCCGCAGCGCGCGCGGCGGCGTCCCCGGCGGCCAGGCCAGCTTCTGGTGCTCGGCGGCCAGCGCGGCGATCTCGGCGCGCACGTTGGGCCGGTGCCGGGCCACGTCCAGGGTCACCAGCGCGGCCGCGGCCTCGCGCATCGCCGCGCCCAGGCCGTGCTCGGCCTCGCCGATGGGCACGTGCTCGAACCCGGAGGCCGACGGCAGGTCGAACACCGTCCACCGCAGCACGCCGTCGGCCACCAGGCGGGGCACCAGGCCCACGCCGACCTCGGGCAGCACCGCGGCCTGGCCGACCCGCAGCGCGCACTTGCCCAGCGGGCCCTGGCCGCCCAGCCCGCGCAGGTCGCCGGGCACGGGCAGCACCAGCCGCGCGGTGGTGGCTGCGGCGCGCCGCAGCGACGCGAGCAGCAGCGCGGGACCCACCGGGACCTCGTCGGGGCCCGGCAGGTCGAGGGCGGTGGCGGTGCCGTCGTCGTCGGCGACCACCTCGTGCGCGTCCGCCCAGGCACCCAGGGCGTCGAGCACGTCGTCCGCCGCGGCCGCTCCGTGCAGCCAGGCGGACGTCCAGACGACCAGCGTCGCACTCGCAGTAGACACGCTGTCCGAGGGTACGCGGACAACGGCCCGGGATCAGGCCGCCGGCCCCACGTGTTCCACCAGCAGGGACCGGAATTTCGCCACCGCGTCGGCGTCGGCGAACGCCCGGTGCGGCACCGCGTACAGCGCGGCGCCGGCGGTCCGCAGCACGAAGCCCCGCGACGTCTCCGCCCAGCCGGGCAGGTCCGCCCAGTCGACCTCGCTGCGCGCGGCCTCGCCGACCGACATGCGCAGGGAGTGGTCGTCCGCGGTGCCGCTGACCGTCCTGGCGGCCAGCGGGTGGTTGTGGAAGTTCACCGCGGTGCCCACCGGCACCAGCGCGATGATGACCGCGGCCAGCACGAGCGCGAACACGCCCGCCCAGGTCATGCCCAGCAGCAGCACCACGACGCCGAGCCCGCCGAGCACCGCGGCGAACCACGGCGCCCAGCGGTAGAGCGGCACGGCGATCTTCAACGCGTCGCTCCAGTCCCCCGGCCGCGGCGACCAGCTGAAGTCGACGCTCACGGTGCCGTCCGGTCCGAACCGGCCCGCGCCGAGCCCGCCTGCTCCGAACCCGCCCGGTCTCCACCCGGCTGCCCCGAACCCGCCTGCCCCGGCCGCGGCCTGCGGGCCGGTTCGCAGCACCGCGGCGCGCACAGCTCGCCGTTGGCCGTGCAGCCGGCCGCCGGGAACGCCGACAGCTTGCGCACCGGCGCGCCCGCCAGGTGCTCGTCGACCAGCTCGGCCACCAGCCGCGCGAACCGCGGGTCGTCGTTCGGGGTGCCCGCGCGGGCGAAGCCCATGCCCAGCTCGGCCGCCCGGTCGCGGGCCTCGGTGTCGAGGTCCCAGACGACCTCCAGGTGGTCGCTGACGAACCCGATCGGGCACACCACGACGTTGGCCACGCCGCGGGCGTGCAACTGGTCGACGTGGTCGACGATGTCGGGCTCCAGCCACGGCACCTCCGGCGGCCCGGAGCGCGACTGCCACACCACGTCGTACTCGTCGACCCCCAGCGCCGAGGCCACCAGCCGGGACGCCTCCCGCACCTGCCGGGAGTAGCGGTGCCCGCCCTCCTCCGGCGGCCCGGCGGCCCGGTCCGCCGACAGCGGCACCGAGTGGGCGGTGAACACCAGCCGGTACCCGTCGAACGCCTCGGCGGCGGAGCGCACGGCGTCCGCGAAGGACTCGATGAACAGCGGGTGGTCGAAGAACTGGCGGATCTTGACCAGCTCGGGCGCGTCCTCGACGGCCGCGCGGGCCCGCAGGATGTCCTCGTCGTACTGGCGGCACGCCGAGTAGCCGCCGTAGGCGCTGGTGGGGAACACCAGGGCGCGCCGGACGCCCGCGGCCTTCATCTCGGCCAGGGTGTCCTCGACCATGGGGTGCCAGTTGCGGTTGCCGAAGTACACCGGCAGGTCCACCAGCGCGCGCACCCGCTCGATCGCCGAGCGGTTGAGCGCGTTGATCGGCGAGACGCCGCCGAAGTGCTGGTAGTGCTTCTCGACCTCGTCCAGCCGCTCGGGGGGGACACCGCGGCCCCGGGTCACGTTCTCCAGGAATGGGCGCACGTCCTCGGGCCCTTCCGGGCCGCCGAAGGACAGCCAGAGCAGCGCGTCGTAACTCACCCGGACATCCTCGCGCCGTGACCACCACCACGCACGACCGGGTCGCGTGATCGAACGCACGCGACCCCGGTCGGGTGGTCGGGCCCTAGAGCCCCAGGAAGTGGACGCCGCCGTCGACGAACACCATCGAGCCGGTGGTGGCGGGGAACCAGTCGGACAGCAGGCCGCACACCGACTTCGCCACCGGCGTGGGGTCGTTGACGTCCCAGCCCAGCGGCGCCTTCTCGCCCCACATGGCCTCCAGGTCGGCGAAGCCCGGGATCGACTTGGCCGCCATGGTGCGCACCGGGCCCGCCGAGACCAGGTTCACCCGGATACCGCGCGGGCCCAGGTCGCGGGCCAGGTAGCGGTTGATCGACTCGAACGCCGCCTTGGCCGCGCCCATCCAGTTGTAGGCGGGCCACGCCTGGCGGGCGTCGAAGTCCAGGCCCACGATCGACGAGCCGGGGCCCAGCAGCGGCAGGGTGGCCTGCGCCAGGGCCTTGTAGGAGTACGCCGAGACGTGCATGGCCGTGGCCACGTCCTCCCACGGCGCGTCCATGAACGGCGCGCCCAGGCACGACGGCGGGGCGTAGCCGATGGCGTGCACGACGCCGTCCAGCCCGTCGACGTGCTCGCGGACCCGGTCGGCCAGCGAGTCCAGGTGCCCCTGGTCCTGCACGTCCAGCTCGATCACCGGCGCGGCCTCGGGCAGGCGCTTGGCGATGCGCTCCACCAGGCTCAGCCGGCCGAAGCCGGTGAGCACGACCTGGGCGCCCTGCTCCTGGGCGGCCCTGGCCACGTGGAAGGCGATCGACGCGTCCGTGATCACCCCGGTGACCAGCAGCCGCTTGCCTTCGAGCAGTCCCGTCACGGGTTCTTCCTCCGAGAGTTGTGCTTGCTGTGCTTGCGGTGGGCCGTCAGTGGCCCATGCCGAGGCCGCCGTCGACGGGCACCACCGCGCCGGTGATGTAGGCCGCGGCGTCGGAGGCCAGGAACGTGACGGCGGCGGCGACCTCGTCGGTCGTGCCGTACCGGCCCGCGGGCACCTGCGCGAGGATCTGCTGCTTGCGGTCCTCGGGCAGGGCGTCGGTCATGTCCGTGGTGATGAACCCGGGCGCGACGACGTTCGCGGTGATGTCGCGGGTGCCCAGCTCGCGGGCGATCGAGCGGGCCACGCCGACCAGGCCGGCCTTGCTGGCCGCGTAGTTGACCTGCCCCGCGCCGCCGGTGAGGCCGACCACGGAGGAGATGAACACGATCCGGCCGTAGCGCTTGCGCAGCATGCCCTTGGACGCGCGCTTGGCCACCCGGAACGCGCCGGTCAGGTTGGCGTCGAGGACGCGGGTGAACTGCTCGTCGGTCATCCGCAGCAGCAGGGTGTCGTCGGTGATGCCGGCGTTGGCGATCAGCACCTCGACGGGTCCGTGCGCGGCCTCGACCTCGGTGAAGGCGGCGTCGACCTCGTCCGGGTCGGTGACGTCGCACTTGACGCCGAGCAGGCCCTCGGGGGCGCCGGAACCGCGGTGGGTCACCGCGACCTTGTCGCCCTGCGCGGCGAACGCCCTGGCGATCGCCAGGCCGATGCCCCGGTTCCCGCCCGTGACCAGTACGGACCTCGACACGCTCGCTCCCATCACCGCCGGCTGATGCGCCGCGAGGCTATCTGCTACCCGGGAGTTCGCCACCATCGGCCGGGGTTGGATCACAATTCGGGTCGTGACCGGGTTCGCCGGACGGCCGTGGGCGGGGCCCGCGGCGCCCCCGACGAGTCGCGTGACGGGGGTGCCGGCCGCGTCTCGCCGGGATGCCGGGGAAGCGGGGAGGTCCGGCGCCTTGCCGGCGAGGAACGGCGGTACCGGCTTGTCGTCGGGACCCGTGATCGCGGCCTCGTGGACGTCGGGCGCGGAGAAGTGCTCGCCGTCGAGCGCCGGGACCCGACCGCCCGGCTCGCCCGCGCGCGGCGCCGGCCGTTCGGCTGGTACCCGCTCTGGCGGCTCCAGCCGGGAAGCCACCCGGCCGAGGTGGCGATGGCGCCCGCGACGTGCCGGAACCGACCGGGTCGGTCAGGGCGTTGTGCGCTGTGACTCGGCTGCCGCACGCCTCCGGATGTCACCGTTCGACGCACACCCGTTGGACCCTGGAGCGACACCGCGGCACCCCCGGCGCCGGCGACCGGCCGCCGTCGCGGATCACAATGCACCGCGTGACCGGATTCGTCGAACGCCTGCGGGCCGAGGTGGACGGTGACGTGCTCGCCGACGCCGCGAGCCGCGCCCTCTACTCCACCGACGCCTCGAACTACCGCCACGTGCCGCTGGTCGTGGTGCGGCCCCGGTCGGTCGACGCCGTGCGGGCGGCGGTGGGGGTGGCGGTCGAGCACGGCGTGCCGGTCACCCACCGGGGTGCGGGTACCTCGATCGCGGGCAACTCCGCGGGCGCCGGCCTGGTGGTCGACTTCTCCCGCTACCTCGACCGGGTGATCTCGATCGACCCGGTCGAGCGGCTGGCGGTGGTGCAGCCCGGCGTGGTGCTGGACCGGCTCAACGACGCGGCGCGGCCGCACGGGCTGGTGTTCGGCCCCGACCCGTCCACGCACTCCCGCTGCACGCTCGGCGGCATGATCGGCAACGACGCGTGCGGCTCGCACTCGGTGGCCTGGGGCAAGACCAGCGACAACGTGCGCGCGCTCGACGTGCTGCTGGCCGACGGGCGGCGGTTCGACACGCGCACCCCGCCGCCGCTGGACCTGCCCGGGGTGGACCCGGCGTGGTTCCCCGCCCTGGACCGGCGGGTGTCGGGCTACCGGCTGGACGCGCTGCCGGACCTGACCCGGGCGCTCGTCGGCTCCGAGGGCACCTGCGTCACCGTGCTGGGCGCGACGGTGGAGCTGGTGCCGCTGCCGGAGCGGCGGGTGCTGGCCGTGCTCGGGTTCGACGGCCCGTACGACGCCGCGGACCTCGCGCCCGCGCTGCGCGAGCTGGACGTGCTGACCGTCGAGGGGCTGAACGCGTCGCTGGCGCGGGCGGCCGGGCAGCTGCGGCTGCTGCCGCGCGGCGAGAGCTGGCTGTTCGTGGAGACCGCCGACGAGTCCGCGGCGCACCGGGCCGCCGCGCTCGCGCCGCACTCCGCGGTGGTGACCGACCCGGCGCGGCAGCGCGCGTTGTGGCGGGTGCGCGAGGACGGCGCGGGGCTGGCGACCCGGATGGCCGACGGCGGCGAGGCGTGGTCGGGGGGGGAGGACGCGGCCGTGCCGCCCGAGCGGCTGGGCGCCTACCTGCGCGAGTTCGACGCGCTGCTGGGCCGGCACGGCAGGCGGGGCGTCACCTACGGCCACTACGGCGAGGGCTGCCTGCACGTGCGCATCGACTTCGACCTGGCGCGCGGGCACCGGTCGTTCCTGGAGGACGCGGCCGACCTGGTGGTGGCGCACGGCGGGTCGCTGTCCGGCGAGCACGGCGACGGGCAGGCGCGCTCGGAGCTGCTGCCCCGCATGTACCCGCCGGCGGCGATCGAGGCGTTCCGCCGGTTCAAGGCGGCGTTCGACCCGCGCGGGCTGATGAACCCGGGCCGCATCGTCGACCCGCTGAAGCTGGACGACGACCTGCGCGTGGTCGTCGCTCCCCCGGTGATCCCGACCCGCGCGGCGCTGGCGCTGCGCGCCGACGGCGGCGACCTGGCGGCGGCCACGCGGCGGTGCGTCGGCGTGGGCAAGTGCCTGAACACCGCGGGCGGCGTGATGTGCCCGAGCTACCGGGTGACGCGGGAGGAGAAGCACTCCACGCGCGGCCGGGCGCGGCTGCTGTTCGAGATGCTGGGCGGGCGCGTGGTGCGCGACGGGTGGCGGTCGGCGGAGGTGCGCGACGCGCTGGACCTGTGCCTGGGCTGCAAGGGGTGCAAGCGCGACTGCCCGGTGGACGTGGACATGGCCGCGTACAAGGCGGAGTTCCTGCACCACCACTACCGCCGGCGCGTGCGGCCCGCGGCGCACTACTCGATGGGCTGGCTGCCGCTGTGGCTGCGGCTCGGGCTGGTCAACCGGGTCAGCGCCCGGTTCGCGCGGTTCGCCGGGGTCGACCCGGCCCGCCCGCTGCCGGTGCCGGTGCGGTCGTTCCAGTCGCGGTTCCCGGGCGGTGGCGACGGCGACCGGGTGCTGCTGTTCCCGGACACGTTCACCAACCACTTCGAACCGGGCGTCGGGCTGGACGCGGCGGCGGTGCTGCGGCACGTGGGCCAGGCGGTGGAGGTGCCCCGGGCGGCGGTGTGCTGCGGGCTGACGTGGTTCTCCACCGGCCAGCTCGGCGTGGCGCGGCGGGTGCTGCGGCGGACCGCGCGGGTGCTGCGGCCGTGGACGCGGGCGGGCGTGCCGGTGGTCGGGCTGGAGCCGAGCTGCACGGCGTTCCTGCGGGCGGACGCGCTGGAGCTGGCGGGCGACGACCCCGACGTGACGGCCCTGGCCGGTGCGGTGCGGACGTTCGCCGAGCACGTCGGGCCGCTGGTGGAGCCGCGGCCCGCGGCGGGTGGGGCGGTGGTGCAGCCGCACTGCCACCAGTACGCGGAGGTGGGGCTGGACGCGGACCGGGAGCTGCTGGCCAGGGCGGGGGTCGAGGCGTCGGTGCTGGAGGGCTGCTGCGGCCTGGCGGGCAACTTCGGCTTCGAGCGCGGGCACCACGACGTGTCGATGGCGGTCGGCGACCTGACCCTGTTCCCGGCCGTGCGCGCGGCGGGCCCGGACACCCCGGTCGTCGCGGACGGCTTCAGCTGCCGCACCCAGATCCGCCACGGCACCGACGCCACCCCCCAGCACACGGCCACCCTGCTCCGCCACCGCCTGGGCCTGTAGCCCGCGAGTCGAACCTCCAGCACCCTCGTGTCGAACCTCCGGCACCCCCGTGTTCAACGCTCGGGACCCCCGAGTTCGACATTCGCGTTCACATCCTGTTGGGCCTGAATGTCGAACTCGGGGGTCCTGGGGGTTCGACACGACGGGTCTGGAGGTTCGACTCGCGCGTGCACCCGGGCGGCGGCGCGGGTCTGCCTATCGGGCGGCGGCCTCGAACAAGTCGTGCGTCCCCGGTCGAACAGCACCACCCGCACCGAGGTGATCCCCGGCGTCTCCTCCGCCGTCTCGGCGATCGTGGTCGACGCGATCCGCGCGGCGGACTCGACCGGCCACCGGTGGGTCCCGTGGAGATCGCCGGGAACGCGATGCCGCGCGCACCGGGACCGGCCGCGACGCGCATCGAGTTGCGGTAGCGGTCGGCCGGCGGGTGGGAGCGGTCCTCCGTCGCCACGGCCTGCCCTGTTCCGAGCCCCGGCCGCGATGTCGGGTTCGACGCGGTTCACGAGCGGCACCCTCCGGCCTTCACGGGTCGTGGTCGATCGGGTCCCCCCGGCCTGAATGTCGAACTCAGGGGTCCTGAATGTCGAACTCGGGGGTCCTGGGGGTTCGACACGACGGGTCTGGAGGTTCGACTCGCGTGGGGGCTAGGGGGCGATGCCGGTCAGGGCCAGGGCCAGCAGGCGGTCGGCCTCGGCGGGGTCGCCCTCGGCGGCCAGCGAGACGGCGTTGGCCAGCTTGAGCAGGTCGGCGGCTGCCACGTCGGGGCGGGCGGCGCCGGCCCGCCGGGCCTCGGCCACGAGGGCGTCGGCGGCGGTGGTGATCATCGCGTGGCAGGTCTCGCCGAGGGCCGGGTCCGCGCCGCGCAGCAGTGACGCGGCCAGGCCCCGGTTGGCGGCGGCGTGCCGGGCCACCGCGCGCAGCCACTCGACCAGGGACGCGTTCGCGGACCGCGCGCACAGCGCCGCCACCCGGTCGTGGAACACCGCTTCCAGCAGGGCCTGCCTGGTCGGGAAGTGGCGGTGCAGGGTGGCCGAGCCGACGCCCGCGCGGCGGGCCACCTCCTCCAGCGAGGCGTCCGCGCCGTGCTCGGCGACGGCCGCGTCGGCGGCGGCCACGATCCGCTCGCGGTTGCGCCGTGCGTCGGCTCGCATGGGCGGCTCCCGGATGAGGACTCGACGAAGTGGGGTGGTCCCCCATATCGTAGCCCGCACTAAACGGGGGACCACCCCACTTGCAGGAGGAGAACTGGTGAGGACGATTGCCGTGGTCGGTGCGACCGGGCTCCAGGGGCGTGCGGTGACCGAGCGGCTGCTCGCCGACGGCTGGGCGGTGCGGGCGCTGACCCGCACCCCCTCGCGGGCGACCGGGCCCGCGCCGTTCGTCGGCGCCGAGATGGACGACGTGGACTCGCTGGTCGCCGCCATGACCGGGGCGCACGGCGTGTTCAGCGTGCAGCCGACGGTCGGCTCCCCGGGTGCCCCGCCCGGCTTCACCGCCGACGACGAGGTGCGCTGGGGCCGCAACGTCGCCGAGGCCGCGCGCCGGGCCGGGGTGGCGCACCTGGTCTACAGCTCGGTCGCCGGCGCGGGCCGGGACGAGGAGCTGCCGGTGAACGTGGCCGCCAAGGCGCGCGTCGAGCGTGCGCTGGACCTGCCCGCGACCGTGCTGCGCCCGGTGTCGTTCATGGAGAACTTCACCGGCGCCTACGCCCTGCGCGACGGCGCGGTGGCCACCGGGCTCGCGCCGCACGTGCCGCAGCAGCTCATCGCCGTGGACGACGTCGCCGCGCTCGTGGCGCTCGCCTTCTCCGCGCCGGGGACCTGGATCGGCCGCGCCGTCGACGTCGCGGGCGACGAGCCGACCCCGGTGGAGGTCGCCGCCGCGATCTCGGCGGCCGTCGGGCGGGAGCTGCCGTACGAGCAGGTCCCGGTCGAGGCGATCCGGGCGGTGGGCGAGGACTTCGCCTTCGCCAACGAGTGGCTGAACGAGCGCGGCTACCGGGCCGACGTCGCCGCCACCCGCCGGCTGCTGCCCGGCGCGGAGGACCTGCGGGCGTGGCTGGCCCGGGTCGGGGCGGCGCGGATCGACGCGTTCCTCAGCGGGTCTGCGCGGTGATCCAGGCCAGGTAGTCGGGGTTGCCGCCGAGCACCGGCAGGGCCACCACCTCGGGCACGTCGTAGGAGTGGTTGGCCTTGACGAACTCGGTCAGCTCGTCCACCCGGTCGTAGGCGGTCTTGATCCAGAGCTGCCACTCCCGGTCGTCCCGGACCTCGCCGTCCCACCGGTAGACGCTCCGGATCGGACCGCCGACCTGCGCGCACGCCGCCAGGCGGGCTTCCACCACCGCCCGCGCCAGGGTGGCGGCGGACTCGGCGCTGTCGGTGGTGGTGAGGACCACCACGTGGTTGTCGTCCACGCGCGGAGCGTAGCCGTTTCGGGGCGTGGGGGCGCCCGATGGCCCCTCGTCGCCAACCGCACCGCGGTCCGACCACCGGTGGCCGGGGGTGTGCCGCGCCCTGTCGTTCGACGACGCGGCACAACGGTCCCCGACCGCGAACCGACGGGGCGTCGAGCGCCCGGCGGCACCGAAAGGCGCTACAGCCGAGCCGCCAACCCCTCCCAGGGCGCCGCCACTTCGAGCTGCCGCGCCAACCGCAGCAGCACCCCCTCCGCCCCCAACCGCCCGAGGAACTGCACCCCCATCGGCAACCCGTCCGGCGTGCGGTGCAGCGGCAGGCTGATCGCGGGTCGCCCGGTCACGTTGGCCAGCTGCGTGTAAGGCACCCACCGCAGGTTCCGCTCGACCACCTGGTCCACCGCACCGAGGTGCCGCAGCACCCCGGTGGTCCGGGTGCGCAGCACGGCCCGCGCCAGCGTCCTCAGGTACCCGGGCGTCTCCAGCGACCCCACCCGGATCGGCGGCTCACCGAGCGTGGGCGTCAGCAGCAGGTCGTGGCCCTCGTGGAACGACGCCAGCGCCGCGACGTACGAGCGGCGGCGTTCCTGGGCCTCGTGGAACTCCACCGCGCCGAACGTGCGGCCCAGCGCGGCCATGAGCAGGGTGTCCTGCTCGAACCCCTCGTCGCCCGCGCCGGTCAGCCGGCGGACCCGGGCGACCTCGACCGCCTGGTGCACGAACCACGTCACCAGGAAGTCGCGGGCCAACTGCCGGTCGTCGTGGGGCGGGTCCACCTCCTCCACGTGGTGGCCCAGGTCGGTGAGCAGGGCGGCGGCGTGCTCGACCGCGCGCACGGCCTCGGGGTGCGGCTGCGCGCGCAACGCGCACCGGGTGGTGTAGCCGACGCGCAGCGGTGCCGGCGCCTCGTCGAGCCGGTCCAGGAAGGACCCCTCCGGCACGGCCGGGGCGTACGGGCTCATCGCGTCGGGCCCGCTGATCACGTCGAGCATCGCCGCGGTGTCGCGGACCGTGCGGGAGATGACGCCGGCCGTGGCCAGGCCGTTGAGCGGTTCGCTCTCCACCGGCCCGGACGGCACCAGCCCCCGGCCGGGCTTGAGGCCGACCAGGCCCGTGCACGCCGCCGGGATGCGGATGGAGCCGCCGCCGTCGCTGGCGGCGGCCACCGGGACGATGCCGGCGGCCACCGCGGCCGCGGCGCCGCCGGACGAGCCGCCCGGGGTGCGGTCGGGCGCCCACGGGTTGCGGGTCGGGCCGTGCAGCTCCGGTTCGGTGATGCCCTTGGAGCCGAACTCGGGGGTGTTCGTCTTGCCGAAGACGACCAGGCCCGCGTCGAGCCAGCGCCCGACGACGGTGCCGGTGTGCTCGGCGGGCCGGCCCGCCAGGGCGCGGCAGCCGTTGGCCGTGGGGGTGCCCGCGATGTCCTGGTGCAGGTCCTTGAGCAGGAACGGGACGCCCGCGAACGGGCCGGACAGCTCGCCCGCGACGCGCTGGTCGGCGTGGTCGTCCAACCACGTGCACACGGCGTTGACCTCCGGGTTCACCGCCCGCGCCCGGTCGCGGGCGGCCGCCAGCAGCTCCTCGGCCCGCACCTCGCCGGACGCCACCAGCCCCGCCAGCGCCAGCCCGTCGTGCCCCAGGTAGTCGCGCTCGTCCACCCGCCACCTCCTCGTCCCGGTCGGATGCGGTCGGGACATGATCGCCCACCGACCGGCCGGTTCCAAGGAGCGTCCGCGGAACACCCCTCCGCCGCTACGCCCGAACTGCCCGAACGGCACCCGGAGGTGGTCCCGCGGCGGTGCGGCGAACGAGGTTCAGGCGCGTGCGGACGGCCGCCGGCTCCACGCAGGAGTCCTTCGCGGGAGCCGTGCACGTCGACCGCGGCACGGTGGCGCGCCGGCACCCCGCGTCCGGGCGCTGTTCGGGATCCGCGGCGCACGAACCCTGGCCCGGCTGGGCGCGGTGGGTCGACGAAGCCGAGCTGTCCTGGCACCTCGGGATGCGCGAACTCCACCTCGGGAACGTCGCGGCACGCGCCGACCACTTCCACGCCGCCGGGGGATCGCCGCGAGTCGGACCGGGACCGGCAGCTCTCCACCGCCTCGACCGCTCACCCGCCCCCGCGCCGGTCCGCGACCCGGGCACGGCCCTCCGCGCCGCCTCGGCCACGGGATGACCAGGGCAGCACGTTGCGCGCACCGGGCCGCACCCGCAGCACCTCCCGCCTCTCCCCGTGCCGCAGCACCACGTCACCCGGTAACAGGGCGCTCACCGCCACGACCGTCGGCTCGCCGTCGCGCCACCGCAGGTCCACGGTCAGCCCGCCGCGCGCCCGCAGCCCGCTCACCCGGCCGGTCCGCCACGCCGGGGGCAGCGCGGGCAGCAGCTCGACCTCGCCGGTGTGGCTCTGCACCAGCATCTCCGCCACCGCGGCGGGCACCCCCAGCGAGCCGTCGACCTGGAACGGGTCGGCCGCGACCAGGTTCGGGCAGCGCGGCATCGCCGCGAGCAGCGCGGCCGCCCGCTCCCCCTCGCCCAGCCTGGCCCACAGGGCGGCCTTCCAGGCGTACGACCAGCCCGGCCCGTCGTCGCCGCGGTCCTCCAGCGCCTGCCTCGCGGCGAACGCCTCCGGCGTCCCCCGCGCGATCCGCGTCCCGGGGTAGAGCCCGACCAGGTGCGACACGTGCCGGTGCCGCGGCTCGGTCTCCGGCACCTCCCGCGCCCACTCCAGGAGCTGGCCGCGCGAGCCGACCGGCAGCGGCGGCAGGCGGTCCAGCAGCGAGGTGTCCACCGGCAGCCCCAGCACCTCGCCCGCCTCGCGCAGCCGGGTGAACAGCTCCCACACCAGGGTCAGGTCCATGGTGGACCCGACGCCGACGGCCACCGCGTTGCCCGCCGGGCCGAGGTAGTGGTTCTCCGGCGAGGTGGACGGCGCGGTCGTCGGCACGCCCTCGTGCTCGAACACCCACGACCGGCAGAAGTCGGCGGCGCCCAGCAGCACCGGCCACGCCCGCGTGCGCAACCACTCCACGTCACCGGTGAACGCGTAGTGCTCCCACAAGTGCAGCGACAGCCACACACCGCCCATCGGCCAGTTCGCCCACGCCGGGTCGCCCTGCACGGGCGTGGCCAGGAACCACGGGTCGGTGTTGTGGTGCGCGCACCAGCCGTCCGCGGCGTACAGCTCCCGCGCCACCTCCGCGCCGGACCGCGACAGCCCCTCCACGAACTCCAGCAGCGGCTCGTGGCACTCGGGCAGCGCGGTCGGCTCGGCCGCCCAGTAGTTCATCTGCGTGTTGATGTTGATCGTGTAGTTCGACCGCCACGGCGGCTCCGGGTGCGGGTTCCACACGCCCTGGAGGTTCGCGGGCAGCGTGCCCGGCCGGGACGAGGCGATCAGCAGGTACCGGCCGTACTGGAACAGCAGCGCGGCGAACGCCGGGTCGTCGGCCGACCACTCGGGGGTCGGCCCGTCCGGCTCGGGCCCGAGGTCCAGCGACACCCGGTCGTAGAGCGCCCGGTGGTCGGCCACCGCCCGGTCGCGGAAGACCTGCCAGGCGGGCGGTTCGGCCAGGCCGACGTAGAAGGTGACCGCGCCCGGCTCGGCCACGCGCGCCAGCGGGACGGGCGCCTCCAGCGTCGCGGTCACGCCCGGTGCCCCGGTGACCCGCACGGCCAGCGCGTGGTGCTCGGCGGAGCACACCGCCTCCTGCCGCACCCCGTCCCCGTACTCCACGGCCGCGATGCCCGTGCGCAGGTCCAGCGACCGCGAGTAGCCCGGACCGGGCGTCAGCCCGTGCAGCCGGAGCACCCCCAGCGGCTGGTACACGCCCGTGTCGGGCCCCTGCACCGACCTCAGCAGCTCCTCGGCCCGCTCCGGGTCGCCCGCCAGCACGGCCTCCCGCGCCGCCGCCACCCGGTCGGCACCGCCCGCGGGCCGCGCCGGGCCGCCGAGCCACACCCGGTCGTCGTTGAGGTCGAAGCGGCCCGTGCCGCGGCACATCGCGCCGAACCGGCCGCTGCCCAGCGGCAGGGCCTCCTCCCACCGCTCAGCCGGGCTGCGGAACCAGAGCCGCGACACCGAACCTCCCCAGGGTCAGCGAACCGGACACGGCCCCGCCGGTGAGCAGGTCGACGTGCGCGCCCGGCACGTCCAGCCCCACCTCGTCGAGCCCGTGGTTGACCAGGAACAGCACGTCGCCGCGCCGCACCGCCTCGACCCCGCGCGGCGGGCGCAGCACCGGCTCCACCCCCGCCTCCGCCACCACGCGCTCGAACAGCCGGCGCGCGGCGCCCCGCTCGGGCCGGGTGGCCACGTACCAGGCCACGCCGGCACCGTACCGGTTGCGCAGCACCACCGGGGTGCCGTCGGCGAGGGCGGCCACCACCTCGGCGCCCTCGGCGCGCAGGTCGTCGTACCAGAAGTCGGCGGTGAACCCGCCGAGCGAGGCCGACGAGCACTCCAGCACGTCGTCCGGCCCGAGCGGGACCACCTCCTCGATGCGCAGCCCGAGCAGCTCCCGGAACGGCGCCGGGTACCCGCCCGGGTGCACCCGGTCGTGCTCGTCGACCAGGCCGGAGAAGAAGCCCATCACCAGCGTGCCGCCGCCCTCGACGAACGACCGCAGCGGCCCGGGGTCGCGCACCAGGTACAGGTTGGGCACCACCACCAGCCGGTAGGCCGACAGGTCGGCGGAGGCGGGCGCGAAGTCGACGGTCACGCCCAGGTCGAACAGCGGCTCGTAGCAGTCGCGCACCCGGTCGAGCAGGTCGAGGTCGTCGGACGGGTGCGCGTCCAGGCCGACCGCCCACCAGCTCTCCCAGTCGAGCACCACGGCGACCTGCGCGGTCACCCCGGTGCCCGCCACCGGGGCGAGCGCCTCCAGGTCCGCGCCCAGCGCCTCGACCTCGCGGAACACCCGGCTGTCCGGGCCCGCGTGCGGCAGCATCCCGGAGTGGAACTTCTCCGCGCCGCCCCGCGAGGCCCGCCACTGGAAGAAGCACACCGCGTCCGCGCCGCGCGCCACCGCCTGCACCGACTGGGCGCGCAGCTGACCGGCGGGCTTGGGCGGGTTGCGCCGCCGCCAGCTCACCGCGCTCGCCGCCTGCTCCATCAGCAGCCACGGGCCGCGCTTGAGCGAGCGCATCAGGTCGAAGCTCATCGCGCTGACCACGTGCGAGGTGGGGTCGGCCGGGTCGGGGTACCAGTCGTGCGAGACCACGTCCTCGTGCGCGGCCAGCACCCAGCAGTCCACGACCTGGCTGAGCCCCATGAAGTTCGTGGTCACCGGCACGCCCGGGGTGGCGCTCCGCAGCACGTCCCGCTCGGCCACGAAGCACTCCACCAGCGCGTCGGAGCAGAACCGGGCGAAGTCCAGCCGCTGGCCGGGGTTGAGCACGTACGGCGCGCGGCGCGGCGGGATCACCTCGTCCCACTCGCCGTAGCGCTGGCTCCAGAACGCCGTGGACCAGGCGTCGTTCAACGCGCCCAGGTCGCCGTACCGCCCCCGCAGCCACCGCCGGAAGTGCGCGGCGGTCACGTCGCAGTGGCACACCTGGCCCAGCTCGTTGCCCACGTGCCACAGCGCGAGCGCCGGGTGGTCGGCGTAGCGCCGGGCCAGGTCACCGACGAGCGCCAGCGCGTGCTCCCGGTAGACCGGCGAGGACGGGCAGAACTGGTTGCGCGAGCCGTAGGCGAGCCGGCGGCCGTCGAAGTCCACCGGCAGGGTCTCGGGGAACCGGTGCCCCAGCCACGGCGGCGGCGAGGCGGTCGGCGTGGCCAGGAACACCTCGATCCCGCCCGCGTGCAGCAGGTCGAGCACCCGGTCCAGCCAGCCGAAGTCCCGCTCGCCGGGCCGGGGTTCCAGGCGGGCCCAGGAGAACACGCCGACGGTCACCGTGGTCACGCCCGCCCGGCGCATCAGCTCGACGTCCTGCGCCCACACCTCCTCCGGCCACTGCTCGGGGTTGTAGTCACCGCCGTAGCGGAGCCGGCTCATCCCTTGATCGCCCCCACGATGACGCCCTTGGTGAAGTGCTTCTGCACGAACGGGTAGACGATCAGCACCGGCACCACCGCGATGACGACCACGGCCATCTTCACCGCGAGCGTGGCGACCGGGCCGCCCGTGCCGTCCAGGGTGGAGTCCACCGCGCTGGTGCCCGGGATCGGCTGTCCTTGGAGGACGTAGGTGCGCAGCACGAGCTGGAGCGGCCACTTGTCGGTGGAGTTGAGGTACAGGAAGGCGTTGAAGAACGCGTTCCAGTAGCCGACCGCGTAGAACAGCGCGATCACCGCGGTGACGCCCTTGGACAGCGGCAGCACGATCCGGGTCAGCACGCCGAAGTCGTTGGCGCCGTCGATGCGGGCGCTGTCCACCAGGTCCTGCGGGATGTTCATGAAGAACGACCGCAGCACCACCAGGTTGAACGCGGCCACCGCGCCGGGCAGCACCAGCGCCGCGTAGGTGTCCAGCAGCCCCAGCGACTGCACCAGCAGGTAGGTCGGGATCAGGCCCGGTCCGAACAGGAACGTCAGCAGCACCGCGAACAGCAGCGGCCGGTGCGCGAACGACCCCGGCCGCGACAGGCCGTAGGCCGCCAGCAGGGTGACCACGACGCTGAACAGCGTGCCCACCACCGTGATGCCGGTGCTGACCAGCACCGACCGGGTCACCGTGCCGCCGGACAGCAGCTCGGCGTAGGCGGTGAGGCTGAACCCGTCGGGCACCACGACCAGCCCGCCTGCCCTGGTGACCGCCTGCGCGGGCGAGACGCTGGTCAGCACCACCACCCACAGCGGGAACAGCACGGCCAGCAGGACCACGCCCACCAGCACGCCCTTGGCCGCCTGCCCGAGGCGCGTGGGCGGCTCCTCCCACACGGGTCGGGTCGGGCGGGGCCGGGTCGGTCCCGTGCGCGCACGGGACTGGACGACGGTCATCGCGAGTACACCCCCTGCTCGCCGGCCAGGTGCGCGACCTTGTTGGCCGCCAGCACCAGCGCCAGCCCGACCAGGCCCTTGACCAGGCCGGCCGCGGCGGCGTAGGAGAAGTCGGAGTTCACCACGCCGGTGAAGTACACGTAGGTGTCGAGCACCTCGGCCGCGGCCGCGCCGACCGCGTCGCGCTGGAGCAGGAACTGCTCGAAGCCCACGGTCAGCGCCTCGCCCAGGCGCAGGATCAGCAGCAGCACGATCACCGGGACCAGGGCGGGCAGCGTGACGTGCCACAGCCGCCGCCACCGGCCCGCGCCGTCCACCGCGGCCGCCTCGTAGAGCGAGGTGTCGACCGTGGACAGCGCGGCGAGGAACACGATCGCGCCCCACCCGGCGTCCTTCCACACCGCCTGGGCGGTGACCAGCCCCAGGAACAGGTCCGGGTCGGTCATCACGTCCACCGGGGAGGCCCCGTGCGAGCGCAGGAACGAGTTGAGCACCCCCGCGCCGCCGATCATCTGCTGGAACAGCGTGATCACCAGCACCCAGGAGAAGAAGTGCGGCAGGTAGACCACGCTCTGCACGAACATCCGCAGCCGCGGCGACAGCAGGCTGTGCACCAGCAGCGCGATCCCGATCGGCACCGGGAAGTAGAACACGAGCTGGAACGCGGTGATGGCCAGCGTGTTGACCGTCGCGGACCAGAAGTCGGGGTCGCCGAGGATGCGCCGGAAGTTCGCGAACCCGGTCCACGGGCTGCCCGCGATGCCCACGTAGGGCGAGTAGTCCTGGAACGCCACCACGTTGCCCAGCAGCGGCACGTAGTGGAACACCACCAGCAGCCCGATCGCCGGGGCCACCATGAGCAGCAGCACCCAGTCGCGCCGCAGCCGCCGGGCCCACGACGACCGCCGGGCGGGCGGGGACGGGCGGCCCGCCGCGGTGGCGGGCCGCTCCAGCACGTCAGCGCCCGGCATCGGAGAGCGCCTTGTCGTAGAACGCGCGCAGCTCGTCACCACCGGCCTTGCGCCAGTCCTCGGCCAGCTTCCCGACGTCCTCGACGGGCGTGCGGCCGCGCAGGACGTCGTTGGTGCGGTCCTCGAACTGCTTGGGCAGCTTGGAGAACTCGGCGGGCTCCTCGATGCGCAGGCCGAACGTGGGCGGCTTGACCTGGTGCTGGTAGGCGTCGGCGAGCCAGCCGTGCAGCGACCGGACGTAGTCGGGGTACTGGGTCTCGACGATCGCGTCCGGCGGGCCGGCGATGAAGTTGTAGGTGAGGGTGATCTCCCGGCGGCCCAGCTCGTTCAGGTCCGGCGCGCCGCCGGCGCCGCGGGCGCTGTGCTTGCCCTCGGTGCCGTAGCGCAGCAGGAAGTGCTCCTCGGTGCCGATGGGCGCGGCGGCGAAGTTCGCCACCCGCAGCAGCTCGCGCACCCGGTCGTCGGGGACGTCCTTGCGGATCAGGGTGACCATGGCGGTGGGCGGGCTCACCGGGTAGGTAGGCGTGCCGCCGTCGGCCGCGAACAGCGGGAACAGGTCCATGCCGAAGTTCGGGTTGATCGGCCGCTGCTGGGCCAGCGCCTCGCGCCACGCGCCGAGGCCGTCCTGGTAGATCAACATCTGGCCGCCCGCGAACAGCTCCTTCAGCCGCGTGGTGTTGCCCGCGACGATGTCGGGGTGCACGTAGCCCGCGGCGTAGAGGGACCGGGTGAACCTGACCGCCTCGGCATAGGCTTCGGTCTCGATCTTGTTGACGACCTTGCCGGAGGCGTCGCGGCTCCAGTCGCCCGGGTCGCCGAAGATCCGGACCACGGAGCGGAAGACGTCGCCGACGGCCCACCGGTTCCTGGCGGGGTCGTTGATCTGCTTGCACAGCGCGGCGAACTCGTCGGCGCTCTTGGGCGGCTGTACGCCGAGCTGCGCGAACAGGTCGCTGCGGTAGAACAGCGCCTCGGGGAACGGCCGGTCCGGGAACGGCACGCCGTACAGGCGCCCGCTGTAGACGCACTGGTGCCACGCGTCGGTGGGGATGTTGGCCAGCAGCGGGTAGTCCTTCACCTTGTCACCGGCGAGGAAGTCGGTCAGGTCGCGGAACACCTCACCGACGCCCTCGCCGAACCGGGGCGGGATGGTGAACGTCGGCATGACGGTCATCTCCGGCACCTGCTTGGCGGCCATCATCGCGGCCAGCTTCGCCTGGTAGTCGCTGCCCTGGACCAGGTCGAACCGGACCACGCCGCCCAGCCGCGCGTTGACCGCGTCGTAGTAGGAGTTCTCGCCCAGGCCCGGCGGGACGGGCCAGAAGGCGGGGGTCATCGCGGTGACCTCGCCGCCGCTCAGCGGCTTGTCCCCCACCGCGGCCACCAGCTTGTCGGGGAAGGTGAGGTAGCCGGGCGCGGAGCCGTTGACGCCGGGCAGGTCGGGCTTGGCGAACTCCACCGGCACGTGCGCCGGCAGCACCTTGGCCAGCGCGTCGTCGCCCAGCGCGGAGCCGGTGTGCTGCGGCGCGGACGAGCCGCAGCCGACCACGAGGGTGCCGCCGGCGACCGCCGTGAGCGACAGGAAGCCTCTGCGGTTGAGAATCATGAACGCTCCTTGGCGTTGATTCCGGGGATGTGCGCGCCTTCGCGCACGAAGAGGGGGATGCGGTCGAGGGGTGCGTCGACCAGGAGGGTCTGCCCGCCTTCGTGGAGCTCGCCGGTCGCGGCGTCGGTCCACCGCGCGCCGGCCGGGAGGTGGACCTCGCGGGCGCGCTGACCGAGCCGGTGGACCGGCGCGACGAGGAGGTCCGGGCCGAACAGGAACTGGTCGTCCACCGCCCACGCGGCCTCGTCGCCCGGGTGGTCGACGAACAGCGGGCGCATCGGCGGCAGGCCGGTCTCGGAGGCGACCCGCATCTGCTCCAGGACGTAGGGGCGCAGCGCCTCGCGCAGCCGCATGGCCGCCACGATGTGCTCGTACGCCTCTTCGCCGTAGGACCAGACCTCGTTGGGGCCGCCGGTCATGGTGGGGTGCAGCGGCACCTCCGGGTCGCGGAAGCCGTGCAGGCGGAACAGCGGGCACAGCGCGCCGTACTGGAACCAGCGCACGACCAGCTCGCGGTACTCGGGCGAGTCCTGGTCGCCGCCGTGGAAGCCGCCGATGTCGGTGGTCCACCACGGGATGCCGGACAGCGCCACGTTGAGCCCGGCGCGGATCTGCGCGGCCAGGGACTCGAAGGTGGCCGGGATGTCGCCCGACCACAGGGCCGCGCCCCACCGCTGGCTGCCCGCCCACGCCGAGCGGTTGAGCGTGATGATCTCCGTCTCGCCCGCGGCGCGCATGCCCTCGTAGTACGCCCTGGCGTTGTTGGCCGGGTAGGCGTTGAGGACTTCCAGGCCCGGGCCGTCGTGGGTGAGCAGGTTCGCCGGGGTGCCCGGCTTCAGCTCGGGTTCGCAGGCGTCGAGCCACCACACGCGCACGCCGTGGTCGTAGTAGTTGCGCTTGACCCGGTCCCAGACGAAGGCGCGGGCCTCGGGGTTGGACGCGTCGTAGAACGACACGCCGACCTCGCCCTCCACGCCCTTGTCCGGCCAGTCCGCGTGGAAGGGCGGGCCCTGCTCGGTGGCCAGGAACAGGCCGCGCTCCAGCATCACCGGGTGGTTCTCCGACAGCGGGCTGACCGACGGCCACACCGAGACCATGAGCTTGACGCCCATCTCCTCCAACTCGCGCACGGCCGCGGCCGGGTCGGGCCACTCGGCCGGGTCGAACCGCCACTCGCCCAGGTGGGTCCAGTGGAAGAAGTCGACCACGATCACCGACAGCGGCAGGCCGCGGTCGCGGTACTCGCGGGCCACGGCCAGCAGCTCCTCCTGGGAGCGGTAGCGCAGCTTGCTCTGCCAGAACCCGGCGGCCCACGCCGGGAACGCCGGGGCGTGGCCGGTGGCGTCGGCGTAGTGGCGCAGCACGTCGGCCGGCTCGCCCGCGGTGAGCCAGTAGTCGATCTGGCGGGCGCTGTCGGACACCCAGCGGGTCCCGGTGACGCCCAGCTCGACCCGGCCGACCGCCGGGGTGTTCCACAGCAGCCCGTAGCCGCGGCTGGAGAGCAGGAACGGGATGCTCACCTCGGCGTTGCGCTGCACCAGCTCGACCACCGCGCCCTTCTGGTCGAGCAGGCCGTGCTGGTGCTGGCCCAGGCCGAACAGCCGCTCGCCGTCGTAGGCGCGGAAGTTCTGGGCGATGCGGGAGTAGCCGTTGCCGTTGGCGGTGAACAGCCGCGCGCCGGGCCACCAGAAGTGGATGCGCTCCTCGGCCAGCAGCTCGGCCTGGGTGTCCTCGCGGACGAACCGCAGCAGCCCGTCGGCCAGCTCCACCCGCAGCGCGCCGTTGACCAGCACGGCGCTCTCCGCGCCGACCTTGACCTCCGCGTCCGCTTCGGGGCGCTCCCCCAGCGCGCCGGGCACGTCGTCGCGCACCCCGGTCAGGCCCACCCGGACCCGGACCGAGTCCGGGCCCCACGCCTCCACGCGCACCACCTGGTGGCCGTCGCGCCAGTCGAAACCGCCGCTGATCTCGCGCAAGCCCATCCGGGTCCCTCCCTGAAGTGAAATCGAAGCGCTTCGACGACGCGCGGCCGCCCGCGCGGGGCGCCGGGGGTCAGCGCGCGGTGCTGGCCCGCTCGGTCAACCGCGGCGGCAGCAGCGTCAGCGGGGGCGTCGGGGTGCGGTCGAGCTTGGCCATCAGCAGCGCGACCGCGTGGTGGCCCAGCTGCTCGGCGGGCACCGCCACCGAGGTCAGCGGCGGCGTCATCCGCTCGGCCAGGTCGTCCGGGCAGATCGCGACCACGGCCACGTCGTCGGGCACCTTGCGGCCCAGCGTGCGCAGCACCTCCACCACCGACGGGAGCGCGGCCTCGTTGTGCACCACCAGCCCGGTCACCGCCGGGTGCCGGTCGAGCAGCCCGGTGATCGCCACCCGCACCGACTCGTGGTCGGGCTCGGTGGGCAGGGTGGTGGAGGCCACGCCGCGCCGCATGGCCGCCGCGCTGAACCCGGCCATGGTGCGGTGGGCGAACCCGGTGTCGCGCTGGTAGACCGCGCGCGGCGCGCCCACCAGCGCCACGGAGGCGTGCCCGAGGTCGGCCAGGTGGTCCACGCACCGCGCGCCCGCCTCGGCGAAGTCCAGGTCCACGCAGGTCAGCCCGGCCGCGTCGGCGGGGAACCCGATGAGCACCGAGGGGCGGTCCAGCTCGCGCAGCACCGGCACCCGCTCGTCGTGCATCTCCACGTCCATCACCAGCAGGCCGTCGACCTGGGCGCTGCCCGCCACCCGGCGCAGGCCCGCCGCGCCCTGGTCCGCGGTCACCAGCAGCACGTCGTGCTCGTGCCGGCGGGCCGCGTTGGCCACCGCGACCACGAACTGCATCAGCACCGGCATGTTCATGCCCTCGCGCACCGGCAGCACCAGCGCCAGCACGTTGGCCCGGTTGCTGGCCAGCGACCGGGCGCCCGCGTGCGGGTGGTAGCCCAGGGCGCGCACGCTCGCCTCCACCCGCGCCTTGGTGGCCGAGGAGATCGAGCGCCGCCCGGTCAGCACGTACGACACCGTGCTGGGCGCGACACCCGCGTGCCGCGCGACATCGGCGATGGTGACCACGTCAACGCACCTCCCGCACCCGCACGCCCGCCGCCTCGGCGGTGAGCACCAGCGCCGCGCCGTCGAACGAGACCCGGGTGCCCGGCGGCGCGGCCCGCTCGCCGGGGACCACGTCGTGGAACGCGAGCCAGGCGCCCGCGCGGGTGAACTCGACCTCGTCGTCCACCAGCCGCACGCCGTCGCAGTCGTCGAAGTCCACCGCGCGCAGCACGCCCGAGCGCGGCCCGACCCGCTCGCCCGGCACGTCCACCACCAGCCGCGCCCGGACGTCGCGCGACGAGGAGCCGACCAGCAGCTCGTACCGCCCGGCCGCCACCACGCGCCGCCCCGCGGCCACGTCCCAGTGCCACAGATTCTCCACCGGCAGCTCGACGGTCGCGGTCTCCCCCGGTCCCAGGTGTACCCGGCGGAACGACTGGAGCCTGCGCACGGGCTGCCGCACCGGGTGCTCGGGCGCGGCCGAGTACAGCTGCACCACCTCGGCGCCGGCCACCTGCCCCGTGTTGGTCACCGACACCCGCGCGACACCCCCGGCGTACTCGAACCCGGAGTACTCGAAGGTCGTGTACGACAGGCCGTGGCCGAAGGGGAACAGCGGCTCGCCGGTGAAGTAGAGGTAGGTGCTCCCGGCCCGGATGATGTCGTAGTCGAGGATGTCGGGCAGGTCGTCGTCGGAGCGGTACCAGGTCTGCGGCAGCCGGCCCGACGGGGAGAACGCCCCGAACAGCGCCTCGGCCACCGCGCGGCCCTGCTCCTGCCCGCCGTGCGCGGTCCACAGGACCGCCGGCAGGTGCTCCTCCTCGCCCCCCAGGGCGTACGGGTAGCTGCTGACCAGCACCAGCGCGGTTCTCGGGTTCGCCTCGCGCACCGCCCGCACCAGGTCGAGCCACGGCAGCCGCAGCGTGGTGCGGTCCTGGGTCTCCCGGCCGTTGACGTGCGGGTCGTTGCCCAGCACCAGGACCACCGCGTCGGCCGAGGCCGCCACCCCGACCGCCGCGGCGATCCCGTCCACCACCACCTCGACGGTGAACGGTCCGGTGTCGGTGCCCCGCACCTTGTTGCGCAGCACCACGGCGTCGCCCTCGAACCGGGGCTCGAACAGCTCGCGCACGTCCCACCCGCCCGGCATGGCCGCCTTCGCCACCAGCGAGCCGTCCTCGGCCACGCCGAGGTAGCGGCGCGAGCCCACGTCGCGCAGCGTCCACACGCCGTCGCCCCAGTCGAACCGGTCGAACAGCGCCCGCTCGCCCAGGCCGACCACGCCGCCGCGCACGCCGAGGTAGCGGCCGTCCGCCGCGCGCAGCGCGATCCGGTCGACGCCCTCGTGGTGGGTCACCGAGGTGAACTGCTCCAGTCCTCTTCGGACGGTCACCTGGTAGGGGAGCGTGCCGCTGTACCAGTCCTCGAACAGGGTGTCCGCGTGCGTGCCGATGACGGCGAGTTCGGTGCCCGGCCGCAGCGGCAGGAAGGAGTCGTTGCGCAGCAGCACCACGGCCTGCCGCGCGGCCTCCAGCGCCAGCTCGCCGTGCGTGCCGATGACGTCCGGCCCGATGGCCGCGTACGGGTTGTCCTCCGGCGGGTCGAACTCGCCGAGCCGGAACCGCAGCCGCAGCACGTTGCCCACGGCCCGGTCGACCGCGGCCCGGTCGAGCAGCCCTTCCTTCAGCGCCGTGGTCACGCTCTCGACCATCAGCGCCGGGTCGGCGTCCTGGTCGGTGAAGCTGTCCAGCCCGGCCCTGATCAACGCCGCGTGCGCCTCCACCTGCGTGGACAGGTAGCCCTGCACCCCGGCCACGTTCGACGGCGCGTACGCGTCGCTGACCACGGCCAGCCCCTCCGGGGCCCGGGGGCGCAGCTCCGCCCCGATCAGCGGGCTCAGGTGCGCGGGTCGGCCGTTGACCAGGTTGTACGACGGCATCACCGCCACCGCCGCGCCCGCCTCGACCGGCCCCAGGAAGCACGGCAGCTCGTACTCGTGCAGCACCCGCGGCCGCAGGTCCGACGACGTGGTGCAGCGGTCGTCCTCGTTGTTGTAGCCCAGGAAGTGCTTCAACGTCGGCGCGGTGCGCAGGTACCGCGGGTGATCGCCGCGCAGGCCGCGCGCGTACGCCGTGCCCATCGCCGCGGTCAGCACCGGGTCCTCGGCGTAGCCCTCCTCGTTGCGGCCCCACCGCGGGTCGCGCAGCGGGTTGACCACCGGCGCCCACACGTTCAGGCCGTTGGCCAGCGGGTCGCGGCGGTGGAAGCCGCGCGACTCCACGCCGACCGCCTCGCCGACCCGCGCCACCAGGTCGGTGTCCCAGGACGCGCCGAGGCCGACCGCCTGCGGGAAGACCGTGGCCTCGCCGCGCCAGGCCACGCCGTGCAGCGCCTCCGAACCGGTGCGGAACGCCTCCAGGCCCAGCCGGGGCACGGCGGGCTGCCACTGGTGCAGCAGCGCCACCTTCTCCTCCTCGGTCAGCCTGCCGAGCAGGTCGGAAAGCCTCTCTTCGACCGGCAGCGCCGGATCGCGGAACGGCAGGCCCACGGCACACCTCTCGTGCTGGTCGAATACCTCGAACACCCAGCTCTCTGAATCGAATCGTTTCGATTCACGGTTCTGAACATCCCAGGCAGTGGGACCGAGCGGGATGTCCAAAAATGTGGCACAGCTCTCCCCGCGCGTCAACACCGAAGTTTCGAGGAAGTTTCGTTCGACCGTTCGAATCGAATGCGTTCGATTCGATAAAAAGAAACGCCGAACACCCCCCTCACCACGTCGTGAGGGGGGTGTCGGCGACCTTCGGCTTGCTGCTACCCGAACAGCTCCACGTGCAGCTGGAACGCCGTGGCGATCTCAGCCTGCGCCCAGAAGCGGTGGTAGGTGAAGGTCGGCGCGGGGCCGCCGTCCAGGTACGCCTGGACCTTCGGCCAGTCCGGGTCCTGCTTGAACATGGACCGCATGCCCAGGAAGGACACGCCCGGCTTGATCTGGTCGCCGTTGGGCATGGTGCCCGACCAGCCCGGGGGCACGTACGGACCCTCACCGGTCGACGAGTTGTAGACGTCGTCGAAGCGGTTGTAGTCCTTGCGCTCCTCCGGCACCGCGATGCCCTTGTCGTCCTGGTGCGCCAGCAGCGCCGTCAGCAGGCCCTCGCCCACGGTCCGCGCCTGGGCGTTGCCCGACTTGGCCGCGTAGTTGAGCAGGGTCTTGGCGTAGGACGCGGCGATGCCGACGTCCTGGCTGAAGTTGAGCACCCGGACGCGCAGGTTCGCGTTGGAGCCGGGGTTGGAGGCGTTCCAGGTGTCCGGCGCGCCGCTCCACTCCAGGTCCGACGGGATCTGGAACTGGCCGTTCGTGCCGACGGTGGTGTTCGCGATGGCCCAGGGGACCCACTTGTCGAGGATCTTCTTGGCCGCCGCGTTGCCCGTCATCTGGTACAGCGAGGCGGTGCGCTCCATCTGCCACGCCTGGAAGCCGAACCAGCGGTTCGACGGCGGGTCGTGCCACACGGGGTGGGGCTCGTAGAACATGCCGTAGAACGTCGGCGTGCCGGAGGGCGGCGTGCCGTACTGGCCGTTCCAGGTGTTCGTGACACCGCCGGCGATGGCGCCGTCGGCGGACTGCAGCCACTGCAGCAGCTCCAGCTGGCGGGTCAGCGAGGTGGCCCAGTCCTGCTGGCCGGTGGCCGACTTCGGCTTCAGGGCCGCCACGTTGGACAGCGCGTACGCCGCCAGCGGGTTCTGGTAGCCCTGGTGCGAGGCGCCGTCACCGATGCGCCACGCCCAACCGGCGGACGTGTCCGTCGCGCCGCCCCACGCGTAGTACCAGGACATCAGGTAGTGCGCGCTGTCCTTGCCGGTACCACCCGGGCACGAGGTCGGGCTGGTGCAGTTGCCGATCTTCTTGAAGTACTTGTCGAACATGGCGTAGCGCAGGTAGTCGCCCATCTTGGCGGCCTTCTCGATCTCCGAGGAGATCTCGGACGCCTTGCCCTGCGCGGTCGCCCACTGCTGGGCCAGCAGCGCCACCTGCACCGCACGCGCGTCGGCGTCCGGGGCGTTGGTGTACTTCCACTGCTTGGCGTACGAGGAGTCCTTGGTGAACAGGTCCAGGAAGCCGTTGGGCCCACCGTGCTTGAACGTGTCGCAGGACGGCTGCGGGATGGTCTCCCACACCGACTCGGACGAGCCGCGCTGGTAGGTGTTGATGTACGCGGGCGCCGTGTTGGTGCCGTCGCCGCACCGGCCGAAGCCGTAGGTGTTGTCGACGTCGAGCAGCCAGTGCATGCCGTAGATGTCGCTGTTGCCGTACGCCGACTTCAGCTCGGCCGCGATCGGGTCGCGACCCACCGGGACGTTGGAGTCCAGCTGCGACGGGTACGAGCTCATCTGCGGGTGCTCCGGCGCGTAGGTCGCCGGCTTGGACGCGTCGTACTTGTCGTTGGTCGGCTGGTCCGCCTTGGCCGGGATGATGTACTTCTCCATCGAGGCCCAAGCCTTCTTGAAGGAGGTCCAGTCACCGGTGATCCGGCCGTAGCTGGCCTCCAGCCACAGGTAGTAGCTGAACGCCTCGGACGTGGTCTGGTGACCGTGGTCCGGCGCCTCCACCATCAGCGTCTCGACCGAGTGGTAGGGCACCTTCAGGCCGTCGCTGAAGGTCCGGAAGTACCCGCTGGCCGGGTCGTGGATCTTGGCGTGCTGGTCCAGGAACGCCTGCTCGAAGTCGGACGCGTTGCCGTCGACCTCGCGGACCTCGACCGTGGCCGAGGCGATCCCCGTGGAGCTGGCGGTGAACGTGGCGGTGCCCAGGTCGCCGCCGTTGTTCGCCGAGGTGACCGTGACGTTCTGCTTGGTCGCCCAGTTGCTCGGGGTGAACGTCAGCGTCGCCGGGCCGGCCGTCAGGTCGGAGCTGCCGGCCGAGCGGGCCACCGTCACGGTGACGTTGCCGGTCGGCGCGGTGGCCAGCGAGAGGCCGAAGGTGCCGGTGTTGCCCTGCCGGATGCTCAGCGACGTCGGGCTGGCCTGGATGGCCTGCCCCGCCAGCACCCGGATGCCCACCTGGCTGGTCTCGGTCACGCCGCCCTTGTCGTCGGTGGCGCGCGCCGTGATGGCGTGGTCACCGACGCCCGCACCGCTCCAGGAGCCGGTGTACGGCGAGGAGGTGTCGGTGGCGACGACCACGCCGTCGGCGAGGAAGTCGACCTTCGACACGGTGCCGTCGGAGTCGCTCGCGGTGGCGGCCAGCGAGACCGCCTGGCCCGACTGGAACGCCTGGCCCGCCGTCGGCGAGGTCAGCGCGACGCTCGGCGCGACGTTCGGGCCGGTGCACCGGTTGCCGTTGATCGCGAAGTCGGTCGGGGCGTTGTTGGCGTTGGTCCACTGGCCGTTGAACCCGACCGAGACCTGGGCCCCCGTGGCGAGGTTGGGCGCCCAGCTCGGCCCGGCCACGGTCACCACGCTGCCGCTCTGGCTGAACGTGCCGTTCCAGCCCTGCTGCACGCGCTGCCCGTCCGGGAAGGTCCACGTGAGCCGCCAGTTGTTGACGGCGTCACCCTGGTTGCGGATGCTCACGCTGGCGCCGAAGCCACCGGGCCACTGGTTGGTCACCTGGTAGTTGACCGTGCACGCGACGGCGGCGTTCGCGACCGGCGCGACGAACGGCATAACACCCGCGGCGGTCGCCGCCGCGGCGATCAACGCGAGCGGTCCGGTTCGCAACCGTCCCGCTCTGGTGCGGTACCTCATGCGTCCTCCTCCTGCACGGATCAGCCATTGATCCGCGAGCTTCGGCGGCGGTGTGGTGGTGCGGCGGCGGTGTGGTGCGGTGGTGCTCGGGCTCGGGGTGGTGCTCGGGCTCCGGGGTGGTGCTCGGGCTTGGAGTCGGCACGGGGCGCCTGGGCGCGCAGAACGCCCCGTGCCGAGACTTGGGCGCTAGGGCTCGGCGCCCCAGACGAGGGTCCCGCCGCTGTAGGCGGTGACCCGGTCGAAGTCGGTCAGCGTCGCGCTGACCCGGTAGCTGTGGTCGTCGGCCTGGTTGAAGGTGGACCAGTCGGACTTGGCCACCCGCAGCTGGATGTCCCCGGTGCTCGCGCCGGCCGCGAGCGTGCCCGCGGTGAACGAGACCTGGAGGTAGGAGTCGGCGCCGGGGCGCGCGGTGGGCAGCTTGACCACCGTGGCCCGCACGTTCGCGCAGCCGACCACCGCCCAGTCGCAGAACACCTGGTAGTTGGCGTTGGCGGTGTCCCCGGTGAACCAGTACCGCAGGGTCGCGGTCGAGCGGTCGACCGCGCTCTGCCCCCGGTTGACCAGCGCCAGCGCGGTGCCGATCTGGTTGGCGGTCGCGGAACCGCCGCCGCGCTGCTGCACGGCCAGCGCGCCGCTGCTCGCGGCGGTGGTCCGGAAGGCGACCGCGGCGCTCGGCGAGGAGAGGTTGCCGGAGGTGTCCTTCGCCCGGACGGTGAAGGTGTACGCGGTGTCCGGGGTCAGGCCGGTGAGCTGGGCGCTCGGGCCGGTGGCGGTCGCGGCGACCGTGCCGTCCGGGCGCAGCACCTCGTAGCCCGCCACGGCCTCGTTGTCGGTGGACGCGGTCCAGCTCAGCGTGGCGCCGGTGGCGGTGATCGCGGAGGCGGTCGGCGTCCCCGGCGCGGTGGGCGCCTCGCGGTCGCCGGTGGCGTCACCGGTGACCAGCGTGACCACCGCGGTCGCGGAGGTGTTGCCCGCGGCGTCCCGGGCCCGCACCGCGAAGGTGTACGAGGTCGCCGGGGTCAGGCCGGTGAGCTGGAACGCCGGGGTGGCCGTGGCACCTGCGAGCGTGCCGTCCGCCCGGAGCACGTCGTAGCCGGCCACCCCGACGTCGTCGGTGGACGCGGTCCAGCTCAGCGTGGCGCTGGTGGCGCCCACGTTCGTGGCCCGCAGGCCGGTGGGGACGGACGGGGCCTCCCGGTCCACGACGGCCGGGCCGGGCTCGCGGCCCCACTGCACCGCGCCGTCCTGGACGAGGGTCAGGCGGTCGGTGAGCGCGACGGTGTTGCCCTGGCCCAGCCCCTCGTAGGACCAGTCGTTCGACGGGTCCCAGGTGCCCGCGCTGGTGATGCGGAACTGCACCTCGTGCCGGTGCGCGGACTGGCCGCCCGGGTACACGTCGGGGCAGGGGACGTCGACGTAGTAGACGCGGCCGCTGTGCTGCTTCGGGGCGCTGGGCGTGCCGCACTGGTTGTAGTTCGTGGTGACGGTCACCTGCTCGGGCGTGGTGGTGCCGTCGAGGGTGAAGTAGTAGCGCAGCGAGCCGTTGAAGGTGCGGGCGGGCCACGCGGTCTTGTTGATCACGAACGCCTTGACCTCGGTGAACCCGGCCGCCTGCTGGTTGACCGACGCCTGCACGGTCAGCTCGGGGCCGTCGGTGGTCTCGGCGACCGGGAAGTTCGCCAGGGGCGTGCCGCCGTACTCCTTGTAGAGGCGGGCCAGCGCGCTGGTGAAGCCGGCGTTGTAGTCGAGCGCGACCTCGTTGGCGACGAAGTCGGTGCGGTCGTCCTTGTAGCTGTCGTTGTTGGTGCCGGGGCCGCCGACCAGCGCGCCGTAGAGGACGTGCCGGCTGGTCGCGGGCTCCTGCATGGTGTCGGCCCACGCGCCGTGCGCGGTGCGGTGGTGCGGGTTGCGCGGCGGGTTGGCGCCGAAGCCGACGACGTAGCTGGAGCTGCGCGGGTTGTCGCCCAGCGCGTAGTTGATCTGGCGGACGCCGAAGTCGTGGTAGGTGGCGGCCCTCGCGGCGTCGCGGCTGCGCAGCCAGTCGCTGTGGACCAGGGCGACGAACGCGGTGTTGGCCGCGTAGCGCAGCGAGCCCCAGGTGTCGAGGTGGGCCTGGCCGCCGGGCGAGTAGCGCACCCGGTTGCCGTTGTAGCCGGTGGACCAGTAGTCCAGCCACCTGTTGGTGTCGTCGACGTACTGCTGCTCGCCGGTGAGCCTGGCCATCAGGGCGTACGCGCCGTAGGACTTGTCGTCCCAGGCGATGGTCCACCGGTAGGAGCGCGTGGTGGTCTGCGGCTCGGTGGACAGCTTCGGGTACTCGGCCTTGGCCTTGTCCAGGTAGGCGGCGTCACCGGTGGCCCGGTGCAGCCAGATCGCGCCCCAGACCAGCTCGTCCTGGTAGCCGCTGTGCGAGTTGTAGAACTTCGCCGCGTCGGTGATGCAGGAGCTGTACTTGCCGCGGTAGGTGTCGGCGAAGCTGTAGAGCTGCTTGGCGTGGGTCAGCAGGGTGGCCGCGTAGGTCGGGTCGCTCTGCTTGAACACCATGGAGGAGGCGGCCATGGCGGCGGCGTACTCGCCCGCGAGGTCCGAGCCGGGGCAGGAGGCGTCCACCTTGTACGACGGGCGGCCCATCCGCATGGCCTCGGCCGCGCCCCACCACTTGTGGTCGTCGTCGCCCGCGCCGACCTGCCCGTAGACCACGTTGGGCGACGGGTGGGCCTTGATGATCCAGTCCGTGCCCCACCTGAGGTTGGCCATCAGGTACCGGAGCTGCCCGGATGCCTCGTAGGCGTCCCGGTTCTCCACCGCGCCCCACGCGAGCATGGTCATGGTGGCCGCGAACGGCAGGCCGAACTTCACGTGGTCGCCCGCGTCGTAGAAGCCGCCGGACAGGTCCAGGCCCGCGTCCTGGCCGTCGCGCAGCGCCGAGTCGCCGCGCCAGTTCACGCGGTTGTCGGCGGGCAGCTTGCCCGACCGCTGGGCGTCGTAGAACCAGATCGACTTCTGCAGCGCCTCGCCGTAGTTGAACGCGGGCGCGGCCACCGCGGCAGGGGTCTGGAGCGGTGTGAGCAGCAGGGCGCCGACCAGCACGGCGAGCGTGCCGGACAGCGCTCTGTACATGCGTCGTCGCATGCGGTGCCTCCGTGGGGCAGGGCGGTGGAGGTTCTGGGAGCGCTCCCAGTTCGGGACTGTAACGCCATCGAAACACCGTGAAAAGAGGGTTCGACCACAAAGCCTTGACAAGTTCGGCCCAGTGGCTTCCGCCACATGGGCTGATCGCAGGCCCCCGTTGGTCCGGATGACGCAAGGTTGGGGAGCGCTCCCAGAAGGTCATCGCGCCCGGCAGGTCGGCTCCGGGGTCGACGCCGGGCCGTTCGCGGTGTAGCCGAAGGTGGCCGAGGCGTTCGGGGCGAGGGTGCCGTTCCACCCCGCGTCGTCGACCGAGACCTGTGAACCGGACTGGGTGAGCCTGCCGTTCCACAGGCTGGTGATCGTCTGCCCGGCGGCACCCCAGGCGACCGTCCAGCCGCCCAGCCGCGCGGTGCCGCGGTTGGTGACCGTGACCTCGGCCTGGAAACCGCCCTGCCACGAACCGGCCACGCGGGTGGTCGCCGTGCAGCCCTCGTCCGGCGGCGCGGTGGTACCGGTGGTCGTGGTCGTCGTGGTGGTGGTCGTCGTCGTGGTCGTCGTGGTCGTGCTCGTCGTGGTGGGGCCGTAGCTCAGGCCGTGGCCGAGGGGGTAGAGCGGGGTCTTGCCGTCACCGGCGTTGATCGGCTGCTGCGAGGAGCTGTTCATCCAGGTCACGGGCAGCGTGCCGGTGGGGTTGTAGTCGCCCAGGAGCACGTCGGCCACGCCGCGCCCCTCGGTGCCGGGCAGCCAGGAGGCGAGCAGCGCGTTCCAGTTGCCGACCTGCCCGGCGACGTCCAGGGGGCGGCCGGAGACGAGCACCACGACGACCGGGACGCCCGCCGACCGGAGCCGGTCGATCGTGCCCAGGTCCTCCTGGTCCAGGCCCAGCCCGTTGGGCCGGTCGCCCCGCCCCTCCGCGTACGGCGCCTCCCCCACCACCGCGACCGCCGCGGTGTAGGAGCGGTCCACGCCGTTGCCGTAGCGCTCGTAGGTGACGTTGGCGCCCGCGTCGCGGAGCCCTTGGAGGATCGTGGTGCCCGGCGTGGTGTTGCCGCTGCCGCCCTGCCAGCTGATCGTCCACCCGCCGCTCTGGTAGCCGATGTCGTCGGCCGACTTGCCGGCCACGAAGTACCGGCCGGCGCGCGACAGCGGCAGCACGCCGTCGTTGCGCAGCAGCACCTGCGACTTCCGCACGGCCTCGCGGGCCAGCTCGCGGTGGGCGGCCGAGCCGACGGTCCCGGTCAGCGAGCGGTCGGTGTACGGGCGCTCGAACAGGCCCAGCTCGAACTTCTTGGCCAGGATGCGGCGGTTGGCGTCGTCGACGCGGGCCTGGCTGACGCGACCGGCCTGGACCTCGGCCTTGAGCAGCGAGGTGAACCGCGCGTAGTCGTGCGGGACCATGACCATGTCGATGCCGGCGTTGACCGCCGCGGCGACCTCGGCGCCGGTGAAGCCGGTCGCGCCGTCGAGCTGGTCGACGCCCGCCCAGTCGGAGACCACGAAGCCGGCGAAGCCCAGCTCGCCCTTGAGCAGGTCGGTGATCAGGTAGCGGTGGCCGTGCGCCTTGACGCCGTTCCAGCTGCTGTAGGAGATCATCACCGAGCCGACGCCCCGCCGGACCGCGGCCTGGAACGGCGGCAGGTGGACGGCGCGCAGCTCCTGCTCGGGAATCCGGGCGTCGCCCTGGTCCTTGCCGCCCGCGGTGCCGCCGTCGCCGATGTAGTGCTTGGCGGTGGCCAGCACGGAGCGGTTGTCGCCGCCGAGCACGGCGCCCTGGAGGCCGTCGACGTAGGTGGTCATGGCGGTGGCGATCTCGGGCACCTCGCCGAACGACTCGTAGGTGCGGCCCCACCGGTCGTCGCGCGCCACGCACAGGCAGGGCGCGAAGTTCCAGTCGACGCCGGTGCCCGCGACCTCGGTCGCGGTGGCCGCGCCGACCCGCCGGACCAGCTCGGGGTCGCGGGTGGCGCCGAGGCCGATGTTGTGCGGGAAGATCGTGGCGCCGCGGACGTTGTTGTGGCCGTGCACGGCGTCCACGCCGTAGATCACCGGGATGCCCAGCGGGGTGGACGTGGCCACGCGCTGGAACTGGTCGTACATGTCGGCCCACGCCTGCGGGGTGTTCGGCGTGGGCGCGGAGCCGCCGCCGGAGAGCACCGAGCCGATCCGGTAGGTGGCCAGGTCGGAGACGGGGTCCAGGGCGGCCCGGTCGACCTGGGTCATCTGGCCGACCTTGTCGTCGAGGGTCATCCGGGCCAGCAGCTGCTCGACCCGCGGGTCGGCCTGGGCGACCCGGGCGACGGCCACCGGTCGCGGGTCCGGGACCAGGACCGCGGCGGTGAGGGAGGCGGTCGCCAGGAGGGCGGTGGCCGCGGCCACCGCGAGGGGCCGGGAGGGGGTGCGCGTCATTGCGATCCTCCGGGGAACGTGGTCTGGGAGCGTTCCCACAGTAAGAGCGCACCCTTTCCAGCACCAGATCTGCTGCTTCCGGCCTCCTTCCCACTGCTCCCTCCGGCCGAATTTCGTCGAATCTTCGATAACAACCTCAAGCGCCGCGCGAGGCGAGCCCGTTCCCCGACCGGCCCAATATCCGGCAAGATCTGCGCACGGAGCGTGATTTCACCGCTGTAATTTTTGCCCACTCGGCCCGCGAACGGTGTTCATCCAGCGCTGCCCTCACCCACCGTGAAAGAACCGCAGGGCCACCCGCCGGAGAGGGCCTCTTTTCCTCAGCGTTTCCGACTGGCTACAGTCCTGCCACCTGGGAGCGCTCCCAGTCCCGGTCAGATCCCGTTGCACCGACGCTGCGAGGACCCTCCGATGCACTCATCGAACGCCCACGACCCCGGCCACGGCGGCCGGCGTCAGCGCCACCGGGGCCGCACGGCCGCCGCGACCGCGATGTCCGGCGCGCTGATGGCCGGCGCCGTCGCCCTGGTGCTCGGGAGCGGCACGGCCGCCCAGGCGGCTGATTCGCCGTTCTACGCCGATCCGTCGAGTTCGGCGGCGCGGTGGGTGGCGCAGAACCCGGGCGACTCGCGGGCGGGGGTGATCCGGGACCGGATCGCGTCGGTGCCGCAGGCGCGGTGGTTCACCACGACCAACACCTCGTCGGTGCGGTCGGAGGTCAGCGCGTTCGTGGGTGCGGCGGCGTCGGCGGGCAAGATCCCGATCCTGGTGGTCTACAACATCCCCAACCGGGACTGCGGCGGGGCCAGCGGCGGTGGCGCGCCCTCGCACTCGGCCTACCGGGCGTGGGTGGACGAGGTCGCGGCCGGGCTGGCCGGCCGTCCGGCGTCGATCGTGCTGGAACCCGACGTGCTGCCGATCATGTCCAACTGCCAGGACGCCAACCAGCAGGCCGAGACCCGGGCGTCGATGGCGTACGCGGGCAAGCGGCTCAAGGCCGGCTCGTCGCAGGCGAGGGTGTACTACGACATCGGCAACTCCGCCTGGCTGACCCCGTCCGAGGCGGCCAACCGGCTGCGCGCCGCCGACATCTCCAACAGCGCCGACGGCATCGCCTCCAACGTGTCGAACTACCGCTGGACCTCCGACGAGGTCAACTACGTCAAGAACATCCTCAACGCGGTGGGCGACTCCCGGCTCAAGGCCGTGATCGACACCAGCCGCAACGGCAAGGGCCCGCTGGGCGAGGAGTGGTGCGACCCGGCCGGCCGGGCCATCGGCACGCCGAGCACGACCACCACCGGCGACTCCCGCATCGACGCCTTCCTGTGGGTCAAGCTGCCCGGCGAGGCCGACGGCTGCATCGCCCAGGCCGGCCAGTTCGTGCCCCAACGCGCCTACGACCTGGCCATCGCCGCCGGCCCGATCACCACCACCTCAACGACCACTTCGACCACCACCACTACTTCTACTACTTCGACCACTACCACCACGACGACGACCACCCAGCCTCCAGGGGACGGTTGCCGGGTGTCGCACCGCGTGGTGAGCCAGTGGTCCGGCGGTTACACCGGTGAGATCGTCATCGAGAACCGGGGCGCGTCCATCGACGCCTGGACCCTGACGTTCTCCGCACCCGGTGTGACCGTTTCCCAGGGCTGGAACGGGACGTGGAGCGACGCGGGCGACACCGTGCGCGTCACCAACGCGTCCTGGAACGGCAGGCTCGCGACCGGTGGTACCGCGACCATCGGTTACAACGCGAGCTACAACGGAAGCACCCCACCGTTCAGCTCTCCCACTTTGAACGGTGCGGTGTGCGCCTGATGCCGTGACCAGCCCACCCGGCGGCTCCCCTCCCCGACTGGCAGTCAACGGGAGGGGAGCCGCTTTTATATGCTCGACCGGTGACCGACCCGATGGACGCCACCGCCCTGGCCGGCGACCCGACCGCGTCCCCCGAGGCCCTGTCCCGCCTGGCCGACGACCCGAGCCCGGCGGTCCGCGCGGCGCTGCTGGCCAACCCGTCCCTCCCCGCCGACCTGCGCTACCAGGTGCACGCCGGCCTGCGCGCCGACGCCGCCGCCGGCAACGGCGAAGCCGAGAACCTGCTGGCGTGGCTGCGCTACGACCGCTCCGACCGCACCGCGTGCGACCGCCCCGAATGAGCACCGAGCCACCCCGCTGCCCGTGCGACTCGGGCGAGCGCTACCCCGACTGCTGCGCCCCCTACCACGAGGGCCGCCGGAAGCCGCCGACCGCCGAAGCCCTCATGCGCTCCCGCTACAGCGCCTTCGCCCTGGCCCACGAGGACTACCTGCTCGCCACCTGGCACCCCAGCACCCGCCCACCCTCCCTGGACCTGGACCCGGACCAGCGCTGGACCCACCTGGAAGTCCTCAACCGCACCGACGGCACCCCCTTCCAGACCACCGGCACCGTCGAGTTCCGCGCCCACTACCGCTGGCGCGGCGAACGCGACGAACTCCACGAAACCAGCCGCTTCACCCGGGAATCCGGCACCTGGTACTACGTGGGCCCAACGTAGAACTCACCGGTCCTAACCGCATGACACGCGGGACTTGACCGCATGACACGCGGGTCCTGAACGCATGACACGCCGGTGAAAGCGCTCCCACCCCGGGCGTGTCCTCCACTCAGACACCGCGAGTCGAACCTTCAGGCCCCCCGTGTCGAACCTTCAGGACCCCCGAGTTCTACGTTCGGGACCCGCGTGTCATGCGTTCAGACCTCGCGTGTCATGCGTTCAAGCCCGGCGTGTCATGCGTTGGGGACCCGCGTGTCATGCGTTCGGGGCGCCTGAGGTCTGCGTTCGGGGTCAGCGCGGGGCGTTTTGGGAGCCTCGGACGCCGGTGCCCGAGTCGCGGGGCAGGGTGCAGCTCGCCGCGGTGTTGAACGGCCCGGGGACGGTGTCCAGGCCCGACTTCTTCTGCGTGCCCTCGTACCCGGCCTCGCAGGGGGGCGGCTCGAAGAAGGTCAGGGCCAGCCCGAAGGAGGCCCGCCCGTCGCGCACCGCCTCCCCGCCCACCGACACCGCGTCCGGCACGGTCACCAGCACCTGCTCCACCTGCCCCTGCCGCGTCACCAGCACGTCGGCCGTGGTCAGCAGGTTCGCCAGCACCACGCCCAGGTTCGGCCCGGACTCCCGCAGCACCGCGCTCACCTCCGCCGCCGCACCCGGCGCCGCCGCGATGAGCCGCCGCAGGTCGCCGTCGGAGGCGCGCAGCCGCTCGGCCACCAGCACCGCGTCGTCGGCGAAGGAGTTGATCGCCGCCGAGTGGTCCAGCTGGGTCTTCAGCACCACGGCCGAGTCGTCGAGCAGCCGGGCGGTCCGGGGCAGGTGGTCGGCCGCGGTGTCGACGAAGTCGACCGTGGCGTCGAGCAGCGCCTGGAGGTCGGGCCCGGTGCCGCGCAGCGCGGTGTCCAGCTCGTCCACCACGGTCCGCAGCGCGTCCACCGGCACGGACCGCGCCAGGTCGTCGAGGCTGGTCAGCACCTTCTCCACAGGCGGCGGCAGTTTCGTCCGCCCCTGGTCGATCACCGAGCCGTCGGTCAGGAACGGGCCGCTCCCGCCGCGCGGCCGCAGGTCCACGTACTGCTCGCCCACCGCCGACCGGTTGGCCACCACGGCCTCCAGGTCGGCCGGGATCGGCGGCGCGCCCGCGTCGATGCGCAACTCGGCCTCGACCTGCCCGCCGCCGAGCCGGATCTCGCCGACCCGCCCCACGGGCACGCCCCGGTAGGTCACCTCGCCGCCGGTGAACAGGCCGCCGGTGCGGGGCAGCTCCAGCCGCACCGCGTACCCGTCGTCCAGCACGACCAGGCCCGCGTACCTGGCGCCGACGTAGCTGACGCCGAGCAGGGCGATCACCGCGAACAGCGCGACCTGCACCTTGATCCGCCGCGTCGTCATCGCGACCCCGCCGGGGGTTCCAGCGTCAGGTACGCGTTGAGGTAGTCGCCCTTGATGCCGTCCAGCACCGCGTCGGTGAACGGGAACGTCAGCAGCAGCTCCAGCGACTGCGGCAGGTCCTGCCCGGACTCGGCCAGCCGCCGCAGGGTCGGTTCCAGCGCCCGCAGGTCGGCCAGCAGGTCGTCGCGGCCGCGGTCGACCACGTCCACCGCCACGCCCGACAGGTCGTTCAACGCGTCCAGCAGCCCGACGAGCTGCCCGCGCTGCTCGTGCAGCACCCGCAGCCCGGGTTCCAGCCCGTCCAGCACCTCGCCGATCTCCCCCTTGCGCGCCGCCAGGTTCGCCGCGAGCCGGTCCACGCCCTCCAGCGCCCGCGTGATCTCGCCCTTGTGCCGGTCCAGCGATCCGGTGAACGACTCCACTGTGGACAGCAGCGACCGCACCGCGGCCTCGTTGCCCGACAGCGCCGCGCTCAGCTCCCGCGAGATGTCCCGCAGCTGCCCGATGCCGCCGCCGTTGAGCAGCATGGACAGCGCGCCGAACACCTCCTCCACCTCGGGGTTGCGGTTGGTCCGCGCCACCGGCACCACCGCGCCGTCCACCAGCGGCGACGACGCGCGCTGCCCGGGTGGCGCCAGCTCCACGTACTTCTCGCCCAGCAGGCTGGACTGGCGCAGCCGCGCCACCGCGTTGGCGGGCAGCAGCACGTCGCCGCGCACGGCCACCCGCACCAGCGCGGTCGAGCCGTCCTCGGAGAGCCCGATGTCCTCCACCTCGCCCACCGGCACGTCGTCGACCTTGACCGCCGCGTGCGGCACGAGGTCCAGCACGTCGTCGAACTCCACCGTCACCCGGTACGGCCGGTCGCCCAGGTCCGCGCCGCCGGGCAGCGGCAGGTCGTAGGCGCTCGGCAGCGAGCACCCGGTGAGCACCAGCACCGACAGCAACGCCGCCCACCGCCTCACCGGGCACCCCCCGGCACGCTCAGCAGGTCGGTCACGAACTCGTTGAGGTTGGTCCGCGCGTTCAGCGTCCCGGTACCCGGGTCGTAGGCCCGGACCACGTTGTGCAGCGCCACCGGCGCCACCTGAAGCACCTCGGTCAGCGACGCCTGCTGCTCGACCAGGGAACCGGTCAGCACCGCCAAGTCATCCACACTGGACTTGATGCGGGACCGGTTGTCCCGCAAGAAGTTCCGCACCTGCTCCAGCGCGCCGGCCAGCTCGCCCAGCGCCGCGCCGAGGTCGTCGCGCTCGGCGGCGAAGAACCCGGACACGTCGGCGAGCTGGTCGGCGAGCTGCCCGACCTGCCGGTCGTTGGCGGCCAGCACCGAGGTGAACGACTGGAGGTCGTCCACCGTGGCGAACAGGTCGTCGCGGGACCCGGCCAGCGTGCGGGCCGCGTCGGCGAGCTGCCGGATCGACTCGCCCAGCGCGCCGCCGTTGCCGTCGAGGTTGGCCGCGCCGGTGCGCAGCAGGTCGGACAGCGCGCCGTCGCGGTTGGCCCCGTCGGGACCCAGCGCGGTGAGCAGCGTGTCCAGGCTCTCGTACAGCTCGTCCAGCTCGACGGTGCCCGCGGTGCGCGCGCTGGGCACGACCGCGCCTGGCGCGAGCTTGTCGCCGCCGGTGTAGGCGGGCGCGAGCTGCACGTACCGGTCGGCGACGATGTTGGGCGACACGACGACGGCGCGGGCGTCGGCGGGCACGTCCACGCCGGGGTCCAGCTCCAGCTCCACGCGCACCGACCCGCCCTCGGGCGCCACGCCGACGACCCGGCCGACCCGCACCCCGAGCACCCGCACGTCCGAACCCCCGTACACGCCGACGGCCGCGGTGAAGTAGACGGTGACCAGCGTGGTGGCGGGCCGCAGGAAGACCCACCACACCGCGGCGGTGGCGACCAGCACCAGCACGAGCCCCTGGGCCAGCGCGACGACCAGGCGCCGCCTGCCCCGCGTGCGGACGAACATCAGCGGCCTCCCGGCGTGCAGTCGCGCGGCGCGCCGGGCGTGGTGACGAGCCCGCACACGTAGGTGTCGACCCACTGGCCGTTGCCCAGCGAGTTGTTCAGCAGCCGGTAGTACGGCCCGGCCAGGGCCAGGCCCCGGTCCAGCGCCTCCTGGTTGTCCCGCAGCACGTCGGTGACGCGCTCCAGCTGCTCCAGGGCGGGCCGCAGCTGCTCGGAGTTGTCCGCGACGAGGCCGGAGATCTGCCTGGACAGCTCGCGGGTGCCGTCGAGCAGCCTGCCGATGGCCTCCCGGCGGGCGGAGACCTCCTCCAGCAGCAGGTTGCCGTCGGTGATCAGGGCGGCGAAGTCGTCGTTGCGCTCGGCCAGCACCCCGCTGACCCTGCTCGCGCCCCGGACCAGGGCGGCCAGCTGCTCGTCGCGCGAGGAGATGGTCCTCGACAGCGCGGACAGGCCGTCCAGCGCCTGCTTCACGTGCCGCGGCGAGTCGCGGAAGGTGTCGGAGAGCACCCGGAAGCTCTCCGCCAACTGCCCGGTGTCGATCCGGCCCGCCGTGTCGGCCAGGCCGCTGAACGCCTCGATCACGTCGTACGGCGAGGTGGTGCGCTCCAGCGGGATGGTGCCGGTGAGCGGTTCGCGGCCCTCGGAGTCCACCGCCAGGTACTTCTGCCCGAGCAGCGTCTTGATCCGGATCTCGGCCCGGCTGCGGTCGCCCAGCCGCACGCCGGACACCCGGAACGCCACCCGCACCCGCCCCTCGTGCAGCCCGACGTCGGTCACCGCGCCGACCTTCAGGCCGGCCACGCGCACCTCGTCGTCGACCCGCAGCCCGGCCGCCTCGGTGAACTCGGCGGTGTGCCGCTCGCCGGCGCCGAAGAACGGCAGGTCCTCCAGGAACAGGGTGAGCACGGTGGTGACCGCGATGACCAGGAGGCCCACGGCCCCCAGCAGCACCGGTCGGCCGGTGATCCATCGGGCTGTCATCGGCGGCACCTCGATTCGGTGACGGGGATGCCCACCGGCGGTCCGCCCGGCGCGGGCTCGGCTTGCGACGAGGCGAAGCACAGGTAGAAGTTGAGCCAGGAGCCGTAGGAGGCGGTGCGGCCGATCGCCTCGAACTTCACCGGCAGGTTGCGCACGAACGGCTCCAGCTCGGGCGCGTTGCCGAGGTTGCCCGCGAGCAGGCCGAGTTGGGCGATGTCGTCCTTGAGCGGCTGCCGCCCCTGCTCCAGCAGCGAGGCGGTGCTCTCGCCCAGCGCGGCCAGGCCCGCGATGGCGTTGCCGATGGGCTGCCGGTCGGCGGCGAACCCGGAGACCAGCTCGCGCAGCGACAGCACCAGCTCGCTGAACCGGTTGTCGCGCGAGTTCACCACGTCCAGCACGGCGTTGAGGTTCGTCACGACCTGGCCGATCACGTCGTCCTTGGCGGCCAGCGCGGTGGTCAGCGACGCGGTGTGCGCGAGCAGGCCCTCCACCGTGCCGCCCTCGCCCTGGAGGACCTGGATGATCTCCTGGGCCAGCTTGTTCACGTCGTCCGGGTCCAGCGCCTGGAACAGCGGCCTGAACCCGTTGAACAGGGTGGTCAGGTCGAGCGCGGGCGTGGTGCGCTCGACCGGGATGAGCCCGCCGGGTGGCAGCCGGTCGGCCAGGGGCCCGGCCGGCTGGTCGAGCGAGACGTACCGCTGGCCGACCAGGTTGCGGTACTTGATGGTGGCGGTGACGTTCGCGGACAGCGGCCGGTCGTCGGCGACGGAGAACCCCACGTCCACCAGCTCGTCGTCGACCAGCTCCAGCGACTCGACCTGGCCGACCTTGACGCCCGACATCCGGACCTCGTCGCCCTCGGCCAGCGCGGTCACGTCGGTGAAGCGGGCGAGGTAGGTGTCGGTGTCGCCGACCTCGCTGCCCGCGATGGTGGCGGCGAGGAAGCCGGTGGCGGCGACGGTGACCACGACGAAGACCAGGAACTTGGTCAGCGGTGCGGCGATGTTCCTCATCCGGCGCTCCTCACCCGGCACCCGCCCGCTCGACGCCCGTTCACCCGCTCACCCGCCGGACACCCGCCCACCCCGCGCCCCTCCACCCCGCGCCCGCCCATCCAGCGCCGGTCCGACCCGTGCCCGACCACCCGGCACCCGCCTGTCCAGCGCCCGACCACCCCGAGCCGGCCCACCAAGTGCCCGACCACCCGGCGCCCAACCACCCGGCGCCCAACCAGCCCACGCCCAACCACCCCACGCCCGCTCATCCGGCCGCCATCAGCAGCCCGGCCCAGTCGGGCACCTGGTCCGCCGCGACCGCCGTCACCGGCCCGGCCGGGCAGTGCGGCGTGCCGCCGGGCCGGACGACCGGCTCGTCGCGACCGGGCAGGTACCGCTCGGCCGGCGGCACGACGGTGACGTTCGCGTGCACCCCGGGCTCGTCGGTGCCCTTGCCCAGCATCTGGTCCACCCGCAGGCGCAGCTCGTTGACCGCGCGCAGCACGCAGGGGAACTCCGGCGAGTAGGTGGCGAGCAGCTCCAGGGTCGGCCGGGCCCGGTGGGCCAGGTCGACGGCCACCCCGCCGTGCCGGCTGAGGAACCCGGTGAGGTCGGCCGAGGCGGTGGTCAGGCCCGCGTAGACGGCGTCGAGGTCGGCGCGCTGCGCGGCGACCGTGCGGCTGACCTCGGTGGCGTCCCGCAGCGCCCGGACCAGGTCGGGGCCCGCGTCCGCGTAGACCTCGGCCACGTCGGCGAACCTGGTGATGTCCTCGGTGAGCACCGGCAGCTTCGGGTTCAGCTCGCGCAGGTAGGCGTCGAGCGCGGTGATGGTGCGCCCCAGGTCCTCGCCGCGCCCGTCGAGCGCCTGCGCGACCGAGGTGAGCGTGGCCGCGAGCTTGTCCGGCCGCACCGCCTGGAGCGTGGGCATCAGGTCGGCCAGCACCCGCTCCAGCTCGACGGCGGTGGACGTGCGGTCCTGCTCGATCACGTCGCCGTCGCCGAGCGGGCCGGCGGGGTCCGCGGGCGGCTCCAGGCTGACGAACCGCTCGCCGAACAGCGTCTTGGGCAGCAGCCGCGCGGACACGTTCGCCGGGATGCGGTCCACCTGCGCGGGCTCGATGCCCAGCTCCACCTCGGCGCCGTCGCCGCGCGAGCGGACCGCGCGCACCTCGCCCACGCGCACGCCGAGCAGCTTCACGTCGGACTCCGCCTGGAGCTGGTTGCCGACGTGGTCGGTGCGCAGCAGCACGGTCACCCGCCCGGTGAACACCTCCCGGTACGCGGCGACCGACAGGCCGCACAACGCGACCAGCAGGACCGCGAACACCAGCCCCAGCACGCGACGCCGAAGTACCACTTGTATTCTCCGGGAAGCCAGTCGTTAATTTGCCGGATACACGTTACCGGTCGGTACGTTACGCACGGCCACACTAACGCACAAGCAACGCGACCCCTTTGTCAAGGACGTGACAAAAATCTGTTCCGGAACACTCACCGGGATACAAAAAGTCCACCGCGCCCTGGCGCCCCGGCGATCCCTGCGGCTACCAATGTCGTTCGGAGCGCAACCGAGCCGTCTGTGGGGGCGAGCTGCATGAACAGGACCGGGGAACTGCCGACCGCCGAGTTAGCGCGGATCGGTGACGTGGAGCTGTGGGAGCGTTTGCCGGCGGAGCTGGCGCCGAAGTTCCGGGCGCGCGCGGGTGACGTCGCGGTCGACATGGTCCGGGAGATCCAGCGCCAGATCGCGGAGTACTCGCAAAAGCTGGAGGGAATGTTCGGCCAGGTGGTGGTCGAGGGGGTGGAGCAGGCGATCCACCAGTTCATCGACCGGATGGTCGACCCGACCGCGGAAAGGGAGGACCGCGCCAAGCTCTTCCGGCTGCTGGGCAAGCTGGAGGTGAGCGCGGGCCGCAGCCTGGACCTGCTCCAGACCGCCTACCGGATCGGCGCGCGGGTGGCCTGGAGGCGGATCTCCGAGTTCGGCCAGACCGAGCGGGTGCCGCTGGCCACCATGTGCCTGATCGCCGAGGCGATCTTCGCCTACATCGACGAGCTGTCGCTGCGCTCGATGGAGGGCTACGCCGAGGCGCAGGCCCGGCAGGCGGGCGCGCTCCAGCGGCGGCGCAAGCGGTTGCTGGAGCTGATCCTCGGCGAGCCTGGCTACCACCCCAACGCGCTGGCGGACCTCGCGGAGGCGGCGCGCTGGCCGTTGCCGGACCGGGTGCTGGTGGTGGCCCTGGAGCGGCGCACCGACCAGCACCAGCTGCCGATCCCCTCGCTGCACGAGGACATCCTGATGGACCTGGAGGGCAGCGAACCGTGCCTGCTGCTCACCGACCCGGAGCGGCAGCTCGTGGCGCTGGAGCACAAGCTCGGCGGGTGGCGCGCGGCGGTCGGGCCGCTGGTGCCGCTGGCCGCGGCGCGGCAGTCGCTGCGCTGGGCGCGCCGGACGATCACGCTGATCCAGTCCGGGGTGATCCCCGACCGGCCCATCGTCGACACCGCCGAGCACCTGTCCACGCTGCTGCTGCTCGGCGACGAGGAGCTGGTGCGCGAGCTGGTCAAGCGGGCGCTGGCGCCGCTGGAGGGGCTCACGCCCAAGCAGCAGCAGCGGATGCTGGAGACGATGTCGGCCTGGGTGGAGACGCGGGGCAGCGCGCCGGAGGTCGCGTCGAGCCTGGCCGTGCACCCGCAGACGGTGCGCTACCGCCTGCGGCAGCTGGAGGAGCTGTTCGGCGCCAGGCTGCACGACCCGGACGCGCTGTTCGACATGGGCATCGCGCTGCGGGCGCTGCGGTTGCTCACGAGCCCTCCGGGAGCGCGGTCAGCGTGAGCTCGATGGTGTTGCCGGGTCCGGAGACCAGGCCGGTCATCAGCGGGTCCAGCCGCTCGCGGTCCTGGCACCCGCCGAACGCGGGGATGTCGTAGGTGCCCTTCAGCACGGTCGCCATCAGGTCGAACGGCCCGCTCACGTCGAGCGACAGGGGCTGGGCGGCGCGGCAGGCGGGTCCGACGCCCAGCGGCTGCGCGTTCACCGCCACGTCGTCGAGCCGCAGGTCGATCTCGCTGTGGGCCCGGATGTCACCCGCGGCGATGGTGCCGGTGACCTTGCCGATGGGGGTCATGTGGGTCTTCGCGGTGGTGGGCACGAACCCGAACACGACGAAGTAGCCGTCCGCCACGGGGAGCGTCAGGTCGCCGGTGATGGTGCCGTTGACCAGGTCGATCTCGGCCACCAGCCGGCCGGGGCCGATCGCCAGCTCGGACCCGAGCCTGGCGATCCGGGTGACCGCGTCGACCCGGTAGACGATCACGATGGTGACCGGCTGGACGGCCGCCGCCCCGGCCGCGGGCACCGGTCGCACCGGCGCCTGCGGTCGCGCCGGGCTCGGCGTCGGCGTCGGGGTGGCACCCAGCAGCGCGGCCAGCGCGACCAGGAGCACCGCGAGCTTCACCGGACCGCTCCATCCATTCTTCGAAACTACTTCCGGATCGGTCCGGACACAAGGAGGGATTTATTTGTCATCCCGGTGACAAGTTGTCCGGTCGGTTTTTGTTGGTCCGGTGCGAATAGTTGCCGCAACTATCGCGCAAAGATAGCTTACCGACCGGTAGCCCACGTCCCGGCACATTCAGGGAGAGATCATGGCATTACGACACCGGGTGGCCGCCCTCGGACTCGGCGCGGTCGTGGTCGGCTGCTCGGCCCTGCTGGGCGCCGCGGGCGTCGGCCACGCCGCCACGGCCACGCTGACGCTGGTCTACAGCTGCCCGTTCCCGCTCATCGGGGACCAGGACATGAGCGTGCGGATCGTGGCCGAGGACCTGCCCGGCCCCGGCGAGGCGGTCGCCGGGCAGCCGCTGCCGCCGGTCCGGGTCACCGCCACCGCGACCGTGCCGGAGCTGGCCACGCAGGGCCTCGTGCTGGTCGGCGCCGCGACCGTGGAGGGCACCGCGCGGGCGGTCACCGTCGTGGACAACGCGGGCACGCCGCTGGACGTCGCGGCGGACCTGGTCGTGCCCAGGACGCCCGTGCCGCCGTCGGGCGCGTTCGACACCGTGGCGACCGGCCAGGCGCCGTCGGTGACCCTGCCCAACGCGGGCGACACCACCATCACCGTGGGCGGGTTCGAGGCCACCCTGACCCCGAAGACCGCCGACGGCTCCGACACCGGCCTGGGCACCTTCCCGCTGCCGTGCACCCTCAAGCCGGGGCAGGACACCGTGCTGCACCGGGTCACCGTCCGACCGGGCGGCGGCTCGACGACCAGCTCCACCACGACGACCGGCTCCACCACGACCTCGGAGAGCACGAGCACCACCACGGGTTCGTCGACCACGACGACCTCCGGCACCACGACGTCGGGCGCCACCTCGTCCACCACGACCACGTCAACCGTCCGGACCACCACGACCACCACGACCTCACCCGCGGCCGTGGTCCCGGTCGGCACGAGCGGCGGCAGCAGGCTGGCGAGCACCGGCGCCTCGATCCGCGGCGCGCTGGTGCTGGGCGGGCTCCTGCTGCTCACGGGCGCCGCCACCCTGTTCCACCTGCGCCGCCGCCGCGCCTGACACAACGGCCGCACGACGAGGGCCGGCCCGCGCCGAGCGGACCGGCCCTCTCCTCGCGCGCGGCTAACCCGGCAGCCCCGGCAGCTCGCCGACCTGCTCCGGCGCGGGCGGCGTGATCTCGACCGGCGCGCCCCAGTCCCGGTAGTCGGCCACCCGCACCACGTCACCGCCCTCCGCGGGCGTCCGCACCTCGCTGCGCACCGGCAGGTCCTGCTCGTCCACCCACAGCCTGAGCACCGAGGGCTGCCCGTCGGCGCTCACCTCCGCCGTGTACCGGACGGTCCGCCGCCCGGACAGCTCCTCCTCGGCCCTGCCGGTGATCCGCGCGCCCTCGGGCAGCGCCTTGCGCAGGTCGGCGGTGTCGCGCAGCCGCACGGCGACCTCCGCCATGGCCTGCCCCAGGGGGTCGTTCGCGTCGTTCGGGTCGAGCCGCAGCCACGGCTTGTCCGGCTGCGGCGCCTGCCCCTGCGGGATGCGGACGAACAGCGCGTCCGGCACCATGACGTAGGCGACCTCCTCGGCGTCGCCCGGCGCGAGCCGGCACGAGGCGGCGAAGTCGGTGGTCCGCAGCTCGCAGGTGCCCCGACCGGCGGCCGAGAGGTCCAGGTCGACCACGACCGAGCGCTTGGCCTCGGCGGCCACCCGGGTCGCCTCGGCCAGCGCCTGCGGCGTGTCGAACGACCTCATCGCCGGCTCCGGCTCGGCCGTGCACGCGGGGACCGCCGCCAGCGCCGCGGCGGCGAGGCCCACCAGGGCCACACGGTTGGTGCGCATGCTCCTCCTCGGACCGGAAAACGGGGAATACCCCGACACCTTATCCGGGGAAATCGTTCCCGGAACCGGCCGAGCAGCAGTTGTTGCGCAATTTGAGGAAAGCGAGGACACATTTGTCAGGCGGATGACAAATCAGGGTCTTCGCACCGATCCCAGCAGGTTCCGGGCCACCTCGCGCAACTTGGTGTTGTGCTGCTGCGACTCGCCGACCAGCCGGGTGAACGCCTCGTCGGCGGTGATGCCGTAGGCGCCCATGAGCACGCCCTTGGCCTGGTCGATCTCCGCGCGCGACACCAGCGCCCGCTGGAGGTGCTCGACCAGCGCGCGCGACCGCTCGTACCGGCGGAACCCGGTGATGGCGGTGCACGCGGCGGTGACGAACAGCTTGAGCAGCGCCTCGTCGAACGGGTCGAACGCGTGCTCCTCGGAGCTGTAGATGTTGAGCGCCCCGAGCACGTCCTCCTCCTTGAGGACCAGCGGCGCCGACAGGTAGGCCCGCACGCCCGCGCGCTCGGCGGCGGCCGCGAACTCGGGCCACCGCACCCGGCCGACGTCGACCGAGACGCGGACCGGCCTGCGCTGCCGCGCCGCCTCCAGGCACGGGCCGTCGCCGGCGGCGTACTGGTCGGCGTCGACCTCGACGACCTTCCGGTCGGTGGCGGCGGCCGTGATGGGACCCTCGGGGGTCAGCACGGTGACGCCGACGTTCTCGGCGTCCGGGATGACCCTGGCGGCCGACTCGGCCAACTGCTGGAGCACGTCCTCCAACGGCTGGTCGTCGGCCAGGACGGTCGCCAGCTCCTCCAGCGCCTCGCTCGCCTCGTCCAGGAGGGTCGTGGGGACGTGCTCGTCGATGCTCACAGGCATTGTGTACACCCTGAACGCGATAATCGCCCCAACCAAAGGGGGTGGCCGGGGTGCGCGTGCTGCTGGTCGAGGACGACGACGGTGTCGCCGATGCCCTGGTGGAGGCGTTGGAGGACAACGACCACCGCCCCGGTCGGGTGACGCGGGGCGCGGACGCGCTGCTCGCCCACCGCGACTTCGACGTGCTGCTGCTCGACCTCGGCCTGCCCGACGCCGACGGCCTGGACGTGCTGCGCAAGATCCGCCGGGTGTCGTCGGTGCCGGTGCTGGTGCTCACCGCGCGGGGCGACGAGCGGTCGATCGTGCGCGGGCTGCGCCTGGGCGCGGACGACTACCTGGTCAAACCGGTGCGGCTGGGCGAGCTGCTGGCCCGCATCGAGGCGGTGGTCCGCCGCAGCGCGGCCCTGACCGGCCCGCGCGAGCGCACCGTGCGCGTGGGCGACGTGGAGATCGACCTGGAGGGCAGGCGGGTCGTCGTGGGCGGTGCCGAGGTGGCGCTGACCAACCGGGAGTTCGACGTGCTGGCGGCGCTGGCCCGGCGGGCGGGCACGGCGGTGAGCCGCCAGCAGCTCATGGACGAGGTGTGGGGCGACGCCTACCTGGCGGTGTCCCGGTCGCTGGACGTGCACGTGGCCGGGTTGCGGGCCAAGCTCGGCAGGCCCGGCTCGCTCACCACCATCCGGGGCTTCGGCTACCGGCTCGCCGCCGACGAGCGCGAGGGCTGAGGGGTGCGCCGCCGCCTGCTGCTCGTGCTGCTGCTGTTCTCCGCCGCCGCCGTGGCGGCGTTCGCGATCCCGCTGCTGTCGGCCACGGCCGCCGAGCGCACGCAGCGGTTCGCGATCGGCCGCACCGCCGACCTGGACCGGTTCGCCGCGCTCGCCCAGCAGGCCGACACCACCGGCGACCGCACCGCCCTGGCCGACGAGGTCGCCGCGTACGTCGAGCTGTACGGCGAGCCGGTCGTGGTGGTCGACGCCCGGCGGGAGGCGGTCGCGCAGGCGGGCCTGACCGCCGACGACCCGGCGCTGGCGCGGGTCCTGGACGCCGCGCTGCGCAACCAGCCCGCCCAGGAGGTGCCGGTGGTGCGGCCGTGGTCGTCCGGGCACGTGGTGTTCGCCCGCCCGGTCGGCACGGGCACGCGGGTGGCGGGCGCGGTGGTGCTGCGGGCGTCGGTGGACCGGGCGGCGGCGGACGTGGCCGCGCGGTGGCTGTGGGTGCTGGGCGGCGCGCTGGCCGCCGGCCTCGCCTCGGTGCTGCTGGTGGTGGCCGTGACCCGGTGGCTGCTCAAGCCGCTGGCGGAGCTGGCGGTCGGGGTCCGCGCGGTGGCCGCCGGCGAGCGGCGGGCGCACGTGCCCGGCAGCAGCGGCCCGCCGGAGGTGCGCGAGCTGTCCGAGTCGTTCAACCGGATGTCCGACGCGGTCACCGAGGCCGCCGACCAGCAGCGGCGGCTGATCGCGGACACCTCCCACCAGCTGCGCAACCCGATGGCGGCGCTGCGGCTGCGCATGGACACGCTGCGCGACCAGGTGCGGCCCGGGGGCAGGCGCGCCTACCGGGCGGGCGTGGACGAGGTCGAGCGGCTGGAGTCCCTGCTGGACGGCCTGCTCGCGCTCGCGGCGGCGGAGAGCACGGCCACCGAGGTGGCGGCCGGCGGGCGGGAGCCGGGGTTGGCCGACTTGGGCGCGGTCGTGGTGGACCGGACGGGGTTCTGGGAGGTGCCGGTGCCGGGGGTGCCGGTGACCCCGGTGCTGGTGCGGTGCCCGGAGTCGGAGCTGGCGCAGGTGCTGGACGTGCTGCTGGACAACGCGGTCAAGTACGGGGGTGCGGTGGAGGTGGGGCTGGGCGCGGACCGGGTCGCCGGGATCGGGTGGGTCGAGGTGCGCGACGACGGGCCGGGGTTGACGCCGGAGCAGTTGGCGCTGGCCACGACGCGGTTCTGGCGGGGGACGTCGGACCGGAGGGGCAGCGGGCTCGGGTTGGCGATCGCGGACCGGTTGGTGCGGGCGCGGGCCGGGACGCTCGTGCTGACCTCGGTGGACGGGCTGACGGCCCGGGTGGAGCTGCCGCTGGAGCCGCTGCTGTGACGCCCCGGATCGCGCCGCCCGGCCTCACCGGGACCCGCGCCGGACGCGGCCCCGGGGGCACCGGAGTCGCCACGCCCGCCGCCCGCCCGACGGCTCCCCTGCCGACCACACGCGCCACCCGCCCGACGGCTCCCCTCCCGACCACACCCGCCACCCGCCCCGCCCTCCTCCCCCGCCGGTCGTTCCTGCTGACCCTGCCGGCCGCCCTGTCGTCCCCCCTCGCGGCAACCGCGTGCACGAGCGGCGAGCCGTCCGGGGAGGTCACCATCGCGGCGGGCGAGCGCATCGGCCTCTACTACGACTTCGCCACCCTCCTGGCCGGCCGCCTGGAGGGCCTGCGCGGCCGCCCGCTGGAGACCGAGGGCAGCCGGGCGAACCTGGAGCTCCTGCGCACCGGCGGCGCGATGGTCGCGCTGACCCTGGCCGACGCCGCGCGCGCCGCCGACCCGGCGCTGGAGCTGCGCGCCCTGGGCCGGGTCTACGAGAACTACCTCCAGCTCGTGGTGCGCGCCGACGACCCCGCGCGGCAGGTCGCCGACCTGGCCGGCCGGACCGTGTCGCTGGGCGCGGCGGGCTCGGGCGCGGCCCTGTCCGGGGAACGGGTGCTGGACCTGCTCGACCTGCGCGGCTCGGTGCGGGTGGAGCACCACCGGCTGGCCGACGCGACGCGGGCGCTGGCCGAGGGCCGGATCGACGGCCTGCTGTGGTCGGGCGGCGTGCCCACGCCCGCGCTGGACGACCTGCCCGGCGTCCGCCTGCTGCCGCTGGCCGGGCTGGTGCAGGGGCTGCGCGCCGCGCACGGCTCGGTGTACGAGCAGGTGTCGGTGCCGGCCGGCGTCTACGGCGCGGACCGCGAGGTGCCCACGATCGGCGTGGCGAACCTGCTGGTGTGCCGGGCGTCGCTGCCCGACGGGGTGGCCGCGGCGATCACCCGCACGCTGGTCTCCCAGGCCGCCGCCCTGGTGCCGGGGCAGGCGCTGGGCACCCAGTTCCTGGACGTGCGCAGCCTCATCGGCACCGCCGGCCTCCCGCTGCACCCCGGCGCCGCGGCCACCTACCGGGACTTGCACGGGTGACGGGACCGGGTTGCCCGGTGATCCGCCACCGGGCAGCCCGGTCGATCAGGGGAGGCGCTGCCCGAGGACCAGCGCCCCGGCCACGGCCAGCAGCCCCAGCACCGTGCCGAGCGCGACCCACGGCCGCGAGGCGTCGGTCTGCTTCTTCTCGTAGCCGATCTGCTCGCCGAGCGTGTCGTACACGCGCCGCAGCTCCTCGGCGCTGGCCGCCTTGAAGAACTCGCCGCCGGAGAGCTTGGCGATCTCCCGCATCGAGTCGTCGTCGACCGGGACCTCCTGGGAGCGACCCTCGATCTCGACCACGCCGTCCTCGGTGCCGAACGAGATGGTGGAGATCGGGATGCCGGCCTTCTTCGCGTCCTCGGCCGCGTCGAAGGCCCGGCGCGCGCCGACGGTCTCCTTGCCGTCGGTCATCAGCACCACCCGCGCGGGCGGCGGGCCGTCCGCGCCACCGACGACCTTGCCGAACGAGTCGATGGCCGCCAGCGCCGCCACGATCGCGTCACCGGTCGCGGTGGACTGGGCGAGCTTGAGCCCGTCGATGCTCTGGGTGACCGCGCCGCGGTCGGTGGTCGGCGCGACCAGCACGGTGGCCGACCCGGCGAAGGAGATCAGGCCCAGGTTGATGCCCGGGGTGAGGCCGTCGGCGAACGACTTGGCCGCCACCTGCGCCGCCTCCAGCCGGGACGGCTTGACGTCGGTGGCCTTCATCGACAGCGACGTGTCGACGACGAGCATCACGGTGGCCCGGTTGCGCGGCACCTTCTGCTCGGCGGTCGGCCCGGCCAGCGCCACGGTCAGCAGGGTGAACGCCACCAGCAGCAGCGCCGCGGGCACGTGCCGCCACCAGCCCTGCCGCTTGGGCGCGACCTTCTCCAGCATCGGCAGGTTGGCGAACCGCAGCGTGCGCTTGCGCATCACCCGCTGCACGACCACGTAGAGGGCGGTCAGCGCCGCCACCGCGGCCAGCAGCAGGAACCACCACGGCGCGGTGAACCCCGACAGGCTCATCAGGCCACCCCTCCCGACCAGCGGCGCTTGCGGGCCACGACGAAGCGCACGGTGTCGGCGATCCAGTCCGAGTCGGTGCGCAGCACCAGGTGCCCGGCGCCCGCCCGGCGCAGCCCGGCGGCGACCTCGGCGCGGTGCTCGGCCGCCGCGGCGGCGAACTCGCGGCGCAGCAGCGGCGAGGTGACCACCTCGCGCCGGCGGCCCGTCTCCGGGTCGGCCAGCACGACCGCGCCGATCTCGGGCAGGTCGAGGTCGCGCGGGTCGACCACCTCGATCGCGACCAGGTCGTGCCGCGCGGACAGCGCCCGCAGCGGGCGCTGCCACTCGGTGCCGCCGAGGAAGTCGGAGATCACCACGACCAGGCCGCGGCGGCGCGGCGGGCGGCGCAGCTGCTCGACCACCTCGGCCAGCGAGCCGCGGGTGCCCTCGGGCGCGCGGGGCGTCTCGGCGACCCGGCGGATCAGGCCGCGGGAGTGCGCCAGGCCGCCGCGGGCCGGGATGCGGACGAGCTGGTCGCCGGTCGACACCAGGGCGCCGATCCGGTTGCCGCCGCCGCGGGTCAGGTGGGCCACGGCGGCGGTCGCGGCGACCACCAGGTCGCGCTTCTCGCACGCGGCCGTGCCGAAGTCCAGGCTCGGCGACAGGTCGATCGCCAGCCACGTCTCCAGCTCGCGGTCGGCGACCGTCTCGCGGATGTGCGGCACGGTGGTGCGGGCGGTGACCGCCCAGTCCATCCGCCGCACGTCGTCACCCGGCTGGTAGGGCCGCGCCTCGCCGGGCTCGGACCCCGGGCCGGGCACCAGGCCGAGGTGGTTGCCCTGGAGCAGGCCGTCGAGCCGGCGGCGGACCTCCAGTTCGAGCGTGCGCAGCGCCGCCTCCAGGCGACCGCCGTGCAGGGCGGGCGGCGCCCAGGCGGGACGGGTGTCGGGGGTCGCGGCAGGCTCGGTCACGGCCTGCCCGCGGGCTGCGGCGCGGCCGGCCGCGCGGACACCTGCGGCAGCGGCACGGTCTGGAGCACGCGCGTGATGATGTGGTCCAGCGGCACGCCGTCGGCCAGCGCGTCGTAGGACAGCACGAGGCGGTGGCGCAGCACGTCGGGCACCACGTCCACGATGTCCTGGGGCAGCACGTAGTCGCGCCCGCGCACCAGCGCCAGGGCGCGGGCGGCGGCGATGATGCCGAGGCTGGCGCGCGGCGAGGCGCCGTAGGCGACCCACCCGGCCACGTCGGTGAGCTGGTGCTCCTTGGGCGCGCGGGTCGCGATGACCAGCCGCACCACGTAGTCGACCAGCGCGTGGTGCACGAACACCCGGGACGCCACGCCCTGGAGGCGGACCAGCTCCTCGGGGCTGAGCACCTGGCTGGGCACCGGGGGCTCGACGCCCATCCGGTAGACGATCTCCCGCTCCTCCTCGGCCGTCGGGTACTCGACCTGGATCTTGAACAGGAACCGGTCGCGCTGGGCCTCGGGCAGCGGGTAGACGCCCTCGTTCTCGATCGGGTTCTGGGTGGCCAGCACCAGGAACGGGGTGGGCATCGGGAAGGTCCGGCCGCCGATGGACACGTGCCGCTCGGCCATCACCTCCAGCATCGCCGACTGCACCTTGGCGGGCGCGCGGTTGATCTCGTCGGCGAGCACGAAGTTCGCCACCACCGGGCCCAGCTCCACGTCGAAGCTTTCGCTGGCCTGGCGGTAGATGCGGGTGCCGAGGATGTCGGCGGGCACCAGGTCGGGGGTGAACTGCACGCGCGAGAACGACCCGCCGACGACGTTGGCGAACGTCTCCACGGCCAGGGTCTTGGCCACGCCGGGCACGCCTTCCAGCAGCAGGTGGCCCTTCGCCAGCAGGCCGACGAGCATCCGCTCGACCAGCCGGTCCTGACCGACGATCACCCGCTTGACCTCGAACACGGTGCGTTCGAGCAACTGGGCGTCACGAGCCGGCGTGGTGGGCGCCTCGGCGGCGGGCTCGGACAAAGGTCCTCCTCGACAGGGTTGTGCGGCTGGGTGCAAGTCTCCCCCCGGGCCGGTATGGACCATGTGAAGGGGTCATCAGAGGTCTGCTGGTGTGTCGACGTCCCGCGCCTCACCCGGTTCCGCGGGCACGAGGACGGGGCGCAGCGGGTCGAGCACCGAGCGCACCGACGCGTCGCGCGGGTCCGCGGGCAGGGCGGCGCGCAGCCGGTCAGCGCGCCACGCGCCGGTCAGCCACTGCGGGCGGTCGCCCTCGTCCACGAGCACCGCGCCGGCCTCGGCCACCGCGGCCACCAGCCGGTCCACTGTGGAGCGGGTGAGGCCGGGCTGGTCCACCGCCAGCACGACCACGAGGTCGGTGCGCACGTGCCGCAGGCCCGCGGCGAGCCCGGCGACCGGTCCGCCGCCGGGCGGGTCCTCGCGCGCCCACCGCACGCGGGGCAGGCCCCCGCCCACCGAACCCACGCCCACCGGACCCACGCCCGCCGAACCCACGCCCGCCGAACCCACGCCCACCGGACCCACGCCCGGCACGTCCCGCCGCGGCCCCACGACCACGGCCTCCGCCGCCCCGCCGACCGCGTCGAGCACGCGCTCCAGCAGGGTCCGCCCGTCCACCACGAGCAGCGCCTTGTCCACCCCGCCGAGCCTGCTGCCCCGCCCGCCCGCGAGCACCACCGCGCTCCAAGCGGCCCGCGCCGCACCGTGCTCCACGCCCCCAGGCTAGGCGGGCTCGCCCACCGCGTCGTCCCCGGTGGCCAGCAGCACCCACAGCAGCACCGCCACCACCACGGCGCTGGTCACGAACACCGGGAAGACCAGGTCGAACACCGCCGTGCCGGTCGGCGCGGGCACCTCCGCGTCGAGCGCCACCCCGACCGCGGCCATGCCCGTGTAGTGCATCCCGGTCACCGCCACGCCCATGATCAGCCCGGCCGCGAGGCTGCCCGAGGGCGTGCGGACCGCCAGGGTGAACCACAGCGCGGCCGTCGCGGCCACGATCGCGACCAGGCACGACGCCGCGACCAGCGCCGGGTCGTGGGAGATGGTGCCGCGGAACCGGACCGCCGACATGCCCAGGTAGTGCATGCCCGCCACGCCGAGCCCGGTCAGCACGCCCGCGAGCAGCAGCCGCGGCCGGGTGAACCGGAACAGCGCGACCAGCGACAGGCCGAGGCCGACCACGACGATCGCGACCACGGCGGACAGGGCGGTCAGCGGCGCGGAGTACCGGACGTTCGCACCCGGCACGTCGAAGCCGAGCATGGCGATGAAGTGCACCAGCCAGGTGCCGACGCCCCCGATGGCGAACGCGCCGGACGCGGTCCAGCGGACCTTGGCCGCGCGGTGGGGCTCGCCGCCGGCCCGCGCCATGCAGGCGAGTCCGATCAGCGAGCCCACCACGGCGACGACGTAGCCCATGACGAGGGTCGACAGGTCCCCGGAGAAGTGGTGCATGGTGTCGTGTTGCACCAGCAGTTCCTAACTACCCGTGACCGAAATCACCAGATCAGGGCAGCTCGGTCGCCATAGTTGAGACCTGTTCGCATTATTTCTCTACTCTGGGTGGTTATTGCACGACCTCCAGCTCCCCCCGGCCCACCGCCCGGCGCCCCACCACCCGGTTCCGGCCGGCGTCCTTGGCCTCCAGCACGGCGACGCTGGCCTCCTCCACCGCGTCGGTGACCGAGGCGCCCGGCACCACCTCCACGGCGCCGATCGACACCGTCACCACCCCGCCCGGGTTGCCGCGGTGCTCCAGCCCCAGCCGCTCCACCGCCCGCCGGACCCGCTCGGCCAGCGCCAGCGCGCCGTCCAGCCGCGTGCCCGGCAGCAGCACGGTGAACTCCTCGCCGCCGTAGCGGTAGGTGCGGTCGCCGGTCCGCGCGGTGCGGCTGATGGCCTGCCCGACCTGGCGCAGCGTCTCGTGCCCGGCCAGGTAGCGGTAGATGGTGTTGTAGCTGTGGAAGCGGTCGATGTCGACCAGCAGCAGGCTGTACGGCTCGCCCGACCGGTTGCGGCGGTGGTGCTCGGCGTCGAACGAGGCCGGGTTGGGCAGGCCGGTCCGCTGGTCGGTGGTCGCCGCCTCGGCCAGCGCCCGGTTCTCCGCGTGCAGCTCCTCCAGCCGCTCGGCGAGCCGGTCCACCTGGTGCTTGCGCGCCAGCGCCCAGTCCTCCAGGTCCTCCTGGTAGACCGCGACCGGGCCGACCGTCTTCGCCCGGTACATCGCCAGGTCGGCCTGGTGCAGCAGGTCCTCCGCGCTGTGCCCGGGCCGCACGAACGTGATGCCCGCCGACACCGACACCCGGACCACGCCCGCCGCCGGCACCAGCGGCGCGCCGATCACGTCCAGGATGCGGTGCGCGGCCGCGACCGCCTGCCGCTCGTCGAGCCGGTCGAGCAGCACCGCGAACTCGTCGCCGCCGAGCCGGGCCGCCGTGCCGCGCCCGGCCACCGCGCTCGCCAGCCTGCCGGCGACCAGGCGCAGCACCTCGTCACCCGCGGCGTGGCCGTGGCGGTCGTTGACCTCCTTGAACTGGTCGATGTCGAGGAACACCAGCACGGGTCCGGGCGCGCCGCGCACCGCCTGCTCCAGCCGCGGCACGAACCCGGTGCGGTTGGCCAGGCCGGTCAGCGCGTCGGTGTTGAGCATGCTGCCCAGCTCGTCCGCCGTCTCGGCCCACCCGGTGACGTCGAGCGCCACCACCACGAGCCCGCGCACCTCCGGGTCGTCGCGCAGGTCGCGGGCGAGCAGGTCGACGCGCCTGCTCGTCGAGCCCTCCACCGGCACCGAGCAGCCGCACCGCGACGCGCCCGCCCTGCCCGCGGCCTGCAGGAACGTCCCCACCGCCGCGGCGTCGCCGGGCGCCACCAGGTCGGGCAGCGGCCCGTGGCCGCCGCCGAACAACCGCCGGGCCGCGGGCGTGGCCCACCGGACCCTCAGGTCGTGCGGATCCACCACCAGCACCGCGGCGTCGGCCCGTTCGAGCACCGCCTGGTGGAAACCCCCGTTCACCGCTCGACGCGGCGGACCGCGTCACCGGGTCTTCCCAGAACCTCTGTCCCACCTGCACAGGTCGCCATGGTCCCCCCTGGACGTGACTTCCTCCCCTTGCCGTTGAAAGTACCGAATTCAACGGTCCGAATTCGAGTGCCCGACGGCATTCCGCCCCGTTTGGCGTGGTTATTCCGAGTGCCTTGGCAAGGTCGACCGCACCGCCCGTGGTCAGCGCAAACCGGTGGACGTTCATTCTGACGTGTGTATAACCTGCGCGCGCCAGTCCACGACGTCCCAGAAGAGGTGCATTGCATGCCCGTCCGGGTCCCGGCCGCCGATCGGCCGAACACGACGACCGACCCCCTGGACACGAGGACGAACAGCAGTGGACATACCGCGCATATTCACCATTCGTGAGAGCAGCCACCGCATCCACAACCCGCTCGACGACGCCAAGCTGGCGACGCTGGGCGCGGCGCTGCGGCTCGACCCCGGCGCGAGCGCGCTCGACCTGGCCTGCGGGTCGGGCGAGATGCTGTGCACGTGGGCCCGCGACCACGGGATCACCGGCACCGGCGTCGACCTGAGCACGGCCTTCATCGCCGGCGCCCGGGCCCGGGCGGTCGAGCTGGGCGTGACCGACCGGGTCCGGTTCGTGCACGGCGACGCCGCCGGGTACGTGGCGGACGAGCCGGTCGACGTCGCGGCCTGCCTGGGCGCGACCTGGATCGGCGACGGCGTGCCCGGCACGGTGGACCTGCTGCGGCGCAGCCTGCGCCCCGGCGGGTTGCTGCTGGTCGGGCACCCGTACTGGCGGCTGGACCCGCCGGACGACGACACCGCGCGGGCGTGCCTGATGGGTGGTCGCGACGAGCTGCGCTCGCTGCCCGGTTTGCTGGCGGAGTTCGACGGGCTGGGCTGCGACGTGGTCGAGATGGTGCTCGCCGACCAGGACAGCTGGGACCGCTACGCGGCGGCGCAGTGGCTCAACACCCGCCGCCGGCTCGACGAGCACCCGGACGACGAGCTGGCGGAACAGCTGCGGGCGGAGTTGCGCACCGAGCCCGTGCGGCACGCGCGCTACCAGCGCGAGTACCTCGGGTGGGGCGTGTTCGCCCTGATGGACCGCTGAGGGTTCGCCGGGCGGTCGGCCGCACGGCCGGCTGACGGCCGGCAACCCGGTCGACCGCTCACCCAGCCGCCCGGCAAGGTGGTCGACCACCCGGCCGGCTGACGGCCGGCAACCAGTCGGGCCGACCGCTCACCCAGCCGCCCGGCAAGGGTGGTCGACCACCCGGCCGACCACCCGGCCGGCAACCCGGTCGACCACCCGGTCGACCGCCGGTGGTCCGCCATCCGGTCGACCGCCGGCGCGGTGCGCGGCCCCGGCATCGCCCGGGGTCGCGCACCACCACCGGGACCACCCCGGCCGGGTGAATCGGCTCAAGCCCCGCCCACCCGGGACCGATGGGCACGGTGCTCACACCACCGCTCACCGTGCCCCGGGGGTTCTGGATGTCTTTGCGCGACCGCGTCCGCGACGTCGTGGACGGCAGGCGCTTCCAGCGGTTCGTCATCGGCGTCATCGTGGTCAACGCGGTCGTGCTCGGCTGCGAGACCTCGGCCGCGCTGGTCGCCGCGCACGGCGACCTGCTGGCCGCGCTCGACCGGACCGCCCTGGTGTTCTTCGTGCTGGAGCTGGTGGCCCGCCTGTACGCGCACCGGACCCGCTTCTTCCGCGACCCGTGGAACGCGTTCGACCTCGCGGTCGTGGCCGTCTCGGTGTTCCCGGCGGCCGGGCCGCTGTCGGTGCTGCGGTCCCTGCGCGTACTGCGCGCCCTGCGGCTGGTCTCGGCGGTGCCCAGCATGCGGCGCGTGGTCACCGCGCTGGTCAGGTCCGTCCCGGGCCTGCTGTCCCTGACCGGCCTGCTGGTGCTGCTGCTGTACGTGGGCGGCGTGGTGGCGGTGAACCTGTTCCGCCACAGCGGCGACCCGCGCTTCGCCGACCTCGGCTCCACCGTGCTGACGCTGTTCCAGGTCACCACCGGCGACGGCTGGTCGGACGTGATGCGCGACCTGATGGCCACCCAGCCGCTGGCGTGGGTGTTCTTCCTGGTCTACCTGCTGGTCGGCACCTTCACCGTGCTCAACCTGTTCATCGCGGTGGTGTGCGGCGCGATGGAGCCGGAGTCGCCCCCGGACCGCATGCTGCTCGACGAGGTCCGGGCGCTGCGCGAGGAGGTCCGCGCCCTGCGGCTGGCCCCCGTGGGCGACCGCTGAACCGCGACCGGTCCGGCGACCGATCCGGTGACCGGCCGGCCTCGTCGCCGTACCGGCCCGCGGGAGCCGCGGTGGTTTCAGAGCAGCCGCGTGGCGTACGGCATGATGCCGCCGTACCGGACCGGGGCGACGCGGACCTGCGACCCCGAGTACGGCGCCTCGATCATCATCCCGTCGCCGAGGTAGAGCGCGACGTGCGTGCCGCCGCCCGGTCCCCAGAACAGCATGTCGCCGCGCCGGGCCTGGGACAGCGGCACCTTGCGGCCCGCGTTGTACTGGTAGCCGCTGTAGTGGGGCAGGTAGACGCCGACGCCCGCGAACGCGTACATCATCAGCCCCGAGCAGTCGAAGCCGACGGTGTAGTAGTCGCCGTAGGAGTCGCCGACGCCCCAGTCGCGGATGCCGACCGTCGGGCCGTCGTAGTTGCCGCCGCCCCACGAGTAGCGGACGCCGAGCTGCCGCATGGCGCGGGCGATCACGGCCTCGACCCGGTCGCCCACCGGCCCGGCCGCGGGCGGTGCGGGTGCCGGCGGCCGGGCCGCCGCCTGCTGGGCCGCCAGCAGCGCGGCCTGCTGCGCCGCCTCCTCCTCGCGCCGCTTGTCCGCGAGCCACTGCTCGTACCGGGCGCGCTGGCCCTCCAGGTCCTCGACGGCGGCCAGCGCCCGGTCCAGCTCGCCCTCGACGCGGGTCCGGTCCTCCTGGATCGCCCGCGCCGCGGCGGCCTGCTCCTGCTGCGCCCGCACGGCCGCGGCCTGCGCCTCGTCGGCCTCCCGCCCGGCCCGGTCGGCCGCGGCCCGCTTCTCGTCGGCGACGGCGAGGGCGCCGCGGGCGGCGGCGTCCTTGTTCGCCTTCTCCGCCCTGGTGCGCTCGACGTCGTCCAGCGCGTCGAGGCTGGAGTCGCCGACGGCCTCCAGCAGCTGGGCGCGGGCCATCAGGTCCGCCGGGCTGGACGCGCCGAGGTAGGCCGACAGGGACCCGATGGTGCTGCCCTGCCGGAAGCTGGCGGCGGCGAACTCGTCCAGCCGGTGCCGCGCGTCGTCGACGGCCCGCCCCGCGGCCTCGGCCTCCAGCTGGGCGGCGTGCGCCCGCCCGCGCGCCCGGTCGGCCTCGGCGCGGGCCGCCTCCAGGTCGACCCGCGCCTTGTTGGCCAGCTCCATCTTGAACGCGACGTCGTCGGCGAGGCCCTGGAGGCGGGCCTCGGCCTCGGTCAGCGCGCCGGTCAGCTCACCGACGCGGGCGGCCTTGGCGTCGGCCTCGCGCCTGCCCGCGTCGATCGCCGCGTCGCCGGGGTCGGCCGGGGGCGGCACGGCGACCGCCGTACCCGCCAGGCCGACCACCGCGGACAGCGCGACCACAGCCGAGAGCACCCATCGAGCCACGACACCCCGCCTCCCCGCCGTTCGGCCGATCGGCTGTGCTCCGATCGGCCCAACAGGACCGTTCGACGGAACTGTGCCACTCCCGCAACGCGCTTTCCAGTCGGCCCAGGACCAACTTCAGCCACATGGGTAACAGGGGTTTGAGCGGTCAGTTGACCTCGCGGGACAGCCCCGACCAGTAGGGTTCGCGCAGCTTGAACTTCTGCACCTTGCCGGTGGCGGTGCGCGGGATGGCGTCGCGGAACTCCACCGACGTCGGCGCCTTGTACCCGGCCAGCCGCGCCTTGCAGTGGGCGATCAGCTCGGCCTCGGTGACCTCCGCGCCGCCCACCGGGACGACCAGCGCCTTGACCGTCTCGCCCCACTTGTCGTGCGGCACGCCGATGACCGCCGCCTCGGCCACCGCGGGGTGGGCGAACAGGGCGTCCTCCACCTCGATGGACGACACGTTCTCGCCGCCGGTGATGATCACGTCCTTCTTGCGGTCGGAGATGGTGAGGTGGCCCTCGTCGTCCAGCGCGCCGCCGTCGCCGGTGTGGAACCACCCGCCGTCCAGCGCCTCGGCCGTGGCCTCGGGGTTGTCCCAGTAGCCGGCCATGACGACGTTGCCGCGGGCCAGCACCTCGCCGGTGTCGGAGATCCGCAGCCGCACGCCCAGGGCGGGCGCGCCGGCGCGCGACAGTTTCCGCGCCCGCTCGTCCGGCGCAAGTCGGTCATCACCCGGTCGGGTGCGGTTGAAGGTCAACAGCGGCGAGGTCTCGGTCAGGCCGTAGAGCTGGAGGAACTCCCAGCCCAGCTCCTCCTCGACGCGGGCGATGGTGCGGCTGGGCGGCGGCGCGCCCGCGCACACGATCCGCACCCGGTCCCGGCCGGGCACCTCGCCGTCCCAGCCCTGCGCGGCGTCCAGCACGGCGTTCCACACGGCGGGCGCGCCGCACATGAGGGTGACGCCGTGGTCGCGGACGCGGGTGAGGATCTCGGTGCCGTCGACCTTGCGCAGCACGACCTGGGGCACGCCCAGGCCGGCGAGGCCGAAGGGCATGCCCCAGCCGTTGCAGTGGAACATCGGCAGGGTGTGCAGGTAGACGTCGCGCTCCCAGACGCGGGCGTGCAGGGCGAAGGTGACCGCGTTGAGCCAGATGTTGCGGTGGGTCATCCGCACGCCCTTGGGGCGGGCGGTGGTGCCCGAGGTGTAGTTGATGGTGGCGGTGGCGTCCTCGTCGGGTTCGCGCCAGGGGCGGGGCTCGGCGTCGAACCGCATCAGCGCCTCGGTCTCCTCGCCGAGGGTGAAGCGGTGCGGCGCGGTGACGCCGCCGAGGTCCAGCTCGGGGTCGACGAGCAGCGCGGACGCGCCGCTGTGCTCGACGATGTAGGCCACCTCCTCCGGGCGGAGCCGGAAGTTGACCGGGACGCACACGCGGCCCGTGCCGGGCACGGCGTGGAGCAGTTCGAGCAGCCGGGCGGAGTTCTGGCTGACCACGGCCACCCGGTCGCCCTCGGCCAGGCCGAGCGCGTCGAACCCGGCCTGCCAGGCGCGGACGCGCTCGGCGAACCGCCGGTGGGTGGTGGTCGGCACGGGCGGCGCCGGCTGGTTCGGCTCGTCGACGGTGGCGGTGGTGTCGGCGAAGACCTGCTCCGCCCGGTGGACGAAGTCGGAGACGGTCAGGGGTACGCGCATGCGGGTTGACGCTATTGGGTGGCGGGACGCGCGGCTACCGCGTCGGAATCGGTTCGGGACCGGTTCGGGACCGGTTCGGCCGGGCAGCGGCCACGAACCCGCCGGGGCCGGGCAGCGGTCGCGAACCCGCCGGGGCGGGCGGCGGCCACGAACCCGCCGAGCCGGGCAGCGGTCACGAACCCGCCGAGCCGGACAGCCGCCAAGAACCCGCAGAGCCGGACAGCCGCCACGAACCCGGCCCACCTCCCGGCGATCACGGGGACCGCCCCGATCACACCCCGGTGCTCAGCACGAACCGCCGGTTCAGCGGCTGCACCGGCCGCGCGCGGTCGGCGTGGGCCCGGACGAAGGCGCGCAGCCGCTCGTCGGCCACCGCCGCCACCCCCTTCATCACCACCCAGCTCACGTTCTCGGTGAACTCACCCGTGGTCAGCGACCCCTCGTACCGGTCGAACCCGCCGTGGTCCGGCAGCAACCCGGGCAGGTCGACCTCCCGCGGCGCACCCCCTCCGCCGTCGCCCCCGCCGCGCTCCCCACCGAGGTCGAGGAACACCGCGACCACGCAGGCGTGCAGCCGGTCGTCCGCCCGCACGTGCACCGCGTGCAGCTCGGCCGCCTCCGGCCGCCCGTCGACCCAGTGCTCGCTCGGCCGGTGGAAGTGGAGGTTGGCCAAGCGGTACCGGTGCCCGCGCAGGACCACCGCGTGCACCCCCGAGGGCACGAACCGCCACCCGTCGGCGCCCTCCGAGACCTCGAAGCGGTCCGCGCTCCACTCCACCTCCAGCTCCCCGCGCAGACCGGGCACCACGAAGGCACCGCTGAGGTTGATCGGCGACTGCTGCTCCCCCACCACCCCAGGATGCCGGCGATCACCGCCCACGAAAGGCCGACTCAGCACCACGAACAGGTGATCACCAGGTACTGGGGTCACCCCAGGTCCGGATCGGTCCGGACGCCACCACGGGCACGGCGACCAGCACCGGCAGCGACTCCTCCACCGGCTCGCGCACCACCGCCGCGGCCACGTCGTCGTACGGCGTCGGCGTCAGGTTGCAGACCACCAGGGCCGCGCCGGCCCGCACCGCCAACCCCACCAGCGACGCGCCCGGCTCCACGGTCAGGGACGTGCCCGCCGCCAGCACCGCGTCGCAGTCCAGCGCCGCCGCGCGCGCCACCCGCAGCACGTCGTCCGCCAGCGGCTCGCCGAACGCCACCGTCGCGGGCCGCAGCGCCCCGCCGCACAGCGGGCACCGCGGTTCGCCGGCCCCGGCGCGCACCTCGGCCAGCGCCCAGCTCGTCGCGGCGCCCGCACCGCAGTCGACGCAGACCACCCGCGCCGCCGACCCGTGCAGCTCCACCGCCGACGACCCGGCCCGCTGGTGCAGCCCGTCCACGTTCTGGGTCAGCAGCGCCCGCACCCGGCCGGCGCGCTCCAGCTCGGCCAGCGCCCGGTGCGCGGCGTTGGGCTCGGCGGTCCACATCGGATCGTCCAGCCAGGACCGCCACGCCACGGCCGCCCCATCCGCCTCGTGACCGCCCGCCTCGCGCCCACCCACCCCACGCCCGACCACGGGCGGGGCGAAGCGGTGCACGCCCGATGCCGCCGACACGCCGGCCCCGGTGAGCACGGTGATCCGCCGGGCGACGGCCATCACGTCCCGAGCACTCATGCCCCCACCGTCCCACACGCCTGCGAGCATGTCCGCGTGCGCAGGACGTGGGTGGGTGCGGTCGTGGCGGTTGTCGGCCTGATCACAGCGGTGGCGGGGACGTTCCTGCCCTGGCTGCGGTCCGGATCGGTGCGGCGGAGCAGTTACGAGGTGCTCGCGCTCCGTGGTCTTGCCGGGTTGGACGGGGTGGACGGCGAGGTGGTGCGCGGCATCTGGGTCGGCCTGACCCCGCTGGCCGTGTGCTGCACGGCGCTGTGGGTGCTCCGATTTCCCCGAATCGCCGCCTGCCTGGCCCTGCTGTTTGGCACGATCGCGGGAACGGTGGCGGCACTTGCCGCCGTCCAAGGGGGTGACGAGGGATCACCGGTCGGGATCAGCGCGGTCGGACCGGTGGTGACCCTCGGTGGTGCCGTGCTGGGGATCGCGGGGGCGATCACCGTGCTCACCGCGAAGACCCGCACCGCGTTCAGCAGTCCAGGAGGAAGACCGTGACCTACCCGGGTAACGGCGGCGAGTGGCAACCGCAGCAGAACCCTTACGGGCAGCCCCAGCAGGGCGGCTACCCGCAGACCGGCCCTCAGGGCCACCCGCAGCAGGGCTACCCGCAGCAGGGCCAGCCCCCGCAGGGGTTCCCGCAGCAGGGCTACCCGCAGCAGGGGTTCCCCCAGCAGCAGTACGGCCAGCAGTACGGCCAGCCGCCGATCGGCTACGTCGGCGGTGAGCCGCCGAAGAAGAAGCGCACCGGCCTGGTGGTCACCGCGGTCGTCGCCGTCCTCGCGCTGGCCGCGGGCACGGTCGCCACGGTGTGGGCGCTGCGCAGCTCCGGCACCCAGGCCGGCGCGGAGAGCCCGTCGGCCGCGGCCAACAACCTGCTCAACGGCCTGACCAGCGGTGACGTCCTGGGCATCGCCAACGGCCTGGCGCCCGCCGAGGCGACGCTGATCAAGGACTACCTGGAGGCCAGCACCTCCGAGGCCAAGCGGCTGGGCATCTTCAAGTCCGACGCCGACCCGAACAAGATGACCGGCCTGGAGATGAAGGTCGAGGGCGTCAAGTTCGACGACGCCGCGGCCGTGCGGGTCAACGACCACCTGACCATCAACAAGGTGGTCGAGGGCAAGCTGACGGTCACCTCGGACGCCAAGAAGATCCCGCTGACCGACAAGCTGGTCGACGCGCTGGGCGCCGACTTCGCCAAGGCCGAGCCGCAGACCGAGACGATCGACTTCGCCGAGGTCAAGGCCGAGCGCGACGGCAAGCCGATCGGCATCGCCACGATCAAGGTCGACGACGAGTGGTACCCGAGCATCTTCTACACCATCGCGAACGTCGCGCTGGAGGAGGAGGACCTGGAGTGGCCCGCGCAGGGCATCGCGCCGGCCGGCGCGGGCTCGGCCGAGGACGCCGCCAAGCAGATCGTGGAGAAGGCCCTCGACGGTGACATCAGGGGCGTCATCGCGCTGCTGCCGCCGGACGAGATGGGCGTGCTCCAGGACGTCGGCCCGGTGATCCTGGACCAGGTCGGCGAGGTGCCCGCCACCGACGCGAAGCTGATCTCCCTGGAGACCGACTCGAAGGACGTCACCGGCGGCAAGCAGCTGACCATCCGCAAGCTGGTGCTGGAGGTCGACGGCGAGCAGGGCGAGATCACCCGCGACGGCGACTGCTACACGGCCAAGGCCGAGGGGCAGACGCAGCGGCTCTGCGCGGACGAGATCGCCGAGCTGGTCGAGCAGCAGGGCGGGCGCGACATCCCGGCCGCGGCCGTGGACGTGATCGCCCGGGTCGGCTCGCGGGTGCTCAAGGACGGCATCGGCGTGGTCGCCACCGAGGTGGACGGCAAGTGGTACGTCAGCCCGTTCCGCACCTACAGCGAGCTGTACCTGACGCTGCTGCGCGGGCTGGAGGCCAAGGACGTCGACGAGCTGATCGACGCCATCAGGTAGGTCCCCGGCCCCGGCCCCCGTCGCGGTCTCACCCGCGGCGGGGGCCGAGTGCCGTCGCGAGCCAGGTCGCGCCGACCACGAGCAGCACGGCGGACACCCCGGACACCAGCAGGGCGGCCGGCACGCCGTCGCCGTGGGACAGCGACCACAGCACGTTGCCGACCGGCGGGGTCCGGCCGAGCAGGAGCGGCAGCACCACCAGGCCGGCCGCGGCGAGCGCGGACCAGCCCGGGCGGTCGACCACCGGGCGGCCGCACAGCACCCCGATGCCGACGCCGACCAGCGCGCACACCGCGAGCCCGCCGAACCCCTGGGCCACCACGCCCGGCGGGTACGGGCGCGGCTGCGTCACCACCGGCACCAGGGCCGCGACCAGGGCGAGCGCCAGCGCGGCCGCGGCGGACAGCGCGGTGACGGCCGCGTGGACCCGCCACCAGGAGCCCGCGGCGGTCGCGGTGACCGCCCGGCGGACGGGGTCCTCGGCACCGGTGATCACGATCGACAGCCAGGCCGACACCGGGACGAGCAGCACGCACGCGCCCGCGTAGGCCGACAGCGGCGGGCCCGCGTCGGAGGCGTAGAGCATGCCCAGCACGGCCGCGAACAGCAGGAGGGGCGGCAGCCAGCGCTGGGTGCGCAGCACGTCCGCCAGCAGGTAGCCGACCAGCGCCCTCACGACCGCACCCGCCCCGCCGCCGCACGCCGCGCCGCCGCACAGCCCGCCGCCGCACGCCGCGCCGCCGCACGCCCCGCCGCCGCACGCCGCGCCGCCGCACAGCCCGCCGCCGCACAGCCCGCCGCACGCCCCGCCGCCGCACGCCCCGCTCCCGGCCCCCTCACGACCGCACGCTCCGCACCGAGCACCCCAGCCGCAGCGCCTCGACCAGCACCCCGTCGCTGTGCCCGACCCGCACCTCGACCCGCGCCCCGCTACCGACCGACCGCACCGAGCTGACCCCCTCCAACGCCTCGATCAGCGAAAACGCCTCCCCCACCCGGTCCAGCTCGATCACCACGACCCCACCGCGCGCCTCGCCCAGGTGCACCTCCCGCGCCCCCGGCAGCTCGTGCCCGTGGTGGTCGGTGAGCAGCACGGCCGCCCCGGCCGAGGTCACCAGCTCGCCCAGCACGGCGCCGGTCGCCGCGTCCAGCCCGGCCCACGGCTCGTCGAGCACCAGCAGGTCGGTCGCCTGGAGCGCCTGGACCAGCGCGACCTTCTGCGCGTTGCCCTTGGACAGGGTGGCCATCGGCGCGTCCGGGTCGCCCGCGAAGTTCAGCGCCTCGACCAGGTCCCACCGCGCCGGCACGCCCCGCACCGCGGCCAGCCGGCGCAGGTAGTCGCGGGCGGACAGCCGGACCCCGGTCGGGAACCGCTCGGGCGCGTACCCGACCGACGCGCCGCGGGTGACGCGGCCGGTGGTGGGCGCGGTGACGCCCGCGGCGACGCGCAGGAGGGTGGACTTGCCCGATCCGTTGCCGCCCCGCAGCACCACCACCTCGCCGCGCGGGACGTCCAGCGAGAGGTCGCGCAGCACCCAGGGGCCGCGCCCGTAGCGCTTGCCGATTCGATCAAGACGCACCACGGGTGTGATGATGCCCGGACCGAGGTGGGGCCCGGTTGAAGGTTTATACAGGACACGCGTACTGTTTGGGGTGGGAGGGCACCGCACCGACGGGTGCGGGAGACTCAGCAGAAGTTCCCGATACCGACTTTGCGCGTCACCAGATGGAGTTTCACGTGACTGCACCAGCGAGCAAGGACAGCTTCGGCGCCCGCGGCACGCTCACCGTCGGCGACGCCTCGTACGAGGTGTACCGGCTGAGCGCGGTCGAGGGCGCCGAGCGCCTGCCGTACAGCTTGAAGATCCTGCTGGAGAACCTGCTGCGGACCGAGGACGGCGCGAACATCACCGCCGACCACGTGCGCGCGCTGGGCGGCTGGGATCCGTCGGCCGAGCCGAACACCGAGATCCAGTTCACCCCCGCCCGCGTGGTGATGCAGGACTTCACCGGCGTGCCCTGCGTGGTCGACCTGGCCACCATGCGGGAGGCCGTCACCCAGCTCGGCGGCGACCCGGCGAAGGTCAACCCGCTGGCGCCCGCCGAGCTGGTCATCGACCACTCGGTGATCGCCGACGTGTTCGGCCGGCCGGACGCGTTCGAGCTGAACGTGGACCTGGAGTACGAGCGCAACAAGGAGCGCTACCAGTTCCTGCGCTGGGGCCAGACCGCGTTCGACGAGTTCAAGGTCGTGCCGCCCGGCACCGGCATCGTCCACCAGGTGAACATCGAGCACCTGGCGCGCGTGGTCATGGTGCGCAACGGGCAGGCGTACCCCGACACCCTGGTCGGCACCGACTCCCACACCACGATGGTCAACGGCATCGGCGTGCTCGGCTGGGGCGTCGGCGGCATCGAGGCCGAGGCCGCGATGCTCGGCCAGCCGGTGTCGATGCTGATCCCGCGCGTGGTCGGCTTCAAGCTGCACGGCGAGCTGCCCGCCGGCGCGACCGCCACCGACCTCGTGCTGACCATCACCGAGATGCTGCGCAAGCACGGCGTGGTCGGCAAGTTCGTCGAGTTCTACGGCTCGGGCGTGGGCGCGGTGCCGCTGGCCAACCGCGCCACCATCGGCAACATGAGCCCCGAGTTCGGCTCCACCTGCGCGATCTTCCCGATCGACGGCGAGACCATCGACTACCTGAAGCTGACCGGCCGCTCGGCCGAGCAGCTCGCGCTGGTCGAGGCTTACGCCAAGGAGCAGGGCCTGTGGCACGACCCGGCGGCCGAGCCGGTCTACTCCGAGCACCTGGAGCTGGACCTGTCGACCGTCGTGCCGTCGATCGCCGGCCCGAAGCGCCCGCAGGACCGCATCGAGCTGGCCAGCGCCAAGGAGGCGTTCCGCCAGGCGCTGGGCTCCTACGTCACGAACACCGAGGACGGCACCAAGTCCAACGTGGACGAGGCCGTGGAGGAGACGTTCCCGGCCAGCGACCCGATCGCGGTGGCCGACGGCGACGCGGGCGGCGCGCCGCGGGTGTTCCACTCGGCCGCCGAGGGCAGCGAGGGCCGCCCGTCCAACCCGGTCAAGGTGTCCGTGGACGGCGCCGAGTTCGAGCTGGACCACGGCGCGGTCGCGATCGCCGCGATCACCTCGTGCACCAACACGTCCAACCCGTCGGTGATGATCGGCGCGGCGCTGCTGGCCAAGAAGGCCGTGGAGCGGGGCCTGGAGCGCAAGCCGTGGGTGAAGACCACCCTGGCGCCGGGCTCCAAGGTGGTCATGGACTACTACGAGCGCGCGGGCCTGCTGCCGTACCTGGAGAAGCTGGGCTTCCACCTGGTCGGCTACGGCTGCACCACCTGCATCGGCAACTCCGGCCCGCTGCACGAGGACATCTCCGCGGGCGTCAACCAGGGCGACCTGGCCGTGGTGTCGGTGCTGTCGGGCAACCGGAACTTCGAGGGCCGGATCAACCCCGACGTCAAGATGAACTACCTGGCGTCCCCGCCGCTGGTGGTGGCCTACGCGCTGGCCGGCACGATGGACAAGGACATCACCACCGAGCCGCTGGGCACCGACGGTGACGGCAACCCGGTGTACCTGTCGGACATCTGGCCGTCGCCGCAGGAGATCGCCGACGTGGTCGCCTCCTCCATCTCGGCGGAGGGCTTCACCAAGGGCTACGCGGACGTGTTCGCGGGCGACCAGCGCTGGCAGTCGCTGCCCACGCCGACCGGCAACACGTTCGAGTGGGACGCCGAGTCCACCTACGTGCGCAAGCCCCCGTACTTCGAGGGCATGCAGATGGAGCCGGCCCCGGTGACCGACATCGACGGTGCGCGCGTGCTCGCGCTGCTCGGCGACTCGGTGACCACCGACCACATCTCCCCGGCCGGTGCCATCAAGGCCGACTCGCCCGCGGGCAGGTACCTCACCGAGCACGGCGTGGAGCGCAAGGACTTCAACTCGTACGGGTCGCGGCGCGGCAACCACGAGGTGATGATCCGGGGCACGTTCGCCAACATCCGCCTGCGGAACCTGCTGCTGGACGACGTCCAGGGCGGCTTCACCCGCAACTTCCTGGCGGGCGGCGAGCAGACCACGATCTACGACGCGTCGGTCGCCTACGCCGAGGCGGGCGTCCCGCTGGTCGTGCTGGCGGGCAAGGAGTACGGCTCCGGCTCGTCCCGCGACTGGGCCGCGAAGGGCACGTCGCTGCTCGGCGTGCGCGTCGTGATCGCCGAGTCGTTCGAGCGCATCCACCGCTCCAACCTCATCGGCATGGGCGTCCTGCCGCTGCAGTTCCCGGCGGGCGAGAACGCCGCGTCCCTCGGCCTGGACGGCACGGAGACCTACGGGTTCACCGGCGTCACCAAGCTCAACGAGGGCGAGACGCCCCGCACGGTGCACGTGGTCGCCACCAAGGAGGACGGGTCGAAGGTCGAGTTCGACGCGGTGGTCCGCATCGACACGCCCGGCGAGGCCGACTACTACCGCAACGGCGGCATCATGCAGTACGTGCTGCGCAAGATGGTGCGCAGCTGAGCTGTCGGGGTTCGGAGGGCCGTTCACCTGTTGGTGGGCGGCCCTCCGCCGTTGTTCAGGGGGATAGCTCCGCCAGGCGAGCGCGCACCTCGGCGGCTCTGCGGAGGTTGAAGGCTTCGTAACCCACCAGTGCTCGCCGCCAACACCGCTCGGCGCCGGCGACGTCGCCGACTTCGCGCAAGGAGAGGCCGAAGAGGTCGAAGAACCTGGCGATGTCGGCCGGCCCGCCGTGCCTTTCGTCGAACTCGTCCCCGTCGAGCACCTTTTCGCAGAGCCGGATGACGTCGTCGTGCCTGCCCTGTCCCTGCAAGGCCATCACCAGGTGCACGGGAACGGTCAAAATGCCTCCGTGGTCGCCGGCTGATCGGCGGAGGGCATCTTCGTGATCCGCGTGGCGGATGGCCGACTCGTAATCCCCCATCCCGGTGTAGGCGCGGCTCAGATTGCCTTCGATCACACCTGCGAACCTGCCGCGCTGCAGCCCGGCACTGAGCGGTCGGGCCCGCAACAACAGATCCACGGCTTCCTGATAGCGGTGCCGCGCCATGTTCACCAGCGCAAGCGTGTTGAGCGCAAAGGCCGCTGCTCTCCGGTCGTCCGAACGGCGAGCCAGTCGGGCCGCTCGTTCTGCCATTCTCTCGGCGTCCTCCCAACGCTGGTCGGGCAGTACGGAGTACATGTCGGCCAGGCTGTTGAGCACGTCCGCCTCCATGGCTTCGTCTCTCGCGCGCCTCGCGGCGGTCAGCGCCCACTCGTTGACGTCCAGGGCTTCGGTCCACTGACCGCGCAGGTAGAACTGGTACCAGGAACCCAGGGCGATCAGCCTGGCGAGCACCGGCAAGTCGAAGTCGGTCGCCGCCCAGCGGACGACTGGAACCAGGTTCGGCAACTCCGCATCCCACCACGCGGCCGCGTCCTCCAGCCCGGTGAAGTGGATTCCCGATGAGCCGAGGGGCGGGATCTGGTCGCGGTGATCCGCGATCGTCGCGGCATTTCTCTCGGCAGCGGCTTTGAGCGCGTGGTGGGCGTACCACTCGATCAGCCTCGTCCCGGCCTGTCGACGGACTTCACCGTCGCTCTCGGCGCGATCGGCGGCGTACGACCGCAGCAGATCGTGACATCGATAGCGGTCCCGGCCGACTTCCTCCACGAGGTGTGCGTCAACGAGCGCTTCCAGCAGTCGGCGCACGGTGCGGAGGTCCACGTCGGCGAGGGCCGCTGCCGCGTGTATTCCCAGGTCTGCACCAGGATGAAGGCCGAACAGCCGGAACAGGCGGGCTTGCTCGGGCAGCAGTCGGTGGTAGGACCCGTCGAACACCGCGCGCAGCGTCAACTCGTGATCGTCCGGCACGCTGAGCAGGTCGAGGCGATCACGGCCGTCCGCGAGGTCGGCGACCAAGCCCGCGATCGACGAGCGCGGGTCGCTCACCCGGGCAGCGGCGATGCGCAGGGCCAGCGGCAACCGCGCGCACAACCGCACCAACTCCTCGGCCGCTCCGGGGTCGGCCGCCACGCGTTCGGGCCCGAGCAGACCTCTGAGCAGGTCCACCGCTTCACCGGGCGTCAACAGGTCCAGCGGCAGCCGCCGCGCCGAAACCCCCACCACCAACCCGGTCAGCGAGGCGCGACTGGTCACCACGACCAGGCACCCCGGGCTCCCCGGCAGCAACGGCCGGACTTGCGTGGTGGCGTTGGCGTTGTCCAGCACGACCAGCACGCGCCGACCGGTCAGCACCGACCGGTACAGCGCCGACTGCGCCTCCACCCCGGCCGGGATCACGTCGGGCGGAACACCCAGCGCCCCGAGGAACGCCTCCAGCACCTCGCTCGGTGAAAGAGCCTCACCGGGCCCGTACCCCCGCAGGTTCACGAACAGCGTCCCGTCCGGGAAGCGGTGCTCCACCCGCCGCGCCCAGTGCACGGCCAAGGCCGTCTTGCCGACCCCGCCCGCGCCGTCCACCGCGGAGATCACCACCGTCCCGGTGTCGCGGGGCCGGTCGAGCAGCGCGTCCAGGAACGCCAACTGCTCGGCTCGCCCGGTGAAGTCCGGCACGGCCAACGGCAACTGGCGCGGCACCACCGACGGCACCCAACCACTCGACGCACCCACCGAGACCTGATGGATCGATCCGGCCTGCACCACGGGTCCACGCACCTCACCGCGAACCCGATTGCGCGCTTCCCACCCGGGCGACACCCACCCCATCGGACCAGTGTCGCGCCGGGCAGCGGAAAGCGCCATGAACCATTTACCGCACCCGTCCCGACCGCACGACCCCCGCCTTGACCGGTACGGCCGGGTCGGCGCGACCATTCGCCACTCCGATACCACGCCGCCCGGAATGCCCGAAAACACATGCGTGAACCGTCGGACGACCGGATCGAAATCCGTCGAAACCGTCGAACAAAGCCACATATGTGAATTGTTTTGACTTCCCCGTCCCCCCGCCCCCCATCATCGGAACACCGCCGCACGCGTTCCCCGACCACGTACCGCCGACGCCGGCGTCGGCCACGTCCAACGGAGGACTTCGTGAGGAGAACACCTGCGTTCGCGCTCGCCGCGACGCTCATCGGCGGGGTCACCGCCGCGGTCACCGCGCCCGTCGCGGCCGCGCCCGTCGCGGCCGCGGCCGACTCGCCCGTCGGCTTCGCCTCGGTCAACGCCCTCGGCCAGAACGGCACCACCGGCGGCGCGGGCGGCCCCGAGGTCACCGTCACCAACGCCGACGACTTCATCGCCAACATCAAGGCCGCCGGCCCGCGCGTGGTCCGCGTCCAGGGCCTGATCACGCTGCCCGCCGGCATGTACGACGTGTCGTCCGACAAGACGATCACCGGCGTGGGCGCGTCCTCGGGCATCACCGGCGGCGGCCTGAACGTCGGCCTGCCGGTCAGCGGCGCCACCACGCCGCCGGCGGACGCCGTGCACAACGTGATCATCCGCAACATGGTGTTCCGCAACGCCAGCGACGACTCGATCAACGTGCAGATGTTCAGCCACCACGTCTGGATCGACCACAACGACCTGGCCTCCGGCTACGACGGCCTGATCGACATCAAGCGCGGGTCGAGCTACGTCACCGTGTCGTGGAACCACACCCACCACCACACCAAGAACATGCTCCTCGGGCACGACGACAAGAACGGCGCCCAGGACACCGGGTACCTGAAGGTCACCTACCACCACAACTGGTTCGACAAGACGCCGCAGCGCAACCCGCGCGTGCGGTTCGGCAACCCGGTGCACGTGTTCAACAACTACTACTTCGACAACAGCGACACGGGCGTGGCGTGCCAGGCCCGGTCCGGGTGCTGGGTCGAGGGCAACTACTTCGAGGACGTCGAGGAGCCCATGACCAACAGCTACTCGGGGCCCAGGGGGAACATCGTCGAGCGGAACAACGTGTACGTGGGCGAGTCCGGTTCGCCCGACATCGGCGGGTCCAGCGGGGTCGAGGACCCGGCGCGGTACTACCAGTACACAGTGGACGGTCCGGGCGACGTGAAAACCCTGGTGACACGAGGAGCCGGTACGGGCAGGATTTGAGCGGGGTGCAGCAAGAGGGGCCGTTCCGCTCGCGGGGCGGCCCCTCGCGCTGTTCGGGGGGTGCCTGAGTGGAGGACTCGCCGTGCCTGGGTGGAGGACTCGTCGTGCCTGAGCGGAGGACACGCGGGGTCTGAGTGGAGGACACGCGGGGTCTGGGGGTTCGACTCGCGGGGGCGCTAAGGTGCCACCGGGGGTAGTCATGTGGGCTTTTCTGGTGGTGTCGGGGCTGGTGCTGCCGCTGTGGGAGCACGGCCCGCGGTTCGGTGAGGCGTTCCCGCTCGTGGTCGTGGGCCTGCTGCTCGCGGCCTGGAAAGCGCATGCCGCGCACCCCGGCGAGTGGTTCCCGCTGCTGGCGACCGGTTCCCTCGCGGTCACCGCGGTGCTCGCGGGCGGTGAGCTGGTCGGGAACGCGGCGGCCGGGTTCGCCACCGGCCGGTTCCTGGCGGGCCTGGCCCTCGCGCTCGGCCTGGGCTGGTGGGCGTGGCGGGCGCGCAGCGGGGTGGTCGCGGTGACCGCGCCGGCCTACCTGGCCGCCGTCTGGTACCTGGCGCCCGCCACCGCCGAGCCGGGGGTGGGGTTCCTGTCCCAGGACCAGTACTGGGCGCTGCGCGCCACGCCGCACGTCGGGCCGCTGCCGGAGCTGGTGATCGTCGCGGGCGCGGCGGTCGCCCACGCGCGGTCGTGGCGGTGGCGGCCGTGGCACGTGCTGGGCGTGGCCGGGGCGGTGGGCCTGCTGTGGTACCCGGAGGCGCTGGTGCTGCTGCTCGCCGCGGGCGTGGCGGCAGGGTACGACCTGCACGTCCGCCGGCCGGGCGCGTGGTACCCGCTGCTGCTGCTCGGGACCGGGCTGGTGGTGTGGTCGCTGTGGCACCCCGGGACCCCGGAGGTGCCGCCCGGCACCCCGCCCACCGCACTGCCCGGGACCGCGTTCGCGCCTCCGTCCGGCAACGCGGTCATCTCCCTGGTCCCGCCCGACCCGTACGCCCCCGCGCCCGTCAACCCGTACGCCCCCGCGCCCGTCAACCCGTACGCCCCCGCGCCCGTCAACCCGTACGTCCCCGCGCCGTCCGACGAGCGGATCGCGGTGGTCACCGTGCTCACCGGCGTGCCGATGAGCCGGACCGAGGGGACGGCGACGGCGCTGACCGGCGGCGGTGACCTGCTCCTCGTCGCCGCCGTCGTGCTGGCGCTGGTCGCGTGGGGGTGCTGGTGCCGGGACCTGGTGGTGCTGCTCTCCGCCGCCGCGTACGCCGGCGCCGCCCGGGTCCTGCTCTGGCCGGTGCCGGACCCGGGGCTGTGGTTCGGGGGCCCGCCACTGCGGCTGGGCCCGTGGCACCCGCCGGTCGCGGTGGTGCTGGTGGCGGGTGCGGCCGTCGCGCTGGCGACGGCCGCACCCGCGGCCACTAGAACGGTTGGGCGTTGGGCTGGAAGACCTGGCCGTTGGCCGGGGCCTTGAGGTTGACCAGGTAGTCGGTCACCAGGGTGTCCACGCCCGCGCTGTCACCGAGGATGCAGTGCCCGAACGCGTCCACGCTGACCAGCCGCGCGTTGCCCAGCTGGCGGGCCATGCGCTGGGCGAACTTGTACTGCGTGGCCGGGTCGTAGTAGTTGCCCACCACGACGACCGGGTTCGGCGTGCGCTTGCCCCACGGGCCCGCGTAGCGGTCGGGCCGCGACACCGGCCACGACGCGCAGGTCAGCAGGTCGGAGGTCGCCTGGTAGCGGCCGAACGTCGGCGACTCCCGCTCCCACGCGGCGGCCAGCACCGGGTACAGCGCGGGCACGTGCAGGAACGGCTTGTCGGTGCAGTTCACACCGTAGTAGGAATCGTCGAACTCGTACGGGGTGTCCGCGCTGACGACGCCCGCGCGGACGTCGGCCAGACCGCCCTTGTTCGCCAGCGGCGGTTCGACGGCCTGCTCCTGCACCGAGAACGACGCCGCGGACGGGTGCAGCACCGCGTAGATGCTCTGGAGCCACGTGGCCAGGGCCTTGAAGCGGGTCGGCGCGTACAGGTCGCTGGCCACCCGGCCGACGTAGCCGTCGTAGGTCACGACCTGGCCGGACGGGAGCGTGACCGGCTCGGCGCGCAGGCTGTCGCGCACCTCGTCGAACTTCGCCCGCGGGTCGCCCTCGCTGTAGGCGCACTTGTCGCCCTCGGCGTCGCAGCGCTTGAGGAAGGCGTCCAGCGCCAGCTCGAAGCCCTGCGCGCGCTGCCGGTCGTACTCGGCGCCGTTGGAGGTGCGCAGCGCCGGGTCGACGTTGCCGTCGATCACCAGCGCGCGGGACCGCGACGGGAAGATGTTGGCGTAGGTGGCGCCGATCAGGGTGCCGTAGGAGAAGCCGACGAAGTTCAGCTGCCGGTCGCCCACGCCCTGCCGCAGCAGGTCGAGGTCGCGGACCACGGCCTCGGTGGACATGTGCTGGAGCAGCGGGCCGGCGTTGCGCGCGCACGCGTCGGTGTAGTCCTCGGTGGCGACCATGGTGTCGCGGATCTCGGTGCGGGTCAGCGGGATCGCCGACATGCGCCCGAAGATCTCGTCGGCCTCCTCCAGGGTCTGGAAGCAGCGCAGCGGCGAGCTGCGCGCCACGCCGCGCGGGTCGAACCCGATCAGGTCGAACCGCTTCATGACCTCCGGCTGGAAGAACGAGGAGCCGTAGGCGGAGTAGATCAGGCCGGCACCGCCGGGGCCGCCGGGGTTGATGAACAGCGAGCCGATCTTGTTGGCCTGGTCGTCGGCCGGCCGCTTCATCACCGCGATGGTGATCTTCGCGCCGTTGGGCTTGCGGTGGTCCAGGGGGACCGGGTGGTTGGCGCAGCTGACCTTGGTCCGCTCCGCCGCGGGGATCTCGGCCAGCACGTCGGCCGGGCAGGCGGACCACTGGATGGGGGTGGCGCCCTGCGCTTCCTGGGCGACGGCGGGACCGGTTCCGACCAGGCCCGACACCGCGGTGCCCGCGGCCAGGGCCAGAACCAGCGCTCTGGATCGGAGTTGCATGGGGTAGCGCTCCCTCGCTTCGACCGGCGTCGCTCTCAGTGGCAGTTGCGACGCCATCGCGCGAGGCTTTCACTCGATCGTGTCGAGCAACACCCGCAGAACGGAGGATTCGTGACCGCCGAACGGTTCTTGCCGGGCCTGGAACTCGCCGGGCGGTTCTACCGGGAGGCGGTCGAACCGCTGGTCCACGAGCACTTCGGTCCCGTGCCGCACAGCGCGGCCCGGATCGGCGAGGGTTCGGAGGTCCTGGGCTTCGACACCGCGCGGTCGGCCGACCACGAGTGGGGCCCGCGGCTCCAGCTGTTCCTGGACCCCGACGACCCCCGCGCCGACGAGATCCGGGAGGTGCTGTCCGAGCGCCTGCCCAAGACCTTCCTGGGGTGGCCGACGCACTTCGCGGGCGGCGGGGACGGCGCGAGCGCCGTCATGACGCCCACCGACGGGCCGGTGGCGCACCGCGTCGAGGTCACCGACCTGGGCACCTGGTTCGACCGGCGGCTCGGCTTCGACCCGCGCGCGGGCGCCACCACCCGGGACTGGCTCGCCACGCCCACCCAGCGGCTGCTGGAGGTCACGGCCGGCGAGGTGTTCCACGACGGGCTCGGCCGGCTCGAACCGGCGCGGGCGGCGCTGCGCTGGTACCCGGACGACGTGTGGCGGCACGTGCTGGCCTGCCAGTGGCTGCGGATCTCGCAGGAGGAGGCGTTCGTCGGGCGGTGCGGCGAGGTCGGCGACGAGCTCGGGTCGGCCGTGGTGGCGGCCCGGCTGGTGCGCGACCTCATGCGGCTGCGCCTGCTCCTGGACCGCCGCTACCCGCCGTACTCGAAGTGGCTGGGCAGCGCGTTCGCCCGGTACGCCGACCTGGTGCCGGTGCTGCGGGCGGTGCTGGCGGCCGGGGACTGGCGGAGCCGGGAGGAGCACCTGGCGGTGGCGTACGAGCACGTCGCGCGGGTGTGCAACGGCCTGGGGCTGGCCGAGCCGGTCGATCCGACCACCCGGCCGTTCCACGACCGGCCGTTCCGGGTGCTGCGGGCGGACCGGTTCAGCCGGGCCCTGGCCGCGGCGGTCACGGACCCCGAGGTGGCCGCGCTGCCGCTGGTCGGGGCGGTCGACCAGGTCGTGGACAACACCGACGTGCTGTCCCGCCCGGACCGCGCGCGGGGATGCGCCTTCGGCGGGGGGTGAGGTTCGAGGAGTGAGGTGTGGGGAGTGAGGTGCGGGGGTGCGGCAGCCCGAAGTCGGGCAGTGGAGCGAGAGCCGGCGGTCACCGCCCGGCGGTCACCGCCCGGCAGACGCGGCCCGGCAGACGCGGCCCAGCAGACGCGACCCAGCACGCGCGGCCCAGCAGGCGCGGCCCGGTGCCCCCGACAACCCGGGGGCACCGGACCTCCGCCCCGTGCCACGGCCCTGCTTCCCCGCCCTACTCCACCGCCCTACCCCACCGCCCGGGCCAGCGACAGCGCGAACCGCCCCTCCGAATCAGTCCACCACTCGCACAGCTCGAACCCCGCCGCCACCAGCTCCCGCTCCACCCCCTCCCGCCGGAACTTCGCCGACACCTCCGTCCGCAGCTCCTCCCCCTCCGCGAACTCCACGTCCAGCCCCAGCGCGGCCACGTGCGCCCGCACCGGCCGCACCGCCCGCAACCGCATCTCGATCCACTCCTCCTCCGCGTTCCACAGCGCCACGTGCGCGAAGTCGTCCGGGTCGAAGTCCGCCCCCAGCTCCCGGTCGACCACCCGCAGCACGTTGCGGTTGAACTCCGCGGTCACCCCCTGCGCGTCGTCGTAGGCGCGGACCAGCACGTCGGGGTCCTTGACCAGGTCCGTGCCGAGCAGCAGCCACTCCCCCGCGCCCAGCACGTCCCGCACCGAGGTGAGGAACTTGTCGCGCTCCTCCGGGATCAGGTTGCCGATCGTCCCGCCCAGGAACGCCACCAACCGCGGCGGCGCGCCGGGCAGCAGGCCCAGGTGCTCCGTGAAGTCACCGACCACGCCGTGCACGCGCAGTCCTTCGTAATCGGCCACGATGGCCCGCGCCGCCTCGGTCAGCGCCGACGGCGACACGTCCAGCGGCACGAACTCCTCCAGCGTGCCGTGCTCGCGCAGGGCGGTGAGCAGCAGCCGGGTCTTCTCCGACGACCCGGAGCCCAGCTCGACCAGGGCGCGCGCGCCGGTGGTCCGGGCGACCTGCGCCGCCCGCGCGACCAGGATCTCCCGCTCGGCCCGCGTCGGGTAGTACTCCGGCAACCGGGTGATGTCCTCGAACAGCTCGCTGCCGACCGCGTCGTAGAACCACTTCGGCGACAGCCACTTCGGCCGTGCGGTCAACCCCGCCCTGGCCTCGGCCCGCAGCGCCAGCGCCGCGTCCTCGGGCGTCAGGTGCACGTCCAGCACAGGCTCGGTCATCCTCGTCCAATCCGTTTCACGTCCACTGAGGACACGTCGGCGACCACCACGTGCCCGTCGGGCAGTTCCCGCCACCCCGGGCCGGGGTCCAGCGGCTCGGAGGCCAGCGTCACCGCGCCGTCGCCCGCGCGCACCCACAGCGAGTGGGTCCACGTCGTGCCGGCCAGCACGGTCCCGTCGGTGAGCAGGAGGTTCAGCCGCGAGCCGGGTGCGGCGGCGGCCACTTCGGACACCACGTCGGCCAGCGCCGCGCCGGGCGCGGCGCCCGCGTCGAGCCGCGACCGCACCAGCGCCCACAGCAGGGCCGAGTCCGTCGGCGCATCGAGGGTCAGCAGCGCCGCCGTGGGCAGCGCGGCCGCGACGTCCACCACGGACCCCGGCCAGCCGGTGATCCGACCGTTGTGGCTGAACAGCCACCGCCCGTCGGTGAACGGCGCGCACGCGGTCTCCACCACGGGCATGCCGACCGTGGCCGACCGGACCGCGGCCAGCACCGCGCCCGACACCACGACCCGGCTCAGCTGCGCCAGGTTCTCGTCCGACCAGAGGGTGCCCGCCCGGCGGTAGCGCACCGCCGGGCCGCCCGGCGCGGGGTACCAGCCCACGCCGTAGCCGTCCACGTTGACCGTGCCGCCGCCGCGCATGTCGCCCGGCGCGTACGACTGCCGCTCCAGCGAGTGCGGCGGGTCGTGCAGCAGGGCGGCGATGGGCACGGCGGGGCCCAGGTAACCCAGGTGGCGGCACACCGTCAGGTCAGCTCTTCCCTCTTCGCGTCCCGCGCGCAGCGGAAGCCCGCGAAGATCTGCCGCCGGATGGGGTAGTCCCAGTTGCGGAACGTGGCCCGCACCGCCGCCTGGTCGCTGCCGAACGACCCGCCGCGGAGCACCTTGTACTCCGGCCCGAAGAACACCTGGGAGTACTCGGCGTACGGGAACACCTCGAAGCCGGTGTAGCCGTGGAAGTCCGAGCTGGTCCACTCCCACACGTCACCGATCAGCTGGTGCACGCCCAGCGGCGAGGCACCCGCCGGGTACGCGCCGACCGGCGCGGGCGACAGGTGCCGCTGGCCGAGGTTGGCGTGCCGCTCGGTCGGCTCCTCGTCGCCCCACGGGTAGCGCCGGGACCGCCCGGTCGCCGGGTCGAACCGGGCCGCCTTCTCCCACTCCACCTCGGTCGGCAACCTCTTGCCCGCCCACTTCGCGTAGGCCGCGGCCTCGTGGAAGCAGACGTGCACGACGGGTTGCCGCGGGTCGAGCGGCGCGGTGACGCCGAACGCGGTGCGGTACCACCGGTCGCCCTGGCGCTCCCAGAAGCGCGGCGCGACCAGGCCCGCCTTCCGCACGTGCGCCCACCCGGCCTCGCTCCACCAGCGCGGGTCGTCGTAGCCGCCGTCGGCGACGAACTCCAGGTAGGCGCCGTTGGTGACCGGGGTGGTGTCGATGAAGAACGGGTCGGTGACCGCCTGGTGCGCGGGCCGCTCGTTGTCCAGCGCCCACGCCTCGGTGGAGGTGCCCATGGTGAACGGGCCGCCGGGCACCAGCACCTCGTCCGGGCCGACCGGGCCGCCGGGTGGTGGTGGCGGCGCGTCGAGCACCGGGGCGCCGACGCGCAACTGGTGCGTGGCCAGCATGGTCTCGTCGTGCTGCTGCTCGTGCTGGACGACCATGCCGAAGGCGAAGCCGTTCTCGACGAGCCTGCGGCCCTCCAGCGGGACGCGGTCCAGCACGTCGAGCACCTTGGTCCGCACCTCGCCCACGTACCGGCGGGCCTCGGCGGGGCCGAGCAGCGGCAGCTGCGGGCGGTCGGCCCTGGCGTGCTTGAACGCGTCGTACAGCTCGTCGATGTCCGCGCGGACCGGCTCCCGGCCGCCCACGTCGCGGACCAGCCACAGCTCTTCCTGGTTGCCGACGTGCGCGAGGTCCCACACCAGCGGGGACATCAGCTTGGAGTGCTGGCGCACCAGGTCGTGGTCGTCGACGGCGTCGGTGAGCAGGCGGCTGCGCTCGCGCGCCCTGGCGAGGTCGGCGGCGATGCGCTCGCGCAGGCGGTCGGCCTCGACCCGCTCGGCACCCGCCGCCGGGACGGACGCCGGAACCGACGCCAGGGCCGACGCCGTCAGGCCCGCGGGCACCGAGCACTCGCGCGCCGGACCCTCCACTTCCGAGCCGGCGCTTGCCACGCCGGTGCTTGCCACGCCGGCGCCCGCCGCACCGACGGACGTCGAGCCCACACCCGCCGCACCGGCGAACGTCGAGCCCACACCCGTCGCACCGGCGGACGTCGAGCCCGCACCCCTCGCACCGGCGGGCGTCGGGCCCGCCGCGGTCGGGTTGGGCGAACTGGTCGTCTCCTGGCTGGTCATGATCGGCCCCCTCCGGTCTTCCCCGTCTTCTCGGCCAGCGTTCGGTGCAGTTCCTCGGCTATCTCGTCGGTCTGCCCCACCGGCAGGTCGGTGTTCGCGAGCGCGGCGCTGCCCAGTTCGACCACGTCCCGCGCGGCCCGGGCCAGCACCGGGTCGTGCAGCCCGTACCGGGCCGCGGTCAGCCAGCGGCCGGCCGCGGTCTCGGTGGCGGCCAACGTCGCGTCCACCACCTCCGGCGTGCTGAACAGCGCCGCCAGCAGCACCACCGGCGCCACCCAGCCACCGGTCGCCGGCGTGTCCAGGTAGCGGATCTCCACGTACCCGCGCGGCCGCACCGGCGGGAACTGGAGGGTCAGGTGGTAGTCCAGGTCGTCCCTGGTCGGCGGCCGGTCCAGGGCGCCGCCGATCCAGTCCGCGAAGGTCAGCGGCCTGGGCGGGGTCCAGTCCGGCCCGGGGCGGCGCACCACGATGACCGGCGTGTCGAGCACGCGCCTGGCCCACGCGCCGGCGGGGTCGGCGCACACCGCGGCGGGGCGGGTGCGGACGGGGTCGGTGGCGTAGAGCGACCGCATCCGGGCACCGGCCCAGTCCGTGCGGCGACCGCCCACACCGGGCGAGTTGGCGAACAGCGCGGTGAGCACCGGGCCGAGCGCGTGCACCGCGGCCCAGCGCTTGGGCAGGTCCTCCAGCAGGCCGAAGTCCAGGCACACCTGGAGGCCCGCGGTGCTGCACATCATGGTGATGCCCTCGGGCCCGAGCGGCGCGAAGGCGGCCTCCATGGCCGCGTAGCGGGGGACCCGCAGCAGCCGGCGGGGCGGCCGGAAGGGGTCGGCGCCGCGCTCGCCCAGTCGCAACCCGGCCGGTTCGAGCAGCCGGTGCACGTGGTCGACGTCGAGCGCGACGGTCTTGAGCAGGTCGGTGAGCGATGCGCGGGGCGGGGTGGAGATCTCCACCTGGCCACCGGGCTCCACCGTCAGCGGGCTGCCGGAGGGCAGCGGGCGCTGGGGGCTGTCCGGGACGAGGGTCGGTGGCGCGTGGTCACCGAGCGCGGCCGCGAGGGTCGCGGCGTCCAGCGGTTTCGCCGGGTCTTCGACGTGGTGGACGGTCCATTCCAGTTCGACCCCGAGCAGCCTCGGAGGTCCGTGCTTGAAGCAGACCGAGGCCACGTATGCCTCGGCCTCCGCCCTGTCCCGGAACACCGCCGGCACGGGCCCCTCAGCGGGGGCGTTGCGGACAGCAGTCACGTGACTCACTCCCCGTCATGATCCTGGTCGTCCTCGACGCTACACGGGGGTACCGACAGTCGACGATGAACGAAACCCTTGCGGATCAATGACATCGACCAGGTAACCCTTGCGGTCCAATGAGACTCACGGCGTGAAACGCGGTGTTCACCTGGCGGACAGCTCCCCCGCGGGCCCGGCACCGCCGGCCCCGGTGCCCGAAACGTCCGGAAAGACCGGCCGGCGGCGCTACTCCCCCCGGTAGACCAGCGCCCGCCGCCCGAACTCGGCCCGCGACGACGGCGCGTCCAGCGCGACCCGGTCGAGCACGGCCGCCCCGCGCGCCCCCAGCGGCAGCGCGAACGGCGCGCGCGGCAACCCGGCGCACCCGGCGGCGAACGGCACCAGCCGCACGACCACGTCGTCCCGGTCGGCCACCGCCTGCCACTGCTCGGCCAGCACGCCCGCGTCCCCGACCCGCACGTGCAGCGCCGCCTCGTGCACGAAGAACCGCGCGGCGGCCGGCACGAAGGGCTCGACCCGCTCGCCCAGCGCGGCGGCGTAGCCCGGCGTGCGCAGCGGCTCGGGCACCACCAGCGTCTCGTACACCGCGAACTCGACGCCGACGGGCGGTCCGGGGCGCGTGCCGACCAGCCCGAGCAGGTCGATCAGGTCGGGCCCACGACGCTCCCGGTCCGGGGTGGACGGTCGGCCCAACCCCCAGCCCGACCCCCGCCCCGGCCCCGCCGCGGTCCGCGACAGCGGCCGGATGTCCTCACCTGCGGTCACACCGTGCCACCGTAGCCGGCCTGACCAGGTGTTTCGAGCCGGGAGCAGCAAGTACACCCCAAAGTGGACCCGCCCAAGCCGTACGTACTGATTGGATTTCGCCGGCCGACCCTGGCAACATCGACCGGTGCCCAGGGTGAGCCAGGACCACCTCGACGCCCGCCGCCGCCAGATCCTGGACGGCGCGCGTGCGTGTTTCGCGCGCTTCGGTTACGAGGGCGCGACCGTGCGCCGCCTGGAAGAGGCTACCGGCCTGTCCAGGGGCGCCATCTTCCACCACTTCCGCGACAAGGAGTCGCTGTTCCTCGCCCTCGCCGAGGACGACGCGCTGCGCATGGCCGAGGTCGTCGCCGAGCAGGGCCTGGTGCAGGTCATGCGCGAGCTGCTGTCCACGCCGGCGCCGGCGGGCGACGCCGAGAACCCCGCGGACTGGCTCGGCACCCGGCTGGAGGTGTCGCGGCGGCTGCGCACCGACCCCGAGTTCCGGGGGCGCTGGGCCGAGCGGTCGCGGCAGCTCACCGACGCCACCCGGCAGCGCCTGGAGCGCCAGCGGGAGGCCGGGAACCTGCGCGACGACGTCGACGTGGACGTGCTGACGTCGTTCCTGGAGCTGGTGCTGGAGGGCCTGGTGTCACACCTGGCCATGGGCCTGCCCGCGGACGACCTGGAACCCGTGCTGGACCTGGTCGAGGAGAGCGTCCGCAGGCACCGCCGCACCGGGTGACCCGCTACCTCGTCTCCGCCGGCCTCGCCCGCCTCGCCGACGAGATGGTGGGCGTGGCGGTGCTGCTGCTCGTGCTGTCGCGCGCCGGTTCCGGCCTGTTCGCGGGCGTCGTGGTGGCCGCCTACACGGTGCCGTCGGTGCTGTCCGGGCCGCTGCTCGGCGCGTGGCTCGACCGCGCCCGCCGGCCCGTGCTCCTGTTGGCCGCCAACCAGTTCGCGCTCGCGGTCAGCGCGGTGGCCATGCTGTTCGCCCCGAACGCCCTGCTGCCCGCGCTCGCCGTCGTCGCGGGCGCCACGCTGCCGATGACCAGCGGCGGGTTCACCAGCGTCGTGCCGCGGCTGGCGCGGGCGCGCGGCACGCCCCTGGACCGGGCGACCGCGCGGGACGCGCTGCTGTTCAACGGCGCGGCCATCGGCGGGCCGGCGCTGGCGAGCGCGCTGGCGGTGGGCTGGTCGCCGGTGGTGGCGATGGCCTCGATCGGCGCGCTGTCGCTGGTGGGCGGGCTGTGCACGACGACGCTGCGCGTGCCCCCGCACCCGCCGGACGCGCACCCGTCGCTGTGGTCGGCCGTGCGGCGCGGCCTGCGGCACCTGGCCGCCACTCCCCCGCTGCGCGGCGCGACGGTCGCGTCGGTGCTCGCCCACGGCGCGACCGGCCTGCTGTTCATCGCGCTGCCGTTCCGGCTGGTGGAGCTGGGCGCGGGCGACGACCGGACGGGGCTGGTCTGGGCGGTGCTGGAGGTCGGGTGCGTGGTCGGCATCCTGGCCACCCGGCGGCGGCTGGCGCGGTGGCGGCCCGAGCGCGTGGTCTTCGCGACCACCGCCCTCCACGGGGGCACGCTGCTGCTGTGGCCGTTCGCCGGGCACTTCGGCGTGCTGCTCGGGGTGGCGCTGGTCAGCGGCGTGGCGCAGGGGCCGACGCTGACCGCCGTCATCACGTCCCGGCAGCGGTACACGCCCGGACCGCTGCTCGGCCAGGTCTCGACCACCGGCGCGAGCCTCAAGATCGGCGCGTTCGCGCTCGGCTCGGCGGTGGGCGGCGCGCTGGTCGAGGTGTGGCGGTGGCCGGCCGGGGCGGTGATCCCGCTGGTCGCGGCCTGCCAGCTGCTGGCTGCGTCACTCGGGGCAATCGCCGCCCGAACGCGCCAACCCGCCCCGGTGACCCCCTAGGATCGCCGGCATGGCTGACCCGCGAGCTGCCCACGTGCACCGGGTGCGGGTGCGCCCGGTCGACTGCGACCGCCAGGGGATCGTGCACGCCTCCCGCTACCCGGTGTTCTTCGAGGCGGCGATGGTGGAGGCGCTGCGCTCCCTGCTGGGGTCGTACAAGGAGCTGGAGAAGCACGGCATCGACTTCGTGATGGCCGAGACGTCCATCCGGTACCTGGCGCCGGCGCGGTTCGACGACCTGATCCGGATCGGCGTGCGGGTGCGCACCCTCGGGACCACGACGCTGACCATGGGGTTCGACGCGGACGTCGACGGCACGCCGGTCGCCACCGGGTGGAACCGCTACGTGTCCTTCGGGACCCCCGAGCTGCGCAGCACCCCGATCCCGGAGGACTTCCGCCGGGTGCTGGAACGCCGGCCCGCGCCCGGCCGGTCGGCCACCCGGTCGGTGCCCGCGCCGCGGCGCTGAACACCCGTCATCGCCGGACCCGAGCCCCGACCGCCACCGCGTGCCCGGCCCCCGCCCCCTCGGCGCGCGCCACCACCCGCCCCCGCTCGACCCGCACCGCCACCTCGGTCTCGTCGCTGACCGCCGGCACCCCCGCCGCCGCCGCGAGCGCACCGGCCTCGTCGCACACCACCCGCACCGCGGGCCACGCGTCGCCCCGGAACGCCTGCCGCAGGCACCCGCACAGCCGCGCCACCACCAGCCGGGCCAGCGGCGCCAGCTCGCCGGGCGCGGCGGTGACCATCACGACGGTCACCGGCCCGCCCGCCCGCACCGCCCCCTCCGCGGCCGCCAGGCGGTTCAACCCGAGCACGACCACCACACCGTCCCCGTCCGGCGTGACCGGCTCACCGCGCACCAGGTCCGTCACCGCCGGCGGTCGCCACGGCGCGTCCTCGGCCCGGACCGGCGGCGGGTGCTCGGGCCACGGCCACCAGTCGTTCAGCTCCAGCCCCGCCAGCCGCTCGCAGGCGCTGACCAGGTCGAACGCCTCGCCGAACCCCGGCGCGGCACCGGCCAGCCCGCTCGCGCCGTGCAGCGCGGTCAGCACCAGCCCGGCGAGGCGGACCGCGCGCCGGGGCGGGGCGCCCGCCGGCGGCGGCACCGGGTCCAGGTGCTCCAGGGCCAGGGCGAGCAGCAGCGCGTCGAGCCGGAGCAGTTGCGCGTAGGGCCGCCGGGTGACCTCCTCCGCGGCGACCTCGGCCTCGAAGTCCCGGTGCAGCGGGTCGAACGCGGGTGAGGTGACCCAGGCGCGGGCCAGCGCGCCCAGGGCCTCGGCGGCGTCCCGGCCGCGCTGCGGGTCGGCGGGCACGGCCGCGCGCTCGACCAGGTCGGCCAGCACGGCGAAGTACAGGGCGCGCTTGCCGGGGAAGTTGGAGTAGACCGCGCCGCGGGTCAACTCGGCGCGCTGGGCGATCACGTCGACCTTGGCGTCGCGGTAGCCGCGCTCGGCGAACTCCTCGCGCGCGGCCGCCAGCACCCGCGCCCGGTTGTGCTCCTGGAGCTCCGCCCTGCTCAGCCGGACCACCGCACCCCCCGTTCGCCAGGCACCACGCGCTCAAGATACCGTCACCATTCAGATGACGAGAACATCTGATCTGAACATCTGGAGGATCGCGTGACCGTGCCCGAGATCGACCCGACCGACCCGGCGGTGCTGCTGGACCCGTTCACCGCCTACGGCCGCGCCCGCGAGCAGTCGCCCGTGGCGCGGATGGCGGTGCCCGGCATCGGCACCCTGTGGATCGTCACCCGCCACGAGGACGCGCGGGCGATGCTCAACGACCCCCGCTTCGAGGTGAACTCGGCCAGCTTCCTGCGCCCGCCCGGCCTGCCCGACCACTGCCTGCCCTACCTGCGGACCATGGCCGAGGTCGACGGCCCGGAGCACACCCGGCTGCGCCGGCTGGCCGCGCCCGCGTTCACCGCCCGCCGCGCCGCCGCGTTCCGGTCGCGGGTGGAGGCGACCGTCGAGGCGCTGCTGGACGCCCTGCCCGACGGCGACACCGTCGACCTGCACGAGCACTTCGCCCGCCCCCTGCCGATGGAGGTGATCTGCGAGCTGGTCGGCATCGACCCGGAGGACCGCCCGGCGTGGCGCGAGCACGGCCGGGCCGTGGCCGCCGGGTACGGCGAGGCGTTCAAGGACGCAATCCCGGAGGTCATCGCCAACGCGCTGGCGGCCGTGGCGCGGCGCGCGGAGGAGCCGGGCGACGACGTGATCTCCCAGTTGCTGCGCGCCCGCGCCGAGGACGGCGACCGGCTCGGCGAGGCGGAGCTGGTCACCCTGGTCTGGCACCTGGTGCTGGCCGGGCAGACGCCCACGAACCTGATCACCAACGGCCTGGTGGCGCTGCTGGAGCACCCCGACCAGCTCGCCGCGCTGCGCGCCGACCCCGCCCTGCTGCCGGGCGCGGTGGAGGAGCTGACCCGGTGGGTCGGGCCGCAGCTGCTCACCACGATCCGGTACACCCGCGAGGAGGTGGCCTTCGGCGACGTGGTGATCGGCGCGGGTGAGGCGGTGACCGCGGCGATCGCGTCGGCCAACCGCGACCCGCGGGTGTACGACGCGCCGGACGAGCTGGACGTCACCCGAACGCCCGCGGTGGGGCACCTGAGCTACTCGCACGGGCCGCACTTCTGCCTGGGCGCGGCGTTCGCCAGGGTGCAGACCGAGGTGGCGCTGGGCGCGGTGCTGCGGCGGTTCCCGGAGCTGGTGGTCGACGGGGAACCGCGCCGCATCCCGGACGGCGGCACGTGGCGGTTCGCCTCGCTGGTGGTCAGGCGCTGAGGATCTCCGAGGCCACCTCGGCGGGCGTCCGGCCGCCGGTGTCGACCACGCGGGCCCCCGCCGGAGCCGGGCGGACGACGGCGAGGGCCCTCAGCCCGGCCTCGGGCAGGCCGGGCAGGTCGTCACCGGCCAGGCTCACCCCCTCGCCGCGGCCCCGGCCGAGCAGGCGTTCGACCAGGTGGTCGTGGCTCGCGTGCAGCCACCAGAGGGTCGCGCCGGGCAGGAGCAGCGCGTGGTCGCCGACGACGACCAGGTGCTCCGCGCCGGCCTCGCGGTAGCCGCGCCACACCGCGCGCAGGTTGCGGGCCCGCTGCTCCGGGGTGAGCGGCGGGTCGGCGAAGGTGATCTGGGCCAGGTCGACGTACGCGCCGCGGGTCGTGGCGCACAGGCGCCGGTGGACCTCCCAGCCGACGGTCGACTTGCCGACGCCGCGCGGTCCGTCGATCCAGCGGATCACCGCAACCCCGCCAGCACGAGCCGGGCGGCCTCGGCCGGGGCGCGGCCGCCGGTGTCCACGGTGGGGCCGGCGAAGTCGTCGCGGTCCATCTCGGCGGCCACGGCGGTGGCGCGGGCGACGAGGTGGGCGGGCCAGCCCCTGGCCAGCAGCCGGGCCGACAGCAGGTCGACGTCCGCGCGCAGGCGGCAGAACGCGACGTCCGCGCCGGGCAGGCGGTCGGTGTAGGCGGGCACCAGCGCGCGCCGGTCGGGGCCGCCGGCCACCACCAGCGCGCCGCGCACCCGGGCCGACCACAGCGATCCGAGCGTGCCCGCCTTCACCGCGTGGTTGTCCGGGTCGTCCGGGGGCACCGGGTGGCACAGGCCGAGCTGGTCGACGTCGACGTAGGCCGCGTCGTCGAGGGCGCGGTAGACGTGCCACCCGACGGTCGACTTGCCCGCGCCCGCCGGGCCCAGCAGCCAGATCACCTTCGTCATCGCGCGGCAGCCTAGCCGGCGGCCGGTGGACCTGGCCGGCGTTTTTCCTTGAACCCGAACGCCGTCGGGGCCACGGTGGTGGCATGTCGTCCACGGTGAAGAAAGCGAGCCTGCTGTTCCTCGGGCGCAACGTGGTCCGCCTGCAGGCCCTCCTCGGCGACCCGGGCGCCCGGCTGTTCGGCCTGGACCCCACCCGCGACCCGTACCCGGAGTTCGAGCGGCTGCGCCGGCGCGGCGTGCTGGTGCGCAGCCGGCTGGGGCTCTACCTGACCACGTCGCACGAGCTGTGCTCGTCGCTGCTGCGCGACCCGCGCTTCGGCACGCTGCCCGCGAGCGCGCTGTCCGTGGTGGACCCCGTGGTCCGGGTGGACGGGCGGAAGCTGGTCAACCCGGTCGACGAGTCGTTCCTGGTGCTCAACCCGCCGGACCACACCCGCCTGCGCAGGCTGGTCGCGCCCTGGTTCACCCCGCGCGGGCTGCGGGCGCAGGCGGACACCGTGGAGCGGGTGGTCGAGCGGTACCTGGACGAGGCGGCCGGGCGGCCGTCGTTCGACCTGGTGCGCGACTTCGCCGCCCGGGTGCCGATCCAGGTGATCGCGGACCTGCTGGGCGTGCCCGGCGCCGACCACGCCTCGTTCGCGCGGTGGGGGCGGGCGCTGGTCAACGCGCTGGACGGGGTGCGCGACATGGGCGAGGTGCGGGCGCTGCGCACGAGCCTGCGCGAGTTCGAGGCGTTCCTGGACGATCTGATCGAGCACCGGCGGCGCGTGCCGGGCGAGGGTGACGTCGTCTCGGCGCTGGTGGCGCAGGAGGACCTGAGCCGGGAGGACCTGATCGCCACCACGGAACTGCTGCTGGTGGCCGGTTTCGAGACGACGGTCAACCTGATCGGCAACGCCGTGCTCGCCGTGCTGGGCGACCCGGAGGTGCGCGCCGGGCTGCTGGACGACCCGGCGTGCGCGGAGGCCGTGGTGGAGGAGACCCTGCGCCACGACCCGCCGGTGCAGTACACGGTGCGGGTCCCGTTCGAGACGACCGAGGTGGCCGGCACCCGGCTGCCGAAGGGCACCCCGGTGATGATGGTCATCGCGGCGGCCAACCGCGATCCGGCCGTGTTCGCCGACCCGCACCGGTTCCTGCCCGGCCGGCCGGACGGCCGCGAGCACCTGGCGTTCTCGTCGGGCATCCACTACTGCCTGGGCGCCGGCCTGGCCCGGATGGAGGCCGCCGCCGCCCTGCGCGGCCTGTTCGGGCGCTTCCCCGACCTGCGCGCGGCCGGGCGCGTGACCCGCCGCCCGTCGCGGGTGATCCGGGGCGCGGCGCGGTTCCCGGTAACGACTGGGGAAACAAAACGACACACGATCGTGGAAACCATCAGCTAGCACTCAGGAATGTGGTGCATGCTGGTACCTCGAACGACCCGCCGCACCGCCGCCGCGGCGGGTCGTTCACCTTTTTCCGCATTGGTGCGGTCCTGCCCTGCTCCGAGGAGACGCGCCGCGGGAATTCGCGCCCCTCAGTCCACTCCCCGCATCAACCGGTGGATGGACCTGGCACCCAGCACGAGCGCGACGCCCAGCGCGATGGCCACCCCGCCCAGCACCCCGAAGTACGCCTCCGCGTTCTCGTCGCTGTAGTAGCGCACCACGATCGCGCCCACGCCCTGCCCCGCCGCCGTGGCGAGGAACCACAGGCCCATGGTCTGCGAGGCGAACGCCCGGGGCGCGAGCTTGGTCGTCACCGACAGCCCCACCGGCGAGAGCATCAGCTCACCGCAGGTCATCACCAGGTACATCGCGATCAGCCACAGGAAGCTCACCCGCACCGCCGGGTCGCCCTGCCCCGCCACCATCAGCAGCAGGAACGACAGGCCCACCAGCAGCAGCGAGTAGCCGAACTTGCGCGGCGTCACCGGCTGGCGCCCGGCCAGCCGCGACCAGAGCAGGGCGAACAGCGGCGCCACCACGATGATCATCACCGGGTTGATCGACTGCACGAACGACGGCTTGAGCGAGAGCCCGAGGACCGTGGTGTCCACCCGCGTGTCCGCGAACGCCGCGATCACCGTGGCGCTCTGCTCGAACAGCAGCCAGAACATCGCCGCCGCGACGAACAGCGGGATGTAGGCGATCACCCGGGACCGCTCCACCGGCGTGGTGCGCGGGCTGCGCACCATCACCGCGAAGTACCCGACCGGCAGCAGCACCGACAGCAGGCTGATCAGGTTGATCACGCCCTCCGCGCCGAGCACGCCGAGCACCACCAGCAGCGCGACCGCGGCGACCGCGCCGACCACCACCGCCGCGATCCGGCCCAGCACCCGGCCGCGCTCCCCGGCGGGCAGCGGCCTCGGCGGCGCGGCGGCCGAGTCGCCCAGGCCGCGCACGCCCGCCCGGTACACGACCAGGCCCAGCGCCATGCCGACCGCCGCCGCGCCGAAGCCCAGGTGCCAGTCGTACTCCTCGCCCAGGAAGCCGCACACCAGCGGCGCCAGGAAGCCGCCGAGGTTGATGCCCATGTAGAAGATCGTGAAGCCCGAGTCGCGGCGCGGGTCCTGCCGGTCGTAGAGCCCGCCGACGACCGTGGAGATGTTCGGCTTGAGCAGGCCGGTGCCCAGCACGATCAGCACCAGGCCGGTGTAGACGCCCGCCACGCCGATCGGCAGCGCCAGCGCGACGTGCCCGAGCATGATGAGCACGCCGCCGTGGAAGACCGCGCGCTGGCCGCCCAGCACCCGGTCGGCCAGCCAGCCGCCCGCCACCCCGGACATGTAGACCGACGCGCCGTAGATGGCGACCAGCGACAGCGCGAAGCTCTTGTCGAGCCCGAGCGCGCCCTCGGCCGTGGACCGGTACAGGTAGTAGGCCAGGATCGCTTTCATCCCGTAGTAGGAGAAGCGTTCCCACAACTCGGTGAAGAACAGCGTGGACAGTCCTCGGGGGTGACCGAAGAAGTCCCGCTGCGGGGTGGAGACGGCGCTCGTGGCGCTCACTGGGTCCTCCTGCTCTCGGCGGACGTCACCGTCGGCGTCCGGGCAAAACTACGCCGAACGGGTGTACGTCGGGAAATCCGCATACCACCGAGTGGTCCAATGCACAGCCGCGGGTGGTGCCGACCCGTGCGGCGCCGGACCCCTGCCGGAGCTCACGGGGCCCGCCCCGCGCGGCTCCCCCGTCCGCGCGGGGCGGGCCCCGCCTCCCCCTTCACGATGCGCCAACCCCCGACGTCCGACGCATGGGCACAGTGATATCCCGCCGAAGGTTGTCCGGGGTCGGCTCCCGGCACCTGACAACAGTTGCCGGACAACCTCATCGGGCCCCGCCGCACGCGTGCGGCGGGGCCCGACGGGTGCCGGACGGACCAGCCGAGGTGATCGACGTCCGCACCGGGAGGTGGTCTGCGCACACCCAGGGTGCCGGCGAACCGCCGCGAACGCCCGACCAGTCGGCGAACTCCGTGCGTCGATCCGGTCACGGACCGTTGACGCCCGGCTCCCAGCTCTCGGGCCGACCGCTCTCGGTCAGCAGCAGCTGCCAGTCGCCGAAGCCCATCGGCGCGTCGTGGTGCCACGGGAACCGGCCCTGGGCCGTGGGCACGATGATCTGCACGGCGGCGAAGTCGCCCTTGCCGTAGAGCAGGAACGCGCTGCCGAAGAACTCCGGGTAGAAGCCCTTGAACACGCGCTCGAAGGTGATCGGGACGCCGTCGAAGAAGTCCCAGTAGAGCCTGCCGGGGACGAACCGCTCACCGCGCCGGGCGCGGTCGACGTAGGCCCGGATGAGCACCTGGGCCTGCTCGGGCGGCAGGCCGAGCACCACGGCCTCGGCCACCCCGAACCGGCGCCAGGCGCCCACGGAGAACGCGTACCCGGCGCCCTCGGCGTCCTCGGGCACGGTGACCACCGCGTGCCCGTGCAGCTCGGACTGCTCCAGCAGCCAGTCGCGCAGCTTCAGGTCCTGGGGGGAGGGAGACGACACCGGGCCATTGTGACCGGCGCTCCCGTCACCCCCGTGTGAGACCGCGAGGCCGCCGCGCGAGACCGCCCTCACACCCGCGACCGCGCGCACGCGCGCACGCGCCACACCCGCACCCGCCCCCGCGCAAGACCGCACCCGGGCACGACCGCGGCCCACCCGAACCCGCGCACGACCGCACCCCGCACACAGCCGCGGCCCCACCCGAACCCGCACCCGCACTCGCGCACGACCGCACCCCGCACACGACCGCGGCCCCACCCGAACCCGGGCGGGGCCGCGGCCCGCGAAGCGGGACCGGTCAGCCGACCTCGGCCATGACCTCGTCGGACACGTCGAAGTTCGCGTAGACGTTCTGCACGTCGTCGCAGTCCTCCAGCGCGTCGATCAGCTTGAAGATCTTCCGCGCGCCCTCCGCGTCGAGCTGCACCGACACCGACGGCAGGAAGTTCGCGTCCGCCGACTCGTAGTCGTAGCCGGCGTCCTGGAGCGCCTTGCGCACGGCCACCAGGTCGGTCGCCTCGCACACGACCTCGTAGCTCTCGCCCAGGTCGTTGACCTCCTCCGCGCCCGCGTCCAGCACGGCCATGAGCACGTCGTCCTCGGTCAGCTCGCCCTTGGGCAGGATCACCACGCCCTTGCGGCCGAACATGTAGGCCACCGAGCCCGGGTCGGCCATCGAGCCGCCGTTGCGGGTCATGGCGGTGCGGACCTCCGACGCGGCCCGGTTGCGGTTGTCGGTCAGGCACTCGATCAGCACCGCCACGCCGTTGGGGCCGTAGCCCTCGTACATGATGGTCTGCCAGTCGGAGCCGCCCGCCTCCTCGCCGGCACCGCGCTTGCGCGCGCGCTCGATGTTGTCCAGCGGCACGGAGTTCTTGCGCGCCTTCTGGATGGCGTCGTACAGCGTCGGGTTGCCGTCGGGGTCACCGCCGCCGCCGCGGGCCGCGACCTCGATGTTCTTGATCAGGCGCGCGAAGAGCTTGCCGCGCTTGGCGTCGAGTGCGGCCTTCTTGTGCTTGGTGGTCGCCCACTTGGAGTGGCCGCTCATTTCTCCTCCGTCTGTCCCTCAGCCCGCGGCACGGACCATGTCCACGAATAGGCGGTGCACGCGCCCGTCGCCGGTCAGTTCCGGGTGGAACGAGGTGGCGAGCACGTGCCCCTGCCGAACCGCGACGATCCTACCGGCGGCCTCGCCCGCGTCCTCGGTTTCGGGGACCCGGGCCAGCACCTCCACGCCCTCGCCGGTCGACTCGACCCACGGCGCGCGGATGAACACCGCGTGCACGTCACCCACGTCGGTGAAGTCCAGCTCGGCCTCGAAGGAGTCGACCTGCCTGCCGAACGCGTTGCGCCGGACCACGATGTCGAGCCCGCCGAGCTGGTGCTGGTCGGGCCGGCCGTCGAGCACCCGGTCGGCGAGCAGGATCATGCCCGCGCACGAGCCGTAGGCCGGCATGCCCTCCTTGATCCGGGCGCGCAGCGGTTCGAGCAGGTCGAACGCCTCCAGCAGGCGGCTGATGGTCGTCGACTCGCCGCCGGGCAGCACCACGCCGTCGACCTCGGCCAGCTCCTCGGGCCTGCGGATGGGCCGCGCCAGGGCGTCGGCCTCGGCCAGCGCCACCAGGTGCTCACGGACGTCGCCCTGGAGGGCGAGGACACCGACGACGGACACGGTTGGGCTTCCTCCTCGATCAGGTCCCACCAGGGTAGGTGACCGGGTCGGGCGCGTGCTCGTGGCACCCGCCCGACCCGGCCGGTCTTCCCGCGGCGCGCTAGTCGGGCGCCGCGACCCGCCCGCCCGCCTGGTGGGCGGCCGGGCGACGGGCTCGGACGACTCGCCAGCCGGCGAACAGCGCGGCGGCGAGCAGCGGGGTGGACCAGAAGGCGATGCGCTCGGCCGTCCCGGCGAACGCCATCAGCACGATGACCAGGGCGAGGAAGGCCAGGGTCGCGTACCCGGTGTAGGGGGCGCCGGGCATCCGGTAGGCGGGCCGCTCGACCTCGCCGCGCAGCGCCGCGCGCCGCAGCCGGAGCTGGCAGGCGATGAGCGTGGCCCAGGTGGTGACCACGCCCAGGGAGGCCACCGCGATCGCGATGTCGAACGCCTCCTTGGGCACGAGGTAGTTCAGGACCACCCCGAACAGGTAGGCGACCGAGGTCAGCAGGATGCCGCCCGCCGGCACGTGCCGGGCGTTGAGCCGCCCGGTGAACGCGGGCGCCTCGCCGTGCCGCGCCAGCGACCGCAGGATGCGGCCGGTGGAGTACAGGCCCGAGTTGCACGATGACAGCGCGGCGGTGAGCACGACCGCGTTCATCACGTCGCCCACGGCCGGCACGCCGAGCGCGGAGAACACGGTGACGAACGGGCTCTCCGCGCCGCTGTAGGCGTGCCAGGGCAGCAGCATCGCCAGCAGCAGCACCGAGCCGACGTAGAACACGCCGATGCGGTAGACCACGCCGTTGATGGCCTTGGGCAGCACCTGGCGCGGGTTGGCGGTCTCCCCCGCCGCGATGCCGACCATCTCGATGGCGGAGTAGGCGAAGATGACGGCCTGGAGCGTCATCAGGGCGATGCCGACGCCGGCGGGGAACAGGCCGCCGGAGCCGACGAGGTTGTGCGCGCCGGCCTGCTGCCCGCCGACGTCCGCGCCGCCGACGACCAGCGCCACGCCGGTGAACAGGAAGACCACCAGGGCGGTCACCTTGACCACGCTGAACCAGAACTCCAGCTCGCCGAACAGCTTCACCGACAGCAGGTTCACCGCGACCAGCACGCCCAGGGCGACCAGCGCGGTGACCCACTGCGGCAGGTCGGGCAGCCACCGGTGCACGTAGATGGCGACCGCGGTGATCTCGGCGATGCCGGTCATCGCCCAGTTCAGCCAGTACATCCAGCCGGAGGTGAACCCGGCCCACGGTCCGATGAACTCGCGGGCGTACTCGACGAAGCTGCCCGCCGTCGGCCGGTGCAGGACCAGCTCGCCCAGGGCGCGCATGACGAAGAACGCGGCCACGCCGCACAGCGCGTAGGACAGGACCAGGGCGGGGCCCGCCTGGGCGAGCCTGCCGCCCGCGCCGAGGAAGAGCCCCACTCCGATCGCGCCGCCGATGGCGATCATCTGCACCTGGCGCTTGGTCAGCGCCTCGCGGTAGCCGTCGGCGGTGGTTCCCTGGTCGTCCATGGCGGCCGGGACGCTATCCGGTCTGGACCAACTTCCCGGGACCGCTTGAGGAAGGCTTGATGTAATTGCGCTCACAAGGACCGGAAAGTGCCTGGTCCAGGTCCTCCCAGAGGTCTTCGACGTCCTCCAGGCCCACGCTGAGCCGCAGCAGGTTCGCGGGCACGCCGGACGCCTCCCGCTCGGCGCCGGGCACCAGCCGGTGGGTCAGCGCGGCCGGGTGCTCGACCAGGGTGTCGACCGAGCCGAGGCTGACCGCGGGCGTGACCAGCCCCAGCCGCCCGACCACGGCCGCGGGGTCCTCGCGCGTGGTGAACGCCAGCACGGCGCCGGGCCCGCGCAACTGGGTGCCGACCAGGCCGGCCGGGTCGGCGCCGGGCAGGCTCGGGTGCCGCACGAGCCCGGTGCCGGGGTGCGCGGCCAGCCGCCGCGCCAGCTCCACCGCCGTGCGCTGGGCCGCCTCCACGCGCAGCGGCAGCGTGGCCAGGCCGCGGTGCAGCAGGTAGCCGCCCAGCGGGTGCAGCACCGCCCCGGTCAGCGCCCTGACCTGCCGCAACGGGCCCGCGTGCGCCTCGTCGCAGGCCACCACGCCGCCGAGCACGTCGCCGTGCCCGCCGAGGTACTTGGTGGCCGAGTGCAGCACGTAGGTCGCGCCGAGCGCGGCCGGGTTCTGGAGCACGGGCGTGGCGAAGGTGTTGTCCACCACGACCGGTGCGCCCCCGGCCTGCCGGACGATCGACGCGATGTCCAGCAGGTCCAGGTTGGGGTTGGCGGGCGTCTCGACCACCACCAGCCCGGTGCCCGGGGTGACCGCGTCGGCGACCCGGTCGGCGGCGGCGTAGGTGGTGCGCACGCCCAGCAGGCCGTTGGACAGCAGGTGGTCGGTGCCGCCGTAGAGCGGGCGCACCGCCACCACGTGCGGCTTGCCGGCGAGCGCGCACGCCGCCTGCACCACCGCCGTCACCGCCGCCATGCCGCTGCCGAACGCGACCGCCGCGGCCGTGCCCTCCAGCGCGGCCAGGGCCCGCTCGAACCGCGCGGTGGTGGGGTTGTGCAGCCGGGCGTAGACCGGCGAGGACGCGTGCGCGGCGCCCTCCGCGAGGTCCTGGAGCGCCCGGCCGCCCGCGGCCTGGTCGGGCACCGGGTAGGTGGTGGACAGGTCGAGGGGAGGGGCGTGCACGCCCAGGTCGGCGAGGTCGTCGCGCCCACCGTGCACCGCCGTCGTTCGCAACCGCTTCATGGGCGGATCGTGGACTCGACGTCGGTGCGACGGGCACACTTCCGCAGGCCGTTCGGCGGACAAGGGGGTTCGTTGTGCTGGATTCGGTGGACGCGGCCATCGTGCGGGAGCTGCAGAAGGACGCTCGGCTGCCCAACAAGGACCTGGCGGCGCGGGTGAACGTGGCGCCGTCCACGTGCGTGGTGCGGCACCGGTCGCTGCGCGAGCGCGGGGTGATCACCGGGTACCACGCGGAGGTGGACCTGGCGGCGGTCGGGCGGTCGGTGCAGGCGGTCGTCGCGGTGCGGGTGCGGCCGCACACCAGGGCGGTCGTCGAGCCGTTCATGGCGTACGCGCTGTCGCTGCCGGAGGTGCTGGCGGTGTCGCACGTGGCCGGGCCGGAGGACTTCCTGGTGCACGTGGCGGTCGCCGACACGGCCCACCTCCAGCGGCTGGTGCTGGACCGGTTCACCACGCGCCGCGAGGTCAGCGAGGTGCGCACGAACCTGCTGTTCCAGCACGTGCGGAAGCACGGGGTGCCGGTGGAGGGCACGGCGGGCGGTTGAGTTCGCGCCTCTCCGCTCCCGGAGGGCGGCAGGCCCCGCGCGACGGCCGACCGGCACAGTGGGCCGACCGGCACAGCAGCCACCCGGCACAGCGGGTCGACCGGGTCCACGCCCTCGAACAGCGGCGCCAGCAGGTCGCCCTCGGCGACGTGCCGGTAGAACGCCTCGAACGCCGCCGCGCCACCCGCCCACGAGTACGGGCTGGGCACCGCCTCGCCGAGGTCAACCGGCTCGTAGTGCCGCATCTCCTCGATACCCGGCACGAACTCCCGCACCTCGGCGAAGAACGGCGGGAAGCGCGGCCCCCGCCAGGCGGTCGCGCGCGGAGGTCCAGGTGATGCGGAGGACGTGCGACTCCGGCTCTTCCGGGCACCGGCTCAGTTCGAAGTCCCGGCACTCCGGGGCCGCCGCCAGGTGGACCGCCTGGCGGTGGACGTCATCGGCACCAAGTGGGCCGTGGTGGTGCTGGCCCGCCTCAAGGAGGCGCCGCACCGCTACGGCGAGCTGCGCCGGCGGGTGCCCGGCATCACCGAGAAGGTGCTGACGACCAGGTTGCGCGAACTGGAGGCGGCCGGATTGGTCGAGCGCACCGCCACCGACGAGGTGCCGCCCGCGGTGACCTACCGGCTCACCGGGGAGGGCCGGGAGCTGGCACCCGCCCTCCAGGTCCTCCACGACCGGGGTCGGCGGCGGGCCGACCGGGAGGGCGTGGTGATCGAGCCGACACCGTGACCACCACCCTCCCGCCCGGTGGCACCGGTGAACGTGTGTTAGCAATGGTTATGCGGACTGAAGCGCTGCGGGAGCTGCTGGACGGCCGTTGGGCGGAGCTGCGCCGCGACTCCCTGGACCTGCTCGGCAAGCTGGCACCGGTGCACGACCTGCCCCGCGAGGAGTACCGCGCGTGGGTCCTGGAGCAGCTGCACGCGCTGGCCGCCGGCGGCCACCCGCTGATCGGCTTCCCCACCGAGTACGGCGGCAAGGGCGACGTGGGCGGCTCGGTGGTGGCGTTCGAGGTGCTGGGCTTCGGCGACCTGTCGCTGATGGTCAAGGCCGGCGTGCAGTGGGGCCTGTTCGGCGGCGCGGTGCAGGCGCTGGGCACCGAGGAGCACCACGCCCGCTACCTGCCCGGCATCATGGGCCTGGACCTGCCCGGCTGCTTCGCCATGACCGAGACCGGGCACGGCTCGGACGTGCAGCACCTGCGCACCACCGCCACCTACGACCCCGCCGCGCAGGAGTTCGTCGTGCACACGCCCGATGCGGCGGCGCGCAAGGACTACATCGGCAACGCGGCCCGCGACGGGCGGCTGGCCGTGGTGTTCGCGCAGCTCGTCACGGGAGGCGAGGAGCACGGCGTGCACGCCCTGGTGGTGCCGATCCGCGACGGGTCCGGCGCGGCGATGCCCGGCGTGACCATCGAGGACTGCGGGCCCAAGGCCGGGCTGAACGGCGTGGACAACGGGCGGCTGACCTTCGACCACGTGCGGGTGCCGCGCTCGGCGCTGCTCAACCGGTACGGCGACGTGGCGCCGGACGGCACCTACTCCAGTCCCGTCGAGGGCCGCGGCAGGCGGTTCTTCACCATGCTGGGCACGCTGGTGCGCGGCCGGATCAGCGTGGCGGGCGGCGCCGGCAGCGCGACGAAGAAGGCCCTGGCCATCGCGATCCGGTACGGCGACCGGCGCCGGCAGTTCACCCGCCCCGACACCGGCGCGGAGGTGGTGGTGCTGGACTACCTGGCCCACCAGCGGCGGCTGCTGCCCGCGCTCGCGCAGACCTACGCGCTGCACTTCGCGCAGGAGGAGCTGGTGTCGGCGCTGCACGACGTGTCCGACGACCGGGGGCAGCGGGAGCTGGAGTCGCGCGCCGCCGGGTTGAAGGCGGTGGCCACCTGGCACGCCACGCACACCATCCAGGCGTGCCGCGAGGCGTGCGGCGGCGCCGGGTACCTGGCGGAGAACCTCATCGCGGGCCTGAAGGCCGACACGGACGTGTTCACCACGTTCGAGGGCGACAACACGGTGCTGCTCCAGCTCGTCGCGAAGGGGCTGCTGACCAGCTACCGCGACCACGTCGGCGACCTGGACCCGTGGGGCATGGCGCGGTTCGTGGCCGACCAGGCGGTGGGCGTGGTGATCGAGCGGACGGCCGCGCGGGCGCTGATCGACCGGCTCGTGTCGGGCAGCTCCGACGCGCTGCTGGACCGGGGCTGGCAGGTGCGGCAGTTCGAGGACCGCGAGCGGCACGTGCTGGAGGGCCTGGCGCGGCGGCTGCGGCGGGCGTCGCCGGAGAACGCGTTCGACGTGTTCAACGCCGCGCAGGACCACGTGCTGCACGCGGCGCGCGCCCACGTGGACCGGGTGGTGCTGGAGGCGTTCGTGGCGGCGTTGGAGCGCGGCACGGACCCGGAGGTGACCGCGCTGCTGGGCAAGGTGTGCGACCTGTACGCGCTGAGCGTCATCGAGGCGGACCGGGCCTGGTTCCTGGAGCACGGCCGGTTGACGCCGCAGCGGGCCAAGGCGGTGTCGCAGGCGGTCAACGAGCTGTGCGGGCAGCTGCGGCCGCACGCGCGGGACCTGGTGGACGCGTTCGGCATCCCCGAGCCCTGGCTCGCCGCGCCGATCGCGGGGTGAGGGAGGTGCTGCCCGAGGACGACGCGGGGGTGCTGGCCACGGCCCTGGCCGGGTACGTGCGGGCCGTGGCCGCGGAGGTCGGCGTACCGCCCGAGGGCACGGAGTTCGAGGTGTCCGACACCACCACGGCCTACCTCGCGCTCGCCGAGGGCGCCGGCCGGGACCTGATGCTGGTGTGGAGCAGCGAGCACGGCTGGTCGGTGGCGGTGGAGACCGACCCGGGCGAGCAGCCGGTGACCGTGGCCCACCTGGGCCCGCCCCTGGTGCCGCGGCCGGCGGAGGTGGCGCGGTTCGTGGCGGACGTGCGGGCGGGCGGGCCGGGTCGGCCGGAGCTGACCGTGGCCGAGGACCGGCGCCTGCTGGTGGAGCGGCTGTCGGCCTACCTCTAGTCCACGCCGGCGAGCCGCAGCAGCGCCGTGGCGCCGGCGGCCAGCACCACGACCACCGCGAACGGCGCCCGCCGCCACGCCGCGACCGCGCCCACCAGCACGCCCACCGGCAGGGCCGGCCCGGCGAACCCCCGCCCCTCGGTGAACGCCGACACGGCCACCAGCGCGAACAGCATGACGGTGGCCGCGGTCGACATCAGCTCCCGGACCCGCTCGGACAGCGTGACCCGGTCGCGCAGCAGCGGCCCGGCCAGGCGGAGCGCGAAGGTGCCCGCGGCGAGCAGGAGGACGGCCGTCAGCGTCACGCCCGCACCCCCCGGCGCGCGGTGGCCACCAGCCCGACCAGGGCGAGCAGCACGGGCACGCCCGCCGGCAGCACCGGCGTGGCGGCCAGCGCGACGACCGCGCCGAGCAGCGCCGCGTCCCGCGTCACCCGGTCCTTCAACGCGGGCAGCAGCAGCGCCACGAGGGCCGCGGGGAACGCCGCGTCCAGCCCGAGGGCGCCGGGGTCGCCGACGTTCCGCCCGACCAGCGCGCCCACGAGCACCGCCGCGTTCCACGCGCCGAAGAGCGCGACGCCGCAGGACCAGAAGGCGGCGCGGGCCCGCTCGGGGTCCGGCTGAGCCAGCGCGAACGCGGTCGACTCGTCGGTGAGCAGGTGGCTGCCCACGAGCCGCCGCGCGAGGCCCGGCCCGAGCACGTGGCCGACCGCCAGCCCGAACGGCAGGTGCCGGGCGTTGAGCACGAGCCCCGCCAGCACGGCCGCGGCCGGGCTGCCACCGGCGGCGACGACCCCGACGGCCATGAACTGCGAGCCGCCGGCGAAGACGAGCAGCGACATCACCACCGGCAGCCACCACGGCAGGCCGGCGGCGGTGGAGATCGCGCCGAAGGAGGCACCGCTGACCGCCGCACCGGCGGCCACCGCGGTGACGTCGCGCAGCAGCGCGGGATCTGGGGTTCGCCATGTCGAACGCATCGTCTTCTACGATGAACATTGTCTAGACCGTTCGTCAAGCCGAACGATGGGACCGTTATGTCGAACACAGGTGCGCCGCTGGACGTCATCGCCGCCTCCCTGCGGCGCGAGCGCGAGCGGGTGGGCCTCTCGATCAGCGAACTCGCCAAGCGGGCCGGCATCGCGAAGTCGACGCTGTCGCAACTGGAGTCGGCGAGCGGGAACCCCAGCGTGGAGACGCTGTGGGCGCTGGGCGTGGCGCTGGGGGTGCCGTTCGCGCGCCTGGTCGACCCGCCCGCGCCCCGGGTCAAGGTGATCCGCGCGGGCGAGGGCCCGGCGATCTACTCGGAACGGGCGCACTACACGGCCACCCTGCTGTCGTCCTGCCCGCCGGGCGCGCGGCGCGACATCTACGTGCTGAACCTCGAACCGGGCCCGGCCCGCGAGTCCGCGCCCCACATGGCGGGGACCGTGGAGCACGTGGTGGTCAGCACCGGGCGGGTGCTGGCGGGGTTGCGGGCCGATCCGGTGGAGCTGGGCCCGGGGGACTACCTGATGTACCCGGGCGACCAGCCGCACATGGCGCAGGCGTTGGAGGCGGGGACCGCGGTACTGCTGGTCTCCGAGCACGTTTAGCACGCACGTTCGAGCGATTCAGCCGGACAGGACCGAAGCCGATGGGGGTGGGTGCGAGATCCAGCGCGAGATGCGCCTCCACCGCGCCCCGGCGAGGTCGTCGACACGTCAAGCAGCGGAAGTGGATGCGACAAGCACGCCACCGGCCTCTGCCCACCCGACGTGCTCACCGGGGCGGTAGAACGGCCGACGATGCGGGAGTGGGTGGCGAGCGCCGTCAACCGCACCCGGAGCATCGACGGCGAAGAGCTCCAGCGGGTTGTCCGCGAGGTTCGCGAAGAAGACGACGAGGTCTTCAGCTCGCGCAGCCAGGTCGAGCACAGGCTGGTGCAGTTCGCCAGCGGCCTGACCACGACGGACCCGCTGATCGACCTCAACGGCTTCCGCGACCCGTCGGCCCCGAGCACGTTGGTGGCGCTGCACGCATGCCGCGCCGAAGCCCACCCAGGACCCTGAACACGCGGAAGGCGGCCGCCGGAACCCCGGCGGCCACCAGGCGAAACCCCTTACCAGCCCCGCTCGGCCAACCGGTGCGGCTGCGGGATCTCGTCGACGTTGATGCCGACCATCGCCTCACCCAGCCCGCGCGACACCTTGGCGATCACGTCGGGGTCGTCGTAGAAGGTGGTCGCCTTCACGATCGCCTCGGCCCGCTGCGCCGGGTTCCCGGACTTGAAGATCCCCGACCCGACGAACACGCCCTCCGCACCGAGCTGCATCATCATCGCCGCGTCGGCCGGGGTGGCGATGCCACCGGCGGTGAACAGCACGACCGGCAGCTTCCCGGCCTCCGCGACCTCCCGCACCAGCTCGTACGGCGCCTGCAGCTCCTTCGCCGCCACGTACAGCTCGTCGGCCGGCAGGTTCTGCAGCCGCCGGATCTCCGCGCGGATCTTGCGCATGTGCGTGGTGGCGTTGGAGACGTCACCGGTGCCGGCCTCGCCCTTGGACCGGATCATCGCCGCGCCCTCGGTGATCCGCCGCAGCGCCTCGCCCAGGTTCGTCGCGCCGCACACGAAGGGCACGGTGAACTGCCACTTGTCGATGTGGTTGGCGTAGTCGGCCGGGGTCAGCACCTCGGACTCGTCGATGTAGTCGACGCCCAGCGACTGGAGCACCTGGGCCTCGACGAAGTGGCCGATGCGGGCCTTGGCCATCACCGGGATGGACACCGCGTTGATGATGCCGTCGATCATGTCCGGGTCGCTCATCCGGGACACGCCGCCCTGCGCGCGGATGTCGGCGGGCACGCGCTCCAGCGCCATGACGGCCACGGCGCCCGCGTCCTCGGCGATCTTGGCCTGCTCCGGGGTGACCACGTCCATGATCACGCCGCCCTTGAGCATCTCCGCCATGCCCCGCTTGACGCGGGAAGTACCGGTGACCTGGGCGCCGGTGTCGGGTGAAGTGGTCACGGCCAACCTTTCCAACTCGAAGTGGGACGTCACCCATGGTAAGGCGGACGTGGACCGCCGAAGCAGGCCAATTCGACACGTTCTCGGCAGTCCACTTCGCGTCCCCGCCCAGGTGGTGGCGCACGCCACGTCCCGGCAAGCCGAACCGGGCGGATTCCTCCTGCCGGGTTGGGTGTGACCGCTTGGGGTTGTCCTGCACGCCCGGCGGGTGTGAGATCGAACACTAATCACTTGTGGAGGGTGGTCCCATGGGTTCCAAGCAGTCCGACAACGGCCACTCGGCAGGCGCGGTCGCTGTGGACGACCCGGCCAAGGTCCGCAACGTCGTGCTGGTCGGCCCGTCCGGCTCCGGCAAGACGACGCTCACCGAGGCCCTGCTCGCCCGCACCGGCGTCCTGACCCGAGCGGGCTCCGTGGTCGAGGGCAACACGATCTGCGACCACGACCCGGCGGCGGTCCGCCAGCAGAGGTCGGTCGGCCTCTCCGTCGCCCCGGTCCGGCACGGCGACATGAAGATCAACTTCATCGACACCCCCGGCTACGCCGACTTCGTGGGCGAGCTGCGCGCCGGGCTGCGCGCCGCCGACGCGGCGCTGTTCGTGGTCAGCGCGGCGGAGGGCGTGGACGCCACCACGGTCGCGCTGTGGGAGGAGTGCGCGGCCGTCAACATGCCGCGCGCCGTGGTGATCGCCCGGTGCGACCACCAGCGGGCCGACGTGCTCGCCGAGGTCGCCGCCTGCCAGGCCGCGTTCGGCGCGGGCGTCGTGCCGCTCTACCTGCCCGACGACGGCGACGGCCTGGTCAACCTGCTCACCACCGACGACCCCGCGCACGAGGAGCGGCGCAACGCGCTCATCGAGGGGATCATCGCGGAGAGCGAGGACGAGACCCTGATGGACCGCTACCTCGCCGGCGAGGAGGTCGACCAGGCCACGCTGGTCGCCGACCTGGAGACCGCCGTGGCGCGCGGCTCGTTCCACCCGGTGCTGCCGGTGTGCTCGATGACCGGCCTCGGCCTGCCCGAGCTGCTCGACGGCATCACCCGCGCCTTCCCCTCGCCCCTGGAGCACCCGCTGCCCGAGGTCACCGACGTGGACGGCATCCCGCACCCGCGCCTGGCCGCCGACCCGGACGGCCCGCTGGTCGCCGAGGTCGTGCGCACCGCCGTCGACTCCTACGTCGGCCGGGTCTCGCTGGTGCGCGTGTTCTCCGGCACCCTGCGCCCCGAGCGCCCGGTGCACGTGTCCGGCCACGGCATGGCCGACCGGGGCCACGAGGACCACGACGCCGACGAGCGGGTGGCGCACGTCTACTCGCCGCTGGGCGCGAACCTGCGCGAGGTGCCCTACTGCGTGGCGGGCGACCTGTGCGCGCTGACCAAGCTCGGCTCCGCCGAGACCGGGGACACGGTGTCCGCGCCGGAGAAGCCGCTGCTGGTGGCGCCCTGGCGGATGCCGGAACCGCTGCTGCCGGTGGCCATCGTGCCGCGCAGCCGCAGCGACGAGGACAACCTGGCCCGCAACCTCGGCAAGCTCGTGGCGGGCGACCCCACGCTGCGCCTGGAGCGCAACGCCGAGACCCACCAGCTCGTGCTGTGGTGCATGGGCGAGGCGCACGCCGACGTGGTGCTGGCGCGGTTGCGCGCGGGCGGCGCGGAGGTCGACACCGAGCCGGTCCGGGTGGCGCTGCGCGAGACGTTCGCCGCGCCGGCCAAGGGCCACGGGCGGCACGTCAAGCAGTCCGGCGGGCACGGCCAGTACGCGGTGTGCGACATCGAGGTCGAACCGCTGCCGCGCGGCTCGGGCTTCGAGTTCGTGGACCGGATCGTGGGCGGCGCGATCCCCAACCAGTTCATCCCGAGCGTGGAGAAGGGCGTGCGGGCGCAGTTGGAGCGCGGTCTCCAGGGCGGCCACCCGGTGGTCGACGTCCGGGTCACCCTCGTCGACGGCAAGGCCCACTCCGTCGACTCCTCCGACGCCGCGTTCCAGACCGCCGGCTCCCTGGCCCTCAAGGACGCCGCGGGCAACGGCAGGACGTGCCTGCTCGAACCCGTGGAGGAGATCTCCGTGCGGCTGCCCGACGAGCACCTGGGCACCGTGCTGGGCGACCTGTCCGGCCGCCGCGGGCGGGTGCTGGGCACGGAGGCGGACGGCAGCGGCTGCACGGTCGTGCGCGCCGAGGTGCCCGCCACCGAGCTGCTGCGCTACGCCGTCGAGCTGCGCTCGCTCACCTCGGGCACGGGCACCTACACCCGCCGGTTCAGCCGGTACGACCCGCTGCCGCAGAACCTGGTCGCCCAGGCGAAGTGACCCCGGCGCGCGGGCGGGCCACCGGGGTGACCCGCCCGCGCGCGCTCACGTGTTGCGCGGGAAACCGAGGTTCACGCCGCCGTGCGAGGGGTCGGGCCACCGGCCGGTGACCACCTTGGTGCGGGTGTAGAAGTGCACGCCGTCCGGCCCGTAGGCGTGCGAGTCGCCGAACAGCGAGTCCTTCCACCCGCCGAACGAGTAGTAGGACACCGGCACCGGGATGGGCACGTTCACGCCCACCATGCCCACCTCCACCTCGTGCTGGAACCGCCGCGCCGCGCCGCCGTCACCGGTGAAGATCGCCGTGCCGTTGCCGTAGGGGTTGGCGTTGACGACCTCCAGCGCCTCGTCGTAGGACGCGACCCGCAGCACCGACAGCACCGGCCCGAAGATCTCGTCCCGGTAGACCGACGTGCCCGTGCCGACGTGGTCGAACAGCGTCGGCCCGAGCCAGAACCCGCCCTCCTCGCCGTCGACCGGGTGCTCCCGCCCGTCCACCACCAGCGTCGCGCCCTCGGCCACCCCCGCGTCCACGTAGGACAGCACGCGGTCCCGGTGCGCGCCGGTCACCAGCGGGCCCATCTCGCAGCCGGGCCGGCGGCCGTCGCCGACGTGCAGCCCCCGCACCCGGTCCACGATCTTGGCCACCAGCTCGTCGCCGACCGGGTCCACGGCCACCACGACCGAGATCGCCATGCACCGCTCCCCCGCCGAGCCGAACCCGGCCGACACCGCCGCGTCCGCCGCCAGGTCCAGGTCCGCGTCCGGCAGCACCACCATGTGGTTCTTCGCGCCGCCCAGCGCCTGCACGCGCTTGCCGTGCCGCGTGCCGGTCTCGTAGACGTACCGCGCGACCGGCGTGGAGCCGACGAACGAGACCGCCTTGACGTCGGGGTGCTCCAGCAGCCGGTCCACGGCCGGCTTGTCGCCGTGCACCACGTTGAGCACGCCGTCGGGCAACCCGGCCTCGGCGAACAGCGCGGCGATGAAGTTGGCCGCCGACGGGTCCTTCTCCGACGGCTTGAGCACCACCGCGTTGCCGCACGCGATGGCGTTGGGCACGAACCACAGCGGCACCATGGCGGGGAAGTTGAACGGCGAGACCACCCCGACCACGCCCAGCGGCTGCCGGATCGAGTACACGTCGACGTTGGTGGAGGCGTTCTCGCTGAACCCGCCCTTGAGCAGGTGGGGGATGCCGCACGCGAACTCCACGGCCTCCAGCGCGCGCTGCACCTCGCCGGCCGCGTCGGACAGCACCTTGCCGTGCTCGGCGGTGACGATCGCGGCCAGCTCGTCCTTGCGGGCGTTGAGCAGCTCCCGGAAGGCGAAGACCACGTTCGCGCGCTGGGCCAGCGACGCGCCCCGCCACCGGGTGAACGCCTCGCGCGCCACGGCCACCGCCTCGTCCACCACGGCGGCGTCGGCGAGGTCGACGCGCGCGGCCACCCGCCCGGTCGCCGGGTCGTGCACGTCGCCGGTGCGCGCGCCCTCCCGGTCCCACGGCTTACCGCCGATCCAGTGGGTGATCCTCTGCTCGGCGGTCACAGCACGGCCTCCAGGGTGTCCAACGCCTCTTCCACCTCGTCCTCGGTCACCGTCATGGGCGGCGCGAGCCGGATGACGTTGCCGTACAACCCGCCCTTGCCCACCAGCAGGCCGCGTTCCCGCGCGCCCTCCAGCACCGCGACGGCCTTCGCGGCGTCCGGCTCGCCCTGCGGGCCCACCAGCTCGACCCCGACCATCAGCCCCTTGCCGCGCACGTCGCCCACTGCCGGCCGGTCCTCGGCGATGCGCCGCAGCCCGCCGATCAGCCGGTCGCCGAGCTTGGCCGCGTTGGCCTGCAAGTCGTTGTCCAGCAGGTAGTCCAGGGTGGCCAGGGCGCCGGTGGTGGCCAGCGGGTTGCCGCCGAAGGTGGACAGCGAGTGCGCGTCCAGGCAGTCCATCACCTCGCCGCGCGCCACCACGCCGCCGATGGCCAGGCCGTTGCCCAGGCCCTTGGCGAAGGTCATCGCGTCCGGGGTGACGCCGTGCGCCTGGATGCCCCAGAAGTGCTCGCCGGTGCGGCCCCAGCCGGTCTGCACCTCGTCGGAGACCAACAGGATGCCGTACTCGTCCAGGACCTCCTTGAACGCGGCGAACAGGCCGTCCGGCGGCGAGGAGAACCCGCCGACGCCCTGGATCGGCTCGACCACCAGGCACGCCACGTCGCCGGCGGTCGCCGTGGCGATCACCTCGCGCAGGTCGGCCACGCACGCCTTGACGTAGTCGGCGTCGGGGAGGTCCTTGAACGGGCTGCGGTACCGGTAGCCGCCGTGCACCCAGGCGACCTTGACCGGGCTCAGCGAGGACGCCGACCAGGCCCGGTTGCCGGTGATCGCGACGGTGGCGAACGCGCGGCCGTGGTAGGAGTTGCGCAGCGCCAGCACCTGGTCGCTGCGGCGGTACCGGGTGGCCAGCATGAGCGCGGTCTCGTTGGCCTCGGTGCCCGAGTTGGTGAAGAACACCTTGGCGTCCGGGATGCCCGACAGCTCCGCGACCTTCTCGGCCAGCTCCACCTGCGAGCGGATCAGGTAGAGGGTGGAGCTGTGCACCACGCCGGTGGCGAGCTGCGACCGGATCGCGTCGGAGATCTCGGCCACGTCGTAGCCGATCGCGTTGGTCAGGATGCCGGCGAAGAAGTCGAGGTAGGTGCGGCCCTCGCCGTCGGTGACGCGCCTGCCGCTCGCGCTCGCGATCTCGATCGGCCGGTCGTAGTACAGGGCCATCCAGTCGGGCATCACCGCGCGGTGCCGGGCCAGCAGCTCCTCGTGTCCCATGGCGTCCTCCGGTCCTCGGTCCTGCCCATGGAGTCTGCTGGGCGGGCCGTGGGGCCGCCATGGACAACCTGTACCGCTTTTCGGCACGCCGGATTACGTTGTGTCCGTGTACCCGACCGTCGCCGAGGCGCTCGCCCTGCCCGTGGTCCGCCGGGGCGGGCCCACCGTGGTCGCGGGCGCGGCCGGGATGGGGCGGCGGGTGCGCTGGGTGCACGCGGCCGAGGTGGCCGACATCGCGCACCTGCTGCGCGGCGGCGAGCTGGTGCTGACCACCGGCATCGCGCTGCCCGAGGACCCGGAGGGGCTGGCCGGGTACGTGGCCGAGCTGGCGGCGGTGGGCGCGGCCGGGCTGGTGGTGGAGCTGGTGCGGCGGTGGAGCGACGAGGTGCCGGGCGCGCTGGTGGCCGCCGCCGAGCGGCACGAGCTGCCGCTGGTCACGCTGTCCCGGGAGACCCGGTTCGTGTCGGTGACCGAGGCCGTGGTGGCGCTGATCGTGGACGCGCAGCTGGCCGAGCTGCGCGCGGCCGAGCAGGTGCACGAGGCGTTCACCGCGCTGACCGTGGCCGGTGCCGAGCCCGCCGAGGTGCTGCGGGAGGTGGCGCGGACCTCCGGGCTGCCGGTGGTGCTGGAGACGCTGGGGCACGACGTGCTGGCCTACGACGCGGCCGGGCAGGACCCGACCGCGCTGCTGGCCGACTGGGGGCAGCGGTCGCGGGCGGTCGCGGTGGCCGAGCGGACCGCCTACCACGAGGCGTCCGGGTGGCTGGTGACCGTGGTGGGCGCGCGGGGCGCCGACTGGGGCAGGCTGGTGCTGGTCACGCCCGAGGCGCCGCCGCACCGGCACGTGGTGGTGGCCGAGCGGGCGGCGTCGGCGCTGGCCGTGCACCGGCTGGTGGCGCGGGACCGGGAGTCGCTGGAGCGGCAGACCCACCGGACGCTGCTGACCCAGTTGCTCGGGCAGCCGCCGGCGGACCTGCCGGCCCGGGCCGCCGCGCTGGGCGTGCCCCTGGACCGGCGGCAGCTGGTCGGCGTGGCGATCCGGCCGGGCGCGGCGACCGCGCCCGCGCAGGCCCTGGCCACCCAGGAGGTGCTGCGGGACCTCGCCGAGGCGACGGCGCTGGCGGCTCGGCGGGTGACGGTGCCCGCACTGGTCGGCGTGGTCGACGACACGAGCGTGCGGGCGTTGCTCTCGTTGCCGCCGCAGGCCGGGCTGACCGGTGTGCTGCGGCGGTTGGCGCGGGAGGTGCACCGGACGGCGGCGGGCACGCAGCACGCGCTGCCGGTGGTGGTGGCCGTCGGCACGACCGTGACCGGCCTGGCCGACGTGCGGCGATCATTGGGCGAGGCGGCGCACGTCGCCGGTGCGGCGTTGCGGTCGCCGGGTTCCCGGCTGTACCACCGGCTGGACGACGTGCGCCTGCGCGGGCTGCTGCACCTGCTGCGGGAGGACGAGCGGGTGCGGGCGTTCGCGGACCGGGAACTCGGGCCGCTGCTGGCGCGGGACGACAACCAGGGCAGCCGCCTGGTGGAGCTGCTGCGGTGCTACTGCGAGCACGGCGGCAACAAGTCCGCCGCGGCCGCCGCCGCGCACCTCTCGCGGACCGCGTACTACCAGCAGTTGGCCCGGATCGAGCAGGTGCTCGGGGTGTCCTTGGAGGACCCGGAGTCGGTGCTGTCGCTGTACGTCGCGCTGCTGGTGCACCAGGCGGGCGGGCGGGACCCTCAGCTGCCCCGCCCGCCCTCGGCGGCGGACTAGACCTTCCGCGACTGCACGACCGGACCGGCGGGGCCCTCAGCCTGCCCCGCTCCCGGCGAACCGGAACTCCACCACCGGACCAGCAGGACCCACAGCCTGCCCCGCCCCCGGCAGCGAACCGGAACCCCACCACCGAACCAGCAGGACCCACAGCCTGCCCCGCCCCCGGCGGCGAACTCGAACTCCACCACCAGACCAGCAGGACCCACAGCCTGCCCCGCCCCCGGCGGCGAACCCGAACTCCACCACCGAACCAGCGGGACCCACAGCTCGCCCCGCGCCCGGCGGCGAACTAGGGCAGCGTCGGCGCCTGCAGCGGCAGGTCGGTGAGACCCGGCACCGGCAGGGCCGGCGCCTCGGGGGCGGCCAGGCCCGGCGTCAGCGCCCGTTCCTGGGGCGCGGCCGGCGCGGCGGGCACGGCCGGCAGCGCGCCCGGCGCGGCCAGCTCCGGCAGGCCGACCCCGGCGGGTGCCGCGACCTGCGGCGCCTTGGTCTCCGGCATCGAGGCGGCGGCGGGCGCCGGCAGCTGGAGCGAGTGCCCGGAGAGCAGGTCGGTGCGGGGCGTGACGACCTGCTCGCCGACCTCGGGCGAGTAGCCGACGCCGTCCACCAGGTCGGTGGGGGCCTCGGCGGCGTTGGCGGCGGACGCGAGGAGCGGCGAGGCGCCGGCGGCGAGCAGGGCGGCGGCACGCAGGAGTCCGCGCGTGCGGTTTCCAGACACGGTGTTCCTAACCTGGTCGGGGACCATCAACTGACCCCTACTGCATCGGCCGCCGCCAAACCGCTCCACAGGTGCACGATCAGGTGACTGACGCTCCGTGTTGCCGCCACCCGATCGGGTCAGAATGGCCCTGTGGACGACTTACGCAACACCACGGGCCCGGTGCACGGGCACGTGGTCCAGGCCGGCACGATCAACGGCGGCGTGCACCTGTCCGGTCCACCGGCGCGGCCCGTCGGCCGGCTCCCGCCCGCCGTGCCGCACTTCGTGGGGCGCGCCGACGAACTGGCCCTGCTGACCGCCCGGCTCGGCGCCGCGCCGATCACGGTGGTCACCGGCACCGCGGGCGTCGGCAAGACCACCCTCGCGGTGACCTGGGCGCGCTCGGTGGCCGACCGCTTCCCCGACGGCGTGCTGTACGCGGACCTGCGCGGGTTCGACCCGCTCGGCCCGGTCGACCCGGCCACCGCGGTCCGCGGCTTCCTCGACGCGTTCGCCGTCCCGGCGCAGGAGGTCCCCACCGACCCCGACGCGCAGGCGGCCCTCTACCGCAGCCACGTGGAGGGCAGGCGGGTGCTGGTGCTGCTGGACAACGCGCGCGACCCCGAGCAGGTGCGCCCGCTGCTGCCCGGCAGCGCCACCTGCGCGGTCGTGGTCACCAGCCGCAACCGGCTCAGCGGCCTGGTGGCGCGCGAGCAGGCGGGCCGCTGCTCCCTGGGGCCGCTGTCCGCGGCGGAGTCGCGCGACCTGCTGTCGGCCCACCTCGGCCCGGCGCGGGTGGCGGCGGAGCGGCGGGCGGTGGACGAGCTGGTCGAGCGCTGCGCGCGGCTGCCCATCGCCCTGGCCATCGCCGGCACCAGGGCCGTGGACGCGCGGCACGCGGACCTGGTCGAGGTGGTCACCGAGCTGGCGGAGCTGTCGGAGCTGTCCACGGGCGACGGCGAGCGCACCGACCTGCCCACGATCTTCGGCTGGTCCTACCGCGTGCTGTCCCCGCCCGCGGCCCGGCTGTTCCGCCTGCTCGGCCTGCACCCCGGCCCGGACTTCGGCCTGCCCGCCGCGGCGAGCCTGCTCGGGGCGCCGCTCCCGGACACCCGGCGCCTGCTGCGCGAGCTGACCGGGGCCTCGCTGCTCGAAGACCACGCCAGGGGCCGCTACCGGTTCCACGACCTGCTGCGCGAGTACGCCGCCGGGCGGGCCGAGGCGGAGGAACCGGCCGGGGCGCGGCACGCGGCCGTCCTGCGGCTGCTCGACCACTACCTGCGCACGAGCTTCGCCGGGGAGCGGCAGCTCTACCCGCACCGCGACCCGATCGCCCCGGGACCGCCGGCCGGGGGCGCGGTCACCGTGCCGGTCACCGACCTCCCCTCGGCGTGGGACTGGTTCACCACCGAGCACGCGAACCTGCTCGCCGCGCTGTCCCTCGCCGAGCGCACGGGGTGCGCAGGCCACGTGTGGCGGCTCGCCTGGAGCATGTCGTCCTACCTGGGTCGCAGCGGGCGCTGGCAGGACTGGGAGGCGACCCAGCGGCAGGCGCTGGCCGCCGCGGCCGGGCCGGGGGCCGAGGCGCTGGTGCTGCGCGTGCTCGGCCGGGTGTTCACCCTCAGCGGTCGCTACGGCGAGGCGGTCGAGGTGCTGGAGCGGGCGCTGGCGCTCCCCGTGGACCTGGCGCACACGCACGAAGCGCTCAGCCTGGCCCACGAGCGGCGAGGAGCGCCGGCCGAGGCGCTGGACCACGCGCGCACCGCCGTGGCGCTCAGCGCTCAAGGCGGCAACCGGCTCCGGCGGACCAGCGCGCTCGTCCAACTGGGCCGGGCGCTCGTGGCCTCGGGCGAGCCGGCCGAGGCGCGTGAACACCTCACCCGCGCGGTGGACGCCCTCGCGGGTGCGGACGACCGGATCAGCCTGGCCGATGCCACCGAGGCGCTGGGCCGGGCGAGCCTGCACTCGGGCGACCACACCGGGGCGCTCGCGCGCTTCGCGGAGGCCCTGGCGTGCTACCGCGAGTTCGGCGACCGCTGGTCCGAGGCGCACACGACGGCCCGCGTCGGCGAGGCGTGGTCCGGCCTGGGCGACCTCGACCGGGCCCGCTACGCGTGGCAGGCGGCGTCCGAGCTGTTCGCGCTGATCAACCACCCCGAGGCCGCGAGGTGGCGGGACCGGGTGTGAGAAAAGGCCCCGCGGTCCACCCGTCCGCCGAAACGGGGAACCGCGGGGCCACCCGCCCCCTCAGGCGGTTCGTGGGCCGCCACGGGCCCGTGCCGGGGAGACTGGCGGCACGGACCCGCGGCGGCTTCCCCCGGGACTAGGGGTTCGTCACCCCGAGCGCGTAGCCGCCGGAGCCGCTGGACGCGTGCACCCGGTAGCGGTAGTACCCCGCGGTGCCGTTGCAGGTCACCGTCTCGCTCGCCGACGGGCTGTCGCCCTCGGCCACGTCGACCCGCGCGCCGCCGTTCGGCCGGAGCGCCTGCCCGCCGGCGGCCGGGGAACCGCGGTGGGTGGTCTCCGAGTCGCGGTGCCACCCGGTGGTCGACCCGGAGTGGTCGTTCACCAGGCCGCGCGGGGTGTTGCCCGGGAACGAGGAACCCCGGAACGAGCCGCTCGGGTCGGACGTCGACGCGCCGGTCGTGCCGCAGTGGCCCGCGGTGGCGAAGCCGCCGTCGACCGGGAAGCCGACCGAGCAGCGCGTGCCGCTGCCGGTGTTGTGGGCGTTGCCGCCGATCACGTCGATCAGCGGGCGCGGGGCCTCGGTCGTGGTGGCGTACCGGACCGCCGCCGCGCGGGCGCCCGAGGAGGCGGCGGACGCCCGCGCGGCGGCGAGCTGCGAGGGGTGCGACTCGACCACGACGGTGTCGGTGGGCAGGTCGACGTACCAGCCGGGCACCGACGCGGCGTTGGCGTCCAGGCCGAGGTCGCGCCGGGTGCCGGCCGCCGGCGGCGCCGCGACGAGCGCCCTCGCGGCAGTGGACATGGGGTTCTCCTCGGAGGAGTGCGGGGATTCCCCGTGAAAAGTAAATGCGCCGCCGCGAACCGGGTAATACCGCTTTGGTCATAAGACGGCGTGATGGCCCTTCACACGTTCGCGTGATGTCCGACCGTGCCGAACTCCGGGTGCGCCGCCAACCAGGACGCGTAGCGGGCGCTGCGCTCGGCGGTCTCCCGGTACGCCTCGGCGGCGTAGCGGAGCACCTGCGGCCCGAACGCGGCGGCCGGCCCCTCGGGGTCCCAGCCGATGAGGTGCCGCCAGCGCAGCGGCACGCCCGCCAGCGGCATGGTGACCAGGCCCGGGGTGTGGCGGAACGTCGGCTGGCACAGCACCACCGCGTCACCCCCGGCGGCCAGGTCGATGCACGCGGCCATGTCCACCTCGTACAGGGTGCGCGGCGTGAACCCGGCCCGGCTGCACGCGGCCACGAAGCAGTCGCCGAAGCACCCGTCGCCGGGCACCGCCGCCCACTGGGTGTCCGCCAGCGCCGCCAGGTCCACCTCCTCCAGCAGCGCGCTCGGGTGGTCCTCGGGCACCAGCACGAACACCGGCTCGACCGCGATCACGCTCCAGGTCAGCCCGTGGTCGGCGGGCGGCGGCGCGTCGCCGCACACCCCGACCAGCACGTAGTCGAGCCGGCCCGCGGCGACCATGGCCGCCAGCTCGTCGTTGGACCACGACACCTGGGTGGACACGGGCGAGCCGGGGTGCTCCTCGGTCAGCCGGTGCACCAGGCCGCCGAGCATCGGGCCGTTGACCGCGCCCACCCGGTGGCGCTCGCCGGGCTCGCCGTCGTCGACCAGGCGCAGCGCGTCCTCCTGGAGGCGGGAGAACGCCGGCAGCAGCACGCGCGCCCGCTCCAGCACCAGCTCGCCCAGCGGGGTGGGCCGGGCACCCTTGTGGTCGCGCTCGAACAGCCTGCCGCCGAGCAGCGCCTCGATCCGGTGGAGCTGCGCGGTCAGGGCGGGCTGGGCGAGGCCCAGCACCGAGGCCGCCTTGGAGAGGCTGCCGGCGTCCGCGATGGCGCAGACGACGCGCAGGTGGCGCAGTTCGAGCTTCATCCGACCGAAGGTAGGACACCGGCAACGAGCAGTCGACCGCCTGGCGACCATCACCCGAACAGGAGGGTCGCGTTCCGTATTTTTACGGACCGCTCCGATTACGCACCGCACTATTGTTCGGCCATCCGAATACGGGGGGTATTCATGGCACTACAGCCCGCACCACCGCGGCACCTCGGCCGCCGCTGGGTCGCCCGACTGGTCGACTGGCTCCTCCCGCTGGTGCTCACCTCGCCGCTGTGGTTGGTCGGCCTCGGCCACCTCCAGCACAGCGCGGCGTTCAGCGCCGCCTCGGTGGTCGACGACAGCGTGCTGGGCCTGCTCACCCTGCGGTGGGGCGACGCGGGCGACAGCGCGGGCGCCGGCCTGGCCGAGGTCTGGGGCACCGCGGTCGCCACGGTGGTGGCCGTCGTGGTCGCGCAGGTCCTGGTCGTCGCCGCCTACGACTTCGTCGCCCACGCGTGGCTGGGGCGCACCCTGGGCAAGGCGATCACCTCGCTGTCCGTCGTGCCCGTCGACGGCTCGCGGCGGATCGGGCCGGCACGCGCGCTCACCCGCTCGGCGCTGACCGTGCTGCTGCCGGGTGCCGGGTGGGCGGTGCTGATCGCCGGGGTGCTCGACCTCGACGTGCCGCTGGTGCTGCTGGGGTCGGCGCTGGTGGTGCTGTCGTGCGTGGAGTGCCTGGCGCTGCGCGGCCCCCGGTGCTGGCACGACCGCAGGGCCGGCACCGTGGTCCAGCCGGTGGACTGGGCGGCCAAGCTCGCCGCCGTCCGGGACTCGGGCGCGTGGGCGCTGGCGCAGCGCGCGCCGGGCCGGGTGCTGGAGCAGGGGTTGGCGCTGCGGGACCGCTTCGGCCCCGGCCGCGAGGGGCCGCGACCGCCCCGATAGCGCAACCGCCTCGGCAACCCGAACGCGCGACACCGCTCCCGGCCACCACCGGCCGGGAGCGGTGTCGCGCGTTCGGGCGTGGTCCGCGCGCCGGGCCGGGCACCGCGCGCCCGCAACGGGCAAGTTGTGCGCTGATCATGCCAAGCGTGGACACTCTGACACTGCCCAACCGCGTAGCCCGACCGGAGGATGCCGGGATGGAAAAGGCGCCGAATCGCCCGTCCGAAGGGTGTTCCACGAGCGTAACAGGGGAGTAATCGCATGGTCCTAGACCCCGCAACGCAGGTCACAGCGGCCCCCGACGGCCGCGTCGAACTGCGCGACCACACCCCGATCGCGGACAGCCCGCACTACAACCCGGAACTGGCCCCGGTGCCGCTGCGCGAGCGCACCTGGACGACCTACAACTTCTTCGCCCTGTGGATGGGCATGGCGCACAACATCCCCAGCTACACGCTCGCCGCGTCCCTGGTGGCGCTGGGGATGGACTGGCTCCAGGCGTTCCTGACCATCACCCTGGGCAACCTGATCGTGTTGATCCCGATGCTGCTCAACAGCCACGCCGGCACCAAGTACGGCATCCCCTTCCCGGTGTTCGCCCGCGCCTTCTACGGGGTGCGCGGCGCGAACCTGGTGGCGCTGCTGCGGGCGTTCATCGCGTGCGCGTGGTTCGGCATCCAGACGTGGGTGGGCGGCAAGGCGCTGCACGTGATCGTCGGCAGGCTCGCCGGCGACGGCTGGGTGCACGCGCCGGTCGTGCTGGGCCAGGTGTGGACGCTGTGGCTGTGCTTCCTGGCCTTCTGGGTGGTGCAGATGCTGATCATCTGGCGGGGCATGGAGGCCGTCCGGCGGTTCGAGAACTGGACCGCGCCGCTGGTCAGCGTCGGCTTCCTGGTGCTGCTGGGCTACGTGGCGGTCAAGGCGGGCGGGTTCGGGCCGATCCTGGCCGAGCCGTCGCGGCTGGGCTGGGGCGCGGAGTTCTGGCAGGTGTTCTTCCCGGCGCTGATGGGCATGATCGCGTTCTGGTCGACGCTGTCGCTGAACATGCCCGACTTCACCCGGTTCGGCGGCAGCCAGCGCAAGCAGGTGGTCGGCCAGCTGCTGGGCCTGCCCACCACCATGTCGTTCATCGCGATCGTGGCCATCCTGACCACCTCCGGCGCGATGGCGCTCTACGGCGAGGCGATCTGGGACCCGGCGGAGCTGGCCAGCCGCTTCGACTCGACCTCCGTCGTGCTGGTGGCCCTGGTGTCGCTGGTGCTGGCGACGGTCTCGGCGAACCTCGCGGCCAACGTGGTCAGCCCGTCCTACGACTTCTCCAACGCCTTCCCGAAGCGGATCAGCTTCGCGGTCGGCGGCCTGATCACCGGCGTGGTCGGCGTCGTCATCCAGCCGTGGCGGCTGATCTCCGACCCGAACATCTACATCTTCGCGTGGCTGGGCTTCTACGGCGGCCTGCTGGCGTCCGTGGCGGGCGTGTTCATCGCCGGCTACTGGGTGCTCGCCCGCACGAACCTCGACCTGACCGACCTCTACCTGTCCGGGCGCGGCGCCTACTGGTTCCGGGCGGGCTGGAACCCGCGCGCGGTGGTGGCCACCGCGGCCGGTTCGCTGCTGGCCGTCGGCGGCGCGCACGGCGGGCCGTTCCCGGCCGACGGCCTGATCCCGCCCCTCAAACCGCTCTACGACTACAACTGGGTCGTCGGCCTGGTCGTCGGCCTGCTCGTCTACCTGGCGCTGGCGCCACGGAGGGAGAACGCGTGAGCATCGTCCGGGCAGGTCTGGTCCAGCAGAGGTGGACCGGCGACAAGGATTCGATGATCGCCAACGCGGTCGAGGCGATCCGCTCCGCGGCGTCGCAGGGCGCGCAGGTGGTGTGCCTCCAGGAGCTGTTCTACGGGCCGTACTTCTGCCAGGTCCAGGACGCCGACTACTACTCCTACACCGAGGGCGTCCCGGACGGGCCGACCACCGAGCTGATGTGCCGGGTGGCCGAGGAGAACGGCGTCGTGCTCGTCGTGCCGGTGTACGAGCAGGAGCAGCCCGGCGTCTACTACAACACCGCCGCCGTGATCGACGCCGACGGCACCTACCTCGGCAAGCACCGCAAGAACCACATCCCGCAGGTCAAGGGGTTCTGGGAGAAGTTCTACTTCAAGCCCGGCAACCTCGGCTACCCGGTGTTCGACACCGCCGTGGGCAAGGTCGGCGTCTACATCTGCTACGAGCGGCACTTCCCCGAGGGCTGGCGGATGCTGGGCCTGAACGGCGCGCAGATCGTGTTCAACCCGTCCGCGACCAGCCGCGGCCTGTCGGAGTACCTGTGGCGGCTGGAGCAGACGTCGGCGGCCGTCGCCAACGAGTACTACGTGGGCACGATCAACCGCGTCGGCGTGGAACCGCTGGGGGACAACGAGTTCTACGGCCAGTCCTACTTCGCCGACCCGCGCGGGCAGCTCGTGGGCGAGGCGGCCTCGGACACCGAGGAGGAAATCGTGGTCCGGGACCTGGACATGGACCTGCTGGCCGAGGTCCGCGACCTGTGGGCGTTCTACCGCGACCGGCGCCCGGACACCTACCAGGGGCTGGTGCAGCCGTGAGCATCCTCATCAAGGGCGGCACGGTCGTCAACGCCACCGGTGCCGTGCGGGCCGACGTGCTGGTGGACGGCGAGCGGATCGCCGCGCTGCTCGCGCCCGGCTTCCCGCTGGAGGCCGACCGGGTCGTCGACGCCACCGACAAGTACGTCATCCCCGGCGGCGTCGACGCGCACACCCACATGGAGATGCCGTTCGGCGGCACCTCCTCCGCCGACACCTTCGAGACCGGCACGGTCGCCGCCGCGTGGGGCGGCACCACCACGATCATCGACTTCGCCGTGCAGACCAAGGGCACCTCGCTGCTGGCCGCCCTGGACACGTGGCACCAGAAGGCCGAGGGCAGCTGCGCGGTCGACTACGGGTTCCACATGATCGTCTCCGACGTCAACGAGACCTCGTTGAAGGAGATGGAGTCCTGCGTCGCCGCGGGCGTGAACACCTTCAAGATGTTCATGGCCTACCCCGGCGTCTTCTACGCCACCGACGGCGAGATCCTGCGCGCCATGCAGAAGGCCCGGGAGACCGGCTCGACGATCATGATGCATGCGGAGAACGGCATCGCGATCGACCAGCTCGTGGCGCAGGCGCTCGCGCGGGGCCGCACCGACCCGGTCGAGCACGGCCTGACCCGGCCGCCCGAGCTGGAGGGCGAGGCCACCTCGCGCGCCATCGCGCTGGCGAAGGTCACCGGCTCGCCGCTCTACATCGTGCACCTGTCCGCCGCCCAGGCGCTGGACGCGGTGGCCGAGGCGCGCGACACCGGGCAGAACGTGTTCGCCGAGACGTGCCCGCAGTACCTGTACCTGTCGCTGGAGGACCTGGCGCGGCCGGGCTTCGAGGGCGCGAAGTACGTCGCCTCTCCCCCGCTGCGGCCCAAGGAGCACCAGTCGGAGCTGTGGCGCGGCCTGCGCACCAACGACCTGTCGGTGGTGTCGACCGACCACTGCCCGTTCTGCTTCAAGGACCAGAAGGAGCTGGGGCGCGGCGACTTCGCCAAGATCCCCAACGGGATGCCGGGCGTGGAGCACCGGGTGGACCTGCTGCACCAGGGCGTGGTCAAGGGCGAGATCAGCCTGGAGCGGTGGGTGGAGATCAGCTCCACCACGCCCGCCCGGATGTTCGGCCTGCACCCGCGCAAGGGCGTCATCGCGCCCGGCGCGGACGCCGACGTCGTGGTGTACGACCCGCGCGCCACGCAGGTCATCTCGGCGGCCACGCACCACATGAACGTCGACTACTCCGCGTACGAGGGCATGGAAATCACCGGAAAGGTCGACACCGTGCTGTCCCGCGGTCGTGTCATCGTGGACGGCTCCGGTTACCGGGGGTCGACCGGGCACGGCCGGTTCCTGTCCCGCGAGCTGAACCAGTACCTGGTCTAGGAGGCGCTGTGGACTTCGGTGTGGTGCTGCAGACCGACCCGCCCGCGCGGGACGTGGTGAAGGGGTTCGAGGCGGCCGAGGGCAACGGGTTCCGCCACGGCTGGACGTTCGACTCGTGCGTGCTGTGGCAGGAGCCGTTCGTCATCTACTCCCAGGTGCTGGCGGCGACGTCGTCGCTGGTGGTGGGCCCGATGGTGACCAACCCGAGCACCCGGGACTGGTCGGTGACCGCGTCGCTGTTCGCCACCCTCAACGACATGTTCGGCAACCGCACGGTGTGCGGCATCGGCCGGGGCGACTCCGCGCGCCGGGTGATCGGGCAGCCGCCCGCGTCGCTGGCCACCCTGGGCCGGGCCATGACGGTGATCAAGGAGCTGGCCGAGGGCCGGGAGGTCGAGCACCACGGCACGCCGGTCCGCATCCCGTGGGTGCGCGACGGGAAGCTGGAGATCTGGATGGCCGCCTACGGGCCCCGCGCGCTGCGGATGGTCGGCGAGCAGGCCGACGGGTTCATCCTCCAGACCGCCGACCCGGACATCGCCCGGTGGACGATCGGCGCGGTGCGGGAGGCGGCGGTGGCGGCCGGGCGCGACCCGGCGGCGATCACGATGTGCGTGGCGGCACCCGCGTACGTCGGCGACGACCTGCCGCACCAGCGCGACCAGCTCCGCTGGTTCGGCGGGATGGTCGGCAACCACGTGGCGGACCTGGTCGCCCGGTACGGCGACTCGGGCGCGGTGCCCAAGGCGCTGACGGACTACATCAAGGACCGCGAGGGCTACGACTACAGCCACCACGGCCGGGCGGGCAACCGGTCGACCGATTTCGTGCCGGACTCGATCGTGGACCGGTTCTGCCTGGTCGGGCCCGCTTCGGCGCACGTGGAGCGGTTGGCGGAACTGGCGGGGATCGGCGTGGACAACTTCGCGCTGTACCTGATGCACGACGAGAAGGACAAGACGCTGGCCGCCTACGGGGCCGAGGTGATCGGGCGGGTGTGACGGCGTGCGCCGGTCCCCGGACCGCCCGGGGACCGGCGCACCCGGTCGGCGCTCGGGGTGTCCTCACACCGCCTGGGCCGCGCAGGGCGACGTGGCACCGGCGGCGACGGCCGTCCCGGCGGAGGTCGCGGTGGGGCCGGTGACCGGGGGGCCTCCGGACGCGAGGCGGTTCCCGTTGCAGGAGTAGGTCCGGAACGAGTCGCCGAGCCGGAAGACGAACAGCAGGTAGTCGTACCCGACGCCCAGCCTGGTGCCGCACACCGTGCTGTGGACCGGGGTCTCGACCGTGACGACCCCGACGGGCACGTCACCCTTGTACTCGGTGCCGACCCTGATCATGTAGAGGTACTTGTCGTCGCCGGACACGTTCGGGTCCCCCATGTCGGGGACCTCGGCGAGCACGACGCCGGTGAACACGTGGTCGACCCGCGCGTAGCGCTTCGCCTCGGTGTCCTGGGAGGGGCAGGTGCAGGCGTTGGCCGTGCCGACCGACACCACCACCATCCCGGTGAGCAACACCAGCACACCGGCCGCGCGCGCTAAAAAGCGAAAAAGCATGGAGGACCTCCCGCAGGGACGACAACGGCGCTGTGGCGGTGTTCTTCCAGAATAACCGCCCAGCCCGGAAGAACAGACGCCCGCTGGTATGCCGACCACTCCGGCGAACAGCGCAGCGGAATTCCGCGGAGCAATTTTCGTCAAGTCCGACCGCCTTCCGGTCAGCTCGGCGCCCCGTCCTCCCGGCAAGGCGGCTCATAAGGCAGGTCCGGCAGGTAGGTGCTCCACTCGTGCGACGTGATCGGGGCACCCGTATTGCGGCAGATGTCGGCGATAACAGCCTCTTCATCGGTCCGCCAGAACCGCACGACCCGATCCCCGCCCCCGGCCACCAGCAAATCCTCCCGGGGGTGGAACGCGGCCGCGTCGAGCGGCGAACCGCCGGCCGCCAGGACCGCGACGCGCTCGGGCCGCAGGGGGTCGTGCACGTCCCACAGCCAGGTGGTCCCGTCGATCACCGCGGCGGAGAGCAGCGGCCTGGTCGGGTGGAACGACAGTTCGATGATCCGCCCGGTGGCGCCGGTGATCGGCTGCCCCAACCGGCGCGGCGCACCCGGGTCGCCGACGTCCCACAGCACCGCGGTCCCGTCGACCCCGCCGACCGCCAGCAGCGTCCCGCCGGGGTTGAACACCGCGCTGTAGGCGTAGCTGGTGAGCCCGTCCAGTTGGGCACGCCCGCGCAGCGCGTCCGGATTCGTCACGTCGAGCAGGTAGGCGTGGCCGTCCGCGCTGGCCGCCGCCAGGTACGCGCCCGACGGGTGCCAGTCCAGGTCCAGCACCGCGCCGCGCGCCTCCTGGATCGTCGAGCGCAGCCGCGGCCGGCGCGGGTCCCCGACGTCCCAGACGCGCACGACCGCGTCGCGCCCCGCCACGGCCAGCAGCGGCCCGTTCGGCTGGAACGCCACCGCCGTGACCGGCCGGTCCCCGCCGGGCAGCGTCACGGACCCGCCTCCGGAGTACAGCACCACGTCACCGCCGAAGGTGCCGGCGGCCAGCAGGCCGCCGTCCGACGAGATGGCGCCCGCGCCGCTCAGCGACGGGTCGTCGATCCGCGTGCCGGGCACCCACCCGGAGGTGTCCCAGGTGGCCAGGCCGCCCTCGGCGAAGACCGCGAGCCACCTGCCGTCCCGGCTGAAGGTGGTGTCGCCGATCGGCGCGGACATCCGCCGGGGGAACACCTCCGACAGCGCCCACTCGCGCAGGGCGCCGTCGGTGGCGACCGACGCCAGGGTCGCGCCGTCGTCGGTGAACTCGGCCCACGTGACCACGTCGGGGTGGGGCAGCGTGCGCGCGGTCGCCCAGGTCGCGGTGTCCAGCACCCGGATCGTGGAGTCGGAGCTGCCCGCGGCGAGGTGGCGGCCGTCGGGGCTGAAGGCCACCGTGGTCACCTGGAAGTTGAACAGGCCGGGCAGCACCACGTCCGCCTCGGGCGACGGTGACGACGAGTCGCGCCACACCCGCAGCGCGCGGTCGTGCGAGCCGGTGACCAGGGCGCCGCCGTCCGGGGCGAACGCGATCGCGGGCACCGTCAGCTCACCGGAGCGCAGCACGGCGACCTGCCCGGCGGTGCCGGTGGTGCGCCACAGGTGGACCGTGCCCGCGTCGGTGCCGAACGCCAGCCTGTCGCCCGTGGCGTCGTAGGTGACCGTGCGCACGGGGCTGGTGGACGGCAGGTGGGCCAGCCGCCGGGGGTTGCGCGGCTGGTCCACGGCCCACCGGACCACCCCGTCGTCGCCGGCGGCGGCCAGCTCGCGGCCGGTGGGGTCGATGTCCAGCCGCTGGACGGGCCCGGCCGGGCCGTCGGTCAGGACGGCGAGCTGCCGCGGCACGTGCGGGTCGGACACGTCCCACAGCACCACGCGCGCCAGCGTGTCACCGACCGCCAGGAGGCGGTCGTCGGGCGAGAGCGCGAGCGCGTACACCTTCGCGTCCGGGGCGACGGGCGGGATGGTGCCGGCGCGGGTGAGCCGCCGGCCCGTCCCGGTCAGCAGCCGCACCGTGCCGTCGGTGGCGTCGCTCACCGCGGTCAGGCCGCCGTGGGCGGACGTGGCCAGGGCGATCGGCCCGGCGCCGCCCGGGTAGCGGACCGGGACGGGCACCGAGGAGTACTCCAGCAGGGCCGACCTGGCCTCGGTGGTCCGCGCGACCCGGTAGCCGGCCACGGAGAGCTGCGCGGCCAGGGCCGGGTCGGTCTCCCGGAGCTTCTGGGCGGTCAGCGCGATCTGCCGGGACAGCGCGGTGTCGCGGGCGCGCAGCGCCTCCGTGCGCGCCGCACCCGCCATCGCCGCGAGCACGCCCGCCACGAGCGTGCCCACGACGGCGAGGACCGCCAGCACGCGCAGCCGCCGGACGCCCCGGCGCCGGGTCGCCCGCTCGCGCCGGGCGCGGGCGACGCTCTCGTCCAGGAACTCCCGCTCCACCGCGCTCAGCCGCAGGGTGTCCGACACCGGGCCGGCCTGCGACCGCATGACCTCCAGCCGCACCCCGGTGACCAGCGCGGACGGGTCGCGCCCGTTCTCCACCCAGGTCCGGGCCGCCTCGGCGATCCGCCGGTGGGCGCGCAGCGCCGCGCGGCCCTCGTCGATCCAGCCGCGCAGCCTCGGCCAGGCGGTCAGCACCGCGTCGTGCGCCAGCGAGACGACGTCGCCGTCGACGGTGAGCAGGCGGGCGTCGGCGAGCCGGGCGAGGACCAGCTCCGCGTCCCGGGCCACTGCGCGCAGCTCGGCCAGCGGCACGTGGCGCCGGGTGGCCGCGCCGCCCTCCTCGACGGCGACGAGCCTCAGCAGCAGTTCGGCGGCCAGGCCGCGCTGGTGCGCGGCGAGCGAGTGGTAGGCCGCCTCCGCGGTCTGCACGACGGCGCCGTCGAGACCGCCGGCCGCGGTGAACCCGGCGAGGGTGAGCACGTCACCGCGCCGCCGCCGCCACGTCTCCAGCAGCGCGTGGGACAGCAGCGGCAGCACGCCGGCCTGCCCCTTGGCCTCGTTGACGACGGTGGCCAGCAACGCCCGCTCCACCGACAGGCCCACGGCCGCCGCCGGGCGGCTCACCGCCTCGCGCAGCTCCTCGGCGTCCATCGGGCCGACCAGCACCTGGTTCTCCCGCAGCACCGCGGCCAGGCCGGCGTGCTCGGCGCAGTGCCCGTAGAAGTCGGCCCGCACGCTGAACAGCAGCCGGAAGCACCCGTCCGGCCGCCGCGCGAGCGCCAGGACCTCGTCGGTGAAGCGCAGCCGCTCGTCCGGGTCGCAGGCGGTGAACAGCTCCTCGAACTGGTCGACGACGAGCAGCAGCGCGGAGCCGTCGGGCAGGCCGTCGACGGTGTCGTGCAGCGCGGCCAGGGCGTCGGCGGGTTCCCCGGCGTCGGGCAGGACGGCGGCCAGGGCGGCCCACGGGTCCTCGCCGGGCGTCATGACCAGCGGTCGGACCCCGGCCCCGGCGGCGGCCAGCGCGGGCAGCACCCCGGCCGCGAGCAGCGACGACTTCCCCGCCCCGGACGCGCCCAGCACCGCGGTCACCGGGTGGCCGGACACCCGCGCCACCACGTCGGCGACCAGCCGCCCGCGGCCGAAGAAGAGGTCCGCGTCCTCGGTCCGGAAACCGGCCATCCCGCGATAGGGCGCCCGCCCGGGACCGCCGGCCGACCCGGCGTCCCCCTGCCCGGCGACCGCGGCCGAGGCGACCCGCCACCTGGCCGTCCACTCCTGCTCGTCACCGCCGCACGCCCGCACGTAGGCGAGCGTGGTGGCCAGCGTCGGCAACCGCCGTCCGGCCGCCGCCGACGACAACGTCGCCACCGACAACCCGCACCGCTGGGAAAGCCCCCGATAGGTCAGCCCGCCCGCCTGCCGGCGCAATTCCCGCAATTCTGCGGCGAATCCCTGGACCACCCCCGCCGCCGGGTCCAACGGCGACTCCGGACGTGGCACGATCCACCACCCCCCGTGGTGAAATATTATTCATGTTCATGTCCGGCGCGGCGTCCTGGCTCCCCCTTCCGCGCCGAACATCGTTGTTCAAGGGCGTTGACGCTACCGAACAACTACCAGGTCAGGGAGGCTTCGGTGGCCGGTTCACCCGATTCCACCTCCGACCGCCGAGAACCGCCATGGGGGGGACAGGTCGACGCGGGAGGAGTTGCCACAGGGGGGAAGAACGCCTTCCCCGCCCGGGTCCGGGCGGGGAAGGCGTTCTTGATCCGGGATCAGCGCCGCGGCAGCCCACCGAGGAAGGCGCGCCACGAGGTCGGGGTGAAGGCCAGGCGCGGGGCGGTGTTCTTCGAGTCCCGCACGCCGACCGCCTCCGACGCGAACGCCACCTCCACGCAGTTGGTGTTGGCCCCGCCGCTGTAGCTGCTCTTACGCCAGCGCCTCGCCTCCGAACTCACGCTGTTCCTCCCGCAGTCGGTCGTAGCGGTTCGCCCACCTGGCGAACACCGACCGCGATTGTTCCTCACTCAGCGCCACCCGGTCGAGGTCCTTGCACGCCCGCCGGAATCGGTCGGTGGTCTCGATGTCGTCCGAGAACACCGACACCGGCCCTGTCTCGGCGTACGAGACGGGTGAGTGGTCGGCGAAGGTCATGAAGGTGAAGGCCGAGAGCAGCGATGCGGGCAGTTGAATCGTGAGGCTCACCAGCCTCACCCCGCCGCGGAACAGCAGTTGCAGCATCTGCTCGTACATCACCTGCGGACCACCCACCATGTGGTGCAGCGCCGATTCGAGGATGAAGAAACGTCCCTCGGGAGGCAGGGGTCGGTTGAAGATCCGCTGTCGGATCATGCGCTCGGCCACGCGGTGTTCACCGACCGTCGCCTCCATCAGTGCGCGGGCGTAGTCCTCGGTCTGAAGGAGTCCGGGTATGTCAATGATCTCGTATGCCCAGATCACCGTGGCACTCTGCTCGTGCAGGATGAGGGCGCGCAGGTTGTCGGGCATGGCGAGTTCGTGCTTCCTTACCAGGTGGCCCGTGTTCAGCTCACGGGCCAGCTCCATGATGTGGTCGAAGGTGGCCTGGTCGGCGTGGAGGCTGCCGACGTAGCGGGCGATGTCCAGCGGACTGGTGCCGCGCATCCCGCGTTCCAGTTTGGATATCTTCCCCGGCGACCAGCCCAATTCCTCGGCGAGGGCGTTGAAGCCGACGGCGGAACTGCGACGGGCCCGACGGAGGGCGTCCCCCAGTTCCCGACTGAGCGCATTGGACGCACGTGATTCCATACGGGCACGCTAGGGGTGTTTGACCAGGAGGTTCCAGCAAGAGGCCATTATTTCACCCCATGAGGTCAGAGGTGTACCGGCGGGCAACCCCGATCTCTACAATTGACTTCGGACCATTGTTGCGCGAGCGCAACAATGGTCCGAAGTCGGGACTGCTCCGGTCAGCCGAAGTTGATCCAGGCCCGGGTGGAACCGGTCCTGGGGTTGACGTCGAGGTAGTCCTCGCGGCGGTCGGCGTTCAGGTCCGCGAACTGGATCTGGCTGCCGGGGGCGAGGACGCCGCTGGCGATGGTGCCCTGCGGCGCCCAGTACCAGTCGCCGCCCTCGGGCTTGGGTCCGCCGTTGGTCCACATGTCGACCGAGCTGTTGTCGTGCAGGACCAGGTAGTCGGCGCGGCGGTCCCCGGTGAGGTCGGCGAAGCGGACGTTGCGGCCCGCCGCCCCGACACCGCCGGCGATGGTGCCCTGCGGCACCCAGTACCAGTCACCGCCCTCCGGCTTGGGTCCGCCGTTGACCCACGCCTGGACCGAGCTGTTGTCGTTGACGAGCACGTAGTCGGCCCGCCCGTCGGCGTTGAGGTCGGCCAGCCGGATGTTGGCGCCCGCCGCTCCGACGCCGCCCGCGATGGTGCCCTGCGGGAACCAGATCCAGTCACCGCCCTCGGGCTTGGGACCGCCGTTGAGCCACGCCTGGACCGAACTGTTGGCGTTGACCACCACGTAGTCGGCCCGGCCGTCGCCGTTGAGGTCGGTGAACCGCACGTTGCCGCCCGGCTGGCCGACGCCGCCCGCGATGGTGCCCTGCGGGAACCAGGCCCAGTCACCGCCCTCCGGCTTCGGACCGCCGTTGACCCACGCCTGGACCGAGCTGTCCGCGTTGACCTGGAGGTAGTCGGCCCGGCCGTCGCCGTTGACGTCGGCGTAGACGACCCGGCTGGAGTTGCCGCCCGTGATCGGGCCCCGCTGCTGCCAGGTCCAGCCGGTGCCGCCCGGCTGGCCGCCGTTGCGCCACAGCCAGGTCTCGCCGGTGACGGGGTTGACGTCGAGGAGGTCTGCCCGGCGGTCGCCGTCGAGGTCGACGAACTTGAGCTGGCTGTTGGCCGCGCGCAGGCCGGTGGAGATGGTGCCCAGCGGCTGCCAGTACCAGTCGCCGCCCCCGGCCTTGGGGCCGCCGTTGAGCCACGCCTGGACCGTGCCGTCGGCGGCGGCGGTCAGGTAGTCGGCCCGGCCGTCGCCGTTGAGGTCGGCGAAGCGCACGGTGCCGCCCGGCTGGCCGACGCCGCCGGCGATCACCTGCGTCTGCGAGGTCCACGGGTTGGCCGCGCCGGGGGTGCTCAGCGCGACCCGGACCGAGCTGTCCGGGTGGACCTGCAACCAGTCGGCCGAGCCGTCACCGTCGACGTCGGCGAAGCGGTGGTTGACGTTCAACGACACCGGGGGTCCGGCGAAGGGGCCGTGGCTGCGCAGCCCGGGGTTCTGGGTCACCCACAGCGAGTCCCGGAACTCGCCGCCGTCCAGGTTCGAGGTGATCGTGATCCAGTCGGCGCGGCCGTCGTTGCCGAAGACGTCGCCGAACTCCCAGCGGTAGGCGCCGCCCAGCGGGATGCCCGTCGTGAAGGTGCGCCAGAAGGACCAGGCGACGGTGCCGTCGGAGTTGGCGCCGCCGTTGCGCCACACCGCGGCCGTGCCGGTGTCGCGCGCGGCGACGAAGTCCGGCCTGCCGTCACCGTCGAAGTCGGCGTAGTGGATCCGCTCGTCACCGCCCAGGGACAGGTCGCCGGGGTAGGAGCCGGGCGCCATGGTGCCGCCCGCGATGACCTCCTGCGGGATCCAGCCCCGGACCGGGCCGCCGGTGCCCCCGCCCGGCTGGGTCGGCGGCGGGGTGATCCAGCCGGCCCACTCGGCGGCCTCGATGCCCTCGTAGAAGACGTGGCTCATCTTGCGGTAGCCGCTGTCGTTGGGGTGCAGGAAGTCGGCCAGGTCGGCCCCGGGGTCCAGCGCCGACCAGCTGTCGACCAGCCACGCCTTCCGGCCCTGGGCCCGCCGCTCGTAGACCTCCTGGGGCAGGCTGCCGTTGAAGGCCGAGACGCGCGGCCCGGTGTCGGGGTGGGCCGACGGGACGAGGGTGGAGACGACCAGCGTCACGTCCGGCTGCTTGGCGAAGATCCGGTCCATCAGGGTGCCCAGCCGGTCGGGTGCGCCGGCCGGGTCGACGGCCTCGTTCATGTCGTTGGTGCCGATGTGCAGCAGCACCACGTTGGGCTTGTAGGTGTCCATCACGGAGTCCGTGATGCCGATGAGGTCGTTGATCTTCCAGCCGGGGTGGCCCTCGTTGTCGTTGTCCGGGATGTTCCCGTAGTGCTGGGAGCCGACGTAGCTCACCGTGGTGTTCGTCTGCCGCCGCAGCTGCTCCCACAGCGGCCCCCGGTACGCGGCGGTCGTGCTGCCCGCGCCGAAGGTGATCGAGTCGCCGAACGGCAGGATGCGCAGCTCCTGCGGCTGGGCCGCCGCGCGCATCGTGCCGATCGCCACCGCGTAGTGGTCGGGGCTCGACCCGGGCAGCCGCTGGACCGGGAGGTCCTGGACGTTGTCCGAGGAGACCGCGTAGTCCAGCTCCCCGCCGCTCTGGTGGGTCGGCAGGCCCGAGTTGTAGATCCGGGACTGCGGCGGCAGGGGGAAGGTGCCGGGCTCGCGGTTGAAGTCGCCGAGCACGGTCCACGTCCGGCCCGGCCCCTGGTTGTTCACGAAGTTGGCGATCGCCTGCGTCATGGGCTGGGCGTCGCGACCGCCCTGGCCGGTGCGGCTGGAGAGGGCGTGGTAGGTGAAGTACCAGTTGTCGCCGAAGCGCACGCCCAGGGCGTTGCGGCCGTCCTGGACCGGGTTGACCACGATGGTGACCTCGTCCGCCGGGCGCTGGGTGACCAGGGCGAGGTTGTTGCGGCCACCCTGGTAGCCGCCGCCGTTCTGGTCGGTCTGCAGGAAGTAGACCTCGTACCCCTCGCGCACGTTCCACCGGTGGTACTGGACGAAGCCGGAGTTGCCGGGCGCGCCGGGGATGATCGGGATGTTGCCGATGTGCTGCCCCGGCGGGGTCGGACCCGCCTCCTGGAGCGCGACGATCTCCGCGGCCCGCGCGTAGTCGACCACCGTGGTGGTCCACTTGCTGTCGTTGCCGGAGGTGGCGCCCTGGAGGTTGCAGGTGATCACGGGCCACAGGTCGAGACCCGCGGCCGAAGCGGGGCCGGTCGTTGTCCCGACGACCGCCAGGGCGGACGCCAGGGCCGTCAACACGGCGAGCACTTTCCTCATGCGGGGGACGCTATGGGCGCGGCGGGCCGCGGGGCGTCCCCGCGTGGTGGACAGTTCGGTGTGGCTCGCGCGGGGGACGCCGTTTGTCGTACCCCGTCGCTATGGTGCGCCCATGATCCTTCCCACCGCTGCCGACGAGGCCCGCTTCTGGGCCATGCTGGACGACGCCTGGGCCGGGCGCGGCCCCGAGGTCGACGGTCTGCGCCGCGCGCTGGCCGGGCGCGACCCGGCCGAGGAGGGCTTCGACGAGGCCGCCCAGCTCGAAGAGCACCTGGACCGGGTGCTGGCCGACCTGCGCGCCGCCGCCGAGGACCTGTCCTCCCAGGAGCTGACCGCGCTGGACCGCGTGGTCGAGCGCAAGCTGCACGAGATCGACCGCGAGGACGTGCACGAGGTCACCGACGGCTCGGACGACGGCTTCCTCTACGCGCGCGGCTTCGTCGTGGCGCTCGGGCGGGAGTTCTACGAGGCCGTGGCGCGCGACCCGCGGGTGGCCGTCGCGGACGCCGAGGCCGAGGGCCTGTGCTACCTGTTCGCCCACCTGCACGCCGACCGGTTCGGGGACTTCCCGGAGACCGGGTCGGGGATCTCCCGGGAATCGGGCTCGAACCCCGCCGGCTGGCCGGACTCGGAGGTACCGTCGAACGCGTGATCGACTTCGAGAAGCAGTCCGTCTTCAAGCTGGCGCCGTGCCGCCCCGAGGACATCGCGTCGCAGGTGGCGCCGATCCTCATCCAGGGCGAGCAGATCGTGTCGTGCTTCAAGACCGTGCGCGACTTCGTCGTGTTCACCAACAAGCGGGTCATCGCGGTGAACGTCCAGGGCATGACCGGGCGCAAGAAGGACTTCACGTCGCTGCCCTACAGCCGCGTGCAGGCGTTCTCCATCGAGACCGCGGGCACGTTCGACATGGACGCGGAGCTGGACCTGTGGTTCAGCGGCCTGGGGCAGGTGCGCCTGGAGTTCAAGGGCCACGCCGACGTCCGGCTGCTCGGCCAGATGATCGCGACGTTCGTGCTCTGAAATAGTGGAGCAGGCCGTTGGAATATTCCACGGCACCCCTACTGGATTACTTTCGACACCCATCGAGGTTTCCCCCGCCTGCCCCCCGGGCACACTACTGTGAAAATGGGGAAGGCAGGTGTCCATGGCCGAAGTGCTCGACTACTCGGCGGGCTTTCCCGGAGCCGCCGCGATCAGGCAGGCCGGCTACGCGGGAGCCGTGCGCTACATCGGCTTCCCCGATTACCTCAAGTGCACCACCAGGGCGGAACTGGACGACTTCACCAACCACGGCCTCGGCATGGCGCTGGTGTTCGAGCACTACACCACCGACTGGCGCGGCGGCTGGGGGGCGGGTGCCGCCAACTACCGCCGCGCCCGCGACCACGCCAACGCGATCGGGTTCCCCCCGGAGCGCCCCATCTACATGGCGGTCGACCAGGACGTCGTGACCGAGGCCGAGTTCCAGTTGGCGCGCGACTACATCCGCGGGGCCCGCGACGCCGCCGGCGGGTACCCCGGCCTGGTCGGGGTGTACGGCGAGCACGACGTGTGCCAGGCCGTCTCCGGCGACGGGCTGTGCGACTGGTACTGGCAGTGCCGGGCCTGGTCCGGCACCCCCGTGCGCCTGTTCCCCGGCCGCCACCTCTACCAGCGCGTCGGCACCGTCTACGTCAACGGGATCGCCGCCGACGTCAACGACGTGCTCCAGGAGGACTGGGGCCAACACACGGAGGACGGGATGCCCAGCCTGTCGGAGATCGAGAACGCCGCCTACCGGGCGGTGCTGCACGCCCTCATCGACGCGGCGAACCGGGCCAACGACACGGCCTCGATCGCGAACGAGGCACTGGGCGGCGTGGTGTGGAGCAAGCAGCTGTCCCCGGACGGCGAGTTCTACGCCCCCGCGCAGACCTGGCTGCTGAACCTGCACAACTACGGCTACGAGCTGATCCGGCGCCTCGCGGCCAACGGGAACGAGGAGGCGCTGGCGGCGGCGCTGCTGCCGGGCCTGATCGACGCGATCCCCCGGCTCGGCGACGCCGACCTGGGCCGCATCGCCAAGGCCGTCACGGAGGAGCGGGACCGCCGCGCCCGCGAGGACGCCGTGAACACCGACTCCCGCTGCTGATTCCCGCCGCCGCCGACCCCCGCCGCCTCCCGCTGCCGACGAAAAGCCCACCGATCGATACCCCGAACAGACCAACCAACGACCCCCTTACGCTGAAAAGTGAGGAGAAGTCAAGATCTTGACGCCCCGGGGCGCCCGATGTTGACTTGCCCCGCAAATGAGCGCCGCCCATTTCGGCGCGCTCCGGGGAATTCTTGGGAGTCCTTTTCATGCTGAAGCGGGTTCTGGGCACTGCGGCAATTCTCGCGGTGGGGATGATGGGCGTGGCGGTCCCGTCGGCCTCCGCGGTCGGGGTGTGCACGAAGTCGGTCGCCCACAGCGGTCCTACCGGCCAGGTCTGGGTGCCGGCGGCCTCGGACGGCTCGAAGAGCTGCACCACCCAGCGGGGCAACGTGAGCCAGGCGGTCTCGCAGCTCCAGGGCACCCTGAACGAGTGCTACGAAACGCAGGTCCGCAACGCCGGCGTGTACCCGCTGGACATCGACAACAATTTCGGCGCGAACACCGAAAAGGCGCTCAAGGCCGTGCAGCGCTACATCGGCACCACCGCCGACGGCGTCTACGGCCCGAACACCCGCAACGCGATGAAGTTCATCTACACCGAGTCCTTCCCCCTGGCCTGCGGCCGCTACCGCTGATCGTGCGGTGGCGCGGCCGACCAGGGCCGCGCCACCACACCACCGGGCTCCAGCCCGTAGTGCGGCAACCGGTCCGCCTCGTCCGACCGCCCGGCCTTCACCAGCAGTCGGGCGATCACCTCCAGGCCGCACCGGGGCCCGACCTCCGCGTACCGCAGGTACCACGCGGCGGCCTCCTCCGCCCGCCCCACCTCGTCGAGCAGCAGGGCCGCCGTGCGCATCGCGGTCGTGTCCCCGGCCTCCGCGAGCCGGACCAGGCAGGCGCCCACCTCGTCGGCCCGCCCCGCGCGCACGGCGATCCCGGAAACCCTGCGCAGCGCCTCGTCGTCGCGGTCGACCGCGCGCAGGTACAGGTCCACCGCGTCGGAGAGCCGGTCCGTCGCCTCCATCAGCCCGGCCGCGTACCGCAGGTCCGCCGGGTTGTCCGGGATGTCCTGCCCGAGCAGCCACACCGCCGCCGCCTCGAAACCCCGGTGGGCCGCCAGCGCCCGCGCGCAGGACCCGACCGCGTCCCGGTCACCCGCCGCGACGGCGCGCTCGAACCACGTGACGGCCTCGTCCGGCCGCAGGCCCTCCACCATGAGGTGGGCGATCAGGCGCTCCGGTGAGATGTCCCGCTCCTCCGCGTAACCGCGCAGCAGTGCAACGGCGTCCACCACCCGACCCGCGCCGACCAGCACCCTGGCTTCGGCGGCCACGCGGTCGACCGGGACGTCCTCGTCATCGGGCACCGGCGGTTCCCCGTCGTCGCCGGTGCGGCGCACCACCTCGACGACCTCCACCGACGTCTCCCCGGACACCCACGAGCGCAACCGCTCCAGCAGCCGCGCGCTGAACCCCACCCCGTCCCGCGCACGGGGCGTGAGCCAGTCGATCGCCTCCGGCACCCGCTTCTCCCGGACCAGCAGCTCGACCAGCAGCCGCTCGGCGACGAAGTCACCGGCCCCGGCGGCCCGCCGGTAGTGCCCCAGCGCCTCGTCCACGGCCCCCGCCCGCCGCGCCGCCCGGCGCAGGGCACCCGGGTCGCCCGCCCGGACCGCGCGGTCGTACCAGTTCTCGGCCTCCCCGGCGCGCCCGATCCGCTCCAGCAACCGCGCCACGGCCGCCGCGTCCCCGGACCGGCGGTGCAGCAGGAAGGCGAAGCGGAAGTACCCGCGCCGCTCGGCCTCCTGCGCGAGACCGGGCAGGTCCTCGGCGGGCGCGTGCTCGACCAACGCGTCCCACAGCGACGCCGGGGGGACGACGGCGTACCGCTCCCACCGCCCGGTCTCCTCCAGGTAGTCCTCCAACCGGAAGCCCCCACCGGCCTGCCCCGGCCGCGGCCGGACCCGCACCAGCGGGCTCACCCCCGCGTGCGACAACGCCAGGCAGTGCCCCAGCGCGGCGTCGAACCAGTCGTCCCCGAGCCTGCCCCACTGGGAGTCGCTGAGGTACCCCGGCGCCGCGGCCTCCAGCAACGCGCGCGAGAGCACCACCCCGTGCCCCAGCCGCCGGGCGTCCATCGCCGCGTCGATGACCGCCGCGGCAGCGGGCGGCGCGGTGCGGTACCGCTCCAGCAAGGCAGGCGCACCGGCCAGGTACTGGGCCACCTGCCGATCGGCCGCCCGCTCGACCGCCTCGGCCAACAGCGGGTCACCCGACCCGCGCGCCACCGCGACGTCGGCCGCGGTGAACTCGTCCGGCACCCGGACACCCGCCTGCACCAGCAGCTCACGAGCCTGCGCGTGCGGGTCCTCAACCCCGGACAACGGCCGGGTGACCAGGGTTGCCCAGTACTCCGGCCACAGCGTCGCCAGCACGAGCACCGGCCCCCGGCCGGGGTCGCGCAGCAGCTCCCGAACCGCGGCGGCCACCCGCTCCCCGGCGCCCGGCAGCAGGTAGTGCTGGGCCTCGTTGAGCCACAGCACGGTGTGCGGCCCGACCCGGTCGAGGTCGGCCAGCACGGCCTCCGGCCGACCGGGGCTGATCGGGTGCCACAGCCGCCAGTGCGCCGGCAACCGCCGCACGGCCTCCCAGCACGCCCGCGTCTTGCCGGTCGACGATCCCCCGACCAGCACGACGATCGCGCTACCACCACCCACTACGACGTCCACGACCTGCCGCAGCACCTCGTCGTGCGGGCGCGGCACGTAGGTCGGCAACCCGGTGCCGGCGGTCCGGTGCACCTCCAGGTCGAACGGTGAGCACTCCCCCACCGGCGTGCCCAGCGGCCCGGCCGCGATCGGCGCAGGCCCGAAGAGGTTCACCACGCCCGCGTGCCCGACCTGCACCGCGCTGCCGATCTCGCCGGACAGGGCGTTGTGCACGGTCGGCCGGTCCGTCATGGACCCACGGTAGCGAAAATCAGCGGATCGACCGGGTGGTCCCGTCCCACCCGCCCAGCGCCCCGGGCAGCACCTCGGCGAACTGCACCGGGTACACCACCGCGTCCGCCCCGGCCAGCTCGTCAGCCGACCACCACCGGTGCCCCACGATGGTCCGCCGCTCCAACTCGTTGAACCGCGAGGTGTCCACCTCCACCCCGTCCCCCACCCGGGCCAGGAAGAACCACTCCACCGCCGCGACCGTCACCCCGTCGAAGCTGATCACGGCGTGCCGCTTCCACAGCGGCCCCTCCAGCTCGTCCGGGCCCAGCACCACCCCGGTCTCCTCCAGCAGCTCCCGCACGGCCGCGTCCCGCAGCTCCTCGCCGGGCTCCACCCCGCCACCCACGGTGAACCAGAACAGCTCGTCCGGCTTCGCCGGGTCGAACCCCTCGAACAGCAGCACCCGGTCGGCGGGGTCCACCAGCACCACCCGGGCCGACACCCTGGTGACCGGCACCTCCGCGTCCGTCCCCGGCTCGGCGATCTCGAAGTACGCGGGCGTCGGCGCGGTACCCGCCAACCGCAGCCAGCGCACCGAACGCCGCCGCCGCAGCGCGAGCGTGTCGCGCACCGCGTCGTTGTGCACCCGGCGCGCCAGCACGACCCGCTGCTCCGCGTCGGCCAGTTCCGCGGCCAGCGCGGGCGCGAGCACCGACCGGTCCAACGCCTCCAGCAGGGCGCTCAACCGGTTCTCCGCCGCCTCGCGGTCACCGCGCCGCGCCCGCTCGGCCTCGTCGGCCGCCGCGCGCAGCTCCGGTTTGCCGCACACCGCCGCGACCGCACGCGTCACCACCGCGCGCCGCGCCAGGGCCGCGTCCAGGGCGGCCCACGCCGAGTCGGTGCGCACGTGCAGCCGGTCCAGCCGGTTGGCCGTGCCGAGCATCCACGGCCCCACCAGCAGCGCCACCGCCAGCAGCACCAGGAACGCGGTCGCGGCACCCGAACTGGTCACGCCTCACGCACCCGGCGCGGGTCGGCGGCCATGGCGCTCTCGTAGACCCGCAGCACCTGGTTGGCCACCACGGACCAGTCGAACGCCATCACGCGCTGCCGCGCCGCGTCCGCGTAATCGCCCCGCCGCGCGGGGTCGTCCAGCAGGTCCCGCAACGCCACCGCCAGCGCCGCCGGGTCGCCCACCGGCGTCAGCACCCCGGCCTTGCCGTCGTCGAGCACCCGCCGGAACGCGTCCAGGTCGCTCGCCACCACCGCGGCACCCGCCGACATCGCCTCGGTCAGGATGATGCCGAAGCTCTCGCCGCCGGTGTTGGGCGCGCAGTAGACGTCCACGCTGCGCAGGGCGCGGGCCTTCGTCTCGTCGTCGACCATGCCGAGGAAGTCCATTCGCGACGCCAGCTCCGGCCCGGCCTGCCTGCGCAGCTCGTCGGCGTCGCCGCGGCCGACCACCAGCAGCCGCGCGTCGGGCAGGTCCAGCGCGCGGAACGCCTCCAGCAGCACCGGCATCCCCTTGCGCGGCTCGGTGAACCGGCCGACGAAGCCGACCGTGCCGCCGGGGCGCGGGTAGCCGTCCAGGGGCGCGGCGTCGGCGAAGAACGACACGTCCACGCCGTTGGGGATCTCCACCGCGTCCCCGCCCAGGTGCTCCACCTGCACCCGCCGGGCCAGCGCGGACACCGCGATCCGGGCGGTGATCTTCTCCAGGAACGGCTGGAGCACCGCCTGGAGCGCCACCAGCATCTTCGACCGGGGCGTGGAGGTGTGGAAGGTGGCCACGATCGGGCCGTCCGCCGCCACCAGCGCCAGGAACGACAGCGACGGCGCGGTCGGCTCGTGCAGGTGCAGCACGTCGAACTCGTGCTCGGCGATCCAGCGCCGGACCCGGGCGAACGACACCGGCCCGAACGACAGCCGCGCCACCGACCCGTTGTACGGGATGCCGACCGCGCGGCCGGTGGGCGTGACGAACTCCGGCACGGGCGTGTCGTCGTCGGCGGGCGCCAGCACCTCCACCTCGTGCCCGAGGCCGCGCAGGGCGCGCGCGAGGTCGACCACGTGCGCCTGCACCCCCCCGGGTACCTCGAAGGAGTACGGGCACACGATGCCGACCTTCACACCGACTCCCCTCGGCGGGCCAGCACCCGGCGCAGCGCCCGCTGCCTGGTCTCGGGCAGGTCCGCCAACCACAGCGGCTGCATCATGTGCCAGTCGGCGGGGTGCGCGGCGATGTCGGCGGCGAACACGTCGGCCACCTGCTGGGTCGCCGCGCCCACGCCCGAGGTGCCGCCGACCCGCACCGGCGGGTGGAACCGGATGTGCCAGCCGTCACCGGTGAACCACAGGCCCACCGGCAGCAGCGCCGCGCCGGTCGTGGCCGCCAGGTGCGCCGGGCCCGCGGGCATCAGGGTCTTCTCGCCGAAGAACGTCACCGGCATGCCGCCCGCGGTCAGGTCGCGGTCGGCCAGCAGGCACACCACCCTGTTGGCGCGCAGCCGCTCGGCCAGCACCACGGCCGGGTTGCGCTCGCCGCCGGTCAGCGGCACCACCTCGAAGCCCAGGCTCTCCCGGAAGGCGATGAACCGCTGGTACAGCGACTCCGGCTGGAGGCGTTCGGCGACCGTGGTGAACGTGCCGCAGTGGCCGACCAGCCACACCCCGGCCACGTCCCAGTTGCCGCTGTGCGGCAGCGCCGCCACCACGCCCCGGCCCTCGGCCAGCGCGGCGTCCAGGTTCTCCACGCCGCTGACCGTGCGGTCGCACTCGGCGAACACCGCCTCGCGGTCCATCGACGGCAGCCGGAACGCCTCCCGCCAGTACCGCGCGTACGAGCGCAGCGACTGCCGGACCAGCTCGTCCAGCTCGGCCTCGCCCGCCCGCGGCACGACCCGGCGCAGGTTCCGGCGCAGCTGGTCGACGCCGTCGCCGCCGCGCCGGGCGCCCCAGTCGGCGGCCGCGTCGAACGCGCCGCGCGCCACCCGCTCGGGCAGCAGCCGCGCCAGGCGCCAGCCCGCCGCGTACCCCAGGTCGGCCAACCGCTGCTTCACGTCAGCTCCTTCGCCTCGCGGCTCACGGCCAGCACGCGCTGCGCGACCGTGACGGTGACCAGCGCCGCGAGCAGGTACAGCGCCACCGGCAGGACGTAGGGCACGCCCAGGCCGTGCAGCCCGACGCCGAGCAGGGCGATGATGAACCGCTCGGCGCGCTCGGCCAGGCCGCCGTCGGCGGACAGCCCGGTCGCCTCGGCACGCGCCTTGACGTACGAGGTGACCTGCGCCCCGACCAGCGACACCAGGGCCGCGGCGGCCAGGCCCCGCTCCCCCGCGTCGAACGCCCACCAGGCGACGGCGGCGAACAGCGCGCCGTCGGCGACCCGGTCGCACGTGGCGTCCAGCACGGCGCCGAACCGCGTGCCGCCGCCGCCCGCGCGGGCCATCGCCCCGTCGAGCAGGTCGAACAGCACGAACGCGGTGACGAGCACCGCGCCCGCGAACAGCTGCCCGCGCGGGATGAACCACAGCGACGCGGCGACGGAGCCGACGGTGCCCAGCACCGTGACGGCGTTCGGGGTGAGGCCGCGACGCAGCAGCCAGCCACCGATCGGGTCGGTGACGCGCGAGACGGACGCGCGGGCGAAGATGTTCAGCATGGGGTGGCCAGGCACCTACCGGCGGGGACGGAGTGGTCCCCGGCAGCCTAACGACCCAGCTCAGCCGAGCTTGCGGTGGTCCCTGGAGATCTGTTCCAGCAGGTCTTCCAGCTCCTCGCCGCGCACCGCCAGGCGTTCCAGCCGACCGAACAGGGCCAGGTACTCCCGCACGTCGTGCGGGTCGGTGATGGTCGCGTTGCCCGTCAGCACGGTCAGCGTCACCACGCGCTCGTCGTAGACCTGGAACCCGTGCGGGGCGACCATGTTCGCGTCCACCGACCACGGCACCACACCCAGCTGGACGTTTGGTCTTCGCATGATCTGCGACAGGTGGTCGATCTGCTCGCACATCAGGTCGGCCGACCCCATGCGCCAGCGCAGCGCGCTCTCCGCGAGCAGGAACACGAACCGCTTGCCCAGGTCGTCCATGCGGGCGCGCCGACTGCGGAGCGTGGCGATCGCGGTGTCCTGCTCGTGCGCCGGGGTCGAGTTCAGCACGACCCTCAGGTAGTTCTCGCTCTGCAGCAACGCGGGCACACCCGCGTTCTGGAAGAAGCGGCTCGTGGTGGCACGGGCCTCGATGCGGGCCACGGTCTGCTGGTGGCGGTGGGCCCCCCGGTGCAGCACCACCCGGCGGGTCTCCGCCTCGGCGTGCAGCTGGCGGGCCAGTTCGACCAGCTCGACCCTGGTCTCCCTGGTCGCGGACAACTCGGCGACCAGGCGCTCCACGTCGGTCACGGACGGGAGGAGCATGCCGTTCTCGATCTTCGACAACTTCGACTGGCTCATCCCGGTAGCGCGCGCCGTGGCCGTGCCGGTCATCTTGGCCTCGGTGCGCAGCCGTCGTAACTCGCGCGAGAGCCGTTCTCGGGCCAGCCGCGAACGCTCAGGTGCGGTCATGCAACGCACCGTATCGATGGAGGACCCTCTTGACGATCGGCCACCACGGTGCTTGCGGCCCCTTGACACATCACTCGGTGGTGATCTGCAACACCGTCACCGTGATCAAGGGGGGACGCACGTGCAGCCGCCCGTGCAGGTGCAACGGCGCCCGGGGCGGTCGTGCCGCCGGCCCGGTCCGACCCGCCCGCGGGAGGCCGCCGGCCGGGTCGACCGGTGCGCGCCGGTTCGGATTCCCGCGAAAATGCGCGCGCGAGATCAACCGGCGCATTGTCGGGAATAGAATTCCCGGCCACCGCGCGGCGGCCGGGAATTCGCGTCAGGAATCGGCCTGCCAGGCCGAGGAAAGCAGTTCCCGGGTCTCCGGCAGCAACTGCGGCAGCACCTTGGTGTGGCCGATCACCGGCATGAAGTTGGCGTCGCCGCCCCAGCGCGGCACCACGTGCTGGTGCAGGTGGGCCGCGATGCCCGCGCCCGCCACCACGCCCTGGTTCATGCCGATGTTGAACCCGTGCGGGTCGGCCACCCGCCGCACCACCCGCATCGCCCGCTGGGTGAACTCGGCGAACTCGACCGTCTCCGCCGGCGTCAGGTCCGTGTAATCGGGCACGTGCCGGTACGGCAGCACCATCAGGTGGCCGGGGTTGTAGGGGTACAGGTTGAGCACCGCGAACACCAGTTCGCCCCGCGCCAGGATCAGGCCGTCGGCGTCGGCCAGCCCGGTCACCCGGCAGAACGGGCAGCCCTCGGGCTCGTCGCCGACCGCCTTGCCCTCGCCCTTCACGTAGGACAGGCGGTGCGGGGTCCAGAGGCGCTGCAGCGCGTCCTGGACCCCCACCCCGTCCTGCTCCTCGTAGTCGGTCGTCACCGGACGAGTTCCGCGGTGGGCGAGGCGTTCTCGCGCCGCGCGACCCAGTCCACGACCACCTCCACCGCCCGGTCCACCGGCACGCCGTTGACCTGCGTGCCGTCGCGGAACCGGAACGACACCGCGCCCTGCTCGACGTCCTTGCCGCCCGCGAGCAGCATGAACGGCACCTTCTGCGTGGTGTGGTTGCGGATCTTCTTCTGCATCCGGTCGTCGGAGGCGTCGACCTCGGCCCGGACGCCCTTGAGCTTCAACCGCCGGACGACGTCCAGCAGGTGGTCGACGTGCTCGTCGGCGATCGGGATGCCCACCACCTGCACGGGCGCCAGCCACGCCGGGAACGCGCCCGCGTAGTGCTCGGTCAGCACGCCGAAGAACCGCTCGACCGAGCCGAACAGCGCCCGGTGGATCATCACCGGCCGCTGCCGCGAGCCGTCCGCGGCGGTGTACTCCAGGCCGAACCGCTCGGGCAGGTTGAAGTCCACCTGGATGGTCGACATCTGCCAGCTGCGGCCCAGCGCGTCCTTGGCCTGCACGGAGATCTTCGGCCCGTAGAACGCCGCGCCGCCCGGGTCGGGCACCAGCTCCAGGCCGGAGTCCTCGGCGGCCGCCCGCAGCGCCTCGGTCGCGGCCTCCCAGACCTCGTCCGAGCCGACGTACTTCTCCTCGTTGCGGGTGGACAGCTCCAGGTAGAAGTCCTCCAGGCCGTAGTCGCGCAGCAGCCCGAGGACGAAGCCCAGCAGCGACTTCAGCTCGTCCTGCACCTGCTCGGGGGTGCAGAAGATGTGCGCGTCGTCCTGCGTCATGCCGCGCACCCGGGTCAGGCCGTGGATCACGCCGGACTTCTCGTACCGGTAGACCGAGCCGAACTCGAACATGCGCAGCGGCAGCTCGCGGTAGGACCGCCCGCGCGACTTGAAGATCAGGTCGTGGAACGGGCAGTTCATCGGCTTGAGGTAGTAGTCCTGGCCCGGCTTGCGGACCGTGCCGTCCTCGTTGTACTCGGCGTCCAGGTGCATCGCCGGGTACATGCCGTCCCGGTACCAGTCCAGGTGGCCGGAGGTCTCGAACAGGTTGCCCTTGGTGATGTGCGGCGAGTAGACGAACTCGTAGCCCTCCTCGGTGTGGCGGGCGCGCGAGTAGTCCTCCATGGCCTTGCGGATGATGCCGCCCTTGGGGTGGAACACCGCCAGGCCGGAGCCGATCTCGTCGGGGAAGCTGAACAGGTCCAGCTCCACGCCGAGCCGGCGGTGGTCGCGCCGCTCGGCCTCGGCCAGCAGCTCCAGGTGGGCGTCCAGCGCCTCCTGCGACTCCCAGGCCGTGCCGTAGATGCGCTGGAGCTGGGGGTTCTTCTCGTTCCCGCGCCAGTAGGCGGCGGCGACGCGGGTCAGCTTGAACGCCGGGATGTGCTTGGTCGTGGGCACGTGCGGGCCGCGGCACAGGTCGCCCCACACCCGCTCGCCGGAGCGCGGGTCGAGGTTGTCGTAGACGGTCAGCTCGCCGCCGCCGACCTCCATCACCTCGGAGGTGTCGACGTCGCTCTTGATGTCGACCAGCTCCAGCTTGAACGGCTCCGCGGCCAGCTCGGCCTTCGCCGCGTCCACCGATTCCACCACGCGGCGCTGGAAGCGCTGGGCGCCCTTGACGATCGCCTTCATGCGCTTCTCCAGCGCCGCGAGGTCGTCGAGGGTGAACGGCCGGTCCACCTGGAAGTCGTAGTAGAAGCCGTCCTTGACCGGCGGGCCGATGCCCAGCTTCGCCTCGGGGAACTGCTGCTGCACGGCCTGGGCCAGCACGTGGGCGGTGGAGTGGCGGATGACCGCCCGGCCGTCGTCGGTGTTGGCGGCGACCGCCTCCACCTCCACCTCGACCTGCGGGGTCCAGGACAGGTCGCGCAGGTGGCCCTCGGCGTCGCGGACGACCACGACGGCGTCGGGGCCCTTGCCGGGCAGGCCCGCCTCGCGCACCGCAGTCCCCGCGGTGGTCCCCGCCGGCACCACCACGCGCGGTGGGGCTTGAGCGGCTGCGGGACGTGGCTGGGACACGGGAACTCCTCGGGTCGTCGTGAAAGGTCCTCCCGGAGATGTTATCGGTGCTCATCGAGCGGGTTTCGCCACGGCACGCCCGGCTGGGCGCGGGTGGTGCGGGTGCGGGTGTGGAGGGGCGCGGTGGGGCGGGGCAGGGCGGAGCGGGGCGAGTGCGAAATGATCGAGGCCGGTGCGCGGCCAATCGTCGGCGCAGACCTCAGCAGGTGATGCCGAGGTAGTCGACCAGCGCCCAGCCGCCACGGCCGTCCGCCAGGTCCACCCCCACCCACGGGCCGTCCCGCCCGCCGTCAAGTCGGACCCGCTCGCCGCGCCGCAAGGTGGCGATCACGCCACGGCTGCGCGGCGCATCGCGCACGGAGAGCGTCTCCGCGCAGACCACGCGCTCCTCGGGCTCGCCCCGAACCACGACCCACCCCACCACCGCGGCCACCACGACCACCAGCACCGCCACCCCGACGAGAACGGCGCGGCGCGCGGCGAGGCGTCCCGGGACGCGCCCGGCCGCGGCGGCGCGCACCGCTTCGGCGAACGCCCGCGCGTCCGGGTAGCGGTCCCCCGGGTCCTTGGCCATCGCGGTCGCCACGACCCGGTCGAAAGCCCCGGGCACACCACTCGCGCTCGGCGCCGGGGGCGGCTCCACCGCGACCGCATAGGCCAACTCGGCCAGCGAACGCCGCTCGAACGGGCGACAGCCGGTGAGCGCGGCGTGGAGGAGGCCGCCGAGCGCGTACACGTCCGACCGCGGGTCCCCCGGCTGACCGCGCCACTGCTCCGGCGCCATGTAGGCGTAGGTGCCGGGCGCGGCGTCCGCGGCACCGCCGGTGGCCGTGGACGCCCAGTCCTCGCCGCCGGTCAGGTCGTCGACCTCACCGGCGACCGCCCGCGCCGTGCCGAAGTCGGTGACCACCGGCCGATCGCCGCGCAGCAGGACGTTCGAGGGCTTGAGGTCGCGGTGCACCACGCCCGCCGCGTGCACGGCGGCCACCGCGTCGGCGACCCCGGCGACCAGCGCCGCGGCCCGCGCCGGGGGCAGCGGGCCGCCCTCGTCCAGCAGGCGCTGCAAGTCCGGGCCGGGCACCAGGTCCATGACCAGCCACGCGACCCCGTCGTCACCGCCGACCTCGTGCACCCGCACCACGCCGGGGTGGTGCGCGCTCGCGGCGCGGCGGGCCTCCCGGGCGACCCGGTCGCGCCCGGCGGCACCCGGCCCGCGCAGCACCTTCACCGCCACCTCGGCCCCGTCGGCGTCGCGGGTGGCGCGGAAGACCTCGCCGGTCGCCCCCGCGCCGATCCGCTCCACCATCCGGTAGCCGGGTAAGTCCACGGAGCGCACCCTAGCCGGCGCCGGGCGTCACCTCCAGGTCCCCGGCCGGGTCGTCCGCGGAGAGCCGAACCACCTCGCGAACCCCGTCCAGCGCTCGCAGCACGCGCTCGCGCAGGTCGTCGTCGCCGCCCTCCAGCGGGGCCAGCAGCGCCCGCACCGCGCCGCCCAGCGCGTCCGGCTCGCTCGCGGCGACCAGCGGCAGCAGCTCCCGCACCTCGGCCGCGGCCTTGGCCAGCAGGTGCGGCCGGACCGGCTCCTCCAGCACCAGGGCGGCCAGCCGCAGCACGCGACGGCACGCCCGCCGGGCGGTGGCCGCGGTCAGCGGTCGCGCCCCGTCCCCCCCGGCGCGGTGGCGCACCCGGTCGATCCACGGCTCGACGGTCTCGCCGCGCCAGATCGGCCCGGACGACAGCTCGGCGTCCGGCTCGGGCATCGCGTGGCTGCGCCGCCGCCGCCAGACGGTCACGAGCTGGCGACTGAGACCGAGCGCCTCGGCGATCTCCGCGATGCCGTAGAAGGCACGTCTGACCTGCGCCGGAGGTTGCTGTCCCACCACCTCCGCAGTGTAGCTCCAGGGAACACCACTTGCTATCTCCGATGACGCGACCTACCGTCGAAGTGTCATTCGAGATAACGAGCAGGGAGGTTTCAGATGACACGGCGATGGAGGCTCGCGCTCGGCGCGGCGGTCGCGGGGACGACCCTGGCGGCGACCGCGCCGGCGGCGACCGCGGACCCGGTCACGCCGGAGCACGCGATCATCGTGTGCCAGGACGCCACCTTCTACGACAACGTGCCGTCCTCGGGCGGCCGGGCGCTCCGGGTGCTCGGCTACGGCGACAAGGTCGGCCACACCCGCGGCGCGCACCCCGTCTACGACGGCTGGGCCGCCACCTTCGACTTCGGCCCCAACGACTGGGGCTACGTCCGCTACGAGTGCCTGGGCGGCTGGGGTTCGTGGTGACCCGGCACGTCCACCGACGGAAGGAGAGCGCCATGCCCCTGTCCACCTCCCGCACCGCGATCGGCGTCGGCGCGCTCGCCGCGGCGCTGTGCACCGGCCTCGCCGCACCCGCGCAGGCCGAGGTCACCGCACAGGCCGAGGTCACCGCGCAAGCCCGTCAGACCGTGTGCGCGGACGACCTGTACGTCCGCACCGACCCGAACGGCGCGTTCCTCGGCACGCTGTACCGCGGGCAGAGCTTCGACGTGGAGCGGACCTCGGGCGACTGGGCGTACGGCTTCGCCTACGGCAACGTCAACCGCCACGGCTGGGTCCAACTGGGCTGGTTCTGCTGAGGTGGCGCCGGTGCGGGGATCGGGTGCGCCCGATCCCCGCACCGGCGCCACCTCAGCCCGTGATCAGGTGCGGCACGGCCGACCCGGACACCACGTCGCGCCCCGTGGTGCGCTCGTACCGGCGGACCAGGTCGCGGTGGCGGGCGCGGTGGCCCAGGCGGCGCTCGGCGCGCAGCAGCGCGTTGCGGCGCGGCGGCGGGAACCGGGCGGCCAGGTCGCCCAGCAGGGCGACCCGGTCGACGCCCGCGGTCCTGAGCAGCCAGGCGACGCCCGGGTCCAGGGCGACCAGGGTCAGCGCCAGGTGCTCCCGGCGGTGCTCGCGCTCGCGGCGCGCCAGGGCCAGGCGCAGCGACGCGGCGTAGGCGGCCCGGGCGTCCAGGCCCGGGGGCGGGTTCAGGCGGGCGCGGCGCTCCCGGGCCTTCCGGGCGCCCAGCGGCAGCAGGGGTTCCCGGGCCGGCGGGTGGTCGACGATCCCGGGCAGGTCGTCGAGGTCCAGGCCGAGCACGGCCAGCGTCTCCCGGTCGGCCTCCACGCCCGCGCCGTCGCGGGGCACGGCTCCCCGCAGCGCCCGCTCGTGCCCCACCAGGTCGGTCAGGGCGAGCAGGAAGTGCTCGCTGCCGGTGCGCGGGTGGCCCAGTTCGCGGGCCAGCCCCAGGGCGCGGTTCAGCGTGCGGACGAGCTCCCGGTGGTCGCCTCGGAACACGGGTCAGCCCTCCTTGCCGTACTTGCGGTGCACGGTCTGCTTGGTCACGCCCAGCCGCAGCGCGATGTCGCGCCACGACCAGCCCGCGCGGCGGGCGTCGGCGACGTGCCTGGCCTCCAACTGCTCGACCAGGCGGCGCAGGCGGGCCACGGCGCGCAGGCCCGCGTCCGGGTCCGTGCCGTGGGCGGCCTGGTCCAACTCGGCGATCGTGGACATGTCGTCAACATATGCTGACGACCGGGCAGGCGTCAACATGTGCTGACGGGCGCCTTCGCGGTCGGATTCACAGGGAACCGACAGCGGTCCGTGATCGGCGCCTCAGCATCCGCTCAGGTCGGGCGCTCATCCTCGGGGCATGTCCGAGCACGAACCGCCGCCCCAGAGCCCCCGACCGCCGCAGCCGGCCGCCGAGCAGCCTGCCGAGCCCGTACCGCCACCCGTCGCCCCCCGACCGGCCACCCGGGCCGGGTTCGGGCGGTTCGCCCGCCACCGCGCCACCCAACTGGTCGCCGTCGGCCTGCTGGGCCTGGTCCTGGGCGCCGGGATCGTCGCCCTCGCCGGCCGCGACGGCCACCGGCCCGGCAACGCCCAGGACCGCCCGGGCACCTCGCGGTTCGACGACCGCGGCCCCGGCCGCGGCGACTTCGACCGCCGAGAGCGCCCGAACCGCGGCGAACACCAGGACCGCCAGGACCGCCCGGACCGCGGCGAGCGCTGAACTACCCCGCGAGGTGGCGCCGGAACCAGGCCACCAGCCCGGCGTCCACCTCGCGCGCCAACGGCGTCTGCGGCGCGGGCTCGATCCCGGGCTCCTCGGCCAGCGGGTGCGCCAGCCCCGGCACGGACAGCAGCTCACCCCGCTCCCCCAGCGCCTCCACCAGCTCCAGCGCGTCCGCGCGCAACCCCGGGTGGTCCAGCTCCCCGCTCACCACCAGCAACGGCGCACGCTCGGCGAGAACACCCGCGCGAGCGACGAAGTCCAGCCCGTCGACCACCGCGGTGGACTCGGCGTCGTACGGGTACTCGCCCGTGAACAGGTTCACCACCGACCGCATCCGGACGGCCGCGTTCACCACGGCACCGGCGAACACGGGCACCCCGCTCCCGGCCAGGACCCGCAGCGCGACCGCCCCGCCCAGCGAACCGCCCACCACGCCGATCGGCCCGTCGTCGACCGGGAGCTGCGCGCGGACCGACTCCAGCGCCGCCGGGAACTCCTCGGTCGCCTCCCGGACGAACCGGTGCAGGAAGGACATCAGGGGGTCCTCGCGGATCAGCGCCAGGACCGCGTCCGCGCTGCCGTCGACCATGCGCGCACCGCACATCGGCATGCCCAGGTGCACCCGCCACGCGGGCACGCCGTGCATCGGCAGCGCGGCGGCGAACGCGGCGTCCGACCGCGGCGCGTCCAGCATGTGCCAGGTGACGATCAGCGGCGCGGTGCCGCCGTCGGCCGGGGGGAGGGCGGTGAACGGCACGCCGGCGGCCGTGCCCGTGATCGGTGAGCGCATGCGGGCCACGGTAGGGCAGCACCCGGCGTGACCGGCGGCCGTTCTGCCGCAGGCAGAACGCGCCACGAGCAGAACCATCAACTCAGGAAACCGCGCAACAGCACGGCCGTGCCGTCCAGGTGCTCGGCCATCGCCCGCCGCGCGGCCTCGGCGTCACCGGCCAGGACGTGGCCGACGATCGCCGCGTGCTGCTGGTTCGAGTGGGCCAGGTTCGGCTGCAGCAGCGGTATCCGCTCCAGCAGCGCGTTGACCCGCGTCCGCGCGTCGGCCACGGCCGCGGTCAGCGACGCCGAGCCGGTGGCCTCCGCGATCGCCAGGTGCAGCCGCGAGTCCCGGCGCCGGTAGTCCTCCAGCGCGGCCTCGCCGCACTCGGCCAGCCGCGCCAGCAGGTTGCGCCGCTCGGCCGGGTCCAGCGCCCGGCCCGCCGCGCACTCCGCCGCGCCCGTCTCCACCGCCGCGCGCAGCGTCAGCGCGTCCGCCAGCTCGACCGCGTCGACCCGGGGCCCCGCCGTCGGCACCGGCAGCGGCGAGGTCACGAACGTCCCGCCGTAGCGACCGCGCCGCGACTCGACGTACCCGGCGTCCTGCAACGACCGGATCGCCTCGCGCAGCGTCACCCGGCTCACGCCCAGCCGCCCGGCCAGGTCGCGCTCGGCGGGCAGCCGCTCACCCGGGCCGACCGCGCCCAGGCGGATGGCCTGCACCAGCCGCTCCACGGTCTCCTCGAACGCGTTGCCCGCCCGCACCGGGCGGAACAACGCGTCCCGCAACGGCGTCACAGCGGTGTCACGTACGCCCCGGCGATACCGCCGTCCACCAGGAAGTTCGACGCCGTGATGAACGAGGAGTCGTCGCTGGCCAGGAACGCCACCGCGGCCGCGATCTCCTCCGGCTCGGCGAACCGGCCCAGCGGCACGTGCACCAGCCGCCGCGCGGCGCGCTCCGGGTCCTTGGCGAACAGCTCGCGCAGCAGCGGCGTGTTCACCGGTCCGGGTGAGAGCGCGTTGACCCGCACGCCCTGCCGCGCGAACTGCACGCCCAGCTCGCGGCTCATCGCCAGCACGCCGCCCTTGGACGCGGTGTAGGAGATCTGCGAGGTCGCCGCGCCCATGGTCGCCACGAAGGACGCGGTGTTGATCACCGACCCCTTGCCGCGCTCCAGCATGTGCGGGATAGCGTACTTGCAGCACAGGTACACCGAGGTCAGGTTCACCTTCTGCACGCGGTCCCACGCCTCGATGCCCGTGGTGAGGATCGAGTCGTCGTCCGGCGGCGAGATGCCCGCGTTGTTGAACGCCACGTCCAACCCGCCGTAGGTGTCCACAGCGGTCTGGAACAACGCGCGGACCTGCTCCTCGTCGGTCACGTCGACCTCGACGAACAGCCCGGACACCTCGTCGGCCGCCGCCTTGCCCGTCTCGGCGTCCACATCGGCCACGACGACCCGCGCGCCCTCCGCGGCCAGCCGCCGCGCCGACGCCAGGCCGATGCCGCTGCCACCGCCGGTCACCACGGCCACCCGGCCCTCAAGTCGCTGAACCATGCCTCTCCCCACTCAGTGCGCGATGAAGACGTTCTTGGTCTCGGTGAACGCGTCGAGCGCGTCGGGCCCCAGCTCCCGGCCCAGCCCGGACTGCTTGAACCCGCCGAACGGCGTCCAGTACCGCACCGACGAGTGCGAGTTCACCGACAGGTTCCCGGCCTCCACGGCCCGCGACACGCGCAGCGCGCGCCCGACGTCGCGCGTCCAGATCGACCCGGACAGCCCGAACGCGCTGTCGTTGGCCAACCGCACGGCGTCCTCCTCGTCGGTGAACGGCAGCACCGCCACCACCGGGCCGAACACCTCCTCCACGGCCACCGGGTCGGTCGGCGCGACCGGCGCGAGCACCGTGGGCGGGAACCAGAAGCCGGGCCCGTCGGGCGCCGCCCCGCGGAACGCCACCGGCGCGTCCGGCGGCACGTAGGAGGCCACCTTCTCGCGGTGCGCGGCGGAGATCAGCGGCCCCATCTCGGTGGCCTCGTCGCCCGGCTCGCCGACCACGACGCCCTTGACCGCGGGTTCCAGCAGCTCCATGAACCGGTCGTAGGCCGACGCCTGGACCAGGATGCGCGAGCGCGCGCAGCAGTCCTGCCCGGCGTTGTCGAACACCCCGTACGGCGCGGTCGCCGCGGCCCGCTCCAGGTCCGCGTCGGCGAACACGATGTTGGCGGACTTGCCGCCCAGCTCCAGGGTGACCCGCTTGACCTGCTCCGCGCACCCGGCCATGACCCGCCTGCCGACCCGGGTGGACCCGGTGAACACGACCTTGCGCACGGCCGGGTGCGTGACGAACCGCCACCCCACCACGTCCCCGGCGCCCGGCAGCACCTGGAACACGTCCTCGGGGATGCCCGCCTCCCGCGCCAGCTCGGCCAGCCGCAGCGCGGTCAGCGGCGTCAGCTCGGCGGGCTTGAGCACCACGGTGTTCCCGGCGGCGAGCGCGGGCGCGAAGCCCCAGCCGGCGATGGGCATGGGGAAGTTCCACGGCACGATCACGCCGACGACGCCCACGGGCTCGCGGAAGGTGACGTCCCACCCGCCCGGCACCGGGATCTGCCTGCCGAACAGCCGCTCGGGCGCGGCCGAGTAGTAGTGCAGCACGTCGCGGACGTTGCCCGCCTCCCAGCGCGCGTTGCCGATGGTGTGCCCGGCGTTGAGCACCTCCAGCGCGGCCAGCTCCTCCACCGCGCCGTCGACCGCGTCGGCGAACCGCCGCAGCAGCCGCGCCCGGTCGGCGGGCGCCACCTCCCGCCACGCGGGCCACGCGCGGGCCGCGCGGTCGATCGCGGCGTCGGTCTCCTCCGGGGAGGCCAGGGGCACCGACCGCACCACCTCCCCGGTGGCCGGGTTGATCACGTCGTACGCGGTCATCGCACTCCTCCGTCGCGGGCGGCGCCGACCAGGGCGGCGAACAGGCGGTCGTCCTCGCCGGCGACCTCGGGGTGGGACTGCACGCCGAGCACGAACCGCGCGCCCGGCAGCTCGACCGCCTCGGCGGTGCCGTCCGGTGCCCTGGCCACCACCCGCAGGCCGGTGCCCACCGCGTCCAGGGCCTGGTGGTGGTGGCAGTGCACGGTGGTCGCCAGGCCGACGACCGAGGCCAGCACCGACCCCGGCGCCACCGCGATCCCGGTGTGCCCGAACACCCCGGGCGCCGGGTTGTGGCCGTCGACGTGCTGGACCAGCGTGCCGCCGAGCGCCACGTTGAGCACCTGCATCCCGCGGCACACCGCGAGCACCGGCAGGTCGAGCTTGAGCGCCGCGCGGGCCAGGTCCAGCTCGACGGCGTCCCGCTCGGGCCGCGCCGGCCCGGTGCGCGGGTCGCGGGGCCTGCCGTAGCGGGCGGGGTCCACGTCCGCGCCGCCGGAGAGCACCAGGCCGTCGAGGAAGGCGAGGCCGTCGGCGTCCCACTCCCCGACCGGCGGCAGCAGCACGGGGTTGCCGCCACCGCGCACCACCGCGTCGAGGTAGTCGCGGTGCAGCACGGCCGCCTCGACGTCCCACACGCCGAACGCGGTGCGCTCCAGGTAGGTGGTGACGCCGATCAGCGGCCTAGAGCCGTTCGAAGCCACGGACGCGCTCCCAGTCGGTCACCGCGGCGTCGAAGGCGGCCATCTCCACCCGCGCCGCGTTGAGGTAGTGGTCGACCACGTCCTGGCCGAACGCCTCCCGGGCGATCTCGCTGCGCGCCAGCAGGGACGCGGCGTCGCGCAGCGTGGTCGGCACGGTGGGCCGGTCGGAGGCGTAGGCGTTGCCGACGAACTCCTCCTCCAGCGGCAGCCCGTTGTCCAGGCCGTGCAGGCCCGCCGCGATCAGCGCGGCGATCGCCAGGTACGGGTTGACGTCCGCGCCGGGCACCCGGTTCTCGAACCGCAGCGACCGGCCGTGCCCGACCACGCGCAGCGAGCACGTCCGGTTGTCGCGGCCCCACGCCACCGCGGTCGGCGCGAAGCTGCCGCGCACGAACCGCTTGTAGGAGTTGATGTTCGGGGCGAGGAAGTAGGTGAGTTCGCGCAACGCGGCCAGTTGGCCGGCGAGGAAGTGCCGCATCACCTCGGACATGCCCTCGCCCTCGGCGAAGACCAGCTCGTCGTCCGCGCCGCGCAGGCTGAGGTGGATGTGGCAGGAGCTGCCCTCGCGCTCGTTGTACTTGGCCATGAACGTCAGGGACCGGCCGTGCTGCGCCGCGATCTCCTTGGCGCCGGTCTTGTAGAGGCTGTGGTTGTCGCACGTGGTCAGCGCGTCGGTGTAGCGGAACGCGATCTCGTGCTGGCCGGGGTTGCACTCGCCCTTGGCGGACTCGACCACCATGCCCGCGCCCGCCATGTGGTTGCGGATGGCGCGCAGCAGCGGTTCCACCCGCGCGGTGCCGAGCAGCGAGTAGTCCACGTTGTACTGGTTGGCCGGGGTGAGGCCGCGGTAGCCGCGGTCCCACGCCTGCTCGTAGGTGTCGTTGAAGACGATGAACTCCAGCTCGGTGCCCGCGAACGCGCGCAGGCCCCGTTCGGCCAGGCGGTCGAGCTGGCGCTTGAGCACCTGGCGCGGCGAGACGGAGACCGGTTCGCCGTCCTCGGTCACGATGTCGCACAGCACCATGGCGGTGCCCTCGTGCCACGGGACGCGGCGCAGCGTGGACAGGTCGGGCTTCATCACCAGGTCGCCGTAACCCCGGTCCCAGGACGAGGTGGCGTAGCCGCCGACGGTGTTCATCTCCACGTCGACGGCCAGCAGGTAGTCGCAGCCCTCGGCGGCGTGCTCCAGCACCTCGTCGAGGAAGTAGCGGGCGGCGCAGCGCTTGCCCTGGAGGCGTCCCTGCATGTCGACGACGGCGACGAGCACCGTGTCCACCTCACCCGAGTCCACGAGCACGCGCAACTCCTCCACGGCGAGCATCCGCACCACCTTCAAAGGTATGACAGCGACCCATTGGACCGGCCCATCTTGGCACCAACGTGTGAACTGCGCCACCACTCGGGCGGAGGAGGACGAACGCGCACGGCGGTGGGATTGAGGAACGGCGATGGGACGAGGCGGCGTGCTGGTCACGGGCACGGCGGTCCGGCGCCGCGTGGACCTCCCTCCGCCCGGCCACCTTCGCCGCCAACGCCCTCGCATGGGCCGAGCAGGCCCGGGGTGGTGCGCGAACCGCACGGCGCCGCCGCCACCTCGCCGCTCCACGAGGACGACCTCGCGGCGGTGGCGGTGCGCGCGCTCACCGACGACGGGCACGCGGGCCGACCGGCCCCGAGTCGCCGCCCCGGGCCGGGCAGGTGCGCGTGATCGGCGAGGTGATCGGCCACCCGGTCCTCTGGGACGAGGCGCCCGAATCCGAGGCGCGGCAACGGATGCTCGCGCGCGGCCGGCCCGCCGGGGTCGCCGAGGGCGTGCCGCGGGCCCGGGCCGGGCTGGTGGACCACCCCGAACCGGTCACCACCGCCGTGCGGGACATCACCGGGTCGCCGGCCCGGCCGTTCCGCTCGTGGGTCGCCGGGCACGCGGCCGCGTTCCTCCCGCAGCCCACCCGTTGACACCGTCGAGTGATCCAGGCCACCCTCGCCCAAAGGAGCGCGTCTGACCCATTAGAGGGAGCGCAGATGGCCAAGCACGTCGAGTACGAGAAGGTGGGCAGCGACTACCTGGAGCACCGGCAGCTCAAGCGCGGCGCCGCGGGGTGGGTGCTGCTGGCGGGGCTCGGGGTCTCCTACGTCATCTCCGGCGACTTCGCCGGGTGGAACTTCGGGCTGGAGCAGGGCGGCTGGGGCGGCCTGCTGGTGGCGACGGTGCTGATGGGCGCCATGTACACGTGCATGGTGTTCGGCCTGGCCGAGCTGGCCGCCGCGCTGCCCGTGGCGGGCGGCGGGTACGGGTTCGCCCGGCGCGCGCTCGGCCCCCTCGGCGGGTTCGCCACCGGCGTCGCGATCCTCATCGAGTACGCCATGGCGCCCGCGGCCATCGCGGTGTTCATCGGCGGCTACGTGGAGACGCTGGGGCTGTTCGGGCTGACCAACTCGTGGCCCGTGTACCTGGTGTGCTTCATCGTCTTCATCGGCGTCCACCTGTACGGCGTGGGCGAGGCGCTGCGGCTGATGTTCGTCATCACCGGTGTCGCCGTGGTGGCGCTGGCGGTGTTCGTGATCGGCATGGTGCCGTCGTTCGACTCGGCCAAGCTGTTCGACGTGGCCGACGGCGGTTTCCTGCCGTTCGGGGTGGCGGGCGCGCTCGGCGCGCTGGTCTACGCCATCTGGTTCTTCCTCGGCGTGGAGGGCGTCCCGGTGGCGGCGGAGGAGGCGCGCGACCCGAAGCGGGACATGCCGCGCGGCATCATCGGCGCGATGGTGGTGCTGCTGGTGTTCGCGGGCGCCATCCTGGTGCTGGCGCCGGGCGGTGCCGGGTCGGAGGCGCTGAAGGCGTCGGACAACCCGCTGCCCGACGCGGCGCGCGCGGCGTACGGCGACGGCAGCGTGCTGGCGCAGATCGTGAACTACGTCGGCCTGGCCGGGTTGGTGGCGAGCTTCTTCTCGCTGATCTTCGCCTACTCGCGGCAGCTCTTCGCGCTGTCCCGGGCCGGCTACCTGCCCAGGTGGCTGTCGCGCACCAGCAGGCGCAAGACGCCGCACCTCGCACTGGTCGTCCCGGGCGTCCTCGGCTTCCTGCTGGCGGCGATCACCCAGGACGGCGCGCAGCTGATCAACATCGCGGTGTTCGGCGCGGCGCTGTCGTACGTGCTGATGATGGTGTCGCACATCGTGCTGCGCGTCCGCGAGCCCGGGTTGGAGCGCCCGTACCGCACCCCCGGCGGTGTGGTGACGACCGGCATCGCCCTGGTGCTCGCCGTGGCGGCGGTGGTGGCGACGTTCTTCGTGGACGAGCTGGCGGCGGGCATCACCGCGGGCATCGTCGTGGTGGCGCTGGCGTACTTCTGGTTCTACAGCCGCCACCACCTCGTGGCGTCGGCGCCCGAGGAGGAGTTCGCCGCGATCGCCCAGGCCGAACGCGAGCTCAAGGACTGACACCACCGGTCCGGGTGGTTTTCCCCACCACCCGGACCGATTCCCCCGATCGTGGAATCAAGTTCCGCTCCGCCACGGGAATACCTCCTTCACGGTGCCAAAGAGTGAGGAGGAACAAGCAATGACACCCAAGACGGTTGCGGTCGCCACGGCCATCGCTGCACTGTTCGTCACCACCAGCACGGCCACCGCCGCGCCCACGTACGACCAGTCGGTGCTGACGCTGACCAACCAGGAGCGGACCGCGGCCGGGTGTCCGGCACTGTCCTCGAACGACCAGCTGATCGCCGCGGCCAAGCGCCACAACGACGAAATGGCCGCCACGGGCAACTTCAGCCACACCGGCGTGGACGGCAGCACCCCCGCGCAACGGGTCAGCGAAGCGGGCTACCCCTTCCGCACGACGGCCGAGAACATCGCCGCGGGGCAGCGGACGCCGGAGGAGGTGGTGCGCGACTGGATGGCGAGCGAGGGCCACCGGGCCAACATCCTCAACTGCGAGCTGCGCGAGCTGGGGGTGGCCTACGCGGTGGACGCGGGTGGGCGTTCCTACTGGACCCAGGAGTTCGGCGTGCGGCAGTAGCTTTCACTTGCCGTCCCACTGGACCACTTCGCTGCCCTCGCCGAGCAGGTCGGCCCCGACCACCTTGGTCAGCATCCCCTCCACCATGACCCGCAACCCGCGGCGGCCCGCGAACGCGGCCAGGTTGACCGGGCTGCCCTGGGTGAAGCGGATCTCGCGGAGGTTCGGGAGCCGGGCGACCGGTTCCAGGGAGCGGACGTCGCGCGCCGAGCTCAACGTCAGCCTCGACAGCCGACGCAAGGTGGCCAGGGACCGCAGGTCGAACACCATGGTGCCGGTCAGGTCGAGCACCACCAGGTTCTCCAGGGCGGCGACCGGGCCGAGGTCGAGGGTGCCGCAGTCGCGGAGGGCCAGGCGCTCCAGCGTCCCGGCCCACCACCCGATCTCGTCGACGTCCACCAGGTGCAGGCGCTCCAGCCGCAGCTCCACCGGCCCGGCCAGGAACGCCAGCGATTGCAGGCCGTGCAGCTCCGGGACCCTCGTCAGCTTCACCACCCGCAGTCGCCAGCCCCGCGCCAGGACGCGGAGCTCGGCGGGGTCGCAGCCGCCGATCAGGTGCAGGTGCTCCAGAGCCGGCACCCGACGCGGCCCGGGCAGGCCCGTGATCCGCTCGGCGGTGACGCGGAGCGAGCGCAACGAGGTGAACCCGCCGAGGGGCGACAGGTCCAGTCGGCGCGGGTGCACGAGCCGCAGGTGCGTCAACCCGGGTGTCCGCAGGGTGCCCAGGTCGACGTCCTCGCTCATCGTCAGGGTGAGCACCTCGACCTGCGGCGGCACGAAGTCCAGCGGGCCCGGGGGCGCGGGGCAGGAGACCCTGCGCACCCGGTCAGGTGGCGCAGGGCTCGCGCCATCCGGGACTCGGTCACGCTGACCGACCGCACCGGCAGCTCCGCGAGCACAGCGGCGGCGTACGCGTCCGGCTCGAAGTCGCCCCACGCGGCGACCAGTTCCTGCTGCACCTTGTCCCGCTCGTCGCGCCGGTACTTCACGAGCAGCGGCAAAGCGTCGTTCAGGCCGGTCGCGGCGGCGGCCCGGACGGTCGCGGCCACCTCGGCCTCCGTGCGCGGGTCGGCGGAGGCCAGCAGGTCGAGCACGAACGGTCCCGCCGACGCGAACGCCTTGGCCGCCGCCAACCCGCGGGGCGGGAGCAGCCGGGTGGCGCTGGCCTCCACCCGCTCCCGCGTCGCGGGTGCCAGCTCCGGCGTGGTCTCCAGGCAGGCCACGGCCAGCAGGTGCAGCGCGTCACGGTGCTTGCGCACCTCGTCACCCCTGGTCAGCACCTGGTTCAGCAGCTCCTCGCGGCGAGTGCCCGGTGCGTGCCCGGCGGCCATCACGACCACCTCGTGCCACTGGTCCAGGTGGGCGTGGGCCACCAGCGTGCCGATGTCGTCCGCGTCGATCGCCGCCTTGGCCGCCAGGTACTCCTGGAACGTGCGGTGCACGAAGTCGACGCGTCCCTCCACGGGTTCGCGCAGCAACCCGCTGCGCTCCAGCAGGTGCCGGTACACCGCTTCGGCGGACGCCCGCACCTCGGGCATCGAGGTGAGCCGGCGCTCCACCTGCTCGACGGCCCTGCTCACCGGCGCGTCGGTCAGGTCGTTGCGGATGAACCAGTACGCCAGATCGCCCAGGAGCAGGGCCTTGCGCGTCCGGGACAGACCGGCCAGCGCCTCGATGCGCCGCTCCGCGTCCCGACGCTCCAGCAGCATCTGCAGAGCGGTGTCGTACAGCTCCATGCGGTTGTCGGGCAGGTCGCCGCGCCGATCGCGGTGCAGGGCGCACAGCAAGGCGCACAGCAGCGGGTAGCCGGCCAGTTTGCGCAGGTGGTGACGCGCGTTGAGCTGCGCCAGCAGGCGCTCGTGGTGCTCCGCGACCTCCTCGCGGGCCGGCTCGTCGACGAGCCGCGTGCGCATCGCGTCGTGCCAGCGCTCGACGAACACCCGCACGTCGGCCGGCGTCATGGGGCGCAGCGACGCCACCGCGAAACCGTCGGCCGCCAGCCAGTCCGGGTCGACGGCGCTCGGCCGCGAGGTGACCACGTACCGGGCTCCCGGGAAGGCCAGGATCAACGACCGCAGCCACTCCCGGGCCTCCTCGCGGCGATCGGACGCCAGCTCGTCCACGCCGTCCAAGAGGAGCAGCCCCCGCCCGGAGCGCAGTTGCGCCTGCACCCAGCCGGGTGGCATCTCGTCCGCGATGTGCCGGCCGACCTCGTCCAGGAACCGCTCCGGGGCGGGCAGCTCCCGGTCGGCGTAGCGGCGGAGCGGGACCAGGAACGGGATCGTGTCGTTCCACGCGGTGAGCGGGTCGGCGAAGTCGCGCTGGGCACTGCGGACGGCGATCCACTGGAGCAGGGTGGTCTTGCCGAGCCCCGCCTCGCCGCGGATGAAGATCCGCTCCCCGGTGGCCAGCAGGTCCTCCACCCGTCGGCCCGCCGCGGCGTAGCCGTCCCGCGGACCATCGGCGGTGAGGCTGATGTAGGCCACCGACAGCGGGTACCGGCGGGTCGCCTCGGACAGCGTGGCGCCGAACATCTCGACCTGGTCGAGCGTGCCCGCGACCAGTTGCCGGTAGTCGTAGGCGAAGTCGGTCGAGGTGCGCCGCTGGGGCAGGCGGTCCAGCACCTTGCGGACCTCGGTGACGATCTCGGTCTCCCTGCGCAGGATCTCGGTGAGCGCGCTCGGGCCGAAGGCGGGCAGCGCCCGGGACATCTCGATCACGTACCCCGCGCACTCGCGCAGCAGCAGGCCGTACAGCTGGGTGCCGTCGGTGGACAGCCCGGTGGGCGCGTACGGGGCTCGGCTGCGCAGGTGGCGATCCAGCCGGCGGGTGTCGAGGTCCGCGGCGAAGAGGTCGTCGTCGTCGAGTGCGGCCTCCTCGAACGTCTCGCGCACCGCCTCGATCGCGGCCAACCGCTCGTGCTCCGCTAATCGGCGGTACTCGGCGGCCACGATCGGCTGCACCCGCTCGACCACGGCGTCCACGAACTGCTCCTGCACCCGACGCAGCTTGCGCTGGTCGAGCGCGTTGGTCAGGCGTCGTTCCAGCAGGTCGACGCCGGTGCCACTGACCGGCGTGGCGAGCGACTTGTCCCCCAGCCACAGCTTGAGCGCGCTGCGCACCACGGACGCGCCCAACGGGATCAGCGCGGCTTCGACGCCCATGCCCCCATCGTGCCGCACGGGATGTGCCCGGCCGCGAACGCCCTGGCAGGATCGGGGCGTGAGTGACATTCAACGTGTTGGAGTGGTGGGTTCGGGCCTCATGGGCTCCGGCATCGCCGAGGTCTGCGCGCGGGCGGGCCTGGACGTGCTGGTGGCCGAGGTCAACCCGGACGCCGCCGAGGCCGCGCGCGGGCGGATCGCCTCGTCGCTCGGCCGCGGGGTGCGCAGCGGGAAGCTGTCCGCCGAGGACCGGGACGCCGCACTGGAGCGCCTGCGGTTCACCACCGACCTGGGCGACTTCGCCGACCGGAACCTGGTCGTCGAGGCCGTCGCGGAGAACGAGCAGGTCAAGACCGACGTGTTCGCGGCGCTGGACAAGGTCGTCGAGGACCCCCGCGCGATCTTCGCGTCGAACACCTCGTCGATCCCGATCATGAAGCTGGGCATGGCCACCGGGCGGCCCGAGCAGGTCATCGGCGTCCACTTCTTCAACCCGGTGCCGGTGTTGAAGCTGGTCGAGCTGGTGCCCTCGCTGCTGACCGGCGAGCAGACGCGGGCGCGCGCCGAGGCGTTCGTCACCGACGTGCTGCACAAGGAGGTCATCCGCTCGCAGGACCGGGCCGGGTTCGTGGTCAACGCCCTGCTGATCCCCTACCTGCTGTCCGCGATCCGGATGATGGAGTCCGGCTTCGCCAGCGCCGAGGACATCGACAACGGCATGGTGCTCGGCTGCGCGCACCCGATGGGTCCGCTGCGCCTGACCGACCTGATCGGCCTGGACACCACCAAGGCGATCGCCGAGTCGATGTACGAGGAGTTCAAGGAGCCGCTGTACTCGCCGCCGCCGCTGCTGCTGCGCATGGTGGACGCGGGGCTGCTGGGCAAGAAGAGCGGGCGGGGCTTCTACAACTACGCGTCCTGACCCGCGGGGGCCGTCGACCGGGGGTGGTCGGCGGCCCCCGCGCGTGCCGGATACCACACCCCGGCGGCCGAAGTCACGGCCGGTGACCGCGCGGAGAATTAACAGAAGTGTCTTGAATGGTAAACGGCAATACCCGCCGAACATTCGACCGTACACCGGCGAGGGCTGTGGGCAAAATGCCACGATCCGTCATCGAAGATCGTCCGCGCATTGGTGCAAAAGGTTGACGAGGCTCCGGTCAATAGGCCGTTCGGAGTATTCCTGATTACCGTCCCGAGCCGCTTCGGCACTGATCGACAGGACCTGTGAACTGCGCATAGAGTGCCCTACGTCACGCTGCGCCCAACTGGTGGACAAGATTGCTTCGCGTAGCGTAACTTTCGGTTCGCACCCCACAAGGAGACCCCCGCCTTGGAACCTCAGAATACTTCCGTACGCGATTTCACAGGGCGCCAGTTGAGTGCCCTGCTGCATTCTGTGGGCATCACCGAAAACACCACCGACTCCGTTGCGCTGCTCGCCGACGCGCTCGGCCCCGGTGGTCTGCGCCCACTTTCCGCCGAGCCGGTGTGGCGTTCCGACGTGGCCGACGACCACACCCCGGTCGAGTTCTCCACGGCGTTCGCGCCGGACGAACCCCCAGTCGTCCGGATGATCGTCGAACCGACCGCGACCAGCCCTTCCCGCCAGGCCAACACCACCGCCGGGCTCGCCGCGCTCGACCGGATGCGGCGCCGCCGCGGCATCGACACCACCCGCTTCGACGCGGTCCGGGACCTGTTCCTGCCGGCCGACGCGGAACGGGATTTCACCTTCTGGTACTCGCTCGTCTTCCGCGCCGGCGACGCCCCGCTGGTGAAGGTCTACCTCAACCCGGAAGTGCGCGGCGAGGCCGCCGCCGGGGAACTGGTGCGCGAGGCGCTGGACCGGACCGGTTTCGCCGGTGCTTTCCCGGGCCTGTGCGAACACGCGCTCACCCGTCCCGGGTTGGACCGGTTTTCCTTCTTCGCGCTCGACCTGGTCGAACAACGCCGGGCGCGGACGAAGGTGTACATCTCCCACCACGCCGCGGACGGCGCCGATGTGACGCGCGCCGCACGGCTCGCCCAGGGCGTGGATGTGGACAGGGTGCCCGATTTCTGCCTGCTGACCGGCGGCCCCTCGGGAACGTTCGACCGGCGCCCGCTGATTTCCAGCTACACGTTCCTGGACGGCGACGCGCAGGCGCCCAGCGGCTATTCACTCTACGTGCCGATCCGGGACTACGTGACCGACGACGAGGAGGCCCGGCGACGGGTGCTCTCGGTGATGACCAAGTACGGCCTGGACCCCACCCCGTTCGACAACGCCCTGCGCACCGTCGCCCGGCGCCCGCTCGACGAGGGGGTCGGCCTCATCGCGCACGTGTCGCTGCGCATGGGCAGGCCGCGCCCCGGCATCACCGTCTACCTGTCGTCCGAGGCGTACGCCGTCACCGCGCCCCGCTCGGTCAGCCTGGCCGTCTAGGAGTCCGCCATGCCCATCATGGAGCCGTACCGCATCAAGGTCGTGGAACCCATCCCGATCACCACGCGCGCGCACCGCGAGCGGGCGCTGGCCGCCGCCGGGTACAACCCGTTCAACCTCGCCGCCGAGGACGTGACGATCGACCTGCTCAGCGACTCGGGTACCGGTGCCCTGTCGGCCGAACAGCAGTCGGCGGGGCTGCGCGGTGACGAGACCTACGCGGGCGCGCGCTCCTACTACCGGTTCCGCGACGTCGTGAGCGAGCTGACCGGGTACCCGCACGCGTTCCCCGTCCACCAGGGGCGCGCCGCCGAGCGGATCCTGTTCACCGCCCTGCTCAAGCCCGGTCAGCTCAGCGTCAGCAACACCCACTTCGACACCACGCGCGCGAACGTCGAGATCCTGGGCGGCAAGGCCGTCGACCTGCCGTGCCGGGCCGCGAAGGACCTCGACGACGACGCGCCGTTCAAGGGCGACATCGACCTGGACGCCCTGGAGGCCGTGCTGTCCGGGCCCGAGGACGTCGCCCTGGTGCTCATCACCATCACCAACAACGGCGGTGGCGGGCAACCGGTGTCGATGGCCAACATCAAGGCCGCGGGCGAGCTGGCGCGCAGGCACGGCGTGCCGTTCTTCCTCGACGCGGCGCGCTTCGCGGAGAACGCGTGGCTGGTCACCCAGCGGGAGCCGGGGTACGCCGGCCGCACGCCGCGCGAGGTGGCCCGGGAGGCGTTCGACCTGGCCGACGGGTGCGTGGCGAGCCTGAAGAAGGACGCCATCGTCCACATGGGCGGGTTGCTCGCGGTCCGCGACCCGGCGCTGGCCGAGAAGTGCGAGCTGCTGCTGATCGCCACCGAGGGCTTCCGCACGTACGGCGGCCTGGCGGGGCGTGACCTGGAGATGCTCGCCCAGGGCCTGCTGGAGGTCACCGAGCCCGCGTACCTGCGGGCGCGCGCCGAGTCCACGGCCTACCTCGCCGACCTGGCCGCCCAGGCCGGCGTGGACAGCGTCCGGCCGACCGGCGTGCACGCGGTCTACCTCAACGCCGGGCGGCTGCTGACCCACCTGCCGCCCGGCCGGTTCCCGGGCTTCGCGCTGGCCACCGAGCTGTACCTGGCCGGCGGCATCCGGTGCGCCGAGCTGGGGTCGCTCTACCTGGGCGAGCTGGACGAGGCGGGCGAGCTGCTCAAGCCCGCGCCGTACGAGCTGGTCCGCCTGGCGATCCCGCGGCGGGTCTACACGCAGAGCCACCTGGAGTACGTGGCGGAGACGCTGGCCGGGATCGCGAAGGACCCCGGGCGGGTGCCCGGCTACCGGCTGACCCACGCGCCGAAGCTGTTGCGGCACTTCAACTGCCGGCTCGAACCGGCGGTGTGAGGCACCGGCCCGTGGCCCCCGCCGCCCGCGGGGGCCACGGGCGTTTCCGGGCTCGGGTTCCGCCGGCGGGCCCGCCCCGGCACCGGTGAAGACTCCCCCGCCCGCTGAAACCCCCGGCGCTGGAACCCCTGGCACCGCTGAAACCCCCTGGCCCGCGGTTCCCCGCCCCGGGTACCGTCCCGCGCGTCCCGACGCAGGAGGTGCCGCCATGGCCGACCGCACGACCACCCTGTGGCGCCCGACCGGTCCGGCCGAGCTGGAGCTGGTCGCGGCGTCCGGTTGGCGCGCCTGGCCGCCCCGGCTGCCGGAGCAGCCGGTCTTCTACCCGGTGCTGGACGAGGACTACGCGATCAGGATCGCGCGCGACTGGAACGTCGAGCACGACGGCGCGGGCTTCGTCACCCGGTTCGAGGTCGAGACCGACTTCCTGGCCCGCTACCCCGTGCGGCAGGCGGGCGGGCGGACGATCCTGGAGCTGTGGGTCCCCGCCGAAGAGCTCGACGAGTTCAACGACCACATCGTCGGCACCATCGACGTGGTGCACGAGTTCCGCTGAGGGGGGCGCCGCGGGCGGATCGCGGAACGCCCCGCCGTGCCTCAGGCCATCGCGTCGAGCCGGTCCATGGTGTGCTGGATCAGGCTGACCAGCACGGTCTTCGACGACTCGCGGTCGCGCGCGTCGCACAGCAGCAGCGGGATGGCCTCGTCGACGTCCAGCGCGCGCCGGACCTCCTCCACCCCGTAGCGGTGCGCGCCCTCGAAGCAGTTCACCGCGATGATGAACGGGATGCCGCGCCGCTCGAAGAAGTCGATCGACGGGAAGCTGCTGTCCAACCGCCGGGTGTCCACCAGGATCACCGCGCCGATCGCGCCGTAGGCCAGCTCGTCCCACATGAACCAGAAGCGGTTCTGGCCGGGGGTGCCGAACAGGTACAGCACCACCTCGGGGTTGATCGTGATGCGCCCGAAGTCCAGGGCGACCGTGGTGGTCTCCTTGTTCTCCAGGCCGACCACGTCGTCGACCCCGACGCCTGCCTCGGTGAGCAGCTCCTCGGTGTGCAGCGGCGGGATCTCGCTGACCGAGTTGACCAGCGTCGTCTTGCCGGTGCCGAAACCGCCGGCGACGACGATCTTGACTGGGGTGGGGACCAGCAGTTCCCCGCCCGGCCGCTCAGATTCCACGGACACCATCCAGCACTGCCTGCAAAAGGTTCCGGTCCGGCACCACGGGGGCCCGGGAGGGGTCTCTGATCACGACGTCACCGCGCTGGATGAGGTCGCTCAACAACACCTTGACGACCACCAGCGGCACGTCGAGGTAGGCGGCGACCTCCGCCACGGACAGCGGTCGCCGGCACAGCTCCATGATCTCCAGGTGCTCCACCGACAACGAGTCCGGGTCCGACGGCGACGGCATCGCGCGCACCTGCGTGACCAGGTGCAGCTCCGGCCGCAGCGGTCGGGTGCGGCCGCGCACCATCGCGTACGGCCGGACCAGGGGGCCCGCCGCCTCGTCGTACCACCAGTCCTCGCGGCCGTTCATCAGGACGACCTTCGGGCAGCGGGCAGGCTGGCGGCCGCGGTGCCGCGCGGCGCCGACGACAGGTAGGTGCCGACGCGCTTGACCAGCATGTTCATCTCGTAGGCGATCATGCCCATGTCGGAGTCCTCCTCGCCGAGCACGGCCAGGCAGGCGCCGTGGCCCGCCGCGGTGACGAAGAGGTAGGCGTGCTCCATCTCGACGATGGTCTGCCGCACGGCGCCGCCGCCGAAGTGCCGCCCGGTGCCGCGGGCGAGGCTCTGGAAGGCCGACGCCATGGCCGACAGGTGGTCCGAGTCGTCCTTCGACAAACCGGCCGATCGGCCGAGCAGCAGACCGTCCGCCGAGAGGACCACGGCGTGCCGGGCTCCGACCACGCGTCCGACCAGGTCCTCCAACAACCAGTTCAGTTCGTTGTGCTGGCTGGTCATGTCGTTCATCGGTTTGCCTTTCCGGTTTCCAGTCGTCCGGTCACTGCCGCTGGTCAGGGTTCGAGCTCCGGCCCCGGGCTGCGACGGGCGTCGCGTGTGCCCCGCTGGAACGCCGACAGGCCCTTGCGGACCCGCTCGGCGGACTGCTCGGGGTCGACCTCGGCGAGCGGTTCGGGCGAGGGGTGGAAATCGTTGCGCACGAGCTGCGGCGCGAGGTTCTGCTGCCTGCGCCTGCGCGGCAGTTCGGGCCGACCGGCGGCGGTCGACTTCTGGTCGGAGGGGGGCCACTCCTCGGCCCGGGTGCGCTGCGGCAGCTCCAGCTCGCCGCTGAACTCCCCGCCGCGCTGGGCCAGGTCCAGGCCGCCGCTCATTCGCTCGACCTCGGGCTCGGGATCGGGGGCGGGTGCGGCGCCGGCGTTGGCCGCGGCCTCCGCCTGGGCCCAGAACCCCTCCAGGTCTCGGGACGTGTCGGGAAAGGCGGCGTCTCGCACTGGGTCGCCCTGCTCGGGGATGTCGTTGAAGGTGCGGCGCGGCAGCTGCCGCGTCTCGGCCGGTTCGGTGGCCGTGGTGGGGCCCGCGACGATGGCGGACGGGATCAGCACGAGTGCCAGGGTGCCGCCGTAGGGCGACTCCCGCAGCTCGACGTGGATGCCCCGGCGGGCGGCCAACCGGGCGACCACGAACAGGCCCAGGCGGGACTCGCCGCGCAGCCGCATCGCGTCGAACTCCGGCGGGTCGGCCAGCATCGCGTTGTGCTGCTCGCGGTCCTCGGGGTTGATGCCCAGGCCGTGGTCCTCGATCTCCACGACGATGCCCTGCGGCACCTCGCTGGCGTGGACCTGCACCTGGGAGCGGGGCGAGGAGAACGCGGTGGCGTTGTCCACCAGCTCGGCGACCAGGTGGATGGTGTCCGCGACGGCCGCGCCCACCAGCGCGGTGTCCGGCACCGGGTTGACCTTCACCCGGACGTACTGCTCGGTCTCGGCGACCGCGGCGCGCAGCACGTCGAGCAGGCGCACGGGCTTGCGCCACTGCCTGCCCGGCTGCTCGCCCGCCAGGATGATCAGGTTCTCGGCGTTGCGGCGGGCGCGGGTGGCCAGGTGGTCGAGCTGGAACAGCGCGTCGAGCTGCTCGGGGTTCTCCTCCTCGCGCTCCAGCTTGTCCAGGATCTTCAGCTGGCGGTGCACCAGGCCCTGGTTGCGGTGCGCGATGTCGAGGAAGACCCGGTTCACGCCCTCGCGGGCCTGGCTCTCCTTCACCGCCGCGGCGACCGCGGTGTACTGGGCGGCATTGAACGCGTCGGCCACCTGCCCGATCTCGTCGCTGCCGTAGTCCAGCGGCGGGACCTCGACCTCCACGTCGACGTGCTTGCCCTCGCGCAGCCGGTCGACGATGTCGGGCAGCCGCTCGTGGGCCAGGGCCAGCGAGTCCTTCTTCAGCGACGCCAGGCGCGTGATCAGGGCCTTGTTGACCAGGCGGTGCGAGGTGCGGATGGCGATGAGGATGCCGATGATCACCGCGAGCAGCCCGATGAGGCTGCCGACGATCACGGTGCGGAACTTGCTCTCGCCGCGCGACATGGTCACGCCGACCGCGCCCGTGGCCTGCTCGCTGACCAGGGCGGTCAGCTCGGCGGACACCGGGCCGCTGACGTTCTGCCACTCCTGGAGGGTGCCCGCCTCCTCGGGCCGGTCGCCGTTCTGGACCAGCCGGCCCTCGAACTCGACCAGCCGCTTCCACTCGTCGCCCTCGACCATGAACTGGTAGTGCTCGCGCACCTCGGGGCGGACGTGGGGCGTGTTCGAGTCGAACGAGGCGTGGTAGGCGCCGACCAGGCTGGCGAACTCGACGTGCTCCTCGGGCGTGAACTGCCCGGCGGCCAGCGCGCCCGAGGCCAGCGAGGTGGCCCGGGACATCCAGTCGGCGGCCTTGAAGTACTCGGAGGCGGTGATGGCGCCCTTCATCGACTCGGCGTCGGGCACCACGCGCGCCTGGACGCTGAACAGCGCGTCGCCGGCGTCGAGGACGCTGTTGTAGTAGGTGTAGATCTCGGTCTTCGACGCGCGGCCGGCCTCCAGCGCCGAGCGCCGCTGCGGGAGCTGGTCCAGCAGGACGTTGAGCGCGTTGATCCGCTCGACGATCTCCGGCGGCGCCTGCGAGGCCAGGTCGGTGAACGCGGCGCGCATGTCGGTGATCGCGCGGTCGGTGTCCTGCTGCTGGGCGCCGAGGTCGCTGGTGCCGGCCTCCGGCTGGGCCAGCGACGTCATGCTCAGCTCGCGCTCCTTCTGGATCGCGGCGAAGGTCTGGACGGCCGGGATGGAGGCGTCGCGCACGCCCTGGGCGACCGCGCGGAGGTAGAAGCCGTCGAAGACGGTGTAGGAGGAGAACAGGGCCCACATGATGAGCAGGACGATGCTGGGGACGACGACGACACCGGTGAGTCGTGAGCGGATCGTCTTGTAGTTCGTCTCCGTGGTGCTCTTCTGCTTCACAGCACTCCGCAGCCTCGTCCGGTACCAGGTCAGGCGCAGCACTAGGGGCGCTGTCTCCTCGTTCACCCGATCCGGCCACGAAACGGTAACACCGGAAGATCATTATTACGAAGAGACAGCGATCACTTGCGCGACGCGACGATGAGGTTACCCAGTCGAGTGATGCCCCGAACAGGGGGCCGATGTGAACTTCTGAGCACCGGCCCCCGGTCTTTCACACTTCGGGAACGGAAACCGCGTTGTACGTCGTCGTGGGCGTGGGCGGGGTGGTGAAGCGGGCGTTGGGCAGGTACAGCCGGTCACCGAACGAGGCGACCGTGGACGGCACGTCGAACCGCGGGTCGGTGAGCTTGGTCACCAGGGTGCCGGACGAACCGTCCCTGACCAGCCGGAAGACGGCGACGGTGTTGAGCCGGTTCTGCACGACGTACAGGGTGCGGCCCTCGACCAGCAGGCCGTCACCGTTGGTGAGCACCTCCCCGCCGAGGTCCACCACGCGCGTCGCGCCCGTGCGCGGGTCGACCCGGTGCAACTGCCCGGTGTTGCTCTGCACGATCAGCAACGCCCTGCCGTCGGGCGTCTCCGCGATGCCGTTCGCGTTGTTCACGCCGGGGGTCAGCGCGAAGTCGCCGGACAGCGGAATGGCGGTGTGCGCCGCGGGCAGCGCACCGCGGCGGCCGAACGGGATCTCGTAGAGCACCGCCTTGCGCGAGTCGGTGAAGTAGGCGGCGTCATCGGTGATCAGGACATCGTTGACGAACGTGTCGGCGTCTTCCGCGAACCGGTAGGACTTGAGGATTTCTCCCGTTTTCGCGTCGACCACCCTCCCGTCCCCGCCGGCGCCGCCCGCGACGAACAACCTCCCGCGCCGGTCGACCTTCAACCCGACCGACGCGGTGCCCGGGCCCTGGCTGAACACCTCGCCGCGCCCGGTGCGGAGGTCGACCCGGAACAGGTCGCCGTCGGCGCGGGAGCCGAAGTAGGCGACGGGCGCCGAGCCGATCGCGATGCCCTCCGGCAGGAAGCCGTCGGGGAGCGGGAACTCGGTCGGGAACGGGTGTGCCGGCGCTGCGGCGGCGGGCGCGGCGGTGACGAGGGAGACCCCCACCACCACGGCGGCCAGCGCACCGAGGGTGCGAGACATGACCACTCCTTGGGTTCGGATGCGTCGCGCGAGTGTTCCGCGACCGGCGGGGCGGGGAGAAGGGTCCTCAGGGAACCGACAGGAAGGGCCACGTGGTGGTTCCTGCCCGAACAGCACGTGGTGCGTAGGTTAGGGGTGGTCGTTCGATAACGAAAAGGTAACGACAAGGTCGCGGTGTCGAGACGGTACGTATGCCCCTGTGTCCACCGCCCACCGGCGGTCGGGGTTTGTTCGCAGCACATGCGCGTACCTACGACGAGGTGACACATCCATGACGCGAAACCAGGGGCGGCACCGCTTCTCCCGGCGCACCAAGCTGACCGCGGGCGTGACCGGGTTGGCGCTCACGATCGGCCTGGCCGTCGCGATTAGCACCGCAGGCGACCAGGGCACCGCCCAGGCCGACGGTGCCGACATCTCCCTGTTCGTCGACATCACCACGCAGCAGCGCAACGTCAACGCGCCCCGTCCCCGGCGTGGCGCGAGCACGGGCACGTTCACCGTCGACTGCGGCCGCAACGAGAGTGGTCACTTCAACCCCGACAACTTCATCGCCCAGCCCGGCGTGCGCAACGGCGCGCAGCACCTGCACGACTACGTGGGCAACGTCTCGACCGACGCCGACTCGACCAACGAGAGCCTGGCCGCGGCCGACACGACCTGCAAGAACGGCGACAAGTCCGCCTACTTCTGGCCCGTGGTGCGCATCGACCGCGAGGACGAGGACGAGGAGCCCGGCAAGCCCGACGCCGCCGAGGTCGAGTGCCCGGACGTGCGCCGCAAGCTGCGCAACATCCCGCAGCGCGCCCGCGCCGAGGTCGACCGCCAGCTCAAGGCGCTCAAGGACCAGATCGCCGAGGCGAACGCGCGGCTCAAGGGCGCGGCCGACGTCGACGACCCGAACTTCGTCAACAACAGCGTGCTGCGGCCGCTGCGGGACAAGCGGACCGCGACGATCGACCGCATCGCCGAGGCCATCGACCGGTTCGGCCAGCGCCCCCGCGGCCTGCGCCGCCTCGCGCCGTGCACGGTGAAGGACGGTGACGCCAACGACGCGCAGGTCGCCGAGGCCGCCAAGGAGGCCGAGCCCGACGCGCCGGAGAACGGCGACGGCAAGAGCGCCAGCGACGAGAACGAGTTGCCCGGCAACGAGGGCGAGATCCAGCGGCCGGAGGTCGTCGACCTCACCTTCCGCGGCAGCCCGGTCGGCAAGGTCGAGGCGATGCCGCAGTTCCTGCGCGTGTTGTACGGCGACGCGAAGGTCTCCACCAACGGCCCGAAGAACGCGCGCAACTCGTGGACCTGCACCGGGTTCGAGGACAAGGTGCTGATGAACAAGTACCCGATCTGCCCGCAGGGCAGCAAGGTCAAGCGCGTCCACGACTTCCCGAGCTGCTGGGACGGCCAGAACACCGACAGCGCCAACCACCGCGACCACATCGTGTACACCAACGAGCGGGGCGAGTGCCCGGCCGGGTTCAAGGCGGTGCCACAGCTGCGGATCAGCCTGACCTACAACATCCCCTGGGACGTGCAGGTGGCCGGCCAGTACCTGGTCGACGCGTTCCCGCAGGAGGAGCACAACCCGTTCTCCGACCACGACGACTTCGCCAACGTGATGTCGCCGGAGATCATGGACCGCCTGGTGCAGTGCGTGAACACCGGCCGCCGCTGCAAGGAGTGACCCGCGGCTGAACGCGACCTTCCCGACCCGCGCGGCGGCGGGTCGGGGAAGGTCGCGTTCAACGGGGACCACCGAGGCTGTTGAACCACCGGGCACCCGCACCCCTAGGACCTTCGAGGCCGTCGGTGGCCCGAGCCGCCCACTCCGAACCCGCCAGCCCCCAGCCCGGCCCAACCCAGTCCGCCACACCCAGCCCGCCACACCCAGCCCGCCACACCCAGCCCGCCACACCCAGCCCGGCCCAACCCAGCCCGGCCCAACCCAGCCCGGCCCAACCCAGCCCGGCCCAACCCAGTCCGCCCCAACCCAGTCCGCCCCAACCCAGCCGCCGACCCCGTGCCGCTGCCCCCGTGCCGCCCACTCCAAGGCCGCCGGGCGGCCCGGCCCGCTCACTCCCCGGTCTGCAGGGCCAGGTAGAGGTCGACGCGCTCGGTGAAGTTCGACAGGTCCGCCCCCAGCAGCTCCTCCACCCGGCTCACCCGGTAGCGCAAGGTGTTCACGTGGACGTGCAGCCGGGCGGCGGCCGCGGTCCAGGAGCCCGAGCAGTCCAGGAAGACCCGCAGGGTGCCGATCAGGTCGGAGCCGTGCGCGGCGTCGTAGTCCAGCACGGGGCCCAGCAGCCGGCGGCGCAGCGAACCCCGCAACCCCTCCGGCACGCCGGCCAGCAGCAGTTGGTGCAGCGCGATCTCCTCCCCCGCCACCACGCAGGTCCGCCCGGGGCGCCGCTCGCCCAACCGCCGGGCGTGGGACGCCTCCTCCGCCGCGCCGCGCAGGCCCGGGTGCGCCACCGGCGAGGAGATGCCGACCAGCACCCGCGCGGGGCCCAGGCCCGGTTCCGCCGTCCGCAGGGCCGACCGCACCTGCTCGGTCCACGCCCCGGCCGGCGCCAGGGCGTACACCTCGTCCCCGACGACCGCCACCAGCGACCTCGGCACGACCGCGGCCAGCACCTCCTCCAGCAGCGCCGCGACCCGTTCGACGCGACCACCCGACGCCGAGGCCGCCACCACCCGCAGCGGCGCACCCGGGTCCCAGCCGACGGCCGCGATGCGGGCCTCCAGGTCACCGCCGGCCAGCACCTGGCGCAGCAGGGGACCCGCGGCGCGGTTCTCGATCTCCCGCCCCTGCACCACCCGCGCCCGCTCGACCCCGACCAGGCTGGCCAGTTCGGCGGCCACCTCGTCGTGCGCGCGGTCACCGGACACCACCAGGACCCACGCGCCCAACCGCCCGCCGCCGCGCGCGGCCACCGGCAGCAGCGTCATGCCGCGCACCACCTTCGGCAGCCGGTCGGCCACCAGGAACTCGCGCACCAGCGCGGCGGCACCCGGCAGGTCCGGGCCCGCCACCACGTGCCCGGTGCACGACAGCACCCAGCACCCCGCGCCCAGCTCCGCGGTCCCGGCCCCGATGAGCTCCGCCAACCCGCCGCCCTCGGCGACCACGGTCAGCAGCCGCCGGTGCCTGCCCAGCTGCGCGCCCGCGTCACCGACCCGCTCGGCCGCGAGCTCCAGCACCACCCGCTCGGTGATGGTCGCGAACGACAGGTCGACCGGCACCTCCAGCAACGGCACCCCGTGCCGTTCACACGCCTCCACCAGCGCCGCCGGCAGTTCACCCGCATCCGGCGGACTGGCCGCCAACGCGGCGACGCCGGAGTTCGCCAAAGAAGAAACAAATATTTCACAATCATCCGCGGTGTGGTGCCACAAGAGTCCGGACAGCACCAGCTCACCGCCGGACAGGTACCGGGTCGGATCGGGCAGTTCGGTGCCGTAAAGCCTGGTCACCGGCCTGTCGAGCAGTTCGGCGCCGACGATCGGGCGCAGTCGCAGCTCGGGCATGCCGAGCAGGGTCCGGACTCGCACGCGCCCCTCCTCACCTCGACCTCACCTCGACTGAATCGAATCGTCACACCGCGGTGGTACTCACGATTCGCCTTCGCCCGATGGTGTTTGTAGGAAAGCACAAATCCATTCGCTGTAGGAACCTGTGATTCGGAGCCCGCCGCCGTAGCCGATCACCCGCGCCGATCGGTGTACTGACCCACGCACCGGAGCACCCACCCGCCGAGCAGCCCCCACCCCGACAGCCCCTACCCCAACAGCCCCCACCCCGAGCAGTCGAACAACCGAGCCGCCGAGGTAGCCGATGGACTTCCTTCGCCCAGCCACCCTCGCCGAGGCGCTGAGCATCAAGGCGCAGCGGCCGGAGGCCGTGCCGATCGCGGGCGGCACGGACGTCATGGTCGAGCTGAACTTCGACCACCGCCGCCCCGCCGCGCTGCTCGACCTGACCCGCATCGCCGAGCTGCGCGAGTGGGAGGCGGTCGACGGTTCGGTGCGCCTGGGCGCCAACGTGCCCTACGCGCGCGTCATCGACGAGCTGGGCGACCGCCTGCCCGGCCTGGCCATGGCCTCCCGCACGGTCGGCTCGCCGCAGATCCGCAACCGGGGCACGGTCGGCGGCAACCTCGGCGCGGCCTCCCCCGCCGGCGACACCCACCCGGTGCTGCTGGCCGCCGGCGCGACCGTGGAGGCCGCCTCGGCGCGCGGCACCCGGCTGATCCCGGCCACCGAGTTCTACCTGGGGGTCAAGCGCAACGCGCTGGCACCCGACGAGCTGATCACCGCCGTCCACGTGCCCGCCACCGGGGCGCCGCAGCAGTTCGCCAAGGTCGGCACCCGCAACGCCATGGTCATCGCGGTGTGCTCGTTCGCGCTGGCCCTGCACCCGGCGCGGCAGCGGGTCGGCGCGGCCGTCGGCTCGGCCGCGCCCACGCCGCGCCGCGCGTCGGCCGCCGAGGATTTCCTGTCCGGCGAGCTGACCGCCACCGGCCGGTGGGACTCCCCCGAACCGCTGCCCGATCCGGTGGTGCGGCGGTTCGGCGAACTGGTTGCCGAGGCCGCGAGCCCCATCGACGACGTGCGCGGCTCGGCCGCGTACCGCAAGCACGCCCTGTCCGTGCTGGCCCGCCGCGCCCTCGGCTGGGCCTGGCGGGACTACTCCGGGAAGGTGGCCTGACCATGCGCGTGGAGCTGACCGTGAACGGCAGGCGCCGCCGGGCCGACGACGTCTGGGAGGGCGAGAGCCTGCTGTTCCTGCTGCGCGAGCGCCTGGGCCTGCCCGGCTCCAAGAACGCCTGCGAGCAGGGCGAGTGCGGCTCCTGCACGGTGTACCTGGACGACGTGCCGGTGTGCGCGTGCCTGGTCGCCGCCGGTCAGGCGCAGGACCGCGAGGTCCGCACCGTCGAGGGCCTGGCCGACGGGGACGCGCTCGACCCCGTCCAGGCGGCCTTCGTCGAGGCGGGCGCGGTGCAGTGCGGTTTCTGCACCCCCGGCCTGGTCGTGGCCACCCACGACCTGCTCGACCGCGTCCCGCGGCCCAGCGACCCGGAGATCCGCGAGGCGCTGGCCGGCAACCTCTGCCGCTGCACCGGCTACGAGAAGATCCTCGACGCCGTGCGGCTGGCGGCCGCCACGCGGGCGAACGGGCGCCGATGACCCCGACGATCATCGACGGCGCCGCGATCGCCACCGTGGACGCCGCCGGCACCGAGCACGCGTTCGGCCACGTCGTGGTCGAGGACGGCCGGATCACGGCGGTCGGCCCCGGCCAGGCGCCCAGACCCACCGGCCCGCACACCTGGGTCGACGGCACCGGCTGCCTGGTCACCCCTGGTCTGGTCAATACCCACCACCACCTCTACCAATGGGCCACGCGCGGCATCGCCCCCGATGCCACGCTCTTCGAGTGGTTGACCACGCTGTACCCGGTGTGGCGCGGCCTGGACGCCGACATCACGCACGCCGCCGCGGCCGCCGGCCTGGCCCGGCTGGCGACCACCGGCTGCACGACCGCCGCCGACCACCACTACGTCTTCCCGCGCGAGGGCGGCGACCAGTTCGCGGCCCTGGTCGACGCCGGCCGCCGGATCGGCATCCGCCTGCACGCCGTGCGCGGCTCGATGGACCGCGGCCGGTCACAGGGCGGCCTGCCGCCGGACAACCTGGTCGAGGAGACCGAGGCCGCCCTGATCGGCACCGAGCAGGCGATCGCCGAGCACCACGACCCCGCCCCCGACGCGCTGGTCAAGGTCGCCGTCGGCCCCTGCTCGCCGTTCTCGGTCAGCCGGGAGCTGATGACCGGCGCGGCCGACCTGGCGCGGGCCCGGGGCGTCCGCCTGCACACCCACCTCGCCGAGACCGTCGACGAGGAGGAGCACTGCCTGTCCCAGTTCGGTCGCACCCCCGTCGAGTACGCCGAGGACCTCGGCTGGCTCGGCGACGACGTGTGGCTCGCGCACACCGTGCACCTGGCACCCAACGCGGTGCGGCGCATGGGCGCCACCCGCACCGGCTCGGCGCACTGCCCGTCCTCCAACGGCCGGCTGGGCACCGGCACCGCCCCGGTCCGCGACCTGCTCGACGCGGGCGCGCCGGTCGGCCTCGGCGTGGACGGCGCCGCGTCCAACGAGTCCTCCGGCCTGGTGGAGGAGCTGCACCAGGCGCTGCTCCAGGCCCGCCAGCGCGGCGGCCCCGAGGCGCTCGACGTGCGCGAAGCGCTGTGGCTGGGCACCATGGGCGGCGCGCGCTGCCTCGGCCGCGACGGCGACATCGGTTCGATCGAGCCGGGCAAGCTCGCCGACCTCGCCGTGTGGCGGCTCGACGGCCTCGACCACGCGGGCATCGACGACCCGGTGGTCGCCCTGGTCCTGGGACCGCTGCCGCGGCTCGGGCTCCTGCTGGTGGGCGGCCGCACCGTCGTGGACGACGGCGGGCTGCGCACCGCCTCCACCGCCGACCTCGCGCGCGACCTGCGGGCCGCCGCCAAGCGACTGAAGGGCACGCGATGAGCCTGACGCCCGCCGAACTGACCTCCGCCGTCTCCGGCGGCATCGGTTCCAGCCCGCAGCGGCCCGACGGCACCCTCAAGGTCCGCGGCGAGTTCGCCTACGCCTCGGACCTGTGGCACGAGGACATGATCTGGGGCGCGACCCTGCGCAGCCCCCACCCGTACGCCAGGATCAGGTCGGTCGACATCACCGAGGCCCTGCGGGTACCGGGCGTGCACGCCGTGCTCACCCACGAGGACGTGCCCGGGCTCAACCGCTACGGCCTGGAGCACAAGGACCAGCCGGTGCTCGCCGAGGACGTCGTGCGCTACCAGGGCGAACCGGTCGTGCTCGTGGGCGCCGACCACCCGGAGACCGCGCGGCGGGCCATGGCGCGCGTGGAGGTCGACTACGAGGTGCTGGACCCGGTCGTGGACATGGAGACCGCGGTCGGCGCCACGCCCCTGCACCCCGGCGGCAACCTGGTGCGGCACGTCCCGATCCGGCGCGGCGACCAGGGCGCGCGGGCCGAGGTCGTGGTCACCGGCCGGTACGAGGTCGGCATGCAGGACCAGGCGTTCCTCGGCCCCGAGTCGGGCCTGGCCGTGCCCGCCGAGGACGGCGGCGTCGACCTCTACATCGCCACCCAGTGGCTGCACGTCGACCAGGCCCAGGTCGCCACCGCCCTCGGCCTGCCCCTGGAGCGGGTGCGGCTGACCCTCGCCGGGGTCGGCGGCGCGTTCGGCGGGCGCGAGGACCTGTCGATGCAGGTGCACGCCTGCCTGCTCGCGCTGCGCACCGGCAAGCCCACCAAGATGGTCTACAACCGCGAGGAGTCCTTCTACGGGCACGTGCACCGCCACCCCGCGGTCCTGCACTACGAGCACGGCGCGGACCGCACCGGCAAGCTGGTCTACGTCAGGGCGCGCATCCACCTCGACGGCGGCGCCTACGCCTCCAGCACGGGCGCGGTGGTGGCCAACGCGGCGACGCTGGGCATCGGCCCGTACGAGGTGCCCAACGTGACCGTGGACTGCTGGGGCGTCTACACCAACAACCCGCCCTGCGGCGCGATGCGCGGTTTCGGCGCGGTGCAGGCCGCCTTCGGCTACGAGTCCCAGATGGACAAGCTCGCCGCCGCGCTGGGGATGGACCCGGTGGACCTGCGGATCGCCAACGCGATGAGCGAGGGCTCGACCATGCCGACCGGCCAGGTCGTCGACTCCGCCGCACCGGTGGCGCGGCTGCTGGAGCTGGTCCGGGACAGGCCGCTGCCGCCGCGGCCCACCTCGGTCGACCTGCGCGACCTGCCCGGCGGCGTCTCCAACACCACGCACGGCGAGGGCGTGGTGCGGGGTGTCGGCTACGCGGTCGGCATCAAGAACATCTGCTTCTCCGAGGGCTACGACGACTACTCCACCGCACGCGTGCGGCTCCAGGTGATCAACGGCGAGGCGGTCGCGCTGGCGCACACCGCGGCGGTCGAGGTGGGCCAGGGCCTGGTGACGATCGTGCAGCAGATCGTGCGCACCGAGCTGGGCGTGGAGCGGGTGACGATCCTGCCCATGGACACCAGCATCGGCAACGGCGGTTCCACCTCGGCGTCCCGGCAGACCTACGTGACCGGTGGCGCGGTGAAGGCGGCCTGCGCGGCCGTGCGCGAGAGGCTGACCGGGCTCGCGGGCGGCCGCGACCCCGCGTCGCTCGACCTGGCCGAACTGCTCGGCGACGAGGTGGTCGACGAGACGGTGGAGTGGCGGCACCGGTCCACCGAGCCGATCGACCCGGTGACCGGGCAGGGCAACGCGCACGTCCAGTACGGGTTCGCCGCGCACCGGGCCGTGGTCGACGTCGACACCGAGCTGGGCCTGGTGAAGGTGGTCGGGCTGGACTGCGCCCAGGACGTGGGCCGGGCGCTCAACCCGCAGGCCGTCCTCGGCCAGATCCAGGGCGGTTCCGCGCAGGGCCTCGGCCTGGCGGTGATGGAGGAGATCCAGACCGCGGGCGGGCGGGTGCGCAACCCGTCGTTCACCGACTACCTCATCCCGACCGTCCTCGACATGCCGCCGATGGGCATCGACGTGCTGGAGCTGGCCGACCCCCACGCGCCCTACGGCGTGCGCGGCGTCGGCGAGCCGCCCACCATCTCCTCCACACCGGCCATCGTCGCGGCCATCCGCGCCGCGACCGGCCGCGACCTGCCACGCGTGCCCGTGCGCCCGGAGCACATCACCGGCACCTGACCACCACGCGCGCCACCCTCGCCACCCTCGCCACGGCCCCGGTCGCGGCACGGGCGGGCACGTCCCGGCGAGGCCGCCGAGACACCCCCGGAGCACCCGCACGACGACCCGCACGGCACCCCGACCGACACCCCGACCAGCGCCCAGACCAACGATCCGACCGACAGCACGACCAGCGACCCGACCGGTACCCCGGTCCACGCCTCGACCAGCAGCCGGGTCAGCCACCGGGCCGCCGACCTGGTCGACGACTCGACCAGCGTCGCGAACGATGACCCGACCAGCACCCCTGCCGGCGACCCGACCGACAATCCGACCAGCGACCCGGCCAACCGGACCACGGCGAAAGGCACCACACCCATGACCACCTCCGTCTCCCCCGACCACGCCTGGCTGCGCGAGTCCGTCGAACTGGCCACCCGCAACGTCGCGGCGGGCGGCGGCCCGTTCGGCGCCGTGGTCGTCCGCGACGGGGTCGTCCTCGCCACCGGCACCAACCAGGTGACGACCGCGCTCGACCCGACCGCCCACGCCGAGGTCGTCGCGATCCGCGCGGCCTGCCGGGCGATCGACGACTTCCGGCTCACCGGCTGCGTGCTGGTGTCCTCCTGCGAGCCCTGCCCGCTGTGCCTCTCGACCGCCCTGTGGGCGCGGGTGGACCGGGTCGTCTACGCCGCCGACCGGCACGACGCGGCCGCGGCCGGGTTCGACGACCGGGAGTTCCACGCGCTGTTCGCCAGGCCGCGCGAGACGTGGGACCTGCCGGTGCACCGGATCTCGACGGGTGCGGACGACGCGCCGTTCCGGGCGTGGCTGGAGCGGACCGACCGCGTCGACTACTGACCCGGCGACCACCCGGGGGCACCGGGCGAGCCAGCCGGGCGCGTTCGGCCGCGCCGTGCCCGCGGGCCCCGCCCGACCGGTCGCGGGAGGGATGCCGTGCCCCGGGCCGGGGTCCGCGCGCGAGGCGACTGGTCGTCGTGCGGCGTCGATCCCCGCACCGAGGGCGGAGCGGGCACCGCGTCGTTGCGACAGGCAGGCCGCGGTGGTGGTCGGGAAGTGACTGGTGGACTTGCCGGATTCGCTGGTCATGGCCCCAGGTTGGGCCGAGTCGAGGAGCGGTGCAACGACGATCGGTCAGCCTGTGGACAACTTCGCGGCGAATTGATGGATAAACTATGCGGCGTTTTTCCCGACCCCCCGCAAGGGCCCTGCGCCGTCCGTCCTAATGCGACTCGAAGCACCACGGGCAGGCTCAAGCGCCCAGCAAACCCCGCTCGTAAGCCACCGCCACCGCTGCGGCGCGGTCCTTCACCCCGAGCTTGGCGTACACGTGCACCAGGTGCGTCTTCACGGTCGCCTCGCTGATGAACAGCCGCGCCGCCGCCTCCCGGTTCGTGCAGCCCCGCGCGATCAGCCCCAGCACCTCGACCTCGCGGTCGCTCAACGGCTCCGCCGCGGGCTGCCGCACCTGGCCGACCAGCCGGGTCGCCACCGACGGGGACAGCACCGCCTCGCCCCGCGCCGCCGACCGCACCGCGCGGAACAGCTCGTCGCGCGGCGTGTCCTTGAGCAGGTAGCCCGTCGCACCGGCCTTGATCGCGGGCAGCACGTCGCTGTCCGTGTCGTAGGTGGTGAGCACCAGCACGCGCGTCGGGAAGTCCCGCAACCGCCCGATCGCCGTGACGCCGTCCACCCCCGGCATGCGCAGGTCCATCAGCACCACGTCCGGCTTCACGGCCCGCACCACCGTCACCGCCTCCGCGCCGTCGGCCGCCTCGCCGACCACCTCGATGTCACCGGCCGACGCGAGCATGCCCCGCAGCCCGTCGCGCACCACCGGGTGGTCGTCCACCACCACGACGCGGATCACCTGGCCACCTCGGCCGGGATCGCGGGCACCGACGCGGACACCGCCGTGCCGCCGCCGGGCTCGGACTCCACCACCAGGGCCCCGGCCAGGCGCGACACCCGCTGCCGCATGCCGATCAGCCCGAAGCCGTCGGTCGCGCCACCCGGGTCGAACCCGGCGCCGTCGTCGCGCACGTCCAGCGTCACCACGTCCTCCATGTACGACAGCGTCAGCCCGACCCGCGACGCGCCGGCGTGCTTGGCGACGTTGGACAGCGCCTCCTGCGCGGCGCGCAGCAGCGTCACCTCGACCTCCGGGTGCAGGGGCCGCGCCGCGCCCGTGGTGGCGACGGTGGCGGCGACCCCGGTCTGGTCCACCCACCCCGTCACGACCTCGGACAGCGCGTCGGGCAGGTTCGCGTCCTCCAGCGCGGGCGGCCGCAGGGCGTGCACGGAGCGGCGGGCCTCGGCCAGGTTCTCCCGCGCCAGGCGCAGCGCCGTCTCGACGTGCCGCGGCGGGTTCTCGTCGGCCTGGAGCTGGGTGATGATGCCGGTGAACCCCTGGGCGAGGGTGTCGTGGATCTCCCGCGCCAACCGCTGCCGCTCGTCGAGCACACCCGCCTCACGGGCCTGGATGAGCAGCTGGGCGTGCAGGCCCGCGTTCTCCTCCATCATGGCCGCCATGTCGGCCAGCATCTCCTTGCGGCGCCTGCTCTGCTCGTTGGTGAAGTGGCCGAGCAGGGTGAACGTGCTCGCTATGATCACGATGACGACCACGAGGGCCAGGTAGACGCCGATCGCCACCGGGTCCGGCTCGGGCAGGCCGCCGTACAGGGAGGTGGCGGCCAGCACGCCCGTGGCGACGACGCCCGCGAACTTCCAGCGGCCCGCCAGGTTCTCGATCGCGTAGATGTAGCCCGCGAACGAGAAGAACCCGAACATGGAGTGCCGCAGCCCCAGCACGGCGTAGGCGACCAGCACGCCCACGTAGAACACGCCCATCAACCGGGGCCGCTCGCGCCACTGCGGGTGCAGCGTGTGCCACCACAGCATCCACAGGGCGGTGGCGACCGCGATGCCGACGTTGACCGCCTTCGTCCCCGGCGGGTCCGGGATGATCGCCGCGTAGACGACGGTCGACAGCACCAGCACCAGGTACGGGATGGCCTGCCCCGCCACCCCCAGGCGGTGCTCCCACACGTCGAGCTCGTCGGTCATGCCTCACTCCCAGCGGAAGGACTTCGCCGCGACCGTACCCGCCGCCGCCGCGACCACCGCCATGATCGCCAGTTGGAGCGGGTCGGGAGCGGTGCCCTGCCACGCCTCCTGCAACGCGCCCACGCCCGGCGGCAGGTGGTCGCCGATGCGGTTGAGGAATTCGGGCAGCATCACCCGCGGCAGGTAGGCGCCGCCGAAGAACATGACGAGCATGAAAGCCACGGTCGCCCAGCCGCCCGCGGCCCTGGCGTTCGGCGCCCACGCGGCCACCAGCAGGCCCAGCGCCGACAGCGACAGCAGCCCGAGCAGGCACGTGATCAGGAACACGACCGGCTGCCGCGGCGGGTCGATGTCGAACGCCGCCTTGGCCACCACCAGCAGCAGCACCAGCGACAGCGCGCCGGCGATGAAGTTCACCACGACCTGCGCGACCAGCAGCTTGGCCGGGTGGACCGGCGTGGTGGAGAAGCGGCGCAGCACGCCCTTCTCCCGGTAGGTGGCCACCGCGGTGGGCAGCCGGTTCAGGCAGAGGAACGCGAACGCGATGACCACCAGCGTGGGCATGTAGTGGTCGACGAACCGCAGGTCGCCGAACTTGGGGTCGGGGGTGCGCAGCGCGGGGATCGCGCCGAGGACCAGCAGCAGGAGGGTGGGGAAGAAGACGGCGAACACGACCATGACCGGCTCGCGCAGGAACAGCTTCCACTCGATGTTGACGATCTTCAGCATGGCTGGGTTCACTCCGAGGGCGTGCGGCCGGTGAGGTGGATGAATGCCTCGTCGAGGCCCGCCTGCTCGACGCGCAGGTCGGCGGCGACGACGTGGTTGCGGGCGAGCAGCGACGTGACGGCGTGCAGCAGGTCGCCCTTGCCCGTGACGACGAACCGCGAACCGCGCTGCTCGACGGCGGAGACCTCGGGCAGGTCGCGGAGGAGGTCCGGGTCGAGCGGCGAGGTCGGCCGGAAGCGGACCGTCTGCTGGGCGTCCAGGCCGGAGACCAGGCCGTCCGGGGTGTCGACGGCGACGACCCTGCCCGCGTCGATCACGGCCAGCCGGTCGCACAGCCGCTCGGCCTCTTCCATGAAGTGCGTGACCAGCACGACCGTGACGCCGGAGTCGCGGACCTGCTCGACCAGCTCCCAGGTGTCACGGCGGGCCTGGGGGTCCAGGCCGGTGGTCAGCTCGTCGAGCACCGCCACCCGCGGCCTGCCGACCAGGGCGAGCGCGATGGAGACGCGCTGCTTCTGACCGCCGGACAGGTGCCGGTACTCGGTGCGGAGGCGGTCGCCGAGGCCGAGGCGGTCCAGCAGCTCGCGCCAGTCGGCCGGGTCGCGGTGGAAGGACGCGTACAGGTCCAGCGCCTCGCCGACCCGGATGCGGTCGGGCAGCTCGCCCTGCTGGAGCTGCACGCCCAGCCTGGTGCGCAGCTCGGCCCGGTCGCGCCGCGGGTCGAGCCCGTCCACGCGGATGGTGCCGCCGTCCGGCGAGCGCAACCCCTCGACGCACTCGACGGTCGTGGTCTTGCCGGCCCCGTTGGGGCCGAGGATGCCGAAGATCTCCCCTTCGTCGACGGTGAACGACACGCCGTCCACCGCGACCTTCTCGTCGTACCTCTTGACGAGGTCGACCACTTCGATGATCGCCATGCCACCAGGTTCGTCGGCGGCGCGGCCCGGCGGATCGCACGGCGGGTCGGACTCCCGGTCAACCGATCGGTTGACCGCCCGTAGACCACCCCGAACGTGGAACTCGGGGGTCCCGGACGTGGAACTCGGGGGTGCCGGGGGTTCGACACGGGGGTGCTGGAGGTTCGACTCGCGGGGGCTGGGGGCATGACACTCGCGGGGTGGGGGCATGACACGCGCGGAGGGAGGGAGGGGGAGGGGTGGGTGGGGGTGGTGGGGCGGGGGTGGCCGGTTGAGACGCGTGCTTAACCGGGAATTGGCGGCGCCGTGGCCGTCCGGCCCGGCAGAATCGTGAGGGTGACTCCCGCACTCCTGTTGGCCCACGGCGCCGGTGGCGCCGTCCGGGCGAACTTCAGCCCCCTGATCCCCCAGCTGTCGCGCAAGCGCAAGGTGCACGCGGTCGATTTCCCGGGCTCCGGCACCACGCCCCGGGCCACCGCACCGCTGGAGCTCGACGACCTCGCCGACCGGCTGGTCGCCGCCGCCGAGGGCGAGGAGCGGTTCGCGATCGTCGGTTTCTCCCTGGGTTGCTCGGTCGCGGTGCGCGCGGCGCTGCGGTACCCCGAACGCGTCACCGCCCTCGTGCTCACCGCCGGGTTCGCCCGCGCCGACGAGGAGACGGCGGCGCGCCTGCGGGAGTGGCGGCGGCGGCTGGACGGCGACCGCGCCGAGATGGCCCGCTACCTGGTGTCGGTGGCGCTGGGCGAGCCGTTCCACCGCCGGATGACCGCCGAGCAGGAGGCCGGGTTCCTGGAGCTGGTCGCCATGACGATCCCGCCGGGCAGCCCGGAGCAGGTCGACCTGGCGCTGCGCGCCGACGTGACCGCCGACCTGCCGGAGGTGGCGGTGCCGACCCTGGTCATCGGCACCAAGCACGACCGGCTCATCGCGCCGAGCGCCACGCGGGCCATGGCCGACCTCGTCCCCGGCGCCCGGTGGGCGGAGCTGGACAGCGGCCACGCGCCCGCGCTGGAGGCACCCGGCGAGTGGGCCCGGCTGATCGAGGAGTTCCTGGCCTGACGCGTGGTCGGCGGCGGTTTGCCGGTCCTCCGGTCGGGCTAACCCCGGCCCATGACCAACACGCTCGTCCTCGACGTGGACGGCACGCTGGTGGACACCAACTACCACCACGCCGTGGCCTGGTTCCGCGCGTTCCGCCGCTTCGACATCACCGTGCCGACCTGGCGCCTGCACCGCGCCATCGGCATGGGTGGCGACAAGCTGGTCGCCGCCGTGGCCGGTGACCACGTCGAACGCGAGCGCGGCGACGACCTGCGCCAGGCGTGGGAGGCGGCGTTCGAGCCGATGCTGGCCGAGATCCGGCCGCTGGAGGGCGCCCACCGCCTGGTGGCCGCGGCGCTGGAGCAGGACTTCGCGGTGGTGCTGGCCAGCTCCGGCAAGCGCCACCACGTCGACCACTACCTCAAGCTCATCGACGCGGTGGGCCTGCCCTCCACCTCCTCCGACGACGTGGAGGAGACCAAGCCGGCGCCCGACCTGGTGGAGGTGGCGCTGCGCAAGGTCGACGGCGGCGGCCGGGCCGTGGTGATCGGCGACTCCGTGTGGGACTGCGACGCCGCGCGCCGCGCCGGCCTGCCGGTGGTGTGCCTTCGCACGGGTGGTTTCGGCGAGGCCGAGTTGCGCGAGCACGGGGCGTCGGCAGTCTACGAGGAACTCGACCGGTTGCGGGCGGACCTCACCGACCTGCCGATGGCCTAGGAGGAACACCGTGCGGATCGGTTACACCCTGATGACAGAGCAGGCCGGACCACGCGAGCTGGTCGGGCACGCGGCGCTGGCCGAGGCGGCCGGGTTCGACTTCGAGGTGATGAGCGACCACTACTCGCCGTGGCTGGACGAGCAGGGGCACGCCCCGTACGCGTGGAGCGTGCTGGGCGCGGTCAGCCAGGTCACCGAGCGGGTCGAGCTGATGACCTACGTGACGTGCCCGACGGTGCGCTACCACCCGGCCGTGGTGGCGCAGAAGGCCGCGACCGTGCAGCTGCTGTCGGGCAACCGGTTCACGCTGGGCCTGGGCGCGGGCGAGAACCTGAACGAGCACGTGGTCGGCCGCGGCTGGCCGCCGGTGAACGTGCGGCATGAGCTGCTGCGCGAGGCCGTGGAGATCATCTGCCTGCTGTTCGACGGCGGGTACGTCAACTACTCGGGTGAACACTTCCGGGTGGACTCGGCGAAGCTGTGGGACCTGCCGGAGCAGCGGGTGCCGATCGCGGTGGCGGTGTCGGGGCACCAGTCGGTGCGCACGTTCGCGCCGCTGGCCGACGCGATGGTGTCGACCGAGCCGGAGCCGGAGCTGTGCCGGGAGTGGGACGTCTTCCAGGGCAAGGGCTCGCCGTCGCGCAAGATCGGGCAGCTGCCGGTGTGCTGGGACACCGACCGCGACCGGGCCGTGGCGCGGGCGCACGAGCAGTTCCGCTGGTTCGCGGGCGGCTGGAAGGTCAACGCCGAGCTGCCGGGCACGGCCGGGTTCGCCGGCGCCACGCAGTTCGTGCGGCCGGACGACGTGGCCCAGCAGATCCCGTGCGGCCCGGAGGTGGGCCCGATCGTGGAGGCGGTCGACAAGTTCCGCGAGGCCGGCTTCACCGACCTGGCGCTGGTCCAGATCGGCGGCGACCACCAGGCGGAGTTCCTCGACTTCGCCAAGGGCGAGCTGCTGCCCGCCCTGCGCTGAGCCTCAGCCCTTGCCGCTCCCCGTCGTGCGCGCCTGCTCGGCGGGGTCGATCACCGTCGGCTTGCCGGGGGTGGGCACGACCGGGGCGACGGGCACCTTCGGGGACGCGGGGCCCGGCCGGGCCGTGCGGTCCTTGGTGGGCTTCGCCTCCGCGTCCTCCTCCGAGGCGTCGTCCTGCTCGTCCGGCTGGTCTTCGGTGGTGATAGTGGTGGTGGTGGTCGCGGTCGGTTGCCCGGCCGGGGCCTGCGGGTTCCCGGTCACGGCCTCCCCGCCGGCCGGGAGCGGGTCGCCGGTGGTGGTCGGGACCTGCGCGACCGGTTGGACGAGGGTGCTGGTCACCCCGGCGGACGGCTCAGCCCGGTCGTCCGGGGTCTCGCCCGCGGGCGCCTCGCCCAGGTTGAGCACGACCAGCGCGGTCAGCGCCGCCGCGGCCGCGCCCACACCCACGAGCAGCACGCCGTTGGCGGGGCGGCGGGACCGCGCCCGCCCGGCCGGGGGCGCCACCACCGGCTTGGACACCACCAGGCCGGGCACCGCAGGCCCGGCCAGCGGCGGCAGGCCCCGGCTGGCGCGTTCGGCGGCGGCGAGCAGCCGGGCGCACTCGGCCGCAGTGGGTCGCCGCTCCGGGTCGGAGGCGGTCATCGCGGTCAGCGCGGTGCTCCACGCGGCGGGCAGGTCGGTCGGGACGCGCGGTTCGCGGTGCAGGCGGGCCAGCGCGGCCTCGGTGTCGCCGCCCGGGTACTCGGGCCGGCCGGTCAGGCACTCCAGCAGCACCAGGCCCAGCGCGTAGACGTCGGCGGCGGGCAGCACGTCGGCGCCGCGCACCTGCTCGGGCGCGAGGTAGCCGGCGGTGCCGACCAGGATGCCCGACCGGGTGACGCGGGTGACCTGCGCCTGGAGGGCCAGGCCGAAGTCGGCCAGGTAGGCGCGCCCCTCGCCCGGGTCGAGCAGGATGTTCGACGGCTTCACGTCGCGGTGCACCACGCCGTGCGCGTGCACGTGGGCCAGGACCTGCGCGACCTGCGCGCCGATGCGGGCCACCTCCGCCGGCTCCAGCGCCTCGCGCATGCGGCGGCGCAGTGTGCCGCCCTCGACCGGCTGCATCACGAAGTAGGGCCGCCCGAGGTGGACGCCGGTGTCGTAGACCTCCACCAGGCCCGGGCAGTGCAGCTCGCCCAGCACGTCCGCCTCGCGGGCGAGCCTGATGCGGTCCTCCGGGCTCGCCTCGCCCGGGAAGAACTTGATCGCGACCCTGCGCTCCAGCCGCGTGTCGAACGCCCGGTAGACCTCGGCCATGCCACCCGAGCCGTAGAGGGTGCCCAGCGCGTACCTGCCGTCGACGACCTCTCCGGTCAGGTCACCATCCCACATCCGGGTTGTCCCTCCGCTGCGTCGAAGAAGCACGCCGGATGCCGAAAGCTACCGGTTAAACGGCATGACAAGCCACCTCATTGACTGCTTCGGGAGCCTCTACCCGCAAAAACGCCGTTCTAAACCCCATGTTTATTCAAATTCGCGAAGTTCGGACCAGGGCTTGTGACGCCACTCGGACGAATGACGCCACAAGCCCTCGGTCACCTGGTCACGCCGCCTGCGTCGCGCACGGCGTTGTAGGGGTGCTGCTCCCCCCGCTCGTCATCGGCGGACCGACCGATGCCGGTCGGGTACCGCCGCACGAGGTGATGTCCACCCTCGCGTCCGACGAGTCGCCGAACGCGAACACCACGTACTCGACCCCCACGGACAGCTTGACGCCGCACGCGGTGATGACGGTCGTGCTCAACGCGTCGACCATGGGCGGCACGCTGCCCTTGTACTGGAGCCCCACCTGGATGCGGTAGCGGTTCCTGTCGTCGTAGGTGTCCGGCGTGTTGTTGTCCTCGACCTCCTCCGCGAGCACCGTGCCGGCGAACACGTGGGTCGCCCGGTTGTACCGGTCGGCCTCGTTGCCCGGCAGGCAGGTGCACGCGCTGGCCGGGCTGACGAGCACCGCGCCGAGCAGTACCGCGATGCCGGTCACCACGCCGAACGCGTGCGCAATCAATCGTGGGCGCGCCAAGGGAACCCCCTCTGTGGGTCGGTCATGGCGGTGTGCGCCCAGCCTAGTTCCCGGCGTGCAGCGCGAACCACAGTTCCGCACGCGTACCTGCGGGTTCCAGCGAGCGCCCGAGCAGCAGCTCGACGCGCCGCAAGCGGTTGCGCACGGTGTGCCGGTGCACGCCGAGCCGGGCGGCCGCCGGGTCGGCCTGGCCGTGGCAGGCCAGCCACGCCCGCAGCGTCTCGCGCAGCACGTCGTCGAGCGGGGCGAGCAGGGCCGCGGCGTGTTCGGCCGCGTCGGGCGCCAGCAGCCGCGCGGACGCGACCTCCTCGAACCGGGCCACGCCCTCCTCCAGCGCCCGCAGCGCCTCCCGGTAGCCGCGCGCGACGTCCGTCGCGTCCACCGGGCTCGACGCGGCGGCGGGCACGTCGAGGTCGTGGGCGAGCACCACCTGCCGGCCGTCGACCTCGGCCGCGAACCCCGGCGGCTCGGCCACCTCGGCCAGCGGCAGGAACACCCGGAACGGCGCCTCGGGCAGCCCGGCCACCGGCACCCCGGCCAGCAGCAGCCGGAACCGCTCCGCGCGCAGGTCCCGGCGGACCCGCTCCACCTCGTCCGAGCGCGCCAGGGCGAGGGTGAGCAGCGACGCGGCGGTGTTGACCACCCCGGCGTCCAGCGGGCCCGGCGCCACCACGGCCAGGAACCCGCGCCGCCCGAGCACCTGCATCGCCGCGTGCCGCTCCCCCGCCTGCCACGACGCGCTGGCCGCCCCGGCGGACGCGGCCAGCCGGCGGACCTGCTCGGTGAGGTCGGGCAGGTCGCCGCAGGCGTGCACGGGCGCGCCCGCCCCGTCCAGCAGGGCCACGCCCCCGCCGACCAGGCCGGCCAGCCGCTCCACCACGCCCCGCGGGCCGTCGCCGACCGCGGAGCGGGTCAGGGCCTGCCGCGCCCGGTCGGCGCGGCTGATGGCGGCGTACTTGTCGGCGGCGACCGCCTTGGTGATGGCGATGAACGGCGTGGCCCTGGGCACCTCCAGCAGCGCCAGGCCGGCCGCGCGGGCGGCGTCGACCAGGTCGGCGGGCACGCGGTCGTGGCTCAGGCCGGTGCCGAAGCCCAGGCCGACCGCGCCCGCGGCGACGAGCCGTCGCACGTAGTCGTCGGGCGGGCCGAGCGCGATACCGGTGGTGAGCAGCAGTTCGCCGCCCTCCAGGAACGGGGTGGGGTCGGCCAGCTCGGTGCTGTGGACCCAGGCGATCGGGCGGTCCAGGCCGGCGTCCACGCGCACCGCCAGGCCGACCTCCCGGGCCAGCGCCCCCACCGTCAGTGACATGGACACTGTGTACAGCCCGTTGGCCACCATGACCACTGTTCCCGGTCGACCGGTGCGCCGAAGCTGGAGGTGTGTCCCGACTGCGCACCGAGGTCCCCGGTCCCCGTTCACGCGAGCTGAGCGCGCGCCGCAAGGCCGCCGTGGCCGCGGGGGTGGGATCGACGTTGCCGGTGTTCGTCGACCACGCCGAACCGGGTCTGCTGGTCGACGTGGACGGCAACCGGTTGATCGACCTGGCCTCCGGCATCGCGGTGACCGGGGTGGGCAACCCGGCGCCGCGGGTGGCGGCGGCGGTCCACGAACAGGTGGACCGGTTCACGCACACGTGTTTCATGGTGACCCCGTACGAGGGGTACGTGGAGGTGTGCGAGCGGTTGGCGGAGTTGACGCCGGGCGCGCACGACAAGCGTTCGGTGCTGCTCAACTCCGGTGCGGAGGCGGTGGAGAACGCGGTCAAGATCGCGCGGCGGGCGACCGGGCGTGCCGGTGTGGTGGTGTTCGACCACGCCTATCACGGCCGCACGAACCTGACCATGGCGTTGACCGCGAAGGAGATGCCCTACAAGCACGGTTTCGGGCCGTTCACGCCCGGCGTGCGGCGCGTGCCCGGCTCCTACCCGCTGCTTGACGGGCTGAACGGGGTGGAGGCGGCGCGGCGGGCGGTGGCCGCGGTCGAGCGCCCCGAGGAGGTGGCGTGCGTGGTGGTCGAGCCGGTCCAGGGCGAGGGCGGGTTCGTCGTGCCCGCGTCGGGCTTCCTGCCGGAGCTGGCGCGGTGGTGCCGGGAGCACGGGGTGCTGCTGGTGGCCGACGAGATCCAGACCGGGTTCTGCCGCACCGGTTCGTGGTTCGCATCCGACCACGAAAGTGTGGTTCCGGACCTGGTGACCACGGCCAAGGGCATCGCGGGCGGCCTCCCCCTGTCGGCCGTCACGGGGCGCGCCGAGGTCATGGACGCCGTGCACGCGGGCGGGTTGGGCGGCACCTATGGCGGAAACCCGCTGGCCTGCGCCGCGGCCCTGGGTGCCGTCGACACCATGCGGGAGCTGGACCTCAACGCCGCCGCGCGGCGCATCGAGGCCGTCGCCCTGCCCCGCCTGCGCGACCTGCCCGGCGTGGTCGAGGCGCGCGGCCGGGGTGCGATGCTGGCCGTCGAGCTGGCCTCGGCGGAGGTGGCCGGCCGGGTCGCGGCGCGCTGCCACCAGGCCGGGGTGGTGGTGTTGACCTGTGGGACGCGCGGCAACGTGATCCGCCTGCTGCCGCCGCTGGTGATCCCGGACGAGCTGTTGGCCGAGGGCTTGGACGTGCTGGAAGGAGCGATGGCGTGACGACTCCCTACTGGGTCGCGGGGCGGCCCGCGAGCAGTCAGGACCTGGTGGAGGTCCGCAGTCCGCACGACGGCGCGATCGCGGGGGTGACGTCGAACGCGTCCGCCGAGGACGTGGAGCGGGCGGTGGCCGCGGCGCACGCGGTGGCCGGGGAGTTCGCCGTGCTGCCCGCGCACGCCCGCGCCGCCGCGCTGGACCACGTGTCGCGCCGGTTGGCCGAACGGGCGGACGAGGTCGCGGCGCTGATCACCGCGGAGTCGGGCAAGCCGGTGAAGTGGGCGCGGGTGGAGGTGGCGCGGGCGGTCTCGACGTTCCGGTGGGCGGCGGAGGAGGCGCGCCGGTTCTCCGGCGAGTTGCAGCGGCTGGACACCGACCCGGCGGCGGCGGGTCGGTTGGCGCTGGTGCGCCGCGTGCCACGCGGCCCGGTGCTGGGCATCGCGCCGTTCAACTTCCCGCTCAACCTGGTCGCGCACAAGGTCGCGCCGGCGTTGGCGGTGGGCGCGCCGATCGTGGTCAAGCCCGCGCCCGCGACGCCGCTGGTGGCGTTGCTGCTCGGTGAGCTGCTGGCCGAGACGGACCTGCCGGCGGGGTCGTGGTCGGTGCTGCCGGTGCCCAACGAGGTCGCCGGCGAGCTGGCCGAGGACCCGCGGCTGCCGGTGGTGTCGTTCACCGGTTCGGGTCCGGTCGGGTATTCGATCCTGGAGCGGGTGCCGCGCAAGCACGTCGTGCTGGAGCTGGGCGGCAACGCCGCCGCGGTGGTGTGCCCGGACTGGGACGACCTGGACTTCGCCGCCTCGCGCATCGCCACGTTCGCGATGTACCAGGGCGGGCAGTCGTGCATCTCGGTGCAGCGCGTCTACGCCCACGCGCAGGTCCACGACGCGCTGACCCAGGCCGTGGTGGCGCACGTGCGCAAGCTCGGCGTCGGCGCCCCGACCGACCCGGCCACCGACGTCGGCCCGCTGATCAACGAGGCCGCCGCCCGCCGCGTGGAGAGCTGGGTGGACGAGGCCGTGGCCGCCGGCGCGAGGGTGCTCACCGGCGGGCGCCGCGACGGCGCGGTCTACGAGCCCACGGTGCTCACCGACGTGCCGCCCGGCTGCAAGGTCGTCGACGAGGAGGTGTTCGGCCCGGTGCTGGTGCTGGAACCCGTGCCGACGGTGGAGGACGCCTTCGACCGCGTCAACGCCTCCCGCTTCGGCCTGCAGGCCGGCGTGTTCACCCACGACGTGCGCCTGGCGTTCCGGGCCTCGACCAGGCTGGCCGTGGGCGGGGTGATCGTCGGCGACGTGCCCAGCTTCCGCGCCGACCAGATGCCCTACGGCGGGGTCAAGGAGTCCGGCACCGGCCGCGAGGGCGTGAAAGCGGCCATGGAGGACCTGACCGAGCAACGCGTGCTCGTGCTCACCGGCCTGGAGCTGTAGTTCCACGGTGGTGGGCTCGCGGCGATCCCCGCGAGCCCACCACTCGAACCGGTGAAGTGCCGGCTCAGCCCCACTCCGGCCCGACGCTGCGGGCGCCTGCTGCTGCGCGAGACACCGAACCGTTGTGTGCGCCTCAAGACCTTGCCGGCCCGGCCTTCGGGGCAAGAATTTTCACACCCCCGGCTGAGAAACGGCCCATGTCGACGCCATTGTGGTCACGGAATGTAACGACACGAACCCGCTCCCGATCGAGAGGGTGCCGTCTCGCCAGGCCGGACACCTCGTCGAGCGAGTTCGGCTGCTCAGAGCCCCTCCACGGGATTCCACCGCAAGGGTGAGAATTCCACTCGACAGTGCCAGCCCAACCGCTGTCGGCCAGAAGCAGCAACCCATATGAGTGATGCCGGCGGAATTCTTTCGGACACCAGGCCGATCGACAAACCGGCCCACGTCCCATACGGCGACGAGAAGTGAATAAAACTCACACAACTTGACCGGCCCGCCACCCGCAACTCGCACTAACCTAACGCAGTGGCTAACCGATGACCTGCTGCGGACTATAGACGGTCGGGTGGGTGTTGCACTCGACGGACGAAGTCCTGCGGAACGGGGGCCACCGTGGTCCAGGAAGACGACATGGGGCAGCGACGGCTGCTCAGGTCGCTGGTCGACGTCCTCTCCCGCATCCCCGCGCTCCTCACCCGCGAGGGGCGCGACCTGGTCATCCGGATGATGAGCATGGAACTGGGCGAACCGGTGTTCGTCGAGGACCACCCGCTGCCGGTCGGGCACCTGTTCCACCTCGCCGAGGCGTGCCACCGAACACCCGAAAGGCTTTCCGCATTATTGCGGACGATAGGCTTGATCGAGCAGGATTCCAAGCCGATGGAAGAATTGCGGCGGATCGTGGGCGAGATGACCCCGGCCGACCTCTTCCCGACCAACGACAGGGCAAGGCTTTTCACATTGCTGGCCGGCATCGCGGTTCCGGACATCGCGGACATCTACCGCGCGATCGCCGGCCCTTCCGCCCCGAACCTCTACGGCCCCACCACGCTCACCGAGATCTTCCGGATCCTGGAGACGTTCAACGCGGGCCCCGACGGGCTGCCCCGTCCCCTGGTGTTCCTGGAGCACGTGGCCACCCGGGTCCGCACCGAGCTGTCCATCGAGCTGCAGCGCTGGACCTACGAGCAGGCGAGCAAGATGGGCTTGGCGGACGAGCTGGTCGAGGCGCGGGAAAAACTCAGCTCGGAGGTCGCCGTGCCGCTGACCCCGCCGCCGGGCTCGCCGGCCTGGCTGGTGCTGCGGCTGTGCGCGGACGGACCGAGCGGCGACCGCCACCGGTTGTCGTCGTGGCGGCAGCTGGGCAACCCGCAGCAGTGGGCGCCGCTGCCCGGCGAGGAGTTCACCGGACCGCTGGAGCAGGTCAAGCGGCACGTGACCGAGCTGATCGAACAGGTCGAGGACGCCTGGGAGCAGTACCAGCCCGATATCCGGGTGGAGTTCGTCCTGGACTACGACACGCTCAACGAGCCAGTCGACCAGTGGCCCTGGGATGACGATCCCTACCTGGTGCAACCGTTGGGTTGTAAGTATCCCGTCGTGGTGCGCAGCCTGGAGCGCATGACGGCACGCCGCTACCACCGCGAGTGGCGGCAGCGGTGGGACGAGCTGGAGCGGCAGCTGGAGCGGATCAGGCGGGTCGAGCGCGCCTCCACCTGCCGTGGCACCACCGGCTTGCGGGAACTGCTGTCGCTGTTCAACCGCAAGCGGGGGCTGGTGTCGATGGTGCTGTCCGCGCCGCCGTGCCCGGACGCGGCCGGGCGCGACGAGGTGGCGGTCGGGGTGAAGGCGGGGGTGCCGCTGATCCTGTGGCACCGCAGCGACTGCGCCTCGGCGGAGTTCGAGGAGCTGGTGGAGTCCCTGCTGCACGAGCAGGACGAGCACCACCTGCTGGAACGCGTGCGCCTCGTGCGGACCAGGGCGTTCGCGGAAGGCCCCGCGCGGCGTCACGTCGGCGAGGCGCTGACCGTGCTCTACGACGACCCCACCAGGCTCGTCGTGCCCACCCAGCCGGGGCCACCACCCGAGGGGGCGACGGGATGAACCACGGCGGCGGTCACGTCTACCACGGCACCGGCGAAGTAGCGGAGCACCCGGTCTCCGCCCTGCCCCCACCACCGCCGTGGCGGACGTTCAACGGCAGCGGCGACGCCACCAGGCCCACCGACGACGGCGGCGAGGGCGACCGCCGGGTGGGCGGGGTGCGCTCGGTGCGCCGCACACCGCACCCCGACGAGGTGGCCATGGTCGACGCGGCCATCCGGCTGCGCCGCCCCCTGCTGGTCACCGGCGCGCCCGGCACCGGCAAGTCGTCGCTGGCCTACCTCGTCGCCCGCGAACTCGGACTCGGCCCGGTGCTGCGCTGGCCCATCACCAGCCGCACCACGCTCAAGGACGGCCTGTACCTCTACGACGCCATCGGGCGCGTGCAGGCCGTGGGAGCGGGTGACCCCGACTCGGGCATCGGCGACTACATCCACCTCGGCCCCCTGGGCACCGCCCTGCTCCCCTACGACCTGCCCCGCGTGCTGTTGATCGACGAACTCGACAAAGGCGACATCGACCTCCCCAACGACCTGCTCAACGTCTTCGAAGAAGGCGAGTACCCCATCCCGGAACTGGTCCGCTACGCCAAGCACCAGGAGCAGGTCCGGGTGCTCACCGAGGACCGCGGCCACACCGCCACCGTCACCCACGGCGTGGTGCGCTGCCGCGAGTTTCCCATCGTCGTCATCACCAGCAACGGCGAACGCGAGTTCCCGCCGGCCTTCCTGCGCCGCTGCCTGCGCCTGCACGTCAAGCAGCCCGGTCGCGAGCAGCTCGGCGAGATGGTCGCGGTGCACTTCGGCGACGCCCACGGCGTGGACGTGGCCCGCCTGATCTCCGACTTCCTCGCCCACCGCGACCAGGTCGGCACCGTCTCCGCCGACCAGTTGCTCAACGCCGTCCACCTCGCGACCTCCGGCGCCTACCAGCCCGACGAGGACTGGACCGAGCTGCTGCGCGCCATCTGGCACCCCCTGTCCACGGAGGCCGGATGAGCGCACCACGCGAACCCACCGTCCGCGAGGTGCTCCTCCAGCACCTCGACGCGACCGAGCACCGGCTGGAACGACTGCGCACCGCGGACCTGACCCTGCGCGAGATCCGCGACTCGCTGTGGCTCGCCGGCACCCTGCGCCCGGCCGCGGAACCGGCCGCGGGGGAACCGCCCCCCGCGCTCCCCCACGACGACGACCGACCACCACCGGACCCCGAAGAGCAGGTGCGAGAGGAGCCCGAGACCGAGGAGGGCGACCACCCGGCACCCGAGCCCACCTGCACCCAGGGCTGGACGCCGACGCCGACCACGCTGGACCGCGCCGACCCGTGGTCGGACGGGCACGGCACGGTCAGCGCGGTCTCGGCGTGGCCGACCGTGCCCGCCCTGCCCGAACGCCGCCGGCTCAGCCGCGCCCTGCGCCCGCTGTGCCGGCACGAGCCCTCGCCCCGGCTGCGGCTGCTCGACGAGGAGGCCACCGCCGTGCGCGCGGCCCGCGACCGCCTGTGGCTGCCAGAATGGCGCGCCGCGCCCTGGCGGCGCTTCGAGATGGCCCTGGTCGTCGACACCACCGTGGCCGCCGAGCTGTGGCAACAGACCGTCAGGGAATTTCGACTCCTGCTGGAACGCCAGGGCGCCTTCCGCGACGTCCGCACCTACGTGATGGACAGCTCCTGCCCCGAACCGCACGAGGTGACCCTGCGCTCCGAGGGCGGCGCGAAGCACCCCTGGCGCTACCTGCTCGACCCGGCGGGCACCCGGATCGTGCTGGTGCTCACCGACACCGTCGGCCGCGCCTGGCACACCGGCGCCGTCGGCCACGTGCTCCACCACTGGGGCCGCGTCATGCCGGTCGCGGTGGTGCAGACGCTGGCCCAGCGCTTGTGGTCCTGGGGCGGCCTGCCCACCCGCCGCATGAAGCTGTCCGCACCCGCCCCCGGCACCCCCAACTCCCGGCTGCGCGTGCACGGCCCGGCCACCCATGCCACCGCGGTACCCGTGCTCGGCCTGTCCGCGGAGTGGCTGGCCGGCTGGACACGCCTGCTCACCGCCCCCGGCTCGGAATGGGTCGAGACCACCGCCGCCCTGGTCGGCCCCTGCACCGTCCCCGCGCCGCGGGTCCCCGAGGAGGAACCCGCCGACGCCGCGCAGAGCGTGCTGAGGTTCCGCACCTACGCCTCCGCCGACGGCTTCCAACTCGCCGCCCTGCTCGCCGCGACCCCGCTGAGCCCGCAGCTGATGAGCCTGGTCCAACGCGTCCTGCTGCCCGGCTCCGACCTCTCCGCGCTGGCCGAGGTCATGCTCGGCGGGCTGATGACCCGCCTGCCCGGCGCCAACGGCGACACCGACGCCGTCGCCTACGACTTCCACCCCGGCGTCCGCGAGGAACTGCTGGCCACCGCCCGCCGCGCCGACACCGCCCGCGTCGCCCGAATCCTGGACACCTACGCCGGCCAGGACAACCACGCGCTGCGCAACTACCGCCTGGTCCTCGACGACCCCTACCACGCCGAGGACATCGACGCCTCTCCCGAGAACCTGCCCTACCTGCGCGTGCAGGAAGCCGTGTTCAAAGCCCTGTCCGGACCCTATTCCAGACGGTCGCAACGCATCCACCGATCGATGGAACGAGACATCACAGCACAGGAGAAGCAGTTGACGACCACCGACGCCCAGCCCCTTCCCACCGGGGCCGGGTCGCCGCTGCCCGAAGGAGACGACGTGACCACCGCCCCCGGCACCCCTCTCTTCACCGGCGAACGGCAGCCGGGTACCACCCAGCCGCAGGTGTGGGGTCACGTACCGCTGCGCAACCCCGACTTCGTCGGACGCGAAGAACTGCTCGAACAGCTCCGCGTGCGGCTCAGCGAAGCCGGCCCCACGGCGGTCCTGCCCGAGGCGCTGCACGGCATGGGCGGTGTCGGCAAGTCCCAGACCGTCGTCGAGTACATCTACCGACATGCCTCCGAGTACGAGGTGGTCTGGTGGATCTCCGCGGAGCGGCAGGAGCAGATCAAGCAGAGCTTCGTCGAGCTGGCCAAGCAGCTCGGCGTCGCCGCGTCGGGATCGGCCGAGACCGCCGTTCCCGGTGTGCTGGAGGCGTTGCGCCGGGGCGAGCCCTACTCGCGCTGGCTGCTGGTCTTCGACAACGCCGACCGCCCCCAGGACGTCCGCCGCTTCTTCCCCGCGGGCACCGGCCACATCGTGGTCACCTCCCGCAACTCCGAGTGGGGCGGCTACGCCCGCCCCGTCGAGGTCGACCTGTTCACCCGGGAAGAGAGCATCGAACTGCTGGACCGCCGCGGCGGCAACCTCGACCGCGCCGAGGCCAACGCCCTCGCCGAGGCCCTGGGCGACCTGCCCCTGGCCGTCGAGCAGGCCGCCGCCTGGCGCGCCCAGACCGGCATGCAGGTCTCCGAGTACCTGGAACTGCTGCGCCAGAACCGCACCGAGCTGCTGGAGGCGGGCACCTCCAGCGAGGACCAGCTCCCGGTCGCCGCGGCCTGGAACGTCCCGCTGAACCGCCTCAAGAACGACCACCGGGCCGCCCTCCAGCTGCTCCAGGTCTGCGCCTTCTTCGGCCCCGACCCGATCTCGCAGAAGCTGTTCCGCGGCGCGCGCGACGTGCCCGTGCCCGAGGCGCTGGCCGCCGCGCTGCGCGACCCGATCCGGCTCAGCCGCGCCATCCGCGAGATCAGCCGCTACAGCCTGGCCAAGATCGACCACCGCGCCAACGCCCTCCAACTGCACCGATTGGTCCAGACCGTGCTGAAGAACCAGCTCGACCAGGCCGAGCAGGACCGCATGCAGCACGCCGTCCACGTGCTGCTGGTCAACGGCGACCCCGGCGACCCGGAGAACTCCGACAACTGGCCCCGCTACGCCGAACTGCTGCCCCACGCCCTGGTCTCCGAGGCGGCGCAGTGCCAGGACCGGTGGGTGCGCCAGCTCGTGCTGAACCTGGTCAAGTACCTGATCAACGCGGGTGACTTCGGCAGCGCCCACGACCTGGCCAAGGAGACCGCCGAGGGCTGGCGGCAGTCACTGGGCGAGGACGACCACGACACGCTGGAGATGACCCGGCAGTACGGGATCTCGTTGCGCCGCCAGGGGCAGAAGGACGAGGCGCAACGCCTCAACGAGCAGACTTACCGCAGGTTCCAGGCGGTGCTCGGCGAGGAGCACGAGGCCATGCTCAACATGCTGGACACCGTCGCGCTCGACCGCCGCGCCCAGGGCCAGATCGTGCAGGAGCTGGAGATCCGGCGGCAGGTCTACGAGCGCGCGGTCGCGATCCTCGGCGAGGACGACCCGGCCACCATGAACTACGCCAACAACCTGGCCAGCGCCTTCCGCCTGATGGGCGCCTACCGGCAGGCGCACGACATCGACACGGCCAACCTGCGGCGGCGGATCCAGGTGCTCGGCCCCAACCACCGGTCCACGTTCGGCTCCTACAACAGCCTCTTCATGGACCTGCGGGAGCTGGGCTCGTACACCGAGGCCGCACGGCAGCAGGACGAGTTGCTGGACCGCCAGCGGCAGGTGTTCGGCGAAGACCACCCCTGGGTGATCGGGGCCGTGCGCAACCTCGCGGTGGCGCTGCGCAAGGCGGGTGAGCACGTGCGCGCCAAGGAGCTGTCCGAGGAGTGCGTCGCCCGCTACCGCCGCCGGCACGGCGACAACCACGTGGACACGATCACCGCCCGGATGAGCCTGTCCACCGACCTGCGCCACCTGGACAACCTCGACGAGTCGCTGCGCCTGGCGCGGCAGAGCTTCGAGGCGTTCCAGCGCGTCTCGGGCCCCGCCCACCCGTACACCCTCGTGGCGGCGATCAACCTGGCCGTGACGCTGCGCCTGCGCGACGACGTCGCCGAGGCGCTCGACCTCAACCGCCGGACGTACGACACCCTGGTCGAGCTGTTCGACGTCAACCACCCCAACAGCCTGATCGCGGCAGCCAACCTGGCCAGCGACCTCGCCGCCACGGGCGACCACGCGGAAGCCAGGAAGATCGACGAGGACACCCTGGAGCGGGCGACCAGGGTGCTCGGGCCGGAGCACCCGACGACGCTGGCGGTCGCGCTCAACCTGTCGCTGGACCTGCGCAGCCTGGGCGAGGAGAGCGAGTCCGCGGTGCTGCACGCGCGCACGGTGGAGGGGTTCCGCAAGGTGCTCGGCGAGGAGCACCCGGCGACGATCGCGGCCACCCAGTACGTCCGGGCGAACTGCGACACCGACACCATGCAGTTCTGACCGCCGGGTGCTCATCCGACGGTCCGGTCGAACCAGGCCACCAGCTCCGCGGCCGGCGGGGCCGCACCGGTGCGGGCGGCCACGCCGCGGTGGGTCGCCCGCACCAGCTCGGGCACCCGGCGCAGCGCGGTCGAGTCGAGGGCGAGGGCCAGGCCCGCCCACGCCGTGACGTCGTGGGGCGCCGCGCGCAACCGCGCGGCGTACCCCTCGGCGGCCGCGTCGCGCTCCCCGCGCAGGTGGGCGAACTCCGGGCCGCGCCGGTTCGCGACCCGGTCGAACTCGGACGGGTCGAGGGCGCGCAGCCGGTGCAGGGCGGTCAGCAGCGACTCGCCCGAGGCCGTCGCGGGCACCACCCGACCGCGCCGGGGGTCGCCCGGGGCCTCACCGCCACCCAGCCACGCCGCCACCGCGGCGGAGACGGTGCCCGGGTCGGGACGGACGTGCCGCAGCCTCCAGGTGACCGCGTGGTCGGCAGTCATCGCCTCGACGGCCGCGGCGACCTCCGGGGTGCGGGCCACCGCGTCGCAGACCGCCAGCCGGGCGGCCACCGCGGCGACGAACTCGCGTCCGAGGTCGGTGAGCGAGGTGAGGCGGCTCATCCCGTCCAGGGCCGAGCCGACCTGCCGGGCGCGGTGGCAGAGGTTGAACTCGCCCCGGCGGGCCAGTGACGGCGGCAGGACGTCGCGCTGGGCGTGCCAGAACTCGACCACGCTGACGAAGGCGTACACACCGTGCAGCAACGCCTCCACCGGGCGCGGGTCGTCGCGCCAGGGTGCGTAGTGCACGGGCGCGTCGCCGCCGTCGTGCAGTTCGACGAGGTCGAGCAGGGCGTTGACCTTGGAGTGCTGCAGCTCGTGCACCAGGGCCTCGCCGAACTCCGTCGCGGACCGCTTGGGCGACATGGCGACCGCGCCGAACGCCGCGGCCGAGGACGCGGCGAACACGTCACGCCGCGAGTCCAGCGGCACCACCGCGGCCAGCCCGGCGGACAGCTCCTCGGCCGGACCGGGGTGCCGCGTGGTCAGCAGGTCCCATGCCTCGCCCAGGAGCTTGTGCCACTCGTCCCGCTCGGCGGGGTCCAGCGGTCGCGGCGGCACGGGGGCACCGAACTCCCGGTAGGGCTCCAGGTCGTCGAGCACCACCTCGATCACGCGGCCGCGGGCGGTGCCGCGCTGCCTCGGGACCGGCTCCCACCGGACGGGCACCGGCCTCCCCGCCACGTCCAGTTCCACGCCCGCGGGCGTGGTGCGCAGGGTCGCGTGCCCGACCGGGAACCGGTGCGGCAGCAGGCAGGTGCCCACCGTCGGCAGGGTCACCGCGCCGTGCACCACGGGCACCGCGACCTCGCACCGCAGGCCCGCCCGGACGGCCGCGGCCGCGACGACCGCGTTGAACCAGCCGACCTCCGACCACAGCGGCGTGGCGTCGGTGGGGGTGCCGAGCACCTGGCGCAGCGCCCGGCTCAGCCACACCCCCGCGGAGTGGCTCATCAGGACGTCCTCGACCACCTCCGGGGCACGCTGCTCGGCCTCGGCCAACAATGTCCACGCCCGGTCGAGGTCGGCGAACGGACCGAGTCGCGCGGCGACCCCGGAAGCGACCGCCAGGAAAGCGCGCAGGCGTAACCTTCGAACGCTGTACTGGGTTGTCCGCAAAATTGCCATTCCAGTGGCGGACACCGATCCCGAACAGATCTCGTCGAACACGAAACGCGGCAGGCGGTGCGTGCTCAGCGCGACGGCGTCCACGCGCCTACCCGCTGAACTGGGCCTGCTCCTGGACGGAATCGCCGTAGTCGCCGGACCGGAACCGGTCGAGCGTGCGGCGGACCGCCCGGGCCAACGCGGGGTCGCGCAGGGATCTGATCTCGAACAACGACGTCGCGGTGAGGTCCAACAACTCCGAGGACAGTTCTCGAGGTGTTTCCACAGACATGTCGACCGCCTCCCGATCCCGCCCGATTGCCATCATGCCCGAAGGTGCGCACGCGCCGCAGCACCCAGCCGGATATTCCGATGGCGGCCAACAGGTCCATTCCGACGGGTGGGGCAACCGCCGCGTCGGAAACCGCTTGCCGGTCCACCGTCGAGCCCTGTCGGTGGACCCAGGGGCCCGACGCGCTCGGATGGCGCCCCTCGAGAGGGGTGCGGGTCTTCGGCGTTGGTGCCGACCCCGAGGTTGGTAGTTGTCACCAGGCAATCACAGAGAGTATGGTCTAGACCGGCCGCCGCGTTTGGGTGAACGCCCTGCACACCACCCACGCGCAATCGGGTCGGCGTTCGCCACAAGCGTTTCCGCCCATCCGAGCAGAGGAGTCCACATGTCGCTCCGCCGAAGGATCGCCGCGGTGGCGGCCGGCGTGCTCGCCGCACCGCTCGTGTCCGTCGCCCTGCCGTCGGCACCCGCCCTCGCGCACGGCTACGTGTCGTCACCGCCCAGCCGCCAGGCCCAGTGCGCCGCCAAGACGGTGTCGTGCGGGGCCATCCAGTGGGAACCGCAGAGCGTCGAGGGCCCGAAGGGCCTGCGCAGCTGCAACGGCGGGGTCGCCCGCTTCGCCGAGCTCAACGACAACAGCAAGGGCTGGAGGGTCAGCAACACCGGCCGCACGGTCACGTTCAACTGGACCTTCACCGCGCGGCACCGCACGGCCAACTACGAGTACTACGTGGACGGCCGGCGGGTCGGTTTCTTCGACGGCGGCAACCAGCAGCCCCCGGCCACCGTGTCGCACTCGGTGAACCTGGGCGCTTCGGGTCGCCAGACGGTGCTCGCCATCTGGAACATCGGTGACACCGCGAACGCGTTCTACGCCTGCATCGACGTGAACGCGAGCTGATCGCGGGGTGGGGCGCGCCGCGGCGGGCGCGCCCCACCCCGTCCGCCGCTAGACCGTGAAACCGCCGTCGACGTGCAGCCGGGCACCGGTGACGTAGCGGGCCTCGTCCGAGGCCAGGAACGCCACCGCGGCCGCCACCTCGGCGGGCTCCGCGTACCGCCCGAGCGCGGTGAACCCGTTGATCACGGCGGAGTTCGGGCCGTCGGCGGGGTTCAGGTCGGTGTCGGTCGGGCCGGGGTGCACGAGGTTCACCGTGATGCCCCTCGGCCCCAGCTCCCGCGCCAGCGCCCGGGTCATCCCCTCCAGCGCCGCCTTGCTCGCGGAGTACAGCGACAGCCCGGGGAACACCGCGCGGTCGGCGACGTTGCTGCCGATGCTCACGACCCGCCCGCCGTCGCCCAGGTGCGGCAGCGCGGCCCGCACCGCCACGAACATCGCCCGCACGTTCACGTCGAAGGTCCGGTCGAAGTCCTCGACCCCCAGCTCCTCCACCGGCCCGACGGTGAAGTCCCCCGCGTTGTTGACCAGGACGTCCAAGCGCCCCAACACCTCCACGACCTCGTCCACGGCCGCCGCCACCGCCGCGGCGTCACCGCTGTCGGCGCGCACCACGTGCACGCGCCGCCCCAACGCCTCCACCCGCGCGACCACGTCGTCCGCCGAACCGCGGCACGTCACCGCCACGTCGGCACCCGCTTCCGCCAGGCGCACCGCGACCGCGGCGCCGATCCCCTTGCCGCCGCCGGTGACCAGCGCGACCCTGCCCTCGAATTCCATGCCGATGATGGTGGCGGGAAAGCACATTCCCGTCCGGCGGGAATCGGACTTGGTGCTGTGCCGGGGAATTCGCCCTACCATGAACGCCGCGGAACGCGGGCGCGATCACGAGGGGGCGCGGGTGGCATGGGCACCGAGTGGCGCGGCACAGGCCCGGGGCGACCCCGGTGAGGAGAGCACCCCGCTGATGCCGCTGGTGACGGCCCTGCGGCGGATCCCGATGCTGGCCGACCGCAGCGGGCGGGAACTCGTCGTGCGGATGGTGGGCGAGGCGTTGCGCGAACACCTCCCGGTCGAGGACCACAAGTACCCGGTGGGCCACCTGTTCAGCATCGCGGAGGTGTGCTGCCGCCGCCCGGAAAGGCTTTCCGCACTGGTGCGGGTGCTGGAAATGCTGGAGCAGGACTCGCGCCCGATGGTGGCGTTGCGGGACCTGGTGCGGGACATGACCACGCTGGCGCTGTGGTCCGACGAGGCGCGCGGCGAGGTGCTGGCGCTGCTGTCCGGTGTGGTGGTCCCCGACATCGAGGGCGTCTACCTGGCCGTGGCGGGCCCGTCGGCGCCGCCGCTGCGCGGGTCCACCACGTACCAGGAGGTCTTCCGCACGCTGGAAACGCTCAACGCGCGCCCGGACGGCGTGCCGCGGTCGCTGCTGTTCGTCGAGCACATCGCGGCGCGCGTGCGCACCGAGCTGGCCGTCCGGCTGCACCACTGGGTCGACCGGCAGGCGGCCGCGCTGGACCTGGCCGCGGAGGTGGCGTCCGCGCGATGGGAGGTCCGGGAGGGGCGGGTCGCGGCCCCGGCCCGCCCGTCGGACGCCTACGTGGTGTTCCAGCTGTGCCGGGAGGGCCTGCGCGGCGACGTCCACCGGCTGTCCCAGTGGCACCAGCTCGACCTGTCCACCGGGTGGCACCCGGTGCGCGGCGCGGACTTCACCGGCGACCTGGAGGCGGTCAAGCACCGGGTGGCCGAGGCGGTGGAGGGGCTGGAGGCGGACTGGGCCGGGTTCGCGCCGCGCGTGCACGTCGAGTTCGTCCTGGCCGCCGAGCTGATCAACCTCGACGTGGACCAGTGGCCGTGGGAGACCGACGCGCCGCTGCCCGAACCGCTGGGCTGCCGCTACCCGGTGGCGGTGCGCAGCCTGGAGCGGATGGCGGCGCGCAAGTACCACCGGTCCTGGCACCAGCGCTGGGAGCTGCTGCGCTCCCAGCTCGACCGGACGGGCGCGATCCACGAGGACGCCACGTGCTGGGGCGGCGACGGCAGCGCGAGGGCTGTGCGCGAGCTGATGTCGAAGCTCCAGCGCGACGCCGCCGCGGTGTCGCTGGTGCTCAGCTCGCCGCCGCACCCGGAGTCGCGGGGCCGCGACGAGATCGCGGTCGGGCTGCGCGCGGGCATCCCGGTGGTGATCTGGGACCGGGCCGGCTCGGACGACGGCTTCGTGGCCCGGGCCAGGCGGCTGCTGCACGAGGACAACCCGCGCGACCTGCTGGAACGGGTGCGGCTCGCGCGGTCGGACGTGTTCGAGGCGGGCGGCGACGGCGGTCTGACGGTCCTGTGGGACGACCCGTCGCGGGTGGTGCTGCCGGTGCACCCGACGGCGCCGGAAGGGGTGTGATGGTGGACAACACCGACTGGTACGTCTACCGGGGCACGGGTCGTGTGGCGGCCCACCCCGTGGCGGCCCTGCCGGAGGCACCGCCGTGGCGGCGCTTCCCCGGCACCGGCGAGGCGTCCCGCCCGACCGACGACGGCGGCGAGGGCGACCGGCGGGTCGGCCGGACCGCGGTGCCGCGCGTGCCGCACCCCGACGAGGTGGCGATGGTCAACGCGGCCCTGCTGCTGCGCCGCCCGCTGCTGGTCACCGGCGACCCGGGCACGGGCAAGTCGACGCTGGCCCACCTGATCGCCCGCGAGCTGGGGCTCGGCCCGGTGCTGCGCTGGCCGGTGACCAGCCGCACCACGCTCAAGGACGGCCTGTACTTCTACGACGCCATCGGCCGGGTGCGCGCGGCGGGCGGCGGACCGGGCGACGCGGACATCGGCGACTACATCCACCTCGGCCCCCTGGGCACCGCCCTGCTCCCCTACGACCTGCCCCGCGTCCTGCTCATCGACGAACTCGACAAAGGCGACATCGACCTCCCCAACGACCTGCTCAACGTCTTCGAAGAAGGCGAGTACCCCATCCCGGAACTGGTGCGGATCGCCGGGAGCCACCCCGAGGTCCGGGTGCTCACCCACGACACCGGCGGCGAGGCGGTGATCCGGGGCGGCGTCGTCCGCTGCCGCGAGTTCCCGGTGGTGGTGATCACCAGCAACGGCGAGCGCGAGTTCCCGCCAGCCTTCCTGCGCAGGTGCCTGCGCCTGCACGTGGAACCGCCGGACCACGAGCAGCTGGGCCGGATGGTGGCCGCGCACTTCGACGACACGCACGGCGTGGACGTGGCCGGGTTGATCCGGAGGTTCCTGGAGCGGCGCGAGGAGGTCGGCGGCGGCCTGGCGGCGGACCAGCTGCTCAACGGCGTGCACCTGGCCGTGCGGCTGGCGACCTCCGGCGCCTACCGGGCGGACGACGACCTGCCCGCCGTGCTGGAGGCCATCTGGCACCCGCTCCAGGCCGAGTCCGGATGACCGGTCCCCCGCCGCCGGGCAGCGGCCGGCTGACCGTGCGCGAGCTGCGCGACGCGCTGTGGCTCGCCCGGCTGGTCGTGGCCGGCGGCTCCGCCGGTCGCCCGGACGTCGGGGGGCGGCCCGCGCCGGGAGCGCACCCCGTCGCACCCCCCGACGAGGCGCACCCGGCCGGGCCGGTCGAACCGCGGCCGCCCGAGGAGCGCGTCCCGGCACCGCCCACCGGCGTCCGCCCGACCACCGACGCGACCGCCGCGGCCACCACCCCGCTGCCCGCCGTGCCCGTGCTGCCCGAGCGGGCCCGCATCGCCCGCGCCCTCCGCCCGCTGGACCGCACCGCGCCGTCACCGTGGCGGCGCGAGCTGGACGAGGAGGCGACCGCCCGCCACGCCGCGCAGGACGGGCTGTGGATGCCGGCGTGGCGCCCCGAGCCCGCGCACCCGTTCGACCTGGTGCTGGTGGTCGACACCTCCCCTTCCATGGCGATCTGGCAGCACACCGCGCGCGAGTTCGCCGAGCTGCTGCGCCGCCAGGGCGCGTTCCGCGACGTCCGCCACCACCGGGTCGACTTCTCCCCCGCCGACCCGGCGGAGCTGCGCGTGCGGCCGGAGGGCCCGACCGCCACGCCCGTGCCGTGGTCGCGCCTGGCCGACCCCACCGGTCGCCGCGTGGTGCTGGTGTTCACCGACGGCGTGGGCGGGGCCTGGCGCAGCGGCGCGGCGGGCCACGTGCTGCACCGGTGGGGCCGGGTCATGCCCGTGGCCGTGGTGCAGGCGCTGGACCGGCGCCTGTGGTCGTGGAGCGCCCTGGGCACCTCGCGCTTCCAGCTCTCCGCGCCCTTCCCCGGCGCACCCAACCGGTTGCTGCGCGCGACACCGCTGGACCCCGACCTCACCGCTTCCCGCGAGCCCGGCACGGTGGTACCGGTGCTGGCCCTGTCCCCGGACTGGATGGCCGCCTGGGCGAGGCTGGTGTCGCAGCCCGGCGCCGCGCCCGTGGAGGTGACCGCGACCGCGGTGCGCCCCTTCCGCCGCGAACCGGCGCCCGAGCCGGCTCCGGGCCCGGAGCCGACGCCGCGGGAACGCGTGCTGCGGTTCCGCACCGTCGCGTCGGTGACCGCGTTCCGCCTGGCGGGCCTGCTCGCCGCGGCACCGCTCGACCTGGCGTCGATGAAGCTGGTGCAGCGCGTGGCGGTGCCCGGCAGCGGCCTCACCGCGCTGGCCGAGGTGCTGCTGGGCGACCTGCTGGTCCGGCTGCCCAAGGGCGGCGGCCCGGTCGAGTACGACTTCCGCCCCGGCGTGCGGGAGGAGCTGCTGGCCGGGCTGCACCGCGCCGACACCGTCCGCGTGGTCCGCCTGCTGGGCGACCACGCGGGACCGTCGGACACGGCCCTGCACGACTACGCGCGGGCGGTCGACGCGCCCGACGAGGTCGGGCTTCCCGAGCCCTCCGCGGCGAACGCGCCCCACCTGCGGGTGCAGGAGGCGGTGTTCCGCGCCCTGTCCGGGCCTTACCTGGCCAGGGCGAACCGCCTGGCGGTGCTGCTGGGCCGCGGTCGGGTCGCGCACGCGCCGCCCCGGCGCCGCGCGGTGCCGGAGCACCGGCCCGACGTCCTGGGACCGATGCCGCTGCGCAACCCCGATTTCGTGGGGCGCGAGGACCTGCTGGAGGCGGTCCGGGCGCTGTTGACCGGGACACCGGGCCCGGTGGTGCTGCACGGCGCGGGCGGCATGGGCAAGTCCCAGGCGGCGCTGGAGTACCTGTACCGCCACGCCCCGGAGTACCAGGTGGTGTGGTGGGTGCCCGCGGAGCACCAGGCGCAGGTCCGGGCCGCCCTCGTCGAGCTGGCCGGCAGGCTCGACCTGCCCACCGGTTCCTCGGTGTCGGGCCTGCTCCGCGCGCTGGGCGAGGGCAGGCCGCACGCGCGGTGGCTCCTCGTGTTCGACAACGCGGGCGCTCCCGGCGAACTGCTCCCGTTCCTCCCGTCGGGTGGCCACGTCATCGTCACCTCGGGCGACCCGGCGTGGTCCGGGCACGCGCGCCCGGTCCGGGTCGACCGGTTCAGCCGGGCGGAGAGCGTCGCGCTGCTGCGCGGGCACGACCCGGACCTCTCCCGCGCCGACGCCGACGCCCTCGCCGACGCGCTCGCCGACCTGCCGCTCGCGGTCGAGCAGGCCGCTGTCTGGCGCTCCCGGACCGGCATGGGGACGGCCGAGTACCTGGAGCTGCTGGCCGCGAACCGGGCCGAGCTGCTGGCCGCCGGCGTGGCGGGCGACTACCCGCTGCCGGTGGCGGCGGCCTGGCACGTGCCGCTGGTGCGCCTGGCGCGGGAGCACCCCGTGGCGCTGGAGCTGCTGCGGCTGTGCGCCTTCTTCGGCGCCGAGCCGGTCCCCCTGCGGCTGTTCCGCGGCGTCCGGGCGGCGCCGGTGTCGCCCGAGCTGGTGGCGGCGCTGGAGGACCCCGTCGCGCTCGCCCGGGCCACGCGGGAGATCAGCCGGTACGGCCTGGCCAAGATCGACCACCGCGACCAGACCGTGCGGATGCACCCCCTGGCGCAGGCGGTGCTGACGAGCCGCCTGGACGCCGGAGAGCAGGACCGCTCGCGGCACGTGGTGCACCTGTTGCTGGCCCACAACGACCCCGGGGACCCCTACCGGGTCGAGGACTGGCCCCGCTACGCCCGGCTGCTGCCCCACGTCGTCCAGTGCCGCGCGGTGGAGTGCCTGGACGGCCTCGTCCGGCGGATGCTGATCAACTCGGTCCGGTACCTGGTCGAGGTGGGCGACTTCGGTGGTGCCGCGGAGCTGGCCGGGCAGAGCACGACCGCCTGGCGCTCGGCCATGGGCCGGGCGGACCTGCCCACCCTCGACATGGCCCGCCTGCACGGGATCGGGCTGCGGCGGCTCGGCCGCGCCGACGAGGCCAGGTCGCTCAACGAGTCGACCTACGCCGAGCTGCGCGCGCAGGTGGGCGACGACCACGAGGCCGTCATCGACATGCTGGACGTCCTGGCCGCGGACCGCCGCCGGGCCGGGCGCCTGGCCGAGGAGCTGCGGTTGCGCGAGGAGGTGCTGGCGCGGGCGCTGCGCGTCCTCGGGCCGGACGACCCGGAAACCCTCCGGTACGCCAACAACCTCGCCAGCTCGCTGCGCGGCACGGGCCGGTTCGCGGAAGCGCTGGAGCTGGACGAGGACACCGCGCGCCGGCGCACCGAGATCCTGGGCGCGGACCACCTGAGCACGCTGCGCTCCCTCACCGCGCTGGCCATGGACCTGCGGGAGTGCGGCCACCACGACGATGCGCTGGACCTGCTGGACGACACCCTGGCGCGCCAGCGCGGCCTGCTCGGCGACGACCACCCGCACACCCTCGGGACGATGCGCAACCTGGCGGTGACCCGCTGCCGGGCCGGCGACCACGCGGGTGCGCGGCTGCTGGCCGAGGAGTGCCTGACCCGCTACCGGCGCCGCCACGGCGAGCTGCACCTCGACACCTCCACGTCGATGGTCAGCCTGTCGGTGGCGCTGCGGCACCTGGGCGACCTGCGGACCGCGCGGGAGCTGGCCGAGCGCGGTCACCGGCAGTTCGCCCGGACGAGCGGGCCCGAGCACCCGTTCACCCTCGTCGCGGCGACCAGCCTGGCCGTGGCCGAGCGCCTGCTGGGCGACCTGGACCGGGCTCGGGAGCGCAACGCCGGGGCCGCCGAGGTGCTGCACCGAACCCTCGGCCCCGACCACCCCTACGCGCTGGTGACCGCGACGAACCTGGCGAGCGACCTGGCCGCGGCGGGTGAGCACGGGGCGGCGGCCGACCTGGACGCGGACACCCGGCGGCGATCCGAGCGGGTGCTGGGGCCCGGGCACCCGGCCACCCTGGCCGTGACCCTGAACCTGGCACGCGACCTGCGGGCGCTCGGCGAGCACGCCGCGTCCGCCCGGCTGCACCGGGAGGTGCGGGCGGCGCTGGGCGAGGAGCACCCGGCGCCCCGGTCCGAGCGGGTCGACTGCGACACCGACACGATGCAGATGTGAGTTCAGCCGGCGAGCCACCGGGCCAGCGGCAGCGGATCGGGGGCGGGCGCGCCCCGGCGCCGGACCTCCCGGTGCACGGCCCGCGCCACGTGCGGCTCGTCCAGCAGGGCGGGCGCACCGCCGGCCAACCCGAGCCCCACCCAGGCGGCGCCGTCCTCCGGGTCGGCCCGCAGGCGGTCGAGGTAGCCCGCACCCGCCGTGACCAGGTCGTCGCGGGCGTAGGCGGCGTCGGGGCCGGTGCGCGGGGTCGCGGCGAAGCGCTCCGGGGTCAGCGCCCTGGCCCTCAGCAGCGCCGCCCGGTCGGTCGACACCCGCTCACCGGTCGCCACCACCTCGGCACGCGGCCGCGTCGAGCGGGCCCGGCCGGCGAGCCAGTCGTCGGCCAGCGCCGCGACGTCCGCCGGGTGGGGCCGCACGTGCCGGACCCGCCAGGCGGCCCGGTGGTCGGCGGTGATCCGATCCACCACGCCGGCGTGGGGCGAGGCGGCCGGGTCCGGTTCGAGCGCCGCGAGCCTGCGCGCCACCGCGGCGACGAACCGGCGCCCCTCGCCGGTCAGCCGGCGGGTGCCCACCTCCGCCAGGGCGAGCCGCAGCTGACGCGCGCGCAGCGCGGCCGCGAAGCTCCCCGGCGACTGCGCCTGCCAGAACTCGACCACGCCGGTGAAGGCGTAGAGGCCGTGCAGCACACCGGTGAGCGGCCGCGGGTCGTCCCGCCAGGGGGCGTAGTGGCACTTCGCCCCGTCCTCGTCGTGCAGGCGGACCAGGTCGAGCACGGCGTTGAGCTTGGAGTGCTGGATCTCGTGCACCAGGGTCTCGGCGAACTCGGCGGCCGATCCGACCGCCGACAGCGCCACCGCCCCGAACGCGCTCGCCGAGGACGCGCCGACCACCCCGCTGCCGGCGGGCAGCGGCACGAGGCTGGTCAGGCCGGCCGACAGCTCGACCGCGTACCCGGTGTGCCGCTCGACGAGCAGCGCCCACGCCTCGTCCAGCAGGTCGCACCAGCGCCCGTGCTCCGCCGGGTCGAGCGGGTCCGGCGACGCCGGCTCGACGAACCCGCGGTGCGGGTCCACGTCGTCGACGGTCACGTCCAGCACGAGGCCGCCCGCCTCGCTGCGGTGGCGGCGGAAGGGGCGGAGCCCGACGGCGACCCCGTCGACGCGCACGGGTTCGCCCGGACCACCGAAGCCCAGCTCGGCGGTCGGCGCCTCCCCCGGCGCGGCGTACTGGCCGATCGTGGGCACGGTCACCACGTCGTGCGAGACCGGCACGACCAGCCGCCCCGCCATCCCCGCCCGCATCGCCGCGGCCGCGGCGACCGCGTGCAGGACGCCGACCCGCGCCACACCCCGCCTCAGCGCCCGCGCGAGCCACGTGCCGACCGCGGGCGCCATCAGCACGTCCTCGACCGAGGCGGGATCGCGGCGCTCGGCCTCGGCGAGGACCTCCCAGGCGAGTTCGGCGTCGTGCGCCCCCGTACGCCGCGCCACCTCCAGCAGGGTGCGCAGGGCCAGCCTGCGGCGCCCGTACTGGGCCCGGTGGAGCACGCCCATGACCCTGGCGTCGACGGGGCCCGCGCAGATCAGGTCGAAGTCGGCATCGGACAGGTGCGCCCGGGTGCGCGGTTCAGCCGTGGTGGTCTCGGAGGACATCCGCCTGCTCCTGGACGGCCTCCGCGGGTTCGCCGCACGCCGCGGCCGCCAGGGTGCGCTCGACCGCATCGGCCAGGGCGGGCGTCCACAGGGCGCCGAGTTCGGCCAGCGGGAGGGAGGTGGGGTCGAACGGGTCCGCTGCGGGACTCGGTGGCGAACTCGCCGTCACTTCGCTCGTCTCCTCCTGCCTGCTCCGAACGCCCGTGCGCGATCCCCCGGCCGCGCGTGGCGACAGGGGAGGGACGACTCTAACAGGAGAGGGCTCGGCCGCTCGGATTATATAACGCGTGGCGCGGTGGAGCAGCCCGTTGTGACGAACGGAATTTACGTTGCAGGACGCGCCCGGGCTCGCATAGGTTCGTGTTACACGAGAAAGGAGGTGGTCCGAAGTTGTATAGCTACAGGACTCGTCGTGAGGTGGCTGTCCGCTAGGACCGTTCTTTTCCCAAGGTGGTCCGGGCGAATCCCAGGCAGCCACCCGGCCCCCGTGATCCCGAGCCCAGTCCAGCTCGGCCCGCGCCCAGGCGCGGGAAGCGATCCGGGGGCCGCTCCACGTTCCGGGGTGCTCAGCCCAGGTGCTCGCGCACGACGCGCAGGTCCGCCAGGAAGCCCCGGTACGCCTCGTCGCGGTCGGGGGCGCGCAGCACCGACGACGGGTGGACCGTGGCGATGACGTCGTGCCCGCCCGCCCGCTCCAGCCGCCCGCGGCGCTCGGTGACCTTGAAGTCGTTGCCCAGGACGGCCTTGGCGGCGGTGGCGCCGAGGCAGACGACCAGGTCGGGCTCGACCCGCGCCAGTTCGGCGTGCAGCCACGGCACGCACGCCGTGACCTCGCCGCGCACCGGCGACTTGTGGATGCGCCGCTTGCCGCGCGCGTCCAGGGTGAACTTGAAGTGCTTGACCGCGTTGGTCAGGTAGACGCCCTCGCGGTCCAGGTCGGCCTCTGCCAGGGCCTTGTCCAGCAGCTTGCCCGCGGGGCCGACGAACGGCTCGCCGCGGCGGTCCTCGACGTCGCCGGGCTGCTCGCCGACGCACACCAGGCGGGCGTCCTCGGGCCCGGCGCCGAAGACGGTCTGGGTGGCGTCCTCGTACAGGTGGCACCCGCGGCACCCCGCCGCGGCGCGCCGCAGCGCCGCCAGGTCCGCGCCTTCCGGCACGAACGGGGCGGCGCTGCCGGTCCGGCTAGTGGTCGCCACGGAAGGCGTCCTTCACCTTCTCCGCTGCCTGCTTGAGGGAACCCTTGGCCTGCTCGGCGCGGCCCTCGGCCTGCCACTGCTCGTTGTCCGTGGCGTCACCGACCGCTTCCTTCGCGCGGCCCTTGAGCTCCTCGGCCTTGTTGTCGAACTTCTCGTCGGCACCCACGACAGAATCCCTTCCTAGACTGCCATCTCACCAGGTGGATACCCGTCAGCCGATCGGGGAAACCGGGAGCACGACCGCCGCGGGTGGCGCCGACCGGCCCCGCGGGCAGCGCGTTCGCCGCGCCGAGGGCGGTCCGGTTGCACCGAGCCACCCTCTCTCGACTACGGTGATCGTCTACGCGGTTGAAAAGCCAGCCGCAAGCCACCCGGCGCCCGAGAGGGCACCAGGGTCAGCGAGAGCTGTGGGCTTGCCTGGGCCGGCACCCGCGTGTCCGTTGCGGCTCTTGCACTGCTGGCCTGGCTGACCGGTACCCACGTGTGAGAGAGGAGCCCGACCGTGGTCGGGGACAACGGCCGTGACGATTCGCTGACCGCGCGGATCGCCAGCCTTGAAGCCGAGGTGAGAGGGCTGCGCAAAGCCGTGCAGACACGCACCGTGATCGGGCAGGCCACGGGCCTGATCTCCGCGGTGCAGGGTTGCACCCCGCAGGAGGGGTTCCAGCTGCTCGTCCGCATGTCGCAGCACCACAACGTGAAGCTGCACACGATAGCCCTCAAGCTGCTCGACCTCTCGGCCGAGCTGGGACCGCGCCAGGCCGTGCGCGCCGTCCACCAGTCCGCCGAGCCGAACGGCCGGGTCGCCGCCTCCGAGTGGCCCGGGGTCGACGTGGTGCACGCGGCCCGGCGGCTGGTCGCGGCGTACGACGCGGCGCAGGGGGCCGGTGACGAGCAGCCCGAGGTGCGCCGGCAGCTGGCCGACCAGGTCACCCTGGCCGGCCAGCTGCTCGCGGAGAAGCTCACCGAGGTGGGCTGGCTACCGGAGGGCTGAGCACCGCGAAGGAGTCGCCGGGCAGGCGCACGACCTGCCCGGCGACCTCCACACCGGCGGAGGCCAGCAGCACGTCCGGCGGTCCGTCGAACCGCACCTCGGCGTCCGGGCCCAGGTTGGCCAGCACGCGCAGCGGGCCGCGGTGCAGCTCCACCACACCGTCCCGCTCCCGCACCTCGAACCGGTCCAGCCGCGGGTCGGCCAGCTCGGGCCGCTCCCGGCGCAGCGCGATCAGCGCCCGGTAGGTCTCCAGCAGCTCCCGGTGGCCGTCGGCGGTCACCTCGTCCCAGCGCAGCGCCGAGCGCCGCACCGTGGCGGGGTCCATCGGGTCGGGCACCTCCTGCTCGTCCCACCCGTGCCGGCCGAACTCGCGCCGCCTGCCGGTGCGCACCGCCTCGGCCAGCTCCGGGTCCGGGAACGACGCGAAGAACTGCCACGGCGTGCTCGCCCCCCACTCCTCGCCCATGAAGATCATCGGCGTGTACGGCGAGCACAGCACCAGGGCCGCGCCGACGGCCAGGCGCCGGGGCGGCACCTTCGCCGACAGCCGGTCGCCGGTGGCGCGGTTGCCGACCTGGTCGTGGTTCTGCAGGTAGGCCAGGAACCGGTAGCCGGGCAGCCTGCGGTCGACCGGGCGGCCGTGGTGGCGGCCCCGGAACGACGACCAGGTGCCCGCGTGCAGGAACACGTCGCGCAGGGTCCGGCCGAGCTGCCCCTCGAAGTCCGGGTAGTAGCCGAACGTCTCGCCGCTGAGCGCGACGTGCAGCGCGTGGTGCAGGTCGTCGGCCCACTGGGCGTGCAGGCCGTAGCCGCCGCCCTCGCGCGCGGTGACCAGGCGGGCGTCGTTGAGGTCGGACTCGGCGATCAGCGTCAGCGGCCGGCCGAGCCCCGCCGACAGCGCGTCCACCTCGGTGGCCAGCTGCTCCAGCAGGTGCAGCGCGCTGCGGTCCACCAGGGCGTGCACGGCGTCGAGCCGCAGGCCGTCGACGTGGAAGTCGCGCAGCCAGCCCAGGGCGTTGTCGATCACGTACCGGCGGACCTCGTCCGAGCCCTCGCCGTCGAGGTTGAGGCCGGGGCCCCAGTCGTTGCTGCCCGCGAAGTAGGGCCCGAACCGGTCGAGGTACGCGCCGGAGGGCCCGAGGTGGTTGTAGACCACGTCGAGCAGCACGGCCAGCCCGCGCGCGTGGCAGGCGTCGACGAACCGCTTGAACCCGTCCGGCCCGCCGTAGGGCTCGTGCACCGCGCCCCACAGCACGCCGTCGTAGCCCCAGCCTGCGGTTCCGTCGAACGAGTTGACCGGCATCACCTCGACGTGGGTGATCCCCAGGTCGACCAGGTGGTCCAGTCGCCCGATCGCGCCGTCGAAGGTGCCCGACGGGGTGAACGTGCCGATGTGCAGCTCGTAGACCACCGCGCCCGGCAGCCCGCGCCCGGTCCACGCCGAGTCGGTCCAGGGGAACGCCGAGTGGTCGTAGACCCGGGACGCGGAGTGCACGCCGTCGGGCTGCCAGAGCGACCGGGGGTCGGGCAGGGCGTCGCCGTCGAGCACGAACGCGTAGTCCGCGCCCGCCTCGCGGGGCACGTCGGCGTGCCACCACCCGCCCTCGCCCGCGACCATGTCGTGCTCGCGGCCGTCGACCCGCACCCGGACGCGCTCGTGCGCCGGGGCCCACACCGAGAAAGTCACCGATCTCCTCGCACCAGCAGCGCAACGGGGTAGCGGTCCAGCAGGTCCGCCAGGCGGGGGGCACCGGCGGGCACCGGGCGGGAGGTGAGCACGTCGGTCCACTCCCCCGGCGGCAGCGGCAGCACCGTGTCGCCCCAGCCGCCCGCGTCGGCCAGCCCGACGGGCAGCCGGGTGGCCACCGCGACCAGCCCGGTCCGCTCGAAGGCGACCGCGTGCCGCGCGGCCGGGCCGCTCGCCGGCAGCGGCCGGTAGCCGCGGAACAGCTCCGGCCGCTCCCGGCGCAGCCGCAGCGCGCGGTGCACCACGAGCAGCTTGGCCGCGCCGGAGTCGTCGACGTCGGGCAGCCAGCCCTCCTCGATGCGCCGCAGCAGCCTGCGCCGCACCTCGTAGTCGACCGGGCGGCGGTTGTCGGGGTCGACCAGGGACAGGTCCCACAGCTCGGTGCCCTGGTAGACGTCGGGCACGCCGGGCGCGGTCAGCTGCACCAGCTTCTGGCCCAGCGCGTTGGACCAGCCCGGCAGCACGACCCGGTCGACGAACTCGGCGACCTCGGCGGCCACCGGACCGTCCAGCACCTGGTCGGGCCACGCGGCCACGGCCGCCTCGAACTCCTCGTCGTGGTCGGTCCAGGTGGTGCGGACCTTGGCCTCCTTGGCGGCCTTGTCCAGGTAGGCGCGCATCCGGTCGGCGGTGATCGGCCACGCGCCGACCAGGGACTGCCAGGCCAGCATGTTCAGCGACGGCTCGTCGATCGGGTGCTCGGCGGTCCACCGGCGCACGTGCCCGGCGAACTCGTCGGGGATCTCGGCCAGCACGGCCAGCCGGGCGCGCACGTCCTCGGACCGCTTGGTGTCGTGCGTCGACAGCGCCGTCATGGCCAGCGGCGTCCCGGCCTCGCGCAGCGCGGCCCGCCGGTGGAACTCCTCGGGCGGCACGCCGAACCGGTCGGGCGCGCCGCCGACCTCGTTGAGCGCCGCGAACCGGGTGTAGCGGTAGAACGCGGTGTCCTCGGTGCCCTTGGCGACCACCATGCCGGAGGTCTGCTGGACGCGGGTGGCCAGCTCGCCGCCCGGGTCGGCGCGGACCTGCTCGTCGAGCGCCCGCGCGGCCGGGCTCGTGGACGCGGCCACGGCCGCCCGCCACGCGTCCAGCCCCTCGGGCAGGTAGGAGCGGTAGACCGGGAAGTTGACCATGACCTCGGCCACGGCCCGCTCGGCCTCCGCGCGGTCCGGGTGGCGCACCAGCGCGGCGATCCGGCGCACCTCGGCGCGCAGGATCGTGTCGGCCACCAGCGCGCGGCTGGTGTGCTCGACCTCGGCGAAGTCGACGGGCACGCCCAGGTCGCGGGCCAGGTCGGTGAACCCCGCCTCGCCCGCCGGGTCGACGAACAGCCCGCACACCTCGCGCAGCGCGTCGTAGCCCGTGGTGCCCTCGACCGGCCAGCTCGCGGGCAGCGCCTCGTCCGCGCCGAGGATCTTCTCCACCACCAGCCACACGCCGGAGCGCTCCTTGAGCCGCCGCACGTACCCGCCGGGGTCGGCCAGGCCGTCGGGGTGGTCGACCCGCAGGCCGGTCACCTCGCCCGCGGCCACCCACCGCAGCACCTCGCCGTGCGTGGCCTCGAACACCTCCGGGTCCTCCACGCGCACGCCGGCCAGCGTGGTGATGTCGAAGAACCGCCGGTAGTTCAGCTCGGCGTTGCCGCGCCGCCAGAACGCCAGCCGGTAGTGCTCGTGCTCCTCCTCGGAGCCCTCGTCGCCGGCGAAGGGCAGCAGCAGCTTGCCCGCCTCCCAGTCGACGTCGAAGTAGCCGGCGTAGCGCGACCCGCGCCCGTGCCGCAGCACGTCCGACCACCAGGGGTTGACGTCGTTGTCGCCCACCGCCATGTGGTTGGGCACGATGTCGAGCACGAACCCGAGGCCGGCCTGCCGCAACGCCTTGCTCAGCGCCACCCGGCCGGCCTCGCCGCCCAGCTCCTCGCGGGCCCGGGTCGGGTCGACCACGTCGTAGCCGTGCGTGGAGCCGGGCACGGCCTCCAGCACCGGCGAGGCGTAGAGCGCGCCCGCGCCCAGCGCGTCCAGGTAGTCCACCACCGCCTCCGCGTCGGCGAAGGTGAAGTCGGGGGTGAACTGGATGCGGTAGGTCGAGGTGGGGGCGCCCGGTGGTGTCCCGCTCATTCCTGTCCCGTCCGCTGCAGCACGACCAGGGACCGGGCGGTGAGGGTGAGCGTGCCGCCGGCGGGGATGGGGTCGCCGGCCAGCTCGGGGGTGACCACGGCGCCGGTGGCGGTGTCGACGACGGCGGTCCACTGGGCGCCGTACCCGGGTTCGGGCAAGGTGATCTCGATGTCCTCGTGGTGGGCGTTGAAGGCGAGCAGGAACGAGTCGTCGAGCACGCGCATGCCGCGCTGGTCGAGGTCGGGGATGCCCTCGCCGTTGAGGAACACCACGATGCAGCGCCCGAAGCCGCTCTCCCAGTCCTGCTCGGTCATCTCCTCGCCGGCCGGGGTGAACCAGGCGATGTCGCGCAGCTCGTCGCCCTTGCGGATGGGCTTGCCCTGGAAGAACCGGCGCCGCCGCAGCACCGGGTGGCGCTTGCGGAACTCGGTGAGCGCGGCGGTGAAGTCCACCAGCTCGCGGTTCTTCTCCGCCAGCGACCAGTCGACCCAGGACAGCTCGTTGTCCTGGCAGTAGGCGTTGTTGTTGCCCTGCTGGCTGCGGCCGAGCTCGTCGCCGTGCAGCAGCATCGGCACGCCCTGGGACAGCAGCAGGGTGGCCAGCATGTTGCGCTGCTGGCGCACGCGCAGCTCGTTGACCTCGGGGTCGTCGGTCGGCCCCTCGACGCCGCAGTTCCACGAGCGGTTGTCGTCGGCGCCGTCGCGGCCGTCCTCGCCGTTGGCCTCGTTGTGCTTGCCGTTGTAGGAGACCAGGTCGGACAGGGTGAAGCCGTCGTGCGCGGTGACGAAGTTGATCGAGGCGTACGGCCGCCTGCCGTCGTCCTTGTAGAGGTCCGACGAGCCGGTGATGCGCGAGGCGAACTCGCCCAGCGTGGCCGGCTCACCGCGCCAGAAGTCGCGCACGGTGTCGCGGTACTTGCCGTTCCACTCGGTCCACAGCGGCGGGAAGTTGCCCACCTGGTAGCCGCCGGGGCCGACGTCCCAGGGCTCGGCGATGAGCTTGACCTGGCTGACCACCGGGTCCTGCTGGACCAGGTCGAAGAACGTCGACAGCCGGTCCACGTCGTAGAACTCGCGCGCCAGGGTGGCGGCGAGGTCGAAGCGGAACCCGTCGACCCGCATCTCGGTGACCCAGTAGCGCAGCGAGTCCATGATCAGCTGGAGGGTGTGCGGGCTGCGCACGTTCAGCGAGTTCCCGGTGCCGGTGTAGTCCATGTAGAACTTCGGCTCGTCGTCGACCAGGCGGTAGTACGCCTGGTTGTCGATGCCGCGCATGGACAGCGTCGGGCCCAGGTGGTTGCCCTCGGCGGTGTGGTTGTAGACCACGTCGAGGATGACCTCGATGCCCGCCTCGTGCAGGGCGCGCACCATGCCCTTGAACTCCTGCACCTGCCCGGCGTTCTCCGGCAGCGCCGCGTAGCCCTCGTGCGGCGCGAAGAAGCCGATGGTGTTGTAGCCCCAGTAGTTGCTCAGGCCCTTCTGCTCCAGGACGTGGTCGCTGATGAACTGGTGCACGGGCATCAGCTCGATCGCGGTCACGCCCAGGCTCTTCAGGTGCTCGATCACCGCCGGGTGCGCCAGGCCCGCGTAGGTGCCGCGCAGCCGTTGCGGCACCTCCGGGTGCAGCATGGTCAGGCCCTTGACGTGGGCCTCGTAGATCACGGTCTCGTTGTAGGGCGTCTTCGGCGGGCGGTCGTTGGCCCAGTCGAAGAACGGGTTGACCACGACCGACAGCGGCACGTGGCCGGCCGAGTCCTGGTCGTTGCGCTCCTCGGGCGAGCCGAACGGGTAGCCGAACAGCGACTCGTGCCACTCCACCGCGCCGGTGATCGCCTTGGCGTACGGGTCGATCAGCAGCTTGTGCGGGTTGCACCGCAGGCCCCGGTCGGGGTCGTGCGGCCCGTGCACGCGGTAGCCGTACTTCTGGCCGGGGCCGACACCGAGGAGGTAGCCGTGGTGGACGAAGCCGTCCACCTCCGGCAGCCGCACCCGGGTCTCGGTCCCGTCGTCGTGGAACAGGCACAGCTCGACGTAGTCCGCGACCTCGGAGAAGAGGGTGAAGTTCGTGCCGACGCCGTCGTAGGTGGCGCCGAGCGGGTAGGGAGTTCCGGGCCAGGGCCGCACAGGGTTTTCCTCCGGACGAGCTGAGACTTACCGACCCCTACCGTTGTAGATCAAGACCTGCCGGTGTGCGACCTGACGAGCTGACCGCGGGCCGCGACCAGCAGCAGGCGGGCTTCCTGGAGCTCGGCGTAGCGGAGGTGTTCGGCGGCCGCCTCGGCGCAGGCCACGGCCTGGCCCAGGGCGGGGTTCGCGCCGGCCTCGGTGCGGCGCAGGGCGTCGCGCAGCGACTCCTCGGCGTGGTGCGTGCCGGACTGCGGGTCGGCCAGGTTCGACGGCCGGACCGCGGTGAGGACCCGTTCGACGGCCGCTTCGAGCACGTCGGCGGGATGCGCGGCGCGGGTCGCGACGGGGGCGGTCTGGGCGGGCAGTTCGGGCAACAACCCGGTGCGGGCGACGAGCTCGGTGTTCACGGGTGAATGCCACCTCCAACCATGGCGCGGGTGACGGGCTAGACCATACTCCGCAGGTGGGCGGCCCGCGGTGACGTGCGTGTTTCGGATCATGCGCCGCGCCCGGCGGCGAGGGCGGCGGCCACCCGGCGCACGCGCGGGTCGTCGAACAGGTCGGCGAGCGCGACGGGCAGCGGGATCCGCCAGTTCGGGTACTGGTCGGTGGTGCCGGGCAGGTTGGGCTGGCGGGTCTCACCCAGCGCATCCTGGGGTGATGTCAGCACGAGGACCGAGCGGGCCCGGGCGAGCAGTGCGTGGAACGCGGTAACCAGGTCATCGGCGGGAACACCCTCCTGCTTGAGCAGCTCTACCAACTCGTCCCGCTCGCGCGCGGCTGCCTCGTATTCCCCTTCCGGGGGACCTTCAAACTGCCCCAGTTCGGCTCGCACCCGAACGTGTTCGGCGGCCAGGAAGCCGGCCACCGTCGGCAGGTCGTGCGTGGAGATGCTCGCCATGGCCGACTCGCGCCACTTCTCCGGCGGCACCAGCGGGTGGTCGGGCAGGTCGTAGTCGCGCTGGAACCACAGCACCGCCGAGCTGAGCATGCCGTGCTCGTGCAGCGACTCGGTGACCTTCGGCTCCACCGTGCCCAGGTCCTCGCCGACGACGACGGCGCCCGCGCGGTGCGCCTCCAGCGTCAGCACGGCCAGCATCGCCTCGGCGTCGTAGTGCACGTAGGTGCCGCGCTTGGCCGGTTCGCCCGGCGGGATCCACCACAGCCGCCACAGGCCCGCGACGTGGTCGATCCGGATGCCGTCGGCGTGGCGCAGCACGCTGCGCACCACCGCGCGGAAGGGCTCGTAGCCCTGCTCGGCGAGCCGGTCCGGCCGCCACGGCGGCAGGTTCCAGTCCTGGCCGAGCTGGCTGAACGCGTCCGGCGGGGCGCCCACGGTGACGTCCGCGGCGAAGGCGTCGCGCCAGGCCCACGTGTCGGCACCACCGGGGTGCACCCCGACGGGCAGGTCGTGGACGACGCCGACTGGCATACCCGCATCGTGCGCCGCGTCACGTGCCCGGGCTAGCTGCTGCTCGCACAATTCCTGGAGCCACGCGTGGAACATCACTCGTTCGTGTGACGGCGTTGCGGTGGCGGGGTCCTGCTGCGCGGCGGGCCAGGTCCGCCAGTCGGGACCGTGCTCCTCGGCCAGCGCGCAGAACCGGGCGAAGTCCAGCAGGTCGCCCTCGGGCTCCCGGTGCTCCTCGTGCCGCCACAGCAGCTCCAGCGCCTCGGCCTTGGCCCGCCACACCGCGTCGTAGTCGATCAGCCCGGTGTCGTTGGGCGGGCGCAGCGCGTCGATCCGCGCACGGGTCTCCGCGTCGACCCGGTGGTAGGCGGGGACGTCGGTGACGCGCAGGTAGAGCGGGTTGGCGTAGCGGCGGCTGGACGGCGAGTACGGCGACCGCTCGACCGGCGTGGTCGGGCTGATCGCCTGCACCGGGTTGACCAGCAGCACGCCCGCGCCCAGCTCCTCGGCGCTGCGCCGCGCCAGGGTGGCCAGGTCGCCGTAGTCGCCCATGCCCCACGACTCGGCCGAGCGCATCGCGTAGAGCTGGAGCATCCACCCCCACGCCCGCGGCACGGCCGGCAGCCGGCGCGGCGCCACGATCACGGTGCGGTCGCCGAGCCGGTGGTAGCCCGGCGGCAGCGCGGCGGGCAGCTCCACCTCGCCGCCGTCCTCCAGCCGGATCGTGCCGGTCTCGTCGAGCACGTCGCCCTCGTGCAGCACGAGGGTCCGCGGCGGCGGCTTGGGCGCGGCCAGGGCGCGGCGCACCGCCTCCGGGGTGGAGGCGTCCACGTCCAGCTGCGCCAGGACCGCCACCACCACGTCCGCGTCGACGTCCGCGCGGCGCTGGTTGGCGTCCTCGTAGTGCGTGGCCACCCCGTGGGCCTCGGCCAGTGCCGCGAGCTCGTCGTCCACGCCGGACAGCTTCGTCTCCTCTGGTCGGCCCGAGCCAGGGCGACCGGGGCCGGTCACCCGAAGGATGCAGGTGGTTCGTCAGGTCAATAACCGCTGCGCGCCGCGCTCAAACCCGCCGACCGGAGGAATCGCGGACGACCAGCCGCACCGGCGGCGGCCCACCCGCGGCGTCCTCGCCGCGCAGCCGGGACAGCAGCACGTCCACGGCGTGCTCACCGCGCTCCCGCCACGCGCCCTCGACCGCGGTGATGCCCACCGCGCGGGTCAGCTCGGCACCGTCCAGGCTGACGATGGAGACGTCACCGGGCACGGCCCGCCCGTCGCGGCGCAGCCGCAGGAACACGCCCAGCGCCACCTCGCCGCTGGAGCTGATCACCGCCGTCGGCAGCCGCTCGGCGTCCAGCAGCACGTCCACCACCTGCTCGCCGCCCGCCACGGTCGGCGAGGACCACAGGGTCCACTCCGGACGCACGCGCAGCCCGCCGGCGGCGAGTTCCTCGTCGTGCGACTCGTCGCCGGTGACCACGAGCGCGACGTCCCGGTGCCCCAGCTCGACCAGGTGCCCGACGGCCAGGCGCAGCGCCTCGCGCAGGTCGTCGTCGCCGACCTCGACCACCGGCACGTCCAGCCCGCGCAGCGCCGCGCCCTCGGCCGGGGTGAGGTCGACCGACAGGGCGAGCACCCCGTCGACCCGGCGGGCCAGCGGCAGCTCCTCGAAGAAGCGGGCCCGGGCCGGCGGTTCCCCGAGCACGTAGAGCAGGACGTCGTAGCCGGCCTGCCGCAGCGCGCCCTCCGCGCCCGCGAGCAGGTCGCCCCGCCGGACGTCACCGGCCAGCACGGCGATCGCGTACCGCCGGCCGCCCGCGAGGCTCGACGCGTCGCGGGCGATGGCGTACCGCATCCGCTTGGCGACCTCCGTGACGTACCGGCGGGTCGCCTCCGAGACCCCCGGCTCGCCGCGCAGCGCCCGCGACACCGTCGCGGCGGACACCCCGGCGGCCCGCGCGACGTCGGACATGCTCGTCAACTTCCACCTCCCGGCCTGGTACGAGCCTATCCAGATCCGGGCGCCGGGCCTGTTGCGAACATCACTTGAGGGGCGGCGGTCGAGCAGCGGGGCTCACCGAGCGGCAGTCGGGGGACGGGCTCGGGAGACGGCGGCAGGCGCCCGGGACCTCGGGCCGGCCGTCAGGCCACCTGTCGGACCACCCCGTCGGGCCATCCGGCGACCGCCCGTCAGACCGGCCGACAAGCCGCTCGTCGGACCAGCCCGTCGGGCCATCCGGCGACCGCCCGTCGGACCACCCGACAAGCCACTCGTCGGAACACCCGACAGGTCGCCCGTCAGGCGTTCGGCGCGAGGGTGCGCACCAGTTCCAGCTGGTCGCCGCCGGTCGGCAGAAGGGCCATGACCGGCGTGTCCACCCCGTTGGCGGCGTACTCGGCGACCTTCCGCCTGCACTCGGCCACGCTGCCGTGCACGACCAGCTCGTCCACCACCTCGTCGGGGACGAGGGCACCCGCGCCGCGCCGGTCGCCGGCCGCCCACGCCTCGTGCATCGGTCGCAGCGCCTCGCCGCGGCCCAGCCAGTCGTGGAAGGCGGCGTAGGCGGGGACGGTGAGGTAGGTGCTGATCAGCATGCGGCCGAGGGCGCGGGCCGCGGCGGCGTCCTCGGTGGGGCAGACGAAGATCCGGGCGGCCAGTTCGGCGCCCTCGCCGAGTTCGGCGCGCACCTTGGGCACGTCGCCCGCGCCGAGCCAGTTGGTGATGGCGCCGTCGGCCTCGCGGCCGGCCAGGCGCAGCATGCTCGGGCGGAGGGCGGCGAGCATGATCGGCGGCGCCTGGGCGGGCACCCGCTCCAGCCGGAAGCCGCGCACCGAGAAGGTGTCGTAGTCCTCGGTGACCTTCTCGCCGCCCAGCGCGGCCTTGAGGAAGCGCAGCGTGTCGCGCGTGCGCTTGAACGGCTCGCGGAACTCCACGCCGTTCCACCGCTCCACGATCGCCGGTGACGAGGAGCCGATGCCCAGCACGAACCGCCCCGGGGCGATCTCGGCCATGGCGGCGGCCGTCATGGCCAGGGTGGCCGGGCCGCGCGTGTAGACGGGGGCGATCGCGGTGCCCAGCCGGAGCCGGTCGGACCACTGCGAGGCCAGGGCGAGCGGGGTGAAGGCGTCCGTGCCGGAGGTCTCGGCGGACCAGGCGTCCGCGTAGCCGAGGTCCGGCAGCTCGGCCACCAGCTTGGCGTGGTCGAGCACCGGCACGCCGGTCAACGGCAGGGTGATTCCCCAACGGGCCACGGTCGCCTCCCTGAGCATCCGGCCGCCACCGTACCGCAAGTTACCGACCGGTCGGTATGCCCTCGGGGAAGGATCTCCGGGACAAAGGGTGTAGGCGCGGGCGAACGGGGTATCCCGTCATCGAAGGGGCACCGGTCGCCGCATGTGCGTCCTCCACCCGGTGCCCCGCTCCACAACGTGCGACTGCCGGTTCGGGCCGGCAGCCGCCAGGACGACCCGCACCGGGATTCGGGCCCGGTCGGGGTGTCGGGGAGCCCCGGGGGACGCTCCGGGGAACCGCCGGGCCCGGGCTCAGAGGTTGATGCCGCGCTCGCCCAGCCAGCCGATGGGGTCGATCTTCTGCGAGCCGCCGACCCACACCTCGAAGTGCAGGTGCGGCCCGGTGGACTGGCCGCGGTTGCCCATGGTCGCGATCTGCTCGCCGGCCCGCACCTGCTGGCCCTGGGCCACCAGGATCTCGTTGACGTGGCCGTAGACGGTGATCGTGCCGTCCTCGTGCTGGACGCGGACCCACAGGCCGAAGCCCGACGCGGGCCCCGCCTCGACGACCACGCCGCTCATGGCGGACAGGATCGGGGTGCCGATGGCGTTGGCGATGTCGACGCCGTAGTGCGTCGTGCCCCACCGGGCGCCGAAGCCGGAGGTGAACGCGCCCTCGGCCGGCTTGACGGCCTTCGGGCGCCTCGCGGCCTCCTCGGCGGCGATGCGCGCCTGCTCCTCGGCCTGCGCGGCGGCCACGCGGGCCTGCTCGGCCGCCGCGGCCTCCTGCCGGCGCTTCAGCTCGGCCTGCCGCGCGTTGTAGGCATCGGAGGCGTGCCGGATGGCCTGGTCGACGTGCTGGCGGGCGAGGAGCGCCTCCGACCGCATGAGCTTGGCGGCCTCCAGGCCGGGCTCGACGGCGTGCACGGTGCGGATCTGGGCCTCGCTCGCGGAGGCCACGTCGTCGGCCGCGAGGGCCGCGGCGAGGTCGGTGCCCGCGGCGAGCGGGATGATCCTGGTGGCGTCCGCGTCGAGGCCGTTGGCGGCGCCGATGCTGGTGACGAACGCGCCGGCCACGACCGCGACGGCCGCGACCCGGTTGCCGACCGGGGACTTGTCGTACTCCGCGCGGTGGCAACCGCGCTTGCCGGTGACCCTCGGGGACGCGCTGTACGCGCGGCGGCCACTGGCGATCGAGTGCCGTGCCAAGGTTGTGCCTTCCTGCATCGGGGAGCCCGGTCCGGACGCCTGGCGGGGGAACCAGGTGGCACCGCTTTCGGGGAGCGGGGCCGTGTCCTTCTGGTGACCGAACCGTGACATGCGGCGGGGAACGTAACCCGTCGTAGCCGAGGAGGGCAACCCTTCGGGGGAGCGCTGCGCGTTTTTAGTGAGATAACACACTGATTACTACGCAGAGTGTTCAGATACGCATGAGTTTCGCATCTGGTCGTTATAAAAGCCCTGGTCATCGGGGCCGTGGAGGCGTCGGGAGAGGCCGTGAGCGGCCCCGCGGCGCGGACGACGGCGAGTCCCGGCCGACGCCCCCGCGGCAAGCGGCGCGACCTGCGGTGACCAGCGCGAACGAGCCCGGACGGGGCGAGGCGACCGCCGCGGACGGGGCGGGGCGACCCCGCGGGCGGCACCACGGCTCGGCCGCCGCGACTTCGCCCCACGGGACAGGCCCGCCCGAACGGGCCACCGCGAGGTGGTCACCGCTCGAACGGGCCTGGTCGTTGTCGCGTCCGCCCCGAAGCGCCCGGTCCCGGCTAGCGGTAGCGCGGGTCCACGCCGGGCAGGTTCGCCGGCGGCTTGTCCTGGTGCAGGACGCGCATGGCGTTGAACCACGTGGGCGCGGCCACCTGGCCACCGTAGACACCGTTGTTGTTGGTGCGACCGCACAGGTAGGGCGGGTTGCCGGGGCAGATGGCCTCCGGCGTCGCGCCGTCGGCGAAGGTCATCACCGCGCCGGCGTAGAACGGGGTGGCGCCCATGAACGCGACCGACATGTGGTGCTCGGTGGTGCCGGTCTTGCCGATCATCGGGCGGTTCCAGCCCGCGGCACCGGCCGCGGCGCCCGCCGTGCCGCCCGGCTTGGTGTCCGCGCTCATGCCGTTGGCCAGGGCGTTGGCGACCTCGGGGGCCACCGCCTGGTCGCACGGGGTCTCCTTGAGCTGCACCGGCTGCCCGTTGCGGTCGACGACCTTCTCCACCGGGGTGGGCGGGCACCACTTGCCGCTGCTCACGATGGTCGCCGAGACGTTCGCCAGCTCCAGGACGCTGGTCGGGCCGGCGCCGAGGGTGAACGAACCGCTGTTGTCCTGCTTGTACTGGTCGCCCTGGGACGGCCCGTTGGAGCCGTCGGCCTTGAGGGGCAGGCCCTCGGTGTTCACGCCCTGCATCGACTCGCGCAGGCCGAGGCGGTAGGCCATGTCGACCACGTTGTTCAGGCCCGCCTTCTCCTGCAGGATGACGAACCCGGTGTTCGGGGACTGCGCCAGCGCCGAGGTGAGCGTCATCTTCTCCGGGTAGTCGCCGGCGTTCTTGACCGTGTAGCCCCGGTTGCCGTCCTTGTAGACCGGCGAGGTGTAGGTCTTGGGCACGTCGATCTGCCGGTCGATGCCGGTGACGCCGCGCTCCAGCGCCGACGCCGCGGTGAACACCTTGTAGATGGAGCCGGCGCCGAACCTGGTCACCTCGGCGGGGATCGAGTAGGCGCTCTGGCCCGCCTCGGCGTTGTTGCCGAAGTCGCGGTTGGCGGCCAGCGCGCGCACCCGGTGCTTGTCCTGGCCGGGCTCGACGACGGCCATGGCGTTGGCGATGCCCGGCTGGTTCTTGGGCACCTGGTTCTGGGCGGCGTTCTTGGCCTCGCGGGTGGCGACCGGGTCCATGGTGGTGGTGATCGTGTAGCCGCCGCGCAGGATCTCGTCGAGCGGCAGGCCGGCCCGGTCCAGGTAGTCGATCAGATAGCGGCAGAAGAACCCGTAGATGGGGCCGTCGCCGGCGCCGACGCAGCCGTTGGGCAGCAGCTTCAGGTCGGGCACGACGCCGATGTCGGCGGCCTTGTACTCGTTCGCCTTCTCCTCGGCGACCTTCGCGTCCGAGCCGAACGCGCCGTTCTCGCGCATCTTCTCGATCACGGTGTTGCGGCGCTTGATCGCGGCGTCCACGTCGGCGCCGGGGTTGAGCCTGCTCGGCTCGTTGACCAGGCCGGCGAGCATCGCGGCCTGCGGCACGGTCAGCTTGTCGGGGGTGGTGTCGAAGTAGGCGCGGGCCGCGGCGCCGACGCCGTAGGTCTGGTTGCCGAACGGGACGACGTTGAGGTACGCGGTGAGGATCTCGTCCTTGGTCATCTTCTGCTCGAGCTGCGTGGCGATGCGGGCCTCGCTGATCTTGCGGCCCAGGCTGACCTCGGTGGCCTTCTCGTACGCGTCCTCGGTGCCCTTGCCGACCACGAACGCCAGGTAGTTCTTCACGTACTGCTGGGTCAACGTCGAGGCGCCCTGGGAGGCGCCGCCGTCCACGCCCGCCTTGGCGGCGGCGCGGGCGATGCCCTGCCAGTCGACGCCCTTGTGCTCGAAGAACCGCTTGTCCTCGATCGCGATGATCGCGGCCTTCATGGTGTCGGAGATCTGCTCGGACGCCACCGGCACCCGGTACTGGTCGTACAGGTAGGCGATCGGCTGGCCGTTCATGTCCAGCACGGTGGAGACCAGCGGCAGCTCGGCCTTGGTGAGCTCACCCGAGGTCTGGTCCACCGTGTCCGCGGCGCGGTTGGAGGCCAGACCGAGCCCACCGACGACGGGGAAGAGCAGCGCCGCGACGAGCACGCCCGCCATCAGGCACAACCCCACCAACTTCACCAGACCTGTCGCGCGCGCGGCGAACACTGAACCTGCAACCCCTTCCGAAGCCCCGAGGGAAACCCCCATCGAGTAAGTCGCACGACGACCGCCGCGGGTTGCTCGTGGGCGAGCAGAAGTTCTCGGGAGCGGTGTCGACGACGACTGTCGAACTTACTCCTGCCCGTGGGAGCCCCTGGTGAAACCCCGTTGGGCCGGACGGCCGAGGCCGCCGGGACCGACGGGGTGATCGAACTCACCCGCCGGCGAAACCGGCGGGGCGGCTGTCGAGCCCGCCTCAATGATCGAACAGGTGTTCGACCGGGGTCAAGATCACGATCGGGTGATCAGTGGGAGCGCAGGCGGATCGTCGCGCTCGCCCGCCGCATCTCCGCGCCCGCCTGCTGCGGCAGCACGTCCTCCAGGAACCCGTAGTGCCGCAGGTCGTCGTCCATCCGCCGGGACACCGTGCGCCACCACGTGGCGATGTCCACCCAGCCCGGCGCCGACAGCGACCCGCCGAAGTGCTGCACGGACAGCGCCGCGCACAGGTTCGCGAACCGCACCCGGTGCTCCAGCGGCCACCCGCTCAGCGTCCCGAGCACGAACCCGGCGCCGAACACGTCGCCCGCCCCGGTCGAGTCGAGCGCGGCCACGTTCAGCCCGGGCACGTCCACGCGCTCGCCGGTGGCCGAGTCGACCGCCACCGCTCCCCCGCCGCCGCGCGTCACCACCACCACGGGCACGTGCTCGGCCAGCGCGGTCGCGGCGCCCTCCGGCGTGTCGCACCGCGTGTAGTGGCGGGCCTCCACCTCGTTGGGCAGGAACACGTCGTAGCCGTCGAGCCGCCGCAGCAGGTCGGGCGCCCACGCCTCGGTGCGGTCCCACCCGATGTCGGCGAACAGCAGCGCGCCGCGCTCCTTGGCGGTCGCCACCCACCGCTCGTCGTCCGGTCCGATGTGCACGAAGCACGCCCTGGTGGCCGGCGGCGGGGCCAGCAGCTCGTCGGCGCCGACCGGCGGCCGGTGGCCGTGGGTGACCATCGAGCGGTCGCGGTCCATGGCCATGGACACGGTGACCGGCGAGTGCCAGCCGTAGAACCGGCGGCAGTAGGACAGGTCGACGCCCTCCTGCTCGGCCAGCACCTCCCAGCAGAAGTCGCCGTAGGCGTCCTCGCCGAAGGCCGCCGACAGGGCGGTGCGCAGGCCGAGCCTGCGCAGGGCCACGGCGAGGTTGGCGATGCCGCCCGGGCAGGAGCCCAGGCCCTCGGCCCACACCTCGGTGCCCGGCGCGGGCGGGCGCGGCAGGCCGGTGAAGATGATGTCCAGGAACACCGTCCCGGACAGGAGCACGTCGAACTCGGGGGTCGTGGGCGACGGCGGTGCCATTCCCACACGATGCCAAACCGGCTCAGCCGTCGACAGCGGCGAACATCTCGCGCATGCGGACCAGCGCACGGTGCTGGGCGACCCGGACGGCACCGGGCGTGGACCCGACGGCCGCCGCGGTCTCCTCGGCCGACAGGCCCACCGCGACCCTGAGCACCAGGATCTCGCGCTGCCGGTCGGGCAGCCGGCGCAGCAGCTCGGTGACGTGGCCGATCATCTCGCCGTTCATGGCCCGCTGCTCGGGCCCGTCCTCCAGGGTGGGCGTGTCGGGCAGCTCGGGCACGACCTCGGACCGGCTGCGCACGGCGCGCCTGCGCGCGTCGGCGACCTTGTGGGCGGCGATGCCGTACACGAACGCCAGGAACGACCCGGGCTCGTACTGGTACCTGCCCAGCGCCGAGACGACGGCCAGGCACACCTCCTGGGCGATGTCGTCGGCCGAGACCAGGGTGCGCTCGCGGGTGCCCACGCGCGCGCGGCAGTACCGCAGCACGAGCGGCTGGATGCGGGCGAGCAGCTGCTCGACCGCGCGCGGGTCGCCCAGCAGGGCGGCGTCCACCAGTTCGGACAGCTCGGCCTCGGCGAGCCACCGGGAGGTGCGGTGCGGCGGCGCCCCACCCGCCACCAGCCGGACCCCGGGCCGGTCGGGCGCCCCGACCACGACCTCGTCGTCAGCTCGCGCGGATGCGTGATGCACCATCCGGCGACCTCCTCACGCTGCTGTACCTCCCGGCCCACCCCGGCTCACTGATGAGGAGCGCGCAGCGGGGCTCCTGATACGGGATCCGCCAAAGCTGACCACGATCCGGGACCACCCGGCGCGAAGAACACCCGTCCGAGGGAGGATATGAGCCGAACGGCCCAGTGGCGCAGCCCGTTACTTCGCGAAGGCGAACTGCCGCACGTCCAAGTAGCCCACCCGGAACCCCGCCTCCGAGTAGGCCAGGTAGAACTCCCACATCCGCTTGAACGTGGCGTCGAAGCCGAGCGCGGCGACCTCGTCCCACCGCCGCAGGAACGCCTCCCGCCACCGGCGCAGGGTCTCGGCGTAGTCCCGGCCGAACGCCCGGCTGTCGGTCACGCGCAGCGCCGTGCGGTCGCGCGCGGTGTCCTCGATCGCGCGCACGGACGGGATCAGGCCGCCGGGGAAGATGTACTTGTGGAACCACGTGTACCCGGCGGCGGTGGCCAGCATCCGGTCGTGGGGCATGGTGATGGCCTGGAGCCCGAACCGGCCGCCGGGCACGAGTGACCGGTCGACCGCGGCGAAGTAGGCGGGCCAGTACTCGGCGCCGACGGCCTCGATCATCTCCACCGACACCGCGGCGTCGTACCGGCCGCGCTCCTCGCGGTAGTCGCGCAGGTGCACGGTGACGCGGTCGGCCACGCCCGCCTCGCGCGCCCGCCGCTCGGCCAGCGCCTTCTGCTCGGCCGACAGGGTCAGCGTGGTGACCTCCGCGCCGCGCCGCGCGGCCCGCACGGCCAGCGCGCCCCACCCGGTGCCGATCTCCAGCAGCCGGGTGCCCGACCGCACGCCCGCGTAGTCGAGCACGCCGTCGACCTTGCGCATCTGCGCGTCGGCCAGGGGCTGGTCGGGGGTGGCGAACCACGCCGACGAGTAGGTCATGGTCTCGTCGAGGAACACCCGGAACAGGTCGTTGGACAGGTCGTAGTGCCGCTGGACGTTGCGGCGCGCGCCCGCCGGGTCGTTGCGCTCGGCGGCGGGCTGGCGGCGCTCGACCCAGCGGCGCAGCGGCTGGAGCACCGGCGGCACCAGCCCGGTGAGCCGGGCGGCGAACGCGGTCAGCAGCTCGGCGAGGTCGGGCGAGGTCCAGTCGCCGGTCATGTACGCCTCGCCGAATCCGATCTTGGCGTCCGCGCCGAGCCGGTGGAAGAACGCCTCGGGCCGGTGCAGGAGCATGACCGGCGCGCCCGGGCCGCCCGCGCCGAGCCTGCGGCCGTCGGGCAGCAGCACGCGGACGGGCAGGGTGCGCGCGGCGCGGCGGAACAGCGCCTCGGCGGCGCGGGCCCGCCACGGCGAGCGGGGCGGGTCCCACAGCCCGGGCCAGGCGCCGGGGCGGGGCAGGTCCACGGTGCTCATCCACCACTCCTCGGGACTGCCGGCACTCGCCGCCGCCGCCGGTGCTCGCCCGGCGGGCGGCGCCCGTCCATGGTGGCACCGCCGGGGGTTTCCCGCGTTGCCGCGAACCGGTGGTCCGGGCGCGCGGCGGAGGGGTGGAGAATGTGCGGCGCAGCGGGGTGGACCGGGGAGCGGACGGGGTCGAGGACACAGTGATCGAGCAGATCGGCGTGCCGACGGACGAGGGCGTCTTCGACGCGATCGCGGCGGGCCCGGAGGACGGCCGCCCGGTGTTGTTCCTGCACGGCTTCCCGGAGGCGGCCGTCGAGTGGGAGCACCAGGTCGCGGTGCTCGGCCGCGCGGGGTTCCGGGCGGTGGCGTTCGACCAGCGCGGCTACTCCCCCGGCGTGCGGCCCGAGCGGGCCGCCGAGTACGGGGTGGAGGCCCTGGTCGGGGACGTGCTGGCGGTGGCGGACTCGTTCGGCTGGTCGGCGTTCGACCTGGTCGGCCACGACTGGGGCGGCGCGGTGGCGTGGTGGACCGCGGCGGAGCACCCCGGGCGGCTGCGGAAGCTGGCCGTGGTGTCCACGCCGCACCCCGGCGCGTTCGCCGACGCGGTGCGCACCGACGAGGACCAGCACCTGCGCTCGGGCTACATGACCGAGTGGCGCGGCAGCGGCACCGAGAAGCGGATGCTGGCCGACGACGGCGCGGCGCTGCGGCGCATGTTCGAGTTCCGGGTGCCGCCCAGCCGGGTCGACGAGTACGTGCGGCGGCTGTCCGAGCCGGGCGCGCTGACCGCGGCGCTGAACTGGTACCGCGCGGGCCGGCCGGGCGGCAAGGCCGGGAAGGTGTCCGTGCCCACCATGTACGTGTGGAGCACCGAGGACGTGGCGTTCGGCTCGACCGCGGCGCTGGCCACCGGCGACTGGGTCGTCGGGCCGTACCGGTTCGAGATGCTGGAGGACGTGTCGCACTGGGTGCCGGAGGAGGCGCCGGAAGCGCTCACCGCGCTCCTTTTGGAACATCTGCGCTGAGGGTTGAACCGCACGCGGGTCCCCGCACGTGTTCTCGCGTATGACGGAGTTGACCTACTCGGAGCGCAGGGTCGCGACCCTCGCCGCGTTGGGCCACAGCAACCGGGCGATCGCCACCCGCCTGCACATCACCGTGAGCACGGTCGAGCAGCACCTGACCAGGGTGTACCGCAAGTTGTCGGTGGCCGGGCGGGCCGAGCTGAAGGGCCACCGCGCCCTAGTCTGACCCCGTGCGGGTCGCGGGGTTGGTGCTGGCCGCCGGTGCCGGGCGCCGGTTCGGCCGGCCCAAGGCGCTGGTGTCGCACCGCGGCGTGCGCTGGGTCGAGCACGCCGCGGGGGTGCTGCGCGACGCCGGGTGCTCGCCGGTCGCCGTGGTGTTGGGGGCGGCCGCGGCGGACGCGCGCGCCCTGGTGCCGGCGGGCTGCCTCGTGGTGGACAACCCCGACTGGGCCTCGGGCATGGGGTCGTCGCTGCGCGCGGGCCTCGGCGCGCTGGCCGGCGCGGACGCGGTGGTCGTGCTGCCGGTGGACACGCCGGGCGTGACCGCGGCGGCCGTCGGGCGCTTCGTGGCGCTCGCGTCCGCCGCGGCGCTGGCCCGCGCCTCCTACTCGGGTGTGCCCGGGCACCCGGTGCTGATCGGCGCCGACCACTGGGCGGGGGTGTCGGCGGCGGCCGTGGGGGACGCCGGTGCGCGGGACTACCTGCGGGCGCGCGGGGCGGTCGACGTGCCGTGCGGGGACGTGGCCGACGGCGCGGACGTGGACCGGCCCGGGGACCTGGGCTGACGGGGGTCACTGGCCCCGCGGTTCGGCTTGCAGGGGGTCGGCCTGCAGGGAGTCGGCCTGCAGGGGGTCGATGCCGAACGGCCGGGTCTCGGGCGGCACGACCTGCAACGGCTGCGCGTCCGGCGGCACGACCTCCAGCGGCTGCGCGTCGGGCGGCACGACCTGCATCGGGCCCGAGACGATCCGCGGCCCCGGCACGTCCGGCGGTTCCCACCGGCCGGGCGCGGCCGCCCCGGCCCTCGCCGCCGCGACGATCTCCCGGGCCCGCTGCTCGGCCTCGGCCAGGCGGCGCTGCGTCTCCTGCTCGGTCTGGTCGAGCAGCACCGCCTGCCTGCGCGCCACCTCCTCGGCCTGCCTGAGCATCTGCTCGCTGCGCTCGCGGGCGTCGCTCTCGAAGGCGTCCGCCTTCTGCCTGGCCACGTGCATCAGGTAGCGGATGCAGCCGGACACGGCGTTGTCCTTGGAGTAGCCGGCGTGCAGCACCCGGTACTCGCCCAGCTCGCTGCGCGCGTCCTCCAGCTCGCGGACCAGGTCCTCGGCGGTGGCGACGGCGGCGTCCCGGTCGACCCGCAGCACCTCGACCTCGTCGCGCAGCCGGGCCAGTTCGGCGTCCACCTCCCGCCGGTCGTAGCCGCGCCACCGGATGTGGAACCGGTCGTCGTGCATGGACGCCACCCTCCTCCGGGCCGGGGTCAGCCCCTGGCCAGCGCCGCGAGGTCGTCCGCGGTGCCGTTGAACACGTTCTGGTCGATCGGTGCCGAGCTGTGCTGCCAGATCGAGTGCACCGCCCAGCGGTGCGGCAGCGGCCCGATCTCCGCCGCGTACCGGGCCACCCACACCGGGCTGGTGTCGGTGAAGTCGCCGGCGAGGCCGGTGCACCGGTCCCACCACAGGGTGGAGGTGTAGACGACCGGCCAGCGGCCGGTGCGGGCCTGGTAGGTCTCGGCGAACTGCCGGATCCACTCGACCATGGCGTCGGGCGTGAGGCCGTAGCAGGTGTCCTCGCCGTACGGGTTGTACTCGACGTCCAGCGCGCCGGGCAGCGTGATGCCGTCGGGCGACCAGCCGCCGCCGTTGTCGACGAAGTGGTTGGCCTGCGTGGCGCCGTCGGACCGGTCGGGCAGCGCGAAGTGGTAGGCGCCGCGGATCATGCCGACGGCCGCGGAGCCGTGGTACTGCTGGTCGTAGTAGGGGTTGCGGTAGTCGGTGCCCTCGGTGGCCTTGACGTAGGCGAACCGCATGCCCTGGTCCCACCAGTGCTGCCAGTCCACGTCGCCCTGGTGGCTGCTCACGTCCATGCCGGCGACGGTGGGCCCGGTGGTCTGCAGCTCGGACGCGGCGACCGGCTGCCCGGGCTCGTGCAGGGCGATCTGCGAGCCGGCGGCCTGGTCGCCCTCCCGGGCGACCTGGGCGCCCGCGAGGCGGTCGCCGTCGGGCCTCATCGGCGAGGCGGTCACGTCGGGCGCCGCCAGGCAGCCGACCGCGAGGGCGGCGGCGGCGACGCGGACCGCCCACTTCCGGGTCCGGGGTTGCGCGGCCATGGGTCATTCCTCCCTGGAAAAGCACGGGACCTCTCGCCTCCGCACCGTCACCGGCGCCGGAGGACGTCACTGGGCTCCGGCTACCACCGGTCGGAACGATTGCAACACGAAACAAAAAATGCCACTCGTACGAATGACGAGTAGGCACTTTACTGGCACGTTCGGTGATCGTCGACGCGGAGAGTGGCGCTATTTTCCACCCGATGGGGAAACGGACGCATGAGGTGCCACCTCCCAGGGCACTCCACGACCGGGGTGACCCGCTGAAGGTGAGGGAGCCATGTCCACGACGGGAGTCGACTGGGAGCCGTTCATCGAGTCGCTGCACGAGGCGGCCGGGCTGTGGGACCGGGCCCTGGCCTGCCGCGCGAGGCGGACCGGGCCCGACGCCGGGGACGACGACCCGCCGCGGGTCGTGCCGATCACCCAGGACGAGGCCGAGCGGCTGATGCGGGCGGTGGCGTTCCTGGCGCGCCGGCTGAGCGTGGCCGCGGAGTGCGTGGTCTACGAGACCGCGGAAACCCGCCTGGAACCGACCGAGGGCGACCCGGCCGCGGAGGCGGACGCGTTGTCGCTGACCGCGCTGCACGCCGCCGCGATGCGCCACGCCGCCGACCTGGCGAGCGCCGCGGCCACGCGCTGCGACGCAGCGTGAATGCATTCCACCAACGAGTGAACTCCGTCCGGTTAAACGCCGGCGGGCAATTGTCGAGACCTTGCGGTGAACCTCCCGGCCGCCGCGTTTTCCGCGGTCGACCGGGGCCCACCTCCAGGGCATGCGTAGGTCGGATTGCATCGCGAAACTCGCCGGTCTGTGCCTGGTGGCCGGGCTGCTGCTGGCCGGGCTCGCGCTGCCGGTCGTCGGGGCGGCGGGCCTGGTGTCCAACCGGATGGGCGACCAGGTGGCGGCGACCTCCGTGAGCCTGGTCAACACGCCCCCACCGCTGATGTCGACGATCACCGACAAGGACGGCGTGCCGTTCGCCTACCTCTACGACCAGTACCGCGTGCTCACGCCGTCGGACAAGGTCGCGCAGGTCATGAAGGACGCGCTGATCTCCGCCGAGGACCGGCGGTTCTACGAGCACAACGGCGTGGACTGGCTGGCCACCCTGCGGGCCGCGATGCGCAACCAGTCGTCCGGCTCCGTCCAGGGCGCCTCCACGATCACCCAGCAGTACGTGAAGAACCACCTCGTGCACGTGCTGGAGCGCGACGACAAGGGCGGGCAGGTCAAGGCGCAGGAGCAGACGCTCGCCCGCAAGCTGCGCGAGGCGCGGATCGCCATGCACGTCGAGTCGCAGCTGACCAAGGACGAGATCCTGACCCGCTACCTGGACGTCGTGCCGTTCGGCGGCACCATCTACGGCATCGCCGCGGCGTCCCAGGCGTACTTCGAGACCACGCCCGACCGGCTGACCGTGCCACAGGCCGCGATGCTCGCCGGGATGGTCAACAGCCCGACGTTCCTCGACCCCGAGGCGCGGCCCGACAAGGCGGTCGACCGGCGCAACGTGGTGATCGACCTGATGGTCGCCAACAACAAGCTCTCGCCCGAGCAGGCCGAGGTCTACAAGCGGGAACCGCTGGGCCTGGCCACGCCGGTGCGGCCGCTGCCCACCGGGTGCGTCGGCTCGGGGCCGGAGGTCGGGTTCTTCTGCTCCTACGTGGTCAACTACCTGACCGAGAACGGCTTCGACCTCGACCAGCTGAAGACCGGCGGCTACACCATCGAGACGACCCTCGACCGCACCCTCACCCAGCAGGCCAAGCAGGCCGCCGAGGCGCAGGTGCCGAAGACGACGCCCGGCATCGCCAACACCGCGGCCGTGGTCAAGCCGGGCCGCGACCGGCACGAGGTGGTGGCCCTGGTCGCCAGCCGCGACTACGGGCTGAAGAAGGAGGAGTTCCAGACCCAGTTCGACCTGCCGTCGGCCGTCGAGAACAAGTTCGGCGCCGGCTCGGTGTACAAGGTGTTCACCGCGGCGGCCGCGCTGGAGAAGGGCATGGGCATCGAGACGGTGATCCAGACGCCCAACTCGTACGTGTCGAGGGTGTTCCGCGGCGGCGCCCCGTCGTGCCCGTCGACCGGCGAGCAGGCGACGTACTGGTACTGCCTGTCCAACCACGACAGCTCCTACCCGCCGCAGATGACGTTGAAGCACGCGCTGGCGACGTCGCCGAACACGGGGTTCGTCATCCTGGAGGAGAAGGTCGGCCTGGACGCGGTGGTCGACATGGCCTCCAGGCTGGGGATGCGCGAGACGATGTCGACGAACATCGCGGGCGTGCAACCCGACCCGTCGGCCGAGCGCCAGGACCTGAGGGTGTCGCAGGCCGACTTCTACAAGTCGGCGGGCAACGCGTCGTTCACGCTGGGCCCCGCGCCGACGAGCACGCTGGAGCTCGCCAACGTGGCCGCGACCCTGGCCTCGGGCGGGTCGTGGTGCCGGCCCACCCCGATCCGCAGGATCACCGACCGGTACGGCAAGGAGGTGCGGGCGGAGGAGCCGCCGTGCGAGCAGGTGGTCGAGGAGGCGCTGGCGAACGCGATGGTGGTGGGGTTGAGCGAGGACGACCAGGAACGCGGCACCGCGGCGGCGGCGGCCAAGCAGTTCAACTGGACGCGGCCGGCGCTGGGCAAGACCGGGACGACCGAGGAGTACAAGTCGGCCGCGTACCTCGGGGCGACGCCCGACTACGCCGGCGCGGTGCAGGTCTTCAACGACGGGACCACGCCGAAGGGCATCTGCGTGAACGGCGGCCCCCCGCGGCTCTGCGAGGAAGGCGACATCTACGGCGGCACGCTGCCGGCGCGGACGTGGTTCGACTTCATGTCCAAGGCGCACGCGAACCTGCCGGAGAAGCCCTTGCCGGCCGTGGAGCCCCGGTACCGGCTACCATGATCGCGTACCTGGTTCCGGCTGGTCGCGGGCTGGGCCCGGCACGAAGGTCGCGGTCGGAACCGGGTCACACGATGGGGTGATCATCGCCGGAAAATGTACGAAAACGGCGTCCCCGATCATCGGTGAATCAAGAGGAACCGCGACCACCACGGCACGCCGCCCCCGGAACCACACCCGTCGGCGGCGGGCAACAGTACGAGCAGGGCAGCACGCAGGACGGCAGGTGAGGCGGCACCCCGGAGACCTGGCCGGACGAGGCGGCCCGAAGCTCGGCGGACCAGGCGACGCGGGGCTTGGTCGGACCGGGCAACGCGGGGGTCAGCCGGACGCGACGTGAGGGTTGGCGGGACGAGGCGCGAGGTGTTCCAGGGCCAGCCGGACGGGGCGGGCGTGGGCCAGGGCGGATGAGACACCTGCGCGGGCCCGGCAGACGGGCTCGCGTGAGGACTTGGCGGGTGAGGCGAAGCGAGCGCGAGTCGGCGGGCGAGGCGGCGCGTCCGGAGCCGGGTCGGCCGGGATAGCGCCCTCCCGCGGACGAGGTCGGCCGAGCCCTGCGGACCGGGTCAGACGAGGCGCACCTCGACCCCGGCGTCCCGCAGGCGGTGCAGTTCGTCGGCGGGGGCGCTCGCGTCGGTGACCAGCACGTCGACGTCGCCCACCGGGCACACCCGGCCGAAGGCGGTGCGCCCGAACTTCGAGCTGTCGATCGCCGCGATCACGCGTGCCGACGCCCGGATCGCGGCCCTCTTCACCGCGCCCTCGGTCAGGTCGTGCGCCGACACGCCGTCGCGGGTGGTCAGGCCGCAGCTACCGAGCACCATGGTGTCGAAGCGCATCACCTCGAACGCGTGCTCGGTCAGCGGGCCGCCGAAGGCGAGTTCACCCGGTCGTGTGTCGCCGCCCGGTAGGACGAGCCGCACGTGGGGGGCGTTGCGGAGGACGTCCACCGCGTGCAGGGACAGGGGCAGGACGGTCAGCCGGCGGTCGATGAGCTCGCGCGCCACCTCGACGGCGGTGCTGCCGCTGTCGAGCACGACCGTCTCACCGTCGTCGAGCAGGTTCGCGACGGCGGCGGCGATGCGCCGCTTGACCGCCAGCCGCTGGCGCGACCGCGCCGCGTAAGGCGTCTCCTCCCCCGTCAGCATGCCCACCGCCGCGCCGCGCACGCGCCGCACCAGGCCGTCGCGTTCGAGCACGTCCAAGTCGCGCCGCACGGTCATCTCGGAGGCGCCGACCAGTGCCGCGAGCGTGCCGACGGGGACCCGTTCGCCTCCGCGCAGGCGTTCCAGGATCGCTTCGTGCCGCCAGACGACGTCCATCTTGTTCGATTGAACACGCGGGCTGTTCGGTGGTCAACACCCTGGCGGGTGATGGGACGATCCGGTAGGACTGGCGGGCACACATTTGGTGTAGACCATTGGAGGGCGACGCATGGCGACCGAGACCGTGACCGGATCCGACTACGGCGACGTCGTGCGCAACCACCTGACCAGGGTGGAGCAGCAGAACGCGGGCGCCCTCGACGACGTGGCCGAGCTGGTGCTGGCCAGCGTCCGCGCGGACGGCCTGGTGCTCGCGGCGGGGGCGGGCCACTCGCTCGCCGCGGTCGCCGAGACCTTCTACCGCGCGGGCGGCCTGGCGTGCGTGCGCCCGATCTACCACCCCGAGCTGCTGCCGATGCACGGCGCGGTGAGCAGCACGGCGGCCGAGCGGCGGTCCGGGCTGGCCGCCGAGGTGCTGCGGGAGGCGGGGTTGGCCGCTCACGACGTGTTGTTCGTCTTTTCCACGTCCGGGGTAAATCCGTACCCGGTCGAGTTGGCGGTGCTCGCTGCCGGTGCCGGGTGCCCGGTGGTGGCGGTGACGTCGGTGGCCGCCAGCGCGTTGGCGCCGCGGCGGGCCGGCACGACGCTGGCGGAGAGCGCGACCGTGGTGCTGGACAACCTGGTCCCGCCGGGTGACGCGACGTACCCGGCGGGCAACCCGGTCACCGCCGCGGTGTCCACGCTGGCCACGACGTTCCTGTGGAACCTGCTGATGGTGCGCCTGTTCGACAAGGCGGCCGAGGCCGGGATCGGGCTGCCGCTGTGGCGCAGCGCGAACGTCGAGGGCGGCGACCAGGCCAACGCCGAGCTGCTGCGGAAGTACCAGACGCGGGTGCCGCAGCTCGGCTGACGTTCACGAATCCTCCACACGTTCGGATTAATCTCCGGACAGCGAGGGGGGAAATGTGAACAAGAGGACGAAGCGCTGGGTGATGGCCGGTGGGGGCACCGCCGCGATCGCGGTGATCGTGGCGGGCGCGGTGGTGCTGTGGTCGGCGGGTGAACCGGCGCCCACGGTGGCCCGGCAGCCCGAACCGGCCTCACCGGGCGTCGTGGCGCAGGAGTTCGTGGCCGCGCTGCGGGACGGCGACGCGACGCGCGCGGCCGCCGCGACCGACGCCGCCGAGGCGGCGAACGCGGCGATCACCAGGACGAAGCAGGGCATGTCGGGGGCGAGGTACCAGGCGCGGCTCACCTCGCCCGCCGTGCCGGAGGGCGCGACGTCGGTCGAGGTCGACGCGGACGTCACGTGGACCCTGCCCGACCTCAAGGTCCTCGCCTACCGGACCCGGTTCGAGGTGCGCCGGGTCGGTGACGAGTGGCGCGTGCACTGGTCGCCCACCGCCCTGCACCCGCAGCTCGGGGAGGGCCAGGGCCTGGCCTACTCCACCACGACCGGCGACGGCGCGCTGCTCGACCGCACCGGCGCGCCGGTGGCGCCGGGCTTCGCGCCGGTGGTGATGGGCACCGTGCGGCAGGCGGTGGGCTCGCTGTCCGGCGTCCCCGGCTCGCGGGTCGCCGTGGTCGACGCGGCGGGCGCGCCGGTGTCGGTGCTGCTGGAGAACAAGGGCGAGGTCAAGCGGTCGGTGACGGTCACCCTCGACCCGGCGGTGCAGGCCGCCGCGCAGGCCGCGGTGGACGGGGTCGGGCAGGCGGCCGCGCTGGTGGCGTTGCAGCCCTCGACCGGCGAGATCCTCGCGGTGGCGCAGAACGCCCCCGCCGACGGCATCGGGCGCATCGCGCTGGAGAACCTGTTCGAGCCGGGGTCGACGTTCAAGGTGGTGACCGCGGCGGCGGCGATGGCCGGCGGTTCGGTGGGGCCGGACACGCCGGTCGAGTGCCCCGGCGAGGCCACCATCGGCACGCGGCGGATCACCAACGAGGACTCGTTCGACCTCGGCTCGGTGCCGCTGCACCGGGCGTTCGCGGCGTCGTGCAACACGAGCTTCAGCAGGCTGGCGGCCGACCTGCCGGCGAACGCGCTGCCCGACGCCGCCGCGCACTTCGGGCTGATGTCGGACTTCACCGTCGCGGGCATCACCACGAACACGGGCAAGGTCCCGCCCGCGGAGTCGGTGCCGGAGCGGGTCGAGGCGGGCATCGGGCAGGGCGACGTGCTGGTCACGCCGTTCGGCATGGCGCTGGCGGCGGCGACCGTGGCGAACGGCCGGACGCCGGTGCCGCAGCTCGTCCGCGAGAGGCCGACGCCGGAGCAGGCGCCTGCCGCGCCGCCCGCCGGGGTCGTCCCGGCGCTGCGGTCGATGATGGACGAGGTGGTGACCGGCGGCACGGCGCGGGAGCTGGCCGGGTCCGGCGTGCGCGGCAAGACCGGCACGGCCCAGTTCGGCGACGGCGCGCGGGCGCACGGGTGGTTCATCGGCTACCGGGGTGACCTGGCGTTCGCCGTGCTGGTGGTGAACGGCGGGTCGTCGAAGGTGGCGGTGTCGGCGACCGCGACGTTCCTGGCCGGGCTCTAGACGGGGGCCTCGTCGAACTGCGTCCGGTGCAGCTCGGCGTAGCGGCCGTCGGCGTTGAGCAGCTCGGCGTGGGTGCCGCGTTCGACGACGCGCCCGTCCTCGACGACCAGGATCTGATCGGCCGCGCGGATCGTGGACAGGCGGTGGGCGATGACCAGCGCGGTGCGGCCGGCGAGGGCTTCGGTGAGCGCGGCCTGCACGGCGGCCTCGGACTCGGAGTCCAGGTGGGCGGTCGCCTCGTCGAGGATGACGACCCTCGGCTGGGCGAGCAGCAGGCGGGCGATGGTGAGGCGCTGGCGTTCGCCGCCGGAGAGGCGGTAGCCGCGTTCTCCCACGATCGTGTCGAGTCCGTCGGGCAGGGACTCGACGAGCTGGTCGAGGCGGGCGCGGCGCAGGGCGTCGCGGATCTCGTCCTCGGTGGCCTCGGGGCGCGGGTAGGTGAGGTTGGCGCGGATGGTGTCGTGGAAGAGGTGGCCGTCCTGGGTCACGACGCCGACGGTCCGGCGGATGGAGTCGGAGGTGAGGTCGCGGACGTCCGCGCCGGACAGCCGGACGGCGCCCTCGTCGACGTCGTAGAGGCGGGGCACCAGCGAGGCGATGGTGGACTTGCCCGCGCCGGACGAGCCGACGAGCGCGACGAGCTGGCCGGGTTCGGCGCGGAAGGTGATGCCGTGCAGGACCTCCTCGCCGCCGCGCGCGTCCAGGGTGGACACGTTCTCCAGGGAGGCGAGGGACACCTTGTCGGGTGAGGGGTAGGCGAACCGGACGTTGTCGAACTCGACACTTACGGGGCCATCCGGCACCTGACGGGCGTCACTCTTCTCAGTGATCATGGGTTCGAGGTCCAGCACCTCGAAGACACGTTCGAAGGAAACCAGGGCGGTCATGACGTCGACGCGCGCGTTGGCCAGGGCGGTCAGGGGCGTGTAGAGGCGGGTCAGGAGCAGGGCCAGCGAGACCACGGTGCCCGCGGCGAGGTGGCCGGTCAGGGCGAGGTAGCCGCCGAGGCCGTAGACGAGGGCCTGGGCCAGGGCGGACACCAGGGTCAGGCCGGTCATGAACCAGCGGGTGGCCATGGCGGTGCGGACGCCGATGTCGCGGACCCGGGCGGCCCGGGCGGCGAACTCGGCGACCTCGGTGCGGGGGCGGCCGAAGAGCTTGACCAGGGTCGCGCCGGGGGCGGAGAAGCGCTCGGTCATCTGGGTGGTCATGCCCGCGTTGAGGGTCGCGGCCTCGCGCTGGAGGTCGGCCATCCGGACGCCCATGCGGCGGGCGGGCAGGACGAAGATCGGGAGCAGGAGGAGCGCCAGCGCCGTGACTTGCCACGAAAGTGTGAACATCACGCCGAGCGAGAGACCCAACTGGATGACATTGGTCACTACACCCGAAAGGGTGGACGTGAACGCCCGCTGGGCGCCGATCACGTCGTTGTTCAGGCGGCTCACGAGCGCGCCGGTGCGGGTGCGGGTGAAGAAGGCGACCGGCATGCGCTGGACGTGCTCGAACACCGCGCGGCGCAGGTCGTAGATCAGGCCCTCGCCGATGCGCGCCGACTGCCAGCGCTCGACCAGGCCGAGGCCCGCGTCGACGACCGCGATCCCGGCGATCGCGACCGCCAGCCACACCACGACCGACGTGCCGCGGCCCTCGACGATCGCGTCCACCACCTGGCCGGCGAGCACCGGGGTGCTCACCGCCAGGACCGCCGAGACGACTGGGAGCAGCAGGAACAGCACCAGCTTGGTCCGGTGCGGGCTGGCGAAGCCCAGCACTCGGCGGAACGTGCCGGGGCGTACCCCCGTGGGCGCGTCGGAAGCCCGCATCGCGCTGCGCATCAAAGCCCAGGATCCGTCCACGACAGACAGGAACGCGGGTGGTGGGCGCAGGCTTCCCGGTTTCGGCCTCCGGGTTCGGCGCGTTCGGTGGTGAACTGCCTGCGAGGGGCGCGGGTGGGCGGTGCAGGCGCGGCGCGGTGGGGGCGCGGCACGGTGGCGGTGCAGGCGCGGCCGGTGCAGGCGCGGCCGGTGCAGGCGCGGCCGGTGCAGGCGCGGCCGGTGCAGGCGCGGCCGGTGGGGGCGCAGGCAGGGGCGGGCGGGCTAGCGGTGCGGGCGGGCCGTGCGGCCTGCAGTGGGTGCGGGCTGCAGGGGTTCCCGGGTCGTGGGGGTCTGGGCTGCCGGGGCCTCGGGTCGCAGGGGGTGGGTGCGGAGGCTGGTGGGGTGGCGTGCTGGGTGGTCTCGGCGTCTCGATCTTCTCTCAACCGATGATCGGGGACGCCGTTTCCGTACATTTTCGGGCGATGATCACCCGATCGTGTAGGTGGCCGCCAGCAAAACGCCTGGTCAGGACTGCGGACGTGCCAGGGCTGCCAGTTCGGCGAGCCTGCGGAGCTGGGCGGTGCGCTCGGCGAGCAACTGCTCCTCCTCCGTCGCCCCGTCGGCTGCCGCGGTCAGGAGTGCCAGGGTTTCGCGCACCGCGCCTGGCAGGGGGCGGAGGAGTTGGGTGACCAGGTCGTCCACTGCCGCGTCCAGGGCGTCGCCTGCTGCGACGTTGTTCACCAGGCCGATGCGTAGCGCCTCCTCCGCGCCGACGCGGCGGCCGGTCAGGCAGATCTCGGCTGCCCTCGCGTAGCCGACGAGCCTGACCAGCGGCAGGGTGCCGCCCAGGTCGGGGACCAGGCCCAGGGAGGTTTCGGCCATGCTGAAGAGGGCGTCGTCGGCTGCCACGCGGAGGTCGCACGCCAGGGCCAACTGGAAGCCCGCGCCGATGGCGTGCCCGCGCACCGCGGCCACGGTCACCCTCGCCGGGTCGCGCAGCCAGCGGAAGCCCTCTTGGAACTCCGCGATCAGCTCGGCGCCGGCTTCGGGGCCCCGCGCGGTGATCTCGGCCAGCCCCGGTTCGCCCGCCACCTGCCCACCGGTGAACATGCGCCGGTCGAGGCCCGCGGAGAAGGCACGACCGGAGCCCCGGACGACCACCACGCGGACGTCCGGGTCCAGCTGCTCGCCGATCGTCCGCAACGCCGCCCAGGTGGACGGCGTCTGTGCGTTGAGCACGTCGGGCCGGTCGAGCGTGATCGTCGCGCGCGCCCCGGCGACTTCGAGCCGCACGCCTCCGCGTTCCAGCAGGCCGGCGTCGATGGCGGTCGGTGCCGACATGCGTGAACCTCCGGTGTCTGGCGGGCGCCGTCTCTCCTCGGCACCCCGGTGTTACCGGAGGGTAGCTTACTTCTTCTTCGTGCGGGTGGCGCCACCGCGACCGCGCAGCTGCACACCGGATTCGCTGAGCACCCGGTGCACGAAGCCGTAGGAGCGCCCGGTGGACTCGGCCAACGCCCGGATGCTCGCGCCCTTTTCGTACTTCTTCTTCAGGTCAGCGGCCAGCTTGTCCCGCGTGGCGCCGGTGATGCGGGCGCCCTTCTTCAGGTCAGCCACCTTGTCCCGCCTTCCGTAGACAGCAGGTCGGGCCTTCGAAAGCCCCTGTCGTCGCAATGATCGAACACGACGACCAAGAACGCCAGGTGATCAAGCGAAATGATCGGCGAGCGGTCGGTCGACCACGGGGAGCCGATCATCGCTCACTTTGCGGGTTTGAAGCGGGAAAACCTTGCCTCAGGCCAATTGCACGAGTTCCAGGTACTCCGCGGACCAGTGGTCCTCGGTCCCGTCGGGCAGCAGGATCACCCGCTCGGGCTCAAGGGCCTCGACGGCCCCGGGGTCGTGGGTGACGAGCACGACGGCGCCCTCGTAGCGGCGCAGCGCGTCGAGCACCTGCTCACGGCTGGCCGGGTCGAGGTTGTTGGTCGGCTCGTCGAGCAGCAGCACGTTGGCCGCGCTCGACACCAGCCCGGCGAGCGCCAGCCTGGTCTTCTCGCCGCCGGAGAGGGTGCCCGCGGGCTGGTCGAGCTGCTCGCCGCTGAACAGGAACGTGCCCAGCAGCGACCGCAGCTGCTGCTCGGGGACGTCCGGGGCGGCGTGGCGGATGTTCTGCCAGACGCTGGCCTGGTGGTCGAGCGTCTCGTGCTCCTGGGCGAAGTAGCCGAGCTTGAGGCCGTGGCCCTTGACGACCTCGCCGCTGTCGGGGCGCTCCATCGAGCCGATCAGGCGGAGCAGGGTGGTCTTGCCGGCGCCGTTGAGGCCGAGGATCACCACGCGCGACCCGCGGTCGATGGCGAGGTCGACGCCGCTGAACACCTCCAGCGAGCCGTAGGTCTTGCTCAGGCCCTCGGCGGTCAGCGGGGTCTTGCCGCACGGCGCGGGCTGCGGGAAGCGGATCTTGGCGACCTTGTCGGCCTGGCGGGTCTCCTCCAGGCCCGCGAGCAGCTTCTCGGCGCGGCGGGCCATGTTCTGCGCGGCGACGGCCTTGGTGGCCTTGGCGCGCATCTTGTCGGCCTGCGCCATGAGCGCGCCGGCCTTCTTCTCGGCGTTGGCGCGTTCGCGGCGGCGGCGCTTCTCGTCGGCGGCGCGGGCTTCGAGGTACTTCTTCCAGCCCATGTTGTAGACGTCGACCTCGCCGCGGGTGGCGTCGAGGAACCACACCTTGTTGACCACGTCGTCGAGCAGCTCGACGTCGTGGCTGATCACGACCAGGCCGCCGTCGTGGGACTTGAGGAACCCGCGCAGCCAGGCGATGGAGTCGGCGTCGAGGTGGTTGGTGGGCTCGTCGATGAGCAGGATGGTGCTGGACTTGGCGCCGACGCCCGCCTCGGAGGCGGCGAACAGGATGCGGGCCAGCTCGACGCGGCGGCGCTGGCCGCCGGACAGGGTGCGCAGCGGCTGGGCCAGCACGCGGTCGGGCAGGCCGAGGTTGGTGCAGATGCGGGCGGCCTCGCTCTCGGCCGCGTAGCCGCCGAGCGCGGCGAACCGCTCTTCGAGGCGGCCGTACTTGCGCACCGCGCCCTGCAGCTCGTCGTCGTCGGCCAGCTCGGCCATGACCGACTGCATCTTCTCCATGTCGCGCAGGAGCTGGTCCAGGCCGCGGGCGGACAGGACGCGGTCCTTGGCGATGACCGACAGGTCGCCCTCGCGCGGGTCCTGGGGCAGGTAGCCCAGCTCGCCGCTGCGGCGGACGTCGCCCGCGTAGGGCTGGCCCTCGCCGGCCAGGACGCGCAGGGAGGTGGTCTTGCCGGCGCCGTTGCGGCCGACGAGGCCGATGCGGTCGCCGGGCTGGACGCGCAGGGTGGCGCCGGAGAGCAGGATGCGCGAACCGGCGCGCAACTCCAGGTCGGTTGCGGTGATCACTTTTTCGGGGACTCCGGGGTGTGGTCGTGCGAGGACAACGGCGCAGCTCGGGCGCTACCTACTCGATCAAGACGACCACGCACCCCAGTCTACGGGGTCGCCGCCACCGGATTACGGGGATGTGCGCAGGCGCATAGATTGCCGCCCATGACTTCGGAGTTCACGGGCAAGGCCGCCCTGGTCACGGGCGCGAGCCGGGGCATCGGCCTGGGCATCGCGCGGGAGCTGCTCGGCCGGGGCGCGTCGGTGGCGATCACCGGGCGCAAGGCGGACGCGCTGGCCGCCGCGGCGGCCGGGTTGGCCGACGACGCGGGCGTGTCGCCCGACCGCGTGCTGGCGGTGCCGGGCAACGCGGGCAGCGCCGACGACCGCGCGGAGGCCGTGCGGCTGGTGGTGGAGCGGTTCGGGCGGCTGGACGTGCTGGTGAACAACACCGGCATCAACCCGGTGTTCGGGGCGCTGGTGGACGCCGACCTGGACGCGGTGCGGAAGATCTTCGACACGAACGTGGTGGCCGCGCTGGGGTTCGTGCAGCTCGCGTGGCGGGCGTGGATGGGCGAGCACGGCGGGGCGGTGCTGAACGTGGCGTCGGTGGGCGGGCTGCGGTCCACCGGGGCGATCGGCGCCTACGGGGCGAGCAAGGCGGCGCTGATCCGGTTGACCGAGGAGCTGGCCTGGCAGCTGGGGCCGAAGGTGCGGGTGAACGCGGTGGCGCCGGCGGTGGTGAAGACGCGGTTCGCCGAGGCGCTGTACACGGGGCGCGAGGAGGACGCGGCGGCCGCCTACCCGATGAAGCGGCTCGGGACGCCGGAGGACGTGGCGCGGTTGGTGGCGTTCCTGGTGTCCGACGCGGCGGAGTGGATCACCGGGGAGACGGTGCGGGTGGACGGCGGGTTGCTGGCCACCGGCACGCTGGGCTGAGCCGGGCCGGACGGGCCGGGTCGAGATGGGTGCGGCCGGGCCGGACGGGCCGGGTCGAGATGGGTGCGGCCGGGCCGGACGGGCCGGGTCGAGATGGGCGCGGCGGGGTCGGGCTGGGCCGGTGGCGCCGCGGGTGGCGGGGCGGGTGCCGCTGTCAGGCGTGGCGGCGGGCCGCGGTGGCCAGTTCGGTGCGGTTGGCCACGCCGAGCTTGGCGTAGACGTGGGACAGGTGGGTCTTCACCGTCGCGCGGCTCATGAACAGGCGCTTGCCGATGTCGGGGTTGGTGAGGCCGGCCACGGCCAGGTCGACCACGCTGCGCTCGGCGGGGGTGAGGCTGTCCCAGCCGCTCGACGGGCGTGACCTGGTGCCCCGTGAGCGGCGGATCCAGGCGATGGCCTCGTCCAGCCGGAGGGCGCGGCCCTCGGTGAACGCGTCGTCGTCCCGGCCGGCGTCGGGGCGCGGGAGGCCCATGTCCTGCCGGGCGCGGTCGCAGGCGCCCAGGAGGCGGGCGGCGGTCGTGCCCGCGGCCGGGTGGGCCAGGGCCTCCAGGCTGTGCACGCACGCGGGGGCGAGGCCGTGTTCGGCGCGGATGGCCAGTGCCCGGTGGTGCAGGTCCTCGCGTTCGCCGGGGTCGGCCAGCTCGGCGCGCAGGTGCAGGGCGTCGGCGTGGAGGCCGGGCATGCCCAGGTCGCGCACCAGGTCCAGGACCTCGGCCGCCTCCCGCCGGGCCGCGGTGGTGTCGCCGGTGCGGTGCAGGGCGGTGGCCAGGCCGATGCGGGCGTGCGGGGTGAGGGGTCTGGCCGACATCTCGTGCCGGTAGGCGCGCAGCGCCCGTTCCGGCTCCCCCGCCCACAGGTGCAGGCGGCCCGCGCACTCGACCAGGCCCGGCACGAACGGGGGTGCCGGCGCGTCCTCGACCAGGCGCAGGACGGGGGTCAGGACCGCCCACGCCTCGTCCAGCCGTCCGGTCGTGCCCTCGACCAGGGCCAGCACGGCGTGCGCCGATCCGACGCGGTGGAAGTCGGCCAGGGGGGCGGCCACGCGCACCGCGCGTTCGGCGAACGCCCTGGCGGCGCGGAGGTCGCCGGTGGCCGCCGCGCTGGTGGCCAGGAAGCCCAGGGCGGTGGCGGCCACGCCCCGGTCGCCGCGCGCGACCAGGCCGGCGGTGGCGCGGGTGAGCAGCGGCACGGCTTCGGCGTGGCGGTCGCGGAGGTGGTGGAGGATGCCGGTCAGGGCGTCGGCGCCGTCGCGGCCGAAGCCGTAGTCGGCGGCGGTGGCGATCTCGTGCGCCTCGGCGGCCAGGGCGCCCGCCCGGGTGAAGTCGCGGCCCAGCAGGTCCAGGGCCGCCAGTTGGCGTGCCAGGCAGGCGGTGCGGTGGTCGCCGACCTCGTCGGCGATGTCCAGGGCGGTGCGGGCGGCGGCGCGGTCCTCGGGGGTCGACCGGGTGGTGTCGGCGACCAGGGCCAGGCCGGCCAGGAGCCTCGCCCTGGACGCGGTCCGGTCGTCCGGGTGCGCCCGGACCGCGCGGCGCAGCAGGTCCAGGCCCTCGGCGCCGCGGCGGCTGGAGTGCCAGAACCAGGCGAGGTGGGCGGCGAGGCGGCGGCCCCGGTCGTCGGTCAGGCCGTGCTCGACGGCGGCGCGGTGGTTCTCGTGGTCGACCTCGACCAGGGCGTGCCAGGTGTCCTTGTCCGCGTCGAGGAGGTGGGCGGCGTCCTCGACCGCGGCCAGGCAGGTGTCCAGGTGGCGGTCGCGGGTCTCGTCGCGTTCACCGGAGGCGTCGAGCCTGGCCTCGGCGTACTCGCGGACGGTCTCCGGCAGGCGGTAGCGGGTGGTCTCGCCCCGGGTGTCGGCGGTGAGCAGCGACTTGTCGACGAGGCGGCGCAGGCCGGTGAGCACGTCGGGGCCCGCGACGCCGCGGGCGGCGGTGGCGGTGAAGCCGCCGCGGAAGACGGCCAGGCGGCGGAACAGGACGCGGTCGGGCTCGTCGAGCAGGTCGTGGCTCCAGTCCAGGGACGCCGCCAGCGTCTGGTGGCGGGCGGCCACGCCGTGCGGGCCGCGGATGAGCAGGCGGAACCGGTCGTCCAGGCCGGCGACGATCTCCTGCGGGGTGAGGGTGCCCGACCAGGCGGCGGCCAGCTCGACGCCCAGCGGCATGCCGTCGAGGCGGGCGCACGCGGTGCGGACGGCCGCGGCGGCCGCCGCGGAGCCGGGCGGGCCGCCGGCGCGGGCGTGGAACAGGGCGACCGCGTCGTCGCGGGACAGCGGCGGCACCCGCCACACCCGCTCCCCCGGGATGCCCAGCGGTTCGCGGCTGGTCGCCAGGACGGTGGCGCCGCGGCAGGTGCGCAGGACGGCGGCGACGAGGTCCGCGGCGGCGGTGAGGACGTGCTCGCAGTTGTCCAGGCACAGCAGCACCCGGCGGTCGGCGAGTTGGCGGGCCAGCGACGCGACGGGGTCCCGGTCGGTGAGCCGCACGCCCAGCGCCCCGGCCACCAGCGCCGGCACGGCGGCCGGCGAGGTGGTGGCGGTGAGGTCGACCCAGTGCGCGTCCGGGTCGGGTGCCGCCGCGTGCGCGGCCAGGCGCGTCTTGCCGCAGCCGCCGGGGCCGGCCAGCGTCAGCAGGCGCACGTCCGGGGCGGCGAGGGCGGCCGCCAGGTCGGCGGTCTCGGCGGTGCGGCCGACGAAACCGGTCAGGTACGTCGGTGGGGCGTGGTCGGCGGACATCACCCGGGAGTATGCGGGTGCCCCGGCCGGGGCGGGGCGGATATCGGCCAGGTGGCCGATCTTCCGGCGGGCCGCGGGCGGCAGGGTTCCCACCACGGCACCGCCGCCGGTGGGGCCCGGAGAGCAGGGGGAAGACGTGTCGGACGACGTGCGGGCGATGAGCCCGGACCCGGCGTTGAAGCAGCTGGACCGGTTCGTGGGGACGTGGGAGATGGAGGGCGGGCTGGTCGGGTCCGCGGAGAGGAACATCAGGGGGCGGGCCACCTACCGGTGGTTGCCGGGTGGGTTCTTCCTGGAGCAGCGGGTGCGGTTGGACTTCGCCGGGCTCGCCCGGATCGACTCGCTGGAGATCATCGGGTACGACCCGGGAACGGGGACGTTCCCGTCGACGGTGTACTCGAACATGTCGCCGCAGCCGTTGCCGTACCGGTGGGCTCTCGACGGGGACCTGGTGACCATCACGGTGACCCACGGGCCGTTGGACGCGACTTTCACCGGCCGGTGGAGTGCGGACGGGACGTACTTCAGCGGTGGGTGGCGGCCCAACCCCGGGGCCGACGAGGTGGTGAACGTCGCCTACGACGTGGGTGGCGGACGCGTGGAGTAGGTGCTGTTGGGGACGGGTGGGCCGGGCGGTGAAGGGGCGGGCCGGGTCAGCCCCGGGGTGCGGTGGTCGCGGGGGGCTCCGCGGTCGTCGTGGGGGCCGCGGTGGCTTGTGCGGTGGTCATCGGGGGGTTGGGGCGGACCGCCGTGGTGGGGTTCGGGCGCTCGGTCCTCGTGGCGGTCGGGATGCCCTGCGGGTCCTCCCGGCCCGGGACGGGGCTCGACGTGGTGGTCGTCGAGGTCGGGGGTGTCGAGGCCGGGGGCGGCGGGGTCGTGGTCGGCCGGGGTGGGGTGAGGAGGGGTTGTTCGCCGCTCTTCGGGGTCGTCGGCTGGTTGGTGACGGTGGGGACCGGGGGGCCTGCCGGGACCGTGCGGGACGGGTCGGGGGGTTGGTTCAGGGCGAAGGCGACCACGACCGCCACCAGGGCGGTGGTGCCGGTGCCGGTCGCGGCCACGGCGTAGCCGCGGCGGCGGCGCTTGAGCCGCACGCCCCGGTGGACCACGTCCATGGCGCCGAACGTGCGCGGCAGGGGGTGGATGTTCAGCTCTTCGAACGTCTTCTTCAGCTCGTCTTCAAGCACCGCGCGACACCTCCTGCCACAACGCCCCGAATTCCGGTCCCAGCCTCTGCCGCAGCGCCTTGAGCCCTCGGTTGGTGTTGCTCTTCACCGTCCCCACCGAGCAGCGGAGGGCGGCTGCGGTCTCCTCCACGCCCAGGTCGTGCCAGTACCGCAGCACGAGCGTCGCACGCTGCTTCGCCGGGACCGCCGACAGCGCCTGCCACACCACCAGCCTGTCCTCGCTCAGCGCCCCCGCCGTCGGCAGCTCCGGCGGCGTGTCGGTGAGCTTCTCCCGTTTCCAGCGCATCCGCCTGCGCTCGGCGAGGAAGGTGCGCACCACGATCTGCCTCAGGTAGGCGTCCAGGCCCTCGCGGTGCGCCATCCTCGGGCCGGCCAGGTAGAGCTTGAGGAACGCGGACTGCACCAGGTCTTCGGCCTCGTGGTGGTTGCCGCACAACAAGTACGCGGTGAAGCGCATCGAGTCGGCGCACCGGTCGAAGTGTCGGGTGAACTCCGCGTCCCAGCTCACGTGCTCAGCGCTCCGGCGTCGGCGCCACCGCGGCGGTGCTGGTGGGCAGTGGGGGCCTGGTGGTGTACCGGGTCGTCGAGGTGGGGGCCGGGGGTCGGACCGTGGTGGTCGGGTAGGCGGTGGGCGGGAGCGTGGTGGTCGGCAGCGGGGTGGGGAGGATGGGCGGGTGGCCCGTGGTCGTCGGGCGCGGGCCGGAGGTGGTCGGCTGCGGCGTCGGCTCCGGGGTCGGGGCGGGGGTCGGGGCGGGGGCCGTCGTGCTGGTGGCGCCGGGTGAGGTGGTCGCGGTGGGCCGCGAGGTCGTGGTGGCGGGGGCGCTCGTGGTGGTCGGCGCGGGGGTGGGCGGGCCGTCCAGGCCCGACGCCAGGGCCGGGACCGCCACCGCCAGGCCGCCCAGCAGGACGACGCCGGCCGCCAGCACGGTTCGTTTGCGCGACACAACTGCTCCTCGGGATTCGGGGACTCCTCCGGTGGTGCCCCTCCGCCCTTATGAATGCGGTGGGGCGGTCGGGGGGTTGTCACGAGTTTTCGGGGAGTCGGTCCGGCTGGTCGCGGTCGGTGGGAGTGGTGCGGTCGGAAGAGGGAGAGGAAGGAAGAGAGGGAGAGGAGGCGGGCGCGGCGCGGCCGGTGGCGACCGTGGTGGGGTCGGCGAGACCGGCGAGGTCCGCGGCGTCGGGGAGGAGGGCGGCGGCAGGAGGGCGGACGACGATCTCGACCGCCCGGGCCCTCAGCGCCGCCTCGTCCAGCACGGCCCGCCGGGGATCGGGCACGTCCAGCACCCGCGGGGACGCCAGCGCGAACACCGCGGCCAGCCGGCGGTCGGCGCGCAGCGCGTCCAGCGCCTGCCGGTCGCCGCCGAGCACCACCGCGTCCAGCTCGCCCAGCCGCGGCACCAGGAAGCGGGCCGCGTCGTCGGCCGCGGCTCGCAGGGCGACCCGCGCCTGGCCCTCGCGCCGGCGCGCGAAGCGCTGCTGGGACCACCCGCCTGCCTTGCTGCGGCCGTGCACCTGGTGACTGTCCGTGGTCGACTCCAGCACCCGGCCGTTCACAGTCACACCGACGCCGTGACCGCCGAGCCGGACGAGCAGCAGGCCGAGGCGGCGGGGCGCCAGGGCGTTGGACAGCAGCGGTTCGAGGACCAGACCGGCATCCTGGCGCTGGGCCGTACGGGTGAATTCGCCGAAGGCGGTGATCACCGAGGCCGTAGTGCCGTCGGCCGCCGTCGCCACCCACTCGTGCGGGCTCACCGACGTGGTGGTCACCCCGCCGTGGCGGCCGGCGAACCGGGAGAACCAGCCGGTCAGGCGCTCGGGGTCGACCTCGACGGCGCGCCCGCCGCCCGCGGCGGGGCGGACGCGGCTCATGCCGGCGCGACCGCGACCCACACGGGCAGCGGGTGCCCGCACTCGGCCGGCGACAGCCGCTGGACCGCCGCGAAACCGGCCGCGGCCAGCTCGGCAGTCACCTGTTCGGGGGAAAGCACCCGGTGGCGGGTGGACACGGTGCCCGCCACCTGCCACGTCCCGTCCACGGGCACCAGCCGCACCACGTCCAGGGCGTAGGACTCGCCGTCGGGCGACCAGTCCCACAGCTGCACGGTGACCTGCCGGTCCGCGCCGCGCCCGGTCACCTTCGGCGGCGGGGCGGTGGGGCGCAGCCGGCTGAGCCGGTCCAGCTCGGGCACGGCGGCGACGAGCAGCCCTCCGGGGCGCAGCGCCTGCCTGGCCAGCAGCAACGCCTGCGACAACGCGTTCTCGTGGGCGAGCCGGGGCAGCAGGTCGTCGCCGGCGCGGACCACGTCCACGGGCGGCCCGCCGTGGTGGCGGACCACGTCGAGCAGGTCGAGCACCGTCCGCGGGCCGGTGCCCAGGACGGCGGCGGCGACCTCCGTCAGGGGGTCCTCCGGCAGGGGCACGAGGTCCTGGGCCGCGGTCACCGGCAACACAGTAGGGGCTACCGATCACGTGTCGCCATCGGCGGCGGGGCCAGGTGCCCCCTATCAGGTCCGAAGGGATTTGGGACACATCGGCGACCGGCCGTTGCACTACGTTACCGACGGGTTTACAAAGGATGGAGCAGGAGCGTTCACCACTTGACAGAACGATGTCCACCCCAGTGAACTCGTAACCCGTTCGGCCCAATCATTGACTCCGCTCGGAAGGCACCAACGCCCTGCGTTGGCGGGTAGGGTCACTGGGGCGTGATCTCATGACAGCGGGGAGTCACAATGACCAACGCTGCCGGTCGACCCAACCTGTCCGTCGACGAACTCGACCCGACGGGCCACGGCAGTCTTGCGCAGCTTCTCACCACCGGACCCTTCCCGGAGGCGTTGAGGGCTGCCATCAAGGCCAGCAGGCTGAGCCTGGACCGCATCCAGCACCGGCTTGCCCTGCGGGGGGTCACCATCAGCGTCGCCACGCTGAGCTACTGGCAGTCGGGTCGTCGTCGTCCCGAGCGGCCGGAGTCGCTGGAGGCGCTGCGGCACCTGGAGACCGTGCTGGGCGTGCCCCAGGCGGGCCTGTCGGCGCTCCTGGGACCGCCGCGGCCGCGGGGCAGGCGGTCGCGACCGACCACGATGATGCCGATCGACGCGCTGTGGGAGCGCCGCGAGCGGGTGGCGAACCTGCTCTCGAAGGTGGACACCACCTCGGACGTCAAGCTGGGCCGGATCAGCCAGCACGACCGCATCGAGATCGCCGCGGACGGCGGCCAGCGCTCGGTGTGGGTGCGGCAGATCCTGCGGGCCGAGCAGGACGGCCCGGACCGCTGGGCGCTGGTGTTCGAGACCGAGGAGTCCGACGTGCTGCCGCGGGTGGTGAACCTGCGCAACTGCCACCTCGGGCGCGTCGTGGAGGACACCGAGGTCAACATCATGGCCGCGGAGATGATGTTCGACCGGCCGCTGAGCCGCGGCGAGACGATCATCATGGAGTACGAGCTGCTGTTCGCCGAGGGCCACTACCCGGCGGGCAAGAACACCTTCGCCCGCAAGTTCCGGCTGCCGGTGCGGGAGTACGTGATCGAGGTGCGGTTCGACCCGTCGTACCTGCCGGCGCGGTGCCAGCAGTACAGCGTGCCCGCCGGTGACGACACCCCGTCGCGGCGCCGCAACCTCGCCCTGGACAGCGCGGGCGGCGTGCACGCCGTGGCGCTCGGTTTCGGGCCCGGCGTGTTCGGCATCCGCTGGGAGTGGCCGAAGTAACAGATGTAAAAAGAGGGCCCCGGGACGCGTCCCGGGGCCCTCTTCATTGACTCAGACGTAACCGTTGATCTTCAGCGAGACCGCGCGGATCGAACCGCGGTCGGTCGAGGCCGCGTCGACCACCTTGAACGTCCACGTGCCGTCGGCGGGCTGCTCCAGCAGCGCGGCCAGCGGCGTGATCGGCCGCCACGAACCGGTGAACGGCGCGTTCGCGCTGGTCACCGACGAGAACGACTTCGCGGCGCTGTCGTCGAACACGACCTGGCACAGGTTCGAGCCGGTCGCGCCGTTGCGCTGGAACACCGTCGCGGTGACGCCGGACGGCGAGGTCAGCGTGCCGACCAGGTCACCCACGAACGTGTGGTCGATGCCCACCGTGGTCGAACCGTCCGTGTTCGGCGTGCACTGCGAGCCGTCGACGGAGAGCACGACCTTGGACGCGCGGCCGACGCCGCTGACCGGGATCTGGACGGTCGCGCCGGTCGGGTCGTTGTCCGGGATGGCCACCACCGGCCCGCCGTAGGCGAAGGACTTCACCTCGCGCGACGGCTCGCCCACGACCAGCGTGAACGAGGTGGTCGTCGGCGACGTGGCACCGGAGTAGGTCACCCGGGTGTCCAGCCTGATGCCCGTGCCCACCGTCGCCGACGCCGGGACCGTCACCTTGAACGTGCTGGTCAGCGTCTGGCCGACGTCGATGTTGCCGTAGTACCGCGACCGCGGCGCGATCGTCACGCCCGCCGTGGGCGAGGTGAGCACGAGGCTCGTGGACGCGGCCGTGCCGTCACCGACGTTGGTCACCGGCACGGTCACCGTCGCGGTGGTGCCCGGCTTGAGGTACTGGCTGCCGTCCGCGTCGTTGACCACGGTCGGCCGCTGCGCCCTGGCCAGCGGCTGCGGCGAGGCACCCGTGTAGGCCAGCGCCAGGTCCGCGCGCACGACACCGGCGCCGGTGCGGTTGTCCACACCCGCCTGAGCGATGTCGACGGCGGTGGCGGTCAGCGCCTGCCGCACCTCGGCCGGGGCCAGGCCGGGGTTGCCGGACAGGATCAGGCCCGCGATGCCCGCCGCGTTGGGCGCCGCCGCCGAGGTGCCGAAGAACGGGTCGAACCCGGGCACGCTCGTGGTCACGCCGTCCGCCGCGGTCAGGTCCGGCTTCTGCCTGACCTCCTCGGCCGGGGAGCCGTCGGGCGCGAAGAACACGCGCCGCGGGCCGTCGGAGGTGAACCGCTCGGGCTTCTGGGAGCCGTCGAAGGCACCCGGGAACGGCCCGCTCGGGTTGGCCGGGTCACCCGGCTCCAGGTCGAACGGCAGCGGGTCGGCCGCCGGGGCCGCCGCGACGCTGATCGCGCCCCTGGCCGCCGAGTGGCCGCGGGTCACGCCGGGGGTGGCGAAGCCCTTGAGGCCGTTGGCGGCGTCCTTGAAGCGACCGCCCAGGGCGGACAGCGCCAGGTACTTGTCCTCACCGCGGAACTTCACCACGGCCAACCGCAGGCCGCTGGAGCTGGCCGGCGTGTTCAGCCGCTCGTACGGGTCCTGGGTGCCGTCCTGCACGCCCTGGCTGAACGCCACCACGTTGCCCTGCGCGTTGGCCAGGTACAGGTCGTAGTCGTTGAACGACGAGGACAGCGGGTCGGCCCAGAACAGCGTCACCGGCACGTTGCCGGAGCCGTCCGACAGCGGGTTGAACACCTGCTTGCCCGCCGGGTCGGGGTTGAAGTCGTGGGCCGTGCCCGCGAACTTGCCCACGCCCACGCCGGAGTCGACGAACCGGCCCTCCCAGTGGCCCGAGGTGCCGTCGGCGACGTTGCCCTCGTTGCCCGCGGAGGAGAAGAACAGCGCGCCGTCCGCGGCGACCGCGTCCACCGCGCGGGCGATGATGCCGTCCTGGAACGGCGACTCGTTGAAGTACAGCACGTCGTCGACGATGACGTCGCAGCCCAGCTGGAAGCGCAGGGCGCGGATGTTGTCGGCGAAGCTGGCGTCGCCGTTGAACGCCGTGGCGAAGCCGAGGCGCGCGTTGGGCGCGATGTCGTGGAGGATCTCCAGCATCGCGGTTCCCTCGTTGCCGTCGCCCTCCTGGCCGGGCAGCACCTCGACGTCCGCGGGCAGCTCGCCCGCCGCCTGCGAGGCGGCCAGCGTGTCGACGCCGTCGGACAGCGCGCACAGCTTCACGCCGGTGCCGGTGACGTGGAACTCGCCGCGGGCGGTGTCGGCGGCGTGGGCCCGGTCGCCCTCGCCGGTCCTGGCCGCCTGCACCGAGACCAGCGCCTCGCGGGTCCGCTCCTCGACCGCCTTCGCCCGGTCCTCCTTGGACGGGGCCGCGGCGGTGTCCTTCCGGTCGCGCTGGTGGAACGTCTTGGCCTCCACCGCGGTCTCGACGCGCCGCACGTCACCGCGCGCGGAGAGCCGGGGCAGCGCGGCGAGGGGCAGCTGGGCGCGGACCGTGCCGCCCTCGGCGGACACCGCGCGGATGCCGCCGCCCGCGGCGCGGACGGCGTTGACCAGGTCGTCGCTGACCTTGTGGGCGCGGATGTCCACCAGCACGGTGTTCCCGCTGCCCACCTTCACCCCGGTCTGCAGCGCGGGGAGGCGGTTGAACGTGCCGGCGTCGACCCGGCGGCGCTGCTCGACGACGAGCGCGCTGTCCATCTTGGACTCGGCCCCGGAGAGCGACCTCTTGATCTCCTGGAGCGCGGCGATCTGGGCGGCGGTGGTGTCCTCGACGCCCTTGGACGCCCTGGTCGGATCGGCGGAAGCGGGTGACGCGACACCCAGGGTCAGCAGCACGGCGGCACCGGCTGCGGTCAAGGCGGTTCTTCGAGACCGGCGGCGTTCTGAACGCACAGGCGTCTCCCCCAAGTTGGGCGTGCCCCCGACGCACGCGTCCGGCGACCGGGTGTCCCCGATCGAGGGGTCAACTTATTGCGCATGTGCAAGTACCGTCTGCCACCGTTCGGCCTACTTGTGACGTGGAATACCCATCACAGTTCACAGTACGAAGGCGTCGGTCCACAGTTGTCCGGTACGTCCGGACAGGGCGTCGAGCAGCGCCGCGGCCTGGTTGTCGGTCAGCGAGGCCACGAAGTCGACCACCGCCCGGCCACGCGCCAGCGTCCGCACCGCGTCCGGCCCCGACGGGGCGTCACCGGTGGCGCCGACCAGCGCGGACGGGTCGGTCCGGGCCAGCTCGGCGTACTCGCGGCCGGCCAGCTCGACCAGGTCGTGCAGCCGCCGCGGCAACCGGTTCGCCTCGTGCCGGTCGGTCGCCCACTGCTCCAGCGCCTCCACCAGCGCCGTCAGCAGCCGCGCCTGGCCGCGCTGGTGCAGCGCCAGGTCCGGGCGCAGCAGCACGAACCGGCGGTGCACGAACTTCAGCACCTGCACCTCGTGCCACTGCCGCACCGCCAGCACCACGTGCCCCGACCGCGTCGTCGGCTCCTCCACCACCCCGACCGCGTCCACCAGGCGCCGCGTCCACCGCGCGGAGAACCCCGCCACCGCCTGCTCCGCCTCCACCGACCCGTCGAACGGCACCGCCAGCAACCCGTCCACCAGCTCGGCCCGCACCTTCGCCACGGCCTGCGCGAACGCGTCGTCGTCCACCGCCCACGAGTCCTTCGCGTGCAGGCGGCGGCGCAGCGCCTCCAACGACCGTCCCGGCCGCCGCTGCTGCGCGTCCAGCTCCGCCGCCGACAGACCGGCCAGCTCGACCGCCCGGTCCAGCCACGTGTTCAGCTCCGCCGACACCGTGGCGTGCTGCAGCACCCCCACCCGGTAGAAGTCCTCCACGTCGTGGATCGCGTAGGCGATGTCGTCCGCGGTGTCCATCACCGACGCCTCCACCGTCTGCTGCCACGGCTCCAACCGCCCCGCGTAGTAGGCGCGCGCCTGCCGCACGTCCTCCAGCTCGGTGACGTAGGCGGAGAACTTCGCCGACCCGGTGCCCGGCGCGTCCGGCGGCTCCGCGGCACCCCGCGGCGGCGCGGGCAGGTGCCGCGGGTGGGGGTCCGGGTGCGACAGCCGCGTCCACGGGTACTTCAGCATCGCCGCCCGCACCGCCACCGTCAGGTCCAACCCCACCGCCGACGGGCCCCGCACGTCCGTGGTGGTGACGATCCGGAACGACTGCGCGTTGCCCTCGAACCCGTCGGCCAGGCCGAACCGGTGCCGCGCCAGCCGGTCGAGTACCTGCTCGCCCAGGTGCCCGAACGGCGGGTGCCCCAGGTCGTGCCCCAGCGCCGCGGCCTCCACCACGTCCGGGTCGCACCCGCCCAGCTTGTCCAGCAGCACCGCCACGTCCGCGCGGGTGTTCAGGCGCTCGGCGATCGCGCGGGCCGCCTGCGCGACCTTGAGGCTGTGGGTGAGCCGGTTGTGCACCAGCAACCCCGACCCGGTCGAGCTGATCACCTGCGTCACCCCGCCCAGGCGGGAGAAGAACGGCGAACCGGCCACCCGGTCCCGGTCCACGCGGAACGGGCCTGCGGCCAGGTCGGGCTGGACGGGGACGTCCCCGCCGGAACGGCGCTCGGCGCGCGGGTCGACGTGCTGCTGGTGCATGGGGAGGAACTTAACCGCCGCGTGTGCGCCCCGCCGCGACGGCGCTACCGTGGGAACCCGTCAGCCGGGAGGTCGGGTTGTCCGAGTCGGACCACGTCAACCAGTCCCGCGGCGCAGGCGGCCCGTTCGTGCAGGCCCGCGACGTGGCGGGCGGCATCCACTTCCACTCGCCGCCGACCGCGCGCCCGCGGCAGCTCCCGCCGCCGATCGGCGAGTTCACCGGCCGCCGGGCCCAGCTCGCCGAACTCGACGCGCTGCTCGACGCACCCGCCGCCGGCGGCGTGGTCGTCTCCGCGGTGTCCGGCACCGCCGGCGTCGGCAAGACCGCGCTGGCGATCCACTGGGCGCACCGCGTGCGCGCCCTGTTCCCCGACGGCCAGCTCTACGCCGACCTGCGCGGCTACGACCGGGAACCGCCGCTGCCGCCCGGCGACGTGCTCGCCGGGTTCCTGCGCGCCCTCGGCGACACCGAGGTGCCCGACGACCTGGCCGAACGCGCCGCCCGCTACCGCAGCCTGGTCGCCGACCGGCGCGTGCTCGTGGTCCTGGACAACGCCCGCACCGACGGGCAGGTCCAGCCGCTGCTGCCCGGCAGCCCGACCTGCTTCGTCGTGGTCACCAGCCGCGACCGCCTCCCCTCGCTGCGCGTCCGCTACGGCGCGCACGGCGTCGACCTCGACCTGCTGCCCCTCGACGACGCGCTGAGCCTGCTCCGCGCCACCGTCGGCACCCGGGTCGACCAGGACCCCGACGCCGCCGCCGCGCTCGTGCGGCGCTGCGCCCACCTGCCCCTGGCGCTGCGCATCACCGCCGAACTCGCCGCGACCAGGCCCCGCGCCCCGCTCCGCGAACTCGCCGACGAACTGGCCGAGGAGGGGCGGCTCCTCGGCGTCGCCGAGGACGACCGCACGATCCGCACCGTGTTCTCCTGGTCCGTGCGGCAGCTCGACGACGAGCCCCGGCGGGTGTTCCGGCTCCTCGGCCTGCACCCCGGCCGCGACTACGACGCCGCCGCGGTCGCCGTCCTCGCCGAGGTCGACGAGGGCCGCGCCCGCCGCGCGATGGACGCCCTGGCCCGCGCGCACCTCGTGGCGGAACGCGCCGACCGCCGCTACCTCATGCACGACCTGCTGGCCGCCTACGCGCGCGAACTGGCCGGGGGCGTCGACGACGACGCGGTGTTCCGAAGGCTGTTCCGGCACTACTCCGAAGCGGCCCAGCGGGCGGTGCGCGCCGGCGACCTGACCTGGTTCGAGGCGGAGCGGTTCAACCTGGAGGTCCTGGCCGGGAACCGACGTGCGCCGACCGCCTGGCACGTCCACTTCGTCCACTCGCTGGCCGTCCTGCACCGCCTGGCCGGCGACATCCCCCGCGCCCTCCGGCACTTCCAGAACGCCCGCCACGTGGTCGAGCGCACACCGCACCGCCGCCGAGAAGTCATGCTCGACCAGGCCGAGGCACTGGTGGTGGCGGGGCTGTACTCGGAGGCGTCACTGCTGCTGGACGAGCTGCACGAGTGCCACGGGACCTCCGCGGAACTCCACCGGCTCGGCGCGATCGCCGCCCTCGGCAGCGGCGACTTCGACACGGCCGCCCGCTGGGCCCTGGCCGCGGCCGGGGCGCACGGGGCAGCCGGGCACCACCGCGAGGCCGCCTCCTGCGCGCTGACCCGCCTGGCCGCCGTCACCGCCGAACCGGCGCGCGCACCCCGGAGCGCGCTGCGCGACGCCATGTCGACCGCCGCCGAGCTCAAGCGGCACGGCGCGGCCGACGAAGCCGGCCACGCGCTCCTGATCGCCGCGCGGCTGCTCGTCACCGCGGGCGAAGCCGAACGCGCGACCGCCCTCCTGGACGAGGACGACCTCGACGACCCCTCCGCCGAACACGAACTGCTGCGCCGGCTGTGCCGCGCCGAACTCGCGCTGCACCGGGGTGACGCGGACGGCGTGCTGGCGCACACCGAAGCGGCGTTCACCGCGGCGATCGAGCGGACGGCCAAGTGCCCGGCACGGCTCACCCCGGCACCGATGAGCACCTTCTACGCCCAACGCCTGCGCGAACTCGCGCTGCGCGTCGTCATCGGGCGCCCCGACCCCCGCCCCCTGTTCGACTTCGCCGAACGCGCCCGCGTCCGGCACCTCAAGTACCTGCCCCACCCGCTGGTCACCGACTCCGGGGTGGTCGAGTTCGACGCGGTCACCCGCATGATCGGCAACCGCGCCCTGGTCAGCTTCGTGCGGGTGTGGAACGAGCTGTTCGCCCTGGTCGTCGCGCACGGCAGCCTGGCCGTCGTGGAACTGGGCCACACCGACGCCGTCTTCGAACTGGCCCGGACGCTGCGCGCCGACATCGACGCCGCCGCACCCGACCACCTGCCCGCTCCCCTGGTCCGCGTCATCCGCGCCTCGACCGAGCGCAACGCCGCCGAACTGGACCGGCTCGTCATGCGGCCCCTCGCCCCGCACATCGGTGACCTCGAACTCGTCATCGTGCCGACCGGCCCCCTGTACTCGGTCGCCTGGGCCGCACTGCCCTCGCTGCGCGGCAGGCCGATCGTGGTCGCCCCCTCGGTGACCGCCTGGTCCACCGCCGAGACGAGGCTGTGCGCCAAGTTCATCGGCCCCCGGCGCACGGTGTTCGTCCTCGGTCCCGGCATGGTCGTCCCGCACGGGGAACTGGTCACCGCAGCCGCCTTCCACCCCCACGCCATGATCATCTCGGGGGCGGAGGCCAAGGTCGAGACCGCGCTCGACGCCATCGACGGCGCCGGCCTGGTGCACCTGGCGGCGCACGGCGAGAACGAAGCCGACAACTCGTCGTTCTCCCGACTGGAACTCGCCGACGGCCCCCTGTTCGCCCACCAGTTCGGCGAACTGCGGAAACCACCGGGGCAGGTCATCCTGGCCGCCTGCGAACTGGCGCTGAGCCGCAAGGCCGCCGACGACGACGCGCTCGGGTTCGCCAACGGCCTGCTCGCCGCCGGTGCCGCCACCGTCATCGCGGCCGTCAGCCGCGTCGGCGACGACTCGGCCGCCGACGCCATGTACGACTACCACCGAGGGCTCAGCACCGGGAAGACACCAGCCCAGGCACTGGCGCAGGCCGTCGCCGTCGACCCCGTGCGGCGACCCTTCATCTGCATCGGCACCGGGGAGGGCTGAACGCACAAAGCCCTCAGGGGCACCCGGCGAACCGGGTGCCCCTGAGGGAAAGAATGTTCGGCGGCGTCCTACTCTCCCACACCCTCACGAGTGCAGTACCATCGGCGCTGGAAGGCTTAACTACCGGGTTCGGAATGGGACCGGGTGTTCCCCAACCGCAATGACCACCGAAACACTATGAAATTACCAACCCGTAGGCACCCGGCCACACCCGACTCCCGCCGGATGGACCTGGTGGTCCGGTTCGGTTCTTTCAGAACCGCACAGTGGATGCGTAGCGTCTTCATGACAAGTCCTCGGCCTATTAGTACCGGTCAACTCCAGCCGTTACCGACCTTCCATCTCCGGCCTATCAACCCAATGGTCTCTTGGGGGCCTTAACCCACAAAGGGTGGGATACCTCATCTAGGAACGAGCTTCCCGCTTAGATGCTTTCAGCGGTTATCCCTTCCGAACGTAGCCAACCAGCAATGCCCTTGGCAGGACAACTGGCACACCAGAGGTCCGTCCGTCCCGGTCCTCTCGTACTAGGGACAGCCTTCCGCAAGTATCCTACGCGCGCGGCGGATAGGGACCGAACTGTCTCACGACGTTCTAAACCCAGCTCGCGTACCGCTTTAATGGGCGAACAGCCCAACCCTTGGGACCTACTCCAGCCCCAGGATGCGACGAGCCGACATCGAGGTGCCAAACCATGCCGTCGATATGGACTCTTGGGCAAGATCAGCCTGTTATCCCCGGGGTACCTTTTATCCGTTGAGCGACCACGCTTCCACAAGCCATGGCCGGATCACTAGTTCCGACTTTCGTCCCTGCTCGACCCGTCGGTCTCACAGTCAAGCCCCCTTGTGCACTTGCACTCGACACCTGATTGCCAACCAGGCTGAGGGAACCTTTGAGCGCCTCCGTTACCCTTTGGGAGGCAACCGCCCCAGTTAAACTACCCACCAGGCACTGTCCCTGATCCGGATCACGGACCGAGGTTAGACATCCAGTACGACCAGAGTGGTATTTCAACGACGACTCCACAACCACTGGCGTGGCCGCTTCACAGTCTCCCACCTATCCTACACAAGCCGAACCGAACACCAATACCAAGCTATAGTAAAGGTCCCGGGGTCTTTCCGTCCTGCCGCGCGTAACGAGCATCTTTACTCGTAGTGCAATTTCGCCGGGCCTGTGGTTGAGACAGTCGAGAAGTCGTTACGCCATTCGTGCAGGTCGGAACTTACCCGACAAGGAATTTCGCTACCTTAGGATGGTTATAGTTACCACCGCCGTTTACTGGCGCTTAAGTTCTCAGCTTCGCCCCGAAGAGCTAACCGGTCCCCTTAACGTTCCAGCACCGGGCAGGCGTCAGTCCGTATACATCGTCTTGCGACTTCGCACGGACCTGTGTTTTTAGTAAACAGTCGCTTCTCGCTGGTCTCTGCGGCCAACTGGTCCTAGCCCGCAAGGGGCTTCAAACCCTTTGGCCCCCCTTCTCCCGAAGTTACGGGGGCATTTTGCCGAGTTCCTTAACCACAGTTCGCCCGATCGCCTCGGTATTCTCTACCTGACCACCTGTGTCGGTTTGGGGTACGGGCCGCATGAACACTCACTAGAGGCTTTTCTCGGCAGCATGGGATCACCCTACTTCGCCTCAATCGGCTATGCATCACGTCTCAGGATGTGTGAGCTGCGGATTTGCCTACAGCTCTCCCTACACGCTTACACCAGTACTACCACTCACTGGCGGAGCTACCCTCCTGCGTCACCCCATCGTTTGACTACTACAAGCTCGGGTCCCGCGCTCCACTTGGAGAAGACCCGAAGGTCGGCCCCCAAGCTTTGGGCGGTTAGCATCGCAAGCCTCGCCATGGGCGCGTTCACACGGGTACGGGAATATCAACCCGTTGTCCATCGACTACGCCTGTCGGCCTCGCCTTAGGTCCCGACTTACCCTGGGCGGATTAGCCTGGCCCAGGAACCCTTGGTCATCCGGCGGCAGAGTTTCTCACTCTGCTTTCGCTACTCATGCCTGCATTCTCACTCGTCCAGCCTCCACCACTAGGTTCCCCTGCAGCTTCAGCGGCTGAACGACGCTCCCCTACCCATCCCAGCAAAACTGGAATGACACGGCTTCGGCGGTGTGCTTAAGCCCCGCTACATTGTCGGCGCAGGACCACTTGACCAGTGAGCTATTACGCACTCTTTAAAGGGTGGCTGCTTCTAAGCCAACCTCCTGGTTGTCTGGGCGACCCCACATCCTTTCCCACTTAGCACACACTTAGGGGCCTTAGCCGGCGTTCTGGGCTGTTTCCCTCTCGACTACGAAGCTTATCCCCCGCAGTCTCACTGCCGCGCTCTCACGTACCGGCATTCGGAGTTTGGTTGATTTCGGTAAGCTTGTGGGCCCCCTAGACCATCCAGTGCTCTACCTCCGGCACGAAACACACGACGCTGCACCTAAATGCATTTCGGGGAGAACCAGCTATCACGGAGTTTGATTGGCCTTTCACCCCTAACCACAGCTCATCCCCCAGGTTTTCAACCCTGGTGGGTTCGGGCCTCCACGCGGTCTTACCCACGCTTCACCCTGGCCATGGCTAGATCACCCCGCTTCGGGTCTAGACCACGCGACTCAACCGCCCTATTCGGACTCGCTTTCGCTACGGCTACCCCACACGGGTTAACCTCGCCACGCAGCACTAACTCGCAGGCTCATTCTTCAAAAGGCACGCCGTCACCCCTAAAGGCTCCGACGGATTGTAGGCACACGGTTTCAGGTACTATTTCACTCCCCTCCCGGGGTACTTTTCACCTTTCCCTCACGGTACTAGTCCGCTATCGGTCACCAGGGAGTATTCAGGCTTAGCGGGTGGTCCCGCCAGATTCACAGCAAATTCCACGAGCTCGCTGCTACTTGGGAACACCACAAAGAGGAGACAGGTTTTCGCGTACGGGACTCTCACCCTCTACGGTCACGCTTTCCAGACGCATTCCGCTAACCACATCTCTTTATGACTCTTTGCCAGTCCGGCAGAACTGACCAGTGGGTCCCACGACCCCGCGAATGCAACCCCTGCCGGGTATCACACAGACGCGGTTTAGCCTCTTCCGCTTTCGCTCGCCACTACTCACGGAATCACGGTTGTTTTCTCTTCCTGCGGGTACTGAGATGTTTCACTTCCCCGCGTTCCCTCCACGCACCCTATGTGTTCAGGTACGGGTGACCCCACATGACTGAGGCCGGGTTTCCCCATTCGGAAATTCTTGGATCTCAGCTCGGTTGACAGCTCCCCAAGACTTATCGCAGTCTCCTACGTCCTTCATCGGCTCCTGGTGCCAAGGCATCCACCGTATGCCCTTAATAACTTGCCACAAAGATGCTCGCATCCACTGTGCAGTTCTCAAAGAACAACCAGACACCATCTCTTCCCTGCCAACGCCTACCCGACCGAAGCCAAGCGGTTCGAAGACTGAGACAGCCCTGTCGTTACTCGCTGAAAGAGACACTCGCGTGTTCTCTCAGGACCCAACAGCGTACCGAACAGAAGCCTTGAACCCTCGACGGACCCTTCCACGCTCGCAAGCGAGCAGTACTAACTCCGTCAACAACCCGAGGTTCTGCATTAGCCAGCATCCACTAATATGAGCTCCACCCGACGATCGTTCGCCGCCGGCGTGGCCTCCGAACCACCGAAGCAGTTCGCAGATGCTCCTTAGAAAGGAGGTGATCCAGCCGCACCTTCCGGTACGGCTACCTTGTTACGACTTCGTCCCAATCGCCAGTCCCACCTTCGACCGCTCCCCCCCTTACGGGTTGGGCCACGGGCTTCGGGTGTTACCGACTTTCGTGACGTGACGGGCGGTGTGTACAAGGCCCGGGAACGTATTCACCGCAGCGTTGCTGATCTGCGATTACTAGCGACTCCGACTTCACGGGGTCGAGTTGCAGACCCCGATCCGAACTGAGACCGGCTTTTTGGGATTCGCTCCACCTCACGGCTTAGCAGCCCTCTGTACCGGCCATTGTAGCATGTGTGAAGCCCTGGACATAAGGGGCATGATGACTTGACGTCATCCCCACCTTCCTCCGAGTTGACCCCGGCAGTCTCCCATGAGTCCCCGCCATAACGCGCTGGCAACATGGAACGAGGGTTGCGCTCGTTGCGGGACTTAACCCAACATCTCACGACACGAGCTGACGACAGCCATGCACCACCTGTACACCAGTCCGAAGAGGCCCACATCTCTGCAGGTTTCCGGTGCATGTCAAGCCCAGGTAAGGTTCTTCGCGTTGCATCGAATTAATCCACATGCTCCGCCGCTTGTGCGGGCCCCCGTCAATTCCTTTGAGTTTTAGCCTTGCGGCCGTACTCCCCAGGCGGGGTGCTTAATGCGTTAGCTGCGGCACGGAGGACGTGGAAGCCCCCCACACCTAGCACCCACCGTTTACGGCGTGGACTACCAGGGTATCTAATCCTGTTCGCTCCCCACGCTTTCGCTCCTCAGCGTCAGTATCGGCCCAGAGACCCGCCTTCGCCACCGGTGTTCCTCCTGATATCTGCGCATTTCACCGCTACACCAGGAATTCCAGTCTCCCCTGCCGAACTCAAGTCTGCCCGTATCGACCGCAGGCTCCACGTTAAGCGTGAAGTTTTCACGGCCGACGCAACAAACCGCCTACGAGCTCTTTACGCCCAATAATTCCGGACAACGCTCGCACCCTACGTATTACCGCGGCTGCTGGCACGTAGTTAGCCGGTGCTTCTTCTGCAGGTACCGTCACTCGCGCTTCGTCCCTGCTGAAAGAGGTTTACAACCCGAAGGCCGTCATCCCTCACGCGGCGTCGCTGCATCAGGCTTGCGCCCATTGTGCAATATTCCCCACTGCTGCCTCCCGTAGGAGTCTGGGCCGTGTCTCAGTCCCAGTGTGGCCGGTCACCCTCTCAGGCCGGCTACCCGTCGTCGCCTTGGTAGGCCATCACCCCACCAACAAGCTGATAGGCCGCGGGCCCATCCCGTACCGCCGGAACTTTCCACCCCCCACCATGCGGAAGGAGGTCATATCCGGTATTAGACCTAGTTTCCCAGGCTTATCCCAGAGTACGGGGCAGGTTGCCCACGTGTTACTCACCCGTTCGCCGCTCGTGTACCCCGAAGGGCCTTACCGCTCGACTTGCATGTGTTAAGCACGCCGCCAGCGTTCGTCCTGAGCCAGGATCAAACTCTCCAATAAGGAATGAGTTCGATCGCTCCGAACAACACTGACAATTACGTCAGCTGTCCAGTAACAATCTCAAAGGAATCCTCTTGACGAGGATCATAAATTTACTGGCTATTCGGCACGCTGTTGAGTTCTCAAAGAACACGCGCTCACCATCTTGTCCCGCGTCTTACCGCGGTTCATTCCGGGGCTTGTGTTGAAAGCTTAGCTCGTTCGTTTTCGCGGTGTCAAATCGGCCGTTTCGGCTGCTCGGCTCCGCGATCAACTCGCTCAAGCATTCAGTTTAGTCCTTGTTCCCACCGGCCCGAGGCAGCACCCTAGGTACTGCTTGTTCTTGCCGGGGGTTTCGCCGCGCTCCGTTCCGGTTTTCCCGGCCCGTTCCGCGCTGGCAGAGAGAAAGTTACACGCCCGTCGGCGCGGAGACAAATCGGGGGGTCGATCGCGGCATCACCGCAGCTAGGCGTGGTGCGGGCCCGGTGGGCGCGGGATGCTGTGCGGGTGCCACCACTCCCCCGCCTCCGCCCGTGGGGTCAGTACGGGGTGCGACTGCTGCTGGTCGCGGCCTGCTACTACCTCGGCGCGCGCCTCGGTCTGCTCCAGGCCCTGGTCAACGATCAGGTGACGCCGCTGTGGCCGCCGACGGGCGTGGCGCTGCTGGCGCTGCTGCTGGGCGGGCTGCGGATGTGGCCGGGGATCACGGTGGCCGCGTTCGCGGTGAACGCGTCGTTGAGCGACGTCGGTGCCACGGCGGTGATCAGCCTGGGCAACACGGCGGGGCCGGTGGTCAGCTTCCTGCTGCTGCGGCGGGTGGGGTTCCGGTCGGAGCTGGACCGCACGCGGGACGCCCTGGCCCTCGTGCTGCTGGGCGCGTTCGCGGGCATGCTGGTCAGCGCGACGGTGGGCGGTGGCGCGTTGCTGGTGTCCGGGGTGATCGGCGGCGGGGACTTCCTGTCGACGTGGTCGGTGTGGTGGACCGGGGACGTGCTGGGCGTGCTCGTGGTCGTGCCGCTGGTGCTGGCGGCGCGGTCGCTGCGGGGGCGCCGGCCGGCGCCGCGCCGGTTGGCGGAGGCGGTGGCCCTGCTGGGCGGCACGGCGGTGGTGATGGCGGTGGCCACGACCGTGGACATCAGGTTGATGTACCTGGTGTTCCCGTTCCTGGTGTGGGCGGCGTTCCGCTTCCAGCACGCGGGCACGGCGCCGTGCGCGTTGATCGCGACGACGCTGGCCGCGCGCGGCGCGGCGTTGAGCGACGGGCCGTTCGAGGGGTTGGACCTGTTGGTGCGGATGGTGACGTTGCAGGCGTTCAACGGGACGACGGTGACGACGGCGTTGTTGGTGTCGGCGGCGATCGCGGAGCGGAACGCGGCGCGGTCGGCGATCGAGCGGACGGTGGACCAGTTGGCGGACGTGGTGTCGAAGTACCAGCCGTTGTTGGCGCGGAACGTGCTGCCGCCGCGGCCGCCGGAGGGGTCCTGATGGGCGGCGTGGTGGTCGTGGGCGGCGGACCGGCCGGGCGGGCGCTGGCGCGGGAGTGCGCGGCGCTGGGGTTGCGCACGACGCTGGTGGACCGGGACCCGGGGCGGCCGTGGCGGGCGACGTACGCGGCGTGGGCGGACGAGCTGCCCGCGGGTGCGCCGGTGTCGGTGGTGGCGTCGCGGGCGCGGGTGGTCGGCACGCGGGAGCACCGGTTGGCGCGGGCGTACGCGGTGCTGGACAACGAGCGGTTGCGGGAGTTGCCGGACGGGGTCGAGGTGGTCGCGGGCCGGGTGGTGGCGCGGACCGCGTCGGGGGTGCGGCTGGCGGACGGGCGGGTGGTGTCCGGGCGGGTGGTGCGGGCCACGGGCGCGGTGGGTGGTCGGGCGGCGCAGACGGCGGTGGGCGTGGTGGTGCCCGCGGCGGCGGCGCGGCCGTTCGTGGGGCCGGACGAGGCGTTGATCATGGATTGGCGTCGGCCGCCGGCGCGGACCACCGAGGACCCGACGTTCCTGTACGCGATCCCGCTGGGCGCGGACCGGGTGCTGCTGGAGGAGACGTCGCTGGCGCGGCGGCCGGGGTTGCCGCTGCCGGAGCTGCGGTTGCGGTTGCGGGCGCGGTTGGCGGCGCACGGGGTGGCGGTGCCGGACGGGGACGAGGAGCGGGTGCACATCCCGTTGGACGTGCCGCCGGCGGCGGGCGCGTTCGGTGCGGCGGCGGGGTTCGTGCACCCGGCGACGGGGTACAGCGTGGCGACGTCGCTGCGGCGGGCGCCGGGGGTGGCGCGGGCGTTGGCGGAGGGCCGGCCGGTGGGGCGCTCGGTGCCGGAGCGGGTGGTGCACGGGTTGCGGTTGCGCGGTCTGACGGCGTTGCTGGCGATGCGGCCCGACGAGGTTCCGCAATTCTTCGACAATTTTTTCCTCTTGGCGGAGAATGATCAGCGGGCCTACCTCGGCGACCACGGTGACCTGCGCGGGACCACTCGTGCGATGCTGCGGTTGTTCGGCGTCTCGCGGTGGCCCATGCGCGCTCGCATGGTATTTCCTGTGCAGACGGCCAAATTTGTGGGAACACCTGGTTAACGCTCTCGGCGTGTTCGGGCGGGACAGGGCACGATCGGGGTCGTGCCCGCCTTGCTGGATGACGTTCGGTTCGCGTTCCAGCCGTTGTTCAACCTCCACACCGGAGGGGTCGTGGCGGTGGAGGCGCTGGCCCGGCCGCACGACGGCAACGTCCACGACCTGCTCCGCATGGCCTTCCAGGCGGGGTACCTGGCCGACACCGACGTGGCGCTGGCCTGCCGCGCGGTGCGCCACGCCGCCGACCACCAGCTCGGCCTGCCGCTGCACGTGAACGTGCTGGCGATGACCGTCGCGGACAGGCCCGGGGTGCTGGCGCCGCTGTACGGCGCGCTGCGCGAGGTGGGGCGCACCCCGGCGGACGTCGTGGTGGAGGTGGGCGCGCCGTACTCGCGGGCGCCGCGCCGGCGGCTGGTCGAGCACCTGCGGCGGTTGCGCGGGGACGGGTTCCGGATCGCCCTGGACGGGGTGGGCGGTGGCGACCCGGCGCTGTCGCTGCTGGCCGAGGTGCAGCCCGACGTGATCAAGCTGGACCGCGAGGTGGTCGTCGGGCTGCCGGTGGACCAGGCGTGGTGCGCGCTGGTGCAGGCGTTGCAGCACCTGTGCGAGCACACGGGTTCGCAGGTGGTGGCGGAGGGCGTGGAGACCGAGGCGCAGCTCGCCGCGCTGCGCCGGCTGGGAGTCCGGCTGGCGCAGGGCAACCTGCTGGCGGGCGCGCAGCGGCGGCCGCGGGTGGACGTGACGATCTCGGCGGTGCTCAGCGAGGTCAACGACCCGGAGGCGGTGTCCCGGGCGATGACCGCGCCGCTGCGGCGCCGGCCGGGGCCGCGGGTGACGGACTTCCTGCACCCGGCGACCACGCTGCCGGACTCGGCGACCTCCGAGGAGGTGCTGGAGGTGCTGTCCCACCAGCCGGCGGTGACCGGCGTGGTGCTGGTGGACGCGGACAACCGGCCGCGGTGGACGGTGGACCGCAACCGGTTCCTGCTGGCGGTGACCGGGCCGTTCGGGCACGCCCTGCACGCCAGGCGGGAGGCGGCGCGGCTGGCGGACGAGCCGAAGCTGATCGGCGCGGAGGCCGGTGCGCTGGAGCTGCTGGACGTGGTGGCGCACGCCAACCGGGAGCGCACCAACGACGACCTGGTGGTCGTGGACGGCGAGGACCGCTGCCTGGGCGTGGTGCGGGTCGCGGACGTGGTGCGCGGCGTGGCGGAGCTGAAGGTGGAGCAGGCGGCGGCGCTGAACCCGCTGACGCGGCTGCCGGGCAGCGACTCGGTCGCGCGGGAGGTCGACCGGCGGGTCCTGGGCGGCGAGCTGTTCGCGGTGGGCTGGCTGGACGTGGACGCGTTCAAGCGGGTGAACGACTCGGTGGGCTTCGCCGCGGGCGACGACCTGATCCGGGCGCTGGGGCGGGCGCTGACGGAGGGCGCCGCGGCGCACCCGGGCGTGCAGGTGGGGCACGTCGGCGGGGACGACTTCCTGCTGGTGGCCGGGTTGGACGAGGTCGTGCCGTTCTCGGCGGGCGTGCTGGACCGGCAGTACGCGGTGGAGGGCGCGGCCGTGACGCTGTCGCTGGCGACGCTGGTCTGCGCGGCCGGGTCGGTGGGGTCGTACCGGGAGGTGTCGCGGCTGCTCGCGCCGCTGAAGGGGCACGCGAAGTCGCTGCGCGGCACGAGCTGGGTGCTGGGTCGGCCGGGCAGCGACCACGTGGACGTGCTGCGCGGCGGGCCGCACCTGGCGGTGGGCTAGCGAAGTTCACCGCAACGCCCCTGTCCACCCGTGCCGGTCGCTCCTAGCATCCAGTTTGCCGCTCGGCGCAGGGAGGCCCGTGGTGACCGAGGTGACCGCCCTACCGCTGCCGACGCCGGTGCCCGGCCCGCCGCTGACGGTGGGCGTGGAGGAGGAGTTCCTGCTCGTCGACGCGGTGACCGGGGAGCTGGTGCCGCTGGCGCCCGCGGTGCTGGGCGGCGCGGACGGGGTGCTGGACCTGCAGGCGGAGCTGACCCGGTACCAGGTGGAGAGCGCCACGCCGGTGTGCCGCGGCATGGTCGAGGTGCGCGAGCAGCTGGTGGCGGCGCGGCGGGAGCTGGGTCGGCTGGCCGGGGCGCACGGGGCGCGGATCGTGGCCAGCGGGACGCCGGTGCTGGGCGGTGAGCGGCCGCCGCCGCTGAGCGACGACGCCCGGTACCGGGCGATCTCGGCGCGGTTCCGGTCGCTGGTCGACGGGCTGACCACCTGCGGGTGCCACGTGCACGTGGGCGTGCCGGACCGGGAGACCGGGGTGGTGGTCAGCAACCACCTGCGGCGGTGGCTGCCGGTGCTGCTGGCGCTCAGCGCGAACTCGCCGTTCTCGCGGGGCCGGGACACCGGGTACGCGAGCTGGCGGTACGTGGCGTGGAGCCCGTGGCCGTCGGCGGGCGCGCCGCCGTGGTTCTCCTCGGTCGAGGACTACGACTCGGGCACGCGGGTGCTGCGGGCGACCGGGGCGGCGCTGGACCCGGGGATGGTCTACTGGGACGTCCGGCTGTCGGCCCGGTACCCGACGGTGGAGCTGCGGGTGTGCGACGTGGCGGCGACCGTGGACGAGGCGGTGCTGATCGCGGCCCTGGTGCGGGCGGTCGCGGCGACGGCGGTGGCGGGCGAGCCCGCGCTGCGCGTGCCGGACCTGGCGCTGCGCGCGGCGATGTGGCGGGCGGCGCGCGACGGGCTGGCGGGCGCCGGGGTGCAGCCGCGCACCGGTGAGCTGGTGGCGGCGGCGGACCTGCTGCGGGAGCTGGTGGCGTGGGTGCGGCCGGCGCTGCGCGCGGCCGGCGACGAGGCCCTGGTGCTCGACGGCGTGGGGCGGCTGCTGGTGGACGGCACGGGCGCGGCGCGGCAGCTGCGGGCGTTCGGGCGGCGCGGTTCGGCGGCGGACGTGGTGTCGCTGCTGGTGGAGCAGACCTGAGGGCGGGACGCGGGCACCCGCCGGACCGCGGTGGTCCGGCGGGTGCCGGTTCGAGCGCTCCCCGCGCGGGTCAGACGGTGAAGCCGAGGGCGCGCAGCTGCTCGCGGCCGTCGTCGGTGATCTTCTCCGGGCCCCACGGCGGCATCCACACCCAGTTGATGCGGAAGTCGTTCACGATGCCGCCGCCACCGCCGCCGACCAGGGCGGCGCGGGTCTGGTCCTCGATGACGTCGGTCAGCGGGCACGCCGCGGAGGTCAGCGTCATGTCGATCAGGGCGACGTTGTCCTCGTCCACCCGGATGTCGTAGACCAGGCCCAGGTCGACGACGTTGATGCCCAGCTCGGGGTCGACCACGTCGCGCATGGCCTCCTCGACGTCGTCCAGGGCGGCCACCTCGGCCTTCGGCGCGGGCGGTTCGGGCATGCCCTCGATGCCGCGCACCACGTCCTCCTCGGTGCTCATGCCTTAGCTCCCTCGCTGCGGGACACCGCGTCCTTGAAAGCCATCCACCCCAGCAGCGCGCACTTCACGCGCGCCGGGTACTTCGCCACGCCCGCGAACGCGATGCCGTCCTCCAGGACGTCCTCGTCGGGCTCCACCCGGCCGCGGCCCTGCATCAGCTCGACGAACGCGTCCATCTTCACGAACGCCTCGTCCAGCGGCCTGCCCACCACCAGGTCGGTCAGCACCGAGGTGGACGCCTGGCTGATCGAGCAGCCCTGGCCCTCGTAGGACACGTCCGCGACCTTGCCGCCGTCCAGCCGCACCCGGAGCGTCACCTCGTCGCCGCAGGTGGGGTTGACCTGGTGGGACTCGGCGTCGAACGGGTCGCGCAGGCCACGGCCGTGGGGGTTCTTGTAGTGGTCCAGGATGATCTCCTGGTACATCTGCTGGAGCTGCATTCAGGCCACCCCGAAGAACTTCTGCGCCTCGCGGACGGCGTCCACCAGCGCGTCCACCTCGTCGGGCGTGTTGTACAGGTAGAAGCTCGCGCGGACGGTCGCCACCGCGTCCATCCGCCGGTGCAGCGGCCACGCGCAGTGGTGGCCCACCCGCACGGCCACGCCCAGGCTGTCGAGCACCTGGCCCACGTCGTGGGCGTGGACGCCGTCGACGACGAACGACACGGCGCCGCCGCGGTCCGCGGTGTCGAGGGGCCCGACCACCCGCACGCCCGGGATCGCCGACAGGCCCTTGAGCGCGGCGGCGGTCAGCTCGTGCTCGTGCGCGGCGACGCGGTCCATGCCGACCGCGGTGAGGTAGTCGACGGCCGCGCCCAGGGCCACCGCCTGCGAGGTCATCGGCACGCCGGCCTCGAACCGCGCGGGCGGCGGGGCGAACGTGGAGCTCGCCATGTGCACCATCTCGATCATCGACCCGCCGGTGAGGAACGGCGGCAGCGCCTCCAGCAGCTCGCGCCGCCCGTAGAGCACGCCGACGCCGGACGGGCCGAGCATCTTGTGGCCGCTGAACACCGCGAAGTCCACGCCGAGGGCGTGGAAGTCCACCGGGCCGTGCGGGACGGACTGGCAGGCGTCCAGGACGGTGAGCGCGCCCACCCGGGCCGCCGCGTCGACCAGCGCGCGCACCGGGTTGACCGTGCCCAGCACGTTGGACTGGTGGGTGAACGCGACGACCTTGGTGCGCGGGTTGACCAGCTCGTCGACGTCCGACAGGTCGAGCCTGCCCTCGTCGGTCACGCCGAACCAGCGCAGCGTGGCGCCCGTGCGGGCGGCCAGCTGCTGCCACGGCACCAGGTTGGCGTGGTGCTCCATCTCGGTCACCACGATCTCGTCGCCGGGGCCGACGCGGAACCGCTCGGCCTCCGGTCCGGACGTGGCGGCGTTGCCCATCGCGTAGGCGACGAGGTTCACGCCCTCGGTGGCGTTCTTGGTGAACACCACCTCGCCGTAGTCGGCGCCCACGAAGTCGGCGATCTTCTGCCGCGCGGCCTCGTAGGCGTCGGTGGCCTCCTCGGCCAGCTGGTGCGCGCCGCGGTGCACGGCGGCGTTGGCGGTCTCCAGGAAGGCGCGCTCGGCGTCGAGGACCTGCCTCGGCCGCTGCGAGGTGGCGCCGGAGTCCAGGTAGACCAGCCGCTTGCCTTCCCGCACGGTGCGGCCCAGGATCGGGAAGTCCGCGCGCACGGTAGCGACGTCCAGTGGAGCAGCGGTGGTGGTCACAGCCCCGACGCCTCCTCTCGGTACGAAGTCACAGCAGGTGCAACGTCAGCCGATGCTGGCTGCTTCCTGCTTCCCGGTGTACTTCACGTAACCCTCGGCCTCCAGCTGCTCGGCCAGCTCGGGGCCGCCCGACTCGACCACGCGCCCGTTGGCGAACACGTGCACGAAGTCCGGCTTGATGTACTTGAGGATCCGGGTGTAGTGCGTGATCAACATGATCCCGGCGTCGCCGGACGCCTTGTACCGGTTCACGCCCTCGGACACCACGCGCAGCGCGTCGACGTCCAGGCCGGAGTCGGTCTCGTCCAGGATCGCGATCTTCGGCTTGAGCAGGCCCAGCTGCAGGATCTCGTGGCGCTTCTTCTCGCCGCCGGAGAAGCCCTCGTTGACCGAGCGCTCGGCGAACGCCGGGTCGATGTCGAGGTCGGCCATCGCGCCCTTGACCTCCTTGACCCAGTGCCGCAGGTTCGGGGCCTCGCCGCGCACGGCGGTGGCGGCGGTGCGCAGGAAGTTCGACATCGACACGCCCGGGACCTCGACCGGGTACTGCATGGCGAGGAACAGGCCCGCGCGGGCGCGCTCGTCCACGCCCATCTCCAGCACGTCCTCGCCGTCGAGCAGCACGCTGCCCGAGGTGACCTGGTACTTGGGGTGCCCGGCGACGGCGTAGGACAGGGTGGACTTGCCGGAGCCGTTGGGACCCATGATCGCGTGCGTCTCGCCCGACCGGATGGTCAGGTCGACGCCCTTGAGGATCTCCTTGGACGTCTCGTCGGTGGTGACCGAGACGTGCAGGTCCTTGATCTCCAGAGTGGCCATTGGTGCTCAGTTCTCCTGGTGTGGCGAAAGTCGGTTCGTGGTGGTGGTGACGTCGACGTAGACGTCACCAGCGCGGAGTTCGACGGCGAACACGTCGACCGGTTCGGTGGCGGGCGGCGACGACGGGCGGCCGGTGCGCAGGTCGAAGCACGAGCCGTGCAGCCAGCACTCCACGCCGCGGCGCGTCACCTCGCCCTCGCTGAGGGCGACCTCGGCGTGGGTGCACAGGTCGCGCAGGGCGTGCACGGCGTCGCCGTCGCGGACGAGCAGGACGGGGGTGTACCCGTCGCCGACCTCGAACGCGACCGGCTTGCGGTCGTCGAGGTCGGCGACCGAGCACACCCGGATCACGCGCCCACCGCTTCCAGTTCCGCCTCGATGGCGGCCTCCAGGCGCTCGCGCACCCCGGGCACGCCGATCTTGAGCAGGATCTCGTGGAAGAAGCCGCGCACGACCAGGCGGCGGGCCTGCTCCTCCGGGATGCCCCGCGCCTGCAGGTAGAACAGCTGCTCGTCGTCGAACCGGCCGGTGGCGCTGGCGTGGCCCGCGCCCTCGATCTCGCCGGTCTCGATCTCCAGGTTGGGCACCGAGTCGGCGCGCGCGCCGTCGGTGAGCACCAGGTTGCGGTTGAGCTCGAAGGTGTCGGTGCCCTCGGCCGCGGCGCGGATCAGCACGTCGCCGATCCACACGGTGTGCGCGTCCTCGCCCTGCAGCGCGCCCTTGTAGACGACGTTGCTGCGGCAGTTGGACTCCGCGTGGTCGATGAACGGCCGGTGCTCCAGGTGCTGGCCCGCGTCGGCGAAGTACAGGCCCAGCAGCTCGGCGTCGCCGCCGCGGCCGGCGTAGGTGACCGTCGGGGTCAGGCGCACCAGGTCGCCGCCCAGGGTGACCACGGTGTGCCTGATCGTCGCGTCGCGGCCCAGCTTCACGTGGTGGGAGGACACGTGGACGGCGTCGTCGGCCCAGTCCTGGATGGCCACGACGGTCAGGTGCGCGCCGTCGCCGACGACGAACTCGACGTTGTCGGCGTACGCGCCGGAGCCGCGGTGGTCGATGACGACGACGCCCTCGGCGAACGGCCTGGCGTTGACCTGGAGGTGCCCGTAGGCGACCTCGCCCCTGCCCGGGCCGGTGACGGTGACCGTGGTGGGCTCGGACTTGGCGTCGCCCGGCAGCGTGACGACGGTGGCCTCGGCGAACGAGCACCACGCCTGCGCGGCGACGCGGTCGCCGGGGGTGCCCGCGACGCCGAGGCGGTCGTCGCCGCGGGTCGCGGTCTCGACGGCCACGCCCGCGGGGGCCTCGACGTCGACGGTGGCGCGGCCGGTGGCCTCGGCGCCGTTGTGCAGGTTGGCCAGGCGCTTGAGCGGGGTGAAGCGCCAGATCTCCTCGCGACCGCCGGGCACCTCGAACGCGGCCACGTCGAAGGACGTGAAGTGGTCCGCGCGCGAGGACACCGGGGCACCCGCACCGTGCGAGTGGGCCGTCAGGCCGTGTTGCTGGTCTTCGGTGGTGACGGCCATGTCAGCCGACGGCCCCTTCCATCTGCAGCTCGATCAGGCGGTTCAACTCCAGCGCGTACTCCATGGGCAGCTCGCGCGCGATGGGCTCGACGAACCCGCGCACGATCATGGCCATGGCCTCGTCCTCGTTCAGGCCGCGGGACATCAGGTAGAACAGCTGGTCCTCGGAGACCTTCGAGACGGTGGCCTCGTGGCCCATCGCCACGTCGTCCTCGCGGACGTCGACGTAGGGGTAGGTGTCCGAGCGGCTGATGTTGTCCACCAGCAGCGCGTCGCACTTGACCGTGGACTTCGAGTGGTGCGCCCGCTTGTTGACCTGGACCAGGCCGCGGTAGGAGGTGCGGCCGCCGCCGCGCGCCACCGACTTCGACACGATCGTGGACGACGTGTGCGGCGCCATGTGGACCATCTTCGCGCCCGCGTCCTGGTGCTGGCCCTCGCCCGCGAACGCGATCGACAGGACCTCGCCCTTGGCGTGCTCGCCCATCAGGAACACGGCCGGGTACTTCATGGTGACCTTGGAGCCGATGTTGCCGTCGATCCACTCCATGGTCGCGCCCTCTTCGGCCTTGGCGCGCTTGGTGACCAGGTTGTAGACGTTGTTCGACCAGTTCTGGATGGTCGTGTAGCGGCAGCGGCCGCCCTTCTTGACGATGATCTCCACGACCGCGGAGTGCAGCGAGTCCGACGAGTAGATCGGCGCGGTGCAGCCCTCGACGTAGTGCACGTACGCGCCCTCGTCGACGATGATCAGGGTCCGCTCGAACTGGCCCATGTTCTCGGTGTTGATCCGGAAGTACGCCTGGAGCGGGATCTCCACGTGCACGCCCTTCGGCACGTAGATGAACGAGCCGCCCGACCACACCGCGGAGTTCAGCGCGGAGAACTTGTTGTCACCGGCGGGGATGACGGAGCCGAAGTACTCCTTGAACAGCTCCGGGTGCTCCTTGAGGCCCGTGTCGGTGTCCAGGAAGACGACGCCCTGCTCCTCCAGGTCCTCGCGGATCTTGTGGTAGACCACCTCGGACTCGTACTGGGCGGCGACACCGGCGACCAGGCGCTGCTTCTCCGCCTCCGGGATGCCCAGCCGGTCGTAGGTGTTCTTGATGTCCTCGGGCAGGTCCTCCCAGGTCGCGGCCTGCTTCTCGGTCGACCGGACGAAGTACTTGATGTTGTCGAAGTCGATGGCCGACAGGTCGGAGCCCCAGGTCGGCATCGGCTTGCGGTCGAACAGGCGCAGCGCCTTGAGCCGGTACTCCAGCATCCACTCGGGCTCGGACTTCTTGGCCGAGATGTCCCGGACGACGTCCTCGTTCAGGCCCCGGCGAGCGCTCGCGCCTGCCGCGTCCGAGTCGGCCCAGCCGAACTCGTAGTTGCCGATGCTCGCCAGGGTCTCTTCCTGGGTGAGCTGGCCTGTGGTGGTGCGCTGCTCGGCAGCGGCAGTCATGCGGGCTCCCCTCCATCCGGGTTCCGGGGTGTGTTCGGGATGTGCGTCGTGCACACGGCGTCACCGCGCGCGATCGTGGCCAGGCGCTGGACGTGCGTGCCGAGCAGGTCGGCGAACGCCGCCGTCTCGGTCTCGCACAGCTGCGGGAACTCGGCCGCGACGTGCGCGACGGGGCACAGGTGCTGGCAGAGCTGCTCCCCCGCCCCCACGTGCCGCGCCGAGGCAGCGTAGCCCTCCCTGGTCAGCGCGATCGCCAGGGCCTTGGCCCGTTCGGCCGCGTCGGGCTGGGCCACGATGGCCGCCCGGTGCTGGTCGACCAGCGCGGAGACCCGCCGCTGCGCGAAGGCCCGTACCGCCTCCTCCCCGCCCTGTTCGGCGAGGAACCGCAGCGCGGCGACGGCGAGGTCGTCGTAGGCGTGCCCGAAGCGGGCCCGCCCCTGCTCGGTCAGCAGGAAGAGCTTGGCCGGGCGACCCCGGCCGCGCTGCCCCCTCCGGGGGGCCTCCCTGCCGGTCGCCTCGCCGTCGGCCACCAGCGCGTCGATGTGCCGGCGCACCGCCGCGGAGCTGATGCCCAGCTGCTCGGCGACCGAGGCCGCGGAGACGGGGCCCTGCTCCAGCAGCAGGCGTGCGACGGCGTGCCGGGTGCGCCCGTCGTGCCCGGCTGGCACGGCGGTCGAGTGGGTCCCGGCGTTTTTCACAACACCAGTGTTGCGTATTTCGCCGGCACTCGCAAAGATCACCGCGCGTCGGGTGACCCGACTCACCCGGCGGGGCGGCCGATACCCTGCCGACGTGACGGCGGGCGGATTGGTGACGGGGAACCGGGCGGGGATCGGCGAGGCGGCAGCGCTCGACGCCCCGGAGCGCCGGCAGCTCGACATCATCCGCCGCTGGGGCACGGTCGGCGCGCTGCTGATGGCCGTGGGCTCGCTCGGGTCGGGCGTGGCGCCGGTGTTCAGCCCGCTGCCGGGCACGCCGCTGCTGAGCCTGTTCGTGCGGATGCCCACCGCCTCCATGGCCGTGGTGTGGACCGGCATGTTCATGGTGGTGTCGGCGTGGCTGTGGCTGGGCCGGTTCGCCCGGCCGGGCCGGCCGCGGCTGATGACCCGCAGCCAGCTCGACCGGACGCTGCTGATGTGGATCACGCCGCTGGTGTTCGTGCTGCCCATGTTCAGCCGCGACGTCTACAGCTACCTGGCGCAGTCGCAGATCGCGGCCAACGGGCAGGACCCCTACGAGCTGGGGCCGGCCACCGCGCTGGGCGTGGACCACGTGCTGACCAGGAACGTGCCCAACATCTGGCGGGAGACGCCCGCGCCGTACGGGCCGCTGTTCCTGGCCGTGGGCCGGGTCATCTCCATGGTGACCGGCGACAGCGTGCTGCCGGGGGTGTTCCTGCACCGGCTGCTGGTGCTGCTGGGCCTGGCGATGACCGTGTGGGCGCTGCCCCGGCTCGCGCGCCGCTTCGGCGTGCCGCCGGTGAGCGCGCTGTGGCTGGGCGCGGCCAACCCGCTGGTGCTGTTCCACCTGGTCGTGGGCGTGCACAACGAGGGCCTGGCGATCGGGCTGATGCTGGTCGGCCTGGAGCTGGCGCTGCGCCGGATGCCCACCACGCCCGGCGCGCCGGTCACGCGCGAGGAGCTGCTGTGGATCGTGCTCGGCGCGACCATGATCACCATGGGCGCGGCGGTGAAGATCCCGGCCGCGCTGGCGCTGGGCTTCCTGGGCGTGATGATCGCCCGCCGGTGGGGCGGCCGGTTCACCGACCTGGTCCGCGCGGCGCTGCTGTTGCTGCTGGTCTCGGGCGTGGTGATGGTGGGCACGTGCGTGGGCACGGGCCTGGGCTTCGGCTGGGTGGAGACGCTGAACGTGGCCTCCACGGTCAAGAGCTGGATGTCGCCGCCGACCGCGATGGGCTTCCTCGGCGGCGGGCTGGGGCTGGTGCTCAAGCTCGGCAACCACACCGACTCGCTGATCATCCTGATGCGCCTGGTCACCCAGGCGGTGTCGGTGGCCATCGCCGGGACGCTGCTGTGGAAGGCGTTCCAGGGGCGGATCAAGGCGGTCAACGGGCTGGGCGCGGGCCTGGGCGCGGTGCTGGTGCTGGGGCCGGTGCTCCAGCCGTGGTACGTGCTGTGGGCGGCGTTGCCGCTGGCCACAGCGGTGCTGGCGCGCCGGTTCCGGGTGTTCGCGACCACCGCCAGCGCGGTGATCGCGGTGGTGCTGCCGCCGACGGGGTCGGCGTTCGACGGGCGCGCCTACATCGTGCCGCAGGCGGTGACCGGCGCGGTGGTCGCGTTCGCGCTGTGCGTGCTGGTGGCGCGCCGCCAGGTGCTCCCGCTGCTGCGGCCCGACCCGCTGCCGGGCTCGGTGTAGCCCTCGGCGGTGTGAACGCCGCCGGGGCCGATGTGAACGCTTCCGGACCTGGTCCGACCACTGACGGGTGAACCGTCGCCGGGCCGCGTGATGGCCCGTCCGGCTGCCGGTGACCCGATCGGGGTGTAACCGGTTGCCCGGTTCGGGCGAGACACCGTTGCTGGGACGATCGGGTCACCGGGGCATTCGGGGGAGGGAGCGCGCGATGGCGGACGTGCCTCAGGAGCAGATCCGGTTCGCGGTGGTGCTCAACGGCGGGGTGAGCCTGGCCGTGTGGATGGGCGGCACCGTGCTGGAGCTCGACCGCCTGACCAGGGGCGACGGCCCGTACGCGGCCCTGCTGGACATGGTCGGCAGCACCGCGCGCGCCGACGTCATCACCGGCACGTCGGCGGGCGGCATCAACGGTGCCGCGCTGGCGTTGTCGCAGGTCAACCGCAACGCGCGGCTGGAGCGGCTGCGGGACCTGTGGGCCGAGCAGGGGCGGATGGAGCAGCTGCTGCGCACCCCGTTCCGCGGCCAGCCGGTGTCGCTGCTGCGCGGCGACGAGTTCTTCCTGCCGCGGCTGCGGGAGGCGCTGGAGCGGCTGACCGGGGACTTCGAGCCGACCCCGCGCGACGAGCGGCCGGTGGACCTGCGGATCACCACCACGCTGCTGACCGGCGTGCCCGCGGTCACCCACGACGACCTGGGCCAGCCGCTCGTGCAGTCCTCCCACCAGGGCAGCTTCTCGTTCCGCCGCGACCCCGGCGGGCGCGACGACTTCACCGCCGACCGGCTGCCGGCGCTGGTGGGGCGCCTCGCGCTGGCCGCCCGCTCCTCGGCGTCGTTCCCGTTCGCGTTCGAGCCGTCGTTCGTGCCGGTGGCGCCCGGCGCGCCCGACGGTGACCGGCCGAACATGGCCGAGGTCGCCTCGTGGGCCAACGGCACCGACAACCGGTCCCGGTACGCGGTCGACGGCGGCGTGCTGGTCAACACCCCCACCAAGGAGGCGCTGGAGGCCATCGACCGGATGCCCGCCGAGGGGCCGGTGCGGCGGGTGATGCTGCTGGTGTTCCCGCACGCCCGCGACGACGTGGTGGAGCCGGTGGCCCCGGTCGACGGCGCCCTGCCCAGCACGGTGGCCACCGGCGGCGGCCTGCTCGGCGCGCTGACCGGGCAGAGCGGCCGCACCTACGTCGAGCGCATCGAGGAGCACAACCGCAACGCCGCGTCCCGGCGGGGCGGCCGCAACGCGCTGCTGGACCGGCTGGCGCGCGGCGGTTCGGTGGTCGAGCGGCTCTACGCGCTGGCCGGCACGCTGCACGACCACTACGAGGACGTGCGCATCCGGCACGCGGCCCGCGACATCACCTGCCGCCAGTTCGAGGTGCCCGGCGCCAACGCCGCCGGCTGGACCTTCGAGCGGGTGCGCGCGGCCGCCGAGGCCGCCCAGCGCCAGTACCGCGACGAGCAGGGCCGGCTGCCGTACGTGCCGGTGGCGCCGCAGCCCACCCCGCTGCCCGACCACGGCTGGCCGTGGGGCATCACCATGGCCGAGCGGCTCGCGTCGGCCGCGATGGACCTGCTCAAGCGCCTGGTGTGGGTGATGCCCGACGCGCAGCGGCTCGGCGCGGCCCGCACCGACCTCTACGACGTGCGGTCGCGGCTGCGCGCGGCGCGCGCCGAGCTGGACGGGCACTGGACCACCGCCGAGCTGGAGGAGCTGGACCAGGCGTACTGGGAGCGGCGGCTGCACCGGTTCGCCGGGAAGATGCTCGACGAGCCCGACGGCGTCGGGCAGCGGGTGCGCGAGCAGGTCGACCGCATCGCCGACATCCTCGACGACGCGCACACCATCCTCGTCGGCCTGGACGACACCCACCTGCGCGTGGGCGCGCTGCGGCCGTGGCACCGGCTGCTCACCGAGCCGCCCACCCCCGCCGAGGCCGGGCTGGCGGGCGGCGCGCTGTGGCTGTCCCGGGTGCTGGCGCTGGAGGTGGCGGCCACCTGCCTGGCCGACGACAGCCGCGGCGGGCTCGACCAGGCCGTGGAGCTGGTGCAGATCAGCCTCCAGACGCGCAACGCCTTCGCCGAGTACAGCCTCACCCCCGACGACAAGGCCGGCGGCGCGTCGCTCAACCGGTTCTCCGGGTTCCTCAAGCGGTCCTGGCGGGTCAACGACTGGATCTGGGGCCGCCTCGACGGCGCCACCATGCTGTGCCGGGTGCTGTTCGACCCGAAGCGGCTGCTGCGCGTCGACCGGCTCGAAGGCGGCGGCGGCGACCCGGCCGAGCGGGCCGCGCGGCGGGTCGACGAGCTGGTGGGCAGGCTGTTCGGCTCGGGCCTGCCAGCCGACCTGGAGCCGTGCGCGGCCAGGGCGAAGCAGGAGCTGGCGCGGGTGTACGCGAACCCGGACGGCGACCACCCGCCGACGTGCGAGGCGCTGGCGGAGCTGGCCGCGTGGGCGCTGCACACCCGCATCGCGTGCGAGGAGCTGCCGGCGCTGCGCGCGGCGATCCTGGCCGACCGGCTGGAGGGCGCGGACCGGCGCTCGCGCGGCGAGCTGTTCCTGGAGGAGCAGGCGGCGCTGCTGGCGCGGCTGCCCGTGCGCACCGACGCCGAGCGGGTCGAGGTGGGCGTGCAGGCGCTGCGCGCGTTCGACCGGGCGGGCATCGGGCGCGAACCGCTGGTGCAGGAGGCGAGCAGCGACCAGGTGATCCGCACCGCGGCGACCGCGGCGGCGGTGGCGATCACCGTGGCCGACAGCGAGAACTCCGGGCTGGGCACGGCGAAACCGCTGACCAGGACGTTGCGCGGGGCGGCGCTGCTGCCGTACTGGACGATCACCGGGCTGACCCGGGGCGGGCAGCTGGCCCAGTTCCTCGGGCTGCTCGGCTTCGCGCTGGGCGGCGCGCTGCTGGTGCTGTCGCTGTTCGACCTGCTGCCGCCCTGGGCGGTGGGGCCGGCGGCGGCGCTGGGCAGCGGCACGCTGCTGGCCGCGTTCGGCTACGCGGCGCTGCGCTCCGGCACGCTGCTGCACGGGCTGGTGCTGCTGTCACCGGTGATACCGCTGGTCGCGGTGGCCGTCGACCGGACCAGGGACGCGCTCGCCGGTGACGCGGGCAAGCAGGCCACCACCGGCGTGGTCGCGGTCGGCGGCGTGCTGCTGGTCGTGCTCGGGCTGCTGGTCATCGGCAGCCTGCCCGCGCCGGTCGGCACGCCGCTGGCGGTGCTGGCCCGCGTCCGGCTCAAGCCGCGGCTGCTGCTGCGGGTGCTGGTGGCCGCGGCGATCGTGGCGGGCGTGTGGGTGTTCGTGCGGTACCGGCTCTACGACCTGCCCGCGCCGGTGGTCGTCGCGGGCACGGTGGTGGCGGTGCTGTTCGGCGCGGTCACCTCGTACCTGCTGGGCAGCTCGCTGCGGCGGTGGCGGCAGGTGGACGGCGCGTGGGAGACCGAGCCCGCCGAACCGCCCGCGTCGGCCACCGCCGGGTGGGCCGCGGTGTACGGGTCGGTGCTGCTGGCGCTGGCGGCGTTGATCCAGGTGGCCGAGCTGCGCTTCACCGGCTGGGAGGCGGTGCTGGGCACGGCGCTGTCGTTCGGGCTGGTCCTGCTGTTCGTGACCACGTGGTGGGTGCCGCTGCGGGCCCGGCGGACCATCGCGACGTCGCTGGTGGAGCAGATGTCGATCGTCGACTTCGCCCCCGACCGGGTGGCCGAGGAACTGCTCAGGCGACTGGAGGGCCACGGCATGCTGTTCAAGTTCCTCACCGAGCTGGGCCCCGACGGCCGACCGCGCCTCAACGCCCGCGGCCGGCACGTGGCCCACCGCGCCCGCCGCCTCTCCACCACCGGCACAGACCGCACCTAACCCGCGCGTGTCCTCCACTCCGGCACCGCGAGTCCTCCACTCCGGCACCGCGAGTCCCGCGTTCAAGACCACCTGGGTTCCACGTTCCGAACGGAGGGCTCGCGGTGTCTGAACGGAGGACACGCGGTGTCTGAGCGGAGGACACGCGCGGGGGTCAGGCGGCGGCGGTTGCGGGGGTGGCGGGGCGGAGGGCGGGCAGGCGCATGGCCTGGGCGTAGAGGGATTCGAAGGTGTCCAGGGTGGTGTCGATGGCGTGGGCGGCGATCAGCTCGCCGGAGGCGGCGCCCATGCGGGCGGTCACGGCGGGGTCGGCGACCACGGCGTGCAGGCGGTCGGCCAGGCCCCGCACGTCGCCGGGGGTGAACAGCCAGCCGTTGCGGCCCGGGCGGCACAGGTGGGGCAGGGCCATGGCGTCGGCGAGCACGACGGGCCTGCCCGCAGCCATCGCCTCCATGGTGGCCAGGCTCTGCAGCTCGGCGATGCCCGGCATGCAGAACACGTCGGCCGCGGCGTAGGCGTCGAGCAGCTCCTCCTCGCCGACGAACCCGCGGAACCGCACCCGGTCGGCGATGCCCAGGTCGCGCGCCAGCAGCTCCCACTCCGCGCGGCACGACCCGTCGCCGACGACCTCCGCGTGCAGGCGCGGCACCAGGGCCACCGCGCGCAGCAGCTCGTCGACCCGCTTCTCCTCGTCCAGCCGCCCCACGAACAGCACGGTCGGCGCGTCGGCGCGCCGCACCGGGCGCCGCCCCCGGTACCGGTCGACGTCGATGCCGCACGACACCGCCACCGCCCGCGGCGGGAACCCGTTGTCGTGCAGCAGCCGCACGGCCCGCGGCGTCGGCGCGGTCACCACGTCCGCCTGCCCGAACACCCGCCCCAGGTCGCGCCACGCCCACCGCGACGCCGCACCCCGCAACCAGCCGGGCACCCGCGCGTGGCCGAACAGGTTCTCCGGCATGAAGTGGTTGGTCGCCACCGCGGGCACGCCCAGCTCCACGGCCCGCCGCAGCACGTACCGGCCGACCACGAAGTGCGCCTGCACGTGCACCAGGTCTGGCCGCAGCCGGTCCAGCAGCGCCGCCACGTCCCGGCGCACCTCCCACGGCAGGCCGATGCGGAACGTGCGGTGGAACGGGGTGCGGTGCGACCGCAGCCGGTGCACGGTGATGCCGTCGACCCGCTCGGTGCCCGCCCGCCCGGTGGGCGACACGCACACCACGTGCACGTCGTGGCCCCGGCCGGCGAGCCCGAGGGCCAGCCGGTGCGCGAACCGGGCCGCGCCGTTGACGTCGGGCGGGAACGTCTCCGCGGCGATCACGACCCGCGTGGCGCGTCCGTCGTTCACTGTCTTCTCCGATCTGGTGGTGGTTGCTCGGGGCTCGCGGGCCAGCGCGACCACGCCGCCGACGGCGACCAGCGCGCACGCGAGCTCGGCCAGGGCGACGGCGCCGCTGGTCCGGGTCGCCTCGCCGAGCAGACCCGCGCCGATGCCGACGGCCACGAGCGGGTCCACCACGGTGAGGCAGGCGACCGCCAGGTGCGGCGGTCCACTGGCATAGGCGTGCTGGGTGAACCAGCCGCCGACGAGCAGGGCGGCGGCGATGCCCGCCGCCGAGGAGGCGGTCGCCCAGGTCACGCCGCCCTGCTGGACGTCCTGGGACACCGCGCGCATGAGCACGGACACCAGGCCGTAGGCCACGCCGCCGGCCGCGCCGAACCCGAGGGCCCGCACCGCCGGGCGGGTGGCCAGCACACCCACCAGGCCGGGCGCGGCGACCAGGCCGAGGGCGAGCAGGCCCGCCCGCAGCTCCGCCTCGGGCGCGACGGCGGTGGCGGTGGCGCTGCCCGCGGCCAGGAACACGAAGGCGGCGACCCCCGTCGTGGTCACCAGGACCGCGGGCAGCTCCCGCCGGCGCCCGTCGAGCAGCGCGGTGATGCCGATGGCGACCACGCCCACCGGCTGCACGACGCTCAGCGGCGCCATCCCCAGCGCCACCGCGTGCACCGCCGAGCCGAGCACGAGCAGCAGCAGCCCCAGCAGCCACCGCGGCCGGCGCAGCAGCTCCGACACCCGCGGCGCGCCCCCGCCGGCCCGCACCGCGTCGTGCTGCAACCGGGCGGCGAAGGCGAAGCACACCGCCCCGGCCACCGCCAGCGGCACCGCGACCCCCGTCACGACGCCACCTCCCGGCGCACCACCGCGGCGGCGAGCGCGAACAACAGGCAATAGAGCAGGAAGAACAACACGCGTTCGAAAAGCCCCAGCAGGACCGCCCCGTCGGCGGAACCGGTCAACGCGAGGTGGCTCAGCATGAATGCGACCGAACCGAATCCGGCGGCGACGGAAAAACGACGGACGGTGGCACTCGGGATGAACGTCCGGGAAATCAGCCACCCGGCCAGCGGCAGCGCCGCGAACATCACCGCGCCCGCGTACCGGTGCACCGCGCCGGAGAACGACGTCGGCGCGCCCACCGGGTCCGTCGGGAACACCGCGGCCGCGGTCAACCCCGCCGCCCACAGCCCCATCAGCCACGACACCGGCCCGTGCACCGGCAGGCCCGACCGCACCAGCACCACCAGCAACCCCACCGAAGCGGCCGCCAACGACAACGCGGTCACCCCCAGCAGCGCCGTGCCGTTGTCCACGAAGATGTAATCGCTGACCGTGTGCCGCACCGGGCTCAGTTCACCGAACGAGGCCACGTGCAGGTATACGACCGGCAACAGCGACCCGACCAATCCCGTGACGGCCAGCGGCAACACCGCCGTCCGCCGTTCCCCCCTGATGTCCGCCACGAACAAGATCCTGGCGGCGATACCGCGGCCCGCGATATCCGGAAGACCCCCGAGGAAACCCTGAAGCCCCCCGGAGGAACCCGGTGGGGTTGACCCCACCACCGGGGCGACGACGGCCAGGTCCTACGCTGCGCAGTCGTGAGCCCGCATCCCCAGCACCCTGCCGTGGAGGTGTCGGGGCTGGTCAAGCGCTACGGCTCCACCGTCGCGGTGAACGGACTCGACCTGGCCCTGGAAACCGGCACGGTCCTCGCGCTGCTCGGCCCCAACGGCGCCGGCAAGACCACCACGGTCGAGGTCTGCGAGGGGTTCCGGCGGGCCGACGGCGGCGAGGTCCGCGTCCTGGGCCTCGACCCCGCCCGCGACGGCGACCGCCTGCGCCCCCGCATCGGCGTGATGCCCCAGGGCGGCGGCGGCTACCCCGGCGTGCGCGCCACCGAGATGCTGCGCCTCGTCGCCGCCTGCGCCGCCAACCCGCTCGACCCCGCCTGGCTGCTCGACGTGCTCGGCCTGTCCTCCGTCGGCCGCACCCCCTACAAGCGGCTCTCCGGCGGCCAGCAGCAGCGCCTGTCGCTGGCCTGCGCCCTCGTCGGCCGCCCCGAGCTGGTGTTCCTCGACGAACCCACCGCCGGCCTCGACCCCCAGGCCCGCCGCCTGGTCTGGGACCTCGTCGCCGCCCTGCGCGCGGACGGCGTCAGCGTCCTGCTCACCACCCACCTCATGGACGAGGCCGAAACCCTCGCCGACCACGTCGTCATCGTCGACGCCGGCCGCGTCGTCGCCCAGGGCAGCCCCGCCGAGCTGACCACCCGCCACGACGACCGCCAACTCCGCTTCCGCGCCCGCCCCGGCCTGGACCTCACCCTGCTGCGCGACGCCCTCCCCGAGGGCATGGAGGTCCACGAGGCCACCCGCGGCGCCTACGTCGTCCAGGGCACCATCGACCCCCAGGTCGTCTCCGCGGTCACCTCGTGGTGCGCCCAGCAGGGCGTGCTGGCCGAGGAGCTGACCGTGGCCAAGCGGAGCCTGGAGGACGTGTTCCTCGACCTCACCGGCAGGGAGCTGCGCCCGTGACCGAACACCGGTTCCCCCCGGGCACCTTCAGCCCCGCACCCGGCCGCGGCCGGCTCGGCCGGATGCTGCTCGCCCAGGCCCGCACCGAAGCCGTCCTCACCCTGCGCAACGGCGAACAGGTCCTGCTGACCGTGCTCATCCCGGTCGCCCTCCTGGTCGCGATGAGCCTCATGGCCGTCATCCCGGTGCCCGAACCACGCGTGGCCTCGGCCACCGCCCGCGTCCTCGCCCTGGCCGTCATCTCCTCCGCGTTCACCGGCCAGGCCATCGCCCTCGGCTTCGACCGCCGCTACGGCGTGCTCAAGCGGCTCGCCGCCACCGCGCTGCCCCGCTGGCTCCTCGTCGCCGGCCGGGTGACCGCGGGCCTCGCCGTCGTCGCCGTCCAGGTCGTGATCATCGCCGTGGTCGCGCTGCTCCTGGGCTGGGACCTCCCGCCCGCCACCGGCCTGCTGTGGACCGCCGCGCTGCTCCTGCTCGGCTCCCTGTCCTTCGGCGCCCTCGGCGTCCTGCTCGGCGGCGCCCTGCGCGCCGAGATCGTCCTCGCCCTGGCCAACATCGCCTGGTTCGCGCTCCTGCTCGTCGGCGGCGTCGCCCTCGGCGCCGACACCCTGCCGACCTGGCTGGGCGTGATCGTGGCCGCACTTCCCTCCGCCGCCCTCGCCGAGGGCCTCCACACCACCCTCGTCGACGGCGCCGCACCCGGCCTCGCCCAGGTGTTCGTGCTGCTCATCTGGGGTGCCGCCGCCGCGGCCCTGGCCACCAGGACCACCCGGCTCGGCTGACCCCGCCCGGCACACCCCCGCGAGCGGTACCTACCATCGCAGGCGTGCCCCCCTGGTTCACCACCTTCCTCAGCCGGTTCCAGCGCGCCTTCGCCGTCGCCGTGGTGATCGCCCAGGGCGGCATCGCGGTCACCGGCTCCATCGTCCGCGTCACCGGCTCCGGCCTCGGCTGCCCCACCTGGCCCCAGTGCTTCGAGGGCAGCCTCGTGCCCACCCCGCACCCCGAGGTCGCCTGGCTGCACCAGTGGGTCGAGTTCGGCAACCGCACCCTCACCGGCGTGGTCGGCGTCATCGCCGCCCTCTGCGTGCTCGCCGCCTGGTTCGACCGGCCCCGCCGCCGGCGCGTGCTCGTCCTCGGGCTCGTCCAGTTCGGCGGCGTCGTGCTCCAGGCCGTCATCGGCGGCATCACCGTGCTCACCGGCCTGCTCTGGTGGACCGTGTCCGTGCACTTCCTGGTCTCGATGCTGCTCGTCTGGTTCGCCGTCCTGCTCGTCGCCTCCCTCGGCGAGGGCGACGAACCCGCCCGGCCCCTCGTGCCCCGACCGCTGCTGGCCCTCCAGGTCGTGCAGGCGGTCACCCTCGGCCTGCTGCTGCTGGCCGGCACCTTCGTCACCGCCGCCGGACCGCACGCCGGCGACTCGGACACCCCGCGCCTCGACGCACCCGTGGACACCCTGTCCCAGCTGCACGCCGACCTGCTGTTCCTGTTCCTCGGCATGCTCGTCGCCCTGGGCTTCGCGCTCAAGGGCCACCCGGTCCCCCGCCGCCCCTACCGCGTCCTCGTCGGCGTCGTGCTCGCGCAGGGCACCCTCGGCCTGGTCCAGTACTGGACCGGCGTGCCCGAGGTGCTGGTCTCCCTGCACGTCCTGGGCGCCGGCGCCGTCGTGGTCGCCACCGCCGCCCTGTGGGTGTCCACCCGCGAACGGCCCCGCGCCGCTCACCTCGCCGAGGACGGCCTCCGGTCCCAGACCGCCGGCAGCTCCGTCGCCAGCCACGCGTAGAGGTCGTCCACCGCGCGCAACCGCACCGCCCGCTCCGGGTCGCCGCTCATCAGCCGCATCCCCGCCTCGGTCAGGTCCCGCACGCTCACCAGCGCGTCCAGCTTGGCCCGCACCAGGTCACCCCACCGCTTCTCGTTGATGCGGTACTGCGCCGCCTGCCTGCCGCGCCGGGTCCGCTTGGTCACCAGGCCCTGGTTGACCAGGAACTTCAGGTTCGTGCTGATCGAGCCGCTGCTCGCCTCCAGCTCCTGCGACAGCTCGGCGGCCGTGCGCTCGCTGGGCTGGCACACCAGCAGGTAGCCCAGGATGCGGCCCCCGATCAGCGGGAAGCCCTCCTTCTCGAAGTGCGCCGCGAACCGCTCGATCCACGCGGACAGCCGGGTTTCCCGTCCGACGCTCACCGCCACCCCCTGCGAGATCCGGTCGACCGAGATTCGGTCGACACTGAAACCATCGTAGGTCGGGCGCTGATCTTCCCGCAAAGGGACGCGCGGGAACGCCGGGCCCGAGGTGCCCGAACGTCGAACTCGGGGGTCCGGAAGGGCCGACACGACGGGTCTGGAGGTTCGACTCGCGGTGCCGGAGTGGAGGACACGCGGTGCCTGGGTGGAGGACACGCGGGTTACAGGCGGCGGAGGCCGGCCAGGACGCGTTCCATCAGGCCCAGGTCGGGCTGGTCGGTGGAGGCGGTGTCGTGGACGTCGATCAGGCCGCGCTCGGCCATGTCGCCCAGCAGGACCTTGGCCACGCCCAGCGGCAGGCGCAGCAGGGCCGCGACCTCCGCCACCGAGCGCGGGCGGCCCACCAGGTTGATGACCTCGTGGTACTCGGCCTTCATCGCACCCGGGTAGTCCCAGTCCACCGCGGACACCAGCGTCTCGATCTCCAGCTGGTAGGCCGAGGTGGTGCGGCCACCGGTCCACGAGTAGGCGCGGACGATCGAGGCCGCCTCCTCGCGCGGGTACCCGAAGTCGTCCTCGTCGTCGAACACCGGCCGGTGGGGCTTGGTGTCGGCGGGGTCGGCGGCGTCGGCGGCACGGGGTGCGGGCTCCGGTTCCTCCCGCCGGGCCGGTCTGCGCCGGCGGGAGTCCAGGCTGAACCCGTTCAGCAGCTCCGCGAAAGCCTGCTCCGACGATCCGCCCGGGTCTTGGTCGCGGCTCATAACCACCTCACGCCGACGGGCGGGCCATCATCCGCTTCGCGCCGTGGAGCTGGGCGCGCAGCTCGGGGGTGAGGAGCTGGCCGACCTGGTCGACCACCACGGTCATCTCGTAGGCGACCTGGCCGACGTCGGCGTCCGGCGCGGCGAGCACCGCCAGGCAGGAGCCGTCCCGGATCGACATCAGCAGCATGATGCCGTGCTCCATCTCGATCACCGACCGGAGCACGCCGCCGCCGTCGAAGCAGCGCGACGCCGACTCGGTCAGGCTCGCCACCCCGGCCGCGATCGCGGCCAGCTGGTCCGCGCGGTCGTCGGGCAGGCCGTTGGACGCGGTGAGCAGCAGGCCGTCCACCGAGATGACGACCGCGTGCGCCACCCCCGGCACGCGGTCCGCGAAGTTGCCGACCAACCAGCCGAACTGGTCGACCTGCCTGGTCCTCTGCGAGCTCATCCGTTGTTCTCCTGCCCAGCTCGGTTCTCCCCGGACTCCAGCTCAGCCTGCCGGACACCGGTCTGGTAGCTGGCGAGGAACCCGCGTGTCGCCTGCGGATCCCTCCGGACGGGTGCCACCGCGTCGGGTGCGCCCGGCCGTTCGGACACCAGGTTGGTGCGGGGCCGCCTCTTCGGCAGTCCCGACGGGTTCTCGGTCACGGGCGCCTCCCCGCGCTCGTGGTCTTCCGGCGCGCGGTGGCGCGCCGGCTCGGCGGGTCCGGGCGGCACCGGGGTGCCGCCGAACCAGGTCGACCCGTTGCGCCGGGGCGCGGGGGCCGGTGCCGCGGGTGCCGACCCGTTGGTGGTCGACGTCTCGGTGGTCCGGCCGCGGAACGGCGCCCAGCCGTCCTCCTCCAGCGGCACGGCGGGCGGCAGCGGCGGCACGGACGGCGGCATGAGCAGCGGCTGCGGGCCGGTCGAGGACACGCGCGGGGGCAGCGCCGGCTGCGGACCGGTCGACGACACCCGCGCGGGGGTCTTGGGATCGGTCGGGGGCACCCGCGGGGGCAGTGGTGGCTGGGGGTCGCGCGCCGGCAGCGGCGACTGGGGGTCGCGCGAGGGCAGCGGCGGTTGCGGGCCGGTCGACGGGCCCGGCGAGGTGGGGAGCTGCGAGGCCGGGAGCTGCGAGGCCGGGAGCTGCGTCCCGGCGGCGGGCGACAACCGCGTCCCGTTGGCGGCGGGCGCCCCGTTGACCGCACCGGACGGCTGCGGGCGCCGGTCACCGGCGGCGGACCGGGGCGCGGGCGCGCCGCCGACCGCCCGGACCAGGTCGGCGGGCAGCGCCACCACCGCGCGCAGCCCGTCGCCCTGCTCGCGCAGCACCACCTCGATGCCGTGGCGCCCGGCGAGCCGGCCCACCACGTACAGGCCGAGCTGGCGGGACACCGTCAGCTCGCCGGAGTCCTCCGCAGCGGCCAGCGCGATCCGGCGGTTGGCCTGCGCCAGGTCCTCGTCGGACATGCCGACGCCCTGGTCGAGCACGTCGACCAGCACGCCGCCGCCCGGCCGGGCCCGGCCGCCGACCAGGACCTGGGTGCGCGGCGGCGAGAACGCGGTCGCGTTGTCCAGCAGCTCGGCCACCAGCCGCACCAGGTCGCCGGCCGCGTAGCCGACCACCTCGACCGACGGCGTGGCCTGCACGACGACCCGCTGGTACTGCTCGATCTCGGACGCGGCGGCGCGCAGCACGTCGCCCAGCGGCACCGGGCGGGTGAAGCGGCGGGCCACGTCGCTGCCGGAGAGCACCATCAGGTTCTCGTTGTTGCGGCGCATCCGGGTGGCGAGGTTGTCCAGCTTGAACAGGTTCGCCAGCTGCTCGGGGTTCTCCTCCTGCCGCTCCAGCTCCTCCATCAGCCGGAGCTGCCGCTCGACCAGGCCCTGGCTGCGGCGGGACAGGTTGATGAACGCGTTGCGCATGGCGGCGCGCAGCTCGGCCTGCTCGGCCGCGGAGCTGACCGCCTGCCGGTGCACCGCGTCGAACGCGCGGGCGAGCTGGCCCAGCTCCTCCCGGGTGTCCACGGGCACGGGCTCGACGGTGACGTCGTGCGAGGCGTCCTCGCGCAGCTGCGCGACCAGCGCGGGCAGCCGGTGCTCGGCCACGTCCAGCGCGGAGGTGCGCAGCGCGCGCAGGGAGCGCAGCAGGTAGCTGCCGACCACGAACCCGATGCCGGCCGCCGCGACCAGCGAGGCGAGCAGGATCACCGAGGCCGCGCCCGCCAGGTCGCTGGTGCTGTCCTGCAGGCGGGCGGCGGCGGAGTCGAGCTGGGCCTCCAGGACCCGCAGCACGACGCCGAGCTGCTTGAGGGTGCCCTCGGAGCCGCTGTCCCACTGCTCGACGGGCACCCGGTCGGCGACCGAGCGCGGGTCGTCGCGCACCTGGAGCACCAGCCGGTTGCGGGTGTCCACGTCCGGGCCGGACACCGCGGTCCGGTACTCGCCCTGCTGCTGGGTCGTGGCGACCGCGGAGAAGTCGGCGAGCTTGTCCTGCATGCGGGTCAGCGACTGCGCCAGGAGGGTGCGCTCGACGTCGACCAGCGAGCCGCGGCTGATGCCCACGAGCACGGTGGCGTGCTGCCAGGACACCTGCTCGGCGGCCATGGCCAGGTGGTGCAGCGCGGTGGCGGTGCCGGACAGGGCGGAGTCGCCGAAGTCGCCGACCATGGCCTGGTCGAAGTCCATCAGGGCGCGCAGCACCACGGTGTAGCCGCCGACGGCGCCCTGGAGGTCGACGCTGCCGGTGATCACCCGGTCGCGCAGCTGGGGCAGGCCGTCGAGCTGCACCACGACGTCCCGGAAGCGCGCGGCGGCCACCTCGCCGAGCCTGGCGCGCTCGACCAGGTTCTTCAGGCCGGCCGCGGCGGTGTCGGTGGCGCGCGGGAGGTCGCGGAAGTCCGCGGCGTTCACGCCGGCGCCCTCCTCGCGCCGCGCGGCCATCGCCCGCTCGGCCTGCACGCCCTCGATCACGGGGTCGAGCCCGGCGCGCAGGGTCACCAGTCGTTGCATCGCAGCGTAATTGTCCGCGCTCTTCACGTAACCGCGGATCTGCACCAGGCCCGCGCCCACCGCGACGAGCACCGGCACGGCCAGCACGGCCGCGAGCTTGATCGGCAGGCGCCAATTCCGCCAGTCCGCGACAGCGGTCCACCACTGCCGGCGCGCGTTGTTGTCGCCAGTCACCAGACAAGCCCCGGAAAGTCCGTAGTTGTTTCAAAGTTGAACGACGCCGGCACCTTTATGACGGCGGGCGGCGGGTGTTGCTGCGCGGATAGTAGGTGGTGGACTGCCCCGGGACAATGACCTTGCGGTGGGTCCTCATCCGATCGGCGCAGCGTGACCACCGCTGGTCCATCGAGGGTGGCCCCGGTCACCGGATCGGCGGCCGATCCAATGACCGGAGCGGAGTCACCCGAGGACCCCGGATCGCCCGGTTGCCACGAAGGGCGTTGACTGGCGGCCCGGCGCGGTTACGCTGAGCGCTCGCCGCCCCGTTCCGCGCGATCGGCGCGCGCGGCGTGGCAGATCCCCGTGGAGGATTGATGACGAAGGCGATCCTGCCTCCGACGGATTCGAGACACGCCCGCGGCGGGCGCGGCTTCGCGACTTTCGACGACCCGCCCGCGCCGCTGTTGGTCGACGAGTCCGGCGAACCCGATTTCACCGCGCTGCGCGACAGCGCCGATTTCCGCGAGCTGCGCCGCCGGGCCGCGATCTTCGTCGTACCGGCGACGTGCGGGTTCCTGCTCTGGTACCTGGGGTACGTGGCGTTGTCGGCGTACCTGCCGGAGTTCATGGCCACGCGGGTCTACGGGGTGGTCAACATCGGCCTGCTGTTCGGCCTGCTCCAGTTCGCCACCACCGTCGGGCTGACCCTGGCCTACGCCCGCTACGCGCGGCGGCGGCTGGACCCGCAGGTCGCCGCGGTCCGCTCGCTGGTCGGCGAGGAGCGCGCCTGATGGGCGGGAACACCGCGATCAACCTCGGCGTGTTCGGCGTCTTCGTGCTGATCACGCTGTGGGTCGTGTACCGGGCGGGCAGCCGCAACAGCACGGCCTCGGACTACTACGCCGCGGGCAGCAGCTTCACCGGGGCGCAGAACGGCATCGCGCTGTCGGGCGACTTCCTGTCCGCCGCGTCGTTCCTGGGCATCTCGGGCAGCATCGCGGTCAACGGCTACGACGGCTTCCTGTACTCCATCGGCTGGGTGGTGTCCTGGCTGATGGGCCTGATGATCATCTCGGAGCGGCTGCGCAACACCGGCCGGTTCACCCTCGGCGACGTGCTCGCGTTCCGGATGCGGCAGCGCCCGGTGCGCGCGGCGGCGGCGAACGTGACGCTGGTGATCTCGCTGTTCTACATGATCGCGCAGATGGCGGGCGCGGGCGCGCTGATGGCGCTGCTGCTCGACGTGCACACCAAGGGCGGCCAGGCGGTCGTCATCGCGGTGGTGGGCGTCGTCATGGTGCTCTACGTGCTGCTGGGCGGCATGAAGGGCACCACCTGGGTGCAGATCATCAAGGCCGTGCTGCTGGTGCTGTGCGTGACCCTGATCACGGTGTTCCTGCTCGGCAAGTTCGGCTTCAGCCTGTCGTCGATCCTGGAGACCGCCTCGCGCAACACCCCGCTGGGGCCGGAGGTGCTGGAACCGGGCGCCCGGTACGGCGGCACGCCGATCGCGCGGCTGGACTTCCTGTCCCTGGCACTGGCGCTGGTGCTGGGCACGGCGTCGCTGCCGCACGTGCTGATGCGCTTCTACACGGTGCCCAACGCGCGCGAGGCGCGCCGCTCGGTGGTGTGGGCGACGTGGATGATGGCCACCTTCTACCTGTGCACGCTGGTGATCGGCTTCGGCGCGCTGGCCCTGGTCGGCTCGAAGGAGATCACCTCGGCGCCGGGCGGCGAGAACTCCGCCGCGCCGCTGCTGGCCTACGAGATCGGCGGCGCGGTGCTGCTGGGCGTGGTCAGCGCGGTGGCGTTCGCCACGATCCTGGCGGTGGTGGCGGGCCTGACGCTGACCGCGTCGGCGTCGTTCGCGCACGACGTGTACGCCAACGTGATCAAGCACGGCCAGGCCGACCCGCGCTCGGAGGTCCGGGTCGCCCGGCTGACCGCGGTCGTGGTCGGCCTGCTGGCGATCGCCGGCGGCATCGCGGCCAACGGGCAGAACGTGGCGTTCCTGGTGGCCCTGGCGTTCGCGCTCGCGGCGTCGGCGAACCTGTCCACGATCATCTACACGATGTTCTGGAAGCGCTTCAACACCACCGGCACGCTGTGGGCGATCTACGGCGGCCTGGGCTCGTGCATCCTGCTGCTGGCGTTCTCGCCGGCCGTGTCGGGGGCGAAGAGCTCGATCTTCCCGGACGTGGACTTCGCGTGGTTCCCGCTGAGCAACCCGGGCCTGGTGTCGATCCCGTTCTCGTTCCTGTGCGGGTACCTGGGCACGGTGCTCGGCAAGGAGGAGGCCGACCCGGTCAAGCAGGCCGAGCTGGAGGTCCGCTCGATGACGGGCATCGGCTCGGGCCTGCGGTGACGCGCTCGCGGTGACGCGCTCGCGGTGACGCGCTCGCGGTGACGCGCTCGCGGTGACGCCCGGACCTGCCGGGCGTCACCGGGCGTTCAGCGCTTGGCCAGGGCGGCGCGCACGGCCGAGGCGAACCGCGCCGGCGCGCCGGGGTCGGTCTGCCGGATGCCCAGCGACGGCTCGACCAGTTCCAGCTCCAGCAGCAGCGGCGCGCCGTCCGCGCCCGGCACCAGGTCCACCCGCGCGTAGAGCAGGTCGTGGCGGTGCACGCCGGTCAGCGCCGCGGCGGCGTCCACCGCGTCCTCGGCGACCCGCCGCTGCGCCGCCGAGGGCGCCGCGCCGGACAGCCGCTCCAGCAGGTAGAGCCCGGACTCGTCGTACTCGGCGTCGGGCGTGAGCATGGCGCCCTTGGTGAACGCGTGCGAGTACCGCCCGCCCAGGAACACCAGCGCCGTCTCGCCGGCCGCGTCCACGCCCGCCTGGTAGGGCTGCACGAGCGCGGGCCCGCCCAGGCCGGCCAGGTGCCGCGCGGCCGCGCCGTGGTCGCCCGCCGCGACGCGCAGCGCGCCCCGCGACCCGGCACCGACCGTCGGCTTGACCACGAACTCGCCGTCCGGCCAGTCGGTGAAGCCCGGTCGGGCCAGGGCCGTCGGCACCACCGGCACGCCCGCGCCGGCGAGGTCGAGCAGGTAGGACTTGTCGGCGTTCCAGCGCACCACGCCCGCCGGGTTGACCAGCGCGGGCTGCGCGTCGCACCAGGTCAGGAACTCCGGCAGCCGCTCGGTGTAGTCCCAGGTGGCCCTGAGCACGACCAGGTCCGCCTCGACCGGCGCGCCCCACACCGCCCAGGAGGCGTCCACGCCGACGTCGACCAGCGCGTCGAGCAGCGCGTCGTCGTCACCGTCACCGGTCGGGAGCGCGGCGCAGGAGGCGAAGGCGACCCTCACCGGCCGGCCATCTTGTGGCGGTGGGCGGCGCCGATCCTCACCGCGGCCGTCGTCTCGCGGTCCCACTCGTGCCGTTCGAGGTCCGGCACCGCCTCGACGACCGCCTCGGCGGTCGCCACGTCCGGCAGGAACACGTCGCCCATGGCGCCGTCGTCGCCGACCAGCACCAGGCGCGCACCGGCCCGACCGACGGGCTCCACGACCGCGCGGGACGGCTTGCCGTGGGCGGCCACGAACCCCGAAGCCGTCTTCACCGCACGGGCGATCTTCTTCTCCTGAGCTGCGCCGCTCTTCTCCTCAGCCACGCCGACCAGCGTAGAACCTGCCGGTAACTTCCGCGCACGTGATCGGACTCACCGCCCCGCCGCGGACACCGACCGTGCCGCCGCGGCGGGCGGGGTTCAGCCCACCGGCGCTTCCCCGACACGGCCGCGTGAACCGCCGCCCCGGGCCGTTGACCCGGCCGGCGGGTCCGGGGAGCGTTTTCCCCGGCACCTCGCCGCCGCCCTCCGGAAGGTCCTGAAATGTCCCGCGCCCGTTGTCTCACCGCCGCCGCGGCCACCGCCCTCGTCCTGGCCGCCGCGCCGGCGCCGGCCTCCGCCTCGCGCGCGGCCGGGCCGCCCGCGGCCGTCTCGCTGGGCGACAGCTTCATCTCCGGGGAGGCCGGGCGCTGGCGGGGCAACGGCAACACCGCCGCGGCGGGCAGCCGGTACGGCACCGACCTGGCCGCGGTCGACTGCAACGCCGACGAGACGTCGTGCCGGCAGGACCCGGGGAGGGTCTACGGCGCGTCGTACGACAACGGGTGCAACCGGTCGGTCGGCGCGGAGGTCGAGCACCTGGCGTCGGTCCGGGTGCGGGGCCGGGCGCACCGCATCGCCGAGGCCGACCGGATCAACGTGGCGTGCTCCGGCGCCACCGCCGAGGCCGTCCACTCGCGCTCCTTCAAGGGCGAACCGCGCCAGGTCGACCAGTTGGCCCGGCACGCGCGGAGCAGGGACGTGAAGCTCGTCGTCCTGTCCGTCGGCGGCAACGACCTGGGGTTCGGCTCGATCATCAAGCAGTGCGTGACCGCGTTCACCACCGGCTCCACGCACTGCCACGAGCAGTTGTCGCCCGGCTTCCCCGAGCGGGTGGCCCGGATGGGGACCGCGGTGCGCGAGGCCGTGCGGGCCGTCCGCACCACCATGTCGGACGCCGGGTACGACGACAGTGACTACCGCTTCGTCCTCCAGTCCTACCCCTCGCCGCTGCCCCGCGGCGCCGACAACCGGTACCCCGACACCGACTGGAGCCGGTGGTCGTCGGGCGGGTGCCCGTTCTTCGACGACGACTCCGACTGGGCGCGCGACGAGGTCGTGCCCGCCATCGCCGACGGCCTCCGGCGGGTGGCCGCCGACGAGGGCCTGGACTTCCTGGACCTGCGCGACGCGCTCGACGGCCACGAGGTGTGCGCCGAGGGGGTCGGCCAGGCGACGGCGGACAACGACCTGCGGCACCCGCTGCCCCGGTCGCGCGGCGAGTGGGTGCGCTGGATCGGCCTGCCCGGCGTGGGCCAGGGCCAGGCGCAGGAGTACCTGCACCCCAACGCCTACGGGCAGGAGGTGCTCGGGGGCTGCCTCAACGCCATCGCCGCGGGCGCGGGGCGCGAGCTGCGGTGCACCCCCGACCAGGGGTGACCGCCGGTACCAGGGGTACCGGCGGTCACGCCGTCACGCCGCCCACACCGACTCGTAGGCCCGCACCAGCCACCGGTCGGCACGCCGGTGGTCGGGCTCCGGGGGCAGGTCGGAGGAGCCGATCAGCTCGACCAGCCGGGCCTCCAGCCCCTCGGCCGCGTCCAGCGCCTCCTCCGCCGTGTGCCGGCCCTGGCGCAGGTCGCGGATCCAGGTCAGCCACGGCTCGGGCACCGGCAGCGTGATGCGGCCGGTCTCCAGCAGCTCGACGCCCTGCACGCCCAGGCGCACCATGTGGGCCGCGTACTTCACGTCGAAGCCGTACCGGGCGACCACCCCGGGGCGGTTGACGCGGGCGGCCACCGTGCCGTCCACCATGCGCCGCCGCTGGCTGTGCAGGTAGCCGCGGAAGCGCTCGCCCGCCCGGCGGGACACGACCATGTCCGCGTTGGCCCGCAGGTCGCGCCCCAGGTCGGTGATGGTCACCACCTCGTGCTCGGGCGCGAACAGCGGGATCAGCACGGTCGGGTTGCCCTGCAGCGCCAGCCGCAGCCACTTCCGCAGGGAGTACACCACCAGGTCGAGGTCGCCGGGGCCGGAGGGCGTGTTGACCACGCCGGTGCGCTCCTCGGCGGTGCGGCGGATGTACTGCTCGAACCGGCGCAGGCCGACCACGTACTCGGGCGGCTCGACGCACAGGCCCATCTCGTCGCGGTCGTCGGTGCCCTCGATGGCGGTGCCGTGCACCCCGGAACCCACCTGCGTGCGCAGGATCGTGGTGCGCCGCGCGATCTCGGCGAACTCCTCGCTGTCGTGCTTCACCCGCACCACCCCCTTCCGGGGGAAGAAGCTAAAGCGTCAACGGGCAAGGCCCAACCGGTTTTGCGCAACCCGGCCGGCGCGCCCGCCGACGGGTAGCTTCCCTGCTCGTGACTGCGAAGACGGAGACCGACCGACTGGTCGGCGAGTTCCTGGCCTGGCACTTCGACCGCTCCCCGGGCAGCGCGGCCATGCTCGGCTCGCTCGCCCACGACCACACGCTCGGCGACTTCACCGCCGAGGCGTTCGCCGACCGCGAGCGCGAGGCGGCCGGCTGGCTGGACCGGTTCACCGCCCTGTCGACCGACGACCTCCAGGAGTCGGTGGACCGCGACCTGGTGGTGGCCGTGCTGCGCGGCGAGCGGGCGAAGGCGTCGTGGCCCGCGTGGCGGCGCGACCCGTCGGTCTACACCGGCGCGGTGCTGTTCCCGCTGTTCAGCGCGTTCCTCAACCGCCTGCGGCCGGAGCCGGAGCTGGTGGACGGCGTGGTGAAGCGGCTGGCCGAGGTGCCGTCGGTGCTGGCCGCGTGCCGGGCGAACCTGGACCCGGGGCTGGCCTCGCCGAAGATCGTGCTGCGCGGTGCGGCGCAGGCCAAGACCGGGCGGGCGTTCCTGACCGGCACGCTGCCCGCGGAGGTGGCCGACCCGGCGCTGCGGGCCAGGGTGGCGGAGGCGGCGGAGCCGGCCGCGCGGGCGTTCGACGAGCTGGCCGCGTTCCTCGACGAGTTCGCGGGCCGGGCCGGCGGCGACTGGCGGATGGGCGAGCGGCTGTACTCGGAGCTGCTGCGCGAGCAGGAGGTGCTGGGCTACGGCGCGGCCGAGCTGCACGAGCGCGGCAAGGCCGCCTACGCGGAGCTGGAGGCCGAGATGCGGGAGCTGGCCGGCTCGGCCGACTGGCACTCGGTGATGGCGTCGCTCCAGGACGACTTCCCGCCCACGCCGGAGGCGATGCGGGCCGAGTACGAGGCGGAGACGCTGCGGGCGCGGGCGTTCCTGGTCGAGCACGGCCTGGTGACGCTGGCCGAGGGCGAGGACTGCCGGGTGGTGCCCTCCCCCGCGTTCCAGCGGCCGGTGCTGGCGGTGGCCTCCTACATGCAGCCGCCGCCGCTGACCGACCGGCGGACGGGCCACTTCTTCGTGCCGTTCCCGCCGGACGGGGCGAGCCCCGAGCAGGTCGAGCAGCGGCTGCGCACGAACTCCCGGGCGCAGCTGGCCACCATCGCGGTGCACGAGGCGTACCCCGGCCACCACTGGCACCTGTCGTGGCTGGCCGCGCAGGACCGGCCGGTGCGCAAGGTGTTCCGCACGCCGTACTTCGCCGAGGGCTGGGCGCTGTACGCGGAGAAGCTGCTGCGCGAGCACGGCTACTTCACCGAGCGGGCGCAGGAGCTGGCGCACGTGGAGGCGCGGCTGTTCCGCGCGGCGCGGATGGTCGTGGACACGGCGCTGCACTGCGGCGACATGACCGTCGAGGAGGCCGAGGAGTTCATGACCACCAAGGCGTCGCTGACGCCGGACACGGCCACCGGCGAGGTCAGCCGGTACTGCGCGTGGCCGACGCAGGCGCCGTCGTACCTGACCGGCGCGCTGGAGATCGAGCGCATCCGCGAGGAGCACACGGGGTCGCTGCGCGAGTTCCACGACACCATCGCCGGGTCGGGCGCGCTGCCGCTGGGCCTGGCGCGGCGGGTCGTCCTCGGCGGGTGAGCCCCTTCGGGCACCCCGGGTGCGGAACAGGACGCGGGCGCCCCGGGTTGGCGTAGTTGCCGGCAGCAGGACGCGGAACACGGAGGACGGCAGATGCCGAAGGCAGTGGTGGTGCGCACGACGGGTGGCCCCGAGGCCCTGGAGTTCGGCGACGTCGAGGTGGGGCCGCCCGGCGCCGGGCAGCTGCTGGTGGACGTGGCGGCGGCGGGGGTGAACTTCATCGACTGCTACCACCGGGAGGGCCGCTACCCGGTGCCGCTGCCGTTCACCGTGGGCCTGGAGGGCACGGGCCGGGTCGCCGCGGTCGGCCCGGACGTGGCGGGCTTCGCGGTGGGCGACCGGGTGGCGTGGGCGCAGGCGCCGGGCAGCTACGCCGAGCAGGTCGTGCTCGACGCGGCGAACGCGGTGCCGGTGCCCGACGGGGTGGACGACGACACGGCGGGCGCCCTGCTGCTCCAGGGCCTCACCGCGCACTACCTGGTCGCGTCCACCTACCCGGTCCGACCGGGTGACGCGGTGCTCGTGCACGCCGCCGCGGGCGGGGTCGGGCTGCTGCTGGTGCAGCTGGCCAAGGCCCGCGGCGCGCGGGTGATCGGCACGGTGTCCACCGAGGCCAAGGAGGCGCTGGCGCGCGAGGCGGGCGCCGACGAGGTGATCCGCTACGACCGGGTCGACTTCGCGCCCGAGGTGCGGCGGCTGACCGACGGCGCCGGGGTCGCGGCGGTCTACGACGGCGTGGGCCGGACCACGTTCGACGGCAGCCTGTCCGCCCTGCGGCCGCGCGGGGTGCTCGCGCTGTTCGGCGGTTCCAGCGGCGCGGTGCCGCCGGTCGACCCGCAGCGGCTCAACCAGGCCGGTTCGGTGTTCCTGACCCGGCCGTCGCTGGGCGCGCACGTGGCCACCCGCGAGGAGCTGGAGTGGCGGGCGGGCGAGCTGTTCGCGGCCGTCGCGGACGGGTCGCTGCGGGTGCGCGTCGGCGGGCGCTACCCGCTGGCCGAGGCGCGCCGGGCGCACGAGGACCTGGAGGGCCGCCGCACCACGGGCAAGCTGCTCCTGCTCCCCTGACCCCCGGAGAACCGGCTGAGGGCCCCGGCGCGCGTCGCCGGGGCCCTCGGCGGTCTCAGCTCCCCTGGACCTCGACGGCGTCCACCACGAAGACCAGCGTCTCGCCGGGCTGGATCTCGCCGCGGCCGTTGGGGTAGCCCAGGTCCGGCGGCACGACCAGCAGGCGCCGACCGCCCTGCTTGAGGCCGATCAGGCCCTGGTTCCAGCCCTGGATGACCTGGGCCTGGCCGACGTTGGCCACCTCGAAGGGCTGCCCGCCGTCCCACGAGGACTGCTGGGTGCGGCCGTCGCGGAAGGTGGCCAGCACGTAGTGGATCGAAGCGGTGGAGCCGGGCCTGATCTCCGGGCCGGTGCCCTCGACCAGGTCCTCGACCACCAGGCCGTCCTGCGGCGTGCAGCCGGTGGGCACGGTGATGCTCGGCTCCTGCCCCGGCGCGCCGCTCACCTGGTACTGGGACACCTCGCACGGCGGGCCGCTCGGCTCGGGCAGGGCGGACCCGCTGTCGGCGGACCCGCTGTCGTTCGTGGGCACGGCCTGCTCCTGCGCCGGGACGGTCGCGGAGGGGGTGTTGGTGAGGGTGGACGGGCGGTCACTGGCGGTGCACGCGGTGAGCGCCAGACCGGCGGACAGCAGGGATACGAGGGCCAGGGCCGTACGGCCGACAGTACGCATGGTTGCCGAGCCTAGGACGCGCCCTCTCGCGGCGCGCCGCAGGGCCCACCAGCAGGCCCAACGCCATCACGGGGCGTTGTCATTGATCTCCGATTGAATCCGCAAACGTGCCACGAATTACCGCTATCGCCGTTGCGTACCGGCGCGTACAGTTACTGCGCGCACTTGATCGGATACCGAGAGCATTCGCCCGATCGAGTGTCAGTTGAGGAGGTGACACCGTGTCCGCGGAGCCGAAGGGCGTCCGCAGCAACATGTTGCAGGAATTGTTCTGGACCCGCACGGGGCTGTTGCTGCTGACCCTCGTCGTGATCTCCGGGACCTGCCTGGTCATTTCCGGTTCACTGCCCGCGGGCGGGGTGCGCAACTTCCTCGCCGCCGCGGGCAACGGCACCATGATCTCGGCGGTGGTCGGGTTCTGGCAGACCCTGATCACCAGCTCGGCCGCGCGCCGGGCCCTGGTGGAACCGGTCGTCGAGGAGAGCCGCAGGGCGTTGCGCGACCTCACCGCGGAGTACCGGGCGCTCGACCGCGAGTTCTTCCCCAGCCACGTGTTCGAGCCCACCGCCCGACCCGACCCGGCGTTCAACCAGGTGATGATGCAGGACCTGGAGCGGACCCGGCTGTACGCGTTCCGCGGGTTCGCGGGCCGGTACGCGGCCTGCCGGCTGCTGCTGTCGCAGACCGAGTGCGAGCTGCGGGCCGTCCTGGCGGACCCGAGGGACGAGGACGCGATCAGCGGGCGGGCCCGCTACCTGCTGCGGCACGAGGGCGCCGACGGCGACTACGACACGATCGTGGCGCGGCTGCGCGACCAGGTGCACGTCGGCCTGGTCGGGCTGTTCCTGGCCCGCGGCCGCTGCTCGCGGGTGGACCTGACCATCGTGTCGGACCCGCCGCTGGACCGGTTGGAGCTGTTCGACGACAGCGTGTGGCTGACCCTCTACAGCAACACGAGCGCGGACGTGGTGCGCCTGTACCCGCGCACGCTGAGGTTCACGGAGGGCTCGTTCATCTACGGGATGGAGCGGGCCGAGTTCCTGCGCATCAGCAATTCCAAGGCGGGGCTCCACCTCGTCATCACGCCGGGCACCACCCGGGCCGATTTCCTCGCCCTGTTCGAGAAGATCACCGGGACCCCGCTCACCGAGGACGGGTTCCGGTCGCTCGAAGCGAAGTTCCACGCCTTCCGCAAAGAATTCTCCGCCTCCGCTCAGTTGGGGAGCTGATCAACCGTGCCCACCGAGTCCACCGGGTCCTCCGCGCTCGCGGAGCTGTCCTCGCTCATCTCCGTGGCCGACCCCCCTGTCGTCGACCACTGGGGCCACGTCGAACGGCGCTTCCGGGAGTGGGCGGCCCGGCCCGGGCTGCGGGAGGGGCTGCGCGAGTACCTGCGCTCCCTGTCCCCGCGGGAGCAGATGCGCCTGGTGGCCCGGTCGCGCGAGACCACGACCCACTTCGCGTGGTGCCTGCGCGACGAGCCGGCCGAGCCGTTCACGTTCTGGCTGCACGAGTACAAGCCGCAGCGCGACTGGCGGCTGGGTTATGCCGATTCCGTCCACAACCACCGCTACCACTTCTGCACGATCATCCTACAAGGCTTCTACCTGCACGAACGGTTCACCGCGGAGGTGGCCGAGGACGGCCGGGAGATCCTGTCGACCGAGCTGCTGCGCAGCGCCGAGGCGGTGGAGGGCTGCACGGGCACGATGCTGGCCCACCAGTTCCACCGCATCCCCAAGGCCGCCGACGACACCCTGACGTTCCTGGTCAAGTCCCGCGCGGTGCTCCCGTGGAGCCTCAGCTACGACCCCGACACCCGCACGAGCCACCGCCACGTGCCCGTGGAGGCGAGGCTGGAGGACCTGACGAACACCCTGTAACCGCCGCGAACGATCACGGCCCGCCCGTACCATGGCCCACCCGACGGGAGGGTCCAATGAGTACTGTCACGGCGAGCACAGGCCAGGCCGGCGCGGTGTCGGCGCAGGCGATCTCCGAGGTGGGGCGCGAGGTGTGGCGGCTGTGCCGCGACCTGGCGCCGAAGCTGCAGTTCCACGGCTGGCACCACGTCAGCTTCGTGCGCGACAAGGCGGTCCACTTCGCCCGGCGCAACGGCGCGGACGTGCCGCTGGTCGAGGTGGCCGCCCTGGTGCACGACGTCAACTACATGGTCAGGCGCAACTCGCTGCCCGTGGACGGGCGGGCGCTGCGGCTGGACATCCTGGCCCGCGCGGGCGTGCCGGAGCACGTCGCGCACCGGGTGGACCGGGTGGTAGAGGAGGCCGAGATGCGCACCCGGCACCGCGGCATCTCGCGGGAGGCGCAGGCCCTGTCCGACGCGGACACCCTGTTCAAGGCGCTGCCGGTGACGCCGGTGGTGCTGGCGCCGCGCTACCTGGAGGAGAACGGGATCACGCTGCGGGAGCTGGCGCACAAGATCGTCGGCGAGCAGCGGGCCAAGCACGACGAGGGCTACTACTTCTACGACCCGGAGGCGGCGGCCACCTACTCCAGGTGGGCGACGGCCAACCTGGAGCTGTGGTCGTGCATCGTGGAGTCGCTGGACGACCCGACCGTCACCGAGCTGCTGTCGGCGGTCTCCTGACGACGTCGTGTGCACGGAGCGTGACGGGCCGCCCGCAGCGTCACCCGCAGGTGTGCGCGGGCGGCGCCCGTCACGTCGTCAGAACGGCCAGCCGAGCACCGGCAGGCCGAGCACGGCGTCCACGGCGAGGCCGCAGAACACCAGCATCAGGTACAGGTTCGACATGTGGAAGAACTTCATGGTGTTGGTCGACCCGCCGCGCCGCACGACCCCGTGCAGCCGGTGCGCGAACACCGCGAACCACACGCCCGACGCGGCGGCCACGGCCAGGTAGACCCAGGAGGTCACCGGCGCCAGCAGCAGCGTGCACAGCACCGTGATCCAGGAGTAGATGACGATCTGCCTGGTCACCTGCTGCGCCGTGGCCACCACGGGCAGCATCGGCACGCCCGCCCGCGCGTAGTCCTCCTTGAACTTCATCGCGAGCGCCCAGGTGTGCGGCGGCGTCCAGAAGAAGATCACCCCGAACATCACCAGGGCCTGCCACTCCACCGTGCCGGTCACCGCGGACCAGCCGATGATCACCGGCATGCAGCCGGCGATGCCGCCCCAGATGATGTTCTGCGAGGTCCGGCGCTTGAGCACCAGGGTGTAGACGAAGATGTAGAACAGGATCGTGGCCACCGCGAACACGGCCGACATGAGGTTCGTGGTCAGCCACAGGAAGGCGAAGGCGACCACGCCGAGCACGATGCCGAAGATCAGCGCGTTGCGCGGCGGGATCGAGTCCTTCGCCAGCGGCCGGGCGCTGGTGCGCTTCATCACCGAGTCGATGTCGGCGTCGACGTAGCAGTTGAGCGCGTTGGCCGAGCCCGCGGCCAGGGTGCCGCCCGCCAGGGTGCAGGCGATCAGCCACAGCGGCGGCAGGCCGCGGGCGGCCAGCAGCATCGCCGGGATCGTGGTGATCAGCAGCAGCTCGATCACCCGGGGCTTGGTCAGCGCCACGTACGCCCCGACCACCTGTCGGGGCGACCGCGCCGGGGCCTCGGTGACGGCACTCATCGCAGGGCGCTCCTCGTCGGTCAAGGGGATTGAGCAGATCGTAACCGCGCGTTCCCCGGGGAGCCCGTTCGGGTACTCCCCGAACGCACGAAGCCCGCTGTGCGTACACCCACAGAGCGAGCTGTAGCACAAGCGTCCGTTCGCCGGACTAGGCTGGCCGGCGGACCTTGGTAACCGCGGATCGGACCCGACGGGAACGATTAAGTTCACCGCCAGCCGTCACCCGCCGCCTACGTGAGTTTGGAGCTGGAAGTCAGTGTCCGTCACCGATGACATTGCCCGGTTGACCGAAGCCCACCTGCCCGACGACTGGACCGATCTCGACAGGCGCGCCGTCGACACCGCCCGCGTGCTGGCCGCGGACGCCGTGCAGAAGGTGGGCAACGGCCACCCCGGCACCGCGATGAGCCTCGCGCCGCTGGCCTACACCCTGTTCCAGCGCGTGATGCGGCACGACCCGGCGGACGGCGACTGGCTCGGCCGCGACCGGTTCGTGCTCAGCGCGGGCCACTCCAGCCTGACGCTCTACATCCAGCTGTTCCTCAACGGCTACGGCCTGGAGCTGGACGACCTCAAGTCGCTGCGCACGTGGGGCTCGAGGACCCCGGGCCACCCCGAGCACCGCCACACCCCCGGCGTGGAGATCACCACCGGCCCGCTGGGCCAGGGCCTGGCCTCCGCGGTCGGCATGGCGATGGCCGCCCGCCGCGAGCGCGGCCTGCTCGACCCGGAGACCCCGGTCGGCGACAGCCCGTTCGACCACCACATCTTCGTCATCGCCTCCGACGGCGACATCGAGGAGGGCGTGACCAGCGAGGCGTCCTCGCTCGCGGGCACGCAGAAGCTCGGCAACCTCACGGTGATCTACGACGACAACAAGATCTCCATCGAGGACGACACCACCATCGCGCTGTCCGAGGACACCGCCAAGCGCTACGAGGCGTACGGCTGGCACGTGCAGGTCGTCGAGGGCGGCGAGAACGTCACCGGCATCATCGAGGCGCTCAACAACGCCAAGGACGAGGTCGACCGGCCGTCGTTCATCCTGCTGCGCACGGTCATCGGCTACCCGGCGCCGAACAAGCAGAACACCGGTGCCGCCCACGGCGCCGCGCTGGGCGCCGACGAGGTGGCCGAGGTCAAGCGGATCCTCGGCTTCGACCCGGAGCAGACCTTCGAGGTCGCGCCCGAGGTGCTGGAGCACACCCGCGCGGTGGTCAAGCGCGGCGAGCAGGCCCGCGCCGAGTGGCAGAAGTCGTTCGACGCGTGGGCGCACGCCAACCCGGAGCGCAAGGCGCTGCTGGACCGGCTGCTGGCCGACGAGCGGCCCGAGGGCTGGGTCGACGCGCTGCCGTCCTGGGACCCGGACCCCAAGGGCGTGGCCACCCGCAAGGCGTCCGGCGAGACGCTGAACGCGCTGCGCGACGTGCTGCCGGAGCTGTGGGGCGGCTCGGCCGACCTGGCCGAGTCGAACAACACCACGATGAAGGGCGTCGACTCCTTCGGCCCCGAGTCGATCTCCACCAAGATGTGGTCGGCCAACCCGTACGGCCGCACGCTGCACTTCGGCGTCCGCGAGCACGCCATGGGCTCGATCCTCAACGGCATCGCGCTGCACGGCCCGACCCGCCCGTACGGCGGCACGTTCCTGGTGTTCAGCGACTACATGCGCCCGGCGGTCCGGCTGGCCGCGCTGATGAAGTCGCCGGTCGTCTACGTGTGGACGCACGACTCCATCGGCCTCGGCGAGGACGGCCCGACGCACCAGCCGGTCGAGCACCTGGCCGCGCTGCGCGCGATCCCGGGCCTGGCCGTGGTGCGCCCCGGCGACGCCAACGAGACCGCCGCGGCCTGGAAGGCGGCCGTCGAGCGCCGCAACGGCCCCGTCGGCCTCGCGCTGACCCGGCAGAACCTGCCGGTGCTGGCCGGGACCAAGGAGAAGGCCCTGGAGGGCGTCGCCCGCGGCGGCTACGTGCTGGAGGGCGAGGGAGAGCCGGAGCTGGTCCTCATCGCCACCGGCTCCGAGCTCCAGATCGCGGTCGAGGCCCGGAAGGTCTTCGAGTCCGAGGGCGTTGCCACCCGTGTGGTGTCCATGCCGAGCGTGGAGTGGTTCGACGCGCAGGACGAGGCGTACCGCGAGAGCGTGCTGCCGTCGTCGGTGAAGGCGCGCGTGGTCGTCGAGGCGGGCATCGCCCAGCCGTGGCACCGGTTCGCCGGCGACGCGGGCGAGATCGTCTCCATCGAGCACTTCGGCGCCTCCGCGGACTACCAGACGCTGTTCCGCGAGTTCGGCTTCACGACCGAGAACGTCGTCGCGGCGGCGCGCCGGTCGCTGTCCCGCACCCGCTAAGAGACCTCTTCCAGGGGAGATGACGAGATGAGCAGCAACCCACTGGCCGACCTCAGCGCGGCGGGCGTGTCCATCTGGCTGGACGACCTGTCCCGCGAGCGCCTGAACACGGGCAACCTGGCCAACCTGATCGCCGAGCACAACGTGGTCGGCGTGACCACCAACCCGACGATCTTCGCGGCCGCCCTGGCCAAGGGCTCGGCCTACGACGAGCAGGTCCGCGAGCTGGCCGCCCGCGGCGCGGACGTCGACGCCACCGTGCGCGAGGTCACCACGACCGACGTGCGCAACGCGTGCGACCTGTTCCGCGACGTCTACGACGCCACCGACGGCGTGGACGGCCGGGTGTCCATCGAGGTCGACCCGCGCCTGGCCAACGACACCGAGCGCACCGCGGCCGAGGCGCTCGACCTGTGGAAGACCGTCGACCGGCCCAACCTGATGGTCAAGATCCCCGGCACGGTCGAGGGCCTGCCCGCGATCACCCGGACCCTGGCCGAGGGCGTCAGCGTCAACGTGACGCTGATCTTCTCCGTCGAGCGCTACCGCGACGTGATGGAAGCCTTCATCGCGGGCCTGGAGCAGGCCAAGGCCAACGGCCACGACCTGCGCACCATCCACTCCGTGGCCTCGTTCTTCGTGTCGCGTGTGGACACCGAGATCGACAAGCGGCTCGACGCGCTGGACGACCCGCGCGCCAAGGACCTGCGCGGCAAGGCGGCCATCGCCAACGCCGTGCTGGCCTACGCGGCCTACCAGGAGACCTTCCAGGGTGCCCGCTGGGAGGCGCTGGCCGCCGAGGGCGCCCGCGCGCAGCGTCCACTGTGGGCCTCCACCGGCGTCAAGGACCCGGCCTACTCGGACACGCGCTACGTCGACCGGCTCGTGGTGGGCAACACGGTCAACACGATGCCCGAGAAGACGCTGCACGCGGTCGCCGATCACGGCAAGATCGAAGGCGACACCGTGACCGGGCAGGCCGCCCAGGCGCAGGAGGTCTTCGACGGGCTCGTCGAGGTCGGCATCGACCTGGACGACGTGTTCATCGCGCTGGAGACCGAGGGCGTGGACAAGTTCGAGAAGTCGTGGGCCGAGCTGCTGGACACGGTGACCGGACAGTTGAACCAGGCCAAGGGCTGAGGACAGGACTGACATGAGCCAGGTGATCTCCGTGGAGATCGTCCGCACACCGAACCAGGAGCAGGTCGACACCGTCATCGGTGACCTGGTCCGGGACTCGGCGCCGAGCAAGCTCACCGCCGCCGACCCCACCCTGTGGGGTCCGGCGGCCGAGTCGGAGGCGTCGATCCGCCTGGCGTGGACGACGCTGCACGAGACGTCGCGCCCGCTGGTGGCCGAGATCACCGCGCTGCGCGAGGAGCTGCTCGCCGAGGGCGTGGACCGCGTGGTCCTCGCCGGGATGGGCGGCTCCTCGCTGGCACCCGAGGTGATCACCGGCACGGCGGGCGTGCCGCTGGTCGTGCTCGACACCACCGACCCGGGCCAGGTCGCCGACGCGCTGGCGGGCGACCTGGAGCGCACCGTGCTGGTGGTGTCGTCGAAGTCGGGCGGCACCGTCGAGACCGACAGCCACCGGCGGATCTTCGAGGAGGCGTTCACCGCCGCGGGCGTGGACGCCGCCTCGCGGATCGTCGTGGTGACCGACCCGGGCTCGCCGCTGGAGGCGGCGTCCCGGGAGGCGGGTTACCGAAGGGTGTTCCTGGCCGACCCGCACGTGGGCGGCCGCTACTCGGCGCTGACCGCGTTCGGCCTGGTCCCCGCGGGCCTGGCCGGCGCGGACGTCGGCGCGCTGCTGGACGAGGCGGCCGCGGCGGCCCCGCTGGTCGCCGCGGACTCGCCGGACAACCCGGCCGTGGTGCTGGCCGCCACCTTCGCCGTCGCGCACGCGCACGGCGCGGAGAAGGTGGTGTTCGCGGACACCGGCTCGGGCATCTCCGGGTTCGGCGACTGGGCGGAGCAGCTGATCGCCGAGTCCACCGGCAAGGACGGCACCGGCCTGCTGCCGGTGGTCGTGGAGGGCCCGGGCGCGCCCGGGTTCGTCGACGCCGGCTCGGACGCCACCACCGTGGCGATCGGGCCGGCCACCGGCTCGTCCACGCTGTCCGTGCAGGGCCCGCTCGGGGCGCAGTTCCTGGTGTGGGAGTACGCGACCGCGCTGGTGGGCCGCGTGCTGGAGATCAACCCGTTCGACCAGCCGGACGTGGAGGCGGCCAAGAAGGCGGCCCGGTCGCTGCTGGACTCCCCCGCCGCGTCGTCGGCGTCGCCCGCGTTCACCGACGGCCCGATCGAGGTCTACCCGAGCGAGGGCTGGCTGTCGCCGGACGTCAAGACCGTCGCCGAGGCGATCCGGGCGCTGGTGGCCGCGGCGCCCGCGCACGGCTACCTCTCCGTGCAGGCATACCTGGACCGGGTCGACGACTCCTCGTTCGCCCTGGTCCGGCCCGAGCTGGCGCGGCGCGCCCACCTGCAGACCACCTTCGGGTGGGGGCCGCGGTTCCTGCACTCCACCGGCCAGTACCACAAGGGCGGCCACCAGAACGGCGTGTTCCTGCAGCTCACCGGTGCCTCGGAGACGCAGCTGGACGTGCCCGGCCGCCCGTACGACCTCAGCACGCTGCAGCTGGCGCAGGCGCTGGGCGACGGCCAGGTGCTGGCCGAGCGCGGGCGCCCGGTGCTGCGGCTGCACCTGACCGACCGCGTCGCCGGGCTGGCGCAGCTCGTCGAGGCAATTCAGGAGGATGGTTCGTGACTGCGCCTGCCGCCAAGCGCAATCCACTGCGGGACCCCCGGGACAAGAGGCTCCCGCGCATCGCCGGCCCCTCCGGCCTGGTGATCTTCGGCGTGACGGGTGACCTGTCGCGCAAGAAGCTCATGCCCGCCATCTACGACCTGGCCAACCGCGGCCTGCTGCCGCCGGGCTTCGCGCTCGTCGGCTTCGCCCGCCGCGACTGGGCCGACCAGGACTTCATGCAGGTCGTGCACTCCGCGGTGAAGGAGCACGCCCGCACGCCGTTCCGGCAGGAGGTCTGGGACCAGCTCGCCGAGGGCATCCGGTTCGTCCAGGGCACCTTCGACGACGACCACGCGTTCGACACCCTGGCCACCACCCTGGCCGACCTGGACCGCGAGCGCGGCACGGGCGGCAACCACGCGTTCTACCTGTCGGTGCCGCCCAGCGCGTTCACCACGGTGGTCAACCAGCTCAAGCGCGCGGGCCTGGCCACGCCGCCGGCGGACAGCCCCGGCCAGTGGCGCCGCGTGGTGATCGAGAAGCCGTTCGGCCACGACCTGGCCAGCGCCAAGCAGCTGAACAAGACCGTCAACGACGTCTTCCCCGAGGAGTCGGTGTTCCGCATCGACCACTACCTCGGCAAGGAGACGGTGCAGAACATCCTGGCGCTGCGCTTCGCCAACCAGCTCTACGAGCCCATCTGGAACGCCAACTACGTCGACCACGTGCAGATCACCATGGCCGAGGACATCGGCCTCGGCGGTCGCGCGGGCTACTACGACGGCATCGGCGCGGCCCGGGACGTGATCCAGAACCACCTGCTCCAGCTCCTCGCGCTGACCGCGATGGAGGAGCCGGTGTCGTTCCGGCCGAGCGACCTGCGCGCGGAGAAGGTGAAGGTGCTCTCGGCGACCCGGGCCATCGACCCGTTCGACGAGACCACCGCCCGCGGCCAGTACACCGGCGGCTGGCAGGGCGGGCAGAAGGTGCCCGGCCTGCTGGAGGAGGGCGGGTTCGCCAAGGACTCGACCACCGAGACCTACGCGGCGATCACCTGCGAGGTGAACACCCGCCGCTGGGCGGGCGTGCCGTTCTACCTGCGCACCGGCAAGCGCCTGGGCCGCCGCGTCACCGAGGTGGCCGTGGTGTTCAAGCGGGCGCCGCACCTGCCGTTCGACGACACCGCGACCGAGGAGCTGGGGCAGAACGCCCTGGTCGTGCGGGTGCAGCCGGACGAGGGCGTGACCATGCGGTTCGGCTCGAAGGTGCCGGGCAACTCCATGGAGGTCCGGGACGTCACGATGGACTTCGGCTACGGCCACGCGTTCACCGAGTCCTCCCCCGAGGCGTACGAGCGCCTGCTGCTCGACGTGCTGCTGGGCGAGCCGTCGCTGTTCCCGAAGAACGACGAGGTCGAGCTGTCCTGGGAGATCCTCGACCCGGTGATCCGGCACTGGGCCGCCAAGGGCGAGCCGGAGAAGTACAAGGCGGGCACCTGGGGCCCGGCGTCGGCGGACGCGATGCTGGCCCGCACCGGCAGGAACTGGAGGCGTCCGTGATCATCGACCTGCCCTCGACGACCACGTCGCAGGTCAACAGCAAGCTGGTGCAGATCCGGGAGGAGGGTGGCGCGGTCACCCTCGGCCGGGTGCTGACGCTGGTCATCGTGACCGACGACGGCGCGAAGACCGAGGAGGCCGTGGAGGCGGCCAACGACGCCAGCCGCGAGCACCCCTGCCGGGTGATCGTGGTGGCCCGCGGCGCCCGCAAGGCCGCGCCGCGGCTGGACGCGCAGATCCGGGTCGGCGGCGACGCCGGCGCGTCCGAGGTGATCGTGCTGCGGCTGTACGGGGAGCTGGCCAACGAGGGCGCGTCCTGCGTGGTGCCGCTGCTGCTGCCGGACACCCCGGTGGTGGCGTGGTGGCCGAGCGACGCGCCGGCCGTGCCCGCCGACGACCCGATCGGCCAGCTCGCCCAGCGCCGCATCACCGACGCGGCGGCCGAGAAGAACCCGATCAAGGCGCTGGAGCAGCGGCGCACCGGGTACGCGCCGGGTGACACGGACCTGGCGTGGACGCGGTTGACGCTGTGGCGGGCGATGATCGCGTCGGCGTTCGACCTGCCGCCGTACGAGAAGGTCACCGAGGCCGAGGTGAGCGGGGAGAGCGACTCCCCGTCGACCGACCTGCTGGCGGCGTGGCTGGCCGCGTACCTGAAGGTGCCGGTGAAGCGGTCGAAGGCGGTGCGCGGCGAGGGCATCGTCGACGTGCGGCTGGTGCGCCGGTCCGGTGAGGTGGAGCTGTCGCGGCCGGACGGGAAGGTCGGCACGCTGACCCAGCCCGGTCAGCCGGAGCGGCGGGTGGCGCTGCAGCGGCGCCAGGTGCGGGACTGCCTGGCCGAGGAGCTGCGCAGGCTCGACCCGGACGAGGTGTACGAGACGGCGCTGAAGTCGCTGGGCAAGGTGGTGCGCGGGCGGACCGCGGCCAAGGCGCCCGCGGTGCCGCGCGGCAAGGGCAGGCCGGCGCCGGCGAAGGTGTCGCCGGACCACAAGCCGGTGGAGGCGGGTGCGGACGAGGCCGCGGTCCGGACGACCGCCGACGCGGAGACCGAGGTCTCGACGTCGCAGGACCGGAAGGTCGCGTCGGCCCGGGACGGCAAGGGCTCGGCGGCGCGGGACGGCAAGGCCCCGGCCAAGGCGCCCGCCAAGGCCGCCGACACCGCCGCGCCGACCGCGTCGGTCGCGGCCGCCGCGGGCAAGGGCCCGGCCAAGGCGGCGAAGACCCCGGCCAAGGCCGCCAAGTCCAAGTCCGGCACGGGCTCGGCTTCCGGTTCCGGCTCGGCTTCGGGTTCGGGTTCGGGGAAGGCGTCGGCCAAGTCCAAGGCGAAGGCGGGTTCGTGACCAAGCCCGAGGTGGTGGTGCACCGCGACGGCGACCTGCTGGCCGCCGCCGCGGCTGCCCGCCTGGTGACCGCCCTGGTGGACGCCCAGACCGCGCGCGGCACGGCGCACCTGGTGCTGACCGGCGGCCGGACCGGCATCGCGGTGCTGGAGCAGCTGCGCGCCACCCCGGCGCGGGACGCGGTGGACTGGTCGCGGGTCGAGCTGTACTGGGGTGACGAGCGGTTCCTGCCGTCCGGCCACCCCGAGCGCAACGAGACCCAGGCGCGCGAGGCGCTGCTGGACCACGTGCCCGTGCCCGCCGGGCGGGTGCACGTCGTGGAGCCGTCCGACGGGCGGTTCGGCGACGACCCGGACGCGGCCGCGGCGGCGTACGCCGAGGTGCTGGCGGGCCTGGGCGACGGCGCGGTGCCGTCGTTCGACGTGTGCCTGCTGGGTGTCGGGGAGGAGGGGCACGTCGCCTCGGTGTTCCCCGACTCCCCCGCGGTGCGCGAGCGCGAGCGCCCGGTCGTGGCGGTGCGGGACTGCCCCAAGCCGCCGCCGACCCGGGTGAGCCTGAGCCTGCCCGCGATCCGGGCGTCGCGCCAGGTGTGGCTGATGACCACCGGCGCGGCGAAGGCGGAGGCCGTGGCCGCCGCCCTGACCGGCACCGCCGAGGCCGACCTGCCCGCGGCCGGCGCCGTGGGCACCGAGCGCACCCTCTGGCTGCTCGACGCCGCCGCGGCGGCGAAGGTGCCCTCGGAGTAGTTCCCCACCGACCGGGTGGCCACCTCGGCCACCCGGTCGGTCCTTCTTCCCCGGTGTCCGGAGAACGGACGTTCGCGCTCGCAATTTGTTCGCCGCCCCCGCGTCCCTTTTCCGTGATCAGGCAGTCTCGGAGGGTGGGCGAGCGGGTCGGAGGCGAAGGGGCGGGTCATGCCAAGCGCGATGGCGACGCAGTACGGTGAGGACCGGCGGACAGCTGACTCGGGAGGTCCGACCCTGGCCGGCGACGCTGTGGAGAGGCTTCCCGGCGGTCGGGTCAACGGCGTTCCGACCGGTCGGGTGCCGCGGGCTGCCCGGGGATGGGTCGCGCGGTACCGGCAGTGGGCGTTCGACGTGGCCGCCGTGGCGATCGCGGCGCTCGACGTGTGGCTGCGGGTGGTGCCCGAGGCCGAGACGTACAACCACGTGCTGTCGGTCGTGGCCGTGGTGGCGGTGGCGCTGCGCCGGCGGTTCCCGTTCCTGGTGGTGCTGCTGACCGTGCCGGGGTTCCTGGCCGGGTGGGCGCAGCTGGCGGCGATGATCGCGCTGGGCACGCTGGCGCGGCGGAAGCTGCTGACGGCGCAGACGTACGTCGCGGCCGGGCTGGTGTGGTTCAGCCGGTTCTTCCTGTGGCCGGCGTCGGAGTTCACGGCGCTGACGTGGCAGACCCACGTGCACGACGCGATCTACGGTTGCCTGGTGGCCGGGATGCCCGTGGCGATCGGGTTGCTGGCGCACGCGCGGGAGGAGCTGTCGGCGCGGATCTCGGAGCTGGCGGTGAGCCGGGAGCGGGAGCGGTCGCTGCACGCGCGGGCCGTGCGGGCGGACGAGCGGGCGCGCCTGGCCCGCGAGATGCACGACGTGGTGTCGCACCAGGTGAGCCTGATCGCGATGCAGGCCGGTGCGCTGCGGGTGGCGGTGGAGGACCCGAAGGCCAAGCAGGTGGCGGGCACGATCCGGGCGCTGAGCACGAGGACCCTCGACGAGCTGCGGCAACTGGTGAGCGTGCTGCGCACCACCAACGGCGACGACTCACCCCAGCCGAGGGTGGAGGACCTGCCGCAGCTGATGGCGACGGCGGGGTTCCCGACAACCCTCGTGGTGCACGGCGAGGTGGCGAACCTGCCGGGCCCGGTGTCCGGTGCGGTGTACCGGACGGTGCAGGAGGCGCTGACGAACGTCAGGAAGCACGCGGACGGCGCCCCCACCCGGGTCCTGATCACGTATGACACGAACGTGTTGTACGCGGAGATCCGCAACGAAGCCCCGGCCCACCGGCAGGACAATGGGGGCCTGCCCGGTGGCGGGCACGGGCTGGTGGGGCTGCGCGAACGAGCCACCCTGCTGGACGGCGAGTTCGCGGCGGGGCCCACGGAGGACGGGGGGTACTTGGTGCGGGTGACGTTCCCGGTGACGAGGTCGCTGGACAACTGACCCCTACACGATGGGGTGATGGATGTACGGAAACACCGTTACCGTCCCTCGGTTGGAACATGAGGAAACCCGACCACACCCCTGGCACAGCACCCCGCCCCCTCCCTCAACGAACACCGGACGACGACCACCCCCAGCCGACACGACCCCCACCCCAGCCGACACGACCCCAGCAGCCGACACCCTCAACGACACTCCCCCTCCGCGACACCCACCTCCGCGACACCCACCTCCGCGACACCCACCTCCGCGACACCCACCTGGCGGCAGACCACCGGCCCCAGCACCCAGCCACCTGCTTGACGCAGCCGACGCAAGGACCGCAGCAGCGACTCCGGGTACGCGAGCGTGAACAGCAGCACCTCGCTGCCCGCGCTCACCGCGACCAGCGCCGCACCGCCCACGCCCCAGCAGCTCGCGCCTGGCAGTCCGGACGCCGGCGGGTCTCGGGGGACGCGGGTGGCGTGCCGGGCAGCGCGGGCACGTAGGCCAAGGCGGTCCTGGGTGCCGTGAGGGTGAGGTGGGTCGTGGCCGGGTCGCCTTGGCCCGCCTGGACCGGCTTGCTCAGGTCGGCGGGTAGGAGGGGAGATCGCGGGCCGGGTGGTGGGCGGCACGGCTGGCAGCGGCGCGGCGGTCAGGGTTGCGGCCAGGGCGAACCAGTGGACGGGTTTGGGGTGGGGTTGGGACCTCGGCCGCGGGGACAAGCGTTTGCGCGCCCAGTTTGTGCCGGAAGTGCTGGGGTTCTACCGGGGGGGTGCTGGGGATTCCGCGAGGGTGGCGCGCACCGGTGCGTTCAGGGGGCGCGGTGAGACGGCGGCGTGGGTGCCGGCGAGGTCGGTGGCGACGGTCTCGCGGTAGCGGGCTCGGGGGCCCGTTCGACGCCCCGCCCGTGTGACCCCCGATCCGGTGAACCGCGACCACACCGTGCCACCGTCGAGCTTTTCCGTCACCAGGAAGTGTTCGCCGTGGACCTGCACGTAGTCGTAACCCGGCACGGTGTGCGGACGGTCGAGCCGCGCCAGTAACCGGGCCGTGGGCGGGGCGCTCGCCGATCCGGGCGTCCTCGGCCAACGCGCTGGCCAGGGACTTGACCGCCACCACCCTACCCGGCGGTCGGTGGACCGCCTCCTGCACCAACGCAGCCGAGCCGGCCGCCGACGTCTTACCCGGGCAGTGCGGCGACACCCGGCGCGGTCACGCGCCGCCGCCGGGCACGGGGCGGGCGATGCGCTGGGTCGCCTCGGGGTCGACCGGAGGGTCGAGAGGCGGGTCGGCGGGGTGCGGGGTCAGGCAGCCGAGGGCGAACGCGGCGGCGGCCGCGCCGAGGATGAACAGGACCTCGGTGGCGGGCGAGGGTGCCATGACGCGCAGCGCGGACAGCGAGATGACGGCGACCAGGCCGGTGCCGACGCCGGCGGGCAGGAACCGGGTGGCGCGCCGCCACCGGCTGGCCGGCAGGCGTCGCCGGGCGAGGGCGACGAGCGCCGCCACCCACGCGAGCGCGGTCAGGCCGAGCACCGCCAGGCCGAACACCCCGTACACCGACCACACCGACCCGCGCACGTCAGCGGTCGTCGCCACGCCGGCGATGACGTCGCGGTTGACGTCCAGCACCTCCAGCGCGGTGGGCAACAACCCCGTGGCCTGGCCGCCCAGTTGGCCCAGGTCGAGGACGAAACCGCGGGTGACGCTCTGCCCGGCGGGCACGTCGAACGGCAGGGTGGTGTCGTAGGAGAAGAACGTGAGGGCGAGCGCGGTGCCGGAGACCCTGATCGCCTTGACGTGGTGGACGGTGTCCCCTCCGTTGTGGACGGTCACGTCGATCCTGGGCGCGGCGGCCGGGTCGAGGACGAGGGTGTCCCGGCCGACCGGTGTTCCGTCCACTGTGGCGTGGACGGTGACGTCGCCGCCGTCGGCGTGGGCCGGGGTGATCCCCGAGAGGATCCCGCACAGGAGCAGTGGGACGAGGCTGCTCATAATGCGTCTCACAGGGCACCTCATGGTGGGGAGCGGACTGGTCCGGGAGTTCGGTATGCGATCGGCAGGAACACTAGCTTTACTCGGCGCCCTGGTATACGGCGTCACGGCGCTCGTAGCGACACCGGTATCCGCGCAGCAGCAGCAGCAGCCGTCGGCGACGGCGGCGGTGAGCCCTGCCTCGGGTCCGGTGGGAACGTCGTTCACGGTGAGCTGGGCGAACCTGTACCTGGACCCGGATTGCCAGGACTACTCGGTGCGGCTGGTGTGGGACTCGGGTCAGGTGGTGGGCTCGGGTCGGCACTCGGGCCGGGGGCGTGGTTCGGGCACGGGGACCGTGCCGGCGGGGGCGTCGGCCGGTGCGCACCGGGTGACCGTCCGGCCTTCGTGCGCGGCGACGGGTGCGCCGTCGGCTTCCTTCTCGGTGACCGTGCCGCCGACCACGACGACGACGCCGGCGGTCACCACCACCACGACGACGACCGCTCCCCCGCCGACCACGACCACCACCCAGCCGTCGCGGACGACGACCACGACCACCACGACCACCACGACGACGACCAGTGCGACGACCACGACGGACAGCGCGCCGTCCGGGACCGGGACGACGACGCGGCCGTTCGACGGGGACGGCGCGCTCACCCTGGACCGGGACAACGTGCAGCCGGGTGACCCGCTGACCGCGACCGGCACGGGGTGCACGCCGGGGTCGGAGGTCCGGCTCAGCTCGCTGGGCGAGGACGTGGGCACGGCGCGGGCCGACGGGTCGGGGACCTTCAGCACGCGGGTCGAGTTCCGGACCGTCCAGCCGGGTCGCCACGTGATCCGCGCGGACTGCGGCGTGGTGCTGGTGGGCAGCGTCGACGTGGCGCTGACCAGCTCGACCGGCGGGACCACGTCGACGCTGGTGGTGCTGGTGTTCTTCGTGCTGGCGGGTGCCTTCCTGGTGCGCCGCCAGTTCGCCGGCCTGTTCGCCAGGGGCTGAACGAAAGATGGCCCCGCGGGATAACCCGCGGGGCCACCACCCGGCCTCGGAGGACCGGGTCACGCCATCCCCCGACTAGGGCTCTTCGCGCTGCTTGCGCAGCTTGTTGAGCGCCTCTTCGAGGATCGCCTCGCCGTCCGCGTCGGAGCGGCGCTCCTTCACGTACGCCAGGTGCGTCTTGTACGGCTCGTTGCGCGGCGGAGCAGGCGGTGCCTGCTCGTCGCGCCCCGCCGGGAGACCGCACCGGGGGCAGTCCCAGTTCTCCGGGATCTCCGCCTCGACCGCGAACGACGGCCTGGACTCGTGCCCGTTCGCGCACCAGTACGACACCCGACGTCGGGGCGCGGACTCGCCGCGTTCCGATTCGCCCATCGGGCCTGCGCCGACGCGGGTACCGCGAATCGCGTTACCACCAGCCATCGACCCTCACACCCCCACCACGTGGTTTCCCTGTATCCGTCAGGTCAGAGCTTGAGCAGCAGCCCGATCCCGACGATGGCGATGACCCAGACCGCGCCGACGAACAGCGTCAGCCGGTCGAGGTTCTTCTCCACCACGCTGGAACCGGACAGGCTCGACTGCATACCGCCGCCGAACAGCGAGGACAGACCGCCGCCGCGCCCCCGGTGCAGCAGCACCAGCAGGATGAGCAGCAAACTGGAGACGATCAACAGGATCTGCAGGAACAGGATCATTTCTTCCTCGCTGTCAGGCAGGTGACGCCACAGAGTACCCGGTCAACTGCCGACCGTGGACCACTGCCGCGGGAGTGCGTGTCAACCGATCAGGGTAGAGGGCCGCCGGCGGCGAGCGCGCACAGCTTGGCGAACTCGTCCGCGTCCAGGCTCGCTCCGCCGACGAGGGCACCGTCGACGTCCTTCTGGGCGACCAGCTCGGCGATGCTGCCCGACTTCACCGAACCGCCGTAAAGCACCCGAACGGCCGAGGCGACGTCCTCGCCGTGGAGCTCGGCGAGCTTGGCGCGCAGGGCGGCGCAGACCTCCTGCGCGTCCGCGGCCGAGGCCACCTTGCCGGTGCCGATGGCCCAGACGGGCTCGTAGGCGATGACGACGTCGCGGACCTGCTCGGCGGACAGGCCGGCCAGGCCCGCCACCAGCTGGTCGGTGCAGAACCGCACGTGGTCGCCGGCCTCGCGGACGTCGACCCGCTCGCCCAGGCAGAAGATCGGGGTGATGCCGTGCTTGAGCGCGGCCTTGACCTTCTTGTTGACCAGGGCGTCGTCCTCGTGGTGGTACTCGCGCCGCTCGGAGTGGCCCACGGTGACGTAGGAGCAGCCGAGCTTGGCGAGCATCGGGCCGGACACGTCACCGGTGTAGGCGCCGGAGTCGTGCGGCGAGAGGTCCTGCGCGCCGTACTTGAGCAGCAGCTTGTCGCCGTCGACGAGGGTCTGGATGGACCGGATGTCGACGAACGGCGGCAGCACCGCGACCTCGACCTTGGCGAAGTACTTCTCCGGGAGGGAGAAGGCGATCTTCTGCACCAGGGCGATGGCTTCCAGGTGGTTGAGGTTCATCTTCCAGTTGCCCGCGATGAGGGGCTGGCGCGCGGCCATCAGTCCTCCAGCACCTTCACGCCGGGGAGCTCCTTGCCCTCCAGGAACTCCAGGGAGGCCCCACCACCGGTGGAGATGTGCGAGAAGCCGTCCTCGGGCAGGCCCAGGGCGCGCACGGCCGCGGCGGAGTCGCCGCCGCCGACCACGGTGAACGCGTCGCTCTTGACCAGGGCCTCGGCCACGGCGCGGGTGCCGCCGGAGAACGCCTCGAACTCGAACACGCCCATGGGGCCGTTCCAGAACACGGTCCTGGCGTCGGCCAGCTTGCCGGCGAACAGCTCGCGGGTCTCGGGGCCGATGTCGAGGCCCTCCCGGTCGGCCGGGATGGCGTCGGTGCGCACGACCTCGTAGGACGCGTCGGCGGCGAAGCCGGTGGCCGCGAGCACGTCGACGGGGAGCACGAGCTCGACGCCGCGCTCCTCGGCCTCCTTGAGGAAGCCGGCGACCTGCTCCAGCTGGTCCTCCTGGAGCAGCGAGTTGCCGACCTCGTGGCCCTGGGCCTTGAGGAAGGTGTAGGCCATGCCGCCGCCGACGAGGAGCCGGTCGACCTTGCCGAGCAGGTTCTTGATGACGCCGAGCTTGTCGGAGACCTTGGCGCCGCCGAGGACCACGACGTAGGGGCGCTGGAGGTCTTCGGTGAGCTTGTGCAGCACCTCGACCTCGGCCAGCACGAGGCGGCCGGCGTAGTGGGGCAGCTTCGCGGCCACGTCGTAGACGGATGCCTGCTTGCGGTGCACCACGCCGAAGCCGTCGGAGACGAACGCGTCGGCCTTGGCGGCCAGCTCGTCGGCGAGGGCGGCGCGCTCGGCGTCGTCCTTGCTGGTCTCGCGCGGGTCGAAGCGGATGTTCTCCAGCAGGACCACGGAGCCGTCGCCGGCGGTCTCGGTGCCGATGGCCACGTCCTGGCCGAGCAGCTCGCCGAGGCGGGCCGCGACGGGCGCGAGGGAGAACTTCGGGTCGGGCTCGCCCTTGGGGCGGCCCAGGTGGGCGGCGACCAGGACGCGGGCGCCGGCGTCGACCAGCGCCTTGATGGTGGGCACCGACGCGCGCACGCGGCCGTCGTCGGTGATGCGGTCGCCGTCGAGGGGGACGTTCAGGTCGGCGCGCACCAGCACGCGCCGACCCGACACACCCTCGCTGAGCAGGTCGTCGAGAGTCTTCACAGCGAGTGTCCCGTACCGCTCAGAGCTTGCTGGCGACGAGGTTGACCAGGTCGGCGAGGCGGTTGGAGTAGCCCCACTCGTTGTCGTACCAGCCGACGACCTTGACCTGGTTGCCGATGACCTTGGTCAGCGGCGCGTCGTAGATGCAGGACGCCGGGTCGGTGACGATGTCGGCCGACACGATCGGGTCGGTGTTGTAGCGCAGGTAGCCCTTGAGCGGGCCCTCGGCGGCGGCCTGGTAGGCGGCGTTGACCTCGTCCAGGGTGACGTCGCGGCCGACGGTCACGGTCAGGTCGGTGGCCGAGCCGGTGGGCACGGGCACGCGCAGGGCGTAGCCGTCGAGCTTGCCGTTGAGCTCGGGCAGCACGAGGCCGATGGCCTTGGCGGCGCCGGTGCTGGTGGGCACGATGTTCAGCGCGGCGGCGCGGGCGCGGCGCAGGTCCTTGTGCGGCGCGTCCTGCAGGTTCTGGTCCTGCGTGTAGGCGTGGATGGTGGTCATCAGGCCGCGCTCGATGGTGAAGCTGTCGTGCAGCACCTTGGCCAGCGGGGCCAGGCAGTTCGTGGTGCACGAGGCGTTCGAGATGACGGTCTGCGAGCCGTCGTACTGGCCCTCGTTGGCGCCAAGCACGACGGTCAGGTCCTCGTTCTTGGCCGGGGCCGAGATGATGACCTTCTTCGCGCCGCCCTCGTCGACGTGCTTGCGCGCGACGGTGGCGTCGGTGAAGAACCCGGTCGACTCGACGACGACGTCGACGCCGAGGTCCTTCCACGGCAGCTTGCCCGGGTCGCGCTCGGCCAGGGCCTTGATGACCTTGCCGTCGACCGCGATGCCCTCGTCGGTCACGGTGACCTCGGCGTTGAGCCGGCCGAGGATGGAGTCGTACTTGAGCAGGTGGGCCATCGTCTTGACGTCACCGAGGTCGTTGAAGGCGACGATCTCGATGTCGTGCCCGCTGGCCTGAACGGCGCGCCAGAAGTTGCGGCCGATGCGGCCGAACCCGTTGACACCTACGCGAACCGTCACGGTGAGTCTCCTCGATCTCGACTGGCGAAAGGACACCAGAGGCGTTCAGTCGTGGGCTGGACCAGGCAGCCGTGGTCAGCCTAGCCTCCGCGCTGAGGCCCTGGTCACTCGCATCACCAGCATCTCTTTATCGAGCAAGAAAATCCAGCTCGACGGTCTTGTTACCGCGAAGTAACAGGAGCAACGCCCGATCTCCCTCACGGGGCGCCGCGCCCGCGCCCCGCCGACCGAGGTGCGGTGACCGCCGCACCCTGCGCCGCCCGACCGGGGTGACACACCGTGTCCGACCGGGCAGTACGAGGTGTTCGGCCGTATGACATGCGATGTTCGAACGGATGACAGGCGTGGTTCGAACGCTTCGTGGATCACGGAACGTCAACAAGCGGGCAACAGACACCCAATCGCTCTACAAGAGGACCTCACGATCGGCTTATGCTTCGCCGCTTCCATCCGAACTCCCGTGGTGGTGCGCAGTGGCGTTGGCAACCGGCGAGTCGACCCCCGCGGCGGCGGCGACTCCCGCGAGGCCGGGCGGTTCCACCGCCCGCGGCGACATCCAGGGCCTGCGGGCGCTCGCGGTGGCCCTGGTGGTCTGCTACCACCTGCGCCCCGACTGGCTGACCGGCGGCTTCGTCGGCGTCGACGTCTTCTTCGTCATCTCCGGCTTCCTGATCATCGGCACGCTCACCGGCGAGGCGCGGCGCACCGGCCGGGTCCGGCTGCTCGCCTTCTACGCGCGCCGCGTGCGCCGGCTGCTGCCCGCCGCCACCGTCGTGCTGGTCGCCACCACGGCCGCGGCGCTGGCGCTGTTCCCGCTGTCGCGGCAGTCCGACGTGCTGCGCGAGGTGGTCTTCTCCGCGCTCAACGCGCAGAACTGGCTGCTGGCCGTGCTGTCCAACGACTACGGGCACGCCGGGGTCGGCGCCTCACCGGTGCAGCACTTCTGGTCGCTGGCCGTGGAGGAGCAGTTCTACCTGGTCATCCCGCTGGTGCTGCTGGGCGCCTGCGCCCTGGCGGCGCGCCGCGGCGGCCGGCCCGCGCGGTACGCGGCGGCGGCCGTCGGCCTGATCACGGTCGCCTCGTTCGCGTTCTCGGTGTACTACACGCCGCTCGACCACGGCGCGGCCTACTTCATCACCCCCACCCGCATGTGGGAGCTGGGCATCGGCGGCCTCGCCGCGATGGCCGCGCACCGGCTGCGCCCGGGTCGGGTGCAACGCGCGGCACTGGGCTGGGGCGGCCTGGCCGCGGTGCTGGTCAGCGCGGTCGTGTTCACCACCGACCTGGTCTTCCCCGGCTGGGTCGCGGCCGTGCCCGTGCTCGGCACGGCCGGCATGCTGGTCGCCGGGCTGGAGCGCAACGCCCTGTCGCGGCTGCTGGGCGTGCGGCCGCTGACCTACGTCGGCGACATCTCCTACAGCCTCTACCTGTGGCACTGGCCGGTGGTCGTGCTGCTGCTGGAGGTCTCCGGGCGCACCGCGCTCAACCGCTACGAGGTGCTCGCCGCCGGCGCCGCGAGCCTGGTCCTGGCCGCCCTGTCCACGCGGTTCGTGGAGGCACCGTTCCGCCGCTCGCCCCGCCCCCGGTTCCGGGCCACCTACGCGCTCGGCGCGGGCCTGGTCGCACTGAGCGTGGCCGTGGCGTCGACCGGGTGGGCGGTGGCCGAGGCCGAGCTGGCCGGGCTGCGCGGCCAGTCCGCGCTCGACGCCGACCACCCCGGCGCGCTGGCCCTGGACCCGGTCGACCCGCGGCCCGTCCCGCCGGGCGTGCCGCTGGTGCCCGCGGTGTCGGTGGCCGCCGAGGACGTCCCGTTCCGCGGCCTGACCGGCGACTGCGGCATCCACGACTTCACCGCCCCGCCCGAGGCGTGCACCTACGGCCGCCCCGACGCGCCCCGGACCGTCGTCGTCGTGGGCGACTCGCACGCCGGGCAGTACAGCACCCCGCTGGGCGAGTTCGTCCGCCTCGACGGCGGCGGCCGGTGGCGGGTCAAGGTGATGATCCGCAACGGCTGCCCGTTCAACGCGGTGCCGCCGGCGGAGTCCGGCTGGCCCCTGGAGGACTGCGCCCGGCAGAACGCCGCGCAGCTGGAGGCGCTGCGCGCCATGAAACCGGACCTGGTGGTCACCTCGGCGATGTCGCCCGAGTCCTACCGCGACGACCTCAAGTGGGGCTGGGAGTCCACCGCCCGCATGGTCGAGGGCTACCGGACCATGCTGACCGCGCTGTCCGACGCCCACATCCCCGTCGCGGTGATCCGCGAGCTGCCCAGGCCCGCGCGGCCCGTCGTGGCCTGCCTGGAGCGCAACCCGCGGCAGCCGGGCGCCTGCGACACGCCCCGCGCCGAGGCGCTGCCCCCGACCTCGCCGCTGGTCGAGGCCGCCACCGGGATCGAGGGCGTGTCCGTGGTCGACCTCACCGACTGGATCTGCCGGGCCGACACGTGCCCGGCCGTGGTCGGCAACGTCGTCGTCTACCGCGACAACCACCTGACCGACACCTACGCCAAGTCCCTGGCCGGACCGCTGCTGACCGCCCTCGGCCTGCGCTGAGGCCCGGCGCGGCCCGGACGGGCCCGAAGGCCGCCCCGGTGCCCAGGACCCCGGCGGCCCGGGCCCCGGTGCTCAGACCTCGGCCTCCAGCATGTCCGCGGTCACCGCGGACTCCGTGTCGGGCATGCCCAGCTCGCGGGCCCGCTTGTCGGCCATCGCCAGCAGCCGCCGGATGCGGCCGGCCACCGCGTCCTTGGTCATCTGCGGCTCGGAGAGCTGCCCCAGCTCCTCCAGCGACGCCTGCCGGTGCGCCAGCCGCAGCGCGCCCGCCGCGGCCAGGTGGTCCGGCGCCTCGGGCCCCAGGATCTCCAGCGCCCGCTGCACGCGCGCCGCCGCCGCCACCGCGGCCCGCGCCGAGCGCCGCAGGTTCGCGTCGTCGAAGTTCGCCAGCCGGTTGGCCGTGGCCCGCACCTCGCGGCGCATCCGGCGCTCCTCCCAGGCCAGCACGCTGTCGTGCGCGCCCAGCCTGGTCAGCATCGCGCCGATCGCGTCGCCGTCCCGGATCACCACCCGCTCCGCGCCGCGCACCTCCCGCGACTTCGAGCCGATGCCCATCCGCCGCGCCGCGCCGACCAGCGCCAGCGCCGCCTCCGGCCCGGGGCAGGTCACCTCCATCGACGACGACCGGCCCGGCTCGGTCAGCGAGCCGTGCGCCAGGAACGCGCCGCGCCACGCCGCCTCCGCGTCGCACACCCCGCCGGACACCACGGGCGCGGGCAGGCCGCGCACCGGTCGGCCGCGCGGGTCCAGCAGCCCGGTCTGCCTGGCCAGGCCCTCGCCGTCCTTGACCACGCGCACCACGAACCGGGTGCCCTTGCGCAGGCCGCTGGAGGTGATGGTGAACACGTCGGACTGGTGCCCGTACAGCTCGTGGATCTCGCGGCGCAGCCGCCGGGCCGTCGAACCCAGGTCCAGCTCCGCCTCGACGACCACCCGGCCGCCCACGATGTGCAGGCCGCCCGCGAACCGCAGCAGGGACGCGACCTCCGCCCGGCGGCAGCAGGTCTTGGAGACGGCCAGCCTGCTCAGCTCGTCCTTCACCGCAGACGTCATCGCCACGGTGCCTCGCCTCCCCTGGTCGTGCGATCGTCGGACAGGGTTGTACTCGACGCCCCGCCGGCCCCTTCAGCGGGGCCGTCCAACGCCCGCCGGATGCTCGACGCCAGCGCGACCGGGTCGTGGCGGTCCGCCGTGCCCGCCGCGGCGACCGGCGCGAGGTGCGCCTCGGCCCCCAGAGCTGCGGCGGCGCGCCGCAGGCGGTCCGGCACCGGCACCGCGCCGGTGTCCGCGATCACCGCGTCCACGCGCAGCCGCGGCGCGTGCGCGCACAGCACGTCCAGGTGCAGCTCCGGGGAGAAGCCCTCGGTTTCGCCCGGTTGGGGGACGAGGTTGAGCACCACGACCTTGCGCGCGGAGGTCCGCGTCAGCGCGTCGTGCAGCTCGGGCACCAGCAGGTGCGGCAGCACGCTGGTGAACCACGAACCCGGCCCGAGGAGCACCACGTCCGCGTCCAGCACCGCCTGCACCGCCTCCGGGCAGCCGCGCGGCGGCTCGCCCGACCCGCGCGGCCCGTGCAGGCGGATGCGCTGCACGCGCCCCGGCGTGGTGGCCACCGCGACCTGGCCGCGGATGCGGCGCACCACGTCGGCGTCGTCGTCCAGGCCCGTCACGTCGGCCTCGATCTCCAGCGGCTCGGTGCACATGGGCAGCACGCGCCCGCGCACGCCCAGCAGCCGGCCCGCCTCGGCCAGCACCGCCACCGGGTCGCCCAGCTGCTCCAGCAGGCCCGCCAGCACCAGGTTGCCCACCGCGTGCCCGGCGAGCGCGCCCGTGCCGCCGAACCGGTGCTGGAACAGCTTCGCCCACAGCGCGCTCGACTCGTCCGCGCCGGCCAGCGCCACCATCGCCTTGCGCAGGTCGCCGGGCGGCAGCAGGCCCAGCTCGCGGCGCAGGCGGCCCGAGGAACCGCCGTCGTCGGCGACCGTCACCACGGCCGTCACGTCGTCGGTCACCCGGCGCAGCGCGGTCAGCGTGGTGTGCAGCCCGCGCCCGCCGCCCAGCGCGACAGCTCTGCGGCTCACTCGCGTCCCAGATCCCGGTGGACGACCTTGACCGCCATGCCGTCCTCGTTCGCCAGGCGCGCCGCCAGCTCCTCGGAGATGGCCACGCTGCGGTGCTTGCCGCCGGTGCAGCCCACCGCCAGCGTCAGGTACCGCTTGCCCTCGCGCCGGTAGCCGGCGCCGATGAGCCGCAGCAGCTCGTGGTAGCGGTCCAGGAACTCCTCCGCGCCCTCCTGGGTCAGCACGTAGTTCCGCACGTCGCCGTCCAGGCCGGTCTGCTCGCGCAGCTCCGGGATCCAGAACGGGTTCGGCAGGAACCGCACGTCCATCACCAGGTCGGAGTCCATCGGCAGACCGTACTTGTAGCCGAAGGACAGCACCGTGACGCGGGTCCGCGCGGCCGCCTCGCTGCCGAAGGTGTCCTCGATCTTGTTGCGCAGCTGGTGCACCGACAGGGCCGAGGTGTCCAGCACCAGGTCGGCCTCCTCGCGCAGCGGCGTGAGCAGGACCCGCTCGGCCTCGATGCCGTCGGCCAGCCGGCCGTCGCCCTGCAGCGGGTGGCCGCGGCGGACCGCCTCGAACCGCCGGATCAGCACGTCGTCGGTGGCCTCCAGGAACAGCACCTTCGGCTTGTAGCCGCGCGCGTCCAGGTCCTTGATCACCGCCGCCAGGTCGTCGGTGAACGCGCGGCTGCGCACGTCCATGACCACCGCCACCCTGGTGATGGCGCCCCTGGCCTGCGCGCCCAGCTCCACCATGGTGGCGATCAGCTCGGGCGGCAGGTTGTCCACCACGAACCACCCGAGGTCCTCCAGGCACTTCGCGGCGGTGCTGCGGCCCGCGCCGGACAGGCCGGTCACCACCGCGACTTCGATGCCGGACTTCCCGCCGGCCGGTGCGCTCACTTCGTTTCCCCTTCGGTACCCGCCGCGCTCAACGACGCGTGCACGGCCTCGGCGGTGCGGCGGCCCACGCCCGGCACCACGCTGATCTCCTCGATGCTCGCCTCACGCAGCTTCTTCAGTGAGCCGAAGTGCCTGAGCAGGGCTGCCTTGCGCGTCTGGCCCAGCCCCGGCACGTCGTCCAGCGCCGAGGTCGTCATGCGCTTGGACCGCTTCTGCCGGTGGTAGGCGACGGCGAACCGGTGGGCCTCGTCGCGCACGCGCTGCAGCAGGTACAGGGCCTCGCTGGTGCGGGGCAGGATCACCGGGTCCGCCTCGCCGGGCACCCACACCTCCTCCAGCCGCTTGGCCAGGCCGACCACCGCCACGTCGGTGATGCCCAGCTCGGCCAGCACGTCCGAGGCCGCCTGCGCCTGCGGCGCGCCACCGTCGACGACCAGCAGGTTCGGCGCGTAGGCGAACCTGCGCGGCCGGCCGGTCTCCGGGTCGATGCCGGGGTTCGGGCCGGCGTCGGCGGTCTCCTTCAGGTACGCCTGGAAGCGGCGGCGCACCACCTCGGCGATCGACGCCACGTCACCCTGCTCGGCGGCCTCGCGGACGGCGAAGCGGCGGTACTCGGACTTGCGCGCCAGGCCGTCCTCGAAGACCACCAGCGAGGCCACCACGTCGGTGCCCTGCACGTGGCTGATGTCGGTGCACTCGATGCGCAGCGGCGCGGAGTCCAGCCCCAGGGCCTCCTGCAGCTCCTGCAGCGCCGCGGAACGGGCCGTCAGGTCGCCGGCGCGGCGCAGCTTGTGCTGCTGGAACGCCTCCTTGGCGTTGCGCTCCACGGTCTCCATGAGGGCCCGCTTGTCGCCGCGCTGCGGCACCCGCAGCACCACCCGGCCGCCGCGCAGGTCCGACAGCCACCCCTCCACCGCGGGCGCGTCGTCGGGCAGCTCCGGCACCAGCACCTCGCGCGGCACCGGCGCCGCCTCCACCCCGCCGACCCGCGCCGACTCCGCCTGCTCGCCGTAGAACTGGGTGACGAACTGGTCGATCAGGCCGGGCACGCCGATCTCGTCCACCTTGTCCACCACCCAGCCGCGCTGGCCGCGCACCCGCCCGCCGCGCACGTGGAAGACCTGGACGGACACCTCCAGCTCGTCCTGGGCGAACGCCACCACGTCGGCGTCCGTGCCGTCGCCGAGGACCACGGCCTGCTTCTCCAGGGCCCGCTTGAGCGCGGCCTGGTCGTCGCGCAGGCGGGCGGCCCGCTCGAACTCCAGCGCCTCGGCCGCGGCGTTCATCTCGCGCTCCAGCCTGCGGACCAGCGAGTCGGTGCGGCCCGCCAGGAAGTCGCAGAAGTCGTCCACGATGCCGCGGTGCTCGTCGGCGGTGACGCGGCCCACGCACGGGGCCGAGCACTTGTCGATGTAGCCGAGCAGGCAGGGGCGGCCGATCTGGCCGTGGCGCTTGAACACGCCGGTCGAGCAGGTGCGGGCCGGGAAGACGCGCAGCAGCAGGTCCAGGGTCTCCCGGATGGCCCAGGCGTGGGCGTAGGGGCCGAAGTAGCGCACGCCCTTGCGGCGCGGGCCGCGGTAGACGTGCAGGCGGGGGAACTCCTCGTTCAGCGTCACGGCGAGGACCGGGTAGGACTTGTCGTCGCGGTAGCGGACGTTGAAGCGGGGGTCGAACTCCTTGATCCAGTTGTACTCCAGCTGCAGCGCCTCGACCTCGGTCGTGACGACCGTCCACTCCACGCTCGCGGCGGTGGTGACCATCTGCCGGGTGCGCGGGTGCAGGCCGGCGAGGTCGGCGAAGTAGGAGTTGAGGCGGGAGCGCAGGTTCTTGGCCTTGCCGACGTAGACCACCCGGCCACCGGCGTCGCGGAACTTGTACACGCCGGGGGCTTCGGGGATGGTGCCTGTCGCGGGGCGATAGGTCGACGGATCGGCCACGCGACAAGCCTACGTGCGGGCACCGACAAGCGATCGCGTGGTTCGGTTCACCCGGTTCGGTGGGCGCGCGCCCCGGACCCGCGACGGGTGGTCGCGGGGCCGGGTCGGCGGGGTCGGTGGCCCGGGGTTCGGGGTCCGGCGTCCGGGGTCCGGGTGCGGGGTTCGCGGTGCCGGAGTGGAGGACACGCGGTGCCGGAGTGGAGGACACGCGGGTCTTGGGCGTTGAACTCGCGGGTGCCGGACGTTCGACACGGGAGGCGTGAACGTTCGACTCGCGAGGGCTGGGCGCATGACACGCGGGTCCTGGGCGCATGACACGCGGGGGGTGGGTGCGTGGCAGGCGGGGGTGGGGTGGGTCAGGCCAGGACTACCTGGCCGTTCTCCACCTTGACCGGGACCTCGGTGAGGCCGGTGGTAGCCGGGCCCTTGGCCAGTGAGCCGTCGGCGGCCTTGAACTGGCTGCCGTGGGCCGGGCAGGTCATGGTGCCGTTCTCCGGCGGGGCGACCGTCACGCCCTGGTGGGGGCACGTGGCGTCGTACGCCTTGACCGCGTCGCCGGTGCGGACCAGCACGAGCGGCTTGCTGGTGGCGGGGTTGCCGGCCACCAGGCCGCCGCCGTCGGGCACGTCGGCCAGGGCCGCGATGGGGGGCGCACCGGCCGTGCCGGTCCCCGCGGTGCCACCGGAGGTGCCGGTGGTGCCACCGCCGGACGTGCTCGGCTCGCCGCCGCACGCCGCGAGACCGCCGGGGACCGCGAGCGCGACCAGCAGGCCGCACAGCGCCGAGCGACGGGACAGCCCTGTTTTCTCCGTTGAACTCAAAACCGGTCCTCCGCTACGTGGTGGTGGGTCGTTCGGGTACACACGCAATACGACGGCGCGTGAAGCCGGGTTCAACAACTCCCGCCCAATGGGACCTTCTTCAGGAAAGCAACACATCGCCCCCGGAAACCACGACCGGGACCTCTTCCAGGCCCCGCGGCGACGGGCCGGACAGCACCGCGCCGGAAGCCGGGTCGAAGGTGCTGCGGTGCGTCGGGCAGGTGATCGCGCCGGCGGCGGGAGGGTTCACCGTCGTGCCCTGGTGCGGGCAGGCCGGGTTGAACGCGCGGACGACCGCGTCCGAGGGCCTGACCAGCAGCAACTGGCCGTTGCCCGCCACGTCGACCAGCGCGCCGGAACCGACCGGGACGTCCCCCAGCCCGGCGATCCGGTCACCCGGGCGGGCGGAGCCGACACCCGGCCGGCGGGTGGGCGCGGCGGTGCCGCAGGCGGTCAGGGCGAGCAGGCCGCACAGCAGCGTTCTCCGGTCCACCGGTCCATCTTCGCCGATGGCGAGTGGATCAACGCGGCCGGCCGGATGGAGCAGCGCCGGGTGGCGAGTGCGGTGAGGTGAGTGCGGCGAGGTGGGCGCGGCGAGGCGAGGCAGCGCGGGCGCGGCAGGGCGAGCGGGGCAAGCCGGGGCGGAGCGGGGCAAGCCGGGGCGGAGCGGGGCAAGCCGGGGCGGAGCGGGGCAAGCCGGGGCGGAGCGGGGCAAGCCGGGGCAGGGCGAGGCAGGCGAGGTGGGGCGGCCAGGCGGGGCGAGGCGCGGCGAGGCGAAGCGCGGCGAGGCGAAGCGCGGCGAGGCGGGGGGCATGGCAGCCGGACCGGGCCGTCGGACCGCTCCGCAGTGGCGGTCCGACGGCCCGGTGGCCGGCGCCCCGGGCCGTCCGGTCGTCGGCAGACCCGGGGCGCGTGTCCGGTGACCCGGATCGGAGCGCCCCCCGCAGCGGCGCACCGCACCGGGCAGCCGGAGTTCCGGCGCGTCCCCTCCCCGGCGGTCACCCGGAAGGGTGATCCGGGGGACCACCCGGCCGGCATGTCGGGCCGGTGCCGGGACGGCGGGGAGGGGGCGACCCGGTAGGGGCTACCGGTCCTGCGCCACGGCGGTCCGGGCCAGGGCCAGCACCGCGGTGAACGGCGGGAACCAGTGCCGCGAGTGCGACGGCGGGTTCGCCCACCTCAGCGACCCGTAGCGGGTCATGGTCGGCGGCAGGGCGATGCGCTGCGGCGAGCGGACGAACTGGACCTCCGGCGGCGCCTTCAGGTGCGTCGGCAGCAGCGCCACCAGTTCGGCGAGGAAGATCCAGTGCTCCCGCGGCCCCGGGATCACCGTGACCGGGCCGGCCAGCATGCGGGCCTTGAGGTCGGCCAGCACCCGCGAACCGATGCGGGCGGGCATGGCCAGGGCGGTGGTGGCGGGCCCGAGCGGCAGGAAGACGCCCTGCTCGGTGATGGAGACCTTCCAGCCCAGCAGCCGGTAGCCCGCGATGGCCTCACCCAGTGCCCGCTGGTGCGCGCGGTCGCGGGGCCCTGACCTCGGGCCGTGGTCGGCGGTGGTAGCGGCGGTGATGCTCATCTGTCGTTCCTCCCCGGGTCGGGTGGAGCGGGCGGGTGCGGAGCCACGGGGTCGACCAGGCGCCGCCTCCTCGCAGGGTCGGTCCGCGCGGGGCCCGCCACCACACCGTCGTCGGTTGAGGTCCATGCACCGTACGTATGCCGCTCATCCACCACCCGGCGTCACCGGCCACCCTTCCGGGGACCTACTTCGCCATATGCATGAAATGCATGGACTCCTGATCACATCTCTATACACTGATGACCACGCTCAGTGACGGGGAGCGAACCATGGGACGGAAAGCCAGGAGAGCTGCCACCACCAGGCGCGCATGCCCGTCGTGCGGGGCGTTGATCGCCGCCGACAACCCCGATCAGCTCTGCCAGCGCTGCCGGCGCACCGCGGGCGCCGAGCTCCACGGCCCGCCCCGCGTCCCGGAGGACTTCTGGGACCACGAGGCGATGGCCGCCGCGTTCTCCGACCGGAACATGGGTGCGCTCCTCGCCGCCTACCGGCACCACCCCCAGCACGTCAGTCGCGTCACCCAGGACCGCATGGCGTCCTGGCTGGGGATCTCCCAAGCACAGCTTTCGCGGTACGAGACCGGTGAGAACCCGATCGACCGGATCGACCGCCTGCGCCACTTCGCGCGGGTGCTCGGCGTCCCCGGCGACCGGCTGTGGTTCGACCGCGTCGGAATCCCAAGCCAGGCGGGCCCCGACCGTGGTGCCCCGCCCGATGTGCTCGTCGCGGCGTGGGACGCGTCGAGCATAGCCAGATCGGTCGAGGAGACTGCGAGGAACGACTTGGCGATCAGCAGACGAGCGGCGCTCTCCGGAGCCGCCGCGGTGGCGATGGGTACCTCACTGGTGGAGCCCCTGCAACGGTGGCTCCACCCCTTGCAGCCCCTGTCCCGGTGGTCGTCCGCCGGGGCGATCAGCGAGGAGGAGCTGGCCGCGCTGCAGCACGTCGCCGACGGGCTGCGCGGGTGGGGCGGACGTGGCGGGTACGGGCTGGCGCGCAAGGCGGTGCTCGGGCAGTTGGAGGAACTGGCCGAGCGGCTGACGCGCGCACCCGCGGCCCCGACCACGGAGCGGGCCTTCTTCATCGGCGCGGAGCTGTCCAAGGTCGCGGCGAGCATGTCCTGGGACGCGGGCATGCACGACGCCGCGCAGCGGTACTACGTGCTGGGCGTGCGCATGGCCAAGGCCGGGCGCAACGACCCGTTCGCCGCGCTGTGCCTGGCGGCGATGGCGCGGCAGATGTTCGACTTGGGCCGCTCGGAGGACGGCCTGGAGCTGGTCCAGCTGGCGCAGTACGGCACCAGGCGCACCGCGACGCCCACCCTGCAGGCGTTGCTGCTGACCCGCGAGGCGTGGGCGTACGCGCAGATGGGCCGGGTGCGGGAGTTCCACCGGGCGGTCGGGCAGGCGCAGGACAGCTTCGCCCAGCGGCGGCCCGGCTCCGACCCGTGGTGGCTGGACAGCTTCGACGAGGCGGAGCTGGAGGGCGTGATCGGGGCCCGGATGCGGGACCTGGCCGCGCACGACCCGGCGCAGGCCGAGCAGGCCGAGCGGCACATCCGGCGGGCGCTGAGCCTGCGGGACCCGTCGCGGGTGCGCAACCGGGCGTTCGACGTCATCGGGCTGGCCCGCACGAAGATGGTCGCGGGCGAGCCGGAGGAGGCGTGCGCCCTGATCCAGCAGGTGCTGCCGAAGGCGGCGGGCCTGGCGTCCGGGCGGGTGGTGCGCAAGCTGCAGGACTTCGCCAAGGAGGCCGAGCGGCACCGGGACCTCGCGGTGGTGCGCGACACCCGTGAGGCGATCCGGGGACTGCGGACGGCCTGACGATGCGGGTGGGTGTGACAGGGCACAGCAAACTGGTGCCCGAGTGCGTCGACGCCGTGCGGGCGGCGATCCGCGAGGCGTTGGAGGCCGAGGCGGCGGGCGGGTCATCCCTGGTCGGGGTGACCTGCCTGGCGCCGGGCGCGGACCAGCTCTTCGCGCGGGTGGTGCTCGACCTCGGCGGGCGGGTGGAGGTCGTGCTGCCCGCCACGGACTACCGGGACCGGCTCAAACCGGAGAAGCGGGCCGCCTACGACGAGCTGCTGGCCAGGGCGCACGTGGTCAGCGTGCTGCCCAACGAGCTGTCCGGGCGGCACGCGTACGTGATGGCCAACGAGCGGATGCTCGCCTCGGTGGAGCTGCTGGTCGCGGTGTGGGACGGGCAGCCGCCCGACGGGCGCGGCGGCACCGCGGACGTGGTGGAGACGGCGCGGGCGTCGGGCGTGCCGGTGGTCGTCGTGTGGCCCGAGGGGGCGCGCAGGGGGTGACCGCGCGATAGCGGACACCGGCTGTCCGCGATGGCCGGCAGACTCGGCGTCGTGCTGGAGACCTCCGCCCGACTGCTCAAGCTGTTGTCGCTGCTCCAGGTCCGCCGCGACTGGACCGGGGCGGACCTGGCCGGGCGGCTCGGCGTGGACGTCCGCACCGTCCGCCGCGACGTGGACAAGCTGCGCACCCTCGGCTACCCGGTGAACGCCTCGCCCGGCGTGGCGGGCGGGTACCGGTTGGGCGCGGGCGCCGAGCTGCCGCCGCTGCTGCTCGACGACGACGAGGCGGTGGCCGTGGCGGTCGGGCTGCGCACCGCGGCCAACGGGACCGTGGCGGGCATCGAGGAGACCTCGGTGCGGGCGCTGGCGAAGCTGGAGCAGGTGCTGCCCTCGCGGCTGCGGCGGCGGGTCAACGCGCTCCAGGAGCACACGGTGTCCCTGGCGCCGACCGTGAGCCGGGTGGACTCGGGCACGCTCACCGCGATCGCCGGCGCGTGCCGGGACAACCAGCGGCTGCGGTTCCCCTACGCCGGGCGGGACGGCGCCACGCGCCGGCACGTGGAGCCGCTGGGCCTGGCCCACACCGGGCGGCGCTGGTACCTGGTGGCGTGGGACGTGGACCGGGGCGACTGGCGGACGTTCCGGGTGGACCGGATCGAGGCCGAGCCCACGCCGGGGGCCCGGTTCACGCCCCGCGAGCCACCCGCCGAGGACCTGGCGTCGTACGTGTCGCGGCAGCTGTCCGTGGCGCCCTACGCGCACGAGGCGCGGCTGGTGATGCACGCGCCGTACGAGGTGGTGGCGGCGCGGACCTCGCACACGTCGGTGCACCTGCGGCGGATCGACGACGAGCGCACGCTGCTGACCGTCGGCACGCCGTCGCTGGCGGGGCTGGGGCCGTGGATCGCGATGATCGGGGTGGACTTCGAGGTCGAGGGCCCGGAGGAGCTGAAGGAGCACTTCCGGGCCCTCGGCGAGCGGTTCCTGCGGGCGGCCGGGCCCTGAGCCCTCAGGACCGCGTGCGGGCCAGGCGGTAGGCGGCGGACCCGATCAGCTCCAGCGACACCTGGAGGCGTTCGGGGCTCACGTTCTGCGCGATGGTGTCCTCGGGGGTGTGGTAGAGCGGTTCCAGCTCGTGCGGGCCGCCCTCGCCGCGCCAGCTGAAGTTCGCCGCGGCGATGCCGCGCTCGTGGAACGGCACGTGGTCGCTGCTGCCGCGCGGCACCGGGCCGTGCACCCGTGCGCCGTAGCCGAGGCGGGCCGCGGCGGCGGCGACCTCGGCGGTGGTGGCGTTGGCGCCGCCGTCGACCGACAGCAGCCAGTAGGCGGTGGCCGGGCCGTGGCTGGTGGCGACCATGTCGTTCTGGAAGACGCCCGCGATGCGGCCGGCCTCGGCGTCGGTGAGCTGGCCGACGTAGTGGCGGGAACCGATCAGGCCCTGCTCCTCCGAACCCCACAGGGCGAACCGGAGCGCCCGGTGGGTCGGCAGGTAGCGCAGCACGCGGGCCAGCTCCAGGGCCAGGACGGTGCCGCTGCCGTCGTCGTTGGCGCCGGGCGAGCCGGGGACGGTGTCGTAGTGGGCGGTGATCATGACCACGCCGTGGTCGGGGCCGCCGCGGAAGGTCGCCGGGCGGTCGGCGATGACGTTGTACGAGGTCAGGCCGGTGTGGTGGGTGGTGTTGACGGTGACCGTGACCGGACCGGCGGCGCGCAGCCGCTCCACGTGCACCTGCGCGATGCCCAGCACGGGCACGGCGACGTTCGCGGTCAGGGCGGGCGAGAACGCGCCGGTCTTGCCCGCGGGCGGGGTGGACACCCGGCCGACCAGCACCGCCACCGCGCCCAGCCGGACCGCGTCGAGCACGGCGGTGGAGCCGGTGGGCACGTTCACCAGCAGCGCGACCTTGCCGGTCAGGTCGGCGGGCGGGGTCGCGCCGGTGTCGAGGTCGACCACCTCGCCCGACGCGGAGGCGCCGAGGGCGCCGAAGCGGGAGGCCGCGGCGTGCCAGGTGTCCCGGCCGACCAGCAGGGTGGACAGGTACTTGTCCGGTGCGGCGAACGGCTGGAGCGTCACCTGGTAGCGCAGGTCGCGCAGCACGCCGGCCAGGTAGTCGCGGGCCCGGTGCTCGGACTCCGTGCCGCCGATGCGCAGGCCGATGCGGTCGCTGAGCACGCGCAGGTGCTCCAGCGCCCTGCGCGCCCGCACCCGACCCACCACCGGGTAGTCGCCCAGGCCGAGGTCCGGCGCCCCCGACGCGCCGGGCCGCTGGGCCAGGGCCGCCGGGTTCAGGCCGAGCGTGACCACGCCCGCCGCCGCGGCGGCGCCGGTGAGGAGTGAACGTCTGCGCATGAGCGGCCCCCCGGGGTTCGTCGATCACCCGAACCTAGGCAGGCCCCCCGACCCGGACAAGCCGCCGATGGCGCACACCCGCTCCCCCGATGGAGCCACGCCGACCAGCGGACTCCCCTGCCCCCACCGGCCACACGCGGTGCCGGACCGGAGGACACGCGGTGCCGGAGTGGAGGACACGCGCGGCTTGAACGCATGACACGCGCGGCTTGAGCGCATGACACGCCGCAGTTAAGTGCTCGATCCCGGGCGTGTCATGCGTTCGGCACCGGCGTGTCATGCGGTCGGGACCCGCGTGTCATGCGGTTGGGGGTGGTGAGTTCTACATTCGGAGGGGTCAGGTGGTGGCGGTTCGGTGGAGGTCTCGCAGGGCGCGGACGGCGGTCACGGCGTGGTCGCGGTCCACCGCCTGGATGGCCATGATCGAGACGTACTCGTCGTCGGGGAGTTCCAGGCGGGCCCAGGAGGCGCCGTCGGGGAACGAGACGTGCAGGACCTCCTGCCAGGTGAAGCGGTGGGCGGTGACCACGTTGCGCACCTCGACGCCGGTGGCGTCGGCGCGCACGCGCGGCCGGGTGAGCAGCAGGACGCCCGCCGCCAGCAGGACGCCCAGGCAGATCATCGCCACCTGGTCGGACACGCGGAAGATCACGCCGGTGGGCGTGTTGCCCAGCAGCAGGCCCACCGCGGTGAACGCCACCACCAGGAACACCGCGCAGGCACCGGCCACCAGCCGGATCCTCTTCGGGCGGAACTCGACGGCGGGCGCGGTCACGGCGGCGCTCACGACCCCGCCCGCAGCCCGCGCAGCACCAGCGCCGTGTCCAGCGCCGCCACGCACGCCTCGAAGCCCTTGTCCTCCGCCGAGCCCGGGAACCCGGCGCGGTCGAGCGCCTGCTGCTCGTCGTTGGTGGTGAGCACGCCGTTGCCGACCGGGGTCGACGAGTCCAGCGCCACCCGGGTCAGGCCGGCGGTCACCGCGTCGCACACGTACTCGAAGTGCGGCGTCCCACCCCGGATCACCACGCCCAGCGCCACCACCGCGTCGTGCGTGCGGGCCAGCTCCTGGGCCACCACGGGCAGCTCGACCGCGCCCGCCACGCGCGCCACGGTCGGCGAGTCGACGCCCGCCTCCGCCGCCGCGTCCAGGGCCCGGGCCACCAGGTTGTCGGTGATCTTGGTGTGCCACCGCGTGGCCACCACGGCCAGCTTCAGGCCCGCCGCGTCCGGGACCCGGTCCTCGGGCCGCCCCTCGCCGCTCATTCCGCTCCTTCCGTGGTGGACACCACCGCGCCGCCCTGGGCCAGCGACTCGTACTGCTCCAGCTGGTGCAGCTCGTGGCCCATCCGGTCGCGCTTGGTGCGCAGGTACCGCAGGTTCTCCGGGTTGGGCGAGATGGGCAGCGGCACCCGGTCCAGGACCGTGAGGCCGTAGCCCTCCAGGCCGACCCGCTTGGCCGGGTTGTTGGTCAGCAGCCGCATCGACTTGACGCCCAGGGAGCACAGGATCTGCGCGCCGGTGCCGTAGTCGCGCGCGTCGGCGGGCAGGCCCAGGCCGAGGTTGGCGTCCACGGTGTCCGCGCCGCGGTCCTGCAGCTGGTACGCCTGCAGCTTGTGGATCAGGCCGATGCCGCGGCCCTCGTGCCCGCGCATGTAGAGCACGATGCCGCGGCCCTGCGCCGCGACCGCCTCCAGCGCCGCGTCGAGCTGCGGGCCGCAGTCGCACCGCAGCGAGCCGAACACGTCGCCGGTCAGGCACTCCGAGTGCACGCGCACCAGCACGTCCTCGCCGTCGCCGAGGTCGCCGTAGACCATCGCGATGTGCTCGATGCCGTCGAGCCTGCTGTCGAAGCCGACCGCGGTGAACGTGCCGTGCGCGGTCGGGATGCGGGCCTCCGCGACCCGCTCCACCTGCGTCTCCACCCGCCGCCGGTAGGCGATCAGGTCGGCGATGGTGATCAGCGCGAGGTCGTGGTCGGAGGCGAACACCTCCAGCTCGTCGCGCCGCGCCATGTCGCCCTCGTCCTTCTGCGACACGATCTCGCACAGCACGCCCGCCGGCGAGAGCCCGGCCAGCCGGGCCAGGTCGACCGCGGCCTCGGTGTGCCCGGCGCGGCGCAGCACGCCGCCGTCGCGGGCGCGCAGCGGCACCACGTGACCCGGTCGGGTGAAGTCCTTGGCGTTGGCGTCCGGGTCGGCCAGCAGCCGGATGGTGCGCGCCCGGTCCGCGGCGGAGATGCCGGTGGACACGCCCTCGCGGGCGTCGACGGTCACCGTGTACGCGGTGCCCCGCTGGTCCTGGTTCGTGTGGTACATCGGCGGCAGGTCGAGCCGGTCGCAGTCGGCCTCGGTCAGCGACACGCACACGTACCCGGACGTGTAGCGGACCATGAACGCCAGCAGCTCCGGCGTGGCCTTCTCCGCGGCGAAGATCAGGTCGCCCTCGTTCTCGCGGTCCTCGTCGTCCACCACGACGACGGGTCGGCCCGCGGCGACGTCCGCGATGGCCCGCTCGATGTCGGCGAAGTCCTTCACCGGGCCTCCTCGGAGTCGGGGCGCAGGTGGGGCAGGGCCAGCCGCTCGACGTACTTGGCCAGCACGTCCACCTCCAGGTTGACGTGGTCGCCCGGCGTGCGCCTGCCGAGCGTGGTCAGTTCGAGCGTGGTGGGGATGAGGCTGACGGTGAACGAGCCCTCGTCGACCGACACCACGGTCAGCGACACGCCGTCCACGGTGATCGAGCCCTTCTCCACCACGTACCGCGCCAGCTTCGGCGGCAGGCCGATGTGGACGACCTCCCAGTGCTCGGCCTTCTCGCGCGCCAGCACGGTGCCCGTGCCGTCCACGTGGCCCTGCACGATGTGGCCGCCCAGCCGCTGCCCCACGGCGGCGGCGCGCTCCAGGTTGACCTTGTCGCCCTCGGCGACCTTGGCCAGGCTGGAGCGGGTGAGGGTCTCGCGCATCACGTCCGCGGTGAAGGCGCCGCCCTCGACGTCCACCACGGTGAGGCAGACGCCGTTCACCGCGATGGAATCGCCGTGCTTGGCGTCGCTGGTCACCAGCGGGCCCGCGATGGTGACGCGGGCCGCGTCCGGCAGGTCCGCGACGGCGACGACCTCACCCAACTCCTCGACGATCCCGGTGAACACCGTTCCTCCTCTAGCGGTCCGGGACTGCGGAGACCCGCACGTCCGGTCCGCACATGCTGACCTGCTCCACGACCATCCCCACCGCACCGGCGACCGCCGACACCCCGGTGTCCCGCATGGCGGGAGCACCGGAGCCCGACAACCTCGGCACGAGGTACGCGAGCACCCGGTCGACGCGGCGCGCTGCGGTGAAGGCACCCGCCAGGGTAGGCCCGCCCTCCAGCAGCACGTCGACGACACCGCGCCGGGCCAGCTCGCCCAGCACCACGTCGGGGTCGTGCGTGCGCACGTGCACGGTCTCCGCCTCGTCGTCCAGGACCCGGGCGCCGGCCGGCAGGTCGCCGGTGCCGACGACGACCCGCAGCGGCTGCCGGGCCGGTGCCGGCCCGGGACCGGTGGGGCGCGCGGTCAGCCGGGGGTCGTCGACGCGGACCGTACCGGTGCCGACCACGACCGCGTCCACTTTGGCGCGCAGGTCGTGGGACTCGGCGCGGGACTCGGCGGAGCCGATCCAGCGGCCGGTGCCGTCCGCGGCGGCCACCCGGCCGTCGAGCGTGGCGGCGTACTTCCAGGTCACGTGCGGCCGGCCGGTGCGGGCGAAGTGCAGCCAGGCGCGCAGCGGGCCGCGCTCGACCTCCTCGGCGAGCAGCCCGGACCCGACCTCGACGCCCGCGGCGCGCAGCGCGTCGGCTCCCCCGGCGGCGCCCGGGTTGGGGTCGGCCACCGCGTGCACCACCCGCGCGACGCCCGCGGCCAGCAGGGCCCCGGTGCACGGCGGGGTGCGGCCGTGGTGGTTGCAGGGCTCCAGGGTGACCACGGCGGTGCCGCCGCGGGCGCGGTCCCCGGCCCGGGCGAGGGCGACGACCTCGGCGTGGGCCTGGCCGGGCGGCCGGGTGGCGCCCTCGCCGACCGGTTCGCCGCCGGCGTCCAGGATCACGCAGCCGACCGGCGGGTTGGGGCTCGTGGTGCCCCGCACCCGCTCGCTCACCGCGATGGCCCGCGCCATCGCCTCCGCCGGGGTCACCGGGCGCGGGCGGCCTGCTGGCGCAGCCGCTCCAGGGCCGCGCCGGGGTCGGCGGCGTCGTAGACCGCGGAACCGGCGACGAAGCAGTCGACGCCCGCCTCCGCGGCCCGGGCGATGGTGTCCTCGTTGATGCCGCCGTCGATCTCGACGACCAGCCTGAGGTGGCCGGTGTCGACCAGGCGGCGCGCGGTGCGGACCTTGTCCAGCACCTCGTCCATGAACTCCTGGCCGCCGAACCCGGGCTCGACCGACATGACCAGCAGGGTGTCGTAGTGCTTGAGCACGTCCACGTAGGGCTCCAGCGGCGTGCCCGGCTTGAGCGACAGGCCCGCCTTCGCGCCGGCCGCGCGCAGGTCCTTCGCCAGCGCCACCGGGTCGTGCGCGGCCTCCACGTGCACGGTCACGTTGTGCGCGCCCGCCTCGGCGTACCCGGTGGCCCAGCGGTCCGGGTCGTCGATCATCAGGTGGCAGTCCAGCGGGATGTCGGTGGCCTTGCGCAGCGACTTCACCACGGGCAGGCCGATGGTCAGGTTGGGCACGAAGTGCGCGTCCATCACGTCCACGTGCAGCCAGTCCGCGCCGGCCACGGCGGCGGCCTCGTCGGCCAGGCGCGCGAAGTCCGCGGACAGGATGCTCGGGGCCATCATCGGCTCGTTGACCACGGCTGGGGAGTCTAGGCTTCCGCGCTCGGGCCGCCCCCTCCGGGACTTGTGTTCCAGCCCACTACCCGATCGCGTGGTTTCCCGCTCCGACGTGCCTTTTTCGACTACTCACGCGGGTAGTTCCCTGCCGCTGCGGCGCGGTTTACGTTCTGGTGCGGGGATTGGGCGCACTGGGGAGTGTGGGGATGAATGCCGAATTCCGCCGTCGCGTCGCGCTGGTCACCGGCGCCTGTTCGCAACTCGGCGGCGAGGTGGTGGAGGCGCTGGCCCGGCGCGGCGCGCTGGTGGCGGCCGTGGACGGCGACGGGCCGCGGCTGGCCGACCTGGTCGAGCGGCTGCGCGGCGAGGGGCTGCGCGTGGCCGGGCGGCAGATCGACGTGACGTCGGGCGAGGCCGTCGACGCGCTGGTGGACCAGGTGGAGCGGGAGTTCGGGGCGGTCGACGCGCTGGTCGCGGTGGCGGGCGCGCTGCGGCCCGGGCCCGCGCTGTCGATCAGCGACGAGGACTGGGCGCACAGCTTCCGGGTCAACGTGGACGGGGTGTTCAACGCGTCGCGGGCGGTGGGGGCGCGCATGGTGGCCCGGGGGCGCGGGACGATCGTGATGGTGCCCGCGCACGCGGTGGCGGTGCCCCGGTCGGGGGTGGCGGCTTACGCGGCCTCCCGGGCGGCGGCGGTGGCGTTCACCGAGTGCCTGGCCGTGGAGGTGGCGGCCCGGGGGGTGCACTGCGCGGTGGTGGCGCCCGCGGACGTGCGGCGGGTGGCGGACGAGGTGTGCTTCCTGCTCGGTGACGGTGAGCCGGCGGGCGCCGTGGGGGCTTGAGGTTGTGGGGGCTGTCGGGGCTTGAGGCGTCCGGGCTGTGCAGGGGCCCCCGCCTGGGGGTGCCTGTTCTCGATCCTGCCGGCGGGGGACGACGTTCCGGGGCGGCGCGGGCGCGGTCTGCGGACAACCGCGGTCCCGGCCGCGGGTCAGACGGTCGAGGTCTCCTGCTGGTGCGTGAACCGGGCCAGTTCGACCCGCGAGCTGATGCCGAGCTTCTTGAAGATCCCCCGGAGGTGGTAGTTCACCGTGTGCGGGGACAGGTAGAGCTGCTTGGCCACCTGCCGGTTGGTCAGCCCGGCGCCGACCAAGCGCGCGATGTCGCGCTCCGGCCCGGACAGCCGCTGCCAGCCCGCGCCGTCGCCCGGCTGGGCGTGCCCGGTGCGCCTGCGCAGCCGCGCGGCCTCGCCGTCCGCGCCCATCCGCTCGAAGACCCGCAGCGCCAGCGCGGTGTGGGAGGCGGCGCGGTCGGCGTGCCCGGTCTCGGCCAGCAGCACCGCCAGGTCCTCGTTGGCGTTGGCCTTCGCCCACGGGTGCACGTGCCGCCCCGCCGCCGCCAGCAACCCGTCCACGTCGCGGTCCAGCAGCGCCCGCGCGTGGGCGGCGGCCACCGCCGCGGTCGGGAAGCCCGGGTTGTTCACGGCCAGCTCCTCGGCCGCGGCCACCACGTCGCCGGCCAGCTTGTCGTCGTCCACGGCCAGCGCGAGCCGGACCAGCCAGGCCGCCGCGCCCGGTTCCTCGATCAGCATGCGCCGGGTGGCACCGGGGTCGGCCAGGCGCTCGCGGACCTGCTCAGCCGCGCGGTCGTGACCGCCCTGAGCGTGCCCGAGCAGCAGCTCCACCCAGTCGTACTGGCCGGAGTGCAGCACCGCCTCCCCCGCGGCCAGGTCGGCCCGGTAGCGGCGCACGTGCTCGGCCGCCGCGGTGACCTCGCCCCGGTGCAGCGCCACCGTGGCCAGCACCGTGGAGGCGAGCGGCACCAGCAGCCGCAGGCCGCGGTCGCGGGCCGCGGCCAGGCCCTGCCGGGCCGCGACCTGGGCCTGCGCGAGCCTGCCCGCCTGGGTGAGCACGCGGGCGCGGGCGATCGTGCGGGCGGCGGGCGCGCCGGTGGTCACCGCGTCGTCCACGACGGCGCCGTCGCCGCGCACCAGGCGCTCGGCGTCGTCGAACTCGCCCAGCGCCGACAGCTTCAGCGCGAACGCCACCGACGACTGCGACTGCCACCACGCGGTGGGGCGGTCCAGCTCCCAGCGGGTGGACTCGCGGCCCCAGTACACGCCCTCGGCGAGGTTCCCGGCGCTCCACTCCAGGCACGAGTGCACGGTCGCGGCCATCACCACGTCCGCGTCGCTGACCTCGCGGTCGCGGACGGTCAGCATGGACAGGGCGTGCGCGCCGGCGCGGGCACCGGTGGCGAAGTACAGCGACAGCAGCCGGCCCGCCTCGGCCAGCCGGCGCAGCGGGCCCGGCACGCCCGCCGTGATCCGCACCTGCTCGGTCTCGGCCACCGCGTCGGCCGGGCGGCCGTCGGCCAGCAGGATGCCCGCCAGCACGACGCGCAGCTCCGCGGCGGCGGCCGGGTCCAGGCGGGTGGTCAGGCTGTCCCGGGCCAGCGCGATGGCCGCGCCCAGGCGGCCGTTCGCGGCCAGGGCGCGGACGTCGCGCACGGCCGCCGCGCCCCGGGTGCTCTCCTCGATCTCGGTGGGGTCCGGGGGCGGGGCGGGAGCCGGGGGTTGGGTGAGGGTCGGGAGCTGGGTGTTCGGGGAGCGGGTGGGGGTCGGGAGCTTGGCGGGGTCCAGGAGCCGGGCGGGGCGCGGGGGCTGGACCTGGTCCGCGGGCTGGACCTGGTCCGGGGGCGCCGCAAGCGGCGGGGGCACGCCGGGGGCCGAGGGCACGCCAGGGGCCAGGGGCACGCCGGGGGTCGAGGGCGCTGCGGGGCTCGGAGGCTGGGCGGGGTCGGGGGCCCGGGCCGGGTCGGGGGCCCCGGTGAGGTCCAGGGGTCGGGCGGGGTTCGCGGCCGGCGGCACCGCCGCGTCGTGGCGCAGGGCGCGCAGCACCGGCTCGGGGATCGACGCGACCACCGCACGCCACACCAGTTCCGAGCCGAACTCCAGCCGCTCGCCGGTGGACACCACCAGGCCCGAGGCGATCACCTCGTCCACGGTCAGCAGCAGCGCGGCGGTGGTCTCGCCCATCATCGCGGCCGCCTCGTGCAGCGGGAACGACCGGCCGATCACCGCGGCGACCCTCAGCAGCTGGGTGGCCTTGGCGGGCAGGGCCGCGACCCGGCCGCGCACCAGGTCGACCACCCGGGCCGGCAGCCGGGCGTCGCGCAGCCACGCCTCGTACCGCGCGTTCGGCCGGGCGTGGTGGGCCCGGGAGTCCTGCGGCAGGGGGTCGTGCACGCGGGGGTCGTGCCACTGGGAGGTGTGCAGCAGGGGGTCGTGCAGGAGGGCGTCGTGCAGGAGGGCGTCGTGCAGGAGGGGGTTGCGCAGGCGGGGGTCGCGCGGCCGGGTGTCGGGGCGCGGGGCGTCGGGCCGCGGCGCGTCGGGTGGCGGGGCGTCGCGCAGGCGGGCCACCCCGTCCCGCACGTCCAGCCGGTCCTCCTCGCGCAGGCCGGTGACCAGTTCGGCCACCAGGCGCGGGTCCCCGCCCGCCGCGGCGGCGAAGGCGGCCAGCTCCGGCGCCGGTTCGGCGCCGAGCACGTCCCGGACCACCCGCTCGACCGCGGCGGCGTCGACCGGGCCCAGGGGCAGCACCTCGCCGTGCTCGGGCAGGGCCCGGCGGACCGCGGCGCCCGCCTGGTGGCCGAACAGGGCCAGCAGGACGGTGACCGGGCGCTCGCGCACGTCGGCCAGCAGGGTGAGCAGGGCGGCGGGATCGGCGTGCGCGTGGTCGACGGCGAGCAGCGGGCGGGCGGGGGCGTCGAGTTCCAGGGTGCGGGCGACCTCGGCCGAGTTCGCCAGTTGCTCGCCGGGCACCAGGACGGCGAGGTAGCCGCGGTCGCGGGCCGCGTGGACCGCTTCTCCGAGCAGGAAGGTCTTGCCCGAGCACGGCGGGCCGTCGATGGCCAGCAGGCCACCCGGTGTGGACAGGAAGCGGAGAACCGAAGCCCATTCACGATCCCGGCCGTGCAATTTCGACACAATCAAGACTGCTACGCGTCTCGAGTGGCTGTCAATTCATCGATCAGGCGTGTTACCGCCATTTTCGGTGAATGCGGCGAACGGCCCAACGCGCTCCAGTTCGCGCAGCACGGCAGGGGGATCCGGAACGAGCAGCACACCGGCGGAACGCAACACGTCCAGGTGACCGTCGAACGCGGGGTGCGCCGCGTGCTCGGCCGACACCTGCGGCATGACCACCACCGGGGCGCGGCGGCCCAGGCCCTCGCACAGGATGGTGAGGGCCTGGTTGTCGCCGATGCCCAGGGCCAGCTTCGCGATCGAGTTCGCCGTGGCGGGGGCGAAGGCGTACGCGTCGGGCACCGGGTGCGGTTTCGGCTCGGTGGGCAGGCGCGAGGTCCAGCGCACCGGCAGGTCGGTGGTCGCGGCGAGGGCGGGCAGGTCCGGTTCGAGCCAGCGGGCGACGGTCGGGGTGAGCGTGACGGCCAGCCGCCAGCCGCGTTCCGCCAGGGGGCGCGCGAGCCCGGCGACCAGCCACCGCTCGACCCCGCCCGCGGCGGACGCGACCAGGGCCAGGACCGGTCGGCGGGCCGACGCACCGGCCCCGGGCAGGCCAGCCCCGGGCAGGCCGGTTCCGGGCACGGCCGCCCCAGGTACACCGGCTCCGGTCACGTCCGCCCCCGATCACACCGATCCAGACCACACCCGCCCGAAGCACACCTGCCCGAAGCACGCCCGCTCCGGGTCACCCCGGCCCGGAGCCGCGCCGCGCACGCCCCGGAGCACACCGCCCCGGGTCAGGCGGGCCGCCGCAGCAGGGCGCAGAACATCGCGTCCGTGCCGTGCCGGTGCGGCCACAGCTGCACCTGCGGCCCGTCGCCCAGCTCGGGCACGCCGGGGAAGAACTCGCGGGTGTCCAGCCGCTCCGCCCCGGTCCGCCGGGCCACGTCGGCGACCACGCCCACCGTCTCGGACAGGTGCGGCGAGCACACCACGTACGCCACCACCCCGCCGGGCCGCACCAGCTCCAGCGCGGCGGTCAGCAGCTCCCGCTGCAACCGCGCCAGCGGCGCCACGTCCGACGGCTGCCGCCGCCAGCGGGCCTCCGGTCGGCGCCGCAGCGCGCCCAGCCCGGTGCACGGCGCGTCGACCAGCACCCGGTCGAACGAGCCCGCGGGCAGGCCCGACTCGCGGCCGTCGGCGACGTGCACGGTGATCGGCAGGTCGCCGGCCGCCTTGCGGACCAGCTCCGCGCGGTGCGGCGCCTTCTCCACCGCGTCCAGCCCCGCGCCGGACAGCGCGGCGAGCGCGCCGAGCAGCACGGCCTTGCCGCCGGGACCCGCGCACAGGTCCAGCCAGCGCTCGTCCGACCCCTCCAGCGGCACCCGGGTCAGCGCCAGCGCGCACAGCTGGCTGCCCTCGTCCTGCACGGCCGCCAGCCGCTCCCGCACCGGCTCCAGGTCGCCGGGGTCGCCGCCCGCCTCCAGCCGCACCCCGTACGGCGAGTACGGGGCCGGCTCGCCGCCGGTCATGGCGGCCAGCTCGTCCGCGGTGACCTCGCCGGGCCGGGCGGCCAGGTGCACGGACGGGCGCGCGTCGTCGGCCACCAGCGCGTCCCGCAGCGGCTCGCCGCGGCTGCCCAGGGCCTCGGCGAACGCCTGCGCGATCCACCTCGGGTGGGCGTTGGCCATGGCCAGGTAGCCGATGGGGTCGGTGTCCTCGTCGGGCGCGACCTCCTCGACCCAGCCCTGCTCGTCCTGGCCGGTGACGCGGCGCAGCACGGCGTTGGCGAACCCGGCCGCGCCGGAGCCCAGCTCGGCGCGCACCAGGTCGACGGTCGAGGCGACCGCGGCGTGCGCCGGGACGCGGGTGCGCAGCAGCTGGTAGGCGCCGAGCCGCAGGGCGTCCAGCACCGATCCGTCCACTTCGGACAGCGGGCGGTCGGAGCACGCGGTCAGCACGGCGTCCAGCAGGCCCCGGGCGCGCAGGGTGCCGTAGGCCAGCTCGGTGGCCAGGGCCGCGTCGCGGCCGGTGATGCGCCGCTCCCGCAGCAGGCCGGGCAGCACGAGGTTGGCGTAGGCGTCGCGCTGGCGCACCGCGCGCAGCGTGTCCAGGGCGGCCAGGCGCGCCGGGTCCTCCTGCGGGGGGCGCGCGGGACCGGTGCGGCGGCGCGGCGGGTGGGGCCCGCGGGGTCGCGAGGGCTTTGACGACCGCTGGGTCATGAGATCCGCTCCCTCGCCTCGACGCGGACGCCGCGCGCCCAGTCCGTCGCCGGCATCCGCTTCTTGCCCTGCGCCTGCACCTCGCCCAGCTCGACCGGCTCGGTGGCCGTGCCGACGAGCACGCGCCTGCGCTCGACCCTGATCTCGCCGGGCGCCAGCTCGTGCTCGCCGTCGACCGGCCGCACCGGGCCGAGCTTGAGCCGCTCGCCGCGGAACTCGGCCCACGCGCCCGGGTCCGGGGTGACCGCGCGGGCGACCCGGTCCAGCGCGGCGGCGGGCATGCCGAAGTCCAGCCGCGCGTCGTCCACGGTCACCTTCGGCGCGTAGCTCACGCCCTCCTCGGGCTGCTCGACGGGCCGCAGCGTGCCGTCCGCGATGCCGTCCACAGTGGACAGCAGCAGCTTGGCGCCGGACTCGGCCAGGCGGGCCAGCAGGTCGCCGGCCGTGTCGCGCTCGCGCACCCGCTCGGTGACCACGCCGAACACCGGGCCCGCGTCCAGGGCCTTGACGATGCGGAACGTGGTCGCGCCGGTGATGTCGTCGCCGTGCCGCACGGCCGCCTGCACCGGCGCCGCGCCGCGCCACGCGGGCAGCACGGAGAAGTGCAGGTTCACCCACCCGTGGGTGGGGATGGCCAGGGCGGACTCGGGCAGCAGCGCGCCGTAGGCGACCACCGGGCACAGGTCGGGCCGCAGCTCGCGCAGCCTGGCCTGGAACGCCGGGTCACCCGCCTTGGGCGGGGTCAGCACCTCGACGCCGTGCTCCTCGGCCAGCGCCGCGACCGGCGACCGCTCGACCCGGCGACCGCGGCCGGCGGGCGCGTCGGGCCGGGTGACCACGGCCACCACCTCGTGCCGGTCGGACTCCAGCAGCGCCCGCAGCGACGGCAGGGCCGGCTCGGGCGTACCCGCGAACACCAAGCGCATGTCAGGCTCCCCCGGACGGCACGGCTGGACTCCGGTGGGACGGCGGACTGGCTCGGTCGAACACTCGCACTCCTCGCTCGGTGGCAGGGCGCAAGTCTAGGAGAGTCCGCCCGGGCCGGCTCGCGCCGAGCTAGTTGGCCCCGCCGAACAGCGGGTGCGGCGACTGCTTGACCACCGGCACGGCGCCGTCGAACCACGGCTGCTGCCGGATCTCGCGCATCGCCTGCTTGCGGGTCTGCTCGTCCAGGCGGTCCAGGAACAGCACGCCGTCCAGGTGGTCGGTCTCGTGCTGGATGCACCGCGCCAGCAGGTCGGTGCCCTCCACCTCGACCGGCTCGCCGTGCATGTTCCAGCCGCGCGCGACGACCTGGCGGTGCCGGCGGCAGTCCCAGGACAGGCCGGGGATCGACAGGCAGCCCTCCTGGCCCTCCTGGTACTCCTCGCCGACCACCTCGAAGGTGGGGTTGACCAGGTGCCCGGCGAACCCGTCGCAGTGGTAGGTGAACACCCGCAGGCCCACGCCCAGCTGCGGCGCGGCGAGCCCGGCGCCGCCGGCGTCGGTCATGGTGTCCCACAGGTCCTTGACCAGCTTGCGCAGTTCCGCGTCGAAGTCGGTCACCTCGACGGCGGGGCTGCGCAGCACCGGGTCGCCGAACAGCCGGATCGGTTGGACGGTCACGCGCACTCCTCGGGGCAGGGCCTGTGACCACCCAGTCTACGTAAGGGGGTTCAGTGCCCCGCGTCACCGCCGAGGAGCAGCACGGCCGCCGCGGCGGCGGCGAGGTGGCCGAGGAAGGCGGCGAGGTGGCCCAGGGAGCGGGCCGCCGCGGTGGTGAGCGCTCCGACCGCGGGTGCTTTGGCCGCTGGTGCTTTGGCTTCGGGCGCTTTGGCTTCGGGTGCTTTGGCCGTGGATGTTCTCACCGGGAATGCTTTTGACGCGGATGTTTCGACGTCAGGTGAATCCACGGCGGGCACCTCGGTCCGGGTGGTGGCGATGGCGATCATGTCGTGCTCCTTCCGTCGCACGTCAGAGGACTTCTTCGGAGCGGGCGCCCCCGCTTTCGCCGGGTGCGGCGGGCCTCGGGGGAAGTTCGGGTGCAACGCCCCGGCCGGTTCGGCTACCTACAGACATGATCGGTGCGTCGACGAACCGGCCGGGGGCGCCGCCGTTACCCGGCACCGATGCGGACCTGTGGCGGCGCGGGGACCGGGCCGCCTTCGCCGCGCTGTTCGACCGGCACGCCGAGGCGGTGTGGAACCACGCCTACCGGCTGACCGCCTCGTGGTCGCTGGCCGAGGACCTGACCTCGGCCACGTTCCTGGCCGCGTGGCGGCGGCGGGCCGAGGTGACGCTGGTCCGCGACAGCGCCCTGCCCTGGCTGTACGCGGTGGCGGGGAACCTGGCGCGCACCGAGTTCCGGCGGGCGGGTCGGTTCCGGCGGGCGTTGCAGCGGGCGTCCGACCCCGAGGTGGTGCCCGACCACGCCGAGAGCGTCATCGCGTCCGTGGACGACGACCGCGCGCTGCGGCGGGTCCTGGACGTGGTGGCCCGACTGCCCAGGGCCGAGCGGGAGGCGGTGGAGCTGTGCCTGCTGGGCGAGCTGTCCACCGCCGAGGCCGCGGAGGTGCTGGGGGTCGCCGAGGTGAGCGTGCGTTCGCGGATCTCCCGGGCCAGGGCCCGGCTGCGCGCCGCGGAGGAGGGACGATGACACTGGAACTGCCACCGCGCCGGCCGCTGCCGCCGCAGGTGCGCGACCGGATGCGGCGCCGGGTGCTCGGGGTGGGCGGACGCGCGCGCCACCGGTTGTCCGAGGTGGGCGAGCACCTGGTCCTGCCCCTGGCCGCCGCGGCCGTGGCGGGGGTGCTCGTCGCGGGCGGCCTGTTCGTCGCCCTCCGGTCGTCGCACGCGGGCGACAGCTCGTCCGTGGGGCCGCCGAGCGGGGCGCCCACCTTTCGGTCGGGCGGCAGACTCGCCGCCCGCACCGACAACCGGCCGGAGGACGCCGACCGGTGCGGGTTCGCGGTGGTGGACGTGTGGTCCACCTTCACGCTGAACGGCCGCCGGCTCGTCGTGGCCGGCGGTGACCGGTTCTGCGAGCTCACCTACACGCGGGTGAGCCACAACCGGCCCGGGGTGGAGGCGGTGGAGCTGGGGCAGGGGGTGCTCGCGCTGTGGCGGTCGCCCACGGGCGTGCTGGTGGGGCGGACGCCGGCCGGGGCGGTTCCCCCGGGAGCCGACGCGCCGACGGCCGACCCGCGCGCCGCGGAGCTGTTCGTGCTGGCCCCGGGACCGGCGCGGGTGGCGTTCGACTTCACCGCGAACGGGCAGGCGGTGCGGGTGGAGGCGGACCTGGACCGGCTGCCGGGGGCGGAGTGGTCCGACTCGGTCGAGCACCTGCCGCCGGGGGACGCCGTGGTGGCGCGGTGCCTGGACCGGGCGTTGCAGGACGGCGCGACCTGGGTCGGCGACCCGGGGCGGTGGCTGCCCGGCGCGGACGTCGGGCCGGCCGCCCACCGGGTGCTGCTGCTGCGCGGCGGCGAGGAGGTCGTGTACTGCCAGGTGGCGGACGACCAGGCCGTCGCGGTGCACCCGGCCAACCGGCCCGGGACCGTCCTGCTGCCGTTCTCGTTCAGGTACCGCGTTGACGGGACGGTCCTCGCCCAGCCCGACGGGGGGTACGTCGTGCTGGCGGGGACGGTCGACCAGGCGCGGGTGGGGGCGCTGGAGGTGGCCGACTCGCGGGGGGTGGGCGGTCAGGTGTCGGTGGTGGCGGGCACGTTCGCGGTGTGGATCGGTGGGCAGCCGGTGGTGGGGGGCGCGCCGGACTCGGGGTTCCGGGTGCGGGTGCGCGACCACCGGGGAGAGGTGGTCTACCAGGACCAGCTTGGGTGAGGGGGGCGTTGGCTGGGAGGGCGCTGACTAGGGGGTGCTGGTCGGGGTGCGCTGGGGGTGCGCTGCTGGCCGGGGCGCTGCTGACCGGGGGCGCTGCTGGCTGGGGGCGCTGCTGGCTGGGGGCGCGCTGACCGGGGGAAGCGCTGACTGGGGGAGGCGCTGACTGGGGGCGCGTTCTGACTGGGGGCGCGTTCTGACTGGGGGCGCGTTGGCTGGACCGGGTCCACCTGGATCGGGGGGTCTGGTGGGGCCGGTTCGAACCCGCCCCGCCCGCGAGGTGAGCATCGGCTCCCCTGCGGGCGGGGCGGGTGGTTGAGCGGGTCGTGGGTGGGCAGGTCGTGGATGGGGCGTGGGCGAGGTGGATGGCGGGCGGTGGTGCGGTGCCGGCGCGGTGCGGTGCCGGCCTGGTGTGGTGCCCGTCGGGTCAGCGGGACGGCCAGACGGCGCGGGCCGCGCCTCCTCCTCGCCTGCTGGTCTCGGCCGCGGCGCGCCAGCGGCCGTCGGGGAGGCGTTCGACCGCGGTCACGGCGCCGATGTCGGTGGTCTGGGTGAAGCGGTGGCCCAGGGCTTGCAGGGCCGCTGCCTCCGGGGTGGCCAGGAACGCGGGTTCGGCCTGGGTGCTCGCGGTGTTGCGCTGGGAGGCCCGCGGGGCGGCGATGGCCTGGACGAGGGGCACGTCGCGGTCCAGGCGCTGGGTGAGCACGTGCAGGACCGTGGTGATGATGCTCGCGCCGCCGGGGGAACCGAGGGCCAGGACCGGCTTGCCGTGGTCCAGGACGATGGTCGGCGTCATCGACGAGCGCGGGCGCTTGGCGGGACCGGGGAGGTTCGGGTCGGGGACGCCCGGGGTGACCGGGGTGAACGAGAAGTCCGTCAGCTCGTTGTTGAGCAGGAAGCCGCGGCCGGGGACGACGATGCCGCTGCCGCCCTCCTGCTCGATGGTCAGCGTGTAGGCGACGACGTTGCCCCAGCGGTCGGCGACGGTGATGTGGGTGGTGTCCGTGCCCTCGTACGGGGTGGCGGCGGGTTCGCCCGCGGTCGCGCACGGGGTCGGGTTGCGCGGGTCACCCGGGGCGACGGGGCTGGTCAGGGCCTTGTTCGGGTCGATGAGGCACGCGCGGCTGTCGGCGAAGCGCTGCGACAGCAGCTCGCGGGTCGGCACGTCGTTCTGCGCCGGGTCGCCCACCCAGCGGTTGCGGTCGGCGAAGGACAGGCGGCTCGCCTCCAGGAACCGGTGCAGGTACTGGGTGGGCGTCTCGCCGGCGAGGTCGGTGGTCTCCAGGACGTTGAGCGCCTCGCCGACCGTGGTGCCGCCGGACGAGGGCGGGGCCATGCCGTAGATGTCGAGGCCGCGGTAGCGGACGCGGGTGGGCTCGCGGCGCTCGGCGGTGTAGCCGCGCAGGTCGGCGGCGGTCATCTCGCCGGGGCGGACCACGCGGGTGGCGCCGGCGACGACCGGTGGCTGCCGGACGGCCTTGACCAGGTCCTGGGCGACGGCGCCGCGGTAGAACTCGTCGATGCCCTTCCGGCGCAGCTCGCGGTAGGTGTCGGCAAGGTCGGGGTTGCGGAACGTGCTGCCGATCGCGGGCGGGGTGCCGTCGGGCAGGTACAGCGCGCGGGTCGAGGTGAAGTCGGCGAACCGGGCGGCGTTCTCGGTGACCTGGCGGTTGAAGGTGGCGTCGACGGTGAAGCCGCGCCGGGCGAGGTCCTCGGCCGGCTTGACGACGCGGTCCAGGGAGAAGGTGCCCCACCGCCGCAGCGCCTGCTCCCAGGTCTTCGGCGTGCCCGGGACCCCGACCGACAACCCGCTGGTGACGGCCTCCGCGAACGGGATCGCCGCGCCGTTCTCCACGAACAGGTCCGCGTCGGCCGCGGCGGGCGCGGTCTCCCGACCGTCCACAGTGGAGATCTGATGGGTGCGGGCGTCGTAGTGGACGAAGAACCCGCCGCCGCCGATGCCCGCGGAGAACGGGTCGGTGACCCCCAGCGCGGCGGCGACGGCGACCGCGGCGTCCACCGCGTTCCCGCCTCGGCGCAGGATGTCGACGCCGATCTGCGAGGCGTCGGGGTCGACGCTGGCCACCACCCCGCCGCTGCCGACGGCTTCGGGCACGCGGGGCGCCTCGGCGGTGGCGTTCGCGGTGGCGTTCGCGGTGGCGGGCAGGAGTGGGACGAGGAGGAGGGATGCGAGGGCGCTGGCGACAGTCGACCGGAGCATCGTTCTCTTCTACTCCTAGCCGGGGGAAACCTGAACCTCCCGATCGGACGGTCACTACTGGGCGATCCGCGCGGTCGGGGCTGGCTGAATCGGTACCGAGGGGTGGGGGCGGTCGCGGCGGCGGGGTCGGGGCGGGGCTGGGGGCGAGGTGTCGGCCGGGTGCCGGCGGTGGTGCCTGTGGTTCGGGGGCTGGCCGGTTGGTGGCGGTTGGTGGGTGGCGGTTGGTGGTCGGAGCCGCCGGATTTCTGTTCGGGCGGGAACTTCGGTCTGACAGGACTGGTAGGGAGTTCGGGGGCTGGGCGCTGTGGTCGGGGCGTGTAGGGCCGGGCCGGGCGGGGTCGCGCCGGGCCGGGCCGAGTGGGGCCGGGCGGGCTGGGCTGGGCTGGCTGGGCTGGGCAGGCTGGGCTGGGCAGGCTGGGCAGGCTGGGCAGGCTGGGCTGGGCAGGCTGAGCAGGGCAGGCTGAGCAGGGCAGGCTGAGCAGGGCAGGCAGGCAGAGCAGGGCAGGGCGGAGTGTCAGAGGACTTCGAGCGGGTCGAGTTTTACCCTGACCGCCTCGGGTTCCTTGCGCGCGCTGCGGACCGACTGGACCTCGCTGAGGATCGCGGCCAGGGCGCGGCCTTCCGTCCTGGCCACGCGGACCAGGGCCCGTTCGCGGTCCTCGTCCAGGGGGACCGGGCCCAGGACCTCGCCGCTCGGGGGCAGGTGCAGGTCGTCCAGGACGGTGGCCAGCGCATCGCGCGAGCCGTCCACCGTGGCCATGCGCACGGCCGGGGGGAAGCCCAGTTCCTGCCTGGCCGCCAGCTCCTGCCTGGCGTGCCACACCGGGTCCCAGCGGACCAGGGCCTGGACCGGGGCCAGGGACGAGTCGGCGATCACGACCACCCGGCCCGCCTCCCGCACCAGGGCGGCGGCGGTCATCCAGCGGCGCAGGGCCTCTTCGGAGGCGCGCAGGTCGGCGCGGCCCAGCAGGGCCCAGCCGTCCAGGAGCAGGGCGGCGCCGTAGCCGCCGGCTGCGACCGGTTCGGCGCCGGGGGTGGCCACCACCAACGACCGGCCGCCGGGGACGGTGGACAGCACGTCGTCGCCGCCCGAGGTGCGGACCGGGACGCCGCTGAACGCCCGGCCCAGCTCCTCGGCCGTCCGGCGGGCGCCGATCACCTGGCCGCGCAGCCGGCGCGAGCCGCAGTTCGGGCAGCGGTACGCCGCCTCCGTGGCACCGCACCAGCGGCAGTACGCCGGTCGCGGCGCGCCGTCCTGGGTGCCGCCCGGCAGGGCCAGGGGCCCGGCGCAGCGGCGGCAGCGGGCCGGAGCCCGGCACTGGCCGCACGCCAGCGCGGGCACGTAACCCCGGCGCGGCACCTGGATCAGGACCGGGGTGTCGGCCGACAGCGCGGCGCGCGCCGCGTCGAACGCGATGGACGGCAGCCGCGCCGACCTCGCCGCCGGGTCCTTCACCTCCTGCCAGTCGTTGTCGCCGACGGCCGCCACGCGCGGCGCCACCGAGCGCAGCGTGTCGCGGGCCGCCACCACCTCGTGCGCCCACCCGCTGTCCACCAGCAGCTGGGCCTCGGCGGTCCGCGCGAAACCGCCGACGAGGAACGAGGCACCGGTCAGGTGCGAGCGCTGCACCAGCACGTCGCGCACGTTCGGGTACGGCATCCTGGGCTCGGCGTGCAGGTCGTCGCCGTCGTCCCACACCGCGACCAGGCCCAGGTCGTGCACCGGCGCGAACGACGCCCCGCGCGTGCCGAGCACCACCCGCACCGAGCCCCGCCGCACCGCCAGCCACCGCTTGTACCGCTCGGACGGCCCGAGGTCGGCCGACAGCGTCACCACGCCCGCCTCGCCCACGAGCGCCGCGCACGCCTCGTGCAGCCGGGCCAGGTCGCGGTGGTCCGGCACGACCACCAGCGCGCCCTTGCCGGTGCTCGCGACCGACGCCACCGCCTCGGCCAGCCGCGCCGGCCAGTCCTCGGCGGGCAGCGCCTGCCACACCGCCCGGGCGGCCCGGCCGGAGCGCAGTGCGTCGAGCAGCCGGGGGCCGAGCGGGTACCGCGCCCAGCCCTCGTCCGACGGTGCCACCGGGACCGGCGCCGGTTCCGGTGACGGCTTGGCCTCCACCCGCGCGTGCCGGGGCGGGATCGCCATGCGCAGCACGTCGATCAACGACCCCGCGTACCGGTCGGCCACCGCCCGCGCCAGCTCCGCCACCTCGGGCGACAGCACGGGCTCGGGCGAGACCACCCGGTCCAGGAACGTGAGCTTCCGGCCGTACTCCGACGACTCCGCCCGCTCCAGCAGGTAGCCGTCCACCAACTGCCCCGCGAACCGCACCCGGACCCGGCAGCCGGGCACCGCGTCCGCGTCCTGCTCGGTGGACACCTGGTAGTCGAACGGTCGGTCGAGGTGGGCCAGCGGCACGTCGACGCACACGCGGGCAACCGGCAGCGAGGCGGCGGGGACCCGCTCCCCGCGCCTGGTACCAGCCTTGCCCGCCACGGAGGGAGGTCTACCAGAGACGGCGGTGGACACTCGCGCCCCGGGTGGCTCCGACAGGTCCGTCACGACCGCGTTCGGGCAGTGGTGGTCGGGCGCGGTCGGAGCGGGCTGCCGGGGAAGGGCTGTTCGAGGGGTTGTTCGTGGTCATGGGTCAAGTATCGAACAGGTGTTCGATGGAGGCAAGGTATCTATCGGGTGATCAACTGTCGCGTCCGTTCCACGACCACCACGAATGGCGCGACCACTGCGGATGGCGCGGACGGCGCGAACGGCGCGGCAAGGCAGCCGGGGCGGACAGGGCGGCTGGGCGGGCGGGGTGGCCAGGCAGGCAAGGCAGCCGGGCAGGACGGCCGGGCAGGCAGGCAGGCAGGCGGGCCGGGCAGGCGGGGCGGGGCGGGCAGGGCAGGACGGCTGGGCAGGACGGCCGGGCAGGCAGGCGGTCGGGCGGGGCGGGCAGGCGGGGCGGCCGGGCAGGACGGCCGGGCAGGCGGGGCGGGGCGGGCAGGCGGGGCGGGGCGGGCAGGCGGGGCGGCAGGGCAGGACGGCCGGGCAGGACGGCCGGGCAGGACGGCGGGCGGGCAGGGCAGGCGGGGCGGCCGGGCGGGCCGGGCGGGCCGGGCGGGCCGGGACAGCCAAGGCGGCCGGTGTCGTGTTCACCACAGGGCTGTGGTCGTGCACCGACGACTCCGGTGACATCGAACTCCCCGCGCGCCCCGGCGAACTCGCGCCGGAACCAAATGGGCCCGATCAGCGTGAACCGGTGGGACGCGCCGGACGCTCACGCACCGGCGTTGCCCGGCGACAACCGCACCGGGTCGCCCACCGCGTGGCCGGACGCGGCTGGTGGAGCAGCGGCCGGGCGGGCCATGTGCCACCCCTCGCACCGGCATCCGCTGGTCCGCGGGCGGTTCGGGCCACTGGCGCGGCGAGGCCGGTGGCACTGGGCCCGGCTGGGCGAGCACTGGCGTGCGCAGCCGCCGGTCGAAGTCGAACGCCGGAATCGGATCGCCGCACGCGGTGCGTCGCCACCCGCCGATCTCCGGCGTGGGCACGCCCAGCTGGCGCTTCAGGAAGCGGGTCGTGGAGGGTGAGGTCGAGCACCTGCGAGTCGATGTACCCGCCGGCGGTCCAGGGCGAGACCGCGGTCGTCGGCACACCCGGTCCCGGGGCGGGCGGCGGGGCGTCGCCGGAACTGCCGGCACCCGCCTGGATCGGCATTGGCGCCGGCGACCTGTCCCGCGACGAGGACGCGGCCCGCGAACCGGCCGTGCCGGGCGGGCACCGGGCACGGCCGCACGCTACCCGAGGTGCTCGGCGGCACGACCGAGCAGACCGAGCACGACTGAACACGACCGGAGAAGAACGAGGCCCCGGCACACGGCCGGAGCCTCGCTGAAACCGAATATTCGATCAGGCGCCCGCGGCGGAGCGCAGGTCCACCGCGCGGTCCGTGTTCTCCCACGGCAGCTCGACGTCGGTGCGGCCGAAGTGGCCGTAGGCGGCGGTCGGCGCGTAGATCGGGCGCAGCAGGTCCAGGTCGCGGATGATGGCGGCCGGGCGCAGGTCGAACACCTCGGTGATGGCCTGCTGGATCTTCTGCGGGTCCACCGTCTCGGTGCCGAAGGTCTCCACGAACAGGCCCACCGGCGCGGCCTTGCCGATCGCGTAGGCCACCTGGACCTCGATCCGCGTGGCCAGGCCCGCGGCGACCGCGTTCTTCGCCACCCAGCGCATCGCGTACGCGGCCGACCGGTCCACCTTCGACGGGTCCTTGCCGGAGAACGCGCCACCGCCGTGCCGCGCCATGCCGCCGTAGGTGTCCACGATGATCTTGCGACCGGTCAGGCCGGCGTCGCCCATCGGGCCGCCGATGACGAACCGGCCGGTCGGGTTGACCAGCAGCCGGAAGTCGGAGGTGTCCAGGTTCAGCCCCTCGACCTCGGGGGTCACCACGTGCTCCCGGACGTCCACGCCCAGCAGCTTCTCCAGGTCGATGCCGTCGGCGTGCTGGCTGGACACCACCACGGTGTCCAGGCGCACCGGCTGGTCGCCCGCGTACTCGATGGTCACCTGGGTCTTGCCGTCCGGCCGCAGGTAGGGCACGGTGCCGTCCTTGCGCACCGCGGTCAGCCGCCGCGCCAGGCGGTGGGCCAGGGCGATCGGCAGCGGCATCAGCTCGGGGGTGTCGGTGCACGCGTAGCCGAACATCAGGCCCTGGTCGCCCGCGCCCTGCTTGTCGATGTCGTCGGCGGCGCCCTCGACCCGCTCCTCCAGGGCGCTGTCCACGCCCTGCGCGATGTCGGGGGACTGCGCGCCGATGGCCACGTTCACGCCGCACGAGTGGCCGTCGAAGCCCTTGGCCGACGAGTCGTAGCCGATCTCCAGGATCTTGTCCCGCACGATCGAGGGGATGTCGGCGTACGCCTCGGTGGTCACCTCGCCGGCGACGTGGACCTGGCCGGTGGTGACCAGCGTCTCCACCGCCACGCGCGAGCGCGGGTCCTTGGCCAGCAGCGCGTCCAGGATCGAGTCGCTGATCGCGTCGCAGATCTTGTCGGGGTGCCCCTCGGTCACCGACTCGCTGGTGAACAGCCTGCTGGTGTGCTGGCTCACGACACTCCCTACCTAGTCAAGACCTGCGAACGGGCCGAGTTTACCCAGCGTCGCCGCTGGTCCCCCGGCCTTTCAGCGAGGAGGAAATGGCGTCCCACACAGCGGACGCCAGTTGTGCCTTCGAGCCGTGCGGCACGGGGGTCTCGGTGCCGTCGGCGGAGAGCAGCCAGCCGGAGTTGTCCTCGACCTCGAACGCCTTGCCGTCGCCGACGGCGTTGACCACCAGCCAGTCGCAGCCCTTGCGCTTGAGCTTGGCGCGACCGTACTCCAGCACGTCGGCGCCCTCGTCACCGGTCTCGGCGGCGAAACCGACCACCACCTGGCCGGACCGCCGGGCGGTGACCAGCTCGGCGAGGATGTCGGCGTTGCGGGTGAGCGCGACGGGTTCGGGGTCCCGATCCGTCTTCTTGATCTTGTGCCCGGCGGTGGCCACCGGCCGGAAGTCCGCCACGGCCGCGGCCATCACCACCACGTCCGCCGACGCCGCCACCTCGTGCATGGCGACGCGCAGCTGCTCGGCCGACCCGACCCGCACCAGGTCCACCCCGGCGGGCGTGGCCAGGTCCGCGGTGTGCGCGGCGACGAGCGTCACGCGCGCGCCGCGCTGGGCGGCGACCCGGGCCAGGGCCCAGCCCTGCCTGCCGGACGAGCGGTTGCCCAGGTAGCGCACCGGGTCGAGCGGTTCGCGGGTGCCGCCCGCGGACACGGCGACGTGCAGGCCCTCCAGGTCGCGCGGCAGCGCGTCGGGCGCGGCGAGCAGCAGCCGGGCCAGGTCGACGATCTCGGCGGGCTCGGGCAGCCGGCCCTTGCCGGTGTCGCGGCCGGTCAGCCGCCCGCTGGCGGGCTCGGCCACCACGACGCCGCGCGAGCGCAGCAGCGCCACGTTGGCCCGGGTGGCCGGGTGCTCCCACATCTCGGTGTGCATCGCGGGCACGAGCAGGACCGGGCAGCGCGCGGTCAGCAGCGTGTTGGTGAGCAGGTCGTCGGCCAGGCCGTGGGCGGCCTTGGCGATCAGGTTGGCCGTGGCGGGCGCCACGACGACCAGGTCGGCGGTCTGCCCCAGCTTCACGTGCGGCACCGACGGGACGTCCTCGAACACCCCGGCCCGCACCGGCTGGCCGGACAGCGCCTCGAAGGTGGCCGCGCCGACGAACTTCAACGCCCCGTCGGTGGGCACGACGCGCACGGAGTGGCCGGACTCGGTGAGCCGGCGCAGCACCTCGCACGCCTTGTAGGCGGCGATGCCCCCACCCACCCCGAGGACGACCCGGGGGCGGTCGGGGGCCTCGGCGGCCTCGGTCACTCGCCCTCGGTGTGCTCGAGGAGACCCGCGTGGATCTCCCGGAGCGCGATCGACAGCGGCTTCTCGCGCGGGCCCGGCTCGACCAGCGGGCCGACGTACTCCAGCAGGCCCTCGCCGAGCTGGGCGTAGTAGTCGTTGATCTGGCGCGCCCGCTTGGCCGCGTAGATCACCAGCGCGTACTTCGAGCTGACCTGCTCCAGCAGGTCGTCGATCGGCGGGTTGGTGATGCCCTCCGGGGAACCCGACAGCGGGCCCAGCTCGGTGTGCGTGGTCACTCGTCAACGCTCCTGCGGTTGGTGTGCGTTCGGGGTCGTCCCGCGCCTGCCGCGCACGCGTCAGGGCGTGCCGGGCACAGGGCCGACCACCAAGTTTAGCAAGCTCGTGGCGGCGGACCCGACGTCGTGGTTCACCACGACGTCGTCGAACTCGGGTTCGGCCGCCAGCTCCTCGCGGGCGATCTCCAGCCGGCGGGCCACCACGGCGGGGTCCTCGGTGCCGCGGCCGGTCAGCCTGCCGACCAGGTCGTCCCACGAGGGCGGGGCCAGCATGACCAGCCGGGCCCCGGGCATCGCGGCCCGGACCTGGCGCGCGCCCTGCAGCTCGATCTCCAGCAGGGACGGCTTGCCGGACGCCAGCGCGCGCTCGACCGGCGCCCTGGGCGTGCCGTAGCAGTTGCCCGCGAACTCGGCGTGCTCCAGCAGCTCGCCGTCGTCGACCATGCGGCGGAACTCCGCCGCGTCGACGAAGTGGTAGTGCACCCCGTCGACCTCGCCCGGCCTCGGCCTGCGGGTGGTCACCGAGACGCTGAAGTGGATGTCCGGTCCCCTGCGGCGCAGCTCGGCGAGCACGCTGGACTTGCCGACGCCCGAGGGCCCGGACAGGACGGTGAGGCGGGGGCGGGCGCGCACGCCCTCCCCCGCCCCGGTGCCATCACTCACTCGCCGCTGAACTCGGTGAGCAGCGCCTTGCGCTGCCGCTCACCGAGGCCGCGCAGCCGACGGCTCGGCGCGATCTCCAGGCGCTCCATGATCTGCTGCGCGCGAACCTTGCCGACGCCCGGAAGGGCTTCGAGCAGCGCGGACACCTTCATCTTGCCAAGGACCTCGTCGCTCTCGGCGGCCTTCAGCACGTCCGTCAGGGTCGTGCCGCCACGCTTGAGGCGCTCCTTGAGCTCAGCCCGAGCGCGACGAGCGGCAGCAGCCTTCTCCAGCGCTGCGGCCCGCTGCTCCTCGGTAAGCTGGGGAAGGGCCACGATTTCCTCCGTGGTGTGGGAATTTCAATTCTGGATCGGTGCCGCGACCGTACCGAGCGCAATTGCCTGGGTACAACGTGGGTCCCAGTCAGGTGAATCTTTCAGCGCTGGTGTGGTGCGGCGGGTGGTAGTAGTACCAACACCCTCCAACAGGTCCATCACCGCCACCGGTAACGCCCTGCGCACGCCGTGTGTGGTATGCGCTCGATGGGGGATGGACCCGTCGGTGGACTGGACCGTACCAGGCACCGTTTGCGCAGGTGAGCGGACCACGCGAAGCGTGTCGTGATTTGATCGCGATCACATCTCCAGAGCGCGCCGCACGGCGTCCGCCGCGGACCGCAGGGATGCGGTCCCCGGACCGTGCCGCAGCACGTCCCGGGAGGACGTCGGGAGCACCCCGCGCAGGTCCGCGCCGAACAGCTCGCGCAGGTCCTCGACCGTCCCGCCCTGGGCCCCGAAACCGGGCGCCAGGACGGGTCCGTGCAGGTCAGACAGGTCGAGGTCGAGCCGGCCGACGGTCGCGCCGACGACCAGGCCGACGTCGCCGAGGGGGTCGGCGCCGGCGTTCGCGCGGGCCGCCTCGTCGACGATCGACTGCGCCACCGAGCGCCCGTCGGGACCCGTCGCGCGCTGCACCGAGGATCCCTCGGGATTCGAAGTCAACGCGAGTGCGAATATTCCGCGACCGCTCGCGGCGGCCGCTTCCAGGGCGGGCCGCAGCGAGCCGAACCCGAGGTACGGCGACACGGTGACCGCGTCGCCGGCCAGGGGCGAGCCCTCGGTGAGGTAGGCCGCGGCGTAGGCGGCCATGGTCGAGCCGATGTCGCCGCGCTTGGCGTCCACCAGGACCAGCGTGCCGGTGCCCCGGAGGTCGGAAATGACCCTTTCCAGGACCGCCACGCCTTTCGAACCGTGCGCCTCGAAGAACGCCGACTGCGGTTTCACCACCGCCACCCGGCCCCCGAACGCCTCGACGCAGGTGAGCGCGAAGCGCTCCAGCCCGGAGGCGTCCTGGGGCAGGCCCCAGGACGCCAGCAGGCCGGGGTGGGGGTCGATGCCGACGCACAGCGGCCCGTGCTCGGCCACGGCCGCGGCCAGGCGCTGCCCGAACCTCACCGCTCACCCCGCAGGGCCGCCTGGAGGGCCTGGAGGGGCCGCACGCCGATGTCGCCGCGGATGGCGGCCTCGATGCCGTGCACGGCCGCCGCCGCGCCCTGGATGGTGGTGACGCACGGGATGTCCTTGGCCACCGCCGCGGTGCGGATCTCGTAGCCGTCCACCCTCGGCCCGTTGTTGCCGTACGGGGTGTTGATGATCAGGTCCACGGTGCCGTCGAGGATCGCGTCGACCACGTTCTGCTCGCCCTCGAAGTGCTTGCGGACCACCGTGCACGGGATGCCGTTGCGGCGCAGCACCTCGGCCGTGCCGCTGGTGGCCAGCACCTCGAAGCCCAGGTCGGCGAGCCGCTTGACCGGGAAGATCATGGCCCGCTTGTCCCGGTTGGCCACCGACACGAACACCCGGCCCGAGGTGGGCAGGGAGCCGTAGGAGGCGGTCTGGGACTTGGCGAACGCGGTGCCGAACGACACGTCGATGCCCATGACCTCGCCGGTGGACTTCATCTCCGGCCCGAGCAGCGAGTCCACGCCCTTGCCCTCCGGCGTGCGGAACCGGTGGAACGGCAGCACGGCCTCCTTGACCGCCACGGGGGCGTGCGGGGGCAGCACGGCGCCGTCGCCGGTGGCGGGCAGCAGGCCCTCGGCGCGCAGCTGGGCGATCGTGGTGCCGAGCATGACCCGGGCGGCGGCCTTGGCCAGCGGCACCGCGGTCGCCTTGGACACGAACGGCACGGTCCGCGAGGCCCGCGGGTTGGCCTCCAGCACGTAGAGCACGTCGTCCTTGAGCGCGTACTGGACGTTGATCAGGCCGCGCACCCCGATGCCGCGGGCGATGGCCAGCGTGGAGCGGCGGACGTTCTCCACGTCGGTCTCGCCCAGGGTGATGGGCGGCAGCGCGCACGCCGAGTCGCCGGAGTGCACGCCGGCCTCCTCGATGTGCTCCATCACGCCGCCGACGAAGACCTCCTCGCCGTCGAACAGGGCGTCCACGTCGATCTCGATGGCGTCGTCGAGGAACCGGTCGACCAGCACCGGGTGCTCGGGGCTGACCTCGGTGGCGCGCTGGATGTAGCCGCCCAGCGACTCCTCGTCGTAGACGATCTCCATGCCGCGGCCGCCGAGCACGTACGACGGGCGCACCAGCACCGGGTAGCCGATCTCGTCGGCGATGGCCTTGGCCTGCGCGAACGAGGTGGCGGTGCCGTACTTCGGGGCGGGCAGGCCCGCGTCGGTGAGCACCTGGCCGAACGCGCCGCGGTCCTCGGCGAGGTGGATGGCGTGCGGCGGGGTGCCCACGACCGGCACGCCCGCGTCGGCCAGCCGCCGCGCCAGGCCCAGCGGGGTCTGGCCGCCGAGCTGCACGATCACCCCGGCCACGGTGCCCGAGCGCCGCTCGGAGTGCACGACCTCCAGCACGTCCTCGAAGGTCAGCGGCTCGAAGTAGAGCCGGTCGGAGGTGTCGTAGTCGGTGGAGACGGTCTCCGGGTTGCAGTTGACCATCACCGTCTCGTACCCGGCCTCGCGCAGCGCCATGGCCGCGTGCACGCACGAGTAGTCGAACTCGATGCCCTGGCCGATGCGGTTCGGGCCGGAGCCCAGGATCAGCACCTTCGGCTTGTCGCGCTGCTCGACGACCTCGGTCTCGGCGTCGGGGTCGAGCTCGTAGGCCGAGTAGTGGTACGGGGTCCGCGCGGCGAACTCGGCGGCGCAGGTGTCGACGGTCTTGTAGACCGGCCGCACGCCCAGCCGGTGCCGCAGGGCGCGCACGCCGTCCTCGCCGGCCAGCTCCGGGCGCAGCGCGGCGACCTGCCGGTCGGACAGGCCCGCCCGCTTGGCCTTGCGCAGCAGCCGCGCGTCGAGCACCGGGGCGTCCTCGATCTCCCGGCGCAGGTCGACCAGCCAGGCGACCTGCTCGACGAACCACGGGTCGATGCGCGACGCCTCGTGCACCTGCTCGACGGTCGCGCCGAGCCGCAGGGCGCGCTCCAGGGTGTAGAGGCGGCCGTCGTGGCCGGTGCGCAGCGCCTCCAGGGTGGCTTCCACGGTCTCGTCGGGGTCCGGCGCGGTCCAGAACCCGGCGGCCTTGGTCTCCATCGAGCGCAGCGCCTTGCCCAGCGCCTCGATGAAGCTGCGGCCGATCGACATGGCCTCGCCGACCGACTTCATGGTGGTGGTGAGGGTGCGGTCGGCGCCGGGGAACTTCTCGAAGGCGAACCGCGGCACCTTGACCACGACGTAGTCCAGGGTCGGCTCGAACGACGCCGGGGTCTCGCCGGTGATGTCGTTGCGGATCTCGTCGAGGGTGTAGCCGATGGCGAGCTTGGCGGCGATCTTGGCGATCGGGAAGCCGGTCGCCTTGGACGCCAGCGCCGAGGACCGCGACACGCGCGGGTTCATCTCGATGACGACCATGCGGCCGTCGCGCGGGTTGATGGCGAACTGGATGTTGCAGCCGCCGGTGTCCACGCCGACCTCGCGGATGACCGCGATGCCGACGTCGCGCATGTGCTGGTACTCGCGGTCGGTCAGGGTCATCGCCGGCGCGACGGTCACCGAGTCGCCGGTGTGCACGCCCATCGGGTCGATGTTCTCGATGGAGCAGACCACGACCACGTTGTCGTTGCGGTCGCGCATCAGCTCCAGCTCGTACTCCTTCCAGCCGAGCACGCTCTCCTCGATCAGCACCTCGGTGACCGGGGACTCGGCCAGGCCGGTGGCGGCCAGCCGCTCCAGCTCCTCGGGGGTGTGCGCCATGCCGGAGCCGAGGCCGCCCATGGTGAACGAGGGCCGGATGACCACCGGCAGGCCCAGCTCGGCGACGGTCTCGCGGACCTCGTCCATGGACCTGCACACCGCGCTGCGCGGCACGTCGGCGCCGATCTTGCGCACGATGTCCTTGAACATCTGGCGGTCCTCGCCGCGCTGGATGGCGTCGACGTCGGCGCCGATCAGCTCGACGTCGTACTTCTCCAGCACGCCCCGCTCGTGCAGGGCGATGGCGGTGTTCAGCGCGGTCTGGCCGCCCAGGGTGGCCAGCACGGCGTCGGGCCGCTCGGCCGCGATGACCTTCTCCACGAACTCCGGGGTGATCGGCTCGACGTAGGTGGCGTCGGCGAACTCCGGGTCGGTCATGATCGTCGCGGGGTTGGAGTTGACCAGCGACACCCGCAGGCCCTCGGCGCGCAGCACCCGGCACGCCTGGGTGCCGGAGTAGTCGAACTCGCACGCCTGACCGATGACGATCGGGCCCGAGCCGATGACCAGCACGTGCTTGAGATCAGTCCTCTTCGGCATCAGCGACCCTCGTCCATCATCGTCACGAACTCGTCGAACAGCGGTGCGGCGTCGTGCGGACCGGCCGCCGCTTCGGGGTGGTACTGCACGCTGAAGGCGGGCACGTCGAGCGCGCGCACGCCCTCGACCGTGCCGTCGTTGGGGCAGTAGTGGCTGAGCTGGACGCGGCCGAAGTCGGAGCGGAACTCCTCCCCCGGCTCGCCCTCCAGCGCGAACCCGTGGTTCTGCGCGGTGATGGCGACCCGGCCGGTGGCCACGTCGATGACCGGGATGTTGATGCCCCGGTGGCCGTAGCGCAGCTTGTAGGTGTCCCGGCCCAGGGCGCGGCCGAGGATCTGGTTGCCGAAGCAGATGCCGAACAGCGGGATGCGCCGGTCCAGCACGCCGCGGGTCAGCTCGACCGCGTGCGCCTGGGTGGCCGGGTCGCCCGGGCCGTTGGACAGGAACACGCCGTCGGGGTTGACCGCGGCCACCTCGTCGAGGGTCGAGGTCAGCGGCAGCACGTGCACCTCGATGCCGCGCGCGGCCATCATCCGCGGGGTGTTGGACTTGATGCCCAGGTCCAGGGCGGCCACGGTGAACCGCCGCCCGCCGACCGCCTCGACCACGTACGGCTCGGGCGTGGTCACGTCGCCGGCGAGGTCGGCGCCGGTCATCTGCGGCGCGGTGCGCACGCGCTCCAGCATCTCCTCGGTGGTGCCCAGCTCGTCGCCGGAGAACACGCCGGCGCGCATGGCGCCCCGCTCGCGCAGGTGGCGGGTCAGCATGCGGGTGTCGATGCCGGAGACGCCGACCACGCCCTGCCTGACCAGCTCCTCGTCCAGGCCGCGCCGGGAGCGCCAGTTGGACGGCACCCGCGCCGGGTCGCGCACCACGTAGCCGGCGACCCAGATGCGGCCCGACTCGTCGTCCTCGTCGTTCCAGCCGGTGTTGCCGATCTGCGGGGCGGTCTGCACCACGATCTGGCGGTGGTAGGACGGGTCGGTCAGGGTCTCCTGGTAGCCGGTCATGCCGGTGGAGAACACCACCTCGCCCAGGCTCGCGCCGATCGCGCCGTATGCCTCGCCGCGGAACACCCGGCCGTCTTCCAAAACCAGTGCCGCATCGGTCATCGGTCGCCTCCCAGGGCTCGCACCCACTGCTCGTACACGTCCTTGTCGTCGCCCCGGAACCCGGTGTCGAGCACCCGGTCCCCGAGCTGCCAGCGCACGACCAGCAGGCCGTCCGCGGTCATCACCTTGCCCGCGAGCCCCCGCGCGGTGCGGGCGCCCTCCACCCGCGCCGCCGGGATCCACAGCGGGCTCGCGCCGGTCCGCTCGACCAGCACGCCCTGCTCGGTGAGGCGCAGGGTGGCCTCGGCGCGGTGGCCCACGTCGCCGACCGCGACCCGGTCCTGCCAGTCGTCCCCGACGGTGGTGCCGACGTAGACGCCGGTGGTCTCCAGCACGGTGGCGCCCGGGTCGGCGGGCGGCTGCGGGAACTCGGGCAGGTCGGCCTGGCGCCGCTTGCGGTTCTGCCAGCCGCGCCACATGCCGTAGAGGCAGAGCGCGAACACGGCCAGCACGGCCAGGGTCAGCAGCACGCGGCTCATGCGCACACCTCGCTGACGCTCGGCGTGGCAAGACCCGAGAAGACCGTGTTGAACGATTCGCTCGCAAGCTCGCTCATGCCGGAATCCTTCCCCGCAGGGCGGTCACGCGCCCGCGCAGCACCGTGGCGACCACGGCGCCGGGCAGCTCCATGCCCTCGAACGGGGTGTTGGCCGCGATGCTGGCCAGCTCGGCGCCCCGCACGGTCCACCGGGCGCCCGGGTCGACCAGGACGAGGTTGGCGGGCTCGCCGACCTCGATCGGGCGACCCTGGTCGGGCAGGCCCGCGATCTCGGCGGGCCGCTCGCTGAGCACCCGCGCCACGCCGCGCCAGTCCAGCAGGCCGGTCTCGACCATGGTCTCCACCACGATCGACAGGGCGGTCTGCAGGCCCAGCATGCCGGGCCGGGCGGCGGACCACTCGCAGTCCTTGTCCTGGACGGCGTGCGGCGCGTGGTCGGTGGCCACGCAGTCGATGACGCCCGCGGCCAGCGCCTCGCGCAGCTTCCGCACGTCGTCGGCGGTGCGCAGCGGCGGGTTGACCTTGTTGACCGGGTCGTAGGTGGCCAGCCGCTCGTCGGTGAGCAGCAGGTGGTGCGGGGTGACCTCGGCGGACACCTCGGTGCCGCGCGCCTTGGCCCAGGCCAGCACGTCGGCGGTGCCCGCGGTGGAGACGTGGCAGACGTGCAGCCGGGCGCCGACCTGGCGGGCCAGCAGGCAGTCGCGCGCCACGACCGCCTCCTCCGCGGCCGCCGGCCAGCCCTGGAGGCCCAGCCGGGCCGCCTGCTCGCCCTCGTGGGCCTGCGCGCCGACGGTGAGCCGGGGCTCCTCGGCGTGCTGGGCGACCACCACGTCGAGCGCCTTGCTGTACTCCAGGGCCCGCCGCATGACCAGCGGGTCGTGCACGCAGTGCCCGTCGTCGGAGAACACCCGCACGCCGGCCTTGGCCATGGTGCCCAGCTCGGCGAGCTTCTCGCCCTTGAGCCCGACCGTGACCGCGCCCACCGGGTGCACGTCCACCAGGCCGACCTCGCGGCCGCGGCGGGCCACGTGCTCGACGATGACGGCGTTGTCCGCGACCGGGTCGGTGTTGGCCATGGCGAACACGGCCGTGTAGCCGCCCAGCGCGGCCGCGGCGGAGCCGGTGGCGATGGTCTCGGTGTCCTCGCGGCCGGGTTCGCGCAGGTGGGTGTGCAGGTCGACGAAGCCGGGCAGCAGGACCGCGCCGCCGCCCTCGACCACCTCGGCGCCCTCCTCGGCGACCTCGCCGATCGCGGCGACCACGCCGTCGCGGACCAGCACGTCGACCGGTTCGCCCTCGCCGTAGGGCCGTACTCCCCTGATGATCAAGGGGTTCACGAAGTCTCCTCCTCGTGGGCAAGCAGGTGGTACAGCACGGCCATGCGCACGTGCACGCCGTTGCGCACCTGGTCGGTGATGGCGGCGCGGGGCGAGTCGGCGACCGACGAGGCGATCTCCATCCCGCGCAGCATCGGGCCGGGGTGCAGCACGACGGCGTGGTCGGGGAGCAGCCGGAGCCGGTTCTCGTTCAGCCCGTAGGCGATGGAGTACTCGCGGGCCGACGGGAAGAACCCGCCGTGCATCCGCTCGGCCTGCACCCGCAGCAGCATGACCGCGTCCTGGCTCGGCAGCTCGGCGTCCAGCTCGTGCGAGACGTGCACCGGCCAGTTCTCCACGCCGGCGGGCAGCAGGGTCGGGGGTGCGATCAACGTCACCTCCGCGCCCAGCGCGGTGAGCAGGTGCACGTTCGAGCGGGCCACGCGGCTGTGCAGCACGTCGCCGACGATGGCCACGCGGCGGTCGCGCAGGTCGCCGAGGCGTTCCCGCAGGGTGGCGGCGTCGAGCAGGGCCTGGGTGGGGTGCTCGTGCGTGCCGTCGCCCGCGTTGACCACGGACGTGCCCGCCTCGTGCAGCCAGCCCGCCAGCCGGTGGGCCGCGCCGGAGGCCGGGTGCCGCACGATGACGCAGTCGGCGCCCGCGGCGGCCAGGGTCAGCGCGGTGTCGCGCAGCGACTCGCCCTTGCCGACGCTGGAGCCGGACGAGGAGACGTTCACCACGTCCGCGCTCATCCACTTGCCCGCGATCTCGAAGCTGACCCGCGTCCGGGTGGAGTTCTCGTAGAACACCGTGATGACCGTCCGGCCGCGCAGCGTGGGTAGTTTGCGCACCTCACGGCCTTCGAGGGCCTGCTTGAGCCGGGCCGCGGTGTCCAGGACCGCGGTGGCCAGGCCCGGGTCGATGCCCTCGGTGGACAGCAGGTGCCTCACCGCAGCACCACCCCGTCGCGGTCGTCGAACTCGGTCAGCAGCACGTGGACCTCCTCGGACCGCGCGGTGGGCACGTTCTTGCCCACGTAGTCCGCGCGGATCGGCAGCTCGCGGTGGCCCCGGTCGACCAGCACGGCCAGCTGCACCGCGCGCGGGCGGCCGTGGTCGCGCAGGGCGTCCAGCGCGGCGCGGATGGTGCGGCCGGAGAACAGCACGTCGTCCACCAGGACCACGAGCTTGTCGTCGACGCCGCCGTCGGGCAGCGAGGTGGCCTCCAGCGGCCTGGTGGGGCCCCGCCGCAGGTCATCGCGGTAGAGGGTGATGTCCAGGGTGCCGGTGCCGACCTCGACCCCGCTGAACTCGGCGATCCGGGACCCGAGCCGGTGGGCGAGCGGGACGCCCCGGGTCGGGATCCCCATCAGGACTACTTCCGGTGCGCTCGGTGCACCCAGAGAGGTCTTCTCGATGATCTGATGGGCCATTCGGGCGACGGTGCGCGCGACGTCGCCGGCCGACAGGAGCTCGCGCTCCCCGGCCGGGTCCGTCGCGCCACGTTGACGTGGCGCCACGGCTGGACCTCCTTCCCCGCCTCACCGGACGGGTCCTTAAAGGACGTCGGACACCCGGTTGGGACCGGGCTGACCAGCACGGTATCAGGCTTCGGCGGTCAATCTTCCGGGTGGTGTCCGTGGTCTCGCCCACCTGTCCCAACGAGATCAGCTTGACCTGGTGACCACGGAGAGCAATCATTACTCTGCGTATTGATCTAAGCCTCCCCGCGGCAGTCCCCTACCGGCTGACGGGGCGAATGAACGGAGAACCGCCACATGGGCGACTACGCCAAGGCGCTGGGGGCAAAGCTCCGCGCGATCCGCCAGCAGCAGGGCTTGTCTTTGCACGGCGTCGAGCAGAAGTCCGGCGGTCGCTGGAAGGCCGTGGTCGTGGGCTCTTACGAGCGCGGCGACCGAGCCGTCACCGTGCAGAAGCTGGCCGAACTGGCCGACTTCTACGGGGTGCCGGTGGCCGAACTGCTGCCGGAGGGTCGGGTGCCGTCGGGGGCGGAGCCCGCCACCAAGATCGTCATCAACCTGGAGCGGCTGCAACAGCTCCCGGCGGAGAAGGTGGGGCCGCTCGCGCGGTACGCGGCCACCATCCAGAGCCAGCGCGGCGACTACAACGGCAAGGTGCTGTCGATCCGGACCGAGGACCTGCGGTCCCTCGCCATCATCTACGACATGACGCCCGGTGAGTTGACCGAGCAGCTGATCGACTGGGGTGTGCTCCCCCCCGAGGCCCGTCCGGCCAAGGAGGACTGAGCACGTGAAAGGGGGGCCGCGTCCCGCTCGGGGGTGAGCGGGGGCACGGCCCCCTTCCGGTGTTGCCCGGGTGCGCCCTACAGGACGGCGCGGAGCTGGTCGGCGATGACCGCGATGCGGCCCAGCACGCCGTTGACGAACCGCGGCGAGTCGTCCGTGGACAGGCCCTTGGCCAGCTCGACCGCCTCGTCGATGGCGACCGCGTCCGGCACGTCGGCCGCCCACAGCAGCTCGTAGAGCCCGACCCGCAGCACCGCCCGGTCGACCGCGGGCATGCGCTGCAGCGTCCAGCCCTCGGCGTGCTCGGAGATCAGGTCGTCGATCCGCGCGCGGTGCGCGGTGACGCCCTCCACGAGGCCGACCGTGTAGTCGTTGACCGGGGGAACGTCCGTGGAGCCGACGCGCTCGGCGATCAGGGTCACCGGGTCGACGCCCCGGACGTCCGCCTCGTAGAGGACGTCCACGGCGCGCTTGCGGGCCTTGCTGCGTGCGCCCATCTCAGCCGTTCACGCGGCCGAGGTAGCGGCCGTCGCGGGTGTCGACCTTGATCTTCTCGCCGGTGGTGACGAACAGCGGGACCTGGATCTCCGCGCCGGTCTCCAGCGTGGCGGGCTTGGTGCCGCCGGTCGAGCGGTCGCCCTGCAGGCCCGGGTCGGTGTGCTGGATCACCAGCTCGACCGAGGTCGGCAGCTCGACGTAGAGCGCGGTCCCCTCGTGGAGGGCGACGATCGCCTCCTGGTTCTCCAGCATGTAGTTGGCCGCGTCGCCGACGGTCGCGGCGGGCACGGTGATCTGGTCGTAGGTCTCGCCGTCCATGAAGACGAAGTCGGCACCGTCCTTGTACAGGTACGTCATGCCGCGCTTGTCCACGGTCGCCGTGTCGACCTTGGTGCCCGCGTTGAAGGTCTTGTCCACGACCTTGCCGGTCAGGACGTGCTTCAGCGTGGTGCGCACGAAGGCGCCGCCCTTGCCCGGCTTGACGTGCTGGAACGCGGTGACGGTCCACAGCTGGCCGTCGAGGTTCAGCACCAGGCCGTTCTTCAGGTCGTTGGTCGTGGCCACGGTGGTGGACTCTCCTGTTACGTGAGTTGGCGGGCACCGGCGCTCGGCCGGCGCCGGACGACGTCAGACGACCACGAGCTCTTTCGTGGTCAGGGTGAGGAGCTCCGGGGCGCCTTCGCGCACCACGAGCGTGTCCTCGATGCGAACACCACCCTTCCCGGCCAGGTACACACCGGGCTCGACGGTGACCGCCATACCGGGCAGAAGTGTACCGTCACCGGCCTTCGACAGCGCCGGAGCCTCGTGGATCTGGAGGCCGACGCCGTGGCCGAGGCCGTGCAGGAACTGCTCGCCGTAGCCCGCCGCGTCGATCACGTCCCGCGCCGCCGCGTCCACCGCGGCGAGCCCGGTGCCCGGCGCCAGGGCCGCCCGGCCCGCCGCCTGCGCGGCCGCGACCAGCTCGTACAGGTCGCGCTGCCAGTCCGCGGCGCGGCCGACCACCACGGTGCGGGTCATGTCGGAGTGGTAGCCGTCGACCAGGGCGCCGAAGTCGAGCTTGACCAGGTCGCCGTCGCGGACCACCGCGTCGGTGGGCCGGTGGTGCGGCACCGCCGAGTGCGCGCCCGCCGCCACGATCGACTCGAACGACGGCCCGGCCGCGCCGTGGTCGAGCATCCGGTTCTCCAGCTCGCGCGCGATCTCCCTCTCGGTGCGGCCGGGCCGCAGGCCGCCGTGCTCCAGCAGGCCCGCCAGCGCCCGGTCGGCCGCCGCGCACGCCATCCGCAGCGCCTCGACCTCGGCGTCGTCCTTGACCACCCGCAGCCGCTCGACCAGGCCGGGCGCCCGGACCAGGGCGGCACCGCCCGCCGCGGCCTCCAGCGCGGACAGGCCGTCGACGGTCACGTCGTGGCTCTCGAAGCCGATCCGCCGCAGGCCGCCGGCCCGCTTGAGCAGCGCCGCGTCGCAGGGCCGGTCGACGACCCGCTCCAGGTCGGGCACCTGCCCGGCGGCCTGGGTGAGGTAGCGGCCGTCGGTGCAGAAGGCGGTGCCCTCGTCCGACTCGGCGTGCACCAGCAGCGCGGCGTTCGACCCGGTGAAGCCGGTCAGGTAGCGGACGTTGAGCAGGTTGGTGACCAGCAGCGCGTCCAGCTCCAGTGCCCGGAGCGAGGCGCGGAGTGCGGCGCGACGAGTGGCGTGGTGCATGTGGGCAGCCTAGAGCCACCCGCACCGGTGCACAGCGGCCCACGATCGGCTGAACTTCCGGCACCGCCGCGGGCACATAGGGTGGGCACATGCGCGCGTGGCTGGTCCGGGGTCTCTGGCTGGGGTTGCTCCACGGCGCGGTGCAGACCGGCACCGCGGCGGTGGGCGTGAACAGCCCCGAGGCGGGCACCGCCGTCCGGTACATCGCGTTGGCGCTGGTGGTGGTCGTCGGGCTGCTGTGGGGCGCGCTGGACGCGTGGCGGGGGCTGGCGGGCGCCGGGCTGGTGTGGTTCCTGGCCGGGCTGGTGGCGGGGCCGTCGGCCGGGGTGGTCGGGGTGCTGGGCCGGTCGCTGGTCGACCAGACCGGGCTGGAGGCCCTGGGGCCCGCGCTGACCGGCGGCGCGGCGTTCACCGCGTTGCTGGTCATGGTCAGCGCGGGGCTGGGCGTCGTGCTGGGCGGCCGGTTGCCCCAGCCGGGTGAACGGGGCTAGCGGCGCAGGTCGCCGGCCTTCTTGTAGGAGGCCCAGGTCCGCTGGGTGACGTCGGTGACGGTCGAGGAGTTCAGCTCGGCGACCGCGGCGTCGGGGACCAGCCACAGCCGGTCGTCGGCCAGCAGCAGGCCGACCTGCCCGTCCGGGGCCCGCACGGCCCGCACGCCCGCCGGGACGCGTTCCACGACCTCCAGCCGGTCCACCACGGGCGGGCGGCGGTCCAGCACGGCGGTGGCCAGGCGGGCGGCCACCGAGCGGCGCTCGACGCGCACCACCTCGCCGCCCAGCACCAGGTCGACGGTGTTCTCCGGGGACGGCACGGCGAAGCCGTCCAGGACGCGCGCCGCCTCCTCGGTGGCGCAGCCGGGCACCCCGGCGAGGTCCAGGCCGAAGTGGCCCAGGTCGGTCGGCGCGCCCGACTCGCCGGACACGGTCGCGCGGACCACGTCCACCGGCACCCGGCCGCACGGGTCCTCCGGGGACGCCGGCGCGTGCCCGGTGGGGGTGCGCAGCAGGCCGGGGCCCTCCCGCCACGGGCCGGGCAGGTGCACCCGCGGGTGGGGGTTGGCGGTGAAGTCGCGGTTCCAGAAGGTCAGGGTGGTGCCCTGGTCGGTGGAGTGCGCGACGACGAAGACCTGGAGCGCGTCGACGAACATCCAGTCGGCGCTGAAGGCGTCCACGATCGAGCGGGGCCGCGAGCGGGTGTCGGGTACCGACGTGAAGCCGCCCGGGCCCAGGGCCTGCACGCCGCTCGCGAACGCCGGGTCCTTCGACCTGAGCACGAACTGGCCCGCGCCGTTCCACCCGGCCGCCGCGCCGGTGGTGTCGGTGAACATCAGGTAGAACCAGCCGTCCAGCCACAGCGCCGACGCCTGGCCGGCGCCGTAGGCGTTGTCCCTGATCACCACGTTGGACGGGGCCAGGAGCGGGCCGCCGAGGCGGGTCCAGGTCAGGCCGTCCGGGCTGGTGGCCACGCCCAGGGCGCTGCCGTTGGCGTGGTTGTCGCGCTCGGCGGCGGTGTAGTACATGTAGTACGTCCCGTCGACCTTGATCACCGACGGGTCGCAGGTGTGCATGGCGTCGAAGCCCGCGCCGCTGCCGGAGAGCACGGCCACCGCCGGTGCGCCGCCGGGCGCGGCGAACGGGCCGTCCGGCGAGGCGGCCTCCGCGTAGAGCACGTCGTCGCCCGCGGGCTGGGCCGTGCCGAGCTGGCTGCACCACCACATGCGGACCTTGCCGCCCTCAGCCATCAGCGAGGGCGCGTAGTTGTACGCCGAGTCCCCGCCGCCCACCGCGACCACGCCGGCGCTCCGCCTGCCGCGGTCGGCGGCCAGCGCCACCGGTACCGGGACGGGCGGCTCCGCGGCCTCGACCACCGCGGACGTGCTGGGCGCGGTGCTGCTGCCGGGGGTTTCCGGTGCGGGGTCGGCGACGCTCGGCGCGCAGGCCGCGAGCGAAGCGGCGACCAGCGCGGAACCGAGGAGCCTCGCCGCTCTCCCGACGGGACTGGGCATGCGGGGCTGGTCTCCACTTCTGCGGGACGGGTCGGTGTGCACCGGAAGACGCGCGGCGCCCGGTTCCGGTTCAGTGTAAGGACCGGGTCGCTATTTCGAGTGTCACCCGATCGGAGCCACGAGTTCCACCTCGAAGCCGTCGGCGTTCTCCAGGTAGCCGGCGTAGTGCGCCGCGCCGCCCGCGTGGGGGTACTTGTCGGCGAACAGGGGTGACCAGCCGTGGTCGACGGCCTCCCGCACCAGCCGGTCCACGCCGGCCCGGTCCGCGACGTGGAAGGCCAGGTGGTTCAGGCCGGTGCCCCGCCGGTGGTGCGCGTCCAGCGCGGGCGAGTGCTCGACCACCAGGTAGGTCGGGCCCAGCTTCCAACTGACCCCCCGGGCCCACCGCTGGTGCTCGACCCAGCCCAGCTCGCCGAGCAGCCAACCGATGCTGCGCTCGGCGCGGGCCAGGTCGGGCACCCACAGCTCCACGTGGTGCAGCAGCCCCGCCGTCACAGCAGGACGCTGCCGCCGCTCTTCGCCTCGCCCGCCACCGCCGAGTAGGCCGCCGCCAGCAGGGCGGGGTCGGGGCCCTCCAGGCGGCCCGGCTTGGCCAGGCCGTCGAGCACCACGAACCGCAGCACGCCCGAGCGGTTCTTCTTGTCCGACCTCATGCCCTCCAGCAGCTGGGGCAGGGCGTCCGGGTCGTAGGTGGTGGGCAGGCCCAGGGAGGTCAGGATCGCGCGGTGGCGGTCGGCGGTGGCGTCGTCCAGGCGACCGGCCAGCCGGGCCAGCTCGGCGGCGAAGACCAGGCCGACGCTGACCGCCGCGCCGTGGCGCCAGCGGTAGCGCTCGCGGCGCTCGACGGCGTGCCCGAGGGTGTGGCCGTAGTTGAGGATCTCGCGCAGGTCGGACTCGCGCAGGTCGGCGGACACCACGTCGGCCTTGACCTGGACCTTGCGGCGGACCAGCTCCTCGATCACCGGGCCGGTCGGGTCGAGCGCGGCGGCCGGGTCGGCCTCGACCAGGTCGAGGATGACCGGGTCGGCGATGAAGCCGCCCTTGACCACCTCGGCCATGCCCGCGACCAGCTCGTTGCGCGGCAGCGTCTCCAGCGTGGCCAGGTCGACCAGCACGGCCTCGGGCTCGTAGAACGTGCCGACCAGGTTCTTGCCCGCGTCGGTGTTGATGCCGGTCTTCCCGCCGACCGCGGCGTCGACCATGGCCAGCAGCGTGGTCGGCACGTGGACCAGCCGCACGCCGCGCATCCAGGTGGAGGCGACGAACCCGGCCAGGTCGGTCACGGCGCCGCCGCCCAGGCCGATCACCACGTCCCGGCGGCCCAGCCCGACGTGGCCGAACACGTCCCAGCAGTACCCGGCGACCCGCAGGTCCTTGCCGTCCTCGGCGTCGGGCACCTCCACGCGGTGCGCGTCCACGCCCGCGGCCGCCAGCTCGTCGCGGACCGCCTCGGCGGTCGTGGCCAGCGTCGGGGTGTGGACGATCGCCGCCTTGGCCGTGCCGCGCACGAGTTCGACCAGGTCACCGAGCAGGCCGCGGCCCACCACCACGTCGTACGGTCGTTCCGCGGCCACGCGGATCCGCACCGGCTCGCCCATCACCACTCCCCTTCGTCGCTCACCATTCGACCACGTCCGGTCCCGGCGCGTCGCCGCTCCGGGCCCCGCACCGCGGCGCGGTGCGCGAGGGCCCGGGTGCCCGTCAGCCCCACCGGGCGAGCACGGCGTCGACCACCTGGTCCGGGGTGAGCGCGTCGGTGATCACCTCGATGGTGGCCACCTCCCGGTACAGCGGCAGGCGGGCGTCCAGCAGGGTCTTGAACGTGGCGCGCGGGTTCACACCGGCCAGCAGGGGGCGGGCCGTGGACAGGCCGGTGCGCCGCACCCCCTCCGCCATGCCGACGTTGAGGAAGACCACCGTGTGCCCGGCCAGGCGCCGCCGGGTGGTGGCGGACAGCACCGCACCGCCGCCCAGCGCCAGCACGCCGTCGTGCTCGGCCAGGCCGGTGGCGACGGCTTGCTCCTCCAGCGCCCGGAACGCCGGCTCGCCGTCGGTGGTGAAGATGTCCGAGATGGACTTGCCCGCGGCGGCCACGATGTCCTCGTCGACGTCGCGGAAGGGCAGGTCGGTGCGCTCGGCCAGCAGCCTGCCGACCGTCGTCTTGCCCGCGCCGGGCGGGCCGAGGACGACGAACCTCGGGCTCACCGCCCCTCCCAGCGTGCTTCGAGGGCCGCCAGGTAGCCGGCGACGTTGCGCCTGGTCTCGTCGATCGAGTCGCCGCCGAACTTCTCCAGCGCCGCCTCGGCCAGCACCAGCGCCACCACCGACTCCAGCACCACGCCCGCGCGCGGCACCGCGCACACGTCCGAGCGCTGGTGGATCGCCACGGCCGGCTCGCCGGTGCGGACGTCGATGGTGGACAGTGCGCGCGGGACGGTCGAGATCGGCTTCATGGCCACGCGCACGCGCAGCGGCTCGCCGTTGGTGATGCCGCCCTCCAGGCCGCCCGCCCGGTTGCTGCGCCGGGTGACGCCCTTGGGGCCCTCGCCGCGGTCGATCTCGTCGTGGGCCTGGCTGCCCCAGCGCTGCGCGGTGGTGAAGCCGTCGCCGATCTCCACGCCCTTCATCGCCTGCACGCCCATCAGCGCGCCGGCCAGCCGGGCGTCCAGCCTGCGGTCCCAGTGCACGTGCGAGCCGAGGCCCGGCGGCAGGTTGTAGGCGATGACCTCGATGACGCCGCCGACCGTGTCACCCGCCTCCTTGACCGCCTCGACCTCGGCGACCATGGCGTCGGTGCCGCGCCGGTCGAAGGCGCGGACCGGGCTGGCGTCGACCGCGGCCAGGTCGCCCGGACCGGGCACGGCGGCGTCGTCGGGGGTCCTGGCCTTGCCGATGGACACCACGTGGCTGATCACGTCGACGTCGAAGACCTGCTTGAGGAAGTGGCGGGCGACCGTGCCCAGCGCGGTGCGCGCGGCGGTCTCGCGGGCGCTGGCGCGCTCCAGCACGGGCCGGGCCTCGTCGAAGCCGAACTTCTGCATGCCGGGCAGGTCGGCGTGGCCGGGGCGCGGCCGGGTCAGCGCCTCGTTGCGGCCGGTGGGCTTGAGCTCGCCCGGGTCCACCGGGTCGGCCGACATCACCTTCTGCCACTTGGGCCACTCGGTGTTGCCGATCCGGACCGCGATCGGGCCGCCCTGGGTCAGCCCGTGGCGGACACCGCCCAGGATCTCCACCTCGTCGGCCTCGAAGCCCATGCGGGGGCTCCGCCCGAAGCCGAGGCGACGCCGCTCCAGTTGAGCGGTCAGGTCGGCGGTCGTGACCTCGACGCCCGAGACCATGCCCTCCAGCACGGCGACGAGAGCGGGTCCGTGTGACTCCCCAGCGGTGATCCAGCGCAGCACGCGGGCAATCCTTCCACAGCGGCCACCGGGGCTCGTGCGCAGCTCAGCGACCACGCCGCACCGTTCCGCCGAGTGGGACACCGACGGGTGAGCGGGGGGGGCGGGCGCGGTGCGCCGACCAGGGCGGGACGGGTGCCGGTCGACGTGGGCCCCTCGGCTCACCCGGCCGACGCCACCGCCAACCACGCGGCGGTCAGCAGGCCGGGGCCGTAGGGCACGCCACCCGCGCGCCGCCGGAGCGCCAGGGCCAGGGTGACCGCGCTCGCCACCGCCGCGCCCGCCGGCAGCGCGAGCCACGACACCGACGCCAGCACCGCGCCCACCGGTGCCGCGAGCTTCACGTCTCCCCCGCCCATCGCGGACGGCGCGACCAGCCGCACGACCAGGTGGCCCGCGAAGAACACCGCCCCGCCCGCCAACGCCCGCCGCGGCTCGGCACCGGCCCACCACAGCGCCGCGCCGACCAGCGGCCAGGCGGGCAGCGTCAGGACGTCGGGCAGGCGCCGGTGCCGCAGGTCCACCGCGGACAGCAGCACGCCCAGCCACGCCAGCAACAGCGCCAGGGGCAACCACTCGGGCGGCACCAGGAGCGCGCTCAACCACCACAGCACCGCCACGGGCGCGGCGCACCACAGCGGGCGGACCACCGCTCCCCTCGGCGCGAACCGGAGGAAACGGGCTCCCAGCACACCGGTGCAAAAACCGGACAACACGATGACCATGAACCCAGCGTCGGCCCGCCAGGCCCGGGGATCAACGAAGGGCGCGGGTGAACGGTCCATTCACCCGCTTTCCCCCGGGGACGTCAGCGCTGCCAGGCGAACAGCACGTCACCCGCCGAGACGGGCCCGCCGGCCTGGTCGACCAGCACCTCCGGCGCCGCGTCCAGCGCGATCACCGGGCAGATCGCCGCGAAACCGGCCCGCTCCACCTCCGCCGGGTCCCAGGTCACCACGGCCTGCCCGGCGCGCACCCGGTCGCCCTTGGCCACGTGCAGCGAGAAACCCTCGCCCTTGCGCTTGACCGTGTCGATCCCGAGGTGCACGAGCACCGCCGCACCGTCCTCCGTGGCCACGACGAACGCGTGCGGGTGCAGCGTCACCACGGTCCCGTCCACCGGGGACACCACCGTCGCCTCGCCGTCCCGGGCGGGCTCGACCGCCACGCCCGGGCCCACCATGGCCTCGGCGAAGACCGGGTCGGGCACCTCGGCCAGCGGCACCGCGCGGCCGCTGACCGGGCTCGCCACGCGCAACGTCACAGCAGGTCCTCGATGTCGCTCGCGATCGTGTCGGCCTCCGGGCCGACGACGACCTGCACCACGTTGCCCGCCCGCATCACGCCGTGCGCGCCGAGGCCCTTCAACGCCTTCTCGTCCACCAGCGAGCCGTCCTCCAGCTCGCAGCGCAGGCGAGTGATGCAGGGCTCGATCTCCACGATGTTGTCCGCACCGCCGAGCGCGGCGAGGATGCGCTCCGCCTTGTCGTCCGCCACTTGAAGTCCTCTCTCGACACCTGGGCCCGAGGGTGCCACCGCTCGGGCACGGTCCCGTAACGGCGGTTGACACCCGGTCGGCGCGCGGAGCATCCTCCCCGCACCAACTGGTCTAGACCGGAAAGTACCAATCCCGGTCGGTCGAGGCGAGCCCCGGGGAGGTGTCGTGGAGATAGTCGACGGGCCCAAGCCCAAGCACGCGCAGCTCCGCGACATCCTGCGGCGCATGGCCGAGCAGGAGCTGCCGCCCGGTTCGCCCATCCCCTCCGAGCGCGACCTGGCCCGGCAGTACGGGGTCTCCCGCATCACGGTGCGCGCCGCGGTCGGCCAGCTCGTCGCCGAGGGCCTGCTGACCAGGGCGAAGGGCCGCGGCACGTTCACCGCCCGGCGCCGCATGGACGTCCAGCTCTACCTGGAGTCCTTCACCGGCGACATGCGCCGCCGCGGCCTGGTCCCCGCGACCGAGGTGGTCGGCTGCACCACCGAGGTGCCCCCGCCCCCGGCCGCGACCGCGCTGGGCCTGGCGCCGCACGAACCCGCGTGCCGGCTGGTGCGCCTGCGCCGCGCCGACGGCGTGCCGCTGGCCGTCGAGCGCGGCTGGTACCACCCGCGGGTCGTCCCGGACCTCGACCGGCACGACCTGACCACCTCCCTCTACGCGCTGCTCGCCGAGGCGTACGGCGTGCAGCTCGACCACGCGAGCCAGACGGTGTGGGCCGAGGCGGCCGACGCCGGCACCGCGAAGCTGCTGGGCGTGCGCGCCGGCGCGCCGCTGCTCGTCTTCCGCCGGGTGGCCTCCGCGCAGGGCAGGCCCGTCGAGGACATGACGTCCTGGTACCGGGGCGATCTCTACCAGGTGACCATGCAGTTGGACCGGACCGACCCGGAATCCGGACCGCACCACTCCGCCAAAGGGAGGTAACCCATGAGCGCCAGCGCCCCACAGGCGACCGGCGGTCGGGACATCAAGGGCCTGGCCGGGCTCCAGCGGTTCGGCCGCAGCCTCATGCTGCCGATCGCCGCGCTGCCCGTCGCGGCCCTGCTGCTGAGGCTCGGTCAGAACGACCTGCTCGGCAAGGACGGCCTCGGCTGGAACGAGGTGGCCGGCGTCATCGGCGGCGCGGGCAACGCGCTGTTCGCCAACCTGCCGCTGCTGTTCGCGATCGGCGTGGCCATCGGCTTCGCCCGGCGCGGTGACGGCTCGACGGCGCTGGCCGCGGCGGTCGGCTTCGTGGTGACCACGGCCGTGTTCGAGGCCATGTCCCCGCTCGTGCTCCCGGCGCCCGAGGAGGGCGCCAAGCAGGAGATGATCAACTACTCGGTGCTGACCGGCATCGTGGTGGGCCTGATCACGGCGGTGCTGTGGCAGCGCTACCACCGCATCAAGCTGCCCGCCTACCTGGCGTTCTTCGGCGGCCGGCGGTTCGTGCCGATCCTGGTGGCGGGCGTGATGATCCCCGTCGCGGTGGTCATGGGCCTGATCTACCCGTGGTTCGACAAGGGCCTGACCGCGGTCAGCGAGGGCATCGCCGGGAACGCCGTGATCGGCGCGGGGATCTACGGCACCATCAACCGCCTGCTGGTCCCGCTGGGCCTGCACCACATCCCCAACACGTTCGTGTGGCAGGTGTTCGGCGAGTACGACGGCAAGACCGGCGACCTGAACCGGTTCTTCGCCGGCGACCCCGAGGCCGGCACGTTCATGACCGGCTTCTTCCCGATCTTCATGTTCGCCCTCCCGGCGGCGGCGCTGGCCATCGTGCACACCGCCCGCCCGGCGCAGCGCAAGATCATCGCCGGCATCATGGGCTCGGCGGCCCTGACCGCGTTCATCACCGGCGTCACCGAGCCGCTGGAGTTCGCGTTCATGTTCGTGGCCTGGCCGCTGTACGTGATCCACGCGGTCCTCACCGGCACCTCGCTGGCGATCAGCAACGCGCTGGGCATCCGCGACGGGTTCGGCTTCTCCGCAGGCGCGATCGACTACGTGCTCAACCTCGGCATCGCCGAGAAGCCGCTGATGATCATCGTGCTGGGCCTGGTCTACGCGGTGATCTACTACTTCCTGTTCCGCTTCGTCATCACCAAGTGGAACCTGCGGACCCCCGGCCGCGACGAGGACGAGGACCCCGAGTCCGACCCGAGCGTGGTCGAGGGCACCGAGCGGGAGAACCGGCGGCGCACCGGGCGCCAGGCCGAGGAGGAGAGGACGGAAAGTGCCTGAACGACGCGTCACCGTGGCGAGCAAGGTCGGCCTGCACGCACGGCCGGCCGCGGTGCTGGCCAAGGCGGCCGCCGGCCAGCCGGTCAAGGTCACCATCCGCAAGGACGACGGCCAGCCGGTCGAGGCGGCGAGCGTGCTGGGCCTGATGACGCTCGGCGCGATGCACGGCGACGAGGTCGTGCTGGCGGCGGACGGCGAGGGCGCGGACGCCGCGCTGGAGGCGATCGCGCGGATCATCGCCACCGACCTCGACGAGGGCTGACCAGCCGGTGACGGGGCCCCGCTCGGCCGCGAGCGGGGCCCTTCGTCGTGCATGATGGACCACGTGGGCAGCGCGCTGGACTCCGCGGTCGTCGTGATCACCGGGATCATGGCGGCCGGGAAGTCCACGGTCGCGCAACGCCTCGCCGAACGCCTGCCGCGGGCGGCGCACGTCCGCGGCGACGCGTTCCGCCGGATGATCGTCTCCGGGCGGGCGGACACGCGGCCCGACTCCGGTGCCGAGGCCGAGGCCCAGCTGCTGCTGCGGTACCGCCTGGCCGCCGCCACCGCCGACGGGTACGCCGGTGACGGCTGGACCGCCGTGGTGCAGGACGTCGTGCTCGGCGGGCACCTGCGGACCTTCGTCGACGCCGTGCGCACCCGCCCCCGGTACGTCGTCGTCCTGGCGCCGTCGCCGGAGGTGGTGGCGCGGCGCGAGGCCGCCCGCCCCAAGACCGGGTACGGCGCGTGGACCGTCGCGGACCTGGACCGCGGGCTGCGCGACGGCACCCCGCGCCTGGGCCTGTGGCTGGACACCTCCGACCAGACCCCGGACCAGACCGTCGACGCGATCCTGGCGGGGCTCGACCGGGCCCGGGTGGATTAAACAGGCAAGGGCAGCAGGTCGTCCGTCGCCCTGCGCAGCGCCTGACGCATCTCCTCGCGCGGCGCGGGCAACCCGGTGAACTGCTCCACCTGCCCGAACGCCTGGTGCAGCAGCATGTCCAACCCGGTCGCCAGGGACCGCCCCCGCCGCTCCACCGCCACCGCCACCGGCGTCGGCCACGGGTGGTAGATCACGTCGAGCACGCACGGCGCACCGGCCAGCGCGTCGGCGATCGGCCCGGTCGCGGCCGGCGGCACGGTGCTCACCAGCACGTCGCAGGACGCCGCCAGCCCGGCGAAGTCGGCCTCGTCCCAGGTCACCACGTCCAGCGCCAGCCCCAGCCGGGACGCGCAGCCTTCCGCCTCGGCGGCCCGCGACACCGAGCGCACCACCAGCGACACCGCGCGCACGCCCGCCGAGGCCAGGGCCACCAGCGCCGCGGTGGCCGTGCCGCCCGCCCCGAGCAGCACGGCGCGCGTGCCCGAGGTGAAGCCGCACGCCGCGCGGAGCGCGCCCAGCACGCCGTCCACGTCCGTGCAGTCGGCCCGCCAGCCCCCGTCGACGGGGACCAGCGTGTTCGCCGCGCCCACCAGGGTGGCCCGGGGCGTGGCCGAGGACGCGACGGCCAGCGCGGCGCGCTTGTTCGGCATGGTCACCGACAGGCCCGCCCACGAGGCGTCGAGCCCGGCGACCAGCCCGGGCACGGCCTCGGCCTCGCACTCGACGCGCGTGTAGGTCCAGCCGGCCAGGCCCAGCGCGGCGAACGCGGCGTTGTGCAGCACCGGCGACAGGGAGTGGGCCACCGGCGAGCCGATGACCGCGGCGCGGCGGGTCACCTCGGGGGGCGCCACGTCAGAAGACGCCCCGTCGCTGCGCGTCGGCCACGTCCGCGTCGTGCTCCTCGAACGTGACGTTGAAGCACGACGTGCCGTCCGTCTCGCACTTCACGAAGTACCGCCAGGGCCCGTCCTCGGGGTTGATCGCGGCCTCCACGGCCTTGCGGTCGGGCGACCCGATCGGCGTCGGCGGCAGGCCCTTGGTCTCGGCGTTGTAGGTGTTGTACGGGCCGGACCTCGCGCGGTCCTCGGGGCTGGTGGTGATGATCGGGCGGTCCAGCTTGTAGTTGACCGTGGAGTCGAGTTCGAGCAGCTGCCCGGCGGCGAGCCGGTTGTAGATCACCCGGGCGACCTTGCCGAAGTCCTTGATCACGCCCTCCTTCTCGACCAGGGACGCCACGACCAGCACCTCGTAGGGCCGGAAGCCGGTCTTGCCGGTGCTGCCCGGGATGCCGTAGCCCTGGAGCCGGTTCAGCGAGGTGCCGATCACGCTCTTGAGCAGGCCGATGGCGTCGGCGCCGGGGTCGAGGTGGTACAGGCCGGGCAGGATGAGCCCTTCGAGCCGGTTCTCCTTCGGGGCCGCGCGGACGGCGTCGAGCGCCCACTCCGGGATGCCCAGCGCGACCGGGTCGGCGTTCTCCGCCGCGTTGCGCAGCTCCTCGACGGTCACGCACTTCTTGGCGCCGTCCAGCTCCACGCACGAGGCCGCGGACAGCCGGGACACGATGCCCGGGGTGATCTTGCCGTCCGGCGCGGTGACGTCGTGCAGCACGTAGCCGCCGCGGACCTCCAGCGGCGTGATCCTCGACTTGTCGTCGACCATCCGCGCGACCGCGGCCTTGCCGGACATCTTGGTCTTCATCAGGTAGAAGCCCGGCTGGATGCCGGTGACCCGCTGGTCCTCGGCGCCCGCCTCGGTGAACGCCCGCGGGCTGGCCACGACGTCGTTGTCCTTGAGCGTGGTGGCGATGGCCGAGACCAGGTCGCCGTCCTTGACCTCGACCACCACGTCGGTCTCGCCGGCGCCGCTGTAGTCGTCGTAGGAGCCGATGCCGCTCAGCGTCCGGTACCCGTAGTAGGCGCCGGCGCCGCCGCCCGCGAGGACCAGCGCCACCACGACCCACAGGATCGTGCGCTTGCGCCTGCGCTTGGCCCGGCGGGCCGCCGCGGCGGCCTTGCCGCCGCCGCCACCGCCACCTCCGCGGCGAGGCCGCTCGTCCTGCACGTCGGGATCGCTGAACAACCCGAGGTCGTCGCTCACGATCGGTCCTCCGCTCCGGGGGCCCGCCCCTCGGCGGAACGGGCCACGTGTCGCGCGCGCGCGTCCAGCCAGGACTGCAGGATCTCGACCGCGGCAGCCTGGTCCACGACGGCGCGTTGCTTCCTGCCTCGCACCCCCCGCTCGGCCAGCACGCGGCTCGCCGTGACGGTGGTCAGCCGCTCGTCGGTGAGCCGCACCGGCACCGGGGCGACGCGCTCGGCCAACGCCGCAGCGTACGCGGTCGCCTTCTCGGCCGCCGGCCCGTGCCTGCCGGCCAGCGTGCGGGGCAGGCCGACCACGACCTCGACCACGTCGTGCTCGGCGACGAGGCCGGCCAGCTCGGCGAGGTCCCGGCCCGCCTTCTCGTCCCGCGCCAGGGTGGCGAGGGGGGTCGCGAGGAACGCCCCCGGGTCGCTCATGGCCACGCCCACGCGCACCGCGCCGACGTCGACGCCCAGCCTCCGGCCGAGGCCGGGGTCGTCGACGCCGGGGCGGTCGGCGCCGGTCAAGGGCGCTGCTCGACGGCGCGGTCCACCTCGGCCCGCAGGGCCGCGACGGCCTCGGCCACGCCGGCCGGGTTCGTGCCGCCGCCCTGGGCGAGGTCGGGCTTGCCGCCGCCGCGGCCGCCCACAGCCGGGGCGAAGGCGGGCACCAGCTTGCCGGCGGCCAGGCCCAGGTCGCGGGCGGCGGCCGTGGTGGCCACCACGAAGCTGACCTTGTCGCCGTCGGGGGCGAACAGGCCGACCACGCCGGGCCGGTTGCCCAGCCGGTTGCGCACCTCGCCGGCCAGCGTCCGCACGTCGGCGGCGGCCGTGCCGCCGGGCAGGGCCAGCGCGACCAACGACACCCCGCGCACGTCCAGGGCCTGCTCGGCGAGCGAGCCGGCGGAGGACAGCAGCTGGGCGGCGCGCACCTTCTCCAGCTCCTTCTCGGCCGCGCGCAGCCGCTCCACCAGGGCCTCGACCCGGGCGGGCACCTCGGCGTCGGGCACCTTGAGCAGGGCGGCGACGTTCTGCACCAGGGCCCGCTCCTGGGCCAGGTACTTGAACGCCTCGATGCCGACGTAGGCTTCCAGGCGCCGCACGCCCGAGCCCACGGACGACTCGCCGATCACCGTGATGGGGCCGATCTGGGACGAGTGCTCGACGTGCGTGCCACCGCACAGCTCGCGCGACCACGGCCCGCCGATCTCGACCACGCGCACGGTCTCGTCGTAGGTCTCGCCGAACAGGGCGACCGCGCCCATCTCCTGGGCGCCGCCCATGTCGGTGTAGACCACGCGCACCGGCAGGTCCCGGCGGACGGCGAGGTTGGAGACCTCCTCGATCTCGCTGCGGGTCTCCTCCGACAGGCCGCCGGTCCAGGCGAAGTCCAGGCGCAGGTAGCCGGGCTTGTTGTAGGAACCGCTCTGCAGGGCCGACGGGCCGAGCACCTGGCGCAGGGCGGCGTGCACGACGTGCGTGCCGGAGTGGCCCTGGCGGGCGCCGACGCGCCACTCCGGGTCCACCCGGGCCTCGACCTGCTCGCCCTCGGCGACCTCGCCGGAGACCACGCGCACCTGGTGCACCCACAGCTTGCGGGCGATCTTCTGGACGTCGACGACCTCCAGCTCGGCGTTGGCGGTGACGATGGTGCCCGCGTCGCTCTCCTGGCCGCCGGACTCGGCGTAGAGGGGGGTGCGGTCGAGCACGACCTCGACGATGTCGCCCTCGCGGGCCGAGCGCACCCGCTTGCCGCCGCTGACGATGCCGCGCAGGGTGGCCTCGCTGGCCAGCTCGGTGTAGCCGGTGAACTCGGTGGCGCCCAGCTCCAGCAGCTCCCGGTACACGCTCTGGTCGCCGTGGCCGGTCTTCTTGCCGGCGGCGTCGGCCTTGGCGCGGGCGCGCTGCTCGGCCATGAGCCTGCGGAAGCCGTCCTCGTCCACGGTCAGGCCCGCCTCGGCGGCCATCTCCAGGGTGAGGTCGATCGGGAAGCCGTAGGTGTCGTGCAGCTGGAACGCCTTGTCGCCGGGCAGGGTGGCGCGGCCCTCGGACTTCACGGTGTCGGCGGCGCTCTCGAAGATCCGCGAGCCGGCGTCGAGGGTGCGCAGGAAGGTGTCCTCCTCGGCCTTGAGCACCTGCTCGATCCGGGCGAAGCCGCTGACCAGCTCGGGGTAGGTCGGGCCCATGGTGTCGCGCACCAGGCCGGCGAAGGTCACCAGCACCGGCTCGGTGACGCCCAGCAGGCGCGAGGAGCGCACGATGCGGCGCAGCAGGCGGCGCAGCACGTAGCCGCGGGCCTCGTTGCCGGGGGTGACGCCGTCGCCGACCAGCAGCACGCCGGAGCGGGCGTGGTCGGCGATGACGCGGAACCGCACGTCGTCGACCTCGTCGGCGCCGTACTTGCGCCCCGACAGCTCCTCGGCCTTGGCGATCACGGCGCGCACCAGGTCGGTCTCGTAGACGTTGTCCACGCCCTGGAGCAGCATGGCCACCCGCTCGACGCCCATGCCGGTGTCGATGTTCTTCTGGGGCAGCTCGCCGACGATCGGGTAGTCCTTCTTGGCCCCGCCCTCGCCGCGCACGTTCTGCATGAAGACGAGGTTCCAGATCTCCAGGTACCGGTCCTCGTCGACGACCGGGCCGCCCTCGCGGCCGTACTCCGGGCCGCGGTCGTAGTAGATCTCCGAGCACGGGCCGCACGGGCCGGGCACGCCCATGGACCAGAAGTTGTCCACGACGTCGCGCCGCTGGATGCGCTCGGGCGGCAGGCCGGCGACCTTCTGCCACAGGTCGGCGGCCTCGTCGTCGTCGAGGTAGACGGTCACCCAGATGCGCTCGGGGTCGAACCCGTAGCCGCCCTGGTCCTGCGGCTTGGTGACCAGCTCCCAGGCCAGCCGGATGGCGTCTTCCTTGAAGTAGTCGCCGAAGCTGAAGTTGCCGGCCATCTGGAAGAACGTCAGGTGGCGGGTGGTCTTGCCGACCTCGTCGATGTCCGGGGTGCGCACGCACTTCTGCACGCTGGTGGCGCGCCGGAACGGCGGCGGGGCCTCGCCGAGGAAGTACGGCTTGAACGGCACCATGCCGGCGTTGACGAACAGCAGGTTCGGGTCGTCGAGCAGCAGGGAGGCGCTCGGGACCACGGCGTGGCCGGCGCGCTCGAAGTGCTCGCGGAAGCGCTTGATGATCTCGTGGGTCTGCACGGTCCGTCCTTCGGGAGGTGTGGGTTCGAGGGCGTGGCGAGGCGGACGACCTACCTCAGTCGTCCGCCCTGCGCGCTCGCCGACCCGGCGTGAAGCCCGTCTGCCGCTCCACGGTGTCCTGCAGCTCGCGTTCCCGCTCCGACATGCCGGCGCGGACCTCCGCGCCGAACGAACCGATGGCCCCGGCCAGCTCGCGCAGGCCCTGGCCCACGTTCTCGCCGATGCCGGCGGGCGTGGCGGCGTGCGCGGCCTGGCCCGCCTTGCGGGTGGCGAACACGCCCGCGGCGATGCCGAGCCCGAACCAGAACAACCGCCTCATCGCCTGCCCCTGCGTCGTGCGTGCTTCTTGGGCGCCTCGTTGGCCGCGCGGCGCGCCCGGATGGCCTTGCTCACGCCGTAGGACAGGGCGGCCGCCTTGACCAGCGGGCCGCCGAGGGTGGCGGTGAACAGCGAGGTCAGCGCGGAGACGTTGCCGGTGACCGCGCGGGCGTTGGCGGTGATCCCGTCCACCCGCTCCAGCTGCGCGTTCACGTGCGTGATCGTCGTGTTCGCGCCGGTGAAGAGGGGGTCGCTGTTCTGGTGCGCCTTGCGGATGGCGATGGTCGCCTCGTCCAGCGTGCGGCCCAGCTTGATCAACGGGATCGCCAGCAGCAGCACAAGCAGCACGAACGCGCCGGCGGCGACCAGCGCGGCGATCTGCCCTGGCGACACGGATCCTCCTGGTGACTCGCGAAGGCGTGAGGTGGTGGCCAAGGTTACCGCGCCCGCTCCGGGGCCTCCGAACGAGATCGCGCCCGAGCCGTGCCACCAGGTGGGACGGTCGGGCCAAGAGCCCCCATTTGGCGTCGCCTCCCGGGGCGGGTTTGGCGGCTAGCGTGGAATTCGCGAGTGATCGTCACCCGGAGCTTGACAACCACCACGCGGAGTAGATGAGGTAAGGCTGTCCTTAGTCGATCGTCGGAGGTGTCGTGTTCGCTGCCAACCCCTCCGGACGACCGATCCCGGTGGGCGGGCCGCACGAGGTGCTGGCCGCCGCGGGGCGCGCGTTGGGCGAGGTCCCGGAGCACGGGATCGGCGCGGACGCCGCGCTGGACCGGGTGACCGCGGTGCTGGCCGACTACGGCGTGGACCTGACCAGCCCGCTGGCCGCCGCCCACCTGCAACCCCCGCCGCTGGCCGTGGCCGTCGCGGCGGACGCGCTGGCGGGCGCGAGCAACGCCTCCCTGGACACCTACGACTCCGGTCCGGCCGCCATCGCGGTGGAGCGCTGGGTGGTGGCCGCGCTCGCCCGGATGGCCGGGCTCGGCCCGGACGCCGACGGCGTGTTCACCCCCGGCGGCACGCTGTCCAACCTCACCGCCCTGCTGCTGGCCCGGGACGCGGCGGCGGCGCGGCTGGGCGTCGACGCGCGGGCCGACGGGGTGGCCGCACTACCCGATCCGGTGGTCTTCTGCTCCGAGGCCGCGCACTTCTCGGTGCAGCGGGCCTGCGCGGCGCTGGGCCTGGGCGAGCGCGCGGTGCGGCCGGTGTCGGTGGACGCGCACCGGCGGATGCGGCCCGAGGCGCTGGCCGCGATGCTGCGCGCGATCACGGGCGCGGGCGGCACGCCGGTGGCCGTGGTCGCCACCGCGGGCACCACCGACTTCGGGTCCGTCGACCCCCTGCCGGAGCTGGCCGCGCTCGCCCGCGCCCACGGCGCGTGGCTGCACGTGGACGCCGCCTACGGGTTCGGCGCGGTGTTCTCGGCCCGGCTGCGCGGCCTGGTCGACGGCCTGGCGCTGGCCGACTCGGTGACCGCGGACCTGCACAAGATCGGCTGGCAGCCCGCGGCGGCGAGCGTGCTGCTGGTGCGCTCGGCGGCCTCGTTCGCCCCGCTGGAGCGGTCGGTGGCCTACCTCAACCCCGAGGACGACCGGGCCGCGGGCTACGACGGCACGCTCGGCCGCACGCTGCAGACCACGCGCAGGCCGGACGCGGTGAAGGTGGCCGCGACGCTGCTCGCGCTGGGCCGGGCCGGGCTGGGCGAGCTGGTGGACCGCTGCCACGCCCTGGCCCGCCGCGCCGCCGCGCTGATCGCCGCCGACCCGGCGTTCGAGCTGGTCGGCCCGGTGGTGCTGACCACCGTGGTGTTCCGCTACCGGACCGCCGACGAGGCGCGGTCGGACGAGGTCAACGCCCGGCTGCGGCGCCGGCTGCTGGGCCGCGGCGAGGCGCTGATCGGCCGCACCGAGGTGGACAAGGCCACCTGCCTGAAGTTCACCCTGCTCAACCCCGAGGCCCGGGAGGCGGACCTGGTGGCGCTGCTCGCCCTGGTCCGCGAGGCCGGATCGGCCGCCGAACGACTGGTGGAGGGAGCGGCATGAGACCACCTGACCCGCTGGAGGGCGACCCGCGGTCGACCGCCGAGCACGCCCACCTGGAGGCGCTGCTGCGCTGCTGGGTGCGGGAGCTGGGCGTCCCGGTCGCCGACCGGGTGCGGATCGAGCTGCTGGGCCTGCCGCTGGAGGCCGAGGTCCGCTACCGCTCGCCGACCGGGCGGCACCGGTTCGGCCCGGTGACCCTGGCCGGGAAGCCCGCGGACCCGGTGCTGGCCGTCGCGCTGGCGGGCGCGCAGCTGGGCGGCGACGCGGCCGACCTGGTGGAGCGCACCGCCGAGTCGGTGCGGCGGGTGGCCGGGTTCGTCGCGCACCGCCGGGAGTGGCCGGTGGGGCCCGCGGACCGGTTCCTCGACTCCGAGCAGCGGCTGCTGCTCGGGCACCTGCACCACCCGGCGCCCAAGAGCCGCGACGGGCTGTCCGAGGCCGACAACGCCCGCTACTCCCCCGAGCTGCGCGGCTCGTTCCCGCTGTTCTGGTTCGCCGCGGCCGAGGAGGTCGTCTCGCACGGCGCGGTGGCCGGCCCCGGGGTGCCGGGGCTGATGGCGGAACTGGCCGGGCGCGACCCCGGGCCGGGGCGGGTGCTGGTGCCCGCGCACCCCTGGCAGGCGCACGACCTGCTGCACCGGCCGCGCATCGCGTCGCTGGTCGCGCGCGGGCTGCTGGAGCCGCTGGGCGAGTTCGGGCCCGCGTGGTCGCCGACGTCCAGCCTGCGCACGGTGTACCGGACGGGTGTGCCGGTGATGCTCAAGCTGTCGCTGGGCCTGCGGATCACCAACTCGCGGCGCGAGTCGACCGCCACCGAGCTGCGGCGCGGGTCCGAGGTCCACCTGCTGCTGGAGTCCGGGTACGCGGCCGGCACGGAGAAGGCCCACCCGGAGTTCTCCGTCGTGCGCGACCCGTCCTGGATCGCGGTGGACGAGGGCGGCGACGTGACCGGCCTGGACGTGGCCGTGCGCGAGGTGCCCGAGGGCATCGGCGACTCCCGGTGCCTGGCCGGGCTGGTCGCGCCCCGCCCCGGCATCGGGCGGTCGCTGCTGGGCGAGTTCGTGCTGCGGCTCGACGCCGCCCGGTGGGTCGCCGACTACACCGACCGCGTCCTGGTGCCCATGCTGCGGCTCTACGCCGAGACCGGCATCGGGCTGGAGGCCCACCAGCAGAACACGCTGGTGCGGCTCGACCCGGCCGGGCGCGTGGTCGGCGGGCGCTACCGCGACAACCAGGGCTACTACCTGGCCTCGTCCCACCTGCCGCGGGTGCTGGAGCGGCTGGGCTCGGAGGAGTCGACGCTGGCCGTGGTCGACGACGCGATCGTCGACGACCGGCTGACCTACTACCTGCTGCGCAACCAGGCGCTGGCCGTCATCGGCTGCCTCGGCGTGGAGGGCCTGGCCGACGAGCGGGACCTGCTGGCGGTCATGGCCGACCGGCTGCGGGCCGCGCTGCCCGCGCTGGCCGAGGCGGGCCCGGACGGCGACCGGCTGGCGCGGCGCTGGCTGGAGGCCGACGCGCTGCCGTGCAAGGCGAACCTGCTGACCAGGCTCGGCGGCATCGACGAGGTGCTGGCCCCGCTGGACGCGCAGTCGGTGTACTTCGACGCGCCCAACCCGCTGCGGGAGGGCAGGTGACCCACCTCGACGACCGCCGGGCCGCCGACGACCTGTCCGGCGTGCCCGGGCCGCCGCTGCCGGTGCTGCCCGGCCCCTGGCACGCGCGCGCCGTCGACCCGGAACGCGACCTGTCCCTGGTGCACCGCTGGATGGGGGCGCCGCACGTGGCCGCGTTCTGGCGCCAGGCGTGGCCGCGCGAGCGGTGGGCCGAGGAGCTGCGGACCCAGCTGTCCGGGGTGCACTCGCTGCCGGTGCTGGTCAGCCTGGACGACGACCCGGTGGTGTACCTGGAGGTGTACCGGGCGGCGCGGGACGTGGTCGCGGGCGTCTACCCGGCCCGGCCGCACGACCTGGGCCTGCACGTCGCGGTCGGCGAACTCGCCATGACCGACCGCGGCCTGGTGCGGTCGCTGCTGCCGGTGCTGACCGACGCGCTGTTCGCGGCCGACCCGCGGTGCACGCGGGTGGTGCTGGAGCCGGACGTGCGCAACCGGCGGGCGGTCAGCTCGTTCACCGCGGGCGGGTTCGCGCCGGTCGGCGAGGTGCTGCTGCCGGACAAGGTGGCGCTGCTGATGGTGCGCGCGCGATGACGGTCCACGACGTGGTGGCGATCGGCTGCGGGCCGTTCAACCTGGGGCTGGCGGCCCTGGCGTCGACCGTGCCGGACGTGGACGCGGTGGTGCTGGAGGCGCGGTCGGAGCTGCGCTGGCACAGCGGGGTGATGTTCCCCGACGCGACGCTGCAGGTGTCGTTCCTGGCGGACCTGGTCTCGCTGGTGGAGCCCGCGCACCCGCTGTCGTTCCTGAGCTACCTGCGCGACGCCGACCGGCTGTACCCGTTCTACGTGCGGGAGAGGTTCCACCCGACGCGGCGGGAGTACGAGGACTACCTGCGGTGGGCGGCGTCGCGGCTGCCCGTGCGGTTCTCCTCCCCGGTGGCGGCGGTGGCGTGGGCGGGCGACCGGTTCGCGGTGTCCGGGCCCGGGTTCTCGCTGGCCGCGCGGCACCTGGTGCTCGGGGTCGGGACCGTGCCGCACGTGCCGGGGTCGCTGGCGGGCCTCGGCGACCGGCTGGTGCACAGCTCGGACTACCTGCACCGGGACGTTTCCCACGAACGAGTGACCGTGGTCGGGTCGGGGCAGTCCGGCGCCGAGATCGTGCTGGACCTGCTGCGGCGCAACCTGGCCGACGGGCGGCCGGCCGTGTCGTGGCTGACCCGCACGCCCGTGTTCGCGCCGCTGGACTACACCAAGCTGGTGCTGGAGATGACCACGCCGTCGTACGTGCGGCACTTCCACTCGCTGCCGCAGGACAAGCGGGACGAGCTGCGGGCCGAGCACTGGCGGCACTACCGGGCGATCTCCTCGGAGACGCTGGAGGAGCTGCACGACCTGCTGTACCGGCGGGAGTGGGAGCACGGCCTGGCGCCGGTGGAGCTGCGGCCGGGGGTGGCCGTGGTGTCGTCGGCGGTCTCGGGGTCGGAGGTCGTGCTGACGTGCCGGCACCGGGACACCGGGCGGACGTTCCGGCACGTCGCGGACGTGGTGGTGGCCGCGACCGGGTACCGGCAGGCGCCGACGCCGTTCCTGGAGCCCCTGGAGCCGTTCGTGCGGCGTGACGACCGGGGCCGGTACGTGGTCGCGCTGGACCACTCGATCGCCCTGGACCCCGCGGTCGGCGGGCGGGTGTTCGTGGCCAACGCCGACCTGCACAGCCACGGCGTCGCGGCGCCCGACCTGGGCATCGGGGCGGTGCGCAACGCGACCATCCTCAACGCGGTGACCGGCCGCGAGGTGTACCGGCTGCCCAAGCACACCGCCTACACCAGCTTCACCGCACCGGGAGAGCACCTTGACTGACCTGTGGCGCGAGTGCTCGGCGGCGTTGCTGGCCAAGGCGATCGGCGAGCTGTGCTTCGAGGGGCTGCTGACGCCCTCCGGCTCCTCCGACGGGTACGAGCTGCGGTTCGACGACGCGGTCTACGCGTTCTCGGCGCGGCGCACCGCGTTCGGCGGGTGGGAGGTGCGGCCCGGGTCGGTGCGGCGCGGCGCGCCCGGCATCCTCGGCGACGACGTGGTCGAGGAGTGCGACGACGTGCAGCGGTTCGTGGTGGACGCCTTCCGGTCGCTGGGGGTCGACCCCGCCACCACCGCCGGGTTCCTGGCCGAGGTGACCGCGACGCTGGCCGCGGACGTGGCCCTGGCGGCGACCGCGCGGCCGGCCGCCGAGCTGGTCGGGTTGCCGCGGGCCGAGCTGGACGGGCACCTGACCGGGCACCCGTGGCTGATCGCGAACAAGGGGCGGGTCGGGTTCTCCGCCGACGACCTGGCGCGGCACGCGCCCGAGGCCCGGACCCCGGTGCGGCTGCCGTGGCTGGCGGTGCACCGGGGGCTGGCGGGGTTCCGGGGCACGCCGGAGCTGTCGGAGCTGGCGGTGCGGGAGCACGAGCTGGACCCGGCGACGGTCGAGCGGTTCACCGAGGTGCTGCGGGAGGCGGGCGTCGAGCCGTCGGCGTACGCGTGGCTGCCCGTGCACCCGTGGCAGCTCGACCACGTGGTGCGGACGCTGTGGGCGCCGGAGCTGGCGCTGGGGCGGATCGTCGAGCTGGGCGAGGCACCGGACTGGTACCTGCCGACCCAGTCGGTGCGCAGCATGTCGAACGTCGACAGCCCGGAGCGGTACCAGGTCAAGCTGCCGCTGCGCATCCTCAACACCTCGGTGTACCGGGGCATCCCGCCGCACTGCACGGAACACGCGCCGGTGGTCACGCAGTGGCTGCGCGGGTTGTGGGGTTCGGACAAGCTCGTCGCCGAGTGGGGGACGCAGCTGCTGGGCGAGGTCGCCTCGGTGACCGTCGAGCACCCGCAGCTGGCGCGGGCGGGCGGGGTGCCGTACCAGTGGCTGGAGACGCTGGGGTGCATCTGGCGCGAGCCGGTGGTGCTCGGGGAGGGCGAGCGGTCCTGGTCGCTGGCCGCGCTGCTGCACGTGGACCGCTCCGGCAGGCCGCTGGTGCTGGAGTACGTGGGCGACACCGATCCGGCGGTGTGGTTCGCGGCGCTGCTGCGGGCGCTGTTTCGACCGTTGGTGCACTTTTTGTACACGTACGGGATCACGTTCAACCCGCACGGGGAGAACGTGGTGGTGGTGACGGACGCGCGGAACGTGCCGGTCCGGGTGGCGCTGCTGGACCTGGTCGACGACGTGAACGTGTCGGTGGAGCGGGTCCCGGCGCGCGGGCTGGACCCGGACTCCGATGCGCCGGTGCTGCCGCGCAAGCCTTGGGCGGTGCTGCGGCAGTACGTCGTGGACGCGCTGCTGGTGGGGGTCTTCCGGCCGCTGGCGTCGGTGTACCCGCTGGCGCCCGAGCGGTTCTGGGGGATGGTGCGCGGGGAGGTGGAGTCCTACCGGGCGCGGTTCCCCGCGGTGGCGGGGCGGATGGAGGAGGGGTCGCTGACCTGCGCCGAGTTCCTGCGGTACCCGCTGAACGGCTACCGGATCACGCTGGGGTACCGGGACCTGGCGGCGCGGCCGCCGGTGCCGAAGACGGGGACGGTGCCGAACCCGCTGCACGACGTGGCGCCGGTGCCGCCGCCCGACGGGTGGTGAGGGGTCAGATCGGCAGGTCTTCGACCCGGCCGTCGGGGAACAGGCGGAAGCGGCCCCGGCGGCAGATGGCGTGGAGGGCTTGGAACCCCTGCCTGGACACCCACCGCCCCTGCCCGGCTGATGCACGCCAGACCCACCGCGCGGACCTCGCATCACGGGCGACCCTGCCCAGGTTGCGGAAGACCTCCACCACGACATGCGGTTTGATCAACCGCGTGTCGTGGGCCTCCAGCGCCCCGACCGCGGCGGGGACCGTCGTCGGCGTGATCGCGGCGCTCCAGTCCGGCACCGAGTACAGCACCTCCGCATCGGCGGACGCCATGTCGAGGATCTTCCGGCACAGGGCGTCCTCTCCGAACACGGCTGCGGCCTGGATCACGATGGACAGGTTGTAGGCGCTGGACGACTGGCCGCGCACTTCCTGCTCCAGGAGGTCCAGCAGGTGCGGGAACACCGACTTGTCCCCGACGGAGTGCAAGGCTTGGCAGATCCAGGTCCACAGTTCCCGGGGGCCGAGCAAGCGGCTGTTGCCCAAGTCAGCGACCACCACCACCGGTGGGACGATCGCCCTGCGGATCGCGTCGACCAGGTCCGGGGCGAACCGGGCTTCGCCCCGGAGGGTGAGCGCGGTTGCCAGGGCGATCCGCGTCCGTTCGTCGACGTCGGCTCGTTCGTACAACCGCTCGAAGACCTCCCGCGGCACCACCTCGCGGTCCAGCGACCGCACGCACCACCACTTCGCGCTCCAGTGGACGTCTGCCCGGGTCAGCACATCGGGCGCCGATTCGGCGGAGACCGTCACCACGGGATTGCCCGTCAACAAGGTCATCGCCCCAGCGAGCCGTTCGACCTCGTCGCGGGGCACGGGCACCGCGGACCAGTCGCCGATCGCGGCGATGTCGGTGGCAGCGATGCCCCTCAACCCGACGCTCTCCGCTTCCTGGAAGATCTTCACCAGGGGTGCCACCGAGGTGATCCGGCCCGCGTCGGAAGCCGCTTTGAGCGCTGCCCCTACCACCTCCTCCCCGTGGCGCCCGATGCCTTCCGCGAGCAACCGGTCGACGTCCCGCCTGGCCCGTTCATCGGACGACCCGCAGTACGCGAGTACCACCGCGGCCCGCACCTCCTGCGGCACCCCGAGGTCGAAGAGCAGGTCTCGGGCCGCGGCGGTCGAATCCGAGGTGCCGATGCCGACCAACGCCGCCGCGGCGCGTTCCCGGTGGAACGGGGACGGTGCTTTGACCAGGGCGTTCCGCACCTCGGCGATGATCTCCGCGCGCAACGACGCGTCCTCGATCCGGGGCGTGCCCACCAGGCACTGGGCCGCCAGCACGAGATCGCCCCGGAGCACGTCGTCCTCGCGCCGCCTCCTCCCCCGCCACCCCAGGACCTCCCGCAGCAGCCCGGTGGCGTCCGGCAACAACCCCGCCTGGAGGACCAGCACCTCCTCCCACCACGGGTCGTGGCGGTGGCGGACCACGTGGTCGACGCAGTCACCACCCCGGGCCGCCGCCGACACCGCCGCGAAGTACTCCTGCACGGTCAGGTGCAGGAACCCGTACCAGCCGTGCGCCTGCTCCTTCAGCAGCCCGTACTGGGCGGCGATCTCCGCGAGGATCGCCTCGTTCTCCCCCGCCGGGATGCCGATCGTCGGCAGGTAGTCGGCGATGACGCCCAGCAGCTCCGCCTCGGGGAAGTACCGCTTGCCCATGAGGTGGAACCGCCACGCCACCTCCTGCAGCAGGTCGCGCTTGCGGTCGGTGGTGAACTTGCCGAACCGCCGGATGCCCCGGTGCGCGTCCCACTCGCGCAGCATCACCTCGGCGCACCGGTTGTACAGCTCCGCCCGCCGCTCCGGCAGCTCCAGCTCGCGCTCGAACACGATCGCGATCAGCGACAGCACCAGCGGGTTCGTGGCCAGGGCCTGCATGCGCAGGTTCTCCGACAACGCCTGCTTCAACTGCCTGCCCCGCACGGGCTGGTCCTTGAACCAGTTGTCGACGAACTGGCCGATGTGCTCCCAGGTGAAGTCGACGACCTCCAGCGTGGTGAACGAGCTGAGCGCCGGTCGCCACCCCGCGCGCCGGCACGTCACCGCGATCAGCAGGTTCGGGTGGCGGACCGCGATGCGGTCGACGTCGTCCACGATCCGGTCATACTCGGCCGCGGCGGCCTCGGCGGTGGCACCGCCCAGCACCTCGTCGAGGCCGTCGAGCAGCAGGGCGGCCCCGCCCCTGGTGAACGACTCGTCCAGGAACCGCGCGGCGCCGTCGAAGCGGTAGTCCTCGGCCAGCACGTGCTCGACGTAGCTCATCAGGTCGGCCACGCCGCTGTCGACGAACTTGCGCAGCTCCACGTACACCGGTGGCTCGGCGCCGTGCCGGGCCTCGCGCAGCGCCAGGTGCCGGAGCATGGTCGTCTTGCCCGAACCCGGGTCGCCGAGCACCACGATTCGCTGGTGCCGCCGCAGCGCCTCGTCCGGGTGCACGGTCGAGATCGGTTGTCGCTCGGGCGCCGGCCCGAGCAGGTGGTCCCCGGGGTCGTCCTCGGCGAGCCGCCGCACCTCGCGCTCACGGGCGAACCGCCCCGGCTGCTCCCGCACCGCGAGCTGGACGTAGACCTCCTCCAGGTCCAGCGGACGGCTCATGTCGAGGATCTTCACCGACTTGAGCTGCCTGGCCAGCGTCTTCCGGTACTCCCGGGCCAGTTCGGCGTCGGTCGTGGACTCGCGCCGGGCGGTGCGGACCCGGTCCCGCTCGCTCCGGCGGGCCTGCTCGATCTCGCGGGCGCGTTCGGCCTTCGCCGCCTGCTCCGCCTGCTCGCGCTCCCCTTCCCGGGTCAGCGCGAGCTTCTCCTTCTCCCACGCCAGCACATCGCGCTGGTGCTGGAGCTTCTCCTGTTCCAGCTGCTTGGTGGCCGCCTGTGTCCGCCGCCATTGGTAGAACCCCAGAACTGCGGATAACAGTGCGATGCCGGCGGGAACGGCGATGGGAAGAATTCCGGACACGCGCCACCTCCGGGAAGAACCGGAACGGCAGTTTAGTGAGCGCACCGGGCCGCCAGGTCGACCGCCTCGCCCGGTATCCCCGACCGGACGAGGCGGCCGGAGCCCTAGGCGCGCCCCAGGGTCAGGTAGGCGAACCCCAGGGCGCCGCGGTAGCCCTTGAGCCACCCGTCGCGGTGGTCGTCGACGACGCTCCGCACCTCGGCGGCCCGCGGGTGGTCCGGGTTGGCCAGCAGCCAGCGCTCGCGGGCGGCGCACCAGCGGGACTCGAAGCCGTCCCACTCGTCGAGGCTCGCGGTGGCCAGGTTGAGCAGGCGGTAGCCGAGGGTGTGGGCCAGGTCGACCAGTTCGGCCAGGGTGCCGAAGCCCTCCTCGCCGAAGATGGCGGACGCCACCTCGTTCGGCGGGCGCTCCCAGAAGCCGTCGCCGAGCAGGAGGGTGCCGCCGGGGCGGAGGCGGGCGTGCATGGCCTCCAGGGTGCCCTTGGTGCCGCCCCACGCGTGGGAGGCGCCGATGCTGATCGCCACGTCGGCGGGCTCGGTGGTCCAGGTGGTGGCGTCGGCCCGCTCCAGCGAGACGCGGTCGGTCAGGCCCCTGGCCTCGGCGTTCGCCCGGCCTCGGGTGATGGCGAGCTCGTCGTCGTCCACGCCGACGCCGGTGGTGCCGGGGGCGTGCTCGACCGCCCTGAGCAGCAGCTCGGCCCAGCCGCAGCCGTAGTCGACCACCCGCTGCCCCGGTGCCAGGTGCAGGCTGTTGATCAGGTCGAATGCCTTGGCGTCCGAGAGCGGGCTGTTGAAGTCGAGCAGGGCGTGGCCGTTGGCCGGTGGGGCGTTCACGCGGCCATGCTTACCGCACCGCCCCGCCGGGGGTAACCGATTTTGTCGCCCGCCCGCGGCTCACTCCTGGCCGCGGACCACCCGGCGCAGCCTGGGCAGGCGTTCCGCGACCACGCGCTCCGCGCCCCGGCCGGTCGGCTCGTAGTAGTCGCGGCCGACCAGCTCGTCCGGCGGGTACTGCTGGGTCAGCACGCCCTCGGGCACGTCGTGCGGGTAGCGGTAGCCCTGGGCGTTCCCGAGCTTGGCCGCGCCCGCGTAGTGGCCGTCGCGCAGGTGGGCGGGCACCGTGCCGATCGCGCCCCGGCGCACGTCCGCCATGGCCTCGTTGATGGCGGTGGTCACCGCGTTCGACTTCGGCGCGGTGGCCAGGTGGATGGTGGCCTGGGCGAGGTTCAGCGCGCACTCCGGCAGGCCGATCAGCTGCACCGCCTGCGCCGCCGCCACGCACACCTGCAACGCGGTCGGGTCGGCCATGCCCACGTCCTCGCTGGCGTGGATCACCAGCCGCCGGGCGATGAACCTCGGGTCCTCGCCCGCCTCGATCATCCGGGCCAGGTAGTGCAGCGCGGCGTCCACGTCCGAACCGCGGATGGACTTGATGAACGCGCTGGTCACGTCGTAGTGCTGGTCGCCCTGCCGGTCGTAGCGGACGGCCGCCTTGTCGACGGTGGCCTCCAGGGTCGCCAGGTCCAGCGCTCCCCCTTCACCGACCGCGTCCGCGGCGGCCTCCAGGGCGGTCAGCGCGCGGCGGGCGTCACCGCCGGCCAGCCGCACCAGGTGGTCCTCGGCGTCCGGCTCGACGGTGATCGCGCCGCCGAGGCCACGCTCGTCGGCGACGGCGCGGCGGACCAGGGCGCGCACCGCGTCGTCGGTCAGCGGGCGCAGTTGCAGCACCAGGGACCGGGACAGCAGCGGGGACACCACGGAGAAGAACGGGTTCTCCGTGGTCGCCGCGACCAGCAGCACGATCCGGTCCTCCACCGCGCCCAGCAGCGCGTCCTGCTGGGTCTTGGAGAACCGGTGCACCTCGTCGATGAACAGCACGGTCGACTCGCCGGAGCGGACCAGGCGGCGGCGCGCCTCGTCGATGACCGCGCGCACCTCCTTCACGCCCGCGGACAGCGCGGACAGGGCGGCGAAGCGGCGGCCGGTGGCCTGGGAGACGAGCGTGGCCAGGGTGGTCTTGCCGGTGCCGGGCGGGCCGTAGAGCATGACCGAGGCCGGTGACGAGCCCTCGACCAGCCTGCGCAGCGGCGCGCCCGGCCCGAGCAGGTGGTCCTGCCCGACGACCTCGTCGAGGGTGCGCGGGCGCATCCGCACGGCCAGCGGGGCGTTGGCGGCGATGCGCGCCTGCTTCTCCTCGTCGCTCGCGCCGAACAAGCCCTGGTCGAACAGCCCTTCGTCCACGTGTTCGACTGTAGTCGCCCCGTGCAGCGCCGCTGTCCGAGCGTGCAACGGGAGTTCCGGGGGCGGTGGGCCGGCGGGCAGGGTGGCCGCATGAGCGAGCTGAGCCCGGCGGAGATCGCCCGGTACGCGCACCAGGCAGGGTTCCGCGGGCAGGACCTGACGATCGCGGTGGCGGTCGCGCTGGCCGAGTCCGGCGGGAACCCCCGCGCGCACAACGACACCCCGCCCGACGACTCGTACGGGTTGTGGCAGGTCAACATGCTGGGGTCGCTGGGGCCCGCGCGGCGGCGCGAGTTCGGGCTGGAGTCCGACCGGGAGCTGTTCGACCCGCTGGAGAACGCCAAGGCGGCCAACCGGATCTCCGGCGACGGCCGGTCGTGGGCGCCGTGGACCACCTACACGAGCGGGAGGTACCGGCGGTACCTGGACGAGGCGCGGCGCGGGGTGGAGGCGATGAAGCGCGGCGGTTCCGGTGGTTCGGGCGGCGGCGGTCGTGGTGGTGCCGGTGGCCGGGGCGGTTCCGGTGGCGGGTTCTCGGTCGGCGTCGGGGTGCTGCGCGACTACGCGCGGCGGACGCGGAACAGCGCCGACGACCTCACCGCGCTCGGCCGCGGCCACGTGCGCGACGTGCGGGAGATCGCCGACGACAGCTTCGGGCGGATCGGCAGGCAGTCCGGTTTCGCCGAGGCGCTGGACAACTTCGGTGCCGCCCTGCGCAAGCAGGTGAAGGGGGTCGCGCACAACACCGAGGCGCTGGCCACGTCCGCGTCCCGGTCCGCGCGCGCCTACCAGGAGCAGGACGACGACAACGCCCGCGCCCTCGGCGGACGCGGCGTCAGCGGTGGGGGTGAGGGGTAGTGGACAGCCGTGCGGTGGCCCGGCACTTCGCCGAGGGCATGATCGGGCACCGGAACGCGTTGGCGGGCAAGGCCGAGGACGCGGTGAAGGCGCAGTACGCGCTGCACATGACCGCGACCGGGCTCGACGACCGGCACGAGGACCAGCGCAAGGCCGCCAAGACCGTGCTGGAGCACTGGCGGGGCGACAACGCCGAGGCGTTCGAGAAGCGCGCGAACCGGTTGGGCAGGCAGCTGCGCGTGACCTCCGACGCGGCGCGGGACGCCGAGAAGATCGTCGCCGGGGTGTCCGCCGCGCTCACCACCGGGCACGCGCGGGCCCGGCAGGCCGTCGACGAGTACCTGGACCGGGCGGTACGGCTGCTCGACGCGGGTCAGGCGGTCGGGACGCGGGCGGCGATGCTCAAGGCGGTCGGCGAGGCCGCGGACCTGGCGCCGCGGTACACCGAGGAGACCGCGGCGGCGCTGCGGCGGGTGCGGGACGAGATGGAGGAGGCGGCCCGCAGGCTGCGTTCTCTGGAGAAGGAGGTCGAGCACGACGGCGTGGTCGACGCCCGGCCCGAGCGGACGGCCCGGGGCGGGCGCACGCGTCCCTCCGGCGCCCGGGCCCGCGGTCGGGCGCGCACGATCGTCTCGGCCGCGCGGCGCGAGCTGGGCACCCGCGAGAACCCGCCGGGCAGCAACCGCAACCCGTACGGGCCGACGGCGGCGTGGTGCTCGTCGTTCGCCACGGCCATGTGGCGCAAGGCGGGCGTGGACATCCCGCTGCTGCCGTTCACCGGCGACGTGTTCCGGTGGGGGCAGCGGCACGGCAAGGCGTACACGTCGCTGAGCGCCGTGCGGCCGGGTGACGTGCTGCTGTTCGGGACCGGGCCGAGCAGCCCGGCGACCAGCAGGCACATCGGGATCGTGGAGAAGGTCTCCGGTGGCGTGGTGACGTTGATCGAGGGCAACTCCGGTGACTCGGTGCGGCGCAACACGCACCGGCTCAGCTCGGCCACGTTCTACGGAGGGGTGCACCCGTGATCACGGCACGCGCGCAGGACCCGGACAACGGGGTCTCGGTCGAGGCCGGGCCCGGCGGCGGGTTGCGGGACCTGGTGCTGGACCGGCGGTCGCTGCGGTTGGGGCAGGCCGGGCTGGCGAAGGCGGTGCTGGCGCTGGTCGACGCGGCGACGGCGCGGGCGAATGCGCGCGTCCGGCACGCCGTGGGTGACGTGAGCGCGCTGGGGTTGGGCGTGGAGGAGCGGATGGCCGAGTCGGTCGAGGACACGACTCCCGGGACGTGGCGGGTGTGATGGGGCTCGGTGAGCGGTTGGACGCGATCCGGCGCGGTGCGTCGGGGCGGGGTGTGGCGGTGGTGGTCGACCTGCACGGCAAGCTGGTGGACCTGTCGTTCTCGCGCGAGTCGCTGACCATGCGGCCCGAGGAGCTGGCCGGCGTGGTGCGCGACCTGGTGGACCGCGCCGCGGCGGACGCGGTGACCGAGGGCGTGGCGGCGGTCGGCGAACTCGTCCCCGCCGACCTGCTCACCCCCTCCCCCGCGCCTGACCGCTCCCGAACGTAGAACTCACCCCCTCCGAACGTTCGACACGACCGCCCGGAACGTTCGACTCGCGCACCTCGAACGCATGACACGCCCGACTCGAACGCATGACACGCCGAGTGAGAGCGCTCCCACCCGGCGTGTCATGCGTTCAGACACCGCGTGTCATGCGTTCGGGACGCGCGAGTCGAACGTTCGGGACCGTCGTGTCGAACGTTCCGGGGTGGTGAGTTCTACGTTCGTGCGTGTCTGGGTGGAGGACACGCGTGGGTTAGGTGGTTACTGAAGTGAGGAGGGTTGTGAGGTGGCGGGTTAGCCAGGGGGTGTCGGCCGGGGAGATGCGCAGCCAGTCGGCGTCGTCGGTGGACATGGCGTAGCGGCCAGCGGCGGTGTCGGTCCAGCTGAGGATGCGGGAGCGGCCGGTGGGGCCGGTGGCGGCCAGTTGGCCGGCGGCCTGGCGCGGGGAGTCGACCAGGGTGGTGATGGGCCTGGTGGCGCGGCCGGTGACGCCGGCGCGGGTCAGGACCCGCTCCATGGCGGCGTGGCCGGACTCGGCGTAGGCGTCCACGGCGGCGGAGAAGACCTGCCTGGGCAGGGTGACCGGCTCGCCGGGGCCGGGTGGCGCGTCGCCGATGACCCGGGCGATCGGGGCGACCAGGTCGGTGACGGGCTCCAGGGCCACCTCCCGGTCGTTGAGCACGGCCAGCACGCCGCGCGGGCCTCGGGTCCGCGCCAGCACCCGCCACGGGGTGGGGCGGAACACCAGGGCGTCGACGGACACCGCGCCGTGGGCCAGCAGGCCGAACAGGTCCTCCAGCTCGGTGGCGACCTCGTGGCCGTCGGCCAGGCCCGCCTCGGTGAGCGTGCGCAGCACCTGGCCGCCCAGCTCGTCCCGCTCGTCCTCGGTCTCCCCGTGCGAGGGGACCTCCAGCGGGTAGGGCAGGTCCCCGGTGCCCAGGTCCTCCCACAGCAGGTCGAACTCCAGGTGGGTCAGCACCACCCCGGTCGCCGAACGTCGCGCCATGCCGCCAGAAGGTAGTGCCCGGCCCGAACTCGTGCGGGCTGGTTGGCCCGGTTCGGTGGTTAGGCTGCCGGGCGTGGACGTCGCGGACGGGGTGCTGACGGTGCGGGCCTCCGGCGCCGCCGCCGCCAAAGCCGCGCTCAACGGGGGTGCGCCGGCGCCCGAGGACATCCAGCTGCTGCTGCGCTGCACCGTGCCCAAGGGCGTGCCGGGCACGGGCGCCGCGCTTCGGTTTCCCGATTGCTCGCTGCACGTGCTGCCGGTGGGCGTGGTGATGCTGACCGTGGCCGAGGCGCGGTTGACCATCGGGTTCGGCGAGCTGAAGCCGCTGATGTTCCAGCCGGTGCCGGTGGACGCGGCGCTGCGGTCGGTGTTCTCCGGCGCGGTGGCGCACGTGCTGGCCGCCGCGCACGTGCTGGACCCGCACGGGCTGTCGCACCACCTGCTGGGGTTGGCCGAGCTGGTGCTGCGCAGCGCGTTGCGGGCGGAGCTGGACCGGGTCGGCTCGCCGGCCGCGCGCAGGCGCGAGGCGCTGGAGTACATGCGCGAGCACCTGGCCGACCCGGGCCTGAGCGCGGACCGGGTCGCCGAGGCGCTGTTCATCTCCCGCCGCAGGCTCTACCAGCTGTTCGACGACGGGCAGGGCGTGTCCGAGCGGATCCGGGGGCTGCGCATCGACCGGGCCAGGGCGCTGCTGTCGGACCCGGCGAAGGCGGCCCGCGGGATCGGGGAGATCGCCCGGGACTGCGGTTTCGTCAGCGCCGCCCACTTCTCCCGGACGTTCCGCCAGGTGGTGGGCCTGACGCCGAGCGAGTTCCGCGCCCGCTGACGGGGGCGCGGCCGGTGGCGCGGTCGGGCGCGACGGGGTCGAACTCGACGCCGGAGACGAAGCGGCCCGCCACGCCGGCCACGTCCAGCCAGCCGCGGCCGGTGGGCGAGTGCAGGGTGAACACCGCAATCCGCGGGTGGCCGGGGTCGGTCACCACGACCTGGAGCTGGGCGCCGGGGCCGGTGACCGGGATGCGCTCCACGATCACCACCGGGTAGCCGGTCGCGGTCTCGCCCCTGGTGACCTCGCGGATCGCCGGGCCGTCGAGGTGGAAGCCGAGTTCGGCGGGGTCGGCGGGCCGGTCGACCGGCACCACGCCCGCGACCAGCAGCGCCGGGTCGGCGCCGGGGTGCTCGACCACGGCCAGCAGGCCCGCGCCGTGCCGGTGGGCCAGTTCCGCGGCCTGCGTCGCGGACACCTCCAGCCCGGGGTCGCGGACGCCCTTGAGCCTGCCCAGCACGGCCAGCAGCTCGGCGGCGGCGCGTTCGGGCGTGCCCAGTGCCACCGGGGTCACCCCCGGTACCGGAGCGAGTCTCACCCGAGGCCCGCCCGGAAGGCGGCCGCAGCACCCGCGGTGGCCGCCGGTCGAGGCGGTCCGAGCAGCACGGACGCCAGTTCGGCGGTGATCGCGGAGAACCCGGTCAGGGCGTCGGCGACGGCGGTCGACGGCTCCTCGGCGCGCAGCCGCTCGGCGACCCGGCGGGCCTCCGCGCGGTGGTCGCGCTCCAGCAGCCTGGCCTCGTCGAGCACCTCGTCCAGGTGGCGCCGCAGCTCGTCGTGCCGGGTCACGGCCGCGTCGTGGGCGGCGGCGTCGGCGGCGGTGAAGCGGGCCAGGGCACCGGTGTGGTCGACCTCGTCGGCGGCCTCGGCCAGGGCGCGGCGCAACCGCAGGGCGCGCCGGTCCAGCTCCTCGGCGCGCCGCTGGTTGCCCAGCAGCGTGGTGGCCCAGCCGTCGAGGACCTCGGCCGCCGCCCGCATCGCGCGCCGCACCGCCGTCAGCTCCGACACCACCGCCTCCAACCGGGTCCCGAACCCGTCCGCCGCCGCACCCGTCCACTCCCGCGGCGGCGGGCCGGGGTCGGCGAACCCCGCCGCGCACCGCTCGCTCGCCGCGGCCACCGCGCCCGCGTGCCCGGGGGTGGGGTCGAACCCGAGGCCCCGGTAGTCAGCCACGGCGCCACTCGTCGGCGTCGCGGTAGTCCCCGACCGCCGCGCGCAGGCCGTCCGCGACCTCGTCCAGGCCCGCGCCGCGCAGCGCCCGCGCCCACTCGCCCATGAGGCGGTCGACCGCCTCGGTGACGCCCTCGGGGCCGAGGTCGCCGACGGGGTCGTCGAGGGTCGAGGCCACCGCCCGCACCTCGTCGGCGGTCTCGTCCAGGCGCGCGGCGAAGGCGGTGAGCACGTCCGGGTCGACCTGGTAGCCGCCGCTCATTCCCCGAGCACCGGCGGGTACGCGGGCGGCAGGTCGTCGAGCAGGTCCAGCCCCTGGTCGTAGCGGTTGCGGTGCTCGCCGTCCTCCTCCCGGTTGGTCGGGGCCACCGGCGGGTACACGCCGAAGCCCTGGGGCCCGCCCGCGCCGGCGACCGGGCCGAACCCGCCGCGTGCCGCCGCGCCGCCGGGCACCGCGCCCAGCACGCCCGACGCGCCGCCGGGACCGGGCTGGCCCGAGCCCAGCGGACCGGAACCGAGCGGACCGGAACCGAGCGGACCGGAACCGAGCGGGCCGAAGCCGCCGGGACCGCCACCGGGGACGCCGTGCGCGCCGCCGCCGGTCGGGCCGAAACCGCCGAAACCGCCGGAGGGGCCGAACCCAGGGGTGCCGAAGCCGGGGTTGCCGGCCGCCGCCGCCGTGGTGGTGCCGTCCGGGAGACGCGTACCGGGCGGGGGCACGGGGTCGGGACCGGTCGGGGGCAGGCCCGGCGGGAGGTGGGGGTCGGCCGGGACGCGGGAGTCCGGCGGCGGGTACTGCGGCGGCACGACCTGCGGGGGCGTGGTCGGCCCGGCGTACACCGCCGCGGAGGGCTGCTGGGCGACCACGGGTGCCTCGTCGAACGTCGGCAGCTCCCGCTTCACCTCGCCGCTGGCGTGCTCGTACTCGTCCATGACCCGCACGGCCCGCTCCATGGCCGCCTTCTGCTCCTCCTTGGACGGCATGTGGTCGTCCAGGAGCTGCTTGAGCATGTACGCGCCCTGCGGGCCGTCGAGCGTGGTCACGTCGTAGCCCTCGCGGAACCACCGCTCGGCGTCGGGGTGCACCGGCTCGGGCATGGCCCTGGCCGCCTCCTCCACCGCCGAGGTGTAGGCGTCGAGCCCGGTGCCGACCTGGTAGGCGCGCTGCGAGGCGTCCGCGCCCCACTCGGTGAGCCGCGAGGCGGACTCCGCGGCGGCCACGGCCGAGGGCCCGCGCCAGGACAGCACGAGGGTCTGCACGATCCGGCGCACGTCCGCGGTCGCCTGGTCGACCTCCTCGGCCAGCTTCTTCCACTCGTAGGTGCGGGTGGCCATCCGCCCTGGCTCGGCCGACTTGACCATGTCCCACAGCTGCCGGTGGGTGTAGGCGCGCCAGTTGATCTTGCCGAAGTTCTCCGGCTTCCGGTTGGCCTCGCGCTGCCGCACCCGCCGCTCGTTGCGGCGGCGGGTCCGCGCCGAGTAGTCGTGGAAGTCGGACCAGAAGCCGCCCTTGCGCTCGCTCATGCCCGCCCCAACGCCTGTCCGACCTGCTGGTCCTGGGCCTGCTGGGCGTCGCGCACGCCCTGGAGCGACGCGCGCACCGCCTCCAGCTCGTCCAGGTACGACCGCAGCGCGTGGCGCACGCCGCCGCTCAGGTCGCCGCCGCGCAGCCCGAAGGCCCGCCGCATGTGCAGCGCGACCGGGCCCCGGCCGTCGCCCAGCGGCTGGTCCAGCTCGCGGTCGGCCCGCCCGAGCAGGTCGGTCAGCACGGCGTGCAGCCGGTCGAGGTCGGACACGGCCGCGGTGAACGCGGGCAGGTCCATCTCGATCAGGTCCCCGCCCTCGGCGACGACGCCGGCCGCGCCCGCCCCGGTCGGCCTCCCGACCTCCGGCGGCACGACGTACCCCGCGACCCGCTCGTGTTCGAGCTCTTCGCGCAACTGCTTGGCGTGCTCGACACCGCGCACCCTCACGACCATGGCGCCAATGGTGGGGCCCGGCGCCCGGCGCACCAAGGCGGGGTGCACAGCGGGAGCATCGGCGGTGCACGCTCGGACAAGCGTGTGCGAGGATTGCACCCCGTGCCGTCACCTGCCGTTCACGCGCGCGCCGTGCTGCTCGCCGGTCCCTCCGGTTCGGGGAAGTCCACCCTCGCCGCCCACCTGGGCTGGCCCGTCCTGCGGCTCGACGACTTCTACCGCGAGGGCGACGACCCGCTGCTGCCGCGCGACGAGTCGGGCCGCCCCGACTGGGACGCCGAGGGCTCCTGGAACACCGAGGACGCCCTGGCCGCCGTGGTCGAGCTGGCCACCACGGGCACCGTCGAGGCGCCGGTGTACTCGATCGGCGAGGACCGCCGGGTCGGCTGCCGCACGCTGACCGCGCCGGGCCCGTTCATCGCCGAGGGCCTGTTCGCCGACCGGCTGGTGGCCGGGTGCCGCGAGGCGGGCGTGCTGGCCGACGCGGTGGTGCTGGCGCCGGGCGCGGTGGTGACGTTCGCCCGCCGGTTCGCCCGGGACGTGGCCGAGGCCCGCAAGCCGGTGCCGCTGCTGCTGCGCCGGGGCCTGCGGCTGATGCGGGAGCACCCGGCGGTGGTGCGCCGGTGCGCGGACGCCGGCATGCGGCCGGTGGACCCGCACCGGGCCCGCGCGGAGCTGGCCACGATCGGGGCGGGGCACCCGGCGGCGGTGTAACCCCCTCGTGGCGGGGGTACGGCTGCGGCATGGCTGAGTTCGAGCGTGAGCAGAGGATTCCGGTCGACCCGCAGGCGGTGTTCGACGTCGCGCGGGACGTGAACTCGATGGAGGCGTGGCTGCCGGACGGCCTGCAGGTCGAGTCGAGCGGCCCGGAGCGGGTCACCGGCCGGGTCTCGATCGGCGACGAGATCGACGAGGCGGAGGGCTACCTGGCCGCCGTCCCCGAGCAGCGCCGGCTGGAGTGGGGCGACCTGGAGGGCGCCGGCTACTCGGGCTGGCTCCAGGTCGACGAGGACGGCCCGGGCTCCAGCCGCGTGGTGCTGCACCTCGACGTGCGCGGCGAGCACCCCGGCGCGGTGGGTGGCGAGGCCCACGAACTGACCGACGAGTACCTGGGCCAGGCGCTGGAGAGGCTGGCCGCGCTGGCCGCCGATCGCGTTACGTGACGGTTTTCACCTGATCAACCTGCATAAATGACGCAAAGTCATGTTTAGTGTGGACGGCGTCGTTCGCACGGGCACGTCGAGGCCCCGGATCGTCTTCGAGGGAGCTTCACGGTGTTCCGCGCGTTGCGCGGCCGCAACTACCGCCTGTGGGCGTTCGCCGACCTGATCTCGGTGACCGGCTCGTGGATGCAGTTGATCGGCCTCAACTGGGTGGTGCTCGAACGCACGGGTTCGGCCACCTCCGTCGGGCTCTCGGTGCTGCTCGGCGCCCTGCCCTCGGTCCTGCTCGGCCCGTGGGCGGGGTCGCTGGCCGACCGGCTCCCGGTGCGCCGGGTCATCCTGGTCTGCCAGGTGCTGCACGCCGTGCTGGCCGCCCTGCTGGCGCTGGTGGTGTGGCGGCACGCGCCGATGGCCCTGGTGTTCGCGCTGACCTGCGCCTCCGGCCTGGTGTCGGTGTTCGACGTGCCGGCGCTGGGCCGGTTCGGCGGCCAGGTGGTGGCCCGGGAGGACCTGGGCAACGCCGTGGCGCTGGGCTCGGTGCTCAGCTCCACCGGCCGCATCCTGGGCATGAGCGGCGCGGCCGTGCTGGCCGCCGCGCTCGGCTCGCCCGCGCTGTTCCTGGTCAACTCGGTCAGCTTCCTGGCCGTGGTCGCGGCCGTGCTGGCGGTGCGCCGGGACGAGCTGCACCCGCTGGGGCGCGGCCCGGCCGACCGGGCGGGCGTGGCCGCGGGCCTGCGGTACGTGCTGGGCAGCGGGCGGCTGCTCGTGCTGTTCGCGCTCGGCTTCGCGCTGTCCGGCCTGGGCCGCAACTACCAGGTCACGATGGCCGCGATGAGCCCCGACGCCACCGCGTACGGGCTGCTGTCGACGGTGTTCGCGGTGGGCACCGTGCTGGGCGGGCTCGCCGCAGCCGCGCGCCGCACCCTGACCGTGCGGCTGCTGCTGGTGGTCGCGTGCGGGACGAGCCTGCTCCAGGCGGTCGCCGGGATCGTGCCGGGCGCGCTCGGGTTCGCCCTGGTGCTGCTGCCGATCGCGGCGGGCGCGGTGGTCATCGACACCACGATGAGCACGCGGGTCCAGCTCGACACCGCCGAGGCAATGCGCGGGCGGCTGCTGGCGGTGAACTCCTCGGTCGGCGCGGCGGCGGGCGCCGTGGGCGCGCCCCTGCTGGGCTGGCTGTGCGAGCGCGTGGGCGCGCCGGAGACGCTGGTGCTCGCGGGCACGGTCACCCTGCTGGTGTCGCTCGCCGCGGCCTCGGTGCTGATCGCCCCGCCGGAGCGCCGCACCGCCCTGGCGCACCGGGTGCTGCGCCGGCTGCCCCGCCACCCCTCACCCCCGCCCGGCTACCCGGGGCACCCCGCGGGCCACCCGCCCGGCCCCGTTCGCCCTGGGAGGGCTCCCAGGAAGCGTGCACACGTCCGGGTGTAGCGGGATAAGCCCGAAAGGGTGGTCTGACAGGGCCACTCGGATGCACTGGGTAGCCGAAGATTCACAGACCGATGCGATCACGGCTACAGTCTGTCCGTTTCCTGGGAGCGTTCCCAGACCTCAATGAGGAGGTGGACGACGTGAAGGCCCGACGATGGGTCGCCCTGGCGGCGGCCGGCGTGGCTGGTGTGTTGGTCTCGGTGCTCGTGAACGTGGTCGGCGCGCCCACCGCGTCCGCGCACGGCGCCATGATGAAGCCGGGCAGTCGGACGTTCCTGTGCTGGCAGGACGGCCTGACCCCGACCGGGAACATCCAGCCGGTGAACCCCGCGTGCTCGGCCGCGGTGAGCGCCGGCGGGACCAACTCCCTCTACAACTGGTTCGGCGTGCTGCGCTCCGACGGCGGCGGCCGGACGCGCGGCTTCATCCCGGACGGCAAGCTGTGCAGCGGCGGCAACGCCACCTACTCCGGGTTCGACATCGCCCGGAACGACTACCCCGTGACCCACCTGACCGCGGGCGCCAACTTCCGCTGGTCGTACAACATGTGGGCCGCCCACCCCGGCACGTTCCACCTCTACGTCACCAAGGACAGCTGGAGCCCGACCCGCGCGCTGGCCTGGGACGACCTGGAGAGCACGCCGTTCCACAGCGTCACCAACCCGCCGTCGAGCGGTTCGGTGGGCACCGTGGACGGCCAGTACTACTGGAACGCCAACCTGCCGGCCGGCAAGTCGGGCCGCCACATCATCTACTCGGTGTGGACCCGCTCGGACAGCCAGGAGACCTTCTACAACTGCTCCGACGTCGTGTTCGACGGCGGCAACGGCGAGGTGACCGGCGTCGGTCGCGGCGGCAACACCACCACGACCACCACCTCCACCACGACCAGCACCTCCACCAGCACCACGACGTCCACGACGACGACCACCTCGACGTCGAACCAGCCCGGTGACCCGAACTGCATGGCGATCTACAAGATCACCAGCTCCTGGTCGGGCGGCTTCCAGGGCGAGGTCGAGGTCATGAACCACAGCACCAGCGCCTACAACGGCTGGACCGCGAGGTGGACCTACGCCAACGGCCAGACCGTCAACAGCGTCTGGAACGGCGTGCGGTCCGGCTCCGGGGCGGAAGTCGTGGTCAAGAACGTGGACTGGAACCGCACGGTGGCGCCCGAGAGCTCGGTGAAGTTCGGCTTCACCGCCAGCTACTCCGGCACCAACTCGCTGCCCACGGTGACCTGCACCAGCCCCTGATCCCGGGCTAGTCCAGGCGGAAGCCGAACGGGAGCTCCAGCCGGTGCCGGGCCAGCAGCTCGGCGTCGGCCAGGAGCTCCCGCGTGGGGCGGTCGGCCACGACCACGCCGCCGTCGACCAGCACGCTGCGGGGGCAGAGCTGCAAGGCGTACGGCAGGTCGTGGGTGACCATCAGCGTGGTGCGGTCCAACCGCAGCAGCACCTCGGCCAGCTCTCGGCGGGCCACCGGTTCCAGGTTCGCCGAGGGCTCGTCGAGCACCAGCACCTCGGGGTCGCAGGCCAGCACGCCGGCCAGTGCCACGCGGCGGCGCTGCCCGCCGGACAGGTGCAGCGGCGACCGGTCGGCGAACGCGGTCATGCCGACCGCGGCCAGGGCCTCGTCGACCCGTCGGTCCAGCTCCGCGCCGCGCAGCCCGAAGTTGGTCGGGCCGAACGCCACGTCCTGCCGGACCGTGGGCATGAACAGCTGGTCGTCCGGGTCCTGGAAGACCACGCCGACGCGGCGCCTGATCTCCCGCAGGTTCGCCGCGTCCACCGGCAGGCCGGCCACCTCGACCCGGCCCGAGCCGCCGCCGAGCACCCCGTTGAGGTGCAGCGCGAACGTCGTCTTGCCCGCGCCGTTGGGCCCCAGGACCGCGACCCGCTCGCCCCGCCGGACGGTCAGGTCGATCCCGAACAGGGCCTGGTGGCCGTCCGGGTAGGCGTAGGCCAGCCGCTCCACCACCAGCGCGGGCGCCGACCTCTCGGGCAGCGGCGCCCGCACCTCGTCGCCGGGCGCCCGGCCCGTCCACCCCCGCGACACCATCGCCAGGTGCACCCTCTCGCCTCGTTCGTAGGAGCGGATGAACAGGGCGCCGACACCGCGCGCGGTCGCGCCGAGCTGCCACAGGAACCGCGGGTCGTCGCCGCGGGAGACGCGCGCCACCCGCATCCGCCGCGCCTCGGCCGCGATGACCTCGACGTAGCGGAGCATCAGCGTGGCGATGGTGACCAGCACCGCGGGCACCCGCAGCCGGCGCAGGCCCAGCAGCACGTCGTGCGGCGCGGTGGTCGCGGCCAGGGTCAGCGAGGTCAGCAGGCCGAGCGTGCCCTTGGCCAGGATGTTCCACCCGGCCAGCGCGCCCTCCACCGACACCGGCACGCCCAGCACGTCGACCCGCTCCCCCGCGCCGGTGAACGGCAGGGCGAGGGCCAGCAGCACGAACGGCAGCTCGATGACCGAGCGGGCCGCGAACCAGCCCGGCGGTACGCGCGCCACCGCCCACACCGCGACCAGCGCGAGCAGGTAGAAGCCGAACGCCCAGAACGCCTCGCGCGGCGTGGCCACCACGCACAGCACGGCCACCACCGCGGCGACGATCTTCGCCTGCGGGGCCAGCCGGTGGACCGGCGAGTCGCCCGGCCGGTGCAGGATCACTTGGCGGAGGGGCGCTTGCGCAGCAGCCGGAACAGACCGGCCGCGGCGGCCAGCGTCAGCACCACGCCGATCACGCCCGCCACCCCGGTGAACCGGTCGTCGCCGCCCAGCGCGTAGTCGGCCAGCGGCCAGCCGGCCAGCGGGTGGTCCGCGGCGTGCTCGGCGATGCCGTGCTCGGTGGTGACGTGGTCCAGCCCGTCCGGGTCCGAGCTGGCGAAGTAGGAGGCCACGCCCGCCAGCACCAGGCTGACCAGCGCGAACCAGGCGAAGAAGCGCTTGTTCACGACCGCAGCTCCAGTTCCCGCGGCACGCCGCGCAGCAGGTGGACCAGGTCCGGCCGGGCGGCGGCCACCGCGGTCACGGTCACCGCCGTGATCAGGCCCTCGCCCACGCCGATCAGCACGTGCACGCCCAGCACCGCGGCGGCGACCGTGCCGAGGGCGACACCGCCCTGGCCGCCGATGGCGTACTCCAGCACGAAGCCCGCCGAGGCGAGCACGGTGTTGACCAGGGCCGAGGTGAAGGCGACCGCGGCCAGCGCGCCCTTGTTGCGGGTGGCGAACCGGCGCAGCGCCAGCGCGGTCAGGTAGCCGGCGGCCGTGCCGATCAGGGCCATGTTGGTGATGTTCGCGCCGAGCGCGGTGACCCCGCCGTCGGCGAAGAACAGCGACTGCACGACCAGCACCACCGACACGCACAGGGCGCCGACCCAGGGGCCGACCAGGATCGCGGCCAGCGCGCCGCCCAGCAGGTGGCCGCTGACGCCGGGGAGGACCGGGAAGTTGAGCATCTGGGTGGCGAACACGAAGGCTGCCACCAGGCCGGCCATCGGCGCGGTGCGGTCGTCGAGGTCGCCGCGGGCCTTGGCCAGCGCGAGGCCGACCCCGGCCACGGCGACCGCCACGAACAGCAACGAGGTCGGGGCGTTCAGCAGGCCGTCGCTCATGTGCATGGCTAGCGGTTGGGTCACGAGCCCACGCTAGTTGCCAGGGTTGAGCTGTGGCCAGCGGGCGGCAACAACGAAGGATGTGCGGGAGGTGTGCGAGAGGTGTGCGGGGAGGCGGACGAGGGGGTGACGGGAGGGTTTTGGGCTGTTTGTCGGGTTAACCGGGCCAGGCGGGGCCGGGCGAGGCGGTGCTGGGCTGGGCTGGGTCAGGCTGGGCGGGCTAGGCCAGGCGAGGCCGGCCTGAGCCGGGCGGGGCGGAGCCGGGCCGAGCGGGCGGAGGCGGAGCCGGGCCGAGCGGCGCTGGGCTGGGCGGGCGGCGCTGGCCTGGGCGGGCGGTGCTGGCCTGGGCGGCGCTGGGCTGGGTGGTACTGGCCTGGGCCGGGGTGAAAACGGGCCGGGGCGGTCAGCGCTTGACCGCGGCGAGCACCGTCTCCCGCATCGGCGTGGTGGGCCGCCCGATCAGCCGCGCCAACTCCCCGGTCACGTCGGCGAGCAACCCCTCGGCGATGTCGGTGTCCATCCGCGCCACCGTCCGCGCGACCACCTCGGGCACCCCGCCCCCGACGAGCGTGCGGGCGTACTGGACGGCCTCCATGTCGTGGTAGACGACCTCCGTGCCGGACACCTCGGTCACCAGCGCCGCCAACTCGGCCATGGTCCACGCCACGTCACCGGACAGCTCGTGCACCGCCCCCTCGTGCCCCTCGCCGGTCAGCACGACGGCCGCGGCCTCGGCGTAGTCGGCCCGGGCGGCCGAGGCGACGCGCCCGTCGTGGGCCGCGCCGGGGATCACGCCGGTGGTCAGCGACTCCCGGACCACCGCCTCGTAGTTCTCGTTGTACCAACCGTTGCGCAGGAACGCGAACGGCACGCCCGACGCGCGCACGTACTCCTCGGTGGCCCGGTGCTCGGGCGCGACCACGGCCGTGGACGTGTCGGCGTGCAGCACGCTGGTGTACGCCAGCAGCCGCACCCCGGCGGTCTTGGCGGCGTCCACGGCGGCCCAGTGCTGCGGCACGCGCCTGCCGACCTCGCTGCCCGAGATCAACAGCACCTGCCCCGCACCGTCGAACGCGGGGCCGAGGGTCCCCGGCCGGTCGTAGTCGGCCTCGCGGACCTCGACGCCCCGATCGGCCAGGTCCCGCGCCCGACCCGGGTCGCGGACCGCCGCGACGACCTCCGCCCCGCGCTCCAGCAGGGCGTTGACGACCAGCCGGCCGAGCTTGCCGGTGGCACCGGTGACGACGATCATGGGAGTCCCTAGGGCCGGGGAGACGGGCGCCGGACCACGGTAAGCCGGGCCCGCACCGGCGGCCACTCGGAGCAGCGGGCGCGACCCGTCACCCCTCCGGGCATTGCCACTATGCTCTGCCTGCGATGACTCTCACCGACCGGCTGCCGCCCTCCCCCGACCCCGACCTCCTCTTCGACGCGTTCGCCGAGTGGGCGGCCGACCGGGGGCTGTCGCTGTACCCGGCGCAGCAGGAGGCGCTGATCGAGATCGTCTCCGGCTCGAACGTCATCCTCAGCACGCCCACCGGCTCCGGCAAGTCGCTGGTCGCCACCGGCGCGCACTTCGCCGCCCTGGCCGAGGGCAAGCGCACCTTCTACACCGCGCCCATCAAGGCCCTGGTGTCGGAGAAGTTCTTCGCGCTCATCGACACCTTCGGCGCGGAGAACGTCGGCATGATGACCGGCGACGCGAGCGTCAACGAGACCGCGCCGATCATCTGCTGCACGGCCGAGATCCTGGCCAACATCGCGCTGCGCGACGGCGCGCGGGCCGACGTCGGCCAGGTCGTCATGGACGAGTTCCACTTCTACTCCGAGCCGGACCGGGGCTGGGCCTGGCAGGTGCCCCTGATCGAGCTGCCGCAGGCGCAGTTCCTGCTGATGTCGGCCACCCTGGGCGACGTCACCTTCTTCGAGAAGGACCTCACCCGCCGCACCGGCCGGGCCACCACCACGGTCCGCTCGGCCGAGCGCCCGGTGCCGCTGCACTTCCAGTACGTCACCACGCCGCTGCACGAGACGATCGAGGAGCTGCTGCACGGCCGCGAGGCCCCGATCTACGTGGTGCACTTCACCCAGGCGTCCGCCCTGGAGCGCGCCCAGTCGCTGATGTCGGTCAACGTGGCCACGCGCGCGGAGAAGGACGACATCGCGCGGATGATCGGCCGGTTCCGGTTCACCTCGGGGTTCGGCAAGACGCTGTCCCGGCTGGTGCGGCACGGCATCGGCGTGCACCACGCGGGCATGCTGCCGAAGTACCGGCGCCTGGTGGAGCAGCTCGCGCAGGCCGGCCTGCTGAAGGTGATCTGCGGCACCGACACCCTGGGCGTGGGCATCAACGTGCCCATCCGCACGGTGGTGTTCACCGCCCTGTCCAAGTACGACGGCCAGCGCACCCGCCACCTCAAGGCGCGGGAGTTCCACCAGATCGCGGGCCGGGCGGGCCGCGCCGGCTATGACACCGTGGGCACGGTGGTGGTGCAGGCGCCGGACCACGTGGTGGAGAACGAGAAGGCGCTGGCCAAGGCGGGCGACGACCCGAAGAAGCGGCGCAAGGTGGTGCGCAAGAAGGCGCCCGAGGGCTTCGTGTCCTGGAGCGACCAGACCTTCGAGCGGCTCAAGAACGCCGAGCCGGAACCGCTGACCTCCAGCTTCCAGGTCAGCCACGCCATGCTGCTCAACGTCATCGGCCGCCCCGGCAACGCGTTCGCCGCGATGCGGCACCTGCTGGAGGACAACCACGAGGACCGGCCCGCGCAGCGCAGGCACGTCCTGCGCGCCATCTCCATGTACCGGGGGCTGCTGGCCGCGGGCGTGGTGGAGCGGCAGGGCGACGACATCCGGCTCACCGTGGACCTCCAGGTGAACTTCGCGCTCAACCAGCCGCTGTCGCCGTTCGCGCTGGCCGCGATCGAGCTGCTGGACCGCGAGTCGCCGTCCTACCCGCTCGACGTGCTCTCGGTGGTCGAGTCCACCCTGGACGACCCGCGCCAGGTGCTGTCCGCGCAGGAGCACAAGGCGCGCGGCGAGGCCATCGGCGCGATGAAGTCCGAGGGCATCGAGTACGACGAGCGGATGGCGCTGCTGGAGGAGGTGACGTACCCGAAGCCGCTGGCCGAGCTGCTGGAGGCCGCGTTCACCACCTACCGGCGCGGGCACCCGTGGGTCGCCGACCACCACCTGTCGCCCAAGTCGGTGGTCCGCGACATGTTCGAGCGGTCGATGACCTTCGCCGAGTACGTCTCGTACTACCAGCTGGCCCGCTCCGAGGGCCTGGTGCTGCGGTACCTGGCCGACGCGTACAAGGCGCTGCGGCAGACCGTGCCCGAGGACGCCAAGACCGAGGAGCTGAGCGACCTCCAGGAGTGGCTGGGCGAGCTGGTCCGCCAGGTCGACTCCAGCCTGCTCGACGAGTGGGAGAAGCTGCGCAACCCCGGCGAGGAGGCCGAGGCGGCGCTGGCCGAGGCGCCGCCCGCGGTCACCCGCAACGTGCGCGCGTTCCGCGTGCTGGTGCGCAACGCGCTGTTCCGGCGCGTCGAGCTGGCCGCCCGGCGCAACTACCACGAGCTGGGGCAGCTCGACGGCGACGCGGGCTGGTCCGCCGAGGACTGGCGGGACGCGCTGGAGCCGTACTTCGAGGAGCACGGCGAGATCGGCACCGGCCCGAACGCGCGCGGCCCGGCCATGCTGGTGATCACCGAGGAGCCTGGTCGCTGGGTGGTGCGGCAGATCTTCGACGACCCCGCCGGCGACCACGACTGGGGCTTCACCGCCGAGGTCGACCTGGCCGAGTCCGACGAGACCGGCACGGCCGCGGTCCGGGTCACCGAGGTGGGCCGGCTCTAGTCCGGGGCCATCCGGTGGTACTCCGGCACCGGCCGGGGTACCAGCATGGTCGGGTCGGACGAGGATCGGAGGCGGTTGACCCTGTCGCGGGACGAGTTCGGCGTGCTGGGGTCCCTGGTGGTCCGCCGCGACGGCCGGGCCGTCCAGGTCACCGCCGCCAAGCACCGCATCGTCCTGGCCGCGCTGCTGCTGGGCGCGAACCGGTCGGTGCCCGCGGGCGAGCTGATCCGCCGGGTGTGGGGCGAGGCGCCGCCGGACCGGGCCGGGCGGACGCTGCCGGTGTACGTGATGCGCCTGCGGCGCGCGCTCGGCGAACCCGCGCTGATCCGCACCACCTCCAGCGGCTACCGGATCGACCTGCCGCCCGACGCGCTGGACCTGCACCGGTTCGACGCGCTGGCCGAGCGGGGCGCGGCGCTGGTCCGGGACGGCGACCTCGCGGCGGCGCTGCCGGTGTACGAGCGGGCGCTGGGGTGCTGGCGCGGCGCGCCGCTGGCCGACGTGCCCTCGCCGTCGTTGCAGGAGGTCGAGGCGCCGAACCTGGTCGAGCGGCGGTTGCGGGTGACCGCGGAGCTGGTGGACGTCAAGCTGCTGCTGGGCCGGTGCGACGAGGTGGTGGCCGACCTGCGCAGGCTGACCGCGCAGCACCCGCTGCGCGAGCGGTTCTGGTCGCAGCTGATGGTGGCGCTGTACCGGGCGGACCGGCAGGCCGACGCGCTGGACGCCTACCGGCAGGGCGCCACGGTGCTGGCGCGGGAGCTGGGCGTGGACCCGGGAGACTCGATGCGCGCGGTGCACCGGGCGATCCTCACCGGCGACCCGGCCCTGCACCGGCCGGCGGCGGCCGCGTGGGCGCCGGTGTCGCAGCTGCCCGCGCCGGTGGGCAACTTCGTGGGCCGCGCGGCCGAGCTGGTGCGGGTGACGGACCTGCTCACCCGGTCGGGGGCGACCGTGGTGGTGTGCGGGCCGCCGGGCGTGGGCAAGACGGCGCTGGCCGTGTCGGTGGCGCACGCGGTGCGCGACCGCTACCCCGACGGCCAGCTGTACGTGGACCTGCGCGGGCACTCCACGTCCCCGCCGCTGCCCACCTCGGCGGTGCTGGCGCGGTTCCTGCGGGCCATGGGCGTGCGGGCCGACCACATCCCGGTGGACGAGCGGGAGCTGGTGCGCGGCTACCGGGCCCGGCTGCGCGGGCGGCGGGTGCTGATCACGCTGGACAACGCGGCGTCGGCGGAGCAGGTGCTGCCGCTGCTGCCCACCGCGCCGGGCGCGCCCGGCGGCTCGGGGTGCTCCGTGCTGGTCACCAGCCGCATAGAGCCGCGCGGGACGCTGCGCGCGACGACCGTGCGGCTGGACGTGCTGCGCGCCGAGGAGGCGTGGAAGCTGCTGGCGCGCACGCTCGGGCCGGAGGTGGCGGTGGCGCAGTTCGACGCGCTGGCCGAGCTGGCGCGGCTGTGCGGGTACCTGCCGCTGGCGCTGCGGATCGCGCTGGGCAACCTGGTCGGGTCGCCGCACGTGGACGTCGCCTCCTACGTGGCGGAGCTGCGCGGCGGCGACCGGCTCGCGGCGCTGGCCGTGGACAACGACGACACCGCCGCGGTCCGGCGCGCCTTCGACCTGTCCTACGCGGCGCTCACGCCCGCCGCGGCGCGGCTGTTCCGGCTGGCGGCCGTGCTGCCGGGGCCGGACTTCGGCGCGGCGGGCGCGGCGGCGCTGCTGGAGGTGCCCGAGGGGGCGGCGCGGCGGCTGCTCGACGACCTGGCGTCGGCGCACCTGGTGCAGCGGGTCGGCGCGGACCGGTTCGCCCTGCACGACCTGCTCCAGGACTACGCCGCCGACCGGGCCGCGGCGGCGGGCGAGGACGTCGGCGCGGCGCGGCGGCGCCTGTTCGACTGGTACCTGCGCACCGCGGTCGAGGTCGGGGACGTGCTCTACCCCGAGCTGGGCACGTCCGGGCCGCCGCGGCTGTCGCCGGGGGCCGCGCGGGCGTGGCTGGCGGCCGAGCGGCCCAGCGTGCTGGCCGCGACCGAGCACTGCGCCGCGCACGGCCCGCGCGCGCTGTCGTGGCGGCTGATCAGCGCGGTGAGCGGGTACTTCGGCTCGCACGGCCACCACGTGGAGTTCCTGCACGCCATCGACGCGGCGCTGGGCGCGGCCCGCGCGGAGGGCGACCGGGACGCGGAGGCGTCCATGCTCATCTGGCTGGCCACCGAGCACCGCAACCTGGGCAACCCGCGGGTGGCGCTGCGGCACCTGGCGGCGGCCCGCCCGGCCGGCCTGCTGGCGTGGCTGCACTCGGGCCTGGCGGGCGTGGTCCACATGGAACTGGGCGACCTCGACGCCGCGGCCGCCTCGTTCGACCGGATGGCGACCCTGGTGGACGAGGACTGGGCGCCGCCGCACGTGCGGATCGGGGTGCTGGCCGGGCACGGCGCGGTGCTGCTGATGCGCGGCGACGCGGCGGGCGCGGCGGAGCTGCTGGCCGAGGGCCTGGCCCTGGCCCGCACCGCCGAGGGGACCAACGTGGAGGCGACGTGCGCGAGCGTGCTGGCGCGCTGCCGCACGCTGCTGGGCGACCACGCGGGCGCGGTCGACCTGCTGCGCCACGCCGAAGCCGCCTGGTACCGGACCGGGGTGCGGCACTCGCGGGCCGAGGCGACCGCGCACCTGGCCGTGGCGCTGTGCCTGGGCGGGGAGCACGCCGAGGCGCTGCGGACCGCCCAGCGGGCCCTGGCGCAGGTGCACGAGCTGGGCGGCTGCCCGCGGATCGAGGCGGAGGTGCACAACGCCCTGGGCCTGGTCCTGCGGCACCTGGGCGAACCGGCCCGCGCCGAGGCCGCGCACCTGCGGGCGCTGGAGCTGGCGACGGCCGCCGAGTACCTGTTCGGGGTGGTCCAGGCGCACGCGCACCTGGTGCGGGTGCTGGCCTCGGTCGGGCGGCGGGAGGAGGCCCTGCGGTCCGCGCGGGTGGTCGCGGAGCTGGCCGGGCGCGGCGGCTTCGGCTTCTTCGAGCAGGTGGCCGCGACCGCGCTGGCCGACCTGGCGTGACCGCGGGCGGCGGGAGAAGGCCCTGCGATCCGCGCGAGTGCCCGCGGAGCCGACCTGGCGTGACCGCGGGCGAGCGGGCCGGGTCGGGCACCGGTCCCCCGTGGACCCGTGTCGTCCACCACACCAATCAAGACCACTCCACCAGGTCGTTGACCTCCCACGCCACCGGCGCGAGCATCGGGTTCCGGAACACCGCTGGAGCGCAACTGGGGGACCGCATGACTTCCGATCCGCACGTCGGGCTGGCGCGGATCGCCGAAGGTCCACCCGGGACGTCCGCCGAGCTGGTCTCGGCGCTCACCGAGCTGGCCCGGCTGGCCAACCACTTCTCCGAGGTGGTGCGCGGCCTGCAGGAACCGACCCGGCGGCTCGTCGGCAGCGCGGCGGCGGCCTCGGTGTCGCTGGCCGCGCGGCGGGCCGAGGAGGCGTTCCTGGAGCTGGAGGTCACGCTGGGTGACGCGGCGGCCGCGCGGCGGTCGTTGCCCTTGGCCACCCCCAGGGGCGAGGATGGGCGACCAATGGTCTAATCGCCGACGCCGTCGACCGCACGCATTGGAAGCCGATGACCTCAGGACTCCCCTGTCCCCTCTGCGAGGGCCCGGAGCGCCGCGGGGCGCTGGAGCGGGCACTGCGGGTGCTCGCGGTGGACGACGAGGCGCCCGCCCTGGAGGACCTCGTCTACCTGCTGCGCTCCGACCCGCGCGTCGGCCACGTGGAGGCGGTGACGGACGCGACCAAGGCGTTGCGCACGCTGCACCGCGCCATGGACGCCGGGCAGCCGGTGGACGCGGTGTTCCTGGACATCCGGATGCCCGGCCTGGACGGGCTGGACCTGGCCCGGGTGCTGTCCCGGTTCGCCCAGCCTCCCCCGATCGTGTTCGTGACCGCGCACCAGGAGCCCGCGGTCGAGGCGTTCGAGCTCAAGGCGCTGGACTACCTGCTCAAGCCGGTCCGGGCGGAGCGGCTGGCCGAGTCGGTGCACCGGATCGTGCACGAGGTGCTGGACTCCAAGACCCCCGAACCCGCCGCCGCGGCGCCCGCCGAGAAGGCGCCGGACGTGGGCGACGAGGTCATCCCGGTGGAGCTGGGCGGCATCACCCGGTTCATCCGGCTGGCCGACATCCGCTACGTGGAGGCGCACGGCGACTACGCCCGCCTGCACACCGCCACCGGCAGCGGGCTGGTGCGCGCCGCGCTCAACGGGCTGGAGGAGCGCTGGCGGTCGGCCGGGTTCGTGCGCATCCACCGCAGCCACCTGGTCTCGCTCGGCCACATCGACGAGCTGCGCCTGGAGGACGGCCACCTCAGCGTCAACATCGGCGGCGCGGTGCTGCCGGTCAGCCGGCGGCACGCCCGGCACCTGCGCCAGCTGCTGGTGCGCCGCAACCGGCAACCGTCGTGACCGGGGCGCAGCCGCCGCGCCAGCGCGTGGTGGTCACCGGCCCCCAGCCGCCGCGCCAGCGCGTGGTGGTGACCAGCCCGCGCACCCGCGCGCCGCGCGCGCCCCGCCCGTACCCCGCCTCGCGGGAGATCGACGAGCAGAGCGAGCTGGGCGCGGTCTACATGCGGTCGCTGATCCGCACCCAGCGGCGGCTCGGGCTGCTGCTGTGCGCGGTGGTGTGCGGGAGCGTGGCGGCGCTGCCGCTGGTGTTCACCCTCGTGCCGTCGGTGGGCACCCAGCGGCTGCTGGGCCTGCCGCTGCCGTGGCTGCTGCTGGGCGTGCTGGTGTTCCCGGTGTTCGTGCTGGCGGGCTGGTTCTACGTGCGGCAGGCCGAGCGGGGCGAGCGCGAGTTCGCCGAGCTGGTGGAGAGGTCGTGAGCAGCACCTACGGCGTCATCGCGGTGCTGGCGGTGGCGATCGGCACGGTGCTGGTGGGCACCTACGGGCTGCGGATCTCCCGCACCACCTCGGACTTCTTCGTGGCCTCGCGGACGGTCTCGCCGTGGTGGAACGCCTCGGCCATCGGCGGCGAGTACCTGTCGGCCGCCTCGTTCGTGGGCATCGCGGGCCTGATCTTCGCGCACGGGCCGGACATGCTGTGGTTCCCGGTCGGCTACACCGCGGGCTACCTGGTGCTGCTCGCGCTGGTCGCCGCGCCCCTGCGGCGCAGCGGCGCGTACACGCTGCCGGACTTCGCCGAGGCCCGCTTCGCCTCGCCGACCGTGCGGGCGGTGGCCTCGGTGTTCGCGCTGGGCATCGGGTGGCTGTACCTGCTGCCGCAGCTCCAGGGCGCGGGCCTGACCCTGCACACGGTCACGGGCGCGCCGGACTGGGCGGGCGCGCTGGTGGTGGCGGTCGTGGTCACGCTGAACGTGGCCTCCGGCGGGATGCGCAGCGTCACGTTCGTGCAAGCCTTCCAGTACTGGCTCAAGCTGACCGCCATCGCGGTGCCGGTGGTGTTCCTGGTGGTGGCCTGGCACGCGCACGGCGCGCGGGACCTCGGCGGGCCGCGGCTGCCCGAGTTCACCCAGCGCACGACGGTGACCTTCGACAGCGCCACCTCGTTCCGGGTGCCGCTGGCCACGCCGTACGAGGGCGCGGGCGTGGTGGACGGGCGGCGGGTGGACGGCGCCGGCGAGCTGGCCGAGGGCGACCACACCGCGGCCGCCGGGTCGCGGCTGACCTTCCCGGCGGGCTCGGCCGTGCCGCACGTGAGCACGATCCCGGTCAACACCGACGAGACGTGGGCGCTGCCCATGCGCGGCGGCGAGCGGTTCCCGCTGTACGCGGTGTACTCGCTGATCATCGCCACGTTCCTGGGCACCATGGGCCTGCCGCACGTGATCGTCCGGTTCTACACCAACCCCAACGGGCGCGCGGCGCGGCGGACCACGCTGATCGTGCTGGCGCTGCTGGGCGTGTTCTACCTGGTGCCGCCGATCTACGGGGCGCTGGGCCGGCTCTACACGCCGGAGCTGCTGATGACCGGCGACACCGACGCGGTGGTGCTGGTGCTGCCCAGCCGGGTCGTCGACGGGCTCGGCGGGCAGCTGCTGGGCGCGCTGGTGGCGGGCGGCGCCTTCGCCGCGTTCCTGTCCACCTCGTCGGGGCTGATGGTGTCGCTGGCGGGCGTGCTGAGCCGGGACGTGCTGCGGTTGCGCGGGGTGCGCGGGTTCCGGTGGGCCACGGTGCCCGCCGTGCTGGTGCCGCTGGGCATGACGTGGCTGGTGGGCAAGGTGCCGGTGGCGGACATGGTGGGGCTGGCGTTCGCGGTGGCCGCGTCGTCGCTGTGCCCGCTGCTGGTGCTGGGCATCTGGAGCACCCGGATCAGCACGGTCGGCGCGGTCGCCGGGATGCTCGCGGGCGGGGTGCCCGCGCTGGTCGCGGGCATGGTGACGATCAGCGGCAGCGGCGGCGCGTGGTACGACGTGTTCCTGGCCAGGCCCGCCGCGTGGACCGTGCCGCTGGGGTTCGTCGTGATGTACGCGGTGTCGCTGCTGACGCCGCGCAGGGTGCCGCCGGGGGTGAACCACGTGATGGTGCGCTTGCACGCGCCGGAGAACCTGGGCCTGCGCAGCCAGGACCGCTTGTGACGCCGGTGTGGACGGTGGGCGCGGTGCTGCTGGTGGGTGCCGCCGTGGTGATCACGCTCTGGCGGACCTCCCGCGCCCGCAACGACTTCCTCACCAACGAGCAGCGGATCACCTTCGAGACGCTGCACACCGCGTGGTCGGCGGCGCCGCCGCTGCGCGCCGGGCTGGTGCCGGAGGCGGCGAAGAAGTCGGTCAGGCACCTGCGCACGCTGCTGGGCACGCCCGCGCTGGCACTGACCGACGAGACCGAGGTGGTGGCGTGGGAGGGCGCGGGCGCGCACCACGCGGCCGAGGCGATGGACCTGGCCGCGGAGGTGTTCGCCACCGGCCGCACCAGGGCGTTCGACATCACCTGCTCCACCCCGGACTGCCCGGTGCACACGGCGGTGCTCGCGCCGCTGACCGTGGAGGGGCGGGTGGTGGGCGTGCTGGCCGCGTACAGCCGGGAGGCGTCGGCGGGGCTGGTGCGGGCCACCAACGAGGTCGCGCGGTGGGCGTCGGGGCAGTTGGAGCTGGCCGAGCTGGACCGGTCGCGGACGCGGTTGGTGGAGGCGGAGGTGCGGGCGCTGCGGGCGCAGATCTCGCCGCACTTCATCTACAACTCGCTGTCGGCGATCGCCTCCTACGTGCGCACGGACCCCGAGCGGGCCCGCACGCTGCTGCTGGACTTCGCCGACTTCACCCGGTACTCGTTCCGCCGGGCCGGCGACTTCACCACGCTGTCGGAGGAGCTGAGGTCGATCGACCAGTACCTGGCGCTGGAGCGGGCGCGGTTCGGCGAGCGGTTGCAGGTGACGCTGCAGATCGCGCCGGAGGTGCTGCCGGTGACCGTGCCGTTCCTGTGCCTGCAGCCGCTGGTGGAGAACGCGGTGCGGCACGGCATGGAGGGCAAGGTCGGGCCGGGGCGCATCTCGATCCTGGCGGCGGACGCCGGGGAGGAGGCGCACATCACCATCGAGGACGACGGCATCGGCATGGACCCCGAGGCGCTGCGCCGCACGCTGGCGGGGCAGGTCGACGAGACGGCGGGCATCGGGCTGGGCAACATCGACGAGCGCCTGCGCCGCTGCTACGGCGACGACTACGGGCTGGTGGTGGAGACCGCGCCGGGGTTGGGCACGAAGATCAGCGTGCGGGTGCCGAAGTACTCGGCGGGCGTGCACGCCTGACCTCCGCGCGAGTCGAACCGCCGGCCCCGCCGTGTCGAACCTCCAGGACCCCCGAGTTCGACGTTCGGGGCACGCGGGTTCGACGTTCGGGACCCCGGGTTCGACGTTCGGGGCACGCGCACGGCACCGGTCATCCGTCCGACGTACCCGGGCCGTGCTCCCGGTCCCGCCGGGCGGGGACCGCCTCCACGAAGTGCGCGCCCGGGTTGATCCCGCCGGGCGGGCCGCCGAGCCGGGCCAGCGCGGTCAGCAGGGCCCGCACCCGCGGCTCGGTGAGGTACGGGGTCAGGCCCTCGACCACGAACAGCACGGCCTCGCGCAGGGCGCGGTCCAGCGGGTCCGCCGCCAGGTCGACGGGCACGTAGCGGGGACCTCCGGCGGGGGCGCGGCGGCGCTTGTCCGCCTGCGTCGCGGGGTGGTCGACCTCGAAGAACCGGACGCCGGGCCGGGCGAGCCGCCAGGCGCGGCTGTCGTAACCCGCGACGACGACTTGGCGGACACCGTCGTCAAGCGCGCGCCGCACCGCGTCGTCGTGGCCGAGGGGCCGGGCCGCGACGAGGGTGAAGGCGCTGTTGCGGCCCCAGCGGGCGAACGGGCGCGGCCGCGGGGCCCGGGCCACCAGCGCCCAGCGCGGGCGCGGCATCGCCTCGGCGAGCGGGTCGTCCAGGACACCGGGCCGGCGCGATGTTCTGCGCCGTGGCCGAAGGCGTCGACCGCCGCACTGGACCGGGGCGGCACAGCCGCGCGCCCCACCGCCGGGAGTCGGTGCGTTCCCGGGGCGGCGTCTGCCCCGGCTCAGGCGACGAGCAGGTCCGCGCCCAGTGCCGCCGACCCCGCGGCGGTCAGGCACGCGAGGGCCCACTGGCCCGGCCCGACCGGCGCGACCGGCGCGATCAGGCCCGCGCGCACCAGCGACCGGGCGGCGACCGGGTCGCAGAACGGCAGGTCGTCGACCCGCACGTCGGGTTCGGCGCTACCGGTCAGCTCGACCCGGTTGGCGGCGGTCGCGCGCAGCAGGGCGACCTCGCGTCTGGACAACTCCGGCATCTTCAGCCACCTCCACCAGGAACAACGGCCCCGCGGGCGCCTCCGGTCCACCCGTGGGACGCCCGCGCGGCGGCCGCCGTTCCCCTTTGCTCCGAGCGATCAACCCGCGGCCCTGGCGCCGCGCCGTTCCGCGGCGTCCAGGACCAGCCGCAGCCACTCCGCGTCGTCCAGCGCGCCGTCCACCGCGACGCGCCGCAGCCGCAGCCACAGGCCCGCCTCGGTCCACTCCTGGAACCGCCGGTGCACGGTCGGCACCGTGACGCCGAACGTGGCGGGCAGGTGCCGCCACGCGCAGCCGCTGGTGAGCACGAACACGATCGCGGTGAAGATCGCGCGGTCCGACACCCGGCCCCGGCCACCGCCCTGGCGGCGGACCTTGGCGGGCGGGATGAGCGGTTCCACCGCCGCCCACAGCGACGGCGGCACCAGGCGCACGGCCAGTTGCTCGATCACGTCGGCGTGCGGGGGGCGGGGTGGTGCTTCGGGCGCCCGGCGCACCCACGGCTCCTGCCTCTGGGCGTCGCCGCGCTGGCGGGCGCGCAGCAACGTGGCCAGGGCGGCGTCGTCGGCGCGTCGCGGCGCGACCGCGGGGTGCGCGTGCTGCTGCACCTGTCGGGCGATCTCCGCGCCCACCGTTCGGCCGAACGGCTGCACGGGACGTACTTGGTTGGTCATCGGGTCCTCCGCCCAGGACGTCGTGATACCCATCACGCTAGGAACACCCGGGCCTACTGGTAAGACGACGCGCGACGAACGGGAGCGGTGCAGCGTCACGCGGCCACCCGGACGCCGCTGAACGGCCCGCGACGCGCGACGAGCGGATGAGCGGTCACTCCCCGAGCCGGGCGGGCGGCGATACCCTCGGGGACGTGACCACGCCGCCCCGACTGCTCGCCACCAGCGACCTGCACGTCACCTACCAACAGAACCGGGACTTCGTCGACGCGATCCGGCCGCCCTCGCCCGACGACTGGCTGATCGTCGCGGGCGACGTGGCGGAGAAGTTCGACGACGTGGAGTGGGCGCTGGGCCTGCTGCGCCGCCGGTTCGCGCGGGTGGTCTGGTCGCCGGGCAACCACGAGCTGTGGACGACGAAGGACGACCCGGTGCAGGCCCGCGGCGAGGTGCGCTACAAGCAGCTCGTCGAGCTGTGCCGCAGCCTCGACGTGCTCACCCCCGAGGACGAGTTCGCGGTGTTCGAGGGGCAGGGCGGGCCGGTCGCGGTGGCGCCGCTGTTCACCCTCTACGACTACACGTTCCGGCCCGCGGGCACGACGGACAAGGCCACCGCGCTGGCCGCGGCCCAGGAGGCCGGCGTCGTGTGCACCGACGAGTACTTCCTGCACCCGGACCCGTACCCGAGCCGGGAGGCGTGGTCCGCCGCGCGGGTGGCGGAGAGCGAGCGGCGGCTGTCGGCCGTCGACCCGTCGCTGCGCACGGTGCTCATCAACCACTGGCCGCTCGTGCGGGATCCCACGTTCGTGTTGCGTTATCCCGAATTCGCGCTGTGGTGCGGCACGGAGCGCACCGCGGACTGGCACCTGCGGTTCCGGGCGGCCGTCGCGGTGTACGGCCACCTGCACATCCCGCGCACCATCCGCAAGGACGGCGTGCGGTTCGACGAGGTGTCGCTGGGCTACCCGCGGGAGTGGCAGCCGCGGGGCTGGACCGGCGCGCCGCTGCTGGACGTGCTGCGCGAGGGGGACGCCCGGTGATCACCGACCTGCTGCCGCCGCCGGTCTCGGCGGTCGACTCGTTCGGCGACCCCGACGGGGCGGTGCTGTTCCCCGAGGAGGAGGAGCACGTCGCCAAGGCGGTGGACAAGAGGCGCCGCGAGTTCACCACCGGGCGGCACTGCGCGCGCACCGCGCTGGCCGCGCTCGGCTTCCCGCCCGCGCCGCTGCTGCCCGGCCCCAAGCGCGAACCCCTGTGGCCCGCGGGCGTGGTCGGCAGCATCACGCACTGCCAGGGCTACCGGGCGGCGGCCGTGGGGCTGGTGGGGCAGGTGCGCACGATCGGGATCGACGCCGAGCCGAACGAGCCCACCCCGGACGGGGTGCTGGAGGCCATCGCCGTGCCCGGCGAGCTGGCCCGGATGCCCGCGCTGCGGGCGGCCGGCGACAAGGTCGCGTGGGACCGGCTGCTGTTCAGCGCGAAGGAGACGGTCTACAAGGCGTGGTACCCGCTGGCGCGCCGGTGGCTGGGGTTCGAGGACGCGGAGGTGACCCTCAACCCGGACGACGGCACGTTCAGCGCCCGCATCCTGGTGGAGCCGCCGGTCGTGGACGGGTTCACCCTCGACGGGTTCACCGGCCGGTGGCTGGCGCGGGAGGGGTTTGTGGTGACCGCCATCGCGGTACCCGCGCGCTGACCCACCGCTTGGAGGCACGGCATGGGCGACGAGGTCGCACGGCACGAGTTCACCCGCGAGGACCGCACCCGCTACCGCACGAAGGTGCGCCGCTGCCTCGACGTGTTCGCCCGCATGCTGCGCGAGTCGCGGTTCGAGCTGGACCGGCCCATGACCGGGCTGGAGATCGAGCTGAACCTGGTCGACGACGTCGGCGACCCGGCCATGCGCAACGCCGAGGCGCTGGAGGCCATCTGCGACCCGGACTTCGTCACCGAGCTCGGCCAGTGGAACGTGGAGATCAACGTCGCGCCGCGGCAGCTGACCTCCGGCGGGCTGGCCGAGTTCGAGAAGGTGGTGCGGGACTCCCTCAACGAGGCCGACCGCAAGGCCCGCGGCGCGGACGCGCACATGGTGATGGTCGGCATCCTGCCGACGCTCCAGGCCAGGCACATGGGCGCCGAGGCGCTGTCGGGCAACCCCCGGTACGCGCTGCTCAACGAGCAGGTGCTGGCCGCGCGCGGCGAGGACCTGCACATCGCCGTCGACGGCGTCGAGCGGTTGCAGATGACGGCCGACTCGATCGTGCCCGAGGCGGCGTGCACGTCCACCCAGTTCCACCTCCAGGTGTCGCCGGACGCGTTCGCGTCGTACTGGAACGCGGCGCAGGCGATCGCGGGCGTGCAGGTGGCCGTGGGCGCGAACTCGCCCTTTTTACTGGGCAAGGAGCTGTGGCGGGAGACGCGGATCGCGCTGTTCCAGCAGGCCACGGACACGCGCAGCGACGAGCTGAAGGAGCAGGGCGTCCGGCCGCGGGTGTGGTTCGGGGAGCGGTGGATCACGTCGATCTTCGACCTGTTCGAGGAGAACGTGCGCTACTTCCCGGCGCTGCTGCCGATCTGCGACCCCGAGGACCCGCTGCAGGTGCTGGAGCGCGGCGACACGCCGTCGCTGGCCGAGCTGCGCCTGCACAACGGCACCATCTACCGGTGGAACCGCCCGGTGTACGACGTGGTGCGGGACAAGCCGCACCTGCGGGTGGAGAACCGGACGCTGCCCGCCGGGCCGACCGTGGTGGACACGCTGGCGAACGCGGCGTTCTACTACGGGCTGGTGCGGACGCTGGCCGAGGAGGAGCGGCCGCTGTGGTCGCAGATGTCGTTCAGCGCGGCGGAGGAGAACTTCCTGGCCGGCGCGCGCAACGGCATCGACGCGCAGGTGTACTGGCCGGGCCTGGGCACGGTCCCGGCGGCGGAGCTGGTGCTGCGCAGGCTGCTGCCGATGGCGCACGAGGGCCTGGTCAAGCTGAAGGTGGACCCCCAGGACCGCGACCGCCTGCTGGGCATCGTGGAGCAGCGGTGCCTGACCGGCGTGAACGGCGCGACGTGGCAGGCGCGGGTGTTCCACCGGCACTACGACCACACGGCGCTGGACCGGCCCGAGGCGTTGCGCCGGATGCTGCGCACCTACCGGGACCTGATGCACTCCAACGAGCCGGTGCACACCTGGCCGGTGTCGTAGCGGGCCGCGTCCGGCGGTGGGGCGCTCAGAACCAGCCGCGTTCGTTGACGTTGAACATGAAGTCCCGCCACCGGGCGCGGATGAAGCTGAACCGCGGGCTCGTGCCCCACTCGGCGAGCAGCCTCGCCTCGACGTCGGCCTGGTGCCCGCGGGCGAACTCCAGCAGGGCCTGCGCCGCCGGGTAGTACGACCAGTGCCAGCGCTCCTCCATGTAGCCGGCCGACATGAAGGCCGAGGTGGTGGTGAAGGACTGGACGAACCCGTAGGTCGAGGCGTTGCGCTGGAGCCAGCCGTACTCGTCGGCGAACGCGCCCCCGGTCCGCCACCGGTCCGGGTTCATGTCGGCGTCGAACAGGTCGAAGTCGGTGCCCCAGTGGTGGCGGGAGATGCCGGGCGCGCTGGAGGCTTGGAGGATCTCCTGCTGGCGCTCGTCGTCGGTGAGGACGGTGAGCCAGCAGCGGCGGTGGGCGGGGTTGTCGGGGTCCCAGCGCACGTCGGCGCCGAGGGCGGGCGCGCAGCGGGTCCGCGCGCCGTCGCTGATCCGGTCGAACGGGCGGCCGCCGTGGGCGCGGTCGGCGAAGGTGAACTTGCGGTCCCAGATGGCGCGCTGCTGGGCGAAACCGCGGTGGTCGGAGTGGGCCAGGGAGCCGGCGGGCAGGGTGATGCCGGAGCCGGGTCGCCGGGCGGCCGCGCGGATCGCGGCGAGCATGCAGTCGCGCTGCTCGGTGGCCTCGCGGGTGACCGCGGTCGGCGGCGGGGTGAGGCCGACCACCCAGCTGATGACGTCCCGGTCGGCCATGCGGCCGATCACCGAAGTGCTGATGCGCGCCTTGGCCGCGTCGAGCGCGCCCTGGTCGGCGAAGGTGCGGCAGCTGCGGGGCAGGGTGGGCGGCGGCGCCTCCCGCTCCGTGGCGGCGGGCGTGGTGGCCGTCTGCTCCAGCACGCGCACGACCTCGCCCAGCAGGCGCCGCAACCAGCTCAGGAGGCCGTCGAGCCCTTCGGTTTCCGAGGTCTCCGGTGACGCGGTCCGCGGTGGTGCGGTGTCGCGTTGCACAGGCGTGCAGGTGGCGCCCATCCGAGTGACGGCTTCCTCGCCCATCGCGTCGTTGCGCGCCTGCGGGCCACCCAGTTCGGCCTCGACGTTGGCGTAGCGGCCGTGCGCGAAGCGGGCCGAGAGCGAGCCGTCGTCGCGGGCGTTGGGCGACTGGAGCACGACGTTGCGGCCCTGTGCGACCAGGCCGTCGAAGTCCGCCCTCTTGGTGACCAGGAAGAAGTCGTCCTTGTCCTGGCCGGGCGCGATGTGCGGGTTCCGGTCGGCCGGCACGTCGGTGGTGTCGGTGGCCCGGTTGTCGCGGGCCTCCGAGCCGAGTCGGCCACCGCAGGCGGGCGGGCCGCCGGGACCGGGGCAGTAGGCCAGGATGTCGATGCTGGGGCTCGGGTCGTTGTTGTGGAAGGCGGCGATGGGGGCGCCCTCCCGGCACATGCCTTCGCGCGCTTCCTCCTCCAGGGTGCCGGGGACGCCCATGCAGCGGCGGATCGCCGGCCACAGCTGCTGGTCGCGGAACGCGGTGATCTGGGCGATCGCGTCGGCCTTGACCGGGTCGCGGGCGCAGCGGCCCCTGTTCCAGCGGGGCCACAGGGCGTTCAGGGCGGTGTCGGAGAAGATGCGGTTCGGGTCGGCCTCGCACGTGCCGCCGCCGGTGGTCACGTGGATGTGGCGGGTGGTGTTGGTGAGGTGGACGAGGTTGACGTCGCAGCGGGGCACCAGCGACTGGGCGGCGCGCAGGCCGTTCACCTCGTTGCCGTGCAGGTGGACCATGCAGGTGGCCGGGTTGGGGCGCGGTGTGGAGGGCTCGGCGACCACCCCTTCCCGCACGGCCCGCTGCACCTGCCGCTCCTCGTGGCGCTCGCGCTCCTCGGTGTCGCAGTCGCAGGGTTCGGGCCCGCACCGCTGCACGGTGGCGAGGAGCCGGGTGGTGGCGGCGTTGCCGGCGGCGCGCTGGAGCGCCAGCAGGGGCGGCAGGCGGGTGGGGGCGCGGGGCGGTTCGGCCGTGGCCGTGCGGCGGCGCTGGTCGCCTCGTTGCTGCGGACGCGTCATGGCGATCACCCCGGGGTTGACGGTAGGCCGGGTGACGGGGTGGGAGCCACGTGCGTCGGGGCGGGGTGCGCTGCCCTTTCGGGCAGCCGGGCCGGAACGCCGTTGTGGCGGTTCGGGCTGTCGTACCCGGTGGGAGGCTGAAAGCAGGGGTCCCCTGGGCGACAACCCCTGCGGAGCGACGCGATCGGGCGGCTGATCGCACCGACCGGCTCAGCCCCGCTTGAGCTTCCGCCCGGCGGCCGCGACGACGGTCGTCGTCAGCACCACCACGACGTACACCACCACCTTGGACCACCCGGTGGGGTCCCGGGTCGGGGTCCCTCCCGTCCGGGCGGCGCACAGGCCGGCCTGGGGCTGTCCCGACCTCTCGCACCCCCGGACGCCGAGGGTGGACCAGGGCGAGGGGGCGCACCAGACGACGAGCGCCACCGGCACGGCACGCCCGGGTTTGCACCGGGTTTGCAACCGAAGCCGACCACCAGGTCTTGCAGGGATGCCCAGAAGCGCATCAACCCGCCGGCGGCGCGGTGGTACCGGCGAACGGACTCGTACTGGACGCGCCGCACCTCATTCTTCCTGCGCGGCGGCGGCGAGGCAGGAGGCCAGTTGCGCGTAAGGCTGGGAGGAGTGGCCTGCTCGCTCCACTTCAACCGCGCTTCCGACGACAGCGGCGAGGAGAGGCGGCGGTAGGCGAAGCCTTCCAGGCCGAGCGGGCCGGTCGACGGCCACGAGTGCCGCCCATCGGCCAGCAGGCCGACTTTGGAACGACGTGCGGTGGCGGAGTCGAGCACTACGGCCTGACCGAACTCGGTGCCGCGCATGTCGACTTCCCCGACGACCTCGGCGCCGGCGAGGTCCAGGGCTGCTCCGCGCCGTTCACGACCTGCCTGGGGATCGTGGGGCTTCCCCCGGGTGGAGGACTTGAGCGGAATGCCGGACACCTCGGACTCGAACTGGCGTCGTTGAGGAAGGAGCCCGCCCGCACCGTCCGCCCCTCGTCCCAGGCTTCCGCGGAGCGCGGGTTGTTGCGAGCCGGATCCGGGTCGCCGAGATCCGACTCGTCCCCTCGGGAGAACGCTTCAGAGCAGTCGGCGCTGCGCATCCGTCCAGTCGTCCGCGGAACTGCTTCGCGACTTTTCGCCGGGACTGTTCGACACACCGCCCCCGCGATGATCCACATCGTTCATCGTGGGCGGACACCGCAGCGTCACGACTCGAACTCGACGCGGAACGCCCTGGTCGGCGGCGTACCGGTCGGCGTACCGGTCGGCGGACCGCCTGAACGGCCGCCGACCGGTCGGCCGGTCAACTGGTCGGGAAGTCGTCCGGCGTGCGCATCCGCTCGCGGATCCACTGACCCGCGGGCTTGAGCACACCCGTCCCGGTGAAGGTGCTGCCCGCGCAGGTACCCTCCTTGAACACCGCGCCCGACCGGAAGTCGTCGGAGAAGTTCCAGTTCGTCCAGCCGATCTTGTTGGCCGCCAGGAAGTCCAGGTACTTCTGGCTGTACGCGAAGTCGTTGGCCCCGTCACCGGTGTAGGTCTGGGTGCCGAACTCCGTCACGAAGATCGGCAGCCGGGCCGCCGCGCGGGTCAGGGCGGCGAAGTACTCGTCCTGGTGCGACGCCGCGTAGAAGTGGAACGTGTACATGAAGTTCGTGGCGTTGATCGGGTTGTTGACGATGTCCTGCTCCGACCGCCCGTCCGAGATGCCCAGCGAGCCCCAGCCGTGGGTGCCGACGAACACCACGGCCTCCGGGTCCTGCGCCCGGATCACCGGGATCATCTGCTCGGCGTAGGACTTGATGCCCGCCCACGACACGTTGTTGGGCTCGTTGGCGATGTCGTAGATGACGTTGGTCTTGTCGCGGTGCCGGGCCGCGACCTCGGTGAAGAACGTCCGCGCCAGCGCGATGTTGGCGTTGGGGTCGCCCGGGTCGAGCTGGTGCCAGTCCACCAGGGCGTACAGGCCCCGCCGGGTGGCCTCCTCGATGTAGCCGTGCACCAGGTCGGTGAAGCGGCGCGGGTCGGTCTCGTAGCCGTCCTCCTGCACGTACATCGAGATCCGCAGGACGTCGGCGCCCCAGTCGCCGGCCAGGGCGTCGAGCGACGCGGGCTTGACGCACTGCGCGTACCACTGGATGCCGTGGGTGCTCATGCCGCGCAGCTGGATCGGCTTGCCGTACCGGTTGCACAGCTTGGTGCCGCACACGCGCAGCTGCCCGTTGACCTCCGCCGGGCGGGCGGTCGCCGGGGTGCCGACCGTGACGTCGAGGCGGTCGAGGTTGGGGCCGCCCGCGGTGGTGGTGGCGGTGGCGCGGACCCGGTTCACGCCCGCGACCAGCGGGGCGGTCACCGTGGCGGTCCGCCACGTGCTCCACGCGCCGGTGCCGGGGAACGGCACGCCGCCCGCCCGCACCACGCCGTTGACCGAGACGTCCACCGGGCGGTTCGCGGTGGTGCCGTTGGCGTAGCGGAAGCCCAGGGTCGCCTGGCCGGCCGCGGCCGCGGTGACGGTGAACTCGACGTAGCCGCCGGGGGCGTTGTCGTAGTTGACGAACCCGCTGCCGGTGTAGCCGGCGTGGTTGGACTCGGTCGCGCCGCCGGCGACCACCGCCGCCTCGGCCTGGTGCTCGACGGCGGCCTGGGCGACGGGCCCCGGGGCCGCGAGGCCGGCCTGGGCGACGGGTCCGGCCTGCGCGGCGGGTTGCCAGGGCGTGGACAGGGCGAGGGCCGCGACGACGGCGAGGGGCCATCGGGGACGGGGTGCCAAGGGGTGCCTCCCACGGGTCGGGGGGTGAACGCGAAGGCGGCGGCGAATCAGTTAGGAAAGTTTCCTATCTGTTGGCAGGATCACAGCACCCCCGGAGGTCCCCTGTCAACGGCTCGCCGGACGCCCGGTCTTCCCGGTCGCGGGAGGCCCCGATCAGTAGTTGTCGCCGCCGAAGAAGGTCTCCTCCAACCGGTCGGCCGTGCCCGCGAGCAGCGACAGCGGTTCGGTGAACTCGTGGATGTCCAGGTCCGCCAGCGGCAGCGAGTGGCGCAGCACCACGTGGTCGCCCATGATCGCCGCACCGCAGGCGATGGTGGAGTTGCCGATCTCGGTCAGGAACGCGTGCAGGTCGACGTCGGAGGCCAACCCGACGGGCGAGGCGATCTGGACCCACTCGTGCAACCGGTCGAGCACCTCGCGCACCAGGATGATGACCTGCGTCCGCTCGTCGTCCTCGTCGAACTGCTCGAAGTTGAACAGGATGCGGATCTCGTCCTCGTTCTCCGAGATCACGTCATAGGTGTCGTGCACGTAAGCGGCGAGGTCGCCCCAAGTGGCCATGCGATCACCCTACGGGCGCCACCGCACCCCACACGGCATCAGCCACCAGATCCACTGCGGGCCCCAGGTCGAACCCGTGCCGCAGGTGGCGCCGGGCGCACTCGTGCGCCGGTCCCATCACCACCGGGTCCAACGCCCACAGCGGCACCTCGCGCAGCTCGCCCGCCGCCATCCGGGCCGCGAACCAGCGCGCCACCGGCCGGAACGCCGCGAGCTTCACCGCCGGGTCGGCGGACTCCGGTGCCGCGTAGAGGAAGTGGGCGCGCCCGGGGTGGTCGGCCACCCACTCCAGGTACCGCGCCACCACCGCCCGCACCGCCTTCCGCGCGTCACCGACCTCCAGCGCGGGCACCAGCGCGGCCATGCAGTGCGCGAAGCTCTCCCGGTACAGCACCGCGAGCAGGCCCGCGCGGCTGCCGAAGTGGTGGTAGACGCTGCCGTTCGACACCCCGGAGCGGGCGGTCAGGGCGCCGATGGTGACCGCGTCCAGCCCGCCCTCGGCGACCAGCGCGAGCGCCGCGTCCAGCACGGCCTGCTGACTAGTCGATCTCACTTGGCTAGAGTACCGCTCTAGAGCGCCGCTCCAGAGGAGGTCACCGTGGCCCGATCCATCCCCGACCTGCTGCGCGAGCGGGTGCGCGCCACCCCGGACCGGGAGGCGCTGCGCCACCGCGACGGCGACGCGTGGAAGTCGATGACGTGGGCCGAGGTCGGGGAGGAGGTGCGCAGGCGGGCCCTGGGCTTCCGGCAGCTCGGCGTGCGCGACGAGGTGCCGGTGGCGATCATGGCGGCGACCAGCGCCGACTGGATCCTCACCGACCTGGCCGTGCTCGCGGCGGGCGGCGTGACCACCACGATCTACCCCAGCAGCACGCCGGAGGACGTCGCGCACATCCTCCACGACTCCGGCAGCGCGCTCGTGGTGGCCGACCCGGACCTGGCGCACAAGGTCGACGCGAAGGTCGTCACCCCGGACTGGGCGCCCGACCACCCGGAGGGCGACTACGACGCCATGGTCGACGAGCTGACCCCGGACCGGCTGGCCACGCTCATCTACACCTCCGGCACCACGGGCAGGCCCAAGGGCGTCGAGCTGACCCACGACAACTGGCTGCACACCGCCGAGGCCATCGACGAGCTGGGCATCCTCGGCCCGGAGGAGCTGCACTTCCTGTGGCTGCCGATGTCCCACGCGTTCGGCAAGGTGCTCCAGGTCGGCATGATCGCCACCGGCACGCCCACGGCGGTGGACGGCAACGCCGACCGGATCGCGGCCAACCTCGCCGAGCTGCGCCCGACCGTGGTGGCCGGCGCGCCCCGGATCTTCGAGAAGATCCACCAGCGGGTGGTCGCCTCCATGCGCGAGGCGGGCGGCGTGAAGGCGAAGCTGTTCGAGTGGGCGGTGGGCGTCGCCGAGCACCCCGGGTGGAAGCTGCGCAACGCCGTCGCCGACCGGCTGGTGTTCAGCAAGCTGCGGGCCCGCGTGGGCGGCCGGATCAAGTACTTCGTGTCCGGCTCCGCGCCGCTGTCCCGGCCGGTCGCCGAGTTCTTCGAGCACGCCGGCATCACCATCCTGGAGGGCTACGGCCTCACCGAGTCCAGCGCCGCGTCGTTCGTGAACCGGCCGGGCGCCAACCGGATCGGCACGGTCGGCCGGCCGCTCAAGGGCACCGGGGTCCGCATCGCCGACGACGGCGAGGTGCTGATCGGCGGGCGCGGGATCATGCGCGGCTACCGCAACCTGCCCGAGGAGACCGGGAAGACCCTGGTCGACGGGTGGCTGCACACCGGCGACATCGGCGAGCTGGACGAGGAGGGCCGGCTGCGGCTCACCGACCGCAAGAAGGAGCTGATCAAGACCTCCGGCGGCAAGTACGTGGCGCCGCAGGCGGTGGAGGGCCTGGTCAAGGCCAACAGCCCCTACATCGGCAACGTCCTGGTGCACGGCGACCAGCGCAACTACTGCGTCGCGCTGGTCACCATCGACCGCGACACCGCGCCCGCCGACCTGGACGCGGACGCCGAGGTCGGGCGGGCCGTGGAGGCCGCGAACGCCAAGCTCGCCCGGCACGAGACGGTCAAGAAGTTCGCCGTGCTGCCGGAGGACTTCACCGTCGAGGACGGCACCCTCACGGCGAGCCTGAAGATGCGGCGCAAGGAGATCGAGACCCGTTACAAGGACGTGCTGGACGGGCTCTACGCGGGCTGAGCGCCGGGCACGGGCGCGGTGCCGGGGGCCGGCACGTCGCCGGGGGCGGGCGCGGTGCCAGACGCCGGCCCGGTGCCGGACGCGGGAGCGGACGCGATGCCGGACGCGGTGCCGGCGCCGGGCAGGGGCCGGGGGTCGGGCGCGGGCCGGGCGCCGCGCGCCGGGTGCGAGCACGCGATCGCCCACACCCCGGCCACCAGCACGGCGACCACCTCGGTCAGCACCAGCACCCGCTCGACGTAGCCGAGCGGGAACACCCGCCACCACGACGTGCCCACCACGGCGTTGACCAGGATCGCGTACAGCAGCGGGCTGAACGACAGCGCGGACAGCACGCCGAGCCGGAACGTCCACCGCGCGTGCGCGCCCCACACCGCGTCGCGCACCCACGGGCGGGCCAGCAGCACCATCGCGATCGGCAGGCTGATGAACGCCACCAGGCTGCCGAAGCGGTGGATGCTGCCGCTGACGCTCGGCCCGATCGCCCAGTTGTTCTTCGGGAAGATCACCACCAGGGTCAGGCCCACCGACCACGCGACGAACGCCAGCGCGCCCACCGAGTGCCACCGGGTCATCCCCCGCCCGACCAGCACCGCGAGGATCGCCAGCGACCCGAGCACGAGCAGCACCACGCCCGTGTCGAACACCCAGCGGTACGGCCCGAGGGCGTACTCGCTGATGGTGCGGCGCAGGTGGTGGGCGGACCCGGTCAGCCGGACCAGGTCCAGCCCGCCGACGAGGACGACGGTCAGCACGACCGCGGCGGCACCCGCCAGGGCCAGGTAGCGGGCCGGGGATCGGGTCGGCGCGGGGTCAGCGGTCAGCACAACGGACGAAACGGACGGTGACCGCCCGGTGTTCCGGTGTTCAGGAAACCGACAGCTTCGACAGGTAGTCGGCACGCGCCCGCTCGATCCGCCCGGTCAGCTCCAGCAGCCCGGCGTCGGCGCCCGCGGCCAGCTCCGAGCGGGCCACCGCGGCGGACTCCTCGAAGTGCCTGCGCAGCAGCACCCGGGCCTCGGCGTCGAACTCCGCGCCGGCCAGCCGGTCGGCGGCGACCACCTCGTCCCGGGTGACCATGCCGGGCATGTCGTGGCCCTCGTGCTGGTTCAGGTAGGTCGCGCCGGCCCGCTCCAGCACGCCGTGCAGCTCGGTCAGCTCGCCGCGGTGCCCGACGCCCGCGCGGGTGGCCAGCTCGGCCAGCGCCGGGTCGGTCGCGCGGGCCCGCACCGCGTCCAGCAGCGGCAGGGCGGACTCGGCCTGCGGGATGGCCAGCTGCACGTACGCGGCGTCGGTCGGGTCGAGACCGCCGGCCGAGGTCGTGGTGGGTGGCGGCGCGGTGGTCGTCGGCGGCGGTGCCGGCTCGGCGCCACACGCGCTCAACGCTCCCACCAGGGACAACAGGACGAACAGGCGACGCACGGACCCTCCCGGGGACACGAGCGCGTGAACGGCTAGCCGGACCTGCGGACCACCAGGGTCGGGGCGAACACCACGGAGCTGACCGGGCGGTCCGGTCGCTCGACGCGCTCCACGAGCAACCGGGCCATCTCGGCCGCCATGTCCTCCACGGGCTGCCGCACCGTGGTCAGCGGCGGGTCGCACTCGACCGCGGGGCTGCTGTCGTCGAACCCGACCACCTTCACGTCCTCCGGCACCCGCAGGCCGTGGTTGCGCAGCACCGGCAGCGCGCCCGTGGCCATCAGGTCGGAGGCGACGAACAGGCCGTCGAACCCCTCCCCGGCCCTCCCCTCGGCGGCCACCAGCTCCCGGGCCGCCGCGGCGCCGCCCTCGCGGGAGAAGTCGCCCTCGACGACCAGCGGTTCGGGCAGGCCGTGCCGGGCCACCGCCTCGCGGAAGCCCCGCAGCCGGTCCTGGCCCGCGGGCGCGTCCAGCGGCCCGGTGATCGTGGCCACCCGGCGGCACCCGCGGGCCACCAGGTGGTCGACGGCCAGCCCCGCGCCGGCGGCCTGGTCGACGTCGACGTAGGTGATCGGCATCGGCCGGACCGGGCGCGCGGCCAGCACGACCGGCAGGTTCGACTCGATCAGCAGGCGCGGCAGCGGGTCCGCGCCGTGGGTGTGGATCAGGATGACGCCGTCCAGCCTGCGCTGCCGGACGTCGTCGACCACCTCGCGGTGGCCGCCGGGGTCGGTGGTGGTCAGCACCAGCTGCACGCCCAGCGGTCGGATCACCGGCAGCACGCCGGCGACCACCCGGCCGAAGTACGGGTCGTGCAGCGTGCGCCCCTCGTCCGGCAGGACGAGGCCGATCGCGCCCGCCCGCCGGGTGACGAGCGAACGCGCCGCGCGGTTGGGGGTGTACCCGGTCGTGGAGATCGCCTTCTCCACCACCTGGCGCAGCTCCCGGTCCACCGTGGCGACCCCGTTGACCACCCGGGACACCGTGGCCCGCGACACCCCCGCGACCCGCGCGACCTCCTCCAGCGTGACTGGTCTGCGGTCCACGTCAGCCTTTATACCGGGAGGTGCGATCCCACCGGGGCGGGATCGCACCTCACCGCTACTGGTAGACGCGGACGTAGTCGACCAGCATCCGCTGCGGGAAGGTGGTGCCGGCGTCCGGCGGACCGGGCCAGTCACCGCCCACCGCGTTGTTGAGCAGGATGAAGAAGGGCTTGTCGAACACCCACGGCCCGCGGGTCGCCTCCACCGTCGCCTTGTCGATGGTGAGGACCGTCACGCCGTCGATGCTGAACGTGATGCCCCGGCTGTTCCAGTCGGCCCGGAACAGGTGGAAGGCGTTCGCGTAGTCCTGGCCGATGTCGCGGACCTGGCCGATCCCGCCCCCGCCGAAGTACGCCGGGCCGTGGATCGTCTGGTACGCGGTGTTCGGCTCGCGCCCCAGGTGCTCCATGATGTCGATCTCACCGCTCGCGGGCCACGGCGTGCCCTTGAAGATGTCGGTGCCGAGCATCCAGAACGCGGGCCACAGGCCCTTGGTGCCCGACACCTTGATCGACGCCTCGAAGCGCCCGTAGGTCCACGACGCCTTCCCCTCGGTGATGATGCGCGCCGAGGTGTACTGGCAGGTGCCGCTGCCGCTGACCGGGTCCACCGGGCACGCCGAGCCCGGCGTCACCTCGCGCCTCGCCTCCAGCACCATGTTGCCGTTGCCGTCGGTGAAGGCGTTGCGGTTGTCGGTGTAGTACTGCAGCTCCGCGTTCTGCCCGGTGCCGACCTCCGGACGCCACTTGGCGGGGTCCGGCCGCGTGCCCGCGGGCGCGTTGAACTCGTCGCTCCACACCAGCCGCAGCGGGTTGCCGGGGTCCGGGGCCTGCGGCGGTGGCGGCGTGGGGCTGCCGCCGGTGCCGTAGACCTGGAACTCCCACAGCGAGTACCCGTACGGACCGCTGCGCTTGGTCAGGTTCACCCGGACGTAGCGACCCGTGCCGGTGACGTTCAGGGTCTGCTTGAAACCCGTGCCCGTCGTGGTGCTGTGGATGGTGGTCCACCCGGACGCGTTCGCCGAGGTCTGGATCTCGAACCCGGTGGCGAACGCCGGGTCCCACTGGAGCACGACCTTGCTGACCTGCGCGGTCGCCCCCAGGTCGACGTAGATCCAGCCCGGGTCGACCCAGCCCGTGGTGGCGCTGGTGGCCCACCTGGTGGCCGGGTTGTAGTCGGTCACCTTGGCCGGCGTGCAGCCGGGGCACGCGCCGTCGTCCTGGAACGACGAGGCGAACGCCGGCTTGTTGTACGACAGCAGCTGCTCGCCGCCGCCGGGCTGGCCGCTCGTGCCGGTCCGCACGGCGAACTCCCACAGCGACACGCCGTACTGCGTGGCGCGCGCCGTGGCGTAGAGCCGGACGTAGCGGCCGGTGCCCGTGAAGGTGATGTCCTGCGTGCCGCCCGTGCCGGTGGTCGTGGAGAACACCGTGGTCCAGGCGTTGCCGTCGGCGGAGACCTGGACCTGGTACGCCGTCGCGTAGGCGGCCTCCCAGGTCAGCGTCGCGCCGCACACCTCGCGGGTGGTGCCGAGGTCGACCCGCAGCCACTGCGGGTCGCCGAACGCGCTGGACCAGCGCGTGCCCGGGTTGCCGTCCACCGCCGAGGCGGCGGTGAACGGGCTCCCGGTCTCCACCGACGACGCGGTCACCGGTGCGTTGAGCGCCGCGTTGGCCGTGCCGCACTCGGCCGCCCCGGCCGTGACCGGGACGAGCAGCGGCAGGACCAGCGCTAGCGCGGCGACCAGGCGCTTCACGACGGCCGGCCGTCCGCGCCGCACTTGATGATCGGGTTGATGCAGTCGCGCACCCGGCGGGCCAGCTCGGCCTCCGGCCACGCGTTGAAGAAGTCGCCGTGCATGGTGTAGCCCGGGCCCGAGGCCAGCCGGAAGCCGGCCGGGTTGCCGCTGACCGGGTAGCGCAGCACCTGGCGGAGCTTCGGCACCGGCACCGGGTGGGTCGACGGGCAGGCGCCCCCGACCGGGTAGGACATGTGGGACTTGTGGTCCGCCGAGTCCAGGTCACGGCCGTTCCAGCACTGCGGGAAGTCCAGGTACGACTCCAGCATGGTGCCGGACGGGCAGGTGACGAAGTCCTTCGACGGCGCCACCTGGCCCGCGTGCAGGCACGACCACCGGGCGTTGGAGCTGGGGTCGTTCACGCCGGTGGCCTTGGCGTTGCCGGCGACGATGCGCAGGCCGAGCGGGAACGGCTGGATGCGGGCGGTGATGTCCTCGCGGACGCCCTCGCCGAGGTAGTAGAACGTGGTGCCGGTCGGCTCCACGGGCTGGTTGTTCACGTAGAGGGTCGGGACCCAGTACGAGGACAGGTCGACGCCCGGGTTGCAGTTGCTCGTGCCCGCGAGCAGGGACTGGACGGTGGTGCGGGCGTTGGTGGTCCGGTTGCCGAAGAAGCTGTGCATGTGGGAGGCACCGGGCAGGTTGGGCGCGACGATCGGGTCGTCCGGCAGGCGGTGGCTGTAGGGGCAGTCGGCGAGGAACTCGGCGACCCGCACGACGTTCGCCCCGACCTCCTGGGGGGCGGGCGCGGCGGAGCCGGGGACGGTGACGAGGGCCAGCCCGCAAACGGCTGCCACCCCCGAGGCGAGTGCCGTGACCATACGACGCCATCGGCGAATGGTGGGGATCACGACTCCCCTTTCGTAGACGTTACGAGTGGGTTTCGGAGAGCGCTCTCACAGCGGAACGTAAAACCGCACCCTGTATCAGTCAAGGAAAGAAGCCATTTCCGGTCCAACCGTAACAACTTCCGAGAGAGCGCTCTCTCACCTCCCCACCCCTCCGAACGCAGAACTCGGGGGTCCCGAACGTTCGACACACCAGCTCCGAACGTTCGACTCGCGCACCCTCACCGCATGACACGCAAGCCCCGAGCGCATGACACGCCGGTGGAAGCGCTCCCACCCCGCGCGTGTCATGCAGTCAGGACGCGCGTGTCATGCGCTCAGGACCGGCGTGTCATGCGCTCAGACCGCGCGTGTCATGCGCTCAAGCCGCGCGAGTCGAACGTTCGGGACCGGTGTGTCGAACGTTCAGGGCCCCCGAGTTCTGCGTTCGCGCGCGGTTAGAGGGTGGCGGCGGCGGGGAGGGTGGTGGCGGGGGCGGTGGGCCAGGCGAGGGGGTCGGGGCCCAGCTCGTGGAGTTCGGCCACCTGGAGGGCGCACCAGGGGGAGATGGGGCGGGCGCCGGCCAGGACGGCGGGGGCGAAGTCGGCCCAGGGGACCCACTCGAACGAGTCGACCTCGTCCGGGTTGGGGGTGGGAGCCGGGTCGTCGGGGACGATGCCGCGGAAGACGGGGCACATCTCGTTCTCGACGACGCCGTTCTCCATCACCGCCCGGTAGCGGAACGCGGGCAGCACCAGGTCGAGGGGGGTTTCGGCCAGGCCGAGCTCGTCGTGCAGGCGCCGGGTGACGGCGAGCCGCAGGGGCTCGCCCGGTGCCGGGTGGCCGCAGCACGAGTTGGTCCACACCCCGGGCCACGTCTTCTTGTGCAGCGCGCGCCTGGTCAGCAGCAGCCGCCCCGCCCGGTCGAACAGGTAGGACGAGAACGCCAGGTGCAGCGGGGTGGACGCGTGGTGCACGGAAGCCTTGTCGGCAACGCCGATCCCGGCACCGGACTCGTCCAGGAGCACGACTTGTTCCACGACGCCCACCCTGCCACACCGACGATCAACGCGCGCCGGCGAGCACCCCTGGATCGCGCACCAGCTTGCCGCTGGAGGTCCGGGGCAGCGCGGGCAGCACGCGCACCCGCTCGGGCAGCTTGAACTCGGCCAGCCGGTCCGCGCACCACCCGGCCAGCTCGGCGGGGGTCAGCCCGTCCGACGCGCCCGCGTACGCCCGCACCACCCCGTCGTGCACCACGACCGCCTCGGTGACCAGCGGGTGGGCCAGCAGCGCCGCCTCCACCTCGGTGAGGTCCACGTTGAAGCCGCGCACCACGACCAGCGAGTCCGCCCGCCCGAGCAGCCGCAGGTTGCCGCGCCCGTCGAACTCGCCGCGGTCGCCCGTGCGGAACCACCCGTCGGCGTAGCGCGAGGGCCCGTCCTCGGCCAGGTAGGGCGACTCGTCCAGGGCCACCTCGACCAGCCCGTCGCGCACCCGGATCTCCGTGTCGGGCATCGGCGGGCCGACCGACGGCCGGGACGCGCCGGTGACGTCCATGGTCAGCGCGCCGGTCTCGGTGGTGCCGAAGCACTCGCCGACGCCGAACCCGTAGGCGTCGGCGAACCGCTCGGCCACCTCGGGCCGCATCAGCTCGCCGCCGGAGAACGCCGCGCGCACCGACCGCATCGCCGACGGGTCGGCGGCCGCGGCGAGCCGCTCGAAGTGGAACGGCTGGCCGGTGATGAAGTCGACCTGGTGGCGCTCGACGGCCTTGAGCAGGTCCTCGGCGGCGTGCCGGGCGGGGAACACGATCTCCACGCCGGCGGCCAGCGAGTGCAGCAGCCCACCGACCAGGCCGAAGCTGTAGGCGGGGTTGTTGAGCAGCAGCAGCCGCTCGCCGAACCGCGTCATGCCGTCGGCCGCGCCGAACCGCGCGACCTCGCGGGTGATCGAACCCGTGCTGCGCCCGACGACCTTGGGCCGCCCGGTGGAGCCGGAGGTGAGCTGGACCAGCCGGTGCCCCGTGGCGGCGGGCACGCCGCCCGGCAGCCGCTCGGTCACCAGCTCGTAGCGCTCGCGGAAGGTGTCGCCGGCGCGGGTGGTGGCGCGGACGAGGTGCTGCGGGCGCGTCAGCTCCAGCAGCACCCCCACCTCGACCGGGGTCAGCCGGTGGTCGACCGGGATGACCCTGGCGCCGAGCGACCACAGCGCCAGGACCACCTCGAACTGGGTGAAGCTCGGGGGCACCTGGAGCATCACCGCGGTGCCCTCCCCCACCCCCGCGGCGGCGAACGAGCCGGCCTCGGCGGCGACGGCGGCGCGCAGGGCGCCCCGGGTCGTGGTGTGCTCGTGGGTGAACACCGGCACGTCGTCGCCGTGGCGGCGCAACAGGTCGGTGACGAACTCTCGCATGTGGGCTCAGGACTCCTTGCAGAACTCGCCGATGGGGATGCCCACGTGCCGCTGCTCGGTCGCGATGTAGCCGAGCAGTTCGTCGCCGCGCTGCAGCTCGGTGACGTTGCGGACCTTCCCGCCGGGGCCGAGCACGCGCACGTGCCAGTCGTCCTGCACGGTCAGGCTCACCTCGACGCCCTCGGGCGAGTGCGCGGTGATGGTCAGGATCGGGCGCGATTCGAGCTTGGCCCGGCCGACGGTGAGCTTGCGGGTGCGGCCCTCGGCGTTCACGGCGAGCACCGTGCTGCCCGAGCGCAGCTCGGACAGGTAGTTGGTGCGGTTGTCCGGGCCGAGCACGTAGGAGTGCAGGGCGCCGGCGTTGACCCGGAACGGCCGGGTCGGCATGTAGGGCAGCGGGTGGGTCTCGCTGCAGCAGAGGATGAAGCCGGAGGAGTACGAGCCGACGAGGATGCCCTCGTCCTCCTGGAAGTGGGAGCAGGTGTCCACGCAGACGCGGTCGCCGAGGCCGTTGTGGGCGATGCCGTCGACGGTGAGGGTGGTCAGCCGGAGCGGCGGGGTGGTGGCCTCCAGCAGCCTGGCCAGCTTGAACACGTCGGTGGCGTCGCGGGGCGCCATGAGCACGCCGTCCGAGCCGTGCTCCAGCACGTCGAGCACGATGGCCGCCTCCTCCAGGTCGGCGACGACCGTGACGAGCTTGCCGGGCGCGCCGTCGGCGGCGGCGATGACGATCTCCAGGGGGATCTTCGTCGGGTCCGTGAATTCCACGATCGTGTGACCGAGGCGGACGGCGGCGGCGCAGGCGAGCTTGAGCGTGCGGTCGTCGCGGACCTGCACGAACGCGGCGTCGGTGGGCAGCCGGTCGAGCCGGTCCTGGTCGTCGACGACCACGGCGACCAGGTGCGGGACGTCGGTCGGGGCGTCGGTGACGAGGACCTTGGTGATGGTCGGGGGGAGGGTGTCCAGCAGCGCCGGGTCGTCGGCCACGACGCCCGCGAGGCGGGCGTGCACGGCCGCGTCGACGACGGCCTCGCGTTGTGGTTCGGGGACGGTGCGCAGGTCGATCCAGGCGAACTTCAACGGTGCTCCAGGTGTGTCGGCGCCGGTCGGGTCCGCCCGGGTCGGCGGGGGTGGGTCCGGGCGGCGCGGGCGTGGGGAGGGTCGGGCGTGGAGGGGGTTGGGCGCGGGGTGCGGGGAGGCCGGGCGCGGGGAGTTCGGGGAGGGGTGGTGCGGGGGTTCGGGGAGGGGGTGGCGCCGGACCGGTCGGCGTGCGGGGGCGTCCGGGGGACGGCGCCGGGCCGGTTGGCGGGTTCGCGCTGTTCGGCGCGGGGGCGAGGGGTGTGCCGGCGGGGTGGCACGGCGGCGTGCCGGTGGGGGTTCGTGCGGGTCCGCGCAGGGCGTGCCGGTGGGTTCGCGGGGGTTCAGGACGAGGCCACGACGCCCGTCACGGCGCGGACCAGGTCCGTCCGGTGGTCCTCGTGGATGATCGAGGCCAGTTCCGCGACCAGGGGCATCGGCGAGGGCGAGGTGAACACGCGGCGGCCGACGGCCAGGCCCGCGCAGCCCAGCGCCATCGCGGTGCGGGCGTCGTCGACCACGTTGCCGCCGGTCGCGGGGCCGCCCGCGACCAGCACCGGGATCGGGCAGCTGGCCACCACCTCGGCCATCCGCTCGGTGGGCAGCGCGAGGTTGGTCTTGACGATGTCGGCGCCCAGGTCCACCGCGATGTTGACCACGTGCGCGAGCAGCACGGGGTCGTGCGGGTCGGCGATGCGCGGGCCGCGCGGGTAGACCATGGCGATGAGCGGCACGTTCCAGTCGTCGCACGCCTTGGCGACCGCGCCGAGGTCGGCGAGCTGCCGCCCCTCGGTGTCCGAGCCGATGTTGACGTGCACGCTGACCGCGTCCGCGCCCAGCTTCAACGCCTCCTCGACGTCGCCGACGAGCACCTTGGCGTTGGTGTCGGCCATGTGCGCGGTGCCCGCGCTCAAGTGGACGACCAGCGCGCAACCGCCCAGCGCGGCCGGGTCGATGGTGCGTGCGCGTCCCTTGTGGACGATGATCCCGTCGGCACCGCCGACGACGACGGAGTCCACCAGGTCGTCCCACCGGTCGCGCGGCACCACCGGACCGTCGGAGACGCTGTGGTCGAGCGGGACGAAGAGGTACCTGTCGTCGCGCGGACGGGAAAGCCGTCGCAACCGCAACGCTTTCCTCATGTCGCTCACACCTCCCGATTATTGCGGTGATGGCCATGCAGCAGGGTGGTGGGCCGGCGAGCGCGGCGGGAGGTGTGAACTGGCGATAACTCGTCAGTTATGCACCTGTTGGAGCAACGGCGTTGCGTCATCCTGAACACAGCGTCATCGTCCCGACCACTCGCGCGGTCGGTGTTTGCGGACCGCGATTGCCCTAGGCTGCCTCGGTGCACATGGAGCTCAGGCACCTCCACGTCGTGCTGACCGTCGCGGAAGCCGGAAGCATCAGTCGGGCCGCCTCGTCGCTGAAGATCGCGCAGGCGGGGTTGACCGCTCAGCTGCGCCGCATCGAAGGCGGGTTCGGCGGTCCGCTGTTCCTGCGCCGGACCGACGGCGTCGAGCTGACCGAGCTGGGTCGGCACGTCGTGCTGCGGTCGCGTGACCTGGTGGAACGCTTCGACGACCTGCTCGTCACGGCGCGCAAGCTGGCCGCGGAGCACGCGGGGACGGGCATCCGGCTGGGCGGGGTGGCCGGTTCCCTGACGCCGCTGCTGGTGGAGGTGGTGCGGTCGCTGTTGCCCACGCACCCGCAGACCACGCACATCGAGCGCAGCGCCGACGCGGTGCTGGAGCTGGTGCGCGCGAACAAGTTGGACCTGGCGCTGGTCACCGAGTTCCCGCAGAGCCCCCTGCGGGTTCCCGAAGAGGTCGACTACCGGACGCTGGTGACCGAGCCGATGCTCGTCGGGATCGCGACGGGGCACCGGTTGTCCGGGCGCGGCGAGGTGCGGCTGTCCGAACTGGCCGATGAGGAGTGGGCCGTCCTCGACGAGTGCTACGGCGGTGGGCGGTTGAACCTGCAACTCGCCTGCGAGGCGGCCGGTTTCACGCCGCGCTGCGCGCACTTCGGCGTGGACCCGGCGACGGCCGCCGAGCTGGTGCGGTCCGCGCACACCGTGGCGTGCTTCTTCCCCAGCGGGCAGGACCTGCCCGGTGTGGTGCTGAAACCCATCGTGGGCAACCCCGTTCACCGGCGCGTCATGCTGGTGTGGCAGCGGGACTGCGAGGCGGCGCAGCACGCGGACGACGTGCACGCGGCGCTGCAACGTGCTTATCAGGAGCGGATCTGGGGGCACGGGAGGTCGGCGAAGCTGGCCGCGACCGGGTTGACCGTGGCAGCGAGCTGATGGTGGGTGCGCGGGCTTGGGGGTTTCGCGTGAATAAACGGGCAACCTGCGGTGGTGGGGGCGGGTAGCGGGACGCGGTCCGGTTGGGTTTGTCAGGTGTTGCGGTTGGGCGTTGGGGTTGGGTGTTGTGGTTGGGCGTCGTGGTCGGGTGTTGCGCTCGGGCGTCGCGGTTGGGCGTTGCGTGAATCTCACGCCGTGAGTCCAGGCTGGACCGTCCACCCGCGCCACTCCCGGGTGTCTCGTTTCGGGTCGGGGCGCGCGACGGGAATCGCGTGCCGGCTTTCGGGTTTCGTTAGCCCGAATGCCTCAACACGCTTTCCACCTCGGTGCGGAACGCGTCAACCCCGTCCTCGCCGCGCGGTGCGCCGTGCGCTTGCAGCAAATGGAGCAGTGCGACGCCATTCGCCGACCGACGGGAAAGGGCGCGGAAGGCGAATGCGGCCTCGTAGGCGGCCACCGCCACGGCCAGTGCTGATGTCGCGGTGGCCAGGAAGGCCCACAACGCGCGCCGCTGCCCGTCCGCCACGGCGACCGCGCCCAGCGCGGCGGCCGCGGTGAAGAGGAGGACGGTGCCGGCCGTGGTCCAGCGGCGGGCGGTGGTGTAGCGGGTGCGGGCGCGTTCGAAGGCGGCGAGCCGGTCGCCCACGCGGTGGCGCAGGTAGGCGCGCAGGAACTGCTCGCGGTGGTCGTCGGAGCGGTGGTCGGCATCGGAGCGGTCGTCGGCGGAGCGGTCGTCGGCGGCGGAGCGATGTGGGACGGCGGAGGGCCGAATCCCAGCGGAAGGCCGACTGCCGCCGGAGACAGGCTTCTCCCCGGAGACGGACCGACTCCCGGCGACAGGCCGGTCCCCCGAGTCAGGCCGGCCCTCAGAGACAGGCTGGTCAGAGACAGGCTGGTCGGAGGCGGACTGGTCGGGGGCGGACTGGTCGGGGGCGGACTGGCCAGAGGAGTTTCGCTTGGAAGAACGGCGCTCGCCGGAGGTACGGCGGCCACCGGAGGAGCGCCGGCCTCCGTTCTCTTCAGTCTCTTCGGTCGTCATACCCGGCTCACCGGTTCGTGTCGGTAGCGCGCCACGGCCGCCGCGAGTTCGCGGGCGCGTTCCTCACGCCCGGCGTCACCCTCGGCGGGTGGCGCAGCGAGGTGGTCGAAGTACAGGGCACGCAACCGCTCGGCACGCAGACCGGCGTCGGGGTCCTCGCCGTTGCGGGCGACGACGGTCAGGACCGCCGCCACCGCCCCCGCCGCGGCCACCAGCACACCGGGCCACGCCACGTCCCGCAGCCACACCTGGAGGGCGGCGAACACGGTGGTGGCGAAACCCGCACCGATGGCGAGGACGACCCGGAGCCGGGCGCGTTCGCGGGCCCGGAGGGCGGCGACCTCGCACTCGTGCAGGGCGGGGGCGACCAGTTGGTTGGCCTCGTGGATCGCGTCGGCGAGCAGGGGGTAGTCGAGCACATAACCCGGGTCGACCACGGGATGCGGCTCGGGCGGGCGGAAGCGCAGTCGGGGCCACGCGGTGGGTGGCGGAGCGGTGACGTGCACCTCAGCGCCGGGGCGGGCAGCCAACACCCGACGCAGGACGGCGACCACCTTGTCCGGCCCCTCGTCCACGTGGACCACCGCCACCTGCCCGCTGCGCAGCAGGATGGCCAGATCGTCACCACCGGCGGCGGACACCCGGTCAGGGCCAATGTCAACATTCGACATTCCGCCGGTCACCTCCTCGGCGGGCGGCATGACAGCCGCCGCGTCGGCGGGGACTGCCCGGCTAGACCCAATGTCAACATTTGACATTCCGGAGATCGCCCTGCCGCTACTACTTGCCCCGTCGCCGCTGGCCCCAGCGCTGCCAGTCCCGTCGCCGCCAGCCTCAGCGCCGCTGGCCTCAGCGCCGCTGGCCTCAGCGCCGCTGGCCTCAGCGTTGCTGGCCTCAGCGTTGCTGGCCTCAGCGTTGCTGGCCTCAGCGTTGCTAGCCCCGCCATCGGGAAAGTCACCGTGTGCGATCTCGTCCGCCAACCCGCCCGTACCGGCGAGCACCAGCAACGGCCGGTCGCGGCTCAGGTGGTCGACCAGCGCCCCCCGCGCCACCCCACCCCCACCGACCAGCACCGCCAACGCCGGGCGCTTCCCCGCCACCACCGCGTCGACCACCCGGAACAGCGCCGGCACCTCCTCGCCCCACCCCGACCCCGGCACCAGCACCGCCGTGTCGTGGTTGGCGTTCAACCGCACCTCGTCACCTGCCGGCTCGGCCTCCTCGGCCGCCACCCGCCCGGACGGGGCCACGCCCACCAACCGCGGCCACCGCCCCTCCAGCGACTCGGCGGCCAGCCCGACCAGGTGACCCAACCCCGCGTCGGCACCCGTGGTCACCACGACGGCATCCACCTTGGCCGCCGCGACCAGCACCGCCCGCAGCACGGGCAACACGGTCGCGGCCACGTCGACGCCCAGTCCACCCGGCGGCCCGAGCAGCAGCAGCACCGGACGGCCCCGGGGCAACCCCAGGGCCCGCGCCCGGATGTCGGCGTCGGGGTGGGCCAACCGCCGCACCCGCGGACCAGCACCCGCTGTAGGCATGCCGGGCACCCTAGCGGTGCTTCACGCGAATCTCACCCGTCCGGGTGGGATTTTCGCGCGGGTAGAGTACTTCGCGTGTCGATTGACCCCGCTGATCTGGAGATCGCCCTGAAGGTGCTCGCCCAGGTGGATGAACTGGACACCGAGCACCCCGACGCGGTCGCCGTCCGCCGGGCCACCGCCGGGATCTGGAAGAGCCTCCGCAAGCGCCGCAAGGCCGCCCGCCGCGCGGCCGTGGTGGCCGCCGACCGCTCGGTCATCGAGGCCACCGCGACCGGCTCGCCGTCCCGCATCGACGACGAGACGCGCGGCGTCCTGCTGGCCGAGCCCGACCCCGGCACGAAGGCCGGCACGCTGCTGCGCGCCCGCAGCTGCTACACCTGCAAGCAGGCGTACACCGAGGTGGACGCGTTCTACCACCAGCTCTGCCCGTCCTGCGCGACGTTCAACCGCGCCAAGCGCGACCAGCGCGCGGACCTCACCGGCAAGCGCGCCCTGCTCACCGGCGGCCGGGCCAAGATCGGCATGTACATCGCGCTGCGGCTGCTGCGCGACGGCGCCCACACCACCATCACCACCCGGTTCCCGCGCGACGCGGTGCGCCGGTTCGCCTCCATGCCCGACAGCGCCGACTGGCTGCACCGGCTGCGCGTGGTCGGCATCGACCTGCGCGACCCGGGCCAGGTGGTGCGGCTGGCCGACTCGGTGGCCGCCGCCGGGCCGCTGGACATCCTGATCAACAACGCCGCGCAGACCGTGCGCCGCTCGACCGGTGCCTACGCGCCGCTGGTCGCGGCCGAGTCGACGCCGCTGCCCGAGGGGCCGCTGCCGGAGCTGGTCACGTTCGGCCACACCGTCGAGGCCCACCCCGCGGCGCTCACCGGCGGCCTCCCGGGCACCGGCGGCGTCCCCGCGGTGACGTCGTTGGCGCTGGTCGCCGGGTCGAAGGAGATCGACGCGGGCGGCCTCGTGCCCGACGACGCGCCGGTCAACAGCTGGGTGCAGCGGGTGGAGGAGGTGGACCCGGTGGAGCTGCTGGAGGTGCAGCTGTGCAACAGCACCGCGCCGTTCATCCTGGTCTCCCGCCTGCGCGCGGCCATGGCCGCCTCGCCCGCGCGGCGCAAGTACGTGGTGAACGTCTCGGCGATGGAGGGCCAGTTCAGCCGCGCCTACAAGGGGCCCGGCCACCCGCACACGAACATGGCCAAGGCCGCGCTGAACATGCTCACCCGCACCAGCGCCCGGGAGATGCTGGAGACCGACGGCATCCTGATGACCGCCGTCGACACCGGCTGGATCACCGACGAGCGGCCGCAGCCCACCAAGCTGCGCCTGGCCGCCGAGGGCTTCCACGCCCCGCTGGACCTGGTCGACGGGGCGGCCCGGGTGTACGACCCGATCGTGCGCGGCGAGCGGGGCGAGGACCTGCACGGGTGTTTCCTGAAGGACTACTCGCCCTCCCCCTGGTGACGCTCGTCGCCGTAACGCGCCCCGCCGGCCCGACGACCCCTCCACCACAGTCGCAAGGGCGGTGAGCCGTTCGGGTAGCGCGTCCGGCGAAGACCGCACCGTGTGCGACCGTGCCTCGGTATGGTGAAACCTTCGGTGGGCCGCCGCGAGGGCGACGGGGGTGGGGATGGACGGCGATCGTGCCGCGCCGGGCCGCCGTGCGGTGCGGTCGCGGTGGCGGTCGTGGTGACCGCGCCCCGCCCGCCGGTCAACCCGTTCCGGTTGCCCGGCTGGGAGCACACGCCCATGCGCCCGCTGCGCCCGTTCGACCGCGAGTGGCACCGCGACTACTACGTGCCCGTGGACGGCACGGACCGGGCGTTCCGCGAGTTCCAGCGGGAGATGGGCGACCTGACCGGCCTGCTGGAGGACGGCCGCCTGGTGCTGGTCACCGGCGAGTCGGGCTGCGGCAAGACGGCCCTGGTCAACCGGTGCGCGGACTGGGTGGTGGAGCAGCTCGCGGCGCAGGGGCTGCGCGGCGTCGTGCTGGACATGACCGGCTGCCTGCCCACCGACCGGGAGCTGTCCATCGACGAGCGCGTCACCGAGGTGTGCGACCAGCTCTTCGACCTGCTGGTGGACCACGAGGCGCTGCGCGACGAGGCGGAGGCGCAACTGGCCGCCGCGCGGGACGTGCCGCGCCGCCTGTTCCCCCGGTTGGGCCGGGCGCTGCGCGAGGACACCGCGCTGGTCCTGCTCCTGCCGAGCCCGAACGAACTGGTCGACGAGGTCATCCGCTACGCGCGCGTGCTGCGCAGCGCCAAGGTGCTCTACCTGGCGGAGTCCGCTTTCCTCGGCCCGGACGAGGTGTCGGACCTGGTGCGGCAACTGGAGACGTGGGTACCGCCGGTGACGCTCTGCGTCGGGCCGCTGGATCGCGGTGACGCGCAGCGATTCGCCGTTGACCGGCTCAAACGTCACGCGGAAGTGGGAACTTATCCACGGATGAGTGATGAGGCGATCGAATTGGTGGCGAACCTGTGCCAATCGGTCGCCATGTTGCAGAGATTCTTACACGGGACTTACGAGCAGAAACTTGAATCGGGGCTAAGCTACACCGAAGCGGACCTGGTCTCCGTCGAGGACATCAGGGCGTTCTTCAACACGAAGTCCCGGAACGGACTGGGGATTGGGCCATGAGCGGCAGCAGCGAACACCCGCCCCCGCGGAAGAACCCCTTCTCGCCGATGGCGGTCGCCAGGATCACCGACTTCGACGACACGCCCGAGGCGGTCGACGTGGCCATCACCACCGACGCGACCAGGCAGGCGCTCGCGCACCTCACCGCCTACCTCGACGACCGGCCCGCCGAGGGCTCCGGCGACCGCGCGGGCACCGTGGTGGCCGTGCTCGGCGACTACGGCACCGGCAAGACCCACCTGGCGGTGCGGCTGGTCCGGCACGCCCGGCAGGTGCTGGCCGACCCGACCCACGCGCTCTACCTCGACGCGACCGCGGACAGCTTCATCGAGCTCTACCGCAGGTTCATGCGCAAGCTCGGCCGCGAGGGCGTGCGCGCGCAGATCAGCGAGTACTACGCGGACACGGTCGCGGAGGCGTTGCAGTCCTCGGGCCTGACCAGCGACACGCTGGAGTGGCTGGGCAGCCGGAAGCTGGAGCCGCAGGAGGTCGTGGAGCGGCTGGGCCTGATGGAGAGCGCGCTGCTGCGCAAGGTCCAGGACACGCTGCGCGAGGTCACCAACAACAAGGACTTCGGCACCGCGCTCACCCTGCTGCTGCGCCCCGGGTTCGAGCACTCGGTGTGGTCCTGGCTGCTCGGCGGCTCGCCCGACCAGGTGCTGGTGGACCGCGGCATCACCAGCACGATCGACGACGAGGTGGCCGCGCTGGAGGCCATGGGCGTGTTCGCGCTGCTGTTCGGCGGCAGGCGGCGGCGGTTCGTGCTGGCGGTCGACGAGCTGGACAAGATCTTCTCGGCCGACAGCAGGCCGCACAAGCGCACCATGGCGGCGTTCCAGACGCTGCTGCAGGTGTTCGCCAAGGCCGGGGCCTGCCTGGTGCTGTGCGGGCTGCCGGACTTCACGTCCGTGCTGCCGCCCGCGGTGCGGCAGCGCATACCCCACACCGTGGTGATGTCCGGGTTGAGCCAGGCCGAGGTGCGGGAGTTCGTGGCGCTGGCGCAGGAACCGGTGTTCGGGCAGCGGCAGCTCGCGCCGTTCACCGTCGACACCGCCCGCTACCTGCGCGACCTCGCCCGCGGCAACGCGCGCAACGTGATCCGGCTGTGCCACCGGGTGTTCCGGGCGGCCGACGACGCCGAGCGGGCGGGCGGCGAGTTCGCGGTCACCGAGGACATGGTGCGCCAGGCGGCGCGCGAGCAGTTCGGGTCGCTGAGCTCCGACGACGTCGAGGGCGTGGTGCGGCGGCTGCTCGACGCCAACGGGCTCGACCACCTGCACCGGCACCTGCTGGGCGTGGGCGAGGACTCGCTGGCCGACTTCTGGGTGACCATCCCCGACCGCACCGGCGGGTGCGCCGTGCTGCTGACGCGGTCGCTGCTGGACAACGACGACCTGGCCGCGGTGATGCGGCGGATCACCGCGGTGCGCGAGGCCGACCCCGACGCCGAGCTGGTCCTGGTGGTCAACGGCGTGGTGGCGGACGGGGTGGCGATCCAGCTGCGCGAGCTGCTGGGCCGCGAGCCGCTGGTGTACGTGGAGCGGACCTTCGCCGAGGACTTCAAGGCGCTGATCGGCGCGACCGTCCGGCGGCTGGGCGGCGACGCGGACCCGATGTCGGCGCTGCGGCTGCGGATGGACCAGCTCGCGCGGCAGCAGTCCAGCATCTACGGGTTCATCGAGCAGCTGGCCGAGCACGTGGACGGCGCGCGCACCTCGGCGGACCGGCAGTTCGGCGCCATCCAGCGGCAGCTGGGGGTGCTGTCGGGCGGTGCGCCGGCCCGGGCGGCGGTGGAGCGGCTGCCCGGCGAGGTGGAGCGGCTGTTCCGGGACGCGGTGGACGCGCTGGAGGACCTGACGCAGGTCGACGCGATGTTCGAGGAGGCGTTCGACCACGCCCCGCCGCGCACGCAGGAGGCGGTGCACCGGCGGTTGCAGATGCCGGAGTTCACCCGGGCCGCGGCGCACGCGCTGGTGATGCAGCGGGCCGTGCTGTCGTTCCGGGCGGCGGTGGCGCAGTGGTACCGGGCGGCGGGTGACGCGGACGCGGAGGACCGGCTCCAGGCGCTGTGCGAGATCTACGACGACATCGTCGAGTACCTGCCGCTGTTCGCGCTGGAACCGCTGTTCGGCCTGCCGCCGTGGTCGGCGCGCGCGGGCAACCTGGTGGCCGAGGTCAACCAGCACAACCGGCGGGACCGGGTGCACACCGCGCTGCGCAACCTGAGCCCGCGCGTCCGCCGGGCCGTGGTGCGCTCGGCCGGCGCCTCACCGGACCGCAACGCCTGAGCGGCCCTGCGCCGAATGTGGAACTCGGGGGTCCCGGGGGTTCGACTCGCGGGGTCCGGGGGTTCGACTCGCGCCGGTCAGGGGGTGGGGTTGGTGCTCGGCACTGGTAGCGGGGTGATGGCCGGGTGGCGGGTCGCTGAGGGCGCGGGAGGCCGGGTGGGCGGGGCCGGCGCGGGAACCCGGCGGGGGCGGACGGGTGCCGGGTGGGGGGTGCGGCGGTCGTAGAGGGCGTTGGCGGTGGCGTGGAGGAGGTTGACCGCGACCACGGCGGTGGCGACCACGGCGATGGCGCCGGGGAAGTCCGGTTCCAGGAGCAGGGCCAGGATGATCGCGGTCAGGCCGTTCTGCTGGCCCAGGGCCAGGCGCACGCGGTCGCCCCGCCAGCGCTCGGGGACGGTCAGGGCCAGGGCCACCACGGCTTGGGCCAGGTAGGCGGCCACGCCCAGGGCGACGCCGGTCAGGGCCAGCGGGAGGGTGAACTCGAACGCCAGCACCAGGCCGACGGCGGCGGTCGCGGCGAACATGCCCGCCTCGGCCAGGCGGTCGACCCAGCGGCCGAGGTCGGGGCGGAAGAACAGGCCCAGGATCGCCAGCGCGAGCAGCAGGGAGTGCTGCACGGCCACGAAGCCGATCGCCAGCACCGCCACCACCATCCCGGCCCGCACCGGGTAGCGGATCGCGCGGCGGGCCCGCTCGGCCTCGGCCACCCGGCCGCGCACCAGCGCCCACAGCACGTACGCCACGCCGGCCAGCGCCAGGTTGAGCACGAGGTCGACGGCGAACCCGCCCAGGCCGTCGACCGCGCCGCCGCGCAGCGCGTACGCGGTGAGGTAGGCGGTCAGCAGCACGGTGATCGGGTCGTCGAACGAGGCCCACGCCGCCAGCAGCGCCTTCGCCGAGTCCGACATCCTCGACTTGGCCCGCACCGCCGCCACCGACAGCGGGTCGATCTGGGCCACCGCGACCGCGAACACCAGGTGCTCCGGTTGGCGGAACAGCAGGTACACCGCGCCGAAGATCAGGGCCACCTTCGCGAGCACACCGAGGGTGACCGCGACGAGCACCGTGCGCAACTGGTTGCGGAATTCACCGATCACGATACCGCTCGTGCTCGCGTACAGGCCGAACCCCAACAACGCGGTGATGAAAAACGCATAAATCGGGGATCTGTCGACTTCACGAAGTCCGAACTGCCACGCGGCCAACCAGCCCGCGCCAAGGGCCGCCAGGAGTGCGACCGACCGGAGCACGGGCTTCACACAATCAAGGTAGGCAGAAATCGGGAGGCCATCAAGGACCGAATGGAGTGAGGTCCGCGGCCAAAGCGGACATTCGATCATCCGCGTCGCGCACCCGCGCCTGGTCGATCGTCACACCGACGAGGTATTCCCCGGTACCGATCCGGTAGTAGTAGACCGCGCCCATCTCGACGTCCAGCACGAGCCGCGCCAGCAGGCCGCCCACCACGGGGGCCACCGCCCGGTTCAGCTTGGTCGCCAGCCCGCCCAGCTCGGCCGTGAACCCGTGGTAGAACCGCCGCCGCGCGTCCACGGTGACCTGCTTGAAGAACGGCGCCAGCGCCGGGTCGCCCAGGCAGTCGACCATGGTCAGCACCTCGCCGCCGGCCACGTGCGCCACCAGGTGCAGGTCCCGCGCCCGCACCGCCTCGACACACGCCGTCAGCGGCCCCTCCCCCGCGGTCACGTGCGGCTCGGTCGCGCGCACCGCGGGCAGCGCCTCCGCGTCGTCCGCGGTCTCCCAGCCGCCGGGGTTGAGCGAGCCGAGGCTCAGCTCGGCGCGCAGCCGGGTCGCCAGCCTGGCCACCGCCCGGTCCGCCTCCTCCACCGCCGGGTGCCCGAACAGCGGCCCCACGCCCGCGTGGTCGAGCACCAGGCCGACCACCTGCTGGGTCGGCACCACGGAGTCGCAGAACAGCGCGCCCTCCTCGGTGTGCAGCACGGTGCGGATCAGCCGCCCGGTGCGCACCTCCTGGAGCGCCCGGTCCAGCGCGGTGACCTGGAACGCCAGGTGCCTGCCCAGCCGCTTCAGCTCCTCGCGGCGGGTGCCGCCGGGCAGCGCGCCGGGCTCCGGCGCCGGGTCGCCCAGCACGTCGACGCCGAAGTCGAACACGCCGTTGCTGTAGTGGGCGAGGTAGTGCAGCGCTGGGCTTTTGAGGATCGCCTCCCGGCATGCCTGCCTGGTCGTGTCGAACTCGGGGCCGAGGTGCTCGGCCTCCTCCTCGTAGAGCTCCACGCTGCCTCCTACGGCGGGCTCAGGTGTGCGGTACGTCCAGGTCGCACTCCCGCCAGTCCTGGTCGGTGGGGTGCGCGGCCAGCCGCAGGTCGTGCGCCGCGACGGCGGTGTGCGGGTGGTCGGGTCCCAGGAACTCGACGCAGTCGGTGTGCGCCTCGGCGATCAGCTCGGCGGCCCGGTCCGGCTCGCCCGCCGCGGCCACCACCCGCGCCTCGTCCACGGCCGCCGCCAGCGTCCACGGGTGCGTGTCGCCGAGCCGGCCGCGCAGCGTCGCCACCGCGCTGCCCACGTGGTCGACCGCGCCGGTCGCGTCGCCCGCCGCGCGCAGCGCCAGGCCCAGCCCCAGCTCGCACAGCGCGATGAACGGGTGGTGGTCGTGCAGCCCCACGTGCTGCCGGAAGCCCTCCAGCGCGGAGCCGGCCAGCTCCACGGCCAGCTCCGGGTCGCCGCCCACGCGCCGGTGGTCGGCGGCGAAGCTCAGCATGCAGCCCAGCGTGTAGGGGTGGTTGGGCCCGATCAGCTCGCGGTAGTCGCGCAGGGCCTTGCCGGTGCGGTCCTTGGCGGCCCTGGTGCGCCCGGCCAGGCGCAGCGCGATGGCGTAGTTCCACTGCACGCCGACCTGCACCTGGTTCAGCTCCGGCCGCAGGGCCTGGAGCTGCTGGGAGGCGGTCAGCAGCGACTCCAGCGCCTCCGGGTACCGGCCCAGCTCCCGCTGGTAGAGCCCGATCTGGGCGAGCGTGGTCCAGGTGCGCGCGTCGCCGGTGCCGAACAGCCGCCTGCGCCGCAGGTAGTTGTCCTCCTCCAGGGCGAGCGCGCCCGCCGCGTCACCGGACAGGAACATCGACGACGCCAGGTTGTTCGCCGCCCGGCGGGTGTCGGGGTGGTCGTCGCCGAGCACCGCGCGCAGGCCCTCCCAGGTCGCCTGGTCCTCGGCCAGCGCCTCGGCGAACAGGCCGAGCCCGCGCAGGTCGCCCGCCCGGCCGCGGGCGGTGACCAGCGGCTGGGGGTGGGTCAGCTCCAGCGCGCGCCGCTGCTGGGCCAGCGCCAGGTCGTCCAGCCGCAGCGCCTCGACCGGGTTGCCGAGCACCCGGTGGACGTTGGCCAGCTGCGCGGCCAGCCGGTTGCGCAGCGGGTCGGCGGGGCCGAACCGCTCGGTCCACGAGTCCAGCAGGGCGCGGCCGGGGCCCAGCGCGGCCCGCCGCACGCCCGCGCCGCCGTCGGTGAACAGGAACCGCACCTGGTTGACCAGCCAGCGGCGCACCCGCGGGTCGTCGCTGCCCAGTGCGCCGGACGGGAAGACGTGCTTCTGCAGCTCGGTGAACCGGGCGCGCCGGGTGGGCGAGGTGTCCTCCACCTCGGTCGGCGCGTACGCGGCCAGCGCGGCGAGCACGTCGCCCTGGCGCGCCTCCCGCTCGGCGGGCGACAGCGCCTCGCGCACCGCGCGCTGCACCACCCGGTGCATCCGCAGCGTGTACTGGTCGCCCCAGTCGACCCGGAACAGGCCGTGCCGCGCGCCGTGCCAGAGCACGCGGTCGACCTCGCCCGCGTCCAGCTCCAGCGGCTCGGCGTCCACCCCGCCCGCCGCGACCAGCCGGTCGAGGAACGCGCGCGAGCGCACCAGGCCCAGGTCGGCGCCCTCCGGCGAGAGGAACGCGCACAGCTGCGCGACCAGCACGGCCAGCCGCCCGGTGGCGCTGCCGCGCAACGAGTCCACCGCGACCGCGACGACCCGCGCCACGCCGTCCGGCTCGGTCCGCTCCAGGTGCTCGAACAGGGTGCGGGTGGCCCAGGTCGCGGCGTCCGCGTCGCGCGAGCCCGCGCCCAGCTCCGCCCGCGCGGTCTCGGCCAGCCACGACGCCACCAGGTCCAGCGACAGCGGCAGCCGGCCCGTCGCGTCGGCGACGCGCCGCGCGTCCTCCGGGGTGAGGCCGGGCACCCGGTCGAGCACCAGCCGCGCGCTGTCCTCCGCGCTCATCGGCGCCAGTTCCAGCTCGCCGCCCCCGCCGCCGGCGGCGGAGGTGATCAGCACGTGCCCGGTGGCGCCCGCCGGCAGCAGGTCGGCCAGCAGGTCCAGGTCGTCGGCGTTGTCGTAGACCAGCAGGAACCGGGCGTAGGCGGGGTCGCCGGTGAGCCGGTCCAGGGCGGCCAGCGTGCCGTAGTCGGTGGAACCGGGCTGGCGCAGCCGGGCCGCCAGCTCGGCGAGCGCGCCCAGCACGGCCTGCCGGTCGTGCGCGGGCAGCCACCACACCACCGCGTAGTCCGCGGAGAACCGGTAGGCGTACTCCAGCGCCAGCTCGCTCTTGCCGACCCCGGACACGCCCTCGACGGTCACCGCGGCGCGCTCGTCGCCCGCGGCCAGGAACCGGTCGCGCAGGACCTCCAGGTCCTCGTCGCGGCCCACGAACGCGGGGTGCCGCGGCGGCAGGCCGAACACCTCGGGGTGCGAGCCGGGCACCCGCATGCCGGGCTCGTGCTCGGCGCCGGGCCGGTCGATCAGGCCGAAGTGGCCGAGCAGCCGGGCGCTGAGCGCCTCCGGGGTGTGCTCGTGCACGGACAGCGCGCCGTTGCCGGGCTCGTCCTCGGTCAGCGCCAGGCGCAGCACGGTCAGCGGCCGGTCCGGTAACCGCACCGGGCCCAGGTGGGGCGAGGACAGCACCACCACGCCCGGCGGGTCCTCGGCGGCCGTCCACGACCCCGCGTCGGCCAGCGACCGCACCGCGGCGCCCGCGCGCTCCAACTGGCCGCGCACCCAGTCGAACCACGGGCGGTCGCGCGGCGCGTAGGCGACCACGACCCGGTCCGGCTCGGCGGTCGAGGCCAGCCCGAACACCCGCCGGTAGCGGGCGCGCAGCACCGGGGGCACCGGCGGCACCGCGGTGACCGAGCCGCCGGTCACGGCCGCGGCGAGCCTGCCGTACTGGACCTCCAGGGCGCCGCCGCGCGGCCGGTCCGGGTCCGGTTCCTCCACCAGGATCGCCAACAGCGGGTCGAACGCGTCGTAGGGCCGGTAGGGCAGCTCGACCGCGCCGCCGTCGGGCACCCGCTTGGGCTGCCCGGCGAGCAGTTCGGCGAACGCGGCGTGGATGGCCGAGCGGATGCGCTGGGCGCGGGACTGCTCGTCGGCGTCGTCGAACAGGGTGGCCACCGGTACCAGGTCGATCCGGATCGGCGCGCGCTTGCGCAGCCGGGACGCCAGGTCCGCCGCGTCGGCGATGGCCCGCGGGCGGGGCCGGAAGCACACCACGGCCAGCTCGCACAGCGTCGCCACCAGCGTCAGGGACTCGTCGCCCGCGCCGGTCGGCGCGTCGATGAGCACCTGGTCGTAGTCCGACTCGGCCAGCCGGGCGCGCAGCTCGGCGATCGCGCCCGGGTCGCCGTGCGCGGTCTCCGGCTGCGGCCTGCCCGCCGGGTCGGTCGACATCGGCGAGACCACGTCGACGTACCCGCCCTCGCCTGCGGGCGGGGCGAACCGGTCCACCGCGGGCAGCGGGTCCTCGTCGCGCACCGGGTCCGGGCGGTAGGCCGCCAGCAGGCCGCGGGCCAGGGCGTCGGGCAGGCCGCGGCGGGTCACCAGGAACGGTTCCAGGTACTCGCGCACGCGCGGCACCTCCGAGCCCCAGTCGACCACCAGCACCCGCTGGCCCGCGGTGGCCAGCACCCAGGACAGGTTGGCCACCGCGCTGGTGCGCCCGGTACCGCCGGTCGCCGACAGGAAGGCGGTGACCGAGGTGTGGGGCGGTGCGGTGCGCGGGCTGCTCATGTGCTGCTCCAGGGCGGCAGGGGACTCGGGCATACCGGGAACGCGGGTCGCCCCGCCGGCGATCAGTCGCGGTTCACCCGATCGGCCGCGCTCGTCGCCGGTGCCCGGGAGCCGGGAGGCGGGTGGGGTCCGCCGCGGTGGCGGTGGGTTCCCGAACGCCGCGGGCCGGTCGGTGCCGCCCCGCGCGGCCGGCCGCGCTCACAGCGAGCTCTCGAACGCCGCGAACCGGTCGGGCAGCTCGGCGTTCTCCGCGAGGATCCGGTGCAGCGCGGCGCGCAGCGCGGTGTCCGGCAATTCGGCCAGTCGGGCCAGGTCGATGCCCGTGACGTCCAGGAGCTCGGACTCCAGGACGGGTTCCTCAGCCATCTCCGGCGTACCCCCTCACCGCAATGCTGCGGGTTTGTCCGCTGTCACCCGATTGTCGGTGGGCCGACGGGCGCGGTTCCCATCGTAGTGAAGTGCGGGAGCGGTGCGCGTGAATCCTCCGATCGGCGGCAGTAGTGGGCGGCGGCCTGTGTTTCATTGGCTGCAGGGACCGGACTCGGGGGCGGCCGGAATCGGGGGGTTGATGAAAGCGCTGCCGTTTCGCCAGTTCGTGTTGAAGGTGCACGGTCGGTGCAACCTGGCTTGCGACTACTGCTACGTCTACGAACTGGCCGACCAGCGCTGGCGGACGCGGCCGCGGGCGATGTCGCCGGAAGTCGTCGCGCACACCGCCGAACGGGTGGCCGAGCACGTGCGCGCGCACGGGTTGGCCGAGGTCGAAGTCGTGCTGCACGGCGGGGAACCGCTGCTCGCGGGCCGTGCCGCGATCGCCTCGCTGGTTTCGGTGTTCCGCGCCGCGGTGCCCGCCCGGGTGCGGTTCACCGCGCAGACGAACGGCACCTTGCTGGACCGGGAATTCGCGGAGTTGTTCGACTCGCTGGGTGTTCGGGTCGGGGTGAGCGTGGACGGCCCGCCGGAAGCGCACGACCGGCACCGGGTGCGGCCCGGCGGTGGCGGCAGTTGGGCGGCGGTGCGTTCGGCGTTGACGTTGCTGCGCGGGTTTCCAGGGGTGTACGGCGGCCTGCTGTGCGTGGTGGACGTGCGCAACGACCCGGTTCGCACCTACGAGTCGCTGCTGGAATTCTTCCCGCCCGCGGTGGATTTCCTGTTGCCGCACGGCAACTGGTCGGCACCGCCGCCGGGACGGGGGGCCGGCGCGCCCGGGACGCCTTACGCCGAGTGGCTGATCGCGGTGTTCGACCGCTGGTACGAGCGCCCGGTGACCGGGGTGCGGCTGTTCGAGGAGCTGCTGAACCTGCTGCTGGGCGGGCGTTCCGGGGTGGAGGGGATCGGGCTGAGCCCGTCCGCGCAGGTGGTGGTGGAGACCGACGGGTCGATCGAGGTCTCCGACATCCTGGCGTCCTCCTCGCCCGACGCGGCGGCGACCGGCCTGCACGTGGCGCGCGACCCGTTCGACGCGGCGGCGGAGCTGCCCCCGGTGCGCGCCGCGCGGGCGGGGGTGGCCGGGTTGTCCGGCGCGTGCCGGCGGTGCCCGGTGGTGCGGGTGTGCGGCGGCGGCCTGCGGGCGCACCGGTACCTGGCGGGCGCGGGGTTCGACCGGCCGTCGGTGTACTGCCCCGACCTGGCGCGGTTGATCGGCCACGTGCGGTCCCGGGTGGCCGCGGACCTCGCGGAGCTGGCGTGAGCGCCGCGCCGTTCCGGTTGACGGCGGCCGAGTTCACCGCGCTGGCCCGGGGCGGGGGCGGTCCGGCGGTGCGGGTGCTGCGGGCGGCTCGGCGCAGCCGGACCCTGCTGATGATCCGGTCGATCGCCGCCGCTCCGGCCGCTCGGCCGGCCTACGAGCTGCTGCGCGAGGTGCGGCGGGTGGCGCCGGCGGCGGTGGACCGGGTGCTGGACCACCCGTCGGTGGGTGCCTGGGCGACGCGGGCGGCGCTGGGGCGCGGTCGGCCCGAGGACCTGGCGTTCACGGCGGCCGCGGCGGCGGTGCGGGGTGGGGTGCCGGTGGAGCTGGAGTTCCCGCCGGCCGAGGTGTTCGCGCTGCCGTCGCTGGGGGTCGGGGTGGGGGTCGGGTTGGAGCCGTTGCCGGAGGTGGCGTTCGGTCCGGCGGTGTTCCAGGTGGACGTGTGGGCGGGTGGCGGCGTGCCGGCGGAGCTGCCGGTGGACACCGCGGTCGACCTGCCGCGGCTGCGGGAGCGGGTGGGGGCGGCCTGGGAGCTGCTGGCGCGGCACGACCCGGAGGTCGCGGCGGAGGTGGCCGAGGTGGTGCGGGTGCTGACGCCGATGCCGTCGTCGCCGGCGGGGACGAGCAGCGCGACGCTGGCCGACGCGTACGGGTGCGTGTTCCTCTCGCCCGCGCCGGACGCGGAGACCGTGGCGGTGACGTTGGCGCACGAGGCGCAGCACAGCAAGCTGGCCGCGTTGACGGACCTGTTCGCGCTGGTGGAGCCGGACCGCCGGGCGGTGTTCTACGCGCCGTGGCGGGAGGACCCGCGGCCGGCGGCCGGGTTGCTGCACGGGGTCTACGCGCACCTGGGCGTGGCGCGCTTCTGGCGGGGGCGGCCGGGTGGGGAGGTGGAGTACGCGCGGTGGCGGTCGGCCGCCCTGGAGGTCGCGGAGACGCTGCTGGGGAGCGGTGCGCTGACGGCGGTGGGGGTGCGGTTCGTGGGTGAGGTGGCGGGGGTGCTGCGGGAGTGGTGCGCCGAGCCGCTGCCGGCGGAGGCGTTGGCGGAGGCCGCGGCGGAGGCGGCCTCCCACCGGGCGCGGTGGGAGGCCGCGCACCGCGGGTGACCAGGGCGGGTGTCCGAAAGGCAGGCGGTCCGGGGTAAGTCGGCCCGGGGCAAGTCGGCCCGGGAGGTTCGATCGGGCGCGGTCGATCGGGCGCGGTCGATCGGGCGCGGTCGACCACGTCGGCTCCGGCCGGCGCCTGCGCCCCCTGGGGAACCGCTCACACCCGGGCGACGCGCCGACCCCGGTCCGCGGCACCGCCCCCGCCGCCAGCGATACTGCCCGCCATGCCCAACTCCGCCGGCCGCCTCCTGCACTCCCCCGCGGACCTGGTGGACCTGCTGGAGTGCGAGCACCGCACCCGCCTCACCCTGGCCCTGGCCCACGGCCTCCCCGGCGCCCCCGCACCGGACGAGCCCCGCCGCCCCTCCCCCGAGCACACCGGGGCCCACGAGCGGGCCGTGCTGGCCCGCCTGGCCGAGGGCCGCGAAGTCGTCACCGTCCCCGACACCCCGGACGCCGCCGAGCGCACCGCCGCCGCCCTGGCCGACCGCGTCCCCGTGATCCGGGGCGCCACCTTCCACGCCGACGGCTTCCACGGCCGCGCCGACTTCCTGGTCGCCGCCGACCTCGGCACCGGGCACGGCACCGGGCACGGCTACGAGCCGCACGGCGCGGAGCTCGCCCACCACGCCACCCCGGCCGCCGTGGTGCGGTTGACCGCGTTCGCGCTGGCCCTGGGGGCCGACGCGGGCCCGCACACCCACCTGCACCTGGCCGACGGCACCACCCGCACCTTCCGGGTCGCCGACTTCCTGCCGCTGGTCAGCGACCTGCGCAACCGGTTGCGCGCCCGCGCGTCCCAGCCGCCCGCCCTGCCCGAGCGGCTGTGGGACGACGAGCGCCCGGCCTGCGCGACCTGCCGCTTCGGCCGCCACTGCGCGTCCGGGCGCGAGCGGGACCGGGACCTGTCGCTGGTCGCGGGCATCCGCACCGACCAGCGCCGCAAGCTCCGCGCGGCGGGGCTGGCCACGATCGACGCGCTGGCCCGCGCCACCGCCGCCGACAAGCCGGTCACCATGTCGGCCACGACGTTCCAGGGCCTGCGCGCGCAGGCCGCGCTCCAGGTGGTCCAGGACCGTTCCCGCACGGCGGCGAACCCGACCGGCGAGGTGGCGTTCGAGCTGGTCGCGCCCGAGGCGCTGGCCGCGCTGCCGGTGCCCGACCCCGGCGATTTGTTCCTGGACGTGGCGGGCTACCCGCACGCGCTCGACGGCGAGGGGCTGGAGTTCCTGTTCGGCGCGGTGGACGCCGAGGGCGCGTTCACGCCGTCCTGGGCCCACACCCGGCCCGCGGAGAAGGCCGCGTTCGAGGGGTTCGTCGACCTCGTGGTCGGGCGGCTGGAGGCCAACCCGGGCGCGCACGTCTACCACTACACCCCGCACGAGGTGGAGGCGCTGAAGAGGCTGGCCGCGCTGCACGGCACCCGTGAGGACGCCGTCGACCACCTGCTGCGGTCCGGCGCGCTGGTGGACCTGCACGCGGTGGTGCGCAAGGCGCTGCGGGTGTCGCAGCGCTCGTACTCGATCCGGCACCTGGAACCGCTCTTCGCGCCCGGTCGCACCCCGACCGCGCTGCCCGGCGCCGAGGCGTACGAGGAGTACCTGGCGCTGCGCGAGGTGGACCCGGAGCGCGCCGGGGAGGTCCTGGCCGGCATCGCCGGCGGCGTGGCCGCCGACTGCGCCGCCACCCTGCGGCTGTACCGGTTCCTGCTCGACGTCCGCGCCGAGGCGGGCGTGCAGCCGCACGTGCCCGAGCCGTCGTTCACGCAGGAGATCGAGGACGAGCTGGCCGCGCAGCGCCGGGCCGAGCGGGCGGCGCGGCTGGCCGCCGTGGTCGACCCGCTGCTGGAGGGGCTGCCGGACAACCCCGCGGAGGCCACCGACGACGAGCGCGCGCGGGCGCTGCTGGCCGCCGCCGTCGGCTACCACCGGCGCGAGACCAACCCGGCGTGGTGGGACTTCTTCCGGCGGATGGCCGCGCCGCTGCCCGAGCTGGAGGCGGACAGCGCGTGCGCGGTGCCCGTGTCGGTGCGCGCCGACGACTGGGTGCTGCCGTCCGGGCGGGTGCGCCGGGCCAAGCGCGAGGTGCGCGTGTGGTGCGACCCGGAGCGACCGCACCCGTTCGCCCCGGGCGACCAGGTCCGGCTGCTCTACAAGGGCACGCCCAACCGCAGCCGGGACGCGGTGGTGCTCGCCGAGTCGGCCGAGGACGTCGTGCTCCAGGAGAGCACCGCGCCGGACGAGGTGGACGGCGAGCAGCCGATCGCGGTGCTGCCCGGCAGCCCGGTCCGGCCCACGCCCAAGGACGAGGCGGTCTACGACCTGGCGGCGGCCGTGGTGGACGTGCTGCCCGAGCTGCCGCCGCACCCCGGCGTGGACCTGGTGCGGCGCACGCCGCCGCGGTTGCGCACCGGGGCGCTGCCGCGCTCGGGCGACGTGATCGCCGACGTCATCGCGGCGGTGGACGCGCTGGAGGGCTCGACCCTGGCCGTGCAGGGGCCGCCGGGCGCGGGCAAGACCTACCTGGCCGGGCGGCTGATCGCGCACCTGATCCGCGGCGGTCGCAGCGTCGGCGTGACCTCGACCAGCCACAAGGCCGTGGAGAACGTGCTGTCGGCCGCGCTGGCGGCGGGGCGCGAGCTGGGCGTGCCGATCCCGACCGCGAAGCGGCCCAAGGGCACGCCCGCTCGCGAGTGCGCCTGGGAGCAGCCGCGGGACAACCCGGCGCTGGTGCGGTGGCGCAACGACCAGGGCGCGGGGCACCTGGTGGGCGGCACCGCGTGGACGTTCGCCAACACCGCGCTGCGCGAGCAGCCGTTCGACGTGCTGATCGTGGACGAGGCCGGGCAGTTCGCGCTGGCCGACGCGCTGGCCGTGTCGACGTGCGCGCGCAACCTCGTGCTGCTGGGCGACCCGCAGCAGTTGCCGCAGGTCGTGCAGGGCACGCACCCGGCGGGCGCGGAGGCGTCGGCGCTCGGGCACCTGATCGGCGACGCCGACGTGATCCCGCCGGAGCTGGGCTACTTCCTCGACCAGACGCGGCGGATGCACCCGGCGGTGTGCGAACCGGTGTCGAACCTGTCCTACGCCGGGCTGCTGCACGCCCACCCCAGCGCCGCCGCACGGGGTGTGGCCGGCGTGCCGCCCGGGGTGTACCTGCGGTCGGTGGAGCACTCCGGCAACACCACGTCGTCGGCCGAGGAGGCGGCGGCCGTGGTGGGGGTGGTGCGGTCGCTGATGGGTCGCATGTGGACGGACGGGCCGGGCGCGCGGGCGCTGGACGAGGACGACTTCCTGGTCGTGGCCCCGTACAACGTGCAGGTGCGGCTGGTGCGGCGGCTGCTGGAGAAGCAGGGGTACGAGGGGGTGCGGGTCGGCACGGTGGACCGGTTCCAGGGGCAGGAGGCGCCCGTGGTGATCACCACCATGACGTCGTCGGCGGCCGTCGACCTGCCGCGCGGCCTGGACTTCCTGCTGTCGCGCAACCGGTTGAACGTGGCGCTGTCGCGGGCGCAGGCCGTCGCGGTCGTGGTGTGCTCGCCGAGGCTGGTGGAGGCCGACGTGCGCGACGTCGACCAGCTCCGTTTGGTCTCCGGGATGATCGGCCTGATGGCTGGCGCCGCTTCGTGGGACATCCACGACATCTATGACCAAGACCTATGACACCTTGGGCCCAACTGCTCTTAACGTCGTAACACGCGAGAACCTTCCCACCCTGCACCGAAGGAGATCGTGTGGTCGAGAAGTTCGCGCGCCCGTTGGCGGGCGCGGTGTTGACGACGCTCGCCCTGGTGGCGGCGGTGCTGGTCAGCCCGGCTTCGGCGGCGGGCGCCCCGCCGTCGGCGATGGCCAGGACCGTCTACTACAGCGCCTCCGGCTACTCGGCGGAAGCCGACCAGGCCGCGCAGATCTGGAACTCCCGGGTGCCCAACCTGCGGCTCGTCCGCGGGGGCAGCGCCACGATCCGGATCTACGCGACCACCGGTGGCGGTTCCCGGGCCTATCCCTGCGGGCTCGGGTGCGCCACGATCTACATCGATTCACAGGACGTGGCGGCGGGTCACTCGTCGCTGCGGATCGTGGCGCACGAGGTCGGGCACGGCCTGGGCCTGCCCGACAACTACAACGGCGTCTGCTCGTACCTGATGTCGGGTGGCAGCGCGGGCACGTCCTGCCGCAACGCCTACCCGAACTCGCAGGAGGCCAACCGGGTGAACCAGCTGTTCGCGGGCGCCCTGACCGCCTCGGCGGTCGACTCCGGGGTGTACGCGAGGGGCTGACGCACAACGCGGTGCGGGCGGTCGCCCCCCTCGACCGCCCGCACCGCCGCGCCCTCCACCCCGGCACCGCGCGGGCGCGGTTCGGCGCACGGGTACGGTTCACGTGGTGGAAGTGACCGATCCGGTGCGCGAGGAGGAGTTCCAGGCCGTGGAACCCGGGAACCGCCGGCTGGACGGGTGCGTCCCGACCGCGAGCCCCGGCGAGGAGTCCAGGGGCGGCTTCCACGAGCCGGTGGCCGCCGGAATCGAGCGCTCCCCGGTCGAACCGGGCGCGTGCCGGTGAGGCCCGGCGCGGTGCCGGCGATCGGCCGCTCGACGCACGACCTGCCGGTCCCGGTGGGGCTGCTCCGGCAGGTCGAGGGCCACGCCTCGGCGGTGGACCGCCTCGTGACCGGGTTCGGGCCGGCCGGGGAGGAGTTCCGCGCCGACGGGGCGGTGGAGGCGTGAAGATTCACACCATCGGGTTCACGAAGAAGCCCGCCGAGAAGTTCTTCGGCCTGCTGCGCGCGTCCGGGGCGTCGACCCTGGTCGACGTCCGGCTCAACAACGTCTCGCAGCTGGCGGGGTTCGCCAAGCGGAACGACCTGGAGTACTTCCTCCGCGAGCTGTGCGGCATGGCGTACGTCCACCGGCCGGACCTGGCACCGACGCAGGCCATGCTCGACGAGTACCGGAAGCGGGGCTCCGGCTGGGCGGCGTACGAGGAGCGGTTCCTCGACCTCATGGGGCGGCGCGAGGTCGAGAGCACCGTGCCCCGGGAGCTGGTCGACAACGCGGTCCTGCTCTGCAGCGAGGACAAGCCGCACCACTGCCACCGCCGACTGGTCGCCGAGCACCTCGCGCGGCACTGGGGTGACGTCGAAGTCCGGCACCTCGTCTGAGCCTGCGGTGCGAGGTCGGCACCCTCGCCGTTCTGTCGGCGCTGGCCGGCGGAACGAAAGCAGGGGCCCCGGGCGAGGACCCCTGCCCAGCACGACCTCAGGACGTCTTCGGCAAGCCCGGCGGGTTGATCTCGGACTTCTCCACCGCCTCCCCCGCCAACCCCCACCGCTCCAGCACCTCGGCGTACTTGCCGTTCGCGATCAGGTGGTCGACGGCCTTCGCGACCGGCTCGACGAGCCCGCTCCCCTTCTTCGTGGTCACCGCGATCTTGCCCTGCAGCTCCCCGCCACCGGAGAAGGTGCCGATGACCTCGGTCTTCCCCGACGTGGCCACGTGGTACGCCGAGGTCGGGTTCGGGCCGAAGTACGCGTCGATCCGACCGGACTCCAGGGCCAGGTAGTAGTCGGACGCGTTCTTGTAGTACTTGATGTCCGTCGCCGGCCTGCCCGCCGCCTCGTTGGCCTTGCTCCAGTCGACCAGGATCTTCTCCTGGTTGGTGCCCGAGTCGACCGCGACGACCTTCCCGGCCACGTCCTCGGGCCCGTCCACCCGCCACGAGCCGCCCTTGAGGGCTTCGAACGCGAGCGTGTCCAGGCGGTAGGTGGCGAAGTCGTACTTCTCCTTGCGCTCCTCGGTCACGGTGATGTTCGAGATGCCCAGCGCGTACTGGCCGCTGTCGAGGCCGACGAACAGGTTCTCCCAGGACGACACCTCCAGCTGCGCCTCCAGGCCGAGCACGCCGGCGACGAGCACGGCGATGTCGGTCTCCACGCCGATGGGCGTCTTGTCGTCGGTGGCGTAGAAGCGCAGCGGCGGCGCGGTGCCGGCCGAGCCGCCTACGGTGATGCGGCCCTCGCGGCGGAACCGCTCGGGCACCAGGGCGGCGATGGCGTCGACCTTCTCCGCGGTGACGCGCTGCTGGTCGGGACCGAGGTTGATGACCTTGCCGCCGCTGACGACCTGGTCCTCCGCGTCGGCGCCCGCGCACGCCGTCAGCGCCAGGGCCGCGGCGGCGATGAGGGCGGGAATCCTGAAGTGGGACAAGGGTTTCTCCATCAGAGCACTTTGGACAGGAACGCGCGGGTGCGCGGGTGCCGCGGGTCGTCGAGCACGCGGGCCGGCGGGCCCTGCTCGACCACGGCGCCGCCGTCGAGGAAGACGACGGTGTCGGCGACCTCGCGGGCGAAGCCCACCTCGTGGGTGACCACGACCATCGTGGTGCCGGAGCGCGCCAGGTCCTTGATCACGTCCAGCACCTCCCCCACCAGCTCCGGGTCGAGCGCGGACGTGGGTTCGTCGAACAGCAGCACCTTGGGCTCCAGGGCCAGGGCGCGGGCGATGGCCACGCGCTGCTGCTGGCCCCCGGACAGGTGCCGCGGGTAGGCGTCCTCCTTGTCCGACAGGCCGACCCTGGCCAGCAGCCGGCGCGCCTGGTCACGGGCCCGCGCGACCGGGCGGCGCAGCGCGGACACCGGCGCCTCGACGACGTTCTCCAGCACGGTCAGGTGCGGGAACAGGTTGAAGTTCTGGAACACGAAGCCGATGTGCGTGCGCTGCCGCAGCACCTCGCGCTCCCGCAGCTCGTGGAGCCGGTCGCCGCGGCGGCGGTAGCCGATCAGCTCGCCGTCGACGGTGACCAGGCCCGCGTCGACCTTCTCCAGGTGGTTGATCGTGCGCAGCAGCGTCGACTTGCCCGACCCGGACGGCCCGAGGACCACGACCACCTCGCCCGCCCGGACCTCCAGGTCCACGCCGCGCAGCACCTCGTTGTCGCCGAAGCTCTTGCGGACACCGCGCAGGTGCACCATCACCTCGCCCACTTCCACCCCTCCCGGTGCCGGGTGGCGCCCTTGGCGTAGTGCTTCTCGATGTAGTGCTGCGCGATCGACAGCACGGTGGTCAGCGCGATGTACCAGACGGTGGCGACCATGAGCAGCGCGACGACCCGCGCGTTGCGCCCGTAGATCACCTGCACCTGGTAGAACAGCTCGCCGATGGCCACCACCGAGACCACCGAGGTGCCCTTGAACAGGCTGATCACCTCGTTGGTGGCGTTCGGCAGGATGGAGCGCATGGCCTGCGGCAGGACGATCCGGCGGAACTGGCGGCCCTTCGGGATGCCCAGCGCCGCCGCGGCCTCCAGCTGGCCGTGGTCGACCGAGATGATGCCGGAGCGCACGATCTCCGCCGCGTAGGCCGCCTGGTGCAGGGCCAGGCCGAGCACGGCCGCGCCCATGGGGCTGATCAGGTCCTTCGTGTCGAAGCCGAAGAAGGTCGGGCCGAACGGGACGCCGAAGCGCAGCTCCTGGTAGAGGTAGGAGATGTTGAACCAGAACAGCAGCTGCACGATCAGCGGGATGGACCGGAACGCCCAGGTGTAGGTCCAGCTCACGGCCACCAGGAACCGGCTTCGCGACAGCCGCATCAGGGCCAGCACGATGCCCAGCGCGAAGCCGATGGCGGTGCCGTAGACGGTCAGCTGCAGGGTGACCAGCACGGCCCTGAGCACGGACTCGGCGGTGAAGAACCGGGCGAACGTGGCCCAGTCCCAACCGGGGTTGGTGACCAGGCCGTGGACGAACTGGGCGACGAGCACCAGCACGACGACGATGCCGACCCACCGCCACGGGTGGCGGGCGGGCACGACCTTCAGCACGGGCGGCGGGTCGCCCGGCTCGTCGGGCGCGTGCAGGCGCGGTTGTGCGGACACGCTCATGGTGGGTCCTTCGAGGGGGACGGGACGAGCGGCGGGTGCGGGTGCGGTGGCGCGAAAAGTAGTCACTTCGCCGATTTCCGAACAAGGGCGACCACCTGCTGAAATCCGGGTCCGAGGTGTTGACGCGGGCGCTGTTCACCCGAATTGGGCAGTGCCGGCGGTGAACGCCCGGCGGTCGGTGCCCGTACCCGGGAGTGCGACCCCTGTGCCGCCGCACCCCGCCGTACCACCGGGAGCACCCATGCGCTTCGCCCGATTCGCCGCGATCGTCCTCGGCGCCCTGATCGCGGTCCTGGCGGGCGCGCCGACCGCGTCCGCGCACACGCCGTCGGTCGTGGGCGGCTGCGTCGACGGCCGCGCCGTGCTGACCGTGGAGCTGGAGCGGTACGACGGCAGGCGGGCCAACTCCGTGTCGGTGACCGACGGCGACAGGTCCATTGAGGACGAGAGGTTCCGCGGGGAGTTCCGGCGCGCCTACAGCGAGTCCGGGACCGTGCCGCACGCCTTCGTGGTCACCGTGCTCGCGTGGGACGACCCGCGTGGCGCGAGGGGTTGGTCGTTCAGCCGGGAGGTGACCGTCCACAAGTGCGCGACACCGCCGATACCGCCGGCGCCACCGGCCCCGCCACCGGCCGTGACCACGACGACCGTCGAAGTCCCGGTCGCCACGACTCCGACCGCGGTGGGAACGACCACCGCGACGACCCCGCCGTTGACCTTCCACCTGCCCAGCACGCAGCCGAAACCCGTGGTCCGGGCCGCCGGCCTGAGCGACCTGCCCCGCCCAGGGCCGCGGGTGACCGTCCCCTTGGTGCTGAGCGCGGTGGTGCTGGTGGGCGGGCTCGTCGTGCTGGTCGTCCTCAGGAGACGGCTCCGCCGTTAGATGCGGAAAGTAATCACCGATACTCCGGACGGGTTGTTATCTGTCCCCGTATAAGGTGACCGCGTTTCTCCTAGCCCTTCCCTCAGGAGTCCCCACATGAAGTTCGCCAGAGTTGGCGCCTTCGCCGGCACCCTCGCTGCCACGGCCGCCGCGTCCGTCCTCTTCGCGGCTCCTGCCTCCGCGCACACCCCGCACCTGGAGCCCTCCTGCAAGGACGGCCAGGCCACCCTCGACGTCAACCTGAAGGACTACCAGGTCAAGGAGGGCAAGACCAACCACGTCGTCGTCAAGGTCAACGGCGAGACGCGCACCGACCGGGATTTCGACAGGAACTTCTCCCAGAAGTACTCCGCGCCCGCCGACAAGGACAAGGTCACGTTCGTCGTCGACATCAAGGCGTGGGACGACGTGAACGGCGAGAAGCGCTACACCAGGACCGAGGTCCGCGAGGTGGACCCGTGCCCGGCCAAGCAGCAGCAGCCGCCGGCGCAGCAGCCCCCCGTCGAGCAGCCCCCCGTCGAGCAGCCGCCGGTCGACGAGTCCTCCAGCGCGGCGCCCGCCCCGACCACGACGGTGGCCCCGACCACCTCGTCCGCCGCGGTCGTGCCGATCGCCGCGGAGGAGACCCCGCTGGCCAACACCGGCGCCAGCATCGCGATCCCGCTGGTCATCGGCCTGGTCCTGCTGGGCGGCGGCGCGGCCCTGCTGATCGTGCAGCGCAAGCGGGCGGCCCGCAACTGACCTCGCGACACCGATAGCGGGAGACTGCCCCCGCAGCACGGCGAAGGCCCCGGTCACCCCACCCTCGCGGAGGTGACCGGGGCCTTCCCGTCGGCCTTCCCGTCGGCCCGAACCCCTACGGCAGCACCAGGACCTTGCGCCCCTGCCCCGCCCGGAACCTCTCCAGCGCCCCCGCGTAGTCGCCCAACGGCAACCGGTCGCTGATGAACACCTCCGGGTCGAGCACCCCCGTGGCGAACAGGTCCGCGGCCCGCTCGAACGAGTGCAGCACCGCCATCGACCCGGTGATCGTGATCTCCTGGTTGTAGATCCGGTACGGCTCGACGGTCACCCGCGCCGCGTAGTCGGCCACCCCGAACTGCAGGAACGTGCCTCCCTTGGCGACCCGGCCCAGCCCGTCCTGGATGGCCTTCTCGCTGCCGGTGGCGTCGATGACCACGTCCCACCCGCCGGGGCGGTCCAGCTCGTCCGGGGTGGCCGCGGTGGCCGTGACGCCCAGCAGCTCGGCCGTTGCCAGGCGGTCCGGGTTGAGGTCGACCACCTCGACCGACACCGCGCCGGTGAGCTTGCCCAGCTGGAGCATCATCAGCCCCATCGTGCCCGACCCGTAGATGAGCACCCGGGCACCCATGGCCGACCGCAGCACGTCGTAGCCGCGCACCGCGCACGACAGCGGCTCGATCAGGGCGGCGTCCTCGGTGCGCACGTGCTCGGGCAGCTTCACGCAGTTCGCCACCGGCGCCAGCGCGTACTCCGCCGCGCCGCCGCCGGTGGTCACGCCGATCGCCGCCCACCGCTCGCACAGGTTGCCGCGCCCCAGCCGGCACATGCGGCACTCGTGGCAGTACAGCGACGGGTCGACGGCCACCCGGTCGCCGACCTCCACCTCGGTCACCGCGCTGCCCACCTCGGCGACCACGCCGGCGAACTCGTGGCCCGGCACCACCGGCAGGGTCGGGGCGAACTCGCCCTGGAGGATGTGCAGGTCGGTGCCGCACAGGCCGCACGCGGCGACGTCCACGACGACCTCGCGCGGCCCCGGCGTCGGGTCGGGCACGTCGGCGACCTCGACCGCGCCCACCCCGGTGATGACGGCAGCTTTCACTTCACGGCTCCCAGAGAAAGGCCCTGGACCAGCTTGTCCTGGGCGGCGAACCCGGCGACGAGCACCGGCAGCGACACCACCGTGGCGGCGGCGCACACCTTGGCCAGGAACAACCCCTGGCTGGTGACGAACCCGGTGAGGTAGACCGGCGCGGTGCCGGCGACCACGCCGGTCAGCACGCGGGCGAACAGCAGCTCGTTCCAGCTGAAGATGAAGCAGATCAGCGAGGTCGCGGCGATGCCGGGCAGGGCGACCGGCGCGACCACGCGGCGCAGGATCGTGGGCAGCCCGGCCCCGTCGAGCGCGGCGGCCTCCAGGATCTCCCCCGGCACCTCGGCCAGGAACGACCGCATCAGCCACACCGCGATCGGCAGGTTCATCGACGTGTAGAGCACGACCAGGAACGAGATGTTGTCCAGCAGGCCCGCGTACTGCGCGACCAGGTAGATCGGCAGCAGGCCGGCCACCACCGGCAGCATCTTGGTGGACAGGAAGAAGAACAGCACGTCCGACCACTTCTCGACCTTCTTGACCGACAGCGCGTACGCCGCGGGCACCGCCAGCAGCAGCACGAGCACCGTCGACCCGACCGACGCGCTGAGCGAGTTCAGCAGCGGCGGCCACGGGCCGGAGCCGAAGAACTCGCGGTAGCCGTCGAGCGTCAGCGGCGCGGCGAGCGACGGCGGGTTGGTCGCCGCGTCCGGCTCGCTGTGCAGCGAGGTCAGCACCATCCACGCCACCGGCGCGAAGAACAGCAGCCCGGAGAACCAGGCGAGCACACCCCAGACCCGGCTCACGCGCGCACCCCCGTCCGGCCTTCCTCGCGCAGCAGCGACGACACCACGCGCAGGGCGAACGTGGCGATGACGATGGACCCGAGCACGACCACCACGCCCGCCGCGGACGCCCGGCCGTAGTCGTGGGCCTGGTAGAAGGTCTGGTAGACCGCGTAGGGCAGGTTGGCCGTGCCCAGGCCGCCCGAGGTGATGGTGAACACCGCGTCGAAGTTCTGCACCACGTAGATCGACCCGAGCAGGGCGCCCAGCTCCAGGTACTGCCGCAGGTGCGGCAGCGTCAGGTGGCGGAACACCTGCCACGGCGTGGCGCCGTCGACGCGCGCGGCCTCGACCGCGTCCTGCGGCCGGCTCTGCAGGCCGGCCAGCAGGATCAGCATCATGAACGGCGTCCACTGCCACACCAGCGACGCCTCGACCGCGGTCAGCGGCATCTCGCTGATCCACTCCGGCTGCGGGGCGCCCTCGCCGAACAACCAGGTCAGGGCGCCGTTGAACAGGCCGTACTCCGGGTTGTAGAGCGCGTGCTTCCACAGCAGGGCGGCGGCGACCGGCACCACCAGGAACGGCGCGATGAGCATGGTGCGCACCACCCCGCGGCCGGCGAACCGCCGGTCCAGCAGCAGGGCCAGCCCGAGGCCCAGCAGCAGGCTGACCAGCACCACGACCGCGGTGAGCACGACCGTGGTGCCCACGGCCGAGCGCAGGTCCGGGTCGGTGAACACGGCGACGTAGTTGTCGGCGCCCGCGAACCCGCGGTCGGCCGGGTCCAGCGAGTTCCAGCGCATCAGCGAGATCACCAGGGTGGCCGCGAACGGCAGCTGGGTGACCAGGATCGTGAAGACCAGGGCCGGCAGCAGCGGCGCGCGCCGGGCCCAGCGCGCCGCCGCCGTCACGACGCCCTCCCGATGGGGGTGGGGTTGCCCATCAGTTGCCCCGGTGCTTCGCGGCCACGGCCTCGGCGAGCCGCTGCCCCTCGGCCAGCGCCTCGTCCACGGTGGTCGACCCGGCGATGGCGGCGCTGATCCCCTGCGACACCCGCGTGCCCAGGTCGGTGAACTCGGGGATGCCGACGAACTGGATGCCGGCCGCGGGCCGCGCCTGCACGCCCGGGTCGTCGGGCTTGGCGCCCGCGATCGCCGCCTCGGCCTGCGCGGCGAACGACCCGCTCGCCGCCAGGTACTCCGGCCGCTGGTAGGTGGAGCGGCGCTTGCCGTCGGGGACCCTGGACCAGCCCAGGGACTTGCCGACCAGCTCCTCGTAGCCCTTGCCGGACGCCCAGGAGACGAACTTCCACGCGTTGTCGGCCTTCTTGCTCGCCTTCTGGATGCCGAACGCCCAGGTGTAGAGCCAGGCGGAGCTGTCGGTCCGCACGACCGGCGCCTGGGCGAAGCCGAGCTTGCCCCTGACCGGCGAGTCGGCGGCCTCCAGCAGGCCAGCCGCGACCGTGGCGTCGTACCACATGGCGACCTTGCCCTGGGTCATGTTGTTCAGGCACTCGGCGAACCCGGCCTGCGGCGCGCCCGCCTCGCCGTGCGCGCGGACCAGGTTGACGTAGAACTCGGTGGCCTGCTTGAACTCCGGCGCGTTGACCCGCGCCTGCCAGTCCTCGGTGAACCAGGTGCCGCCGAAGGTGTTGACCACGGTGGTCAGCGGCGCCATCAGCTGGCCCCAGCCGGGCTGGCCGCGCAGGCAGATGCCCTTCATGCCGGGCTGCGCGCCGTCCACCCGGGCGGCGATGTCGGCGACCTGCTGCCAGGTCGGCCTCTCGGGCACGGTGATGCCCTGGGCGTCCAGGACGTCCTTGCGGTACATCAGGAACGACGACTCGCCGTAGAACGGCTGGGCGTAGACCTTGCCGTCGGCGGCGGTGAGGGACCGGCGGATCGGTTCGAGGATGTCGCCCTGGTCGAACGCGGTGTCCTCGGCGACGTGGTCGTCGAGCGGGGTGAGCCAGCCGTTGCGGGCGTAGATCGGCGTCTCGTAGTTGCTGATCGTGGCCACGTCGTACTGGCCGGCCTGGCTGGAGAAGTCCTGGCTGATCTTGTCGCGGACGTCGTTCTCGGGCAGCACGGTGAAGTTGACGGTGATGCCGGTGTCCTTGGTGAAGTTGTCGGCGGCCAGCTTCTGCAGGTCCTGCATCTGCGGGTTGTTGACCATCAGGACGTTGATCGAGTTCTCGCCGGTCCCGCCGCCGCCTCCCGCGCCGGCGCACGCGGTCGTGGCCATGAGCACCGCGGCGAGCAGGCCGCCATACCGGAGTGACTTCATCGTCTGCCTTCCTTCGGGCGTGCGGAACCGGACCCTCGGGCACGCCGGGGTCTGGGGATCGGTTGGGGCTCAGGCCCGGACGACCTTCGGGCCGAGCAGCGAGTAGCGGTGCGCCTCCCCGGCGGGCAGCACCGAGTCGGTGATGACCGCTTCGAGGTCCGCGACGCCCGCGAACCGGTGGAAGCTGGACACGCCGAACTTGGTGTGCACGCCGACGAAGACCCGGCGCCGGGCCGAGGCCAGCGCCTGCGCCTTCACCGCGCCCACCGCCGGGTCGGGCGTGGTGAGGCCGTGCTCGCGCGAGATGCCGTTCGCCCCGATGTAGGCGAGGTCGATCACCATCTCGGCGAGCATCCGGGTGGCCCAGTGGTCCACGGTCGCCAGGGTCCGCCCGCGCACCCGGCCGCCGAGCAGCAGGACCGTGGTCGCGGGCGCCTCGGACAGCGCCGCCGCGGTGGGCAGCGACGCGGTGATCACGGTCAGCGGCCTGCCGGTGGGCAGGTTCTCGGCGACGAGCTGGGGGGTGTAGCCCTCGTCGATGAAGACCGTCTCCGCGTCACCGAGCCGTTCCGCGGCGGCCCGGGCGATCCGCCTCTTCTCCGGCACCATCGAGTGGGACCGGAACTTCAGGCCGGTCTCGTACCCGGCGCTCTCCACCGGGAACGCGCCGCCGTGGGTGCGGCGGACCAGGCCGTGCTCGTCGAGGACCCGCAGGTCGCGCCGGACGGTTTCCTGCGCCACCCGCAGCTCGACCGCGATCTCGGCCACGTCGACCCGGCCGTCGGCCCGGGCCCTGGCCAGGATGTGGCGCTTGCGCTCCTCGGCTCGCATGCCCGCCTCCCGCTGCCCGGTCGGACCACCTGCTGCCCGTTCGGGCCGCGCATAAGGTCTAACACCGGTGTGGGAGCGTGGCCAGCAGCCCGAAGGGATCAGTGGTGCCCGGTTTTCGCCCGGTTTTCGTGACCGGATGCCCGCGGCGTGCCCGGTCCGTGCCCGAACGGAGCCGTGGGGCTGCCCGTTCCCGCACCGCCGGGCCTGCGGGGTTTCCCGGATGGTCGTGGGCCGGGCGCGCCATCGGTCCGGAAACGGCGAAACCGCCTCGTCCCCACGGGTTCGCGGAGCACGAGGCGGTTGTCCGCGGCGGTCAGCGAGCGGTCTGGAGCGCCGGGTAGTCGGTGTAGCCCTTCTCGGTGCCGCCGAAGAAGGTCGACTGGTCCGGGGTGTTGAACGGGCCGCCGGCGGCGAGGCGGGCGGGCAGGTCCGGGTTGGCCAGGAACAAGGCGCCGAACGCCAGGGCGTCCGCCGTGCCGTCCTCCAGCAGCTGGAGTTCGGCCGCGCTCGTCGGACCCTCCGAGGTGTACGGGTTGAGGATCAGGGTGCCGGTGAAGCGCTTGCGCAGCTCCAGGGTCAGCGGGCGCTGGTCCTGCTCGGCGATGTGCAGGTAGGCCAGGCCGAGCGGGTTGATCGCGTCGACCAGCGCCGGGTACAGCTCCTGGTGGTCGTCCTCGGCGATGTCGTTGTACCGGTTGGCCGGGGAGATGCGCAGGCCGACGCGGTTGCCGCCGATCGCGTCGGCGGTCGCGCGGGCGACCTCGACGGCGAAGCGGATCCGGTTGGCCACCGGACCGCCCCACCCGTCGGTGCGCAGGTTGGTGTTGCCGGACAGGAACTGGTGGATCAGGTAGCCGTTGGCGCCGTGCAGCTCGATGCCGTCGAAGCCGGCGGCCACGGCGTTGCGGGCCGCGGCGGCGAAGTCGGCGATGGTGGCCTCGACCTCGGCCCCGGTCAGCTCGACCGGGATCTTGAACTCCTCCAGGCCGGCACCGGTGAACAGCTTGCCCGCCGGGCGCACCGCGGAGGGTGCCACCGGGTGCAGGTCGCCGGGCAGCACGTCCGGGTGCCCGATCCGGCCCGCGTGCATGAGCTGGGCGAAGATCCGACCGCCCGCTGCGTGCACCGCGTCGGTGACCGCCCGCCAGCCCTCGACCTGCTCGTCGGTGTGCAGGCCCGGGGTGTCCGGGTAGCCCTGTCCGACCGCGGAGGGCTGGATGCCCTCGGTGATGATCAGCCCGGCGCTCGCGCGCTGGGCGTAGTACTCCGCCACGGCCTGCGACGGCACGGTGCCGTAGGCCCGGCTGCGGGTCATCGGGGCCATCACGATCCGGTTGGCCAGCTTCGTGCCGGCCAGGTCGAGCGGTTCGAACGCGGTGCTCATCGCGGGTCCTCCCAGTTGGCGTGCTTACCTGCTCGAACAGCTAAGCGGAGTTGATGTATTCCGCACTCCGTGATGTGACACCGGTCACTTCTCGGTGGCGGAGTACCCTGGAGGCATGTCGGACGCCGACAAAAAGCCCACTTCAATACCTGTTCCGGAGACCGCGCACGGCGGTCGGACCAGCCACGCGATCTTCCGGGTGGCCCGGTTGCACCGCATGCTCGCCGGTCAGCTGCTCAGACAGGCAGGTCTGCACCCCGGCCAGGAGATGGTCATGATGCACCTGTGGGACTGCGGCCCGCAGCGGCAGGCCGACCTGTGCGGCGTGCTGGACACCGACTCGGCCACGATGACGCGGACGGTGCAGCGGCTGGAGCGCGCCGGGTTCGTGCGCCGCACCCCCGACCCCCACGACGGGCGGGCCACGATCGTGGAGCCCACGGTGGCGAGCCAGGCGTTGCGCCGCGAGGTCGAGCGCACGTGGCGGGAGTTGGAGGAGGCCACCGTCGAGGGGTTGGACGAGCGGGAGCGGGCCGAGGTGCTGCGGGTGCTCGGGGTGCTGGAGTGCAACCTGGTGAAGCGGACCGGCAGGTCGTCCGGCCCGGGGGCGGGTGCCCCCGGACCGGACGACTGAGCCGTGCCGCCTCACCGGGTGCGGCGGGACCTCGCGCGAGACCTCAGCGGGTGCGGCGGAGCCAGGCGGCGGTGTCCGGCGGCAGGTCCGTCCCGTCCAGGGGGCCGCTGGTCAGCAGCACCCCGTCGTGCGCGGGCAGCGCCACCGGCCCGTCCGACAGGTTGAGCACGCAGGCGAAGTCGTCGCCCCGGCCGAACGCGACCACCCCCGGCCCGAGGTCCAGCCACTCCATCGGCCCGTCGCCCAGGGACGGCTCGGCGCGCCGCAGCGCCAGCACGTTCCGGTAGTGCGCCAGCATCGACCCCGGGTCACCGCTCTGCGCCGCCACCGACAGCGACCGCCAGTGCTCGGGCCGCGGCAGCCACGACGGCCCGTCCTCGCCCCACGGGATCGGCACGCGGCAGCCGTCCCGGCCCCGGTCGGTGTGCCCGGACCGCTCCCAGACCGGGTCCTGCCGCAGCTCGTCGGGCAGGTCGTCGACCTCCTCCAACCCCAGCTCCTCGCCCTGGTAGAGGTAGACGCAGCCGGGCAGCGCGGTGGTGAGCATGATCGCCGCCCTGGCCCGCCTGCGGCCCAGTTCCAGGTCCGTCGGGGTGAGGTGCTGGCGGCGGCCGAAGTCGAACGAGGTGTCCGCCCGGCCCATCCGCGACACGTGGCGGGTCACGTCGTGGTTGGACAGCACCCACGTGGGCGGCGCGCCGACCGGCGCGTGCGCGGCCAGCGTCCCGTCGATCACCCGCCGCAGCTCGGCGGGGTCCCACGGGCAGCACAGGAAGTCGAAGTTGAACGCCGAGTGCAGCTCGTCCGGCCGCAGGTAGAGGGCGAACCGCGCCGGGTCGGGCAGCCACATCTCCCCCACGAACACCCGCTCGTCCGGGTACTCGTCGAGCACCCGCCGCCACGAGCGGTAGATCTCGTGCACGCCGTCCTGATCGGAGTACGGGGTGTCGGCGTCCGGCCTGGTGAAGTCCTTGACCAGGCCGTCGGCCACGTCGATGCGGAAGCCGTCGACGCCCCGGTCCAGCCAGAACCGCAGGATCGACTCGAACTCGGCCCGCACCCGCGGGTTGGTCCAGTTCAGGTCCGGCTGCTCGGGGCTGTAGAGGTGCAGGTACCAGCTCTTCCCGTCGGGCGTGCGGCTCCAGGCGGGGCCGCCGAAGCGGGACTTCCAGTCGTTGGGCGGGAAGTCGCCGTCGTGGAACCAGAACCGGTCGCGCCCCTGCCCGCGCAGCGCCTCCTGGAACCAGGGGTGCCGGTCGGAGCAGTGGTTGGGCACGATGTCGATGATCACCCGCAGGCCCGCGCCGTGGGCCTCGGCGATGAACTTCTCCGCCTCGACCAGCGTGCCGAACACCGGCTCGATGTCGCGGTAGTCGGCGACGTCGTAGCCGCCGTCGGCCATCGGGGAGGGGTACCACGGGCTGAGCCAGATCGCGTCCACCCCCAGCTCGGCGAGGTGGGGGAGCTTCTGGCGCAGACCGGCCAGGTCCCCGATCCCGTCGCCGTTGCCGTCGGCGAAGCTGCGCGGGTACACCTGGTAGATGGCCGCACCGCGCCACCAGTTCATGCGGATTCCTCCTCGGTAGGCCCCGGTCGCCCGGGGCGGTGGGTGGGACGGCGGCGGGTCACCCCTTCACCCCGCCCGCGGTCAGGCCCGCGAGCACGTGCCGCTGGAACACCAGGAACAGCGCCACCACCGGCAGGCTGGACAGCACCAGGCCGGCCAGCAGCAGGTTGACCGGGGTGTCGGGGGCGAAGCGCTGGAGCGCCACGCTGAGCGTCTGCCGCGCCGGGTCGGAGAACACCAGCAGCGGCCAGATGAAGTCCTTCCACGCGGCCACCACCGCGAAGATCGACACCACCGCCAGGATCGGCCTGGACAGCGGCAGCACGACCCGCCACAGCATGGTGAGCTGGTTGGCGCCGTCGATCCGGGCCGCCTCCAGCACCTCCACCGGGAGCTGGTCGAAGAACCGCTTGAGCAGGAACACCGTGAAGGCGTTCGCCGCGCCGAGCAGCCACAGCGACAGCGGGTTGTTGAGCAGGCCCAGGTCGGCGATGGTCATGTAGGTGGGCACCAGCAGCACCGCGGCGGGCACCATCAGGGTCACCAGCATCATGCCGAGGATGCCCCTGCCCAGCACGGGCCGCAGCCGCGACAGCGCGTAGGCCGCGGGCACGTCCACGGCGAGCTGCACCGCCCACGTGCCGACCGCGACCACGAGCGTGTTCCGGAAGTAGGTGCCCAGGTCCATCATGTCCCACGCCTCGGCGTAGGTGCCGGGCGTCCAGGTCTCGGGCAGCACGGTCGGCGGCACGCGCGCCAGCTCGACGGCGGGCTTCATCGCCGAGAGCACCACCCAGACCAGCGGCAGCACGAAGACCGCGGTGAGCACCACCGTGGTGACCACGAGCGCGACGACGTAGCCGGTGCGCGACCGGCCGGGTGCGACGAGCGTCCTCATGCCTCCGCCTTCCGGGTCACCCGCAGGTACAGGGCGGTGAACGCGCCGAGCACCAGCAACAGCAGCAGGCTCAGGGCGCTCGCGGTGCCGAAGTCGTTGTAGTAGAAGGCGTAGCGGTACAGCAGCAGGAGCACGGTGACGGTGGAGTCGTCCGGGCCGCCGCTGGTCATCACGTACGGCTCGGTGAACACCTGCATGGTCGCCACGACCTGGAGCAGCAGCAGGACCAGCAGCACGAACCGGGTCTGCGGCACGGTGACGTGCCACAGCCGGCGCAGCACGCCCGCGCCGTCCAGCTCGGCCGCCTCGTACAGCTCGCCGGGGATGCCCTGGAGGGCGGCCAGGTAGATCAGGGTGGCGGTGCCCAGGTTGGCCCAGGTCGCCACGACGACCAGCGACAGCATGGAGGTGTCCGCGCTGTCCAGCCAGGGCAGGCCCGCCAGCCCGAGCCCGCGCAACGCGGTGTTGAGCAGGCCCGGACCGGGGTCGTACATCCACTTCCAGACCAGCGCGGCCACCACCGGCGGCAGCATCACCGGCAGGTACACGACCAGCCGGAAGTAGGCCGTGAAGTGCCGCAGCTCGTTGAGCACCACGGCCAGCAGGAACGGCACCGCGAAGCCGAAGACCAGTGCCAGCGCGGTGAACAGCGCGGTGTTGCGCCACGCCGTGGCGAACAGGGGGTCGGCGAAGAGGCGTTCGAAGTTCTCCCAGCCGACCCAGGCGGGGGCGTTGACGAAGTCGACCTGCTGGAAGCCCAGCGCGACCCCGCGCGCGAGCGGGTACCAGGAGAACACCGCGAAGCACACCAGCGCGGCGGACAGGAACCCGTACGCGGTCAGGTTCTCCGCGACGCGGCGGCGCATCACTTGACCTGCGCCAGGACGGGGTTCACCTTGGCCTCGGCGTCCGCCAGCAGCTGGGCCACGTCCGCGTCGGGCTTGGTGAGCACGGCCTGCATGACGTTGTCGAGGACGGCGTAGACCTGCTGCGCGTTCGGGGGCTCGACCTTGCCGGTGGGCTTGGTGTCCACGTAGGACTTGAAGTTGCCGACGGGCATGGTCGCCAGGCTCTCCTTGAGCCTGGTCTGCCGGTCGGCGATGTCACCGGTCCAGATGTCGGCCGCCGGGGGCACGGGCAGGCCGATGGGCTGGCCGCGTTCCTTGTAGCGCTGGAGGTTCTTCTCGATGCGGTCGGGGTTGAGGTACTTCCACGAGATCCACTTCAGGCCGGCGCGGATCTTCTCCGGCGACGCCTTGGGGTTGACCATGTAGCCCTCGCCGCCGATGAGCGTGCCCTTGGCGTCGGGGATGGCGGTCAGGCCGTAGTCGGCGTAGTCGCCGTCGAACTGGTTGACCAGGGTGGGGATGTTGTCCGGCGCGGCGAGGTACATGCCGAGCTGGCCGGCGCCCATCATCTGCTGGACGTCCTCGATGACCAAGAGCTGCTTCTCCCCCATGGTCTTGTCGGTCCAGCGCATGGCCTTGAGGTGGTCCAGGACCTCGCGGCCCTTGTCGTTGTTGAAGTCGGCGACCCACTTGTCGCCGTCCCTGCGCGCGATCTGGCCGCCGACGGAGTACATCCAGGCGGTGAAGTGCCAGCCGCCCTGGTTGTCGCGGCTGTACTCGGCGAAGCCGACCTTGTTGTCGCCCAGGGCGGTGATCTTCCGGGCGGCCTCGCGGACCTCGTCCCAGGTCTTCGGCGGTTGGTCGGGGTCCAGGCCGGCCCGGGTGAACAGCTCGCGGTTGTAGACCAGGCCCATCGAGTAGTTGGCGGTCGGGACGCCGTAGACCTTGCCGTCGGCGCTGAACACGTCGCGCAGCTCCCGGCGGATCGCGTCGTAGTGCGGCACGTCCTTGACGTACTCGGTGATGTCGGCCGCCTGGCGCCGGGCGATGATGTTGGCCGGGTCGGTGAAGTAGGCGTAGTAGACGTCTTCGAGCTGGCCGCCCGCGAGCTTCGCGGAGAACGTCTGGGGGTCCATGAACCCCTCGCGCGGCTCGACGTCGATGTCGGGGTTGGCCGCCTCGAACTCCGCGACGTCCTCGTCGAAGATCTTGCGGTCGAACGCCTGCGTCTGCGGGGGCAGGCCGTTGACGACGATCGTCACCTTGCCGTTCGAGGCGGCGTCGTCACCGCCCTGCGAGCACGCGACCGCGGTGAGACCCATGCCGGTTGCCAGCAGCAACCCCGCCGCTCTGCGGAGTCTGAATGAGTTCATGGGGGCGGACCCTCCTCGGGTGTGGTGTGGCGCACACGGTAAATCCACCCAACACATCTCCGCAAGATGTCGACGACCTATTGCAACTTCCCAACACTCTCCCGCAAGCCCACCCCCACCCACTCCACCTCCACTTGCGAGAGCGCTCCCACCCCGCGCGTGTCATGCACTCAGCTCCCGCGTGTCATGCACTCAACCCGCGCGAGTCGAACCTCCAGACCCCTCGTGTCGAACCTCCAGGACCCCCGAGTTCAACATTCGCGCACGCTTGAACCCCGACCCGCAGGTGCCCGAACGTCGAACTCGGGGGTCGCGAAGGTTCGACACGAGGGTCGTGAACGTTCGACTCGCGCGGTCTGAGGGCATGACACGCGCGGGGTGAGGGCATGACTCGCGCGGGGTTGGGAGGGGTTAGCGGGGGGCGGGGGCGGTGGAGGAACGGACTACCAGTTCGGGTTCGAAGAGGAGTTCTTCGTCGGGGACGGCGGTGCCGGCGATCTGGTTGGCCAGGAGTTCGACGGCGGCTCGGCCCATCGCCTCGATCGGCTGGCGCACGGTGGTCAGGGGCGGCTCGGTGCAGGTCATGAAGGCGGAGTCGTCGTAGCCGACGACCGAGACGTCGTGCGGTACGCGCAGGCCCTGGCGGCGGACGGCGCGGACGGCGCCCAGGGCCAGGGGGTCGGAGGCGCACACGACCGCGGTCACGCCTCGGTTGAGCAGGCGCATTGCCGCTGCTTGGCCGCCTTCCAGGGAGAACATGGCGTGCTCCTCGAAGAGGTCGACGCCCGCGGTCGAGGCGCAGGTCTGGAGGGCGGCCAGCTTGCGGCGGGACGGCACGTGGTCGGTCGGGCCCAGGACGGCGCCGATCCGGGTGTGGCCCAGGGCCAGCAGGTGGCCGAACGCCTGCTCGACGGCCACCGCGTCGTCGCACGACACGCGCGGGAACCCCAGGTCCTCGATGGCCGCGTTCACCAGCACGGCGGGCAGCTTGCGGCGGGCCATCTGCCGGTAGTGCTCGTGCGAGGCGTCGGCCTGCGCGTACTGGCCGCCGGCGAACACCACGCCCGACACGTGCTGCTCGAACAGCAGCTCCAGGTAGTCGGCCTCGGTCACGCCGCCCGCGGTCCGGGTGCACAGCACCGGGGTGAACCCGCGCTGGGCCAGTGCGTTGCCCACCACGTCGGCGAAGGCGGGGAAGATCGGGTTCTGCAGCTCGGGCAGCACCAGGCCGACCAGCCGGGCGCGCTCGCCGCGCAGCTGCGTGGGCCGCTCGTACCCCAGCACGTCCAGGGCGGTCAGCACGGCCGACCTCGTGGCGTCGGACACGCCGGGCTTGCCGTTGAGCACGCGGCTGACCGTCGCCTCGCTCACGCCGACCTTCGCGGCCACCTCTGCCAACCGACGTTGCGTCATGTAGCAACTATAGGGCAGCATTTACGCTCGGCTTGCACTGGTTTGCAGCCGTTTGCGAGTTCCACCGCCGCCCGCAGCACGAGCGGGGCGGGCACCACGCGGTCGACCAGCCCGGTGCACAGCGCCCGGTCCGCGCTGATCCGCTCGCCGAACACCACGCGCGTCCCGGTCACCCGCCCCAGCCCGCCGGTGCGGGCCAGCACCCGGTGGTGGCACGACATCGCCAGCTCGGCCGCGTGCCCCACCGCGCTGCCGGCGATGGCGGCGACCACCGGCACCCGGAACCCGGCCACGTCGTCGCGCAGCGCCCGGAACGAACACGAAAGCGCTTCACACTGCTGGCTCGACATGCGCAGCAGGCCCCTGATGTCGGTCCCGCACGCCCAGCACCCCGCCAGCACGACGGCGCGGGCACCGCCCACCCGCCCCAGCGCCGCGCGCAACCCGACGTGGGCGGTGTCCAGCGGTTCGTCGACCCGGATGACCGCGACGCCGCCGGAGAGGTTCGTTGAGACGGCCATCAGGGCCAATCGTGGCCGGGTCACCCCCGGTTGTCATGTTCTGCCCCACCATCGGGTGACCTCGGGGTACAAATTCCCCGTGAAGCGGTGTCTGATGGCGGTGCTCGTGCTCGTGCTGACCGGTTGCGGCACGTCGGTGGCGGGCAAGGCGGTGCCGGGCCCGACGTCCCAGGCGGCCGCGCCGGACGCCGAGGTGCTGCGCTGGGTGAACAACTTCTGCGGCGTGGCCGACTACATGGTCGCCTCGGGCGGCGTGCAGTTCGACCAGGTGGAGACCGACCCCGCCAAGGCCAAGCAGTCGCTCAGCGAGATGCTGGGCCGCACGGTCGACATGCTCAACGTGGTCCTGCACGACCTCGACGAGCTGACCCCCGCCCCGGACCCGGCCGCCGACACCGCGGTCGAGGTCATCCAGGAGCCGCTGGCCCGCGCGCACGAGAAGTTCGCCAAGGCCAAGTCGACCGTGGACGGCGCGCCGGAGCTGACCCTCGACGTCTACTCCGCCGTCCTCCAGGACATGACCGAGGCCGTGTCGGTCATGAACGACGCCGTGGGCAAGATCAACGTCGTCTCGCTGCCCGACGAGTTCACCGCCGCGGCCCGGCAGGCCGAGAACTGCTCCTAGAGCCGAGCCCGCAGAGGCCGGGGAACGCGCCGAACCCGGGGGAACCCGGGGAACGCGCAGAACCCGGAGAGCGCGCCCAACGCCCGCGGACGTCCGCGGTTCCGCGCCCAACGCCCGCAGAGCCGCGCCCGAGCCCGAGCCCGTCGAGAACCACACCCACCCCCCGCGGAGACCGCACATGTGCGGTTATCACCCCGTTGACCGGCAAATCTGGGGGCGCGGCCCCCATGTGCGCCCGGTCGGCGCCGTGCCACCTTGGGTGACGTGTTCTCGTCCGCCGTAGACCAGACCCCCACCACCTGGTGGCTCAGCGGTGTCCGCGAGAACCACCGAGAGCTGGTCGTCCCCCGTGGACGGCCCTCATGGGCCGCGTTCGTGGAACGCGCCGCCACGACCGCGGCCCGTGCAGACTTCCCCGGCGGCGACTGGCAGGACGCCTTCGCGTTCGCGCTGCGCCCGCTGGTCGACGCGGCCGTGCGCCTGGACCCGCGGCTGGACGGCGACTTCGCCCGCGCGCTGGGCCGCCGGCTCGCCCGGGTCGCGGCCCGCACCCTGGTGCTGGAGCTGAACCTGCGGCGCGTCGCGGGCCGGCTGGCCGGGGACACCCCGCAGGCCCGGTTCGCCGACTTCGTCAACCGCCTGGACCTGCGCGCCCTGTTCGCCGAGTACCCGGTGCTCGCCCGGCTGCTCGGGCAGGCGTGCCTGCACGCGGTCGAGGCGCACGTCGAGCTGCTGGACCGGTTCGGGCAGGACCGGCGCGAGGTCGTGCGGACCCTGCTGGACGGCCGCGACCCCGGTCCGCTCGCGCGGGTGGAGACCGGCCTGGGCGACCCGCACGCGGGCGGCCGGTCGGTGGCCGTGCTGACCTTCGCCGACGGGCGCCGCGTCGTCTACAAGCCGCGGCCGGTGGCCCAGCACCTGGCCTTCGCCGACGTGCTGGCCTGGTTCGACGGCCACACCGGCCTGGGCCTGCGGCTGCCGCGCGCGGTGGACCGGCCCGCGCACGGCTGGCTGGAGTTCGTCGACCGCGCGCCGTGCGCGGACCTCGCCGGGGTCGGCCGGTTCTACCACCGGCTCGGCGCCCTGATCGCGCTGCTGTACGCGCTCGACGGCACCGACATGCACTACGAGAACCTGGTCGCGGCGGGCGAGCAGCCGGTGCTGGTGGACGTGGAGACGCTGTTCCACCCCGAGGTCGCCACCCCGGCGGACCCGGCGGCGCAGGCGCTGGCGCGGTCGGTGGACCGCACCGCCGTGCTGCCGCGCGTGCTGCTCGGCGAGCACGGCGCGCTGGACGTGAGCGGCGTCGGCGGCGACCACGGCGACCGCCCGCCCGTCGACGGCGTGGCGTGGCTGCACCCCGGCACGGACCGGATGCGGCTGGTGCGCCAACCCGCGCCCGTGCCGCCTGCCCACAACCGGCCGGTGGTCGACGGCGTGGCCGCCGAGCCCGCGGACCACCGGGGCGCGCTGCTGGCCGGGTTCCGGGTCGGCTACGACGTGCTCTGCGACCACCGCGGCGACCTGTTGGGCGAGCACGGCCTGCTGCGCCGGTTCGCCGACCTGCCCGCGCGGTTCCTGCCGCGGATGACCTCGCTGTACGCGACGCTGCTCGACGAGTCGACGCACCCCGACGCGCTGCGCGGTGCCGACGCCCGCGAGGGCGCGCTGGAGCTGCTGCGGGACGACTCGCGCGACTCGGCGGCGCTGCGGGCGCTGGTGCCGCACGAGGTCACCGACCTGTGGGCGGGCGACGTGCCGCTGTTCACCACCCGGCCGGGCAGCCGGGACGTGTGGACCTCCACCGGCGAGCGGCTGCCCGACCTGCTGCCGGTGTCCGGCCTGGACTCGGTGACCGCCAAGGTCGCCGCCCTGGACGAGGTCGACAAGCACGACCAGCAGTGGCTGGTCACCGCCGCGCTGGCCAGCCGGCCGCGCCCGGTGGAGCACCGCACCGGCCCGGCGCTGCCCGGGCCGCTGGAGGCGGGCGTGCCGGACCCGCAGCGGCTGCTGGTGGCCGCGTGCGGCGTGGCCGACGAGGTGCTGGCGCACGCGGCCACCGCGCCGGGCCGGGTCAACTGGGTCGGCCTCGAACTGGCCGACGACCGGTACTGGGCGGTGGCGCCGATGGGCGCGGGCCTGTCCAACGGCTACACCGGCGTCGCGCTGTTCCTGGCCCAGCTGGGCCGGCTCACCGGCGCCGACCGCTACCTGGCCTTCGCCCGCGACGCGCTCGCGCCGGTACCCGGGCTGCTGGCCGCATTCGCCGAGGACGAGGAGATGGCGGTCGCGGTGGGCAGCGGCGGCTTCCACGGCCTGGGCGGCATCTGCTACGCGCTGGCGCGGCTGGCGAACCTGCTGGAGGACGCGGAGATCACCGGCTGGCTGCGCGCCGCGCTGGAGGTCGCGGCGCGGGTCGAGGCGGTCGGCGAGGACTGCGCCGACCTGGTCGAGGGCCGGGCGGGCGGGCTGGCCGCGGCACTGGCGGTGCGCGCCGAGAGCGGCCTGCCCGCGGCCGCGGCGCTGGCCCGCGCCCACGCCGACCGGCTGCTCACCGCGACCCCCGGCGGCGACGGCTTCGCCCGCGGCCGGGCCGGGGTCGGCTGGGCGCTGCTGCGGTACGCGCGGGCGTCCGGCGACCAGCGGTACGGCGTGGCCGGGCGGGCGAACCTGCGCGCCGACCGGGCGCTGAAGCAGCGGCTGCTGGACGTGGCCGAGGCCGACCACAGCTGGTGCTCCGGCCTGTCCGGCGCGGTGCTCGCGCACGCCGCGCACCCCGGCCAGCCGGTGGACACCCACACCCTGCACCTCGACCGGTGCCTCAACGCCCTGGCCGTGCACGAGCCGCTGCGCGACCTCAGCCCGTGCCACGGCGAGCTGGGCGTGGTCGAGTCGCTGACCGTGCTGGCCGAACGCGGCCACACCCTGGCCGCGGCCATGCAGACCCGGCGTGCTGGACTTGTGCTCGGCGCGCTGGAACAGCACGGGGCGCGCTGCGGGACGCCCGGAGGCGTGCCGTCGGCAGGTCTGCTCACCGGGCTCTCCGGGATCGGGTACGGCCTGCTCCGCCTCGGCTTCCCGGAGCAGGTGCCCTCGGTGCTCCTGCTGGAACCCCGTGCAACCCACCCCACCCCCGAGGAGAACCACCGATGAGCAACGCCGACCACGCCGAGGTCACGACCTGGGACGAGGCCCGGGACGGCGACCACCCCGCCGGCGAGATGGCGCTGTCCCGCAGGACGAGGGCCGGTGCGCGGGCCCGGGCACTGGCCGGCATGACCATGGCCGTCGGCGCCTACGCGGTGGTCACCGCGAGCACCGGCAGCTGGACCGTGAGCGCGCCCGTGATCCAGGGCTAGCGGTCCACCGCGCGCCGGACTGCCCGCCCGCACTGGGGGTGCGGGCAGTTTGGCGTGCGTTGCTTCGTCTTGGTTAAGGTTCGGCCATGCTCACCCGCGTGCCGGTCGTGGTCGGCCGCGACGAAGAACTCCGCGTCCTCGAACGGGTGCTGGCCGACGCCGGTGCCCGGCGCGGTGGCGCGGTGTTCCTGGTCGGGGAGCCGGGCATCGGCAAGACCCGGTTGGCGCGCTTCGCCGCCGGCGTGGCGTTCGACCGCGGGATGCGGGTGCTGCGCGGGCGCGGCAGCACGGTCGGGCCGATCGTGCCGTTCCGCCCGCTGACCGAGGCGCTGATGTCGCTGCTGCGCGCGGGCGACGGCCCCGACCTGCGGGAACTGGGCCCCTACCAGCAGGCGCTGGGCCGGTTGGCGCCCGACTGGGGCGGTGGCGAGGAGCAGCGGCAGGTCCACTCCGTGGTGGTGCTCGCCGAGGCGGTGCTGCGGCTGCTGGCCGCGGTGGGCCGGGCGCAGCCGTGCCTGGTGGTGCTGGAGGACCTGCACGACGCGGACGCCGAGACGCTGGCCGTCGTCGACTACCTGGTGGACAACCTGGACCAGGTGCCCGCCGCGCTGCTGGTGACCACCCGCGCGGACTCCGGGCCGACGCTGGACGTGGTGCGCCTGGCCGCGCAGCGGGGCGCGGGCGTGCTGCTGGAGCTGGACCGGTTGGACGAGGCCGGGGTGCGCCGGATGGTGGCGCTGTGCCTGGAGGTCGCCGACCCGGAGGTGCCCGACGAGGTCGTGGCGCGGCTGTGGGCGGACAGCGCGGGCAACCCGTTCGTGGTCGAGGAGATCCTGCACGGCCTGGTCAACGGCGGGCAGCTGGTGCGGGGCCCCGACGGGTGGCGGGTGCTGGGCGAGCTGCGCATCGACGTGCCCACGGCGCTGGTGCGGGCCATCGCGCACCGCACCGACCGGCTCGGCCCGCAGGGCCGCGAGCTGCTGTCGGCGGCCGCGGTGCTGGGGCACCGGTTCCCGCTGTCGGTGCTGCGCCTGGTGACCGGCCTGGACGACCGGGGCCTGCTGTCCCACCTGCACGCGGGCGTGGCCGCGCAGCTGGTGACGCCGGACGAGCCGGTGCCCGACTGGTACGCGTTCCGGCACCCGCTGACCGCCGAGGCGCTGCTGGCGCAGCTCCCGCCGCCGTACCGGGCGGAGCTGGCGCGGCGGACCGCGGACGCGGTGCAGCGACTGCACCCCGGCCTGCCCGGCGAGTGGTGTGCCCTGGTGGCGTCGCTGCGGCTCGACGCCGGGGAGACCGCCGAGGCGGGCGCGCTGCTGGCCGAGGCCGGGCGGCGGGCGCTGGCCGACGGCGCGGTCGGGTCGGCGGTGCGGCTGCTGGACCACGCGCACCGGCTGCTGGTCAGCGGGGTGGACGTGGCGATCCGCGCCGACGTGCTGGACTCGCTGCTGCCCGCGCTGGCCGAGGCGGGCCGGTTCGAGCGGGCGTTCGCGCTGGTCGACGCGGTGGCCGAGCTGAGCGCCGCCGGGCTGGACCGGGTGCGGCGGGCCGAGCTGCACCGGAAGTTCGCGCAGGTGGCGTGGCACGCGGGCCGGTGGACCGACGGCATGGCGCACGTGGACGCGGCACGCGCCCTGCTCGGCCCGGACGCCGCCGACGAGCACACCGCGCCGCTGGACGCGGTGGCCGCGTCCCTGGTGCTCAACGTGGAGGTGCCGGACCGGATCGAGTCGGCGGAGTTCCTGGCGCGGCGCGCGGCCGACGCGGCCAAGCGGGTGCCGCTGCCCGAGGTGGGCTGCGAGACGTGGCAGCTGCTGGGCGTGCTGGCGCGGGAGCGCGACCTGGGCGAGGCGGCCGAGTGCTTCAGCCGGGCGCGGGAGCTGGCCGAGGAGCACGGGCTCGCCGTGCAGCGGGTGCACGCGCTGGTGCGGCAGGGCGGGCTGGACTGGCTGGCCGAGGGGTCGGCGGCCGGCCTGGCCGAGGCGCGCGAGGAGGCGCTGCGGATCGGCGCGATCGGCGTGGCGCAGAGCGTGGACTCGATCCTCGGGCTGGACGCGGTGCTGCGCGGGCAGTACGAGGAGGCGGCCGGGCGGCTGGCGCGGGTCGTCGCGGACACCCGGCGGATGCACGTCAAGTCGCTGGTGCTGTACGGGCTGATGGCGCAGGCGGTCTCGGCCGCGCACCGGGGGCGGCGGGCCGAGATGGACGCCGCGATCGAGGCGTTCGACGAGGTGGGCGGGGTCGGGTCGCAGGAGCGGCCGCTGTGCTACGGGCTGGCGCGGGCGTTCTGCGCGCTGCTGGAGGAGGACCGGCCGGCGGCGGAGCGGGACCTGGCGCGGGCGATGGCGCACGAGGCCGAGACGCCGACCGTGTACCACCTGGGCGGGCGGCACGGGCTGCGGTTGCTGCTGGACGCGGTGGCCGGGCGGCTGGACCTGGACGGGTACCGGGCGGTGACGCGGGCGGCGGCGGCCGGGATGCGCTGGAACCGGGTGTTCGCCCGGTTCGCGCTGGCCGTGCTGGCGGGTCGCGCCGGGCGGGAGGACGAGGCCGTGGCGGCGGTGCGGGAGGCCCGGGAGGCGGCGGCACCCTACCCGCTGGCCCGGCACCTCGGGCTGCGGCTGGTCGCCGAGGCGGCCGCGGCGGACGGGTGGGGCGAGCCGGTGGCGTGGTTGCGGCCGGCCGAGGAGTTCTTCCACCAGGCCGGCCACTCGGCGGTCGCCGGGGCCTGCCGGGCGCTGCTGCGGCAGGTGGGCGCGTCGGTGCCGCAGCGGCGGAGCGGGTCCGAGCAGGTGCCGCGGGAGCTGCGGGCGCTCGGGGTGACGGTGCGGGAGTTCGAGGTGTTCCGGCTGCTGGCCTCGCGGTTGGGGAACAAGGCGATCGCGACGCGGCTGCACATCTCGCCGCGGACGGTGGAGAAGCACGTGGCGAGCCTGATCACCAAGACGGGGCGGGCGGACCGGGAGGCGTTGAGCTGCTTCGCGGAGGATCTGGGGGGTGGGGAGCGGCCCTGAGGGGGTGGGCGGCGGGGTGATCGCGGGTCGGCGGCGTGCCCGCGGGCCGGTACCCGGCCGGTGCTACGGGGTCGGCGTGCCGATCCGGATGTCGGCGTTCCAGTCGGTGAACCGGTGCTCCACGCGCTGGAACACGGTCTCCTCCTGCGTCCTCAGCACCTGCTCCACCCGCACCGGCAGGTCGCCGGCCCCCACCCACACCGTCGCGATCGCGGTGAACCCGGACTCGTCGGCCGCCAGCAACTGGGCCCGGCGGGTGGTGTCGCGCGTCCGCTCCGCCTGCTGCCGCAGGTTCACCAGCATGGTGTAGCGGCGCGTCGGCGCGCCGTCCAGCTCCTCCTCGGCCTTCTCCACGACCAGCCCGCCCTCCAGCGACCGCACGACCGCGGCCGGGTCGACCTCGTCCGGCAGGCCGGCCACCGTGGTGTCCGCCCGCACCGGGGCCCGGTCGGCCAGGTCGTGCCTGGTCCAGGCACCGCCGGAGGTGCGCGACCAGCCCGCGTCGGCCAGCACGACCACGTCGGTGGTGGCGTCGCTCAACGCCACCAGCCGCCCCTCGCGGGCGCGCAGCAGGTCGCCGTTCAGCTCCACGCGCAGGCCGCCCATGGCGTTCTCCGAGTCGAACCGCACGGAGCGCTGCTCGTCGGCGCGCCCGGCGACGACGGAGACCAGGGCGGCGCTGTCGTCCAGGGCGGGGCCCAGCGTGGGCGCCGGCAGGCCCGTCCGCTGCGCGCACCCCGCCACCAGCGCGGCCAGCGCGAACACGACCAGGGCCCTGCGCATGTACTCCCCCCGGGTGTGGTGTGGCACCGCCATCCTCCCCCACCCGAGCCGGTAATCGGTGGCGAACCGGGAAAGTGGTCGGGTTACCGTCTGACCCATGCCCAGCGTCCTGTCGGTCAACATCGGTTCCCGCGTCCGGTTCGAGCAGGCCGAGGTCGGCCACACCGGCATCGGCAAGCGCCCGGTCACCACGCCGGTCGAGGTCCGCGCGCCCGGACCGCGGGGGGTCGGCGGCAGCGGCCTGGTCGGCGACCACATCTCCGACCTGCGCCACCACGGCGGCGACGACCAGGCCGTCTACGCCTACGCGCGGGAGGACCTGGACGACTGGGCGGTGGAGCTGGGCCGGGACGTGCCGCCCGGGCTGTTCGGGGAGAACCTGACCACGGCGGGGCTGGACGTCTCCGGCGCGCTGGTGGGTGAGCGCTGGCGGGTGGGCAGCGCGTTGCTGCAGGTGACGAGCCCGCGCGTGCCCTGCCGGACGTTCGCGGCGGTGATGGAGCGGGGCGGCTGGGTGAAGGCGTTCACCCGGCGCGCGGTGCCGGGGGCGTACCTGCGGGTGCTGGAGCCGGGGGTGATCACCGCGGGCGACCCGGTCGAGGTCGTCCACCGGCCCGACCACGACGTGACGATCGCCCGCGCGTTCCGCGCCCTGCTGACCGAGCCCGAGCTGCTGCCCGGCCTGCTGGCGGCGGGCGACGACCTGCCCGCGGACGCGCGGCGCCGGGTCGAGCGGCGGCTGGCCGCCCCCGCGTCCGACCCGGCGTAGTCGAGCGGGGCCGGTGGGACCGGTCCCACCGGTCCCACCGGGCCGACCGCGTCAGGCCAGCGCCGTCAGCTTCTCGAACTCCTCCGCCGACAGCTCGATCCGCGCCGCCGCCGTGTTCTCCTCCAGGTGCGCGAGCGAGGACGTGCCGGGGATCGGCAGCACGACCGGCGACCGGTGCAGCAGCCACGCCAGCGCGAGCTGGGCGGGCGTGGCACCGTGCTCCCCGGCGGCCGAGTCGAGCACGCCGCCGGGCCGGGCGAGGTCGCCGGTCGCCACCGGGAACCACGGGATGAACGCGATCCCGTGCTCGGTGGTGTGCTCCAGCACGGCCTCGTGGTGCCGGGTCGCCAGGTTGTAGAGGTTCTGCACGCTCGCGATGGGCGCGACGGCCTGCGCCGCCTTCAACTGCGCCACGTCCACCTCGGACAGGCCGATGTGCCGGATCTTGCCCTCGTCCTGGAGCTTCTTCAGCTCGCCGACCTGGTCCTCCAGCGGCACCTCCGGGTCGACCCGGTGCAGCTGGTAGAGGTCGATGCGCTCGACGCCGAGGCGCACCAGGCTGGTCTCCACGGCCTGCCGCAGGTAGGCGGGCTTGCCCAGCGGGACCCACTCGTCCGGGCCGGTCCGCACCAGGCCGCCCTTGGTGGCGATGACCAGGTCGTCCGCGTACGGGTGCAGCGCCTCCCGGATCAGGTGCTCGTTGACGTGCGGGCCGTAGGAGTCCGCGGTGTCGATGAAGTTGACGCCCAGCTCGACCGCGCGGCGCAGCACCGCGATGGCGTTGTCGCGGTCGGCCGGGTCGCCCCAGATGCCCGGGCCGGTCAACCGCATGGCACCGAAGCCGAGCCGGTTGACGGTCAGGTCGCCACCGAGCGTGATGGTCGAAGACACTTCAGGTGCTCCTCAGTACTTCGTCAGTAAGCGAACTTCTGTGCCAACTCCACGGAGTGCGCGTGTGTTCCCGGCCGCCCGCGGGCGTCCACTTGGCGGACACCGCGACCGCGCTTCGCCTTCCTAGGGTGGGACGCGACCCGGGCGCAGGACACCGAGGAGCCTTCAGTGAGGAAGCGTCTGACCGTCGCAGTCGCCGCAGCCACCGCGCTGCTGGGCCTGCCGGGTACCGCGAGCGCCGCCACGGCGACCGGCGGGACCTCGGTGGGCGTCCACAACGCCTACGCGCAGCAAGCCGCCCCCTACCTGGTCGACGTGCTGGACAAGCGGCCCGGCCTCGTCGAGCTGGACGTGTGGTCCAACTTCCTGTTCAGCCGCGACTTCCAGGTCGGGCACGAGCCGGGCAACGCCAACAACTGCGCCCGCGCCACGACCTACGACCAGTTGCGCACCGGCGCGCGCGACCAGAACCTGGCCACCTGCCTGCGCAACGTCCGGCTGTGGCACGACCGCAACCCCGACCACCCGCTGGTGGTGCTCAAGGTCGAGTTCAAGAACGGCTTCGACGACCGGGGCGGGTACGGGCCCGACGAGTTCGACCGGCTCGTGGCCGAGAACCTGGGCACCGCCAACGTCTTCGGCCCCGCGCAGCTCATCGGCGCGCACCCCGACCTCGACAGCGCGGCCCGCGCGGGCGCGTGGCCGGACCGGTCGGCGCTGACCGGCAAGTTCGCGATCCTGGCCGAGTCCGGCACCTTCGAGCGGGCCAACCCGTTCGACAACTACGACACCGACCTGGAGTACGCGGACCGGCTGATCGCCGCCCGCGCCGCGGGCACCCTGCCCACCGCGACGGCCTTCCCGGCGATCGTCGGCGCCTCGCAGGCCGACCCGCGGGTGGGCGACCGGGGCGGTGCGCGGGCGCCGTGGTTCGTGGCGTTCGACGGCAGCGCCGCGTCCTACGCGGCCTGGCCCGGCGACTCCTACCTGGGCGGCCACTACCTGGTGGTGATGACCGACGCGCACGCCGTGGCGCCCGCGATCGACGCGCGCACCCCGTCGACCGCCGACGCGCGGGCGCGGGTGCGGCTGCTGGCGGGCAAGGGCGCCACCGTCGTCTCCAGCGACTGGGTCGACCCGGCGGTCGTCGGCTACCGGGTGTGACGGGGACGCGGGCCCCGGCCGCGCCGGGGCCCGCACCGCCCTACTGCTTGGCGACCAGCGTGAGCACGTCGTACCTGGCCACCGACTCGCCGCGCTGGTTGACCACGTCCGCGTCCCACCGGACCTCGCCGTAGTCCTGGTCCTCGCGCGGCGTGATCTGCTTGGCCGTCAGCGTCACGGTCAGCTCGTCGCCCGGGAAGGTCGGCGTGAGGAACCGCAGGTTCTCCAGGCCGTAGTTGGCCAGCACCGGGCCCGGCTCGGGCGAGACGAACAGCCCGGCCGCGAAGGACACCACCAGGTAGCCGTGCGCGACCCGGCCGCCGAAGAACGGGTTCGCGGCCGCGGCCTCCTCGTCCATGTGCGCGTAGAACGTGTCTCCGGTGAACTCGGCGAAGTGCTCGACGTCGGCCAGGGTCACCTCGCGCGGCCCGACGGTCACCGAGTCGCCGATCCTCAGCTCCCGCAACGACTTGCGGAACGGGTGCACCTCGGACTCGGCGCGCGGCGCGCCCGCGACCCACCGGCCGGTCACCGCGCCCAGCACGCGGGGGCTCGCCTGCACGGCGGTGCGCTGCATGTGGTGCAGCACGCCGCGCACGCCGCCCAGCTCCTCGCCGCCGCCGGCGCGCCCGGGACCGCCGTGCACCAGCATCGGCAGCGGCGAGCCGTGGCCGGTGGACTCCTGGGCGTCGTCGCGGTCGAGCACCAGCAGGCGGCCGTGCCACGGTGCCACCCCGAGCACGACCTCGCGGGCGAAGTCCGGGTCGTGGGTCACCACGGAGCCGACCAGGCTGCCCGCGCCCCGCGCGGCCAGCTCGACGGCGTGGCCCGCGTCGCGGTAGGGCAGCAGCGTCGACACCGGGCCGAACGCCTCGACCTGGTGCGGCTGCGCGTGGTCGGGGTCGGCCTTGAGCAGCACCGGCGACATGAACGCGCCGCGCTCGGCGTCGGCGTCCACCACGTCCACCCGGTCCGGCGAGCCGTACACGACCTCACCGGCCTCCATCAGCGCCTTCAGCGACCGCCGGACCTCCTCCCGCTGCTCCAGCCCGGCCAGCGCGCCCATCCGCACGGTCTCGTTGGCGGGGTTGCCGACGACCACCTTCGCCAGCCGCGCGGCGGTGGCCCCGGCGACCTCGTCGAGCAGGGCCGCGGGCACCAGGGCGCGCCGGATCGCGGTGCACTTCTGGCCCGCCTTGGCGGTCATCTCGGTGGCGAGCTGCTTGACGAACAGGTCGAACTCGGGCGTGCCCGCGACCGCGTCCGGGCCGAGGACCGAGCAGTTCAGCGAGTCGGCCTCGGCGTTGAAGCGCACGCCGTTGCGGACCACGACCGGGTGCGTGCGCAGGAGCTGGGCCGTCGACGCCGACCCGGTGAAGCCGACCAGGTCCTGCTCGGTGAGGTGGTCGAGCAGGTCGCCCGCGCTGCCCGCGACGAACTGGAGCGACCCCTCGGGCAGCAGGCCGGACCCCAGCATCAGCTCGACCAGCCTCGCGGTCACGTAGGCGGTCTGGGAGGCGGGCTTGACCAGCGAGGGCACCCCGGCGATGAACGCGGGCGCGAACTTCTCCAGCGGCCCCCACACGGGGAAGTTGAAGGCGTTGATCTGCACGGCCACGCCCCGCAGCGGGGTGGCGATGTGCTGGCCGACGAACGTGCCGCCGCGCCCCAGCGGCTCGACCGCGCCGTCGACGTAGACGCGGTCGTTGGGCAGTTCGCGCTTGGCCTTGCTCGCATAGCTGAACAGCACGCCGATCCCGCCGTCGACGTCGATCAGCGAGTCGGTCCTGGTGGCGCCCGTGCGGGCGGACAGCGCGTACAGCTCGTCGCGGTGCTCCCTCAGGTGGGAGGCGAGCGCCTTGAGCAGGGCCCCGCGCTGGTGGAACGTCAGCTCGCGCAGGGCCGGGCCGCCGACGCGCCTGCCGTGGTCCAGCGCCGCCGCCATGTCGATGCCCTGCGACGAGATCCGGGCGACCTCCTCGCCGGTCACCGCGTCGTGCAGGGGTGCCCCCTCGGCGGTGGGTGCGTGCCAGCGACCGGACACGTAGCTGCGCAGCGTGGTCATCGGGTGTCGACCTCCTCGTCGGGCCGGTGGGTGTCCCGGCTTGACCGACAGTAAAGCCCCCTACTTTCATCGTGACTTGATTAAAGGCGATGCAGTAAGTTCTGCCCTGGCCGCCGCCAGAGGTGAAAGGGAGTGTCGATGAGGACACGAGTGGTGGTGAGTGCGGTCGCGCTCGCCTTCAGCGCGCTCGCGGTACCGGCCGCGCAGCAGGCCGTGGTGGCCGCCGCCCCGGCCGCCGGCGTGGGCACGATGGCCGTCACGTGGGCCGACGAGTTCAACGGCCCGGCGGGCTCGCGGGTCGACGGCTCGAAGTGGAACACCGAGACGGGCAACAACAACGGCAACAACCGTGAGCACCAGTGGTACACCGACTCCGCGAGCAACGCCTCGATGGACGGTGCCGGCAACCTGGTGATCACCGCCCGCAAGGAGAACCCCGGCAACTGGAACTGCTGGTACGGCCGCTGCCAGTACACCTCCGCCCGGATCAACACCGCGGGCAAGTTCACCACCACCTACGGCAAGGTGGAGGCGCGGATGAAGATGCCGCGCGGCAAGGGCATCTGGCCCGCGTTCTGGATGCTCGGCCAGGACATCAACTCCGGGAACCCGTGGCCCAACAGCGGCGAGATCGACATCATGGAGTTCCTGGGCCACGACCTGGACACCGTGTACGGCACCATCCACGGCCCCGGCTACTCGGGCGCGGGCGGCATCGGCATGCCCTACAACGGCCCGAACTTCGCCGACGGCTTCCACACCTTCGCGGTCGAGTGGTCGCCCAACAGCATCGCCTGGTCCGTGGACGGCAACGTCTACCAGCGCCGCACGCCCGCCGACCTGGGCGGCAACACCTGGGTGTTCAACAAGCCGTTCTTCGTCATCCTCAACCTCGCGGTCGGCGGCGAGTGGCCGGGCTACCCGGACGCGAGCACGACGTTCCCGCAGCAGTTCGTGATCGACTACGTCCGCGTGTCGACCGTCGACGGCGGCACGCCCACCGGCAACCGCATCACCGGCATCGGCGGCAAGTGCCTGGACGTGGCCGGCGCGAACCCCGCCAACGGCACCCCGGTCCAGCTCTACGACTGCAACGGCACCGCGGCCCAGCAGTGGACCCGCCAGGGCGACACCATCCGCGCGCTGGGCAAGTGCCTGGACGCGGCGTCCGGCGGCACGGCCGACGGCACGCTGGTCCAGCTGTGGGACTGCAACGGCACCGGCGCGCAGCGGTGGGCCGTCAGCGGGGCGAACGACATCGTGAACATCCAGGCGAACAAGTGCCTGGACGCGCAGAACAACAGCTCCGCCAACGGCACCCGGTTGCAGATCTGGACGTGCACCGGTGCCGCGAACCAGAAGTGGAACGTGGCGGCCTGATCGTCACGGCATGATCAGGGCATGTTGAACCTGATCAGAGCCGCAGCGGCCGAGGCCGAGCACGACCGCCGACTCTCCCCGGCGGTCGTGTCGGCCATGGTGGGGGCGGGTGCGACGCGGATGCTCGCGCCCGCCCCCCTCGGCGGCGGGGAGCTGGACCTGCCGTCCTGGGCGGCCGAGGTCGAGGACCTGGCCCGCGCCGACGGCTCGGCCGGGTGGACGGCGATGACCACCAGCGCGACCTCGGCCCTGGCCTGGTACCTGCCGCCGGAGACGGCCGAGGAGGTCTTCGGGCCGCCGCGGTCGGTGGTGGCGGGCACGGCCGCGCCGCTGGGCCGGGCGACCCCGGTCGACGGCGGCCACCGGGTGGACGGCCGCTGGGGCTGGGGCAGCGCGGTGCCGCTGTGCGACTGGGTGGTCGGCGGCGTGGTGACCGGCGCGGGCCCGCGGCTGGCCCTGTTCCCGGCCTCCGACGTGACCGTGCACGACACCTGGCACGCGGCCGGGCTGCGCGCGACCGCCTCGCACGACTGGGAGGTCCGGGACGCGTTCGTGCCGGGGCGCCGGCTGGTGTGGCCGCCCGCGGTGGAGGTGGACGCGCCCCTGCCGCGGTTCCCGTTCTTCACCTTCCTGGCCGTCGGCGTGGCCGCGGTCGCCCTCGGCATCGCCGCCCGCGCGGTGGAGGAGGCCGAGGCGCTGGCGGTGGCCAAGACCCCGCAGCACGCCCCGACCGTGCTGGCCGAGCAGGCGGGCGCGCAGCTGGACCTGGCCGAGGCGCAGGCCCGGCTGTCCGCGGCCCGGGCGTTCCTGCGCACCGAGCTGGCCGAGCGCTGGGCCGCCGCGGTGGCCGGCGCGGCGAGTTCACCGGAGGAGCGGGCACGGCTGCGGCTGGCGTGCTCGCACGCGGCGGTCGAGTCGACCGCGGTGACCCGGCTGGCGTTCGGCATCGGTGGCGGCACGGGCGTGTTCGAGGACTCGCCGCTGCAGCGGTGCCTGCGCGACGCCCACGTGGCCGCGCAGCACGCCATGGTGTCCAAGCGCCTGTTCGAGACCTACAGCAGGGTCCGGCTGGGCGTGCCGACCGACACCACCCGCCTGTAGCCGCGGAATGCCGGGCGCGGCGGGGCCGTTGCACCGCACGTGAAGCTCTCGGTGCTGGACCGCTCGCGCGTGCGGGCCGGGCACACCCACGCCGAGGCCCTGCGCGACACCGTGGCCTTCGCCCGGCAGGTCGAGCAGCTCGGCTACCACCGCTTCTGGGTCGCCGAGCACCACGGCGTGCCCGGCGTGGCCGGTGCCGCGCCCACCGTGCTGGCCGCCGCCGTGGCCGCCGCGACCACGCGCATCCGGGTCGGCACGGGCGGCGTGATGCTGCCCAACCACCAGCCGCTGGTGGTGGCCGAGCAGTTCGGCGTGCTGGAGTCGCTGTTCCCGGGGCGGGTCGACATGGGCCTGGGCCGGTCGGTGGGGTTCATCAAGGCCGTCCGCCGGGCGCTCGGGCACGACGAGTCCGACGCCGCCGAGTTCGGCGCGAAGCTGACCGAGCTGCTCGGCTACTTCACCGGGGACCGGCCGGTGCGCGGCTACCCCGCGCACGGGCTGCGCGTGGCGCCGTTCGTGCTGGCCACGGGGGCCGGCGCCGAGGTGGCCGCCGCCCACGGCCTGCCGCTGGTCATCGGCGGGTTCCGGGGCGAGGAGGCGATGCTGGAGGCCATCGCCGGCTACCGCGCCGGGTTCCGGCCCTCGGTCTGGGCGGCCGAGCCCCACGTGGTGGTGTCCGCGACCGTGGCCGTGGCGGGGACCGCGGACGAGGCGTGGCGCCTGCTGGTGCCGGAGGCGTGGGCGATGGCCCACGCCCGCACCAGGGGCGAGTTCCCGCCGCTGCGCGCGCCGGAGGACGTGCTGGCCACGCCCATGACCGACCGCGAGCGCGCGGCGTTCGAGCAGGCGCTCCGGGGCCACCTGTTCGGCACCCCGCACGAGGTGGGCGAGGCCCTCGACGCCCTGGTGGCGCGCACCGGCGCGGCCGAGGTCCTGGTCACCACCAGCACCCACGACCGGGACGCCCTGCTGACCTCGTACCGCCTGCTCGCCGACCTCTACCGGTGAGGGTTCAGTGGTCGCGCTGCTGCTCGGCCAGGAAGCGCTCCAGCTCGGCGCCGATCTCGTCCGCGCTGGGCAGCGGCTCGTCCGCCGAGACCAGCAGGTTGTCCGAAGCCTCGGTGAAGGCGTCGTACTGCTGCTCCAGGGCCCGGACCACCTGCTCCACCTCGGTCGACTCGGCCACCTGCCGGGCGATCTCGGCGTCGGTCCGCTGGGCCGCCTCGTTGAGCGCGGCGGCCTGCACGACCAGGCCCGTCGACTTGGTGATCGCCTGGAGCAGGCCCAGCGCGGCCGCCGGGTAGGTGCCCTGCGCCAGGTAGTGCGGGACGTAGGCGGCGAAGCCCATCGCGTCGTGCCCGGCCTGGCCCAGCCGCAGCTCGATCAGCGCGGCCAGGTTGCCCGGCACCTGCACCCGGTTGAACGGCGAGGTGCCGGTGACCAGCTCCGGCCGGGTGGCGTGCGAGATCACCGACAGCTTCCGGGTGTGCGGCACGCCCATCGGGATGCCGTGGAAGCTGACCGCCAGCCGCACGCCCCAGCGCTCGACCAGCGCCTGGACGGCCGCCGCCACGCCCTCCCACCTGCGGTCCGGCTCCGGGCCGGTCATCAGCAGGAACGGCGTGCCCACCGCGTCGTGCAGCAGGTGGACCACCAGCTCGGGCGCGGCGTAGTCCTCCCACCGGTCGGTGGCGTAGGTCATCGGCGGCCGCCGGGCCCGGTAGTCGATCAGGGCGTCGATGTCGAACCGGGCGACCACGCGGTGCTCGTGCGCCTCCAGCAGGTGGTTGACCAGCACCGAACCGGCCGCCCCCGCGTCCATGAAGCCGTCGAAGTGGTGCAGCAGCACCGCTCCGGTCAGGTCCGGGACGTCGGAGTCGACCTCGAACAGCTCATCCGGGTCCAGCGCCACCTCGTGCCTCCCCATGTGCTCAAGAACGAGTCCTCTGGCAGCTCAACGCCGGACCGCCTTGATCCATTCCCGGGTGCGGCCGGTTTCCGCGGACCTTGACCTCCAGTCGACTCCAGGTCCTAGCGTTCGGCCCATGGACATGGAGACCACCGCGTGGATGTCGCTCTACCACGTGACGAACGCCCAGGACGACCGCCGGCCGTTCTCCGCGGCGACGCTGCGCCGCATCTGGTCGTTCGCGCGACCGCACCGGGCGCGGCTGGCCCGCTACCTGGCGCTGAGCGTGGTGCTGGCGGTGCTCGCGGTGGTCACGCCGGTGCTCGCCGGGCGGGTCGTGGACGCCATCGTCGGCGGGTCGACCACCGGGCTGGTCCTCGGGCTGGCGGGCGTCATCGCGGGCATCGCGGTCGCCGAGGCGGGGCTGGGCCTGGTGGCGCGGTGGCTGTCGGCGGGCATCGGCGAGGACCTGATCCTGGACCTGCGCACCGCGGTGTTCGACCACGTGCAGCGGATGCCGGTCGCGTTCTTCACCCGCACCCGCACCGGGGCGCTGGTCAGCAGGCTCAACAACGACGTGATCGGGGCGCAGCGGGCGTTCAGCGACACGCTGGCCGGCGTGGCGGGCAACCTGGTCACACTGGTGCTGACGCTGGTGGTGATGATCGGCCTGTCGTGGCAGATCACGCTGCTGGCGCTGGTGCTGCTGCCGGTGTTCGTGGTGCCGGCGCGGCGGATGGGGTCCCGGCTGGCCCGGCTGGAGCGCGAGGCGGCCAACCACAACGCGACCATGGGCACCCAGATGACCGAGCGGTTCTCCGCGCCGGGCGCGACGCTGGTCAAGCTGTTCGGCAGGCCCTCGCGGGAGTCGGCGGAGTTCGCGGTGCGGGCCCGGCGGGTGCGCGACATCGGGGTGCGCACCGCGATGGTGCAGACGGTGTTCCTGACCGCGTTGACGCTGGTCTCGGCGCTGGCGCTGGCCCTGGTGTACGGGCTGGGCGGGTTCTACGCGCTGCGCGGGCAGCTCGACGCGGGCTCGGTGGTGGCGCTGGCGCTGCTGCTGACCAGGCTCTACGCCCCGCTCACGGCGCTGGCCAGCGCGCGGGTCGAGGTGATGAGCGCGCTGGTGAGCTTCGAGCGGGTCTTCGAGGTGCTGGACCTCAAGCCGCTGATCACCGAGAAGCCGGACGCGCGGCCGCTGCCCGACGGCCCGGTGTCGGTCGAGTTCGAGGGCGTCCGGTTCGCCTACCCGTCGGCGGACCGGGTCTCGCTGGCCTCGCTGGAGGAGGTCGCCGCGCTCGACACCCGCGGCGGGGTGGAGGTGCTGCACGACGTGTCGTTCCGGGCCGAACCGGGCCAGGTGGTCGCGCTGGTCGGGTCGTCGGGCGCGGGCAAGTCCACCATCGCCTCGCTGCTCCCCCGGCTCTACGACGTCGACGCGGGCGCGGTGCGCCTGTCCGGTGTGGACGTGCGGGACCTGACCGCCGACGCGATCCGCGACGCGCTGGGCATGGTGACCCAGGACGGTCACCTCTTCCACGAGTCGATCCGGGACAACCTGCTGCTGGCGCGGCCGTCGGCGACCGAGGACGAGCTGTGGGACGTGCTGCGGCGGGCGCGGCTGGTCGACCTGGTGGAGTCGCTGCCCGACGGGCTGGACACCGTGGTCGGCGAGCGCGGCTACCGGCTGTCCGGCGGCGAGCGGCAGCGGCTGACCATCGCCCGGCTGCTGCTGGCCAGGCCGCGCGTGGTGATCCTGGACGAGGCCACGGCGCACCTGGACTCCACGTCGGAGGCCGCGGTGCAGGCCGCGCTGGGCGAGGCGCTGGCCGGGCGGACGGCCGTGGTCATCGCGCACCGGCTGTCCACGATCCGGGCAGCCGACCTGATCCTGGTGGTGGAGGACGGCCGGGTGGTGGAGCGCGGCACGCACGCCGACCTGCTGGCCGCGGGCGGGCGGTACGAGGAGCTGTACCGGACCCAGTTCGCCGAGGAGGAGGCGGTCGCGGCGGCCTCGTGAATTCCGGTGATCCGCGGGCGAACACCGTTCACAATCGGGGCCATGCGAACCATCGGGTTGATCGGCGGCATGAGCTGGGAGTCCTCCGCGGAGTACTACCGGCTGCTCAACGAGGAGACGCGGCGTCGGCTGGGCGGGCACCACTGCGCGCCCAGCCTGCTGCTGACCGTCGACTTCGCCGAGGTCGAGCTGTTGCAGCGCACCGGGCAGTGGGAGCGGGCGGGCGAGCTGCTGGCCGGTGCGGCGCGCCGGCTGGAGGGCGCGGGCGCCGAACTGGTGCTGTTGTGCACCAACACCATGCACAAGGTGGCCGACGCGATCACCGGCGCGGTCGGGGTGCCGTTCGTGCACATCGTGGACGCCACCGCGCGGCGGCTCACCGGGTACCGGAAGGTGGGGCTGCTGGGCACCCGGTTCACCATGGAGCAGGACTTCTACCGCGACCGGATGCGCGCGCACGGCGTGGAACTCGTCGTGCCGGAGGAGCCGGACCGGACGCTGGTGCACGACGTGATCTACGACGAGCTGACCCGCAACCGGGTGGAGCCCGCCTCGCGCGCGGCGTACCGGGGGGTGATGGCGCGGCTGGTGGAGCGCGGCGCGGAGGCGATCATCCTGGGCTGCACGGAGATCACGCTGCTGGTGGACGCCTCGGACAGCACCGTGCCGCTGGTCGACTCGACCCGGCTGCACGTGGAGGCGGGCGTGGACCTGGCGCTGGCGGACGGGTCCACCGCGCCCCGGTGAGGCAGAGTGGACGGCATGGAACTGACGCCGCGCGCCCTGTTCTCCCTGGCGCGGACCACCGTGGAGACCGCCGTGTCCGTGCCCGGCCGGGTGCTGGACCTGCTGGGGGCGGCCGAGTCCGTGGTCCGGCGGGCCGACGCGCTGGTCGCGCGCACCGAGCGGGTGCTGGACGAGACCGAGGACCTGGTCGGGCGGGCGAAGGCGGTGACCGCCGTCGCCGAGGGCGTCACCGCCGACGCCGGCCGCACCGCCCGCGTGGCGCAGGGGCTGGTGGACGACTACGCGCCGCTGGCCCGGCAGGCCCAGCCGCTGGCGCGGCGGTTCGTCGAGGAGCTGTCGCCGCACGAGGTGGACGCCGCGGTCGAGCTGGTGGACCAGCTCCCCGTGCTGACCAAGCACGTGCTGGAGGACGTGCTGCCGATCCTGACCACCCTGGACAAGGTCGGGCCGGAGATCCACCAGCTGCTGGAGGTCACCAAGGACATGCGGCAGGCGATCCAGGGCATCCCCGGCTTCGCGTTCCTGCGCCGGCGCGGCGAGGACCGGGAGGACGACTAGAGCACGCGCCTGATCAGCCCGAGCGGCGCGTGCCGGATCACCGGCGCGAGCACCCGCCACGGCCACCTGGGCACGCAGGCGGTGGGCCGCTCGCGCTCGATCGCGCGCACCATCGCCCGCACGCCCGCGGTCGTGCCGACCAGCAGCGGCGCGTGCTGCTCGGGGTTCATCTCCGACCGGATGTAGCCGGGCAGGACCGCGCTGACCCGGATCGGCGTGCCCAGGGTGTCCGCCCGGATGCCCTCGGCCAGTGACGACACGGCCGCCTTGGTGGCCGCGTAGGTGGTCATGGACTTCGGCATGCCGCGCACGGCGCTGACCGACGAGATCAGCACCAGGTGGCCCCGCTCCCGGCGGTAGAAGACCTCCATCGCGGCCTCGCACTGCGCCAGCGCGGCCACGAAGTTCGTCTCGGCGGTGCGCCTGTTGGCGGCGAACCCGCCCGTGCCCACGGGGCGGCCCTTGCCGATGCCGGCGTTGACCACGACCCGGTCCAGGCCGCCGAACTCCTCGTCGAACGACCGGAACACCTCGAACACCGCGTCGTGGTCGGTCACGTCCAACTGCCGCGTCGAGACCCTGATGCCGGGGTGCGCGGCGGTCAGCTCGTCGCGCAGCGCGTCCAGCCGGTCGGTCCGCCGCGCGCACAGCGCCAGGTCGCGGCCCAGCGCGGCGAACTGGCGGGCCATCTCGGCGCCCAGGCCGGCGCTGGCACCCGTGATCAGGATCTTCTTCCGCACGGCGCACAGCCTAACAACGCGATTTTTTCGCGCGCGCACGAGTGTTTCCCGAACCGTTCTTGTCGGTCCGTGAGCACCGCGAACCGGCACGTCACAATGTTCGGCGCGCGTTTTAGCGGATTTCGCCGGTTTTTCCCGAAAGCCTTGCCCGCTTACCGGAACGCTCGTTAACTTCCGCCGGTCGGCATATTTCCGGCGAATTTCGAGGAAGGAACACCCCCGTGAGGTTGAAGACGACACTGGCCGCGGGCGTGACGGCCGGGCTCGTGGTGGCCGGGCTGCTGACGGCCGTCGGCACCGGCACCGCGGCCCCCGTGCAGGTGGACAAGACCCTGAGCTTCACCTGCCCGTTCCCGCTGATCGGCAACCAGGTGATGTCGACGCGCGTCCGCGCCACCATCGACACGCCCACGACGGTCGGCGGTGAGCTCAAGACCACCGGCTTCTCCGCCACGGTGACCGTGCCGCCGACCGCGACGCAGGGCCTGGCGCTGGTCGGCGCCGCCACGGTGGAGGGCTCCGCCGAGGCGGGCGTGCGGCTGGACAACGCGGGCACCGGGCTGGACATCGCCATCCCCGGCCTGACCGTGCCGAAGACGCCGGTGCCCGCCGAGGGCGCGTTCGACGTGGTGGCCGGCGGGCCCGTGCCCACCGCGGTGATCCCCAAGGCCGGCACGACCACCGTGACGGTCGGCAACTACACCACGACGCTGACCCCGAAGCGGGCCGACGGCAGCGACACCGGGCTGGGCACGTTCACGTCCAACTGCACGCTGAACCCCGGCCAGGACCCGGAGCTGATCCGGTTCGACGTGTCGGGCGGCCCGACCACGACGACGACCACCACCACGACAACGACCACCACGACGACCACCACCCGGCCGACGACCACGACGACCACCCCGCCGGGCGGCATCAAGTACGCCTACACGCTCAACGGCTCGTCGGCGATCAAGAAGCTGGGCGGCTCGGTGGTGCTCGGCCCCGGCGGCCTGAACGCCGACCTGGACCTGGCGACCGGCGCGTTCACCGGTGACCTGGTGCTGCCGCCGACCAGCGGCAAGTTCACCGTGCTCGGCTTCCTGCCGGTGGAGTCCAAGGTCGAGTTCGCGCCCGTGGGCAAGACCACCGGCACGCTCAGCGCGGGCAGCGTGCGGTCGAACTCGAAGGTGACCATCAAGCTGCCGTCGATCACCGTGTTCGGCATCCCGATCAGCAGCGACGCGGCCTGCGGCACCAGCACCCCGGCGAGCATCGACCTGGTCTCCGGGCCGGGCTTCGACCCGCTGACCGGCGGTCGGCTCTCCGGCACCTACACCATCCCGGCGCTCACCGGCTGCGGCCTGTTCAACGACCTGGTCAGCGGCCTGACCGCGGGGCCGGACAACGCGATCGAGCTCACCCTCACCCCGAAGACCGCCTGATCGGGCGATCCGGGACCGGAGACCGCCGCGGTTCGGCGCGGCGGTCTCCGCCTGTGCACGGGGTCAGCAGTTCGAGGTCGCGGGCCGGCCCGCGACCCGGTCGGCGGTGAATGCCTGCGCCGCCGCGTTGCCCGTGTGGACGGAGGTGATGTGGTCGGTGGGGTAGGTCCGCCAGTCCACCTGCACGCCGAGCCGGCAGTAGGTGTCCCGCAGCGCCTTGGCCTGGGCGAAGTCGACCAGGTCGTCGCCGGTGGCGTGGTACTGGTGCACGGGCACCCGGATGGCCTCGCCGCCGAGCCTGTTCTCCTGCACCCGGGCCAGCCACGGCGGCGTGAGCACGGGGCTGGACGTGGTGTAGTCGGCGAGCCGGTGGTCCCGGTAGTCCACCAGCAGCTCGAAGGTGCACGCCTCGCGCTGCATCCGGGCGAACTCGGCCTTGCCGGACTCGGTGAGGTAGTCCTCCAGGTCCAGCTCCGGGTAGGCGTTGTCCAGGCCGATCAGCGAGTAGGCGAGCAGGCCGAAGCCACGGCGGCCGTCCAGCGGCAGGGCGACCTGCACGAGGTCGGCGGGCACGCCGCCGCCGACCACCCCGACCAGGTTCAGCTCCGGCGCGTAGGACGGCTGGAGCTGGCCCGCCCACATCGCCGCGCCGCCGCCCTGCGAGTAGCCGCGGAACACCACCTTCGCGGTCGGCGACAGGCCGAGGCCGGGCAGCCGCTGGGCGGCCCGGACCGCGTCGATCACCGCGTGCCCCTCGGCGCGGCCGGTGACGTAGGTGGTCCTCGGGTCGGGCCGGTAGCCCTCGTAGTCGGTGACGGCCACCGCGTACCCGGCCTTGAGCAGGTCGTTCACCGCGGGCTGCTCGTAGAGGGCGCCGATGCGCAGCATCTCCGAGGGCGCGCACCGGAACGCCGGGCCGTGCGTGCCGACCGCGAACGCCACGACCGGCGCGGTGGCCGGGTCGGTCGTTCTGGGCACCAGGACGGTGCCGACCACCGCGTTGGGCCGGCCGAGCGCGTCGGTCGACCGGTACATCACCTGCCAGGCGTCGGCGGTGGCGCGCACCGCGCCCGCGACCGAGGCGCGGTACCGGATGACGTCGCCGGGCGCGCCGGCGGGCAGCGGGTCCGGCGGCACGTAGAACCGGTCGTCGGCCGCCTCGGTTCCGACCGCTCCCGTCCCTGTTGCCCCTGTTCCCGCCGTCCCCGTTCCCGGCGGCCCGGCGTGCGCCGGCGGGAAACCGGCGGGCGCGGCGGTCAGCACGGCCGCGGCCGTGACCGTGACCGTGACCGCCAAACATGAGAAGATCTTTCGCAAATGACACCTCCCGGTGAAATGTGGCACAGATAATGCACAGTGCATTAACACCGACCACACGTCCAGGCGGCGTGCCTGATTTGTCACCGGCACACAGGTTTCGAAGATCGGAGTTGTGACGGGGCGCAGGATTTTTATCACTCGAAAGAGTGAACGGCGTCAACGCCGCGGAAAGACTATTTGACACCCCGTCGCGGCTGATTTTAGTGTCGATCGGGCGAAGTCCCAAGGCGGTGCTTCGGCATGCGGAGGCGGCAGCATGACGATCTCACTGAACGGGTTGGCGCGACAGCGGGCGTTCCCCGGAGGCCCCAGCCCCCACGCGACGACGGGCGAGTACAGCTCGGCCCTGCAACTGTGGTCCACGATCCCCAACGAGCTGGCGGAGAAGATCGAGCCGCTGTCCGGGATCCTGGTGCGCGACGCGGTGCGCGAGATCCGCCGGGCGGTGCCCGCGTACGCGCAGCCGCTGGAGGGCAAGTTCCGCGAGGTGCTGGTCGGCGCGGTCGAGACGGCCATCGTGAAGTGCTTCGACCAGATCACCAAGCCCGACGCGACGCGGACCGACTGGAAGGACGTGCTGCGCCGCAGCGGGCGCATCGAGTACCTCGAAGGCCGGACCATGGACTCCCTCCAGACCGCGGTGCGGGTCGGCGCGCGGGTGGTGTGGCGGCACCTGAGCAGGCACGGGCGCGAGCTGGGCGTGCCCAACGACGCCCTGTTCACGGTGGCCGACGCGATCTTCGCGTGGGTGGACGAGCTGTGCCGGGCCGCGGTCGAGGGCTACGCAGAGGCGCAGGCCAACGCCAGCGGCGCGCTGGAGCGCAGGCGGCGGCAGCTGCTCAAGCTGGTGCTGGCCGACCAGCCGGCGTCGCCCCGGTCGATCGCGGACCTGGCCGCGACCACGGACTGGCCGCTGCCCGAGCTGGTCACCGTGGTGGCCCTGGAGTACCGGGAGGACCAGCACCAGCTCCCCTCGGTGACGCTGGGTCGCGACGTGCTGGTCGACCTGGAGAGCTCGACGCCGTGCCTGGTGGTGGCCGACCCGCGCGGGCGGGTGCAGCCCGAGCTGCGCGGTCGGCGGGCGGCGGTGGGGCCGACGGTGCCCCTGGCCGAGGCGCGGCAGTCGCTGGCCTGCGCCCGGCGCGCGCTGGGGTTCGTGCGGCGGGGCCTGCTGCCCGCGGCGCCCCTGACCTGGTGCGACGACCACCTGGCCACGCTGGCGCTGCTGTCCGACGAGTTCCTGGTGGGCCGGTTGAGCGAGCGGGCGCTGGCCGCGTTCGCCGGGCTGACGGTCAAGCAGCGGGAGCGGCTGGAGAGCACCCTGCTGGCGTGGCTGGAGACGCGCGGCGGGATCGGCGAGATCGCCTCCCGGCTCGACGTGCACCCGCAGACCGTGCGGTACCGCATGCACCAGCTGGAGGAGTTGCTGGGCGACCGGCTGTCCGACCCCCAGGAGCGCCTGACCCTGGAGATCGCCCTGCGCGCCCGCCGCCTCCTGGACCGGGACCGCGACAAGCGCCCCTGACCCCGCGCGTGTCCTCCACCCCGACACCGCGTGTCCTCCACCCCGACACCGCGTGTCCTCCACTCCGGCAGCGCGAGTCCTCCACTCCGACACCGCGTGTCCTCCGGTCCGACACCACGCCCCCCGTTCGAACCGCCCGGACGGGGGCCGCGCGGGTCAGCAGGTGGACCGGGCCGGGCGGCCGGCGAAGCGGGACTCCAGCCAGAGGAATGCCTCCGGGTAGGCGGCGACGGCACCGCCGACGTGGGTCGGGGCCAGGGAGGTGCTGAACTCCACCGTCGCGCCCCGGGCGCACCACTGCCGGACCATGGCGGCGCCCTGCCCGTAGGGGACGATGTCGTCCAGGGCGCTGTGGACGACCAGCACCGGGGCGCCGGGCGTGCGCACGCCGATCCGCTGCTCCTCCACGCGGGAGGCGTAGGGCTCCTCGGTCAGGTAGGCGGCCAGGGGGCGACCGTCGGCGGTCAGGTCGGTGGAGCGGCGGAACGCGTGGGCGACGACCGCCTCGGCCGTGCACTGCCGCCCGACCTCGGCCAGCAGCCGCCGACCGGCGTCGTTGAGCACGGCCGGGACGTCCAGCTCCGGGTAGGCCGCGTCCAGGCCCAGCAGCGCGTACCCCAGGAAGCCGGCCGCGTAGTGCCCGTCCAGGTTGCGGGCGACCACGCCCAGGTCGGCGGGCACGGCACCCGCGTAGGCGCCCTTGAGGTCCAGCTCCGGCGCGTACTCCCGGTACAGCTCGACGGCCGCCGCCGAGGCGCCGCCGCCCTGCGAGTAGCCGGCGATCGCGACCGGGCCGTCGTCGGGCAGGTCCGCCGCGGGCAGGCGCTGCGCGGCCCGCACCGCGTCGAGCACCGCGTACCCCTCGGCCGCCCGGTTCACGTAGGTGTGCACGCCGGGCGTGCCCAGGCCCTCGTAGTCGGTGACCACCACGCCGTAGCCGCGCGCCAGCAGCCCGGCGATGAACGGCCCCTCGTACTCGCCGCCCATCGCCAACTGCCGGGACGGCGCGCACTCGTCGGCCACGCCCTGCGTGCCGGGCGCGTAGCCGACGAGCGGGCGCGGTCCGGGACCGCGCCACGCCGCGCGGGGCGTGAGCACGGTGCCGCTGACGTCGACCGGCCGGCCGTGCGCGTCGGTGCTGCGGTAGAGGACCAGGTGGGCGGTGGCGGGGGCGCGCAGCAGCCTGAGCGGGTCGAGGAAGAAGTCCGAGGGCGCGGACCGCAGCACGTCACCGGGCGCGGGCTCGGCCCGTGACACCTGGGCACCGGCCTCCGCCGTGCCGGAGAACAGCAGGACCGCGACGAGCGCGGCGGCCCACCCCGGGTGAAATCGCATGGCCGCTCCTCGTCGATCCCGAGCCTTCGTTCCGGCGAATACCGCCGAACTCTGGCGCGGGCCGTTCGAGCAGGTCAAGCGGCCTGCGAATTCTTGTCACCGGCGCGCAAAAAGCGCGGCCGGAAATTGCGTCGGGAGTTCAGGTCAGGGGTTCAGCTCGTGGCCGGGCAACCCCGGGGTGGTGTTCCGCTCCTTCATCTCCGACTCGTACAGGTGCCGGATCCCGCCGGTCAGCCGGTCCCGCACCGCCCGCTCCCACTCCCGGAAGGTGCGGTAGTAGCCGTCGTCGTAGTCCTCGACGAGCTGGAACGTCCACCGGCCGTGGATCACGTTGCGCCCGACCAGCTCGGCCTCCAGGCCGTCGGCCAGCTCGTCGTGCCCGGCCTTGCGCAGCAGCTCCACCGCGCGCTGCGCCTCCGCGTCGGCCTTGCCGGTGAGCTGGTGGAAGGAGAACAGGTGCCCCCTGGCCCGTTCGGTGGTCTCCAGCGCCTCGGTCAACGCGCCCACCGCCTCGACGGTCGCGTCGTCCACACCGTCCGGTCGCCTGTTGTCAGCCCTCTGCATGACCTGGTGTTACCCGGGATCGGGCGGTCCTACCCCCGGTGCCGGTGAGCCGATCGCGCGAACCGGTTCACCCGGGTCGCCGCGCGCGCGTTGGGGCCTTCGGTCCTTTCGGGATCAGGACTTTGGTCCCTGATGCGGGGGCTTCGCCGTGCCGATGGAGAAGGGGCAGACGTTGGAGAGGTGTGGCTGATGCTTCTGGTGAGCTCGCGCAGTGCGGTGACCGTGACGCGGTACCTCGACGCGGTGCTGGAGCACCTGCGCGACGCGGGGGTGGTGGTGGCGAGGGTGGAGGTCGACCTGAGCCCCGGCGAGCCGTTCGAGGCCAGGCTGGTGACCGAGCGGGGTGCGGTGCTGAGGTGGCACGAGGAGCGCGGCTGGCACACGACCGCCGAGCAGTCGGCCGACCCCGTGGAGCCGGACCCCCGCTGAGGCGGACTCCCTGAGGCGGACCCCTGCTGAGCCGGGAGTTGCTGAGGCGGGAGTTGCTGAGGCGAGGGCTACTGGACCGGGGGTCCACCGGGCCGGGGTTTTCCCGAGCCGGGGTTTTCCCGGGCCGTGGTCTTCCCGGGCTGCCTCGGCAGGTGTGGTGCTGCTGTTGGCCGGCTACCTCGCGATCAACCTGCTCCGCACGGGATGGCAGCCGGCGCCGGGCAGTCCTCGCGGTGGCCCGCGCGGCCGATCGGGACCGCGGTGACGGGGTCGTGCACCAGCGCCCTCACCTGCCGCGCCTGGTCGCCTGCGCGACCAGCTCGGTCAGCACCGGCTTGGCCGAGGGGTGGAACGCGCCGGCGCGCACCACGCCCAGCGCCCGCTCCACCCGCACCGCGATCAGCCGCTCCACCCGCTCCCCGGCCCCGGTGGCGCGCACCGCCGCGCGCAGCCGCTCGGCCTGCCCGCGGTCCAGGTCCGGTGCGCCGAGCAGGGCGGTGATCACCTCCCGCTGCTCGGGCGTGGCCTGCTGCCGGGCGAGCGCCATGAGCACCGTGTGCTTGCCCTCGCGCAGGTCGTCCAGGGCGGGCTTGCCGGTGTCCCGCGGGTCGCCGAACACGCCCAGCAGGTCGTCGCGCAACTGGTACGCCTCGCCGACCGGCCGCCCGTACGCGCCGCACGCCCGCATCAGCGCGGCGTCCGCGCCGGCCAGGGCCGCGCCGATGCGCAGCGGCAGCTCGACGGTGTAGCGGGCGGTCTTGAGCCGGATCACCCGCCACGCGGCGCGCACCGGGTCGGCCGTGCCCCGCACCTTGCGCGCCAGGTCGAGGTACTGCCCGGCGATCAGCTCGATGCGCATGGTGTGCAGCAGGTCCCGCACCGCGACCATGCGCGCCGGGTCCACCTCCAGCTCGTCGAGCAGCTCGCCGGACCACCCGAAGCACAGGTCGCCGACGAGGATCGCGGTGTTCACGCCCAGCCGCTCGTCGCCGAACCGCTCGGCCAGCAGCCGGTGCACGGTCGGCCGCCCGCGGCGCAGCGCGGAGCGGTCCATGATGTCGTCGTGCACCAGCGCGGAGCTGTGGAACAGCTCCAGCGCCGCGCCGACGAGCACCGGGGCCGGGTCGGCGGGCGAGCCGCCCGCGGCGAGGAAGCCGGTGTGGCAGAACAGCGGCCGCAACCGCTTGCCGCCCGCCAGGAACTCGCGCAGCACCTCCACCAGCGGCGGCAGGCACGGGTCGGGCGCGGCGCGCGCCTTGTCCTCCAGGAAGCGGTCGAGCACCGCGTCCACCCCCGCGCGGACCCCGTCCAGGTCGGTCCGCACGGCTTCGATGACGGTCATGGTTCCTCCACGGGCGCGATCGTGCCGGGGATCGGCGGGAGCACGCGGTGGGGAACGGACGCTTCCCGGCTCCCTGAAGCTAACACCGCAGCGCGCGGTCGGCCGGGCGCGCGGCGCGCGACCCCGGTCGAGCCCGTCGCCGGAATCCGCCGCCGGCGCTTTCCGCCACCGCGACGCGCCCCACCACGTGGCCAGGAGGTGAGCCGGCACGCTGCGCAGCGTCACATCCCCCCAAAGCCCGGGACCAAGCGCACACGTCCGTGTGGCAGAGTCCGCCCCCTTAGCGTGAAACACGCCGACCCGCTTGAACCGTCCCAGGTCGTCCGGCACCTTCACCTCACCCGCTCCCGTCGGGAACCCCGCTGCCGCACCAGGAGCGCCCCCATGACCGACACCGTCCCCCGCACCCGAACGCCGCCCCACCCGGTCCCCGACCTGCCCGACCTGTCCCCCGACGAGCTGGACGGGCTGGCGCGCGCGGTGCGGGGCCGCCTGGTGGACGTGGTGACCCGCAACGGCGGGCACCTCGGGTCGAACCTGGGCGTGGTCGAGCTGACCCTGGCGCTGCACCGGGTGTTCCGGTCGCCGCGCGACCGCATCGTGTTCGACACCGGCCACCAGTCCTACGTCCACAAGATGCTCACCGGGCGCGCGGGCGCGTTCGACGACCTGCGCCGCGAGGGCGGCCTGTCGGGCTACCCCAGCCGGTCGGAGTCGCCGCACGACCTGGTGGAGAACTCGCACGCGTCCACCGCCCTGTCCTATGCGGACGGTCTGGCGCGCGCGGCGCGGCTGCGCGGCGAGCACGACCGGCACGTGGTGGCGGTGGTCGGCGACGGCGCGCTCACCGGCGGCATGGCCTGGGAGGCGCTGAACAACATCGGCGCCGGCGACCTCCCGGTCGTGGTGGTGCTCAACGACAACGGCCGCTCCTACTCGCCCACCGGGGGCGCCGTGGGCGCGCACCTGGCCGCGCTGCGGGCGGGGCGCGCGTCGAGCGCGTTCGCCGAGCTGGGGCTGCGCTACCTGGGCCCGGTCGACGGGCACGACGTGGCGCGGGTGGAGGAGGCGTTGCGCGCGGCCAAGGCGTTGCGGCGCCCGGTGGTGGTGCACTGCGCGACCCGCAAGGGCAAGGGGCACCCGCCCGCGGAGGACGACCCGATCGACCACATGCACGCGGTGGGCTCGCCCGCGTCGCCCCGCGGCCCGGGGTGGACGTCGGCGTTCGGGCGGCACCTGCCGACCCTGGCCGACCGGCACCCCGACCTGGTGTGCCTGACCGCGGCCATGCTCCACCCGACCGGGCTGACCGCGTTCGCCGAGGCGTTCCCGGACCGGGTGGTCGACACCGGCGTCGCCGAGCAGCACGCGGTGACGTGCGCGGCGGGCCTGGCCATGGGCGGGCTGCGGCCGCTGGTCGCGGTCTGCTCGACGTTCCTCACCCGGGCGGTGGACCAGGTGCTGATGGACGTGGCGCTGCACCGCCTGCCGGTGACGCTGGTGCTGGACCGCGCCGGGGTCACCGGCGAGGACGGCCCCTCGCACCACGGCGTGTGGGACCTGGCGCTGCTGCGCGTGGTGCCCGGCCTGCGGATAGCCGCGCCGCGGGACGGCACGCGGCTGCGGGCCCTGCTGGACGAGGCGGTGGCCGGCGACGGGCCGAGCGCGGTGCGGTTCCCCGAGGGCGCCCTCGGCGCGGACGTGCCCGAGGTCGAGCGGGTCGGCGGGGTGGACGTGCTGCACCGGTCGTGGCGGCGGGACGTGCTGCTGGTGACCGCGGGCGCGCTGGCCGCCGACGGGGTCGCCGCCGCCGTGCGGCTCAACGGGGAGGGCGTCGGTGTGACGGTGTGCGACCCGCGGTGGGTCTCGCCGGTCGACCCGGGGCTGGTGGAGCTGGCCGCCGGGCACCGGGTGGTGGCGTGCGTGGAGGACGGCGTGCGCGGTGGCGGGGTCGGCGAGGGCGTGGCCGCCGCGCTGCGCGCCGCCGGGCTGCGCCAGCGGGTGCTGGTGCTGGGCCTGCCCAACGAGTTCCTGCCGCACGGCGCGCGTGCCGACATCCTGCGGCTGCACGACCTGGACGCGGCCGGGATCGCCCGCTCGGTGACCCGCTGCCTGGCCGGGGGCTTCACATGACGGCGGCGAACACCGGGCCCGCCCACCCCCCGACCGGAACCACCCACCCGGCCGCCCACTCCCCGGCCGCCCACTCCCCGGCCGCCCACTCCCCGGCCGAGGGCGTGGCGTGACGGCGGTCGGGGGTGGGGCGTGACCGCCACCGAGACCTCCGTCCGGCTCCGCCCGTCCTACTGCCCCGTCCCCGAGGCGATCCACCCCCGCGCGGCCGAGCTCGAACGGGACGCGCTGGCCTGGGTCGACCGGCTCGGCCTGGCCGCGGACGAGGAGCAGTTCACGCTGCTGCGCCGCACCAGGAGCGCGGAGTTCTGCGCCCGGTTCGCCCCGCACGGCGACTACGAGGGCCTCCGGCTCGCGGCGCGCTGGGTGTACTGGGGTTTCCTCTTCGACGACCGGCGCTGCGACACCGGGCGGTTCGGCGACGACCCGCACCGGTTCCCGCGCATGGCCGGCGCCGTGCAGCGGGCCATGGACGCCCCGTGGTCCGACCCGGGGGACGACCGGTACGCGCGGGCCGTGCAGGACGTCGTGCGCGGCATGTACGGGCTGCGCACCCCCACGCAGGCGCGGCGCTTCACCGAGGCCCACCGCGCGTGGCTGTTCTCGGTGACCTGGCAGGTCGCCGTCCGCGCCCTGCGGCACCTGCCCGACCTCGACGAGTACACCTCCCTGCGCCTGCAGAGCGCGGGCGGCGGGCCGACGATCGCGCTGCTGGAGATCGCCAACGGCCCCGAGGTGCCCGGCGCGGAGATGGACTCGCCCGCGGTGCGGGCGCTGACCGAGATGGCGATCACGGTGGCGTCGTGGGACAACGACTTCCAGTCCTACCACCGGGAACGCGCCGAGGACCCCGCCTACCCGAACCTGATCACCGTGCTGGCCCGCGACCGCGGGCTGCACGCCGACGTGGCGGCGGAGGAGGCCACCCGGCTGCGGGACCGCGTGCTGACCCGCTTCCTGCGGCTGCGGGAGGCCGTCACCGCCCGGCCGGTCAGCGCGGCCCTGCGGCTCTACCTGGACGGCCTGGGCCACGCCGTCCGCGGCAACCTCGACTGGGGGTTCCGGGTGCCCCGCTACCGCGGCCTGGTGGTGCCGGGCTGGACCGACGAGCCCGCCGACGACGACCCGTCCCCGCTGCCGATGCCCTCCATCGCCTGGTGGTGGGACGACCTGTGAGCCCGAGGGGGCACCGCGCACCGCCCGACCGCCTCCCCGGTGACGCGCACCCCACCGCGGGGCGGGGGCCGGCCTGCCGGAGAATCCCCCTGACGAACGGGGGGGCGGGATGGGACGGGCACCGGTGGCGGTCGTGACGGGTGGCAACCGGGGCATCGGGCGGGAGGTGTGCCGCCAGTTGGCCGAACTCGGCCACGACGTCGTGCTGACCGCCCGCGACCCCGCGCGGGCCGAGGCGGTCGCCGGTGAGCTGGGCGTCGACCACCACCAGCTGGACGTCACCGACGACGGGTCGGTCGCCCGGCTGGCCGACCACCTGGCCGGGCGGTACGGGCGGGTCGACGCGCTGGTGAACAACGCGGCCGTGCACTACGACTCCTGGCAGCGCGCCTCGTCGGCCGACCTGCGGGTGGTGCGCGAGGCCGTGGAGACGAACTTCTACGGACCGTGGCGGACGGTGCTGGCCCTGCTGCCGCTGCTGCGGGCGGCGCGGCACGCGCGCGTGGTGAACGTGTCCAGCGAAGCCGGGTCGCTGGCGTCGATGGGCGGCGGCACGCCCGCCTACGGCACGTCGAAGGCGGCGCTGAACGCGTTGACGCTGATGCTGGCCGCGGAGCTGCCGGGGATGCTGGTCAACGCGGTGTGCCCGGGGTGGGTCGCCACCGACATGGGCGGGCCCGGCGGGCGGCCGGTGGAGCGGGGCGCGGCGAGCGTGGTGTGGGCGGTGACGCTGCCCGACGACGGCCCGACCGGGGGTTTCTTCCGCGACGGCAGGCGGATTCCCTGGTGACCCGTTCGGGTACTCGTGCCGCATGAAGCGGCGCATGGGTGTGGTGGTGGCGGGCCTGGTGCTGTTGGCGGTGGCGGCCCTGGTGTCGGTGTTCGTGGTGCTGCCCAGGTTCGGCACGGACACCATCGACCGCAGCCAACCGGCGTTGTTGCAGTCGTTGCGCGACCTGAGCCAGTACCACGCCGCGGCCGGCGACTTCCAGGTGGTGCTCGACATCGAGCACGACGTCCGCTTCGTGCCGTCCGCGCTGGCCGGCCAGCGGACCCTGTTCGTGGCCGCGGGCACGGTCAACGCCTACGTGGAGTTCGGCGGGCTGGCCGAGGACGCGCTGAAGGTGTCGCAGGAGGCCAAGACCGTGGAGCTGGCGCTGCCGGCGGCCGTGCTGGACAAGCCGAACCTGGTGCAGGAGCGGTGTTACGTGTTCGCCCAGGAGCGGGGGCTGGTCGACCGGCTCGCGTCCCTGGTCGAGACGCAGGACCAGCAGCCGTTCTACGTGGCCGCGGAGCAGAAGATCTCCGACGCGGCGCGCGAGTCCGGGCTGGTCGGGCGGGCCGAGGAGAACACCCGCAAGATGCTGACCGGCATGTTCGGCGCGCTGGGCTACCAGGTGATGTTCACCGGCGCGACCTCCGACTGACGGCGGCCGGGCGGCCGGAGGGCCGCTGAACGGCCGCCGGCCCCGGGCCGCAGGCGCGCGGGAACATCGCGGTGAACGCACACCACCGGAGGTTCGCGCATGCCCGCCAGTCGACGTCGCCTGGTCCTGTCCGCCCTCGCCGCCGTCCTGACCGCACCGACCGCCACCGCCGCACCGGCACCGGCACCGGCCGCGTTACCCGCACCGGTCGAGTTGCGCCCCCTGCCGGGGGACGCGACGACCTTCGCCACCGACGTGAACGAGACCGGCGTGGTGGTCGGCTTCTCGACCACCCGCGGGTCGCTGTCGCCGCGCCGCGCCGTGCGCTGGGACCGGTCCGGCGCGCCCACCGACCTCGGCACGCTCGGCGGCGCGGTCGGCACCGCGAACGCGGTCGACGAGCGGGGCACCGCCGTCGGCCACGCCCAGGACGCCGACGGCACGGTGCGCGCCGCCCTCTGGGACCCCACCGGGCGGGTGCGGGACCTCGGCGCGCTGCCGGGCGCCACCACCAGCCGGGCCGAGGAGATCGGCGGCGACGGCACGGTGGCGGGCGTCTCCGACACCGGGGGCCGCGGTCAGCGGGCGGTGCGCTGGGACCCGGACGGCCGGATCACCGAGCTGCCCACGCCGCCGGGCACGCTGGGCAGCTGGGTCAACGCGGTCAACGACGTCGGCGGCATCGTCGGCGGCGCGTACACCGAGGCGGGGATGGTCGCGCTGCGGTGGGACCGCGACGGCCGGGTCACGGTGCTGGCCGGCCTGGGCGGCGAGGCGCACAACGCGGTGGCCGTCGCGGACGACGGGACCGCCGTCGGGCAGTCGGCGTCCGTCCCGGTGCGCTGGGACCGGGAGGGACGGGTGAGCGCGCTCTCCGCCGAGGCGGGCATCGCCACGGCGGTCAACGCGCACGGGGTCGTGGTCGGCGGGGTCGGCGGGCGGGCCGTGCGCTGGGACCGGTACGGGCGGGCCACCGACCTGGGCGCGCTGCCGGGTGGCGGGGGCAGCCACGCGGTGCACGTCAACGACCGGGGCGTGGTGGTCGGCGCGGCGGCCGACCGGCCGGTGCGGTGGGACCGCGGGCGCGGCCCGGTCGAGCTGCCCGCGCCGGCGGGTGCGGTGGCCGGCAGCGCCGGCCGGGTGACGGCGTCCGGCCTGGTCATCGGGGACTTCACGCTCGTGGGCGGCGGGGCTCGCGCCGTGCTGTGGGGGTAGGGCCGCGAGGGGGCGGACCAGGGCCGGGGCGGGCGTAGACTCCAGTCCCGATGAGGCGCAAGCTCCGGCCACCGCTCCCCCAGCGCCACGGCCTCGACCCCGCCCGCCTGCGGCTGCCCGCCGAGGGCCCCTGGGCGACCATCCGCGACCACCTGGTCGACCGGCTGCCCCGGGTGGCACCGGAACGGATAGACGCCATGCTCGCCGAGGGCCGCGTCCACGGCCTCGACGGCCCGATCGCCCCGGACGCCGCGTTCGCGCCCGGCACCTCGGTGTGGTTCCACCGCGACCTGCCCGACGAGACCCCGGTCCCCTTCGGGATCACCACCGTGCACCGGGACGACGCCATCCTGGTGGTCGACAAACCGCACTTCCTGGCCACCATCCCGCGCGGCAGCCACGTGGTGGAGACCGCCCTGGTCCGGCTGCGGCGCGACCTGGGCCTGCCGCACCTGAGCCCGGCGCACCGGCTCGACCGCGTCACCGCCGGGCTGGTCATGTTCGTGGTCGACCCCGCCCTGCGCGGCCGCTACCAGCTGCTGTTCAAGGACCGCCTGGTGCGCAAGGAGTACGAGGCGATCGCGCCGCACCGCCCGGACCTGGTGCTGCCGCGCCGGGTGACCAGCCGGATCGTGAAGGTCAAGGGCGTGATCACCGCGCAGGAGGTGGAGGGCCCGCCCAACGCCGAGACGCACGTCGAGCTGGTCGAGCACCGCGGCGGGTGGGGCCGGTACCGCCTGCTGCCCGCCACGGGCCGCACGCACCAGCTCCGGCTGCACATGGCGTCGCTGGGCGTGCCCATCCGCAACGACGACTTCTACCCCGTGCTGCGGGACAAGCCGCTGGACGACTTCACCGACCCGCTGCAGCTGCTGGCGAAGGTGCTGGAGTTCACCGACCCGGTGACCGGCGAGCACCGGCGCTTCACCAGCGGGCTGCGGCTGGAGCTCTAGCCCAGGTACCCGAGCATCTGGGCGATCTGGGCCGTGCGCGAGTCGAAGATCCGGTTAGCCAGGTCCTTGGCCTGCGGGTTGAGGCCGCCCTCCCGCTCCAGCTTGGCGATCTCCACCGCGTTGTGCTGGTGGCCGATGAGCAGGTTCAGGAAAGCCTTCTCGAACTCGGCGGGCGCGGTGGCGGCCACCTCGGCGATGGCCTCCGGGCTGGTCGAGTGGTCACCGCCGTGGTGGGCGTGCAGCCCCGGGTCGTCCCCGGCCGACTCGGGCCGGCCCCAGTCGGCGAGCCACTGGGTCATCGAGTCCACTTCGGACAGCTGGGTCACCTCGATGGCGGCCGCCAGGGTCCGGACCTCCTCGCGGACCGGGTGGTCCTTCGCCAGGCGCACGATGTCCAGGCCGGTGCGGTGGTGCGGCACGGCCATCTGCAGGAACATCACGTCGGTCTCGTTGTGCTCGGCGCTCCGCGCCACCGTGGAGGCGGTGGGCGGCGGCGGTGCCTGCGCGGCCGGCGCGCCGGAGCCGCACCCGGCGACCAGCAGCAGGCCCGCCAGCAGGGTCGTGAGGCGTCGCAAGGTCGTCCTCCTCGAAAGCCGAAGGCCCGCCCGCACCGTGCAGGGCGGTGCGGGCGGGCGGTTTCACCGGGTCAGAGCCTCTGCCACAGGGACGCGGTGTTCGGCGGCTCCCAGCCCACGAGGGACGTGTGGGCCTGGATGCAGCGGTAGCTGACACCGCCGTAGGTCACCTGCGAGCCGACCGAGTACGCCGTGTTGGGCGCCCACGTGCCGCCCACCGGGGGCTGCGTGGTGGTCGTGGTCGGGTTGCTGGTGGTGGGCGGCGTGGTGGTGGTCGTGGTGGGCGGGGTGGTGCCGCCGCCACCGACCTGCAGGTCGACGCACGAGTAGAACGCGTTCGCCGTGTCGGCGACGTTCCAGATCGCCAGCAGCTTGATCCGGCCGGTCCGACCGCCCAGGCTGACGTTGTGCGTCACGGTGGCCGCGGGCTGGCGGCCGCCGTCGTTGAACTCGGCGATCTTGCTGCCGCCGATGAAGTACTGCCACGTGCTGGTGGCGTGGCGGGCGGTGAGCGTCCAGTTGAACGTCACGTTGTTGCCCACGCTCGTGGTCGGCCACGGCCGGCTGTCGTCGTTGAGCGGGGCGAACCCGGCGACGCCGGCGTGGCAGTTCTGCTGGCCCTTGGGGCCCTCGACGCTCTGCGGCTCGTAGACGATCGGGCCGCAGTTGGAGATGCGGCCCTGGGCGCACATCGCCTGCCGGCTGGGCGGCGAGGAGATGTAGCCGTGCGCGCTCGCGCTGCCGGCCGAGGCGATGACGATCAGCGGCGCGACGGCGGTGCCCGCGAGCACCGCGGCGAGCTTGCGTTTGACGCTCATGTGCATCCAGCTCCTTCGGAGGAGACGGCAGGGGTCTCCTGTGCAGGGTCCATGTCCGCGGCGGCCGGATCTGCGGTCCGTCATGAGGGGGTGACGTACCGCAACGTGGTCTAGACCATAATTCGAAACGTCATCCGGGTCAAGGCGGTGAACCGGGTGGCTCAACCCCACGTACCCCCCTTTGTGAACGGACACACCGGCAGGAGGTCCACCGCCCTGGCCGCGGCGGTCGTCGTGGCGGCGCTCGCCGCGCCCGCGCCCGCCGTCGCCCAGCCCGCCTCGGACGCGCTGGCCGAGTACGAGCGGCTGTCCCGCGAGGCCGAGCGGCTGCACGAGGAGCACCTGGAGGCGCAGGAGGAACTCGCGGCCAAGCGGGGCGAGCTGGACCGCGCCACCGCCGACCTGACCGAGGCGGCCAGGCTCGGCGAGACCGCCAGGGCCGACGAGGAGGCGTTCCGGGGGCGGGTCGACCTGCTCACCGAGGCCACGTTCCAGGGCGCCCGGCTCGACGGGCTGTCGGCGCTGCTGGTCAGCGGGTCGCAGCAGGACTTCCTGAACCGGATGAGCGCGCTGGGCGTGCTCGCGGCCGACAGCGAGGAGGCGCTGGGCCGCCTGTCCGCGGCCGTCGACTCGGCGGAGCTGGCGCGCACCGGCGCCCGGGACGCGCAGCAGCGCGCCGCCGCCGCCACCGGCGAGGCCGAGCGGCTGGTGGCCGAGCTGGCCGAGCGCGAGTCGGCGGCGCAGCGCCAGGTCTCGGACGCGCGGGCGCACTACCGCTCGCTCAGCGCGGCCGACAAGGCGACGCTCGCGGCGCCCGGCGACACGTCGGCCGTCGCCGTGCCCGCGGGCGCCGCCGGCGCCGCGCTCCGGTTCGCCCTGGACCAGCGCGGCGAGCCCTACGTGTTCGGCTCGAACGGGCCGGACTCCTGGGACTGCTCCAGCCTCACCCAGGCCGCCTACCGGGCGGCCGGCGTGAGCATCCCGCGCACCACCTACACCCAGGCGACGGTGGGCCGGGCCGTGTCACGGGCGGAGGTCCAGCCCGGTGACCTGATCATCTACTACGCCGGCCAGTCGCACGTGGCGATGGCCGTGGACGGGGTGCGCGCGGTGCACGCCTCGACCGAGGGCGTGCCGGTCAAGATCGCCGACATCGACTCGATCGGGCCCATCAGCACCATCCGCCGCGTGGTCGGGTGACCCGGCGGGGAGGGCGGCCTCCCCGCCGGGTTTCCCACGTCAGCAGTACAGGTTGTTGCCCGCGGGCACGCCGAGGACGCCCACGAACCGCTGGTAGGCGTCGACGCGGCTCTGGACCTGCGCCGGGTTGCGCCCGCCGCACTCCAGCGAACCGTTGATGCTGCGGATGGTCTCGCCGAAGCCGTAGCCGTTGACCATCGCGTTGTGCGGGGTCATGGTGCCCGGCCCGCTCTGGGTGTTCCAGTACCAGAGGGCGGTCTTCCAGGCGACCGAGGCGTCGTTCTGCACCAGCCACGGGTTGGTCAGCAGCGGCAGGCCGAGCGCGTCACCGGCCGCCTTGTAGTTGAAGTTCCAGCTGAGCTGGATGGGCCCGCGGCCGTAGTACGCGGCCTGGCCGGCGGGGCAGCCGTAGGGCTGGCTGGTGTCGCAGTAGTGCGGGTAGTTGGCCTGGTTCTGCTCGACGACGTGCACCAGCCCGCCGGTCTCGTGGTTGGCGTTGGCCAGGAACGCCGCGGCCTCCTGCTTGCGGACGGTGTCGCTGCCGGTCTTGGCGAAGCCCGGGTACGCGCCCAGGGCCGCGGTCAGGCCGGCGTAGGTGTAGAAGGGGTTCCGGTTGGGGAACATCTGGTTGAACTGCGCCTCGCTGACCACGAAACCGCTGTTGTTCGGCGGGGTGGTCGTGGTCGTCGTCGGGGTCGAGCCGCAGTTGTAGGGCTCCCAGTACCAGGTGCTGATGGTGGGGTCGTAGCCCGGGTTGTCGTGCTCGGCGATGTAGTACTGGCCGTTGGTGTAGCGGACGATGCTGCCCGCCGGGTACCACTGGCCCTGGACCCAGTTGGGGTGGTTGCAGGTCGGCGGCGGCTCGCTGCCACCGCCGCAGGTGCCCTGGTCGGCCCAGACCGCGGCCGAGCCGGGGGTCTCGTTCTGGGTCCACCACTGGGCGCGCCAGTTGTGGCCGTTGTGCGACGCGGTCATGCCGCCGGTGTAGACGGCGGACGGGCTCCAGGCGGCCGCGCAGGCCGCGGCGGAGGCGGAGTTGGCCACGAAGACGGTCAGTGCCGCCCCGACCACGAAGGCGACCGCGGCCGCCAGTACGCGGAATCTCGACACGTGATCACTCACTTCCGGTGCTCAGCGCCCTCTAACGGAACTGGGCGACAACTCAACCGGAAATGGTCTACACCAGTCAAGGTGTAAGGTGAGCGCTTTCCACGTTTGTCCGCTCTTCTGTCCACCTCCACGCGCCCCGACCGCGGTGCGGTCTAATGGTGACGTGCAGTGGACCCGTTACTGGCGGGCGGTCGACCGCCCGGTCGAGGCGATGCACGCGCACTTCACCTCGCACCGGTACCACCGGCACAGCCACGACGCGTACTCCTTCGGCGTGACCGAGGAGGGCGCGCAGTCGTTCCGCTGCCGGGGCGGGGCGCACACCAGCCCGGCGGGCAGCGTGGTCGCGTTCAACCCGGACGAGGCGCACGACGGCTACCCGGCCACCGAGCAGGGCTTCACCTACCGGATCATCCACATAGGACCGTCACTGGTCGCCGACCTGCTGCCGCGGCTGCCGCTGTTCCGCGACCCGGTGCGCCACGCGCCCGCGCTCGCCGACGCGCTGCGCGACCTGCACACCGCCCTGCGCGTGGGCACCGCGCTGGCCCGGGACGAGCAACTGGTGCGGACCGTGCACGCCATGGCGTCCCACGTGATGCCGCTGGACGTGCGCGTGGCGGACGGCGACCCGTCGGCCGCCTTCGAGCTGGTGGAGGCGCACTACCTGGAGGACGTGCCGGTCGAGGCGTTGACCGGGGCGACCGGCCTGAGCCGGTTCGCGCTGTACCGGGCGTTCCGGTCCCGGTACGGGCTCTCGCCCAGCGACCACCAGCGCCAGCTCCGGCTGCGCCGGGCGCGGGCGCTGCTGTCGTCGGGCGTGGCGCCCGCGGCGGTGGCGGCGGCGACGGGGTTCGCGGACCAGGCCCACCTGACCCGCTGGTTCCGCCGGTGTTACGGGATCACGCCGGCGGTGTACGCGCGGGCCGGGGGTTCTTGAGGGTCCCGGTGCGGACCACAGGACTACTGCGGCGGCGTGCGCACCGCCCTCACGTAGACCACCACCTCCGGCCGCACCACCAGCCGGTGACCGTCGGCGCACCCCGGCCGCAGGGTGCGGGCGACGGTGTCGACGAGCGCGGGATCACCGGTGGCCTCGGTGGCCACCACGTGGTGGTGGCGGTCGTCGACCGGCAGCCCGTCCGGCACCACCGCGCGGACCGCCAGCACCTCCCGGACCCGCGCCGCCACGTCCTCCGGCAGGTCCGCCACCACCCCGGCCAGGCCGCGCACCAACGCCTCCCGGCGCCGGGTCGTCCGGTGCGGCACCTCGGTCGCCGCCGCCCCGAGCAGCGCGGCGGCGACCAGGAGGGCGAGCGCGGGCCCGACCCGCGCCGGTCCGGCGGCGGGCACGGACACCGCCGCCCACCAGCCGTCCGGGGTGGTGGCCGAGCCGATCACCCCGCCGTCCGCGGCCAGCGACGCCACCGCCGCCCGATCGAGGTCGCCGACCACCACGACGACCCGGTGGTCGGCCTCGCGGCCGGGCGGTCGGCCGGGGCGGGCGGGCGGCTCACCGGGTCGGGCGGGCCGAACCACGACCGCGCGGGCCTCCCCGGGCAGCACCCGGTCCACCGCCCCGACCACCCCACCGGCATCGGCACCCCTGGCGGCGGTCAGCACGGCGGCGGCGACAGCCCGCGCGTCGTCGACGGGCACGGGTGGTACCAGCACCGCGCGCAGGGCCAGGAAGGCCCCCAGCGCGGTCGACACGACCAGTGCGCAGGCGATCGCGTTCCTGCGGTCGCTCACGTGGTTCCTCCCCGCGACGGCTACGGGTGTAGTCGGCCATCGAGAGCCCCGACCCGTGAGCCGTACGGGTGAATCGACGCGACGCATCCGGCGCTTGACGCGCCGTGGTCAGGCGGTGCGGAGCAATGGCTTGGGCCATTCGACGGTCGCCCGATCGTCGGTTGATCCCCACACTGTTGCCATGTCGCACATCGACCTGGGCAACGACCTCCCCGGCATCGCCGGGCTCACCGCCTACCGCCCGGAGACCGGGCGACCCATCAGCGAGCTGGTCGAGGTCCTGCTCCGCGGGCCCGGCGGGCTGCCGCGGGGTGAGCGCGAGCTGATCGCCGCCCACGTCTCGGAACTGAACAGCTGCACCTTCTGCGCGTCCTCGCACGCCGCGTTCGCCGCCGCCCAGCTGCCCGCCGACCACGTGCGGTCGCCCAAGCTGGACGCGCTGCTGGCGATCGCCGCCGCCGTCGTGGAGAGCGGTCGGGCGGTGACGCCCGAGCTGGTCGCCAAGGCCCGGGAGAACGGGGCGACCGAGGCGGAGGTCCACGACACCGTGCTGATCGCCGCGGTGTTCTGCATGCTGAACCGGTACGTCGACGGCCTGGGCACGTGGGCGCCCGACGACCCCGCCGCCTACGCCGCCATGGCCGACCGCATCGTCAACCACGGCTACACCGCGCCCCGCTGACCCCCGCCGCCGGTGCGGCCCCGTCGCCGGTGCGGCCCCGTCGGCGGGGCCGCACCGGCCCGTCACGCCGGCACCCGAAAAGTCCGCCGATAGGCGTCCGGCGACACGCCGAGTTCCGCGCGCAGCCGCCGGCGCAGGTTGGCCGGCGTGCCCAACCCCGCCCGCTCCGCCACCCGGTGCACCGGCAGGTCCGTGGTCTCCAGCAGGCGCTGCGCGAGCAGGACCCGCTGCGACCTCAGCCACCGCCCCGGCGTGCTGCCGGTCTCGGCGAGCCACGCCCGCTGGAAGGTGCGCTCGCTCAACCCGGCGTGCCCGGCCAGGTCGGTCACGCCGATGGGCGCGGCCAGCCGCGCCACCGCCCAGTCCGCGGTGGCCGCCAGCCCGGCCCGGCCGGTGCGCGCCGGCAGCGGCGGTTCGACGTACTGGCGCTGCCCGCCCTCGCGGGCCGGCGGCATCACCAGCCGGCGGGCCAGGGCCGCGGCGGTGTCCGCGCCGTGCGCCCGCCGCACCAGGTGCAGGCACAGGTCCAGCCCGCCCACCACGCCCGCCGAGGTGAACACCCCGTCACCGGTGTAGAGCACGTCCCGCAGCACGCGGGCCCGGGGCGCGGCGCGGACCAGGTCGTCGAGCAGCCGCCAGTGGGTGGTGGCCTCGCGGCCGTCGAGCAGGCCGGCCGCCGCCAGGGTGAACGCACCCGAGCACAGCGCCGCCACCTGCCCGGGCAGCGAGCGCAGCGCGCGCACCACCTCCGGCGGCACGGGCGCGGCCGGGTCGGCCCGCCCGGGCACCACCACCAGGTCGCACCCGCGCAGCCCGGACAGCCCGTGCGTCGCCGGGACGCGGCCCAGCGGCGAGACCGGCACCGACGCCCGGTTCGGCGCGCACACCCGCAGCTCGAACGGCCCCACCCCCGAGTCGGCGCGGTCCACGCCCCACACCTCGCCGACGACGGACACGTCGAACAACCGGGTCCCGGGCAACAGCAGCAGGCCGACCACGCGCATGGCGGGAAAGTACCGCGTCGCGCCGGTCCCGCCACTCCCCGCCGGCGCCTCCCGACCAGCAGGCTCAACGCCGTGAACAGCGCACTCATCCTGATCGACGTGCAACGCGGCTTCGACGACCCCTCGTGGGGCAGGCGCGACAACCCCGACGCGGAGGCCAACATCGCCCGCCTCCTCGCGCACTGGCGGGGCCCGCTGGTCCTCGTCCGGCACGACTCCGCCAAGCCCGACTCGCCCCTGCGCCCCGGGCAGGACGGCAACCGGTTCAAGCCCGAACTCGACGGCGCCCGACCGGACCTGGTGTTCGGCAAGCGGGTCAACTCCGCCTTCCACGGCGAGGTCGACCTGCACGCGTGGCTGGGCGGGCGCGGGATCACCGACCTCGTGCTCGCGGGCGTCCAGACGAACATGTGCGTGGAGACGACCGCGCGGGTGGGCGGCAACCTCGGCTACCGCGTGCGGGTCGTGCTCGACGCCACGTTCACCTTCGACCTGGAGGACCTGACCGCCGGGCAGCTGTCCCGGGCCACCGCCGCCAACCTGCGCGGCGGCGGGTTCGCCGAGATCGTCCGGACCGACGACGTGGTACACCCGGACAACTGACGCCCCCGGCGGAAGCGGAACCCCGAAGGACGGGCGGCCCGGCCGGACCCGCGCGCGCCACCGGCCGGCCGCTCCCCCGCACCACCGGCCGGCCGCACCCGCGCACCACCGAGCGGACCGGCCCCGACGCACCCGCCTGACCCGCCCCGACGGCCTCCCCGCACCCCACCGGCGGCGCCGCCGAACGAGCGGCGGAACCCAGCGGAACCGGTTCCGACGAGTTCGCACGCTGCGTGACCTCAAGTTAACCCCAGGTCAAAATCAGTCTTGTGAATGTGGGCGCGGTCACCCTAGAGTTCTGGGAGCGCTCCCAGGGAGCGCTCCCAGAAGCGTCGTCAACCGTCAGAGCAGACGGAGGAGACCCAGTCCATGAGATCGCTTCCCCCTCCCCGGTGGCGCCGTCGGGCCACCGCGGCCCTCGCACTAGTGGCGGTGAGCGGCGCGCTAGCGTCCGGTACGGCCCACGCCGCCGACTACGAGCGGCTGGTCAACGGAACGTTCACCGGCACCCTCGACCCGTGGTGGGCCGGTACCGGCGTCTCCAACCGGCTGGTCAACGGTGAGCTGTGCGCGACCGTGCCGGGCGGCACGGCCAACCCGTGGGACGCGCTGATCGGCCAGAACGGCGTGCCGTTCGAGGCCGGCCAGTCGTACACGATGAAGTTCGACGCCTACGCCGCGACCCCGCAGCCGATCACGGCGAACCTCGGCGAGGCGGTCAGCCCGTACCGCGGCATCGCCTCGCACACCGTGCAGCTGACGACCACCAAGCAGTCGTTCAGCTTCACGTTCACCTCCGCGCTGGACTTCCCCGACGCGGGCAACGGCCAGGCGTCGTTCCAGCTCGGCGGCCAGGCGGCGAGCAACACGGTCTGCGTGGACAACGTCTCCCTGGTCGGCGGCGTGGTGCCGCCCGGCGGCGAGCTGCCGCCGACCAAGAAGGTCCAGGTCGACCAGGTCGGGTACGTGCCGGGCCTGCCCAAGCAGGCCACCCTGGTCTCCAGCGCCACCACCGCGCAGACGTGGACCCTGAAGAACTCCGCCGGCACCACCGTGGCCACCGGGCAGACCACCCCGAAGGGCGTGGACGCCGCCTCCGGCGACCCGGTGCACCTGATCGACTTCTCGTCGTTCAACACGGTCGGCACCGGCTACACGCTGACCGTCGGGACCGACACGAGCTACCCGTTCGACATCGGCACCGACGCGTTCTCCAAGCTGCGGTACGACTCGCTGGCGTACTTCTACCACAACCGCAGCGGCATCGAGATCCAGGCGCAGTACGTGGGCGACGCCTACGCCCGCCCGGCCGGCCACCTCAACGTGGCGCCGAACCAGGGCGACAACAACGTGCCCTGCCTGGCCACCATCACCTGCGGCTACAACCTGGACGTGCGCGGCGGCTGGTACGACGCGGGCGACCACGGCAAGTACGTGGTCAACGGCGGCATCTCGGTGTGGCAGCTGATCAACGCCTACGAGCGCGCCAAGCTGATCGGCGACGCCTCCGTCCTCGGCGACGGCAAGCTGCGCATCCCCGAGAGCGCCAACGGCGTGCCGGACATCCTGGACGAGGCCCGCTGGGAGGTCGAGTTCCTGCTGAAGATGCAGGCGCCCAACGGGATGGTCCACCACAAGATCCACGACCAGAACTGGACCGGCCTGCCCCTGCTGCCGCACGAGGACCCGCAGCTCCGGCGCCTGTCCGACACCAGCACGGCGGCCACGCTGAACATGGCCGCGGTGGCCGCGCAGGCCGCCCGCGTGTGGAAGACGATCGACCCGGCGTTCTCGGCCAAGGCGCAGGCGGCGGCCGTGAAGGCGTACGCGGCGGCCAAGGCGAACCCGAACAAGATCGCCGACCCCAACGACGGCACCGGCGGCGGCTCCTACAGCGACTCGAAGCTGACCGACGAGTTCTACTGGGCCGCGGCGGAGCTGTTCACCACCACCGGCGAGTCCTCCTACCGGTCCGACCTGACCGCGTCCCCGCACTACAAGGGCGCGAGCCTGGACGACCGCGGCTTCGACTGGGGCTCCACCGGCCCGCTGGGCGACATCACGCTGGCCCTGGTGCCCAACGGCCTGCCGGCCGCGGACGTGGCGGCGATCAAGGCCGCGTTCGTCGCGGTCGCGGACAAGCACCTGACCCAGATGGCGTCCCAGGGCTACCCGGCGCCGTACAAGACGACGACCGGCGACTACGACTGGGGCTCGAACGGCCTGGTCGCCAACAACACCTCCGTGCTGGCGCTGGCGCACGACTTCACCGGCCAGGCCAAGTACCGCGAGGGCGTGTTCCAGGCGCTGCACTACTTCCTGGGCCGCAACCCGACGTCGTACTCCTACGTCACCGGCTACGGCGAGCAGCCGGTGAAGAACGTCCACCACCGGCACTGGGCCAACCAGCTCGACCCGGACCTGCCGACCGCGCCCCCCGGCGCGCTGTCCGGCGGCCCGAACAGCGCGCTGCAGGACCCGGTCGCCGCGCGCGTGCTCCAGGGCTGCAAGCCGCAGAAGTGCTTCGTCGACCACATCGAGGCGTACTCGGTCAACGAGGTCACGATCAACTGGAACTCGGCGTTCGCCTGGGTGGCGAACTGGGCGGCGGAGAAGGTCACCACGGCCCCGCCGGTCGACACCACCGCGCCGTCCCAGCCCGGCGCGCCCACGGCGTCCGACATCACCGCCACCGGCGCCAAGCTGACCTGGGCGGCGTCGACGGACGCGGAGAGCGGCATCGCCGGGTACGACGTGGTCTCGATCGAGAACACCACCCAGCGGGTGCTGGCCACGGTCACCACCCCGTCGGCCACGCTGACCGGCCTGACCCCGAACACCGCCTACCACCTGGCGGTGGTGGCGAAGAACGGCGCCGGGCTCAAGTCGCAGTCGGTCGCCACGACCGTGCGCACCAAGACGGCCGACCCGGTCGACTACTGCCGGGTGGTCGCGCGGGTGACGTCGTGGAACGGCGGCATGTCGGCGAACCTCACCATCACCAACACCAGCGGCCAGGCGTGGAACAACTGGAAGCTGGAGTTCACCCTGCCGGGCACCCACAAGATCAGCCAGGGCTGGTCGGCGACCTGGTCGCAGTCCGGCCAGGCGGTGACCGCGACGAACGCGCAGTGGAACGGCAACGTGCCCGCCGGCGGTTCGGTGCAGCTCGGTTTCAACTCCGCGGGGTCGGGCTCGGGCGAGCCGACCGACTACCGGGTGAACGGGCAGCCCTGCACCAGGGGCTGACCCGCTGAAGACCCGCGGTGGGCGCTGCTGCTCCGGCGCCCACCGCGGCCCTCCGCCACCGGCCGCCGGGCCATCCCACGAACCCCCGGCGGCCGGTGGCCCTTTTCCGCCCCGGAAAACCGCTCCCCCGGTCCCCCACCGCTCTGCTCCACTGATCATCGTGACGTCGATGTGGGTGGGCGAGCGGGTGCGGCTGCGCGGGGTCGAACCGGAGGACTGGGAGGCGTTCATGCGCTTCTCCGGGCACAGCGGGGACATGCGCGCGGTGGACCGCGTGTACCCGCCCCGGTCCGCTGCCGGGCACCGCGAGTGGGCCCTGGCGCGGGCCACCGCCGCGACCGGGGGCGACGAGTTCACCCTCGCCGTGGAGGCGGGCGGCGTCGTGGTCGGCAGGGTGAGCACGCACAACGCCGACCAGCGGGCCGGGCGCTTCGGGTACGGCATCGGCATCGGCCACGAGTACCAGCGGCGCGGGTACGCGGCCGAGGCCGTGGGGCTGCTGCTCGACTTCATGTTCGCCGAGCGCCGCTACCACAAGTGCGAGGCGGGCGTGTACGCGTTCAACGGGCCCTCCCTGGCCCTGCACCGCAAGCTCGGCTTCCGGGAGGAGGGCCGGTTGCGCGACCACGAGTTCTCCGCGGGCCGCCACCACGACATGGTCCTGTTCGGCGTCCTGGCCGACGAGTGGCTCAGCCCCCGGCGGTCCTGAGCAGCGCCAGCAGCTCCTCCGGCGCCTCACCCACCACGTCGTGCCCGATGGGCAGCCCCACCGCACGCCACGAGGGGTCGTCGCGCAGCCGCGCCCACGTCGTGGCCAGCGGGCTGTCCGGGAACCGCTCCGCGAACAGGTAGAACCGCTCGGTCACCTTGTCCACGGCACCGGTCAGCGAGGCCCGCTGCAGCATCGTCGCCAGCGGGTGGGGCGTGGCGCGCGGGTCGAAGAACGGCAGCGGCGGGAACGCGAACCCGTCACCCGAGGCGCCCTCCACGTACCACTCGCGCCACCTGCCGTGCGCGATGTCGTAGCCCGACTCGCCGTCGCGCGGCACGAACGCGTCCAGGTACACCAGCGCCTTCACCCGATCGGGCAGGCGGTCGGCCACCACCGTGATCACCATGCCGCCGTAGCTGTGCCCGACCAGCACCACGTCCGACAGGTCCCCGACCAGCGCCAGCACCTCGGCCACGTGGTCCTCCAGGTTCACCCGACCGGTGCTCGGGGTCGGCGCGTGCACCTCGTGCCCCTCGGCGCGCAGCCGGGAGGCGATCGGGTCGTAGTACCAGCCACCGTGGCAAGCCCCTGGGATCAGCACGTAAGTCGTCATGAATCCCACGTTAAGTACCCTTTAGGACTTACCATGTCCGCAATGTCGATGCCCGCGAGGATGCTGCGCCTGCTGTCGCTGATGCAGGCCAGGCGCGACTGGTCCGGCGCCGAGCTGGCGCAGCGGCTGGGCGTGACCGACCGGACCGTGCGGCGCGACGTCGAGCGGCTGCGCGAGCTGGGCTACCCGGTCACCGGCACCACGGGCACCGCGGGCGGCTACCGGCTGGCGTCCGGCCGCGACCTGCCGCCGCTGCTGCTCGACGACGACGAGGCGGTCGCGGTGGCCGTCGGCCTGCGCACGGCCGCGGGCGTCGCCGGCGTGGCGGAGTCGTCCACCCGGGCGCTGGCCAAGCTGCACCGGGTGCTGCCCGCCCGGCTGCGGCACCGGGTGGCCGCGGTCGGCGACGCGATCGCGGTCATGGCGGTGGACGGGCCGGCGGCGGACCCGGCGACCCTGGGCCTGCTCGCGGCGGCCTGCCGGGACCACGAGGTCGTCGCGTTCACCCACCGGGGCGCGGAGCGCCGGGTCGAGCCGCGCGCCCTGGTCACCGCGGGCCGCCGCTGGTACCTGCTGGCCCACGACCCGTCGCGGGGGGACTGGCGCACCTTCCGGGTGGACCGGCTGGGGTCCCCGCGCGCCACGGGCCGCCGCTTCACCCCGCGCCCGCTGCCCGGCGACCCGGCCGAGCACGTGGCCAGGTCGCTGACCACGGCCCCGTACCGCCACACCGCCACGGCCCGCGTCCGGGCGCCCGCCGACGTCGTGCGCGCCCGCCTGCCGTTCGCCCTGCCCGGCCGGGTGGAGCCGGTCGACGGGGACACCTGCCTGCTGCGGCTCGGCGCGGACACCGTCGGCCCGATCGCCGCCGACCTCGCGCACGTCGAGGCCGACTACACCCTGGAGGACGCCTCGCCGGGGCTGCTCGACGCGCTGGCGGGGGTGGCGGCCCGGCTCACCGGTGGGCGGCCTGCCCCACCGGCCGCACCAGGATCTCGTTGACGTCGACCGTCGACGGCTGGCCCACCGCGTACAGCACGGCCCGCGCCACGTCCTCCGGTGCCAGCTTCGGGTCGGCCGCCCGGGACGCCGGGATGGCCTCGGTGGCGGTCAGCCCCGGCTGCACGAGCGTGACCCGCACCCCGGTGCCCACGCACTCGGCGCGGATGGCCTGCGCCAGCCCGGTCACCGCCCACTTGGTGGCCGAGTACAGGCTCCCGGCCCGCACCCCGCGCCCGGCCGCCGACCCGGTCAGCACCAGGTGCCCGCCGCTGCGGACCAGCGCGGGCAGCGCCGCCCGCGCGGTGAACGCGGGCCCGCACACGTTGGTCAGCACCATGTCGGACCACTCGGCGGGCGGCGCGCCGCCGGTGCCCGCGAAGGAGGTGTCCACGCTGGTGCCCGCGTTGGCGAACACCGCGTCCAGCCGGCCCCACTCCCGCTCGACCCGCGCCACCAGCGCCTCGACCTGCTCGTACACCCGCACGTCGCACGGGGCGACCATGGCCCGGTCCGGCCCGCCCAGCGAGGCGGCGAGGTCGGTCAGCGCGGCCGCGTCGCGCGCCGCCAGCACCAGCCGGTAGCCCGCCTCGGCCGCCAGCCGCGCGGTGGCCGCCCCGATGCCGCGACCGGCGCCCGTCACGAGGAACACCCCTGCTTCCACGGGGGCAGGCTACTGCTGTTTGGATCAAGCCACTGCCTCGAAGGCAACACAACGGCCCGCGCCGGCGTCTTAAGTGCGTATCCACTGATTGGGGGCACATGGACATCAACCGCAGGTTCGCACTCGGCCTGGGCTCGGTCGCGGCGGCCTCGGCCGTGGTCGGCACGGCGGGCACGGCGCAGGCCCAGGAGACGGATGCGGAGTGGGACGCGTTGATCCCGACCACGGCGGACCTGGCCAGGCGCAAGATCGCCCGCAAGTACCAGCGGCAGGTCGCGTGGGCGGGCGGCACCTGGTCGGCGCACATCGGCGTGGCCGACCCCGACGGCGTGGTCGAGCCCGCCGTCGAGGCGGAGGCCGACCGGGTCGTCGAGGCGTACAGCGTGAACAAGGTCGCCGTCGCCGTGGCGGTGCTGGACAAGGTCGACCGGGGCCTGATCACCCTGGACCAGCGGGTCGAGGTGACCGACGCGATCGTCATCCGCGACACCGACGGCATCTTCGCCCTCGACGGCGCCTACCCCAGCTCGGTCACCGTCGGCCACGCCCTGGCGGCGCTGCTGACCGTGTCGGACAACACCGCCGTGCGGCTGTGCGGGCTGGTCGTGCCCGCGCTGGAGCTCAACGAGATCCTGCGGGGCAAGGGCTTCGTGCACACGCAGGTCGTCCCGGTGGCCAACCCGAACCGGTTCTTCCTGGGCACCACCACGCCGCGCGAGACGTCCACCCTGCTCACCCGGCTGGCCGCGGGCGAGCTGCTGTCCCCGGCGTCCACGCGGCACCTGCTGACCGTGCTGCGGTCGCTGACCTCGTTCACCGACGGCATCCGGCTCAACCTGTCGTCGCAGGAGCGCCTGAACGTGGCCACCAAGGCGGGCTGGTTCGAGGACGGCCGCAACGAGGCGGGCATCGTCTTCGACGCCAACGGCAAGCCGGTCGTCACCTACGCCCTGTTCGCCTCGGGCCGGTTCCGCGGCGACCAGGCCGTGAACGCGGACAACTACAGCGCCACCCACCCGGCGCTGCGGGCCCGCGCCGAGCTGGGCCGCACCCTGTACGACTCGGTGCTGCGCATCACCAACGACGCGGCCCACGCGTACCGGGCGCAGCCCTATCGCGCCTGGAAGGGCGGCAACTGAAAAATCGACGTATCCACGGCCGCCCGCCGCCCTCCTTCCTCACAAGGGGGAACGGCGGGGGCCCGGCCCGCCCCGCGCGCGTCGCGGGGCCGGCCGGTCGCCAGTCGGGGAGGGGTCGTCCCGCCAGGGGGTTGCGGGCAGCCGGTCGTGGCCGCCGTCCACGACCGGCCCCCACCCCGTGGCGTGCCGCTTCACCAGCTCGGCCACCACGCGGTCCGCGGGCAGCTCCCACACCGCCTCGTTGAACACCTCGACCTCCACGAACCCGGCGTAGCCCGCCGCGCGCACCAGCGAGGTCAGGCCCACCAGGTCGATGTGCCCGTCACCGGGCAGGCCGCGCCCCAGCAGCACGTCGGCGGGCAGCGGCGTGACCCAGTCGCACACCTGGTAGGACAGGATGTCCGCGCCGGCCGCCGCCACCGACGCCGCCAGCGCCGGGTCCCACCAGACGTGCAGGGCGTCCACCACGACGCCGACCGCGGCGTGCGGCGCGGCCAGCTCCAGGGCCTGCGCCAGCGTGGAGACGACCCCGCGGTCGGCGCAGAACACCGGGTGCATGGGCTCCAGCGCGAGCCGGACCCCGGCGTCGGCGGCGTGGGGCGCCAGCACCTCCAGCGCACCGGCCACCCGGTCCCGCGCGCCTGCGAGGTCGCGCCCCTGCACGCCGCCGGGCACCAGCACCAGGCACTGCGCGCCCAGCGCCGCGGCCTCGTCGATCGCCCGCCGGTTGTCGTCCAGGCGCTGGTCGGCACCCGTGAAGAAGCCGCCGCGGCACAGCGACGACACGGTCAGCCCGGCCTGCCGGACCAGCGCGGCGGTGCGCTCCACCCCGTGCTCGTGGACGGGTTCGCGCCACAGCCCGACGCCCTCCACGCCGTGCCGCGCGCACGCGTCGACCACCTCGGGCACGGACGCCCGCTTCACCGTGGCCTGGTTCACCGAGAGCTTCACGTCAGCACGCCCAGCAGGTTCGCCCAGCGCGCGGCCGCCAGGTCCGGGTCGGGCAGCAGGCCGGCCAGGTCGGCCAGCCGCAGCGCCTCGCCGAGGTGCACCACGTCCCGCGCGGACTGGAGGCCGCCGACCATGGCGAACGAGTCCTGGAACCCGGCCAGCCAGGACAGGAACACCACACCGGTCTTGTAGTGGTAGGTGGGCTGTTGGAACAGGTGGCGGGACAGCGCGACGGTCGGTTCCAGCACCTCGTGGTAGCGCGCGAGGTCACCGGCGTCCAGGGCGCCCAGGGCCTCCGCCGCCGCGGGCGCGATGACGTCGAAGATGCCCAGCAGGGCGTCGCTGTGGCCGACGTCGTCGCCCGCGATCAGCTCCGGGTAGTGGAAGTCGTCCCCGGTGTAGCAGCGCACGCCCTCGGGCAGGGCGCGGCGCAGCTCCACCTCGTGCCCCGCGTCCAGCAGGGACACCTTCACCCCGTCCACCCGGTCCGGGTAAGCCTTGACCAGGTCGAGGAAGTGGCCGGTGGCCTCGGGCACGTCGGTCGAGCCCCAGTAGCCGGCCAGCAGCGGGTCGAACGCCGGGCCGAGCCAGTGCAGGATGACGGGTCGGTCGACCTCCTCCAGCAGCGCGGCGTACACCCGCTGGTAGTCCTCGGGCCCGCGGGCCCGGGCGGCGAGCTTGCGGCTGCACATCAGGATCGGCTGCGCGCCCGCCTCGCCGACCACCTCCAACTGCTCGCGGTAGGCGGTCAGCGGGTCGTCGGTGCCGTGGTCGGTGCCGACCCCCGCCGCCAGCCTGCCCCCGGCCACCGCGGCGGTGCGCCGGACCAGCTCCGCGGCCGCGGCCCAGTCCAGCCCCATGCCGCGCTGGGCGGTGTCCATGGCCTCGGCGACGCCGAACCCCAGGTCCCACAGCCGCACCCGGTGGGCCAGCGTGGCGTCCCAGTCCAGCACGGCGGGCGCGCCGGGCCCGTTGCCCGCGAACGGGTCGGCGACCACGTGCGCCGCCGCGAACGCGACCCGCGACGCGAACTTCCCACCTTCCCCCGCGCTCCCCGCGCCCTTCTCCCCCTCCGCCCCCTTCTTCCCTCCCGCGCCCCTCTCCCCCACTCCGCTCTCCCCCACCCGGCTCTCCCCCACCCGGCTCTCCCCCACCCGGCTCTCCCCCGCTCCGCTCCTCCCCACCCCGCGCAGCTCGTGGTCGTGGAACGAGCCGTCGCGGCGGGGCAACCGCACCACCGTCACGCCGGCACCTCGATCCGCCGCCCCGTGCGCGAGGACTCCAGGCCCAGCGCGGCCAGCCGGACGCCCCGCGCACCGGAGCGGAAGTCGTGCCGGAAGGGCGCGTCGGCGACGACGTGCCGCAGGAACTCCTCCCACTGCACCAGGAACCCGTTGTCGAACACCTCGTTGTCGGGCACCTCCTGCCACAGCGCGCGGAAGTCGATCGACGAGGGCACGTCCGGGTCCCACACCGGCTTCGGGGTGATCTCCCGGGGTTGGACCACGCAGTTGCGCAACCCCGCCACGGCGCTGCCGCGGGTGCCGTCCACCTGGAACTCGACCAGCTCGTCGCGGTGCACCCGCACCGCCCAGGAGGAGTTGACCTGCGCCACCACGCCGCCGGCCAGCTCGAAGATCGCGTAGGCCGCGTCGTCGGCGGTGGCGTCGTACCGGGTGCCGCCCTCGTCCCAGCGCTCGGGCACGTGCGTGACGGCGCGGGCGGTGACCGCCTCCACCGGCCCGAACAGGCCCTCCAGCAGGTAGCTCCAGTGGCAGAACATGTCCACGACGATCCCGCCGCCGTCCTGCGCCCGGTAGTTCCAGCTCGGCCGCTGCGCGGGCTGCCAGTCGCCCTCGAAGACCCAGTAGCCGAACTCGCCGCGCACCGAGAGCACGCGGCCGAAGAACCCGCCGTCGACCAGCCGCCGCAGCTTGCGGATGCCGGGCAGGTACAGCTTGTCGGCCACCACGCCGTGCTTGACGCCGGCCGCGTCGGCCAGCCGGGCCAGCTCCTCGACCTCCCCGGGCGAGGCGGCGACCGGCTTCTCGCTGTAGACGTGCTTGCCCGCCGCGATCGCCCTGGACAGGGCCCCGACGTGCGCCGAGGTGACCTGCGCGTCGAAGTAGACCTCGACCCCGGGGTCACCCAGCGCGGCGTCCAGGTCGGTGGTCCAGCGCGCCAGGTCGTGCCGCCGGGCGATCTCCTCCAGCTTGTTCGCGTTGCGCCCCACCAGGATCGGCTCGGGCACCACCAGGTCGTCACCGACCCGCACCCCGCCGCGCTCCCGGATCGCCAACACCGACCGCACCAGGTGCTGCCGGTACCCCATGCGCCCGGTAACCCCGTTCAGCACGACCCCAACAGTCCGCACCGCCACCACACCACCCCACCTATCCGGAAAGCGCTTTCCACAAGCTACGTCCCCCACCCCCCACCGTCAACCAACCCACCCCACCCCCACGCGTGTCCTCCACTCAGACACCGCGTGTCCTCCACTCAGACACCGCGAGTCGAACCTCCAGAACCGTCGTGTCGAACCTCCAGAACTCCCGAATTCCACATTCGGCTCCCCACGACCACGTCCCAACCGGGCCCGAATGTGGAACTCGGGGGTCCCGAGGGTTCGACACGACGGGCCTGAGCGTTCGACTCGCGGTGTCCGAACGGAGGACACGCGGGGTCGGAGTGGAGGACACGCGGGGTTGGGGCGGGGGGTGGGGGGTGGGGATCGTTTAGGCTCGCCAGTTCGGGGACGGTGAGGAGGCGGCGGTGGCGTCGCGGCAGGTCACGCTGCAAGAGGTGGCGAAGAGCGCGGGTGTGTCGCTGGCCACCGCGTCGCGCGTGCTCAACGGCAGCACGCGCCAGGTGAGCGCCGAACTGCGCGAGCGCGTGCTGGGCACGGCGCGGGAGCTGGGCTACCTGCCCAACGCCTCCGCGCAGGCGCTGGCCCGCAACTCCAGCGTGCTGGTGGGGCTCGTGGTGCACGACATCGCCGACCCGTACTTCTCCAGCATCGCGGCGGGCGTGACCCGGGTCGCCGAGGCGGCCGGGCTGGTCGTGGTGCTCGGCACCACCAACCGCGACCCGCGCCGCGAGGTCGAGCTGGTCAACACCCTGCGCGCCCACCGCGCCCGCGCCCTGGTCATCGCCGGCAGCCGCACCACCGACCGCCGGGCCAGCGCCCGCCTGACCGAGGAGATCGGCGCGTTCACCGCCCAGGGCGGCCGGGTGGCGTGCGTCTCGCAGGCGAAGCTGGGCGCGGACACCGTGGTGCCCGCCAACCGGTCCGGGGCACGGGCGCTGGCCCGCCGCCTCACCGAGCTGGGCCACCGCCGGTTCGCCGTGCTCGCGGGCCCCGCCGACCTGCTCGCCGCCCGCGACCGCGTCGCCGGCTTCAAGGCCGGCCTGGCCGACGCGGGCGTGGACCTGCCCCCCGAGAACGTCATCACCTGCGGTTTCACCCGTGACGGCGGTCACGCCGCAGTGGCCGACCTGCTCGCCGCCCGCACCGGCGCGACCTGCGTGTTCGCCGTCAACGACGTGATGGCGATGGGTGCCATGGCGGCGCTGCGCGAGCACGGGCTCGGCGTCCCCGACGACGTCTCGGTGGCCGGTTTCGACGACATCCCCACCCTGCGCGACCTGGTCCCGGCCCTGAGCACGGTGCGCCTGCCGCTGGAGCAGATGGGTGAACGGGCCGCGCGCCTGGTCCTGGACGAGCCCGGTGACGAGCCGCGCACGGTCCGGGTGGCCGGCGAGGTGGTGCTGCGCGCCAGCACGTCCCCACCTGGCGCTACCGGGCTGCGGTAGGCGCCGGCTACTCTCTAAACTGGACACCCGTTCGACCACCCCTCACGAGGAGTGATCCCTTCCGTGCGCGACGCGCAGTCCCCGGGCTGCAGTACCGAGCCGGGTCCGATACCCGGCTGCCAGCCCCGCCCGCCCCGTGACGGGGGCCTCGCATGACCATCGTCCTCAGCCTGCTCGGCCTGGTCGCCGTGGTGGTGCTCACCGTCGGCACGTTCATCGCGGTCGCGGCCGAGTTCTCCCTGACCGCCCTGGAGCGCAGCACCGTCGAGTCGCACGTCGCCGCCGTCGGCGACGCCAAGGCCCGCGCGGTCGACAAGGCCCACCGGTCGCTGTCCTTCCAGCTCTCCGGCTCGCAGCTGGCGATCACCATCACCACGCTCATCACCGGTTTCATCGCCGAACCGGCCATCGCCGAGCTGATCTCGCCCGCGCTGTCGGCCCTCGGCGTGCCGGACTCCGCGGTCGACCCGATCTCGCTGGCCGTCGCCCTGGCGGTGGCCACGTCGCTGTCGATGGTGTTCGGCGAGCTGGTGCCGAAGAACCTGGCCATCGCCAAGCCGCTGGAGACCGCCCGCGCGGTCGCCGGCGTGCAGGCCGGGTTCTCCTCGGTGTTCCGCTGGCTGATCAACGGCCTGAACGGCTCGGCCAACTGGCTGGTGCGCCGGATGGGCGTGGAGCCCGCCGACGAGCTGGCCTCGGCCCGGTCGCCGCAGGAGCTGGGCGCCCTGATCCGGTCGAGCGCCGAGCACGGCACGATCGACGAGGGCACCGCGACCCTGCTGGACCGCTCCCTGCGCTTCGGCGACCGCACCGCGGACGAGCTGATGACCCCGCGCGTGCGGGTGGAGTCGCTGCGCTCGGACGCGACCGTGCTGGACCTGGTCGCCAAGGCGCGGGAGACGGGTTTCTCCCGGTTCCCGGTGCACCAGGGCGACCTGGACGAGGTGCGCGGGATCGTGCACGTCAAGCAGGCGTTCGGGGTGCCGCGCCACCAGCGGGCGACCACGCCGCTGTCGGCGCTGACCAGGCCGGTGCAGACGGTGCCCGCGACCCTGGAGGGCGACGCCCTGCTGGACCGGCTGCGCGCCTCCGGCCTGCAGACCGCGCTGGTCGTCGACGAGTACGGCGGCACGGCCGGCCTGGTGACGCTGGAGGACCTGGTCGAGGAGATCGTCGGCGACGTGCGCGACGAGCACGACCGCCGGGAGACCTCGCCGGTGCGCCCGCTGGGCCGCGACAGCTGGCTGGTGTCCGGCCTGCTGCGCGACGACGAGGTGGCCGAGGCGACCGGGTTCCGGATGCCCGAGGGCGACTACGAGACGGTCGCCGGCCTGGTCATGGCCCGGTTGGGCCGGATACCGGCGGCCGGTGACGAGATCCGGGTCGACGGCTGGCGGATCACCGTGGTGCAGATGGACCGGCACCGGGTGGCCGAGCTGCGGGTGGCCCGGGTGGAGCAGGAGGCCGCGCGATGAGCCCGCCGCGCGTGGTGGAGCCCGAGGTCGCGACGAGCCCGCCGCACGTGGCGGGGACGGGGGTCGCGCGATGAGCCTGCTGTTCGTGTTGCTGCTGGTGGCGGGCAACGCCTTCTTCGTCGGCGCGGAGTTCGCCATCATCACCGCGCGCCGCGACCGGCTGGAGGCGCTGGCCGAGCAGGGCAGCAGCCGGGCCCGGACGGTGATCCGGGCGGGCCGCGAGCTGCCGCTGCTGATCGCGGGCGCGCAGCTGGGCATCACGCTGTGCTCGCTGGGCCTGGGCGCGCTGGGCGAACCGGCCGTGGCGGCGATGCTGGAGGCGCCGTTCCACGGCGTCGGCGTGCCGGACGCGGTGCGGCACGGCGTGGCCTTCGCGCTGGCGCTGGTCGTCGTGGTGGCGCTGCACACGGTGCTGGGCGAGATGGTGCCGAAGAACCTGGCCATCGCCGGCCCGGAGCGCACCGCGCTGCTGCTGGTGCCCGCGCACCTGTGGTTCTGCCGGCTGGTGGCGCCGCTGCTGCGCGCGTTCACCGTGGTGGCGACGGCGGTGCTCAAGCGGGTCGGCGTGACGCCGCGCGAGGAGCTGGAGTCGGCCTACACGCGGGACGAGCTGGCGCTGCTGATCGCGCAGTCGCGGCAGGAGGGCCTGCTGGAGGACTCCGAGCACCGGCGGCTGGCGCAGACGCTGTCGTCGGCGGAGCGCACCGTGGCCGACGTGCTGGTGCCGCTGGACCGGGTCACCTCGGTGTCGGCGCGGCCGACCATGGGCGAGGTGGAGGCCGCCGTGTCGGCCACCGGCTTCTCCCGGTTCCCGGTGCGCGACGAGGACCGGCTGATCGGCTACCTGCACGTCAAGGACGTGCTGGACATCGCGGACGCGGACCCGTCGACGCAGGTGCCGCCCGGTCGGGTGCGCGGCCTGCCGGAGGTGCCGGTGGACGCGCGGCTGGACGAGGCGGTCGGCGTGCTGCGGCGCGCGCAGAGCCACCTGGCGCAGGCCGTGTCGGCCGACGGGGTGACGCAGGGCGTGGTCGCGCTGGAGGACCTGGTCGAGGAGTACGTGGGCACCGTGCGCGACGGCACCCACGTCCGCCGGGAGCCGTGACGAGAGGGGTGGCGCCGGTACCTGGGGGTCACCGGCGCCACCCCCGGTCACGACGCCGAGCGCACCTCGGGCACGTGGACCGGCACGCCTGCCTCCAGCACCGGGTGCTCCAGCGGCGGCACGCTGACCAGTTCCAGGTCGTGCTCCGCCGCCCGGTCGAGGGCCGCCACCACCCACGACTCGAAGTCGGCGTTCGCCGCCGCGGCGGCCCGGCGCCACCGGTCCACCGCCTCGCTGGCCGCGCTGACCCGCGGCAGCACCGCCCGGTAGGACCGGGAGTTCGGGTCCCGGCTCTCGCGCAGCGCCCGGCGCAGCGCGGTGCGCGACCAGCTCTCCCGCTCGGCGCGGTCCAGCCACCGGTCCTGCTCGGCGGGCGGCAGGGCCGCGACCTCCGCGTGGTGCTGGAACGGCAGGCCGGGCCGGCGCCGGGACGGCTCGAACTTCCGCGCGATCCACGCGTAGTTGCGCAGCGTCTGGTAGTCCAGGCCGACCGCCTCGACCGCCCGCCGGTACCGGTCGGTGTACTTGTCCTGCCCGAACACCAGCCAGTCGCCGAGGTACCACGCGGAGGAGCTGGCGATCCGCGAGATCCGCTTGCCGGCCTGCTCCCACGACTCGAAGGTGACGTCACGCGGGAACGCGAGCCCCACCGGCGTGGTGAGGATCCGGTTCTCCACGGGACCGACGGGCCGTCTGCGCTGCAGTGGTGCGTTCACATTGTTCACTGGTTCCCCCCATGTGTCCGCTTTCGGACTCCTGCCTACTCGGGGGCACTCACACACCAATCATCTTCCGCTCACACCTCCGACGTGTGCGTGCACCTGCCCGTGCAGGCGCCCGTGCACGGGCGGGCGTGAACCCGATCGGCCCCTCCGGCGGAGTACCGGTGACCGCCCGCCACCGGGAGAAAGCCGGAAAGGGAACCATGACACCAACCGACGCCGAGGTCATCGCGAGGTCCGGGCAGGAGCCGGGCGCGTTCGCGGTGCTCTTCGACCGGCACGCCGCGCACGTCCGGCGCTACCTGGCCCGCAGGCTGGGCGACCAGGTCGCGGACGACCTGGTCGCCGAGACGTTCCTCGTCGCGTTCGACAAGCGGGGCCGCTACGACCGGGACCGGCCGGACGCCCGGCCGTGGCTCTACGGCATCGCCACGAACCTGGTCGGGCAGCACCGCCGCGCGGAGGCGCGCCGCTTCCAGCACGCCGCCGCCACCCCGCCGGCCGCCGCCGAGCAGGACCACGCCGACCGGGTCGCCGCCGAGGTGACCGCGGGCGCGGTGCGGTCGGCGCTGGTCGGCGCGCTGGGCGGGCTGGCACCGGAGGACCGGGACGTGCTGCTGCTGGTCGCGTGGGAGCAGCTGAGCTACGAGGAGGTCGCGGCGGCGCTGGCCGTCCCGGTCGGCACGGTCCGCTCCCGGCTCCACCGGGCACGGCGCAAGGTCCGGCAGGCGCTGGGCGGGCAGAACCCCACCGAGGTCGAGGAGTTGCTGAGCAATGGATGATCTTCAACTGGTGCGCGGGCTGGGCGACGAGACGCCCCTGCCCGACGCGGCGGCGCTGGCGCCGGCGCGGGCGAAGTTCCTGGCCGGGGTCGCCGAGCGCACCGCGCCGCGACCGCGCCGGGCCCGGTTCGCCCTGGTCGGGGCGTCCGCGGTCGGCCTGGCCGCGGCCGCGGCGGCGGTGGTCGCCCTGGTGCCCGGGACGGAGCCTGCCGGCCCTGGTGGCGGTGGGGTGGCGGTGTCGAGCGCCGCGGAGGACCCGACCGGCGACCCGGTGCGGCTGCTCTCCCACGCCGCGCGCGTGGCCCGCGCCGAACCGGCCGTCGAACCGAGGGCGGACCAGTTCGTCTACACGCGCAGCCGGAACCGGCAGGGCGAGCGGGAGATCTGGCTCTCGGTCGACGGCACCCACGACGGGCTGCTGCGGCAGCAGGGCGACCAGATCCCGTTCCCGGGGTGCCGCGACGGGCGGCGGGCCGTCTACAAGGGGCCGGAGCCGCTGCCCGGGGTGACCGAGCCGTGCGAGCCGAGCCCCGCGTACCGGCCGGACCTGCCGACCGACGTGGACGGCATGCTGGCCTACCTGGGTGCGAACGCCAGTGGTGAGCCGGGCAGCGTCAACTCGCGCGGCAAGGACGTGTTCGCGCTGATCAGCGAGCAGCTGCTGATGCCGGCGTCCCGGGCGGCGCTGTTCGAGGCGGCGGCGCGGACACCCGGGCTGAGCGTGGTGGGGGACGCGCGGGACGCCTCCGGGCGGCCCGGGGTCGGCATCACCTGGCCGACCCCGCCGGGGTCCGATCCGCGGGCGGAGCCGGTGGTGGTCGTGTTCGACCGGACCAGCTACGAGCTGCTGGGCACGAACTCCAGCGCGATCCTGGAGCAGTTCGTGGTGGACGCGGCGGGGCAGGGGCTCTGATCGGCGGGGTGGGACCGGCGGGCCCGGTCCCACCCGACTACGGTTTGCCGGGTGAACCCGCACGAGGACGACGAAGAGGACGACTTCGACCCCGAGGACGAGGACGACTTCGACGAAGAGGACGACGAGGACGACGACCTGTTCGGCGTGACGTCGGACGCCCGCACGATCTGCCACCTGTGCGGCGGGGCCGGTTTCATCGCCAACCCGACCGCGGCGGTCATCGGCGGCGTGCCGCGCACGGTGGACAACGGCCGGGAGTGCCCGCACTGCAACGGCGCGCGCAAGTTCCCGGGCCTGGTGCCGCCGCTCTAGCGGTTCGGACGGGGCTCTGACGGCCGGGGACGCCGCCACGCGCGAAGCCGCCGGCCTGGACGCCGGGCCGCCCCGTCACACCCCCACCACACCCCCCGCCGCCAGGCGCCGCGCCTCCTCCCGCTCCGCCTCGGAGAACGCCCTCGGCGACAGCCCCACCAGGGCGACGACCAGCGCGCCGAGCTGGACCAGCGCGGCAGCCACCCACACCTCCCGCAGCCCGAACCCCGCCGCCACCAGCCCACCGGCCAGCGCGCCCAGCGGCGTCAGCCCCCACGCCAGCGCCCGGTGGCTGGTCAGCACCCGCCCCAGCAGCCCGGCCGGGGTGAAGCGCTGGCGGCTGGACTGCGAGCACACGTTCCACACCATCACCACCGCCGACTCCGCGAACGCCACCGCGGCGACCGCCCACGGCCACGGCGGCAGCACGGCCATCAGCGCCGCGCCCACCACCATGCCGACCTGCGCCCACCGCATCGCCCACGCGTACCCCAGCCGCGCGACCACCCGGCCCGTCACGAACGACGACGCGACCCACCCGGCCGCCATGGACGCCAGCAGCACGCCGTACCCGACCGGGCCCAGGTGCAGCACGTCCTGCGCGTACAGCACGAGCATCGCGTTCATCGCGCTGGCCGCGAACGACCCGAGCGCCACCGCCAGCGTGATCGACCGCAGCAGCCGCGTGCGCACCAGGTACCGCAGGCCCTCGCCGATGTCGCGCAGCGGGTGCCGGTCCGACGGCGGCACCGGCGCCGACCGCAGGCCCCTGACCAGCACGAGCGCCACCAGCGCGGCCACCACGGCCACCCACGCGGGCGCGCCGAGCCCGACGCCGACCAGCAGGCCCATCACCGGCGGCACGCCGAACTGCACGACACCCCGGTCGAGGACGATCATCCTGGTGTTCGCGGCGGGCAGCCGGTCCGGCGGCACCACCTCGGGCACCAGCGCGCCGGACGCGCCGTCGCCGAGCACCTGCGCCGAGGTCACCACGAACGCCACGGCCAGCAGCAGCGGCAGGCCCAGCCCGTCGACCAGGCCCGCGACCCCGACCACCAGCGCCGCGCACAGCTGCACCAGGTAGGCCGCGGCCAGCACCGCGCTGCGCCGCACCCGGTCGATCAGCACCCCCGCGAACAGCGAGAACAGCAGCCACGGCGCCTGGCCGACCACGTTGACCAGCGACACCTGCCGCGGGTCGTCGGTGATCGTGGTCGCCAACCACGGCAGCAGCGTCACCATCAAACCCTCGGCCACCGACCCGGACACCGCGACGGCCTGGAGCCGCACCCACCCCCTGGACATGACCGACACCCTGCCAAGCGCGACCGCCCGCCGGCGACCTTTTAGCGTGGGGTGAACCCCGGCCAGTACCCTGGTGACGTGGGGGAAGTCCTGTCCGAGGCCGAGTGGACCGCGCGCCGCGACGCGCACGCGGCCCGCGTGCGGCGGTGGACCGGCCCGCACCACGAGCGCCGCGCCGCCGGCCGCAAGCACCCGGTGCTCGACTTCCTGTTCTCCTACTACTCCCACCGCCCCTCGCGGCTGGAGCGCTGGCACCCGGGCCCCGGCGTGGTGCTCGAAGGCGACGCGGCACGTGCCTACCTGCGGTGGCCGCTCTACCGGGAGACCGGTGACGGGGTGACCCTGGACGTGGCGGCGTTCGCGCGGGAGCGGGCGAGCACGATCGGGTTCGCCCGGCGGCTGCTCACCGCCACCGCGTCCCGCGCGCCCCGGCTGGGCTGCTTCGGCCTGCACGAGTGGGCGATGGTCTACCGGCAGCGACCCGACGAGGTGCGGCACAACGCGTGGCCGCTGCGGCTGGGCAGCTCCGGCACGGACGCGGTGGTCGAGTCGCAGCGGGTGCAGTGCGGGCACTTCGACGCGTTCCGGTTCTTCACGCCCGAGGCGCGGCCGCGCAACACCCTCCAGCCGACCCGCGAGACCCAGGTGGAGCTGGAGCAGCCGGGCTGCCTGCACGCCAACATGGACCTGTTCAAGTGGTCCTACAAGCTGGACCCGGCGACCCCGTCCGAGCTGGTCGCGGACTGCTTCGAGCTGGCCGTGCGAATCCGCGAGCTGGACATGCGGGCCAGCCCGTACGACCTGTCCGCGCTGGGCTACCGGCCGGTGCGGGTCGAGACGGCCGAGGGCCGGGCCGAGTACGCGCGGGAGCAGGCCGCGTTCGCCGAGGCCGCCGCACCGCTGAGGGCCGGGCTGATCGGGCTGACCGAGGTGCTGTCGCGCGAACCCGTGGCCGGCGGGTGACCACCCGTCACTTCACCGGATCCCCAAGCGCCACCTGTTAGCGTGGCCGCGGTCGGGATTCGCGCTCGTGGTCGACGCTGAGAGGGAAGACGATGTCTCGACACCGCGCGCTGCGGACGAAGGTGCGGCGCGGTATCGCCAAGTGGCCGGTCGCCATCGTCGGCCTGGTGGCCCTGGTGGTCCTCGGGTGGCTCGGCTGGACCTGGATCGGCGGCGTCGCCGAGCGCCGCGCCGCGGCCGAGGCCGGCGCGTGCGACGAGGGCGAGGCCGCCCTGCGGGTGTCCGCGGCGCCCAGCGTGGCCGAGGCGGTCAAGCAGGTCGCCGAGGAGTGGAGCAGGCAGCGGCCCGTCGTCTACGACCACTGCATCCGCGTCGAGGTGCAGTCGATCGACTCCGAGGTCGTGCTGGCCGGCCTCACCCAGGGCTGGGACGAGGAGAAGCTGGGCGCCCGCCCGCACGCGTGGGTCACCGACTCGACGCTGTGGGCGAACCGGCTCGGCGCGCAGGACGCGAGCCTGCTGGGCGCGGCACCCGAGTCCATCGCCTCCAGCCCCGTGCTGCTCGCCCTGCACCAGGACGCGGCGCAGGCGCTCCAGGCCGGTGACGGGTTCCGCTGGACCGACCTGCCGGACCTGACCGGCGCGGCCGACGGCTGGGGCCGGTTCGGCAAGCCCGAGTGGGGGCCGTTCCGGGTGGCCATGCCGGACCCGGCGACCAACGCCGCCACCGCGATGGCCGTGCAGTCCGCGCTGGCCGGGGCGAGCCCGGAGGGCAAGGGCCCGGTGACCACCGCGATGCTGGCGCTGGACCCGGTGAAGACCACGCTGGGCAAGCTGACCGCGGGCAAGCCGGCGCAGGCGCCCGCGGGCACGTGGGAGGCGCTGAACCTGCTGGCGGACACCACCGGCGTGGGCGAGGCCGGGTTCAGCGCGGTGCCCGTGTTCGAGGTCGACCTGTACCGGCACAACACCGGCAAGGACGGCGGCGCGGCGCCGCTGAACCCCCTGTACGGGGTGGCGGCGGGCGGGCCGACGCCGGTCGCGGACTTCCCGTTCGTGCCGCTGGCCGGTGACTGGGTCGGCGAGGCGCAGGTGCGGGCCGCGCAGGCGTTCCGGCAGTTCCTCAAGGAGGACCCGCAGCAGGCCATCCTGGCCCGCGCCGGGCTGCGGGTGGGCTCCACCACCGAGCGGCCCAAGCCGTCGCCGGGCGTGCGGTGGGCGGCGATCACCGACGAGCTGGCGCCCGCCGACGCCAACACCACCCAGCAGATCTCGGCCGCGTGGGCGGCCGCGGGCGACGGCCAGGTGGTGACCGTGCTGGTGGACACGTCCAAGTCGATGGAGGAACCCGGCGGCGACGGGCGCAGCCGGGTGGAGTGGGTCCGGCGGGCGCTGGCCGGGCAGGTCGAGCGGTCGGTGTCGGGTTCGCTGGGGCTGTGGGAGTTCTCCCGGCAGCTCGACGGCGACAAGCCGTACCGGCAGCTCGTGCCGACCGGGCCGGTGGCCGGTCAGCGGCAGGCGCTGCTCGACGGCGTGGCCCGGCTGGAGCCGCGGAGCGCCACGCAGCTCTACACCAGCGTGCTGGCGCTCTACGAGCACGCGCTGGCCAACTACCAGGACGGCAAGCGCAACCGGATCGTGGTGCTGACCGACGGCGCGAACGACGGCGGGCTGACGTTCGGCGAGCTGACGTCGCGGCTGGCGGAGGTCAGGCAGCCGGGCAAGGACGTCCCGATCAGCGTCATCGCCATCGGCCCGGACCCCGAGCGCGAACCGCTGGCCGAGCTGACCCGCGCCACGGGCGGCACCCTGTCGTTCGTCGAGGACGGCCGCGGCATCGACCCCGCCCTGGCCCAACTCCTGTCCGCCTGACCCCTCCGAACGCGGAACTCACCGGCCCCGAACGTTCGACACGCGCGCCCCGGACGTTCGACACGCGCGAGTCGAACCTCCGCGACCGTCGTGTCGAACGTTCGCGACCCCCGAGTTCTACGTTCGCGGGTGTCCGAGTGGAGGGCACGCGGTGTCGGAGTGGAGGACACGCGCGGGGTCAGGGGGTGTAGACGGCGAGGGTGGCGCGGAGGGTGTCGATCACGCGGGCGCGCAGGTCGGCGGGGGCCACGACCTCGACGTCCGGGCCCAGGCGCGCCAGGTCGACCAGGGCGTGGTCGGGCGACTCGACGGGGATCTCGACGGTGGTCCAGGCGCCTTCGGGGGTGACGCCCTCCAGGGCGCGGGAGGCGACCAGGCCCAGCAGGACGCGGGCGCGGCCCAGGCCCTCGGGGGTCAGCCGCACGGTCACGCGCATCGGGTACATGTGCCGCTCGAAACGCGCCGACCAGCCCGCCCAGAAGTCGGCCAGGTCGAAGTCGGGCGGCCGCTCGAACCCCTCGTCCAGCACGGTCGCCTCCAGCACGCGCGAGACGCGGTACGTGCGCAGGTCGTCGGTGCGCGCCACCAGGTACCAGAGGCCCGCCTTGAGCACCAGGCCCAGCGGCTCGGCGGTCCGCGACACCTCGACGTCGCTCCACCGCCGGTACCGCACCCGCACCCGCCGCTGCCGCCACACCGCGTCCGCGACCACCGCCAGGTGCGGCACGTCCTCGGCGCCCCGGAACCAGCCGGGCGCGTCCAGGTGGAACCGCTCGCGCACCCGCCCGGCCCGCGACCGCAGCTCCGGCGGCAGCGCGGCCAGCACCTTCAGCTGGGTCGCCGCCACCACCGCGCCCAGCCCCAGCTCGGCGGCCGGGCCGGGCAGGCCGGCCAGGAACAGCGAGTCGGCCTCCTCCGCGCTCAGCCCGGTCAGCCGCGTCCGGTAGCCGTCCACCAGCCGGTAGCCGCCCGCCGGGCCGCGGTCGGCGTACACCGGCACGCCGGAGGCACCCAGCGCCTCCACGTCCCGGTAGACGGTGCGGACCGACACCTCCAGCTCGTCGGCGAGCTGCCGGGCCGTCATCCGCCCGCGCGACTGCAACAGCAGCAACAACGACAACAACCGGCTGGCGCGCACCGCCCCAGTTCTACCTGACAGGAACTGTCAGCCACAGGGGGCAGCCTGAACCGCATGACGACGCACGCGACCGCCGCGGTCGAGATGAAGAGCTGGACCGAGCACACCTGGGACGGCCGACCGCACGAAGAGGTCACCGGCCCGAAGCAGACGACCGGCACCATGACCACGACCTACACCGGGGACCTGGAGGGCACGGGCGAGCTGCGGTTCCTGATGGCCTACCCGGACGACGAGTCCTGCGACTCGGTCGGGCACGAGGTGGTCACCGGCGTGCTGGCCGGCCGCGAGGGCACGCTGGTCCTCCGGCACGTCGGCGACTACCGCGACGGGGTGGCCCGCGCCGAGGTCACCGTGGTCTCGGCGGGCGGGGGGTTGAGCGGGCTGCGCGGGACCGGCCGGATCACCTGGCGGCACGGCGAACCGGGGCGGTTCGAGCTCGACCACGCGTTCTGAGCCGGTGGGGGAGCGGGTCCGGCCGCTCCCCCACCGATCCGACAGCCGGGCTCAGCCGCCGTAGGCCGAGACGGGCGGGCAGGAGCAGACCAGGTTGCGGTCGCCCTTCGCGCCGTCGATGCGCCGCACCGGCGGCCACGCCTTCACCGCGGTCGCGCCCGCCGGGAACACCGCCACCTCGCGGCTGTACGGGTGCTCCCACTCCCCCGTCACGCAGGCGGCCGTGTGGGGCGCGTTGCGCAGCGGGTTGTCGTCCCTCGGCCACTCGCCCGAGCCGACCCGGTCGATCTCGTGCCGGATCGCGATCATGGCCTCGACGAACCGGTCGATCTCGGCCAGGTCCTCGCTCTCGGTCGGCTCCACCATCAGCGTGCCCGCCACCGGGAACGACATGGTCGGCGCGTGCAGCCCGTAGTCGGCCAACCGCTTGGCCACGTCGTCCACGGTCACGCCGGTCGCCTTGGTGATCGGCCGCAGGTCGAGGATGCACTCGTGGGCCACGAAGCCGCCCTCGCCGGTGTAGAGCACCGGGAAGTGCTCGTCCAGCCGCCGCGCCACGTAGTTCGCCGCGGCCACCGCGGTCAGCGTCGCCCGGCGCAGCCCGTCGCCGCCCATCATCCGCACGTAGGCCCACGAGATCGGCAGGATCGACGCCGAGCCCCACGGCGCGGCGCTGATCGGGCCCACCCCGGTGGCGGGGCCGGCGGCCGGCTGGAGCGGGTGGTTGGGCAGGAACGGCGCCAGGTGCGCGCGCACGCCGATCGGGCCGACGCCCGGGCCGCCGCCGCCGTGCGGGATGCAGAACGTCTTGTGCAGGTTCAGGTGGGACACGTCCGAGCCGAACTTGCCGTACTGCGCCAGGCCGATCAGGGCGTTGAGGTTCGCGCCGTCGACGTACACCTGGCCGCCCGCGTCGTGCACCAGCCCGCACACCTCGCGCACGGTGTCCTCGTACACGCCGTGCGTCGACGGGTAGGTGATCATGATCGCGGCCAGGTCGTCGCGGTGGGCCTGGACCGTCTCGCGCAGGTGGGCGAGGTCGACGTTGCCCTTGTCGTCGCACTTGACCACCACGACGCGCATGCCGGCCATCACGGCGGACGCGGCGTTGGTGCCGTGCGCGCTGGACGGGATCAGGCACACGTCGCGGTCGGCGTTGCCGTTGGCGCGGTGGTAGGCGCGGATGGCCAGCAGGCCCGCGAACTCGCCCTGGCTGCCCGCGTTGGGCTGCAGCGACACCGCGTCGTAGCCGGTGACCTCGGCCAGCCACCGCTCCAGGTCGGCGATCAGCTCCAGGTAGCCGGCGGCGTCCTCGACCGGCGCGAACGGGTGCAGCTCGGCGAACTCCGGCCAGGTGACCGGCTCCATCTCGGCCGTGGCGTTGAGCTTCATCGTGCACGAGCCCAGCGGGATCATGCTGCGGTCCAGCGCCACGTCCTTGTCCGACAGCGACCGCAGGTAGCGCAGCAGCGCGGTCTCCGAGCGGTGGGTGTGGAACACCGGGTGGGTCAGGTAGTCGGAGGTGCGGCGCAGGTCGGCGGGGATGCCGTCGGCGGTGTCGGCGTCCAGGCCGTCCACGTCGGCCACGGTGACGCCGAACGCCTGCCACACCAGCCGCAGGTGCTCGCGCGTGGTGGTCTCGTCGCAGGAGATGGAGACGACGTCGTCGTCCACCCGCCACAGGTTCACGCCCAGCTCGCGCGCCGCGGCCACGACCTCGGCGGCCCGGCCCTCGACGCGGGCGCGCACGGTGTCGAAGAACTCGCCGTGCACCACCTCGACCCCGGCCTCGCACAGGCCGGCGGCCAGCACGGTGGCCATGCGGTGGGCGCGCGTCGCGATGGCCCGCAGGCCCTCGGGACCGTGGTAGACGGCGTACATCGAGGCGATCACGGCCAGCAGGACCTGCGCGGTGCAGATGTTGCTGGTCGCCTTCTCGCGGCGGATGTGCTGCTCGCGCGTCTGGAGCGCCAGCCGGTAGGCGGGGTTGCCGTCGGCGTCCACGGACACGCCGACCAGGCGGCCGGGGAGCTGGCGCTCCAGGCCCTGGCGGACGGCCATGTAACCGGCGTGGGGCCCGCCGAAGCCCATCGGCACGCCGAAGCGCTGGGTGGTGCCGACCACGACGTCCGCGCCGATCTCGCCCGGCGGGCGCAGCAGCGCCAGCGCCAGCAGGTCGGCGGCGACGACGGCCTGCGCGCCGGCCCGGTGGATCTCCTCGATCAGGCCCGCGTGGTCGCGGACCACGCCGGACGCGCCGGGGTAGGACAGCAGCACGCCGAAGAAGTCGCCGCCCAGGCCGAGGCCCTCCAGGCCCTGCGACAGGTCGGCGGTGACGACCTCGATGCCCAGCGGCTCGGCGCGGGTCTCGATGACCGCGAGCGTCTGCGGCAGCGTGTCGGCGTCGACCACGAACTTGTTCGACTTGGCCCGGCCGGCGCGGCGCACGAGCGTCATCGCCTCGGCGGCGGCCGTGGACTCGTCCAGCATGGAGGCGTTGGCCACGGGCAGGCCGGTCAGGTCGCCGACCACGGTCTGGAAGTTCAGCAGGGCTTCGAGCCTGCCCTGGGAGATCTCCGGCTGGTAGGGCGTGTAGGCGGTGTACCAGGCCGGGTTCTCCAGCACGTTGCGGCGGATCACCGGCGGCGTGGTGGTGCCGTAGTAGCCGAGGCCGATCATCTGGGTCATCGGGCGGTTGCGGGCCGCCAGGGCGCGCAGCTCGGCCAGTGCCTCGGTCTCGGTGGCCGGCGCGGGCAGGTCCAGCACCAGGTCGCGCTCGCGGATCGAGTCGGGCACGGCGTGCTGGGCCAGCTCCTCCAGGGAGCCGACGCCGATCACGTCGAGGATGCGCGCCAGCTCCGCGGGCCGCGGGCCCACGTGCCGGTCGGCGAAGGGGGTGCCGTGCTCAAGAGCGGCGAGGGGGATGCGGTCCTGCGTCATAAAGGCGCCTCCTGGGCTACGGGCACACTTCTGCCGTTGCCCTCCCCCTCTGTCTCCTGCCCGAGGTCGGGCGCCTGAGAGCTTCACCCGGCTGACACCGGGTTTGCACCGTCGGCGGGGTCGGAAACCGACCCGCTTTCCAGAGGCGTCTCACCCGCGCGGTCCTTGCGCCTGAGAGGTTCCGGGGAGGATTTGCTCCTTCGGCGCCGAGACTGGCTCGGACTCTCCCGCGCGGGATAAAGCGACTACCCGCGAATCGTACCTGGTAGGACCACCGCCGGTCCCCCCTGCGCGACGTGGATCTCATTGTTCGGGGCGGTCGGCGTTTGAACGGGTTTCGCGGCGGGCACCAGAGGGGTACCGGGCTGTAGCGCGCCCTCGACGCCCCGTGCCCGGAGCGCTTCCCCCCGGGTGCCCCCTTCGCCTGGCCCCCGGCCCTCAGCCGATGGCGCGGGTGCGCCGGCGGCGGGACAGCTCGTCGTCCGGGTTGGGCACGATCTCGGCGCCGTCCGCGCGCTCGGCGGGGAACTCGTGGATGGTGCCGCTGATCTCCCGCATGGCGCCGCTGACCGCGATGCCGAACACCCCCTGGCCGCCCTGGAGCAGGTCGACGACCTCCTCGGGCGAGGTGCACTCGTAGACGGTGGTGCCGTCGCTGAACAGCGTGATGCGGGCCAGGTCCTGCACGCCGCGGCGGCGCAGGTGGTCGACCGCCACCCGGATGTTCTGGAGCGAGACGCCGGTGTCCAGCAGCCGCTTGACGACCTTGAGGACCAGGATGTCCTTGAACGAGTACAGCCGCTGGCTGCCGGAGCCGTGCGCACTCCTTATGGTCGGGCTGACCAGGCCGGTGCGCGCCCAGTAGTCCAGCTGGCGGTAGGTGATGCCCGCGATCTGGCACGCGGCCGGGCCGCGGTACCCGACGAGTTCGTCCGGCAGCGAGGAGTCCGGGAACAGCTCGCCCTGTTCGCCGGAGCCGGACCCGGCCCGGATGATGGGCGCTTCCTCGACCACGCCTGCCTCCCCTCGGTCCGGCCACGACGACCGGCGACCAACGTGAAGCCGCCGCGGTGCCCGAATCACACCGTGGCAATTCACCTGAGCTCGACGGTAAGACCGCCTAGGGGGCAGGTCAACGCGACGCGCTGGGCGTGTCTGACCTCAACGTGAGGTAGAGGTTGAGAGAGTCGACCGACGTACGCCATTCGGGTGACGTTTAGTGATCGTTTAGCCGACCAGTGCTGACGTTGTGTAATCCGGACGTGTGACACCGAGGGGGTGGCACGCGGGGTTGATCCACAACGCACCGCACACGCCTACGAGGGGCTGGGACCACCGGTCGCGCCTCTCGTAGGTGTTACCCGCCCGCGGCGGGTGGAGGTCGGCCGCGCGAGGTTTGGCGGTGGGGGCGGGGGTGCGCTCCCGGTGGGGTCATCCGGTCACGATCGGGTCTTCTCGGGCGGGGCTCCCGGGCGGTCGGGGTGTCGGCGCGGGCAGCCGGGGGGCAGTGCGGAGGCGCGGCGTCGGCACGGGGTGTCGAGGTGTCGAGGTGTCGAGGTGTCGAGGTGTCGCGGTGTCGCGGTGCCGACCGCTTCGGCTGTCGACGGCAGGTCGGCGCAGCCGCCGGGCCCGCCCCGGCCACCAGGCGAGACCAACTCATTTGCAGTTGTCCACAGGCGCCACCCGCGAGGTCCCGAAATGTCATCCCCCGCCGGCAGAATCAAAAACAGGGGTCCCCTGGGCGGGCGGGGTTCCGGCAAAGTCGTGCGTGCCGTTCAGGACCTGAATGTGGGTGGGCACGGCGCTCCGGAGTGATCATGTGAGTGTCTGGGTCGCATGATCCGGGCAGTGTCACGCCGGTGTCCGGTGTCGTCGACCGGTTGGTCTCGGTGCCGGACGGGCAGGTGGCCGGCACGTTCGGCCAGGCCGGCGGCGAGAGCGTGGTGGGCCCTCGCCCGAGAACCCGCCGCACGGCCTCGGCCAGCGTGCTTCAAGCCGGACGACCGGGCTCCAAGCCGAACCGGGGTTGCCCGAAGCGGATCAGCGGGCCCCAAACCCGACCAGCCTGACCAGCGCGTTCCGGGCCAGACCGGGGCGGTCCAAGCCGAACCGGCACCCTCCCGGTCGAGCCGGAGCGTTCCGAACTCGCCCCTCCCAGCCCCGAAGCCCCAGCCCCAGCGGCCTACGTGTCGGCGCCCCGGAAGTCCTCCGGCGAGACGGAGTCCAGGAACTCGCGGAACTTCTCCACCTCGTCCTCCTGCTCGTCCGGGATGATCAACCCGGCCTCGGCCAGCACGGACTCCTCCGCGTGGATCGGCACCCCGATCCGCAGCGCCAGCGCCACGGAGTCGCTGGGCCGCGCGGACACCCGCACGTCACCGTCGAACACGAGCTCGGCGAAGTACGTCCCCTCCTGCAGGTCCGTGATCCGCACCTGCTCCAGCTGCCGCCCGAGGGCACCGATGACGTCCTTGAGCAGGTCGTGCGTCAGCGGTCGGGCGGGCCGGACGCCCTGCTGCTCCAGCGCGATGGCGGTGGCCTCGACGGATCCGATCCAAATCGGCAGGTACCGCTCGCCCTCGGTTTCGCGCAGCAGCAGGATCGGCTGGTTGGCGGGCAGTTCCACCCGCACACCCACGACGCGCATCTCGCTCATCGGGTCTCGCCTCCCTCAGCGCGCTGAAATCCTGGCGTCCCCGCTTCCCAACGAGGATCCCCCACGTACCCATTCGACGCTACCCGCCAAGCGGGCCCTGTGCGCAACCGCCCACCGCTTCCTCATCACGATGCGGACACGTGTTCAGCGCGGCGGAACGCGGCCACCTGCGGCATCGCGCAAACTCACCTTTACCAGGAGTGTGTGCAGCGTTACGGAAAGTGCCAGCAGCTCGCGGGTCACGTCCGCCCTCTGCGCCGCGGCCTGCTCGACCAGGGCGACCTCCCGGTCGGCCGCGGCCCGGAACGGGCGCAGGTGCCGGGCCTGGAGGCCGTGCTCGGACATGGCCCGCACCGTCGTGGCGATCTGCACCGCCTCGTGGTCGTAGAACCCGCCCGCGACGGCCTGGACCAGGCCGTGCTGCTCCAGGTCGGCCAGCTCGGCCGCGTCGATGCCCGCCCGCGCCAGGAGTTCCTCGCGGGTGATCCGGTGGCCGGGGGTGAGGTCGACCGCGCGCACGCCCCGGTCGGCCGCGTCGAGCTGTTCCTTGATGACCTTCAGCGGCAGGTAGCGGTCGCGCTGGGCGGCCAGCACGTACCGCAGGCGCTCGACGTCCGCCGGGGTGAACTGCCGGTACCCCGAGGCCGTGCGCGCCGGGCGGACCAACCCCTCCGACTCCAGGAACCGGATCTTGGAGATGGTGACGTCGGGGAAGTCGGGTCGGAGCTGCGTCAGCACCGCCCCGATGCTCAACCCCCCGCGTGGCCGCCCGGCCGCCGTCACCGGAGCCCCACCGTCAGGCCCCCTGGCCCCCGGCGCCCGGACCGGTCAGGAACACCAGGCGGAACTTGCCGATCTGGACCTCGTCGCCGTTGGCGAGGACCGCCTGGTCGACGGGCTCGCGGTTGACGTAGGTGCCGTTGAGGCTGCCCACGTCGATCACCACGAACTCGCCGCCCTCGCGGCGGAACTCGGCGTGCCGGCGGGACACCGTCACGTCGTCGAGGAAGATGTCGCTGTCGGGGTGCCTGCCGGCGCTGGTCGTGTCGCGGTCCAGCAGGAACCTCGACCCCGCGTTGGGGCCGCGCTTGACCACGAGCAGGGCCGACCCGGCGGGCAGCGCGTCGACGCCGGCGACCGCCGGCTCCTGGGCGGGCGCCTCGGCGCCCTCGACCTCGGCGAGGAAGTCGGCCCGGAAAACGGAGGTCCGCTCCGGGGACTGCTCGGGCGGGACGCCTGGCCCGTCGTTCGTGCTCACCTGAGCTCTCCTCCTGCTGCTGGAACCGTCGAGTTCGTTAGAACCTACCGTGCCCGAACCCTTGTCTGAGGAGCGGCTCCCCCACCGACCGAAGAGCCGCCGGAAGATCGACGTCACCCCTGTGCCACCAGCTCCTGGTACGCGGCGGCGTCCAGCAGGTCGTCGACCGCGGTCGGGTCGTCCAGCCGGAGCTCCACCATCCAGCCCTCGCCGTACGGGTCGCTGTTGACCAGGTCGGGCTGCTGGTCCAGGGAGTCGTTGCGGGTGACGACCTCACCGGCGAGCGGCGCGTAGAGGTCGGACACGCTCTTGGTGGACTCCACCTCGCCCAGCGTCTGACCGGCGCCGACCTGCTCGCCGAGCTCCGGGAGCTGGACGAACACGACCTCGCCGAGCTGCTCCTGGGCGTAGTCGGTGATGCCCACGCGCACGGTGTCGTCGCCCGTGCGCAGCACCCACTCATGTTCCTCGGTGTACTTGAGCTCCTCGGGAATCACCGCGGTGCGCTCCTTCATGACGGTGGATCTTCGGTGCCGGATCTTCCCACGACGCGCTCAGACCGGCGCGACCCCCGGCCGCCGGCGCAGCGCGAGGGTGAGCTGGTAGACGTACAGGGCACCCGACCACAGGTACAAGGCCCCGCCCCACGCCATGAACGCGTAGGCGACCGGGCGGGCGACCTGGGCGGCCGTGGAGCCGCCCTGCGCCAGCAGCAGCACGGGGAACGCGTAGAGCAGGTTGAACGTGGCCGCCTTGCCCAGGTAGTTGACCTCGAACGGGCCGTAGCCGCGGACCCGGAGCACGGGCAGGCAGGCGCCGACCACCAGCTCGCGGCCGACCAGCACCGCGACCAGCCACCACGGGACGATGTCGCGCACCACGAACGCGACCAGCGTGGCCAGGATGTAGAGGCGGTCGGCGGCGGGGTCGAGCAGGGTGCCCAGCTTGCTGGTCTGGTCGAGCCAGCGGGCGATCTTGCCGTCCAGCCAGTCCGACAGGCCCGCGGCGGCCAGCAGGACCACCGCCCAGCCGTCGGCGTGCGGGCCGAGCAGGAGGTACAGGAACAGGGGCACGCCGAGCAGCCGGAGGACGCTGAGCGCGTTCGGGATCGTCAGCAGCCGGTCGGTGGGCTCGGCGTCGTCGTGCGGCACAGGCGGGGACTCTAGTGGCGGGGTGCCCCGCGGGCTCGCGCCGAGTGCCCGGGGCGCGCCCGCGGCCGCCTCCGGTGGAATCACACGAACCGGCGAAAACGCGCACACCGGCGCGCCCTCGGTCCGGCCGGGCCCCGGGAACGCCCCCGGCGCCCGCGGAGCGAGCACGTGCCCGGGCCGTGGGGCGCCCCCACGGGCCCCACCCCCTCGGGGCACCCCGTGGAGCGCCCCCACGAGCCCTCGGAGCGCCCCCCGGCGCCCCGCACCCCCCGAGTACCCCTCAGCTGGCCCTGGTGCGGCTCCAGCCGCGTCGCTGCAACTCGTCACCGCTGAGCGCCTGCGGACGACCCCGGTCGTCGACGCCGACCCAGCGGCCCCGGAAACCTTCGAGCACGTAGGCGTGGCCCTTGCTCCAGACCACGCTGCACGGAGTGGTGGGCAGCGTTCCCGCGCCACTGGAACCGGCGCGCGCCACCCTGCGCTTCGCCGGCTCGGACTCGACTTCCGCACTGGTGTTCATGTCAATCCCCTCCACCACGGGTGTCGCCCGCGGACCTCGCGGCGTTATCCCCACCACGGATTCTGCGCGACCGTGACCGGGCTCACCCCGCGACCGGCCGGGGCTTGCGACAACCGGGTCGGTCCGGTCGACAAGCTGCACGGCGCTTCCGCCCGGCGTGCAGCGCGGCTGAAGCGGGGACCACCGGGATCGAACCGTTCACCGTCCGTCATCCGCCGCACACCGAGATGCGCTCTACACTGGTACTGATCATGCTGCCGCCGGTGCGCTTGTGGTACCCCCACGGGCTCCGTACGGTGGTGGCGCAGCGGTTGAGCCAACAGCCGCACCGGGAACGGCCTGGTCAGCGGACGTGTCCGCCACGCTGCGACGTTGCGCTGCGCGCGCTTCCGCCAGTCCACCGGCCGATCCACCAGCGGTTCCAGCTGAAGAGGAGACCCTCGTGACGGTTCAGGATCCGGACGTCGTGGCGACGAGCGGACCCGAGTCCGCCGCGGCCAGCAGCCCGCGGGCCGGGCAGATCGGGCTCACCGTCCGCAAGGTGGGCGAAGGTGTCACCGTGGTCGCCGCGAGCGGCGAGATCGACATGTTGACCGCACCGCAGTTGCGGGCCGAGGTCCTGCGCCACCTCGACGGGGGCGACACCCTGGTGCTCGACCTGTCCGGGGTGAGCTTCCTGGGCTCGGCGGGCCTCGCCGTGCTCGTGGAGGCGTCGCAGCACGGCAAGCGCCGCGGCACCGCGTTCCGCGTGGTGGCCGTCGAGCGCGCCGTGACCCGCCCGCTGGCCGCGACCGGCCTGGGCGAGGTGTTCAGCGTGTTCGAGTCGGTCGACCTGGCGCTGGGCGCCGACGGGCCGCGTTAACCCGGGAAGGGGTCCTACCCGTGCGGCACCAGGTCGACGACCTGGTCCACGCCCGCCGCGACGAGAGCGCGGCGGGCGTAGCCGTTCACGGGGGCGCGCACGATGACCCGGTTGCCCGCCGCGGCGGCGGCCTCGGCGACCGGGCGCAGGCTCCTGATCAGGCCGTCGCTGCGCTCGCCGAGCGCGCGCAGGTCGACCACGATGGGCACGGCGCCGCCGCGGGCGGCGGTGAGGATGCGGCGGCGGACGGCGGGCGCGGCGTGCGCGGGCACGTCGCCCAGCACGACCACCTCCACCCAGCCGGAGCACTCGGTGACCAGCACCGGCTCGTGCGGCGAGGTGTTGTAGGTGCCGCGGGTGGTGTGCCGGGGGCCGAGCACGAGGGTGACGGTGGTGCCGGACGGCCGGCGGTCGACGAGCACCTCGTCGACGTTCTCCCGCATCAGCAGCAGGCCGCGGCCGCGGGTGGACAGCGAGGGCGGCGGCACGCGCCAGGTGCCGTGGTCGCTGACCACCACGCGCACGCTGCCGTCGGGCCTGGCGTCCGCGGCGATGTGCACCACACCGCCCTCACCAGGGCCGTAGGCGTGCTCCACGGCGTTGCTCGCGGCCTCGTTGACCGCGATGAGCATGTCGTAGCGGTCGTCCTCGGTGAGCCCGGCGCGGGCCAACCAGGTGTCCAGCCGGGCGCGGACCGCCGCGAGCTCCGCGGCGTGCGCCGGGAACTCGACACCCCAGTGGTGGTCCGCGAGTTGATCGGTCAAGTCGCCTCCCCGTTGCACCTGTCAGTCTTCCCTGCCCGCGTGTCCGCTACACGTGTGAGCGACGATCGGTTCGGGTACCGATAGCGTCAGCAGCACAACGAGACAGAACGGACGTCGAGGTGAGCGTGTCGCACACTGAGCCGCAGAGCGGTGAGTCGGAAAGCGCCCTGACCGGGGTCGAGCTGCGCATGGCGGCCGACCCCACGCAGTTGTCGATCGTCCGGGCGGTGGCCGCGGACATCGCCATGCGCCAGGACTTCGACCTGGACTCGATCGAGGACCTGAAGCTGGCCGTCGACGAGGCGTGCTCGACCCTCATCTCGCTGGCGACCCCGGGCGCGGTGCTGAGCGCCCGGTTCGTGGTGGTGGAAGGCTCGGTGCAGGTCTTCACGGAGGTCAGCTCGCAGCGCTCGGCGCCGCCGGACCGGGACAGCTTCGGCTGGCGGGTGCTCAGCGCGCTGGTCGACTCGGTCACGACCTGGGTCGCGCCCCGGGCCGAGGCGTTCGAGGTGCACATCGACCTGGTCAAGCGGTCACTGGGGACGGTGGATGCGTGACGGGGTCCGACGGGGGCACGGCGCGATCCGGCACGCAGGGGGACTACGACCACCTCGCACCGCTGTTCGTCCAGCTCGCCTCGCTTCCCGCCGACGACCCGGCGCGGGAGCGGCTGCGCGACGAGCTGGTGACCGAGCACCTGCCGGTGGCCAAGCACATCGCGCGGCGGTTCGGCCACCGCGGTGAGCCGTACGACGACCTGGTGCAGGTGGCGACGGTCGGCCTGATCAACGCGGTCGACCGGTTCGACCCGGAGCGGGGCAGCGACTTCCTGTCCTTCGCGGTGCCGACGATCATGGGCGAGGTCCGGAAGTACTTCCGCGACTCCAGCTGGTCGGTGCGCATGCCGCGCCGGCTCAAGGAGCTGCACCTGGCCATCAACGCGGGCTCGGCGCGGCTGTCGCAGGAGCTGGGGCGGGCGCCGACGCCGAGCGAGCTGGCCCAGCACCTGGGCCTGAGCCGCGAGGAGGTCCACGAGGGCCTGGCCGCGGGCAACGCCTACCACAGCGCGTCGCTGGACGACCTGCTGGTGGCCGACGACAGCTCCATCTCGCTGGGCAGCACGCTCGGCGAGGAGGACCCGGAGCTGGAGGCGATCGAGCAGCGGGAGGCGCTGCACCCGCTGCTGGAGAAGCTGCCGGAGCGGGAGCGCAAGATCGTGGTGATGCGGTTCTTCGGCAACATGACGCAGACGCAGATCGCCCAGAAGGTGGGCATCTCTCAGATGCACGTCTCCCGGCTGCTGGCCAAGACGCTGCGGCAGCTGCGGGAAGGACTGACCGAGTAGGCGCGGAACGAACGGAGAAGGGCCGCCCGGTGTCGCACCGGGCGGCCCTTCTCGTCGTCCAGGGCCCTGACGCGTCGTCCGAGGGGGTTCGTGGAGCTGACGGGACGCGTCGGGGGCGTGGTCCGGGCTGCGCTGACCGGCACGCGTTCTTCGGGGGTCCGACGGGCGGCCGGTCGGCCGCGTCGTCGGGGGGGTGTCGGCAGCCCTGGCCCGGGTGAGCGGGCCGGTGCGCGGTTCGCCGGTCCGGCCGTCGATCCGGCCGGGCGGCGGCGGCAGGGGGGCCGCCGCGACGGGAGCGGGCTTGGGTGGGAGTCGGCGGTGCGGAGGCTCAGGCGGCGGTGCGGCGACGCGACGCGGCGATGAGGCGACGGCGCTCGTCCTCGCCCATGCCGCCCCAGACGCCGTACGGCTCCTGGACGCTCAGGGCGTGGTCGCGGCACCTCATCAGGACCGGGCAGCGGGCGCACAGCTGCTTCGCCCGTTCCTCGCGGGCGGCGCGCGCGGCGCCCCGCTCGTTGTCCGGGTGGAAGAAGACCGCGCTGTCACGGCCCCGGCACAGCCCGTCCTTCTGCCAGTCCCAGACATCGGTCACGGGCTTGGGCAGGCGCGCGGTGCTGGTCATCGGGTGGACCCCCTTGCGATGTTGCAGGTGCTTGATCACGGCGTACCCGCTGTTGGCGGGCGGGCAAACGTGGTGTGCTCGATCGGATTACTTCGATCCGATCGCGGGAGCCACGGACTCCGACCAGAACCGGAAGAACGACTCCTGCTCCGGCCCGATCTGCTGGACGTAGACCTCGTCGAAACCGGCGTCGGCGTACTCGCCGACCATCTCCACGTACGGCCCGACCTCGGGCCCCACGGGCAGCGACGACCCCACCATCTCCTCGGTGACCAGCGTCGACGCCTGCTCGAAGTGCTCGGGCGTGGGCAGCACCTGGGCCAGCTCGCCGGGCAGCTGCTCGTTGGCCCACAGCCGGTGGGCGGTCTTCGCACCCGCCTCGGCCGAGGCGGCGTGGCAGACCTTGAACCCGGCCTGCGCCGGCTTGGACCCGCCGCCCGCCGAGCGGAACCCGTCGACCAGCGACTTGTCCGGCATGGTCGAGCAGAACCCGTCGCCGATGCGGCCGGCCAGCTCCGCCGCCTTCGGCCCGAACGCCGAGACGTACACCGGCACGGGCTCGGGCGGCAGCGTGTAGAGGCGGGCGTTCTCCACCCGGTAGTGCTCGCCGCGGTGGGTGACCTGCTTGCCGCTCCACAGGGCCCGCATCACCTCGACCGCCTCCTCCAGCATCTCCTGCCGTTCGGGTGCGGACGGCCAGGCGTCACCGAGGATGTGCTCGTTGAGGGCTTCGCCGGATCCCACGCCGAGGGTGAACCCGCCGCGGCACTGGACCGCGGCCGTGGCGGCGGCCTGGGCCACCACCGCCGGGTGGATGCGCACCGTGGGGCAGGTGACCGCGGTGGTGATGGGCAGTGACGTGACCTCCGACAGCGCCCCGATCACCGACCACACGAACGGGCTCTGCCCCTGCTCGGCGTTCCACGGGTGGTAGTGGTCGGAGATCCACAACCGCTCGAAGCCCGCCTCCTCCGCCCAGCGGGCCTGCCGGACGAGTTCACGCGGCCCGAACTCCTCGCACGACAGGAAGTAACCGATGCTGACCATGGGCCCCGGTTACCCCCGCGCACGGCCCTAAACCGCCGGGCCCGCCAACCACCACCACCCGGATGACGTGCGGTGGAGCGCGTTTCAGGCGGTGACCGGCAGCAGCGCCCGGCCGCCCAGGAACAGGGCGCCGACCACGACGGCGGCGAACAGCAGCACCCACACCAGGCCGGGCACGCGAGTGATCCGCGCGAGCTGGTCGGCGTCGGACCGCGGCGCCCGCCCGCGCGCCCGGCTGCGCTGCAGCTCACCCACCGGGCGCACGCCGCCCAGCAGCAGGAACCACGTCACGAACAGCGCGAACGCCGCCTGCCACTCGGCGGTGGCGTACCAGGACACGACGAACAGCACCGCGCCGGTCAGCAGGACCGACAGCACGCCGAAGGCGTTGCGGATCATCACCAGCATCCCGGCCAGCAGCACCGCGGTCGCCCACAGCAGCGGCCGGACCTGCCCGGCGGTCACCAGCGCCGCCGCGCCCAGGCCCAGCAGCGACGGGGTGACGTAGCCGGCGAAGTACATGAGCACCACGGCGACACCGGTGGGCCGGCCGCGCGAGACGGTCACGCCCGAGGTGTCGGGGTTGAGCTTGATGCCCTCCAGCCGGCGGCCGGTGAGCAGGGCGACCAGCGCGTGCCCGGCCTCGTGGGCGATGGTGATCACGTGCCTGCTGTAGCGCCACAGCCCCGGGCTGGCCACGAGCACCAGCGCGGCGACCGCGGGCGCCCACTTCGCGAGAGTCGACATCGCCGTCCAGCATGCCAGGCTTGACCTGGAGCGCGCTCCAGCACCGAAGCTTGATCACCATGAGGCAACACCGCATCGGTTCCCTGGAGGTCAGCGCGCTCTGCCTGGGCACGCTCCCGTTCGGCAAGTGGGTGGACGAGCAGACCTCGTTCGCGATCATGGACCGCTTCGTCGAGGCGGGCGGCACGTTCCTGGACACGGCGAACAACTACGTGTTCTGGGACGGCGGCACGGGGGACGAGAGCGAGCTCACCGTCGGCCGGTGGCTGGCCGCCCGCGGCAACCGCGACGACGTGGTGCTGGCCACCAAGGTGGGTGCCCGGCCGCGCACGCCGGGCACCGGCCTGGAGAACGCCGAGGGCCTGTCCGGGCCGGTGGTGCGGGCCGCGGCCGAGGCGAGCCTGAAGCGGCTGGGCACCGACCGGGTCGACCTGTACTACAGCCACGTCGAGGACCGGTCCGTGCCGCTGGAGGACACTCTGGGCGCGTTCGCCGACCTGGTCGGGCGGGGGGCGGTGCGGGAGGTCGGCGCGAGCAACCACGCCACGTGGCGGCTGGAGCGGGCGCGGGCGGTGGCCCGGGCCAACGGCTGGCCGCTCTACGCGGCGGTGCAGCAGCGGTACAGCTACCTCCAGCCGCGGCCGGGGGTGCGGCTGCCCGAGTCCGGTCACGTGCACATGACCCCGGAGCTGTTCGACTACGCGGCGGCGGAGGGCGACGTGGCGCTGGTGGCGTACTCGACGCTGCTGTCCGGGCGGTACCGCGACAAGCCGCTGGGCGACGAGTACAACCACCCCGGCACGGCGCGGCGGCTGCGGGTGCTGGGCGAGGTCGGGGTGGAGCTGGGCGCGACGGTCAACCAGGTCGTGCTCGCCTGGGTGCTGCGCCGGGGCGTCCTGCCGCTGGTGGGGGTGAGCAGCCTGGCCCAGTTGGAGGAGGTGCTGGCCGCGCTGGACCTGGAGCTGGACGACGACCAGCTGCGGCGCATGGACGAGGCGGTGTGACGAAGCGGGGCCCGGTCCACAGTGGACCGGGCCCCGCGTGGTGGAACGGCGTCAGCGCGTGTGACGGGCCTTGTGCTGCTCCGCGATCGCCGGGTCGATCGGCTGCGTCGGCCGCATGGCCGGGTCGACCGGGCGGTGGGTGACGGTCGGGTCCATCGACTCGATCCGCTCGTCCCCGATCCGCTCGCCGCCGGGGTGCGAACCCGTGCGGTGGGTGTCGACCCGCTGGGTCGGCATCGGCCGGGTCTCCGGCTCGTCCCGGACCGCGCGCGGGTCGCGGATGCTCTCGTCCCGCTCGAAGTGCCGCTCGTCGAGCGTCGCCTCGTCGGGCACGACGACCTTGCGCCGCGCCGGGAGCACCGCGATCAGCAGGCCGGCGGCGGCCAGGCCGAGGTGCAGCCAGTTGTCGTTGGTGTTCAGCGCCAGGGGGTTGCCCAGGCCCTGGACCGGGTTGTTCGCGAACACGCCCGCCAGTGCCAGGCCCCACAGCAGCACCGCGCCGTAGGACAGGAACACGATCCAGCCGTAGAGGCGGGACAGGCCAGAGCTGGTCGCCATCAGCAGGCCGAGCACGCCGAACGCCAGGTGGATCACGTTGTGCAGCGGGTTCACCGCGAACCCGAGCACCATGGCGTGCTGGTCGCCCGCGAAGTCGCCGAAGCCGGTGCGCAGGAAGCCCGCGACACCGAACACGAGGAAGACCAGGCCGAGCAGGCCCGCCAGCACCTGGGCGGGCTGGAGACCCGCGACCTTGACGCGGCCGACGGTCGAGTGGGTCATCACGCCCTCCAAACGAGGACCACGAGCCCGCCTTCCGGGCTCCGGACGTCCACCGACTACCCGTGGGTCGGAGCGGGCAAACGAGGCGTGGTGGGCGGGCAGGCGGGGCGGGGCGCGGCGGGGCCGGGTGGCGGGGCCGAGCGGCGGGCCGAGTGGCGGCAGGGCTGGGGCGGCGGGCCGGGTGGCGGCAGGACCGGCGGCAGGCCGGGGGCCGCAGGGCTGAGCGGCGGGCCGAGCGGCGGCAGGGCCGAGCGGCGGGCCGGGCGGTGGGGCCGGGTGATGTGGCCGGGTAGTGGAGCCGGGTGGCAGGGCCGAGTGGTGGGGCCGGCAGTGGGGCTCGGGGTGGAACCGAGTGCGGCAAGGCGGCGGAACGAGGCAGCGCGAAAGGGCGGGCCCGCGGGCCCGCCCCCGTCCCCGGCTCTCACCGACCGGGGCCGCCGACCGAAGCCGGCACCCCCGTCACCCACCGGGGTCCACGCCTACCCGACCCACCCCGTCGAGGCCGGGCGCACGCGGTGCGGAATTGAATTCTGATCACCGCGACGAATGGGAGCGATCGGATCGCCGAATATCAGCCGCGATCCCCGCCGGGCCGCCCCGCGCCCCAGTGGCGGAATGTGGTTTTTCAGCGCGCGGAACGACGCGTCGCCGACCCGTTCCAGTCCGACTGCGTGCTGTTCACTAAATCCCCCAGACAGGTTGCGACACCGGTACGGTGTTGCCTTCGGTGTTGCCGTGAACTATCGCCCAGGCAACGGCCGCCGTCAAAGGGGTTTCCGAATGCGCTAATTGCGGCCGCCGGCACCCGGCGCCGCCCACACCATCGAGTAGCGCCAGTACAGGTGCCGCCGGAACCGCGCGCCCGGCACCACCCGGTCCGCCACCTCCCTGATCTCCCGCAGCGACAGCGACCACCCCCGCACGGGCGCGGTCTGCGGCGGGTCGTCCCGGACCAGCCGGTGGGCGAGGTTCAGCGGCACCGACACCAGGCTCAGCGCCCGGTCCAGCGCGCCCTCCTCGCGCGCCAGGCCGAGCACCGCCAGCACGCCGCCCGGCGCGACCAGCGACCGCAGCCGGGTCAGCCCCTCCTCCAGCGGCAGGTGGTGGAGCACGGCGATGCACGACACGAAGTCGTACGGGCCGCCGAGGTCGTCGGTCAGCACGTCGGCGCGCCGGAAACCGGGCACCGCCGCCTCCACCTCCCGGTCCACCGCGGTCACCGCGAGGCCCATGGCGGCCAGCTCGCGCGCGAACGCGCCGTGACCGCACCCGACGTCCAGCGCCGTGCGCGCCCCCTCGGGCACCCGGGCCAGCAGGAACGGGTGGTGGTGGGCGTTGTGGTCGAAGTGCTTCACGCCCTGTCGACGCGCGGGCGCCCCACCGGGTTGGCCCGCCGGACTTGATCTCCAGTTAACTCGAACTCCTAGCGTGGCCGCATCCGACGACGAGGGGGATGCCCGCGTGCACGCCATCCGACAGCACGAGTTCGGCCCGGCCGAGAACCTGCGCCACGAGGAGGTGCCCGACCCGGAACCGGGGCCCGACCAGGTGCGGGTCAGCGTGTCCGCGGCGGGGGTGCACCTGCTGGACACGTCGATCCGCCGCGGCGAGGCGGGCGGACCGGTGCCGCTGCCGCGACTGCCCGCGACGCCCGGCCGCGAGGTCGCCGGGGTGGTGACCGCGCTCGGCCCGGGCGTCGACGGGCACTGGCTCGGCAAGCGCGTCGTCGCCCACCTCGGGCAGGCCGGCGGCGGTTACGCCGAACTGGCGGTGGTGGGCGTCGGCTCGCTGCACGAGCTGCCCGACCACGTGTCCGACGACGCGGCCGTGGCCATGATCGGCACCGGCCGGACCGCGGTGGGCGTGCTGCGCATCGCGGAGCCGGCGAAGGACGACGTGGTCCTGGTGACGGCCGCGGCGGGCGGCCTGGGCTCGCTGTTCGTGCAGGCGGTCAAGGCGGCCGGGGCGCGCGTGGTCGGCGCGGCGAGCACGGCCAAGCTCGACCTGGTCCGGGGACTGGGCGCGGACCAGGTGGTGGACTACACCCGGCCGGGGTGGGGCGAGGAGGTCGGCGAGGTGAGCCTCGTGCTCGACGGCGTCGGCGGCGACGCCGGGCGGGCCGCGCTGGAGCTGCTGGGCGTGGGCGGCCGGATCGTGCTGTTCGGGTGGTCCGCCGGCGCGCCGACCCGCATCGAGACCCCGGACCTGTACCGGCGCGGGCTGACCGCGTCGGTCGCGCTCGGGCCGCGGCTGCTGAAGGGGACGAGCCTGCGCGAGTTGGAGGAGCGGTCGCTCGCGCTGCTCGCCGAGCACCGGCTCACCCCGCTGACCACGACGTTCCCGCTGCGCGACGCGGCACGCGCGCACACCGCGCTGGAGACGCGCGCGACCACCGGCAAGGTCGTGCTCAACCCGTGAGGTGACCGCGCGCGAAGGCGGGGCGAGCCACGAGGCGCCCACGCACGTGACGGCGAGTCGAGCACCAAGGCATCGCGGCCCCGCGCGTGCGGGGACCACGACGCGACCGGCCCGGGTGGCCCCCGCACGTGCGCGGGGGCCACCCGTCCGCCGGACGGGCGCGGCGACCGGACCGACCCCCTTACAGGGGCACGGTGACGATCCGCTCGCCGTCGAAGTTCTGCACCTCGATCGCCGCCACCTCCTCCGGCGCGATCAGCGCGGAACCGTCGAGGTTCGTCCCGTCCTTCTCCCCCGCGGGCGAGACCAGCCAGCTGCCGGCCTCCTGCCTGCTCCCGTCCTTGGCCACGACCAGGAGCCGGCACTTCTCGTTCGCGGCGATGCCCGCCACCGAGGCGTTCACCCGCACCCAGCCCGCGGCCGGCCTGACCTGCACGGTCATCCGGGCACCGGTCACCGGGTCGGTGGCCGTGCCCAGCTTCGTGCCCGCGGGCGGCGCGGGTGCCGTGGTCGGCGTGACCTGCGCGAAGTCCTCCGGCGCGGTGGTGCGGCCCACCGCGAAACCGCCGCCGAGCACGACGGCGGCCACCGCCGCGGCGACCAGGCCGAGCCCGACCTGCCGACGGCGCAGCTGTCCACCCCGCTCCGCCCGCACCTGCCGCAGCGTGCGCTGGAGCAGCAGGTCACCGCCGTCCGGCGGCCCGTCGAGCAGCGCCTCGGGCGGCACCTCGCCCATCGCCTCCTCCATCGCCCGCAACTCGGCCAGCTCGGCGCTGCACGTCGGGCAGCCCGCCAAGTGGTCGTCCACGGCGCGCACCTCCTGCTCGTCGAGCGCGCCCAGGACGTAGGCACCGAGCAGCTGCGGATCGTGGTTCGCGGTCATCCGGCCACCCCCTTCAGCGCGACCTGCTGTCCGGCGAACGTCTCCCTGAGGGCACGCAACGCGTAATGCGATCTCGATTTCACCGTTCCCGGGGGTACCCCGAGCGCTTCCGCCGCCTCGGTCACGCTCCGGCCGCGGAAGTAGATCTCCATGAGCACGTCGCGGTGGTCGGACGACAACCGGTCCAGGGCTTCCAGCACGACCATGGAGTCCACCACGGCGTCGGCGTGGTCGCGCTCCACCGGCGGGGTCGCGGGCGTCTCCGCCACCTCCTGCGGTCGGGCCGCCTTGGCCCTGATCCGATCCGTGACGATGTTGCGCGTCACCGTGAGCAGCCAGCCGCGGACCGAGCCCTTGCCGTTGACCAGGGCGTCCGGGTGCCGCCAAGCGCGCACGAGGGTTTCCTGGACGACGTCCTCGGCCGCCGCCCGGTCGCCCGTCAGCCGCGTCGCGTAGGCGAGCAGCGCCCGACCGTGCTCCTCGTAGAGCGACCGGATCAGTGCCTCGTCGGCCGCGGCCTCCCGTTTCCGGGACCACAGAGCCGCCATCCACCCACTCCTCTCGTCAACTCCCGCCACGGACACGGATGTCGGCGGGATGCGGTTCAGCGGGCGGCGGAAAAAGTTCGCGCGGTGCGGCTACGGGCAGGTGCGGCCGGCGTTCAGGCAGGTCACGACCTCGTTCATCAGGGCGTCGGGCATGACGTCGACGAACATGGCGTGGTCGGTGCGCGGGTCGCGCAACTGCTCGGGGAAGCTGTCGATGGCGAACGGGTGCCCGCTCGGCACGTCGTAGGCGACCCGCAGCCGCAGCCGCGGCACCGGGAAGGTACCCAGCCGGCACACCCCGTTCGCGGCCGGGTGCTCCAGGTGCGCGCGGTGGCTCGGGCTGTCGGTGTTGCGGCCGTCCCAGCAGCTCGGGAAGTCGAAGGTGCGCACCACCAGGCTGCCCGCCGCGCACACCGGGTACAGGTCGGTCTGCCGGTCCTCGAACCCGGTGCAGCTCCACTTCGCCCGGCCGCCGCCGGTGGTGAGGGCGGCGGGGTCGCCGGTGATCGTGCGCAGGAAGCGGGGCAGCGGGACGACCTTGCTGACCGGGCTGCCGGTGAAGGTGATCGTGACCTCGGCGGGGACCAGGACCTCGCCGGTGTTGCCGTGCACTCCCCCGCCCTGGGCGTGCGCGTCGTGGCCGGTGCGGTCGGTCACGCGCAGGACCGGCCAGTAGTAGGCGGACAGGTCGCCGGCGGCGCAGGTGGTGCCGGCGGCGGCGAGGGACTGGTCGGTGGAGTAGGCGTCGGTGGTGAGGTTGCCGACGTACTCGTGGGTGTGGTGGGCGCCGAAGGGCCGACCGGGGTTGATGACCATGTTGTCGGCGTTGAGGTGGCGCTCCTCGTTGCGGCCGCAGTCGAGGGTGTAGGAGCCGGTGGAGGCGTCCTGGGTGACCGGCACGTCCTCGGCGGCGGCCGGGACCTCGTCGATCGCCACCGTGCGGCTGTCCGAGCAGCCTGCGGCGAGCAGGAGGACCAGGAGTGCGGGCAGCCACCTCACGGGCACAGCTTATGCGGCCGGGGCGGTGTAGGGGTCGACGGCGACCGGGTGAGACGGCGGGCCCGGGGCGGGGCGGGCACGGGGGCCCGCGAGGGAGGTTTTCCTTGTCCGGGTGGAATTTTCGCGGTGCCCGGGTGGAGGACACGCGGGGGTCAGGGGGCGGTGGCGGTGATCAGGGTGCGGTTGTCGGTGGTGACGACGCTGATGGTGGCGAGGTCGGTCGGGGGCACCACGGCGGCGCCGGTCAGGGTGGTGTCCTCGCGGCCCGGGGCGACCCAGCCGCCGGCCACGTAGCGGCGGCCCCGGGTGTCGGTCACCACGAGCTGGCAGCGGGAACCGGGCGGGATGCCGTCGACCACGGCGCGCAGGCGGACCCAGCCGTCGGCCGGGGTGACGGTGGTGGTCATGTGGATCCCGTCCGCCGAGGAGGCGACCAGGACCCTGGTCGCGGGCACGCTCTGCCTGCCGAGGTGGACGCCCCCGGCCAGGACCGCGGCGGCGAGCGTCGTGCCCACCACCGCGACCACGCCGCCGCGGCGCCGGTGATCCCTGGTCCGCTCGGTGCGGACCTGGCTCAGCGCGCGTTCGAGGATCGGATCGTGCATCTCGTCTCGTTCAGCCGGGGCTCGGGACGTGGGCTCCGAGCGGTGACGGGTTGGGGTGGGTGGCGTGCATCGGCGGTACCTCGTCTCGACGGCGGTCACCCACCTACACGGGTCCGTTCGGCATTCGGTTCAAAGGCGGCGGGGCGCGGGGCCGCGCCCTGGTGGCCCGCGCCCCGTGCCCCGGGGTCGGGTCAGGTCGGTTGGGCCGGACGCGAGTAGCGGGGCAGCCCTGGAAGCCGCGCCCGGGTCGACGCGGAGCCGGCCGGGGTCGACGCCGGACCTGCCGGTCCAGCGGGTGCCGGGTCGGACCGGGGGCCGCTCGCGCCTCGACCGCGAGGGCCGGCCCCTGGCTCGGTCCGGCGGCGGCTCGACCGGCGCGTTCGCCCGGCGGGGGTCCCGCCGTGGTGTCTACTGTGGACTTGAGGGGATGCCGTACACCGAGCGCAGCCACACGCAGGTCAGCGTGTCGACCAGCTCGCGGTCGCGGGCGGTGGGCCGGCGCGAGCGCGAGCGGTTCAGGAAGCTCTGCTCGTTCATCGACACCAGGGCGGCGGCCAGGGAGCGCGCGTCCGGACCGGGCGGCGCGGCGCCGGAGGCGCGTTCCAGCTCGATCTGGGCCGCCGTCTCGTCGACGAACCGCCGCGCCACGCCCGCCCAGAACTCGCGCATCAGCGGGTCGGTGTCACGGGCCCGGACGGCGGCGCGCAGCACCGCGCCGTGCTTGCGCCACAGCGCCAGGCTCGTGCTCAGCGCCCGGCGGACCGCGTCCTCGGGCGGCTCGCCGCCCCGGCGCAGCCAGGTGGACGCCGACTCGTACAGCGCGTCCAGGACCGCGCCGGACAGGGCGTGCAGCACGGCTTCGCGGGAGGCGAAGTGGAAGTAGAAGGTGGACCGCGAGATGCCCGCGCCCGCGGCCAGCTCGTCGACCGCGATGTCGTCCAGGGAGCGGGTTTGCAGCAGTCTTTCGGCGGTGTCCAGGATCGCCTGGGAGGTGAGGTCGCCCTTGCTGGGCCTGCGCCGCGACCCGACCGTGCCGGCACGTGGGGACATGGCGGACATCCTGGGTTCCGGGGGACGGCAGCCGCAAGGTTTCCGCGGACAACGCGGCCAAGTCGAGTTGATCGGGGCAATGGGTTCCGGTGATCGGGGCAGCGGGGTGAGGGGGACGGCGGCAGCGGGGTGAGGGGGACGGTGGCAGCGGGTGTGCTGGGCGGCGGGGCGTCCGGGTGTCGGCGCGCGGGGGCTGCCCGATCCGGGTACACAGGACGGGTGGACCCCCTCTGGGCATTGCGGCAGGTGGCGTTGCGGCTGGAGCGCGCGGGCGAGCCCACCTACCGGGTGCGGGCCTTCCGGCGGGCCGCCGACGTGGTGGAGGCGCTTCCCCTCGGCGAGCTGGAGCGCCGGGTCGAGGCCGGGACGCTGACCGACCTGCCCGGCATCGGCAAGTCCACCGCGGGCGTGATCACCGACGCCCTCGCCGGGCGGGAACCGTCCTACCTGGGCAAGTTCCGCGAACCCGACCCGGTCGGCGGGCGGGTGCTGCGCGCGGCGCTCAAGGGCGACTGCCACACCCACTCGGACTGGTCGGACGGCGGCAGCCCGATCCGCGAGATGGCCGAGGCGGCCCGGGACCTGGGCCACTCCTGGGTCGTGCTGACCGACCACTCCCCCCGGCTCACCGTGGCCAACGGCCTGTCCGCCGACCGGCTGCGCAGGCAGCTGGAGGTGGTCGCGGAGCTGAACGTCGAGCTGGCGCCCTTCACCGTGCTGACCGGCATCGAGGTGGACGTCCTGGACGACGGTGCGCTCGACCAGCGGGAGGACCTGTTGGCGCAGTTGGACGTCGTGGTGGCGAGCGTGCACTCGAAGCTGCGCATGCCCGCGCCCGAGATGACCGCCCGCATGGTCGCCGCCGTGTCCAACCCGCACGTGGACGTCCTCGGCCACTGCACGGGGCGGCTGGTCACCGGCAAGGGGCGGCCGGAGTCGACCTTCGACGCGGTCGAGGTGTTCGCCGCGTGCGTCGAGAACGACACCGCGGTGGAGGTCAACTCGCGGCCGGAGCGCCGGGACCCGCCGGGGCGGTTGCTGCGGTTGGCCGTCGACATGGGGTGCACCTTCGCGATCGACAGCGACGCCCACGCGCCCGGGCAGCTCGACTGGGTCGCCTACGGGTGCGAGCGCGCCGAGGAGTGCGGGGTCACGCCCGACCGGGTGATCAACACGCTGGACGCGGCCGCCTTGCTGTCCCGCGGGAACATCGGCGACTGATCCACCGGCCGGTTCACGCCGCCCCCCTGGCCTGGCCGCCTCGCCTCACCGCCTCGCCCCGCCACCGCCTCGCCTCGCCACCTCACCGCCCCGCCACAGCGCCGCACCGCCACCTCACCGCCCCGCCGCGCCGCACCCCGCCGCACCGCGCCACACCGCCCCGCCCCGCCCCGCCGCGCCGCGCCGCAGCACCCTTCCGACCCCCGCCTCACCGCCCCGCCGCACCGCGCCGCACCGCCGCGCCGCGCCGCGCCGCGCCGCAGCACCCTTCCGACCCCCGCCTCACCGCCCCGCCGCACCGCGCCGCACCGCCGCGCCGCGCCGCGCCGCGCCGCAGCACCCTTCCGACCCCCGCCTCACCGCCCCGCAGCAGCCGGCCGCCGGCTCCGCGAAGCCCGCACCAGGTGGCCGTACCAGGTGATCAGCGGCCCGGTCCGCCCCTCCACCAACCGCTGCCAAGTCCCCCGGCACAGCGCCAGGAACGGCGCCGGGTCCCAGCCACCCGCCAGCGCCGCCAGCGGCCGCTCCTGCACGTTCCCCAACCAGTACCGCCGGTCGAACCCGTACGACACCGGCACCACCGCCCCGTTGGCCTCCACCACCAGCGGCGTGAGCCAGCTCCCCAGCGGCCGCCCGGCGGGCACCGGCGCGGCCATGAACGCCTGCGGCTCGCGCATCAGCACCGTCCTGGGCACGGCGTCCAGCTGCACGGCCAGCCCGTGCTCCTCGGCGATCCGCCCCAGCTCCACCGCCGCGTACGCCAGCTCCACCGCGTCCGGCCGCTCACCCGCCATCAACCGGTTGGCCGCCCCCTCCGGTTCGAGCGGGTGGACCTGGAGCAGCAGCGCGCCGGACCGGGCGGCGGCCACCGCGACCTCGCCGAGCTGGGTGGCGTTGCCCTGGGTCAGGGTGGTGACGACGCCGACCGGGATGCCCGCCTCGGTGAGCCGACGGATGCCGGCCAGCGCCTTGTCGAAGCAGCCCGGCTGGTCGCGGATGCGGTCGTGGGTGGCGCGGTCGCCGTCCAGGGAGACCGCGGCCAGGTCGACCAGGCCGCGGACCACGCCGATCCGCCGCTGGGTGAGCGCCACACCGTTGGTGGTGACGGTCGTTCGCATCCCGGCTTCGCGCGCGGACCGCAGGAGTGCGGGCAGTTCCGGGTAGAGGAACGGTTCACCGCCCGAGACGTGCAGCACGTCGTAGCCGAGCTGGGCGGCCTCCCGGACCACCCCCGCCAGCACCGCGATCGGCACCGACTCGGCCACGTCGGGCCCGGAGCTGGAGTAGCAGTGCCGACAGCGCAGGTTGCACAGCCGGGTCGGGTGCACCTGGAGCACCGCCCGGCCGCCGGTCCGACCCATGCCACCCTCCCGTGCACTCGTCTATCCGTATGGAGCACCGTGGTTGGGCCGCGATACGTCATCGCGTCACGACAGTTCGGCGGATTCCCTCTAACGTGGGAACCTCCGCGCCGTTTGAAACGGCCTGTCAAACGTTGACGACTTCCTTTACGAGGCGAGGCAGCCCCGAGCGCTCACCCATTGGGGGAGGGATCATGCACCGCGAGTTCATGGTTCCCACCGACGCGGCCGACGAGGCGCGCCGTCGGCTGCTGCGCGACCTGCACGACGGGCTCGGGCCCTCGCTGGCGGCGGTCGCGCTGGGGCTGCGCGCGGCCAGGCACCTGGCGCAGCGGGACCCGGCGTCCGCCGGCCTGCTGCTGGCCCGCCTGGAGGAGGAGGTGCACGCCGCGGTCGACGAGGTGCGGCGGCTGGCCTCGGGCGCGTACCCGGCGGTGCTGGCGCGGCTGGGGCTGGTGGGCGCGGTGCGGGAGCACGTGGCGTCGCTGACCGGGCGGCACCCGGTGCGGGTGGCCGTGGAGTGCGACGGCCTGCCGGAGCTGCCGGTGGCGGTGCAGGTGGCGGCCTACCGGATCGTGTGCGAGGCGCTGACCAACGTGGTGCGGCACGCGGGCGCGCGGCACTGCGCGGTGCGGCTGGGCTTCGACGACCGGCTGCGCGTGGAGGTCGTCGACGACGGCGTGGGCGCGTGGTCCCCCGAGAACGACGGGGACGCCGAGCACGACGGGGGCGCCGGGGTCGGCCTGCGCTCGATGTGCGAGCGGGCGCGCGAGGTGGGCGGCACGTGGCGGGTCGAACCCGCCGCGGCGGGAGGGACGCGCGTGGCGGCCGACCTGCCCGTGCCCGGCGGGGTGTGAGGTGGTCCCCGCCGCGCTGCGGGCCCTGGTGGTGGACGACCACCCGCTGTTCCGCTACGGCCTGGCGGCGACGCTGGGCGACGCGGCGGACCTGGAGGTGGTCGGCGAGGCGTCCGGCGGCGCGATGGCGGTCTCGATGGCCGCCGCGCTGCGGCCGGACGTGGTGGTGATGGACCTGAACATGCCCGACCTGGGCGGGGTGGAGGCGACGCGGCGGATCGTGGCGCACGACCCGGAGGCCCGGGTGCTGGTGCTGACCATGTTCGACGACGACGAGTCGGTGTTCGCCGCGATGCGCGCGGGCGCCCTGGGCTACCTGCTCAAGGCGTCCCGGCCGCAGCAGATCGTGCGGGCGGTGCGGGCGGTCGGCGAGGGCGAGGCGATCTTCAGCCCGGCGATCGCGGTGCGGCTGCTGGCCTACTTCGGCAGCGGGCCGCCGGAGCCGGTGGCCGCGTTCCCGGAGCTGACCGGGCGCGAGCGCGAGGTGCTGCGGCTGATGGCCGCCGGCCGGGGCAACGCCACGATCGCCGGCGAGCTGGTGCTCAGCCCGAAGACCGTGCGCAACCACGTGTCGAACATCCTGCGCAAGCTCCACGTGGCCGACCGCGCCCAGGCGGTGTCCCGGGCCAAGCGGGCCGGCCTGGGCGACGGGTCGGGACACATCGGGACACCTGGTCCGTAGTGCCGGTCCGCGCCCGGCGGTGACGATGGGGGTGGCAGTCGGGGCGGACCCGGGGGCGGGCTTCGCGGCCCGTGCGGGCACGGAGGGCGGGAGCACGAGATGAACGGTGAGCGGATCGCGGTGGCCCTGCACGCGGCGGACTCGATCACCAGGGCCGGTGTCACCGCCGCCCTGCGGTCGCGCCCGGAGGTCCGGCTGGTGGACCCGGAGGAGCCGGCGGCGGTGGCGCTGGTGGTGCTGGAGCGGTTGGACGCCGAGGCCCAGCAGCTGCTGCGCAGGCTCCAGGCGCCGGGCGGCGCGGGCATCGTGCTGGTGACCGGCGACACCGCGGACCCGGAGCTGCTGAACGTGGTCAGCAGCGGCGTGTCGGCCGTGGTGCGCCGGGCCGAGGCGACGCCGGACGCGCTGGTGCGGCTGGTGCGGGCCACCGCGGCGGGCCAGGGCGCGCTGCCGCCGGAGCTGCTGGGCCGGCTGCTGGACCGGGTGTCGCGGTTGCAGCGCAACGTGCTGCACCCCAACGGCTGGTCCATGGCCGGCATGTCGGACCGGGAGACCGAGGTGCTGCGGCTGATCGCCGACGGCTTCGAGACCCGTGAGATCGCCGAGAAGCTGTGCTACTCGCAGCGCACGGTCAAGAGCATCCTGCACGACATCACCAACCGGTTCCAGCTGCGCAACCGGGCGCACGCGGTGGCCTTCGCCCTGCGGGAGGGCCTGATCTAGCCCGCTGGGGGCGCGCGGCGCGGTCAGGGCGCGTCGACGGCCCGACCGGAGAACGACACCGACGGGGTGCAGTTCACCGCGCTGTCGGGGTTCTGGCAGCTGACCTGGACCACGACCTTCTCGCCCTTGCGGAACCGCAGCGGCTCGACGTAGTGGCGGTCGAGGTCGCGGAAGTTGGCCAGGCCCACCTCCAGCAGCACGCCCCGGGTGCCGTCGGCGGCCTCGCGCAGCACCCGGACGGTGCCGGTGTCGCCGCGCGGGTTCTGCAGCACGATGTCGGTCACCAGCAGCGCCTTGTCGGCGGGCAGGTCGGCGGTGAAGTCGGCGAACTGGTCGCGGTTCGCGGTCACGTCGGCGTCGGCGGCGACCCGGAAGTCGGTCGGCTCGCCCTGCTCGGCGGCCGGGTCCGGGCGCCGCGAGGTGGGCGGCGAGCCGGGTGACGCGCTCGGGTCCAGGCCCACCTCGCGCATGGCCGCCTCGGAGTTGGTCTTGGCCTGCTCGGCGGCGCCCTGCGCCTGCTGGGCACCCGCCTGGGCCTGCTCGGCGACGGCCTTGACCTCACTCGCCTGCTCGGCGGCGGCGTCGCGGGCGGCGGACTTCACCGCGGGCCGCAGCACGGTGAACCACAGCGCCACCAGCGCCACCGCGAGCGCCAGCAGGGCGGCCAGCGCGGGCAGCAGCCACTTGGGCAGCAGCTGCCGCTGCACGAGGGTCCCGGTGGCGGTCAGCGACGGCCCGCTGCTGGGCACGACCTCCACCCGGAACGGCCGCGGCTGCGAGGGTCCGCGCAGGAAGGTGTCGCGGGGCTTGGCGACCAGCCGCACGAACGCGGCCGTGCCCGGTGTCAGCACCAGGTCGGTGCGGTCGAGCCGGAACTCCAGCTCGCCGTCCGGGTCGGCCGGGTGCAGGCGCACCGCGACCGGGGCGTTGCCGACGTTGTCGATCGCGACCTCGAACTTCCCCCTCGAACCGGCCTCGACCTTGGCGGGCACCAGCTCGGCGGACACCCCGGTGAACTCGCCGACCTCGACGCTGCCCTCCTCGACCACCGAGCCGTAGGGGTCCTCGCGGGAGGTGACGCGGATGCCGAACGGCACCGGCCCCGCGGCCACCTCGGCCGCGCGCGGCGGCGCGAACCGCACGACGACCGAGGCGGACCCCTGGGGCACCAGGTTCACGACCGCGGGCTCGGCGGTGGCCCAGCCCGCGGCGTCGCCGACGACGTCCACGGTGAACTCGTCGACCAGGTCACCGGTGTTGCGCACGACGACCGTGCAGGTGACGTCTTCGCCCGGCGCCACGGCCAGGCCGGTGGTGGACAGCGTCGCGGTTGCACCCATGGTGGTGGATCCTCCGGTGGTCGGCCCGGTCCGGGAACCGGCGCGGGGGTGGGGCGCGGTGCGTCCGCCGCTGCCCCATCGGGCGGGCGCCGGGTCAGTCCCGGCTGGCGAAGTCGGGTGGTTGCAGGGTCCTGGGCACGACCAGGAAGTCGCCGGAGCGCACCGGCCCGAACCGCGGGCCGAGCACCGCCGTCGCCTCCAGCCTGCGCTGGCCGATGAGGTCGTTGTGGAACACCAGGAACTGCGCGTCGAAGGTGCCGTCGGGGCGCACCGCGAACTCGCCGGGCGTCGGGGAGAGGCCCGCGGTCCAGGCGAGCCGGACGGTCGCGCCGGGCGGGAACCCGCGGCCGGTGGCGTGCGGCACGAACCCGGTGGGCCCGGTGCGCGGGTCGACCACCAGCTCCGGCTGCCGCACCAGCACGCGGGTGGTGGCGGTGTTGTCGGCCGGGTCGCTGTCCGGTCCGGTGCCCAGCACCGAGCCGCCCGCGGTGGTGTCGACCGCGGCGCGCGCGGGCAGGGCCACCCGCACCTCGGCCTCCTGACCGGGTTCGAGGGTGCCCAGCGGGCACGTGGTGCAGCCGGCGACCGGCAGGAGCGCCGGCGGCAGCGAGGTGACCACGCGGACGTCGGTCATCGGCCGGGGCGCGCCGTTGCGGACCCGGAAGGACAGCACCAGGTCGTCACCGCCGACGAACGCCTCCGCCGGCAGCACGGCCACGGCCATCGACAGCGAGCCGGGGTTCTCCGGCGGCCGGACCCGCTCGGCGACCTCGACGGCGGCCTCGGCGCGGTTGTCGCCGGGGTTGACGTCGTCGGGCAGGGCCGCCGCCACGACGTGCCGCCCGGCGCCGGCGCCGGTGAGGGTGAGCCGGACCTCGGCGGTGGCGCCGGGTGCCAGGCGGCCCAGCGCGCAGCCGGTCGGGGCGCACGTGCCCGCGGTGGTGGTCACCGCGTCCACGCGCAGCCCGGCGGGCACGGTCAGCGCCAGGTCCGCCGCGCGCGGCGGGGCCAGGCCCCGGTTGGTCACGGTGAACCGCGCGGTGGTGGTGCCGCCGAACGCGACCGCGCCGGGCACGACCGCGCCGGTGACCCGCAGGTCGGGCAGGGGCCGGAACGCGGGCCGCTCCGCGTCCTCGCCGTCGAAGGAGACGAGCGGGGTCGGGTCGCCGCCCCCGGCCGGGATCGCCAGCACGCGAGCCGGGCTCTCGCCGTCGTAGCGCTGGAACGCGATCAGCTCGCCGTCCGGGGACCACGCCGGGTACCCGGGGTCGTCCTCGGCCAGGCCCCGGGCGATGCGCGATCCCAGGTCGAGCACGCACAGCCAGGACGACGAGGAGTAGGCGAGGCGGTTGCCGTCGGGTGACCAGGCGGGCGCGTCGTCGTCCTGCCCGCAGCCCTCGTTGAAGCGGGCGGTCAGGTCGACCTCGCGGCGCACGGCGGTCCCGGCCAGCTCGGCCAGCCAGATCGTCCGGAGGTTCTGCTCGCGCGGTTCGAACGCGGTGATGCCGGTGCTCGCGGTGGCGGTCCGGCCCGCCGAGGTGGCCGTGCACGTCACGGGGGTCAGGCCGACCGGGAACAGCGCGCCGGGCGTGGCGTCGCAGGTCGGGGTGAGCGGTGCGCCGGCGGCGTCGGTCGCGGTGGCGGTGAAGGGCACCGGCACCGGGGCACCGTCCGGGCTGGGCACGGCGTCCGCGCCGACCACGACCGTCGGGCCGGCGGCCTCGGTGACGTCGACGTACTGGTCGTGCGGTTGGGCGGGGTACCTGCCGTCGAAGCGGAACCGCACCCGGCAGCGCGGTGGGTCCGGCGACCGCGAGGACGCCCCCTGGTCCAGCCGCACGGTCTCGGTGAAGGTGACGTCGGTGTCGCCGGGCACGGTCGCCGAGGCCGGGGTGAACGAGATCGAGACGTTCGCCGGGCACTCCGCGACCGGCTCCACGGTCACCGGCACCTCGGCGATGCCCGCCTCCACGGCGGCGGCGACCAGGCCGGGCGGCGCGCCCTCCTCCACCAGGGAGCCGCCGGTCGCGTCCGTGATGGCGGTGGCCTGGCCCCGGGAGTCCAGGTGCTCGCCCGTGCCGGTCTCGACCGGGACGCCGACCACGTGGATGTGCCGGTTCTCGTCGCCCTCGCCGTGCGTGGTGAGGTCCTTGATGACGGTGTCGCGCCGCCAGTAGGGGCCGCACCAGTCCGGTTCGCCGGTGGGTTGCGCCGCGGCCGGCCGGACCGGCGCCCGCAGGCCCGGGCGGGCCGGCGTGGTCGGCGTGGTCGGCGTGGTCGGCGGGTCGGTCCACGGCGGGTCGGGGTCGGGTGACGACGGGTCGGGGGTCGGGTCCGTCGGCGGGCACTCGTGGCTGCTCGCGTCGCCCGCCAGCACCACGATCCGGCTCGTGTCGGGCTGCTCGAACACCCGGTCCGCGCCGCGCGCGACCTCGTGCAGGGCGTTGAACCAGTCCTCGGGCAGGTCCGGGTAGCCGTGCGAGGGGTCCACCACGATCGCGGCCAGCGCCGTGCGCACCGCCGCCCGGTCGCCCAGGTGCTCGACGAGCCGGTAGCGGCGTTCCCCGTCCTCGTAGTCCTGGTAGGTGGCCAGGCCGAACCTCGCGTCGGGCTCCTCGGTCTGGATGCGCCCCATCACGCCGTCCAGGTCGCTGGCCAGCTCGCCGACCGCGTGCTCCATGGACCCGGTGGTGTCGACCAGGAACAGGATCTCCGGCCGGGTGGGCACGGTCGGCGTGCGCACGGTCGCCGAGGTGGTGAAACCGTCCGGTGTGGACCCGTGGACGGTGAACGGCCGGACGCGCGGCGTGGTCGGGTTCTCGCTGCGGCGGGCGAAGGCGATCGAGTCGCCGTCCGGGGACCACGCCGGCTGGCTGTCGTAGGCGCTGACGTGGGCCGGGCGCGGCACGCGGGTGAGCACCGCGCCGTCGGACACCCGCACCACCGAGATGCCGTTGTCGTCGGTGACCGCGATCATCGTGCCGTCCGGCGACCAGGTCGGTTCGCGCTCGCCCTCGCGGTCGCTGAGCGGGCGGGGGTCGGCGCCGTCGGCGTCGGCGATCATCACCCGGCCGGGGTCGTCGGTCGAGGCGTACCAGGCGGTGTAGGCGATCAGCGAGCCGTCCGGCGAGTAGGCCGGGTCGGACTCGTGCAGCGGCCCGGTGTCCGTGGTGGGTCGCGCGTCGCCGCCGACGGCGTCGGTGCTCCAGATGTCGCCGGGCCGGCCGCGGGACACGCCGACCCGGTAGGGCGTGAGCGGGTCCCGGGCCGCGGCCAGGACGGGCTGCGGCCGGCCCGCGGCGGCCGGGAGCAGGCCGGTGAGCAGGCCGGTGAGCAGCAGTGCGACCAGTGCCAGGTGCTTCATCGTCGGTCACCTCACCGCGAAGAACTCGATCTCGGCGAGGGCCACCTCGCTGCCCCGCAGCGACCGGTGGACCTCGACCACGTGCACCTCGACCGAGGTCGCGCCCTCGCTGCCCTCGATCTTCACGCGCTGCTCGTCCGGCGTGTCCGCCAGCTCGACGTCGAACGTCCGGCCGGTCGGGTAGACCAGGTGCAGCTTCTTCGGCCGGTGCGCGGCCTGGAAGTCGTCCGGGTCGCCGGCGCGCACGATCGCCTGCCGCAGGTCGACCTCCTGGCCGAAGTCCAGGACCAGCGCCGGGGGACGCGGCTCGACCGGCGCGAGCCAGAACGTGTTCTTCGCGTTGTCCGCCGCCAGCAGCGCCGGGTGGCCGGCGGACTCGGCGGTGGCGGTGACCGAGGTCGGGTGGACCGGGGTCAGGTCGGTGGCGAACACGCCCTTGACGTCGTGGACCCGGTCCAGGGCCCAGGTGTTGACGGCGGACCGGACGGCCGGCGCGAGCCCGTACAGGCCGACCGCGGCCAGCAGGGCGGTCAGGAAGGACCAGCGCAGCACCTTGCCCACGCCCCGGCGCGCGTTGCCGCGGCGGTGGCGGGTGCCGGCCTTGGCGGGTGCCCGCTCGGGCAGCAGGCGGCGCCACCACTTCTCCGGCACCACGGCGGCTTCGGCGAGGGCGGAGCCGCAGCGGGAGCAGAACTTGCGGGTGGGGGTGTTGGCCTCGCCGCACTGGCCGCAGATCAGGTCGCCGGGTTGGGGTTGGCGGCGCTCGGTCAGGCGGGGGCGGGGCGGGGAGGGGGACTTCTGGTCGCTCGGCTGCATGGCGCCCGGTTGTTGGGGGGCCGGTTGTTGCGGGGCCGGTTGTTGCGGGGCTGTTGATGGATAATCCGGTCCTGGCTGATCAATGGGTGGGAAACCGGGACCGGACTGACCCGCGGGCAGGAACCCCGGACCCGACTGACCCGACTGACCCGCGGGTGGAAACCCAGGACCGGACTGACCCGCGGGCGGGAAGCCGGGACCGGATTGCCCAGTTGATGGATAACCCGGCCCTGCCTGCCCCGCCGGAGGGAATCCCGGACCGGACTGCCCCACCGGGGGAAACCCCGGCCCCGCCTGCCCCACCGGAGGAAACCCGGGACCAGACTGCCCCACCGGAGGAAACCCCGGCCCTGCCTGCCCCACCGGCGGGAACCCGGGACCAGACTGACCGGTTGATGGATAACCAGGTCCCCCCTGACCCGCCGGCGAAAACCCCGGCCCCGCCCCACCGCTTGATGGATAACCCGCCCCCGGCTGCCCCGCCGAAGAAACCCCCGCCCCCGACTGCCCGCCCGACCTGCCCGCCCCCGGCGGCCCGCCCGGCTGCCGCGGCGGTCCCGACCTCCCGCCCCCGGGAGCCCCACCCCGCGGCATCCCGTTCCGCGGCTGGTCACCCGACCCCGGCTGCGGGTCCCACTCCAGGTAAGTCCCGCAGGCACCGCAGAACTCCGCACCCACCGCGCTCCGCTCACCGCACTGCGCGCACACGATCATGCCCCCACCACCTCCAGCTCCACCGCGACGTGCGCGGGCACCGCCGAGGCGATCGCCGCGTGCAGCCGGGTCCGGTCGACCTCCTGCGGCCGCGCCACGCGCACCCGGACGTGCACCCGCGCCGGGTTCTCCACCACCGGCAACCCCGGCCGGTCGGTCGACGTCACCCCGCCGCTGTCGCGCACCTCCACCTGCCCCCCGGTCAGCAGGGACACGTGCTCGGCCAGCCCGCGGCGCGTCCCCCGCCACCGGTGCAGCTCCACCGCTCGCGCCACCAGCACCCGCCGCTGGAGCACCGACCAGCCCTCGCCGACGTCGAGCGCCACCCAGTGCGCCAGCCAGTCCAGGAAGTCCTCGGGCGCCAGCCGCGGGTCCAGGTAGCCGGCGAACCCGTCCAGCACGGTGAACACCGGCTCCAGCACCTCGTCCAGCGCGGCCAGGAACCGCTGGGTGAACAGGTCCTCCAGGTACACGGCGGGCAGCCGGTCGGCCAGCGGGTGCGGGGTCATCTCGCCACCCGCACCTGGTGGCCGTAGGAGAACGCCAGCCCGTTGGCGGGCAGGTCCAGCCGGGCCACCGCGGCGCCGCGCTCGCCGGTCACCGGGTTCGCGCCGAACAGCCTGATGTCCTCGACCAGCTCCACCCCTGGCAGGCGCTGGAGCACCGCGAACACCTCGCCGGACTGCACCGGCCGGCCGAACGGCCACCCGTCGCCGTCCGGGCCGCCGCTGACCGGGTTGAAGTAGTCGTAGAGGGCCTGCACGGCGCGCGTGCGCAGCACGTCCTCGGGCGTGCCGGCCCGCGCGCGCAGCTGCGCCACCACGGTGACGCCCTGGTAGAACGGCGGCTCCACGGACACCCGGGCGCCGACGCACCGGCGTTGCTCCAGGAACCGCTCGATCCGCTCGCGCACGTCCGCGCCCGGTTGCAGCGCGGCGAAGTCCGACTCCTCGTCCGCGGCCACCGACGGCACCACCAGCACCCGCACCGCCGACCCGGCCTCCCCGGCGGGCACGCACCGCACCCGCGCGATCTCCGGCGCGGCCTCGCGGGTCAGCAGCTCGTAGTCCTCGGCGGTCACCGCCCGGTCGCGGGTGCGCAGCAGCAGCGGCCCGCGCAGCGCCGCGTCCGCCACCGACTCGCCCGCCACGCCGCCCGCCGCGGGCCGCCGGTTGGTCACCGAGCTGACGAACGGCACCGGGTCCCGCTGCACCCGCAGCAGCCCGCGCGCCACGTTGCCGCGCAGCCCGCCGCCGGTCCGGTACTCGGGCACGCGGACCGCGGCCGACTTGGCGGGCACCGCGCCGTAGTGGCGCACCCCGCCGCCGGGCTGCCGCACGGCCGGCCCGAACAGCACCTCGCCGCCGACGCGGTCGAGCACCACGTGCCGGTCCTGCGGCCCGGACTCGGCGAACGAGCGCACCTCGTGCCACCGCTCCCAGCCGTCCGGGCAGGCGACCTCCACGACCAGCGCGCCCTCGTCGACCACGACCGGGGTGCGGGCCAGCGGGAACCGCTGCCCCGGCACGCCCTCGGACACGCCCAGCACCTCGCCGCGCACCACGTCGGCGTGCGTGGCCGCGGTGGTGCCGCCGATGGTGGCGGCGGTGACCGCGAGCAGCTTCGGCGGCCGCTGGTAGGTGGGCCGGTCCGGGCCCGGTTCGACGGCGCGGCAGCGCAGCCAGCCCGCGCGCAGCCGGGCCACCACCGACGCGGTGTGCGAGTGCGGCACGTGCAGCACCACGTCACCGGGCTGGTTGAAGCCGCCGGTGCTGTCGCGGTCGACCTCGCACGGGCTCCACCCGGCGCCGTTCCACGCCTCCCAGGCCCACGGCGGGTCGCGCGGGTCCACGCCGCGGCCCTCGGCGTGCGCCTCGACGCGCAGCAGCACCGCGCACCCGGGCACGGCGTCGGACAGGCCGAACAGCACCGCGTCACCGGCGGCGGGCGGGTCGGCGAACACCTCGGGCGCCTTGCCGTCGCGCAATTCGTCGGTGCGGTCGGCGGGCGGCACGTCCGGGTCGGCCACCGCGGTCACCAGGTGCGCCAGCGAGCACGGCACGACGGTCAGCTCCCGGTCCACGGTGAACACCACCGGGTCCTCGACCTCGCTGCGCTCGGTGGCCACCTGCGCGCCGGCGGGCACCACCACGGGCACGTCGCGCGGCGCGGACAGCCAGAACGTCACCTCGCCGCGCGCCGCGGTCGGCGGGAACAGCTTCACCCCGATCAGGTCCAGGAACCGCAGGTAGTGCAGGTCCGGCACGCGGTTGAGCCGGTACAGCAGCTCGTCGACCATGTGCGCGAACGCCTCGATCAGCGTCACGCCGGGGTCGGAGACGTTGTGGTCGGTCCACTCGGGGCAGTGCTGCTGGACGCGGCGCTTGGCCTCGTCCACCAGGTCCTGGAAGCGGCGGTCGTCCAGGTTGGGCGTGGGCAGGGACATCAGGCGCCCTCCTCGTCGGCCTCGTGCGGCGGGATGACGTAGAAGGGGAACACCAGGTTGCGGGGGTCGTTGGTGCCGCGCAGCGCGTACCTGATGTCGATGAGCAGGGTCCCCCGGTCGACCTCGTCGAAGCCGACCGACACGTCGGTGAGGGTGATCCGCGGCTCCCAGCGCTCCAGCGACAGCCGCACCTCGTAGGCGATGCGGCCGGCGGTGGCGGCGTCGGCGGGCGCGAACACCAGGTCGTGGATGGCGCAGCCGAACTCGGGGCGCATGGGGCGCTCGCCGGGCGCGGTGGCCAGGATGAGCCGGATGCTCTCGACGACCTCGCGCCCACCGCCGACCAGCGCCACCGAGCCGGTCGCGTCGGTGTGCACGGGGAAGGCCAGGCCGCGGCCGATGAAGTCCACGTCAGCCCCCGATCAGCACGGTCGGGCAGCCGAGGAGTATCGGCGCGCCGCAGGTCGCCAGGTCGCCCGTGCGGGCCGCGGGCCGGCCGCCGATCAGCACCGTCGGGCAGCCGGGCGGCAGCACCGGCGACGGCGGGTGCGGCGGCAGGCCGGGGAACGAGCAGGTGTGCAGGCCGCCCACGGTCGCGGCGGGCAGGCCGCCGATGAGCACGGTCGGCACGCCCGGCGGCGCCAGCACGCCGGGGTGGCCGGTCGGGTCGCCGACCCTCGCCGCTGGTGGCACGCCGCACCCCCCTAGTTGATCCGGACCAGCGCGCCGCGCACCGTGACCGGTCCGCTCGCGGTCAGCTCGGCCTGCCCCTGGCCGGCGACGGACACCGTCGCGCCCTCGACCTTCACCCCGGCCTGGCCCGCGGCCTTGAGCTGGGCACCGGCCTCGATGGCCACGTCGGCCTGCGCCCTGGCGGTGATCCTCTGGCCCTTGAGCTCCAGGGGCCCGGTGCCGGAGTCGATGGTCACGCCGTCGCGGGCCTTGATCGTCACGGCCTTGCCGCTGGTCACCTCGACCACCTGGTTGCGCTGGTCGAGCTTGACCACGAACTTCCCGTCGCCGCTGGAGATCACGATGCCGTCGTCCTCCACGAACTCCACCTTGTGGTGCTTGCGGGAGACGAAGGCGCGGGCGGTGACCTCGCCGCTGTTGGCGTCCACCGGCTCCTTGGTGAGCCCCGGCGGCGCGTCCTTGCCGTTGTAGAGGCCGCCGAGCACGTAGGGCGCGTCGAAGTCGCCGTGCTCGAAGCCCACCAGCACCTCGTCGCCGACCTCGGGCAGCGCCAGCGCGCCGTAGCCGTTGCCCGCGCTCGCGTGCACGGTCCGCGCCCAGCCGCTGGTGAAGTCCTGCGCCAGCCACGGGAAGGTGACCTTGACCCGCCCGGTCCTGGCCGGGTCGCGCACGTCGCTGACCACGGCGGGCACCAGGCCCCGGTGGTCCGCGGGTCGCGCGCCGCCGTTGGCCAGCCCGTAGAGGGAGCGCTCCTGGCGGCCGGACGCGGTGAACTCGGTGGTGTAGCCGACGTCGGCGGCGAACAGGTGGCGGGTGCCGCTGAGCACGTACTTGCCGGAGAACTGCTCGCCGATGTTGGTCAGCGCCACGGCGGTGCCCGCGCGCAGCTCGGGGTTGCCGCGCGCCACGCCCGCCAGCTCCGTGCACGCGCCGCCGAGCTGCGTGGCCAGGCTCGTGGCGTGGGCGCTCGCCGCGGCCTGCGTGCGGTGCGGCCCGTGGGCCAGGTGGGGCGGGCTGCCGAACTCGCGGGCCAGGTGCACCGGGTCGACGCCGGCGACCTCGGTGCCGACCGCCTCCGCCGGTCTGGTCGCCAGGACGTGCTCCTTGTTCTCCACGTCCCAGCCGCGCACCTGGACCTCGGGCACCTGCTCGGCGGCGGTGACCGAGGCGCGCAGCGACAGCAGGGTGCGGTGCATCTCCAGCACGAGCGGGCTGGTCCGGGCGCGGGCGTTCGCGGCGGGCGCGGACGTCGGCTCCTCGGGCAGCCGGAACTCCAGCTTCCCCTCCACCACCGCGACCTGGGCGCCGACCAGCGCGGCCAGCCGGGCCAGGAACTCCCAGTCGCTCGTGCCCGCCTGGCTGAGCTGGGTGTGCGGGCGGCCGAAGCCCCGCACGTCGTCGACGCGGCCCAGCGGGATCGAGGCGCGCTGGGCGACCTTGCGGACCACGTCGGCGACGGTCATGTTCGGGTAGGCGGCGACCCGCGTGCCGCGGAACAGGCGGTGCGCCAGGTCGTAGCCCCGGACCTCGGTGAACGTGCCGCCCGCGTCGAACTCCACGCCGACCGCGGTGACCTCGCCACTGGTCAGCGGCCGCGGCCCGCCCGGGTCGGAGGTCTGGACCTTGAGGACGACCTTCGCGCCGACCTTGAGGTTCGCCTTGCCGAGCACCACGTGCCCCGGGTCGCGGAAGCGCAGCACGAACAGGTCCGGCAGGTTCCGGCTGTCGTCCACGAACGCGTGAACGAGCAGCCCCTTCACGTCGGCGGGCAGCGGACCGCCGTCCACCTCGACCACGAGGGAGTTGGCGAAGGTGTCACCGGGCATCGCGCACCTCCTCCAGCGCCGGCACCAGCAGCCGCCGGCCGGGCCGCAGCCGCATCGGGTCGTCGATGTCGTTGGCCTCGGCGATCTCCCGCCACAGCTCGGCGTTGCCGTAGGCGCGGTAGGCCAGGGACTGGAGGGAGTCGCCCGCCACCACGACGTGCGAGTCGCGGGCCGCGAGGGCGCCCGAGGTCGGGTTCTGCCCGCCGGGTTCGCCGGAGATCTCCTCCAGGTTGACCGTGCAGGTGGCCCGCACCGGGACGCCGGCGGGGGTGAACAGGGTGTACTTGGCGCTGACGCTCGACACGAACGCGGGAAATCCCGTCATGCCACCCCACTTGAAGACCACCCACGGCGGCGAGCCCTTGCCGTGCTGCCGGCTGTCCTCGGTGGGGACGCAGCAGGCGAACAGCTGCTCGACCTTCTTCACGACGCCGTCGTCCATGCGCTCGGTGGCGTCGAGGAAGACCTCCAGGGTGAGCTTGCACGGGTCGGAGCCCTTGAACTCCGGGGTGCCGCTCTTGGGCACGTTGGGCTGGCGGCTGCGCTCCCACTTGGCGTTCTTGGTCAGCGAGAGTTCCCGGGGGTTGAACTGGAAGGTGATGTCGTGCATGAAGTCGCCGGGCTTGGCCGCGCCACCCGCCTTGGGCGGGCGGTGGACGCTGAGCAGGGCCTTCTGCAGGTTGGTCGGCGCGGCGTAGCTGGTGGCGCGGGCGGTGCCCGCGGAGGTGAAGGTGATCGGGGAGGCCACGGCCGTCACCTCGCCGTGCCGAGGAAACCGTGGTGGGCCAGCTCCAGGGTCTCGGTGGCGACCTTCGGCGAGTCGGCCGAGAGCTGCGGGCCGCTCCACCGCACCGGGACCACGCCCGACAGCGCCCAGCTGGCGACGACGGTGCCGCCCAGGGTGCGCGCCTCGATGACCGCGGTGCGCCGGCTCACCCCGGCGGCCATGCCCGCGATCCAGTCCATGATCTTGGAGCTGTCCTTGGTGACCGGGCGGGAGAGCTTGACGTTGGAGTACTTGATGCGGGTGGGGAGCTGCCACACCATGCCGTTGTTGCCGCCCTCCTCGCGCTGTTCGAGGGTGAACTCCACGCCCAGCCCGTCGCAGCTGTTGAACGAGCCGAGGCTCTGGTCGTCGATGCGGACGACGAAGCACACGGCGACTGCTTCCTCTGCCTGGGTCACGCCTCTCACCTCCACCTGTCGGTCAGCGCACCGCGCCGTTCGCGGTCCAGCCAGAGTTCGGCTTTCAGTCGGCGGACCAGGGGGTCGTAGAGCTTGTTGAGCAGTGCTTCGGGGTCTGGGGGCGTGTTGGGGGCGCCTGTGCTGGTGCTGGTGCTGGTGCTGGTGCTCGCGGTGTCGGTGCTGGTGGCGGTGGTCATGTCGGTTGTGCCAGTCATGTCGCCCGGCGCGGCGGACACCTGCTCCGCAGGAGCACCCGCTAGGGCCTGCCCGACATCCCGTTGCACCACAGCCGCGACGGGTTGCGCCGGCTCGACGCGCGGAACGACGTTCGCGATGGGCATCCCCAGCCCGAACTCGATCCGCCGGGGTGACGGTTCCCCAGCCTGAACACTCCTCTGGGCGGCGACAGAACGAGCGGCGACGGGTTGGGCTGGAACTGGTCGGGCGGGATCAGGTTGGTAGGGAACAGGTTGGTAGGGAACAGGTTGATAGGGAAGCTGTTGGCCGGACACGGCTTGACCGGCCATCGGTTGGGCGGACACCGGTTGGGCGGACACCGCTTGAACAGTGATCGGGACACCCAAGCCACGTCGCGCGTTGCCAACAGATGGCGCAGTTCCAGTAACCGCAGCCCCAACAGTCACAGAACCAACGGCCGCAGACCCGACAGCCGAAGTCTCAGTCGCAGCCGAGACAAGCCCGGGACTTACAGTTCCAGCGGTCACAGGCCCAGCGATCGGCGCTGCCACTTCAGTCCCAATGAGCCGCTGCACTTGAGGCGCAACAGGCGCGACCTGACTCCCACCCAACGTAATGTCGAATGTTGACATTCCAAGGGCCGGAGCACCATCACCCGGAATGTCAACATTCGACAAAACCGTTGGCTCTGGCGCGCTTCCCACTTCCGCCTTCACCGCAGCAGCACCGAGAGGGACGACCGACCTGCTCTGCCGTACTACAGCAACGTCGTTTGCGGATGTGGAGTCGTTTGCAGATGGAGACGGGGATGGAGTGACAGAACCTTCCCACTTCCGCTGGACTGTCCCGGTATCACGCGGGCCAGGTCGCACTGAGGGACCACCCGCCGAGGAACCGACTGCCGAGGAACCAACCAACGGTGCGATCGGTTCTACCGCACCTGACTCCACCGCACCTGACTCCACCGCACCTGACTCCACCGCGCGCGACTCAGCAACATCCGATCCGGCGATACTCGACTCGACGACATCCGGCTCCACCGCAAACGCTTCCGCGACACCCAACTCCGCAGCATCCGCCTCCACGGCGCTCGATCCCACGGCGCTTGCCCCCACAGCAGGCCCCACCGGCTCGGGACTGTTCGCGACTTCAGCCAGTCGAGGCTCCCCAACCGAGAACTTCTGCACCAGGAGCTGTGGGTGAACCGATGGCCGCGCGCCCACCGGTGGCGACGAGCGGACCGGTGGCGACAGGTGAACCGGCGGCTGCGAGTGAACCGGCGGCTGGGCATGGGCCAGCGGCTGCGGAGAAGTGGGCCGCACTGGGGCTTGCGATCGCTGCACCGTCCCGATCTGCGGCTCGCGGAGCCGGTTAGGCAGCGCAGGCGGCAGTTCAGGACCGACGGGCGCCTCCACCGCAACCGGCATCTCCACCACATCTGCCACATCTGCCACATCTGCCGTCTCGCCTTCGGCGGCCGTCCCGACAACAGGTGTCTCGACCGCAGCCGGCTTGTCATCGGCAGGCGCCTCGCCCACCGTCGGGGCCGGAACATCGGCCTGGAGTGGGGTCGCGGCAGAAACAGAAGCAGAAGCGGTAGAAGCAGAAGCCGGAGTCGCAGCGGGAAGCACAGCGGGAAGCACAGCAGGAGCCGGAGCCTCGGCCGCCCCGCCCATCCGCAACAGCCGCGACAACACCCCTCGTCCCCCGCCCTTCGGGGGGCGCACCGAAGGAACCCCGACTAAAGGCGTCCCACCCGAAGCCACCCCGCCGGAAGCCACCTCATTCGAAAGCACCTCGCCCGAAGCCACCCCACCTGAGGGCACCTCGCCCGAAGCCAGGCCACCCGAAAACACCCCACCCGAAGCCACCCCACCCACAGGCGCCCCACCCACGATCCGCCCACCCGAAGCCGCCCCACCCCAAGGCACCTCACCAGCGCGCTGCACCACGCCCTCGACCACCCCGGACGGCTCGTCCACCCCCACCAGGTGCCCCAACACCCCCACCACCCCGGGCGACCGCCAAGAAGCCAACGACCCCGAGAACCGCTCCACCGGGTTCACCAACGGGTGATCACCCACCACCCGCTGCACAGGCGGCAACGACCGCCACTCAGCGCGCCGCACCGGCAGCACGTCCTCCACCCGGCCCCGTCGGAACGGCCACATCACCCCTCACCGCCCCTGGCTGATCCGCGTGTTGATGCGCGCGATCTCGGCCACGTACCGCCGCCGGTCCGCGTGCTCCAGGTCGAGGATCGAGTCCCACGACCAGTGGAAGTGGTAAGCCACGTACGCGACCTCCTCGTGCAGCCGGTCGGCCGCGTACGTCACGATTCCCCCGGGCGACCGCCCGCGACGTCCACGCTGAACCCGTGGCCGCACTCGGGGCAGGCCACCGGCGCCCGCGTGTGCCCCTCGCTGTTGACCCGCCGGTACACGTCCTGCAGGAAGGCCAGGTCCGCCGCGAACAGGTTCTCCACGACCCCGGCGTGCACGTCGGTCACCGTGCCGAGGCGCACGACCACCCGCGCCAGCAGCACGACGGTCAGGTAGGCCGGGTTCTCGCGCACCCGGTCGTCGCGCAGCGGCACCAGCTCGTCCCGCGCGGTGGCCAGGCGCATCACGCCCGCCCGGTGCACCACGCCCGCGTCGTCGACGTACCCGCGCGGCAGCTCGAAGGCGAACTCCGTGCGCATCGGCTCGACCACCGGAGCACCAACCGGGGCACCGACCGGGGCACCGACCCCCGGAGCACCGACCCCCGCCATCACCCTGCGCATCGCGTCACTCGACTTCCATCATCTCGTAGGTGACGACGAGCTTCTCGGTCAGCACGCTGGTGTCGCCCGCCTTCAGCGACCCGATCTCCAGCGACTTGGGCCACGCGTTGGTCAGCTTGTACCGCTTGATCGGCTGCCCCTCGTAGTCGTAGACGATGATCGCCCCGCCCTTGCGCGCGCTGCCCATCTTCCCGAAGTGCGCGTCCTTGACCCACTTCTCGAAGCTGTTGTCCGCGGTCAACCCTCGGGTCAGGGTGACCTCGCCCGCCTTGGGCCGACCGGGCAGCTTCTTGATGACGTACTTGCCGTCGGAGGTGTTCTGCTTGAGCTCGATGACGTCCTGCTCCATCTTCAAGCCGGACACCTCGGAGATCTGCTTGATGGCGACACCGTCCACCTCAAGGCCGAAGGAGTGGCCGACGGACGTGTCGAGATCGGGGAGGGCCATCGCTTACCGCCTCTACTCGTTGACCAGACTGGTGCCGCCGGAGATCTGCGCCAGGCGGAAGATGACGAACTCGGCGGGCTTGACCGGTGCGACGCCCACCTCGCAGACCACCTGGCCGAGGTCGATGGACTCGGCGGGGTTGGTCTCGCGGTCGCACTTGACGTAGAACGCCTCGTCCGGCGTGAGCCCGAACAGCGCGCCCTTGCGCCACTCCGTGACCAGGAAGGCGCTGATGGTGCGGCGGATGCGCGCCCACAGCGCGTCGTCGTTGGGCTCGAACACGACCCACTGGGTGCCGTTGAGGATGGACTCCTCCAGGTAGTTGAACAGCCGCCGCACGTTGAGGTAGCGCCACGCCGGGTCGGACGACAGCGTGCGCGCGCCCCACACCCGGATGCCGCGACCGGGGAACGACCGCACGCAGTTCACGCCGATCGGGTTCAGCAGCTCCTGCTCGGCCTTGGTCAGCTGCGTCTCCAGCGCCACCGCGCCGCGCAGGACCTCGTTGGCGGGCGCCTTGTGCACGCCGCGCGTGCCGTCGGTGCGCGCCCACACGCCGGCCACGTGCCCGCTGGGCGGGATGTGCACGTGCTCGTCGCTGGCCGGGTCGAAGACCTTGACCCACGGGTAGTACAGGGCGGCGTACTTCGAGTCGTAGCCCGCGTCGTTGAGGCGCCAGTCCTTGACCTGCTGCGGGTTCAGCCCCGGCGGCGGGTCGAGCACGGCGACCCGGTTGCCCATCAGCTCGCAGTGGGCGATCATCGCCAGCTGCACGGCCTTGACGGACTCCAGCGTGATCGCGCCGCGCCGGTAGCTCGACATCAGGTCGGGCACGGCCACCATGGTGACCTCCTCGACGGCCTCCAGCCCGCCGAACCCGGTGCGGTCGGCCACGTCGCCCACGTAGTCGTCGGCGGCGACCTCGCGCGGCACGGGCGGTGCGGCGGGCGAGTCCTTGAGCGTCACGCTGCCCTTGTCCGGCTTGGCGAGCCCGCTGGACGCGGCCTCCTCGATGGTGATCAGCTTCGACTTCTCCTGCACCACCGTGACCACGTTCTCCTTGGTGCGCTTGGTGGTCACGTGGTGCGTCTCGACGACCTTGCCGTTCTGCTTGACCAGCAGCGTGAACCGGTCGTCGGGCGCGTTCTCGCCCTGCGCGTCGGCCACCTCCACGGTGATCTCGCCCGCGTCGAGCTGCTTGGCGGCGACGCGGTAGCCGCCGAGCGCGGCCTGGGCGGTCGGCGCCTCGACGGGCTTGCCGTTGCCGCCGGCGCCGGCGCGCTCGCCGCCGATGCGGACGACGTAGCAGTTGGTGCCGCCGTTGAGGAAGTAGCCGTACACCGACTGGGCGAGGTAGCAGTCCTCGACGTAGTCGCCGAACACCTGCGTGTACTGGGCCCAGTTGGTGACCAGGGTCGGTGTGTTGAACGGTCCCCTGGCCGCGAAGCCGACGAAGGCGGCGACGGCGGTGCCCACGCCCTCGATGGGCCGCGCACCAGCCTCCACCTCCTCGACGTACACCCCCGGCGAGAGATAGGTGGGCATCCGTTGCCTCCCCGCGATTAGTGCCGACACGGCTGTGCTGCCGACGATGTTGCTGCGGTGGGGCGAGCTCCGGAACGACCGCGCGGCGGTGCCGGGGTACGCCGCCGGCTGCCCAAAGGTGCAGCGGCGCGTCCGGGGCGGACCTGGTAGGACGGGGTGGTGACCGCTCACCCGGACGTCGTCGGCGTCGGCGCGCTCAACCTCGACCACGTGGTGACCACCGACCTCGACGTCGGCCTGGAACCGGGCGTCGAGCACGCGGTGGACGCCGCCACCGCCCGCGCGGCCGTCGAGGCGGTCGCGCCGGCCGGGCCGCGCACCGCCCTGGGCGGGTCCGCGTTCAACGCCGTGCACGCGATCGCCCGCACCGGCTCCGGCCTGCGGCTGGGCTACGTCGGCGTGGCGGGTCGGGCGCCGGGCTTCGACGTGGTGCGGGAGTTCGAGCGGCTGGGCGTCGACCACCGCTTCGTGTTCGAGGAGGACGACCTGCTGTGCGGGACGTGCGTGTCCCTGGTGCGGGGCGGCGAGCGGACGCTGCTGACCCACGACGGGGCGAACGCGCGGCTCGCCGACCTGGTCGGGCGGCACTTCGACGAGCTGGCCGGGTACCTGGCCGGCGCCCGGGTGGTGCACGTGACGTCGTTGCTCGACGACCGCGCGCCCGGCCGGCTGCCGGCCCTGCTCACCGAGGTCAGGCGGCGGTCACCGGGCACCGTGCTCTCCTTCGACCCCGGTCACGCGTGGTGCGCCGCGCGGCCGCCTGGGGTCGACGGCATCGCGCGGCTGAGCGACTGCCTGCTGCTCAACGAGCGCGAGTTCCGCGCGCTGGGCGACCACCGGCCGGGCGAGCCGGAGCGGGACACCGCGGCACGGCTGTTGGCGCGGTTCGCCGACCCGCGCGCCGCGGTCGTGGTCAAGCGGCCGACGGGCACCGCGGTGTTCCGGCGCGACGGCGACGAGTTCCACCCCGGCGAGCTGCTGGCCGAGCGGGACATCGCGGACCCCACGGGCGCCGGTGACGCGTTCGCCGCCGGCCTGCTGGCGGTGCTGGCCCGCGACCGGTCCGCCGTCGGGCTCGGCGCGTCGCTCGGGATGGCGCTGGCCAGGCACAAGATGCGCCACGCCGGGTACGAGGGGTTCCCGGGGCTGTTCCAGGAGATCTACTCCTCCTCGTCCTCCTCGCGCTGCACCGCGGGCGGCACGTAGGTCTGCGCGACCTCTTCCTCCGGCGCCTCCTCCGGAGCCGGGGCGGGCATTTCGTCCCGCTGCACCGAGACCTCCCGGTGCCCCGCGGCCTCCCGCTGCACGGCGGCCCCGGGCGCCGGCCCGGCCATGACGCGGTCGGCGTTGGCGCTCGCCTCCCGCTCGAAGCGGTCGGACGGGTCGCTGACCTTGATGCCCCCGCCGGCGTCCGTGCCGTCCACCGGGCCGCTGCGCTGCTGCACCACGTGCGTCAGCTCGTGGGCGAGCACGTGCCGCCCCGCGTCGGAGGACGGGTCGTACGCGTCGCGCTGGAACACGATGTCCGACCCCACCGTGTAAGCGTGCGCGCTGACCGACCGGGCCGACTCGTGCGCCGCGCCGTCGGTGTGCACGCGCACGTCGCCGAAGTCCTGGTTGAACCGGGCCTCCATGTCCTCGCGCACGTCCGCGTCCAGCGGCGAGCCGCCGGAGTTCACCACGTCGTGCACCGGCGACTCCTCGGCCAGGGCGCTCGCGCCCGCGTTGCCGACGACCCGCTGGAGCCCCAGCATGCCCGCCGGTCCCAGCACGTCCCGCCTGCCCGCGGCGGCGGCTCGGCCGAGCAGGTCGCCCTCGTCGCGGTCGGGCCGGTCGCCCCTGGGCCGGAACCCGGCCTCGCCGTCGTGGTCGTGCTCGTGGCCGCGCATGTCGCTCCCTCCCGAACCCCTCGCCCCATCGTGAACCCGCGGCCACCGAATGGACCACGACCTCACGGGCAGCGCTCGCTGCCCGAACGGGCGGCTGACGACAGCCGGTGGTCCGCGGCGGCGGGTGGCTCACGGCAGGCCGGTGGTCTGTGGGAGGCCGGCGCGCGGCGGCGGTACAGCGCGCGGCGGCGGTACAGCGCGCGGCGGCCGACTCGGGCGCGTCGCCCTCACCGCCCCACCCCCTCACCGCCCCACCCCCTCCGCCGCCAACCCCAAGTACCGCCCGAACTCGCGCTCCCCGACCAACCGCCCCAGCTTGCGGTACTCGCGGGCCACCGCGCCGACCACCTCGGCCATGCCCACCGGCCGCCCCGACTCGGCGGCCAGGTACGCGGCCGTCACCGCGGCCGACCGGATGTGCCCGCCCGCCAGCTCGAACGACGCGGCCAGGAAGTCCAGGTCCACCTCACCGCGCGGCGCGGACGCCCCCAGGCACCGGTCCCACAGCCTCCGCCTCAACACCGGGTCGGGCAGCGGGAAGTCGACCACCACGTCCAGCCTGCGGGTGAACGCCTCGTCCAGGTTCGCCCGCAGGTTCGTGGCCAGCACCGCGATCCCGTCGAAGGTCTCCACCCGCTGCAGCAGGTAGGCGCTCTCGATGTTGGCGTACCGGTCGTGCGCGTCGCGCACCTCCGACCGCTTGCCGAAGATCGCGTCGGCCTCGTCGAACAGCAGCACGCCGTTCACGCCCGCCGCCTCGGTGAAGATCCGCTCCAGGTTCTTCTCGGTCTCACCCACGTACTTGTCCACCACGGTCGCCAGGTTCACCGTGTAGAGGTCCAACCCCAAAGACGCGGCGATGACCTCGGCGGACATCGTCTTGCCGGTGCCGGAGTCGCCCGCGAACAGGCCCGTGACCCCCCTTCCGCGCCCGCCGCCGGGCCGCATCCGCCACTCGTCGATCACCCGGTCGCGGTGCCGCGCGCGGGACGCCAGCTCCCGCAGCAGGCCCACCACCTGGTCGGGCAGCACCAGGTCGTCCCAGCCGACCGCGGGTTCGACCCGGCGGGCCAGCCGCTGCAACCCGGCCGCGTTCTGGCTGCGCGCGCCCGCCCGCAGGTGCTCGGTGGTCACCACGCCGCCGTCGACCAGGGCCGACACCGACGCGGCCCGCGCGGCGCGGGCGATCTGGCCGGGGCCGAGCACGAAGTGGGCGGTGGCGGCGGCCGGGTCGACGCCGGGCGCCAGCCGGCCGTCCAGGCGGGTCCGCCACACCCTGGCGCGCTCGGCGACCGGCAGCGGCCCGGCCTCGTGCGGCAGCGGCGGTTCGGTGCTCCACCGCGGGTCCCACACCCCCGGCCCGAACACCACCAGCGGCACCGCAGGGTGGGTGAGGTCGGTCAGCGGCGGCTCGTCCTCCACCGGCCCGAGCACCAGCCCCGCGCCGCGCAGCACGGCCTCGCGCAGCACCGCGCCGCCCCGGTCCGGTTCGGCGCGCAGCCGGTCGGCGTCGACGCCCAGCACCGCGAACCCGGCCCGCCGCAACGCGGCGGCGGCCGTCTCCCGCGCGCCGCCGCCCGGGCGTTCCCGCAGGTGGACGAGCCGTATCCCGGCCTGGAAGGCGCGCACGAGCGGGCCCACGTCGGCGGCGGGCACCTCGTCGACGACCCGGGCCACCCCGGTGAGCGCCGCGTCCGGCCGGTCGTCGCCGAGCAGGTGGTTGACCACCCGGTCGGGCACGCGCAGCGACCGCGACAGGAACGGGCGCTCCCGGTCCTCCACCACCAGCAGCCCGGCGGCGGGCAGCGGGGAGGACGGGTCCAGCCGCGCCCGGCCGGCCGCCGACGCCTCGGGCAGCCCGCACAGGCGCAGCGCCAGGCCCGCGGTGGCCCGGCGGCGCGTCACGTCGTCGTTGAGGTAGCCGTAGAACTGCTCGAACCGGCTGTCCACGTCCGGCGCCAGCGCCACCAGCAGCAGCTCCACGTCCAGCCCGGTCAACCCGGCGGTGTCGGCCAGCCTCCCCAGCCGCCCGGCCGCCGGCGACTCCTGGAACGGCACGAACGGCTCCCGGCGGGTGGCCAGCAGGGCGTCGATCGCCTCGTCGGACAGGTAGAGGCCGCGGAACGGGTCGTCGGGGTTGTGGTCGGTGCCCCGGCGGGCCGCGACCGCGTCCCGGATGCGCCGCTCCAGGGCCGCGAGCCGGGTGAACAGGTGGGGCAGGCCGCCGGTGTTCACGGGCGCCTGCGCACCGCGGCCGGCCGGTGCGCGACGTGGTCGCCGCCCACGGCCAGGTGCAGGCCCTCCCGGACCGGGGGACCGGCGGGCAGCACGCGCCCGGCGTCGACGGGCGCCGACACCACCACGTCCAGCGACGGCTTCAGCTCGCCGCCCAGCGCCGACCACACGTCGGCGAACGCGCGGTCCTCCGGCGGCGGCAGGGCCACGGTCATCGGCACGGGCAGCTTCAGCTCGTCCAGGGAGCCGGTGAGCAGCGCGGTCGGCAGCGACTCGTGCCGCAGGAAGCCGACCAGGAGCTCGGAGAGCAGCCGGTGCTCGTCCTCGGAGCGCTGCGTCCACGCCGTGACCAGGTAGGACAGCTTGATGTGCCGGGGCGGCAGGCGGCGGGCGGTGACCTGGCCGTTCTCGTACTCGTTGAGCAGGCCCCGCTGGCGGCGGCGCAGGTCCTCGCGGATGTCGTAGAGGTAGACGTTGACCGTGGGCGCGTTGCGGCGCGCGGCCCAGTCCTTCGTGGGGGCCTCGAACGCGACCTCCACGTCCGTGCCGCGCAACGCGTCGTCGCGCACCAGCCGCCGCAGCGCCTCGTCTACCTCGTGGATCACGCTCCCACGATGGCCGGGCGGGGGTGCCGCGGACCAGCGGCGGTGCGGCGAACCTCCGGGCAGCGCCGGCTGCCCGTGCGGGCAGTCCGCCGCTGCGCCGAACCGGTCAGGAATCGAGAAGCACGCGGCGGCGGGCGGTACCTAGTGTCCTTCCCACGCAACCGCGCCAAACGCTTTCCACCCCTGAGGAGCCTGTGATGAACGGGAAGAAGTGGGTCCGCCCGCTGCACCGCTGGACGTCCATCGCCTTCACGGTGACCGTGGTCGCCTGCTTCGCCTTCCTCGGCCAGGCGGAGTCCCTCCCCTGGCTGTTCTACCTGCCGCTGCCGCCGCTCGCCGTGCTCCTGTTCTCCGGCCTCTACCTGTTCTCGCTGCCCTACCTGGGGAAGCGGCGCGCGCGGGCGTCGTGAAGTTCAGTCGAACGTGACGCGCGCGTTGGGCACGCAGTGGGTCATCTTGAGCCCCCTCACGTCGCGCGGGCCGTTGTCACCGAGGTGTTCCAGGCGCTTGCGGTCCTCGTCGGTGAGGTCCTGGCTCGCCAGCGGCCGCAGTGGGGCGACGTCGGCGGGCCGGATGCCCAGCCCCTCGCCCACGCGCAGCCCGAGGTCGTCCTCGACGAGCAGGAAGTGCCAGACCATCCGCTCCTGGACGGGCCGGTCGCACTGGGCGAGCAGGGTGACGAAGTTGTGCACCAGGTCGTCGCGCTCCCACGGTTCGAGGAGCAGGTAGCGCTGCCCGGCCTGGGTGTAGTCGTTGGCGCGGGGGATGCGCTTGCGGGTGAGCCGGCCCTCGATGACCGGCCCCTGCTCGTCGTGGGTGGGGTACTGGGCCTCCCGCACCCCGTCGACGATCGACGGCTCGTAGTTGACGTGCGGGTTGTCGCCCGACGCGCCGTTGCGGTAGGCCATCTGGCCGTCGCGCTGGTTGGTGCGGACGTCGACGCCCTCCTTCGGCCGGTTGACCGGCAGCTGGAGGTAGTTGGGCCCGACCCGGTAGCGCTGGGTGTCGCTGTAGGAGAAGGTGCGGCCGACGAGCATCTTGTCGTCGGAGAAGTCCAGGCCGTCGACCAGCACGCCGGTGCCGAAGGCGATCTGCTCGTTGTCGGCGAAGAAGTCGCTGACGTTGCGGTCGAGCACCATGCGGCCGACCGGCTTGGCGGGGAACTCGTTCTCCGGCCACACTTTCGTGTCATCCAGCGGGTCGAAGTCCAACTCGGGGTGATCGTCGTCGCTCATGATCTGGACCAGCAGCTCCCACTCGGGGGAATCGCCGCGCTCGATGGAGTCGTAGAGGTCCTTGGTGGCGTGACCGAGTTCGGTGGCCTGGATCCGGGCCGCGTCGTCCTCGGTCATGCTGCGGACACCGGCCTTGGGCATCCAGTGGTACTTGACCAGGTGCGACTCGCCCTCGGCGTTGACCCACTTGTAGGTGTTCACGCCGAAGCCCTGCATGTGCCGGTAGTCGGCGGGGATGCCGCGCGGGCTGAACAGGTTGACCAGCATGTGCATGCACTCGGGCGTCTGCGACATGAAGTCGAAGATCCGGTTGGGTTCCTGCCGGAAGGTCACCGGGTCGGGCTTGAGGGCGTGGATGACGTCGGGGAACTTGACGGCGTCCCGGATGAAGAACACGGCCAGGTTGTTGCCGACCAGGTCCCAGTTGCCGTCCTCGGTGTAGAACTTCACCGCGAAGCCGCGCGGGTCGCGCGCGCACTCCGACGAGTCCCGCCCGCCGATGACGGTGGAGAAGCGGACGGCCACCTCGGTGCGCCCGCCCCTGTCCTGGAACAGCTTGGCGCGGGTGTAGCGGGCGATCGGCTCGTCCCCCCAGGCGCCGTACGCCTCGAAGTGACCGAACGCGACCGCCCCCCGGGCGTGAACCACCCGTTCGGGGATGCGCTCCCGGTCGAAGTGGCTGACCTTCTCCAGGAAGTGGTAGTTCTCCAGGGTGGCCGGCCCCCGCGCGCCGACGGTCCGCTGGTTCTGGTTGTCGTAGATGGGGTGGCCCTGCCGGTCGGTCAGGACCGGCCGGTCGTCACCGGGCTGGGGCCCCTTGCTCGCCACGTCGGTCATGACGGTCGCGTCGTCCTTCCGCGCGTCTTTCCCGGGACTGCTTCGTCCCCTCGGACTACCCCTGGACCGAACGGAGTAACTGACCGGGTCGGGTGGCAATTCTGCGGACCTCCGGCGGGCGACCGCCCGGAGACTGACCGGCGTGCGGAACGAGGCGGGCGCGGTGACCGGCGCCGTGGTCCAGGCGGGCTCGGTGGGGCAGGTGAACCTGGTCGCTTCGAGACCACCGGTCCGCCCGGCGCAGCTGCCACCGGACGTCTCGCACTTCACCGGTCGCACGCGGGAGATGGCGGAGCTGAACACCCTCCTGACCACCCGAACCGAGGCGGTCGTCATCTCGGCCATCGCGGGCACGGGCGGCGTTGGCAAGACGTCGCTCGCGGTCCACTGGGCCCACCGGGTCAGGGACCGCTTCCCCGACGGGCAGCTGTACGTGAACCTCCGGGGCTTCGACCCCGACCCGCCGGTCCCCCCGGCGCAAGCCCTGGACGGCTTCCTGCGCGCCCTCGGCATGTCCGGCGAGACGATCCCCCGGAGCGTCGACGCGATGGCCGCCACCTACCGGTCCCTGCTGGCGGACCGCCGTGTCCTGGTGGTGCTGGACAACGCGGCGACCGTCGACCAGGTCCGCCCCCTGCTGCCGAACACCGCCACCTGCGCGGTCGTGGTCACCAGCCGGAACCGCCTGGCGGGACTGGTGGCCCGCGACGGCGCCCACCGGATCAACCTGGACCAGCTCCCACCGGACGAGGCGGTGTCGCTCTTGCGGGGTGTCATCGGCCCAACAGCCGACACCGACGCGATCCACGAACTCGCCCGCCGGTGCGGCTACCTGCCCCTGGCACTGCGCATAGCCGCCGAGCACGTCGTCAACCACCCGCAGCGCCCGGTGTCCGACCTGGTGGCTGGTCTGGCGGACGAGCAGCGCCGACTGGACCTGCTCGCCGCCGAGGACGACGAGGCCACGGCAGTGCGAACCGTGTTCGAGTGGTCGTACCGCGCGCTCCCGCCCCCGACGGCACGGGTGTTCCGGCTGCTCGGCCTGCACCCGGGTCCCTCGTTCAGCGCTCCGGCGATCGCCGCCCTGGCCGGTCTGAGTGACGCCGAGGTGCGCCGCCACCTGGACAAGCTCACCGGCACGCACATGCTGACCGAACTGCCCGGCAACCGCTTCCAGCTCCACGACCTGCTGCGGGATTACAGTCGCGAACGCGCCGACCTGGATGAGGCGGAAGACGCTCGGATCGCCGCCGTGCCACTCGCGGCTACCTTTGGCTTCCACCGCCTGGCCGCGCAGTTCCCCTTTGTTACAACCGACACCCTCGTACTGAGGGCGCGGTGGCAGGAAATCGTGACCATCAGCGAGGTCGGCTTGCACAGCGCGCACACCGAGCAGGACTCCCCACTGATATTGACTGCACTAAGCCAACTCGCAGACGCCTACTTTTGGGCGGATCGCTTCAGCGAGTCCTTCAAAGTCGCAGGGCAGATGTTGACAGAGGCGCGAGATTTTGGTGAATGCCGAAGGGAGGCACAGGCACTGCACGCCGTAGCGATGGCTCAGGAAAAACTCGGACAAGCGACCGAAGCGGTTGCGCACTACCGTTCCGCCCTGTCGATATACCGGAAGATCGGGGACCTCCGAGGCGAAGGTGTCATGCTCTGCATGTTGGGAAATATCCACAGGCGTCAACAGCGCTTCAATGAAGCAAAAAAGCACATAGACCAGGCCATACACATCTTCAATCGCACCGGAAACACCTGGAGCAAGGCTCTCGCCCTTCGCAAAATAGCCCGGTTACACCTCGACCTGGACCGTCCCGGAAAGGCGATCCAGGCGTTCAGCCGAGCTGTTGCGCTCTCCCGCGCGGAAGGCGACCACTAGAAGACGGCCCGTACCCTCGAAACGCTCGGCGACACCCTGCACGCCACCGGTCGCCCCACCGAAGCCCGCCAGGCGTGGCGCGAAGCCCTGGCCCTCTACGAGGAACTGAACGCCCCGCAAGCCCCAGAACTCCGCGCCCGCCTCAACCCCGATCAGGTGTAACAAGGCTTGTCGAACGTGAACGCCTTGGCCGTCGGCCCGGTGAAGAAGTCCTTCACCAACCCCACCCCGGTGGCCGCCGACTCGTCCGGCTTGTAGATCAACGACTGCCGGAACGTCGACTCGTCCGGCGTCCCGTTGAACTTCCCCGCCCCGACAGGCAGCATCCCCTCGTAGTCCACCGCGTCCAACTGCCGCACCGCGTCGAGCACCCCGGCCCGCGTCAAGTCCTTGTTCGCCGCCGCCTTCTCCAGAGCCGCCTTCAACGGGTAGGCCCACACCCACCCCGACGTGTACCCGTCGTTCGGCGTGACCCCCGGCAGGGCCTCCCGCATCGCCTTGTGCCCCGGCGAATCGGTCCCCCACGACTTCCACGGCGCCGACTGGTAGTACAGCGCCTTGATCGCGGGCGCCGCCGGGCTGGCCAGCAGGCCCTGGTTCCACGTCGGCGAGGTGCCGATGAACTTCCCGGTGAAGCCGCGGGCCGCGGTCTGGCCGATGATCACCGCCGCGTCGGTCGGGCCGACCGTCAGGATCACCACGTCCGGCTTGGCCGACACGATCGCGTCGATCGCACCGCCCTGGTTGTCCTGCCCCGTCTGGGTGACCGCGTTGGAGAACGCCACGCCGCGCCCCTCCGCGGCGCGACGGGCCCCCGCCGCGGCGTCGTCACCGTAATCACCCGGCAGGTGGACGGCCATGACGCTCCTGGCCTTGAGGTCGTCCACCGCGTAGTCGACCGCGTTCATCGACTCCACGCAGTAGTTCGCGCCGGACTCCAGCACGACCTCCTCGAACCCCCACAGCGACGTCCACGACGCCGGCACGCTCACCATCCGCGTGTTCTCCAGGTCGGGCAGGATGGCCGCGGTGGTCGGGGAGCCCAGGGTCTGGGTCAGCGCCAGGACGTCGCCCTTCATCTCCTGGTAGACCTGGTTGTGGATCTGCGGGTTGTACTTGTTGTCGGCGATGTGGGTGGTCATGTCCACGTCGTAGCCGCCGATGCCGCCACCGTCGTTCACGCGCTTCCAGAACGCCTTCTGCGCGTCCACGATCGACGTGGCCAGGGCCTTGAACGGCCCCTCGGTCAGGTCGGAGATCGTGCCGAGGTAGATGCAGCCGCGGTCGGCGTGGCCGGTGTCCGGGCACGGCTCCTGGGTCACGCCGAAGTCGACCTTGATGCCGCCCCTGCCCTCCGCGGGCGCCGCGCCGTCACCACCGCGGCAGGCCGCGGCGGCGAGCGCCACCACCGCCAGGCCCGCGAGCACCGCTCTGTGCGTTGCCATCCCATCCACCCTTCACACGCGAGAGATCAGTACGAGAAAGGCCAGGTGCGCCAGTAGTTGCGGACGCGCACCCAAATCCCGAACAGGCCGCGCGGCTCGACGATCAGGAACACCACGATCAGCAGCCCGTAGAGCACCGCCTCGACCTGGAACACGGTCACCGCGCCGGTCGGCTCGGCGCTGATGAACGGCAGCACCCCGGGCAGCTCCCGGGTGATGCGCGGCAGCAGCGTGATGAACAGGGCGCCCATGACCGCCCCGGAGATCGTGCCCGCGCCCCCGATGAGCACCATGGCGATGTACTGCACCGACAGCAGCAGCCCGAACGAGCCGGGGTCGAAGAACCCGTTGACCACGAACAGCAGCGAGCCCGCCACCCCGGCGTAGAACGAGGACACCGCGAACGCCAGCGCCTTGTACCGGGTCGGGTCGACGCCGATGACCGCCGCGGCGAGGTCCCGGTCCCGCACCGCCGCGAACGCCCGCCCGACCCGCGACCGCACGAGGTTCCGCGCGAGCACGCCGAACAGCACCAGCAGCACGAGCATCAGCAGGTAGAGCTGCTGCGGCGCGGTGAACAGCGCCGACGCCCGGTCCAGCCGCACCCCGAACAGCTCGGGCACCGCCGCGGGCCGCCCGATGCCCGGCCCGCCGGTCAGCGACGTCCACTCGCGGAACACGTGCTCGCCCAGGAACACCAGCCCGAGCGTGACGATCGCCAGGTACAGCCCGCGCAGCCGCACCGCCAGCGGCGCCACCAGCAGCCCGGCCAGCCCGGCGACCAGGCCGGAGGCGAGCAGCCACACCGGCAGCGACGTCACGCCGAACCCGAGCACCCGGCCGTCCGGGTCGCCCGACAGCGCCGCGCCGGTGTAGGCGCCGATGGCCAGGAAGAACGCGTGCCCCAGCGACACCTGCCCCGCGTACCCGGTGACGATGTTGAGCCCGATCGCGCCGATGGCCGCGACGAACCCGGTGGCCAGCAGCACCAGCAGGTCGTCGGTGACCAGGAACGGCACCAGCGCCGCGAACAGCACCAGCGCGCCGGTCCCGACCCGCTTGGGCCGCGTGTTCAGGAAAGCGCTGTCCTGCGCGTAGGACGTGTAAAGCTCCGGACGACCCCTCACAGCCGCTCCACCTCCCTGGCGCCGAACAGGCCGTGCGGTCGCACCAGGAGCACGACCAGCATCAGCGCGTACGGCGCGACCAGCGCGAAGTTCGGTCCGAGCCACGGCGCGACGTCGCCCTGGTAGGTGCCCACCAGCGACTCCACGACGCCGACCGCGAGCCCGCCGACGACCGCGCCGCCCAGCGAGTCCAGGCCGCCGAGGATGACCGCGGGCAGCGCCTTGAGGGCCACCACCCACAGCTGCTGGTCCACGCCCGCGCCGGTGGCCACGAACACCCCGGCCAGCGCCGCCAGGCCGCCCGCGAGCGCCCACGACAGCGCGAACACCGACCCGACCCGGATGCCCTGGGCCAGCGCGACCTCCTGGTCGTGCGCGACCGCCCGCATGGCCAGGCCCGTGCGGGAGAACCGGAAGAACGCGAACAGCCCGACCACCACGACCACCGTCGTCGCGAGCATCACCAGGTACCGCTGCTGCACCTCCACGCCGAGCAGCGACACCGTGGCCAGGCCCCACGGGTCGCCCACCGGCAGCACGTCCAGCCCGATGAACGCGTTGGTCACCACCCGCACCACCACGTCCACGCCGATGGTGATGATCGCGACCACGAACGCGGGCCTGCCGATCATGGGCCGCAGCACGGTCCGCTCCACGCCCAGCGCCAGCGCCGCGATCACCACCGCCGCCACCGGCACGGCCAGGAAGAACCCGACGTCCGGGGCGAGGTGCGCGACCAGCACCGCGCCGGCCAGCATGAACGCGGGCTGCGCGAAGCTGATCACCCGCGTCGACTTGTGGATGATCACGAAGCCCAGCGCGAGCAGGGCGTAGACCGACCCGGTGCCCAGGCCCCGGACCAGCGACTGCAGGAACTCGCTCAAGACCGCCCCCCGGGGTACATGTCCTCCACCAGCGCGCCGTGGGCCTCGGCCAGCGCCGAGCGCTTGACCTTCTGCGTGGCGGTCAGCTCGCCGTCGGCGTGGTCGAGCTCCTTGGGCAGCAAGCGGAACTCCTTCACCTGCTCGACCCGGGCGAACCGCTCGTTGACCTCGCGCACCACCCCGCCCACCAGCTCGCGCACCTTGTCCTTGGCGGTCAGGTCGCGGTAGGTGGTGTAGGTGATGCCGCGCCGCGCGGCCCAGTGGCCGACGGTGTCGGGCTCGATGCCGATCAGCGCCACCAGGTACGGGCGCCGGTCGCCCAGCACCACGGCCTCCTTGACGTACGGGGAGGTCTTCAGCGCGTTCTCGATCTCCGACGGCGCCACGTTCTTGCCGCCCGCGGTGATGATGATGTCCTTCATCCGGTCGGTGATGCGCAGGTGCGTGCCGTCGACCCACTCGCCCACGTCGCCGGTGCGCAGCCACCCGTCGTCGGTGAGCACCCGGCGGGTGGCCTCCTCGTCCCGCCAGTAGCCGGCGAACACGCCCGCGTGGCGGGTCTGGACCTCGCCGTCGTCGGCGATCCGCAGCTCCACGTCGCCGCGGGGCTCGCCGACCGTGCCGAGCCGGACCCGGCCGGGCCGGTTGCCGGTGGCGATGCCGCTGCTCTCGGTCATCCCGTACACCTCGTGCACGGGCACGCCGATGCCCATGAAGAACCGCAGCACCTCCGGCGCGATCGGCGCGGCGCCGGACGCGGCGTAGCGGACGTGCCGCATCCCGACCCGGGTCTTGAGCGCCCGGTAGCAGAACACCCAGCCCAGGGCGTACCGCAGCCGGGTCGAGGGCGTGTGCCGGCCGCCGTTGCGCACCAGCTCCGCGCCGACCCGGTCGGCGACGCGCAGCCAGAACCGCGTGGTCAGGCGCTTGAGCGGGGACGCGTTGGAGGTGCCGACGGTGACGCCCGCCAGCACCTTCTCCCAGGTGCGCGGCACCCCGAACAGGATCGTCGGCTGCACCTCGCGCAGGTTGGCGGGCACGGTCTCGACGGACTCGGCGAAGTGCACCCGCACGCCCGCGGCCGCGTTGAGCCAGGTGGTGAAGACGCGCTCGGCGACGTGGCACAGCGGCAGGTAGGACAGGGTGACGTCGCGCGGCGACGCCCCGTCGGCGCCCTCGCCCGGCCGGATGGCGGAGGTGAGCGCGAACTCGACGTTGGCCGCGGTCAGCACGGCGCCCTTGGGCGGCCCGGTGGTGCCGGAGGTGTAGACCAGGGTCTGCGGGTCCTCCGGCTCGGCCGCGCGCATCCGCCGCTCGACCGCGTCCGGGTCGCCCTCGCGGTGCCGGGCACCCAGCTCCAGGAACTCGTCCCACGACATCAGCCGGGGGTCGGCGTAGCGGTTCCGGATGCCGCGCGGCTCCAGGTAGACGACGTGCTCCAGGTCGGGCAGCGCGTCCACCACGGCCAGCACCTTGTCGACCTGCTCCTGGTCCTCGGCGACGAGCACGCGGGCGCCCGAGTGGGACAGCAGGTAGGCGACCTCGCTCTCCGGGCTCGTCGGGTAGAGGCCGACGGTGATCGCCCGCACGGCCACCGCGCCGACGTCCGCGTACAGCCACTCGCGGCGGTTCTCGGCGTGGACGGCGACCCGGTCGCCGGGGTCGACGCCCAGGGCGAGCAGGGCGTGGCCGACCAGCCGCGCCCGCTCCCAGTAGTCCGACCAGGTGACCTCGCGCCAGATGCCGAGGTGCTTGGCGCGCAGGGCGACGGCGTCCGGGGTGGCCGACGCGCGGTCGCGCACGCGGGTGGCGAGGGTGGTGATCACGCGGCACCTCCCGCGGTGCCGCCGGTCGGGCTGGTCTTCCCGGCCGCTCCGGCCGCGGCGCGATCACCGGCAGCCCGATCACCGGCAGCCCGATCACCGGCCCGCTCCCCACCGGCCGCGTCCCCGCCGGCAGCCCTGCCTTCGCCGGCCGCGTCCCCGCCGGCGCCGTCCCCGCCGGCCGCACCGCCACCCGCCCGGTCGCCCGCGGCCCCGCCCCCGTCGTGCTCCTCCACGCGGTGGGCCTCGCCGAGGTAGGCGCGGACCACGTCCGGGTCCCGCTGCACCTCGGCGGGCGTGCCGGTGCGGATCGGCCGGCCGAAGTCCAGCACCAGCACCCGGTCGGCCAGGTCCATCACCAGCCCCATGTCGTGCTCGACCATGACGATCGCGACGCCCAGCTCCTCCCGGACGTCCAGCACGAACCGCGCCATGTCCTCGGTCTCCTCGGCGTTCATGCCCGCAACCGGCTCGTCCAGCAGCAGCACCCTCGGCTCCATGGCCAGCGCCCGCCCCAGCTCCACCCGCTTCTGCACGCCGTAGGGCAGCAGCCCCACCGGCATCCGCCGCCACGGCGCCAGCTCCAGCAGGTCCACCACCTCCTCCACGGCCGCCCGGTTGGCCAGCTCCTCGCGCCGCGCCCGGCCGACCCAGGCGAACGCCGACAGCGCGCCGTAGCGCATGTGGTTGTGGCGGCCGAGCATCAGGTTCTCCACCACGGTCAGGTGGGCGAACAGCTCGATGTTCTGGAAGGTGCGGGCGATGCCCATCGCGGCGATCCGGTGCGGCCGCACGCCCACCAAGTCGCGCCCCTCGAACCGCACCGAGCCCGTCTGCGGCCGGTAGACGCCGGAGAGCACGTTGAAGATCGACGTCTTGCCCGCGCCGTTGGGCCCGATGATCGCGAACAGCTCGCCCGCGTCGACGTGGAACGAGACCCCGTCCACGGCGGTGACGCCGCTGAAGGACAGCGTCACGTCCCGGAACTCCAGCACCGGGCGCGTCACGACAACCACCGCTTCCGCCTCTTGTAGTGCTTGACGTCGCGGAAGGAGCGCGTGGCGCCCTCGCCGCGCAGGCCCAGGTAGAACTCGCGCACGTCCTCGTCGGCCAGCAGCGCGGCGGCGGGCGAGTCCATCACGACCTTGCCGGTCTCCAGCACGTAGCCGTGGTCGGCGATGGACAGCGCCATGGTCGCGTTCTGCTCGACCAGCAGCACGGTCGTGCCGTCGGCGTTGATCCTCACCACCAGGTCCCGGATCTGCCGGACCACCAGCGGGGCCAGGCCCAGGCTCGGCTCGTCCAGCAGCAGGTAGCGGGGCTCGGACATGAGCGCCCGGCCGATCGACAACATCTGCTGCTCACCGCCGGACAGGTACCCGGCGCTCTGCGCGCGCCGCTCCCGCAGCCGCGGGAACAGCTCGTACATGCGCTCCAGGTTGCGCTTGACCGCGCGCGGCGCGGTGTGGCCGCCGACGCGCAGGTTCTCCTCGACGGTCAGCTCGCCCAGGATGCGCCTGCCCTCCAGCGCCTGCTTCACGCCCAGCGCGGCGATCCGGGCGGGCGGTGCGCGGTGGATCGGCTCGCCGTCCAGCGTCACCCGGCCGCGGGTGACCTTGCCGTCGTGCACGCCGAGCAGGCCGGACAGGGCGCGGAGCAGCGTGGTCTTGCCGGCTCCGTTCGCCCCGAGCAGGGCGACCACGCGCCCCTCGGGGATCTTCAGGCTGACGCCGCGGAGCACGAGCATCACGTCGTCGTAGACCACTTCGAGGTTGTTCGCCTCCAGCACCGGCGCCTCCGTGTGGTTGGGCGGGGGAGGCGGCCAGTATGGCCCCGATCACAGCATTACCTACCGCTGTTCGCAAACCGTGATGAACCCTCCCACGCGCTGTTCGGCTTTCACGATTCTGTTGCTCAGTCCTGTGTGGACCGGTGTAACGGCCCTGGCAGCCGGGTATGCCCTCCGACACCTGGAGCGAGAGGAGCGTTCGCCACTCATGGACGGCCGCGAGGTGGAACTGAGGGTGGCGGCGCGGCCAGCGCACCTGTCGACGGTCCGCGTGGTCGCGAAGGCGGTGGCCCGGTCCACGCCCGACCTCGCGATCGACCTGGTGATCGCCGTGGACGAGGCGTGCACGGCGCTCATCGCGCGCGCCCGGGCCGGTGCCCAGCTGCTGTGCCGGTTCGCCCGTGAAGGTGATTCGGTTCGGTTTCGCGCACAGGTCCGGTCATCGGCCGTCACCGTGCCCGGGCACGACTCGTTGTACTGGCGGGTCGTCAGTTCCGTGACCGACGCGGTGGCCACCTGGGTGGAGGGAGACGGCCACTTGCGGGTCGAACTGAGGTGCCGGGCATGAACGCTGTCGACTACCAGCCGTTGTTCCACGAGATGGCGGCGTCCGACGGGCTCCGGCACCAGGAGCTGCGCGACCGGCTGGTCACCGAGCACCTGCCGATGGCCAGGCACATCGCCGACCGGTTCGCCGAGCGCGGCGAGTCCGTGGAGGACCTGCGGCAGGTGGCCGCGGTCGGGCTGATCAACGCGGTGGACCGGTTCGACCCGTCGCGCGGGATCGACTTCCTGGCGTTCGCCGTGCCCACGATCACCGGCGAGGTGCGGCGGTACCTGCGGGACCAGGGCTGGGCGGTCCGCGTGCCGCGCAGGTTGAAGGAGCTGTGCACCGCGATCGACGGCGCCCGGGTCGAGCTGGCCCGGCGGTCGGGGCGCACGCCCAAGCCGAGCGAGGTCGCGCGGTACCTGGGCGTACCGCTGGACGAGGTGTACGAGGGCCTGCACGCGGCGTCCGCGCACCACCTGCTGTCGCTGGACGAGGAACTGGCCAACTCCGGCGGCCCGGCGGCCGACGACCCGGCGCTGGAGGTCGTGGAGCTGCAGCACGCCCTGGACCCGATGCTGCGCGGCCTGCCCAAGCGCGAGCGGCGGATCGTGGTGCTGCGGTTCTACCAGAACATGACGCAGAGCCAGATCGCCGACACGGTGGGGATCTCGCAGATGCACGTGTCGCGGTTGTTGAGCAGGTCGCTGGCGCGACTGCGCGACCTGCTCGACGATTGAGGTCTGCTTCTGCAGGTCTTCTTCGAGGGGAGTTGGTCGCGGTGGTGGCGAGCCTGTGCTGGCCGCAGCGGTCGGCCCTCGGGTTGGGTGCGGTGCTCGCGGTGTGGGGCGTGGTCGACCTCGTGGTCGGCCGGACGCCGCTGGGGGTGCTGCACCTGGTGACGGGCGCGCTCGTGGCGGCCTCCGCGGCGAGCATGCGCGCATCCCGGCCCATGGGGTCGCTGATGGCCGTGGTCTTCCTGGTGGTGTTCGCGTTCGGCGCCGGCGAGGGCGGCGGGGCGATGGACGCGGGCCTGATCGGCAACGGCGTGCACCTGCTGATCGGTTTCGCGTCGGTGGCGGTCGCCGTGAGCTGCGCGTGGTGCGAACAACGCTCCCGAACGGCCCGACGCCACCCCTGACCGGTGGGCCGGCCCGGCGCGGTTCCGCCCCGGCGGTTCACTCGACGCGGTTCTGCGCCGACGCGGTTCTGCGCCCCAGTGGTTCACCCGCACGGCACCTTCCCACGCCCTCGCTTCCCCCTTCCGGCACTCCCTCCCACCATCAGCTCTCCCAGTCGCCTGACCACCCGATTCAGCGGTTGCCGAACCCCACTTCCGGGTACTTGACGGTTGACCCGAACCGGGAGGACCCATGCACACGGCGAGTCTGCAGAACGTGGTCGGGATCGACGGGCCGTTCGTCTCCGTGTTCCTGGACGTGGGCGACCACGTCGAACTGCGCTGGCGCGCGATGCGGGACCAACTGCAGGCCCAGGCCGCCGACCCGTACCTGGTCGCGTTGGCGCACAACGCGATCACCGGCAGCGTGACCCCACGCGGCATGGCCAGCCGCAGCCTGGTGGTGGGCGGCGGACGCGTGCTGGTGGACCGGTTCGTGCCGGTCCCCCCGACCGGCTACACAGCGCGCTACGGCGTCCTGCCCTACGTCCTGCCACTGGTGGACCTGTCCGAACCCCTGCTACCGCACGTGGTCGTGCAGGTCAGCGAACACGGCGCGGACCTGCGCGGCGTGGACCCCAGCGGCCGCCCGGTGGCCGTGGCGACCGTCGGCGCCCGCCGCCCGGACCGCCGCCTGGACGCGAACGAACTCGCCGACGTAGCCCAGGAGGCGACCGCCCTGGTGGACCGCCTCGGCGCCCCTCTGCTGGTCCTGGCCGGCCCCCTGGCCGGCCGGCGCTCGCTGCGAGTGGCGCTGCCGAGCCGCTACCACCACCTGGTGGTCGAGGTCGAGGGCCCACCGGACCGCGCGGTGCTCCACCTGGCCGGCCGCGCCAACCAGGACGCCCGACGCGCCGTGGTCGAGCGCTTCCGCGACGAGTCCACCCGCCTGACCGGCCGCGCGGTCCACGGCCTGGACGCGGTGTCCCGGGCGCTGGAGCGGGGCGACGTCGACACCCTGCTGCTGACCGACACCCTGGTCGGCGACCGCATGGTGGGCGAGCACCGGGCCGACGAACTCCTGCCGCTGCAGGCGGTCGCCTGCGGGGCGGACATCACGCTGGTCGGCGGGGCGGTCCGGCTGCACGAGGACGTCGGGGCACTGCTCAAGTCCTGATCCAACCTGCCCCGGTGCCAAGGCTCCGGGGCTGCCGGACACCAGGCCCCAGCCAGCCCCAGCTTGCCCAACTCCACCCAGCTTCGGCCCCAGCCCCGCCCGGCCTCGGCTTACCCCGCAGGCTGATCACCATCCCCGGGCGGGGCAACCCCTTGCAGGCATCCCACCCGGCTCCCCACTCCCCCAGCCACCGCCCCGACCAAGCCGAAGCGCACCGAGCCGAAGCCGACCAAGCCCACCCAGCCCGAGCCCACCCAGCCCAAGCCTGCCGAGCCCGGTCCATCCCAAGTCCAGTGGTTCGCGCGGTTCCTCATACTCAACCGAGTCGCGAACCCCCCGTTTACGTACACATCCAGCCGATGATCACCCGATCGTGTCCACGGCCCGCCCCACTACCCCTTCTTCCGCTTCTTCTTCCGCCGCAACAGCGACCACACAGCCTTCTCCACTGTCTCACGATCAGCCGACTTCGGCCTGATCACCACGCCGCCCCGCCACAGCTCCACCACCCGCGGGTCGACGTAGGACTTCCGGGCCACCGCCGGCGTGTTCCCCAGGTGCTCCGACACCTCCCGCATCACCCCCGCCTCCACCCGCTTCGCCGCGGTCTTCGTCCCCGGCACCCCCTCCCGCGCGAACGCCGCCGCCGCGAGCACCGTCGCGTGCCACGTCCGCAGGTCCTTCACCGAGTACTCGCCCCCGACCAGCTCCTTGAACCGCTCGTTGATGTCGTCCGACGAGACCTCGCCCCCGCCCTCGTCGACCAGCAGCCGCTCGCCGCTCCCGGTCCGCCCCCGCAGCAGCGACCGCACCGCCCGCGCCAGCACCGGGTCCTCCACCTCGGTGGTGAACTCGATCCCGCCCTTGGCCGGGTAGCAGAAATCCACCCCGGACCGCCGCACCGCCACGTGCGAGCACAGCAGCGTCGCCACGCCGTGCGTCCCGTTGTCCGTCACGTACGTCTCGCCGCCGACCCGGAACACGCCCTTGTCCAGCACGCTGAGCGCCACCGCCAGCACCTTGCGCCGCGAGCGGCCGCCGGCCTCCAGCTCGCGCTGGACCTCCGCCCGGAACGCCGGCAGCGACGGCGCCAGGTCCAGCACCCGCTCGTGCTTCTCCTCGTCCCGGTCCTGCCGCCACCGCTCGTGGTAGAGGTACTGCCGCCGCCCGGCGGAGTCGGTGCCGACCGCCTGGATGTGCCCGTTGGGGTGTGGGCACACCCACACGTCGCGCCAGGCCGGCGGGATGACGAGCGCCTTGACCCGCTCGACCGACTCCGCGTCGAGGGGCGCGCCGTCGGCGTCGGTGTAGCTGAAACCGCGTCCCCGCGCCCGGCGGTGCCAGCCGGGGCCGTTCGGGTCGCTGCGCCGGAGTCTCACCCCGCGCAGGTTCCCGCGCAAAAGTCGGCCAAACACGATGATTGGATCATGCGCCGATCGGGTATGGGTGCGGGCATGAGGCAGCCGTGGACCGTCGGGGTCGAGCAGGAGTTCCTGCTCGTCGACCCCGAATCGCGCCGTCCCGTCCCGTTGGCCGAGTCGGTCCAGCAGCACGCCGGGGCGGTGCTCGACGTGCAGCGCGAGCTGACGCCGTTCCAGATCGAGGTGGCCACGCCGGTGTGCGAGTCCACCGACGAGCTGTTCGAGCAGGTCCTGCTCGGTCGCACGCACCTGGCCAAGGCCGCGCACGCGGCGGGGTGCCGGCTGATGGCGTCGTCGGTGCCGCCGATCGGCACGGCGGGTCCGCCGCCGGGCACGGACGACCGCCGCTACCGGCTGATGGAGTACTCCCACCGCAAGATGATCGGCGGCTCCGGGGTGTGCGGCATGCACGTCCACGTGGGCGTGCCGGACCGGGACACGGCGGTGCGGATCTCCAACGCGCTGCGGCCGTGGCTGCCGACGCTGCTGGCGCTGAGCGCGAACTCGCCGATCGAGCAGGCCGAGGACACCGGGTACGCGAGCTGGCGCTCGATCGTGTGGTCGCGCTGGCCGATCAGCGGTCCCCCGCCGCACCTGGCGTCGGCCGAGGAGTACGACCGGGTGGTGGCGGCGCTGGAGGCCACCGAGGTGCTGCTGGACAGCGGCATGGTCTACTGGGACGTCCGGCCGTCCGCGAACCACCCGACGGTGGAGGTGCGGGTGACCGACGTACCGCTGACCGCCCGCGAGGCCGTGGTCATCGCCGAGCTGATCAGGGCTTTCGCCCGCACCGCCGCCGAGTCGGACGACGCCGAGCCGGTGGACGAACTGCTGCTGCGCGCCGCCTACTGGCGTGCCTCGCGCGACGGCGTGGACGGGTTGGCCGTGGACCCGCGGAACGGTCACCTGGCGCCGGCGCGCGAACTGGCCCTGGAACTGGCGCGGTGGTGCGCCCCCGCGTTGCGCGACGCGGACGCGCTGGGCACCGTGGAGGGGCACCTGGAGTGGTTGCGCGGGCACGGCAGCGGCGCCGCCAGGCAGCGGCGGGCGTTCGGCGCCTCGCCCGATGCCCGTGAGCTGGTTGACCTGGTGGTGGCCGAGACGGTCGACGACGCCCGTTGAGGACTACCGTGGAGTACGCGCCGCACCCGGCGGCGGTGAACGAGAGGAGAACGGGCGTGCCAGAACCCGCGGCGACGCTCGCTTCCGTGCGGGTCGACCGACCGGCGGACGGCGTGGTGGTGCTGCACGTGTCCGGCGAGTTGGACACCAGCAGCGCGGACGAGCTGGCCAGGCCGCTGAAGGAGCACCTGGTCGAGAACGTGCGAGGGGTGGTCGTCGACCTCGGCGGAGTGCGGTTCCTGGGCTCGGCCGGCCTGGAGGCGCTGGTCGTGGGCAACCAGCGGGCGTCCTCGCTGGGCGTGTCGCTGCTGCTCGTGGCCACGAGCCGGGCGACCCTGCGCCCCATCCAGGCGACCGGGCTGGACTCGGTCTTCACCGTGGTCGAGTCGCTCGACGAGGCACTGGGTCGGTTCTAGCGGAACCGGCGGACGGTCCTGATGGCGCAGCGCACCGCCCCCACCGGGGGCAGTGCGCCCGCCGGGGCCACCACCCAGCGGGACTCCCTGGCCGGGACGCGGCCGGGGCCCCGCCAGTAGCGCACGTCCGGGGGCAGGACGTGCGGCGGTTCCGGGTCGGGCTCCGGCCGGACCAGGAACAGCCACCGCAGCCGCGGGCCGGGGATGGCGAGGATCGGGCCGAGCGGCCCGGCGGAGCGCAGCTGGTGGCTCACCTCCGCGCCCCAGCTGGCGGGCACCTCCACGGCCATCGCGCCCTCGTCCAGCACCAGGCAGTCACCGACGTGCCACTGTTCCATGCCCGTCGATGGTGACGACGCTCCGTGACGAGATCATGTCCGCGCGCCACGCCCGCATTAATTCTGGCCGATGTCCTCGAACCACAGCTCGGGCCTGGCCGCGATGAACTCCGCCATCATCCCCGCGCACCCCGGGTCGTCGAGCAGCGTGATGCGCACGCCGTGCTCGGCCAGCCAGTCGTGACCGCCGTGGAACGTCCGGGCCTCGCCGATCACCACGTGGGGTATCCCGAACTGGCGGACCAGGCCGCTGCAGTACCAGCAGGGTGACAGCGTGGTGACCATGACCGTGTCGCGGTAGCCCGGCCGGCGGCCGGCGTCGCGGAACGCGGCGGTCTCGGCGTGGGTGGAGGCGTCGCCGTCCTGGACCCGGCGGTTGTGCCCGCGCCCCAGCAGCCCGCCGTCGGCGGAGAACAGCGCCGCGCCGATCGGTATGCCGCCCTCGGCCAGGCCCGCGCGGGCTTCCGCCACCGCCACGGCCAGCATCTCGCGTGCGTCCACGCGGCCAACCTACTCCGGCCGCTCCCCCTCGCCCCTCGGCCAAACCCCCGTGCCCACCCGACCCGAACGTGGAACTCAGGGGGTCTGAACGTTCGACACGACGGTCCGGGACGTTCGACTCGCGCGAGTCGAACCTCCGGACCCCGCGTGTCGAACCTTCGGGACCCCCGAGTTCGACGTTCGGGTGTTGAGCGGTCGGCTCGCGGTGTCCGAGTGGAGGACACGCGGTGTCGGGGTGGAGGACACGCGGGGGTCAGGCGCCGTAGCAGAGGAAGCCGGCGGCGGCGGCGAAGGCGGCGTCGCCGGCTTCGCGGTGGGCTTCCTGGGCGCGGGCCAGGGCCACGGCCGGTGGGTCGCCGGCGCCCAGGTGGCGGTGCAGGTCGACCATGAGCGGGGTGGTCACCTCGGCGGGGACGGGGACCACCGGGGCGATCAGGGTGCGGGTGCCCAGGCCCAGGAGGGCGGCGGTGAAGCCCATCAGCTCGTCGCCGGGGCGCACCGCCGACAGGCCCGAGTCGCAGGCGGACAGCACCACCCGGGCGGGTGGGGTGCGGAGTTGTTCCAGGTCGTAGACGGTGAGCGGGCCGTCGGCCAGTTCCAGGGCGGAGAACAGCGGGTTGTCGGCGCGGAACGAGCCGTGCGCGGCGATGTGGGCCAGGGACGCGCCGTCCATGGCCGCGGCCACCGCGTCGACCGTGGCGTCGGCGCCCACCAGCACGGACGCCGCACCGGTCAGGGGGGTGATGGCGGTGATCTCGGCGGGGGCGGCGGGCAGCCTCGGGCCGGCCGCCAGGACCACCCGACCGGAAGCGGGAGGGGAAGGGGGTGGGGAAGAGGGAGGAGTGGGGAGGGCGGAAGGGGAAGGGGCCTGGCGGCCGGGAGAGGCGGGCGGTGGGGAGGTGGGGGTGGGCGGGGAAGCGGGGGCGGGTGCGGTGTGGGCGCGCAGCCAGACGGTGGCGGAGGGGGCGACCACGACGGACCGGCCCCGGAAGCCCGGCAGCGCCGACCACGGCAGGCCGCCGAGCAGGCCGGTGGGTGCCAGGACCAGGGGGCGGGAGTCGAGGCGGCGGCGCAGGGGGGCGAGCAGCCGGGCCTCCAGCAGGCCGGCGGCGTGGTCGGCGCCGGCGCGCACGGCCGTCCGGTCCAGGTGCTCGGGCAGGGTGACCAGGCGGTGCAGGGCGAAGCGCAGCAGCCGGACCTCGCGCAGCGCGCCGTCGAGCGGGCCGAGGTGGTGCAGGGAGGTGCGGCCGCCGGCGACGACCACGGCCAGCAGCGCGCCGTCGTAGTCGATGTACTCCACGAGCGCCGACGAGCCGAGGGCGGCGGCCAGGTCGCGCACGGCGGAGGGCTCGAACACCGCGCCGCCGCCGCTGGCCTGCCTGGTCAGGTCGCGCACCCGCTGCTCGCCGCGCACCCGCCGCTGCCGCAGGGCCGCCACGGGCTTGCCCGCCAGCAGCGCGGCCTCCAGGTCGGCGGTCACCGCGCGCAGCTCGGCCAGCGCGTCGGCCAGGCCGGAGTCCTCCGGCGGCCGGGCGGGCGTCATCCGCAGGGCGCCCGCCCGCCACGCCTCGGCCCACGACAGCACCCGCGCGGCGTGCCCGGACGCCACCGCCGACCGCAGGCCCTCCAGCGCCAGCGCCTTGCCCTGCGCGCCGCTGAGCGCCCGCAGCTCGACCGCGCCCAGCGACACCCGGTACTCGTCGAGCAGCCGCAGGCCCCGCCGCAGCGCGCTCTGCGCGCCCCGCGCGTTGCCCTCCAGGTCGCGCCGCAGCGCCTCGGCGTACCAGCCCTGCACGCGGTGCGCCGCGGGTCCGGCGCCGCGCCGGGCCGCGCCGGCCACGGCCAGCTCCGCCACCGCGCGCCGCCGGTCGCCGAGGTCGCGGGCCACCAGCGCCGCGTCGACCCGCGCCTCCAGGGCGGCCATCCGCCTGCCCAGGGCGTCCAGCCGGGACGCGACCCGGGTCAGCGCGGTCACCAGTGCCCGGTCGCGCCGCCCGCTCAGGTAGGCCGCGCGCAGCTCCAGGTGCCGCGCGCCCACCGCCCACACCTCGCGCTTCTCGCGCCGGAACCCGCGCCGCGCGGCCACCGCCAGCTCCGCGGCCCGGTCCAGGTCGTCCTCCATCAGGGCGATGCGGGCCCGGTAGAACACGGCCTCGGAGCGGGCCAGCACCAGGTCGTCGCCCAGTTCCTCCAGCGCCCGGTCGGCGGCCGCCCGCGCCTCCTCCAGCAGCGGCACCGACACCAGCAGCTCCAGCCGGTTGATCAGCAGCGCCGGGCGCGGCACCTCCAGCCGCCGGTACTCGCGCTCGGCCTCGGCGAACATGGTCAGCGCCCGCGGCACGTCGCCCGCCCGGGACGCGGAGATGCCCGCGTTCCACCGCACGTCGGCCACCGCCAGCTCCAGGCCCAGGTCGCGGTAGAGCGCGGCGGCCCGGTCGAAGTCCTCGTCGGCCGCGCGCAGGCCGCCGGTGTAGGCGCGCAGCAGGCCGCGGTTGTTGCGGGCACGTGCCTCGCCGAGCTTGTCGCCGGTGCGGCGGGCCGCGTCGATGGAGCGGTTGTACTCGCGCTGCGCCTCGTCGTAGCGGCACAGGTAGTGCAGCACCAGGCCGCGCTGCATGCGGGCGATGTCGGCGTCGCCGCCGTCCAGCTCCTCCAGAGCGGCGTTGACCGCGCGCAGCGCCTGCGCGTGCCGCCCGGTGTTGGACAGCACGAACGCCAGGCTGACCCGCGCCAGCGCCGCCAGCCGCGCCGAACCGGCCCGCTCGGCGATCCGCACGGCGGAGCGCAGGTGCCGCAGCGCGCCGTCGAAGTCGTGCAGCTCCCGCAGCGACAGCCCGATCGCGCGCTCGGCGGTCGACGCCTCCCGCGCGTCCCCCGCCGACCGGGCCGCGCGCAACGCGGACCGACCCATCTCGACGGCCGCGCGCGGATCCCGCTGCCGGGCCTCCAGCGCTGCGGCGGCGGTAACCACGGCCACGTGACCACCTTATTACCGGCGTGTCACCAGGGCCTTATTACCCAGGGTGCCGACGCGGTCCGCTGTGGTAGCTTGATCAAGCTCACACCACCCTACCCACCCACTCCTGTGAGGCCGTGGTGTCCCAACCAGTCGATCGTTCGGAGCTCTACCGCCAGGCCTTCGAGCAAGCGATCAGGGAGCACAAGGAGTTCCGCCTCCACCCGGAGCGCGGCCGCGAGTTCGTCTACGTGGCGCGCGAGATCCTGACGATCCCGCAGGACACCGACCGGGTGGCCCGCAAGCTCGCGCAGAACAACATCGGCAACGAGCGCGGCAAGGACTTCGCCGGCATGACCAGGTTGCTGCTGCCGCCGGCCAACGCCGAGGACGTGCCCCGGATCGTGCGGCTGCTGCGCGACCCGGCGCAGTGGCCCGGCGAGCGCACGCCGGTGGTGCAGCCGCACCACGTGGTGTTCGGGCACGGCGGCAACATGCACGGCCACCCCGGCCAGCCGCCGCGCGCGGCCGACCCGATCGCCGACCCGGCCGTGGAGCGGGAGGGGCTCGGCAAGGGCGTGACCGTCGGCATCCTCGACACGGGCATCTCGCGGACCGCCTCGGCCGACCACCCGCGGTGGCTGCGCGACGCGTTCCTGCCCCGGCCGGACGAGGTGGACGCCGCCTACGCCCACGACGACGTGTTCGCCCTGGAGGGCGGGCACGGCACGTTCGTGGCGGGCGTGGTGCGGCAGGCCGCGCCGGGCGCGCGGTTCGACCCGGAGCGGGCGCTCAGCCCGGTGGGCCTGGGCACCGAGGAGGAGTTCGCGCAGGCGCTGTCGTCGTTCGACGAGCCGCGCGTGCAGGTCGTCAACATCTCGCTGGGCTGCTTCACCCTGGACGACGTCGCGCCCGAGCCCGTCCGCCGGGCCGTCGAGCGGCTGCCCGAGGACGTGGTGGTGGTCGCCTCCGCGGGCAACCAGGGCACGGCCCGGCCGAGCTGGCCCGCCGCCCTGCCGCGGGTGACGGCGGTGGCCGCGCTCGCCCAGGAGCGCGACGGCACCCTGTCCCCCGCCTGCTACTCCAACCACGGCCACTGGGTGGACGCGTGCGCGGTCGGCAACCGGACCAGCACGTTCCTCAAGGGCCGGTGGGTGCTGCCCGGCCAGCCGGAGGAGGTCTACGACCGGTTCGCCTACTGGCTGGGCACCTCGTTCGCCGCGCCGCACGTGGCGGGCCGGATCGCCGCGACCATGACCGAGTCCGCGGTGACCGCGGCGCAGGCGCGCGACCAGCTGATCGCCGGGCAGCCGGAGTTCTTCCCCGGTTACGGTGTCTACGTGGAATAGGCGGTATCTGGCGCTCAGGTCGGTGCTCCCTAGTGTGTGGTAGCGACGAACGCGAAGTCCGAGACCCGGCCGGGGTCCGCGCCGGTGCACGCCCGGTCGGGGGTGCGGCACCCCCGGGACCCGAGGAGGGGACGTGACCCCTGCAGCCACGATCGGCGCGCTGGTGGGCGCGGCGGCGGACGGCGACCAGCGCGCGTGGGACGAGATCGTCGCCCGCTTCACGCCGCTGGTGGTGTCGGTGGTCAACCGGCACCGGCTGCGGCCCGCGGACGCCGCGGACGTCAACCAGACGGTGTGGCTGCGCCTGGTCGAGCAGATCGGCAGGCTGCGGGACGCGGACGCGCTGCCGGGGTGGATCGCCACGACCACCCGCAACGAGTGCCTGCGGATGCTGCGGATGCAGCAGCGCGTGCAGCCGTTCGACCCGCAGTCCGAGGAGGAGCCGGCGAGCCCCGTGGACGCGGAGGCCGAGCTGGACGAGGAGCTGGAGACCGCCCAGCGGCTCCAGGCCCTGCGCGACGGGTTCCGGTCGCTGCCCGAGCAGTGCCGCGAGCTGCTGGCCGCGCTGCTGGTGGACCCGCCGCCGAGCTACGCGTCGGTCGGCGAGCGGCTGGACATGCCGGTGGGCAGCATCGGGCCCACCAGGAGCAGGTGCCTGGACAAGCTGCGGCGAACTCCCGCGGTGTTCCGCCTGGTCAAACCGAGGCGGGTGGGCGGAGGAGGTGTGCTCGGTGTTGAGGGGCGATCAGGCGTGGGAAAGCGATGAGGAGCTGCTGCGGGACCTGAAGGCGGCGTTGGCGGAGGAGCGGGACGTGCCCGCGCACGTCCTGGAGGCGGCGCGCGCGGCCTACACGTGGCGCACCGTCGACGCCGAGCTGAGGGCCCTGACCAGCTACGACTCGATCCTGGACGCGGAGCTCGCGGTGCGCGCGCGCAGCACGTCGACCGCGCGGCAGCTCGTGTTCGACGCCGAGGGCGTCTCGGTGCAGGTCGAGGTGACCGCGGCGGGCGTGGCCGGGCAGGTGCTGCCGGCGCGGCCCGGGCGGGTCGAGCTGCTGACCGCGACCGGGCCGGTGGCGGAGGTGGAGCTGGACGAGCTGGGCATGTTCCTGCTCGGGCCGCCGCCCCCGGGACCGGTGCGGTTCCGCTGCGTCGTGGACGGCACCACCGTGGTCACGGACTGGGTTTGCGTGTAGCCCCGTCACGGGCGCCTGCCCGCCCGTGACGGGGCGCTTCCGGCTCGGCGGGGCCGGGCCCGGGCTGAAGTGCGTGCGCGCGGTTTCACCCGCTCCGGCGACGATTTCATCCGCTCTCGATAGAACTTCCACGAACGAGTGATAAGGGTTCGTACCCCGTTCGGCGGATGGAGTTCGCCAGTAGGGTGGTCGGGCCGACGGGGTTGACCGGCGGTCGAGCCATCACCCGGGAGGTGCACCGTGAGCGAGCGCACCGGCTGGTCCCCGGACGGGATCGACATCAGCCTCCCGAGTTCCGCGCGCATCTACGACTACCTCCTCGGCGGCGGCCACAACTTCGCCGCCGACCGCGCCACCGCCGAAGAGCTGGTCCGGGTCCTCCCGGTGCGCGAGATGGCCCGGCTCAACCGCTCCTACCTGCGCCGCGCCGTGCTCGCCCTGGTGGAGGCGGGCATCCGCCAGTTCCTCGACCTCGGCTCGGGCATCCCGACCGTCGGCAACGTGCACGAGGTGGCCCAGGAGGTCGAGCCCTCCTGCCGCGTGGTCTACGTCGACGTCGAACCGGTCGCCGTCACGCACGCCAGGGCCCTGCTGGTGGGCAACCCGCGCGCCACCGCCGTCCAGGCCGACCTGCGCGACCCGGCGGCCGTGCTCGGCCACCCGGAGACCCGGCGGCTGCTGGACCCCGACCGGCCGGTGGGGCTGCTGGCCGTGGGCGTCCTGCAGTTCATCCCCGACTCCGACGACCCGTGGGGCCTGCTGGCCCGCTACCGGGACGCGCTCCCGTCGGGCAGCTACCTGGCCCTGTCCCACTTCACGCCCGACCGGATGCCGCGGGCGATGGCGGCGGGCGCGGACATCTTCCGGCAGACCGCCGAACCCATCACCCCCCGCACCCGCGCCCAGGTGCTGCGGATGGTGGACGGCTTCGACGTCGTCCCGCCCGGCCTGGTGTTCACCCCGCAGTGGAGGCCCGAGTCGCCCGAGGACGTGCCTGCCGACCCGGGCCGCGCGAACCTCTACGCGGTCGTCGGCCGCAAACCCTGAGGCGCACCGCCGACATGACCCAGTCCGGTGACCCCGCCCGCGCCGAGGGCGACGCCCCCGCCGCACCGCGCCCCGACCCGGCCGAGGTCTGGACCAGGGCGCTGAGCGGCACCGCGTACGCGCCGATGGCGCGCGCCCGCATCCGCGAGCACCTGGAGCGGCACCTGGCCCACCTGGCCCGGCTGCTCGCCGGCGAGCCGTTCGACCCGGACCCCGGCGCCGCCGTCGGCGAGTGGCTGGTGGCGGCGCGGTTCACCGGGCCGCACAGCCTCCAGCGCACCGTCGAGGTGCTGGGCCGGCTGCTGGACGGCGACCCGGTCCGCGTCACCGCGCTGCTCGGCGCGGTCGCGGCCGGGTACGTGGACGCGGTGCGCGGGCAGGTCTTCGCCGAGCAGGAGGAGGTGCGGTCCTCGCTGCTGGCCGCGCTGGAGCGGACCCGGCACGACCTGCACGACAGCGAGGCGCGGTTCCGGCAGGTGTTCGCCAGCTCCGCGGTGGGCATCGCGATCTTCGACGCCGACGGCGCGGTGCTGGAGGCCAACCCGGCGCTGGTGGCGATGCTGCGGCCCGGCGGCGACCGCCGCGCGCCGTTCACCGACGAGGACCTGGCGGCGCTGCGCGCGGACCAGCGGCGCACGCTGCTGTCCGAAGAGGACGTCTTCCGCGCCGAGCGCCGGTTCACCGGGCCCGACGGCGATCCGATGTGGACGAACGTGTCCCTCTCCGTGGTGCGCGACACCGACGGGCGGCCCAAGTACCACGTCGCCGTCGTCGAGGACACCACCGAGCAGCGCGTGCTGCGCGAGTACCTGCGCCACCAGGCCCTGCACGACGTGCTGACCGGGCTGCCCAACCGGCAGAGCTTCCTGCCGGAGCTGGAGCGCGTGCTGGGCAGGCAGGGCGCGGCCACCCTGTGCTACCTCGACGTCGACGGCGTGGGCGCGGTCAACGACGGCCTGGGCTACGAGGCGGGCGACGGGCTGCTGAGGGCGGTGGCGCGGCGGCTGACCGCGGTGCTCGCCGGCCGGGGCGCGACCGTGGCGCGGCTGGGCGGCGACGAGTTCGTCGTCCTGCTGGAGGGCGAGCCCGCCATCCCGTCGCTGGCCGCGGGGATCCGGGCCGCGCTGGGCCGGCCGCTGGAGCTGGCGGGCCGCCGGGTCGCGGTGTCGGCGGGCATGGGTTTCGCGCGCACGGCGCGCGGCGCGGACGCGATGGCGCTGCTGCGCCGGGCGCACAGCACGCTGCGCCGCGCCGAGCGCTGCGGCAAGGGCCAGTGGGCCGTCTACGACGAGGCGCTGGACGCCCGCGAGCGGGACCGGCTGGCACTGGCCGCGGCGCTGGCGGACGCGCTCGCCGGCGGTGGCGTCAACATCGACTACCTGCCGGTGGAGCGGGACGGCGAGCGCGTCGCGGCGGCCGCCCGGCTGCGCTGGGAGGACGGCGACCGCGGCCCGGTGTCCCACGAGGACTGCTTGCGCCTGGCCGACGAGGCGGGCCTGGGCGGGCAGCTGTCCGAGTGGGTGCTGGACGAGGCGTGCGCCTTCGCCGCGCAGGAGGGGCTGCCGGTGCTGGTGTCGCTGTCGCCGGACCAGTCGCGCGACCCGGACCTGACCGCGCCGGTGGCCGACGCGCTGCGCACCTCCGGCCTGCCGCCGCAGCGGCTGTGGCTCGGGCTGGCCGCGGGCGGGCTGAGCGCGGACCCGGACGTGGTGGAGGACAACCTGACCACGCTGGCGGACATGGGCGTGCGCCGGCTGCTGCACGGCTTCACCTGCGCCCTGCCGGAGCTGTCCGTGGTGGAGCGGCACGTGCTGCACGGCGTGGCGCCGGTGGAGCCGCCGCGGGAGGCGCTGGCGCACCGGGCCCTGGCCGGCACCCTGCCGCTGGTGCGGGCGACCGGCGCGCTGGTGGTCAGCGACGGCCGGTGGCCGGGCGCGGACCTGGTCGTGCGATCGTGATGATCTCCCGGCTGGTGGCGGTGAACGGGCCGCGGTCCCAGGACCCGTGGCGCTCCAGCACCTCGAAGCCGGTCTCGGCGAGCAGCGCGTCGACCTGCTCGGCGGTGGTGAACCGCAGCGTCGCCCACTCGACCCTCGGCTCCGGCCAGTCCGGGCCGCGGTAGGTCTCGCTCAACCGCACCAGCCCGTCGACCACGCTCTCCACGCGGTGCTCCACGCGCACGGGCTCCCCGTGCTCGCCGACGACGTCCGTGCCGTGCTCGGGGGTCCAGCGCTCCCAGGCCCGCGCGCCGGGGTTGCGGGTCTCGAACGCGTACCGGCCGCCCGGCCGCAGGGCGCGGCGCACGGCGGTGAACTGCCCGCGCACCTCGTCGTCGGTGAGGAACACCTGGAACACGTGCCCGGCCATCACGACCAGGTCGAACTCGCCGTCGAAGGCGACCGCGCCCAGGTGGCCGGCCACCCACTCCACGTCGGCGTACCGGCGGGCCAGGGCCAGCATCGCCGGGTCGGGGTCGAGCCCCACGAGGCGGCCGGGGTGGCCGGCCGCGCGCGCCGCGGCGAGCAGCGCGCCGGTGCCGCAGCCGACGTCGAGCACCGCGTCGGCGGAGAGCACCAGGTCCAGGTAGAAGTCGTCGGACGGACCCCACTCGTTGATGGCGTCGTAGTGGGTCGCGTACGGGTCGCTCGCGTCGTCGGGCACCCGCCCGAGTGTGGCCGGGCACGCCGACGGGCCGCGACCGGTTTTCCGGCCGCGGCCCGCCAGGGGTCGTGCTAGGCGAACGTCGGCTGCCGCATCGCGTGCTGCACCAGCGTGATCAGCGTCTGCTTGGTCGACTGCCGGTTGCGCGCGTCGCAGGGCACGATCGGCACCGACGCGTCGATCGTCAGCGCCTCCCGGATGTCCTCGATGCGGTGGTGCAGCAGCCCGTCGAAGCAGTTCACGCCCACGATGTAGGGCAGCTCGCGGTCCTCGAAGAAGTCGATCGAGGCGAACGCGTCGGACAGCCTGCGGGTGTCGACCAGCACCACGGCGCCGATGGCACCGCGCACCAGGTCGTCCCACATGAACCAGAACCGGTGCTGGCCGGGCGTGCCGAACAGGTACAGGATCAGCTCCTGGTCCAGCGACACGCGCCCGAAGTCCATGGCCACCGTGGTGGTGACCTTGTTCGGGGTGCCCGACAGGTCGTCCACGCCGACGCTGGCCTCGGTCATCACCGCTTCGGTGGTCAGCGGCACGATCTCCGACACCGACCCCACGAACGTCGTCTTGCCGACGCCGAACCCGCCCGCCACGACGATCTTCGTCGACACGACGGCCGGGCTCACCGCGGGCGACCCCGGCCGCCCGGGAACGCCACCGCTCATGTTGCTCCGCTTTCCTTAGTAGGAGGTCAGCCGCGCATCGCGACGTGCAGCTGCGACCGGATCTCCGGGGTGAGCTGCACGCCGACCCGCTCGACCAGCCGCGTCATGGCGTAGCCGATCAGGCCGATGTCGCAGTTCGGCGCGGCCAGCACGGCCAGGCAGGACCCGTCGCTGATGGACATCAGGAACAGGTAGCCGCGCTCCATCTCGACCACGGTCTGCTTGACGTCGCCCGCCTCGAAGCAGCGCGCGGCGCCGAGGTTGAGGCTGACCAGGCCGGAGGCGACGGCCGCCAGCTGCTCGGCGCGGTCGATGGGCAACCGCGACGAGGACGCCAGCAGCAGGCCGTCCGCGGAGACCACGATCGCGTGCGCGACGCCCGCGACCCTGCTGACGAAGTCGTCGACCAGCCAACTGAAGTTGTCCAGTTCTTCGGCTGCGGTGGTCACTTCTGCTCCTTGTTGTCTGCGTTGCCGAACGACAAGCCCTCCCAGGGCAGTCCGCTGTCGTCACCGGACTCGCGGGCCATCTGCACGCCGCGCTGGTAGGTGGCGAAACGCTGCCGCAGGCGGTCCGCCGAGCGGCGCGGCGGCGCGGCCGTGGCGAGGCCCGAGGGCATCGTGCCGGTGGTCGACGGCGAGGCCGGTGCCCCGGCCGCCGGTGCCGACGCCCGGGGGGAGGGCGCGGTGAGCGAACCGGGCACCAGGCGCGCCTTGGGCACGCGCTTGGGCAGGCCCGCGGTCGTGGTGTCGTCCACCGGTGCCTTGAGCAGCTTGTTGGCGGCCGACCAGCCGTCGTCGCCCGAGCCCCAGCCGCCGTTGCCCGAGGACGGGATCGGCGACGGCGCGGGCTCCCGCTTGGGCAGGCCCGCCGCGGTGGAACCGCGCGGCGCGGGCGGCGTGGGCCGGGGCAGCGGTGCCGGTTCCCGGTCCTCGACGAGCTCGGCGCGGTCGGCGAACACGGTCTGCTCCGACGCGGTCGAGCCGGACGCGGCCGGGGCGCCGTCGGCGGGCGCGCCCGCGACCGGGTCCGCCATCAGCTCGACGCGGTCGGCGAACATCGTCTTCTCGGCGGCGGACTCCGGCGGGGCGGTGGCACCCAGGTCACCGCGCACCGGCGCCTCGGCGGCCTCGCCGCCCTGGAACCAGCGGGACAACACGTCCTCGTAGATCGGCAGGCGCTGGGTCGAGGCGTCGTCCTCCTCGACGACCGGCGCGGGCTTCACGGGGGCAGCCGCGGCGGCGGCGGGCGGGTAGGAGTAGTCGATCCGCTCACCGTCCGCGGGCGGCACCGTCTCGGCCACCGTGGCGGTGAACAGGTCGGTCGCCGGCGTCTGCTCGACCTCGAAGAACCCGTTGGGCTCGGCCTCGTGGGTGTGCACGACCGGCGGCACCGCGGCGGGCGGCGCGGGCGGGGCGTAGCCGTTGGGCGTGGCGTCCGGCGTCCACTTGGGCACGCCGGCCAGCACGCCGACCCCGCTGTCCTCCAGCTCCAGGTTGGCCGGGCGCGGCGGCAGCGCGGCCGGGGCGGGGCGCGCGGTCAGCGGCTCGGGACCGCGGTGCAGCAGGTCCACCGGCAGGACGACCTGCGCGGTGACGCCACCCTCTATGTCGTCGTTGTTGCTCAGGGTGACCCGGATGTTGTGGCGCTTGGCCAGCTGGCCGACCACGTAGAGGCCCATCTCGCGGGCCACCGACACGTCGACCTCGGGCGGGTCGGCGAGCTTGGTGTTGGCCTCGACGACGTCCTGCTCCTGCATGCCGACGCCGCGGTCGTGGATGCGGATGGACACCTCGCCGCGCCGGGTCTCTATGGCCCGCACGGTGACCTTGGTGGTGGGCTTGGAGAACGCGGTCGCGTTGTCCAGCAGCTCGGCGATGAGGTGCGCGAGGTCGTTGACCACGCGGCCCTGGATCTTCAGCTCCGGCGCGGGCGCGATCTGGATGCGCGCGTACTTCTCGACCTCCGACACCGCGGCGCCCAGCACCTCGGAGATCGGCACCGGCCGGGTGACGCGGCGGTTGACCGTGGTGCCGGAGAGCACCAGCAGGTTCTCGCTGTTGCGGCGCATCTGGGTGGCCAGGTGGTCCAGCTCGAACAGGCTGGCCAGCTGGTCGGGGTCCTGCTCGTCCTGCTCCAGCCGGTCGATGACGGTGATCTGCCGCTCGACCAGCGCCTGCGAGCGCCGGGACAGGTTGATGAACATGTCGTTGACGTTCGCGCGCAGCGCCACCTGCTCGACCGCGAGGCGGACGGCTTCGCGCTGCACGGCGTCGAACGCGCGCGCCACCTGGCCGACCTCTTCGGTGGTGTGGATCGGCACGGGCACCAGCGCCTCCTCCGCGGCCCGCTCGGGGTCGCGGTGCTGGCGGATGCGCTTGATGGCGTCGGGCAGCCGGTTGCGGGCCACGTCCAGGGCGGTGCGGCGCAGCACGCGCAGCGGCGTCAGCATGGAGCGGGCCACGAAGGCCATGAGGGCGAAGGCGATGACCAGCGCCACGGCCACCAGGGCCGCGTCGCGCCAGGCGGCGGCGCGGGCCTGCTCGGTCAGGTCGACCGCGGCGGCGTCGGCCTGGCGCTCGATGTTCTGCGCGACCGTGCGCAGCAGGGCGGCGGTCTCCTCGCCCAGCGTCAGCACCTGGTCGGGCTCGATGGTGATCCGGCTGCCCTCGGTCTGCTGCACCAGGGACAGCTGCACCAGCCGGTTGCGGCCGTCCACGGCGGGACCCGACACGGTGTCGGCCAGCAGCTGGCGGTTGTCCTGGCTCGCGGTGTTGGCGAAGTCGGTGAGCGCGGCGTCCAACCGGGACTGGGCCGCGCGCAGCGCGTTGGCCTGGCCGGGCGCGAACTCGCCGCGCTCCGCGGTGGACAGCAGGATCGCGTTCTGCTGCGACAGCTGCTCCTTCGCGCTGTAGAGCGCGAGGTTGGCACCCGAGAGCGGGGTGATCGTCTCGTTGCTCAGGCTGCTCGCGGTGGCGCGGTGGACCTGGGAGACCGCGGCGAGGATCTGGCCGTACGCGGTGTGGACGGAGACGTCGGGGTACCGGGTGTTGGTCACCGTGTTGCGCAGGGCGTTGAGGCCGTCCAGCGACTGCAGCGCGCGCTGGAACGAGCCGAGCACCGCGTCGTCGATGCCGGCGGTGGACGCGGCGACGTCCCGCAGCCTGCCGACCTCGACGTCGACCTTGCTCGACCGGGTGACCAGCTCGGCGGCGTTCTCCGCCCGCCCGCCCGCGACGAACCGCACGGCCGCGTCGCGTTCGAGCTGCAGCGCGTCGCCGACCGCGGCGGTCTGCGCGGAGAGCTGGAGCTCCCGCTGGACCTGGCCGAACAGCTCGACGTCGTCGAGCTGGGTGTTCAACCGCAGACCCGCGAGGGTCAACGTGCTCAGCGCGGGCACCAGGAGCACCACGGCGAGCTTGCTGCGCAGGCGCCAGTTCCGCAGGCGCCACCGGGACACGCCCCGGTCTGCGGCGGGCACGGCGCCTGTGCCGGGACCCGAGTCGGGTGGCCGCCCGTTCCCGGCGTCACCCGCGTCGAGTTGAATCCGCTCCGGAGCTTCCCCGGAGGCGTGGTCGTCGTGACCGCGCACCGTCAGCACACTCCCCAGCCCCCCAGCCAGTTAAACGACACTTCCCTGCAAACCCGGGCGATCTTGGTGGAAAAAACCCGGGAGTCATACCGCCGTTCGGACCAGATAGCCGGTACTTTGCCAATCAACCATTGTCGCGCGGACCGGGGCCGGGCCCGCTAAACGATCGCTAACCGGCGTTCACGGCTATTTCACGTCATCGACCCGGACGGGAAACACCCGCGGGGGGAGCCCGGTGCCGGGCTCCCCCCTGGTGGATCAGCCGCCCGACCCGCCGACCAGCATCGGCTTGACGTCGAACTCCTTCTCCAGCAGGCCGTAGGTTCGCATCAGCTCCGCGACCCGCTGCAACCGGGTGGCGTCCAGCGAGGTGGGGTACTCGCCGAAGTGCACCAGGCTCGCGGTTTCCTTGTCCACCTTGGCGTACTCGACCAGCAGCGGCTCCACCGTGGGGCGGTCGGCGGCGTCGCGCTGCCCCTTGGCCATCGCGCGCTGGAACGCCGCGATGGTCTTGGGGTTCTCCTGGGCGAACTTGCCGGTGGTGGCGTAGCCGCCGATCGGGATGCCGTCCGTGGGGCCGGACGCGGCGTCGAGGACGCTGACCTGGCCGCTGGTGCGCTGGGCCCGGCTGATGAACGGCTCGACCATGAACGCGGCGTCGACCGAGCCGTTCTGGACGGCGGCCTCCATGTCGCCGAAGGGGAGTTCCTTGAACTTCACCTTCTCGACGTCCACGTCGTTGGCTTCCAGCGTCGCCTTCGCGGTCAGCTCGGCGATGTTCTTGAACGTGTTGATCGCGATGGTCTTGCCCTCGAGGTCCTTGGGCGCCTTCACCGGCGAGTCGCCCTTGGCGAGGATCAGGAACATGTCGGGCTTGGTCTGGTAGCCGTCGTTGACGAGCTTCAGGCCGCCGACGCCCTTCGCGCCCTCTTTGGACTCGGCGAGGATGAACGACACCCAGTTGCCGAAGCTGATGTCGAGGTCACCGCTGATCAGACCGGGGATGGCCGCGGCGCCACCCTGGATGGGGACGACCTCGATCTCCAGGCCCTCCTGCTTGAAGTAATCCTTCTTGATCGCGATGTGGACCGACGCGACGTCGAGGATGGGCAGGAGGCCGAGCTTGATCTTGGCCTTCTCGACTCCACCCGATCCGGCGGCCGTGTCGGCGGGCTTCTCCTCGGATCCGCCGAGCAGGCCGCAGCCGGAGACCGAGGCGAGCAGCGCGACGGCGGACAGAACGCCGAAGATCCTTCTTGCCGAGAGGCCGACTCTTCGAGTCATGGGGTGCATCTCCTGTTGGAGTGGCGACTGTGCGGGGGCAGGATGCACGGGCGACGGAGGCGTTGTTGAGCCACTCAAAGTGACACGGGTGGCTCGACAAGACCCCAGTCGACCGACACTCGAAGGCTGATCCACTACCTTCGGTGAGCATCTTTGCACAGGCTGTCCAGAGGTTGGGGTACGTGGTGATCGATCTTGACTCCGAATGGGCCGTACAGAGCAACCGGCGTGCCGTGGGCATCGTCGGCGCGGGTCCGGCCGGGTTGACCCTGGGGAACCTGCTCCGCGAAGCCGGAATCCCCTGCGTGGTGCTGGAAAAGGGCACCCGCGAGTACATCGAGAACAGGCCCCGCGCGGGCGTGCTGGAGCACCGCGCGGTGCAGATGCTGGCCGACCACGGGTTGGCCGACCGGTTGCTCCGGGAGGCGGATCGGCACGGGGCCTGCGAGTTCCGGGTCAACGGCGTCGCGCACGAGGTGGACTACTCCACCCTGTACGACGGCCAGACGCACTACATCTACCCGCAGCAGGAGGTCGTGCGGGACCTCGTGCGGCACTACGCCGACGAGCGCGGCGGCGACATCCGCTGGGGCGTCACCGACGTCGAGCTGCACGGCATCGAGACCGCTGAACCCGCCCTGACCTGGAAGAACGCCGACGGGACGGCGGAGCGCCTCGAGTGCTCGTTCATCGCGGGCGCCGACGGGTTCCACGGCGTGACCCGGCGCAGCATCCCGGCGGGCGCGGTCCAGGAGTTCAGCCACCAGCACGGGATCGAGTGGCTGAGCATCCTGGCGGAGGCACCGCCATCCACCCACAAGGTGATTTACGCACTTCACCCGGATGGATTCGCGGGTCACATGCTCCGCAGTTCTACGGTTTCGCGCTACTACCTCCAGGTCCCGGTGGACGACACCGTCGACAACTGGCCCGACGAACGGGTGTGGGCCGAACTGCACAAGCGGTTGGCGCTCAAGGACTCCGACTGGAAGCTGACCGAGGGGCGCATCATCGAGAAGCGCATCCTGGACATGCGCAGCCACGTGGTTGAACCAATGAACCACGGCAGCCTCTACCTCCTCGGCGACGCGGCGCACATCATCACGCCCGTGGGCGCCAAGGGGATGAACCTCGCGCTGCACGACGCGGAGGTGCTGGCCGCGGCCCTGACCGCCTACCACCGAACGGGCGACGACAGCGGGCTCCGTTCGTACTCGCGGGTGTGCCTGCAGCGGGTGTGGCGTGCGCAGGAGTTCTCGCAGTGGATGGTGTTCATGATCCACCGTTCGCCGGAGCCGTTCCTGAGCCGGTTGGGGCAGGCGCGGCTGGAGCACCTCATCGCGTCCGGTTCGTCGGCCGGCTACTTCGCCCAGAACTACGTGGGGCCTTGAAAGAACACCACGCGATTAGCGGTCACACCGGTCGTTGAACCGTTGTGCCGCAAGGGGAGAAGGCCGTCGTCCCGTTCCCCGCCGAATCCGGGTGGCCGGTTCCGCGGGGAACGGGGCGAAGGCGGCGGGACAACCGGCGGGACCGGTGCCCGCCGAACGACCGGCCGTGAATTCGCAATTCCCCCGAGCCTTCCGCATTCGCGCCCGCGCGCAACACCGCCCCGGCGCAATTCCGACGCCGCTCCCGCGTCGAGCCACCGCGCGGAATTCAGGCACCACAAGGCATTCATCCGCCCCACTCCCCCGCGCGACCCCCCATTCGCCCGCAGGGAACCGAAAACGCCCCCGCCGCCACCGGGCACGCCCGCCCGCCCGCGGGAAACGATGTCGAATCGTTGCCAACGACGTTCGTCGAAACCCTTGGGGCACAACCCCTTCCCGCGGGGTTTCACCCGCACGGCGGACCCCGCGCACGAGAACGGGCGACCCCCGGCGCGGCCCCTGAGAGGCCCTGTGCGCCGCGGATCGCCCGTTACCCGAGTCCTACCTCACGCGAAGATCTTTCACGTCGTAGCGCGCTCCTCAGCCTCGACGCGCGAGACCTCCGCCCGCTCCGCCTCGGCCCACTTCGCCGCCTGCGCCTCGTTGGCCCGGCGCCGCGCCGCGACCTCGCCGGCGGCCTTGCCGACGTTGAGCAGCCGCGCCACCTCCGCCCGCAGCGCCACGAACTCGTCGGACTCGCGGGTGGTGATCTGGTCGCGCTGCGCGGGCAGGTCCACCTTCAGGTCGGCCACCACCGACGCCGGCGAGGTGGACAGCACCAGGACCCGGTCGCCCAGGTAGACGCTCTCGTCGATGTCGTGCGTCACCACCAGGACGGTGGTGTCGTGCTCGGTGCGGACCTTCAGCAGCAGGTCCTCCAGCTCGAACCGGGTCTGCGCGTCCACCGACGCGAACGGCTCGTCCATCAGCAGCAGCGCGGGCCGGTAGGCCAGGGCGCGCGCGATCGCCACGCGCTGCTGCATGCCGCCGGAGAGCTGCCACGGGTACTTGCGGTGCGCTTTGGACAGTCCCACCCACTCCAGGGCCTCCACCGCGCGCGCCCGGCGCTCGGCGCGGCCCAGGCTGCGGCGCAGGGGGAACTCGACGTTCTTGACCACCGTCAGCCACGGGAACAGCGAGCGGCTGTAGTCCTGGAACACCACCGCCAGGTCGTCGGGCACGCCCCGGACCTGGTTGCCGTGCAGGCTGATCTCGCCGCGGGAGGGGCGGATCAGGCCCGAGATGGTGCGCAGCAGCGTGGACTTGCCGCAGCCGGACGGGCCGACGACGCAGACCAGCTCGCCTGCGCCGACGGTGAACGAGAGGTCGGCGATGGCGGTGTGCGCGCCGTCCTTCGCCTGGTAGGTGTGGCCGAGGTCGGCCACTTCGAGCATCGCGGTCACGGTTTTTCCTCCACCGTCGCGGGGGTGCGCTCCTGCCTCGGCTGCCACGCGAGGGCCTTGCGCTCGAAGGCGAGGAGCACGGTGTTGAGGGCGTAGCCGAGGACTCCGAGCAGGAGGATCCCGGCCCACATGTCGGGGAAGTCGAACTCCCGCTGTGCCTGCAGGAGCTGCGACCCGATCCCGTTGTCGGTGCCGACCAGTTCGGAGACGACCATGAGCACCAGGGACAGCGACAGGGAAACCCGCAGCCCGGCGAAGATCTTCGGCGCCGCGGAGGGCAGGACCACGCCGAGGACCCACTGGTGCTTGGGGATGCGGAACACCGCCGAGGTCTCGAACTTCGTGGCGTCGACGGAGCGGGCGCCGTCGACGCTGTTGAGCAGGATGGGCCACAGCACGCCGAACACGATCGTGGCGAGCTGCATCTGGGTGCCGATGCTGAACAGCAGCAGGAAGACCGGCACCAGCGTCGGCGGCGGGACCGAGCGCATGAAGGTCAGCAGGGGACCGGCGAACTGCATGGCCGTCGCGGAACGGCCGAGGGCGAGCCCGAGGGAGACACCGATCACGGCGGCGATGCCCCACCCGGCGAGCAGCCGACCGATGCTCGGCAGCATGTGCTCGAACACCGCGTCGGTCAGGAACAGGTCCTCCGCGGGACCGGAGAACCACAGCTCCCACCCCGCGGCCACGATCACCGTGGGCCGCGGGAAGAACGTGTCGTCGGCGTACCAGGTGAGCAGTTCCCAGACCACGACCAGGCCCGCGAACACCGCCCACCGCTGGGCGAACCGGTTCACGACCGACCTCCCGTGACCGTGCTCCAGGCGACCCAGCGGCGCTGCGCGCGCTCCAGCCCCTCGTTGACGAGGTAGCCGATCACGCCCGCGACCACGGTCCCGGCGAGGACCAGGTCCATCCGGCCGGCGCCGCTGCGCGCCTCCATGATGAACTGCCCGAGGCCGCCCGAGCCGCCCGCGAGCAGTTCCACGCTGACCAGCACCACCAGGCTGGTGGTGGCGGCGAGGCGGATGCCCGTGAGCACGAACGGCAACGCGCTGGGCAGCGCCACGGAGAACAGCACGCGCAGCCGGCCGGAGCCGAACACCCGGGCCGTCTCGACGAGCAGGGGGTCCAGCTCGTCGAGCGCGTAGACGGTGTTGAACAGGATCGGCCAGATCGCCGCGTACACCGCGAGCGTGATCTTGGCCTCCGGTCCCACGCCCAGCAGCACGATCGCCAGCGGGATCAGCGCCACCGACGGGATGGGCCGCAGGAACTCCACCACCGCGCGGGTGGCGTGGCGCACCGCCGGCGCGCTGCCCAGCACCAGGCCGAGCGGGACCGCGATGCCCACCGACAGCGTCACCGCGATGAGCAGGGCGAGCACCGTGGCGACGACGTCGCGCAGGAATGCCTCGTCGCCCAACAACTTCACCAGCTCCACCGCTACGACGGACGGCGGCGGCAGGTAGTCCGAGGGAACCAGCCGGGACCGGCCGAACAGCTCCCAGATGACGAGGAACCCGGCCACGCCAAGCATTCCTCGGGTGAGCGCACGCACGCGCAACGCCTCTTCCCAGTTGATCAACCCCAGCCAACCCGGCTCAATCTAGAGAGCAAACAGCCCCACCACAATGAGTGGCGGGAAAACTCCACCATGTGATCTTGCAACACCGACGTGTCATACGCTCCGCCACAAGGCGGTTTCCAGCCCATCAGAGCAACCGATCCACCCACCCGACGCCCAGCACCCCCTCCCCGCACACACCGCGTGTCCTCCACCCCGACACCGCGAGTCGAACGTTCGGAGCGGGCGTGTCGAACCTCCAGCTCCCTCGAGTTCTACGTTCGCGCCCCCGGCGGGGGTTCACCCGGTCGGGGAACACAGGGGTTCGCGGCTCCCGGGGTGATCGCGCGGGCGGGCGGTGCACCGCGAAACGGCCGAGCCGCCGGCGCGTGGCGCGTCCGGCGGCTCGGCGGGTGGGGGCTCGCCCCCGTCGGGTCGGGTGGCTACAGGCCGACGGCCTTGTAGAGCGAGCCGACTTCCTGGCGGTTGAGCACGCGCATCGAGCCGGGCCGCTGGTTGCCCAGGCGCACCTCGCCCACCGCGGTGCGGACCAGGCTGGAGACCGGGTGGCCGACGTGCTCCAGCAGGCGGCGGACGATGTGCTTGCGGCCCTCGTGCAGGACGACCTCGACCAGGGCCTTGCCCGGCACGGCCGAGATCAGCCGGAACGAGTCGACCTTGACCGGGCCGTCGTCCAACTCGACGCCGGCGCGCAGGGTGCGGCCTAGGTCCTTCGGGATGGGGCCGGGCACCTCGGCCAGGTAGGTCTTGGGCACCTCGTAGGACGGGTGCATCAGGCGGTGCGCGAGGTCGCCGTCGTTGGTCAGCAGCAGCAGGCCCTCGGTGTCGGCGTCCAGCCGGCCGACGTGGAAGAGGCGCTCCTTGCGCTGGGAGAGGTAGTCGCCGACGCACGGCCGGTGCTGCTCGTCGTGCATGGTGGACAGCACGCCGCGCGGCTTGTTCAGCACGAGCGTGATCACGTCCTCCTTGACCTGCACGCGGACGCCGTCCACGTGCACGACCGCGGTCTCCGGGTCGATCCGGCGGCCCTGCTCGCGCACGACCTCGCCGTCGACCTGGACGCGGCCCAGCTCGATCAGCTCCTCGGCGACCCGCCGCGAGGCGACACCCGCTTTGGCGAGCACCTTCTGGAGTCGGACCCCTTCGGGTTTGGCCTGGTCAGACATCGTCGATCGCATCCACTTCGGGCAGCAGGGGAGCGATCGGCGGCAGGTCGGCGAGCGACGACAGCCCCAACCGCTCCAGGAACAGTTCGGTCGTGCGGTAGAGGATGCCACCCGTGTCGGAGTCGGTGCCCGTCTCGGCGATCAGGCCGCGCGCGACGAGCGTCCGGATGACGCCGTCGACGTTCACCCCGCGCACCGCCGCGACCCTGGCCCTGGTGACGGGCTGCCGGTAGGCGATGACCGCGAGGGTCTCCAACGCGGCCCGGGTCAGCTTGGCGCGCTGCCCGTCGAGCAGCAGCTTCTCCACGAATGGCGCGAAGCGGTCCCGCGTGTAGAACCGCCAGCCGTCACCGATTCTACGCAGGTCGATGCCGCTGTTCTGCTCGGTGTACCGGGTGGCCAGGCGGTGGAGGGCCCGGGTGACGCGCTTCACGGGCTGCTCGAAGACGCCGGCCAGCTGGTCCTCGGCGATGGGGGTGTCCACGACGAGGAGGACCGATTCGAGGGCGCCTTCGAACTCGGCGTCGTCGGAGAGGTCGGGGAGGCCGCCGGGGTCGACCTCGGGCTCCTGGGGTTCCTGGGGTTCCGGCAGGTCCTGGGGTTGCGGCAGGTCGAGGGCGAGGGTGGGCTCGGGCCGGCGGCCACGGGCTCGGCGGCCGGTGGAGGGGCCGGGCGCGGGCTCGGCTGCCACGGGCTCGGCGGGTGCAGGCCCAGCGGGTGCGGGCTCGGCGGGTGCGGGCTCGACTGGCGCGGACCCGCCGGACTCGGCCGGCGCGGACTCGGCCGGCGCGGACTCAGTGGCCGCGGACCGGCCGGGCTCGGGCTCGGCGGCGGGGTCGGTCCCCGCACCGGTGGGCTCGGGCCGGCCTGGCTCGGTCTGGGTCACCCGTACTCCTCGTCTGCGTCGCGGTCCTCGTCGCGGCCCCGCTCATCATCGCCCGCGGTGCGCCCCCGTCCCGCCTCCTCGCCCTCGGCGTCCCCCACCCAGGTGATGCGCAGCTCACCGAGCGGGTCCGGCTGCTCGAACGCCAGCGCCCTCTCCCGGTACAGCTCCAGCAGCGCCAGGAACCGGGCCACCACCTCCATGGTCTCCGTGCACTCGGCGACCAGCTCGGCGAACGTCGTCGTCCCCAGCTCGGCCAACCGCTCCCGCAGCAGGTCGGCGTGCTCGCGCACGGACACCCGGTGCTGGTGGACGTGCGCGGTGGACACCGTCGGCGGCGGCTTGGGCCGGAACGCGACGGCGGCGATCTCGGCGAACCGCCGGGCGTCCACGCCGAGCATCACCTCGGGCAGCAGCCCCTCGTACCGCTGCTCCAGCGCCACCGAGCGCGGGTAGCGGCGGTACGCGCCCTGCTCCAGCTCCGCGAACAGGGCCGCGACCTGCTTGTACGCCCGGTACTGGAGCAGCCGGGCGAACAGCAGGTCGCGGGCCTCCAGCAGGGCCAGGTCCTCCTCGTCCTCGACGTCGCCGGCGGGCAGCAGGCGGGCGGCCTTGAGGTCGAGCAGGGTCGCGGCGATGACCAGGAACTCGGTGGTCTCGTCCAGGTCCCACTGGTCGCCCATGGCGCGGATGTGGGCGATGAAGTCGTCGGTGACCTGGTGCAGGGCCACCTCGGTCACGTCCAGGGTGTGCTGGGAGATGAGCTGGAGCAGCAGGTCGAACGGGCCCTCGAAGTTGGTCAGCCGGACCTTGAACCGGCCGTCGTCCGGAGGGCTCGGGGCCGCGGGTTCGACAACCGCCGGCTCGACGACCGCAGGCTCGACGACCGCAGGCTCGACGACCGCAGGCTCGACGACCGCGGGTTCCACAGCCACGGGTTCGACGACCGCCGGTTCCGCAGCCGCCGGTTCGGCGGTCGATCCGATCCCCCCGGCCGCGCCCGCCGCGGTCCCGGGTGGTGGTGCCTCACCGCTCACCGCTCGCGCAACCTGCGCACCAGCAGCGAGTCCCCGCCGTGCCCCTCCAGGTCGTCCAGCACGATCGCGATGGCCTCGCGGACCACGCGTCCCCGGTCCACGGCCAGCCCGTGCTCGCCGCGCAGCGCCAGCCGGGCGTGCTCCAGCGCCAGCAGCTCCTCGTCGGACACGTACACGGTGATCTTGGTCGAGTGCTTCTGCCGCCCGGTGCCCCGCCGAGGGGCGGCCGGGGCCTCCCCCGGCGCGGCCGTCGGTTCGGGGGCGGAGCTGGTGAGGCGGAACAGTTCGGACGCGCCCGGCAGTGATGGGCGTCGGGTCACCGGGCGATCACCTCGCGCGCCAGCGCGCGGTACGCCTTCGCACCCGCCGAGCGCGGCGCCCAGCGGGTGATCGGCTCGCCGGCGACGGTGGTCTCCGGGAACCGGACGGTGCGGTTGATCACCGTGTCGAACACGACGTCGCCGAACGCCTCGACCACGCGCGCCATCACCTCGCGGGAGTGCAGCGTGCGCGGGTCGTACATGGTGGCGAGGATGCCGGTGATTTCCAGCTTGGGGTTCAACCGCTCCCTGACCTTCTCGATGGTGTCTATCAACAGGGCGACCCCGCGCAGGCTGAAGAACTCGCACTCCAGCGGGATGAGGACGCCGTCGGCCGCGGCCAGCGCGTTGACCGTGAGCAGGCCGAGCGAGGGCTGGCAGTCGACCAGCACGTAGTCGTACTCCTGGATCACCGGGCGCAGCGTGCGGACCAGCGTGTGCTCCCGGCCGACCTCGGAGACCAGCTGGATCTCCGCGGCGGACAGGTCGATGTTGCTGGGCAGCAGGTCCATGCCCTCGACCGGGGTGTTCATGATCACGTCGTGGATGCCGACGCCGCGCTCCATGATCACGTTGTAGATGGTCTGGTCGAGCTGGTGCGGGTGCACGCCCAGGCCCACCGACAGCGCGCCCTGCGGGTCGAAGTCGACCAGCAGCACCCGCCGGCCGAACTCGGTCAGCGCCGCGCCGAGGTTGATGGTGGACGTGGTCTTGCCGACCCCGCCCTTCTGGTTGCACACCGCCAGGATCTTGGCCGGGCCGTGGTGGGCGGGCACGGGCGGGTCGGGGACGAAGCGCAGCGGCCGACCGGTGGGTCCGATGTCGCCGACGGCCTGCTCGACGGCGTCCTCGTCCAGCGGCGCGGCGTGCGGGGCCAGGCTCAGCTCGACCGAGGCGCGGAGCACACCGGACTGCGGCGGCGGCGGGGGTGGTTCCCACGGCTCGCGCGCGTGCTCCGGTGTCGACATCGCCCTTCCGATCCTAGTCCTCTGCCTGGGCGCAGCCTAGGCACCGGGGAGCGGACCAGCAACGCGCCTCGCCGGAGCGGGACCGAAGAGTTAGCCCGGGGTGGGCCGGGTCACCTCGCCGCGCCTGCCCGGTCGGCGGCCCGCAGGACCACGTCGAGCAGCCCGGGGAACAGCGCGTCGAGGTCGTCGCGGCGCAGCGACACCCACCGCTGGTTGCCGCACGCCCTGGTCCGGGTGATGCCCGCCTCCCGCAGCACGCGCAGGTGCTGGGACAGGGTGGACTTGGCCACGTCGACCAGCAGGGCGCCGCACAGGCGCTCGCCGTCGGCCTCGATCTGCCGCACGACCGCCAGGCGGGTGGGGTCGCTCAGCGCGTGCAGCACCGCCGCCAGCTCGATGGCGGCGGGTTCGGGCTCGTCCAGGTTCTGCACCTCGGTCGGCACCTCCAGCTCGTCTTCCGGCTCGGTCGGGTCCCGGCCCGGTGCGGCGGGGCGGCCGGGACCGCGCGTTCACCCCGATGCGCGAGGATGGGCGGTCGCGTAGACCTCGCGCAAGGTGTTCACGGTTACCAGGGTGTAGACCTGGGTCGTGGTGACGGAGGCGTGCCCCAGCAGTTCCTGCACCACGCGCACGTCCGCGCCGCCCTCCAGCAGGTGGGTGGCGAACGAGTGGCGCAGGGTGTGCGGCGAGACGCCGGAGGCCAGCCCCGCCCGTTCGGCGGCGGTCTTGAGCACCTGCCAGGCGGTCTGCCGGGACAGCCGACCGCCGCGGGCGTTGAGGAACAGGGCGGGGTTGGCGCGCTTGGCCAGCGCCGGTCGGGCGCGCACCAGGTAGGCGTCGAGCGCGTCGAGCGCCGGGCGGCCGACCGGGACCACGCGCTGCTTGCCGCCCTTGCCGTCGAGCAGGACGGTGCGCTCGGCGGTGTCGAGGTCGTCCACGTCCAGGCCGACGACCTCGGAGATGCGCGCCCCGCTGGAGTAGAGCAGTTCGAGCAGGGCGCGGTCGCGCAGGTCGGCGGGGGTCTCGGTGCGGGCGGTGTCGAGCAGCCGGAGCACGTCGCCCACCGGCAGCGCCTTGGGCAGGCGCCTGGGCGGCTGCGGCGGGCGCACGTCGCGGGCCGGGTCGTGGGCGGTGACGCCCTCGCGGTGGGCGAAGCGGTGCAGGCCGCGCACGGCGACCAGGGTGCGGGCGGCGGAGGAGGCGGCCAGGCCCGCCTCGCGCAGGCCGGCCAGGAAGTCCGCGACCAGGGGCTCGGTGACGTGGTCGAGGTCCGTGACGCCCTTGGCCGCCAGGTGCTCGGCGTAGCGGCGCAGGTCGCGGGCGTAGGAGTCGAGGGTGTTGCGGGAGGTGCCGCGCTCCACGGCCAGGTGGTCCAGGTAGGCGGTGGTGGCGTCGCCCGCCGGGGTTCCGGCCAGTGCGCCCGCCGGGGTTCGCGCCGTCACGTGGGGCAGTGTGCCGCCCGGAGCGCGCCCGCGTCGAGCCCCGCGGTCGGCCGGGGGCTCCGGCGACCGGGCCCGCGCCACCGGACCTGCTGGTTCGCCCTCGACCGGCGGGCCGGGCTGTTAGCGTTGACGCGTGTCGGATCCCCACCAGGTGCGCATCGGCGACCAGCAGCGCCAGGACGCGATCAGCGCGCTGAACGAGCACTTCGCGGCCGGTCGCCTCGACATCGGCGAGTACGAGCAGCGCGTCGGCTACGCGTCCGCCGCGCAGACCGCGCGCGACCTGGCGGCGCTGTTCCACGACCTGCCGCACCCCCGGTACCAGCCGGTCACGCCGCCGCCCGCCGAGTACCCGCAGGCCACCGGCTACGCGCCGCCCGCCTACCAGACCGGCGGTTACCAGACCGGCGGCTACCCGACCGGCGGCTACGCGTACGGGCCGGCGACGCAGGGCTATGCCGACCCCCACCAGTACGCCCCCTACGGCGTGGACCCGCTGACCGGGCAGCCGCTGTCGGACAAGTCGCGCATCGCGGCGGGCGTGCTGCAACTGGTGCTGCCGTTCGGCATCGGCCGGTTCTACATCGGTGACACCGGCATCGGCATCGCCCAACTGCTGACCTGCGGCGGGTGCGGCATCTGGTCGTTGATCGACGGCATCGTCCTGCTGGTCAACGGCGGCACCGACAGCCAGGGACGCAAGCTGCGCGACTAGGTCCCGGCGACTACGTTCCGACGGCCAGGTTGCGCACCAGCGCCCACCCAACCGCCACGACCAGCACGGGCACGGCCACCCGCCGCGGCACGGGCGGGTTGGGCCTGCCGCGCCGGGCCGCCCGCGCCCACCGCAGCCACAGCCACGCCAGCAGCGGCAGCCCGGCGACCAGCATCACGGCGTTGAAGTGCCACGCCGCGGCGAGGTCGCCGTGCAGCAGGGCGTGCACCATCCGGGTGGACCCGCACGCCGGGCACTGGATGCCGGTCAGCGCGTAGAGCGGGCACGGCGGCAGCAGCGACCCGGGCCGGTTGGGGTCCACGAACAGCAGCACCCCGCACCCGGCCACCGCCGCCGCGGCCACCGCCAGCGGTCCCCGCACCGCCGTCAACGACCCGCGCACGTCCACGCCCGCCATTATCCAGGGGACCGCGGGCCCCTCCGCGCACGCGCGCCGGGTCCGCGACACCGACCACACCAAGGCACCGACCACACCAACCGGCGGCCCGCGAAGCCCCTCCCGGCGCCCATCCCCCGCCGGCACCAGTCCCGCCGAACGACCGCGCCCCTCCCCCGGTCACCAGGACCGGGGGAGGGGCGCGATCTTCGGATCAGCCCTCCGAGCGCCGGGCGAAGCGGGTCGGCCGGTCGCGGAACGGCGCGTCCGCCGGGCGGCCCTCCGCGCGCCCGGCGACCACGGCCTGCGCCGCCAGCAGCCCGGACACCGCGGGCCCGTTGACCACGTCCCCGGCCAGCGCCATGGCCACCGCCTCGTCCAGCGGGAACGTCCTGGCCTCCAGGTCGGCCTCCTCCTCGCCCTGCTCGTCGCGGTCGACCGCGGACAGGCCACGGGCCAGGAAGACGCGCACCACCTCGTCGGTGAAGCCCGGCGAGACGGCGACGTCCACCAGCGTCACCCACGAGTTCGCGGCCAGCCCGACCTCCTCGGCCAGCTCGCGCCGCGCCGCCTCCAGGGGCGACTCGCCCGCCGCGTCGAGCAGGCCGGCGGGCAGCTCCCACAGCCGCCGCCCGAGGGGGTGGCGGTACTGGTGGATCAGCGTCACGCGACCGTCGTCGTCGAGGGCGACCACGGCCACCGCGCCCAGGTGCTCGACCACCTCGCGCCTGGCCGTGCCGCCGCCGGGCATGGCGACCTCGTCCACGCGCAGCGCGACGACCTTGCCGACGTGCACGTCCCGCGAGGAGACGGTGGTGAACTCGTGCTTCCCGGTCACTGCGCGGCCCCCGCGGTCTCGGGCTCGGGCAGCGGCAGGCGGTCGGCCAGCCGGTAGTCCAGCGCCGCCTTGACGAACGCCGCGAACAGCGGGTGCGGGCGGGTCGGGCGGGACTTCAGCTCGGGGTGCGCCTGCGTGGCCACGAAGAACGGGTGCGCGTCGGCGGGCAGCTCGACGAACTCGACCAGCCGGCCGTCCGGCGAGGTGCCGGAGAACACCAGGCCGGCCGACGCCAGCCGGTCGCGGTAGGCGTTGTTGACCTCGTAGCGGTGCCGGTGCCGCTCGGACACCTCGGTCGCGCCGTAGGCCAGCGCCACCTGCGAGCCGGGGACGAGCTTCGCCGGGTACGCGCCGAGCCGCATCGTGCCGCCCATGTCGCGCTGGCCGGAGACCACGTCCTCCTGGTCGGCCATGGTGCTGATCACCGGCGAACCGGTGTCCTCGAACTCGGCGGAGTTCGCGTCGGCGATGCCCGCCAGGTTGCGCGCCGCCTCGATGACCAGGCACTGCAGGCCCAGGCACAGGCCCAGCAGCGGGATGCCGCGGGTGCGGGCGTGGGTGATCGCGCCGATCTTGCCCTCGATGCCGCGCACGCCGAAGCCGCCCGGGATGAGGATCGCGTCGAGGCCGCTCAGGGCGTGCGCCGCGCCGGACGGGGTCTGGCACTCGTCGGACGGCACCCAGACGATCTCGACCTTGGTGCGGTGGGCGAACCCGCCCGCGCGCAGCGCCTCGGTCACCGACAGGTAGGCGTCGGGCAGGTCGACGTACTTGCCGACCAGGCCGATGCGGACCTTCTCGTTCGGGTTGTGCACGCGGTCGAGCAGGTCGCCCCACACGGTCCAGTCGACGTCGCGGAACGGCAGGTCGAGGCGGCGCACCACGTAGGCGTCCAGGCCCTCGGCGTGCAGGACCTTGGGGATGTCGTAGATCGACGGCGCGTCGACGGCCGCGACCACGGCGTCGGTGTCGACGTCGCACATCAGGCCGATCTTGCGCTTGAGCGCGTCGGGGATCTCCCGGTCGGCCCGGCACACGATGGCGTCGGGCTGGATGCCGATGTTGCGCAGCGCGGCCACCGAGTGCTGGGTGGGCTTGGTCTTCAGCTCGCCGGACGGCGCCAGGTAGGGCACCAGGGAGACGTGCAGGAAGAAGACGTTGTCGCGGCCCACGTCGTGGCGCACCTGCCGGCACGCCTCCAGGAACGGCAGCGACTCGATGTCGCCCACCGTGCCGCCGACCTCGGTGATCACCACGTCCGGCGCGACGCCGTCGGCGCCCGGTTCGGCCATGGCGCGGATGCGGCGCTTGATCTCGTCGGTGATGTGCGGGATCACCTGGACGGTGTCGCCGAGGTACTCGCCGCGCCGCTCCTTGGCGATGACCTCGGAGTAGACCTGGCCGGTGGTGACGTTGGCCTCCCCGGACAGGTCGCGCGCCAGGAACCGCTCGTAGTGGCCGATGTCGAGGTCGGTCTCCGCGCCGTCGTCGGTGACGAACACCTCGCCGTGCTGGAACGGGTTCATCGTGCCCGGGTCGACGTTGAGGTAGGGGTCGAGCTTCTGCATGGTGACCCGGAGACCACGAGCGGTGAGCAGCTGACCGAGGCTGGAGGCGGTGAGGCCCTTGCCGAGGGAGGAGGCGACGCCCCCGGTGACGAAAACGTGCTTGGTCGTGCGTGCCTGCTGCACCAAGGAGGCTCCCCGTGGTCTGGATTTCCGCAGGGCCAACGGCCCTGTCCACGGGCCCTAACGCTAACACGCCGGTAGTCACCCAGCGCGCTGGTGGGTCCGCTACCCATCACTCCAATGGCCTACCACCCCACGACCCTCCGGCGTGTCATGCGCTCAACCCGCGCGAGTCGAACCTCCAGCCCCCGCGTGTCGAACCTCCAGCACCCGCGTGTCGAACCTCCAGCACCCCCGAGTTCTACGTTCACGCGACGCGGTGCGGGCGCGGGAAGCCGGTTCGACCGGCCTGAACGTTCAACTCGGGGGTTCGGAAGGTTCGACACGGGGGTCGTGGAGGTTCGACTCGCGGTGTCTGAGTGGACGACTCGCGGTGCCGGAGTGGAGGACACGCGCGGTGAAGTGCGTGGGTGGGGGCGGCCGACTGCCTCAGCCGACCGACTGCCTCAGCCGACCGCGCCGGGTGCGACGCCCGCCGCGTTCCCCGCCACCCCGTACCGCCCGGCCTGCCCGTCCAACTGCTCCCGCAGCGCCAGCACGGCCACCACCCGCCCGGCGGCCGTGTCGAGGTTGTCGACCGTCGACAGCACCGAGGTGGCCGCCGTGTCGGCCCGGACCACCCCCACGGCACCCGTCCCGTCCGCCGACCCCGTCCCGCCGGCCAGCACCGCCCCGCCCCCGGACCGGTCGAGCTGGGTGGCGAACCGCGCCACCACCGCCGCCCGGTCACCGGCCGAGTCGCCGTCCACCGCCCCACCGGTGAGCACCACCGCCAACTGCGCCGGCCGCACCGCCTGCCCCTGCTTGACGAACCCGGCACCGGCCAGCGCGCCGAGCGCCGCCGCCGCCTCGGCCTCACCCGCCTGCGGCTTCCCGCCCTCGCCGGTCAGCAGCACGGCACCCAGCAGAGCACCCGCCCGCGTCCCGGGGTCCGCCGCGGTGGGCAGCTGGGTCCCGGCGGGCTGCATCCGAGCCACCACGTTGAGCAGCTGGTCGGCCTTGTCGGGGTCGGCGAAAGCCTCGGTCAGCTGCACCTCGCCGGTCACCACCGCACCGGCCGACCGCAGCAGCTCGGCCAGCGCGTCCCGGTCGTCCGGGTCGGCGTCCGCGGTGGTCACCAGCACCACCGTCCGGTCGGTCAGCCGCCCCGCGACCGCCAGCGGCCCGACCGCGCCGGCGAACCGGTCCGCCCCGGCCAGCCGCGCGTCCAGCGCGTTGCGCTCCTCCTGCGACGCCGCCAGCTCGCGCCCCAGCGCGCTGTTGTCGTCGGTCAGCCCCGACAGCAGCCGGCCGCTGATGGCGGTGGACCCGAGCACCACGCCCACGGCCAGCGCCAGGAACACCGCGGCGACCGACACCACGTGGTAGCGCAGCGAGATCACCGGAACAACCCCCTCACCCACGCGACGGCGGCACCGACCGCGTCGACCGCCTGGTCCACGTACACCTGCCCGACCCCGGACACCACCAGCGCGGCCACCATCGCCACCACCGCGGCCAGCACCAGCAGCGCGATCCCGCCGGTCGACACGCGACCCCGGTGCAGCACGGCCACGGCCCGCCCGTCGACGAGCTTGTCGCCGAGCTTGAGCCGGGTCAGGAACGTCGACGGGTTGGACCCCGAGCGGCCCCGGTCCAGGAACTCCCGCAGGCCCGCCCGCACCCCCACGGTCACCACCAGGCTCGCGCCGTGCGCCTCGGCCAGCAGCAGGGCCAGGTCCTCGGCGTTGCCGGACGCGGGGAACGTCACCGCGCCGATGCCCAGGTCCTGGATGCGCTCCAGGCCGGGCGCGTGGCCGTCGGTCTGCGCGGGCACCACCACCTCGGACCCGGCGCGCAGCGCGGCGGTGCCGATGCCGTCGGGGTCGCCGACGATGATGTCCGGCCGGTACCCGGCGGCGTGGAGGGTGTCGGCGCCCGCGTCCACGCCGACCAGCACCGGCCGGTGCTCCTTGACGTACTTGCGCAGCCTGCGCAGCTCCTCGGCGTGCCGGGGCCCGCCGGCCACGACCAGCACCTGCCGGTCGCGCATCGGCACGTACAGGTCGGGCACGCCCACGTCGTCGAGCAGCAGGTCCCGCTCGCGGCGCAGGAACTCGATGGTGTTGGCGGAGAACGCCTCCAGCTGCGCGGCCATGCCCGCCCTGGCCTCGACCACCGCGTCGGCCACGGACTCGGCGGTCTGCTCGACGCCCCGCGCGACCTCCCGGCCCCCGACGAACACCCCGCCCTCGTGCAGGCGCAGCCGGGCACCCTCCTCGACCTCGCGCAGCACGCCGGTGCCGACGTCGTCGACCAGCCGGACACCGGCCTCGACCAGCACCTCCGGCCCGAGGTTGGGGAACCGGCCGGAGATCGACGGCGCGGCGTTGACCACGCCGACCACCCCGGCGGCCACCAGCGCCTCGGCGGTGCGCCGGTCGACGTCGACCAGGTCGAGCACGGCTATGTCGCCGGGGCCGAGCCGCCGCAGCAGGTCGTCCGCGCGCCGGTCGACCCGGGCGACGCCGGTGACACCAGGCAGTTCGGAGTTCGTGCGGCGGAGCAACCCGGGGAGCCTCATGACCCGATGGTGGCCCACCCCGGACGTGCCCCCGGGCCAACACGCCGGGCCCGGCGCACCTCCACAGTGGACGGCTACCCGGTGGGGTGATCCCGCTCGTCCCGGGGCGGGTCTTGGGGTATTCCCAGCTCCGACACCGGCACCGCGATGCCGAGCGGCGGCGTGTCGTCGTCACCGACCCGGTGGACCGAGGGCCCGGTGGGGCGCCCCACCCGCGCCGGCCACTCCGCGCCGACGACCGCGCCGGCCAGGACCAGCAGGACCGCGGCGCCGAGCACGTGGGTGCCCGACCCGACGAACCGCCCCTCCTCGCCCGGGTAACCGCCCCGGAACAGCGCCGACCACGTCTCCACCACCGCCCACGCCACGCCGGCGACCAGCCCCGCGCCCACCACCGCCGCGCCCCGACCGACGGCCGCCGACCTGGGCGCACGCAGCTGCAGCACCGCGCCGACCGCGACCAGCAGGGCCGCGAGGGCCAGCGCGTGGCCGTAGGTGGGCAGGTTCTCGCCGATCGGGCCCCGCCCCTCCGGCTCGCGGACGAGCCCCCACCCGGTGATGCCCAGCCGGACGCGGTCGGGCGCCTCACCCGGCCGGCCCGGGAGCTGCTGCTCCATCCCGTACAGGGTGGACAGCGAACCGAGGGCGATCAGCAGCGCGCCCGCGGCCAGGGCGGTCGTGGCGATCGCGCGGCGCGTCATGGGGCCTCCGGGCGTGGGCGGTCCCCGGGCGGCGCCGGGAAGCCGAGCGGTGGGGTCTCAGTGTCCTCGTCGCCGGAACCGCCGCCAAGGCCGTCGTCGGGGCCGTCGCCGAAACCGCCGTCGACGCGGTGCACCACCGCCCCGGTCGGCCTCGGCGCCCGCGGCGGCCGCTCCTGCACCAGCACCGCGCCCGCCACCGCGACCACGCACGCCGCGCCCAGCACGTAGGAGCCCGACCTCGGCTCGGTGACGATGGTGACCGAGCCGATGCCGTCCGGGTCGGCCCCGCCGAGGTAGGCGTAAATGATCTGGCCGACCACCCAGACCGCGCCGACCAGCAGCGCCGCACCGCCGAGGGCGACGAGCCGCCCCCACCACGCGCGCCCGGCGAACACCGCGCCGACCAGCAGCAGCAGGACCGCGACGGCCATCGGCACGCCGTAGTGCGCGTCGCGGCCGAGCAGCGCGTCCGGCTCGCCGGGCCGCCAGGAGTTCTGGGTCAGCTCCAGCTGCGACGTGCCACCGAAGTCGAACCGCTGGTGGTACAGCGGGAGGAACGTGCCGACCGCCGCCGACACCGCGCCCACCACGAGCGCCACCACACCGACCGCCCTGCCCACGCCCACGGCACTCCCCCTCGACCCCGGCCCCCGGCCGGCCACCGCTACTCCGCCGACCTCGACCCCTCCGGCGCACCGGGCCCCGGGTAGTCGCTCTCCGGCAGCCGGGCCACCTCGACCACCGGGATGCCGAGCGGCGGCGTGTCCTCGTCGTCCCCGCCCACCGGGTGCACGTCGTCACCACCCACCGCGTACACCACGGCACCGCCCACCGGCGCCGGCCGCCGGGCGTGGACCAGCACCACCCCGGCCACCGCGACCAGCACCGCCGCGCTGAGCAGCCACACCCCGCCGCCCGAGGTCTCGCGCAGGTACTCCCCCACCGCGCCCTCCGGCGCGCGCACCGCCGCCGACACCGCCGTCCACACCGCCCACACCGCGCCGAACAGCACGCCGGTGGCGCCCAGCGCGGTGTACCGGGCGACCAGGCTGTGCTCCTCGGGCAGCAGCACCAGGGCCGCGGCCACCACCAGCAGCGCCGCCGACACCACGATCGGCACCCCGTACTGCGCCGTGTGGTCGAACGCCAGCGCGCTCAGCGGACTGGGACCCGGCTCGACGCGGCTCTCCCACGCCGTGGTGACGATCCGCAGACCCCCGCCGTTCCCGCCGGGGTCGAACGCTCCGGTCAGCACGATCAGCGGCAGGAAGGTGCCGACCACGGCCGCGGCGGCGGCGAGCACCAGCAGCACCGCCCCCAGCAGCCGTCGGCTCACCTCTTCTTCGCCTTGCGCCGCACCACGGGCACGCTCTCCTTGTCCGCCTTCGCCGCCGCCAGCAGCTCCTCGGCGTGCGCGCGACCGGTGTCGGTGGAGTCCATGCCGGCCAGCATCCGGGCCAGCTCGACCACCCGCTGCGACTCGTCCAGCCGCCGCACGCCGCTGCGGGTCAGCACGCCGTCCGCGGTCTTGTCGACCACCAGGTGCCGGTCGGCGAACGCCGCCACCTGCGGCAGGTGCGTGACCACGATGACCTGGTGGCTGCGCGCCAACCGGGCCAGCCGCCTGCCGACCTCGACCGCCGCCCGCCCGCCGACACCCGCGTCGACCTCGTCGAACACCAGCGTGGGCACCGGGTCGGAGTGCGACAGCACCACCTCCAGCGCCAGCATCACCCGCGACAGCTCACCGCCGGACGCGCCCTTGTGCACGGGCAGCGCGGGCGCGCCGGGGTGCGCGATGAGCCGCAGCTCCACGTCGTCCACGCCGCTGGCGCCCGCGTGCAGCCGCTGCCCGCCGACCTCCAGCGCCTGCGCGTCGCCCGCCTCGGCCACCCGCGGCCGCACCACGACCTCGACGTTGGCGTGCGGCATGGCCAGGCCGGTCAGCTCCTCCGACACGGCCTTGCCCAGCTCCTCGGCGGCCTCCACGCGCGCCGCGGTCACCCGCTGCGCGTAGCCCGCCAGCTCGGCGGCCAGCTCGTCGCGCCGCGCGGCCAGCGCCGCCAGCGCCTCGTCGGAGGTGTCCAGGCCGGCCAGCCGCGCCGAGGCGTCCTGCGCCCACGCGATCACGCCGTCCACGTCCGCCGCGTACTTGCGGGTCAGCGACTTCAGCTCGGCCTGGCGGGCGAGCACCTGCTCCAGCCGCGTCGGATCGGCCTCCAGGTGCTCCAGGTAGGACACGATCTCCGCGCCCACGTCGGCCAGCAGCGTCTCCGCCTCGACCAGCCGGGGCTCCAGGTCGCGCAGCCGCGGGTCCTCCGACGCCGCCAGCCGCCGCCGCGCCTCGCCGATCAGGCCCAGCGCGCCGGGGTTGTCCGGGTCGCCGTCCGGGGAGCCCGACACCGCGTACTGGGCGCCCGATGCGGACTCGCGCAGCTGGTCGGCGTCGGCGAGCCGGCGCGCCTCGGCGACCAGCTCCTCGTCCTCGCCGGGCTTCGGGTCGACCGCGGTGATCTCGGCCAGGCCGTGCCGCAGCAGGTCGGCCTCGCGGGCCAGCTCGTGGGAGCGCCGGGTGCGCTCGGTCAGCTCGGTGGCCACGCGCAGCCACTCCTCGCGGACCTTCTGGTAGGCGCGCAGCGGCCCGGCGACCTCGTCACCGGCGAACCGGTCGAGCACCGCCCGCTGCTCGGTGGGCCGCAGCAGCCGCAGCTGGTCGTTCTGGCCGTGCACGGCCAGCAGCTGCTCGGCCAGCTCGCCCAGCACGCCGACCGGCACGGACCGCCCGCCCAGGTGGGCGCGGGACCGGCCGTCGGCGCCGACCGTGCGCACGGCGATCACGCTGCCGTCGTCGTCCGGCTCGCCGCCGACCTCCTCGGCGACCTTGGCCGCCGGGCTGCCCGCGGGGGCCTGGAACCGGCCCTCCACCACGGCCCTCTCCGCGCCGTTGCGCACGCGCGAGGCTTCGGCCCGGCCGCCACCGAGCAGGTGGAGGCCCGTGACGACCATCGTCTTGCCCGCGCCGGTCTCGCCCGTCACCACGGTGAAACCGGGGTCGAGCTCAAGGGTGGCCTCGTCGATCACACCGAGGCCCTGGATGCGCATCTCGGCCAGCACGACACAGAACACTACTGGGCGACACCGACGAACCGTGTGCTCGGGGGCCGGGTTGTCCCCTGTTGATCTACCTGGCAGACGGCCCGCGCCACCCCTGCACCGGCAACTCGAACTTCTCCACCAGCCGATCCGTGAACGGACCCTGCCGCAGCCTGACCAACCGCAGCGGGGTGCTGCCCTCCACCACCTCGACCCGCGCGCCCGGCGGCAGGTCGATGGTCCGGCGGCCGTCCGCGGTCAGCACCGCCGGGTAGCTCTCCGGGTCCACCTCCAGCGCCACCACCGACGCGGGCGAGACCACCAGGGGCCGCGCGAACAGGGCGTGCGCGTTGCTCGGCACCACCAGCAGCGCCTGCACGTCCGGCCACACCACCGGCCCGCCCGCGGAGAACGCGTAGGCCGTGGACCCGGTGGGCGTGGCCACCAGCACGCCGTCGCAGCCGAACGCCGACACCGGCCGCCCGTCCACCTCGACCACCACGTCCAGGATGCGCTCGCGGGTGCTCTTCTCCACGCCGGCCTCGTTGAGCGCCCACGTGCTGCCCAGCACCTCGGTGCCGGCGAACGCGGTGACGTCGAGCGTCATCCGCTCCTCGACCTCGTAGTCGCGGTCGAGCACGTGCCGGATCGCCTCGTACAGCGCGTCGGAGTCCGCCTCGGCCAGGAAACCGACCCGACCCAGGTTCACCCCCAGCACCGGCACCCCCGCCGCGCGGGCCAGCTCCGCCGCGCGCAGCAGCGTGCCGTCACCGCCCAGCACGAACACCAGCTCGGCGCCCTCGGCGGCCTTGTCGTCGGCCGGCACGACCTGCGTGAAGCACGACGGGTCCAGGTCGGGCGCCTCGTCCTCCAGCACCCGCAGGTGCACCCCACCCGCCGCGAACCGCGCCGCGACCTCCTGGGCGACCAGCACGTTGCTGCGCCGCCCGGTGTGGACGACCAGCAGGATCTCCCTCGTCACCGGGTTGCAGCTCACCGGGGTCCCCTCACCCTGGGGTCCTCTCACTGGGGTCCTCCCGCCACGGCCGCGCGCACGAGCCCGTCGGCCTCCTCGACCGGCAGCGGCTCGCCCCGGCGCAGCCAGGCGAAGAACTCGACGTTGCCCGACGGCCCGGGCAGCGGGCTGGCGGTCACCCCGTGCAGCCGCAGGCCCAGCGCGGCCGCGGACGCCACCACGTCCAGCACCGCCTCGGCGCGCAGCCCCGGGTCCCGCACCACACCGCCCGAGCCCAGGCGTTCCCTGCCCACCTCGAACTGCGGCTTCACCATCGGCACCAGGTCTCCCCCCTCGTCGAGGCAGGCGACCAACGCCGGCAGCACGAGCCTCAACGAGATGAACGACAGGTCGGCCACGACCAGTTCCACCGGGCCGCCGATGTCTTCGGGGGTCAGCGACCGGACGTTGGTCCGGTCCCGCACCACGACCCGGTCGTCGGTGCGCAACCGCCAGTCCAGCAGCCCCCGCCCCACGTCCGCGGCCACCACCTGCCGGGCACCCGCGCGCAGCAGCACGTCGGTGAACCCGCCGGTGGACGCGCCCGCGTCCAGGCACCGCCTGCCCTCGACCAGCACCCCCGGGAACGCCTCCAGCGCGCCGACGAGCTTGTGCGCGCCCCGCGAGGCGTAGTTGGGGTCGTCGTCGACCCGGACCACCACCGCGGTGTCCAGCTCGACCGCGGTCGCCGGCTTGGTGGCCACGGTGCCCCGGACGGTCACCCGGCCCTCGGCGACGAGCTGACTCGCGTGCTCCCGCGACCTGGCCAGCCCGCGGCGGACCAGTTCGGCGTCGAGCCGAGCCCTGCGCGGCACCGGTTCAGACCCTGTCGATGCTGGACAGCGCGGCGGTCAACGCCGTGTGCACGTCGTCGAACCGGGCCACGTGCTCGACCACGTCGAGCTGCTCCAGCCCGCCCAGACCGGCCAGCGCGTCCTCGATCCCGGCCACCGGGTCACGCGGCGGGCCGGGGAGGGGAACCTCGAAGCTCACGGCTTCAAGGTAGCCGATGCAGGATCGACAGGTCGGGCGCGACGTGGGTCGGCCGCCGGTCCTCCGGCAGCAGCCGCGCCTCCTCCTCGGTGGACACGCCCGTGAGCACCAGCAACGAGTCCATGCCCGCGCTCACCGCACCCGCGATGTCGGTGTCCAGCCGGTCGCCCACCACCAGCGGCCGCTGCGCGCCCACCGACTTCGCCGCCTGCTCCAGCAGCGGCGTCGCCGGCTTGCCCGCCACCAGGGGCTCCACGCCCGTGGCGGTGCGCAGGGCGGCGACCAGGGCGCCGTTGCCGGGCAGCAGGCCCCGCTCGGTGGGCAGGGTCGCGTCGACGTTGCAGGCCACCCACCGCGCGCCCGCCCGGATCGCCACGCACGCCTCGGCCAGCTCCCGCCAGCCCAGCTCCTGCGACAGGCCCTGCACCACGGCACCCGCGCCGTCGGCCGACCGCACCGGCTCGAACCCGCGCGACCGGACCTCCTCGGCCAGCGCGTCGGTGCCCAGCACCACCACGCGCGTGCCCGGCGGCACCAGGTCGAGCAGCATCGCCGCACCCGCCTGGGCGCTCGTGCTGACCTCCTCCAGGGCCGCGTGGAACCCCAGCTCGGTCAGGTGCCCGGCGACGTCCGACGGCGACCGGGAGGCGTTGTTGGTGACGAACCTGACGCCGACCCCGTGCTCCCGGGCGGCGGCCACCGCCTCCACCGCGCCGGGTACGGCCTCCCGGCCCCGGTAGACGGTGCCGTCGAGGTCCAGCAGCAGTGCGTCGTAGCGGTCCAGCAGCACGGGCGCCTCCGGGTCGGGTGGGTCCTGGTCGGGTGGGTCCTGGTCGGGTGGGTCCTGGTCGGGTGGGTCCTGGTCGGGTGGGTCCTGGTCGGGTGGGTCCTGGTCGGGTGGGTCCTGGTCGGGTGGGTCCTGGTCCCCTGCAAGTCTGAGGGCCCGGCACCTCGCGGCGCCGGGCCCCCGGGCGGTGACTTCGGTCGCTCAGTCCTGCGGGCTGAGCTCGAACGCGCGCTCGGCGGCGTCGGTCTCGTTGTCGTCGTCGGCCTGGGCCGCGTTGAGGAACCAGCGCACGGCCTCCTCGGTGCGCCCGGCCGCGGCCAGGTTGTCCGCGTAGGCGTAGAACAGGCGCGCGCTCCACGGGTCCCGGCGCTTCGCGTCCAGGTCGTCACCCTGGAGCGCCACCACGGCCGCGTCGAGCTGCCCCATGTCCCGCCGCGCGCCGGCCGCCACGATCCGCAGCTCCACCGCCTCGTCCGGGGACAGCTGGAGGCCCTGCGCCTCGCGCGCCAGCTCGATGGCCCGCTCCGGGCGCCCCAGCGCCCGCTCGCAGTCGGCCATGATCGCGACGTGCCCGGCACCGTGCGACATGCGACGGGCCGCCCGCAGCTCCGACAGCGCCTCGGACCACTCACCGGCGTGGTACGCGGTCAACCCGGCGGCCTCGCGCACCACCGCGACCCGCGCCGCCTTCGACCGGGCGTACCGGGCGTGCTCCAGGGCCAGCTCGGGCTCACCGTCGATCAGCATGCCCGCCGCGGCCAGATGGCGGCCGACGATCTCGGCCAGGCCCTTGGGCAGGCCACGCAGCTCCTGCTTCACCTCGGGGTCGAGGATGGAGATGTCGGCCTCCGGGGGCAGCTCGGGGGTGCGGGACCGGGTGAACACCCGCTCCTGGCCCTCCCCGGCCTCCCGGGACTCACCGGTGTCCCCGGCCTCTTCGGTGTCGCCGTCCCTGGTGTCGCCGGTCTCGGTGTCGCCGGCCTCGCCGGTCCCGGCGGTGCCGGGGGTCTCGGTCGCCTCGGGGCTCTCGGCCGCTTCCGGGGAGCCGTTCACCTCGGGGACTTCAGCCGCCTCAGACGCCCCAGACACCTCGGAAGGGGCCTCGGACACCTCGGACGCCTCGGTCACCTCCCGGGTCGGCTCCTCGTCCCGCTCCTGCGCCTCGGCGGGCTCGGCGGCGGACTCGTCAGCGTCGACGACCACCGCGGCGGGGACACCGTTGACCCGGCTGTTCACCCACTCCGCGACCTCAGCCGAGGTGTCCTCGACGACCGGCTGGTCATTCTGGTCATTGGTCTGCGCGATCCGCTCCTGGAAGCGGGCCGCCCGATCACGGCTGCGCTCGTCACGCCGGTCATCCCGGCGGTCGTCCCGGCGGTCATCGCGACGGTCGTCCCGGCGGTCATCGCGACGGTCGTCCCGGCGATCGTTGCGCCGGTCATCCCGCCGGTCGTAACGCGGCTTGTCGTCGTAACGCGGCCTGTCGTAGCGGGGACGGTCATCACGGGGACGCTCGTCACGCCGCTGGTAACCACCACGGTCGTCACGCGGCCGGAACTCACGGCGCTCACCGCCGCGGTCGTCCCGGCGCTGGTAACCGCCCCGGTTGTCATCACGCCGCTGGTAACCACCGCGCTCGCCGCCGCGGTCATCCCGACGCTGGTAACCACCACGGTCATCGCGCGGCCGGAACTCACGACGCTCGCCGCCGCGATCGTCGCGCCGCTGGTAACCACCGCGCTCGCCGCCACGGTCATCCCGACCCTGGTAGCCACCGCGGTTGTCGTCACGCCTCTGGTAGCCGCCGCGGTCGTCGCGAGACCTGTCATCGCGGCGCTGGTAACCGCCCCGGTCGTCCCGGCGCTGGTAGCCACCGCGGTCACCGGACCGGTCGTCCCGGCGCTGGTACCCGCCGCGCTCGCCACCGCGCTCGTCGCGCCGCTGGTAACCGCCCCGGTCATCGCGACGCTGGTAGCCACCGCGGTCCTCGCGGGGCCTGTCGTCACGGGGACGGTCGTCGCGGGGCCTGTCATCGCGCGGCCGGAACTCACGGCGCTCGCCGCCGCGGTCGTCCCGGCGCTGGTAACCGCCCCGGTTGTCGTCACGCCTCTGGTAACCACCGCGGTCGTCGTCGCGCCGCTGGTAGCCACCACGGTTGTCATCACGTCGCTGGTAGCCACCACGGTCATCCCGGCGGTCGTCCCGCCGGTCGTCGCGTCGGTCATCGCGACGCGGGCCGTCCTCCCGACGCTGGTAGCCGCCGGACCGCTCACCGCCACGTGGCTGGTAACCACCGGACCGCTCGCCACCACGTGCGTCACGGCCTCCGGCGGAATTGCGGCTCCCCTGGGCACGGCCACCGTCGTCGGATCGGCGCGGGCGGTCTCCCTGGCCACGCTGACGGTCGCCGGGTCGATCCCCGAACCTGGACACTGGCTCCTCCTACTGTGAACACGCCGAAAGGGCCTGCGGTAGGGCACAACCTAATGTGCCCCCACCACAAGCCCTTTCAGGGAAAGAATGTTCGGCGGCGTCCTACTCTCCCACACCCTCACGAGTGCAGTACCATCGGCGCTGGAAGGCTTAACTACCGGGTTCGGAATGGGACCGGGTGTTCCCCAACCGCAATGACCACCGAAACACTATGAAATTACCAACCCGTAGGCACCCGACCACACCCAACCATTCAGTCGAGTGGACCCGGTGGTCCGGTTCGGTTCTTTCAGAACCGCACAGTGGATGCGTAGCGTCTTCATGACAAGTCCTCGGCCTATTAGTACCGGTCAACTCCAGCCGTTACCGACCTTCCATCTCCGGCCTATCAACCCAATGGTCTCTTGGGGGCCTTAACCCACAAAGGGTGGGATACCTCATCTAGGAACGAGCTTCCCGCTTAGATGCTTTCAGCGGTTATCCCTTCCGAACGTAGCCAACCAGCAATGCCCTTGGCAGGACAACTGGCACACCAGAGGTCCGTCCGTCCCGGTCCTCTCGTACTAGGGACAGCCTTCCGCAAGTATCCTACGCGCGCGGCGGATAGGGACCGAACTGTCTCACGACGTTCTAAACCCAGCTCGCGTACCGCTTTAATGGGCGAACAGCCCAACCCTTGGGACCTACTCCAGCCCCAGGATGCGACGAGCCGACATCGAGGTGCCAAACCATGCCGTCGATATGGACTCTTGGGCAAGATCAGCCTGTTATCCCCGGGGTACCTTTTATCCGTTGAGCGACCACGCTTCCACAAGCCATGGCCGGATCACTAGTTCCGACTTTCGTCCCTGCTCGACCCGTCGGTCTCACAGTCAAGCCCCCTTGTGCACTTGCACTCGACACCTGATTGCCAACCAGGCTGAGGGAACCTTTGAGCGCCTCCGTTACCCTTTGGGAGGCAACCGCCCCAGTTAAACTACCCACCAGGCACTGTCCCTGATCCGGATCACGGACCGAGGTTAGACATCCAGTACGACCAGAGTGGTATTTCAACGACGACTCCACAACCACTGGCGTGGCCGCTTCACAGTCTCCCACCTATCCTACACAAGCCGAACCGAACACCAATACCAAGCTATAGTAAAGGTCCCGGGGTCTTTCCGTCCTGCCGCGCGTAACGAGCATCTTTACTCGTAGTGCAATTTCGCCGGGCCTGTGGTTGAGACAGTCGAGAAGTCGTTACGCCATTCGTGCAGGTCGGAACTTACCCGACAAGGAATTTCGCTACCTTAGGATGGTTATAGTTACCACCGCCGTTTACTGGCGCTTAAGTTCTCAGCTTCGCCCCGAAGAGCTAACCGGTCCCCTTAACGTTCCAGCACCGGGCAGGCGTCAGTCCGTATACATCGTCTTGCGACTTCGCACGGACCTGTGTTTTTAGTAAACAGTCGCTTCTCGCTGGTCTCTGCGGCCAACTGGTCCTAGCCCGCAAGGGGCTTCAAACCCTTTGGCCCCCCTTCTCCCGAAGTTACGGGGGCATTTTGCCGAGTTCCTTAACCACAGTTCGCCCGATCGCCTCGGTATTCTCTACCTGACCACCTGTGTCGGTTTGGGGTACGGGCCGCATGAACACTCACTAGAGGCTTTTCTCGGCAGCATGGGATCACCCTACTTCGCCTCAATCGGCTATGCATCACGTCTCAGGATACGTGAGCTGCGGATTTGCCTACAGCTCTCCCTACACGCTTACACCAGTACTACCACTCACTGGCGGAGCTACCCTCCTGCGTCACCCCATCGTTTGACTACTACAAGCTCGGGTCCCGCGCTCCACATGCCGGGAGGTCCGAAGACCCATCCGACAGCTTCGGGCGGTTAGCATCGCAAGCCTCGCCATGGGCGCGTTCACACGGGTACGGGAATATCAACCCGTTGTCCATCGACTACGCCTGTCGGCCTCGCCTTAGGTCCCGACTTACCCTGGGCGGATTAGCCTGGCCCAGGAACCCTTGGTCATCCGGCGGCAGAGTTTCTCACTCTGCTTTCGCTACTCATGCCTGCATTCTCACTCGTCCAGCCTCCACCACTAGGTTCCCCTGCAGCTTCAGCGGCTGAACGACGCTCCCCTACCCATCCCAGCAAAACTGGAATGACACGGCTTCGGCGGTGTGCTTAAGCCCCGCTACATTGTCGGCGCAGGACCACTTGACCAGTGAGCTATTACGCACTCTTTAAAGGGTGGCTGCTTCTAAGCCAACCTCCTGGTTGTCTGGGCGACCCCACATCCTTTCCCACTTAGCACACACTTAGGGGCCTTAGCCGGCGTTCTGGGCTGTTTCCCTCTCGACTACGAAGCTTATCCCCCGCAGTCTCACTGCCGCGCTCTCACGTACCGGCATTCGGAGTTTGGTTGATTTCGGTAAGCTTGTGGGCCCCCTAGACCATCCAGTGCTCTACCTCCGGCACGAAACACACGACGCTGCACCTAAATGCATTTCGGGGAGAACCAGCTATCACGGAGTTTGATTGGCCTTTCACCCCTAACCACAGCTCATCCCCCAGGTTTTCAACCCTGGTGGGTTCGGGCCTCCACGCGGTCTTACCCACGCTTCACCCTGGCCATGGCTAGATCACCCCGCTTCGGGTCTAGACCACGCGACTCAACCGCCCTATTCGGACTCGCTTTCGCTACGGCTACCCCACACGGGTTAACCTCGCCACGCAGCACTAACTCGCAGGCTCATTCTTCAAAAGGCACGCCGTCACCCCTAAAGGCTCCGACGGATTGTAGGCACACGGTTTCAGGTACTATTTCACTCCCCTCCCGGGGTACTTTTCACCTTTCCCTCACGGTACTAGTCCGCTATCGGTCACCAGGGAGTATTCAGGCTTAGCGGGTGGTCCCGCCAGATTCACAGCAAATTCCACGAGCTCGCTGCTACTTGGGAACACCACAAAGAGGAGACAGGTTTTCGCGTACGGGACTCTCACCCTCTACGGTCACGCTTTCCAGACGCATTCCGCTAACCACATCTCTTTATGACTCTTTGCCAGTCCGGCAGAACTGACCAGTGGGTCCCACGACCCCGCGAATGCAACCCCTGCCGGGTATCACACAGACGCGGTTTAGCCTCTTCCGCTTTCGCTCGCCACTACTCACGGAATCACGGTTGTTTTCTCTTCCTGCGGGTACTGAGATGTTTCACTTCCCCGCGTTCCCTCCACGCACCCTATGTGTTCAGGTACGGGTGACCCCACATGACTGAGGCCGGGTTTCCCCATTCGGAAATTCTTGGATCTCAGCTCGGTTGACAGCTCCCCAAGACTTATCGCAGTCTCCTACGTCCTTCATCGGCTCCTGGTGCCAAGGCATCCACCGTATGCCCTTAATAACTTGCCACAAAGATGCTCGCATCCACTGTGCAGTTCTCAAAGAACAACCAGACACCCTGCCACCACAGTCAACGCCTACCAGGTCAACCCCGGCGGTTCGAAGACGGACAAAGCCCTGTCGTTACTCGCTGAAAGAAACACAAAGCGTGTTCCCTCAGGACCCAACAGCGTACCGAACAGAAACCTTGAACCCTCGACGGACCCTTCCACGCTCGCAAGCGAACAGTACTAACTCCGTCAACAACCCGAGGTTCTGCATTAGCCAGCATCCACTAATATGAGCTCCACCCGACGATCATTCGCCGCCAGCGTGGCCTCCACTCCGGACAAGTCCGCAGTGCAGATGCTCCTTAGAAAGGAGGTGATCCAGCCGCACCTTCCGGTACGGCTACCTTGTTACGACTTCGTCCCAATCGCCAGTCCCACCTTCGACCGCTCCCCCCCTTACGGGTTGGGCCACGGGCTTCGGGTGTTACCGACTTTCGTGACGTGACGGGCGGTGTGTACAAGGCCCGGGAACGTATTCACCGCAGCGTTGCTGATCTGCGATTACTAGCGACTCCGACTTCACGGGGTCGAGTTGCAGACCCCGATCCGAACTGAGACCGGCTTTTTGGGATTCGCTCCACCTCACGGCTTAGCAGCCCTCTGTACCGGCCATTGTAGCATGTGTGAAGCCCTGGACATAAGGGGCATGATGACTTGACGTCATCCCCACCTTCCTCCGAGTTGACCCCGGCAGTCTCCCATGAGTCCCCGCCATAACGCGCTGGCAACATGGAACGAGGGTTGCGCTCGTTGCGGGACTTAACCCAACATCTCACGACACGAGCTGACGACAGCCATGCACCACCTGTACACCAGTCCGAAGAGGCCCACATCTCTGCAGGTTTCCGGTGCATGTCAAGCCCAGGTAAGGTTCTTCGCGTTGCATCGAATTAATCCACATGCTCCGCCGCTTGTGCGGGCCCCCGTCAATTCCTTTGAGTTTTAGCCTTGCGGCCGTACTCCCCAGGCGGGGTGCTTAATGCGTTAGCTGCGGCACGGAGGACGTGGAAGCCCCCCACACCTAGCACCCACCGTTTACGGCGTGGACTACCAGGGTATCTAATCCTGTTCGCTCCCCACGCTTTCGCTCCTCAGCGTCAGTATCGGCCCAGAGACCCGCCTTCGCCACCGGTGTTCCTCCTGATATCTGCGCATTTCACCGCTACACCAGGAATTCCAGTCTCCCCTGCCGAACTCAAGTCTGCCCGTATCGACCGCAGGCTCCACGTTAAGCGTGAAGTTTTCACGGCCGACGCAACAAACCGCCTACGAGCTCTTTACGCCCAATAATTCCGGACAACGCTCGCACCCTACGTATTACCGCGGCTGCTGGCACGTAGTTAGCCGGTGCTTCTTCTGCAGGTACCGTCACTCGCGCTTCGTCCCTGCTGAAAGAGGTTTACAACCCGAAGGCCGTCATCCCTCACGCGGCGTCGCTGCATCAGGCTTGCGCCCATTGTGCAATATTCCCCACTGCTGCCTCCCGTAGGAGTCTGGGCCGTGTCTCAGTCCCAGTGTGGCCGGTCACCCTCTCAGGCCGGCTACCCGTCGTCGCCTTGGTAGGCCATCACCCCACCAACAAGCTGATAGGCCGCGGGCCCATCCCGTACCGCCGGAACTTTCCACCCCCCACCATGCGGAAGGAGGTCATATCCGGTATTAGACCTAGTTTCCCAGGCTTATCCCAGAGTACGGGGCAGGTTGCCCACGTGTTACTCACCCGTTCGCCGCTCGTGTACCCCGAAGGGCCTTACCGCTCGACTTGCATGTGTTAAGCACGCCGCCAGCGTTCGTCCTGAGCCAGGATCAAACTCTCCAATAAGGAATGAGTTCGATCGCTCCGAACAACACTGACACAATGTCAGCTGTCCAGTAACAATCTCAAAGGAATCCTCTTGACGAGGATCATAAATTTACTGGCTATTCGGCACGCTGTTGAGTTCTCAAAGAACACGCGCTCATCTTCACGCGCCGCTCGCACGGCTCGATCAGAGGCTTGTGCATTCAGTAAGCTTGTGGTGAAACAAGACGCCCTGGTCGGATCGGCCCTCAGGGCCTCGACTGGGTCTTCCGTTTCTCGGTCACCCACTCTACCACACTGGGTGGGAGCTTGGTTCGTGACCCGCCGCGCTCCGTTCCGGCTTCCCGGCCCGTTCCGCGCTGGCAGAGAGAAAGTTACACGCCCCTGAAGTGCGGGTCAAATCGGGGGCGCAGCACCCCGCCACAGGCTGAAACCGCAGGTCAGCAGCCTGTGTCACGGTCTCCTCCACGCTATCCGACCCACTTCGGGCGCAACAATGTGACCGCCATCACATCACGAGACGGCGACGGCCGCCGGCCCACGCGGGACCGGCGGCCGTCACAGGGGCCTTCCGACGCAGGTCAGAGGCGCACCCGCACCCCCGCGGTGTTGCGCTTGCCGCGCCGCACGACCAGCCACTCGCCGTGCAGCAGGTCGTCCTTGGCCGGTACCCACTCCTCGTCGGTGACCTTGGCGTTGTTCACGTACGCCCCGCCCTCCTTGACGGTGCGCCGCGCCGCGCCCTTGCTGTCCGCCAGCCCGGAGCCGACCAGCAGGTCCACGATCGTGGGTCCGTCGGCCAGGGCGACCTCGCCGGTGGGCACCTCGGCCATGGCGGCGCCGAGCGTCGACGCGTCCAGCTCGCGCAGCTCGCCCCGGCCGAACAGGGCCTGGCTCGCCGCGATCACCTGGCGCGTCTCGTGCTCGCCGTGCACCAGGTCGGTGAACTCCTGGGCCAGCCTCTTCTGCGCGGCCCGCAGGTGCGGCTGTTCGGCGGTCTGCCGCTCCAGCTCGGCAACCTCCTCCCGGGAGAGGAAGGTGAACATGCGCAGGTACCGGACCACGTCGGCGTCGCCCACGTTGACGAAGTACTGGTACCAGGCGTACGGCGAGGTCATCGCCGGGTCGAGCCAGACGTTGCCGCCGCCGGTGGACTTGCCGAACTTGCGGCCCTCGGCGTCGGTGACCAGGGGCGCGGTCAGCGCGTGCACGGCGTGCCCGTCGACCTTCCGCACCAGGTCCACGCCGCCGATGATGTTGCCCCACTGGTCGGAGCCGCCCACCTGGAGCCTGGTGCCGTACTGGCGGTGCAGCCGCAGGTAGTCGTGGGACTGCAGGAGCAGGTAGCTGAACTCGGTGTAGGACATGCCGTCGCCGTCGAGGCGGCGCTTGACCGTCTCGCGGGCGAGCATGACGTTGACCGAGAAGTGCTTGCCGACGTCGCGCAGGAACTCCAGCACCGACAGCCCGCCGGTCCAGTCGAGGTTGTTGACCACGATCGCGCCGGTGGGGCCGTCGTCGAACTCGACGAACCGCTCCAGCTGGCCGCGGATGCGCCCGGCCCACTCGGCCACGGTGTCCACGGAGTTGAGCGCGCGCTCGGCGCTGTCGCGCGGGTCGCCGATCATGCCGGTGGCGCCGCCCGCCAGGACGATCGGCCGGTGCCCGGCGCGCTGGAAGCGGCGCAGCATGAGCAGCGGGACGAGGTTGCCGGCGTGCAGGCTGGGCGCGGTCGGGTCGAACCCGGCATAGAGGGTGAGCGGGCCCGAGTCGAGGTCCTTCCGCAGTGCGTCGAGGTCGGTGGACTGCGCGATCAGGCCGCGCCAGGACAGCTCGTCGAGGATGTGCTCGCTCACGCGCGCCATTCTCCCCCACCAGCGCAAAGCGGTTTGAGCCGGTGCCCGGGTCGGGTAGCCGGGAGCGGGCTCTAGTGAGAGGACCGCTGCGATGGTTCACCCGGATCGCGACCCACGTCCCGCTGATCGCCCGACCGAGGCGTTACCCCGCCCGGGGGTGCCTCGCGCGGAACCGGCGGGGGTCCCGTACCAGCAGGAGGAAGTCGTCGAGCGCCGCGGTGACGGCCGGCTGCGCGCGGTGCGCGTGTCGTGCGCGGTGATCGACGTGGTGTGCTGGCTGTTCGCCGTCGTGCTGGCGATCAACATCTTCCTGGTGATCGCGGGCGCGAACCAGTCCAACGGGTTCGCCCAGCTCATCGCCTCGTGGTCGGCGGGCGTGTCGCTCGGCCTGCGCGACCTGTTCACCCCGGCCAACGCCGGGTTGCGGACGCTGCTCAACGACGGCCTGGCCGCGTTGCTGTGGCTGCTGATCGGGGCGGTGCTGACGAACCTGATCACGCGCCTGGCCCTGCCGGCGGGCGAGCGGCGCGTCTGGTACCGGCGGACGGTGCGCTAGTCGGGTGGTGCCGCCGGTGCGCCGGTGGCACTACCCAACGTCACCGCCGCGTTCACTCACCTGCACCCGGGTATGCCCCGGCTGGTCAATTGTCCTCGTCGCGTTCCCCGGCCAAGTTTGCTTGCGTGGCGAGCGACTTGCAGCGGAAGAAGGCGTCCATCGTGTTCAGCGCGATGGACGTGAACGGCGACGGGTTCCTGGAGCGCGCGGACTTCGAGGCGCTGACCGACCGGTGGGTCGGCCTCCGCGGCGACGCCGGGTCGGAGCGGTTGCGCGAGATCATGATGGGCTGGTGGGAGGCGCTGCACGCCGCGTCCGACGAGGACCGGGACCAGAGGATCACCATGGACGAGGTGCTGGCCGCGGTCGACAACCTGGGGACGATGCTCGACCTGGTGGTGGCGACCGCCGAGTCGATGTTCGAGGCGGTGGACGAGGACGGCGACGGGCGGGTGTCCGCGGCGGAGTACTCGCGCATGATCCACGCGTGGACGGGCGACGACTCGCCCACCGACGCCGGGTTCGCCCGGCTGGACCTGGACGGCGACGGGTGGATCTCCAAGTCGGAGTTCGTCAGCCACTGGGTGGAGTTCTGGGCCGGGGACGACGAGGACGCCCCCGGCACCTACGTCTTCGGCGAGGTCTGACGGGACGCGCGCACCCGTGCCGGCGCCGGCACGGGTGCGCCGCTCCGGTCGGTCGCGCCCCGGCCGGGAGGCGGGGCCGCCAAGACCCGTCGCGCGGTGCTGCCCGGTGCGCCGCTCCGGTCGGTCACGCCCCGCCCGGGAGGGTCGAGCGGGTGCGGCGGGTTCCCCGGCGGTAGGTGCTGACCGCCGGCGAGTCCAGCCAGAAGCGCCACGGCACGTCCACCGCGACCGCCACGCCCACCCGCGGCCCGGTGCGGATGGCGGCGGGGTCGACCGGGGCGCCCGCCAGCAGCCGCACGGACGAGTCCGGCGAGGTCAGGTCCACGCCGTTGTGCCCGCGGTCCAGGCCGAGCACGCCGGTCAGCCGGGCCGGGCCCTTGGCCAGCTCGGCGTCGCTGCGGGCGGCCGGGCGGCGGGCCCGCGCCAGTTCCACGCCGGTGACCACCTCGCCCGCGCGCAGCAGCACGGCGCCGGGCACGCCGTCGGTGAGCGACACGACGTTGGCGCAGAAGTGCATCCCGTAGACGAAGTACACGTAGAGCCGCCCGGCCGGCCCGAACATGACGTCGTTGCGCGGCGTCCGGCCGCGGTAGCAGTGGGACGCCGGGTCGTCGCCGCCCCGGTACGCCTCCACCTCCACCACCCGCACGCCCACCACGCCGTCCGGCCCGTCGGCCTCGACCACGGCGCCGAGCAGGAGCCGCGCGGCGTCGACCGGGTCGACCGCGAGCTCCTGCTCGGTGAGCTGCCTAGGCGTTGCGGGCAACGGAGACCTTGTCCCTCAGCCGCTTGAGCTGCTCGGCGACCCGGTCGGGCGCGGTGCCGCCGTGGGCGTCGCGGGAGGCGATGGAGCCGGCCACGGTGAGCACGTCGCGCACCGCGGGCGTCAGCGCGGGCGAGATGGCCGCGAACTCGTCGTCGGTCAGGTCCTCCAGGCCCGCGCCGCGCGCCTCGGCCACCCGGACGCACTCGCCGGCCGCCTCGTGCGCGACGCGGAACGGCACGCCCCGCCGCACCAGCCACTCGGCGATGTCCGTGGCCAGGGTGAACCCGGCGGGCGCCAGCTCGGCCATGCGCGCGGTGTCGAAGCGCATGGTGGCGATCATGCCGGTCAGCGCGGGCAGCAGCAGCTCCAGCTGCTCGACCGAGTCGAACAGCGGCTCCTTGTCCTCCTGGAGGTCCCGGTTGTAGGCCAGCGGCTGGGCCTTGAGCGTGGCCAGGAGGCCGGTGAGGTTGCCGATCAGCCTGCCGGACTTGCCGCGGGTCAGCTCGGCCACGTCCGGGTTCTTCTTCTGCGGCATGATCGAGCTGCCGGTGGCCCACGCGTCGTCGAGCACGGCGAAGCGGAACTCCGCGGTCGTCCAGATGATCACCTCCTCGGCGATCCTGGACAGGTCCACGCCGATCATGGCCAGCACGAACGCGATCTCGGCGGCGAAGTCGCGGGACGCGGTGCCGTCGATGGAGTTCTCCACCGGCCCGGCGAAGCCCAGCTCCTCGGCCACCGCCGCGGGGTCCAGACCCAGCGACGACCCGGCCAGCGCGCCCGAGCCGTACGGGGACAGCGCGGCGCGCCGGTCCCAGTCGCCCAGCCGCTCGACGTCGCGCAGCAGCGCCTGGCCGTGGGCCAGCAGGTGGTGCGCGAGCAGCACGGGCTGGGCGGACTGGAGGTGCGTGCGGCCGGGCATGACCGCGGTCGGGTGCGCCGCGGCCTGGTCGGCCAGCGCCTCCACCACGTCCAGCACGCCCTCGGCGACCCGGCGGGCCGCGTCGCGCAGCCACATCCGGAACAGCGTGGCCACCTGGTCGTTGCGGGACCGCCCGGCGCGCAGCTTGCCGCCCAGCTCGGGGCCCGCCCGCTCGATCAGGCCGCGCTCCAGCGCGGTGTGCACGTCCTCGTCGGCCGGGGTCGGGGTGAACGCGCCCGAGGCCACGTCGGCGGCCAGGGCGTCCAGCGCCGCGTGCATGCGCCCCAGCTCGTCGGCGGTCAGCAGGCCGGCGCGGTGCAGCACGCGGGCGTGCGCCTTCGACCCCCTGATGTCATAGGGGGCGAGTCGCCAGTCGAAGTGCGTCGACGCGGACAGCCGCGCCATCGCCTCCGCCGGTCCGCCGGCGAACCGCCCACCCCACAAAGAACTCACGTGTCCAGGTTCCTCTTCGCTGCGATAGTGCGAGTGCCGCCCACGTCAGGTGGCGAGGGCGAAGTCGTACCACGACTCCTCGGCGCGCCGGTCCGCGACCACCGCGCGGCCGCCGCGCCGCACCAGCCGGACCTCGCCGGAGACGTGGTGCTGGGTGGTGGTGATGAAGGCGTCCAGGGCCTGCTTGAGCGGCGAGGACCACAGGCCCGCGCGGACCAGCTCGGCCCAGCGCCGGTCGACCTGCCGCTTGAAGGCCGCGAGATCACCCGCGAGGGTGACCTCCTCCAGCGCCCGGTGGGCGGTGACCAGCGCGTCCCCGCCCACCCGGCGGTCGAGTTCCCGCAGGGCCTGCCAGGCGGTGACGGTCTCCCGGTCGACGGCCACCGGCACGCCCCGGTCGAAGGTGACGACCAGTTCGTCGGCGTCCGGCGCGTCCTCGGCCGGCGGGGCGGCCGGCTGCTCGGCGGGCGCGAGGACGGTCAGGTCGGGGGCCAGGGCGGCCACGGCGGCCTCGAAGCGGGCCCGGTCGTCGCCGCCGCGGTCGTGGGCGACGGTGCGCGCGCCGCGGCGCCGGGCGGTGTCGACGAGGTGCCGGGCGACCAGTGGCGCGGCCAGCGCCGAGCGGTCCGCGCCGAGGGCGTTCGCCTGGAGCGCGGGCAGGCAGTAGCCGGCGGCGAACTCCTCGCGCGCGTCGACGGCGACCACCTCCACCGCGCCCGGGACCGGGCGCGCGCGACCGCCCAGGTCCAGCACGACCGCGACCACCTCGGCGCCGGTCTCGGCGGCGAACCGACCGGGGTCGACGGGCCCGCCGGTGCACGCGAGCACTACCGGCTCAGCCATGGTCCTGCCCCGCCTGGCCCTGCCCCGACGCCAGGGCCAGCACGCGCGCGGCCAGGTCCGCCCCGGTGAGCGGTTCCCGGGCCACCGCCAGGATGGTGTCGTCGCCGGCGATGGTGCCGACGATGTCCTGCAGCGCCGCCCGGTCCAGCGCGCTGGCCAGGAACTGGGCCGCGCCGGGCGGGGTGCGCAGGACGGCGAGGTTGCCGGAGTGGTCCACCGACACCAGCAGCTCGCCGAGCAGGCGCACCAGGCGCGTGGTGCCGCCCTGCACGCCGCGCACGGGGCTGCCGTCCTCGGGGATGACGTACACCGGCGCACCGCCGTCGGGACCGCGCAGCTTCACCGCGCCCAGCTCGTCGAGGTCGCGCGACAGCGTGGCCTGGGTGACCTCGATGCCCTCCACCGCGAGCGTCTTGGCCAGCTCGGACTGGCTGCGGATGGCGCGCTGGGAGATCAGCTCGACGATGCGGGCCTGCCGCGCGGTCCTGGTCACCTCGACCGCTCCAGCAACCAGACCAGCAGCGCCTTCTGGGCGTGCAGGCGGTTCTCCGCCTCGTCCCACACGGCGCTGTCCGGGCCGTCGAGCACCTCGTCGGTGATCTCCCAGCCGCGGTGCGCGGGCAGGCAGTGCAGCACCGTGGTCCGCACGCCGGTGGCCGCGACCAGCGCCGCGTTGACCTGGTAGGGCCGGAACGGGCCGACGCGGTCGCGGCCGTCGTTCTCCTGGCCCATCGAGGTCCAGGTGTCGGTGACCAGCACGTCCGCGCCGTCCACGGCCGCGCGCGGGTCGCGGACCAGCTCGACGGTCCCGCCGGTCTCGGCGGCGCGCTTGGCGGCGTCCTCCAGCACCCACGGCTGCGGTGCGAAGTGCTCGGGGGCGGCGATGCGGACGTTCATGCCCGCGGTGACGCCGCCGAGCAGGAGGGAGTGCGCCATGTTGTTCGCGCCGTCGCCCAGGTAGGTGACGGTGAGGCCGGCCAGCGCCCCGTGCCGCAGCCGGATGGTCTGCAGGTCGGCCAGCACCTGGCAGGGGTGGAACTCGTCGGTCAGCGCGTTGATCACCGGGACGCGGGACACCGAGGCCATCGCCTCGATGCGCTTCTGGGCGAACGTCCGCCACACCACCGCGTCGACGTAGCCGGACAGGATGCGGGAGGTGTCCTCGATGGTCTCCTCCCGGCCCAGCTGCATGGACCGGCCGTCGATGATCACCGGGTGGCCGCCGAGCTGGGTGATGCCGATCTCGAACGACAGCCGGGTGCGGGTGGAGTTCTTCTCGAAGATCACCGCCACCGACTTGGGCCCGGCCAGCGGCTTGGCGGTGAGCCGGTCGCCCTTGAAGGTGTCGGCCAGGTCCAGGACCTCGGCCTGCTCCTCGGGCGACAGGTCGTCGTCGCGCAGGAAGTGCCGCACCACGTCAGGACTCCAACCAGTCGGGGAGCCCGGCGACCACGCGCTGGGCGTCGGCCTCGTCGAGCACCAGGGGCGGGGCCAGCCGGATCACGTCGGGCTGGATGGGGTTGATCAAGAAACCGGCCTGCTGCGCGGCCGCCGCGGCCTTCGCCGAGACCGCCTCGCGCAGCGTGATGCCGAGCAGCAGGCCGGCGCCCCGCACACCGGAGATGAGCGGGTGGTCCAAGCGCTCGACGCCCGCGGCGATCTCCTTGCCGACCGCGGCGGTGTGCTCCAGCAGGCCGTCCGCGGCGATGGTGTCGAGCACGGCGAGCGCAGCGGCGCAGCACACCGGGTTGCCGCCGAAGGTGGTGCCGTGGTGGCCGGGCTCGAACAGGTCCTTGGCCGGGCCGAAGGCGATGCACGCGCCCAGCGGCAGGCCGCCGCCCAGGCCCTTGGCCAGGGTGATCACGTCCGGCGCGACGCCGACCTGGTGGAACGCGAACCAGGTGCCCAGCCGGCCGACGCCGGTCTGCACCTCGTCGAGCACCAGCAGGGCGCCGTGGTCGGCGGTGATCCGGCGCGCGGCCTCCAGGTAGCCCTCCGGGGGCACGACCACGCCGTTCTCGCCCTGGATGGGCTCCACGACGAACGCGGCGGTCTCGTCGTCGATCGCCGCTTCCAGCGCGGCCACGTCGCCGTACGGGACGTGCACGACGCCGGGCACCAGCGGCTCGAACGGGATCCGCTTGGCGGGCTGGCCGGTCAGCGCCAGCGCGCCCATGGTGCGGCCGTGGAAGCCGCCCTCGGTGGCGACGACCTTCGTGCGGCCGGTGCGGCGGCTGATCTTGAGCGCGGCCTCGTTGGCCTCGGCGCCGGAGTTGCAGAACAGCACCCGGCCGTCGCCGTCCACGCCGGCCAGGTCCAGCAGCCGCTCGGCCAGCGCGAGCGCCGGCTCGTTGATGTAGAGGTTGGAGGTGTGGGCGAGCTTGCCGATCTGCTCGGTCACCGCGGCCACCACGGCCGGGTGGGCGTGGCCCAGGGCGTTGACCGCTATCCCGGTGACCAGGTCGAGGTAGCGGTTTCCGTCGGCGTCCCAGACGTGCGCGCCCTCGCCGCGGACGAGCTTGAGGCCGGGCGTGCCGTAGTTGTTCATCATCGCGGCCTGCCACCGCTGCGCGTCGCTCATGCCCCTGCCCCAGTCCGGTCGGCGGGCTCGCCCGCGGTGACCATCGTTCCGACACCTTCGGAGGTGAAGACCTCCAGCAACACCGAGTGGGCCAGCCGCCCGTCGATCACGTGCGCCTCGGGGACGCCGCCGCGCACCGCGCGCAGGCATGCCTCCATCTTGGGCACCATGCCGCTGTCCAGCTCCGGCAGCAGCTTCTCCAGCTGCTCGGCGCCGATCCGGCGCAGCAGCGAGCCGCGGTCCGGCCAGTCCGCGTACAGGCCCTCCACGTCGGTGAGGACCACCAGCTTCTCCGCGCCCAGCGCCACGGCCACCGCGCCCGCCGCGGTGTCGGCGTTGACGTTGTGCACCACGCCGTCCACGTCGGGCGCGACGGTGGAGATCACCGGGATGCGGCCCGCGCGGACGATGTCGAGCACCGCGTCCGGGTTGACGCCCACGATGTCGCCGACCAGGCCGATGTCGACCGGTTCGCCGTCCACCACGGCCGGGCGGCGGGCGGCGGTGAGCAGGTTGGCGTCCTCGCCGGACAGGCCGACCGCGAGCGGGCCGTGCTCGTTGACCAGGCCGACCAGCTCGCGCTGCACCTGGCCGACCAGGACCATGCGCACCACGTCCATCGCCTCGGGCGTGGTGACGCGCAGGCCGCCGCGGAACTCGGTCTCGATGCCCAGCCGCTTGAGCATGGCCGCGATCTGCGGCCCGCCGCCGTGCACCACGACCGGGTGCAGGCCGGCGAGCTTGAGGAACACCACGTCCTGCGCGAACGCGCGCTTGAGCGCGTCGTCCACCATGGCGTTGCCGCCGTACTTGACGACCACGACCTTGTCCCGGAAGCGCTGCAGCCACGGCAGCGCCTCGATCAGGATCTCCGCTTTGGCACCGGGGGTCGTCATGAGCTGTACGCGCTGTTCTCTTCGACGTAGGCGTGCGACAGGTCGGTGGTGAGCACGGTGGCCGCGCCGTCGCCGAGGTTGAGGTCGACCACGATGTCCACGTCGCGGCCGGACAGGTCGGCCGCGGACCGGTCGGCGGCCTTGTGGCCGTCGGCGAACAGGGTGACGCCGTTGATGGCGATGCCGAGCCGGTGCTGGTCGACGGTCGCCGGCGCGCGGCCCACGGCCATGGCGATGCGGCCCCAGTTCGGGTCGGAGCCGAACAGCGCGGTCTTGACCAGGTTGTCCTCGGCGACGGTCTTGGCGACCACGACCGCCTCGGCCTCGCTGAGCGCGCCGTTGACGGTGATCGAGACCTCCTTGGTGACGCCCTCGGCGTCGCCCTGGAGCTGCTTGACCAGGTCCTGCGCCACCGCGTGGAGCACGGACTCGAACTCCTCGGGCGCCGGTGCGACGCCCGAGGCGCCGGAGGCCAGCACCAGCACGGTGTCGTTGGTGGACGTGCCGCCGTCGACGTCGAGCCGGTCGTAGGTGCGGGCGGTGACCCGGCGCAGGGCCGCGTCCAGCGCGTCGCCGTCGACCACCGCGTCGGTGGTGATGACGCTGAGCATGGTGGCCATGTTCGGCGAGAGCATGCCCGCGCCCTTGACGAACCCGCCGACCGACCAGCCGCCCGGGTGTTCCTGCCACACCTGCTTGGGCCGGGTGTCGGTGGTCATCACGGCGGTGGCGGCGTCCAGGCCCGCCCGGTCGGTGCCGGCCAGCTCCTGGGCGGCCTTGTCCACGCCGGCCAGGACGTTGTCCATGGGCAGGCGCTCGCCGATCAGGCCGGTGGAGCACACCGCCACCTCGATCGCGCCGACGCCCAGCACCTCGGCGACCCTCTCCGCGGTGGCGTGGGTGTCCTGGAAGCCCTCGGGGCCGGTGCAGGCGTTCGCGCCGCCGGAGTTGAGCACCACGGCGCGCAGCCTGCGCTCCTTGAGCACCTGCTGGGACCACAGCACGGGCGCGGCCTTGACCTGGTTGGTGGTGAACACGCCCGCGGCGGCCTGACCCGGGCCCTCGTTGACGACCAGCGCCAGGTCCGGCGCGCCGGAGTCCTTGATGCCGGCGGCGATCCCGGCGGCCTTGAAGCCCTTGGGGCCGGTTACGCCCTTGTTGCGGTTCACGGTGCGACTCCCACGGAGGACAGGCCGGTGGTCTCCGGCAGGCCGAGTGCCAGGTTCATGCACTGCACCGCGGCGCCCGCGGTGCCCTTCGCCAGGTTGTCGATCGCCGCGACCGCGACCAGCCGGTCCAGGTCGCGGTCGACGGTGACCTGGAGCTGGACGGCGTTCGAGCCGAGCACCGCGCCCGTGGTCGGCCAGTGGCCCACCGGCAGCAGGTGCACGAACGGCTCGTCGGCGTAGGCCCGCTCGTAGGCGGCGCGGACCTGCTCGTCGGAGGTGGTCCCGGAGGCGAGCGGGGCCGAGCAGGTGGCCAGGATGCCGCGCGGCAGCGGCGCCAGCACGGGCGTGAAGGAGACCTTGACGCCGCGACCGGCCACCGCGGTCAGGTTCTGGGTGATCTCCGGGGTGTGGCGGTGGGCGCCGCCGACGCCGTAGGCGCTCAGCGAGCCCATCACCTCGGAGCCGAGCAGGTGGGGCTTGAGGGACTTGCCCGCGCCGGAGGTGCCGGAGACGGCGACCACGGTGACCTCGGGCTCCACCAGGCCCATCGCCGGGGCCAGGGCCAGCGAGGAGACGGTCGGGTAGCAGCCGGGGACGGCGACGCGGCGGGCGCCGCGCAGCGCGTCGCGCCCGCCGGGCAGCTCGGGCAGGCCGTAGGGCCAGCTGCCCGCGTGGGTGCCGCCGTACCAGCGCTCCCACGCCTTGGCGTCGGTGAGCCGGTGGTCGGCGCCGCAGTCGATGACGAGGGTGTCCTCGCCGAGCCGCGCGGCGATCTCGGCGGAGTGGCCGTGCGGGAGGGCGAGGAAGACGACGTCGTGCCCCGCCAGCTCCTCGGCCGTGGTCTCGGTCAGCACCCGGTCGGCCAGGGGCAGCAGGTGGGGTTGGTGGGCGAGCAGGCTGGTGCCCGCGTTGCCGCCGGCGGTCAGCGCGCCGATCTCCACCTCGGGGTGGCCGAGCAGCAGTCGGAGGACTTCGCCCCCGGCGTAGCCACTGGCGCCGGCGACCGCGATCCGCAACGTCATACGGATAAGTATGCACGTCGGTGCATCATCACTCAAATAGTTATTCGCTATCGCCGTAGCTCACCACGCGACCCGCAGCGCCTCCAACCCGTAGACGACCTGCTGGGTGCGGAAGTGCAGCTCCTGGGGAAGGACGTGCAAACCGGGGAACCTGGCCAGCAGCGCGGGGAACGCCAGCCGCATCTCCATCCGCGCCAGGGGCGCGCCCAGGCAGTGGTGCACCCCGTGGCCGAACGCGACGTGGCCGACCGGCTCGCGCGACAGGTCCAGCTCGTCCGGGTCGGCCACCAGGTCGGGGTCGCGGTTGGCGGCGGGCAGCGAGCAGACCACGAGGTCGCCCGCGCGCATGACACGACCGCCCAGCTCGACGTCGGTCAGGCACACCCGAGGCACGCCGGTGTGCACCACGGTCAGCCAGCGCAGCAGCTCCTCGACCGCGGCGTCGGGCTCCTCGCACATGCGCTCGCGGCGCGCGGGGTCCTCCAGCAGGGCGAGCACGCCAAGGCCGAGCATGTTCGCCGTGGTCTCGTGGCCCGCGAGCAGCAGCAGGTCGCCCAGGCCGACCAGCTCGTCGTCGCGCAGGTCCGACGCGACCAGCACGCCCAGCAGGTCGTCGCCGGGCTCGACCCGGGCGCGGGCCACCAGCTCGGTCAGGTAGGCGCGCGACTCCAGGGCGATGGCGACCCGCTGCTCACCGGACAGCCCCACGTCGAAGAACGTGGCGGCCCGGCGCTGGAAGTCGTCCCGGTCCGCGTAGGGCACGCCCAGCAGCTCGCAGATCACCAGCGACGGGATCGGCAGCGCGAACCCGGCCACCACGTCCGCCGGCGGGCCGCCGCGCTCCAGCTCGTCGAGCCGGTCGGCCACGATCCGGTGAATCCTCGGCTGCAGCAGGCGCATCCGGCGGCCGGTGAACTCGCCGGCCACCAGCCTGCGCAGGCGCGTGTGCTCGGGCGGGTCGAACCCCAGCAGGTTGCCCGGCCGCACCAGGGCCAGCTCCTCCTCGGACAGCGCGGGCGCGCCGGGCACGAGGTGGGGCGCGGAGTTGCCGAACCGCCGCGGGTCGCCCAGCACCTCGCGCACGTCGGCGATCCGGGTGACCAGCCACACCCGGTCGCCCTGCGGCAGGTCCACCAGCCGGGCGCCGCCGTCCCGCACCTCGGCCAGCTCCGGCGCCGGGTCGAAGCCGATCCGGCGCATGTGCAGGGGCGGTGTCGGCATGGCGACCTCCCGATGGGGTGTCTGAAAAAACGTAGTAACCCGTGGGAGTGACGCGGCAGCCTTCACCGGGGTGAGGTGGTCGACACGCAGCGTGACGAGAGCACCGGTGGCGCGCCCCGGCGGCCCGGGGCGTTCCCGCCACCCCGGCGGGCCGCCGTCAGTAGAGTCGGCACCGGATCGGCAGCGCAGGTCCAAGCGCAGGACCGAGAACCGCGGGATCGACAGCGGAGGACCCGATGAAGAAGAACATCACCTGCCCGTGCGGCGAGCGCATCGTCGGCCAGGACGAGGACGACCTCGTGGCGAAGACGCAGCAGCACCTGAAGGAGAACCACCCCGGCCACGACTACTCGCGCGACGAGATCCTGTTCATGGCCTACTGAAGCGCCCGCCCGGGCGCCCCCGACCCGGTCGGGGGCGCCGGGTCCGCCTCAGCGGCCGAAGCGCTCCAGCGCGCGGATCTTGTTCGTCGCGTCCAGCGCGGCCACCTTGTACGCCTCGGACAGCGTCGGGTAGTTGAACACCGTGTCCACCAGGTAGTCCACCGTGCCGCCGCAGGCCATCACCGCCTGCCCGACGTGCACCAGGTCGGTCGCCCCGGTGCCGAACAGGTGCACGCCCAGCAGCTTGCGGTCCACCGTCGACACCAGCAGCTTGAGCATCCCGTAGGCGTCGCCCACGATCGAGCCGCGCGCCAGCTCCCGGTACCGCGCCAGCCCCACCTCGTAGGGCACCGCCGACGAGGTCAGCTCGGCCTCGGTGGCACCGCAGTAGGAGATCTCCGGGATGGTGTAGATGCCGATCGGCTGGAGCGCCGACAGCTCGCGCGCCGCCTCGCCGAACGCGTGGTACGCCGCGAGCCTGCCCTGGTCCATCGACGTGGCCGCCAGCGCCGGGAAGCCGATCACGTCGCCCACCGCGTAGATGTGCCCCACCGCGGTGCGGTAGTGCTCGTCCACCTGGAGCCGCCCGCGCGGGTCGGCCTCCAGGCCCGCGTTGGCCAGCTCCAGCGCCTCGGTGTTGCCCTGCCGGCCCGCCGAGTACATCACCGCGGCCGCCGGGATGCGCTTGCCGCTCGCCAGCGTGGTCACCGTGCCCTTGTCGGAGACGTCGACGTTGACCACCTTCTCGCCGAACCGGAAGGTCACCGCCAGGTCGCGCAGGTGGAACTTCAGCGACTCCACGATCTCCGGGTCGCAGAAGTCGAGCATCCGCTCCCGCTGCTCCACCACGGTCACCCTGGTGCCCAGCGCGGCGAACATCGAGGCGTACTCGATGCCGATCACCCCCGCGCCGACCACCACCAGCGACGACGGGATCTCGTCGAGCGAGAGCACCTCGTCGGAGTCGAGCACCCGCGCCTCGTCGAAGTCCACCTGGTCCGGCCGCGCGGGCCGGGTGCCGACCGCGATGACGATCTTCTCGGCGGTCACCGCGTGGTGCTCGCCCCGCTGCGCGCCGTCGACGGCGACGGTGTGCGGGTCGACGAACCGGGCCGTGCCGGTGAGCAGGTCCACCTGGTTGCGGTGCAGCTGCGCGCGCACGACCTCGACCTCGCGGCCGATCACGTGCCGGGTGCGGGCCAGCAGGTCGGAGATGGTGATGTCCTGCTTGACGCGGTAGCTGGCGCCGTACAGCTCGCGCTGGCTCATGCCCGTCAGGTACATGACGGCTTCCCGCAGCGTCTTCGACGGGATGGTGCCGGTGTTCAGGCACACGCCGCCGACCATGTCCGTCCGGTCCACGATCGCGACCCGCTTGCCGAGCTTCGCGCCCGCGATGGCCGCCTTCTGCCCGCCCGGGCCGGACCCGATCACGACCAGGTCGTAGTCGTACTCGCTCATGCCGGGAAGCCTCGCACAGCCGGCGGCACCGCGGGTGCCCACCGCGAGCGGCCGGCGCGGCGTCACCCGAACAACGACCTCGCCCCGCCCGCCGGCTTCCGGGCGGTCAGCAGGGGCTGGAAGAACCCCGTCTCCCCCGGCTCGTGCCAGGCGACGTCCACCAGCCCGACCCCGGCGGCGAACCCGGCGAGCCGGTCGCGGCCCAGCGCCCAGTAGGTCGTGCGGTCGACCCGCGTCTCCCACGCCCCGCCCCGCTCGGCGACCCGGAACAGCTCCAGGTCGTAGTGCTCGCCGTCGTCGTGCCAGTGCCACAGCTGGAACGTCACCACCCGGCCCGCCGGCGTGTCCGAGCCGTGCGGCGGGGTGCCCGGCGGCCGGGTCGCGCGGATCTCGTCGTACGGGCGCGTGCTCACCACCAGCAGCCCGCCGGGCACCAGCACGCGGTGCATCTCGGCCAGCGCGGCGCGCACGTCCGCGGCGGTGAGCAGGTGCGGCAGCGCGTTGTCGGCGCAGACGACGACCTCGACGGACGCCGCGGGCAGCGGCAGCGCGCGCATGTCGGCCGCCGCGACCGGCAGCCGCAGGTCGCGGGCCCGCGCCTCGCGCCGCGCGCGGGCGGCCGCGGTCGGGCTGAGGTCGGTGGCCACCACGCGGTGGCCCAGCGCGGCCAGGCCCACGGCCTGCGTGCCGATGCCGCACGCGCAGTCCAGCACCGACCGCGCGCCCGGCCCCAGGGCGCGCCCGACCAGCGCGTCCAGGGCGTCGGCCTGGCGGTGCGCCGAGGCGTGCCAGTCCGCGTAGAGCAGGTGGTAGTCGACCGCGAGCCGGTCGTAGAAGCCCCGCGCCGTCACCGCGTCAGCCCCGGGCGGCGCGACCCGAGTAGGTCAGCGGGAACACCGAGTCCTTGCACGCGGCGGGCACGTCGTGGGCGATCTGCACGACCATCCGCACGTCCACCGCGCCGGCGGGCGGGATCACCACCGGCTCGGCCATCGGCGCCACGGTCAGCACCCCGGTCGGGCAGTCCGGCACCCGGTTGTGCGCCTCGTCCAGCGGCTGCCCCGGCACGGCCTGGAGGGTGAGCACCACGATGTCCACGGCGTTGGGGTTGGACAGCCGCACCAGCCGCACGCCCTCGCTGCCCGGCGTCAGCTCCACCGGCGCGCCGGAGATGTCGCTGATCTCGAACGGCTGGAGGTCGGCCACGCCCGCCTCGGCGTTGCTCACGGAGTAGGCCATCGCCGGCAGCTCGGGCTCGGGCCAGGTCAGGTGCATCGCGGCGACGACGGCGGCACCGACAGCGAGGATCGTCGAGGCGACGGCGATCTCCATCCGCGGACCCAAGCTGCGCATGAGGCAACCTCACTAGGATTGCTCTTCCAGGCGGTGGGTTCGCCGCTAGCTCCCCGTCGGACCGGCGACCAGACTCGCCCGGCGGTTCATCGCTTCGCCCCTCGGCCCAGCGGGCCGCGAAGCCAATCTTGGAGAACGTTCAACCTCTGCGCAAGGACCAGGCCGGCCCGGAAAAACAGGTCCTTGGACCCCTTGACATCCCACTCTGCGTAGCCTGACCTGCGCGTTCCCCGCGCTCCGGTGACCGGGACATCACCCGGGCGGAGCAGTCCCGGACCCGCAGCGGTGCGGGTCCGGGTCACCCGGGTCAGCCTCTGAGCACGGCGCCGAAGCGCTCGGCCGCGGCGGCCACGGCCGCGTCGCGGGCCGCCGTCGCCTCCTCCACGGTCAGCGTGCGGTCCGGCGCGCGGAAGCGCAGCGAGTACGCCAGCGACCGCTTGCCCTCGCCCACCTGGTCACCGGTGTAGACGTCGAACAGCCGGATGTCCTCCAGCAGCTCGCCGCCACCGGCGCGCAGCACCCGCTCCACCCGCGCGGCGGGCACGTCCGCGCCCACCACCACGGCCACGTCCAGCAGCACCGGCGGGTACGCCGACACGACCGGCGCGGGCCGGTGGTCGGTCAGCGGCAGCGCGTCCAGGTCCAGCTCCAGCGCCGCGGTCCGCTTGGGCAGGCCCAGCGCCTCGACCACCTTCGGGTGCAGCTCGCCCGCGTGGCCCACCGGCCAGTCGCCGACCCGCAGCTCCGCGCACCGGCCGGGGTGCCACGGCGCCAGGTCGGACGCGACGGCGGTCAGCTCCACGCCGTACGCCCGGCCGACCAGCCGCGCGGCCTCCACCGCGTCGGCCCAGTCCGCGGGCCGGCCCTTGCCCCACCAGCCCGGCTGCTCGCGGTGGCCCGTCAGCACGGCCGCCACGTGCACCGGCTGCTGCGGCAGCGCCGCCTCCAGCGAGGCCAGCTCCTCGGCCGACGGCCGCGCGCCGATCCCCAGGTCGGGCACCGGCACCGGCTGGGCGCGCGGCAGCGTCACCTGCGCGACGGTGTAGACCGCGAGGTCCCGGTGGCCGCGGGCCAGGTTGCGCTGCACGGTCTCCAGCAGCCCCGGCACCAGCGTGGTGGCCAGCGCGTGCTTGTCCGCCTCCAGCGGGTTGAGCACGCTCACGGTGTTGCGCCGCACGTCGCCCTCGGGCAGGCCCAGCGCGTCGAACACCGCGGGCGCCACGAACGGGAACGGCTTGACCTCGACGAACCCGTGCTCGGCCAGCGCGCGCGAGACGGTGCGGCGGCGGCGCTGCCGCTCGGTCAGGCCGCGGCCGGCGGGCGCGGGCGGCAGGATCGACGGGATCGTGTCGTAGCCCTCCAGCCGCAGCACCTCCTCGACCAGGTCCGCGGGCTGGGTGAGGTCCGCGCGCCAGGTCGGCGGCACCGCGGTGACCAGGGTCGAGCCGTCGTCACCGGTGCCGACCTCCACCTGGCAGCCGATCTGGCCCAGCCGCCGGGCGGTCACGCCGCGCGCGTAGTTCACCCCGGCGACCCGGTCGGGCAGGTTGATCGGCATGGTGACCGGCCGCGGCTGCGCGGGCGTGCCCACGTCCGTGCGGCCGGGCCGGATGGTGCCGTCGGCGAACATGTCCAGCAGCCGGGCCGCGCGCTCCAGCGCCACCGGCGCCAGCGCCGGGTCGACGGTGCGCTCGAACCGCTTCGCCGCCTCGCTGGGCAGCTTGTGGCGGCGCACCGTGCGGGCGATGGACGCCGGGTCCCAGTTGGCCGCCTCCAGCAGGATGTCCGAGCTGGTGTCGCGGACCTCGGTGCTCGCGCCGCCCATGACGCCGGCCAGCGAGATCACGCCGCTGTCGTCGGCGATCACCACGTCGTCCGGGTCGAGCGCGCGGACCTGGTCGTCCAGCGTGGTCAGCTTCTCGCCGGCCGCCGCGCGCCGCACCACCAGGCCGCCGCGCACGGACGCGCCGTCGAAGGCGTGCAGCGGCTGGCCCAGCTCCAGCATCACGTAGTTGGTGACGTCCACCGGCAGCGAGATCGACCGGATGCCCGCCAGCATCAGGCGGCGGCGCATCCACCACGGGGTGGGCGCGGTCGGGTCGACCCCGGTCACCCGGCGGGCCACGAACCGCGAGCACGCGGTCGGGTCCTCGATGGCGACCGGCAGCTCCTCGACCTCGGTCTCCGGCACCTCGGCCAGGCCCGGGTCGCGGAAGGGCACGTCGAACGCGCAGGCCAGCTCGCGGGCCAGGCCGCGCACGGAGAACGCGTAGCCGCGGTCCGGCGTCGGGGCGACCTCGATCACCGTGTCGCCCAGGCCCAGCAGCTCGACCGCGTCGTCACCGGGCTGCGCGGTGCCGCTGGGCAGCACCATGATCCCGGCGTGGTCGTCGCTCAGGCCCACCTCGCGGGCCGAGCAGATCATGCCGTTGCTGACCCGGCCGTAGGTCTTGCGGGCGGCGATGGCGAAGCCGCCGGGCAGCACCGCGCCGGGCAGCGCCACCACGACGGTGTCGCCCTCGCGGAAGTTCCGCGCGCCGCAGACGATGCCGCTGACCTCGCCGGGGCCGACCTCCACCTGGCAGTAGCGGATCGGCTTCTTGAACTCGGTCAGCTCCTCGATCTCCACCACGCGGCCCGCGACCAGCGGACCGGTGACGCCGTTGAGCCGGTGGACGTCCTCGACCTCGATGCCGATCCGCACGAACGCCTCGGCCAGCTGCTCGGGCGTCGGGGTCTCGGCGAACTCCAGGTTCTCGACCAGCCAGGTAACCGGGATACGCACCGGTCATGCCTCCGTTCCGAAGGGCTGGGTGAAGCGGACATCGCCCTCGACCATGTCCCGCATGTCGGGCAGGCCGTTGCGGAACTGCAGGGTGCGCTCCAGGCCCATGCCGAACGCGAAACCGGAGTGGGTGTCCGGGTCGATGCCGCAGTTGCGCAGCACGTTCGGGTTGACCATGCCGCAGCCGCCCCACTCGACCCAGCCCGCGCCGCCCTTCTTCTCCGGGAACCACACGTCCACCTCGGCGGACGGCTCGGTGAAGGGGAAGAAGCTCGGGCGCAGGCGGGTGCGCGAGTCCTCGCCGAACATGGCGCGGGCGAACGCGTCGAGCGTGCCCTTCAGGTGCGCCATGGTCAGGCCCTTGTCCACGGCCAGGCCCTCGACCTGGTGGAAGACCGGGGTGTGGGTGGCGTCCAGCTCGTCGGTGCGGAAGGTCCGGCCGGGGCAGACGACGTAGACGGGCAGCTCGCGGTCGAGCAGCGAGCGCGCCTGCACCGGGCTGGTGTGCGTGCGCAGGACCAGGCCGGAGTCGGCGGGCGCCACGTAGAAGGTGTCCTGCATGGTCCGCGCCGGGTGGTCCTTGCCGAAGTTCAGCGCGTCGAAGTTGAACCACTCGGCCTCGACCTCGGGGCCCTCGGCGACCTCCCAGCCCATGGCGACGAACACGTCGGAGATGCGCTCGGCCAGCGTGGTCATGGGGTGGCGCGCACCGCGCGGGACGACGTCCCGCGGCAGCGTGACGTCGACCGCCTCCTCGCGCAGGACCCGCTCGTCGCGCTCGGCCTGCAGCCGCGCGCGGCGCTCCTCGAACGCCTGCCTGACCGCCTGCTGGGCCTGGTTGACCCGCTTGCCCGCCTCGGCCTTGGCGGCGGGCGGCAGCGCGCCGATCTCCCGGCGCGCCAGCAGCACCGGCGAGCGGTCGCCCAGGTGGCTCGGCTTGACGGCGGCCAGCTCGTCGAGGTCGGCCGCCTTGGCGAACGCCCCCCGAGCCTGCTCGACCGCCGCGTCCAGCGCTTCCGGGGAGAGCGCCGCGACCTGCTTCGGGTCGTACGGGTCGTTGGCTCCGGACATGGTTGGTGGACAGCTCCCGTCAGGGACAACAAGTGGACAGCGGGTCGATCCTAGGTGATCGGGCCACACCCCCCGCGACCGGCGCCGCACGCCGTGGCGCCCGGGGACCCGCGGGGCGGGTGACCCGGACGTTTCCCCGATGTGGTGAAACCCGCGCGGTGCGCCGGGGCAACGGGGGTCGTGGCGAGCGCCGGGCGGCCGGGTGTACCGGCTCGTGCCGTTGTCGGCGCCGCGGCGGTCGGGTGGGGGCGATCCGGTGGACCCGGGCGGGCGGAGCCCCCGGGGGCGCGGTGGCCCGGTGGAGCCCGAGGGCTCCCCCACCGGGGCGGCCCGGCCCCCGGTCACCGCCCCCGCCCCGCCGGCCCGCCGTTGCGCCCCGACCACGGATCGCGGCCGGGGCGCGCCGAAAATCGTCGGTGGGCCGTGGCACCCTGTCGGGCGTGCGGGGAACCGGCGGGCAGAACAGCCGAAAACCGGGTCACAAGCCGCCGAAACGTACCTAGAATCGTCGTCCCACGTGACCTGACCCGAGGTGGCTCCACTCCATGGCACACACCTTCGGTGTCGACCTGCGCGGGATCATCGACCTGCTCAGCCACCACCTCTACAGCAGCCCCCGCGTCTACACCCGGGAACTGCTGCAGAACGCGGTGGACGCCATCACCGCCCGCCGCGCGCTCCAGCCGGACGCGCCGGGCGAGGTGGTGATCGAGCCGATCGAGTCCGCCGGCGGCACCCTCCGCATCTCCGACACCGGTGTCGGCCTCACCGAGCACGAGGTGCACGACCTGCTGTCCACGCTCGGCCGCACCTCCAAGCGCGACGACCTGGGCTTCGCCCGCCAGGGCTTCCTGGGCCAGTTCGGCGTCGGCCTGCTGTCGGCGTTCCTGGTCGCCGAGCGCATCCGGCTGACCAGCCGGTCCGCCCGCGGCGGCCCCGCCGTGCGCTGGACCGCGGACGCGGCGGGCAACTACGACGTGGAGGTCGACGACTCGGCGCGCGCCGGGGTCGGCACCACCATCGAGCTGGTGCCGCACCGCGACTCCGAGCACTGGCTGGAGAAGGACGTCGTGCGGGCCCTGGTGGCCGAGTACGGCGAGCTGCTGCCGGTGACGGTCAGGGTCGACGACGAGGTGGTCACCCGCGGCGAGCTGCCGTGGGCCCGGGACGCGCTGGCCTACGGCGAGCGCGTGCTGGGCGTGGCGCCGTTCGACGCGATCCCGGTCGACGTGCCGGCCGTGGGCCTGCGCGGCGTGGCCTACGTGCTGCCCGGCGGCGTGCACCCCGGCGCGCGGCAGTCGCACCGCGTCTACCTCAAGCGGATGCTGGTCGGCGACGCCATCGAGGGCCTGCTGCCGGAGTGGGCGTACTTCATCCGCTGCGTGGTCGACTCGACCTCGCTGCGGCCCACGGCCAGCCGCGAGTCGCTCTACCAGGACGAGACGCTGCTGGCCGTGCGCGACGAGCTGGGTCGCCAGGTCCGCGACTGGCTGGTCCGGCTCGACGCCACCGACCCGGGGCGAACCCGGGCCCTGCTCGACGCGCACCACCTGGGCATCAAGTCCCTGGCCAGGGTGGACGACGAGATGCTGCGGCTGGTCGAGCGCTGGCTGCCGTTCGAGACCACCGACGGGCCGCAGTCGCTGCGCCAGTTCCGCCGCAGGCACGGCACCATCGGCTACGTGCCGGACGTGGACGAGTTCCGGCAGCTCGCGCCGGTCGCGCACGCGCAGGGCATGGGCCTGCTCGACGCGGGCTACGCCTACGACGTGGAGATCCTGGAGCGGCTGGTCGCGCTCGACGGCCCGACCGCCGCCCGCCGGGTGGCGCCGACCGAGGTGCTGGCCGCGCTCGGCGACCCGGAACCGGAGCTGGAGCGCGACCTGCGGGCGCGCCTGGACCAGGCGCGGGAGGTGCTGGAGCGGCACGACTGCGAGGCCGTGCTGCGCGACTTCGACCCCGGCTCGCTGCCCGCGCTGCTGGTCACCAACGTGGAGGCCGAGCGCAGGCGCGACGCCCAGCAGGCCGGCGAGCAGGCCGACCCGCTGTGGGCGGAGCTGCTGGGCAGCCTGGTCGAGTCCTCGTCCGACGCCGCGCAGCGGCTCGTGCTCAACTGCCGCAACCCGCTGGTGCGCCGGATGGCCCAGCTGACCGACCCGGCGCTGGTCGAGCTGACCACCGAGTCGCTGTACGTGCACGCCCTGCTCCAGTCGCGGCGACCGATGCGCCCGAAGGACACCGCGGCGCTGAACCGCTCGTTCCTGGAGCTGCTGGACCGAGCGGTCGGGGAGGACGCGTGAACCCGGAGAACGACGCCACGAAGGACGCCGCCGAGCGCCGGTTCGTCGAGGCGTATCATATGCCCGAGGGCATGCCCAGGCACGAGGCGCTGGAGCGCGCGGCGCGGGCCGCGGACGCCGTCGACCACCTGCCGCTGGGCGTGAGCTGCCGGATCGCGCTGATCCGCTCGGCCTACGACCTGGGCCGCTACGACCTGATGCTCGCGCCGTTCGCGTGGTGCGGCACGGCCGAGCAGCGCGACCCGACCGCGTTCGACGACTGGGAGCTGCACAGCTTCGACTGGGCGCACAAGTGGATCGTGTCCGGCCTGCTGGCCGACCCCCGGTTCACCCTGGCCCAGATCGGCTCGTTCGTCGACCAGCTCGCGTCGCGCTACCAGCGGCTCGGGTACTCGATGCAGCCGGTGCACGGCGCCCGCGCCGAGCTGGCCGCGCACGTCGGCGACGACGAGGCGTACCGGGAGCACTTCGCGCGCTACCTGGCCACCGACCGGGGGCCGATGAGCGACTGCGAGGCGTGCGTGGTGGAGGAGCAGGCCGGGCACCTGATCCGGCAGGGCCGCCACGCCGAGGCCGTCGCGCACGCCGAGCACCAGTTGGCGCGCGACACCGGCTGCGCGACCCAGCCGCAGGGCATCCTGACCACGCTGACGCCCGCGTTCGTGGCGCTGGGCGAGCTGGACCGGGCCCGGGACGCGCACGTGGTCGCGCACCGGCTGGTCCGCGACGACCTCGTCGGCGGCTACCTGGACGACCACCTGGTGTTCTGCGCGACCTCCGGCAACGTGGCGCGGGGCGTGGAGCTGCTGCGCGCCCACCTGCACCGGGTGCACCACTCGACCAGCCCGTCCCGGGCCATGGACTTCGCCGCGGGCGCGGCGCTGCTGCTGAGCCGGGTGGACGGCGCCGAGGAGTTCACCGTGCCGCGGGACGGGATCACCACCCCGGTGCGCGCGGCCGAGCTGCGCGCGCAGCTGGAGGAGCTGGCGCTGGGGATCGCGGAGCGGTTCGACCGGCGCAACGGCACCGACGCGGTGAGCAGACGGGTCCGGCAGACCCTGGCCACCCCGGACACCGCGCCGGTGCCGCTGGTCGTGCCGGTCGCCGCGCCCGCGCCGCCCGAGTCCGCCGAGGAGGAACCCCCGGTGGAGGTCGCCGACCCGGTGGAGCTGGCGCGGCGGATGTGCGACGCGTTCGACCGCGGCGAGTTCACCACCGGCATGCGGCTGCTGCGGTCGCTGCCGCCGGACCTCGACCCGCTGCTGCCCGAGTCGCTGGCCGCGCTGGTCGCGGCGCGCCGGGCCATCGTCGCCGGGCACTCGCGCCCCCAGGACGAGGTGCTGGCCGAGCTGGGCGCGGCGGTCGACCGGCTGGTCGCGTGCGGCGAGCACGACCTGGCCAACCGGTACCGGGCGCGGGGCGCCTCGCTCCTCGGCGAGGAGGAGGGCGTCGCGGCGGCCCGCGCGTGCCTGGCCGAGGCGGACGCCGCCGGCACCCCGTACACCAGGGTGCTGACCAGGCTGCTGCTGGCCGACCTGCTGGCCGAGGGCGACGACGGCGAGTCCGACGAGCCGCGCGTGCTGGCCGCCGAGGCGCTGGGGCTCGCGGAGGGGGGCGCGCCGGAGCTGGTGGCGCGGGCGCGGTGCGACCTGGCCCAGCACCTGGCCACCACCGGTCGGCTCGACGAGGCGCAGGACGAGGTGACCGACGTGCTGGTCGGCGACCCGTCCGCGTCCGTGCGGTTCGACGCGCTGCGGCTGCTGCTGAAGATCCAGACCGTGCGGGGCGACGAGGCGGCGGTGGCCACGGGCGCGGAGTTCGTCGGCTCGTTCAGCTCGCCGCGCGGGCCGTGGACGGCCGAGGCGCACCGGCAGCGGGTGGCCTCGATCGAGCGGCTGGGCCTGGAGGCCGAGCACCTGGCGGAGCTGCGCGACGCGGTGGCCGCGGGCCGCGAGGTAGGCGTGCCGGACGACGTGGCCAAGGCGTGCTACGCGCTGGCGGGCGGCTACCTGAAGGCCGGTCGGTTCGTGGAGGCCGCGGAGGTGCTGGAGGAAGCGGTCCGCGTGATCGGCACCGACGAGGTCGACCCGGACGCGGTCGTGCCCGTCCACTACCGGCTGGGCCAGGTGTGCGCGCGGCTGGACGAGACCGAGTCGGCGCGGCGCCACCTGGAGACCGCGCTGGGCCTGGTGCCGCCGGACGAGCCGTGGCGGCGGGCGATGGTGCTGGACGTGCTGGCGGGCGTCCTGCGGCGGCTGGACCGCCCGCGGGAGGCGGCCTCGGCCTACCAGGGCGCGGCGGCCGGGTGGCAGGAGGTCTCGGAGTTCGCCGAGGCGGCGGGTTCCCTGGTCGAGGCGGCGGCCGCGCTGCCCGACGAGGAGGCGGCCGGGTGCGCCGCCGTGCTCGCCTCGGCCGAGGCGCTGCTGCCGCGGGTCGAGGACGTCGAGCAGCGCACCCACCTGACCGCGCGGATCGCCGCGATCCGGGCGTTCCTGCACGGCCAGTCCGGCGACCTCACCGCGGCGGTCGAGCAGAACGGCGTCGCCGAGGAGTTGGCCGCCCAGCTCGGCGACGACACCTGGCGGACGTTCCTGGTCACGCGCGGCGCGCGCTTCCTCCTCCAGGCGGGCGACCCGGCCAACGCCGAGGCCGAGGCCCGCCGCGCGGGCACCCTGATCACCGACGACACCCCGCTCCAGCTCCTCGGCGACACCGCCAACGTCCTGGAAGAGGCCCTGCGCACCCAGTCCAAACCCACCACCGGCGACCCACTCCTGCGAGCCCTGCAGTCCCGCCTGGACTCCTGACCCGCACCCACGCCCGGGCCACGCGGCCCACCCACGTGCCCCGGGCGTGTCCTCCACTCAGACACCGCGAGTCGAACGTTCAGGACCCTCGTGTCGAACGTTCGGGACCCCTGAGTTCCACGTTCGGGCCCAGCGGGACGACCCGGGCGTTCAGGCGCGTTGGGCGCGGGCCGAGGCGTAGAGGCAGACGGCGGCCGCCGTGGCGAGGTTCAGGCTCTCGGCGCTGCCGTAGATCGGGACCTTGAGGGCGGCGTCGAGGCTGTCGACGACCTCGTCGGGCAGCCCGTGCGCCTCGCTGCCGAACACCCACGCCGTGGGCGCGGCCAGGTCACCGCGCAGGTCGGCGGTCACCAGGTCCTCCGGCGCGTACCCGTCGGCGGCGACCAGGCGCAGGCCCGCGCCCCGCAGGGCGGCGAACACCCCGTCCGCGTCCCGCGCCCGCGCGATCGGCAGGTGGAACACGCTGCCCGTGGACGCGCGCACGCACTTGCCGTTGTGGGGGTCGACCGCGTCGCCGGCGAAGACCACCGCGTCGGCACCGGCCGCGTCCGCGACGCGCACCACCGTGCCCGCGTTGCCGGGGTCCGCCACGCCGTGCAGCACCGCCACCAGCCGCGGCCCGCCCGCCAGCGCCACGTCCAGCGGCACGTCCACCGACGAGCACACCGCGACCACGCCCTGCGGCGTCACCGTCTCCGACAGCACGGCGGCGGCCTTGTCGGTCACCCCGCTCACCCGCACCCCGGCGGCCGCGGCCTCCCGCACCAGCTCGGGGTTGCGGGCCCCGGCCGTGGCCGTGACGAACAGCTCGTGCACCCGGCCGCGCCCGGCGGCGGCCCAGGCCAGCGCCTCGCGCACCGCCTGCGCGCCCTCGGCGAGGAAGCGCTCCGCGCGGTCGCGACCGGAACGCCTGGTCAACCGCCGAGCGGCAACGACCCGGGGAGTCCGTTCGGTGAACGGAGCATCCCCGGGTCGTGGTGCGCGTTCGTCCGCGCTCAGACCTTGTCCTCGACCGGCGCGTTGACGTCGCTGGGCAGGGCGGCCTTGGCGGCCTCCACCAGCGCGGTGAACGCACCCGCGTCGTTGACGGCCAGCTCAGCCAGGATCTTGCGGTCCACCTCGATGCCCGCGAGGCGCAGGCCCTGGATGAAGCGGTTGTAGGTCATGCCGTTGGCACGCACGCCCGCGTTGATGCGCTGGATCCACAGCTTGCGGAAGTCACCCTTGCGGGCGCGGCGGTCCCGGTAGGCGTAGTTGAGCGAGTGGAGCACCTGCTCCTTGGCCTTGCGGTACAGCCTCGAACGCTGGCCGCGGTAGCCGCTGGCGAGCTCAAGGGTGGTACGGCGCTTCTTCTGGGCGTTCACTGCCCTTTTGACGCGTGCCACGGGTCCATCCTGTCGATCTCGTGGGGCCGGTCAGGCCCCGGGTGTTCATGGGGACGCGGGTCTCAGATACCCAGCAGCTTCTTGATGCGCGACGCGTCGTTCTTGGCGACTTCGGTCGTGCCGGAGAGACGGCGGGTGAGCTTGCTGGACTTCTTCTCCAGCAGGTGGCGCTTGCCGGCCTTCTCGCGGACCAGCTTGCCGCTGCCGGTGACCTTCACGCGCTTGGAGGTCCCGCTGTGGCTCTTGTTCTTGGGCATTAGTCGTCCTTGGTCTCGTGCAGCCACCGGGGGTAAGGGCGGCCGTGCCTGCTCCCGGGCCCAGGGGCCCGGGAGGTCACCGGCCCGAGGGCCGGGAGATCACTGTTCGACGACGTCGTCCGCCTGGGTCTCCTGCTTGACCGGGCGGGTCTTCGTCGTCTTGTGCGGGGCCAGCACCATGATCATGTTGCGGCCGTCCTGCTTCGGGTTGGACTCGACGAACCCCAGCTCCGCGACGTCCTCCGCGAGCTTCTGCAGCAGTCGGTAACCCAACTCCGGCCGGGACTGCTCACGGCCGCGGAACATGATGGTCACCTTGACCTTGTTCCCGTGCGACAGGAAGCGGGCCACGTGGCCCTTCTTCGTCTGGTAGTCGTGCGGGTCGATCTTCGGGCGGAGCTTCTGCTCCTTGATGACCGTCAGCTGCTGGTTGCGACGCGACTCACGGGCCTTCTGCGCGCTCTCGTACTTGTACTTGCCGTAGTCCATGAGCTTGCAGACCGGCGGCCGAGCCTGCGCGGCGACCTCGACGAGGTCGAGATCCGATTCCTGGGCGAGTCGGAGCGCGTCCTCGATGCGAACGATCCCGACCTGCTCGCCGTTCGGCCCGACCAGTCGAACCTCGGGCACGCGGATGCGGTCGTTGATGCGCGGCTCGGTGCTCGCGGGAGCACCTCGGTTCGAGGGACTTGTCATTCACGTCCTTTGTGACTCGTTGTGCGCCAAAGACAAGAGGCCCCACACCTGCCCGGTGTGAGGCCCGCTTCCGACCGATCGCACAACGAAGGGCGCAGTCCACCCCTCGCAGGACCGGACCCGGCCACCTGCTCGAAGCGGCAGACTCGGGTGGGAGCGGGGCTCCACTTGCCGTCCCCACACGGGTGGGGACTGGTCGCTCGAAAAATCATAGCAGACGGTCTTGTCAACCCCCGAACCGGCGAGCCCACCGGCGGGGTTGCGAGAATGGTCCCGTGACCGACCTGCCTCCGAACAACGTCCGCGAGCTGTCCGATGTTCCCAGCGTCGAGGTGATCAGCAAGGCGGCGATCATGCTGCTGTCCTCGGCCGCCGAACGGCTCGGCCTGGCCGACGAGGACCCGGCGTCGAGCCCGCACCGGGACCTCGACGAAGCCCGCCGCCTGATCACCGCCCTGGCCGGCCTGGTCACCGCGTCCGTCGAGTACCTGGGGCCGCACGCGGCGCCGCTGCGCGAGGGGCTGCAGTCGGTGCAGCGGGCCTTCCGCGAGGCTTCCGCCTACCCCGACGAGCCGGGCCAGGGCCCGGGCGAGAAGTACACCGGCCCCGTCTACTGACCCGCCGACCCGCGAGTCGAACCCCCGGACCTCGCGAGTCGAACCTCCAGGACCCCCGAGTTCCACGTTCGCGCACCGCCTGCCGGTCGCGAACGTGGAACTCGGGGGTCCTGTGCGTTCGACACGGGGGTGCCGGAGGTTCGACACGGCGGTGCCGAGCGTTCGACTCACGGTGTCGGAGTGGAGGGCTCGCGGTGCCTGAGTGGAGGACACGCGGTGTTCCAGTGGAGGACACGCGGGGGGTGGGTGGGTACTGGGGGTGGGTGGCCGAAGGGGGTGGGGGTGGTGGCCGAAGGGGGGTGGGCGAGAAGGGTGGGACGGCGCGGGAGGGGGAAATAGGGTCTGGAGTCGTTCGCGCGAACCCCTGTCCTTCCGACCCTGCTGGAAGAGAGCGGATCCATGGTTGAGTTTCGCGCGTCCTGGGCTCGGTTAGCGGGTGCCGGCGCGGCTGCGGTGGTGGCCGCGGCGCTGGTGGCGGCACCCGCGCAGGCTGCCGAAGGCGTGGTTCGGGACGCCGGTGCGCCCGACGCGGTGGCCGGTAGTTACATCGTGGTGTTGAAAGACGCCGTAGGTGTGCAGTCTTTCACCGAGAAGATTGATGCTGAGGTCACGCACCGCTACAGCGCGGCGGTCAACGGGTTCGCCGCGCGGATGGACGCGGGAGCGGCCCGGAAGCTGGCCGCGGACCCGGCGGTCGCGTACGTGGCGCAGGACCGGCGGGTGCGCCTGCTCGCGGACCAGCCGAACCCGCCGTCGTGGGGCCTGGACCGCGTCGACCAGCGCGACCTGCCGCTGAACCGCAACTACAGCTACGGCACCACGGCGGGCAACGTGCACGCCTACATCATCGACACCGGCATCCGGACCACCCACGCCGACCTGGGCGGCCGGGCCACCTTCGACGCCAACACCACCGGTGACGGCAACAACACCGACTGCAACGGCCACGGCACGCACGTCGCCGGCACCGTCGGCGGGTCCGCGCACGGCGTGGCCAAGGGCGTCCGCCTGCACGCCGTCAAGGTCCTGACCTGCGGCGGCTCCGGCACGATCGCGGGTGTCGTGGCGGGCGTGGACTGGGTGACCGCCAACGCGCAGAAGCCCGCCGTGGCCAACATGAGCCTCGGCGGCGGCGCCAACGACACCCTGGACGCGGCCGTGCGCCGCTCGATCCTGTCGGGCGTGACCTACGCCGTCGCCTCCGGCAACTCCAACGCCGACGCGTGCTCGTTCTCCCCCGCCCGGGTGGCCGAGGCCATCACGGTCAACGCCACCGACCAGGCCGACAACCGGGCGTCGTTCTCCAACTGGGGCGGCTGCACGGACCTGTTCGCGCCGGGCGTCGGCATCACCTCGGCCTGGAACACGGGCGACACCGCCACCAACACCATCAGCGGCACGTCCATGGCCAGCCCGCACGCCGCCGGTGCCGCCGCGCTGGTGCTGGCGAACAACCCCGGCGCCACCCCGCAGGTGGTCCGGGACACCCTGGTGGGCGCCGCCACCCCGAACAAGGTGGTCAACCCGGGCGCCGGCTCGCCGAACCTGCTGCTGTTCACGGGCACCGCGCCGCAGCCCCAGCCGGGCCGCGACACGCTCGTCCGCGGCGAGACGCTGCAGATCGGCCAGACCAAGGTCTCCCAGGACGGCCGCTACACGCTGGTCATGCAGGGCGACGGCAACCTGGTCCTCTACGCGGCGGGCGGCCAGGCGCTGTGGCACACCAGCACCTACGGCACGGGCGCGACCTACGCGGTGCTCCAGTACGACGGCAACTTCGTGGTCTACACCGCGGCGGGCGTGGCGAGGTGGCACACCGGCACCCACGGCACCGCGGCCGACCGGCTGATCGTGCAGAACGACTCGAACCTGGTCCTCTACGGGCCGACCGGGCAGGTGTTCTGGCACCGGCTGCAGTGAGGCCGGACCCCCGGTCCGGCGGGCGCCCATCCGGTGCGCACCCGCGGGCGGACCGGTAACCGTTGAGATCACGTCCCGCGGCGCCGGGGCCCGCCAAGCGAGCCCCGGCGTCGTGCTTGACAGAACCCGCCCGCCGTTCAGCGCAAGCGCGGCGCGTGTCCGGTCGATTGCCTTCAGTATCGATTCAGTCCTAGCGTGGCTCGACGTTCGCGCGAACTCCTTCGTCATCCGACACCGCCATGGAGGAGTGCCAGCCATGCCACGCACCGCCCTGGGCACGGCGTTGACCGCCCTCGCCCTCGTCGCAGCCGCGACACCAGCACACGCGTCGGGGACCGCGCCGACGAGTCCGCCCGACGCCACCCAGATGAGCAGCACGATCCAGGACGCCACCCAGATGGGCGACCCCGGGGCGACCCAGATGGTCGTCGTGCCCGACGGGTCCCGCGGCTGACCACCGCCGGGAGCCGGTCAGGGTCGGACGCCGCCCGCCCGGAGCAGGCGGCCCGCCAGGGCTTCGACGACCTCGGGGTCCTGGCGCCGCCAGCCCTCGGTCGGGTCCTCCGGGAAGACCGCGAGGTCGCGCAGCGACAGCCCGTTCAACGCGCGCAGGGCCAGCAGGTCGACCCGCCCCTGGTCGCGCAGCCGCCGCAGCGCCCCCGCCCGCCGGGCGAACCGCAGGCGCAGCGGCAGCCAGGTGACGAGCAGGAACGCCACCGGCACGGCGATCAGCGCGACGGTGAGCCACAGCGCCGTGGTCTCCACCGCCTCGACCTGGGTGGTGCCCGCGTCGGACAGCGTGGTGCCCGCGTCGCGGCCCTTGTCCAGCGCGGCACCCAGCCGCCCGCCGACCAGCGGCACGTCGCGCGCGTTGCCGGCGGCGTCGCCGAAGGTGTCGCTCAGGCCCCGGCCCGCGGCCACCAGCCGGTCGCCGGGTGCGCGCAGCCCGCGGACCGCGTCGCCCGCCGCCAGGGCCACCACCACCCAGGCCCACACCCACGCGACGGCCACGAGGTCGGCCACCACCTGCCGCGCCAGCCTGGCCGGTTGGTCCGCGTACCACTTCATGCGCAAGGTCTACCAGCCCGCCCACCGGACGCCGCGGGGCGACCGTTCGGCGCACGGGGTGCGCCCGGGTCGAGACGTTGCCCGAGAGTGCTGTTGGCAATACCACAGGGTGGTCGTGGTACTGCCGGCCATTAATGTCGTGGTGTGGGGACGACGTTCGGTGACTTGCTGCGTGCGCACAGGTTGCGGGTGAAGCTGACCCAGGAGGAGCTGGCGGAGGGGTCCGGGGTCAGCGTCCGGGCGATCAGCGACATGGAACGCGGACGCGCGAAGGGGCCGCAACGACGCACGGTCGAGGCGTTGGCGGGCGTGCTGGCCCTGTCCCCGGCGGAAACCCGCGAGCTGCTGGACGCGGCCAAGGAGGGCCGGGTGCGGCGGCCGGTGGACGTGGCGCCCTCGGCGCTGCCGCCCGACGTGCCGGACCTGACCGGGCGCGAGCAGGAGCTGGCCGACCTCGTCTCCGTGGCCGAGCAGGCGCGCACCACGTCGCTGGTGGTGGTGCACGGCCCGCCGGGTGCGGGGAAGACGACGCTGGCGGTGCGGGCCGCCTACCGGCTCGCGCCGCGGTTCGCGGACGGCTGCTTCTTCTTCAACCTGCGCGGGATGGACGTGCGGCCGCTGCACCCGTCCGAGGTGGTGCACCGGATGCTGCTCGCGCTGGGCGTGGCCGACAAGCAGGTCCCGGCCAGCGAGGCCGAGCGCTCGGACCTGTACCGGGCGCTGATGCGGGAGCGGTCCACGCTGCTGGTGCTCGACAACGCCTCCGACGAGGCCCAGGTGCGCCCGCTGCTGGCGACCGGGCGCGGCTCGGTGGTGCTGGTGACGTCCCGGCAGGTGCTCGGCGGCCTGGAGGCGGGTCGGCGGCTCGGCCTGGACGTGCTGGACCCGGTGGCCGCGTTCGACCTGCTCGGCGCGATCGCGGGCCGGGCGCGCGTCGGCGCGGAACCGGTGGCCGCCGCCCGGGTGGCGAAGCTGTGCGGTCACCTGCCGCTGGCGCTGCGCATCGCGGGCAACCGGCTCGCCAGCCGTCCGAAGTGGACGATCGGGCACCTGGCCGGCCAGCTCGTGGACGAGCGCCGCAGGCTGTCCGCGCTGACGGCGGGCGACCTGCGGGTGCGCACCGCGTTCGAGATGTCCTACCGGCAGCTCAGCGACAAGGCCGCGGTGCTGTTCCGCAGGCTGTCGCTGGTGCCGGGGGCGGACTTCGGGCCGGACGTGGCCGCGGTGCTGGCCGACGTGGACCGGTTCGCCGCCGAGGACACGCTGGAGGAGCTGGTCGACATGAGCCTGCTCGACACCGCCGAGGTGCCCGGCCGGTACGCCTTCCACGACCTGATCCGGGTGTTCGCGGGCGAGCGGCTGGTCGACGAGGAGCCCGCGCCGGTGGTCGGGCAGGTCCGGGAGCGGGTGGTGGACTGGCTGCTGGACACGGCGGTCGGGGCGGCCGGGTTCTTCGGGCCGGACGCGCGGAGCACGCCGGTGGGCGCGGTGCGCAACCAGGAGGACGCCGACGCGTGGCTCACCGCGGAGACCGCGAACTGGTTGGGCGCGCTGCGGTGGGCGGGGTCCGCGGGGCGGCACGACCGGGTGCTGCGGGTGGCCACGGCCATGCACTGGTACTCCGACCAGCGGGGGCGCGGCGAGACGTGGGAGGAGGTGTTCACCGCCGGGGTGGCCGCGGCGCGTGCGCTGGGCAGCGTGCGGGACGAGGCCGTGCAGCTGAACTTCCTGACGTGGACGCTGGCCGTGCTGCTGCGGCGGTACGACGACGCGCTGGGGCTGCACGACGAGGCGTGGCGCGCGGCGGTGGCGGCGGGGGACCTGCGGGAGCAGGGGTGGGCGATGCACTACCGGACGGTGTCGGAGCTGCGGTCCGGGCGGTTGGAGGAGGCGCGGGTCGACGCGCGGCGGGCGCAGGAGCTGTTCCGGCGGGCGGGGTACGCGTTAGGCGAGCACATCTCGCTGTCGGCCCTGGGGTTGGTGCTGCACGAGTTGCGGCGGTACGAGGACGCGGTGCTCGTGCACCGGGAGCTGCTGGGGCGGGTGCGGTCGGGCGAGCTGGACCTGGCCCCGGTGATGGCGGCCGAGATGTCCGCGACGCTGCTGTTGCGGCAGGCGGACAGCCTGGTGCGGTTGGAGCGGTGGCCCGAGGTCCTGGCCACGGCCGACGACGCGCTGAACAGGCTGCGCGGCGCGGCCGCGCCACCCAGCCTGTGCGGCGCGCACCACCTGCGCGGGCTCGCGCTGCACCGGTTGGGAGATCCGGCGGCGGCGCGGCCCGAGCTGGTGCGGGCGGCGGAACTGGCCGAGTCCCACCACGACCGGCGGTTGCCCGCGGTGCTCGACGCGTTGGCGGACGTGCACGACGCGCTCGGCGACCCGGTCGCCGCGGGCGGTGTGCGCGACCGGGCTGCCGAGGCGCGGTCATCCGATCGGTGATGCGTTCCTCGCCATCGCCGGGGTCCTTCCATGCCGTGCTCACGGGGGGTGGCCACAGTCAACCCGGTTCGGGGTGGTGGCACCACGCAGAACAACCAGCAGAAGTACGCGGGAGTGGCCATTCGAGACGGTCGCGGGACGCTGGAGCCGGTTGACGGCCGGGCTGCTTGACGGCCGGACTGGTTGACGGCCGAGACGGTTGACGGCCGAGACGGTTGACGGCCGGGCCGGTGGAGCTGGTCGACGGCCGAGGCGGTGACGCAGGGCCTGGCTGCACGGGACCGAGGCCAACCACGCCAATGTCAACAATCGACATCCATGCCCCGCGAACCGCTTGACCTGCCGGGCAATGTCAACAATCAACATTCGCGTTCCGCAGGATCAACCCGGCGGGGCGCAATGTCAACAATCGACATTCGCGTCTTGCGAGACCGAACTGGGCAACGCGGCAATGTCAACAATCGACTTTCGCAAGATCGGCTTGTGGCGGGCGGACCTCGCGAGGGCGGACCTGAAAGGGACAAGGTCGGGTGGGGCGGACCTGGGCTAGGTCGGACAGAGCCGGGCCGAACGGGGCGGGGCTGGCTCGGGCAGGGCGGAGCCGGGCAGGGCAGGGCGAGGCGGGGCCAGGCGGGGCCGGGCGGGGCCGGGCCGGGCCGGGCTGGACAGAGCCGGGCTGGGCGGGGCCGGGCAGAGCCAAGCCGAGCCGGGCTGGGCAGGGCTGGGCGGGGCGGGGCGGGGCGGGGCGGGGCCGGGCTGGGCTGGGCTGGGCCGGGCTGGGCTGGGCCGGGCCGGGCGGATCGGAAACGGGCGGGGCGAAACCAAGCGGGGCGGGGCGAAACCAAGCGGGGCGGGCGAACCAAGCGGGGCGGGGCGAAACCAAGCGGGGCGGGCGTCGAGCAAGCGAAACTGCCGCCCGACGCGCCGCCCCGCTGACGCCTACACCTACCGCCTACCGCCTACCCCACCACCGCGAGCGCGTCGATCTCCACCAGCAACCCCTCGGGCAACCCCACGTACACCGTCGTCCGCGCCGGGAACGGCTGCTCGGTCACGAACTCCCCGTAAGCCTCGTTCATCTCGGCGAAGTGGCCCGTGTCGGTCAGGTAGACGCGCAGCATCACCACGTCCGCCAGCGACGCGCCACCGGCCTCCAGCACCGCCACCACGTTGCGCAGCGCCTGCCGGGTCTGCTCGGCCACGGTGGACCCGACGACCGCACCGGTCGCGGGGTCGAACGCGACCTGCCCCGCCACCTGCAGGATCCCACCCTTGCGAACGCCCTGCGAGAAGGCCGCCACCGGGGTGGGCGCCGCGTCGGTGCGGATCTCGGTCTTCGGGTTCTCCGTCTTGGACATGCGTTTCCTCTCTCAGTCGCGCGGCGACCAGCCGCACTCGACAGACGCCGCCCGCGCGGTCGCGAGCAGGTCGGGCAGGTGGCCCATCAGGCCCTCGAAGTCCAGCAGCACCTTGGGCACGGACATCGACACGGCGGCCACGACCTCGCCACGCGCACCGCGCACCGGGGCCGCGATGCAGTGGATGAAGTCCTCGTGCTCGGCGTTGTCCACCGCGTACCCGGCCGCCCGCACGCGCTCCAGCTCGGCCAGGTACGCCTCGGGCGCGGTGATGGTGTTGGCGGTCAGCGGCACGTAGTCGATGGCGCGGGCGACCTCGCGGCGGCGCGGTTCGGGCAGGTCCGCGAGCAGCACCTTGGCCACGGCGGTGCAGTGCAGCGGCGCGCGCCGCCCGATGCGGGAGTACATGCGCATCGGGTGGGTGCTGTCGTACTTGTCGATGTAGATGACCTCGCCGCCCTCATAGGACGCCAGGTGCACCGTGTACCCGGTGCGGTTGTTCAGCTCGCGCAGCGCGGCCTCGGCGCTGCGGCGCACGTCCCGCTCCTCCAGCGCCCGGTGCGCCAGGTCGAACAGCGCCGTGCCCAGCCGGTAGTGGTGCACGCCCTCGCGCTGCACGAACCGGTGCGCCTCCAGCGTGCGCAGCAGCCGCAGGACCGTGGACTTGTGGACCTCGATCACGCCGGACAGCTCGTCCAGCGTCTTCGGCCCGGTCGCCAGCTCACCCACCAGGGTCAGCGCCCGGTCCAGGCTCTGGCTCATCGACGTCTCCTCAGGTGTGCGGCGGCCCAGGTGGCCGGGTCCGCGTCCAGCAGCGGCGCGGTCACCTCGGGCGGCAGTGGTTCGCCGACATCCTCCCTGGTGAGCAGGGCGGCGGCCGCCTGGAGGTGCCCGGCGCGCAGCCGGCGCGCCGGCGCGCAGCCCGCCAGGTGCGCGGCCAGGTACCCGGCGGCGAACGCGTCACCGGCGCCGACCGGCTCGACCACCTCCACGCGCAGCCCCTCCTGGAACGTCGAAACACCGCCCTCCACCACGGTCGCGCCGCGCGCGCCCTGCTTGACCACCAGCGTCGTCGGGTTCGGCAGCAGCGCGCGCAGGCCGTCCGGGTCGCCGGTCCCCCACACGGCCTCGGCCTCGTCGGACCCGACCAGCACCACGTCGGCGGCGTCGGCCAGCTCGCGCAGCACCGCCGGGTCCCGGTCGCGCCACAGCGCGGGCCGCCAGTTGAGGTCGAACGAGACCGGCACCCGCCGCGGCCGCGCCAGCACCGCGCGCAGCAGGGCCAGGCAGCTGTCGGACAGCGCCGCGGTGATGCCGGTGACGTGCACCAGCGCCACGTCGTCGGTCACCAGCCCGGCCGACACCTCGGGGCCCATCGCCGAGGCCGCCGAGCCGCGCCGGTAGTAGCGCACGGGGCTGCCCGCCGCGTTGGCCTCCTTGACGTACAGGCCGGTCGGGCGGTCGGGGTCGACCCGCACGCCGCCCACGTCCACGCCGGCGCCGCCGACCGCGTCGAGCACCGCGCCGCCGAAGGCGTCGTCGCCGACCGCGCCGACCCACCGGCTGCGCACGCCGAGCCGGGCGAGGTGGACGGCCACGTTGGACTCGGCGCCGCCGATCGCCCGCAGCCACGTGCGCACCCCGCGCACCGGGCCGGGCGCGGCGGGCACCAGCACCGCCATGGTCTCGCCCAGGCACACCACGCACCCCGGTAGCTCGAACCGCATCCGCGCTCCTCCTGACGGTGACGTTCGCTGGGCGGCGCAGCTCCTCGGCGGGGGCTGCTCGATTGACGGGGCGGCGAGCGAATGTTACACACTTCGACATCACATCGCGCAATAGCCGTTGCGACATGTGCAACGTGAGGAGCGAGCACGTGGACCTCGACGCAGTGGCCGCCATCCGCCGCGAACGGGTGGACTGGCGGTTCAAGGGCCTGCCCGCCGACGTGTTCGGCGAGACGGTGGAGGAGGTGGCCGCCCGCCGCCTCGACCTGTTCGCCGACGGGTTCGTCGGGCCGCTGGTGGTGCTGGACGCCGCGGCCCTGGAGCACAACCTGGCCACCATGGCGCGGTGGTGCGCCGAGCGCGGCGTGCTGCTCGCACCGCACGGCAAGACGACCATGGCCCCCCAGCTGTTCGCGCGCCAGTTGGCGCACGGCGCGTGGGGCATCACCGCGGCCAACACCAGCCAGCTGCGCGTCTACCGGGCGTTCGGGGTGCCGCGGGTGCTGCTGGCCAACCAGCTCGTGGACCCGGCCGGGCTGCGGTGGCTGGCGGGCGAGCTGGCCGCCGATCCCTCGTTCGAGTTCACCTGCTGGGTGGACTCCACCGCGGGCGTCGCGCGGATGACCGAGGCCCTGGGCTCCCCCGCCCGGCCGGTGGACGTGCTGGTCGAGCTGGGCGCGCCCGGCGGCCGGACCGGTGCCCGCGACCTGGCCACCGCGGTGGAGGTGGCGCGGGCCGCGCACGCCAGCCCCGCGCTGCGGCTGGTCGGCGTCGGCGGCTACGAGGGCGCGCTCGCGCACGACGCGTCGGACGGGGCGCGGTCCACCGTGGACGGCTACCTGGACGGCCTGCGCGCGCTGGCCCTGGAGATCCACCGGCTGTTCGAGGTGGACGAGCCGATCGTGACCGCGGGCGGCAGCGCGTACTTCGACCAGGTGGCCGCGAAGATCACCGGTTCGTGGCCGTTCCCGGTGCGGCCGGTGCTGCGCAGCGGCGCGTACGTCACCCACGACGACGGCTTCTACCGGGCGATCTCGCCGCTGGGCCGCACGCCCGGCGCGGAGCCGTTCCGCAGCGCGCTGCGGGCCTGGGCGCAGGTCACCTCGCGCCCGCAGGACGACCTGGCGCTGCTGACCCTGGGCAAGCGCGACGCCTCGTTCGACGAGGGCCTGCCCGAGCCGCAGGTGGTGCGCGGCCGCGACGGCGCCGTGCGGCCGTTCGACGCCGAGGTCACCGCGCTGAACGACCAGCACGCGTTCGTGCGGCTGCCCGCGGGTTCCGACGTCGAGGTGGGCGACTGGGTGGGCCTGGGCCTGTCCCACCCGTGCACGGTGTTCGACAAGTGGCAGCTGCTCCCGGTGGTCGAGGGCACCACCGTGGTCGACCTGGTGCGCACCTACTTCTAGGGAGGGTGGCCGTGGACATCGTCTTCAGGGGTGCGCGGGTGGTGGACGGCACCGGCGCGCCCGCCTACCGGGCGGACGTGGGCGTGCTCGACGGGCGGATCGCGGAAATCGGCGACCGGCTCGACGGGCGGCGGGTGGTCGACGCCGACGGCCGCGTGCTCGCGCCGGGGTTCATCGACATGCACTCGCACTCCGACCTCCAGGTGCTGGCCAACCCCGAGCACCTGGCCAAGGTCACCCAGGGCGTGACCACGGAGGTGCTGGGCCAGGACGGGCTGTCCTACGCGCCCGTGGACGACGACGTGCTGGCCGCGCTGCGCGCCCAGCTCGCCGGGTGGAACGACGACCCGGCCGGGTTCGACTGGGACTGGCGCTCGGTCGGCGAGTACCTGGACCGGCTGGACCGGGGCATCGCGGTCAACGCCGCCTACCTCGTGCCCCAGGGCACGCTGCGGATGCTGTGCGTGGGCTACGAGGACCGGCCCGCCACGCCCGCCGAGCTGGACCGGATGCGCGAGGTGCTGGCGCGGTCGCTGCGCGAGGGCGCGCTGGGCATGTCCTCGGGCCTGACCTACACCCCCGGCATGTACGCCGACACCGCCGAGCTGACCGAGCTGTGCCGCGTGGTCGGCGAGCTGGGCGGGTTCTACAGCCCGCACCACCGCAGCTACGGCGCCGGCGCGCTGGAGGCGTACGCGGAGATGGTGCGCGTGTCGCGGGACTCCGGCTGCCCGCTGCACCTGGCCCACGCCACGATGAACTTCGAGGTCAACCGGGGCCGGGCGGGCGAGCTGCTGGCGCTGCTGGACGAGGCGATCGCGGCGGGCGCGGACATCACCCTGGACACCTACCCGTACCTGCCCGGCGCGACCTACCTGTCCGCGCTGCTGCCCAGCTGGGCCGGCGAGGGCGGGCCGGACGCCACGCTCGCCCGGCTGTCCGATGTGGACACCCGCGAGCGCATCCGGGTGGAGATCGAGGAAACCGGCTCCGACGGGTGCCACGGCGTGCCGGTGGACTGGTCGACCATCGAGGTCAACGGCGTGCGGCGGGCCGAGAACGCGCACCTGGTCGGGCTGTCCGTGGCCGAGGCCGCCCGCCGGGCCGGGCGCCCGCCCGCCGAGCTGTACTTCGACGTGTTGGTCTCCGAGCGGCTGGGTACCTCGTGCCTCATGCACGTGGGCCACGAGGACAACGTCCGGGCGATCATGCGCCACCCCGCGCACACCGGCGGCAGCGACGGGCTGCTGGTCGGCGACCGGCCCCACCCCCGCGCCTGGGGCACCTTCCCCCGCTACCTCGGCCGGTACGCGCGCGAGCTGGGCGTGCTGGGCCTGGAGGAGTGCGTGCACCACCTGACCGGGCGGGCCGCGCGCCGGCTGCGGCTGGCCGACCGCGGCCTGGTGCGCGAGGGGTACGCCGCCGACCTGGTGCTGTTCGACCCGGACACCGTCGCCGACACCGCGACCTTCGACGAGCCCCGGCAGGCCGCCGCGGGCATCACCCACGTCGTCGTCAACGGGGTGCCCGTGGTCGACGAGGGCGGGCGCACCGACGCCCTGCCCGGCAAGTCCCTGCGAAACCCCGGGAGCCGCGCATGATCGACTGGTTGCAGGAGTCCACGGGAGGTCTGCTGACGCTGTCCGCGCTCAGCATCGCCCTCCTGCTGGCGATGATCATCAGGTGGAAGGTCGAGCCCTTCATCGCCCTGATCATCGTCGGCCTGCTGGTGGCGCTGGCCGCGGGCGTCCCGGTGGAGACCCTGGTCGGGTCGGCGCAGAAGGCGTCGGAATCGCTGCTGGAGAAGGGTTTCGGCGGCATCCTCGGGCACGTCGCGGCCATCATCGGCCTCGGCACGCTGCTCGGCGCGGTGCTGGAGGCATCCGGCGGCGCGGAGGTGCTGACCCGGTCGCTGCTGCGGGCGTTCGGCGAGAAGCGCGCCCCGCTGGCGATGGGCCTGGCCGGCCTGATCTTCGGCGTGCCGGTGTTCTTCGACATCGGCATCTTCGTCCTCGCGCCGCTGGTGTACGTGGCCGCCAAGCGCAGCGGCCGGTCGATCGTGCTGTACGCGATGCCGCTGCTGGCCGGCCTGTCGGTGATGCACGCCTTCATGCCGCCGCACCCCGGACCGGTCGCCGCGGCGGGCCTGCTCGGCGTCGAGCTGGGCTGGATCATCCTCATGGCGCTGGCCGTGGCGATCCCGGCGTGGCTGGTCGGCGGCGTGCTGTTCTCGGCGTGGGCGGGCAAGCGCCTGCACGTGCCGGTGCCCGAGGAGATGCTGGCCGCCGCCGAGAAGCTGCGCGGCGACGAGCAGAAGGGCGAGCCGCCGCTGGGCCTCGTGCTCGGCATCATCGCGGTGCCGCTGGTGCTGATCCTGGCGGGCACGTTCGGCAGCATCCTGCTGGCCAAGGGCTCCGTGCCCTACGGCGTGTTCACCTTCCTCGGCACGCCCGCGGTGGCGCTGACCATCGCCGTGCTGCTGGCGTTCTGGCTGCTCGGCTTCCGCCGGGGCATGTCGCGCGAGCAGGTCACCGAGCTGTCCGCCGCGTCGCTGCGCCCGGTGGCGATGATCCTGCTGGTGGTCGGCGCGGGCGGGTTCTTCGGCGCGGTGCTCGCCGCGACCGGCGTGGGCAAGGTGCTCGCCACGTCGCTGTCCGACCTGGGGCTGCCGGTGATCGCGCTGTCCTACGTGATCAGCTGCGGGCTGCGGATCGCCCAGGGCTCGGCCACCGTGGCGATCGTGACCACGACCGGCATCGTGGCGCCCGTGGTGGCCGACCTGGGCTACTCGCAGCCGCAGCTCGCGCTGGTGGTCATGGCGATCGCGGCGGGCTCGATCATCGCCTCCCACGTCAACGACGGCGGGTTCTGGATCGTGTCCCGGTACTTCGGGCTGTCGGTGAAGGAGACGCTGCAGACGTGGACCGTGCTGGAGACGATCCTGTCGGTGGTGGGCTTCGCGATGGCGATGCTGCTGAGCCTGGTGGTGTGAGGGCGGTTTCAGGCCCGGCTCCCGTCGGTCCGGGCGGCGAACCACACGCCGTCGAGGCCCTGGCCCCCGGCGTCGCCGCACAGCCGGTCGCCGGCGAACAGGTACAGCGGTCGCCCGGCGACGGTGACCTGGAGCCGCCCGTCCGCGCGGGTGGTGGTGCCGACCAGCGACCGGTCCACGCCCTGGACGCCGAAGTCCGGCGAGCCCACCAGCAGCGGCGGCCAGCGGAGGGCGCAGGCGTCCTCGCAGGTCGACGTGGGCGGGTCGGTGGTGTCCCGCTCGGAGCGGTACAGGGTCATGCCGGTCCGGTCGGTCAGCACGGTGCCGAGCGCGCCGACCGAGGCGGTGGCCAGGGCGAGGTCCGCGGTGGGCGGGAGGGCCTTGCGGCCGTTCGGCGCGGCGGCGAACCACGTGCCGTCCGCGCCCTGGCCGCCCGCCCGGCCGGGGGCGGTGTCCGCGGCGAAGTGGTAGACCGGCCAGCCGGCCACGGTGACCTGCCTGGTGCCGTCCGGGCGGTCGAGCGTGCCGAGCAGGGCCTGGTCGACGCCCTGCGAGCGCACGTCCACCGAGTCGGCCAGGGCGGGCGGCCACCGGCGCGCGCAGTCGCCGTCGCAGGTGGAGGTGGGCGGGTCGTTGGTGTCGCGGTCGGAGCGGTAGAGGGTCAGGCCGTCGCCGTCGGCCAGGACGGTGCCCAGGTCCGGCACCACGGCGGTGGTCAGCTCCGGGGCACCCGGGACGATCTCCCCGCCGGCCGCGGCGGCGACCCGGTCGGGGCCGGCGGGCACGGCCGCCCCGGGTCGTCCCGGTTGGCCGCACGCGCCGAGCAGGGCGCCGAGCAGGGCGGTGGTCGCCAGGGCGACCGCACGGGTGCGCGTCATGGTGTGGACCTCCCGCGGGTTCGGGTGCGCCCACGACACGTGCGGGGGTGGGGAGGGGTTCAGAAGGATCTCCGGACCCGCGCGGGTCACCCGATCGGCCGGCCCTCGCGGGCGCCGGCGCGGAAACCGGCCAGGTAGGTGCGCAGGCCGCGCCGGCCGCTGCGCATCATCAGTTCGTGGTTGGCCTTCAGCAGGGGGCGGCTGATCAGGGCCAACGCGCGCAGCAGCGGCTTGCGCACCACCACTTCCTGCTCGTAGACCAGCCGCGTGCCCCGGCCCTCGGGCTCCAGGCGCCAGCTCGCCGTGCCGTCCAGGTCGCCGACCAGGTCGGCGCGCAGCAGGCCCGTGCGGGGGTCCTTGGTGTTGTGGTGGGTCTGGAACACCAGGTCGTAGGGCAGCACGGACCGGCACCGCAGCTCGGCCGCGTCCTCGGCCACCTGGCGGGCCTCGCGGACCTCGCGCCACCAGTGCGGGTAGGCGGCCAGGTCGGCCAGGACGTCGAAGGTCTGCTCCGGCGGGCTGTCGACCGACCAGACGCTGCGGAAGCGGTAGTGGTTCAGCGGCATGTCGACCATGCTCACGCATCCCGGGTGGTGGCGCCGGCCACCACCCGGGGAAACGCGTCAACGGACGGGCGCGACCGGACGACCGGGCTCGGACAACCGGGCCGGTCGGACGGGCTCAGCCGCAACGCTCGCCCACGCCGCACCCGGTCACGCGGCGCCCGACCGAGCCGCGCCCGACCAAGCCGCGTCAAGCCGAGCCACGTCCGACCAACTACAGCTCACCCGACCGCGGCCACCGAGGGGAGCGCCTCGCGCAGGAACGCGCCCGTGTGGCTCTCCTCGTTCGCGGCCACCTGCTCCGGCGTGCCCTCGGCCACCACGGTCCCGCCGCCCGAACCGCCCTCCGGCCCCATGTCCACCAGCCAGTCCGACGTCTTGATCACGTCGAGGTTGTGCTCGATCACGATCACCGTGTTGCCCTTGTCGACCAACCCGTTGATCACGCCGAGCAGCTTGCGGATGTCCTCGAAGTGCAGGCCGGTGGTCGGCTCGTCGAGGATGTAGACCGTCTTGCCGGTCGACCGCTTCTGCAGCTCCGAGGCGAGCTTCACGCGCTGCGCCTCACCACCGGACAGCGTGGTCGCCGGCTGGCCGAGCCGCACGTACCCGAGGCCGACGTCCACCAGCGTGCGCAGGTGCCGGTGGATGGCGTTGATCGGCTCGAAGAACTCCGCCGCCTCCTCGATGGGCATGTCGAGGACCTCGGCGATCGTCTTGCCCTTGTAGTGCACTTCCAGCGTCTCGCGGTTGTACCGGGCGCCCTTGCACACCTCGCACGGCACGTAGACGTCCGGCAGGAAGTTCATCTCGATGGTGATCGTGCCGTCGCCCGCGCACGCCTCGCAGCGCCCGCCCTTGACGTTGAACGAGAACCGGCCCGGCAGGTAGCCGCGCACCTTGGCCTCGGTGGTCGCCGCGAACAGCTTGCGGATGTGGTCGAACACACCGGTGTAGGTGGCCGGGTTGGAGCGCGGCGTGCGGCCGATCGGCGACTGGTCGACCTGCACCAGCTTGTCGACGTGCTCCAGGCCCTTGACCCGGGTGTGCCTGCCGGGCACCTGGCGCGCGCCGTTGAGCTTGTTCGCCAGCACGGTGGCCAGGATGTCGTTGACCAGCGTCGACTTGCCCGAGCCGGACACGCCGGTGACCGAGACCAGGCAGCCGAGCGGGAACGACACGTCGATGCCGCGCAGGTTGTGCTCGCGCGCGCCCACCACGGTCAGCTGCCGCTTCTTGTCCACCGGGCGCCGCCGGGCGGGCATCGGGATCTCCTTGCGCCCGGACAGGTAGGCGCCGGTGATCGACTTCTTGTTCTTGAGCAGCGCCTCGTAGGTGCCGCTGTGCACGACGTGGCCGCCGTGCTCGCCCGCGCCGGGGCCGATGTCGACCACCCAGTCGGAGGTGCGGATGGTGTCCTCGTCGTGCTCGACCACGATCAGCGTGTTGCCCAGGTCGCGCAGGCGCGTCAGGGTCTCGATCAGCCGGTGGTTGTCGCGCTGGTGCAGGCCGATCGACGGCTCGTCCAGCACGTACAGCACGCCCACCAGGCCGGAGCCGATCTGGGTGGCCAGCCGGATGCGCTGCGCCTCACCGCCGGACAGGGTGCCCGACGCGCGGTCCAGCGACAGGTAGTTCAGGCCCACGTCGAGCAGGAAGCGCAGGCGGGCCTGGATCTCCTTGAGCACCGCGCCCGCGATCATCGCCTCGCGCCTGCCCAGCTTCAGCCCGTCGAGGAAGTCCGAGCACTCGGCCACCGACATGGCGCAGACCTCGGCGATCGACTTGTCGCCCTTGGTCGCGTGGTGCAGCGTGACGGCCAGGATCTCCGGCTTCAGGCGCGTGCCCTGGCACACCGGGCACGGCACCTCCCGCATGTAGCCCTCGTACTTCTCGCGCATGTACTCGGACTCGGTCTGCTCCTGGCGGCGCTCCAGGAACGGGATGACGCCCTCGTAGTTGGCGTAGTACGAGCGCTCGCGGCCGTAGCGGTTCTTGTAGCGGACGTTCACCTGCTCGTCGACGCCGTGCAGGATCGCCTTCTGCACCTTGGCGGGCAGCTGCCGCCAGGGCGTGTCCATGCGGTAGCCGATGGCCAGGCCCAGCGACTCCAGCAGGCGGGTGAAGTACTCGGCGGTCTGCCCGGACGCCCACGGCGCGATCGCGCCCTCGGCCAGCGACAGCTCGTCGTCCGGCACGACCAGCTCCGGGTCGACCTCCTTGCGCACGCCGATGCCGGTGCACGAGGGGCACGCGCCGTAGGGCGAGTTGAAGGAGAACGACCGGGGCTCCAGGTCCTCGATCGCCAGCGGGTGGCCGTTCGGGCAGGCCAGGTTCTCGGAGAAGCCGCGCACCCGGCCCGGGTCGGTCTCCGGCACGTCGACGAACTCCAGCTCGACCAGGCCGTCGGCCAGGCGCAGCGCGGTCTCCACCGAGTCGGTGAGGCGCTGCTTCGCGCCGGCCTTGACGCTGAGCCGGTCGATGACGACCGCGATGTGGTGCTTCTCCTGCTTCTTGAGCTTGGGCACCTCGCCCAGCGCGTACACGGTGCCGTCGACCTTGGCGCGCGAGTAGCCCTGCGACTGGAGGCTGGAGAACAGGTCGAGGTACTCGCCCTTGCGGCCGCGGATGACCGGGGCCAGCACCTGGAACTTCGTGCCCGCCTCCATGGCGAGCACCTGGTCGACGATCTGCTGCGGGGTCTGCTTGCTGATCGCCTCGCCGCACTTGGGGCAGTGCGGCTTGCCCGCGCGCGCGTAGAGCAGGCGCAGGTAGTCGTAGACCTCGGTGATGGTGCCCACGGTCGAGCGCGGGTTGCGGCTGGTCGACTTCTGGTCGATGGAGACCGCGGGCGACAGGCCCTCGATGAAGTCGACGTCGGGCTTGTCCATCTGGCCGAGGAACTGCCGGGCGTAGGCCGACAGCGACTCGACGTAGCGGCGCTGGCCCTCGGCGAAGATCGTGTCGAAGGCGAGGCTGGACTTGCCCGAGCCGGACAGCCCGGTGAACACGATGAGGCTGTCCCTCGGCAGGTCGAGGTCCACCCCCCGCAGGTTGTGCTCGCGTGCCCCGCGAACGACGAGCCGGTCGGCCACAGCGATTCCCTTCGGTTCTTGACCATCCCCCGAACAGGCGTTCGAAAAAGCGTATCGGAACACCGTCGCGGGCCTGTCGGGGAGGGTGCGCACCATGCTAGGTGCGACCACCGACAAAAACCTGACGAGCGGGTACCCGCGATCGTGCGCCAACGGCCCTACCGAGCGGTACTCGACGCCCCTACGCTGGGGCGATAGGCCGTTCGGCCGCATATACGCGGGATGAGGTGCCCATGAGCTTCACTGATGCCGCACAGGCCCGATCCGCCCAGACGAGCGTACCCGCGCCGCGCGGGCACTCGCCCTCGGTCCGGGAAGCCCTCGCCGGGCTCGCCGGGGTGGAGCGGGCCACCGAGGCGTTGTACGAGGTGGTGGCCGGTATCGACCAGACCTCGATGCGGGGTCCGAGCCTGCTGCCCGGCTGGAGCCGGGGGCACGTGGTGACGCACCTCGCGCGCAACGCCGACGCCCTGGTCAACCTGCTGAGGTGGGCGAAGACCGGGGTCGAGCACCCCATGTACCTGAGCAAGGCCGACCGGGACGCCGACATCGAGGAGGGCGCGGGCAGGCTGCCGCAACTGCTGCGCGCCGACCTGGACGCGGCGTGCCAGCGGTTCACCGCGTACGCGCGCGAGCTGCCGCCCACCGCGTGGGAGGCGGAGGTGGACCACCCGCGGCTGGGCGTGCTGCCGGCGCACCGGGTGCCGTGGATGCGGCTGCGCGAGGTGTGGTGCCACCTGGTCGACCTCGACCGCGGCGTCGGGTTCGGCGACCTGCCGCCGGAGCTGGTGGAGGAGCTGGTGGACGACGCGGTCGCCCTGTACGCGGACCGGCCGGGCGTGCCCGCGGTCCGCGTGGAGGCGGTGCTGCCGGACGGGCGTCAGCGCGGCTGGGCGCTCACCGGGGCCGGCGAGGCGTCGCCGGTGGTGAGCGGCGCGGCCGCCGACGTGCTGGGGTGGCTGACCGGCCGCCACAGCGGGGCCCGGCTGGACGGTGCGGCGCCGACGCTGCCGAAGTGGCTCTGAGCGGTGAGCAGCAGGCCGACCACGGCGGTGCGGCGGTTCGCGGTGAGGGCGCGGTGGGCGGGCCGTTCGACGAACCTGGTCAGCAGCCAGCCCAGCAGCACGGCGGTGCCGGTGAACGCCGCCAGCTCGGCCAGCGGGCCGAAGGTCGAGACCGACGCCATGACCACGTAGCCGATCTCCTGGTGCACGAGGTAGACGCCGTAGGAGATGCCGGCCAGCCACCTGATGGGGCGCCGCAGCGCGCGCACCGGGGCGACGTCCCAGTCCGGGCCGCCCGCGGCGGCGCACACGCCGACCAGCAGCACGCCCAGCGCGGTGGTCGAGGCCAGGTCCGCGCTGTGCACGGCCTGGGCCAGCAGGGAGGAGGTGAGCAGGGCGAACAGGTGGCGGTCGCCGAGCCGTGAGCGGGACCACAGCCAGATGGCGATGCCAATGGCGAACAGCTGGGCGCGGTGCACGCCCAGGCCGTCGTAGAGGGTGCGGACCAGGCCGGGTTCGGCGGTCCAGGAGCGCAGCAGCAGGGGGCCGGCGACGAGGGTCCACAGCAGCGCCTTGACCGCCGGGCCGCGCACCCGGGAGGCCAGCAGGGCGCCCGCGGCGAAGCCCGTGACCTGCACCGGGAGCGTCCAGTAGGAGAAGTCGACCAGGCGGACCTCGGGGAACCAGTTCTGCAGCATCAGCGCGTTGAACAGCAGGTCGCGCGGCTCCAGGTGGCTCCAGCCGGGCGGGGCGGCGTACCGGAGCACGGCGTAGGTGCAGGTCGCGGCGACGACGTAGGCGGGGATCAGGCGGGCGAGGCGGTGGCGCAGGAAGCGCGCGGGTGCGCCCTTGGCCAGGGAGGCGCAGGCGAAGAAGGCGGAGATGACGACGAGCGCGCTCGCGCCGAACTCCAGGTCGAAGACGAACAGCGGTGCGCTCAGCTCGGGGTGGACCGAGGGGCCGGCGTGGGTCGCGTGCTGGAGGACCACGCAGAGCACGGCCAGGATGCGCAGGACGTCCCAGTTGATGCGACGTTGGGTAGGCACGAGGTGGAGAACCCTATTCGGTGGAGCGGCGGAGGGCGTTGCCACCCTAGGAGGTCGACCTGTGCGGAACCTGAAGGGTGCCCCGTCGGCTACCGTCGGCCACTGTGGACGTACTAGAGGACTACACCGGGCACGTGTCGCCGGGCGGCCCGGCGACCCGACGCACCCTCGACGCGCTGACCATCACGAAGGTCTCGGTGGGGCCGATGGACAACAACGCGTACCTGCTGGTGTGCCGCGCGACCAACGAGGGGCTGCTCGTCGACGCGGCCGCCGACCCCGGGCGCCTGTCCGACGTGATCGGGCACTCGGTCGACCGGCCCAGGCTCAAGACGGTGGTCACCACGCACCAGCACGCCGACCACTGGGGTGCGCTGGGGGCGGTGGCCGGGGCGAACGGGTCGAACACCGTCGCGCACGAGCTGGACGCGGGCGTGCTGCCGATCCCGCCGGACGTGCTGGTGGAGCACGGGGACGTGGTGCGGGTGGGCGAGGTGCCGCTGGAGGTGGTCCACCTGCGCGGCCACACGCCGGGTTCGATCGCCCTGCTGTACCGCGACCCGGGCGGGCACCCGCACCTGTTCACCGGTGACTCGCTGTTCCCGGGCGGGGTGGGGCGGACCACGTCGCCGGAGGACTTCACCTCGTTGATCGACGACGTGTCGTCGCGGGTGTTCGACGTGCTGCCGGACGACACGTGGTTCTACCCCGGTCACGGGGACGATTCCACCCTGGGGAGTGAAAGACCTCACCTGGACGAGTGGCGTTCGCGCGGTTGGTGATCGCGGTGTGAGGTCGGGCAGTCGACACGGATCGCCCGACCTCACGCAGTACCCGAACCAGGCGGGCAGCCGTGCGGACGAGAGGAGGTACCGCATGTCGGGAGGCGTCAGCGGGGGTGGGCGCCGGCCGCCCCTCCGGCCCGGTCGGCGAGGATCGCGCGAGCCGCGGCGGTGACGTCCCGGTTCGGGTGGTGTTCGGAGATGGCGGACAGCATGTCGTACCGGTCGGGGTGATCGGCGTCGGCCAGCGCTCGGACGAAGCCGATCTGGTCGTCGAGCGGGTGCCCGGTCAGCTCTTCGACCAGCAAGCCGTGTTCGTGCCTGGCGGCGAGGTTTTCCGCCAGCGCGAGGACCACCTCGTGCTTCCGCGCGGCGCTCGGCGCCAACTCGCCGTGGCGGACCAGCCACTCGGTGGCCACGGCCCCCGGCACTCCTCCGGTGGCGCGCAAGCGGCGGGCCTGTTCGACGCCCGGCTCCCCCGTGCGGCTCAGCCCCGACCAGGCCAGCAGGCGGACCGACGGCGACGGCCCGGCCGCGCAGCACTCCGCCAACTCGGCCGCCGCCCGAGCGGCCTCCCTGCTCCCGACCCAGCTCGTCAACGCCGACTCGACCAGCTCGGGGGCCGCGTGCCGCAATGCCCCGCACACCTGGTCCAGCGGCCGATCGGCCAGCTCCTCGACCGTCGGGGCGTCGAAGCCCTCCGCCGACAGCGTTTCCCGCACACCCCACAACCCCAGCGGGGTCAACCCCACGAGCCTCGGGTCGGGGTCCTCCTCACCGGTCAGCTCGGCGATCCCGTCCAGTTCCCACGACTCCGCGGCCACCGCTCCCCCCACCGCCCCCAGCGTCTCCAGCGCCGCGAGCACGCGGTCGAGGTCCCTGCGCCACATCAGCTCGCGGAAGTCCACCGGGAGCCCCCCGACGCCGAAGTCGAACAGCTCGGAGAGCAGGTCCCGGACGTCCTGGACCAGCAACTCCACCGGCAACGGGGTCCCGCCCGCGGTGTAGAGGCCCAGCATCAGTTCGGGCACCACCTCGGGCAGGGCCTCCCCGAGCGGTGAAGGGGCCTCGTAGTGGCTCGTGGGCGCGCACAGCACGTGTCCCACCCCCGGGAAGGCCGCGTACGCCCTCCGCCACAGGTCCAACGGCCGGTCGAGCAGTCCGACCGCGCTCTTGACCGGCACCAACCGGCCCTTGACCACGCGGAGCACGCGGACCGCCCTGGCCCACTCGATCAACAACGACACCTCCGGCAGGTCCGCGCTGCTCCGGGCCCGCTCCAGGAAGGGCTCGTCAACACCCAGCAGTCCGGCCAGCTCACGGGCGTCGGCGACGCGCAGGCGCTTGGTCGCCGTCAACGCGCGCCCCGCACCCACCCACGTCACCAGCACGCGCAGCCGGGTCACCAGGGCGGAACCACCCGCCATGGCGGCCAGGTCGTGGTCGGGGGGCAGGACCACCGGCGGCAGGTGACGCTCCACGCCCTCGCCGGAGCCGGGGTCGGGATCGGCGAGGTCGATGACACCGTCGAACGCATCGCGGCGCATGATCTCGGCCAGCACGTCCTGGTCGTAGTCGACCTCACCGGCCCGCGCCGCCGCCACGAAGCGACGAACACCCCCGCCGTCCCGCGGGTCGACGCCGTGCTCGATCATGCGCGTCGCCCAGAACTTCGCCGGTCCGTAGTTGCGCTCGTCGGCCATCCTCGCGAGGAAGACGGGGGCGACCCGGTCGATCGCGGCGTGCAGCGCGGCCGGGTCGCCCGGCCGGTCGACCGGCGCGGCGGCCAGGAAGTCGACCCAGCGGTGCAGCGTCGACAACACCCCGGGCCACTCGGGCCGGTTCATCGTCACCTTGCGCGGGAACCACTCGGCCAGCAACTCCCGGAGGTCCTCGGCCTCCCACCGGGCGGGATCGCCACCCCGCGAAACCCGCCACTCCAACGCCGCCTCCACCACGAAGGGGTCGGCGTCGCCCGCGGCGGCCCAGCTCTCGAACCCGGCCACCAGGTCGTCGGCGGCCGCTTCACGTGCGCGACGGTCATCGCTCGTGCTCATGCGACCACTATCGCGGACCGCCGGGGACCGGCTGGACGCCGACCCAAGGGCACACACCGTGACCGGCGCCCGGTGGGTCGTCCCCGGCTGCACCCTGTCGGCGGTCGGGGCGGACGTCCTGCTGCGCCGCCGGTGGGCGCCCTCAGCCGACGACCCGGCGCAGCCGCAGCGTCGCGGGCACGGCGGCGGCCGAGGTGAGGGTCAGCGCCGCCCACAGCACCGGGTTGCCGAGCGACAGCAGGGCGGTGAGCAGGGCCGGGCCGGTGACCGCCGGGACCGCCCAGGACAGCTGGAACAACGCACTCGCCCGCCCCTCGGCGCCCGGCGGCGCGGCTGCCGCCGCGGCGGCCGTGGACAGCGGCGCGAAGAGCGCTTCGGCGAACGCGAACGTGACGCTGACCGCGAGGACCACCGCGACCGCGGCGCCCACCGGCAGCGCCGCGACCGGGACCAGGGCGGCGAACGAGCAGGCGAACGCGGTCGCCGCGACGACCAGGCCGGTGCCGCGGGACCAGCGCGCGGCCAGGCGCGTCACGGGTTTCTGCACCAGGACCACGACCGCGGTGCCGATGCCCAACGCCGCCCCTGGCACCCAGTGCGGTCCCTCCAGGACGTCGAGCACGAGGATCGGCAGCATGGCGTACTTGCTCGCGCTGGCCAGCGTGAACAGCACGTGCACGGCGCAGAAGGCGGTGTAGGGGCGGTCGCGCAGCACGGTCGTCCAACCGCCGTGCCGCGCGGCCGGCCGGACGCGCGGCACCCGGACGCCGGCGACCAGCAGCGCGGCCACGCCGAAGCTGCCCGCGTTGAGGTGGGCCAGCAGGTGGTAGGTCGACGGGTCGCCGAGGTCGGGGACCAGCGCGGTGGCGCCGGCGCCGAGGCCCGCGCCGAGGAAGCGGGCGATCGCCTGCGTGCCCAGCAGGTCCTCGGTGCCCCGGCCGGTGGTCAGCGCGGCGGCGACGGGGGCGTTGGCCGTCCAGAAGAGGCGGTCGCCCGCGCTGATCGCGGTGGCCACCAGCGCCACCTGCCACGCGGAGGAGGTCGACGGGTAGCAGGCGAAGGCCACCAGGCGGACGAGGTTGCCCGCCACCAGGACGGCGACCGGGCCGAACCGGTCCACCGGGGAACCCGACAGCGGGCCGGCGGCCAGGCCGAGCAACGCGCCGGTGCTGAGCGCGCCCCCGGCCTCGACCAGGCCCATGCCCTGGCCGTGGACCAGGAACAGGAGCGTGAAGGGCATCCACAGGCCGCTGCCGAGGGCGTCGATCACCGTGGCCGCCATGAAGCGCCGTGCGTTCGCGGGGGTCGGCACCGTGGCCACGGTATGGCCCCGCCGCGTGCGGCGCCTGGTGAACTGCGACGACTTCGGCATGAGCCACGAGGTCGATGCCGCCGTTCGGTCGACCGCGGGATCACCCGCTCGTGCAGCCTGGTGGTGTCATGACCCGTGGCCGCTGCGCCGGCGGCCGGTTCGTGGCGGTCGCCCCGCCTCGGTCGCCGCGAGGTGGGCCCGCGCCGGTATGTTCCGTCGCGTGGAGCAGGTGGTGGAGATCTACACCGACGGCGCGTGCAGCGGGAACCCGGGCCCCGGCGGGTGGGGCGCCGTGCTGCGGTACGGGGCGCACGAGCGCGACCTGTTCGGCGGGGAGTCCTCGGCCACCACCAACAACCGGATGGAGCTGATGGCCCCCATCCGGGCCCTGGAAACGCTCAAGCGGCCCTCGGTCGTGCGGATCTACACCGACAGCACGTACGTGCGCAACGGCGTGCTGTCCTGGATGGCCAAGTGGAAGGCCAACGGGTGGCTGACCTCCGGGCGGCAGCCGGTCAAGAACGTCGACCTGTGGCGGCGGCTCGACGCCGCCGCGGCGCCGCACCGGGTCGAGTGGCACTGGGTGAAGGGCCACGCGGGGCACCCGGAGAACGAGCGCGCGGACCGGCTGGCGGTCCGCGGCGTCCGGGCGGCGGTGGAGTCGGACCTGCGGGCGGACGTCGTCCACGACGGGCGGTAGGCGGGTCGCCCGCCCGCAGGTCCGCGGTTCCCCCCTCCGTCCGCGCCGCTAGATCAGCGGGCAGACGTCGTACATGACGCGGAACAGGCGGGACGACTCCGGTGACTGCTCCGGCGGCAGGTCGAAGTACGCCTCGGCCGCCTCGGCGCACCGGGTGAGCAGGTCGTGCTCGCCGCTCAGGGCGGATTCGCGGGAACGGTGGTCGGCCAGGGCCTGGTCGACCTGCTCCTGCTGCTCCGCCACGCCGGTCAGGGCGAGTTCCCGCTGGGCGCGGGAGACGACGTGCTCGTCGCGCTCGCCCGCCGCGCTCGTGTAGAGCGCGGTGAGCAGGCCGGTGGTGGCGGCGAAGAGCGCGGCCAGGGCGGTCAGGGCGATCAGCGGGGCCCGGTTCGGGCGCGCGACTGGCAACAAAGGGTCCACAGAGGACGGTTCCGGGGACCGGACGGGTGCGGCTTCGGGCTGGTTGCCGCTCAACGGCTCCGGCTCGGCCGCGTTCCCCACCGGCTCCGGCAGCCCGGGGTGCGCTCCGTTCAACGACGGCCGGGTCACGTCAGGACTGGTCACGAGTGCCTCCCGCTCAGCAGTTGTCCGACGCGCGGTCCACGGCGGGCCCCAGCGCGGCGTCGTCGCCGTCACGCGCCGCGATGATCGAGTCCCGGGCCGGTTCGGCGCACCCGCGCAGCTCGGTGTTGCGCGCCTCCAGGTCGGAGATCCGGCCCAGCACCTCGTCGACCTGCCCGCGGGTGTCGGCCAGCCGCTCCTGCGCCCCGGTCAGCTCCCGGTCGGCCTCCTCCAGGTGCGCGACCTGCCGGTCCCGGTCGTCCACCACCTCGGCGTACCGGACTCCCATCAGCACCGACGCGCCGACCAGCAGCACGACGAGCACGCCCAGCACCACGACGGCGGCCCGCGGCCGGGTCGGTGCGGGTGCCTGGTAGGTCATGTGCCCTCCCTCTCGACGACACCGCGAAAGGTAGGGCGGCCACCGGACCCGCCGGCACCCCGCTCCGCCGCCGCACCACCCGTGACCTGCGGGAACGACCTCCCCGTTCCGGGCCGGACCGGGGACGGGGGGCTACAGCCAGCCGTTGTCCCGGGCGATCAGGAACGCCTCCGGGCGGGACGCCGCGCCGAGCTTGGCCACCGCCGCCGACAGGTGGTTGCGCACGGTCCCGGCGGACAGGTGCGCCCGGCGCGCGATCCCCGCCACCGGCGTGCCGTACTCGGCCAGCCGCAGCACCTCCAGCTCGCGCGGGGTCAGCGGGCACGGCGGCGTGGTCAGCGCGTCGGCCGCGAGCGCCGGGTCCACGTACCGCCCGCCGGCGTGCACGCGGCGGATCACGTCGGCCAGGGTGCCGCCCGGCGAGCCCTTCGGCAGGAACGCCCGGGCACCGGCCAGCAGGGCCCGCCGGAGGTGCGGCGGCTTGCCCCGGCCGGTCAGCACGACCACGGCGCACGCCGGCAGCGCGGCCGCCAGCTCGGCGGTCACCTCGAACCCGTCGAGCCGGGGCATCTGGAGGTCCACCACGGCCACGTCCGGCCGGTGCGCCAGCGCCTCGTCCACCGCCGCCCGGCCGTCCGCGGCGTGGGCCACCACCTCGATGTCGGGTTCGAGCCCGAGCAGCGCGGCGACCGCGACGCGGATCAGCTCCTCGTCGTCGGCCAGCAGCACGCGTATCACGTCCGCACGGTCGCCACCAGCGTGAACACCCCGTCCTCCTCCCCCGCGCGCAGCGTGCCGCCGACCCGCGCCAACCGCTCGGCCAGCCCGTCGAGCCCCGTGCCGCGACCGCGACCGCGACCGGCCGACGCGCCGTCGTTGGCCACGGTCAGCCGGACGCCCGACGGCTCCAGCGCGACCTCGATCGTGCACCACCGGGCCCGGCTGTGCCGCAGCACGTTCGTCCCCGCCTCCCGCAGCGCCCACGACAGCTCGTGCGCCACCGCGGGCAGCGACGGCGGGACCGCCACCGTGCACCGCACCCCGGACGAGGTCAACACCCGCGCGATCGCCGCCGCCTGCTCGCCCAACTCCACCGACCGGTAGCCGTCCACGGCCTCGCGCAGGTCGGCCAGCGCCGCCGCGGCCAGCTCCCGCACCCCGCCGGCCTCCGCACCGGCCCGCGCCGCGTCCGACGGTGCCAGCCGCTCGGCCAGCTCCGCCTTGAGCGCGATCACGGTCAGCCGGTGCCCGAGCACGTCGTGCAGGTCCCGCGCGAACCGCAGCCGCTCCTCGATCACGGCCAGCCGCGCCCGCGCCTCGCGCCCCTCCTGCGCCTGCACCATCAGGTCCCACAACCACACCGGCAGCACGTGCACCAGCGCCAGCCCGATGCCCACGCCACCGGCGACCAGCGCCGCCGCCAGGGGCGCCGACGACACCAGCGCCGCGACCACGACGACCCCCAGCGCGGGCACCCACCAGCGCCGCGCCAGCACGGGCGCCGTGCCGACCAGCGCCGCACCCAGCCACGCCCACGTCTCCCACCGCCCGGCCGCGACCGGCGCCACCAGCGGCGGGGACAGCGCGGTCGCCACCGCCAGCGCCACCAGCCGCGGCCCGCGCCGCACCGGCGACACCGCCGCGTGCAGCACCGCGGCGTGGGCCGCGGCGAACAGCAGCACGCCCAGGCCACCGAGCCACACCCACCGCGGCCGCGGCTCCAGCAGCAGCCCGATCCCCGGCCCCACCAGGCTCGTCGACCACGCCACGCCCAGCGACACCAGGGTGAGCACCCGGGCCCGCCGCACCGCGCTCACCATGCGAGCGACACCCCCACGAACGAGTCCACCACCACGCAGCCCAGGGCGTACCAGCGCGGCACGACCAGGTCGGCGCGGAAGTGCGCCAGGTCCCACGCCGCGTGCGCCAGCCAGCCCGCCGCCACCGCGCACCGGCCGACCCCGGGGTCCACCGCCAGCGCCACCGCGGCCACCCCGCCGAACAGCACCACCCCCGCGACCTGCGCGGCGAGCACCGCGGGCCGCCGCGCGAAGCCGCGGGCCAGCGCGAACACCAGGTAGGCCAGCGCGCACGCGGGCAGGCCCCACGTGCCGAAACCGGTCCAGTCGCCGTCGTCGTCCGCGACGATCGCGAACCCCAGCGCGGCGGACACCACCAGGGAGAGCAACGAAGAACGCGTCATGCCCCCACGCTGCGGCCCGCGGCGCGCAATCCCCACCCCCGCGGTGTCACGGGAAACCCGTGCGGAACGCACGGGTCGCCCATGACACCGTCAGAACGCCGACGCGAGCCGCCGCATCCCCTCCGCGATCTCGGCGGGCGTGGCGGTGGTGAAGGACAGGCGCAGGGTCGAGTGGTCCGGTGTGGTGGCGTAGAACGACGCGCCCGGCACGAACGCCACGTCCCGCGCCAGCGCCTCGCGCAGCAGCACCGCCGTGTCCACCTCGCCCGGCAGGGTCAGCCACACGAACATGCCGCCGTCCGGGTCGGTCCACGTCGTGCCCGCCGGGACGGTGTCCGGCAGGGCCGCGAGCATCGCGTCACGGCGCTCGCGGTAGGTCGCGCACAGGCGGGCGACGTGCGCGTCCAGGTCGTGCGCCGCCAGGTACACCGCGGCGGCGGCCTGGTCGACCGCGGAGGTGTGCAGGTCCGCCGCCTGCTTGACCACGACCAGCGTGCGCAGGATCGGCTCCGGCGCGCGCAGCCAGCCCAGGCGCAGGCCGGGGGCGCCGACCTTGGAGAAGCTGCCCAGGTGCAGCACCCGCTCGCCGAACGACGCCAGGGCGGGCACCGGCTCGCCCCGGTAGCGCAGCTCGCCGTACGGGTCGTCCTCGACGACCCACAGGCCGTGCCGCTCGGCGAGCGCCGCGATGGCCCGCCGGCGGGTCTCGTCGAGGGTGCGGCCGGTGGGGTTGGCGAAGGTGGGCACCAGGTACAGCAGTTCGGGGCGCTCGCGCTCGACCACCTCGGCGAGGGCGTCGGGGTCCATGCCGCGCTCGTCGCCGGCGACGGGCACGACCCGCGCGCCCGCGAGCCGGAAGCACTGGAGGGCCGCCAGGTAGGTGGGTTCCTCGACCGCGACCACCGCGCCGGGCTCCAGCAGGGCGGTGGCGATCAGGGTCAGCGCCTGCTGGGAGCCGGTGGTGACGAGCAGGTCGCCCGTCGCGGTGGGCAGGCCGCGGGCGGTGAGCCGGGCGGCGACCAGGGCGCGCAGGTCCGGGTCGCCCTCGGTGGGCGCGTACTGGAGGGAGCGCCGGGACACCGCCCGGCCGAACGCCTCGCGCAGGCCCTCGACGTCGAAGAGCTCGGGGGCGGGCAGGCCGCCGGCGAAGGAGATGACCTCGGGGCGGGCGGTCAGGGCGAGCAGGTCGCGGACCGGTGAGCTGGAGAACGTGCGCGGCACGGGGACTCCTCGGAGAAGACGTGGTCGAACGGGGGTGAACGCGGTGGTGCCACGCCGGGACGGCCGCTCCGAGGGGTCAGGGGCGCCACCACCACCTTACCTTGGGCGCGTGGACCTGGAATCGCACCGCGTGGAGCTGACCGGCTACTGCTACCGCATGCTGGGCGGGCCGTTCGAGGCCGAGGACGCCGTGCAGGAGACGTTCGTGCGGGCGTGGCGCGGCACCTACGACCCGGCGCGCGGGTCGCTGCGGGCGTGGTTGTACGCGATTGCCACGAACGTGTGCCTCGACCTGCTGCGCACCGCCCGGCGGCGGGCCGTGGCGATGGACCTGGCCTCGCCCGCGGCCCCGGGCACGCCGCTGGGCGAGCCGCTGCCCGCGTCGGCGTGGGTGCTGCCCGTGCCGGACGAGCGCGTGCTGCCCGCCGACCAGGTCGCCGCGGACCGGGAGGGCGTGCGGCTGGCGTTCGTGGCCGCGTTGCAGCACCTGCCGCCGCGGCAGCGGGCGGTGCTGATCCTGCGGGACGTGCTGTGCTGGCGGGCCGCGGAGGTCGCCCGATTGCTGGGGACCACGGTCGCGTCGGTGAACAGCGCGCTGCAACGGGCCCGCGCCACCATCGCCGACCGCAGGCCGGAGCCGCTGCGGCCGGTGGACCCCGGCCTGCTGGAGCGGTACGCGACGGCGTTCGAGCGGCACGACGTGCCGGCGCTCGTCGCGCTGCTGCACGAGGACGCCACGACGGCCATGCCGCCGTTCGCGTGGTGGCTGCGGGGGCGGGCGGACATCGCGGCCGTGCTGTCCTTCGGCGGCAGCGGCTGCGAGACCGCGCGGCTGGTGCCGGCGCGGGCCAGCGGCGTGCCCGCGTTCGGCCAGTACCGGCCGGACGGGGAGGGCGCGTACCGGCCGTTCGCGCTGGTGGTCGTGGAGTTCTCGGGCGGGTGCCAGCTGGGCGCGACCACGTTCCTGGGCGACGAGCTGTTCGGGTTGTTCGGCCTGCCGATGAGTTTGCCCGCCGCCGCCCGTAGCAGCGGGTGGGACCACGATCGATCGGGAGGGCTTCGGTGTACGACATCGTGAACGGCGTGCGCACCTGGCACGAGGTGCGCGGCGAGGGCGAGCCGGTGGTGCTGCTGCACGGCGGGTTCGCCGACTCGCGGGACTTCGGGCCGAACCTGGCCCGGCTGGCGGACCGGTTCCGCGTGCACACCGCGGACCGGCGGGGGCACGGCCGCACCCCGGACGTGCCGGGCCCGGTGGGGCTGGACGTGCTGGCGGGCGACCTGGCCGCGTTCCTGGAGCAGGTCGTCGGCGGGCCGGCGCACCTGGTCGGCTACAGCGCGGGCGGCGTGGTGGCGCTGGGCCTGGCCCAGCGGCGGCCGGACCTGGTGCGCAGGCTGGCGGTGCTCAACACCGCGTTCGCCAAGGAGGGCTGGATCTTCCTGCCGGAGGTCGGCGGCGAGCTGCCCGCCGAGCTGGCCGACCGGTACGCCGAGGTGTCGCCGGACGGGCGCGACCACCTGCCGGTGGTGGTGGAGAAGTACGCGCGGGCCGCGCACTCCGACGAGGCGGTGGACCTCGCCGCGATCACGGCGCCGACGCTGGTGCTGGGCAGCGACGACGACATCGTCCACCTGGAGCACACCCTCGCGCTGTACCGGGGCATCGCGGACGCGCAGCTGTGCGTGCTGCCCGGGTCCTCGCACCTGGTGCTGTTCGAGCGGCCGGAGCTGTGCGCGTCCCTGGTGGCCGAGTTCCTGACCACCACGCCGGAGCCGCTGATGCCCGTGCGGCGCGCCGGTTGACAGCGAATATGCCGTAGCGGCTATATTGCCGACATGGCATCTACCTTCGCCGTGCTCGCCGACCCGCAGCGGCGTCGCATCCTCGACGTGCTGCGGGCCGGCGAGCGGCCGGTCAACGACCTGGTCGACGGGCTCTCGGTGAGCCAGCCGACCGTGTCCAAGCACCTGAAGGTGCTGCGCGAGGCGGGCCTGGTCGAGGTCCGCCGGGACGCGCAGCGGCGCCTGTACCGGCTGCGCCCCGAGCCGCTGGCCGAGGTCGACGCCTGGCTGGCGCCCTACCGGCGCATGTGGGAGCGGAGCCTGGACGCGTTGGAACGCCGACTGGACGAGGTGGACTGAGATGGGCGCCGAACTGCGCCGGATCGACGGCAGGCCCGTGCTGCGCTTCGAGCGGGTGCTCGCCCACCCGCCCGCCAAGGTGTGGCGGGTGGTGACCGAACCGCCGGAGCTGGCGCACTGGTTCCCGGCGGCGGTCGAGATCGAGGGGCGGGAGATGCGGTTCTCCTTCCCCGACGAGGTCCTGACCGACGTCATCGACCCGACGTCCACCGGGGAGGTCCTGGAGCTGGACCCGCCCAGGGTGTTCGCGTTCCGGTGGAGCACCGACGTGCTGCGGTTCGAGCTGCTGCCCCACGAGCGCGGCTGCCTGCTGGTGTTCACGGCCGTGCTGGGCGCCGAGCGCGGTGCGGCGCGCGACGCCGTCGGGTGGGACACCTGCCTGGCCGCGCTGGAGGCCCGGTTGGACGACCGGCCGTTCAGCGGTGGTGGGGAGGTGTTGGGGGCGATCGAGCGGTACACGCGCGAGTTCGGGCTGGACACCGGGCGGTTCGAGGACGGGGTGGTGCGGTTCGTGCGCGACCTGGTCTGGCGCCCGCTCGACGAGGTGTGGGCGGTGTTGACCGGGGGCGAAGGCGGGCGCGAGGCCGGGATCGGGACTGCGGCCGGGGCCGGGGCCGGGACTGCGGCTGAAGCCAGGGCCGGGGCTGAAGGCGCTGCCGCGGGCGAGACCGGAACCGGCGTGCCCGTGCGCGCCACCAACCCGCACGTCCCCGCCGGCCCGCTGGTCGAGCGCACCCCGCCGCGCGTCCTGGTGTTCGACTCGCCGACCGGGCGCGTCCGCTGGGAGTTCCGCGCCGACCCCGAGCGGGGCACCTCGGTCGAGCTGACGCACGCGCTCACCGACCCGGCGTTCGCCCCTCAAGCCCTCGCCGCCTGGCACGCGCACCTGGAGCTGTTCTTCGCGGCCACCTTCGGGGAGGTCCGCTGCCCCTGGCCGGAGCGGCGCGTCGCCGAACTGGTCGAGCACTACGGCAGCTGAGCGTCCACCGCGGCGAGGTGGTCGCGGCCGTACGGCCCGTTCTCCAACCCCTCCACGAGCACCGGCGGCAGGTCGGCGTCGATCTCCGCCGACCACGACGCGGCGGCCAGGGCCACGGTCGCGACCGTGTCCACGTCCCCGGTGAACGCCACGCAGGCCCGCAGCACCGCGCTCTGCGAACCGCCCGCGGCCAGCGCGGTCAGCGCCGCCCGCACGCTCATCACGCCCTTGGCGCCGACCGGGCCCGACCACGGCCGGGCCCACACCGGTGAGCCCAACCGGTCCGCGATCCACGCCCCGACGCCGGCCACCGGTCCCAGCCCGAACCGGCAGTAGTGCACGGCGAGCGCCGCCGCGCGGGCCGCGGCCACGCCGTCCGGCGTGTCGTGGGTGACGCGCGCCTGCACGTCGGTGTGGTGCAGCACGTCCGCGGGCGTCGGCAGCAGGCCGAGCGGCGCGGCCCTCATGGCCGCGCCGCTCTTGTCGCTGTCCGGGCGGATGCGGGCCAGGAACTCCTCCCCCGAGCGCACCCCCTCCAGGAACGCCTGGAAACCCCGCGCGTACCCCTGCCGGGGATCGCGGTGGAACGCGGTCACGAACGCCTCGGCCACCGCCTCGCGCGTCCACGGCCGGCCCGACACCAGCAGTTCGGCGAGCGCCAGGGTCATCTGCGCGTCGTCGGTGTACCGGCCGGGCCCCAGGCGCGGGTGCACCGGGTTGCGCACGTACCCGGCGAGGGTGTTGTGCCTGGTCACGTAGGCCGGGTCGGCGTACTCGAAACCCGCGCCGTAGGCGTCGGCGACAGCCAGTTCGACGAGCATGGTGCCCACGTTATAACTGATTCGATATACCCCTTTTCACCCGGTCGAGTGGTACGAATTCCGTGACCAAAGACACCCTGTGCGCGAGAAATCGCGTGTCTTCGGAAACGAGGAACCTTGCGAATCACCAGGTTGATCCCTGCGCTCGCAGCCGCCCTGCTGTCCGTGCTCGCCATGGCCCCGAACGCCTCGGCGGCGCCGGCCGCCGAGGGCGGTGCCACGCCGTACATCATCGGCGGCGGCTACGCGAGCAACGCCCCGTGGGCGGCGCGGCTGTTCTCCAACGGCAGGCAGACGTGCAGCGCCACGATCATCGCGCCGACGTGGATCCTGACCGCGAAGCACTGCGTCAGCGGCGGCGGGCTGTCGTTCCGCATCGGCAGCCTCGACCAGACCTCCGGCGGCACGGTGGCCAACGGCGCGCAGACCTACACGCACTCGTCCGACCTCGCGCTGGTCCGGCTCGACCGCTCCGTCTCCGGGACCTACGCCCGGCTCGGCGCGGCCGGCTCGGTCACGGTCGGCCAGAGCGTGCAGGTCTACGGCTGGGGCGCCACGTCCCAGTGCGGCTCCGAGATCAACTGCCAGTCGCAGTACCTGAAGGTCGCCAACGTGACGGTCACCGGCGGGTGCACCGACGCCTACGGCGGCTCAGCGATCTGCGCCCAGCGCGGCAACGGCATCACCGCGGGCGGCGACTCGGGCGGCCCGATGATGGCGGGTGGCGCCCAGGTCGGCGTCGCCTCCACCAGCGACCGGCAGACCACCACCGCGTACACCAACGTGACGCGGTACCGCTCCTGGATCCAGTCGATCGCCGGCGTCTGACGCCCGGCGGTTCCCCGACCCGGCCCGCTCGCGCCCGCCCCGGACGCGCGAGCGGGCCGTCTCATCGTCCTTTGTGGACCGAGCGGTCGTAGCGCTCGCGGGCGGCGCGCACCTCGTCCGCGTGCTCCGCGATCCACCGGCCCAGCGGCAGCACCAGTTCCAGCATGGCGCGGCCGAGGTCGGTCGGCGCGTAGGTCACGCCCGCGGCGCGGCCGGGCCGCACCTCGCGGCTGACCAGGCCGTCGCGTTCGAGCTGCCGCAGCGTGCGGGTGAGGATGCGGCGGCTCAGGTCGTGGACCGCGCGGTCGAGCTCGTTGAAGCCGTGGGGGCGGTCGGCGAGCAGGACCAGCACCAGCAGGCTCCACTTGTCGCCCACCCTGCCCAGCACGTCGCCGACGAGGCAGGCGGCGCGGTCGTCCGCCGTGACCGGCACCGGGACCAGTGACATGGATGTGCCTTCTTTTGCGTCGTCGTGGCGCGTTGCAGGCTCCAGGTTATGGCGAACGCGGTGATCACGGGCGGCACCAACGGGATCGGGAGGGCGCTGGCGGAGCGGCTGGCGCGCGAGGGGCACGACGTGGTGGTGGTCGGCCGGTCGGCGACCGCCCCGGCGGGCGCGGGGCTCGTGCGGGGCGACCTGTCGACGGTGGCGGGCACGGTGGCGGTGGCCGAGGAGCTGGCCGGGCGGTTCGAGGTGGTCGACCACCTGGTGCTGGGCGCGGGGTGGTTCAACCGGCGGCGGGTGGTGACCGCGGAGGGGCTGGAGCGCACGTTCGCGCTGTACGTGGTGAGCCGGTTCCTGCTGGTGGAGCGGCTGTTGCCGCGGTTGGAGAAGTCGGGCGCGCCGGTGGTGGTGAGCGTGTGCGGGGTGGGGGGCCTGCACGGGGCCGGCATCCAGTGGGACGACCTGGCGCTCACCCGGCGCTACAGCGGGTTCCGCGCGGCCATGCAGGGCGCGCGGGCGGCGGACCTGCTCGGCGCGGGGTTCGCCGACCGGCACCCCGGCAGCCCGGTGCGGTACGTGCTGCACAACCCGATGCTGGTGGACTCGGGCCTGGGGCGGCAGGTCGGTGGGCTCGGCGGGAGGCTCACCGACCTGGGCGCGCGGCTGTTCGGGCGGTCGGTGGACGAGGCGGCCGGGCAGGTGCGCCGGTTCCTGGTCGAGCCGCCTGCCGCGCCGCTCACCGGGTCGAGGGCCGGGAAACCGCTCGACCTGGCGGGGCCCGACTTCGACCGGGACGCCGCCGCGCGGCTCTACCGGGTGCTGGACGGGCTCACCGGCGCCTGACCAGCAGGAGCGTCGTCCCGCCCGCCAGGACCAGCAGGGCGCCCAACGGGGGCAGCGCGGTCAGGGGGGTGCCGGTGTGGGCCAGGTCGGCGGGTTCGGGCTCGGGTCGGGGGGCCGGCCCGGGTTCGGGGGCCGGCCCGGTGGTGGGGATCTCCGAGGTGGGGATCTCCGAGGTGGGGCTCGGGGTCGACGGGGTGGGGGCCGTCGGGGTCGTGGTGGGCGCGGCGGTCGTGGTGGTGGTGGTGGTGGTCGTCGTGGTGCGGCACGAGGGCAGGTCGCCGGTGAACGGGTAGGCGTGGAACTCCTGGCCGCTGTTGGCCGGTCCACCGTGGACCAGTGAGCCGGTGGTGAAGAACCGGCCCGCGGTGCCGGGCAGGGTCACCACCGTGGTGCTGTCCGGGTTGCCGACCAGCACGCTGCCCTGGAACTGGCCGCTGCCGCCCAGGGTGACCGCCGCGGCGTCGGGGAAGTTCCACAGCAGCCGCTCGCGCAGCGCGTTGAACGGACCGCCGTCGGTCAGCTCGCCGCTGTAGGTGGCGATCGACCGGGCGTCGCCCACCAGGTTCACCAGCACGGTCGCGCCGTCCGGCACGCCCTGGAACGCGATGCCCTGCGCCCCGCCGCCCGAGGTGAGGTCGAAGTCCACGGTGAACACCTGCAACGCGGAGGTGCCGTCACCGGTGAACAGGGTCCGGTACCCCTGGTTGACCGCGGTGCCGGTGGCGGCGGCGCGGGCGTAGCACCGGGACGCCCCGGTCAGCTCGGCGGCCACCCCGGCGTAGGGCGCGAACGCCCGCGGGTCCGGCCGGTCGGTGCCGGTGACCTGGCCGGTCAGCGGTCCCGCGTGGTGCACCACGCCGCCGTCGGCGAGCAGGCGCTGTCCCGTCGCGACGGTCACCGCGCCCCCGGTGACCAGGAAGTCCGAGCCCCCGGGCGGTGGCACGCGCGAGCCGGCGCCGACCACGCCGACGTTGTAGACCGCCGAACCGGTCTCCTTGGCCTGGTCGAACGTCCCGCCGACCACCACCCTGCCCTCGGCCTCGGCCGCGCCGCCGCGCACCCGGAAGTCGCGGCCGACGAAGATGGTGACGGCCTCGTCACGACCGGCGAAGTCGCCGTTGCCGACCGGCGGGAACGGGTCGGGGCAGGCGGGGCCCAGGCACGGGCCGAGCCCGCCGGGCAGCGGGTCGGCCGTCCCGGTGCCGACGAACGCGGCGGCGGCGACCAGCGCGGCCGCGGCGGCGAGGCCGAGCGGGTGGGTGCGCGACATGCGCCGATGCTGTGGCCGTCGGTGGCCGCGCGCCCGCCGGGAGCGGCGGAACCGCCCGAGGGGGTGACCCGCGCCGCCGCTGCTCCACGCGGTGGGATTCCCGCTCCCACCACCGCCAGGGGCGATCTTGTCGGGATAATCGACCCCATGGGGGAGCACGAGGAGCACCGGGCCGCGACGCACAACTCGATGTCCGGCGAGGTCTCCGGGCACTCGGTGCAGGCCGGGTCCGTCCGCAACCTCTACATCGGCACCCCGCCCCGGCGCAGGGCGCTCCGCGCGGCCCTCTGGATCACGGTGCTCGCGCTCGCCGCGGCCGCCGCCGTGACGCTCGTCGTGCTGGACCCCTTCTCCACCACCCCGTCGGGCACGTCAACCGGCACGGCGGGCAGCTCCGGCGCGCCGACCACCGAGCCCACCCCGCCGGCCACCTCCACCCCCGCGGCCGACGCGGTCCGCTGGACGGGCACGGTCAACCTGACCTACCTCGACCTCGACGCCAAGCCCGCCGGGGTGTTGTCGAGCAACACCGGTGCCAGCGCGTGGGTCAACTACGACCACGTCCGGGAGGAGGCGACGCTGTACGGGTCGGGCGGCGGGTTCCTCACCACCGACCCCACCGTCGCCCGGTGGGACGGCCCGGGCGAACCGGGCCCGGACGAGTGCCGGGAGCTGATCGCCACCCAGGGCGTCGAAACCCTGCCCGTCACCGAGGAGAGCCGGTTCTGCGCCTCGACCGCGAAGGGCAGGGTCGCCTTCCTGGACGTGCTGGCGTTCGACCCCGACAGCGACGCCTACAAGGCCCGGGTGAAGATCTGGGACGCGGGGTCGCGCTGAGCCCCGCGCGACGGCCCGCCGTGCCATGCTGGCGCGGTGCGACCCGAGGAACTGGCCCACCTGCGCCGGGCGCGCGACCTGATGGACCGCGAGTACGCCAAGCCGCTGGACGTCCCCGCGATGGCGCGCGCCGCGCTCATGTCGCCCTCCCACTTCACCCGCCAGTTCAAGCTGGCCTACGGCGAAACCCCCTACAACCACCTGATGACCAGGCGGATCGAACGGGCCAAGGCCCTGCTGCGCCGCGGCGACCTCACCGTCACCGAGGTGTGCGTGGCGGTCGGCTGCACCTCGCTCGGCTCCTTCAGCACCCGCTTCACCGAACTGGTCGGCGAGACGCCCAGCGCCTACCGGGCCCGGTCGCACCGGGAGCTGGCCCCGGTGCCCGCCTGCTACGCCAAGACCGCCACCAGACCGAGCAGATTTCGAGAAGCCGCGGTGTGACCGACCGGCCTAGGTTCGCCGCATGAACCTCACCCTCTCCCACACCTTCGTGCTCGTCCGCGACCAGGACGAGGCGCTGGCCTTCTACCGCGACGTGCTCGGCCTGGAGGTCCGCACCGACGCGCGGCTGGAGGACTACCGCTGGGTCAGCGTCGGCCCGGTCGACCAGCCGGAGCTGGAGATCGTGCTGGAGAACCCCGGCACGGGCCGTCCCGGGGACGACGCGACCACCCTCGAGGAGCTGCTGGCCAAGGGCTCGCTCAGCGCGCTGATCTTCCGGGTCGACGACTGCGACGCCACCTTCGAGAAGCTGCGCGCCGCGGGCGCCGAGGTCATGCAGGAGCCCGTGGACCAGCCGTACGGGGTGCGGGACTGCGCGTTCCGCGACCCGTCGGGCAACCACCTGCGCTTCTCCGGGCCGCTGCCCGGCTGACGCGCCGGGCCGGGTCGTGACACGATCGAGGCGTGCCGACCAGCCCGCGTGACCGCGACGAGCAGGGCCGGGCCCGCAACGCGCGACCGCGCGACGGGCTCGGCCGCCCGCTGCCCCACGGCGCGCCGGGGGTGGAGCGCCAACCCGAGGGCGTGCCGCGCACCCCGGCGGAGGCGCTGGCCGAGGCCCAGCGGCTGCTCGACGTCGGGCGCCCGTTCCACGCCCACGAGGTGCTGGAGGACGCGTGGAAGGCCGCGCCCGGGCCGGAGCGCGAGCTGTGGCGAGGGCTGGCGCAGCTGGCCGTGGGCCTGACGCACGCCGCGCGCGGCAACCCGGCCGGGGCGTCGGCCCTGCTCGGCCGCGGGGCGCGCAACATCGCACCGTTCCGCGACGACCCGCCGCACGGGGTGGACGTGGCCGGGCTCGTCGCCTGGGCCGCCTCGGGGGTCGGCGTGCCGCGGTTGACCGGGGGGTAGGGCGGGCCGTCGTGACGCGGTCCCGGAGTGGCCGTTCGGGGTGACCACCCGGTCCGGCGAGGTGGCGCGGCTGCCACCCGGGCCGGGGCGGTGGCGCGGCGACCACCCGGGCCAGGGCGGTGGCGCGGCTGCCGCCCGGTCCGGCGAGGTGGCGCGGCGACCACCCGGGGCCGGGAATTGGGCCGAATGCCCGCTTCGGCGAGGTCGCGGCCGGGTAATTCCGGGGCAACGACTAATCCCGGGAGGCTCCAGTGCTTGCGATCATCGCCGCGGTCATCTTCGGGTTGGCCCTCCTGCTGGACCTGGCCAACGCCTCGCTCGGCGTGCTGGACGGCGGCACGCTGGTGGTGGCGGGCCTGCTCTGCCTAGCCCTGCACATGGCCGGCGTGGGTGCCGGCGCGCGGTCGTTCGGCTTCCGCCGCCGCCGCGTCTGACCCCACCGGGCACTCCCGCGACGGGGGCACTCCACCGGGTGCCCCCGTCGCGCCGCCTAACCCGCCTCGCGCGGCGGCACCGACAGCAGGCAGGCGACGCACGGCATGCCCTCGGGTTCGGGCAGCAGCTCCGCCGTGCCGACCTCGATCCGCTCGCCGCACAGCGCCACCAGGGCGGACAGCGTGCCGTCCGGCATCGGCACGAGGTGGCAGCTGCGCTCGCGCTCGCCCCCCGCGTCGTCGCGCCTGCGCACGAGCAGCACGGGGTCCCGCGCGCGCTGGGACGCGTTCACGGCGCCACCGGTCCGGCGGGTGGGGTCGTGCGGTCCGCGTTGATCACGTCCGGCTTGGTCACGCCGCACATCGTGGGCGGCGCGACCGGGCGCACCCCAGGGTCGATGCCGAATCGGAGCCGCGGTATGCGGAAAACGCATACCGCCCTCAGCGCACTCCCCGCGCGAGTTCGGCGACCTCCGGCGCGCCCTCCCACGGGCCCAGCCGGCCCAGCTCCTGGAGCACCTGCGCGGAGCGGGTGGCGCGGGCGGCGTCCAGGGCGTCGTAGGCCAGCGACACGGCCTGCTCGGCCTCGCCCGCCATGGCGTGCGCGTGGGCGAGCTTGGCCAGGTGCACGCCCTGCTCCCACAGGCACATCCGCCGCCACAGCCGCTGCTGCACCTCCTCGTAGACGCGGATGGCGCGGCCCGGTTCGCCCAGCTCCAGCCAGCAGGCCGCGCGCTCGACCTCGATGTGGTCGGCGGTGAAGCAGTAGCCGATCCGGTACTCGTCCCCGGTGGGCGCCTCGCCCCGCGCGTACTCGGCGGCGGCGCGGTCGAGGCGGTCCATGCACGCCTGGTCGCCCGCCAGGGCCAGGCCGCGGGCCTCCTGGCCCAGCGCGATGGCCCGCACCACGGGGCTCAGGTCCGGTTCGCGGGACGCGGCGCGGGCCAGGCCGAGCACGCGGTCCACGTCGCCGTCGGCCTCGGCCAGCCGGGACATCCGCACGTAGGCGTAGGCGACCACGTCCCGGTCGTCGGCGGCCTGCCCCTGCTCCAGGGCCCGCACCGTCCACCGCCGCGCGCCGCGCGGGTCGTCGCTCTCCTCGTGCAGCCAGCCGAAGAACTCCGCGTAGGTGGCGGCGATGCCCAGCAGCTCGCGGCGCTGCTCGCCGCGCGCCGAGCGGCGCAGCGCGTCGACGAACTCGTACATGGCGCGGACGGTCGGCATCAGCGGGCTGGACCCGCGCCGGTCGTGCGCCTCGTTGAGGACGCGGCGCAGCACCATCAGCCTGCTCATCGCGTCGGGGTTCACCGGACCGCCGGGGCCGCTGTCGAACACGGCCGCCCGGGTCAGCGCCATCAGGGCGTCGACGTCCACGCCGACCAGCCCGTCGACGCCGTCGGGGAAGCCGGGCACCGACCGCCGCAGGCGCCGCGCCTCCACCGGCACGGTCTCCTCGGCCAGGCCGAGCAGGTGGGCCGGGATGCCGAGCAGGCGTTGCAGCGGGCGCAGCACGCGCACGTCGTAGGCGATGTTGCTGCCCGACTCCAGCCGGGAGATGGCCGACTGGGAGAACCCGGCGAGCGCGCCCAGCTCGTCCTGGCGCAGGCCGTGCGCGCGGCGGGCCACCGCGACCACGGCACCCGGTGACTGGTTGCGGACCGCCTCGCGGACCTCGCGGCCTTCCCACAGCGACGGCGGCAGCGGCGGCAGCGGTCCGGTGGTGAACACCGAGGCGGGACGCCGGGCGGGCGGGTCGTTGCGGTCGTCTGGCATGTCAACCCCCTCCCCACGGCGGCTCCCGAATCCTGGCACCACCCCCGGAGCGGGAACACCGCCGTTGTGGGGTCTGGGGCCCCTCGGCCCGCGCGGTTCCCCGGCCGGCACCCCGGCGCGGCTATGCTCCCGGCCGTGATCAGGGTGCTGCGGGACTTCTCGACCGGTGTGGGCTTGTTCGGCCAGGGGTTCTCGCTGGTGTTCCGGTCCCCGAAGCTGCTGCTCGTCGGCGCGGTGCCGGCGCTGATCACCACGGCGCTGCTGGTCGGCGGCCTGGTGGGGCTCGCGGTGTGGATCGACGAGATCGCCCGCTGGATCACCCCGTTCGCCGACGACTGGTCACCGACCGCGCGGTCGGTGACCCGGTTCGCCGCCGGGTTCGGCGTCATCGGCGCGTTCGTCGCGGTCGGGCTGCTGCTGTTCACCGCCATCACGCTGATCATCGGCGGCCCGTTCTACGAGCACATCGCGGAGACCGTCGAGGACGAGCACCTGGGCGGCGTGCCCGAGGCGGAGCGCGTGTCGTGGCTGCGGTCGGCCGCGGTGGGCGCGCGGGACGCGGTGCTGCTGGTCGGGCTCGCCGTGCTGTGCGCGATCCCGCTGTTCGCGGCCGGGTTCATCCCGGTGGTCGGGCAGACCGTGGTCCCGGTGGTCGCGGTGTGCGTGAACGCCTCGCTGCTGGGCATCGAGCTGACCGCCATCCCGTTCACCCGCCGCGGCCTGGACCTGAAGGTGCGCAGGCGGGTGCTGCGCGGCAGGCGGGCGGTCACGCTCGGCTTCGCCGTGCCCGCCTACCTGCTGTGCCTGGTCCCGCTGGCCGCGCTGGTGGTGCTGCCGGCGGCGATGGCGGGCGGCACCGTGCTGGCCCACCGCCTGCTGCACGACCCTCAGTCGAACGGCACCCAGGCCCGCTGAGCCAGGTCGGCGAGCGCGCCGACCCGCACGCCCGCCGCGGACACCGTCCACAGCTCGTCGCCGACGACCAGCGCCCGCCGCGGGCCCGGGTCGTAGCCGGCGCCGTCGTGCCGGACCGTGCCCAGCTCGGTGAACCCGGTGGCGCCGAGCCGCAGCACCAGCGCACCGGAGGAACCGCCGGCCCGGTCTGGGGTCACGACCGGCACCACCACCAGGTCCTGCCAGAACAAGAAGGCGTGCGGGTCGAACTCGACCTCGGAGCCGGCCCCCGGCAGGTGGTAACCGGCGACCTTGGTGGGCGCGGCCGGGTTCGACACGTCGAACAGCGAGACCTGCGTGCCGGTGACCCGCCCCTGCCCGGTGGCCTCCTGGCCGACGCCGATGAGCCGCCCGTCGCCCGCCGGGTGCAGGTACGCCGAGTAGCCGGTGACCTTCAGCTCGCCGACGGCGCGCGGCGCGGTCGGGTCGGACAGGTCGAGGGTGTAGAGCGGGTCGGTCTGCCGGAACGTCACCACGTAGCCCACCGGGCCCGCGAACCGGACGCCGTGGATGCGCTCGCCCACGCCCAGGCCGTCGAGCCCGCCCACCCGCACCAGCCGGGTGCCGTCGCGCCGGAGCACGGTCACCACGCCCTGCGTGGCGGGCGCGTCCTCCGGGGCGCCGGCCGCGTCGGCGGTCGTGGTGGCCACCCGCAGGTGGCCGTCGTGCTCGGACAGCGCGTACTGGTTGAGCAGCGCCCCGGGCACCTCGCCGGACGCCACGTGCGCGGGCGGGCCGGGCCGGGAGACGTCGAACTGGTGGATCGCGGTGGTCGGCTGCCCGGCGCGGGGCGCGCGGGTCCGCGGCAGCAGCCGGTGGTCGTCGGCGACGTAGAGGGAGGTGCCGGTGCCGTAGACGGTGTCGCCGTCGGCCAGGATCGTGACCGCGTCGCCGGTGCCCAGCTCGCCCGGGAAGTCGAAGGTGAGCACCGACAGCATGGACGTGGCCGGGCGACCCACCGGGTGGCTGATCCGGTCGCAGGCCACCAGCGGGCCCTCGGTGCGGGCGCCGTCGGCGCCGGTCAGCTCGTAGCGCGGCAGCCACTCCCCGATCGGCGCGCGGGCCACCAGCTCCCGGTTCTCGGCCAGCGCCCGCGCCGGTCCCCCGTCCTCCTGCGGGTACGCCCAGGGCAGCCGGGGCGCGGAGTGCACGACCACGCGCACCACGTCGCCGACCTGCCGGGCGTCGACGAACCGGCCGGTGACGGTCAGCGTGCCGAGCACGCGGGGTTCGCCGGCGAGGTCGACCAGGGTGATCGACGAGCCCTGCCCGGACGGCGCGTCGGGGCGGGAGTCGGCCACGGCCCCGGAGCCCACCACGAGCGCCCGGTCGCCGTGCAGCAGCAGCTGGGAGGCTTGGCCCTCGGGCACGTCGAGGGTGGCGGTGAGCCGCCCGCCGGCCGCGTCGAGCACGCGCAGCCTGCCGTCGACCACCGTGACGACCCGCCGGCCGTCGGTCTTGACCAGGTCCGGCTCGTCCACGCCCGCCTCGTGCGCGTTGGTGCGCGAGTGCTCGGCCCCGTCCTCCTCGCGGGCGGGGGCGCCCGGCGGCACGGCGCCGGCGCGGCTGTCGGCCTGCACCCGCCCGTCGGCCTTGGCGGCGAAGCCCCAGCCGCCCAGGCCGTAGGGGCCGACGTACGGCCCGACCGCGCGGCGCAGGTCGGCCAGCGCCGCGTCGCACGTGTCGAACGCCACCAGGTCGACCGGCACCGCCGCCGGCGGCGGCAGGTCCGGCCCGGCCTGCTCCGCGGCGGGCCCGGCGGAGGCCGCGCTCACCCCCACCACCAGGGCGGCACCGCCGAGCAGCGCCGCCCGCGCACCCCACGACCTTCGCGTCATGCCGACAGGACGTGACGGGGTGGCGGAACGGTTGCGCGCCGGCGCCCGGGCCGCGCGGCCCGGGCGCGGCCGACGTGGTTGAGTAGGTCGCGACCGCCTCCGGCCGGGGGCGGCGCGAACACGCAGGGAGAACGACAATGGCACCGAGCAAGCCCGTGGTCGAGCCGTACGAGGGCCCGGCGCCCGCCGACCTGGTGATCGAGGACATCACCGTCGGCGACGGCCCCGAGGCGGCGCCCGGTCAGCTCGTGCACGTGCACTACGTCGGCGTGGCGCACTCGACCGGTGAGCAGTTCGACGCCTCCTGGGACCGCGGCGAGCAGTTCACCTTCCCGCTGGGGGCGGGTCGGGTCATCACCGGGTGGGACCGCGGCGTGCAGGGCATGAAGGTGGGCGGCCGGCGCAAGCTCGTCATCCCGGCCCACCTGGGCTACGGCGACCGCGGCGCGGGCGGCGTGATCAAGCCCGGCGAGACGCTGATCTTCGTGGTGGACCTGCTCGGGGTGAACTAGGTCACCGGCCCGGTTGCGCCGTCCGGAGCATTTGCGCCGGATGCGGAACCGGGCCGTTCACCGGTGCGTCATCCTGGCAGGAAACGACCTAGGGGGAAGTCGCCGTGCCCGAGGACATCGGCGCGTCCGAGCGGATGCTCGGCCAGTGGCAGCAGAGCATCGAGCAGAAGGCCCAGCGCTACCAGGCGATGGCCGGCCGCGTGCAGGGCATGTCCATCACGGAGTCCTCGCGCGACGGCTCGGTGCGGCTCACCATCGGGTCGAACGGCATCCTGACGAACCTGGAGATCGCCGAGTCCGCGCGGGACAAGCGGATGGCCGAGGTGTCGGCCGAGGTGATGCGGACGCTGCAACGCGCGCAGTCGCGCATCCCGGAGCTGTTGCAGCAGGTGATGGCCGAGACCATCGGCACCGGCGACGAGACGGCCAACGTGCTGCTCCAGGAGGCCAGGCGCAACTTCCCGGACCCGCCCGCCGACGACGCGCCGCCGCCCCCGGTCCACCGCGAGCTGCGGTTCGGCATCGAGGACGAGGAGGCGCCGCCGCCGCGCAGGCCCGGTCCCCCGTTCGCGGCGCCACCGGGCACGCCACCGTCCGCGCCGCGCCGGCCGAGGCACGCGCAGGACGACGACGACTTCGGCAGCGATTCCTACCTCTCGTGACCGGTTCCCAAGGGGGATGACATGGCGGGCTTCGAGATCGTCGCGGAGACGCTGGAGGCGCACGGCAAGCGGCTGGCCGACCTCGGCGGCCGCCTCCAGGGGGCGGTGGACGCGGCGCGGACGGTCAGCATGCCGACCGACGCGTACGGGATCATCTGCCAGCCGTTCCGGATGATGCTCGACCCGGTCGAGCAGTGGGGGATGGACGCGCTGCAGGGCGCGGTGGAGGCCATGGAGGCGGCCGAGAAGGCCGTCAAGAACACCGTGGACCAGTACCGCGAGATGGAGGACGCCGTCCGGGACAGCTTCAAGTCCGGCGACTGACGGGCGGTGCCGGTCCGGGCCTGCCCTGGTGTGGCCCCGGTGTGGCCCCGCTCCGGCCCTGCCCGCCCCGCCCCGCCCCGCCCCGCGCTTTGCCCGCCGCTTTGCCCCTGCGCCCGCTCCGCCCCGCCCCGCCCCGCGCTTTGCCCGCCGCTTTGCCCCTGCGCCCGCTCCGCCCCGCCCCGCCCCGCGCTTTGCCCGCCGCTTTGCCCCTGCGCCCGCTCCGCCCCCCCCGCGTCCTCTTCGGACGGCGGCCCGCCTCGCGGTCCGGCGCCCACCGGACGCGGCCACCCGGCGGATCCTCGCCCGACCGGCCCACGGGCGCGTGTCGCGGCCGTTAAGATCGGTGCGCCGCGTCAGGGGGGAGCCGAGAGGGTGTTCTTCGCATGAGCCAGCCAGCCACACCGCTGTCCGAAGAGGAGCAGACCCGGCTCGTCAAGCAGATCGGCCGCGCCATGCTCCCCGCCCTGCCGCAGGGCTGGCACCGGGTGCGCGCCGAGTACCGCGCGGCCGGGCGGCACATCGAGGTGGACCTGGCGTTCACCGGCCCGGACGGCCAGTGGCGGCCCGTGCGCCCGCCGATGGAGGTGGTGCAGCTGTTCGGCCGGCTGCGCGCCGGCATGCACCAGCCGGACCGGGGCACGTGGCTGAGCGCGGTCTACGAGATCGAGGCGCCGGCGGCGTTCTCGGTCGACTTCAACGCCGACGACGAGCCGCGCTGGCGCAACGCGCCGCCGGTGATCGGCTTCCAGGACGAGCTGCGCACCTTCCCCCGGCACGACGAGCGCATCCCGGACTGGCTGCGGCAGCGGGTCGGCCTGCCGCCGCTGCCCCGGCCGTCCGCGCCGGGCGAGCTGCGCACCGCGCACGTCTACGACGGCCGCGACGAGGCCGGGCGCCCGGTGGTGAACCGGCAGGCGATCGACCCGCAGCTCGGCGAGGCGCTGCTGACCTACCTGGAGGCCGCGCCCGTGGTGCTGGCCGCGCGGAACCTCGACGTGGACGAGTTCGTCGGCGGGCAGGACGTGCCGCTGAACTTCCGCACCGACGGCACCTGGATCTGGGCCGGCGCGGTGCCGCACTACCTGCGCAAGCACGGCCTCCCGCCGGAGCCGGCGCTGGTCGAGCACATCGTCTCGCGCGGGTTCCGGCTGGGCGAGGTGGACGAGGCGACCCGCGACCGCGCGGTCGCGCTGATCACCGGCGGCGCCTGACCAGCACCACCAGCGCGGCCAGGCCCGCCCACACGTAGGCGTTGCCGACGACCTGCTGCCACCAGCTCCAGCCCAGCTCCAGGTCCTTCTCGCGGGGGAACCACCACATGGGCCCGAGCAGGAACAGCAGCGCGAGCAGCCCGGCCCACGGTTTCGCGCGGTGCGCGAGGTAGACCAGGCCGGGCACCACCCACACCCAGTGGTGCGACCAGGACACCGGCGAGACCAGCAGCCCGCCCACGGCGACGGCGAGCAGCGCGGCGACCCGGTCGTCGCCGGCGCGCGCCACGGCCAGCCACACCAGCACCACCACGCCCAGGCTGAGCAGGCCCCACACCGCGGTCTCGGCGAACCCGGTCAGGCCGAGCCGGTGCACCACGCCGCGCAGCGACTGGTTGCCCGCGTAGGCGAGGCCGCCGACGCGGGCCGGGTCGAGCAGCGCCTCCAGCCAGTACTGCCGGGTGTCGGTGGGCGCGACCGCGAGGCCGACCAGGCCGAAGCCGGTGAACGAGGCGATCGCGGTGACCACGGGCCCGACCTGCCGCCGGGCCAGGAAGAACAGCACGAAGATCGCGGGCGTCAGCTTGACGGCGGCGGCGAAGCCGATGAGCAGGCCGCGCGGCCACCTCGTCCTCGGCAACAGGCAGTCGAGCGCGACCAGGCCCATGAGGACCAGGTTGATCTGGCCGAAGTCCAGGGTCTCCCGGACCGGTTCGAGCAGCAGCGACGCCGCGGCCGCGCCGAGCCCGACCAGCACGGCCCGCTGACCGGCGCCGTGGACCTCGCGGGCGGTGGCCAGGCACACCGCGGTGAGCAGCGCCAGCCCCAGGCCGGTCCACACCAGCACGGCCGCCGTCCACGGCACCACCGCCAGCGCGCTGAACAGGAACGCGGCCACGGGCGGGTAGGTGAACGGGAGCGCGGGGCCCTCCAGCGGCTTGGGGAAGCCCTCGGCGTACAGGCGCACGCCCTCCAGCCACGCCCGCCCGCCGACGCGGTAGACCCGCAGGTCGATCAGGCCGAAGTCGCGCGCGGCGCGGAACAGCACCACGACGAGCGCGGCGACCATCACCGCGATCCACACGCCCACGACCCGCTTGTCCGTGCGAACGGGTACCGCCACCTGAACACCCCCGATGTCCTCGTCCGCGGCATCGTAGCCGGCGGGGAGGTGAGTTCCAGGTCACCGTGGTCCACCTCGGTTTTTCACGTAGAGTTGCAAGTTGTGTGCGGAGCGTTCACGGACTCGTACATTCGAGTTATCTGTGCGCACACAAGCGCACGTGCGGGATACCCTGTGCGCATGAATCTCGCTCTGGAGTCGGCCTTGGCGAAGGCGGGTCTGCAGGTCACCCCCGACGACTTCCTCTCCCTCGTCGTCGACGCGGCCAGGCGGCTCGCACCCCCGCACCCCGACCCGGCGAGCTACTTCCCGCCCGACCAGCGCGACGCGCTGGCGGACGTCGGCCTCGACCTGAGCCCGCACCGCGTCGCCGACGACCAGGCGCGCGCGCGGACCGTGGTCGTGCACGCCGTGCTGCGGGACTCGGCGCTGACCGTGGCCGAGGCGGCCCGCCAGCTCGGCGTGGACACCAGCCGCGTCCGGCACCGGCTCGGCGTGGGCCGGCTGGTCGGCTGGAAGGACCGGGGCAGCTGGCGGCTGCCCGCGTGGCAGTTCGCGGGCGCGGGCGTGCTGCCCGGCCTGGAGGTCGTGCTGGCCGCCGTGCCCGAGGACCAGCCGCCGCTGGTGGTGGCGGGGTTCATGACCGGCGAGCAGGAGGACCTGCAGGTCGACGGCTACCCCACCACGCCGCGCGCGTGGCTGCTGGCGGGCGGTGACCCGCGCCGGGTGGCGGCGCTGGCCGCGCAGCTGGGCACGCCCGCGTGACCCTCGCCCCCGAGACCACTGGACGCTGATGTCACGGCTCCCCCAGCCGCCCTCCCCGGCTGTGCTCCAGGCGAGCCTGCGGCGCACCGAGGACGTGGTGGCGGTGCACCGCGCCACGCGCCTGGTGCGCGTCTTCGCCGCCAAGGGCCTGCACCCGCAGCGCTGGAACAGCTTCCGCTACACCGGCCCGCTGCCGCACGCGCGCTTCGACACCCAGCCGCCCTCCCCGGACGGCTCGCTCACCCACGCCCACGACCAGGGGGTGCTGTACTTCGGCCTGTCCGTGCGCACGTCCGTGGCCGAGGTGTTCCAGGCGACCTCGGTGGTGGACCGGCGCACGCGCAGCCCGTTCCTGGTGGTGCTGCGCCCCCGGCGCACCCTGCGGCTGCTCGACCTGGCGGGCCTGTGGCCGACGCGGGTCGGCGCCTCGCAGGAGATCAGCTCCGGGCCCAAGCACCTGACCCAGCAGTGGGCGCGGGCGATCCGGGCGGCGCACCCCGAGCTGGACGGGCTGTGGTACCGGTCGTCGATGGACTCCGGCGCGCCCGCGGTGTGCCTGTGGGACCCGCCGGGCGGCACCGGCCTGCCCGCCTCGCCGGACGTGCTGCTGCCGCTGGAGCACCCCGGGCTCGACCTGCCCCTGGCACGGGTGTGCGACGAGCTGAACTACACCCTGCTGGGGTGAGGGGTCACAGCACGCGGCGCGCCTGGCGCCGGCGGGGCACCGGCAGGAACCGGCCGTAGCGGACCTCCGGCAGCCGCTGCTCGCCCCGGTGCACCTGCCCGTCGTGCCGCCAGCCGTGGGCCTCGCAGAACGCCCGGCCGCGCGCGTGGTCCTGGAGCGCCCACAGCACCGCGTACCGGAACCCCTGGTCCAGCAGGTGCCGCAGGCCGGCCTCGTGCACCACGTGACCCGCGCCCGTGCCGTGGTAGCAGGGGTCGGCGTAGATGGCCACGAGCTGGCCGGTGTGCAGGTCGGGGTGGGCGTCGGTGGTGGCGCGCACCTCGTCGACCGCGCAGTAGGCGCCGATCCGGTCGGTGCCCGGCTCGACCGCCACGAACACCCGGCTGGGTTCGGGCAGCCGCAGGACCCGGGCCCACGCCGGCAGCCTGCTCTCCGGCAGCATCCGGTCGAGCACCGGATCGGCCACGACCCCCCGGTACGAGTGCCGCCAGGCGGCCACGTTGATCCGGGCGATCTCGGGCGCGTCGTCGGGCCGGGCGGCCCGCACGGTCCACTGCATCCGCCAGAGCCTGCCGCAACCGCACCGCCGTCCGCCAGGGTTCGGCTCAACCGCGCCTGGGTGGACCGGGGCAGAGGTAGCCCGAGTACCAGGTCCCCTTGGCCCGGAACCGGGTGGCGCGGAACCGGGTCGGGTCCAGGTCGTGGAAGCGGGTGCGGACCACGTCGTCGAACAGCCGCTCCGAGATCACCAGCACCAGGTCGGTCGACGCGGCGGCCAGCTCCCGCCGGGCGGCCCCGGCGTCGAGGAGCCGGCAGGTGACGATGGGGGCGTCCCCGACCAGGCCGAACCTGCCCGCGGTGAGGGTGCCGCAGTGCATGGCGACCCTCATGCGCAGCGGGGTGCCCGCGCGGCGCAGGTCGGCGAGGTTGGCGGCCAGCCGCTCGGTGAGGTGGGCGACCACCCAGGCGGTGTCGGCGTCGGCCGGGAGCACGGCCAGCTCACCGTCCCCGCGGACCTGCCGGTACCAGTGGGAGCGGTCCAGCCCGGCGTCGTGGGCGGCGAGGTCGAGCACCTCGCCGAGCCTCGACTGCACCAGGGACTGGTCCAGTGCGTCGAGCTTGCTGTATCCCTCGACGTCCACGGCCACCACGAGGCGGTAGACCAGGCCGTCGAGCGGGGGCATGGTGTCCAGCTTCACGCGGTTGAGCATCCCGCCGCGGGGGCCGGGGAAACAGGGCGATCACCGGGTTTCCCGTCGCCGGCTCGATTCGCCGACGCGGGGGTGGGGTGTGAGGACCGGTCCGGGTGGGTCGCGGAGGACGGGCGCGGTCGCGGATCGTCGGCGCACGTGCAGGCGCAAGTGTGAAGTGCGAGGGCGGCGCGGGGGTGTGGGTGCGAGATACCGGAGTGCGGGGCGGAACGTGAGTGCCGGGTACTGGAGTAGCAGCAGGTCGTGGCGGTCGCCCTCCGTCAGGAGGCCATCCCGCGCAGCACGGCCCGGTCCACCACCGTGATCGCCCGGTACCCCATGCTGATCACCCCGCGATCCCGCAGCGCCCGCAGCTCGCGCCGCGCGGTGTCCTCCTCCACCCCCACCAGCGACCCCAGCTCCCCCTGCGTCAACCCGAGCCGCAGGCTGACCCCGCCGGGACCGGGGTTCCCGTAGGCGTCCGCGAGGTGGTCCAGCACCCGGGCCAGCCGCACCGACGCCGAGTACCCGTTGAAGTCGACCCGCCGCTGCTGGTTCCACCGCAGCGTGTTCACGATCATCCGGGTCAGGGCGCGGTCGGCCTCGGGGAACTCGGCCAGGTAGTCCCGGAACCGCTGCGCCGGCACCACCCGCGCCCTGGTGTCCACGCACGCGGTGACCGTCGCCGAGCGCGGTTCCCCGCTCAGGAACGCCATCTCGCCGACCAGGTCGCCGCCGACCTTGATGTTCAGCAGCGCGACCCGCCCGTTGTCCAGCGCCTGGGTCACCTTCACCAGCGCCTGCAGCAGCAGGACGACGTGCTCGGAGTCCTCGGACTCGCGCATCATCACCTCACCGCGCCGGAACGCCCTGGGCGCACCGAGCCCGAGCAGCGCGGTGCGGCCGGCGGGTGAGAGCGTGTCCAGGTAGGTGCCTGCGGGCCAGCCCGATGGGATCGCCATCCTCGACTCCCTCCGCGAGGAACCCAGTGTGCCGCTCGCGGAGGTGCCGGTCGGGGTTTTCGGCGCAGGATCAGGCCAAGTGGCGTGCCCACCACGAGAGCACGTGGTCGAACCGCTGCGCCCGGTGGCGCGGCTTGCCGGTCCGGGTCAGCTCGTGGCCCTCGCCCGGGAAGACCAGCATCTCGGCCTCCACCCCGTTGCGCCGCAGGGCCACGAACAGGCGCTGCGCCTGCTCCAGCGGGCACCGCCAGTCGTGCTCGGAGTGCGCCACCATGAACGGCATGGAGATCTTCTCGGCGTAGGTCAGCGGGCTCATGGCGCGGTGCGCCTCCGGGTCGGGCCCGCAGTACGCCTCGGTGAAGAACCAGCCGATGTCGGAGGACCCGGAGAACGAGTCCCACGCGTTGACCGCGCGCTCGCTCCACGCCGCGCGGAACCGCTCGCCGTGGTGCGCGGCCAGCCAGGTGGTCATGAAGCCGCCGTAGGAGCCGCCCATCACGCCGACGCGCTCGGCGTCGAGGTCGGGCCGCGCCAGCGCGACGTCGAGCACCGCGAGGACGTCGTCCACGTCGACCGTGCCGAAACGCCCGATGACGGCCTGGCCGTGCGCCTGGCCGTAGCCGGCGGAGCCGCGCGGGTTGGGCAGCACGACCGCGTAGCCGGCCGCCGCGTAGACCTGGGCCTCGTCGAAGAAGCCCCAGCCGTGGTACATGAACGGGCCGCCGTGCACGGCCAGCACCACCGGGTGCGGGCCCTCGCCCTCGGGCAGCACGAGCCAGCCGTGCACCGGGTAGCCGTCGGCGGACTCGCCGGTCAGCTCGACCGCGGGGCGCAGCGGCACGGCGGAGCCGAAGTCGGTCAGCGGGCCGCTGCCCACCAGCACGACCTCGCCGGTGTTGTCCGGGGTGGTCACCACGGCGACGACCACGTCGCCGTCGGCGGCGAAGGACTTGACCTCGGCGCGCTCGCCGGCCAGCAGCTCCAGGTCGACCAGGCGGGCGCCGTCGGCGTCGAGCGGCACGCGGCGCAGCTCGACCGCGCCCCGGTTGCGGACCGCGACGAGCACGCCGGAGGCGGTCGGCACGGGCGCGCCCGCGCCCTTCTCGCAGTCCACGGTCTCGGTGTCGGTCAGGCGCACCAGGTCGGTGCCGTCGAACCGCCACAGGCCGTGGTTGCGGGCGACGGCGTGCACGCCGGTGGCCTCGGTGCCGAAGAACACCACGCCGCCGTCGGGCAGGGCGACCGGGCAGAACGCCGAGCCGGCCGAGCGGACCAGCAGGGTCGGCTCGCCGCCGGCGGCGGGCACCCGGTACAGGTCGCTGTGCAGGGTCTCGACCCGGCCGAGGTCGCGGTCGGCCACGAACACCAGGTGCTCGCCGTCGGCGGTCCAGGTCGGGTCGGCCGCGCTGAACGAGCCGTCGGTCAGCTGCACCGGCGAGGCGGCGGGGTCCAGCGCGTCGACGGTGAACAGCCGCGCGTGCCGGTCGCCGGTGAAGCCGACGTCGTCGACCCGGTAGTCGAGCCGGGTGATGTGGCGCGGCGCCTCGGCGTCCGGCTTCGGCGCCTCGTCCTCGCCCGCCAGGGGCTCGCCGTAGCGGCCGGCCTCGGGCACCCGCGAGGTGAACGCGAGCCGCCGCGAGTCCGGCGCCCACACCGGCACGCCGGCGCCCAGCCGCAGGTCGGTGAGCTTGCGCGCCTCGCCGCCGTCGGCGGGCATGACGTGCACCTGCGGCGGCTTGCCGCGCTCGGCGACGCGCAGGAACGCGACCCAGCGCCCGTCCGGGGAGATCCGGGGGGCCAGGTCGCGCTCCGCCCACGTCCAGCGCCGCGCCCCGCCGCCGTCCAGCGGCACGCGGTGCAGCCCGCCGCGGTAGGCGTTCGCGGTGACGTCCGGGGTGGTCGTGTTGACCAGGACGAGGTCGCCGCGCACCGCGAGGGAGCCGGGCACGGTCAGCTGCTGCAAGTCATCGGGGCGCACGTCCCAGGACGTTACCCCAACGATCCTTAGCAAGGCTCACGAGCTTTTGACGCTCACAGATGGTGACCCGACCGGCTCACTTGACCGGGTCGGCCTCGGGCGCGCCCACGTGCTTGGCGGCCTCGGGGTGCCGCTTGACCTTGATCAGGCTCGCCACCGTGGTGATGAGCAGCACGCCGACGATCACCGACAGCGACAGCCCGATGCCCACGGTCGGCACGTGCAGCGGCTCGCCGCCGTTGAGGAACGGCAGGGAGTTGGTGTGCAGGGCCTCCAGGATCAGCTTCACGCCGATGAAGCCGAGGATCACCGACAGGCCGATCGACAGGTAGACCAGCTTGTTGAGCAGGCCGCCGAGCAGGAAGTACAGCTGCCGCAGGCCCATCAGGGCGAAGGCGTTGGCGCTGAAGACCAGGAACGGCTCCTTGGTCAGGCCGAAGATCGCCGGGATCGAGTCGAGGGCGAACAGCAGGTCGGTGGTGCCGATGGCGACGATGACGATGAACATCGGCGTGACGAACCGCTTGCCGTCGATCTTCACGAACGACTTGCCGTCGTGGTACCGGTCGGCCACCGGGTAGATCCTGCGGACGATCCTGGTCGCCGCGTTCTCCTTGTACTCCTCCTCCTCGTCGTCGTGGTTGGTGAACGCCAGCTTGTAGCCGGTGTAGATGAGGAACGCGCCGAACAGGTAGAACACCCAGCTGAACTGCGCGATCACCGCCGCGCCGACGGCGATGAAGATGCCGCGCATGACCAGCGCCATCAGGATGCCGATCAGCAGCACCTTGTGCTGGTGGATCGCGGGCACCTTGAAGGTGGTCATGATGATCAGGAAGATGAACAGGTTGTCCACGCTGAGCGAGTACTCGGTGATGTAGCCGGCGAAGAACTCGCCCGCCGGCGTGCCACCGGCCCAGAACCAGATGCCCAGGCCGAACGCGACCGCGACCGCGATGTAGAAGGCGACCCACCGACCGGCTTCGCCGATGGTCACCTCGTGCGGTTTGCGGTCGACGATGAAGAGGTCGATCGCCAGCAGGACCAGCAGTCCTGCGATCGTGGCGAGCCACAGCCACACGGGAACAGACATCGGGCAACCCTCCGGTGCACAGCGCGCACGCCAATGACCGGAGGTCTCCTCCGCCGGCAGTGCCGACCGGTGGCACCGGGAACCCCGCGCCGGGCTCCGTGCTGACGACACCACCGTGTAGGGAGTACTCCCCTCCACCTGCGAATAGTTTCACGCATGGGCACCGGTTCGCGCCACCCGGGGTGATCGGCGGCACCCGACTGTCGCATGTTATAAGACCGATTGGTCCGTTTTGTCCCCCGGTTGCTGAGAGTGGCGGGCCGCCGCTGACGGCCCGTTCTCAGCCGAACACGCATAAGGTCAACTCCGTGGCCCCCCTCAACCGCCTCCGCGGCAGGTGGTCGCTCCCCGCGCTGGTCCTGGTCGTCGCCCTGGTGGGCGCCACCGTGGTCTGGACGCGCCAGGGAGACGACCCGCCCCCGGTGAGCACCCGCGACGCGGTGATCGACGTGCCGGAAAGCCCGGGCAGCGCCGAGACCGTGCAGATCGACACCACCCTCTACCTGCCCGAACGCACCCCCGCGCCCGCCGTCCTGCTGCCGCACGGCTTCGGCGGCAGCAAGGCCAACGTCGCCGCCCAGGCGACCGAGCTGGCGCAGCGGGGGTTCGTCGTGCTCGCCTGGTCGGCGCGCGGTTTCGGCCGCAGCACCGGCAGCATCGCGCTGAACTCGCTGGACCACGAGGTCCGCGACGCGCAGAAGCTGCTGGACTGGCTGGCCACCCGCGAGGAGGTGGTGCGCGACGGCGGCGGCGACCCCCGGGTCGGCGTCACCGGCGGCTCGTACGGCGGCGCGCTCGCGCTGTCCCTGGCGGGCGTGGACCAGCGCGTGGACACCATCGCGCCGGTCATCACCTACAACGACCTGGCCCAGGCGCTGCTGCCGAACTCGGCGCGAGCCGACGACGTGGACGCCTCGACCGCGGCGCCCGGCGCGTTCGGCGAGGACGGCGTGTTCAAGCGCTCGTGGGCGGGCATCTTCTTCTCCGCGGGCCTGTCCGGCGCCGACGCGACCAACCCCGGCCAGGAGGCCAGCGAGCCCGGTCAGGAGGACGACGACCAGGGCCTGGGCAACGCCGCCGCGACGGCCGCCCAGCCGCCCGCCGGGTCCCCGGTCGACGCGCCGCCCACCGGTCCGGTCAACGGGGCGTGCGGCCGCTTCCAGGCCGACGTGTGCGCCGCCTACACCGAGGTCGCCACGACCGGCAAGGCCGGCCCGCGGACGTTGGAGGTGCTGCGCCGCGCGTCGCCGTCCTCGGTGACCGGCAACATCACCCAGCCCACCCTGATCGTGCAGGGCGAGCAGGACACCCTGTTCGGCCTCGACCAGGCCGACGCCAACGCCCGCCAGATCGCCGCCAACGGCGCGAAGGTCAAGGTGATCTGGTACTCCGGCGGCCACGACGGCGGCTCACCGGGCCCCGAGCTGCGCGGCCGCATCGCCGACTGGCTGGACCACCACCTGCGCGGCGAGGGCGCCGACCCCGGCACCGGCTTCGAGTACACCGTGGTCGGCGCGTTCCGCAGCAGCGGTTCCCCGTCGCTGCGCGACGTCGTCGCCCCCTCCTACCCGGGCCTGGCCGGCGCCGAACCGGTGCGGCGGGTCGACGTGCCGCTGACCGGGCGCGAGCAGGTCGTGGTGAACCCGGCGGGCGGCAACCCGGCCGCCGTGTCGAGCCTGCCCGGCCTCGGGTCGGTGGTGTCGCGCTCCAGCGCGCTGTCCTCCCGGCTCTCGCTCGACCTGCCCGGCCAGTCCGCGACGTTCCTCAGCGCGCCGCAGACCGCGCAGACGCTGGTCACCGGCGCCTCCACGGTGCGGCTGCGGGTCGCCGCGGTGCCCGGCCAGCCCGTGCCCGCCGACGGCGCGGTGCTGTTCGTCAAGCTCTACGACGCCGACGCGAACGGCGTGCGGGTGCTGCCCGGCTCGGCGGTCGCGCCGGTGCGCGTGGCGAACCTGCCCGCCGACGGCACGCCGGTCGACGTGACCGTGACGCTGCCCGGCGCGGTGCGGCCGGTGGAGGCCGACCACCGGTTCCAGCTGGTGGTGTCGACCACCGACCAGGCGTACGCCAACGCCACCGAGCCCGCCGCCTACCGGGTGTCGCTGGCCTCGTCCGCGCTGTCGGTGCCGGTGGTGCCGGGCGTGAACGCGACCAGCGACGTGCCGACCGGCGCGCTGTGGGGCATCGGGATCGTGCTGATCGCCTGCCTGATCGCCGCCGTGGTCGCCTGGTTCCGGCGGCGGCTGAGCGCCGACGTCGACCCGGGGCTGACCGGCGTGCCGCTGGTGATCGAGGGCCTGACCAAGTCCTACCCCGGCGGCCTGACCGCGGTGAAGGACCTGTCGTTCCGCGTGGAGCACGGCCAGGTGCTGGGCCTGCTCGGGCCGAACGGCGCGGGCAAGACCACGACGCTGCGCATGCTGATGGGCCTGATCCGGCCCAGCGAGGGCGGCATCCGGGTGTTCGGGCACAAGGTGCACCCCGGCGCGCCCGTGCTGTCCCGGATCGGCTCGTTCGTCGAGGGCTCGGGCTTCCTGCCGCACCTGTCCGGCGCCGCCAACCTGCGGCTGTACTGGGAGGCCACCGGCAGGCCCGCGGAGCAGGCGCACGTCGAGGAGGCGCTGGAGATCGCCGGCCTCGGCAACGCCGTGCACCGGCGCGTGCGGACCTACAGCCAGGGCATGCGCCAGCGGCTGGCCATCGCCCAGGCCATGCTCGGCCTGCCGGACCTGCTGGTGCTCGACGAGCCGACCAACGGCCTCGACCCGCCCCAGATCCACCAGATGCGCGAGGTGCTGCGCCGCTACGCCGCGGCGGGGCGCACCGTGCTGGTGTCCTCCCACCTGCTCGCCGAGGTCGAGCAGACGTGCACCCACGTCGTGGTGATGCACAAGGGGACGCTGGTCGCGGCCGGTCCGGTCGAGGAGATCGCGACGGGCGGCGGCGAGGCGAGCTTCCGGGTCGACCGGCCCGAGGAGGCGGCCTCCGTGCTGCGCGGCCTGGCCGGCGTGCACGACGTCCACGTGGACGGCGAGCAGGTCCACGCGAGCCTCAACGGCACGCCGCGGGCGTCGGCGCTGCAGGCCCTGGTGGCCGCGGGCGTGGCCGTGGACCAGGCCGGGCCCCGGCGGCGGTTGGAAGACGCGTTCCTGGAGTTGGTGGGCGAATGAGCACGCGAAACGGCACCCCGAACGGGGTGCACACCGACCCGGGTGCCATCGCGGACCTGACCTCCGCGGCGGCGGCCGAGCCGTCGTCGGTGGCGCCGGACGGGTCCAAGGTCGGCTACCGGGCCGGGCGGACGCTGCGCATCCGGGTCGAGCTGGCGCGGCAGCTGCGGCGCAGGCGGACGCAGCTGGTGCTGGGTTTCCTGGTGCTGCTGCCGTTCATCCTGGTGGTGGCGTTCGAGATCGGCCAGTCGCAGCCCAACCGGCGGACGGGCGGTTTCGTCGACCTGGCCACGGCCAGCGGCGTGAACTTCGTGATCCTGACGCTGTTCGTGTCGGGCAGCTTCCTGCTGCCGATGATCGTGGCGCTGTTCTTCGGCGACACCATCGCGTCCGAGGCGTCGTGGTCGTCGCTGAAGTACCTGCTGGCGGCGCCGGTGCCGAGGCACCGGTTGCTGCGGCAGAAGGCGCTGGCCTCGGGGCTGCTGTCGCTGTTCGCGCTGGTGCTGCTGCCCGCGGTGGCGCTCGGCGTCGGCGTGGCGTGGTACGGGGCCGGGGAGGCGGTGTCGCCCACGGGTGAGGCCGCGTCGTTCGGCGCCGGGGTCTACGGGGTGGCGCTGGCGGTCGTGTACATCTCGATCCACCTGTTCTGGGTGGCGGGGTTGGCGCTGTACCTGTCGGTGTCCACGGACGCGCCGCTGGGCGCGGTGGGCGGTGCGGTGCTGGCGTCGATCCTGTCGCAGATCCTGGACCAGATCACGGCGTTGGAGGACCTGCGGAACTACCTGCCGACGCACTACGCGCTGGCCTGGGTGGACCTGCTGTCGACCGACATCGACTGGTCGCAGATGGCGAAGGGGACGTTCTCGGCGTTGGCGTTCGGCGCGTTCTTCACGCTGATGGCGGCGCGGAAGTTCGCCCGCAAGGACATCACGAGCTGAGCGGGTGGGATCGGGCGGACCGCGGGTCGGGTTGCGGTCCGGACTCCGGTCCGGATCTTGAGAGGGGCGCCGGGTTCTCCACCTGGCGCCCCTCCGCGTTCACGGCACCCCGGCCCGCGTTCGCGGCACCCGGCTTCCGGTCACGGCCTCCTGGACTTGGGCAACTTCGCCACCACCGCGTCGTAGGAGGCGTCGAGCAGTTCACGCACCTCGTCGTCCGGCACGCTCCCCTTGAGGTCGACCCGATTCCACCCGTAGCGCCCGACGTACGGCGCGACCACCACGTCGTCCGGGTACCGCTCCCGCCACTCGGCGGCGGCCTCGGCGTTGGCGCCGCACTTGACCGAGATCGCGTGGTCGGTCAACCCGATGAAGGCGAACACCTTGTCCCCGACCTTGGCCACCAGGTCCTCCTCGCCCCAGGGATAGGTCTCCTGCGCGCCGGGCTTGGCCAGGCAGTGGGCGATCACCTCGTCGAGCGTCATGGCCGTCACCTTATTGGGGCATCAGCGCTGCTGGTGGTCGAACAGCGAGTCCCGAACGGCGACCAACGCCTCCGGCCCCACCGGCAGTTCGCGGGCGGCCTCGGCGCGGGCGCCGTCGAGGAAGATCGCGATGTTGCGGCGCCACGCGTCCGGCGCGGTGGCACGGGTGGCGCGGACGAACTGCCCCGTGCACCACAGGGCGACGAACAGGTCGCCCGCGGTGAAGTCGGCGCGCAACGAGCCGTGCCGCTTGGCCTCGTCGACAAGTCGGGCGCCCTCGGCCAGCGCTTCGTCGCAGACGCGGGTCAGCTCGGTGGCGTCCGGGAAACGGCGGGACACCAGGTCGTTGAGCACCGGCTCCTCGGCCTGGAGCGCGGCCATGCCCTCGACGTAGGCGACGAAGCGGCGCCAGGGGTCGGCCGCCCCCCTGACCCGGCTCAGCAGGTGGGCGAGGCGCACCGAAGCCAGCTCGGGCACGACGGCGTCGATAAGTGCTTCACGGCTGCCGAAGCGGTTGTAGAGCGTGCCGGTGCTGACCCCGGCGCGGCTGGCGATGTCCTCCAGCGGGGCGGTGAGGCCGCGTTCGCGGAACACCTCGATCGCGGCGGCCTTCAGCTTCTCAACGTTGCGCTGCGCGTCCCGCCGCAGGCGCGGCGTGCCGCCGGTGGGGCTCATGGGTGCATTCTGACAGCCGGAAGTTGACGCAGCCCTCAACTTGTGCGCTACGGTTGAAGACAAGTTGAGGCCAGCATCAACTTAGAGAGGCGGGCCATCTTGCCCAACACGATCGCACTCTTCGGCGCAGGCCCGGGCCTGGGCGCGGCGGTGGCCAGGCGCTTCGGCCGCGAGGGCTACCGGGTGGCCCTGGTAGCCCGCCGCCGCGAACCCCTGGACGCCCTGCGAAGCGCACTGACCGCCGCAGGCGTGGAAGCCGAGACCTTCCCCGCCGACCTGACCAACCCGACCAACGCCCCCGCCCTGGTCGACAAGATCCGCAAACGCTTCAACCGCGTAGACGCGCTCTACTACGCCCCCGCCCCGTCCGAGGGCTTCACCCCCGCGGCCGACCTGGACGCCGGGGCGCTGCGCGACTTGATCGACTTGTACCTGCTCACCCCGGTCGAACTGGTGCGCGCCGTGCTGCCCGACATGCTCGCCCGAGGCAACGGCGCCATCCTCCTCGGCCAGGGCGCCTCAGCCCTGCACGGCCTGCCGGGCATGAGCGGCCTGGGCCCCGCCATGGCGGCCGCGCGCAACTACGTGCACTCGCTGCACGGCGAGGTGGCCGGGCGGGGCGTGTACGCGGGCGCGATCACGGTGACCGCGATGATCCGCGGCAGCGCCGGGCACCAGCGCCTGCTCAGCGGCGAATTCACCCTGCCCGAGGGGGTGAAGCTGCCCGCGGGCGCGGAACTGCCGGTGGTCGACCCCGACGAGCTGGCCGAGGTGTGCTGGGAACTGGTCACCCGGCGGGACCGGGTGGAGGCGATCCACCCCGCCCTGCCGGAGGGCTGGGGCACACCGGGGGCCTAGACACACCAGGGGCCAGGACACGCTGGTCCCGAGGCATGTCGCGGGCTGCGGCCACTGTCAGCCGGGGCTGCCCGTCGGCCGGGGCTGCCCGCACTATCCGGGCCGGCGCTGTTCCGGGCCGGCACCGCTCCGGGCCGGCACCGCTCCGGGCCGGCACCGCTCCGGGCTAGCACCGCTCCGGACTGGCGCTGCTCCGGGCTGGGCCGCCGCGGGGTGGGACCGTCGGGGGCTCGTGGTGGGCGGGTGGGTGGGTCGTTCGGACGTGCCGGGGTGGTTTCGGGGCTCCGTTTCTCTCAACCGATGACCGTAACGGCGTTTCCGTACATGGTGGGCGCCATGTTCACCCGATCGAGTTGTACGGAGTCCCGTTTTGGCAGGTCAAGGGTATCGGGAATCTACTTCACCCCCGCCGCGTCCATGCCGCGCAGTTCCTTCTTCAAGTCCTGGATCTCGTCGCGCAGGCGGGCGGCCAGTTCGAACTGCAGCTCGCGCGCCGCGTTCATCATCTGGTCCGTCAGCTGCTGCACGAGGTCCGCCAGCTCCGAGCGGGCCATGCCGCTGGTGTCGCGGTCGGCCAGGACGCCCGAGCTGCGGCCCGACGCACCCGGGTCGCCGGTCGGCTTCTTGCCCCTGCTCGCGTTGCGGCCGGAACCACCCGGTTCGACGGCGTCCTCCGCCTCCGCGTAGACCTGCTCCAGGATGTCGGTGATCTTCTTGCGCAGCGGCTGGGGGTCGAGGCCCCGTTCCTCGTTGTACGCGATCTGCTTGGCGCGGCGGCGGTTGGTCTCGTCGATCGCGTGCCGCATGGAGTCGGTGATGCGGTCCGCGTACATGTGGACCTCGCCGGAGACGTTGCGGGCCGCGCGGCCGATGGTCTGGATGAGGCTCGTGCCGGAGCGCAGGAAGCCCTCCTTGTCCGCGTCGAGGATGGCCACCAGGGACACCTCGGGCAGGTCCAGGCCCTCGCGCAGGAGGTTGATGCCGATGAGGACGTCGTACTCGCCCAGGCGCAGTTGGCGCAGCAGCTCGACGCGGCGCAGGGTGTCGATGTCCGAGTGCAGGTAGCGGACCTTGATGCCGAGTTCGAGCAGGTAGTCGGTGAGGTCCTCGGCCATCTTCTTGGTCAGGGTGGTGACCAGGACGCGCTCGTCGCGCTCGGCGCGGGCGCGGATCTCGTGGACCAGGTCGTCGATCTGGCCCTCGGTCGGCTTGACCACGACCTCCGGGTCGACCAGGCCCGTGGGGCGGATGACCTGCTCGACGAACTCGCCGCCCGCCTGGCCCATCTCGTACGGGCCGGGCGTCGCGGACAGGTAGACCGTCTGACCGATGCGGTCGGCGAACTCCTCCCAGGTCAGCGGCCGGTTGTCCAGGGCGCTGGGCAGGCGGAAGCCGTGTTCGACGAGGTTGCGCTTGCGGGACGCGTCGCCCTCGTACATGCCGCCGATCTGCGGCACGGTGACGTGCGACTCGTCGATGACCAGCAGGAAGTCGTCGGGGAAGTAGTCGATCAGGGTCGCCGGGGCGGAACCCGCCGGGCGGTCGTCGATGTGGCGCGAGTAGTTCTCGATGCCGGAGCAGAAGCCGACCTGGCGCATCATCTCGATGTCGTACGTGGTGCGCATGCGCAGCCGCTGCGCCTCCAGGAGCTTGCCCTGGCGCTCCATCCGCGCCAGCTGCTCGGCCAGCTCCGCCTCGATGCCGCGGATGGCCTTCTCCATGCGCTCGGGACCGGCCACGTAGTGGGTGGCCGGGAAGATGCGCAGCTCGTCGACCTCCTTGACCACGTCGCCGGTCAGGGGGTGCAGGTAGTACAGCTTGTCGATCTCGTCGCCGAAGAACTCGACCCGGACGGCCAGCTCCTCGTACGCCGGGATGACCTCGACCGTGTCGCCGCGCACCCGGAACGTGCCGCGGTTGAACGCGATGTCGTTGCGCGCGTACTGGATGTCGACCAGGGCGCGCAGCAGGAGGTCGCGCTCGACCTCGACGCCCACCTGGAGGTTGATCGACCGGTCGAGGTAGGACTGGGGCGTGCCCAGGCCGTAGATGCACGACACCGAGGCCACCACGATCACGTCGCGCCGGGTCAGCAGGCTCATCGTGGCCGAGTGGCGCAGCCGTTCGACGTCCTCGTTGATCGACGAGTCCTTCTCGATGTAGGTGTCGGTCTGCGGGATGTACGCCTCGGGCTGGTAGTAGTCGTAGTAGCTGACGAAGTACTCCACCGCGTTGTCGGGGAAGAACTCCTTCAGCTCGTTGGCCAGCTGCGCGGCCAGCGTCTTGTTCGGCGCCATCACCAGGGTGGGCCGCTGCAGCTTCTCCACCAGCCAGGCCGTGGTGGCCGACTTGCCGGTGCCGGTGGCGCCGAGCAGGACGACGTCCTTCTCCCCGGCGCGGACGCGCCGTTCGAGCTCCGCGATCGCCGCGGGCTGGTCACCCGCGGGCTGGTAGTCGCTGACCACGCGGAACTTCCCGTCGGTGCGGGGAATGTCACCGACGGGGCGGTGCGACGAGTGCGCCTTGACCGGGATCTCGGTAGGGAATGCCACGACTCAAAAGGTACGCCCCGGGTCCGACAATTCGCGTCGCCCCAGGTCAGCGCCTCGCCCCACCGGTGACGCGGGTGGGGTGAGGCGCTGATGGGAGGTGGCGATCGGGCGGTGGAGCGGTAGAGCGGTGGTCGGGCGAGGACGAGGGCGGGACCGCAGGCGGAAGCGAGTGGCGGAAGCGAAGGGCGAGGAGCGAAGGGCGAGGGCGCGGGGCGGGGTCAGCAGTCGCAGCAGTTGCAGTCGCAGTCGCAGCCCGGGCCGCAGTCGGCGTTGCACCACGCCTCGCGCCCCTTGCCGCTCCACGGCCCGGGGTGCGGGTCGCGGCAGCAGTACTGGCAGGTGCCGCACTGGTAGAGCACCGCCAGGCACCCCGGCAGCAGCCACCGGCTCACAGGTGGGCGCTGCAGCTTGGGCCAGAACCACAGGCCGCTGCCCGGACCCGGCTCCGCACCGCCTCTCCGCTTGCCACCCGCGTGCGGCGGGGGCGGGCCGGAGCGGCCGGGGGCCGACGGCGGGGGCACGGGGCCGGGCACCGGGCCGCGGTGCCCGGGCGGTGGCGTGCCGTGGGCGTACGGGTCCGGCTGCCACCCCTGCGGGCCGCGGTCGTGCGCGTGCGCCTCGCCGAGGTCGAACGCCCGCCGCACCGACTCGCGCACCTCGTGCACCAGCAGCGCGTGCACCAGGCGGTCGTCGGCGAACTCCGCCTCGCCCAGCGCCAGCTCGATGCCCAGCGCCGCGTCGTCGCACAGCCGGCGCGCCTCCGCCAACGACGTGCCGGTGGCGAGCAGCGGGTTCCACGCGCCGGACGCCCGGTCCCCCGCCAGGTCCTCCACCGCGTCCAGCAGGTGCGCCAGCCGCCCGAACAGGCGGCCGACCTCGCGCAGCGGTGCCTCGTTCCCCGGCCGCCCGGCCAGCAGCGCGGTCCGCGCCGCGGCCTCGCCGGACGCGGTCTCGGTGGGTTCGGTCACGACGAGCAGGGGCGAGCCGACGCGGACGGCCGCCTCGACCTCGGGTTGCCGCCGCACCGCGTCGACCAGCACCGCGGTGTCGAAGCCGAGGTCGGCGCCGGTGCTCGCGGCCTGCGCCGCCCACTTCCGCGCGACCTGCCTGCCCACACCGCGCGCGGGCGCGTGCGCGAACGGGCCGTCGCCGTCGGTGACGTGGTCGTCGACCTTCGCCGACGCCAGCACCAGGGACACCGACGCGGCCAGGCGCGCGCCCGCGCCCACGGCGACGTCGGCCGACTTCATGCCGCGCAGCGCGCACGGCCCGGCGGACCGCCGTGACCGGCCGACCTGCGCCTCCACCAGCGCGGAGATGACCAGGCCGTCGTAGTTGGTGACCAGGCGGGCCAGGTGGCCGTGGTCGTCGCGCAGCGCCAGGCACAGGCCGCACAGGTGGGCGAGCCAGGACTCGCGCAGCTCGGGGCCGAGGCGGTTGCGGCAGGGCCGGATGATGCCGAACATGCCGGGAAGAGTAAGGGATCTTCCTACTTTCGGGTGACAAAAGTGAGTGGTCGGCGGGTTCTGCTGAATAGGGTCGGCCCTGTGACGCCGAGCTCCGCCGGGACCCGCATGCACATCCACCCGCCGAAGATCGAGTACTTCGACCTCGACGCCAAGAGCAACACCGACCCCAAGGGGTACCTGCGGGGCGTCGAGGAGTACCGGCTGACCCGGCACGGCCTCTACATGGCCCGCCCGATGCAGGACCACCCGGACATGTCGCACACCGAGTCGTGGCTGCTGCCCGCGCACGGCCTGCGCGTGACCCGCTGGTCGTGGCACCCCGGCCGCGAGCGCGACTACGACCTCTACCTGGACGTGGTGGAGATCAGCTCCAGCGGGTCGGTGTGGAAGACCGTCGACCTCTACCTGGACCTCGTCGTGCGCACCGGTCGCGGGGTGACCGTGCTGGACACCGACGAGCTGCTGGCCGCCCTCGGGCAGGGCCTGATCTCACCCGAACGGGCGCAGTGGGCGCTGGAGACCACGTACCGCGCAGTGGCCGGCATCGCCCGCCACGATCATGACGCACTGCGATGGTTGGCTGCTCAGGGGACGATCACCACGTGGCGTCGGCGCTAATACAAACAGTGACACCAGCAGGTCAACAGACCTCTGCTTCCGTCACCGGATAGAGACCGCATACACCACAGACCGTGATGTAACAAATCGACCCGGACAGTTACCCGCCGCACACTTGCGGCTACCCTCGGATCGCGTGGGAGCGGTCATCACACCTCAGTTGGTAGACGTGGTCGACACCGTCAGCGCCGTTCGGAGCTACTCCGGCGGCACGTCGCGGCACCTGTCCACGTGCCGCGTGGAGGACTGGGGGCTGAAGCTGGAGTGCCCCACCCCCGAGGACCCGTTCTCCGACTCCGAGGTCACCTGGCTGATGCCCGAGCTGGGGCTGCGGCTGACCCACCACCGGCCGCGCTCCCGGCACGCGCGCAGCGGCCCCAGCGTGCTCAGCGCGGTCCGCGTGCAGCGCGACGGCCGCGCGTGGCGCACCACGGACCTGCTGCTGGGCCTGGCCGTGCCCGGCGGCACGACCGCGCGGATCGTGCGCTCCGAGGAGTTCGCCGCCGCCGTCGCCGGCCGGGTGCTGGGCCCCGGTGACGCCGACCAGGCGCTGCGCACCGTGCACCGCACCCTGGAGGAGATCAGCCTGCACCGCCACGACCTGCGGTCCTGGCTGGTCCACCGGGGTATCTACGACGCCTGGCCGTCCCTGTAGAACCGGGCGGTCGCCGCGTCCATCCACGGCTCCTTGGCGTCCGCGTAGGCCAGGCTGGCCGCATCGCCCCGGTGCTTCTCGGCCAGCTCCAGCTTGAGCGCCTGGTACTCCGCGCGCGCCGCGTCGTCGGCCCGCAGCCAGTCGCGGAACCGGATCGCCCACTCCCACGCCGGCCCGCCCTCGACCCGCACGTGCAGGTTGACCCGCCGCGCCGGGTCCGCGCCCACGTGCAAGCGCTTGCGCCACCGCCCCGGGTCGTCGCCGGGGTGCCGCACGGCGTCCTCGGCGTCGCCCACGGGCGGGAAACCCGCGTCCGCGAGCGCGTCCGCCAGCCCGACGGCCTCCTCCAGCGACCGCACGCCCAGCTGGAGGTCCAGCACGTCCTTGGCCGCCAGCCCCGGCACCGCCGTGGAGCCGATGTGCTCGACCGGGCGACCGCCGGCCACCACCCCGAGGCGAGCCGCGACCCGCTCGGCCTGCACGGGCCACGTCTCGTCGTAGGGCACCACGACCGGCGGGGTGGACGGCAGGCGGCGCAGCCGGACGTTGGCCTCGTAGCGCACCAGCCGGTCCGCCCACAGCTCGTCGACCCGGGCCAGCACCAGGTCCGGGGTGCCGGTGTTGTCCAGCCACACGTCGGCGACCCGGCGGCGCTGCTCCTCGGTGGCCTGGGCGGCGATGCGCCGGCGGGCGTCGTCCTCGGGCAGGCCCCGGTCGCGCAGCCGCGCCAGCCGCTGGTCGACCTCCGCGTGCACGATCAGCACCAGGTGGTACAGCGGCGCCATGCCGTTCTCCACCAGCAGCGGGACGTCGTGCACGACGACCGCGTCGGCGGGCGCGGCGGCGATCAGCTCGGCGGTGCGGGCGGCGATCCTCGGGTGCGTGATGCCGTTGAGGGTGGCGCGGGCGGCCTCGTCGCTGAACACCTTCGCGGCCAGGGCCGCGCGGTCGAGCGCACCGCCCGCGCCCAGCACGCCCGGCCCGAACGCCTCGACGACCTCGCGCAGGCCGTCGGTGCCGGGTTCGACCACCTCGCGGGCCAGCCGGTCGGCGTCCACGACCACCGCGCCGTGCTCGGCGAGCCTGCCCGCCACCGTCGACTTGCCCGACCCGATCCCGCCGGAGAGACCCACGCGCAACATGCCGCACAGCCTAGGGGCGCGGTACCGGTCAGGCGTCCTCGACCGGCGTCATGGACTGCTGCGCCACCGCCGCCAGGAAGGCGCCCACCGCCTCGTCCGGCGCGACCCCGGCCTTGGCGCGTGACACGAACGTGGTCTTGCCGAGGGAGCCGACGAGCAGCCGCTCGTCCTTGGTGACCACCAGGGACGCCTTCTGCCTGCCCACGTCGACCTGGCTGACCGAGGCCCCCTCGCGGCGCTCGGCGTCGACGCTCTCGGCGACCCGGTTCGCGGCGGTGGCCTCGTCGGTGTACTTGGCCAGGCCGACCACCACCGGCGCGGTGAGCAGCACCTGGCGCTCGACGCCGTAGTAGCAGTCGATCTTGGCGGTGCGGCCGATCGACGGCTCCGGGATGCCGATGACCTGCTTGAGCTCACCGGGCAGCTCCCGGCCCAGGCGCGCGTGCAGCACGTCCACCGGGACGATCAGCTCGCAGTCGTCGGGCAGGTCCCGGTCGACCATCTGCGGTGCGCGGGTGACCGTGGTGGCCGGGAGGATCGTCGGGATCGCCGGCGCCACCGGGGGCGGGGGCGGCTCCGACGAGCACGCCGAGCACACGACCGCCAGCAGCGCGAGCACCACCATCCGAGCACCCATAGGGGGATCAATTTAGCGCAACGGCCGGTGCCCGCACGGGGTGATCACCCGTCGTCACCCGCCTGCCGGACAACGCCCGCGGCGGGTCCCGGCGACGGCGCGCCGGACGCGGCAGACCGCGGGCCCGGCGACGACAGCCCCGGGAAACGGCGGTCGCCCCCCGCCCGAGGTGGGCGAGGGGCGACCGCGGTTCAGCTCGACCGAGCCGGAGGGGTCAGGCGCCGCCCGACAGCTTCTCCCGCAGGGCCGCCAGCTGCTCGTCGCTGGCCAGGGTGCCGCCGGCCTGGGCCGGGGCGCCCGAGGAAGCGGCGGCCGGGGCCTCGCCACCGGACGAGTAGTTGGTCTCGCCGGCGGCCTCCTCCTCGGCGGCCGCGGCCTTGGCGACCTGCTTCATGTGGGCCTCGTAGCGCGTGTGGGCCTCGGCGTACTGCCGCTCCCACTCCTCGCGCTGCTTGTCGAAGCCCTCCTGCCACTCCTGGGTCTCCGGGTCGAAGCCCTCGGGGTAGATGTAGTTGCCCTGGTCGTCGTACTCGGCGGCCATGCCGTACTGGGTCGGGTCGAACTCCGAGTCCGGCGTGAAGCCCTCGTTGGCCTGCTTGAGCGAGAGCGAGATCCGGCGGCGGTCCAGGTCGATGTCGATGACCTTGACCATGACGTCGTCGCCGACCTGCACGACCTGCTCCGGGATCTCCACGTGGCGCTCGGCCAGCTCGGAGATGTGGACCAGGCCCTCGATGCCCTCGTCGACCCGGACGAACGCGCCGAACGGAACCAGCTTGGTGACCTTGCCCGGCACGATCTGGCCGATCGCGTGGGTGCGGGCGAACTGGCGCCACGGGTCTTCCTGCGTCGCCTTGAGCGACAGCGACACGCGCTCGCGCTCCATGTCGACGTCCAGGACCTCGACCGTGACCTCCTGGCCGACCTCGACGACCTCGGACGGGTGGTCGATGTGCTTCCAGGACAGCTCGGAGACGTGCACCAGGCCGTCCACGCCGCCCAGGTCGACGAACGCGCCGAAGTTGACGATCGAGGACACGACGCCCTTGCGGACCTGGCCCTTCTGCAGCTGGTTGAGGAACTCGCTGCGGACCTCGGACTGCGTCTGCTCCAGCCACGCCCGGCGGGACAGGACCACGTTGTTGCGGTTCTTGTCCAGCTCGATGATCTTGGCTTCGAGTTCGCGGCCCACGTAGGGCTGCAGGTCGCGCACGCGCCGCATCTCCACCAGCGAGGCGGGGAGGAAGCCGCGCAGGCCGATGTCCAGGATCAGGCCGCCCTTGACGACCTCGATGACCGTGCCGCGGACCGGCTCGTCCTTCTCCTTGAGGGCCTCGATGGTGCCCCAGGCGCGCTCGTACTGGGCGCGCTTCTTGGAGAGGATCAGCCGACCTTCCTTGTCCTCCTTCTGGAGGACGAGGGCCTCGACCTCGTCACCGACCTTCACAACCTCGTTGGGGTCGACGTCGTGCTTGATCGACAACTCGCGCGAGGGGATGACGCCCTCGGTCTTGTAGCCGATGTCGAGCAGGACCTCGTCCCGGTCGACCTTGACGATGGTGCCCTCGACGATATCGCCATCGTTGAAGTACTTGATGGTCTTGTCGATGGCGGCGAGGAAGTCCTCCTCCGTCCCGATATCGTTGATAGCGATCTGCTGCTTCGGCGCGGTGGCAGCCGGGACAGTGGTGGTGTCGGTGGACATCAGGTAGGTGGCTCCGGTACGGATTGGGTTAGTTGGCCTGCGGGTTTGACGCTGGTGCGGCGGGCACGCCCCGACCGCGAAGACCGACTCACCAGGTGATCACCGATCATGAGCAGCGCGAACCCACTACGCAGGCGATATCGTACGCGGCTCGGCGCAGGCCGGGCAAACCGGTCCCCTGGAATGGAGCAGTGTGTCCGACCAGCACGCGAGCGCCGAACTGGCGCTCGGCACCACCGGCATCGCCAAGCGGGCCGCGGACGCGGACGAGTCCCGCGCCGCCAACCGCGCGTGGTGGGACGCCGACGCCGACGACTACCACGCCGAGCACGGCGACTTCCTGGGCCGGGCCGACTTCGTGTGGTGCCCGGAGGGGGTGCGCGAGGCCGACGCGCGCTACCTGGGCGACGTGCGGGGGCGCCGGGTGCTGGAGGTGGGCTGCGGCTCGGCGCCGTGCGCGCGCTGGCTGGCCGGGCAGGGCGCGCACGCGGTGGCGCTGGACCTGTCGGCGGGGATGCTGCGGCACGCCCGCGCGGGCAACGAGGCCACCGGCCTGGCCGTGCCGCTGGTGCAGGCCAGCGCCGACCAGCTGCCGTTCCGGGCCGGGTCCTTCGACGCCGCGTGCTCGGCGTTCGGCGGGGTGCCGTTCGTGGCGGACGTGGGCGAGGTGTTCCGGGAGGTGGCCCGGGTGCTGCGGCCGGGCGCGCCGTGGGTGTTCTCCGTGACTCACCCGATCCGGTGGATCTTCCCGGACGACCCGGGGCCGGGCGGGCTCACCGTGACGCAGTCGTACTTCGACCGGACCCCGTACGTGGAGGTCGACGACGAGGGCCGGGCGACCTACGTGGAGCACCACCGGACCCTGGGCGACTACGTGCGGGCCCTCGGCGGCGCGGGCCTGGAGCTGGTGGACCTGGTGGAGCCCGAGTGGCCCGCCGGGCACACCCGGCAGTGGGGGCAGTGGAGCCCGCTGCGCGGGCGGCTGTTCCCGGGCACCGCGATCTTCCGCACCCGCAAGCCGTAGCCTGCCTGGCATGACCGTCGGGCGGGGGCTGGTGGAGGCGCAGGGAGCGCGCTTCGCGAGCATCGACCCGCTGCTGCCCGCGGTGACCGCGCCCGGCGACGGCGACGTGGTCACCGCGGCGCTGCCGGACGGCACGCGGGTCGCGGGCGTGCTCGGGCACCAGGTGCACGACCGCCGCTCCCCCGCCCGGCTGTGGTCGGCCACCGAGGTGTGGGAGCTGTCGCCGCTGCTGGGCGGCGCGGGCGCGGCGGGCATGGACGCGCTGCTGCGGGCCTGGCGCAAGCGGCTGGACCTGGTGCGGCCGGCCGAGCGGGACTCGGCGTGCGTGCTGACCTGGCCGAGCCGGGACGCCGAGGCGACCAGGGCGCTGCTGGACCACGGCCTCGTGCCGCTGACCGTGATCGCGGTGCGGCAGGCGCCGAACCCGCCGGTGCCGGGCGGCGCGACGATCCGCCGGGCCACGCCCGCGGACCTGGAGGCCGTGCTGGACCTGGCGCTGGCCGAGCTGCACTACTCGTCGATGGTCGGTTCCACGGTGCGGCGGCCGGACGCGGTGCAGCTCAGCGGCGGTCGCTGGCCGAGCGGCTGGCCGCGGGCGGCCCGACGTGGCTGGCCGAGCGGGACGGCGTGGCGGTGGGCCTGGCCGAGTGCGCGGTGGTGACCGCGGAGCCGGGCAACTGGACCGGGACGCGCCTGCCGCCGGGCCGCTGGGGGTACGTCAACTGCGTGTCGGTGCTGCCGGGCGCGCGGGGCACCGGCGTGGGGCGGCAGCTGATGGCGTTCGCGCACCGCGAGCTGGCCCGGCTGGGCACGGTCGGCACCTACCTCTACTACAACCCGCCGAACCCGCTGTCCTCGGTGTTCTGGCCCCGGCAGGGCTACCGCCCGCTCTGGACCATGTGGGAGGTGCGCCCGGCGGGCGCCTTGCGCTAGGTCACACCCCCTCGGGTTGCGGGTGGCCGAAGTCCGCGCAACTATTTGAACTGACCGGTCAGTTCAAAAGGAGGTCGCGAGGTGGAGGTCCACGCCAGGCGCGTCGGGGTCACCGGCCCGCACGGTCCGCTGCTCGAACCCACGTCGCTGCTGGTCCCGCCCGGTGAGCTGGTGCTCGTGGCGGGCGACCCGGGCGCCGGGCACACCGCGCTGGCCCTGGTGCTGTCCGGGCGGATGCGGCCGGGCACGGGTGAGGTCTCCCCCACCGCGGCCGAGCTGCGCCGGCGCGTCGTCCCGGTGGACTCCCCCGGCGTCGACGAGCCCGAGCCGGCACTGCCGCTGGCGGCCGTGGTCGGCGAGGAGCTGGCCCTCAACGGCGCCCCCAGCGGCCGCAAGGCGGTGGCCGACTGGCTGGTCGAGCGCGGCGCGGACCGCCACCTCGGCACCCGCTTCGAACGGGTGCCCGCCCAGGTCAGGTGCTCGCTGCTGCTGGAGCTGGCGGCCGGGCGGCCGGACGCGCGGGTGCTCGTGCTCGACTCGCCGGACCGCTACCACGGCGACCCGGCCGGCTGGCTGGACCTGGCCCGCGCGCGGGTCACCCCCGAGCTGTCGGTGGTCGTGCTGTGCACCACCGCCTCGGCGGCCCTGCTGGACGTGCCCGCCGCGCGGATCGGCGCGGACAACGTGACCGAGGAGGCCCGGTGAGCGCGCTGCGGATGGCGTTCAACGAACTGCGCCGGATCACCTCCGGCAAGCTGCCCAAGCTCGCGGTGCTGGCGTTGACGCTGGTCCCGCTGCTGTACGCGGCGCTGTACCTGTACGCCAACAAGGACCCCTACGCCCACCTGCACCAGGTACCGGCGGCCCTGGTCGTGGAGGACGAGGGCGCGACCGCGGGTGACGGCACGCACCTGGACGCCGGGCGGGAAGTGGCCCAGGAGCTGGTCGACGGCGGCAAGTTCGACTGGCGCCGGGTGGACGCCGAGCAGGCCGAGGCGGGCGTGCGCGACGGCACGTTCACCTTCGCGCTGACCCTGCCCGCCGACTTCTCCCGCGCCCTGCTCTCCTCCGGCGACTTCACCCCGCGCCAGGGCGTGATCGTGCTGACCACCAACGACGCGAACAACTACCTCGGCTCCACCATCGCCAACCAGGTCGTCGCCGAGGTGCGCCGGTCGGTGTCGGTGAAGGTCGGCACCGAGGCCGCCGACCGGTTCCTGCTCGGCTTCGCCACGGTCCGGCAGAAGACCGCCGAGGCGGCCGACGGGGCCGCGCAGCTCGCCAGCGGCCAGCAGGAGGCGTACGACGGCGCCGCGCAGCTCGCCGGCAGCACCCCCGCCCTGGCCGACGGCGCCGCCCAGGTGGCCTCCGGGCTCACCCGGCTGCGCGACTCCACCGGCGACCTGCCGGTGAAGTCCCGGCAGCTGGCCGACGGCGCCCGACGGGTCGCGGACGGCAACGAGACCGCCGCCAGGACCGCCGAGGACTACGCCGCCCGGGCCCAGGAGCTGGTCAACCGGCTCGACGCGGTCAACGGCGACGTGGCCACCCGCCTGCGCGCCCTCGGGTTCACCGAGGAGCAGGTGCAGCACGTGCTCGGCACCCTCGGCGAGGTCCGCCGGCCTGTCGACGACGCCAACGGCAAGGTCCAGGGCGCGGCCGGGCAGCTCCGCGCGCTGGCCACCGGCGCCGACCAGGTCGCCGACGGCGCCGCGCAGCTCGCCGCGAGCACGCCCGCGCTCACCGACGCCGTCACCAGGCTCACCGACGGCGCGAACCAGGTCGCCTCCGGCACCGCGCAGGTCCGCGACGGCGCCGCCCGGCTCCGCGACGGCGAGCAGCAGCTCGTCGACGGCGCGAACCGGCTCCGCGACGGCCTCAGCGCGGGCGTCTCCGAGATCCCCGCACCGGACGACCCGACCCGCGAGTCGACCGCCGGCACCATCGGCGACCCGGTCACCGTGCGCGGGATCAGCCAGACCTCCGCGGGCAGCTACGGCGCGGGCCTGGCGCCGTTCTTCCTCGGCCTGGCCACCTGGATCGGCGCGTTCGTGCTGTTCCTGCTGCTCCGACCGCTGTCCCGGCGCGGCCTGGCCGCCGGGCGCGCCCCGCTGCGGGTGGCGCTGGGCGGCTGGCTGCCCGGCGTGCTGCTGGGCGCGGCGCAGGTCGTGGTGATGTTCGCCGCGGTCACGCTCGTGGTGGACATCCGGCCCGTGCACCCGGTCGCCACCCTGGCGTTCCTGCTGCTGGTGTCGGCCACCTTCGTGGCCGTGCTGCACGCGCTCAACGCCCTGCTCGGCGCGGTCGGCAAGTTCGTCGGCCTGGTGCTGCTGATCCTCCAGCTCGTCAGCGCGGGCGGCACGTTCCCGTGGCAGACCATCCCGGTGCCGCTGTACCCGCTGCACTACGGCCTGCCCATGGGCTACGCGGTCGACGGGCTGCGGCACCTGATGTACGGCGGCACCGCCTCCGGCGTCGGCGAGGACGCCCTGGTCCTGGTCGCCTACCTGCTCGGGGGCCTTGCCTTGTCGACGCTGGCCGCCTATAAGCAGCGGGTGTGGACCCCGTCTCGCCTCCGACCAGAGCTGGTGCTGTGACCGGCGCGCGCCCCGGCCGCACGGCCGTCACCAAGCAGAAGCTGTTCGACGCCGCGTTGAGGCTGGTCGGCGAGCGGGGCGCGGCGAGCGTGACGGTCGAGGAGATCGCGGCCGAGGCCGGCGTCGCCAAGGGCACCGTCTACTACAACTTCGCCAGCAAGGACGCGCTGGTCGACGCCCTGCTGCGGCACGGCGTCGAGCTGCTGGCCGGCCGGCTGCGGGTCGCCGAGCAGGACAGCGGCACCGAGGCGGCGACCGCGTCGCTGGTCGACGGGATGCTCGGCTTCTTCGCCGAGTACCCCGCCTTCGGCCAGCTGCTGGTCTCCGAGCTGTGGCGCACCCCCGGGCAGTGGCACGGCACGCTGAGCCTGCTGCGCGACGACATCGTGTCGATCATCCGCGGCCAGGTGCAGCGGCTGGCCGACGAGGGCCGGCTGCCCGGGGGCGTGGAGGTCGGCACGGCGTCCGCCGCGCTGTTCGGCACCCTGCTGGTGATCGCGCTGGACTGGCAGGTGTTCCAGCCCGAGCGCAGCCTGGCCGAGGTGCGCGAGTCCGTGCTGCTGCTGGTCCGGGGGCTGCGCCCGGGCTAGTGGCGGGTCGCCCAGGTGTCGATCTCGCCGACCTGGTGCACCGACGGCGCCCGGCCCTCCAGCGCGCGGTGCACGGCCTTCAGCACGCCCGCCGACGCCTCCTCGTGGCTGAGCCAGCGGGTGCCGCCGCCGTGCCGGACGAAGCCCAGCACCACCTGCTGCGTCGGGTGCCCGGGCAGCGCCGGGTCCGGCACGCCCCGCACCGGGTCGACCGCGCCGGAGTCGTGCACCTCCACCACCGGGGCCTGCGGCGCCAGCAGCGGCGCCACCGCGCGCAGCACCGCGTCCCGGTAGCTCTGGTGCACCCACGCCACCAGCAGGTCCGCCGGCCGGTCCAGGACCACCCGCACCCGCTCGGCCAGCTCGGCCGGCCGCGCCCAGTCCGCCGCCACCGTCAGCGGCCGGTGCCGGGTCTGCTGCGGCACGTGACCGCGCCCCCGCACCGCCGCCCGCGCCACCTGGCCCAGGGACGCGTCGGGCCTGCGGCTGGGCAGCAGCACCAGCCACCCCTGCTCCAGCAGCTCCTCCGCGCAGCCCTTCAACATCCCGGTGCCGCCCAGCACCAAGGCCGTCCGCTCGCTCATCGCACCGACTCCTCGCCCCGCTCCGCGGCCCGGCGCAACGGGCCGGACCGCCACCTCTCGACCTCACGCTGCCCCCGCAGCCGCACCACCGCGAGTCGATCTGCGTGCTCGCCCGCCAGGACACCGCGGACCCGTTCACCGGTGCGGCGGTGCGACCGCCACGCCCACCGCAGCAGGTGCTCCGGGTCGGTGAGCACCGTGCGCAGGGGCGGTTCCACGTTGCCGTTCCACAGCACCTGGCGGCGGAACCGGCGCACCGCCGTGCGGACCACGACCCGGCGCATCACCAGGTGCCGCGGGTGGTCCAGCCAGACCAGGGTGTCGGCGCGCTCCAGCAGCAGCGGGCGCACCGAGCTGTACTGCCACTCCGCCACCCAGGCCGCCCCGCGGGCGAACCGCCGCACGTCGGCCTCGAACTCCGGCCTGGGCGTCCACTGTGGACCGTGGAAGAGCGAGTCGAGCTCCACCCGCGGCAGGCCGAGCGCGTCCGCGACAAAACGAGCCAGGGTCGTTTTCCCGGACCCGGACGTGCCGGTGACGAGCACCCGCCGCGGCGGGTGCGGCAAGTCGTCCGAGGGCCCCAGGAGCGGCACCGGGTCAGGTTACCTGCGCCCCGGCGCGGTGGAACAAGATCCACCCGAACGGACCCCGGACGGGGCAACGGGTGCACCGCCCGGCTGGCGGTACCGGTCCTGAGTGGACAGCGCGGTGGCGGGGGCCCGGGGAATCGGTTTCAAGGCCCTTTTCACGTAACGCGCGCGGAAAGGGCAACCGTTTCGCGAATTCGTTTTCGCGAGCCGTGTTGCCGACCCCATACTGTGCCGGACTCGATTCAGGGGGAGAACATGACCTACCCGAACGCCGACCCGCGGCCGGTCGACCCGGTGGCCCAGCCGGTCCCGGTAACCGAGTCGGTGCCGGTGGTCGAGCCGGTGCCGGCGGCGCAGTCGGTCCCGGTCGCGCGGCCGGAACCGGTGCCGGTGCTGGAGCCGTACGGCCTCGCCACGCCGGCCACCGGGCAGCCCGCCTTCCCGGGCGGCCCGCAGCCCGCGTTCCCGCCCGCCGGGGCCGCGCCGCCGCGCAAGAGGACCGGCCTGGTCGTGGTGTCGGTGCTCGCCGTGCTGTTCCTGGCGGTCTCGGGCGCCCTCGGCGTGCTCTACGTCAACGAGGTCGACCGCAACGACTCGCTGACGAGCCAACTCTCGGACAAGGGCAGGGAGCTGACCGAGTCCGCCGCGCGGCTCGAAGAGGCGCGGGAGGACGCGACCAGGGCGAAGGACGCCCAGGAGGCCGCCGAGGCGGCGCGCGAGCGGGCCGAGGACGAGGGCGAGCACATGGCCGCGTGCCGCGACGCCGCGCGGGCCTTCCGCGAGGCGCTGGTCGCCGACGACCAGGCCAAGGGCGAGGAGGCCGCCGCGCGGATGTTCACCTCCTGCTGATCAGCAGGGCGGGAAGAGGCGGCGGGAGCTGTTCGGTTCACCGGTCGCGGCGGGGTCGCTGAACCGGCAGCCGTAGCGCGGGTCGGCCACCGCGGCCGGGTCGCCCACCACGTCGCCGGCGGGCCTGCGGCCGGTGTCGACCCAGGCCACCAGGTCGTCCCAGGCGGCGCCGACCTCGGCCGGGCTGAACTCGCAGTGGCCGAGCGCCCGGATCGCCCGCTGCACGAGCAGGTGCGAGCGGCCGTTGCGCCCGACGTCGCGCGCGTAGACCTGCTCCATGGAGAACGGCACGAACAGGTCGCCGAGGTCGTGCAGCGAGAGCACCGGCGCGGTCGGGCGGCCCGCGATGCGCGGCACCTCGGTGAGCCCCGGCGTCAGCCGCGTCCGCAAGTCCTCCGGCAGCACGCGCTGGACCTCGCGGTTCAGGTCGACCGGCGCGGAGGGCGCGTAGCGGGTCGCGACGTTGGTGCCGACCCGGCCGGGGTTGGCCGCGAGGCCGTCGCCCTCGGCGGGGGCGGCCAGGCCGAACAGGAAGTCCTGCCAGCGCGCGAACGCCTGCTCCGCGCCGGGCCGCGGGCCGCCGGACCGGTTGGTCACGACGGCGGCGAACTGCCTGCCCCGCTCGTTCGGCGTGCCGGTGAGGCCGAGCGCGGCCCGGATGCGCGGGACGACCGCGGTCACGTAGTCGTCCGGCGCGGGCCAGGCGCGGACGCCCGCCAGCGCCTGCGCGGTGAGCTGGTAGTCGAGGAAGAAGTCGAACAGCTCCTGGTCGCCCAGCACGCCGCACATCGGCAGCGCGCCCCGGTAGAAGCCCGGGTACTGCTCCAGGGAGCGGCCGATGACGTGGCCGCCCATGGACACGCCCGCGATGAAGGTGTCCCGGGGTCTGCCGACGACCTGCGCGAAGCGGGTGGCCAGGTCGTGCGAGCCGCGCACGCCCGCCTCGACGTCGTAGCCGTTGGCGTAGTAGCTGGAGGCGGCCCAGGCGAAGCCCTGGTCGAGCAGCCTGCGGCGCAGGCCGTAGCCGGGCGGGTCGACGGTGAGCACGGTGCTCGCGCCCCGGTGGCCGTGGGCCCACACCACCAGCCGGCCGTTCCAGTCCGGCGGCACCTCGACGGTGAACGCGGCGTGGCGGTGCACGCCCTGGAGCACCCGCGACGGCCGGCCGCCGACCAGCTCGGGCGCCAGCGGCGGGTTGTCGACGGTGTAGCCGGGCAGCGGCTGGTCCGGCGGTGTCGCCGCCCGGGCGGACGGTGCGACCAGCAGGAGGACGAGGAGCAGTGCCAGGACCCGGCGCATGGCGCCGATTGTGCTCACCACCGCAGGTCCGCGACCAGGTCCTCGTGGGTGATGTCGGGGGTCAGCGGGAAGCTCACCCGCAGCACGTCGCCCTCGTCCGCGGTCAGCCGGGCGCCGGGGAAGGCGCGGCGGACCAGGCGCAGCACCCCCTCGTTCTCGCCCAGCACGTCGCCGTGCAGCTCGGCGTAGCGCAGCCCGCCCGCCAGCTCGCCGAGGGCGTTGACCAGCTCGGTGCCGACGCCCCGGCGCTGCCACGGGTCGACCACGGCGACCGCGACCTCGGCGGTGGCCTCGCCGGTGGCGGCCAGCCGGGCGATGCCCACCGGTCCGCGGCGCGACTCGGCGACGACCGCGGCCCGGCGGCGGCCGTCGAGGTCGGTGAGGCGGGCGCGCATGGTGGTGGTCAGGCGGGGCACCGGGGTGTGGAAGCGCAGGTAGCGGCTGCGCGGCGAGAGGCCGCGGAAGACGGCGTCGACGGCGGCGCCCGCCTCGGTTCGGTGCAGTTCGCGGACCTTCATCGGACATCCCCCTGAGTTCGGAATCCGAACCGTAGCTGGATCTGTTTTTCGAACGCAAGGGGGTATCGTGGGGAGGCGTGGCCCACGTGAAGGTTGTCGACGAGCTGTGCACCGTGTCCCTGCCCGCCGCGCTGCTGGGTGAGCGGTGGACGTTGCTGCTGCTGCGGCAGGCGTTCCTGGGGACGCGCCGGTTCGAGGACTTCCAGTCCGCGCTGGACATCTCCCGGAGCGTGCTGACCGATCGGCTGGGGACGCTGGTGGAGGCCGGCGTGCTGCGGCGCGAGGCGTACAAGGACGTGCGGACGCGGTACGAGTACCGGTTGACCGAGAAGGGGCTGGACCTCTACCCCGTGCTGATGGCGCTGCGGCGGTGGGGGGACCGGTGGATGGCGCCGGCGGAGGGGCCGTCGTTCGAGCTGCACCACCGGGGGTGCGGTGGGGGGATCGGGGTGCACGTGACGTGCGAGGGGTGCGGGACCGAGCTGGGTGCCCGGGACGTGCGGGTCACGCCCCGGGGGTAGCGACGGCGGGCCGGACGGTGGTCGGCCGGACGGCTGTCGGCTGTCGGCCGGACGGCCACTACCCGCTTGGCCACCACCCGCCCGGCCACTTCTCCGGCCCAGCCCCGTCCCTAGTGCGCCGCCTCGTCCCAGGAGCGCCCCACGCCCACGGACACCTCCAGCGCCACCGACAGCTCGTAGGCGTTGCCCATGTGCTCGCGCACCAGCGCCTCGACCGCCTCCCGCTCACCCTCGGCGATCTCCAGCACCAGTTCGTCGTGCACCTGGAGCAGCATCCGCGACCGCAGCCCGGACTCCTCCAGCGCCCGGAACACCCCCAGCATGGCCACCTTGATGATGTCCGCCGCACTGCCCTGGATCGGCGCGTTCAACGCCATCCGCTCGGCCATCTCCCGCCGCTGGCGGTTGTCGCTGTTGAGGTCCGGCAGGTAGCGGCGGCGACCGAGGATGGTCTCGGTGTAGCCCTTCTTCCGGGCCTCCTCCACGACCGCGTTCAGGTAGTCGCGCACCCCGCCGAACCGGGCGAAGTACGCCTCCTTCTGCTCCCGCGCCTCGGCCGCCGGGATGCGCAGCTGCTGCGCCAGGCCGTACTCGGACAGCCCGTACGCCAGGCCGTAGGACATGGCCTTCACCCGGCGGCGCTGCTCGGCGCTCACCTCCGACGTCGGCACCGAGAACGCGCGCGATGCCACGAACGTGTGCAGGTCCTCGCCGCTGCGGAACGCCTCGATCAGGCCCTCGTCCTCGGACAGGTGGGCCATGATCCGCATCTCGATCTGGCTGTAGTCGGCGGTCATCAGCTCGGCGTACCCGGGCCCGACCACGAACCCCTGGCGGATGCGCCTGCCCTCGTCGGTGCGGATCGGGATGTTCTGCAGGTTCGGGTCGGTCGACGACAGCCGCCCGGTGGCCGCGATCGTCTGGTGGAACGTGGTGTGGATGCGGCCGTCGTCGGCCACCGCCTTGAGCAGCCCGTCGACCGTGGTCTTGAGCCTGCTCACGTCCCGGTGCGCGAGCAGGTGCTGGAGGAACGGGTGCTGGGTGGACTCGAACAGGCTCTGCAGCGCGTCCGCGTCGGTGGTGTAGCCGGTCTTGGTCTTCTTGGTCTTCGGCATGTTCAGCTCGTCGAACAGCACCACCTGGAGCTGCTTGGGCGAGCCGAGGTTGATCTCCTTGCCGATCACCGAGTACGCGTCCTGGGCGGCCTGCTTCACGCCCGCCGCGAAGTGCGCCTCCAGCGCCGCCAGGTGCTCGGCGTCGATCGCGATGCCCACCGCCTCGACCTCGTCGAGCACGTGCGTCAGCGGCAGCTCCAGGTCCGAGAGCAGCGACTCCTGGCCGGTGCGCACCAGCTCCTCGTCCAGCGCGTCGGCCAGCTCGGACACCGCGCGGGCGCGCACGATCGCCGCCTGCGCGACCTTCTGGCGCTCCTCCTCCTCGTCGGCCAGCAGCGAGAGCTGGCCGTCGTCGGGCTCCTCGGCGCGCAGCTCCCGCTTGAGGTAGCGCAGCGCGAGGTCGTCGAGGTTGAACGACCGCTGGCCGGGCCGCACCAGGTACGCGGCCAGCGCGGTGTCGCTGGTGACGCCGCGCAGCCGCCAGCCGCGGGCCCGCAGCGCGCGCAGCGGCAGCTTCAGGTCGTGCGCGGCCTTGGCCACCGACTCGTCGGCCAGCCACGCGGCCAGCGCGTTCTCGTCCTCCTCCGCCAGCGCCGCGACCTCGACGTACCCGCCCTCGCCGTCGGTCGCGGCCAGCGCCAGGCCCTCCAGGTCGCCGCCCGAGGAGCGGAACGCGACGCCGACCCGGCCGGTGCGCGCGTGCTCGTCCAGCCAGGCCGCGAGCGCGCCCGCGGGCACCGCGCCGCCGCGCACCTCGAAGCCCTCCTCGGCCTCCGGCTCGGCGGTGGACAGGGTGGCGAACAGCCGGTCCCGCAGCACGCGGAACTCCAGCTCGTCGAACAGCCGGTGCACCGCGTCGCGGTCCCACGGCCGGGTGGCCAGGTCGGTCGGGCCCGCGGGCAGCTCCACGTCCCGCACCAGCTCGGTGAGCCGGCGGTTGAGCACGATGTTGGACAGGTTGGCGCGCAGCGCGTCGCCCACCTTGCCCGACACCTCGTCCACGTGGTCGATCAGCCCGTCGAGCGACCCGTACTGGGTGAGCAGCTTGACGATCGTCTTCGGGCCGACGCCGGGGGTGTTGGGCAGGTTGTCCGAGGAGTCGCCGCGCACGGCCGCGTAGTCGGCGTACAGCTCGGGCGGGACGCCCTGCTTCTCCAGCACCAGCTCCGGTGTGTAGCGGGCCATCTCCGAGACGCCCTTGACGGGGTACAGCACCGTCACCCGGTCGGTGACCAGTTGCAGCGCGTCGCGGTCGCCGGTGCAGATGAGCACGTCCCAGCCGAGGTCGGTCGCCTGCGTGGTGAGCGTGGCGATGACGTCGTCGGCCTCGAAGTTCTCCTTGAGCAGCACCGGGATGTTGAGCGCGGCCAGCACCTCCTTGATGAGGTCGACCTGGCCGCGGAACTCGTCCGGGGTCTCGCTGCGACCGGCCTTGTACTCCGCGTAGGTCTCGGTGCGGAAGGTCTTGCGCGAGACGTCGAAGGCCACCGCGACGTGGGTGGGCTGCTCGTCGCGCAGCAGGTTGATCAGCATCGAGGTGAAGCCGTAGACCGCGTTGGTGGTCTGCCCCGTCCCGGTCTGGAAGTTCTCCTTGGGCAGCGCGAAGAACGCCCGGTAGGCCATCGAGTGGCCGTCGACCAGCAGCAGGCGGGAGGCTTCAGGAGTGCTCACGGGGCGAGTCTAGGGTGAGGGTCCGACAGATCCGCACCGGATGGAGCAGCACGTGACGCCAGCACCCGAGGACATCCCCGGCGCCGACCAGGGTGTCGTCGACGAGCAGCTGAGCTCGAAGCTCGGCATCGAGATCACCCGATGGGATGCCGACCGGCTGGTCGGGACGATGCCGGTCAAGGGCAACCGGCAACCGTACGGGCTGCTGCACGGCGGGGCGAGCGCGGTGCTGGCCGAGACGCTGGGCTCGGTGGCGGCGGCCATGCACGCGGCGCCGGAGCGGCTGGCCGTGGGGCTGGAGCTGTCGTGCACCCACCACCGGGCCGTGCAGGAGGGCCTGGTCACCGGGGTGTGCACGCCGATCCACCGGGGGCGCAGCACCGCCACGTACGAGATCGTGATCACCGACGAGCAGGACCGGAGGGTGTGCACGGCGCGCCTGACGTGCTTCCTGAAGGAAGTGCCGAAGTCCTGAAGGTGCGCCCGGGCGGGTCCGGATGTGGAATTCGCGGGGTCCGGAGGTTCGACACGACGGGTCTGAAGGTTCGACTCGCGGGGTCTGAGCGCATGACACGCCGGGCTTTAGCGCATGACACGCGCGGGTTGAGCGCATGACACGCGCGGGTTGGGCGGAGGACTCGCGGTGTCGGGGTGGAGGACTCGCGGTGTCGGGGTGGAGGACTCGCGGGGGGCGGGGGAGACTCGGGGGATGACGGTGGCTGAGGCGCGGGTGCGCGTGCGGGTGGTGGCGGCGGTCGTGGTGGCGGTGGCGGGGGTGGCCGGGTGTGGGACCGAGCCGGTGGCGGCGGGGCCCGCGCCGGCGGGGAGCAGTGCGGAGACCTACCCGGTGCCGGTGCAGACGGTGCGGCCGGACGAGAAGGCGCTGCGCGTGCCCACCACGTCCGACGGCGACACGGCGTTCACCCTGATCGGGCTGACCACGGGGGTGGACACCCTCATCGGCAGCCACGCCGAGTACCCGGCCAAGGGCCAGTTCGTGCGGGTGCGGATGAGCGTGGTCAACAACGGCCGCAGCAGCGCGTCGTTCGCGGCCCGCAGGCACGTGCTGATCGACGACAGCCGCGCCGAGCACACCCCCGACCCGCAGGCCATGACCATCAAGCGGCAGCCCGACGTGATCGACCTGGGCGCGAACGTGCGCCTGGAGTACGACGTGTACTACGACATCCCGAAAGAGGCCAAGCCGCAGGCCCTGCGGGTGTTCGGCGGGCCGACGCTCACCGACCTCAAGGACGAGACCGGGACGGAGATCCCGCTGGCCCAGCCGTAGCCGGGCCGGCGGGATCCTCCGGCTCTCAGTGACCGCCGAGGTACGCGGCGCGCACCTGGGGGTCGTGCAGCAGCTCCGGGCCGGGGGCGCTCTTGACGACCCGGCCGGTCTCCAGCACGTACGCGCGGTCGGAGAGCTTCAGCGCCTGCTGCGCGTTCTGCTCGACCAGCAGCACGGTCGTGCCGCGCTTGTTGATCTCCTTGATGATCTCGAAGATCTGCGCGATGAGCATGGGCGCGAGGCCCATCGACGGCTCGTCGAGCAGGAGCACCTTCGGCTTGGTCATCAGCGCCCGGCCGATGGCGATCATCTGCTGCTCGCCACCGGACATGGTGCCGCCGAACTGCGTCTTGCGCTCCGCGAGCCGCGGGAACAGCTCGTAGACCTCGGCCAGGTCGGCGCTCAGGTCGTCCTTGCGGGTGTAGGCGCCCATGAGCAGGTTCTCCTGCACCGTCATGCCGGGGAACACGCCCCGGCCCTCCGGCGCCTGCCCGATGCCGATCTCCACCCGCTTGTTGCCCGGCATCCTGGAGATGTCCTGGCCGTCGAACAGGACCTGGCCGCTGGTCAGCGGCCGCAGGCCGGAGATCGTCTTGAGCGTGGTCGTCTTGCCCGCGCCGTTGGCGCCGATGAGCGAGACGATCTCACCCTGCCTGACCTCCAGGCTGATGCCCTTGATGGCGGCGATCTTGCCGTAGTGGACGTGGATGTCCTTGATCTCAAGAAGCATCTTCGGACACCCCCAGGTACGCCTCGATGACCTTCGGGTCGTTCTGCACCTCGTGCGGCAGCCCTTCTGCGATCAGCTGGCCGAAGTCCAGCACCGCCACGCGGTCGCTGACGCCCATGACCAGGCTCATGTCGTGCTCGATCAGCAGCACGGTCCGACCGCTGTCGCGGATCTTGCGGATCAGCGCCTGCAGCGACTCCTTCTCCGCCGGGTTCATGCCGGCGGCGGGCTCGTCGAGCAGCAGCAGCTTCGGGTCCGTGGCCAGCGCCCGCGCGATCTCCAGCCGGCGCTGGTCGCCGTAGGGCAGGTTCTTCGCGGTCTCGTGCGTGCGCCCGGGGATGCCGACGAAGTCGAGCAGCTCCCGCGCCAGCTCGCGTCCGCGCTTCTCCTCGTGGCGGTGCCACGGCAGGTTGAGCGTCGCGCCGATCGCACCCGTCCTGTGGTGCGCGTCCGCGCCCACCATCACGTTCTCCAGCGCCGACATGTTGTGGAACAGCCGGATGTTCTGGAACGTGCGGGCGATGCCCTTCTTGGTGATCTTGAAGCGCTTGCCGCCGCCGATCTGCTCCCCGTTGAACAGCACCTGGCCCTCGGTCGGCGCGTACACGCCGGTGACCACGTTGAACACGGTGGTCTTGCCGGCGCCGTTCGGGCCGATCAGGGCGAAGATCTCGCCCTGGGCGATGGAGATGTTCGCCTGGCGGAGCGCGACCACGCCGCCGAAGCGCATGGTCACGTCGGCCAGCTGAAGGACGGGAGTGCTCACTTGACCGCCTCCGTCGAGACCTCGGTGTCCGGACCCGCGACCTCGGCGCCCATCGCGCCCATGCCGCCGGTGCCCTCGTGCAGCTCCGCCTTGCGCCGCCGCGACGGCAGCAGGCCCTCGGGCCGCAGCGCCATCATCAGCACCAGCACGGCGCCGAACAGCAGGATGCGGTACTCGGCCGGGTTCTCGCCCAGGGCGTTCTCCAGCCACTCGGCCTCGCGGAACCGCTCGGGCAGCCACGCGATGACGAACGCGCCGAGGATGACGCCGGGCAGGTTGCCCGCGCCGCCGAGCACGACCGCGGCGAGGATGGTCGCGGAGAGGATGAACGGGAAGGTGTTCGGCTCGATGAACACCGCCTTGCCCGCGTAGATGCCGCCCGCGAGGCCGCCGATCATGGCGCCGATGGCGAAGGCGAGCAGCTTGAACTTGAACGTGGGCACGCCCATCAGCTCGGCCGCGTCCTCGTCCTCGCGGATCGCGGCCCACGCCCGGCCGACCCGGCTCTTCTGCAGCCGCACCGAGAAGACGATGACCAGCACGATCGCGACCAGGATGAGGTAGTAGTACGGCGCCGGGAGGAGCCGGAACTCCACCACGCCCGGGATGGACGGCGGGTGCGGGATGTTGGTGATGCCGCGCGCGCCGCCGATCTCGTCGGTGTTGTTCGCGGTGACGCGGACGATCTCACCGAAGCCCAGCGTCACGATCGCCAGGTAGTCGCCGCGCAGCCGCAGCGTCGGCGCGCCGAGGATGACGCCGGAGACCGCCGCCAGCAGGATGCCGAACAGCACCGTGGCCCAGTAGTTCCAGCCGAAGTGGGTGCCGTAGTAGGCGACCGAGTAGCCGCCGATCGCGAAGAACGCGACGAAGCCCAGGTCGAGCAGGCCCGCCTGGCCGACCACCACGTTCAGGCCGACGGCCAGCAGGATGTAGGTGCCGATCGGGTAGATCAGGACCGTGGTCCAGTCCGAGCCCGGCGACATGAACGACCCGATCCAGGGCGCGGGCAGGATCAGCGCGAACACGATCGCGCCGAGGTACACCAGGTACCGCTGCCAGGACTTGGCGTGTTCCCACCAGTCGCGGGCACCGTCGAACAGGGCGCCCACGCGCCTCAACGGGTTCGAGCTGTCGGACACTCCGTTGCCTTTCATGCGCGGGCCTTCTGCAGGGATTCACCGAGGATGCCGGTGGGCCGGAACATCAGCACGATCACCAGGACGGTGAACGCGATGACGTCCTTCCACTCCGAACCCACGAAGATCGCGCCCCAGTTCTCGATGAGGCCGAGCACGATGCCGCCGAGCAGCGCGCCGCGCAGGTTGCCGATACCGCCGAGCACCGCCGCGGTGAACGCCTTGATGCCGAGCACGAAACCGACGTTGAAGACGGTGTTCTCGAACTCCATGAGGTAGAGGGCACCGGCCACGCCGGCCATCGCGCCGCCGAGCAGGAAGGTGACCCGCACGATGTTGTCGATGCTGACGCCCATCAGCACGGCGGCCTCGGGGTCCTGGGCGGTGGCCCGGATGCCGCGGCCGATCTTGGTGCGGTTCACCAGGCGGTCGAGCGCGATCATCATGATCACCGCGGCGACCACGACGATGATGTGGTCGGTGCGCACCGCCGCGTTGCCGATGGTGAACACCGTCTCGCGGTCGACGATGCGCGGTGCGGACTGCTGGTTGCGGCCGGGCTTGCCGGTCAACCAGGGGATGATGACCAGCGCGAACAGCTCCTGCAGGAACAGCGACGCGCCGATCGCGGAGATCAGGGCGGTCAGGCGCGTCGCGCCCTTGCGCCGCAGCGGCCGGTAGGCCACCAGCTCCAGCAGCACCGCGGCACCACCGGATGCGGCGGCCGAGATCACGATGATCAACACCATCACGCCGACCAGGGCGAGCCCGCTCAGCGGTGACGCGGGCGCGATGGCCGTGATCGTCACGAGCGACGCGAAGGTGCCGATCATGAAGATCTCGGAGTGCGCGAAGTTGATCAGGCGCAGCACGCCGTAGACCATCGTGTAGCCGAGGGCGACGAGCGCGTAGATGGAGCCGAACACCAGTCCGCCCACCGTGCTGGGTAGGAACTGGCTGAAGAAATCATCAAGCATGACAGGTTTGCCTCACGAGACGGGCGGGGGGAGGAACTTCGCCATAGTGGTGGGGAGCGGGAGCCTTTCGCCCCCGCTCCCCACTCAGTCGCTTACCTGGTTCCGCCTCGTGCTCAGCCCTCGAGCTTGGCCGACTCGGCCGGGCCCAGGAGCTTGAGAACGCCGCCCTTGACCTGGTACACGAAGATGTCGTTGTTCTCCGGCTCGCCGTTCGCCTTGAACTTGATCGGCTTGGAGACACCCTCGAAGTTGATGGTCTTCAGGTACTCGTTGATCTTCTCCGAGGTGGTGTTGCCCGCCTCGACGGCCTTGATGAAGGCGGTCGCGGCGTCGTAGCCCTCGGTGGCGTAGATCGCCGGGTCGGCGCCCGCGGACTTCTTGTAGTTGTCGGAGAAGGTCTTCAGCGCACCGGTCACGTCGGCCGACGGGATGTTGCACGGGCACGCGAGGACGGCGCCCTCGGCGGCCGCGGCACCGGCGCCGGAGACGAGCTGCTGGTCGAGCGAGCCGTCACCGGAGGCGAAGGTGGCCTTCACGTTGCCGTCGCGCAGCTGCTTGAGCAGGCGGCCGGCCTCGGCGTAGTAGCCACCGAAGACGATCACGTCGGGGTTCGACGCGGAGACCTTGGTGACGGTCGAGGAGAAGTCGGAGGCGCCCTTGGCGAACTTGTCGCGCTCGACGGTCACGCCCGCGCCCTCGAAGGACTTGGCGACCGCGTCGGCCAGGCCGACCGAGTACTCCTGGTCGTCGGACAGGACGAAAGCCTTCTTCGGGCTCTTGGCGGCCACCAGGAACTCCGCGATGCCGGGGCCCTGGTCGCCGTCGTTGGCCACGACGCGGTGCCAGTAGGTCCAGCCGTTGGTGGCCAGGCCCGGGTTGGTCGCGGACGGCGAGATGCTGGGGATCTTGTTCTCCTCCAGCTGGCCGCCGATGGCCTTCGACTCACCGGAGAAGGCCGGGCCGATCAGGCCGACGATCTTGTCCTGGGCGACGGCCTGCGTGATCAGCGAGGTGGCCTGGTCGGGCTTGCCCTGGCTGTCGTACTCGACCAGCTCGATCTTGACCTTGGGGCTCTTGGCGTTGTACTCGTCGATCGCCATCTTGGCCCCGTTCCGGGGCGGGATCACGATCGCGGAGTTCTCGCCGGTCAGGTCCCCCATGAAACCGATCTTGACCGAGGTGACGTCGCCGCCAGCGTCGCCGCCGCCACTCGTACCGCCGGCACAAGCCGCGAGCACCAGCGACGACGCCGCCGCCAGCGCCAGAACGCGGCCGAGTCGTGCTCCTGACACCGGATTACCTCCCATGACACCAACCAGTCCACCGGTAGGCGGACGGAGCCCTCACACGAGGGCGTGGGTTAGGGCAGGAACGTAGCTTCAGTTGTCTGCGCTGAACAGGTGGTCTTACTGCTCTGTGTCCACATCGTGACGGTAGTCACCGAGAAATGCCCGACCGTTAACAATCTTAAATCCAGCTCAAATCGCCGCAGGTCACGTGGCCAATGCGCGCAGTAACCAACTAATGGCCTGATCGGCTGTCCGATACTCGAACAGGTAACCGGGGCTGCGGAGTTCCGCCGGGGCGGAACTTCAGCCGAAGTTTTCGATGACGGCTTCGGCGACGGCCTTCATCGTGGTGCGGCGGTCCATGGCGGTGCGCTGCACCCAGCGGAAGGCTTCGGGCTCGGACAGGCCCTGCTTGGTCATCAGCAGGCCCTTGGCGCGCTCGACCACCTTGCGGGTCTCCAGCCGCTCGGTCAGCCCGGCGACCTCGTTCTCCAGGGCGGTCAGCTCGGCGAACCGGCTCATGGCCAGCTCGATCGCGGGCACCAGGTCGCGCTTGGCGAACGGCTTGACCAGGTAGGCCATGGCACCGGCGTCACGGGCCCGCTCCACCAGGTCGCGCTGGCTGAACGCGGTCAGGATGACGACCGGCGCGATGCGCTGCCCGGCGATCGCCGAGGCGGCCTCGATGCCGTCGACCTTCGGCATCTTCACGTCCATGATCACCAGGTCGGGGCGCAGCTCGGTGGCGAGCGTGACCGCCTCGTCACCGTCGGCGGCCTGGCCGGCGACCTCGTACCCCTCCTCGCGGAGCATCTCGACCAGGTCGAGGCGGATGAGGGCTTCGTCCTCGGCCACGAGCACGCGCCGGGGCGTGACCGCGGGCTGGGCCTCGGCAGCCTGATTGGTCACCGGGGTCCTCCTGACACTCTGCGGCGGATCGACGCGTGTGCGCCGAAAGCGCAGTCTACCGGCGCGCGGGCCCGCGCTGGTGGTGTCGGGCCGTGATCACGGCCACCGGGCCCCACTTCGTCGGAACGGCCGCACGCCGATCGGCTGAACGCGTCCCGCGCGAGGGGCCCGGTGGCCGCGTGGTTCACCGGACCGCGTGCGGCGGTTCCCACCACCCGGTCACGCCCTCCGCCCAGTCGAACGCGGCCAGCGCCGGCTCGTGCTCGGGGTTCGGCGGTTCGACCTCCCGCAGGTAGACGTCGTACCAGCCGGTGGACACGCCCAGGCCGCCCGTCGTGCTCGGCGCCTCCACCGCGCCGGGCAGGCCGAGCACCGGGTGCAGCAGCCGGTCGGCGACCCGGGCCACGCCCAGGCTCGCCGGCCACTCCACCCACCACCGGTCGCCCTGGGCCAGGGCCCGCAGCCACGGCGCGGCGGCGAACAGGTGGTAGCGGCGCAGCAGCGAGCTGCCGACCCCGCTCGGGCGCGGGTGCTCCGCCAGGTGGTCGGCCTCCAGGTCGGTCAGCGGGCCGCTGATGAAGTCGGCGCGCAGCCGGCGCCCGGCCAGCAGGTTGTGGACGTAGCGCATCCCCTCGGCCCAGGCGCGCTCGTCCACGCCCATCAGGTACGCGCCCGCGTCGTGGTCGAGCAGCCGCAGCTCCACCGAGCGCGGGTGGCGGGTGACGCGCAGGCCGGCCAGGCCCGACAGCCAGCCGTCGTCGTGGCGGGGCAGCAGCTCGTAGAGCAGCGGGCCCAGGGCGTGCTCGGCGAGGTGCAGGCGGGGGCGCGGCAGGGGTTCGACCGCGCGGAAGGCGTGCGCCGGGCGCAGCATGCTGGCCGGCGGCTTGAGCTGGAGGTGGCCCGCCGCGTCCAGGCCCGCCGCCAGCAGCGCGGACTCGAACGAGCGCTGGTCGTCGCCCTCGGCCTCGGGCAGGAACAGGCCGCGCGCGTCGGCCTTGCCGCGCAGCGCGTCGACGACGCGTTCGCGCTGTTCGGGGGGCAGGTCGTGCAGCACCGCCTTCACGGCGGGCACGGCCTGGGTCGCGTTCTCGCCGGTGTAGGTCCGGCGGAGGTCCACGAGCTGTTCGGTCAACGACGATCGCGCCACGGCAGTCCTCGCTCCGGCCGCCCGGCTCGGCCCGACAAGGACGCGGTCACGCGTCGGTGGAAGTGGTCCACGGGTGTTGCCGTGAACAGGGGTGCCCCCACCCCGCGGCGGATCGCGCCACCCTGTTGCCGGGGGGTGGCTCCAGCCTCACGTCTGCTCACACACGCCGGGGTCGAGGGTAGCAAACCCGGCGGTTCGCCCCACCGGGTGAACCGGGCGGCGCGTTCCCCGCCGACGCCTCCCCCTCACCTCCGCGGCCTCCCCGTCGCGGTGCTCCCGTCCCGCCCTCACGGCGTGTTCCCCGGCGTGTTCCGGCGAACCCGCCGCGCGGCGTTGCCCGGCCCGTCCGGCGTCCCTAGCGTCTGCCGCATGGTGAGCGGCGCTCAGCGGTTGCTGGAGGTGTTGGTCGCGCACGGCGTGGAGGTCGTGTTCGGCCTGCCCGGCGTGCACAACCTGCCCCTGTGGGAGGCGTTGCGCGGCTCCGGCATCCGCCTGGTCGGCGTGCGCCACGAGCAGACCGCCGTCTACGCCGCCGACGGCTACGCCCGCGCCACCGGCGGGCTGGGCGTCGCCCTGGTCACCGGCGGCCCCGGCGCGGCGAACTGCCTGGGCGCCACCGGCGAGGCGTACGCGTCCGGCTCGCCGGTCCTGGTCGTGGCCACCGACATCCCCTCCACCCTGCGCCGCCAGGGCGAGTACCGCGGCGTGCTGCACGAGACCCGCGACCAGCGGGCCATGTTCCTGCCCGTGGTCAAGGGCGGGTGGACGCTGCGCGCGGCCGACTCGATCGGCATCTACGTCGACAGCGCCGCCCTGCTGGCCACCAACGCCCCGCGCGGGCCGGTCTACCTGGGCGTGCCCACCGACTTCCTCACCGCCGACGCGGGCGTGTGGAGCCGCATCCCGACCCGCGCGCCCGAGGCGCCCGACGTCACCGCCGGGGCGGAGCTGGTGGCCGGGGCCCGGCGGCCGCTGATCTGGGCCGGCGGCGGTGCCGCGCGCTCGGGTGCCGGTGCCGCGGTGGCCGCGCTCGCCGAGCGGATCGGCGCGCCGGTCGTCACCACCTACGGCGCCCGCGGCCTGGTCGACCACCCGCACGTGGTGCACGGCCCGGTGCACCTGCCCGAGGTAGGCGCGCTGTGGGACGAGGCCGACCTGGTGATCGGCGTCGGCAGCGACTTCGACGGCATGATGACCCAGAACTGGCTCCAGCCCGCGCCGCCGAAGCTGCTCTGCGTCAACGTGGAGACCGTGCGCAACTACACCCCCGACCTCACTCTGCGCGGTGACGCGCGGACCGTGGTGGAGGCGCTGGTGGAGGCCGTGCCCGCGCGGCCGGACAGCGGCCTGGCCCAGCGCGTGGCCGAGCTGAACGCCCTGGTGCGCAAGGCCGTGGAGGCCGACGAGCCGCGGGTGGTGCCGCTGCTGGAGGCCCTGGAGGGCCACCGCGTGGTGGCGGACATGTGCGTGGCGGGCTACTGGGTCGGCGGGTTCGGCCGGTTCACCCGACCGAGGGACCTCGCCTACCCGGTCGGCTGGGGCACGCTCGGCTTCGGCTTCCCGGCCGCCCTGGGCGCGGCGCTGACCGGCCGCGTGGTGGCGGTGTGCGGCGACGGCGGGTTCCTGTTCGCGTGCGGCGACCTGGCCACGGCCGCGCAGGAGCGGCTGCCGGTGACCGTGGTCCTGGTGGACGACGGCGGTTACGGGATGCTGCGCCACGACCAGGTGGCGGGCGGTCGCGAGCCGTTCGGGGTGGACCTGGTCAACCCGGACTTCGTGGCGCTGGCGCGCAGCTTCGGCGTGGAGGCGTTTGCCGTGGACGGCTTCGGGCCGGCGTTCGCCGAGCGCCTCGCCGACTGCACCCGGCGGGAGGGGCCCAACGTGCTGGTGGTCCGGGCGGAGCTCAAGCCACCCCCGAACACCTCGCCCCGGTGGTACCGTAAAGTTCGAACATGAGTTCGACCGAACGCACGTGGCCCGCGCCCGACGCCGACGACGAGTTGCGGCTGCTCACCGAATTCCTGACCTTCCTGCGCCTGACCGCGGTGGCCAAGGTCGAGGGCCTGGCCCTCGCCGACGCCTCGCGCGCGCCGATCCCCACCTCGCCGGTGGTGACCCCGCTGGGCGTGCTGCGGCACCTGACCGCGGTGGAGCGGTACTGGTTGTCCATCGAGGCGGGCGGCGCCGACCTGCCCGCGCTGTGGGGCGAGGACGCGGACGCCTCGTGGCGGCTGCGCGACGACGACACGGTGGAGTCCGTCGTCGCCGAGTACCGCGCCGAGTGGGCGCGGTCGGCCGAGTCGCTGCGGGGGCTGCGGCCGGGCGACCGCACGCGCGCCGACCTCGACGGCAACGGCCGCACGGTCCGCTGGGTGCTCACCCACCTGATCCAGGAGACCGGTCGGCACGTCGGCCACCTGGACCTGCTGCGCGAGCTGGCGGACGGCGAGAAGGGCGAGTAGGGGGCACGCGGGCGGGGAGCAGCCACGCGGGCGAGCAGCGGCCTGGCCTCCGCCGAGGAGGCCCCGCGGCGCGCCCGACCGGGTGAAACGCGGGCGGGTGAACGGACGTGCGCGGGCCGGGTGCGGCTGTTTGGATCAACGCCCATGCGCCACCTGGTTGCGGTGCTCGCCGCCGTGCTCCTGCTCCCCCTGTCCACCGCCCCGGCCCCGGCCGCCACCCCGCCCGTCGCCACCCCGCCCGCCACCACCTCGCCCGTCACCCCCGAGGTCGACTTCACCGGCACCGTGTCGCTGCGCGGGTGCTCGGGTTCGGTGGTCCGCCCGCCCGCCCACCGGCCCGAGGACCCGGCGCTGGTCCTGACCAACGGCCACTGCGTGCGGCTGCTGGGCGCGGACGAGGTGGTGGTCGAGGAGGCCGCCGACCGGGCGTTCACCGCGCTGAGCCCGGACGGCGAGTCCGACCTGGGCACGCTGCGGGCGGCGGGCCTGGCCTACGCCACGATGTCCGGCACCGACGTCGCCCTCTACCGGCTGACCTCGACGTACGCGCAGGTCGAGGCGATGGGCGTGAAGGCGCTGGAGCTGTCCCCGGAGCAGGCGGAGCCCGGCACCGACATCCGCGTGGTGTCGGGGTACTGGCGCGAGGTCTACTCGTGCCGGGCCGACGGCTACGTGCACGAGCTGCGCGAGGGCCGGTGGACCTGGCGCGGCTCGCTGCGCTACACCGACACCTGCAAGACCATCGGCGGCACGTCCGGCTCGCCCGTCGTCGACGCCGCGACCGGCCGGGTGGTGGCGGTGAACAACACCGGCAACGAGGACGGCGAGCGCTGCACCGTGAACAACCCGTGCGAGGTCGACGACAGCGGCGAGGTGACCGTCCGCCACGGCGCCCGGTACGGGCAGCGGACCGACCTGCTGGTGCCGTGCCTGGTCGGGGGCGGCAGGGTCGACCTCACCGCCCCCGGTTGCGAGCTGCCGCGCCCGCGCTCCTAGAAGCGCGCGGCGGACAGGGCCTGGACCGCCGCCATCGGGTTGCCCAGGTGGTAGTGGTCCACGGCCAGGTACGTCGGGGTCTTGCGGGCGGCGGGCTCGCAGAACCGCCGGGCGCGGTCGGCGAGCTTGCCGTTGTCGGTGGTGGCGGTGCCGGTGAACGGCACGTCCCGGAAGTGGTTCATCACGAACAGCGGGCGGAAACCCGGTTCGGTGCGGTTGAGCGGCGTGCCCCAGCGGCTGTAGCAGGACCAGTCGGACCCGCCCACCCCCGGGCCCATCGACCAGTAGTTCTCCACGGTCCACTCCGGCTGGTACATCACGCCGAAGCCGTCGCGCGGCACGGCGTCGTCCGAGCGGGCGTGGTCGGTGAAGATCAGCAGGCGCTTGTTGGTGGCGCGCAGGGTGTTCAGGGTCGGCCAGCCGTTGGTCCGCACGCCCGCCCGGTCGGGCCGGAACAGGACGTCGGCCAGGCCGTCGACCCGGTCCAGCTCGGCGCGCAGCACCTCGGCCGGGACGTAGTCCTCCAGGAAGATCGTGACGAACTCGGTCGGGTTGGCGCGCAGGAAGTCCACCACGCGCTGGACGTCCACCCACAGCGCGACCGGCCTGCTGACCAGCGTGCAGCTGTTGTGGCACAGGATCGCGCCGTCGGGGGTGTGGTGGACGTCGAGCTGGAAGCCGCGGACGCCGTCGGCGAGCTGCTGCCCGATGCCGCGCGCCTGGTTGGGCGCGAGGTTGACGAACGGCGGGGCGAAGCCGCCGTCCACGCCGTTGGCGTAGGCGTTGTGCGCGGTGAGGAAGGTGACCTGGTCCAGCCGCCGCTCGCCCTCCGGCGGCGCGGGCGTGAGCGCGGGCGAGACCGGGGTGAGGTACCACAGGTCGGCGCCGGTGCCGACGCGCACCTGGTCGGTGCCGCTCGCGACGAGGTAGCGGTCCGCGCCCGGCACCTTGAGCCGGTGGCGGTCGCCGTCGGGCAGCACGTCCCACTGCGCGTCGGCGCTGTCGCAGGGCAGCGTCACGGCCTGGTCGCCGCTGCGGCCGAGGCACCGGGTGCCCTCGCGCAGGGTGCGGCCGGACCAGGTCCACTGCTGGTGGTCCTCGTCGCCCTTGGGCCGGCGCTGGAGCACGGTGGTGCCCGAGGCGCCGGCGTTGAGGCCGGTGGTGGCGCTCTGGAGGTAGACCGGGGTGTCCGCGGCCCGCGCGGTGGGCGGGGCGAGCAGGGCGAGCAGCGTGACGGCGAGGGCTGTTCGGGTGGCGCGCATCTAGACGTCCTCTCGGCGGGTGCGCGGCGGCTGGGGCGAGAGTAACGCGAATTAAGTTCACGTCGGGCGGCCCGGACCGGGCGACCTAGGCTGGTGGCATGAGCGAACCGTGGGGCGACCCCGAGAAGATCCGCCGCGTGCTGGCCACCGGCGGGACGTGGGCCGTCGTGGGCCTGTCCAACTCCCCCGCCCGCGCCGCCTACGGGGTGGCGAAGTTCCTCCAGCAGCGCGGCAAGCGGATCGTGCCGGTGCACCCGGACGCGGAGGTCGTGCACGGCGAGCAGGGGTACGCGTCGCTGGCCGACATCCCGTTCCCGGTCGACGTGGTCGACGTCTTCCGGCGCTCGGAGGCCGCCGGGGAGTTCGCGGACCAGGCGGTGGAGATCGGGGCGAAGGCGGTGTGGTTCCAGCTCGACGTGGTCGACGAGGCGGCGTACGAGCGGGTGACGGCGGCGGGGTTGGACGTGGTGATGGACCGGTGCCCGGCGATCGAGTGGTCGGCTCACGGGCCGCGCTGAGGGCGGTCGGACCGCACCGGCCGGCGCGAGGTGCGGCGGGCCCGGGGTCCGGCCGGTCGCAGCCCCGGCCGTTCCCGGCCGGCCTCGCCCGTGGTCGCCGCCCCGACCCGCGGTCCCACCGGTTCCCCGCGGTGCGCCGTGGCGTCCGCACCGGCGTGATCAGTAGCCTGCCGCCATGCCGGTCGCAGCGCTGAACGGGATCAACCTCAACTACCACGTGGAGGGCGAGGGCGACCTCGTCGTGCTGGTGATGGGCACCGGCAGCCCGGGCCGGGTGTGGCACGCGCACCAGGTGCCCGCGCTGCGCGCCGCCGGCTTCCGGGTCGCCACCTTCGACAACCGGGGCATCCCGCCGACCGACGAGTGCGCGTCCGGCATGGTGATCGAGGACCTGGTCGGCGACACGGCGGCGCTGATCAAGACCCTCGGCGGTCGCGCGCACGTGGTGGGCACCTCGCTGGGCGCGCGCGTGGTGCAGGAGCTGGCGCTGGCGCACCCCGAGCTGGTCGACAAGGCCGTCCTGCTGGCGACCGCGGGCCGCAACGACCCGCTGCAGACCGCGCTGTCCCGGGGCGAGCGCGCGTTGCACGACCAGGGCATCACCCTGCCGGGCCGCTACTACGCGGCGGTGAGCGCCGTGCTCAACCTGTCCCCCGCGACGCTGCGCGGCGACGGCGTGGGCGACTGGCTGGACGTCTTCGAGTTCTCCGGCTCGACCATCTCCAAGGGCGTCCGCGCGCAGATGGGGATGGACGAGCACGAGGACCGGCTGCCGGCGTACCGGGGCATCCGGGTGCCGTGCCTGGTGGTGGGCTTCGCCGACGACCGGGTGCTGCCGCCGCACCTGGCGCGCGAGGTCGCCGACGCCATCCCCGGCGCGCGGTACGAGGAGGTCGCCGACGCCGGGCACTACGGCTACCTCGAACGGCCCGCCGCCGTGAACCGCCTGTTGGTGGACTTCCTGCGGTCCTGACCGGGCACGCTGCGTGACCCCCTGACCACGGGAACTCTCCTACCACCGGGTCGCGAACGTCGTTACCGTCGTTCGCGACCCGGTGGGAGGAGCGCATGGACACCCGACGGCTCGCCCGCGCGTCGCGCCTCACCGCGCTGGTCACCGCGGGCGGCGTGACGGGCCTGGTGCTGGTGCCGATCGCGGTCAACACGGCCACCGGCGGCTCCGCGCCGCGCGTGCTCGGCCCGTACACCACCTGGCTGTGGCCCGCCCTCGCGCTGCTGTCCGCGGTCACCGCGGGCCTGGCGGCGTGGGAACCGCTGCGGGCGCTGCTGCTGCGCGGGCGCCCGGCGCACCCCGCCCACCGGGCCGCGGCCCTGGAGCGCGTGGAGCGGTTCGTCCGGGACCGGCTCGACGGGTCGCTGGCCGGGGAGGTGCGGCGCAAGGTCGGCGTGGCGCCCGAGGTCGGGCCGCGCCTGCCCGCCCGCCCGCGCACCGCGCTGGTGGTGGTCGGCGAGCCGGGCGCGGGCAAGACGACGCTGCTGCTGGAGCTGGCCGGCCGGCTGCTGGAGGCGGCCCGGCAGGACCCGCTGCGCCCGGTGCCGGTGGTGGTGGACCTGGGCGGGTGGCGGCCGGCCGAGGAGTTCGGCGAGTGGCTGCTGCGCGCGGTGGCCGACCGGTACCGGATCGCGCCGCGGGTCGTCCGGCGGTGGCTGCGCGACCACGGCGTGGCGTGGCTGCTCGACGGGCTCGACGAGCTGCCCGAGGCCGACCGCGCCGAGTGCGTCGACCGGGTGGCGGCGCTGAAGCTGGGACCGGTCGTGCTGTGCGGCGCGGCCGGCGGCGCGCACCGGCGGCTGCCCCGCCACGAGGTGGTCCAGGTGGAACCGCTGCGGCGCAACGACGTGCAGGATCTGATCACCGCGTGCGAGCCGCGGCTGGACGGGCTGCGGGAGGCGTTGCACAAGGACCCGGAGCTGTGGGACGAGGTGCGCACGCCGCTGGCGTTCGGGCTGCTGGCCCTGGGCTACCGGGCGGGCCGGGCGGAGTATCGGGGCGTCGTGGACACCTACCTGGTCGAGTCGGCCGCGCGCGGGTCCGGGCGGCCCGAGCGGGTGGTGCGCGCGCTGCGGTTCCTGGCGCGGGTCGCCCAGCGGCAGCGGGACCTGGTGGCGCGGGCCCGGCTGCCGCACCGGGAGGTGTGGCTGGACTTCGTCGGCGAGGCGGCGGTGCGGCGGGTGTTCCGGCGGGCCGCGCCCGCCGCGCTGGCCGGTGGCGCGACGGCGCTGTGCTTCGTGGTCGGCGTGCGGCTGGGCGTGGTGCCCGGCGCGTTCGCCGCGGTGGCCGCGGTCCTGGTGCCCGGCGGCGACTTCGCGGTGCCCGGCTCGCGGCGCGGGACGCGGTGGGCGGTGGCGGGTTTCGCCGCCGGCGCGGCCGGGTTCGGCGGGGTGGCGGCGCTGGGCGCGTGGCTGGGCGGGCAGGTGGCGCGCTGGCCCGCGGCGGTCGCGTTCGCCCTGGTGGTGCTGGTGGCGCTGGCCGTGGCGTACGCCGGCACGCGGGACCGCTACTGGACGGTGGTGTGCGCGCTGGCGCCGGCCGGGGTGATGGTGCTGACCGGGCCGTCGGCCGCCCTGCTGACCGGGTTGGGCACCGGGCTCGCGGTCGGCGCGGTGGCGGGGGTGCTGGTCGGCGGCCTGACCGCGGTGTGGGCGGGCCTGGGGCGGCCGGTCGCCGGGAGCCTGCGCTGGTTGCCCCTGGCCGGGCTGGCGGGCACCGGGCTGGCCGCGCTGGCGGGCGCCGAGGTGCACCCGGCGGCGCTCGGCCCGGCGACCGGGCTGCTGGTCGGGCTGGCCGTGACGCCGGTCGCGAACCGCCCGCTCGACCCGGTGGCCGAGCTGCTGGCCCGTCCCCTGGCCCTGGAGGAGCTGCCGCCGCGCCGCCGGGCGCTGCTCCAGTCCGCCCGCGACCGCCTGCTGCTGGTCGAGGGGTTCCGGTTCCCGCACGCCGCGGTGCGCGACCACCTGGCCGCGTGCGACCCGGCGGAGCTGGCGGCGGACGTGGCGCGCAGGCGCGCCGACCTCACGCCCAGCGCGTCCGGCCCCACGGCTTGAACACCGAGATGACCGTGGCGAAGGTGTAGAGGGCCAGCGACACGCACGACGCGGACAGCGCGCTCACGCCCGCGCCCTGCACCCCGGCGGCGGCGTCGTGCAGGGTGCCGCGCAGGGAGAAGGTGGTGGCCGCCACCGCGACGACGGTCACGACGAACTTGGCGAGCACCCACTTGTGCTTGACCAGGCCCCACTTCGTGCCCAGCGACAGCACCAGGCCGGTGACCAGCGCGGTGAGGGCCAGCGGCAGGACGACGCGGTCGCCGAGCAGCGCCATGGCCTGGTAGAGGTGGGGCGCGGTGAAGGCGGACAGGGCGAGCACCAGGTTCGCGACGGTGACGCCCAGCCAGCCCACCGAGGAGATCACGTGCAGCAGCAGCCACGACTTGCGCGCGGGCGGTTTCATGCCCGGCAGCGTGCCGCCCGGCGCGGTGTCGCCGCGTCGGGCGGGGAGCGGCTCTCCCGGCTGCGCCCGTCGACGTACGCGGTCAGGACCGGGGGTGCTTCGGGGGCGGGGCCAGGCCGGGCACCGCCGCGACCCCCGTCACCGGCCCCGTCACCGGCCCCGGCCCCGGAGCCGGACCCGCGCCGACCGGCCCGGCGGCGCTCGGCGCCCCGCCCAGCAGGACCCCGGTCAGCGAGTCGCGCTGCTCGACCATCTCGCGCGCGACGGCGACCAGCTCGTCCCCGACCACCGGCGTGCCCCCGCCACCCGCGCGCACCGCGCCCAGCACGGCCCGGCGCAGCAGCTCCTTGATGAACGACGCCGTCACGCCCTCGGTCGCCTCCACCACCGGCCCCAGGTCGGCCCGCAAGTCGACGCCGCGCCCGTAGAGCTCCAGCAGGCGGCGGCGCCCCTCGGCGTCGGGCCGCGGCACCTCCACGGCCAGGTCCACCCGCCCCGGCCGGTCGGCGAGCGCGCGTTCCAGCTCGTCGGCGCGGTTGGTGGTGAGCACGAAGGTCACGTCGGCGTCCGCGCCCACCCCGTCCATGGCGTCGAGCAGGGCGAACAGCAGCGGGTTGGTCGGGCCGCCCGCGAAGCCGCGGTCCATCGCGATCAGGTCCACGTCCTCGACCACCACCATGGACGGCTGGAGGCGGCGCGCCAGCGCGGCGGCGTTGCCGATCAGCCGCATGGCCTGGCCGGTGAGCAGGATGACCGTGCAGTCGCGCAGCCTGCCCATCAGGTAGCGGACGGTGTGGGTCTTGCCGGTGCCGGGCGGGCCGTGCAGCAGCAGCCCGCGCTTGAGGTGCTGCCCGGCGGCGAGCAGGCGGTCGGCGTGCTCGGCGATCCCGACGACGTGCTGCTCGATGGACTCCAGCACCCCGTCCGGCAGCACCACGTCGGCCGCGTCGAGGGTCGGGCGGGGCAGGAAGGACAGCAGCTCGTTGCCCCGGTGCTCGCTCACGCCGAACGAGAGCACCTTGCGGCGGAACGCGTCGTGCTCGCGCATCAGCCGCTCGACCTCGGCCCCGACCTCGCGCGCCGCCGCGCGCCGGGCGGAGAGCACTTCGAGCCGGCACATCGGCGGCCCGAAGTCGGTGCCACCGCGCACGGCGACCAGGACCGGCGTGCCGTCCGGGGCGGTGGTCGGCACCAGGCCGAGCTGGACGACGTCCACGGTCTCGTCGGGACCGGTGGCGGTGGTCGCGTAGTCCGCGGCGCCCAGGCCGTACGGGATGCCCTGGCGGGCGGCGAAGAGCATGCCGAGGACGTCCTCGTGGCCGCGGTGCTGGCCGGTCACCCCGAACCACTCGGCGTCCGGCGAGTGCGCGGCGAGGTAGGCGTCCACGCCCCGCTGGACGTTGACGTGCTCCCACACCTCGAACCGCGTGGCCACCGAGACGACGTCGGCGAGCTCGCAGCCGAGGTGGTCGCGCACCCGGGCGGTCAACGGCGGGTCCGCCCCGTCCCCCAGCAGACCGGCGGCCTGCTCGACCAGCTTCCGCAGGCCGGTGGCGAGCGCTTTGGCTTCGATCGCGTCCAGTTCCCCCATGGGGCCACGCTACGCGGGTGGCGGGCCGATCACGCACAGTTCGCGGTGGTACGCCAGGTGTCGTTCGTCAACGGCGTGCTCCGGGTGCCGGCGCAGCTCCCCGACCGACGACCGGTCGCGGACCCGGCGCACCACGCCGTCCTCGTCGACGTAGAGGGCGAAGTTGTCGAACTCGACGTGGCAGTTGGCGCACAGGCACAGCACGTTGGCCGGTTCGTCCGGTCCGCCGTGCCGGCCCAGGCCCCGGATGTGGGCGGCCTGGCTGCAGTAGCCGAACGCGGTGCTCATCCGGGTGCCGCAGAACTGGCACCGGTGGTCGTGCCACCGCTTGACCGCGGCCGCCACCGACCGCTCGCGGGCGACCACCGACCCGGTGCGCTCGCGCCGGCCCGGCCGCGACGCCGTGCGCACCGACCCGCTCGCCGTCGCCAGCTCGTCCAGGCCGAGGTCGACCAGCAGGTCCCGCTGGTCCTCGACGTCGTCGAGCAGCCGGGAGCGCAGCGCGTTGACCGCCTGGGTGCGGAAGGCCACGTCGTGCCGCAGCCGGTCGTGCGGCGGCGCGGCGAACCCCGTGCCGCCGGGCTCCACCACCCACAGGTCCGGCTGCTCCAGCCCGCGGCACACCCGCTCCGGCCCGGCCGCGGCCCCGTGCTCGGCGAGCACCCGCCCGAGCCCGTCCAGCGCGCTCCACGGGTGCAGCCGCGGCCGGTCCTCCTCGGCGGCCCGACCGACGGCCCACAGCAGCGCGATCGCCGCGGCGCGGTCCCGGTGGACGGCGAGCAGGCCGGCCAGGAACGCCTCCGCGGCCACCGGCGCGGCGCGGTCGCGCGCCTCGGCCACCGGCGCGGGACGATCGCGCACCTCGACCACCGGCGCGGCGCGGTCGCGCGCCTCGACCACCGGCGCGGGACGATCGCGCACTTCGACCACCGACACCGCGCGGTCACGCACCTCGAACCCGAGGTCGCGCAGGTGTCGGACGGCGTGCGCGGCGCCGCCGCTGAAATCGCCCGGGACGAGCGGTCCCCGGCCGTCGAGGAACCCGTGGGCCACTCCGACGACCGCCTTGGAGTCGTACTCGCGGCCGTCGTGGACCAGCAGGAACCGGCGCGCCTCGCCGTAGCCGAAGCGCCGCCGGAACGCCTCGCCGCCCAGCTCGTCGTACAGCGCCAACGCCCGGAACACGTCCTGCCTGCGCACGTCGGTGTAGGCCACCTTCCGGAGCGTAGCCGCAACGCCGGGGCACGCGTTCTGGCACGGTGTGCCGCATGGCGGTGGAGCGCGGGGGCAACGCGCCGGACGTGGTGTGGCCGCTCGCCGGCCCCGGCCGGTGGGACGGGGGCGACCTGGTCCGGGTGCTGGAGACGCTGGTCAGGTACCGGCGGAACGGGCGGCCGGCGCGGCACAAGCCGCTGGCGCTGGTGTGGGCGATCGGGCAGCTCGTGCGCGGGCACGACCGGCTGTTCGAGTGGGCGGAGTTCCGCGAGCCCGTGGGCGAGCTGCTGCGCGAGTTCGGCCACCGCGACAACCGCGTCACGCCGCAGTACCCGTTCTGGCACCTGGGGTCGGCGCCCGCGCTGTGGGAGCGGCACGGGCTGACCGGGGAGCCGACGGCCGCCGACGTGCGGTCCCGGGCCGGGTTCACCGCGCGGGCCGCCGAGCTGCTGGGCGACGTGGCGGTGCGGGAGCGGGCGCTGGGCGTGCTGCGGGACGTCCACCTCGCGGGGGTCGACCACGCGGCGCTGTGGCGGCGGGTCGGGCTCTCCGTGGATCAGCCGCGCTTCGCGGTGTTCGACGGGACGGCGTCGGCGACCTACCGGCGGGAGCAGGCGTGGCTGCGGCGGCTGCTGGTCGGGGACGTCGCCGAGGCGCGGTGCGCGCTGTGCGGGCGGCTGCTGCCGGTGGACCTGCTGGTCGCCGCGCACGTGAAGCCGCGGGCGCGGTGCGACCCGGCCGAGCGCGGCGACCTGCGCAACGTCGCGATGCTCGCGTGCTCGCTCGGCTGCGACCGGCTCTACGAGCTGGGCTACCTCGCCGTCGACGAGCGTGGTGCGGTGCTGGTCTCCGCCGACGACCTGCCGGAGCTGCGCGCACTGGCCGGGCGCGTGGTGGGGGCGCACCACGAGCGGTCGGCCGGCTACTTCGCGTGGCACCGCGAACACGTGTTCCGGGGTCGCCGGGGAAGGGCTGTCGGCGGGTCTCGTTAGGATCGGGCAATGGCTTCGCAAGAGGTGCTGCGAAGGGTCTTCGGTTACGACTCCTTCCGCGGGGACCAGCAGGAGATCGTCGACCACGTCGTGGCGGGCGGTGACGCGCTCGTGCTCATGCCCACCGGCGGCGGCAAGTCGCTGTGCTACCAGGTCCCCTCCCTGGTCCGCGAGGGCACGGGCGTGGTCGTCTCGCCGCTGATCGCGCTGATGCAGGACCAGGTGGACGCGCTGCGCGACCTCGGCGTGCGCGCGGGCTTCCTCAACTCCACCCAGTTCCCCGACGAGCGGGCCATGGTGGAGGCCGAGTTCCTGGCCGGCGAGCTGGACCTGCTCTACCTCGCGCCCGAGCGCCTGCGCACCGAGCAGACCGCGCGGCTGCTCGACCGCGGCAAGATCGCGCTGTTCGCGATCGACGAGGCGCACTGCGTGTCGCAGTGGGGCCACGACTTCCGGCCCGAGTACCTGGCGCTGTCCCACCTGCACGAGCGCTGGCCGGACGTGCCGCGCGTCGCGCTCACCGCGACCGCCACCGAGGCGACGCGCGCGGAGATCGCGGAGCGGTTGAAGCTCCAGGACGCGCGGCACTTCGTGGCCAGCTTCGACCGCCCCAACATCCAGTACCGCATCGTGCCGAAGAACGAGCCGAAGAAGCAGTTGCTCGAACTGCTGCGCACCGAGCACGCCGGCGACGCGGGCATCGTCTACTGCCTGTCGCGCAACTCGGTCGAGAAGACCGCCGAGTTCCTGACCCAGAACGGCGTCCAGGCGCTGCCCTACCACGCCGGCCTGGACTCGGAGACCCGCGCGCGCAACCAGTCCCGCTTCCTGCGCGAGGACGGCCTGGTGATGGTCGCCACCATCGCGTTCGGCATGGGCATCGACAAGCCGGACGTGCGCTTCGTCGCCCACCTCGACCTGCCCAAGTCCGTCGAGGGCTACTACCAGGAGACCGGGCGCGCCGGGCGGGACGGGCTGCCGTCGACCGCGTGGCTGGCCTACGGCCTCCAGGACGTGGTGCAGCAGCGCAAGATGATCGACGACTCCGAGGGCGACCTGGCGCACCGCCGCCGGCTCATGGCGCACCTGGACGCGATGCTCGCGCTGTGCGAGGCGGTCGAGTGCCGCCGCGTGCAGCTGCTGAACTACTTCGGCCAGCCCGCCGAGCCCTGCGGCAACTGCGACACCTGCCTGAACCCGCCGGAGACGTGGGACGGCACGATCGCCGCGCAGAAGGTGCTGTCCACGATCGTGCGGCTGCGCAACGAGCGGCGGCAGAAGTTCGGTGCCGGGCAGATCATCGACATCCTGCTCGGGCGCAAGACCGCGAAGGTCATCCAGCACGACCACGACCAGCTCAAGGTGTTCGGCATCGGCACCGAGCTGAACGAGAGCGGCTGGCGCGGCGTGGTGCGGCAGCTGCTCGCGCAGGGCCTGCTGGCCGTGGAGGGCGAGTACTCGACCCTGGTCACCACGCCGGGCAGCGACGAGGTGCTGTTCCAGGGCCGCCAGGTGCCGATGCGCCGCGAGCCCGAGCGCGCCGCCAGGGTCAGGGCGACCAGGACCGCCAAGGGCGCCGCGCCGCAGGTGGAGCTGTCCGCCGAGGCGACGCCGGTGTTCGAGCGGCTGCGCGCGTGGCGGGCGGCGACGGCGAAGGAGCAGGGCGTCCCGGCCTACGTGATCTTCCACGACGCGACGCTGCGGCAGATCGCCTCGTCCGGGCCGAGCACGCTGGCCGAACTGGGCACCGTCAACGGCGTGGGCGAGAACAAGCTGGCCAAGTACGGCCAGCAGATCCTGGACACGCTGAGCGCATGAGCGGGACCGAGCCGCACCCGACCGAGCCGCACCCGACCGACCTGCGCGCCGACTGCTCGCGCTGCTTCGGCCTGTGCTGCGTGGTCCCGGCGTTCGCCAGGTCCAGCGACTTCGCGATCGACAAGCCCGCCCGCACGCCGTGCCCGAACCTGGGCGCGGACTCCCGCTGCGGCATCCACGCCCGGCTCCGCGACCGCGGCTTCACCGGCTGCACGGTCTACGACTGCTTCGGCGCCGGCCAGCAGGTCTCCCGGGTGACCTTCGGCGGGGTGGACTGGCGCGACGACCCGGCGTCGGCCGGTGCGATGTTCGACGTGTTCCCGGTGGTGCGCAGGCTGCACGAGCTGCAGTGGTACCTGACCGCCACGCTCGCGCTCGCGCCCGCCCGACCGGTGCACGCCGAGGCCGAGCGGCTGCGCGCGGAGCTGGCCGGCCTGGCCGGCGGCACCCCGCGGGAGCTGCTGGCGCTGGACCTCGACCCGCACTGGGGCCGGGTCAACGAGCTGCTGCTCCGGGCCAGCGGGCTGGTGCGGGGCAAGGGCCGCGACCGCCGGGGCGCCGACCTGGTCGGCAAGGACCTGCGGGGGGCGGGGATGCGCGCGCACGGCCTGCGCGGCGCCTACCTGATCGGCGCGAACCTGGCGGGCGCCGACCTGCGGCTGGTCGACTTCACCGGTGCCGACCTGCGCGGGGCCGACCTGTCCGGCGCGGACCTGACCGGCGCGTTCTACCTCACCCAGGCCCAGCTCGACTCGGCCCGCGGCGACCGGTCGACCCGCCTGCCCGCCGGTCTGGCGCACCCCGCCCACTGGGGCGGAGCACCAGCCCGGCAGGAAGCACGCCGGGAAGCCCCACCGCGAGGCGTCACCGCGTCCCGAGGCCGCCCGGCAGCGCGTCGACCGGGGCGACCCCGGCGTTGACGCGGCCCGGCTCCCGCTCCGCCGCCAGGTAGCCGCCCGGCGCCCGGCCCACCACCCGCGGTCCGGCGTCGCGCGCGCAGAGCGGCGCGGTGGGCGTCGAGCGGCGCCACCTGGAGGGCGGCTCCGTCCCTGCCGCGTCGCGAAGGAGCACCCGACCGGAAGCCCGCCGGTCGAGGTCGTGTCCGGGTTGACGACACAGCGTAACTTTCTGCTCATGTGCAATGACGGAGGGTCAGTGAACGCCTCCAGCCGTTCGACGCGTTCCGCGCCGGCACCCGGCGTGGCAAGGTGAAGATTCGATAATTGGTCTGGACCTCATTCCCCGGAGAGGACCTTCGACGATGCGCGGCACCACCGTGTTACCGGGAACCCCCTGCCAGGCACCGCGCGAGGGCGAGCTGCCGATGCACCGGCTGGAGGTGCCGGTGCCCGACGCGCCGCCGTTCGCCGTGGGCACGTTCGACGCGATGGGCCCGATGTCGCGGGCGGCGTTCCCCCACCGGCACACCTTCCACGAGATCGTCTACGTCACCGACGGCACCGGCGCGCACGTGGTCGACCTGGCCCGCTGGGAGCTGGCGCCGCCGCACCTGTGCGTCATCTCGCCCGGCCAGGTGCACCACTGGGTCGACGTGCGCGGCCTGGACGGTTTCGTCGTGCTGTTCACCGACGACTTCCTGCTCGACCACCCCGCCGACCGCGACCTGCTGCGCCGGCTGAGCGGGCGGCCGTGGCTGACGCCCGACGAGCACGCCCACCACCGGATGCTGGGGCTGCTGGCCGAGCTGGAGGAGGAGTACCGGCGCGGCGCCGACGGCGCGGGGTCGGTGCTGCGCGCCCTGCTGCACGTGCTGGTGGTGCGCGCCGGCCGGCTGTCCGCGACCCCCGCCGCCGCGCCCGCGCCCGCCGGGGCGGTGGCCGGCGAGTTCGCCCGGCTGGCCGACCGCACCGACCACGGGCTGTGGTCCGTGCGGGCCTACGCGGAGCGCATCGGCGTGACCCCGGGCTACCTGACCGAGGTGGTCAAGGCGGCCACCGGGCGCACCCCGTCCGCGCTGGTCCGGGAGGCGCGCACGCGCGAGGCCAAGCGGCTGCTGGCCAAGACGGACCTGGCCGTGCGGCAGGTCGCGGCCCGGGTCGGGTTCGCCGACCCGGCCTACTTCTGCCGGTTCTTCCGCCGCGAGACCGGCATGAGCCCGGGCGGCTTCCGCCGCGTCGCCGACGACCGTTAACACCTGGCAACAGCGCCCCCGAGGATCACCACGACGGGCCGGTTCCGTCCATCGTCCGCAGGTGAGCGGCCCTCGTAGGTTCGAGGTGATCCCCGAACAACGCCCCCACGAGGAGCAGTCATGGATGCATCCGCGGACGGCACCGACGAGCGCCGGTTCAGCCGTAAATCGGTGCTGCGCGCCGCGGTCGCGGCCGGCGTGGCGCTGCCCGTCGCGATGATGGGCGTGCCCGCCCTGGCCCGCACCGTCGGCCAGGAAGGCGGTCTGCTGGAGCCGACGCCCATGTGCGACGACGGTGACGACCCGACGCCGCCGCAGACCGAGGGCCCGTACTTCAAGCCGAACTCGCCCCGCCGCACGTCACTGGTCGACGCCGGCACGCCCGGCACCCGCCTGACCGTGACCGGCTACGTGTTCGGCCTGGCGTGCCAGCCGATCGCCAACGCCCTGCTGGACTTCTGGCAGGCCGACGTCAACGGCGTGTACGACAACACGGGCTTCCGCTTCCGCGGCCACCAGTTCACCAACGCCAACGGCGCCTTCACCCTGTCCACCATCGTGCCGGGCCTGTACCCGGGGCGGACGCGGCACATCCACGTGAAGGTGCAGGCCCCCGGCCGCCCGGTGCTGACCACGCAGCTGTACTTCCCCGGCGAACCGCGCAACCAGACCGACACGATCTTCGACCCGCGGCTGCTGATGACGGTGCGCAGCGTCGGGAGCGGCCGGGAGGCGGCGTTCGACTTCGTGCTGAACGTGCCGCAGAGCAGCACCAACCCCACGACGACGACCACCACCACCCCGTCCCAGCCGGGCGGCACGTGGGCGTCGGGCACCAACTACGTGGCAGGCGACCAGGTCACCTACGGCGGTGCCGGGTACGTGTGCCTCCAGGCGCACCTGGCCCAGCCGGGCTGGGAGCCGCCGAACGTCCCCGCCCTGTGGCGGGCGGCGTAGGCGCGCCCTCCGAGAGCGACCCCCGCGTGAGTCCTCGCCACGCGGGGGTCGCCGCGTGAACAGCGGGCGAACCCGGCTCTCCCGTGCCCGCGAGAACTACCGCGCCCGGTGTGACCGGGTGGTTGGTGACCGTCGCGGTGGGCGGCCGGTGGCTGTTCCGGGCGCCGCCGCCCAGCCGCGAGGAGGCTGAAGGTCTACGGCACGCTCCTGCCGGCAGCCAAGGCGGTGTCCGCGGGGTGTCCAGCGCGCCACGGGCCGACCGCCCGCTTCACCGTGCCGTCGTGAGCGCGGCCCGCACCTTGTCCAGCACCGCGTTCTCCGCCCGACCGACACGCCCGTCGGCCGAGGCGACCTCCCGGCACATCGCCACGACCGCGTTCGCGAACGCCTGCGCCTCCGCGGTCGACCGCGCGGACACCAGCGCGACGGACTCGCGCAACGCCTCCAGCACACCGATCTCCACGTCGGCCATCGAACCCGCCGGCAACTCGGGCGCACCCGCGTCCACCGCACCGCGAACCGCCGGCGGCAACATGGCCATGGCCCGGATGCCGGCGTGGCTCTCGCGGTCCACTTCCCCCTCGTCGGCGACCGAGACGAGGACCATCGCGCCGTAGACGGCCGTGCGCAGCGTCTTGCCCTCGGCGTCCGTGTAACCACCCATGTGGATCACCCTAGATGCCGCCGGGCGCGTAGGTCAGGTTCACCGGGCCGGACGGTGAAGCTGCCGTACACCACGATGTCCTTGCCCGGCCACTGCTTGGGCGCGGCCACGTCCCTCGATCACGCGCGCGTTCCCCCAGCGCGGGTGGTGGCCACCACCTTGGGCATGCGGTGCAGCAGTTCGGCGTACTCATCGGTGTTGCCGGACCAGGCACGCGCGAACGCCTCGTGGGACACGCGCCCGCACAGGAACAGGTCGCTGCCCCGCAACGCGTCAACGGCACCGCGCCTGCTGGTTCCGCCGCGGGTCGAGACCTGATTTGCGGCTGGGAGGAATCGCCGGGCACCACGGGCCCGACGGGGGAATGGGCGGGCGGCGCACCGTCCACAACGGCCGCACGCCCCCTGCCCGCCCGGCGGGACAGGAACGCGGTCCGGCGCGGTGCTGAGCGTGCCCCCGGTGCGACCTGTACCGCATTGACACCGGATTATCGGGCCGGTGACCTGGTATTTCGCGTCCGTCTGCCGCTCGACAGGACATCCCACCATCCGGTGACCAAATCATAAGTCGTCGGCCAGTGCTCTGGTGTGACGTCGCCTCACCGGAGCAGACTCCAGGCGGACAAACTGAAAGAAAAACGACGATCGGGCCTATATTGTGCCTGGTCAAGAAGTGTCTTCCCCGCGCGAGCGGGGGTGGTCCCACGTTGTCGTCGGCCCACTCGTCGGGGCGCAAGTCTTCCCCCGCGCGAGCGGGGGTGGTCCGGCGCAGTGCCAGAACTCCCGCCACGCCCGGTCGTCTTCCCCGCGCGAGCGGGGGTGGTCCGACCGCGCGCACACGCTCGCGGAACCCGGCCATGTCTTCCCCGCGCGAGCGGGGGTGGTCCCCCGCACGCGTCGCGACTGCCCGGCGGCGGTCGGTCTTCCCCGCGCGAGCGGGGGTGGTCCCGCCATGGGCGAGCTGAACGGAACTCCGGTGACGTCTTCCCCGCGCGAGCGGGGGTGGTCCGACCGCGCGCACACGCTCGCGGAACCCGGCCATGTCTTCCCCGCGCGAGCGGGGGTGGTCCCCCGCACGCGTCGCGACTGCCCGGCGGCGGTCGGTCTTCCCCGCGCGAGCGGGGGTGGTCCCGCCATGGGCGAGCTGAACGGAACTCCGGTGACGTCTTCCCCGCGCGAGCGGGGGTGGTCCGTTCACGTGGCACGTCACGCACGGCCCGTCCGTGTCTTCCCCGCGCGAGCGGGGGTGGTCCGGACACCACCCGCGACGCGGAGTCCCGGCTCAAGTCTTCCCCGCGCGAGCGGGGGTGGTCCAAGGTGAACTTCGCGGCCCGTCAGACCTGGGAGGTCTTCCCCGCGCGAGCGGGGGTGGTCCCTACAGCTATCAGATCGACGAGCGGGTTGCATCGTCTTCCCCGCGCGAGCGGGGGTGGTCCGGCGCCACCGGCCCCACCGGGTCAAGCGGTGCGCCCCTGGTGCTGTTGGTCACATGGGCGGAATGCCGGTCGAGCTGCGCCGCTGCCCACGCCGGGTCACCGCGATCATCGTGGCCGTCCTCGTCCTGCACCACGCCGAGACCCGCCGCCAACCACGGTGAGAGCACCTCGCTGCGGCCCACCCCGCGCCCCGTGCCGGTTCGGCAGGCACCACCACCGCAGATCACGACTACGCGGTTGACGTCGGTCCTGCCGGGCGCGTGGTCACTCATCGCAGCCGACAACTCCCGGAAGGACTGGTTTCGGCGAACGGACGCCGACGACATGATCAGCAAGGAGGAGTTCGGCAGGTTCCTGCGGGAGGTCTGGGGTACTACCGCACCCGAGGCGGTGGAGGTGTTCACGGATCTGGACGAGGACGAGGACGAACGCATCACCCGCCAGCAGTTCCTCCAGTCGGTTCGGGAGTTCTACCACTCCACGGACCCGGGTGCGTCGGGCAGCAAGTATTTCGGGCGACTCTGACACGGACGTGGAATCCATGTGACCCGATCGTGGCGTCGAGTCCGCCCTTGATCGTCGCGATATGTCGGGTGGATGAGGTATGCGCGGGGTAGAGGCATGACACCCCGCCAACAGCAGGCCCGGGAGCGCATCCGGCTGCGGGCCGGTGAGCGCTTCGCCCGGGACGAGAAGACCGCGGTGGTCGCCGCGGAGCTGCGGGTGGGTGTGCGGCAGGTGGAGAAGCGGCGCCGCAGCCGGCGCGAGGGCAGGTCTGTAACGACAGAACCGAAGTTATGACACCTGACGTGGACATCGACGCCTGCATACGGGCCAAGCCCCCGATGAGACCCGAGGTACGAGCGAGGAAATCCCGGCCCACTGGGGCCTGGGGTCGACCACCAGTGCACTGGCCACCACCCCTGAACCTCCTCGCCGGTTCCCGTTCAAGAATTGCCCAAGTCTTCCTCACGTCCCGCTGCGGAGCATCACGGAAATCCGGACACGGACAGAGGGGGAACGAGTTGTCAGCAAGATCGCGATTTCTGTTGTCCGCGCTCACCACGACCGTCCTGGCCGCTTCCGGCCTGTCGGTCGCCCCGGAGGCGACCGCGTCGGTATCGGAGGTGGACGCAGCGCTTGAGCAGAGCCGGCGCTCGGGTGAACCGGTCGTCCTGCCGTCGCGGACCACCGCGACGTCGGTCACCGCCGTCACCCCGGACGGGCGGTTCGTCACCGACATCACCGCTGCTCCGGTGCGGGTGCGGGCCGCGGACGGTACCTGGCGGGACGTCGACACCCGGTTGGTCGAGTCGGGCGGCGCGCTTCGCCCGAAGGCAGCCGGCCCGGACGTCCGCTTCAGCACGGGTGGCTCCGGTCCGTTCGCCGAGATCGGTTTCCATCCCGGGACGTCAGTGGCGCTGCGGTGGCCCGGCGCGCTGCCGCGGCCCGTGGTCGAGGGCGATAAGGCGGTCTACCGGGACGTGGCCGGGGCGGGCGGAGACCTGGTGGTCACCGCCCTGCCGGCCGGCATGCGGTTCGACCTGGTGCTGCGCGAACGTCCGGCGGCGCCGGTCGAGGTCAGGGTGCCCGTCACGGCAGTCGGCGCGGACGTGCGCACGAGCGGTGGCCGGTTGCAGGTCGTCGACGGTGACCAGGTGATCGTGGCCTCTTCCAAGGCCGCCATGTGGGACGCCGGGTCACCGATGCACCCCGACAAGACCGGCGACATCACCTCGGAGGTCCAGGACACCGCCGACGGCAAGACCCTGGTGCTTCGGCCGGCGATGTCCTTCCTCACCTCCCCGGCGACGGTCTACCCGGTCACCGTCGACCCGTCGATCGTCCTCCCCCTTACCGGGGACACGGACGTCAACAGCGTCTTCGACGGGAACAACGTCAGCGGTGAGTACCTCAAGGCGGGCACCGAAGCCGACGGCGAGAAAGCCCGCGTCTACCTCAAGTTCGACACCCGCGGCCTCACCACGCCCACCAAGGCCGAGCTCAAGCTCACCAACGTGGACGCCCCGCGGTGCGGCACCGCTGTCGGTGCGGGCCTTGAGGCGAGGAGGATCACCGATTTCTGGAGCCCCGAGACGCAGACGTGGACGCCCCAGCCGTCCAGCACCGGTGAGGACGCAGCGCTGAGCACCGAGGGATCCCAGCTCGGCAGCTGCGGCAGCGGCCGGATGACCTGGGACCTCACCCGCATGGTGACCAACTGGGCCGCCGGTGCGGCGAAGAACCACGGCATAGTGATCCAGTCACCGGCCGAAACGGCGACCGCCAACTACCGGGTCTTCACCTCGTCCGAGAACACCGAGGAATTCGGTACTCCGCCCACGCTCACCGTAACCACCGACATCCCGTTCATCCCCGGCGAAGGCGACGATCCGGCCGACCCCGGCCCCTCGCCGGCCGACCAGTGGCCGGGACGCGTGGAGCCGGAGACCGGCGCCTGGGTCACCAGCGGCACCGACGTGACGGAAGCCGGCCTGCTCGTCACCCGCAGCCACAGCGCGGGCCGGCGCGTCGACGTGACACGCCCCAACGAGAACGTACTGGGGCCCCACTGGCGGATGGAACCGCTGGGCGGAATGCTGGGCGACCGGCTGAAGGACTTCAGTGCCAACGGCTACGTCCAGATCAACCTCTCCAGCGGCACGGAGTCCAATCGCTACCTCGCCGATCCGGCCAGGCCCGGCACGTTCACCGCGGAGGACGGCAGCACCGTCGTCAAGAACGCGGACGGCACGTTCACCGAGCAGGGCACCGCGGACACCGGGCTCGTGCGCACCTGGACCGGGGTCGGGGCCGAGTACCTGATCACAGGCGTGACGACTGCGGAAGGTGGCACCACGACCATCACCTATGACGCTCAAGGGCGAGTCAGCGGCATGGCCTCCGCCGATGATCCCGCAGTCACGTGCACCGGCTCACCGGCTTGCGATTCGACGGTACTCCGCTACGCGACGACGACGACCGCCACGGGGACCCAGTTCGGGGATGTGGCGGGACAACTGAAGGAGATCGTCCACGACGCGGCAGGAGATGCGGCGCCCATCACGATCGTCAGCTACGCCTACGACAGCACCAAGCGCCTTCGCCAGGTCAACGACCTGCGCAGGATCGACGGAGAACCGGTCGCCACGTCGTCCTACACCTATGACGCGGCGGGAAACATCACTCAGCTGAGCACCCCGGCAGAAGGGGCGTGGACCCTCACCTACGCAGCGCCCGGGAAGCTGAGCAGCGCCACCAAGGCTCCGACGGCCGAGCTCCAAGCCCACTGCAAGTACGCGTCCCAGTACCTGTGGGGCAGGAACGGCTGCTGGGCGGGCCCGGTTCCCATGGAGTACGGCGGCAGAGGGCTCCAGCCGCGGTGGAAGAGGACGCCGGGCAACAAGGCGGTCGTCGGCGTCAACAATGACAACTGCACGTCACCGACCGGAAGCCGACCCAAGGGCTTCAACTTCGCAGTCGCCTGCGACATGCACGACTACGGCTACGGGATCATCTACCTGAAGACCAGGACGTGGGACAAGTCGAAGAAGCATGCCGTCGATTCGGTGTTCTACACCACGCTGCGTGATTACACGTGCAACGCCTACCCGGCCATTAAGCGCTACCCCGGGACCGTCTGGAGCTACCGACAGCTGTGCCGGAACTGGGCATACGCCTACTACACCGCCGTCAGGGTCAGTGGCGGTTTGAGCATGAAGTACTGGCGGGACTACTGATGTGACGCGGCCCGGCCGCCACCGCAGGCCGAGCCGCACCCACCTGCCGCACCTCGGACCGGTGCCACGCCACGGGGCGTGGCACCGGTCCGAGGTGATCGGCTCAGGAAACCGGGGACGCGTACCCCGAGACGGAGCCGTCGGGAGTGAACGTGCGGCTGGAGACCTGCTTCGAGTTCACGCCGCTGTTGCCCGAGATCACCGTGATCTTGCCGGTCTTGGTGCTCACCCCCGTCACGATGCCCACGTGCCTGGCCCAGGTGCCGGAGTTCTTCAACTCGTACACCACCGCGTCACCGACCTTCACGCCCTTGATGCTCGACCCGCTGTTCCAGGTCTTGTTGTTCTTGCCGTACGCGTACAGGCTCGCGGCCGCCGGGGTGATGCCGGAGGTCTTGGCCCCCGCCTGCTTCCACACGTACTTGAGGAAGTCCGCGCACCACGCCTCGGCCCGCCACCCCTTCGGGCAGCCCTTCGTCGAGCCCGAACCGGCCTTGCCGCTGTAGAAGTTGCAGTTGTTCGCCCCCTTCTCGTGGTTGCGGTCCTCGTTCGCCAACTCGCGCTTCGCGATCGCGGCGACCTTGGCCCCCAGTGACGCCTCGGCCTCGGCCGTCGACTCCTCGGCCGCCGACACCTGGGCCGTCGCGACCGCAGCGCCGGACGTGACGGCGAACAGCGCCGCGACCAGCGCGAACACCCTGATAACCCGTGACAACACCGTTGTCTCCCCCCTTGTCCTCGTGTTGCGTGGTCGTCGTTGACCAACGCCACCACTCTCGGGGGAGCACCGTGGGCGATCTTTGAGCGAACCTGGAACCACTGTTCAAGCCGGTACCCGCGCCGCCCGGTCCGTGTCGCCGATGCGCAGGTACACCTCGCGCGCCTCGGCGAACGCCCGCCGTGCGGCTACCGGGTCCACCTGCTCATACGCACGACCGAGCGATTCCAGCGCTGCGGCGTGGTAGGAGTGCCATCCCCGCGTGCGCCACAGCGTGACGGACTCCTCCAAGTGCACGACGGCGTCCTGCGGCCGTCCCTCCCCCAGCATGAGCAGCCCCAGCAGCTCCAGTCCCTGCGCGATGTGGTGGGTCATCCGGTAGCGGCGGCTCAGCGCCAGCGAGCGCTCGGCGTCGGCGCGGGCCCGGGAGGGGGCGACCTCCAGGTGCAGGCGAGCGGACGCGAGCAGGGACAGCACCTCGGTGTAGGAGTCCCGGTGGGCGCGGGCGATGACCAGCGACTCGTCCAGCATGCGCTTGCTGGTCCCGAACTCGCCCGCTTCCCCGTACCCGATCCCCGCGAACTGCAGCGCCGTCGCCACCACCCGCGGATTGCCCAGTCCGCGCGCGTGCCGGAGTGCCCGATGGGTGTGCCCGATGGCGGTCTCAAGCCGGCGGCTCTCGAAGAACGCCAGGGCCAGCGCGAGTTCGGCGCGGGCCGACCCGCCGACGTGGCCTGAGCGCTCGGCCAATGCCAGCCCGGCTTCGGCCACGGTGATCGCCTCGTCGTACCGACCCATGGCGGTCGACGCCCAAGAGTGCATCACGGCTGCGTCCGCGGCACCCTCGTCGTGGCCGAGTTCGACGAACAGGTCCCACAGCACGCGCGCCTCGACGCGCATCCGCTCCATCGCATCGCCCGGCCCGGTGGCGATCCAGGTCGTGACGTCGAGCAGCCCGCGCCGCATCACGGCTTCGCCGAGCCGGTTGCCGTGCTCGACGCACACGTCGAGCACCTCGCGACCGACGGCGAGCCAGTCCGCGTACATGCCGCGCAGGTCGAAGTACTTCTCCAGGCAGCCGGCGAGGTCGAACGCGAGGTCGGTCCACCCCAACCCGCACGCCTGGCGCACGGCGGCGATCAGTGCCGACCGCTCCGCGTCGAACCAGGTGTCCGACCACTCGGGGGACAGATCCGGAACCAGGTCGTCGACCGGCGGGCGGTGCGCGCCGCCACTGATGCGCGCGTAGCAGGGACCGGGTACGAACGCGGTCAGCCGTTCGGCGAGTGCCAGCCAGCCGCCGAGCGCCCGTTCGACGGCGCGCACGCGCTCGGTGGTGCTCTCCTCCTGGTCGGCGCGTTCGGCCGCGAACAACCGGATGAGGTCGTGGCAGCGGTACCGGTACTGCCCCACCGGATCGGCGTCGGACACGGTCAGCAGGTACGCGTCGACCAACGCCTCAGCGTGCCCGGTGGCCTCGTCGATGGGCAGTTCGAGCAGCACGGCGGGCAGCCACGGCGGGAAGTCCGGCACCGCGACCAGCGCGAGCAGGCGCAGCAACTGCCGCTCCGGCTCGGCCAGGCCCGCGTAGCTCATCGCGAAGGACGCGCGCACCTCCAGGTCGCCAACGGCGAGCCGGTCGAGCCTACGGCGCTCGTCGCCGAGCAGCCCGACCAGGTGGTCCAGCCGCCACGTCCGCCGCGAGGCGAGCCGGGCACCTGCGATCCGCACGGCGAGCGGCAGTCCGCCGCACAGCGCGACGATCCGCTCGGCCGCGGCGGGTTCCGCCGCGACGCGCCCGGCGCCAGCAAGCTTGCTCAGCAGCGCCATGCCCTCCTCGGCGCTGAACACGTCCAGCTCGACCCGCTCGACCCCGTCCAGCCGGAACGTCCCGGCCCTGCTGGTGATCAGGACCGCGCACTCGCCCACCCCAGGCAGCAGCGGGTGGACTTGGCGGGCCGTCGCGGCGTTGTCCAACACGATCAGCACCGCCCGACCGCGCAGCAGCGTGCGGAAGACATCACCGCGCTCGGCCTGGTCGACCGGAATGGCGCGGTCCGGGACGCCGAGCACGCGCAGCAGCCGGGCGAGCACGTCACCCGGCTCCGCGTCACCGAGGTCCACCCACAGTTGCCCGTCGGGAAATGAATCGGCGATCCGGTGCGCGACGTGCCGAGCGAGTGCGGTCTTGCCGATACCTCCCATGCCGAGCACCACCACGGCCCTCGCCCCGGTGACCAATCGCTCGGCCAGCAGCTCGACCTGCCCCTCCCGACCGGTGAAGTCGTGCACGTCCGGGGGCAGCGACGCGGGCGCGGACCACGTGATGGTCTCGACCGGCCCCGGCCCCGTCGTGCCCGCCTCGATGCGCAGCAGCTCCGGATCGCCGGCCAGCACGCGTCGGTGCAGCTCGACCAACGCGGCACCGGGGTCGACACCCAACTCCTCGGCCAGCAGCCTGCGGGTCCGGTCGAAGCACGCGAGCGCGTCGGCCGTGCGGCCCAGCCGGTACAGGGCCAGCATCACCTGACCCGCGACCCGCTCGTCGAGCGGGTCCGCCGCTGCCCGTTCCGAGGCGATGGTCAGCGCGTCCGCGTCACGGCCGCAGCGCAGCAGAAGGTCGCACAGGGCGAGTCTGGCGGCGACGTGCTCACGCTGCAGCGTGTCGCGGTGCGCGGTGAACCAGGAACTGGTGGCACCGCTGAACGGCTCGCCCCGCCACAACACCAGCGCCTGCTCCAGCAGACCCGCCATGTCGCCCGGGTGCCCTGTCGTCGACCGCGCCTGCGCGACCAGGCGCCGGAACCGGTGCACGTCGACGAGGTCCGGGTCGACCCGCACCGCGTATCCGCCCGGGTGCCGCTCGATGCGCACACTGTCGGCGACCGGCGCCAACAACCGGCGCAACCGCGACAGGTAGCTGTGCAGCGTGCCCTGCGCACCCACCGGAACCTCTTCACCCCAGATCCGCTCCAGCAGCCGCGCCGCGGGCACCACCCGGTCGGCGTCCACGAGCAGCGCCGCGAGCACGTGCCGCTGCCTCTGATGCCCCAGATCAATCGGTCGCGAACCGAACCACGCCTCGACCTGGCCCAGCAGGTTGAACCTGATCTCCTCCACCGCACCTCCCCCGTAAAGGCCAGGCTACTCATGTACCGCGAACATCCCACAGTATTTATGGGCATAGTTCAGGTCCTCGCCACGGGGAATAAAGGCAACCGGCACCCCGCAGTGCTCATCACCCCCGACACCGCTTACTCAAAGCAGTACGGTCATGACCCCATGACATGAATGCAGGCAATCTTAGAGCACGAGCGAAGCTTGTCTCCTGCTTTAGACCACGGCACGGACGGACGAAAAATAAACTGTAGTTTACATTTACCACCAGTGCGTATTATGGCGCACTAAGCGGCCGTTTCCGAGCTTGAGCAGGTGAAGGCCGTTTGGTGCGCAGACGGGGGAACTCATGGTGGATCGGACGTTGCCTAAGCGCCGCTCTGCCAGGAGTTCTGTTGTTATCGTGCCCCTGATGTCCGCGGGCGGCTCCACTGCGGGTAACCGTGTTGCCGTTTGGCCGCCTCCCACCGGCCCACCCTGCACACGGCTCGGTGTCCCACCAACGTCACCGACGCCCAGTGGTGCGACATGTACCGCATTGACACCGGATTCTCGGGCCGGTGACCTGGTATTTCGCGTCCGTCTGCCGCTCGACAGGACACCCCATCGTCCGATGATGGATGCATAGATCGATGGTTGGTCGCCGTCACCGCGCCGGAACCGATTCGCAGCACCTCCACGCGAACAAACTGAATGAGAAACAACGACCAGACCTGTAACGTGCCTGGTCAGCAAGTGTCTTCCCCGCGCGAGCGGGGGTGGCCCCCCGCGTTGCGGCCGGGCGGGCTTGGCCGGCTGGTCTTCCCCGCGCGAGCGGGGGTGGCCCGAAGGCGTCTACATCAGCGTGCCCGCAGGCAAGGTCTTCCCCGCGCGAGCGGGGGTGGCCCCCAGACGGCCGCGCGTCCGCGCTCCGTGTCCTCGTCTTCCCCGCGCGAACGGGGGTGGCCCGCGCTGCGCGACCCGGCCCGCTTCACGCCCGCCGTCTTCCCCGCGCGAGCGGGGATGGCCCCGTGGTGACCTGGCCCTTGGTGTTGCTGGCCGCGTGCTTCTCGCGCGAGCGGGGAGTGGTCCGTACTACCGAGTGTTGGCGATCGGCGTGGACAGGTCTTCCCCATGTGAGCGGGGGCGGCCCAACAACGGGCTCAGCCCCCGGAGAATTGACCATGGAGTCTTCCGGGGATCACGCCTACAAGGTCCAGCCCGGTCACGATGACGTGGTGTGGTGCGCCTGCCAGCCAAGGGAAGAGGACGTCCAGATTGACCCATACCGACGCGAGGACCGGTCTGCTTCCGTAGACGTTGTCGCCCTCCCGCATGAACGGGCTGTTGATCACGATGCGCCTGCCTACCTCGCACCGGCCGTCGTCCGCATGCGGTGGAGGATGAGTTCGCCGCAGGGTTCGTCGTCGAGTTCGGCACGGTCGGGGCTTGGGCGGCCGCTGGTCAACTTCGTGGAAAGGAGTGTTCAGCTGGAGTTCGGCCCTGTGAACACTTCATGACGACCTCGATCACGCTCTAGTTCACCCCTGATGCCACCGGCCTGATCATCGGCACCAACCGACTCCATGAACTTCGAGTAGGGCAGGCGAGTCACTGGCCTCCGCCTACCAAAGTCGACCGGAGTGCACAGGCCGTCGAGCCGCCACAGTACAACCGATACCGTCTCCTTTTAATTAACTTGCGATGGACCGCCGGTCCGCTACCGCGACAGTATCACCGATCCGGGGGAATGTTTCTCGAGCCATTTATCGGCATATCTGCACGCCGTCCGACACCGTCATGACGGTGCGGTGAACGGGAAAGGATTGTGATGACCGTGCGGAGGTTGCGTCCGGCATGCGCTCCGATATCGAACGAGTCGTCTCGGCGCCGGGTGGTGGCTGATGCCGACGAGGCGTCGGTGTACGGCCCGGGGCGGGCATCGGTGTTCCTCGCCGCCTGCGTCGAGCGCCTGGGACCGGACGCGTCGTGGTCGTCGGTGTCGCCGCTGGTCGACGCGGCGGGACGTCGGTTCAACGCCCGTCTGCTTGACGCTGCGAACGCATCCCGACACGGTGGGCCACACCTGTCGATGAGCGATCGAACGTCGGGTGCCGTGGTGCGTCGACTACCGGTTCGTCCCGGCCTGTCCGGTGGGGTCGGGGGCTTTCCCGGTGGGTTGTTCCACGATTTCGAACAGGTCGTCGAAGGACAGCGGGGCCAGGGCGGTCAGTGCGCCGGCGATGAAGGCGGTGCCGGGTTGCAGTGAGCCGGCGACGACCCGGGTCACGGTGGAGCGGTTGAGGCCCATGGCCCTGGCCAGGGCGTAGTGGGACGCGAAGTCCGCCACTTCGGTGATCTTGACGAAGGTGGTGGTCTTGAGTTTGACGGTGTGGGCCATGGCGTTCCCGTTTCTCGAGCGGCGATGTCCTTCTCGGCCTCGCCGCGGGTGCGCCAGGAGCGGCGGTAGACCAATTCGATCTTCAACGTGGAGAAGAAGTTCTCCATCAGGGCATTGTCATACGAGTCGCCGACCGACCCCATGGAAGGCAGAATTCTGTTGTCCGCCAACCGTTTTGCGAACCGGAAGGCCGTGTAGGTCGACCCGCGGTCGCTGTGGTGGATCAACTGGCCGTCGCGTACGTCGCGGGACCAGATCGCGTACTCCAGGGCACCGAGCACGAGGTCGGTGTCGCAGTACCTTCGCTGGTCTTCCAACCCACGATCCGGTTGGAGAACGCGTCGCGCACCGCCGCGAGCCAGAACACGCCCTCACCGGTCCGGATCCGGGTCGCGTCGGCCCCCCACAACCGGTCCGGCGCCGGCGCGGTGAAGTCCCGGTTCACCCGATCAGGGGCCGGTGCCGCTCGTGGATCCTGCCTGGTCGACGGTGTCCGCCAGGGTTTGCGCAGGAAGGCGCCCTGCAGGCCGGCCTGGCGCATCAACCACTCGACCCGCTTGCGCGACACGCGGATACCCCGACGCCGCAGCACCTGATGAACCCGCGGACTGCCGTAGGTCCCGCCGAAGACGGCGTGGATGTCGGTGATCTCGGCAGTAATCGCCTCGTTCTCGCGCTCACGGCGGGACGGGTCGGCCTGGCGGGCCACCCAGCCGTGATAGGTGGAGGAGGCGACACCGAGGACCCGGAGGACGAACTCGACCGGAGAAGCGGCCGCGAAGCTGCTCGACCAGCTTCACGACCGTCGCCGGGTCGGGTCGGGTTCCGCCGCGAAAAACGCGGACGCGGCCTTGAGGATCTCGTTGGCCCGCTTGAGTTCCGCGTTCTCCATGCGCAGCCGGCGCAGCTCCTCGGACTCGGTGGTCGAGGGCCGGTCGCCACGTTCGCCGCGGTCGGCCTCGTCCTGCCGAATCCAGTTCCGCAACGCCTCCGGGTGCACGCCCAACTGCTCGGCCAGGCGCCGGATCACTGGCTTGAGGTCCGACTCCCTTCAGGCCCTGTCGGACCATGCTTGGAAAGACTCCGGGCTACCGTGGGAAGCTCATGGCGATCTGCAGGAGTGCTCATGTCCCATGGGCGTCCGCTCGTAGCCAATGAAAGAGGACTATTCCGCGCAGAGCTTTCGCCAGGTGATCTGAGGTCATTCACCGTCATCGCCGTCGCTTCACCCGGCGGTGAGCCTTGGTGTTCGTTTCAGGCACGGTGCAGCCGTTCGGGTGGCTCGCCAGTACTCGTCGTCGGCTCGACGGCGTCCATGGCAGCATTTGGACGATGGGGAACCACCGTGATCCCGATCCACCCCACGTGGTGAACGCCATGGCCGGCGATGTGACAGGGTTGTTCGTCCAGGCAGGCAAAATTGATGGCGGGGTGCACTACCACCAGCCAGCACGTCCGGCGGTCGAATGGCCGTACAGGGCTGGGGTCGTGCCACCTCGCGCAGCGTCGTATCAGGAGCGCGCGGCCAGCGACTTGCTAGCACGGGCAGTAGGTGAGGGCGACGCGGCCATACTGACCACTGACAGGCCGGGCCGGACCAGCGTGATGTCGGGCCTGGGCGGGGTGGGCAAGACCCAACTGGCGGTCGACTACGCCGAGCAACTCTGGACTGCCAGTGAGCTGGATCTGCTGGCGTGGGTCACCGCGATCTCGCGAGACACGATCGTGTCCAGCTACGCCAGCCTGGCTGCGGACCTGACGGGGATTGAGGACCCCGACCCGGAACAGGGCGCACAGCGGCTGTTGGCATGGCTGGCAAGCACGTCCAAGCGCTGGTTGATGGTGCTCGACAACCTGCGAAGCCCCGCTGACCTGCGCGGAATGTGGCCACCAGCCAATCACTCGGGCAAGGTGGTGGTGACCACCCGGCGCCGCGACGCGGCACTGCACGGCCACCGTCGTCGGCTGATCGAGATCGACGTGTTCACCGACGCCGAGGCGATGGCATACCTGACGGCCAGGTTCGCCGACCACGAGCATTTGCTCGACGGCACCGCCGTGCTGGCACGCGATTTGGGGTATTTGCCGTTGGCCCTTGCCCAAGCTGCCGCGTTCATGCTCGACCGAAACCTGACTTGCACCGCCTATCAGGCCCGGCTGGCCGACCGGCGCCGCACTTTGACCTCGCTGCTACCGGAGGCAGATGGGCTGCCCGACGAACACCAAGCGACAGTGGCTGCCACGTGGTCATTGTCGATCGAGCAAGCCGACGCGCTGGAGCCAGCCGGATTGGCACGGCCGTTGCTGGAAGTAACCAGTGTGCTGGCTCCGGGCGGGTTTCCGATCGAGGTGCTTACCGCACCGCCCGTAACAGACATGCTCACTGCCTCGACCGGCCGCGTGATCCGCGCGGAAGAGGCTCGAGACACGTTGGGTTGTCTGCACAGACTGTCGCTGATCACCATGGACCCGCGGACAGCACATCGGACGGTGCAGGTGCACCCGTTGGTTCAGCGCGTAACCCGGGACGCCATGCCAGTCCGTCATACCCGGACCGTGGCGCGAGCGGCGGCTGACGCGTTGGTCCGGGTATGGCCAGACAATGAACGCAACCCGGCGTTGAGCGAGGTACTGCGCACCAATGCAACTGCTCTCAATGACGTTTGCGGTGAGCATCTGTGGCGACCAGGTGCGCATCTGGTTCTGATTTATGTCGGGTTCAGCCTGGACGCCAGGGGGTGGGCAGCACAGGCACGTGATCATTTTGAGGAAACACTCATTACAGCTGTCGACCGCTTGGGGCCTGATCACCCGGACACGTTGGACATTCGGATGAATCTCGCCGGAACGCGGGCAAAAGCGGGTGATCTGGCTGGCGCGATTGCCGAGTACGAGGCGTTGCTCGACGACCAGCAACGACTACTGGGTGCCGGTCACGTCAATAACTTGATTGTCCGCGGAAACCTCGCGTATTGGCATGGAGAGTACGGAAACCCATCAGGCGCGATCGCCGAGTACGAGTCGTTACGCAGCGATCTTCTGAGGGTGTTCGGAGCCGAACATCCCTTCGTCTTCAGCGTGCGCAACAACCTTGCTCGATTTCGTGGATCGGTTCTCGACTTGAACGGAGCGTTGGCTGAGTACGCGATGCTGCTCGATGACCTGATACGTGTCTTGGGTCGCGATCACCCATTTACCATGACCACCTTTGGTAACATCATCGGGCTGCGTGGCGTAGGCGGTGATCCAGCCGGTGCGTTCACGATGGCCCAAATGTTGCTCACTAGCCAGCTGAGCGTGCTCGGTCCCGACCATCCCGATACCCTCGCTACTCGCAGTACTATGGCCCGATGGCAAGGAATGGCCGGTGATCCCGTAGCAGCGGCCACAACGTGCGCACAGGTGCTGCGCGAACGGCAGCGGGCGTTGGGCTCTGATCACCCTGACACGCTGATGAGCCGCAGTAACCTGGCTTTCTGGCGGGGAATGGCGGGCGATGCCGCAGGCGCTGCCACCGCATGCGAGGAGCTGTTGGCCGACCAACTGCGGGTGCTTGGCCCCAACCATCCCGAGATCAAGAACACCCGCGAAATGCTTACCCGGTGGCGCAGTAGACGCTGATTTGACCACTGGCGCCGTACCGTGATTGACCGAAGTGCGGATTCGTGGGTTTCGGCCAGCATGCAGAATCCCGAAGGCACTCTCATGCAACGTTGGAGCACAGCTCTACGCTTCTGCTGGGCCGGCCGCTTACGAAATGACCGGTTGCGGGCGCTCAGAGGTTCTGGAGGAAGGCCAGGAGCGTGTCGGGTGGTTGGTAGCCGCCGGGTGCAAGGCCGAGCGGGGTGGTTCTGTCGAGGGCTTTCTGTTTGAGTGCCACGTCGGCGTGGAGGTAGACGTTCGTGGTCGTGGCGGTCTCGTGACCGAGCCAGAGCGCGATGACAGTGGTGTCGACTCCAGCGTGCAGCAGGCGCATCGCGGAGGTGTGCCGCAGAGTGTGCGGAGTGACGTTCTTGTCGACCAGGCTGAGGCAGTTCTCGGTGGACCGCCCCGACGAAGCTGGAGGCCGGATCAGTTGACTTCAAACCGCTGTGCCGGTGTCGACTGCCGTCCGGTGGAACTTCTCCTCGTACTCGACCGAAGGACTGTTTCCGCAAAAGGAATGTAACCTTTCCGAGTTATACCAGGCAACCCATTCCATCATGGCCAGTGTCACGCCCGTTGCGTTCTTCCAGTCCCCGTGGAAGTCGATGAATTCCTTCCTGTAGAGACTGTTGAGCGACTTGGTGGCGGCATGTCGTAGGAGTCGTCCTTGCTGCCGACGGAACGCGCGGCGCCGATCTGGTCAAGTCGTTCGGCGTAGCGGATGGAGGTGTATTGAACACCTCTGTCGGAATGGTGGACAAGACCGTCGACACTGCCTCCGCGTGCCCAGACCGCCATGTCCAAGGCGTCGAGCGCGAGGTCGGCGCCCAGGTGGTCGGCGACCTGCCAGCCAACGACACGGCGGGAGAACAGGTCCTGGACGAACGCGGTGTACACCCAGCCGGCCGCGGTGGCGACGTAGGTGATGTCGGCGCCCCACCGCAGATCCGGCGCGTCCGCGGTGAAGTCGCGTTCCAGCAGGTCAACGGGGCAATCGCGTCCGGGTAGGGTGGTGCGGGGCCGCTTGCGGGACGCGGTCACCCCGGCGATGCCCAGCTCGCGCATCAGCCGTTCGACCGTGCACCGCACCACGCCGACGCCCTCCCGGTTCAGCTGCCCCCACACCTTCCGTGCCCCGTACAGGCCACGCCCCGGTCCGTGCCACACCCGCAGGACCTCCTTTTTCAGCCATTCGTCCCGGACCGCACGAGCCGACGGAACCGACTCCCGCTCTTTGACCGCCCAAAACGTGGGCGGCGACACCTCCAGCACGGCACAGATCGGCTCCACACCGAACCGTCCGCGATGGGTGTCGATGAACTCGACCAGCGCGGCGGTTTGGGGTCGAGTTCGCGTGCGAAATACGCCGACGCCGCCTTCAGGATCTCGTTCGCCCGCCGCAGCTCACGATTCTCCCGTTCGAGCTCGGCGATGCGCTGGGCATCACTCGTCGACGTCCCCGGCCGTTTTCCGCCGTCGACCTCGGCCTGCCGCACCCATGTCCGCAACGCCTCCCGATGCACCCCGAGCTGGTCCGCGACCCGAGCGACCATGCCCGTCCGCTCGCCCTGGTCAAGCAACTCAAAGACCATGTGAACCGCGCGTTCCCGCAGCTCAGACGAGTACTTCTTCGGTGGTGCCATAGCTCCCCACCCTTCCAGGTATCAGAGCCTCCACCCCGGGGCGATCCAGTTCCGATGACACCGGCAGCCATGGACATGGCGGGTTCCCGACACGCCACGGCGGCAACCTCCGGTGGCGCAGACCTGGTTGTCACCAGCCTGCACCCGCAGGACTCCGGGAACCGTGGCGCGAGCACGGTCGCGCTGTTCGCGGCTCGTCTGCTGCGGGTCGACGGCATCCTCGTAGTGCTCACACGTTGTGACTGGACGGCGGGTGAACTGGCCGACCCGACCGGTGCCGTGGTCACCGCCGGGCAGAAGGCCGATCTGGGCTACCTCCAACACATCGTCGCCGTCCACACCCCCGTCCGTGATGGCCGCTCCCACCTCGCCGACCCGCCTCCGGACCACCAAACCGATGGCAGCGGGGGCAGCACCGGAGTTCGGCACGGTCCACGCTGTCTGACCCACCCGCGATGGACAACGGAGCTGGGGGCGCCACGCCCCCAGCGGCCGTGTCGCGGTCGAGCGCGCCCCGCACCGGGGCACACCCACACCCGACGGCCGGGCGCGGTGACGGGGCAACGCGAGTCCTGCTCGTCACCGCGCTTGACCCCCTCGGGTCTGCGGAGCGTGGGCACGGAGCGTTCCTCGACGGGACGAGAAGCTCCGGAAAGGGGCACCTCCTCCACATCGACGTGGCGACGCCGGGCTGCCGGCGACATCTCCCCACAGCGGTGATGGGCGGTGAGCGATGAACGGCACAGGCACGCCCGAGCCGCGACGACCGGCGGGTCGAAAAGATCGACGTGGACCGCAGGGCTTCAAAGCTTCTCGACAGCGGCGGACCGCAGGCGACGACGAAAACCCGTGGAACTTCGACGTCGACGTTCGTCGAGTCGGCGGCGCGGAGGGTGAGTGGTTGCGTCGCGAACTGGCTGCCGTCGTCCGAGACCTCCTGCGCTGGGCCAACTACGACATGTCCGTACAAGAAGGACCTGACCACGACCACGAGGAGTGGGCGGCATGAACGAGCATGGCCCCAATCCGCCCTCCCCCACCGTGCACGTCGGTGCGGGCCGCAGAGGACTGAGCAACCTGGCGGTGTCGCCGTTCGGCCTGCCGCTGGCCCTGCACGCGAAGGAGGTTCGCGTCGCGTGGGTCGGGCGTACCTCCACCGAGGAACACCAGGACCCCGGGCAATCACTGCTGCGGCAGTTGGAGCGCTCGAAGGTCGCCCTGCCCGAGTCGTGGTTGATCGCCTGCCACTTCTGCGACGTCGAATCAGGTCGGATGGAGTTGGACCGGCGTGGCCGTGGCAGCGACTACGAACGGTTCGACGTCGTGATCTGTGAGTCGACCTCGCGGATCGCTCGCAAGATGTACGAGACGCTGTCGGTGGAACGCGAGCTGGAGCAGGCCGGCGTGCCGGTGTTCGCCTCCAACGAGCCGATCCTGCTCACCGGTGGACGCGCGCAGCAGATCCTGCAACGGCGGATCAACCAGTCGGTGGCCGAGTACGAAGTGCTCAACATGCTGGAGCTGTCCTGGGGCGGCACCTGCACCCACGTCCGGGAGGGCTACAACATCGGCAAGGCCCCATACGGGTACAAGGCCAAGAAGCTGCGCCACCCCAACGCGGCGAAGGCCGAGAAGGGCCTGACCAAGACCCGCCTGGAGCCCGACGGGGCACGGGCGGAGACGGTGACCCTCATCGCCAAGTGGCGCTACCACGAGAAGCTCGGCTACGACACGATCGCCGAACGCCTCAACACCGACCCGCAGAAGTACCCGCCCCCGGAGCCGCCGGGCAAGGTGCGCGCACGCGGCGCGTGGTCGAAGTCCAGCGTCGCGGAGCTGTTGAAGAATCCCAAGTACACCGGCTACCAGGTCTACAACCGACGCGCCCGGCGCAGCCGGGGCGGGAACAACAAGCCGAACCCGCCGGAGATGTGGGTGTGGTCCACCGAGCCGGCCCACGAGCCCCTGATCCCGAAGTGGATGTTCGACGCGTTCAACGCCACCAGCAGTGAGCGCATGGGCTCACGCGACGGCAGCGAACCCAACACCCACCCCGCCACCAAGCGCACCTACCTGTTCCGCGGCCGCGTGGTGTGCGACTGCGGCAGGCGCATGATGGGGCACCCGCACAAGCAGGGGTACACCTACTACCGCTGCTGGCCGACCAACAACAACCGCGGCCGACCCGACAAGCACGCCGAACACCCCCGCACGGTCTACATCCGCGAAGAGATGATCATCACAGCGGTCGAGCGGGCCTACAGCGAGTTCCTCTTCCACCCTGGCCGGCGGACCATGCTCATCCAGGACATCGACCACGCCGAGCGACAGGCACAGCGGGAGCGGACCGAGCAGCAGGCCCGGCTGCAACGCCAGGTGGCCGACCTGGCCCGCCGGCAGGACAACCTACTGCGCCAAGCTGAGGGCGCCAACCCCGACGACCCGTTCACCCAGGGCCTGCGCCAGCGCTACAACGAGTTGCAGACCGAACGCCGCCTCGTCCTCGATCAACTCTCGGGACTCGACACCCGCGACGCCGACCAAACGAGACGACCAAACGAGACCGACCTGGACGTGCTGGACGCGCTGCCGCACCTGGCGCTCAACCTCCACGAGGCACCCGAAGCGCTCCAACGACGACTCTACGAACTGACCCAGCTGAAGATCGAGATCCACTACCGGACCCACGAAGCCACGCTGACGATCACGCTACCGGGGGACGACGTGGCGGCCGTGTCCAGCGCCGCCACCGCCCTGCAGCGGCTGGACGAGCGCGCCCACCACCGGGCCGCGACCACGAAACCGCAGGTAGACGCCAGTGTGAATGCTGGACGTGCCCCCGGTGCGACTCGAACGCACACTGGACGGATTTTGAGTCCGCTGCCTCTGCCGATTGGGCTACGGGGGCCGGCGGGAGCACTCTACTGGATCCGCCCCCGGAGCCGGCGCGCAACCCCGGGCCCGCGCGTCCTCAGGACTTGACCAGGCGACCGATCGCGGCGGAGGCTTCGGCGATCTTCTCGTCCGCCACCTCGCCGCCGGCGGCCACGGCCTGGGCCACGCAGTGCTTGAGGTGCTCGTCGAGCAGCCCCAGCGACACCGCCTGCAGCGCCTTGGTGGCGGCCGAGATCTGGGTCAGGACGTCGATGCAGTAGTCGTCGTTCTCGATCATGCGCTGGAGGCCGCGGACCTGGCCCTCGATGCGCCGCAACCGCTTGAGGTACGCGTCCTTGTCCGCCGTGTAACCGTGCATCGCTCCCGGCCTTCCCTACCCTGGGCGGGTATCTCCCCCCAGGATAGGCCACTCGACCGGGTGTGACCGGGGCCACGCGAGGTAGCTTCGGACATCCTCACATTTCGGCCTCGGCGGTTTAGCCCGCGAAATGACCCGTCCGGGGGCATCAGTCACATTTTCAGCGCGAAAGGTTAGGCGATATTCAGGTCGTGCACTATGGTGTCGTCGAAGCGTGTGGCGCAGCACAAGTCGAGGGCAGCACGCGCTATGCGAGCACACACGGAGGAACAGTGGCACAGCAGACCGTCGTCCAACTCATCGACGACCTCGACGGCAGCGAAGCCGCCGAGACCGTGACCTTCGCGCTGGACGGTGTGGAGTACTCGATCGACCTCTCCAAGGAGAATGCGGACAAGCTCCGCGACTCCCTGGCGGACTTCGTCGCCAAGGCGCGCCGCGCCGGCGGCCGCAAGCAGCGCAAGGGCACCGGCAAGAGCACGGTAAAGGCTGGTGACAAGGCCCAGGCGCAGGCGATTCGGGACTGGGCGCGCGCCCAGGGGCACCAGATCTCCGACCGGGGCCGCATTCCCCAGGGCCTGGTGGTCCAGTTCCAGGAAGCGCACGCGTCCTGACCGGCACCCCGGTTTTCCCCTGCGGCCACAGCACCCGACCGCAGGGGGAAACCGCAGGTCAGTGGTTCAACCACACCCTGGGAAAGGGCTGCCGAGCAGCCTGAGGAGGGCGGCCGCCTTGACCGTGGTCTCCTCGAATTCCGCCTGCGGGTCGGACAGCGCGATGACCGCCCCGCCGACCCCGAAACTCGCCTTGTCGCCGTCCACCACCAGCGTCCTGATGACGATGCTGAAGTCGGCCGTTCCGGACAGCGAGAAGTAACCCAGCGCCCCCGAGTACACCCCCCGGGGCCCGGCTTCCAGCCCGTCGACGATCTGCATTGTCCGGATCTTGGGCGCCCCCGTCATCGACCCCCCGGGGAACGCCGCCCTAACGGCGGACACGGCGGAACTGCCGGAACGGAGTCTTGCCCGAACCGTGCTGACGAGCTGGTGCACCGTCGCGTAGCTCTCCACGGCGAACAGCCGGGGCACCTCCACGCTGCCGACTTCAGCGTTTAGCCCCAGATCATTGCGGACCAGGTCGACGATCATCAGGTTCTCCGCCCGGTCCTTCGGGCTGGTGGCCAGGGACGTGCGCAAAGCCCGGTCCTCGGCCGGGTCGGCCCCGCGGGGGCGCGTCCCCTTGATTGGCTCCGATTCGACGACGCCCCGCCGGTCCACCCGGATGAACCGCTCGGGCGATGTGCTGAGCACGGAGAGCGCGCCGAAGCGGAGCAGCGCGCCGAACGGGGCCGGGCTTTCCGACCGCAGGAACCGGTACGCCTCCCACGGGTCCAGCGCGCCGCGCCAGGTCACCTCGTTGGTCAGGCACACCTCGTAGCTCTCGCCGGCCGTGATGGCCTCCTGGCAGGCCGCCACCAGCTTCAGGTACTGGGCACGGCCGTGCCGGGCGGTGGCGGGACCCGCCGGGCGGGGCGGGGCCGGCGGGGCGGCCGGGGTGGCCGGGGTGGCCGGGGTGGCGGGGAATTCGCGCAGGAATTGCGCCGTTCGGTCCAACCAGCCGTCGTCGGACAGCGCCAGCAGGTGGACGCGGCGGGAATCGTGGTCGAACACCAGGGCCCGGTCGGCGAAGACGAACGCCGCGTCCGGCTGCTCCGACCGGTGGGCCGCGTCGCCGCCGCACTCGGCCTTCAGCTCGTAGCCGAGGTAGCCCACCCAGCCCAGGGCGAACTCGAACGGCACGTCGGGCGGTGCCACCCGCCACGCCGCCAGGTCGGCCTCCAGCCAGTCCAGGAAGGGACCGGGGTGCTCGACACCGCCCACGGTCACCCGGCCGGTCGCCACGTCGTACCGCGCCACGCGCGCCAGGGGACCGCTCGCGTCGCCCATCACGGAGAACCGGCCCCGCGGCCCCGCCAGGCTGCTGTCCAGCCAGAACGCCTCGGCGGAGGTCCCGTAGAGGGCGGCGAACACGGCCTCGGGCGGCGGGTGGGCGTCCACCCGCCGCACCAGCACCTCGCGCTCACCCGATCCGGCGACGGGACCCACCCCGGGTGGGGCGAGGGGTTCGGGGTCGACGGGGCTCGGGGCGGCAGGGCTCGGGACCGCGGGTCCCGCCTCGGGCAGGGCGCCGGGCCCCGCTCCGAGCACCCCGGCGGGCACGACGGCCGCCCCGGCCGAGGCCCCCTCGGTCAGGTCGCGGAAGTTGGCCAGCAGCCGGTGGCCGTGCGCCGTGCACACCGACTCGGGGTGGAACTGCACCCCCCACGCCGGCCGCGACCGGTGCCGCACCCCCATCAGCACCCCGTCGGACCCCGACCAGGCGGTCGCCTCCAGCGACGCGGGCAGGTCGGACACGGCCAGCGAGTGGTACCGCACCACCTGCAGCGGCGAGGGCAGCCCGGCGAACAGGTCCTCCCCGGTGTGCCGGACCTCGTCCACCACCCCGTGCCGGGGCGTCACCAGCCCGACCGTCGCCCCGTGCGCCAGGCACAGCCCCTGGTGCCCCAGGCACACCCCCAGCAGCGGCAGCTCCGCGTGCTCGACCACCGCCCGGCACAGCCCGAAGTCACCCGGCTCCTGGGGGCGCCCCGGGCCGGGCGAGATCACCACGTTGTCGAACGACGGGAGCCAGGACAGCCGGAACCGCGGGTCGTCGTTGGCGATGACGACCGGCTCCCGCCCGTTCACCTCGGCCAGGTACTGGAAGAGGTTGAACGTGAACGAGTCGTGGTTGTCGATGAGCAGCGTCCGCATGGCAGCGAGGACGGTACCTGCAAGAACACCCGAACGGGGGAAGCCGGGCGCGCCGGCTCCCCCCGCGCGGCGCTACTCCAGGTGGAACCGCTGGTCGGCCGCGAGGGCGGCCAGCTGCCGCGCCGACAGCGGCACCTCGGCCATGCCCGGGAGCCCGGAGTTGCCGAACGCCCTGGACACGCCGACCTTCACCAGCGTGCCGTCGGGGTGCCGGTAGAACGCCGCCGAGTCGTAGGTGTCGCGCTGGCGGTCGGCCCCGGCGCCGGTCACCACGCCGACGCGCCTGCCGTCGACCTCGACGACCTCGCACGTGCCGCCCGAGATCGGGTAGGGCTCCTGCGTGGCGGCCTCGCACGCCTCGCCGCGGATGGTGTTGTTGCCCTTGGTCTCGACCTCCACCCGCAGCTTGGCGACACCCGGTTCGCCCAACCGGACGAGCGGCGTGATCGCCGTGTACTCCCAGACCTGCACGCCGTCGACGGTGTCCGCGTACTGCCCCTGGACCCGGGTCATGGGGCCGTGGTCGGGGTAGCCGACCCGCTCGCGGTCCTCGGCCCTGAGCCCGGCGGGCAGCGCCGCGCCCACGTCGGCCAGCAGCTTCGTGGCCCGGTCGGCGTGGGGCCCGCTGGTCGCGGTCCGGTCGGTCTGACCGTCCGGCCACGACGGCTTGGTCTCCGACGTCGACGACGAAGCCGACGACGGTGCCGACGGTGCCGACGGCGGTGGCGCCCCGGTGAGGGTGACCGACGGCGGTGCCGGGTTCGACGGCCCGGCGCCCACCCCCGGTCCCGCCCCGCCGCCCGCGGTGGGCACCAGCGCCGCGCCCACCGCGATGCCCACGACGGCCAGCCCGGCGACCCCGGCACCCCACGTGGCCCGGCGGCGGCGGTCCGCCCGCCTGCCCCGCTCCAGCGCCGCCGCGACGTCCATCGGCGGCGGCGGGCTGCTCGCCACCACCGCGTCGCGCAGCGCGCCCTTCAGTTCGTGCTCGTTCATCGCACCTCTTCTCCCAGCTGGGGGGCGACCAGGCCGCGCAGCGTCTGCAGCCCCCGCGCGGCCTGGCTCTTCACCGTCCCCTCGGAACAGCCCAACGCCCTGGCGGTGTCCTCCACCGACAGGTCCTCCCAGTACCGCAGCACGATCACGGCGCGCTGCCTCGGCGGCACCCTGGCCAGTGCGTCGAGCAGCACCAGCCGGTCCTCCGGTGAGCCGCCGCCGACCGCGGGCGCCTCGGCGGCCGGCACGCCGACGCGTTCCCTGCGGAACCACCCGCGGCGCAGGTCCGACACGAAGGTCCGGACCAGCGCCCGCCGGGTGTAGGCGTCGAGTGCCTCGTGCCGGTTGACCCGCCGCCACGCCACGTAGAGCTTGGCGAAAGTGGCCTGCACCAGGTCCTCGGCGCGGTGCCAGTCGCCGCACAGCAGGTACGCCGTGCCGCGCATGGCCTCGGACCGCGCCGCGAAGTACGCCGCGAACGCGGTGTCCCGATCACTCATCCGTCCTCCCCACTGCGGTACGCGGTACACACGCCCGCGGGGCCCCGGCGGGTTGCACCCCGGTTCCGGATTTCGTGGAAACTGGGGTGCACACCACTGGGGAGGCTTGGCTTGTTCGGGTTGTTGTTGGCCGTCGTGTTCGGTGCGGCGCAGTACTACTTGTGGAAACGCCTGGTCAGGGACACCACGCGGCCCGGGCTCGCGCGCCGGGTCGCCACGGTGGTGTTCGTGGTGCTCTACGTGCTGATGATGGGCGCGGTGGCCGTGTCCGGCACGAGCAACTGGTTCGCCACCGCCCTGTCCTGGCCCGGTTACGTGTGGCTGGCCTGCGTGTTCTACGGCGCGATGGTGCTGGGCGTGCTGGAGGTCCCCAGGGTGCTGCTGGTCCGGGCGGCCCGCGGGCGAGAGGTATCAGTAGCCGTAGGACCCGAAGTGTCCGAAGGTATTCCCGAAGCCTCGGCCGAGCCCGTCCCGGAGGCCCCCGGGGTCGACCCGGGCCGCCGGCTGTTCCTGGCGCGCTCGCTGGCCGTGGCCGGCGGCGTGGCCACCGCGGGCGTGGTCGGCTACGGCCTCTCGGAGGGCCTGGGCGGCCCGCAGCTCAAGCGGGTGCCGATCACGCTGGCCAAGCTCGACCCGCGGCTGAACGGCTACCGGATCGCCGTGGTGAGCGACATCCACCTGGGACCGCTGCTGGGCCGCGGGCACACCGAGCGCATCGTGCGGCTGATCAACGAGCAGCAGGCGGACCTGGTGGCCATCGTCGGCGACCTGGTCGACGGCTCGGTGGCGGAGCTGGGCGAGGCGGCGTCGCCGCTGCGCGACCTGGTGAGCACGCACGGCAGCTTCTTCGTCACCGGCAACCACGAGTACTACTCGGGCGCGCAGGAGTGGCTGGCCGAGGTGGAGCGGCTGGGCGTCAACCCGCTGCGCAACGAGCGGCTGACGATCGAGCGCGGCGGCGCGGCGTTCGACCTGGCCGGGGTGAACGACGTCAACGGCAAGTCCTTCGACGACGCGCCGGACTTCGCGCGGGCCCTCGACGGCCGCGACACCAGCCGGCCGGTGGTGCTGATGGCGCACCAGCCGGTGCAGGCGCGCGAGGCCGCCAAGCACGGCGTCGACCTCCAGCTGTCCGGGCACACGCACGGCGGGCAGATGTTCCCGTTCCACCTCGTGGTGGGGTTGCAGCAGCCGGTGCGCAGCGGCCTGGAGGTCATCGACGGCACCCAGGTCTACACCACCAACGGCGCGGGTTTCTGGGGTCCGCCGGTCCGCGTGGGCGCCCCGCCGGAGGTGACCGTCGTGGAGCTGCGTCACAACTTCGCCGGCTGATAGCGCGTTTTTCACCTTCAGCGCCTAGAGTGGACGGCCGTGCCTGAAGACGGTCAGACCGTGCCTGCTCACGGTTGCGGAGGGGGACCCCTAGCGAGATGACGAAGAGCTTTGCCGATCACCGGCTTGACGAGGCAACAGCTCGTATTCGTCATTTCCTGGACCGAGATCGCCCGGACACGCCCTGCCTGGTCATCGACCTGCCGACCGTGCGCGAGCGGTTCACCGCCATCCGCGCCGCGCTGCCGCGGGTCGGCGTCTTCTACGCGGTGAAGGCGAACCCCGCGCCCGAGGTGGTCGAGCTGCTGGCCGCCGAGGGGTCGAGCTTCGACGTGGCCTCGCCCGCCGAGATCGACCTGTGCCTGGCGCGGGGCGCCGCACCGGGCGCGATCTCCTACAGCAACCCGATCAAGAAGGCGCGTGACATCGCGTACGCGCACGAACGCGGCGTGCGACTGTTCGTGTCGGACAGCGAGCAGGACGTGCGCGCGATCGCCGCGCACGCGCCCGGCGCGTCGGTGCTGCTGCGAATCCTGGTCAACAGCAAGGGTTCCACGTACCCGTTCGGGAAGAAGTTCGGCTGCGCGCCCGAGATGGCGGCGGATCTCCTGCGGCTGAGCCACGAACTCGGGCTCGTTCCGCTCGGGGTGGCCTTCCACGCCGGGTCGCAGCAGCTCGACCCCCACGGCTGGGACGGCGCGATCGCCGACGCCGCCGGGGTGGTGCTCAAGCTGCGCGCCGAGGGGCTGCCGCTGACCACGCTGAACCTGGGCGGCGGCCTGCCCGCCGGCTACCTGGAGCAGCCGCCGCCGCTGGCCGACTACGCCGCGGCCATCACCGCGTCGATCGAGCGCCACTTCGGCGACTTCTCCCCCGAGGTGATGGTGGAGCCGGGCCGCGCGGTCGTGGCCGAGTCCGGCCTGCTGCGCTCCGAGGTCGTGCTGGTGTCGCGCAAGTCCTATTCGGACGAGCGGCGCTGGGTCTACCTGGACGCGGGCCGCTACGGCGGCCTGGCCGAGACCGAGGGCGAGGCGATCGCCTACCCGCTGGTGGCCTGCCGCGACGGCGTGCCGCTGCCCGAGAGCCCGGCCGGGCCGGTCGTGCTGGCCGGGCCGACCTGCGACGCCGACGACGTCCTCTACCAGCACACCCGCTACGAGTTGCCGCTGGACCTGCGCGCGGGCGACCACGTCGACCTGCTCGGCGCGGGCGCGTACACGGCCAGCTACTCGTCCGTGGCCTTCAACGGCTTCCCGCCGCTGGCCACCTACTGCGTGCGATGAGCGCGCCCACGGTTGTCCCTGTAACTCCTGCAGATGTTTGGAGTGATTGATGTCCGAACTCCCGTGCGGACCCGAGCCGGTCGGCTTGTTCGCAGGACAGCACGTGCTCGCCGAACTGGAAGGCGTGAGCCCGGAACTGCTGGACGACGAGCGGTTCCTGCGGCACGCGCTCGGTGAAGTGCTCACCCAGGCTGATGCCACGGTGTTGGAGGTGGTCTCCAAGCAGTTCGAGCCGCAAGGGGTCACCGTGCTGGCCCTGTTGTCGGAGTCGCACGCGTCCATCCACACCTACCCCGAGGTGGGGAAGGTGTTCGTGGACGTGTTCACGTGCGGCACGCGCGCCAAGCCCGCGCTCGCGGTGCAGCTCCTGGCCGAGGCGCTGGGTGCGGTGTCCGCGCGGACGGACGTGATCAGCCGGGGCACCCGCGTCCCCGCGCTCGTCGGTGAGGAGAAGTCTTGATCCGCGAACCGCTCGCGGCCGGCCTGACCAGGCACTGGGACGTCGACGAGGTGGTCGTCGACACCCGGACCGCGTTCCAGCACCTGGTGATCGCCCGCACCGCCCAGGGCCTGTCGCTGTTCTGCGACGACGACCGGCAGAGCACCGAGTTCAGCCAGCTGACCTACCACGAGGCGCTGATGGTCCCCGCGCTGCTGCTCGCGGACCGCGTCGACCGGGTGCTGGTCATCGGGTCGAGCGAGGGCGTGGTGTGCCAGATGGCGGTGGCCGCCGGCGCGTCGGTGGTCGACCACATCGACATCGACGAGCAGGCCGTCAAGCTGTGCGCCGAGCACCTGCCCTACGGCTACACCCTCGACGAGCTGGCGCTCGCCGAGAAGGGCGAGGGCCCGGTGCGGGTGCGCTACATCGACGGCTACGAGTACATCCGCACGACCTCGGAGCGCTACGACATCGTCCTGGTGGACCTGCCGGACGAGCGCGAGGAGGAGGCGCAGCACAACCGCCTCTACGGCGAGGAGTTCCTGCGCATGTGCAAGGCGCTGCTCACGCCGGGCGGCGTCGTGGTGTCCCAGGCGGGCTGCCAGACCATGTGGCGCAACACCACGCTGGTCCGCATGTGGCAGCGGTTCAACGACGTGTTCGGCACGGTGGCGTACTACGGCTCGGACGAGCACGAGTGGGCCTACCTGTTCGGCCGGGCCGACGAGGTGGCCGACCCGACCGCGCTGATGGTCGAGCGGCTGCCGGCGTGCGGGTACCGGCCGGAGTCGATCGACGAGCTCGCGCTGCGCGGCAACTCGATCCCGCCGTACCGGGTCCGGCACGCCGGGGCCTGAGCCTGGTCGCACCGGGGGCCGTTCCGCTTCGCGCGGGGCGGCCCCCGGTCGTTCTTCCGGCTCTCGAAGGTGAACCGGTGCAGGTTCAGGGCGATGAGCTTCTTGTCACCCGTGGCCACCTTGAGGTCAAAGTTCTCCCGGAACCGGTCGTTCATCATCGTGGAGGTGGAGCCGCGCCGCCGCGTGCGCGCGCCGTGGTCGACTGCCGCCCGATCCCCGCGGCCGAGGCCGCCTCACCGGGACTCGTGTCCTCCAGGAAGGTCCCCGGGGCGTCGGGCTGCTCCAGGTCCAGGTCCGTGCCCAGCAGTTCATCGTCCTGGACGACATGGCGCACCACTGCGGGACGGCGGAGCTTTTTCCACTGGCGCGGGGGACAGCCGCCCGGAGGTGACGTCACGCCCCGGCACGATCCGGAACAATGCCCCGGAACCGGCGTGGGAGATCGTCACGCGGGAGAGGAACCAGGCGCCTCCCGTAACCGCGTTCGCGGTGGACCGCCTTGCCGGAGGTCGGGCGCGTCCTGCGCTTCCCGCGTGATCCAGCGGTGCAGGTGTTCCGGGAGCACTTCGAACGTCCGGTCGGCCGTGGTCCCGTCTGCGGGGAAGACCTGTACGTCCACCGCCTGCACCGCGACCTCCCGACCGGATCCGGGGTTGACCCGTCGACCGGCCGGGCGGCGACCGGCGTTGGCACCGATCGGGCTAGCGGCGGAGTCAGCGCGGTTCCGGCTCGGCGGAGGTGACCGCGTGCTCCCGCCGGGGGCCGTTCCGCTTCGCGCGGGACGGCCCCCGGTCGTTCTTCTACGCCAGCGCCCGCTTGAGGAAGTCGACCTGGAGCAGCAGCAGGTTCTCGGCCACCTGCTCCTGCGGCGTCATGTGGGTGACGCCCGACAGCGGCAGCACGGTGTGCGGTCGGCCGGCGGCCAGCAGGGCGCTGGACAGCCGCAGCGTGTGGGCGGCCACCACGTTGTCGTCGGCCAGGCCGTGCACGATCATCAGCGGGCGGGCCAGTTTCGGCGCGTCGGCGATGAGCGAGTTGGTGTCGTAGACCTCGGGCTTCTCGTCCGGGTGCCCGAGGTACCGCTCGGTGTAGTGGGTGTCGTAGAGGCGCCAGTCGGTGACCGGCGCGCCGGCGATGCCCGCCTGGAAGACGTCCGGACGGCGCAGCACGGCCAGCGCCGACAGGTAGCCGCCGTAGGACCAGCCGCGGATGCCCACGCGGGTCAGGTCCAGGTCCGGCTGGGTCTCGGCGACCGCGTGCAGGGCGTCGACCTGGTCCTGCAGGGTGGCGCCGGCGAAGTCGAAGGCGATGTCGCGCTCCCACTCCGGACCGCGCCCCGGCGTGCCGCGGCCGTCCACGACCAGCACGGCGAAGCCCTGGTCCGCCAGCCACTGCGAGGTCAGGTAGGCGTTGCGGGCGGCGAGGACGCGCTGGGCGTGCGGGCCGCCGTAGGGGTCGAGCAGGACCGGGAGCCTCGTGCCGGGCACGTGGCCGCTCGGCAGCAGCAGGGCCGCCCGCAGCCCGCGCTCGCCGACGGTGAGCAGCCGGACCTCGGGGGTCAGCACGGGCGTCTCGGCGAACGTGGCGATCCCGCCGCCGGTGGACACGGTGACCTTCGACCCGAAGTGGTCCAGGCCCGCCGAGACCAGCACCAGCACCCCGCCCGCGCGGACCGCGCTGTGCACACCGTCCTCAGTGGACAGTCGGGTGGCGCCGTCGGCGGTGACCAGGTGGACGTGGGTCTGCGTCGGGTCGTCGGCGGAGGCGGTGACCAGCACGCCGTCCTCGGCCACGTCCAGCACCGCGCGCACCTGGAGGCCGTCCGGGGTCCACGCCTTGTCGCCGACCACGAGGCGGTTGGCGCCGTCCACCGGCAGCACGCGCAGCAGCTCGCCCGACGGCGTCCAGCGCGGCGTGCCGGGCACGACCTCCAGCCAGTGCGGGTCGCTGTCGTCCGCGACGACCTCGGTGGCGCCGGTCCCGACGTCGACCGCGAGCACCCGGACGCGGCGCTGGTCGCGGGACTGGACCTGGAGCAGCGGCGCGCCGTGGGAGGTCCACGAGGCGGTGTTGAGGTAGGGGAACGCCTCCCGGTCCCAGGTGACGTCGACCCGGGCGCCGTTGAAGATCGAAACCGTCACGTCGGCGTTGGCGGTGCCCGCGGCCGGGTAGGCGATCTCGCTCGCCGGGGTGCCGGGGTTGGCCGGGTCGGCGATGTACCAGCGCGCAACCGGCGCGTTGTCCACGCGCGCGGCCAGCACGTGCTCGCCGTCCGGGGAGAACCAGTAGCCGCGGTGGCGGCCCATCTCCTCGGCGGCGATGAACTCGGCCAGGCCCCAGGTGACGTCCGGGCCGTCGGGCGCGGCGACCACGCGGTCCACGCCGGTCTCCAGCTCCACCACGTGCAGCGCGCCGTCGACGACGTAGCCGACCCGGCAGCCGGTCGGGTCCAGCCGCGGGTCGACCGCGGCGCCGTCGACCGGCAGCTCGCGCACCTCGGCGGTGGCCAGCTCCACCACGAACAGCCGCCCGGACAGGGTGAACACCGCCTGGCGCACGGCCGCGTCGGTCGCGTAGCCGACGATGCCGGCGGCCTGCTCCCGGGTCCGCTCCCGGCGCGCCCGCTCCTGCGGGGACAGGTCCTCGGGGTCGGTCAGCAGGGTGGCCGGGTCGACCAGCAGCGACTCGGTCCGCGAGGCGGTGTCGAACGCCCACAGCCCGTTCGCCCGGCCGGTGGCCGCGGCGGTGCGCAGGAAGTACACCTTGGCCCCGTCGGGTGCGACGGTGAAGGTCCGGGGTGCGCCGAGGGTGAAGCGCTGGGTGCGCGCGTGCTGGCGCGGGAAGGAGATCTCGTTGCCCACCCGCACACCTTACGCGTGCGGGGTCGGCCGCGACCGTACTGTGGTCGGTGGGGTCCGGGGCCGACCCGAGGAGGTTCGCGATGAACCACGACGATGCGATGGACGAGCCGCGGCAGACGAACCAGCCGGGCCGGACGAACCAGCCGGGCCAGGCGAACCAACCGGGCCGGGCGAACCAGCCGGGGCGGTTGGGCGAGCGGCTGGCCGCGGCGGTCGCCCGGGGCGACTACCGCGCGGCGAGCCTGCTGGCGGGCGAGCTGGCGGCCGACCGCCTGCGGGCCGGTGACCTGGGCGGCGGCCTGGCGCTGACCGAACGGCAGCACGAGTACGCCGAACGGGCCGGGACCGGCCCCTGGACCCGGCTGGCCATCCGCTGCCGCCCCTTCCCCGCGCTGGTCGCCGCCGGGCGCGCGGACGCGGCGCTGGACGGGGCGCTACGCCTGCTCGCCGAGGCGGACGGCCTGCCCGAGACCTCCGACCGACCGGAGGACTTCGCGCCGTGGCAGGTGCGGGAGGCCGTGCTGGACGTCGCCGCCGACGCCGCGACCCGGCTCGCCGACTGGGAGCGGGCGCTGGAGCTGCGCCGGCGGGCCGCGGCGTCGAAGGCCGACCGGGGCGCGCCGCCGCGCGAGTGGCTGGCCGTGCTGTTCGAGGGCACGCAGGCGCTCACCCGATTAGGTCGCCTGGACGAGGCGCGCGAGGTGCTGCACCGCTGCCTGACCGAGGCGGAGGGCGACCACGCGCTGCACTCGCGGGCGTTCAGCGCCCTCGCGGGGCTGGAGGCCGAGCCGGACCTCGCGCTGCGGTACGGGCGCAACGCCCTGCGCTACGCCTACCGCTCCGGGGCGGTGCCCCTCGTCTCGGCCTGCCACGACCGGCTCGGGTTCCACCTGGCCACCCGGGCCGGCCTGCCCGAGGAGGCGCTGGCGCACAACCTGGTCGCCGCGGTGCTCGACGCCCTCACCGGCACGCCCGGTTCCCCCGACTGGGCGGTGGCCGCGTTCGGGCTGCTGCCGGGCGACTCGGCCGTGCCGGCGCGCTGGGAGCGGGTGCGGGAGCTGGTCGGCCGGGTCGACGGCGTCCCGCTGGGGCCGCTGGTGGCGTCGCTGTCCGACGACCCGGCGGCGCCGCAGCGCGCCCTGGACGCGGTGCTGGTCGAGGTGCGCAGCCGCGACGTCGCGCTGCTGAACACCTACCTGAGCCTGTGGCTGCCGGTGGTCGACGGCATCCGCGCCGCCCGCGCCGGGGACGGCGCGGCCGAGGGCAGCGTGCGCGAGGTGCTGGCCGGGCCCGGCGCGCGGGGCGGGTGGCGGACGCTGGCCGGTGGGCTGCGCCGGCTGCTCGACGACGGCGCCGCGGCCGGTCCCCTCCGGTCCGACGACCGGGTGGACCGGCTGGTCCTCGACCGGGCCGTCGAGGTGCTGACGGGCGCGCGGCGGCTGCCCGGCGGCCTGTGGCGGCTGATCCCCGACTGCGCGGTGCTGTCCGAGGCCCACACCGCCGCGGTCCGCCGGCTGCCCGCCGGGTCGGTGCCGGGGTTGGCGGCCCGGGGCGACACCCCGTTCACCAGGGCGCTGCGCCGGCTCGTCGCCGGGGAGCGGGAACCCGACGTGCTCGACGGGGTGGCGCCGCCGCACGACGCGGGGGTGCGGCTGGTGCTGGAGCTGCTCGCGGAGGACCGCTGACCCCTGTCTTCGGCCACGCCTGAACCGCCGCCGTGACGGGTCCGTAATCGTCGGTGGAGCGATCGACGGACCTAGGAGGAGTTGAGCGTGATCCGACGAAACCGCGTCGCCATCGCCGTCGGGGCCGGCATGGCAGTCGTGCTGGCGCTGGTCATGTGGACGTCCAACACCACGGTGCTGCGGGGCACGACGGTGGCCCAGACCGGGCAGGTGGACGCCGCCGCCCAGGACGGGTACGAGGTGCCGCTGGCGCCCGCGACCAGCGAGGAGGCCGCGACACCCGAGGCCGCGGCGGCGCCCGAGGCCCAGGCCGCGCCGGCGGGTCCGCAGGTCACCCTGGTCGGCAAGACCGTGCCCAAGATGGGCGAGGTCGTGCAGGACGGCGACGGCCGCACGCTGTACCGGTTCGACAAGGACGCGCCGGACCCGGCGAAGTCCAACTGCGAGGGCCAGTGCGCGGTCACCTGGCCGCCCCTGCTGAGCAACGGGGGCAAGCCCCTGCTGCAGGGCGTCGACCCGGACCTGGTGTCGACGGTCAAGCGCGCCGACGGCTCCGAGCAGGTGACCCTGGCCGGCTGGCCGCTCTACACCTACGCCAAGGACGAGGCGCCGGGCCAGTGGAAGGGCCAGGGCGTCGGCGGCACGTGGTTCGTGGTGCAGCCGAACGGCAAGCGCAACGTCGAGTGCCTGCCGCCGGGCGTGGCCGCGCCGGCCCAGTAGTCCACTGTGGAGCGCCTTGATCCCCCGGCTGGGGTTGGCCGGGGGATTTGGGCGTCCCGCAGCGGGTCAGAGGACCCGCGCGGCCTGCTCGAAGTCCAGGCGCGGGTTGCGCGGCCGGTAGCCGGCCTCGTCCGGGTGCCCGATGTTGACCACCACCAGCGGGACCACCCCGCTGCCGGCGAAGAACTCCCGGCGCACGCCCTCGGCGTCGAAGCCGGTCATCGGGCCCGCGGCCAGCCCGACCGCGCGCACGCCCACGATGAAGTAGCCGACCTGGAGCAGCGCGTTGGTCCGGGCCACCTCGGCGCGGCGGGCGTCGTCGGCGAACGCCTCGCGGGCGTTCGCGAAGTGCGGGAACGTCACCGCCATGTGCTCGGGGAAGTCGGTGTCCGCGGCCAGCACCGCGACCACCGGGGCCGAGCGGGTCTTGGCGCGGTTGCCCTCGGCCAGGTGCGGCACCAGCCGCTCCTTGGCCTCGTCCGAGCGCAGGAACAGCACCCGCAGCGGCTGGCTGTTCATGGCCGTGGGACCCCACTTGACCAGGTCGTAGACCGCGCGCAGCTGCTCGGGGGCCACCGGCTCGTCGGTGAACGCGTTGGCGGTGCGCGCCTCGCGGAAGATCAGGTCCTCGAATGCCCGCGTGTCGAGTGCCGAGGTCATGGGCCGCACCTCCTGGTTGTCCCGTGCGCTTGCCCACGGGACAACCAGGGGCGCGGCGGCGCTATTTCGTCAGGTGGCGACCTTCACAGGTTCGGGTACAGCGGGTGCTTGGCCGCCAGCACGTCGACGCGCGCCCGCAGCTCCGCCAGGTCCGACGAGGGCTGGAGGGCGAGCGCGATGATGTCGGCCACCTCGGCGAAGTCCGCCGCGCCGAACCCGCGCGTGGCCAGGGCGGGCGTGCCGATGCGCAGGCCCGAGGTGACCATCGGCGGGCGGGGGTCGTTGGGCACCGCGTTGCGGTTGACCGTGATGCCCACCTCGTGCAGGCGGTCCTCGGCCTGCTTGCCGTCCAGTTCGGACGCCACCAGGTCGACCAGCACCAGGTGCACGTCCGTGCCGCCGGTGAGGACCTTCACGCCGGCCTCGGCCGCGTCGGGCCGGGACAGGCGCTCGGCGAGGATCTTCGCGCCCTCGACGGTGCGGCGCTGGCGGTCGGCGAACTCCGGCGACGCGGCGTGCTTGAACGCCACCGCCTTGCCCGCGATCACGTGCTCCAGCGGACCGCCCTGCTGGCCCGGGAACACCGCCGAGTTGATCTTCTTGGCCAGGTCGGCCTCGTTGGTCAGGATCACGCCGCCGCGCGGGCCGCCCAGCGTCTTGTGCGTGGTGGTGGTCACCACGTGCGCGTGCGGGACCGGGCTGGGGTGCAGGCCCGCGGCGACCAGGCCGGCGAAGTGCGCCATGTCCACCATCAGGTAGGCGCCCACCTCGTCGGCGATGCGGCGGAACTCGGCGAAGTCGAGCTGCCGCGGGTAGGCCGACCAGCCCGCCACGATCAGCTTCGGCCGGTGCTCGGTCGCCAGCCGCTCGACCTCGGCCATGTCGACCCGGCCGTCGGCCTCGGAGACGTGGTAGGGCACCACGTTGTAGAGCTTGCCGGAGAAGTTGATCCGCATGCCGTGCGTCAGGTGGCCGCCGTGCGCCAGGTCCAGGCCCAGGATCGTGTCGCCGGGCTGGAGCAGCGCGAACATCGCGCACGCGTTGGCCTGCGCGCCCGAGTGCGGCTGCACGTTGGCGAAGCCCGCGCCGAACAGCGCCTTGACCCGCTCGATGGCCAGCCGCTCGATCACGTCGACGTTCTCGCAGCCGCCGTAGTAGCGCCGCCCCGGGTAGCCCTCGGCGTACTTGTTGGTCAGCACCGAGCCCTGCGCCTGGAGCACCGACACCGGCGTGAAGTTCTCGGAGGCGATCATCTCCAGCGTGCTCTGCTGCCGGTGCAGCTCGGCGGCGACGGCGTTCGCGACCTCCGGGTCGAACTCCGCGAGGGAGGTGGTGAAGTGCTCGGACATGTGGATCTTCTCCCTGGGTCAGCTGGATCGCTTGTAGAACGGCAGTGCGACGACCTCGACCGGCTCGTGCCTGCCCCGGACGTCGACGGACAGCTGCGTGCCCGGCGCGGCGTGGTCGGGTGCCACGTAGGCCATCGCCACGGAGTAGCCCAGGGTCGGCGACAGCGCGCCGCTGGTGACCTCGCCGACCGGGGTGCCCGCCGCGTCCAGCACCGGGTAGCCGTGCCGCGGCGCCCGGCGCGAGGTGGTCTTCAGGCCGACCAGGGTCGCGTCCACGCCCCGCTGCGCGACGGCGGCCAGCGCGTCGCGGCCGACGAAGTCCCCCGGCTTGTCGAGCTTGACCACCCGGCCGAGGTTCGCGTGGAACGGCGTGCGGTCGCGGCCCAGCTCGTTGCCGTACAGCGGCATGCCCGCCTCCAGGCGCAGCGTGTCGCGGCAGCCCAGGCCCGCGGGCCGCAGGTCGTGCGGCGCGCCCGCGGCCAGCAGCGCCCGCCACACCTCGACGGCGTCGCCGGGCGCGACGAACAGCTCGAAGCCGTCCTCGCCGGTGTAGCCGGTGCGGGCCAGCAGCGCGGGCCTGCCCGCCACCTCGGTCGGGTAGGAGGCGTAGTACTTGACCGTCGACAGGTCGGTGGGGGTGAGCCCTTCGAGGATCGCGGTCGCCTTCGGGCCCTGCACGGCCAGCAGCGCGTAGTCCGCGGACCGGTCCTCCACGGTCGCGTCGAAGCCCTCGGCCCGCTCGACCAGCGCCCCGTGCACCACGGCCGCGTTGGAGGCGTTGGCCACCACCAGGTACTCCTGCTCGCCGGTGCGGTAGACGATCAGGTCGTCGACCACGCCGCCGTCGGCCTCGCAGATCATCGTGTAGCGGGCGCGGCCGACGCCGATCGCGGAGGCGTGCCCGACCAGGGCGTGGTCCAGCGCGGCGCCCGCGGCGGGACCGGTGAGCACGATCTCGCCCATGTGCGTCAGGTCGAACAGGCCCGCCGACGCGCGCACCGCCCGGTGCTCGGCCAGCTCGCTGTCGTAGCGCAGCGGCATCCGCCAGCCCGCGAAGTCGGTGAACATGGCACCCAGCGCCTCGTGCTCGGCGTGCAGGGGCGTGCGGCGGCTTTCCATCGGGCGGGGTCCTCCCTGGGTGCGGGCATGCCGGTAGCGCCGACCGGTCGGGTCGGCGGGCACGTGAAGGATGACACGGTCCATCGGAGACTCCTCGTCGAGTGAGCCTCCCCCTCTGTCATGGGCCTGAGAGCTTCGCCGCTGCGCGGCTTGCACCGTGGGCGAGGCGCGCCGGGGCGCCTGCTTTCCAGAGTTGCCTTCGTCGGCGGTAGCTGTGCCTGAGAGATTCCGGGGAGGGGTTGCTCCTTCGGCGCCCCACCCGGGGTGGGGACTCTCCCGCGCGACGTCGACGGCCGTGTTCAGTTGGTACCGCCAGACGCTAGGCGGGCCCGGGGGCCCGGTCAACCCTGCTCACAGGGCCTTGCCCGCGTGGAGGCTCGCGACCACCCTGCGCTCGGCGATGAACGACACGAACGGGATCGTGCCCGCGAGCAGCACCAGGGCCGTGCCCTTGATCGACCAGCGGGCCTTGAGCGCCAGGTCGACGGTCAGCACCAGGTAGACCGCGTAGAGGAAGCCGTGCACGGGGCCGACGACCCGCATCATGCCGGCGCTGTCGCCCACGTACTTGACGAGCATGGCGACCACGAGCAGCAGCAGGCCGACGCCGACCACGTAAGCCATGAACCGGAACCTGGTCACCGCGCCGCTCATCGCCCTACCTTCGCCTCACCGCTGGTCCCGCGCGTGCAGCTCGGCGAGCATGCGGTTGTAGGCCGCCAGCTCGTCGTCCTCGTCGTGGTGCGCGGGTGCTCTTACGGGCTCAACGGTAACCACCGGCTCGACCGGCTCCGCGACCGACCCGCCCCCGGGCCTGTTCACGGGCTCCTCGGCGGTGCTCCCGGCGGTCTCGTCGGCGCTGTCGTCGGCCGCCTCCGCCCGGCGGCTCGCCTCCAACTTGCGGAAGCGCCACACCATGAACGCGGGGAACAGGCCGAACAGGGGCCACTGGAAGACGTAACCGAGGTTCTGGAACGTGCCGCCCGCGTGGGAGAACCGCTCCCACTGCCAGTAGGCGAGGCCGCAGCACACGACCAGGGAGACCACGCAGGTCAGCGCGATGGCGGCCCGCTTGGGGGTGATGGTGCCCGGCACGCCTCCAGGGTACTTCGCACCCCGGGCGACCCGGCGCGGCGGCTCACCGCCGCCCGGTCCCGCGCTCAGCCGATCCGCGCTCGACCGCCGCTCGATCCCTGCTCGATCCGGCCTGCTCGATCCGGCCTGCTCGATCCGGCCTGCTCGATCCGGGCCTGATCCCTGCTCGATCCGGCCCGCAGTCCCGCGATCCCGGGTTCCACGCCTCGGGTCCGCGCTCTCGGGCCGGTCTCGCATCTCACACTTCGGGCATCTCACACTTCGGGCGGCTCGCGCTGTCGAGCGAGCCACACCTCCGGGCGAGCCACACCTCCGGGCGAGGGCTCCTCCCACCGGAGCCCGCCCTCGGGCAGGGGCTCCTCGACCACAGGAGCCCGCCCCTCTCGTGCCGGACTAGGCGACGCCGTCCCGGCGTTGCCTCTGCAACCTGGCCACGCACCAGGCCGCCGCACTGCCCCGACGCAGGTGCTGGAGCACCGTCATCGGTCCGAGTCGACGACCGAGGTCGGCGGGCGTGAGCCCGGCCGCCCGGTAGTCCAGAGCGCGCTGGTCCAGCGGGCTGATGCCGGCGTCCCACCACTGCTCCGCCTCCGACAGGTCTCCCACCAGCTGCCAGTAGCTGGCCGCGGCCGCGAGCAGGGCCTCGGGCACCTCGGGTGCCCGCTTCCGCATCGCCGCCACGTAGGCGGGGTCCGCGGACTCGACCCGCATCAGGCCGCGGTGACCGCCGTTCGCCCGCTGCACGGGGATACCGGGGGACGGCGGGGCTTCCGCGAGCCACGCGTCCTTGATCCGGTTGACCTCGCGCAGCTCGGCGTCCTCCGAGCGCTCAGCCGCCCACTGCCGCAGCAGCTCGTCGACTCCGGAGTCCTCGACCATTCTGCCTCCTCGTCGGTCGAAGATCAGCCAATGCAGCGCACCGTATTAGCGGGTACCGACAACCGCTAGACCCCGGTTTGTCAAAAACCCTGTTACCAGCGCGTTATAGCCCTCATTCCACCCGTACGGTGCAACGTCGAGGGCCGTTTGCTACTCACAGTCACCGCACGGATCGGGCCTCGCGAGGTGGACTAGGCGAAGAGGCTGCGGACGAAGGTGATGATCGACTCCGCACCCTGCTGGAGCCACCCGAGACCCGTGCGCACCCCTTCGGCGGACTCGTTCGGCTGGGTGATCAGGAGGAACAGCACCAGCGCGACCGCCGCCAGCGTCACCACCTTCTTGACGTTCACTGATCGGTCTCCGTCCGTTCACTGGGCAGGGGTTGGCGGGCGCCGCACCCGTCGCGTCACCCGACATGGTCTCGCATTCACCCGGATGACGAGCACCGAACCCGCCGGCATCCCTCGACCGGGCGCTGTTCCACCCACGCAGGCCCGCACCGAGCGACCCCCACGTCACCTGATCGGACTATCAAGGGGACCGGCGGTCCCGCCGATCACCTAGGTACGGGCACTCGCCCACCCCCCTGGCACGGACCCCGGAGTTGAGCGACACCGTCACGTCTCCACTGCTCATCACCTGTTTGCGGCGGCTCACGCACCGAGCGTGACAAAGACCCACGACGCCCGCCGGCATTTCTTCGCCACCTCTTCAGGTGATTTTTCGCGCTCATTTGCGATCACCGGACGACCCGGAACACCCGGACCGCCCGGAACACCCCGAACCCCCACCCGAAGCACCCCCACCATTCCCCCCAACCCGCGAGTCCTCCACTCCAACACCGCGAGTCCTCCACCCAGACACCGCGAGTCCTCCAGTCCGACACCGCGAGTCGAACCCCCAGACCCGTCGTGTCGAACCTCCAGACCCCCCGAGTTCCACACTCAGCCCCGGCGTGTCATGCGCTCAAGCCGCGCGTGTCATGCGCTCAGCTCCGGCGTGTCACGCGCTCAGACCCGGCGAGTCACGCGTCCAGACTCGCCGAGCCGAACGCCCGAGCCCCACCCCGGCGTCAGCCGACCACCCCGGCCCGCCGCAGCTCGGCGATCTCGTCGCCACCCAGCCCCAGCTCCTCCAGCACCTCCACCGTGTGCTCCCCCACCCCGGGCGGCGGCGCGGGCACGTCGGCGGGCGTCCGGTCGAACCGCGGCGCGGGCGCCGGCTGCGCCACCCCGCCCACCTCCACGAACGCCCCCCGGGCCGCGTTGTGCCCGTGCCGCGGCGCCTCACCGGGCGCCAGCACGGGCGCCAGGCACGCGTCCGTCCCCTCCGCCAGCCCCGCCCACTCGTCCCGCGTCCGGGTGGCCACCGCCGCCGCGATCCGGGCCCGCAGCTCCGGCCAGTTCGCCGGGTCGTGCCTGCTCGGCACGTCACCCTCGGCCAACCCCAGCACCGCCAGCAGCTCGGCGTAGAACTTCTCCTCCAACGCCCCGACGCTGACGTACTTCCCGTCCGCCGCCTCGTACACGTCGTAGAACGGCGCACCGCCGTCCAGCAGGTTCTCGCCCCGCCCACCGGGCCACGCCCCCGCCGCCGACATCCCGTGCAGGAACGTGGTCAGCAGCGCCGCACCGTCGACCATCGCCGCGTCCACGACCTGCCCGCGCCCCGACCGCTCCCGCTCGTACAGCGCGGCCAGCAGCCCCAGCGCCAGCAGCAGCCCGCCACCGCCGAAGTCGCCCACGACGTTGAGCGGCACGGTCGGCGGCGCGCCCGCCCGGCCGATCGGCTCCAGCGCCCCGGCCACCGCGATGTAGTTGATGTCGTGCCCGGCGCGGTCGGCCAGCGGCCCGGTCTGCCCCCACCCGGTCATCCGCCCGTAGACCAGCCGCGGGTTGCGGGCCAGGCACTGCGCCGGCCCGATCCCCAGCCGCTCGGTCACCCCGGGCCGGAAGCCCTCGACCAGCACGTCCGCCCCGGCCACCAGCCGCAGCACCAGCTCGGCGCCCTCCGGGCGGCGGACGTCCACGCCGACCGACCGCCGCCCGCGCCCCAGCACGTCCGCGGGCCCGGCCGGGCCCGACACCCGGTCGACCCTGGTCACGGACGCGCCCAGGTCGGCGAGCACCATGCAGCCGAACGGCGCGGGCGCCAGCCCGGCCAGCTCGACGACCTTCAACCCCTCCAGCGGCCCGGGCACTAGAGCGACCTCGCGATGATTTCCTTCATGATCTCGTTCGTCCCGCCGTAGATCTTCTGCACGCGCGCGTCCGCCCACGCCCGCGCGATGGGGTACTCGGTCATGTAGCCGTAGCCGCCGAAGAGCTGGACGCACTCGTCCACCACCCGGCACAGCCGCTCGGTGGCCCACCACTTGGCCATCGCCGCCGTGGGCACGTCCAGCCGGCCCGCCAGGTGCTCCGACACGCACTCGTCGACGAAAGCCCTGGTCACGCGGGCCTCGGTGGCGCACTCGGCCAGCGTGAACCGGGTGTTCTGGAACTTGATCAGCTCCCGCCCGAACGCCGTGCGCTCCTTGACGTAGGCCAGCGTCAGGTCCACCGCCGCCTCGATGCCCGCGATCGAGGCCACCGCGATGATCAGCCGCTCCTGCGGCAGCTGCTGCATGAGCTGGATGAACCCCTGGCCCTCGCCGGTGCCCAGCAGGTTCGCCGCGGGCACCCGGACGTCGTCGAAGAACAGCTCGGCGGTGTCCTGCCCCTTGAGCCCGATCTTGTCCAGCACCCGGCCGCGGCGGAAGCCGGGCGCGTCCGCGGTCTCCACGACCAGCAGCGAGATGCCCGTCGCGCCCTGCGAGGGGTCGGTCTTGGCGACCACGACCACCAGGTCGGCCTGCGCGCCGTTGGTGATGAACGTCTTGGAGCCGGACAGCACGTACCCGTCGCCGTCGCGCCGGGCACTCGTCCTGATGTTCTGCAGGTCGGACCCGCCGCCCGGCTCGGACATGGCGATCGCGCCGACGTACTCGCCGGAGGCCAGCTTCGGCAGCCAGCGCCGCTTCTGCTCCTCGGTGCCGTACGCGAGGATGTAGTGGGCGACGATCCCGCTGTGCACGCTGTTGCCCCACGAGCTGTCGCCGGCGCGCGCCTGCTCCTCCAGCAGCACGGCCTCGTGCGCGAAGGTGCCGCCCCCGCCGCCGTACTCCTCGGGGATCGACAGGCACAGCAGGCCCAGCCCGCCCGCCTTGTTCCAGAAGTCGCGGTCGACCTGCTTCTGGGCGGCCCAGCGCTCCTGGTGGGGTACGGCCTCCTTGGCGAAGAACGTCCGGGCCAGGTCGCGCAGCTGGTCCAGGTCCTCGGTCATCCACGGTGATCGGCGAGTCGGCATGCCCCGACGGTGCCACCGGCGGGGCCGCGCCGCCATGACCGGGGCGCGCCAGGCGGGCGGCCGATCGTGAGCGCAATGGTCATGTCGACGACACGAACGTGTGAACTCGGTTGAGCTAATAAGTCACCTGCGGCGGTCATGGGCGCGGCGGCCGGCGGACCCTACCGTTGAGTACATGAGCGAAGCCTTGATCTTCGACGCGGTGCGCACACCGCGTGGCAGGGGAAAGCGCGGATCGCTGCACAGCGCCAAGCCGATCACCCTGGCCTCCGGGGTGCTCGGGGCGCTGGCGCGGCGCAACGACCTGGACACCTCGGCCGTGGACGACGTGGTGTTCGGCGTGGTGTCACCGGTCGGTGAGCAGGGCGCGGACATCGCGCGCACGGCGGTGCTCGCGGCGGGCTGGGACCTGCGGCCGGCGGGCGTGCAGCTCAACCGGTTCTGCGCCTCGGGCCTGGAGTCGGTGAACCTGGCCGCGGCGAAGGTGGCGTCCGGGTTCGAGGACCTGGTGGTGGCGGGCGGCGTCGAGTCGATGTCGCGGGTGCCGATGGGGTCCGACGGCGGCGCGTGGATGGCCGACCCGGAGACGAACATGGCCACCAACTTCGTGCCACAGGGCGTGAGCGCCGACCTGATCGCCACGCTGGAGGGGTTCACCCGCGAGGACGTCGACGCCTACGCGCTGCGCTCGCACCAGCGGGCGACCCTGGCCCGTGACAAGGGCTACTTCGAGCGGTCCCTGGTCCCGGTGGTCGACCAGAACGGCGTGGTGCTGCTCGACCACGACGAGGCGATCCGCCCGGAGACCACGATGGAGGGCCTGGCCAGGCTCAAGCCGTCCTTCGCGTTCCACGGCGAGCTGGGCTTCGACGCGGTGGCCATCGACCGCTACCCCACCGTCGAGCGCATCGAGCACGTCCACACCCCGGGCAACTCGTCGCAGATCGTGGACGGCGCGGCGGCGATGCTGATCGGCAACGCCCGCGCGGGCCGGGAGCTGGGCCTCACCGCCCGCGCCCGGGTCGTGGCCACCGCCGTGGTCGGCACCGAGCCCACGATCATGCTCACCGGGCCCGCGCCGGCCGCCCGCAAGGCGCTGGACAGGGCGGGGCTGACCGTCGAGGACATCGACCTGTTCGAGGTCAACGAGGCGTTCTCGTCGGTGGTGCTGAAGTTCCGGCGCGAGCTGGACCTGCCCGACGAGAAGGTCAACGTCAACGGCGGCGCGATCGCCCTGGGCCACCCGCTGGGCGCGACCGGCTGCATGATCCTCGGCACCCTGCTCGACGAGCTGGAGCGCCGGGACCTGCGCCGGGGCCTGGCCACGCTGTGCGTGGGCGGCGGCATGGGCATCGCGACGATCATCGAGAGGGTCTGATGGCAATCCACTTCGAGCGGGACGACGAGGGGATCGTCACCCTCACCATGGACATGTCGGGCTCGGCGAACGTGATGAACGCCGAGTACCACCGGGCGATGGGCGAGGCGGTCGCGCGGCTGGAGGCCGAGCGCGACGAGATCACCGGCGTGGTGCTGACCTCGGCGAAGAAGACCTTCTTCGCCGGCGGCGACCTCAACCTGCTGGTCCGGATCACCCCGGACAACGCCGGCGAGGCGCTGGAGTTCGTCGAGGAGGTCAAGGCCCAGCTCCGGCGCCTGGAGCAGCTCGGCAGGCCGGTCGTGGCGGCGATCAACGGCTCCGCCCTGGGCGGCGGGTTCGAGATCGCGCTGGCGTGCCACCACCGGGTGGTCCTGGACGACGACCGGATCAAGCTCGGCCTGCCCGAGGCGACGCTGGGCCTGCTGCCCGGCGGTGGCGGCGTGACGCGCATGGTGCGGCTGCTGGGCGTGCAGCCCGCCCTGCCGCTGCTGATGGAGGGCAGGCAGCTGCGGCCGGCGCGGGCGCTGCAGGCCGGGATGGTGCACGAGCTGGCGGCCACGCGCGAGGAGCTGGTCGAGAAGGCGCGGGCGTGGATCAAGGCCAACCCGGAGCCCGTGCAGCCGTGGGACCGGCCCGGCTACGCGGTGCCGGACCTCAAGCCCGGTGACCCGAACGTGTACGGGCTGCTGGCCGCGGCGCCGGCCGTGCTGCGCAAGAAGACCCACGGCGCGTACCCGGCGCCGGAGAAGATCATGGCCGCGGCCGTCGAGGGCGCGCTGCTGGACTTCGACACGGCGTTGCAGGTCGAGGCGCGGTACTTCGTCGAGCTGGTCACCGGCCAGGTCGCCAAGAACATGATCACCACGTTCTGGTTCCAGCTGAACGAGATCGCCGCCGGCGGCTCGCGCCCGGACGGCGTCGCGCCGTCGAAGGTGACCAAGGTCGGCGTGCTCGGCGCGGGCATGATGGGCGCCGGCATCGCGCAGGTCAGCGCCAAGGCGGGCATCGAGGTGGTGCTCAAGGACGTGACCCGGGAGGCCGCCGCGCGCGGTGCGGCCGACACCCCCGGCATCACGCCGACCGACTCCGACGCCGACCTGGCGGGCTGCGACCTCGTGATCGAGGCCGTGTTCGAGAACCGCGAGCTGAAGAACCAGGTGCTGCCCGCGGCCGAGGCGGCGGCGCTGCCCGACGCGGTGATCGCGTCCAACACGTCCACGCTGCCGATCACCGGCCTGGCGTCGGCGGTGCCGGACCCGACGCGGTTCATCGGCCTGCACTTCTTCTCGCCGGTGCCGAAGATGCGGCTGGTGGAGATCATCCGCGGCGAGCGGACGTCGGACGAGACGCTGGCCCGCGCGTTCGACTACGTGCTCCAGATCGGCAAGACCCCGATCGTGGTCAACGACAGCCGCGGCTTCTACACGTCGCGGACGTTCGGCACGTACGTGACCGAGGCCGTGTCGATGGTCGCCGAGGGCGTGTCGCCCGCGCTGATCGAGAACGTGGCGCGGCGCGCGGGCATGGCCGTGGGGCCGCTGGCGGTGTCCGACGAGGTGACGCTGACGCTCCAGCTCAAGATCCGCGACCAGACGCTGGCCGACGACCCGGCGGCGGCCGGCGCGCTGGGCGACCACCCGGCGTTCGCGGTGCTGGAGGAGCTGGTGGCCGAGGGGCGCACCGGCAAGTCCGGCGGCGCCGGGTTCTACGAGTACCCGGAGGGCGGGAAGAAGTTCCTGTGGCCGGGGCTCAAGCGCTACGCGCGGGCCGACGCCGGGGTGACCGAGCAGGACGTGGCCGACCGGCTGCTGTTCATCCAGTCGCTGGAGACGGTGCGGTGCCTGGACGAGGGCGTGCTCACGTCGGTCGGTGACGCGAACGTGGGCAGCGTCTTCGGGTTCGGCTTCGCGCCGTGGAGCGGCGGCACACTCCAGTTCATCAACTCCTACGGCCTGACCGGGTTCGTCGAGCGCGCCGACTACCTCGCCGACACCTACGGCGAGCGCTTCCGCCCACCCGCCTCCCTCCGCGACCGCGCCGCCACCAACACCCCCTACTGATCCACGCGAGTCGAACCTCCAGACCCCGCGTGTCGAACCTCCAGGACCCCCGAGTTCCACATTCGCGACCCCTTGACCGGGTGCGAATGTGGAACTCGGGGGTCCTGAGCGTTGAACTCGGCGGGGTTGAAGGTTCGACACGAGGGGGCTGGAGGTTCGACTCGCGGGGGTCAGGCGGTGGTCGTGGTGGTTCGGGTGGTGCTGTTGACGGTCAGGGAGAGGGTGATGCGGCCCGGGCGGAGGGCGGTCAGGGTGCCGGTGGCGGGGTCGAGGTGGGCGGTGTGCCAGGGGCGCAGGCCGGTGCGCGGGCCGATGTGCAGGTTCGGCGAGCCGGTCCAGTCGGCGGTGACGGGGTAGGTCACCGGCACGGTGCGGGTGCCCTGGGTGAGGGTGGCCGACACGGGGACCGGGGTGTTCAGGGGGACGGTGGGCGGGACGGTCAGGGTCAGGGCGTCCACGTGGGGGCGGACCTCGGCGGCGATCCACTCGTCGCCGGGGTGGCGGGCGCCCACGCCCAGCAGGGTCCAGCCGGTGAAGGCGTCGTCGGCCGCTGGGGTCTTGGCCGAGTTGCCGTTGACCAGGTAGGGCACGCCGTCCACGCGTGAGGCGTGGAACACGCCGACGTGCGCGCCGATGAACGCCGCGCCCTTGCCGGTGGTGCGCCGGAACTCCGCGAGCCAGTCCTCCACCAGGTCGGCCTCCAGGCGGTCGGACAACTGGCTGGTTCTGGTGGGCGTGGGGTCGCGCGGCGGGTGGTGGTGCACCACGACGACCGAGTCGATGCCCTCGTGGTCGCGCAGCGCCTCGCGCAGCGCCACGGCCTGGTCGAACCCGCCGCCGCGCAGGGTCCCGGTGGACGAGTCCAGCAGCACGAACCGCGTGCCCCGGTGGTCGAAGACCCGGTGGGTGGCGCCGAACTCGGCGCGGAAGTTCCCGATCGTGCCCGGTCCCATGATCTCGTGGTTGCCCGGCGCGTAGTACCAGGGCACCGCGTCGCCCAGCTCCTCGGTCAGCACGCGGTGGGCCAGCGCGAGGTCGGCGGGTGCCGCCTCGTCCACGAAGTCGCCCGCCACCACGACGAAGTCGGGTCGCTGCGCCCTGATCTCGCGCAGCGTGCGGCGGGCGGCGCGGACCAGCGCGCTGTCGGGGTCGCGGGCCACGAACTGGGCGTCGGACAGCACGGCGAACCGCCAGGGCCGGTCGGCGACCGCGCCGTCGCGCACCACCAGCCGGTCCTCGGTCGGCGGGACGACGGGCAGCTCCGCGTCCGGCGGCACCTCGGCCACGATGTCGTCCACCAGCACCTCGCCCGAGTACTGGCGGTCGGCCTTGACCTCGATCGTGTAGAACCTGTTCACCCGCAAGGGGAACACCAGCCCGGCGGGCACCGGCACCTCCAGGCGCCCCCACCCCGTCCACGTGAGGTACGGGCCGTAGAGCGACCGGCTCTGGCCCGTGCCGTCGGTGACGGTGAACGCGGTCCACTCGCCCCGGCCGTGCCCGTAGACCCAGGCACCGAGGGCCAGCGGCTGGCCGGGCACCTCGATCGGCGCCGGCGGGATCGCGTACGCGGTCCGCGTGCCGGTGGACAGGCTGAAGTCGTAGGTCATCCGCAGGCCGGCGCCGGTGCGGCCCTGCGCGGGCGCGACCGAGCCGGAGCCGCGGGCCGAGCCGAACGTCCACGACGCCGCGTCGTCGAAGCCCGCGACCAGCCGCTCCTCCAGGCCGACGGTGACCGGCACGCGCACCTCGTGCCCGCCGACCCGCGCCACCACCGTCGTCGCGCCGGGCCCGCGGGCGGTGATCCGCACGGAACCGCCGTCCGGCGCGGCGTCGACGACCGAGCGGTCGAACTCCAGGGCCAGGTCGCCGGGCTCGACGGGCGCGGTGAACCCGTCCGCGTCGCGCCCGACCACGCCGAACGACCCCGCGCCGCCCACCTCGGGCAGGCTCAGTCGCGCGGTGGTCGCCTCCAGCCCGGCCAGCGGGCCGAGCACGGTCAGCTCCAGCCGCCCCGCCACGTCGCCGCGCCGGGCCACCGCGGTCGTCGTGCCCGGCCGGCGGGCGCGGAAGACGCCGTCGGCGTCGACCCGGCCCACGTCGGCGCGGGAGGTGTGCCACTCGTGCCGCTCGTCGCGCGCCGGGCCGTAGGTCTCGTCGTAGCCCTCGGCGACCAGCCTGCGGGTCAGGCCGGGGAAGACCCGGTCGGGCCGCCCGCCGGGGACGGTGCCCGTGCCGGGCGCGGTGCGCGGGTCGACCGCGGTGCGCACCCAGAACCCGGTCAGCTCGCCGCTGCCCGCCGGCGCGTAGAGGGCCAGGCCGTTGGGCACGGGCCGCTGCACGCCGTCGGACGGGGTGTTCTCCAGGGTGACCGCCTCGTCGCCGGGCACCCGGGCGAGCATGGTCGAGGAGCCGCCGCCGTCGAGGTTGAGGGCGTTGTGGGCGCCCATCTCCTTCAGGACCGCGGCGACGTCCATGAGGGTGAGGCCGAGCAGGAACTGACCCTGCCGGCCGTCGACGGTGAGCACGAACATCCGCTCGCCGGTGGCGTCGAAGCCGACCGCGGTGCGCGGGTGCAGCGCGTCGTCGGGTGCGACGACCACGCCGTCGCGCAGCAGCAGCTGGTTGCCGCCGAGCGCGGTGCGCGGGGTGGCGCCGTCGTCGGCCCTGGTGGTGTGCTCGACGGTGACGCGCTCGCCGGGCAGGAGGGTGCCGAGCAGGTCGGCACCGGCCTCGCGGCCGACGAGCACGAACCCGTCGGCGGGGATCGGGTCGTCGCCGGCGTGGTCGCGCCGCTCGACCACCGCGCCGCCGCGCACCACCACCTCGGTCACGCGCGTCGCGCCCCGCACCGCCCGCGCGCGGCTGTAGGTGCCCCACAGCGGGTCGAACACGCCCACGCCGCCGCTCTCGACCGCGGCGTTGTTCAGCTGGTCGAGCCGGAACGAGGTGCCGTCCTGGCGGAGGACGCGGCCCTCGAAGAAGACCTCCATGACGCGGCCGACGCCGGCGGCGTCCAGGCCGACCGCGCGCCGGTGGTCGGGGTTGGGCGACTTCACGGCGCGGCCGCCCTGGACGCCCACGCCCTGCGGGGCGTTGGAGTTGTTGATGTCGAAGAAGTCGCCGTTCACCGCGGCGACCGCCCGGGTGCGGTCGGCCTGGGCGGCCAGCGGTTCGGCGGAGGAGACGGCGCCGGGGTGCAGGTACTCGACGCGGGTGCCGGCGGTGAGGTCGACGGTGAGGGCGTCGCCGCGCACCCAGCCGCCCGCTTCGCCCGGTTCGTACCAGTCGAAGGAGTCCAGGGAGACGCCCGGCGCGACCGGTCGGGTGGTGCGGGAGGTCTCGATGCGGTGGGCCGGGTCGACCGCGGACGCCGTGCCGACGCGGTCCGCGCGCGTCGACGGGGTGACGCCCGATTCCGGGCCGAACCCGGTGGTGGGGTCGGGTGCGTTCGGGAGGAGGTCGGGCGGGGTGGCGGGAGCGGGAGGAGTGGAGGCGGACGGGGTGGCGGTAGTCGGGAAGGCCGCAGGCAGAGCGGCGGCGGGCAGGGCGGCGGGTCGGGTGGCGGCGGGTCGGGTGGGCAGCGCGGTGGCGGGTTCGGCGTTCGCCGCTGGGGCGAGGGCCGGCACCGCGGCTGCGAACAGGGTGGTGACCAGGGCGGCGACCAGGGCGGTGAGCCGGGTCGCGCAGGCAGGGCGTGGGAACACGGGTACTCCCGCGTGGTGGGTGGCGAACTTTCGCGAAATCAGTCCACCGCGTGGAGGATTTGCCGACCACGGCCGTTCGGCGGCAGTTGCCCACCCCGCCCGGCCTAACCGCCCCCCGCCCGGTAGGTACCCGGGCTGCTGCCGGTCCACCGCTTGAACGCCCGGTGGAAAGCGCTCGCCTCGGAGAACCCCAGTCTCAGCGCCAGCTCCTCCACCGACTCACCGCCGCGCACCAGGCCGGCCACCGCCTGGTCGCGCAGCAGCTGCTCGCGCACCTCGCGGAACGACGTGCCCTCGGCGGCGAGCTTGCGCCGCAGCGTGGGAGCGCTCACGCCCAGCCGCGCGGCCACGTTGTCCAGGCCGACCACCCCGCCGCCGAGGATGCGGCGCACCTGGCTGGAGGTGTCGGCGCCGTAGTCGCGCCGCGACAGCAGCTCGGCGGGCGAGCCGCGCAGGAACCGCTTGAGCGCCGCCTCGTCCTGGACCACCGGCATGCGCAGGAACCGGGTGTCGAACCGCAGCGTGGTGGTGGGCGCGCCGAACCGCAGGGGCGCGCCGAAGATCAGGTGGTACTCCGCGGCGTGCGGCGGCTCCGGGTAGGCCAGGTCGACGCCGCGCAGCGGGATGCGCCGCCCGATCAGCCACGACGAGAACCGGTGCCACAGCACCAGCAGCGACTCGACCAGGAACCGGTCGGGGTCGTCCACGCCCGCGGCGTCCAGGGTGAACGCGGCGGCGCCGTCCCGCTCGCCCAGCGCCATCACGGGCCGCACGTCGAACAGCGCGTAGAACGCCAGGCCGCGTCGCAGCGCCTCGTCCAGCGAGGCGCAGTGCACCGCGAGCAGGCACATCGTGGGGAACGTGCCGCGCTTGCTCGGCTGCGGGCCCAGGCCCATGAACTCGTCGTCCAGCACCTCCCACAGCGTCTGGACGAGCTTGGTGTACTGGGCGGGGGTGACGCGGGCGCGCTCGTCGGCCAGCAGCGCCTCCCCGATGCCGGCCGGGCCCAGGAACTCCCCGGCGCAGTGCCCCCGGCGCACGGCTCCGCGCAGGGCGGCGCGGACGTAGTGGATCGCGATGGTCCTGGTGAGCATCACCCGACAGTCTGCCCGACTGCCGTCGGCGACGGCGCGGCGCGGGGAGAGAGAGGTGGTGCCGCGCCGCCGCCAACGGTTGGCCCACCCCAGTGAGCCGGCTCCTCGCGGATGGGGCTTCCGCCCGCCCATCTGCGAGGGACGTTGTGGTACCTACCACTTTAAGTGGTCTAGACCAGATGCGTCAATACGGCGAAAAGGCTAGGCGTGGCACGAACCACCCCTCTCGTGTTTCGACCGCGTGTCACCCCTGTACCAGCGGTGCTACGCCGAAGCCCGCGGAGAACCTCTTGCACCAGATCACGACGCTGCGGACCCCTGAAACGTCCGTGCCGGCGGGCACCTCGTAGACCTGGTTGCCCTTGTTCGCCCGCAACTTGCCGAGGTTCGTGAAACCGGAGCCGAACGCCGCCTCCTCCGATTCCGCGGGCGCCGGCGACAGGTACACGTACAGGTCCGGACCATCGGAGGTGTCCAGCGCCTCGAACTGGACCGCGTGCCCACCGCCGGGCAGCCGGACCAGCGAGGCGCTGCCCGCGGTGTCGTGCTCCAGCGACCGGAACGCCCCCGACGCCACCACCACCGGGCCCGCCGGCGGCGCGGTCGTGCCCGAAGGGGTGATCATGGACTCGGCGGTCATGGACTCGGCGGTCATGGCACCGGTGGTCGTCGCGCCGGCCTGCACCAGCAGCGCGTCGTCGGCCGTCCGGTCGGTCCACAGCCGCCACGGCTGGAACAGGTACAGACCCACCACGAGCGCCACCACCAGGACGCCCGCCACCCCGACCACCACTACCCGCTTGGACATCTCGCGCCTCCCGCAGTTCCGCTGTCGCCGACCACCCTGGCGAAACGGGGGCGCTCGCGCGGCGGAAATCGCCTTACGAAGTTCTGACGTGCGGCGGGCGGGCGTTGTTAGGGTCGCCGGGTGGATGAACGGGCCGGCTTGGTGGTCGTGTGCGCGCTGATGGTGTCCTGCGCCGCGTTCGGGCCGTTCCCGCAGCCGGTGCCGCTGATGTTCGCGATCGCCGCGGCCGGCGCGGTCAACGCCGCGTTCCCGCTCATGCGCACCTTCGGCTCGGCCCTGCTCGGCGGCGTGGCCGCGGCGGGCATCGGGCTGGCGCCCGTGGCGTACGTCACCTGCTCGACCGAGCGGTTCACCGACGTCTTCGCCTGCACCGACGACGCGCCGACCTGGCACATGACCGGGTCGGTGCTGGTGGCGGGGCTCGCCGGGGCGGGCCTGGTGCTGGCCCGGGTGCTGGGCACGGCCGCGCTGGAGCGGCAGTTGGCCGCCCTGCGGCACGAGGTCGAGCGGCGCTGAGCCGCAGGTTCACCCGTCCGATCAACCGTTCACGCTCGGTGCGTCCCCCGGCGACCGTTCACCCGCAGACGTGTCGCACTGTGCACCGTGCACTTGCCCGATGGCGCGTCCCCCGAAGGAGTGCATCGGACGCCGAAGCGGCTCTGCCCGGCACTCCGGGTGAACTTCCTGGTAGCAGGGGTGACCAAGACCTCCCGATCACGCCGGCGGGCCGCCGTCACCGCCGCGCCGGTCCGCTCGTTGTCCGCAGGAGAGCGGAGAACGGTGCTCGAACCGGGTGGTCTGGGTGGTCGAACGGGCCCGGGTGCACCGCTGGGGCGCGACCGCCCCCGGTGGGCGGTACTGTTCAGCCGCTCATCGTTGCGCCACGGGTGCGATCTGCTGAGGAGGCCGGCTGTGCGGCGGGTGCTGTGGGCGACGTGCGGGCTGGCCGTGGCGGCATCGGCCCTGACGGGCGTCCTCATCGGGGTCTACCTCGACGGGCGGGACCGCGAGGGGCGGGCCGAGGTGCCCGCCTCGACCTGGGTCACCCAGCGCCCCTCGACCACCAGCAGCAGCGCGCCCGCGTCGTCGAGCCCGGTGACCACCGACGCGGTGTCCTCGCCGCCGAGCTCCCGGACCACGACCAGGACCACCACGACCACCAGGGCACCGGCCGCTCCCCCGCCGCCACCGCCGCCGACCACCGAGGCGCCCCCGACGACCACGACGACCACGTCCGCGCGGAGCACCGCCTGGCCGTGCAGCCCGCTCAACCCGCTGCCGCCACCGCACTGCAACGACTGAGCCGGACCCGTCAACGGAGCCGAAACGCCCACGTCCCCGCCCGGCAACGTCGGCCCACCAGCCTGGTCCCATGGAGCCCACACCGAAGACCTGGCGGTTGCGCGTCGAGCTGGACGACAGCCCGGGCGCGCTGGCCCGGGTGACCACCCGGCTGGCCGAGCGGGACTGCAACGTGCTGGCGCTGTCCGTGATCCCGGTGCCCGGCGGCGTGCTCGACGAGCTGGTGGTGCGCGCCGCGCCCGGCCTGCTGCCCGCCGACCTGCTGGCCGCGGTGCGCGCCGAGGGCGGCCGGTGCGCCGGCATCACCGCCGCGGACGTGCGGGACCTGGTCGACGCGCCGACCGCGGCGCTGCGCGCGGCCGCGCGGGGCCTGGACGACCCGGCGGCCGCGTGCGAGGCGCTGCGCGCGGTGCTGGCGGCGGACTCCGTGGTGACCGCGCCCGACTCGCCGGACGAGCAGGTCGAGCCGGACGGCCACCACGCGCGGCTGGTGGCGCGGGACGGCGTCGCCGTGCTCGCCCGACGCGGCTGGGCGCCGTTCACGCAGGTGGAGCTGGCCCGCGCGCAGGCGCTGCTGGACCTGCTGGCCGCCGGCGGGGCACCGGCGCCGCAACCGGTCGGGGTGCTGACCACCGACGGGGTGGCCGTGGTGCTGCGGCCCGGCCGGTCCGGTGACGAGCGGGCCGTGGCCGACCTGCGCGCCCGGTGCTCGATGGGCACCCTGTTCAACCGGTACCACTCGGGCACGCGGACGGTGCCGCGGCGGTGGCTGCACCGGCTGCTCAGCCCGCCGCGCGGCACGACCTCGGTGGCGCAGTGCGCGGACCGGGTGGTGGCGCTGGGCCAGCTCATCCCCACGTCCACTCCGGACAGCGCCGAGGTGTCGCTGCTGGTGGAGGACGCCTGGCAGGGCCGGGGCGTGGGCACGGCGCTGCTCGGCGCGCTGGCCCGCACCGCGCGGGCCGCCGGGTACCGCGAGCTGGTCGGCTGGTGCCTGCCCGACGAGCGGGGGCTCCCGCGCACCGCGGCGCGCGCGGGCCTGGCGCACTCGTGCCGGCGGGAGGACGGGCTGCTGCGGGTGTCGATCTCCACCGGCGGCGCGCCGATCACCGGCGCGACACTCCCTGAGAGCGCTTCCCGGCAGTTCGCCTCCGGCTAAGCTGGGGTGGGGTGAGCGAAGTCGAGGAGTGGTGCCCGTGTCGGTCCAGTCGCACTCAGGCGCCAGGCCAACGCTGGAGGACGTGGCGGCGAGGGCGGGCGTGTCCCGGGCGACGGCGTCGCGGGTCCTCAACGCCTCGCCCCGGGTGAGCCCGGAGGCGCAGGAGGCCGTCACGGCGGCGGTGGTGGAGCTGGGCTACCAGCCGAACCACGCGGCGCGGGCGCTGGTGACCCGGCGCAGCGGCGCGGTGGCGGTGGTGTTCTCCGAGCCGGAGCCGAAGATCTTCGACGACCCGCACTTCGCGTGGCTGATCCGGTCCGCGGCGCGGGCGCTGGCCGACGCCGACGTGCAGATGGTGCTGATGCTGGTGCACTCGCCGCAGGACCAGGCGCGCGCCGAGCGGTTCCTGGCGGGCGGGCACGTGGACGGCGCGCTGATGTTCGCGCCGCACAAGGGCGACCACCTGCTCACCGCGGCCCGCAAGCTGCCGCTGCCCGTGGTGTACGCGGGGCGGCCGTGGGGCTCGCTGCGCGGGATGCACCTGGTCGACCACGACAACGAGGGCGGCGGCCTGCTGGCCACCGAGCACCTGATCTCGTTGGGCCGCAGGAGGATCGTGTCGGTCACCGGGCCGCTGGACGAGCACTCGGCGCGCGACCGGCTGACCGGGTGGCGGCTGGCGGTCGGCGCGGACGACGAGACGACCGCGCTGATGACCGAGGACGGCGGCTTCTCCCGCGAGGGCGGCAAGCGGGCAATGGAGGCGCTGCTGGCGCGCGTGCCCGACCTCGACGCGGCGTTCATCGCCTCGGACCACATGGCGGCGGGCGCGCTGGACGCCCTGCGCGACGCGGGCAGGCGGGTGCCCGAGGACGTCGCCGTGGTGGGTTTCGACGACCACCCGATGATCGCGCCCCACACCTCGCCGCCGCTGACCAGCGTGCGGCAGGACACCACCGCGCAGGTGCGCCACATGGTGACCCACCTGCTGCGGCTGCTGCGCGACGAACCGATCAAGGCCAAGCGGGAGGTCCTGCCGACCACGCTGGTCAAGCGGGCGTCGGCGCCGTAGCCGGGCGGTACCCGAACCCGTCGCGGTGCTCCGGGGCCCACTGGCGGAACGCGCGCGGCCGGTGGACGGTGGGTGTTGTCGACCGGCGCGGGCACGCCGACGGACGCCGCGGCCACGTCGAGCAGGTGCGCCGGGACCGCCTCGGGCATCCGCGGCTCGCGCCGGGCCGGGGCCTGCCCGCGGGTCAGCTCGTCGACAGCGACCGCTCCACCCGTTCGTGGGCGATCCTGATGGGGTTGCCCGCCCGGCCCTCGTGGACGCCGGCCTCGCGGGCGAGGCGCAGGAACGCGTCCTGCGGGTCGCGGGTCGCGGGTTCCGGGCCCGGGAGGAGGCGGTGGCGGAGGACTTCGACGGCCGGCGGCGCGTTCCGCGCCGGCCGGGTGCCACCGCGCGAGGGGGCCGCCCGGCCACCACCGGACGGCCCCCTCGCGGACCTCACCCCAGGTCGTACCCCTCCGCCGGCACCGCGTTGGCCGCGATGACCTTCGCCAGCGTGCGGCCGCTCCGCTTGACCGTCCGCACCTGCGTCCCGTAGTCCACGTGCACGACCCCGAACCGCTGGCTGTACCCCGCCGCCCACTCGAAGTTGTCCAGCAGCGACCACGCGAAGTACCCGCGCACGTCCACCCCCGCCTCGACGGCCCGGTGCACCGCGCGCAGGTGGTCGACCAGGTAGCGGGTCCGCTGCTCGTCCTCCACCTCGCCGTCCACCACGGTGTCCGGGAACGCCGACCCGTTCTCCGTGACCACCAGGGGCACGGCCACGTCCCGCCCCAGCCGCACGAGCAGGTCGGTGAACGCCGACGCCCGCACCTCCCAGCCGAACCCGGTCACCTCCCCCCGCGGCGGCAGGAACTCCACGCCCCGCAGGCCCGGGAACGGCCCGTCGGCCACCACCGACTCGGCAGCGGCCGCCACGCGGGTCGGGCTGTAGTAGTTCACGCCCATCCAGTCGATCGGGGTGGCGATGACCTCCAGGTCACCGGGCCGCACCACCGCCGCCCAGTCCCCCAGCCACGCGGTCTCGGCCAGCACGTCCTCCGGGTACCCCCGGCCGGCCAGCGGGTCGAGGAACAGCCGGTTCTGCAGGCCGTCGACCTTGCGGGCGGCCTCCTCGTCCTCCGCCAGCACCGCGCAGAAGTTGAGCACGATGGAGAACCGGTGCCCCGGCCGCGCCCGCGCGCGCATCGCCTGCAACGCCAGCCCGTGCCCGAGCAGCAGGTGGTGCGCCGCCTCCAGCGACCCCTTCGGGTCGACCACGCCCGGCGCGTGGATGCCGGTGGCGTAGCCCAGGAACGCCGAGCACCACGGCTCGTTGAGCGTGGTCCACTCCGCGACGCGGTCGCCCAGGCGCGCGTGCGCCAGCTCCGCGTACTCGGCGAACCGGTACGCGGTGTCGCGGTTGCGCCAACCGCCCGCGTCCTCCAGCGCCTGCGGCAGGTCCCAGTGGTACAGCGTCACCACCGGCTCGATGCCGCGCCCCAGCAGCTCGTCCACCAGCCGGTCGTAGAACGCCAGGCCGCGCGGCTCGACCGGGCCCGCGCCCGTCGGCCGGATGCGCGGCCACGCCAGCGAGAACCGGTACGAGCGCAGCCCCAGCCCCGCCATCAGCGCCACGTCCGAGGCGTAGCGGTGGTAGTGGTCGCACGCGGGCTCGCCCGTGTCACCCCCCAGCACGGCACCGGGCCTGGCCGCGAACGCGTCCCAGATGGACGGACCACGACCGTCCACAGTGGTCGCGCCCTCGATCTGGAACGCCGCCGTGGCCGCGCCCCACCGGAAGTCCGGCGGGAAGCGCAGCAGGCCGGTCCCGACCGCCGGGTCGGCGGTGGTCGGCGTCGAGTTCACCGAAGAATTCACCCCTTCACCGCGCCCTGCATGATCCCGCCGACGACCTGGCGGGCGAGCAGGACGAAGATCGCCACCACCGGCAGCACCGCGAGCGACGCGCCGGACAGCATCAGCGAGTAGTCCGTGTAGTAACCGCTGGCCAGCGCCGACAGCGCCACCTGGACGGTGGGGCTGTCGTTCGGGTCCAGCACGATGAGCGGCCAGAAGAAGTCGTTCCAGGCGGTCATGAACGTGAACATGCCCATCACCGCCGCCTGCGGCCGCACCGCCGGGAACGCCACGTGCCAGAACGTGCGCAGCACACCGCACCCGTCCACCCGCGCCGCCTCGACCAGCTCGTACGGCACCGACTCCTCGCACGCCTGGCGCATCCAGAACACCGAGAACGAGCCGATCAGCGCGGGCACGACCACCGCCTGGAGCGTGCCGTACCAGTCGAGGTCGGACATGAGCATGTAGAGCGGGACCACGCCGAGCTGCGTGGGCACCATCGCGGTGCCGACCACGACCAGGAACAGCGAGTCGCGCCCCCGGAAGCGCAGCCGCGCGAACGCGAAACCGGCCAGCGTGCCCAGCACGACGTTGCTGATCGCCACCGTGCCCGCGACCACCAGCGAGTTCTGCATGGCCAGCCAGAAGTCGACGGTGTCGAACACCCGGGCCAGGTTCGCCACCAGGTTCCCGCCCGGCACCAGCGACGGCACCGCCTCGCCCAGCGCCGAGTTGTCCTTGCTGGCGATCAGGAACGAGTAGTACAGCGGGAACACCGACGCGACCAGCACCACGACCAGCAGGGCGTAGGTGAACGGGCCCGCGTTCGCGACGGAGAAGCGCGAGGCGGACCGCCTGCGCGCCACCGCGGTCGTCATCCGCCTCACCCCTTCGACGCGATGCGCCGCGTCAGCGCGAAGTTGACCAGTGCCACCACCAGCACCAGCAGGAACAACATCCAGGCGATGGCCGAGGAGTAGCCCGCGTCGAACAACCGGAAGCCCTTCTCGTACAGGTACATCACCAGGGTCTGGAACTGCCGGTCGTTGCCGCCGGTGCCGGTGGCCGTGCCGCCCGGGTCGAACAGCTGCGGCTCGACGAACAGCTGCATGCCGCCGATGGTGGACACCACGACGGTGAACAGGATCGTGGGCCGGATGCTGGGCACGGTGATCGACCAGAACACCCGCCAGCGGGACGCGCCGTCGAGCATGGCCGACTCGTAGGTGTCCTTGGGCACCGACTGCATGGCCGCGAGGTAGATCAGCGCGTTGTAGCCGGTCCACCGCCACACCACCATCGAGCTGATGGCCAGGTGCGAGGCCCACGTCTCGGCGCGCCAGTCCACCGGGTCGATCCCCACCAGCCCGAGCAGGGAGTTGACCACGCCGAAGTCGCGGCCGAACAGCTGGGCGAACACCAGCGCGACCGCCGCGACCGAGATGACGTTGGGCAGCAGCACGCCGGCCCGCCAGAACGACCGGCCGCGCAGGCCGCGGTCGAGCAGGGCGGCCAGGCCGAGCGCGGCGAGCAGCTGCGGGACGGTGGAGAGCAGGAACAGGCTGATCGTGTTGACCAGCGCGTTCCAGAAGTTCTCGTCGGAGAGCAGCTCGGCGTAGTTGGCCAGGCCCACGAAGCGCTCGGCGCCGTCAACGAGCTGCCAGTCGTGCAGCGACACCCACGCGGTGTAGAGCAGCGGGTAGAGCCCGAACACGCCGAACACCACGAAGAACGGCGCGACGACCAGGTACGGCGTGTACCTGGTGTCCCACCGGTCGAGCCGGTCCCGCCACGGCGGCCGCCGCGCGGGCGGGACGGGGTCGACGCCCCGCCCCGCCCGCGCCCGTTCCGGTGCGACGGTCACTTGACCGCGTCCCCGGCCTCTTGCACGGCCTGGGCGAACGACTCGGCGGTGCCCTGCTTGCCGGTCTCCACGCGGGAGAGGGCGTTGTTGAACACCGGGGTCACCTTGGCGTCCTTGGTGCCGCGGTAGGTCGGCTTCAGGTTCTCCGCGGAGTTGCCGAAGATCTCGCCGACGGGCGCGGAGTTGAAGTACTCGTTCTTCGTCGCGGTGACCTCGGGGTCCTTGTACGCGGCGGGCTCGCTGGGCAGGTTGCCGGTCTCCTTGAAGATCCGCTTCTGCTGCTCGGGCGCGGTCAGCCACTTGGCCAGCTCGTAAGCCTCCTCGGGGTGCTTGCCCTGCTTGGGCACGGCCAGGAACGAGCCGCCCCAGTTGCCGCCGCCACCGGGCGCGGCGGCCACGTCCCACTTGCCCGCGGCCTCGTCGCCGGCACCGGCCTTGATCAGCGCGAGCGCCCACGCGGGGCACGTCGTGGTGGCGAAGGACGCCTGCTTGAGGGCGACGTTCCAGTCCTGGCTGAACGGGGTCAGCGCGCTGGTCTGCTTCTTCTCGCCCAGGCTCGCGGCCAGCTCGAAGGCGTCCGCCACCTTCTCGTTGGTGCCGGCGATGAACGAGTCGTCGGCCTTGGCGAAGTAGCCCTCCTCGGTCTGGTCGAGGATGGCCTTGTAGACGTTCTGGGCGGTGTCGACGAACTTCACGCCCGGCGTGGCCGCGGTGAAGGTGTCGGCGACCTTGAGGTAGTCCGCCCAGGTCGGCCACAGCTTGCCGACCTCGTCGCGCTCGGTGGGCAACCCGGCGGCCTGGAACAGGTCGCGGCGGTAGCACAGCGCGAGGCTGCCCATGTCGGTGCCCAGGCCGAGCACGAAGTTCCCGTCGTCGGTGGTGCCCTGGTTCCACTTCCAGGGCGCCCACCGGGACTCCAGCTCCTTGGCGCCGTGGTCCGCGAGGTTGACGAACTTGTCCTTGGACTGGCGGAACTGGGCGATGTTGCCCTCTTCAATGGCCACGATGTCCGCGGCACCGCGACCGCCGGCCAGCTGGGTGGCGAGCTGCGTGTGGTGCTGCTCCATCTTGACCGTGCGCTGCTCGACCTCGACGTTCGGGTGCGCGGCCTGGTACTCCTTGATCAGGTTGGTGAAGCCGAAGTCGGAGAAGACGCCGATCGACAGCTTGACCTTGTCGTCCCCGGCGCCACCTCCCCCGCCACCGCACGCGGTCACCAGCGCGGCTGCCACGGCGACCGCCGCGGCGGCCTTCGTCCGTCCGACCGGGGTCCTGCTCATCCGTCCTCCTCGACGTGCCCGCCGGCTCTCGCCCGACGTCATGAGAGCGCTCTCATGAGAGCGCTCTCACAGTCGGGGGGCCGGGCCGGGATGTCAACGGGGACCGGAACCAACGAGATCGTTCCGCAACTTTCTGAAGCGCTTTCGTACGCTCGCCGTCACCGGATTGTCACTTCACGTGAGGGGTTCGGCGGCCGGACGCGGCGTGGCCCGGCCCTCGCTCGGGCCACGCCGCACCTGGTTAGAGGGGAGGTGCGCGGGGTTATGACGCGCGCTCGGGATATTTTTTGTGACCCGCACCGCACCGGCCGGCCTGCCCCGTCCGCACACCCGCCGACGACACGCGCCCGGCACCGGAGCCGCTTTCGCCGTCGCCCGGATGCGCCACGACCCGCCTGTCGGGCAGGTTGTCGGGCGGCGCCCCGCGCCCGGTGCGGCCGGACGGGGTGACCGCCACCGCGTCGCCCGCACCCGGTGAGGCGTGGCGGTCGGTGGGCGCCGGGTTCGCGGGCGCGGTGCGTGATGGCGGCGTTCTGGCTGCTCCCGCTCCTGCCGGACCCGCCGACCCGAGCCACGCGCGCGGGCGGCCCGCTCCTCCCCCGAAGAGGAGCGGGCCGCCTCCCCCTGCTACGCCTCGGCGATCCCCGCGATCACCGAGGTCCGGGCGGCGCGCCGCGCGGGCAGCGCCGCCGCGAGCACCGCGGCCACCACGGCGGCCGCGAGCATCACGCCCAGCTGCCCGAAGGGCACCACCAGGTCGATCGACACGTCCTCGGTGGACACGGCCCGGTTGATCACCCAGCCGAACCCCACGCCCAGCGCCACCCCGATCACCGCGCCCATGAGCGCCATCAGGATCGACTCGACCACCAGCATCAGCCGCAACTGGCCGCGGGTCAGGCCGAGGGCCCTGAGCAGCGCCGACTCGCGGGTGCGCTCCAGCACCGACAGCGTCAGCGTGTTGGCGATGCCGAACAGGGCGATCACCACCGCCAGGCCGATCAGCGCCCAGATGAACGCGAGCACCTGGTTGAGCTGCTGGTCGAGCTGGTCCTTCGTCTCCGCCGCGCTGTCGAGCACGGCCAGCGGCGACGCGTCGGTGACCTCCTCCACGGCCGCCCGGCCGTCGACCGCGCCGTCGCGCAGCTTGATCAGGACGCTGTCGTAGCCCTCGCGGGCGCCGGGGAACCGCTGCGAGGTCTCCAGGGTCATCACGCCGTCGGCCATCCGGTTGCCGCTGACCACGGCCACCACCTTCAGCGCCTGCTCCGCGTCCCCCGCCTTGACGGTCACCGTCGAGCCGACCCCCAGGCCCTGCTCCTGCGCGTACTCCTGGCGCAGCGCGATCGTGCCCTCGGTGAGGTCGTCGAGCGAACCGCTGACCACCGCGGGCCGGAACAGGCTGCCCAGCGCGTCGCGGCCGATGCCGGTGAAGTACGCGCGGTCGCCGTACACGGTGGTGGTCGGCGCGACCTCGGCGACCTCGGGCAGGGCGGCCAGCTGCTCGGCCAGCTCGCGCGGCAGCGGCCGGTCGTAGAGGGCCGAGGTGACCGTGTAGTCGGCGGGCATCCGCTGCTCGACCTCGGCGGCGGCGGTCTCCCGGGCGCTGTTGGCGACCACGGTCACCATCGCCACGATGGTCACGCCGATCATCAGCGCGGCGGTCGTCGCGGCGGTGCGCCTGGGGTTGCGGCCCGCGTTGGCCGAGGCCAGCTTGGCGGGCACGCCGAACAGCGCCCGCGGCAGCGCGCCGAGCACGCCGTTGACCGGGCCGACGAGCAGCGGTCCGAGCACCACGACCGCGGCGAGCAGCGCCATCGTGCCCGCGCCGCTGAGGTAGGCGCCCATGTCCTCGCCGTTCATGCCCAGCCCGGCCACGACCAGGCCGACGCCGCCCGCCCCGAGCAGCGCGGCGGCCAGCACGCGCGGCACGCCGGTGCGCCGGACCTCCTCGCCGCTGTCGGGCTGGCTGCGCAGCGCGGCCACCGGTGCGACCCGGGTGGCCTTGCGGGCGGGCAGCACCGCGGCGAGCACGGTCACCAGCGTGCCGACGGCGAACGCGGCCAGCACCGTGGTCACCGACATGGGCAGGCGGACGCCGGTCGAGCCGTCCTCGAACGAGTTGATCACGACCTGGAGCAGCGCGGACACGCCGAGCCCGGCGAACAGGCCGATCACCGACGCCACCAGGCCCATCACCACGGCCTCGACCAGCACGCCCCGGAACACCTGGCCGCGGCTCGCGCCGACGCACCGCATCAGGGCCAGCTCGCGGGTCCGCTGGGCGACCAGGATGGTGAAGGTGTTGTAGATGACCATGGCCGCGACGACCAGCGCGATCAGCGCGAACGCCAGCAGCACCGAGGTGAACTCCGCGGCCTGCGAGCCGATCTGCGCCAACTGCTCCCGCGTCAGGTCCTCACCGGTCTGGAACCCGAACCCGGTGTCCCCGAGGGCGCGGCGCAGGTTCTCCACCAGCTGCTGCTGCGAGACGCCGGGTGCCGCGGCGACCACCACCTGGTAGGGCAGCAGGTCGGGTTCGACGGTCCGCAGCGCGCCGGTCGTGAGCGCCACGTGGTCGCCGCCGCCCAGCACGGCCTCGGTGCCGCCCTGCGTGTAGGTGCCGACGAGCTTGAACGTGTGGCGGGCGTCGTCCTCGCCGAGCAGGACCACGGTGCCGCCGACGGTGAGCTTGGCCGACTTGGCGGTGCGCTCGTCGACCGCGATCTCGTCGTCCGCGGTCGGGTGGCGGCCCTCGGCGACGTCGACCTCGCGCAGCTCCGGCGTGGTGGCCACGGACGCGGCCCACGCGGGCCGGGCCTTGCCGTCGGTGCCGATCAGCGGCACCTGCGTGCTGACGCGCGCGTCGGCCCCGGCCACGCCCGGTGCCCGCCGGACGGCCTCCAGCGCCTCCGGGGTGATGCCCCCGTCCCGGTCCGAGCCGGTGTAGGTGACGGAGGCGTCGACGTTGCGGGCGCCCCGGGCGAACTCGTCGTTCAGGCTCGCCTTCATCGCGTCGCCGAGCACGAGCGTGCCGGTGACGAACGCGACGCCGAGCGCGATGGCGACCGAGGACAGCACGAGTCGCGCGGTGCGGGCCCTGATGCCCGCGAGGATGGTGCGCAGCATCAGGTCACGCGCCCAGGTGCTTCAGGGCGGACAGCACGGAGTCAGCGGTGGGGTTGTCGATCTCGCCGGCCAGCCGGCCGTCGGCGAGCAGCACCACGCGGTCGGCGTAGGACGCGGCGACCGGGTCGTGCGTCACCATGATCACGGTCTGGCCGAGCTTGCGGACCGACATGCGCAGGAAGTCCAGCACCTCCGCGCCGGAGCGCGAGTCGAGGTTGCCGGTCGGTTCGTCGGCGAACACCACGTCGGGGCGGGCGACCAGGGCGCGGGCGCAGGCCACGCGCTGCTGCTGGCCGCCGGACAGCTCGCTGGGCTTGTGCCGGAGCCGGTCGCGCAGGCCCAGCACGTCGACGATGGTGTCGAACCACTCGCGGTCGGGCTTGCGGCCCGCCAGCTCCAGGCCGAGCAGGATGTTCTGCTCCGCGGAGAGCGTGGGCAGCAGGTTGAACGCCTGGAAGATGAACCCGACCCGGTCGCGGCGCAGCCTGGTCAGCTCCTTGTCGCCCAGCGAGGTGATCTCGGTGCCGCCGATCTGGACCGTGCCGCCGTCGACGCCGTCCAGCCCGGCCAGGCAGTGCATGAGCGTGGACTTGCCGGAGCCGGACGGGCCCATGATGGCGGTGAACCGGCCCGCCTGGAACGCGACGCTGACCCCGTCCAGCGCCCGGACGGCCGTGTCGCCGCTGCCGTACACCTTGACCAGGTTCGCGGCCGCGGCGGCGGTGCCGGTCCCGATGTCGGACACCAGTGCGGACATGCTCCCTCATTCCCTAGACCTGCCTGAACGGGAACGAACCTACGAGCGCCGCGCCTCACCGATCGTCACCTCACCGACCGAACCCCCCATCCACCGCCGGTATGACCCGCCTCCCCCTCCAGTCTGACCCCGCGCGAGTCATGCCCCCAGCCCCCGCGTGTCATGCACTCAAGCCCGGCGTGTCATGCACTCAAGCCCGGCGTGTCATGCACTCAGCACCCTCGAACTCGACATTTGACGCCGCTGCCGGGCCGCGAATGCAGAACTCATCGGGTCTGAGTGCATGACACGCGGGTGCTGAAGGCATGACACGCCGGGGCTGGAGGCATGACACGCGCGGAGGTGGGGTTATTCGGGGAGGTCGAGGAGACCTCGGTCGAAGGCGTTGGCGACGGCCTCGGCTCGGCGGCTCGCGCCCAGCTTGGACATGATCCGGCTCAGGTGGACGCTGACGGTCTTCTCCGAGATGTAGAGCTCCTCGCCGACCTGCCGGTTGGTGCGCCCCCGCGCCACCAGCTCCAGCACCGACCGCTCCCGCGGCGTGAACGGGTCCACCCGGTCGCGCGGCGCGGTGTCCCGCAACGCCACCCGCGCCCGCCGCGCCACCAGGTCCAGCGCCTCCCGCAACGGCTCCGCGCCCAGCCGGTCGGCCACCGCCGCGGCCGGCCGGAGCTGCGCCACCGCCTCCTCGCGCCGGTCGACGGCCAGCAGCGCCTCGGCCGCCCGCCACCGGCACACGGCCTGCTCGAACACCGCCCCGTAGCCGAACCCGTCGACCGCCGCCAGCCACGCACCCGGGTCCCCCGGCCCGGTCAGCCGCGACTCCTCCGCCGCCGCGCGCGCCAGCCACGCCAGGCCCTCCGGCCCCAGCCGGCCCGTGCGCGGCGTGCCCAGCTCGGCCGTGGTCCGCGCGTACGCCAGCAGCTCGCGGCCCGCCGCCACCGCCGCGTCCTCGGCCGGCCGGTCCCGCCGCCTGCGCGCCCGCGCGGCCAGGTCGGCGTACCCGGCGATGCCCAGCGCCGCGAGCCGGATGCCCGCCAGGGACCACTCGCGCTCCCGGCCGGACCACTCGATGGCGTCCGCGACCCGCTCCACGGCCACCTCCGGCTGCCCGCGCCACAGCGCCAGCTCGGCCCCGGTGCCGCCGGTGATCAGCGCGATCTGGAGGTCCCGGTGCCAGTCCGAGCGCAGCTCCCGGATCATCCGCTCGGCCTGCTCGAACTCGCCCCGGCTGACCGTCACGTGCGTGCCCGCCGCCGCGAGCCGCGCGGACACCGTGCTGGACACGCGCAGGCCGGGCGGTTCGGCGGCGGCCGCCGCACCGTCCCACCCGCCGGTGTAGTAGCCGGTCAACACGTGCAGGACGCGCAGCTCCAGGCCGTAGGAGCTCCAGGTCAGCCCGGTCTCCCTGGCCCGCGCCACGCCCTCGTCGAACACCCGCGCGGCCTCGGCCAGCTCGCCCAGGTCGTAGTGGTGCAGGCCGAGGAAGTACCGGGCGCGCAGCTCGGTGCCCGCCGCGTCGGCCTCCATCGCGCACGCCACCGCCGCGGTCAGGTGCTCCCGCGCCCGCGCCACCTCGCCCTCGGGCTCCTCCAGCAGGCCCAGCGTGGTCAGCGCGTCCGCCACCGCCGACTCCGCGCCGGACGCGCGGCCGTCCGCCACGGCCAGCTCGGCCCGCTCCCGCGCCTCGGCGTACTCGCGGTCCTGCCGCAGCGCCGCCGCCCACACCGCCAGCACCCACGCCCGCGCGTACGACGCCGGCCGTTCCCGCACCAGCCGCCACGCCTGCCGCACCGCGTCGTACATCTCGTCGTCGTTGCCGTCGAGCACCTGCAACGCCTGCGCGAAGCGCCGCCACACCTCGGCCGCGCCCTCGGGGTCCGACTCGTCGACGATCCGGGTGGCGGTCCGGGCGAACGCGATGGCCCGCTCCGGCTGCCCGGCCGTCCCGGCGGCCCAGGACGCCCGCCGCACCAGCACCAGCTCGGTCACGTCCGCAGGCCGCGCGTCCCCGGGCACCGCCGGCCACAGCTTGAGCGCCTGCTCCAGGTGCCGCAGCGCCTCGGCGGGCGCACCGGCCGCCTGCGCCTCCCGCGCCGCCTCCACCGACGCCCGCAGCGCCCGCGGCAGGTCGTGCGACTCCAGGCTGTGGTGGGCCAGCGCGGCGAACGTGCCCCGCCCGCCCGCGGACGCCAGCCGGTCGGCGTACGCGGCGTGCAGCCGCACCCGCTCGCCGGGCAGCAGGTCGCCGTGGACGGCCTCGCGCAGCAGCGCGTGCCGGAACGTGTAGACCTCGTCCCGCTGGACCAGCAGCACGTGGTGCTGCACCGCCTCGCGCAGCGCGCCGTCCAGCGCCACGTCGTCCAGCCCGGCCACGTCCCGCAGCAGGTCGTGCCGCACCGACCGGCCGCCGACCGACGCGACCCGCACCACGTGCTGCGCGTCCGCGCCCAGCCGCTCGATCCGGGCCAGCAGCACCTCGGCCAGCGTCCACGGCACCCGGCCGTCGCCGCAGGTGGCGACCGCGATCAGCTCCTCGGCGAAGAACGGGTTGCCGTCCGAGCGCTCGGCGACCTCCAGCACCACGTCGTCGGGCAGGTCGTCGGCCAGCGCCGCGACGAACGACCGCGAGTCGATCGCGCTCAGCGGGGTCAGGTCGAGCCGCTGCACGGCGGGCAGCCGCACCAGCTCGTTGAGCAGGGGCCGCAGCGGGTGGTTGCGGTGCAGGTCGTCCGACCGGTAGGTGGCGACCACCAGCAGCCGCTGCGCGCGCAGCCGGGACAGCAGGAACTGCAGCAGGTAGCGGGTGGAGGTGTCGGCCCAGTGCAGGTCCTCCAGGACCAGCAGCACCGGCCGCTGCTCGGCCAGCTCGCCGAGCAGCCCGTGCACCGCGTCGAACAGCCGGAGCTGGCCCACGTCCTGCTCGGGGCGGCGCCCGATCAGCACCGAGGGCAGGCCCGAGACGGCGCGGCCGCCGTCGGGTCCGACCGGCAGCGCCAGCTCCGGCAGCAGCAGCCCCAGGGCGGGCCGGGCGGCCACGTCCAGCAGGCCGGCCTCCCGCACCTGGCCCAGCGCCTCGGTGAAGGGCAGGTACGGCAGGCCGGTCTCGCCCACGTCCAGGCACCGCCCGGTGAGCACGAGCGCGTCACCCGCGACCGCGGCCAGCTCGTCCACCAGGCGGGTCTTGCCGACCCCGGCGTCGCCCGCGACCAGGACCGCGCCGGCCTGGCCGCGGGCGGCCTCGTCGAGGGCGACGCGCAGCCTGGTCAGCTCCCGGCCACGCGCCACCAGGGGGATTCCGGAACCGAGGCGTGCCACACCTGGCATGTTGTCACACCTCAGGCGGCCTCACGGCGACCATTTCGCGGCTCGGGCACCTCCGGGTGCCGGCGCCACCACGGGCGCTTCGACCGCGCGGGCCGCCGGGAGACGCGGTCGCGGGCGGCCTCCTCGCGCAGCGCGGCCTGCCGGTAGTCGATCTCCGCCTTCAGGGCCTCGGGCGTCCACTCCATGACTTCCTCCTCGTTTCGGTACCGAGGAGGTTCGCCCTGAGGCGCACGGCGGGACATCGGTGGTTCACGTGGTCCGGGAGGTGGATCCCCTTACCCGCCGGCGTAAGGGACCGCAGCCGGCGGGTAAGGGGTGCCTGAGGGCGCCGACGAGGGTCAGCAGGCGCCCAGGTCGCGCCACACGCCCCACTCGCCCGTGGTGCCGGGCTCCTCGCCCTGCGTCCACCACTTGGCCTGCCAGCGCTTGCCGCGGTGGGAGACCTCGTTGCCGCCGCCGTATGCCTTGGCGCGGTCCCAGGCGGGCGCGGTGCAGTTCGGCTGCTGGCTGGTGGTCGTGGTGGTCGTGGTGGTCGTGGTACCGGTGGGGTCGGGGCCGCCGGTGCCGCCGCGCGGGTGGTCGGAGGCGATGGCGTAGGACTTGCCGCCGAAGGTGAGCTTGAAGTTCGACGGCGAGGCGATGGGCAGCTGGTAGCTCAGCGCGACGTCCACCGAGGCGCCCGGCGCCAGCGGCTGCCACGTGGGCAGGGTCAGCTCGACGTGCTGGAAGTCGCCCCTCAGGCCGCCGACGTTGGAGCCGGAGTGGCCCTTGGCGGTGACCCGCAGCCCGAACCCGGACTGGTCGGCCATGCCGCCCGGCGCGCTGGTGCCGTAGTCGAACTCGATCCTCGTGCCGCCCGGCAGGGTGGTGGTCGAGTTGTTGGTGAGCTTCAGCTTGGGCGTGATCGGGTAGTTGTTGTCGCCGAGCGCGAACCCGGAGACGGTGGCGGAGACGTCGAGCACGTCGGACGGCGTGGGCCCGGCGGCCTTGCGGCTGCCGTACGGCGCGGCGCCGCGCAGGCCGTCGTTGATCTTGGTGAGCAGCGTGTCGCCGACGGTGTACTGGCCCCTGGCGGCGTCGAAGCGGTAGTCGCCGGCCAGCTCCCAGATCATCACGCCGCCGATGCCCTTGTCCGCCACGTACTTCGCCTTCGCGGCGATGGACTGCTCGTCCTCAGTGGACAGGAACACCTTCTTGTCGGCGTTCCACAGCCACGGCGCGGTGAGCGTGCTGTCGTAGAACCGCTTGTAGGTGCCGGTGAGCCGGTCGGTCGGGTCGTTGACCGGGTCGAGGCCGTGCTTCGCCAGGTAGTCCGGCGTGATGCCGTTCTCCAGGTTCTTGGCGTGCCACAGGGGGTTCACGCCGCTGGGCACCTCCGCGCCGCCGGCGGTGGAGTCGTGCCACAGGTTGTCGATGCCGACCGCGCCGTTGCCGCACGGGGTGGTGCTGCCGACGCTGGAGCCGGTGCCGGCCGGGCACCTGGTCTGGTCGGGCAGCGCGGCCCGGCCCCACAACCCGTTGGTGCCACCGGTGACGCCCTGCCAGCCGCGGCTGTAGAACGGGACGCCGATGTTGATCCGCCCGGCCTGCATGGCGCCGCGGTAGTAGTGGTAGGCCCAGTCGGTGTTCAGGTAGCCCATGCCCTCGTACTGCGGCGCGGTGTAGACGCCGCCCGCGGCCAGCTCGCCGTCCTTGCCGTCGTCGTACAGGGCGGCGTTGGGGCCGACGAAGTGGTTCCACGAGCCGTGCAGGTCGTAGGACATGATGTTGACGTAGTCCAGGTACCGGGTGACCTGGTACGCCTCCTGGCCGCGCAGCAGCCAGCCCGACGCGGGCACGGCGGCGGTGAGCAGGTAGTGCCTGCCGTCCTCGGCCGAGGCGCGGTCCAGCTTCTCGCGCAGCGCCTTCATGATCTTCTCGTAGCCGGCCCACAGCGTGCCGCGGTTGGCGTTGGAGATCCAGAAGTCGTCCGGGTTGCCGGCGTGGTTGTTCGAGGTGGCGTACTCGTAGTCGATGTCGACGCCGTTGAAGCCGTAGGCGCGGATGAACCGCACGGCCGAGTCGGCGAACGCGTCGACGGTCGCCTGGGGCTGCGCGCCGAGCTTGTAGAAGCCGCCGCTGGCGTTGCGCGTGCCGTCGGGGTTGAAGAAGCCGCCGGTCTCGGCCCAGCCGCCCACGGAGATCAGCGTCTTGACGTTCGGGTGCTGCTTCTTGTGCTTGGTCAGGAGGTTGAAGTGACCCTTGTACGGCAGGGACGGGTCGAGGTCGACGCCCGGCCAGGTCATGCCGGTGGCCGGGTTGTCCGGGCCGTCGGCGCCGACGGACACGCGGTACTGCGCGTCCAGGTGGGCGAAGGCGTAGTTCAGGTGCGTGACCTTGGTCCACGGGATGTCGGGCACCAGGTAGGCGGGGGCGCCGTTGCCACCGGTCCGCCAGCTCGTGAAGTAGCCGATGACGCGGCGGGAGTGGTCGGGACCCAGCGACTCCCGGCCCTCGGTGTCGTAGACCGAGCAGTAGGGGACGGCGACGCCGGGGGTCTGGTAGAGGCCGTCGGGGCGGCACTCCTCCCCCGCGGCGGCGTTGGACGTGGACGGGGCGACGACCGCCACCGCGAGACCGACCGCCGTGGCGATCGTCGCGAGCAGCGGCAGGAACCTTCTTCGGGACACCACCGGGTACCTCCTGCACCAGGCGGCGGCCTCGACGCAGCCACCGAAACGTAAATAGGTCTAGACCTTGGTGTCAATAGGTCCAGACCACTCAACCGATCACGTGGGTGGGCGGGTGCCGCGTCCGGGGGTGAGGTCGGCAGAGGGGCAAGGGCGGGGCGGGGTCCGGCGGCTCAGACCGCGGTGGCCGCCCGCGCCCGCGCCAACCGCGCCCGCACCTGATCGGCCTCCGGCGCGTTCAACTCGGTGAACAGCGCCAGCGCCCGCTGCCAGTGCGCCACCGCACCCGGCAACCCCTGCCGCTCGAACACGATCGCCAACCGGTCGTGCGCGACCGCCAGGTGGTACGGGCTGGCCGCCGCCGAGGCGACCGACAGCGCGGTGCGCGCCGAGGTCACCGCCTCCGCGTGCTCCCCCGACTCCAGCAGCACCATGGCCAGGTCCGCGTGGCACGTCGACTCACCGCACTGCTCGCCCACCTCGCGGTACATCCCGACCGCCGCCCGCAGCCACGTCCCCGCCTCGCCGTACCGCCGCGTGGCCAGGTGCAGCAGCCCGAGGTTGTGGTGCGCGTTCGCCTCGGCCCACCGCGACCCGGCCAGCCTGCTGGCCTCCAGCGCCTCCCGGTAGGACGCCTCCGACTCGTCGACCCGCCCCAGCCCCTGCAGCATGTCCGCGACCGTGGTCAGCGCCCGTGCCTGCGCGTTCACGTCCCCGGACGCGCGCGCCACCTCCAGCGCCTCGCGGTGCCGCACCAGCGACTCGTCCACCCGCCCGACCTGCGCCAGCGCGATCCCGGAGTTGAACAGCATCACGAACCGCGCCTCGGGGTCGCCCAGCTCCGCCGCCGCCTTCAGCGCGGTCTCGGTCATGCGCAGCCACGTCGACCGGTCGGCGCGCAGCCAGAAGAACCGCGACAGCGCGTACGGCAACTGCCAGGCGTGCACCAGCCACGCCCGCTCACCGCCCTCGGCGGCCAGCTCGGCGGCGGCGATGATGTTGCCCTGCTCGGCCTCCAGCCACGCGATCGCCTCGGCCGAACCGGTCAGCTTCGGCACCTCGGCGGGCTTGTGCTCGGGCGCCACCCGCACGCTGTTGCCCCGCGCCACGGGCAGCTGCCCGTCCGCCAGGTCCGCGCAGTGCAGGTAGTAGTCGAGCATCAGGCTGGTGGCCGACCCGCGCTCGTCCGGCGCCAGCTCGGCGGCCAGCGTCCGGGTGTAGACGCGCACCAGGTCGTGCGCGCCGTAGCGGCCGGTCTCGTTGAGCGAGAGCAGGTTGGCCGCGGTCAGCGCGTCCAGCGCGCGCTGCGCCTCCGACACGCGCACCCGCGCCATGGCGGCGACCACGAACGCGGTGACGTCCGGCCCGGGGTGCAGGCCCAGCAGCGCCAGCAGCCGCGCGGGCAGCGGTGACAGGGCCCGCCGCGAGGCGTCCAGCGCCGCTCGCACCGTGGAGTCCTCGTCCTCCAGGCCGAGCGCGGCGAGCCTGCCGTGCTCGTCGTCCAGCTCGGCGACCAGCTCCGCCACCTTCAGCGTCGGCGACACCGCCAGCCGGGCGGCGGCGATCCGCAGCGCCAGCGGCAGCCCGTCGCACAGCACGGCCAGCCGGCGCAGCGCGGCCGACTCCGTGCCGTCCCGGCCGGCCACCCGGCCCACCACGGCCACCGCCGCGTCCAGGTCCAGCATGTCCAGCTCGACCAGCCGCGCCTCGGCGTGCGCCACCAGGCCGACCAGCCGCCGCCGGGACGTGACCACCACGCACGACGGCGGGCCGGGCAGCAGCGGCAGCAGCTCGGTGGAGCCGCGCGCGTTGTCCAGCATCACGATCATCCGCCGGTCCGCGATGAGCGTGCGGAACAGCGCCGACCGCTCCTCCACGGTGACCGGGATGTCCGGCGACGGCACGCCCAGCGTGCGCAGGAACCGGTTGAGCACCTCACCCGCGCCCAGCGGCTCCTGGTTGGGGTCGTAGCCGTGCAGGTCGACGTAGAGCTGGCCGTCCGGGAAGTCCTCGCGCACCCGGTTCGCCCAGTGCAGCGCCAGCGCCGTCTTGCCCACGCCCGCGGGACCGGTGACCACGAGCACCAGCCCGCCGTCGGGGTGGTCCGCCAGCAGGCCGTCGAGCCGCTCCAGCTCCCCGTCGCGCCCGATGAGGGTGACCGAGGCGCGCGGGAGCTGCGCGGGCGTGATGGGCGAGGGCGGCACCGGTTCCGCGCCGGCGGGCAGCGCCATCGGCCGGGTCGGCGGCTCCGGCTCGGGGTTGTCCCCGGCCAGCACGGCCTGGTGCAGCTTGCGCAGCTCCGGGCCGGGCTCCACGCCCAGCTCCTCCACCAGCACGGCGCGCGCCTCGCGGTAGGCGGCCAGCGCCTCGGCCTGCCGCCCGGCCTGGCACAGCGCCCGCATCAGCAGGCCGTGCCCGCGCTCGCGCAGCGGGTGCTCACCGACCAGCGAGGTCAGCGACGGCACCAGCTCCGCGCCGCGCCCGATCAGCAGCATCAGCTCGGCCCGGTCCTCCAGCACGGCCAGCCGCCGCTCGACCAGCCGGCCGCGCTCGACCTCGGCGAACAGGCCGACCACGCCGCCCAGCGGCTCACCGCGCCACAGCTCCAGCGCCCCGTCCAGCTCCGCGGCGGCCGAGACCGGGTCGCCCGAGGCGCGCAGCCGGGCCGCCGCCGCGACGCGGCGCTCGAAGTCCTCCAGGTCGACCGCGTTGCGCTCGACCCGCAGCAGGTAGCCGTCGCCGACGGAGGTCAGCAGCTCGGCCGGGGCGCGGCGGGCGCGGCTGGGCTCCAGCGCGCGGCGCAGGCCGGCCACGTAGGTCTGCACGAGGTTGACCGCGCTGCTGGGCGGGTGGTCGCCCCACACCGCCTCGATGATCTGGTCCCGGCTCACCGGGGTGTTGCGGGCCAGCAGCAGCACCGCCAGGACGGCGCGCTGCTTGGCGGCGCCGAGGTCGACCTCCTCGCCACCGCGCACCGCCCGGAGCAGGCCCAGCACCTCGAACCGCAGGTGCTCCCCGCCGTGCTTGTCCACCGACCGATCCCCCGCCGAAGGTCCCTCGCTCACGACCAAGCCTAGGAGATCACTTCAGTCCGGCTCCAGTCGTCCTGTAGCCGCATTCTTACGCTAAGCGTGTCCGACCAACCACACAGGGCGAACCCCGGTGGGGGAGGTTGGACCGGACAGCGGATCACCCGCTGCTCCCCCAGAACGACGAGGGCAGGCCGGCGTGCAAGGGGCATCCAGCCCGCGGCGGCGGAACGCCGGCCCGCCCTCGTCCCTGAACCACCGGAGTCGGGCCACCCGGTAGGGGGTGGTCCTCCTCCCTTGCCCTCCCCCCAGTGAACGGGCCGCGGTCGGGATCCGAACCCCCGACCGCGGCCCATTCGCGCTGCTCAGGCGGGTTGTTCACGGGCGTTGCGCGGCCTGTCGGCCAAGGCGTCGCCAGGCATGTTGCCGGGGCATTGCCGGGCATGTTGCCGGGGCGATGCCGGGCATGTTGCCCGAGGCGTTGCCAGACACGCGGCCCAAGCGCGTCACCCCGAGGCGTCGCCAGGCGGGTCGCTCAGGCGACCTCTTCCAGCTCCGGCTCCGGCAGCCGCCCCTGCCGCGCCGCGGCCTTGCGCCGGCGCAGCACCACCACCGCGCCGACCACGACGGCGAGCCCGAGCAGGACCCACATCACGCCGTTGAACACGGACTCGATGTACTTCGCCGAGGCCCCGGCCGCCGAACCGATGCCGATGTGCAGCGCCGACCAGCTCACCGCGCCCGCGATCGAGGCGGGCAGGAACCGGCGGTACTCCAGCTTGGAGGCACCGGCGCTGGCGGGCACCAGGGTCCGCACCACCGGCATGAACCGGGCGACCAGCACCGCCCACGCGCCGCGGCGGCGCAGCAGCTCGCCGGCCCGGTCCCAGTGCTCCTGGCCGAGCTTGCGGACCACCTTGCTGTCGCGCAGCCGGTCGCCGTACCGGCGGCCGAGGAAGTAGCCGACGCTGTCGCCGACCGCGGCGCAGACCGACACCACCAGCCACATGACCAGGAACCTCGGCACCGAGGTCACCGTGGTGGAGGCCAGCAGCAGGGCGCTCTCGCCCGGTGCGATGAAGCCCACGCCGAGCGTGCACTCCGCCAGCGTCAGCGCGCCCGTCACCGCCAGCACGGCGGGTTGGGGCAGACCGGCCAGCCCCTCCAGGGCGTCGGTCAGCAAGGCCATGGTTCGTCCCCCGGGATTTCGTCGTGGTCGCGCGCCGCCCGACGGCGGCCGTCGCGCAGGGTAGGGCTGCCGGGTTGCGGCGGTTCGAACGGCCCGGGTCCAGCACGCACTCGTCGTGTGTCACCCGTTCCGGGGAGATCTCACCGAACCGGGTGAGGCGAGCGCATCGGACCACGGTCGGACGACGAACCAGACTTCGGTCGTACCGGGGGTGGCCGAGAGTCAGGGGTGGCCGAGGGGCAGGGGCGGGCGCGGTGCGGGGGCGCACCCTCGGGCACGCCCCCGCACCGGGCCTTTCGGCGCACTGCGCCTTTCAGCCCAGCATTACTTCTTCCAGCCGAGCATTACGCCCTTCAGCCGAACATCACACCTTTCAGTCCAGCACTACACCCTTCAGCCCGGCATTACGTCCTTCAGCCCAGGTCGAACGCGCCGTCCTTCACCGTCGCGACGAAGCGCGCCCACTGCGCGGCCCCGAAGTCCAGCTCGCCGCCGCTTCGGTCCTTCGAATCGCGCACGCCCGCGCCCGAGGCGCCGAGCGCGATTTCCACGCACTCCGGCCCGCCCGCGGACGACCGGCTGCTCTTCCGCCACTCTCGCTGCATGGCAGTTCACTCCTGGTTCAGGTGAGCTCGCGCGCCACCTGCTCGATCAGGTCGGCCGACATCACCGGGTCGAGTGATTCAGCGCAGAGCCGCGCGAACGTGTTGGAATACCTGGCGACGTCGGAAGGCTGTTCCAAATAGACGTCGCTTCGTGAGCTTTCGATGTATACCACGTCCGGGTCCAGTTTCTCCGGAAAGGTCAGTATGACGAAGGGGCCGTCCATCGCGGCGTGGCTGCCCGCGGTGAAAGGGGCCACCTGGAGGGTGACGTTGGGGAGTTCACCGATGGCGTTCAGCCGGTGCGCCTGCTCCGCCATCACCTCGCGGCCGCCGACCAGTCGGCGCAGCGCGGCCTCGTCCACGACGACGTGCAGGCGCAGCGGGTCGTCCTCGGTGAGCAGGGCCTGGCGGGCCTTGCGCAGCTTGACCCGGCGGTCGACCTCGGCCGGTGAGGCGCCGGGCAGGACGTCGCGGATCAGCGCCCTGGTGTACGCCTCGGACTGGAGCAGGCCGGGCACCATCAGCCCCTGGTAGGTGCGCACCGACTCGGCGTCGGCCTCGAAGCCGACGTAGCGGCCGGGCGCGATGTCGCCGAACTCGTCCCACCACGCCTTGCGGCGGGCCTCGCGGGCCAGCTGCACCAGCTCGTCGCACGTGTCGGGGTCGGCGCCGTAGGCCATCAGCATGTCGCGGACGTCACGCGGCGTGACGCCGACCCGGCCGGTCTCGATGCGGCTGATCTTGGACGCGGAGCACTCCAGGCGCTCGCCCACCTCCTCGATGGTCAGCTCGGCCGCCTCGCGCAGTCGGCGCAGCTCGCCGACCAGCCGGCGCCTGCGCAGCGTCGGACTGCTGCCCCGTGGCATCGGCACCTCCTCCTGCTCCTGGGGTGATCGGTTCCCAGTTTGTGGCGGTGCGCAGATGGAGCAAAGGCAGGTCATCCGTTCGTGTACTGCAACTTGCAGATGGCTGTGGGCCGGACGGAGGCTGCTGGGGCACACGCCCCGCACCGCTGGAACCCCACGACAGCCGGGAAGGAGCGCTGAAGGTGTCCGGCACCGTCTTCAGCCAGCTCGACAAGTCCCTCCGCGAACACCTGGCCACGCTGGTCCACCTGGCCTCGACCGGCGACGACGAGACGGCGGCCGACCTGGCCCGCAGCGAAATGCCGCGCGTCGTGGCCGCCGTGAAGGCCCTCCTGGACGAGCACACCCCCGACGAGCACGGCCGCTGCCGCACCTGCCGCACGCGCTGGTGGAGCCGCCGCCTCCCCGCCCCCTGCCGCGCCTACCTCACCACCCAGCTCTGCCTGACCACCTTCGACGACGACCCCACCGACACCCGCACACACCTACACCGAGTCAGCTGACCCCGCGCGAGTCGAACCTCCAGACCCCGCGAGTCGAACCTCCCGACCACCCGAGTTCCACGTTCGCGCACCCCCGCCCGGCTCCGAACGTGGAGTTCACCGGTCCTGAGCGTTGAACTCGGGGGTCCTGGGGGTTCGACACGCGGGGCTTGGGCGTTCGACTCGCGGTCAGGTGTGGACCGGGCGGAGGGCGGCCTGGGTCGGGTCCACCAGGTAGACGCGCGCCGCGGAGATGTCGAAGTACATGCCCACCAGGTGGAGGGCGCCCGCCGAGACGGCCTCGCGCACGCTGGGGTAGGTCATCAGGTTGTCCAGCTGCTGGGCGACGTTGGCCACGGCCAGGTGCTCGACCGCGGGCAGCTCCGACGAGGCCGCGTGGAAGCGGATCAGGCTCGGCTCGGCGGCGCGCAGCCACTCGTGCAGCCGGGAGCCCGGCCGGGCCGAGCCGTTGACCAGGGCCTTCATCGCGCCGCAGTCGGAGTGGCCGCACACCGCGATGGTCTTGACCGCCAGCACCTCCACCGCGTACTCGATCGCGGCGCCGACGGAGGCGTCGCCGTCCAGCGGCACCAGGTTGCCGATGTTGCGCACGCAGAACAGGTCGCCGGGCCCGCTGGTGGTGATCAGGTTCGGCACCACGCGCGAGTCGGCGCACGTGATGAACAGCTGCCGCGGCCGCTGGCCGCGCGCCGCCAGCTCCGCCAGGAACGGCCGCACCAGCGGCGCCGTGGTCCGCTCGAACTCGTGCATGCCGCGGATCATCGGGTCGGCGTCCTCGCGCTGCCGCGGCACGGTCACCGCGCGCTGCCGCTGCCAGTGCGACCACGGCGCGAACCACCTCGGCGGCGGCGACATCGGCGTCTTGCGCAGCGCCGGGATGCCGCGGGTGGCCTTGCTGAACCACGTGTCGTGCACCTCGTCGACCTCGACCTGCCCGCCCAGCCGCTCGTAGCCGGTGCGCCACTCGTCGATCGCCTCGTACGCGCCGTGGTCGAGGAAGTCGATGTGCAGCTCCAGCACGACGCGCTGCCCGAGCGGCACCGACCGCAGCCCGCGCACCAGCCGCCCGGCGCCGAGGAACACCAGCGAACCGCGGATCACCACCCGGCAGCCGTCCGGCTCGGGCTCCACGCGCACCGACGTGCGGGTCAGCCGGTGCAGCGACCGCACCGCCGCCGCGGCCACGCCCAGCAGCACGCCCTCCACCAGCCCGAGCGCCACCACGCCCAGCGCGGTGACCGCGTAGGCGGTGAACTCGCCGTGCCGCCACAGCGCCCGCATCCGCGGCACGCTCACCAGCCGCAGCCCGACCACCAGCAGCACGCCCGCCAGCGCGGCCAGCGGGATCAGCTCCAGCACCGACCCGAGCGCCAGCGCGAACAGCGCGATCCACAGGCCGTGCAGCACGGTCGACGCGCGGCTGCGCGCACCCGCGGCCACGTTGGTGGAGCTGCGCGCGATCGCCGCGGACACCGGCAGCCCGCCCAGCACGCCCGCCACCGCGTTGGCCGCGCCCTGGGCGACCAGCTCGCGGTCGAGGTCGGCGCGCGGCCCGTCGTGCAGCTTGTCCAGCGCGACCGCCGACAGCAGCGAGTCCATGCTCACCACCACGGCCACGACCAGCACCGCGAGCACCACGCCGCCCAGGTCGCCGGACGGCAGCTGCGGCAGCGCCAGCCCGGCCAGCGGGTCGTCGGGCAGGTCGACGCGCGCCACGTCCAGCCCGCCGGTGGCCAGGGTCGCGGCGAGCACGGCCACCAGCGGCGCGGGCAGCAGCGCGGTGCGCGGCAGGCGCGGCCACAGCAGCAGCACCGCGACGGTCAGCGCGCCGACCAGCACGGCGGCCCAGCTCACCTCGGTGGTGAGCGCGCGGGCGAGGTTGTCGAGCACGGAGGTGGCCGCCGTGCCGCCGAGGACGACGGCGAACTGGCCGACGGCGATGCTCAGGCCGACCCCGGCGAGCATCCCGTGCACCACGGCCGGGGACAGCGACAGCGCCAGCCGCCCCAGCTTGAGCAGGCCGAGCACCACCTGGACGAGGCCGGCGGCGAGGGTGATGGCGGCGGTGGCGGCCCAGCCGTGCTCGGCGATGACCCCCGCGATGACCACCACCATGCCCGCGGACGGCCCGCTGACCGACAGCGGCGACCCGCTGAGCGCGCCCGCGACGACGCCGCCGACGGCCGCGGAGACGAGCCCCGCCATCAGCGGCGCGCCGGTCGCGGCGGCGACGCCCAGCGACAGCGGGACCGCGATCAGGAACACCACCACCGAGGCGGGCAGGTCGTGGCGCAGCACGCCGGCGAGGCCGCCCGGCGGGCCGGCCGTGGTGTGCTCGCCGGCGTGGGACTTGTTGGGGCGTGGTCGGTTCACGGGGGTCCTCTCGGGCAGCACGGGGTCGACGCCCCGCGCGCGTCGGGGCGCGGGGCGGGGAAGGTGGGTGGGGCCTTCAGCGCGTGGCTAAGGGCAGCGTGAGCCGCGGCCAGGAGAATGCGGGTCGGCACTCGGCCCCGGCGCGGTGGTGGGCGGTCGCCACGGTGGCACCTCCGTGTCGGCACACTGGACGTGTCGGCACAGCCGCGTCGCTTGAGGTCGCGTCCCCACCATCATGAACGACGAGGTGGCCGGCCTGACAGTCGTTCCACCCGGTCGTGTTGATCAACGGGGTGACCGTCACTGCTGGTGACGAGCCGCGGAACCTCAGCGGCCGGCGAAGGCCCGCCGCACCGCGAGGGCGCCGCCCGCCGCGCCCAGGACGGCCGCCGAGACGTGCCCGACCGCCTCGGAGCCGGGCACCGCGCCGTACCACTGCGCGCCGATCAGGGGGCAGGTCACCACCAGGGCCAGCCACGGCGCGCGCAGCACCGGCGGCACCAGCGCGGTCACCGCGCCGGCCGCCGCGAGGGCCACGTCGTCGACCCCGACGGCCACCACGGCGGACAGGTCGGTCGGGTAGGCGCCCGAGGAGGTGGCGGCCGCGGCCGCCAGGGCCGCGCCGACGTGCCCGACCGCGGCCACCGCCCCCGCCCGCCACGGGCCGACCTCGCGCTCGAAGCGCCCCAGGCACACCGCCGCGGCCGCGAGCACGAGCGCGGTGCGCAGCGCACCGGCGCCGGGGTCGAGCACGAACGCGCTGCCCAGCAGGGCGGTCGCCGGGTGGTCGGCGAGGTTGTCGGTGTTGGCGCTGAGCGACTCGTGGATCTGCGCCGACATCCCGTCGTCGAACACGAACCGCATCAGCAGCGCGAGCCCCGCCACGGCCGACAGGTAGCCGGCCGCGACGGGGTTCCGCCGGAAGCGCTCACGCACCCGGCCATGATCCCGAGCCGGGGATCAAGCGTCCACTTGGGACCTGTCACCCGACCAGAGGGTGTGGAAGCTGCCCTCGCGGTCGGTGCGCCGGTAGGTGTGCGCGCCGAAGAAGTCGCGCAGGCCCTGGACGAGCGACGCGGGCAGCCGCTCCGAGCGCAGGGCGTCGTAGTAGGCCAGCGCGGAGACGAACCCGGGCGCGGGCACGCCGGCGGACACCGCCTTCACCACGACCCGCCGCCACGCCTCCTCCGCCGACTTCACCGCGTCCCGGAAGTACTCGTCGACCAGCAGCGACGGCAGGTCCGGGTTCTTGTCGTAAGCCTCGCGGATGCGGTCGAGGAAGCGGGCGCGGATGATGCAGCCGCCGCGCCAGATGGTGGCCATCGCGCCCAGGTCCAGGTCCCAGCCGTACTCGGCGCCGGCCGCGCGCATCTGGTCGAAGCCCTGCGCGTAGGCGACCACCTTGGACGCGTACAGCGCCCGCCGCACGTCCTCCACCAGCGACTCGTCGGGCTGCGGGGTGACCTCGGCGGCACCCAGCGCCTCGCGCGCGGCGCGCCGCTGGTCTACCCGGCCGGACAGCGACCGGGCGAACACCGCCTCGGCGATGCCGGTCACCGGCACGCCCAGCTCCAGCGCCTCCTGCACGGTCCAGCGGCCGGTGCCCTTCTGCTCGGCCTCGTCGGCGATGACGTCCACCAGCGCCGAGCCGGTGTCGGCGTCGACGTGCCCCAGCACCTCGGCGGTGATCTCGACCAGGTAGGACTCCAGGTCGCCGGAGTTCCAGCCGCGGAAGACCTCGGCGATCCGGGCGGGCGTCTGGCCGCCGACGCGGTGCAGCAGGTCGTACGCCTCGGCGATGAGCTGCATGTCGGCGTACTCGATGCCGTTGTGCACCATCTTGACGAAGTGCCCGGCGCCGTCCGGTCCGACGTGGACGCAGCACGGCACGCCGTCCACCTTGGCGGCGATGTCCTCCAGCACCGGCCCGAGGTGCTTGTAGGACTCGGGCGACCCGCCGGGCATGATCGACGGGCCGTTGAGCGCGCCCTCCTCGCCGCCGGAGATGCCGGCGCCGACGAAGTGCAGCCCGGCCTCCTTCAGCCTCGCCTCGCGGCGGCGGGTGTCGGCGTAGTGGGCGTTGCCGCCGTCGATGACCATGTCGCCGGGCTCCAGCAGGGGCACCAGCTCGTCGATCACGGCGTCCGTGGGGGCGCCGGCCTTGACCATGATGATGATCTGGCGCGGGGTCTGGAGGCTCGCGACCAGCTCCTCCAGGGTCTCGGCCGGGACGAAGTCGCCCTCGTGGCCGTGCTCCTCGACGAGCGCCTTGGTGCGGGCGTGGCTGCGGTTGTGCACGGCGACGCGGTAGCCGTGCCGGGCGAGGTTGCGCGCCAGGTTGCTGCCCATGACGGCGAGCCCGGTGACGGCGATCCGCGCGGGTGCCTCGGAGGTGTTCATGGGACCCAAGATTGCCGAAAACCGCGCCCGCGCGCACGCACGCGCGCCCATTGCGCGCTCACTGCCCCAGATCGACTTCGGACCTCCACGGCGGGTCTGTAACATCGTGAAACAAATGTGGAACCGGGGGTGCGCATGAGCAGGGCGACGGTGCGGGACGTGGCGCGGGCGACGGGGCTGTCGATCGCCACGGTCTCGCGGGTGCTCAACGGCCAGGCCAACGTCGCCCAGCACACCCGCGAGGCGGTGCTGCGGGCCGTGGACCAGCTCGGCGCGCGGGCGCCGAGGCCGCGGGGCGCCAAGCCCACCGGCTCGATCTACGTGCGCTGCCCGTACCTGCTCACCGACTACTTCGGCCTGATCGTGTCCTCGGTCGCCGAGACGCTGGCCCTGCACGGCCACCAGGTGGTGCTCAGCGCGGGCACCTCGGCGCAGCGGGCGCGGGTGCTGCCGGACCTCGCGGGCCGGGCCGACGTGGGCGGCGCGGTGCTGATCCTGCCGCCGGAGCCGGCCGAGGAGCTGGTGCGGCTGCGCGACCGGCGGTTCCCGTTCGTGGTGGTGGACCCGCGCACGGAGCTGCCGCGCGACGTGGCGTCGGTGTCCGCGGCGCACTTCGCGGGCGCGCGGCGGCTGATGGCGCACCTGGTGGAGCTGGGGCACCGGCGGATCGGCGTGCTGGGCGGGCCCCGGGACTGGCAGGCGAGCGACGGGCGGCTGGCCGGGTACGCGGCGGCGCTGTCGGACGTGGGCGTGCTGCCCTCGCCGGAGCTGCTGCGGCACGTGGACGAGCCGACCGACGAGCAGGGCCACCGGGTCGCGGGCGAGCTGCTGGACCTGCCCGAGCGGCCGACCGCGCTGGTGGCGTTCAACGACAAGATGGCCGTGGGCGCGTTGCGGGCGGCCCGGGAGCGCGGGCTGTCCGTGCCCGGCGACGTGTCGGTGGCCGGTTTCGACGACCTGGACCTGAGCCGGGCCACCCGGCCGGAGCTGACCACGGTGCGGCAGCCGTTGCAGGAGATGGGCCGGATGGCCGTGACCCTGCTGGTGCGCCTCCTGGACCGGCACGAGCTGGAGGCGTTGCACGTGGAGCTGGCCACGGAACTGGTGGTCAGGGCGTCGACGGGGCCCGTGCCGCACCGCTGAGCGGGTGGTTTTTCCGGTATTTACCGGGCTCGCGGCGCGGTCTTGACACCCGTACGGGGTCATTGTTTCCTTTTCCGTGCGGATGTGTTCCATGAAATTTTCAGTTGTTACAGCCGCCGACGCTCCCTGCCCACAACGTCGTGAAAGGAGTCCGGGGTGCCCTCTTCCCGCCTTCGGGCCTTCACCAGCGCCACCGCGGTCGCGCTGACCGCGGCCGCCGCCGTCACGGCCGCCTCCCCGCCCCTGGCAGTCGCCGCGGGCGAGACGGTCAACGTGTACCTGACGACCACCTCCGACAGCGGCGGCCGGGTCGTCACCCGGGGCCTCCAGCAGCAGAGCCCGGTCGCGTTCGGCACCGGCGGCGGCTCCGCCACCCACACCATCACCGTCAACGAGGGCGTCACCTACCAGCAGTTCGAGGGCGGCGGCGCGTCCATCACCGACACCACCGCGTACCTGCTGCGCGGCGGCCCGGTCTCCGCGGCCACCCGGGACGCGGTGATGCGCAGGCTCTTCCACCCGGTCGACGGCATCGGCCTGTCGTTCGTGCGCAACCCCATCGGCGCCTCGGACCTGTCCCGGCCCGGCATGGTGTCGCTCGACGACACGTGCTGCGACCTCAACGACTGGGGCGCCAACGGCTATGACACGAACGTGCGGTTGTTGACCCAGCAGGCCAAGCAGCTCAACCCGCAGCTGCGGGTCAAGGGCGTGCCGTGGAGCGCGCCGGGCTGGATGAAGGACAACGGCCGCATGGACCAGATGGGCTGGCTGAAGTGGGAGCACTACCCCACCTACGCCCAGTACCTGGTCAAGTACGTGCAGAGCTACCAGGCCGCCGGCGTGCCGGTCGACTACATCTCCGTGCAGAACGAGCCGAACTGCTGCCAGGCGTCCAACCCGACCGCGATGAACTACCCCGGCATGAGCTGGAACCCCTCCGGGCTGGTCGAGTTCACCAAGAACCACGTCTACCCGGCGTTCCGCGCGGCGGGCATCACCACGAAGGTGCTGGTCCACGACTGGAACTACGGCGACTACGCCAACTTCGGCGCGGCCGTGCTCGGTGACGCGGGCGTGCGCAACGACCCGCTGTTCGGCGGCATCGCCTGGCACGGCTACTTCGGCGACCCGGCCGTGGGCACGCAGGTGCACGACCAGTACCCGGGCGTGAAGCAGTTCAGCACCGAGCACTCCGGCGGCACGTGGATCTCGAACCAGCACAACGAGGACATGGCCGACATCGTCAACTACGCCCGCAACTGGAGCTCCAGCCTGGTCAAGTGGAGCCTGGCGCTGAACCAGAACATGGGCCCGCACAACGGCGGCTGCGGCACGTGCACCGGCCTGATCACGGTGCAGGAGGGCGGGTCGCGGGCCGGCCAGGTGGATTACACGATCGAGTACTACACGACCGGGCACCTGACCAAGTTCGTGAAGCCGGGCGCGCACCGGATCGACTCGACGGCCAACGGCACCGTGCAGAACGTGGCCTACCGCAACCCCGACGGCTCCAAGGCGCTCATCGCGCACAACGGCGGCACCTCGGCGCAGTCGGTCCGGGTGAACTGGGGCACCCAGTCGTTCACCTACAGCCTGCCCGCGCGCACCACCGCCACGTTCACCTGGCAGGGCACCCCGGGCAGCGCGCCCGGCGGCTCGATCACCGGCCTGGCGGGCAAGTGCGTCGACGTGGCGGGCGGCAGCTCGGCCGACGGCACGCCCGTGCAGCTCCACACCTGCAACGGCAGCGCGGCCCAGCAGTGGTCGCGCCCCGGCGACGGCACCGTGCGCGCGCTGGGCAAGTGCCTGGACGTGAAGGACCGCGCCACCGGCGACGGCGCGCAGCTCCAGCTGTGGAGCTGCGGGGGCACCGCGAACCAGCAGTGGACCTACACGGCGGGCCGCGACCTGGTGAACCCGGCGGCGAACAAGTGCCTCGACGTCACCGGCAACACCAGCGCGGACGGCACCAGGCTCCAGCTGTGGACCTGCACGGGCGCGGCGAACCAGAAGTGGAACGTCGGCTGACCCCGGACCGCCCCGCGGGGTGATCCCGCCGGGGCCCGGACCGGGGGTCCCGACCGCCCCACCCACGGCGGCGGCCGGGTGGTCGGGCCCCCGGCCCGTCAGGTGACCGGCCCGCCCGCCGCGACCGCACGACCGGTCGTGGCGGGCGGGCCGATCCCCGTCACCGCCGCACGACCGGCGGCGACGGGAGCCTCGTCCCCGTCATCGGTGGCGACGGGAACCCGGTGACCGCGCGTCACCCGGTGGCGCGGTACGCCTCACCCGCCGGGTTCGGGGTGCCGCCGGGCGCGTACAGGCCCGTGCCGGGCTTGTCGGCCGGCAGCGCGAACCACGCGTAGCGCTCCAGGTAGGGCAGGCCCTCCAGCATCCGCGACGAGGCGCCCGCGAAGTCGGCCAGCTCCCGCGCGCCCGGGTAGCGCACGCCGCCGCCCGAGAAGTCCATCAACGAGTACTCGGTCAGCCAGATCGGCAGGCCGTACCGGGCGTGCACGGCGTCCAGGTAGCCCTTGAGGTGGCCGACGGCGGCCGGGCCGAAGTCCGAGCCGTACCAGTGCAGCGCGATGAAGTCGACGCGCAGGCCGCGGGCGCGGGCGCCGGCCAGGAACCGGTCGAGCCAGCCGCCCTCCCGGTCGGCGCCGTACGCCACGGCCGGGCTGCCCAGGCGCATCCCCGTCGCCTGGAGGCCCGGCCACAGGTCCAGCGCCCGCTCCACGGTCATGTTCGCCTGCTCGGCCAGGTCCGGTTCGTTGAAGCCGAGCAGGGTGGTGCCCTGGCCGCGGACGGCGTCCAGGTTGGCCCGGGTCGCGGTCTTCTCGCCCCAGATCATCGGCACGTACTCCACGCCGGGCGGCGCCTGCACGTCCTCCGGGGTGGTGGCCCAGTTGTAGAACCAGCCCGCGCCGACGTCGGACAGCGCCCGGGTCACGCCGTCGAAGCGCCAGGTGCTGACGCCCTTCTTGGTCGACTTGGCCGCCGGGAGGGGTGCGGGTGGTGCCTCTACGGTCGGTTGGGCGGTGGTCGTGGTCGTCGTGGTCGTGGTGGTGGTCGTCGTCGCGGGGGCGCTCGACGCGGTGGCGGGCACGAGGGTGGTGGTCGTGGCGGCGATCGGCGCGGCCACCGGGACCGGCCGCGGTGCCGGGTCGGGCGGCAGCAGGGCGACCGCGCCCGCCACCGCCGCCACGGTGGCCGCCGCGACCAGCGGCTTGGCGGCCGCGTGCGCCCAGAAGCCGGACTTGACCGGGGTTGCGCCGGGGGCGGTCGGGTCGGGTGCCGCCGGGTGGGGTGCCGTCGGGTCGGGGTCGGCCAGGTCGGGGTGGACCGCGGCGGGGTTGGCCAGGGCGAACCCCGCGGGCAGCGGCACCAGCGGGATGCGGGCCACCAGGCCGTCCACGGCGGCCAGGTCGTCGAACCCGCGACCGCACCGGCGGCACTCGCGGGCGTGCCGGACGATGCGCTTGCGCCACAGCGCGCTCGGCCTGCCGTCCCAGTCGGCGAGCACGTCGGTCAGCTCGCCGCACCGGGGCGCGGCCAGCACGCGCACGACCACGCGGGCCGCGTCGAGCTGCGCCTTCATCCGCTGCACCCGCACGGCGGCGTGCTGCGGGGTGATGCCGAGGGCCGCGGCCAGCTCGGCGCGCGTGACCCGGCCGACCTGCTCCAGCCACCACAGCGACAGCAGCTCGCGCTCGTCGTCGGAGATCCAGCGGGTGGCGGCCAGGACCTCCCGGCGCTGGCCGGTCAGGTGCAGGCGCGTGATGGCGAGGTCGGCGAAGTCGGCGCCGGGGTCCGCCCGGTCCAGCAGCTCGTGGTCGACCGGGAGCGGCTGGTTGCGCCGGTGGCGGTCGCGGACCTGGTTCAGGGCGATGACCAGCAGCCACGACCGGAACGACTCGGGCCGCTCCAGGCGGGACAGGCCGTCCACGGCGCGGAGCATGGTCTCCTGGACCACGTCGTCGGTGTCGGGGTGGCCGCCGAGGGCGTGCCCGACGACGTTGTAGACCAGCGGCAGGTAGGCCGCCACCAGCGCGTCCAGCGCGCCCGGCTCACCGCGCTGGGCGGCCGTGACCGCCGCGGCGTCCCCTGGTGTGCGCATACCGATCCTCTCGGCCGAGTTGGGCTTACCCACCGGAGACGGTCAGTGGGCGACACGATAACCAGAACTTCGCCGCGGTTCGCCCGGCGCGGGGGCTGAGCGTTGAACTCGAGGGTGCCGAACGTTGAACTCGGGGGTGCTGAGCGTTCGACACGACGGGTCTGAGCGTTCGACTCGCGCGGTCTGGGTGGAGGACTCGCGGTGTCTGGGTGGAGGACACGCGCGGGTGGGTGGGGTGGGGGCGTCGGTTAGCGTGCGGGTATGGATCCTGAGGAGTTCCGGCGGGTCGGGCACGAGGTGGTCGACTGGATCGCCGACTACCGGGCGCGCGTGGAGGGGTTCCCGGTCCGGTCGCGGGTGGAGCCGGGGTGGGTGCGCGAGCGGCTGGCCGGGCTCGCCGAGGAGGGCGAGGACTTCGCCGGGCTGCTCGGCGACCTGGAGCGGGTGGTGCTGCCCGGCACGACGCACTGGCAGCACCCGGGGTTCTACGGCTACTTCCCGTCCAACGCGTCGCTGCCGTCGGTGCTCGGCGACCTGCTGTCCTCGGGGCTGGGCGTGCAGGGGATGCTGTGGTCCACCTCGCCCGCGGCCACCGAGGTCGAGCAGCACCTGCTGGACGAGCTGGTGGGCGCCATGGACCTGCCGCGGTCCTTCCTCGGCGGCGGCGTCATCCAGGACACCGCGTCGTCCGCCGCGCTGCTCGCGGTGCTGGCCGCGCTGCACCGGTCGTCCGGCGGCAAGTGGCGGCAGTCCGGCGTGGACGGCTCGGAGACCGTCTACGTGTCCGCGCAGACCCACTCGTCGGTCGAGCGCGCCGCCCGCATCGCCGGGCTGGGCGAGCAGGCCGTGCGGTCGGTCCCCGTCGACCCGGTGACGCAGGCGATGGACGTCGGCGCCCTGGCCGCGCGGCTGCGGTCCGACCTGGACGCCGGCCGGCGGCCGGTGCTCGTGTGCGCGTCCGTCGGCACCACCGGCACGGGCGCGGTGGACCCGGTGCGGGAGGTCGCGGAGCTGTGCGCGCGGCACGGCGCCTGGCTGCACGTGGACGCGGCGTGGGCCGGGCCGGCGGCGCTGTGCCCGGAGTTCCGCCCCCTGTTCGACGGCGTCGAGCGGGCCGACTCGCTCACCGTGAACGCCCACAAGTGGATGCTGACCGCGTTCGACCTGTCGCTGTTCTGGACCGCCCACCCGGACGTGCTGGTGGACGCCCTGGCGATCCTGCCGGAGTACCTGCGCAACACCGCGACGGAGTCGGGCGCCGTGGTCGACTACCGCGACTGGCAGGTCCCGCTCGGCCGCCGGTTCCGGGCGCTGAAGCTGTGGTCGGTGCTGCGCTGGTACGGGCTGTCGGGCGTGCGGGCCCACCTGCGCCGGCACGTGGCGCTGGCGGAGCTGCTGGAGTCGTGGGTCCGGGCCGACGGCGGGTGGGAGCTGGTCGCGCCGCGGACGCTGTCCCTGGTCGTCCTCGCCCACCGCGGCGGTGACGAGGTGACGCGGGCCGCGATGGAGCGGGTCAACGCGAGCGGCGGGGCCTTCGTCACGCACACCACCGTGAACGGCCGCTTCGCCGTTCGGGTCGCGATCGGGGCGGAGGCCACGGAGGAGCGGCACGTGCGGGCGCTGTGGGAGGCGTTGCGGGACTGACGGGCGCGGGAGGGGCCGCTAGGGCAGGACCCGGATCAGCCCCTCCTGCACCACGGTGGCCACCAGGCCGCCGTCCTGGGCGTAGAAGCGGCCCGTCGCCAGGCCGCGCGCCCCGGACGCCGACGGCGAGGCGCAGTCGTACAGGAACCACTCGTCGGCGCGGAAGCGGCGGTGGAACCACATGGCGTGGTCCAGGCTCGCGCCCAGCACCTTGTCCGTCCCCCAGTACACCCCGTGCCGGACCAGGACCGAGTCGAGCAGGGTCATGTCCGACGCGTAGGCCAGCACGCACACGTGCAGCAGGTCGTCGTCGGGCAGCTTGCCGTCCGCGCGCATCCACACCCGGCTGCGCGCCTCGCCCGGCCCGTCGTCCCGCGCCTGCCACGGCGGCCGGCTCACGTACCGGATGTCGATCGGCCGGGGCAGCCTGGCCATGCCGACCTTGTCCAGGTACCCGGCCGCCGACTCGGCGTAGGTCGGCAGCGACGTCGGGTCGGGCACCTCCGGCATCGGGTCCTGGTGCTCCAGGCCCGGCTCGTCGAGCTGGAAGGACGCCGACAGGGCGAAGATGGCCTTGCCGTGCTGCACCGCCACCACCCGGCGGGTGGTGAACGACCGGCCGTCGCGGATGCGGTCGACCTCGTACACGATCGGGACCGTCGGGTCACCGCCCCGGATGAAGTACGAGTGCAGCGAGTGCACGCGCCGCTCCGGCGGCACGGTCCTGCCGGCGGCCACCAGGGCCTGGCCCGCGACCTGCCCGCCGAACACCCGCACGGGCGATTCGGCGGGCGACACCCCGCGGAAGATGTTCTCCTCGATGCGCTCCAGGTCCAGCAGCGCGACGAGGCGGTCGAGCACGGGCTGCCCGTGCGGCACGCCGTCGGCGTCCAGCGGAACGTCCGAGAACCCGGCGGAAGCCGCGGCGCGGGCAGCCTCGGTCACGTCATCTCCTAAGCGTGGTCTTCCTCCCCCAGGCGGTGCACCCGGATGAGGTTGGTCGAGCCGACGGTGCCGGGCGGCGAACCGGCCACGACGACCATCAGGTCGCCGGGCTGGTAGCGCCCGATGGACAGCATCGACTGGTCCACCTGCCGGACCATCCCGTCGGTGGAGTCCACCTTAGGCACCAGGAACGTCTCGGTGCCCCAGGTGAGAGCAAGCTGACTGCGCACGCTCTGCTCCGGCGTGAACGCCAGCAGCGGCAGGTGGGTGTGCAGGCGGGCCAGCCGCCGCACCGTGTCACCGGACTGGGTGAACGCCACCAGCGCCTTCGCGTTCAGCCGCTCGCCGATGTCGCGCGCCGCGTAGGAGATGACGCCGCGCTTGGTGCGCGGGACGTGGGACAGCGGCGGGACCTGCACGGACTCGGTCTCCACGGCCTCGATGATGCGGCCCATGGTCTTGACCGACTCGATCGCGTAGCGGCCGACCGAGGTCTCGCCGGACAGCATCAGCGCGTCCGCGCCGTCGAGCACGGCGTTGGCCACGTCGGAGGTCTCGGCGCGGGTCGGCCGGGAGTTGGTGATCATGGAGTCGAGCATCTGCGTGGCCACGATCACGGGCTTGGCGTTCTCGCGGGCGATCTGGATCGCGCGCTTCTGCACCAGCGGCACGTACTCCAGCGGCAGCTCAACGCCGAGGTCGCCGCGGGCGACCATGACACCGTCGAAGGCCAGCACGATGGCTTCGAGGTTGTCCACCGCCTCGGGCTTCTCGATCTTGGCGATGACCGGCAGCCTGCCGTGGCCGACCCGGTCCATCACCTGGTGCACCAGGTCGATGTCGGCGGGCGAGCGGACGAAGGACAGGGCGATGAAGTCCACGCCCAGCCGGAGGGCGAACTCCAGGTCCTCGATGTCCTTCTCCGACAGCGCCGGCACGGACACGTCCATGCCGGGCAGCGACAGGCCCTTGTTGTTGCTGACCGGGCCGCCCTCGGTGACCTCGCAGACCACGTCCGGCCCGTCGACGTCCACGACGACCAGGCCGACCTTGCCGTCGTCCACCAGCAGCCGGTCGCCGACCTTGGCGTCGTGCGCGAGCTGCTTGTAGGTGGTGGAGACCCGGTCGTGGGTGCCCTCGACGTCCTCGACGGTCACCCGGACGACGTCACCGGTGCGCCACTCGACCGGGCCGTGGGCGAACCGGCCGAGGCGGATCTTGGGGCCCTGGAGGTCCGCCAGGATGCCCACCGCGCGGCCCGAGGTGTCGGCAGCGGCGCGGACCAGGTCGTAGACCTGCTTGTGGTCGGCATGGCTGCCGTGGCTGAAGTTCATCCGGGCCACGTCCATACCGGCCGCCACCAGCTCGTTGACCTTGTCCTCGGTCGCCGTGGCGGGGCCCAGCGTACAGACGATCTTCGCGCGTCGACTCACGTTTGAGCAGAGTAGTCCCTGTCACTGGACCGATCAGGATGTACCCGTCGGTAATCTGCGTGAAACCGGCACAATCTGCCTGGTGGGCGTCAAAATCCTTCCCTTCGTGGTCACGGCGTTGCTCAGCGTCATCGTGCTGTTCACCCCGCAGTCAGGTGTGCCCGACTCGCCGCCGGGCACCGACAAGGTCGTCCACCTGCTGCTGTTCGCCCTGCTCACGGCCACCGGGCGGCACGCGCGGCTGCCCGTCGCGGGGCTCGTCGCGGGCCTGGTTGGTTACGCCGCGGTCTCGGAAGTGTTGCAGTGGCTCATCACCGCGCTGGGCCGCGGGGGTGACGTCCTCGACGCGCTGGTGGACGTCGCCGGCATCGGCCTCGGGCTGCTCGCCCACCGGCTGCTCCCGGTCAGCGGAAGCCGACCTCGCTGAGCCCGACGTGGTCGGCGCACCAGTCGACCAGCGGGGTCACCTGGCGCCAGGCGGTGCGGACCCGGTCCAGGCACCCGGGCTCGTGCAGCACGTCGTCCGGTGGCCACACCTTCGACACGTAGATGCGCTTGTGCTTGAGCAGCTCGACCCGGGGGTGCCCGGGGTCCAGGCCGCGCGGGGCGCGCTTGAGCTTGTCGCCGCGCAGCTCCCAGCCCTGCCGGGCGAGCCTGGCCAGGACCTTCTCCAGGGCCCTGCCGCGCAGGTCGTCGGCGACCGACTCGCGGTACCGGGCCACCTGGTCGGGGGCCATGGCGAACGAACCGCCGGCGACGAGCAGGCCCTCCGGACCGATCTGGACGTAGTGGGCACCGCCGCCGCGGCCGAGTTCCACCACGCCGCCGCAGTGGTCCTTGTAGGGGGTCTTGTCCTTGCTGAACCGCACGTCGCGGTAGGGCCGGAAGACCTTTCCCTTCCCGAATTCCGGCTCCAGGGCGGCGAGCAGCGCTTCCATCGGCGCGCGCACGTCGGCGTGGTAGAGGTGCTTGTTGTCCTCCCAATACGCCTTCGAGTTGTCGACCACGAGACCGTCGTAGAAGTCGATGGCGTACTCGCCGAAGCCGGTGAATTCCACGGCACCCAGCTTACGTTCGTCCGTTCGTGCCTCATTCGCCCGCGGGGTCGCGATGCATCACCGAGTCGTCACCTCGTGTGCATAATCAGCCGAGTGGGTAGGAAAGCTGCGCTCGCGGACTGGTTGCGGGAACTCGACGTGCGGGACCTGCGGGAAGTGCTGGCCACGCGCGAGGACGCCGCCGAGTCCCACCCCCACTCGCTGCGCGCGCTGGCCGACGAGCTGACCTCGGCCGCGTCGCTGCGGACCGCCGTGGAGGGTCTGGACCAGGCGTGCCGGGACGTGCTGGACACCGCGGTGCGGCTGGGCGACGAGGCGGGCGTGGAGGCCCTGGCCGACCGGTTGCGCTGCAACGGGAAGGCGGCGCGCGCCGAGCTGAAGCGGACGTTGGCGCGGCTGCGCGCCCACGCGCTGGCGTGGCCGGCGGGCGACGGCCTGCTCACCTCGCCGGGCCTGCGGCCGCTGCTGGACGCGCCGGCGCGCCGGATCACGCCCGCGCCGCGCGCGCCGCGCCGGGTCCGGCAGCACCGCGGTTTCGCCGACCGGGCGGGCATCCCGCCCGCGACATCCACAGTGGACGGCGTGGCGCGGCTGGTGGAGTTCTGCGACACCGAGCTGGTGTCCTGCCGCAGCGGCCTGGGCCTGCGCGAGCTGCGCCGCGTCGCCGGGGTGCTGCGCGCCGACGAGCAGCGGGTGCGGCTGTGGGCGGAGCTGGCGGTGGAGGCGCGGCTGCTGGCCGCGGAGGGCGGGTGGCTGCTGCCCACCGCCCGCGCGGACACCTGGCGCGCCGCGCCGACGGACCACCGGCTGGCCGTGCTGGTCGAGGCGTGGCCGCGGATGACGTGGGTGCCGGGCAGGCAGCGGCAGGCGGTGGCCGAACCGTCCTCGTCGGACACCGGCGACCGGACGCGGCACGGCGTGCTGTCGCGGTACGCGCGGCTCGCGCCCGACGAGGCGTTCGAGCACCGGCACGAGGTGGTGGCCGAGCTGGTCTGGTCGCGGCCCGCCGTGCACGGTCCCGCCGCGACCGAGGCGGCGCTGGTGGAGGCCGAGTCGCTGGGGCTGGTGGCGCTGGGCGCGCCGACCGAGCTGGGCCGGGCCGTGCTGGAGGGCCGCGCGGCGGAGGTGGCCGGCCGGTTCGTGCCGCCCGCGGCGACCACCGCGCACCTGCGGTCGGACCTGACCGCCTCGGTGGCGGGCCCGCCGGACCGGGAGCTGGGCGCGGTGCTGGGCCTGGTCGCCGACGACGCGGGCGAGGGGTGGCGGTTCACCGCCGCCGGGGTGCGGCGGGCGCTGGACGCGGGCCACGAGCCGGAGGCGCTGCTGGCCCGGCTGGCGTCGGTGGCCGCGCACGGGGTGCCGCCCGCGCTGGAGCGGCTGGTGCGGGAGGTGGCGCGGCAGCACGGGCGGATCACCGTGGTGCCGGTGGCGTGCTGCGTGCGGACCGCGGACCCCGGGCTGCTGTCGGAGATCGCCGGGCACCGGTCGCTGGCGCCGCTGGCGCTGCAGCCGCTCGGCCCGACCGTGCTGGCCTCGGCCAAGCCGGCGACGGAGACGCTGGCCCTGCTGCGCGCGGCCGGCTACGCCCCGACCACGTCGGCCGCCGACGGCACGTCGGTGGTCGAGCGGGTGCCCCGGCGGCGGGCCACCCCGCCGCCCGTGCGCCGCATCCCGGCCGCCCGGCGCGCCCCGCTGTCCGAACCGGAGCTGGACCGGCTGGCCGTGGCGCTGGTCGACCGGGAGCGCCCGCGCGCCCGCTACGCGACCCCGCGCGTGGAGTCGAGCCGGATGAGCACCGTGCGGCTGCTGCGCGACCAGTCGCTGGTGCTGCGCGACTCGGAGGTGCTGCTGCTGGCCGAGGCGCTGGTGACCCGGACGGCGGTGGAGGTCGCCGTGGCCAGCGGTCCGCGCACCGCGGTCAAGCACGTGATCACGCCGGTCAACCACGCGGCGGGCAACCTGACCGCGGCCTGCGAGCCGCGCGGCGAGCAGCGGGAGTTCCTGGTCAGCGCCATCCGCTCGGTCCGCGCGGTGGCCCGGGTCTGACGCGCACGTGAGCCCCGACCCGGGGCGTGCCGGACCGGGGCTCGTGCACAGGGCCCGGCCGCGGCGTGGCCGGGGGCGTCTCGTCGGGGTCGGAGGTGATCGCCCAAGGGCCTGGTCAGGGCAGGCGGAGCGGTACTTCCCGGGCGGCGTCCACGGTGCCGGGCGCGGCGACGACCTCCGCCGGCACCCCGGTCCGCTCACCCTTGAGCGCGGTGAACTCGTAGCGCCCGGCGGCCAGGCGCCACTCGTAGCGGCCGTCCGGGCCGGACATCACGGCCAGCTCGGGCACCGCCAGCGGCGGTTCGTCGAGCGACCTGGGCTGCACCAGCGCGCCCTCGACCGGCCGGCCGGCGTCGTCCACCACCGTGCCGGCGATGACGACCAGGTCGGTCGGGTTCCCGGCGGACGTCCCCCCGTCCGAGGTCGTGCCCGCCTCCCGACCGCACCCGCCGAGCACGAGCAGGCCCACCAGCAGCACCGCCTTGACGTGTCCCACGATCGACTCCCTCCGGTCACGTCACCAGGACGGGACCACCGGCGCGCCCGGTTGTCAGCGCCAGCCGGCGATGAGGTTGAACCGGCTCTCGGTGATGCGCGGCCCGCTGTTGTGCGTGCTGCTGCCCACGCCGTACGCGTGGATGGCCAGCGAGCACCGGCCCGAGCAGCCCGAGGAGCCCGCCGCGCGGACGGTGTAGACCGAGCTGCCGCTGTTGCCGCCGACGGTGTCGTTGTCGTAGTACAGGCGCAGCGAGCCGTTCTGGCGGACCTGGTCGCTGTGGATCCACTGCTGCGAGCCCTTGTCACCGGGGTAGCCCTGGATCGTGGTGGCCGTGCCCAGCAGCGACGCGGTCGTCCAGTACGCGCCGTACCAGCCGGTGGTGTTGCCGATGGTGCAGTTGAGGGTGGCCGCGCCGTAGTCGGCGTCGGCGCTGCCGTCGACCGTCCAGCCGGTGTTCGACCGGAGCGTGGTCGCCGAGCAGGAGCCGTACGGGTAGCTGCCCGCGCCGTTGGCGCCCGGGTAGAAGCGGAGCCGGCCGGTGTACCAGCCGGTGCTCTGGTCGTAGACGCAGTGGCCCGCGGTGACCACCAGGTCGTCGCTGAACATCCAGCCCGTGCAGTGCTGGGACTCCACGCCGTTGACCGTCCGGGTGATCAGCACCGTGGCGCGGGCCGGGAACGACGTGGTCGGGTCGACCCGCGTGCGGTTGTCGGCGCCGATGATCGACTGGACGCCGACGTCGTCACCGGTCGGCGACCGGTAGCCCTGGATGCGGTGCCCCGCCGGGACGGGCTCGGCGCCGTAGGCGGTGACGTCCTTCGGCACGCCCGTGCCCTCGTGGCTGTCGAGGCCGCGCAGGCCGGTCGACGCCGCCGCCGAGAGGCTGACGCCCCCGGTGTCGGTGACCGCCAGTTCGGCGTTCTCCGCGGCGCCCGCCGAAGCCGTCGGCGACAGCACCACCACGACCAGCAGCGCGCCCGATAACAGCGTTCCGGCGCGGAGGGTGGATCTATTTGCGTTCACAGTATTCCCATCTGTCAACTCGTACCGACTCCCCTGTGTCGCGGCGGCGACCGCGGTGATACGCGACCGTTGCGAATTGGGGCCGGCCGGCCGCAAAAGATGGGCACAACGGCGGGCGCGGAGCTTCCTTGTCGAAACAAGCGGGGCCGCGCGGCCCGGAATCGTTCCCCCGTCCGTGCACCGACGCACCGCGGCCGGCGGCGTTACCGTGGCCGGATGACGGGATTGGGCTTCGACGACCACGCCGCCGAGGTCGTCCGGCAGACCGAGCTGCTGGTGTCCTGCGCGGACGGCGCCGACCCGGCGACCCCGGTGCCGACCACGCCCGGCTGGGACCTGGCGCGGCTGCTGCACCACGTGGGCAGCGGCCACCGGCGGGTCGAGGAGGTCGTGCGCACCCGGGCCACCGAGCCGCCGGCGGGCGAACCGCCGCGCGTGCCCGCCGACGAGCACCCCGCCGACTGGGGCACGTGGCTCGTGGAGGGCGCCCGGGAGCTGGCCGACGCGCTGGTGGAGGCGGGGCCGGACGCCGAGCTGTGGACCGTCGTGCCCGGCGGGAGGACCGCGTTCTGGGCCCGCCGGGCCGCCCACGAGACCCTGGTCCACCGGGCCGACGCGGCGCTGGCGCTGGGCAGGCCGTTCGAGGTGCCCGCCGGGCTCGCGGTCGACGCCCTGGACGAGTGGCTGGAACTGGCCTCGCTGCCGGAGGTGTTCGAGCTGCAACCGGCGCGGCGGGAGCTGCTGGGCCCCGGCCGGACCCTGCACCTGCACGCCACCGACGTCCGCGCGGAGTGGCTGGTCGACCTCACCGGGGACGCCCTGACCTGGCGGCACGCCCACGAGGAGGCGGCCGTGGCCGTGCGGGGACCCGCGGCGGACCTGCTGCTGGTCGTCTACGGCCGCGAGGCACCCGACCGGGTGGACGTCCGCGGCGACCGGGACCTGCTGGACTTCCTGCTGCCGCGCTTCAGCTTCGGCTGAGCGGGCGGGGTCGCCCCCGACGCCGTTGTCGGGGGCAACCGGTGCGGGGCATCACACCACGGCGAGCGGGAGCTGGTTGGGGATCACCGGGGACGGCAGGTCCGAGGACCCGGTCAGGTAGGTGTCCACCGCGTTGGCCACCGAGCGGCCCTCCGCGATGGCCCACACCACCAGGGACGCGCCCCGGTGGGCGTCACCGCAGACGAACACGCCGGGCGCCTGCGTCTGCCAGTCGGAGCCGCACGAGATGGTGCCGCGGGAGGTCAGCGGGACGCCGAGCCCGTCGAGCAGCGGCATGTGCTCCACGCCCTCGAAGCCGATGGCCAGCAGCACCAGGTCCGCGGGCAGCAGCTCGACCTCCTCGGAGGTCGGCACCACCACGCGCCGGCCGGTGGCGTCCTTCTCCACCCGCACCTTGCGCAGCCTGATCTGCCGCACGTGCCCCTGCTCGTCGCCGACGAACTCCTCCACGGCCACGGCGAAGCGCCGCTCGCCGCCCTCCTCGTGCGCCGGGTAGGTGCGCAGCACCCACGGCCACACCGGCCACGGCGAGCGCTCGTCGTCGCGCCGGGTCGGCGGCATCGGGTACTGGTCGAGCTGGAGCACCGACGCCGCGCCCTGGCGCACCGCCGTGCCGTAGCAGTCCGCGCCGGTGTCGCCGCCGCCGATGATGACCACGTGCTTGCCCGCCGCGTCGATCGCCGACGGCCCGTCGCCCTCGCAGGCCCGGTTCGCGGGCACCAGGTGCTCCATGGCCAGGTGGATGCCGTCGAGCTCGCGGCCCGGCGTGGTCCGGTCGTCGCGGCCGCGCAGCGCGCCCACCGCGAGCACCACCGCGTCGAACCGCTCGCGCAGCTGCTCCACGGTCAGGTCCACGCCGACCTCGCAGCCGGTGACGAACTTCGTGCCCTCGTTGCGCAGCTGCGCCAGCCGCCGGTCGAGGTACTTCTTCTCCATCTTGAACTCGGGGATGCCGTAGCGCAGCAGCCCGCCGAGCCGGTCGTCCCGCTCGAACACGGTGACCTCGTGGCCGGCGCGGGTCAGCTGCTGGGCCGCGGCCAGCCCGGCCGGGCCGGAGCCGACCACCGCGACCCGGCGGCCCGACGCCACGTGCGCCTGGGAGGGCTGCACGAGCCCCTGCTCCCACGACACGTCCGCGATGGTCTGCTCCACGCGCTTGATGGCCACCGGGCCGCCGGCGTCGGAGCTGATCGACAGCACGCACGCCGCCTCGCACGGCGCGGGGCACAGCCGCCCGGTGAACTCCGGGAAGTTGTTGGTCGCGTGCAGCCGCTCCGAGGCCAGCGCCCAGTCGCCGCGGCGGACCAGGTCGTTCCACTCGGGGATCAGGTTGCCCAGCGGGCAGCCGGCCGAACCCGAGTGGCAGAACGGGATGCCGCAGTCCATGCAGCGCGCCGCCTGCGTGCGCACCTGCCGGTCGCGGACCTCCGGCCCGAGGTCGGCGTAGACCTCGCCCCAGTCGCCGGCGCGGTCGGCGACCGGCCGCTTCTCGCCGTCCTGCCGGGGGTGCTTGAGGAAACCGTACGGGTCAGCCACGGGATGCCTCCATGATCGCCTGGTCGACGTCCCTGCCCTCCGCGCGGGCGAGCCTCATCGCTTCGAGCACGCGCTGGTAGTCGCCGGGCATGACCTTGGTGAACGCGGCGGATCGCCGGGGCCAGTCGCCGAGCAGCGACGCGGCCACCGCGGATCCGGTGAGCTTGTGGTGCTTCTCCACCACCTCGCGCAGCCAGCGCAGGTCCTCCGCGCCGGGCCGCTGCAGCTCGACCTGGGCGGTGTTGACCGCCGCCGGGTCGAGGTCGAGCACGTAGGCGATGCCGCCGGACATGCCCGCGGCCAGGTTGCGGCCGGTCGGCCCGAGCACCACGGCCCGGCCGCCGGTCATGTACTCGAACGCGTGGTCGCCCACGCCCTCGGACACCGCGAGCGCGCCGGAGTTGCGCACGCAGAACCGCTCGCCGACCCGCCCGCGCAGGAAGATCTCGCCGGACGTGGCGCCGTAGCCGATCACGTTGCCCGCGATGACCTGCCGCTCGGCCGCGAACGGCGCGTCCGGGTGCGGGCGGACGATGATCCGGCCGCCGGACAGGCCCTTGCCGACGTAGTCGTTGGCGTCGCCGATCAGCTCCAGCGTGATGCCGCGCGGCACGAACGCGCCCAGCGACTGGCCGGCCGAGCCGGTGAACGTCACGTGGATGGTGTCGTCGGGCAGGCCGTCACCGCCGAAGCGGCGCGTCACCTCCGCGCCGAGCAGGGTGCCGACGGTGCGGTTGACGTTGCGCACCGGCAGCTCCAGGCGCACCGGGTGCGCGTCCTCCAGCGCCGCCTCGGCGAGCTGGATGAGCGTGCGGTCCAGGGCCTGCGCCAGGCCGTGGTCCTGCTCGCGGACCTTGCGCTTGGCCGTGCGGTAGGGCGTCTCGGGCACCTCGAACACCGGCGACAGGTCCAGGCCCTTGGCCTTCCAGTGCTCGATCGCCCGGTCGGTCTCCAGCAGCTCGGCGTGGCCGACGGCCTCGTCGATGGTGCGGAAGCCCAGCGCGGCCAGGTGCTCGCGCACCTCCTGCGCGACGAACTCGAAGAAGTTCACCACGTGCTCGGCCTTGCCGGTGAAGCGCTTGCGCAGCTCCGGGTTCTGCGTGGCGATGCCCACCGGGCAGGTGTCGAGGTGGCAGACGCGCATCATCACGCAGCCCTCGACGATCAGCGGCGCGGTGGCGAAGCCGAACTCCTCCGCGCCCAGCAGCGCGGCCACCACCACGTCGCGGCCGGTGCGCATGGCGCCGTCCACCTGCACGGTGATCCGGTCGCGCAGGCCGTTGAGCAGCAGCGTCTGCTGGGTCTCGGCCAGGCCCACCTCCCACGGCGTGCCGGCGTGCTTGAGCGAGTTGAGCGGGGACGCGCCGGTGCCGCCGTCGTGGCCGGAGATCAGCACGACGTCCGCGTGCGCCTTGGCCACGCCCGCCGCGACCGTGCCGACGCCGACCTCGCTGACCAGCTTGACGTGCACGCGGGCCTGCTCGTTGGCGTTCTTCAGGTCGTGGATGAGCTGCGCCAGGTCCTCGATCGAGTAGATGTCGTGGTGCGGCGGCGGCGAGATCAGGCCCACGCCCGGCGTGGAGTGCCGGGTGCGCGCGATCCACGGGTAGACCTTGTAGCCGGGCAGCTGGCCGCCCTCGCCGGGCTTGGCGCCCTGCGCCATCTTGATCTGGATGTCGCTGGCGTTGACCAGGTACTCGCTGGTCACGCCGAACCGGCCGGACGCGACCTGCTTGACCGCGCTGCGCCGCTGCGGGTCGTACAGGCGCTCGGGGTCCTCGCCGCCCTCGCCGCTGTTGGACCGGCCGCCGAGCCGGTTCATCGCGATGGCCAGCGTCTCGTGCGCCTCGGCCGAGATGGAGCCGTAGGACATGGCGCCGGTGTTGAAGCGCTTGACGATCGAGGAGACCGGCTCGACCTCGTCGATCGGGATCGGCGCGCGGCCCTCGGTGCGGATGGTGAACAGGCCGCGCAGGGTGCCGCCCTGGCGGGCCAGCTCCTCCACCTCGGCGGTGTAGCGGCGGTAGACGTCCTGCCTGCCGGTCTTGGTGGCGTGCTGGAGCAGGAACACCGTCTCCGGCGTGAACAGGTGCAGCTCGCCCTCGCGGCGGTAGGCGTACTCGCCGCCCACCTCCAGCCGGCGGTGGACGCGGTCGGTCGGGTTGTCCGGGTGGGCGCGGCGGTGGCGCAGGGCCACCTCCTCGGCCAGCACGTCCAGGCCCGCGCCGCCGAGCTTGGACACCGTGCCGGTGAAGTACTCGTCCAGCAGCTCCTTGGACAGGCCGACGGCCTCGAAGACCTGGGCGGCGGTGTACGCGCCGACCGTGGAGATGCCCATCTTGGACATGATCTTCAGGGTGCCCTTGACCAGGGCCGTCACGTAGTTGCGGACGGCCTTGCGCGGCTCGATGCCGGTGATGGCGCCCTGGCTGATCAGGTCCTCGATGGTCTCGAAGGCCAGGTAGGGGTTCACCGCGGCGGCGCCGTAGCTCAGCAGCGCGGCGATGTGGTGCACCTCGCGGGCGTCACCGGTCTCCACCACCAGCGCCACGCGCAGCCGCTCCTTGGTGCGCACCAGGTGGTGGTGCACCGCGGAGACCAGCAGCAGCGACGGGATCGGCGCCATCCGGTGGTCGGAGTCCCGGTCGGACAGCACCAGGGTGCGGGCGCCGTTGGCGATGGCCTCGGACGCCTCGCGGCGCACCCGCTCCACCGCCGCCGCCAGCGCCGGGCCGCCACCGTCCACCTCGTACAGTCCGGACAGGACGGTGCAGGCGAAGCCGGGCAGGTCGCCGTCGTCGTTGATGTGGATGAGCTTGGCCAGCTCGTCGTTGTCGATGACCGGGTAGGTCAGCTTGATGTGGCGGCAGCTCGCGGCGCCGGGCTCCAGCAGGTTCTGCTCCGGGCCCATCACCCGGGACACGCTGGTGACGATCTCCTCGCGGATCGCGTCCAGCGGCGGGTTGGTGACCTGGGCGAAGGTCTGCGCGAAGTAGTCGTAGAGCAGGCGCGAGCGCTGGGAGAGCGCGGCGACCGGGGTGTCGGTGCCCATCGAGCCCAGCGGCTCCATGCCGCCCACGGCCATCGGGGCGAGCAGGATGCGCAGCTCCTCCTCGGTGTAGCCGAAGGTGAGCTGGCGGCGCACCACGGACTCGTGGCTCTGCACCACGTGCTCGCGGTCGGCCAGGTCGTCCAGCTCCAGCAGGCCCGCGTGCAGCCACTCGTCGTAGGGCAGCTCCTCGGCCAGCCCGGACTTGACCTCGTCGTCCTCGACCAGGCGGCCCTGCACGGTGTCCACCAGGAACATGCGGCCCGGCTGGAGGCGGCCCTTGGCCACCACCTGGTCGGGCGCGACGTCGAGCACGCCGGTCTCGCTGGCCAGCACCACGCGGCCGTCGGCGGTCTGCCACCAGCGGGCCGGGCGCAGGCCGTTGCGGTCGAGCACCGCGCCGACCAGGGAGCCGTCGGTGAAGGTGACGCAGGCCGGGCCGTCCCACGGCTCCATCAGGCTGGCGTGGAACTCGTAGAACGCGCGGCGCTTGGGGTCCATCGACGCGTGGTTCTCCCACGCCTCGGGGATCATCATCAGCACCGCGTGGGGCAGGCTGCGGCCGCCCAGGTGCAGCAGCTCCAGCACCTCGTCGAAGCTCGCCGAGTCCGACCCCTCCGGGTGGCAGATCGGGAACAGCCGGGTCAGGTCGCCCGGGATGAGGTCGGAGGCCAGCAGCGCCTCGCGGGCCCGCATGCGGTTGCGGTTGCCGCGGACGGTGTTGATCTCGCCGTTGTGCGCCACGTAGCGGAACGGGTGGGCCAGCGGCCACGACGGGAAGGTGTTGGTGGAGAAGCGCGAGTGGACCAGGGCGATGGCCGTGGCCAGGCGCTCGTCGCGCAGGTCCGGGAAGAACGCGGGCAGCTGGCCGGTGGTCAGCATGCCCTTGTAGACCAGGGTCCGGGCGGACAGCGACGGGAAGTAGGTGCCCGCGCCCGCGGCCACCGACTCGTGCTCGACCCGCTTGCGCAGGGCGAAGGTGAGGCGGTCCAGCCCGATGCCGCTCTCGCCGCCCTCGCCCTTGACGAAGAGCATGGCGAAGTGCGGCATCACCGAGCGGGCGGTGGGGCCCACGTCGGCGGCGTCGGGGTCGGTGGGCACCTCGCGCCAGCCCAGGACCTCCAGGCCCTCCTCGGCGGCGACGCGCTCGGCGAGCGCGACGGCCCTGGCGCGCTCGTCGGCGCCCGCGGGCAGGAAGGCGATGCCGGCCGCGTACGCGCCGGCCTCGGGCAGCTCGAACCCGACCGCGGCCCGCAGGAACGCGTCGGGGGTCTGGAGCAGGATGCCCGCGCCGTCGCCGCTGGTCGGCTCGGCGCCCGCGGCGCCGCGGTGCTCCAGGTTGGCCAGCGCGGTGAGCGCGTCGACGACGATGTCGTGCGACCGGCGGCCCTTGATGTCGGCGACCATCGCCACGCCGCACGCGTCGCGCTCGGCCGTGGGGTCGTAGAGTCCCTGCGGGGACGGGATGGCGGAGAAGATCACTTCGCAGACCTCCTTCGTCTCGTCGTCCTGGCTGACGAACTAGTCCTCGTGTCCAGGTCCTGGAATCCGGGTGCTGGGCACGGGACGACGATGGCCCGCGTGTTGACGCGACTTTAACAGTCGCGAAACCGAACCACACTATCCTGAATGTGATCTCGGTCATTCACACGTAACGATTCGACCCCCTGGAACGACACTGGGGCCGACGTTGTTACGCGTTGTTAAGCATAGCTCGCGCAGGCCCCTCGCGCGCCTCGCTGAGACGCTGCCGACACCCCCTCCCCCCGCGCGTGTCCTCCGTTCAGACACCGCGAGTCCTCCACTCGGACACCGCGAGTCCTCCGCTCAGACACCGCGTGTCCTCCACTCCGTCACCGCGTGCGTCCAATTGGACACGCTGCGTCGACCACTCCGGCGCACGGGAAAACCTCCACCCGAGCGCCGGTGAAAGCGCCCGAGCGGAGGTCTCGTCGTGTCCGAGTGGAGGACACGCGGTGTCCCAGTGGAGGACACGCGCGGTTTGAGGGGGTCTCAGGTGGTGGCGGGGGCGGGTTCGCGGGGGTCGGTGGCGGTCGGCTCGTCGTCGTCGCCGTGCCGGCGGTCCATCAGGGCGTCCACGTCGACGTCGGCCGGGTTGTCGAGCACCCGCTTGAGCTGGTCGCGGTCGAGCTGGCCCTGCCAGCGGGCCACGACCAGGGTGCCCACGCCGTTGCCGATGACGTTGGTGATGGCCCGCGCCTCGGACATGAACCGGTCGATGCCCACGATCAGGGCGATGCCCACCGCCGGGATGGCGCTGTTGGCCTCGAACGCGGTCAGCGACGCCGCCAGCGTGACCAGCCCGGCGCCCGTCACGCCCGCCGCGCCCTTGCTGGCCAGCAGCATGAACAGCAGCAGGCCGACCTGGGTGCCCAGCCCGACGTCGTGGCCGGTGGCCTGGGCGATGAAGATCGCGCCCATGGTCAGGTAGATGCAGGTGCCGTCCAGGTTGAACGAGTAGCCGGTCGGGATGGTCAGGCCCACCACCGACTTGTCCGCGCCCGCCGCCTCCAGCTTGACCAGCATCCGGGGCAGCACCGACTCGCTGGACGACGTGCCCAGCACGATCAGCAGCTCGTCCTTGATGTAGCGCAGGAACTTGAAGATCGAGAACCCGGCGTAGAGCGCCACCCCGCCCAGCACCACGAGGACGAACAGCAGGCACGTCGCGTAGAACGACCCCATCAGCCACGCCAGCTTGCCCAGGATCGTGCCGCCGAACTTGCCGATCGTGTAGGCGATGCCGCCGAACGCGCCGATCGGCGCCGCGTACATGACGATCTTGATGACGCCGAACATCACCTTGGCCACGGTGTCCAGCGCCTGCACGACCCGCTCGCCGCGCCTGCCCATGCCCGCCACGGCCACCGCGACCAGGATCGCCACCAGCAGCACCTGGATCAGCTGCCCGTCGGTGAACGCGCCGACGAAGGACTTGGGCACCAGGCTGAGGATGAACCCGGTGACGCCGGTCTCCGCGGTCTTGGCGTCGGCGAGCGTCTTCTCCGCGGCCCCGTCGTTGATCGGGATCGGCGGGCCGTGGTGGCCGGGCTGCACCACGTTCACCACGAGCAGGCCGATCGCCAGCGCGACCGTGGTCATGGCGGTGAAGTACAGGATGGTCCGCAGCGCCAGGCCGCCCGCCTTGGCCAGGTTGCCCAGGCCGGCGATGCCCACCACGACGGTGCAGAAGATGGTCGGCGCGATGACGACCTTGACCAGCGCGACGAAGAAGTCGGCCAGCCACTTCATGCCGGACGCCTGCTCGGGGAAGGCGTACCCGACGACCACGCCGAGCACGATCGACACCAGCACCCAGAAGTACAGGTGCTTGTAGATCGGTTTGCGCTCACGGGCTGGTGCGCTGACCACGTCTCCTCCAGGGGCTTCGGGCGGTCCGTTGGCTGGTGATCCTGAGCACAGCCCGGAGCCGCGACAAGGAGGCCGCCCGAAACTTCAGGTCCCTCTGACGTAACACGTGGTTCACCCGCCCGTGGCACTAGTCTGCGGGCGTGCAGGTGTCCCGGCGCTCGGTGCTGCTCGCCGCCCTCGCGGCGGGGGTGCCCGGCTGCACCGCCACCGACGCGCCGGCCGTCGACGAGCTGGTGCTGGCCACCGGCCCGGACGGCGCGGTGTTCCAGGAGATCGGCCGCGCGCTCGCCACCGCCCTGGCCGACCAGCTGCCCGCCACGCGCGTGGTCGCCCGGCCGAGCAACGCGTCGGTGGAGAACGTCCGGCTGCTGCGCCAGGCCGAGGTCCACCTGGGACTGTCGTCGTTGGACCCCCTCGACGGCGCCCTGCTCAGCGCCGAGGACCCCGGCGGCATCAGCGCCGTCGGCCGGCTCTACGACAGCTTCCTGCAGGTCGCCGTGCCCGCGTCGAGCCCGGTGCGCACCCTGGCCGACCTGGCCGGCCGCGTGGTGTCGTTCGGCCCGGTGGAGTCGGGCTCGGAGTTCACCGCGTCGAGGCTGCTGGACCTGCTGGGCATCCGGGTGGACGCGCGCAACATGGGGCACGACGAGGCGGCGCGCAGGCTGGCCGCGGGCGGGATCGACGCCCTGCTCGCGCTGACCGGCATCCCCACCCCGGCGATCACCCACGCGCAGGCCGGAGTCCCGATCCGCCTGCTCGACCTGCCCGACGAGGCGGTGCGCCTGGCGGAGGCATACCCGGGCCCGTACGTGCCGGCCACCATCCCGGCCACCACTTACGGCGACCTGGGTCCGGTGCACACGTTCGCCGTGCCCAACCTGCTGCTCGCGCGGACGTCGCTGGACGACGACCTGGTCGAGGTGGTCACGCGGACGGTGTTCACCGAGTCCGAGCGCATCGCCGCCGGGCACCCGGAGGCGAGCCGGATCAACGTGCGGACGGGTATCGCGACCGGCCAGGTGCCCCTGCACCACGGCGCGGCGCGGTGGTTCCGGGCGAACAAGCGGTGAGGGGTTCCGCGGACGGGGTCGGTGCGGCCGGCGGCGCGTTCGGGGACGGCCGGGTGGTGTCGGCGGGGCGGTGTCGGCGGGGCGGTAGCCGGGCAGGTGGTGGCAGGCGCCGGCGAGGCCGTAACCGGTCAGGCTGTGGCAGGCGCCGGCGGGTGTCGGCGAGGCGGTAGCCGGTCGGGTGCCGGCGGGTGCCGGCGAGGCGGTAGCCCGGCAAGTGGCGGCGGGTGCCTGCGGGACCGTGGCCGGTCGGGTGGTGGCGGACCGCGTGCGGCCGCGCCGCCGGGGCGCTACGGCTCGTGGTCGGCGGGCGCGAGCCTGACCACGGCGTCCAGGCCGTGCGGGTCGGCCGGGCGCAGCAGGAGTTCGCCGCCCGCCGACTCGACCAGTTCGGCGCAGATGGACAGGCCCAGGCCCGTGCCGGGGACGTTCTGGTGCCTCGGCGCCCGCCAGAAGCGGCTGAGGGCGGCGGTCCGCTCGTCCGGGGTCAGGCCGGTGCCGTTGTCGGTGACGTGCAGTTCCACGTGGTCGCCGGTGCGCTCGGCCCACAGCCTGACGCGCGTGGCACCGGACAGGCGGACGGCGTTGCCGACCAGTTCGTCCAGCACGCTGCCCAGCCCGCCGGGCGGGGCCAGGACCCTCAGGGCCGGCGGGACGTCGAGGTCCAGGGCGATCCCGCCGGCCAGGGCGCGCCAGCCGGGGACGCGCGTGGTCAGCAGGCCGTCGACGTCGACCGGTTCGGCGGCCGAGGCGCTGTCCAGGCGGGTGGCGGCCAGCAGGGCGTCCAGGACGCGGCCCATCTCCTCGGCCTCCTCGGCGGCGATGCGCTGGGCCTCGCGGCCCGCCTCGTCGGTCACGTGCGGCGCGACGTTGTCGACCGCCAGGCGGAGGCTGGCCAGGGGGTTGCGCAGCTGGTGGGAGGCGTCGGCGACGAACGCGCGCTGGCGGCGCAGGGCCCGGCCGACGACGTCGACCATGGCGTTGAAGCTCGCGGCCAGGCGGCGCAGCTCCGGCGGGCCGCCGACCTCGTCGACCCGCGCGTCCAGCTCGCCGCCCGCCACCGCGGCGGTGACCTCGTCCAGGCGGCGGACCGGGCGCAGCACCCACCGCGACATCGGCCAGGCGCCCGCCACCACCGCCAGCAGCGGGACCAGGCCGATCAGGGCCAGCACGCCCCACTGGCGCAGGATCGCCGAGCGCAGCGACCCGGTGGGCGAGACGGTCACCACGGCGGCCACGACCTCGCTGTCCCGGCCGACCGGTTCGACCACGACCAGGTCCACCCGCTCCCACGGCCAGATGAACTGGTCCGGCTCGCCCCGGTAGCCGCTGAAGGCGGTCTTCAGGCCGGCGGCCACCTCCGGGTCGTCCAGGTCGAACTCCTGCCGGGACGCCGCGACGACGTCGTGGTCGGTGCCGACCAGGGCGGCGGCTATGCCGTAAAGCTCGTCGTAGCGGACCAGCTCCTCGCGCAGCGCGGTCAGGCGGTCCGAGGCCAGGGCGTTCTCGGCCAGCGAGGCGAAGCGGCCCGCGTCGGCCAGGCGGTCGAGGTAGGTCTCCTGGCTCTCCCGCTGCGCGACGGCGAACCCCAGCGGCACGCCCAGCGCGGCGACCAGGGCCACCAGCAGCGGGACGAGCAGGACCAGCAGGCGGCGCAGCACGTTCGCACCCTCCCGGAAGTGACCCGCCCCGCGCGGGCCGTCGTGACCGCGGGAACCCGGATGCTACGCAGGTCGGCGGCGGTGCTCGGGTCGGCGGTACCACGCCGGGCATGTCTCCGGGTGGTCCACGACTCGTGGGGTGCGGGGGCGGTCGGTCTTGCCGGAAGCCCCCTTCCCGGCGGGTCGGCGCGGCATACTCGCCGGGCGGGTCGCGTGAGCCCGCGCAAGGGGGAATTCTCATGGTGCGCAAGGTTGCGGCTTTACTGGCGGCGGTCGTGGCGGCGGTGCTGGTCGCGCCTGCGACGGCGTCGGCCGCGGTGTGCGAGACCGGGTGGGGAACCGGTCCGAAGTCGGCCTGGCCGACGAGCAGGGGTGCGCTGGTCGACGTCCGGGCGGGTCAGCACGAGTGCTACGACCGGCTGGTGTTCGACTTCACCGGGGTGAACGACGGTTACTCGGTGTCGTACGTGCCCGAGGTCGTGCACGAGGGCTCGGGCAAGCCGGTGCCGCTGCGCGGTGCCGGGAAGTTGCAGATCACCGTCGACTCGCCCGCGTACGACGAGGCGGGCAACCCGACCTACGTGCCGGCCAACCGGGCCGAGCTGGTCGACGTGACCGGGTACCGGACGTTCCGGCAGGTGGCCTGGGCCGGGTCGTTCGAGGGCCAGACTTCGGTGGGGTTGGGCGTGCGCGAGGTGCTGCCGTTCCGCGTGTTCGCGCTGACCGGCCGCGTCGTGGTGGACGTCGCGCACACCGCGTGAGCCGCTGATCGGGCGTGGGCCGCCACCCGGTGGCCCACGCCGCGTCCCGGCCCGGTGCGAACCGCCCCGGTCAGGCGTGGGCCGCCGCCCGGTAGCCCACGCCCCGGATCGTCTCGATCCGGACGGCGTCGCCGAGCTTGCCGCGCAGGGCCGCGATGTGGGTGTCGAGCGTGCGCGACGGCGCCTCCCAGTGCGCCTGCCACACCTGGTCCACGATCAGGTCGCGGCTGACCACCGTGCCCGCCCGCGCCACCAGCAGCGCCAGCAGGTCGAACTCCTTGCGCGTCAGCGGCACCGGCACGCCGTCCACGCGGGCCTCCCGGCCCTCCGGGTCCAGGGTCAGCGGACCCAGCGTGACCACCTGCTCCCGCTCGGCCGCGCGGGCGGAGCGGGTGCGGCGCAGGACCGCCTCGATGCGCGCCAGCAGCTCGGCGGTGCCGAACGGCTTGACCACGTAGTCGTCCGCGCCCAGGCGCAGGCCGAGCACCCGTTCCCGCTCCTCGCCGCGCGCGGTGACGGTGATGATCGCCGTGCCGGTGCGGTGGCGCAGCTCGCGCAGCACGTCCAGGCCGTCGCCGTCGGGCAGGCCCAGGTCGAGCAGCACGACGTCCGCCGGTTGGGCGGTCAGCGCCGCGGCGGCCGTGGCCGCCCGGTGGACCTCGTACCCCGCGTGCCGCAGCGCGGTGAGCAGACCACGCGCCACCCGGTCGTCGTCTTCGACGACGAGGATGCGCATGCCGCTACCGGCTCGGCTGGTCGCCGGGGTCCGCGGGCTTGGCGCCGGGGTCGGCGGCGTCGGGCTTGGCCTCGGGCACGGTGGTGACCTCGCTCCGCTCGGCCTCCGCCGGGTGGGCACCGCCCGTCCCGGGCTCGGCGGAACCGGTGGCCTCGGACGGCTCGGGGTCCTGGTCCGGTCGGGCGTCCGGCTGGGGGCGCACGATGACCTCGCGCTCGCCCTTGCGCGCCGCCAGCAGGAAGTAGACGACCGCGCCGAGGAACACCAGCACGGAGGTGAACACGTTGATCCGGACGCCGAACACCTCGGTGGCCGGGTCGGTGCGCATCAGCTCGATCCAGAACCGGCCCGCCGTGTAGCCCGCGACGTAGAGCGCGAACACCCGGCCGTGGCCCAGCCGGAACCTGCGGTCCAGCCACACGATCAGCAGCGCGACGCCGAGGTTCCACAGCAGCTCGTAGAGGAACGTCGGGTGCACGATCTCCAGCGGGGTGTGGTCCAGCGCCACGCCGCCCAGGTCGTCCTTGAAGCCGGTGGCCGGGTCGACCCGCTCGTAGATCTCCAGGCCCCACGGCAGGGTGGTGGGACCGCCGTAGAGCTCCTGGTTGAAGTAGTTGCCGAGCCGGCCGATCGCCTGGGCGGTGACGATGCCCGGCGCCAGGGCGTCCGCCATCGCGGGCAGCGGGATGCCCTTGCGGCGGCAGCCGATCCACGCGCCGACGCCACCCAGCGCGATGGCGCCCCAGATGCCCAGGCCGCCGTTCCAGATGGCCAGCGCGTCCAGCGGGTTGCGGCCCTCGCCGAAGTACTTGTGGTAGTCGGTCGCCACGTGGTAGAGCCGGCCGCCGACCAGGCCGAACGGGACCGCGAACACGGCGATGTCGGTGACCTCGCCCTTCAGCCCGCCGCGGGCGACCCAGCGCCGCTCGCCCCACCAGATCGCCACGATGATGCCGAGGATGATGCACAGCGCGTAGGCGCGGAGCGGGATCGGTCCCAGGTGCCACACGCCCTGGTCCGGGCTCGGGATCGTCGCCAGGTAAGTCGTCACCACGGCACCACCGTAGTGGGTGGTCCGATCGGCTCTACCGCGACAGCTCGATTGTTACCGGGAAGGGTCGTTCGAGTTCGAGCACGCCGCCACCGCTGCGCGCCGCCTCCGCGTGCTCCCCGGCTTCGAGCTCGAACACCGTCGCGACGGGCACCGCGCCCTTCGGGTCCACGACCAGGTAGAACGGCACCCCGGCCTCGGCGTGCAGCGCGGGTTTGAGGCACTGGTCGACCACCCTCGTGTCCGGGGACAGCACTTCGGCCACGAGCAAGGCGGCGGCCGGCACGGGGCACTCGTCGGCACCGGACGAACCGACCAGGAGGTCCGGCCTGAGCAGGGCGCCGGAAAGTCGGACCGGGGTGCCGAGCAGCACGTCGACCCCGGGCGGGCAGGCGGCCACCAGCGGCCCGACCAGGCGCGCGAGCACGCGCTGGTGGACGAGGCCGGGCCGTCACCACCCGGCACCCACCGGTCCACTCCACGACCTGGGTCCGGTCGCCGGGCAGCGCGGGAGCCGTGCGGGTTGCGATCTCTTCGAGGTGGACCTCGTCGGTGTGCGTGATCATGGCTCCACCATGCCCGCGCCCACCGACGTTTTCCAGCCCCAGACTCCCCCGAACGGCCTACGTCACTCGAACGTATGCACTATGCCGGAGCGGCCACCTGGCGCACCCCGCGAGCCAGCTCCTCGGTCAGCGCGGCCACCCCGTCGTCCTCCACGGCCGACACGAACGCCGACCCCACGATGACCCCGTCGGCCACCGCGGCCAGCTCCGCCGCCTGCGCCCCGTTGCGCACCCCGAGCCCCACGCCCACCGGCATGTCGGTGTGCTCGCGCACCCTCTTGACCAGCGCCGGGGCCGCCGACGACACGACGTCGCGCGCGCCCGTCACGCCCATCACCGACGTCGCGTACAAAAAGCCCCGCGACGACCGGGCCGCCATCCGGATGCGCTCCGCGCTCGACGACGGCGCGACCAGGAAGATCCGGTCCAGGTCGTGCGCCTCGGTCGCCGCGATCCACTCCGCGCCCTCGTCCGGCACCAGGTCGGGCGTGATGACGCCCAGCCCTCCCGCCGCGGCCAGGTCGCGCGCGAACCGGTCCACCCCGTAGGCCAGCACGGGGTTCCAGTACGTCATGACCACCGCGCGCCCGCCGGCCGACGCCACCGACTCGACCACGCCGAACAGGTCCCGCACCCGGAACCCGCCGCGCAGGGCGGTCTCGGCCGCGCGCTGGATGGTCGGTCCGTCCATCACCGGGTCGGAGAACGGCAGCCCCACCTCGACCACGTCGCAGCCGGACGACACCATCGTCCGCAGCACGTCCTTCGAGCCCTCGACGGTCGGGAAGCCGGCGGGCAGGTACCCGATCAGCGCCGCCCGCGACTGCGCCCGGCACTCCTCGAAGACCTCGCCCAGCCTGCTCACGAGTCCACCCCCAGCCCGAACCACTTGATCGCGGTGTCCATGTCCTTGTCACCGCGGCCGGACAGGTTGACCAGGATCAACCCGTCGGGCCCCAGCTCGCGGCCGAGCTTGAGCGCGCCGGCCAGCGCGTGCGCCGACTCGACCGCCGGGATGATGCCCTCGGTCCGCGACAGCAGCGCGAACGCCTCCATCGCCTGCGCGTCGGTCACCGGCCGGTACTCGGCGCGCCCGGTGTCCTTCAGGTGCGCGTGCTCCGGCCCGACCCCGGGGTAGTCCAGCCCGGCCGAGATGGAGTGCGCCTCGGCGATCTGCCCGTCCTCGTCCTGGAGCACGTACGACATCGCGCCGTGCAGGGAGCCGGGGGTGCCCGCGGTCAGCGTGGCGCCGTGCCGGGCCGTGTCGATGCCGTCGCCGCCGGGCTCCAGGCCGACCAGCCGCACCGACGGGTCGTCGATGAAGCCGTGGAAGATGCCGATGGCGTTGGACCCGCCGCCGACGCACGCGGCCACCACGTCGGGCAGCCGGCCCGCCTTGTCCAGGATCTGCTGCCTGGCCTCCACGCCGATGACGCGGTGGAAGTCGCGCACGAGCACCGGGAACGGGTGCGGCCCCGCCGCGGTGCCCAGCAGGTAGTGGGTGTCGTCGACGTTGGCGACCCAGTCGCGCAGCGCCTCGTTGATGGCGTCCTTGAGCGTGCGCGACCCGGTCTTGACCGGGATCACCCTGGCGCCCAGCAGCCGCATCCGGGCCACGTTGAGCGCCTGCCGCTCGGTGTCGACCTCGCCCATGTAGATGACGCAGTCCAGGCCCATGAGCGCGCACGCGGTGGCCGTGGCCACGCCGTGCTGGCCCGCGCCGGTCTCGGCGATGACCCGCTTCTTGCCCATGCGCTTGGTCAGCAGCGCCTGGCCCAGCACGTTGTTGATCTTGTGCGAGCCGGTGTGGTTGAGGTCCTCGCGCTTGAGGAAGATCCGCGCGCCGCCCGCGTGCTCGGCGAACTTCGGCGCCTCGGTGAGCAGCGAGGGCCGACCGGCGAAGTCGCGCAGCAGCCTGGCGAACTCGTCCAGGAACTCCGGATCGACCCGCGCCTTCTCGTAGAACGCGGCGAGCTCGTCCACCGCGCCGATGAGGGCTTCCGGCATGAACCGGCCGCCCCACGGCCCGAAGTGGCCCCGCTCGTCCGGGTCGTGTGGTGTCGGAGCCAACTGGCCGCGCGACATGCGCCCTCCTACCGGCTCGGCCGGGGACACGCGGGGTGCGAACCCGCCGTCACCAGCTTGTTCACCGCGACCTTGGGGTCGCCGCTCGTGACCAGGCTCTCGCCGACCAGCACCGCGTCGGCGCCCGCGCCCGCGTACGCCATCAGGTCACCCGGTCCGGTGACGCCGGACTCGGCGACCTTGATGGTGTCGAAGGGCAGGCCCGGCGCGATCCGCCCGAACACGTCCTTGTCGACTTCCAGGGTGTGCAGGTTGCGGGCGTTGACGCCGATGACGCTCGCGCCCGCCTCCAGCGCGCGGTCGGCCTCCTCGGCCGTGTGCACCTCGACCAGGGCCGTCATGCCCAGCGACTCGACCCGGTCCAGCAGCGAGACCAGCGCGTTCTGCTCCAGCGCGGCCACGATCAGCAGCACCAGGTCCGCGCCGTGCAGGCGCGCCTCGTGCACCTGGTAGGGGCTGACGATGAAGTCCTTGCGCAGCAGGGGGACCCGCACCGCCGCGCGCACCGCGTCGAAGTCGGCCAGCGAACCGCCGAACCGGCGCTGCTCGGTCAGCACGCTGATGCAGCGCGCGCCGCCCAGCTCGTACTGCACCGCCAGCTCCGCGGGCTCGGGGATGTCGGCCAGCTCCCCCTTCGACGGGCTCTTCCGCTTGACCTCGGCGATGACGCCGACCCCCGGGGCGCGCAGCGCGGACATCACGTCCTGCGGCGGCGGCACCTTGGCCGCCTGCTCCCTGAGCACGTCGAAGGGCAATGCGGCCTCACGCTGGGCGAGGTCTTCCCGGACGCCCTCGATGATCGCCTCAAGCACGGTAGTCATCCGAGCACCTCGCTCGACTCCGTCAGACCTTCCGGTTCAGTCGCAAGCTCCCGCACGTCACGCTCCCCTTCCCGCCACGAGGATGCTAACCCCGTCACGCGACCCCTTCGGCCACCGGGGTGGCGCTGGTTCGGGCCGCTGATCGGGGTTTCCCCGTGCCGACGTGCGCCGATCCACGCCCCCGGTGGGTCAGTCGCGGGCGGTCGGGTCGTCGCCGCGCTCCAGGGAGTTCCACAGCTCGCGCTCGGGGTCCGCGGTCCGCCTGGCCGCGCCCGGCGTCTGGTAGCCGCCGCCCAGCCTCGGCATGGCCGCGCCGCGCACGAGCAGCAGCGCACCGGCCGCGACCACCAGGGCCGCGCCCGCGACGACCAGGGCCTGGCCGACCACCGGGCCGGCTGCTCCCACCAGCTGGAACGCCGCCGCGACGCCCGCCAGGAGCACCACGGCGCCGAGCACGCGCCGCACCCAGCCGCCCATCGCCACCACGGCGGCGATGGCGGCCAGGCACAGCAGCGCCAGCGGGACCAGGGCGGGCGGCGCCCCGCCGCCGTCGCGCCCGGCCGCGTCGTCCCAGGTGACGGCGGAGGCGCCCCACAGCGCGCCCGCGCCGGCCAGGAGCAGGACCACGGCGATCCACAGTGGACGCCGCTCGCGGGCCCGGCCGGCGGAGGCGTCCTCCGCGACGTCCCCGGGCGCGGGACCGGGACCGGGCTCGGCCCGGGGGACGTCCCCGGGACCGTCTCCAGGCGTGGGACCGTCCTCAGACACGGGCCGGAGCCGTCGCTTCACCCGCGGTGTCCGCCTCGGACTCGTCCGCGGCGGGCGCCATGGTCTCGGCCGTGGCGACCGCGGCCAGCACCGCGCCCGCCTTGTTCAGGCACTCGTTGTCCTCCGCCGCCGGGTCGGAGTCGGCCACGATGCCCGCCCCGGCCTGCACGTACGCCACCCCGTCGCGGATCAGGGCGGTGCGGATGGCGATCGCGGTGTCCGCGTCGCCGGCGAAGTCCAGGTAGCCCACCACGCCGCCGTAGAGGCCGCGCCGGGTCGGCTCCAGCTCCTCGATCAGCTCCATCGCCCGCGGCTTGGGCGCGCCGGACAGGGTGCCCGCCGGGAAGCACGCCGCGACCGCGTCGAACGCCGTGCGCCCCTCGGCCAGCTCGCCGCTGACCGTGGACACGATGTGCATCACGTGCGAGTAGCGCTCCACCTTGAAGAAGTCGACCACGGTCACCGAGCCCGGCTTGCACACCCGGCCCAGGTCGTTGCGGCCCAGGTCGACCAGCATCAGGTGCTCGGCGCGCTCCTTGTGGTCGGCCAGCAGGTCCTTCTCCAGCAGCGCGTCCTCCTCCTCGTCCAGGCCGCGCCACCGGGTGCCCGCGATGGGGTGCGTGGTCGCCTTGCCGTCGCGCACGGTGACCAGCGACTCCGGGCTGCACCCGACGATGTCGAAGTCCTCCAGCCGCAGCAGGTACATGTACGGGCTGGGGTTGGACGTGCGCAGCACCCGGTAGACGTCCAGCGGGTCGGCGGTGGTGCGCACCTCGAACCGCTGGGACAGCACGACCTGGAACGCCTCGCCCGCGCGGATGGCCTCCTTGGCCCGCTCCACCACGGCGCGGTACTCCTGCGGCGACCGGCGGCGGGTGAACTCCGGCTTGGGCCGCGAGAACACCGCGGCCGTGGCGGGCGCGGACGACTGGAGGTCCCGGGTCATCCGGTCCAGGCGGGCCACCGCGTCGTCGTAGGCGGCGTCCACGCGCTCCGGCGAGTCGTCCCAGTTGATGGCGTTGGCGATGAGCGTGACCGTGCCCTCGTGGTGGTCCAGCGCCGCGAGGTCGGTGGCGAGCATCATGACCAGTTCGGGAAGCCGCAGGTCGTCCTCCGCCAGCGAGGGGAGCCGCTCCAGCCGCCGCACCGCGTCGTAGCCGATGTAGCCGACCATGCCGCCGGTCAGCGGCGGCAGGCCGGGCAGCGGGTCGGTGCGCAGCACCTCGATGGTCTCGCGCAGCGCGGCCAGCGGGTCGCCGCCCTCGGGCAGGCCGACCGGGTGCTGGCCCTGCCAGAACGCCTCGCCGCCGGTCGCGGTCAGCGCGCCGGCGCTGCGCGCGCCGACGAACGACCAGCGGGACCAGGACCGGCCGTTCTCCGCCGACTCCAGCAGGAACGTGCCCGGGCGGTCGGCCGCGAGCTTGCGGTACAGCCCGACGGGCGTCTCCGCGTCGGCCAGCAGCCGCCTCACCACCGGGACGACCCGCCGCTCGGCGGCGAGCTCGCGGAACTCCTCGCGCGTGGGGCTGACCTCGCCCAGGCCGGTACCGGCACCGATGACGCTCACCATGGCGGACATTGTGCCCGGTGCGCGCCCGTCCCCGGGCCGGGGTGTCATTTCAACGTCCGTTGAAAAATACCCGGTCGTCGCTCATGATGGTCGCGTGAACGCCGACGCCCCGCAAACCGAGCCCAAGCGCCGCGGCCGCCGGGCCGGCGGCGCCGACACCAGGGCCGCCCTGCTGGACGCCGCCCGCGAGGTGTTCGTCGAACGCGGTTTCGAGGGCGCGACCGTGCGGTCCATCGCGGCGCGGGCGGGCGTGGACGCGGCCATGGTCAACCACTGGTTCGGCGGCAAGGAGGGCTTGTTCGCCAAGGCCGTGCTCCAGGTGCCGATCGACCCGAACGTGCTGGTCGGTCGGCTGCTCGACGGCCCGCCCGAGCAGATCGGCGAGCGGATCGTGCGCAACTTCCTCGGCGTCTGGGACGCCACCGGCGGCGGCCAGTTCGCCGCCATGGTCCGCAGCATCACCTCCCAGGAGCGGGTCGGCGAGGCGATGCAGCAGTTCTTCGTGCAGACCCTGCTCAAGCGGGTCATCGGCCACCTCGGCGTGCCGGACCCCGAGCTGCGCGCCACCCTGGTGGCCAGCCAGCTCTTCGGCATGGGCGTGGTCCGGTACGTGGTGCGGTTCGAGCCGTTCGCCTCGGCCGACGTGGACACCATGGTCCGGGCGATCGCGCCGAACCTCCAGCGCTACCTGACCGGCGACATCAGCTGAGCAGCACGTCGGCGTCGAAGCAGGTGGCGTCGCCGGTGTGGCAGGCGGCGCCCTCCTGGTCCACCACGAGCAGCACGGTGTCGCCGTCGCAGTCCAGCCGCACCTCGTGCACCCGCTGCGCGTGGCCGGAGGTCTCGCCCTTGACCCACAGCTGCTGCCGGCTGCGCGAGTAGTACGTGGCGCGGCGGGTGGTCAGCGTGCGGTGCAGCGCCTCGTCGTTCATCCAGGCCACCATCAGCACCTCGCCGGTGCCGCGCCGCTGGGCCACCGCGCACACCAGGCCGTCGGCGTTGCGCTTGAGGCGCGCGGCGATCGCCGGGTCGAGCACACCGGTCAACGCTGTCCTCCGATGAAGTGCAGTCGGGCGGGTCGGGTGTTGAGCAGCACCACGGCGAAGACGTGGACCGCGGAGAGCACGCCGGAGAGCACGCGGACCCACACCGGGCCGTCGCCCAGCACGGTGAGCAGGTGGACCAGGGCGACCAGGCCGAACAGCCAGGCCGCGGTCAGCCGCGCGGGGCGCAGCCCGGCGACCAGGCCGACCAGCACCAGCAGCTCCGGCACGGCCACGATCACCGGGAAGCGGATCACCCCGGGGTCGCCGTCGAGCTGGGCCCACAGCAGGCCCTCCAGGACGAACAGCAGCGCGCCGGCCGCGCCGACCAGGCAGGCCAGGCGCACCTCCGCCGGGGCGTTGCGCAGCATCACCGCACCACCGCGCCGGCCTCGCGCAGGCCCTGCTTGACGTCGCCGATGCGCAGCGTGCCGAAGTGGAACACGCTGGCCGCGAGCACCGCGTCCGCGCCCTCGGCCACCGCGGGCGGGAAGTGCTCGACCCGGCCGGCGCCGCCGCTGGCGATCAGCGGCACGTCCACCACCTCCCGGGTGAGCCGGATCAGCTCCAGGTCGAACCCGGCCTTGGTGCCGTCGGCGTCCATGGAGTTCAGCAGGATCTCCCCCACGCCCAGCTCCTGGCCGCGCGCGGCCCACTCGACCGCGTCGATGCCGGTGCCCCGGCGGCCGCCGTGCGTGGTGACCTCGAACCCCGACGGGGTGGGCCGCTCGCCCTCCGGCACGCGGCGCGCGTCGACCGACAGCACGATGCACTGGGCGCCGAACCGGCGGGACAGCTCGCCCAGCAGCTCGGGGCGGGCGATGGCGGCGGTGTTCACGCTCACCTTGTCCGCGCCCGAGCGCAGCAGCTTGTCCACGTCCTCGGCGCTGCGCACGCCGCCGCCCACGGTCAGCGGGATGAACACCTGCTCGGCGGTGCGGCGGACCACGTCGAAGGTGGTCTCGCGGTCACTCGAGGAGGCGGTCACGTCCAGGAAGGTCAGCTCGTCGGCGCCCTCGGCGTCGTAGGCGCGCGCCAGCTCGACCGGGTCGCCCGCGTCGACGAGGTTGGTGAAGTTGACGCCCTTCACCACCCGGCCCCGGTCGACGTCCAGGCAGGGGATCACGCGCACCGCTACTGACATGCCCAAAAGCCTACGTGGCGACCTCCGGCCGGTGCCGCCAGGGCGACAGGACGGCCGATGTGTGGTTAACTGGAGGAGGTCGATGGTTTTGTGTCGTGTCATCCACGCTCGCGAAACGCGTTTGAGCGTGGAGTTCTCTCCCAACGCCCGGACCGGCCGCAGTGGGTGCGTCCGCCCCCGCTGGTACGCGGTAAGAGGAGAAAAGAATGGCCAACGGCACCGTCAAGTGGTTCAACTCGGAAAAGGGCTTCGGCTTCATCTCCCCCGAGGACGGCGGCGCGGACGTGTTCGTGCACTACTCGGAGATCCAGGGCGGCGGCTACCGCAGCCTGGAGGAGAACCAGCGCGTGAGCTTCGACGTCGGCCAGGGCGCCAAGGGCCCGCAGGCGACGAACGTCACCGCCATCTGACCTGACGGTCTCGTGGAGGCCCCGTCCCGGCATCGCCGGGGCGGGGCCTCTACCGTCTTCCCCATGGGCCTGGGAGACGGCAAGTACCTGTTGTTGACGACCTACCGCAAGGACGGCACGCCCGTGCCCACCCCGGTGTGGGTGGTGTCCGACGGCACGGCGCTCTACGCGTGGTCGGCCGCCGACGCGGGCAAGGTCAAGCGCATCCGGCGCGGTGGTGAGGTCGAGGTCGGGCCGTGCGACCTGCGGGGCAACCCGACCGGCCCGCAGGTGCCCGGCCGGGCGCGGCTGCTCGACCGGGCCGGCAGCGACCGGGTGCGGGCGCTGATCGCGCGCAAGTACGGCCTGCTGGGGCGGCTGACGCTGCTGGGCAGCCGGCTGCGCCGGGGCGTCGGGGGCTCGGTGGGCATCGAGATCACGCCGTCGACCCCGGGGTGACCGGGCAGGCCGCCGAGGCCCGCGCCGGCGGCCGGGTCGACGCCGCGATCAGCCGCGCACGGCGGTCAGCGCCTCCGGGAGCGTGAACGCGCCCGCGTAGAGCGCCTTGCCCACGATCGCGCCCTCCACGCCGTCCCGGTTCAGCGCGGCCAGCGCCACCAGGTCGTCCACGCTGGACACCCCGCCGGAGGCGATCACCGGCGCGTCGGTGCGCGCGCACACCTCGCGCAGCAGGTCCACGTTCGGGCCCTGGAGCGTGCCGTCCTTGCTCACGTCGGTCACCACGTAGCGGGCGCAGCCGTCGCGGTCCAGCCGCTCCAGCACCTCCCACAGGTCGCCGCCGTCCGTGGTCCAGCCGCGCCCGGCCACCCGGTAGCCCCGCTCGCCGATGCGCACGTCCAGCCCGACCGCGACCTTGTCGCCGTGCTCGGCGATGGCCTTCGCGCACCACACCGGGTCCTCCAGGGCGGCCGTGCCCAGGTTGACCCGGGCGCAGCCGGTGGCCAGCGCCCTGGCCAGCGACTCGTCGTCGCGGATGCCGCCGGACAGCTCTGCCTTGACGTCCAGCTCGCCGATCACCCGGGCCAGCAGCTCGCGGTTGTCGCCCCGGCCGAACGCGGCGTCGAGGTCGACCAGGTGCACCCACTCGGCGCCGTCGCGCTGCCACGCGAGCGCGGCGTCCAGCGGGCTGCCGTAGGAGGTCTCGGTGCCGGCCTCGCCCTGGACGAGCCGGACCGCCTGGCCGTCGGCCACGTCAACGGCCGGGAGGAGCGTGAAGGTCACGCGAACAGCCTAGTTGAAGCTCTTCAGCCAGTTCTCCAGCAGGTGCGCGCCCGCGTCGCCGGACTTCTCCGGGTGGAACTGGGTCGCCCACAGCGGCCCGTTCTCCACCGCCGCGACGAACTCGTCACCGCCGTGCGCGGACCACGTCACCAGCGGCGCCTTGAGCGTGCCCGACTCCTCCAGCTCCCACTTGCGCACCGCGTAGGAGTGCACGAAGTAGAACCGGGTGTCGGCGTCGAGGCCCGCGAACAGTCGGCTGCCCCCGGGCGCCCGGACGGTGTTCCAGCCCATGTGCGGCACGACCGGGGCCTCCAGCCGCTCCACCGTGCCGGGCCACTCGCCGCAGCCCTCGGTCTCCACGCCGTGCTCGATGCCCTTGCCGAACAGGATCTGCATGCCCACGCAGATGCCCAGCACCGGGCGCCCGCCGGCCAGCCGCTGCCCGATCAGCCGGGCACCCCGCACGGAGTTCAGGCCCTCCATGCACGCCGCGTACGCGCCCACGCCCGGCACCACCAGGCCGTCGGCGTCGAGCACCGCCCGATGGTCCGCGGTGACCTCGACGTCGGCGCCGACGCGCTGGAGCGCGCGCTCGGCGGAGCGGAGGTTGCCGGATCCGTAGTCCAGTACGACGACTCGTGCCACGCGTCCAGGCTACTAGCCCGGCGGGGAACCGCCCCGTGTCGCCGGGCACCCGCTAGGCCAGCGGCGAACCGCCCTGCGTCACGGGCACCACGGGCAGCACGGTGTTGATCGGCAGGCCCGCCTCGGACGGCAGGGTCGTCACCCAGGCGTCCGCGCGGCCCTCGTCCACCAGCGCCCGGACCTCGGCCACGTCGGGCGGCAGGTCGGCCGCGCCGGGCTTCGCGTCGAGCCGCCACCAGCGCAGCAGCCCGACCAGCCGGCGCGGCGCACCGGTGTAGCCGGACACCGCGCCGTCGGTCCACACCTCACCGGCCGGGCTCCAGCGCACCAGCAGCGCCGACGAGCCGGTCCGGCGCACCTGGTCGGCCAGCCGCAGCGCCGCGGCGAACCCGATCTGCCTGCGCGGCAGCAGCACGGTCCCGGAGGCCACCGGGACCAGCGCCGCGGGACCCGCGACCGCGCGGTGCAGGTTCAGCTGCAGCTCGGCGGTCGGCGCGGGTGACCAGATCAGGCTCCTCGGCACGCTCACGGGCAGAGATCATGCCGCAGCGACCGGCCCGGAGAACATCCGACGCGCGGCCGCGGCGACGCCGAGCACGTCGAGGTCGTGCGCGGAGTCGTGGTCCTCGGCGGTGCCGTAGGCCCGCAGCTCGGCCTCCCGCCGCACGCCCAGCGACCGCAGCCGGTGCGGCACGTCGGCCAGCGCCTCGGCCGCGAGGTGCGCCGACGTGCCCGCCAGGTACGGCTCGACCAGCAGCACGTCGGCCCGGTCGGCCCGGCCGACCGCGGCGCGCAGGCCGGCGGCGTCGAACGGGCGGACGGTCGTGGCGTAGAGCACGGTCACGTCGAGGTCCCGGGTCGCCTCGACCGCGGTGTCCAGCATCGGCCCGACCGCCACCACCACGCCCCGCCGGCCGCGCCGCACCTCGGTGAACCCCTCGACCACCGGGTGCGGCGCGGCGTTGTGCCGCAGGGACAGCCGGACGTAGACGCGGTCGTCGCCGGCCAGCGCGGCCCGGATGACCGGCTCGACCTCGTCCGGGTGACCCGGCACGTGCACGGTCCAGCCGGGCAGCGTGTCGAACAGCGCCACGTCGCCGGGCGCCTGGTGCGTGCGGCCCCACGCCGGGTCGTCGTACGAACCGCCGATGCTCACCAGCACCCCGCCCACGTCCTGGTGCCCGAAGTCCAGCTTGACCTGCTCGAACGGGCGCTCGACCAGGAACGGCGCGTAGCTGTGCACCACGGGCCGCAGGCCGGTCAGCGCCAGGCCCGCGCCCACCCCGACCATGGCCTGCTCGCGGATGCCGACGTTGACCAGCCGCTCCCCCGGCCGGAACGCGTCGCGCGAGATCTCGGCGATCACGACCACCACGCGCGGGTCGTGCCGCATCACGTCCTCGACGGTGTCCGCGAACACCTGCCGCATCGTCGCCGTCATCGCTCCCCCTCGATCCTCGCCACCACGGCCAGCGGCCGGCCGGGGTGCTCCTGCGTGAACGCCCCGTGCAGCGCCGCGTGGTCTCGCCCGTCCACTGTGGACGTCTGCCAGCCCTCGACCTCGAACCGCCGCGCCACCCCGCCCGGCCAGCCGTGCGTGCCGGACTCGTTGTCCACCACCACGGTGGTCAGCCGGTCCAGGCCGAGCCGGCCGGCCAGCGCGATCGCCTCGTGGTTGCTGCCCTCGTCCAGCTCCGCGTCGCCGACCAGGACCACGGTCCGGGCCGCGCGCCCCTGGAGGCGCAGGCCGATCGCGGTGCCCACGGCGATGGGCAGTCCGTGCCCCAGGGACCCGCTGCCGATCTCCGCCCCCGGCACCAGCACCCGGTCGGGGTGCTGGCCCAGCGGCGAGTCCCACCGGGTCCAGGTGTCCAACGTGGACGGTTCGAGGAAGCCCTTCGCGGCCAGCACCGCGTAGTAGGCCATCGGCCCGTGCCCCTTGGACAGCAGGAACCGGTCGCGGTCCGGGTCGTCGACCCGGTCCGGCGAGACGTCCAGCACCCGGTCGTAGAGCACCCACAGCACGTCGAGCGTCGACGCCGCCGCCCACTCGTGCTTCTCGTCCCCGGTCATCCGCCGGAACAACGCGGGGAGGTCCGCGTACCCCGGCTCGCTTCGCACTGTCATGAGATCAGCGAACAACCTCGACTTAAGTCGAGGTCAAGCCATAGGATGACCACGTGAGCAAGTTGCCCGACGTGTTGACCATCGGCCAGGTGGCCGAGCGCAGCGGCGTGCCGCACACCGCGCTGCGGTTCTACGAGGAGCGGGGCCTGATCGCGTCCGAGCGGACCGCCGGCAACCAGCGGCGGTACCCGCGGTCGGTGCTGCGCCGGCTGGCGTTCATCCGCACCGCGCAGCGGGTGGGGCTGTCGCTGGAGGACGTCCAGCAGGCGCTGGCCACCCTGCCGGACAACCGCACGCCCACCAAGTCGGACTGGAGCAGGCTGTCCACGAGCTGGCGGGCCGAGCTGGACGCCCGGATCGACGCGCTGCAGCGGCTGCGCGACCGGCTGACCTCGTGCATCGGGTGCGGGTGCCTGTCGCTGCGCAGCTGCTTCCTGCACAACTTCCAGGACGAGCAGTCCGCCAACGGCCCCGGTGCGCCCAAGCTCAAGGCCGCCACCGAGGGCGGCACCTGAACAACCGGCTTGTGCGGCCGTGCTGCACTGGGGACGTGCGGGAAAGAGAGATGATCCGCCTGTCCAAGCGGATGTCCAAGTGCCTCCGCCACGACCCCGGCCGCGTCGGCCTGACCCTCGACGAGGCCGGCTGGGTCGACCTGGGCGAGTTCGCGGCGGCGCTCGGCGTGACCGAGGCGCAGGTGCGCGAGGTCGTGGCGCGCAACGACAAGAAGCGCTACGAGGTGGTCGGCGGGCGCATCCGCGCCAGCCAGGGCCACACCGTGGCCGTCGACCTGGGCCTGCCCGCCGCGGAACCGCCCCCGGTGCTCTACCACGGCACCACCGACGCGGTGGCGCCCGTCATCCTCCGGGAGGGGCTGCTGCCGATGCGGCGGCACGACGTGCACCTGTCGGCGACGGTGGAGACGGCCGTGCGGGTCGGCTCCCGCCGGGGCAGGCCGGTGGTGCTGGAGGTCGACGCGGCGGGGATGCGCGCCGCCGGCCACGAGTTCCGGGTCAGCGCCAACGGCGTGTGGCTGACCTCCGCGGTGCCGCCTACCCACCTGCGCAGACACAGCGGGTGAGCCAGTCCAGCCCGGCGACGACCTGGTCGGGGCCCAGCCCGCGCTGCTTGCGCTGGTACTCGTAGACCTCGGGCGCCAGGGGCGCCATCAGGGCGTCCACCACGGCGGGCGGCGCGGCCGCGCCCGCCTGCTCCAGCAGCACCTCCACGTGCCTGCGCCAGAACGCGTACGCGCCGGTGCGGAACCGCGCCCGCCCGGTCTCCGCGCCCAGCACCAGGTGCAGGTGGTGCTCCAGCAGCTCCACCATGGCCCGGTAGAACGCGGCCAGCCGCTCCTGCGGCGGCCCGCCCGGGCCCAGCGGCGGCGGCCCGTGCAGGATGCGGCCCTGGACGTCGCTGCCGTGCTGGTCCAGCAGCGCCTGCGCGATCGAGGTGACGTCCGGGTAGCGCCGGTAGAGCGTGGCCCGCCCGACCCCCGCCGCCCGCGCGATGTCCTCCATGGTCACGCCGCCCGACCCGGCGGCGTCCGCGAACACCCGCTCCGCCGCGGCCAGCACCCTGGCGCGGTTGCGCGCCGCGTCCGCGCGCTCCCGCGGCCGGCCGCCGGAGTCGAGCGCGATCTGCCTGGACATGGGCCCACCATACGCAGCCGGTCGACTGCGCAGAGTATTCGCTTCCACTCAGCGGAAGGACCGCGGTCCTACACCAGCCAGAGCACCGCGCCGCCCAGCGCGAGCACCGCCAGCACGGCCAGCACGACGGCCAGCCCCCGGGCGGTCTTCCAGGTGCTGTAGGCACCACCGCCCAGGAAGCCGGCCAGCGCGAGCAGGCCGATGACGACCAGCTCTTTCGACACCTAGAGCACGCCCTTGGTCGACGGCACGCCGCCCACCCGCGGGTCGGGCTCGACGGCCGTGCGCAGCGCCCGCGCGATGGCCTTGAACTGGGCCTCGGTGATGTGGTGCGGGTCCCGGCCGTACTCCACGCGCACGTGCAGCGCGATGCCCGCGTGGAAGGCCAGCGAGTCGAACACGTGCCGGTTGAGCACGAACGGGTAGTTGCCGCCGATGGTGAAGGCGTTGAACTCGGCGGGCTCGCCCACGTGCACGCAGTACGGCCGCCCGGACACGTCCACCGCCGCGTGCGCCAGGGTCTCGTCCATCGGGATCCACGCGTCGCCGAACCGGCGGATGCCCGCCTTGTCGCCCAGCGCCTCGCGCAGCGCCTGCCCGAGCACGATCGCGACGTCCTCCACGGTGTGGTGCGCGTCGATGTGCACGTCGCCGGTCGCCCGGACGACCAGGTCCAGCGACCCGTGCACGCCCAGGGCGGTCAGCATGTGGTCGTAGAACGGCACGCCCGTGTCGATCTCGACCTTCCCGGCGCCGTCGAGGTCCACCTCGACGAGCACCGACGACTCCCTGGTGGTGCGCTCCACCCTGCCGACCCGGGTCACCGGCCAACCTCCCTGCTCGCCGCGAGGAACGCGTCGTTCTCCTCCGGAGTACCGACCGTCACCCGCAGATGTCCGGCGATGCCGACGTCCCTGATCAGCACACCGCGTTCCAGATAAGACCGCCACGCGACCCGCGTGTCCTCGAACAGGCCGAAGAGCACGAAGTTCGCGTCGCTGGGCACCACGGCGAACCCGAGGTCCCGCAGTTCGGACACCACCCGGTCGCGCTCGGCGGCCAGCTTCGCCACCGAGCCCAGCGTCTCCGGCGCGTGCCGCAGCGCCGCCCGCGCCGCCGCCTGGGTCAGCGCCGACAGGTGGTAGGGCAGCCGGACCAGCAGCAACGCGTCCACCACGGCGGGCGCGGCGGCCAGGTAGCCCAGCCTGCCGCCCGCGAAGGCGAACGCCTTGCTCATGGTCCGGCTCACGACCAGCTTGGCCGGGTACTCGTCGAGCAGGGCCACCGCCGAGGGCCGCGAGGAGAACTCCGCGTATGCCTCGTCCACCACGACCACGCCCGGCGCCGCCTCGACCAGCACGCGCAGGTCGTCCAGCGGCAGGCTCTGCCCGGTGGGGTTGTTCGGGCTGGTCACGAACACCACGTCGGGCGCGCGTTCGGCCACCACCTCCGCCGCCCGCGCCACGTCCAGCGAGAAGTCCGGGCGGCGCGGGGTGGGCGCCCACTCGGTGCGCGTGCCCGCCGCGATGATCGGGTGCATCGAGTACGACGGCTCGAACCCCAGCGCGGTGCGGCCCGGCCCGCCGAATGCCTGGAGCACCTGCTGGAGGATCTCGTTCGACCCGTTGGCCGCCCACAGGTTGGCCGCGGTCAGCGGCACGCCCGTGGCCGACGACAGGTACGCGGCCAGGTCCTCGCGCAGGGCCACCGCGTCCCGGTCCGGGTAGCGGTGCAGCTCGGCCGCGACCGCCGCGACCTCCTTGACCACGTCCTCCACCAGGGCGGGCGTGGGCGGGTAGGGGTTCTCGTTGGTGTTGAGCCGCACGGGCACGTCGAGCTGCGGCGCGCCGTACGGCGTGCGGCCGCGCAGGTCCTCCCGCAGGGGCAGGTCGCCCAGCTCCACCCGCTCTCCGATGGGCCTCATCCGCGGAACCTCGCGGTGACCGCCTGGCCGTGCGCGGGCAGGTCCTCGGCCTCGGCCAGCGCCACGACGTGCGGCGCGACCTCGCGCAGGGCCTCCTCGCTGTAGTCGACCACGTGGATGCCGCGCAGGAAGGTCTGCACGGACAGCCCGGAGGAGTGCCGGGCGCAGCCGCCGGTGGGCAGCACGTGGTTGGAGCCCGCGCAGTAGTCGCCCAGCGACACCGGCGAGTGCGGGCCCACGAACACCGCGCCCGCCGCGCGCACCCGGGCGGCGACCTCGCGCGCGTCCGCGGTCTGCACCTCCAGGTGCTCGGCCGCGTACACGTCGACCACCCGCAGGCCGTCGTCCACGGTCGAGACCAGCACGGTGCCGGACTGCCGGCCGCGAAGCGCGGTGCCGATGCGCTCGTGGTGCTTGGTCGCGGCGACCTGGCGCCCCAGCTCGGCGTCGACCGCGTCGGCCAGCTCCTCGGAGGTGGTCACCAGCACGCTCGCGGCCAGCGGGTCGTGCTCGGCCTGGCTGATCAGGTCGGCGGCCACGTGCACCGGGTCGGCCGTGCCGTCGGCGAGGATCGCGATCTCGGTCGGCCCGGCCTCGGAGTCGATGCCGATCAGGCCGCGCAGCAGGCGCTTGGCCGCGGTCAGGTAGATGTTGCCCGGCCCGGTCACCACGTCGGCGGGCTCCAGCGGCGAGCCGTCGGTGTCCGTGCCGCCGTAGGCGAGCAGGGCGACGGCCATCGGGCCGCCCACGCTCCACACCTCGGTCACGCCGAGCAGCGCGGCGGCGGCCAGGATCGTCGGGTGCGGCAGGCCGCCGAACCCCGCCTGCGGCGGCGAGCAGACCACCAGCGACTCGACCCCGGCGATCTGCGCCGGGACCACGTTCATCACCACGGTGGACGGGTAGACGGCCAGGCCGCCGGGCGCGTAGAGGCCCACCCGGGCCACCGGCACCCAGCGCTCGGTCACCGTCCCGCCGGGCACGACCTGGGTGGTGGTGTCGACCCGGCGCTGGTCGGCGTGCACCCGGCGGGCGCGCTCGACCGACTCCTCCAGGGCGGCGCGCACGGTCGGGTCCAGCTCGGCCAGCGCCCGCTCCAGCTCGGCGGCGGGCACCCGGACGGTCGCGGGGCGCACGCCGTCGAACCGCTCGGTGTGCTCCAGGACCGCTTCGACGCCGCGGGCCCGCACGTCCTCCACGATGGGCCGGACGTGATGCAGCACCGCGTCCACGTCGACCTCGGCGCGCGGCAGCGCGGCGCGCAGTTCGGCTGCTGACGGGACCCGACCTCGCAGGTCGATGCGGTTGAGCATGCCCCCAAGGGTAGGCGAACGCGAATTCCGTCAACTGTCAGCCCGGGCCGCCGGGGCGAACCCGACAAACGGGGGCTACCTCGACCAGTCACGGCGGCGCGACGCTGCGTGTGCACATCTCCGTCGCGACCCCTGCTGATGATGGAGGCTCGATGTTCACCAAGCGGCGCGGCCTGCTGGCCGCCGCCCTGCTAGCGAGCGCGACCCTGGTGCTCCCCCTGCACACCGGGTCCGCCCAGCCGTCGACGGCGCAGGCGCCCGAGCGGGCGCTCTTCGAGGTCACGGCGGCCACCCCGGAGGCGCGCACCAAGGTCGCCAGGACCGGTGTCGACGTGCTCGGCCAGACCGGCGACAAGCTCACCGTGATCGCGGAACCCCGCCAGCAGTGGGCCCTGCGCGCGACCGGGTTGGGGATCAAATCGCTGGGCGACGCCGACGCCGAGCTGGCGGCCCTCGGCGCGGCCGACTTCACCGACCGCACCGGCGACGTCGGCGCGCAGGACTTCCCGTCCGGCTACACCGGCTACCACAACTACGCGGAGATGGTGGCCGAGCTCAACCAGACGGTCCGGGACCACCCGGACCTGGTCACCCTGCGCAGCATCGGCAAGTCCTACGAGAACCGGGACATCTGGGCGATCAAGATCAGCGACAACCCCTCGGTCGACGAGAGCGAGCCCGAGGCGCTGTTCACCTGCAACCAGCACGCCCGCGAGCACCTGACCGTGGAGATGTGCCTGCGCATCGTCCAGCGGTACACCGACCTGTACGCGTCGAACTCGACCATCAAGAACTCGGTCGACACCCGGGAGATCTGGGTCGTCCCGAGCGTCAACCCGGACGGCGCGGAGTACGACATCGCGACCGGCTCGTTCCGGGCGTGGCGCAAGAACCGGCAGCCGAACTCCACCTCGGTCGGCACCGACCCCAACCGCAACTGGGGCTACCAGTGGGGCTGCTGCGGCGGCTCCAGCGGCAGCGGCTCGTCCGAGACCTACCGCGGCCCGTCGGCGTTCTCCGCGCCCGAGGTCGCCCGGGTCCGCGACTTCACCAACAGCCGCGTGGTCGGCGGTGTGCAGCAGATCAAGTCGCACATCGACTTCCACACCTTCTCCGAGCTGGTGCTGTGGCCGTACGGCTACACCTACAACGACACCGCGACCGGCCTGGACGCCACGCAGGCCAACGTGTTCCAGACCATGGGCCGGCGACTGGCCTCGCTCAACGGCTACACGCCGCAGCAGGCCAGCGACCTTTACATCACCGACGGCAGCGTGGACGACTGGATGTGGGCCACGCACAAGATCTGGAGCTACACCTTCGAGATGTACCCGGCGTCGGCGAGCGGCACCAGCGGCTTCTACCCGCGCGACACGGTGATCGCCACCCAGACCGCGCGCAACGACAGCGCCGTCCAGCTGCTGCTGGACTACACCGACTGCGTCCCGCGCATCACCGGGCGCACCTGCTGACGGCCTCCAGCGCCTGATCCAGCCCGGCGGGCTCGACGAAGTAGTGCGGTGAGGCCCGCACGACCTCGTCGAGCCCGCGTCGGGTCATGTCCAGCAGCGTGGACGACGCGCCGCTGGTGTGGACCAGCACGCCGTCGGCGGCCAGCCGCTCCTTCACCTCCCCGGGCGCCAGCCCCGCCACGGTGAACGTGACGATGCCCGACTTGCGCTCACCCACGTCGCGCACGGTCACGCCGGGCAGCGCGGCCAGCCCCTCGCGCAGGTGCCGGGCCCGCTCGCCGACCTCCCGCTCGATCACGTCCAGCCCCTTGGCCAGGGCGTACCGGGCCGCCGCGATCAGGCCCAGCCGGTCGGCGACGCTCGACTCCCAGATCTCGTGCACCCGCGCGTCGTCGCGCAGCCGGATCTCCTCGGGCCCCACCCACTCGGCGCTGTGCAGGTCCACCAGCCGGGGCCGCAGGCGCTTGGCCGCCTCCCGCCGCACCACCAGGACGCCCGTGCCGCGCGGGCCGCGCAGCCACTTGCGGCCGGTGCCGGAGATCAGGTCCGCGCCCAGCTCGTCGGCCCGCACCGGCAGCTGCCCGATCGACTGGCACGCGTCCAGCAGCACCAGGGCGCCCACCCCGTGCGCCGCGTCGACGACCTCGCGCACCGGGTTGACCAGGCCGCTGTTGGTCGGCGCGTGCACCAGCGAGACGAGCTTGACCCGCTCGTCCAACACCTCCTCCAGCGCCCGCACGTCGATCTGGCCCGAGGCGTCCGACGGCACCGCCTCGACCTCGTAGCCGGCCTCGCGGGCCCGGTGCAGGATCGGGATGGCGGTGCCCGCGTACTCGGCCTGGCTGATCAGCACCCGGTCGCCGGGGCCGAGCGGCACCGCGTCGAACGCGGTCAGCCACGAGCGGGTGGCGCTGTCGGTGAAGGCGACCTCGTCCGGCTCGGCGCCCAGCAGCTCGGCCAGCACGCCGTAGCCGGCCTCCAGGTCGTCCGCGCGCTCGCGCGCCGCCGCGTAACCACCGACCTCGGCCTCGCGCCGCAGGTGGCCGACGACCTCGTCCAGCACCTCCCGCGGCGGGAGCGACGAACCGGCCGAGTCCAGGAAAACGGTCACTGTGCTCCCCACTAGCGAGGCGTCCACTTCTCCAGGTTCCACCACGGCCCCCAGGACAGCGCCCCGCGCGTGTGCGGGTCCACCACCTCCTGGTAGCCGTTCCAGTTCTCGCGCACCACGTACGTGTGCTGCACCGAGGCCAGCACGACCATGCCCGGCGCGGCCACGTACGCCCGCTGGAGCTGCTTGTACGCCGCCGCCCGCTGGGCCGGGTCCAGCAGCGAGCGCCCGGCGTCCAGGGCGGCGTCGACCCGCGGGTTCGAGTAGCCCCACGGGTTGCCGGTGCGCAGCGCCCTGGTCGCCGGGTCCGGGTCGAACGGGGTGCCGCCGCCGTGCAGCAGGGCGTCCGCGCCCAGCCGGGACGCGATGGCCTCCCGGCCCAGGCCCGCCAGCTGCACGTCCACGCCGACCTCGCGGGCGTCCGCGGCGAACCCGGTGGCCAGGTCGGCGCGGACCACGTCGCCGATGGGGTACATGAGGGTGAACCGGGCGGGCACGCCGTCGCGCACGCGCACGCCGTCGGCGCCGCGCACCCAGCCCGCCTGGTCGAGCAGCAGCTCCGCCTGCGCCCGGTCGTGGGTGAACCCGGCGCCGGTCTCGACGAACTCCGGCAGCGCGGCGGGCACGGGCGTGCTCTCCGGGGTGCCCTTGCCGCCGAGCAGGTTGTGCACCAGGTCCTCGCGGTCGACCGCGTAGTTCAGCGCCACCCGGATGGCGCCGTCGCCGGTCACCGGGCCGCCGGGCAGGGTCACCGCGCGCAGGTCGGCGCTGGGGTGGGTGATCACGCGCAGGCCGTTGGCCGAGGCGAACGACGCGGCCAGCCGCGGCGGCAGCTCGGTGCCGTCGAACTCGCCGGCCTGCATGCGCTGGGCACGGGTGTTGTCGTCGGGGACGAAGAAGACGGTCAGCTTGCGGATCTTCGGCTCGCCGCCGAAGTGGGAGGCGTTGGCCTCCAGCACCATCCGGTCGCCCTTGCGCCACTCCACGAGCTTGTAGGGGCCGGTGCCGACGGGCGCGACCTGCGCCAGCGGCACGGTCAGCGCCTCGCTGGGCAGGATGCCGAGCACCAGCAGGTGCGGGAACGCCGCCCACGGCCTGGCCAGGGCGAACCGGACGGTGTGCGCGTCGAGCTGCTCCACGCCGGTCAGCCCGTCGTAGGCGGCGCGCTCGGTGGACCCGGACGCCGGGTCCAGCAGCGACCGGTAGGTGGCCACCACGTCCTCGGGCCCGAACGCGGTGCCGTCGCTGAACACCACGTCCGACCGCAGCGCCACGGTCCAGCTCAGGCCGTCCGCGGCCGGGGTCGGCGGCGCGGCGGCCAGCTGGGGCCGCACCGAGCCGTCCGCGCGGTGCTCGACCAGGCCGTCGTAGATCTTGGACACGCCCTCGCGGCCGTAGCCGAGCAGCGGGTTCAGCGAGGCGGGCTCGATCGGGTCGGCGAGCACGATCGAGCTGCCGTCCGAGGTGCCCCCCGCGCTCGGTGTGGTCGTGTCGGTGCACCCCGAGGCGACGAGGACGACGGCTGCGAAGAGCACGGGCAGGAGGGGGCGCACGGGTCCCGACACTACCTAGAGTGGGCGGCATGCGCGTCGCCCTCTGCCAGATCAGCTCCTCCGCCGACCCCGCGGCCAACCTCGACCTGGTGCGCGCCGAGACCGCGCGCGCCGTCGGGCGCGGCGCCCGCGTCGTGGTGTTCCCCGAGGCCACCATGTGCCGGTTCGGCGTGCCGCTGGGCCCGGTGGCCGAGCCGCTGGACGGGCCCTGGGCCGGGGCCCTGCGGGGAATCGCCGACGAGCACGGCGTGGTCCTGGTGGCGGGCCTGTTCACGCCCGCGCCGGACGGCCGGGTCACCAACACCCTGCTGGTCACCGGCGGCGGGCACGACGTCGGGTACGACAAGATCCACCTGTTCGACGCGTTCGGCTTCACCGAGTCGCGCACGGTGGCGCCCGGCGCGCAGCCGGTGGTCTTCGCCGTGGACGGCATCGTGTTCGGCCTGGCCACCTGCTACGACGTGCGGTTCCCGGAGCTGTTCCGGGCGCTGGCCGACCGGGGTGCCACGGCCGTGCTGGTGTGCGCCTCGTGGGGCTCCGGGCCGGGCAAGCGGGAGCAGTGGGAGCTGCTGGTGCGCGCCCGCGCGCTGGACTGCACCTCGTGGGTGCTGGCGTGCGGCCAGGCCGACCCGCGGGCCGACCACGGCGGCGCGCCGACCGGCATCGGGTTCAGCACGGTCGCCTCGCCGCTGGGCGCGGTGGTGGAGCAGTTGGCGGACGAGCCCGGGATGCTCGTGGTCGACCTGGACGCGGAGAGCGTCGAGCAGGCGCGCCGCGCGCTGCCCGTGCTGGCGAACCGCAGGCTCTGAAGTTCTTTCGTGCGGAAGGTTTCACACGTACGGGTGGCACCCGACTAGCCGCACGCCCCGACCGGGCACCCCCTTCCGCGCACGCACAACACAGCGAAGGGAACCCGGCCATGATCAACCAGGCCGAAGTGGACCGCCTGTACGACTGCGAGGTCATCGACGAGCGGGGCGAGCGCATCGGACCGGTCAAGCAGGTCTGGCTCGACGACCGCGACGGGCGCCCCGTCTGGGCGTCCGTGCACACCGGCCTGTTCGGGCTCAAGGAGACGTTCGTCCCGATCCAGGACGCGGACATGGGCAACGGCACCATCACCGTGCACGTGGACAAGCAGAAGGTGAAGGACGCGCCGAAGATCGACGTGGACGACCAGCACATGTCGCAGGAGCAGCAGGACGAGCTGTACGCCTACTACGACCTGATCCCGGGCCGCCGCAGCGGCGAGCACGACCGGCTGCCCGCCTCGGGCCGCGCCGCCGGCACGGGCCACACCGGCACGGGCCGCAGCGCGATGGGCCGGGACGCGATGGGCAGGCAGACCGGCCGCCACGCGGGTCGGCCCGGCGACGACGCGGTCACCCGGTACGAGGAGGACGTGCAGGTCGGCACCCGCGACGTCGAGGCCGAGCGGGTGCGCCTGGTCAAGCACACCGTGACCGAGCAGCGCGACGTGACCGTGCCGGTGGAGCGCGAGGAGTTCCGCGTGGTCCGCGAGCCCGTGCGGGGCGAGCCCACCGGGCGCCCGTTCGCCGACGAGGAGGCCGAGGTCTTCCTGCACAGGCAGGAGCCGGTGGTCGAGAAGACCGCCAAGCCGGTCGAGCAGGTCCGCCTGGAGAAGGAGACCCGGACCGACCAGCAGCACGTGCGCGGCCAGGTCCGCAAGGAAGAGGTCGACGTGCAGCGCGACCAGCGCCCCGAGCGCTGAGCCGGACCGCGCCCGCACCCCCGCGCGGGGGTGCGGGCGCACCCGGTCACCTCAGGTCCAGCCCCAGGTCCAGGGCCGGGGCGGAGTGCGTCAGCCCGCCGACGGCGAGGTAGTCCACGCCGGTCTCGGCGTAGGCGCGGGCCACGTCCAGGGTGAGCCCGCCGGACGCCTCCAGCCGCACGCCGCCGGCCCGCCGCACCGCCTCGGCGCACTCGGCGACGGTGAAGTTGTCCAGCAGCACCAGTTCCGCGCCCTCGGCCACGGCCTCGTCCAACTGCTCCAGCGAGTCGACCTCGACCTCGCACGGCAGCTCCGGCGCGTGCGCGCGCACGGCGGCCATCGCGGCCCGCACCGACCCCGCCGCCCGCACGTGGTTGTCCTTGATCAGCACGGCGTCGCCGAGACCGAGCCGGTGGTTCACCCCGCCGCCGCACCGCACCGCGTACTTCTCCAGCAGCCGCAGGCCGGGCAGGGTCTTGCGGGAGTCCCGCACCGCCGCCTTCGTGCCCGAGACCTCGGCCACCCACGCGGCCGTCAGCGTGGCGACGCCGGACAGGTGGCACACCAGGTTCAGCGCGGTGCGCTCGGCGGTGAGCAGGCCGCGCACCGGCCCGCGCAGCACCAGCGCGGGCTCGCCGGGCACGGCCTTGTCGCCGTCCTCACGCGCCTGGAGCACCTCCACCTCGGCGACCTGCCGGAACACCTCCAGCGCCACCGGTACGCCGGCCAGCACGCCCGCCGCGCGGGGCGTCAGCTCGGCCACGGCCACCGCGTCCGCGGGCACGGTCGCCCCGGTCGTGGCGTCCGGCCCGTACCGCAGGTCCTCGGCCAGCGCCGTTCCGATCACCCGACGCGCGTCTTCCAGGTCCAGCGTCATGCCACTCCCACCGCCCTCGCCACCGGGTCCGCCAGCACCGGCTGGCCGGACGGGTTGAGCCGGACCACCTGGCCGCGGGACCAGCCGGCGTCGTCGCGCACCGGGAAGTCGGTGCGCACGTGGCAGCCGCGCGACTCCTCGCGCTCGGCCGCCGCCGCGATCAGCGCCCGCGCGGCCAGGGTCAGCGCCGCGTCCTCCACCAGCCGCCGGGAGTCCAGCACCCGGTCCGCGGTGGACAGGTCGAGCACGGAGCCGACCACGGCCAGCCCCTCGGCCTCGCGGCCGATCGCCGCGTACCGGGACATCACGCGTTGCAACGAGTCCCGGTCGGCCACCGGCGCGACCGGCAGCTCGGCCGTGCCCGTGCAGCGGGCCAGCACGCCCATGGCCAGGTCCGCCGCGACGGCCTCGGCCGCCCGCGTGCCGACGACCAGGCCCTCCAGCAGGCTGTTGGACGCCAACCGGTTCGCGCCGTGCAGCCCGGTGCGCGCCACCTCGCCCGCCGCGTACAGCCCGGTCACCCCGGTCCGCCCGTCCACATCGGACACCACGCCGCCGCACGCGAAGTGCGCCGCGGGCGCCACCGGGATCGGCTCGCGCGCCGGGTCGACCCCGGCCCGCAGGCAGGCCGCGTGCACGGTGGGGAACCGCCGCGCGAACTCGGAGATGCCGGTGGCGTCGAGGAAGACGTGGTCGTCCACGCCGCCGGGGGCGTCCGCCAGGTGCCGGGTGATCGCCGCCGCGACGACGTCCCGGGGCGCCAGGTCCTCCAGCGGGTGCACGCCGCGCATGACCCGCGCGCCGGCCGCGTCGACCAGCACCGCGCCCTCGCCGCGCACCGCCTCGGTGACCAGCGGGCACCGGCCGCGCGCGCCGCGCCCGGTGTAGAGCACGGTGGGGTGGAACTGCACGAACTCGACGTCCGCGGCCACCGCGCCCGCCCGCAGCGCCAGCGCCAGGCCGTCGCCGGTGGCCACCTCCGGGTTGGAGGTCGCCTGGTAGAGCTGGCCCAGGCCGCCGCTGGCCAGCAGCACCGCGGGCGCGGTGAGCACGCCGGGCACGCCGTTGCCGTCCAGCACCAGCAGGCCGCACACCTGGCCGAGCGGGGTGCGCACCGCGTCCACCGCGACGTGGTCCTCCAGCACGGGCACGTGCCCGTCGGAGGTCGCGGCCACCAGCGCCCGCTCCACCTCCGCGCCGGTCGCGTCGCCGCCCGCGTGCACCACGCGGAACGCGCTGTGCCCGCCCTCGCGGGTGCGCGCCAGCCGGCCGCCGGGCGCGGCGTCGAACACCGCGCCGCGCTCGCGCAGCCGGGTCACCGCCGCGGGGCCGCCGCCCACGATCGCCCGCACGGCGTCCTCGTCGCACAGGGCCGCGCCCGCGACCAGGGTGTCCCGCACGTGCGCGTCGACCGTGTCGCCCTCGTCGTGCTCGTCGGGCAGCACGACCGCGACGCCGCCCTGCGCCCACCGGGTGTTGCCGTCGGCCACGGAAGCCTTGGTGACCACCAGCACCCGCAGGCCGAGTTCACGGGCGCGCAGCGCGGCCGTCAGCCCGGCCACGCCGGTGCCGACCACGACCAGGTCGGCCCGCGCCTCCCACAGCGCGGCGCTCACTCGCCGCCGCCGGGCTGCCCGATCTCGATCATGCGCTGCACCGCGCCCTGGGCCCGCCTGGCGGTGTCCAGGTCCACGTGCACCTCGTCCTTGCCCTCGCGCAGGCAGCGCAGCAGGGCGGTGGGGGTGATCATCTTCATGTACCGGCAGGAGGCCCGGTCGTTGACCGCGCGGAAGTCGATCTCGGGCGCGGCGCGCCGGAGCTGGTGCAGCATCCCGATCTCGGTGGCCACCAGCACGGACTTGGCGCTCGTCCGCCGGGCCGCGGTGATCATGTCCCCGGTGGACAGGATCTTGACCTTCTCCGCGGGCACGGTGCCCTCGCCCGCGAGGTAGAGCGCCGAGGTGGCGCAACCGCACTCGGGGTGGATGAACAGGTCCGCGTCGGGGTTGGCCGCCGCCCGCTCGGCCAGCTCGGGGCCGTTGATGCCGGCGTGCACGTGGCACTCGCCGGCCCAGATGTGGAGGTTGTCCCGCCCGGTCTCGCGCTTGACGTGCGCGCCGAGGAACTGGTCCGGCAGGAACAGCACCTCGCGGTCGGCCGGGATGGACGCCACCACGTCCACCGCGTTCGACGAGGTGCAGCAGATGTCGGTCTCCGCCTTCACCTCGGCGGTGGTGTTGACGTAGGACACCACCACCGCGCCGGGGTGCTCGGCCTTCCAGGCGCGCAGCTGCTCGCCGGTGATCGAGTCCGCCAGCGAGCAGCCGGCGCGCTCGTCCGGGATCAGCACCGTCTTGTGGGGAGCCAGGATCTTGGCGGTCTCCGCCATGAAGTGCACGCCGCAGAAGACGATGGTGGACGCGTCGCTCGCGGCCGCGATGCGGCTGAGCGCCAGCGAGTCACCGGTGTGGTGCGCGATGTCCTGGATCTCGGGCAACTGGTAGTTGTGCGCGAGGATGACCGCGTCCCGCTTGCGCGCCAGCTCCAGCACCTCGTCACGCCAGTCGGCGTCCGGCGCGATCCCGTCGTAGGCGCCGTCCGAGGCTCGCTCCACGTAGGCGGTAGCGACCATGCTTCCTCCTTGAGCCAGTTTTCGCCTATCGGTCGAAAACGTGGTCGATAGTATCACCGGGTGGGTCTCGCGGGACATGAGGTGTTGGCCGCAGTGCTCCAGGTGAGAGACGGGTCACTCCAGGTCATGCTGTGGCAGCGCGCTCGGGAACCACACGCTCACCGGTGGTCGCTGCCGGGTGGTGGCCTGGGCGACGACGAGGACGTGGAGGAGTCGATCCGGCGCCAGCTGGCCGAGAAGGTCGACGTGAGGCAGCTCTCCCACGTCGAGCAGCTGGCGGTGTTCAGCCACCCCGGGCGCGTGCCGGGACGCCCGCGCGTCGTCGCCACCGCGTTCCTCGGCCTGGTGCCGTCCCACATCGACCCGGTGGTGCCCTCCGACACCGCGTGGCACCCGGTGGACGCCCTGCCGCCCACGGCGTTCGACCACGAGGCCATCTGCGACCGCGCGCGCCACCGCCTGGCGTCGAAGCTGTCCTACACCAACCTCGGCTTCGCCCTGGCCCCACCGGAGTTCACCATCTCCGCGCTGCGCGCCCTGTACTCGGCGGCCCTGGGGTACAAGGTGTCGGCGACGAACCTGCAACGCGTGCTGTCCCGCCGCGGGCTGCTCGAACCCACCGGCGCCACCGTCCCGCCCGGCCCGGCCGGCGGCCGTCCCGCCGCGCTGTTCCGGTTCGTGTCGGGCCGGCTGCGGGTCACCGACCCGTTCGCCGTGCTGCGACCACCGTCCACCCGTAGCTTGGGTCCGTGACCACGACGCTCCCCCTGTTCCCGCTGGGCACCGTGCTGCTGCCCGGGGCGTCCCTGCCGCTGCACGTGTTCGAGCCGAGGTACCGCCAGCTCACCGTCGACCTGGTGACCGGCGCGGTGCCGGACCGCACGTTCGGCGTGGTGTCGATCCGGCAGGGCTGGGAGGTGGGCGAGGAGAACGTGGAGGGCCTGCACGACGTCGGCTGCACCGCGGTGCTCCAGGAGGCCAGGCGCCTGCCCGACGGCCGCTTCGACCTGACCACCCGCGGCGGCAGGCGGTTCCGACTGCTCGAAGTGGACGAAGGCAGCGCCCCGTACCTGGTCGGCTCGGTCGAGTGGCTGCCGGACTCGCCGCACCCGCCGGAGGTCGAGGACCTGCTGCCCCTGCTGGCGGAGCGGGCGAGGGCCGCCCACGGCCGGTACCGGGAGGCCGCCGGCGCCCCCCACCGCCCCCCGTCCGACGACACCGCGGCCGAGGACCTGGCCTACGCCCTGGCCGGCGACTGCCTGCTCACGCTGGAGGACCGGCAGGCCCTGCTGGAGGAGACGTCCGCGGCCCGCAGGCTGCGCCTGGTGCGCCGGACCCTGCACCGCGAGGCGGGCATCCTCACCGCGCTGCGCGCCGTGCCCGCCCCGCTGGCCGAACTGGGCCACCTCCCGCACCGCAACTGAACCGGTAAGCTCCCCGCCGGAGGTGCGCGGATGAACGCCCTGCGGGCACTGCTCGACACCGGCGTCCCACTGGTCGCGGTGAGCTTCGACGACCAGGACGCCGAACGAGCCGCGAGCGCCGCCGTCGAGGCCCGGGTGGACGTGGCCGAGCTCCGCGTCGACCGCTTCCGGGACACCGCCACCGACCACGTCCTGCGCCAGGTCGAGGCGTTCCGGGACCTGCCGACCCTGGTGACCGTCCGCTCCGCCGCCGAGGGCGGCGACTGGCGCGGCACCGAGGACGAGCGCCTGGCCCTGTTCCGCGCCGTCGCACCCCGCGTGGACGCGGTGGACGTCGAGCTGTCGTCCCGGGACATCCTCGACGAGGTCGTCATCGCCGCCCACGAGCACGACGCCCTGGTCGTCGTCTCGTACCACAACTTCGACCACACCCCGCCCCTGGACGAGCTGCGCACCACCGCCAAGGCCGCCCGGGCCGCCGGCGCGGACATCGTCAAGATCTCCACCATGGCGCGCTCGAAGGCCGACCTGAAGGTGCTGACCACCCTGCTCGTGGACGCCGACGTGCCGGAGATGATCGTCATCGGCATGGGCGCCACCGGCACCGCGTCCAGGATCTTCTTCCCGGCCCTGGGCTCCCGCCTGACCTACACGTTCATGGACGCCCAGGCCACGTCCGGCCAGCTCGACTTCGCCGAGACGTTCGCCCTGATGCGCCGGTTCCACCCGGACTTCGCCGAGCGCAAGAACTAGCGACCACCCCGGCCGCCATCCCCAGCGCCCCAGAGCAGCCCTCGGCGACCCCAGCACCTCCCCCATGCCCGCACGTCGCCCTCTCTCGTCCAATTGTCCTATAGCCGGATTGTTCAACAATCCTCTAGCGTGTGCTCCAGGACACAACCGACGGCTGCGAGGTGACCCACCATGAGCACCACAGACACACGCACACCCTTCGCGTGGTTCCACACACTGGGCCGCAACGGCAAGCGCGCGTTCGCGGGCGCGTTCGGCGGCTACGGCCTGGACGCCTACGACTTCCAGGTCCTCCCCCTGGGCCTGTTCGCCATCAGCGCCTACTTCGGCATCAGCCAGGGCCAGGCCGGCCTGCTCAACACCGTCACCCTGGTCGTCTCGGCCGTGGGCGGGGCCATCGCGGGCATCCTCGCCGACCGCATCGGCCGCGTCCGCACCCTGATGATCACCGTCGTCACCTACGCCGTGTTCACCGTGGCCTGCGGCTTCGCCACCAGCTACGAGATGCTGATGATCTTCCGCGCCCTCCAGGGCCTGGGCTTCGGCGGCGAGTGGGCGGCCGGCGCGATCCTGGTCGCCGAGTACTGCAAGCCGCGGTACCGGGGCCGCACGGTCGCGTTCATCCAGAGCTCCTGGGCCGTCGGCTGGGCACTGAGCGTCATCGTCTACACGGTCGTGTTCAGCTTCCTCCCGCAGGACGTGGCCTGGCGGGTGCTGTTCTGGACCGGCGCCATCCCCGCGGTCCTGGTGTTCTACATCCGCCGCCACGTCCAGGACGCGCCGAAGCTCAACGAGAAGCGCGAGTCCACCACCCACAAGGGCAGCTTCAAGGCCATCTTCGCCGCCCCGCTGGGCCGCACCACCCTCTTCGCGGCCCTGCTGGCCACCGGCGTCCAGGGCGGCTACTACACGCTGGCGAGCTGGGTGCCCACGTTCCTCAAGACCGAGCGCGGCCTCAGCGTCGTCGGCACCGGCGGCTACCTGACCCTCCTGATCAGCGGCGCGTTCGCCGGATACATCACCGGCGGCTACCTGACCGACCTGCTGGGCCGCAAGCGCACGTTCACCCTCTTCGCCGCCCTCAGCGCCGCCCTGATCGTGCTGTTCACCCAGATACCCCAGGGCGCCAACGGCCTGCTGCTCGCCGTCACCTTCCCCCTGGGCTTCACCACCTCGGCCATCTTCAGCGGCTTCGGCTCGTTCCTCGCCGAGCTGTACCCCACGGAGCTGCGCGGCACCGGCCAGGGCTTCACCTACAACTTCGGCCGAGCGGTGGGCGCCTCGTTCCAGACCGCCGTCGGCTTCCTCGCCACCAGCATGGGCGTGGGCGGCGCGATGATCTTCGGCGCCGTCGCCTACGGCATCGCCGTCCTGGCCCTCCTGGGCCTCCCCGAGACGAAGGGCGTGGAACTCCGATGACCACGACGACCCGAACCCCGACCCCCGCCGAGATCCGCGAAACCCACACCGGCCCCACCGCGGGCCTGGCAGACGGGTACGCCCAGGCCAACCTCATCGCCGTCCCCAGGGACTGGGCCTACGACGTCCTGCTGTTCACCCAGCGCAACCCCAAACCCTGCCCGGTGCTGGACGTCACCGACGAGGGCGGCACCACCACCGTCCTCGCGGGCAACGCGGACCTGATGCGCCACATCCCCCGCTACCGCATCTGGGACCACGGCGAACTGGTCGACGAACCCACCGACGCCACCCCCCACTGGCGCGACGACCTGGTCGCGTTCCTGATCGGCTGCAGCTTCACCTTCGAAACCGCGCTGAAGAAGGAGAACGTCCCCCTGCGCCACGTGGAACAACAACGCAACGTCCCCATGTACGTGACCGACAGGCAATGCCGCCCGGCAGGCCGCCTGCACGGCCCCGTGGTCGTCTCGATGCGCTACATCCCGGAAAACCTGGTGCACAGGGCCACCACCATCACCGCCCGCATGCCGGCGGTGCACGGCGCCCCGGTCCACATCGGCGACCCGACCGCCATCGGCATCACCGACCTGGACGAACCAGACTTCGGCGACCCCACCGAGCCCCACCCCGGCGACGTCCCGGTCTTCTGGGCCTGCGGCGTAACACCCCAAGCGGCGGTGATGGCGTCAAAACCACCGTTCGCCATCACGCACGCCCCGGGTCACATGTTCGTGACCGACGTCCCCGACACCAACTACCTGATCTAACCGAGCCGACGCCCCAAATCGTCCAACCCGTTCCAAGCGGCCAGGCAGCCGTACGCCAGCGCCGTGCCCAGGGGCCACGCCAGCAACCCCCACCAGGTCTCCAGCACGGGGGCGAGCGCAACGGCGTCCCCCACCGAAGGCGCGGTCTCCAGCGCGTACCGGCTGCCTGCCGCCCCCACCCCGGTCCGCTGCGCCAGGAACGCGGCGAGCACCGACCCCAGGGTGGCCGCCAACATCACCACGGGCCCCCGCCGCTCCCGCAACATCCAGACGGCGATACCGGTCAACAACCCGACACCAAGCCCGATCAGGACGAACAACATCAAAGCGTCAAGCCGGTGATAACTCTCCCCGGTAACCGGCACCAACGCCCCATCAGCCTGAACCACCGCGTTCTGCGGCGGCGCCAACAGGGACCACAACCACCCGACCGGCACCCCGACCAACGAGATCACCGACAACACGGAGAACCCGGGCAGCAGATCCCGCCGAACCACCACCCGAGGCCGCTGAACCACGTAGTAGTACTCGAACGCAGGCGCAGGGGGCACCCGAACAGGCACGGCCCGCTCACCCACCGGTTGCTCGGCCACCCGCAAACCTCCCCGCACACCGACCAGACGCGTGCAGGTTACCGCTCACCCCGACCTGAGCGGACAACACGCGGTGCCGGACCGGAGGACACGCGATGCCCCAGTGGAGGACACGCCGGTCCCGAACGTAGAACTCGGGGGCCCGGAACGTTCGACACGACGGGTCCGAACGTTCGACTCGCGCGGCTTCAACGCATGACACGCCCGACCCCAACGCATGACACGCCGGTGCCCAACGCATGACACGCCCGGACCCAACGCATGACACGCCGGGTTGGGGGAGTGGGCTGGGGCCGGTGGAGGCCGACGAGGCCCGATTTGACATGGGTTCGAGTGCCATAGGCTGGTCGGAGCCGGCAGGCTCGGCGGGACGCTCTTCCCCGCCGTGCCTGCCGGCTGCGGCCTGCCTCCGGTACTCGTAAGGGCCCCATGTCAAATCGAGCCGGACGAAACCGAAGGCCAACCAAAACCAGACTCAGGCCGACGCGGTCGAACCGTGCCTGCTGCAGGTGGCCGTCCAACCGGCGGGCGTCACCTGCACCACCATCCGCCGAGCGCACTGCGAGCAGAACCGCGGCGGGTCGATGACACCCAACCGCGACGAACAAGCCGCGTGGTCACCTTCCCCGACAGCCTTCCCGCAGTAACCGCAAAAAACCGCAGAAGCAGCAGACCCAGCCCCCGACCCAGAACCAGAACCAGAACCAGTCACAGCGTCTTGCTCAACTCCTTGATCGGCATGGACAGCTCACCCAGCATGTCCAAGTCGTCCTGAGCCGGCCGCCCCAGGTTCGTCAGGTAGTTCCCCACGATGATCGCGTTGATCCCACCCAGCATCCCCTGCTTCGCCCCGAGGTCCCCGAACGTCAGCTCCCGCCCCCCGGCGAACCGCAGGATCGTCCGGGGCAGGGCCAGCCGAAAAGCCCCCACCGTCCGCAACGCCTCGGTCCCCTCCACCACCGGGTAGTTCTCGTAGGGCGTCCCGGGGTTCGGGATCAGGAAGTTCAGCGGCACCTCGTCCGGCTCCAGGGCCGCCAGCTGCACCGCGAACTCGGCCCGCTGCTCCAGCGTCTCCCCCATCCCGATGATGCCGCCGCAGCAGACCTCCATCCCGGCCTCGCGCACCATCCGCAACGTCTCCCACCGCTCCTCCCAGGAGTGCGTGGTGACCACGGACGGGAAGTGGGACCGGGCCGTCTCCAGGTTGTGGTTGTACCGGTGGACCCCCATGTCCACCAGCTCGTCCACCTGCTCCTGCGAGAGCATCCCCAGCGAGCACGCGATCTGGATCTCGTTGCCGTCCTCGCGGATGGCCTTGATCCCGTCCCGCACCTGCGACATCAACCGCTTGTCGGGCCCGCGCACCGCCGCCACGATGCAGAACTCCGTGGCCCCGGTGGCCGCGGTCTGCCGAGCCGCCTTCACCAACCCGGGGATGTCGAGCCACGCCGACCGCACCGGCGACGGGAACTGCCCGGACTGCGAGCAGAAGTGGCAGTCCTCCGGGCACCCGCCGGTCTTGAGCGAGACGATCCCCTCGACCTCGACCTCGGGCCCGCACCAGCGCATGCGCACCTCGTGCGCGAGCTCCAGCAGTTCCGGGATGCGGGAATCGGGCAGCCGGAGCACCTGGAGCACCTGCTCCTCGGACAGGCCGACGCCGCGCTCCAGCACCTGCTCACGCGCGGTGTTCAGCACATCGACCTGCTCAGGGGCTGCGGTCACGTCATCTCCTCGGGCGAACGACGGCGGTGGTCCGCGGGTCAGTGTGCCGCACGGGCACTACCGGGACCCAGCGATGTACGTCACTCACCATCGCCACCGCGACCCCCTACCCACAACCCCTCCCACACACCTCAACACGAACAGGCAGCAGCGAACTTCTCCGGGTCGAACGTCCCCCCGAACCAGGGCGACACCCCGTCCCGCGCCACCGCCAGGAACTCCTCCCGCCCCAACCGCCCGGCCCCGTCCGGCAACGCGCCCAGCAGCGGCGCACCGGCGGCCTCCGGCAGGTCCACCAGGTTCGTGCAGCAGGCCAGGTCGGGCGAGGCGGGCCACCGCCCCACCACCACGCCCACCGACTCCAACCCCCGCCGGACCAGCGCCTCCGCCGTCAACGCCGTCGTGTTCAGCGTGCCCAGCCCGGCGTGCGCCACCACCAGCACCGGCGCGTTCAACGCCCACGCCGCGTCCGCGATCGTCGACCCGGCGTCGTCGAACCGCACCAGCAGCCCGCCGGCACCCTCCACCAGCACCAGGTCGTGGGACGAGTCCAGCTCGACCGCCGCCGACGCCACGTCGCGCGGGTGCACGGGGGGCATCCCGGCCCGGCGCGCCGCCGTGGCCGGTGCCAGCGGTTCGGGGTAGCGCCGCAGCTCACGGGTTGTCACGGGCCCGGCGAGCCGCGCCACCTCGGCCAGGTCACCGGCCTCACCCGCCGCAACACCCGTCTGGGCGGGTTTGAGGACCGCGACGCGCCGCCCCTCGGCCGCGGCCAGCGCCGCCAGGGCGGCGACCACCACCGTCTTGCCGACGTCGGTGCCCGTACCGGTGATGACGAGGACGCTCACGGCCACTCACCCTAGGGCTACACGCAACGTCGCGAACCACCACGTTCTACAGTCACCGACATGGGTGAGATCGTCCTCTACGGTGCGAACTGGTGCGGTGACTGCCGCCGGGCTAAGGCATGGCTGCGGGAGCACGAAGTCCCGTTCACCGAGGTGGACGTGGAGCACGACGAACAAGCCCGCGACAAGGCGATCGACATCGCCGGCGGCCGCAGGAACATCCCCGTGCTGGTCCTCCCGGACGGCCGCGTCCTGGTGGAGCCCACCAACACCGACCTGGCCGACGCCGTCACCGGGTCCTGACCGTGGCCAGACGCAAGCGCCGACCCCCCAAGGCAGCAGCAAAGGCCAGCGCCAACGCCACGACCAACACCACGATCAACGCCACGACCAACGCCGCCCCCAAGCCCCAACCCTGGTTCAACCGCCAGCGCCCCCTGACCCAAACCGGCCTGATCATCGGCGGCATGGCCGCGATCATCGCCGGCCACTTCCTCCTCTGGGGCACCGTGATCCCCGCCCTGGGCACCCTGGTGGGCCGCGTCCCGGTCGTCTCCACCGCCGCGGGCTGGCTATTCGGCGGCGGCGCGTTCATGGCCTGGGGCATCGTGGCCGTCAACCACGACACCGCCTCCCCCACCACCCTCAAGCGCCTCAAGACCACCGCCTGGTCCTGGACCCCGATCGCCCTGGTCTGCATCCCCACGAACTACGCGAACGAGCAGGTCCTCCCGGTCGACTACTGGGCCGGCGTCTACGCGAGCGCCTACGGCGTGGTCGCCGCCCCCCTGGCCCTGGCCGTCATCGCCCTCCTCTGGTGGCTGGTCGCGGACAAGCTGCTCGGCCACCAGGGCATCACCAAGTCCCAGGTCGGCTGGCTCTGCGTGGCCTACGCGACCCTCCTCCTGGTCTGGGGCTCAACCCTGCTGCGCATGTGAGGCACGAGCCGCCGCCACCACCGCGCGGCAGATCATCGCCACGTCCTCCTCGGAGGAGACGAACGGCGGCATCGTGTAGATCAGGTCCCGGAACGGCCGCAACCACACCCCGTGCTCCACCGCCGCCGCCGTGGCCGCCGCCATGTCCACCGGGTGGTCCAACTGCACCACCCCGATCGCCCCCAGCACCCGCACGTCGACCACTCCGTCGACCACTCCGTCAACCGCCCCCAACCCCCGCCGCAGCCAGCCCGAGATCCGCCCCACCTCCCCCCGCCAGTCGCGGGACAGCAAAAGCTCGGTGGACGCCAACGCCACCGCCGAGGCCAACGGGTTCCCCATGAACGTGGGCCCGTGCGCCAGCACCGGCACCTCCCCCCGCGAGATCCCGTCCGCCACCCGCTCCGTGCAGAGCGTGGCGGCCATGGACATGTACCCGCCGGTCAACGCCTTCCCCACGCACATCACGTCAGGACTGATCCCGGCGTGGTCCGCGGCGAACAGCTCCCCGGTCCGCCCGAACCCGGTGGCGATCTCGTCGAAGATCAGCAGCACGTCGTGCGCCAACGTCAGCTCGCGCAGCACGTGCAGGTAGCGCGGGTCGTGGAACCGCATCCCCCCGGCCCCCTGCACCACGGGCTCCACGATCACCGCGGCCAGCTCGTCGGCGTGCCGCTCGATCAGATCCGCCAGTTCCTGCACGTAGGCCGTGTCCATCTCCGCCGGAGGAGCGGGGGCGAACACCTGCTCCGGCAGCACCCCGCGCCACAGCGAGTGCATCCCGCCCTCGGGGTCGCACACCGACATCGGCTGGAACGTGTCCCCGTGGTACCCCCCGCGCCAGGTCAGCAGCCGCCTCTTGCCCGGCCGACCCAGCGAGCGCCAGTACTGCAGCGCCATCTTCACCGCGACCTCGACCGACACCGACCCCGAGTCGCACAGGAACACGTGCCGCAACGGCTCGGGCGTGATCTCCACCAGCCGCGCGCACAGCGCCACCGCCGGCTCGTGCGTGAGCCCGCCGAACATCACGTGGCTCATCCGCCCGAGCTGGTCGCGCACGGCCGCGTCGAGCACGGGGTGCCGGTAGCCGTGGATCGCGGCCCACCACGACGACATGCCGTCGACCAGCTCGCGGCCGTCGTCGAGCCGCAGCCGGACCCCTGAAGCCGAGGAGACCACCAGCGGCTCCAGGGTGCCCGGCATCGGCCCGTACGGGTGCCAGACGTGGGCCCGGTCGAGCTTCAGCAGCTCGTCCCGGGACAGCCCATCCCCGGAAGACCCATCACGACCGTCACGACGCAGCGGTTCCACGGGGCTTGAGGCTAATCGGCAGCGAGTGCAGCCCGTGCACGAGCGTGCTCTCCCGCCACCGCAGCGTCTCCGGCTCGGCCGCCAGCTCCACGTCGAACCGGTCCAGCAGCGTCCCCACCGCGATCTCGCCCTCCAGCCGGGCCAGCGGCGCGCCCAGGCAGTAGTGGATGCCGTGCCCGAACGCCAGGTGCCCGCCCGCGGGCCGGGTGATGTCGAACCGGTCCGCGTCGGGGAACTTGTCCTCGTCCCGGTTCCCGGACAGCAGCGAGACCAGCACCAGGCTGTCCTTGGGGATCACCACGTCGCCGAGCGGCACGTCCTCGGTGGTGAACCGGAAGGTGGCCTGGTTGATCGGCCCCTCGTAGCGCAGGAACTCCTCCACCGCGCCGGGCAGCAGCGACCGGTCGGCGCGCAGCTTCTCCAGCTGGTCGGGGTGGCGCAGCAGGCTGTAGACGCCGGAGGCGATCAGGTTGACCGTCGTCTCGTGCCCGGCCACCAGCAGCAGGAACGCCATCGAGATCAGCTCGGTGTGGTTCAGCGCGTCGCCGTCCTCGCTGGTGTGCACCAGCGCGGAGAAGAAGTCGTCACCGGGGTTGGCGCGCTTGTGCTCGACCAGCCGGGACAGGTAGGCGGCCATGCTCATGCCCGCCTCCTGGATGCGCTCCACGTTCGCCCCGCCGACCACCAGCGTGTTCGACCACTTGCGGAAGTCGTCGCGCTCGTCCAGCGGCACGTCGAGCATCTCGCAGATGACCGTGATGGGCAGCGGGAAGGCCAGGGCCTCGATCAGGTCGACCTCGCCGCCGTCGGCCACCCGGTCCAGCAGCTCGTCGGTGATCTCCTGCACGCGCGGGCGCAGCTGCTCCACCCGGCGCGCGGTGAATGCCTTGGTGACGAGCTTGCGCAGGCGGGTGTGGTCCGGCGGGTCCATGTTCAGCATGTGCTGCACCAAGGACTGGTCGAACTCGTTGCGCTCGGCGTCCCCGACGTGGTTGCGCTCCATCAGGTCCGGGAAGCGCTCGAAGTTCTTGGCGAAGCGCGGGTCGGCGAGCACCTGCCGACCCTCCTCGTAGCGGGTCACCATCCACGCCTTGGTGCCCCGGGGCAGCACGATCTGCTTGACGGGTTCCTGCTCGCGCAACCGGGCGTGGTAGGCGTGCGGGTCCGCGTAGTACTCGTCGCCGATGACGTCCAGCCCGGCGATCTTCTCCCCCATGGAGAGCCCCTCTCCGCTTGAAGTCGAGCGTTGAGTTAACTCTGTTTACTCAACACAACTTCAAACGAACGAAGGGCCCTCCGTGTCCCCGCTCACGACCGGTATCACTCGATCGGCCTAATCGGTCACCGCGCCGATCAGCCCAAACACCCCGGCCCGAGCAAAGCCTTCAAATCGCCCATAAGCGACGGGGTGGGGCTGACCCGCAACGCGTCGTCCAGCTTGAGCACCGTGTTGCGGCTGCTGTTGATGATGAGGTTCAGGTGCACCTCGGTGGTGCCCGGGTGCGCCCGCAGGACCTCCTTCAGCGAGGTGACCAGCTTCGGGTCGCACCGCGACGCCGCCACCTTCAGCTTCAGCGCCTGCGAGCCCAGCTCCGACAGGTCCGGCACCACCAGGTCGTTGGCGATCAGCGAGGTCCGGTCGTCCCGCTTGGCCACCCGCGCCTTGACCAGCACGATCGCGTCCTCCGCGACCGACATGCCGTGCACCGCGTAGCTCTTGGGGAAGAACAGCACCTCGATGCCACCGGCGAGGTCTTCGAGCTGCGCCGACGCCCACGGCTCGCCGTTCTTGTTCACCCGGCGGTTCACCGACGCCAGGATGCCGCCCAGCGTGACCTGCGCGCCGTCGGGCACGTCGCCCTCCAGGATGCGCGGGATCGAGGTGTCCGAATAGGACTCCAGGATCTTCTCCACGCCGTTGAGCGGGTGGCCGGACACGTACAGGCCCAGCATCTCCCGCTCCAGGGTCAGCTGGTGCTTGGACTCCCAGTGCTCGTCGGGGATCTTGACGTCGAACACGCCGCCGACGCCCTCGTCGCCACCGCCGTCGCCGAACAGGTCGAACTGGCCGCGGGCCTCCTCCTTCTTCGTGAGCATGATCGCGTCGACCGCCTCGACGTGGACCATGTGCAGGCCCTTGCGCGGGTGGCCGAGCGAGTCGAAGGCGCCCGCCTTGATCAGCGATTCCACGACCTTCTTGTTGCAGACCGTGGCGTCGACCTTGCGCAGGAAGTCGGAGAAGTCGGTGAACCGGCCCTTCTCCTTGCGCGCCTTGATGATCGCGTCGACCACGTTCGCGCCGACGTTGCGGATGGCGCCCAGGCCGAACCGCACGTCCTCCCCGACCGCGACGAACTCGCGCTCGGACTCGTTGACGTCCGGCGGGAGCACCGTGATGCCCATCCGGCGGCACTCGGCCAGGTAGATGGCCGACTTGTCCTTGTTGTCCGAGTTCGTGGTGAGCAGGGCGGCCATGAACTCGGCCGGGTAGTTCGCCTTGAGGTAGGCGGTCCAGTAGGAGACCAGGCCGTACGCGGCCGAGTGGGCCTTGTTGAACGCGTAGTCCGCGAACGGGACGAGGATGTCCCACAGCGTCTTGATCGCGTCCGGCGGGTAGCCGTTGTCCAGCATGCCCTTCTCGAAGCCGGTGAACTCCTTGTCCAGGATCTCCTTCTTCTTCTTGCCCATCGCGCGGCGGAGCAGGTCCGCCTGGCCGAGCGTGTAGCCCGCCAGCTTCTGCGCGATGGCCATGACCTGCTCCTGGTACACGATCAGGCCGTAGGTCGTGCCGAGGATGTCCTCCAGCGCCTCGGCCAGCGCCGGGTGGATCGGCGTGATCTCCTGGAGCTTGTTCTTGCGCAGCGCGTAGTTCGTGTGCGAGTTCGCGCCCATCGGGCCCGGCCGGTACAGCGCGCCCACGGCCGAGATGTCCTCGAAGTTGTCGGGGCGCATCAGCCGCAGCAGGTCCCGCATGGGCCCGCCGTCCAGCTGGAACACGCCCAGGGTCTCGCCCTTCGACAGCAGCGAGTACGTCTTCTTGTCGTCGATGCCGATCTTGTCCAGGTCGACCGGCGCCTTGCCGTTCAGCTCGATGTTCTTGAGCGTGTCGTCGATCGTGGTCAGGTTGCTCAGGCCCAGGAAGTCCATCTTCAGCAGGCCGAGCGTCTCGCAGGTCGGGTAGTCGAACTGCGTGATGATCGCGCCGTCCTGGGGGCGCTGCCACACCGGGATGTGGTCCATCAGCGGCTCCGCGGACATGATCACCGCGCAGGCGTGCACGCCCGCGTTGCGGATCAGGCCCTCCAGGCCGCGGCCGGTGTCGATGATCTCCTTGACCTGCGGGTCCGTCTCGTACAGCGCCCGGACCTCGGCGGCCTCGGCGTACCGCTTGTGCTGCGGGTCGAAGATGCCCGACAGCGGGATGTCCTTGCCCATCACGGCCGGCGGCATGGCCTTGGAGATGCGGTCGGCCACCGCGTAGCCCGGCTGGCCGTAGAGCACGCGGGCGGAGTCCTTGATCGCCGCCTTCGCCTTGATGGTGCCGAAGGTGATCACCTGGGCGACCTTGTCGGCGCCCCACTTGTCGGTGACGTACCTGATCACGTCACCGCGCCTGCGCTCGTCGAAGTCGATGTCGATGTCGGGCGGGCTGACCCGGTCGGGGTTGAGGAACCGCTCGAAGATCAGGCCGTGGGCCAGCGGGTCGAGGTCGGTGATGCCCAGCGCGTAGGCGATCAGCGCGCCCGCGGCCGAGCCGCGGCCCGGGCCGACCCGGATGCCGTTGGCCTTGGCCCAGTTGATGAAGTCGGCGACCACCAGGAAGTAGGACGGGAAGCCCATCTGGAGGATGACGCCGATCTCGAACTCGACCTGCTTCTCGTGGACCTCGTCCACGCCGCCCGGGAACCGCCGGCGCATGCCCGCCCAGACCTCTTCGCGGAAGTAGTCCGCCTCGGTCTTGCCCTCGGGCACCGGGTAGCGCGGCATGAGGTTCTGGAAGGCGAACATGCCGGTCGTGTCGACCTTCTCGGCGACCAGCAGGGTGTTGCGGCACCCCTCCTGCCAGGCGTCGGACGAGTCGATCGCGCGCATCTCGTCGGGCGACTTCAGGTAGTAGCCGGTGCCGTCGAACTTGAACCGGTTCGGGTCCTGGAGCGTCTTGCCGGTCTGCACGCACAGCAGCGCCTCGTGGGCCTCGCGGTCGTCGGCGTAGGTGTAGTGCGAGTCGTTGGTCACCACGAACGGGATGGCGAGCTTCTTGGCCACGTCCAGCAGGCCGTCGCGGACCCGGCGCTCGATGTCGATGCCGTGGTCCATCAGCTCGACGAAGAAGTTGTCCGCGCCGTAGATGTCGCGCCACTTGGCGGCGGCCTCCAGGGCCTCCCGGTCGTGGCCGAGCCGCAGCCGGGTCTGCACCTCGCCGGACGGGCAGCCGGTGGTCGCCATCAGGCCCGCCGAGTGCTCGGCGATCAGCTCGGCGTCCATCCGCGGCCACTTGCCCAGCTGGCCCTCGGTGGAGGCCCGGCTGGAGACCTTCATCAGGTTGTGCAGGCCCTCGTTCGTGCGGGCCCAGATGGTCTGGTGGGTGTACGCGCCGCTGGCGGACACGTCGTCCGACTTCTGGCCCGGGTCGCCCCACAGCACCCGCTGCTTGTTGAAGCGCGAGTCGGGGGCCATGTACGCCTCGATGCCGATGACCGGCTTGACCCCGGCGGCGGTCGCCTGCTTGTAGAAGTCGTAGGCGCCGTACATGTTGCCGTGGTCGGTGATCGCGGCGGCGGGCATGCCCATCCGCTCGCACTCGGCGAACATGTCCTTGAGCTTCGCCGCGCCGTCGAGCATCGAGTACTCGGTGTGCACGTGGAGGTGCACAAACGAGTCAGCCACGCCAGAACCCCCTTGCAGACCACGCACGAGACACGGTTGGCGGAACCGGCGCCACCGCACCGTCGCACACTAGTCCGACCGGGTCGGGCGCAGCCAGCCGACGGGCCGATGGCGCGGAGATCGCGACGGGCGGGTAGCGTTTGGAGGTGTGGTAACGCCGGATCCCGTCGACGCACGTCTGCTCGCGCTGCTCGCCGAATCCGGCCGGGCGGCGGTGCACGAGCTGGCCGCGAAGCTGGGCATGGACCCGCGCGAGGCGGCCACCCGGCTCATCACCCTCTCCGGCAGCGGCCTCCCCCTGCTGGTCGGCGTCGAGTGCGACCCGAACGGCATCCGCAAGGCGCTGGCCAACAGCGTGGCGTGGGGCAGCTACTCGGGCCCGCCCGGCTCGACCCCGGCGGGCCAGGTCAGGGGCACGCCCAGCGGCCCGTACCCGCAACAGGGCTCGGTGCGCGGCACGCCGTCCGGCCCCTACCCGCCGTACTCGCCCGCGCAGGGGCCGGCCAGCCAGCCGTTCCCGGCGCAGCCGCAGGCCGGCCCGCAGTCGGGCCCCGTCCCGGTGCCGGAGCCGATGAGCACCTGGGGCGTGCCCGGCACGTCCGGGTGGGCGCGGGGCGACCAGCAGCCCGCGCCGCGCTCCCGCACCGGCAAGATCGGCAGCACCCTGGAGACCGAGGGCCTGGAGGGCGCCCGGTTCACCATCCAGCTGGTCGAGGTGGTGGACCCGGCCGACTTCCTGTTCACCGCGGCCGGCTACAAGCTGGCGCCCGGTGAGCGGGCCGTGGTCGTGCACACCGAGCTGTCCAACACCGGCAAGGTGCCGTTCAACGCCCTGCCGGACATGTACCTGGTGCTGATGACCAAGACCGGGGAGACGGTCGGCAAGGCGCCGGTGTCGCTGTCGTCCCGGCCGCCGCACAAGATCGGCGTGCAGCCGGGCGAGACGGCGGGCGGGCACACCGTCTACGTGCTGCCCGAGGACACCGGCATCTTCTCGGTCCGCTGGAGCGCCCGCCCCGAACCCGACCTGAACACCCTGGTCTGGACGATCGAGGACTAGACCGCCGCGGGTACCTCGTCCTCCCGCGTGATCCCGGCGTCACCCCTGGTCAGCACCGCGAACAGCACCCCGGCCAGCACGGCCGCCGACCCCATCACGGTCACCATCGGCAGCAGGCTGCCCGACCCGCCCGCGCCCACCAGCGGCGCCATCAGCCCGCCGACCAGGAACGTGAACACGCCCAGCACGGCCGACGCGCTGCCCGCCGCCTCCGGGTGCCGGGACATGGCCAGCGTCGAGGCGTTGGGCATGAGCAGGCCGACGCCGATCGTGAGCACGAACAGCGGCGGCAGGAAGGTGGCCAGGCCACCGCCCAGCAGGGCGCCGACGACCAGCCCGACCCCGCCGACCACCGCGGCCGACAGGCCCGCCTTGAGCAGCGGGCGCGGCATGACCCGGCCGGTGAGCCGGGTGTTGAGCACGCCGGCCAGGAAGACGGCCACCGAGTTCGCCGCGAACACGTAGCTGAACTGCTGCGCGGACAGCCCGAACACGCCCTGGAGCACGAACGAGGCGCCCGCGACGTAGGCGAACAGCGAGCCCAGCGCCAGCGACCCGGTGAGCACGTAGCCGACGAACTTCCGGTCCGCCAGCAGGCCGCCGAACACCCTGAGCGTGAGCAGCAGGTCGGCCGGGCGCCGCCGCTCCGGCGGCAGGGTCTCCGGCAGGTTGAGCGCGAGCAGCACCAGCAGGACCAGGGCGAGCAGCGCCAGCACCACGAACACGCCGCGCCAGCTCGTGAACCGCAGCAGCTGGCCGCCGAGCACCGGGGCGAGCACCGGGCCCATGCCGTTGACCATCATCATCAGCGACATGAACCGGGCCATGGCCAGGCCCTCGAACCGGTCGCGGGCGATCGCCGCGGCGACCACGAACCCGGCCGCCACGCCGAGGCCCTGGAGCAGGCGCAGCCCGGAGAACGCGAGCGCGCCCGGTGCCGCCGCGCAGACCAGCGACACGACCACGTAGGCGCCGAGCCCGACCAGCAGCGGCCGGCGGCGACCCCACGAGTCGGACAGCGGGCCGGCCAGCAGCTGGCCCGCCGACAGGCCGATGATGAACGTCGTCAGCGACAGCTGCACCTGCGGCTCGCCCGTGCCGAACTCCCGGGCCATCTCCGGGAACGCGGGCAGGTAGGCGTCGATCGAGAGCGGCCCCAGGGTGCACAGCGCACCCAGCAGGGCGGCCAGGCGGGCCTTGTTGTCCATGGTCTCCTCCCCTGTTCCGGAGAAGCTTCGCAAGACGAAGCATCCGGAGGGGAGGCGATATGGCCCAGGTCACCACGATTCAGCGGAATCCGTCTCAGCGGGTCCCGCCCGCCTCGGCGGCCCTTGCCCCAGGCGACTTCAGTGGCTGTCTTCCCGCAGCAGCTCCAGCGCGCGGGCCAGGTCGGCCGGGTACTCGCTGGTGAACTCGACCCACTGGCCGTCGGCCGGGTGGTGGAAGCCGAGCGTGCGGGCGTGCAGCCACTGCCGGTTCAGGCCCAGCCGCTTGGCCAGCACCGGGTCGGCCCCGTAGGTCAGGTCGCCGACGCACGGGTGCCGCAGGGCGGAGAAGTGCACGCGGATCTGGTGGGTGCGGCCCGTCTCCAGGTGCACGTCCAGCAGCGACGCGGCCCGGAACGCCTCGACCACCTCGTAGTGCGTGACGCTGGGCTTGCCGTTGGCCATCACGGCGAACTTGTAGTCGTGCTTCGGGTGCCGGTCGATGGGCGCGTCGATGGTGCCCTTGATCGGGTCCGGGTGGCCCTGCACCAGCGCGTGGTACAGCTTCTCGACCGTGCGCTCCTTGAAGGCGTGCTTGAGGGCCGAGTAGGCGCTCTCGCTCTTGGCGACCACCATCACGCCGGTGGTGCCGACGTCCAGCCGGTGCACCACGCCCTGCCGCTCGGCGGCGCCGGAGGTGGCGATGCGCACGCCCGCCGCGGCCAGGCCGCCCACCACCGTGGGCCCCGTCCAACCGGGGCTCGGGTGCACGGCCACGCCCACCGGCTTGTCGACCACGATCACGTCGTCGTCCTCGTGCAGGACCCGCAGGCCCTCCACGGGCACGGCCTGCACCTGCACCGGGCGCTCGGGCTCGGGGAGGGTGACCTCCAGCAGCGCGCCCGCGACCAGCCGGTCGGACTTGCCCGCCGGCTGCCCGTCCAGCGCCACGTCGCCGGACTCGGCCAGCGCGGCCGCGGCCGTGCGCGACAGGCCCAGCAGCTTGGCCAGGCCCGCGTCCACGCGCATGCCGTCCAGGCCGTCCGGCACGGGCAGGTTGCGGTAGCCGCTCACTTCTTCTCCACCTTGGTGCCGTCGTAGTCGCGCTGGAGCAGGGCCATCAGCACGATCACGCCGCCGCCGACGCAGATGGCCGAGTCGGCCAGGTTGAACACGGGGAAGAAGTTGCCCCACGGGTCGAGGACCGAGATGAAGTCGACCACGCCGCCGCGCAGCGGGCCGGGCGCGCGGAAGACGCGGTCCACCAGGTTGCCGGTGGCGCCGCCGAGCACCAGGCCCAGGCCGATGGCCCAGCCGACCGACCGCAGCCGGCGCGCGATCCACAGGATGAAGCCGACCACGCTGCACGCGATCAGCGCCAGGATGACCGTCCAGCCCTCGGCCAGGCCGAACGCGGCACCGGTGTTGCGGTACAGCGGGAGGTAGAGCAGCCCGCCCAGCAGCTCGACCGGCTCGCGCCCCTCCAGGTGCTCCACCGCGAGGACCTTGGTGAGCAGGTCGAGCGCCAGCACGAGCGGCGCGATGACGGCCAGCAGGCCGACCCGGCGCTTGGGCAGCGGCTCCCCGGCCTCCCCGGGCCTCCCCGGCTCATCCGGCTCCCCCGGCCCGCCCGGCTCGTCCGCGGCGTCCGGCTCGGTGTTGGGCTCAGTGCTCACCCGGTCATTGTCCAGCATCCCCGTCAGCGCAGGAACGGCGGGAGCGGGCGCGGGTCCTCCCGGGGCACCCACCGGCCGTCCTGCCGCTCGTACTCCCACCGGGAGCCCTCGGTGACCAGCGAGCGCAGCGCGGCCACGAACCGGTCGACGTGCTCCGCGGTGGTCCCGAGCCCGACGGAGGCGCGCAGCGCCCGACCGCCCGGCGCCAGCCGGGCCACCGCGACGTGGGCGCAGAACGCGCCGTCGCGCACGCCGATGCCGTGCTCCGCCGACAGCGCCGCGGCCAGGTAGCCGGGGTCCTGGGCGCCGGCGGTGAAGCTCACCACGCCCACCCGGTCGTGGTCGGGGCCGAACAGCGCCAGCTCCTCGACCCCGGGCACCGACCGCAGCCCGTCCCGCAGCCGCTCCAGCAGCACCCGCTCGTGCGCGGCGACCTGCTCCCAGTGGCGCCCGAGCACGTCGCACGCGGTGGCCAGGGCGTGCGCGCCGACCACGTTCGGGGTGCCCGCCTCGTGCCGCTCGGGCGCGCCCGACCAGGCCACGGCCAGCCGGTCGCCGCGGTCGGTGACGCGGGCCGTGGCGCCGCCGCCCAGCAGGTACGGCTCGGCGGCCTGCAACCAGTCGGACCGGCCCACCAGCGCGCCCGCGCCGAACGGCGCGTACAGCTTGTGCCCGGACAGCACGGCGTAGTCGACGTCCAGCTCCCGCAGGTCCACCGGCCGGTGCGGCGCGAGCTGGGCGGCGTCCAGCGCGACCCGCGCACCGTGCCGGCGGGCCACCCGCGCCAGCTCGGCCACCGGCCACAGCTCGCCGGTGACGTTCGACGCACCGGTCACCACCACCAGCCGCGGCCCGACCGGCGCCTCGCGCAGCGCCCGGTCCAGCTCCAGCGGGGCCGCCGCCGCGGACCCCGGCGTGCGCAACCGCCGCACGTGCGGCCCCCGCCACGGCAGCAGCGCCGCGTGGTGGTCGGTGTCGAACAGGACCACGGCCGTGTGCCTGGGCAGGCAGCGGGCCAGCAGGTTCAACCCGTCGGTGGAGTTGCGCACGAACACGACCGCGTCAGTGGCCCGCGCCCCCAAAAACCGCCGCACCGAGTCCCGAGCCTGCTCGTAGACCCGCGTGGACACCTGCGACGCGAACCCCGCGCCGCGGTGCACGCTCGCGTACCAGGGCAGCAGCTCGTCGACGGCGTCGCGCACCTGCTCCAGGCAGGGCGCGCTGGCCGCGTGGTCCAGGTTCGCGTACTCGACCCGCTCACCGCCCAGGACCGGCACCCGCAACGAGGCACCCACCACCCTGGGCAGCCCCACACCGACGACCGGCGAAACAGCGATGGTCACGACACCCTCCGGACAAGTCCGGGGACTCCCCCTGGGAGGCCCGCGCTTGCCGCACGCCCCGCGCGCACGACCAGGTCCTCACCGGGGGCACCCCACCGCGGTAGGAGGGTTGCCGGCCAGCAAGCCCGGGCTTGTCGCTGGCACTCATGACCTTCACCAGCACCCTAACCCGCCCCACCACCCCCCGTAACCCCCTCCCACATCCCGAGACCCCCGCGAGTCCTCCACCCCAACACCGCGTGTCCTCCACTCCGACACCGCGTGTCCTCCACTCCAACACCGCGAGTCGACCCTCCAGCCCCCTCGTGTCGAACCTCCAGACCCCCCGAGTTCCACACTCAACCCCCGGCGTGTCATGCCTCCAGCCCCGGCGTGTCATGCGTTCAGACCCCGCGTGTCATGCGCTCAGCACCCCCGTGCCCGACGCTCACGCCAACCCGGCGTCGCCCTTCCACCGCGCGAACCGCCCGGCCCGGTCAACCGCCCGGATCCGCTGCTCCGTGGCCACCCGCGCCGCGTCCGTGCACACCACCAGCAGCTGGTCGTGCTCCTGCAACCGCGTGGTCGCCTGGGGCGTGAACCCCTTCTCCTCCCGCACCACCAGGCTCACCGACGACCCCGGCGGCAACCGCAGCTCCGACAGGTACACCCCGTGCAGCCGCGACCCCGGCTGGATCCGCACCTGCAGCAGCTCCGCCCCCAGCGCGTCCAGCGCCGACGAGTCGACCTGCACCTCCCGCGCCTCGCCCGACCGGACCAGCCTCAACCCCTTCGCCAGCCACGGCAGCGTCGTCCCCTGCACCACCGTCAGCAGGATGACCAGCACGAACACCGCGTCCACCAGCCGCTGCGCGCCCGGCACCCCCTGGATCAGCGGGATCAGCGCGAACACGATCGGCACCGCGCCGCGCAGCCCCGACCACGACAGGAACACCTGCTCCCGCCACGGCACCCGGAACGGCAGCGCCGCGCACAGCACCGACAGCGGCCGCGCGAGCAGCAGCAGCACCGCGCCCGCCACCAGCGCCGGCACCAGCGCGTCGAGCAGCCGACCGGGCGAGGCGTACAGCCCGAGCAGCACGAACAGCCCGATCTGCGACAGCCAGCCCAGCCCCTCGGCGAACGACAGCGTGTCCGACCGGTGCGGCAGCCGCGCGTTGCCGAGCACCAGCGCGGCGATGTAGACGGCGAGGAACCCGGACGCGTGCGCGAGGTCGCCCGCCGTGTACGCCAGCACGCACACGGCCACCGTGGCCAGCGGGTACAGGCCGGTCGCGGGCAGCGCGGCCCGGCGCAGCCCGGCACCGCCGAGCCACCCCAGCGCCACCCCGATCAGGGCACCCGCGGCCAGCTCGTAGAGCATCAGCAGCGGCGCCGTCCACGTGATGGGATCGGGCGCCGCCAGCAGCACCACCGCGATGTAGACCGGCGCGTCGTTGATGCCGGACTCCAGCTCCAGCGGACCGATGAGCCGCTTGCCCACCCCCACCCCGCGCAGCACGCTGAACACCGCCGCCGCGTCCGTGGACGACAGCACCGCGCCCCACAGCAGCGCCGTGCGCCAGTCCATGTCCAGCAGGAAGCGCAGCGCGAACCCGGTGACCGCGATGCTCACCCCGACGGACACTGTGGACAGTGCGATGCCCAGCCCCAGGGCGGGCCGCACGTCGCGCCACCGCGTGGTCAGACCGCCCTCGGTGAGGATCAGCACGAGCGCGGCCGTGCCGAGCGACCGGGTGAGGTCGGCGTCCTCGAACTGGATGCCCAGCACGGACTCGCCGAGCAGCACGCCGATGCCCAGGTACAGCAGGAGCGAGGGCAGGCCGAGCCGGATCGACACGCGCACCGCGATGACCGAGAGCAGGAGAACCGCGGCGGCGATGCCGAGGAAGCCCGTCACACCACCCACTCGACCTCCTGGTTGTCACTCGTCAGTGTCATTCTCCCCGCTGCCGCTGAATTGGACTAATCCGGCATCACCACAGCGTCACCAGCCGAACGTCGCTAGCGGCGGAGCCCCGTCACCCGGCATGTTGGGGTTCCCGCCGCCCCGGTCACCTCCACATCCCTGCGGGAGAACACCGTGAAGTTGCGAACCACCACCCTCGCGCTGGTCACCGCCTGCGCGCTCCTCGGCACGGGCCCGGCCACCGCCGCCCCGGCCGCCCTGGCCGCGCCGAACATCCCGGTCAGCGCCGTCCAGGCCGACCTGGCGCAGCTCCAGTCCATCGCCACGGCCAACGGCGGCAACCGGGCGCACGGCAGGCCCGGCCACCTGGCCTCGGTCAACTGGATCAAGTCCAAGTTGGACGCCGCCGGCTACACCACCCGCGTGCAGTCGTTCACCAGCAACGGCGCCACCGGCTACAACCTGATCGCCGAGTGGCCCGCGGGCGACGCGAACAACGTCGTCATGGTCGGCGGGCACCTGGACAGCGTCACCGCGGGTCCGGGCATCAACGACAACGGCACCGGCTCGGCCAGCATCCTGGAGGTGGCCCTCGCGGTCCGGTCCAGCGGCTTCCAGCCGGGCAAGCGCTTGCGCTTCGCCTGGTGGGGTGCCGAGGAGCTGGGCCTGGTCGGCTCGACCTACTACGTCAACTCCCTGTCCACAACGGACCGGTCGCGCATCCGGGCGTACCTGAACTTCGACATGACCGGCTCGCCCAACCCCGGCTACTTCGTCTACAGCGCGTCCGGCCAGCCGTCGGGCTCCCTGCAGCTCCAGCAGACCCTCCAGGCGTACTTCACCTCCATCGGCGTGCCCACCGAGCTGACCAGCGTCGGCGGTCGGTCGGACCACGCGGCGTTCGCCCGGTCGGGCATCCCGGTCGGCGGCACGTTCACCGGCGCGGAGGGCATCAAGACCTCGGCGCAGGCGCAGAAGTGGGGCGGTACCGCCGGCCAGGCGTTCGACCGCTGCTACCACCGCTCGTGCGACACGTCGGGCAACGTCAACGCCACCGCGCTGGACCGCAACGCCGACGCCATCGCGCACGCGGTCTGGGCGCTAGGCGCCTAGCAGCCGCTCCAGCACCTCACGGGCGCCGGCCGGGGCGGGGTCGACCTGCACGACCTTGTCCCGGCCGCGCTCGCCCGCCACCACCTCCACGTCCTGCTTGCGCACGCCGAAAGCCCTGGCCAGCGCCTTGCGCACGGCCTCGTTGGCCTTGCCCTCCACGGCCGGCGCCGCCACCGCGACGACCAGCGCGCCGTCCCCCCAGCGCCCGCCGACGCCCTCCCGCCGCGCCCCGGGCTTGACCCGCACCGCGAACCGGAACACCTCACCCACGGCCCGTCACCGCGGCCAGCGTCTCCTCCAGCAGCGCCCGCGGCGACCCCACCACGTCCGGCGTGGCCGACATCAGCTGCGCCTGCCCCAGGTAGATCGAGTAGGCGAGCAGGGCCCGCTGCCGCGCCGCGCCGCCGCCGAAGCCGAGCTCCCGGAACAGGACCTCCAGGTAACCGACGCGGCGCTCGGTGACCCGTTCCAAAACAGGCGACACCACCGGGTGATCCTTGGCCGCCAGCATGGCCAGCTCGACCGCACTGTGCTCGACCGCCTCCAGCACGGTGGCGAACAGCAGCCGCAGCCGCGCCGCCGGCCCGTCCACCGACTCCACCAGCTCGATGACCGCCTCGGTGTGCTCCCGCTCCCACCGCTCCAGCGCCGCCTTGAGCAGGGCCTCCCGGTTCGGGAAGTGCCAGTAGGCGCTGCCCTTGGTCGCCCCGAGCCGCGCGGCCAGCGGCTCCACCGCCACCGCGGCGACCCCGCCCTCGGCCAGCGCCTGGAGCGCCACGCCGGTCCAGTCGTCCCGCGTCCTCCGCCTCACCCTTCCATACGCTACCGTACGGTCAGCACCGCAAGGGGGGAGCATGATCAAGAACGTCCACACCCGCCACGTCCCCGACCCCGGAGCCCTGGTGGACCGCGTGGTCGAACTCTGGCCCGCCCACTGGCCACCCCTGGTCCTGGACCGCCCCCTGACCACGGGCGCGACCGGCGGCCACGGCTTCGTCCGCTACCGCTGCACCGAGCACGTCCCCGGACGAAGAGCCGTCTTCACCTTCGCCCCGGGCGTGGGCATCACCGGCACCCACACCTTCGAAGCCGTGCCGGAGGGCCTGCGCCACACCATCGTGGGTCACACGTACGGGTGGGCCCGCCTCGGCTGGCCCCTGGCCATCCGCTGGCTGCACGACGCCCTGCTGGAAGACCTCCTGGACAACGCCGCCCGCGCCGCAGGCCACCCACCAGTTCACCCGAACAGGTGGTCTCCCTGGGTCAGGTTGCTGCGCGCGGCGGCGAAGAGGAGCGTCTGACCGGATTTCCTCCACAACCCGAGGTCTCGCCCGTCTAACCGTTACCGGGCGCAGACCACGAGGGGGGAGGGTTCGTGACGCCGGAAGACCCCGACGACCACGCGGCCGCCTTCACCGACTTCTACCACCGCGAGCGCACGCGCCTGTTCCGCTTCGCGGCGGTGATGTCACCGCACCTGGACCACGAGTCCGCGGTGCAGGAGGCGTTCGTCAGCGCGTGGCGCAACTGGCCCCTGATCGCGGCCGCGTCCAGGCGTGCTTGGCTGGTACGGGTGATCCGCAACCTCCTGGTCGACCAGGCGCGCCGCTGGGAGCGCCCGGGCGAGGTGACCGACGAGCTCGTGGCCCGTCGGCGGAGCACGTACCAGGTCCTGGTGCCCCGGCACCGGGACCCCGAGGCGTGGCACGAGCTGACCAGCACGCTCACGGCCGTGGCCGGTCTGCCGGACCAGCTGCGCACCGCGCTCGTGCTGCGGTTCTGGGACTTCGGCGACGACGAGATCGCCGAGGTGCTGGGCTGTCGGCGCGCGTCGGTGCGCAGGTACGTGTCAGAGGCGAGGTCGCAGATCAGCAAGCAGGTCGGCAACGAGGAGCGCCGAGTGCGAGGTCGTGGGAAGGGGACGAGATGACCGATGAGCTGGACCCCCGGCTGGACCACCTCCGGGCGGAGCTGTCCGAGGCCATCCCCGAGGACCCGACCCCGGACGAACTGGGCGTGGCCGCGATCATGGCGCAGGCCCCCTCCCCCCACGACCGCCAGGCGGCACTGGTCATAGCCGCAAAAGCAGGCTCCCGAGAAGCACTGGACGCCCTGATCACCGAACTCACCCCGCTGGTCTGGCACATAGCCCGCGGCAACGGCCTGGACCGCACAACCGCGGAAGACGTGGTCCAGACGGTCTGGCTGAGCCTCCTGCGACACCTCGACCGCCTACAGGAACCCCGCGCAGTAGCCGGCTGGCTGATAGTCGCCACCCGCCGCGAGTCCCAACGGGCCTGGCGCGAGCTCAACGGCAGACCAGCCCTCTCCACGGACTCGGCCCTGGACATGCCGGACGACCGCTGGCTACCGGAAACCGAAGCCCTGAGGGACGACCGCGACCGCCGCCTCTGGCAGGCGTTCGGCAGGATGACGCGCAAGTGCCAGGAACTCCTCCGCCTCACCGTCCTGGCGGGCCGCGCGGAGTACCGGGCGGTAGCCGAAGCCCTCTCCATGCCCAGGGGCTCGATCGGCCCAACCCGAGGCAGGTGCCTCAACACCCTCCGCCAACACCTGGCCGAGGAAGACCTCCTCTGACCCACATCTCACCCACTCGTGTGCACATCACGAGGTGCCCGAGTGGAGGACACGCGGTGCCGGACCGGAGGACACGCGATGCCCCAGTGGAGGACACGCCGGTGCTGAACGTAGAACTCGGGGGTCCGGAACGTTCGACACGACGGGTCCGAACGTTCGACTCGCGCGGCTTCAACGCATGACACGCCCGACCTGAGCGCATGACACGCCGGTGCCCAACGCATGACACGCCCGGACCCAACGCATGACACGCCGGGTTGGGGGGAGTGGGCTGGAGCCGGTGGAGGCCGACGAGGCCCGATTTGACATGGGTTCGAGTGCCATAGGCTGGTCGGAGCCGGCAGGCTCGGCGGGACGCTTTTCCCCGCCGTGCCTGCCGGCTGCGGCCTGCCTCCGGCGCTCGTAAGGGCCCCATGTCAAATCGAGCCGGACGAAAGCACCGGAAAACAACCAGAATCAGGCCCGCGCCACCGCGACACGCACCTTCTGGCCTTCACCCACCACACCTTCGGCGACGGTGCCATCGCCAGCACCAACGACCCCGTAAACGACCGAATCGGCCAACGTCTCGGCCTTCACGAAGTCCTCGAAAGACCGAACCGCAACCTCAACCCCCTCGGGCAGCTCCAACGTCAACGAGATCCGATCGGAAACCTCGAACCCGGCATCCTTGCGAGCCTGCTGCACCACCCGGACCAGATCCCGGGCCACCCCCTCCGCAGCCAACTCCTCGGTAACGAGGGTATCCAGAACCACCAACCCGCTGTTGGCGGGCAAAGCCGCCGTAGCCCCCTGGTCCCGAGCCACCAACCGCTGCTCGTACTCCTCCGGCAGCAACTCGATCCCGGCAGCCACCACCCGCCCGGAGACCTCAGCCCAATCCCCGGCCTTGACGGCCTTGATGACCTTCTGCACCGAAGGCCCCAACCGGGGCCCGGCCACCCGGGCGTTCACCGCCAACTGGAAGTGCCCGTGAGCCTCCACGTCCGAGGTCAACGAAACCGACTTCACGTTGACCTCGTCCCGCAGGACCTCCGCAAAAGGCTCCAACACCGCCGCATCAGGCGCCGCGATCACCAACCCGGCCAACGGCAACCGCACCCGCAGCCGGTTCGCCTTCCGCAACGACAACGCCGTGGAAGCAACCTGCCGGACCTTGTCCATGGCGGCCACCAACGCGTCGTCAGCAGGCAGATCAGCCGCCGAGGGCCAGTCGGTCAGGTGAACCGACCGCCCCCCTGTCAACCCGCGCCACACCACCTCGGCCGTCAGAGGCAACAACGGCGCGGCAACCCGGCAAACGACCTCCAGCACGGTGTGCAACGTGTCGACGGCATCCTGCTCACCGGCCCAGAACCGCCCCCGCGACCGCCGCACGTACCAGTTGGTCAGCACCTCCAGGAAATCCCGGATGGAACCACAAGCCCCGGACACGTCATAGGCGTCCAACTGCGCCTGGACCGAAACGACCAGATCATGCGTCTTGGCCAGCACGTACCGGTCCAGCACGTGCGAAGAATCAGTCCGCCAAGTCCCCTCGACCCCCTCGGCATTGGCGTACAAAGCCAGGAAGTACCAGGTGTTCCACAACGGCAGCACGGCCTGCCGCACCGCGTCCCTGATCCCCCGCTCCGTGACCACCAGGTCCCCGCCACGCAGGATCGGCGAAGCCATGAGGAACCACCGCATGGCGTCGGACCCGTCCCGCAGGAACACCTCGTTCACGTCCGGGTAGTTCCGCCGGGACTTGGACATCTTCTGCCCGTCGTCCCCGAGCACGATCCCGTGCGCCACGCAGTTCCGGAACGCCGGCCGGTCGAACAGCGCCGTCGCCAGCACGTGCATGGTGTAGAACCACCCGCGCGTCTGCCCGTTGTACTCGACGATGAAGTCGCCCGGGTAGTGGTCCTCGAACCACTCGCGGTTCTCGAACGGGTAGTGCACCTGGGCGAACGACATCGACCCGGACTCGAACCAGCAGTCCAGCACCTCCGGCACGCGCCGCATCACCGAGCGACCCGTCGGGTCGTCCGGGTTCGGCCGCACCAGCGCGTCGATCGCCGGCCGGTGCAGGTCGGCGGGCCGCACCCCGAAGTCCCGCTCCAGCTCGTCCAGCGAGCCGTACACGTCCACGCGCGGGTAGGCCGGGTCGTCCGACACCCACACCGGGATCGGCGACCCCCAGAACCGGTTGCGCGAGATGTTCCAGTCGCGGGCGTTCTCCAGCCACTTGCCGAACTGGCCGTCGCGGATGTGCCCGGGCACCCAGTTGATCTGCTGGTTCAGCTCGACCATCCGGTCGCGGAACCGCGTCACCGCGACGAACCACGACGACACCGCGCGCTGGATCAGCGCGTTGTCGCACCGCCAGCAGTGCGGGTACGGGTGGTCGTAGGTCTCGTGGCGCAGCAGCAGGCCGGCGTCCCGCAGGTCCTTGATGATCGGCTTGTTCGCCTCGAAGACCTGCAGGCCCTCGTACGGCGGCACCTCCGCGGTGAACCGGCCGTGCGCGTCGACCGGCACCACGACCTCGATGCCGGCCGCGTCCGTGACGGCCTTGTCCTCCTCGCCGAACGCCGGGGCGATGTGCACGATGCCCGTGCCGTCCTCGGTGGTGACGTAGTCGGCGGCCAGCACCTGGTGCGCGTTCTCGCGCCCCACGAAGAAGTCGAACGGGGGCCGGTACTTCCGCCCCACCAGCTCGGACCCGCGGTACCGGGCCACCACCGGCGGCTCCTCGCCCAGCTCCCGCGCGTACGCCGCCACGCGGGCCTCGGCGAGCAGGTACCGCTCGCCACCGGACTCGACCACCACGTAGTCCACGTCCGGGTGAACCGCGGCCGCGAGGTTGGACGGCAGCGTCCACGGGGTCGTCGTCCACACCAGGGCCAGCTCGCCGGTCTCCAGGCGCAGGCCGACCGTCACCGCCGGGTCCTGCCGGTCCCGGTAGGTGTCGTCCATCTTGGTCTCGGTGTTGGACAGCGGCGTCTCGCAGCGCCAGCAGTACCAGAGCACGCGGAAGCCCTCGTAGACCAGGCCCTTGTCCCACAGGGTCTTGAAGGCCCACATGACGCTTTCCATGTAGTCCAGGTCGAGCGTCTTGTAGTCGTTGTCGAAGTCCACCCAGCGGGCCTGCCGGGTCACGTAGTCGCGCCACTGGTCGGTGTACTGGAGCACCGACGCGCGGCAGGCTTCGTTGAACTTCTCGATGCCGAACGCCTCGATCTCGCTCTTGGACGAGAACCCGAGCTGCTTCTCGGCCTCCACCTCGGCGGGCAGCCCGTGGGTGTCCCAGCCGAACCGGCGCTCGACGTGCTTGCCGCGCATGGTCTGGTAGCGCGGGACGACGTCCTTGACGTAACCGGTGAGCAGGTGGCCGTAGTGCGGCAGGCCGTTGGCGAACGGCGGGCCGTCGTAGAAGACGAACTCGTTGGACCCGTTGTCCCCCGCCGGCCGGGCGTCGATCGACGCCTGGAACGTCCCGTCGGACTTCCAGAAGTCGAGCACGCCCTCTTCCAGGGCGGGGAAGGACGGCTGGGAGGGGACCGAACCCTCGCCTGCCTTCGGGTAGGCCATCGTGCGACTCCTCGCTCGCGTGCATCCGGCTCACGAGGACGACGCGCCGACCGGGCGCACCGCGGTACCACCTCGCTTGCCAGGGCGCGAGCGCACTGGCCACTCGTTGAACGGCTGTGACGGGCCGCACCCGTCCGGTTCTACTGGGGCCCGCCGGGCCCGTTCTTCCGGAAGCTCCCCGGTGATGGCCGGATCAACGCCGTGCTACCACCAAGGGTAGCCGAACGGGGCAAATCGGTTCGGCCTGGAACCCCGCTCAGCCCGACCCGCCGTCCCCGCCCCCGCCCGCACCCGCGGCCCGCTTGCGCCCCGCGAGCACCGAGTCCGGCCGGCACACCGCGCACGGCGTGAACCCCAGCTGGCGGGCCTCGTTGATCGGCAGCCCCAGCGAAGCCCGCGCCCCGAGCCAGGCGCAGTCGGCCAGGTGGTACCGGGGCCGCTCGTCCAGCACCCGGACCTCGTCGGTGAGATCGGTCACGACCAGCGAATCCGCCGCGTCCGTGTCCTCTTCGCCGGGCTCCGCGGCCTCCGCGCGCTCCGCGGCCGCCGCGCCCCCTGCCGGCTCCCCGGACTCCGCGGCACCGGCCTGATCAACCGGCTCGACGCCCTCATCATCCCCCTGATCGGGTGAACTCGGGGCGTCACCCGCCCCCTCGGGGCGGTCCTGAAGATCAACAGCGCTAACCTGTTGCCCGCCCCGCCCGGCACCTCCGGCACCAGCAGCACCGGCCGGGGTGCTCGACCGGCGGCGGAACCACCAGTCGAGCACCAGGACCACGGCCGCGGCCCCGCTGGCACCCACCGACAACCAGGCCCAGTGGGTCTGGGCGCTGGTCAGCGCGGGTACGAGGAACCCCAGCGCCGCCAGCACCAGCAGCAGGACTATGTACAGCACGTGCAGCAGACTAGATCAGCGACGCCGGCGGCACGGCCCGACCCGATCGGCGCGCCCCCGTGCGCACCAACCGGCACCGACCCCTGCCCCGGCACCGCTCTCGAACCGAACCGACCGGTCAGCCCGCCTCGGCGCGCGCCCCGAACGTGTACCCGCCCTGCTGGCGCCCGTCGGACGGCGCGGCGGGACCGCGGTCCTGCAGGTCGCGCAGCGACGACTCCAGCATGGTCTTGAGCCTGGTCCGGTACTCGCGCTCGAACGTCTGCAGCTTGTCGATCTGCTTCTCGAGCGTGTTCTTCTCCTGGGTGATGTTCCCCATCACCTCGGCGTGCTTGCGCTGCGCGTCGCGGTCGAGCGCGCTGGCCTTCTCCCTGGCCTGCCGCTCCAGCGTCTCGGCGCGGGTCCGGGCGTCGTTCAGCATGGTCTCGGCACGCGTGCGCGCCTCGTTGACCATGGTGTCGGCCTTGGCGCGCGCCTCCGACAGCAGCTGCTCGGACTTGGTCCGGGCCTCCGACAGCATCCCGTCCGCCTCGGCCTTGGCCTCGCCGGTGAGCCGGTCGGCCATCTCCTGGGCCAGGCCGAGCACCTTGGCGGCCTGCACGTGGTGGTCGCCACCACCGCCGGGGGACGTCTGCTCGAGCGCCGAGGGGGGCGGCACCGGGGCGAGCCTGCGCGGCTCGTCCACCCGCGTCGCACCGACGCCCGCGGCGAGCTTGGCCCGCGCGTCCTCGAGGTCGGCTCGCGCGGTCTCGACCTGCTGGTCGAGCTGCTCGACCTGCTGGCGCAGGTCGTTGTTCTCCTCGATCAGGCGGGCCAGTTCGCCCTCAACCAGGTCGAGGAATGCGTCCACCTCGTCCTCGTTGTAGCCCCGCTTGCCAATCGGCGGCTTGCTGAACGCGACGTTGTGCACGTCCGCGGGGGTCAACGGCATCAGATCACCTCACGCACTCCTGGGCTGTGGACATCCCTGGTCCCCTCACCTGGGATCGGCTACTCGCATCAGAATGATAACGACCAGCAACAGCACAATAATGGACAAGTCCAGACCGATGCCGCCGATCCGCACGGTCGGGATGAGCCGACGCAGCAGGCGGACCGGGGGGTCGGTCACCGTGTAGACGGTCTCCAGGGCCACCGCGACCCCGCCCGCAGGCCGCCATCCCCTGGCGAAACTGCGCACGAGCTCCACCACGACACGCGCCGTGAGCAGCACCCAGAACGAGAACAACACGTAGTAGACCACGAGCCACAGCGCATCCACACCGTCAACTGTGCCACCACTCAGTCCCGGTTGAGGAACCCGCCCTCCGCGAGTCGCCTCCGGTCCTCCGCCGTCACGTCGATGTTGGGGGGTGAGAGGAGGAACACCTTGTTGGTGACCTTGTCGATCGAGCCGCGCAGCGCGAACGCGAGGCCCGCCGCGAAGTCGACCAGCCGCTTGGCGTCCGCGTCGTCCATGTCGGTGAGGTTCATGATCACCGGGGTGCCGTCGCGGTAGTGCTCGCCGATGGTCCGCGCCTCGTTGTAGCTGCGCGGGTGCAGCGTGGTGATGCGCCCCAGCGGGTGGGGCGCCGGCTCCACGGCCGGTCGCGGCCTGCCGACCGGCTCGCGCTGCGGCTCCACGGCCAGCGAGCCGTGGGTCTCCGGGGTCCAGGGCCGGCGCGACCGGGCGCCGCGCTCGGGCTCGTAGTCGTCGGCCTCCTCCAGCTCGCCGCGGTAGCCGCTGAACGAGCGGCGGCGGCCGTTGCGCTGCTCCGGGTACGGCTCGTAGTCCTCGGCATCGGCGTAGTCGGACCGGTAGTCCGAGTAGCGGCGGTCTCCGTCGTAGGCGTCGGGGTCGTCGGCGTACTCGGCGGGAACCATCCCGAAGTAGGCCTTCAGCTTGTGAAACCCGCTCATGCCCAAGCCCTTCCTCCGCCGATGATCCCTAACCGCAAGGACGTCGCGGCCGCCCCAGAGGTTCCGGACAGTTACGGGGAGGCTAGTCTCCGGCTGCCCAGCAACGCTGTTCCGACACGCACGCACGTGGAACCGTGTGCAATGGCATCTTCCAGGTCACCGCTCATCCCCGCCGAGATCACGGTGGCATCGGGATGATCGTCCCGCAAGCGGGTTACCGCTTGATACAGAGCAGCAAACGCCTGCTCCGGAGACATCCCAAGGGGTGCGACGGTCATCACACCTCTCAAAACAAGTTCATCCGATCGTGCTACGTAGTCGGCCAGTCGCGGCAGGTCACCGATCGGGTACCCGCCGCGCGCCGCGTCACCGTCGATGCTGACCTGGACCAGCACGTCGACCGGTCGCGTGGCCGCCTTGGCGAGGGCGTCGGCGAGGCGGGTCGAGTCGACCGTGTCGACCCGGTCGGCCCAGCCCAGGACCGAGCGGGCCTTGTTCCGCTGGAGCGAGCCGACCATGTGCCAGCGGACCCGCGCGCCGGGTCGCAGCTCGGCGAACTCGCGGACCTTGCGGGATGCCTCCTGGTCGCGGTTCTCGGCGAACTCGGTGAGCCCGAGGTCGTGGAGCAGCGCCACGTCCTCGGCCGGGAAGGTCTTGGTCACCGCCAGCAGGCCGACCTCGTCGACCGACCGCCCGGCGGCCGCGCACGCCCCGGCCACCCGCTCGCGCACCTCGGCCAGCGACAGCGCCAGCTCCTCGCGCCGGTTCACCGCTCCACCGCCGACCGGCCCACACGTCCCCCGGTCCTCCCGCGTCCCCTGGTCACCGATCTCACGCCTCCACCCAGATGACACCCGCGAGCCGCCCGGTCCCCGGGTCCCGCCGGTGGCTGAACAGCGACTTCTCCTCCACGGTGCAGCGCGGGTCGACCCCGATCCGGCCGACCCCGGCGTCGGCGAGCTGCTGCCACAGCCCGGCCCGCAGGTCGAGCGCGGGCTTGCCGGACCTGGTCCTGCTCGCGCTGCCCGGCAGGTGCTTCTCGACGTCGGCCCGCATGTCGGCAGGCACCTCGTAGCACTGCCCGCACACGGCGGGCCCCAGCAGCACCTCGACCCGCCCGGGCTCGGCACCCAGCTCGACCATCCGCCCCAGCGCCGCCGGCACCACGCCCACGCGCGCCCCGACGCGCCCGGCGTGCACGGCCGCGACCACCCCCGCCTCGGGGTCGCCCATCAGCACCGGCACGCAGTCGGCGGTCAGCACGACCAGCCCCAGCCCCGGCTCCCGGGTGACCACGGCGTCGGTGGCCTCCAGCGGCCCGTCCACGGGCCCGTCGACCACGCCGACCGTGCGCCCGTGCACCTGCTCCATCCACACCAGCCGCTCCGCCCCGAGCCCGATCCCCCCGGCGAGCCGCTCCCGGTTGGCCGCGACGGCCGCCGGGTCGTCCCCCACGTGGTCACCCAGGTTGAACGACTCATACGGCGGCTTGGAAACGCCACCCTCACGCGTGGTCACAACACGACGGATCCGCACCCCCCAAGCTTCCCAGACCCGCGTGTCATGCACTCAGCCCCCGCGTGTCATGCGCTCAACACCGGCGTGTCATGCCTCCAGACCTCGCGTGTCATGCGCTCAGGCCCGCCGAGTCCTGCACTCGCGCCTCCGGCCCGCCGATCCGGCCGGGGCCGGAACGCAGAACTCGGGGGTGCTGAATGCATGACACGCCGGGCCTGGAGGCATGACACGCCGGGTCTGAGTGCATGACACGCCGGTGTTGGAGGCATGACACGCGCGGGTTTTAGGGGGTCAGCGGCGCATGAAGGGGGGGACGTCCACCTCGTCGTCGGGGTCGTCGGTGACGGGGACGGCGCGGTTGGGCAGGCTGCCGCCGGTGCCGGACAGGCCCGGGGACAGGGGGCGGGGGACGCCCGGCTGGGACTGGGCGTGCGGCTGGGTGTGGGACGGCTGGGCGTGGGACTGGGTGTAGGGCGACTGGCCGTTGCCCTGGCCCGGCTGGGGCTGCTGCGGCACGGACGGCCGCTGCGGGACGACCTGCGCCTGCTCGGCCTGCACCGGCTGCACCGCGGGCACGGTGGGCTGCGCCATGCCGGCGGGCTGCGCGGACAGCTCACCCGCGGTCGCCGTGGCGACCGGGTTGCCGCGCGGCGGCCCGGCCAGCGCCTGCGGCTCCAGCTTCTTGTGGGTCGGCCCACCGCTGTCGAAGCCGGCCGCGATCACGGTCACCCGCACCTCGTCGCCGAGGGAGTCGTCGATCACCGTGCCGAAGATGATGTTCGCGTCGGGGTGCGCGGCCTCCTGGACCAGCGACGCCGACTCGTTGATCTCGAACAGCCCCAGGTCGCTGCCGCCGGCGATCGACAGCAGCACGCCGTGGGCGCCCTCCATGGACGCCTCCAGCAGGGGCGAGTTGATGGCCTTCTGGGCGGCCTGCACCGCCCGGCCCTCGCCGCGCGCCGAGCCGATGCCCATCAGGGCGCTGCCCGCCCCGGACATGACCGACTTCACGTCGGCGAAGTCGAGGTTGATCAGACCGGGCGTGGTGATCAGGTCGGTGATGCCCTGCACACCGGAGAGCAGCACCTCGTCCGCCGACCGGAACGCGTCCATCAGCGAGACGCCGATGTCGCCGAGCTGGAGCAGCCGGTCGTTGGGGATGACGATGAGCGTGTCGCACTCGTTGCGCAGCGCCTGGATGCCCTCCTCGGCCTGCTTCGCGCGCCGCTTGCCCTCGAACGAGAACGGCCGCGTCACCACGCCGATGGTCAGCGCGCCGAGCTTGCGGGCGATCGAGGCCACCACGGGCGCGCCGCCGGTGCCCGTGCCGCCGCCCTCGCCGGCGGTGACGAACACCATGTCCGCGCCCTTGAGGACCTCCTCGATCTCCTCCCGGTGGTCCTCGGCGGCCTTGTGGCCGACCTCCGGGTTGGCGCCGGCGCCGAGACCGCGGGTCAGTTCGCGGCCGATGTCGAGCTTCACGTCGGCGTCCGACATCAGCAGAGCCTGGGCGTCGGTGTTCACCGCGATGAACTCGACGCCCTTGAGCCCGACCTCGATCATGCGGTTGACGGCGTTCACGCCGCCACCGCCGATGCCGACGACCTTTATCACCGCGAGGTAGTTGTGCGGGGGCGTCATCGGTCCGCCTTCCTGATCGTGTCCGTGCTCATGTGCTGGAGTGGATGACCACCGGTGTCACACCCGGACGGATCACCACCCGGATTGAAACCCTCAACCAGAGGTAGAGAGTTATGTCAACCCCGTATGTTCCTGCTGGACGTTATGCACCGGGAATGCCTCGGTCCAGCAGCCACGCCGTGTCGTGTCCTGACCGGGTGAGGGGTCACTACTCGCCTGTTACCCCGTCGAGCAGTTCCCGCACCACGTCCAGGTGTCCCGCGTGCCGACCCGTTTCCTCGATCAGGTGGATCAGCACCCAGCGCGTGGAAAGCCGTTCTCCCCCGCGGAACGCGACCTCGTGGTCGAGGTCGAGCCCCGCGACGAGTTCCCGGCTCGCCGCGCACTCCGAAGCGTAGTCGGCCAGCAGACCGGAGATCGTCTCACCCGGCTCGACCCGCCAATCCGCGTCCGGATCCTCCCCTGTGTAGGGCGCCAGGCTCGGTTTTCCGCCGAGCACGACCTGGAACCAGTAGTTCTCCACCCACCGCAGGTGCTTGACCACCCCGGCGGCGGTGTTGAGCCGCGAGGGCAGCAACGACCTCCGTGCCTGCTCATCGGACAGGCCGGCGCACTTGAACCCGATCGTCCCGCGCAGGTAGTCCAGGAACGCGTTCAACAGGGTCCGCTCGTCCCCGGAGAACGGCACCTCGACCCGGTCGTCCCCCACGTCGCTGCTCACCGCGGCAGTATCGCCGCCCGGGCACCGTCCCCGCGCGCGCTTTCCGCGTCCCGCGCTGTGGCGGGTTTCACGAGACGGTCGGCAGCTCCGGGCTGGAGACGTCGAACACCTCGCCCTCGCGGGTCAGCAGGACCTCCAGCACGGCGGCCTTGCGCGGGCTGTCGGCCACCGAGCCCCAGCGGACCTCGCGGCCCGCGCTCAGGGTCAGCCGCACGCCCGACGGCGACCCGGCGGTGACGACCAGCACCTCGCGCCGCAGCGCTTCGGGCAGCTGCGTGACCACGCCCACAGCGGCGTCCAGCGCGGCGCCGGACGCCTTGAGCTCCGGCAGCCCGGCGGGCGGCTGCGCCACCGTGGCGTAGTCGCGGCCGGTGGCGTCCACCAGGTGCGCGCCGTCGCCGGCGAGGACCACGCCGACCGGGTCGCGCTCGTCCACGGTCAGCCGCACCGAGCCGGGCAGCACGCGCTCCACCCGCACCCCGGCCACCCGGCGCAGCTCGCGCACCCGCGCGGCCACCGCCTCGGTGTCCACCCGCACCAGCGGGGTGCCCGGCTCGATCGCGGCCGCTTCGAGGACCTGCACCTCGGTCATCTCGACCACGCCGCGCACCTCGACCTCGCGGACGCCGAGCACGGGCGTGAACCACACCGCGCACACCACCGCCGTGACGACGGTCATGACGAGGATCGCGACCAGCCGCCTGCGGACCACCGTGCGCCGGGACGGGGCGCGGCGCACCGGCCGCCGCCGCGGTGCGGCCGCCGGGCGACGACGCGCCGTCCTCGTGCTCACGCGCGGTCCAGCTCGCCGATGATCTCCGGGCCGAGCACGGTCACGTCGCCCGCCCCCATGGTGACCACCACGTCGCCGTCCCCGACCAGGCCCGCGACCAGCGCGGGCACCCGGTCGAACGACGGCTCGTAGTGCACGCGGCCCTCGGCCAGCGGCACCCGCTCGGCGACCAGCGCGCCGGTCACGCCCGGCTGCGGGTCCTCGCGCGCGCCGTAGACGTCGAGCACGACCACCTCGTCGGCCAGGGCGAGCGCGGCGCCGAACTCGTCGGCGAACAGCCGGGTCCGCGAGTACAGGTGCGGCTGGAAGACCACGACCAGCCTGCCCTCGCCGGCCACCGGCCGGGCGGCGGTGAGCTGGGCGGCCACCTCGGTGGGGTGGTGGGCGTAGTCGTCGTAGACCCGCACGCCCGCCGCGCGGCCCTTGAACTCGAACCGCCTGCGCACCCCGCCGAACGCGGCCAGGCCCTCCAGCACGCCCGCCGGGTCCGCGCCCAGCTCCAGCGCGGCCAGCAGGGCGGCGACCGCGTTGCCCGCCATGTGCTCGCCGGGCACCGCGACCCGGACCTCCAGCACCGCGCCGTCGGCACCGCCCTCGGCGCCCGCGGCCAGCTCGACCTTCACCAGGCCGCCGCCGCCCTCGGGCTGGTAGTCGACCACGCGGGCCGCGCCCGGGCCGGTCGCCGCGCGGCCGTAGGGCCGCACCCGCACGCCCAGCTTCGCGGCCCGCTCGGCCAGCGCCGCCGAGCCGGGGTCGTCCGCGCACACCACCAGCACGCCGTCCGGCTCGATGCGCTGCAGGAAGGAGTCGAACACCGCCACGTACGCCTCGACGGTGCCGTGGTGGTCCAGGTGGTCGGCCTCGACGTTGGTCACCACCGCGACCGACGGCGAGAAGCACAGGAACGACCCGTCGCTCTCGTCGGCCTCGGCGACGAAGACGCCGCCGGTGCCCTGGTGGGCGTTGGCGCCGGACTCGTTGAGGTCGCCGCCGATGGCGAACGACGGGTCCACCCGGCAGTGCTGGAGCGCGACGGTGAGCATCGAGGTGGTCGACGTCTTGCCGTGCGTGCCCGCGACGCAGGCGACCCGGTGGCCGACCATCAGCGCGGCCAGCGCCTCGGCGCGGCGCAGCACGGTCACCCCGCGCTCGCGCGCCGCGACCAGCTCCGGGTTGTCCTCGCGGATCGCGGTGGACACCACGACCGCGGTGGGGCCGCCGGGGAGCTGGTCGAGGTTCGCGCCGTCGTGGCCGACCGCGACGGCCGCGCCCTGGGCCCGCAGCGCGAGCACGGTGCGGGAGTCCTTGGCGTCCGAGCCGGACACCTGCGCGCCGCGCGCGAGCAGGATGCGCGCGATGCCGCTCATGCCCGCGCCGCCGATGCCGACCAGGTGCACCCGCTCCAACACGTCGCTCACCACGCCCTCCAAGCCGAACCCGATCTTCCCGCGCCCACCCCGGCCGTCACTTCCGGATCACGTCCAGCACGATGCGGGCCAGCACCTCGTCGGCCTCGCGGTGCCCGGTGCCCAGCGTCGCCGCGGTCATCGCGGCCAGCCGGTTGCGGTCGGCCACCAGCGGCACCACGTTGTCGACCACCCACTCCGGGCTCAGCTGCTCGTCGGGCACCAGCACGGCACCGCCGGCGGACACCACCGGGCCCGCGTTGAGCGCCTGCTCGCCGTTGCCGATCGGCAGCGGCACGAACACCGCGGGCAGGCCGACCGCGGACACCTCGGCCACGGTCATCGCGCCCGACCGGCACAGCACCGCGTCCGCCGCCGCGTACGCCAGGTCCATCCGCTCCAGGTAGGGCACGGGCACGTACGGCGGCGCGCCCGGCACCGACTGCACCGCCACGGTGTTCTTCGGCCCGTGCGCGTGCAGCACGCCGATCCCGGCCTGCGCGAACGCGGGCGCCGCCGCGGACACCGCGTTGTTGATCGACCGCGCGCCCTGCGAGCCGCCGAACACCAGCAGCACCGGCGCGGTCGGGTGGAGGCCGAAGTGGGCGCGGGCCTGCTGCCGCAGCGCCGCCCGGTTGAGCGAGGTGATCGAGTGGCGCAGCGGGATGCCGATGATCTCCGCGTCGGTCAGGCCGGAGTCGGGCACGGCGGCCGCGACGCGCGCGGCGAACTTCCCGCCGACCTTGTTGGCCAGGCCGGCCTTGGCGTTGGCCTCGTGCACCACGATCGGCACCCGGCCGCGCGCGGCGAGGTACGCGGGCAGCGCCACGTAGCCGCCGAAGCCGACCACCACGTCCGCGCCGACGCGGTCGAGCACGTCCCGGGTCTGCTTGACCGCGCCGCGCACCCGCAGCGGCAGCTTGAGCAGGTCGGGCGTCGGCTTGCGCGGCATCGGCACGGGCGGGATCAGCTCCAGCGGGTAGCCGCGGGCGGGCACGAGCCTGGTCTCCAGGCCGCGCTCCGTGCCCAGCGCGACCACGCGCGCGTCGGGCCGCAGCCGCATCACCGCGTCGGCCAGGGCCAAGGCGGGCTCGATGTGCCCGGCGGTGCCGCCTCCGGCGACCACCACGCACGGTCCGGCCTGCTGGGGAACCCCGGTCACGCACTTCCTCCTCGCGTCGAGAACCGTCTGGGAATGGCTTTGGCGCTATCGCCCGTCACGGCGCCGGGACCGCACGTCGCGGTCCTGGCCGGCCTTGCGGGATTCGCGACGACGGTACTCCGACGGCGGAGCGTGACGGCCGGCCATCCGCCTTTCGTCCACCGGCGGCGGTGCGGCCTTGCGCCCGCGCGGCGGCGGCGAGGGCCGGGACGGCCGCCTGCGGGGCGGCGGCTTGTACGCCTCGGGCGCGGGCAGCTTGAGCACGCCGCCGACCCGGCCGGGGCCCAGCGAGCGCAGCGCGGACACCGCCTCCGGCTCGTGGCGGGCGCAGCTGGCCAGGATGGCGAACACCACCATGGTCGTCACCACCGACGTGCCGCCGGAGGAGATCATCGGCAGCGTGATGCCGGTGACCGGCAGCAGCCGGACCACGTAGCCGATGTTGATCGCGGCCTGCGCGACCAGCCACACCGTCAGCGTCGCGGCCACCATGCGGATCCACGGGTCGGTGTTGCGCGCGGCGATCCGCAGGCCGACCACGGCCAGCAGCGCGAACAGCCCCAGCACCACCAGGCAGCCGATGAAGCCCAGCTCCTCGCCGATCACGGCGAAGATGAAGTCGCTGTGCACGTTGGGCAGGTAGCGCCACTTGGAGCTGCCGTTGGTCAGGCCCTTGCCGAAGAACCCGCCCTCGGCCAGCGCGTACAGCGCCTGGAGCGACTGGAGGCCGGAGCCGGTCGGGTCCTCCTCCGGGTTGAGGAACGACCGCAGGCGGTCCATCCGGTAGGCCGCGGTGATGGCGAACACCGCCGCCGCGGTCACCGCGCCGGTGATGATCACGCCGAACAGCCGCATCGGCGCGCCCACGAACCACAGCAGGCTGAGCAGCACCACGCCCAGGGTGATCGTGCCGGTGAGGTCGGGTTGCAGCATGACCAGCGCGAACAGCAGCAGCGCCACCGGCACCACCGGCACCAGCAGGTGCCGGTACTGGTTGAGCAGCGCGCGCTTGGTGACCAGCACGTGCGCGCCCCACAGCGCGAGCGCCAGCTTGGCCGGTTCGATCGGCTGGAGCGAGATGGACCCGACGGTGAACCACGACTGCGCGCCGTAGTGGGACGTGCCCAGCGGGGTCAGCACCAGGCCGAGCATGATCAGGCAGACGAGCATGGCCGTGGTGCTGACGTGCCGGACCGTCCGCAGCGGGATGCGCAGCACGACCAGGAAGATCACCGCGCCGACGCCCACGTACAGCAGCTGCTTCTTGAACACGCTGTACGCCGACTCGCCGACCGCCACCGCGTCGGGCGCGGACGCCGACAGCACCATGATCAGGCCGATCGCGGTGAGCATGCCGAAGATCGCCAGCAGCAGGTGGAAGTCCGCCAGCGGCCGCCCGAGCCACGCGGTCAACGAGGTGCGCACCGCCACGGCCCGCCGCGGCCGGGGCGGACGCGCCGGCCGCTCCACCGGAGCCCGTTCCACCGCAGTCATGCGCCCATCGTCTCCCGCCTGCCGGTGGAGAACCCGAAAATCCGCCGCGTGTCGCGCGATGCGCACGTGATCCCGGCGGCACCTACCCCGGGTTCACCAGTGTTCGGACGGCCTCGGCGAACGCCTGGCCGCGGTGGGCGTAGTCGCTGAACATGTCCATCGAGGCCGCCGCGGGGGCGAGCAGCACCGCGTCGCCGGGTCGCGCCATGGACCGGGCCGCGCGCACCGCGTCGGCCATGGTCGCGCCGTCGAGCACGGCCACCGGCACGGCCGGCGCGTGCCGGTGCAGCGCGGTGGCGATGGCCTCGCGGTCGGCGCCGATCAGCACCGCGCCGCGCAGCCGGTGCGCCTGCGCGCGCACCAGCTCGTCCACGGACGCGCCCTTGAGCAGCCCGCCCGCGATCCACACCACGCTGTCGTGGGCGCGCAGCGACGCCTCGGCGGCGTGCGGGTTGGTGGCCTTGGAGTCGTTGACGTAGGTGATGCCGCCCGCCTCGGCGACCAGCTCGGCGCGGTGGGCGCCGGGCCGGAAGGCGCGCAGGCCGGCGGCGACCGCCTCGGCGGCCACGCCGTGGGCCCGCGCGAGGGCGGCGGCGGCCAGCGCGTCGGCCACGCCGAGCGGCCCGGCGGGCCGGACCTCGGCCGCGTCGAGCAGCACCGCGCCGTCGCCGAACGCCCGGTCGACCAGCTTCCCGCCGCGCACGCCCAGCTGGCCCTCGGCGGGGTCACCGAGGGTGAAGCCGACGCGGGTCCTCGCCGGGGCCGCCGCCAGCAGGTCCGCCACCACCGGGTCGTCCACGCCGCCGATGGCGACCTCGCCGGTGAGCACGCCCGCCTTGGCCGCGGCGTAGGCCGCGAACCCGCCGTGCCAGTCCAGGTGGTCCTCGGCGAGGTTGAGCAGCACGCCCGCGAACGGCCGCACGGACGGCGACCAGTACAGCTGGAAGCTCGACAGCTCGACCGCCAGCACCCGGCGGCCCGCCAGCAGCGCGTCCACCACGGGCAGGCCGACGTTGCCGCAGGCCACCGCGTCGATGCCGGCCGCGCGCAGCACCGACTCCAGCATGCCGACCGTGGTGGTCTTGCCGTTGGTGCCGGTCACCGCGAGCCACGCGGGCGGGTCGGCCAGCTCCAGGCCCATCCGCCAGGCCAGCTCGACCTCGCCGATCACCTCCACGCCGGCCGCGGCCGAGGCGGCCAGCAGCGGGTTGTCCGGCCGCCAGCCCGGGCTGGTCACCACCAGGTCGGTGCCCGCGGGCGGCCCGACCAGGCCCGGCGCCACGGTGACGCCGGGCGTGAGCTGCTCCAGGGCGTCGAGGCGGTCGGCGGAGGAGTCGGTGACGGTGACCGACGAGGCGTCGGCCGCCAGCAGCGCCTCCACCACCGACCGGCCGGTGACGCCCGCGCCCGCGACGAGGACGCGGCGCCCAGCGAGGAAACCCATGCGTCAGCTCCCGACCGCGGTCAGCCACTCGCTGTAGAACAGGCCGAGGCCGAGCATGCAGCACATGGCCGCGAGCAGCCAGAACCGGATGATCACCGTGGTTTCCGCCCACCCGGCGAGCTCGAAGTGGTGGTGGAACGGCGCCATGCGGAACAACCGGCGCCGGGACGTGCGGAACACCGCGACCTGGAGCACCACCGACAGCGCCTCGACCACGAACAGGCCGCCGATGACGACCATCAGCAGCTCGGTGCGGGTGGTGATGGACAGGCCGGCGACCAGGCCGCCCAGCGCGAGCGAGCCCGTGTCGCCCATGAAGATCTTGGCGGGCGCGGCGTTCCACCACAGGAAGCCGATGCAGCCGGCCATCGCGGCGGCGGCCACCAGCGCCAGGTCCAGCGGGTCGCGCACGTCGTAGCAGCCCGCCACCAGCAGGTTCGAGCAGTTGTAGCGGAACTGCCAGAAGCTGATCACCACGTAGGTGCCCAGCACCATCGCCGACGTGCCGCCGGCCAGGCCGTCCAGGCCGTCGGTCAGGTTGACCGCGTTGGACCAGGCGCTGATCGCGGCGTAGCAGAACACCACGAAGCCGACGATGCCGAAGGACACCACGGCGATGTCGCGCACGAACGACAGGCTCACCGAGGCGGGGGTGATGCCGTCCTTGTTCGGGAACTGGATGACCAGGACCGCGAAGATGATGGTGGCGATGAACTGGCCGACCAGCTTCGCGGTCTTGTTCAGCCCCAGGTTGCGCTGCTTGCGGATCTTGATGAAGTCGTCGAGGAAGCCGACCACGCCCAGCGAGGTGGTCAGCATCAGCACCAGCAGGCCGGACGCGCTGGGCGTCTGGTCCTGCGCGGACGCCGACATCGAGTTGACCAGGTGCGCGCCGAGGTAGCCGGCCCACATCGCGACCAGGATGGCCACGCCGCCCATGGTGGGCGTGCCGCGCTTGGTCTTGTGGTGCTGCGGGCCCTCCTCGCGGATCTCCTGGCCGAAGCCCTGGCGGGAGAAGATCTTGATCAGGTACGGCGTCAGCATGATCGACGCGATCAGCGCGATGGCCGCCGCGATGAGGATGCTCTTCACTTGCTGACCGCCTCCAGGAGGGCCTCGGCAACCCGCCACAGGCCGTATGAGTTGGATGCCTTCACCAGCACGACGTCACCCGGTCGCACCTCGGCGCGCAGCAGCTCCGCGGCCGCCGCCACGTCCGGCACCAGAATCGCTTCTTCGCCCCATGATCCTTCCAGGTGCGCGCCCTGGTGCATCGCGCGGGCGTCGTCGCCGACCACGACCAGCTTGTTGATGTCCAGGCGGACCGCGAGCCTGCCGATCTCGTCGTGCGCGCGGACCGCGTCCGCGCCCAGCTCGGCCATCGGGCCCAGCACGGCCCAGCTGCGGCGCGCCGGGGTGGTGGCGCGGGAGATGGTGGCCAGCGACTTCAGCGCCGCGCGCACCGATTCGGGGTTGGCGTTGTACGCGTCGTTGATGACCGTCACGCCGTCAGGACGTTCGGAGACCGCCATGCGATGCGCGGAGACCCGCTCCGCCCGGCCGAGGGCCTCGGCCACCTGCTCCGGGGTGGCGCCCAGCTCCAGCGCGATCGCGGCGGCGGTCAGGGCGTTGCCGACCTGGTGCGCGCCGTGCACGGCGAGCCGGACGCGGGCCTGCCCCTGCGGCGCGACCAGCGTGAACGAGGCGCGGGCCTGCTCGTCGAGGGCGATGTCGGTGGCGCGCACGGCCGCGTTCGGGCTCTCGCCGACCAGGACGACCCGGGCCCGGGTGCGCCCGGCCATGCCGGCCACCAGCGGGTCGTCGGCGTTGAGCACGGCCACGCCGTCGGCGGGCAGGGCCTCGACCAGCTCGCCCTTGGCCTGCGCGATGCCCTCGCGGGAGCCGAACTCGCCGACGTGGGCGCTGCCGACGTTGAGCACGGCGCCGACGCGCGGCGGGGCGACCCGGCACAGCGCGGCGATGTGCCCGCGGCCGCGGGCGCTCAGCTCCAGCACCAGGAAGCGGGTGTCCGCGGTGGCGCGCAGCGCGGTCCACGGGTGCCCCAGCTCGTTGTTGAACGACCCGGGCGGCGCGATGGTCGGGCCCAGCGGGGCCAGCACCTGCGCGATGAGGTCCTTGGTGGAGGTCTTGCCGGACGAGCCGGTCACGCCGACGACGGTCAGCCCGGTCTGCGCGGCGAGCCGGTCGGTGACGTGGCGGGCCAGCCTGGCCAGGGCGGCGAGCACGGCCGCGCCCGCGCCGTCGGTGTCGCCGGACAGCACGTAGGCGTTGCCGCCGGCAGCGGTGACCGGCGGCGCGATGACGGCGGGCGCGTCGACGGGGCGGCCCGCGAGCACGCCGGCCGCGCCCCGTGCCACGGCCTGGGCGGCGAAGTCGTGGCCGTCGACCCGTTCGCCGGGCAGGGCCAGGAACAGCCCGCCCTCGGTGACCTCGCGGGTGTCGAACTCGACGGAGCCGGTCACCACCTCGTCGCCGGTGGCGTTGTGCAGGGTGCCGCCGACGACCTCGGCGATCTCGGCCAGGCTCAGCGGGATCACTGGAGAACTCCCCGGATGGCGGTGGTCAGTGCCTCGACGTCGGAGAACGGGTGGACCACACCCGCGACCTCCTGGCCGGTCTCGTGGCCCTTGCCCGCGACGACGACCACGTCGCCGGGGCGCGCGAGGGACACGGCGTGCTCGATGGCGCGGCGGCGGTCGCCGATCTCGACGACCTCGCCCCGCTGGTCGGCGGGGACGTCCAGGGCGCCGCGCACCATGGCCTCCCGGATCGCCGCTGGGTCCTCGCTGCGGGGGTTGTCGTCGGTCACGACCAGCACGTCGCTGCGCCGGGCGGCCTCTTGGCCCATCAGCGGGCGCTTGGCGGTGTCGCGGTCGCCGCCGCAGCCCAGCACGGTGATGACGCGGCCGGTGGCGCGGGCCCGCACGGCCCGGAGCGCCAGCGCGACGGCGGCGGGCTTGTGGGAGTAGTCGACCACGGCGGTGAAGTCCTGGCCCTCGTCCACGCGCTGCATCCGGCCCGGCACCCGGACCTCGCGCAGGCCGGTGCGGACGGCGTCGAGCGGGACGCCCCTGGCGTGCAGGCAGGCGATGGCCAGCAGGGCGTTGGCCACGTTGAAGTCGCCGGGCAGGCCCAGTTCGACGTCGAGCCGGGCGCCGCCGGGGCCGTGCGCGGTGAAGGACTGCTCGCCGGTGGCGGTGACGGTGGGGTCCGACGCGGTCCAGTCGGCGTCGCGGGTGGTGGCGACCGTGACGGTGCTGTCCTTGACCAGCCGCGGCCCCCACTCGCCGTCGACGCACACCACCTCCAGCCGGGCCCGGCCGTCGAACAGGCGGGCCTTGGTCTGGAAGTAGTCCTCCATGTCCGGGTGGAAGTCCAGGTGGTCCTGGGAGAGGTTGGTGAACGCGCCGACCGCGAAGCCGACGCCGCCGACGCGCCCGAGGCCCAGGGCGTGGCTGGAGACCTCCATGGTGACGTCGGTGGTGCCGCGCTCGTGCATGACGGCCAGCAGGGCCTGGAGGTCGGGCGCCTCGGGCGTGGTGAGCGCGCTGTCGAGCCGGTCGGTGCCGATGCGGGTCTCGACCGTGCCGATCAGGCCGGTGGCGCGACCGGCGGCCCGCAGCGCCGACTCGATCATGTAGGTGGTGGTGGTCTTGCCGGACGTGCCGGTCACGCCCCAGACGTCCAGCCGCGCGGACGGGTCGCCGTAGACGCGCGAGGCCAGCACCCCCAGCACCGCGCGCGGGTCGGGGTGCACCAGCACCGGCACGTCGCGCACCTTGGCCGCGCCGGCCGCGTCGGTCAGCACCGCGACCGCACCGCCCGCCACGGCCTGGTCGGCGAAGTCGGCGCCGTGCGCCCGGGTCCCGGGCAGGGCGGCGAACAGGTCGCCCGCGCGCACGTGCTGGGCGCGCAGCGTGGCGCCGGTGACCTGGACGTGCGCCCGGTCGGGAGCGGTCAGGTGGGCGCCGACGGCCGCGGCGAGCTCGGCCACGGCAACGGGGTGGGTGCGGGAAGGGCGAGGCGGGGCGGTCGCGACCTTGCCCTCTAGCTTGGCAGGCACGCGCGGAAGGCTACCGGCGCACGCAGAGTGGTCGTCCGGCACGTCCACTCCGGACCCGCCCCACCCCGCGAGTCATGCACTCAACACCCGCGTGTCATGCATCCAGCCCCCGCGTGTCATGCGCTCAAGCCGGGCGAGTCGTGCACTCGGTACCGGTGAGTTCGACGTTCAGCCGGTTCGTGCCGCAGGGCTGAATGTCGAACTCGGGAGGTCTGAGCGCATGACACGCCGGGTCTGAATGCATGACACGCCGGGTCTGAGCGCATGAGCGTTATTCAGAACTGCTGGCTGGGGTGGCCGGTGGTGATGCCTGGGCTGACAGCGCAACAGCCCTGCCCGGATAGGGTCGGTTTCCTCTCACAGAAGCACGACCACCAGGACAGGGCTGTTGCGCTACCACTCTACGACCGGGCTGTCCCCTGCCCAGCTGCGGGAGCTGACCACCCGGATCCGCCAGGTCGTCCCCGATCCCGACCTGCGACGGGGACGACCGCCCGCGCTCAGCCTGCACCGTTGTGTGCTGCTCACGCTGGTGCTGCTGCGCCACAACCTGTCCCAGACCCTCGCGGCCGACCTGTTCGGCGTCTCCCAACCCACCGTCTCCCGGATCTTCCGTCGCTTCACGCCCCTGATCGGCCAGGTCCTCTGTCTGCACACCCCGCGCCTGCCCGACCTGCCGGCCCGCCTGACCACGGTGCTGGTCGACGGCACCCTGATCCCCACCGGCACACGCGCCCACCCCGACCCGCACCCCACCGACGCGCCACGGCGCGGCCCGCACCCCAACCACAACGGCAAACACCGCAAACAAGGACTCTCGATCCAGGTCCTGACCGACCGGCGAGGCCGACTGCTCGCCGTCCTCCCACCCCTGCCCGGCCGCACCCACGACAGCCGCGCCTACCGCCTCTCCGGCCTGGCCGACCTGCTGGCCACCACCGTCGTGATCGGCGATCTGGGCTACCAGGGCACCGGCGTGACCACCCCACGCCGCAAACGCCCCGGCCACACCCGCCACACCCCCACAGACCAGGCATGGAACACCCTGCTCGCCCGGCACCGGTGGCCCGTCGAACGCGCCATCGCCCACCTGAAGAACTGGAAAATCCTCGCCACCGGCTACCGCGCCCGCCTGGCCGAACTCCCCACCATCATCCGCATCGTCACCAACCTCGAGCACTACCGCCTGAGCCGATGACTTCTGAATAACGCTCGAGGACTCGCGCGGGTTAGTTGGAGGTGAGGATCAGGGGGGTGAAGGGGGTTTGGTCGGCGGACATGGGGACCTGGAAGCGTTGGGCCAGGTAGGAGGCGATGTCGTGGAAGAGGGGGGCCGCGGTCATGCCGCCCTTGGTGGGGCGGTCGAGCATGATGCCCACCACGAAGCGCGGGTTGTCGGCGGGGAAGATGCCCGCGAAGGTGATCCAGTGGTCGGAGTAGGAGTAGCAGCTGCACTTGGGGTCGACCTGCTGCGCCGTGCCGGTCTTGCCGCTGACCTGGTAGCCCGGCAGCGCGGCCTGCCAGCCCGTCCCGCTCTGCTGCTGCGGCGCCTTCTGCACCACGGCCCGGAACATGTCGCGCACGGTCTTGGCCGTCTGCGGTGAGACCACCTGCACGCTCTCCGGCCGCGGCGTCTCCTTGCGGGTGCCGTCGGCCGACACCTCGGCCCGGATGACCCTCGGCGGGATGCGCACGCCGTCGTTGGCGATGGCCTGGTACATGCCGGTCATCTGCAACAGCGTCATGCTCAGGCCCTGGCCGATCGGCAGGTTGCCGAACGTCGAGCCGGACCACTGGTTGCGCGGCGGCACGTAGCCGGGCTCCTCGCCGGGCAGCCCCGACTGCGTGCGCTTGCCCAGGCCGAACTTGCGCAGCATGTCCGAGAACCGGTCCGGCCCCACCTGCTGGGCGGTCATCAGGGTGCCGACGTTGGACGACTTGGCGAACACGCCGGTGAAGGTCATGTCCAGCACCTCGTGCTCGGTGGCGTCCTTGATCAACCGGTCCGCGACCTTGATCCGGTCGTCGACCTGGAGCACGCTGTCCGGCTGGTAGATCCCGTCCTCGATGGCCGCCGCCGCGGTCACCACCTTGTTCACCGACCCGGGCTCGAACACCGACGAGACCGCGACGTTCCGCATCTGCTCCTCGGTGGCCTTGCCGAAGTCGTTCGGGTCGAACGTCTTGTCGTTGGCCATCGCCAGGACCTCGCCGGTCCGGCTGTCCAGCACCACCGCGGAACCGGTGCGCGCGCCCGTGTCCTGCGTGTACCGGGTGACCATGCGCTGCAACGCGTACTGCGTGTCCACGTCCAGCGTCAGCTCCAGGCTCTTGCCGGGCGTGGCCGCGGCCAGCTCGCGCGAGCGGTCCGGGCCGGGGATGACCACGTCGTCGTTGCCCTGCATGGTGTCGACGATGCGCCGCCCGTTCTTGCCGGCCAGCAGGTTGTCCTGCGAGTTCTCCAACCCCATCAGGCCGTGCGTGGCGGGCGGCTCCTCGTTCTTGCGCCAGTTCGCCGCGCCGATGATGTTCGACGCCAGGTCGCCGTTGGGGTACACGCGCACCGCCCGGTACTCCGAGCCGATGTCGTCGTACTTGTCGGTGATGACCGCGGCCTTGGCGGGCTCGACGTTGTCCACCAGCTCCACGTAGGTGGTGTCGCGGGACAGCTTGGCGAAGACGGTGTCGCGGTCGGTCTTCTGACCGCCGACCTCCTTGCCCAGCGTCTGCTCGACGAACGCGGCGATGTCGGCGATGCGCTGCTCGAAGCTGCCGATCTTCGGGTTGTCCTCCATCGCCTTGGCCCAGTTCGAGCGCATGATCCGCGGCACGGCGTACAGGGCGCGCGCCTCGACGCTGAACGCGAGCTGGTTGCCGTTGCGGTCCAGGATCGAGCCGCGCTCGGCCGGGATGTCGATGGGCGTGGCGCGCTGCTGCTCGGCCTGCGCGGACAGCGCCTCGGCCTGGAAGCCCTGCACCTGCACCAGCTTCACGCCCGCCGCGAGCAGCGCGCCGACCAGCAGCAGCCGGCCGACCGCCAGGCGCACCCGGCTGTTGCCCCGCCGCTTGGGTGCCGCACCGCGCACGGACAACGGGCGTCGTGCGGGTCTGCCCCGGCTGGGCCCCGGCATCACTGACCTCCTGGTACCGACTGCTCCGTCTGCTGCCCCGAGGCGGGCGGCTGCCCCGAAGTGGGCTGCTGGCCCGACGCGGGCGGGGTGGTCGTCTGCTGCGCCGCGGTCGTGGTGGGCGGCGCGGACGAGGTGCTGGGCGGCGGGGGCGGCTCGACCGCCGACGGCGTGCCGTGCACCTCCACCGTGCCGTCCGGCAGTTGGCGCAGCCACGCCGGGTCGCCGGCGGGCAGCATCCCGAGCTTCGCCGCGGCCGCGGCCAGCTCCAGCGGCGACTCCGCCATGGCCACCTCGCGCCGCAGCTGCTCGACCTGCCGCGCCAGCCTGGTCTCCTCGGCCCGCGCGTCCTGGAGCCGGTAGGAGTCCGCGGTCGCCTGGGTGGACAGCCACATGATCGCCGCGATGCCCACGCCGAGCACGACCATCACCATCACCACGAACGGCGCCTTGGGCGCGGGCGCGGACTGCCGCGTCACCGCCGGCCCGCGCCGGGGCGAGGTGCGCTGCGCCCGCCGCGCGTAGGCCCGCTCGACGGCCGCCGAGCGGCGCCGCTCCGGCGGCACCGCGCGCAGCGCGCGTTCCCGCGGCTTCGCGGACCTGCCCGGCTTCGGCGACGCGCCGCCGCCGGTTCGTGCCGGCGCGGTCACGTCGCCTCCCGGATGCGTTCCGCCGCCCGCAGCCGGACCGGGGCGGACCTGGGGTTCTCCTCGACCTCCCGCTCGGTCGCCTGCTCGGCGCCGCGCGTCACCAGCCGCAGCTCCGGTCCGTGACCGGGCAGCTCGACCGGCAGGTCCTGGGGTGTCCTCGAGGCGGCCAGCGCGGCGAACGCGCGCTTGACCATCCGGTCCTCCAGGGACTGGTAGGACTCCACCACGATGCGGCCGCCGACGGCCAGCACCGACAGCGCCGCGGGCAGCGCGCGCCGCAGCGACTCCAGCTCCTCGTTGACCTCGATGCGCAGCGCCTGGAACGTCCGCTTGGCCGGGTGGCCGCCGGTGCGCCGGGTCGCCGCGGGCACCACCGCGTACAGCAGCTCGACCAGCCGCCCGCTGGTGGTGAACGGCTCGCGCGCCCGCTCCCGCACCACGGCCGAGGCGATCTTGCGGGCGAACCGCTCCTCGCCGTAGTCGCGCAGGATCCGGGCCAGGTCGTCGGCGGAGTAGGTGTTGAGCACGTCGGCCGCGGTCGGCCCGGTGCCCGCGCTCATCCGCATGTCCAGCGGCGCGTCCTTGGCGTAGGCGAACCCGCGCTCCTGCGCGTCGAGCTGGAGGGAGGACACGCCGAGGTCCATCAGGATGCCGTCGACCCTGGCGCCGCCGACCGCCTCGGCGATGCCGTCGTAGGTGGTCTGCACGAACGTCACCCGGTCGCCGAAGGGCGCCAGCCGCCGCCTGGACAGCTCGATGGCCTGCGGGTCGCGGTCCAGGCCGATCAGCCGCACCCGCGGGTGGGCGCGCAGGACCGCCTCGGAGTGCCCGCCCAGGCCGAGCGTGCAGTCGACGAACAGCGCGTCCCGGTCGGCCAGCGCGGGGGCCAGCAGGTCGAGGACGCGGTCGAGCAGCACAGGCACGTGCCGCGCCCGCTCCACCACGAACCCTCCCTGGATCGGTCCCCCTCCTCACGTCAAGCCAAGACGAAAATTCGGGTGCAGTCAGGTCCCCGCCCGCCCGTCGGACCTGGCGCCGGGGAAGGTGCGCCAGGGCCGAAAGCCGAGCGGACCGAGGCCAAACGGCACCCGAAACCTCGAACGAACGACCGTGCTGAAACCACAGCCGGGCTGAACCCGCAACCGGGCTAGAACAGCCCCGGGAACACCTCCTCGCGCGTCTCCGCGTACCGCTGCTCGTGCTCGTCCATGTAGCGCTGCCATGCCTGGGCGTCCCAGATCTCCAGCCGGTTGATCGCGCCGATGACCACGCACTCCTTGGTCAGCCCCGCGTACCGGCGCAGCTCCGGGGCGATCAGGACCCGGCCCTGGCCGTCCGGCCGCTGCTCGTCGGTCCCGGAGAACAGGTAGCGCTGGTAGGCGCGGACCGCCTCGTTGGTGAACGGAGCCTCCGCCACCTTGCGCGCCATCTGCTCGAACTCGGCCCGGGGGAACACGTAGAGGCAGTGGTCCTGGCCCTTGGTGACCATCAGACCCCCCGCTAGCGCGTCCCGGTACTTGGCAGGCAGCGTCAGCCGGCCCTTGTCGTCCAGCCTCGGGTGGTGCGTGCCCAGGAACACGGCGACCCACCTCCCGGTGCCGGAACGCATGTCCGAACCGGCGGCGGGGCCCCCGTCTGCCCCACCGGCCGCCACAGTACCCCACTTTTCACCACAGTCAACGCTGAACCGGGTGGTTGATCGACCCGCCGCTCGACGTTTCCGCAGGTAGAGCGAAGATGGCGGCGGTGGAGGGCGGTGGGGGAAGTTGACCGGCACCACCTCGCCGAGTGAGCCGAACCGGGCCGAAATCCACCCGAACAGCCCAACGAAATCGGGCAAAACAGCGTCTTCGGGGACTCGGGTGGGGGATCGTGGCGGGGCGGTGGTGGAAGGTGGTGGGGCGGCGGCGAGGCGACGGTGGGACGGTAGCCGGGCCGGCGGCGGAGGGCAGTCCGGGCGGGTGTCGCGGCGGCCGGGTCGTGGCGGGCGGCGGGAGCCGTCGGCCGGGTCGTGACGGGTGGCGGGGAATAGCGGCGGCCTCGGCGGCCGGATCGTGTCGAGTCGGTGGCGGAACGTGATAGAGCCGCCGGTGGACCGGGTATCCGCAGCATTCGTGGAAACCGGCAGCGCGAAACTGTTCAATCGGTGTGGGGCGCTTCGCCCCGGTTTGACACACTGCGTGAAACGCTCACCGCCACCGCGAACCGGTCGCGGGAGGGCCGCGCCCTGCTCCAGGAGGTCGAGTGACTCCGAGTACCCAGCCAGCCGCCCTGCCCGAGCACTCCTACGGGGGCGGCGGCGGACCGGCGAACCACGTGAACAACGTGCACGCGCCCGGTGCCGCCCACCCCCAGCAGGGGCAGCAGGTCAGGACCGACGAGGTGCTCGCCGAGCTGCACGCGGTGGTCGGGCGGATCGCCGCGAACGTGGAGAAGGTGATCGTCGGCAAGCCCGACGTGGTGCGGGTCGCGCTGGTCACCCTGCTGGCCGAGGGCCACCTGCTGGTCGAGGACGTGCCCGGCGTGGGCAAGACGTCGCTGGCCAAGGCGCTGGCCCGGTCGATCGACTGCACGGTCAGCCGCATCCAGTTCACGCCCGACCTGCTGCCCAGCGACATCACCGGTGTGTCGATCTACAACCGGCAGGACAACGACTTCGAGTTCCGCCCCGGCCCGGTGTTCGCCAACATCGTGGTGGGCGACGAGATCAACCGCGCCTCGCCGAAGACCCAGTCCGCGCTGCTGGAGTGCATGGAGGAGCACCAGGTCACGGTCGACGGGCAGACCTACCCGCTCGGCTCGCCGTTCATGGTGATCGCCACGCAGAACCCGATCGAGATGGAGGGCACCTACGCCCTGCCCGAGGCGCAGCGCGACCGGTTCACCGCCCGCGTGTCCATCGGCTACCCGGACCCGCAGGCCGAGCTGGCCATGGTGGACGAGCACGCGGGCCACGACCCGCTGGCCGAGCTGCGCCCGGTGTCCGACGGCGAGCAGGTGCGCAAGCTGGTCCACGCGGTGCGGCGGGTGCACCTGTCCCCCGAGGTCCGCCGGTACGCCGTCGAGCTGGTCGGCGCCACCCGGCGGCTGCCGGAGCTGCGGCTGGGCGCGTCGCCGCGGTCGACGCTGCAGCTGGTGCGGGCCGCGCGGGCGCAGGCGGCGCTGGCCGGGCGCGACTTCGTGGTGCCCGACGACGTGCACGCGGTGGCCGTGCCGGTGCTGGCCCACCGGCTGGTGCTGACCGCGGAGGCGTCCGCGGCCCGCCGGTCGCCCGCCGACCTGGTGCGCAACCTGGTCCAGCGGGTGCCGGTGCCGACCGCGGCGCTGGACCCGGCGGGCCAGTTCCTCAACCACGTCAACCCGAACCACCGCTGACGTGCGGGGCGCCCTGTCCGGCCTGACCACCAGGGGCCGGTGCCTGCTCGCGGCCGGGTTCGCGGCCGGCCTCTGCGCGATCGTGCTCAACGAGCGCGACCTGCTGCGCGTGGCGGTCTTCGTGGTGGCCCTGCCGCTGCTGGCGGCGTGGCTGGCGCAGCGGGCCCGGGTGGGCCTGCACGCGAACCGGCAGCTGCACCCGAGCCGGGTCCAGGTGGGCTCGGCGGCGGACGTGCGGGTCGAGCTGCGCAGCGCCGGCCGGCTGCCCACGGGCGGCCTGCTGCTGGAGGACGCGGTGCCGTACGCGCTGGGCGCGCGCCCGCGGTTCGTGGTGGAGCGGCTGCCGCGCAACACGGTGACCGCGCTGCGCTACCAGCTCAAGCCGGTCATGCGCGGTGTCCAGCAGGTCGGGCCGCTGCTGGCGCGGATCACCGACCCGTTCGGGCTGGCCGAGTTCGACCGGGAGATGGCCGGTCGCAGCCGGCTGGTCGTGGTGCCGCGGGTGGTGCCGCTCAACGGGCTGCCCGGCGGTTCCGGCATGGGCTCCGGCGACGACGGCTCGATCCGGCTGCGCGCCGGGCAGGGCGAGGACGACGCCGTGGTGCGCCCGTACCGGCACGGCGACGACCTGCGGAAGGTGCACTGGCGCTCGACCGCGCGGCGCGACGAGCTGATGGTGCGCGTGGAGGAGCGGCCGTGGCGCGGCGGCACGACCGTGCTGCTGGACCACCGGCTGGCCGCGCACCGCGGCGGCGGGCCCGGCGCGAGCCTGGAGTGGGCGGTGTCGTTCGCCGCGTCCGTCTGCCTGCACCTGCACCGGTACGGCCACCAGGTGCGCCTGGTCGGCGACGACGGCCGGGTGCTGGCGGGCGGTCCGGGCGACTCCGGGTACAGCGACGCGGTGGTGCTCGACGCGCTGGCCGCGCTCCAGCCCTCGCACCGGCGCGAACCGGCGGTGGGCGACCCCGGCGCGGGTCAGGAGGTCATCGCGGTGCTGGGCGGCTGCACACCGGCGGCGGTCGACGCGCTGGTGCGCAACCGGCCGCGCGGGATGCGCAGCCTGGCGGTGGTGCTGGACGTGGCGGCGTGGGCGTCGTCGTCGGAGGACCCGGCGCCGAGCGCGGACGACGCGCGGCAGCTGCTCGCCACCGCCGGGTGGGGCGTGGTCGTGGCGCGACCGAACACGCCGATGGGTCAGGTCTGGCAGGAGCTGTGCCACAGCGCGGGCAACCGCGGCCCGGTGGTGCGCACGGAGGTGGGCTGAAGGTGACCGGCAGGACCGCGGTGCGACCGGGCGGCAACTGGGTGGTGAGCAGGACGCCCGCCGTCGCCGGCCTGGCGACCCTGTGCGCCGCGACCGCGCTGACGAGCGTGATCTCGGGCGTGCTGTGGCTGGTGTACCTGGCGGTGACGGTCGCCGTGGTCGGCGGGGCGGGCGTGCTGCTGCGCGCCACCCGCAGGCTGCCGGGGCCGCTGGTGGTGGCGGGCCAGGTGTTCGCGCTGCTGTGCCTGCTGGTGACGATCTTCACGCGCAGCGGCGTGCTGGTGTTCCTGCCGGGTGCGCAGTCGCTGTCCGACCTGTTCGGCGTGCTCGGGCGGGCGCTGGAGGAGGTGCAGACCGGTGTGCCGCCGGTGCCGGACAGCCCGGCGATGCGGTGCCTGGTGATGCTGGCCATCGGCGTGGTGGCGATCGTGGTGGACGGGCTGGCCGTCGGCGCGTCGGCGCCCGCGGCGTCCGGCCTGGTGCTGCTGTGCGTGTTCGCGGTGCCGGCGTCGCTGGCCGAGGAGATGCTGCCGGCGTGGACGTTCGTGTTCGGCGCGGCCGCGTTCGCGCTGCTGCTGGCCGTGGACGGGCAGCACCGGCACGAGGCGTGGCGGGGCAGGTTGCCGGGCGGCGGGCAGAACGGCTCCGGTCCGGCGGCGACCGCGGTGGGCGCGCTGGCCGTGGTGGTCGCGCTGGTGCTCGGCGGCAGCATGACGCTGGTCGGCACGGTCGGGCGGCTGCCCGGCACCGGTGACGAGATCGGCGGCGGTTCCGGCGCGCTGGGGCTGGACCCGATGACCGAGCTGCGCGGCATGCTGAACCAGGGTGCGACGCGGGAGATGTTCCGGGTGCGCGGGCTGCCCAGCTCGGCGTACCTGCGGGCGATGACGTTGCGCGAGTACGTGCCGAACGAGGGCTGGCAGCTCGGCGACAACCTGCCGGAGGGCGTGGCGGCGCTGGGCGCGCTGCCCGAGCAGCCGGGCGACCCCGGTGACGGCGAGGTGACCGAGGTCCAGGTCGAGCCGGTGAACTGGGTGGACAACTGGCTGCCGGTGTACGGCAGGCCGCGCGCGATCCAGGACGTGGACGAGAACTGGCGGTACGACCCCGGGCGCGGGATGGTCTACAGCGTCCGGGCGCGCAAGGCCGGGCAGTACCGGCTGGAGACGGTGCTGTCGACGCCGTCGGCGGACACGCTGCGCGGCGCGCGGGGCGACTACGACGTCGACCCGGTGTACCTGGAGGCGCCGGGCGTACCGCCGCGGGTGGCCGAGCTGGCGCGGTCGCTCGTGAACGGGTCCGGCAACCAGTTCGACCGGGCGACCGCGCTGTACCGGTACTTCACCGACGGCACGCAGGGCTTCAGCTACACCACGGAGACCGCGGAAGGCCAGGGCGTGGACGCGCTGGAGGACTTCCTGTTCAACGGCAAGCGCGGGTACTGCGAGCAGTACGCGTCGGCGATGGCGATCATGGCGCGGTCGGTCGGCATGCCCGCGCGGGTGGCGCTCGGCTTCACCGCCGGGTTCCCGACGGAGGACTTCCAGACGATCACCACGCAGGACGCGCACGCGTGGGTGGAGATCTACTTCCCCGGCTACGGCTGGATGACCTTCGACCCGACCCCGCTGTCGGACGGCCGGGGCGTGACCCCGCCGTACATCTCGGGCCTGGAGGCCGACGACGAGGAGGACGGCTCCAGCGCCACCGCGACCACGACGACCACCACCACGGCGGCGCCGGGTGCGTCGACGTCGGCGTCGGTGCTGCCGGACGCCCAGGCCGGCGACGGGACGGCGGACGGCGGGACGACGATCCCCGCGTGGCACCTGGTGCTGCTGGGGGTGGTGGCGGTGCTCGCGGCGCTGCTGACGTGGTTGGCGCTGGTGGGCGGCCGGGCCGGGTGGCTGATGCGCCTGCCCTGGCTGCGGCCCGCCGTGGCGGCCGCGGCGGTGGTGGCGTGGGCGGTGGTGCTGGCGCTGCTGGTGGCGCTGCTGTGGTGGCCCGCGGCGATCGCGCTGCTGGTGCTGCTGGCCGCGGCGGCGCCCGCCGGGCTGCGCGAGTGGCGGCGGCGGGTGCGGTTGCGGGCGGTGGCCGGGTTGGGGCCGGACGCCGCGGGGGCGGCCTGGCAGGAGCTGGTGGCCGAGTCGGTGGACCGCGGGACGCGGGTGCCGGGCACGGAGACCGTTCGGGTGGCCGCTCGGCGGTTGGTCAAGGCGCACAACCTGGACGAGCAGGGGCGGGACGGGTTGCGCGCGGTGGTCGGTGCGGTGGAGCGGGCCTGGTACAGCGCTCGGGCGGAGGCGGACCCTGCTCTGCCCCGGGCTGTGGCGGACGTGCGGGCCAGTTTGAGCCGGAACGCGCCGTTGGCCTTGCGGGCGAAGGTGTTGCCGCGGTCGGTGCTGCAGCCCCGGGCTCCGGGGGAGAACGACACCAACGAGTGATTTTGGGAAGTGGGTCGGCCCCCGGTGCCCTGGTGGGTGGCGGGGGCCGGTTCAGTTTCGGGTGGTGCTGCGGGGCGCGGGAGCCTGGTCGCGGGGACGGCTGACGGGCGGCAGCTCACGAACGGCAGCTCACGGACGGCGGCTCACGGACGGCCGGTGGTGGCTGGCCGGTGATGGCTGGCGGCTCGCGGGAGGTGGGTCGCCGCTGCCCGGTGGCGGCTGGCAAGTGGCAGCTCACGCGGGCGGCGGGCGGCGGCCGGCCACTGGCAGGCGGCGGCTCTCGGGAGGCAGGCAGTGCCTAGCCGGTGGCGGGCGGCGGCTCACGGGCGGCGGGCGGCCAGTGGCAGGTAGCGGCTCTCGGGAGGCAGGCAACGGCTAGCAGATGGCGGGAGGCGGCTCTCGGACGACCGGGCGGCGGGCGGCCAGTGGCAGGCGGCGGCTCCCAGGAGGCGGGCAGCGGCCAGCCGGTGGCGGGAGGCGGCTCACGGGTGGTGGCGGCTCGCGGGTCACCGGAGTGGCCGGCAGGCGGCGCACAACACCGCACGGCCCGCCCCGTGGTGCTCGGGGGCGGGCCGTGTGCGTTGTTCTGATCGGGCTGTTACGCGGACTACTCGTCCTCGAAACGGCGACGGAAACGTTCTTCCATCTTCTGTGAGAACGAGCTGCGGCTGTGCCGGCTCCCCTCCTCGCTGGGCTCCTCGGCACCCTGGTCACCACGACGCAGCGTCGTCACGGTGAGCAGCACGCCGAAGAACATCAACAGGAAGCCGACGACGCTCACCACCGGGATACCAGCGAGCTTCGGCAACATCACACCTGTCACCAGCAACGCCACACCCACGGCGAACAACGCGATGCCCTGGATGCGACGACGACGGGACGGTTTGCGCAACTTGGCGCCGCGCACGGTGGATGCGAACTTCGGGTCCTCGGCGTAGAGCGCGCGCTCGATCTGGTCGAGCAGTCGCTGCTCGTGCTCGGAGAGTGGCATGGCTCCTCCTCCGGCACAGCGGTCGCGGGCGCCGGGTAATCACGGTTGCCGCCGGTCCCGGCGGACGCCCCGCCCGGGGGGCGTCACAACCAGGATACGATTTGGGAGGCTCGCCGACTACCCAGTCCGTGCCCCTAAGCGGTTCGTTAGGTCACCATCATCCTCACGGGTCAACGGTCAGACCTTCGTGAGGTCGTACATCCCTCCTCCTCGTGCCACCCGCCAGATCAACTGTCAAGAGGCCGTGAGGGGCCTCGGTGGTGCTCCGGGCGCCCGGCATCCCGTGTTCCCGAGCCGTTCACCTGCGGGTTCGGGATCACGTACGGTCCGGCCCGGTGCGGCGGGACGGGGGGCGCGTCGGTGCTGCCGCCGGGTCGGGGCGGTCGCCGGGCCGGCTGGGGCCGCCGCTAACTCCGCTCGGTTGTCGACTCCTCCCGATCGCTAAATTCGCCCGATAGCTGAACCGGTCCCGGGCTGCCGGCTCGGTCCGGTCGTGGAACCGGCCCCGGAGGTCGGTTCAACGCGGTCGTGGAACCGGCGCCGGAGCCGGCTCAATCCGGTCGCCAACCCGCAACCGCCGCCAATGCGAGGCCGCCGACGCGGGTGGGGCGCGCTCGGGCTGTCGCAAGCCTGAGCCCGCCGCCGGCTCGGTCCCGCTGCCGGTCCAGGGCCGTTGTCAGGGCGGGGTCGCTGACGGTTCGGTCCCGCCGCCAACCCAGGGCCGCTGTCGGGGCGGGGTCGCTGACGGCTCGGTCCCGCCGCCAACCCAGGGCCGTTGTCGAGGCGGGGCCGCTGCCGGTTCGGTCCCGCCGCCAACCCAGGACCGCTGTCGGAGTGGGATCGCTTCCGGCTCGGTCCCGCTGCCGGGTGGGGGTGGTCATCGGGGTGGCTGAACCGGTTGAGCCGGGCGGCTTGACCACACCGGTTGAGCCGGGCGGCCTGGCCAGTTCGGCCAGGGCCTGCCTGGCCGGCTCCGGGCCCCTGGACAGCAGCAGCCTCAGTTCGGCGACCCTCGCACCGCCCCGGTGGACGGCCTCCGCCAGGACCGCCCGGATCTCGTCCGGGCGGTCCAGCAACCTGACCGCGTCGGCGGCCGCCCGGGCCGGGGGTGCCACCGGGAAGCCCCCGCGCAGTTCCGGTACGGGCGGGTACCGGGTTCGGGTCACTCGTACGCGTGATGTCGACTCGACCTGCCGGTCGGCCAGGACGTGGACCGGGCCGGTGGCGGTGAGGACGCGCATCCCGTGCAGTTGGAGCGCGTCCCGGCCCGTCAGCACGGCTCCGGCTCCCGCGTAGCGCAGTGCCGCCTGCACGAGTTGCGCCCTTGTCGGTGGTGCGCTGGACAGGAGGAGCACGCCGGGCAGCAGGGGTCGCCACAGTCCGCGAGGGCGGCAGCGGGTGATCAGGTCTTCGCTGGTCAGGCCCAGGGCGAGCAGGTCGGAGGTGGTGGTCACCCGGTGTGGGAGGAGGGTGGCCAGGGCGGTCAGGTCGATGGTGGCGCGGTCGGTGTTCATGTCTTCACGATCGACCTTCCGAGGGCTTTGGTCGACCGTCGGATCGGGATCTGTGGACAACTCGGAAAAGGCCCCCTGCGGACCCCGGTCGGGATCCACAGGGGGCCGGTCCGCGGTGGGCACCCCTCGCTGTCCACCGCCGTCCTTCAGCGCCCCGTCACCGTGCCGCGTGCGCTACTGGCGGACTGGGCTCTTCCCGGCGCCGGCGCTCCACCTCCCGTGAGCGGTGGGCGGAGCGCACGTCGTGCCACGCGTCGTACATCGCGATCACGCCTCCCGCCAGCACCAGGGCCACGGCGGCGGCCAGCGGGCCGCGGGCGTCCGTCTCGACGAGCACCACGACCGCCGCCCACAGCTGGACCGCGGTGAAGACCAGCGTGCAGGCGAGGCGTTCGGCGAACCGTCGGCGGGACTTGGCGGGTTCCTCGTTCTGGTTCATCTTTCCCCCTCTGAGCAGGTCCGACAGCTCATTTGTAGGGGGTTCGCCGCCGGAGTTCTGCGTCAGATGACGCACAACGGGAATTCGGGCGGGAATCAGTTGGTGAAGTCGTAGAGCCGGCTCACGTGGTGTATCTCGATCTTCCGCCGGCCGGTGCTGATGATGCCCTCCTCGCGCAGCGAGCGCAGCACCCTGACCAGCGACTCGCGGGACGTCCCGGCGATCCCGGCCAGCTCCTCCTGGCTCAGCGCGATCGCGCCCTGGTCGGCGATGCCGCGCCGCAGCGCCACGTCGATCAGGACGGCGGCCACCCGCTGGGTCGCGGTGCCGCTGATCTGCACCCGCTGCCGGTCGGTGTCGCGCTGACGGGACACCACCACGGTCAGCACCGCCCACGCGATGCGCGGGTAGCGCTGGCACAGGGTGGCGAACGACGGCGCCGACAGGACCAGCGCCCGCACCCCGCCCAGGGCCCGGACGGTCGCCGAGCGCGGTCGGCCGTCCACGGCGGAGCGCTCGCCCACGATGTCACCGGCGCCGCGGACCGCCAGCACCTTCTCGTGCCCGCCCGCGGTCGTGGCGGTCACGCGGAGCAGGCCGCGGCGGATCACCAGCACGTGGCGGGTGACCTCGCCCTCCAGGCACACCACGGCGCCGGGCGGGTAGTCGCGTTCCGCGCCCGTGTCGACGAGCACCTCGTGCTCGGCGGGCGTGAGGAGGCCCCAGAACCGGTCCACGCGACCAGCGTGCCCAAAGATCGTCGGCGGCGGGGTGAACCGGCCCCCCAACCACCCGAACGGCCCGGTCAGTGGCGTCCCCGAGGTGCGCCGGAGGGTGACTGCCCGGTGACGGAGGACAGGAGGACAGAGGGCGGAGGGCGGAGGGCGGAGGGCGGAGGTTGGCTGCGGGCCGGCGGGGGCGGCCGGCGGGGGCGGGGGTCGACTGGCGGGGTCGGGGGTCGACTGGCGGGGGCGGGGGGCGACTGGCGGGGTCGGGGGGCGACTGGCGGGGTCGGCCGCGGGCTGCCAGGTGTCGGGGTCGGCCGGCGGAGGGCGGCTGTGAAGGCTGGTCACCGTCGGCATCGGCCCCGCTGGACGGGCACCGGGTCGCCGGACGCGCCAGGCCGAAAAAACGCTCCCCCGCTCACTCCGGCCGCGGCGCCCGCTCCCCCGACCTCGCCGGCCCACCGGTCAGCAACGACGCCGGCCGCACCGCCGCACGACCGAACCGCGACCTCGCCTGGTCCGCCGCCTGCTCCGCCTCACGCCACCCGCGCTCGGGCGCGTCGAACATCAACTGCTCACCCCCGTCCCCCTCGACCAGCTGCTCGATCCGCACCCCGATCAACCGCACCGCCCCCGCCGGCACCTGCTCCGCCAGCAGCGCCGCCGCGGTCTGGTACACCTCCTGCGTCACGTCCGTGGCCACCCGCAGCGTCTTCGACCGGGTGATCGTGGTGAAGTCCGCGAACCTCACCTTGATCGACACCGTCCGCCCGCGCAGCCCCCGCGCCCGCAGGCTCGCCGCCGACCGCTCCGACAACCTCAGCAGCTCGCGCTTGAGCAGCTCCCGGTCGAAGTGGTCCACCTCGAACGTCTCCTCGGCGCCGATCGACTTCTCCCTGGTCGACGGCACCACCGGCCGGTCGTCGTGGCCCTGCGCGAGCGCGTGCAGGTGCTCGGCCAGCGCCACCCCGAGCACCCGGCGCAGCCTGGGCAGCGGCGTGGCGGCCACGTCGGCCACCGTCTCCAGGCCGACCCGCGCCAACTGCTCGGCCGTCCGCTTGCCCACCCCCCACAGCGCCGACACCGGCAGCGGGTGCAGGAACGTCAGCACCTCCGACCTCGGCACCACCATCAGCCCGTCCGGCTTGCACATCCCGGACGCCAGCTTGGCCAGGAACTTCGTCGGCGCCACCCCGACCGAGCAGGTGATCCCGAACGCGGCCTCCACCTGCTCGCGCACCGACCGCGCCACCCCCGCCGGGGTCAGCCGCAGCCTGCGCAGGGCGCCGGAGACGTCCAGGAACGCCTCGTCCAGGCTCAGCGGCTCGACCAGCGGGGTGATGTCGCGGAAGATCGCCATCACCCCGCGCGAGACCTCCTGGTACCGGGTGAAGTTCGGGGGCACGAACACCGCGTGCGGCGCGAGCCTGCGCGCGTGCGCGGTGGGCATGGCCGAGCGCACGCCGAACTCGCGCGCCAGGTAGTTGGCCGACGCCACCACGCCCCGGTGCGCCGTGCCGCCCACGACCACCGGCCGGTCCACCAGCTCCGGCCGGTCGCGGATCTCGACCGAGGCGTAGAAGGCGTCCATGTCCACGTGCAGCATCGGGCAGCCGGTGTCGTCCGGCCACCGGTCGCCGCGCGCCAGGAAGCGGTCGACGAGACCGCGTGGCAGGTCCGCACTGCGGCCCACGACCCACCCCCCACAAGCAGAACACCTGTTCGAAACACTACTCCAGTTGGTAGACGCGGTGCGCGTTCTCCCACCCGATCAGGTGAGCGATCCGCTCCGCGTCCGCCTCGCCGAACGCATCCTCCCCCATCCCACCGACGAGGAACTCCGACAGCGCCCGGCGGAAGAACAGCGCCCCGAGGTAGTACAGCTCCGCCAGCGCGTAGGCGTCGGTGGAGAACAGGAACTTCCCGAACGGCACGACCTCCAGCGCCTCGGCCAGCACCCGCCCCGCCTGGTGCGCCACCGCGTGCGTGGCCAGCCCCACGTCCGCGAACACGTGCGGGAACACCTGCGCGAGGTACCCGGCGTGCCGGTGGTACGGGTAGTTGTGCAGCAGCAGGACCGGCACGCCCAGCGGCGCGGTCGCCCGCAGCAGGTCGGTCAGCAGCAGCGGGTCGCACCGGTGCAGCGCCAGGTCCGCGTCGCCGTAGCCGACGTGGAACTGGACCGGCAGCCCCCGCTCCAGCGCCTCCCAGACCAGGAACCGCGACACCACCTCGTCGGCGCACCGCGGCGACCCGCCGCCCAGCCACCGGTCCACCGCCGCCACCACCGACGCGTCCGAGGGCCGCCCGGGCGCCAGGTCCAGCCCCACCCGGTAGGCCGCGATCGACTTGGCCGCGACCGCGGTGGTCGACGCCAGCGCCTCGCGCACGCGCGCCGGGAACCCCGCGGCACCCCCGGGCGCCACCTCCTCGGCCAGCCCCTCCAACCGCAGCACGCCCAGCTCGCGAGCCCCCACGTGCGCCGACGGCGCGGTCAGCCCCTCCGGCCACAACCCGCCGTCCACCAGGAACACCTCGATCCCGGCCGCCGCCAGGAACACCCGGTTGACCTCGGCCGCGCCCAGCGACCGCCGCCGCGCCACGTACTCGTCCGCCGGCGCCATCGGGTCCAGGTCCAGCAGGGGCGCGCACCGCCGCCGCACGGCCAGCCCCAGCGAGGAGTCGAACAGCGAGGTGCCCAGCGGCGACACCGCCGACGCCTCGGTCAGCGCCGCCTCGAAGCCCTCCCGGTCCAGGTCGGTGCCCAGCACGCCGTGGCAGTGGTGGTCCACCAGGCGCGACGACGCCACGAACGGCAGCGGTTCCACTTGTTGGATGGTAGAGACCTGGTGTAACCACGCACGGTGGACACAGCCGAGCGGGAGCACCGGCGGGCGCGGGCCGCGGAGCTCGTGGACGACCTGCTGGAGCGGGACGTGGTCGCGGTCGCGGTGACGTGGGTCGACCACAGCGGCATCACCAGGGTGAAGTCCGTGCCGGTCGCGGGCCTGCCGCGGGCCGCGGCGGACGGGCTGGGCGCGTCACCGGTGTTCGACGCCTTCCTCCTCGACGACACGATCGTCGCGGGCAGGCACGCGGGCGGCCCGGTCGGCGACCTGCGCCTGCACCCGGACCTGGACCGGCTCACCGTGCTGGCGGCCCAGCCGGGCTGGGCGTGGGCGCCCGCCGACCGGTACGACCGGGATGGCGCGCCGCACCCGCAGGACGAGCGGGGCCTGGCCCGCGCGGTCGCCGACCGCCTGGCCGTGCACGGCTACGAGGTGCGGGCGGGCTTCGAGGTGGAGTGGGTGGTCGGCGCGGGCGGCACGGACGAGTTCCGGCCCGCCACCACCGGCCCCGCCTACGGCCACGCCCGCCAGGTCGAGCTGTCGGACTACACCGCCGACCTGATGTCCGCGCTGGCCGACCAGGACGTGGAGGTGCTGCAGTTCCACCCCGAGTACGCGCCGGGGCAGTTCGAGCTGTCCACCGCGCCGGAGGACCCGGTGCACGCGGCGGACACGTCGGTGCTGGTGCGCGAGACGGTCCGGGCCATCACCGCGCGCCACGGGATGCGCGCCTCGTTCTCCCCGAAGGTCACCGCGGAGGGCGTGGGCAACGGCGGCCACCTGCACCTGAGCCTGTGGCGGGACGGCCGGAACCTGTTCGGCGGCGGCGACGGCTGGTTCGGCATGACCGACGAGGCGGAGTGGTTCTCGGGTGGCGTGCTCGCCCGGCTGCCCGCGCTGTGCGCGATCGGCGCGCCGTCGGTGGCGGGCTACCTGCGGCTGGTGCCGCGGCACTGGGCGGCGCCGTACGCGGTGTGGGGCCTGGAGAACCGGGAGGCGGCGTTGCGCCTGGTCGCGGGCCGCGACCTGGAGGTGCGGTGCTTCGACCTGACGGCGAACCCGTACCTGGCGGTGGCCGCGACCATGGCGGCGGGCCTGGCCGGGCTGGTGGACCGGGTGCGGCTGCCCGAGCCGGTGGGCGTGGACCCGGCCGACCTGCCGGACGGGGTGCGGCTGCCCGCGAGCCTGGAGGAGGCGGTGGCGGCGTTCGAGGCGGACGAGGTGCTGGCCGAGGCGTTCGGCGCGGAGTTCGCCGCGACGATCGCGGACGTGCGGCGCGGCGAGATCGCCCGGTTCGCCGGCTGCTCGCCGGAGGAGGTCGCCGCGCTGACCCGCTGGCGTCACTGAGGCACTACTCGCCCAGCGCCTTCCGCAGCCGTTGCAGCGCCCGGTGCTGGGCCACTCGCACGGCGCCGGGGGTCGAGCCCACCACGTCCGCGGTCTCCTCCGCCGACATGCCCATGACCACGCGCAGCACCAGGATCTCGCGCTGCCGCTCGGGCAGCACGCCCAGCAGGCGCCCCATCCGGTCGGACAGCTCGCCGTGCAGCGCCCGCTGCTCCGGTCCCGGCGCGGTGCCCGCGCTGTCGGGCAGCTCCGGCACGGCGTCCGCGCGGTCCCGCGCCGCGGCCCGGTGCACGTCGGCCACCTTGTGCGCGGCGATGCCGTAGACGAACGCCAGGAACGGCCGCCCCTGGTCCCGGTAGGCCGGCAGCGCCTTGAGCACCGCCAGGCACACCTCCTGCGCCACGTCGTCGGCCGACGACCGCGACCGCTCGCCGCGGCCCACGCGGGCCCGGCAGTACCTCACGACCAGCGGCCGGATCAGCGCCAGCAGCGCCTCCACGGCCCTCCGGTCCCCCCGCACGGCCGGCTCGACCAGCGAGTCCGGCCCCCCTTCGGCACGCACCGCGTAGACCGGGACGTCCTCGCAGCTCACGGACATCACCGCCCTCCCCGAGCGGACGGGCGCCCGCCCGCCAACCCCCGGCGTAAGACCGGCACCAACCACCACTGCCATCGCGTGCTCCTCGGCGTCCGCGCGCTGGACCACCCCTTGGGCCACATGCGAGAGCGACGTCGGCACCGCGCGAGGATGACGCAACTCACCGGAAGTTGCTCCGAATGGTGACGTTTGGAACTCTAACGGACTAACGAGCGTCCCCCAATGAACACGCTACGTGACCGCCATCCAGGCTGATCGTTCCACCTCACGGCGCAGCCGCGTCAGCGCGCGGTGCTGCGCGACCCGGACCGCGCCGGGCGAGGCGGCCACCGCGTCGGCGGTCTGCTCGGCCGAGAGCCCCACCACGACCCGCAGCAGCAGGATCTCCTGCTGCTTGTCCGGCAGCACGCGCAGCAGCTCGCCGAGCTTGCGCGACAGCTCGCCGTGCAGGACGCGGCGCTCCGGGTCGGCCGACTCGTCGGGCGCGTCGGGGATCTCGGGCACGGGCTCGGCCCGGTTTCGCCGGTCCGCGCGGTGCGCGTCGGCCACCTTGTGCGCGGCGATGCCGTAGACGAACGCCAGGAACGGCCGGCCGTGGTCGCGGTAGGTCGGCAGGGCGGTCAGCACCGCCAGGCACACCTCCTGCGCCACGTCATCGGCGGAGGAGGACGAGCGCTCCTGGCGGCCCACGCGGGCCCGGCAGTAGCGCACCACGAGCGGCCGGACGGTGGCCAGCAGCTCCGCCACGGCGGCCCGGTCGCCGCCGACGGCCGCGCGCACGCGGGCCTCCAGCTCGTCGGCACCCGGGCCGGTCATGCCCGGGCTCCGGGTAAGGGCGGGTCTCCCACGGCGGTGGTCCTCTGCGGTCGGCGGCGGATGCCTACCGTTCTACCGCACTCAGGCCGACTTGCGCGCCAGCACGTGCAGCCGCGCCGCCACGTCGCGCAGCGGCGACCGCGTCGCGGCGACCAGCTCCAGCTCGGCCAGCGCGTCGGCCGCGCCCGGGTTGGCGTCCAGCACCGAGCCCGGCACCAGGTCGGACACCACGCCGTGGCCCTGCACCAGCTCGACCTTCAGGCCCGCGGCGGGCACCAGCGCCTCCAGCGCGGCCACGTCGAACCGGCGCAGCAGCGGGTCCCTGGTGCCGGCGAGCCGACCGGCCTCGTCGTCCAGCAGCCGCCGCGCCTCCACCAGCCGGCCGGCGATGGCCCGGTGCAGCACGGCCGCGAACCTGTTCGCCACCAGCACCGACACCGCGCCGCCCGGTGCCGCGGCCGCCGCCAGCGCGCCCAGGGCGGCGGTGACGTCGTCCACGACCTCCAGCAGCCCGTGCCCGAGCACCAGGTCGGCCGCGCCGTCCTGGTCGAGCACGTCGGTGTCGCCCTGCACGGCGGTCACCCGGTCCAGCACGCCCGCCTCGGCCGCCCGGCGGTGCAGCGTGGCCAGCGCGTCCGGGCTGGGGTCGACCACGGTCACCGCGCACCCGGCCACGGCCAGCGGCACGGCCCACACGCCGCTGCCGCCGCCGACGTCGAGCACCCTGGGCGGTTCCCCGCCCCGGCGGTCCCGCGCGGCGGCGAGCTCCGTGTCGAGCACCCTGTGTACGGCGTCCGGTCGCATGGCCCCAGAGCGTAAGGGTCGTAGGCTGCACGTTGTGCATACGGTGGCGGTGCTCAGCCTCAAGGGTGGCGTGGGCAAGACGACGGTCGCGTTGGGTCTCGCGTCGGCCGCGCTGCGGCGCGGGGTCCGGACACTGGTCATCGACCTGGACCCGCAGTGCAACGCCACCTCGACCCTGGAGCCCGAGGAGACCGGGGCCAGCATCTACGACGTGCTGCGGGAACCCACCGAGGAGAACCTGCGCAACGCCATCGCGCCCAGCGGGTGGGGCGAGGGCGTGGACGTGCTGGCCGGCTCGGAGGACGCGGAGTCGCTGAACCACCCCGACCCGGGCGAGACCCGCCTGGGCCGGCTGCGCGAGGCGCTGGCGCTGCTGCGCGGCGACGAGGAGCCCTACCAGCTCGTGCTGCTGGACTGCCCGCCGTCGCTGGGCCAGCTGACCCGGTCGGCGCTGGTCGCGGCCGACCGCGCGCTGCTGGTGACCGAGCCCACCATGTTCGCGGTGGCGGGCGTGCAGCGGGCGTTCGAGGCGGTGCAGGCCGAGCGCGAGCACAACTCGGCGCTCCAGCCGCTGGGCGTGGTGGTCAACCGGGTCCGGCCGCGGTCGCACGAGCACCAGTTCCGCATCGACGAGCTGCGCGACATCTTCGGCCCGCTGGTGATGCCGGTCGCGCTGCCCGACCGGCTGGCCGTGCAGCAGGCCCAGGGCGCGTGCATGCCCATCCACGAGTGGGGTACCCCCGGCGCGCGCGAGGTGGCGCTGGCGTTCAACCTGCTGCTGGCCCGCGTCCTGCGGGTGAGCCGCAGCCGCAGGCGGCCCTCGCACCAGGACTTCGACGACGAGGAGATCCAGGAGGCCGTGGAGGCGTGAGCACGACGTCCCTGCTCGCGTTCACCGCGACCGCGCTCCTGCTGGTCGTCACGCCCGGCCTCGACACGATGGTGTTGTTGCGCACCGTGCTCGGCGGCGGTCGCCGGGCCGGGCTGTTCGGCGGCTTCGGCACCACGCTGGGCTGCCTGGTCTGGGGCTGCGCGGGCATCGCCGGGCTGACCGCGCTGCTGGTGGCCTCGCGCCTGGCCTACGACGCGGTGCGCTGGGCGGGCGCGGCCTACCTGCTGTGGCTGGGCGTCTCGGCGCTGCGCGCCTCCTGGCGCGGGCGGTCGGCCGCACCGGTCGACGTGCCGGTGGTCACGCCCGCGGCCGCGCTGCGGATCGGCTTCACCACGAACCTGCTCAACCCCAAGATCGGCGTGTTCTACCTGAGCCTGCTCCCCCAGTTCCTGCCCGCCGACCACTCGTCGGCCGCCTGGGGCGCGGCGCTGGTCGGCATCCACGTCGCGCTGGGCCAGCTGTGGCAGCTGGTCGTGGTGTGGCTGGCCGCGCGGGCCGCGGTGGTGCTCGGCTCGCCCCGCGTGCGGGCGTGGACCGAGCGGCTGACCGCGTCCGTGCTGATCGGGTTCGGCCTGAAGGTCGCCTGGGACAGCGGTGCCCGAGGGTGACACGGTCTTCCTGGCCGGCCACCGCCTGGACGAGGCGCTGGCCGGTCGGACGCTGCTGCGCGGGCAGCTGCGCCACCCCCGGCTGGCCACCGCCGACCTCAAGGGCCGCGACGTGCTCGGCGTGCGGTCGGTCGGCAAGCACCTGTTCACCCGGTTCTCCGGCGACCTGAGCCTGCACAGCCACCTCCGGATGGACGGCGCGTGGCACCTCTACCGGCCCGGCGAGCGCTGGCGGCGCCCCGGCCACCAGGTGCGGGCGGTGCTGGAGGTGCCCGACCGGGTCGCGGTGGGGTTCTCGCTGCACGACCTGGAGCTGCTGCCCACCGACCAGGAGTCCCGGCTGGTCGGCCACCTCGGGCCCGACCTGCTGGCCGCGGACTGGGACGACGGGCACGAGGCCGAGGCGGTGCGCAGGCTCGCCGCCGACCCCGACCGCGAGCTGGGCCTGGCGCTGCTCGACCAGCGCGTGATGGCGGGTGTGGGCAACCTCTACAAGGCCGAGGTGTGCTTCCTGCTGCGCGTCTCGCCGTGGAGCCCGGTGGCCGCGGTGGACCCGGCCGAGGCGGTGCGGCTGTCGCGGAAGCTGCTGCTGGCCAACGCCTGGCGCCCGGAGCAGAGCACCACCGGCGAGCTGGCCCGGGGGCGGCAGCACTGGGTGTTCGAGCGGACCGGCCGGCCGTGCTTCCGGTGCGGGGCGCGGGTGCGGGCCGGCGGGCAGGGCGCGGGGGTGCTGGAGCGGCCCGCGTACTGGTGCCCGCGCTGCCAACCAGGACCGATCGCTTAGGGTAGTCGCCGTGGTCTACAAGAGCGTGGTGCGCAGGGCGTTGTTCCGGATGCACGGCGGTGACGCGGAGCGGGTCCACGAGACCACCCTCGGCGCGCTGGCGGCGGTGAGCCCGGCGGCGAAGCTCGTGCGGCGCGCACCCGCGCCGGGGCGCACGGTGTTCGGCGTGCGGTTCCCCAACCCGGTCGGCCTGGCCGCCGGGCTGGACAAGAACGGCCGGGCGCTGCCCGCGTGGGGCGCGCTCGGGTTCGGGTTCGTCGAGGTCGGCACGGTCACCCGGCACCCGCAGCCGGGCAACCCGAAGCCGCGGCTGTTCCGGCTGCGCGCCAGCGAGGCGATCATCAACCGGATGGGCTTCAACAACGACGGGGCCCAGGCGCTGGCCGACCGGCTGGCCCGCCTCGGGCCGCTGTCCGTGCCGCTGGGCATCAGCCTCGGCAAGTCCAAGGTCACGCCGGTGGAGGAGGCCGTCGAGGACTACCAGGTCTCGCTGCGCGCGCTCTACCGGTTCGGCGACTACTTCGCGGTCAACATCAGCTCGCCCAACACGCCGGGGCTGCGCAGCCTCCAGGACCGGGGCGCGCTGACCGAGCTGCTGGGCGGGCTCAACGCCACGGCGCGCGAGCTGGCCGGCGGCGCGGCGCCCAAGCCGATCCTGGTCAAGATCGCCCCCGACCTGACCGACGAGGCCATCGGCGAGCTGCTGGAGGTGTGCGCGGAGCACGGCGTCAGCGGGCTGATCGCGACCAACACCACGCTGTCGCGCGACGGGCTGGCCTACGCCGACCAGGGGCTGGCGGGCGAGGCGGGCGGGTTGAGCGGCCGGCCGCTGGCCGCGCGGGCGCGCGAGGTGGTGCGGTTCGTCAGCAGGCAGACCGACGGCGCGCTGCCGATCATCGGCGTGGGCGGCATCGCGAGCGCCGACGACGCCAAGCGGATGCTGGACGCCGGCGCGAGCCTGCTCCAGGTCTACACCGGGTTCATCTACGAGGGGCCGGGGCTGGTGCGGCGGATCAACCGGTCGTTGCGCGGCTAGGCGCCGCGGGCGGCGCGCAGCCAGCGCAGCACCGGGTGCAGGATCACCACCAGCAGCGGGCCCCACACCAGGCCGCCCAGCTCCATGTCCCCGACCTCCAGGGTCAGGTCGCCCACGCCCGCGACCAGGGCCGCGCCGCCGACCAGGGCGTTGGCGGGGTTGGTCAGGTCGACCCGGTTCTCCGTCCACACGCGCACGCCGACCAGGCTGATCAGGCCGAACAGCACCAGGGTCGCGCCGCCGACCACGCCCGCGGGCACGGTGCCGAACACCGCGGTGACCTTCGGTGAGAAGGACAGCAGCGCGGCGGCCACCCCGGTCACCGCGAACGCGGCGGTGGAGTAGACCTTCGTCACGCCCATCACGCCGATGTTCTCGGAGTAGGTGGTGGTGCCGGAGCCGCCGCCGAGGCCGCCCAGCGTGGTGGACAGGCCGTTGGCGATGATCGAGTCGCCCACGCTGCCGTCCAGGTTGCGGCCGGTCAGCGCGGCGACCGCCTTGACGTGGCCGACGTTCTCCGCGACCAGCACGAGCACCACCGGCAGCACCAGCAGGGTGACCGACGGGCGCAGCTGCGGCGAGTGGAACTCGGGCAGGCCGAACCAGTCCGCCCGCGCGACCGCGGCCGTGTCGACCAGGCCGGTGGAGAAGCCGAGCAGCCACCCGCCGACCACGCCGGCGAGCACGGAGAACCGGAACGTCGTGCCGCGGCCGAGCACCCCGCACAGCAGGATGATCGCCATGGTGACCACGGCGGGCAGCGGTTGCTCGGCGAAGGGCTCGGTGGCCCGCCCGGACAGGTTGAGCCCGATGATGATCACCACGGCGCCGGTGACGACCGGCGGCATCACCGACTCCAGCATCCGCACGCCCAGCGCCTTGACCGCCACGCCGATGATCAGCACCAGCAGGCCGGCCGCGAGCACGCCGCCGAGCTGGGCGGCGATACCCTCGTCGCGGGCGGCCCACAGCGGTGCGATGAACGCGAACGACGGGCCGAGGTAGCTGGGCACCCGGTTGCGGGTGATGACCAGGAACAGCAGGGTGCCCACGCCGGAGACCAGCAGGGTGGTGCTGACCGGGAGGCCCGTGGTGGCGGGGACGTAGATCGTGGCACCGGCCATCGCGACGAGGTGCTGGGCGCCGAAGCCGATGGTGAGCGGCCAGCTCAGTCGCTCCTGCGGGGCGATGGCGTCACCGTCTGCGGTGCGGCCATCGCCGTGCACGGTCCACAACGCCACGCAACGACCTCCCCGGCGACCAGGCCGAACCACGCTGTTCGACAAGGGATACTGCCACGCCACGTAGTGGCTCGGGCTATGTAACAGTCTGATAATCACACGATCGCAGCAGCGTACGCCACTGATCTGATCATGTCAGCCCAGGTCGGCTACGTAACGTGAGGTAACGGGGGTTCGTGCAGATGGCCTCGCGGCGACCCGCGCGGAGCTTCGGGTGACCGCAGGGTGGTGGCACAGCGCGACCGCCCACGGGCTCAGCGCGACAACCCGCGAGCACAGCGCGACCGCCCACAGGCACAGCGCGACAACCCACAGGCACAGCGCGACAGCTCACGGGCTCAGCGCGACAGCTCGCGCAACCCGGCCGCGAGACCCGCGAGGTGGTCGGTCGCCTCGCCCAGCACCTCGCGGGGGTTGGCCGCGGTGCTCTCGGCCAGCACCCGCCCCGCCGCGGCGACCAGGCCGCAGTACCCCTCCACGCCCTCGTCCAGCTGGGCCCGCAGCCTCCGCACGCCCTCCACCAGCGGCGCGCGGTCCAGCGGCGGCGCCGTGTCGCGGGCCCGCTCCACGGCCTGGAGCTGCAACGACACCGCGCGGATCGCGGCGGCCGCTTCCGCGCCGGTCGCGCGGGCCTGCTCGACCGAGTCCGACGGCACGGAGGTCAGCGCCGCCGAGTCGAGCTGGCGCAGCAGCTCCCGCAGGGTGTCCTCGGCCTCTTCGAGCCGTTCCATCGGCTGCCGCGCGGCCGAGGCCCGGGCGGGCAGCGGCGACCGCGCCGGGGCGGCCGCGAGCTGCTGCCTGGCCTGGTTGACCTGCCGCATCCGCACGCCGGTGCGCACGGCCAGCACCGAGGTGCCGGCGAGCCCGAGGGCCGCGCCGACCCCGACGCCCGGGGCCACCGCACCCACCAGCGCCAGCGTGCCGACCGCGGCGAGCAGGGCCAGCACGATCAGCCAGAAGGTGAGCGCGCGGCTCGACCGGCGGTAGCGCCGGTCGAGCTTCGCGCGCGGGTCGTTCCACGCGGCGACCCGCCGCCGCACCTGGTCCGCGAGCTGCCCCTGGAGCTGACCGCCGACGAACTGGACGATCTCACCGGCCGCCTTCCGCCGGGGATCCATCGCGGACACCATCCTCTCAGCCCTGGTTGGTCTGGGGGTTCTGCTGCTGGGCGGGTGCCTGCTGGACCTGCTGCGTCGGCTGGGCCTGGGCCTGCTGCACGCGCTGCTGGATCTCCTGCTGGATGCTCGCGGAGGCCGACCGGCCGCTGGTGACCTCGCCCGCGACCTTGCCGCCGGACAGGGACGCCCGGATCTGCTCCAGCCGCGCCGAGCCCGCCATCTGCGTGGTCGACTGCTGGACCTCCAGCATCCGGCCCTGCACCGAGTTCTGCGCCAGCTCCGCGGAGCCGAGGGCGGTGGTGTACCGCTTCTCGATCTTGTCGCGGACCTCCTCCAGCGACGGCGTGTTGCCGGGGGCGGCCAGCTCGGTCATCTGGCGCAGCGAGTGGGAGACCTGCTCCTGCATCTTCGCCTGCTCCAGCTGGCTGAGCAGCTTGGTGCGCTCGGCGAGCTTGCCCTGGAGCACCATCGCGTTGCGCTCGACGGCCTGCTTGGCCTGGCCGGCGGCCTGCAACGCCTGGTCGTGCAGGGTCTTGAGGTCCTCGATGCTCTGCTCGGCGGTCACCAGCTGGGTGGCGAACGACTGCGCGGCGTTCTCGAACTCGGTCGCCCGCTGCTCCTCGCCCTTGGCGCGGGCCTCGTCGGCCAGCACGAGGGCCTGGCGCGCCGACGCCTGCAGCTTCTCCACCTCACCGAGCTGGCGGTTGAGCTTCATCTCCAGCTGGCGCTGGTTGCCGATCACCGCCGCGGCCTGCTGCGACAGCGCCTGGTGCTGGCGCTGGGCCTCCTCGATGGCCTGCTGGATCTGCACCTTCGGGTCGGCGTGCTCGTCGATCTTCGACGAAAAAGCCGCCATGAAGTACTTCCACGCCTTCGCGAAAGGGTTGGCCATCTCCTACGCCTGCCTTCTCCGCACGTCCTTGGCTCGCGCTCGTGATTGGCAACGACCCGGTGCTGTTGTTGGTTCCATCGTTCCAGTTGTCCCGCGCGGCTTCCACCGACCCCGGGAGATCTCCGGGATTCCCCTGAGGTACCCCGGACCCACCCCGGGCCTTCCGGCGCCGCCGTGCCCGTGTGACGCGCGGACCGGGCGCGGGGTTGCCACCCAACGCCGAGAGCCGAGCCGGGTGATCCCGGCTCGGCTCGTCGCAGGTCCTCGATGTGCTACGCCGCCACCACGGCGCCGCGCGGCTTGGCGATCGACGTGGACAGCCGGTGCGAGAGCACGGGCTGCAGCCGCAGGTCGGACAGGTCGTTGCCGATCACGGCGGGCACGATCGCGCCGCCCTCCAGGCCGTCCAGACCCGCGCCGTCCAGCCCCGCCGCGGCGGGCGCCGGGCGCTCGGTCAGCTCGGCCGGGCTCGTGACGGGCTGCTGAACCGCGCCGATGTCCGAGGCCACCAGGTGCAGCAGCTCGGACAGGGGCAGGTCCAGCGCCTCGCAGATCGCGGCCAGCAGTTCGCTGGACGCCTCTTTGCGGCCACGCTCCACCTCGGACAGGTACCCCAGGCTGACGCGGGCGGTCCTGGAGACCTCGCGCAGCGTGCGGCGCTGGGTGGTGCGGGCATGGCGGAGCCGATCACCGATCGCCTCGCGTAGCAGCACGGTCATCGCGCGCCTCCTTCCGGCCGGCCGTGCCACCACGTTACCGACCCGCCCCGTCGACGGGCAGTGAGTTCTGTGCACGTCCGCCAAGGGCGAACGAGTGAACCGACGGGTAAGTTCCCGGGTTGTCCGCGTTGTGTGACGGAAAACTCGCTGGTCAGTTCACCTGATCGAGATCTTGAGGTGCTCACCGAGCAGATCAAGGGCCGCCGCGGCGGAGGCTGCGCGCACTTCGTGACGACCACCACCCAGAGTGAACGTTTGCACGGTCGAAACGGATCTACCGGACAAACCGACGTGGACCGTGCCGGGTGGCACCCCGTCCTGCGGGTCGGGCCCGGCCACGCCGGTGAGGCCGAGGCCCCAGGTCGCGCCGCACCGGGTGCGGGCGCCCTCGGCGAGCTGCCGTGCCACTTCCGGGTGAACCGCGCCGTGCTCGGCGAGCAGGTCCGCGTCCACGCCCGCGAGCGCGTGCTTGAGGTCCGTGGCGTAGACCACCAGGCCGCCGCGCACGACGGCGCTGGCGCCGGGCACGTCGGTCAGCGCGACCGCGACCAGGCCGGCGGTCAGCGACTCGGCGGTGGCCACGGTCTCGCCGCGCTCGCGCAGGGCCGCGACCACGTCCCGGGCGTCCACACCACCGCTCACGCCCCGGCCACCGCCCGCTTGCCGCGCGCCCGCAGCCTGACCGCGCGGATGACGTAGTCCACGCCCGTCACCACCGTCAGCACCACGGCCGCACCCATGGTGACCTGCGCCAACGGCTCCAGGTAGGCGGGCAGCGGCAGCAGGTAGAGCCCGATGGCCACGATCTGCACCAGCGTCTTGGCCTTGCCGCCCCGGCTGGCCGGGATCACCCCGTGGCGGATCACCCAGAAGCGCAGCAGCGTCACGCCCAGCTCGCGCACCGCGATGACCACCGTCACCCACCAGGGCAGCTCGCCGAGCAGGCTCAGGCCCACCAGCGCGGCACCGGTGAGCGCCTTGTCCGCGATCGGGTCGGCGATCTTGCCGAAGTCGGTGATCAGCCCGAGCTTGCGGGCCAGGTTGCCGTCGACGTGGTCGGTCACCGAGGCGACCGCGAACACGCCGAACGCGCCCAGCCGCCACCAGAACTGCCTGCCGTCCTCGGCGAACAGCAGGTAGAGGAACACCGGCACGAGCACCAGCCGGGACATCGTCAGCACGTTGGCGATGTTCAGCACCGGCACGCGCGCGGGTTCGGTCACCTGGCGAGCACCTCGACGGCGGAGACCACCAGGTCCACGCCCTCGGCCGCGTCGACGCGGCAGCGCACCAGGTCCCCGACGCGCAGCCCGTCGGCGTTGGTGATCACGCACTCGCCGTCGACCTCGGGCGCCTGGTGCGCGGCGCGGCCGACGCAGTCGTTCTCGTCGTCCTCCTCGGTCTCGACCAGGACGACGACCTCCTCGCCCACGCGCTCCTCGGCGCGCTGCGCGGTCAGCTCCTCGACCAGGTTGGAGATCCGCGCGACGCGCTCGGCGACGGTGTCGGCGTCCAGCTTGCCGGGCAGGCCCTCGGCCTCGGTGCCGTCCTCGTCGGAGTAGCCGAACACGCCCACCGCGTCCAGCCGGGCCTCGGTGAGGAACCGCTCCAGCTCGGCCACGTCCTCCTCGGTCTCGCCGGGGAAGCCGACGATGACGTTGCTCCGGATGCCCGCGCGCGGCGCCAGCGACCGGATCTGCGCGATCAGGGCCAGGAACGACTCGGTCGAGCCGAACCGGCGCATCCGCCGCAGCACCGGCTCGCTGGAGTGCTGGAAGGACATGTCGAAGTAGTCGGCCACGCCCTCGGTGGTCGCGATGGCCCGGACCAGCGTCGGCTTGGTCTCCGCGGGCTGGAGGTAGGACACCCGCACGCGGTCGATGCCGGGCACGGCGGCCAGCCTGGGCAGCAGCTGCTCCAGGCCGCCCAGCTCGCGCGGCAGGTCCTTGGCGTAGGAGGTGGAGTTCTCCGAGACCAGGAACACCTCGCGGACGCCCTGCTCGGCCAGCCACATCGCCTCGGCGACCACCTCGTCGGGGTGGCGGGAGACGAAGGCGCCGCGGAAGGAGGGGATCGCGCAGAACGAGCAGCGCCGGTCGCAGCCCGAGGCGATCTTCAGCGGGGCGACGGGCGTGTCCTCCAGGCGGGTCCGCAGCACGCGCGGCCCCCAGCCGTGGCCCGGGACCTGCACCTCCTCGGCGGCCTTGGGCCGCTGCACGGGCGTGAGCGGGAGCAGGGTGCGCCGGTCGACGGGCTTGTGGGACTCCACGGCCCGGCCCGCCAGCACGTCGTCCAGCCGCTCGGCGAGGGTGCCGTAGTGGTCGAACCCGAGCACGGCGTGCGCCTCGGGCAGGCTGTCGGCCAGCTCGGTGCCGTAGCGCTCGGCCATGCACCCGACCGCGACCACCTTGGCGCCGCTGTCGGCGGCGGCCAGCAGGGTGTCCACGGAGTCCTTCTTGGCCGACTCCACGAAGCCGCACGTGTTCACCACGACCACGTCGGCGTCGTCGTCGACCAGCTCCCAGCCGTCGGCGGTCAGCCGGCCGGCCAGCTCCTCGGAGTCGACCTCGTTGCGGGCGCACCCGAGGGTCAGCATGGCGACGCGCTTGGACGTGGTGGGGGAAGACACGGTGCTCAGGGTAACCGGCGCCGCCGCGGACCAGCGCCGGCCGGTCGGCGGGTGCCCGGGGACGGCGAAACGAGGCGGTAAGAAATCAGGCATATGCGCCCGAAGGATCGTTAGGGCACACCCACGTGCCGTAAGGGCCTCTGACCGCTCGCCCGCCGACGCCGCGGGTTACTTTTGCACCGTGACCGACCGGATCAACGTCCGTCGCGCCCGCACCGGTGACGTGCGCGCGATGAAAAGCCTCATCGACCAGTACGCCGGCAAGGTGCTGCTCGCGAAACCGCTGGTGACGCTGTTCGAGGACATCCAGGAGTTCTGGGTGGCGGAGGAGGACGGGCAGGTCCTCGGCTGCGGTGCCCTTCATGTCCTCTGGGAGGACCTGGCCGAGATCCGGACGGTCGCGGTCGAGCCGGCGCAGAGCGGGCGCGGGATCGGTCACCGGATCGTCGGCAAGCTGATCGAGACGGCGCGCGAACTCCAGTTGGAACGCCTGTTCGTGTTGACCTTCGAGACCGCCTTCTTCAACCGGCACGGTTTCGTGGAGATCGACGGCACGCCCGTCTCCCCCGAGGTCTACGAGGAGATCATGCGGTCGGCCGACGAAGGGGTGGCGGAGTTCCTGGACCTCTCCTACGTCAAGCCCAACACCCTGGGCAACTCGCGGATGCTGCTGCACCTCTGACCATTCGAGCTTGAACTAGAATAGTGTTGACTCGACGATACCGGCGGGCCAGGCTGGGCCCGTGGAGCAGTTGACGGTCGACGAGCTGGCGGTCCGCGTGGGCCTGCCCGGCAGCACCATCCGCATGTACCAGACCAAGGGCGTGCTGCACCCGCCGCGCCGCCAGGGCCGCGTCGCCCACTACGACGCCTCCCACGTCGAACGCCTCACCCTGGTCGGGCGCCTCCAGTCCCGCGGCTTCTCGCTGCCCGCCATCGCCGAGCTGGTGAAGGCCCGCGAGAGGGGCGCGAGCGTGGCGTCCGTGCTGGGCGTCGGCGAGGCCGAGGGGCCCGACGACTGGGTGCGGATCAGGGTGCGCGACATCCGGCGGCTGGTCCCGCTCGGCGACGTGCGGCCGAGCCTGGTGGCCAGGGCCTCGCAGCTCGGGCTGATCCGCTGGCGCCGGGGCTGGCCGCACGCCCGCCGGTGGGCGCTGGAGGCGGGCAACCGGCTCGCCGCGCTGATGGTGCCCAGCGACGACGTGCTCGACAGCTTCACCGACCTGCGGCGCGCCACCGACGCCATCGCGGCCAACTTCGTGGACGTGTTCGAGCGCCGGCTGTGGCCGCAGCTCGCGGACAACGCCGACCAGGAGGACCAGCTCGACCGGGTGCGGGCCCTGCTGGTCGAGCTGACCTACACCGCCGAGACGGCCGTGGTCGGCACGCTGCGCGAGTCGATCCGCGACGCGGCCGAGGAGTTCGCCCGCCGCCACGGGCTGGTGCCCGGGGACGACTTCCGGCCCGCCTGGTTCGAGGAGCCGGTGCCGATCGCCGAGCGGCTGGTGGAGGGGCCCGGCGACGACGAGGTGCCCGACGAGCCCGCGATCCGGCGGTTCCTCGACCGGGACGACCACGACGAGCCGGGCCGGTGAGGGGGTTGCGGCCCGCGCCGGCCGTGACCGCCGGCGTGGTCGTGCACCGCGTCCTCACCAGGCGGCCGTCGTGATCGCGCTGGTGGGCGCGCTGGTCGGGTTGCGCGCGGGCTACCGCTACGACCGCTCGATCAACCGCCACCCGATGCGCTCGGGCGTCAAGCGGCTGGTGTTCTGGCTGCTGCTGCTCCTCGTCGAGTGCCTGACCGTGCCGTCCGCGTTCGCCTCGGCGGGACCGCTGATCGGGCCGCTGGTGTTCGGGTACGTGCTGGCGGTCGGGCTGATCGGCCCGTGGGTGGCGGAGTACTACCGCAGGCGGTCGGCGTGACCGCACCTCCTCCGCGCTGCCCGGGCCGTCGACGACTTCCGGGCCGCCGGGTCCGCGGGGCGGCCCGGCCGCGACCACCGCGTGCGGGCGCGGGTTCACCCGTCTTCGCCGCGGCGTGAGCCGTTCGGGGCTGTCACCGGTCGGGCGCACGGGGTAGTAACCCCTCAAGCCCGTACCACGAGGGGAAACGACCGTGAGAACCCTGCGCGACGCCCTGGCCGGCGTGCTCGCCTCGCTCGCCCTGCTGGCCGGTTCCGGTGTCGGCCACGCGACCGTCGACGCACCGGCCGTGACCGACGAGTACCTGTTCCGCACGGCGCTGGCGGAGTTCACCGCCATCCGGGCCCAGGCGCCGTACGCCGACCAGCTCGACTGGTCGTCCGACGGCTGCTCCTGGTCGCCGGACAACCCGTTCGGCTTCAAGTTCCTCCCGGCCTGCCACCGGCACGACTTCGGGTACCGGAACTACAAGCGGCAGGGGCGGTTCGACGAGTCGACCCGGCTGGCGATCGACAACAACTTCAAGGCGGACCTGTACTTCCAGTGCGCCGGGAACTGGGCGTGCAACCGGACCGCGGACCTGTACTACGCGGCCGTGCGCGAGTTCGGGGCCAGCGCGACGCAGGCGCAGGTGGAGCAGGTGCTCGACCGCATGGCTCGCGGGGTCTGAACGCATGACACGCCCGACCTGAACGCATGACACGCCGGGTCTGGATGCATGACACGCGCGGTCTGAGTGGAGGACACGCGGTGTCCGAGTGGAGGACACGCGCGGGTTCGGGGGGGTGTGCGGGGTGGGCGGCCGGGGGTGGGCGGTTAGTCCTCGGGGTCGTCCACCGGGCCGCCGCCTCGGATGATGTGGACCACCGATGGTAGTTCGTCCGGTTTGATCAGGACCTCGCGGGCCTTGGAGCCTTCCGAGGGGCCCACGACGCCGCGCGTCTCCAGCAGGTCCATCAGCCGGCCGGCCTTGGCGAAGCCCACGCGCAGCTTGCGCTGGAGCATGGACGTGGAGCCGAACTGGGAGGTCACGATCAGCTCGGCCGCCTGGATCAGCAGCTCCAGGTCGTCGCCGATGTCCGGGTCGATCTCCTTCTTCTCGCCCGCCTTCGCCGCGGTGACGCCGTCGGTGTAGTCCGGCTGCGCCTGGTCCTTGACGAAGTTGACGATCTCGGAGATCTCCTCGTCGGCGACGAACGCGCCCTGCACGCGCACCGGCTTCGACGCGCCCATCGGCAGGTACAGGCCGTCGCCCATGCCGATCAGCTTCTCCGCGCCCGGCTGGTCCAGGATGACCCGCGAGTCGGTCAGCGACGACGTGGCGAAGGCCAGGCGCGACGGCACGTTGGTCTTGATCAGGCCGGTCACCACGTCCACCGAGGGCCGCTGCGTGGCCAGCACCAGGTGGATGCCCGCGGCGCGCGCCTTCTGCGTGATGCGGACGATGGCGTCCTCCACGTCGCGGGGCGCGGTCATCATCAGGTCGGCCAGCTCGTCGACGATGGCCATGATGTACGGGTACGGCCGGTACACCCGCTCGCTGCCCGGCGGCGCGGTGATCTCGCCCGACCGCACCTTCCGGTTGAAGTCGTCGATGTGCCGCACCCGGTTGACCTGCATGTCCTGGTAGCGCTGCTCCATCTCCTCCACCAGCCAGGCCAGCGCGGCGGCGGCCTTCTTCGGCTGGGTGATGATGGGCGTGATCAGGTGCGGGATGCCCTCGTACGGGGTCAGCTCGACCATCTTCGGGTCGATGAGGATCATCCGGACCTCGTCCGGCGTGGCCCGCGCCAGCAGCGACACCAGCATCGAGTTGACGAAGCTCGACTTGCCCGAACCCGTGGAGCCGGCGACCAGCAGGTGCGGCATCTTGGTCAGGTTCGCGGTGACGAAGTGGCCCTCGATGTCCTTGCCCAGCCCGATGACCATGGGGTGCGCGTCCTTGACCGTGGACGGCGCGCGCAGCACGTCGCCCAGCCGCACCATCTCGCGGTCGCTGTTGGGCACCTCGATGCCCACCGCGGACTTGCCCGGGATCGGCGCGAGCAGCCGCACGTTGTCCGTGGCCACGGCGTAGGCGATGTTCTTGGTCAGCGCGGTGATCTTCTCGACCTTCACGCCGGGGCCCAGCTCCACCTCGTACCGGGTCACCGTCGGGCCGCGGGTGAAGCCGGTGACCTGCGCGTCGATGGAGAACTGGTCGAGCACCCCGGTGATGGCCTCGATCATCTGGTCGTTGGCCTTGCTGCGGGCCTTGGGCGCGTCGCCGTCCTTGAGGATCGTCGGCGGCGGGAGCTGGTAGTCGCCCTCCACCGCGCGCACCACCAGCGGCGCGGCCCTCGTCTCCGGCTTCGGCTCGGGCGTCGCCTTGGCCTTGACCTTGGGCGCGACCGGCGGCGGTGGCGGTGGCGGTGGCGGCGGGGGTTCCTCCTCCAGCGGCAGCTCCGGCTGTTCGTCGGGCTCGACCGCGGCCGCGCGCCTGCTGCGCGAGGGGCGGCGGAGCTTGACCGGCTTCTCCGGTTCCTCCTCGGCGGCCTCGGCGAAGTCCTCCGGGTCGTCGGTGAAGCCGTCGAGCCGGTCGCCGCGGCGGTTGAGCAGCCCGCCGAGCCGCGCGGGCACCTGGCGGACCGGCACGTGCAGCAGGAGCAGCAGGCCGTAGGCGAAGATCAGCACCAGCAGGGGCCCCGCCACCCACGGCGTCAGGCCCTGCGCCAGGAACCCGCCGGCGAGGTAGCCGAGCGCGCCACCGGCGTCCCGCCGCGCCACCGGGTCCATCGGCAGCCCGCCGACGAGGTGGAACATGCCGAGGAAGCCGACGCCCACCAGGACCGCGCCGATCACCAGCCGGGGCCGGGCCTCCGGGTCGGGGTCGCTGCGCATCAGCGCCACGCCGACGGCCAGCAGCACCACGGGCACGATCACCGCGGGCCCGCCGACCGAGCTGCGCACGGCCACGTCGACCCACTGCCCCACCGGTCCGCCGGCCTGCCACCACACGCCGGCCGCGGCGATCACGGACAGCGCGATGAGGCCGAGCGCGATGCCGTCGCGGCGGTGCTCGGGGTCCAGCTCCTTGCCCCGGCCGACCGCGCGCACCACGCCCCCGGTGCCGCGGCTGAGCCAGCCCCACAGCATGCCGAACGAGCCACCCGGGGGGCCGGACCTGCGGGCGGGCGCCCTCCTGGCCGCGGGCCTCTTCGGGGCCCGGGACGACTTGGCCCGCGAACCACCGGACCGGGAGGCGGTGGAGCGGGAGGCGGTGGAGCGGGACGCGCCGGCGCGGGACGAGCTCGCACGGGGCTTCGACCCGGTTCCGGTGCTGCGGGTCGTGCCCTTGCGCGAGGTCCCAGATCGGCCGGCCATGGTGTATACCGTAGTCCCTCAAGCCCCGGGTGCCCCACGTGTCACGTGGGACGTGACGTGCGCTGCCAGTCGTCCATGGTTGCCCCGAACCCGGTGCGCCGGCACGTCGACACGCCGTAGCCTGCCCGCTGTGTCCACACCACTGCTGTGGCGCGTGCTGACCGCCGTCGACGAAGCCGTCGTCGCCCTCAGCGGACGACTCGAAGTCACCGGCGACGTCCCGGCGGACCTGAGGGGCCGTCCCCTGCTGCTCGCGTCCAACCACATCGGCAACCTCGACCCGTTCGTGCTCATCGCGGCGTGCCGGCGGCTCGGCGTCGCCCCCCGCTTCCTGCTCGCGGGCGGCCTGCTCGACGCGCCGGTCCTGGGGCCGGCCCTGCGGGCGTCGGGGCACCTGCGCGTCGACCGCGCCTCGGCCGACGTCGGCGAGGCGTACCACCGCACGGTGGAGGCCCTCAAGCGCGGCGGCGACCCGATCGCCATGTACCCGGAGGGCCGGATCAGCCTCGACCCGGGGCTGTGGCCGGAGCGCGGCAAGACCGGCGCGGCGCGGCTGGCGCTCAGCGGTGGCATCCCGGTCGTGCCGGTGAGCCAGTGGGGCGCGCACGAGGCCGTGTACTGGGGCAACCTGAAGGTGCAGGGGTGGGCGGACGCCAAGCCCTACCTGACCTCCTACCTGCGGGGGCTGCGGAACCGGCCGACGTTCAAGGTGCACTTCGGCAAGCCCGTGGACCTGTCCGGCCTGGTGGACGGCAAGCCGGGTGACGCGCGGCGCGCGCACGAGCGGATCATGCGCGCGATCACCGAGGGCCTGGTGCCGCTGCGCGTCGACGAACCGGACCTGCCGAAGTTCCACGACCCCACGCGGCCGACGACCGGTTCCAGCCCCTGGCGGCCCTGACCGGGCCTGGTCGAAAAAACTCCGGCACGCGTGTCGATCCGGCGGGCCCCCGTTCGACGCCCTGGTGACGGCACGGAGCACAACCGCACCGAGCACGACCGAGGAGCACCTGATGCGCACCCTGATCTCGACCGCGTTCGTCTCGCTCGACGGCGTCGTGGAAGCCCCCGGCGGGGAGCCGGGCTACCGCAACACGGGCTGGACCTTCAACGGCATCGAGTTCGACGAGGCCGCCTACGAGCTCAAGGCCCGCGAGCAGGACGAGGCCGCCGCCATGATGATGGGCCGCGTCAGCTACGAGGCGTTCTCGCCGGTGTGGCCGGGCATGACCGAGGAGTTCCCCGGCTACAACGCGATGCCGAAGTACGTCGTGTCGACCACGCTGCGGGAGGAGGACCTGGTCACCAACTGGGGTGAGATCACCGTCCTGCGGTCGACGGACGAGGTGGCCGAGGTCAAGGGGGGCGAGGGCGGCCCGATCATCATCCACGGCAGCGCCGCCCTCAACCGCTCCCTGTCCGACGCCGGCCTGATCGACCGCTACCACCTGCTCGTCTTCCCGGTCCTGCTCGGCGCGGGCAAGCGGCTGTTCAGCGACACCGACAAGGACAAGCAGGACCTCGCGCTGGTCGAGAGCCGGTCCTACGGCAACGGCATCCAGAAGCTGGTCTACGACGTCCGCCGCTGACGGGGTGCGCCGGTCCGGGTGCCCGCGTCCGGTACCGGCCACCCCCGGCGGCGGACCGGCGCGCGGCCCGACACCCGGTCCCCGCCGGGCACCCCGCCCGGCCGGGTGACCGAGAGGAGGTCGGGATGCGCGACAGGGACTGGACCGCGCGCCCGGAGAGCCGGGACTGGACCTGGCTCGCCGTCAACAAGACGTGGTGACGACCTGATCGGCCGCTCGCCGGCGGTGTGCCGGCGAGCGGCCGGTCGGCCCGCCGCCACGCCACCGCGCAGCCCGGGCACAGCAGCGCGCCCACCCCGCCGGCCACCGCGACCGCCGTGGCCGGGTCCCACGCGTCGGCCCACAGCCCGCCGACGAGGACGGCCACGCCCTGCGACGCGACCACCCCGACGCCGCCACCCCGACCGCCCGCTCCCGCTCCCCCTCCGGCGTGGCCCGCACGAACCCCGCCTGCGCCTGGAGCAGGTACGCGGTGGACGCCGCCCCGGACAAGCCCCACAGCACGAGCGTCACCACCAGGCCGGGCCGCACCGCGCACGGCACCAGCGGCAGCCCCGCGCCCACCGCCACGACACCCACCAGCCGCTGCCGCAGCGCGGCGGGCACGAACCGCACGAACAGCCACGCGCCCACCACGCTGCCCAGCGGGTCGGCCGCCATCAGCACCCCGACCGCGGTCGGCCCCGCGCCGAGCCCGTCGGCGTACGGGGCGGCCAGCGCCTCGGGCACCACGTACCAGCCGACCAGCCACGCCGGCAGCACCAGCACCCGCCGCCGGGGGTCGCGGGCGACCGAGGCGGCCACCCGCCCCGACGACCCGCCGGACCGCTCCGCCGCCCCGACGACCGCCCGGTCCACCAGACCGACCCGGAGCAGCAGCGCGGACAGCAGGAACGTGACCGCGTCACCGACCAGCGCCACCTCCGGGCTCACGGCGGCGATCAACACGCCCCCGCCCGCGAAGCCCAGCAGCTTCGCGGTCTGCCCGGTCATCTGCCGCACCGCCGGCCCCTGGTCGTACCGGTCGCCCAGGACGTCCGGCAGCACCGCCCCCCGGGCGGCGGCGAACGGCGCCCCCAGCAGCACCACGACCACCAGCAGCGCGCACAGCGCCCACAGCGGCAGCCCTGGCCACGCCATCGCGGCGACGAGCGGGGCCCGCACCAGGTCGCACCCGACCATGACCTCCCGCCGCCGGTACCGGTCGGCGAGCCAGGACAGCAGCACCCCGCCCAGCAGCGCGGGCAGGAAGGTCAGCGCGTAGACGACCGCCGCCCACAGCGCCTCCCCGTCCGCCCGTGCACCAGCACCGCCAGCGCGACCCGCGCCAACTGGTCGCCCAGCACCGAGCACACGTCGGCCGCCCACAGGAACCGGAACTCCCGCACGCCGAACACCGCGACCAGCCCGTCCCCGCTGCGCATCCGGCCAGCCTGCCGCCCGCCGCGCCCCTCCCCCGCGCCTGTCACCAACCGGCCATCACCCGCGCGAGTCGAACCCCCAGCCCCCTCGTGTCGAACCTCCAGCCCCCCCGAGTTCCACATTCGAGCCCACGCCGGGGGTGCGCGAACGTGGAACTCGGGGGTCCGGAAGGTTCGACACTACGGGCGGGAAGGTTCGACTCGCGCGGTTCGGAGGGGGTGCCAGGCCAGGGCGGTGACGGCGGCCACTGCGGCGCCGGCCAGCCAGAACGGGGCCAGTAGGCCCAGGTGGCGGGCCAGGAGGCCGCCGCCGAGGGCGCCCAGGGCCGAGCCGCCGACCGAGGCCAGCTGGTAGGTGCTGCCCACCCGGCCGCGCAGGTGGTCGGGGGTCAGGGTCTGCCGGACGGTGGTCGACACCGAGCCCCAGACCACGGCGTGCACGCCGAACAGGGCCATGACCGCGCCGGCGAGCCACGGGTCCCGCAGCAGGGCCAGCACCGGGTAGGTCAGGGACTCCAGGACGAGACCGGCGCGCAGCAGCAGGACGTGGCCGAACCGGCGTTCCAGGAAGCCGTAGGCCCCCGAACCGACCACGCCGCCGACCGCGCCCGCCGCGATGAACAGGCCGAAGCCGAAGCCGGTCAGGCCCAGGCGCTGCTCGGCGTAGAGCACCCACAGCGCGAACGCGCCGACGCCGGTCAGGTTCATCACGAGGATGCACAGCGCCAGCACGCGCAGCGCCGGGTTGCCCAGCAGCCACCGCACGCCCTCGCGCACGTCGGCGATCAGGGTCGCGGGCTCCCGCGCCACGACCGGTGTGCCGGCGACCCTGGTGACCAGGACCGCGCCGAGCGCGTAGACCAGCGCGTGGAACCCGAACGGCAGCGCCGCCACCGCCGCGAACATCACCGCGCCCAGCGGCGGGCCGACGAGCTGGTTGCCGATGGTGCCGGTGAGGTTCAACCGGGCGTAGGCGCGGCCGAGGAGGTCGCGCGGCACGCTGTTGGCCACCAGCGCGCCGTAGGCCGTGTCGGCCAGGGTCTCGCCGGTCCCGAGCAGGAACGACACGAGGTAGACCAGCCACAGCTGCGCGGCGTCGAGCAGCAGGGCGACCGCGAGCCCGCCGAGGACGGCGGCGCGCAGCGAGTTCACCACCGCGACCAGCGCCCGGCGCGGCAGGCGGTCGACCAGCGCCCCGCTGGTCAGGGCGAACAGCAACCACGGCACCTGCTGGGCGAACGCCGCGCCGGCCACCGCGACCGGGTCCCCGGTCAGCGACGCGACCAGCAGCGGACCGGCGGCCAGCAGCGCGCCGTCACCGAGGTTGGTGATCGCGGACAACCACCACAGGCGCCGGAAGTCGAGATGATCTTGGAAGGTAGTCCTGGGCATGCCAAAGCTCCTGATGAGTGCGGACGCGTGTCGTCTCGGGACAGCGCCTCACCAGGAGCCGGGAATCGGGAACCGGGGAACTACGACCTCAGCGAGGGGACTCCTGGGAGGCGAGCGCACCAACCAGGTCTGCGGACGTCTGCGGCATCAGCCTCCCCTTCCGTGATCGAGTACTGATCAGAGCTTAGCGACGAACGCCCGCCACGCGGCGGGGGTGAAGGCCAACTGCGGAGTGGTGTTCTTGGAGTCCCTGACGCCCACGGCTTCGGACGCAAACGCCACTTCGACGCAGTCTGTGCCCACCCCCTCGCTGTAGCTGCTCTTACGCCACAGCATCGCCTCCTGGTACATCTTCAGCCTCCCGCAGTCGGTCGAACCGGTCCGCCCACTTGGCGAACACCGACCGCGATTGTTCCTCACTCAGCGCCACTCGCGCGAGGTCGTTGCAGCTCTGCTGGGTCGCCTTGGTCGCCTCGAACGTGTCCAGGAACAGCGACACCGACCCGCACTCGACGTAGGTGAGCGGGAAATGGTCGTCGAAGGTCATGAAGGTGAACGGCGAACTCAACGACCGCGGTAGGGCCGCAGCGAAGGGGATCAGTCGCACCCCGCCGCGGAACAACAACTGCAACATCTGCTCGTACATCACCTGCGGGCCGCCGATCATGCGGTGCAGCGCGGCCTCGTAGATGAAGAACCGGGCCTTCGGAGGAAGTGGCTTGTCGAAGATCCCCTGCCTGGTCATCCGGTCGTTCACCGCCAGGTCGGCGTCCAGACCATCCCCCATCAACGCCTGGGCGTAGTCCGCCGTCTGAAGCAGCCCCGGGATCACGATGGTCTGGTAGGAGCGGATCGTCTTGGCCATCTGCTCGTGGAGGATGAGCATCCGCAGGCTGTCCGGCATGGCGACACCGTGGGGCCGGACGTAGTGTCCGCTGTTCGGCTCGTGGGCCAAGGCCATGATCTTGTCGTAAGTCCCGATGTCGACGTGGATGTGCCCGGCCAGGCGGGCGACGTCGTCCGGGCTGGTGCCGCGCATCCCGATCTCCAGTTTGGACAACTTGCCGGCGGACCAGCTCAGTTCCTCCAACAAAGTCTTGGTCCTGACCTTCGCCCGGCGTCGGGCCTGGCGCAGTGCATCTCCGAGTTCGCGACTGAGCGCGTTGGACGTCCTGTACTCCATGCAGGCAAGCTAGGGCGGGCTGATCAGGGGATTCCAGCCAATCGCGCCGAATCCACCCCAAGGGATCACGTGGGGACCAACGGTCCCGAACCGGTTCTCGACATCGGTGAACGCCTTGCCAATGTTGCGCACGCACAACAGCGAAAGTCGACGACGTGCAACTGCACTCCACCCCGGACGGCCTGACCGGCCCCCCGGCCCCCACGTCCTCAGCGACGCCCGGTGGCGGGACGGGCCGCTGCGGGTCGGGTACGGCGGGTCCACCCGGCGCCACCACCGGACGTTCGACGGCGAGCGGGTCCCGGCCGCCGCTCCGGTTCTTCCGCACAAGAGCGGAAAGCCATTCCGGTAGAGCCACCCGCCGTGACGGCGCAGGCGGATGACATCACCTGGACCGGACTGTCGGCGCAGTGCCGCGTCACCCGGATCGCCGCGCACGGCACCTGCCGGTGCCCAGGAGGACGGAGAACCGGGTACTGGTCCACCTCTGTGGACTGATATTTCCGGATAGCGGTTTCCCGGCGCACGTGACCACGCGTCGCCAACGGGCCACTCGGACGTGGGTGGAATTCCGGTGAACCGCTCTCCCCGGGCAGGTCCCCACCGACCGGGAAAGCCCGATGTGACACTGCGGAATTCACCCCTGCGGGCCCCTGCCACCCGCTGGCGATCAAGCAGAACGCGTGTTGTGCTTTATCCGCACCTCCTCGCCGCGGGGCGACGCCCCGGGCACGAGGTTGTTCAGGCCCGCGAAAAATCGGGCAAATTCGACCGAAGGAGTTTTTCAGGATGAACCTCGTCCGTTCGATGTCGATCGCGGTCGCGTCGGTCGCACTCGTCGCCTCAGCCGTGCTGACAGCAGGAACGGCTTCGGCCGACTACGTGTACTACGAGTTCAAGACCGATTCCGGACTTTGCATGGACACCGGGGACCACGATGTACCCCCGGTGGGAACGATCCTCCGCGGGTACGAGTGCAACAGGTCCAACGCGCAGAAGTTCCGCACCGGCTACATCAACGACGACTACTTCAGGATCATCCACAAGACCACGGGCCTATGCGTCACGGCCAACAAGGACAAGGTCTCCTTGGAAAAGTGCAGCCTGAAGACCGACGCCAAGGAGCAATGGGACCACCAGAAGGACAAGACCTTGAAGAACGGCGACCTGGCCCGCCTCCTCAAGGAAAACGGTTACAACAAGCCCCTCACCGCAGAAAAGAAGCCCTCCGGCATCACCAACGATTACCGGTGGAACCTCAACCCCATCGCATAGAGGCTTTCCGGCGGTCCCGTCCCCACCGGCCGCTCGCGGCACCGAACCGAACACCAGCACCAGGAGGACCCATGCCGTCAGTCCGGAGGGTCGGCCCGAGGATCGCGACCGCCGTGTGCCTCACCGCCGGTTCCGTGATCACCGGGGTCACGGTCCCCACGGCGACCGCCGCCCCCGCGCGCATCGCCAGCGCGAACTACATCAGCAACGGGTCCGGCGACTGCCTCACCACCGAGGGCACCAAACCCGAGGTCAACAGCCTGATCACGACCTCGGAGTGCGAGCGGAAGGCCCCTCAGCGCTGGACGCTCGAACCCCACCCCGACGGCGGGTTCGCCATCGTCCACAACAGCTCCGGGCTCTGCGCGGAGAGCGTCGCCGGCCTGGCGGCGGCCACCGCGGTCAAGGTCTCCATCTGCGGCCTGGGCCCCTACGGCAGCCAGCGCTGGTACTACCTGAACGACCGGCGCATCCGCAACTACCAGCAGGCCCGCGACCTCACCCGCACGGGGACCGACGAGCCCGCGATGGCCGTCATGGGCCAGGAACCCGGGGCGGAGAACAAGTGGACGTTCGATCCCGTCCCGCTCGGGTGAGCTGCTGAGCGGGTCCGGTCGGGGCCGCCGCGCGGGGGCGCCCGACCGGACCCGTCGGCTCAGTTCACCGGGATGATCGTCGGCACGATCATCGGCCGCCGCCGGTAGGTCTCGGCGACCCAGCGGCCCACCACGCGCCGCACGGCCTGGGCGATGCGGTGCGAGTCGGTGATGCCCTCGGCCTCGGTGCGCGACAGCTCCATCTCCACCAGCGAGACGGCCTGGTCGAGGGCCTTCGGGTCGTCGGAGAAGCCGCGGCCCGACACGGTCGGCGGGGCGACCGCGCGCCCGCTCGACGAGTCCACCGCCACGGTGATCGCGATGAAGCCGCCCTCGCCCAGCACCAGCCGGTCGGACAGGGTCGACTCGCCCACGTCGCCCACGGACAGGCCGTCGACGTAGACGTGGCCCACCTCGACCCGGCCGCTGACCGCGGCCTTGCCGTCGACCATGTCGACCACCACGCCGTCCTCGGCGATGACCACCCGCTCCTCGTTCACGCCGGTGGCCACGGCCAGCGCCGCGTTCGCGCGCAGGTGCCGCCACTCGCCGTGCACCGGCATCACGTTCGACGGGCGCACCGCGTTGTAGAGGAACAGCAGCTCGCCGGCCGGCGAGTGGCCCGAGACGTGCACCTTGGCGTTGCCCTGGTGCACCACCGTCGCGCCCAGCCGCGCCAGGCCGTTGACCACGCCGAACACCGCGTTCTCGTTGCCCGGGATCAACGACGAGGCCAACACGATCGTGTCACCGGCCTTGATCGAGATCTGCCGGTGCTCGCCGCGCGCCATCCGCGACAGCGCCGACAGCGGCTCGCCCTGCGACCCGGTGGACACGAACAGCACCTGGTCCTCGGGCATGTCCATGGCCTCGTTGAGGTCGACGAACAGCCCGTCGGGCACGTGCAGGAAGCCCAGCTCGGCGGCGATGCCCATGTTGCGGACCATGGACCGGCCGACCAGCGCCACCCGCCGCTTGTACTGCACGGCCACGTCCAGCACCTGCTGCACGCGGTGCACGTGGGAGGCGAAGCAGGCCACGATCACCCGCTGGTTGGCCTTGCGGATGACGTTCTCCAGCACCGGGCCGATCTCGCGCTCCGGCGCCACGAACCCGGGCACCTCGGCGTTGGTCGAGTCCACCAGGAACAGGTCAACGCCCTCGTCGCCCAGCCGGGAGAAGCCCGCCAGGTCGGTCAGCCTGCCGTCCAGGGGGAGCTGGTCGAGCTTGATGTCACCGGTGTGCAGCACCAGCCCGGCGGCGGTGCGGATGGCCACCGCCACGGCGTCCGGGATGGAGTGGTTGACCGCGAAGAACTCCAGGTCGTACGGCCCGAAGGAGCGGCGCTCGCCGTCGGCGATCTCGACCAGCCGGGGCGTCTGCCGGTGCTCCTTGCACTTGGCCGCGAGCAGCGCCAGGGTGAACCTGGAGCCCACTACCGGCACGTCCGGGCGCAGCTTGAGCAGGAACGGAACCGCGCCGATGTGGTCTTCGTGGCCGTGGGTGAGGACCAGCGCCTCGATGTCCTCCAGCCGGTCCTCGATGGCCCGGAAGTCGGGCAGGATCAGGTCCACGCCCGGCTGGTCGTCCTCGGGGAAGAGCACACCGCAGTCCACGACGAGCAGCCGGCCGGCGTGCTCGAACACGGTCATGTTGCGGCCGACCTCGCCGATACCGCCCAGTGCGACGACGCGCAGACCTCCGTCGGGCAGTGGGGGCGGGGGTGAGCTCGGGTTGATCACGCGTTGACTCCCAGTTCGGCCTTCACGGCCTCGATGTCCTCGTTGGTGGGTGGCAGCAGCGGCAGCCTCGGGTTACCCACGTCCAGGCCGCGCAAGCGCAGCGCGGTCTTGGCGTAGGTGACCCCGGGCAGCCTGGTGAACGGCCGCATCAGGGGCAGCAGCCGGTGGTGGATCTCGATGGCGTTCTTGACGTCGCCCGCCTCGAACGCGTCGAGCAGGTGGCGCAGGTGGCCGGCGGCGAAGTGGCCGATGACGCTGACGAAGCCGACCGCGCCGACCGACAGCCACGGCAGGTTCAGCGGGTCGTCGCCGGAGTAGTAGGCCAGGTCGGTGGCCGCGATGACCCGGCTGGCCGCGTGCAGGTCGCCCTTGGCGTCCTTGACCGCGAGGACGCGCGGGTGCTCGGCGAGCCTGAGCAGGGTGTCGACCTCGATGGGCACCACCGAGCGCGGCGGGATGTCGTAGAGCATCACCGGCAGGTCGACCGCGTCGGCCACGGTGGTGAAGTGCGCCAGGATGCCCGCCTGCGGCGGCCGCGAGTAGTACGGGGTGACCAGCAGCAGGCCGTGCGCGCCCGCCTCCTGCGCCTGCTTCGCGAGGTGGACGCTGTGCGCGGTGTCGTAGGTGCCCGCGCCGGCGATCACGGTGGCCCGGTCGCCGACCGCCTCGACCACGGCGCGCAGCACGGCGGCCTTCTCCGCGTCGGTGGTGGTCGGGCTCTCGCCGGTGGTGCCGTTGACCACGAGGCCGTCGTTGCCGAGGTCGACCAGGTGCTCGGCGAGCCGCTGGGCCCGGTCGAGGTCGACCGCCCCCTCGGCGTCGAACGGGGTGACCATGGCGGTGAGCACTCGGCCGAACGGTCGGCCGGGTGCGGCGGTTGGACTCGCGGTCATGTCCGGAAATCTACCGCGTCACCCTCGGCAACCTGCGACTACACACCCCGGTCGAGGCCCCGCACCACGCGCACGTCCGCCTCGGCGCCGTCGTAGTCCACGCGCGCGGCGTCGCGGCCGAAGGCGTGCATCAGCAGCTCCGAGACCTGGCCGGTCAGCACGACGGGGTTCGCGCCGGGCCTGGCCGTGACCGACTGTCCGTCCGGGCGCCGCAACACCACACCTACGGGTGATTTCCGGTAGGTGAGCCGGGCGATGCCGGCCAGCCGCCGCCACAGCTGGTCGTCACGCACCGGATCGGGTGACCGCGGCTCCCAGCCGTCGCGGGCCCGGCGCACGTCCTCGTGGTGCACGAAGTACTCCACCGCGTTGGCCAGGTCGCCCGCCAGCGACACCGGCGAGAGCCGCGGCGGGTTGCGGACCAGGTCCACCAGCTCGGCCCACGGCTTGGCCGCGTAGGAGTCCTGGACCTTCTGCGTGTGCCCGGCCAGCGGCTTGAGCAGGATGCCGGCGGCCGCGTCCGGGCGGCGCTCGCGCAGCGCGAGGTGCGCGGCCAGGTCGCGGGTGCGCCACGGGTCGCACAGCGTCGGCGCGTCGGGTCCCACTTCGAGGAACAGGTCGGTCAGCTGTCTGCGTTCGTCGTCGGCGACACCCATGTCGCCACGCTACTCACTCCGCGGACACCTGGCTGGCGAGCTCGGTCTTGTCCTTGTTCCACAGCGCGCACGCGACCTCGCGGGTGCCCTCGTCGGACTTGGCCGGGTCGGCCCGCCACTCGCCCTCGGTGGGCACCACGGCGGCGTAGGCGAGCTTGTCCTCCTTGTCCTCCACCGGCACCGTGTCGGACATGAAGTGCAGCGTGCAGAAGTCCTCGGCGTAGTTGCGCAGCCACTCCCGCCCCGGGTAGGCGCGCTTGTCCGAGGAGCCGAACGGGGTGCCGACGGCGAAGAACTCCACCCGGTGGCCCTTCGCGCAGTCGGCGTAGTTGACCGTGGTGTTGGGCTCCAGGTAGTTGTCGCCGCACCGGCCGCTGCTGATCTTGAGCTGGTCGGCCGACATCGAGCCGCCGGGGCCGAAGAAGATCGCCTCGGCCATGGCCGCGGGCGGCTGCTCGGTGAACAGCCAGCGGCCCAGGAACGCGCCCGCGACCAGCAGGGCGACCGCGGCCAGCGCGCCCGCGGTGACCAGCAGGGGCTTGAGCCTGGAATTCTTCCGCGCCTGCGTCAGCTGGGTGTGCAGCACGGTCTGCTGGGGCGCGCCGAAGCCCGTGGGCGGGGTGGGCTGGGCGGCGGCGCGTTCGAGCATGGCGCGGGCCTGCGGGCCGGTGAGCCGGGCGTTCGGGTCGGGCATCAGCAGGCCGGTGATCACCGCGCCGAGCGCGCCGTGCGCCCTGGTCAGGCGGGGCGGCTCGTTCATGATCGCGTGCAGCGTGGCCGCCGTGGTCGACCGCTCGTAGGGGTTCACGCCCTCCACCGCGTAGGCCAGCGTGGCGCCCAGCGCCCACAGGTCCGCGGCCGGGGACGCCTCGTGGCCGTGGATGCGCTCGGGCGACATGTAGGCGGGCGAGCCGATCAGGCTGCCGCTGGTGGTCAGGCGCGGGTCGTCCACGGCCTGGGCGATGCCGAAGTCGGTGAGCTTGACCCGGCCGTTCGGGGTGACCATGAGGTTGCCGGGCTTGACGTCGCGGTGCACCACGCCCGCCTGGTGGGCGGACTCCAGCGCGGACAGCGACTGGAGCGCGATCGAGACGACCCGGTCCGGCGGCATCGGGCCGTGCCGGCTGATCAGCGCGGACAGCGTGGTCGCCTCGACCAGCTCCATCACGATGTAGGTCATGCCGCCCTCGACGACCACGTCGAACACGGTGACCACGCCGGGGTCGTTGAGCCGGCCCGCGGTGCGCGCCTCGCGCAGCACCCGCTCCTCCAGCACCCGGCGCTCCTCGTGCGCGATGCCGTCGGGCAGGTGCAGCTCCTTGATCGCGACCTGGCGGCCGATCACGTTGTCCTGGGCGCGCCAGACCACGCCCATGCCGCCGCGCCCCAGTTCGGCGAGCAGGGTGTAGCGGCCCGCGATGACGCGTGGTTGCACGCTCTGTGGACTGTTCACCGCGACTCCTCGACACACCGGCCCCGAACGGGCGCACACGCTAGCTCAGACCGCGCACGGCCCGAACCGGTTTCACGGTTTCGTGACTTCGTGCCCCGAGTTGCGCAGCGCCTGCACGGCGCGGCCGAGGTCGGTGGCCTTCACCAGCAGGTGGTCGGTGTCGTAAGTGGACAGGGCGAACAGGGTCACGCCCGCCGCGGCCAGCTCGCCGGACAGCGCGGCCATGATGCCGGTGAGGGTGAACTCCAGCGGGCCGCGCACGGTGAGCAGGCGCCAGCCGGGCTGGACCTCGTCCGTGCGCGGCGCGTGCTCGCTCGGGCACACGATCGACAGCTCGGCGGGCGTGCGCGTGACGCAGACCAGGCCGGGGCCGTCGAGCAGTCCGGGAGGGACGGACGCGTCGGCCGGCAGGCGGGCGATCGTGTACTCGCCCGGGCGCACGTCGACGACGAGCCGCCTCATCCTTCGGTGACGAGCGGGCTGGAGGCCACCTCCGTGCCGTCGGGCAGGGTGGAGACGGTGAAGTCCGCGAAGGCGTTCGCGGCGGCCTTCTGGAGCTGGCGCAGGCACTCCACGGCCAGGGCGCGGATCTCCACGTCGGCGTGCTCGGTGGCGCGCATGGCGATGAAGTGCCGCCAGGCGCGGTAGTTGCCGGTGACCACGATGCGGGTCTCGGTGGCGTTGGGCAGGACCGCGCGGGCGGCCTGGCGGGCCTGCTTGCGGCGCAGGGTGGCGCTCGGCGCGTCGGAGAACTTGGTCTCCAGGCCCTTGAGCAGGTCGTTGTAGGCGTCGACGCTCGCCTGGGCGGCCTTCATGAACAGCTCGTGCAGCTCGGGGTCGTTCGCGATGACGTCCGGCTCGACCATGGCGGCGTCGCGCTCGGGCACGTAGCGCTGGGAGAGCTGGCTGTAGGAGAAGTGGCGGTGCCGGATCAGCTCGTGGGTGAGCGAGCGGGACACGCCGGAGATGTAGAAGCTCACCGAGCCGTGCTCCAGCACCGACAGGTGGCCGACCTCGATGATGTGCTTGATGTAGCCGGCGTTGGTGGCCGTGGCCGGGTTGGGCTTGCCCCAGGACTGGTAGCACGCGCGACCGGCGAACTCGGCCAGCGCCTCGCCGCCGTCGGCGTCGGTGGACCACGGGACGTCCTCCGGCGGGAAGAACTCCGTCTTCGCGATCAACTGCACCTTGGGCGACGCGGTCTCGGCCATGCCCGAACCCTAACCGACGGCAAATCCTCCAGTTGTACCACCGCTGGGTACCGCGATTCAGAGCATCGCTCCAGCGGTGACGCACGCGTGACGTCATGCCTGGCGTCATCTTGTCCTTGACCGATGTCGTTCGTGGTGTCATGGTGATGTCATGGATCTGTCGCCGTACATCGCAGCGCTGCGCGAAGACCTCGCGACAGCCGCCTCCGCCGGGGACGAGGGCACCCGGCGGACCGCCGCCACGCTGGCCGCGGCCCTGGAGCCGGCCGCCCGGCTGGCACTCATGAACGCCCTGTCCGACCTGGCCGCCGAGGTCACCGCCGCCCTGGGCGGGCCGGTGGTGGACGTGCGGCTGGACGGGCGCGACGTGAAGGTCGTCGTCACCGGCGCCCCCGAGGAGCACCCCGGACCGGAACCGCAGGAGGTCCCCCGGCCCACCGCCGGGGACGCCACGCGCATCACCCTGCGCCTGCTCGACGAGCTGAAGAGCAAGGCCGAGCAGGCCGCGGCCGCGCAGGGCATGTCGCTGAACACGTTCGTCGCGCAGGCCGTCCAGGGGGCGGTCGGCGGGCGGCGCGGGCACCACAAGTCGTGGGGCCCGCCGAAGGACCGGCAGGGCGACCCCGGGTCGCGCGTGCGCGGCTGGGTGCAGGGCTGAAGGGGGAGGACGTGGAGTCCGACGTGGTGCGGCGGCAGAGCTTCGACGAGGTGACCGGGGCGGTCGAGGTCGACGTGGCGTTGCTGGCCGGAGGGGTCCGGGTGCACCTGGTGGACGAGCCGGGGGTGCACGTCGAGGTCCGGCACGAACCCGCCCCGGGTGCCGAGCCGTGGACGGCGGGGCTGTCCAACCTGCTGAGCTGGGTCAACGACCAGTTCGGCGACCGCACGCAGCCCACCGGGGCGGGCGAGGCGGTGCGCGACGCGCGGGTGGAGCTGGTGGACGGCCGGCTGACCGTGCGCTCGTCCAAGGCCCTGCCGCTGCGCGCCGTGCCGCTCGGGGTGACCGTGCGGGCGCCGGAGGGGTCGCACGTGATCGCCAAGGTGGGCACCGCGGACGTCACGGTCACCGGCAGCGCGGGGCGGCTGGAGATCCGCACCGACACCGGCGACATCACCGCGGACCGCGCCGAGGACGAGTCCCGGGTGGACTCGCGGTCGGGCAAGGTGCGGCTGGGCCCGATGCTCGGCGGGGTGCGGGCCAGGACCGGCAGCGGCGACATCGAGGTGTCCTCGATCGGCGGGAACACGGTGCTCCACACCGGCACGGGCCACGTCTGGCTGGGCGCGGTGCAGGACGACGTGCAGGTGCGCACGGGCAGCGGTGACGTGACGGTCGCCGACGCGGCGGCGGGGCGGATCCAGATGGGCACGGGGTCCGGCGACGTGCGCGTGGGCGTGCGACCGGGGGTGGCCGCGGAGGTCGACCTGATGTCCACCTCGGGTGCGGCGCGCAGCGAGCTGGCGGTGTCGGACACGCCGCCGGACAACGCGCCGGAACTGTTCATCACCGGCCGGACCGGAACGGGCAGCGCCCTGGTGACCACGGCCACCACTGCTTAGTCCCCATTCCCGGTCGATCCACGAGAATTGTTCGGGTATTCCGGGTTTCGTCGAATTCGGTAGCCGTGGTGGTCCGTCGACCACCACGGCACCCCTCGTCACACGATCGGCGGATTCACCGCCGGGACGATGACGACCGGGCAGGTCGCGTTCCGCAGGCAGTGCATGATCACCGACCCCATGACCGTCTCCGGGCCCCGCCGGTACCCGTGGCGGCCGAGCACCAGCCCGTCGGCCTCCTCGGCGAGCCGGACCAGCGCGGGCCCGGGCTCACCGTCGAGCACCGCCTCCTCCACGAGCACCCCGTCGTGCGCTCCGAGCCTGGCCAGGGCGTCGCGCAGGATGCGCAGGCGGGCGCCGTGGAAGGCGTCCCGGCCGCCGTTGGACCCGACCATCCCGCACACCGACGCCGCCACCACGGTGCCGCCGTCCCGCGTGTGCCGCACCGCCCACTCCAGAGCCGCCGCCCCCGCAGGCGAGCTGTCCATGCCGACCACGATCTGCTTGGCATCCACCACGTGCCTCCCGCCGGTCGAACGTCACCGAGCAAGGTGAATGGTTCGTCAGCGATCCATTGCTGTCGAGGTGTCGGGGGCGGTCTTTACGTTTTGCTTATGCCCGAAATGTGCGGTCAATCAAGGAACGGCGGAGGGGGCTTTAACAGACCTTGACCCCGATTCCGGGAATCCGCGACCACCACGACCGAGGCGGTTCGCGATCGGCCCGCCCGGCCGCCGGCCGCCCGATCGATCCGGTCACCGAGCGGTCCGACCCGCGGAGGTCCGCGGCGTTCCGGGACCCCCGATCGGCCCACCGCCCGTCAGCCGTCGGGCCGAGCGGCGTCACGCGTCGCCGACGCGCCGGGCGGTGACGCCCCGCCGCCCCGTCACGCCCCCGACCGCAGCCCCGCGACCAGCAGCGACACCACGGCCTCGAACGCCGCGTCCACCCCCGGCTCCGACCACTCCCCCGCGTGCGCCGGGTCGTGGAACCGGGCCGTGGCGGCGAAGACCGCCCGCGCCGCCACCGCGGGGTCCGCGGCGGCGAACTCGCCCGCCGCGACCCCGTCGCGGACGATGCCGGTCAGGTCGTCCACCATCTCGGCGATGTGGGCGGCGACCACGGCGCTGCTCTCGCCCACCAGCACGGTGAAGGTGGCGAACAGCTCCGGGTCGCCCAGGGCCTTCTTCCGCTTGGCCTCGAACAGCGCCGCCAGCCAGGCGCGCAGGCGCTCGGGCGCCGGGGCGGGCGACGTCGCGATCTCGGCCAGGCCCGCGTGCGCGCGGTCGAGCCAGCGCTGGGTCACGGCCTCGCGCAGCGCGGCCTTGGTCGGGAAGTGCCGGTAGACGCTGCCGTGGCTCACGCCCAGCGCGCGGGCCACGTCCACCACCGTCGCCTTGGCCGGGCCGTAGCGGCGCAGCACGTCCTCCGTGGTGCTGAGGATCGTCTCTGCGGTCAGTGCCTCGGCCACGGTGGTGCTCCTCGCGGTCATCGGGTGGTCCCCCGATTGTGCGTGATCACCTCTCGCTGTCGAGGTGGGCCATCTGCGCGGTGGCGTAGCGGTCGCCGGCGGCCTCGGGGACGGTCTCGTCGATCCTGGCCAGGTCCTCGGCGGTCAGGGTGACGTCCAGGGCGCCCAGGGCCTCGGTCAGGCGGTCGCGGCGGCGGGCGCCGACCAGGGGGACGACGTCCTCGCCCCGCGCCAGGACCCACGCGATGGCGAGCTGGGCCACGGAGACGCCCTTGTCGGCGGCGATCACCCGCAGCGTCTCGACCAGGTCGAGGTTGCGCTCCAGGTTCTCGCCCTGGAAGCGCGGGGAGGTCGCCCGGAAGTCGTCGGCCTGCCGCCCCGGCGTCCAGTGGCCCGAGATCAGGCCCCGGGACAGCACGCCGTAGGCGGTGATGCCGATGCCCAGTTCGCGCGCGGTCGGCAGGATCTCCGCCTCGATGCCGCGCGTGACCAGGGCGTACTCGATCTGGAGATCCACGATCGGGTGAACGGCGTGGGCGCGGCGCAGGGTGTCCGCGCCGACCTCGGACAGGCCGATGTACCGGACGTGGCCCTTCTCGACCTGCTCGGCGATGGCGCCGACGGTCTCCTCGATCGGCACCGCCGGGTCCAGGCGGGCCGGGCGGTAGACGTCGACGTGGTCGGTGCCCAGCCGGCGCAGGGTGTAGGCCAGGGAGTTGCGCACCGTCTCGGGGCGGCCGTCGTTGCCGTGCCAGCCGCCGTCCGGGTCGCGCAGGGCGCCGAACTTCACGCTGAGCAGCACGTCGTCGCGCTTGCGGTCGCGCAGGGCCTCGCGGATCAGCAGTTCGTTGTGGCCCATGCCGTAGAAGTCGCCGGTGTCGAGCAGGGTCACGCCGGCGTCGATCGCCGCGTGGATGGTGGCGACGCCCTCGGCCTCGTCGGCCGGGCCGTACAGGTCGGACATGCCCATGCAGCCCAGGCCGAGGGCGGAGACGGCGGGACCGGACGCGCCCAGGCGCCGTTGGTTGATAGCGGTCATGAGACCACTATCAACCATCAGCTGACAGATTTCAATATTTGTTACCCCAAGAGGTGACTCCGGTCACCGCACCACCACCGACAGCGCCGGCGCGAGGTCGCCCCGCGGCACCACCGCGACCTCGTCCAGCCCCAGCCACCCCGCCATCTCCCGCAGCTCCGCGGCCAGCTCGACCGCCACCCGGCCGTGGTCCACCCCGGGCTCCGCGTGCGCCGCCTGCACCCGCAGCACCCCGGCCGCCCGGTCCGCCTTCAGGTCCACCCGGCCCACCAGCCGCCCGTCCAGCAGGAACGGGAACACGTAGTACCCGTGCACCCGCTTGGCCGCCGGCACGTAGATCTCGATCCGGTAGAAGAAGTCGAAGATCCGCTCGGTCCGGGCCCGCTCCCAGATCAGCGGGTCGAACGGGCACAGCAGCGCCCGCCCCTCCACCCGCCGCGGGACGCGCGCCGCCGCGTGCTTGTACGCGGGCGCCTTCCACCCGCGCACCACCACCGGCTCCAGCACGCCCTCCTCCACCAGCTCCAGCACGGCCTGCCGGCTGCGCTCGGGCGCGAGCCGGTAGTAGTCGCGCAGGTCCGGTTCGGTCGCCACGCCCAGCGCCGTCGCCGCGCGGGCCACCAGCTCCCGCGCGCCCTCCTCGGCCGTCACCCGCCGGGCCAGCACCTCGGGCGGCAGCACGCGCTCGGTCAGGTCGTACAACCGCTCGAAGCCGCGCCGCGCCCCGGTGGTCAGCACGCCCTCGCCGAACAGGAACTCGCAGATCTTCTTGACCTCCGACCAGTTCCAGCCCCAGTGGTCCTTGCGCCGCGGCCCGCCGCCCTCCAGCGCCTTCTCGATCGCGCCCGCCCCGACCGGCCCCAGCTCCTTGACCACGGCCACGATGTCCTCGACCAGCCGCGGCGAGCGCGCGGCCAGCTCGGTGTGCCCCTTCCACCACCCCTGGCGCTTGGCGCCGGAGCGCAGCAGCGGCCAGTCCTCCACCGGCACCAGGCTCGCCTCGTGCGCCCAGGTCTCCACCAGCAGCCGCGGCCGGCGGGCGCTGTGCGACCACGCCGCCTCGTCCACCAGCTCCGGCGCGTACGGGCCGAGCCTGCTGAACAGCGGCGCGTAGTGCGCGCGGACCGCCACGTTCACCGAGTCCAGCTGCAACAGCCGCACGCGCGAGAGCACCTTCTGGAGGTGCCGCCTGGTCGGCTCGCCGACCGGTCGCGGGTCCGCGAAACCCTGCGCGCCCAGCGCGATCCGGCGGGCGACGTCTGCGCTCATCGTCTGCACGGGGCGAATGCTCCCACCCGGGTACGACAAAGATCACCCCACCGGCGCGGGCCGGCGCTCCGCCCGGACCACCAGCACGACCGCGAGCACCACCAGCAGCCCGCCCACCGCCTGGAGCGCGCCGAACCGCTCGTCCGCCAGCCACACCCCGAGCACCACGGCGATCACCGGGTTCACGTACGCGTAGGTCGCCACGGTCGACACCGGCAACTGCCCCAGCACGTACACGTACGAGCTGAACGCCAGCAGCGACCCGATCACCACCAGGTACCCCCACGCCACCCACGACGACGCGGTGACGGACCCGGGCGACACGCGCTCCCCGGCCAGCAGGCCCGCCACCGCCAGCACCGCCCCGCCGGCCAGCATCTCCACCGCCGACAGCGCGAACGGGTTCGCGGGCGCGGGCAGCCGGCCGCTCAGGAACGTGCCCAGGGCCCACCCGAACGCCGCCAGCAGCACCACCCACGGCCCCCACCACGACGACCCGCCCACGTCGTCCAGCAGCAGCACGGCCAACCCCACCAGCCCGACCAGCACACCGAGGTGGGTCACCGCGGGCGGCCGCTCGCCGGCGAAGCGCCGCATCAGCACCACGTACAGCGGCACGGACGCCACCAGCAGCGCGGCCAGGCCCGAGGCCACGGACGCCTCGGCCAGCACCACCAGGCCGTTGCCCCACGCGGGCAGCAGCACACCCAGCAGCACGCCGGTGCCGAGCTGCCGCGCCGTCATCCGCATCCCGCCGCGCCAGGCCACCACCAGCGCCAGCACGGCGCCCGCCAGGAAGAACCTCAGCCCGGCCGACAGCAGCGGCGGCATCGACTCGATGGTGAACTTGATGGCCACGTAGGTGGAACCCCACACCACGTACACGACGCCCAGCGCTGCCCAACGCACGACGGTGACGCTGTCATGCGAGACCACCCGGAATCACGCGGATTTCGGCCACTAGGGTTCCGGGCATGGCCGACGCCGCAGTGCGCACCGCGACCCCCGACGACGTCCCGGAGATCGCCCGCATCCACCGCGACACCTGGCGGACCGCGTACCGCGACCTGCTGCCCGAGGAGGTCCTGGCGGACCTCGACCCCGCGGCCGGGTGGGCCGAGGCCGTGGCGGCGGGCCAGGTGCTGGTGGCCACCGAGGGCCGCTGGCTGGTCGGGTACTGCTCGGTCGGCGCGGCGCCCGCGGACGAGGTGGCGCTCGCGAACGGCTCGCTGCCCGCCGACGCGGCCACGACGGCGCTGGTCAGCGTGCTCGTCGAGCCCCGCTGGGGTCGGCGCGGGCACGGCGGGCGGCTGCTGGCCGAGGCGTCCGGGCGGCTGCGCGACGCGGGGGCCACCCGGGCGATCGCCTGGGTGCCGGAGGCCGACAAGAGCTCCACCGCGTTCTACCGGAAGGCGGAGTGGGAGCCGGACGGCACCGTGCGGACCCTGGACGCCGGTGGGCGACCACTGCGGGAAATCAGGGTTTCCGGGGGGTTGACCCCACCTTCTCCGGGCTGATCCGTTGGTAGCCTCGGCCGGGTGCTTGGGTGGCTGTGCCTGACCTTCGGCGTCGCGTTCGGCTCGTCGCTGGTCCCGTTGATCAGCATCGAGTTATTCGTCATCGGCCTGGTGACGCAGCAGCCGCACCTGTCGTGGTGGTGGGTCGGGCTCGCCGTCGCCGTGGGCCAGATGCTGGGGAAGCTGTTCTACTTCCTGGCCGCGCGCGGCTCGCTGCACCTGCCCGCGTTCCTGCGGCGCGCGGAGAAGCCGAAGAAGTCCTCGCCGTGGCGGCTGAGGTGGCGGGCGCGGATGGAGCGGGTGCGCGACCGCTGCCACCGGCACCCGCACTGGATGCTCGGCACGCACGCGGTCAGCTCGGTGGTCGGGCTGCCGCCGTTCATGTTCACCACCGTGCTGGCGGGGCTGGCGGGCATGTCGTCGTGGCTGTTCATGTCCACCGGCGTGGTCGGCCGGTTCGCCCGGTTCAGCGTGCTCGCTGCGTCACCCGCCGCGGTCGCGGGGTGGTGGGTGCACTGACCTCGCGCCGGTGGCGCACCAGGCGCTGCTCGGGCGGGGTCAGCCCGTAGTGGTCGTGGAACTCGGCCTGCTCGTCCTCGGACAGCTCCGGCCCGCCGACGCGCGGCGCGTCCTCGACCTCGCGCCGGTCGACGGGCACCACGAGCCCGCGGTCGCGGACCTGGGCGCCCCGGATGGGCACGAGGGTGGTGCCGCGCGGGCCGCGGACCGAGGCCCACAGGGGACGACCGCCGGCCAGCCACAGCTCCGCCACGGTGCCGATCGGCAGGCCGTGCCGGTCCAGCACGTCGCGGTCGTAGAGGTGGTCCACCGCTGATCGATCCATGCCCTCGCGTCTACCCGACGCGCGGGTGATCTCACGCCGAACCACACGTTCGTGTGACGTGGCTGGTCCGTTCAGGCAGCGGTCGCGGCCGCGCCCAGCGCGGTGAGGACGACGAGCAGGGCCACGAGCAGCCGGAGGTTCAGACAAGTCTTGACCACGGCCTCCACGATACGAAGACTCGCCGCAAGATCAAAGGCGAAAGCCCTTTGATGCCGAATGAATCGTGTCTCACCCGACTGGCTCACACCTGATTCGTCGGCTCCTGGAAGAGCGTGATGGCCTTGCGCATGGTCTCCCGGGCCCGTCCCCGGTCACCCGCCAGGTCGTACGCCTGGGCCAGCGCGAACCACGCCCGCCAGTCGCCCGGCCGGTCCTCCACCTCGGCCCGCCGGCGCTCGAACCACTCGTCCGCGGCCTCCCGGTCCACCCGGCCGGACGGGCGGCGCGGCAGCCCGGAGGTGTCGGGCAGGGCGCCCTCCTCCGCGAGCCGCCGCGCCATCCGCTCCGTGGTGAAGCCGAAGCGCAGGTTCGTCCACGCGATCCAGGCGCCGATCACCGGCAGCAGCAGCACGCCCGCGCCGAGCCCGATCCCGACCGGGTCGCCGGTGCCCAGCAGCACCACCGCCCGGCCGCCGAGCAGCACGAAGTACACCACCAGCGCGGCGGTGACCAGGAACGCGGCGGAACGGGTCCTCATCGGGAGCGGCTCACAGGTCCATGTACTTGTCGAGCCCCACGGACAGCCCCGGGTGCTTCGCGATCGACCGCACGGCCAGCAGCACGCCCGGCATGAACGACTTGCGGTCCAGCGAGTCGTGCCGCAGCGTCAGCGTCTCGCCCTCCGTGCCGAACACGACCTCCTGGTGCGCGATCAGCCCGGCCACGCGCAGCGAGTGCACCCGCACGTCGCCCACCAGCGTGCCGCGCGCGCCGGGCGCCTCCTGCGTCGTCGCGTCCGGCATCGGGCCGAGCCCCGCCGCCTCCCGCGCCTGCGAGATCAGCCGGGCGGTGTGCGCGGCCGTGCCCGACGGCGCGTCGACCTTGCGCGGGTGGTGCAGCTCGACCACCTCGACCGAGTCGTAGTACCGCGCGGCCAGCTCGGCGAACCGCATGGACAGCACCGCGCCGATGGCGAAGTTCGGCGCCACCAGCACGCCCAGCTCCGGCTTCGGCTCCAGCCACTCGGCGATCGTGCCCAGCCTGCGGGCGTCGAACCCGGAGGTGCCCACCACCGCGTGGATGTCGTTGTCCACGCAGAACCGGATGTTGTCCATCACCACGTCGGGGTTGGTGAAGTCGACCACGACCTCGGCGCCCGCGTCGGCCAGGTTGAACAGCCAGTCACCCGCGTCGACCATCGCCACGACTTCCAGGTCCGGCGCGGCCTCGACCGCCCGGACCACCTCCGCGCCCATCCGGCCGCGCGCGCCGATGACGCCCACGCGGAGGGGTTCGGCCGAGGACCCGCTCGCGGGGTCGAGCGAAGGCTGAGTAGTCAAGAGATCACCTCGTGCACCTGGGACGGCAGATCGTCGGCGTGAGCGTAAGGGCCGACCACGGCGGCGGCGACGGGGCGTCGCAGCAGGTCCCGCGCCAGCGCCGCGACCTCGTCGGCGGAGACCGCGTCGATGCGCGCCAGGGTCTGCGCCACCGACAGGTGGTCGCCGTAGTTCAGCTCGCCCTTGCCGATGCGCGACATGCGCGAGCTGGTGTCCTCCAGGCCCAGCACGAGCCCGCCGCGCAACTGCCCCTTGCCCCGGGCCACCTCGGCGTCGGACAGGCCGTCGCGGGCCACCGTGGACAGCACGTCCCGCACCACGCCCGCCACGTCGCCCAGCCGGTCGGGCTGGCAGCCCGCGTAGACCGACAGCGTGCCGGCGTCCGCGTACAGGCCCACCGACGAGTACACCTGGTAGGCCAGGCCGCGCCGCTCCCGCACCTCCTGGAACAGCCGGGAGCTCATCCCGCCGCCCAGCGCGGCGTTGAGCACGTTCAGCGCGAACCGGCGCTCGTCGTGCCGGTCCAGCGCCCGCACGCCCAGCATCAGGTGCGCCTGCTCGGTGTCGTCGGGGTGCAGCACGAGCTTGCGCGCCGACGGGATGCGGGCCCGGCCCACGCGCGGCGCGACGGGCGTGCCCACCCGGTCCAGCCGGTCGCCGAGCCGCTTGCGCACCAGGCGCAGCACCTGCGCGTGGTCCACGTTGCCCGCCACCGCGAGCACCATCCGCGGCAGCGTGTAGCGCCGCTTGTAGAAGTTGAACAGCGCGTCGCGCCGCATGTCCCCGATGGACTGCTCGGTGCCCAGCACCGGGCGGCCCAGCGCGTGCTCGCCCATCAGGGCGTCGAGGAACGCGTCGTGCAGCAGGTCCTCGGGGTCGTCGTCGCGCATGGCGATCTCTTCGAGCACCACGCCGCGCTCGGTCTCGAAGTCGCGCGGCTCGCACAGCGCCTCGAACACCACGTCGCACACCAGGTCCACGGCCAGCGGCAGGTCCTCGTCCAGGACGTGCGCGTAGTAGCAGGTGTGCTCCTTGGCGGTGAACGCGTTCAGCTCGCCGCCGACCGCGTCGATCTCCTCCGCGATCGCCGCCGCCGTGCGGTTGGCCGTGCCCTTGAACAGCAGGTGCTCCAGGTAGTGCGCGGCACCGGCGACGTCCGGCCGCTCGTCGCGCGAGCCGACCTGCACCCACAGGCCCACCGAGGCCGACCGCACGCCCGGCACCCGCTCGGTGATCACGCGCAGCCCCGACGGCAGCAGCGTGCGGCGCACGGCCACGCCGTCGTCGCCGCGCTCCAGGTTCACCGTGGTGCCGGGCTTCTGGAGATGGCCGGGTGCCCGGCGCGGAAGCGGACGGCCGCGGGTGCCCTGGGCACCCGCGGCCGTCCCGTTGACGCTCGTGGTCACTCGGCCGAAGCCTCCGCCGGAGCGGCGTCCTGGGCCGGGTTGTCGGCCTGGGCCTCGTCCGCCTTGGGCGCGTCGGCGTCCTCGTTGACCAGCACGAGGCTGATCTTGCCGCGCTGGTCGATGTCCGCGATCTCCACGCGGAGCTTGTCGCCGACCTTGACGACGTCCTCGACCTTGCCGATGCGCTTGCCGTTGCCCAGCTTGGAGATGTGGATCAGGCCGTCCTTGCCCGGCAGCAGGGACACGAACGCGCCGAACGCCGCGGTCTTGACCACGGTGCCCAGGAAGCGCTCGCCCACCTTCGGCAGCTGCGGGTTGGCGATGGCGTTGATCATGCCGATCGCGGCCTCGGCGGACGGGCCGTCGGCCGCGCCCACGTAGATCGTGCCGTCGTCCTCGATGGAGATGTCGGCGCCGGTCTGCTCGGTGATCGAGTTGATCATCTTGCCCTTGGGGCCGATGACCTCGCCGATCTTGTCGGTCGGGATCTTCACCGAGGTCACGCGCGGCGCGAACGGGCTCATCTCGTCCGGGCGGTCGATGGCCTCGGCCATGACCTCCAGGATGGTCAGGCGCGCGTCGCGGGCCTGGTTCAGGGCGCCCGCCAGCACGTCGGACGGGATGCCGTCCAGCTTGGTGTCGAGCTGGAGCGCGGTCACGAACTCCTTGGTGCCGGCGACCTTGAAGTCCATGTCGCCGAACGCGTCCTCGGCACCGAGGATGTCGGTCAGCGCCACGTACTCGGTCTTGCCGTCGACCTCGTCGGAGACCAGGCCCATGGCGATGCCCGACACCGGCGCCTTCAGCGGCACGCCCGCGTTGAGCAGCGACATCGTGGACGCGCAGACCGAGCCCATCGAGGTCGAGCCGTTCGAGCCCAGCGCCTCGGAGACCTGGCGGATCGCGTACGGGAACTCCTCGCGCTTGGGCAGCACGGGCACCAGGGCCCGCTCGGCCAGCGCGCCGTGGCCGATCTCGCGGCGCTTGGGCGAGCCCACGCGGCCGGTCTCACCGGTGGAGAACGGCGGGAAGTTGTAGTGGTGCAGGTAGCGCTTGTGCGTCTCCGGCGACAGCGAGTCGATCTGCTGCTCCATGCGCAGCATGTTCAGCGTGGTGACGCCCAGGATCTGGGTCTCGCCGCGCTCGAACAGCGCCGAGCCGTGCGCCCGCGGGATCAGCTCGACCTCGGCGGACAGCGAGCGGATCTCGGTCAGGCCGCGGCCGTCGATGCGCACCTTGTCGCGCAGGATGCGCTGGCGGACCAGCTTCTTGGTCAGCGAGCGGAACGCGGCGCCGACCTCCTTCTCCCGGCCCTCGAACTGCTCGGCCAGCTTCTCCAGCACCGACGCCTTGACCTCGTCGATGCGGTTCTCGCGCTCCTGCTTGCCCGCGATGGTCAGCGCCTGGGCCAGCTCGCCCGACGCGGCCTGCTCGACGGCCTCGTAGGCGTCGGGCTGGTAGGCCGGGTAGGTCGGGAACTCGCCGGTCGCCTTGGCGGCCACCCGCGCGAGCTGCGCCTGCGCGTCGCACAGGGCCTTGATGAACGGCTTGGCCGCCTCCAGGCCCGCCGCGACGACCTCCTCGGTGGGCGCCTGCGCGCCCTCGCCGACCAGGTCGATCACGTGCTCGGTGGCCTCGGCCTCGACCATCATGATCGCGACGTCGTCACCGACCACGCGGCCGGCCACGACCATGTCGAACACGGCCTTGCCGAGCTGCTCGTGGGTCGGGAACGCCACCCACTGGCCCTCGATCAGCGCCACCCGGACGCCGCCGATCGGGCCGGAGAACGGCAGGCCGGCCAGCTGCGTGGACGCGGACGCGGCGTTGATCGCCACCACGTCGTACAGGTCGGCCGGGTTCAGGCTCATCACCGTGATGACGACCTGGATCTCGTTGCGCAGGCCGTCCACGAAGGACGGGCGCAGCGGCCGGTCGATCAGGCGGCAGGTCAGGATCGCGTCGGTCGACGGGCGACCCTCGCGGCGGAAGAACGAGCCGGGGATGCGGCCCGCGGCGTACATGCGCTCCTCGACGTCCACCGTGAGGGGGAAGAAGTCGAAGTGCTCCTTGGGCTGCTTCGAGGCCGTGGTGGCCGACAGCAGCATGGTGTCGTCGTCCAGGTAGGCGACGACGCTGCCCGCGGCCTGGCGGGCCAGCCGGCCCGTCTCGAAGCGGATGGTGCGGGTGCCGAACCGACCGTTGTCGATCACGGCTGAAGTCTCGTGGACCTCGATGTCCGTCATGTGCGGAACTCCTCGTCAATGCATGCGGGCCGCAGCGCGCTCGGGCGCGGGGTCGCGGTTCGGACGAGGCCGGTCTTCGATCGAAGTCCCCTGGTCTTCCCGCCAGGGGGCCACTACCGAGGACCGGCGAACTGTCGTCCCGTGCGCCGCGCGTGCGTCCCTACGTGTTGTGTTTGCTTAAGCCGCGGGGGGAGTGATCGTCGTGATCACTCCCCCCGGGCACGTCTCACCTGCGCAGGCCGAGGCGACCGATCAGGTCGCGGTAGCGCTGGATGTCCACCTTCTGCAGGTAGTTGAGCAGCCGGCGGCGACGACCCACCAGCAGCAGCAGACCACGGCGCGAGTGGTGGTCGTGCTTGTGCTTCTTCAGGTGCTCGGTCAGGTCGGCGATGCGCTTGCTCAGCAGCGCGACCTGGGCCTCGGCGGAGCCGGTGTCCGTGTCGTGGACGCCGTACTCGGCGAGGATGGTCTTCTTCTGCTCGGTGGTCAGTGCCACGTTCCCGCTACTCCTAGTTTCCGTTTTCGGTTCCGTGTGGCCCCGCCTGCACGGGGTAGTCGGTACCGGCCGCCACGGACCGCAGCCGAACCCAAATGTCGAGGTTACCAGCAGTGGCCGACGACTACCCGTTTGGCGTGCTCAAGGGCACGCGGTCGAGCACGGTGTAACCCGCGGGCGGGCCGCTGCGGACCAGCGCGACCTCGGTGGCGGTCCACTCCCGACCGGTGAAGGCGGGCAGCGGCAGCTCGTCGTCGCGGCGGCGGGCGCGGGCGACGGTGAGGTGGGGGTGCCAGTCCACCACCCGGGCGGCTTCGCCCAGCTCGGCCAGCGGGCCCTCCACGCCGATCCAGAGGACCTGCCGGAAGTGGCCGCTGCCGGCGAGCCGGAGGGTGGGTGCGGGCACGCCGGCCAGGTCGGCGAGGTGCGCGGCGTGGTGCGCGTCGGGGTCGACCGGGCCGAAGAAGCGGACGGTGACGTGCCAGCGGGCGGGGTCGGCCCAGCGCAGCCGGGGGTGGGCCCGGCGCAGCGGGTCCAGCGCCCCGTCCAGCTCGGCCACCGCCTCGGGGGGCGGGAAGAGGGCGGTGAAGAGGTTCACGCGGCCGGTCCCGGGCTTCAGCGTTCCTTCGCGGCCCGGCGCAGCAGCTCGGCCAGCGACGGGAAGTCCTCGCCCAGCACGTCGGCCGCCTGCGACAGCTCCCGGCGGTCGGCCACGCTGCGCAGCAGCGGGAACACCATGGCCTCGGCGTCGGCGGCCGCGACCGGCAGCGAGTCGCGGCTCACCGTGGGCTTGGACTCGCGCACCTCGTCCAGCGCGCGCTGGAGCGCCTCCGGCGCCCCGGTGGCCACGTCGGGGGTGAGGACCTTGCGCTCCAGCATGATCATCCGGGCCAGCACGGACGGGTTGCCGATCTTGGCGCGCCGCCCGCTCATCACCTGGCTCAGCATCGGCGCGCTGATCCCCAGCACGTCGGCGAGCTGGGCCTGGGACACGTTGAACGCGACCACCAACCGGCGCACGCGGTCACCCAGGGGTTCCCCGTACCACTCGCGCTGGAGCGCGAGGTTGCGCTGGACGATCTTGTGGTCCTCCACCGGCGCCCTTCCCTGGTCCGCTCTACGTGTGAGGCATCTTGCCAGGTCGCGTGGCCGGGCAAGAGCGGTTCCACTCACGTGGCCCACGGCGTCACGCGGGGTCCGGCGCGTCGAGCAGTTCCCGGGTCTCGGCCACGTCGCGGTGCATCTGCTCCAGCAGCGCCTCGACCGTGTCGAACTTCTCCATGCCGCGCAGCCGCCGCACGAAGTCCAGCGCCACCCGCTGGCCGTAGAAGTCCTCGTCCACGTCGAGCACGTACGCCTCGACGCGCCGCTCCCGGCCGGAGAAGGTGGGGTTCGTGCCCACGCTCACCGCGGCCCGGCGGCGGCGGCCGGCGCCGTCGACGAACCAGCACGCGTACACGCCGTCCGCGGGCACGGCGGCGAAGCGGGTGGTGGACAGGTTGGCGGTGGGGAAGCCCAGGTCCTTGCCGCGGCCGTCGCCGCGGACCACGATGCCCTCCAGGCGGTGCGGTCGGCCCAGCGCCTGGGCCGCGGTGGCCACGTCGCCGGCGTCGATGCACGCCCGGATGTAGGTGGACGAGTACGTCACGCCGTCGTCGGTCACCAGGTCCGCCCCCTCGGTCACGAAGCCGAAGCGCGTGCCCAGCTCGCGCAGCAGCCCCACGTTGCCCGCGGCCCGGTGGCCGAAGGTGAAGTTCTCCCCCACCACCACGGCGGCCGCGTGCAACCGGTCGACCAGCACCTCGTGGGCGAACTCGTCGGCGGGCATGCGGGACAGCTCGGGGGTGAAGGGGATGACGCAGAAGACGTCCACGCCCAGGCCCTCGACCAGTTCGGCGCGGCGGTGCAGGCTCGTCAGCTGGGCCGGGTGGCTGCCCGGTCGGACCACCTCGGACGGGTGGGGGTCGAAGGTGATCAGCACGCTGGGCACCCGCTTGTCGGCCGCCAGGGCGACCGCCCGGGCGATCAGCGCCTGGTGCCCGCGGTGCACCCCGTCGAACACGCCGATGGTCACGACGCAGCGGCCCCAGCCGCCCGGAAGGTGGTCCAGCCCTCGCCAGCGTTGCACGCGCGCAAGCCTAAGGGTTGGGGTTGACGTCCCGTCCCGCCTGGTAGACGGTGCCGCCGTCGCGGGCGACCGCGTTCTGGTTGATCGTGGTCGGCGAGTGGATGGTCACCGAGTCGAGGTTGCCCGCCTGCACGACGCCGCCGTGCACGGTGCCGCTGACGCTGTTGTGCACGGAGGGCTGCGGGCGGACCTCGGGTGCCGCCGCCGGGCCGGCCGCGGCCGGCTGCACGCGCATGCCCACGACCACGCCCAGCGCGGTCAGCACGACGACCGCCACCCAGGCCCACGCGTTGGTGGCCAGATCCGTGGCCAGGTTGATCACCACGCCGGTGGTCGACGCCACCACACCGGCCGCGGCCGGCCAGACCCATCTCGCCATGCCCCCACGGTAGGCCCACCAGCCGGGTGCCCGTACCCCCAACGGGTCAATCCCCCGCCCTCGGGCGTCCCCTCCCGCGCGAGTCGAACCCCCAGCCCCCTCGTGTCGAACCTTCGGGACCCCCGAGTTCGACGTTCGGGGGTCCGACGTCCGGGGTAGGGCGCCGGTCAGCCGGCGGGCGTGAGCACGACCAGCGGCTTGGCGATCGGGCCCTCGTCCTTGGCCAGCGCGACCACGTGCCCGTCCGGCCCGAACACCCCGTAGGTCCCGTCCAGCCCGCCCGCGGCCAGGCGCTGCCCGTGCGAGAGGGCCACCGCCTCGCGCGGCGCGATCTCCCGCCGGGGGAACGCCATCGCCACGGCCGCGTCCAGGTCCAGCGACAGCCCCGGCTCCTCCTCCAGCCGCGCCAGCGTCCGGGCCACCCGCAGGTCGAACGGCCCGACCCGGGTGCGCCGCAGGTTCGCCAGGTGCCCGCCGACCCCCAGGTCGGCGCCCAGGTCGCGGGCCAGCGCCCGGACGTAGGTCCCGGACGAGCACTCGATCATCACGTCCAGCTCGGTCGCGCCCTCCTCGCGCCGGATCGACAGCACGTCGAACCGGTGCACGGTCACCGGGCGCGGCGGCAGCTCCACGACCTCGCCGCTGCGCACCCGCGCGTAGGCCCGCTTGCCGTCGACCTTCACCGCGCTCACCGAGCTGGGCACCTGCTGGATCGGCCCGGTCAGCCTGGCGACACCGGCGCGGATCGCCTCCTCCGGCACGTCCGAGGCGTCGGCCGTGGAGACCACCTCGCCCTCGGCGTCGTCGGTGGTGGTGCTCGCGCCGAGGCGGATGGTCGACAGGTACGCCTTGCTGTCCAGCGCCAGGTGGCCCAGCAGCTTGGTGGCGCGCTCGATGCCCAGCACCAGCACGCCGGTGGCCATCGGGTCGAGCGTGCCCGCGTGCCCGACCTTCCGGGTGCCGAGGATGCGGCGGACCCTGGCCACCACGTCGTGGGAGGTCATGCCGTCGGGTTTGTCGACGACGACGAGGCCGGGCGGAACGGGGGGACGAGAAGATGCTGCGGACACGACCGAGCATCTTAGGCGTCGGCCAACACGTCCCAGCGACGGCGACGGACCTCCACCGGCACGACCTCGCCGCGCTCCAGCGCCGCCAGCACCACGCCGCGCGCCCGCAGCCACCACACCACCGTGCGCCACACCCCCAGCAGCAGCACCGCGGCCACCGACAGGAACGCGACCCGGTACGCCTGCGGCGCGCTCAGCGCGGGTTCCACCAGGTCCAGCAGCACGCCGACGACCAGCGCGGTGAACGTGATCGCGGCGAACCCGCCGACGTTGGCCACGCCCGTGGCCGTGCTGACGCGGTGCAGCGGGTGGTAGTCGCGCACGATCGCGAACGCCACGCCGGACACCGGGTTGCCGATCGCCAGCACCGCGAACAGCGCGTACAGCACCGGCGCCGGCAGCACGCCGCCCGGCCAGCCCAGCAGCACCGCCCAGCAGACCACGGCCACGGCCAGGTAGGCGCCGACGATCGGCATGCGCCACACCGGGTACCGCCCGATCACCGCGCCCATCACCGGCCCGGCGACCACGGCCACCAGGACCAGCGTGCTCAGCACCGCCGACGCGGCCGGCCGCGACATGCCCTGCGCCTCGACCAGGTACGGGAAGCCCCACAGCAGGCTCAGCAGCGCGGGGGTGAACATGGTGGTGAAGTGCACCCAGAAGCCCAGGCGCGTGCTCGGCTGCCGCCAGGCCGCGACGACCTTCGCGCCCACCGCGCGCAGCGGCACGGGTTCGGACACCGGCTGCGGCACGCCGTCGGGCACGTCGCGCACCCGCCACGTGACCACGGCCGAGTACGCGGCGGTCGCGCCGCCCGCGATGAGGAACGTGGCGGTCCAGCCCGCGTTCTGCAGCAGCAGCGTCAGCGGCACCGTGGCCACGAGGTTGCCCGCGCCGCCGAGCGCGGCCGACAGGGTCATCACCACGGTGTAGCGGCGGGGCGGGAAGTGGGCGGCGGCCAGGCGCAGCACGCTGACCCACGTCATGGCGTCGCCGACGCCCAGCACCGCGCGGGCGGCCAGGCCCAGCGGGTAGGAGTCGGCGAGCGCGAAGAGGGCCTGGCCGGTGCCCATGAGCAGCGCGGCGGCGGTGAGCACGCGGCGCGGGCCGAAGCGGTCGACCAGCAGGCCGGTCGGGACCTGCATCAGGGCGTACAGGCCGATCTGGAGGACGGTGAACGTGCCGAGCGCGGCCGGTCCGACGGAGAAGCGGTCGCCGGCCTCCAGGCTGGCCACGCCCAGCGAGGTCCGGTGGAACAGGGCTGCCACGTAGACGATGACGGCGGTGGACCAGATCAGCCACGCTCGCTTGGTGGCGCGATCGACCGGCAAGGCGGCGCTCCTCGACTCGGTGCGGCGGCACTTCCAGTATCGAGAAACAGTTGCCTATTGTTAACGATTCCCGGTCGTGCCGCTCACCACACCGCGCCGACCCGCGCCCACTCCCCCGACCTGGTGCGCAGCAGGACCAGCACCAGCCTCAGCAGCATGAACGCCGTCAGCCCGCTCCAGATCCCGACCAAGCCCCACCCGAGCGCGTAGGACGCCCAGGTCAGCGGCAGGAAGCCGAACGCGGCAGCCGCCAGCGTCGCGGTGCGCAGGAACTTCGCGTCACCCGCGCCGAGCAGCACGCCGTCCAGCGCGAACACCACCCCGGCGACCGGTTGCAGCGCGACGAAGAACCACCAGGCGTGCGGCACCTCGTCCAGCACGGCCCGGTCGCTCGTGAACACCAGCGGCAGCGGCCCGGACAGCGCGGCGAACACCACGCCGAGGACGACGCCGAACACCAGGCCGTAGCCGGTGACCTGCCAGGCGAACCGCCGCGCCTGCTCGCGCCGCCCGGCGCCCAGGGCCGCGCCGACGATCGACTGGGCGGCGATGGCCAGCGAGTCGAGCACGAGCGCCAGGAACGTCCACAGCTGCAAGACCACCTGGTGCGCCCCGACCGCGCCGACGGACGTCCTGGCCGCCACCGACGCGGCGGACAGGAAGCACGCCTGGAACGCCAGGCTGCGCAGCACCAGGTCGCGGCCCAGGCCGAGCTGGGCGCGCATCAGGCCCGGGTGCGGCCGCAGGTCGGCCCCCTCGGCCCGCAGCGCCCGGATGAACAACCCGGCCGACAGCACCTGCGCCACCACGTTGGCGACCGCCGAGCCCTCCAGCCCCCAGTCGGCGACGTGCACCAGCACCGGGCACAGCACGGCCGAGATGCCGTTGCCGACCAGCACGTACCGCAGTGGCCTCGCGGTGTCCTGCACCCCGCGCATCCACCCGTTGCCGGCCATGGTGACCAGCACGAACGGTGCGCCGAACAGGGCGATCCGCAGCCAGTCCACGGCGTTGTCGGCGACCTCGCCAGGTCCCGCCAGCAACCGCGCGGCCGGTGCCGCCAGCACCTGCCCCAGCACCACCACGAGCGCGCCGACCGCCAGCGCGAGCCAGGTCGCCTGCACGCCCTCCCCGACCGCCTCGGTCCGCCGCCCGGCCCCGAACAGGCGGGCCGCCCGCGCCGTGGTGCCGTACGACAGGAACGTCAGCTGCGTGGCGACCTGCGTGAACAGCACGCCGCCCAACGCCAGCCCGGCCAGCGCCAACGCCCCGTAGTGCCCGACCACCGCCGTGTCCACCAACACGTACAACGGCTCGGCCGCCAACACCACCAACGCCGGCGCGGCCAACCCGACCACCCGCCGAGCCGGCACCCGCTCCTCCACCAACCCACCCCCCGAAACCGCGCGAGTCGAACCTCCAGGCCCACCGTGTCGAACACTCCGGACCCCCGAGTTCAACATTCGGGGCAACCGGCAGGTCCCGGCCAATCCAAGCACCTCTCACATTCGGGACCTGAACGTAGAACTCGGGGGTCCCGAAGGTTCGACACGAGGGGTCGGAGTGTTCGACTCGCGCGGTTAGGGGGTGGTGGTGCGGGTCAGGGCGGTGCGGAGGTCGGCCAGGACCCGGTCGGCCGGGCCGGTGGCGGTGAAGCCGGCGGCCAGGCGGTGGCCGCCGCCGCCGAGGAGCTGGGCCACCTCGCGGACGTCGACGCGCGAGACCGCGCGCAGGGACACCGACCAGTGGGACGGGCGCAGCTCCTTCAGCACGGCCGCCACCTCGGCCTCGGACGCGGTGCGCACCAGGTCGACCACGCTCTCGACCTCCTCGGGCCGCAGGCCGGCGGCGTCCTCCAGCGTCACCACCGCGTGCACCAGGCCCAGGCCGCCCGCGGCGTCGCGCTCCAGGCACGCCCGGCCCAGCACCTTGGCCAGCATGCCGAGGTACCCGAACGGGTGAGAGTCCATCAGGGGGCGGCTGACCGCCTCGGCGTCCACCCCGGCCGCCAGCAGCCGGGCGGCCACCTCGTGCGTGGACGACGACGCGTGCCGGAACGAGCGGGTGTCGGTGACCAGGCCCGCGTAGATGCACCTGGCCACCGGCTCGTCCAGCTCGACGCCCAGTTCGTCCAGCAGCCGCAGCACGACGACCGCGGTCGCCTCGGCCTCGTCGTCCACCACGTTCACGTGCCCGAACCGCGGGTTCGACACGTGGTGGTCCAGCACCACGACCACCCCGGCGGTGGACACCCGGTCGGCCAACGGCCCCAGCCGCCCGACACTGCCCGTGTCCAGGGCCACCAGCACCGGCGGCGCGGCGGGCACCTCGGCGGCGGGCACCAGCAGCCCGGCCACGTCCAGGTCGCGCAGCGTCTCCGGCACCTCGTCGGGCGCCCCGAACGACACCCGCACCGCGACCCCGCGCCGGTGCAGCACCAGGCCGAGGGCCAGGGCGCTGCCCAGCGCGTCCGCGTCGGGGTTCACGTGCGCGAGCAGGGTGACGTCGGTGGCGTCGGACAGGACCCTGGCCGCCTCGGCGATATCGGCGGTCAGGTCGACAACAGGTGCGCGATGCTCGTTGGACACGACGGGAACGCTAGTCCGCGTCCTCGGCCTCGCGCGGTGGCTTGTACGGGTCGGGTTCGCCGGCGGGTTCGGCACCCGAGGCGATGCGCGCCACCTCGGCGTCCGCCTCCCGCGCCCGCGCCAGCAGCTCGTCCATCCGCCGCGCCTCGTCGGGCACGGTGTCGGTGACGAACGACAGCGTCGGCGTGAACCGGACCCCGGTCTGCTGGCCGACCATGGTGCGCAGCACGCCCTTGGCCTTCTCCAGCGCCGCCGCGGCACCCGCGAAGTCCGGTTCGGCGTCCAGCTTCTCGCCGAGGACGGTGTAGTAGACCGTCGCGTCGTGCAGGTCACCGGTCACGCGCGTGTCGGTGATCGTGACGCGGGCCAGCCGCGGGTCCTTCACCTCGTGCTCCAGGGCGGAGGCCACGATCTGCGAGATCCGCTTGGCCAGCTTGCGAGCCCGTGCCTGGTCGGCCACGGCGCTCCCCTCCTCTTCCTACTCGTCCTCCGGCCCGACCAGCCTGTGGCGGGCGGAGAGCAGCTCCAGTTCGGGGCGTCCGGCCACAAGTCGCTCGCAGGCGACCAGGACGTCCCTGACATGCTCGGCGTCCGCCGCGACGGCCGCCACTCCGATCAACGCGCGGCGATGGAGGTCCAGGTGGCCGGCCTCGGCGACGGACACCTCGAACTTGCGCCGCAGCTCCGCCACGACCGGCTTCACCACGGACCGCTTCTGCTTCAACGAGTGGACGTCACCGAGCAGCACGTCCAGCTCAAGGGCACCGACGAACAAGGTTGATGATCACCCGGGGTGCTCAGGGGCAGCGGGGGGCCGCCCCGGGGACGAACCCCGGGGCGGCCCCGCCACCAACCGACGTGGAGACGGTCAGGCGCGCGGCTTCTCGCGCATCTCGAACGTCTCGATGACGTCGCCGACCTTGAGGTCGGCGTAGTTGCCGAGCGTCAGACCGCACTCGAAGCCCTCGCGGACCTCGGTCGCGTCGTCCTTGAACCTCTTCAGCGAGCTGATCGGCAGGTTCTCCTGGACGACGTTGTTGTCGCGCAGCAGGCGGGCCCGCGCGTTGCGGCGGATCTCGCCCGACAGCACCATGCAACCCGCGATCGTGCCGACCTTGGAGGACTTGAAGACCTCGCGGATCTCCGCGCGGCCCAGCTGGACCTCTTCGTACTCCGGCTTGAGCATGCCCTTGAGGGCCTGCTCGATCTCGTCGATCGCCTGGTAGATCACCGTGTAGTAGCGGACGTCCACGCCCTCGCGGTTCGCCAGCTCCGTCGCCTTGCCCTCGGCCCGGACGTTGAAGCCCAGGACGATCGCGTTGCCGGCGACGGCGAGGTTGATGTCGCCCTCGGTGATGCCACCCACGCCGCGGTGGATGACCCGCAGCTCGACCTCGTCGCCCACCTCGATCTTCATCAGGGCGTCTTCCAGGGCCTCGACGGTACCCGAGTTGTCACCCTTGATGATCAGCGTGAGCTGGCTGGTCTCCTTCAGCGCGGCGTCCAGGTCCTCCAGGCTGACGCGCTTGCGGCGGGCGGCGTTGAGCGCGTTGCGGGCGCGGGCCTGGCGGCGCTCGGCGATCTGCCGGGCCACCCGGTCCTCCTCCACCACCAGGAACGTGTCGCCCGCGCCCGGCACCGAGGTCAGACCGATGACCTGGACCGGACGGGACGGGTACGCCTCGGTGACGTCCACGCCGTGCTCGTCCACCATGCGGCGGACGCGGCCGTACGCGGCGCCGGCGACGATCGAGTCGCCGACCCGCAGCGTGCCGCGCTGCACCAGCACCGTGGCGACCGGACCACGACCGCGGTCCAGGTGCGCCTCGATCGCGACGCCCTGCGCCTCCATCTCCGGGTTGGCCCGGAGGTCGAGCGAGGCGTCGGCGGTCAGCAGGATCGCCTCCAGCAGGCCGTCGATGTTGATGCCCTGCTTCGCCGAGATGTCCACGAACATGGTGTCGCCGCCGTACTCCTCGGCGACCAGCCCGTACTCGGTGAGCTGCTGGCGGATCTTGGCGGGGTTGGCCCCCTCCTTGTCGATCTTGTTGACCGCGACCACGATCGGCGCGTCGGCCGCCTGGGCGTGGTTGATCGCCTCCACCGTCTGCGGCATGACGCCGTCGTCGGCCGCCACCACGATGACCGCGATGTCGGTCGAGTTCGCACCGCGGGCTCGCATGGCGGTGAACGCCTCGTGACCCGGGGTGTCGATGAAGGTGATCAGGCGCTCGTTGCCCTCCAGCTCCGTCGTCACCTGGTAGGCGCCGATGTGCTGGGTGATGCCGCCGGCCTCGCCCTCCGCGACCTTCGCCTTGCGGATGGTGTCCAGCAGGCGCGTCTTGCCGTGGTCGACGTGACCCATGACGGTGACGACCGGCGGGCGGACCTGGAGGTCCTCCTCGCCACCGGCGTCGTCGCCGTAGGTGATGTCGAACGCGTCGAGCAGCTCGCGGTCCTCCTCCTCGGGGGACACGACCTGCACGTTGTAGTTCATCTCGGAGCCGAGCAGCTCCAGGATCTCGTCGGACACCGACTGCGTCGCGGTGACCATCTCGCCGAGGTGGAACAGCACCTGCACCAGCGAGGCCGGGTTGGCGTTGATCTTGTCGGCGAAGTCGGTCAGCGAGGCACCCCGCGGCAGGCGGATCGTCTCGCCGCTGCCCTTGGGCAGGCGGACGCCACCGACCGAAGGCGCCTGCATGTTGTCCATGTACTCCTGGCGCTTCTGCCGCTTCGACTTGCGGCCGCGGCGCGCGGGACCACCGGGGCGGCCGAAGGCGCCCGCGGCACCACCGCGGCCACCGGGGCCACCGCCACCGGGACGACCGCGGAAACCGCCGCCGCCACCACCGGCCGGGGCACCGCCGCCACCGCCACCGGGGCGGAAGCCGCCGCCACCGCCACCGCCGCCGCCACCGGGGCCGCCGCGGAAGCCACCGCCACCGCCGCCACCACCGGGACCGCCGCGGAAGCCGCCGCCACCGCCACCGGGACGACCGCCGCCGCCACCGGGACCGCGACCACCGCCACCGGGGCCGCCGCCGGGACGACCACCACCGCCACCGGGGCGGGGACCGGCCGGGCGACCGGGCATCATGCCCGGGTTCGGCCGCGGCGGCATGTTGCCCGGGTTCGGGCGCGGGCCGCCGGAACCGGCGGAGCCGCCCGGACGGGGACCGGCCGGACGCGGGTCACCGGGCTTGGGCGAGCTGGGGCGCTCGCCGCCGCCACCCGGCGCCTGCGGGCGCGGGCCCTGCGGACGGGGCGCGGGCGCGCCACCGCCGACGCCGAACGGGTTGTTGCCCGGGCGCGGCGGCCGGGGGCCCTGCGGCTTGGGGGCCTGGGGCCTCGGCGGCACCACGGACGGGTTGTTCTGCGCGGCCTGCGGCTGCGGGCGCGGGCCGGGGCGCGGACCGCCCGGCTTGGGCGCCTGCGGGGCCCTGGGGGCCTGGGCCGCGGGCTGCTGCTGCTGGGCGGCGGGCTGCCGCTCGGCGGGCTGCTGGGTCGGCGCCGGGGCCGGGGCGGGCGCCGGGGCGGCCGCCTGCGGCTGGGGTGCCGGCGCGGGCGCCGGGGTCTGGGTCACCGGCGGCTTCGGGGCCTGCGGCTTCGGGCCGGGCACGGGGCGCGGACCGGGTCGCGGACCGGGGCCGGGCACGCCGGGGCGCGGGGCCTCGGCGCGGGGCTCCGCGGTGCGGTTCTGGGCCGCGGGGGCCGGGGCCTGCGGCTTCGGGGGCGCCGGGCGGGCGCCGGACGACTTGGGCTTCGACTCGCCCTTGGCGTACGCGTCGCGCAGCCGACGGGCCACCGGGGCCTCGACGGTGCTGGACGCCGACTTCACGTACTCGCCCTGGTCGGCGAGCTTGGTGAGTAGTTCCTTGCTCGTGACTCCGAGCTCCTTGGCGAGCTCGTGCACGCGGGCCTTGCCTGCCACTGCACTCCTCTGGCGATGGAGGCCGGCGGGCAGTCCCCGTCGACCTCGTCTTATCGTCGCGCGTTCATGTCTTCAGCTTCACGGCTGACTCATGACGGGTCGACCTGCTTCCTTGCTTCCTGTCGGTCGCGGGGCGTTCCCGCGACCTGCTTCGACTGCTGCTCGACGTGACCGCGCACACCCTCCACGTCGAGCGGTCCCCCGATCCGGAAGGCCCGCGGGAACGCCCGTCGCTTCTCGGCGTTGCGGAGGCAGTCCGGGTCGGGGTGCAGCCAGGCACCCCTGCCGGGCAACCTGCGGCGTGTGTCCGGGATCACGACCCCGTCCACGACCACCATGCGCAGCAGCTCGGAGGGCAACGTCCGAGCGCGGCACCCTACGCACGTACGAACTGGGCCGATGTGCTCTGGATCCGATCCCCGACGTTGAACCACTGATAAGTCTATCCCCTACCGCTTATTCAGCCGAACCGGATGTCGCCGCGCCCGCCGGGGCGGAACCGCCGGCGTCCGCGTCGGACCGGATGTCGATGCGCCAACCGGTCAGCCGAGCGGCCAACCGGGCGTTCTGCCCCTCCTTGCCGATGGCGAGGGAGAGCTGGAAGTCCGGCACGACCACGCGGGCCGTCTTGGCGCGCTCGTCGAGCACCCTGACAGAGACAACCTTCGCAGGCGAGAGGGCATTCCCGACGAACGTGGCCGGGTCGTCCGAGTGGTCGATGATGTCGATCTTCTCGCCCGCCAGCTCGCTCATCACGTTGCGCACCCGGGCGCCCATCGGGCCGATGCAGGCGCCCTTGGCGTTGACCCCGGGCACCGTCGAGCGGACCGCGATCTTCGAGCGGTGACCTGCCTCACGTGCCACCGCGGGGATCTCCACGGTGCCGTCGGCGATCTCCGGGACCTCCAGCGCGAACAGCTTGCGGACCAGGTTCGGGTGGGTGCGCGAGAGGGTGATCTGGGGGCCGCGCGCGCCGCGTGAGACGCCCACCACGTAGCACTTGATGCGCGAGCCGTGGTCGTACGCCTCGCCGGGCACCTGCTCGGCCGGCGGCAGGACGCCCTCGGTGTCGCCGAGCTGGACGACGACCATGCCGCGGGCGTTGGCGCGGGCGTCGCGCTGCACCACGCCGCCGATGATCTCGCCCTCCTTGGCGGAGAACTCGCCGAAGGTGCGCTCGTGCTCGGCGTCGCGCAGGCGCTGGAGGATCACCTGGCGGGCGGTGGTCGCGGCGATGCGGCCGAAGCCCTCGGGCGTGTCGTCCCACTCCTCGGCGACCGTGCCGTCGGTGTTCAGCTCCTGCGCCAGCACCCGGACCACGCCCGTCTTGCGGTCGATCTCGACGCGCGAGTGCGGGTGGTGGCCGTCGGTGTGCTTGTAGGCGGTGAGCAGGGCGGTCTCGATGGCTTCGAGCACCGTGTCGAAGGGGATGTCCTTGTCCCGTTCGATCGCCCTGAGAGCGGCGATGTCGACGTTCACTCCGACTCCTCCTCCGAGTGCTTGCCGTCGAGGAGGGCCAACTCCTCGACCGGCGGCTGCTTGAACTCCACTTCCACCACGGCGCGCTCGACGTCCGCGTACTCGACGCGGCGCAGCTCGCCCTTGACCAGCAGCACGACCCCGGTGTCGTCGGCGTCGCCCACCCGGCCGAACCACTCCACCTGATCGGGTTGCTTGACCTTGACCAGGCGCAGCCGGTTGCGCTTCCAGTGGCGCGGCCTGGTGAGGGGGCGCTCCGCGCCGGGGGAGGTGACCTCCAGCGTGTACGGGCCGGCCATCAGGTGGTCGTGCTCGTCGAGGGCGGTGGACACGGCACGGGTGACGCGCGCCACGTCGTCCAGGCCGATCCCGTCGTCGCCGTCGACGACGGCCTTGACGTGGCGGCGACGCCCAGCCTGGTTCACGTCGAGGGACTCCAGGTCGTAGCCGGTGGACTCGACCGCCTCCCGCACGACGGGCGTCAGCTGCGCGGCGAGCTCTCCGCGCGGCGGGCTGGACACGTGGTGACTCCTGTTCGTGGTGTTTCGCGGTGTGCAGCGGGCACGGCGACCCCGGTCGACGCTGCACTCGCCGGCCGTGGTCGCCCAGACTATCTCGTCCGGCGGGGTGCGCACGTCCCACGGGCCACCGGGGCGGCTCTGGCAGGATCGGGACACGTGATCGGTAGAACCGCGCCCAGCAGGCGGGGGGTGCTGCTGGCGGTGGCCGCGGTACCCCTGGCAGTCGCGTGCACCACACCCGAGCCCACCCCGTTGCCGCCGGACGCGCTGGAGGAGCTGATCCGGTCGGCGCGCGCGGACGCCGCCCTGGCCGCGGCCGTGGGCGCGCCGGAGACGGCGACGGCGCGGACCGAGCACGCCGACCGGTTGGCGGCCGAGGTCTACCGCGCCACACCGCGGGTGCCCGGGTCGTCGGTGCCGCCGTCGGCGCCGCCGTCCGTGGCGCCGCCGGCGGGTGCGACGCGGGAGGGGCTGGTGGCGGCGCTGCGGACGGCGCAGAAGCAGGCGGCCGACCTGGTGGCGTCGGTGCCGGCGCACCGGGCCGGGTTGGTCGCGTCGGTGGCGGCGGGGTGCGCGAGCCTGGTGGAGGCGTTGTCGTGAGCGTGGAAGCGGTGCAGGAGGCGTTGGCCGCCGAGCACGCGGCGGTGTGGACGTACGGGCTGGTCAGCGCGTTCATCACGCAGCAGGGCGCGGCGGTGGCGGAGGGCGCGACGGCCCACCGCGCCCGGCGGGACACCACCGAGCGGTGGCTGCGCGACCAGGGCGCCACCCCGACCCCGCCGGCCGCCGCCTACCTGCCCCCGACCCCCGTGGACAGCGCCGCCTCGGCCATCGCGGCCCTGATCGCGGTCGAGACCGACGCGTGCGTGGCGTGGCGCGGCGTCCTGGAGCGCACCGACGACGCCACCCTCCGCACCTCGGCCCTGGACGCCCTGACCACCTCGGCGGTGCGCGCCACCCGCTGGCGCAAGGCAGCCGGCCTGACCCCGCTCTCCATCACCTTCCCAGGCACCCCAGTCGGCTGACCCCGGCGTGTCATGCACTCGAACCGCGCGTGTCATGCGTTCAGCACCCGTGTGTCATGCACTCAGCACCCACGTGTCATGCGTTCAGGCCCTCTGAGCGCTGAACTCGGAGGGTCTGAACGCATGACACGCCGGGTCTGAACGCATGACACGCGCGGCGGGAAGGCATGACTCGCGGGGTTAGGTGAGGTTGGCGGCTAGGCGCAGGGCGTCGAAGCTGATCTTCTTCATCAGGTGGTTGTGCTCGGGTTCGTTGGGGCCGTGCTTGACGGAGTCCGACTCGACGATGACCACGTCGCGGTCGCGCTGGGTGGAGGCGAAGCCGCCGCGGGCCAGGGTGGTCAGGCCCTCGACCTTGACCGCGCCGTCCTTGACCAGGTCGTTCACGTTCCCGGTGCCGTCGCGGGTGGTCAGGTCCTTGAGCTTGGCGGCGTCCTCGGTGGTCTTCATCCGGACCACTGACACGGACGTGTAGACCGTCATCCCGTCGGGGGTGGTGGTCGTGTACAGGCCGCGCGTGAGCTGCTGGCACGGGGTCCGCGTCAGGAACGCCTTCGTCTCCCCGTACGCGTGCACCGCGCAGTCGCTGTCCTTCAGCGGCTCGGGCACCTGCGGCGACTCGGCGAAGGTGAACTGCCCGGCGGGCGCCGACGTGGGGGCTGGTGTCGCCACCGGGCTCTTCTCCGGCTTCACCAGCAGCCAGACCAGGCCGGACACCAGCGCCACGCCGAGCAGCCCCAGGCCCTTGACCAGCAGCCCGCGGCGGGGGCGGGCCGGCGGGGGCGGGGTGGTGCTCATCAGCGAGTCCAACTGCCCCAGCTCGGACCGCCACAGCGGGGCGGTGTCCGACGGCCGGATCGGCGGGATCCGCTGCGTCACCTCTTCGGGTGATTCAGGAGGAACCGACACAAGAACTCACGGTAACGGAAGCGGCTCAGCCGAGCGCTTCGAGCACCAGTTCGACGTCCTCCGCCGAGTTGTACAGGTGGAACGCCAGCCGGACCCGCCCCGCGCGCACGCTGGACCGCACGCCGGCCGCCGCCAGCCGCTCCGCCGCGGCGGGCGGGACGTCGAGCGAGACGATCGCGCTGCCCCGCGCGGGCAGGCCCAGCCCGGTCAGCAGGGCGTCGGCCAACCCGACGTTGTGGTCCCGGACCTCCGCCAGGTCCAGCGACGCCAGGTAGGCCAACGACTCGGCCGCCCCGTACTGCGACAGCCACACCGGCGCCACGTCGAACCGGCGCGCGTCCGAGGCCAGCCGCACCGGCAGCCCGTACACCGTCGCCATCGGGTCCTCGCCGCCGTACCAGTTCGCCGCCACCGGCACGGTCCGCTCCAGCGCCGACGGCGAGCAGGCCAGCCACGCGCACCCGCGCGGCGCCATCAGGAACTTGTACCCGACCCCCACCACCCAGTCCGCCCAGCCCAGGTCCAGCGGCAGCCACCCGGCGGCCTGGGAGACGTCCAGCAGCACCGGCACCCCGGCCGCGCGCAGCCCGCCCAGGTCGACGACCCGCCCGTCGGCCGACTGCACGACGCTCACCGCGACCAGGTCGTGCCCGCCGGCCGCGGCCGGCACCTCGTCCAGGTCGACCTCGGTCACCCGCAGCCCCCGGGCCGCGAACGGGAAGGTCACGCTGGTGAACTCGCCGCGCGCCACCAGCACCGACGCCCCCTCGGGCAGCGCGGCCGCGACCATGGCCACCAGGTGCGCGGCCGTGGCGCCCTGCGCCACCCGCGCCGCGGGCACGCCCACCAGCCGGCCGAACCCCGCCCGCGCGGCGGCGATCGACGGTTCGGCCGAGTCCGGCGTGTCCTGCCCGCCCGCCCACCGCCCCACGGCGGCGGCCACGGCCTCGGCGGCGGGCCGGGGCGGCACGCCGATGCTCGCGGTGTTCAGGTAACCCGGCGGGACGTCGAAGGTGGTGCCGAAAGCGCTGCGCATGTGATCATCACACCGCCCGGAGCGCCCCGCCGTCCACGGACTTCTTGCGCCGCGCGTAGACCTGCTTGCGGGTGCGCGCCACGACCTGGCCCTCCGCGTCGACCACGTCGGTGGTGAACCACACCAGCGCCTTGCCACCGTCGGCCGCCAGCGACCGCACCTCGTCCAGCTGCTCGTCGGTCAGCCGGAACTCCGCGAACACGTCGCCGCGCCCGGGCCGGACGAACTCGATCTCGGCCGCCTTGTCCCACACCACGTGGTCGCGCCGCAGGTGCTGGAGCACCATCAGCATCCAGAACGGGTCGGTCATCGCGAACAGCGAGCCGCCGAAGTGGGTGCCCACGTAGTTCCGGTTCCACCGGTGCATCCGCAGCCGCACCCTGGCGTAGCGGTAGTCGTCGGACAGCTCGACCACGCGGATGCCCGCGAACAGGAACGGCGGCCACAGGTTCATGCCGCGACGGAGACGCGAAGCCTTCATGGGCGACATGTTACCCATGGGTAATTTCAGTGGAGGATGATCGTATTCCTCGTCACCCTCGCCGCCGCGTCCGAGCACAGGAACGCGATCACGCCGGCCACCTCCTCGGGCTGCGACACCTCGTGCGAGGCGCGCACCGCGTCGTTGACCCACCCGGTGTCGACCACGCCCGGCTTGACCACGTTCGCCGTCACGCCGTGCGGCCACAGCTCGCCGCCCGCGGCCAGGGTGTAGCTGTCCATCGCCGCCTTGGCCGCCCCGTAGGACACCTCGCCGGGGAACCCGAGCGGTCCGCCCGAGGTCAGCCCGACGATGCGGCCCCAGTTGCCGCCGCGCGCGACGTGCCGCCGGGCGAACTCGGCGATCATCAGCGCGCTCGCCCGCGCGTCCACGGCGAACTGCGCGTCGAAGGTCTGCGCGGTCACGCCCCGCAGCACCCGCCCGAACCGGTCCACCTCGGTGGCCAGGAACGTGTCCTGCACCCAGGCGGAGGCGTTGTTGACCAGCACGTCCACCGGCCCGAAGACCCGCTCGGCGGTGTCGAACAGCCGCGCCGGCGCGGTCACGTCGGCCAGGTCCGCCTCCACCGCGTGCGCCCGGCCGCCCGCCCCGGTGATCGCGGCCACCACCTGCTCGGCGCCCGACTCGCGGGCGGTGAAGTACGCCCCGGGCAGGCTCGGGTCGGGCGTGGGCACGAACCGCAGGTAGGTGACGAGGACCTGCACCCCCTGCGCCGCGAGGGCCCGCGCGGTGGCGGCGCCGATGCCCTGGTTGGCCCCGGTGACGATCGCGGTGTGGATCACGGCCCGAATCGTGCCGGCCGGTCGCGCGCGGTCGCACGGCGTTTACCGGCACAATGCCGACGTGCGCAGCGAAGAGATCCAAGTCCGCACCGGCTCCGAAGAGGTCGTCTACGACCTGACCCGCCATTGCGAGGACTTCCTGGTCGACGTGGACGGTGACGGCCTGCTGCACATCTGGGTGCCGCACGCCACGGCGGGCGTGGCGGTCCTGGAGACCGGCGCGGGCAGCGACGACGACCTGCTGACCGCGCTCAAGGACCTCCTGCCGGCCGACAACCGCTGGCAGCACCGGCACGGCACGCCCGGCCACGGCCGCGACCACGTGCTGCCCGCCCTGGTGCCGCCGTACGCGACGATCCCGGTGCTGGGCGGCGTGCTGGCGCTGGGCACCTGGCAGTCGGTGTGCCTGGTCGACACCAACGTCGACAACCCGGTCCGGAAGGTCCGGCTGAGCTTCCTGCCCGGGTAGCGGCGGAGCTCCCCCCTGTCGAATCGCTCTCGTCCACCCCGAACGGATGAACCGACGAGGTACGGTGCCCGGGTGACTTACCCAGGTGACGGGCAGACCGGCTGGGGCGGCCAGCCCAACCAGGGCGGCTGGGACCAGCAGGGGCACGGCCAGCAGCAGGGCCAGCAGCAGGGCCAGCCGCAGTACGGGCAGCAGCCGGAGTACGGCCAGCAGTACGGGCAGCCGCAGTACGGGCAGCAGTACGGTCAGCAGCCCTACGGCCAGCCGGACTACGGGCAGCAGCAGTACCCCGGCGGGTACGGCGGCCTCGGCGTGTTCTCCGGTGGCGGGGAGCCGCCGCGCAAGAGCAGGACCAAGCTGTGGCTGGCCATCGGCGCGGTCGTGCTGGTGCTCGTCGGCGGTGGCGCCACGGCGTTCCTGCTGACCAGGGACGAGACCCCGTCGGCCGGGCCGAGCAGCAGCAACACGTCGCAGCCCACCACGACGAGCCGCCCCAAGCCGACCACCACCACCAAGCCCTCGACCGACCCGGCCGCGACCTGCGAACCGGTCAAGCCGGGCTGGAACTGCCTGCCCGTCCCCGCGCTGTCCTACAGCTACGACGTGCCCAAGGGCTGGTCGCCCTCGTCGGGCACCGCACCGGTCGAGGGCATGACCGACGTGCGGCTGACCGGCCTGTCCCTGGTCGACGCCTACGACTGCGGCGGCAAGGGCTTCACCCGCGGCGGCGCGGGCGGCGCGGTCGTGCCGCAGAGCGACCTGGCCGCGGTCGCCAAGGACTTCGCCCAGAAGCTCGGCACCCAGTTCTACAACTCGGCGCCGAAGTCCGAGGTGAAGCTCGGCGAGCCCAAGTCGGTCGAGCTCGGCACCATCGAGGGCGTCCAGGTCGACGCGACCATCACCACCTCCGGCGACCAGTGCCTGGCCACCAAGGGCATGGTCAAGGTGCTGGTGCTCAAGGGCGACCGCGGCTACCACGTGTTCTTCGCCAACGGCGACCTGGAGGGCGGGCCGGCCGACCCGAAGCCGGCGACCGAGGCCGACCTCCAGGCCATGGTCGACTCCGTGCGGCCGCTGGGCTGATGAGCTACACCGGGCTGGGCGCCTACCCGCCGCAGCTCCCGCCGAGGCGGCCGAGCCGGGCACCGCTGTGGATCGCGCTCGCGGTCGTCGCCGTGCTCGCCGCCGTCGTCGGCGTGGTGGCGTTCACCCTGCTCGGCGACCACGAGGGGCAGGCGGGCACGCCGGCACCGACGAGCACCTCGCCCGCGCCGGACTGGCTCGCGGTCGAGGACGACGAGGCCGGCCTGCGCTACGAACTGCCGCCGTCGTGGGAGGAGGGCGGCACCGGCGCGCTGGGCCGCCTCCGGATCACCGGGTCCCACGTGTCCCGGCCGTTCCAGTGCCAGGGGCGCGACATGGTGCAGGCGCAGGCCGTGGCCGGGTCCGTCGCCTCGGGGAACGCCGAGGAGATCGCCACCGACGTGGTGAACCGGCTCGCCCGGGGCGGCTACACGGTCGACGGCACCGCGCCCGGGATCGGCGAACCGCGCGTCGAGACCTCCGACGACCGGGTCGTGGTCAGCGTCGAGGTGACCCCCAAGGCCGTCAACGCCTGCTACGCGCCCGGGGCCGTGGTCACCGCGGTGGCGCTGCGCAAGGGCTCGAAAACCGCCGTCTTCGCCCTCAACGTCGCCCAAGGCGGTCCCCACGCCGCCCAGGGACCGGCCGAGGACGACGTGCGGCGCATCCTGGAAGGCGTCCGGCTGACGTGAACACCCTCGTGCTGTGGGACATCGACCGCACCCTGGTCGACGTGCGCGACCTGGGCCGCCACTGGTACCGCTCGGCGCTGCGCGCGGTGGCCGGGCTCGACCTGGTGCACACGCCCCACTTCGGCGGCCGCACCGAGCGGTGGATCACGCTGGAGCTGCTGACCTCGCACGCCCTCGACCCCACCGAGGAGCTGGTCGCCCGGATGCACGCCGAGCTGGTCGACGTCGCCACCCGCGAGCACGCGCAGCTGGCGACCGCGGGACGCGCGCTGCCCGGCGCGCGGGCCGCGCTGGAGGCGCTGGCGGGGCGGGCGGACGTGGTGCAGTCCCTGGTCACCGGGAACCTGCCGGAGATCGCCCGGTTCAAGCTCGCCGCGTTCGACCTCGACGAGCACCTGGACTTCGGGATCGGCGGCTACGGGCAGCTGTCCGAGCACCGGCCCGAGCTGGTGCTGGAGGCGGTCCGGCTGGCCGAGGCCAAGCACGGCCGCGGGTTCCGCACCGTGGTGGTCGGCGACACGCCGCACGACGTGGAGGCGGCGCTGCGGCACGGCGCCGTCGCGGTGGGCGTGGCCACCGGGTCCAACACGGCCGAGGAGCTGCGCGAGGCCGGTGCGCACGTGGTGCTCACCGACCTCGCCGACACGGCGGCCGTGCTGGCCGCCGTGCTGCCCTAGCCCTTCACCAGATCGGTGAGGTGGGCGACGACGCCGTCCAGCGGCACCTCGACCCGCTCGCCCGAGCGGCGGTCCTTGACCTCGACCACGCCGTTGGCCAGGCCGCGGCCCACCACCACGATGGTCGGCACGCCGACCAGCTCGGCGTCGGCGAACTTCACGCCCGGGCTGGCCTTGCGGTCGTCCAGCAGCACGTCGAGACCGGCCGCGGTCAGCTCGCCCGCGAGCTTCTCACCACCGGCGAGCAGGGTCTCGTCCTTGCCCGCGACGACCAGGTGCACGTCGTACGGCGCCACGTTGCGGGGCCAGACCAGGCCGCGCTCGTCGTGGCTCTGCTCGGCCAGCACGGCGACCAGGCGGGACACGCCGATGCCGTAGGAGCCCATGGTGATCCGGATGGGCTTGCTGTCCGGGCCCAGCGCGTCCAGCGAGAACGCGTCGGAGTACTTGCGGCCCAGCTGGAAGATGTGCCCGATCTCGATGCCGCGCGCGGCGACCAGCACGCCCCGGCCGTCGGGCGACGGGTCGCCCTCGCGGACCTCGGCCACGTCGATCACGCCGTCGGGGGTGAAGTCGCGGCCGACGACCAGGTCCACCACGTGGTGGTCGGCCTTGTCCGCGCCGGTCACCCACGCCGTGCCGCGCACCACGCGCGGGTCGACCAGGTAGCGCACCCCGTTGGCCTGGAGCGCGCCGGGACCGATGTAGCCCTTGACCAGGAACGGGTTGCGGGCGAAGTCGGCCTCCTCCAGCATCGCCACCTCGGCGGGCGCGACCGCGGCCTCCAGGCGCTTGAGGTCGACCTCGCGGTCGCCGGGCACGCCGATGGCCAGCAGCGTCCAGTCCTCCTCGCCCGGCCGCTGGGTCTTGACCAGGACGTTCTTCAGGGCGTCCGCGGCGGTGAAGGTGCGGCCCAGGCCGGCCTGGTTGAGGAAGTCGACCAGCGTGCCGATGGTGGGCGTGCCGGGCGTGTGGTGCACCTGCGCCGCGGGCTTGTCCTCGACGGGCTGCTCCGCGGGCGCGGGCGTGGTGACCGCCTCGACGTTGGCCGCGTAGTCGGACTCCGTGCTGCGCACGAAGGTGTCCTCGCCGGTCTCCGCGACGGCCAGGAACTCCTCCGACGCCGAGCCGCCCATCGCGCCGGACGTGGCGGAGACGATCACGTAGTCCAGGCCCAGCCGGTCGAAGATGCGGATGTACGCCTCGCGGTGGCGCTGGTAGGACTCGGCCAGGCCCTCGTCGGTGAGGTCGAAGGAGTAGGAGTCCTTCATCACGAACTCGCGGCCGCGCAGGATGCCCGCGCGGGGGCGCGCCTCGTCCCGGTACTTGGTCTGGACCTGGTACAGGGTGACCGGGTAGTCCTTGTACGAGGAGTACTCGCCCTTCACGGTGAGCGCGAACAGCTCCTCGTGGGTGGGGCCGAGCAGGTAGTCGGCGCCCTTGCGGTCCTTGAGGCGGAACAGGTTGGGGCCGTACTCGGTCCACCTGTTCGTGGCCTCGTAGGGCTCCTTCGGCAGCAGCGCGGGGAACTGGATCTCCTGCGCGCCGATGGCGTCCATCTCCTCGCGCACCACCCGCTCGACGTTGCGGAGCACCCGCAGGCCCAGCGGCAGCCACGAGTACCCGCCCGGCGCGACGCGGCGCACGTAGCCGGCGCGGACCAGCAGCTTGTGGCTGGGGACCTCGGCGTCGGCCGGGTCCTCGCGCAGAGTGCGCAGGAACAGCGACGACATCCTGGTGATCACGGTGGGTGCTCCTCGTGGCGCGGGTTTGGCGGCAAGGGTAGTGAACGCGGCGGGGTCCGCGCTTCCGGGTTCCGCCCCGGCACCCGCCTGAAGTGCCCGATCGCGGTCCCGGCCCGCACTCCTCGCTCTCAGTCCCCGGCACCGCTCGCACTCCCCTCGCCTCCGATTCCCGCCCCAGCCACACCCCTCCCGCGCTTCCCTGCCCGCCCCGGCCCTCGCCTCCGGCCGTCCACTCGTGCGGCGGCGCGGGTTTTGTCGGTGGTGCCCGCTAGCGTCCGCGCATGACCATCTCGATCGGCATGATCACCTTCGACACCGAGGACCCCCGGCGGCTGGTGGACTTCTGGACCAAGGCGCTGAACACCTCGGTGGCGCAGGACTACGGCGACTTCGTCATGCTCGCCCCCGCCACCGAGGGCGGTGTGAGCCTGGCGTTCCAGCGGGTCGGCGACCCGACGCCGGGCAAGAACCGGGTGCACTTCGACGCGCACGTGACCGACCTGGAAGCCGAGGTCGAGCGGCTGGTCGGGCTGGGCGCGACCGCGGTGGAGCGGCACACCCACCCCGGCCTGACCTGGCAGGTGCTGGCCGACCCGGACGGCAACCGGTTCTGCCTCGCCCACTCCGGCTGACGCCCGCTCGGGAGGCGGGTCCGAACCCGCCCCCGCCCGGTCCGACTCACCGCGCATGGTGGTGGGTACTCCGCCACCATGCGGAGTGACGATTCCCGGATTGGAGCGCGGGCTTGCGGTTGATGACCTGGAACCTGTGGGGGCGCTTCGGGCCGTGGCGGGAGCGCGAGAAGGCGATCATCGACACGCTGCGGGTCGTCGACCCGGACGTGCTGGCGCTCCAGGAGGTGTGGACCTCGGCCGACGGGACATCGCAGCTGGAGGTCATCGCGGAGGCGCTGGGCATGCACAGCGCGGGTTCGGCCCACCCCCTCGGCGACACCGGGCTGGGCCAGGGCAACGCGGTGCTCAGCCGCTGGCCGATCAGCGGGTGGCAGACCGTGGACCTCACCCCGGACCCGACCGACCCGCGGCTGGCGGTGGTGGCCGACGTCGAGACGCCCCAGGGCACCGTGCCGGTGGTCAGCACGCACCTGTCGTGGCGGCCCGACGAGGGCGGGGCGCGGCTGCGGCAGGTGCGGGCGATCCGGGAGCACCTGGCCGCCCGGCCGGCGGGCGTGCTGCCGCCGGTCGTCATGGGCGACCTCAACGCCGAGCCCACCTCCGACGAGGTGCGCGCGCTGACCGGGCTGAAGGCCGACGAGCCGCCGGGGCCGGTGTTCATGGACTGCTGGGAGCAGGCCCGCGGCGGTGAGCACGGGTACACCTGGGACCACACCAACCCCTACGCCGCGTGCACGCCGTGGCCGCGGCGGCGGCTGGACTACGTGCTCATCGCCCTGCCCGACCTCGGCCTGGTGCACCAGAAGCGGATGGGGTGGTTCGAGGTGGACAGCTGCGAGCTGGCCGGGGTGTCCGCGGTGCGCGGGACCGTGCCGTCCGACCACTACGCCGTGGTGACCCGGCTGCGCGTGCTGCCCGACCGGCCGCACTAGGCTCCCCGCTCGTGCTCGTGCTGCTCCCGCCGTCGGAGACCAAGGCCGAGGGCGGTTCCGGCGGGCCGCTCGACCTCGACCTGCTGTCGCACCCCGAGCTGAACCCGGTGCGGGCGAAGCTGGTCGACGCGCTGGTCGACCTGGCCGCCGACGTGCCCGCGAGCCTGGCCGCGCTCGGGCTGTCCGAGCGGCAGGCCGGCGAGGTGGCGCGCAACGCCGAGCTGCGCCGCTCGCCCACCACGCCGGCCCTCGCCCGGTACACCGGGGTGCTCTACGACGCGCTCGGCCTGGACTCGCTGACCAAGGCCGAGCGGAGCCGCGCGCACCGGCGGCTGGCCGTCGCGTCGGCGTTGTTCGGGCTGGTCGGTGGTGGTGACCCGATCCCGGCCTACCGGCTGTCGGGCGGCAGCGCGCTGCCCGCCACCGGGCCGCTGGGCGCCCTGTGGCGGCCGGTGCTGGAGCCGGTGCTGGCCGGCGCCGACGACTTCATGGTGGACCTGCGGTCGAGCCCGTACAACTCGCTGGCCCGGGTGCCCGGGGCGGCGGTGGTGCGGGTGGTGACCGAGGACGCGAAGGGCAGGCGGAACGCGGTCAGCCACTTCAACAAGGCGCACAAGGGACGGCTCGCCCGCGCCCTGGTCGAGTCCCGTTCCGAACCCGCCGACCTCAAATCCCTGGTGCGGGTGGCCACCAGGTCCGGCTTCCACCTGGAACCCACCGGCCCGCACACCGCCGACCTGGTCGTCTGACCCAGGTCGCCGCCCTGGTCGCCCGAGGACGCGCGGTCGGGAGCCCACCCCTCGCCGAACTCCCACCCCGCGCGTGTCCTCCACCCAGACACCGCGAGTCGACCACTCAGGCACCGCGAGTCGAACCTCCAGGACCCCCGAGTTCCACGTTCAGGCGGCCCGGGCGTGCGACACGCGGTGTCCGACCGGAGGACTCGCGGTGTCGGAACGGTGGACACGCGGTGTCGGGGTGGAGGACACGCCGTGCAGGTCGTTGTGCAGTCGGAGCAGGTCTCGGTCTTCCACGTCGTGGCTGCCCGCCAGGCGGGGGGCGAAGGAGGGTCGGCGGCGGTGGTTGCGCTCCAGGCCGTGGACGACCAGCGCCACCACGGCCAGGGTGATCAGGATTGCGGTCATGGCAACAACTGTGCGATGCGCAAGAACCTGCCACCACTGGCAGCTTTGCCATTGTTCGTCAAGATCCAGCCAACTACTGTGGACCCCATGCTGCGCACCGTTGCCGCCGTCGTCATCGACGGCCTGGCGCCGTTCGAGTTCGGGGTCGTCTGCGAGGTCTTCGGCATCGACCGCACCGACGAGGGCGTGCCGCCGGTGGACTTCCGGGTCTGCGGCCCGCAGCCCGGCGCGCCCGTGCGCACCAGCGTCGGCGCGTCCCTGACCCCCGAGCACGGGTTCGACGCGCTCGACGGCGCCGACCTGGTCGCGGTGCCCGCCGTGGGCGTCCGCCCCGAGTACCCGCCCGCCCTGCTGGACGCCCTGCGCCGCGCGCACGCCGCCGGCAGCACCCTGCTGTCGGTGTGCAATGGCGCGTACGTGCTCGGCGAGGCCGGCCTGCTGGACGGTCGCCGCTGCACCACGCACTGGCGGTACGCCGACGACCTGGCCCGCCGCTTCCCCGAGGCCGAGGTCGACCCGGACGTGCTGTTCGTCGACGAGGGCGACATCGTCACCAGCGCGGGCACCGCCGCCGGCATCGACGCCTGCCTGCACCTGGTCCGCCGGGAACTGGGCTCCGCCGTCACCGGCGCGATCGCCCGCCGCATGGTGGTCGCGCCCCAGCGGGACGGCGGCCAGCGCCAGTTCATCGAGCTGCCCGCGCCGCCGCACCGGGCCGACAGCCTCCAGCCCCTGCTGGCCTGGCTGGAGGACCGGCTCGACGAGGAGCACAGCGTGGCCAGCCTGGCCGAGCGGGCCACCATGTCCGAGCGCACGTTCGCCCGCCGCTTCGCCGCCGAGACCGGCACCACCCCGCACCGCTGGCTCACCACCCAGCGCGTGCTGCGCGCCCGCCGCCTGCTGGAGGAGACGGAGCTGACCGTGGAGGACGTCGCCCACCGCTGCGGCTTCGGCACGGCCGCGTTGCTGCGCCACCACTTCACCGCCTTGGTGGGTGTCGCCCCCAAGGACTACCGGCGGTCCTTCTGCCAGCGCGACCGGCCAAAAGTGTGACTGACCGCAGCGAGTTGTCACCTCTCGTGACGGCAGTGCCAGAATGACCGCGTGAGCGCCGACACATCCTCGGACACCGTCACACCCGCCCTGCTCAGAGGGCACACGCAGGACCTGGAGAGCGACCCGCTGGACGCGCCGGAGGCGTTGAAGCGGGTCTGGTCGGGCCTCTGCCTGGCCCGGTTGCTCGGCCTGCGGCTGGCGTGCACGGACCAGGGGTGGCGGCGCCGGCAGGCCAACGCCGAGTCCCTGGAGCACCAGCTCGCCCACGACCTCGGCACCTCGGCCACGTTCGCGGACACCGAACTGCGCCTGCCCGAGGACGGCTCGCCGCGACCGCTGCCCCGCCACGAGGTGGAGGAGGCGGTGGTCGCGCTGGTGGGGTTCAGCGCCACGGCCCGCCGCCGGATGCTCGCCGCCGCGCCGCTGGCGCGCGAGTGGCACGACGAACGCGTGCTGCGGCACGACTCGAAGGTGATGGGCGGGCTGGCCGAGGCGTGGCTGGGCAACCGGGCCGGCTACCGGGTGGAGCGGCGGTAGGGCCGGTGACGGGAGCGCGCCGAGCAGCGGGACGGTGACGAGCGGCGGGACGGTGACGAGCGGCGGGACGGTGACGAGCGGCGAGAGCAGGACGAGTGGCGGGACCGCTCGGCGGCGGGGCCGGCCGCGGGACCGGCTGACCGCGGGACCGCTCGGCGACAGGACCGGCCGACGACAGGACCGGCCGGTCGCGGAACCGGCCCGCGGGAAAACCCGTTGCGGCCGGATCGCGGGTCCGGCAACCTGATCGCGAAACGCGCAGAGCGCCGGTGGTGGAGACCACGGCGGACTTGAGGAGGTGCCAGATGGCCATTGCCGTCCGGGACGTGGCACCGACCCGTCCGCTCGCCCACCCCGCCTGACGCGGCCGGAGCGCAACGCGACCGACTCCCACGCCGGGCGCGGTGGGGCGACCACCCCACCTCACCTGGAGCGAACCCCAGTGCGCGAGCACGCCAGTTCTGACGATTCCGAGACCGACGACGAGGGCTACGACTTCGAATCGCGGTTCGACCACGCCGACGACCTGCGCTGGCAGGTCAAGAAGGCCAGGCAGCAGCGCCGCCGCGACGAGGTGGCGCCCGACCGCCGCGGCCGGCTCACCGAGGAGGCCAGGGACCGCCTGGCCGAGATGCGCGAGGACGCGCAGGCCGCGGACGTCCCGCCCGAGGGCGACCGGTGGTCCACCTGGGGCGACGCCGACCAGGGCCCCAAGCCGCACCCGTCGTGGCTGGTCACCGACCTGTCCGCGGTGGACCGCGAGCTGGGGGTGGTCAAGACCGGCAAGGAGGCGGACGTCTTCCTGCTGGAACGGGCCATGCCCGGCACCGACCGGTCGTGCCTGCTGGCCGCCAAGCGGTACCGCAGCAACGACCACCGGCTGTTCCACCGCGACGCGGGCTACCTGGAGGGCCGGCGCATACGGCGCTCGCGCGAGATGCGCGCGATGACCAACCGCAGCGCGTTCGGCCGCAACCTCATCGCCGAGCGGTGGGCGGTGGCCGAGTTCGCCGCGCTGACCCGGCTGTGGCAGCTCGGCGCCCCGGTGCCCTACCCGGTGCAGCGGGACGGCACCGAGCTGCTGCTGGAGTTCGTCGGCACCGACGGCGCCGCCGCGCCGCGGCTCGCGCAGCTGCGGCCGGACCCCGACGAGCTGCTGGACCTGTGGCGGCAGCTCGTGGACGCGCTGGGGCTGATGGCCTCGGCGGGTCTGGCGCACGGCGACCTGTCCGCGTTCAACCTGATGGTGCACGACGGGCGGCTGGTCGTGATCGACCTGCCGCAGGTGGTGGACCTGGCGGCGAACCCGCGCGGGCCGGAGTTCCTGGAGCGCGACGTGCGCAACGTCGCGGGCTGGTTCACCGGGCGGGGCCTGCCGCCGGAGCTGGCCGAGCCGCGCGAGGTCACCGAGGCCCTGCTGGACGAGGCGGGCCTGCGCTGACCTGGTCCGCGCCGACCCGGTCCGCGCTGAGCAGCGGCCAGACCAGGGCGAACACGTCCTCCGCCGGGCGCGCCCGGTCGGTGGCCAGCCAGTGGTAGACCAGCGGGCCGAACAGCAGGTCGCGCACGAGCTCCGGGTCGGTCCCGGCCCGGAGCTCGCCGCGCGCCACCCCGCGCCGCACCACCCCGTCGACCAGCGCGTGCCGCTCGGCCAGGAACCCGTCGACCAGCCCCGGCACCCGGCGGGCCTCGGCGTGCACCGCCAGCACGACCCACGACAGCCCGTCGACCAGCGCGTTCGCCAGGGCGAGCAGGTCGGCGCGGGCGCTGCCGGTGTCCGGGTCGGCCATCGGCACGACGTCGGTCAGCAGCACGTGCGCCACCAGGTGCAGCTTGGTCGGCCACCGCCGGTAGAGCGCGGGCCGGCCGACCCCCGCCCTGGTCGCCACCGCGTCGAGGGTCAGCGCGTCGAACCCCACCTCGTCCAGCAGCTCCAGCGTGGCGGTGGTCAGGGCCCGGTCCACCCGGGCGCTCCTCGGTCGTCCAGCCATGCGTTACATCATGTAACGTAATTGCCATGGTCAGCAAGAAGGTCACCTGGGGCCTGCTCGCCGCGTGGGTCGTGCACGACCTGGAGGAACTGGTCACCACGGCGCGCTGGACCCGGCGGCAGCCGCGCGTGCCGACCACGACCGCGCCGCACGCGGCGACCGCCATCGGCCTGGTCGGGGTCGTCGTCGCGGCCGCGGCGGCGGACGGCGCGCGCACCGGCGGCCGGTCCCCGTTCTTCCAGGCGGTGCTGACCGGCTTCGGCCTGCACTCGGTCACCCACGTGCTGGGCAGCGCGGTGTTCCGCGGCTACACGCCGGGCGTGGTCACCGCCCCGGTCGTGGTGGCCCCGTTCAGCGTGTGGGCAATTCGTCAACTCCGCCGCGCGGGAATTCGGGTGCACCCCTCGCCACGTGCGCTGATATGGTTCCCGGTGACGGTCGGCGCGGCCCACGCGATTGCCCGTTTGGTCACTCGTGCGGCCGATCGGCCGCACTCGATGCCCGGGCAGCGCCCGTGATCGGCTAGACTGGTGGTGCACCGCCCGGTGGCGCCACGGAGCGCCCCAGGCCGCCGCAGTGGCCGGCGGTGCTCCCAACCACGATCGGCGCGGTCCGCGCGCCGGGCCCGTCCCCGCGATCGCGCCTGCCGGCAAAGCAGAGCAATCCGCCGAGACGTGCCGTGTCCCGGAGGTCAGCTTTGCCACCACTGTCCCAAGGCCGTTCCGAGCGCCCGCAGACCCGCAAGCCGCGAGGCAGGCGCCCAGGCCAGGGGAACCGTCGCCCGGCCCCCGTCGCGGAGCCGGCGACCACCGTCCCAGACCACGTCGAGAGCACGCTCCCCGAGGGCCCGCTGCCCTCGTTCGCCGAACTGGGCCTGGCCGACGAGCTGCTGCGCGCGCTCGACCAGGCGGGCATCACCGACCCGTTCCCGATCCAGGCCGCCACGCTGCCGGACGCGCTGGCGGGCCGTGACGTGCTCGGCCGCGGCCAGACCGGCTCGGGCAAGACGCTCGCGTTCGGCCTCGCCCTGCTGTCCCGCCTGGCCGGCGGCCGGGCCAAGCCGCTCAAGCCGCGCGCCCTGGTGCTCGTGCCGACCCGCGAGCTGGCCATGCAGGTCGAGGAGGCGCTGTCGCCGTTCGCCCGCTCGCTGGGCCTGTGGTGCCGCACCGTCGTCGGCGGCACGTCCTTCCCGCGGCAGATCGACGCGCTGCGCCGCGGCGTCGACCTGCTGATCGCCACGCCCGGTCGGCTCTCCGACCACGTGCGGCAGGGCACGGCCGACCTGTCCGAGGTGATGTTCACCGCCCTGGACGAGGCCGACCAGATGGCCGACATGGGCTTCATGCCCCAGGTGCGGGCCATCCTGGACCTGACCCCGCGCGACGGCCAGCGGCTGCTGTTCTCGGCGACCCTCGACGGCGACGTCGACAAGCTGGTCCGGCAGTACCTGCACGACCCGGTGGTCCACTCGGTCGCGCCGCCGACCGGCAGCGTCACCACGATGGAGCACCACCTGCTGTTCGTGTCCGCCGAGGACAAGCAGTCGGTGGTGACCGAGGTCGCCGCCCGCGAGGGCCGCACGATCATGTTCGTGCGCACCAAGCACCACGTGGACCGGCTGGCCAAGAAGCTGCGGTCGGTCGGCGTGCAGGCGGGTGCCCTGCACGGCGGCAAGGCGCAGAGCGCGCGCACGCGCGTGCTCGGCCAGTTCCGCGAGGGCACGATGCCGGTGCTGATCGCCACGGACGTCGCCGCGCGCGGCATCCACGTGGACGACGTGAGCCTGGTCGTGCACGTGGACCCGCCGGCCGACCCGAAGGACTACCTGCACCGGGCGGGTCGCACCGCCCGCGCCGGCCAGTCCGGCACGGTGGTCACGCTCGTGACGCACGACCAGCGCCGCGCCGTGCAGGGCCTGACCGCCCGCGCCGGCATCCGGCCCGCGTCGACCAAGGTGCGCCCGGGTGACGAGGACCTGATCCGGATCACCGGTGCCCGCGTGCCCAGCGGCGTCCCGGTCACCGAGCCGGAGGTCCCGGTCCGGGCCCGCCGGGGCGGTGGCGGTGGCGGCGGTCCGCGCCGCACCGGCGGCGGCTTCCGCGGCGGCCGCTTCGACCGCGACCGGTCGGGTGACCGCGCGGGCGGGCGCCCGCGCCGGGTGGCCCAGCACTGAGGTTCGCCGGTCCGGGCGGTCGACCCGCCCGGACCGGACGGCTCAGCACTGATCCGGGGGCCGGGCGGTCAACCCGCCCGGCCCCCGGTCGCAGGCCCGGTGGGCGGTGGCACGCGCGTGTCGCCGCCCGCTGGTAGCCTGCCGATCGAGCACGAGTTCCAGGGAGTTCCCTTGCTGGTGGCCGAGGACGACGTCTCCGGGTGAGACCCGGACCACGACCGGCGGTGCCCGCCTTCGCGCGGTGACGCCGCGCCGCGTCGTGCCCGTCCTCCTCCGTCCACCCCGGGCGGCCTCGCGCGCGCCCGCACCTCCCCCGAGGGCTCTTCCCCATGTCCAGGATCACCTGTGCCGACCTGTCCTTCTCCTGGTCCGACGGCACCCCCGTGTTCACCGACCTGTCCTTCACCGCGGGCCCCGGCCGCACCGGCCTGGTGGCGCCCAACGGCGCGGGCAAGTCGACCCTGCTCAAGCTGATCGCCGGCGAGCTGCGCCCCGCCGGGGGCTCGGTCGTGGTCGACGGCGTGCTCGGCCACCTGCCGCAGGCGCTGCCGCTGACCGCCGACCTGACCGCGGCCGACGTGCTGGGCGTCGCGCCCGTCCTGCGCGCCCTGGCGGCCGTCGAGTCCGGTGACGCGGCCGAGGAGCACTTCGCCGCGATCGGCAACGACTGGGACGTCGAGGAGCGGGCCCGCGCCGAGCTGGACCGGCTCGGCCTCGGCGACGTCGCGCTGGACCGCCGGCTGGGCACGCTCAGCGGCGGCCAGGTCGTGTCGCTGGGCCTGGCCGCCCAGCTGCTCAAGCGGCCGGACGTGCTGCTGCTCGACGAGCCGACCAACAACCTCGACCGGGACGCCCGGACCCGCCTGGAGGCCGTGGTCGCCGACTGGCGCGGCTGCCTGCTGCTGGTCAGCCACGACCGGGCGCTGCTCGACCGGGTGGACCGGATCGCGGAGCTGGGCCCGTCGCGGCTGCGGTTCCACGGCGGGAACTTCTCCGCCTACGAGGCGGCCAGGCAGGCCGCGCGGGAGGTCGCGGAGAAGAACCTCCGCAACGCCGAGCAGGACCTCAAGCGGGAGAAGCGGGAGAGGCAGCAGGCGCGGGAGCGCGCCGCCCGCCGCGCGAGCAGCGGTGCCCGCTCCGGTGCCGACATCCCGCGCATCGCCGCGGGCAACCTCAAGCGGTGGGCGCAGGACTCCGCGGGCCGGGCCGACGACGTGCACGGCCGGCGGCTCGACGCGGCGCAGGCGCGGCTGGCGGAGGCCGACCTGGCCGCCCGCGAGGAGCCGGTGCTCGCGCTGTCCCTGCCGGGCACCGAGGTGCCCGCGGGCCGCACCGTGTTCAGCGGCAGGCACATCAGGGTCGACCGCGGCGGGCGGGCGCTGTTCGCCGGCGAGGGCGTGGACCTGGTGGTGCGCGGACCGGAGCGGATCGCGCTGACCGGCCCCAACGGCGCGGGCAAGTCCACGCTGCTGCGGGTCGTCGAGGGCACCCTGGAGCCCGACGGCGGGGTGCTGGACCGGGCCGGGGGCCGGGTGGCGTACCTGTCGCAGCGCCTGGACACGCTGGACCTGTCGCGCACCACTGCGGAGAACCTGGCCGCGGCCGCGCCGGGGCTGTCCCGGACGGACTCGATGCACCTGCTGGCGCGCTTCCTGTTCCGCGACGCGCACGCCGCCGTGCCGGTGGGCGAGCTGTCCGGCGGCGAGCGGCTGCGGGCGACGCTGCTGTGCCTGCTGTTCGCCGAGCCCGCCCCGCAACTGCTGCTGCTGGACGAGCCGACGAACAACCTGGACCTGGCGAGCGTCGGGCAGTTGACCGCCGCGCTCAACGCCTACCGGGGCGCGTTCGTCGTGGTCAGCCACGACGAGCGGTTCCTGGCCGAGATCGGGGTTCGGCGGTGGCTGCGCCTGGCCGGCGGCGTGCTGGCCGAGCAGGGGCCGCCCGCCTAGTTCCCGGGCAGGCCGTTGGACACCCGGCGCACGTCCTTGTGGGGGAACCGCCTGGTCACGTGCTCCTCGGCGGCCGAGCCGGGGCGCACGTAGACCGGTTCGGCCTTGTCCTGGAGCGGTTTGACGACCTGCTCCAGGAACCCCTTGCGGTCGTCGAGGAACGGGCCGATCACGTCCTCGCCCGCCGGGCACGCGGCCATGCAGTAGGCCGCCTTGTAGTTGGGCCGGAACGCCAGGCTCTGCCACATCGACGCGGACTCGGCCGGGGACACCCGGCGGCGGTAGTCGTCGCGGTCGGTGCTGTCGGCGACCTGCTCCACCCAGTCGGTGAAGCCGCTCATGAACTCGCGGTAGTTGTGGGTGTAGCAGTCGAGGAAGTTGAAGGCGCCGTCCTTGGAGATCGCGCCCACCGGGCACGCGGCCACGCACAGCTTGCACTCCAGGCAGGGGTTGTAGTCGATCGGCCCGGTGGGCTCGTCGACCTCGAACTCCGCCACCACGGTGCCGAGCAGGACGAAGTTGCCGAACCGGGGGTGGATCAGGTTGCGGTGGATGCCGATCCGGCCCAGCCCGGCCGCCTGCGCGACCAGCTTGTGCGACACGACCCAGGCGCGCCCGGGGAAGTCGTCCATCTCCTGCGGGAAGGCCGCGGCCGGGTGCACGGCCCGGTACCCGGCGTCCTCCAGCGCCCTGGTCAGCCGGTGCCCCACCACCTCCGCGTCGTCGAGCGCCTGGTGGAACTCGGTGTTGGCGACGCTGCGCAGCGGGCTGCGGACGTTGTCGCGGTTCATCCGCACGCAGAACGCGACGTAGGTGCGGGCGCCGGGCAGCGCCGCCCGCGCGTGCTCCAGGTCGACCGCCAGCTCCGGGCGGGTGACGGGGACGAACCCCGCGTCGTCGGCGCCCGCCGCCAGGGCCAGCTCGCGCAGCCACGACGCGGCGACCGTCGACGGCGGCCGGGTGCGCGGGTGCTCGCGGACCCTTCGCACGGTGGGGTGCTCTTCGATGCCCATGCGGTTCCTCCCCCTCTGGGTTTCGATGGGCAACCTAGCGTCGCTGGGTCCCTGCCGGCAACCCAGGAGTACCGTGGGGGGCGTGGGAGTGGTCATCGACAACGACCGGTGCTCGATCGCGCGCGCCCTGGCCGTGCTGGGCGAGCGGTGGTCGCTCCAGGTCGTGCGGGACGTGTTCAACGGGTTGCAGCGGTTCGAGGACCTGCGCGAGCACCTGGGCATCGCCCGCAACGTGCTGAGCAACCGGCTGGCCGGGCTGGTCGACGCCGGGCTGCTGGAACGCGTGCCCTACCGGGAGTTCGGGTCGCGGCAGCGGCACGAGTACCGGCTGACGGCCGCCGGGCGCGAGCTGTGGCCGGTGCTGGTGACCCTGATGGACTGGGGCGACCGGCACCTGGCCGACGGGCCGCCGCCCGTGGAGCCCGAGCACGTGGGGTGCGGCGGGAAGGTGTCGATGGTGCCGGTGTGCGCGCACGGGCACGTGCTCACCGAACCGCAGCGCGAGCTGGGCCTGCGCCTCAGTTCATGAGCGCGTCGGCGCGGGTGGTGCGCATGTGCAGCACGTGCCTGCCCTCGCGCCGGGTCGTCACCAGCCGCGCCGCCCGCAGCACCGCGATGTGCTGCGACACCGCGCCCGCCGTGACCTCCAGCGCGGTGGCCAGGTCCGTGGTGGTGCGCGGCGCCTCCAGCAGGGTCAGCAGGCGCGCCCTGGTCCGCCCGATCAGCGCCGCCAGCTCGTGCGGCGTCGACCGGTCCTCCCACAGCGCGCCGATGCCCCGCGCCGGGTAGCGCACCACGCCCTGGCCCACCGGGTCGATCTCGACCCACGCCTTCGGCCAGCCGAACACGGTGGGCGAGAGCACCAGGCCGTGCTCGGCCAGGTCCACCCGGTGGTCGGGCTTGCGGTGCAGGACCAGCTCGCCGTCCTCCCAGGTGACCTCCGGGTGCAGGTCGCCGAACACCGCCTCGACGCCCCTGTCCGCCAGCGTCGCCGCGCGCGTGGCGATGTCGGCCTCCAGGACGGTGGTGATGCGCTTCCAGTGGGGCGCGATCAGCACCTCGTGGCAGCGCCGGATCACCGCGGCCTCCGCCGGGGGCGCCCCGCGCAGCTCGGTCTCCAGGTCGGGCATGCGCACGTCGGGCACGGGCAGCAGCTCGGCGGGCTTCGCGGGGCCCTCCAGCCGGGCCAGCAGCAGGTCCAGGTCGGGGATGTCCGCGACCCGCCCGCGCGCCCACCGCACCCACGGCAGGTGGACGGCGTGCGCGCCGGGCGTGCGCAGGCCGTCCACCGCCATCACCGTCTCGAACACCGGCGAGTAGGCGAACCGCACCCTGGCCAGCCCCACGCCGGCGAGCCTCACCCACACCGCCACGACGTGCAGACTAGAGCGCTGCTCGCGAGTCAGCGGACGGGCTGGTCGCGGTCGGTGCGCAGGCGGGCGTGCGCGTGCATGTCGTGCCACCCGTCCGCGTGGAGCAGGGCACCCCGCTGTGTGCCCTCCAGCGAACCCGAGCCGGTCGGCGACGCGGCACGACGCCGGGTTGGCCGTCGAGTGCCGGAGGAACACCCGGTGCAGCCGGGCGGTGTCGAAGGCCCACCGCGTCAGGGCGAGCGCCGCGCGGGCGGCGACCCCCGCCCCGCGGGCACCGGGGAGCACCCAGTACGACAGCTGCGCCGACCCCTCGAACAGGGAGATGGTGCGCAGGCCGGCCTGGCCGACCGGGCGGTCGTCGGTGCCGACGACCGCAGTACCGCGGCTCCACCGGTCGGTCGCGGTCGGCGGGTGGTTCGGGTTCGTCGAGCACCACGCGCACGTGGCCGGGGCGCGGTATCACGAACACCCGGCCGGTCACGCCCGGCGGCAGCGCGGCCGGGTCGACCGGCTCCACGTCCACCCCGTCGTCGTCCTGGACCAGGTCGACGACCTCCTGCCCCCGGGACACCCGCACGCCCAGCTCGGCCGGCCACTCCTCCAGCGGGCGCGTCGGGTCGGCGAACACCGCGTAAGGCACCTTCAGCCCTCGGCCGGGAACCGGTCGGCGACACCCCTCCGGTCCAGCAGCTCCACCCCCACCCCGGCCGGCGCCGGCCCGGCGGGCCCCGCCCCGACCACGGCGACCGTCACCGGTCCTCCCCCCGCGCCCAGCCGGGCTCGTCCCCCTGGTCGGGCCAGGCCAGGGCCCCGGACTCGACCTCGTCGGCGATCTCCTCCACCCACGCCAGCTCGGCCTCGCCCATCCGCACCGCGTACTCGCCCTCCACCAGGAACAGCCGCGGCAGGCCGCCGTCGAGCACGCGGCGGTGCTCCGCCCGCGCCCCGGCCAGCTGCTCGCGCAGGCGGGCGGCCCGCTCCCGCAACGCCGACACCGCGCCCTCGGGCCCCAGCGCACCGAGGTAGCCGACCGCCGAGAGGAACTTCGGGTACTCGGCCCCCGGCACGCGCACCAGCTCCTCCACCCACCGCACGAACTCCGCGCGTCCCACGTCCGTGTGCCGATAAACGGTCCGCTCGGGGCGCGACCCGACCCGGACGGTCTCCCGCGCCTCGATCCACCCGGCCCGCTCCAGCGCCCGGACCACGTCGTACAGCGAGCCGGTGGTCACCTTGAACGCCCGGTCCATCCCGCGTTCGCGCAGGGTGGCCGCCAGGGCGTGGGGATGGGCGGGCGACTCCATCAGCAGGCCGAGCACCGCCAGCCCCAGCGGGTTGGACACCTTCCTCGCGACCAAGTGATCGCCTCCAATCGCTCGGTTCCGAGTATTTGATTCCGAGCTTCGGCTGTCAAGCCGTAGGGCTGCCCGCACCGCCGCCGCGCGGGGTCGCCCCACCCCCGGCCGGCCGGCCCGCACCAGTGATCGCCGGGGCCCTCCGCACCAGGCTGGGCCCATGACGAAGAGCTGGCACCGGCCGACCCTGTGGGTGGCCGTGGTGATGGCGGTGGCCGCGGTCGGGTGCGGCGTCGCGATGCTGGTGGACGGGCGCACGCTCCAGGGCGCCCCGCTGTGGCTCAAGCCGTTCAAGTTCACCGTGTCGCTGGCGGTGTACTCGGCGACCCTGTCGTGGCTGCTCTCGCTGCCGCACCGGGGCAGGCGGTGGACCCGCGGGCTGGGCACCGCGAGCGCGGTCATCCTGGTCTTCGACGTCGGCGTGGTGGTCATGCAGGCCGCCCGCGGCACGTTCAGCCACTACAACCAGTCGGACGACGCGTTCAACGAGCTCGTGGGGCACGCGTTCGGCAAGTCGATCCCGATCATGTTCCTGCTGAACGTGGCGCTCGCGCTCGTGCTGTCGTTCCAGCGCTTCGCCACGCCGGACGTGCGGTGGGCCGTGCGCTCGGGGCTGTACCTGGCCGTGCTGGGCATGTTCAGCGGCTACCTGATGGCCTTCCAGCTCGACAAGCGGGTGACCGCCACCGACGCCGCCGGCCGGCAGGTCGAGCTGGTGGGCGGGCACAGCGTCGGCGTGCCCGACGGCGGACCCGGCATGCCGGTGACGGCCTGGAGCACCACCGGCGGCGACCTGCGCGTCCCCCACTTCGTGGGCATGCACGGCCTGCAGGCGATGGTGCTGCTCGCCGCGGCCCTGACCGCGCTGGGCCTGGCCGAGCGCACGCGCGTGCGGCTGGTCGGCGTCGTCGCGGTCGGCTACCTCGGGCTGTTCTGCACCCTCACCTGGCAGGCGCTGCGCGGCGAGCCGCTGGTCCACCCCGGTGGCGCGACGCTGGTCGCGCTCGCCGCCGTGGCCGCCTGGGTCGCCGCCGGGGTGACGTGGTCGCTGCGGACCCGGACGGCCACCGCGCCGCCACCGCACCCGGTCCCCCAGCCGGTCCGCTGACCGGGGGGGCGCCCCGGCGGGCGCCCCCGCACCGCCCTCAGGCCCGGAGCGGCAGCTCCTTCGCCAGCCCCGCGACCGGGCCGACGACGATGATCGCGGGCGGGCGGACGCCGTGCGCCGCCACGTCGGCCGCCAGGGTGTCCAGGGTGGACGGCACCACCCGCTGCGCGCGGGTGCTGCCCTCCTGGATCACCGACACCGGGGTGTCCCCCGGCCGGCCCGCCCGCAGCGCCGCGGCGAAGGCGCCCGCGCGCTCCACGCCCATCAAGATCACCACGGTGCCCTTGAGCCGGGCCAGCGCGTCCCAGTCGACCAGCGACCTCGGGTCGTCCGGGGCCACGTGGCCGGACACCACCACCACCTCGTGCGCCACCCCGCGGTGCGTGACCGGCACGTCGGCCAGCGCGGGCACGCCGAACGCGCTGGTCACGCCCGGTACGACGGTGACCGGCACGCCCGCCTCGGCGCACGCGACCAGCTCCTCGAACCCGCGCCCGAACACGTACGGGTCGCCGCCCTTGAGGCGCACCACGAACTTCCCGGCCTTGGCGTTGTCCACCAGGGTGGTGTTGATGAACTCCTGCGTCGCGGCCCGGCCGTAGGGGATCTTGGCCGCGTCCACCACCTCGACGTGCGGCGGCAGCTCGTCCAGCAGCTCCCGGGGCGCCAACCGGTCGGCCACCACCACGTCCGCGCGCGCCAGCAGCCGCCGGCCGCGCACGGTGATCAGGTCCGGGTCGCCCGGCCCGCCGCCGACCAGGGCCACGCCCGCCGGCCGGTCGTGGTGGTCGGCGATCGACCCGTCGCGCAGCGCGGCCAGCACGCCGTCCCGCACGCCCGCCGACCGGCGGTGGTGGCCGCCCGCCAGCACGCCCAGCAGCAGCCCGTCGTGCTCGCCGACCGCCGGCGTCACCGCGGTGCCCTTGACCGCCACGTCCGCGCGCACGCAGAACACCCGCCGCGCCTCGGCGTCGGCGGTGACGCGGGCGTTGACCCCGGGGTCGGAGGTGCAGGCCAGCACGTACCAGGCGCCGTCCAGGTCGCCGTCGGCGTACTCGCGGGCGTGCCAGGTCACCTCGCCGGCGTCCACCATGCCCTGGACCGCCGGGGTGACCCCGGGCGAGACGACCTCGACCAGGGCGCCCGCCGCGACCAGCCTGGGCAGGCGGCGCTGGGCGACCGTGCCGCCGCCCACGACGACGACCCGGCGTCCGGACAGGTCCAGGCCCACGAGGTAGTGCTGTTCACCGTGCATGGGTAGAAGGATCCACGTCAGGCAGGTGGTGTCCAACAAGCGTGCGTCACATCACCGGGCGGGCTCCTCCTCGATCTCCGCGCCCACCGCGCGGGAGCCGGCCACGCACGAGACGCCGACGACGCCCCTGTCGCCGGAGACGGTGAGCCACGAGCTGCGGGCGAACTCGCCGTCCTCGCAGGCGACGATCAGCCGGAACGCGCCGGAGCCCGAGCACCAGCCGGTGCCCGAGTCGCCGTGCACCGAGGTGCCGCACGAGTGCAGCGCGCCCGACGCGGACGCCGCGCCGGCGGACGCGAGGGACCACAGGACCAGGATCGGCAGGGAGCGCACAAGGGCACAGCGAACACCGGCGACGTGCCCACGGCCGGGACGCAACCCGGTCGTGGGCACGTCGCGGCCCTCACAGCTGGGCGGTGATCTCCGAGTAGTACGTGGCGATCCGCGAGTACACGCCCGGGTAGCCGGCCTGCGCGCAGCCGCGGCCGAACGAGGTGGCGCCGATCAGCTTGCCGCCCGCCACCAGCGGGCCGCCCGAGTCACCCTGGCAGGTGTCCACGCCGCCCTGCGGGTAGCCCGCGCACACCATGGCGGTGGCGCTGTAGTTGGAGTACGCGGTGCGGCAGGTGGCGTCGGAGGTCACCGGCACGGTCGCGCCGAGCAGGTAGCGCGAGGCCGAGCCGCCCGAGGACGTGGTGCCCCAGCCGAGGATGGTCGCGTTCGTGCCCGCCGCGTACAGCGCGGTGTCGGACGGGGTGGCCAGCGGCAGGTACGGCGAGGGCAGGCTGGTGCCCAGCGTCAGCACGGCCACGTCGTAGCCGGAGCTGGCGGTGCGGTAGCTGGGGTGCACCCAGATCCGCGACACCGTGGCCACGGTGCCCGCCGTGCTCTGCTTGTCGTCCCGGCGGTGCACCACGCGGGTGCTGGACGCCGAGCGGCCGCTCACGCAGTGCGCGGCGGTGACCACCTTGGTGGCGCCGACGAGGGTGCCGCCGCAGAACTGGCCGCCCGAGCTGGTGGCCAGGTAGACCACCCACGGGTAGGTGCTGGTGGACACCCGGGAGCCGCCGACGACGAACGGTGACACGTCGTCGGCGGTGGACGCCGAGGCGGGCGCGGTGGTCATCAGGCCCACCGCGGCCACCGCCGCGGCCAACGAGGTGATCAGGCGACGCAGGGTTTTCGCCATGTCGATCCTTCCAGGCAGGGGTGCGCCGGGACGGCGCACACCCAACACCTAGGACCAACGGGGCAAAGCCGACAACCACCTTTCGAAGGGGGCCCGCGGCTTCACAGTTGACCGGTGACCCCCGTCACACGCACGACATCCGCCCGTACCGGCCCGGCAACAACCGGCCCCGCGCCCACGTCCACGAACGCCACCGCGGCCCCGGCCTCGGCCAGCCGCACCGCGCCCTCCGACCGCACCCGCGTCCCGGGCCGCAGCAGGTGCCGCACCTGGGCCACGCACTCCTCGCTGCCCACCACCACCGACGCCCGCCGCAGCTCCGCCTCGGCCCGGGGCGTGCGCTCGTCGGCGCCGCCGGGACCCAGGCCCACCAGCGCCAGCCTGCCGCGCGGCAGCACGCGCGCCGCCGCCACCGTCACCCCCGCGCCCTTGGCCTTCTCCGCGGCGATCTCCACGCGGCCGCCGCCGGACAGCTCCATCGCGCCGCGCAGCGCGGCCGCCTCGGCCACGCTCGGGATGCCGATCGCCAGCTCCGCCGGGTTCGGCACCGGGATGACCGCCAGCTCCTCGCCGGGGTAGCTCAGCAGCGGGGCGGTGGTCGAGTCGTGCCAGAAGCCCCAGTCCTCCAGGGCGTCGGCGATGCCCTGCTCGGCGACCTTGCGGTCGAGCGTGGCGAACGCGCGGATCGCGCGCAGGTCCAGCCGGCCCTTCTCCTCCAGCTCGGCCAGCGCCGCCGACACCGCCGACGCGGACACGCCGGTGCTCGACCCGACGCCCACCACGAGGGTGCGCGGGACCACCCGGACGACCCGGTCCCGAGCAGGCCCCTTGGGCACCCGGTCGTCGACCAGCACGATCCACCCGGCGTGGTCCTCGGCGCGGTCCTGGACGTTGTGGGGCATCGCGGGCAGCGGGAAGCCCAGCGGGTTGGCCAGCCGCACGGGTTCGCCGAGCCGGATCGCCTCGCCGCACCCGGCGACGTCGCCCTCCACCGCCGCGTCGAGCAGCTCGACCAGCTCGTCCAGCGGCGAGTCGGCCGCCGCGGAGGTCACCACGGGCTGGAGCCCCAGCACGTCGGCGACCCGCTCGGCCAGCGCGCCCGCGTCGCCCAGCAGGGCCACGGCGAAGCCGCCGTCCACGCAGACCACGCCCGGGTCGGAGCGCTCGTCGCGGGCCAGCGGTGCGACCAGCCGCACGGCGGCGCCCGTGCCGAGGAAGAACACCGCCGAGCCCAGGCGGGGCCACAGGCGGCGCAGCGCGGGGCCGACCGGGCCGTCCGGGACGACCGCGTCGGGGCCGAGGAACCCGGCCAGCTCGGCGGCCGCGCGCCTGCCGCGCTCACCCGCGGCGAAAACCCCGATCAAGCTTTCCTCCCGCACCACGCGGCCACCGGGTCGATCGCCGCCAACGCGCCGCCGACCAGCCCGGCCGCGGCGAACACCCCGATCACGTCTTCTTCCTCCCCCACAGCACGGTCACCGGGTTCACCGCCAGCAACGCGCCGCCGACCAGCCCGGCCGCGGCGAACACCCCGATCACGTCTTCTTCCTCCCCCACAGCACGGTCACCGGGTTCACCGCCAGCAACGCGCCGCCGACCAGCCTGGCCGCGGCGAGCTGGCTGCCCCCGACCTCGTACCCCGCCCCGGCCAGCGCGTCCCGGGCGGGTACCACGCGGTCCAGGCCGGGGGTGGCCACCACGACCCGCCGGGCGCCCGAGCGCGCCACCCGCCGCACCACGTCGGCACCGCCGCCGCCGACGAACACCGCGTCCGGGGCGGGCAGCTCGCCCGCCTCGGCCAGGTCCGCCTCCACCACCCGCACGTCCACGCCGTGCGCGGCGGCGTTGGCGATGATCCGCACGCACTGCACCGGGTCCCGCTCCACCGCCACGACCGCGGCGCCCAGCCGGGCGCACTCCACGCCGACCGCGCCGGGTCCCGCGCCGACGTCCCACACCAGCACGCCGGGGCGCGGGGCGAGCCGGGCCAGTGCCAGGGCGCGCACCTCGGCCGCGGCGACCATGCCGTCGCGGTGGGCGAAGTCGTCGTCGGGCAGCGCCCAGTCGCCGGTGGTGGGCGCGAAGTTGTTCTCCGCCAGGCAGAGCAGCGCGTCCGGGGCGTCCCAGCGCCGCACCACCGCGTCCGCCGGGTCCACGGTGGACAGACCGGCGGCCGAGCGGACCACCAGGGTGCGCCGCCAGCCGGCCAGGCCGCGGGCCAGCTCCGCCGGGTCGGCGCCGGACACCACGACGGCGGGGCGCGCCCGGCACACGTTCAGCGCGTGCCGCGCGCCCACCGCGGCGGCGTCCACGACGGTCACGTCCGCCCAGGAGCGGCCGGCCTCGGTGACGAACCGGTGCAGCGCGACGACGTCCACGTCAGTTGGCGCGCTTGCTCTTCTTGGACCGCGGGGTGGCCGGCTTGCGCGGCGTCGTGCTGGCGCGGACCTCGGTCGGCTTGGGCTTCGCGGCGGCGGCGACCACCGGCTTCGACCTGGGCCCCTGCTCGGGCACGACGGGCTCGGCGGGCGCAGCGGCTTCGGCGACCTCGGGCACAGCGGGCGCGGCGGGCTCCTCGGTCGGCACCAGCTCCAACACCGGCGCCGGCACGGGCTCCTCCCGGGGCCTGCGCTGGGCCCGCGCGGCCTCCTGCCAGTCGTGCACCGCCGACCACGCGGCCACCGACGGCGAGCGGTGGGCGCGCTTGCCCCACTTCGACGGCCGCGACCGGCGCGCGGGCACCGGCTCGTCGCCCTCCAGCACCGCGCCCCGCCCCCGGCCCGCCGGCGGCGCGAGCACCTTGCCGACCAGGAACAGCGCGGTCCGGTAGACCTTGTGCTCCTTCACGCACGCCTCCAGCCCGCCGACCGTGGTCTGCGCGACCACCTCGTCCGGCAGGGACACCTTGTAGGCGACCACGACCGGCGTGTCGTCGGCGTAACCGCCCTCGCGCAGCCGCTCGACCAGCTGCCCGGCCCGCGCCCCGGAGGCGGACACGGCCATCGTGGTGCCGTGCGCGGCGAACTCCTCGACGTGCTCGGCGGTCTCGGGCCCGAGCAGCACCAGCGACTGGGCCACGTCCGGGTCGACCAGCTCGCGGCCGACGGACGCGGCCGCCGCGGACAGCTGCGACACGCCGGGCACGACCTCGGTCTCCAGGCCGAGCCGGCGGCACGTCTCCCGCTGCTCCCGCAGGCCCGCCGACAGCGCCGGGTCGCCCGCGTGCAGGCGCACGACCTTCAGCCGGCCCGCCGAGGCCCGCCGGTACAGCTCCAGGACCTCGGACTCGGGCACCCGGGAGAAGTCGACCAGCTCGGCGTCGGGGCGGGCGTGCTCGCGCACGCACTCGGCCTCCACCACGGCGGGGGCCCACACCACCACGTCCGCCTCGGCGATCCGCCTGGCGCCGCGCACGGTGATGAGATCGGCGGCGCCGGGACCGGCGCCGACGAAGGAGACCCGACCAGTCATCACAGCTGCTCCCCATGACACGTTCGGCTGGTGGGCATGGACCGTACCGCGTTCGGGCGTGCCACTAACGAGTGGCCTCAGCCGGTGCGGCCGCCGCGCAGGCCCGCACGAAGCGCGCCACGGCGTCCGGCGTGGCCGCCGGGTGGGTGTGCAGGTACGACGCGTGCACGCCGCCGAGCACGAAGCCCTCGGCCACCGGGCGCTGGTCGTGCCCGCGCCACCGCCAGGCCGGCGTCGCGCCGTGCGGGACGCTCAGCGACGTGCGGTGGAACTCGTGGCCGGTGATCCTGGCACCCGCCCGGGCGAGCACCGAGTCGTGCGGTGCGACCGCGTCGCGGTAGCCCAGGGTGAGCCTGGGCGTCATGGCGCCGTCCGCGTCGACCACCCCGCACATCGGCGCGCCGTCCAGCGACTTCGCCAGGTACAGCAGGCCGCCGCACTCGGCGTGCACGGGCGCGCCGGAGCGGGCCAGGCGGGTCACGTCGGCGCGCAGCCGCTCGTTGGCGGCCAGCTCGGCGGCGTGCTGCTCGGGGAACCCGCCGGGCAGCACCAGGCCGGCCGCGCCGTCGGGCAGCGCCTCGTCGCGCAGCGGGTCGACCACGGCCACCTCGGCGCCCGCGGCGCGCAGCAGCTCCACGTGCTCGGCGTAGCCGAAGGTGAACGCCGCGCCGCCCGCCACCGCGATCACCGGCGCGCTCGTGGTCGTGCCCGCGGGGGCGCCCGCGTCCGCGGACGTGTCCACGGCCGAGGCGACCTCCGCGTGCGGGTCCCAGGTGGGCACCGCCATCGCGGGCACCGCGGCGGCCAGCCGGCGCACCCCGTCCAGGTCGACGTGCCGGGCCACGGCGTCGGCGACCGCCTCCACCGCCGCGACCGCGGCCGCGCCGTGCTCGGCGGCGGTGACCAGCCCGAGGTGGCGGGAGGGCAGCGCGAAGCGGTCGTCGCGCGGCAGCACGCCCAGCACCTCCAGCCCGACCTCGGCGCACGCCCCGCGCAGCACCTGCTCGTGCCGCGCGGAGCCGACCTGGTTGAGCACCACGCCGCCCAGCCGCACGGTCGGGTCGTAGCCGCGGAAGCCGTGCAGCAGGGCGGCCAGGCTGCGGCTCTGGCCGCGGGCGTCGACCACGAACAGCACGGGCGCGGACAGCAGCTTGGCCACGTGCGCGGTGGACCCGACGCCCTCGGTGTCCACCCGGCCGTCGAACAGGCCCATCACGCCCTCGACCACGGCCAGGTCGCAGCCGCGCGCGCCGTGCGCGAACAGGCCCGCCACCCGGTGCTCGCCGACCATGACCGGGTCGAGGTTGCGGCCCGGCCTGCCCGTGGCCACCGCGTGGTAGCCGGGGTCGATGTAGTCCGGGCCGACCTTGAACGGGGCCACCCGGTCGCCCGCCCGGCGCAGCGCCGCCATCAGGCCGGTGGCCACGGTGGTCTTGCCGCTGCCGGAGGCGGGTGCGGCGACCACCAGCCGGTTCACCACTCGATCCCCTTCTGGCCCTTCTGGCCCGCGTCCATGGGGTGCTTGACCTTGGTCATCTCCACCACCAGGTCGGCGGCGTCGACGAGCGCGGCGGGCGCGTACCGGCCGGTGATGACGACGTGCTGGTGGCCGGGCCGGTCGCGCAGGGTGGCCACCACCTCGTCCACGTCGACCCAGCCCCAGTGCAGGGGGTAGGTGAACTCGTCGAGCACGTACAGCCCGTGCCGCTCGTCGGCGATGCGGCGGGCGATCTCGCGCCAGCCCTCCAGCGCGGCGGCCGCGTGGTCGGCCTCGGTGCCCTGCTTGCGGGCCCACGACCAGCCCTCGCCCATCTTGTGCCACTCGACGGGGCCGCCCTCGCCGGTCTGCTCGTGCAGCCGGCCCAGCGCGCGGAACGCCGACTCCTCGCCGACCTTCCACTTGGCGGACTTCACGAACTGGAACACGCCGATGGACCAGCCCTGGTTCCAGCCGCGCAGGGCGAGGCCGAACGCGGCGGTGGACTTGCCCTTCATCTCGCCGGTGTGCAGCACGACCAGCGGCCGGTTGCGGCGCTGCCGCGTGGTGAGCCCGTCGACGGGCACGGCGGACGGTTGACCCTGGGGCATCTTCGCGCTCCTACGCGGCGCGGGCGGCGCGCACGACGCCCGCGACCTGGTCGGCGGACAGCTCTTCCAAGCGCAGGCACGCCGCGTCCAGCGCACCCGCCACGCGCCCGGCCAGGCCCAGCCTGATCGGGCCGTGCTCGCAGTCGACGACCACCGCGGCGACCCCGTCGGCGGCCAGCAGGCCGGCCGCGCGCAGGGCGTCGCGCAGCGGGTCGCCCCCGGTGCCGGACGCGGTGGCGCGCCCGTCGGTCAGCAGCACCAGCAGCGGGCGGCGGCGCGGGTCGCGCACGCGTTCGACCTCCAGCACGCGGCGGGCGCGCAGCAGGCCGTCCGCCAGCGGGGTGCGGCCGCCGGTGCGCAGCGCGCGCAGCCGGGCCGCCGCGGCGTCCACCGAGTTGGTCGGCGGCAGCGCGACGGTGGCCTCCCGGCCCCGGAAGGTCACCACGCCCACCTTGTCCCGCCGCTGGTAGGCGTCGCGCAGCAGGGACACCACGGCACCGCTGACCGCGGACATCCGCTGCCGCGCGGCCATCGAGCCGGACGCGTCGACCACGAACAGCACGAGGTTGCCCTCCCGGCCCTCGCGCACCGACCGGCGCACGTCGGCGTTGCGCAGCACCAGGCCCGGCCCGGTGCGGCCGCGCGCGGCCTGGTGCGGCGCGGCGGCGGCGAGGGTGCCGACCAGGTGCAGGCCGGAGCCGTCGGCGGTGGCGGGGCGGACCACGCGGCCGGTGCGGGCGCGGGCCCGGGAGCGCTTGCCGGGTGCGCCGTCGCCGACGCCGGGCACCTGGAGCAGGCGGGTGCGGAACGCGGGCGCGGGCGCGTGGGAGCGCTCGCCCGAGGTACCCGGCGAGTCCGAAGTGGACGGTGCTTGGCCGGGCGGCTCCGGGCCGTCGTCGGGCCCCTCGTCCGGGCCCCGGTCGGACCCACCGCCGCCGGGCCCGTCGTCGTCCGGGCCGTCCTCCTCCTCGCGGGCGGCCTCCTCGCCCTGCCGCAGGGCGTCGTCCAGCTGCTCCTGCTCCAGGCCGGGTTCGTCGAACGGGTCGCGGCGCTTGCGGTGGGGCAGGGCGAGCCGCACGGCGGCCTCCACGTCCTGCTCGGCCACCTCGTCGGCACCGCGCCAGGCGGCGTGGGCGGTCGCGGTGCGGGCCACCACGAGGTCCGCGCGCATGCCGTCCACCTCGAAGGCCGCGCAGATCGCGGCGATCCGGCGCAGCTCGGCGTCCGGCAGCACCACGGCGGCCAGCCGGACGCGGGCGGCCACGATCCGCTCGGCCAGCTCGGCGTCGCGCGGCGCCCAGCGCGCGGCGAAGCCGTCGGGGTCCGCCTCGTAGGCCAGCCGGCGGCGCACGACCTCGGTGCGGGTGGCCACGTCCCGGGCGGCGCGCACGGTCACGGTGAGGCCGAAGCGGTCCAGCAGCTGCGGGCGCAGCTCGCCCTCCTCGGGATTCATGGTGCCCACGAGCAGGAACGACGCGGGGTGCGACACGGAGACGCCCTCGCGCTCGACGTGCGCGCGCCCCATGGCGGCCGCGTCGAGGAGGAGGTCGACCAGGTGGTCGTGCAGCAGGTTGACCTCGTCGACGTACAGCACGCCCCGGTGCGCGGCGGCCAGCAGGCCCGGCTGGTAGGCGCGGACGCCCTCGGTGAGCGCGCGCTCCAGGTCCAGCGACCCGATCAGCCGGTCCTCGGTCGCGCCGACCGGCAGCTCGACCAGGCGCGCGGGGCGGCGCTCGGCGCCGTCCGCGTGGGGTCCGTCGGGGCAGTCGGCCGGGGCCGCCGGGTCGCAGGCGAACCGGCAGCCCGGCACCACGTCCAGGTCGGGCAGCAACGCGGCGAGCGCGCGGACCGCGGTCGACTTCGCGGTCCCCTTCTCACCTCGGACGAGCACCCCGCCGATACCGGGGTGCACGGCGTTGAGCAGCAGTGCCGTGCGGAGGTCGTCCTGTCCGACGACAGCGGAAAAGGGGAAACGCGCGCCCATGCGGCGGTGTCCTTCCTCGGGTGTCCACGCCCGTGTCCGGTTGCGATCTCTCGGGGGTCGAGTTCCTGACTCCCGGGGTGAACCGGTCACAGTGGCGGGACCGCGCCGGACTTCCACCGGCTTCCTCGCGCACCCCTACAGCCCCGGCATCGTCGCACCTGACGTCGGCGGGGTCCAAGTCCCAGGGGGGCGAGCGCGGTCACACCGGGTCTGGTGGACGGCGCTACGGTGCCGATATGAGCCCACCGGACGCCGACGCCCCGAAGTGGACCGGCGACGCCGAGGCCGCCGCCCGGTTCGGCTCACCGGAGGCCATCCGCGCCGCGTTGCTACCCGAGCAGACCGACGAGTTCGACGCCGCGATCGCCGCGGCCCGGCGAACGCCGCACCTCGACCAACTGCGCGACACCGTGCAGGCGTGGCGACGGATTGCACTGCTCACCAGCCAAACCCCCGCGGAGGCCCGGCGGGTGGCCGAGGTCCGGCGTACCGGAGCGCCGCGTCCCGGCAGCAAGTCCTGGACCGACCTGCGCGCGGAACTCGGCCTGTAGACCGACCACTGGGGCACTCGAACAGCACATGGCGGTCACCCACCTCCTGCCCACCGTCCAGGAGCGCGTTGACGTGCTCGTCGTGACCTGGGTTTCATTCGCCTGACGGACCGCCTCCGGCGGGCTCCGCCTCCCCCGCCAGCACCGCCCGCGCCACGGACAGCACCCCGGCCCGCACCCGCGCCACCCCCAGCCCGCACCGGTGGACCAGGTGGTGCACCACCTCCGCCCGCAGCCCGGCCAGCAGCGCGTGCGCCAGGAACTCCACGTCCGCCCCCGGCTTGACCCGCCCGACCAGCGCCACCAGTCGCGCGTGGGTCAGCTCGGCGTCGGCGTCGCAGGCGATGCTGCGCGCGGACACCCGCTCCAGCGCCATCACCAGCGGCAGGGCGGCCACCACGTGGTCGAACAGGGTGGCCACGTACGTGATCACCCGCTCCTCCGCCGGCAGGTGGTCCGCCTCCAGCAGCTCCCGCGACTCGGCCCGCCACCGCTCGGAACTCCCGTCGACGACCGCCCGCACCAGCCCCTCGCGGTCGCCGAACCGGCGGAACACCGTCCCCTTGCCGACCCCGGCGGCCGTCGCGACGTCCTCCATCGAGAAGCCCTCGGGGCCGCGCTCGACGATCAGCCGAACGGCGGCCCCCAGGATCGCGGCGTGGTTGCGCGCGGCGTCCTTCCGCATCGTGGACTCCCTTGACAGAAGCGGACCGACAGTCCGTATCGTAGCCGCACCAAAACGGACCAATGGTCCGCTTAACTCCCGGGGAGGCGTTGTGCGAGCGGTGCGGTACTCCGAGTTCGGTCCGGCGGGCGTGCTGCGGGTCGAGGAGGTGCCCGACCCGGTGCCCGGTCCCGGGCAGGTGCCGGTGCGGGTGACCGCGATCGGCCTCAACTACGGCGAGACGGTGATCCGCTCCGGCGCGGCGGGCCGGGTGGTGCCCTGGTTCGACCTGCGCCCCGGCGCGTTCAACGCCGAGGTGGTCGGCGTGACCGACGACGGCAGGCGGCTGATCGGCTACTCCGCCGAGGGCTACGCCGAGCTGGGCCTGCTGCCCGAGGACGCGGTGGAGGTGCCGGACGGCGTGTCCGACCACGAGGCGCTGGCCCTCCACCTCCAGGGCACCACGGCCCTGCGCGCGGTCGAGCAGGCACGCGTCGCGGCCGGCGAGCGGGTCCTGGTGGAGGCGGCCGCGGGCGGGGTGGGCAGCCTGGCCGTGCAGCTCGCGCGGCGCGCCGGGGCCGTCGTGGTGGCCGCCGCGCGCGGCAGGCGGAAGCTGGAGCTGGCCCGCGAGCTGGGCGCGCACGAGGTCGTCGACTACGGCGAACCCGACTGGACCGCCGGGGTCGAGCCGGTGGACGTGGTGCTCTCCTCGTCCGGCCGCGAGATCGCCCGCCAGTCCTTCGAGCTGCTGCGCGACGACGTGGGGCGGCTGGTGCTGTTCGGCTTCGCCAGCGGCGAGCCGGTGGACATCACCGCCAATGACGTCTACCGCAAGCACGTGGCGGTGATCGGCCTGTTCAACCCGCTCGACCCGGACGACCTGCGCCGCCTGTTCGCCCTGGACCTCAAGCCGGTGCTGGGCGAGTCGCTACCGCTGGCCGACGCCGCCCGGGGCCACGAGCTGCTGGAGGGCCGCGCCACCACCGGCAAGTTGGTCCTGGTCCCCTAGCACCACCTCGACGCTCGACGGCGCGCGGAACGACAGCAGGCCCAGCATCGGCGGCGGGTCGGCGGAGGCCAGGCGCAGGCGGGGGAACCGGCGCGCGGTCTCCCGCAGCACCACCTCCGCCTCCAGCCGCGCCAGTCCCGCGCCCAGGCAGAAGTGCCTGCCGTGGCCGAACGCCAGGTGCCTGCGCGCCCCCGGCCGGCCCGGGCAGAACCGCTCGGGCTCGTCGAACGCCTCGGGGTCCGACCCGCTGCCCGCCAGCATCAGCAGCAGCGGGGCGCCCGCGGGCAGGTCCACCCCCGACAGGGTGACGGGCTCGGCCGCGACCCGCCGCCACGTGCTGACCGGCGGCTCGCGCCGCAGCACCTCCTCCACGCACGCCGCCGCCACGCCCGGCTCGCCCAGCCGCGACCACAGGTCGCCGTGCCGCAGCACCGCGTGGAACGCCGCGCACAGCAGCTGCGTCGTCGTCTCCTGGCCCGCGATCAGCAGGAAGTAGCACAGCCCGGCCGCGTCCCGCAGCGGCACGCCCTCGGCGCGCAGCGCGCCGAACAGGTCGTCGCCGCGCGGGTCGGCGGCCCTGATGCGCCCGGTGAGCCACCGGTGGAACCCGGCGGCCGGCCCGGCCAGCTCGTGCTGCCGCTCCGGCGTCACGTCACCCCAGAACAGCTCCAGCGACGCGGTGCTCCACGCCTTCAGCGCGTCGACGGCCACGTCCCGGATGCCCAGCACCTCCAGCAGCACCACCGCGGGCAGGTCGCGGGCCAGCACCGGGTGCAGGTCCGCCGTCCCGGTCAGCCCGGCCAGCCGCCGCGCGGTCAGCTCCGCGATCCGCGGCCCGACCGCGGCCACCCGCGCGGGCGTGAGGAACCGGGCGACCAGGCGCCGCAGGCCGGCGTGGGTGGGGGTGCCGTTGTTGGCCAGCGTCGGCGGCAGCGAGAACCCGGCGCGGGCCAGCACCCGCAGCACCGGGCCCGGGATCGGGACGACCGCGGTCAGCGCGTTGTCGGGGTGGAACCGGCGCGGGTCGGCCAGCACCGCCCGCACGTCGCGGTACCGGCTGACCAGCCACAACCCCGTGCGCTCGTCCCGGTGCACGGGCGCCCGCTCGCGCAGCGACCGCAACTGCTCCGGCGCGGGCTGGAAGAGGTCCACGCCGGCACCGTAGTCCCCGGATGCGACACTGCCGGCGTGAGTGTGAGCACAGGTGAGTCGGTGTTCGACTGGATCGACACGCGCGCCGAAGCCCGCGCGAAGGCGGGTCTCGCGCGCCGCGTCCGGCCCCGCCCGGCCGACTCCGCGGACCTCGACCTGGCGTCGAACGACTACCTGGGCCTGGCCCGCGACAAGCGGGTCGCCGGCGCCGCCGCCGCGGCCGCGCTGCGCTGGGGCGCGGGTTCCACCGGGTCGCGCCTGGTCACCGGCTCCACCGAGCTGCACACCGAGCTGGAGTACGAACTGGCGAACTTCTGCGGCGCGCAGTCGGCGCTGGTGTTCTCCTCCGGCTACGCGGCCAACCTCGGCGCGCTGACCGCGCTCACCGGGCCGGGCACCGCGATCGTGGCCGACCAGCACATCCACGCCTCGCTGATCGACGGCACCCGGCTGTCCAAGGCCGACGTGGTGGTCGCCGGGCACTGCGACGTGCCGAAGGTGGCGCACGCCCTGGCCACCCGCGGCAAGCGGCGCGCGCTGGTGGTGACCGACTCGGTGTTCTCCGTGGACGGCGACCTCGCGCCGCTGGCCGAGCTGGCCGCCGCCTGCCGCGAGCACTCCTCCGCGCTGGTCGTGGACGACGCGCACGGCCTGGGCGTGCTGGGCGAGGGCGGGCGCGGCGCGGTGCACGCCGCGGGCCTGGCCAAGGCGCCGGACGTGGTGACCACGGTGACGCTGTCCAAGTCGCTGGGCGCGCAGGGCGGCGCGGTGCTCGGGCCGAGCCGGGTGATCCGGCACCTGGTGGACACCGCGCGCACGTTCATCTTCGACACCGGCCTGGCCCCGTCGAGCGCGGCGGCGGCGCTGGCCGCGCTGAAGGTGCTGCGGGAGGAGCCGGACCGGCCGGCGCGCGCCCTGGGCGTGGCGCGGGAACTGGCGTCCCGGCTGCGCGAGCAGGGCCTGCGGGTGAGCGCGCCGACCGCGGCCGTGGTGTCGGTCCAGGCGCCCTCGCCGGAGGCCGCGGTGGGCTGGGCCGAGGCGTGCCGGGGCCGGGGCGTGGTGGTGGGCTGCTTCCGGCCGCCGTCGGTGCCCGACGGGATCTCCCGGCTGCGGCTGACCGCTCGCGCCGACCTCACCGAGGCCGACGTCGAGCGGGCCGTGCGGGTGATCACGGAGACCGGCGCATCCGCAGGTGCGGTATCCCGTCGTCCATGAACTCCTCGCCCTCGGGCACGAAGCCGAAGCCGGCGTAGAAGTCGGCCACGTAGGTCTGCGCGTCGAGCACGCACCCCGCCCGCCCGACCTCGGCCAGCGCCGCCTCCAGCAGCCGCCTGCTGTAGCCGCGGCCGCGGGCGGCGCGGGCCGTGCAGACCCGGCCGATGCGGAACCCGCCGTCGGGTTCCTCCAGCAGCCGCAGGTAGGCCAGCGGCTCCGCCGAGTCCTCGGCCTCGACCCAGAGGTGCCGGGTGCCCGGCTCCAGGTCACGGCCGTCCAGCTCGGGGTAGCAGCAGTTCTGCTCGACCACGAACACCTCGACGCGCAGCCTGAGCACGCGGTAGAGCTGGTCGGGGGTCAGGTCGGCGGACCACTGCCTGCGCAGGGTCGCGTGGTGTTGTGGGGTGCGCACCGCACCGTGGTACCACAGTCTCAGATCTGCGTGCGGTAGTTCGCCACCGCGGTGTAGACGCCGGGCTGGTCCGGGCGGGCGCAGCCGTGGCCGTAGGACACCACGCCGACCAGCGCGCCGTCGACCACCAGCGGGCCGCCCGAGTCGCCCTCGCAGGCGTCCTTGCCGCCCTCGGGGTAGCCCGCGCACAGCATCGCGCCGGGCCGGTAGCCCGGGACCAGGGCCGCGCACTCGGCGTCGGCGCGGATCGGCACGTCGACCTCGCGCAGCACGCGGCTGGGCGCCTGGAGCTCGCCGGTGCGGCCCCAGCCGTAGACCACGGCGAGGCCGGGGCGCGGCCCGGCGACCCGGACCGGCTCGTAGGGCAGCGGCTGGGCCAGGGTGAGGGTCGCCAGGTCGTCGCCCGAGGCGACCGCGGTGAAGGCGGGGTGCCGCCAGATGGCCGTGACCCGGCTGGAGCGGCCCGCCCGGGTGTCCAGGTCGGCGCGGCCGGCGACCGCGGTCAGCTCGCCGGCCTCCCGGTCGCGCCTGGTCACGGGCGTGCGCTCGACCAGGCAGTGCGCGGCGGTGACGACCTTGTCCGGGGCGATCAGCGCGCCGCCGCAGAAGAAGGTGCCCGCCCGGTCGAACAGGGCGACCACCCACGGCGTGGGCGGCGCCTCCCGGCCGCCGACGACCGCGTCGGCGGGCAGCCCGGAGAAGAGCAGCACGAGGACGGCGAAGATCGGCGCGCTGATGCGCATGGAGCACTCCCCTACGTCACGCGGGCGTACGGGCACAGAGGGTAGCGGAGTGGTCACACCACCGGAATCCGGGTATGGAAACCGGAAAATCTGTTGTTAGGATCTCGTGCGACCGAAGATTTCATGGCAAGTGAGGCAGATCACCAGCGTCTGTCCGGAACATGAAGGGGGCTAACCATGCACCTCGACCTCACCCAGCTCCCGGCGTTCCTCATCGCGTGCGCGGTGGTGATCCTGACGCCCGGCGTCGACGCCTTCCTCCTGCTGCGCACGTCGATGCACGCCGGGACGCGCGCCGGCCTGCTGGCCCTGGCCGGCATCCACACCGCGGCGCTGCTCCAGGTGGCGCTGGTGATCTCGGGCGTCGGCGCGCTGATCGCGCGCTACCCGGCGGCGCTGACCGCGCTGCGCTGGGTGGGCGCCGCATACCTGCTCTACCTGGCCGTGACGATCACCCGCGGCCTGCTGCGGCGCACGACAGAGGCGGCGGAGGTGGTCGCGCACCGGCCGTTCCGGCAGGGGTTCCTGACCAACATCACCAACCCGAAGATGCTGCTGTTCTCGCTGGCGTTCCTGCCGCAGTTCATCGGCACCGGCGACGCCGCGCCCCAGTTGGCACTGCTGGCCGCGGTGTTCCTCGGGCTGGCCGCGCTGTGGGAGCTGATGATCGTAATCGCCGCGGCCCGCGTGGCGGGCTCCCTGCGCCGGCGCGGCGTGACCACGGCGCTGGACGCGGTGTGCGCGGCGGTGTTCCTGACCATGTCGATCGGCCTGGTGCTCTGACGACGAGCGGTGCCCGCCGGCCCCCGCGCACGGGGCCGGCGGGCACCGGCGGGTCACCCCTCGCCGTTCACCTGCTCCAGCAGCACGTCGTGGAACCTGATGACCTTGCTGTAGACGCCGGGCCGGTTCTCGCGGGCGCAGCCCTCGCCCCACGAGGTGACGCCGATCAGCCTGCCGCCGGCCTCCAGGGGACCGCCGGAGTCGCCCTGGCAGGTGTCCACGCCGCCCTCCAGGTAGCCGGCGCAGACCATCTCGTCCGCGTGGAACTGGAAGTAGGCGTCCGCGCAGTCCCCGTCCGCCATCACCGGCACGGTCGCGCCCAGCAGGTACTGCGACACCGGGCCCTGCTCGCTGATGCGGCCCCAGCCGAGGATGTGCCCGGGGGTGCCCGGCGCGTACAGCGCCTCGTCCCCCGGGCCGGCCAGCGGCAGCGGTCGCTCGGACATCCGGTCGCGCAGCGTCAGCACGGCGACGTCCGCGCCCTGGTCCGCGGTCACGTACGAGGGGTGGACCCAGATCCCGCTGAGCCGGGTCACCACGCCCGCCGTGCTCTTCTTGTCCTCCCGGCCCACCACGACGCGGGTGTTGCGGGCGGTGCGGCCGACCGCGCAGTGCGCGGCCGTGACCACCTTGTCCGGCGCCACCAGCGTGCCGCCGCAGAACTGGAAGCCGCTCGTGTCCGTCAGGTAGACCACCCACGGGTGGTCGTCGATGGACACGCGGTCACCGCCCACCACCCGCTCGTCCGCCGTGGCGGTGCCCACGAGCGCCATCATCAACGTCACCAACAACGCGGCGAGCCGCATCGAACCTCCTCCTGATCACGGGCATTCAGGAGAAGTTAGCCAGAACGGAGCAGTCAACTGCTCTGTTCGGCCTGATTTCCACCGAACTTGCTACGCACCTTGTCCGCCGCGCCGGCCACCACGCCGCCCAGCTCGTTGAAGACCTTCATCAGCGGGTCCTCCGACTGGGCCGCCGACTCCTTGTAGGACCGGGCCGCCGCCTTGATGTCCTCGGTGAACGTGCTCGTCGGCCGGTCGTCCTCGCGGCGCGGGTACTCGCCGGTGAGGATGGCCCGGTACTCCCCGCTCGCCGCCCACCGCTGCAGCTCGGCCGCGCGCACCACGGCCAGCGGGTGGGTCAGCGGCCAGGTGCGGATCAGCTTGAGCACCGAGTCGCGCACGTCCTCGACCCGGTCGTACTCCCTGGCCTGGTTGAGGAACTCGGCCGTGTCGACCTCGCTGAGGTCCATGCCGCCCGCCATCGCCACGTGCGCCCGCAGGCCCGCCGCCGGGTCCTGCACGCACAGCAGGCCGGCGCGGTCGCAGGTCAGCTCGGTCTTGCGGTACCACTCGCCCAGCGCCGCGATGACCGCGCGGATCGCCCAGTAGCCGACGGGCATCCAGCCCAGGCCGTACTGCACCTGCATCAGGCGCTGGAGGATCGTCCGGTACAGGGCGTGCCCGGACAGCACGTGCCCCATCTCGTGGCCGATGGCGAACCGCAGGCCGTCCTGGTCGAGCAGGTCGACCAGCCCCGTGGTCAGCACGATGAACGGCTTGTCGATGCCCAGCGTCACCGCGTTGGGCACCGGGTCGCGGCGGACGAACAGCTCCGGCACCGGGTCGACGTCCAGCGTCGCCGCGGTCTCCAGCCGCAGCCGGTCCAGCCGCGGGTACTGCTTCGGCCCCACCCGGATCGACGACGCCAGGTAGACCAGCCGCTCGCCGCGCTCGGTGAACGCGCCCGCCACCGCCTGCAGCACCGGGCCGATGCCCGGCACCGCCCGCAGGACCGCCAGCGCCCCCCGGTCCACCGGGTGCTCGTACGCCCGCGGGCTGATGCCCGGGAAGCGCACGCGCGCCGTGGACCGCTGCTCGATGTCCTCACCCATCCCCCCACAGTGCCACGGTCGGGTGGGCCGGCATTCGCGAACGGGTGAATCGAGGGGCACACTGGCGCCGTGGACGCGATCGAGGACCCGGCGGACGTGCTCGGCCCCGGCTACCAGACCCGCAGGCTGCCGCTGAACGGCGACCTGGAGGCGGTGCTGGTGCGCCGCCGCGCGCGGACGCCGAACCGGGGCGCGGTGCTGTACGTGCACGGGTTCGCCGACTACTTCTTCCAGACCCACGTGGCCGAGCACTTCACCGAGCGGCACTTCGACTTCTACGCCGTCGACCTGCGCGCGTACGGGCGGTCGCTGCGGCCGGGCCAGGTGGCGTGCTACGTCACCGACCTGACCGAGCACTTCGAGGAGATCGACGCCGCGGTGCGGGTGATCCGCGAGGAGGACGGCCACCGGTCGCTGGTGGTGGTGGGCCACTCCACCGGCGGGCTGACCGCGAGCCTGTGGGCGCACGAGCGGCGCGACGACGACGTGCTCGACGCGCTGGTGCTCAACAGCCCGTGGCTGGACCTGGCCGAGCCGTGGCTGCTGCGCACCGCGGGCACGGTGCTGGTCCGGGCGGTCGGCCGGGTCGCGCCGCGCCTGGTGCTGCGGCCCGGCCTGGGCCCGGTGTACGGCCACAGCATCCACCGCGACCACCACGGCGAGTGGGACTTCGACACCGCGTGGAAGCCGGTCGAGGCGTTCCCGGTGCACGCCGGGTGGTTGCGCGCGGTGCGCCGCGGCCACGCCCGGCTGCACCGCGGCCTGGACGTGCGGGTGCCGGTGCTGCTGCTGCGCTCGGGGCGCAGCCACCTGCGCGCCAGGGCGTGGACGGCCGAGGCGATGACCGCGGACACCGTGCTGGACGTGGCGCACATGCAGCGGTGGGGCCCGAAGATCGGCCGGGACGTGCGCATCGTGGCCGTCGAGGGCGGGATGCACGACCTGTTCCTGTCCGCGGAGCCGGTGCGCCGGCGGGCGCTGGCCGAGGTGGACGAGTTCCTGGACTCGATCTGACCCGGCCTAGAGGGGCAGGACCTCCAGCGCGCCGGGGCCTTCGACGTGCCGCACCCCGCTGGTCAGGCACTTCAGCGGGTCGATGGTCAGGCGGGCGCTGAGGAGCACCAGCTCCCGGCCCTCGAAGTCGCCGGAGGTGATGGTGGCCACCACGATGCCGACGTTCTCGCCGAGCGGCCGCCGGCTGAGCGTCATGCCGCCGGTGAAGTACGAGGTGCCGGTGTGGTGCCCGTCCTCGTCCTCCCACCGCACGGTGCCGGTCGCGTTGGCGATCGGGGCGTCGACGGTGCAGCTGATCAGCCCGGACGCACTGGCGGTGTAGTCGGCGAAGGCGTGGTCGCGGTCGACGAGCCGGTTGGCGCGGGGGGGGCGAAGGTGCCGTGCACGCTGACGGTGTTGGGGCGGGGCAGCGCGGTCAGGCCGGGGCTGCTGGTCTGCTCGACGTGGCCGGGGCAGGCCACCGGGGGCGGGTCGTCACCGGCGTTGGCGGCCGGCGCGGTGCCCGCGGCCGTCGCGCAGCCGGTGAGGAGGAGTGCCGCGGCTCGGCGGCGGGGGTGCGTTCCACTGCGGTGCTCCCGTTCCGCCGGGGTCCTACCCGGTAGACGTCCGAACCGGTCGCGGCACGCAGACCCGGTCCCGGTTCCGGGCCGACCTCACGCGATCGGCCCGGTCCCCCGCTGCGCAAGCCCTAGATTCCGCGGGGTGACCGAGCCTTCGCACCTGACCGCCACGCGCGAGTCGTACGACACCGTCGCCGAGACCTACGCCGAGTTCGTGAAACCCCGCTTCGGCGAAGACGTGCTCGGCCGGGCCCTGCTCGGCGCGTTCGTCGAGCTGACCCGCGGGGTCGGCCCCGTCCTCGACGCCGGGTGCGGCCCCGGCCAGGTGACCGCGCACCTGGCCGGCCTCGGCGCGTCGGTGCTCGGCGTCGACCTGTCGCCGAGGATGGTCGGGATCGCCCGCCGGGAGCACCCCGACCTGCGGTTCGAGGTGGGCTCGATGACCGCGCTGGACCAGCCCGACGGCGCGTTCGGCGGGGTGCTGGCCTGGTCGTCGACCATGCACCTGCCGCCGGCCGAGCTGCCCGGGGTGCTCGCCGGGTTCCACCGGGTGCTCGCGCCGGGCGGGCACCTGCTGATGGGCTTCCACGTCGGCGACGAGCACCTGGCGCCCGAGACCGCGTACGGCGGGCACCCGGTGAGCTACGAGTGGTGGCTCAGGCGGCCCGACGACGTGGCCGCGCTGCTGGAGGAGGTCGGGTTCGGGGTCGCCGCGCAGGTGGTCGTGGCGGGCGAGAAGCGGCCGCACGCGTACCTGTTGGGGCGCAGGGCCTGATCAGCCCCGGCGCAGGTGCTCGACGGCGAGCCGGGCGGCCGTGCCGATGACCGCGTCGGCCGCGGGCAGGGTGAAGGCGGTGCTCGCGCTGCGGGTGAACACCGCCACCGCGTAGCGCCCGCCGTCCGGGTACTCGACCACGCCGACCTCGTTGCGCACGGTCGGCAGGCTGCCGGTCTTGCCGGCCACGCGCACGTCGTCGAACGGGAAGCCCGACGCCAGGCGGTGCGGCCACACCTGGAGGCCCATCAGGCGGCGGACGGGCGCGCAGCCGTCGTGCGCCCAGGCGTGCGCGAGCAGCCGGGTCAGGTCGCGCGGGGTGCCGCGGGTGGTGCGGTCCGGGTCCAGGGCGCGCAGCCGGGCCAGCACCACCGGGTCGGCCAGCGCGGCGGGCAGGGTGGCGGGGCGGGCGTCCTCGGCGATGACGGCCGTGAACTCGCCCGCGCGGTGCACCACCTCGGTGTCGCGCAGGCCCAGGTCGCGGGCGAGGGCGTTGAGGGAGCCCAGGCCGAGCACGTCGACCAGGGCGTCGGCGGCGGCGTTGTCCGAGACGGTGATCGCGAGGTGGGCCAGGTCGCGCAGCGACATCGTGACGGGGTCGAGCATGGCGCCGATGCCGGTGGGGCCGGTGGCGCGGTGGTGGTCCAGGGTGAGGCGGGTGGTGGGGTCCAGGTCGCTGTGGTGCAGGGCGACGACGAGCAGGACCTTGAACACGCTGGCCAGCACCACGCGCCGGTCCGCGCCCACGCAGACTTCCCGGTCGGGGCGGTCGAGGTCGACGGCGTGCAGGTGGCCGGTGACGCCCGCGTCGGCGAAGGCGGCTCGGATGCGGGCGGCGCTCATGCCCGGGGCCCCGGGGTTGGCAGCGCGTGTCCCGCGCGGCGCCCGTGCCCGATGCCCCGCGGCCGGTGGCGCGCCTCCGGTGCCGCGGTCATGCCAGGTACTCCGCGGCCGGGCGCGGGAAGCGCGGTGAGCGGTCGTCGTCCGGGCGCATGCCCCGCGCGGTCAGCACCTCGGTCACCGCCGCGGCGAACGCGGCCACCGCCGGGGTGTGCCGGTCGCGCGGCCACGCGCACGCGGTCCGCCACCTCAGGGGCGTGCCGCGCAACGGCCGCCACACCGCGTCGCCGGGCGGTGCGACCCCGTCGTGCAGCGCCACCGCCCCTCCCGCGAGCACCAGGCCCAGCGCGAACTCCGGGTTCCCCGCCTGGTGCACCTCGGCGGGCGTGTAGCCGTGCCGGGCGCAGGTGGTCAGCAGCTCGTCGTGCAGCGCGGGCGCGGCGGCCCTCGGGAACAGCACCAGCGCCATCCCGGCCAGGTCGGCCAACCGCACCTCCGCCGCCGCGGCCGACGGGTGGTCGCGCGGCAGCAGCACGCCGAGCGGACCGGTCAGCACCGGCCCCAGGGCCAGCCACGAGCTGTCGAACGGGAACCGCAGCACGCCCACGTCCAGGGTCCGGTCGGCCAGCGCCCGCAACTGCCCGGCCGTGGCGGCCTCGCGCAGCTTCAGCTCCAGCGGGCTGCGGCGCCGGAACGCGGGCAGCAGGGCCGCCACCGCCCGACCGCCGAGGTCCGGCGGCACGCCCGCGCGCAGCACCCCGGCCTCACCGCGCCGGAACCGCCCGGCCAGCGCCCGCAACCGGTCCTCCCCGGCCAGCACCTCGCGCGCCTCGACGAGCAGCAGGCGGCCGGCCTCGGTCAGGGCGACGCGCCGGGCGTCGCGGTCGAACAGGCGCACGCCGAGTTCCCGTTCGAGCTTGCGGATGCTCTGCGACAGCGGGGGCTGGGAGAGGTGCAGGCGGGCCGCGGCGCGGCCGAAGTGCAGTTCCTCGGCTACCACCAGGAAGTGCCGGAGGTGCCGCAGGAGGTCCACGAGCGGGGACGATATCCGTTCGCGTATCGCCGCGGGCGCGATATCGGACTTGGACGCGGTGCCGGGGGCGCTGGTCTGGTGGAGCCATGTGCGTGAACAGGCGACAGGTGTTGAGGGGCGCGGCGGCGGTCGTCGGGACGGCGGTCGGCACGGCGGCGACGGGAACGGCGGCCGGCGCGTCGGCGCTCGGGCGGACGGGCGGCGAGGCGGCCGAGGCGGCCGGGGCCGACACCTCGGCGGCGGCGTTCGCATCGGGCCGCAACGGGGTGGCCCTGCGCTGGTTGGGCGTCGCGGGCTGGGAGCTGTCGCTCGACGGCCGGCGCGTCCTGGTCGACCCGTACCTGAGCCGGCTGCCGGTGTTCGACGAGGCGGGCGCGTTCATCCCCGACCACCCGCTGGAGGTGCGGTCGGACCTGCTGGACCGTCACCTGACCGAGCGACCCGACCTGGTGCTGGCCACCCACGGGCACTACGACCACCTGATGGAGATCCCCCACGTGGTCGAACGGCACGGTTCGCGGGTGATCGGCACGGAGACCCACCGGCACCTGCTCACCGCGATGGGCGTGCCAGGTGACGGCGTGGTCGTCGCCTCCGGCGGGGAGCACCTGGACTTCCACGGGTTCACCGTCGAGGTGTTCCGCAGCCTGCACAGCCAGTTCGGCTCGTACGGCTACTTCGCGCCCGGCACCCTCACCGCACCGCCGCGCAGGCCCGCGACGATCGGCGACCTGGTGGAGGGCGGCTCGCTGGCCTACCGGGTGACCGCGCGCGGCTTCTCGGTGCTGTTCCTGTCGGGCACGGCGAACTTCGTCGAGCGCGAGGTGGCGGGCCTGCGACCGGACGTGCTCGTGCTGGGCATGAGCGGTCACACGAACGTGTACGACTACACGGCACGGGTGCTGCGCGCGACCCGCCCGAAGGTGCTGGTCCCCAGCCACCACGACGACATGGTGACCCCACTGGACGACCCGGCCCTGCCCGCCAGGGGCAACCCCGCCGCCGCGACCGAACTGGCCGACACGGCGCGGCGGATCGGCCTGGCGGCCAAGGTGCTGGACTCGGAAATCCTGCGCTGGTACGAGTTCTGACCGCGTGGAGGGCGGACCCCCTGCGCGGACACCTCACTGCGCGAACTGCCCGGTTTTCGCCCTTCCCCCACGCCCACCCCACTACCACCAAGCTCACCACCCCGGCCCGATCACCCCGCTCCCAACACCCCGGCCCGATCACCCCCGGCCCAATCACCCCCCGGCCGATCACCCCGCTCCCAACACCCCGGCCCAACCACCCCCAGCCCAACCACCCCCGGCCCAATCACCCCGCTCCCAACACCCCGGCCCGCGCGGCGACGAGCGCCGCGCGGGCCGCGCGCTCCGCAGCGGCCCGGTCGACCGGCTCGCCGGACACCAGCACCCGGTAGAACAGCGGCGCGCAGGTCTGCCGGACCAGCTCCTCGACATCAACCCCCTCGGGCAGCTCCCCCCGCCCGACGGCCCGCTTCGCGATCACCGCGGCAGCGGCGTGCCGGGCCGCGTAGTAGCGGTTCTTGGCCTCACGGGCCCGACTCGCCTGGAGGGCGGCCGCGATCAGGGCCACCGGGACCCGGCTGCGCACGGGGTCGGCGAAGGTGTCGACCACCTCGGTGGCCAGGGCGATCAGGTCACCCTCGACCGAACCGGTGTCGGGGGCGACCCAGTCGACGTCGCGCCCCTGGTCCAGGGCGTCGGCGATCAGCACGTCCACGGTGCCCCAGCGGCGGTAGACGGTGGTCTTGTGCACGCCCGCGCGGTCGGCGACGTTCTCGACGGTCATGCCGATGTAGCCGCGGTCGACCAGCTCCGCGTGCACCGCCTCCAGAACGGCCTCGCGCACGCGGGCCGATCGGCCGCCGGTCCTCCTGCTCTTCACTTTGCAACTCCAGTTGCGTTAGGCACCAAGGAGGTGCCACCATAACGCAACACGAGTTGCAACAGGGGGACCTGAAGCGACACGAGTTGCAGCAAGGCCCCTTCGTGCAACTCAAGTCGCCCCAACTCCCTCTAACGCAACTCAAGTCGCCCCAACTTCTCCGACGCAACACGAGTCGCGACAGGAGCGCTCTTGACCTTCATCCCCGATCCGACCGCCCTGCACCCGCTGCCGCACGCCGACCGCGTCGTGCTGCTCAAGCCACTGGTCACGACGCCGAAGATCGAGGTCGGCGAGTACACCTACTACGACGACCCGGAGCACGCGACCGGGTTCGAGACGCGCAACGTGCTCTACGGGTACGGCCCCGAGAAGCTGGTCATCGGCCGGTTCTGCGCCTTGGCCGCCGGCACCACGTTCATCATGGCCGGCGCGAACCACCTCACCACCGGCGTCTCCACCTTCCCGTTCACGATCTTCGGCGGCGCCTGGCAGGACCGCACCCTCGACCTGGTGACCGGCATCGGGACGCGCGGTGACACCGTGGTCGGCAACGACGTCTGGTTCGGCTACGACTCGCTGGTCATGCCGGGCGTGTCCATCGGTGACGGCGCGATCGTCGCGGCCGGCTCCGTGGTGGTGTCGGACGTGCCGCCGTACGCGGTGGTCGGCGGCAACCCGGCTCGCGTGCTCAAGCTCCGCTTCCCCGAGGACGACGTGGCCCGCCTGCTGCGGGCGCGGTGGTGGGACTGGCCGGTCGAGCTGATCACCGAGCACGCCCGCGTGATCATGGCCGGCACGCCGGCGGACGTCGAGCGGGTCGCCGCGGACAACGGCCTGTGGTGAGTGCTCGCCGGCACCGCCCCCGACGGTGAATCATGGCCCCATGGCGGAGGAGTACGACCGGTACTGCGACCTGACCATGCGGGGCGGCACCACGAGCGGCGTGGTCTACCCGTGGGCGGTGGTGGAACTGGCCCGGCACTACCGGTTCCGCTCGCTGGGCGGCGCGTCCGCGGGCGCCCTCGGTGCCGCCTTCACCGCGGCGGCCGAGCTGGGGCGCGACCGCGGCGGGTTCGACAAGCTGCACGACGTGGTCGACTGGCTCGCCGGGCCGGGCTGGCCGATGGCGCAGCTCTTCCAGCCCAGCGGGCACACGCGCAAGCTGTTCCGCATCGTCACCGCGGTCATGCAGCGGCGGGAGACCACCGGGCGCAGCCCGTTGACGTGCCTGCTGCTCGCGCTGCTCGGCGCGATCGGCTGGCGGGCCCGCGCGTTCCTCGGCCTGGCGCTCGTGCTGTGGCTGGTCGGGCCGACGCTGTGGTCCCGGGTGGTCGACTGGGGCGCGACGCCCACCTGGGCGCTGGTCACCGTCACCGTCGTCGGGCTGGTCGGCGTGCCCGCCGTGGCGGGCCGGCTGCTGTTGCGCGGTGGTGACGCGTGGCTGCGCCGCGCCGGCACCGCGTTGCTGCTCCTGGTCCCGCTGGCGCCGGTGGCGGTGGCCACCCGGTGGTCGGCGGCGAGCCTGGCGACCGCGGCCACCGCCGCGGTGTGCTGGCTGGTGCTCGGCTTCGCGTTCGTCAGCGCCGTCGCGCTCACCTACGGGTTGGGCGCCAAGCGGTTCCTGGACCGGATGGCCTCGACCATCCACTTCGGCCTGGTGCCGGGCACCGGCCGGTTCGAGGCGAACTTCTGGGACCGCCGCTGCGGCGTGCCGCGGTCGACCGGCGTGCCGCCGCTGAGCGACTGGGTCGCCGACCGGCTCGACGACCTGTCCGGTGTCGCGGACCTGACCTTCGCCGACCTGAACACCAACCTGGTGCTGATGACCACGGACCTGTCCGAGGGCCGGCCCTACCGGCTGCCGTTCACCGAGCCGGTCGACCCGTGGCTGTTCTGCCGGACCTGCCTGGGCACCGTGCTGCCGGGGCGGATCGTCGACCGGCTGGGCACCTCCCCGTCGGGGCACCGCTGCCCGCTGCACCCGGAGGAGCCCGTCCACGCCCTGCCGCGCGACCTGCCCGTGGCGCTGGCGGTGCGGATGAGCATGCCGCTGCCCGGCCTGATCGCCGCCGTGCCGCTGGTGCGCGCCGAACCGGAGCCCCGCGTGCACTGGTTCTCCGACGGCGGCATCACCAGCAACTTCCCCATCCACTTCTTCGACCAGCTGCTGCCGCGCTGGCCGACGTTCGGGCTGTCGCTCCAGCCGTACCCGCCGGGTGACGAGCGGGACGTGTGGCTGCCCGAGCAGGACGCCTCCACCAGCGGCGCGCCGTGGCGCGGCATCGGGCGGGTCGGGCAGTTCGCGTCCGCGATCCTCGACACGATGCTGGGGTGGCGCGACACCATGCAGTCCGCGCTGCCCGGCTACCGGGGGCGGATCGCGCACGTCCGGGTCGGCGCCGACGAGGGCGGCACGAACCTGTTCATGCGGCCGGAGGTGATCCGGGCGCTGGCGCGGCGCGGCGAGGAGGCGGGCAGGCTGCTGCGCACCCGCTTCACCGAGGACGCCAAGACCGACCGCTACCGCTGGATCCGCATGCGGTTGGCCATGCGCGAGTACCAGCAGCTCGCCGAGCAGGCCGAGCAGCGCGGCGAGCTGTACCGCGACCTGGCCGCCCGCTACCGGGTGCCGGAGGACCTGCGCGACTGGTTCGCCGTGCCGCCGACGGGCGGTGACCCCTACGCGCGGGAGATCACCCTCACCCTGGACGCGCTGGGCCGCCTGCCGAAGGGGCCCTTCGACGGTGCGCCGCCGGTCGACCCGGACCTGCGCCTGACCCCGCCGGAGTGACGCCGGGGCCGGGCGTCGGCACCCGAGGCCCGGCCCCGCTCACGACTCGTCCCGGTTCAGGGCTCGCCCGGGTTCAGGGCTTGCGGCCGACCCCGGCGTAGGCGCTGATGTAGGCGTCGTCGGAGTCGGGGTACCACTCGGCCAGCGGCACGATCCCGGGTTCGACCACCTCGAACCCGGCGAAGAAGGCGGCGATCTCCTCGCCCGAGCGCAGCACCAGCGGGCTGTCGGTCTTGCGGTAGATGGCGTTGACCTGCTCGCCGCCCTCGATGCCCTCCGCCGAGATCCCGTCCCAGCTGCCGTGCGAGACGGCCAGGTAGCTGCCGGACGGCAGGGCCTCCCGGTAGCGGGCGACGGCCTTGTGCGGCTCGTCCGCGTCGGGCACGAAGTGCAGCACCGCGACCATCAGCAGGCCGATGGGCCGGTCGAAGTCGAGCATCCGGCGGACCTCGTCGCTGCCCAGCACGGAGTCGGGGTCGCGCAGGTCGGCCTGGATGGCGCAGGCCAGCGGGTTGTCGGCGAGCAGCGCCGTGCTGTGGGCGACCGCCACCGGCTCCACGTCCGCGTAGACGACCCGGGCCGACGGGTTGGTCTGGTGCGCGATCTCGTGCACGTTGCCCACGGTCGGGATGCCGGAGCCGAGGTCCAGGAACTGGTCGATGCCCTGGGCCAGCAGGTAGCGCACCGCGCGGCGCAGGAACGACCGGTTCGCGCGGGCCGCGCCGGACATGCCGGGGAAGATCTGCTCGACCGACTTCGCCGCCTCGCGGTCGACCGCGAAGTTGTGCGAGCCGCCCAGGTAGTAGTCGTACATCCGGGCCGCGCTCGGCCGTCCCAGGTCCACGGAGGACGGAACCCAGCTCGCCTGCTCCATGCGCGCATCTCCTCGTTGGTCGACGGCGTGATCGTCGTGGGGTTCCGAATCGGGCACAACCCCCGAACGGACGCTCCGCGTGCGTCCGGTCACAGCCTCGCACACGCGGTTCGCCGTGAAGCCCGGCGTGGTCGTGGTAGATCTTGGACCGGGCACCCGTGCGATCCGTGAAGCCTTCCGGACGTCTCGCCGGGCCCGCCGGTTCCCGCGTCGGAGGGGATCGCTCAGAGCGAACAGCCAGCGGAAACAAACACCCGCTCACCTTGGTTGAGCCAGTCAGACTCAACTTTGGAGGAGATCATGGGCGAGACGTTGGCGCTGCCGGTGCTGCCGCTGGACGACGTGGTCGTGCTGCCGGGCATGGTCGTGCCGATCCGGCTCAGCGGCTCCGACGCCACCGCCGAGGCCCGCGCCGCCGTCGAGGCCGCGACCGCCGCCGGCGGCCAGTCCCGGGTGCTGCTGGTGCCGCGGCTGGACGGCAAGTACGCGAAGGTCGGCACGCTGGCGCTGATCGAGCAGGTCGGCCGCCTCTCCGGCGGCGAGCGGGCCGCCGTCGTGCGCGGCACCGAGCGGGTGCGCATCGGCACCGGCACGACCGGTCCCGGCGCGGCCCTGTGGGTCGAGGCGACGGTCGCCGACGAGTCGCCGGTGGACGAGCGCACCCACGAGCTGGCCCGCGAGTACCGCGCGCTGGTCACCACCATCCTCCAGCAGCGCGGCGCGTGGCAGGTGGTCGACTCCGTGCAGCAGGTGGACGACCCGTCCGCGCTGGCCGACCTCGCCGGGTACGCGTCGTACCTGGACGACGCGAAGAAGGTCTGGCTGCTGGAGACCAGCGACGTGACCCTGCGGCTGGAGAAGCTGCTGGAGTGGGGCCGCGAGTACCTGACCGAGTTGGACGTGGCCGAGACGATCCGCAAGGACGTCAAGGAGGGCGTGGAGAAGCAGCAGCGCGAGTTCCTGCTGCGCCAGCAGCTGGCCGCGATCCGCAAGGAGCTGGCCGAGCTGGAGGGCAAGCCCGCCACCGAGGAGCAGGACTACCGGGCCCGCGTCGAGGGCGCCGACCTGCCCGCGCACGTGCGGGAGGCCGCGCTGGCCGAGGTCGACAAGCTGGAGCGCACCTCCGAGCAGTCGCCCGAGGTCGGCTGGATCCGGACGTGGCTGGACACGGTGCTGGGCATGCCGTGGAACGAGCGCACCGAGGACTCCTACGACATCGCGGGCGCGCGGGCGGTGCTGGACGCCGACCACGCGGGCCTGGACGACGTGAAGGAGCGCATCACCGAGTACCTGGCCGTGCGGCGCCGGCGCGCCGACCGCGGCATGGGCGTCGTCGGCGGGCGGCGGTCCGGCGCGGTGCTGGCCCTGGTGGGCCCGCCCGGCGTGGGCAAGACCTCGCTCGGCGAGTCCGTCGCGCGGGCCATGGGCCGCAAGTTCGTCCGGGTCGCCCTGGGCGGCGTGCGGGACGAGGCCGAGGTCCGCGGCCACCGGCGCACCTACGTGGGCGCGCTGCCCGGCCGGATCGTCCGGGCGATCTCCGAGGCGGGCTCGATGAACCCGGTGGTGCTGCTCGACGAGATCGACAAGGTCGGCGCGGACTACCGGGGCGACCCCACGGCCGCGCTGCTGGAGGTGCTGGACCCGGCGCAGAACCACACGTTCCGGGACCACTACCTGGAGGTCGAGCTGGACCTGTCGGACGTGGTGTTCCTGGCCACGGCCAACGTGCTCGACGCCATCCCCGGCCCGCTGCTGGACCGCATGGAGCTGGTGCAGCTCGACGGCTACACCGAGGACGAGAAGGTCACCATCGCCCGCGACCACCTGCTGCCGCGGCAGGTCGAGCGCGCCGGCCTGGCGCCGGAGGACGTCTCGGTCACCGGGGCGGCGCTGCGGAAGCTGGCCGGCGAGTACACCCGCGAGGCGGGCGTGCGGCAGTTGGAGCGCTCGCTGGCGCGGGTGCTGCGGAAGGTGACGGCCAGGGTGGCGCTGGGCGAGGCCGAGCTGCCGGTGGCGGTGGACGTGCCCGACCTGCGCGGGTACCTGGGCTCGCCCAAGCACACGCCGGAGTCGGCCGAGCGGACCGCCGTGCCGGGCGTGGCCACGGGCCTGGCGGTGACCGGCGCGGGCGGTGACGTGCTGTTCGTCGAGGCGTCGCTGGCCTCGGCGGGCACCGGGTCGGCCGGCGTCACGCTGACCGGGCAGCTCGGCGAGGTGATGAAGGAGTCGGCGCAGATCGCGCTGTCGTACCTGAAGTCGCACGACGAGCGCGCCGCGGTGCTGGCCGAGCGCGGGGTGCACGTCCACGTGCCGGCGGGCGCGGTGCCCAAGGACGGGCCGTCCGCGGGCGTGACCATGACCACGGCGCTGGCGTCGCTGCTGTCGGGTCGCCCGGTGCGCTCGGACGTGGCGATGACCGGCGAGGTCTCCCTCACCGGCCGGGTGCTGCCGATCGGCGGGGTCAAGCAGAAGCTGCTGGCCGCGCACCGGGCGGGCATCACCACGGTCCTGCTGCCCCGGCGCAACGAGCCCGACCTGGACGACGTCCCGGAGTCGGTGCGCGACGAGCTGACCGTCCACCTGGTCGGCGACGTCCGGGAGGTGCTGGACCTGGCGCTCGAACCGGCCACCGCCACCGCCACCACTGCCGCATAACCGCGCGAGTCGAACCCCCACGACCCGCGTGTCGAACCTCCAGGACCCCCGAGTTCCACACTCGGGGGTCCTGGTTCACGGGGTCAGTGGCCCACGTCGATGACCAGGCGGGTGGGTGCGTCGAGCAGGAGGACGCGGTGCCAGGAGTCGCGGCGCAGGCCGAGGCCGACGGTCAGGTTGGCCTCGAAGTCGCCGGTGATGGCGAACGCCTGCACGTTGGCCAGGCCGGGGGTGTCGAACTGGCGCGGGCCGGTGTACGTGGGGTTGCCCGCGTCGTCGTGCGCGGCCGCGGGCGCGCTGCGGACCTCCAGGAAGTAGCTCCCGGGCAGGTTGACCGGGTTGCCGGAGGGGTCCGCGATCAACTGGTCCACGCAGCGGATGAAGAACTCCGGCCGCGGGCCGTTCAGGTCGAGCACGACCCGGTCGAAGCCGGCGTGCTGCCCGGTGCGGACGTTGGTGAGCACCGGGACCAGCGGGGCCTGCGCGCCGGCGGCGGCCGCCGGGATCGCGGCACCCACCGCGACGAGGGTGAGGGCGAGCAGCCCGAAGCGTCTGAGCTTGTTGAGCATGACCCCTCCAAGGGGCGTGTGGACCCGGCTGGCTGCCGGGTCGTACCCCCCAAGACGTGTCGCGCGTCACGGGGTTGCCCGCCGGCCGCCTGCGCGCCCGACCGGGCGGCGATAGGGTTCGGGCAGTCCGGCAAGATCACGTGTGGGAGGCCCCGATGAGCCTTGAGCGCCCCGTCGCTCCCGACCCCTACGCCCTGCTGCCGCAGGTGCCCTCGTTCACGGTCAGCTCGACCGACGTGGAGGACGGCCAGGCGCTGCCGCAGGCCCAGGTCTACGAGGGCGGCAACACCTCGCCGCAGCTGAGCTGGACCGGGTTCCCGGAGGGGACGAAGAGCTTCGCCGTCACCTGCTTCGACCCGGACGCCCCGACGCCCTCGGGCTTCTGGCACTGGGTCGCGGTGAACATCCCGGCGTCGGTGACGTCCCTGGGCACCGGCGCGGGCGCGTCCGACGACGCGCTGCCCGACGGCGCGTTCCACGTGCGCAACGACTACGGCACGCGCGACTTCGGCGGCGCCGCGCCCCCGCCCGGCGACCAGGTGCACCGCTACTACTTCGTGGTGCACGCGGTGGACGTGGAGAAGCTCGACGTCGACGGCGACGCCTCGCCCGCGGTGGTGAGCTTCAACCTCGCGTTCCACACCCTGGCGCGCGCCGTGCTCGTGCCCACCTACGCCCACTGACCGCACCGGGAACAAGTGCCCCACGTCGCGAGTTGGAGCCGACGTGAGGCACTTCGACCTGGTCATCATCGGCTCCGGCTCCGGCAACTCCATCGCCGACGAGCGGTTCTCCGGCTGGAAGATCGCGATCGTCGAGAAGGGCGTGTTCGGCGGCACGTGCCTGAACGTCGGGTGCATCCCCACCAAGATGTTCGTGCACACCGCGGACGTGGCCGCCGCACCGGCCTCCGGCGCGCGGCTCGGCGTCGACGCCCACCTCGACGGCGTGCGCTGGACCGACGTCCGCGACCGGATCTTCGGCCGGATCGACCCGATCTCCGAGGGCGGCAGGCGGTGGCGGGCGGAGGAGAACGCCAACGTCACGGTGTTCGCCAGCACGGCCAGGTTCGTCGGCCCGAAGACGCTCGACACGGGCACCGGCGAGACGATCACGGCCGACCGCTTCGTGCTGGCCGCCGGCAGCCGCCCGGTGGTCCCGGACGTGGCCGACCTCGCCTCCGTCGGCTACCACACCAGCGACACGATCATGCGCCTGGACGCGCTGCCGCCCCGGATGACCATCCTGGGCAGCGGTTTCGTGGCCGCCGAGTTCGCGCACGTGTTCTCCTCGTTCGGCGTCGCGGTGACCGTCGTCGGCCGCTCGGACCTGCTGCTTCGGCACGAGGACCGGGAGATCGCCACGCGGTTCACCCGGATCGCCTCGGAGAAGTGGGACGTGCGGCTGCGCCGCAAGGCGGTGCGGGCCGAGCGCGTGGACGGCGTGGTGCGCCTGCACCTGGAGGGCCCGTCCGGCGAGGAGCACGTGGACGCCGAGGAACTGCTGGTCGCGGTCGGCCGCACGCCCAACTCGGACCTGCTCGACCTGCCCGCCACCGGTGTCGCGCTGCACGCCGACGGCCGCGTGGTGGTCGACGGGCACCAGCGGACCTCGGTCGAGGGCATCTACGCGCTGGGCGACGTGAGCAGCGAGCACCAGCTCAAGCACGTGGCCAACCACGAGGCGCGGGTCGTGCAGCACAACCTGCTGCACCCGGACGAGCCGATCGCCTCCGACCACCGGTTCGTGCCCTCCGCGGTGTTCAGCTCGCCGCAGGTCGCCTCGGTGGGGCTGACCGAGGAGCAGGCGGCCGAGCGCGGGGTGCGGTACGTGGCCGCGTCGCAGGCGTACGCGTCGATCGCGTACGGCTGGGCGATGGAGGACTCGACCGGGTTCGCGAAGGTCCTGGCCGACCCGGAGGACGGGCGGATCCTGGGCGCCCACGTCATCGGACCGCAGGCGCCGACGGTGATCCAGCCGCTGATCCAGGCGATGAGCTTCGGCCTGGACGCCAAGTCGATGGCGCGCGGCCAGTACTGGATCCACCCGGCGATGCCCGAGGTGGTCGAGAACGCCCTGCTCAACCTGCCGCTGGAGTACTGATCGAAAGTGCGCCGGGCCCGGCCGGACCCCTCGAACGGCCGGGCCCGGCGCTTACTTCCGTCACCGACACATCGCGCGGGCGACGTGAGGTGTTATCACTTCACGCGGTGCGGGGGTCGCCGGCTCACGGTGCCGGGTCGCCGGCTCACACGGTGCGGGGGCGGCCCGCCACCCAGCCCAGCGCGGTGAGCAGGACCAGCAGGCCCACCAGCACCAGCATCGACACCGCCCAGCCGCCGGTCGCGCCGCGCAGCACGCCGAACGCGAAGGGGCCCGCCGCGGAGATCAGGTAGCCGATGCTCTGCGCCATCGCCGACAGGCGCGCGGTGTCCGCGCCGGACGAGGTCCGCAGGGAGATCAGCACCAGCGCGAGCGGGAACATGCCCATGCCGACGCCGATCAGCACGGCCCACGCGCCGGGCGCGGCGGCGGGCGCCAGGGCCAGGCCGAGCACGCCGAGCACGGACAGCGCGCCGAGCAGCACCACCAGCCCCGACTGGCTCGACCGCCGGGCGGCCAGCGGCGGCACGACCAGGCTCACCGGCACGCCGAGCACCATGGTGACGGCCAGCAGCAGCCCGGCCGTGGTCCGGTCCACCCCGGCGTCGACCAGGATCTGCGGCAACCAACCCATCACCGTGTAGGCCAGCAGGGACTGCAGGCCGAAGAAGACCGTGATCACCCACGCCAGCGGGCTGCGCAGCAGGGACCGGCCCGCGGGCGCGCGGCGGGCGGTGGCGCGGACCTCCGCGCCGTGCCGGGCGCCGGCCAGCCAGACCAGCAGGGCCGCCAGCGACAGGCACGCCCAGGCGCCCACGGCGAGCCGCCACGAGCCGAGCACGGACTCCAGGACCGGGGTGAGGGCGGCGCCGACCGCGGCGCCCGCGGCGAGGGCCGCGGTGTAGACGCCGGTCACCAGGCCCACCCGGTCGGGGAAGGACTCCTTGACCACCACCGGGATCAGCACGTTGCAGACCGCGATGCCGGCGCACGCGACGAACGTGCCGCCGAGCACCACCGCCGGGCCGTCCACCACGCGCAGCACCAGGCCGAGGGTCAGCACGGCCAGCGACCCGCCGACCGCGCGGGCCATGCCCAGCCGGCGGCCCAGCCACGGCGCGAGGAACGCGGCGAAGCCGAAGCACAGCGTGGGCACGGCGGTCAGGGCGCTGGTCCAGGTCGTGGACACGCCGAGGGAGGCGCGCACGTCGCCGAGGATCGAGGCCAGGCCGGTGACGGCGGGCCGGAGGTTCGCCGCGGCCAGGGCTACGCCGATCGCCAACAGCGTGCTGCCGACCAGGGCAACCTGCCTGCTCCGGCCTCCTGGACCGGCAGCACTACCAGCAGGATGGGCCGCGATCGTCGCATTGGCACCGGGATCGGTGGCAGTGTGGACCATCGACGGTGACCGGTCTGGCTGGGCGTGCTGGATCGTCACGCGCCTACTATTACAGACATGGGATGTTCGGATGAAAGGATGGCGTTGTGCCATTGGCCACTACTCGGCGGGCCGGGCTCGTCGACCAGGTGATCGACCAGATGAGGGGAGCGATCGCCGCCGGTGAATGGCCGGTCGGCCGCCGCATCCCGCCCGAACCCGAGCTGGTCAACGCGCTGGGGGTGGGTCGCAACACCGTGCGGGAGGCGGTGCGCGCGCTGTCCCACGCCGGCCTGCTGGAGGTCCGCCAGGGCGACGGCACGTTCGTCCGCGCCACCAGCGAGCTGTCCGGCGCGGTCCGCCGGATGTGCGGCAGCGAGCTGCGCGACGTGCTCCAGGTGCGCCGGACGCTGGAGGTCGAGGGGGCTCGGCTGGCCGCGTCCCAGCGCACCGAGGAGGAGCTGCGGCGGCTGGAGCAGCTGCTGGCCGAGCGCGACGAGGCGCTGGTCGCCAAGGACTGGGTGCGCCTGGTCGAGCGCGACACCGCGTTCCACGTGCTGCTGGTCCAGTGCTCGCACAACACCCTGCTCGCCGAGCTGTACCAGGGGCTGACCGAGGCCGTGCGGGCCAGCATCACGGCCACCGTGGAGACCGACCACGACGACGAGCACGTCTCGCACACCGGCCTGCTCGACGCGGTGCGCGACCGCGACCCGGCCCGGGCCGCGGCCGAGGCGGGCGGGTTCCTGGAGGACCTGCTGGAGCGCCACCAGGGCTGAGCCTCACGCGGTGTCGCGCTGCTCCCAGCAGGTCCGCAACGCCGCGAGCGCGGCCGTGACGGCGGGGCGCCGACCGGCCTGGGTGCGCCAGACGGCGAACACGCGGCGGGTCGGCGTGGGCACGAACGGCACCGCGCGCACCCCGTCCGGCAGCACGCCCCGGCCGAGCCGGGGCAGCAGCGCGACACCGATGCCCCGGGACAGCAGGGCCAGCTGCGTCTCGTACTCGGCCACGCGGTGGGCCAGGTCGGGCTCCATGCCCGCGCCCCGGAAGGTGTTGACCAGCCAGTCGTGGCAGATCGTGCCCTCCGGCTGGCAGATCCACCGCTCGCCGGCCAGGTCCTCGGGCGCCACCGACGCCCGGTCGGCCAGCGGGTGCCCGACCGGCACCAGCACGTCCGCGACGTCCTCGCCCAGGCGCGCCCGCGACACCGGCTCGGGCACGGGCAGCGGCGCGTTGACCCAGTCGTGGGTGACGGCCAGGTCCAGCTCGCCGCGGGCCACCGCGCCCAGCCCGTCCGGCGGGTCCAGCTCCACCACGCGCACGTCCAGCCGCGGGTGGTCGGCGGCCAGCCGCGCCAGCGCGGCGGGCAGCAGGCCGCGCGCGGCCGTGGCGAACGCGCCGACGTGCAGCCTGCCGACCGCCTCGCCGCGCTGCTCCTCCAGCGCCACCTCGGCCCGCTCGACCAGCGCCAGCACCTGCCGGGCGGTGGTCGACAGCAGGTGGGCCGCGTCGGTGAGCGCGACGCCCCGGCCCCGCCGCTCCAGCAGCGCGGCGCCGGTCTCCCGCTCCAGCTTGGCGATCTGCTGGGACACCGCCGAGGGCGTGCAGTTGAGCGCCGCGGCCGCCGCGCCGACCGAACCGTGGGTGGCCACCGCGTGCAGGGCGCGCAGCCGTCCGAGATCCAACATGCAGCGATGCTAAACGAAAGACTTCAGAAGTAATTGCTAGTGCTAAACGGTTGGTCGCTGAAGAGTGGGTCGCGTGAAACCACGCCACGTCGCCCTCGCGGTCCTCGTCGCCACCATCTGGGGCGTCAACTTCGTCGTGATCAAGGTGGGCCTGCGCGACTTCCCGCCGCTGCTGTTCTCCGCGCTGCGCTTCCTGGCGGCCGCGGTGCCCGCGCTGCTGTTCGTGGGCAGGCCCAGGGTGGCGTGGCGGTGGGTCGTGGCGGTCGCCCTGTGCCTGGGCGTGGCCAAGTTCGGGCTGGTGTTCCTCGGCATGGCCGCCGGGATGCCCGCCGGGCTCTCGTCGCTGGTGCTGCAGAGCCAGGTGTTCTTCACCGTGCTGTTCGCCGCGGTGCTGCTGCGCGAACGGCCGCGGCCGACGCAGCTGGCCGGGATGGGCGTGGCGGCGCTGGGCATCGTGCTGATCGCCCTGGACTACGGCGTGGACCGCCCGCTCTCGGCGTTCCTGCTGGTGGTGCTGGGCGCGGTGGCGTGGGGCCTGGCGAACGTGGCCACCCGCCGCGCCCAGCCGCCGAACGCGCTGAACTTCATCGTGTGGACCAGCGCGCTCGCCGTGCCGCCGCTGCTCGGCCTGTCGCTGGTCTTCGAGGGCGCCGCCGCGGACCTGGCCGCGCTGCGGGCGCTGGACTGGACCGGGGTGGCCGCCGTCCTGTTCATCGCCTGGGTCTCCACGCTGCTCGGCTTCGGCCTGTGGAACCTGCTGCTGAGCCGCTACGAGGCGAGCGCGGTGGTGCCGTTCGCGCTGCTGGTGCCGGTGGCCGGGATGCTGTCCGGGTGGCTGCTGCTCGACGAGACCACCACCGCGGCGCGCCTGGGCGGCGCGGCGCTGGTGGTCGTGGGCATGGCCGCCACCACGGTGCGGCGGCTGCGCCCCGGCCGGAAGGGGTCACCGGCCGTGTCGGAGCTTGACGCCCCCGTGACCGTTCGGTGAGCTGGGGGGTGTGGAGCACCGGGTGCTGTCGGCGAGGACGATCGTGCTCTGGGCGATCGGGCTGGCGGTGGTCGCCGCGTGCTCCACGACCCTGCTGCTGGTGACCCTCGGCTCCGGCGACCCGCGCGACCTGATGCGGCTGGACGCGATCCGCACGGCCTCCGGCATCGTGCTCGGCACCGGCGGCGCGGCGGCGCTGCTGCTCACCGCCCGCCGCCAGCGGTCCACCGAGCTGGACCTGCGGCAGAAGGACCACGACGCGACCGAGCGGCGCGTCACCGAGCTGTACGGCAAGGCCGCCGACCAGCTCGGCAACGACAAGGCGCCGGTGCGGCTGGCCGGGCTGTACGCGCTGGAGCGGCTGGCCCAGGACAACCCGGCGCACCGGCAGACCATCGTCAACCTGGTCTGCGCCTACCTGCGGATGCCGTTCACGCCGCCGCCCGAGGTCGCCGCCCGGGTGCGCCTGCTCCCCCGCGACGCGCAGCGGTTCCAGGAGCTGGAGGTCCGGCAGACCGCCACCGGGCTGCTGGTCGCGCACCTGCGGCCGGACCGGCCCGAGGCGTTCTGGTCGGGCATCTCGCTCGACCTGTCCAACGCGACCCTGGTCAAGCTCGCGCTGACCCACGCCGAGGTCGCCTCGGCGTCGTTCGCGGGCACCACGTTCGTGGGCCCGGCGACGCTGCGGGGCACGGTGGTCACCGGCACCGCCGACTTCCGCGACACCCGCTTCCGCGGCCTGGCCGACTTCCGGCGGGTCGGGTTCGGCGAGGCGTCCTTCCGCGGCGCGGTGTTCGAGGGCGAGACCGACTTCGGCGTGCACACCACGGCCGTGCTCACCGGTGCCCGCACCCGCGTGCGCGGCGTGCGGCACAAGTGGCCCGACGGGTGGACCGAGCGGCCCGACGGCCCGGACTGGGCCGTGCTCGTGCGCGATCCGTAATCACGTGTAGCCCGAACGGGCGACGTATCCCCCGGTGCCCCCACGGTACTTTCTGGGTATGAGGCCAAGCCCCGGTTGGAGGTGTGACGTGTCGACCGCATACGTGATTCACACGTCCCTCACCGGGATGTGCGAGTCCCCGAACGCCTGAACGTCCTTCGCGGACCTCTGACGTCCCTTGCGGACTTCCGACGTCCCGTTCCCCTCTCGACCGTGACCGCACGGTCCAGGCGCGGCGGTTCGCCCGGCTTGGTGGTCGGGCACCCAACCCCGCGCGGACCGGTCGCCGGCACGGCACCGGTGCTCGACGGCCCGCGGCTTGGCGGTCGCGCGCCGCACCGGTACCTCAGGCGACAGGCGGCACGCCGGCGGGCGGGACCACCGGGAGCCCACCCGGGGCGCCGTGCTCCAGCAGGGCCAGCACCGCGTCGGTGTCCAGGTGGTCCGCGACGAGGTCGCCCAGCAGGTCGAGCTGCGCCGCCCGGCGCCCGGCGAAGTCGGTGTCCGGCGCGGGCACGAAGCCCGTGCGGCCCGCGTGGCCCGCGGCCCAGCGCAGGAACTCGCGGCGGAACGCGTCGTTCTCCAGCAGCCCGTGCCAGTGGGTGCCCGCCACCCGACCGCGCAGCGCGCCCTCGGGCGTGCCGTCGGAGAGCACCACCAGTCCTTGCTCGGCGTTGCGCACCACCCGCCCGTGGTGGATCTCGTACCCCGTCACGGGTTCGCCGAACGCCGTGCCGCGCGGCCGGTCGAGGGTCTTGTCGACCTCGAACCGCACATCCACGTCGAGCATGCCCAGGCCGGGCACGTCGCCCGCGCCCGACTCGACCGCGTCCTGGACGTGCCTGCCGAGCATCTGGAAGCCGCCGCAGACGCCGAGCACCGGGCCGGGGTGCGCGGCGACCGCGTCGGCCAGGCCGGTGGCGCGCAGCCAGCGCAGGTCGGCCACGGTCGCCTTGGACCCGGGCAGCACCACCAGGTCCGCGTCGGCCAGCCGGGACGGCTCGGTGACGAACCGCACCGACACGCCCGGCTCGCAGGCCAGCGCCTCGACGTCGGTGGCGTTGGAGATCCGCGGCAGCCGGACCACGGCCACCCGCAGCCACTGGTCGCCGCGCGGCGGCTCGGGGCGGCCGATGACGCCGTCCGCGGTGTAGGACAGCGAGTCCTCGGCGTCGAGCCACAGCTCCTCGCGCCACGGCAGCACGCCGTGCACGGGGCGCCCGGTGAGCGCGCGCAACTGGTCCAGGCCCGGCGCGAGCAGCGCGGGGTCGCCGCGGAACTTGTTCACCACGAACCCGCCGATCAACGCCTGGTCGGCGGGGTCGAGCAGGGCCAGGGTGCCGAACAGGTGCGCGAACACGCCGCCGCGGTCGATGTCGCCGACGACCAGCACCGGCAGGTCCGCGGCCCGCGCCAGGCCCATGTTCGCGATGTCGTCGGCCCTCAGGTTGATCTCGGCGGGCGAGCCGGCGCCCTCGCAGATCACCACGTCGTAGTCGGCGCGCAGCCCTTCCAGCGTCTCCAGCACGGTGGTGAACAGCTCGGCCTTGCGCGCCCGGTAGGACAGCGCCGACACCTCGCCGACCGCGCGGCCCAGCACCACCACCTGCGAGCTGCGGTCACCGCCCGGCTTGAGCAGCACCGGGTTGAACCGCACGCTCGGCTCCAGCCCGCACGCGGCCGCCTGCACCGCCTGGGCCCGGCCGATCTCGCCGCCGTCGCCCGTGACCACCGAGTTGTTGGACATGTTCTGCGCCTTGAACGGCGCCGTCCGCACCCCCTGCCGGGTCAGCCAGCGGCACAGGCCGGCGGCCAGCACGCTCTTCCCGGCGTCCGAGGTCGTCCCCGCCACCAGCAACCCACCGCGCACGAACACCCCTACCCGTCGGTCCCGGCTGACATCATCCACATCATGGTCGACGTGCCCGCCACCGCAGTCCTGGTGCACAGCCCCTACCTCGGACCCGCCAGCCTCCGGCCGCTCGCCGGCGCGCTGGCCGCGCTGGGCCACCCGGTCCTGCTGCTGGACGTGCGCGTCACGGTCAACGCCGCGCCCGTGCACCAGCGCCTGATCGGCGTGTTCGCCGACGCGGTCGAGGACTCCGGGGTCGAGGGCGACCTGGTGCTGGTCGGGCACGGCGCCGCCGGTCCGCTGCTGCCCGCGTTCGCCGACGCCCTGGAGACGCCCGTGCGCGGGCTGGTGTTCCTCGACGCCGAGCTGCCCACGCCCGGCCGGAGCTGGCGCGACGACGCGCCGCCCGAGCGCATGGCGCACCTGAAGTCCATCTCCCGCGACGGCCTGATGCCGCGCTGGGACCTCTGGTTCGCGCCCGAGGCGCTGTCGGCGATGGTGCCCGACGTGCGGCTGCTGGAGGAGATCGTCGGCGAGGCGCCCGAGGTGCCGCTGGCGTTGCTCAAGGAGCCCCGGCCCACCGTGCCGTGGACCGGGCCGTGCTCCTACCTGAGGCTCGGCCCGGCCTGCGACGACGCGGCGGCGCGGGCGGGCGCGCTGGGCTGGCCCGTGGTCCGGCTCGACGCCCACCACCTGGCCGCCGCCACCGCGCCAGGGGACGTGGCGGCGGCGCTGGTGCCGCTGCTCGGCGTCAGCAGAGGGTGAGGATCTCCACGCCGTCGTCGGTCACCAGGACCGTGTGCTCGAACTGGGCGGTCCAGCTCTTGTCGCGGGTGGTGACCGTCCAGCCGTCGTCCCAGATGTCGTGCTCGATGCCGCCGAGGGTGATCATCGGCTCGATGGTGAACGTCATGCCCGGCTCGATCACCGTGGGCACGTGCGGCGCGTCGTAGTGCAGCACCACGAGGCCGCTGTGGAAGGTGCGGCCGATGCCGTGGCCGGTGAAGTCGCGCACCACGCCGTAGCCGAAGCGGTTGGCGTAGGACTCGATGACGCGGCCCACGACGTTGAGCTGCCGGCCCGGCTTGACCGCCTTGATCGCGCGCATGGTGGCCTCGTGGGTGCGCTCGACGAGCAGGCGCACCTCGTCGCTCACGTCGCCGGCGAGGAAGGTGGCGTTGGTGTCGCCGTGCACGCCGCCGATGAAGGCGGTGACGTCGACGTTGACGATGTCGCCGTCCTCGACCACGGTCGAGTCGGGGATGCCGTGGCAGATGACCTCGTTGAGCGAGGTGCAGCAGGACTTCGGGAACCCGCGGTAACCCAGGGTGGACGGGTACGCGCCGTTGTCGCAGAGGAACTCGTGGACGACCGCGTCGATCTCGTCGGTGGTCACCCCGGGCACGACGACCTTGCCCGCCTCCTGCAACGCCTGCGCCGCGAGCCGCCCGGCCACGCGCATCGCCTCGACCACGTCGGGCGGCTGCACCCAGGGGTCGGTGTTGCGCTGGGGTTCGGGCCGGTCGACGTACTCGGGCCGCTCGATCTCGGGCGGCACCGGACGGCGGGGGGACTGCACACCTGGCTGGAGGACGGCACGCACGGACATGCCCCCAGGTTACGGCGCGCCGGGTCGGGTGGTGCGCCGCGTGCCCACTACGCGGGCGCCTCGGCCGTGCCCGGCCGCCCCGTTCACCCCAACGCCGCCAGGAACCGCCCCGACGCCTCCACCGCCGGCGCCGACGAGTTCGTGCCCAGCAGCAGCGTGGCGAAGGCGACGTCCCCCCGGTAGCCGATGAACCAGCCGTGGGAGTTGGTGCCGTCCCCGAACTGCGCCGTGCCGGTCTTGCCGCGCACGTCCCCGTACGGCTGGAGCTGCGTCGCGGACCCCGCCACGACCACCTCGCGCATCATCGCCCGCAGCGGCTCCAGGACCGCCGGGGCGGGCGGGGTCGGGGTGTGGTCCGCCTTGGTCTCCCGACCGGTCAGCAGCGACGGGACGGGCACCTTCCCGGACGCCGCCGTCGCCGCCACCAGCGCCATGCCGAACGGGCTGGCCAGCACCTTCCCCTGGCCGAAGCCGTCCTCGGCCCGCTCCACCACGTCCGTCGCGGGCGGCACCGAGCCGGTGATCGTGGTGACGGCCGGGATCTCGAAGTCGACGCCCAGGCCGAACGAGTCGGCGGCCGCGGTCAGGGCGTCCGGCGTCATCGCGGCCGCGAGCTGCGCGAACGTGGTGTTGCACGACACCGCGAACGCCGTGGTCAGCGGCACGGTGCCCTTGTCGAACTCGCGGTCGTTGGGCACGATCCGCCGACCGTCGACCGTCGTCCTCCCCGGGCACGGCACGGGGGTGTCGGCGGCGACCGCCCCCGACGCGAGGGCCGCCGCGGCGGACACCACCTTGAACGTCGAGCCCGGCGGGTACTGGCCGGTCAGGGCCACCGCGCCCTCCTGGTCGGCCGGGGCGTTCTGCGCCACGGCCAGCACGTCGCCGGTGGTGGCGGACAGCGCGACCAGCATCGCCGCCTGCGGCACCGGCTCCAGCGCGTCCTCGGCCGCGGTCATCACCGCGCGGCTGAGCTTGGTCCCGACGGCCTCGGCGGGCTCGGGCGCCTGCTCGTGCAGCACCTCCACCTCCTCGCCGGCCGCGTTGACGGTGAACACGCGCAGCCCGGCCCGCCCGGAGATGTCCTCCTCCACGAACTTCCGCACCGCGGGCAGCACCTGCGACCCGAACGTGCGCGACGGCGCGAGCAGGCTCTTCTGCGAGGTGAACCGCACGCCCGGCAGGTCGTAGATGGCGGGCTTGACGGTCTGGTAGTCCGCGTCGCGCAGCGCCGCCACCTGGTAGACCTGCCCGGACGGCACCTTCGCCGCGCCCTCGGTGATCGACTGCGGCGTGATCGTGGGGTCGATCGGGTTCAGCGCCGCCGCCAGCGCACCGACCACCGCGTCGCGGTCGCCCGCCTGCGCGGGGTCGAGCAGGACCGACACGACGACCTCCGGCGAGAGCAGCGGCACGCCGTCGCGGTCGAGCACCGGCGCCGGTTCCGGCTTCACCTCGGCCAGGCCCAGCGCCTGCTGCGCGCCGAGCTTCGGGTGGACCGCGGACGGCACCCAGTGCACCTTCCAGTCGTCCTCCTCGCGGCGCAGCTCCAGCTTCGCCTGGTAGCCCCACGCGTGCCCGTGCCCGAGGTCCCAGTCGTAGCCCACCGAAGCCTCGGCCGTGCCCGCGCCGTCGGCCTCGCGCACCTGCTCCACGGTCGTGCGCAGGCCCGCGGGTTTCAGCGCCTCGCGCACCTGGCCCAGCAGCTCCCGGGCCCCGCCCGGGTCGTCGGTGACCGCCGCGGCGCCGTCGAGGTCGCCGGCCGCCACCCTGGTCAGGAAGTCGTTGGTCACCTCGTCCGGGCCGGGGCGGGAGGAGAACAGGCCGCAGCCGCTGACGAGCAGCAGCACGGCCCCGGACAGGGCCAGCGTGCGCGCGATCACGGCGCCGAGTATGCCCGCACGCCGGGCCGGGGCTCGCGCAGGTTCAGAACAGCACGGTGGCGTACCGGCCGACCTGGGTGAAGCCGATCTTGCGGTAGGCGGCCCTGGCGACGTCGTTGTAGGAGTTGACGTACAGCGACGCGGTCCGGCCCATGCCCCTGACCAGGCGTTCCGCCACCGCCGCGGTGCCCGCCGCGCCGATGCCGCACCCGCGCCGGTCCGGCCGCACCCACACGCCCTGGATCTGGCCGACCTTGCCCGACATGGCGCCGATCTCGGCCTTGAACACCACGTCGCCGCCCTCGAACCGGGCGAACGCCCGCCCACCCGCGATCAGCTCGGCCACCCGCGCCCGGTAGGACGCGCCGCCGTCCTCGGCGCACGGGTCGACGCCGACCTCCTCGATGAACATGGCGATGGCCGCGGGCAGGTACCGGTCCAGCTCGTCGGGCCGCACCGGGCGCACCAGCGGGTCGAGCGGGATCGACGGGCTGCCGTCCAGCGCCATCAGCGGCTGGTCGGCGCGCACCTCGCGGGCCGGGCCCCAGTCGGGGGCCAGCTCCTCCCACAGGCCGAGCACCTGCTCGGCGGGCCCGACCAGGGACGAGCACATCCGGCCCCGGCGACGCGCCCGGTCGGCGAAGCTGCGCAGCGCCGCGGCGTCGCCGCACAGCGGGATCAGGTTCGGACCGGCGAAGCACAGGGCGTCGACCCGGCCGCCGCGCAGCGACCGCTGGTCGTACGCCCAGACCTCACCACCGAGCCGCCACGGGTCGAGGCCGGCGACCTCGACCCTGGCCGCGACCATGCAGGACGCCACCGGGTCGGCGGCGAGCACCGCGAGGACCTCGGGCAGGTCCCGCTCGTCGAGCAAACGCGCGCCAGCGAGCCTCAACACGGCTCAAGCGTGCCAGATGGACCGGTGGTCGCGCGCGTCGGACACCCGCTCAGCCGACCGTCACCACCGGCTGGGCACCCTCGACGGGCTCGCCCATCTCCTCGGCGATGCGCATGGCCTCCTCGATCAGGGTCTCCACGATCTGGTGCTCCGGCACGGTCTTGACGACCTGGCCCTTGACGAAGATCTGGCCCTTGCCGTTGCCCGACGCCACCCCGAGGTCGGCCTCCCGCGCCTCGCCCGGCCCGTTGACCACGCAGCCCATCACCGCCACCCGCAGCGGCACCTCCAGGCCCTCCAGGCCCGCGGTGACCTGCTCGGCCAGCGTGTAGACGTCCACCTGGGCGCGTCCGCACGACGGGCAGGAGACGATCTCCAACTTGCGCGGGCGCAGGTTGAGCGACTGCAGGATCTGGTGCCCGACCTTGACCTCTTCGACGGGCGGCGCGGACAGCGAGACCCGGATCGTGTCGCCGATGCCCTGCCGCAGCAGCGCGCCGAACGCCACCGCCGACTTGATCGTGCCCTGGAACGCCGGACCCGCCTCGGTCACGCCCAGGTGCAGCGGGTAGTCGCACTGCTCGGCCAGCAGCTCGTAGGCCCGGATCATCACCACCGGGTCGTTGTGCTTCACGCTGATCTTCAGGTCGTGGAAGTCGTGCTCGGCGAACAGCGACGCCTCCCACAACGCCGACTCCGCCAACGCCTCCGGCGTGGCCTTGCCGTACTTGGCCAGCAACCGCGGGTCCAGCGACCCGGCGTTGACCCCGATCCGGATCGGCGTGCCGTGGTCCCGCGCCGCCCGCGCGATCTCGCGGACCTTGTCGTCGAAGCGCTTGATGTTGCCCGGGTTGACCCGCACCGCCGCGCAGCCGGCCTCGATCGCGGCGAAGACGTACTTGGGCTGGAAGTGGATGTCCGCGATCACCGGGATCTGCGACTTGCGCGCGATCGCCGACAGGGCGTCCGCGTCGTCCTGCGACGGGCACGCCACCCGCACGATGTCGCAGCCCGCCGCGGTCAACTCCGCGATCTGCTGCAACGTCGCGTTCACGTCCGCCGTGACCGTCGTGGTCATCGACTGCACCGACACCGGGAACTCCGACCCGACCCCCACCGACCCCACCATCAGCTGACGGGTGCGCCGCCGCTCCGACAACACGGGGGGCGGCATCGCCGGGATGCCGAGCATGACGCCGTCGCTCATCGCGCTGAAATACCTCTCACTGGCCGAGTCGGATGGGGTTGACGATGTCCGCGGTGACCGTCAGCAGCGTGACGGCGCCACCGACGAAGATCACGAAGTAGGTCAGCGGCAGCAGCCGCAGGTAGTTCACCGGCGCACCGACGGGCAGGCCCCGCAGGCCCCGCACCCAGTTTCGCACCCGTTCGTAGAGGTTGACCGCGATGTGACCACCGTCAAGCGGCAGCAGGGGCAGGAGGTTGAACACACCGACGAAGAAGTTCAGGCCGGCGAGCATGAGCCAGAAGAACTGCCACAGGCCCTGCTCCACCGCCTCGCCGCCGAGCCGGCTCGCGCCGACCACGCTGACCGGGCTGTCCACGTCGCGCTCGGCGCCGCCGATGGCCTCGATGACCGCGGGGATCTTCTCGGGGAACCGCAGCAGGCCCTGCCAGGTGTTGGCGAACATGTCGCCGGTGTACTCGGTGGCCCCGCCCAGCGCGGTCAGCGCGTTGTAGTCGAACTCGCGCTGGTGGATGATCCCGATCGCGCCGACCTCGCGCTTGTAGGTCGAGCCGTCCTTGCGCTGCAGCTCCCGCTCGACCCGCGCCACGTCGACGTTGAGGGTCAGCTCCTGCCCGTCGCGCCGGACCCTGAACTCGGTCGCGCCGACCCGGTCGCGGGTCACCCGCAGCACGTCCGACCAGGTCGGCGTGGCGGTCCCGGCCACGGCCAGGACCTCGTCGCCCGCCCGGAAGCCCGCGTCCCGGGCCGGTGCGGGCGCGCCGGGGGCGCAGTCGGCCGAGGTGCCGCTCTGCACGCACTGGCTGACCTCGGCGACCAGCGGGGTGTCGCGCAGGTTCGGCAGGCCCATGGTGAAGGCCATCACGTACAGGATGACGAAGCCGAGGATGAAGTGCGTGATGGAGCCCGCGGAGAGCACGATCACGCGCTTCCAGGTCTTCTGCCGGTAGAAGGCGCGCCGCTCGTCCTCGGGGCGGACCTCCTCCAGCGCGGTCATGCCGGTGATCTCGCAGAACCCGCCGGCCGGGATGGCCTTGAGGCCGTACTCGGTCTCGCCGCGGCGGAACGAGAAGATCTTGGGGCCGAACCCGATGAAGTAGCGGGTGACCTTCATCCCGAACATCTTCGCGGTGCCCAGGTGGCCCAGCTCGTGCAGCGCGATGGAGATGCCGATGAGCAGCGCGAACAGCAGGATGCCGAAAAAGTAGACCACTGTCAGCCCAGTCCTTCCCGCGAGCCCACCGAGGTGGCCACGAGTTCCCGTGCCCGTACCCGGGCCCACTGCTCCGCCGCGAGCACCTCGGCGACGTCCGCCGGTTCCCGCGCCCAGCCGCCCGCCTCCGCCAGCACCCGCTCGACAGTGTCCACGATGGAGGTGAACGGCGTGCCACCGGCGAGGAAGACCGCTACGGCCTCCTCGTTGGCGGCGTTGTAGACGGCCGGCAGGCAACCCCCGCCGGAGCCCGCCTGCCTGGCCAGCCGCACCGCCGGGAAGGTCTCGTCGTCCAGCGGCTCGAACGTCCAGGCGGTTGCCACGTCGAAGGTACACGCGGACGCGGCGCCCGGGACGCGGTCGGGCCAGCCCAGGGCCAGCGCGATCGGCAGGCGCATGTCGGGCGGGCTGGCCTGGGCCAGCGTGGAGCCGTCGGTGAAGGTCACCATCGAGTGGATCACCGACTGCGGGTGCACGACCACGTCGACGCGGTCGTACGGCACCCCGAAGAGCAGGTGCGCCTCGATCAGCTCCAGGCCCTTGTTGACCAGGGTGGCCGAGTTGACCGTGATGACCGGGCCCATCGACCACGTGGGGTGGGCCAGGGCCTCGCCCGCGGTCACGCCGGCCAGCCCGTCGCGGGTGCGGCCGCGGAACGGGCCGCCGGAGGCGGTGAGCACCAGCCGGGCGACCTCGTCGGACCGGCCGCCGCGCAGGCACTGGGCCAGCGCGGAGTGCTCGGAGTCGACCGGCACGAGCTGCCCCGGCTTCGCGGCCCTGAGCACCAGCGGGCCGCCCGCGATCAGCGACTCCTTGTTGGCCAGGGCCAGGGTCGCGCCGGTGGCCAGCGCGTGCAGCGTCGGCTCCAGCCCGATGGAGCCGGTGATGCCGTTGAGCACCACGTCCGCCGGGGTGGAGTCGACCAGGTCGGTCATCGCGGTGGGACCCGCCAGCACGCGCGGCAGCTTGAACCGCCCGCGCGAGTAGCCGCGCTTCTGCGCCTCGGCGTAGAGGGCGAGGGTGACGTCCTCGACCGCGGTGGCCCGCGCGACCGCGACGGCCTCGACCCCGTGCTCGACGGCCTGCGCGGCCAGGGTGGCCGGGTCCGCGCCCCCGGCGGCCAGCCCGGCGACGGCGAAGCGGTCCCGGTTGGCGGCGATGACGTCGAGGGCCTGGGTGCCGATCGAGCCGGTGGACCCGAGGACCAGGACGGTGCGTGGTGTGCTCATCACGCGCCATTGTCCCGGACGCCCCCAAGCCGTCCGGGGCGCCCCGGACTCGGTCACGGCGGTGGTTTGATAACAGAACGATAACTAGCGCGTTTTCTCACTCGAACGTGGGCACTCCCCGATCAAGCGCCGCGACGGATCCGCCCGCCGCGGCCTTCAGGAAGGAGAGCCCCCGTGGGCATCTTGGGTTGGATCATTCTCGGCCTGATCGCGGGTGCCATCGCCAAGGCCATCATGCCTGGTCGGGACCCCGGTGGCATCATCATCACGATGCTGCTCGGCATCGTCGGCGCCATCATCGGCGGCTTCGTCGGCCGCGCGATCTTCGGGTCCGACATCAACTCGTTCTTCGACCTGAGCACGTGGCTGCTGGCCATCCTCGGCTCGCTGATCGTGCTCGGCGTCTACCGGCTGGTGACCGGCAACCGTGCCAGGGCTTGACGCTTGACCGCCCACCCGGGCGGGCTTGAACCCTGAAGCGCGACCCCCGTCGACCCCCTCGTCGACGGGGGTCGCGCCGCGTTCACGGCCGAACCGGCCTGGTCAACGCCCTCGCCACCCGGTCCGCAAACGCTTGCGTCACCCCGCCAACCCGGCGTCCCGGGCCAGCAGCGCCGCCTGCACCCGGTTGGTCAGCCCCAGCTTCGCCAGCAGCCTGCTCACGTAGGTCTTCACGGTCGCCTCGCTCATGTGCAGCCGCTGCCCCACGTCCGCGTTCGACATGCCCAGCCCCAGCAGGGCCAGCACCTCGACCTCGCGCTCGGTCAGCCCCGCCACCTGGCGCACCGCCTCCTGCCGGCGCGGCTGGCCCACCTGGGCGACCATCCCGACCACCCGGCTGGTCACCATGGGCGACAGGTACGCCTCGCCCGCGTGCACCGCGCGCACCGCCCGCAGCAGCTCCTCCGGCGCCGAGTCCTTGAGCAGGAACCCGGCCGCGCCGTCCGACAGCGCCCGGACGATGTTGTCGTCCTCGCCGAACGTGGTCAGCACCACGACCCGCACCGAGGGCGCCACCGACCGCAGCTCGCGCGCCGCGGCCAGCCCGTCCAGCCGCGGCATGCGGATGTCGAGCACGGCGACGTCCACCCGCCGCTCCTGCGCCACCCGCACGGCCTCCCGCCCGTCACCCACCTCGGCGACCAGCTCGATGTCGTCGGCGGTGCCGAGGATGGCCTTGATGCCCGCGCGCATCAGCGGTTCGTCGTCGGCGATGAGGACCCGGATCAACGCTCACATCCCCTGCAGGTGGGTGTTCTTCTCGACCAGCTTCCCGCCGGCGAAGCAGAACCGCACGATCCTGGTGGCCTGCGAGCTGTAGCTCTGCTCGTCGGCCACCAGGTAGCGGCACTCCGCGCCGGCGGGCTCGGGCGCCGCGTCCGACCGGACGTCGCCCAGGGGCGGTTCGGCGCCGCCGGGCAGCCGCGCGACCACCTCGGCCTGCGACTGGCCCACCTCGATGGAGTCGAACAGCTCCCGGTCGACGACCTTGGTCACGGGCTGGCTGCCGATCCAGGTGTAGCCGCCGACCACCACGACCACCACGACCCCGGCCAGCAGGATCGAGCCGACGCCCGCCCACTTGCGGATGCCGGCCGGGCGGGCGGGCTCGACCAGGTCCTCGGCGGGCTCGTCGGCGGGTTCGTCGCCCGCCGCGGCGGTGTCCTCGTAGGGCAGCACGGCCGCGATCCGGAACCCGCCGGCCGGCAGCTCGCCGACGTGCAGCATCCCGCCCGCCAACCGCACCCGCTCGCCCAGGCCGACCAGGCCGAACCCGGCGCCCTTGGGCCGCCGGACCGGCGGCGGGTCGTTGCGGACCTCCACCACCAGCGCGTCCGGCTCGTACTTCACGGTCACCCGCACGCCCGCGCCCGGCGCGTGCTTGCTGGCGTTGGTCAGGCCCTCCTGGGCGATGCGGTACGCGGCGTGGCTGACCTTCGCGGGCAGCGGCACCGGCTGCCCGCCGCGCACCAGCCCCGCCCGCACCCCGGCCCGCCGCGCGCCCTCGACCAGCTCGTCGATCGCGTCCACGGTGCCCCGGACGTGGTCCTCCTCGGGCTCCTCGGTGCGCCGCAGCACGCCGATGACGCCGCGCAGCTCCTCCATGGCGGTCAGCGCCGCGCTGCGCAGCACCTGGACCGCCTCGCGCTGGCGCTCGCCGAGCCCGGTGTCCAGCGCCAGCGCGCCCGCGTGCACGGAGATCAGGCTGAGCCGGTGGCCGAGGCTGTCGTGCATGTCCTGCGCGATCCGGTTGCGCTCGCGCAGCCGCACCTGGCGCGAGACCATCCGCCGCTCGCGCACCTCGCGCTCCTCGCGCTCCTGCAACGCCGCCACCAGCGCGTGGCGCTGCGCGGCGTACCGGCCGACCAGGAACGGCAGCGCGACGACCATGCCGTACACGGTCAGCATCACCCACGACCCGAACGGCCCGGACAGGCCCGGGGTGGACACGTCCCAGGCCAGGATGTGCAGCGCCAGCGCGAGCACCGCGGTGAGCAGCGCCCGCTGCCACGGCACCACCCGGTAGCCCGCCGCGTAGGCCAGCATGATGACCAGCGCGATGCCGCCGTGCTCGGCGCTGAACACCACCCACGTGGCGGCCAGCAGGGCCACCGCCGGGAACAGCAGCCGCAGCAGGTACAGCGCCGTGTAGCCCACGGCCATGACCGCCACCGCCCACGCCGGCAGCTCGGTGTAGCCGCCGATCAGGCCGGGGAACACGTCCAGCACGAGCAGCACCAGCACCGCGACCACCTCGCGGCCCGCGCGCCACCGGGTGATCCCGCCCAGGCGCTCGGCGTGGTCCCGCAGGAACGCCGCGGGCGCGTCCCGGAGGTCCGGCAGGTCGAGCCGGAACCGCTGCACGACAGAGGTCACGGGCGCCCACGGTAGCCAAGCACCGCGGTGCCGTCTGCGTTCATCGGTCGCGGCCGGCCTCGACGAAAGTTGACGCGGTGCCGGTTCTGCGGGCCCGCCAGGCGGCCGCCAGCACACCGGCGACCAGCAGCAGCGCGCTCACCGCCACCAGCAGCGTGGACAGCGCCACGATCTCCGGCGACACGCCCCGCTTGCTCGCCTGCGCGTAGACGAACACCGGCAGCGTGGTGGAGCCGACGCCGGTCAGGTAGCTCGACGTCACCACGTCGTCGAACGACAGCAGGAACGCGAACGCCGCGCCCGCCGCCACCGCCGGTGCCACCAGCGGCCAGGTGACCGTGCGGAACGCCACCAGCGGGCTCGCGCCGAGGTCCGCGGCGGCCTCCTCCAGCCGCGCGTCCATGCCCGCGACCCGGGACCGCACCACCACGACCACGAAGCTGAGCGAGAACGCCACGTGCGCGGCCAGCAGCGCGCCGAAGCCCAGCGGGATGCCCGCGAGCTTCACGCAGAACCCCAGCAGCGCCACGCCCAGCACCACCTCGGGCACCACCAGCGGCAGGCTCAGCAGCACCGTCCACGGGCCGCGCCCCGGGAACGCCCGCCGCAGGCCGAACGCGGCCAGCGTGCCGATCGCGGTGGAGACCAGGGCGCTGGTCAGCGCCAGGCGCAGGGACAGGCCCAGCGCCTGGAGCACCCGGTCGTCCTCGAAGAGCCGGGCGTACCAGCGCGTGGACAGCCCGGTGATCCGGCTCAGCGACCGGGAGTCGTTGAACGACACCAGCGCCAGCCACGCGATCGGCGCGTACAGGAACAGGAACACCAGCCCGGCCACGCCGCCGAGCACCCACGGCCGCCGGGTCACAGCACGTCCTCCCCGCGCCGGCCGCGCAGCACCAGCACGACCACCACCAGCACCAGCAGCAGCACCGCCATCGCCGACCCGAGCGGCCAGTTGTTGCCGCCGCGGAACTGGTCGTCGATCACGCTGCCGAAGGTCGACTGCTCGACCCCGCCGAGCAGCCGCGGCGTCACGAAGTCGCCCGCCGAGGGCACCAGGACCAGCAGCGACCCGGCCAGCACGCCCGGCGCCACGCCCGGCAGCACCACCCGCAGGAAGGTCGACGCGCGCCCGTGCCCGAGGTCGTGGGACGCCTCCACCAGGCGGTGGTCGAACCGCTCGCACGCCACGTACAGCGGCAGCACCATGAAGGGCAGGAACCCGTAGGTCAGGCCCAGCACCACGGCGGCGTGGGTGAGCAGGAACCCGCCCTCGCGGTCCAGGCCGACGTAGCCGAGCAGGGTGTTGACCAGGCCCTCGCCGTCCAGCAGCGCCTTCCACGCGTAGATCCGGGCCAGGTAGCTGGACCAGAACGGCACCAGCACGGCCGCCAGCAGCGCGGTCCGGTACCGGCCGCCGTGCCGGGCGGTGAACCACGCCAGCGGGAAGCCCAGCAGCAGGCACAGCACCGTGGTGGCGCCCGCGTAGGCCAGGGTGCGGCCGAAGATCGGCAGGAACGCCGGGTCCAGCGCGGTCGCGTACGCCTGCGCGGTCCACGGCAGCACCGCCCGCGCCACGCCCGTGTCGCGGGTGGCGAAGCTGAACTGCACCACCAGCGCCAGGGGCGCGATCAGGAACAGGCCCAGCCACAGCCCGGTCGGCGCGAGCAGACCGGTGGCGACGAGCCAGCGGGGACGTGCCATCAGCCGGTCTTGACCCTGGTCCAGGCGTCGGCGTAGCGGGCCTCCGCCTCCGGGCCGAGGTCCTTGGTGAACGGCAGCTTGGCCAGCTGCTCGTCCGAGGGGTAGACCAGCGGGTCGTTCAGCAGGTCCGGCTCGATGAGCGGCTTGGCGGCCTCGTTGGGGCTGCCGTAGCGGATGGCGTTGGCCAGCGCCGCGCCGACCTCGGGCTCCAGCACGTAGTTGATGAACTTGTGCGCGTTCTCGGCGTGCGGCGCGTCCTTGGGCACGCACAGCAGGTCCACGTAGGACAGACCGCCCTCGGCGGGGATGGCGTAGGCGACGTCGGGGTTGGTGTCGCGGGCCTGGAAGGCGTCGCCGGAGTACGCCTGCGCGAGCGGCACCTGGCCGGAGGTCAGCGGCTCGATCACGTCGGAGGTGATCTGGCCGAGCTTCTTCTTCAGCTCCAGCAGCGCGGTCACCGCCTCGGCGAGCTGCTTCTCGTCGGAGGTGTTCGGGTCGTGCCCGAGCACCAGCAGCCCCACGGCCAGGCCGTCGCGGGCCTCGTCCAGGATCGTGGCGCGGCCCCGCGCGGCGGCCAGGTCGTAGGCGGAGAACCCGGTCACCTCGCCCAGCTGGGAGGTGGAGTAGGCCAGGCCCGTGGTGCCCCAGGCCCACGGCACGGAGTACTGGTTGCCCGGGTCGTAGTCGGCCTCGGTGAACCGCTTCCCCAGGTTCTTCAGGTTGGGCAGCAGGTCGTGGTCGAGCGGCGAGAGCAGGCCGGAGCGCAGGAACCGGCGCAGGAAGTTGTCGCTGGGCACCACGAGGTCGTAGCCCGCCGCGCCGGAGGCGATCTTGGCCTCCATCTCGTCGTTGGTGCTGAAGTTGTCGTAGGTGACCTCGACGCCGGACGCCTCGGTGAAGCCCGACAGGGTGTCCGGCGCGATGTAGTCGGTCCAGTTGTAGAAGTTCAGCTTCGGCTCGGCCTGCGCGTTGGTCGCCCTGACCTTCGTGGAGGGGGTGGTGCTCGGGCCGCTCGGCGCGCTGCCCACGCCGCACGCGCCGGTGGCGGCCAGCGCGAAGAACGCGGTGGAGCGCAGCATCGTCCGGCGCGTCACCCGAGCGGTGTCGACGTCCCACAAACGGGCGATCCGGAGGTTCTTCTCAGTCATCAGCGCTCTCCAGCAGCACGGTGAAATCGGGGTCCCAGGCCATGCGCACGGGTTGTCCGGGCGAGCCCGCGTCGGCGACGCGGCGGGTGTTCTGCGCGAACGCGACCAGCCCCGCCCCGCCGGGCACGTCCACCGCGTACTGCGTGGACACACCGGTGTAGACGACGTCGCGGACGGTGCCGGTGAGCACGCACCAGCCGGCCGGCGGGTCGTCGTCCAGGTCGTGCAGGTGCACCTTCTCCGGGCGCACGGTCGCCGCGACCCGCTGCCCGTGCCGGACCACCCGCCGGTGCAGCGGTGCCCGCAGGCCGGTCACGCCCGGCGCGTCGAGCAGCGCCCAGCCGCCGTCCACGCCGGAGACCCGCGCGTCGAGGATGTTGGAGGTGCCGATGAACCCGGCCACGAACCGGGTCGCCGGGCGCTCGTAGACGTCCTCCGGGTAGCCGACCTGCTCCAGGCGCCCGGCGTTCATCACCGCGATGCGGTGCGACAGCACCAGCGCCTCCTCCTGGTCGTGCGTGACGTACAGGAACGTCGTGCCGACCTCGCGCTGGATGCGCATCAGTTCGATCTGGAGCTCCTTGCGCAGCACCGCGTCCAACGCGCCCAGCGGCTCGTCGAGCAGGAGGAGGCGGGGTCCCGCGGCGAGGGCGCGGGCGATGGCGACCCGCTGCTGCTGGCCGCCGGACAGCTGCGCCGGCCGCCGCTTGGCGTACTGCTGGAGTCGAACCAGTTCCAGGTGCTCACCGACCACCTTCTTCAGCTCCGTGCCGCGCACGCCCTTGCGCCTCACCCCGTAGGCGACGTTGTCCCACACCGACATGTGCGGGAACAGGGCGTAGGACTGGAAGACGGTGTTGACGTCCCGCCGGTAGGGCGGGACGCCCACCATGTCCACGCCGTCCAGCTCGATCCTGCCCGCGGTCGGGTGCTCGAAGCCGGCGATCATGCGCAGCAGCGTCGTCTTCCCGCAGCCGGAGGGGCCGAGCACCGAGAAGAACTCGCCCTCGTGCACCCGCAGCGTGATCCCGTCCACGGCCGTCTGGTCCGCGAAGCGCTTGGTGACGCCGTGCAGCCCGACCTCGACGGGGGCGAAGGTGTCGGGCATGCGTTCCTCGGCCGGGTGGAAGCCGTGGACCGGCTCGTCGGTCAACCTGGTCGCCTTTCCTGGTCCGTCGCGCCTTTTGGGCAGCGCCGAGCCGTGGTTCGACGGGCTGGGTGCGGTGCGGACCGGCGCGAGGGCCGAGGGTAGACGCCGCGGCGGTGCCGCGCACCTCACGTCTCATCCGGAGCGGTGGTGTGCGACGATGGCGGCGAACGTGAACGTGATCGGGCAGGAAGGTCGTGCGGCTGTGTCTTCGTCCTCTGAGCTGGACAGGCGTCCGGCGGTCGACCCCCACGACGAGCCGTCGGCCGAGTGGGGCTGGCACGGCACCTTCCCCAAGGGCATCAGGATCGCGGGCTGGCTGTCCACCCTCGCGGTGTTCTCGCTGCTGATCGGCAACCACCGGGGCCGGGTCGAGAACGTGTGGGTCATCGCGGTGGGCGTGGCCATGGCGCTGGGCCTGATCTGGCTCCAGGTGCGCAGCCGGACGTCCTGGCGGCGCTGAGCCCACCCGTGCGGGTCGGTGGACCAACGGCTGGGTGGTAACCGGCCATTCGGTCCCACCCGCTGAACACCGCTTGCCCGCGTGCGCATGCGGCGATTGGCTCGTCCTCACCCACCGCAGTCGCGGTGCTACTCATAGTAGAAGAGGACTCGCGTCATGAGCGTCACCGACGAACTCCTGGCCAACAACGCCGCGTACGCCGAGCAGTTCTCCGGCCCGCTGCCCCTGCCGCCGTCCAAGGGGGTCGCCGTGGTGGCGTGCATGGACGCGCGCATCGACGTCTACCGGGTGCTCGGGCTCAACGAGGGCGAGGCGCACGTCATCCGCAACGCGGGCGGCGTGGTGACCGAGGACGAGATCCGGTCCCTGGCGATCAGCCAGCGCCTGCTGGGCACGCGCGAGGTGATCCTGATCCACCACACCGACTGCGGCATGCTCACCTTCACCGACGACGGGTTCAAGCGGTCGATCCAGGACGAGGTGGGCGTGAAGCCGACGTGGGCGGCGGAGGCGTTCACCGACGTGGACGAGGACGTGCGGCAGTCGGTGGCGCGCATCCGCAACAGCCCGTTCGTGCCGGTGAAGGACTCGGTCCGCGGCTTCGTGTTCGACGTGGCCACGGGGAAGCTGCGCGAGGTGAAGGACTAGCGGGGCGCGGCGACCCGGTGCACGTCGCAGTACCCGACGTGCACCCGCTGCCACCGGCCATCTCGGCGCAGCAGTGCGTGCCGGGTTCCTCGTGCAGGTGCCGGGGCACTCCTCGACCAGCCGGCGCAGCGGCAGGTGGACCGGGGTGCGCGGGGAGCGGGCCGCCGGTTCCCGGGCCATCGCCGGCTCCGGGGCGTTGTCCACGGTGAGCCGCACGCCGCGGTGGCCCTCGTGCGGCGGGGCGTGCGCGATCGGGCGGACCACCCGGCACTCGTCGCGCCCCGAGCGCACGTGGCCGACGGGCACGCGCCGGCGCCGACCTGCGGACGTCCCCTTTCGACAGGGGCGCGGTAGGCGCGCCGCAGATCGGTCGACCAGCGGTTTCCCCGGGCTCAGCCCTCGGCGGCGAGCTGGCCGCAGGCCGCGGCGATCTCCTGGCCCCTGGTGTCGCGCACGGTGCAGGCCACGCCCTGGTCGTTGACCCGGCGGACGAACTCGCGCTCCACCGGCTTGGGCGAGGCGTCCCACTTCGACCCCGGCGTGGGGTTCAGCGGGATGACGTTGACGTGCACCAGTTGGCCCAGGTGCCTCCGCAGGGTCTTCCCCAGCAGGTCGGCGCGCCACGGCTGGTCGTTGACGTCCCGGATCAGCGCGTACTCGATCGAGACCCGGCGGCCGGTCTTGTCCGCGTACCCGCGGGCCGCCTCCAGCACCTCGGCGACCTTCCACCGGGTGTTGACCGGCACCAGCGTGTCGCGCAGCTCGTCGTCCGGCGTGTGCAGCGAGACGGCCAGCCTGACCTGGAGGTTCTCCTCGGTCAGCTTCCGGATCGCGGGCACCAGCCCGACCGTGGACACGGTCACCGACCGCTGCGAGATCCCCAGCCCCGCGGGCGCCGGGTCGCAGATGCGGTGGATCGCCTCGACCACCCGCTTGTAGTTGGCCAGCGGCTCGCCCATGCCCATGAACACGATGTTCGACAGGCGCCCGGGCCCGCCCGGCAGCTCGCCGTCGCGCATGGCCGCCGCGCCGCGGCGCACCTGGTCGACGATCTCCGCGGTGGACAGGTTGCGGGTCAGGCCGCCCTGGCCGGTGGCGCAGAACGGGCACGCCATGCCGCAGCCGGCCTGTGACGAGATGCACAGCGTCGCCCGGTCCGGGTAGCGCATGAGCACGCTCTCGACCAGCGTGCCGTCGTGGGCGCGCAGCAGCGTCTTGCGCGTGGTGCCGCCGTCGGCCTCGACGCTGCGCAGCTCGGTCCACAGCGGCGGCATGAGGTCGTCGACGAGCCTGGTCCGCGCGTCGGCCGGGATGTCGGTCATCGCGTCGGGGTCGACGGTGAGCCGGCTGAAGTAGTGGTTCGACAGCTGCGCGGCGCGGAACGGCTTCTCGCCGAGCGCCACCACCGCCTCCCTGCGCTGGTCGGCGGAGAGATCGGCGAGGTGGCGCGGCGGCAGGCCGCGCTTGGGCGCGTCGAAGACGAGGGGGAGAGCAGTCATGGCACTTCCAGTGTCCCACGCCCGCGGAGTGTCCTTCACCGTTGCATCGCGATCGGTTCCGATATATCGTAGATACGTCAAGACCGATCGACGACAGGAGTCAACGATGCGTTTCCACCACGAACACCTCCAGCACCGCCTGCACCACCTCCGCGAGCGCGGCGGTGACCCGCGGTTCGGCGGCGGCTTCCGCGGCCGCTTCCCGCTCCCGCCGGACGCGCCGTTCCCGCCCGAGCCACCGGGCTTCCCGGGGCACGGCCGCGGCCACGGTCGCGGCAGGCAGCGGAAGGGCAACGTCCGCGTGGCGGTGCTGACGCTGCTGGTCGAGCGGCCGATGCACGGCTACGAGATGATCCAGGAGATCGGCCGCCGCACCGACGGCCTCTGGCGGCCCAGCCCCGGCTCGGTCTACCCGACCCTCCAGCTGCTGGCCGACGAGGGCCTGGTCTCCGTCGACGAGGAGGCGGGCGGCAAGAAGCTGTTCACGCTCACCGAGACCGGTCGCGCGGAGGCCGCCAAGCACGAGGGCACGCCGCCGTGGCAGCAGGTCAACGACGAGCTGGACGGCGAGGTCCTCAAGCTGCTCACCGCCTCGCGCAACCTGGGCGCGGCGATGCAGCAAATGGCCTACGCGGGCACGCGCGAGCAGAAGTCCCGGGCCGTCGCGGTCCTCGACGAGGCCCGCCGCAGGCTCTACGCGATCCTGGGCGAGCTGGACGTCGAGGACGACACGGACGAGTGACGCCGGAAAAAGCCGCCGCCCCGGGGGACGTCCCCCGGGGCGGCGGCTTCGAGACCTACCAGCGGTCGTGGACCAGCGGCCGGACCAGCTCGTCGTAGACCGCGCGCACCTCGTTCCGCACGTCCTCGGGCAGCGGGGCGAGGTCCGCGGCCGCCGAGTTGGCCCGCGCCTGGTCGGCGTTGCGGGCGCCGGGGATGACCACGGTGACGCCGGGCTGGTCGACGATCCACCGCAGCGCGAACTGGGCCATGGTCGCCCCGGCGGGCACCAGCGGCCGCAGCCGCTCCACCGCCTCCAGGCCGACCTCGTACGGCACGCCGGAGAACGTCTCGCCGACGTCGAACGCGTCGCCGTTGCGGTTGTAGTTGCGGTGGTCGTCCGCGCCGAACTCGGTCGACCGGGTGTACTTGCCCGACAGCAGGCCCGAGGCCAGCGGCACGCGGGCGATGACCGCCACGCCGGCCTCCGCCGCCGCGGGCAGCACCCGCTCCAGCGGCTTGAGCCGGAAGGCGTTGAGGATGATCTGGACGCTGGCCACGTTGGGCCGGGCGATCGCGGTCAGCGCCTCCTCGGCGGTCTCCACGCTCACGCCGTAGGCGGCGACCCGCTTGGCCTCGACCATCTCGTCGAGCGCGTCGAACACCTCGTCGGTGGAGTACACCGGCGTCGGCGGGCAGTGCAGCTGGACCAGGTCCAGGGTGTCCACGCCGAGGTTGGCGCGCGACCGGTCGTTCCAGGCCAGGAAGTTCTCCCTGGAGTAGTTCTCCGGCACCTGGTCGACCCGGCGGCCCATCTTGGTGGCCACGGTGATGCCGGCGTCCCCGCGCTCGCGCAGGAACTTGCCCACCAGGGTCTCGCTGCGGCCGTCGCCGTAGACGTCGGCGGTGTCGAAGAAGTCCACGCCGGTGTCCGCGGCGGCGTGCAGCACCGCCAGCGCGTCGGACTCCTCGACCTGACCCCAGTCCGCGCCGAGCTGCCAGCAGCCCAGCCCGACCACGCCGACCTGCCGACCCAACCTGCGCGCGTTCCTCTGCTCCACGGGCGCCAATCCTAGGTGCGCGCTCCCACCGCCGCCCCTCAGGGCGGCCCCTCGGGTCGGGCGCTCAGGGCAGCACGAGCCCGGCGGGCCTGCGCCGGACGTGGACCCGGTACCCCACCTCGAAGGCCAGGCCGGGCGTCTCGGCGATGGCGCGCTCCGCGACCGGGCCGGAGAACTCGATGCGCAGCACCGCCTCCAGGTCCGACCGCCGCTCGAACCGCCACAGCGCGCGCACGCGCCGCAGCGAGAACCCCCGGTCGGCGAAGAACCGCTCCACCGCCACCGGGTCGTAGCGGGGCTCGTCCGCGCACAGCCACGGCCCGTAGGGCGGGGCCAGGCCGTCCAGGTCCACGACCGCCAGCGCGCCGCCGGGCCGCAGCACGCGCTCCGCCTCGCGGATGCCCGGCTCGCAGCCGGGGCCGAAGAAGTAGGCCGTGCGGGCGTGCACGAGGTCGGCGCTCCCGTCGCGCAGCGGCAGCCGCTGGGCCGGGCCGGCGACCACCTCGGCGTTGGGCAGGTCGGCCACCCGGGCCCGGGCGCGTTCCACCAACGGGCGATGCGGCTCGACCCCGGTCACCGAGCGCGCGTCGGCGGCGAACACCGGCAGGTGGAACCCGTCGCCGCAGCCCACGTCGACCACGTCCCGGCCGGTCCAGTCGCACTCCTCGCGCAGCGCGGCCCAGATCGCGCCGCCCGCGTCCTGGGCGCGGTTCTCGACCTCGTAGACCTCGGGCCAGTGCCAGATGTTCGGGCTCGGCAGCACGTCGGCCGGGCGCACGGCGGCCAGGGCCGCGCGGACGAATCCCTTCACGGGACGACTCTAGAGCCGTAGGTTGATCGAATCCCCGCCTGCCAGGAGGTATGTGGTGTCGATCGTCCCGAATTCTCCCGCTTTGGCCGAGATGCACCACGGCGCGCCGTGCTGGGTGGACCTCGCCACCACCGACCTCCAGGCCACCGTCGACTTCTACACCGGCCTGTTCGGCTGGTACTACTCCGACGTCGACGGCCGCACGGTCGCCGTGGTCGACGGCCTGCCGGTGGCCGAGCTGGTCGCCGCGCCGCGGGCCAGCGCGTGGACGCTCTACCTGAACACCCCGCACGCCCGGGCCACCGCCGAGAAGGCGCACGCGCTGGGCGGCACGCTGCTCGGCGAGCCGACCGAGCAGGTCACCCTGCTCGCCGACCCGACCGGCGCGGTGATCGGCTTCCGCCGCGCGGGCCCCGACTGGCTGTTCGGCACCGACGGGCACGGCGCCTACGCGTGGGCCGAGCTGAACACCCGCGACGGGCAGCTGGCGGACGAGTTCTTCCACGAGCTGTGCGGGTTCGAAGTCACCCAGATCGGTGACGGCCAAGCCGTCGACTACACGCTGTGGGCGATCCAGGGGCACACCGTGCTGGGCCGGCAGCGGATGGGCCGGGCGTTCGAGCCGGGCACCCCGCCGCACTGGATGGTCTACTTCACCGCCGCGCCCGAGATCGGCACCGACTCGGTGGCCACCCGGGTCCTGGAGCTGGGCGGGCGGGTCACCGTGGAGCCTTACGACACGCCGTTCGGGCGGATCACCGTGGTGGCCGACCACTCCGGCGCGGTGTTCTCGGTGATCGACCCGTCCCGCGCCACCCCGCTGACCGACGACGACATCGGCGCGCGGATCGACGACCCGAACGACGAGTGAGGCCCGCCGGCGCATGACCGCCCATCCCGATGCCGCCACGATCGAGTGGTTGCTCGACGCCGACCCGGCCCTGCGGTGGCAGGTGCTGCGGGACCTGACCGACGCGTCCCCCGGGCAGGTGACCGCCGAACGGGCCCGGGTCGCCACCGAGGGCTGGGGCGCCCGGCTGCTCGCGCTGCGCGACGAGGACGGGCGGTGGGCCGGCGGCGCGTGCTTCCCCGCGGACTTTCGCGGCGACTTCTCCGCCGGCCAGCCGTGGACCTCGACCCTGCCGGCGTTGACGCTCCTGCGGGACCTGGGCGTCGACCCGGCCGACGCGCGGGTGCGCGAGGCGGTGGCGCTGGTGCGGGACAACTGCCGGTGGGAGCACGACGGGCAGCCGTTCTTCGCCGGCGAGGTCGAGCCGTGCATCAACGGGCGGACCACCGCGGTCGGCGCGTACTTCGGCGTGGACGTCGACGACCTGGTCGAGCGGCTGGTCGGCGAGCAGCTGGCCGACGGCGGCTGGAACTGCGAGGCCGAGCGCGGGTCGGTGCGCTCGTCGTTCCACACGACGATCTGCGTGGTCGAGGGGCTGCTGGAGCACGAGCGGGCCACCGGCGGCTCGGCGGGGTCGGTGGCGGCCCGCCGGCGCGGCGAGGGGTACCTGCTGCGCAGGCGGCTGTTCCGGCGGCTGGGCACCGGGGAGGTGGTCGAGCCCGCCTGGCTGGAGTTCTCGTTCCCGACCTGGTGGCACTACGACGTGCTGCGGGGGTTGGAGCACTTCCGCGCCGCCGGGCACGCCCCGGTCCCGGAGCTGGCCGAGGCGGTCGACGTGGTGCGGTCGAAGCGGCGGCCCGACGGCACGTGGCCGCTGGAGAACACCCACCCGGGCGCGGTCCACTTCCCCCTCGACGGCGGCGACGGCGGGCCGAGCAGGTGGAACACCCTGCGCGCCCTGCGGGTCCTGGCCTGGTACGACCGCGCCGCGACCGGCTGACGGGCCGTTCTGTCGTACCCCCGGCGTACGGTGCTCGCACGGATTCGAACACCTGTGCGAGGAGGGCGCCATGCCAACCCCCGGAACACCCGCCTGGGTGGAGGTCTCGTCGGAGGACCCGGCCGCCAGCCGGGAGTTCTACGCCCGGCTGCTCGGCTGGACCTACGAGGTGGTCCTCGACCCGCACCACCACGGCTACACCGTCGCCCGGCACGGCGGCGAGCCGGTCGCGGGCGTCTTCGAGAGCGCCGAGGGCGTGCCGCCCGGCTGGCTGCTGCACCTGCACGCGGCCGACGTCGAGGAGGTCGCGGCGCGAGTGCCCGAGCTGGGCGGGGAGGTCGTCGCGGGCCCGCTGGAGGCGCCCGGCGCGAGCCGCGTGCTGCTGACCGCCGACCCGACGGGCGCGGTGGTCGGGTTCCGGCAGGTCACGGGCGCCGCGGCGGCCACGAGCAGGCCGGGGGCGCTGAACTGGGCCGAGCTGACCACGCGGGACGCCGGGGCCGCCGACCGGTTCTACGGCGCGCTGTTCGGCTACGAGGAGCGGCAGCTCGGCGACGGCGGGGCGTTCGACTACAAGACGTGGTCCAAGGATGGCGCGGAGGCCGTGGGGCGGCTGCGGGTGGGCGCGGGGTTCCCGGCCGGGGTGCCGTCGCACTGGATGGTGTACTTCGGCGTCGACCCGGGGGTGGGCGCGGACGCGTCCGCCGAGCGCGCGGTGGCCCTGGGCGGCCGGGTGGAGGTGCCGCCGTTCGACGCGCCGCACGGGCGCACCGCGGTCGTGCGCGACCCGTTCGGCGCGCTGTTCTCGCTGGTCGACGCGGGCGACCGGGTGGGGTGAGGGCTATGCGGGCAGGAACGCCTGGAGCAGCAGCCAGGACACCACGGCCGAGGGCAGCAGCGAGTCCATCCGGTCCATCAGGCCGCCGTGCCCGGGGAGCAGCGTGCCCATGTCCTTGATCCCGAGGTCCCGCTTGATCAGCGACTCGACCAGGTCGCCCGCCGTGGCCGTGACGACGATGGCGGCGCCGAACAGCGCGCCCTGCCACCACTGGCCGCCCAGCATCAGGTCGAGGGTGAGGGCGCCGCCGACCATGCCCGCCACCATCGAGCCCGCGAAACCCTCCCAGGACTTCTTGGGGCTGATGGTGGGGGCCATGGGGTGCTTGCCGAACAGGACGCCGGCCACGTAGCCGCCGGTGTCGGACAGCACGACGCCGATGAGGAACGCCAGGACGCGGAACACGCCGTCGTCCGGCACCACCAGCATGACCGCGAAGGAGGCGAACACCGCGACGTAGGCCACGGTGAACACCGACGCGGTGACGTCCCGCAGGTAGCCGTCCGGGCCGTCCTTGAGCCGCCACATCAGGCAGACGAGCATGGTGACCACGAACGCGCCCAGCACGCCCGCGCGCTCCAGCGGCCAGGCCAGCCACACCGCGGCCTGCCCGCCCAGCAGCACGGGCACCAGCGCGACCCGGACGCCCGCGCCGCGCTTGAGCGCGCCCGCCAGCTCGTAGGTGGACACCGCGACGGCGACCGCCACGACGCCGATGAACAGCTCGCGCACCGTCAGCAGGGCGACCAGGATGACCGCGCCGAGGCCGACTCCCACGGCGATGGCCGCGGGCAGGTCGCGCCCCGCGCGTGATGGGCTCTTCCCCGGCGCGTCCCGCTCACCGCCGACTGACACCTGCTGTGCTCCTGTTCACGGCCGTCCGGCCGGGCAAGGCGTGCGGCCCGCGAAGCGCGCCGGACGCACCGGGTGCGACCTGCTCAGACCTCGAGCAGCTCGGCTTCCTTGTGCTTGACCAGCTCGTCGACCTGCGCCACGTACCGGTGGGTGACGTTCTCCAGCTCCTTCTCGGCGCGGGTGCCGTCGTCCTCGCCGACCTCGCCGTCCTTGACCAGGCGGTCCAGCTCCTCCTTGGCCTTGCGGCGGATGTTGCGGATGGAGACCTTGGCGTCCTCGCCCTTGCCCTTGGCGACCTTGACCATCTCGCGGCGGCGCTCCTCGGACAGCTGCGGGATCACCACGCGGATGACGGTGCCGTCGTTGCTGGGGTTGACGCCCAGGTCGGAGTCGCGGATGGCCTTCTCGACCGAGTTGAGCTGGCTCTGGTCGTAGGGCTTGATGACGGCCATGCGGGCCTCGGGGATGGCGACGCTGGCCAGCTGGTTCAGCGGCGTGGGTGAACCGTAGTACTCGACGACGATGCGGGAGAACATCGAGGGGGTGGCGCGGCCGGTACGCACCGAGGCCAGGTCCTCCTTGGCCACGGACACCGCTTTTTCCATCTTCTCCTCTGCGTCGAGGAGGGTCTCGTCGATCACGGCTGGCTCCCTAGGGTGTGGCGAAGTTCGGCTCGAATCCCAGCAGGTCTAGAAGGACGGGCGACCACCGGGGGTGCTCACCAACGTCCCGATCTTCTCACCGCGCACGGCCCGTGCGATGTTCCCCTCGGTGAGCAGGTTGAAGACCATGATCGGCATGTTGTTGTCCATGCACAGGCTGAACGCGGTCGCGTCGGCCACGTTCAGACCGCGTTCGAGCACTTCGCGGTGGGTGATGTTGTCGAACATCAGGGCGTCCGGGTCGACCTTGGGGTCGGCGGTGTAGATGCCGTCCACGGCCTTGGCCATGAGCACGACCTCGCAGCCGATCTCCAGCGCGCGCTGCGCGGCGGTCGTGTCGGTGGAGAAGTAGGGCATGCCGGCGCCGCCGCCGAAGATGACGACGCGCCCCTTCTCCAGGTGGCGGATGGCGCGGCGCGGGATGTAGGACTCGGCGATCTGCCCCATGGTGATGGCGGTCTGCACGCGCGTCTCGATGCCGTGCTCCCGCTCCAGGAAGTCCTGGAGGGCGAGGCAGTTCATGACGGTCCCGAGCATGCCCATGTAGTCGGCGCGGCTGCGGTCCATGCCGCGCTGCTGCAGCTCGGCGCCGCGGAAGAAGTTGCCGCCACCGATGACGACGGCGACCTGGGCCCCTGTCCGGACGACCGCGGCGATCTGGCGGGACACGGTCTGCACGACGTCCGGGTCGACGCCGACGCCGCCGCCGCCGAACATCTCACCGCCCAGCTTGAGCATCACGCGCCGGTACCCGTGGGCCGGGTCCTCACCGCGCTCGTGGTCTACCTCTGCGCTCACAGGTCCTCCTTCGGACACGGCAAGGGCGGGGTCGCGACGCCAGCGCGCAACCCCGCCCCCACGTGGATCAGGCCTGGCCGACCTCGAACCGGGCGAAGCGGGTCACGGTGACCCCGGCCTCGTCCAGCACGGCCTTGACCGTCTTCTTCGACTCCGTCACCGACGACTGCTCCAGGAGCACGACGTCCTTGAAGAAGCCGTTCACGCGACCCTCGACGATCTTGGGCAGCGCCGCCTCCGGCTTGCCCTCCTCGCGCGCGGTCTCCTCGGCGATGCGGCGCTCGTTGGCGACCACGTCGGCCGGGACCTCGTCGCGGGTGAGGTAGCGGGGGCGCATCGCGGCGATCTGCATGGCGGCGCCGCGGGCGGCTTCCTCGTTGTCGCCGGTGTACTCGACCACGACGCCCACGGCGGGCGGCAGGTCGGCGGCGCGGCGGTGCAGGTAGGTGGTCACCTTGCCGTCGAAGACGGCGACCTTGGCCAGCTCCAGCTTCTCGCCGATCTTGGCGGAGAACTCCTGGACGACCGCGTCGACGGCCTTGCCGTCGAGGTCGGCGGCCTTGAGGACGTCGACGTCGGCCGGGCGGGTGGCCTTGGCGACCGCCACGATCCGGGAGGCGAGCTCCTGGAAGTCGGCGTTCTTGGCGACGAAGTCGGTCTCGCAGCGCAGCTCGATCATCACGCCGTCCTCGGCCACGACCAGGCCGTTGGAGGTCGTGCGCTCGGCGCGCTTGCCGACGTCCTTCGCACCCTTGATGCGCAGGATCTCGACCGCCTTGTCGAAGTCGCCGTCGGCTTCCTCGAGCGCCTTCTTGCAGTCCATCATGCCGGCGGCGGTGAGCTCGCGGAGGCGCTTGACGTCAGCGGCGGTGTAGTTCGCCATCGTGCTGGATCCGTTCCTTATGCGGTTTACGCGCGGTCGTTGGAGTGCGCGCGCCGCGCCACCCCGGCGAGGGGGAGCGCGGCGCGCGGCTCGATCAGGACTGGACGGCCTCGGAGCCCTCGGCGGGCTTCTCGGTCGCCTCGGCACCGACCAGCAGCTCCTGCTCCCACTCGGCCAGCGGCTCGTCGGCGCCCGGCTCGGGCTTGTCGGCGCCGTCGGCGACCTGGGTGCGGGCACCGGAGCGCGCCATCAGACCGGCGGCGGCGGCCTCGGCCACCACCTTGGTCAGCAGCGCGGCGGAGCGGATCGCGTCGTCGTTGCCCGGGATCGGGTAGTCGACCTCGTCCGGGTCGCAGTTCGTGTCGAGGATCGCCACGATCGGGATGTTCAGCTTGCGCGCCTCGCCGACGGCGATGTGCTCCTTCTTGGTGTCCACGATCCACACGGCGCTGGGCACCTTGGACATGTCGCGGATACCGCCGAGCGTGCGCTCCAGCTTGTCCTTCTCGCGGTTCATCATCAGGATTTCCTTCTTGGTGAAACCCTGGAAGCCGCCGGTCTGCTCCATCGACTCCAGCTCCTTGAGCCGCTGGAGGCGCTTGTGCACGGTGGAGAAGTTGGTGAGCATGCCGCCCAGCCAGCGCTGGTTCACGTAGGGCATGCCGACGCGGAGGGCCTCGTTGGCGATGGCCTCCTGCGCCTGCTTCTTCGTGCCGATGAACAGGATCGACCCGCCGTGCGCGACCGTCTCCTTGACGAACTCGTAAGCCCGGTCGATGTAGCTCAGCGTCTGCTGCAGGTCGATGATGTAGATGCCGTTGCGCTCGGTGAAGATGTAGCGCTTCATCTTCGGGTTCCAGCGCCGGGTCTGGTGCCCGAAGTGCACGCCGCTGTCGAGCAGCTGCTTCATGGTGACGACGGCCATGGCCGGGTTCGCACCTCTTCGTTCGGGCGCGCCGGTGTTGTCGGCCGGCACGCGTTCCGGTTCGTCGCGGCGGGCCCGGGTGGCCTGCCGCCCTGGTGCCATTGCCGTCGCCCGAACCTGAGGGTTATCCGACCCTCGGGACCGCCGGACGCCGTGACTCGACCACGGGACGCGGGTCGGATCTGCAGTGGCACGCGAAGTCGCCCTGCACTCACACGGGGCGCGTGACGAGTGTACGCCGGTGGGGGTCGGAACCACGAACCGACCCCGGCAGTTGTCCACAGGTCCGCGAGTTGTCCACAGATCGCCGGAAGCCCCTGGCCGCCCCCGGTCCACCCCGGCACGGTGGACCCATGACCCCCATCACGCGAACACCGCTGGTCCCGCCCCTGGTCCCAGGGCTGTCGGCCCTGTTGGCGGCGCTGCTGGCAGTGCTGGCGACAGCGCTGTCGCCGCCTCCTGCCGGCGCCGCCGGCAGGCCCCACCGCTTCGCCTGGCCCCTCGCACCACCGCACGAAGTGGTGCGTCCGTTCGAGGCACCGCCGAGCCCGTACGCCGCCGGGCACCGGGGCGTGGACCTCCGCGCCGGCCCCGGTGCGGAGGTGCTGGCCGCCGCCGACGGGGTGGTGGTGCACGCGGGCCGGGTGGCCGACCGGCCGGTGGTGTCGCTGGCGCACGCCGGCGGGCTGCGCACCACGTACGAGCCGGTGGAGCCCGCCGTGGGGCGGGGGCGGCTGGTGCGCCGGGGCGAGCGGGTCGGGAGGCTGCGCGCGGGGCACGAGGGGTGCGCGCCGGAGTCCTGCCTGCACTGGGGCGCGCTCCGGGTCGGCCCGCCTCGGGCACACGCCTACCTGGACCCCCTGCACCTGCTCGCGACGGGCCCGGGCCGAGTCCGCCTGCTACCGGTCGACTCCCCGACCCACCGGTCGGCTCCCCCGCCACCGGTCGTCTCTCCTGGCCACCGGCCGACTTCCCCGGCCACCGGTCGACTCCCCTGGCCACCGGCCGACTCCCCCGACCACCGGTCGACTCCCCTGGCCACCGGCCGACTCCCCCGACCACCGGTCGACTCCCCTGGCCACCGGCCGACTCCCCCGACCACCGGCCGACTCCCCTGGCCACCGGCCGACTCCCCCGACCACCGGCCGACTCCCCTGGCCACCGGCCGACTCCCCCGACCACCGGCCGACTCCCCTGGCCACCGGCCGACTCCCCCGACCACCGATCCCCCGGCCAGCAATCGACTCCCCAGGCCCGGCGGCTCTTTCAGGCAGTCCTCCCAGCCGACCTCGGCCGCCTTCCTCCGTCGCTTCCTCCACCGCTTCCGCCGACCAGCCCCGCCGACAACCCCACCGCCGGCTCACCAACCAGCCTCGGAGGCGCGAACCGGAGCTGCCCTGCTAACTCTCCAACTGCTCGTTGAGCTTGGTGCGGAGCCGGAGGACCGCGCGGGTGTGGAGTTGGCAGACGCGGGACTCGGTCACGCCCAGGACCTTGCCGATCTCGGCCAGGGTCAGGTTCTCGAAGTAGTAAAGGGTGACCACGACGCGGTCGCGTTCGGCGAGTTGGGCGATGGCGTCGGCCAGTTGGCGGCGGCTGTCCTGGTCGACGAGCGTGGCGATCGGGTCCTCGGCGCCCTCGTCGGGCAGGGACTCGGCCAGTGACGAGCCCGCGCCGCCCGCGCTGCGGCCCGCCGCGATCAGCTCGTCGAGGGCCACGACGCTGGTCAGCTGGAGCTGGGCGTAGAGCTCGCGCAGCTCACCGAGGCCGATCTTCAGCTCGGCGGCCAGTTCGCGGTCGGTCGGGGTGCGCTGGAGGCGGGCGCCGAGGCGTTCGAGGGCGCGCTCGACGTCGCGGGCCCGGCTGCGGACCGAGCGCGGCACCCAGTCCTGCGAGCGGAGGTCGTCGAGGATGGCGCCCCTGATGCGCTGCATGGCGTAGGTCTCGAACTTCAGGCCGCGCTCGGGCTCGAACTTCTCGATCGCGTCGACCAGGCCGAAGATGCCCGACTGGATCAGGTCGGCCACGTCGACGTGCGCGGGCAGGCCGGTACCGACGCGGCCCGCGACGTACTTGACCAGCGGGGCGTAGTGGAGCACGAGGCGATCGCGCACGGTCTGGTCCTTGGACTCGCCGTAGGTGTGCCAGAGCGCGATGATGCCGGCTTCCACGTCGTCGGCGGTACGCGATTCGGCGGCCGGGTGCGCCGGTCTGCCGGCACCGCCCGCACTGCCGCCGCTGTCCGCGGTGTGCTCGCCGACACCACCGGCACTGCCGCCGCTGTCCGCGGTGTGCTCGCCGACACCACCGGCACTGCCGCCACTGTCCGCGGTGTGCTCGCCGCCGCTGTCCACGGTGTGCCCGTTTCGGGGCGGCTCGTCGTCGACGTGGTGACCGTTCACCCCGGCCGGGGTGTTCGCCTCCGACGAGGTCCCGACGTTCGCGGCGGAGGGAGAGGTCACGGTTGCGGTCCGCGAACCTCCCCCTGCTACGTCAGGAACGGGGGTGGGTTCGGTCATGGATCGCCTTCAGCCGTTCGACGGTGACGTGGGTGTAGAGCTGAGTCGTTGCGAGCGTAGCGTGACCAAGGAGCTCTTGGACGGTGCGCAGGTCCGCTCCCCCTTCCAACAGGTGCGTGGCCGCCGAGTGGCGCAGGCCGTGGGGCCCGGTGTCGATCCCGTCGGGGAGCGCGCCCACCACGTCGTGGACGATCTTCCTGGCGGTGCGCGGGTCGAGCCGCCCGCCGCGCGCGCCGAGCAGCAGTGCCCGGTGTGAACGGTCGCTGACCAGCGCCGATCGTCCGTGTTCCACCCAGCGACGTACCGCGCGTTCGGCCGGAACGCCGAACGGCACCACACGTTCGCGGCTGCCCTTGCCCAGAACCCGAATCACCCTTTGGGAGTAGTCCACGTCGTCGAGGTCGAGACCGCACAACTCCGCGACTCGCACACCCGTCGCGTACAGCAACTCCACCACGGCCTGGTCACGCAGCGCAACCGGATCTCCCTGTTCCGCGCCTACTTCGGCAGCCGCCATCGCGGCGCGGGCCTGCTCCGGGCGCAGCACCTGGGGCAGCGTCCGGTGCGGGCGGGGCGCGGCCAGCCGCGGGCCCGGGTCGTCGGCGAGCAGGCCGGTGCGGGCTGCCCACGCGGTGAACGCCCGGGCGGAGGCCGCGCGCCGCGCCAGCGTCGTGCGGCTCGCGCCGGCCGAGTGCTGCGCGGCCAGCCAGGAACGGAGCCCGGGCAGGTCGACTGACTCCACCGCGGCGTGCTCGGGCGCGCCGGCGGCCAGGTGGACCAGCAGGGCCACCACGTCACCCAGGTAAGCGCGAACCGTGTGCGGGGATAACGCGCGCTCGGAGGCGAGGTGGCGCTCGTAGCCGTCCAGCGCCGCCTTGACGTCGGCAGGCAGCCCGCGACGGAGGCGCGCGAGATCCGCTCTCGGTGTCCGAGCGGGCGGCTGCGGGGACATAGTCCCTGACGCTGCGCCCTCAAGCGCACTTGGTCAAGTATCGCCACGCCAACTCGCCTCCTGGGAGCGCTTCCAACCTGTTTCCGCGCGCTGGGCCAGACCGGCCAGTTCGAGTTCCGGCAGCAGAGCGCGCACCCGCGTGAGCTCGACACCCGACTCGACCGAGATCGCCTCCGGGCTGCACCCCGACGACAGGCCCAACGCTTCGAAGACCCGCATCGCGTCGCCCTGCGGCGCACCGACGTCGGTGTTGCGCGTCGCCTCGACCAGGTCGACGCCGAGCCGCCCGGTGGATTCGAGGATCTCGGCGACGTTGGTGACCGGCAGGGCCTCGCCGGACCGCAGCAGCTCGTGGCAGCCCAGCGAGCTGACCGAGGTGACCGGCCCCGGCACCGCCATGAGCACCCGCCCGAGCGCCGAGGTGGACGCGGCCGTGTTCTTGGCCCCGCTGCGCCGCCCCGCCTCGACCACCACCGTGCCCTCGGCCAGCGCGGCGTTCTCTGAGGGTCGTCACCCTGTGGTGTGACGTTGCATTGAGTTTCCGAGGTGTCGGCACCACAGCGGTTCTGTGGGGGTGTAGCTCTGTGGCTCCTTGTTGCTGATCGAGAAGGAGTAGAGGCAAGGGTGCGAGCGTTTCGAGTGCGGATGCCGTCAGGTAGCCGGTACTGGACGGTGATCGACGACGAGTTGCACGTCATGTCGGTGGCCGATCGGTTCCTGCGGGAGCTGCGGTTCGGGCGGGACCGGGCCGAGTCGACCAGCGAGGCGTACGCCCGTGGAGTCGCGTTGTTCCTGTGCTGGTGTGTGCGGACCGGTCGGGACTGGACGACGGCGGCGGCCGAGATGGGCCTGTTCATGACCTGGCTGAAGTACACCCCGACAGGCGACGGTCAAGTGGTTATCGGTCCCGGTGCGGCACCGGTACGTGGTGAAGCTCGAATCAATGCGGTGCTGGTGGCCGTGCGGGCGTTTCTGTCGTTCGCCGTGGTCAACGGACAAGCCCCGCAGTGGGTTCTCGGGGCGATCTACGAACTGGCGGACACCCGTGATCTGCCGCTGGAAACCCAGAGCGAGGACGGTGGGCTGTTCTACCGACTGCGCGCCCGGCACAGTTTGAAAGAGCCAGAGACCGCGATGGACCGGGCCAGCGATGAGGAGATCGTTGCGCTGTTCATGGCATGTCGTTCGGCACGGGACCGATTGATCGTGTTGCTGCTGTCACGTGTGGGTCTGCGCAGGAGCCAGACCGTAGGGCTACGTCGCAGCGACCTTCATCTGTTGCCCGATAACCGGTCGCTGGGCTGCGACGTGGAGGGAGCCCATCTTCATGTGACTCGGCGAGAGAATGCCAACGGAGCGTGGTCGAAGTCGCGGCGCTCGTACTCGGTACCGGCGGATTTCCTTGTGGTGCAGGCCATCGACCAGTATCTGCTTGAGCGCCATCAGTGCCCGGAGGCTTCCAACAGCGACTTCCTGCTGGTGAACTTGTTCCGGCCACCGCTGGGCGAGCCGATGCCCCCTGGCGCGGTAAATGAGCTGTTCAAGGCACTGTGCGCCCGTGCCGGTCTGGCCAGGTCCGTCACGCCGCACATGTGCCGTCACACCTTCGGCAGCAACCTCGCCGACTCTGGCGCGCTGCTGGATGAAATTCAACATCTGATGGGCCACGCCAGCCCCACCTCGTCGCAGCCTTACCTGCATCCTTCGGTGTCGCGACTGCGCCAGGCCGTCGACCGGGTACCCACTCCCCGCGTGCTAGCTGAGGGAGTTTCTCGGTGATCAGCAGCATCACAGCACACCTTGTCGACCCCCGCACCGAGAGCGCCGAGGGTGCGGAAATCTGGGCCGCGATCGAGCCGGAAAGCCTGAAGATCCTGGGCTGGGACCATCAGCGCAGGGTGCTGGTCTTCCCTGTCGGACACCCGTTGCTGGGATGGAGGGCGTGCAGGGTGACCGGGTGCCACAACGATGGCCGATCCGCGTTGCAGTTGTGCCCCTCGTGCGGACGCCGTTGGCAGGCCGTTGTGGGTACGGACTTCGACACATTCCTGGCGACGCCCAAGCCTGTGATGCGGTGCATCGGGGTGGCACCGTGCGCAGTGGAAGGATGTAAACGCCCGGCGAAGACCACACGGACGCGCCTGTGCGTTACCCACGAGTACCAGAAGGCTTTTCGGCTGAAGCTGCCGCTGGAGCAATTTCTCACACACCCCGAGGTGGTTCCCCTCTCCGCGTTCGGACCCTGCGAAGTCGCGGCCTGCACCCGTGACCGCACGGGCAAAGGTCCGTACTGCCAGCAGCACGCCCAGCGCCATAAACTGCTCAAGAGAGAACCGGCTTTCGACGTCGACCACTGGCGGCGGACGGCCTCGGCCGTCTCCGAGGGCAGCGAGGTCAGTCTGCGCGGCCTGCCGGATCGGGTTGCGGCCGAAGTGATCTACGGCATCCAGCATCGGACCAAGCACGATGTCAAGACCAAGTACCTCATGGTCCGTCCAGCGTGTGACTATCTCCGAGAGGCGGAGGTGTCGACGGTGGAGGATCTTCCGCTTGACACGCTGCCCCGGACCGTCCGGGTGTTCCTGACGTCCGTCGTGAAGGCCCTGCGACGCCGGAGGTCGACGCCGGAAAGCGAGCGCCACAACGACGTATGGGATCTGTACGCCTTTGGCCAGTCCGGGAATCTCACGTTCACCGGGATCACACAGCAGTGGCTCCGAGAGGCAGTCAAACGGTGGGCTTTCAATGATCTTCCGAGGCGGCGCGGCAGCAACGTCAGCAACGTCGTGCAGCAGAAGATCAACTCGGTAGTCCGGCTGTCGGAGAGTCTGCGGCTTCAGCGAGAAGACCACGGTGGAGATCTCGCCGCGCTGAGCCGCCACGACATCACGGCATTCCTCAACCGCCTGGCCTACCTGCAAGACCAGGGCGAGATCAGCGGCTACACGCGCCTCGCGTTGTGTCGCTCGGCTCGGCAGGTGCTGGGCGGGATACATGGTCTGGGCCTGACCGACGCAGGCAACCTCCTGCACGGGCTTCCCAGCAGTTTCATGATCAGTCTCGACGACCTGCCCGACGAGCCAGAGGACAGCGAGGCGGGGAAGGACCTGCCCGCGGAAGTGATGCAGCACCTGTGCTCCCACCTCGACGGGCTGGAGGAAATGACCAGTGCTGACCTGCGGTTCTCTGTCGAACTACTGATCGACACCGGCAGGCGCCCAGATGAGATTGCCAAACTCTGGCTGGACTGCTTGGAGCGCGATCAGGACGGCAAGCCCGTCCTGATCTATGACAACCACAAGACCAACCGGAAGGGGCGGCGACTGCCGATCCCCGAGGCCACCGCTGCGGTCATCGTCGCCCAGCAAGAACGCGTCCGGGCACGTTACCCAGACACCCCGGCGAGCCAGCTCAGACTGTTCCCGAGCACATCCCGGAACCCGGCGGGGAACAGGCCGGTCAGCGATGACTGGATCACTGACCGGCACCGCCGCTGGGTTACCAGCCTGCCTGACATCCACGTGCCCACGATGGTGCAAGAGGGCGGCACGCAGGTGACCAAGATGCTGCCGTTCGATAAGGCAAAGATCTTTCCCTACGCCTACCGCCACAGCTACGCCCAGCGGCACGCCGACGCCGGGGTGGATGTTACGGTCCTGAAGGGCCTGATGGATCACCGCCAGATCACCACTACAGAACGTTACTACCGGGTCGGCGAGCATCGACGTCGAGAAGCGGTTGAACGGGTCGTGGTGATGCAGTTCGACCGACACGGCAACCGAGTCTGGCGGCAGGCCAAGGCGCTGCTGGACTCCGAGCACCTCCGACGCGCGGTCGGTGAGGTCGCCGTTCCCTACGGCGGCTGCTCCGAGCCGTCCAACGTCGCGGCTGGAGGACAGGACTGCCCGCTGCGGTTCCGCTGTGTCGGATGCGGGCACTTCAGCACCGACATCTCCTACCTGCCCGACCTTGAGCACTATCTCGCCGATCTGTTGCGGCACAGGGAGCGTCTTGCGGCGGCACTGGACGCCGACGAGTGGGCGAAGACCGAAGCCGTGCCCTCCGACGAGGAGATCAGGCGCATCCGCCGACTGGTCGACCGGATGAAGGGCGACCTGAACGACTTGTCGGAGGAGGAGCGCGCTCAAATCGAGGAAGCCATCGCGATCGTCCGCCGAGGGCGAGGCAAGATCGTCGGCTTGGGCCTTCCTCGTGTCCGCCAGCCCCTACCCGACCTGCGACCGGAGCGCACCGCATGACCACCGACAATTCGATGATCGAAGGACGGCGGGCGGATTCGGCCCGCCGTCGCCAGCGGGTCATCAAGGCCATCAACGCTGCCAGCACCAGCGGCGGGGAACTGAGCGTGTCGGCGATCGCTCGCGCCGCGGCCGTCGACCGCACGTTCATCTATCGACACCCCGACCTGCTCGGTCAAGTCCGCACCGCCCAAAGCAACCCTGCGGCGGCCGACGGCACCGGCCCCGTGGTGAGCCGAGCCTCCCTGCAAGCAGACCTCGCCAACGCGCACGGCCAGATCAATCGGCAAGCCGCCCGCATACGACAGTTGGAGAACAAGCTGTCGGAGATGCTGGGCGAGCACGCCTGGCGCGAGTCCGGCCTCGGCGCGCCCGCCGACATCGATCAGCTCCAGCGCCGGATCACCGGGCTGGAGCAAGAAGTCGTCATGCTCAAGGGCCGCCTGGAGGAACAAGGCCAAGACTTGGATGCCGCACGAGCTGCCAACCGCGAGCTGATGAGCCGCCTGAACCGGAACGGCTGACGCCAAACGCGACTGCCATGCAGGCGATCGGGATCTTGAAGTTGGGCGGTTTTACCTGATCAGGACATGAGTGAGCCCCTGGGGCAGGGCGCCCCAGGGGCCACTTGCTAGTCTTGATCAGTCGTCTGCGGCACAGACGACTGGCATCAAACCAGCTATGTCTATCAACCCAAGAGAAGACTAGCCGGCGTTTACACGGCTCGTCAACTCGGTGGCCACGGATCACATCACCCTGTGGCTGCCGGGTGCGACCGGCGGTTCGAGGGACCCTCCCTTGGGCTTTGGTGCCATGAGCTGCCGAGAAGCGAGCAGTGAAAACCCGTGCAGGGCAAGGAGTTCTGTTCAGCGTGCCACGACAACACCTCCAGCAGACCTGAAGGCGACGTGTGGGTCTGCGCCGAATGCGGTCGACACCGGGCCAGGCGGCACCGTCGTATCCGGCGCACCCCTCGGTGATCGGAATGATGGGTTCCGCAGCGCATTGCGCTGCGGAACCCATCAAGTCCACAACCTGGCCCGACCCTTTCGACAGCGGCAGTCGGCGCCGGTGGACGGGTGGGCCGACCTAGCCGTCCAGCCCGAGCCCAGGGATCTCTTCCTCGGTGGGCGGCCACCCAGGTACCGGCAACCGTCGGCTGAGTGCCGCGATCACCCAGTCGTTGTCGCGGAGCTTCACGATGAACGAGTGGCCCGCCATAGGCGGACCGCCAGCTTCGACGTACCCGACGTGCTGCGACTCGACGAGAACCACGAGTTCCATGTCGACTCCGACCAGGGTCGGTGCACCGAAGACTCCGAAGTCGCCAGCGAGCATGTCGTACACACGACGCCAGTGAGCGATGTACCAGTCCAGCATGGACTCGGCGTCGGAGCTGTCGGGGTTCGCCTCGGCCAGGGTGGCGGCGCGGCGGTCGTCTACTCGCCCGGCCGTATTGAGTACCCATGCTTGTGCAAGTGCCAGACGAAGTGGTCCGTCGAGAACAGCCCACAGGTGCCAGCCGGGTTCATCACCGTGGAGTTCGGCCGCCCAGTCCAGCACTGTGGCGAGACCGCCCGGCAATGACGACGGGTCGATATCTGCCATGGGGCTTCGCTCCTTTTATTGAAAATGCAATTCGACGACACGAGAGAGTCCCGCCTCGCAAGGTCGCATGTACGCCTGGTTACTGCGCATAAGACTCAAATGGGCAGGTTGAATCTAGATAACCTGTAAGCGGTCCTGTTGCGAAATCGATCATTGGCAGATCACTGCCTATTGATGCTGCGAACAGAAGCCACCGGCGACTTTCGTGGACCGTCGACCTTGTCGGAGGGGGTTGGTGCAATGGACCGGAGTACAGTTGGGTGAATTGCCAGGGTGTCCGCTGCGGGACGATATGGGCGTGCACCAAAACGACGACTGAGCAACGTCCACAGCAGTAGAGGCGCCTCCTGGCCTACTGTGACCGGTTCTTTTTTGCGCCACCCTTTGGCTGAGAGTTGAACGAACAGTGAGCGTCGACGCGTCTCCCCGATCGTTTCAAGCGCAAAGCCGCGCATGATCAACGCCTGTATTGAAACACCCCATGTAGCTTTAAGGCGCGCGTAGTCACTGAGCGAGTTCTTCTCTGTGATGCTTTCCAACACTCGTTGCCGTGGTACCAGCAGCGCGCCTGCAAAGCGGTTGGCCTCGCCCTCCGGGTCCGCCGCGCGAGGACGGAACGTGTGCAGCACGAGGTGGCCGACTTCGTGGGCGAGCGTGAACCGCTCTCGGTCGCCTTGACTTCCCGGGAAACAGCCGATCAGAGCTGGCGCGCCGAGCCCACCCCAATAGGAGACACCGAAGTGTCCACCAGTGGCTGGCGGGTCGTCGGGGTCATCGGTGAGGACAATGGGAGCCACGCCGACCCCGGCTCTCTCCAGCGCCCTGGTCAGGTGAGGAATCGGTTTATCCGGTGCCAGCCGCAGGGTCTCACGGGTCTGCTCGGCAAGTTCTTCGATGTCCTCTTGAGAGAGAGTATCGCTAGTTGCGTACGGCAGTGGGGGTGTGGGGTACCCGGCATCGCCGAGCAGGTCTTCGGTTACCCGGAAACCTTCGCCGTAAAAAGCGTGCACGCGTCGAGTGACTACCTTGCTCGCCGAAGAACTCTTGCGGAAGCGCAGTGAATCCAGCGGTACCGTGGAGGGCTGCACGTGGAAAAAGCGTTGCGGCGTGTCCGTGGCCTTGGAGATGGCCTCAAGTGCGGCTTCGGTTGGTTCACGTGAGCCGGTTTCCACCTCCGAAATCCACGACTGCTGCACGCCCGACACTTCGGCGAGCTGCTTTTGGGTGAAGCCGAGCAGATCCCTCAGGGTCCGCAGACGTTCACCCGGTGAAGCCGCCAGCATCGGTGTCGCCTTCCTCGTCGCGGGGCAGTGCGAGCCCCAGATCGTCATCCGTAGGTTCGAAAGCCAGGTCGGCCAACTCCGCCGCGGTCGGAGGCAGAGGGAAGTCCAAGTCGGTCTCCGCGTGCGAACCCAACTTCCACTCGCCGATCGGCCTGACGACACGGAACCCGGCTGCCGCCGTGGAAGGGTCGATGCGCCACAGGACGAGCAACTTGTCGCGTGCCTCGCCGAACAGGGGGATCATGCCGTCCAGACGCGGCTGCCGGTAGTAGGCGCGACGCGCCTTGTTGCTGCCCGGCGGTGGGACGTCGCTGTCGTTGAGCGCGTGCAGGATGCGGATGCGGTACGACCCGTCGGTCATCCACAAGGCGCCGTTCTGCGCGTGGTTCCCCGACAGAGTCCAATCGCCCAGCTCGCCGTCCATCGTGGACAGGATGTGGTGGGCGTAGGCGCGGATGGTGTGGGTCGCGTGCCAGCGGTAGCTCCCGCCCCCTAGTTCGGGCAGGCGTTCCCGTCGAAGCTGCTCGGCGGAAGCGAACACGTCGTGCAGCGGCTCGCACAGGTCCAGCAGAGCGGTACGGACACGCTCGACGTGGTCGTTAACCATGGCAGCGATATTATCACGAGCAAAGTTAAGGACGCGAGGGGATCATGGTGCCTCTGCGCGAGGGAGCTTGCGCAGAGGCACCCGAAGCACCTCAGCGTTCACGGCCGAGGAGGATGTGGGGGTAGCCGCGGTTGACGCGGTCGCCCAGCTCGATGCCAAGGCCGGCGATGAACTTGTCGAGCCGGGCGTGAGCTTCCTCGATCGTCTCGGCCTCGCCCTTGAACTCGAACTCGACGAAGTCGCCTGCGTCGGCAACGCGGTCGAGCGCGATCTCGACCTCGTCCAGGCGCCAGGTGGTGCGGGTCTTGTCGACGGTCACCATAGGTTGGAACCCCAGGGCCTCGAACGCGTGGCGCAGCGCCTCGATGTCACAGACCGTGGTCTCGTACTCCGTGGCGTGGGCGGTGCCTTCTCCGGGCTTGTGCCACTGCTTGTAGTTGAACGAGGAGCCGCGCTGCTCGATGCGGAAACGTACCCACTCGGTGATCGTGTCCGTGGCAAGGAAGTCCTTGGCCGGGTGGTTGTAGTAGGCGTCGATCTGCCGGGACGGTTCGCTGGCGCTGGCGCCCAGTTCGGCGAGGCGGGCGGTGAGGGCGTCGGCGTCGGGCAAGGCGTACTTCTGCTCGACCTCGGTGTACCGCACTAGTGGTGTCCTTCCTGGGTGTGGGGGTGCAGTGCCGCGCGGATCTGGGCGACCTCGTCGTCGGTGAGTGGGTCGCCGAGGCACGTGACGTCGGTGTGGATCTGTTCAGGGTCTCGGAACCCGACGAGCACGATCGAGTCGAGGGCGTGGTGCAGTGCGTAGCGCAGCGCCACGCGGACCAGCTCAGCGGTGCTGGTGTCGTAGAGGGCGTGCAGCGGCGCGAGTCTGTTGACCAGCCGGCGTAGCGCTTCGGGGGCGAAGCGGGGGTCGTTGTGGCGGTGGTCGGTATCGCTGAAGTGGCGTGGGGCGCGGTGGTCGTGAGCGCTGATGAGCAATCCTTGGCCGAGTGCCTGCTTGATCAGCACGCCGACCCTATGGCGGCGGGCGAAGGCGAAGATGTCGGTCTCGTCGGGGCCGTAGAGCGGGCTGAGCAGGTTGTAGCGGGCGGTGAGGACGTCGGGGCGGATGGTGTGGAACAGCCGCAGGAACCGGCCGGTGTCGGCGGCTTCGGGCCGGTTCTGGTCGGTCCACTGTTCGGCGAAGGTGTGCGGGGCGCGCATCCCGACCGCGTGGATCAGGCCCTGCTCGCGCCACTTGCCCATCAGCTCGACCACGCCGGTCAGGTAGTGGTCGTGTTCGCCGAAGTCAGTGCTGTGCAGGAAGTAGACGTCGAGGTGGTCGGTGCCGAGGTTGTCCAGGGTGGTGGCGAGCTGGTGGCGCATCTGCCGCGGGTGGTACGGGTGGGGGGCGGTGCCGGCGAAGTAACCGACCTTGCTGGAGAGCACCAGCTCGGCGCGGTCCACGTCGCGCAGCAGGCGTCCGAGCAGGCGTTCGGAGCGGCCCAGGCCGTAGACGTCGGCGGTGTCGAACAGGGTGATGCCCAGTTCGTGGGCGTGGAAGACCCTCGCCGGCTGGACCGCCCACGACCTCGGCCTAACCGCCGAAGCCCGCCGCTACCTCACCCAGGCCGTCGCCGACACCCAGGCCGCCGACAATCCCGCCCACTCCGCGATCGTGCTCTACCACCTCGGGCGCGTCCCCCTCGACCGCGGTGACGGGCAGGAAGCGCTCAAGGTCTTCCAGCTCGGCCAGATCGCCGCCCAGGACGCCCACTCCCCGGCCGCCGTCGCCTTGCTGCATACCCACGAAGCCCTCGCCTACGCCCAGATCGGCGACGCCCGCCGGGCCGTCACCTCCCTGCGCCGCGCCGAGGACGAGTACGCCCACGCCGATGACGGCGACGACTGGCCCGAGTTCCTGAAGTTCTTCGACCTCAGCGCCTTGCAGACCAGCGCCGCCCGAGTGCACAACCAGCTCGGCCTCACCAACGCCAAGCATCGCGACGAAGCCACGGTACGCCTCAGCGCCGCACTCGACGAGGTGCCCGCCGACCGCGTCCGGCAACGCGCCTTCAACCTCGCTTGGCTGGCGACCTGCAACCTCGCCGACGGGAACCTGGCTGGCGGCGCCGAGATCGGCAGCCAGGCCCTCGACGCCGTCCGGGAGGTCAAGTCCGTCCGACTGCTCGACGCCCTCGAACCCCTCCAGACTGAGGCCGAACGCCACCAGCGCCACAGCGACGTTCGTCAACTCGCCCACGACATCCGCCAACTCCGCGCCGCGTAAACTCCATAGCTGCAAGCCCCTGAGCTGCGGATACTCAAGATCAGGGGGTGCTCGCGTGATATGATCACGTCTGCAAATAGATCTCGCCCGACCGAGTTACCTCTCACGCTTGACAACAACCGCGAATCGATCCATTCGCACTGGTAGGCGAGGGGCGAGGAGGTCGATTCCGCTTCCTCGTTACCTGGTTTTGACAGGTGCGGATGCTCGGATCAGGGACTACGTTGACGTGGCCGATGCCGCATCGTTCACCCGAAAGGGTGTGCATCGGCCCCAAAGACGCCAAAGGCCGGAGAGGATGCTCAGCAGGGGCGCAATCCCTGCTGACTCTCCGGCCTTGGCAGGGATCACCTCCTGCGCGCCCGATCTGCGGCGAGGATGAGCCCGACCCCGAGGAGCCCGGTGGTCATCGTCACTGCCGGGCTCCAACGGGCAACACCAGCGACGACGATCGTCACGGCTTCACACGCGGAGCCCGTGCACAGCAACACCCACGGGTCCCAGGACCGGCGCCACCACGGTGACCCCTCGTCCTCCGGCTTCTTTCTGTTCTCTTTCCTCTTCTCGTCCAATCAGGCGGTGCTCCTGACCTGCCCGGAGGTGTACGCATGTCGCGCACCTTTGTGGCCTCCGGCACGAGCGTGGCCAGCCACGGCTGGCGGGGTCAGGAACCCGATCGGAGGAGATCAACCGGACTTCGTGGCGCCACCCTAGCGCCATCATCACGACGACGAACCCACGTGATTCCATGCCGCATGGGTGTGTGCAGGTCACGTGCAACTGGGCCAGGAAAAAATCACTGACCTGGGACGTTCGCCCCCATGGCCACGGATCAGCGTCACTGCCTATGACTCGGGACGGCTAACCCTGGTCCTCCGTATCCGTCTCGGCCTGCCCCTCTTCTGCGGGAAGCATGCCGAGTTGGTCGGCAAGCTGAAGCAGTTCGCGGGTCTCGGCCTCGTAACCGGGCTTGCCAAGGTTGGCGAACGGATCGCTTCCTGCACCGGGCAGGTGAAGCCGGTACCCGTCGTTGTTCCACTTGGTCCCGGCACGGCCGCGGCGCATCCCGTCCAACACCTGTTCGGAGAAGTCGGACGAGTCGCCGAGGGACGAGTTGCCGAGCGCGGCGCGCATCTGCTCGATGCTTTCCTCGGATGCCGGCGGCACGTCACGGGCCATCTCCGCTTGCTGCTTGGCCTCGATGTGCTCACCCAGTCGGATCTGCCACCCGATCTGGTGAACGTGGCTGATCACCTCGCGCAGCGACGCCTCGTCCGACGCATCCGCCGGGGTGAGCACGCCGTCCTGCTCGGTGACGTCGACGTAGAAACCGCGCTGCTTGAGCACGTTGTGTCGACATGTCCAGTCCTCGATGTCGCCCAGCCAGTCGCTGTTCGCCTCCGGGTCTGAGGGCTCCGTGCCGAACCAGTACTGCTCCTGCACGAGGAAGTCGTGGACCAACTTGAGCTTGGCCTGGTGGTCGGCCCACAGCTTCCTCAACGCCGTGTTGACGAAGGGCTCGCCTTCGGGTGCGTAGGCGATCTCGACGCGTCGCCGGTGGATGGCGATGGCCTTGCCGGACTCCTCCATGCCGAGGATGGCCAGGGACCGCGCCAAGCCGACGTGGCCTAGGTCCAAGACTGCGACCGCCGACATGAGCAGTCGGTCCGCGTTCGCCAGCAGCTCGTCTTGCAGTCGCACCACCTGGGCGGGTGTCAACGGCGGCAGCGTGTTCTTCCCGGGCATGGCCACAGTGTGTACGACAGCACTGACCATCTCGCCCGCGCCGATGAGGCATCAGTGGGGTTCTGCATGCAGTCCTGGTGGATCTTGCCGAGGTGGCTGCCAGGAGTTGTAGCCCAGCCTAGAGGAGTCGGAGTCGTTACCATTACGCGATCTGACCATGCTGTGACCAGGCGTAACAGGCACCCCCTTGATCTCGATGGATCAACAGGACGTGAAGGAGTGGCGTGTCGATCCATCCCTTTCTGGACGATCAAGAGCACCTCCCACCGGGAAGGTTCCGTCTCTCGTGGGAAGAGGCGGAGGAGCTGCTGGTCGACGACCCTCTGTTTGCCGGCTCGCAGACTCGACCCGAGTTGTGGCGTGGTCTCACCAGGTACATCGCCCGGTTCTTCGAGCTGCAAGAGCAGTACGAGAGCCTGCTGGACGGTCGGCAGCTCGCTCACTTCATCTGGATCGGCGGCAGCTTCGCCAGCAAGAAGCTGGACCCGCGACAGCTCGACCTGTCGATCGCCATCGATGTCCTGGCACGACGGGCACTAGCCGGGCAGCCTGGTGTCCGTTGGTTCAATCAGGCGACCAGCCGAACATACTGCGTAGACAACTACGGAGTGTCACCCATTGAGATCCCGTTTGTCGTAGTTCCTAGCCCGTTCAGGTCGGACAAGCTTGGCCTGGACGAACAGAGCTACCTGCGGGAACGCGGTGCGTGGGATGATTGGTGGCAACGTATCCGGACGCCAGGTGTGGTGGACTGCCCTCCGTCGGAGGAGACTGCGGGAACGGCACGGGGCTACCTGGAGGTGACGCTATGACGAGAGCATGGCGCCAGCGCCTCTCAGTGGAAGACCGTACAGAACTCGACCAGTGGTGGACGACAGTGTCGGCGGGTACACCTCCCGCTGAGCTTGAGCTTGAGGAAGTCGCACGTCGCAACGCGCTCGAAGCGCGACGCGTCTACGACGAGTCGGCAACGCTCGACGAGGAACTGCACGTGCGCCTGCAAGGCCCCCTTGAGGAGGGAGAGCTTCCCTTCGAGCTGGGCCAGGAGCTGTTCAAGCCGCTCCGCGACAGTGTGAACGCGGCCACCAGCGCTCACGTCGATCTCGCACTGGCAGGTGTGATGGCCGGAAGCACGATCCTCCGGATCAAGGCCACGACTCCGCTGCCGGAGGACTCTCAAGCCCCACTGATCGCTCCTGACGCAGTGTCACCCTCCGACCAGGCAGTCCGCGCTCTGCTCGACGTCCTTGCAGAGGCCGAGGCCGAGGGCGACCCGAGAGCCTGGCCTGCCGCTCTCCGGTCGAAGCTGCCCAAACTCGCCGATGTGCTCTACGAGCACAACCTGACTGCCGAGTTCACCTGGCTCGCCAGCAGCGGGGCGATACGGCGCACTCAACTGTCCTCGCGTGGGCAAGCGTTCGTCAGGCAGCTCCGCGAGTACACGGAACAGAAGCGGACGATCGAACTGGTCGGCACGGTCACGGGACTTCGCCAAGCGGGCTGGATCGTCGTCAGCCCTGAACGCGGTCCCGACGTGAACGTCAAGATCGCGCCGAAGACCTTGGCGGCCCTGCGGCTGACGCTGTGGCAGCAAGTTCACCTTGAAGTCGAGGTCACTGCACGAGTCAACCGGGCAGGCGACGAGATGACCTCGCACTACCAGTTCCAACGCGCCCTGCATGCAGCGAACGGCGCCTAACCTGCTCGATCGCTTGCCCCGCGGTCATAGGTCAAAACTGAGCGTTCCTCATCGAGGGGGCCCGTTTGGGCCCCCTCGATGAGGAACGCTCACAAACGGACGTCGGACTTTCTCCCCTACGCTCGGCGGCCTTGGGCTTCCATGTTGAGGCTGGGCTGCTGGCGGGAGGTGGTCGATTGGTGCTCTGAGCAGTGCTGGCTACGTATCATCATCCGATGTCTGTCCGGCTTCCCGTCCACGTCGGCGTGAGCGCTCCGTTGCCGCGCCGTCCCAGGCCGCCAGTGATGCTGGGCAGCCCGCCTCATGGACCCACGACAGCCAAGGTCCAGGCCGGAGTGATGCAATCCTCGCTGGCCAGGGTCGAGATCGACTGGGAACAGTTCGGCTTGGAACCCAGGTGGCTCAAACACGAGACCTCCGACTGCGTCGCCGCCCTCCAGGCTGACTTCAACTCCGGTGCCGCCGAACAACGCAGACTCCTGGCTGGCGCTGCTGTCCGCGATGAAACGGTGCTGTTCGTCGACGTCATCGGCACCGTCGTACCGGACGAATTGCGGTCGACCTCGGACTACGAGGCTTTCCAGCGACTGCCGGACCAAGGCTTCTCTGTCGGCGCCAAGCGCCTCCCGGTGGGCACGCGCCCCGCGCTGGCTGGCGAGGTCAGCGGGGCCGACCGTGACCTGGGACTCAGGCTTCTCAACCGCGACGCGCCGCTGCCGTGGTGGGCACTCGACCTGAGCGGAGACGGCAGAAACCACAACGGTAGATGGATCTCCGAGGAACCGCCCGGCGAGTTGCGGCCGATCCTGCACGACTCGTTGGGCGAACCCGTTGCGGCAGTCTGGGTGTCACCGGACGAGCGACTGCGGTGGTACCTCGTGCCGGACGGCACCGACTGGAACACCATCTTGGACTGGCTTGTCCACCAGGCCATTCCTGCCTACATCCCCAGTGCTGCCTCCCGTTTCAGGCTTGCCTCGTCAGTCGACCCGAGTCTGGAGACCGAAGCGGAAAGCCAGGCACGCAGGGCACTAGTCGAGATGGAGGAAAGGCACGCCGTCGAACGGGCACACCTGGAGAACGTCCTGGCTGAAGCCAGGGCCGCGGCCGACTCCATGCGCGAGGGCCTGCTGTACAGCTCCGGCGACGTGCTCGTCCAAGCCGTTGCCCAGGTCCTGACCGCGGCCGGTTTCGCCGTGGATGATCTTGATGTCTCCCTCGGCGCGACGATCTCAGCCGACCTGCTCGTCACACTCGGTTCTCACCGCCGTCTGATCGAAGTGAAGTCGGCAGGTCGGAGCGCTAGCGAGTCCCTGGTCCTCGACCTGAAACGACACCTGGACACCTGGGCCGTCGTGTCGCCAGGTCAGCCGGTCGAGGGAGGAACCCTCGTCGTCAACCACGACCTGCGGGTCCCTCCAAGCCAGCGGACTCGGCCGGTCTATCGCCGTCGAGAGTTCGTCGCGTCACTAACGCTTCCCGTGATCTCGACACTCGACTTGTACGACTGGTGGCGTGCAGGGAACTGGGACGCGATCCGAACAGCAGTGTGGGGTCGGTCGTAGCACCCACTGACGGGGCAGGCCGCATTCAGTCATGAAGGTTCGACCACCTTGTCGGGTGGGCACGCATCGATGGTGGCGGCAGTCTGGAAACAGCCGGTTGTACAACACAGGCAGACCGGCTAGAGAACCTACGGCATCGACGGCGCGGCCCATCGCGGTGCTCTCGGCGCGGGTGGCCCGACCATCGCGGTGCTGGCCTGCGGGGTGGACACGGCCTACCCGGCGGGCCACCGGGTGCTGATCGACCGCATCGCCGACCAGGGCCTGGTCGTGAGCGAGTACCCGCCCACCCACAGCCCGGCGCGTCACCGGTTCCTTATCCGGACTAACGGTGACCAGGTCGTCATCGGAGTTGGGCAGTGCTTGCGTCTCTAACCCCAAGAAGTGCAGACTGGAAGGGCTGCATGCTGACCCACTACTCGAGGGGTCGGCGCAGCGAGGACGGAGCGGATTCCGACGACGTAGACGTCCTCACAACATGGCGACGAACATGCGGCGATACCGAGCAAGCCGCTTGAGGTGTTGAAGCCCGGACTTGTTCAGGGGGTGGCATCCCCTCCCGAGAGTCCAGCCCGTCGGAGGCGGACCTCAGCTGACCAGCGCTGACTGGTCGGACTGAGGGCTGCCTTCAAGATCGTCAAGTCCTCAGTCCGACCTCCTGTAGGGAGGGCGAGGATGTCGCAGCTCGGTTTGTCTCTTCAGATTTTGTTCGACCTCACCCTTCAGCTCGCCGTCTCGGCCTCGACCGACGAGTCGAGCACGCTGAAGGTTCTGTCCCACCCGGTGGTCATCAAAGGGCTCACCGTGGTCATTTCGTGCCTGCTGGGTCTAGTGGTGGCTCTGGTGGCAGGCATCTTGACCCGCCGAACCCAGCGCCTGAGCATCGCCATTGGTGCTGGAGGCGGTGCGTTCGTCGCGACGGTGTTGCTGTGCATGGCGATCTTGACCTATCTCGTGGAGTAGTGGGCGGTCGCGCTGGCAATCGTCAGATCGAGGTGGGGTCCGGGCGTGGCCTGGACCCCACCTCGGACTAGCTGTTGGATCTCCGCCGTGGTCGAGAGGTGGGCGTGGCCCAGGATGGTCTGCACGTCCCGCTCGGAGAGGTTCTCGTCGGCGACCATGCGCAACGCCGCGGTGTGCCGCAGGTCGTGCATCGACCAGTTCGTGCCGAGCTTCGCGTTGGCCCTGGTGAGAACCTTGCGCAACGCGTCGTAGTTCAATGGGTACCTCCGTAGCCCGTCTCCGCGGTCACGGCGGCGCAGCGTCTGCCAGACCGGTTCGTCCGGGCCCAGCGGAGTGCCCAGGTCGGCCAGGTGCAGCCGCAGCCAGACCAACGCCTCCGAGCTCACCGGCAGCCACTGTTCGGCGCGTGTGCCCTTGCGGATCACCCGCACCCGCTGCTCGCCCCAGTCCACGTCGACCCCGCGAACCCCGAGGACCTCCTCGGCGCGGACGCCGTTGCTGACCGCCATCGCCAGCAGCGCCCGGTCCCGGTTCGAGCCCAGCGCCCCGAACAGCTCCCGCCACCGCTGGTCCGGGATCTTCCGCGGCCGCTGCTTGGGCAGCCTGGGGTTGTAGCGGATCCGCCCCTCCGGACGGAACGGCTCCAGCGGGTTGTGGTGGGCGTTGGGACGTCGTCCCCGCCGATCCAACTGCACGGGGTTGATCAACGGCCCTTCGCCCACCTCCAGCCAGAACTCGTAGAACGCCCGCACCACCGCGTTCGAGTGCCGCACCGTCCTGGCCGCGTAGCGGTCGTCCAAGTAGCGCTTCCGGGTGATCGGGTTGACCGTCCCCGCCGTGGCCCTGGACGCCGTTCGCGCCGAATTCCGCAGCTTGGTGGCGTGCTGCAACCACAACGCCAGGTCCCGCGCCTCGGCCGGGGTCGCCTTGTCCCACTCGACGTCCACCGCCTGGAGCCACCGCCACCACCGCAACAACGCGTAGGCGTAGCTGCGCACCGACGCCGGACGCCCATCCTGCGCCACGAAGTCCGCCAGGTACCGACGCACCGGCCGCACCGCCACCCTGTCGGGGTCGTACACCAGCCACGGCACCACACCCTCAGCCGGCAGGACCCGGCCCCACCTCGGCAGCTGGATCGACCTGACATCCCGCTCCACCTCGTCGAACACACACGCCCCTCACCAGTCGATGACGATGCGAGGTGTACCGACCGCCCACGCGCAAGTAGTCATGCTGATTCGGCGTGTCGTCTCTTAGTCCGGTCAATAGACCTGACCAGGAACCGGCTCATGGGCGATTCTCTGGGGAAGACGGACCTAGTGAGAACCTGGAGGGCTGTTTTCGCAGCTCAGCGACTCAGCAGAGGAGTGTAGTGATCACGACAGGTGTGGGGCAAGGCGCCTGAGAAGTCGTGTCGCGACGCCTTGAAGGTCTGTGGTTGGGAACTCTGACTCTTGGCCGCTCGTTGGTTTGTTGACCGGGCTCTCCTGCGATCGCGGCAGGGCGCGCGTGGGTTGAGGTGCCTCCCCGCTGAGTGCTGTCCGTTCTGTCTGCGCTGGTCATCGCCGCCATCCCGTTTCCCCGGCTCCTTCCCCTGGTTGACGTTTTGAAGGCCCCAATCTGGGCCGGGAGACGGGAGACCGGGATGCCTCTGGAACTGTTAGTCGTGATCATCTCTGCTGGGGCGGGCATCACCGCGTCGGTGATCAACGCTGTCGGCCGGATCGTCGCTGCTCGACTGGGGGCCTCCAAGAAAGCGACTCAGGCCGGTCTGGAGGAGTGAGCGGGTCAGGCTCGGGCGGGGCCGTAAGACCCGCCCGAGTGTGTCTAGGCTGGTTGGCGATCGGTGGCCGGATGAGGGTGAGTTGGATGGCTCATGTGCCGATGACACGCGAGGACGCGGCGGAGTTGTGGGATCTGTTGTGCAGGGTGAACGGGCCTCGTCCCAACCCGATGCCCGAGCATCAGACGGACGAGGAGTGGCGCGAGGGTGCCGTCAACACCTGGTTCGTGTCGGCGACGCTCAGCGGCTGGGACCGGGCGGAGGTCTTCCCGATCGTCGAGGACTTGGCCCGTTGGGCTGCGGAGGATGGTTGGCAGTGGCTGGCTGAGGACTCGGTGGTGTCGAGGCCGGTTCTACCGGCGGACATCAACCACTTGATCGAGTTGCGACGGTCGCTGGAGAGGTGACGGTCGTGGTCGGTCTTGTTCGTGAACCGGCCGGGCTGATTGCCGACGTGCTGCGTCGCCCTGTCGGCGACCAGGGTGGGGCGCCCGCGGTCGTGCTGCGGGCGCCCCGTTGGTGTTACTGCTGCGGCGTGCGCTGGGGAGCGCGTCTGGGCCCGTGGTGGCAGACCTCGCAGACCCAGACGTCGCCGTCGGGCGTCGGTGCCGTCACGTCCTGACAGACGCCGCACCACTCGTGGTTGTTCATCCTGACCTTCTTTCTGCTGGTCAGGGCACCACGCCCCGGAGGAGCTGCTCCTCGGGGCACTCGTCGATGGGGCGTTAGTTGGCGGTCCGGGTTACTTTCGGCCCCAACTTGACGCTCCGAGTTAGCTTGGTTAGTCTCTTTTATGCGTGGAAAAGAGCATAAATAGCTAGTGACGCCCTGTGTGCACCTGCGCCAACAGGTGTGCCGGTGATCATAGCATCCCGGACCTCCTGCGGACTCCCGTGGGAGGTCTGCGGCGTACCCTCGTGTTGCTCGGTCGGATCGAGGTATCTCCCCGCTGAGCCTGTTTCCCCAGGTCAACCTCGGTGTCCTGTCGTCCTGCGTCTGTCTCCGGCAGAAGGTTTGAGGCGACCCCCGTAGTGGGGTCCGCGAACCAGGGGGACTGCATGTCTCTGGACGTCGTGATCGGTGTAGGGGCGGACGTCATCGGCGCGGTGGTCGGCGTGGTCGGGTTGATCATCGCCGCCCGACTGCCGCGGCCCAAGGACGAGGAGGACAAGACCGGGTCGGAGGAGTGAGGGCGGTCGAGGTCGGGCGGGCCGCAGGGCCCGCCCGACCTCGACCGCGGGCTTCAGCCGGTTCGGTTGAGGTTCGCGATGAGTTGCCGGTTCGCTCCCCGCGCGGCCTCCAGTTCCTGATCGCGCTCGTCGAGCTGGCCCTGCCGACGGCGACCTCGCCAACGGCACCGAGATCGGCAACCAGGCCCTCGACGCCGTCCGCGAGGTCAACTCCACCCGCCTGCTCGACGCCCTTGAACCCCTCCAGACCGAGGCCGAGCGGCACCGGCACAACAGCGACGTCCGCCAACTCGCTCACGACGTGCGACAACTCCGCGCTATCGCCTGAACCAGCCGCGGACGCATCGTCACCGCATGGCCACGGTCACCGAGGTGGCGAAACCGGCCTCGGGAGACTCAAAACTGAGGGTTCCTATAGTTCTGTAGTTCCAGGGAAACATAGGAGTGGTCCCACTGGGTGGCCGCCGCCGAAGCAGCCGACGTCGGCCTCCTCGAAGACCACCTTGCGGAGAGGATTGAACGGACTCCTTCACGGGCAACATCCATGTCTGCCGGGCGACTCGCCGCCCGACCATGGCGCGCCTCATCGAGACCGCAGCACATGAGCCATGCTGCTGATCACGTAATCGGACTCAAGTCGACACCGCAGCGCATCCGCCAGCCGCCTCGCCTTGCACGACATCTGTCGTGATCGCTAAGCTGGACTTAGACGGTCACTGAGCTGCGCAAACTCCTCTGCGACGCGCCGCATCAGGCGACGACCCCCACAGAATCCGCGATGAGCCGGTTGCGGGTGAGGTGTGTTGACTGCACTACGGAAGGTTGATCGCATGGTCTTTGATCTCCGCGAGCAGAAGGGTGCGGAGGTCCCACTTGGGTGCGGAGCAGGTACGCGACGTCTCGCGGCTGGTTGTTCCAAGGGTCGGCAGGGTGATCGAGCGGCCGGGCGAGGTGCCCGGCTGGGAGTTGCAGGACGCGGTGGAGGAACCGGTCGCGCCGGTGCAGCAGTTCCTGTCCGACTTCGCCGCTCGCGACAGCAGTCCATCGAGCGTGCGGTCGTACGCGATGGCCCTGCTGCGCTGGTCTCGCATGTTGTGGACGTGGAACGTGGCTTGGGACCAGGCGACCTCGAACGAAGTTCGCGACTACGTGCTGTGGCTGCGGCAGGCGCGTAAGCACCGCCCAACCGAACCGACGACCCTCGTGCCGGGCTCGGTCAACACGAAGACCGGCAAGCGCTACCCCGGAGACGGCTACGCGCCCCGCACTATCAACCACAACCTGGCGGTGCTCTACGAGTTCTACGCATTTCACCTGAATGAGGGACGCGGCCCGGTACGCAATCCGGTGCCGGAGCGGCGGGACCGGAACGCGGAGCGGTTCGCAGCACATCACAACCCACTTCAGGCGTTCCCGCAGGTGAGACGCGGTGCCTATCGACAGAAGGAGCCCAAGCGGACGCCTCGCTCGATCCCGGACGCGGCGGTGGACGATCTGTTCGCCGGGCTGAACAGCCATCGCGACCGGGCGATGATCGCCTTCTACCTGTCCAGCGGAGCCCGGCCCAGCGAGTTGATCACGATGACCAACGAGATGGTCGACCCTGGCAATCAGGCCATCGCGGTGATCAGGAAGGGCTCGCGCAGCCTCCAGTGGCTGCCTGCCAGCCCAGACGCGTTCGTCTGGTTGCGCCTGGCCCAGGCCCAGATGCCCGAGGAGCTGGCCGAGCCGCGGGCGATGACGTGGTGGACCCTGCGACGCCCCTACCGTCCGATGAACTACTTCGCTGTGCGAAGAGTCTTCCAGCGCGTGAACCAGGTCGGTGGCACCAACTGGACCCTGCACGACCTGCGACACACCGCAGCCACCCGGATGGTCACCGATCCCTCGATGAGCCTGACGGACGTCCAGACGATCCTCGGCCACGCCTGGGTGACCTCGACCCAGATCTACACCCAGCCGCGCCAGGAGGAGGTGTTCGCCCACGCCCAAGCCCACTTCAAGCGACTTCGCGAGAAGGAGAGCGACCCGGCTCCTCCGGTGGCGCACCTCCCGGCGACGGCGTCCCGTTACAACCCCGACGACTTGAACGAGCTGTTCGGAGATCTCCGGTGAGCACCACACACGCAGACGGCGCAACGAGGCAGGCCAGCACGGAGAAGTCTGCGCCCCCGCCGACATCTCCGCCGCGCCCGACGAGCTGGCCAGGCACTCGCCTGCTCGCCGCCACAATCATCAGCCGCGGGCACGCCCTGCCGACTGCCGGCCTCTCCTCGGGAGAAGCCCTGTTCAGCCTGAAACGCGTCCTGGCTGCGCTGGAGAAGTTCCCGGGACAGACCTGGCAGGAACGCTGGCTGGCATCGGGCTGCGACACGCCCGATGCGGACTGGATGGACCCGCTGACCAAGGACTGGGGTGGGATAAGCGCAGCTCAGGCCCGTCAGTATGCGATCAGTGGCCTGACCGTGCTGCTCTGCCTGGACGTGATCCGGCCGAGCTACGACTGGCTGCACACGGCCAAGCTGGTCCGGGCGAACCGTCTGATCCGTGAACTGCGCGATCCCGGCTTCGAGAAGCAGCTCACCGACTACGCCCACGACCACGAGATCTCGGCGCCGCAGGCGATGAAGGTCCTGGTGATCCTCAGCAAGGTCATGATGCACACCGGTCGCTCGATCATGGAGATAACCCCTGACGACCTGGTCGAATACCAGCACGCGACGATGGCGCTGCGCGGCAAGGGCGACGGCGTCGACTCCGCCTGGGAGGTGCTGATCCGCCTGGGGGGCTTCCCCAAGGACACACTGCCGTTCCGCCAGGCGACCCACCGCGGTCAGCGCACGACCACGGAGTTGATCGACTACTACGACCTCAAGTGCCAGCCGGTCCGTGACCTGCTGATCCGCTACCTCGACGAACGCGCCCCCACTCTCGACTACAGCACGCTTCGCCAACTGGCCTACAAGCTGGCCTACGCGTTCTGGCAGGACCTGGAGGACCACCATCCGGGCATCTCCAGCCTCGACCTGCCCGCCGAGGTCGCCACCGCCTGGAAGAAGCGCGTGACGAGCATCCGGACCGATCCCTGGCCGATCTTGATGACCATCCGCGCGTTCTACCTCGACATCGCCCACTGGGCGACCTACGACGCGTACTGGGCACCCTGGGCGAGCCGTTGCCCCGTGAGCGCAGCCGACACCAAGGGCCAGGGGAAGCACAAGAAGAAGGTCCGCGCCAAGTATCACCAGCGCACACGGTCGCTCACACCGCATCTACCCAGGTTGCTGCTCGGCGCGGACGAGCACCTTGCCTTCGAGTCCGAACGGCTCGCCCTCGCCCAGCAGACGCCACTCGGCGAGACCTTCAGCTTCCGCGGCCAGGACTACGAGCACACGCCGTTGAAGTCACTCCAGTACAGCAACAGCTACCTCGGCACGGGGCGCGTGTGGCTTCGCGACTTGAGCACCGGGGAACGCATCGACCAGACCCAGCAGGAGGACTTCGCGTTCTGGTCGTGGGCGGCGATCAACACGTTCTACTACACCGGGATGCGGCTGGAGGAGTTGTCCGAGCTGACCAGCACGGCCCTGTTCACCTACCGCCTCCCCGAGACCGGCGAGGTCCTGCCGTTGTTGCAGGTCGTTCCTTCCAAGACGGACGCCGAGCGCATCCTGATGGTGCCCCCGGAGCTGGCGCACGTCTTGGCGCGCGTCAAGCATCGGGTACGCGCCGACAGTCCCGCGGTGCCGCTCGTGGTCCGCTTCGACTACCACGAGAAGAAGACGTCCGCGCCGTTGCCGTTCCTGTTTCAGCGCCGGTACGGCGTCCGACGACGAGTCATCTCCGCGTACTCGTTCGCGGGCATGATCACGCGCACGATCGCCCGAGCGGGGATCGTTGACGCGAACGGCGAGCCGATCCACGTCACCCCGCATGACTTCCGAAGGATGTTCGCAACCGAGGCCGTCTCAGGCGGTCTGCCCATCCACATCGTCGCCAAGCTGCTGGGGCACGAGTCCCTTGCCACCACAGAGGGCTACGCGGCCGTCTATCCCGAGGACGTCGTCCGCCACTACCGCAGCTTCATCACCCGACGCCGTGCCCAGCGCCCGAGCGAGGAGTACCGCGACCCCACCGACACCGAGTGGGAGGAGTTCCACCAGCACTTCCGCAAGCGCAAGGTCGAACTCGGCAACTGTGGCCGCGGCTACGGCACCCCCTGCCAGCACGAGCACGCTTGCATCCGGTGCCCGATGCTTCGTCCGGACGCCAGTCAGCGCGCCCGCCTCGAAGAGATCGTCGTCAACCTCCAGGAACGCCTCGTCGAAGCCCGGGAACGCGGCTGGTTCGGCGAAGTCGAAGGCATCGAGGTCAGCATCTCCGCAGCTCAGGACAAGCTCGCTCAGATGACCCGACAGGTCAACCTGGGGCTGCCCGGCATCCGGTTCGGACAGCCCGAAACGACGTGAATCGACGTCATGTTTCCGGGTGCTCCGGCCGCCTTGGTGGTGCAGAGAAGGAACCGGTGGCGGGCGGGCGTGTGGTTCGGCGGGTACTCGCTCACCACCAGCCCCTGCGCGGCGATGCGCTCGATCAACGCCCGGTGCCCGGCGGGGTAGGCGACGTCCACCCCGCAGGCCAGCACCGCGATGGTGGGGCCGTCCGCGCCGAGCGCGCCCCGGTGCGCCGCGCCGTCGATGCCGTAGGCCGCGCCGGAGACCACGGTGACCCCGGCCCCGGCGAGCCCGAACCCCAGCTCGCCGGCCACGTGCTGCCCGTACCCGGAAGCCGCCCGACTGCCCACCACCGCGACGGCCCGCTGGGTCGACTCGGTCAGGTCGTGGTCGCCGCGCACCCAGAGCGCCAGGGGTTCCAGGCCGCAGCGCAACCCGTTCGCGGCGGCGATGGCCAACGCGTTGAAGGGCCACCTCGGCCACTCGTCGTCCTCGGGGACCACCAGGCGCCCGCCCGCCTCGGTGACGAGTTCGAGGTCCTGCTCGGCCCGGTCCTCGGCGCGGCGGGCGGAGGTCTGGCTGTCGACGGCCGGGGGCACCTCGCCCGCCCTGACCCGCGCCGCCGCCTGGACGGGGCCGACCTCGGCGACGAAGGCGGCCAGGGCGTTGGCCGGTGGTTCGGCTACCCGGGAGAGGTAGGCACGGGCCAGTCGGAGTTCGTCACTGGTCATCGCCGGCTCGCGCGGGAGAGGTGGAGGGAGCCGGAGGGCCGGAGGGGAGGTAGGTGGAGGGGAGGTAGGTGGACAGGGCGGTGAGCCGGGTTGCGGATCGAATGGTGGAGTGATGAGTGGTGGAGTGATGAGTGGTGAGGTGGGTTGGGCGAGGTGCTCGGGTTGAGTGGGTCATGACTTCCTGCGCTCCCTGAACTCCAGGGCGGCTGCCACGTGGTCGGCGGTCGGCTGGGCCTGCTCCGCCAGGTCGGCCAAGGTCCAGGCCACGCGCAGGCAGCGGTCGGCGCCTCGGCCGGTCAGGGCGCCCCTGGACAGGGCCCGGTCGAGGATGGCGGTCGTGGGGCGGGGCAGGGCGAACTCGCGGCGGAGGGCCGGGCCCGGGACCTCCGCGTTCGTCAGCCAGCCGTGGGCCGACCAGCGTTCGGCGGCTCGGGTGCGGGCCTTGTGGACGCGTTCGCGCACCGCGGCCGTGGGTTCCGGTGGGACGTCCACGCTGTTCATGGCGGTCAGGGGGCGCATGGCCACGCGGAGGTCCACCCGGTCCAGCAGCGGGCCGGAGAGCTTGGCCTGGTAGCGCCGTCTCGCCGCGGGGGCGCAGACGCAGTCGATCTCCTTCGGCGGGGCGCACGGGCAGGGGTTGGTGGCCAGGACGAGCTGGAAGCGCGCGGGGTACCGGGCCATGCCGTCCCGCCTGGCCAGGCGGACCTCGCCGTCCTCCAGGACGGTGCGCAGGGACTCCAGCTTCCCGGCGCCGAACTCGCACGCCTCGTCCAGGAACAGCACGCCCCGGTGCGCCCGGCTCACCGCGCCGGGCTTGGCCAGGCCCGCCCCTCCGCCGACCAGGGCCACCGGTGAGGTCGAGTGGTGCGGGGAGACGAACGGGGGTGTCGCGACCAGCGGGGTCTCCGGGCTGAGCAGGCCGGCGATCGAGTGGATCGCGGTCACGCCCAGGGCCTCCTCCGGCGACAGCGGTGGCAGGAGGCCCGCCAGGCGCTGCGCCAGCATGGTCTTGCCGGTGCCCGGTGGACCGGTGAGCAGGACGTGGTGGCCGCCTGCCGCCGCCACCTCCAGGGCCCACCTCGCCTCCGGCTGGCCCAGGACGTCCGCCAGGTCCGGGCCCGGTGGGGGTGGGGCCACCTCCGGCGGCGCGGCCTCGGGGAGGGTGCCGTCGTCGGTCAGCCAGGCCAGGACCTCGGCCAGGGTCGTCGCGCCGTGCACGGCCAGGCCCTCGACCAGCGCCGCCTCCGGCAGGCACGGCGCCGGGACGACGGCCCTGGTCAACCTGGCCCGGCGGGCCGCCAGCAGGGCCGGGAGCACGCCGCGCACGGGGCGCACGCGGCCGTCCAGGGCCAGTTCGCCCAGGAGCACCGTGCCGGTCAGGCGGTCGGCCGGGATGGCCTTCGCCGCCGCCAGGACCACGCAGGCGATGGCCAGGTCGTAGCCCGAGCCGTTCTTCGGCAGGGTGGCCGGGGACAGGCCCAGGGTCACCCGCTGGGTCGGCCAGTCGTGGCCGCTGTTGCGGACGGCCGCCCTGACCCGGTCCTTGGACTCGTGCAGGGCCGCGTCCGGCAGGCCCAGCAGCTGGGTCCGGACGGTGCCCACGCCCACGTCGGCCTCGATCTCGACGGGCACGCCGTCCACGCCGAACAGGGCCACCGACCACGTTCGCGCGAGCGCCATCACACACCCCGCAGGTGGTGCAGGCGGACGCGCCCGGCGGGCGGCCACTCGACGGACACGACGTCGTAGCGGACCTCCACGCCGCCGACCCGGTGCGCGGTCAGCCACTGCTGGGCCGACCGGCGGACGCGGGCCAGCTTGGCCTCGGTCACCGCTTCCAGGGGCGCGCCGCGGGACGTGCCGGAGCGGCACTTGACCTCCACGACGACCAGGCGCCTGCCGTCGGTGGCGACGATGTCCAGCTCGCCCCCGGGGCAGCGCCAGTTGCGCGCCAGGACCGACAGGCCCTGCTGCTCCAGGTAGCGGCAGGCCGCTTCCTCACCGCGTCTGCCCAGCTCGATGGCCGTTCCCATGACTTCCTCCCGGTGTGGGTCGTTGTGATCGACCTTGCCGGGAGGGGCGGGGGTGGGCCATGGCGAAATCGCCGGCTGTGGACAACTCCGGAGCGGGTTGATGGATAAACCCGGATTGTCGGGGGTGCGTGGTAATGGGCGCGAACGCCGCAACGGGCCCGAAGGCCACAACGGGTCAGAACACCGCAACAGGTCAGAACACCGCGACGGGTCAGAACACCGCAACAGGCCCGAACGCCGCGAAGGGCCCACCGAAAGGTGGGCCCCGGCGACGTGGCGGATGTCAGGAGTTGACCGAGCCGTCCCCTGGCGGACGGAGTTCCGGCTGGAAGCCGGACGAGCCGTTGTCCGGCGGCCAGGGTCCCGGCTCGGCCATCAGGAGTCGGACGAGCCGCTCCCCGGCAGCCGGGGTCCCGGCTCGCCCGTCAGGAGTTGAACGGGCCGTCCTCGGGCAGCCGGAGTTCCGGCTTGTCCAGCTCCTCGACGTTGACGTCCTTGAAGGTGATCACCCGGACGTTCTTCACGAACCGGGCGGGGCGGTACATGTCCCACACCCACGCGTCGGACATCCGCACCTCGAAGTAGACCTCGCCGTCCGCGTTGCGGACCTGCACGTCCACCGAGTTGGCCAGGTAGAACCGCCGCTCGGTCTCCACGACGAACGAGAACTGGCTGACGATGTCGCGGTACTCCTTGTACAGCGACAACTCCATCTCGGTCTCGTACTTCTCGAGATCCTCTGCACTCATTACGCCTCCGCGCGGGTGCTCATCTAATCCGCGCCCCTCCTCGTCGCGAGCCTGCCACCGCCGGTCTGCGGGGGTGCTCCATTCTGGACCACGCCGGCGGTCGCGGCGCCCCGCGCCACCGGGTGCGGTGGCTCCAGCCCGTGCCAGCGCGCCGCCGCCGCCACATTCGCATACGACCAGCGGTGTTGCGCACTCGGCCCGTGCTCGGCGAGCGCCGCGGCGTGCTCGGCGGTGGAGTACCCCTTGTGCACGTCGAAGCCGTAGGCGGGCAGCTCCTCGTGCACCCCGGCCATGATCCGGTCGCGCGTGACCTTGGCCAGCACCGACGCCGCCGCCACGCACGCGGCCACCCGGTCGCCCTTGACCACCGGCACGTTGGGCGCGGTCAGCCCGGGCACCGGGAAGCCGTCGGTCAGCACGTACCCCGGATGTGCACCCAGTCGGGCGACGGCGCGGCGCATGCCCTCGATGTTCGCCACGTGCACGCCGATCAGGTCGACCTCGGCCGCCGGGATGACGATCACCGCGTAATCCTGCGCACGAGCCAGCAGCAGGTCGTACATCCGGTCGCGCGCGGCCGCGGTGAGCAGCTTGGAGTCGGTGAGCCCGGGAAACCGCGCCGCGTCACCCGCCCTGAGCACGCACGAGGCCACCACCAGCGGCCCGGCGCAGGCACCGCGACCCGCCTCGTCCACGCCGGCCACGGGCCCGAGGCCGCGGCGGTCCAGCGCGGCCTGGAACGCCCAGGTGCCCGCCGTCTGCCGGACCTGGGCGCGAGGCGGCTTGCAGATCACGTCCCCGACCCTATCTCAGGCGCGGACGCCGGAACCGGGCCCTCACCCGCCTGCCGACCAGCAGCACCGGCCACGCCGCGGCCAGGCCGGCACCGGCGGGCAGCGCGTCCTGCCACGGCGGCGCGCCCAGGGCCACGACCTGCGGGTTGTGGTCGCCGACGCCCTGCCAGCGCGACGGCGGCAGCACGATCGCCCGCGCCTTGCCGACCACGTTGTCCAGCGGCACCGCACCGGCCTCGCCGCCACCGCCCTGGTACCGGGAGTCGTAGGAGTTGTTCCGGTTGTCGCCCATCACCCAGATGTACCCCTCGGGCACCTTGACCTCGGTGAACGACTCCTGCGCGGTGCTGCGGCCCGGCGCCCAGTACACGTACGGCTCGTCGAGCGGCTTGCCGTCCACGAGCACCCGGTTCCGGTCGTCGCAGCACTTCACGGTCTGCCCGCCGACGGCGATGACCCGCTTGACGAAGTCCTCCTCGTTGGCCGAGGGGAACCCGAGCAGCGACGCGGCGCCGCGCAGCGCCCTGGTGACCGGGTTGGTGTCCTCCGGGGTGTCGAAGTCCTTGTTCACCCAGGCGTCCGGCCCGTGGAAGACGACCACGTCACCCGGCTCGACGTCGGTGAAGTCGTAGGTCAGCTTGTCGACCAGCACGCGGTCGCCGAAGCAGCCGTCGGAGCAGCCGTGGAGCGTCTGCTCCATGGACTCCGACGGAATCATGTAGATCTTCGCCAGGAACGCCTGGATGAGCACCGCCAGCAGGACCGCCACACCGACGAGGATGGGCAGCTCCTTCCAGAAGGAGCCCTTCTTCTTGTCCTTCTGGCGGGCGCGGGCGCGCCAGCGCTCGACCTTCTCCTCGTGCCCGGGGTCCTCCCCGTCGGCGGGACCCCTGGCCGGTGCGACGTCTACCACCTGCCCAGCGTACCGATCAGGGCTGTGAGGAGCTGGTCAACCGCCTGCGCACCTTCCGGGTGAACCACACGACCGGCCACGCCGCGGCCAGGCCCGCGCCCGCCGGGAGGCCGGTCTGCCACGCGGGCGCGCCCAGCGCGACGACCTGGGGGTTGTGGTCGCCGATGCCCTGCCAGCGCGACGGCGGCAGCACGATCGCCCGTGCCTTGCCGATCACGTTGTCCTCGGGCACGGTGCCCGCCACGCCACCGCCGCCCTGCACGCGGGAGTCGCTGGAGTTCGTGCGGTTGTCGCCCATCACCCAGAGGTGGCCCTCGGGCACCTTGACCGGCGAGAACGGCTTGTGGTCCTCCGGCGAGGTGCCGGGCTGCCAGTAGATGTACGGCTCGTCCAGCGGCTTGCCGTCGACCTTGACCCGGTGCTGGTCGTCGCAGCACTCCACGGTCTGGCCGCCGACGGCGATGACCCGCTTGACGAAGTCGCGCTCGTTGGGCGGCGCGAGGCCGACCAGGGAGGCGATCGAGCGCAGCCCGGCGACCACGGGGTTGCCGGGCTCCTCGCTGAAGAACTCGTTCTGGCCCCACGAGTCGGGGCCGCGGAACACCACGACGTCACCGGGCTCGATGTCGGCGAAGTCGTAGGTCAGCTTGTCGACCAGGACCCGGTCGCCGAAGCAGGGGCCGGTGCACCCGTGCAGCGTCTGCTCCATCGACGGCGACGGGATCACGTACACCCGCGCCAGGAAGGTCTGGATCAGGATGGTGAGCACGAGCGCGGTGCCGATGAGCACCAGCAGCTCGCGCCAGAGCGGCGGTTTCTTCTTGCCCTTGCCCGCAGTCGGGTCCGAAGAGGACTCGACTGCGGGGTCCTGACCGTCTTCGTCGGCGGAGCGGTGCCCGGGTTCTGCCACGTGGGGCAGGCTACTGGTTCCGCGTGAACCGGCCGTCAGGAGGCCGGCTTGGCCTCGCGCTTCTCGCGGATCTTGGCCGCCTTGCCGCGCAGGTCGCGCAGGTAGTACAGCTTCGCCCGGCGGACGTCGCCGCGGGTGGCGATCTCGATCTCGGCGATGTTCGGGGAGTGCACGGGGAAGGTGCGCTCGACGCCGACGCCGAAGGAGACCTTGCGGACGGTGAAGGTCTCGCGGATGCCGCCGCCCTGGCGGCGGATCACGACGCCCTGGAACACCTGGACCCGCTCGCGGGAGCCCTCGATGACCCGGACGTGGACCTTCAGCGTGTCGCCCGGCCGGAAGCTCGGGATGTCGGAGCGCAGCGACTGGGCGTCAAGAGCGTCCAGGGTGTTCATCGGTGGTCCGTCCTCGTCCTCACGTGTATTGCGTACTCCCCCAGGGCGCGGTCGAACTCGACTTACACACGCGCGGGGGCGGGCCTGGCGCACGCCGGATGAGTTGAACCGGGTGCAGCAACCTGTCCAGTGTGCCAGACGCGGCCGGTCAGGGCGAAATCGCCCCCGTGCGCAGCTCGTCGAGCAGCGCGCGGTCGTGCTTGTCCAGGGCGTCCTCGGGCAGGGCGTCGACCAGCTCCGGCCGGCGCTCCCAGGTGCGGCGCAGCGCCTGGTCGCGGCGCCACCGGTCGATCAGCCGGTGGTTGCCCGAGCGCAGCACGTCCGGCACGGGCAGCTCGCGCCAGACCTCCGGCCGGGTGTAGCTGGGCCCCTCCAGCAGGCCGTCGGAGAACGAGTCCTCGGCCGCGGAGCGCGGGTTGCCCAGCACGCCGGGCAGCAGCCGGGCCACCGCCTCGACCACCACCAGGACGGCCACCTCGCCGCCGACCAGCACGTAGTCGCCGATGGAGAGCTCGTCCACGCGCATCCGCCGGGACGCGTCGTCGACGACCCGCTGGTCGATGCCCTCGTACCGCCCGCAGGCGAACACCAGGTGCTCCTCGTCGGCCAGCTCGCGGGCCACCGCCTGGGTGAACGGCCGCCCGGCGGGCGTGGGCACGACGAGCCGGGTGCGGTCGGTGCAGACGGTGTCCAGGGCGTCGCCCCACACCTGCGGCTTCATCACCATGCCGGGACCGCCGCCGTACGGGCTGTCGTCCACGGCCTTGTGCACGTCGTGCGTCCAGTCGCGCAGGTCGTGGACGCCGACGGAGATCAGGCCGCGGTCGACGGCCTTGCCCAGGAGCGCGGCCCGCAGGGGCGCCAGGTACTCCGGGAAGATGGTGACGACGTCAATCCGCATCGAGCAGGCCCTCGGGCGGGTCGAGCACCACGCGGCCGCCGGGCACGTCGACCGCGGGGACGATCTCCCGGACGAACGGGACCAGGGCCTCGCCGCCGGCCTCGCGCTCGATGACCAGCAGTTCACCGCCCGGACCGTGCACGATCTCCCGGACGGTGCCGACGCGCGTGCCGTCGGTCAGCTCCGCGACCAGCCCTTCCAGCTGGTGGTCGTAGAACTCGTCCGGGTCGCCGGTGGGCGGCAGGTCGTCCGTGCTGCCGAACAGCAGGGTGCCGCGCAGCACCTCGGCCACGTCCCGGGTGAGCACCTCGTCGAAACGCACCAGCAGCCGCCCGGAGTGGTTCCGGGCGGCTGCGACGGTGAGGTTGCGGGACGTGCCGTCGCGCAGTTTCGCGACCAGCACCGAGCCCGGCGCGAACCGGGTCTCGGGCGAATCCGTGCGCACGTCGACGGCGAGCTCGCCGCTGATCCCGTGCGCCTTGGCCACTCGGCCGACGACGACGTCCACGCGCGCGCTCAGCGGTCGGTGTCGACCACGTCGACGCGCACGCCACGACCACCGATGCCGGCCATCACGGTGCGCAGCGCGGTCGCGGTGCGGCCGGACCGGCCGATCACCTTGCCGAGGTCGTCCGGGTGGACGTGCACCTCCAGCGTGCGACCGCGTCGGGTCGTGACCAGGTTCACCCGGACGTCGTCCGGGTGGTCGACGATGCCCCGGACGAGGTGTTCCAGGGCGTCAGCCAACAAGCTCACGCCTCGTCCTTGGCGGCTTCGGCGGCGGGCTCGGCGTCGGCCTTCTTGGCGTCGTCGCGCTTGGCGGACTTCTTCTTCGGCGTGGTGGCCTCGGTCGTCGGCTCCTCGCCGGCGGCGGCCAGCGCGGCGGCGAACAGGTCGGCCTTGCTCGGCTTCGGCTCCTTGACCTTCAGGGTGCCCTCGGCGCCCGGCAGGCCCTTGAACTTCTGCCAGTCGCCGGTGATCTCCAGCAGGCGCTGGACGGGCTCGGTCGGCTGCGCGCCGACACCCAGCCAGTACTGCGCCCGGTCGGTGTCGACCTCGATCAGCGACGGCTCGTCCTTCGGGTGGTACTTGCCGATCGTCTCGATGGCCTTGCCGCTGCGGCGGGTGCGCGCGTCGGCGACGACGATGCGGTAGTACGGCTGACGGATCTTGCCAAGCCGCTGAAGCTTGATCTTGACGGCCACGGGTGTGGGTGCTCCTCGTGCTCAGTGTGCTCAGGGCGGGCAGTCCTCACCCGAGTGGGGCACGGGTGGTGAAAGCCCAGGTGTCTGGGGCGCCATGGCACGGTGAGAGGGACCGACCTCGGCGAACGACCATCAATTCTGCCAGACGACCCCGCTAGCCGGCGAACCGGGCCACTCGAACGCCGCCCGACTCCAGTTCCGCGCGGATCCGGCGGGCGTGCCCGACGGCCCCCGGGGTGTCGCCGTGGACGCAGACGGAGTCGACCTCGGCCGCCACCACCGAGCCGTCGACGGCCACCAGCTCGCCCCGCCCGACCAGCCTCAGGACCTGGGCCACGACGGCCTCCACGTCGGTCAGGACGGCGTTGGGGGCCCGCCGGGGCACCAGGGTGCCCTCCGGGGTGTATGCGCGGTCTGCGAACGCCTCGCGGACCGCGCGCAGGCCGGCCCGCTCGGCGTGGTGCAGCAGCCGGGAGCCGGGCAGGCCCAGCACCGGCAGGTCGCCGAACGCCCGCACCCCCTCGACCACCGCCCGCGCCTGCTCCTCGTGGTGGACGGTGGCGTTGTAGAGCGCGCCGTGCGGCTTGACGTAGGACACCCGGGTGCCCGCCGCGCGGGCGCAAGCCTCCAGCGCGCCGACCTGGTACAGCACCTCGTCGGCCAGCTCGGCCGGGTCGGCGTCGATGAAGCGGCGGCCGAAGCCGGCCAGGTCGCGGTAGGAGACCTGGGCGCCGACGGCCACGCCCCGCGCGGCGGCCGCCCGGCACACCGCCCGCATCGTCGACGGGTCGCCCGCGTGGAAGCCGCAGGCCACGTTCGCACTGGTCACGACGTCGAGCAGGGCGTCATCGTCGCCCAGTCGCCAGACGCCGAACCCCTCGCCGAGGTCGCTGTTGAGGTCGATCACGCGGGCATCACCCCGAGGGAGACGAGCAGGAGGGTCAGGCCGGGCAGGAAGTTGTTGACCACGTGCGCGACCACGCTGGCGGTGAGCCTGCGGGTGATCAGCCGGGCGATGCCGATCGGCAGGGCGATCACGATCAGCACCGAGGTGCGCAGCGGTTCCAGGTGGCTCGCGGCGAAGATCAGCGTGGTGAGCACGAACGCGGCCCAGCGGCTCCAGCGCTGCCGCTCGATGGCGCCCCACAGCAGGCCGCGGTAGATGATCTCCTCGCAGACCGGGCCCAGGAAGCACACGTAGCAGAACATCACGACGGCGGCGGACAGCGGCAGCGCCGTGCCGTCGACCAGCTCGCTGATCGCCGAGGTGGCGTTGCTGTCCCCGACCACCCGCGACCACACCAGGAGGGTCACGTAGGTCAGGCACAGGCCGAGCGCGCCCAGCTTCAGGCCCACCTTCACGTCGGCCCAGTCCCACTTCAGGCGCAGGTCGCGCCACGGGCCGTTGCCGCGCACGTAGGTGACGACCACGGCGACCGCCGCGGCGAGGACCGTCGGCGTCACCGAGCCGACCAGGACGAACGCCACCGAGGAGCCGATGTCCGTGCCGGAGGTGCTGGCCAGCGCCGTGATGAACACGGCGCTGAGCACGAACACGGCCTCCACCAGCAGGAACGCGCCGAAGCCCCAGCGCTGGCCCGTGTTCACCTGCTCCGGCTCACGCCCGACCGCGCGGACGCTCGCGATCAGGCCCGTCGGCGGTTGCTCCGCTGGTTCCACAGCCATCCACCCTAGTCAGCCTGCGTAGAGGTACACGGCGGGCAGCAGGTTGTTCGTCGCGTGGGCGACGATGCTGGAGGCTGCCCGCCCGGTGATCATCCTGGCCGCGCCGATGGCGAGGCCCTGGGCGAAGAGGCCGATCATGCGCCAACTCTCGTCGTGGAGGAAGGCGAAGACCAGCGCGGTGAGGGCGAGGACGACACCCCGCGGGATCCGGTACTGCTCCAGGGCGTGCCACAGGGCACCCCTCACCAGCAGCTCCTCGGTCAGCGGGGCGCCGAGGAAGACGAACAGGGCGGCGGCGGCCAGCCAGATCGTGCGCCCGCCGGAGAGCGCCTCGATCCGCTCCGCCGCCGTGGTCGGGTCGGGGTTCAGGTGCAGCAGGATCGTACCCAGCAACCACGCGGCCAGCAGGGCGGCGCCGCCCGCGGCCACGCCCACCCTGAGGTCGCGGGCGGTGGGCCACAGGCCGAAGTCGCGGTTCGGCCCGGCACCCCGGCGCCAGGACACCACGGCCGGGCCGAGGCCCAGCAGGACGTTGGGCAGGAACACCAGCATCAGCAGCGGGCCGAGCACCGGCGGGTCGGAGACGTCCACCTCGGCGAAGCGGTCGGCGGTCGCGGCGGTGAAGGCCAGGGTGGCCAGGTAGTACCCGGCCAGGCCGGCGAAGAACGCGAGGAACGCCCAGTGCGCCCTGCCGGTGTCCTGTTCCTCCACTCGTCCGAAAGTAGTGCGCTCCGGGCGGGGGCTGCCGCACCGGGCCGCTCAAGATCACCCTGACGGCGGCACCGGCGGGTTCGGGGAGTCGCCGGGAGCGGGAAGAATTCCTCCGGAAGTGCGGTTTCACCGGACGGTCGACCACCCGCGGGGACGCGCCGGTCGCGGCGCCGGCGGGCCGTCAGTCGTGGATGCGGCCCCGCAGCATCACCAGTTTGGGGTGCCGCAACGCGGCCAGGTCCTCGCGCGGGTCCGCCTCGTACACCACGACGTCGGCCGCCGCGCCCTCGGTGAGCGACGGGAAGCCCAGCCACTCGCGGGCCGCCCAGGAGGCCGCGCCCAGGGCCTGGGTGGTGCTCATGCCCACCTCGTGCAGCGCCAGCACCTCGTCGACGATCCGGCCGTGCGCGATGCCGCCGCCCGCGTCGGTGCCCGCGAACACCGGCACGCCCGCCTCCACCGCCCTGGCCACGGTCTCCCGGTTGCGCGCGTGCAGGTCCCGCATGTGGGCCTGGTAGGCCGGGTACCGGTCCGCGCCCGCCGCGATGGACGGGAAGTTCTCGATGTTGATCAGGGTGGGCACCAGGGCGGTCCGGTTGCGCGCCATCAGCTCGATGGTGTCGTCGGTCAGGCCCGTCCCGTGCTCGACGCAGTCGATGCCCGCGTCGAGCAGCGCCGGCAGGGCGTCCTCGCCGAAGACGTGCGCGGTGACCCGGGCGTTGGCCTCGTGGGCGACCTTGATCGCCTCGGTGAGCACGTCCGGCGACCACAGCGGCGCCAAATCGCCGGTGTCGCGGTCGATCCAGTCGCCGACCAGCTTGACCCAGCCGTCGCCGTTCGCGACCTGCTCGGCCACCGCCGAAGGCAGGTCGGCCGGGTCCTCCAACTCCACGCCCAGGTACCGGATGTAGCGCCGGGGCCGGGCCAGGTGGCGGCCCGCGCGGATGATGCGCGGCAGGTCCAGGCGCTCCTGGAGCGGCCGGGTGTCCAGGGGCGACCCGCAGTCGCGCAGCAGCAGCGCGCCCGCGCGGCGGTCGGCCAGCGCCTGGTCCACCGCCTCGGGCAGGTCGACCGCGCCCCGCGGGCCCAGGCCGACGTGGCAGTGCGCGTCGACCAGGCCGGGCACCAGGTACCCGCCGTCGGACACCGTGGTCGCGCCGGGCACCGGCCGGGTGCGCACGCGCCCGTTGACCACCCAGAGGTCGCGCAGTTCGCCGCCCTCGGGCAGCACCACGCCCCGCAGGTGCAGGCCGGTCACTTGTCGAACTTCAGCTTCGACGGGTCGAAGCCGGGCGGGAGCTGATCGAGCCCGCCGAGGCCGGGCGGGAGCTGGGGCGCGCCGCCGGCGCCGGGGGGCACCATGCCGGGCGGCAGCATGCCCGGCACCATGCCGGGGAACCCGCCGCGCACCTTCGGCGGCGTCGGGCCGCGGCCCTTGACCTTCTTGCCCTTCTTCCCCTTCTTGCGGCTGTTCTTGCCGCCGCCGCCACCCGGCAGGCCGAACCGGCCCGCCATCTGGCTCATCATCTTGCGCGCCTCGAAGAAGCGGTTGACCAGGTCGTTGACGTCGCTGACCCGCACGCCCGAGCCGTTGGCGATGCGCAGCCGGCGGGACGCGTTGATGATCTTGGGGTCCTCGCGCTCGGCCGGGGTCATGCCGCGGATGATCGCCTGGACCCGGTCGAGGTGCTTCTCGTCGAGGTTGGCGAGCTGGTCCTTCATCTGGTTCGCGCCCGGGAGCATGCCCAGCAGGTTGGCGATGGGGCCCATCCTGCGCAGCGCCAGCATCTGCTCCAGGAAGTCCTCCAGGGTCAGCTGGCCGGAGCCCAGCTTGACCGCGGCGGCCTCGGCCTGCTCGGCGTCGAACGCCTGCTCGGCCTGCTCGATGAGGGTGAGCATGTCACCCATGCCGAGGATGCGGCTCGCCATCCGGTCCGGGTGGAAGACGTCGAAGTCCTCCAGCTTCTCGCCGTTGGAGGCGAACAGGATCGGCTGGCCGGTGACCTCGCGGACGCTCAGCGCGGCACCGCCGCGGGCGTCGCCGTCGAGCTTGGTGAGCACCACGCCGGTGAAGCCGACGCCGTCGCGGAAGGCGGTGGCGGTGTTGACCGCGTCCTGGCCGATCATCGCGTCGACCACGAACAGCACCTCGTCGGGCTGCACGGCGGCGCGGATGTCCACGGCCTGGCGCATCATCTCCTCGTCGACGCCCAGCCGGCCCGCGGTGTCGACCACGACCACGTCGTGCTGGGCCCGCCTGGCCTCCGCGACGCCGAGCCGGGCCACCGCGACCGGGTCGCCGACGCCGTTGCCGGGCTCGGGCGCGAACACGGGCACGCCCGCGCGCTCGCCGACCACCTGGAGCTGGGTCACCGCGTTGGGGCGCTGGAGGTCGCACGCCACCAGCAGCGGGGTGTGGCCCTGGGCCCGCAGCCAGCGGGCGAGCTTGCCGGCCAGGGTCGTCTTGCCCGCGCCCTGGAGGCCGGCGAGCATGACGACCGTCGGCGGGTTCTTGGCCAGGTTCAACCTGCGGGTCTCGCCGCCGAGGATCGCGACGAGCTCCTCGTTGACGATCTTGACGACCTGCTGCGCCGGGTTCAGCGCCTGGGAGACCTCGGCGCCCTTGGCGCGCTCCTTGACCTTGGCGATGAACGCGCGCACCACGGGCAGCGCGACGTCGGCCTCCAGCAGCGCGACCCGGATCTCGCGCGCGGTGGCGTCGATGTCGGCGTCGGAGAGCCGCCCCTTGCCCCGCAGGTTCTGCAGGACCGAGGTGAGCCGGTCGGAGAGGGTGTTGAACACGGTGCCGCCAGACCTCGCACGTCGATTCCGCCACTGGTCACCCGCCAGGGTACCGGTCACGGGGAAAGTCTCTGTGGCGCCGGGGCGGTCGCTCAGGTCGCGGCCACCGAAAGCCGCAGGCGGTCGCGGCGGGTGAGCACGGTCAGGCCCTGCCAGCCGCGCGGCGGGCGGCCGGCGGCGAAGCGGGCGCGCAGCCGCGCGGCGCGGCGCACGTGCCGGGTGAACGACCGCGAGCGCACCAGCCTGCCCCGCCGGACCTGGCCCTCCAGGGCCTCCTCGGGGCTGGCGTCGAGCCAGGCGAAGTGCCGGGGCCGGTCGGTCAGCAGCGCGACCACCACCAGGTAGGCGCGGGTGGTCGACCGGGTCGACGGCTCGTGCACCAGCAGCAGGCTGCGCGTGGCGGTGACCGCGTACCAGAGGATGCGGGTGCGGTGCACCAGGTGCACCAGCGGCCGGTACAGGCGGTAGGGCACCGCGTCGGGGAACACCTCGCCGAGGCGGCCCCGCACCTGGTCGGAGTCCAGCACGACCGCGGGCTCGCCCCCGGTGTCGGCGGTGGCGAGCAGGGTCGTCTTGCCCGCTCCCGGGAGACCCGCCAGCACGACGAGTGAGCGCGGCCCCACGGCGACGGCGGTCATCGCTTCCATACTAAAAAGACGTTTCGGACGCCGCCGAGTTCCGGCCGCGACCCGCTGTCCCGCCCCGGTCACGCACCGCGACCGGCGCGGTGGTCCGGGGGCGGTCCAACCCCTCGACGGACCGCGCCCGGACCACTCCGGTGCCGGCGACCCGTCGTCCGCGCCCCCCGCGCGGACCCCCTCCACCGGCACGGCCCCAAGCCTGCCGTGCCGGTGGGGTGCCCGGCAGCGTGAGCACCCGCGGGGGTTGTGCGTAGACCTACGCAACCGGCCCCGCGGCAACCGCTCACCTGGCGGCGAGCAGCACCGCGCGCTCGACCTCCCGCCGCCCCGCCGCGTCCAGGCCGCCGGCCGCGGTGAGGGCGAAGGAGTCCACGACCGTGGAGCCCAATGTGGACACCCGCGCCCACACCACGTCCACACCGGACCGCTCCAGCGCGTCGGCCACCCGGTGCAGCAACCCGATCCGGTCGGCCGCGCGCAGTTCGAGCACCACCGCGCCGGTCGACTCGTCGTCGAACCACAGCACCCGCGGCGGCGGCGGGTCCTGCGGCGGGCCGCCGTAGTCGCGCTCCTTGGCGGTGAGCTTGTCCGCCAGCGGCAGCGAGCCGTCCACGGCCCTGGTCAGCTGCTCGCGCAGCAGGGTCACGTCCGGCAGCGAGCCGAACCGGGGCGAGACGGTGAACACGTCCACGGCGGCGCCCTGGTGCGAACGCGCGCTCGCGGCGTGCACCTCCAGCGAGTTCAGCGCCAGCACCCCGGCGGCCCGGGACAGCAGGCCCGGCCGGTCCGGCGCGACCACCGTCACGACCGCGGTGTTCTCGCCCGCGTCGAGCAGCACGTCCGGCCTGCCGCTGCCCGCCACGGCCAGGGCCAGGTCCCGCTGCCGCGGGTCGAGGGGTTCGGGCTCGGGCAGCGGGTCGCCCGCCATGGCCGTGCGGCAGCGGCCCACCAGGTCGTTGATCAGCGACGCCTTCCAGTCGGTCCACGCGCCCGGCCCGGTGGCCAGGGCGTCGGCCTCGGCCAGCGCGTGCAGCAGCTCCAGCAGCACCGGGTCGCCGCCGAGCGTGTCCACCACCCGGCGCACGGTCGCCTCGTCCTCCACGTCGCGGCGGGTCGCCGTGTGCGGCAGGAGCAGGTGGTGGCGCACCAGCGCGCTGAGCGTGGCCACGTCCTGCGGCCACATGCCGATGCGCTCGGCGATCTGCGTGGTCAGCGCCGCGCCGACCTCGGAGTGGTCGGCCTGGCGGCCCTTGCCGATGTCGTGCACCAGGGCGCCCAGCAGGAGCAGGTCGGGGCGCGAGACCCGGGTGACCAGCCGGGCCGCGTGCGCGGTGGTCTGCACCAGGTGGCGGTCGACGGTCCAGGTGTGGGCGGCGTCGCGCGGCGGCAGGTCGCGCACCGCGCCCCACTCCGGGAACAGCCTGCCCCACAGCCCGGTGCGGTCCAGGGCCTCGACCACGTCGATCAGGCCGGCGCCGCTGCCCAGCAGGGCCAGCAGCTCGTCGCGGGCCTCCCGGGGCCACGGCTGCCGCAGCTCGGGCGCCGAGTCGGCGAGCCTGGCCAGCGTGCCCGCGGCGATCGGGTGCTTGCTGCGCGCGGCGGCCGTGGCGACCCTGAGCAGCAGCGCCGGGTCGCGGCTGGGCATGGCGTCCCGCGCCAGCGCCACCTCGGCGCCGTGCAGCACCACGCCCTCGTCCAGCGGGCGGCGGGCGGGCGCGCGCCGCAGCGGGGACCGCGCGAACACCCCCAGCCCGCGCTTGGGCACCGCGGCGCGCGCCGTGCGCATGGCCACGTCCACCGCGTACACGACCGTGCGCGCGGCCGAGGACATGGCGCGCGCCAGCGCGAAGCGGTCCTGCAGGCCCAGCGCCGAGGCCACCTCGTCGCCGTCCTGCGCGCGCAGCACGTCGCGCGGCCGCCCGGCCACCCGGCGCAGCTCCGTGCGCACGTCCAGCAGCAGCTTGCGCGCCTCCTCGACCTCGGCCGACGGGCGGTCGGTCAGCTGCGCCGCGCTCAGCGCGTCCAGCAGCGTCAGGTCGCGCAGCCCGCCGCGGCCGTGCTTGAGGTCCGGCTCGACGCGGTGCGCGATCTCCCCGCTGCGCGCCCACCGCCGGGAGGCGGACTCGGCCATCTCGTCCAGCCTGGTGCGCACGCCCGAGCGCCACGCCTGGCGCGCGCTCTCCACCAGGCGCTGGCTGATCTCCTGGTCACCGGCCAGGTGCCGGATGTCGAGCAGCCCCAGCGCGGTGCGCAGGTCGCCGGCCGCGACGCGCAGCGCCTCGCCGACCGTGCGCACCGAGTGGTCCAGGCCGATGCCGGAGTTCCACAGCGGGTACCAGAGCTTCTCGGCGATCGCGTCCACGCCCTTGTGCCCGTTGTGCACCAGGACGAGGTCCAGGTCCGAGTAGGGCACCAGCTCGCGCCTGCCCAGGCCCCCCACGGCGACCAGCGCGACCCCGCCGCCCGGCCCGCCGACGCCCGCCTGCGAGGCGTGCGCGGTGAGCCAGAACTCGTGCAGGTCGACCAGCGCCTCGCGCAACGACTCCCCCGTCAAACGGCGCCGACCTGGCGCGAGCAGCCGATCACGTGCCCGCACCAGGTCGTCAGCCGTGACGACGGCCGTCTCGGAGTTGTCCATGCGGCCGTCTCCCACTCCCAATCCGGGGAATCCCTATAGGGCGTCCGAGCCGCGTTCCCCGGTGCGGACCCGGATGACGGTGTCGACCGCGGTCACCCAGACCTTCCCGTCACCGATCTTGCCGGTGCGGGCGGCCTCGACCACGGCGTCCAGGACCTTGTCCACGGCCGCGTCGTCGACCAGCACCTCGATGCGCAGCTTGGGCACGAAGTCCACGGCGTACTCGGCGCCGCGGTAGACCTCGGTGTGGCCCTTCTGCCTGCCGTAGCCCTGGACCTCGCTGACGGTCATGCCCAGCACCCCCAGCTGCTCCAGGGACGCCTTCACGTCGTCGAGGGTGAAGGGCTTGATGATCGCCGTGACCAGCTTCATGACTTGTTGCTCCCCTCAAGGACAGCGGTGGCGCCGGCGGTGACGCCGGTCTTGCCGGCACCGCGGGTGCCGATGCCGCTGCCGAACTCGTACGCGGTCTCGGCGTGCTCGGCCTCGTCGATGCCGCCGACCTCGGCCTCCTCGTCGGCGCGGAAGCCGACGACGGCCTTGACCAGGTAGCCGAGCACGAGGCTGAGCACGAAGGAGTACACCAGCACGGACAGCGCGCCCACGGCCTGCCGCCACAGCTGGTCGACGCCGCCACCGTAGAAGAGGCCGTTCACGCCCGCCGGCGCGGCTTCGCTGGCGAAGAAGCCGATCAGCAGGGTGCCGGACAGGCCGCCCACCAGGTGCACACCGACCACGTCGAGCGAGTCGTCGAACCCGAAGCGGTACTTGAGGCTGACCGCCAGGGCGCACAGCGCGCCGGTGATCGCGCCGACCGCGATGGCGCCGATGGGGGTGACCGACGAGCAGGCCGGGGTGATGGCGACCAGGCCCGCGACGATGCCGGAGGCGGCGCCGAGGGTGGTGGCGTTGCCGTCGCGGACCCGCTCGACGAGCAGCCAGGCCAGCATCGCGGAGGCGGTGGCGACCAGGGTGTTGACGAAGGTGACGCCCGCGGTGGCGTTGGCGGCGACCGCGGAGCCCGCGTTGAAGCCGAACCAGCCGAACCACAGCAGGCCGGCGCCGAGGACGACCAGCGGGAGGCTGTGCGGCTTCATCCGGTCCTTCGGCCAACCGACGCGCTTGCCGAGGACCAGCGCCAGCGCCAGGCCCGCCGCGCCGGCGTTGATGTGCACCGCGGTGCCGCCGGCGAAGTCGATGGCGGCCAGCTTGTTGGCGATCCAGCCGCCCGGGTCGACGACGTTGCCGTCGGCGTCCTTGCCGTCGAAGTCGAACACCCAGTGCGCGACCGGGAAGTAGACGATGATCGCCCACAGGCCCGCGAACAGCAGCCAGGGGCCGAAGCGGGCGCGGTCGGCGATGGCGCCCGAGATCAGCGCCACGGTGATGATCGCGAACATCGCCTGGAAAGCGACGAAGACCGTGCTCGGCAGGGTGCCGGACAGCGATTCGGGGCTGAGCAGGCCGTCGAGGCCGAAGAACTCGAAGGGCTTGCCGAGCAGGCCCGCGCCGACGTCCTGGCCGAACGCCATCGAGTAGCCGACGAGGACCCAGAGCACCCCGACCACGCCGATGGCACCCAGGCTCATCATCATCATGTTGAGCACACTCTTGGACCGGACCATGCCCCCGTAGAAGAAGGCAAGGCCCGGCGTCATCAACAGCACCAGTGCGGCACTGGTGAGCACCCAGGCGGTGTCCCCTGTATCCACTGTCGACCTCCACTGCACGTCGGTTGCAGGGAGCATCGGTATGTCCTGTTTCACGCGGCCGCGCCCGAGGTTTCGCGCCGGTGAACTGTCAGGGGCCTGGTGTTACGGGCACGTTTCGCGCGCTTGAAGGGCGCACGTCGACCCGCGATCGGCCCGTCCGGGCACCGGGCCGCCGGTGACGGACCGTGTGAGGACCCCTCGCTCCCGGGTGGTACCGGCGTCCGGAAGGGGCACGTGGCGACGGTGGGTCACGGGCGGGCGGCGGCCGTGCCGGTCGAGCCTGCCAGACCCGCGGGCCGGTCGGCGCACGGGTCCGGCCGCGACGGCGCGAGCCGCCCCCGCCGAGGGGCGGTGGGGGCGGCTCGCGACCCGTGGCGCTACCCGAGCCAGCCGGGCAGGCCGGGCACCGGGCCCGCCGGGGACGGCCGCGCGTCGAGCGGGGCGACCGGCCCGGCGGGCGGTTCGACACCCGGGCAGCGGGCGCCGTCGCGCGGTGCCCTGAGGCTGATCAGGTACTCGTCCATCGCACCGGTCGTGCACCCGCTGCGGCCGTAGACGCCGTGGCCCCAGCCCTCGTAGGTGAGGAGCACGGTGGTGTCGCGGCTCTGCCGGTGCGCGTTGACGGCCCACTCGTACGTGGTGGCCGGGTCGTGCAGGGCGTTGGTCATCAGGATCTCGGGCGCGTCCTCGATCCGCAGCCGGTGCTGGGGGTTGTTCACCCGCCCCGGCAGGCCGACGCAGCCCGCCGTCGCCTGGTGGGCGAGGGGTGAGCCGCGCAGGTGCGGCGCGAGCCGGTTGCCCCGGTCGATCAGGGCGGCGAGCTCGCGGTGGTCCCGCACCCGGATCGCCCAGTCCTGGCAGAACACCGCGCCGAACGGGTACTCGGTGGTCTCCGCCGCGGCCGCGGCGGTCGCGGCGGTCGACGGGCCGCCCGCGAGCAGTGCCGCCAGCTGCTCGGCGAGGGGCGCCCAGTCCGGGCCGTAGAACGCGCTGAACGCGCCGCCGATCAGGTCGTCCGCGGTCAGCTTCCGGCCCGGGTCGCCGGGGACGGTCAGCTCGCCCCGGTCGGCGCGGGCGAGCAGGTCGTCCCACACCGCGGCCACGTCCTGGCCGTGCAGGGCGCACGAGGGGGTGCGGTCGCACCACTCGACGAACTCGGTGAAGGAGTCCTCCGCGCCCACGGCCTCGGTCTCGTAGAACCGCCGGGTGCCCAGGCTGTGGTCCATGTTCGAGTCCAGCACCATCGCGCGGATGTTGCCGCCGAACTCCTCGGCGTACTGCTGGCCGATGAGCGTGCCGTAGGAGACGCCGTAGTAGTTGATCTTCCGCTCGCCGAGCGCCCGGCGCAGCGCGTCGACGTCCCGGACCACCGAGAGCGTGTCGGCGTGGTCGTAGAGCGGCCCGGTGCGGGCCCGGCAGTCGGCGGCGAGCGCGCGGTTGTGCGCGGCCAGCGCCTCGAACCCGGCCCGGTCGGTCGGTCGGGTCGACGGGCCGTTGAGCACCAGGTCGGTGGAGCAGGTGACCGGGTGGCTGCGGCCCACGCCGCGCGGGTCGAAGCCGACGACGTCGAAGCGCTCCAGCACGGCCGGGCTGAAGAACCGGTGCGCCTCCAGCGCGAAGTCCACCCCCGAACCGCCGGGTCCGCCGGGGTTGATCACCAGCACGCCGAGGCGCTTGGCCGGGTCGGTGGCCGCGCGGCGGGCCACGGCGAGGTCGAAGCGCTCCCCGCGCGGGCGCGCCCAGTCGACCGGCAGGTCGAGCGCGCCGCACTCCACCTCGGGCTGTTCGGCGCACGGCGCCCAGTCGACGCGCCCCGCGGTCGGCGTTTCCGCCGACGCGTGGGGCGCCGTTCCCACAGCGAGCGCGAGGGCGGCAACGCCACCTAACGCGCGGATGATCAATCGCACAGGTTCCTCCCACTTCCTGCCACCCGATCGGGTCTACGCAGGCTGGCAAGGGCGTCGTGGGACCCGCAACCGTCTCAAGTCGGACGCGGGATCAGCCTGGGGGCTGACAACTTTCACACGTCCCGGGCAACGGCCTGGTAGCGCCGGGTGAGGACGTCCAGGCCCGCCGGCGTCAAGGCGCCGAACAGCCGCAGGCGCGCCATCCCGCCGTCGGGGAAGATGTCCAGCCGCGCGTGGGTGACCTCGCCGCCGTGGTCGACGCGGAACCGGTGGCGGGTGTCGGGCTGGAGCCGGGTCCGGGGCAGCAGGTCGACCCACCCGCCGTCGCCGCGCCGGCCGCGCACCGACGCCCAGCCCGGCGCGTTGCCCTTGAAGTGGGTGGTGTCCAACTCGGCCAGGTGGACCACGCCGGGCGCGGCGAGCGCGACCTCCACCCAGTCGTTGCCGTCGTCGCGGCGGCGCGCGGTCTCCCAGCCCTCGCCCATCACGGTCGCCTGGCCGGGCGCGATCAGGTTGGCCGGCGAGCCGTAGAACATGTTGCTGCACGCGGTGACCGACGCACCGTTCTCCAGCGCGGCCAGGTCCAGCGCCCCCGGGACCAGCAGCGCCGGGTCGGGCACCGGTTCGCCGTGCACGCGCAGCCGCGCCACGCCGCCGTCGGGGTCGATGGTCAGGCGCACGTGGGTCCAGCGGCGTGCCGAGGGGACGTCGAAGTGGTGCTGCCGGTCCCCGCCGAGGGGCGACCTGGGCACCAGGGTCTCCCAGCCGGTCAGCTCCTCCGGGCCCGGGTAGCCCTCGGCGGCGATCGCCTCCACCGAGGCGAACGGCGGGTGGTTGCCGGTGAAGAACGCGGTGTCGACGACCACGCCCCGGACGACGCCGGGCAGGCCCAGGCGCACCACCGCGTGGTCCACGCCCGGCTCGCGGCGGCGGCGCGTCTCCCAGCCGTCGTAGACCTGGCCCTTGTGGCCGAACGTGTAGGCGCGGAACTCCGGCGCGGCCCTCTTGATCAGGTTCTCCCGCTCGGCGAACAGCTCGTCGTTGGCCCACACCACGCTCCCGCCGACGGCCCGGCAGGCCAGGTCGGGCAGCAGGGTCCAGCCGGGTGCCCCGCTCACGCGCCCCCTCCCCTGGTCAGCAGCCTCCCGCGCGGCCGGTCGCCGACCGGCCGCCCGCGCAGCCACGTCCCCCGCACCACGCCGGACAGCGGGCGGCCGTGGTACGGGGTGACCGGGTTGCGGTGGTGCAGCGCGGCGCGGTCCACCACGAACGCCTCGTCCGGGGCGAACACCGCGAAGTCGGCGTCCGCGCCGGGCGCGATGCGGCCCTTGGTGGTCAGGCCCACCAGGTCGGCCGGGTTGGTGGCCATCCACCGCACCACGTCGGTCAGCCCGTACCCCCGCCGGCGGGCGTGGGTCCACACCGCGGGCAGCCCCAGCTGCAGGCTCGCGATGCCGCCCCACGCGGTGGCGAAGTCGCCCTGCTTGAGGTCCGGCGTGCACGGCGAGTGGTCGGTGACCACCAGGTCGACCACGCCCTCCCCCAGCGCCCGCCACAACCGCTCGCGGTTGGCCGCGTCGCGGATCGGCGGGCAGCACTTGAACTCCGTCGCGCCGTCGGCGATCTCCTCGGCCACGAACACCAGGTAGTGCGGGCACGTCTCGGCGGTGACCGCCAACCCGCGCCGCCTCGCCCCCGCGACGTGCGCCACCGCCTCGGCGCTGGACAGGTGCAGCACGTGCAGCCGGGCGCCCGTCGCGGCGGCCAGGTCCACCACCGCGCCGACCGCGCGCGACTCCGCCCGGTGCGGCCGGGAGTCCAGGAACCCCCGGTAGCCCGGACCCGCCTCGCCGACCTCGTGCGGGTGCTCGGCGTGCACGACGGTCAGCGCGCCGAGCGGCCGCAGCGCGGTCAGCGCCCGGCCCAGCTCGTCCTCGGTGACGTGCGGGAACTCGTCCACGCCCGAGTGGACCAGGAAGCACTTGAAGCCGAACACGCCCGCGTCGTGCAGCGGGCCGAGGTCGTCGGCGTTGGTCGGCACGATGCCGCCCCAGAAGCCGACGTCCACGTGGACCCGGCCGCGCGCCGCCGCCCGCTTGACCTCCAGCGCGGCCACCGTCGTGGTCGGCGGCACGCTGTTGAGCGGCATGTCCACGATCGTGGTCACGCCGCCGGCCGCCGCCGCCCGGGTGGCCGTGGCGAAGCCCTCCCACTCGCTGCGCCCCGGGTCGTTGACGTGGACGTGGGTGTCCACCAGGCCGGGCAGCAGGACCTCGTCCGGCGCCAGCTCGACCACGGCGGGGGCGTCGAGGCGGTCGGCCACCGCGACGACGCGCCCGTCCGCCACGCCGACGTCGGCCGCGCGCTCGCCGTCGGGGGTGATCACCCGCGCGGCGCGTACCACCAGGTCCATGGAGGTCACCTTGCCGGCCGGCCCACCGCGACGCGACCACCCGGGAGTTCCGGGATTGTTTCGGGCGGCGGTTCGCTCTCGCGGACCGCGGCCCGGCTCGGCTCGGCGTCCCTGGTGCCGGAGCAGCCGTGGACCACCATGACCTTGCCGACGGCGGCCGGGATCTCCCGGCCGTTGACACGCCCGGAGGGCGGACATAACGTCCCCCAGGGCGGAAAGGCGATTCCGCGATACAGAAAAGGGAGCTCCCGTGCCCGATCTGCCCGCCTTCAACACCGCACCGCCGGACGAGCTCCGCCCCCTGCTCCTGACCTGCCTCGCGGTGCCCCGCTGGGCCGACGCGGTGCTGGCCGGCCGCCCGTACGCCGACGTGGGCGCGCTGTTCGCCGCCGCCGAGCGGGCCGCCGCCGACCTGACCGACGACGAGGTCCGCGCCGCCATCGCCGGGCACCCGCGCATCGGCGAGCGCGCCGAGGGCGGCGGGGTGGGCGCGCGGTGGTCCGCCGACGAGCAGTCCGGCGTCACCGGGTCCGAGCGCCTGGCCGCCGCGAACGCCGCCTACGAGGAGCGCTTCGGGCACGTCTACCTGGTGTGCGCCACGGGGTTGAGCGGTGCGCGGGTGCTGGCCGACCTCACCGCCCGGATGGCCAACCCGCCGGACGCCGAGCTGCGCGTGGTGCACCGCGAGCTGGTCAAGATCGCGGTGCTGCGGCTGGGGAAGGCGCTGGAGCTGAGCACGTCGACGCTGTCCACCCACGTGCTCGACGCCGAGGCGGGCCGGCCGCGCGTCGGCGTGCCCGTGCGGCTGGAGCGCGACGGCGAGGTGCTGGCCGCCGGCCGCACCGACGACGACGGGCGGCTGCGCTTCGCCGGGGAGCTGGCGCCCGGCGCGCACCGGCTCGTGTTCGAGGTCGACACGCCGTTCTACCCGGAGGTCGTGGTCGCCTTCCGGGCCACCGGCGGCCACCTGCACGTGCCGGTCCTGCTGAGCCCGTTCGCCTACACCACCTACCGAGGGAGCTGACGATGGCCATCGTCCTGGGGCCCAACCAGTACGGGAAGGCGGAGAACCGCCTCGTCGTGGTGTCGCGCGACGGTTCCACCCACACCATCAGGGACCTCACGGTCAGCACGTCGCTGCGCGGCGACCTCGCGGACACGCACCTCACCGGCGACAACAGCAAGGTGCTCGCCACCGACACGCAGAAGAACACCGTGCACGCCTTCGCCAAGCAGGCGCCGGTCGGCGAGATCGAGGACTTCGCGCTGCGGCTCGGCCGGCACTTCGTGTCCTCCCAGGAGGCCATCAGCGGGGCGCGCGTCCTGGTCGACGAGCACCCGTGGCAGCGGATCGAGGGCAATGGTCACTCGTTCGTGGCGGGTGGCGCGGAGAAGCGGACCACCGCCGTGACCGTCGAGGGCGACCGGGCGTGGGTGGTGTCGGGCGTGCGCGACCTGGTGGTGCTCAAGTCCACCGGCTCGGAGTTCCACGGCTTCCCGCGCGACGAGTACACCACGCTGCGGGAGACCGACGACCGCGTCCTGGCCACCTCGGTCACCGCGCGCTGGCGCTACCAGGGCGGCGGGATCGACTGGGCCGCCTCGCACACCGCGATCCGGGGGCTGCTGCTGACCACGTTCGCGACCAGGCACAGCCTCTCGCTCCAGCAGACCCTCTACGCGATGGGCGAGGCGGTGCTGCTGGCCAGGCCCGAGGTGGCCGAGGTCCGGCTGTCCATGCCGAACAAGCACCACTTCGCCGTGGACCTGTCCCCGTTCGGCCTGGAGAACCACAACGAGGTGTTCTACGCCGCCGACCGGCCGTACGGGCTCATCGAGGGCTCCGTGCTGCGCGACGACGCCGAGGACGCCGGGTCCGCCTGGTACTCGCTGCCGATGTTCTGACCGGGTCTCACCGCTCGTAGCGCGCCATCCGCTGGAGGCGCCAGGAGTGGAACAGGTCCGACTCCTCGTACCACTCCACGGTGGTCGGGCGCCGCGCCGTGGCCAGGAACTCCAGCAGCATCGCGCGGAACGTGGGCAGCGGCACGCCCACGCCCGGCGGGAAGTCCGTGTACGGCTCGTCCACGAACGGCGCGTCCGGGTCGCCCTTGGGCCAGCCGCTGAACTCGTCGTCGACGTAGTTCAGGTAGCCCCACGGGCCGCGCACGGCCAGCACCAGGTTGTGGTCGCTCTCGCCCTCGTCGTCGACCTCGCGGCCGAAGTGCTCCAGCATCCCGTCGTTGCACTCGGGCCGCGCCAGGGCGCCGATGAGCAGGTCGACGTCCGCCGCGCACGCCACCACCTGGTACCGGAACTCCGCCCGCTCCAGGTCGGGCAGTCCGGTCCACAACCCGGCCCGCATGGTCATGCCCCCCACGATGACCGCTCGCGCGCGGGTCGGCCCGATGAGAACCCAGGATCACCCCATCCGGCGACGGGCCGGTGCCCGGCGGGACAGCGCCAGCAGGCCGTCGACGTCGAGACCGGTGGCCCGGCGGACCTCGTCGGCGTCGAGCGCGCCGCAGTCCAGGGCCCGCAGGAAGGACGACGACAGGGCCTGGGCGGTGGCGGGTTCGTCCAGCACGGCGCCGCCGGCGCGCTCGACGTACGCCCGCAGCCGCGCCGCGTCGGCCTCCACCCCCTCCAGGTGGAACGCGTGCACGGCCGCGTACCTGGTCACGAGCTGCGCCGGGTGCAGGTCCCAGCCCTGGTAGAAGCCGTGTGCCAACGACCGCCGGACCAGGCCGTAGTGGGTGCGCCACGCCTCTTCGACCCGGTCGCCGACCGGCAGCGCGTTGGTCGAGCCGTCGGACAGCTCGACGCCCGTGCCCGCCGCGGAGACCTGCATGACGTGGCGCGCGAAGTCGCACGCGCCGTGCGCCAGGTGCTGGTGCGCCGCGCCCAGGCCGCAGCCCGCCGTGTAGTCGTAGGTGCCGAAGTGCAGGCCGCTGACCCGGCCCCGGCCCGCCTCGATGAACCGCGGCAGGGCCAGCCTGCCCTCGGGGTCCACCACCGACCGCGTCGTCTCGACCTGGACCTCGAAGCGCAGCGGCAGCCCGAACAGGTCCAGCACCTCGCCGAACACCTCGACCTGCGCCACCGAGGTGACCTTGGGGAAGGTGATCACCAGCCCCTCGGGCGCGCCGCCGAGCGCGGTGAGGAACACGTCCAGGGTGCGGATGCCGCGCTCGCGCAGGGCGGCGGTGTCGAACGACTTGATCCGGAGCCCGAAGCGCGCCGGCGCGGTGCCCGCCGCCAGCCAGTCCCGCAGCACCAGCGCGGTGCGCTCGGCGTCGGCGTCCTCCTCGTCGTCGGCGCGGGTGCCGTAGCCGTCCTCGAAGTCGACCCGCAGGTCCTCCACCGGTTCGGCGGCCAGCTTGGCCCGCACCCGCGCCGGCACCCCCTCCGGCACGCCGAGCAGGCCCACCAGGTCGGGGTGCGCGTCGAGCGCCGCGAGCGCGCCCCCGCCCCAGTCGCGCACGGTCGAGGCGGTGACCCGGTCGGCGGGGACGTAGCAGGTGTGCACGGGCTGGCGGCCGACCGGCCACCGCGTCACCGCGTCGGCCAGCCGCGCGGTGAGCGCCCGCACCGCCGCCGGGTCCAGGGAGGTGCGGGGCACGTCAGGCGATCCGCTCGTAGGCGGGCAGGGTCAGGAAGTCGACGAAGTCGTCGGACAGCGCAACCCGCTCGAACAGCTCCACCGCGGTGCCCACGTGCTCGCCCGCCAGGCCCCGCCGCACTTCGGCCAGCACGGTGCGCACCAGCTCGGCGGTGACCGGCGTGCCGTCGTCGAGCACCACGTCGTTGTGCACCCACTGCCAAAGCTGGGAGCGGGAGATCTCGGCGGTGGCGGCGTCCTCCATCAGGTTGTGGATGGCCGCCGCGCCGTTGCCGCCCAGCCACGACATCAGGTAGCGCACGCCGACGTCCACGGCGGACTCCAGGCCGGCGCGGGTCGCGGCGCCCCCGGCCGAGGAGAACGCGAGCAGCTGGTCGGCGGTCACGGACACCTCGGGCCGCAGCACGTCGAGCTGGTTGGGCCGGTCGCCCAGCCGGGCGTCGAAGACCTCGCGGCACACGGGCACCAGGTCGGGGTGCGCGACCCAGGAGCCGTCGAACCCGTCGCCCGCCTCCCGGGACTTGTCCGCGCGCACCTTCTCCAGCGCCCGCGCGGTGACCTCCGGGTCGCGGCGGTTCGGGATGAACGCGGCCATGCCGCCGATGGCGAACGCGCCGCGCTTGTGGCAGGTGCGCACCAGCAGTTCGGTGTAGGCGCGCATGAACGGCGCGGTCATGGTGATGCTGTTGCGGTCGGGCAGCACGGCGTCCGGGCCGGCGTCGCGGAAGTACTTGATGATGCTGAACAGGTAGTCCCAGCGGCCCGCGTTCAGGCCGGAGGCGTGGTCGCGCAGTTCGTGGAGGATCTCCTCCATCTCGAACGCGGCGGGGATGGTCTCGATGAGCACGGTGGCGCGGATCGTGCCGTGCGGGACGCCGAGCCGTTCCTGGGCGGCGGTGAACACGTCGTTCCAGAGCCGGGCTTCGAGGTGGCCCTCCATCTTGGGCAGGTAGTAGTACGGGCGGCCGAGCGCCGCGTTGTGGAAGAAGTGCAGGCCGAAGTCGACCAGGGCGCCGACGGCGGGCCTGCCGTCGACCTCCAGGTGCCGCTCGGGCAGGTGCCAGCCGCGCGGCCGGACCACGATCGCGGGCCGGTGCACGTCGTCGCGCAGGGCGTAGTGCCTGCCCTCGGGCGAGGTGAACGCGATGGTGCCGCGGGCGGCGTCGTAGAGGTTGACCTGGCCGGAGACGACGTTGTGCCAGTGCGGCGTGTTGGCGTCCTCCAGGTCGGCCAGCCACACCCGCGCGCCGGAGTTGAGCGCGTTGACGGTCATCTTGCGCTCGGTCGGGCCGGTGATCTCCACGCGGCGGTCGCGCAGCGGCTCCGGCGCCTCCGCGACGCGCCAGTCGCCCTCGCGCACGTGCCGGGTCTCGTCGAGGAAGCCGAGCGGGCGGCGCTCCCGGCGGCGGGCCAGCAGCTCGTCGCGGGTGGCGGCGAAGTCGCGGTGCAGGCCGGCCACGAACTCCAGCGCGTCGGGGGTGAGGACCTCGTCGCCTCGCTCCACCTCACCGCCGAGGACGCGAACACCGGACATGGGGGTCCACCTCGATTCAACTCGGTTTCTACTTCGCGGACTATAGTTTTCGCCAGGCGGAACGGCAATCAAGGAGTGGTGTCCGTGGCCCGGGAGTCCAGCGGCGGCGTCCAGTCGCTGCAACGCGCCTTCGACCTGCTGGAACGGCTGGCCGACGCGGGCGGCGAGGCGAGCCTGTCCGAGCTGGCGGCCGCGTCCGGGCTGCCGCTGCCGACGATCCACCGGCTGATCCGCACCCTGGTCGGGCTGGGGTACGTGCGGCAGAACAGCAACCGGCGCTACACCCTCGGCTCGCGGCTCATCCGGCTCGGCGAGACCGCGTCGCGGCAGTTCGGCACGTGGGCGCGGCCGTTCCTGGCGCGGCTGGTGGACCGGGTCGGCGAGACCGCGAACCTGGCCGTGCTGGACGGCGACGAGGTGGTGTACGTGGCGCAGGTGCCGTCGCGGCACTCGATGCGGATGTTCACCGAGGTGGGCCGCCGGGTGCTGCCGCACGGCACGGGCGTGGGCAAGGCGATGCTCGCGCAGCTGCCCCGGGACGAGGCGCGGGCGCTGCTGGGGCGGACCGGCCTGCCCGCGTACACGCCGAACACGATCACCGACGCGGAGGAGCTGCTGGCGTCGCTGGACCGGGTCGTCGAGCAGGGCTACGCGCTGGACGAGAGCGAGCAGGAGCTGGGCGTGCGGTGCGTGGCGGTGCCGCTGCGCGGCGGGCCGGCGCCGGCGGCGGTGTCGGTGTCCGGGCCGGACAGCCGGCTGACCCAGGAGGCGGTGGCGCGCATGCTGCCCGACGTGCTGGCGGTCGCCGAGGAGCTGTCCCTCCAGGCGGGACGCGCTTGACGGAGCTCCGCCACGGGAGTTACATGCACGTACATGCACACAACTCTCGGGGGATTTCGATGAGTGAGCGCAAGTTCCTGTTCGTGCTGGGCAGCGCCCGTCGTGACGGCAACACCGAGCGGCTCGCGCGGTTGGCCGCCGAGCAGCTGGGCGACGACGTCGAGCAGCGGTGGCTGTGGCTGGGGGACGTGCCGCAGGAGCCGTTCCGCGACCTCCGGTACCCGGAGGAGGTCGAGCGGCACCCGCGGGGCACCGAGAAGCTGCTGCTCGACGCCACGCTGGAGGCGACGGACATCGTGATCGCCTCGCCGACCTACTGGTACAGCGTGTCCTCGTCCACCAAGCGCTACCTGGACAACTGGTCGAACTGGGAGCGCGTGCCCGGCTTCATGGACGCGATGGCGACCAAGCGCCTGTGGGCGATCACCGCGCTGGCCGATGAGCCGGAGCAGGCCGCCGCCCTGCTGGACATGCTCCGCCGCGGCGCGCGCTACCTGAAGATGACCTGGTCGGGCGCCCTCGTCGGCGTCGGCAACCGCCCCGGCGACGTCCTCAACGACACCACCGCCCTGGCCGAAGCCAAAACCTTCTTCACCCCCTGACCCCGCGAGTCGAACCTCCAGCACCCTCGTGTCGAACCGTCAGGACCCCCGAATTCCACATTCGCGTCGACCTGGTCGCGCGTGAACGTGGAACTCGGGGGTCTTGGAGGTTCGACACGAGGGGTCTGGGGGTTCGACTCGCGGGGCTAGTCCAGGAGGGCGTCCACGAAGGCCCTCGGTTCGAAGGGGGCCAGGTGGTCGGCGCCCTCGCCCAGGCCGACCAGCTTGACCGGGACGCCCAGCTCGCGCTGCACCTGGAAGACGATGCCGCCCTTGGCGGTGCCGTCCAGCTTGGTCAGCACGATGCCGGTCACGTCGACGACCTCGGCGAACACCCGCGCCTGGGTGAGGCCGTTCTGGCCGGTGGTGGCGTCGAGCACCAGCAGCACCTCGTCCACCGCCGCCTGCTTCTCCACCACCCGCTTGACCTTGCCCAGCTCGTCCATCAGCCCGGTCTTGGTGTGCAGGCGGCCCGCGGTGTCCACGAGCACGGTGTCCACGCCCGCCTCGACGCCCCGCTTGACCGCCTCGAACGCCACCGAGGCCGGGTCCGCGCCCTCGGCGCCGCGCACGGTCGACGCGCCCACGCGCGAACCCCACGTCTCCAACTGGTCGGCCGCGGCGGCGCGGAAGGTGTCCGCGGCGCCCAGCAGCACGGTCCGCCCGTCCGCCACCAGCACGCGCGCCAGCTTGCCGGTCGTCGTGGTCTTGCCGACGCCGTTCACGCCGACCACCAGCACCACGGCGGGCTTGCCCGAGTGCGGCAGCGCGTGGACCGAGCGGTCCATCTCCGGGTGCAGGACGCCCACCAGCACGTCGCGCAGCAGCGCCCGCGCGTCGTCGGACGTCCGCACGCCCCGCGCGGCGATCTGCGCGCGCAGCGCGCCCACCACCTGGTCGGTGACGGCCGCGCCGAGGTCGGCCATGAGCAGCGTGTCCTCGACGTCGGTCCACGAGTCCTCGTCCAGGTCGCCCGCGCCGAGCAGGCCGAGCAGGCCCTGGCCGAACGTGGACCGCGACCGCGACAGCCGCCCGCGCAGCCGCTCCAGCCGGCCCTCGGTGGGCTCGATCTCGTCGATCTCGGACGCCTGCTCGGGCAGGTCGACCTCGACGAACCCGCGCTTGACCGAGTCGCGCGGCACGGCCGCGTCGTCGCCGACGCCCGGCTGGCCGTCGACCTCGGTGCGGTCGGCCACCGGGTGCTCGACGGGCTCCGGCGGCGCGGTCGACACCGGCGGCGCGACGGGCTCCGGCGCGACGGGTTCGGGCGCGACGGGCTCCGGGGGCGTGACCGGCTTGGCCGGTGAGGCGCCCGAAGCCGGCCCGGGGCGCTCCACGACCTCGGGTTCGGGTCGCTCGACCACCGGCGGCGCGGTGGGCGCGTTGAACGTGATCGCGCCACCCGCCCGGTAGCCCTTGGCGGGCTTGTCCGGCTCGGGCTCGGTGAGGCTGATGCGCCGACGCCGGGACAGCACGACGCCCGTCACCAGGGCGACCACGAGCAGTGCCGCGACGACGACGATGATCCAGATCAGGGTCGTGGTGGTCACCGGCCAATCCTCGCACGCCCCGCCGATGTCGCTGATCGACCGGGAACCGGGGCATCCGGCAACTCCCCCACCAACGCCCTTGCGCGCCCGTGCGGCTGTGCAATAGACCACAGGATGTGAGGGTGATCGGACTGATCTCCGGCACGTCGATGGACGCCGTCGACGTGGCCGTGGCCGAACTGGCCCTGGACGGCCCCACCGTCCACCTGGAACCGGTCGAGCACGCCGAGCACCCGTTCCCGGACCACCTGCGCGAACCCCCCACCAGCGCCGCGGACCTGTGCGCGCTCGACACCGGCCTGGGGCAGCTGTTCGCCGACGTGGCCCGGCAGTACCGGGGCGACCTGGTCGCCACGCTGGGCCAGACCGTGCACCACCGGGTCGAGGGCGGCCGCTGCCTGGGCACCCTCCAACTGGGCCAACCCGCGTGGATAGCCGAAGCCACCGGCCTGCCCGTGGTGTCCGACCTGCGGGCGCGCGACGTCGCCGCGGGCGGGCACGGCGCCCCGCTGGCGAGCACCCTGGACGCGCTGTGGCTGGCCGGGTTCGACGGCCCGGCGACCGCGCTGAACCTGGGCGGGATCGCCAACGTCACCAAGGTCTCGCCCGGAGGTGTGGTGATCGCCTACGACACCGGGCCCGGCAACGCGCTGATGGACGTGGCGATGACCGTGCTGACCGGCGGGCGCCGCACCCGGGACACCGATGGCGAGTTCGCCCGGCGCGGGCGCGTGGACCCCGACCTGCTCGACCGCCTGCTCGCCGACCCGTACTACGCGCTGCCCGCGCCCAAGTCCACCGGCAAGGAGCACTTCAACCGCGCCTACCTGGACCGGGTCACCGAGGGCAGGACGATCCGGGCCGAGGACTTCCTGGCCACCCTCACCGAGCTGACCGCGCTCACCGTGGCCGCCGAGTGCGAGGGCACCGTCATCGGCTCGGGCGGCGGGATGCGCAACCCGGTGCTGGTGGAGTCGCTGCGGCGGCGCGTCGACCTGCGCGCCAGCGACGAGTTCGGCCTGCCCGCCGAGGCCAAGGAGGCGTACCTCGCCGCCCTGCTCGGCTTCCTGACGTGGCACGGCCTGCCGGCCAACGTGCCGTCCGCCACCGGCGCCGCCGGACCGCGGCCGCTCGGGTCGATCACCCCCGGCCGCTACCCGCTGCGCCTGCCCGACCCCGCGATCACCGCAGTTCGCGGGCTGGAGATCGGCCGCCACCAGCGGCTCTGGGATGGAGGACCCCGTGCGCGCACTTGACGTCGGCATCATCGGGCTGTTCCTGGTCGGCATGCCGCTGCTGGGGGTGTGGATCGCCGGCAGGCAGCGGTCGGCCGCGGACTACTTCGTCAGCGAGCGCCGCATCCCGTGGTGGGTGGTGTGCGTGTCGGTGGTGTCGGCGGAGACGTCGACGCTGACCGTGCTGAGCGTGCCGACCGTCGGCTACCTGGGCACGATGACGTTCCTGTCGCTGGCGATCGGCTACCTGATCGGGCGCGTGGTGGTCTCGTTCGTGCTGCTGCCCAAGTACGTCGCGGGCGAGCTGGTCACCGCCTACGGCTACCTGGGCGAGCGGTTCGGGCCGGGCGTGCAGGGCACCGCCTCGGTGACCTTCCTGGTGACCCGGCTGCTGGCCGACGGCCTGCGGCTGTTCGCCACCGCCATCCCGGTCAAGGTGGTGCTCGCCGCGTACGGCGTGGACGCCTCGTACTGGGCGATCGTGGCGGTGCTGGGCGCGGCGATGGTGGTCTACAGCTTCCTCGGCGGCGTGCGGGCCGTGGTGTGGGTCGACGCCATCCAGATGCTCTGGTACGTCGTCGGCGCGGCCGCGGTGATCGCGGTGCTGGGCGGCCGGCTGCCCGACGGCTGGTTCTCCGCCGCCGCGGACGCGGGCAAGTTCCAGGTCCTCGACTTCGGCGCCAACCCCCTCACCTCGCCCTACGCCGTGGTCACCGCGTTCGTCGGCGGCGCGGTGCTGTCCATGGCCTCGCACGGCGCGGACCAGCTGATCGTGCAGCGGCTGATGGCCACCAGGGACGTCCGCGCGGCGCAGAAGGCGCTGATCACCAGCGGCGTGGTGGTGTTCCTGCAGTTCGCGCTGTTCCTGCTGATCGGCGTGATGCTGTGGGCGTTCTACCGGGCCGCCGCGCCGGTCAAGGACCTCGGCCTGAACAACAACGACGAGCTGTTCGCGCACTTCATCGTCAACGAGCTGCCGTCCGGGCTGTCCGGCTTCGTGATCGCGGGCATCCTCGCGGCCGCGCTGTCGTCGTCGCTGGGCGCGCTGGCGTCCTCGACGGTGACCGACGTGGTGCAGCGCGTGCGGCGGCGCCCGATGAGCGAGGAGGAGGTGTTCCGGCACGGCCGCGCGTGGACCGTGGTGTGGGCGGGCCTGCTGGTCGCGTTCGCCGGGCTGTTCGCGACGCTGACCCGGCGCGGCAACCCGATCGTCGAGCAGGGCCTGTCGATCTCGGGGTTCACCTACGGCGCGCTGCTGGGCGCGTTCCTGCTCGGGCTGCTGTTCCGGCGGGCCAGGCAGGTCGACGCGGTCGTGGCGTTCGCGGTGACCGTGGCGGTGATGGCGTTCGTGATCCTCGGCGTCAAGTTCGTCGGGCCCGACGCGCGCCTGGCGATCGACTTCGCGGCGGCGGCGCCTGCCAACAAGGTCGTCTCGCTCGCCTACCCCTGGTACACGCCGCTGGGTGTGCTGATCACGCTGGTCGTGGGCGGGTTGCTGTCGTTGCGGCACCGGGCGGACGAGCCGGTTCAGGCCGCCCTGCCGACGCGGTAGGCCACCAGCTCCAGGTGCAGCCGGAAGCCCAGGCGCTCGAACAGGCGCTGGGACGACCGGTTGCCCGCCAGGATCGCGGCGGCGGCCTGGGGGCGGGCCCCGGCCCGCTCGGCCAGCTTCCACACCAGCTCGGTCACCAGGGCCGCGCCCACGCCGTTGCCGCGCACGTCCGGCTCCACCGCGACGAAGTCGACGTAGTACTCGCCCGGATCGGCTTTGCCCGACGCGTAGCCGAGCACCCGGTCCCCGTCCATGGCCACGACGACGGTGTAACCCTTGCGGCCGTCGACCAGGGTGCGGCCGGAGAGGTGGGTGCGGGGGAAGCACCGGTCGTGCAGCACCCGCACGGCCTCGTGCACGGCCGGGTCGGTCGGCAGCACGCGCATCTCCCGGGCCGGGCCGGTGCGCGGGCAGCTCGCCTCGCGCAGCAGCAGGTTGCGCAGCCCGTCGCCGGCCAGCGTGTGGATGCCGCACGGTCGCGCGGCGGAGAAGCCGTGCCGCTCGGCGAACGCGGCGAGCCGCCGGTGCCCGGTGTGGCCGAGCAACTCGCGGTCCGCCACGTCACCGAACAGCGGCAGCGCGGCGGCGTAGAGCGCGTCGGCGGTCTGGTCCCAGATCCGGCTGCCCGCCGGGTGGTTCACCGGCACGTCCACGAACGGGCCGTGCAGGAACGCGCGGCGCAGCTCGGCGTCGACCTCGACGCTGAGCGCGCCGCACACCCGGCCCGAGTCGTCGGTGGCGACCACGGTGCAGGAGGGCCAGTCGGGCTCGAACTCGGCCAGCTCCTCGGCCACGTCGCCCAACGTCTCGCCGAGGTAGCCGATGTGGTGGGCGTCGTCGGCCTGCAACCGCAGGATGAGGGCGGTCACGGCGTCCAGGTCGGCGTGGGCGGCGGGACGGATGTCGTACATGTCTGAGATGGTCGCTCGCGCACCTGACGAACGCGAGGGAGTTTTCTGGTCGTGGACGCGAAGGACGTGACGGAGGTCGCCGCGCACTGCTCGGCGTTCCTGGACGGGGTGGTCGAGGCGGACTGGGCGGCGGTCGTGCCCGGCCTGGGCTGGTCCGCGGCGGGGACGGTGGCGCACGTCTGCGACTGCCTCCTCTGGTACTCGACCGACCTGGCGGCGGGGCCGGTGGAGCTGCGCTCGGTGGAGGTGGGGGTGCGGGCCGACAGCCCGCCCGCGGACCTGGTGCGGACGCTGGAGGCGGCCGCCTCCGTGCTCGCGTCGGTGGTGGCGACCGTGCCGGAGGGCGCGCGCGGGTGGCACCCGTGGGGCGTGGCGGACGCGGCCGGGTTCGCCGCGATGGCCTGCGACGAGATGCTGGTGCACACCCACGACGCCGGGCGCGGGCTGGGCGTGGCGTTCGAGCCGCCCGCCGAGTACGCCGCGAAGGTGCTGGCGCGGCTGTTCCCCGAGGCGCCGACCGACCGCGACCCGGTGGAGACCCTGCTGTGGGCCAACGGCCGGGTCCCGCTGGGCGAGCTGCCCGTGCGCACCGACTGGCGCTGGCACGGCGCGCCCCCGGGCTCCTAGCGTCGGTGGCATGACGGACGACGTCCTGGACATCCCCTTCCCCGACGCCTTCTCCTTCGACCCCTCCCCCACCTGGGCGCGGCTGCGCGAGCAGGCGCCCGCGGTGCGGGTGCGCACCCTCGCGGGCGCGCTGGTGTGGCTGGTGACCCGCTACGAGGACGTGAAGCTGGTGCTGGCCGACCCGCGGTTCTCGCGCGCGGCCGTGGTGGCGGAGGGCGCGCCGCGGGTGGGGGTGTCCAGGCCGCTGCCCGGCACCCTGCCGACCACCGACCCGCCCGAGCACACCCGGCTGCGCAAGCTGGTGTCCGGCGCGTTCTCGCACCGGCGGGTCGAGGCGACCAGGCCGTGGGTGCGGCGGCTGTGCGAGGAGCTGGCCGACGACGTGGTGGACGGCGCGGACCTGCGGCGGGTGTTCGCGCTGCCGCTGCCGATCCAGGTGATCTGCACGCTGCTCGGCGTGCCGTACGAGGACCGCGAGCGCTTCCGCGACTGGGTGGAGCTGTCCTACAGCCTGGAGGTGTCGCAGCGGCCGCGGGTCGAGGCCGCCATGGCGAGCCTGAAGGAGTACATGGGCGCACTGGTGGCGGGGAAGCGGGCGGCGGGGCGGTCGGACGACGTGCTCGACGAGCTGTGCGCCACCCCGCTGACCCACGACGAGCTGGTCGCGTTCGCGCTGAACCTGCTGGTCGCCGGGCACGAGACGTCGGCCAACCAGATCACCAGCTTCGTGGCCACCCTGCTGCGCGACCGGCGGCACTGGGAGCGGCTGGTGGCCGAGCCTGGGCTGGTGCCGAGCGCGGTCGAGGAGCTGATGCGGTTCACGCGGCTCAGCGAGGTCGGGCAGCTGCGGGTGGCGCTGGAGGACGTGGAGGTCGCGGGCGTGGTGGTGCGCGCGGGCGAGGGCGTCATGGCGTCGATCGGCTCGGCCAACCGCGACCCGCGGGCGTTCCCCGCGCCGGACGAGCTGGACCTGGGCCGCGCGCCCAACCAGCACCTGGCGCTCGGCACCGGCCCGCACTTCTGCCTGGGCGCGCAACTGGCGCGCGTCGAGCTGCAGGAGGCGCTGGGCGTGCTGCTGCGGCGGTTCCCGGACCTGCGGCCGGCGCGGCCGGTGGAGGAGCTGGCGTGGCGGCGGGTGCTGGTGAGCGGGCTCGCCGAGTTGCCGATCGCGCTGGGATGAGGGACAGGTGTTGCCGGTGGGGTGGCGTTGGGGAACCCTGGGAGGGTGAGTGAGGAAACGATCCAACTGGAGCTCAACGACAGCGGGGTGGCGGTAGACCTCCCGATGCCCGCCAACCAGCGTGACAAGGTGCAGGACGTTCCTTATCGGCCGGTCGAGTTCCGGGACGACGACCTGCCCAGCGCGCTGGAGCGCGCGGCGACCTGGTTGCGGCAGACGCAGGACTGGCTCGGCGAGGCCGTCGACGTCATCGCGGTCCACCTGGACTACGACGACACGAAGGGCTCGCCGTACTACAACCTGAAGTTGCTGTGCAACGAGGAGGACCTGGCGGGCGCGCCCAAGGTCGTCCGCGAGCGCGACAGCAGCGGGACTACTGACCAGTAACGTACGCTGGGTTCCATGCCTGATCGCGTGTACCCGCCGGTGATCGCCGCGTGCAAGCTCATGTTCCGCGTGCTCGACCTGCGCATCGCCAGGGAGGGCACCGAGCACGTGCCGACCACCGGCGGGGCCGTCCTGGCCGCCAACCACGTGTCCTACCTGGACTTCATCTTCGCGGGCTTCGGTGCCCTGCCCGCCCGGCGGCTGGTGCGGTTCATGGCCAAGCACGAGGTGTTCGAGCACCGCGTGTCGGGGCCCCTGATGCGTGGCATGCACCACATCCCGGTCGACCGGCAGGCCGGGCAGGCGTCCTACCAGCAGGCGCTGTCCGCGCTGCGGGCGGGCGAGGTCGTCGGGATCTTCCCCGAGGCGACGATCAGCCGGTCGTTCACGGTCAAGGAGGTCAAGAGCGGCGCGGTGCGGCTGGCCGCCGAGGCGGGCGTGCCGCTGCTGCCGACCGCGCTGTGGGGCACGCAGCGGCTGTGGACCAAGGGGCGGCCCAAGAGCCTGACCCAGCGGCACGTGCCGGTGACGATCGTCGTGGGCGAGCCGATCGAGCCGACCACGGACGACGCGCTGCGCAAGCGGATGCAGGAGCTGCTGGACGAGGCGCAGCAGCGGTACCCGGAGTCGGGTGAGGGGCAGTGGTGGCAGCCCGCGCACCTGGGCGGGACGGCGCCGACGCCGGAGGAGGCCGCGCGGCTGGACGCGCGCCGGTAGGCCGTTCGAGTGGTCCCGCGCCCGGTCGGTTGAGATCCGGGGGCGCCCCTCCGTTGACGCGTCCGAGGGAGTTCCTGGTCCTCGCCTGCCCGTAACAGGGCGGGCAGGCTCCCCCGAGTCGCACCGAGGAGGGTTCCCGATGGCCTCGCGTCAGGGAACTTCAGGTCGTCCGGGACCGCTGGGAGCCGGGTTGGCGCACCACGACCACCCGACGCCCGGCGTCCCCGCCACCCCTTCCGGGGTGGTGACCGGGTGACCGACGAACGAAGCAAGGGCCCGGAGGACCGGGCCGGTTTCACCGGAGTGGCGCGGAAGCACTGGCGGCCGTTCTACCGCTACGCCTACAGCCGCCTGCGCGACCACGCGGAGACCCAGGACGCCGTCCAGTGCGGGCTGATCAAGCTGCACGCCGCCTGGACGGCGAACCCGGGCCTCGTCGAGCAGAGCCCGGCGTACGCGTTCCGGGTCCTGGTCAACGCCTTCCGGGACCACCTCAGGTCCCGGCGGCGCGAATCAGGACCCGTGGCCGACGTCGACGTGCCGGACCCGTGCGCGGGCCCGGAGCACCGCGTCGTCACGCTCGACCTGCTCCGGTGGGCGTTGGCGGAGATCCCCGAACGACACGCGGAGATCTTCTTCCTGAGGCACTACGGCGGTTACAGCCCCGGCGAGATCGGTGACCGGCTGGGGCTGGGCACGCCGACCGTGAGCACCTACTTGTCCAGCGCGAAGCGGCTGCTGCTGGAGGTGCTCAAGGCAGCGGAGAACTGATGGGGAGGCGAGCATGCGCTTCGACGACCTGCTCGCGAGCGACGCCGAGGCGGTCGAGCGGGAGGTGTCCGGGGTGGACCTGGACGCGATCCTGACCGGTGCGCTCGACGCGCTCGGCGTGGTCCGGACGCCTGACGCCGCCACCGGAACCCCGGCCCGCCACCGGGTGGGCCGGGGTCCGATCCCCGGTGGTCGGGACGACCGGCCGGACGTTGACGACGAGCTGATCGCGTGCCTGCGGCGCGCGGGGGAAGGAGATCCGGCGAGCGCCCGACGTGTCGCGGAGCTGCTCGAACTGCAGGAACGAGCGGAGGAGGCAGTCGCGTGGTGGTGCCGCGCGGCGGAAGCGGGAGATCGCGACGCGATCGCCTACCTCCGGGAGAAGTCCCGCTAGCGCGAACCGGGTGACTCGGCCCGGACCAGGAAACAGGTCCCTCGGAAGATGAGTAAGAGGGATGGTGCCGACCTCGGGGGGTCGGCACCAAGAAGCGACGGGCCGTCGGAAGTAGAGGGGGAACGCTTCCGACGGCCCGCCCTCTTGAGATCCGTGCTCCCCGAAGCGTTGTACCGGGTGCAGGTCCGACCAAGTGGAGGGATGCGCCCATGACCGACCGCGAGCCGACGAACCCCCGGTGGGTCAGGACGATCGACAAGTGGGTCACCGAGGAGCGCATCCGCCGCGACCTGCTGATCGCGCTGGGCATGGTGCTGGTCGCCGTCGTGGTGGTCGCGGGCGTGGCAGGCGCTGATCCCGGTCAGGCCGGCTCGGGTTCGGGCTCGGCCTCCGGTTCGGGCTCGGCCCCCGCCGTCGCCTTCTCCTTCGGCTTGGCCGCCTTCTCCTCCCGCCCCCGCAACCGCTGCGAGATCACCTGGCTGATGCCGTCCCCGCGCATCGACACGCCGTACAGCGCGTCGGCGATCTCCATCGTCGGCTTCTGGTGCGTGATGATCAGCAGCTGCGACCTCTCCCGCAACTGCTCGAACAGCCCGATCAGCCGGTGCAGGTTGGTGTCGTCCAGCGCGGCCTCGACCTCGTCCATCACGTAGAACGGCGAGGGCCGCGCGCGGAAGATCGCGACCAGCATCGCCACCGCCGCCAGCGACTTCTCGCCACCGGACAGCAGCGACAGCCGCTTGACCTTCTTGCCCGGCGGGCGGGCCTCCAGCTCGATGCCGGTGGTGAGCATGTCGTCCGGCTCGGTCAGCACCAGCCGGCCCTCCCCGCCGGGGAACAGCACCTTGAACACGACCTCGAACTCGCGCGCCACGTCCTCGTAGGCCGACGTGAAGACCTCCAGGATCTTGTCGTCGACCTCCTTGACCACGGTCAGCAGGTCGCGCCGGGTCGCCTTGATGTCCTCCAGCTGGTTGGACAGGAACTTGTACCGCTCCTCCAGCGCCGCGAACTCCTCCAGCGCCAGCGGGTTGACCTTGCCCAGCAGCGACAGGTCCCGCTCGGCCCGCTTGGCGCGCCGGGCCTGGGTGTCGCGGTCGTACGGGATGGGCTGCGGCGCGGTGACCGCCTCGCCGCGCTCCTTGGCGGCCTCGTACTCGGCCACCTCCTGCGGCGACGGCGGGATCGGCACGTCCGGCCCGTACTCGGCGACCAGGTCCTCCAGGCCGATGCCGAAGTCGTCGGCGACCTTGGTCTCCAGCTGCTCGATGCGCATCCGCTGCTCGGCGCGCAGCACCTCGTCCCGGTGCACGGCGTCGGTCAGCTTCTCCAGCTCCACCGACATCTCCCGGACCAGGCTGCGCACCTGCGCCAGGTACGCCTCGCGCCGGGTCCGGCGCTCCTGCGCGGCGTCGCGCTCGCGGGCGGCCCGCGCCAGCGACTCGGCGATCCGCTCCAGCGCCAGCTCGCCGCCGCGCACCACGGCCTTGGCCACCACCGCGCCCCGCGCCCGGGACGCCTGGGCCCGCTGGGCGCGTTCCCGCGCCTCGCGCTCGGCGCGGGCGGCGCGCCGCAGGCCCTCCGCCTTGCCCTGCAACGCCCGGGCGCGCTCCTCGGCGGTGCGCAGCGCCAGCCGCGCGTCCACCTCGCCCTGCCGGGCGGACGCCAGCTCCGCGGCCAGCTCGTCGCGGTGCGCGGTGTCCGGCTCGTCCTCCAGCTCCTGCTCCTCCTGCGCGACCAGCAGGCGCTCCTCCAGCTCGGCGAGCCGGAGCAGGTTCTCCTCGCGGGCGGCCTCGACCTTCGCGCGCTGCGCGCGGGCCCGCTCCGCCTCGGCCTCGGCCGAGCGCACCGCCGCGGCCAGCCGGTTGAGCCGTTCCGAGGACCGGGCGCGGCGCACCTTGGCCTCGTTCAGCTGCTCCTTCAGCGCGGCGACCTCGGCGCGGCGCGCCTGCTGCTCGGCCCGCGCGCCCTCCAGGGCGGCCGCGGACTGCTCCAGCGCGCGTTCGGCCAGCGCCAGCTTCTCCGACGCCTCGTCCACCGCGGCCTGGACCTCGATGACGCTCTGGCTGCGCCCGGACCCGCCGACCGCCCAGTCCTCGCCCAGCACGTCGCCCTCGCGGGTCACCGCCCGCACCGACGGGTGCCCGGCCACCAGCGCCCGCGCCCCGGCCAGGTCGTCGACCACGGCCAGCCGGTCCAGCGCCCGGTGCAGCGCGGGCCGCAGCGCCTCGGGCGCCCGCACCACGTCCACCGCCCACCGCGCGCCGGCGGGCAGCGCGGGCCAACCGGAGCGGTCCGGCTCGCCGGAGCCGCCGATCAGCAGCCCGGCGCGCCCGGCGTCCTGCTCCTTGAGCAGTTCCAGCGCGGCCACCGCGTCGGCGCCGGAGGCCACCGCCACCGCGTCCGCGACCGGTCCCAGGGCCGCGGCCAGCGCCACCTCGGCGCCCGGCTCGACGGTCAGCAGCGCCGCCACCGACCCGAGCAGGCCCGGCAGCCGGGACGCCAGCAGCGCGCCCGCGCCGTCCTTGCGGGTCAGGCCCAGCGACAGCGCGTCCACCCTGGCCTTCCACGACGCGATGTCGCGCTCGGCCGCGCGCTCGGCCCTGACCAGCTCCTCGACCCGCGCGCGTGCCGCGTCGTCGGCCTCCACGGCCAGCCGGTGCCGCTCGTCCAGGCCCTCGTCGTCCTCGTCCTCGGTGCCGGTCACCTCGCGGGCCTCGGCCAGCTCCTGCGCCGCCACCTCCGCCCGCTCCACCGCCTCGGCCAGCGCGGTGGACATGCGCTCGATCTCCTCGGCGGTCGCGCCTGTCTTCGACCGCAGCGCCTCGACCTGCCCGGACAGCCGGGCCAGGCCCTCGCGCCGGTCGGCGATCGCGCGCACGGCGGCCAGGTGCGCCTTCTCCGCCGCGGACACCACGCGCTCCAGCTCGGCGCGGGTCTCCACGGCCTCGGCCAGCCCGACCCGGGCCTCGGTCACGCCGTCCTGGAGCTCCTGCTCCAGCAGCGCGGTCTGCTCGGCCTCGGCCTCCAGCTCGTCCGGGTCGCGCCCGCCGCGCGGCGCCTCCACGGCCGCCGACAGGTGCCGTTCCCGCTCCACGGCCAGCCGCACCGTGCCGCGCAGCCGCTCCTCCAGCGCGGAGAGCCGGTACCAGGTGTCCTGGGCCTGCTGGAGCCGCGGCGCGTCGGCCGCGACCTGGTCCTCCAGCTCGTTCTGCTGGAGCTGCGCCTGCTGGAGCGACTTCTCCACCTCGGCCCGCCGGGCGCGGGCCGCCGCCTCGTCCCGCTCCTCGCGCGCCAGCGCCTCGCGCTGGGTCACCAGGTCGTCGGCGAGCAGGCGCATCCGCGCGTCCCGCAGCTCGGACTGCACGACCTGCGCGCGCCGGGCGATCTCGGCCTGCTTGCCCAGGGGCTTGAGCTGGCGGCGCAGCTCGGCGGTGAGGTCGGTCAGGCGGGTCAGGTTCGCCTGCATCGCCTCCAGCTTCCGCAGCGCCTTCTCCTTGCGCTTGCGGTGCTTGAGGACGCCCGCGGCCTCCTCGACGAACGCCCGCCGCTCCTCCGGCTTGGACTCCAGGATCGCGGCGAGCTGGCCCTGGCCGACGATCACGTGCATCTCGCGGCCGATGCCGGAGTCGCTGAGCAGTTCCTGGATGTCCATCAACCGGCACGAGTTGCCGTTGATCTCGTACTCGGTGGCGCCCTCGCGGAACATCCGGCGGGTGATCGACACCTCGACGTAGTCGATCGGCAGCGCGCCGTCGGAGTTGTCGATGGTCAGGGTCACCTCGGCGCGGCCGAGTGGCGCGCGGCCGGACGTGCCGGCGAAGATGACGTCCTCCATCTTGCCGCCGCGCAGGTCCTTGGCGCCCTGCGTGCCCATCACCCAGCGGAGCGCGTCGAGCACGTTCGACTTGCCGGACCCGTTGGGGCCGACCACGCAGGTGATGCCGGGCTCGAAGCGCAGCGTGGTAGCCGAGGCGAAGGACTTGAAGCCCTTCAGCGTCAGGCTCTTGAGGTGCACGCCCGGCAGCGTACCCAAGAACCGCTCACGTCCAGCGCGGGCGCGCTGACCTGCCCGTTCACGGCCGCACCGAGACCAGGACCTGCTTGTCGACCACCACGTCGAGCCGTTCGATCTCCTCCACCCGGAACGACGTCGAGCCGGGGATGCGCTCGTCGTCGGGGTGGTCGGTGCCCCACCAGCCGCCGATCTCGGTGCGGCCGGCGCGGTCGTGGACGATCAGCGCGCAGCGCGCGCCCTCGGGCATGTCGCGCATGGTCATCCACAGCTCCGTGCCCCAGCTCTTGGCGACCAGGTCGATGCTGGCCGCGGCACCGGAGGAGCTGTTGGCGGCCTGCCAGGTGACGCCGGCGGGCGCGTCGTCGCGCAGCAGCGGCGGCACCAGCAGCACCGCGCCGAGCACCACCAGCACCAGCGCGGCGGCGCCGACCAGCAGCGACCACCGCACCCGGCGGCGCGGCGCGGCCGGCTCCGGCTCCGGCAGGGGCGGCAGCGGCCACAGCGCGGGTTCCGGGGCGGGGTCGTCGAAGGGCAGCTCCAGGTCCTCCAGCCGCACCTGGCCCAGCAGGCCGGGCAGCGGCGCGAGCCGCACCATCTCCCGGCGGCAGGTGGCGCAGCCGGGCACGTGCAGCTCGAAGTCGGCCCGTTCCGGCGGGTCGAGCGAGCCGAGCAGGTAAGCGCCCAGCACGACGGTGTGCGTGCAGCTCACGACCTGGTCACCCCACGTTCCTCCAGCGCGTCCCGCAGGGCCCTCAGCGCGTAGAAGCAGCGGGACTTGACCGTGCCGGCCGGGATGCCCAGCACCGTCGCCGTCTCGGCCACCGACCTCCTGCGGTAGTACAGCTCGACCACCACGTTGCGGTGGTCGGCGCTCAGCGAGCGCAGCGCCTCGGCCACCTGCCAGCTCTGCAGCACGTGGTCCACGGCGTCGGAGACCGGCGGCAGGTGCTCGGCCTCGATGGGCACCTCCGAGTTCCGGCCGCCGCGCTTGCGGAAGCCGGAGATGACCAGGTTGCGCGCCACCGTGTAGAGCCACGGCCCCGCGTCGGCCGGGGTGAGCTCGTCGGCGTGCCGCCAGGCCCGCAGCAGCGTCTCCTGGACCACGTCCTCGGCGTGCTGGTGGTCACCCCCGACCATGCGCAGGACGTAGCCGTGCAGCGGGCCGCGCCAACGGCCGTACAGCTGCCTGACGACATCTTCGCCACGGTCCACATCGGTGTACTACGCCACGGACCGGTCCCGCGTTCAACGTTCCACGAAACCCGTGGCGCCGCCGCGCGCCTCCGACCAGCGCTCCACGACCGAGTCCACCCGGCCCGGGGTGTCACCGGAGCGCAGCGCGGCCAGCAACCGCCGGCAGGCGGCGGCCGGCCCCTCCGCGTTCACCTCGACCCGGCCGTCGCGCAGGTTGGCCGCCGAGCCGACCAGGCCCAGCTCCAGCGCCCGGGACCTCGTCCACCACCGGAAACCGACCCCCTGGACGTGTCCCCGCACCCAGGCGGTCAGGCGAACCGTGCGTTCCTCATCAGGCTCGATGGACATGCTGTCGTTCACTCGGTAGTGGTTCCTTCACTCGGTAGTGGTACGGTGCGCGACCGTGAGTGCACGGCGCGGTAACCGATCCGTGATCGGCGGACTCGTGGGCCTGCTCCTCGGCGCGGCCGGCGCGACCGGCGTCGCCTTCGCCAGTCCCGAGCAGCTGGCCCCGTTCGTCGGGAACAGCGCAGCACAGAGCGCGGGTCCGGACAACAACAACACCGGCGTCGGTGGCGTGGGCGGCATCGGCGAGCCCGCGCGGACCGACGAGCCGGTCGTCGTCGTGCCCACGACGACCGGGACGACCACGACCGGGACGACCACCACCACCACCCCGACCACGACGACCACCGGCGCGACGACCACCACCACGACCGGGGCGACGACCACCACCGCGCCCAGCACGTCGTCGGTCGCGCCGACCACCACCCCGCCCGTCCAGGCGACGCCGGCGGAGGAGGTCGTGGCCCTGGTGAACGAGGCGCGCGACCTCGCCGGCTGCAAGCCGCTGACCGTCGACGAGCGGGTGGTGGAGGCCGCGCAGGGGCACAGCACCGACATGGCCGAACGCGACTACTTCTCGCACACCACCCCGGACGGCGTGGACTTCGCCCAGCGGATGCGGACCGCGGGCTACCCCAGCCCGGGCGGCGAGAACATCGCCAAGGGCCAGCGCTCGGCCGAGCAGGTCATGCGGGCCTGGATGAACTCCGACGGCCACCGCCGCAACATCCTCAACTGCGGTTTCACCACCATCGGCGTGGGCCTGGACACCCGCGGCTGGTACTGGACGCAGAACTTCGGCTGGTAGACCCCGACCGAGCGACCCATGGGAGCACCGTTGTACGAGACCCCGGAGCCCGACCGCCCGCGCCCGCGCGTGTCACCGCCCGTGCTGCTGGCCGCGTCCGGGGTCGTCGTGTCGACGGTGTTCGCCGCGATCGCCTCGATCGCGGGCGCGAGCCCGGGTGCCGCGCCCGCCGCGCCCACGCCGCGCGAGGACGTGGTGTCCCGCAACACCCTGACCACGGTGCCGCTGTCCAAGTCGACCTCCGCCACCACCACGACGGCGGAGACGACGACCACCACGACCGACAGCACCAGCACCACGACCGCGGCGACCACCACCACCCGCCGCACGCGCGTGACCACGGTGACCCGGCCGGACGGCACCACCACGACCACCACGGTCGAGGACACCCAGACCCAGCCCACCAACACCGGCGGGCAGCCGACGAACACCCAGCCGACGAACTCCTCGACCTCGAACCCTCCCACGACGGAGCCGTCGAGCGAGCCCACGACGACCACGGCGGCCACCACGACCACGACCGTGTCGAGCACGTCCTAACGACCTCCGCGCCTCGCGGTTGCGGCCCACCACACCATCGTGTGGTGGGCCGCTCCAACGATGAGGTCTTCCCGGCCATCCGCCGATAACCCGGACACCCGACCATCCGACCGGGTTCACACAGGGAGATGGCGTTGTTCGAGGAAGATCATCAAGCGTCACCGGAGAAGAAGGTCTCCTCGGTGGTGCTGCTGGCCGCGGGCGGTGCCGTCGTCGCCACCGTGATCGCCACCCTCGCGTCGATGCTGGCCGCGGAGGGGCCGCAGGCCGTGCCGCCCGCGCCGAGGGCCGAGGTGAGCGACGTGGTCGAGACGTCGGTGACCACCGCGCCGGACGGCAGCACGTCCACCGTCGTGGTCACCGTGTCCACCCGGGTGGCCGTGCCCCGGCCCGACGAGGCGAAGGGCCCCCGGCGCGAGGACGAGCGGCCCCAGCCGGGCCGGGAGCCGGCGCCCGCGGTCGAGGTGCCGTCGCAGCCGCAGCTGACCTCCGCGCCGCCGAGCAACCCCCCGAGCGACCCGCCGGCGTCACCGGGGCCGATCTCGTCGTCCGCCTCCCCGACGCAGCCCGCGACCACCGCGCCCGTCACCACCACCGGGTCCGACTAGCCGCTACCAGACGTCGCCGTCGCGCCAGTCGCAGGCCAGGTCGCCGGACGGGTCGACCGGCACCACCGGCAGGACGAACACCCCGCCGTCCTCGTCCCCGGTGCGCCGGAGGCCGTCCGGCGTCAGCGCGAACGTCCGCCCCGACCAGGGTTGCCAGCCGCACGCCGCGTAGAACTCCAGGGCCTCCTCCGAGGCGCTGAGCGCGCCGAGGTCGTACGCGCCGCGCACCACGTCGCCCAGGGCCGCCATCAGGGCCTGGCCGACGCCGCGGCGGCGGTGGGAGGCCCGCACCGCCACGGCCTCCACGTAGCCGACCCGCAGGGCGCGGCCCCGGTGGAGCACCCGGCGCTGCACCACCGCGCCGTGCCCGACCAGCTCGTCCCCGTCGCGGGCCAGGGCGTGCACGCCACCCAGGGCGTGCTCCCAGTCCTCGGCGGAGAAGTCGCCGTCGAACGCCTCGTCGAGCAGGGCGCGGACCTCCGCGCGCACGGCCTCGGGCAGCTGCCAGGTGTGGGTCGTGGAGACGAGTGACACCCCTCACACCCTAGGGCCGTCACGTCCGGGGCCCGCGTCCCGCTCCACCTGCGACGAGAAAGGACGGGGACATGGCAGAGCACATCGTGGTGGTCGGGGCGGGCTACGCGGGCCTGGCGGCGGCCAAGCTGGCGGCGAGGTGGACCGGGGCCAGGGTCACCCTGGTCAACGAGCGGGACCGGTTCGTCGAGCGGGTGCGGCTGCACCAGCTCGCGGCCGGGCAGCGGCTGCGCGACCTGCCGCTGGGCGACCTGCTGCGCGGCACGGGCGTGGAGCTGGTGGTGGACCGCGTCACCGGCATCGACGCCGAGACGCGGCGGGTGCGGCTCACCGGCGGCGAGCTGACCTACGACCGGCTGGTCTACGCCCTGGGCAGCCGCGCCGGGCTCGACGTGCCGGGCGCCGCCGAGCACGCGCACCCGCTGGCCACCCTGGAGGACGCCGAGGCGCTGGCCGGGGCCCTGCGGGCGGCGCGGCGGGTCGCGGTGGTCGGCGGCGGGCTGACCGGCGTCGAGGCGGCGGCCGAGCTGGCCGAGGCGCGCCCGGACCTGGAGGTCGTGCTGGTCACCGGCGACGAGCTGGGCGCGGCCCTGTCGGCGAAGGGCAGGCGGTACCTGCGCGGGGTGTTCGACCGGCTGGGCGTGGTGGTGCGCGACCGGGTGACCGTCGCCGAGGTCCGCGCCGAGGGCCCGGTGCTGGGCGACGGCGAGCTGGTCCCGGCCGACGCGGTCGTGTGGACGGCCGGTTTCCGGGTGCCCGACCTGGCCCGGGAGGCGGGGTTCGCGGTGGACGCGAGGGGCCGCATGCTCGTCGACGAGACCCTGGCCTCGGTCTCGCACCCCGAGGTGCTGGGCATCGGCGACGCGGCCGCGATCCGGCTGCCGGACGGGCTGGAGCTGCGCATGGCGTGCGCGACGGGCCTGCCGACGGCCCAGCAGGCGGTGCGGGCGCTGGCCGCGCGCATGGCCGGTCGGGAACCCCGACCGCTGCGCTTCCGGTACCGCAACCAGTGCGTCAGCCTCGGTCGCCGCGACGGCCTGATCCAGTTCGTGCGCGCCGACGACAGCCCGGTGGAGCGCGTGCTCACCGGGCGGGCGGCGGCTCGCTACAAGGAGCTGATCGTGCGCGGCACCGTGCTGTTCGAGCGCCACCCCGTGCTGCCGGCGGGGTGAGGCGCGCGGCTCGGAGCGGTGGCCCGCTCGACCGGATCGCCCCGCGGCTCGAAGCGGTAGCCCAACCTGGCCGCGGCCAAGGGCGGGGTGGGCCCCAGGGTCGGAGGCGCGGGGCCGAAGGCGCGGCGTCGGAGGCGCGGGGCGCGGGGCCGGGGCGCAGGGCCGGAGGCGCGGCGTCGGGGCGCGGGCCGGGGGCGCGGGCCGGGAGCGCGGCGTCGGGGCGTGGGCCGGGAGCGCGGGCTCGCGACAGCGTCCCGCTCGTCCGAACCGCCTCACGGCTCGAAGCGGTAGCCCATCCCCGGCTCGGTGACCAGGTGCCGGGGGTGGGCGGGTTCCGGCTCCAGCTTGCGGCGCAACTGGGCCAGGTACACCCGCAGGTAGTGCGTCTCCTTCGCGTACTGCGGCCCCCACACCTCCTGGAGCAGCTGCTTCTGCGCCACCAGCCGCCCCTTGTTGCGGGCCAGGATCTCCAGCAGGCCCCACTCGGTCGGGGTCAGGTGCACCTCGGCGCCGTCGCGGCGCACCTTCTTCGCGGCCAGGTCCACGGTGAACGACGCCGTCTCCACCACCGCGTCCTCGCCCTCCACCACCGCCGCCCGCCGCACCGCCGCCCGCAGCCGGGCCAGCAGCTCGTCCATGCCGAACGGCTTGGTCACGTAGTCGTCCGCGCCGGCGTCCAGCGCCTCGACCTTGTCGGTGGAGTCGACGCGGGCGGAGAGCACGATGATCGGCACGGTCGTCCAGCCGCGCAGCCCGGCGATGACGTCGGTGCCGTCCACGTCGGGCAGGCCCAGGTCGAGCACCACCACGTCGGGCTTGCCCTCGGCGGCCACCTTGAGCGCGGCCAGGCCGTCGTGCGCGGTCAGCACCGAGTAGCCGCGGGCCGAGAGGTTGATCCGCAACGCGCGCACGATCTGCGGCTCGTCGTCGACCACCAGCACCTTCGTCACGCTGAGACACTACGCCCGGCCCGCCCGGCGGCGCCGGGCTCGACCACGTTCCGCGCACTTCCTGATGCTCCCTTGATGTACCTCGTTCGGCCGTTTATGCCATCTTGAGGTGTTCATCTCCGCATCGATGCGGAAACAGTGAGTACATCCGGGTGCGAATGAATCCATTCTCTGGACAGGGATACTGCGATAGTGCGAATGTCCTGTCCGAATTCGGACACTTGCTCACTCACGGTGAGCCGCGAGGAGGTCTTTGATGACCACCAGTGTGACCAATCAGGATGCGTTACAACTCGTGGTCGCCGTGCACCGGCTGATCCGGAGCCTGCGCCAGTCCACGTCCGCCCGGCGACTGCAACCCACCCAGCTCCTGGTGCTGGCGGAACTGGCGTCGCAGGGCCCGATGCGGATAGGGGAGATCGCGGTGCGGGCGCTGTGCTCACAGCCGACGGCGACCACCGTCGTGACCGGCCTGGAGGCCAACGGCCTGGTGCGCCGGGAGGCCGACCCCGCCGACGGGCGGGCGACCATCGTCGAGCTGACCGGCCTCGGCCGGGACACGATCGTGTCGCTCGCGCAGGGGGAGGCCGAGTTGCTGTCGGAACGGCTTTCCCGCCTCAGCCCGGAGGAGCGGGAAACCCTGCGGTCGATGACCCCGCTGCTGAGAAGGCTTGCCGACCCGCCCCGGTAGCTACCCGCGCGGGCGCGGTTGGCAGCGGGGGCACGAATACGAAGAACGATTCATGAAAGGCTCTCGCCTCACCGGCGTCCCGCACCGCCTGCAGGGCTCGTCCTCCCTGCCGTAGACGGCCAGCGACCGGTCGAAGTAACCGGACTGGCCGTTCACGTTGACGTAGAGCGCGTCGAACGAGGTGCCGCCCTCGCCCAGCGCCTCGTGCATCACCTGCGCGGCGTGCGCCAGCAGCTCCGCGGCCTTGGCCCGGCCCAGCTTGTCCGTCGCCCGCAGGCCGTGCAGGCGCGCCCGCCACAGCGCCTCGTCGGCGTAGATGTTGCCCACGCCCGACACCAGCGTCTGGTCGAGCAGGGCGCGCTTGACCTCGGTCCGCCGCCGGCGCAGGGCGGCCACCGCGGCGTCCGCGTCGAACGCGGGGTCCATCGGGTCGCGCGCGATGTGCGCGACCGGCCGCGGCAGCGGCGTGCCGTCGACCTCGACGATCTCGGCCAGCGCCAGGCCGCCGAACGTGCGCTGGTCCACGAACCGCAGCTCGGGGCCGTCGTCGGCGAACCTGACCCGCACCCGCAGGTGCTTCTCGTCCGGCGCGCCGACCGGCTGGACCAGCATCTGGCCGCTCATGCCCAGGTGCGCCAGCATCGCGTCGCCACCCGACAGGTCGACCCACAGGTACTTGCCCCGCCTGCGCGCGGCACGCAGGGTCTGACCGGTCAGGCGCACGGCGAAGTCCGCCGCACCCGGCAGGTGGCGGCGGATCGCTCGTGGGTGCAGGACCTCGACCGCGGCGACGGTCCTCCCGGCGACGTGCTCGTGCAGGCCCCGGCGGACGACCTCTACCTCGGGCAGCTCGGGCACGGGGAGCCGGTCAGCCCTCGGCCGGGGTGTCGGTCTCGCGGTCGGCGGCCTCGGCGCGCTCCAGCTCCTCCAGCAGCTCGTAGGCGGCGGCCTGCGGCTTGGTGGGCTTGAGCATCCAGCCACCGTTCTGGGCGGCGTCCCGCACCAGGACGAGACCCTGGATACCGCCGTTGCGGGAGGCGTTCAGCGGGCGGGACGGGCGCGTGCGACGCGCACGGCGGTTCGTCCGGACGTTCGCGGCATACATTTCGGCGTCAGTCTTCCTGAGTAGGTGAAGTCTGCGTGTTCGCCGAGTTGGGCGCGTGCCCGTTCCCGGACGCGGCGGCTTCCCGCTCCGCCTGGACCCGTTCGTGCAGCACGCGGTAGGCGGCCTCGGCCGCCTTCTGCTCGGCTTCCTTCTTCGTGCTCCCGTCACCGGTGCCGTGCGGCCGGCCACCGACGAACACCGTGGCGGTGAACTCCTTGCGGTGGTCCGGTCCCTGGTCGTCGACCCGGTACTCGGGGACGCCCAGACCCGCCGACGCGGTCAGCTCCTGGAGGCTGGTCTTCCAGTCCAGGCCGGCACCGCGCCGCGGCGCCTCGGCCAGCAGCGGGTCGAACAGGTGGTGGACCAAGGTGCGCGCGGTGTCGATGCCGAACTGCAGGTACACCGCGCCGATGACGGCCTCCAGGCCGTCCGCGAGGATGCTCGCCTTGTCCCGGCCGCCGGTCAGCTCCTCGCCCCGACCGAGCAGCAGGTGACCACCCAGGCCGTCCTCGCCCAGACCGCGGGCCACGCCCGCCAGGGCGTGCATGTTCACCACGCTCGCGCGGAGCTTGGCGAGCTGCCCCTCGGGCAGGTCCGGGTGCGTGCGGTACAGGTGGTCGGTAACGACGAGGCCGAGCACCGCGTCGCCCAGGAACTCCAGTCGCTCGTTGGGCGGCAGCCCACCGTTCTCGTACGCGTACGACCGGTGCGTCAGTGCGAGCGTCAGCAGCTCGGCGTCCAACGGGACGCCGAGCGCTTCGAGCAACGGGGCGCGGTCGGCGGACCGACCACGCGACGACCTACCCCCCACGTCGCGACGCTACCTTCGCTTCGCCAGGGAGGTCAGGCCGGCTGGACGACCTGGCGGCCGTCGTACTGGCCGCAGGCCGGGCAGGCGACGTGCTGCGGCTTCGGCTGGCGGCAGGCCCGGTTCTGGCAGGCCACCAGGTGCACGGCAGCGGTCTTCCACTGAGCGCGGCGCGAGCGCGTGTTCGAGCGCGACATCTTCCGCTTCGGGACGGCCACGACTAGTTCTCCTCTGGATTGTCACGAGTCCCGCCGAACCGCTCCTGGAGAGCGGCCCACCGGGGGTCAATCGTCTCATGCCCGTGGTCGGGGCCGAGATCGGCCAGCTTCCCGCCGCAGTCGACGCACAGCCCGGGGCAGTCCGGCGAGCACAGCGGCACCTGCGGCAGCGCGAGCACGATGGCGTCGCGCACCACGGGTTCGAGGTCGACCAGGTCGTCGTGCAGACGGCTGACCTCGTCCTCCTCGGTGGTCTCGTCGGTCGTGCTGTCCGGGTAGGCGTACAACTCGGTCAGCTCGACCTCGACCTCCGCGGACAGCGGCTCCAGGCAGCGCGAGCACTCCCCTTCGACCACCGTCCTGGCCGTGCCCGTCACGAGCACGCCCTCGACCACCGATTCCAGCAGGAGGTCGAGTTCGACCACGCCCCCCGCCGGTACCGCGATCACGCCCAGCAGGCCGAGACCCTCGGCCGGCACCGTCCTGCCCACCCTGCGGCTGGAGCCCGCACGACGCCCGAGGTCCCTGGTGTCGAAGACCCAGGGCCCGGTGGCTGCGGGACGCGCGGCGGCGTGACGGTGCTCAGGCATGATGTGTGGTTGCTGGCGGGGGACTTACCACGACCAGCCGGTCAAGGGTACGGGACAACGGGCGCTGAGGTGAAATCGGCAGGTCGGACGTCGTGCGGTCGGGTTCCGGGGCCACTTCAGTCGTGGTAGTCGAAGGGGGCGGCGGCACTGGCGACGGCGGGCCCGCGCAGGTGCGAGCGGCCCTTGCCGACGCTGCGCAGGGTGTGCGCGAGCAGGTCCTCGAAGTCGGCCAGCTTGCCGTCCACGTACGCGTCGCACTCGCTGCGCAGCCGCAGCGCCTCGGCCTGGGCGGCCTCCAGGACGCGGGCGGCCTCGACGTGGGCGGCCTGCACGACCTCGGTCTGGGCGACCAGGCGCGCCTGCTCGGCCCGGCCCTCCTCGATCGCGCGCTCGTAGTTGGCCCGGCCCGCCTGGACCATGCGGTCGGCCTCGGTGTGGGCGCGGCCCACCAGGTCCTCGTACTCCTTGCGGCCCGCGGCCACGGTGCGGTCGGCCTGGTCCTGGGCCTCGGCGAGCACGCGCTCGGCGCGGGCGCGGGCCTCGGACAGCATGCGCTCGGCCTCGTGCTGGGCCTCGGCGACCATGCGCTCGGCGTCGGAGCGGGCCTTGCTCAGCCCCTGCTCCGCGTCGTGCTGGGCCTTGCCGACCAGCTCGTCGCGGTGGTCGAGCACGTCCTGCGCGTCGTCCAGCTCCGCGGGGATGGCGTCGCGCACGTCATCCAGCAGTTCGAGCACGTCACCGCGGGGGACGACGCACCCGGAGGTCATCGGCACGCCACGCGCTTCCTCGACGATCGTGACCAGCTCGTCGAGGGCCTCGAACACCCGGTACACGTCACACTCCTCGCGCCCACTGCAGTACCCGTCCAGTGTGCCCTGCCGCCCCCACGACAGCCGGGACCTCCCCCCAGCGTGTCCACTCCCCCGCGCGTGTCATGCCCCCAACTCCCGCGTGTCATGCGTTCAGACCCCGCGTGTCATGCGTTCAGGCCCGCCGAAACCCGCATTCGGACCACCGGGCCGACTCGAACGCGTGGTTCGGGGGTGCTGAGTGCATGACACGCGCGGTCTGGATGCATGACACGCCGGGTTTGAGCGCATGACTCGCGCGGGGGTGGGTTAGCGGCGTTCGGCCAGGCGGATGACGAGGCGTTCGCGGATCGACGGCGGGAGGAGGCTCGACACGTCGCCGCCGTAGGTGGCCACGTCCTTGACCAGGGAGCTGGCCAGGAAGCTGTAGATGGGGTTGGTCGGCATGAACAGCGTATCGACGCCGGTGAGCTGGTGGTTCATCTGCGCCATCTGCAGCTCGTAGTCGTAGTCGCTCACCGCGCGCAGGCCCTTGACGATGGCCTGGATGCCGTTCTCCCGGCAGTAGTCGACCAGCAGGCCGTGCCAGGCGTCGACGCGGACGTTGGGCCACTGCGCGGTCACCTCGCGCAGCATCTCCGTGCGCTCCTCGACCGAGAACAGGGTCTTCTTGTTCTTGTTGATCATCACGGCGACGACGACCTCGTCGAAGAGCTTCGCCGCTCTGCCGATGATGTCCAGGTGACCGTTGGTGGCCGGGTCGTAGGAGCCGGGGCACACGGCACGAGTCATGGTTTCGGACGGTAGCACCCGATCGGACGCACCCACCCAGGTCGTGGCCCGCGTCACCCGGTGGCGCCAACGTGTTCGCCCCAGTACAGCGCGGTGTCGCCGTATCGCTTGCAGCGCAACGATTCCACCACACCCGGCCAGATCGGTTCAGCACCGCGCGCGTCCCGCTCCACGACCACGAGCGACCCCGGCCTGGTCCACCCGTTCGCGACCAGCGCCGACAGCACGCGGTTGAGCTGGTCGTCGGCGACCGCGTACGGCGGATCGGCCAGCACCACGTCGCACGGCGCCTCGGCCGGTTCGCCGACGACGGCCTCCGCGGTGCGGTTGAGCACCACCGCGCCGGGCAGCCCCAGCTCCCTGGCGTTGCCCCGCAGCACTTCGGCAGCCCGCTTGTCCGACTCCACGAACGCCGCGCTCGCCGCGCCGCGCGACAGCGCCTCGAACCCGAGCGCGCCGGACCCGGCGTACAGGTCGAGCACGACCGCCCCGTCGAGGTCCACGAGGGCTTCCAACGAGCTGAACAACGCCTCGCGCACGCGCTCGGAGGTGGGCCTGGTGCCGCGCGGCGGCACCCGCAGCCGCCTGCCGCCCGCCACGCCCGCGACGATCCTGGTCACCCGCTCATCGTCCCAGGTGCGCGCCGCCGTTGACGCCGAGGACCTGCCCGGTGACGTGCCCGGCCGCGGGCGAGGCGAGGAACGCCACGGCCGCCGCGACGTCGGCGGGCGTGCCCGCGCGCCCGTTGGCGGTCTCGCCGACGAGCCGCGCGCGGCGCTGCTCCGTCATGCCGTCGCCGAAGAACCCGGTGTCCTCGACGAACCCGGGCGAGACGACGTTGGCCGTGATGCCGCGACCGCCGAGCCGGGCGGCCAGCTCCGCCGTCCACGCCTCCACCGCCGCCTTGGCCGCCCCGTAGCTGCCGCCGCCGCGCCGACCCGCGATGGACCCGATGGTCACCACGCGCGCCTGGTCGGCCAGGCGGGGTTCGAGGGCCTCGGTGACCAGGACGGCCGTGACGACGTTCAGCTCGTAGTCGTTGAGCCACTGCTGCTTGAGGTCGTCGCCGCCGGCCAGCCCGCCCGCGTTGTTCACCAGCACGTCCACCGGGTCGGGCAGCTCCGCCAGGGCGGCCCGGACGGCCTCGGGGTCGGCCGCGTCGAACGCCACGGCCCGCGCGCCGAGCTCGGCCGCGGTCGCCGCCAGCACGTCCGCGCGGCGGCCGGTGACCACCACGTCCAAGCCCTGCCGGACCAATTCCGCGGCGATGGCCCGACCGATGCCGGTGCCGCCGCCGGTCACCACTGCCGTCCTGGTGCGTGAAGTCATGCGAGCGCCTGCCACCAACCGTCGACCGAAGGGGGTTCGTCGACGTTGATCCTTTCACCCGGTCGTGGGATGGCAAGCGGGATTCCGTGCGCCTTGGCCTCGCGCCACACCCGCTCCACGGGCTCGGACCAGTCGTGGAACGCGAGGTTGAACGTCGCCCAGTGCACCGGGACCAGCAGCCCGCCCCGCACGTCGCGGTGCGCGGCCACGCCCTCCTCCGGCGTCATGTGGATGTCGGGCCAGCCGGGCCCGTACGCGCCGATCTGCACCAGCGCCGCGTCGAACGGCCCGTGCTCCTCGCCGATGCGCCGGTAGCCGTCGAAGTAGCCGGTGTCGCCGCTGTAGTACACGCGGTGCCGCGGCCCCTTGATCACCCACGAGGCCCACAGCGTGGTGTCCCGCTTGAACCCGCGGCCGGAGAAGTGCTGCGCGGCGGTGGCGACGAGGGTGACCCCGGCCACCTCGTGCGACTCGTCCCAGTCCAGCTCGACGATCCGGTGCTCCGGCACCCGCCAGCGGCGCAGGTGCGCGCCGATGCCCAGCGGCACCACGAAGACCGCGTCCTGGTCCCGCGCCAGCGCCCGCACGGTGGCCAGGTCGAGGTGGTCGTAGTGGTCGTGCGAGATGACCACGGCGTCCACCCGGCCCACCTCGTGCAGCTCGTGCGGCACCGGGTGCAGCCGCCGGGGCCCGACCACCGGGGACGGCGAGCAGCGCTCGCTCCACACCGGGTCCAGCAGGACGCGCGCCCCGTCGATCTCCACCAGCGTGGACGCGTGCCCGTACCAGGTGAGGTGCAGACCTTCGGCCGACCGGTCACCGGCGGGCCGCACCAGCGGCACCTCGCCGACCGGCCGCCGCCGCTGCCCGCCGAACAGCAGCTCCCGCAGGGTGCCCGCGGCGCCGTCCGGCGGCATGGTGCGGGTCGGCCGGTCGTTGTGGAACTTCCCGTCCCGGTAGCGCGGCGACCGCCGCACGCGCTCGTCCCCGGGCTTCCCGCCCATCGCGGTGGGCACCTCGCGCGCTGCCCACGCGAGGGCGCCGGCGGACAGGGCGAGCACTGCGGCGGTGACCTTCTTCATGGAGCCTCCAACGCGGCGCCGGGCGGTGGGGGTTCCCCGTCGCGGCGTGACCAACCGCACGGGGGCGGGTCGCGGGACCCGCCCCCTCGCGGTCGATCAGGCGAAGTGCTCCGCCTCGACCTCCGCCGCCCGGTCCGCGGGCAGCCACGTGAGCGCCAGCGGTTCCCCGTACCAGTCGACGACGCCGCGCTCCAGCTCGGCGGCCGTGTCGTGGTCCGCCGGGTCGGCCCGGTCGGAGAACTCCCAGCCGTCCCCGGTGCGCATCACCAGCGCGAGGTCGACCGAGGCGACCCGCTCACCGGACCGGTCCGCACCGCGCCACTCGCGGACCAGCAGGTAGCCCGTGCGGCCCCGGGAGTCCACGACCGACGCGACCCGACCGTCGTGCGCCACCACCTCACCACCACCTCCTGTTGTTCACGTGGTAGTTGTTGGTCATCTTGCCCCTCGTGCCGGCCCGGGACTCGAAGTTGGACTGGTAGCCCCACTTCTTGCCCTTGTAGGCGGGCGGGCGGTACTGGCGCAGGCCGTTCTTGGAGAACAGCCGGTAGCCGGTGTCGGCGGCCCGCTTGGTGGCACCGCGCCCGACCCACATGCGCCCGGCCAGCCACGTGGTCGCCCGCGTCGCCCGGATGCCGCCGGCGAGCCCGTTGGCCGCCTTGGCCGCGCGGACGATCCGGTAGGCGCGGTACGCCCACGCCGCCGCCCCGAGGCCCGGGATGAAGCCCGCGACGGTCAGCGCGATGTCGACCTTGTGCTTCTTGACGAAGTCCTTGGTCTTGTTCCACAGCTTGCCCCAGTCGGGCCACCGGCCGTCGACGTCGGTGTCGTTGACCGGGTCGCCGTTGACGTAGTCGTAGTCGTTGGCGCTGCCGCCCTCGACCGGGTCGACCGACAGGAACCGGCCCAGCAGCGGGCTGTAGGGCCGCGCGCCCATCTGCACCACGGACAGCGAGCCCGCGTGCTCGTGGAGGCGCTGGTGCTGCCCGAGCCACCCGTGGTCGGCCTGCCCGGGCAGGTTGTCCGGGACCTGGTCGGGGTCGACCGCCCCGCCCGCGCCCAGCGGCTCGCCGAACGGGGTGTAGCCCCGCAGCGGGCCGACCTGCCTCCCGTCCGGCCCGGTGGTCAGCACCAGGTCGCCGCGCACGGTCGGGTGGTCCAGGGACGCGGTCACCGCGTCCGGCGTCCACGTGTGGAGGACGCCGCCGGGCAGGCTGATCGTGCGCGACAGCAGCTTCTTGTCCCCGGCCGCGAGCACGAGGTCCGCGGTGTCGCCGGTGCCGGTGAAGCCGTAGGCCAGGTCGGTCTGCCCGTCGCCCGCCGCGGTGGTGCGGCGCACGATGCGGTCGGTGGCGTCCCGGGCGTAGTGCACGTCGGCGGGGTCGGCGCCCGTCGTGCGCACCGCGGTGTTGCGGTCCGCGCTGTCCCACGAGAAGGACGTGGTGGCACCGCCCACCGAGTACCCGGTGGTGTTGCCGTGGTCGTCGTACCGGACGTCGGTCACCGGGGTGGCCCCGGTGGTGGCGAGCAGCCGGTCCGCCGCGTCGTAGCAGTAACCCGTCTCCACCACACCCGAGGCGGTCTCGTCGAGCAGGCGGACCCGGTTGGTGTTCAGCCCGGCGTCCGCCTTGGTACCCGCCGGGCACGCGGCGGGCGCGGACGAGGTGAAGTCGTAGGTGTAGTGGTGCCCCGCCACCCACGCCTCGGTGAGCCTGCCCACCGCGTCGTAGGCGTAGTTCGGACCGGTGGGGCGCGCGTCCACCCCGGCCAGGGACTCGTCCACGACCGTGCCCGCGCGCGTCCTGGTCACCGCCGACACCACCGACGCGCCGTCACCGGTCCGCCACGTGTGGGACGTGGTCGCCCCGGTGCCGTCCCGGCCCACGGCCGACAGCGAGCTGCCGTTGGCGTAGGCGACCGAGGCCAGCTCTCCCGCGGCCGTGTAGGTGGCGGTGGCCAGCGTCGTCGTGCCCAACGTGACGGTCGTCGGGCGGCCGGCGTCGTCGTGGCCGCGCTTGAGCTCCTGCGGCGCGTCGGCCGGGTTCGGCGGGACGACCTTCTCCGCGAGCACCCGGCCGGCCAGGTCGTAGGAGGTCTCCGTGCGCACGCCGTGCACGTCGGTGTACTCGACCACGCGGCCGAGCAGGTCCACCTCGGTGGTGACGGTGCCGACGCGGTCGGACACGGAGGTCACCAGCGGGTTGCCGTCCACCGCGAAGTTCGTGGTGACGACCCGCTCCTCGGCGGAGCCCGTGGCCGGGTACCGCACCTGGACGGCCCGGTCGCGGGCGTCGTAGGTGGTGCACGTCCACTCGCCCGCGGTGCCCTTGGCCACCAGGCGGCCGGACGCGTCGAAGACCTGCTCGTCGACGCGCGCCGGGCCGGTCGCCGGGGCGGTGGACCGCGTGGTCCGGGTCAGGCCGCCCTGGTTGATCGCCTCCACCTCGGTCGTGCACGGGTTGTCCCGCGTCTCGGTGTCGCCGTAGTACTCGTAGGTGGTCGCGGCGCCGTTGGGCGCGCTCTTGCCGGTCTTGCGCAGGTAGCCGACGCCGACCGCCTCGTAGGTGCTGCGCGTGGTCAGGCCCGTCGGGCCGGTGGCGGTGGTCAGGCCGAACACGGCGTCCACGCCGTTGCCGGTGTAGGCGGTCGTGGTCGACTGGCCGGGCACGCCCGCGGACTCGTCCTCGGCGGTGGAGGTGGTCAGGCCGTAGTTGGGCTTGAGGTACCGGCCGGGGACGGGCTCGTAGACGCCGTCGGGCGCGCGGCGCCAGTTGAGGTGCAGCTGGCCGGGGCCGCCGCTGTTGAAGTAGTCGATGCGGATGCGGTGGGTGGAGCCGGCGACGGTGTTGTTGTAGTCGCCCTTGGCGGGGCGGGGGCCGCCGTCGCCCCACATGTCGACGACCAGGGTGTCGTCGATCCACATGCGGGCGCCGTCGTCGACGTGCAGTTCCATGTTGTAGTTGCCGGCGTTGGGGAAGGTGATCAGGCCGTTGAGCCGGATCGAGAACTTCCCGGCGGGGACGCCGGCGGCCGGCGAGGCGGTGTCGGCCCAGTCGGACCGGACCACGCCGTCGGCCGAGCCCAGGCCGGTCTGGTTGACCTTCGCCGCGCCGGTCAGCGTCGTGTTGTCGTGGATCGCGGCCGTCAGGCCGGCCAGGCCCTCGTCGTAGTCGGTGCGGGTGTGCGGCACGGTCGCCGCGCACGCCGCGGTGGGCACCTGGCCGGTGAAGCACGACGCCGGTGCCGGGCCGTAGTTGTCGGTCGGCCGGTCCAGGGCGTCGTAGACCGTGGTGGAGACCCGTCCCGCCGCGTCGGTCGAGGTCAGCTTCAGGTCCCTGGCGTTCCAGGTCTGCGAGGTGGTGCGGCCGGTGGCGTCCGTGGTGGACAGCAGCCGGTACGCGTCGTCGTAGACCACCTTGGTGAAGAACCCGGTCGCCGGGGTCAGGCCCGCCACGTCCACGTACGTGGTGCGCGGTTCGGGGCCGTACCGGTAGCCGTGGCGCGAGCGCTCCTTGCCGCGCGCGGGCACCGGGGTGGTCAGCGCGTCGACGTGCGGCTTGCCGTTGGCGGTGGTGTAGGTGACGCCCGAGGCCGCGTCGGCGGCGAGCTGGGCCGGGTTCGTGCTGATCGTGCCGGCCAGCCAGTCGTTGGCCAGGCTGTCCCGCACGCGGTTGAGCAGGCCGTCGGCGTCGTAGCCGTAGTCGGTGTTCTCCGAGCCCGGGTCCTCGATGCGGGCGAGCCTGCCCTGGCTGTACCACAGGCGGGTGTCGGTGCCGTCCCAGTAGGCGATGCGGCACAGCATCTGGCTCGGCGGCGCGGCGTCCATGCCCGGCGGCACGGTGACGCCGGTGTAGCAGTCGTCGCCGGGGCGGCCGTAGTGCAGCCGGTGGGAGCGCTGCGAGACCGGGTCCTTGATCTCCCGCAGCCGCGAGGGCGAGCCGTCGTAGATGTTCTGCAGCGCGGCGGGCTTGCGGCTGTCGTGCACCGGGGACACCGACTCCAGCTTGCCGTCGGCCCGGAAGACGAACGACTCCGCGCCCTCCACCAGCGTGATGCGGCCGGCGGGGTCGAGCGCGAGCACGCCCTCCTCGCCGCTGGGCGCGGTGTACCCGCCGGCGCTCTTCTTGGTGTAGGTGTGCTTGGCGCCGGTGCCGTCGGTCAGCACCACGTTCTGGTCGGTGACCTTGGCCTCGGTGTAGGTCGAGCCGTCGCCGTCCAGGTCGGCCGACAGCGTCCAGCCGCGCGGCAGGGCGGGCAGGTCGGAGGAGTACAGCCAGTCCGCGGGCACGACCTGCGACGGGACGGTGGTGCCGTCGCTGGTGCGCACGAACAGCCGCAGGTAGGCCCACCCGGTCTGCTCCGCGAGCTCGACCTTGATCGGCACGCGCTGCCCGGCGGTGAGGTTCACCGTGCCGGCCACGCCCCAGTTGACGTCGCTGCAGCACGGCTGGTCGTACACGGACGTGTTGTTGATCCACACCTTCAAGGCGTCGTCGTGGACACCGGCGAACTGGTAGGCGCCGGTCGCGGGGGCCTGGAAGAAGCCCTCCCAGCGCGCCGCGAACCAGTCCTTGGGCAGCGCGGGCTCGAACGGCGAGGTGTCGCCCCAGTCCACGTTGACCTGCGGCTCGGTGCGCACCAGCACCGGCTCCTGGGTGGTGCCGATGCCGCCGTTGTGCGACAGGTCCGGGTAGTACGAGGCCCGCAGGCCCTTGGGCTCCAGCTGCTGGGAGTTGTACGACATCGACACGCCGGCGGAACCGGCCACGGTGTTGAACGTCGGCGACGACTGCGAGGTCATCAGGTTGCCGTTGGCCAGGTTCACCGTCAGCGGGCCCAGCTGGTCGACCGGCGCGGGACCGCGGTCGCCGACGCGCTGGTCGATGCGGAACTTGCGCACCGGGCCGGGCGCCATGGCCACGCCGCTGGTCGCGTGCGCCTGCCAGGAGTAGGTCACGCCGTCCTGGAGCACCGCCTGCGGCACCGTCCAGGTCGGGCTGTCCAGGCAGCCCGAGTCGACCACGACGCCGGACTTGGCGTCCGCGCCCGTGGCGACCTTGAAGCAGTAGCGCACCGGGTCGCCGTCGGGGTCGGAGACCGGCGTGACCTGCAACGTCGGCGACAGGTTGGTGATCACCGCGCCGTCCTCGGGCGCCACGGCGGCCGGGGCGGGCGGCGCGCTGCCGGTGTCGACGGTCAGGGTGGCGCTGAGGTTCTTGTAGGTCCAGACCCCCGGCGCCTCGTGGCCGACGAGCAGGAAGGTCGCCATGTGCCGGATGTCGGCGATGTGCTGGAGGAACGACACGAGGCTCGCACCGGTCAGCGTGCCGACCTGGCCGACCTGGCCGGTGGCCAGCAGCCCGCCCACGCCGTTGAAGTCCATGGCGGAGGCGTGGTACATCGTCGCCGGCCAGGTCTTGTCCGGGCTCAGCGGCGACCGCTGGTTGGTCACGTCGAGCTTCGCGCCCACGATCCGCTGCCCGTAGAGGGACTCGTAGTTGAAGCGGAACGCGCTGCGCCAGTACTTGTCACCGCGGTCGAGGGCGTTGCCGACCTGGATGCCGCAGTTGGTGCACCAGTAGCCGTCGGACTTGTAGGACTCCGCGTAGGCCACGCCGAAGGTGACCGTGGGGTCCACGCTGACCGGGTAGGCGCGGGCCGGGTCGCGCAGCCAGGTCTCGTCCACGGAGACGGTGAGGACCCACTCGTCGCCCGACTTCTCCAGGCCGTAGGTGCCGCCGGTGTGCGCCGGGGGTTCGTCCTCGCCGCCGGAGGAGTCCCAGGTGACGATCGGCGGCATCACGACCTTGGGCGTGCCCCGGCCGTCGCGCAGCTCGACCGTGCCCTGGCCGGTGACGACGGGGGTCAGGGCGCCGGGGTCGAGGGTGAAGCGCCAAGAGGAGCGGGCCGGCGGTTTCGACAGGACGATGGTCTCCTTGACCGACCCCGCCGTGACCTCGTACTTCAGGTCCGCGTCGTCGATCGCGTCGACGTACTCGGCCGACCTGCCCTCGACCCTGGCCTTGCGGCCGCGGGCGGGTCGCTCCGCGCCGAGGGAAACCTCGTGGCCCTCGAACTCGACCCGCACCAGCGACGGGTCCCCGGCGTCGGCGCCCAGGCTCGGCTTGAGCGGGTGCCGCTCGGCCCGGACCCGCCCGGTCCTCGCGTCGGTCTCCAGGGTCGGGTCCACCGGGCTCCACCGGCCCTGCGGGTCCTTCACGTTCAGCGGCTCGGTGGACTGCTTCACCGTCCGCGTGCCGTCGGGGTTCTCGTACTCGGTGGCGAACGTCGACCGCGAGACCACCTTCGACCGCTCGGGGTCGAAGCCCGACCCGCCCGGCCGCCCCGCCAGCGGCGCGAAGTCCGCCCCGGGGTCGGGCTCGGCCACCACCCGGTCGTTCGCCGGTTCGCCCGGCAGCGCGGGCAACTCGCGCACGTCGACCTGTTGCGGTTGGTCGGGTGCCGCGGCGGAGGCGGTTGTGGGCGAAAGTACCGATGCGACGAGCGAAACGCTCAAAACCGCGACGATGGTGTTGACGACACTTCTTCGGCGCACGCCAAAGCGCACGCCCTTGACGGGCGTTCTCACGGATCCCCCCGGTTTGTCCAGGTCAGGCAGGCAGGGATGCCTGCGCGGCGTGAAGCATCGCCGACCTCACAAGGGGTTCACAATAGGCTTTTCGGCTTAAAAACGGACAAATTGTCCCGCCGCAGGACAAAGAAAAATCCCGCTCACCCACCTGGTCGTCCTCGTGTCAGGAAGCAACACGAACAGGGGGTGACGGGAAGGAGTCGCGCGGGGTGCCGGGCCGGGCGCCCGCACGGCGCCCGACCCGGTCCGACCTCACTCCAGCACGATCAGCAGGTCGCCACCCTCCACCTGCTGCACGCCCCGCACCGCGAGGCGCTTGACCCGGCCGGACCTCGGCGCGGTGATCGCCGCCTCCATCTTCATCGCCTCGATGGTCGCCACGGTCTGCCCGGCCTCCACCGAGTCGCCCTCGGCCACGCTCGGCGTCAGCACGCCCGCGAACGGCGCGGCGACGTGGTCGGCGTTGTCCCGGTCGGCCTTCTCCGCCGCGGGCACCTCGGCCGCGATCGACCGGTCGCGCACCTGGATCGGCCGCAGCTGGCCGTTGAGCACCGCCATGACCGTGCGGACGCCCCGCTCGTCGGCCTCGCCGATGGCCTCCAGGCCGATCAGCAGCCGCACGCCCGGCTCCAGGTCGACCTGGTACTCCTCGCCCGGCTTGAGGCCGTAGAAGAAGTCCTTGCTGCCCAGCACGCTGGTGTCGCCGTACGCCTCGCGGTGCGCCCGGAACTCCTTGGTCGGGCCGGGGAACAGCAGGCGGTTGAGCGTGGCGCGGCGGTCGGTCTCCAGGCCCTTCTCGTCCTCCTCGGACAGCTCCGCCACGGCCTTGGGCGCGGGCCGGCCCGCCAGCGCCTTGCTGCGGAACGGCTCCGGCCAGCCGCCGGGCGGGTCGCCCAGCTCGCCGTGCAGGAAGCCGATCACCGAGGCGGGGATGTCGTAGCGGCCCGGGTCGGCCTCGAAGTCCGCGGGCCGGACGCCCGCGCCCACCAGGTGCAGCGCCAGGTCGCCCACGACCTTCGACGACGGCGTCACCTTGACCAGCCGGCCCAGCATCCGGTCGGCCGCGGCGTACATGGCCTCGATCTCCTCGAACTTCTCGCCGAGGCCGAGCGCCACCGCCTGGGTGCGCAGGTTCGACAGCTGCCCGCCGGGGATCTCGTGCGTGTAGACGCGGCCCGTGGGACCGGGGATGCCGGACTCGAACGGCCGGTAGACCTTGCGCACCGCCTCCCAGTACGGCTCCAGGTCGCACACCGCGCGCAGGTCCAGGCCCGTGGCGCGGTCGGTGTGGTCGGTCGCGGCGACGATCGCCGACAGCGGCGGCTGCGAGGTGGTGCCCGCCATCGACGCCACCGCGCCGTCCACCGCGTCCACACCGGACTGGATGGCCGCCAGGTAGGTGGCCAGCTGGCCGCCCGCGGTGTCGTGGGTGTGCAGGTGCACCGGCAGGTCGAACTCCTTGCGCAGCGCCGTCACCAGCCGGGCCGCGGCGGGCGGGCGCAGCAGGCCGGCCATGTCCTTGATCGCGAGCACGTGCGCGCCCGCGCCGACGATCTGCTCGGCCAGCTTGAGGTAGTAGTCGAGGGTGTAGAGGCGTTCCCCGGGGTCGGCCAGGTCGGCGGTGTAGCAGAGCGCGACCTCGGCGACCGCCGTGCCGGTCTCGCGGACCGCCTCGATGGCCGGGCGCATCTGCTCGACGTCGTTGAGGGCGTCGAAGATGCGGAAGATGTCGATGCCGGTCTTGGCGGCCTCGTCGACGAAAGCGCTGGTCACGGCCTCGGGGTACGGCGTGTAGCCGACCGTGTTGCGGCCGCGCAGCAGCATCTGGAGGGTGATGTTCGGCACGGCCTCGCGCAGCGCGGCGAGGCGTTCCCACGGGTCCTCGGCCAGGAAGCGCAGCGCCACGTCGTAGGTCGCGCCGCCCCACGCCTCCAGCGACAGCAGCTGCGGCGCCATGCGGGCCACGTGCGGCGCGACGGCCAGCAGGTCCTTGGTGCGCACGCGGGTGGCCAGCAGCGACTGGTGGGCGTCTCGGAACGTGGTGTCGGTGACGCCGAGGGCCTTGCTCTCCCGCATCCACCGGGCGAAGCCCTCCGGGCCCAGCTCGACCAGCTTCTGCCTCGACCCCGCGGGCGGCTCGGCGCCCAGGTCGACGACCGGCAGCTTCTCCTGCGGGTCGACCGCGGACGGGCGCGGGCCGTTGGGCTTGTTCACCGTGACGTCGGCCAGGTAGGTGAGCATGCGCGTGCCGCGGTCGGCCGGGGTGCGGGCGGTGAGCAGGTGGGGGCGCTTCTCGATGAACGAGGTGGTGACGCGGCCCTCGTAGAAGTCCGGGTCGTCCAGCACCGCCTGGAGGAACGGGATGTTGGTGGACACGCCGCGGATGCGGAACTCCGCCACGGCGCGGCGGGCGCGCGCCACCGCGGCGGAGAACGTGCGGCCGCGGCAGGTGAGCTTGACCAGCATCGAGTCGAAGTGGGCGCTGATGGCCGTGCCCACGCCCGTGGTGCCGCCGTCCAGGCGCACGCCCGAGCCGCCCGGCGAGCGGTAGGCGCTGATCATGCCGGTGTCGGGGCGGAAGCCGTTGGCCGGGTCCTCGGTGGTGATGCGGCACTGCAGGGCGGCGCCGCGCAGGTGCACGGTCTCCTGGCTCAGGCCCAGGTCCGCCAGGGTCTCGCCGCTGGCGATGCGCATCTGGGACTGCACCAGGTCCACGTCGGTCACCTCCTCGGTGACCGTGTGCTCGACCTGGATGCGGGGGTTCATCTCGATGAAGACGTAGTTGCCGTTCGGGTCGAGCAGGAACTCCACGGTGCCGGCGTTGCGGTAGCCGATGTGCCGGGCGAAGCGCACCGCGTCGTCGCAGATGCGTTGACGCAGCTCCGGGTCGAGGTTGGGCGCGGGGGCGATCTCGATGACCTTCTGGTGGCGGCGCTGCACCGAGCAGTCGCGCTCGAACAGGTGCATCACGTCGCCCTCGCCGTCGGCGAGGATCTGGACCTCGATGTGGCGGGGCTCGACGACCGCCTGCTCCAGGAACACGGTCGGGTCGCCGAAGGCGGACTCGGCCTCGCGGGAGGCGGCCTCCAGGGCCTCGCGGAGCGCGCCGCGGTCCTCCACGCGCCGCATGCCGCGGCCACCGCCGCCGGCGACGGCCTTGACGAAGACCGGGAAGTCGATCTCTTCGGCAGCCCGCAGCAGGGCGTCGATGTCGCTGGAGGGCTCGCTGGACCTGAGCACCGGCAGGCCGGCCTCGCGGGCGGCGGCGATGGCGCGGGCCTTGTTGCCGGTCAGCTCCAGCACGTCGGCGGGCGGGCCGATGAACGTGATGCCCGCCTCGGCGCAGGCCCTGGCCAGCTCGGGGTTCTCGGACAGGAAGCCGTAGCCGGGGTAGACCGCGTCGGCGCCCGCCTTGCGGGCGGCCTTGATGATCTCCTCGACGGAGAGGTAGGCCCGGACCGGGTGGCCGGGGTCGCCGATCTCGTAGGACTCGTCGGCCTTCAGCCGGTGCAAGGAGTTGCGGTCCTCGTGGGGGAAGACGGCAACCGTGCCGGCGCCCACTTCGTAGGCAGCGCGAAAGGCCCGGATCGCGATCTCGCCGCGGTTGGCGACGAGGACCTTGCGGAACATGCGGCGTTCCCTCCCGGATACTCGGCGGTGAATCAAGGCACGTTACCTTGCGCGTTCCGCTCCTCGGGAGTTCCGTCTCACGTGACGGACGTCATCGTGATCGATGACTTTCCCGGTCAAGGGCGACGCGACCTGGGACCACGCGTCGGGATTCTCCCTTGTTCGACGGCCCCGCGCAGCCCCTGGGAAGGCGGTACGCGGGTGGCGGCTTGACGTTCCCCGGATCACCCGGCGACCCACCCCGCGGATCACCCGATCGAGACCTTGCTCACCATCGAACACCTGTTCGAGAATGAAGCCATGCAACCGCCACCCGCCCCACCCCCTCGCCGCCCCCTCCACTCCTGCTCCCCCTCACGCTCGGCACCTGACCCATTACGGTCGGTTCGCTACATCGGGTGACCGCAGCCCGTTCCTTCTCGGTAGGGTTGGTCCCATGGCCGGGGCTGAAGGGACTGGGCAGCCTGCTGCCCGCACCCATTTCGACGTCGTTCTGCGCGGGTACAACCAGCGCCAGGTGAACGAGCGCGTGACGCGCCTGGAGTTCGACCTGAAGAACTCCAACAGAGCGCGCGATGCGGCGTCGGCCCAGGTGGCCGAGCTGTCGAAGCTGCTCAACGGCACGCGGGCGGAGCTGGACAAGGTCAAGGCCCAGCTCAACAACCTGGCCAACAGCCCGGTCAACGCGTCCAACGTCACCGAGCGCGTGCGCGTGATGATGTCGCTCGCCGAGGAGGAGATCGCCGACATCCGCAAGGCGGCCCAGGACCAGGCGGCCGCCACCCGTGCCGAGGCCGACCGCGCGGCGGCCGAGGGCCGGGCGGCGCACCAGCGGGCGATGGCCGAGCTGGAGGACCGGCGCCGGCAGTTGGAGGCGGCCCACCAGCAGCGGACCACCGAGCTGGAGCGGCAGTACGGGGAGCGGCGGACCGAGCTGGAGAAGTCGCACGAGGACCTGCGGGCCAAGCTGACCGCCGAGCACGAGGCGCTGATGGCCGAGGCCCGAGCGGACCGCGAGCGGATGACCGCGGAGTTCGAGGCGAAGACCGCGGAGCTGGAGGCGAAGCGGACCGAGCTGGAGCAGAAGTACAAGGGCTACCACGACGACCTGGACAAGGAGTACGACGAGCTGCGCACCAAGCTCCGCCAGGAGCACGAGGTGCACGTGGTCGAGGCCAAGGCGGAGGCGGCGAAGCTCCTCGAAGCCGCCCGGGCGGAGACCGAGAAGCTGCGCGCCGACTCGGAGAAGCAGGTCGCCGAGCTGGAGTCCGAGGCCCTGGCCAAGGCGGAGCAGGCCGTCGCCGACGCCAACGCGCGGGCGGAGCAGACGATCGCCGAGGCCAACGCCCGCGCCGAGAAGACGATCACCGAGGCGGACGAGCACGCCGACCGCCGCACCACCGCGGCCGAGGAGAAGCTGGTCCAGCTGCACTCGCTGCACCGGGAGCTGAGCCGCCAGTTCGCGGCGGCGCAGGAGGCGGTGGCCCACGCGGTCTCCACCCTGACGCCGCTGGAGGGCGACTTGGCCCTGGCCCAGGAGACCTCGGGCACCACTGCGGCCGGCACTACGGAGCCCGGCGCCGAGGCTTCTGCCGCCACCGAGGCGGCCGAGGCGAAGACGGCCGAGATCAAGAAGTCCGAGGTGAAGGCGGTGGGCGCCAAGGCCGAGCCCAAGGCCGAGGTCGGGCCCAAGGCCGAGGCCAAGCCCGGAGCCCAGGCCAAGGCGTCGACCAACGCGGTTGGCGACGCGGCGGGTGGTGCGGCAGGCGACCGGTCCGAGCAGCCGACCACCAAGCTGCCCATCCCCAAGCGGGGCAAGTAGCACCCGGCCCGGGCAGCCCTTCACGAGGAAGCGGCTGCCTGGGGCAACTGCTCCCCGGGTAACTGCTTCCCCGGGCAGCTGCTCTCTGGGCAGCTGCTCTCTGGGCAGCCGCTACCCGGGCAGTTGCTCCGCCGGGACGACCTCCGCCTGGTTCGGCACGGCCACCTCGACCGGCTGCCCCCAGTCGCGGAACCGGGTGGTCGACTGCTTGACCACCTTCCCGTCCAGGGTGAACCGGTACTCGGCCTGCAGCGGCGCGGACGTGTCGTCCACCCACACCGTCGCGTCGATCTTCACGCCGTGGTCGGCCAGCTCGGTGTGTTGCAGTTGGATGTCCTGGTCCTCGATGACCTTCGCCATCTCGAACGCGTTGACCGACACGTCGTACCGGGTCACCGGTTGGCCGTCCAGCTCGGCGGCGCCCTTGCCCACGATCAGCCCCGCCTTGGGCTGGAGGTAGTCCAGCTCGGCGCCCACCATCGCGCTCGGGCCGAACCCGCGCAGCAGGGCGGCCAGCTCGCCGCTGTTGCCGGCCGTGTAGTAGCCCCACTTCTTGCCCGCCGGCATGGGTGCGCCGTCGACCTGCACGTAGGTCCCGGCGGGGACCACGACCAGCGACGTCCGATTGGCTTGTTGACCGCCGGTGGAGATGTTCATCACCATCGACGTGCTCGTCCCGCCGTCGGTGTAGCGCACCGCGCCGTCCACGGTGGTGCGGACCTCCAGGCCCTCGCCGTCGGAGGCGAAGCCCTCGGTGTGGAACGAGGCGGTGGACAGCTCGTCTCGCCGCTGCTCGACGCGTTCGGCCAGCAGTGCCAGTTCACCCTTGGGCGGGGTGGTGGTTGTGGGCGGGGGCCGGTCGTCGGGGGACGCGGTCGAGCAGGCGACCAGCGCCAGCGGGACCAGGGCGAGCAGCAATCGGCGCACGAGTCAGGGTAACCGTCCCGGGGGCGGGCCTCCCGGGGGTGCTCCGGGCTGCTCGCCGGCCACCGGAACCGCGTTCAGGCCCGTTCTCGGCTCACTCGCGCTCCGGCCGCTGGTACCGCGCTCAAGCCTGTCTTCGGCTCACTCGCACCCGGCCACCGGAACCGCGCTCAAGCCTGTCCTCGGCTCACTCGCGCTCCGGCCGCCGGAACCGCGCTCAAGCCTGTCCTCGGCTCACTCGCACCCAGCCGCCGGCACCGCGCTCAAGCCTCCGGACACTGCGCTTCGTCAATCCCCGAGAAGGTCAAGCCTTCTCCAAGTACTCCGCCCGCTCGTCGTCCAGCAACCCGGCCACCAGCGAAGCCAGCCCCGGGTGACCGGACAGGTCGGGATCGCCCTCCACCACCCGCTGCGCCACCACCCGCGCCTCGGCGATCACGTCCTCGTCGCGCAGCAGCGACAGCATCTTCAACCCCGACCGCGTACCCGACTGGGCCGCACCGAGGATGTCGCCCTCCCGCCGCAGCTCCAGGTCGAGCTGCGCCAGCTCGAACCCGTCCAGGGTGGACTCCACCGCCCGCAGCCGGGCCATGGTCGGCGTGCCGTCCGGCATCTCGGTCACCAGCAGGCACAGGCCGGGCGCGCTGCCCCGGCCGACCCGCCCGCGCAGCTGGTGCAGCTGGCTCACGCCGAACCGGTCGGCGTCCATGATGACCATGACCGTGGCGTTCGGCACGTTCACGCCGACCTCGACCACGGTCGTGGCGACCAGCACCTGCACCTCGTTGGCCGCAAACGCCCGCATCACCGCGTCCTTGTCGTCGGGCGCCATCCGGCCGTGCAGGACGTCGATCCGCAGGCCCCGCAGCGGTCCCTCGGCCAGCCGGTTGGCGACGTCCACCACCGCCAGCGGCGGGCGGCGGTCCGAGCCGTCCTCCTTCGGGGGTTCCTCGGCGTCCTCGCCGTCGCCGATGCGCGGGCACACCACGTACACCTGGTGGCCCTTGCGGACCTCCTCGTGGATGCGCTGCCAGGCCCGGTCCAGCCACGCGGGCTTCTCCGCCACCGGCACCACGGACGTGCTGATCGGCGAACGGCCCCGCGGCAGCTCGCGCAGCGCGGACACCTCCAGGTCGCCGTACACCGTCATCGCCACGGTGCGCGGGATCGGGGTGGCCGTCATCACCAGCACGTGCGGGGTGGAGCCGCCGGACCGGGCGCTCAGCGCCGCCCGCTGCTCGACGCCGAACCGGTGCTGCTCGTCCACCACGACCAGGCCCAGGTCGGCGAACTCGACCTTGTCCTGGATCAGGGCGTGGGTGCCGACGACGATCCCGGCCTCGCCGGTCATGATCTCCAGCAGGGCCCGCTTCCGCGCCGCCGCGCCCATCGAGCCGGTCAGCAGCGCCACGCGCGTCGCGTGCTCGGCGCCGCCCAGCTCACCGGCCTGCCCGAGGTCGCCCAGCAGCTCGGCCAGCGACCTGGCGTGCTGCGCGGCCAGCACCTCGGTGGGCGCGAGCATCGCGGCCTGCCGCCCGGCGTCCACGACCTGGAGCATGGCCCGCAGCGCCACCATGGTCTTGCCGGAGCCCACCTCGCCCTGGAGCAGCCGGTTCATCGGGTGCTCGCCGGACAGGTCGGCGGCGATCTGCTCGCCCACCTCGCGCTGGCCTGCGGTCAGCTCGAACGGCAGGCGGGCGTCGAACGCGTCGCGCACCAGGCCCGGCCTGGGCGGGCACGCGGGGGCCGGGCGGGCCGAGGACGACTGGCGGCGCTGGGCCAGGGCCAGCTGCACGGCCATGGCCTCGTCCCACTTCAGGCGCTGCTGCGCCACGGTGATCGCGGCCCAGCCGTCGGGGCGGTGGATGTCGCGGAGGGCCTTCTCCAGGGGGACCAGGCCGCGTTCGCGGCGCAGGTCGTCGGGCAGGGGGTCGACGGTCACGCCGTCCCACACCGCGAGGACCTGCTCGACGCAGTTGGCCACGTGCCAGGACTGGATGCCCTGCGCCGCCGGGTAGACCGGGATGAACGCACCGGCGAACGCGGCCGCGTCCTCGTCGCCTTCCAGGACCTGGTAGTCGGGGTGGGCGAGCTGGAGCTTGCCGTTGAACATGCCCACCTTGCCGGCGAACATGGCCTCGCGGCCGGGCAGCAGCTCGCGCTCGACCTTGCGCGAGCCGCGGCCGAAGAAGACCAGGTGGAGGTCGCTCGAACCGTCGGTGATCACGGCTTCCAGGAGTTCGCCGCTGCGCGACTTCATCCGGCGTTGGCGGGCGCTCTTGACCCTTGCCTGCACGGTGACGTGCTCGCCGAGTTCGAGGCCCTTGATCTCGGTGAGCTGCCCGCGTTCGTCGTAGCGGCGCGGGTAGTGGCGCAGCAGGTCGCCGACGGTGCGCAGGCCCAGGCCGGACTCCAGCGCGTCGGCGCTCTTCTTGCCGAGCACCGGCTCCAGCTTGTCGTCGAAGGTCGTCATCGAGGTCCATTCAACTACTCGGCACCGACAGGGTGGCTGCTCGGTGCTCGGCTGCTCGGCTGCTCGGTTGTTCGGCTGCTGGGTTGTTCGGCTGCTGGGTTGGGCGCTTGGCTGCTGGGTCGGGTGCTCCTACTCGACGCCCACGATGAGGAGCTGGTCCGGTTGGCCGCCCGGGTAGGTGGTCAGCTCGACCTCGGGGTGGGCGGTCCGGAGGTGGTCCTCCAGGGCCCGCTCCAGGTCGGCGGGGGCGTCCCGGCCCAGCAGCACGGTCACCAGTTCGCCGCCGCTGGCCAGCATGCGGTCGACCAGGCGGCACGCCATGGCGCCGACGTCGGCGGCGGGGTCGATGAGGACCACTTCGCCGTCGACCATGCCCAGCAGGTCGCCCGGCCGGCAGCGGCCGACCCAGGTGATGCCCTCGTGCTCGGACACCGCCACCTCGCCGCGTCGGGTGGCGGCGGCGGCTTCGGCCATGGCCACCACGTCGTCGCCCGCGCGCCTGGTCTCCGAGTGCACGGCCAGGGCGGCGAGGGCCTGGACCGGGGAGGAGATCGGGACGACCACCACGTCCTGGCCCGCGGCGATGGCCTGGGCCACGGCGTCGTCCAGCTGGGCGGGGGGTGACGGGTCGCAGGGGAGGACGGTGACGTGCCGTGCCCTGGTGCCGGTGATGGCGGCCAGGAGGTCGTCGGCGGGGTCCAGGACCACGGCGCCCTCGGAGCGGAACAGGTCGGCCGTGCCCGGGCCGGTGACCAGGGCCACCACGGCCCGGTCCCGGGTGAAGCGGGTAGGGGTGGTGGCGGTGAGCTGGTCGGCGAACCTGGCGACGGTGATGCGGTGCGGTCTGCCGGCTTCGATGCCGGCTTCCACCGCCGCGCCGATGTCGTTGCAGTGGACGTGCACGGTCCAGAGGTCGGCGCCGTCGCCCACCACGGAGACGCAGTCGCCCAGGGCTTCCAGGGTGGATTTGAGGCGGGCCACGTCGGGGGTGCCGTCCAGGAGGTACATGACCTCGTACTCGAACTCCGGGGAGCCGGCTTCCCGGGCTGTGGTGAGGGCGTCCCGGGGGGTGGGTGGCTGTGCTGGGGGGTGGCCGGTCGTCAGCTGTGCCGGGGGGCGGCCGGTGATCACGGCGGCGAGGGTGTCCAGGAGGACGACCAGTCCTCGGCCGCCTGCGTCCACCACGCCCGCTTTGGCCAGTACGGCCAGTTGGCGGGGGGTGTCGGCCAGGGCCTCGGTGCCGGCTCGGGCGGCGGCGGTGACGATGTCGGCCAGGTCGTCGGAGGTGCAGTCCCTGGCGGCTTCGGCGGCTGCGTGGAGGACGGAGAGGACGGTGCCGGGGACCGGGGTGGAGACGGCGGCGGTGGCCAGTTCGTCGGCTCTGAGCAGGGCTCGGCGGAGGGAGGTGCCGGTGGCCGTGGCGGCGCCCTGGGCTGCTTCGGCCAGACCCCGGAGGACCTGGGAGAGGATGACGCCGGAGTTGCCCCTGGCGCCGGCCAGGGCGCCCCTGGCCAGGGCGGCCAGGGCGGTGCCCACGGAGTCGGCCGGGGTGCGCAGGAGGGCGTCCAGGGCCGAGCGCATGGTTTGGAGGAGGTTGGTGCCCGTGTCGCCGTCGGGGACGGGGAAGACGTTGATGCGGTCGATGTCCTCCCTGTTGGCGTCCAGGGACCGCACACAGGCGTCCGCCCATTGGCGCACCGCGACCGCATCCAGAGCCCGCATGGCGGGCAGGGTATTCGACCCGGTTTGGAGGCGGTGCGGGCTACCGGTTACCCTGTCTGGGTTGCCATGCCCGGCTGAGGCTTGTGCACGCTTGCGCGCCCGCCGGGGCGTGAGTACCGCTGAGGAAACCTAAGGAGTGGCTGACGTGGCTGCCGTGTGCGACGTCTGTGGCAAGGGGCCGGGCTTCGGCAAGTCGGTCTCGCACTCCCACCGGCGCACCAACCGTCGGTGGAACCCGAACATCCAGACCGTGCGCGCGAAGGTTTCGCCCTCGCAGCGGCAGCGGTTGAACGTGTGCACCTCCTGCCTGAAGGCCGGCAAGGTGGTGCGTGGCTGAGGTCCGCCGTTGGTGGACTTCTTGCTTTTCTCGTTTTAGGCGTGTGAGGGGCCCGGTCACCTGGGGTTGTGCCAGGTGACCGGGCCTCTTGTCGTCCGTGGGCTGCCGAGGGCGGGTACGGGGTGCCAGAGGACGAACCCGCCTGGCCCGGATGGCTTGCTCGGACGCCTGGTGGACGACTTGCGGTGTCCGGGTGGACGTCTGCTGGGTTGCCCTGGGGTGGGGGGTTAAGCGTTGTGTCACTCGAAGGAGTGGCGTGTTGGTGTGGCTGCGCGGGTGGGGGCGAGGCCGGTTGAGCCGTGGGGGTCGTCCGGCTCGATTTGACATGGGGCCCTTACGAGCGCCGGAGGCAGGCCGCAGCCGGCAGGCACGGCGGGGAAGAGCGTCCCGCCGAGCCTGCCGGCTCCGACCAGCCTATGGCACTCGAACCCATGTCAAATCGGGCCTCGTCGGCCGGTGGCTGTTGGGTCCTCGTGGCTGTTGGGCGCTGCTACGGGAGTTTCCAGTCGACCGGGGTGGCGCCCTGTTTGGTCAGGAGGTCGTTGACCTTGCTGAAGGGGCGGGAGCCGAAGAAGCCGCCTGCTGCCGAGAGGGGGCTGGGGTGGACCGACTCGACGCAGGGGAAGGGCTGGAGCAGGGGCTTCAGCGCTCGGGCCTGGCTGCCCCAGAGGATGGCCACCAGTGGGGTGTCCCGTGCCGCCAGGGCCCGGATCGCCTGCTCGGTCACCGGTTCCCAGCCCTTGTTGCGGTGGGAGTTGGACTTGCCCGGTTGGACGGTGAGGGCCCTGTTGAGGAGGAGGACGCCCTGTTCGGTCCACGGGGTCAGGTCGCCGGTGGAGGGCTTGGGGTGACCCAGGTCGGACATGTACTCCTGGTAGATGTTGACCAGGCTCTTCGGGATCGGTCGGGTTTCCGGGGAGACCGAGAAGCTCAGGCCCACGGCGTGGCCGGGGGTCGGGTAGGGGTCCTGGCCCACGATGAGCACCTTGACCGAGTGGAACGGCTGCTGGAAGGCGCGCAGCACGTTCTCGCCGGCGGGCAGGTAGGTGCGGCCGGCGGCCACCTCGGAGCGCAGGAACTCGCCCATCTTGGCGATCTGGTCTGCCACCGGGGCCAGGGCCTGGGCCCAGCCGGCTTCCACGATTTCCTCAAGCGGACGTGCCACGGCGGGACCTTATCTCAGTCCAGGCGGCGGAGTTCCCGGCGGTACCTGGAAATGTTCTCGACGTATTTGTCGACGATGAATTTCCATGCGTTCTCGGGGACCACGTGGCCCTCGCGGACGCGGGCGGGGACGCCCAGGGCCATGGCGCGGGCGGGGATGCGGCCGTCGAAGGAGACGACTGCGCCTGCGCCCACGATGGCGCCTTCCCCGACCGTCGAGCCGTTGAGGACCACCGAGCCCGAGGCGATGAGGCAGTTGTCGGCGATGGTGGCGCCTTCGATGTGGACGTTGTGGCCGATCACGCAGTTCGCGCCGATCAGGGCCGGGTGGACCTCGGTGCAGTGGATGACGGTCCCGTCCTGCACCGAGGTGCGTTCGCCCACTTCCACGCGGCCGTAGTCGCCCCGCAGGACTGCTTGGGGCCAGACGGAGGCGTGCGCGCCCAGGTAGACGTTGCCGATCACGGTGGCGTCGGGGTGCACGTAGGCGTCGGGGTGGATGGTGGGTTCCTGGTCGCCCAGGGCGTAGATCGCCACGTCAGATCCCCAGGTCCTTGGCGAAGCAGAGGCTGTCCGGGTGGTCCCGGTAGACGCCGAAGTTGTCGATGCGGGTGTAGCCGCTGGAGGTGTAGAGGCTGATGGCCTCCGGTTGCCTCGTGCCGGTTTCCAGGACCATGCGCTTGCGGCCCTGGGCCCTGGCCTCGTCCTCCAGGGCCGCGAGCAGGCGCCTCGCCAGGCCCCGGCCCCTCAGGGCGTCCGCGACGTACATGCGCTTGATCTCGGCGTCGCCGGGGCGCAGGGAGTGCTGCGCCTCGTCGTGGGCGCGCCAGCCGCCGCAGGCCACGGGGACGTCGTCCACGTAGCCGACCAGGAAGTGACCCCGGGGCGCGGCGAACTGCGCCGGGTCCACCGGCGTGATGTCGCCGTCGCCGTAGCGGGTCACGTAGACCTGCTGGAGTTCGGCGATGAGCTTGGCCGAGTCCGGATGGTCATACGCGAGCGTGCATAGTTCCACGGTTCCAGGCTACCTAGCGCCAGTGTTCCCAGCCAGGGGGTTTCTCGTAGGCGCGGCCGTCCACGGTCACGCCGCTGCCGTGGCGGACCGTCCCTATCGTCGTCCAGCCGTCGGGGACCGCTGCCGGTTCCGGGAACGTGGCGGCCAGGGCGTGGTCCTCGCCGCCGGTGAGGACCCAGTGGCGGGCGTCCGCGCCCAGGGCCGCCGCCACGTCGATCAGGCGGGGGTGGACTTCCAGGAGTTCCGTGCGGATGTCGATGCCTATGCCCGATTCGTCGGCGATGTGGCCCAGGTCGGCCAGGAGGCCGTCGGAGACGTCGATCATGGCGGTCGCGCCCGCGGCGGCGGCTTGGGGGCCTGCCGCGTAGGGGGGTTCGGGGTTCCGCTGGGCCCCCACCACGGCCACCGGGGAGCGGAATCCTCGTTGGAGGACGGCCAGGCCGCCCGCCGCCCAGCCGAGGCGTCCGCAGACCGCGACCACGTCGCCCACCTGGGCTCCGGAGCGGGTCACCGGTTCCAGGCCGTTCATGTCGCCCATGGCCGTAACGGAGATCACCAGTGTCGCGGAGGACACCATGTCGCCCCCCACCACGCCGGCCCCCGCGATGACCGCCTCCTGCCACAGGCCGGCGGTGATGCCCTCGACCACCGCCGAGGGGGTGTCGGCGGGGCAGGCGAGGCCGATCGTGAGGGCCGTGGGCATGGCGCCCATGGCCGCCACGTCGGCCAGGTTCACGGCGGCCGCCTTGCGGCCGACCTGCTCTGGAGAGGACCAGTCGAGTCTGAAGTGGACACCTTCGACCAGCACGTCGGTGGACACCACCACGCGGCCGTCCGGCGCGGCCACCACAGCCGCGTCGTCACCCGGCCCGAGCAGGGTGGTGGGCGGCTGCGTCCGACCTGCCGTCACCCGGCGGATGAGACCGAACTCACCCACTTCAGCGACCGTGTCCGCGTTCTGCGGCGGCTCCGGACGCAAAATTGCCTCCCGTTCTGAGCAGTCGGAACCCCGACTGAGGTACGTTGCTGTGCACGTTCCTACCCCGACCCAACCTGTCGCGACGAAGGGGCACGCCGTGGTCCACGCATACATCCTCATCCAGACCGAGGTCGGGAAGGCAGCCGCCGTTGCGGCGGAGATCTCCGGCATCCCGGGTGTGGCCCAGGCGGAGGACGTCACCGGCCCGTACGACGTCATCGTCCGCGCCGAGGCCGACACCGTCGACCAGTTGGGGCAGCTCGTGGTCGCCCGCATCCAGAACGTCGAGGGCATCACGCGAACCCTGACCTGCCCGGTGGTCCACCTCTAGCGCCGTGCTGTCATAGCGGCGTGGCACAGGAACCGGAACCCGCCTCGCTGCTCCCCCGACCGCTGCTCGCCGTGGCCCTGGGCCTGCCGGCGCTGCTGGCGGCCGGGGTGGCGGCCGTGGGCCTCTTCTTCGGCGCGGGGGGCAAGGACGACCCCGCCGACCCGTCGGCGGGCCGGTCCGGGCCCGTCGCGCTGGTGCCCGTGCCGGCCCCGCGGGCCGAGTCCGCGGAGTGCGGTGCGCTGCTGAGCGCGCTGCCGATGCAACTGGTCTCCAACGGGGTCACGCTGCCCCGCCGCGAGCTGGCGTCCCCCGCGCCCGCGGGTGCCGTGGCCTGGGGTGACGCCACCCACGAGCCGGTGGTGCTGCGGTGCGGGCTGGAGCGGCCGGGCGAGCTGTCGCCGACCTCGGAGCTGCGCGACGTCTCCGACGTGACGTGGCTGGTGGTGGGTGGCACCGGCGCGGCCACCTGGTTCGTGGTGGACCGGCCGGTGTACGTGGCGCTGACCGTGCCGTCCGACGCGGGCACGGGGCCCCTCCAGGACATCTCGACGACCGTGCGGGACACCCTGGCCGAGGGCCCCGTGGACACCCGGGGCTGACCGGCCCTCAGCGCAGGCCGGTGCCCCGGGCGATCGCCGTCTCCACCAGGGTGGTCAGCAGGTTCGGGTAGTCCACGCCCGTCTCGGCCCACATGCGCGGGTACATCGAGATCGGCGTGAAGCCCGGCATGGTGTTGACCTCGTTGACGACCAGCCGGTCGTCCTCGGTGACGAAGAAGTCGACCCGGGCCAGGCCCTGGCAGTCCAGCGCGCGGAACGCGGCCACGGCCATCTCCCGCAGCTCGCGGGCCACCCCCTCGGGCAGCAGCGCGGGCACGTCGAACTCGCACACGTCGTCGAGGTACTTGGCGTCGAAGTCGTACCAGTCGACCGCGCCGCCGACCACGCGCAGCTCGGCGGGCACGGACGCCTCGACCCGGCCGTCGGGGAACTCCAGCACGCCGCACTCGACCTCGCGGCCGGACACGGCGGCCTCGACGATCACCTTCGGGTCGGTCTTGCGGGCCAGGGCGATGGCGCTGTCCAGGTGGTCCCAGTCGACGACCTTGGAGATGCCCACGGACGACCCGGCGCGCGCCGGCTTGACGAACACCGGCAGCCCGAGGCGGTCCCGGTCGGCCTGCGCCAGCGTGTCCTGGTCGCGCCGCAGCACGGCGAACTCGCCGACCGGCAGGCCCGCGCCGGCGAGCAGGCGCTTGGTGAACTCCTTGTCCATGGCCACCGCGCTGGCCAGCACGCCCGGGCCGACGTAGGGGACGTCGACCAGCTCCAGCAGGCCCTGGACGGTGCCGTCCTCGCCCCACGCGCCGTGCAGCACGGGGAACACCACGTCCACGTCGCCCAGCACCTCGTCCGGCGAGGCGGGCACGAGCTGCCCACCGGACACCGGGACCAGCGAGTTGACCGACGGCAGCTGCCGGTCGCGCACCTCCAGCGCCTTCGTGTCGTCGGCGCCGACCACCCAGGCACCCGCTTCGGTGATGCCGACGGGCACCACCTCGAACCGCTCCCGGTCCAGGTGCGGGAGCACGCTGCCGGCGGACAGGCAGGAGACCTTGTGCTCGCTGCTGCGCCCGCCGAACACCACGGCGACCTTGGTCTTGCGCTGTGTCATGGTTGCCGACCCTACCCGGATGGCGTAACCGGCAGGCCACCCGCGACGGGGACGTGCCCGGCGGTCACCCGAGTGCCGCGCGCAGCAGGTGGATCAGCTCCGGCACGGCGGCGGTGAGCTGGTCGCGGGAGCAGGCGCTGTAGCCGATGGCGGCACCGTGCACCCGCGGCCGGCCCGCGTGGTGGCGGCCGAGGCCGTCGAGCAGCAGGCCCCGGTCGCGGGCCGCGGCGAGCACGTCGCGCTCGGCCTGGGCGGTGGGCAGGGGCACCACGATGTGCGCGCCCGCGTCGTCGCCGAGGACCGGGACGCCCGCCTCGGCGAAGGCCGCCGAGAGCAGGGCGCGGCGGTCGGACAGCTCGCGGCGCAGCCGGCGCAGGTGGCGGCCGAGGTCGCCGTTGCGGGCCAGCTCGACCACGACCCGCTGGCCCGCCGCGGACGGGCCGGTGCCGGTGCGGTCGCGGTGCTCCATCACCTCGGCCGCGATCGGCTCGGGCGCCACCATCCAGCCCGCGCCCAGGGTCGGGGTGAGGATCTTGCTGGTGGTGCCCAGGTGCACGACCACGTCCGGCGCGAGGGCCGCCAGCAGCGGCAGGGGCGCCACGTCGTAGCGCAGCTCGCCGTCGTAGTCGTCCTCGACGACCAGCCAGCCCTCGGCGCGCGCCCGCTCGACCAGGGCCACCCGCCTGCCCGCGGACATGCGCCCGCCCATCGGGTACTGGTGCGCGGGCGAGCAGTAGACGCCCCGCACGCCCGGCGGCACGCCGTCCACGAGCAGGCCCTCCGCGTCGACCGGGGCCTGCACCACGCGCACGCCCGCCGAGCGCAGCGCCCACACCGCCCGCTGGTAGCCGGGCTCCTCCACGGCCACCACGTCACCCGGCCGCAGCACCGACGCGCCCAGCTCCACCAGCGCGGCGGTGGTGCCGCCGGTGGCCAGCACCGACTCCTCGCCCAGCCCGCCGCGCACGGCCAGGCCCCGGTGCCGCAGCAGGTGCTCGGCGACCACGGCGCGGTACTCGGGCAGGCCCGCCCGGGACGGCCGGAACAGCGGCGGCACGTCCGCCGCCGCGCGCCAGGCCCGCCGCCACGCCGCGCGGTCCAGCCCCTCGGCCCACGGCGCGCCCGGCGCCAGGTCCACCACGTCGGCGGGCGCGGGCGCGACGGCGGTGCGGCGGGCGCGGGAGCGCAGCGCGCCGGGCGGCGTGGTGGTCACGTACGTGCCCGAGCCGTGCCGTCCCGCGATCCAGCCCTCGGCGTGCAGCTGCTCGTAGGCCGCCGCCGTCACCGTCCGGCTCACGCCCAGCCGCTCGGCCAGCGCGCGCGTGGAGGGCAGCCGGTCGCCGCTGCGCAGCCTGCCGTCCGCGGCGGCCTCGCGCAGGGCGTCCGCGAGCTGCACGGCCAGCGGCTCGGCCGAGTCGCGGTCGAGTGCGACCGCCAGCGCCGTCTCGACCAAAGTGGCCTCCTGGAATCGCCCTTAATTGGCACTTGAGAGATACCACTTTACCGGAAACGCTGGCCGCATGACGTTGTCGCCGACACCCCGCAGCACGATCAGGCGCGGCCGCCACCACGCCGCGACCGAACGCGCCGCCCTGCACGCCGTCCTCGACGCCGCGCTCGTGTGCCACCTCGCGGTGGTCGTCGACGGCGCGCCGCTCGTGCTGCCCACCGGCTACGGCCGCGACGGCGACACCCTCTACCTGCACGGCTCGACCGGCGCGCGCAGCCTGCGCGAGGCCGCGACCGGCGTGCCGGTGTGCGTCGCCGTGACCGTCCTCGACGGCGTGGTCTACGCGCGCTCGGCGTTCGACCACTCCATGAACTACCGCGCGGCCGTGGTCCACGGCACCGCCGTGCCGGTCACCGGGCCGGAGGCCAAGCTGCACGGCCTGCGCGTGCTCACCGAGCACCTCGCGCCCGGGTCGTGGGACTACGCCCGGCCGCCCACGCCCAAGGAGGTGGCCGCGACGTCCGTGCTCGCGCTCGACCTCGCCGAGGCGTCGGTGAAGATCCGCAGCGGCCCGCCCGGCGACGAGGACGAGGACGTGGCCGCCAACGAGCGGTGGGCGGGCGTGCTGCCGCTGCGCGCGGCCTGGGGCACCCCCGAGCCGGACCCGCTGCTGGTCGGCGACTGGGAGGTCCCGCCGCACGTCACGGCGCGCAGCCGCGCTCCTCTCGGGTAGCGCCCTCGACCGGGTCGAACCGGCGCGGCCGCACGGTGCGCCCGCCGTCGCGGTAGACGTGGACGGTGACGGCCGGGTCGACGCCGTCGTTGCGCACCCGGTGGACGTAGTCGGGGCCGAACACCCGCGACTGGCCGGCCACCAGGTGGTGCAGCACCTGCCGGCCGCCCGTCGCGACCACCTCGGTCAGCGAGCCGCTGACCACGGTGAACGCGCCGGTGGTGAGGCCGTGGTCGTGCAGGCCGGTGTGCTGGCCGGGCAGCCAGCTCATCAGCCACACCTCCTGGTCGGCGGTGCGCTCCACCAGGGCGGCGAAGCGCTCGTCGGGGTCGTAGCGGAGCAGGTGGGCCCAGCGCTCGCGCCGTGCCGCGACGTCGAGGGCGATGCGCACCGGGTGCGGTGCGGCGGCCGACGGGGGCAGGGCGACGGTGTTCTCCGGAACGGCGAACATGGTTCCTTCTCGGGATCTGGTGGCGTGCGAGCGTCAACGGCTCGCCGGGCGCGAGACGATCACCGAGGGAGACAGAGCGCGCTGGCGACCAGGCGGAGGTCGATGTGACCCCGTCCGGCGGTCATGGCGCGGAAGGACATGCCGTCGAGGGTCCCAGCGCCCTCGACGACCCCGCAACCGCATCCCACGAACTGGACGCCGCGCCACCCGTCAGAGGGAACCGAGCACGTCCGCCACGAGGTCCGCGGTGTCCTCGCAGCCCGCCGAGAGCCGCACCAGGCCCTCCGGCACCGGGTCGCCCCACTGCGCGCGCCGGTCCAGGCTCGTGTGCAGGCCGCCGAAGCTGGTGCTCGCGTACACCAGCCGCGAGCGGCCCAGGAACGCCGCGACCGCGTCGGCGTCGGCCAGCTCGAAGGTCAGCACGCCGCCGAACCGCCGCATCTGCCGGACCGCCACCTCGTGGGCCGGGTCGGCGGGCGAACCCGGCCAGCGCAGGTTGGCCACCGCCGGGTGGCCCTTGAGCACCTCGTAGAGCGCGGCGGCGTTCTCCGCCTGGCGGGTCAGGCGCAGGTCGAGCGTGCCCAGGCCGCGGTGGACCAGCCACGCCTCGAACGGGCCGGGGATCGCGCCGCCGGTGGTGCGCGCCGACCGCAGCCGCTCGACCAGGTCGGGGTCCGCGGTGGAGACGTGGCCGAGCAGCACGTCGCTGTGCCCGGCGACGGCCTTGGTGTCGCTGCTGACCACGACGTCCGCGCCCAGCAGCAGCGGCTGCTGGCCGATCGGCGTCGCGGTCGTGTTGTCCACCGCCACCAGCGCGCCCGCCGCGTGCGCGGCCTCGGCCAGCGCCGCGATGTCGCACACGTCCAGGCCCGGGTTGGACGGCGACTCCAGCAGCACCAGCCGCACGCCCTCGAACGACGGGTACGGCCCGGCCGTGGGCGCCTCCAGCACGGTGACGGGCATCTCGGCGACCAGGTTGCGGGTCAGGAAGTAGCCGTCGGCGGGCAGGACCACGGTGTCGCCGGGCGCCAGCACCACGCGCAGCAGCGTCGAGACCGCCGCCATGCCGGACGGGAACAGCACGGCCGTGCCGCCGTCCAGCTCGCCCAGCGCCGCCTCCAGCGCCCGCCACGTCGGGTTGTGCGCGCGGCCGTAGGTGTCCTCGCCGCCCAGGTGGTAGGCCGAGGCGAACACCGGGCCGGCCAGGAACGGCTGCCCCGGCGCGGCCGGCGCGGAGTGGACGACCCGCGTCCCGTCCCCCCACGCGCCCCGCTCGCCTGCCCGCTCCGCCCGCTCGCCGTGCCCGCTCCCCCGGCCGTTCGCCGAATTCACCCGATCGTCTCCCCGCTCGCTCCCCTGCCCGCTCACTCCCGCTCCGCCTTCCGCTCGCGCCCGAGGAGCGCCGCCGTCAGCACGCGCGGGTCCAGTCCCTCGTGGCAAACCCGGTGCACGCCCTCGGTGATGGGCATGTCCACCCCCAGCCGCTCGGCCAGCTCGCGGATCGACGAGCACGACTTCACGCCCTCGGCGACCTGGCCGTGCGCGGCCTCCTGGGCCTGGGCCAGCGTGTCGCCGCGCCCCAGCCTCTCGCCGAACGTGCGGTTGCGCGACAGCGGCGACGCGCAGGTGGCCACCAGGTCGCCCAGGCCCGCCAGCCCGGCGAAGGTCAGCGGGTCCGCGCCCAGCTCCTCGCCCAGCCGGGCGGTCTCGGCCAGGCCGCGGGTGATGATCGAGGCCACCGTGTTGTCGCCGAAGCCGAGGCCCGCGGCCATCCCGCAGGCCAGCGCGATGACGTTCTTGCACGCGCCGCCCAGCTCGCAGCCGACCACGTCGACGTTCGTGTAGGGCCGGAAGTAGGGGGTGGAGCAGGCGTGCTGGAGGTCGACCGCGCGGTCGTGGTCGGTGCACGCGATGACCGTGGCGGTCGGCTGCCCGGCCGCGATCTCCTTGGCCAGGTTCGGCCCGGACACCACCGCGACCCGGTCCTCCGGCACCGAGGCGACCTCCCGGATCACCTCGCTCATCCGCTTGAGCGTGCCCAGCTCCACGCCCTTGGCCAGGCTGACCAGCGTGGCGTCCGCCGGCAGCCGGTCGCGCCAGGCGGTGAGGTTGCCCCGCAGCGTCTGGCTCGGCACGGCCAGCACCACGGCCTGCGCGCCGGCCAGCGCCTTGCCCGCGTCCGAGGTGGCCGACAGGTTCTCCGGCAGGACGACGCCCGGCAGGTAGTCGGCGTTCACCCGGCTCCCGTCGATGGCGTCGGCGACCTCGGGCCGCCGCGCCCACAGCACCACGTCGGTGCCGGCGTCGGCGAGCACCTTGGCGAAGGTGGTGCCCCACGACCCGGCGCCCAGCACCGCGACCCGCTCCACGTCAGACCTTCCGGCCGGGGTGGAAGCCCTCGGGCGCCTGCTCCTGGCGGATCTCCGCGAGCAGGTCCTTGACCTCGCCCATCAGCAGGTCGGTCACCTCGCGCAGCAGCGCCAGGTTCTGCGGGCGGGACCGGTGGGCGGTCAGGTCGACCGGCGGGCCGACCTTCGTCACCACGGTCTTGCGCGGGAACGGGCGGAACTTGCGGCGGTAGTGGTCGTAGAGGTCGCGGGTGCCCCAGCGGGCGGCGGGCAGCACCGGCACGTCGTGCTCCAGCGCAAGCCGCGCCACGCCGGTGCGGGAGCTCATCGGCCAGCCGTCGGGGTCCCTGGTGATCGTGCCCTCCGGGTAGATGATCACGACGAGGCCCTGCTCCAGGGCCTCGTGGGCGGCGCGCAGGCTCTGCTGGGCGTCCGCGGTGCCCCGGTAGACCGGGATCTGGCGGGCGCCCTTGACCACCGTGCCGAGCACTGGGACGTTCCACAGGCTGTGCTTGGCCAGGAAGTGCGGCACCCGACCCCGCCGGTGGGTGAAGACCGCGTCGTAGACCGGGTCGAGGTGGGACACGTGGTTCATCACGATGAGCGCCCCGCCCGTACCCGGGACGTGCTCGGCACCCTCGTCCCGCCGCCGCGCCATCAGCGCGGTGGCCGGGTAGAAGACCGCCGCGGCGAGCCCGACCCAGAAACCGCCCTTCTCCTTGGCCACGTGCACTCCCTCTTCGTCGTGGCCCCGGAGTCTTCCCCGGAGCCCCCGGCCAGGTCCAGCCGGCATCGGGGAGTATGGCGGTGTGCGTGCCGAAGTGGACCTGGTGGTGCCGGTCAAGACCCTGGACCGGGCCAAGTCGCGGCTGGTGGGGGTCGGGCCGGCCCGGTCGGCGCTGGCACTGGCCTTCGCGCTGGACACGATCGGGGCCGCGCTGCCCGCCGTGCGGACTGTGCTGGCCGTCACGTCCGACCCGGCGGTGGTGCTCGAACTGCGGGCGCTGGGCGTGGAGTCGGTGGCCGGCCCCGAGGGCCTGAACGAGGCGTTGGGCTTCGGCTTCGACGTGCTGCGCGGGCGTGACCCGGACTCCGTCGTGGGCGCGCTGCAGGCCGACCTGCCCGCCCTGCGGACCGCCGAGCTGGCCGCGGCCCTGGCCGCCGCGCGCGGCCGGGCGTTCTGCCCCGACCGCCAGGGCACCGGCACCACCCTGCTGCTCTCGGCCCCGGGCGAACCCCTGTCCCCCGCCTTCGGCGTCGGCTCCGCCGAGGCGCACGCCGCCTCGGGCGCCACCCCCCTGACCGGCCCCTGGCCGTCCCTGCGCCACGACGTGGACACCGCCGAGGACCTCGCCCTGGCCTCCACCGCCCTGGGCGTGGGCCGCCGAACCGCCGCCCTCCTGACCCCGGTCTGCGGCTGACCCGCGAACGCAGAACTCGGGGGCTCGGAACGTTCGACACGACGGTCCCGAACGTTCGACTCGCGCGAGTCGAACCTCCAGCCCCCTCGTGTCGAACCTCCAGGACCCCCGAGTTCCACATTCGGGTCAGCAGCAGGCGGTGCCCGGGGTGCAGCGGCCGGTGACCATGGGGCAGGCGTAGCCGTACTCGGGGTCCGGGGCGAGCGGCAAGCGCTTGCGCGGTGCCTGTGCCGACCGCACCACCTCGTCGGGCGGCGAGGTGGTCAGCGTCACCTTCGTGTGCGTGGCCTGCGCGTCGTAGGCGCCCCGGGTGAGCTTCAGGACCTCCACGCCGCGCGCCGCGTCCGCCAGGACCACCCGTCCCCGGTGCCAGTAGGGCGCGAACGACACCGCGCCCTCCGGCCGCCAGTACGCCACCTGGATCGGGTTGGCCGGGTCGGTGATGTCCAGGAACCGCGTCCCCTGCTCGTACCAGGAGTAGGCCACGATCCGCCGGTGCACGTCGAAGTAGTGCGCCGAGCAGAACGCGTCCGGCAGCGTGCCCTCCTGGTCGTCAGGCGACCAGACGCCCACCGTCTTCAGGTAGAACGGCTGCTCCGGCGTCGCCCGCCACGACTCGCCACCGGTCGAGCCCTGGAGCGACGAGATGACGAACCGCCCCTGGTCCTTGCAGGTGGGCGACTCGAACGCCTCCTCGGTGTGCAGCAGCAGGCTGCCCGCCGGGTGCTCGGCCGACGGCCTCGGCCCGTCCGCCAGCGTGCGCCCGACCGGCCGGAACGAGTTGTGCGAGAACGACGTCGGCATGTCCAGCCTCGGCGCCGCGCCGCCCGCGTACGGGACCGGGTCCCACGCGGTGGCCTCGCGCACCCGCCCGGTCAACGGGTCGCGGTGCCGGCCGCGCGTGTAGTAGCCGCGCGTACCGCCCGTGCCCGCCACCCAGGCCACGCCCGCCGCGTCCACCTGGACGTCGTGCGTCATGTGCGTCTCGCCCTGGTCGCGGTTGAGGTCGACTTGGGTGTCCAGCGTCCGCGGGTGGCGCGGGTCGCGGATGTCGGTGACGAACACCTTGCCCGAACGCCGGTAGGTGTCCGGGTCGGTGGACGGCGTGCCGTCGTAGCCGGTCGTCCACAGGTACGCGCAGTCGTTGACGCACGTGGTGATGTGCCCGGTGCCCATCGGCGCGAAGCTCATCAGCTCCAGCCGCGCCGGGTCGGCGGCCGAGACGAAGTACACGCCGGTCGGCCGCTCGCCGCCCACCTGCCTGCCGAACGCGCTGCGCTCGCGGGCCAGGAACACCAGCTTGCGCCGCGGGTCGACGGTGACGTCCTCGTTCTCCCAGAACCGCTGCTCCGGGTCGTCGCCCGGCAGGGCCAGCTCCCGCTTGGTCAGGTGGTCGAGCAGCACCGGGTGGTCCAGGTCGGTGACGTCGTAGGACTTGAGCCCGAACGTCCCGCTGACGAACATCACCTCGCGGTGCCGGTACTGGAGGAAGTTGATCGAGACCGCGCCCTCGGTCTCCGGGAGCGCCGCCCGCAGTTCCACGTTCCTGGCCGCCGCGGGCAGTCCCCGGTCGGCGGCCGGCTCGGCGGCCGCGGCCGTGCCCTGGGTGACGCAACCGAGGAGTACGGCGACGACCGCCGCGATAACCCTCATGCCCACTCCTTCCGGTAAGGGGGCCACAGCGGAGCGTGGCAGCGCCGCGACCCGCCCACCACCTCCGATCGGCTAGCGTTGCCCCGTGCCCGAGCAAGCGACCGTGAGCGCCCACCACCCGGATGGCTCAGCCACCGTCCTGCGGGACGACGGGGTGCTCGTGGACGCGCCGGCCGCCGCGGTGGCCGCCGGCGGGTGGCGCGCGTTGCGGGCGGGTCAGCGGGTGACCGTGGACCGGGACGAGTCGGGCGCGGTGCGGGCGCTGCTGCGCCCGGTGTGACGCGGAGTTCACCTCCTCGTCCGTTCCGATCAGCGCAAACACCCGCGCGTTGAGGAAGAATGCCGATCGTGAGCACCGAGAACACCCCCGAGCAGCCGGCGCCCGGGCGTCGCGCGCGGACACCCCGCGCCGCCACGCCCGCCACGAGCACGGCGCGGTCCGCGAGCACCGCGCGCCGCCCCCGCCCGGCCACGCGCCGCGGCTCCGCGCGAACGGCCGACCGGCCGCCCGCCGAGTCGCCGGCCCGGTCGTTCCCCAGCTCACCGCCCGCGGCCACCGACCCCGAGGCGCAGGCCGACCTGCCCGACGACCGGTACTTCAACCGCGAACTGTCCTGGTTGGACTTCAACGCCCGGGTGCTGGCGCTGGCCGAGGACGCCTCCCAGCCGCTGCTGGAGCGGGCCAAGTTCCTGGCCATCTTCGCGTCGAACCTCGACGAGTTCTACATGGTCCGGGTCGCGGGCCTGAAGCGCCGCGACGAGACCGGCCTGTCGGTGCGCAGCGCGGACGGGCTCAGCCCGCGCGAGCAGCTGGCCAGCATGAGCAAGCGCTCCCAGGAGCTGGTCGAGCAGCACGCCAGGACGTTCCTGGACCACGTCCGGCCGGGCCTGGAGAAGCACGGCATCAGCATCGTCAACTGGGCGCAGCTGACCGACAGCGAGAAGCAGCGGCTGTCGAACTACTTCACCGACCAGGTGTTCCCGGTGCTCACGCCCCTCGCCGTGGACGCCGCGCACCCGTTCCCCTACATCTCGGGCCTGTCGCTGAACCTCGCGGTGACCGTGCGGGACCCCGAGGGCGGCGCGGAGCGGTTCGCCCGGATCAAGGTGCCGGACAACGTGCCGCGGCTGGTCCGGGTGGAGAACGACCGCACCAGCCCGACCGCGACGTTCCTGCCGCTGGAGGAGCTGATCTCGGCGCACCTGGGCGAGCTGTTCGCGGGCATGCAGGTCGTCGAGTGCCACGCGTTCCGGGTGACCCGCAACGCGGACCTGGAGGTCGAGGAGGACCAGGACGAGGACCTGCTCCAGGCGCTGGAGCGGGAGCTGGCCCGCCGCCGGTTCGGGCCGCCGGTGCGGCTGGAGGTCGCCGGCGACATGACCGAGCACATGCTGGAGCGGCTGCTGCGGGAGATGGAGGTCGACCCGGCCGACGTCGTGCAGGTGCCCGGGCTGCTCGACCTGTCGTGCCTGTGGCAGCTCTACAGCGTCGACCGCAAGCAGCTCAAGGACGCGCCGTTCGTGCCCGCGACGCACTCGGCGTTCGGCGAGCGGGAGACGCCCAAGAGCATCTTCGCCACCCTGCGCGAGGGCGACGTGCTGGTGCACCACCCGTACGACTCGTTCTCCACGTCCGTGCAGCGGTTCATCGAGCAGGCGGCGGCCGACCCGCGGGTGCTGGCCATCAAGCAGACCCTGTACCGCACCTCCGGCGACTCGCCGATCGTGGACGCGCTGATCGACGCGGCCGAGGCGGGCAAGCAGGTCGTGGCGCTGGTGGAGATCAAGGCGCGGTTCGACGAGCAGGCGAACATCAAGTGGGCGCGGGCGCTGGAGAAGGCGGGCGTGCACGTGGTCTACGGCCTGATGGGCCTGAAGACGCACTGCAAGACGTCGCTGGTGGTGCGCCAGGAGGGCTCGCGCATCCAGCGCTACTGCCACATCGGCACCGGCAACTACAACCCGAAGACCGCTCGGCTCTACGAGGACATCGGCCTGCTGACCGCCGAACCGACCATCGGCGCGGACCTGACCGACCTGTTCAACGTGCTGACCGGGTACGCGCGGCAGGACCACTACCGCAGCCTGCTGGTGGCGCCGCACGGCGTGCGGCGGGGCATCGTGGAGCGCATCGAGCACGAGATCGAGCTGGCGCGCGCCGGGCAGGCCGCGGGCGTGCGCATCAAGGTGAACTCGCTGGTGGACGAGCAGGTCATCGACTCGCTGTACCGGGCGTCGCAGGCGGGCGTGCCGGTGCAGGTGGTGGTGCGGGGGGTGTGCGCGCTGAAGCCGGGCATCAAGGGGCTGTCGGAGAACATCCACGTCCGCTCGATCCTCGGGCGCTTCCTGGAGCACTCGCGGGTGTTCCACTTCGCCGGGGCCGGGGAGCACTGGATCGGCAGCGCCGACATGATGCACCGCAACCTGGACCGGCGGGTGGAGGTGTGCGTGCGGGTGACCGACCCGAAGCTGACCGCCCAGCTGGACGCCGTGCTCGACTCGGCGCTGGAGGCCACCACGCGGTGCTGGGTGCTCCAGCCGGACGGCGCCTGGCAGGCGTCGCCGTCGGACGGCGGCCGGGTCCGCGACCACCAGACCGAGCTGCTGCGCGCGCACCGCGCACTGGGGTGAGGCGTTGATCAGGGCTGCCGGCGCCGTGCTGTGGCGCGAGGGTTGCTTGGCGGTCGTGCACCGGCCGCGTTACGACGACTGGTCCCTGCCGAAGGGGAAGCTGGACCCGGGCGAGACCGTGCCCGCGGCGGCGGTGCGCGAGGTGCTGGAGGAGACCGGCTTCCGCGCCGTGCTGGGGCGGCACCTGCGCCGGGTGGCCTACGAGGTGGCGGCCGGGCCGAAGACCGTGGACTACTTCAGCGCGCGGGTCTCCTCGGGGGCGTTCGAGGCCAACGACGAGGTCGACGAGCTGCGCTGGGTGCCGTTCGACGAGGCGGCCGGGGTGCTGACGCACGACACCGACCGGTCGGTGCTGGAGGCGTTCCTGGCGGCGCCGGCGGACCTGGCGCACCTGCTGCTGGTGCGGCACGCGAAGGCGGGCAAGCGGGACAACTGGCCGGGTGACGACGACCTGCGGCCGCTCAGCTCCGCCGGGTGGCGGCAGGCGGCGGGCCTGCGGGCCATGCTGCCCCTGTGGGGCGTCTCACGCGTCCACTCGGCGCCGCGCGTGCGGTGCGTGGAGACCGTCCGGGGCGTCGCGGACGACCTGGGCGTGGGCGTGGCGCTGGAGCCGCGCCTGTCCGAGGAGGGCTACTGGCCCGACCGCGAGGCGGCCCTGGTGCGCCTGCTGGAGATCGCCGACGGTCCGGGCACGCCGGTCGTGGCGAGCCAGGGCGGGGTGATCCCGGACGTCGTCTCCACCCTCGCCGACCTGGGCGGTCTCGCCCTCGGGGACGTCCCGTGCAAGAAGGGCAGCACCTGGCTGCTGGCGTTCCGGCGACCCGCCCCGGGCTGGTCCACATCGGACTCGTCCACCGCCTGGCCGCGCCTGGTTTCGGCCCATTACCTGCCCACCGCGCTGCCCAATCCCCCGCACTAATCCCCCTCACCCGTCATATCCCCGAGGCGGCCCCGGGAATGGGCCGCCCGGGTACGGGTTGGGCCGGTCGGGGCACGAATGGGTCCCACCGGATGACTCGCGGTGCCGGAGTGGAGGACTCGCGGTGTCCGAGTGGAGGACACGCGGTTCTGAACGTGGAACTCGGGGGGTTTGGGCGTTCGACACGAGGGGGCCGGGGGTTCGACTCGCGCGAATCGGGGAGCGGGTGGGTGTGCTCAGGGCCCGGTGCGCGTCCGCACCGGGCCCTGAGCGTCGACCGGGGCCGGGGTTGCCCGGCCCCGGGTCACTTCTTCTTCGCAGCCGACGTCTTGGCCGTGGTGGCCTTCTTGGCGGCCGGCTTGGCCGCGGCCGAGGTGGTGGCCTTGGTCGCGGGGGTGGAAGCCGCCTTCGCGGCGGTGGTGGTGGCCTTCGCCGTGCTGGCCTTCTTCGCCGCCGGCTTGGCCGCGGTCGTCGAGGCCGCCTTCGTGGCGGTCGACTTCGGGGCGGTCGCCTTGCTCGCCGTCTTGGCGGGCGCGGCCTTGGTGGCGGTGGCCGCCTTCGCGGCGGTCGCCGTGCTGCCGGCCTTGCTGCGGGTGGCCGGGGCCTTCGTGGCTGCCGCAGCGGTGCGCGCGGTGGTGCTGCGCGCGGTGGTCGACCGCGCCGTGGTGGTGCGCGCGGTGGTGCCGCGGGTCGCCGGGGCCTTGGTCCCCGCCGCCGCCGCCGCGGGCTTGGCCGCCGCGGCCGCGGGCTTCGGGGCCGTCACGCGGGGCAGCTTCTTCGTGCCGCTGATGACGTCCTTGAACGTCGAACCCGCGCGGAACGCGGGCACGTTGGTCTTCTTGACCTTCACGGTCTCACCGGTGCGCGGGTTGCGAGCGGTGCGGGCCGCGCGGGCGCGCTTCTCGAAGACACCGAAGCCGGTGATGTTGACCTTCTCGCCCTTGTGGACGCTGCGGACGATCACGTCGACGATGCCGTCGACCGCGGCAGCGGCGTTCTTCTTGTCGCCAAGGCGCTCGGCGAGCGCCTCGATGAGCTGGGCCTTGTTCACCTTCAGTCCCTCCCAGGACGCTCACGGCCCTAGTCGGGCCGACTGATGGTCACGGTAAGCCCATATGCAAGGAAATACCAATCGCCACGCCAGATTTTTGTTGTGGCGTGGGCGATTACGACCTGTCGAGGGACACCCCGCCGGAGCCCTCCGGCGAAAGGCCGGGGCCGGATTTCCGCTGCTAGAGGGGGAAATCCGGCCCCTTCGGGTCACTTCACGGGCACGGGATCGGTGGTCGGGAGCCACCCGGGCCTGCGCTGCTCGAACTCGGTGATGTCATCGGCGTGCCGCAGCGTCAGGGCGATGTCGTCCAATCCCTCCAGCAGGCGCCAGCGGGTGTACTCGTCGATGGCGAAGGGGGCGGTGAAGTCCTTCGCCACAACGGTGTTGTTCGTCAGGTCGACGGTCACCGGGGTGCCGGGGTCGTTCTCCAGGAGCTTCCAGAGCAATTCGACATCGGACTGCTCGCACTGGGCCGCCAGGAGGCCCTGCTTGCCCGCGTTGCCCCGGAAGATGTCGGCGAACCGGGAGGAGATGACCACCCGGAAGCCGTAATCCATCAGGGCCCACACGGCGTGCTCGCGGGACGAGCCGGTGCCGAAGTCGGGCCCGGCGACCAGCACGCTGCCGGCCCGGTAGGGCTCCTGGTTGAGCACGAAGTGCTCGTCGCCGCGCCAGGCGGCGAACAGGCCGTCCTCGAAGCCCGTGCGGGTGACCCGCTTGAGGTAGACGGCCGGGATGATCTGGTCGGTGTCCACGTTGGACCTGCGCAGGGGCACCCCGACCCCGGTGTGGGTGGTGAACGCTTCCATGGCTCGATCTCCCCTTAGACCAGGTCGGCGGGTGCGGACAGGGTGCCGCGCACGGCGGTGGCGGCGGCCACGAGCGGCGAGACCAGGTGGGTCCGGCCGCCCTTGCCCTGCCTGCCCTCGAAGTTGCGGTTGGAGGTGGAGGCGCTGCGCTCACCCGGCTTGAGCTGGTCCGGGTTCATGCCCAGGCACATCGAGCAGCCCGCCTGGCGCCACTCGGCGCCCGCGGCCAGGAACACCTCGTGCAGCCCCTCGGCCTCGGCCTGGGCCCGCACGCGCATGGAGCCCGGCACGACGAGCATCCGCACCCCGTCGGCCACCCGGTGCCCCCGCAGCACGTCCGCGGCGGCCCTCAGGTCCTCGATGCGCCCATTCGTGCAAGAGCCGAGGAAGACGGTGTCGACCCGGATGTCGCGCAGCGGCGTGCCCGGCTCCAGCCCCATGTACGCGAGCGCCTTCTCGGCGGCCACGCGCTCGTTCTCGTCGCCGATCGCCTCGGGGTCGGGCACCCGCTCGCCCAGCGGCAGCCCCTGCCCCGGGTTGGTCCCCCAGGTGACGAACGGCGTCAGCTCGTCCGCGTTCAGGTGCACCTCGGCGTCGAAAACCGCACCCTCGTCGGTGCGCAGCGTCTTCCAGTGCTCCACCGCCGCGTCCCAGTCGGCCCCGGCCGGCGCGTGCGGGCGCCCCTGCACGTAGTCGAACGTCGTCTGGTCGGGCGCGATCATGCCCGCCCGCGCCCCGGCCTCGATCGACATGTTGCACACGGTCATCCGGGCTTCCATCGACAACGCCTCGATCGCGCTGCCCCGGTACTCCAGGACGTACCCCTGGCCCCCACCGGTACCGATCTTCGCGATCACCGCCAGGATGACGTCCTTGGCCGTGACGCCGGGCCCGAGCCGCCCCTCGACGTTGATCGCCATGGTCTTGAACGGTTTGAGCGGCAACGTCTGGGTAGCCATCACGTGCTCGACCTCGGACGTCCCGATGCCGAACGCCAGGGCGCCGAAAGCGCCGTGGGTGGAGGTGTGGCTGTCACCGCAGACCACCGTCATGCCCGGCTGGGTCAACCCCAGCTGCGGCCCCACCACGTGGACGATGCCCTGCTCCGCGTCGCCCATCGGGTGCAGCCGAACGCCGAACTCGGCGCAGTTCTTCCGCAACGTCTCGACCTGCGTGCGGGACACCGGGTCCGCGATCGGCAGCTCGATGTCCACCGTGGGGACGTTGTGGTCCTCGGTGGCAATGGTCAGGTCCGGCCGCCGGAGGCCGCGCCCGGCCAACCGGAGCCCGTCGAATGCCTGCGGGCTGGTCACCTCGTGCAGCAGGTGGAGGTCGATGTAGAGCAGGTCCGGCTCGGCGCCACTGCCGTGGCGCACGACGTGTGCTTCCCACACCTTCTCCGCGAGCGTGCGGCTCATCGCAACTCCCAAGATCTGGACAGTCGATAGATCTGGACTTCCCAGACAGTGGGAAGTTAGTATCGGCTTGTGGGACAGCATAGCGGGATCGGCGTGCTGGACAAGGCAGTGGCCGTCCTGAACGCCGTCGCAAAGGATCCGTGTGGGCTCGCCGAGTTGTGCAACCGGACGGGCTTGCCCAGGGCCACCGCGCACAGGTTGGCGGTAGGGCTTGAGGTGCACCGGTTGCTGCGACGGGGTTCCGACGGCCGCTGGCGTCCGGGCGCGGCACTGGCGGAACTGGCGGGCGGCGCGACCGACCCCCTGCTCGACGCGGCCTCCTCCGTACTACCGAGGCTGCGCGACATCACCGGCGAGAGCGTCCAGCTCTACCGCCGCGACGGCATGCAACGAGTCTGCGTCTCCTCCGCGGAACCCCCCAGCGGCCTGAGGGACACGGTCCCCATCGGCGCGAGATTGCCGATGACCGCCGGCTCGGGCGCAAAAGTATTGGCCGCCTGGGCCGACCCCAGCACCCAACGCTCAGTCCTGGCCGACGCCGTCTACGGCGAACGCACCCTCCTGGAAGTCCGCCGCCGAGGCTGGGCACAAAGCGTCGCAGAACGAGAACCGGGCGTAGCCAGCGTTTCCGCCCCGGTAAGGGACAGCACCGGCTCGGTAGTAGCCGCAGTTTCCGTCTCGGGCCCAATAGACAGAATGGGCCGCCGTCCGGGCGCCAGGTGGGCCGCCGACCTCCTGGCAGCCGCAGAAGCCCTCCAATCCCGCCTCTAGGCACCAAGGGGGCCCCTCTGTTCGCCCCTGCCCCGCAGGGGCGAACAGAGCCCCCAACAGCCACAACAGAGCCCAGACCCAGCACCAACCCCGACGCCACCAACCCTCACGCGGCAAAGCCGCCGGGGGGTGCAGGGGGGCGAAGCCCCTCCTGCCCGGGGTTTGGGGGTCGGACCCCCAATGTGAAATGCGAAAGATCCCCGTTGTGCGCAAGCACAACAGGGATCTCCCAATCTGTAGCCCCGAAGGGATTCGAACCCTCGCTACCGCCTTGAGAGGGCGGCGTCCTAGGCCGCTAGACGACGGGGCCCTAGAAACTTTCTTCTGTTTTCAGTTTAGCAGATCCGCTCGGTTCTCACCAAATCGGTTCTCGCTGTGTTACCCCGGTAGTCTAGCACATCTTCTTTTCTACCGTTGCAGCTGGGGTACCAGGACTCGAACCTAGACTAACTGAACCAGAATCAGTCGTGCTGCCAATTACACCATACCCCATTGGTTTCCCGGCCCGCTCCCCTCGCCGAGGGGGGCTCTCCGTTCCGCCGGGAAGAATACTAGACCACGCCCCCGGCGGAACGGAAATCGGGGGTCACGCGGAGGTGGCCGCCAGCTCGCAGACCAGGAGTTCGGGCAGCTCAGCGAGGCTGCTGATGGCCGAGATGCCGGCCGGGAGCGCGCCGGTGCGGGAGCCGTGGCGGTTGAGCCAGACGCCCCTCAGGCCCGCGTCCCGGGCGCCGATCGCGTCGGCGTGCAGCCGGTCGCCCACGTGGACGGCGTCGCCGACGTCCACGCCGAGGTCGGCGCAGGCGGTGTCGAAGATCACCCGGTCGGGTTTCGCGGCGCCGACCTCGCCCGCGATGAGGACCGTGTCGAAGTACCGGGCCAGCCCGAGCGAGGCGATCTTGACCCGCTGGTGGCGCCCCGAGGCGTTGCTCACGGCCGCCAGGGGCAGCCCGGCGGCGCGCAGCCACTCCAGGCACGGCACCACGTCCGGGAACAGCCGCCAGCCCGAGGACAGGACCTCCTGGCGCCGCAGCTCCCGGCGGGTCGCCTCCTCCTGGTCCAGCTCCTCGCCCAGCGCCGCGAAGAAGGCGCGGGTCCGGATGTTCCGCATGGTCTCGTACTCCAGCTCGCCGGCCAGGAGCCGGGCGCAGTGCTCGTCGGTGATGCGCTGCCACAGCGACCAGGCGTCGTCGTTGCCCACCATCGCCGCCAGGGCGGCCCGGGACGAGGTGCTGTAGTCGACGAGGGTGTCGTCGACGTCGAGGCACACCGCCCGGATCTCGCCGGTTCTCCGAGGGGTGGAAGTCGGGGCTGCGGTTGTCACCCCGTGAGGCTAGGTGCGCCCGACCCCGGTCCGACTCGACCAGAGAGGTGATATCTGGGGGTTCTTGCACGGTCAAGCATCGCTGAACCCCCCGATCGCACCACTCAGATTGCCCCGAGCGCGCGGCGCAATCGCCCGATCGAGCGACCCTGGCCCACCAGTTCCAGGGATTCGTACAGGGGTGGCGAGACGGTACGGCCCGTCACGGCGACCCGCACGGGGGCGTACGCGTCGCGCGGCCTCAGGCCCAGTCCGTCCACAAGGGACGCCTTCAGGGCGCCCTCGATCGCGGCGGCCGTCCACTCCGGAAGCGATTCCAAGGCGGTGATCCCGGCCTCCAGCACGGGCCGCGCGCCCTCGCCCAGCGCCTTGGCCGCGGCGTCCGCCTCGGGCGCGAAGTCCTGCTCCCGCACGAACAGGAACCGGACCATCGCGGATGCCTCGGACAGCACGACCAGCCGCTCCTGCACCAGCGGCGCGATGCCGGCCAGCAGCGCGCGCTGCTCCCCGGTGGGCTCGGCCGGCAGCACGCCGTCCTTGATCAGGTAGGGCAGCACGCGCTCGACGAAGTCGTCCACCGGCAGCGCGCGCAGGTGCGCGGCGTTGACCGCCTCGGCCTTCTTCAGGTCGAACCGGACCGGGTTGGCGCCGACCCGGGCGAGGTCGAACGCGGCGACCAGCTCCGCCGCGGGCAGGACGTCGCGGTCGTCGGCGACGGGGCGGCCGAGCAGCGCGAGGTAGTTCAGCAGGCCCTCGGGCAGGAAGCCGCGGTCGCGGTAGTGGAACAGGTCCGAGCGCGGGTCGCGCTTGGCGAGCCGCCGGTCCCCCTCGCCCACCACGCGCGGGAGGTGGCCGAACTCCGGGGTGGGGCCGGCCACGCCGACGCGGGCCAGCGCCCGGTGGAGCGCGATCCGGCGTGGCGTGGACGGGAGCAGGTCCTCGCCGCGCAGCACGTGCGTGATGCCCATCAGCGCGTCGTCGACGGGGTCCGCGAACGGGGGCAGCGGTTCGCCGTCGGCGCGCACCAGCACCGGGTCGGGCGTGCCGCCCGCCTTGGCCACGACCTCGCCGCGCACCAGGTCGACCCAGGAGATGTCCTCGTCGGGCATCCGCAGCCGCAGCACGGGCGAACGCCCCTGCGCGCGGAACCCGGCCTTCCGCTCCTCGGTGAGGTCGCGGTCGAAGCCGTCGTAGCCGAGCTTCGGGTCCTGCCCGGCCGCCCGGCGGCGCGCGTGCACCTCCTCGGGCGTGGAGAAGGACTCGTAGAGCTCCCCCGCCTCGACCAGGCGCCGGGCCACGTCGTCGTGCAGGCCGCGGCGCAGGCGCTGCCGGTACGGCGCGTGCGGGCCGCCGACCTCGGGGCCCTCGTCCCAGTCCAGGCCCAGCCAGCCCAGGGCCTCCAGCAGCGGGAGGTACGACCCCTCGCGGTCGGGCGCGGCACCGGCGTCCTCGACGCGGAGCACCACCTCGCCACCCGCGTGGCGGGCGTACGCCCAGTTGACCAGGGCGGTGCGGACGAACTCCACGTGGGGCGCACCGGCCGGCGGCGTGCCGATCCGGACCCGAACCCCTGGAGCGGCTGCTGCTGCGCTCATGACCCGATCAGCCTATCCGCCTTGACCGGCGCCCGCCGCGAGAGCATGCTGGCCTTATTCAACTGGTGTTGAAAAAGGGAGGGAAGATCATGGAACGCACAGGCGTCGCCGTCGTCGGTGGTGGCCCCGCGGGCATGGTGTGCGCGTTGCTGCTGGCCAGGGCCGGTGTCGAGGTGACCGTGCTGGAGAAGCACGGCGACTTCCTGCGGGACTTCCGCGGCGACACGGTGCACGCGTCCACGCTCACGCTGCTGGACGAGCTGGGCCTCGGGCCCTCGTTCGCCGAGGTGCCGCACCAGCTCGTGGACCAGGTGCAGGTGCTGCTGGACAGCGGGCCCCAGACGATGGGCGACATGACGCGGCTGCCCGGGCCGCACAAGCACATCGCGTTCGTCCCGCAGTGGGACTTCCTGGACCTGCTGGCCGACGCGGGCAAGCGCGAGCCGGCCTTCGCCCTGCGGATGGACACCGAGGTCGTCGGCCTGGTCCAGGAGCGCGGCCGGGTGACCGGCGTCCGCTACCGCACCGCCGCGGGCGAGTCGGGCGAGCTGGCGGCCGACCTGGTGATCGCGGCCGACGGCCGCAGCTCGCTGGTGCGCGCCCAGGCCGGGCTGCCGGTGCACGCGTTCGGCGCGCCGATGGACGTGTGGTGGTTCCGCCTGCCGCGCGACCCCGGGGAGCTGACCGGCGCCACCGGGCGGTTCAGCCGGGGCAACGCCATGGTGCTGATCAACCGCGGCGACTACTTCCAGTGCGCCTACCTGATCCGCAAGGGCACCGACCGGATGCTGCGGCAGGAGGGCGTGGAGGCGTTCCGGCGGCGCGTGGTGGCCCTGGTGCCGTGGCTGGAGGACCGGATCGGGACGCTGGAGTCGCTGGACGACGTCAAGCTGCTCGACGTCAAGCTGGACCGGCTGCGGCGCTGGCACACCGACGGCCTGCTGTGCATCGGCGACTCGGCGCACGCCATGTCGCCCATCGGCGGGGTCGGCATCAACCTGGCCGTGCAGGACGCGGTGGCCGCCGCGCGGATCGTGGCCGGGCCGCTGCGGCGCGGCGCGCTCACCACCGCGGTGCTGGCGAAGGTGCGGCGGCGCCGGTGGTTCCCGACCGCGGTGACGCAGGCGGTGCAGCGGCGCATCCAGGACTCGTTCCTCAAGCCGACGCTGGCGGGCACCTCGACCGCCACCCCCGGCCGGCCGCCGCTGCCGGTGCGGCTGATGCGGCGCTTCCCGGTGCTGCAGGGGGTGCCGGCCTACCTGGTGGGCATCGGGCTGCGGCCCGAGCACGCACCGGACTTCGCCCGGCGCGCGCCCGAGCGGATCGAGCGGAGCTGACGGGTCAGCGGTCCACCCGATCGGCGGTCCACCCGATCAGCGGTCCACCACGGAGTTGGTGAGCGTGCCCAGGCCCTCCACGGTCACCGAGACGGTCTGCCCGGCGGTCAGCGGGCCGACGCCGGCGGGGGTGCCGGTCAGGATCACGTCCAGCGGGCGCAGGGTCATCACCGACGAGATGTACTCGATCAGCTCGGGGATGCCGTGCACCAGCAGCGAGGTCCGCGAGTCCTGCTTGACCTCGCCGTCCACCTCGGTGCGGATGGCCACGTCGGACGGGTCGAACTCGGTCTCCACCCACGGCCCCAGCGGGCAGAACGTGTCGAAGCCCTTGGCCCGCGTCCACTGGCCGTCGGTCTTCTGGAGGTCCCGCGCGGTGACGTCGTTGGCGATGGTGTAGCCCAGGACCGCCTGCCCGGCGCGGGAGGCGGGGATGTCCCGGCCGCCGACGCCGACCACCACGGCCAGCTCGCCCTCGAAGTCCACCCGCTCGGACACCGCGGGGAGCTTGATCTCCGCGTTGGGGCCGATGACGGCGGTGTTGGGCTTGAGGAACATCAGCGGGGCGTCCGGCACCTCGTTGCCCAGCTCGGCGGCGTGCTCGGCGTAGTTGCGGCCGATCGCCACGATCTTGGGCGGCAGGAACGGGGCCAGCAGCCGGACGTCGGCCAGGGGCCAGCGGCGGCCGGTGAACTTCGGGTTCGCGAAAGGGTCGTCGGCGATCTCGACCGCGGTCAGGTCGTCGCCTTCGCCTTCGATCGCGGCGAAGGCGAGGCCACCGGGTTGGGCGATACGGGCAATGCGCACGGAGTTCACCCTAACCGGCGGCTGGAAAGCGCACCGGGTGTGCCTAACGTCGTGGGATGCGAACCCTGCTGATCGCGCTCGCGCTGCTGCTGGGGGCGGCCATCCCTGCCTCGGCCGCCCCGGTGCCCCTGGAGGCGGGCACGCCGCTCACCGCGCCGTCCTCCGCGAACCGGTGCGCCAACGGCTACAACGTCCGCGGGTACCTGCTGGTCCCGCCGAACTGCGCGCCCGTCGGCGCGGTCGTCAGCGGTCCCGGCGGCATCGACGTCGGGGCGGTCGTGGCCGTCCGGGAGACCTACTCGGTCGTGCGGATCACCAACACCACCGCGTGGGTCCAGCGGCCGACGATCGCCGGCCGCACCGGCGTCGTCACCGGCTCCGCCGAGACACCGGTGGGCGGCGCGGTGTGCGCGGTGGGCCGCTCCAGCGGGCTGCGCTGCGGCACCGTGCAGGCCAGGAACGTGACGGTCAACTTCCCGACCGGGACGGTGTCCGGCCTCACCCGCACCACCCTGTGCACCGACCCCGGCGAGACCTGGAAACCGGTGTTCACCGGCTCCCAGGCCCAGGGGCACGTGCTGGGCGGCAGCGGGAACTGCTCGACCGGCGGCACGTCGTTGTTCTACCCGGTCAACCGCATCCTCGCGGAGAACGGGTTCACGCTCGTGACGGGCTGACCCGCATCGCCTTGTGCGCGAGCGCGTCGCACAGGGCCAGCCAGCTGGCCTCGACGATGTTGCCGTGCACGCCGACGGTGGTCCACTCCTGCTCGCCGTCGGTCGACTCCACGAGCACGCGGGTGACGGCGTCGGTGCCGTGCTCGGCCGAGGTGGAGCGGGTACCGGCGAGGATGCGGACCTTGTAGTCGTTGAGCTTCACCGCGTCGAGCCACGACAGGTGGGGCAGCAGCGCCTTCCGCAGCGCGGCGTCCAGCGCGTGCACCGGGCCGTTGCCCTCGGCGGTGGCGATGACCCGCTCACCGGACGCGTGCACCTTGACCGTGGCCTCGGACACCACGGCGCCGTCGGGGCGGTGGTCGAGCACCACGCGGTAGGACTCCAGCCGGAACGGCAGCTCGTCCAGTTCGGACAGCTCCGCCTTGAGCAGCAGCTCCAGGGAGGCGTCGGCGGCCTCGAACGACCAGCCGCCCGCCTCCAGCTCCTTGACCTTGCGCACGACGTTGGTCAGGGCCTCGGGCCGGCGGGTCAGGTCGATCCCGAGCTCACGTCCCTTGAGCTCCAGACTGGCCCGACCCGCCATCTCGGTGACCAGCACCCGCATGTCGTTGCCGACGGTGTCCGGGTCGATGTGGTTGTACAGCTCCGGGTCCACCTTGATCGCGCTCGCGTGCAGCCCCGCCTTGTGGGCGAAGGCCGACGACCCGACGTATGCCTGGTGGGTGTCGGGTGCGATGTTCGCGATCTCGGCCAGGGCATGGGAGACGCGGGTCAGCTCGGCCAGCGACTCGTGCGGTAGCACCTGCAGGCCGAGCTTGGTCACGAGGTTCCCGACGACGGCGAACAGGTCCGCGTTGCCCGCTCGCTCGCCGTAGCCGTTCGCGGTGCACTGGACGTGCGTGGCGCCCGCCTGCACCGCGGCGATCGTGTTGGCCACCGCGCAGGACGTGTCGTCCTGGCAGTGGATGCCGACGCGGAAGCCCGTGCGGGCGATGACGTCGGCGACGGTCTCGGACAGGCCGAGGGGGAGCTGCCCGCCGTTGGTGTCGCACAGCACCACCACGTCGGCGCCACCCTCCACAGCGGACTCCAGCACGCGCAGCGAGGTGTCCGGGTCGAAGGCGTAGCCGTCGAAGAAGTGCTCCGCGTCGAGGAAGACCCGGCGGCCCTCCTCGACCAGGTGGCGGACGGTGTCGCGGACCATGGCGCAGTTCTCCGCCACGTCGGTGCGCAGGGCCCGCTCGACGTGCCTGCGGTCGGACTTGGCGACCAGCGTCACCACCGGCGCCTGGCTGTCCAGCAGGGCCTTGACCTGCGGGTCCTCCGTCACCTTGACCCCGGCCCTGCGGGTGGAGCCGAAGGCGACGAGCTGGGCGTGCTTGAGCGCGACCTCGCCCGCCGCGACGCGGGCGAAGAACTCGGTGTCCTTGGGCAGCGCGCCCGGCCAGCCGCCCTCGATGAAGCCCACGCCGAGCGAGTCGAGCAGCCGGGCCACGGCCAGCTTGTCGGTGACCGAGTAGGAGATGCCCTCGCGCTGGGCACCGTCCCGCAGGGTCGTGTCGTAGACGTGGAAGCTATCGCCGAGGGGGGTCACGTGGGGGCTCCTAAGGATCTTGGAAAACAAAAAGACCCCCCGCAGGATGCGAGAGGTCGGCGCGTCGGGTGCTCGGCGGAAGCACTTACCCGACGCGCTGGGAAATAATGATCGCGCTGTGGAGAGCCACGTCGGTGATGGTGCCACAACCCGTCCGGGCTTACCAAGCCACGGACGGGTTGTCCCACATCCTGGTGAACGGCTATCGCCCGCGAACCCGGTCAGGCGCCCGCCAGGAACCGCGCGAACGCCTCGACGGCGGCCGGGTTGCGCGGTGACTCGACCAGGGCCGCGTACGGGAGCGCGAAGAACCTCTTCTCCCTGATGGCGGGCACGTCGCGGAGCGGTTCGTAGGACTCCAGGAAAGCCCGCTTCTGCTCGGGCGTGCTCGCGTCGCCGTCCGCGTAGTCGTTGATGAGCACGACCTCGGGCGCGCGGTCGACCACGGCCTCCCAGCCGACGGTGGTCCAGCTGTCGTCGAGGTCGCCGAAGATGTTCTCGCCGCCCGCCTTCTCGATGATGGCCTGCGGCGCGGCGTTGCGGCCCGAGGTGAACGGCTGGTCGAGCCCGCTGTCGTAGAGGAACACCTTCGGGCGCTTTTCCTTGACCAGCTTCCCGGCGTCGGCTATCTGCTTCTGGTAATCGGCGATGAGCCGTTCGGCCCGGTCCTCGACGCCGAAGATGCGGCCGAGGTTGCGCAGGTCGGTGTAGAGGGCGTCCAGCGGGGGCATGATGCCGCGCTGCTCGCCCACGCCGTTCCGGCACGCCTCGGTGAGCTGGTAGGTGGCGATGCCGAGGTCGGCCAGGGCGTCCGGGGTGAAGCCGGTGCTCTCGGAGAAGCCGTAGTTCCAGCCCGCGAACACCAGGTCGGCGCCGGCGCCCTGGACCAGCTCCTTGCCGATCTTCTCGCCGAGGTGCGGCACGCGCTCGAAGTCGGCCTTCCAGGGCGAGGACGCCACGTCGCCGGACTTCGCGGCGGCGGGGATGACGTACCCGGCCATGCGGTCGCCCAGGCCCAGCGCGAACATCAGCTCGGTGATGCCGGTGTCGTTGGTGACCACGCGGGAGGGTCGCGCGTACGCCACCCGCTCGCCGCAGTTGGTGACGGTCACCTCGGCCGCGGCCCGGGGCGCGGCGACCTCGGCGCCGCACGCCGCGGTGAGCAGGACCGCGGCGAGCGCGGCGAGCGTTCTGGTCACGGGGTGGCCTCCAGGTGGTCGAACAGCAGTTGCGGCACCCCGCTGGTGGGGTGCGCGACGACGTGGGCGCGGACGCGGAAGACCTCGGCCAGCACCTCGGGGGTGAGTACGTCCGCGGGCCCGCCGCTGCGCACGACGCGGCCGCGGTCGAGCACGTGCAGGCGGTCGCAGTGCGCGGCGGCGAGGTTGAGGTCGTGCAGCACGGCCAGCACGGTCACGCCCAGGCCCCGGACCAGGGCGAGCACCGCCAGCTGGTGGCTGATGTCCAGGTGGTTGGTCGGCTCGTCCAGGACCAGCACCTTCGGCTGCTGCGCCAGGGCGCGGGCGATGAGCACGCGCTGCCGCTCACCACCCGAAAGGGTGAGGAAGCCGCGGTGGGCCAGGTGGGCGGCGCCCACCCGGGACAGCGCGTCGCGCACGACCGCGTCGTCGCCGGGGCCGGCGCCGTGCGGGAGGCGGCCCATGGCGACCACCTCGGTGACGGTGAAGTCGAACTCGACGTGGCTGTCCTGGGTGAGCGCGGCCAGGTCGCGGGCGGTGTCCCGGACCTTCAGGGAGGTGATGTCGCGGCCGCCGAGGCGGACCACTCCCCCGTGCGGCACCAGCGCCCGGTAGACGCAGCGCAGCGTGGTGGACTTGCCGCTGCCGTTGGGGCCGACGATGCCGTGCACCTCGCCCCGGCCGGCGGTCAGGTCGACGCCGCGCAGGATGCCGTCGACGGCGAGCGCCCGGAGTTCCAGGTCCACCTCAGCGCCCCCCGAACACGTAGCCGCGGCAGCCCATGAGGAACACGAAGCACGGCACGCCCAGGGCGGCCGTGATGACGCCCAGGGGCAGCTCCTCGGGCGCGGCGAGCAGGCGCGCGGCCACGTCCACCCAGATCAGGAAGCAGGCGCCCGCGAGCGGGGCGACGGCCAGCACCCGGCGGTGGTCCGCGCCGACGGTGAGGCGGACCAGGTGGGGCAGCATGAGGCCGACGAACCCGACCGCGCCGCTGACCGCGACCAGCACGCCGGTCATGGCGGCGGTGACCGCGAACAGGGCGCGGCGCGTGCGGGCGACGTCGACGCCGAGGGTGGTGGCGGTCTCGTCGCCCAGGGACAGGGCGTTGAGGTGCCCGGCGCGGCCGACGAGGTAGGCGGTGCCCGCGACCACCACGGCCGCCGCGACCGGCACCGACGCCCAGGTCACCCCGCCCAGGCTGCCGAGCAGCCAGAACATCGCGGCCCGGGCCGCCTCGCCGCGGGGTGACTGGAACACCAGCAGCATCGCGACCGCGGAGAAGCCGTGGGCCAGGGCCGTGCCGGTGAGGACCAGGCGCAGCGGGGTCAGGCCGCCCCGGCCGGCCACCAGGTAGACCAGGACCATGGCCACCAGGGCGGACAGGAACGCGGCCGTGGACAGCGCGTAGACGCCCAGCGAGGCGAACAGGCCGGTGGTGGCGACCGCGGTGGCGCCGACGCTGGCCCCGGAGGAGATGCCCAGCACGTACGGGTCGGCCAGGGCGTTGCGGACCACCGCCTGGATCGCCACGCCCACCGCCGACAGCCCCGCGCCCACGACGGCGGCCAGCAGCACGCGCGGCAGGCGGATGTCCCACACGATCCGGTACGGCCCCGCCTCGGCGGCCTCCACGACCCCGCCCGTGGCGGCCGCGCGCAGGTAGCGCAGCACGTCGCCGAACGGGACGCTCACCGGCCCGAGCGCCACGCCGCACACCACGGACCCCGCCAGCACGACGACCAGCACCAGGCACAGCGCGGCGGTGGAGCGGGGGCGGCGGGGCGTCGGGGGTGGCGCGGTCGTCTCGACCTCGGTCGCGCTCTCGGTCACCGGGCACCTTCCGGGCAGGTGGCCTCGACCGGTCGGCCCCGGCCCACGCGGACCGGCGCACCCGTCCCGCAGACCACGGCAGGAGTGGAGCTTCTTCCCACCGCCCGCGGGTGATCGGGCTCGCCGAAGGCGACTTCGGCTTACCGTTGCGGGTCAGCGCCGGACTCTCACCGGACTTCCCCCACGGGCGGCACCCGGCACACTACCTCCCCGCGCGAGTCGAACCCCCGGACCCGTCGTGTCGAATCCCCAGGACCCCCGAGTTCGACGTTCAGGACCCTCCAACGCCGAAAACCCCCGGCCCGACGTTCGCGCCCCCCTGCCGGGAGGGGGGCGCGAACGTCGAACTCGGGGGTCTTGAGCGTTCGACTCGCGGGGTCTGGGGGTTCGACTCGCGGGTCAGGCGCCGGTGCGGACGTTGGACGAGACCAGGGCCGCCAGGCGGTCGCCCACGGCGTAGGTCGCGCCCGGCGACGAGTGGTCGCGGGTGGCCAGGTCGAAGGCCACCGACGCCTCGATCCGCCGCGCCGCCTCCGACTCGCCCAGGTGGTCGAGCATCAGGGCCACCGACAGGACCGCCGCCGTCGGGTCGGCGATGCCCTGGCCGGCGATGTCCGGCGCGCTGCCGTGCACCGGCTCGAACATGCTCGGGTTGCGCCGGGTCACGTCGAGGTTGCCCGAGGCCGCCAGGCCGATGCCGCCGGTCACGGCCGCCGCCAGGTCGGTCAGGATGTCGCCGAACAGGTTGTCGGTGACGATCACGTCGTACCGGCCCGGGTCGGTCACCAGGTGGATGGTGGCCGCGTCCACGTGCTGGTAGGCCACGGTCACGTCCGGGTGCTGGAGCGAGACCTCCTCGACCACCCGGGACCACAGCGACCCGGCGTGCGTCAGCACGTTGGTCTTGTGCACCAGCGTCAGGTGCTTGCGCGGCCGGTTCGCCGCCCGGGCGAACGCGTCGCGCACCACCCGCTCCACGCCGAACGAGGTGTTGATCGACACCTCGGTCGCGATCTCGTGGGGGGTGTCCTTGCGCAGGAGCCCGCCGTTGCCCGCGTACAGGCCCTCCGTGCCCTCGCGCACGACCACCATGTCGATCTCCGGCGGGTCGGCGATCGGGCTGCGCACACCGGGGTAGAGCCGCGCCGGGCGCAGGTTCACGTGGTGGTCGAGCTCGAACCGGAGCCGGAGCAGCAGGCCGCGCTCCAGGATGCCGCTGGGCACCGACGGGTCGCCCACGGCACCGAGCAGGATCGCGTCGTGCTGGCGGAGCTCGCCGAGCACCGACTCCGGCAGCAACTCACCTGTGGCGTGCCAGCGCGCCGCGCCGAGGTCGTAGCGGGTGATCTCAGCCGCTGGAACGACCTCACCGAGCACCTTCAGGGCCTCGGCGACGACCTCGGGCCCGATCCCGTCTCCTGGGATCACTGCGAGCCGCATCCACACACCTCCCAGGTATCAGTCCCAACTCACGGGACTAGTTCTCAACGCGAAAGGCTACCGGTCTTATGGGGCGAAACCGCACTCGGAACACACCTCCGTGGCCATCTCTCCCGGACTGCGGGACACCCGAACGGTTCAAGGCCCCCGATCGGGCGTCACCCGATGCGCTTAAACGACTCTGGCCGGCCGGGGCAACCCCCGACCGGCCAGAGCGTCGTACGTCAGGCGGTTCAGCCGGCCGAACCGCTGCCCGAGCGGCCCTTCACCTTCACCACGTCGGCCTTGTCACCGGTGGCGTTGTGGTGGTGCAGGACCAGCAGGCTGTCCGAGCCGTCGGCGGCCAGGGCCGCGGCGTCCCGGTTGACCACCAGCGCGGTACCCGGGCGGGCCAGGTAGGACAGCGCGGCGTCGCCGCCGCCCTGGACCCACAGGCCCGGCTTGAGCGGGTCGAACGACAGCGGGCTGGGGATCGAGTCCACCAGGCCGTCGGTGGAGCCCGGCGCCAGGTAGAAGCCGCTCACGCCGACCTGGTAGGTCAGCCGCGAGGTGTCCGCGGTCGGGTCGATGCCCAGCGCCGACAGCAGCACCGGCAGCACGACCACGTTCGTGTCGAACACGTTGGTGTCGACGTCGCCGAACTGGCCGTTGACGCCCTGGATGTCGACGGTGGCACCGGTGCTCAGGTTCACCGTGGTGGCGACGAGCAGGTCGGTGTCGGTCAGCTTGGTCGCGTACACCTCGTAGTCGAACGCGCCGTCACCGTTGGTGTCGATGTCGACGAACGGCACCGTGTTGCCGCCCAGGTTCTGCCAGTTGCCCCAGGTGGCGAGGCCGAACGCGAGCAGCGCCTCGTCGGGGTTCCCCTGCGCCCTGGCCAGCGGCGCGGTGGACGCGGCGCCGACGTAGCGCAGGTCACCGCTCTTGGCCGTGTCGTTGAGGACGCAGTTGGTGGTGACGTTGCGGCGGCACTCCGGCAGCCGCGGCGAGGTCGCCTGGAGCTCCAGGACGCTGACCAGCGAGCGGTAGGCGCCCTGGTTGAGGCCCCGGCCGGTCAGGTTCAGCACGGCCTGGCCCGACTTGTCGGCCCGGACGCTGTTCACCGTGCCGATGTCGGCCACCGGCTTGGGCGCGGAGTACACCGGCACCCGCAGCGCGACGGACGAGCCCGACTTCGGGGTGAGGACCACGCGGCCGGACGCGTCGGCCAGGAACTGGCGCGGCGTGTCCAGGTGCAGCGGCTCGACCGTCGGGTCGACGGTCTTGCGCAGCGCGGCCGGGTTGTCGATCTTCAGCGTGACCTTGACCCGGGCGATGCCGCGCGGGCTGAGCCGGACGGTGTCGGCCGACAGCTCGTAGCGCACGCCGGGGATCTCGGTCAGGGCCTCGTAGCCGACGGTGTAGTCGACCCACTTGGTGGACTTGTTGACCACCTTGATGGTCTTGGTCAGCGACACCGGCCGCGACACCTCGACCACGCCGAACGACGCGGACACCACGCCCGGGTCGTCCTGCACGAGGGCCAGGACCTGGTTCTCCACCGCGGCCTTGCCGTCGACGCGGCCCGCGCCCACGCGGTTGGGGGCGTAGGTCTTGCCGTCGGCCTTGACGTCGTGGCCGGCGGAGTTCATCACCGCGGCCTTGACCTCCTCGGGCGTCCAGTCCGGGTGGACCTGGCGCACGAGCGCCGCGATGCCGCTGACGTGCGGCGCGGCCATCGAGGTGCCCGAGTTGACCTGCGGCTTGTTGCCGGAGCCGACCAGCACCGAGGCGATGGTGTCACCGGGGGCCGCCACGTCCGGCTTCACGGCCGGGCTGCGCGTGCCGCGCGAGGTGAACGAGCTGGGCGTGTCGGTGATCGACTGGTCGTAGGTCGGCAGCGAGACGGCGAGGTCGCCGCCCAGCCGGACCGCCAACGTGCCCGCGGCCAGCGCGGGGCGCAGCTCGGCGGTGGCCGTGCCGGTCAGCTGCAGCACCGGGATCACCGCGTTGCCCGCGATGCCGGCGTTGAAGTGCTCCAGCTGCGAGGTGAACAGCGCGCCGACCGCGCCCGCGGCGGTGGCGTTGTTCGAGCGGCCGGCGGAGCCGCAACGGCGCGTGGCGTCGTTGTCGTCCCACTCCAGCCACACGATCTTGCCCGCCACGGCGGCCTTGTCGGCGGCGCTGAACGGCGCGCAGCCGTCCTTGTTGCCCGGGTCGCCCAGGGCCACCACGGGGGCGGAGACGCTCTTGCCCTCGTAGTTGTAGTTCTGGCTGTACTGGCCGGGCTTGCGGCCGGCCACGGCGGCCGGCGCGGTCACCTCGGCGGCGTCGCGCAGCACGAACGCGTCGCGGGTGCTGGCCACGGCCAGCGCCTCGGGGGTGTTGCCCGGCGAGCCGCCGATGTCGTACAGGTCGCCGCCGTTGCCCGCGGAGAACACGGTGAGCACGCCGGAGGCGTTGAGCTTGCGGACGAACAGGCTGTCCGGGTCGTCCGGGGCGCCGTAGTCGGAGCCGAGGGACAGGTTGACCACGTCGAGGTGGTCGGAGAAGTCGCCGTCGCCGTCGGGGTCGAGCGCCCAGTCCAGGGCCTGCGCGGTGACGTTGGTCGAACCGTCGCAGCCGAACACCTTCAGCGCGTACAGCAGGGCCTTGGGCGCGGTGCCCGGGCCGATCCGCATCGCGTTGAGCGCCTCGGGGGTGAGCTTGGTGTAGTCGCCCTTGAAGGTGCTGCCGTCGGCGTTGACGCCGAAGCCCGCGGTGGTGCCGGCGACGTGCGAGCCGTGGCCGTTGCAGTCCAGCGGGTTGGGGTCCGGCTTCGGGGTGTTGACCGCCGGGTCGTCGCTGCCGCCGTCGTAGGCGTTGCCGACGAAGTCGTAGCCGCCGACGACCTTGGGGGTCGGGAAGTACGACGGGTCGACCTTGGTCTCGTCGATGGCCTGGAACGCGGCGATGGTGCCGGGGCCGTCGAAGTCGGCGTGGGTGTAGTCGATGCCCGTGTCGATGATGCCGACGCGGACGTCGTCGCCCAACTTGCCGTACTGCTGCCACGCCTTGAGCGTGTTGGTCAGCTGCACGGCGCTGGAGTTCTCGCGGGTCTTCGGCACCACGGTGCGGATGGACTTCACGTCCGCGCGCTGCGCCAGCTCGCGCACCTTGGCCGCATCGGCCTGGACGACCACGCCCGGCACGCCGTTGGCGGTGCGGTAGAGCTCCTTGGTCGCGCCGTCCCTGCCCTTGAGGTCGCCGACCACGCGGTCGACCACCTTGCCGGTGTCGGCCTTGGTGGCCTTGGCGGCGTCCTTCGCCTGCTGCTTGCTGGCGCCCTGGCTGGTCTTCTCCGCGTAGGTGTCGACGGCCGGCTTGGCCTCCAGCTCGACGAACGCGGTGACGCGGCCCTTCGCGGCGGACAGCCGCTGGGCGACCTTCATCTGCAACGTGCCGGCGTCCAGGCCGCGCGCGGCGGCCACGGACTGCGCCGGCTGATCCTCCGCGGCCAGCGCCGTGCCGGTGGACGCCACGAGGAGGATCGTGGCGAACAGCGGTACGGCTGATCTGGCGACAACGCGAGATCGGCTCACAACTTGCCCCAACCGAGGTCGGATACGACCGGGCAGGCAGCGTCGCGACGTTTTCCAGGGGGGACAGCTGCCCGCGTGGTGCCGTGCCCTCTACGGCACCGGGTCAACCTCGTGGGGAGGAACCTAATCCCTCGGTAGAGCCGATCAATTAATCCGAACGAGTGACGACGCCCACAGATTTGACAATCAACCGTTAACTGCAACGCCGCCGGTACCTGCGACGATATCCGTCACCAGGTTCCGGCGGCGTTAGCCCGTTCCGGGGGATGTCCCCCTTTCGGGTCAGTCGAAGTTGACCGAGCGCACCGTGCGGGCGCCGACGGCCGCGCCGATCGGGTCCAGCACGGCGGTGTCCACCGGGCGGTCCACGCGCAGCAGCATGAACGCGTCCTGGCCGTCCTTGGTCTGGCTGATCTGCGCGGCCTCGACGTTCACGCCCGCCTCGCCGAGCAGGGTGCCGACCGTGCCCATCACGCCCGGGCGGTCCGGGTACTCCAGCAGCAGCACGTTGCCCTCGGTGCGCAGGTCGAAGCCGCGGCCGTTGATGCCGACCAGCTTCTGCACCTGGTCGAGGCCGGTCAGCGTGCCCGAGACGGTGATGACCGCGCCGTCGGCCTGCACCGCGCGCACGGTGACCAGGCTGCGGTGGTTGGCGCTCTCCGGCTCCTTGACCAGGTCGACCTGCACGCCCAGCGAGCTGGCCAGCGCCGGCGCGTTGACGAAGGTGACCTGCTCCTCGACCACGCTGGAGAACACGCCGCGCAGCGCGGCCAGCGGCAGCACCGCGACGTCCTCGTTGGACAGCTCGCCGCGCACCTCGACCGTGACGCCGGTCGGGGCCTTGGCCGACAGCGCCGCGACGACCGCGCCGAGCTTCTGCACCAGCGGCAGGTACGGGCGGACCTCCTCGCCGACCACGCCGCCGCCCTGCACGTTCACCGCGTCCGGCACGAAGTCGCCGGCCAGGGCGAGCAGCACCGACCGGGCCACGTCCGTGCCCGCGCGGTCCTGCGCCTCGGTGGTGGACGCGCCCAGGTGCGGGGTGACGACCACGTTGGGCAGGCCGAACAGCGGGCTCTCCGTGGTGGGCTCGGTGGAGAACACGTCGATGCCGGCGCCGCCGACCTGGCCCTCCTTGACCGCCTCGGCCAGCGCCTCCTCGTCGACCAGGCCGCCGCGGGCGGCGTTGACGATGATGACGCCGCGCTTGGCCTTGGCCAGCTGCTCGGCGCCGATCAGGCCCTTGGTCTCCGGGGTCTTGGGCAGGTGGATCGAGATGAAGTCGGAGCGCTCCAGCAGCTCCTCCAGGGTGACCAGCTCGATGCCCAGCTGCGCGGCGCGGGCGGCGCTCACGTACGGGTCGTAGGCGATCAGCGTGGTGCCGAAGGCGGCGATGCGGGCGGCGAACAGCTGGCCGATCTTGCCCAGGCCGACGACGCCGACGGTCTTGCCGTTGACCTCGACGCCGTTGAACTTGCTGCGCTTCCACTGGTGGTCCTGGAGCGTGGCGTGCGCGAAGGGGATCTGGCGGGCCGTGGCCAGCAGCAGGGCGACCGCGTGCTCGGCGGCGCTGACGATGTTGGAGGTCGGCGCGTTGACCACCATCACGCCGCGCTCGGTGGCGGCGGGCACCTCGACGTTGTCCAGGCCCACGCCCGCGCGGGCGACGACCTTGAGCCGGGTGCTCGCCTTGAAGACCTCGGCGTCCACCTTGGTGGCGGAGCGGACCAGCAGGGCGTCGGCGTCGGCGACGGCTTCGAGCAGCGCGGGACGGTCGGTGCCGTCGACGTGGCGCACCTCGATGTCTTCGCCGAAGACGTCGAGAACGGACGGTGCGAGCTTCTCGGCGATCAGGACAACGGGCTTGGTCACGGACGTCGCTCCCAGCGGTCTGGTCGGGTGGGGAGCGCGGGGCCGTCGTTGCAGGTCGTCACCCGCGCCGGCCGGCCACGGCAATGTGTCCGGGTTGTTAACGAGCATAGCCGGCTCCCGCCCCGGCAAGAACGGCGGGTGCCCCGTTTCACCTGCTGGAACGCGGTACGCGCGTCCCATTCGGACCCCTCACCCCCGAGGTGGCCGAACGCAGAACTCGGGGGTCCTGAACGCATGACACGCGAGACCTGAACGCATGACACGCGGGGTCTGAACGCATGACACGCCCGAAAAGCACTTTTTCACCGGCGAGTCATGCGCTCAAGACCCGCGAGTCATGCGCTCGGGACCGGCGTGTCATGCGCTTGGGACCGGTGAGTTGTGCGTTCGGTGTGCGGGTCAGTCGTTCCAGGGTTCGTCGAACTCGCCGTCCTTCACGCCGAGGATGAACGCCTCCCACTCGGCGGGGGTGAAGACGAGGACGGGGCCCTCGGGGTGCGCGGAGTTGCGCATCGCGGTGTAGGTGACGCCGTCGGTGTGCTCGACGAACGCGATCTCGACGTGCTCCTCTTCCTCTTCCGCGCCTTCGTCGTTGCGGATCCACTCGGCGGTCGAGAGGTCGAGGTTGCCCCGGACGTGGGCCTTGTCGTCGTATATGGGCGCGCTGTCGGTCATGCCGCTTAGGTATACCGGAGCCCGCGGTGTCCGGGAACACCGCGGGCCGCCGGGCAAAACCGCAGGTGTTAGGCCGTTTCGGTGATGGGGCGGTCGACCCACGACATGAGGCCGCGCAGCTTCTTGCCGACCTCCTCGATCGGGTGCTGCTCGCCCTCCTGCTGCAACTTGCGGTAGTTGCCGCGGCCGGCGTCGTCCTCGTTCACCCACTCGGTGGCGAACGTGCCGTCCTGGATCTCGCCCAGGATCTTGCGCATCTCCTCCTTCACCGCGGGCGTGACCACGCGCGGGCCGCGGGTCAGGTCGCCGTACTCGGCGGTGTCGGAGATCGAGTAGCGCATGCGGGCGATGCCGCCCTCGTACATCAGGTCCACGATGAGCTTCAGCTCGTGCAGGCACTCGAAGTAGGCCACCTCGGGCGCGTAGCCCGCCTCGGTCAGCACCTCGAAACCGGCCTGCACCAGCGCGGACGCGCCACCGCAGAGCACCGCCTGCTCACCGAACAGGTCGGTCTCGGTCTCCTCCTTGAACGTCGTCTTGATGACGCCCGCCCGGGTGCCGCCGATGCCCTTGGCGTAGGACAGCGCGAGCGCCTGGGCGTTGCCGGTCGCGTCCTGCTCGACCGCGATCAGGGCGGGCACGCCCTTGCCGTCGACGAACTGCCGCCGCACCAGGTGGCCCGGGCCCTTGGGCGCGACCATGGCCACGTCCACGTTGGACGGCGCCTCGATCAGGCCGTAGCGGATGTTGAAGCCGTGGCCGAAGAACAGCGCGTCGCCGTCCTTCAGGTTGGGCGCCACGTCCTGCGCGTAGATGTGCCGCTGCGCGGTGTCCGGCGCCAGGATCATGATCACGTCGGCCTCGGCGGCGGCCTCGGCGTTGCTCAGGACCCGCAGGCCCTCCTCCTCGGCCTTGGCCGCGGACTTCGAGCCCTCGCGCAGGCCGATCCGCACGTCGACGCCCGAGTCGCGCAGGCTCAGCGCGTGCGCGTGCCCCTGGCTGCCGTAGCCGATGACCGCGACCTTGCGCCCCTGGATGATGCTCAGGTCGGCATCGTCGTCGTAGAAGATCTCGACGCTCACTGGTTGGTACTCCCTTTCAAACGGGTGGACTAGCGCACCGCGGTCGCGGTGATGGAGCGGGCGCCACGGCCGATGGCGACCATGCCGGACTGGACGATCTCCCGGAGGCCGTACGGCTCCAGCATCCGCAGCAGCGCGTCGAGTTTTTCAGACGTGCCGGTGGCTTCGACGGTGACCGCCTCGGGCGAGACGTCGACGACCTTCGCGCGGAACAGCTGCACCGTCTCCAGGACCTGGCTGCGCACCGTGGCGTCGGCGCGCACCTTGACGAGCAGGAGCTGCCGCTGCACCGAGGCCGCCGGCTCCAGCTCGACGATCTTGATGACGTTGATGAGCTTGTTGAGCTGCTTGGTGACCTGCTCCAGCGGCAGCTCGTCGACCGAGACCACGATGGTCATCCGGGAGATGTCGGGGTGCTCGGTGCGGCCGACGGCCAGCGACTCGATGTTGAAGCCGCGCCGCGAGAACAGGCCCGCCACGCGGGCGAGGACGCCGGGCTTGTCCTCGACCAGAACGCTCAGGGTGTGCTTCGTCATCATCAGTCCTAGACGTCGTCTTCGTCGTTGCGGTCCCCACCCGGCAGGCGGGCGCTACACATCGTCTTCGTCGAACAGCGGGCGGATGCCGCGGGCGGCCATGATCTCGCTGTTGCCGGTGCCGGCCGCGACCATGGGCCACACCTGGGCGTCCTTGCCGACCACGAAGTCGATGACGACCGGCCGGTCGTTGATCTCCATGGCCTGCTGGATGACCGCGTCGACCTCCTCCTTCGACTCGGCCCGCAGCCCGGCGCAGCCCATCGCCTCGGCCAGCATCTTGAAGTCGGGGATGCGGTGCTTGTGCGTGCCCAGGTCGGTGTTGGAGTAGCGCTCGCCGTAGAACAGGGTCTGCCACTGGCGGACCATGCCCAGGTTGCCGTTGTTGATCACGGCGACCTTGATCGGCAGGCCCTCGATGGCGCAGGTGGCCAGCTCCTGGTTGGTCATCTGGAAGCAGCCGTCGCCGTCGATGGCCCACACCTGGACGTCGGGCACGCCCGCCTTGGCGCCCATCGCGGCGGGCACCGCGAAGCCCATCGTGCCCAGGCCGCCGGAGTTGATCCAGGTGCGCGGCGACTCGTACTTGACGAACTGCGCGGCCCACATCTGGTGCTGGCCGACGCCCGCGGTGAACAGCGTGTCGGCCGGGGTCAGCGCGCCGATCCGCTCGATCACGTACTGCGGGGACAGCGTGCCGTCCTCGGGCCAGTCGTAGCCCAGCGGGAACGTCTCGCGCCACGAGTTCAGCTGGTCCCACCACGGGGTGAGGTCGACCACGCGCGCGGCGTTCTCCTGCTCGGCGCGGACGGCCTCGACCAGCTCGCTGATGATGTCCTTGCAGTCGCCGACGATCGGCACGTCCGCGCGGCGGTTCTTGGAGATCTCGGCCGGGTCGATGTCGGCGTGCACGACCTGCGCGTCCGGCGCGAACGTGGACAGCTGCCCGGTGACCCGGTCGTCGAACCGGGCGCCCAGCGCCACCAGCAGGTCGGCCTTCTGCATCGCGGCGACCGCGGCGACCGTGCCGTGCATGCCGGGCATGCCCAGGTGCTGGGGGTGGGAGTCGGGGAACGCGCCGCGCGCCATCAGCGTGGTGACCACCGGGATGCCGGTGCTCTCGGCCAGCTCGCGCAGCTCCGCGGACGCCCCGGCCTTGATCACGCCGCCGCCGACGTAGAGGACGGGCCGGCGCGCCGCGGCGATCAGCTTCGCGGCCTCGCGCACCTGCTTGCCGTGCGGGCGGGTCGTCGGCCGGTAGCCGGGCAGGCGCAGCTCCGGCGGCCAGGAGAACGAGGTCATCTCCTGGAGCACGTCCTTGGGGATGTCCACCAGGACGGGGCCGGGCCGGCCGGTGGCCGCCAGGTGGAACGCCTCGGCCACCGCGCGCGGGATGTCCGCGGCGTCGGTGACCAGGAAGTTGTGCTTGGTGATCGGCATGGTGATGCCGCAGATGTCGGCTTCCTGGAACGCGTCGGTGCCGATCAGCGGGCGGGACTGCTGCCCGGTGATGGCGACCACCGGGACGGAGTCCATGTTGGCGTCCGCGAGCGGGGTGACCAGGTTCGTCGCGCCGGGGCCGGAGGTGGCCATGCACACGCCGACCTTGCCGGTGGCCTGGGCGTAGCCGGTGGCCGCGTGGCCGGCGCCCTGCTCGTGGCGGACCAGCACGTGGCGGACCTTGGTGGAGTCCAGCAGGGGGTCGTAAGCAGGCAGGATGGTGCCGCCGGGGATGCCGAAGACCACCTCGCAGCCCACCGCTTCGAGGGAGCGGACGAGCGACTGGGCACCGGTCACGCGGATCGGGGCGCCAGTCGGCGGGGCCGGTTTCGGCCGGGGTCCAGGGCGGGGCGACGGCGGCTCGCCGGGAGCCGGTCGCGAGGTTGCGCTGGTCATCTTCTGCCTCGTCGGTAAGGGGGGTGCACGGTCCGGGCACGAAAAAACCCTCGCCAACCCGGACGGGTAGGACGAGGGTCGCGCGTCGACGCAAGCTCGAGCTGCCTAGGCGTCGACGCGCCTGGGAAGTACGAGAACGAGGTTGCGCTGCATGCCGGTGACGTTAACCGTCAAGGGCGGGAAGCGTCAACTGTGCGGGACGGCACTCCCGGATCGTGGAAGCCGGTCGGGCGCGCGACCACCTCCGGACGGGGTGGCCGCGGGCCGCCGGACGGGGTCGCGACCGGCCCCCGGACGGCGGGTGCGACCATTCGGGACGTGCCGAGAGCCGTGTTCCGCATCCCCACTCCAGCCCTGCTCGCCGCCGGCCTGACCGCCATCTGCGTGACGCCCGTGGCGTGGGCCGCGCCCGGCCTGCAGGCCCTCTACCTGCTCCCCCTGGGGTTCGCGGTGTGGGTGGTGCGCAACCGGACCACGGTGGACGGTGAGCGGCTGGTGGCGCGGAGCACGTTCGGCACGCGCGCGGTGCCGTGGGCCGAGGTGAAGGCGATCAAGGTTGACCCGAAGGGGTGGTTGTCGGCGGTGCTCGGGGACGACTCCCTCGTCCGGCTGCCCGCCGTCCGGGCCGGTCACCTGCCGACGTTGGCGGCGGTCAGCGGCGGTCGGGTGCCCGACCCGAGCGCGCCCGCCGAGGAGGGCGCGGCCGACGCGCCTGACCCGGACGCAACGCCGCCGCCCGTAGAGTCCGGGGAGTGAGTTCGAACACCACCCGGGCACCGGGCTGGGTGCCGTTGACCAGCCTCGTGCTGTCCCTGGCCGGCCTGGCCGTCTCGACCTACCTCACCGTCACCCACTTCCGGCGCGGCGCGCTGCTGTGCGCCGAGGGCGAGGTGATCGACTGCGGCACCGTCACCACCAGCGAGCAGTCCGAGCTGCTGGGCATCCCGGTCGCGGTGCTGGGGCTGGCGTTCTTCGCGTTCCTCGTGGTGGCGACCCTGCCGTTCGCGTGGCGGGTCGAGGCGCTGCACTGGGCGCGGCTGGCCGCGGCCGGCGTGGGCGTGCTGTTCGTGGTCTACCTCGTCGCGGCCGAGTTCCTGCTGATCGGGAAGGTGTGCCTGTGGTGCACCGCCGTGCACGTCATCACACTGGCCCTCGCGGGCGTGCTGGTCACCGGCGCCCTGCGGCGGAGTAGCCTCTAAGGCACCGCTGCCACCTCTCGCGCGCCCACCCCCGCGCGCCGCTCGCGAACAGCCTTCTTCACGCAGACTTCCCTGGAGGAGCCGTGCCACCGCTCCGTTCCCGCACCACGACCCACGGCCGCAACGCCGCGGGTGCCCGCGCGCTGTGGCGCGCGACCGGCATGACCGACTCGGACTTCGGCAAGCCCATCGTGGCCATCGCCAACTCCTACACCCAGTTCGTGCCGGGTCACGTGCACCTGCGCGACCTCGGGGACATCGTGGCCGAGGCGGTGCGCGAGGCGGGCGGCGTGCCGCGCGAGTTCCACACCATCGCGGTCGACGACGGCATCGCCATGGGGCACGGCGGCATGCTCTACTCGCTGCCCTCTCGCGAGATCATCGCCGACTCGGTCGAGTACATGGTCAACGCGCACCAGGCCGACGCGATCGTGTGCATCTCCAACTGCGACAAGATCACCCCGGGCATGCTCAACGCCGCGATGCGGCTCAACATCCCGGTCGTGTTCGTCTCCGGCGGGCCGATGGAGGCGGGCAAGGCGGTCGTGGTGGACGGCGTGGCCGTCGCGCCGACCGACCTGATCACCGCGATCGCCGCGTCGGCCTCGCCGGACGTGGACGAGGCCGGCCTGGCCGAGGTGGAGCGGTCGGCGTGCCCGACCTGCGGTTCGTGCTCGGGCATGTTCACCGCGAACTCGATGAACTGCCTCACCGAGGCGCTGGGCCTGGCGCTGCCGGGCAACGGCTCGACGCTGGCCACGCACGCCGCCCGCCGGGAGCTGTTCGCCGAGGCCGGCCGCACCGTGGTGGAGCTGTGCCGGCGCTACTACGAGCAGGACGACGAGTCGGTGCTGCCGCGCTCGATCGCCAACCGCGCGGCGTTCGAGAACGCCATGGCGCTGGACATGGCGATGGGCGGCTCCACCAACACCGTGCTGCACATCCTCGCCGCCGCGCAGGAGGGCGAGGTCGACTTCACCCTGGCCGACATCGACGCGCTGAGCCGGCGGGTGCCGTGCCTGTCGAAGGTGTCGCCGAACTCGGACTACCACATGGAGGACGTCCACCGGGCCGGCGGCATCCCGGCCCTGCTGGGCGAGCTGTGGCGGGGCGGCCTGCTCAACGAGGACGTGCGCACCGTGCACAGCCCGGACCTGGCGTCGTGGCTGTCGAAGTGGGACGTCCGCGCCGCCGACCCGGCGCCCGAGGCGGTCGAGCTGTTCCACGCCGCGCCCGGCGGCGTGCGCACCACGAAGGCGTTCTCCACGGAGAACCGCTGGTCCAGGCTGGACACGGACGCGGCGTCCGGGTGCATCCGGGACGTCGAGCACGCCTACACCCGGGACGGCGGCCTGGCCGTGCTGCGCGGCAACCTGGCCGAGCGCGGCGCGATCATCAAGGCCGCGGGCGTCGACGAGGACCTGTGGCGGTTCGAGGGCCCGGCCCGCGTGGTCGAGTCCCAGGAGGAGGCCGTCTCGGTCATCCTCACGAAGCAGATCCAGCCGGGTGACGTGCTCGTGGTCCGCTACGAGGGCCCCGCGGGCGGGCCTGGCATGCAGGAGATGCTGCACCCGACCGCGTTCCTCAAGGGCGCCGGCCTGGGCAAGAAGTGCGCCCTGATCACCGACGGCCGGTTCTCCGGCGGCACGTCCGGCCTGTCCATCGGGCACGTCTCGCCGGAGGCGGCGGGCGGCGGCGTGATCGGCCTGGTCGAGGACGGCGACCGCATCCTGATCGACGTGCACGAGCGGCGGCTGGAGCTGCTGGTCGACGACGCCGTGCTGGCCGAGCGGCGGGCCAAGATGGACGCCTCGGAGCGGCCGTGGCAGCCGGTCGACCGGGTGCGGCCGGTGACCGCGGCGCTGCGCGCGTACGCCCGGATGGCCACCGACGCCTCCATGGGCGCGGTGCGCGACGTGAACAAGTAGGGGCTCGCTCGACGAGGGGGGCCGGCCGGTGTCCGCACCGGCCGGCTTTCTTCTTCTGCCGACCGCTTCAGCCGGCCTCTTCAGCCGACCGCCAGGGCCGCACCCACGGCCGCGGCGAACACCAGCCAGCTCGCGGCGGCGCCGGTCAGCGGGTCGCGGTCGCGCCGGGCGAGCAGGCCGCCCACGACCAGGGCGGCCAGCAGGCCCAGGGGCGGCAGCAGCGACTGGGCGGTCGGCCGGAACGGGAACGCGACCAGGTAGACGACCGGGATGCCGACCACGAGCAGCGCGAGCTGCGCCGCCGCCGCGACCACGCGCCGGTTCACGCCGCCCGCCCCGGTGCCCACCCGGGTCAGCGGAACACGTAGAGCGTCGCCGTGGTGGCGCCCGCCGCCAGCAGCAGGCACAGGAAGCCCGCCATCAGCGGGTGGCGGAACCAGCTCCGGTTGTAGTCCAGCGACGCCCGGCCCGGTCCGGCGAACAGCAGCCCGAGCGCCATCGCCCCGTACGCCACCTCCAGCTCCACGCCCTCGGGCGCGAAGAACCCGCCCCGGTACTTGAGCGCGACGACGTTCGCCATCACGCCCAGCACCCCGGCCGCCGCCAGCGGCGTGAACAGGCCCAGGACCAGCAGGCCGCCACCGGCCAGCTCGGTGACCCCGGTGACCCACGCCAGGATGCGCGCCTCCCGGAACCCGGCCGCCTGGAGGTACCGCTCGAACCCGTCGATGCCAGGCCCGCCGAGCAGGCCGAACACCTTCTGGAGGCCGTGCACGACGAACGCGCCGCCCAGCGCCAGGCGCAGCGCGAACAGCCCGAGGTCGGCGCTGCCGGTCCACCCGAACGGCCTGCGCTCGTCCTCGTCGTCGTAGCGCGCGGGCTCCCCGACCTCCGCGACCGGCGTGAACCCGGTCGTGTCGAAGGTCTGGGAGTCCCGGTCGAAGGCGCTCCGCCCGTACGACCGGGTGGTGCCGTCGTCGAAGTGGTGCGCTCCCCCGGCCGGGTAGGACCCTTCGTCGGAGTAGCCGCCCGAAGCACCGGAGCGGTCGTCGTGAGTAGCCACGCACCCGCACGTTAGGAGGTTCGGCCGACCACCGCGAGCGTCCGTTCCGCAGCGCGGTTGCACCCGAACGGCCTAGTAATCTCCCCTGACCAGGTTGACCGGCTGCTCACCGCGGGCGAACCGCGCCACCTCGGCGGCCACGACCGCGTAGGCGCGCTCGGTGTTCCCCGTACAGGTGCCCGCCACGTGGGGGGTCAGGAACAGCCCCGGCACCGACCACAGCGGGTGGTCCGCGGGCAGCGGCTCGGGGTCGGTGACGTCCAGCGCCGCCCGCAGCCGGCCCGACCGCAGCTCCGCGACCAGCGCGTCGGTGTCCACCACGGGCCCGCGCGCGGCGTTGACCAGGATCGCGCCGTCGGGCATCCGGGCCAGGAACTTCGCGTCCACCATCCGGGTGGTCTCGGCGGTCAGCGGCACCACCACCAGCACCGCGTCGAACCCGCCGAGCAGGTCGGGCAGCTCGTCCACGCCGTGCACGCCCGGCCGCGCGGTGCGGCCCACCATGGTCGCGGTGGCGCCGAACGGCTCCAGCCGCCGCCGGAACTGCTCGCCCAGGTCGCCCGCGCCGACCACGAGCACCCGCTTGTCCTGGAGCGTGTCGGTCTTGTGGTAGTCCCAGCGGCGCTCCTGCCTGGCCCGCTCGAACACCGGGAAGTCCCGGTAGATCGCCAGCAGCGCCCCGATCGCCCACTCCGCCGTGCTGCCGCCGTGCGCGCCGCGGCACGTCGACAGCAGCACCCCGTCGGGCACCACGCCGACGAACCGCTCCGCGCCCGCCGACATCAGCTGCACCAGCTTCAGCGCGGGCAGCTGGGCGAACACCTCGGTCGGGTCGGTGCTGTGCAGGAACTTCGGCACCAGGACCTCGGCGTGCGCGGCCTCGGCGGGCAGCGGCGCGCCCGGCTCGTAGCGGACGGGGCGGACACCCGCCACCCCGGACAGCACGCGCACCCCCAGGTCGTCGGGGACCAGCACGGTAAGCGTCACGGGGCGGCACGTTACGGCACACTTGCCGCCATGCGGGAGCACGACGTCTTCTCCGCCGACGGCACGCGGATCAGGTTGTGGCGCACCGACACCGCGGGCCCCGACGTGCTGCTGTGCCACGGCCTCGGCGCCGCTCCCGGCGAGTGGCCGGCGTGCCCGTCGGCCCGCGTGCACGGCTGGTACCACCGCGGCACGGCCGCCTCGGCGCGCCCCGACGACGAGTCCCGGGTGACCCCGGCCGACCACGTCGCCGACGCGCTGGCCGTGCTCGACGACGGCGGGGTCGAGCGGTGCGTGGTGGTGGGGTGGTCGCTGGGCGTGACGGTCGCCGCCGAGCTGGCGCTGCGCCACCCCGAGCGGGTCGACGGGCTGATGCTGGTCGCGGGCGTGCCCGGCGACGCGTTCACCGGCTCGGCCGGCCCCGCCTTCGTGCCGCCCGCGCTGCGGCGCCTGCTGGGCGTGTCGGGGACGACCGCGCTGCGGCTGGCCGGGCCGCTGCTGGACGGCGTGCTGCACCGGGTGCCGGTGCCGAACCTGCCCAACCCGGCCGTGGCCGCGCTGCGGCACTTCCTGCGGCACGACTGGCGCTGGTACTTCACCCTGGCGCTGGCCCTGGCCCGCGCGCCCCGGCTGGACCTGAGCGGCGTGACGTGCCCCACCACCGTGCTGGCCGGGCGGTACGACCCGCTGGCGCGCCCGGACGGCGTGCTCGGCCCGGTCTCCGCGCTGCCGCAGGCCAGGGTGCGGCTGCTGCCGAACACGCACTTCCTGCCGCTGGAGGACCCCGGCGTGGTGGTCGAGGAGCTGGAGCTGCTGCTCGACCGGGCGGCCGCGGTGCACCGGGCGGTGCACGGCGTGGAGGTGCCGCTCACCCCGCGTTCACGACCGCGCGCCTAACCTGGGTGCCGTGTCTCGACTGCGTGGAGTGCTGATCGGGTCGGCCCTGGGCCTGCTGGCCGCCGGCTGCGCGAGCTTCCCCGACCAGCCCGCGCCGGCCGAGTGGAGCGCGGCCCAGCAGCTGACGCCGCAGGCGGGCCCGCGGCCCGAGCTGCCCGGCGAACTGCCCCGCAGCCCGCAGGGCCAGCAGCCCGGGCAGTCGCAGACGCCGGTGCCGCCGCCGGAGGGGTGCAAGGACTTCAACCCGGCCGTGGTCGCGACGTGCCTCGAACCGGTGTCCGGGGTGGCGCTGGTGGACGTGAACCAGTCCACCGGCGTGGTGACCGCGCTGGCCACCGAGCGGACCACCGGCAGGCTGCTGCGGGTGACCAAGGACGTCGACCCGGTCGTGGTGGCCGGGTTCGAGGTCGACGCGACCTCGGACGGCGGGCTGACCGGGTTGACGCTGTCGCCCACCTACGCCGAGGACCAGTTGGTCTACGCCTACGTGACCACGGCGACGGACAACCGGGTGATGCGCGTCGCGCCCGGCGACGTGCCGAAACCGGTGCTGACGGGCATCCCGAAGGGGCCGTCGGGCAACCGGGGCGTGCTCGCCTACGACGCCACCGGCGCGCTGCTGGTGGCCACCGGCGACGCGGGGAACCCGGCGCTGGCCGCCGACCCGAACTCGCTGGCCGGGAAGGTGCTGCGGATCGACGGGACCGGCCAGCCGGCGCGCGGCAACCCGACGGCGGGGTCGCGGGTGCTGGCGAGCGGGCTGCGGTCGCCGGGCGGGCTGTGCGTGTCGGGCGACGGGTCGAAGACCTGGGTGACCGACGCCGGCGCGTCGGCCGACGTGCTGTACCGGGTCGAGGCGGGCAAGCCGCTGGGCGCGCCGGCCTGGTCGTGGCCCGAGCGGCCCGGGATCGCCGGGTGCGCGTCGATGACCGACGTGGTGTGGCTGGCGACCTCGGGGACGCCGGGGACGCTGACGCTGCCGATGGGGCCGGACGGGGCGTTCACCGGCAAGCCCGAGGTGTCGATGGAGGGCGAGGACGGGTTCGGGCGGCTGGGGCCGATGGTGGCGCTGGACGACCAGACGGTGCTGGCCGGGACGGTGAACAAGGCGCCCGGCGGGACGCCGGTGTCGAGCGACGACCGCGTGGTGATCATCGTCCGACCCCCGAACGGCGGCAACGGCGGCCGGGACTGAGGCGCGGCCCGAGCCGCGGCGGGATCGGGTTCGGGGTCCCCGACCTCGCGGCGGCGGTAGCGGGTTCCCCCGGTCGAGCGGGCCCGGGTCAGCCCGAGCCCAGGCACACGAACGGGCGGCGCAGCGGGTCCGCGGCGACCGCGTCCGCCAGCGCCACCGCGGGCGACGCGCCACCGGCGAGGTTGCGGTGGAAGTCCGCCATCGCGGCCGCCGACGGCTGGTCGCCGACCTTGCTGGACGCGGCGATCACCGTGCGGGCGCCGCTGGCCAGCAGCGCACCGGCGAACCCCAGCGGCTCGTCGCCGGGCCGCACCCGGTTGAGCGCCAGCTCGCACGCGGCGAGCACCACCTGGTGCGGCAGCCGGCGCACCCGGCCGACCTCGTGCGCGAACAGGGCCCCGTCCACCAGCTCCAGCCGCGAGAACAGGGCGTTCTCCGGCTCGTGCTCGCCGTGCGCGGCGATGTGCGCGAGCCGGGTGCCGTCCAGGGCCTCCAGCACCGCGCCCACCCGCGCCTCGGTGACGCCGAGCAGCTTGGCGTCGGCGTGGTAGTCGGCCAGCCGCTCGATCTCGCCCTGCGCGGCCAGCAGCCCGGGGCCGCGCACCAGCACCACCCCGTTGGCCGGGTCCCGGTCCTCGCGGGTGGCCGACACCCAGGCGGTGGCCGACGGCGCGGCCGCGGTGGGGCGGTTCGCGCAGGTGGGCAGCACGCCCCACGGCACCACGTGCAGCGCGCCGGTGGGGACGACGACCAGTTCGCGGTCGCCGACCATGGGTGCCAGCGGGCGCAGCAGCACCCGGTCGAGCTTGTCGGCCTGGCGCCGCGCGGAGGTCGAGATCACCTCGGCCAGCGGCGGCGGGAGGTGGTCGGGGGCGAGGGCGTTGAGGTCGGCGTGCAGGCGGCGCGCGCCCTCGGTGGCCTCGGCGGCCGACCCGAGGCGCACCATCCGAACCCGGCCGTCGACCAGCACCACGGCGATCAGCTCGTCGTCGGCGACGGCGTAGCTGACCATCGCCCGGTCGCCCAGCCGGGCCAGCACCTCGTCGGCGTCGACGACCGGTCGGGGCGTGCCCCACGGGCCCGCGCCCCAGCCGAGCTGGTTGGCGGCCCGCCGACTGGCCCGGAGCAGCACCTCCAGCCGGGCCGTGGGCAGGCCGTCCAGCCGGGCGCGCAGCAGGGCCCGGCTCAGCCGCCGCACCTCGGTGATCCGCTCGGCCAGCTCGGCGTCCACACCGGACTCGACCGGGTCGTACCGGTAGAGCTGGGCGCGGGTGCGCTCCAGCCAGGTGAACAGGCGCTTGGCGTCGGTCGCCGAGTCGCCGCCGCGCAGCACCAGCCGCACGGCCAGTTCGCCCAGCTCACGGCCGTGCACGGCGGTGCCGGACACCAGTTCGAGGTCGCCCAGCCGGTCGCGCATCCGGCCCAGTTCGGCCAGCCCGGCCCTGGCCTGCGCCAGGGCGACGCGCCGGTTGCCGCGGGCCAGCGCCAGCTCCGCCCGGCACAGCCGCAGCAGCATCCGGTGGTCGATCGGGGTGGTGCGGCGGGGTTCGGGCACGCCGCGCAGCAGCTCGGCGGCGCGGTCGGCGGCACCGCGGCGGATCTCCAGGCGGGCGGCCAGGACCAGCGCGAACGCGGCCTGGTCGGCCAGCTTGAGCGCGGCCAGCTCCCCGGACAGGGCCACCGCCCGCGCCACCACCGCCGCGGTCGGCCGCCGGGGCGCGCCCAGCGCCCGGGACACGTCCACGCGCAGCGCGATCAGGCCCGCCACCGCGGCCCACGCGGGGCTGCCGCGCCGGGCGAGCTTGCGCTGGGCGGCGCCCGCCGTGCGCTTGGCCAGCACCAGGTCGCCGTCCTGGAGGGCGGCGGCGGCGCGGAGCAGCTCGGCCTCGGCGACGTCCTGCCCGATGCGCTCGCGGCGCAGCTCCGGCAGCACCTCGTCGAGCAGCCGGCCCGCCTCGTCGGCCAGGCCCACGCTGATCATCGCCTCGGCCTGGTCGATGCGCAGGCGCAGCAGCAGGCCGGGTTCGAGCTCCTGGAAGGCGCGGTTGGCCTCGTGGTAGTGGCGCAGGGCGGCCGGCACGTCGCCCGCGCGCTGCACGGCGTTGCCCAGCGCGTGCTTGGCGATGGCCGCGCGCAGCGGCAGGTCGTGGGCGTCGGCGAGGGCGGCCGCCCGGTCGAGGTCGCGGATGGCCCGGTCGCCGCGGTACACCTCGCCGTGCGCGTTGCCCCGGTTGGACAGGGCGAGCACGAGCAGGTCGACGACCTCGGGGTCGGTGCCGCGGGCGACCACGCCCTCCAGCCGGGCGACGACGTCGTCGAGCCGCGCGATGCCCTCCTCCATGCGGCCGACCCGGCACAGCAGGGTGGCGCGGTTGAGGTTGACCCTGGTCCACAGCACGGTCCGCAGGGTCCCGTCGCGCAGGGCGGTCAGCTCGGCGTCCACGCCCGCGAGCAGGGTGAGGCCGTCGTCGACGTTGCCGGTCTCGGCCAGGCAGAACGCGAGCGTGGCCAGCAGGCGGGTGCGGACCTCCAGGCGCTGCTCGGGGTTGATGCCCGGGACGTCGAGGAGGGTGAGGCCGCGGCGCATCTGCCGGATGGCCGAGGGGTAGCGGTTGGCGGTCGCGGCGTCCAGCGCGCTGCGGTGCAGCTCCCGGGCGAGCGCGACGGCCTGTTCGGGGTCCGCGCCGTGCCGCGCCGCGGGACCGGTCCCGCGTCTCCCCGGTCCGGACGAATGCGCAGGCACGCTCATATCAGATCACACACAGCAAGCGGGTGCCGCCGGTCGGGGACCGACGGCACCCGCCTGGGCTGCGGGCTAGTTCGTGGTGGTGGCCGCGGCCGGCTCGTCGGCCGGCTTGTACGGGCCGCCGTTGGTCGTCGGGTCGTCGCCGCCCGCGGGCTTGTACGGGCCGCCCATCGGCTTGACCAGGGGGTCGTCGCCCGGCTCGACGACGACGGGCGGGGTGATCCCGCCCGCGTCGAGCACCACCCCGGTCACGGGCCCGTCGACGACGTCGGTGGGCCCGGCGACGACGTCCGGGGTCCCGGCGTCGACGATCTGGTTCTCGATGTCCTCGATGAGCGCGTCCTCGACCTGGTCGATCTCGGCGACGAGCTTCGGGTCGGTTCCGGGCATGCGTTGTCCCTCCCCTGCAACGGACCCCTGCGGGTCTGTCCTCTGCTGGTGATCACTTCGGCGGCCCCCCGACCGACCGAATGGACTCAAGCCTGACACAGATGGACGCAGCCTTGCGGGGAAATTTCACTATGAGCTACTTCAGAGGTGATCTTGCGCACGCCTGACCAGCACTGGTAGCAATCCAACGGAGGTGTTACCACCCGATCGGAGCAATACGTTAACAGAATGCGATCATGCTGGATCCGCAATAAGGGTGCTCCGCGCGGGCCGGCCGAGCTGGAATCCGGTCGCGACACTCGCGTCGCGACAGTCCCGGGTGTCCGTCCGCCCGGAACGGTCGCCACGCCGCACAACGTGACAGGTGCTCGAAAAAGGGGCGGGACCGCGCGGGTCCCGCCCCCTTCACGCGCTCGTGCTCAGGAGCAGCGCGCGATCACCAGCTCGCGCACGCGCTTGGCGTCCGCCTGGCCCTTGGTCGCCTTCATCACCGCGCCCACGATCGCGCCCGCCGCCGCGACCTTGCCGTCGCGGATCTTCGCGGCCACGTCCGGCTGGGCGGCCAGCGCCTCGTCCACGGCGCGCTCCAGCGCCGAGTCGTCGGAGACGACCTTCAGGCCGCGCGCCTCGACCACGGCCTCCGGCTCGCCCTCGCCGTCGAGCACGCCGTTGACCACCTCGCGGGCCATCTTGTTGGTCAGCTCACCGGAGTTCACCAGCGCCACCACCCGCGCGACCTGCGCCGGGGTGATCGCCAGCCCGGCCAGCTCCACGCCGCGGTTGTTGGCCTGCTGCGGCAGGTAGGACACCCACCACGACCGGGCCTCGGCCGGGGTCGTGCCCGCCTCGACCGTGGCCGCCACCAGGTCCAGCGCGCCGGTGTTGACCAGGTCGCGCAGCTCGGCGTCGGTCAGCTCCCACTCCTGCTGCACGCGCCGGCGCCGCTCCCAGGGCAGCTCCGGCAGCGTCCCGCGCAGCTCCTCCACCCACTCGCGCGACGGCGCGACGGGCACCAGGTCCGGCTCGGGGAAGTACCGGTAGTCCTCGGCGGTCTCCTTGGTGCGACCGGAGGAGGTGCTGCCGGTGGACTCGTCGAAGTGGCGGGTCTCCTGCACGATCCGGCCGCCGCCCGCGAGCACGGCCGCCTGGCGGGTCATCTCGAACCGCACGGCCCGCTCGACGCTGCGCAGCGAGTTGACGTTCTTGGTCTCGGTGCGGGTGCCGAACTCGGTCGCGCCCCTGGCCATCAGCGACACGTTCGCGTCGCAGCGCAGCGAGCCCTGGTCCATCCGGACGTCGGACACGTCCAGCGCCTTGAGCAGGTCGCGCAGCGCGGTCACGTACGCCCGCGCCACCTCGGGCGCGCGGGCGCCGGTGCCGGTGATCGGCTTGGTGACGATCTCGATCAGCGGCACGCCCGCCCGGTTGTAGTCCAGCAGCGAGTGCTCGGCGCCGTGGATGCGCCCGGTCGCGCCGCCGACGTGCAGCGACTTGCCGGTGTCCTCCTCCATGTGGGCGCGCTCGATCTCCACCCGCACGACCTCGCCGTCGTCCAGCGCCACGTCGAGCCAGCCGTTGAAGGCGATCGGCTCGTCGTACTGCGAGGTCTGGAAGTTCTTCGGCATGTCCGGGTAGAAGTAGTTCTTCCGGGCGAACCGGCACCACTGGGCGATCTCGCAGTTCAGCGCCAGGCCGATGCGGATCGCCGACTCCACCGCCTTGCCGTTGACCACCGGCAGCGAACCCGGCAGGCCCAGGCACGTGGGGCACACGTGGGTGTTCGGCTCGCCGCCGAACAGGTTGGCGCACCCGCAGAACATCTTGGTGTTGGTGTGCAGCTCGACGTGCACCTCCAACCCCAGCACCGGGTCGAAGCGCTCGACGACCTCGGCGTAGTCCATCAGCTCGTCGACCGACGTCATGCCTTCCCGTCCTTCCGCAGGCCCCGCACGGCCAGCGCCGCGCCGGTGATGGCCACCAGGATGCTCGCCGCCGCGTTGACCAGGGCCAGCTTGTCGTTCTTGCCGCGGGCCGACTTCAGCGTGGAGAACGCGCTGGTCGCGGCACCCGCGGCACCGACCAGGGCGAGGAGCGTGCGCGCCTTCTTCACCGGGCACCCGCCAACTGCGGCACGCCCTGGATCAGCGGCGAGCCCGCCGCCGCGTCCCGCGCCACCTCGTAGGCCGCGGCCACCCGGTACATGCGGTGGTCCTGCAGCGCGGGCGCCATGATCTGCAGGCCCACCGGCAGGCCGTCCTCGTCGGACAGTCCGCTGGGGACGCTCATGGCGGCGTTGCCGGCCAGGTTGGCGGGGATCGTGCACAGGTCGGCCTTGTACATGGCCATGGGGTCGCCGGTGCGCTCGCCGATGCGGAACGCGGTGGTCGGCGTGGTCGGCGAGACCAGCACGTCCACCGTGGCGAACGCCTTGTCGAACTCGCGCGAGATCAGCGTCCGCACCTTCTGCGCCGACCCGTAGTAGGCGTCGTAGTAGCCCGACGACAGGGCGTAGGTGCCGATCATGATGCGCCGCTTGACCTCGGGCCCGAAGCCGGCCTCGCGGGTCAGCGACATGACCTCCTCGGCGCTGCGGGTGGCGTCGTCGCCCACGCGCAGGCCGTAGCGCATCGCGTCGAAGCGGGCCAGGTTCGACGACGCCTCGCTCGGCGCGATCAGGTAGTACGCGGGCAGCGCGTAGTCGAAGCTCGGGCACGACACCTCGACGACCTCGGCGCCCAGCTGCTTGAGCTGCGCCACGGCCGCCTCGAAGCTGTGCAGCACGCCCGGCTGGTAGCCCTCGCCGCTGAACTGCGAGACCACGCCCACGCGCACGCCGGACAGGTCGCCGTTGGCGCCCTGGCGGGCGGCCGCCACGACCGGCGGCACCGGCGCGTCGATCGAGGTCGAGTCCAGCGGGTCGTGGCCCGCGACGACCTCGTGCAGCAGGGCCGCGTCCAGCACGGTCCGGGCGCACGGGCCGGCCTGGTCCAGCGAGGAGGAGAACGCCACCAGGCCGTAGCGGGACACGCCGCCGTAGGTGGGCTTCACGCCGACCGTGCCGGTGACCGAGCCGGGCTGGCGGATCGAGCCGCCGGTGTCCGTGCCGATGGCCAGCGGTGCCTCGAACGCGGCCAGCGCGGCCGCCGAGCCGCCGCCGGAGCCGCCGGGGATGCGGTCGGTGTCCCACGGGTTGCGGGTCGGGCCGTAGGCCGAGTTCTCCGTCGACGAGCCCATCGCGAACTCGTCCATGTTCGTCTTGCCGAGGATCACGACGCCGGCCTCCTTGAGGCGGCGCGTGACCGTGGCGTCGTAGGGCGGCACCCACCCCTCGAGGATCTTCGAGCCGCACGTGGTCGGCACGCCCTCGGTGGTGAACACGTCCTTGAGGGCCAGCGGGACGCCCGCCAGCGGGCCGACCTCGCGGCCGGCGGCGACGTCGTCGTCCACCCTGCGGGCGGCGGCCAGCGCGCCCTCGGCGTCGACGTGCAGGAACGCGTGCACCGCGCCGTCGACCTCGCCGATCCGGTCGAGGTGGGCCTGCGCGACCTCCACCGCGGAGACCTCGCGGGCCGCGATCTTGGCCGCCAGCTCGGCGGCGGTGCTGCGGATCAAGTCGCTCATGCTTCCTCACCCAGGATGCGGGGGACGCGGAAGCGACCGTCCTCGGCGGCGGGGGCGCCCGCGAGCGCCTGCTGCTGACCGAGGCTGGGACGCACCACGTCCTCGCGGAACACGTTGGTCAGCGGAACGGCGTGCGAAGTGGGCGGGATGTCCGCGGTGGCGATGTCGCCCACCGTGGCCACCGACTGCAGGATCACGTCCAGCTGGCCGGCGAACAGGTCCAGCTCGTCGTCGGTGACGGCGAGCCTCGCCAGGCGGGCCAGGTGCGCGACCTCGTCGCGGGAGATGCTGGGCACCTCGTCAACCCCCGGGGGTCTGGTTTTCTCGGATTCTGGACCTGACGAGTCTATTGGCTGGTCAGGGTGGCCTCGTACCGGGTTACCCGCGCTCGCGCGCGTGGGTGCGCGATTTTACCGGTGCGCAACGCCACTGGTGGGTCGGAAAGCGAAGCTGCGTCTGCGAGAATCAGCGGCCGGCGAGTCCATCCAGCTTGGAGGCGTGCACCGTGTCCTTCCTGATCCGGGTCCAGCTCCCGGACCACCCCGGCACCCTGGGTGCCGTCGCCTCCGCGCTCGGCGAGATCGGGGCCGACATACTCAGCGTGGACGTGGTGGAGCGCGGCGCGGGCGTGGCCGTCGACGACCTGGTGGTGGAGCTGCCGTCCGGCCGGCTGCCGGACGTGCTGATCACGGCGGCGGAGTCCATCGAGGGCGTCGAGGTGGACGCGGTGCGGCCGTACGCGGGGGTGCTCGACACCCACCGCGAGCTGGAGCTGGTCGAGGAGGTCGCGGAGGAGCCCGCGCACGGGCTGGCGGTGTTCACCGAGGGCGTGCCGAAGATCATCCGGGCCGGGTGGGCCGTGGTGGTGTCGTGGGACGGGGCGCTGGTGCACCGGCTGACCGCGTCGTCGGCGGCGCCGGAGACCAGGCTGCCGTCGCCGCCGTGGCTGCCGCTGGCGCGGGCGACCGTGCTCGACGGCGACGACGAGTGGGTGCCGGAGACCTGGCGCGAGCTGGGGACGGAGCTGGCCGCCACGCCGCTGGGCAAGCCGGACCGGGTGCTGCTGGTGGGGCGGCCCGGCGGGCCGATGTTCCGGGCGGCCGAGGTGGCGCGGTTGGCGCACCTGGCGGGGATCGTGGCCGTGGTGCTGCCGGACTAGGTCCGGCGGGTCGCCGGTCCCGCTCACCGGGGAACGGCCCCGGTGGGTGGGGCAGACCGCGTCAGTCCTTGCGCCCGGTCACCGCGACGGTCACGCCCAGGCCGATCATCGCCACCCCGCCGGTGCCGCCGACCAGGGCCAGCCGGCGCGGTGAGCGGGCGAACCAGTCCCGCGCGGTGGCCGCGACCAGGCCCCAGGTGCTGTCGCACAGCACCGCGATGACGTTGAACACCAGCCCCAGCAGCAGCATCTGCACCACCACGTGCCCCTGCGCCCGGTCGACGAACTGGGGCAGCACGGCGGCGAAGAACACGATGGTCTTGGGGTTGGCCACCCCGACCGCGAACCCCTCCCACAGCGTGCGCAGGCCGCCGCGCGCCGGGTCGGCGCCGTCGAACGCGGCCCGCAGCGAACCGCGCTCGCGCAGCGCCTTGATGCCCAGGTGGACCAGGTAGGCGGCGCCGACCAGCTTCAACGCGGTGAACACGACCGCCGAGCGCTCCACCACCGACCCGACGCCCAGCGCCACGGCCACCACGAGGGCGTAGGCGCCGAGGGTGTTGCCCAGGACGGTGATCAGCGCGGTGCGGCGGCCCTGCGCCAGTGCCCGACCGACCACGAACAGCACGCTGGGGCCGGGGATCACGATCAGCAGCAGCGACATGGCCGCGAACGCGAGCAGTCGGTCGGTGGTCACCATGACGGGCAGGGTAGACCGGGGTGCGCCGGGGGTCGCGGGGTTTTAGCGCCCGGCTCGGGTCACGCGGTCGCGCGGTCGTGCGGTCGTGCGGTCGTGCGGTCGCGCGGTCGTGCGGTCGTGCGGTCGCGCGGTCGTGCGGTCGTGCGGTCGGGTCGGGCCGGGTCACGCAGTTGCGCGGTCGCGCCGGGCCCGGCCACGCGTTCGCGCGGTGTGGCGCCGGGTTCGGGCCGCCGGCCGCGCGGTCGCGGAGCCCTTCACCGCCGGGCCTGCGCCACCAGCCGGGCGTTGTCGACGGCGGGCGCGCCGTCGCGGTCGAGCAGGGTGTCCTCCAGGCCGATGCGGGTGTCGAGCCCCAGCGCGAGCGCGTGGTCGAGCACCGGCCACGCGCTGTCGTCCTCGCCGTGCAGCAGGATCGGCGCGCCCAGGCCCGCCAGCAGCTCCAGCAGCCGGTCGGCGTGCGCCGTCCCCTCACCCGGCTGGACCTCGGCCAGCACGCGGACCGTGCCGTCGGGCAGGCCGTGGTCGAGCAGGGCGCGGGCGGCGCGCTCGTGGAACACGCCCAGCTCCACGCCGACACCCGCGTCGCGCAGGGCGGCGGCGGTGGCGAGCCAGCCGTCCTCGTGGACGTTCACCGACGCGAAGTCGGGGCGGCCCGCCGCCAGGCCCGACCAGCCGCGCACCAGCTCCGCCCGCCGCACCGGGTCGGGCACGACCCACGCGCCCGTGGTCACGCCGATCTCCGCCCGCGGCACGGCGGCGCGCACCACCGACACCGAGGTCGCCACCTCGGGGCCCGCCAGCACCTCCCGTCCCAGCACGTCGCGCGGGTGCAGGTGGAACGAGGACACGCCCAGCTCGGCGCAGTCGGCGGCGGCCGCGGCCAGCTGGTCGGGGGTGGTCGGCAGGTTCGGGTGGCTGCCCGGGGTGCGGGCGCCGTTCAGACACGCCTGGAGCACGGGACCCACCGAACCACACGGTGTTGGATACCGCCATGCAGACGCTCACCCCGGCCCTGCTCCGACACCACGCGGGCGCCAAGTCGTACTGGCGGGGCCTGACCTACCGGGACGCCGTCGTGGAGCTGGCCGTCCTCTCCCGGCACGTCGACGGGGTCGTGGAGGGCAGGGAACCGTACCGGGTGTCGCTGGCGTGGCGGGACGACCGCCTGACGGGCACCTGCTCCTGCCCCTACGGGTCGCAGGGCTTCTTCTGCAAGCACTGCGTGGCGGTCGGCCTGGTGCTGCTCGACCGCGGCCTGACCGTGCCGCCGCCCGACGCCGAGGACGCGGAGCTGCGCGACCGGTTGGCGTCGCTGGACCACTCGACGCTGGTGGAGCTGCTGTACGAGCGGGCGGCCCGGGACGTGGCGCTGCGCGAGGAGGTCATGCGAGTTCGAGGCTGAACGCGTAGGCGACCACGTCCAGGCCCGGCACCGGGTGCCAGTCGCGCTCGGGCAACCGGCGGAACCCCATCCGCAGGTAGAGGCGGTGGGCGGGGACCATGCGCTCGGAACTGCTCATCACCAGCCGCCGCGCGCCCAGCTCCCGGGCCCGCGCGATCGCCGCCCGCACCAGGGCCTCGCCGACACCGCGCCCGCGCGCCGGCGGGTCCACCGCGAGCATCCGGAACTCGACCTCGCCAGGCCGGCTGACCTCGGCGTACGGCGTGCCGGGGCGGGCGATGGTGACCGTGCCGAGCACCGCGCCGTCCGCGTCCACGGCCACCAGCAGCTCCGCCTGCCGGGCCCGCGTGCCCGCGTCGGCCAGCACGTCGGCGTAACCGCCGGTGTGGCTCTCGACGTGCCGGTCGGCCCGGTAGGCGGCCACCGTGACGGCCCCGGCGGCCGCCCACTCGTCTTCCCGCGCGGACCTCACCACGACGTCGGCCATCTGGTTCCCCTCCACATCGTTGGGCAGGCCCCCGATTGTCATCTTGTCGTCGAGACCGCGGCGGCTGGAAGGGGGCGAGCAGGCGGTGGGTGCCGAACCGGTGCGCGTCCGCACTTCTGCGGATCGCCATGATGGGGGGATGAAGTTGACCGGAGCGATCGAGCTGCCCGACGGCGCGGTGGTGCGCGGTCGGGGTCTGAGGTACCCCGCGCCCGAGGGGACGCCCGACTACGGGCTCTACCTGGGGTCGGAGCGGATGCGGCGCGCCCACTCGTTCGCCTGGCCGCACGAGTGGGTCGAGTGGCCGGACTTCCGGCTGCCGCGCGACTCGGAGCGGGCCGTGGAGATGATCCGCGATTTGCACGCGCGGGCCTCGGCGGGGGAACGGGTCGAGGTGGCGTGCGGGGGCGGGATCGGGCGCACCGGCACGGTGGTGGCCTGCCTGGCGGTGCTGGCGGGGGTGCCGTCGACGGAGGCGGTGGCCTGGACGCGAGCCCACTACCACCGGCGGGCCGTGGAAACGCCCTGGCAGAAGAAGTGGGTGGTGCGGTTTCCGGGGTGATCCGGTCGGTCCCGTGGCGCGGAGGTCTTTGCGGGCGCGGGAATTCTTGCGAGCGCGGGGGTCCTTGCGAGTGCGGGGCCCTTGCGAGCGCGAGGTTTCTTGCGGGTGCTGGGATCCGTGCGAGCGCGGGGGTCCATGCGCGGGACCGGCTCCGGACGAAAAGGGCACCAAGATCGCGGTGTTCGCGCGGGGCCGAAGTGGCGCGAAGCCGAAGTGGCGCACAGGGCCGAGCCGAGGCGAGGGCTCAGCGCCGGACGGACAGGTGGCCCGGGACCAAGACCGGGCGCTGGGCTGGGTATTCGCCACCAGCTTGGCATTCGGCGCCGGGCTGGGGTCGGCACCAGTCCGGCGTCCCGTGCCAGGCCGGCGTCCGGTGGCGGGGCTGGCGTCGGGTGGCGGGTTGGCTGGGGTCCGCGCCAGGCTGGCATCCGCGCCGGGCTGGGGTCCAGCGCGGGCCGGAACCAGCGCCGAGCCAGGGTCCAGCATGGGGCCGGGGCTCGGCATGGGGCCGGGGCCCGGCGTGGGATTGGCCTCCAGCGCTGAGGCGGGGGCTGGTACCGGGCTCGTGTCCAGCGCGGCGTTGGCTGCCGGCACCGGGCCGGCGGGGCCGGCCGTCCCGTCGTGGCGCGTCCCGTCGTGGCGCGGTCCGGGGCGGCGCCGGGTGGCCGGGGTGGCTGGTGCCCGGCGGCGTGGGGTGGGTGGTGGTGTGGGCGGGTGGGCCTCCTGACTGCGTGGCGGGGGTTGGTTGCGACCTCCTTTTTCAACCGAGTGCGCAGGGGGTCGTTTTCGTACACATTCGGCCGATGATCACCCGATCCAGTGACGGGACGGGTCAGACCTCGGCTGTTGCGGGCTCGGTTGTCGGGTCGGCAGCCACAGCCGGGGCAGCGGTCGCGTCGGCAGCAGTGGGGTCCGGGGTCGGGTCCTCGGTCACGGTCGCCACCTCGCGGGCCGCCTCCGGTCCCCGCTCCAACAGCACCCGGAACCCGGCCTCGTCCAGCACCGGCACCTTGAGCTGCTCCGCCTTCTCCGCCTTCGACCCCGGCGACTCCCCCACCACCACGAACGCCGTCTTCTTCGACACCGCCCCCGCCGCCTTCCCCCCGCGCACCAGGATCGCCTCCTTGGCCTCGTCGCGCGAGAAGCCCTCCAGCGACCCCGTCACCACGATCGACAGCCCCTCCAAGTTCCGCGGCGTCGAGGTGTCGCGCTCCTCGGCCATCCGCACCCCGGCCGCGCGCCACTTCTCGACCACCGCCTGCCGCCACGGGGTCTCGACCCACTCGCGTACCGCGGCGGCGATGGTCGGGCCCACGCCCTCGGCCGCGGCCAGTTCCTCCTCCGACGCGGAGACGACGCGGTCGATCGAGCCGAACTCCCGGGCCAGCGCGCGGGCCGCCGTCGGGCCGACGTGGCGGATGGACAGGGCCACCAGGACCCTCCACAGGGGACGCTGCTTGACCGCCTCCAGGTTGTCCAGGAGCTTGAGCGCGTTGGCCGTCAGCTCCCCGCCGATGGTCCGGAACAGGTCGACGCCCAGCAACTCCTCCTCGCCCAGCGAGAACAGGTCGCCCTCGTCGCCGTACGCGTCCGACTCGACCAGGGCCGCCGCGGCCTCGTAGCCCAGGACCTCGATGTCCAGCGCCGACCGCGACGCCAGGTACGCCAGGCGCTCCCGCAGCTGGCCGGGGCAGCCGGCCGCGTTGGGGCAGCGGATGTCGACGTCGCCCTCCTTCATCGGGCGCAGGCCGTGGCCGCACTCCGGGCAGGTGGTGGGCATCTCGAACTCGCGGGCGTCGGCCGGGCGGGCGTCGACCACCGGGCCGAGCACCTCGGGGATCACGTCGCCGGCCTTGCGGATGACGATCCGGTCGCCGATGAGCACGCCCTTGCGCTTGACCTCGCTCGCGTTGTGCAGGGTCGCCCGCGCGACCGTGGAGCCGGCCACCTTCACCGGTTCCATCACGGCGAACGGCGTCACCCGGCCGGTGCGGCCGACCTGCACCTTGATGTCGAGCAGGGTCGTGGTGGCCTCCTCGGGCGGGTACTTGAACGCGATCGCCCAGCGCGGCGCGCGCGACGTGCTGCCCAGCCGCCGCTGCCAGGCGACCTCGTCGACCTTGACCACGACGCCGTCGATCTCGTGCTCGGCGTCGTGCCGGTGGGCGCCCCAGTACTCGACGTGCGCGTTGACCTCGTCGAACGTGGTGAGCACCCTGGTGTGCGAGGACACCGGCAGGCCCCACGCGCGCAGCGCCTCGTAGGCGTCGGACTGCCTGGTCAGCTCGAAGCCCTCGCGCTTGCCCAGGCCGTGGCAGATCAGGCGCAGCCTGCGCGACGCGGTGACCTTCGGGTCCTTCTGCCGCAGCGAGCCGGCCGCGGTGTTGCGCGGGTTGGCGAACGGCGGCCTGCCCGCCTCGACCAGGCGGGCGTTGAGCTCCAGGAAGTCCTCCACCGCGAAGAACACCTCGCCGCGCACCTCGACCAGCGCGGGCACGGGGTGCTCGGCGGTGCCGGTCAGCGTCTCGGGCACGTCGCGCAGGGTGCGGACGTTGAGCGTCACGTCCTCGCCGGTGCGGCCGTCGCCCCTGGTGAGGGCGCGGACCAGCGTCCCGTGCTCGTAGAGCAGGTTGATGGCCAGGCCGTCGATCTTCAGCTCGCACAGGAAGTGCGCGCCGTCGCCGACCTCCTTGTGCACCCGCTCGAACCAGGCGTGCAGCTCGTCGCGCGAGAACGCGTTGTCCAGGCTGAGCATCCGCTCCAGGTGGTCGACCGCGGTGAACTCGGTGGAGAACGTGCCGCCGACCCGCTGGGTGGGCGAGTCGGGCGTGGCCAGGCCGGGGTGGGCCTGCTCCAGGGCCTCCAGCTCGCGCAGCAGCGCGTCGAACTCACCGTCACTGATCGTCGGGGCGTCCAGGACGTAGTAGCGGAACTGGTGGCCGCGCACGACCTCCGCGAGGGCGGCGTGCCGCTCCCGCACGCCCGCGGGCACGTCCTCGACGCCCTCGGCGGAGGCGTCGGTCGGGTTCAACGAGTCGTCGCTGGTCACGGGGGAAGCCTAGTCAGGGGGTCCGACATTTTCATGACCGATCCTCACCCATGCCCCGAACCAGGTCGCGGAACTCCAGCAGGCCGATCGCGCCGACCGGTTCGAGGACGGCGGTCTCCACCCGACCGAGTCGTTCGCCCGCCAGGCGCTCACCGAGCGTGACGTCCAGGGGCAGGAACGTCATGCGCCGGCGGGCGTCGTCATCCAGCTCGGTGAAACCGGGGTGCCAGACCGCGACGTCGACCAGGCCGTCGGAGACCTGGGCGACCACGCGCACGTCGGCCAGCCGCAGCCGCCGGGGGCCGAGGTTGATGGTGACCAGCGTCGGGTCCGGCACGGGCGGCACCGAGTCGTGGTACTCCCAGATGACGTCCTCGGCGGGCGCGGCGGCGATCCACGCGTCGGTCCACGGCCGCAGCCGCGGGTCCTCCTGGCCGGTGACGACCAGCGCGTAGATGGCGCGGTGGCCGCGTTCGAGGGTGAACCTGAGGTCGGGGTGCAGGCCGGCGACCAGCTCGCCGACCCGCTCCTCGACCCGGTCGGGTTCGGCGTCGCCGAGCGCGGCGCTCACCGACGGCAGCAGCTCCGCCCACGCGGCCCAGAACGCGGCCGCGGCCTCGTCCGGGTTGGGCAGGTGGACGGGCGCGGGGTCGGGCTCGCGGCGACGGTGGCGGCGGAACCAGCTCATGGCCCCATTGAACTACGACGTCCGGCGCCCGGTGTGCGCTCGCAGCAGATCGGCGTTGAGGCGGGCGATGGTGGTCAGCGGGATGCCCTTGGGGCACGCCACCGCGCACTCGCCGGTGTTGGTGCAGCCGCCGAACCCGGCGGCGTCGTGCTCGGCCACCATGTCCCGCGCCCGCGACCACCGCTCGGGCTGTCCCTGCGGCAGGACGCCCAGGTGGGTGGTCTTGGCCGCAGTGAACAGCATCGCCGACCCGTTCGGGCACGCGGCCACGCACGCGCCGCAGCCGATGCACGCCGCCGCCTCGAACGCGGTGTCCGCGGCGGGTTTGGGCACCGGCACGGCGTGGGCGTCGGGCGCGCTGCCGGTGGGCACGCCGACGTAGCCGCCCGCGGCGATGACGCGGTCCAGCGCCGACCGGTCCACCACCAGGTCCCGCACCACCGGGAACGGCCCGGCGCGCCACGGTTCGACGGTCACCACGTCGCCGTCGGCGAAGTGGCGCAGGTGCAGCTGGCAGGCGGTGGTGGCGCGCTGGGGGCCGTGCGCGTGGCCGTTGATGACCACGCCGCACGCGCCGCAGATGCCCTCGCGGCAGTCGTGGTCGAACGCCACCGGCTCGTCGCCCGAGGTGATCAGCCGCTCGTTGAGCACGTCCAGCGCCTCCAGGAACGACATGTCCGGCGACAGGCCGTCCAGGGGGTAGTCGACCAGGCGCCCGGTGGGGCCGTTCTGCCGCCAGATCCGCAGGGTCAGCTTCACGCGTAGCTCCGGGTGGTGGGGGTGACGTGCTCGAAGACCAGCTCTTCCTTGTGCAGCACGGGCGGTTGGCCCACGCCGGTGTACTCCCAGGCGGCGACGTAGGCGAACGTGGCGTCGTCGCGCAGCGCCTCGCCCTCGGGGGTGCGGCTCTCGGACCGGAAGTGGCCGCCGCAGGACTCGGTGCGGTGCAGGGCGTCCACGCACATCAGCTCGGCCAGCTCCAGGAAGTCCGCGACCCGGCCCGCCTTCTCCAGCTCCTGGTTGAAGTCCGGGCCGCCCGGGACGGCCACCCTCTGCCAGAACTCCTCGCGCAGCTCCGGGATGCGCTCCAGCGCCTTGCGCAGGCCCGCCCCGTCGCGCTCCATGCCGCACTCGTCCCACATCAGGCGGCCCAGCTCGCGGTGGAACGACTCGACCGTGCGGTCGCCGCGCACGGCCAGCAGCGACTTGAGGCGGCCGCGCACCTCCGACGCGGTGTCCGCCACCTCCGGGGTGTCCGCGGTGACGGGGTCGAACGGCGCGTCGGCCAGGTAGTCGCCGATCACGCCGGGCAGCACGAAGTAGCCGTCGGCCAGGCCCTGCATCAGCGCGCTGGCGCCCAGCCGGTTGGCGCCGTGGTCGGAGAAGTTCGCCTCGCCTATGACGTAGAGGCCGGGGATGGTGGAGCGCAGGTCGTAGTCCACCCACAGGCCGCCCATGGTGTAGTGCACGGCCGGGTAGATGCGCATCGGCACCTCGTACGGGTCGTCGCCGGTGATGCGCTGGTACATCTGGAACAGGTTGCCGTAGCGCTGCTCCACCGCGTCCCGGCCGAGGCGGGCCAGGGCGTCGGCGAAGTCCAGGTGCACGCCGCGCTTCTCGTCGGAGACCTGCTTGGCCGCGCGGGAGGCGATGTCGCGGGGCACGAGGTTGCCGAAGCTCGGGTACATGCGCTCCAGGAAGTAGTCGCGCTCGGCCTCGGGGACGTCGTTGGGCGGGCGCCGGTCGTGCGGGTCGCGCGGCACCCACACACGGCCGTCGTTGCGCAGCGACTCGCTCATCAGGGTGAGCTTGGACTGGTGGTCGCCGCTGATCGGGATGCACGTGGGGTGGATCTGGGTGAAGCACGGGTTCGCGAACAGCGCGCCGCGGCGGTGGGCGCGCCAGATCGCGGTGGCGTTGCAGCCCTTGGCGTTGGTGGACAGGTGGAACACGTTGCCGTAGCCGCCGGTGGCCAGCACCACGGCGTCCGCGAGGTGCGCGGACACCGCGCCGGTCACCAGGTCGCGCACCACGACGCCGCGCGCCCGGCCGTCGACCACCACCAGGTCCAGCATCTCGGTGCGCGGGTGCGTGGTCACCCGGCCCGCGGCGACCTGGCGGGACAGGGCCTGGTAGGCGCCCAGCAGGAGCTGCTGCCCGGTCTGGCCGCGGGCGTAGAAGGTGCGGGAGACCTGCGCGCCGCCGAAGGAGCGGGTGTCGAGCAGGCCGCCGTACTCGCGGGCGAACGGCACGCCCTGCGCCACGCACTGGTCGATGATCTCGGCGCTGATCTGGGCCAGCCGGTGGACGTTGGACTCGCGGGAGCGGAAGTCGCCGCCCTTCACCGTGTCGTGGAACAGCCGCCACACGCTGTCGCCGTCGTTGCGGTAGTTCTTGGCCGCGTTGATGCCGCCCTGCGCGGCGATGCTGTGCGCGCGGCGCGGGCTGTCCTGGTGGCAGAACGACCGCACGCGGTAGCCCAGCTCCGCCAGCGTGGCCGCGGCCGAGGCGCCGGCCAGGCCCGTCCCGACCACGATCACCTCGCGGTTGCGCCGGTTGGCCGGGTTGACCAGGCGCGCGGAGAAGCGGCGGCGGTCCCAGCGGTGCTCGATCGGGCCGACCGGCGCGCGCTGGTCGGCGATGGGGGTGCCCTCGGTGTAGGAACCCGTCGTGTGCGGCATGTCAGCTCACCAACCCGGTGAAGACGGCGAAGGGGACGGACAGGAAGCCCGCGCAGACGACCACGGCCAGGGTCAGGCCGATCGCGCGCGAGGTGGTGACGCCGAGGCTGCGCGTGGCGCTCCACGCGCCGTGGCGGATGTGGAAGCCCAGGGCGACGACCGCGGCGGTGTAGGCCAGCACCACGTACCAGTGCCGGAAGTCCGCCACCACGTTCGCGTGAATCTCGCCGGGCACGCCGTGCGGGTTGAGCCACCCGGCCGTCAGGTCGAGCAGGTGGTAGACCACGAACAGGGCGATGACGACGCCGCCCCAGCGCATGGTGCGGGCCGCGTAGCCGCCCTGGACGGGGCGCCGGTGGGCGTAACGGCCGCGGGCCCGGCGGGCGCGCACGGTCAGCTGGTGGGCGGCGGTGAAGTGCAGGGCGACGGCGGCCAGCAGCGCGACGCGCACCGGCCACACGGCGCCGACCTCGCGCAGCCACCGGCCGTAGCCGTCGAGCGCCGCCGCGCCCGAGAAGAAGGTGAGGTTGCCGAGCATGTGCGCGACGACGTACAGCAGCAGCACGGCGCCGGTGACCGCCATGACGGCCTTTTTGCCGATCGTGGTGCGGTAGAGCCCGATCGTGTCCACGGTTCAAGACGCTAGGAACCCCGGCGACGAGTCGTCCAATACATCGTGGGCTGGCTGAGGATAGCCTGGGGCTATGACGCTCCAACAGCTCGCGTATTTCCTGGCGGTGGCCAGGACGCGGCACTTCACCAGGGCCGCGGCGGAGGTGCGTGTGGCGCAGCCCTCACTGTCCAAGCAGATCCACGCCCTGGAGAAGGAGCTGGGCGCGGAGCTGTTCAGCCGGGCGCGCGGGAACGTCGCGCTGACCCCCGCGGGCGAGGCGCTGCTGCCCGTGGCCCGGCGCATCCTGTCCGATGTGGACACCGCGCGGCTGGAGGTGGCCGAGCTGGTGGGGCTGCGGCGCGGGCGGGTGCGGGTGGGTGCGACGCCGAGCCTGTGCGCCAGCCTGTTCGCGGACGTGATCAAGCGGTACCACGACACCTACCCGGGCATCCGGGTGTCGGTGACCGAGGGCGGGTCGCGGGACCTGGTGGCCGCGCTGGAGGCCGGTGACCTGGACCTGGCGCTGGTGATCGTGTCGCCCGCGGACGCCGACCGGGCGCTGACCGTGGTGCCGGTGCTGCGGGAGGAGCTGGTGGTGGCCTCGGCGGCGCCGCTGGGCGTGAACCGGATGCGGTTGACCGACCTGCGCGAGCACCCGCTGGTGATGTTCCGGTCCGGCTACGACCTGCGGGAGACCACGCTGGCCGCGTGCCGGGGCGCGGGGTTCGAGCCGTCGTTCGCGGTGGAGGGCGGCGAGATGGACGCCGTGCTGCGGTTCGTGGAGGTCGGGCTGGGCGTGGCGATCGTGCCGTCGACCGTGCTGGCCACCCGCTCCCTGCACGGCACCCCGCTGACGCCGACCACCAGCCGGACCATCGCCCTGGCCCACCGCACCGACGTGGCACCCACCTCGGCCGGCCGCGCCTTCCGCACCGTCCTGCTCGACTTCCTGCGCACCGCCCCCCTGCCCACCGGCGTCCACCCCACCCCCTGACCCCGCGCGAGTCATGCACTCAGCCCCGGCGTGTCATGCACTCAGGACCGGCGTGTCATGCGCTCAGGACCCCCGAGTTCGACATTCAGGACCACTTCGGAGCGCTGAACGTCGAATTCGGGGGGCGCGAGCGCATGACACGCGAGGTCTGAACGCATGACACGCGCGGGTTGGGTGCATGACTCGCGCGGTTACCAGGTTTCCGGGGGTTCGGTGAAGGCTTTGGCCAGGTCGCGGGTCAGGGAGAGGGCGCGGCGCAGCCAGGTGGCGTTGGCGCCGGCCAGGCCGCAGGTGGGGGTGGGCACGGCCAGGGTGCCCAGCAGGTCGCGGGGGAAGCCGAGGCGGTCCACCAGGTTCAGGGCCGGTTGGGCCAGGGACTTCAGGGAGGTGGGGTGGGTGGGGGCGACCGCGGGGGTCAGGCCCAGGAACAGGGGGGTCTTGTCCTCCCACGCCTCGCCGATCTCGTCCCAGGTCGACTCGTCCAGCGCGGTGACGTCGAAGGAGACGGCACGGGCGCCGGCACCCCGCATCAGCGCGATCGGCGGGCGCGGGGCGCAGCAGTGCACGACGACGTCGGCGTCCAGCGCCTCGACGACGGCCTGGAGGGTGGCGCGGGCCTCGGGCTCGGGGACGGGCGGGACCGTGCCGAGCTTGGACGGCGTGGGCAGCAGGCCGGCCAGCACGGCGGGCAGCGCCGGTTCGTCGAGCTGCACCACGACCCGCGCGCCGGTGCGCCTGGCGACCTCGGCGACGTGCCGGTTGAGCCCTTCGGCCAGCGACTCGGTGAACTCGCGCAGCGCGCCCCGGTCGGTGAGCACGCGGTGCCCGCGCGGCAGCTCGACGCTCGCGGTGAGCGTCCACGGGCCGGCGGCCTGGACCTTGACCACCCGCGGCGGTGCGGGGTCGGCGGCCTCCTCGAACGCGTCGAGGTCGCGGCGCAGCAGGTCCACCGCCCGCCGGTGGTCGCGGCCGGGGTGGGCGGCGGTCCGGTAGCCGGAGGGGACCACCTCGACCGGCAGGTCGACCAGCAGGCCGGCGGTGCGGCCGATCATGTCCGCGCCGACGCCGCGGGCGGGCAGCTCGGGCAGGTGCGGCAGGTCGGGCAGCTCGCCGAGCACGATCCGCGCGGCTTCCAGCGGGTCCGTTCCGGGCAGCGAGCCGATGCCGGTCGCGGCGCCGGCGGGCCAGGGCAGTCCATCCACCCGCACAGTCTCCCATTCACGGGTTGCGAGGCGTGTACGGACAAAAGGTCTAGACCCATTGACGGCTTGGTCCAGACCACATACCGTCACCTTGTCGGTGCCGACAGTGGCGAGGGGCACCGCCCGCGACCGTGGTGCGGGGGCGTGCCGCGCCCCACGTCCTCGCACCACCCCTTCCCCGGGAGCAGCGATGTCGGTGAAGCGAAAGGTCCTGGCCGCGCTGGCGGCGGCCACCACCGCGGTCCTGACCGCCGGCCTGCTGGCGGCCGCACCGGCGGGCGCCGCACCGAGCCCGACCGCGGTGTTCGCCCAGGACTCCTCGTGGGGCTCCGGCTACCAGGGCAGGGTCACCGTCACCGCCGGCTCCGCGCCGCTGTCCGGGTGGAAGGTCGAGTTCGACCTGCCCGCGGGCACCGCGCCCGGCTCGTACTGGGACGCGACGCTGACCAGCAGCGGCACCCACCACGCGTTCACCAACCGCGAGTACAACGGTTCCCTGGCGGCGGGCGCGGCCACGTCGTTCGGCTTCCTGGTCAACGGCCCGGGCCTGCCCCAGAACTGCAAGCTCAACGGCCAGCCCTGCACGGGCGGCACCACGACGACCACCACGACCACGACCACCACCACGACGACGGACGACAACCCGCCGACAGGCGGCAGCCCCAAATCCGCGCCCTACGTGGACATCACCATGCCGACGCCGTCGCTGGAGTCCGTGGCCCGGGCGACCGGTCAGAAGGTGTTCACCCTCGGCTTCGCGCTCGCCGACAGCACCGGCTGCAACCCCTCCTGGGGCGGCACGATCCCCATCACCGACAGCCGGATCGTCAACGACGTGCGGGCGCTCAAGGCCCTCGGCGGCGACGTCATCGTGGCCACCGGCGGCGCCGTGGGCCCGTACCTGGAGTACTCCTGCTCCACCGCCGACGCCCTGCTGGCGGCCTACAAGAAGTCCCTGGACGCGGTCGGCAGCAACCACCTGGACGTGGACGTCGAGGCCACCATCCCGCACGACATGGTCAACACCGCCCTGAAGAAGCTCCAGACCGAGCGCGGCACGTCGATCAGCTACACCATGCGCGTCCAGGGCGACGACTACGGCATGGACCCGTACTCGGTGCAGGTGCTGCAGAACGCCGCGGCGAAGGGCCTCACCGTCCTGGTCAACCCCATGACCATGGAGTTCGGCACCTCCCGCGCCGACTGGGGCGACGCCGTCATCGCCGCGGCCGAGAGCACGCTGCGGCAGCTCAAGCAGATCTGGCCCGCCAAGTCCGACGCGGAGCTGCGCAAGCTGCTCGGGGTGACCCCGATGATCGGCCGCAACTTCAACGGCAAGGTCTTCACCCAGGCCCACGCCCGCAAGCTCGTGACGTGGGCGAACAGCAACCGGATCGGCCTGCTGGCGTTCTGGTCGGTCGGCCGCGACAACGGCGGCTGCGCGGGCGGCGCCATCTCGCCCACGTGCAGCGGCATCGCCCAGGGCCAGTACGAGTTCACCACCATCTTCAAGGGCTTCACCGGCTAGCCCAGCAGGATCAGCAGGCCCACCGCGATCAGCACCACCGGCAGCACCACGTGCCCCCAGCGGCTCAGGGCGCGGGCCACCACGGGCCTGGTGGCGAACCAGCGGCCCGCCGCGCACCACACCGCCACCAGCACGAGGAAGACCACGACGTAGAGCGTGATGCCGGTGGTGGCGAAGACCGGCACGTAGACGCCGATGTTGTCGCCGCCGTTGGCGAAGGTCACGGCGGCGACGCCCAACGCGCCCGTGGCCGTCGGCTCGGCGTCGTCGTCACCGCCGCGCCACGCCCGCCACGCCGCCTTCAGGCCCAGGGCCAGCGGCAGCAGGCCGAGCCACGGCAGCACCGACGGCGGCAGCAGGGTCGCGCCCAGGGCGGCGGCCACCGCCACCACCAGGATCGCCGCGAACCCCGCGTACTGCCCCAGCACCACCCGCCACGGCGGCACGCCCCGGGCGAAGAACAGCGCCAGCAGCACGATGTCGTCGACGTTGGTCACGGCGAACAGGCCCACGGCGCGAATGACGTCCAGCACGGGGCGAACCTTAAGGTGCTCCGCGTGGACCCCGCGGACATGCTCGCCAACGACCCCGCCTCGACCGCGCTCGGCATCCGGGCCCTCGCACTCGGGGAGGGCACCGCCCGGCTGGCCATGACGGTCACCGACCGGATGCTCAACGGGCACGGCATCGGGCACGGCGGCTACGTGTTCCTGCTCGCCGACACCGCCTTCGCCTGCGCGTGCAACCGCCACGGCTCGGTGACCGTGGCGGCGCAGGCGGAGATCGACTTCATCGCCCCCGTCCGGGCGGGGGACGAACTCGTGGCGGAGGCCGTGGAGCGGGTCCGGTTCGGCCGCGGCGGGATCTACGACATCACCGTGCGCCGGGGCGACGAGGTGGTCGCGGAGTTCCGCGGCCGGAGCCGGACGCTCAGGCCGAGCGCCGCAGGCCCAGCACCTGGAGCGTGACGAAACCGGTCACGGCGACGGCCTGGGCGACGATCAGGAAAACCCCGAAGCCGGTCACCGGGAACCAGCCGGCGAACGCGGTCAGGAAGCTGTCCACCACCCACAGCGAATTGCCGATCACCACCACCGCCACCAATGGGCGGATCGGGCGCGTGCCGAGCAGGAAAACGCCGATCCCGTAAGCCACCAGGAAAATGCCGAGGCCCACCACCAAACCCCTCGGCAACCCGAGCGGGAGGTCGAGCAGGAGGGCGAGCACGCCCAACCCGCCCGAGGCCACGCCGTCGAGCCGGAGGGCGAAGCGGAGCAGGCCGTCGTTGCGGAGCGTCTGAGTCTTCATGGCAGTCGTCATGGCACCGAAACTGCCCGCCGGAGCACTGCCGGCGGTACCACCGGCACTGCCAACGACTGCCAATTCCTACGGCACGACCTGGGCGGACAGGTCCTCGGCCACCAACCGGGCCCCGGCGTTCTGCCAGTTGTGCAGCGTCCGCTCGGGCACCTGGTCGACGAACCACGCCAGCGCCCGCCGCGCGTCCGGGTCCAGGTCCTCGCGCTTGGTCCGCCTGCTGTAGGGCCGGATGCCGGCCACGTAGTAGAAGTAGAGGGCGTTGTAGTAACGCCATTCGTCGCTGGTGCCGAAACCGCCGTCCCGCGGCTTGAGCCTCAGGATGCTCTCCAGCAGCAGGGATTTCAGCTCGGCGGCGCGTTCCAGCGGTTGGTCGGACGCGCCGCGCGCGGCGAGCCGGGCGTCGATCACCGGCAATTGCGTCAACGGGCTCGCGACGAGCTTGCCCAGGTCGCCGTAATTGCTCAGCGCCCGCCTGGTCAGCTTGACGAATTCCGCCGGGTCGAGCGGCGCCCGGCGGGGCAGCGCCTCGGCCGCGTCGCGCAGCTCCGCCCGCGAGTCCGCCACCTCGGGCACCGCGACCCGGTCCACCAGCAGCGCCAGCGGGTTCGCCAGCACCTGCACCGCGATCGCGGCGGCCACCGTGCCGTAGAGCAGCGGCACCAGCCGGTCGTCCAGGAACAGCGCCACCTGGCCGCCGAACACCAGCGCCAGCCCGGTCGAGGTGATCAGCGACCGCACCGCGTCCGCCCGCACGGCCTCGCCCTCGTCGAACGCGTCGGCCACCGCCACGACCACGCCGAACAGCAGCACGTCGACCCCGGCCGAGGCGAGCACGAGCACCCGCGGCAGCACGTCCAGCAGCAGCGCGGCGGAGCTGAGCCCGAACATCACCGTCGCCGCGAGCAGCAGCGCCCGCCGCAACCGCAGGCACAGCACCACCGCGGCGGCCAGCGGCACCAGCACCACCGGCGGTGCGAACCACGCCGCCACCAGCAGCGGCAGCGCGCTGTACCGCCACCAGCGGTCGTAGCGCTCGGGCAGCCAGCACACCACCGCGCCCGTCCACGCCACCGCGGGCACCGCCATCGCCGCCGCCGGCACCGGCAGCACGAGCACCAGGGCGTAGGCCAGCAACCCGGCCGAGGCGCGGCGGAGCAACCGCTTGCGCGGGTCCCTCGCCAGCAGGTACAGCCCCAGCCACCAGGCGAGGCCGAAGGCCACCACCGACACCGCGATCACCGACCGATCCTACGGTTGCACGGGCTGGGACGATGTGGTCCATGCCTGTCGAGGTGACGCTGCGCAGGGCCGCCGAAGAGGTGGGACGCGGTGACCTGGCCAGCGTGCTGCGCGCCAGGCAGCGGCTGGTCGGGCTGGTCACCAGCTTCCCCGACCGGCTGGACCTGCGGGAACGCCTGGCCGAGGTGTACCGGCTGCTCGGCGACGCCGCCCAGGCCGGCAGGTGGAGCTACCTGGCCGAGGAGCGCGACGAGGCCGAGGTCGCGGCGTTCGAACGCGCCTACCGCACCCCGATGGCGCGGTTGGCCGCCCTGAACTGGACCGGCGGCGAGGAGGCCGCGGCGACGCGGACCGCCCGCGACCGGCTGGTGGCGCTGCACGCCGAGGCCACCGAGCAGCTGCGCCGGGAGCTGGTGGTCGCCGACGACCGGGACTCCTCGCCGGTGGCCAACGTGCTGGTGTTACTCGGCCTGGTCGTCGTCCTGCTGTGCTTCGTCGTCGGCGCGGTGACGCTGGTGATGGGCGCGTTCAGGTGGATGACCGGGTGAGAGGATCCTGGTGGGCATGACCGCTGACGTGGCCGCCGCCGCAGACCGCATCCGCCCCTACGCCCGCCGCACGCCCCTGTGGCGCACCGAGGTCGACGGCCGACCGCTCGTGCTCAAGCTGGAACACCTCCAGCTCACCGGCTCGTTCAAGCTGCGCGGCGCGCTGAACGCCCTGCTCACCGCCGGGTCGCCCGACCTCGTGGTCACCGCGTCCGGCGGCAACCACGGCCTGGGCGTCGCCGAGGCCGCGCGGCTGCTCGGCCTGCACGCCACCGTGTTCGTGCCGGTGGGCGCGCCGGAGGGCAAGGTGCGGCGGATCGAAGCCTCGGGCGCGAAGCTGGTCCGGCACGGCGAGACCTACGGCGAGGCCGTGCTGGCGGCGCGGGAGGCGCCGGGGCACTACGTCGAGGCGTACAACTCGCTCGACGTCGTCGCGGGTCAGGGCACCCTCGCGCGGGAGGTCGTGGCGGACGCGCCGGACGTGGACGCCATCGCGGTGGCCGTCGGCGGGGGTGGGCTGGCCGCGGGCACGGCGCTCGGCGCGGACGGGCGGGTGGTGGTCGCGGTGGAGCCGGAGCGGTGCTGCGCCCTGCACCGGGCGCTGGCCGCGGGTGAGCCGGTCGACTCGGAGGTGGACTCGGTCGCGGCGTCGGCGCTGGGCGCCACGCGGGTCGGCGAGGTGCCGTTCGGGGTGCTGGCCGCGCACGACGTGCGGTCGGTGCTCGTGTCGGACGCCGAGCTGCTGGCCGCCCGCGACCGGCTGTGGGAGGAGTTCCGGCTGGCCGTGGAACCGGCGGCGGCCGTGCCGTTCGCGGCCTGGCTGGCCGGTCGGGTGCCTGGTGAGCGGCCCTGCGTGGTGCTGTGCGGGGCGAACACGGACTGGACGCCCTGAGCGCTCGCGGGCAAGGACTCGTGCGGGCGAACGCCGCAGGTGGGCACCCGGATCAGACGCCGTGAACGCCGCGGGTCGGGCGCCGCGGGACCGCCCGGCCCCGCGGCGCCCGACCGCCCGCTAGCGGTCCCGTCCCCGGCCCGGCGGGCAGAACACCACCGGCCGCGGGCCTTCGCCCACCACCCGGTCGTCCTCACCCCGCGCCTGCGCCGGCACGTCGACCTCGACCACCGGCGCCAACTGCTCCACCCGCTCCACCAGCACCTCGACCCGGGCCAGCAGGTCCGCCCACTCGGCCCGGTGCCGGCGCTCCCGGACGACCCACTGCAACGTCCGCGCCTCGGCCCGCAGCCGCTCGTGCTGCTCGGCCGTCAGGCGTTGCGCGGACGGGTGGTCGACCTTGCTCCCCAGCACACCCACCCGGATTTCGACGTCCGCCAGCGTGCGGCGGCGTCGTGCGTTGTCATGCGGCACACCCGCAGTCTTGCAGGCCGCCCCGACAAAAATCCCTCAACCCGTCGAGCTGATGGTGGCGCTGGCCAGCACCAGGTCGCCCGCCGCCGCGTCCGGCCGGTACACCGCGACCGCCTGACCGGGGGCGACGCCGGTCAGCGGCTCGCGCAGGCGCACCAGCAGCTCGTCGCCGACCAGTTCGGCCACCGCGGGCGCGAGGCCGCCGTGCGCGCGCACCTGCGCCACGCACTCGACCGGACCGGTGAACTCGACCCGGGTCACCGGCCGCCGCGCGACGATCTCGGTCACCCGCAGCCGCTCGGCCGAGCCGACCCGGACCGTGCCGGTCACCGGCTCCAGCGACAGCACGTAGCGGGGCCGCCCGTCCGGTGCGGGCGCGTCGATGCCCAGGCCCTTGCGCTGGCCCACGGTGAACTCGTGCACGCCGGCGTGGCGGCCGAGCACGGCGCCGGTGGCGTCGTCGACCAGCAGGCCCGGCTGCTCGCCCAGCCGCCGGGTCAGGAAGCCGCGCGTGTCGCCGTCGGGGATGAAGCAGATGTCGTGGCTGTCGGGCTTGCGCGCCACCTGGAGCCCGCGCCGGGCCGCCTCGTCGCGGACCTCGGCCTTGGTGGACCCGCCCAGCGGGAACATCGCGTGCGCGAGCTGCTCGCGGGTCAGCGACGCCAGCACGTAGGACTGGTCCTTGCCCTCGTCGGCCGACCGGCGCAGCTCCACCCGCCCGTCCACCACGGCCAGCCGGGCGTAGTGGCCGGTGCACACCGCGTCGAAGCCCAGCGCCACGGCCTTGTCCAGCAGCGCCTCGAACTTGATCTTCTCGTTGCACCGCAGGCACGGGTTGGGCGTGCGGCCCGCCGCGTACTCGGCGACGAAGTCCTCCACCACGTCCTCGGTGAACCGCTCCGCGAAGTCCCACACGTAGAACGGGATGCCGAGCACGTCCGCCGCGCGCCGCGCGTCCCGGGCGTCCTCCAGGGTGCAGCAGCCGCGGGCGCCGGTGCGCAGGGTGCCCGGCTTCGCCGACAGCGCCAGGTGCACGCCGGTCACGTCGTGCCCGGCCTCCACCGCCCGCGCCGCAGCCACGGCGGAGTCCACCCCGCCGCTCATCGCCGCCAGCACCCGCATGCCCGTCACACCTCCGCCTTCGTCCGCTTCAAGCCCGCGATGCCCGCCGTGCGGGCGCGTTCGACCACCGGGCCGATCACCTCGACCAGCTCGTCCACCTCGGCCCGCGTGGAGGTGTGGCCCAGGGAGAACCGCAGCGACCCGCGCGCCGCCACCGGGTCCACGCCCATGGCCAGCAGCACGTGGCTGGGCTCGGCCACCCCGGCCGTGCACGCCGAACCGGTCGAGCACTCGATGCCCCTGGCGTCGAGCAGCATCAGCAGGCTGTCGCCCTCGCAGCCGGGGAAGGTCAGGTGCGCGTTGCCCGGCAGCCGGTGCACCGGGTCGCCGTTCACCGCCACGTCCGGCACCACGCCGCGGACCCGCTCGACCAGCTCGTCGCGCAGCGCGGCCAGCTCGGCCGCCGCGCGCTCCCGGTGGTCCACCGCGTGCCGCACCGCCGCCGCGAAACCGGCGATCGCCGGCACGTCCAGCGTGCCCGAGCGCACCTCGCGCTCCTGGCCGCCGCCGTGCAGCAGGGGCGTGGTGGCGACGTCGCGGCCGAGCAGCAGCGCGCCCACGCCGTACGGGCCGCCGATCTTGTGGCCGGTGAGCGTGAGCGCCGAGGCCCCGGAGGCGGTGAAGTCGACCGGCACCGCGCCCAGCGCCTGCACCGCGTCGGTGTGGAACGGCACCGAGCGCCCCGCCGCCAGCGCCGCCAGCTCCTCGACCGGGTTGATCGTGCCGACCTCGTTGTTCGCCCACATCACGGTGACCAGGGCGACGTCGTCGTCCAGCGCGTCGGCCAGCGCCTCGGGGCGGACGCGGCCCAGCCCGTCGGGCTCCAGCCAGGTCACCTCGGCGCCCTCGTGGTCGACCAGCCACTGCACCGCGTCCAGCACGGCGTGGTGCTCCACGGAGGAGGCCACCACCCGCTTGCGGCCGGCCGCGCGGCGGGACCAGTAGACGCCCTTGACGGCGAGGTTGTCGCTCTCCGTGCCGCCGCTGGTGAAGATCACCTCGGACGGGCGGGCGCCCAGGGCGTCGGCGACGTCCTCGCGGGCCTCCTCGACCGCGCGCCGCGCCCGCCGCCCGGAGGTGTGCAGCGACGAGGCGTTGCCCGTGGTGGACAGCGCCCGCGTCATCGCCTCGATCGCCTCGGGGAGCACGGGGGTCGTGGCGGCGTGGTCGAAGTAGGCCATCAGTCGTCCAGGGTAGCCGGGCGCAGCCGTCCCGCGAGCACCGCACCGAGCACCGCCAGCCCCGCCATCAGCAGGTCGAACGGCACCACCGCGGCCGTCGGGGCGGTGGCGGAGGCGACGGCGGTGACCAGCACGCCGCCCAGGCCGACCAGCAGCGCCGAGCCCAGCATGTCGCTGATCTGCAGGGCCGAGGAGTTGAAACCCCGGTCCACGTCGGAGGACGCGGCCAGCGTCAGCACGCTCAGGCTCGACATGGCCACCCCCATGCCGGCCCCGCCGACCGCCCACAGCAGCGGCGTGGCCCACGCCGGACCCCACGGGGGTGCGATGAGCGTCACCCCGCAGATGCCCGCGGCGCTGAGCGCGAACCCCCAGCGGACGAACTTCTCGCGCGGCACGTCCGGCTTGCGCGACTGCCACCAGGCGGCCGCGGACCAGCCGAGCGCGCTGAGCGTGAGCGGGATGCCCGCCGCGATGGCCGAGTAGCCGTGCACGGCGGTCAGGGTCAGCGGGATGAACGCCTCGACCGCGAAGAACGACCCGGCGAGCAGGCCGCGGGCCAGGATCGTCATCGGCAGGCCGGGCCGGGCGGTGAGCGTGCCCTTGGGCAGCAGCACCCGCAGGGCGGGCGCCAGCACCACCAGGCCGACCGCGCCGACCAGCAGGTTCAGCCCGCGCGGGTGCTGCGCGGCCCAGCTCAGCGCGGCCACCCCGACCCCGGCGCCCAGCGCGGCCGCCGGCAGCCCGCGGCGGGTGTTGCGGTCGGGGGTGTGCGGGGGCAGCTCCCGCAGCACCGGCACCAGCAGCAGCACCCCGACCAGCACGAACGGCGCCAGGCCCAGGAACACCCAGCGCCAGCTCAGCACCTCGGTCAGCCACCCGGCCAGCGCCGGGCCGACCAGCGAGGGCACCACCCAGGCGGAGGCGAGCAGGCCGAACACGGCCGGCCGGTCCCGCTCGGGGTAGACCAGGGCGATCAGCACGTAGATGGCGACGACCTGGGCCCCGCCGCCCAGGCCCTGGAGCACGCGCCCGGCCAGCAGCAGCCCCATGTCCCGCGCGGCGCCGGCCACGAGCAGGCCGACCAGGAACAGCGCGGGGCCGACCAGCAGGGACGGGCGGGGGCCGCGCAGGTCGCTCAACCGGCCGGACAGCACGGTCGCCACCACGCTGGCGGCCAGGAACGCCAGGAACGGCCAGGCGTAGAGGTCGTTGCCGCCGAGGTCGGCGACCATCCGCGGCATGGCGGTGGAGACGCCCATGTTCTCGAACGCGAGCAGGGTGACCAGCAGCACCACGCCGACCGTGGGACCCCTCCGTTCGGCGGTCCAGAGGTTGCTCTTGCCGGTGGGGGTCCCCGTCGTCTTCACCGCCCAATGGTTCAACCTCCACCCCGGTGGAGGTCAAGCCGGGCCGTCGCGCGGAGGCGTCGCGAGCTGCGGGAAGCGGGAACACGCCAGGTGGTGGCGAATTCGACGAGCCTGTGGGACGCACCCTCCGGCGGTACCCAGGTCGGTACGTGGGGGACGTGGCAGTGCTCCTACTGGACTGCGATCGAGGGGTCCGACCGCTACCGGACCACGACCTCCAGCGGCGCGACCGTGTGGGTCACCGCGGACCCGGCACACAGCGTTCCCGGCTGTTCCCAGAGCCAGTCGGCGGACGACCGGGCCGCACGGTCGGTGACCGTGCGGGCTCGGGATCGGGAACCAGGCGGCGGTGCCCGCCCTCGTCTGTCCGGTCAGGCCGCGGTCCGCCCGTCGCAGAACACCGCGTCGAGCAGCCCCGGCAGCACCTGCGCGGAGCCGGTCGCCGGGTGCAGGACGGTGACGCCGCAGGCCAGGTCCTGCACGAACACCCCGAGGCCGTAGCGGAAGGCGCCGCTCTTCGGTTGCGGGGTGCGCATCCCGGCCGGCAGGAGCCTGCCGCCGTGCAGCGCGGAGGAGTACGTGCGCAGGTCCTCGGTGGTGGAGATGACGTCGCCGGCGGCGAACAGCAGCGAGGGGTTCTGGCGGGTGACGTCGACCACCTTCCACCCGCCGCCGTCCTGGTAGCGGTAGTAGCCGTGGGAGTGCGGGCCGGGCAGCCCCGACCAGGCGCCCGGCAGCACGGTGCCCCGCAGGCCCAGCGGCTCGAAGACGCGGCGCCGCACCTCGTCGGCGTACGGGCGGCCGGTGACCGCCTCGACGAGCAGCCCGGCCACCGTGTAGTTGGTGTTGGAGTAGCTCCAGCCCGTCCCCGGCTCGAACCGCGCCGGCTTCGCCAGGGCCACCCGCACCAGCTCGTCGGGCCGGTAGGTGCGGAACCGGTTGTCCACCCAGTCCTTCCCGGTGGCGGGGATGCCGGGCGCAATCGTGCCGTCGGGGTGGTACTCGCCGGTGTAGTTGAACAGCCCGCTGGTGTGGCCCGGCAGCATCCGCGTCGTGATGCGGCGGTCCAGGCCGAACCGACCCTCGGCCACCAGTTGCAGCACCACGGTCGCGGTGAAGCTCTTGGTGACGCTGCCCGCCCGGAACCGCCCGTCGGTCGGTGGCGGCCGGCGGCGCGGCGGTCATGGCGACAACGATCGCCCGGTGCCCTGACACGCTCCCCGCCGTCGGTCGGGAACTCCTCGACCTCGCGGGCCGGACGGTCCCGTTGCCCATATCGTCGGTTCGTGGCACATCGTGAACTCCACCGGGACCGCACCCGGGCCGAGTCGTTCGGTTCGGTCGCCCGGCGGTACGACCGCTACCGCCCCGGCTACCCGGCGGCGCTGGTCGACGACCTGGTGGCGGTCGGCCCGACGCGGGTGCTCGACGTCGGGTGCGGCACCGGCAAGGTGGCCGCGGCCCTGGTCGGGCGGGGGCTGCCGGTACTGGGGGTCGAGGTGGACGGGCGCATGGCGGAGGTCGCCGGGGTCTGGCGCCCGCGGCCCCGTCCCCTGCCCGACCCGGTGGCGGGCAGTGCCGCGTTCTCCCCGGCGGTGCGCCGGGTGTACCGGTGGGAGCGCACCCTGACCGCGGACGAGTGGACGGGGTTGGCGTCGACGGTGAGCGACCACCTGCGCCTGGGGCCCGAACGGCTCGCCGGGCTGCTGCGGGAGTTGCGCGTGGTGGTCGGGTCGCTGGGCGGCGGGGTGCGCGCCCGGTGCGAGACCACCGCCCTGCTCGCCCGGCGAACCGACCGGTGATCAGCCGGACCTGGTGGCGCGCAACGAGTACAGCATCGGCAGCCGCGGGTGGCCCGGTGGGAAGCGGTACTCGCCCGTGCCGGTCCGCTCCAGCACGGGGTAGCGCCGGAACAGCGTGGTCTCGCGCTCGCGCAGGAAGTCGACGCGCAGCCCCGCCCCGGCCAGGGCGGTGACCACGTCGCCCAGCCCGTGCTGCCACTGCACCGAGCGCGTGCGGGTCAGCTCCGGGCCGTCGGTGTAGGTGTGCGGGTGGTCGTAGGTCTCGCCGTCGGCGCGGAAGTAGTCGTCCTGGAGCGTGCGGCCGTCGTCGCCGAGCAGGTCGGCCAGCGGGTGGAACTCGACCAGGTAGAGGAAGCCGCCGTCGACCAGCGAGTCGGCCACCACCCGCGCCCACCGCACCAGGTCCGGCAGCCACACCAGGGCGCCGACACCGGTGTAGACGACGTCGAAGCGCTCGCCGGCCAGGGCCTCGCGGGCGGCGTGGACGTCCGACACGACGAACCGGGCGCGGTCGGCCAGGCCGGTGTCCTCGGCCAGCGACCGCGCGGTGCCCACGGCCGGGGCGGAGAAGTCCAGGCCCGTGACGCGCGCGCCGCGCCGGGCCCACGACAGCGTGTCCTGGCCCATGTGGCACTGGAGGTGGAGCAGGGTGCGGCCGGTGACGTCGCCGACCTCGGCCGGCTCGAACGGGCGCAGCGTGCAGGCGCCCGCGCGGAAGCCCGCCAGGTCGTAGAAGTCGCTGGCCGCGTGGACGCGCGTGCGGTCGTCCCAGTTGTCGCGGTTGACCTTGAGCCAGTCCACCGGGCGAAGGTATCCGGCACCCGCACCACCCCGCAGTCGCTTTTCCCGCGCGAGTCGAACCTCCAGGACCCTCGTGTCGAACGCTCGGGACCCCCGAGTTCCACATTCGCGACCCCCGGGTTCGACCGCGAACGTCGAACTCGGGGGTGCTGGAGGTTCGACACGACGGGTCCGGGGGTTCGACTCGCGCGGGTCAGGCGGGGAGGGGGTGCGGGAGGGGGAGGGGGGTGGCGGTGAGGGTGACGCGCTCGGACTCGGCCTGGACCAGGGCGGCCAGCTCGCGGCGGGTGGCGGCGCGGCCCGGGGCGACCTCGTCCAGCACGTGCACCTCGACGGTCAGGTCGCGGGCGCGCAGGACCCGCCGCACGGAGTCCAGCAGGGTGTCGGAGCCGACGAACGCCGGGCGCGTCGTGCCGGTGCCGCCCTGGAGGTAGCGCAGCACCACCGGCCGCACGGGCACGCCGGCGTCCAGCGCGGCCTGGAACAGCGCCGGCCGGTAGCGGCCCGACGCCGTGCCGCACCACGTGGTGCCCTCGGCGTGGATGCCCACCGCCGCGCCCCCGCGCAGCGCGGCGGCCAGCTCGGCGACCGTGCCGGGCAGCAGCGACAGCCGCTCGCGGTCCAGGTAGACCGTGCGCGCGGCGGTGATCAGGCGGCCCAGCACGGGCCAGTCGCGGATGTCCCGCTTGGCCACCAGCCGGATCGGCTGCACGGCGTCGATGGCCAGCTCGTCCAGCCACGACACGTGGTTGGACACCACCAGCACGCCGCGGCCCGGGTTGGCCTGGAACACCGGCCCGACCACCCGCAGCCGCACCCCGAACGCGCCCAGCAGCACCCGGAACCACCCGCGCAGCAACGCCTCGCGGAACCGGCCGCGGGTCAGCAGCGCCACCGCCGCCACCGGCGCACCGCACAGCAGCGCGGTCAGCGCCGAGACCGCCCGCCACGCCGCCCGCCACGCGCCCACCGACGGCGTCGACCGGTCCACGCACCCGTCACCGCACGGCGAGACGGGCATCCACGGGTGCGCGCTCACGCCGCCTCCCCCAGGAAGAACCGCAGGTACCGCTGGTCGACCCGGTCCATGCCCAGCAGCACCGGCAGGTCGGCCACGCCGAAGTCGCGGTCCAGCGCCGGCCGCCCGCACACCCACGCGCCCAGCCGCAGGTAGCCCTTGAGCAGCGGCGGCAGCACGGTCCGCGCGGGCCGCTCGACCGCGTCGACGTCCCACGGGGTCAGCGGCACCACCCGGTACTCGTCGGGCGCGTGGTGCTTGTCGCGCACGACGTCCCACACGCCGGCCGCGAACGACCCGCCGTCGTGCAGCGGCACCGAGGCGCAGCCGATCAGCCACGAGTGGCCGGACAGCAGCATGTAGCGGGCGATGCCGGCCCACACCAGCGACACCACGGCCCCGTTGCGGTGGTCGGGGTGCACGCAGGAGCGCCCGGTCTCCACCAGCGACGGCCGCAGCGCGTCGAGCCGGGACAGGTCGAACTCGGTGTCGGAGTACAGCCCGCCGGCCTCCGCCGCGCCCGACGGCGGCAGCATCCGGTAGGTGCCGACGATCTCGCCGGTGCGGTCGTCGCGCACCACGAGGTGGTCGCAGAACGGGTCGAAGCGGTCCACGTCGTGGCCCGGCACGGACGTGTGCAGGGTGGCGCCCATCTCCTGCGCGAAGACCTGGTGACGCAGGCGTTGGGCGGCCACGACCTCCTCGCCGTCACGCGCGACCAGCAGGGAGTAGCGCGGCGCGTCGGAAGCGGCGTCACCGGTGCTGACAAGCAGTTGGGGCTGCGTCATGGCTCTGGTGTACCGACCGCACGGCGACCGGGAGCAGGTCGTTCCGATGACGCGTCAGTGAGGGCTCGGTTAAGGCGAGGTGCGGGCTGAGAGCGGGAGGAGGGCCGCCCCGTGTAGACAGGACGGCCCTCCTCCAGACGCGGGTGTCAGCCCTTGCGCTTGCCCACCTCTTCGGTGAGCTGGGGCGCGACGTTGAACAGGTCGCCGACCACGCCGAAGTCGGCGATCTCGAAGATCGGCGCCTCCGGGTCCTTGTTGACCGCGATGATGGTCTTCGACGTCTGCATGCCCGCCCGGTGCTGGATGGCGCCGGAGATGCCCAGTGCGATGTAGAGCTGCGGCGAGACCGTCTTGCCGGTCTGTCCGACCTGGAACTGGTGCGGGTAGTAGCCGGAGTCGACCGCGGCGCGCGAGGCGCCCACCGCGGCGCCGAGGCTGTCGGCCAGCTTCTCGACGACGTCGAACTTCTCCGCGCTGCCGACGCCGCGGCCGCCGGACACGACCACCGACGCCTCGGTCAGCTCCGGCCGGTCGCCGCCGACGACCGGCTCGCGGCCGGTGACGCGGGTGACCTTCGCCGGGTCGGCGGCGGGCAGCTCCACGGTCTCCTCGACCGCCTCGGCGGGTGCCTCCTCGGCCTCCACGCCGCCGGGCCGCACCGCGATGACCGGCGTGCCGTTGCTGACCTTCGACTTGACCACGTAGGCGCCACCGAAGACCGACTGGGTGGCGACGCCCTCGCCGTCGAGGTCGACGGCGTCGTAGAGCAGGCCGGAGCCCAGCCGCACGGCCAGCCGGCCGGCGACCTCCTTGCCCTCCAGCGTCGCCGAGACCAGCACGGCGGCCGGGGAGGCGGTGCCCGCGATGGTCGCCAGCGCGTCCACCTTCGGGGTCACCAGGAGGTTCGTGGCGTCCTCGGACTCCACGGCGTAGACCTTGGTCGCGCCGTAGCGGCCCAGGGACTCCCTCACCTTGCCCGCGGTGCCGGGCGATCCGACCACCACCGCGGCCGGGTCGCCGAGACGGCGCGCGGCGGATAGAAGCTCAAAGGTGACCTTCTTGACCTCGCCGTCGACGTGGTCGACGAGGACCAGTACTTCAGACATTCGCTTCCTCGCCTTCAGATGAGCTTCTGGCCGACCAGGTACTCGGCGATCTTGGCGCCGCCGTCACCGGAGTCCTCGACGCGCTGGCCGGCGCTGCGCGGCGGCTTCGGGGCCGCCTCCAGCACCTGCGTCCAGGCCGCGCCCAGGCCCACTTCGCCCGCGTCCAGGCCGAGGTCGGCGACGGTGAGCGTGCTCACGGGCTTCTTCTTGGCCGCCATGATGCCCTTGAAGGACGGGTACCGCGGCTCGTTGATCTTCTCGGTCACGCTGACCACGGCGGGCAGGCTCGCCTCCAGGTGCGCCACGCCCTCGTCGGTCTCGCGCTCGGCCTTGACCGTGCCGCCCTCGACGGTGAGCTTGCGGACCTGGGTGACCTGCGGCAGGCCCAGCAGCTCGGCCAGGATGGCGGGCACGGCGCCCGCGCGGCCGTCGGTGGCCTCGTTGCCCGCGATGACGAGGTCGAAGCCCTCGACCGTGCCGATGGCCTTGGCCAGCACCTTGGCGGTGGTGAGCACGTCGGAGCCGTGCAGCGCCTCGTCGGAGACGTGGACGGCCTTGTCGGCGCCCATCGACAGCGCCTTGCGGATGGCGTCGGTCGCGCGGTCGGGACCCATCGCGATGACGGTCACCTCGCCGCCGTGCGCCTCCTGGAGCAGGAGCGCCTCCTCGACGGCGCGCTCGTTGATCTCGTCCAGCACGGCGTCCGCGGAGTCGCGGTCGAGGGTGTGGTCGGTGTCGGTGAGCTTGCGCTCGGACCAGGTGTCTGGCACCTGCTTGACCAGGACGACGATGTTCATGGGTCCTCTTCGACCTCCTGCGGACGGGCGGCGACGCGCCGGGGCGACTGTTCGAAGCCTGCTTGGTCGCCGTCTCACTTCGGTGACCCGTGACCCTGCCATGTCATCGCCGCGTTGGCATGGTGGTGTCTGCCACCCGGATGTTACCCACCGGTAGCCGGGGTGCAAACCAGAGCAAGCACCCCGTTCGCGTGATGATGCTCACTGGCGGGTTTGACGGCATTCGCGTGACGTCGCGGTTGCCCTTCCGGACGTTACAGCCCCTCCCCCCGCTGGGCTAAGTTCGGCCGCATGTTCCGGCGAGTAGCGATTGTCACGGACTCCACCGCGTGCCTGCCGCCGCAGTTGACCGAGAAGCTCGGCATCACCGTGGCGCAGATCCAGGTCCGCATCGGCGAGTGGGTGGACGACGAGATCCGCATCCCGGTGCCCCGGCTCGTGGACGCCCTGCGCGGGCAGGTCGACGTGACCACCTCGCCGCCCGACCCCGGCGCGTTCTTCTGGGCCTACTCCGACGCGGTGGCCGCCGGCGTGGACGCGGTCGTGTCCCTGCACGTGTCGACCGGGCTGTCGGAGACCGTGGAGGCGGCGCGGCAGGCGGCCACCCAGGTGCGCGTGCCGGTCCACGTGGTGGACACCCAGACCTGCGGGATGAGCCTGGGCTACGCGGTCGTGTCCGCGGCCACCGTGGCCGCCGCGGGCGGTGACGTGGACCAGGTGCTCTCCGCCGCCGCGCACACCGCGCACCGCAGCACCGAGCTGATCTACGTGGACACGCTGGAGTACCTGAAGCGGGGCGGGAAGATCGGGCGGGCTACCGCGCTGCTGGGCTCGGCGCTGTCGATGAAGCCGCTGCTGACCGTGACCGACGGGCAGATCGCGCCGCTGGACCGGGCGCTCGGCGCGGAGCGCGCGGTGCGCAAGCTGGTCGACATCGCGGTGCGGCGGGCGGGCGCCGCGGAGGTCGACATCGCGGTGGAGCACTTCGACGCGGTCGAGCGGGCGCAGACGGTGATGGAGTCGCTGCGCGAGAAGCTGCCCCGCGTGCGCCGGTTCCTGCTCACCCAGGTCAGCTCGGCGATCGGCGCGCACGTCGGGCCGGGCGCGCTGGGTGTGACCGTTTCGCCGGTTTAGAGGTTTTCGGAACTCCCGGTCGCGTTTGGCCGTTGGACGGACAGGGAAGCACGACTGCAAGGAGGTGGGTCATGGCTTCGCTGTTCAACAAGATCGCGGCGTTCGCCCGCAGCCCTCAGGGGCGGCGGTTGGTCGACCAGGCCAAGTACATGGCGCGCGACCCGCGCAACCGCGCCAAGGCGCAGGAGCTGATGCGGAAGTTCCGCAAGCGCTGAAGTTCGGCGGGCGCCGAGCCGGCCGAAGGGCTGGGCCCCGGGAGGCCGGAGCCGCCGAGGGCTGAGCCGCCAAGGGGTCGAACCCGCTAGGAGTTGGACTTCCGGCGGGCGTCCTCGAACGTGCGCAGGTAGCGCAGCCGGAACTCGGTCGCGTCCGGCAGCGGGAACGGCCGGGTCGGCGGCTCCGCCGCCGGCTCCCGGTCGGTCGACGGCTGTTCCGCGGCGGGTGCCGGCGCCCCCGGTCCGGGATCGGGCCCGGGGTGCGCCGGCACTTCCACGAGCACGGGTTCGGGCACGGCGGGTTCGGTGCGGACGGGCTCGGGCGCCGCGGGTTCGGTGCCGGCGGGCTCAGGCAGGGTAGGTCCGGTCCGGTCGGATTCGGCCTGCTCGGCCTGGTCCGCCTCGGCCTGGTCCGGTTCGGGCAGGGCGGGCACCACGTGCATCCGGCGCACCCGGTCCAGCACCACCGGTTCCTCGACCTCCACGTCGGGCACCAGCGCCAGCACGGGCCGGGTCGGCTTCCGCTCGGGCGGCACGGTCGGCAGGCCGATCACCGGGTTGCGGTGGATCGGCCTGCTCACGTAGTCCTCCGGTGGCCAGCGCAGCTCCCGCGGCTCCCGCCCCGCCGCCGGTCCCGGCGCGGGCCCGACCTCGGGTTCGGGCGGTTCACGCCGGAGCATGACCGCCGTGAGCACGCACCCCGCGGCGAACGACAGGGCGCACGCCCCGATCACGAACGCGACCGCACCGGACATCAGCGACCCCTACCCGACGAGCACGTCGACTTGCGGCCCGCCGTCGGACGGCGGGCCCCACACCGGGTCGACCACGACCCGGGTGGTGGTGGCTTCGGCCGGCACGCCCCTCCCGACCAGGAACTCCGGCACGGGCCGCGCCCGCCGCCGGGCGAGCAGGTCGCCCACGCCGAGCCGCACGGCCTCGCCGCCGTTGCCGCGGAACGGCCCGAGCACGTCGCGGCGCGGCGGCCCGGGGGTGGGCGGCCGTGGCGTCGCGACGGGCCGCACGGTGGGGCGCACCGGCTGCTCCGTCGGCCGCGCCGGGCCGGGGCTGGGCGGCGGTGGGAACGGCAGCGCCCCGGCCGGCCCCTCGCCGCAGAGGGCCAGCCCGAGCGCGACGATCCCGGCGGGCACCACGAGCAGCCCCGCCGGCAGCGGCAGGACCGGCGGCCTCCCGCGCACCATCAAGCCCCCACCCGGCGACCAGTGCCGGGCTCGCCCGCGCCGACCTGGCCGGGCCCGTGACCGTCGACCGCGCGACCGTCCACAGCACGGTCGTCGACCGCGCGACCGTCGAGCCCGTGCCCATCGACCGCGCGACCGTCCGCAGCACGGCCCTGCGCGTGCCGTCCGTCGGCCACCTGGCCGGCGCCCGCGTCGGCCTGCCGCGCGGTCGTCTGCTCCGGGATCAGGCTCGGCACGCGGCCCGCCGCCGCCTCCAGCGCGTCGCGCGAGGCGGCCAGCTGGTCGGCCACCGCGCCGCGCAGCTCCTCCAGCTCCTCGGTGCGCTGCCGGACCTCCTCCAGCCGCCGGTGCGCCTCCCGGGCGGCCAGCTTGACCAGGAACGACGCCCGCGTCCTGGCCAGCTCCTCCTGCTCGGCGAAGTGCTGCTCGGCCTCGTGGCGCCGCCGGTTCATGCTCAGCTCGAAGAAGTTCTGCACCTTGGCGCGCCGGGCGTCCGACTCGGCCTCCAGCCGGTCGCACCGCTCGGCGGTCTCGCGCAGCAGCCGGTCCGCGTCCTGCTGCGCCCGCGCCACGGCGGCCTCGCACTCGGCGTCGACCTCCTCGGCGCGCGCCCTCAGGTGCGCCTCGACCTCGGCGCGGCGGCGCTCCAGGGCGACCTCGCGCTGGTCCAGCTCGGCGGCCCGCCGGTTGGCGGCCTCGCGCTGCTCGCGGACCTCGGCGTCGGCGGTGGCGCGCATGGCCTCGATCCGGGCCTCCACCTCGCGCACCCGCTCGGCCAGCTCCACCTCGGCCCGCTGGCGCCGGGCCTCCACCTCGCGCTCGGCGGTCAGCCGCAGCTCGTTGGCCTCGTCCTCGGCCAGCAGCAGCATCCGGTGCATGCGCTCGGTGGCGCCCGCGGTGGTGCCCGGCGACTTCTCCAGCCGCTCGACGCGGGTGCGCGCCTCCTCCAGGTCGCGCCTGGTCATCTCCAGCAGCTTGCGCAGGTCGGCCGCCTGGGCCAGGGCCTCCTCGCGGTCGGCGCTGGTGTACCTCAGCTGCTCCTCCAGCTGTTCCAGGTGCTCGATCACCTGCTTGCGGTGGAATCCTCGGTAGACGACGTCGAAACCCGCGTGCAGCGGAACGATCTCCGGTTCTTTCGCACCCATGGCGGCCCCACTCGTTTGTGAAGATTGGCCGAGGGTACCGAGGACGCGGCACCCCCTCCAGCGCTTGACCGGTCGGGGCTACCCCGCCCGAGCAGCCCCGATGCGCGCCGGATCAGGACAAACACCATCGTGGGAGATCAACACGATATGGGCCCTAGTCACTCGATGGTGTTGTTTCCGGGACAAAGGAACGCCGCACAAGAATGCCCAAAGCCGCCAACACACCGTAATCAGGCCGAGTGGATTCACACGAAAAAGTGAACCTTCAACCGACAGCCGCTTGCTACCCATCAGTAACGAGGAACTAGGCTGCCCGGGTGACCGTCGAGCCGCTGCCCCTCACCGGTGAGCGCACCGTGCCCGGGATCGTCGAGGAGAACTACTGGTTCAGGCGCCACGAGGCGGCCTACCTGGACCTGGTGCGGCACTGCGCCGGCGCGGTGGTGCTGGAGGCGGGCTGCGGCGAGGGCTACGGCGCCGCGCTGGTCGCCGAGCGGGCGGCCCGGGTCGTCGCCCTCGACTACGACGAGCAGACCGCCGCGCACGCCCACCGCGCCTACCCCGGCCTGGCCGTGGTGCGCGGCAACCTGGCGGCGCTGCCGCTGCGGGGCGCCAGCGTGGACGTGGTGGCGAACCTCCAGGTCATCGAGCACCTGTGGGACCAGGAGGGCTTCCTGGCCGAGTGCGCCAGGGTGCTGCGGCCCGGCGGCAGGCTGCTGGTCACCACGCCGAACCGGATCACCTTCTCCCCCGGCCGCGACACCCCGCTCAACCCCTTCCACACCCGCGAGCTGGCACCCGGCGAGCTGCGCGATTTGCTGGTCGGCGCGGGCCTGGAGGTGGAGGTGCTGGCCGGGCTGCGGCACGGGCCCGCGCTGCGCGAGCTGGACGCGGCGTTCGGCGGCTCGCTCATCGACGCGCAGGTCGCCGTGGTGCTGGGCGGCGGCGCGTGGCCGGCCGACCTGCTGGCCGCCGTGGCCTCGGTGCGCAGCGCGGACTTCGAGATCACCACCGACGACCTGGACGCCTCGCTCGACCTGGTGGCCGTGGCGGTGCGCGGGTGAGCACCGGGGGTTCCGAGGGCACCTTCTGCCTGGTCCTGCACAGCCACCTGCCGTGGCTGGCGCACCACGGCGCCTGGCCGGTCGGCGAGGAGTGGCTCTACCAGGCGTGGGCGCACTCCTACCTGCCGGTGGTCGACCTGCTGGAGCGGTTCGCCGCCGAGGGCCGCGAGGACGTGCTCACGCTGGGCGTCACCCCGGTCCTGGCCGCGCAGCTCGACGACCCGTACTGCCTGCGCGGGCTGCACGACTGGCTGGGCGACTGGCAGTTGCGCGCGCACGGCGCCGCGCCCCGGCTGCCCGACCTGGCCGCGCGCGAGCACCGGGCCTCGGCGTGGGCGCTGGAGAGGTTCGAGGCGCGGTGGCGGCACGGCTTCTCGCCGGTGCTGCGGTCCCTGGTGGGCTCGCGGGTGGTCGAGCTGCTGGGCGGTCCGGCCGCGCACCCGTTCCAGCCGCTGCTCGACCCGCGGCTGCGGGCGTTCTCCCTGCGCACCGGCCTGGCCGACACGGCGCTGCGGCTCGGCTCGGCCCCCGAGGGCATCTGGGCGCCGGAGTGCGCGTACGCGCCGGGCATGGAGCACGACTACGCGCGGGCGGGCGTGCGGCGGTTCCTGGTGGACGGCCCGTCGCTGCGCGGCGACACCGCCGCCGGCCGGCCGGTGGGCACCTCGGACGTGGTGTGCTTCGGGCGGGACCTGGAGGTGTCGTACCGGGTGTGGTCGCCGCGGGTCGGCTACCCGGGCGACCCGGCGTACCGGGACTTCCACACCTACGACCACGCCAGCGGGCTCAAGCCGGCCCGCGTCACCGGCAAGAACGTGGCGCCGCGGGACAAGCGGCCCTACGACCCGGTCGCGGCGGACGCGGCGGTGCGGCGGCACGCGGCGGACTTCGTGGACACGGTCGTGGCGCGGCTGCGGGCGCTGAAGGAGCGGCACGGCAGGCCGTCGCTGGTCGTCGCCGCGTACGACACCGAGCTGTACGGGCACTGGTGGCACGAGGGCCCGCGGTGGCTGGAGGCCGTGCTGCGGGCGCTGCCGGAGGCCGGGGTGCGGGTGACCACGCTGCGCGGCGCGGTCGAGGCGGGGCACGTGGGCGCGCCGGTCGAGGTGCCGCCGTCGTCGTGGGGCGCGGGCAAGGACTGGCACGTGTGGAACGGGCCGCAGGTCGCCGACATCGTCGCGGGCAACGAGGGGGTCCAGCGGGAGCTGCTGGCGCTCGACCTGGCCGGGCCGGCGCGCTCGGCGGTGGCCGACCAGGCGGTGCGGGAGGCGTTGCTGGCGCTGTCCAGCGACTGGGCGTTCATGGTCACCAAGGACTCGGCGGCCGACTACGCCCGGTACCGGGCCAAGGTGCACGCGGAGCGGTTCGCCGAGCTGGCCGCGCTGCTGCGGGCCGGGCGCGGCGCGCGGCGGGCCGCGGAGCTGCGACGGGTCGACGGGCCGTTCGGGCACCTCGACGCCCGCGGCCTGGCCGGTGGTTGGGAGGATGGGCCATGCGCGTGCTGATGTTGTCGTGGGAGTACCCGCCGGTGGTCGTGGGCGGCCTGGGCCGGCACGTGCACGCGCTGGCGACCTGCCTGGCCGCGCAGGGGCACGAGGTGGTCGTGCTGTGCCGGCAGCCGACGGGCACGGACGCGGCCACGCACCCGACCACCGACGAGGTCGTCGACGGGGTGCGGCTGGTGCGCGTGGCCGAGGACCCGGCGCACCTGGTGTTCGAGCGCGACCTGGTGGCGTGGACGCTGGCCATGGGGCACGCGATGACGCGCGCGGGCCTGGCGCTGCTGCGCGGCTGGCGGCCGGACGTGGTGCACGCGCACGACTGGCTGGTGACGCACCCGGCGGTCGCGCTGGCCGAGGCGAGCGGCGCGCCGCTGGTGGCGACGGTGCACGCGACCGAGGCCGGCCGCCACGGCGGGTGGCTGTCGCAGGTGCTCAACCAGCAGGTGCACTCGGTGGAGTGGTGGCTGGCCAACCGGGCGGACGCGCTGATCACGTGCTCGGCGGCGATGCGCGCGGAGGTCGCGCACCTGTTCGAGGTGGACGCGGGCGCGATCACCGTGCTGCACAACGGGATCGAGCCCCGGCGGTGGCGGGTGCGGCCGGCCGGCGTGGCGGAGGCGCGGGCCCGGTACAGCCCCGCGGGCGAGCCGCTGCTGCTGTTCTTCGGGCGGTTGGAGTGGGAGAAGGGCGTGCAGGACCTGATCGCCGCGCTGCCGAGGGTCCGGCGGTGGTGGCCGGGGACCCGGGTGGTCGTGGCGGGGACCGGGACGCACCGCGACTGGCTGGTGGAGCAGGCGCGCAAGCACCGGGTGCTGCGGTCGGTGACCTTCGCGGGTCACCTGTCGGACCGGTCGCTGGCGGCGGTGCTGGCGGCGGCGGACGCGGTGGTGCTGCCGTCGCGGTACGAGCCGTTCGGCATCGTGGCCCTGGAGGCGGCCGCGGCCGGCGCGCCCCTGGTGGCCTCCACCGCCGGTGGGCTGGGCGAGGTCGTGCTGGACGGGGAGACCGGGTTGTCGTTCGCGCCGGGGGACGTGGACGGGTTGGCGCGCGCGGTGCGGGCGGTGCTGGACGACCGGCCCGCGGCGGCGCGGCGGGCGCGGGCGGCGAAGGCGCGGCTGGCGACGGACTTCGACTGGGGGCGGATCGCCCGGGGGACGGCGGAGGTGTACCGGGCGGCGGAGGTGCGGGCGCACGAGCCGCTGGGGCGGCCGAAGATCGCCACGGGCAACGCGTTCCTGTGATCCACCACGTCCCGCAGCCGCGCCGGCGACCCTGGGACCGGTGATCGGGGCGGTGCGCGGAGGTCCGACGCGACATCCGCCGTAATGCGGTCACCGGTTCCGTTGGGCGGAATCGGCGCCGGAACGGATCGCCGGAGGACCACTTCGATCACGGTTCCGCCGGGTTCGCCCACCTCCGTTTCCGCCCAACGGAACCGAACCCTGTGCCTACTCGCGCGTCACCGGGATGCTCCGGGCCAACACGAGGCCGCTGATCCGGAGGACGGATGGGCAACAGGGGTAACGGTCGCTCGGTCACGTCGCGCGCGCTGGACCTGCTCGGCGCGTTCGACGTCGAGCACCCGACTTTGACGCTGAGCGAGCTGGCCGCGCGGTGCGGCATGCCCAAGGCGACGGCGCACCGGCTGGTGGGGGAGCTGGAGGCGTGGCGGGCGCTGGAGCGCAACGCCGACAACCGCTACCAGGTCGGCAGCAGGGTGTGGGAGATCGGCCTGCTCTCGCCCGTGCCGCGCAGGCTGCGGGAGATCGCGATGCCGTTCATGCAGGACCTCTACGAGCGCAGCAAGGAGAACATCCACTTCGCGGTGCGCAAGGGCCACGACGCGCTCTACATCGCCAAGCTGACCGGGCACCGGGCCGTGCCGATCATCTCGCGCGAGGGCACCCGGCTGCCCCTGCACCCGACCGGGGTGGGCAAGGCGCTGCTGGCCTTCTCCAGCAGCGAGTTCATCGAGACCTACTGCGCACGACCGCTGGCCCGGTGCACCCGGCACACCATCGTCGAGCCCGGCAGGCTGCGCCGGGAGCTGGCCTTGGTCCGGGCCCGCGGCTACGCGCTGACCAACGAGGAGATGACGCTCGGGTCGCGCTCGGTGGCCGTCCCGGTGTTCGGCACCGACGGCCGGGTCGAGGCCGCGCTCGGGGTGGTCATGCACAGCGTGTGCGGCGGCCTCACCCGCCACGTGCCCGACCTCAAGTCCGAGGCGGCCAAGATCACGCAGGCGATGAACGACCACCGCACGGACCCGTACCCCGGGTTCGTGCACGACCTGCCGCACGAGGGGTAGCCGTGTCCTGGAGCCAGTTGGCCGGTTCGGTCGCGGCGGGCGTGGCCGTGACCGCCATCGCCGCCACCTGCCGCGCCCTGTGGAGCAGGCGGAGGGTGCCCAGGGCGCTGCACCACCGCGTGTCGCGCCGCGGCTACCTGGCCACCGTCCTGCGCACCTCGCGCGACCACGACGTGGCGGGGTTGGACGCATTCGTGCCGAACCTCCAACCCTCCGGGGGCAGCGGGGTCCTGCACGACATCCAGGCCGAGTGGGAGCGGATCAACGGCGCCCTGGGCGTGCGCCTGGTGACCAGGGAGCACCAGGACTGCCTGCGGGCCGGCGCGGAACTGCTGAGCCGGGGCATCGAGGTCCGCGTCGCCGCCGCCGCGGCCGACAGCGACGACTTGTCGTACCACGTGTTCTCGGGCAGGCTGCACCACACCGTGCTCAACCACCGCGATGGCGACCGCGACCGGCCCAACCGCCTCGACGGCATGTCACCCGCCAAGGTGTTCCAGACCCACTTCGAGGACGTCTGGGCCCGGTCCGCCCCGCTGGAGGCCGTGCTGGCGGACCACCTGCTGCGGTCGCTGCGCCGGTGCGGCGACCTGGCGGAGATCGCGGACCGGCTGCGGGACCTCAGGACCAGGTACCGGCTGGACCCGGTGGCCGAGGAGGCGGTGGTGCGGCACTTCGCCTTCCGCCACTCGGCACCGGTCGTGTTCGTCACCGGGCTGCCGGGCGCGGGCAAGTCGCTGCTGCGGAGGCGCCTGGCCGCGAAGCTGACCGCGATGCGGTTCCAGGTGGACGAGCTGACCGACTACGTCTACGCCTACCACGACTTCATGCACCGGGTGATGCGGCTGGACGGCAACCGCGGCACCGGGTTCACCGCGGAGGCGGGCGGCGCGTTCCGGGTGTCCAGCGAGCAGGACCTGACCCCGGCGCTGACCGCGCTGGCCCAGCGCGTGTGGCGCAACCAGGGCGGCACCCCGGTCACGCTGGTGGAGTTCGCACGGTCGGACGTGGTCGAGGCGCTGAACACCTTCGGCGCGGCGGTCCTGTCGTCCGCCCGGGTGATCCACGTGCGGGCGCCCGCGGAAGTCCGCTCGGCGCGCCTGGAGTCCCGCGCGCAGCCGCCGCGCCTGGAAGTCGTGGAGCCGAGCATCAACGTCATCGTGTCCGACGACCACCGGCTGCCCAGCGCGGTGGCCGAGTCGATCTACGCCTCGGACAACTTCGGCAGGCTGCGCGCCCACGAGGGCGTCGTGGGCCGGGTGCACGCCATCGACAACGAGGTGGACGACCCCGGGCACGCCCGCCTGGACGAGGCGCTGACCGGTTTCATCGAGGAGGTCGTGCGGCCCTACCGGGCGTTGAGCGCGTGACGCGGGGCCTGCTCAGGCGCCGTTGCGCGAGCGCTCCAGCGCCTCCCTGGCCTTGCGCGCCATGTCGGCCACGGCGGCACGCCGCACCGCGTCGGCCTCGTAGTCCTCACGGCGGTCCTTGACCACCCGGGCCGGGATGCCCACGGCGATCTTGAAGTCCGGCACGTCCCCCCGCACCACCGCATGCGCGCCCACCACGCACCCGCGCCCGATCCGCGTCCCCCGGGTGACCGTGACCTTGGTGCCCAGCCAGCAGTCCGGACCGATGCGCACCGGCGACTTCACGATGCCCTGGTCCTTGATCGGCAGGCTGACGCAGGGGTCCCGCCCAGGGAACCCCTGCTTTCATCCTCCCGCAGGGGTACGACAAAAACCGCTCAGGAAGGCAGCTCCGGCAGCAGCATCCGGCGCCCGGCCGCGATGCCGCCGTCCACCGGGATCGCCGCCCCGGTCAGGTAGCCCAGTTCGTCCGACGCCAGCGCCAGCACGGCGCGGGCGATGTCGGTCGGCGTCGCCACCCGCTTCAGGCCGTCCACGTTGAGCTGCCCCAGCGCCGCCTTGGCCCGCTCCCACGTGGCGTCGTCGAGGTTCGCCGGGCGGATCATGGCCGTGTCGGTGATGCCGGGCAGGATCGCGTTGACGCGGACGCCCTCCGCGCCGTACTCCAGCGCCGCCGACTGCACGAGCGCCCGCACCGCCTGCTTGGTCGCCTGGTAGGTCGACAGGTTCGGCCTGCCGACGACCGCGCCCACCGACGAGTTGACGATGACGTGCCCGCCGCCGGCCGCGAGCATGTGCGGGATCTGGTGCCGCATCGCCAGGAACACCCCGCGGGCGTTGGTGTTCACCACGTCGTCCCACTGCTCGGGGGTCACCTCGTGCAGCCGGGCGGTGATCTGCACGCCCGCGTTGTTGAACGCGATGTCCACCCGCCCGTACCGCCGTACCGCGCCGTCCACGAAGCGCTGCACCGAGGCCGGGTCGCGCACGTCCGCCTCGAAGTAGGTCGCGTCGCCGCCGGCGGCCCGGATCGAGCGCTCCACGTCCCGCCCCAGCGCGGTCCGCCTGCCGCAGAACGCCACCCTGGCGCCGGCCGCGGCGAAGGCGCGCGCGGTGGCCTCGCCGATCCCCGACGTGCCGCCGGTGACCTGCACGGCCTTGCCCGCGAACGCACCCCGGCCGCGGGCGCCCGCGGCCGGCGCGGCCACCGCCACCAGTCCCGCGCCGAGTGCCCCGCCCAGCACCGCGCGTCGGCTGTGGTCCCCCATGAGCTGCCTCCTAAAGCAACTTGATGTTGCTTTTAGTCTCCAGGCAATTCCCGCATCGCGCAACCACGGGTTGCATTAAGGTTCGAGGCCGTGCCCGAGGAACCACGTCGCCGGCCGGGGGGCCGCAGCGCGCTGGTGCGCGCCGCCGTGCTCGAAGCCGGTCTCGCCGAACTCGCCGACGCCGGCTACCACGGGCTGAGCCTGGAGGGCGTGGCCAGGCGCGCGGGCGTGAACAAGACGACCCTCTACCGCCGCTGGGGCACGCGGGAGGCACTGCTCCTCGACGCCATCCGCGCCCGCGCCACCGCCCGGGTGCCGATCCCCGACACCGGGTCGCTGCGCGAGGACCTGCTGGCCCTGGTCCGCGCCGCCATCGCCAACCTGGCCACGCGCGAGGTGCAGGCGGCGGTGCGGGCGGCCGTCGCGCTGTCGCCGCACGACGCGGCGCTCGCCGAGGCCGGCCGGGCGTTCTGGGCCGAGCGGCTCGACGTGGACGGCGCGGTGGTCCGGCGCGCGGTGGAGCGCGGGGAGATCGCGCCGGTGGACCCGGGACCGGTGGTCGAGGCGGTGCTGGGCCCGCCCTACTTCCGGCTGCTGGTCACCGGCCGGCCGGTCGACGACGACTTCCTGGTCGCCACCGTCGACCTCGTCGTGCGGGGGCTGGCGCGCTAGCCGGCGTGCCGGGTCACCCCCGGAGCCGGCGTGCCGGGTCGCCCGGGAACCGGCGCGCTAGCCGGCGTTCTGGGCGCCGTTGCGCGAGCGCTCCAGCGCCTCCCTGGCCTTGCGCGCCATGTCGGCCACGGCGGCACGCCGCACCGCGTCGGCCTCGTAGTCCTCACGACGGTCCTTGACCACCCGGGCCGGGATGCCCACGGCGATCTTGAAGTCCGGCACGTCCCCCCGCACCACCGCGTGCGCGCCCAACACACAGCCACGCCCGATCCGCGTCCCCCGGGTGACCGTGACCTTGGTGCCCAGCCAGCAGTCCGGACCGATGCGCACCGGGGACTTCACGATGCCCTGGTCCTTGATCGGCAGGTTGACGTCGGCCGTGACGTGGTCGAAGTCGCAGATGTAGACCCAGTCGGCGACCAGGGTGGCCGCGCCGATCTCCACGTCGAGGTAGCAGTTCACCGTGTTGTCCTTGCCGAACACGGCCTTGTCGCCGATGCGCAGCGACCCCTCGTGGCAGCGGATGGCGTTGCCGTCGCCGATGTGGACCCAGCGCCCGATCTCCAGCCGCCCGTAGCCGGGGCGGCAGTGCAGCTCGACCTTGCGGCCCAGGAACACCATGCCGCGCAGCACCACGTGGGGGTTGGCGATCCGGAACCTCAGCAGCCGCCAGTACCGGACCAGGTACCACGGGGTGTACGCGCGGTGCCGCAGGACCCAGCGCAGCGAGGCCAGGGTGAGGAAGCGGGCCTGCGCCGGGTCGCGGCGCGACCGGCGCCACCTGGTCCAGACCGGGGCACCCCACATGCTCGTCACGCGGGCACTCTAACTTCCCGCCGGCGGGCGGGGTGAGGGCGTTCACCCGCTCCGGGACCGCCCGGACCAGGATGGTGGGCGTGACGACCCCTCTCATCATCGACACCGACCCCGGCGTCGACGACGCGTTCGCCCTCGCCCTCGCCGCCGCCAGCCCCGAGGTCGAGCTGATCGGCGTGACCACGGTGTTCGGCAACGTCGGCCTGGCCGACACCACCCGCAACGCCCTGCGCCTGCGCGCCCTGCTCGGCCGCGAGGACGTGCCGGTCGCCGCGGGCGCCGACCGGCCCCTGGTCCACCCCCACCCGCACCTGTCCAGCGCCCACGGCTCCGACGGCCTGTCCGGCCGCGCGGCCACGCTGCCCGAGCCGACCCGGGGCACCGACCCGCGCGACGCGGTCACCCTGATGCGCGAGCTCCTGGAGGCCGCCGACCGGCCGGTCACCATCGTCCCCATCGGGCCGCTCACCAACGTCGCCCTGCTGCTGGCCGCGCACCCCCGGCTCAAGGAGAAGATCGGCCGCCTGGTCGTCATGGGCGGCGGGGTGGACGGCGGCAACATCACCGCCGCCGCCGAGTTCAACCTGTGGAGCGACCCCGAGGCGGCGCGGCGCGTGCTGGTCGAGGAGGACGTGCCCACCACGGTCGTGCCGATGGACCTCACCCACCGGTGCGCGGTGACCGCCGAGTGGCTGGCGGAGCTGGGGCGGACCTCCGCGCGGGCCGCCGCGCTGGTCGGGCTGACCGCCGACTACCTGACCACCTACCGGCGGTTCCTGGGCTTCGACGGCATCGTCGTGCACGACGCGGTCGCGGTGGCCGAGGCGATCCGGCCCGGCCTGCTCACCGGCACGCCGTACGCGGTGGACGTGGACTGCACGTTCGGGCCCGGCCGGGGCGCGCTGGTGGTCGACCGGCGGCTGGAGTCGCGGGCGCCCGGGAACCTGACCGTCGCCACGGACACCGACCTGGACGGGGTGCGCGCGTTCCTGTTCGAGCGGCTGTCCTCGCTCTAGGGGCGGCGTAACGGCGCCCCGACCCGGGCCGATCTCCCCCGCGACACCGCAAGCCCTGGAGACCCGTGTGGCCTGGCGCCCGTCGAAGACCACCGCCGCGGCGGTCGGCATCGCCCTGGCACTGGTGGGCAACATGGCGACCAACACCGTGTCCGTCGACGAGCCGTGGTGGCCGTACGCGGTGTGGGGCGTGGTCGCCGCGCTGGCCGCGGTCGTCCTGGCGGAGCACCGGCGACCTCCCGCCGAGGACGACCTCGTCGCGATCGCCGACCGCCTGGCCGCGGTGGTGCGCGGGCAGTGGCAGGACGAGGTCGCCCGGCGGTCGCTCAACGACCCCTACCCCCTGCCGGTGCGCTGGGACCCCGCACCGGCCGACCTGGTCGCGGACTGGGCCGACATCACCCGGCTGGCGGTGAACGGGATCGGCAGGCCGCAGACCGGGGACCGCGCGGCGTGGGCCGCCTCGGCCGACGAGCTCGCCGGCGGCGACGTGCTCGCGGCCTGGCGCAAGGTGCCCACCGGCCGGCTGGTGGTGCTGGGCGCACCGGGTACGGGCAAGACCGTGCTGCTCGCGCGGTTCGTCGTCGACCTGCTCGACCCCACCACGCGCGTCAAGGGCTCTCCGGTGCCGGTCCTGGTCTCCATCGCCGCGTGGAACCCGGCCGAGAAGGGCCTGGCGGACTGGATGGTGGAACGCCTGGCCGTCGACCACCCCGCGCTCGACCGCGGGACCGCGACCGGCACGCCGCTGCTCAGGCAGCTGATGGGCCGGGAACTGGTCTTCCCGGTGCTGGACGGCTTGGACGAGATCCCGCAGCCGTTGCGAGCCGAGGCGATCGCGGAGCTGAACGCGGTGCTGGCAGGTGGCACGCCGCTGGTCATCAGCAGTCGCACCGACGCCTACCGCGACGCGATCCGCCCGCCTGGCGGAGCGGAGGTCACGCTGACCGGCGCGGCGGGCATCCGGTTGCGGGCGCTGGATGCCGAAGACGTGATCTCCTACCTGCGCAGCAGCGCGGGTGGGCCGGTGAACGCCCGGCGCTGGGACCGCGTCGCGGCGGCGTTGCCCCGGGGCGGCGCGCTGGCCGAGGTCATGCGGACACCGCTGATGACGACCCTGGCCCGGGACGTCCACAACCCGCGGCGCGGAGCCGGGACCGCCGACCTGCCGAGTCCCGACGTGCTGGTCGACCTGCCCGACCGGGAGGCGATCGAACAGCACCTGTTCGACGGCTTCGTCCCGGCCGCATACCGGCCACACCCCACCAGACCGACGCGGTGGCACCCGGAGCAGGCCGTGGCGTGGCTCGGGCACCTGGCGTTCCACCTGGAGCGCAACCGGATGGGCCAACCGGACTTCGCCTGGTGGCAACTGCACCTGCGAACCAGGCCCAGGTCGCCTTCCCGGGGCGCGGCGCTGGCCGTCTGCACGGTGACGGGTCTGGTGGCGGGCATCGCGACAACAGCCCTGTATTCCTCGGCTTACTCGAACGCGTACTTCGTCTGGACCGGTCTGACGGTGTGCGTCACCGCGTACCTGGTCTTCGGATCGGTGTGGTGGCTCACCGACCGGTTCGGCGCGGCCCTCACCGCGAGCGCCGCAACCGCCATCTCCGGCGGTCTCGCCATCGACATCGTCGGTGACCTGGTCATCGGGCCGACGACCCCCGTGCTGCTGATCGCGGCCGGACTCGCCTCGGGGTTCGCCTACCCGCTCCGAAGACGGGGACCGTCCCCCGCGCGGGCCGGGATCGTCGTGGGGCTGGTGGCGTTGGTGGTCTACACCGCCTTGTACGCGACGAACATGCCGTTCCCGGGGGCGTTGAACGCCGCGAGCGCGGACGCCACCCTCACCGGGCTCCTCGTGCTGGTCGCCGTCGTCCTGACCGGGGCCCGCACCGGGCGGTCGGTCCTCGCTTTCATCGCGACCGCCGGCGTGCTGCGCGGGTCCACCGCCTGGTTCGCGGGCTCCGACGGGCGCGAGGTGTTCTTCACCGACCACCAGGTGGTGGTCGCGCTCGCGGCGGGCGTGACGGACGCCGCCCTGGTCGCCGTGGTCGTCCTGGTCGCCCACCGGATGACCCGTCCGGGTGGCGGCCGGCGCCGGGGACTGGTCTGCCTGCTGGTCGTGCTCGTCGTGGGAGCCGGTCACGGCAGCCGCTCCGGCCTCTTCAGCGGCATCTTGGCAGCGCTGCCGGCCGTGGTCGGTTGTCTGCTCGCGTGGCGACCGGTGGCGGCTCGCGACGCCTGGTCCCGGCTCGGCCTCGGGCTGCTCGCCACCGTGATCGCGGTGGTCGGAGGTGTCTACGCCGTCATCGACATCCCCGACCAGGCGATGCGGGAACTACCGGCACCGATCGCCGCCGCGGTCGTCGTCACCGTGCTGGGGGCGTTCATCGCGAAGCGCGACCACGAGCCGCGGGACTGGCTGCGGACGCCCCTCCTCTCCGGGGTCGGCTACGGTGCCGTGCACACCCTGTTCTACGGCCCGGTGTACGGGCTCGCCGTGGGCGTGGTGGTCGGCCTGGCGGTCGAACTGGTCGACCGCCAACTGGCCTCCGACACCCCCGCACGAGGTTTGCGGTTGGCGGAACGAGGTCTCGTCCTCGGCCTCGCCGTCTCCGCGGTGCTGACCGCGCTGCTGGTGTGGCGGTACGACGTGGTGACGGCCGCCCTGCTCGGCCTGGTCGTCGGCGGGGCGGTGGGCATCGCCTACGGCATGGAGGCGCCCCGCACCCCCACCGCGGTGCGGACGCCGGCGGAGGTGCTGGCCCGCGACCGCACCGTGTTCCTGGTCAGCACAGCCGTCGTCACGGTGGCGGTCACCGTGGCGACCGGGTTCGTCGCGGGTTCCGGGTCCGGCTTCGACGTGACGACGGGGCTCGTCGGCGGCCTCACCTACGGTGCGGCCACCGGGGTCTTCGTGGCCGCCGGCCGCACGCAGTGGCTGCGCTACTTCATCGCCCGGTGCGCCCTCGCCCTGACCGGCCGCGTGCCGTGGCGGCTGATGGCGTTCCTGGAAGACGCCCACACCGTGCACGGCGTGCTGCGCCAGAACGGCGCCACCTACCAGTTCCGCCACCTCGACGTGCAGCGCCGCCTGGCCGCCACCTACGTCCGCTCCGCCCGGCACAGCAGGTAGACCGGCCGCGAACCGACCCTGGTCAACGCCACGGTCGCCTCACCCGACCCGGTCAACTTCAACCGCCGCCGCAGCGCGTTGGGGTCCACGTCCAGCCCCCGCACCAGGATCTCCAGCCGTCCCACGTCGTGCGCGCGCAGCACCGACCGCAAGCCCTTCTCGCTGTAGTGCCCGTGCTCGACGACCCGGAACGCCCTGATCCCCGGCGGCGGCTCCGGCCCGGTCAGGTAGGCGATCCGCTCGTCCAGCTGCGCCAGCCCGTGCCGGGCCGCGTAGTGCCGGACCAGGCCCGCCCGCACCACCGCGCCGTCCGGGTCGACCAGCCACTCGCCGGGCGCGGTGACCGGGCAGTCGTCCGGTTCGGCGGAGGTGACCGCCCAGCCCGGACCGTCCGAGCGCAGCACCGTGGCCCGCCGCGCGACGCCCGGGGTGGCCAGGCCCCGCGTCCACAGGCACGCCTCGCGCACCTGGCCGTCCAGGGACACCAGCTCGACCTCGTCCGCCCACGGCGCCACCGCGAAGTCCACGCCCGGCGCGCACTTCACCGCCAGGTCGCGGTCCGCGAAAGCGGCGGCCAGCCCGTCCAGCGGCGGGGTGAAGTCCTCCGGGCGCCAGGTGCGCCTGCCCGCCGAGTCGCGCCGCGCCGGGTCGGCCAGCACCGCGACGCCCCGGGACACCGGGCGCAGCGCGTCGGCCCGCACCAGCGGCACGCCGTCGCCCAGGTTGTGCCGCGCCATGGCCAGCCGCACCGGGTCCAGGTCCGAGCCGAACGACCCCGGCGGCAGCGCCACCAGGTCCGCGCCGATCGAGCACGTCACGTCGTGCACCGGGCCGGTGAAGCGGCGCGCCCGGTGCACCGCGACCGGGTGGGCGGTGGCCTGCTGGAGCGCGTCGGAGGTGAACAGGCCGTCGGTGAAGGGGACCTTCGCGGCGGCCTTGCGCCGCAGCAGCAGCGTCTCCAGCACGGCGGCGAAGTGGTCCGGCGAGACCTCCCGGGCGGCGCGCACGTCGGCCAGCCGGGAGGCGTCGGTCAGCGGCAGGCCGGCCAGCGCGGCCAACGCGGCGCACCCGGCGTCCGAACGCAGGTGCGCCACGTCGTCGAGGCTGAACGCGTACCCCACTAGACCGGCTTGCGGCCCGTCACCGACACGTTGTAGAAGACCTCCCGCGGCAGCACCCTGGCCAGCACGTTCTGGTCCACCCACGACAGCCGCTGCCAGGTGCGGTAGGCGAACATCGCCCAGTTCCAGCCCAGCTTCTCCCGCGGCACGGCGGCCTCGAACGTGCGCACCGGCCAGCCGAACAGCGCCGCCGACAGCTCGTCGGTCACCGCCCGCACGCCCACCGCGCCCGCGCCGCGCGCCACCCGCTCCAGCTCGCCCGGGTCGAACGTGTGCAGGTCGACCACGGCCTCCAGCGCCGCCGCCCGCGACGACTCGTCCAGCTCCTCCTGCGGCCGGCGCCAGTCGCTGAGCGGGCCGAGCCTGGTCACGTTGGTGGTCAGCCACCAGGTGAGCTGCCCGAGCTTGCGCGCGTAGAAGTTGCCGATGTTGGTGGGGTCGCCCGCGAACACGAACTTCCCGCCCGGCTTGAGCACCCGCAGCACCTCGCGCATGGCCGCCGGCACGTCCGGGATGTGGTGCAGCACCGCGTGCCCGACGACCAGGTCGAACGTGTCGTCGTCGTACGGGATGCGCTCGGCGTCGGCGACCCGGCCGTCCACCGGCAGGCCCAGGTGCTCCGCGTTGCGCAGCGCCACCTCGACCATGCCCGGCGACAGGTCGGTCACCGACCCCTTCCCGATCACCTCGCCCTGCATGAGGTTGAGCAGGAAGAACCCGGTGCCGCAGCCCAGCTCCAGCGCGTGCTCGTACGGCCCGACGTCGCCCGCGGCCGCGCGGAACCGCTCGGTGGCGTAGCTGATGCAGCGCTCGTCGTAGGAGATCGACCACTTCTCGTCGTACGTGCCCGCCTCCCAGTCGTGGTAGAGCACGTTGGCGAGCTTGGGGTCGCCGTAGGCCGCCTGGACCTCCTCGGCGGTGGCGTGCGGGTGGGGCCTGGGGTCCCCGGTCGCGGGCTCGGCTGGATCAACGGCCACTGAACTCCGCCTTCCCGGGGCCGTTCTCGATGAACGACGCCATGCCGGTCTTCTGGTCCTCGGTGGCGAACATCGCCGCGAACAGCTGGCTCTCCAGCTTCAGGCCGCTGCCGAGGTCGGTGTCCAGGCCGCCGTCGATGGCGGCCTTGGCGGCGGCGTACGCGCGGGCCGGGCCGTTGACGAACTGGCCGGCCCACCGCTTGGCCGCCTCGTACACGTCGTCGGGTGCCACGACCTCGTCGACCATGCCGATGCGCAGCGCCTCGTCGGCGGCGACGAACCGGCCGGTGTAGATGAGGTCCTTGGCGCGCGACGGGCCGACCAGCCGCGGCAGGCGCTGCGTGCCGCCCATGCCGGGGATGACGCCGAGCAGGATCTCCGGCTGGCCGACCTTGGCGTTGTCGCCCGCGATCCGCCGGTCGCAGCACAGCGCCAGCTCGAAGCCGCCGCCCAGCGCGTAGCCGGTGATCGCCGCGACGGTGGGCTTGGGGATCTCCTCCACCGCGCGCAGCGCCGAGGTGAACGCGCCCGCGCGGGTGGCCATCTCGGCGTAGGACAGCTCGGCCATCTCCTTGATGTCCGCGCCCGCGGCGAAGACCTTCGGCCCGCCGTAGACGATCACCGACCGCACGTCGGCGCGCTCGGCCGCCTCCAGCGCGGCGGCCCGGATCTCCTCCTGGACCTGCCTGTTGAGCGCGTTCATCGGGGGGCGGTCCAACCGGATGGTGCCGATCCCGCCCTCGACTTCGAGCGCCACGAACTCAGCCACGCAGTCCTCCTCGACCCGTGTGTCGGTAGACCCCGCAGGTTACCCCTCGGTAGCCTGCGCGCCGGCCGAGACCGCTCACGCCTGCTTGCGGCGCGCGAAGTACCTCTCGCCCGACCGCTGGAGCTCCAGCGGCTGGTCGAAGGTCTTCGACAGGTTCTCCTCGGTCAGCACGTCGTCCAGCAGGCCCTGCGCCACGATGCCGCCGTCGCGCAGCAGCAGCACGTGGGTGAAGCCCGGCGGGATCTCCTCCACGTGGTGCGTGACCAGCACCATCGCCGGCGCGTCCGGGTCGAGGGCCAGCTCCGACAGCCGGGCCACCAGGTCCTCGCGGCCGCCCAGGTCCAGGCCCGCGGCCGGCTCGTCGAGCAGCAGCAGCTCCGGGTCGGTCATCAGCGCCCGCGCGATCAGCGTGCGCTTGCGCTCGCCCTCGGACAGGGTGCCGAAGGTGCGCTCGGCCAGGTGACCGATGCCCAGCGCGGCCAGCAGCTCCTTCGCCCGACCGGTGTCGAGCTTGTCGTACTCCTCGCGCCAGCGGCCCAGCACCGCGTACCCGGCGCTGACCACCAGGTCGACGACCTTCTCCTCGTTGGGCACGCGGTTGGCCAGCGCGGCCGAGCACAGCCCGATGCGGGGGCGCAGCTCGAACACGTCGGTGCGCCCGATGCGCTCCCCGAGCAGGTGCACCCTGCCCTTGGTGGGGTGCAGCTCGGCGCTCGCCAGCCGCAGCAGCGTGGTCTTGCCCGCGCCGTTCGGGCCGAGCACCACCCACCGCTCGTCCAGCTCCACGCCCCAGTCGACGTCCCCCACCAGCGTGGTCTTGCCCCGTCGAACCGAAACACCCTGCATGTGGATGACCAGATCTTCGTTTTCCACGCTCGTCCTCGCCCCGATCGACACCTTCCCGCGCCATTGTTCTGCAAGGGCCGTGGCGGCCGGCGCGGCGGGGCGGTTGATGTGACGTTGTCGTAGCGCGGCGTGCTCGTTCCCGAACCGTCGGTGCGTACTGGGAGGATCGGACCATGCCCGCCGACTCGATCCTGCTCGCCGGCCGACCGTTCCCCCTCGGGGCGCACCCCGAGGCCGGAGGCGTGCGCTTCGCCGTCTCCGCGCCGCCCGCCGAGGCCGTTGAGGTGTGCCTGATCAGCGAAGACGGCTCCGAGGAACGGGTGGAGCTGACCGAGCGCACGTTCGGCGTGTGGCACGGGCTGATCTCCGGCGTGACGCCCGGCCAGCGCTACGGCTACCGGGTGCACGGCCCGTACGACCCGTCGCGCGGGCTGCGGTGCAACCCGGCGAAGATCCTCGTGGACCCGTATGCGACGAGGATCACGGGCGGGCTCACCGACCTGGACGCGGCGCTGGGCTACGAGGGCGACCCGATGCTCGGCGGCCCGTCGCCGGTGGACTCGCTGGGCAGCGTGCCGCTGTCGGTGGTGACCTCGCCCGGCGGGCCCGACACGGGCGTGAAGCCCGAGGTGCCGTTCGAGGAGGCGGTGGTCTACGAGCTGCACGTGCGGGGGTTCACCAAGCGGCACCCCGGCGTGCCCGAGCACCTGCGCGGCACCTACCTGGGGCTGGCCCACCCGGTCGTGGTCGAGCACCTGGTGCGGCTGGGCGTGACCTCGGTCGAACTGCTGCCCGTGCAGGCGTTCGTCGACGAGCCGTCGCTGATCAAGGGCGGGCGGCGCAACTACTGGGGCTACTCGCCGCTGAACTGGTTCGCGCCGCACCCCGGCTACGCCAGCGAGCCGGGCCGGGAGGTCGAGGAGTTCCGCACCATGGTGTCCGCGCTGCACGCCGCGGGCATCGAGGTGATCGTCGACGTGGTCTACAACCACACCTGCGAGGGCGGGCCGGACGGGCCCACGCTGTGCTACCGCGGGTTCGACGCCCCCGGCTACTACCTGCACATCGAGGGCGGCGGCACGCTCGACATCACCGGCTGCGGCAACACCACCGAGGCGGCGTCGCCGCAGTTCGTGCGGCTGGTGACCGACTCGCTGCGGTACTGGGCGACCGAGATGGGCGTGGACGGGTTCCGGTTCGACCTGGCCTCCACCCTCGGGCGGCCCGGCGGGCGCGGGTTCGACCGGGCGTCGGCGATGCTGACCGCGATCACCACCGACCCGGTGCTGTCGCGGTGCAAGCTGATCGCCGAGCCGTGGGACGCCACCGGCGACGGGTACCGGGTGGGCGACTTCGGCGTGCAGTGGGCCGAGTGGAACGGCCGCTACCGCGACACCGTGCGCGACTTCTGGCGCGGCACGACCAACGTGCGCGACCTGGCCTACCGGCTGTCCGGGTCGTCCGACCTGTACGCCGACGACCTGCGGCGGCCGTGGCAGTCGATCAACTTCGTCACCGCGCACGACGGGTTCACCCTGCGCGACCTGGTCTCCTACAACGGCAAGCACAACCTGGCCAACGGCGAGGACAACCGGGACGGCACCGACGACAACCGGTCGTGGAACTGCGGCGCCGAGGGCGAGACGGACGACCCGGAGGTGCTGGCGCTGCGCGCGCGGCAGGCCCGCAACCTGTTCGCCACCCTGCTGCTGTCCACCGGCACCCCCATGATCACCGCCGGTGACGAGCTGTGGCGCACGCAGCGGGGCAACAACAACGCCTACTGCCTGGACGACGCGACGTCGTGGGTGGACTGGGCACTGTCGCCGGAGGCCGAGTCGGTGCTGGCCTTCGCCCGGCGGGTGATCAACCTGCGGGCGGACAGCCCGGCGCTGCGGCAGCCGGAGTTCTTCGACGGCCGCACCACGCCGTCGGGCGCGCCGGACCTGGTGTGGTTCCGCGCCGACGGCGAGGAGATGGCCGAGACGGACTGGTTCGACGACGGCCGGCGGTTCCTGGGCATGTGGATCGACGGGTCCACGTCGCTGTCCCGGTCCCGCGACGGCGAGCTGGTGTCGGACCACTCGTGGCTGCTCCTGCTGCACGCGGGCGCCGACCCGGTGGACGTCACCCTCCCCGGGCCCGAGTACGGCGGGCGCTACGAGCCGGTGCTCGACACCACCACCGCCGACGGGTCGCCGGCCGCGCCGGTCTCGCTGGCGGCCGGGACGATGGTCACGCTCAGTGGCCGATCGCTGGTGCTGTTCCGCGTGCCCGAGTAAGTTCGCCGGCCGCTCCCGAGGGGTACCCGGGTCGGTGTCCGACGCATTCCTGCCTGCTGGGACGACCTGCGTCGGCCGCCGGCCCGTGGCACCATGCAGGAGTGCCCCGACGGCTGCTGACCTGGTGCGACCGCACGATCGACCTCCTGCTGGTGGCGTCGTGCGGCTGTAGCGGGACGCGGCGCGGCCGGTTGGGCCACCCGTTGACCTGACGGCGCCGCGTCGCGTCTTGATCGCTACCCCGCACTTCCCCGTAGCCTTCGAGGAGCGACACACCGTGACGACCACGATCCCAGGTGCCTACCTGCACCCGAAGCTGGACGTGCAGCTGCTGCGCGACATCATCCACCCCGACCGCGACCTGTGGACGCCGCGCGAGCTGCGCGAGCTGACCTCGACCGTGGCGGCCGAGCTGACCAGCCCGCTGCTGGAGGTCCTGGAGTACTCCGCGGAGCGCCGCTGGTGGGTCCGGCTGGGGCTGACCACCGGCGTCGAGCTGTGGCTGCTGAGCTGGTTGCCCGGTCAGGGCACCGAGCCGCACGACCACGGCGGGGCGGCCGGGTCGTTCACCGTGCTGACCGGCGAGCTGGCCGAGGACTACCGGTACCCGGGTGGGCCGGTCCGCAGCGCCGCGCGGCCGGTGGGCAGCGCGCTCGGGTTCGGGGCGGGCCGGGCGCACCAGGTGGTCAACCGGGGGCCGGTGGGCGCGGCCAGCGTGCACGCCTACTCCCCGCCGCTCGTGCCGACCCGCGAGTACCCGAGCCTGGCCGACGTGCCGGACGTGATCGAGGCGCTGCCCGCGCAGCGCCTGCCGCTGGACCAGCTGGACCTGCTGACCGAACTGGAGGGCCCGTGAGCGCGGAGCGGTTGCTGGACGAGGCGCGGCGCGACCTGCGCCGCGTGACCCCCGACGACCTGGCGGACCTGCCGGACGCCCTGGTGGTCGACATCCGCCCCCAGCACAACCGCGCCGCGGAGGGCGAGGTACCCGGCTCGATCCCCGTGGAGCGCATCGTCCTGGAGTGGCGCCTCGACCCGACCGGCGACCACCGCATCCCCGGCTTCACCGCCGACACCACCGTGGTCGTCGTCTGCAACGAGGGCTACGCCTCCAGCCTGGCCGCCCGCGACCTCCAGCGCCTCGGCCTCCCCAACGCCACCGACCTGGTGGGCGGCTTCCGCGCCTACGCCGCCGCCGGCCTCCCCACCCGCCCGGGCCCCACACCCCCCATCACCTAACTCCCACCCACCCCCGCGCGTGTCCTCCACTCCAACACCACGTGTCCTCCAGTCCGACACCGCGAGTCGAACCTTCCGGACCCCCGTGTCGAACCTCCCGGACCCCCGAGTTCCACATTCGCAGAGCCCAGGCGCTCGACCTGGGGGGCGTGAACGTGGAACTCGGGGGTTCTGAACGTTCGACACGACGGGTCTGAACGTTCGACTCGCGGTGTCTGGGTGGAGGACACGCGGTGTCGGAGTGGAGGACTCGCGGGGAACCGGGGTGGGGGTGGGTGCGTCTGGTGGTGGGTGTGGAAGGTGCTGACCGCGGTCGTCGTGGTGGTGTTGGCGGTTTGGCGGCCCGGGGTGGCGGTGTTCGGCGGGGCCGCGGTGGGGGCCTGGGCGGTGTACGCGCTGGTCAGCGGCGGGTTGCTGGTCGGGGCGCTGCTGTGCGGGGTGCGGGTGTCGCTGGTCGTGGTCGGGGTCGGCGGTGAGGTGCGGACCTGGACTCGGCCCGGGCGGCGGGTGGTGTGGCGGACCGTGCCGCTGGTGGTGGCGGTCGGGTTGACGTCGGTCAAGGCGCCGGTGCGGTGGCGGTTGTGGGGGGCCGCGGTGACCGCCGCGGTCGGGGTGGGGGCGGTGGTCGTGGCTGCTTGGGGGGCGGCTGACTGGGGTGCGGGCGGCTGGGGGTGGGCCGGGAGCAGCGGGGAGCCGGGGTGGCGGGAGTTCTGGCTCGGGTTCGCGGTGGCCGGGACGGCGGTGGTGGGCAACGCGCTGTGGCCGCGGCGGGTGCCGGGGATGACGTCGATCGGGTGGTTCCTGTTCGCGTTGCCCCGGCTGGCGGGGCGGCCGCTGGAGGAGTACGAGGCGATGCCGCTGGTCACCCGGGTGACGGACGCGCTCGCGGTGGGGAGGCTCGACGAGGCCGACGCGGTGTCGGCGGAGCTGCTGGAGCGCCACCCGGGGTTGCTGGTGGCCGCCGGGGCGCGGATCGCGACCTTGACCCTGCGCACGCGGTACGCCGAGGCGTTGCAACTGGTCACGTCGATGGTCGGCCGGCGGGACCTGGAACCCCGGGACATGGCGTTCGTGCTGGCGCAGATGGCCGGTTCCACGGTCAACGCGGTGGAGGCCGGGCTGGTGCCGCGGGACGTCGGGCTGCCGGCGGCCAAGCGGGCGCTGGAGGGTGCGGTGCAGCTGGGCTACCCGCGTTACCGATGCGCGTCCGCGCTGGCCCGGGTGGCGTTGCTGGAGGGCGACCACGCCACCGCGCTCACCCTCGCCGACCAGGCCGGGCAGACCAGCGAGGACGGGTTGGACCGGGCCGACGCGCTGGCCACGCTGGCCCGCGCGCAGATGGCCGCGGGCGACAACGCGGCGGCCCGCGCCACGCTGGTCGAGGCCGAGCGGCTGGCCGGCTGGCTGCCCCGGGTCGTCGAGACCGGTGCCCGGCTCAACATCGACTGAAGGGTTGAAGGACGGGGACCGAAGGACCGGACCCGGGTGCGGACCAGAACCGGCCCGCACCCGGTCGGATCAGCCGGCCAGGACGACGCGGCCCAGTTCGGCCGGTGACGCCAGCAGGTCGTGGCGGGGCAGGACGCGCACCGTGTACCCCACCGCGCCGGCGTGCGACAGCGGCACCTCGACCTCGTAGTTGCCGTTGCCCGCGTAGTCCATGGGGTGCGTGACCACGTCGTACAGCTCGTCCGAGTCGCCCACGCGCCCCAGCGCGACCTGCACGTCCACCTCGGACGGCTCCAGCCCGGCCAGCTCGATCCGCGCCCGCACGCCCACCGGCGAGCCGAGCAGCGGCGTGGCCGAGCCGTTCAGCGACACCTCCGAGTCGAGCACCCGCACCCGCGTCCACGACGCCCGCAGCCGCTGCCGGTACGCCGCCAGCTCCTTGGCACCCCGGTACCCGTCGCCGACCACGGACGCCGCCGACGCCGCCGCGGGCGCGTACAGGGCCTCCACGTACTCGCGCACCATCCGCGACGCCTGCACGGCCGGGCCGAGCGAGGCCAGCGTGTGCCGGACCATCGACAGCCACCGGGTGGGCACGCCGTCCTCGCCGCGGTCGTAGAACAGCGGCGCGACCTGGTTGCCCAGCAGGTCGTAGAGGGCGGCGGCCTCCAGGTCGTCGCGCCGGTTGGGGTCGCCGACGCCGTCCGCGGTCGGGATGGCCCAGCCGTTGCTGCCGTCGTAGAGCTCGTCCCACCAGCCGTCGCGGATGGACAGGTTCAGGCCGCCGTTGAGCGCGGACTTCATGCCGGACGTGCCGCACGCCTCCAGCGGGCGCATCGGGTTGTTCAGCCACACGTCGCAGCCCCAGTACAGGTACCGGGCCATGGACATGTCGTAGTCGGGCAGGAACACGATCCGGTGACGCACGCCCGCGTCGTCGGCGAACCGCACGATCTGCTGGATCAGCGCCTTGCCGCCGTCGTCGGCCGGGTGCGACTTGCCCGCCACGACCAGCTGCACGGGCCGCTCGGGGTGCAGCAGCAGGGCGCGCAGCCGCTCGGCGTCGCGCAGCATGAGGGTGAGCCGCTTGTAGGTGGGCACGCGGCGGGCGAAGCCGACGGTCAGCACGTCGGGGTCGAACACCGAGTCGGTCCAGCCCAGCTCCAACGCGCTGGCGCCGCGCTGGAGCCAGGACGCGCGGGTCCGGCGGCGGACCTCCTCCACGAGCTTGGCGCGCAGGTCGTTGCGCAGCCCCCACAGGCGCTCGTCGGTGACCGGCTCGAAGCCGCGCAGGCCCACGCCCGGGTCGTCGGTCTCGCCGAGCAGCCTGCTCATCTCGGTGGCCGTCCAGGTGGGGCCGTGGACGCCGTTGGTGATGGACCCGATGGGCACCTCGGTGGCGTCGAAGCCCGGCCACAGGCCGCGGAACATCTCGCGGCTGACCGAGCCGTGCAGCTCGGACACGCCGTTGGCGCGCTGGGCGAGCCGCAGGCCCATGTGGGCCATGTTGAACAGGCCGGGGTTGTCCTCGGCGCCCAGGGCGAGGACGCGCTGGGTGTTCACGCCCGGCAGCAGCTGCTCGGAGCCGAAGTAGTGCTGGACCAGGTCGACCGGGAACCGGTCGATGCCGGCGGGCACGGGGGTGTGCGTGGTGAACACCGTGCCCGCGCGCACGGCGGCCAGCGCCTGGTCGAAGTCCAGGCCCTCGCCGGTGACCAGCTCGCGGATGCGCTCCAGGCCGAGGAACCCCGCGTGTCCCTCGTTCGTGTGAAACACCTCGGGCGCCGGGTGCCCGGTCAGGTCGCAGTAGGTGCGCACCGCCCGCACGCCGCCGACGCCGGCCAGGATCTCCTGCTTGATGCGGTGGTCCTGGTCGCCGCCGTAGAGGCGGTCGGTGACGCCGCGCAGGTCGTCGTCGTTCTCCTCCACGTCGGAGTCGAGCAGCAGCAGCGGGACGCGGCCGACCCGCGCCTTCCACACCTTGGCGCGCAGCACGCGGTCGCCGGGCATGGCGACGTGCACCAGGATCGGCGCGCCGGACGGCTCGGTGAGCAGCTCCAGCGGCAGGCCGCGCGGGTCGAGCACGGGGTAGTGCTCGATCTGCCAGCCGTCGAGCGACAGGGCCTGGCGGAAGTAGCCGGACCGGTAGAGCAGGCCGACCGCGATCAGCGGCACGCCGAGGTCGGAGGCCGCCTTGAGGTGGTCGCCCGCCAGCACGCCGAGGCCGCCGGAGTAGTTCGGCAGGGCCTCGGTGACGCCGAACTCCATGGAGAAGTAGGCGATGGCCCGGGGCAGCGGTGGCCCGCCGTGCTGCCGGACCTCCTCCTGGCGGCGCTGGAACCAGCGGGGCCCGGTGGTGTAGCGGTGCAGGTCCTCGTCCAGGGCGCGGAGGTGCGCGAGGAACTGCTCGTCGCGCGCCAGCGCGTCCAGCCGCCCGGGGTCTACCTCGGACAGCAGCCGGAGGGGGTCGTTGCCGACGGCCCACCGCTCCGGGTCCACTGAGGCGAACAGGTCCTGGGTGGGCTGGTGCCACGTCCAGCGCAGGTTCGTGGCGAGGGTGCCCAGGGCCGCCAGCGGCTCGGGCAGGCTGGCTCGGACGGTGAACCGGCGAAGTGCTCGCATGGCGTCGGACCTTATCCCCCATCCAGCGGTGCCGGGCAATGGTCACCCGAACCGATGCAGGGATCGATGCAGCTCTACCTGCGCGGATGCTTGCTTGCAAGTTGTTTCGCCCGCACGCGCCGACCGTTAACACGAGTGGCCGCCGGTCACCCGTTCTCCCGATCCGCGACCGCGCCGGCGGTCACTCTCCGGGGTGCCCCGGAGGCCCCGGTGATCCACCCCCGGGAGAGTGATGATCTTCACACGGACGGGACTCCGAACGCACCGACCGAAGGCGCACGCCACCGGCCGCGCCGCCCCGCCGGCCGCCGCCGGGGGTCGCGCGCCACCGCACGCGGGGATCGCCGGCGGGACACGTCGGGGCGGCGGCCGAAAAGGGGATAGTCGAAGGCGGACAAGGGTTCCACCGGTCACCCGGATCGCCCCGGTCACCCGATCGCGTGGCCACGGACGGGTGCCGCCGGCCCTCCCGGCGCTCGGCCGGCCGGGTGGGCGCCTCGCCCGAACGGGACCGGCGCGGCAGCCCGGGCGCGCCGCCGCGAGCCGGCAGCCTGGTCCCCCGATGCGAGATTGGCGGCGGTGCCGAGTGTGCGATCCGGGCGGACGGGGTAGGAAGACCGGGTAATACAAGAATCCCCGGTGACGGCCCGCCCGATCGCTGCGGGCAAACTTGACCGTGCAAGCGTCGCACCACGCGAGAGGGGCGCTGCCGATGAGCGGACGACTCGGAATCGACGACGTCTCCCCGGCCGTGAGCTGTGGTCGTTACCCGGCGAAGGCCGTGGTGGGCGAGCACGTCCCGGTCGAGGCGACCGTGTGGCGGGAGGGCCACGACGCCGTCGCCGCCACGGTCGTCTGGCGGGGGCCGAACGACCGGGTCGCCAGACAAACCCGCATGGTCCCCCAGGGCGTCGGCCTCGACCGCTGGCGCGCCACCGTCGTCCCGGACGCCCAGGGCTCCTGGACCTTCCGGGTCGACGCGTGGAGCGACCCGTGGGCCACGTGGGTGCACGCCGTCGAGGTCAAGATCGCCGCCGGCCAGGGCCCGGACGAGCTGGCCAACGACCTGGAGACCGGCGCCCGGCTCATCGACCGGGTGAGCCGCCGCCCGGACCGCCGCCGGGAGAAGCCGCTCCTGGCCAACGCCGCCGCCGCCCTGCGCGACACCCACCGGCCGCTCGCCGAGCGCGTCGCGCCCGCGCTGGCCGGCGACGTCCGCCAGGTGATGCACGACCACCCGGTCCGCGAGCTGGTCACCAAGGGCAGGCCGCAGAAGGTCTGGGTGGACCGCGAGCGCGCCGCCTACGGCTCCTGGTACGAGTTCTTCCCGCGCAGCACGGGCGGCCTGGACGAGTCCGGCGTGCCCGTGCACGGCACCTTCGTCACCGCGGCCAAGGAGCTGGACCGGGTCGCGGCGATGGGCTTCGACGTGGTCTACCTGCCGCCGATCCACCCGATCGGGCGAGTGAACCGCAAGGGCCCGAACAACACGCTCACCGCCACCGAGGACGACCCGGGCTCGCCGTGGGCGATCGGCGCGGACGAGGGCGGGCACGACGCGATCCACCCCGAGCTGGGCACCTTCGAGGACTTCGACGCCTTCGTGGCCCGCGCCCGCGAGCTGGACCTGGAGGTGGCGCTCGACCTGGCGATCCAGTGCGCGCCGGACCACCCGTGGGTGCTGAAGTACCCCGAGTGGTTCACCACGCGCCCGGACGGCACGATCGCCTACGCGGAGAACCCGCCGAAGAAGTACCAGGACATCTACCCGGTCAACTTCGACAACGACCCGCAGGGCATCTACAACGAGATCCTGCGCGTCGTGCTGCACTGGGTCGACCACGGGGTGCGGATCTTCCGGGTCGACAACCCGCACACCAAGCCGCCGGACTTCTGGGCGTGGCTGATCTGGACGGTCAAGGACCGTCACCCGGACGTGTTGTTCCTGTCCGAGGCGTTCACCCGCCCGGCCCGCCTCTACGGGCTGGCCAAGCTCGGCTTCACGCAGAGCTACACCTACTTCACCTGGCGCACGACCAAGGAGGAGCTGACCGAGTTCGGCAACGAGCTGGTCGCCCACTGGGACGAGGCCAGGCCGAACCTGTTCGTCAACACCCCGGACATCCTGCCCGAGTCGTTGCAGGTGGGCGGTCCGGGCATGTTCGCGCTGCGCGCGGCGCTGGCGGCGACGATGGCGCCGACCTGGGGCGTGTACTCGGGCTTCGAGCTGTTCGAGCACGAGGCCGTCCGGCCGGGCAGCGAGGAGTACCTGAACTCGGAGAAGTACCAGCTCCGCCCGCGGGACTACGCGGCGGCGGTGGCCGAGGGCCGGTCCCTGGAACCGTGGTTGCGCAAGCTGAACGCGCTGCGCCGGGCGCACCCGGCGCTGCGGCAGATGCGAACACTCCGGTTCCACCACGTCGACAACCCGGCGCTGATCGCCTACTCGAAGCAGGACCCGGGTACCGGCGACACGGTGGTCGTGGTGGTCAACCTCGACCCGCACCAAGCGCAGGACGGCACGCTCTGGCTGGACCTGCCCACGCTCGGCTTCGACTGGCACGAACGGCTCATCGCGCACGACGAGGTGTCCGGGGAGACCTGGGACTGGGGTCAGGCCAACTACGTGCGGCTCGAACCCTGGCGCGCCCCGGCGCACGTCGTGGGCGTGCTGCGCCGGTCCCACTAGGACGAGGTCCGAGCAGCTAGGCAAGCACCAACCCGGTCCCCTTTCACCCACAGTCCCCGCGTCCGCCGAAGGGCGCGGGGCTGTCGAACGTACCCCCGATGAAGTGGGGCGAGGTGGAGCACAGATGCAGGAACAGGCCCGACCCGACGCCGCGCTGGTGGGTCTCGACGACGTACCGCACACCGGCGAGGCCGTCCGCCGGGACGGCCTGCTGGTGGAGCCCCAGGCCGAGGACTTCCGATCGGCCCGGCTGGTACCGCGCGACAGCGGCTGGTTCAAGGGCGCGGTGTTCTACGAGGTGCTGGTCCGCGCGTTCAGCGACTCCAACGGCGACGGCACCGGCGACCTCCGCGGCCTGGCGTCCCGGCTGGACTACCTGGAGTGGCTGGGCGTCGACTGCCTGTGGCTGCCGCCGTTCTACGCCTCCCCGCTGCGCGACGGCGGCTACGACATCAGCGACTTCCGCGCCGTGCTGCCCGAGTTCGGCACCGTCGAGGACTTCGTCTACCTGCTGGACGAGGCGCACCGGCGGGGCATCCGGGTGATCACCGACCTGGTGCTCAACCACACCAGTGACGCGCACCCGTGGTTCCAGGAGTCGCGCCGCGACCCGGACGGCCCGTACGGCGACTTCTACGTCTGGAACGACGACGACCAGAAGTACGCCGACGCCCGCATCATCTTCGTCGACACCGAGACCTCCAACTGGACCTACGACCCGGTGCGCGGCCAGTTCTACTGGCACCGCTTCTTCTCCCACCAACCGGATCTGAACTACGAGAACCCGGCCGTCCAGGAGGCCATGCTCGACGTCCTGCGCTTCTGGCTCGACCTCGGCATCGACGGCTTCCGCCTCGACGCCGTCCCCTACCTGTTCGAGCAGGAGGGCACCAACTGCGAGAACCTGCCGCGCACCCACGACTTCCTCAAGCGCTGCCGCAAGGTCGTCGACGACGAGTACCCGGGCCGGGTGCTGCTGGCCGAGGCGAACCAGTGGCCGGCCGACGTGGTGGAGTACTTCGGCAACCCCGAGGTCGGCGGCGACGAGTGCCACATGGCCTTCCACTTCCCCCTCATGCCGCGCATCTTCATGGCCGTGCGCCGCGAGTCCCGCTTCCCCATCTCGGAGATCCTGGCGCAGACGCCCGAGATCCCCTCGGGCGCCCAGTGGGGCATCTTCCTGCGCAACCACGACGAGCTGACCCTCGAAATGGTCACCGACGAAGAACGCGACTACATGTACGCGGAATACGCCAAGGACCCGCGGATGAAGGCCAACATCGGCATCCGCCGCAGGCTCGCCCCCCTGCTGGAGAACGACCGCAACCAGCAGGAACTCTTCACCGCCATGCTCCTGTCCCTCCCCGGCTCGCCCGTGCTCTACTACGGCGACGAGATCGGCATGGGCGACAACATCTGGCTCGGCGACCGCGACGGCGTCCGCACCCCCATGCAGTGGACCCCCGACCGCAACGCCGGCTTCTCCAGCTGCGACCCGGGCCGGCTGTACCTGCCGGTGATCATGGACCCGGTCTACGGCTACCAGGCGCTCAACGTCGAGGCGCAGCTGAACAACCAGTCGTCCCTGCTCAACTGGACGCGGCGGATGATCGAGGTGCGCAAGCAGCACCACGCGTTCGCCGAGGGCGACTTCACCGACCTGGGCGGCTCCAACCCCAGCGTGCTGGCCTACCGGCGGCGGTGGTGCCGGCCCGACGGGCACGAGGACGTCGTGGTGTGCGTGAACAACCTGTCGCGGTTCCCGCAGCCGGTCGAGCTGGACCTGTCGGAGCACCGCGGCGCGCGGCCGGTCGAGCTGACCGGCGGCGTCCGCTTCCCGCGGATCGGCGACCTGCCGTACCTGCTGACGCTGCCCGGCCACGGCTTCTACTGGTTCCAGCTCGTGGACGAAGACGGCGAGACGAGGTGAGGGACGTGACCGATCCGCACGACCTGGTCGAGAAGGTGGTCACCGAGCTGCCGGCGTGGTTGCCCGCGCAGCGGTGGTTCGGTGGGAAGGACCGCCCGGTCACCTCGGTGCGCCCCCTGCGGACCACGGTGCTGCGGGGCGAGGAGCCGCTGCTGGTGCACCTGGTGGTCGAGGTGGAGCAGCCGGACCGGCGCGAGCCGTACCAGCTGCTGGTCACCGACCAGGTGGAGAACTACGACGCGACGCACGACGCCGAGCTGAACGGGCTGCTGCTCGACCTCATCGCGGGCAACCGGGAGGTCGACGGGCTGCGGTTCGCGCACGAGCCCGGCGTGGAGGTCCAGACCGGCCTGCGCGGCCGGGCGATCAGCGCCGAGCAGTCCAACACCTCGCTGGTGTTCGGCAGCCAGTACATCCTCAAGCTGTTCCGCAAGCTGACCCAGGGCGAGAACCCGGACCTGGTGCTCCAGCGCGCGCTGCACGAGGTCGGCTGCGAGCACATCGCCCAGCCGCTGGGGTCGATCACCGGCGAGCTGGACGGGGAGACCACCACGGTCGGCATGCTCCAGCAGTTCCTGCCCGACGCGGTGGACGGCTGGGCGATGGCCACCACGAGCGTGCGGGACCTGATGGCCGAGGGCGACCTGCACGCCGACGAGGTCGGCGGCGACTTCGCCGGCGAGGCGCACCGGCTCGGGCAGGCCGTGGCCACCGTGCACGCGGACCTGGAACGCGCGCTCGGCTCGCAGCGCGCCGACGCCAACGACATCGAGCGCAGCGTCCAGGCCATGATCACCAGGCTGGACGAGGTGGCCGAGCGGGTGCCGGACCTGCAGCCGTACGTGCCCGCGCTGCGCGAGGCGTTCGAGCAGGCCCGCAACACCCCCGGGGCCATCGCCATCCAGCACATCCACGGCGACCTGCACCTGGGCCAGGTGCTGCGCACCGTGCACGGCTGGCTGCTGATCGACTTCGAGGGCGAGCCGGGCGCGCCGATCGCCCAGCGCACCGCGCTCCGGTCGCCGCTGCGCGACGTGGCGGGCATGCTGCGCTCGTTCGACTACGCGGCGCACCAGCTCCTCGTCGGCCGGCCGGAGGACCACCAGCTGGCCGTGCGGGCGCTGGAGTGGGCGCGGCGCAACCGGGCCGCCTTCACCGAGGGCTACGCGGAGGCCGCGTCCGAGGCGGTGGGCGACCCGCGCAAGCGGGGCTACCTGCTGCGGGCGTTCGAGCTGGACAAGGCCGTGTACGAGGTCGCCTACGAGCACGCGAACCGGCCGGAGTGGTTGACGGTGCCCCTGTCGTCGATCACCCGGATCACTGGAGAGGGAGCTGTGCAGTCATGATCTCGCCCCAGGACGTCGACCGGCTGCTGGCCGGGTCGCACCACGACCCGCACTCCGTGCTGGGCGTGCACCACACCCCTGGAGGCGTGGTGGCCCGGGCGCTGCGCCCGGGCGCGTCCGCGGTGTCGGTGATGGCCGGTGACAAGCGCTTCGAGCTGGACCGGGTGGTCGACGGGCTGTTCGAGGGCGAGCTGCCCGAGCACCCCGGCGACTACCGGCTGGAGGTCGACTACGCCGGGCACGTGGTGGAGGTCGACGACCCGTACCGGTGGCTGCCGACCGTGGGCGAGCTGGACCTGCACCTGATCGGCGAGGGCAGGCACGAGCGGCTGTGGGACGTGCTGGGCGCGCACGTGCGCTCCTACGACACGCCCAACGGCACGGTCACCGGCGTCTCGTTCGCGGTGTGGGCGCCCACCGCGCGGGGCGTGCGGGTGTGCGGCGACTTCGACGGTTGGGACGGCCGCACCACCCCGATGCGCTCGCTCGGCTCGTCGGGCGTGTGGGAGGTCTTCGTCCCCGGCATCGAGGTCGGCACCCGGTACAAGTACCGCATCCTCGGCGGCGACGGCGGGTGGCACGAGAAGGCCGACCCGCTGGCGTTCGCCACCGAGACGCCGCCCGCCACCGCGTCCGTGGTGACCACCTCGCAGCACCGGTGGGGTGACGCGGAGTGGGAGGCGAAGCGGGACGCCACCCGGTGGGTGAACGCGCCGATGTCGGTCTACGAGGTGCACCTGGGCTCGTGGAAGCCCGGCCTGGGTTACCGGGAGCTGGCCGACGAGCTGGCCGACTACCTCACCGGGCACGGGTTCACCCACGTCGAGCTGATGCCCGTGGCCGAGCACCCGTTCGGCGGGTCGTGGGGCTACCAGGTCACCTCCTACTACGCCCCCACCTCCCGGTTCGGCTCCCCCGACGACTTCCGCTACTTCGTCGACCACCTCCACCGCCGCGGCATCGGCGTGATCATGGACTGGGTGCCCGCGCACTTCCCGAAGGACTCCTGGGCACTGGCCCGCTTCGACGGGACCGCGCTCTACGAGCACGCCGACCCCAGGCGCGGCGAGCACCCCGACTGGGGCACCCTGGTGTTCGACTTCGGCCGCAACGAGGTGCGCAACTTCCTCGTCGCCAACGCCCTGTACTGGATCGAGGAGTTCCACATCGACGGCCTGCGCGTCGACGCCGTGGCCTCGATGCTCTACCTGGACTACTCCCGGCCGGAGGGGCAGTGGCTGCCCAACCAGTACGGGGGCCGGGAGAACCTGGACGCGGTCCGGTTCCTCCAGGAGCTCAACGCCACGGTCTACAAGCGGCACCCCGGCGTGGTGATGGTGGCCGAGGAGTCCACCGCGTGGCCCGGCGTCACCCGGCCCACCCACCTGGGCGGCCTGGGCTTCGGGTTCAAGTGGAACATGGGCTGGATGCACGACACGCTGCACTACCTGTCGCGCGAGCCGGTGCACCGGTCGTTCCACCACCACGAGATCACGTTCTCGCTGGTCTACGCGTGGAGCGAGAACTTCGTGCTGCCGCTGTCGCACGACGAGGTCGTGCACGGCAAGGGCTCGCTGTGGCAGCGCATGCCCGGCGACGACTGGAACAAGGCCGCGGGCCTGCGGTCGCTGCTGGCGTTCATGTGGGCGCACCCCGGCAAGCAACTGCTGTTCATGGGCGGCGAGTTCGGCCAGCGCGGCGAGTGGTCCGAGTCCCGGTCGCTGGACTGGCACCTGCTCGACGACCCGCTGCACGCGGGCGTGCAGGCGCTGATCGGCGACCTGAACGCGGTGTACCGGGCCTCCCCCGCGCTGTACTCGGCGGACGACCGGCCCGAGGGCTTCTCCTGGATCGACGCCAACGACTCGGGCGGCAACGTGCTGAGCTTCCTGCGGATCGGCGAGGACGGGTCGGTGCTGGCCTGCGTGGCCAACTTCGCCGGCATGCCGCACCACGACTACCGGGTCGGGCTGCCGCGGGCCGGGCGGTGGCGCGAGGTGGTGAACACCGACTCCGAGTCCTACGGCGGTTCCGGGGTGGGGAACCTGGGCGTGGTGGAGGCCGAGGAGAAGCCCTGGCACGGGCGGCCGGCCTCGGCGGTGCTCCAGCTCCCGCCGTCGGGCGTGCTGTGGCTGGTGCCGGAGGAGCCCGTCGAGCTGCTGGACGAGGACCTGGCGGACGGCGGCACGCTGCTCTGACGCGCGGTTCCCCCGCGCCCGGGTCCGGCCCCGGGCGCGGGGGGACGCGGTCGGGTCAGGTCCGGGGCGAACGGCAGGAACTCGTCGGCCCCGTAGGGGGACAGGATCAACGCCGGGACGCCCAGCCCGGCGGCGGCCGTGGCGGCGAGCGTGTCGAACCGCTGCCGCGCCTCCCCGTCCTGCGCCACCGCCAAGGTCGACATGCCCATCAGCAGCGCCTGGAGCCGGTCGACCTCCTCCGCCGGCTCGGTGCTCACCGCCTCGCGGTGCCGCAGCGCGTTGCGGTGCGTGGCGGCCCACGGGCTCGGTCGCGGGCCCGGCTCAGCGCCGAGGACAGCTCCACGTCCCCTCGGCCGGCCCCTTGGCGGTGGTGACGGCGACCTCGGCCGGTTCGCCGCCGACGTGGTGCGCCGGGTGGGCCGGTGCGGCGAGCAGGTCCCCGTCGAGCGCGGTGGGCATGGTCCCCCCGGTGCCACCCGCCGCGCTCGGACCAGGCGGCCCGCACCAGCAGGGCGACCGCGCACCCTCCCCGGCGGCCACGGTCACCCCGGCCGACCACGATCCGGCGCTCGCCGGGAGCAGCAGCGGGACCTCCAGCATCGCCCCGGCGCCCGACCGCCCCCAGGCCCTCCGGGGGTCGCTGGACGGGCCGCCGGCCTCGACGGTCACCACCGCCCGGATGCCGCAGCCCTCCTCGGCCGGGTCACCGGCCGGCAGGTGGTTCCGGTCGTCGGCGGAGGGGTGCATGCGGGATTCCCACGGCCAGTGGATCACCGGTTCGGGCGAGCCCGTTCACGCGTTGGTGGACCCTTCGGACGCGCTCGGTGACGTCGACCAGGTCGTGGGGCCGGGCGGCCCGGGGTGCCCGGACGCGGAAACCGGGAGCGGGCGGCGCTCGCACGACCCTACTTCCGGGGCTGGTGATCACCCGCGCACCGCTGGTTGTTTGGGTGCGGGAGCCACCCTGTCACCGGCTTCCGGCTTTCCCTGCCAACGAGGAGAACACCATGTCCGTGCGCAAGGTCGCGCGCACCGCAACGCTCGTGCTGAGCCTGCTCCTGCCGCTGGTCGCGGTGGGCGCGCCCAGCGCGGCTGCGGCGCCGGCGGAGCCCGGTGCGCTGGTCCGCACCCTGTACTACGACACCAGCCAGGCCCAGGAGTTCGCCGCCGACTGGGACAAGGCGGCGGCGAACTGGAACGCCTCCGTCACCAGCGTCCGGCTGGTCAAGCGGAGCACCGGCACGCCGACCAACATCCGGATCTACGCCGACAACGGCTGGCCGCGCGCCTACGTCACGTCGCTGGGCAACGGCACCGTCTACATGGGACGCCAGGCCGTCGACCAGGGCTACTACCGGCCCCGCATCAGCACCCACGAGATCGGGCACATCCTGGGCCTGCCCGACCGGCGCACCGGCCTGTGCTCGGACCTGATGTCCGGCTCCAGCGCGCCGGTGTCGTGCCAGAACCAGCTGCCCAACGCCGCCGAGCGCGCCGAGGTCGAGCGCCGGTTCGCCGGTTCGCTCGCGACGGCCGACGCGCGCGTGGCCGGCTACGCGAGCACGGAGTGCTACGTGTACTGACCCGGTGGGACCCGTGGCCGCCCCGCCTGGCGGCCACGGGCCGACCGAACACCACCCTTTAGGGGGTCGGGCCGGGCACAATGGGTCAATGCGGCTCGTATCGGCTCGCCTGGCCCTGCTGACGGCGGTCCTGCTCGTGACCTCGGCCTGCGCCCAGGTGGTGCCGGGCAACCCCGTGGCCGGGGAGACCGTGACCAGGGGGAAGGTCGACCCCGGCTTCATCCGGGGCACCGACGGCGGCCCCATCGACCAGCTCGCGGCCACCGCCATCACCGACATCAACGCCTTCTGGGAGGACGCCTTCCCCGAGGTGTTCGGCGACCCGTGGCGGGAGCTGGAGGGCGGGATCTACTCGGTGGACACCTCCGACCCGTCGGCCGCGCCGCCGCCGTGCACCGAGAAGGCCGCCGACGTGGAGGGCAACGCCTTCTACTGCCCCAGCGCCGACGCCATCGCGTGGGACCGGGCGGCGCTGCTGCCCGTGCTCCAGGACCGGTTCGGCGACGCGGCCGTGGTGATCGTGCTCGCCCACGAGTGGGGGCACGCGGTGCAGAACCGGATGGGCATCACGCCCGAGGCCGAGCGGCGCGAGCCGCGGCGGTTCCCCACGATCCTGACCGAGGCGATGGCCGACTGCTTCGCGGGCTCGTTCATCAAGTGGGTCAACGACGGCGAGTCCGGGCACCTGGACATCGGCTCGGACGTGCTGGACTCGGCGCTGGGCGCGCTGGTCGACTTCCGCGACCCGGTCGGCACGTCGCCGACCGACCGGTCCGCGCACGGCAACGCGTTCGACCGCGTGTCCGCCTTCCAGGACGGCTACCAGCAGGGCACGAAGTTCTGCGCGGCGATGACGGTGGAGAACCGGGCGTTCACGCAGGAGGCGTTCACCAGCCGCCAGGACCGCGAGCGCGGTGGCAACCTGCCGTTCGACGAGCTGCTGACCGAGATCACCCCCGACCTGAACGCCTACTACGAGGCGGTCGTGCGCCAGGCCGGCGGGCAGTGGGCCGAGCCGAGGACCACCCCCACCGAGGAGGAGCCGGACTGCTCCGGCGACCAGGGGCCGGTGGCGTTCTGCCCGGCGGACGGGTCGGTGGAGGTCGAGGTCAAGGAGGAGCTGCCCGAGCTGCACGCGGAGATCGGCGACTTCGCCACGGGCCTGCTGCTGGCCAGCCGGTACGGGCTGGTGGCGCGGAAGGCGGTCGGCGGGGGGCTGGAGGGCGAGGGCGCGGCGACCGGCGCGTTGTGCCTGGCCGGCGCGTACACGCGGGAGGTGTTCACCCGGCAGCAGGGCTTCGGCCTGTCGCCCGGTGACCTCGACGAGGCGGTGAAGGTGCTGCTCGCTTACGACTACGCGGCGCGGGACGCGGTGGGCGAGTCGGCGCTGGAACCGGGGTTCAAGCGGGTCGAGGTGTTCCGCGGCGGCGTGCTGGAGGGGATCAAAGCCTGCGGATTGACCTGATCGGGCGATCCGGCCAAGTAGGGTCTCCGGCATGGCTCGACGGGCATTCCTCCTCACCACGGCTCTCACCGCCGTGCTGGCGTTGACCGGGTGCACGCAGTTGGTGGGCGGTGTGGCCCGGACCGAGCGGCCCGACGTCACCAAGGTGGCCGGGCTCGACATCACCACCGGCGAGAGCGGTCCGAAACCGGGCGTGCCGGACGCCGACCTGCGGGTGGAGAACGGCGACGGCGGCGAGATGGACCGGCTGGCCATCAACACCCTGGCCGACGTCGGCGCGTACTGGGCCGAGCAGCTGCCGGCGCGGTTCGACGTGCCGTTCGAGCCGGTCCGGCGCCTGGTGTCGTACGACTCGAACGGCGCGGGCGTGGAGATCTGCCGCACCAACACCAAGGGCGTGGCCAACGCGTTCTACTGCTCGCTGGACGACTCGATCGCCTGGGACCGCGGCGAGCTGCTGCCCATGCTGGACGACTCGTTCGGGCCGATGGCGGTGGTGACCGTGCTGGCCCACGAGATGGGTCACGCGATCCAGTACAAGCTCGGCGACAAGGGCGGGATCACCCAGGCCACGCCCTCGATCGTCAAGGAGCAGCAGGCCGACTGCTACGCGGGCAACTTCTTCCGGTGGGTGGCCGAGGGCAAGGCCGAGCACTTCCGCATCTCCACCGGCCCCGGCCTGAACCAGGTGCTGGCGACGATGTTCTTCATCCGGGACGGGGCGGGCACGTCGGCGGAGAAGCAGGGCGCGCACGGCAGCGCGTTCGACCGGGTGGCGGCGTTCCAGTTCGGCTTCGCCGGCGACCCGCGGCGGTGCGCGGCGATCGACGAGGCGGAGATCAGGTCGCGGATCACGCAGCAGCCGTTCGCCCGGGAGGACGTCGACCGGGGGCAGGGCAAGGGCAACCTCCCGGTGGACGACCCGAAGGCGCTGGAGGCGCTGGAGGAGTCGCTGCGGGAGGCCCACAAGCAGACCGGTGCCGTGCCGCCCGGGTTCGCCACCTCCGGTGGGACCTGCGCGGACGCGCGCGAGACCTCGCCCGCGTCGTACTGCCCGGCGACCAACTCGATCTCCATCGACCTGACCGAGCTGGTGCGCATCGGGACGCCGCCGAAGCGGGGGCAGCGGGGCGGGATCGGCGACTTCGCGGCGTTCGCGGAGATCGCCTCGCGGTACGCGCTGTCGATCCAGAAGGCGACCGGGTACTCGCTGGAGGGCCCGGCGGCCGGGTTGCGCACCGCCTGCCTGACCGGGGCGTGGGCGGGCAAGACGACGGCCGAGCAGGCGCGGCTGAAGCTGTCGTCGGGTGACCTCGACGAGGCGGTGGCCGAGCTGCTGGCGGACAAGAGCCTGATCGCGGCCGACGTGAACGGGACCGTGGTGCCGTCCGGGTTCGCCCGGGTGGAGGCGTTCCGGGACGGGTTCTTCGACGGTGCGGGGCGCTGCACGCGGAAGTACTCGGGCTGACCGCCGGCCGGGGTCGGGCTCGCGCCTGGTCCGGCTCGCACTCGCGCCCGGAAATCGTCGGACCCCACCGGCAGCTCGTGCCGGGGCAGACCGCCGAGCTGGGTGTGGAGCAGCGGCCGGCCGGTCCTGACCGTGAACGCGTAGTCCGCGCCCCGGTCGCGCAGGTGGTCGGCGTGGCCGCGCCGGGTGTGCGGGGCGTCGGCGGCGACCACCACCCCGGCCGGAAAAACCCGCAGGTCATCGACCCGACCAACGGGAAGTGCCGACCACTCGACCGACACCGCGGGCATCAGGCGCGACAACGAGGCGGGCACGGCCCCCCTCCGATCACGGGACTTCGACAGCCACATGATCACTTGAGGTGCCGTGCCCGTCCCACCGGCAGGGCAAAAGCAGGGGTCCCCCGGCGGGGGACCCCTGCACCGCGATCAGGACCCGGCGGCACCGCACCGCCCAACCGGCGCGGCACCGCCCGGAACGTCAGAACAGGGCGCTGGCCAGGTTCCGGCGGGCCTTGGCCACCCGCTCGTCATCCGCCGGGAACAGCTCGAACAGCCCCACCAGGTGCTCCCGCACCCGGTTCCGCTCGTCCCCGAACACCCGCCGCACCGTGTTGACCAGGCGGGTGAACGCCTGCTCGACCCGGTTGTCCGCCACCTCCAGGTCCGCGGCGGCCAGTTGGGCGTCCACGTCGTCCGGGTTGGCGTCGGCCCGCGCCACGGCGTCGGCGTCCAGGGCCTCGGCCCGCGCGGTGAACCGGACCTGCGCCAGGGCCGCCTTGGCGTCGGCGTTGCCGGGCTCGGCCGCCAGGATGGCCTCGTACGCCGCCTCGGCCGCCGCGTAGTCGCCCTGCTCGAAGGCGTCCTCGGCGGCGGTGAAGCGGGGGTCCTCGACCTCCTGCGCCGGCTCGCCGCCGGCCTGCGCCTCCGCCGCCCGGATGCCGGGCAGCCGGTCGCGCAGCGCGTCCAGCAGCCGCGCGACCCACTGGGTGAACTCGGCTTCCGGCAGCGGCCCGGCGAAGGCGTCCACGGGCTGCCCGGCGGCGACCGCGACGACCGTGGGCACGGACTGGACGCCGAACAGCTGCCCGATGCGCGGGCTGGCGTCGAGGTCGACGCGCGCCAGCAGCCACGTGCCGCCGCCCGCGCGGGCCGCCCGCTCCAGCACCGGCGAGAGCTGGCCGGCCTCGGGGCTCCACGACGCGGTCAGCTCGACGACCACGGGGACTTCCAGCGAGCGCTCGACGACCGACTGGAACGTCGCCTCGGTGACGTCCAGCACCCACGGGCTCGGGCCCTCGCCCGGGGAACCCGGGTCCCCGGCGGGCGGGGGCGGTGCGGCGGCTCGCTGCCTCGCGGCGTCGGCCCGGGCCTTCAGCGCGCCCAGGTCGACCGCCCCGGACAACGCGGCGGACAGTGCGGCGGTCTTGCGGGGGTCTGGCCTCGTCACGCTTCCATCCTGGCACGAGACGCCCGCTGCCCCGCGCCCGGCTGGTCGGCGAGTTGCCGGACCGGATCGATGGCCATGGGATTGGTCCGCATGGCGTCGTTGAGGTCGCCCAGGCGGCGGGCCACCGGTGTCATCAGCCGGGCGAACCGCTCCGCCCGCTCCCGGCCGAGCGCCCGCCACGGCCTGGCCGCCGCCTCGTCGGTGCGGCGCTCGACCTCCGCGCGCAGCTCCCGCCCCGCCTCGGTGAGGCCGTCGGCGAGCAGGCCGCGCGAGCGCAGCGACTCCGCGGCCGCCTCCCACTCCTCCTCCGACCAGCCGCGGGCCTTGCGCAGGTAGGCCGGGTCCAGCTCGTTGTCGGCGCCGAAGAGCACCAGCGCCTCGCACGCGCCCAGGTCGGCGGCCACCAGCGCGGCCACGTGCCCGTCGCCGCGCGACTCGCGCAGCGTGGTGCACGCCTGCCACAGCGCCAGGTGCGGTTCGCCGGGCACGGGCAGCGCCCGGTTGGCCGCGCCCAGCACCCGCCCCTCCACGGGCGCGGCGGCGGCCGCCTCGACGGCCAGTTCCGCGGCCTCGGCCAGGTCCAGGCTCGCCAGCATCCGCCGCAGCGCGCCGTCCACGCCCTCCAGCCGCGCCGCCAGGAACCGCTCCGGGCCGGCGACGTGCCAGGCGTCGGGCAGGGCGCGGGCGACCAGGCGCGGGTGGAAGCTGAAGAACGCGGCGGTGACCACCTCGGGCGAGGCGGCGCCCAGCGGGGCCGCGCGCATGCCGAAGTAGCCCATCCAGCCGCCCCGGCAGCCCAGGGCGTCGGTGACCGCCCGCGACTCCGGTGTGAAGTAGGTGACGTCGTGGTAGGTCTCGAAGCGCAGCCACAGCTCGCGAGGGGTGGTCATGCCCCCGCAATTTAGTAGGACGTCCTACTACTTGTCGCCGGCCAGGTGTTGCTCGACACGCTCCACCTTGGCGCGCAGCTGCCCGGTGTGCCCGGGGCGGATGTCGGCCTTGAGCACCAGGCTGACCCGCGGCGCGGTGGCCTGCACGGCCTCGGTGGCCCGCTTCACCACCGCCATCACCTCGTCCCACTCGCCCTCGACCAGGGTGAACATCGCGTTGGTCTCGTTGGGCAACCCGGACTCCCGGACCACCCGCACGGCCTCCGCGACCGCGGCGGCCACGCCGTCGGACTCCCCGCCGAGCGGGCTGACGCTGAACGCGACGAGCACTGGTTCCTCCTCCGGGTTGGGGTACCCACTGGTAGCTTCGGCGCATGACGTCCCAGCCGCTCCCGTTCGACCCCATCGCGCGCGCCGCCGAGCTGTGGGAGAAGCGGATCGGACCGTCGACGTCGATGGCCGCGGTCACCAGCGTCATGCGAGTACAGCAGATCATCCAGTCGGCCGTGGACACCGCCCTCAAGCCGCACGGGTTGACCTTCGCCCGGTTCGAGGCGCTGGTCCTGCTGACCTTCTCCCGCGCGGGCAGCCTGCCGATGCGCGTCATGGGCGAGCGCCTCCAGCTCCACCCGACGAGCGTGACCAACATCGTGGACCGCCTGGAGGCCGACGGGCTGGTGCGCCGCACGCCGCACCCGACCGACCGCCGCACCACGCTGGTGGAGATCACCGAGGCCGGGCACGCCCGGCGCGAGGCCGCCACCGAGGCGGTGACGTCGGTGGAGTTCGGGCTGCGCGGCCTGACCGACCGGCAGACCGAGCAGCTGACCGAGCTGCTGGCCAAGGTCCGGCGCGCGGTCGGCGACTTCACCGACTGAGACCGACCGGGACCGGCCGGGACCGACCGGGCGGGTAAACCGGTCGACACCGACCGCCCCCGACCGCCACCCTGCCGGGGTGCGCGAGGTCAGGGCGTTGGTGACGGTCGACGGGCGGTACGTCGGCGAGGCGGGGCGGTTCACCGTCGACAGCCCCTGGTGGAACGACGTCGAACCGGTGACCGCGCACCTGGACCGCGCCCTGGGCGTCACCACGAGCGTGCTGCGCCTGGTCGCCACCACCACGTCCACCACGCGCGACGGCCTGGTGACCTACCAGGTGGAGGCCGACCGCGTGCCCGCCGGGCTCACCCGGACCGGGGAGCACGAGTTCCCCGACCACCCGCTGCGGCTGCCGTGGGCCAGGCCGGGCGGGCCGGCGGCGCTGGTCGACTGGGCCGCCCGGCACGTGCGGCCCACCGGCAAACCGGTCCAGGTCAAGACCTGGAACCTGTCGTGCCTCTACCGGCTGCCCACCGCCGAGGGCCCGGTGTGGGCGAAGGCCACACCGCCGTTCATGGCCGACGAGGCCGAGGTGATCCGGCTGGTGGCGTCGGTGGACCCGGCGCTCGCGCCGGTGGTGCTGGCCGCCGAACCGGGCCGGCTGCTGCTGGCCGAGGCGCCCGGCCACGACTGCTGGCACCCCGACGACGAGGTGGTGGAGCGCGTCGTGCCCCGCTGGGTGGCCGTCCAGGCCGCGCTGGCCGGGCCGCCCCGGCTGCGGGTGCGCGGGGTGGACGTGCCGGGCTTCGGCCTGCCCGCCACCCTGCTGCACGGCGACTTCCACCCCGGCAACTGGCGCTCCGGCGGCGTGGTGCTCGACTGGGGCGACGCGCACTGGGGCCACCCGGCGCTCGACGCCGCCCGCCTGGTCGGGTTCGTGCGGCCGGAGCTGCGCGCGGGGATCGAGCGCGTCTGGGCGGGTGCGTGGCTGGAGCACCGGCCCGGCAGCGACCCCGCGGAGGCCCTGCGGCACGCCCGCCCGGCCGCGCACCTGGTGGGCGCGCTGGTCTACCGGGAGTTCCTGGACAACATCGAGCCCAGCGAGCGGGTCTACCACGAGGGCGACCCCGAGGCCGAGCTGGCGCGCGCTCAGTCCCTGGCGGTCTGAACCGCGTCGAGCCGCCCGGTGCGCGCGGCCCACCGCTCGAACACGACCGTGCCGAACGGCGGGATGCTCGCCACCAGCGCCCAGAACAGCGTCACCCGGTCCCACCGCTGCGCGAGCATCAGGGCCACCAGCACGTAGCCGACGAAGATCACGCCGTGGATCGGCCCGAAGACCTTCACGCCGATCTCGTTGCCGACCACCACGTACTTGAAGAACATGCCGGTCAACAGGCCGGCCCAGGACACCGCCTCGGCCATGGCGAGGAGGCGGAACCGGCCAACGGGGCTGGAGAGCATGCCTCCATTGTGGGTGGTGACGGCGCTCACCAGCCCGGCGGGGTGTCCGGTTCGCCCCGTTTCAGTCCTCCCAGCGGAACACCCGGGCGGCGATGGTGCCGACCACGAGGGTGAAGCCGACGAGCACCGCGGCCGGCACGAGCAGCGCCTCCACGCCCTTGCCGCGCACCAGCACGTCGAGCATGCCGTCGTTCATGTGCCGCAGCGGGAAGGCGTAGGACACCTTCTGCAGCCACTCGGGCGCGTTCTCCACCGGGAAGAACGTGCCGGACAGGAACGCCATCGGCATGATGACGATGTTCGCCGCGCCGGACGCCGCCTCCTCGGTCTTGGCGAACGCGCCGACGAGCATGCCGATGGCGAAGAACGCGATCGTGCCGAGCACCAGCAGCGGCAGGGCCAGGTACCACTGGCCGGTGAGCTTGAGCCCGAACGCGGGCAGCAGCGCGACGGCGATGAACACCACGCCCTGCACCAGCGCCGTGCCGACCGAGACGAGGACGCGCGAGCTGAGCACGGCGGCCGCGCCGACCGGGGCGAGCCGGATGCGGCGCAGCACCTGCTTGCGGCGCCACGACACCATGGTCAGCGCCGCGCCGAACACGCCGGCGAACGAGATCGCCCACGACAGGATGCCGGGCGTCAGGTACTGGATGGGCTTGAGCGAGGCGTCCTCGACCGGGCTGGCCTCCAGGGTGAACCTGGGCTGCACGTTCGCCGCGGCCACGTTCATCTTGTCGACCACGCCGGACACGAGGCCGACGACGGTGCCCGCGGCGACCTGGTCGCTGGCCGCGAACGCGAGCTCGACGTCGTCGCCGGACACCACCACGGCGGCGGGCAGGTCGCCGTCGGTGACCTTCCGCCGGGCGGCGTCCGCGCTGTCGTAGCGCTCCAGCTCCACCGCGCCGGTCTCCTCCAGCGCGGTGAGCACCGGGCCGTCGCCGACCGCGCCGACCTTGGTCTTGTCGTCGCCGGGGTCGCCCAGCAGCAGGCCGAACACGACCAGGAACATCAGCGGGAACAGGAACATGAAGAACAGCGTCATCCGGTCGCGCAGGAAGCCCTTGATCATCGCGACGGACAGGCTCTTGAAGGCGGTCATGCGCGGTACTCCCGCCCGGTCAGCTCCAGGAAGACGTCCTCCAGCGTGGCGGTGCGCACCTGGAGCCCGTCGAGCGTGCCGCGCTCGGCCAGCGCGGACAGCACGGGCGCGGGCCTGCGGGTGGAGATGGTCAGCGAGACGTCGTCCTCGTGCGCCTGCTCCACGCCGGCGATGGCCCGCGCGTCCTCCTCGGTCAGCGCGCCCTTCTGCAGCACCACGTGGGTGGGCGCGTCCAGGCCGCGCACGAGCGTGGCCGGGGTGTCCATGGCCAGCACGCGGCCGTGGTCCATGATCGCCACCCGGTCGCACAGGATCTCGGCCTCGTCGAGGTAGTGCGTGGTGTAGACGATGGTCTTGCCGCGCGCCTGGATGGCCCGCAGCACGTCCCACAGGTTGCGGCGGGCCTGCGGGTCCAGGGCGGCGGTCGGCTCGTCCAGGAACACCACGTCCGGGTCGTGCACCAGCGAGCAGGCGATGGACAGGCGCTGCCGCTGGCCGCCGGAGAGCTTGTTCTCCTGCACGTCGGCCTTGTCGGACAGGCCGACCAGCTCCAGCATCTCGTCGGCCTTGCGCGGGTGCACGCCGTACAGGGAGCCGAAGGTGCGCAACTGCTCGCGGGCGGTCAGCTTCTCGAAGAAGCTCGACGCCTGGAGCTGCACGCCGATCCTGGGCAGCAGCGCGGGGTTGCGCGGCCACGGCTCCTCACCCAGCAGCGTCACCCGGCCCGAGTCGGGCTTGCGCAGGCCCTCGACGATCTCCAGCGTGGTGGTCTTGCCCGCGCCGTTCGGCCCGAGGATGCCGAAGAACTCCCCCTCCGCCACGGTGAACGAAACGCCGTCCACCGCCTTCAGCTCGCCGTAGTGCTTGCGGATGTCCGCCACCACGACAGCCGGTATGCGTGCCCCAGTCATGGCTGGACCGTAATGCGCGGGGCGCCGCGAAAAGTGGCCGATCCACTGAAGTGAACGGGGATCGAGACTTTAGGCGCACGCCGCCGTCGCGCTCCGCTCCCGTTCGGTGACGACCCGTTCTCCACATCGTTTCAACTACCCCGGTTCCTCGGTCAACCGGTGTTCGAGCCGCGCACCGCGCAAATCCGCCAGATCCACCCAAACCTCGCCGTGCGGCACCCCGTCGCGCAGCAGGGACCGGGTGTACTGGAGCTTGGCCGGGTCCGCGCCGTCCGCCGCGACCACCACGTCCCGGCCGTCCTCCAGGTGCACCACCGCCCGGCCGAACCGGGGCGCGTTGAGCACGAACCGCCCCGTGCCGGGCGTCACCGGGTACAGCCCCAGGGCCGAGAACACGTACCAGGCCGACATCTGCCCCAGGTCGTCGTTGCCGGTGACGCCGTCCGGCGCCGCCCGGAACAGGGTCTGCGCGGCCCGCACCACCGCGGAGGTCTTCCACGGCTGCCCGATCAGCGCGTACATCCACGGCACGTGCAGGTCCGGCTCGTTGTTGGGGTTGTAGCGGTGCTGGTCGTAGTAGTCGTACGGGCCGACGACCCACTTGCCGCGCGCGGTGCCGGCCGGGTCGGCGACCAGGTCCGGGTAGGCGAAGAACTCGTCCAGCCGCCCCAGCGCGGCCGCCGCGCCGCCCAGCAGCGCGACCAGGCCGGGCACGTCCTGCTGCGCCAGCCACTGGTACTGCCACGCGGTGCCCTCGTGGAAGCCCTCCGGGCCGCGCGGGCTGAACGGGCCCAGCCAGGAGCCGTCGGCCAGCCTGGGGCGCGGGAACCCGGCGAAGCCGCGGTCGGCGATGGCGGCGTCCCACAGCACCCGGTGGTTCAGGCCGCGCCGCCGCAGCGCGACCGCGTCCGCCTCGTGCCCCAGCCCGGCGGCCATGATGGACAGCGAGTGGTCGGCCAGCGCGTACTCCATGGTCGCCGACGCGCCGTGGTGCGGGTCGACGTCCTGCCCCTTCTTCGGGAAGTTCCGGTCGTGGGGCACGAAACCGCGGGCCAGGTAGGTCGGGTTGCCCGCGCGGCCCTCGAACGGCGAGGACGGGGGCGGCACCGAGTCCGAGTTCTGCCGCAGCGCCGCGTAGGCCCGCTCCTCCAGGCCCTCCAGCGCGCCGAACCGCCACAGGTCGACCAGGAACGGGGTCACCGGGTCGCCCGTCATGGTGTTGGTCTCCTGGTTGGCGTACGCCCAGCGGGGCAGCCAGCCGCCCTGCTCGTGGATCGCCAGCACGGACCGCGCCACGTCCCGCGCCCGGCCGGGCCGCAGCAGCGCCAGCAGCTGGTTGTGCGCCCGGTAGGTGTCCCACAGCGAGAAGTACTCGTGGTAGGTCCAGCCGTCCGCCCGGTGCACCCGGTCGTCGAAGCCCCGGTAGCGGCCGTCGGCGTCGCTGCCGGTCAGCGGTTGCAGCAGCACGTGGTACAGCGCGGTGTAGAAGACGGTGAGGTCGTCGGCGTCGGCCGAGGAGACCTCGACGCAGCCCAGCTCGCGCCGCCAGGTCTCCCGCACGGCCGCGCGCAGCTCGTCGAACGACCGGCCGCGCGCCTCGGCGAGGTTGCCCGCCGCGCCCTCGGCGTCCACGTGCGACACGGCCGTCGCGGCGGTCACCGGGGCGCCCTCGTCGAACCGCACCCACTGCCCGCGCAGGCCCGCGCGGCCCTCGGCGCCGCCCCAGTTGCCGGTCGCGCGGAACGGCCGGTCGAACGCGGTGGTGAAGTACGTGGTGTACGCCCGGCCGCCGCAGAACGCCTGCGCGGTGACGGTGCCGGCCAGCGTCCGGTCGTCCACCACGCGGACGCTGCTGGCGAACACCGGCTCCTTGTCGTTGGCCTGCCCCACGTTCACCAGCACGTGCGGCGCGGTGCCGGCGGGGAAGGTGAAGCGCTCGACGCCGGTGCGGGTGGTCGCGGTGCACTCCACCGCGATGCCCGACCGCAGCACCACGCGGTAGTAGCCGGGTTCGCCCACCTCGCCGTCGTGGGTGTAGGCCGCGCCGTAGCGCCGGTGGTCGAACGAGCCGGGCAGCCCGCCGGTCGGCAGGACCGACACCAGGCCGCCCTGCTCCCAGCAGCCCGCGCCGGACAGGAAGAAGTGCCCGAAACCGCGGATCACCGGGTCGTCGTAGCGGTAGCCCGCGTAGTGCGAGCCGATCGGGCTGGAGTGGGCCATGCCGAACGGCGCGGACGCGCCGGGGAAGGTGTTGCCCTCGTCGTCCGTGCCGATGAACGTGTCCACCGCCCCGACCGGGTCGAAGGCCGCCACGGGGTTCACGCCGCCGCGACGGCGAACACGTGGAACGTGCCGCCGGTGACCGTGGCGGGCAGCGTCACCGACCGCACCTGCCTGCCCTCCCGCAACGCGATGGGCGCGGTGGCGAACACGTGCACGTCCATCCGCTGCGACTCGCCGCCGGTGCTGTTGCGGTACGGCGTGGTGGCCACGATCCGGTTGCCGTAGGAGGGCTGCTGGTTCGCCGCGCCGCCGAGCGCCCAGTCCGAGAGGCCCACGTCGGCCGTCTGCGTGGTGCCGTCGGTGTAGGTGATGGTGAGCGTGCCCGAGGACCGGCCGCCCCCCGCGCTGCCGAGCAGGCCGAGCCTGGTGGCGCCCTGCGGCGCGGCGACCACCACGGTCTCGCCGGAGGCGTTGACGTTGTCCGCCTCGCCGGCCGGGGACGCGGGCCAGGTGTAGGTCAGGCCGTCGGAGGTGACCTGGTCGCCGGGTGCCAGCCCGACCTCGGCCAGCGCGTCGCGCGAGTAGCTCCAGCCGAAGCCGTCGAAGTTGCCCAGGCCCTGCTCCTCGTCCGGCGAGGTGCCGACGTTGTCGAACGCCGCGCGCAGGCTGCCCGGCTCGGCCACCAGCACGGTGACCACGGCGCGCTGCCCGTCGGAGAACTCCACCGGCACGCGCAGGGTCTGCTCGGCCGTGCCGGGCGCCACCGAGACCGCCACCGCCACCTGCGCCCGGTCGCCCGGCGGCGGTTCCAGCCGGCCCGACGCCGGGGCGAGGGTGAGCCCGGCGGGCGGCCGGGCGGTCCAGGTCACCGCGCCGGCGCGGCCGGAGAGGTCCTGCGTGCCCACGGTCACCTCGGCCGTGCCGCCCGCCGGAACGACCAGCCTGCCCGGTTCGACGAACGCCCGGCGCGGCAGTTCGCCCTGCCGGAACGACGGCGGCGCGTCGGCCGCGCCGGTGCCCCACGCGGTCGCGGTGACCGAGCGGGAGAACTCGACCGTGCCGCCGCCCGTGACCAGGGATTCCGGCAGCCAGGTGCGGCCCTGCGCGCGGCCGTTGAGCCTGAGGTCCGAGACGTACGCGCCCTCGCCGCTCGCCCGGATGGTGATCGGCGCGGCGTTCGGCCGGGTGATCACGACCTCGTCGAACAGCGGGCTGTTGACCACCAGCTCGGCCCGCCCCGGGATGGCCGGGTACACGCCCAGCGCGGCCCACACGTACCAGGAGGACATCTGGCCGAGGTCGTCGTTGCCCATCAGGCCGTCCGGGCCGGGGCCGAACAGCTCGTCCACCGCGCGCCGGACCACCTCCTGGGTCCTCGCGGGCGCGCCCGCCCAGTTGTAGAGCCACAGCGAGTGCATGATCGGCTCGTTGCCCAGGAACGCGTACGGCTCGGTCGGCCCGGCGTTGAGCTTGGTGAAGAAGTGGTCCAGCCGCTCGCGCGCCACCGCGTCGCCGCCCAGCGCGGTGAACAGGCCGCGCACGTTGTAGGGGACCATCCAGGTGTACTGGGCGGCGTTGCCCTCGACCCAGTTGTCCGGGCTGCCCGGCGAGAACGGTTCCGCGAACGAACCGTCGCGGTTGCGCGGCTGGGCGTGGCCGGTGGCCGGGTTGAACACGTTCTGCCAGTACTGGGCGCGCGTCATGAACGCCTGCCAGGTGGCGCCGTCGCCCAGCCTGCGGGCCAGCTCGGCGATGGCGAAGTCGGCGGTGGTGTACTCCAGCGTGGTCGCGGGCGGCCCCCACACGTTCGCCGCGCCCACCGGCACGTAACCCAGGTCCAGGTACTCCGCCAGCCCCGGCCGCTCCTCGTACCCCAGGGTCTTCTGGGTCGCGCCGCGCAGCATCAGCAGCAGCGCCCTGGACGCGTCGAAGTCCCTGGCGCCGAAGGCGTACGCGCTGGAGACCATCACGTGGTACGGGTCGCCGACCATCACGCCGGTGTAGCCGTTGGCCACGGTCCACCGGTCCCAGGCGCCGCCCTGCTCGGCGAAGGCCACCAGGGACCGGATCATGTCCGACGCCTCCGCGGGCGCCAGCAGCGACAGCAGCTGCATCTCGCTGCGGTAGACGTCCCAGCCGGAGAAGTTGGTGTAGACGGCGTGGCCGCGCTCGGCGGTGCGCACCCGGCCGTCGAACCCGGGGTAGCGGCCGTCGACGTCGGAGAAGACGTTGGGCTGCAACAGGGAGTGGTACAGCGCGGTGTAGAAGGTGGTGCGCCGGGCGTCCGTGCCTCCGGTGACCCGCACCTGGCCCAGCCGGTCGTTCCAGGCCGCGCGGGCGGCGGCGCGCACCTCGTCGAACGAGCGGCCCTCGTTCTCGGCCGCCAGGTTCCGCTTCGCGCCGTCGACCGAGACGAACGACAGGCCGACGCGCATGGTCACGTCCGGGTCGTCGAAGGTCACCCAGCCGCCCGAGCCGGGACCCGAGACCACGGTGTCCTGCGCCGCCGGCGGCCGGTCGCCCTGGGCGTCGAGGGTCTTCGGCGCGTCACCCAGCTCCTCGCGCACCCCGGAACCGCCGCGCTCCTCCGCGCGGCCCGGCGTGACCGCGCCGTTCTTCCACGTGCCGACCGAGGCGAACGGGCGGTCGAAGGTGGCGTGGAAGTAGACGCGGTAGCGGTGGTCGGCGCCGCAGAACCGGCCGCTGGTCGCCCAGCCGCTGATGCTGTCCGCGCCGATGTCGATCTCGGCGTCGTCGGTGCCCGAGATGGAGCCGGAGGTGTTGACCAGCAACGTGGACGTCGCGCCGCCCGGGTAGGCGAACCGGCCCACCCCGGTGCGCTGGGTGACGGTCAGCTCGACCCGCGCCCCGCTGTCGAGGTCGACGCGGTAGTAGCCGGGGCTCGCCTCCTCGTGCTCGTGCGAGAACGTCGCGACGTACCGGGCGGGGTCGGCCGCGGGCGAGGTGGTCACCTCGCCGACGAACGGCGTGATCGGGATGTCCTGGTAGGTGGAGCAGCCCGGCCCGGACAGGTGGGTGAGGCTGAAGCCCCGGATGCGGTCGTCCTCGTAGGAGTAGCCGCCGTGCTGGTGGGTCACCGTGTCCGGGCTCCACTGCACCATGCCGAACGGCACGTCCGCGCCCGGGAAGTTGTTGCCCGCGCCGCCGCCGGTGCCGTGGTCGGGCCCGCCCGGCTCGGTGCCGACGAACGGGTTCACCCAGCCCGCCGGGTCCTCGGGCCGGGGTTGCGCTTCGACCGTCGTCGGATGGGCCATCGTGAGAGCCACCGCCATCGCCAGTAGTGCCGGAGCTGTCCGCACGAGCCGCCTCCTCGTGGCCACCGCCGTCCACGAACCACGCGTAATCGCATAATTGCGGAGCGTGCCGGGGTGGCGTCAACCCCGATCACCCGGGATTGTCCGGTTCGAGACATCGCGGGGCGTTGACATACGGAAACGCGGGGTGTGTGATTCGGCCACTATGACAACGTTGTCCCCGTCCGGCGCGGCAGGCGGCCGCAAGGTGCGGCGCGCCACGATGAACGACGTGGCGCGGCTGGCGGGCGTGAGCATCAAGACCGTCTCGCGCGTGGTGAACGACGAGGCCGGCGTGCACCCGGCCACGGCCGAGCGGGTGCTGGCCGCGATCGACCAGCTCGGCTTCCGGCGCAACCTCAGCGCCCGCAACCTGCGCCGCGGCTCGTCGACCGGCACCGTCGGGCTGGTGCTGGAGGACGTGGGCAACCCGTTCTACTCGGGCGTGACGCGCGCGGTGGAGGAGATCGCCCGGCTGCGCGGGCGCCAGGTCATCACCGGGTCGTCGGACGAGGACCCGGCGCGCGAGCGCGAGCTGGCGCTGGAGTTCTGCTCGCGCCGGGTCGACGGGCTGCTGGTGGTGCCCGCCGGGCTCCAGCACGGGTACCTGGTGCCGGAGATGCGGGCCGGGACGCCGGTGGTGTTCCTGGACCGGCCCGCGGGCGACGTGGTGGTGGACACCGTGCTGGTGGACAACGTCGGCGGCACGGTCGAGGCGGTGGCGCACCTGGCCTCGTTCGGGCACCGGCGGATCGCGTTCCTCGGTGACGCGCCGGACATCTTCACCGCCAACGAGCGCCTGCGCGGCTACCGCGAGGGCTGCGCGCGGGCGGGCATCGGCTACCACGAGTCGCTGGTGGTCATGGGCCCGCACGACGAGGAGTCGGTGCGCAAGGCGCTGTGGGGGCTGCGCACCATGGCCGACCCGGCGACCGCGGTGGTGACCGGCAACAACCGGATCACCGTGCACGCGCTGCGCGCCCTGGCCGGCGCGCCCGAGCGGCCCGCGCTCGTGGGCTTCGACGACTTCGAGCTGGCCGACCTGCTGTCGCCGCCGGTGACCGTGATCGCGCACGACGCGAGCGCGCTCGGCAAGGCGGCGGCGGACCTGCTGTTCGCCCGGCTCGACGGCGACTGCTCGCCACCCCGGCGCGTCGTGCTGCCGGTCAGGTTGGTGGCACGTGGATCAGGAGAGGTAACCGCATGAGCTCCGACAACCAGCCCGTCGCGCTGCCGGCCAACCAGCCGCGCCAGTTCTACCGGGGCGGTGCGGCGATCGCGGCGCTGCGGGACGAGGACGTCGCCGGGCGCGGGCCCGAGGACTGGGTGGCGTCGACCACCACGCAGTTCGGCAAGGCCGAGGCCGGGCTGTCGCGGCTGCCCGACGGGCGCCTGCTGCGCGACGCGGTGGCCGCCGACCCGGTGTCCTGGCTCGGGTCCGGGCACGTGGCCGAGTTCGGCGCGGACACCGCGCTGCTGGTCAAGCTGCTCGACGCCGGGCAGCGGCTGCCCGTGCACTGCCACCCGTCCAACGCCTTCGCCGCCGAGCACTTCGGCTGCCGGCACGGCAAGACCGAGGCGTGGGTGGTCATCGGCACCTCCGGCCCGGACCCGACGGTGTACCTGGGCTTCCGCGAGGACGTGCCGCCCGACGTGGTGGAGGGGTGGGTGGCCGGCCAGGACGCGGCGGCGATGCTGGCCGCGCTGAACCCGGTGCGGGTCTCCCCCGGCGACGCGGTGTTCGTGCCCGCGGGCGTGCCGCACGCCATCGGCGAGGGCGTGTTCATCGTCGAGCTCCAGCAGCCGACCGACTTCTCGATCACGCTGGAGTGGCGCGGTTTCCTCGACGGCCCCGACGCCGGGCACCTCGGCCTGGGCTACGACAAGGCACTGGGGTGCGTGGAGCGCCGCGCCCAGGACGTCGAGGCCCTGGTGCGGCGCACCCGCGCGCTCACCGGCGCGTCGGTGGACCTGCTGGTGCCGCGGGCGGCCCCGTTCTTCCGCGCCGACCGGCTGCACGTGTCGGGCCGGGCGGCGCTGGAGCCCTCGTTCGCCGTGCTGGTCGTGCTGGAGGGCGCGGGCGCGGTCGGGCCCGTCGCGGTGCACCGGGGCAGCACGGTCGTCGTGCCGCACGCGGCGGGCGAGGTCGAGGTGATCGGCGACGTGGTCGCCGTCCGGTGCAGGCCGCCAAGGGTGTCCGACCTCGGGAGCTGACCATGGCGTTACCCCTGTTAGACGCACGGGAGTTGGTGAAGCACTACGGGAGTGTCGAAGCGTTGCGCGGTGCCTCGTTCACCGCGCACGCGGGCGAGGTCGTCGCGCTCGTCGGCGACAACGGGGCCGGCAAGTCGACCCTGGTGAAGTGCCTGTCCGGCGTGGTGCGGCCGGACTCGGGCGAGGTCCTGTTCGACGGCTCGCCGGTGGTGCTGGACTCGCCGCCGGCGGCGCGGGCGCTGGGCATCGAGACCGTGTACCAGGACCTGGCCGTGGCGCCGGACCTGGACCCGGCGGCGAACCTGTACCTGGGGCGGGAGCTGCGCCGCCCCGGGCTGCTCGGCCGGCTCGGCGTGCTGGACCGGCGGGAGATGCGGCGGCGGGCCGCGGCGTCGTTCGAGGAGCTGGGCGTGACGCTGCCCAGCGCGGACGCGCCGGTCGGGTCGCTGTCGGGCGGCCAGCGGCAGAGCGTGGCGGTGGCGCGGTCGGTGGTGTGGGCCAGCCGGCTGGTGTTCATGGACGAGCCGACCGCCGCGCTGGGCGTGGTGCAGCGGGAACGCGTGCTCGACGTGGTGCGGCGGGTCCGCGACCGGGGCATGGCGGTGGTGCTGATCAGCCACAACATGCCCGAGGTGCTGGCCGTGGCGGACCGGGTGGAGGTGCTGCGGCTGGGGCGCCGGGTGGCGCGGTTCGACGCGGCGTCCACGTCGGTGGAGGAGCTGGTCGGCGCGATGACCGGCGCGCTCACCCAGGAGGACTCGTGAGCACCCTGGCGCGCCGGCTGTCCGGCTCCAACACGCTGTGGATCACCCTGGTGCTGGTGGCGCTGGTCGCGGTGTTCGGCGCCCTGCGGCCCGACGCCGTGCTGACGGTGTTCACGCTCCAGACCACGCTGGTCGAGACGTCGGTGCTGCTGGTGCTCTCGGTCGGCATGACGTACGTGATCATCACCTCGGGCATCGACCTGTCGGTGGGGTCGGTGCTGGTGTTCTCCGGCGTCACCTCGGCGATGGCCATGAACGCCCTCAACGGCGGCAACGCCACCGACGCCGGGTGGGGCACGGTGCTCGTCGGCCTGCTGGTGGCCCTGGCCTCCGGTGCGGCGTGGGGCCTGCTCAACGGGGTGCTGGTGGCGCGCACCGGCATCCCGCCGCTGATCGTGACGCTCGGGTCGTTCGGCGCGGCGCTCGGGGCCGGGCAGCTGCTGTCGAACGGGTCGAACGTCAGCGGCGTGCCGACCGCGCTGGGCAACGGCCTGGGCACCGGGACGTGGTTCGGCGTGCCCAACCTGGTGCTGCTGGCCGCGGCGGTGACCGCGGTGGGCGCGCTGGTGCTGGGCACCACGGCGTTCGGGCGGCACACCCACGCGATCGGCTCGAACGAGGAGGCCGCGCGGCGGGCGGGCATCCCGGTGACCCGGCACCTGGTGCGGGTCTACCTGCTGGCGGGCGTGCTGGCCGGGCTGGCCGGGTTCATGGCGCTGGCCTACTTCCGGGTGGCGTCGATCACCGGGCACGACACGGACAACCTCAACGCCGTGGCGGCGGTGGTGATCGGCGGCACCAGCCTGTTCGGCGGGGTCGGGTCGGTGGTGGGCACGGTGCTGGGCGTGTTCGTCCCGGCCGTGCTGCGCAAGGGTTTCGTGATCGTCGGCGTGAACGTGTACTGGCAGCCGATCGCGGTGGCGCTGGTCCTGGTGGCGGCCGTGTGGTTCGACCAGTCGCGGAGGAGGGCGAGGAACAGGCGTTAGCAGAGAGGGCGGGTTGATGAAGGCTGTTGCTCTTCTATCGGTGGCTCTTTTCTCGGTGGCGGCGTGCGGTGGCGGGCAGATCGGCGACACCGGCGGCGCGGGTGACGCCAAGCGGATGGTGCTCATCCCCGGCGTGGCCGCCGAGCCGTTCTACATCTCCCTGGAGTGCGGGTTCCGCGAGGCGGCCTCGGAAGCCGGGTACTCGGTCGACGTGCAGGCGCCCGCGAAGTTCGACTCGACGCTGCAGGCGCCCATCGTCACGGGCGTGCTCGCGAACAAGCCGGGCGCGGTGCTCATCGCGCCGACCGACGACAAGGCGATGGCGGGGCCGGTCAAGCAGCTCGCCGACGCGGGCATCAAGGTCGTCGAGGTGGACACGAGGCTGGAGGACACCTCGATCGCCGTGTCCACGGTGTCGTCGAACAACGAGCAGGGCGGGCGGCTGGCCGCCCGGACCCTGGCCCGCCTGGTCGGTGGCGGGACGGGTTCGGTGCTGGTGCTCAACACGAGGGCGGGGACCTCCACCACCGACGCGCGGGCGGCCGGGTTCGAGGACGAGGTGAAGAAGTACCCGAACCTGCGGTACGTGGGCCAGCAGTACACCGACAACGAGCCCGACCAGGCGGCGTCCAAGGTGACCGCCACGCTGGCCGCGAACCCCGATTTGGTCGGGGTGTTCGCGACCAACCTGAACACCGGCGAGGGCGCCGCCACGGGCCTGCGCAACGCGGGCCGGACCGGCGCGGTGAACCTGGTGGGGTTCGACGCCTCGCCCAAGCAGGTGGCCGACCTGCGGGCCGGGGCGGTGCAGGCGCTGATCGCGCAGGACCCGGCGACCATCGGTCGGACCGGGGTGGAGCAGGCGGTGGCCGCCCTGGAGGGGCGTGAGGTGCGGCGGGACGTCGAGACCGACCTGGTGGCGTTGACCAGGGAGGACATGGACGCCAACTCGCGGTACTTCTACAAGCAGCAGTGCTGAGGCCGCGGGGCTGACCGGTCGGGGCGGGGAGCGCCCCCGCCCCGGCTGCCGCGCTCGCCGCGAGGCGGGAGCAGTGATCGCCGTCTACCGGCCGACGGCCGCGAGCCTTCTGCCCCTGAGGCGTGTGACACAGCCGGAGATGGAGCCCGATTATTGCGGACTTCCAGTTCTTTCATGTGGATACCCTGGCCCGTTGGAGAGCAGCCGTCGGGCCGTTACGGGAGCAGTCGGACATGAGCTACTACGATGACGACGAGGACGACCGCTACTCCGGACCGACTTACAACGACGCGTCAGGCTGGTCGCACAACTCGATCCAAGCTCGCAACATATATGACGGAGTGCATTATTACGCCCCCGACACGGGGGACGGACCGATCGTCTACTTCCGACCGGGTGCGATAGTCGTACTGGTCGGTGTCCTGTACATAATCGCCTCGGCTTACGCCCACGCGATACTCAACCTGGACCTGACGGTCTGGGAGTGGGCAAAACTTGCCGTTAGCAGCCTGCTCGTCATTCCCGTTTTTTATGCCACCGAGCGCACGTTTCACCTGGACGTCTTCGTTGCCCTACGCCTCTTCATCACTCTCGCCATCATAGTCCTTGCATTCTTGCACGGAACGGATTGGGCACTCACTCAAGGACTTGCGAGTTTCATCGGGGACTGGCTGGTCTGGCGCTTCTGAGCAGTCCACCGCGCTCCGGTAGCGTTCTGCCCTGTGGCTGCCGAGGAGACCCCTACCGAGTTGACTCGCTGGACCATCCACGGCGAGCGCCTGGTGGACGACACCCGCAAGCTCAACGTCAGCATCGCCCACGTCGAGCTGCCCGACGGCGTGCACTTCGAGCAGTGGGTGCTGCGGATGCCCAAGGCCGTCATGACGCTGGTCTTGGACGACGCCCGCGACCATGTCCTGATGATCTACCGCCACCGCTGGATCATGGATCGCTGGACGTGGGAGCTGCCCGGCGGCTACCTCGATCCGGACGAGGACCCTGCCGACTGCGCGATGCGCGAAGCCATTGAGGAGACCGGCTGGAAGCCACGCAGCGTCGAGCTGCTGACCACATTCCAGCCGCTCACCGGCACCGCCGACTTCGAAAACCTGATCTACGTGGGCCACGGAGCCGAGAACACCGGCCAGCAGGCCGACATCAACGAAGCCGAGCGCGTCGCCTGGATCCCCCTCGCCAAGATCAAGGACATGCTCGCAGGCGGCGAGATCATCGGAGCCGCCGCGCAGATCGGTCTGCTACACGTCCTGGCCTTCCGCTGACCCGACGATCCCCATAGCCCGCATCTCCGCGAACAGCTCCCCCGCCACCGGCTCACCCGCGAAGGGCGCCAGCCGAGCGGCCACGTCCGCCAGGTACGTCACCGTCCGCACCGAGTTCAGGTTGACCGCCATCCGCAGCGCGGCCAGTCCGACCTCGCACGCCTCCTCCACCCGCCGCTGGTCGGCCAGGATCGAGGCGAGCAACGCCGTGTTGAACAACCGCCCCCGCTCGTACCCCTCGCTCATCTCCAACGACCGCCGAGCGAACCCCTCCGCCTCATCCGAACGCCCGAGATCCCGGAAGCAGTGCGCGAACTTCGCCGCCAGGTACGCCGCGTCGAAGTAGCCCAACCACTCCGGCACCGACGAGCCCTCAGCCGCCGAGAACAACGCCTCAGCCTCCCGCAACACCGCCACGGCCTTCCGAGAGTCGCGCTGCAACGCCAGCCCGTGCGCCTCCATCACCGCGGCTTCGGCCTGCAACACCCCCAGCCCGGTCCGCGAAGCACTGTCCCGAGCCCCACGCGCCAGGTCGACCGCCACCAACGGCGACCGGAAGAACGCCGCGTGATGACTCATCCCCGCCAGCATCTCCGCAGCCAGCGCGTCATCCCCCACGTCCTTGCACAACCGCAACGCCTGCCGCAGGTGCTTGCGCCCCGCGTCGACGTCCCCCACGTCGTAGGCCATCCACCCGGCGAGCTGGTTCATCTCCGCCACAGCTCCGAACAGCTCCCGCCGCACCCCGTCCCGGAACCGCCCAGCCCGCAGCAACGGCACAGCCTCGCCAACGAGGTACTGACTCACCGTCGCCCGCGCGTGCCCACCACCGAACCGGTTGTCGAGCTGCCGGAACGTCCGCGTCATCGCCCGCAGCGTCTCCACGTCAGGCGTCCCCACGACCCGCTCCACAGCCGGCACGGGAGCCCCCGCCGTGAACCACCCGAACGACCGTCCCCGGCGCTCCTGTAGAGACTCCACCGAAGCCTCCTGGAACCGGAACCACAGCAGCGCCTCAGGTACCCGCAGCGCCCGCGCCCACCGTTCGAGCTTCACCAGGTCGCTCGGAGGCGTGCGACCGGCCTCGACGTGGGACACATGCCCCTGCGACAGGCCGAGCCAACGCCCCAGCCGAGCCTGCGTCAAAGCCGGGGTGTGAGCGAACCGGTAGGCCCGCATGATCCGCCCGAAATGGCGCGAGGCGAAAGCCTCACGAAACTCATCGGTAGCCCAGAAGTCCACCGGCTTGACAGGCGCACAGCTCGCCTGAGCATCACGCCGCCCACAAGCCGCGCACAGCCAGGCACGATTGTCGGCCGCTAGCCTCGCCCCGCACCCCCGGCACTGCCGTTTCGCGCCCATCACCACCCCTGACCTGCGCCTGGACCCGAGTGTAGCCACGTGGACACCCGCCGACCTGCGGATATTGGCAGCGTCGATATCTCATGCACCAACGTGGTGCATCGAGCCCGAGCCGTCCCGCATCGTCGTGATCAGAAGAACGACGGAGGAAGTCGGAATGGCCTTCTACGTGCTCGCACAACCGGAAGAACAGGCATCGGCCGCACTGGTCGAGCAGACGCCCGGACAACCGAACCTGATCGCCGACGTCGGCGGTTCGCAGATCGCCGTACAGGTGGCCAACCACCCGGAGGGCCTGAAGCTGGCCGCCGGTTTCGCCTGGGAACTCGCCAGGGCCGCCACGGAGTTCGCCACCCGGTGCCAGGAACTGGCGATGTCCCAGGACCCCAACGCCTACGGCAGGCACGCCGAGATCACCGGCTGACGCCATGACCCCGGAGGACGTGAAGAGCCTGCTCACCTACGACATGTACACCGATCACCCGTGCCACCCTCGTGGTGGCCGGTTCGCGGCCACCGGCCCTCACAGGTACTTGTTGGCCAACTCCGAGTACTCCTTCTCCAGGTCGTCGGCCAGGTAGGCGACATAGGCCCAAGGCACCTCGTGCACGTGGTCGCGCATGCCCAGCAGGTGCCGCTTGGCCCGGGGCGCGTCGTCCGCCAGCGCGAAGGCCGCCGCGAAGAGGTTGTGCGCCTGCAGCGCCCGCGGGTGCGGTTTGCCGGATTCGGCGTCCCACTTGTCGGCCGCCGCGGCGATCTCGTCGCGGTGGCGGCTGAAGTAGCGCATCTTGAGACCGGCGATCTTCAACGCGCTGCGCGCCTGCACGGCGTCCTCGAACTGCTCCAGGAAGATCTCGAAGTGCGCCAGCGGCAGCATCGCCACCACCGGGTTGCCCGGCGGCGCGGCGTCCACGCTGCCCTGCGCGAACGCCATCATCTCCTCGGCCGAGCCGCCCCACTTGGCGGCCAGGATCTGCAACCGCGTCCAGTGCGCCGGGTACAGCGTCGGGCAGCGGGACGCGATCTCGCGCCACACCTCGTCCTTCTGCTCCCGGTCGACCTGCAACCCCAGGCCCGCGGTCTGGAGCTGCGCCCACGGCACGGCGTCGCGCGGGAGGAGCTTGGCCGCCTCGTGGAGGGGGCCGACGGCCTTGCGCAGGGTGCCGAAGAAGACCTTGAACCGGTCCTTGCCGACGCTGTCCGCCCGCCCCGACCCCCGGATCGCCCACGCCTCCCGCACGAACGCCGTGCCGGCCAGCAGCCACAGGTCGGGGTCGCCGTTGCCCTTGGCCAGCTCCAGCAGCTCGTCGGCGTGGCCGATGGCGTGCTCGCCCAGCACCTCGACGCGCAGCGCGCGCACCTCGGGCTCCTCGCGGCACTCCGCCAGCACGGTCGTGGCGGCCCTCAGGTGACCCGCGTCCATCTCCTCCGCGGCGATGTCCAGGATCGCGTCGTCGTAGGTGTGGTCGCGCACGACCTCGCGGGCCACCGCGGCCGGGCGCTTCCTCCGGAAAATCCCCACTCCAGCGACCTTACTTCTCTCCGAGCCCGACCGGCTTAAGTCTTTCGTAGAGCCGAACAGGGCCTTTTTGCGCTTGTCCCCCACAGTACGCACGCGATGGGGTGGGGACCTCGACCGGAGGGGGATCCATGCGAAGAAGACTGTCCACCGCACTGGCCGCGGTCCTGCTCGCCGCCGGGCTGCCCGCCCTGGCCCAGGCCGCACCGGGCCGGCAGTCGGACCGGCAGCCGAACCCGCACTTCGACCAGGTGCTGAGCTGGGCGCCGTGCACCGACCTCGACGGCCTGGAGTGCGCCACCTACACCGCGCCGATGGACTGGCGCACCCCGGCCGACGGCCGGGCCATCACCATCGCGATCAGCCGGCTCAGGCCGGCGAGCGGCCAGGCCAAGGGCGTCGTGCTGACCAACCCCGGCGGCCCCGGCGGTCCGGGCCGCGCGCTGCCGCTGGCGTTCGCGCACCGCGCCAAGCTCGTGGACAACATGGAGGTCATCGGCATCGACGTGCGCGGCACGGGCGCGAGCGACAACCTCACGTGCGGCGGCTTCAACTTCCTGTCGCTGACCGACCCGCGCGACCGGAGCCGGGCCAACACCAGGCTGATCTACGACTCCGCCGAGCTCCAGGCCACCGCCTGCCAGGCCCGCTCGGGCGAGTTCGGCAAGGTGGTCAACACCGAGCAGACCGTCCGCGACCTGGACCTGCTGCGGCACCTGCTGGGCCGCGAGAAGGTGAGCTGGATCGGCTACTCCGGCGGCACCTGGATGGGCGCCTACTACGCGACCTACTTCCCGGACCGCGTGGACAAGTTCGTGCTCGACTCGAACACCGACTTCACCAGCACGTTCCAGGACGTCTTCGACAACTTCGGCTACGGCTTCGAGCGCCGGTTCCGGGTCGACTTCCTGCCGTGGGTCGCCCGGTACGACGAGCTGTACCACCTGGGCACGACCGCCGAGCAGGTGCGGCAGGTGTACGAGACGACGCGGGCGAAGCTGGCCACCGACCCGCTGCTCCTGCCGGACGGCACCCCGATCGACGCGGTGGCGCTGGACCTCACCCTGGTGCAGGTGCAGTACTCCAAGACGGCGTTCCCCGACGGCGCGCAGTTCCTGGCGGCGGTGGCGCAGGCCACCGCCGCGGGCGCGCGCACCGTCGCCGACGTCGGCCTGGCGCGGTACCCGCTCGTCGACTCGATCCTCGGCACCCGGTACGCCATCACCTGCAACGACACGAAGTTCCGCCACAACCGCACCACGCTGGCGCTGGAGGCGGAACGCCTGGGCCGGCAGTACCCGCTGATGGGCTACTACCAGCTGCTGGCGCCGTGCGCGTTCTGGGACCGGCCGGCGCTGGAGCTGAAGCGGCCGACCGGCCGGGGCGTGCCGCCGGTGCTGATGGTGCAGTCGGTGCGCGACCCGGCCACGCCGCTGGAGGGCGCGCAGCGGGCGCAGCGCCGGTTCGAGGGCGCGCGGCTGCTGACCGTGACCGACGAGGGCGACCACGGCATCTACGCGTTCGGCAACGCCTGCGTGGACGACGTGGTGGAGGCGTTCATCGTCGACGGCGCGGTGCCGCCGGCGCAGTCGACCTGCCCGGGTGTGCCGCTGCCCGACCCGACCGCGCCGACCGCCGCCGCGCAGCGGCCGACGTCGTTCGTCTGGCCGCTGTGAGCCGTCGTGAACCGCCGTGGGGGAGGGGTCAGAACGCCGAGCCGCCGTTCTGCCGCCTGCGCGCCGCGTACACACCGGCCTCGGTGCGCCGGTCGAAGCCCAGCTTGTGCAGCAGTGACGACACGTAGTTCTTGACCGTCTTCTCGGCCAGGTACAGCCGGTTCGCGATCTGCCGGTTGGTCAGGCCCTCGGCGATCAGGTCGAGGATCCGCCGCTCCTGCGGGCTCAGCGCCGCGTAGCGCGGGTCCTCGACCGGTCCGCCGCGCAGCCGCTGGAGCACCGTCGCGGTCACGCCCGAGTGCAGCAGCGACCCGCCCGCCGCCAGCGTGCGGATCGCGGAGACCAGGTCGTTGCCCGAGACCTGCTTGAGCATGTACCCGGCGGCGCCCGCCATGATCGCGCCGAACAGCGCCTCGTCGTCGGAGTACGAGGTGAGCATCAGGCACGCGGGCGGCGGCTGGACCGTCGACCGGATCTCGCGGCACACGGTGACCCCGTCGCCGTCGGGCAGCCGCACGTCGATCACCGCCACGTCGGGGCGGTGGGTCACGGCGGCGGTCACGGCCGCGGCCGCGCTCTCCGCCTCGCCGACGACCTCGATGTCGGGTTCCACGGCGAGCAGCTGCTGCAGGCCGCGCCGGACTATCTCGTGGTCGTCCACGAGCAGCACCGAGATGGACATTCCGCCTCCCCGCCCCGACAGCCCTACCCGGATACCAACGGCACTGACCACGTCACCGTTACACCACGCCCCTCTTCCGAGTGAACTTCGCACCCGCCGTCCCACCGCCTGGCCCGCGCGGCCATGTTGACCAGACCGCCGCTGTGCCGGGTGCGACCCGTCGGCAGGCCGGAGCCGTCGTCCCGCACGACCAGCCGCAACGACGTGGCCGCGCGGTCCACCGCCACCTCCACCTCGACGCGGCTCGCGCCCGCGTGCCGGGCGGCGTTGGCCAGCGCCTCGCGCAGCGTGGCCAGCAGGTCCGGCCGCAGGTGGTCGGGCACCACCGAGTCGACCGGCCCGTCCAGCGCCAGGCCGGGCTCGAACCCGAGCAGCCGGGTCGAGTCCTGCACCACCTTGAGCAGCTGGGCGCGCAGGTCGGCGGCGCCCGCGGGCGGTTCGTGCAGCGAGAAGATGGTGCGCCGGATCTCCCGGATGGTCTGGTCGACCTCGGTGACGAAGTCGGCGAGCCGCCGCGCCACCAGCGGCTGCTCCACCAGCCCGTTGAGGCCCTGCAGCCCCAGGCCGAGGCCGAACAGCCGCTGCACGACCAGGTCGTGCAGGTCGCGGGCGATCCGGTCGCGGTCCTCCAGCACGGCCAGCCGCCGCGCGGCACCGGTGGCGCGGGTGAACTCCAGGATCAGCGCGGCCTGCCGGGCGAACGACTCGACCAGCGCCACGTCCGAGGCGTCGAACCCGTGCCGGTCGCCCGCCCGCGCCACCAGCAGCACGCCCAGCACCCGCTCGCCCGCGGCCAGCGGCACGGCCACCGCGGGCCCGCCCCGGCCGGTGTGCCCGGGCAGGGCGTCGAGCACCCCGGCGCGGCCGGTGTCGAACACCCTGGCGCGGCCGGTGTCGAACACCTCGGCGCACTCGCTGACCGCGTCGACCCCGCGCAGGTCGCCGTCGAGCACCCGCGCCACCAGCTCGCCCTGGAGGTCCGGCAGCACCAGCACGGCGGCCTGGCCGTCGGCGGCCAGCCGCGCCCGCACCGCGACCAGGCGCAGCGCGTCCCGGTCGGGGCTGCCGGTGAGCAGCGCGTTGGTGACCTCGTTGGCGGCCCGCAGCCACACCTCGCGCTGCCGGGACTGCTCGTAGAGGCGGGCGTTCTCGATGGCGATGCCCGCGGCGGCGGCCACCGCGAGCACGACCTCGTGGTCGGCGCGGGTGAAGTCGGCGCCGTCCTCCTTGTCGCTGAGGTAGAGGTTGCCGAACACCTCGCCGCGCACGTGCACCGGCACGCCGAGGAACCCGGGCCCCGACGGGTCGAACGCGGTCTCGCCCGGGACCTGCGCCCCCGGCCGGGGCCCGTCGTGCTGGTGGCCCTCACCGTGGGTGAACTCCAGCAGCTGCCGGTTCGGGCCGACCACGGCCAGCGCGCCGTAGCGCGCGCCGATCAGGTCGCACGACGACTCGACGATGCGGCGCAGCACGTCCGGCAGCGACAGGTCGCTGGCCAGCGACACCACCGCGGCGAGCAGCCGGTGCAGCCGCTCCTGCGAGAAGATCACCTCGGCGGTGCGGTCGGTCAGCTCGCGCAGCAGGCCGTCCAGCCGCCCCGCTTTGTCGTCCGGGGGTCCGGGCACTGCGAAACCACCTTCGGCTGGGGGGTCACCGAGGTTAACGCGTCCGGCTACGGAATGCGACGACCCGACAGCACCTCCAGGGCCACGACCAGGTAGTGGTCGTGGTCGCCGTGGTTGCGCGTGGGCAGCGGCAGCTCGCGGAACCGGCCGAGCAGCACCTCGTCCTCGGCCTCGGTGACGTGCCCGATGCCGGTCACCGACCAGCCGCGGGACAGGTCACCGGCCACGTCGTCGATCTGGAAGGCCGCGATCGTGTCCCGGGCGACCAGCGCCGCGCTGCCGTCGGGCACCCGCAGGACCACGGACTCCCCGTCGAGCACGTAGACCACGGGGTGCACGACGGGCAACGCCTGGTTGGTGTAGACGAGGCGCCCGACGGCGGACGCCCCGAGCAGTCGTAGGCACTCCTCGCGGGAGAGGACCTGGAGGCCGGCGGAGTCGTACATGGCGTCCCTCTGCTCCCCTGTTTGCGGGGTTATCACGTTCTGCTCCGTGATCGTCCTTGCCTAGGGTCGGAAGTCCCGGCTTCCACCACCGACCCGGATGGGGGATCTTGGCCACGGCCCGGTACGGCGTGCCGACCTCCCCGCGCGACCCGGCCTGACCAGCGCGGAGCCACCGGCGTCAAGGCACCGGACCGGCCGCGCGGCGCATTCGCGGAACGGGTGCCTGACGAGACGCCGGAAACGCTGTTCGGGCAGTTCCCGCCCCGGCACGGGGCTCACGCCAGGCCGACGACCGGCGCGGTCGTGCCGCCGACCGGCTCACCGCCGGGGCCACGCCCCCAGTCCCCTCGGCCGGCCGGGCCTCACGCCCCGGCCCCCTCCACCAGCCGGTCGGCCGCCGCGTAGGGGTCCAGCTCACCGGCCACGACCCGCTTGGCCAGCGTCTCCAGCGCGTCGCCGCCGCGCAGCCCGCCGAACCGGGACCGCACCCGCTCCAGCGCGATCGCCTCGACCTCGCGCGCGGCCCGCGCGGCCCGCCGCCGGTCCAGCTCGCCGTGCTCGACCATCCAGGCGTGGTGGGCGTCGATCGCGTCCACCACCTCGGCCACGCCCTCACCGCGCGAGGCGACCGCCTTCACCACGGGCGGCCGCCACAGCCCGCCCTCCCGGTCCCGCCGCCCCAGCGAGATCATGTGCTTGAGGTCCCGCGCGGTCTGGTCGGCGCCCTCGCGGTCGGCCTTGTTGACCACGAACACGTCGGCGATCTCCAGCACCCCGGCCTTGGCCGCCTGGACCCCGTCACCCATCCCGGGCGCGAGCAGGACCGCGGTGGTGTCGGCCAGCGACACCACCTCCACCTCCGACTGCCCGACCCCGACCGTCTCGACCAGCACCACGTCGCAGCCCGCCGCGTCGAGCACGCGCAGCGCCTGCGGCGTGGCCCAGGACAGGCCGCCCAGGTGCCCGCGGGTGGCCATGGAGCGGATGAACACGCCCGGGTCGGTGGCGTGCGCGCCCATCCGCACCCGGTCGCCGAGCAGCGCGCCGCCCGAGAACGGCGACGACGGGTCGACCGCCAGCACGCCGACCCGCGCGCCGCGCGCCCGGTAGGCCGCCACCAGGGCGGAGGTGGTCGTCGACTTGCCCACGCCGGGCGCGCCGGTCAGGCCGACCACCCGCGCGTTGCCGCAGAACGGGGCGAGCGCCGCGGCCACCTCCCGCAGCCGCGGGCTGGCGTCCTCCACCAGGGAGATCAGCCGGCCGACCGCGCGCGCCTGGCCGGCCCGCGCGCGGTCGACCAGCCCCGCCACGTCGACGGTGCCGGTCACACCCGTCAGCCCCTGGGCACGCGCACGATCAGGGCGTCGCCCTGGCCGCCGCCGCCGCACAGCGCGGCCGCGCCGACGCCGCCGCCGCGGCGCTTGAGCTCCAGGGCCAGGTGCAGCGCGATCCGGGCGCCCGACATGCCGATCGGGTGGCCCAGCGCGATCGCGCCGCCGTTGACGTTGACCCGGTCCTCGGGGATGCCGAGCAGCCGGGTGGAGACGACGCCGACCGCGGCGAACGCCTCGTTGATCTCGACCAGGTCCAGCTCGGCCGGGTCGATGCCCTCCTTGGCGCAGGCGGCCTTGATCGCGTTGGCGGGCTGCTCGTGCAGGCTGGCGTCGGGACCGGCCACGACGCCGTGCGCGCCGATCTCGGCCAGCCAGGTCAGGCCCAGCTCCTCGGCCTTGGCCCTGCTCATCACGACCACGGCGGCCGCGCCGTCGGAGATCTGCGAGGCCGAGCCGGCGGTGATGGTGCCGTCGGGGGCGAACGCCGGGCGCAGCTTGGCCAGCGTCTCGACCGTGGTGTCGCCGCGCACGCCCTCGTCGGACAGGACCAGCACGGGCTCGCCCCGGCGCTGCGGGACCTCGACCGGCGCGATCTCCTCGTCGAACAGGCCCCGCTCCACCGCCTTGGCGGCGAGCTGGTGGGACCGCGCGGCGAACGCGTCCTGCTCCTCGCGGGTCAGGCCGTAGCGGGAGTTGTGCTTCTCCGTGGAGGCGCCCATGGCGACCTGGTCGAAGGCGCAGAACAGGCCGTCGTGCGCCATGTGGTCGACCACGGTCACGTCGCCGTACTTGAACCCGGCGCGCGACTTGGGCAGCAGGTGCGGCGCCTGGGTCATCGACTCCTGGCCGCCCGCGACGACGATGTCGAACTCGCCCGCGCGGATGAGCTGGTCGGCCAGCGCGATGGCGTCGATGCCGGACAGGCACACCTTGTTGATCGTCAGGGCGGGCACGGACATCGGGATGCCCGCGTGCGCCGCGGCCTGGCGCGCCGGGATCTGCCCCGCACCCGCGGTGAGCACCTGGCCCATGATGACGTACTGGACCTGCTCGGGCGCCACCCCGGCCCGCTCCAGCGCGGCCTTGATGGCGACGCCGCCGAGCTGGGCGCCGGAGAAGTCCTTGAGCGATCCGAGCAGTCGCCCCATCGGGGTACGGGCCCCGGCGACGATGACGGAACCGGACACAGCAGCCTCCACAGCGGGTGTAAGCGGTTGTTAACACGCCACGATACAGAGGGTTACCGATCGGTAGGCTTGTGAGACGTCGCACAGCGGCACCTGCACCGATTCGGTGGTTACCGTTCCCAGCCATGGAAGAACGCCGCGGTTTCGCAACCGCCATCGACCACGTGGGCATCGCGGTGCCGGACCTCGACGCCGCGATCGCCTTCCACCGGGAGCACTTCGGCCTGGAGGTGGCGCACGAGGAGGTCAACGAGGAGCAGGGCGTGCGGGAGGCCATGCTGCGCGCACCGGGCGACGACGGCACGGGCGCCGCGGTGCAGCTCCTCGCGCCGCTGACCCCCGAGTCGACCATCGCGAAGTTCATCGGGCGGTCCGGGCCGGGGCTCCAGCAGCTGGCCTACCGGGTGTCCGATGTGGACGCGGCCTCCGCCGAGCTGCGCGCCAGGGGCCTGCGGCTGCTGTACGACGTGCCCAAGCGGGGCACCGCGAACAGCCGGGTCAACTTCGTGCACCCCAAGGACGCGGGCGGCGTGCTGGTCGAACTGGTCGAACCGGCCGCCGAGCACTGAGATGCCGATCACTCCGACGAGATAAACCAGGACGCCGGTCACACCCCGGCCCTTTTCGCCCACCCCTCCCCTTCGGCCCACCGGCCACATCCCGCCTGCTCGCGGCACCGACCGACCGCCCGGTCAACCGACGACCGAACGGGCGAAAAAGCGAGTGCGGTGGCTCACAGGCCGGACATCTGAATCGGTTACTCGTGGGTAACCTCCGGCAACCCGAGTGGACACATTTCAGCGCCCACCACATTTCCCCATTGCCCCCGAATGGGAGGGAACGCCGTGCAGAAGATCCTCGATGCGATCCTCGCCGACGAACTGGAGGCGATCGGATCGCTGCCCGTACCGGAGAGCTACCGGGGCGTGACGGTCCACGCCGACGAGGTCGGCATGTTCGAGGGTCTGGCCACCAGGGACAAGGACCCGCGCAAGTCGCTGCACGTCGACGAGGTCCCCACGCCCGAGCTGGCCCCCGGCGAGGCGCTGGTGGCGGTGATGGCCAGCGCCATCAACTACAACACCGTGTGGACCTCGATCTTCGAGCCGCTGCCGACCTTCGCCTTCCTCAAGAAGTACGGCGGCCGGCACGACCAGCCCTACCACGTGGTGGGCTCGGACCTGGCGGGCGTGGTGCTGCGCACCGGGCCGGGCGTGCGGGCGTGGAAGCCCGGTGACCGGGTGGTCGCGCACTGCCTGGACGTGCAGCTGGAGCACCCGGACGGGCACAGCGACACCATGCTCGACCCGGAGCAGCGCATCTGGGGCTTCGAGACCAACTACGGCGGCCTCGCCGAGGTCGCGCTGGTCAAGGCCAACCAGCTGATGCCGATGCCCGCCCACCTGACGTGGGAGGAGGCGGCGTCACCCGGTCTGGTGAACTCCACCGCCTACCGGCAGCTCGTGTCGGCCAACGGCGCCGACATGAAGCAGGGCGACACCGTGCTGATCTGGGGCGCCTCCGGCGGCCTCGGCTCGTACGCGACCCAGTTCGCGCTCAACGGCGGCGCGACCCCGGTGTGCGTCGTGTCGTCGCCGGAGAAGGCGGAGATCTGCCGCCGGATGGGCGCGGAGCTGATCATCGACCGCACCGCCGAGGACTACCGGTTCTGGAAGGACGAGCACACCCAGGACGTCTCGGAGTGGAAGCGGTTCGGCGCCCGCATCCGCGAGCTGACCGGTGGCGACGACCCCGACATCGTGTTCGAGCACCCGGGCCGGGAGACCTTCGGCGCGTCGGTGTACGTGGCGCGCAAGGGCGGCACGATCGTGACCTGCGCCTCCACCAGCGGGTACATGCACCAGTACGACAACCGGTACCTGTGGATGCACCTCAAGCGGATCGTCGGCTCGCACTTCGCCAACTACCGCGAGGCGTGGGAGGCCAACCGGTTGGTCGCCAAGGGGAAGATCCACCCGACACTGTCCAAGGTGTACTCGTTGGAGGACACCGGCCAAGCCGCGCACGACGTGCACCGCAACGCCCACCAGGGCAAGGTCGGCGTGCTGGCGCTGGCCCCCGAGGAGGGCCTGGGCGTGCGCGACCACGAGCTGCGCGAGCGCCACTTGACCGGAATCAACCGGTTCCGGGGCGTTTAAAGCGGAATTCCCCCCGATGTGCGGCCGGCAGGTGCCGGCCGCGCATCGGGAGCGGGTAGCGTGCACGGCATGGGCCTCGCCGACGACCGTGACCTCGTCCCCCTGGGATCCGGCTTCGACATCGTCAAGCGCGGGTACGACCGCGGGCAGGTCGAGGAACACCTGGAGCGCCTCGACTCCGACCTGCGCCTGCTCGCCGCCGACCGGGACGCGGCGGTGTCGCAGACCAACGACCTCGCCCGCCAGTTGGAGGCGGCCCGGTCCGAGGTCGCCGAGCTGCGCGGCCAGGTGGAGCGGCTTTCGCTGCCGCCGACCACCCTGGAGGGGTTGAGCGAGCGCCTCCAGCGCATGCTGCGGCTCGCGCAGGACGAGGCCAACGAGATCAAGGCGCGGGCCGAGGCCGAGGGCGGGCACATCCGCGCCAAGGCCGAGGCGGACGCGGCGGCGCTGCGCACCCGGTACGAGAAGCTGCTCACCGAGCTGGACCAGCGCCGGGCCGAGATGGAGGCCGAGCACCGGGGCGTGCTGGAGAAGGCGCGGGCCGAGGCCGAGCGGATCGTGGGCGAGGCGCGCGAGGCGGCGGCCCGGTTGGACGAGGAGTCCCTGCAGCGGCGGACCACGGTCGAGGAGGACTTCGAGATCGCGATGGCGGCCCGCCGGGTCGAGTCGATGAAGACCCTCGCCGAGCAGGAGGCGGCGTCCAAGGCCGAGGCCGACCGGCGCGTGCGCGAGGCGGCCGAGGAGGCGGCGCGCGTGCGGGCCCAGATCAGCCAGGAGCAGGCCGCGTCGACCGCCGAGGCCCAGCGGCTGGTGCGCGAGGCGACCGAGGAGGCCAACCGCAGGCGGCACGACTCGATCAGCGAGGCGACCGCCCGGGTGCAGGAGGCGACCGACGAGGCGAACCGCCGCGTGCGCGAGGCCACCGAGGAGTCCAACCGCCGGGTCAGCCAGGCGAGCCAGCAGGTCGACGCCCTCAAGCAGCTGCGCAACCGGCTGTCCCAGCAGCTGCACGCCGTCCGCACCGCCCTGCACGACGTGACCCCCATGCTCGACCCGCTGGACGAGGAACGCCCCCAGCCCACCCGCCAGCCCCAGCCCACCCCCCAGCAGCCCCAGGCCCAGCAGCCGCCCACCCAGCAGCCCCCGGCCCAACAGCCCCAGGCCCAACAGCCCGCTGCCGCGTCCCCCACCGCTTCCACCACCGCCGCGGCCCCCGAGGCACCCCCGGCCCAGCCGGAAGCCCCCGCTCCGACCCAGCAGCCCAAGTCGGACACCACCCCCGGCGCCGACCAGCCCGCACCTCCCCAGGTCACCAAGCCCACCCCGGACGGCCCAACCCAGAAGATCGCCCGCCCCACCCCCAAGGCCCGCCCCGCCAAGCGCTGAGCCCCCTCGCGCCCCCGCGAGTCGACCCCTCACCCCCGGCGAGTCGAACCTCCAGCACCCCCGAGTTCAACACTCAACCCGCGCGTGTCCTCGAGCGTTATTCAGAAGTCATCGGCTCAGGCGGTAGTGCTCGAGGTTGGTGACGATGCGGATGATGGTGGGGAGTTCGGCCAGGCGGGCGCGGTAGCCGGTGGCGAGGATTTTCCAGTTCTTCAGGTGGGCGATGGCGCGTTCGACGGGCCACCGGTGCCGGGCGAGCAGGGTGTTCCATGCCTGGTCTGTGGGGGTGTGGCGGGTGTGGCCGGGGCGTTTGCGGCGTGGGGTGGTCACGCCGGTGCCCTGGTAGCCCAGATCGCCGATCACGACGGTGGTGGCCAGCAGGTCGGCCAGGCCGGAGAGGCGGTAGGCGCGGCTGTCGTGGGTGCGGCCGGGCAGGGGTGGGAGGACGGCGAGCAGTCGGCCTCGCCGGTCGGTCAGGACCTGGATCGAGAGTCCTTGTTTGCGGTGTTTGCCGTTGTGGTTGGGGTGCGGGCCGCGCCGTGGCGCGTCGGTGGGGTGCGGGTCGGGGTGGGCGCGTGTGCCGGTGGGGATCAGGGTGCCGTCGACCAGCACCGTGGTCAGGCGGGCCGGCAGGTCGGGCAGGCGCGGGGTGTGCAGACAGAGGACCTGGCCGATCAGGGGCGTGAAGCGACGGAAGATCCGGGAGACGGTGGGTTGGGAGACGCCGAACAGGTCGGCCGCGAGGGTCTGGGACAGGTTGTGGCGCAGCAGCACCAGCGTGAGCAGCACACAACGGTGCAGGCTGAGCGCGGGCGGTCGTCCCCGTCGCAGGTCGGGATCGGGGACGACCTGGCGGATCCGGGTGGTCAGCTCCCGCAGCTGGGCAGGGGACAGCCCGGTCGTAGAGTGGTAGCGCAACAGCCCTGTCCTGGTGGTCGTGCTTCTGTGAGAGGAAACCGACCCTATCCGGGCAGGGCTGTTGCGCTGTCAGCCCAGGCATCACCACCGGCCACCCCAGCCAGCAGTTCTGAATAACGCTCCTCCACTCAGACACCGCGTGTCGTCCAGTCCGACACCGTGTGTCCTCCAGTCACACCCCGACCCGGCGCCGCCACCCCAGCACCGCCGAGGCGAACGCCTCCGGCGCCTCCAACGGCGTCAGGTGCCCGACCCCGGCCAACTCGACGTACTCACCCCGCCGCAGCACCCCGGCCAGTTCCCGCGCCAACGGCGGCGGTGTGAGCGCGTCGTGCTCCCCCACCAGCACCAACGCCGGGACGTCGGCCGCCGCCAGCACGTCCGTCGAGTCCGGCCGCACCGCCATCGCCCGCTGCGCCCACGCCACCTCCGCCGGGTCCTGCCCCAGCACCAGCTCCCGCGCCCGCCCGAAGACCGCCGCGTCCGGCGCCGGCCCGAGCAGCCCCGCCAGCACCGCGTCCGGCACCCACCCGACCCCCTCCGCCGCCACCCGCGCGGCCATCCCCAGGCGGTTCGCCCGCGCCTCGTCGGTGTCGGCCCCGGCCCGCGTGTCGGCCAGCACGAGCCCGGCCACCCGCTCCGGCGCGCGCCGCAGCACCGCCATCGCCACGTAGCCGCCCATCGAGCACCCGCCGAGCACCGCCCGCTCGATCCCGCGCTCGTCCAACATCGCCACCACGTCGTCCGCGATGACCACCAGATCGGGTGAACGATCCCCGCCGCGCTGGTCGAAGGTGATCGGTTTCAGCAGGTCACGGACCCCGTCCCACATCCGCGAGTCGAACGGGAAGGCGTGCAGCAGCACCAGGGGCAAGGAAGTCACCCCTGAATTGTCGGGCCCCCTCGTTACCGTCGCGACCATGACCTCCGACCCGGATCAGATCCGCACCGACCGCCTCCTGCTGCGGCGCGTCGGCCCGGGTGACGTGCGCGCGGCGATCGCCGTGCTGTCCGATCCGGGGACGAACCGCTTCAGCCCGGCCGGTCCGCCGTCCGCGGAGGAGGCGGCGAAGGCGCTGGTGGCGTGGCAGGCCCACTGGGCCCGTGACGGCATCGGCTACTGGGCGGTGGAACTGCCGGAGACCGGGGAGGTCATCGGCTTCGGCGGCCTGCGCCACCACGAGCTGGACGGGGAACCGGTGCTCAACCTGTCCTACCGGTTCCGCCCCCGGCACTGGGGCCGCGGCTACGCACCGGAGATGGCACGCGCGGCCGTCGACTGGGCGAGCCGGTCCCGGCCGGGGCGCCCGGTCGTGATCACGACCGTCCCCGACAACGCGCCCTCCCAGCGCGTCGCGGAGAAGCTGGGCTTCGCGCACGTGGGCGACAGCAGGACGGTCGAGGGCCGGGTGCTGGTCTGGCGGCGTCAGGAGGTGGCGATGACCACTTGACGCTGCTCGTGCGGTCCGGACCAGGTGCGCGGCAACGGCGTGGGCACCTCGGGCACGACCGCGGACGCGATCGCGTCGAGCACCTCCTCGGCCTGCCCGACCATGAGGTGCTTGGCCCCGGGGAAGTCGATCACGTCCGCGGTCGGGACGTCCGCGCCGAACCGCCGCCTGGCCTGGGCCGGTGGCAGGTAGGTGTCGAACTCGGGCACCAGGCACACCACCGGCTTGCCGGAACGCGCCCAGGCACGCAGGTGATCACCGGTGCTCCACCGCAACGGAGGGGAGATCAGCACGGCACCGCGGACAACGGGGGCACACCCGTACATCAGCGCGAGGTCGGTCCCGAACGACCAGCCGACGAGCCACACCGAGGGCAGCCCGCGCTCGACCGCGAACGCCAGGGCGGCGGCCACGTCCAGCCGCTCACCGACGGCGTGGTCGAACGCCCCCTCGCTGCGCCCGGCCTCACTGGCGGTACCGCGCGTGTTGAACCGCAACACCGCGAGGTCCGCCAGCGCGGGCAACCGCCACGCCGCCTTGCGGTAGAGGTGGGAGTCCATCATGCCGCCGTGCGTGGGCAGGGGGTGCAGCAGCACCACGGTGGCCCGCGGCGCCCGGCCCAGCGGCAACGACAGCTCGCCGACCAACGCGAGCCCGTCGTCGGTCCGCAACGTCACCGCCTCCCGGCGCGCCGGGAGCACGGTGTTGGCCTTGATCGGAACCTCCTCGCCCACACCACCGATCCTGCCACCCGCCAGGAGGCGCCACGCCGTCGGCGCGGCAGGCGAGGCAGGCACGGTGGCCCCCACACCACTACGGCGCACAGCGGCCGTGGTGGGGCCCTGGAGAGCCGCGCGGGCACCCGCCCACAACGGTCTCCTGGATGGCAACGGCAGGCGTGACCACAGCTCACCGGCTGATCCAGCCACCGGCCGCTCTGGCCACCGGCCACCGGCCGCCTCGGGGCGTCAGCCGCAGCAGGCTGCGTCGGAGCCAGGCCGATGACGTCCGGCTCGTGGCCACCAGCGGCGACGGCCGGCGGCCGTCACCGACGGCGATCACGGCCACCGCCACCAGCGGCCGTCACCAGTGCCCAGCGGCCGTCACCGGTGCCCATCGCCCGTGGCCGTCACCAGCGGCGGGAGCTGGGACCTCTTCGGTTCCGCGCGGTCCAGCAGCCCTGGTGCCAGTGGCGGCGGTCCTCGACCGAGCCGTAGTCGGCGGCGGGCCAGGCGACGACGTGCGGGGTGCCGGGACGGATCTCGTGGTCGCAGCCCGGGCAGCGGTAGGTCTTGGTGGTGGCCGTGCCGGAGACCGAGCGAACCAGCCACTCGCCGTCCGGACCGCTCTCGGCCCGCGCCCACCCGTGGCCGCCGAGGGGTGGCGGTTCTTCGCGGCGGTCTGGGCGGTTCCGGCGTGGCACGAGTGACCAGGGTATCCGGGCTCGCGCTCCGTGATCGCCTACGGTCCATTGGGTGAGCAAGTGGCAACGGGGCATATTGACCGTACTGCTGGTGCTGGAGGTACTGATCACGATCTTGCCGGCGGTGCGCGGGCTGCTGTTCGAAGCCCCCGCGCGCAGCGTTCCGGCCGCCGCGCGGAACGAGGTCGTTCTTCGGGAAACCGATGTGCCGGTCGGCCAGCCACGCGGGGTCCGCCAGGGCGTGCTGCTGGCAACCACGGCGTTGATGCTGGTCACGGCCCTGTCAGCACTGGTGCTGATCTGGTCGCGCCCCGACGCGCGAACGTGGGTGGTGACCTTCACCGGCACCCACGCCGCCGCCGCGGGCCTCGGTTGGGTGCACAGCCTGCCCCTGTTGACGTTGCTCGCGACCGTGACGGCGGTGGCGGTGCCTCTGGTGGCGCTGGCGCCCGGGCGACGGGGACAATGAGCGCCGTGCCCACATACGAGTTCCGCTGCAAGGCGTGCGGTTCGACCTTCGACGTGAAGCGGTCGATGGACGAGGCGTCCGCACCCGCCCCCTGTCCGAACGGCCACGACGACACCGTCAAGCTGCTGACCATGGCCGGCCTCGGCGGCAAGGCCAACGCGCCCGCAGGCGGTGCGGCCGGCGGCGGCTGCTGCGGTGGCGGCTGCTGCGGCTGAGCGAGCCCTCAACCCCGCCCAACTCTGGCCCAGCCCGCCCAACCCGGCCCAGCCAGCCCAACTCAGCCCGACCCGGCCCAGCCAGCCCAACCCGGCCCAACCCGCTCAACCAGCCCAACCCGCTCAACCAGCCCAACCCGCTCAACCGGCCCAGCCAGCCCAACCGGCCGAGCCCGCTCAACCAGCCGAGCCCGTTCAGCCCGCCCAGCCCTGGCCTCGGATAGCTACGGCTCGGCCGGCGGCCAGGTTATCCATGTCTGCTGACGGGTTGGGCTGACCGACCGGGGGGCCGGGCGAGCGGCTGAGGCTGAAAGCCGGCCGAACCCGGCCAAGCCGAAGACCGGGCAGTTCAGCCGCAACCGGCCTGACGCGCCGAGCCACGCCGAAGCCGGACAAAGCAGCCGAAACCGCCGCCGCACCCCGAAACCGGCCGCCGCCCGCCCAACCCGATCAGCCCGTCGGCTCCTTGGACAGCAGCACCTCGGCGACCTTCTTCCCCTGCTCGCAAATGGCCCCGAACCGCGCCGACCCGTCGATCACGATGATCCCGACGCCACCACCGGCGTAGTCCATCACCAGCACGCACGAGGGCTGCACCGACGTGTCCGTGGTCCGGTCGAAGTAGGTCACCTTGCGGTCCCCGACCTGGTACTCGCCGTTGCTCTCCTCGAGGCTGATCGACCGCCCCTCGCGGAACCGCAGCGTCACGCCCACGTCCAGGTTCCCGACCGAGGTCTGCCACTTGCACGACTGGTCGAAGTCGTCGTCGTAGCCCGTCTCGGTCGGCTTGGCCTTCTTGTCCGGCACCTCGTAGGGCAGGTCACCCCACCCCACCAGCTCGCAGATGTCACCGACCGCGCCCGCGTCCGGGTCACCCGGCTCCGAGGGCTCCGACGACCCGGTGGACGGCGCCTGCTGTTCCGTGGTGAACGGCGGGTCGACGTCGAGCAGCTGCTCCGACACCGCGGTGCCGTTCACCGTGTACGCACAGGCACTCGTCACACCGAGCGCCGCCACCAGGAGCGAGATCACCACACGCCGCATGTGTCCACGATGCCAAACGCCGCCCGCCGGCACGTACCCAGGCCGTGCAATCCACGTCGTCGAGCCGCGTGAGCCGCACCCAAGCCGCGCAGCCCACGTCCTCGAGCCGCGCGGCCCACACCCCTCAAGCCGCGTAGTCGCGGAACCCCTTGCCCGTCTTCCGCCCCAACCGCCCCGCCTTCACCAGGTGCTCCAGCAGCGGCGCGGGGGCGAAGCCGGCCTCGCGGAACTCCAGGTACAGCGTCCGCTCGATCGCCAGCGACACGTCCAGCCCCACCACGTCCAGCAGCTCGAACGGCCCCATCGGCAACGAGCAGCCGACCTTCATGGCCTTGTCGATGTCGTCCGCGGACGCGTAGTGCGCCTCCAGCATCTTCACCGCGTCGTTGAGGTACGGGAACAGCAGCGCGTTGACGATGAACCCGGCCCGGTCGCCGCAGTGCACCGGCACCTTGCCCAGGTCCAGGCACACCCGCCGGGCGGTGGCGACGACGTCCGCGGCGGTCGAGATCGTCTCCACGACCTCCACCAGCCTCATCACCTGCGCCGGGTTGAAGAAGTGCAGCCCGACCACGTCGCCGGGCCGCCCGGTGACCGCCGCGCACTCGATCACCGGCAGCGACGACGTGGTGGTGGCCAGCACCGCACCCGGCTTGCACACCTCGTCCAGCGCCCGGAACACGTCCTTCTTGACCGACAGCTCCTCGGCGACCGCCTCGACCACCAGGTCGCAGTCCGCCAGGTCCGAGAACTCGACCACGGGCGTGACGCGGGCCAGCGCGGCGTCGCGCTCGGCCGCCGCCAGCTTGCCGCGCGACACGGCCTTGTCCAGCGACTTGCGCACCTTGGCGACCGCCGCGGACGCCTTGTCCAGCGACCGCGCCCGCAGCACCACGTCGTACCCGCGCTTGGCGAACACCTCGACGATCCCGGTGGCCATGGTCCCGGTGCCGATCACGCCGACCCGCTGCACCTCGCGCGCGGACAGCGCGTCCCCGGCCTCGGCCGGCGTCAGGGCGTCCGGCACGACGACCGGCGAGTCAGGCCCGTCGTAGGTGTAGAAGCCGCGCCCGCTCTTGCGGCCCAGCAACCCCGCCGTGATCATCTGCTTGAGCAGCGGCGCGGGGGCGTGCAGCCGGTTGCGGGACTGGTGGTACATCGTGTCGAGGATCTCGTAGGCGGTGTCCAGGCCGATCAGGTCCAGCACCGCCAGCGGGCCCATCGGGTAGCCGCAGCCGTACCGCATGGCCGCGTCCAGGTCCTCGCGCGTGGCGTAGCGCGACTCGTACATGCGCACGGCGTGGTTGAGGTAGCCGAACAGCAGCGCGTTGGCGATGAACCCGGCCCGGTCGCCCATCACCACCGGCGCCTTGCCCAGCCGCTCGGCGAACGCCACGACGTCGGCCACCACGTCCGGCTCGGTGACGACCGTCCGCACCACCTCGACCAGCTTCAGCACGGGCGCGGGGTTGAAGAAGTGCAGGCCGACGACCTTGCCCGGCCGTCCGGTGTGGACACCGATCTCGGTGATCGACAGCGAGGACGTGTTGGACGCGAAGACCGCGTCGGGGCGGCAGATCCGGTCCAGCTCGGCGAACACGCCCGCCTTGAGGTCCACCCGCTCCGGCACGGCCTCGACGACCAGGTCGACGTCGGCCAGCGCGGTCAGCGAGGTGCCGTACGAGATGCGCGACAGCAGCTCGTCCCGCTCGGCCGCGGTGAGCTTGCCGCCGGCGACCGCGCGGTCGGTCGAGTGCTCCAGGTGGCCCCGCCCGCGGGCCAGCCCGGCGTCGTCCACGTCGACCGCCACGACAGTGACACCGGTCCGGGCGAGCACCTCGGCGATACCGGCGCCCATGGTGCCGAGACCGACGATTCCAACCGTGCTGAACTGGCGCGTCACTGCTTACCTCCCACTCACCGGAGTGGCTACCAGACGGTAACTTGTCGCGACTATCCCACGGTCGTCACTCGTCGTTCCCGTGAGCTTCACCATCGGTATCGAGCAAGTAATCGGTCCAGCGACACGCGAAACCGCACGTGAGAACGCCGTCTCACGCACACCCGGAGGGCACTACTCCCCGAATCCCCCGCCCGCCAGCTCCTCGAACCGCCGCACGGCCTCCGCCGCGTCGGCACCGCTCGCCACGACGCCCACGCTCGCCCCGCCCGGCGCGCCCAGGTTCATCAGCGCCAGCACGGACTTGCCGTCCGCCTCGCCCGTCCCGAACCGCACCACCACCCGGGCGTCGAGCGGGTCGAGGGCGCGCGCCACGAGCGCCGCCGGCCGCGCGTGCAGGCCGGCCTCGTTGGTCAGCAGGACCTCGGCCCGCACCACGTCGACACCCACCTCCTCGCCGGAACCGGCGGAACCGGCGAACCCGGCGGCAGCAGCGCCGACAACACCGCCCGAAGCCCCGGCGGCGGCAGCCACCTCCTCCAGCGACGCACCGCCCTGGGCCCGCACCGCCGCCGCCACCGCGCCCTCCACCAGCGGCGCGTCCACCACCAGCACCGACCCGCCCGCCTCCTCGGCCGCCATGTCGGCCACCATCCGCGCGCTGCCGAGGTCGAACAGCACCACCACCCCGTCCCCGGAGTCGGCCGCCGCCAGGGCGTCCACCACCGCCGCGTAGTCCGTGCCCAGCCCGCCGTCCCCGGTCCCGCCGCACGGCACGATCGCCACCGACGGCGCCATCTGCCCCGCCAGCTCCGCCACCCCGTCCGCCAACCGCCGGCTGTGCGACACCACCACCAGCCCGATCACCGGGCCGCCCCGGCCAGCGCGCCCAGCAGCAGCGCCGTGGACCGCGCACCGGGGTCCAGGTGCCCCGCGCTGCGCTCGCCCAGGTACGACGCCCGCCCCTTGCGCGCCACCAGCGGCACCGTGGACGACGCGCCCTGCTCGGCCGCCTCCGCCGCCGCCTCCAGCACGCCCGCCACCCCGCCGCCGGTCGCGGCCACGGACTCGGCGGCGACCACGGCCGGCGTCAGCGCGTCCACCATGGTCTTGTCGCCCACCTCGGCCTTGCCGCGCGCCACCACACCGTCCAACGCGGACTCCAGCGCCGCCGCCACCGCCGCCGCGTCGAGCACCGCCACGTCGCCGACCGAGGTCGCCGCCCGCAGGAACGCCGTCCCGTACAGCGGCCCGGCCGCACCGCCGACCGTGGAGATCAACGTGGTCGCGGCCAACCGCAGCACCGCACTGGGCGACGCGGGCACCGAGGAGTCCAACTTGGACACCAAAGCCGCGAACCCCCGGTTCAGGTTCTCGCCGTGGTCGCCGTCGCCGATCTCGCGGTCGAGCCGGACCAGCTCGTCCCGGTGCTCGGCCACCACCGCCGCCACCGCCCGCAGCGCCGCCGCCACCGACTCCGCCGTGCACGCCATCACAGCCCCCACCGCAGCGCCGGCGTCCGCACGGGCGCGTCCCACAGCTCCAGCAGCTCGTCGTCGAGCTTGAGCAGGGTCAGCGAGACGCCCTGCATCTCCAGGCTGGTCACGTACGGGCCGACCAGCCGCCGCTCCACCACGATCCCCCGCTCGGCCAGCAGGCGCTCGGCGATGCCGTGCGCCAGGTACAGCTCGATCAGCGGCGTCCCGCCCATGGAGTTGGTGAACAGCAGCACCCGGTCGCCCGCGGTGAACGGCAGGTCCTCCAGGACCGGCTCCAGCAGCGCGGGCACCAGCTCGTCGGCCGGCCCCACCGGCACCCGCCGCCGCCCCGGCTCGCCGTGGATGCCGATGCCCAGCTCCATCTCGTCGTCGCCCAGCGTGAACGACGGCTCGCCCGCGTGCGGCACGGTGCACGCGGTCAGCGCCAGCCCCATGGACCGCACCCGGCCGACGACCCGCCGCGCCAGCGCCTCGCACCCGTCGAGGTCCACGCCGCGCTCGGCCGCCGCGCCGACGACCTTCTCCAGCAGCACGGTCCCGCCCACGCCGCGCCGCCCGGCCGTGTAGAGGGAGTCCTTGACCGCCACGTCGTCGTCGATCACCACCGTGCGCACGTCCACCCCGTCGGCGGCGGCCAGCTCGGCGGCGGTCTCGAAGTTCAGCACGTCACCGGTGTAGTTCTTGACGATCAGCAGCGCACCGGCACCGCCGTCGGTCCGCGCCACGGCCGCCGCGACCTGGTCGGGCGTGGGCGAGGTGAACACCGCGCCCGGGCACGCCGCGTCGAGCATCCCGCGCCCGACGAACCCGCCGTGCAGCGGCTCGTGCCCCGACCCGCCGCCGGAGATCACGGCCACCTTGCGCGGCACCGGCGCGTCCGCGCGCACCACCACGGCCGGGTCGTACTGGACGTCCAGCAGGTCGGCGTGCGCGAGCGCCATGCCGCGCAGCGCGTCCGCCACCACGGTCGCCGGATCGTTGATGACCTTCTTCACGGGTGACCTCCGCTCGGGGGTGGTCACCCATTCCTACTCCACCCGACTGCCCCCAGAAAGCCGGCCGCGGAAAGCCGGCGTCAGCGGCCGTGGAGCACGCGCACCAGCCGCAGCACGTGCTTGACGGTGCGCGAGCCGCGGTCGTAGGTCATCGGGTCGAGCAGGGCGGAGAACCGCTTGCGGGCGACGGCGTGGGCGTAGGTGAACTCGCGCAGCCCGTCCTCGCCGTGGATGCGGCCGAACCCGGAGTCGCCGACCCCGCCGAAGGGCAGGCCGGGCACCGACGCGTAGGCCAGCACCGAGTTGACCGACACCATGCCGCAGCGCAGCCGGGCCGCCAGCTCCTCGCCCCGGCCGCGGGAGAACACCGCGGCGCCCAGGCCGTAGGGCAGGGCGTTGGCGCGCCGCACGGCCTCGTCGGCGTCGGCGACCCGGTTGACCACCAGGGTCGGCCCGAACGTCTCGTCGGTGACGGCGAGGGAGTCCTCCGGCACGTCCACCAGCACCACGGGCTCCACGTACGGCGGCCGGATCGACTCCGGGCCGCCCACGACGGCCCGCCCGCCGCGCTCCAGGGCGTCCTCGACGTGCTTCTGGATGACCTCCACCTGCTTGGGCATGGTGATCGGCCCGAAGTCCGCGCCGGGCTCGCCGCCGGGCCGCAGTTTGCCCGCCTTCTCCGCGACCAGCGCGACGAACTCGTCGTGCACGGCGTCGGCGACGTAGACCCGCTCCACGCCCGCGCACGTCTGCCCGGAGTTGAAGATGCCGCCCCACACCGCGGCCTCGGCCGCCGCGCGCACGTCCGCGTCCTCGGCCACGATCAGCGGGTCCTTGCCGCCGCACTCGACCAGCACCGGCGTCAGCGACGAGGCGCACGCGGCCATGACCTTCTTCCCGGTGGGGGTCGAGCCGGTGAACGCGAGCTTGTCCACCCCGGCCCGGCACAGCGCCGCGCCGGTGTCGCCGAACCCGGTGACCACCTGGAGCACCGGGAACTCGGGTACCACCTCACCGAGCGTGGCGGCCAGGAACACGCCGACGCCGGGGGTGAACTCGGAGGGCTTGAACACCACGGCGTTGCCCGCGGCCAGCGCGTAGGCGATCGACCCCATGGGGGTGAACGCCGGGTAGTTCCACGGCCCGATCACGCCGACCACGCCGAGGGGCCGGTACTCCAGGGTCGCGGCGAAGTTGTACATGAGCATCCCGGGCGAGACCTTGCGCCTGCCGAGCACCTTGGGCGCGTGCCTGGCCGCCCAGTGCAGGTGGTCGATGACCAGCGCCAGCTCCACGCGCGCGTCGTCGGCCGACTTGCCGGTCTCCGCGCAGATCAGCTGCTGGAACTCGTCCAGTCGCTTGACCAGCAGCTTGCGCCACGCGTCCAGCCGGGCGCGCCGCCCGTCGAAGCCCAGGTCGGCCCAGAACGCCGCGGCGCCGCGGGCGACCCGGACCGCCTCCCGCACCTCGGCCTCGGTGGTGACCGGGTGGTGGCCGACGACCTCGCCGGTCCGCGGGTCGAGCGAGGCGAACCGCTCGCGCCCGTCGTCGCCCCGCGCGGTGGTGGTGGTAGCGGTCTGCGTCATGGGGACCTCCAGGCGCGGCACGGGTGTTACCGAACAGTAACGGGTAACTGCCCGTGATGTCAGCCCCCGTTCAGGCCCGGGGGATCTTCCCGACCAGCGCCTTCGCGAAGCCGACCGCCGCGGCGCACCGGTCGAACTCGACCTCCTCCGGCCCGGCCGACTTCACCCGGACCACCTCGCCCTCGTCGTCCGCCTCGGTCCGCTGCACCCAGGTGACCTCGCAGGACGGGAACGAGGTCCGCGCGGACACCTGGTAGCCCTTCACCCCGCCGCCGAGGTCGACCTCGGTCTGGGCGTCGTCGAACTTGCGGTCGTCGGGCACGAACGTGCGGCGCAGGTCCAGCGTCAGCTCGCGGTCCTTGCCCGCCCACGAGCAGTTGTGCAGCCCGTACGGGAACACGTCGGGCTCGCGGCCGACCGCCGCCTCCACCGCCGCCGCGTCCGGCAGGGCGCACGGGTCCAGGGTGATCAGCGAGCCCTTGGCGGGCGTGATCACGCCCTTGCGCGCCTTGACCTGGTTGACCACCGACTCGGCGACCTTGCGGCCGGGCGCGCACGCGTCGCCGTCCTTGTAGCCGATCTGGACGGAGATGCCCAGCCCCGGCTGCTCCTGGGTGATCACCGAGACGAAGCAGGCGCTGTTGTCCAGGGTCTGCTCGTGGCTGCGCAGGCCGGCGAGCTGCTTGTCGGCGTCGGCCAGCTCCACGGTCATGGTCTGGCCGATCTCGACGGTGACCGCGAGGTCCTTGCCCGAGCCGTCCTTCATGAAGTTCGAGCACCGGCTGAACCCGGTGCGGGACTCCACGCCGGGCTCGCCGAGCTCGTCGAGCAGTTCTTCCGCGAGCACCGCGCAGGGGTCGACCAGCCGCAGCCTGTCCGCGGCGAACACCGGGTCGACCGGCTGCCCGACGGGCGCCTTGGCGGTGGTCGGGGCGCCGGTGGTCGCGGTGGCGTTCCCGACCGCGGCCGGGATGGTGCTGCGCGGGAAGGTGCGCTTGGCCAGGTCCGGCCCGGCGCAGCCGGCCAGCAGGAGGAACGCGCTCAGGACGGCCACCAGACGGGTCACGACGTGCACGGTAGCGACCGGTTGCGCCATTCGGGGCGGGAACCCTGTGTCAGTGCTCACGGCGACCTTCGGGAACGATTCAGAAGATCATCGCGCTGTACCCGGTGGACCGCCGACAACGACGAAAGGAGCACCGAATGCGCAAGCGCGTCCGACGCGCCCTCCGCCGCTTCGACGAGTGGACGGTCGAGGCGTTCAACCCCGCCCACGCCGTCCGCCGGACCTACGGCCGGCGCTGATCCCCCTGGTCCGGCACGATGACGGGCCGCAGGGTCGCCCACGCCGCGAACGCCGCGGCCAGCACGACCATGCCGATGCCGGACCACAGGTTGATGTTGAGCCCGTCGGCCTTGGCCAGGTCGGACTCGTCGGTGAAGCCGAGTCCGACCACCACCAGGACCACGCCGTAGAGGGCGAAGAGCACCGCGATCACCAGCCGCAGGTCGAACAGACCGGCCTTGCGCGCCATGGTGACCTCCTCCCGAATTGAAGTCCGGCCGTCAGCCGAAGACGATGTTGAGCACGAGGGTCAGGACCAGCACGCCCGCGCCGAGCAGCACCGGCGAGCGGTACCAGCCGGCGTCGTCGCCGGTGGTGGAGTGCCTGCGGTCCTCCTTGGGCGTGAGGCTGTAGACGAGCCCGCGCAGCCGTTCCTCGGGCACCGGCCGGGTGAACAGGGTGACCGCGACGCTGACCGCGATGTCGACCACGAACGCCACGCCCGCGCCGAGGAAGCTCGCGCCCTGGCCCGGCAGGTCCAGCACGCCGGTCTCGGCCATCACGAACACCGCCACCGCGGCGAGCGTGCCCGCGACCAGGCCGGACCAGCCGGCAGCCGCCGACATGCGCTTCCAGAACATGCCGAGGATGAAGGTGGCGAACAGCGGCGCGTTGAAGAACGAGAACAGCGCCTGGATGTAGTCCATGATGTTGCCGTAGCCGGCGGCCAGGAACGCGGTGCCGATGGCGATCACCGTGCCGCCGATCGTGGCCAGCCGGCCGATGCGCAGGTAGTACTCGTCCGGCCGGTCCTTCTTGACGTAGTCCTGCCACAGGTCGTAGGTGAAGACCGTGTTGAACGAGGACACGTTCGCCGCCACGCCGGCCATGAACGAGGCCAGCAGACCCGTGATCGCGACGCCCAGCATGCCGTTGGGCAGCAGCTCCTCGATCAGCGCGGGCAGCGCGTTGTTGTAGACCACGCCCTGGCTGTCGCCGCCGGCCTTGAGCGCCTGCAGCTCCGGCACGACCAGGGCGGCGATGATGCCGGGGATGATGATCACGAACGGGATCAGCGCCTTGGGGTACGCGCCGATGATCGGCGTGCGCCGGGCCGCGGACATGCTCTTGGCCGACAGCGCGCGCTGCACCTCGGCGAAGTTCGTCGTCCAGTAGCCGAACGACAGCACGAAGCCCAGGCCGAAGACGATGCCGATCACGCTGAGCACCGGGTTCTCGATGCCGGTCAGCTCGGTGGCGGGCCACGCCGACAGGTTCTCCGTGCCGCCGGGGCCCGCGGTGACGCGCTCGACGAGGCCGTCCCAGCCGCCGACCTTGTGCAGGCCCACGATGGTCAGCGGCAGCAGCGCGGCGACGATCACGAAGAACTGGAGCACCTCGTTGTAGATGGCCGCGGACAGGCCGCCGAGGGTGGTGTAGACGAGCACGATCAGCGCGGCGGCGACCACCGAGAACGGGATCGGCCAGCCCAGCAGCAGGTTCAGCAGGAACGCCAGCGCGTAGAGGTTGACGCCCGCGATCAGCACCTGGGCCGCGGCGAAGCTGATCGCGTTGACCAGGTGGGCGCCCTTGCCGAAGCGGCGGCGCAGGAACTCGGGGACGCTGCGCACCTTGGAGCCGTAGTAGAACGGCATCATCACCAGGCCGAGGAACACCATGGCCGGGATCGCGCCGATCCAGTAGTAGTGCATGGTCGCCATGCCGTACTGCGCGCCGTTGGCGGCCATGCCCAGCAGCTCGATCGCGCCGAGGTTGGCGGAGATGAACGCCAGGCCGGTCACCCACGCCGGCAGCGACCGGCCGGAGAGCAGGAAGTCGAGGCTCGACGACACCGACCGGCGGGCGAGGAAGCCGATGCCCAGCACGAAGACGAAGTAGAGGGCGAGCAGCGTGTAGTCCAGCGGTCCGGCGTCGAGCCTCAGGTCCGCCTGCGCCAGTACGGGCACCCTCGCCCACCTCCCCGATCCAACATCCTCAAACACCAGCGAACACTACTCCACAGCGATCAGGCTGACCGTAGTGCACTCCGGCGCTGTTCGCCGGTTTGAACTACCCCGCGCTAAACCTGAGGTGGGCAGGGGTGCGGAAGATGCCACTACCGGGTGAGGACGAACGGGACCTCGGCGTAGAACGGACCGGACGTGGCGCCGATGGTGACCTGGGTGCCGGCCTCCGCGCCGCGGAAGGACTCGGGCACCCGGACGAGGGCCCCGACGAACCGCCCGACGGCGTCGGCCGTGGTGTCGCCGACGCGCTCGCCGTGGAAGGTGAAGACCACGCGACCGTGGGCGGGGTACCCCTCGCCGCTGAGCCGCACCTCGGCGGCCACCGGCCCGGCGAGGGGCTGGGCCGCCAGGCGGGCGGAGGGCGGGGTGACCGCGGTGGTGCTGGTGCCCGCCGGGAGGGGCGCCGCGGTGAGGGCGGGCGGCCCGGTCGGGGTGGGCAGGGCGACCTTGGGCGCCTCGGCGCAACCGGCGAGCAGCAGGACCAGCAGCAGGGCGGCCGGGTGGGGTCTTCGTCTTCGTCTTCGCACAGCGCCTCCCCGGGCCCGTGGAACGAGGGGGTAGAGCGTATATCGGCGAATCGCCCACGCGACGCGGCCGAACGGGCGCATGACGGCGGGGTGCCGTTAGCCGGAAACGCCGCCGGTGACCCACATTTTTGCGGATCACCGGTGCGAGCGGGGAAGCAATCCGACCCACGCGGTGACGGCCCACCTGCCCGTGGCCGACGGGGGCACGGCGTCGCGGTTGAGCTCGGCGCGGCACCTGTCCAGCTCCGCCTCGACGACCTGGAGGTGGGCCGCCGGGGACTGGAGGTGGCGCACCAGGTCGGTCCTGGGCAGCTGCACCGGGTTTCCGGGGGCGCTGGGCGTCGGGTGCACGTCCGACGCCGCCCGCGAGGCGCGCCGGCGGCGAGCAGACCAGCCGGACCTTCCGGGAGCGGTGCTCTGGCCCGGTTCGCGGTCGCCGCCGGTGAACCGGGCGCCAATTGATCCGCGCTGCCGCCGATCCCCGTCCAGCGTCGTCCACCGGAGCGATGCCACGGTCATCCCGGGTCTTCCTCGCACCAAGTCGCGGACAAGGGACCCGTGGTGCTCCACGGCGTGGTTCCAGCCGAGCGGTGGAAGCACGGCCGCGTTGCGGCGCGAGCCGTGAGAGGCGCGGAGGGGTGTTGCGGGTTCGAGCCCGCAACACCCCTCCTGCGGCCGGCCGGATCCCCGGTGGCTAGAACAGCCGGAACTCGTCCGGTTCGATGCCGCGCAGCGCGTCGTAGTCCAGGACCACGCACCGGATACCCCGGTCCTCCGCCAGCGTCCGCGCCTGTGGCTTGATCTGCTGCGCCGCGAACACCCCCTTCACCGGCGCCAGCAACGGGTCGCGGTTGAGCAGTTCCAGGTACCTGGTCAGCTGCTCCACCCCGTCGATCTCGCCGCGGCGCTTGATCTCGACCGCCACGGAGCCCCCGGAGGCGTCGCGGCACATCAGGTCGACCGGGCCGATCGGGGTCGGGAACTCGCGGCGGACCAGGGTCCAGCCCTCGCCCAGCGTGGTCACGTGCTCGGCCAGCAGCTTCTGCAGGTCCGCCTCGACGCCGTCCTTGACCAGGCCCGGTTCGGGGCCCAGCTCGTGCTTGGAGTCGTGCAGGACCTCGGCCAGGGTGATGATCAGCTTCTCGCCCGCCTTGTTCTGCACCACCCACATGTCCGGCTCCTCGATGAGCCAGCACGGCGGGCTCATCCAGTTCAGCGGCTTGTACGCGCGGTCGTCCGAGTGGATCGACACCGAGCCGTCCGCCTTGATCAGCAGCAGCCTCTGCGCCATCGGCAGATGGGCGGTGAGGCGTCCGACGTAGTCGACCTGGCAGCGAGCGATGACGAGGCGCACGGCCGACAGGCTACGGGGTGCGAGCGCCGGGGCACCGGCAGGTACCGTCGGCCGACGTGTCCCCACCACGCCGGCTGCTGCGCACCAAGCCCCTCGACCGGATGACCGAGGAGGGCGCCCGCACACCGCTGCGCCGCACCCTCGGCCTCGTGCCGCTGGTCGCGCTGAGCGTCGGCGCCACGCTGGGCACCGGCATCTTCGTCGTGCTCGGCCAGGCCGCGCCGGTGGCGGGGCCCGCGGTCGCGGTGTCGTTCGCGGTGGCGGCGCTGGCCGCGCTGTTCTCCGCGCTGTCCTACGCCGAGCTGGCGGGCGCGGTGCCGCTGTCCGGGTCCGCCTACTCCTACACCTACGCCACGCTGGGCGAGCTGGTCGCCTGGGTCTGCGGGTGGTGCCTGCTGCTGGAGTACGGCGTGTCGGTGGCCGCGGTCGCGGTGGGCTGGAGCGGGTACCTCAACGCGTTCCTCGACGCCACCCTGGGCGTCCGGCTGCCCGAGGCGCTGACCGGCGGCGTGGTGGACCTGCCCGCGGCGGTGGTCGTGCTGCTGGCCACGGCGGTGCTGCTGGGCGGCGTGCGGGAGAGCGCGGCGGTGACCACGGTCACGACGGCGCTCAAGGTGGCCGTGCTGGTCTTCTTCGTGGTGGTGGCCGTGGTCGGGTTCCGCGCCGAGAACCTGGCGCCGTTCGCGCCGGCCGGGGTCGCGGGCGTCACGGGCGCCGCCTCGCTGGTGTTCTTCTCCTTCATCGGCTTCGACGCCGCGTCCACGGCGGGCGAGGAGGCCCGCGACCCGCAGCGGGACCTGCCGCGGGCCATCGTCATCTCACTGGTCCTGGTCACCGCCGTGTACGTGCTGGTGGCGCTGGCCGCGGTGGGCGCGGTCGGGGTGGACGCGCTGGCCGACTCGGACGCCTCGCTGGCCACGGTGCTGGAGCGGGTCACCGGCTCCGCCTGGCCCGCGACCGTGCTGGCGGCCGGCGCGGTGGTGGCGATCGCGTCGGTGGTGCTCACCGTGCTGTACGGGCAGACGCGGGTGCTGGTCGCCATGTCCCGCGACGGCCTGGTGCCCGCGGTGTTCGCGCGGGTGGGCGCGCGGCGCGTGCCGACGGTGAACACGCTGGTGGTCGGCGCCGTGGTGGCGGTGCTGGCCGCGCTGGTGCCGCTGGGGCAGCTCGCGGAGGCCACGAGCATCGGGACGCTCGTGGCGTTCGGCCTGGTCAACGTCGGCGTGCTGGTGCTGCGGCGCACCCGGCCGGACCTGCCGCGCTCGTTCCGCGTGCCGTGGTCGCCGGTGGTGCCGCTGCTGGGCCTGGGCATGTGCGCGCTGCTGGTGGCGGGGCTCGCGCCCGCGACCTGGGTGGCGTTCGGCGCGTGGTCGGTCGCGGGCCTGGTGGTGTACTTCGCCTACGGCCGGCACCGGTCGAAGTTGGCACAGGGAGAGTGATCGTGGAGACCCTCGGCACGCGCGAGGTGTACGCGAACCCGTGGATGGTGGTCCGGGAGGACGCCATCGGGCGCGCGGACGGGACGACCGGCATCTACGGCGTGGTGGACAAGCCGCACTACGCGCTGGTGATCCCCATGGACGGCGAGCGGCTGCGGCTGGTCGAGCAGTACCGGTACCCGCTGGGCATGCGGCGCTGGGAGTTCCCGCAGGGCACCGCGCCGGACCGGGCCGACCTGCCGCCCGCGGCGCTGGCCGAGCGCGAGCTGCGCGAGGAGACCGGGCTGCGCGCGGGCCGCCTGGTGGAGCTGGGGCTGCTGGACGTCGCCCCGGGCATGTCCAGCCAGCGCGGCCGGGTGTTCCTGGCCACCGAGCTGACCGAGGGGGTGCACGAGCGCGAGCACGAGGAGCAGGACATGCGCTCGGCGTGGTTCCAGCGGGCGGAGTTCGAGGCGATGATCGCCCGCGGCGAGATCACCGACGCCCAGTCGATCGCCGCCTACACCCTGCTCCTGCTGCACGAGCACGCGCAGCCGTGAGGCCCGGGGTCGCGCCGCACCGCAGGTCGGCGTGACCCCCGACCCGGATCGACGGGGGTCCACGGCCGGCCCGGTGCGGTCAGTCCGACCACACCGCCGGGCGCTTCTCCAGGAACGCGGCCATGCCCTCCTTGGCCGCGTCGGTCTGCGACGCCGCGGCCATGACCTCCAGCGCGATCGCGTACGCGTCGGCCTCGGGCCGGTCCAGCTGGGCGTAGATCGTCTGCTTGCCGAGCGCCTTGCTGGCCCGGCTGCCGCGCGTGGCCCGGTGCAGCAGGTCGGCCACGGCGTCGTCCAGCTCCGCGGCGGGCACCACCCGGTTGACCAGGCCCCACCGCTCGGCGGTGCGCGCGTCCACCGGGTCACCGGTCAGCGCCAGCTCCATCAGCCGCTTGCGCCCGACGGCCCGCGCCACCGGCACGGCCGGGGTGTGGCAGAACCAGCCGCCCTTGCCGCCGGGCAGCGCGAAGGCCGCCTCCTCCGCCGCGACGGCCAGGTCGCACGAGGCGACCAGCTGGCAGCCCGCCGCGGTGGCCAGGCCGTGTACCCGGGCGATCACCACCTGCGGCACGGACTCGATGGCGCGCATCAGGTCCGTGCACAGGGTCAGCAGCTCGCGCACGCCCTCCAGGTCGCGCGCGGCGACGTCGGCGAAGTCGTGCCCGGCGCAGAACACCGGCCCCTCGCCCGCGAGCACGACCCCCACCGCGTCGGACGCGGCGACGTCCTGGAACGCGGTCAGCAGCTCGACCAGGTGCTCCCCGGACAGCGAGTTGCGCCGCGCGGCGCGGTCCATGGTGATGCGCACGACGTCATCCGTGCGCTCGACGCGGATGTGCTGGTACTCGGCCATGGGGGGACCGTATCCGGCGGGGCAACCTCCCCGCTCGGCGTCGCGGCCGCGGGGTCGCTGGGGTCGCTGCCCGCGCCGGCCGGCATGACTTGCCCGATCGTGGCGCGCGACGGGACCGGCGGTGGGCCCGGCCGGCCGCGGAACGCGCCCTGGCCGACGGCAACGGCCGCGGTGCGGACCTGCCGGCCTGGTCCGCCCACGCCCGCGGGCCGACACCGCCTAAAGCCCCCGCGCCTCCCGCACCACGGTCACGATCTCGTCCATGATCTGCGTCAGCTCGTAGTCCTTGGGCGTGAACACCCGCGCGATCCCGCGCTCCCGCAGCTTGGCGGCGTCGTCGGGCGGCACGATCCCGCCGACCACCACCGGCACGTCGCCGGCACCCGCCGCCCGCAGGCCGTCGACCACGGCGGGCACGACCTCCAGGTGCGAACCGGACAGGACGGACAGCCCCACCACGTGCACGTCCTCCTGCACGGCGGCCGCCACGATCTGGGCCGGGGTGAGCCGGATGCCCTGGTAGACCACCTCGAAGCCGACGTCGCGGGCCCGCACGGCGACCTGCTCCGCGCCGTTGGAGTGGCCGTCCAGGCCGGGCTTGCCGACCAGGATGCGCAGCCGCTCCCCCAGTTCCTCGCCGACCGCGCGGACGCGCTCGCGCACCCGCCCGATCCCGGCATCCGACTCACCGGACGCCGAGGCCGCGGACACGCCCGTGGGCGCCCGGTACTCGCCGAAGGTCTCGCGCAGCGCCGACGCCCACTCGCCGGTCGTCACGCCCGCCTTGGCGCACGCGATGGTGGCCTCCACGAGGTTCTCGTCCGTCCCGGCCGCGGCCCGCAGCCGGTCCAGGGTGGAGCGCACCAGCGCGTCGTCCCGGCCGGCCCGCCACTCGCGGATCGCCTCGACCGCGTGCCGCTCCACCGCCGGGTCGACCTGCTCGATCGCGTTCGCGCCCTCGGCCTGCAGCGGCGAGGGCTCGGTGGTGGCGAACCTGTTCACGCCCACCACGACGTCCTCACCGGACTCGACCCGGCGCCTGCGCTCGGCCAGCGAGGACACCAGCGCGGACTTCATGTACCCGGACTCGACGGCCGCGACCGCGCCGCCCATCGCCTGCACCCGGTCGATCTCGGCCCGCGCGCCCGCCACCAGCTCGGCGACCTTGGCCTCCACCACGTGCGAGCCCGCGAACAGGTCCTGGTACTCCAGCAGGTCGGTCTCGTAGGCCAGCACCTGCTGCATGCGCAGCGCCCACTGCTGGTCCCACGGCCGGGGCAGGCCCAGCGCCTCGTTCCACGCGGGCAGCTGGATCGCGCGGGCGCGGGCGTCGCGCGACAGCGTCACGGCCAGCATCTCCAGCACGATCCGCTGCACGTTGTTCTCCGGCTGGGCCTCGGTCAGCCCCAGCGAGTTGACCTGCACGCCGTAGCGGAAGCGGCGGTGCTTGGGGTCGGTGATGCCGTACCGGTCGCGGGTGATCTCGTCCCACAGCTGGACGAACGCCCGCATCTTGCACATCTCCTCGACGAACCGGACCCCGGCGTTGACGAAGAACGAGATGCGCGCGACCACCTCACCGCGCCGCTCCTGCGGCACCTGGCCGGAGTCGAACACCGAGTCGAGCACCGCGATCGCGGTGGACAGGGCGTAGGCCAGCTCCTGCACGGGCGTCGCGCCCGCCTCCTGGAGGTGGTACGAGCAGATGTTGATCGGGTTCCACTTCGGCGCGTTCGCCACGGTCCACGCCACCACGTCGGTGATCAGGCGCAGGCTCGGCCCGGGCGGGAACACGTACGTGCCGCGGGACAGGTACTCCTTGATGATGTCGTTCTGCGTGGTGCCGGCCAGGGTCGCGCGGTCCGCGCCCTGCTCCTCGGCCACGCTCACGTACAGCGCGAGCAGCCACATGGCCGTCGCGTTGATGGTCATGGAGGTGTTGGCGTCGCCCAGCGGGATGCCGTCGAACAGCTGCCGCATGTCGCCGAGGTGGCTCACCGGCACGCCGACCTTGCCGACCTCGCCCCGGGCCAGCTCGTCGTCCGGGTCGTAGCCGGTCTGCGTGGGCAGGTCGAAGGCCACGGACAGACCGGTCTGGCCCTTGGCCAGGTTGCGGCGGTACAGCTCGTTGGAGGCGGCGGCGCTGGAGTGGCCCGCGTAGGTGCGCATCACCCAGGGGCGGTCGCGATCGCGGTCGGCCGGGTACGGCACGGCAACCTCCCTACGTCGTTGTTGCCCGTAGCGTACTGACGGGTAACTCACACGCGGCGTGCCGTTGCTCACTGAATCGAAGCCGGGGCACGATGGTGGGCGTGACCGCGCTCACGCCGTTCCTGGTCCTGCTGGTCGTGCTCGGCGTGCTGGGCACGGTGCTCTACTGGGCGTTCGGCAACGACCGCCGCGGCGTGCCCGACCACACGGGCACCGACTTCGGGCTGCTGGTCGAGGTGGCCGCGGTGCCCACGGTCGAGGCGGCGGACGTGCTGGCCTCGCGGCTGCGCCGGGCCGGGATCAGGGTGAGCGTGGTGCGCCGCGGCGGGGTCCACCTGCTGCTGGTGTTCCCCGCCGACGCGCCGGACGCGAAGCTGCTGGTGCGCTGAGTCGGCCTCGGCCGCCGACCCGCTCGGCCGCCGACCCGCTCAGCCCACGACCCGCTCAGCCGCCGACCCGCTCCACGGTCGCCCCGAGGTTGCGCAGGTTCTCCACGAACCCCGGGTAGCCGCGCTCGACGTGGAACACCTCGTACACCTCGGTCACCCCGTCCGCGCACAGCCCGGCGAGCACCAGCCCCGCCCCGGCGCGGATGTCCGAGGCCCACACGGGCGCGCTGGACAGCCGCTCCACCCCGCGCACCACCGCGTGGTGCCCGTCGGTCCGGGCGTCGGCACCGAGCCGCACCATCTCCTCGATGAACCGGAACCGCGCCTCGAACAGGTTCTCGGTGATCATCGACGTGCCCTCGGACACGCTGGACAGCGCGATCGCGAACGGCTGGAGGTCGGTGGCGAACCCCGGGTAGGGCAGCGTCACGAAGTCCACCGACCGCGGCCGGTCGTGCTGGACCACGCGGAACGCGTCGCCCTCCAGCGTGGTGACCTCGGCGCCGGCCGTGCGCAGCTTCTCCAGCACCAGGTCGAGGTGGTGCGGGTCCACGCCGCGCACGGTGATGTCGCCGCGGGTCATCGCGGCGGCGAACGCCCAGGTGGCGCCGACGATGCGGTCGCCGATCACGCGGTGCTCGGTCGGGCGCAGCGACTCCACCCCGTGCACGGTCAGCGTGGACGTGCCCGCGCCCTCGATCTTGGCGCCCATCTGCTGGAGCATCACGCAGATGTCGACGATCTCCGGCTCGCGGGCGGCGTTGTCGATGACCGTGGTGCCGTTGGCCAGCACCGCCGCCATCAGGATGTTCTCGGTGGCGCCGACGCTGGGGAAGTCCAGCCAGATCTGCGCGCCGTGCAGGCCCTCGGCCTCGGCGACCACGCAGCCGTGCTCGATCTCGCTGTGCGCGCCGAGCTTGCGCAGGCCGTTCTGGTGCATGTCCAGCGGACGCGAGCCGATGGCGTCGCCGCCGGGCAGCGCGACGACCGCGCGCTTGCAGCGGCCCACCAGGGGGCCCAGCACGCACACCGACGCGCGGAGCTTGCCCATCGCCTCGGAGTCGGCGCGGTGGTTGAGCTCCGCCGGTGTGGTGATGGTGGCCACGTCACCGGTCAGCGTGACCTCGCAGCCCAGGCTGCGCAGGACGTCCGCCATCAGCGGGACGTCCAGGATCTCCGGGCAGTTGGTGATCGTGGTGGTGCCCTCGGCCAGCAGCGCCGCCGCCATCAGCTTCAGCACGCTGTTCTTCGCGCCCACGACGTCGACCTCGCCGACCAGGCGCGCACCGCCCTGGACCCGGAAGTGCTCGCTCACTTGGGGAACTCCTCGCTCGTCGTGCCGCAATCCTACGGAGGGTCTTGATCGTGCCCGTCCGCGGAGGCGGGTTCGGTGGTGCGCACCTGTCCTAGAGTGCCGGGTATGGCCGTGCACCTGACGAAGATCTACACCCGCGTCGGCGACGACGGGACCACCGGGCTCGGCGACTTCTCGCGCGTGCCCAAGACCTCGCCGCGGATCGCCGCCTACGCGGACGTGGACGAGACCGGTGCCGCGCTCGGCGTCGCGCTGGCCCTCGGCTCGCTCGCGCCGGACGTGACCGAGGTCGTGCGGCGGGTGCAGAACGACCTGTTCGACGTCGGCGCGGACCTGTCCACGCCGATCGCGCCGGACCCGAAGTACCCGCCGCTGCGGGTCACCCAGCCGTACGTGGACCGCCTGGAGTCCTGGTGCGACGAGTTCAACGCCCGGCTGGGCAAGCTGGACTCGTTCATCCTGTCCGGCGGGACGCCCGGCGCCGCGCTGCTGCACCAGGCCCGCACCGTGGCCCGGCGCGCCGAGCGCATGACGTGGGCGCTGGTCGAGGCCGAGCCCGACACCACGAACCCGCTCGCGGCCAAGTACCTGAACCGGTTGTCCGACCTGCTGTTCATCCTGGCGCGGGTGGCCAACCCGGACGGTGACGTGCTCTGGCGGCCCGGGGACAACGCCTAGCTCAGGACGCCCAGGGGATCGAGCGGCCCGGGGGCGCGGACTCCAACCAGGACAGGAAGCCGGTCAGCGCGTCCGGGCCCATCGCGATCTCCACCTCGCCCCGGGCGCCGCTGCACCGCAGCACCACGGCGCCGGAGGGCATGGCGTAGGTCTCGGGGGGCGCGGGCTCGCGGCGGTCGTCGATCTCGAAGCCGTCGCGGGAGATCACCACGTCCGGGCCGGTCCGCAGGCTCAGCACCCGGAACCAGGCGAACTCGTCACCGCGGTAGTGGCCGACACCCAGGTGCCAGCCCCGGCCGGAGGGATCAAGCCGGGACCTCAGCGCCACGTGCACGCCACCGGCCCGCAGCACGCGGACCCGGCGCCACGCGAGGTACGCGAGGACCACCACCGCGACGAACAGGACCACCCCGACGACTTCGGCGATCCCCACGGCGCTCGTCCGCCCGTCCGCGTCAGGCCGTCTGCCCCGCGGCGCGCAGCCGCGCGCTGGCCCGGGCCTTCTCCGCGTCGTCGCCGCTCGCGGCCTTCGCCCGCGCCCGCTCGACGTCGATCTCGCCGGACAGCTCGGCCGTCTCGGCGAGGATGCTCACCCCGTCACCGGTCACGGAGAGGAACCCCCCGTGGACGGCGGCCGTCACGACCTCGCCGTCGGTGGTGCGGATCCGGACCACGCCGCCCTCCACGAGCTGGCCCAGCACGGGCTCGTGGCCCGGCAGGATGCCGATCTCGCCTTCGAGCGTCTGCGCGACCACCGTGGTGGCCGTGCCGGACCACAGGCGGCGTTCCACGGCGACCAACTGGACGGTCATCTCGGCCACGCGCATCTCCCTCGTCTACGGAGTCGAGGAGCAGTCTAAACGGTGGCCCCTACCGAGCGCCGCACCAGGCGTCCTCAGGCACCCCCTACGTGAGGTACCACCCGCCCGGCGGTCGCTCCAACGGCCGTGATCGCGACCGCGCCCAGGGCCGCGACGAGGGCGAACGCGTAGAAGCCCCACGGATAGGCCACGCCCGCCGTGAGCAGCGCCCCACCCAGCACCGGCCCGCAGATCGCGCCGACGCGGCCGACGCCGGCCGTCCACCCGAGACCGGTCGCCCGGTTCGCGTCGTCGTAGGTGCGACCGACGTAGGCGTACACCAGCACCTGCGCGCTGAACACGAAGCACCCGGCCACCAGCACCGCCAGGTACACGCCCACCGTGGGCAGCTTCACGCTCAGCAGGCCCAGCGCCACCGCGGAGGCCAGGAACCAGCCGATCGTCGACGGCCGCACGCCGAACCGGTCGGCCACCGCGCCCGCGACCACCAGGCCGACCACCGCGCCGACGTTGAGGGTCAGCAGCAGCCCCAGCGCCGCGCCCAGCGGGTAGCCCGCCGCGCGCATGATCTGCGGCAGCCACGTGTTGAGCCCGTAGACCAGCAGCAGGCCCATGAACGAGGCCACCCAGAACGCCAGCGTCGCCCGCCACAGGCCGGGCCGGAACAGCGAGCCGACGGCCTGCTTGGCGGGCGTGCCGCGGAACGCCGTGGACTCGGGCAGGAAGAACACCATCAGCGGCACCAGCACGAGCGCCGGGGCCGCGCCGAGCACGAACAGCGCCCGCCAGCCCATCGAGGGGAGCACGGAGATGCCCAGCAGCGCGGTGAGCACGGCGCCCACGTGGTAGCCGGTCATGACGAACGTGGTGGCCCGGCCGCGCTTCGAGGCGTCGGCGAACTCGTTGACCAGCGCGATGGCCGTGGGCAGGCAGCCGCCCAGGCCCAGGCCCGCCAGGAAGCGCAGGCCGCCGAACACCTCCACCGACGGCGCGGCCGCGCACAGCAGGGTGAACAGCGAGAAGCTGCCCACCGACGCGATCAGCGCCTTGCGGCGGCCGATGACGTCGGTGACCGTGCCGATGGCCATCGCGCCCAGCATCATGCCGACCAGGCCCGCGGTGGACACCGCGGACGCCGAGGCCGGGGTCAGGCCCCACTCGCCGCGTTCCAGCAGCACCGGCAGGACGGTGCCGAGCACCACCAGGTCGAAGCCGTCGAGCAGCACCGCCGTCCAGCCCAGCGGGAGCACCCATCTAGTCATGCGCAGAGGGTGAGGCGTGTCACCGGCGCACCGGCAGGTCCCTTCCCGGTCAGTGGAAGACTTCGACGCGTGACCACGCCGAAGTCCTCCCTGGAGCGCGCGTTCGCGCTCCTGTCGGTGTTCACCGTGGACCGCCCGGCGATGACGCTGTCCGAGCTGAGCCGCCGCTCCGGCCTGCCGCTGAGCACCACGCACCGGCTGGTGGCCGCGCTGGTGGAGCTGCGCGCCCTGACCCGCAACCCCGACGGCGGCTACTCGGTGGGCCTGCGGCTGCTGGAGCTGGGCGCGCTGTCGCCGGGCAGCCTGGGCCTGCGCGACCGGGCGGTGCCGTTCCTGGAGGACCTGTACGAGGTGACGCGGCACAACGTGCAGCTGGCCGTGCGGGACGGGCTGGAGGTCGTCTACGTCGAGCGGATCTCCGCGCGGGACGCGGTCAACGTGGTGACGCGCGTGGGCAGCCGGATGCCGTTGCACTGCACGGGTGTCGGCCTGGTGCTGCTGGCCGCGGCACCGGCGGCCGTGCAGGAGGAGGTGCTGGCCGGGCCGCTGAGGCGGTTCACCGAGCGGACCATCGTGCGCCCGGCCGAGCTGCGGGAGGTCCTGGCCCGCGTGCGCCGCGACGGGTACGCGATCAGCGACCGGCAGATCGAGCTGATCACGTTCTCGGTGGCGGCACCGGTGCGGGACGCGGCCGGCGACGTGGTCGCGTCGGTGTCCGTCGTGGTGCCGACGGGGACGCGCACGGACACCGTGGTGCCCGCGGTGCGGGCGTGCGGGCTGGCGATCTCGCGCGCGCTGGGCTGGGCGTCGGCCTGAACGTGGAACTCGGGGGTCCCGGAGGTTCGACACGACGGGGCTGGGGGTTCGACTCGCGCGGGTCAGGGGGTGACGGGCCGCCCCGACTCGCACAGGGCCACCTCGCCCGCCACGAGGGCGTCCAGGGCGCTCTCGATCCGCCGGGCCAGCGCGGGCTTCACCAGGCGGCGGGCGGCGTCGGGGGTGTGCAGGCCGACCGAGCGGATCTCGGGGTCGGTGGGGTCGATCCCGGCCACCTCCTCGGCGGTGACCAGGCCGCCGTCGAAGACGAACGCCAGGCCCTCGGGCATCGGCCCGTCGGCGGGCAGGTGGTCGATCACCAGCAGGCGCCCCAGCGGGCGGTGCAGGCGCAGCTCCTCGGCCACCTCGCGCACCGCCGCCCGCCACGGCGCCTCGCCCGCGTCGACGGCCCCGCCGGGGATCTCCCAGGTGCTCTTGTAGGTGGTCTCGACCAGGAGCACCCGGCCGTCCCCGTCCCGGAACAGGACGCCGGCGGAGGCGCGCTTGCGGTGCAGCGAGGCCGCGTACTCCTCGAACGGCAGCAGGTCCACGGCGCGGCAGGCTACCGGGCGCGGGTGAACCGCCGGTGGTGGCGCCGAAAAGCCCGGAGGGCCGTTCCCGCGCGCGGGAACGGCCCTCCGGTGGAACCCCGGCTCAGTTGCCGGCGAGCTTCTTGGCGTTGGCCTCGACGTCGTCCAACCCGCCGCAGGAGAAGAACGCCTGCTCCGGGTAGTGGTCGAACTCGCCCTTGCACACGCGGTCGAACGCCTCGATCGTGTCCTTGATCGGCACGAACGACCCCGGCTGACCGGTGAACTTCTCGGCCACGATGAAGTTCTGGCCCAGGAAGCGCTCCAGGCGACGCGCCCGGCCGACGAGGACCTTGTCCTCTTCGGAGAGCTCGTCCATGCCGAGGATCGCGATGATGTCCTGCAGCTCCTTGTACTTCTGCAGGATCCGCTTCACCTCCTGCGCCACCCGGTAGTGCTCCTCGCCGACGATGGTCGGCTCCAGGATCCGGGAGGACGAGGACAGCGGGTCCACCGCCGGGTAGATGCCCTTCTGGGAGATCGGACGGGAGAGCTCCGTCGTCGCGTCCAGGTGGGCGAAGGTGGTGGCCGGCGCGGGGTCGGTGTAGTCGTCCGCGGGCACGTAGATGGCCTGCAGCGAGGTGATCGACTTGCCGCGCGTCGAGGTGATGCGCTCCTGCAGCTCACCCATCTCGTCCGCCAGCGTCGGCTGGTAGCCCACGGCGGACGGCATGCGGCCCAGCAGGGTCGACACCTCCGAGCCCGCCTGGGTGAACCGGAAGATGTTGTCGATGAACAGCAGCACGTCCTGGTTCTGCACGTCGCGGAAGTACTCCGCCATGGTCAGCGCGGAGAGCGCGACGCGCATGCGGGTGCCCGGCGGCTCGTCCATCTGACCGAACACCAGGGCGGTGTCGCCGAGCACGCCCATCTCCTCCATCTCCAGGAGGAGGTCGGTGCCCTCACGGGTGCGCTCGCCGACGCCGGCGAACACCGACGTGCCGGAGAACTCGCGGGCGATGCGGGTGATCATCTCCTGGATGAGCACCGTCTTGCCCACGCCCGCGCCGCCGAACAGGCCGATCTTGCCGCCCTTGACGTACGGGGTCAGCAGGTCGATGACCTTGATGCCCGTTTCCAGGATCTCGGTCTTGCCCTCCAGCTGGTCGAACGACGGCGCCTTGCGGTGGATCTCCCACTGCTCGCCGTCGCGGCCCAGCCCCGGCTGGTCGAGGCAGTCGCCCAGTGCGTTGAACACGTGGCCCTTGACGACGTCGCCGACCGGCACGCTGATCGCGGCGCCGGTGTCGCTCACGGTCGCGCCGCGGACCAGGCCGTCGGTGGGCTGCATCGAGATGGTGCGGACCAGGTTGTCGCCCAGGTGCTGGGCGACCTCCAGGGTCAGCGTCTTGGCCACCGCTTCGTAGGTGATCTCCACGTGCAGGGCGTTGAACAGCTCCGGCACCGCGTCGCGGGGGAACTCCACGTCGACGACGGCACCGATCACCCGGACCACACGGCCGGTGCGGGTGGTGGTGGCAGTAGCACTCATGTCACTCATCACTTCCTGCGCCACCGGTAAGCGCGGAGGCGCCACCGACGATCTCGCTGATCTCCTGGGTGATCTGGGCCTGACGGGCCGCGTTCGCCTGGCGGCTGAGGTTGCGGACCAGCTCGGTGGCGTTGTCCGTCGCCGCCTTCATCGCGGTCCGCCGCGCCGCCGACTCCGAGGCCGCCGCGTCCAGCAACGCCGAGAAGAGCCTGGTCTTGACGTACTTCGGGAGCAGCGCGCTGAGCAGCACGTCGGCGCTGGGCTCGAAGGAGTACACCGACTGGAGCCTGGTGGGCTCCGGGTCGTAGTCGACGACCATCGGCGCGATCCGCTTGGCCACCGGCTGCTGGCTCAGCATCGACTTGAACTCGGTGTAGACCACGTGCAGCTCGTCCACACCCAGAACGCCGTCGGGGCCCGGATTGTTCCCCTGGTCGTCGCTGCCCGCGACGAACGCCTCCACCAGCGCGTCGCCCGCCTCGGCGGCGTTGACGTACTGGGGCAGCTGGGAGAACCCGGTCCAGTCGCCGGCGATCTCCCGCCGGCGGAACCGGTAGTAGCCGACGCCCTTGCGGCCGATGACGTAGAGCACGGGCTCCTTGCCCTCGGACCGCAGCAGCGAGAACAGCTCCTCGGCCGCCTTGAGCACGTTGGCGTTGTAGCCGCCGCACATGCCCTTGTCGCTGGTGATGACCAGCACGCCGGCGCGCTTGGGCTGCTTGCGCTCGGTCAGCAGCGGGTGGTCGAGGTTGGCCGACGCCGTGGCCAACGACGACAGGACGCCGGTGATCTCGTCCGCGTAGGGCCGCGACGCCTCGACCCGCTGCTGGGCCTTTGCCAGCCGGGACGTGGCGATGAGCTCGTACGCCTTGGTGATCTTCTTGGTCGAGTTGACCGAGCGGATCCGCTGGCGCAGCTCTCGGATCTGGGCCGCCATGCCTACGTCACTTCTCGGTCGGGGCCGGTCGGTTGACCTTCACCGACTCCTGCCCGACCTTGTCGGCGTCCATCGCGGTGGCCGGCGCGTCGTTCACGACCGGGGCGCCGCCGGACGGGGTGAACTGCTTCTTGAACGCCTCGACCGCGTCGACGATGCCCCGCTCGGCGTCGTCCGAGAGCACCTTGGACTCGCGGATGCCCGACAGGATCGCCTCGTGGTTGCGGCGCACGTGGTCCAGGAACTCCGCCTCGAAGCGGCGGACGTCGCCCACCGGCACCGAGTCCAGGTGGCCCTTGGTGCCGAGGTAGATCGAGACGACCTGCTCCTCGACCGGCACCGGCTGGTACTGGCCCTGCTTGAGCAGCTCGACCAGGCGGGCGCCGCGGTCCAGCTGGGCGCGCGAGGCGGCGTCCAGGTCGGACGCGAACGCGGAGAACGCCTCCAGCTCGCGGAACTGCGACAGGTCCAGGCGCAGCGAGCCGGACACCGTCTTCATCGCCTTGATCTGCGCGGCGCCACCGACGCGGGACACCGAGATGCCCACGTTGACGGCCGGGCGCACACCGGCGTTGAACAGGTCCGACTCCAGGAAGCACTGGCCGTCGGTGATCGAGATGACGTTGGTCGGGATGTAGGCCGACACGTCGTTGGCCTTGGTCTCGATGATCGGCAGGCCGGTCATCGAGCCGCCGCCCATGTCGTCGGACAGCTTCGCGCAGCGCTCCAGCAGGCGGGAGTGCAGGTAGAAGACGTCGCCCGGGTACGCCTCGCGGCCCGGCGGGCGGCGCAGCAGCAGCGAGATGGCGCGGTACGCCTCCGCCTGCTTGGTCAGGTCGTCGAAGACGATCAGGACGTGCTTGCCCTGGTACATCCAGTGCTGGCCGATGGCCGAGCCGGTGTAGGGGGCCAGCCACTTGAAGCCCGCGGAGTCGGACGCCGGGGCGGCCACGATGGTGGTGTACTCCAGCGCGCCCGCCTCCTCCAGCGCGGCCTTGACGCCCGCGATGGTGGAGCCCTTCTGGCCGATGGCGACGTAGACGCAGCGGACCTGCTGCTGCGGGTCGCCGCTCTCCCACGCCTTCTTCTGGTTGATGATCGTGTCGATGCAGACCGCGGTCTTGCCGGTCTTGCGGTCGCCGATGATCAGCTGGCGCTGGCCGCGGCCGATGGGGGTCATCGAGTCGATGGCCTTGATGCCGGTCTGCATCGGCTCGCCCACCGGCTGGCGCTGCAGCACGGTCGCGGCCTGCAGCTCCAGGGCGCGGTTGTCGTCGGCCACGACGTCGCCGAGGCCGTCGATCGGCTGGCCGAGCGGGTTCACCACGCGCCCGAGGAAGCCGTCGCCGACGGGCACGGAGAGCACCTGGCCGGTCCGCTTGACCTCCTGGCCCTCTTCGATCTTGTCGAAGTCGCCCAGGATGACGGCGCCGATCTCGCGCACGTCCAGGTTCAGGGCGACCCCGAGCACGCCGCCGGGGAACTCCAGCAGCTCGTTGGTCATGGTGCCGGGCAGACCCTCGACGATGGCGATGCCGTCGTAGGTCTCCGCGACGACGCCGACCTCTTCCCGGCTGACTTCCGGGGAGTAGGTCGAGACGTACTTCTCGATCGCACTGCGGATCTCGTCCGACGAGATCGTCAGCTCCGCCATGTCGTTCCTGCTCTCACTTCTCGCTTGGAGGAAAGGGGCTTGTGGGCCGCGGTTCCGGTTGGGTCAGCCGGCGAGGTCGCGGCGCAGTGCCGCCAGCCGACCCGCCACGCTGCCGTCGATGACCTCGTCGCCGATCTTGATCAGCAGGCCGCCGCGCAGCGCGGGGTCGACCTCGACGTGGAGGGCGATGGGTCGGGAGTAGATCCTGGTCAGGGTGGCTTCGAGGCGCTCCTGCTGCGCCGCGTCCAGTTCAACCGCAGAACGGACGTGGGCGACGGATCGTTCCCGGCGCTTGGCCGCGAGCGCCGCGAGGTCGCCCAGGCCGTTGACGACGCCGCGGCCGCGCGGTGCGCGGACGAGCTGGTCCACCAGGGACTTGGTGGTGGCGTCGACCCTGCCCTCGATGAGGCTGTCGACCAGCGCCACCTTGCCCGCCGGGTCGGCGCCCGGGTCGGACAGTGCCAGCTCCAGCTCGTGGTTGCCGGCGATGATGCGGCCGAGCCGGAACAGCTCGTCCTCGACCGCGTCGAGCCGGCCGGCGCGCTCCGCCCGCACCAGCAGCGTGGTGCGGGCCAGCGACTCGACGCCGTCCACCAGCTCGCGCGGGCTGGACCAGCGGGAGGTGACGACCAGCGCCAGCACCTGCAGCGTCGGGTCGGCGACCTTGCCGCCGAGCAGGCCGCGCAGCAGCTGCTCGCGCACCGCGGGGTCGGCGGCGTTGTCGGCCAGCGCGCGGCGCAGCGCGGGCTGGCCGGACAGCAGGCCGACGACCGCGAACAGCTCGTCGCCCAGCGTGCCCAGGGCAGCGCTGTCCTCGGTGGCGTCGACGACCTCCAGCAGCCGCAGTTCGGCGGCGGCCAGGGCGTCTCGGCTAGCGGCGTGCAGCGTCATCGGCGTTCCCTCACTTGGTGGCCGGAGCCGACGCGCCGTCGAGCTCGGCCAGGAACCGGTCGACGGTGCCCCGGCGGCGCACCTCGTCCTCCAGCGACTCGCCGACGACCCGGTCCGCCAGGTCGACGGCCAGCTTGCCCAGCTCGCCCCGCAGCTCGGCGACGATCTGCGCGCGCTGCGTCTCCAGCTGGGTCTGGCCCTGCGCGACGATCCGCGCGGACTCCTCCTGGGCCTTGGCGCGCAGCTCGCTGATGATCTGCTCGCCCTCGATGCGGGCGTCGTCGCGGATGCGGGCCGCCTCGGCCCGCGCCTCCGCGAGCTGCGCCTTGTACTGCTCCAGCAGCTCCTGCGCGTGCGCCTGGGCCTGCTCGGCCTTCTCGATGCCACCCTCGATCTTGGCGGCACGCTCCGCGTACAACGTCTCGAAGCGCGGTGCGACGAACTTCTTCATGATGAAGAGCAGCAGCAGGAACGCGACGAGACCGAGGATGATCTCGGACGTGTGCGGGAGGACCGGGTTGATGGCCTCGCCTTCCGCAGCCAGGATGAGGGTTTTCATCTGGGACTTCTCCTAGGCCGAAGAACGTCAGGCGGCGGTGGCGAGGAAGTACACGACGAAGCCGAGCAGCGCGAGGACCTCGACGATGGCGAAGGTGGTCCAGGCCAGGCTCAGCAGCACGCCGCGGGCCTCGGGCTGGCGGGCGGTGCCGCTGATGACCGAGGAGAAGATCAGGCCCACGCCGATGCCCGGGCCGATGGCCGCGAGGCCGTAACCGATCGCCGCGAGACCCGCGTTGGTGACACCGGTGGCGGCTTCCTGGGCAAGAACGATAGCGCTCACTTGTGCTGTTCCCTTTCACTTCGGTCCGCGGAACAACCCGCGGATCGGAGGCTTGTGTTTTCTCTCAGTGCTCTTCGGCCAGCGCCGCGCCGATGTAGTTGGCGGACAGCAGCGCGAAGATGTATGCCTGCAGCACCATGATCAGCGCCTCCAGGAAAGTCAGCGCGATGGCGAACAGGAAGGCGATCGGCGCGACCACCACGGTGATGCCGCCGGCGAAGAGGAGGTACTCACCCGCCAAGGTGAACACCAAGAGGAGCAGGTGACCCGCGAACATGGCCGCGAAGACTCGGATCGCGAGCGTGAGCGGGTTCAGGATGAACTTCTGGAAGAACTCGATCGGGATCAGCAGGATGAGCACGAACCACGGCGCGCCGGGCGGCATGGTCTGGTGCTTCAGGTAGCCGAGGAAACCGTGGCGGCGGAACCCGACGAAGTGGTAGACCGGGTAGATCACCAGCAGCGAGACGGCGAGCGGGAACCCGATGTGCGACAGCGTGGGGAACTGGACGAACGGGATGATCCCGAACAGGTTGTTCACCAGCACGAAGCTGAAGACCGTGAGGATCAGCGGCACGAAGGGCTTGAAGTCCTTGCCGCCGATCTGCTCGCGGGCGATCGAGTTGCGGCCGAGGTCGTACGCCGACTCGGCGAGGAACTGGAACTTGCCCGGGACGAGCTTCAGGTTGCGGGTCGCGGCGATGAAGAACGCGCCGATGATCACGATCGACAGCACCAGCAGCACCATGGGCTTGGTGACGTCGCCGAAGATCGCCGGCGGGAAGAAGTCCTTCGTGCCGGGAGCGACGAACTCATCGCCCGCGGCCAGCACCGTCATGGTCACTGTGTTCCTTCCGGTTCTCCCGGCCGGCGTTCACTCCGCCGGGGGAATCGTCACGATCGGGACTTAACGTACCTTACGGATCGCAAGCGCCCGCGAGAGGCACCCCGTGAAGCCGGGTGTCCCGTCTGCGCGCACCGTACCAGCCGGTAGCTCAGGTGTTGCCGGGGGTCGGGATCACCATCTGACTGCGACTGCGCTTGGAAGCGCGCACCTCCATGAAGGTGGCGACCACGATGGTCGCGGCCATGGTGAGCGCGAGGGCGTTGTCGTGCAGCTCCGGGAACCGGCGCACGACCAGCATCACCGCGATCAGCAGGACCAGCTTCCCGAGGAAGCCGCCGAACGCGGCGATCATGATGAACTGCAGCGGCAGCGCCGCGGTCTTGCGCATCACCAGCAGCGTCGCGACCGAGGACAGGCACGCCACCGCACCGCCGATGAGGGCGCTGACCAGGCCGGGGACACCCGCCAGCACGGTCCACAGCACCGCGGCGGCGGCGACCGTGGCGAGGGTCGCCCACAGGGCGCCGCGGAACATCTCGCCCGCGAGGCGCTGCACGACGGTTTCGTGCGTCCACTCCTTGGTGGTCGCAGGTTCGTCCTGGCTCATGTCACCCCTTCCCACTGGTCGGGACCGAGTGTAAAAGGAGAGTGATCCGAACCCCTCAATCGGGGGGTGGAGAAGCGCGCACTTGCCGAACTCCAACGCCCTCCGGGTGTCCCCCGGGTGTCTTCCAGGCCAACGACGGGTGAACGGTTCGCCCTTCCGGCCGAGGGGCGTGCGCCGACGTGCCGCCGCCGAGAGGGCTCCACGGGGCCGGCGTGCCGCTCGCGCACCGCCGGAGCAGTTCGCGCACGGCGAACTCCCCCGGTCCGGCGCGGGCCCGGGACCACCGGCCGGTCCGGGCACCGCTCGGCCTCCCGGGCGCCCGGCCCCGTCGCGGCCACCGCGGCGTCGACCGCGAGGCCGGTGCCGGACAACCCCCGATCAGGTGGAAGAAGTCCCCGATCGGGGGCGGCGGCCGGGCGGACGACCGGTCGGCCCCGCCCCCGCGTCAGGTCTTGCGCGCCTCGCGGAGCCTGGGCACCGCGGACACCAGCAGGGCCAGCAGCAGCCCGATGCCCAGGCACCACACCACGACCACCACGTCGAACAGGGTCAGCGCGACCGCGCCGAAGGCCAGCACGCCCGCCCACAGGTAGATCAGCAGCACGGCCCGCCGCTGGGAGTGGCCGATCTCCAGCAGCCGGTGGTGCAGGTGCATCTTGTCCGCGGAGAACGGGCTCTCGCCGCGCCGGGTGCGCCGCACCACGGCCATCAGCAGGTCCAGCATCGGCACGAACAGCACCGCGGCCACCACCACCAGCGGCGAGAGCAGGCCGAGCACGTCGGTCGCCCGCACCGACTCGTAGTTGATCTTGCCGGAGGCCGAGATGGTGGCCGCGGCGAGCATCAGGCCGATCAGCATCGACCCGGAGTCGCCCATGAAGATGCGCGCCGGGTTGAAGTTGTGCGGCAGGAAGCCCAGGCACGCGCCGGCGAGCGTGGCGGCGATCAGCGCGGGCGGGTAGGCGCCCACGTCACCGCCGTTGTTGCCCAGCAGGCCGATGGAGAACACGCAGGTGGCCGCGGCGGCGATGAGGCCGATGCCGGCGGCCAGGCCGTCCAGGCCGTCGACGAAGTTCATCGCGTTGACCATGGTCACGGCCAGCAGCACGCTCAGGATCGCGCCCTGGTTCTGGTCCAGCGACAGCAGCGAGCCGGTGTTGCCGCCCGCGTCGCCCCACGGCACCCAGAACAGCATCCACTGGAGCCCGAACAGCACCAGGATGCCCGCCGAGCACACCTGGCCGGCCAGCTTCGTCAGCGAGTCGAGCTCGAACCGGTCGTCCAGCACGCCGACCAGGACGATGACGCCGCCGCCGACGATGACCGCGTACGGGTCGTAGGAGAAGTCGAACGCCGACCGCAGCACGGGCAGCTGGTGGGCCAGCAGCATGCCGCCGAGCACACCCCCGTACATGGCCAGCCCGCCCATCCGGGGCATGGGCTTGACGTGCACGTCCCGCGACCGCGGGTAGGCGACCGCGCCGATCCGGAACGCCAGCGCGCGGACCAGGCCGACGAGCAGGAACGTCACGACGGCGGCGGTCAGCGCGACGAGCAGGTACTCCCGGACCGGGAGGACGTTGGACACGGCAGGAAACTGGCCCACGGCAGGCTAGCCCCTCGGGGACGGGGTGTCGGGCGGTGCGGGCACCACGCTACTCCGAACGGGAAGATCCACTAGCGGGCGACCTCGACCTCGAAGCCCAGCACCTCGGACACCTCGGACAGCGGCACCGCGCCCTCGCGCAGCACCACCGGGTCCGGCCCGGTCAGGTCGACGATGGTGGAGGCGACGTTCTCGGCCGCCGTGCCGCCGTCGAGGTAGACCCCGACGTCCTCGCCGAGCTGGTCCCACGCCTCCTGCGCGGTGGACGCGGGCGGGAAGCCGGACTTGTTGGCGCTGGAGACGGCCATCGGGCCGACGTCGCGCAGCAGTTCGAGGGCGACCGGGTGCAGCGGCATCCTCAGCATCACCGTGCCGCGCGTGTGCCCGAGGTCCCAGGACAGCGACGGCGCGTGCTGGAGGACCAGGGACAGGCCGCCGGGCCAGAACGCCTCGATCAGCGCGCGCGCCTGCCGGGGCACGCTCAGCACCAGGCCGTCGACGGTGGTCCAGGAGCCGACCAGGACCGGTACGGGCAGGTCCGGCCCACGACCCTTGGCTTCCAGCAGGTGGCGGACGGCGGTCGCGTCGAAGGCGTCGCAGCCGATGCCGTAGACGGTGTCGGTGGGGAGGACCACGAGGCGCCCGGAGCGCACCGCGCCCGCGGCGGCGGCGAGGCCCGCGGCGCGGTCGTCCTGGACGCTGCAGTCGTAGATCGTGCTCACCCGGGAGATCCAAGCACAGTGCGGGTTCGCGCGGCGGCGGAGGTCAGCGACCGGGCCGCCGGAGCGGTCGCGCGGCGTCGACGGCCCACTGCCGCCTGCGGTGCGCCAGGGTGGCCCCGAACACGAGCGCGGCGCCGACGGCCACGCCACCCGCGGTGACCGCGGCGCTGCCGACGGCTCCCCCGACGAACGGCAGCACCAGCACCGCCAGCGCCACCACCGCCGCGCCGGGCACCGAGTCCGGCGCGACCCAGCGCCAGCGCTCCGCGCGGTCGAGGCGGTCGAGCAGGTCGTGGGCGAAGTCGACCAGGTCCGGTGCGGGCCGCAGGTCCAGGATCTCGCGCGCGATGGCCCGGCACTCCGCCAGCCCGGCGCGGTCGACGACCACCAGCGCCCCGTCCTCGTCGACGGCCCGCACCTCCGCGCTGCGGGCGGCCAGGGCCACGGCCAGGTGGTCGCGCGCCGCCGGCGGCGGGTGGTACCCGCGCAGCTCCCGGCGCAGCCGCTCCACCGCGGCCGCCGCCCGGCCCTCCACGAGCACGTCGGCCACCGCCGCCCGGGAGCGCATCGCGGCGTCGTCGGCCGGGTCGACCGGCCGGGCGAGGTGCGCGGCGAGCCTGGCGCGCAGCGCGGTCGGCTCGTCCGACCCGTTGACAACCAACGCCGCCCCTCCGGTTTACTGCTGCGAGCTGGGAGGACCCAGGTTAGCCGCGGGGGAGGACGAGGTGGGCAGGCGTTCCGGTGGCGTCGGCGCCCTCCCGCTCGCGGCCGCGCTCACCGCCGCGTACGTGGTGGTGGCCGGCGGCGCGGGCGTGCTGGCCCTGCGCGCCGCCTCCGCTCCCCCGCCGGCGGCCACCACGACCACGACGCCGGGGCTGCCCGCCATCACACCGCCTTCGCCCGCTCCGGGTTCGCCGTCTCCTGCTCCGGGTTCGCCGTCGTCGGTCCCCACCCCGCCCACCACCGACCCCGCCGCCGCGCCACCGGGGTTCCGCACCTCCCGGGCACCGGGCGGCCTGGTGACGGTCGTGCCGGAGGGCTGGCCGGTGCGACCGGGCACGGTGGCCACCACGCTGGTCGCGGCCGACCCGGCGGACCCGCGGCGCGAGGTGCGGTTCGGCGGCGCGCCCGTGACCGACCCGGGCCGCACGCTGCTGGAGCGCATCACCGCGGCGGCGGTGGAGCGGGAGCGGGAACCCGGCCACGCGCGGCTGGGGCTGGGGGCCGCGGAGGTCCGCGGGTTCCCGGCGGTGCGCTGGGAGTTCGAGGAGGCGGGCGCGCGGACCGCGGTCGCCTACTGGGAGACCGGCGGGACCGAGTACGTGGTCTACGCCTCCGGCCCGGCCGGGGACTGGCCCGCGACCGGGGCGCTGCTCACCACGATGGTCGACGCGGCCCGCCCCTGACCGGAGCACCGGGTTCGCGCTTTCGCCCGCTTCGACCGGAATTCGGACCGGGCCGCGCGAACCGCCACTACTGTTCGCGCCAACGGCCCGACCTCCCCATTCCACAAAAGCCACCCGGGTCGCCTGACCGGGGAGTTCTCGCTTTTCCCCGCTGAATTGGAATTCCTCCCGCACCCTTGAGCACAGGGGGAACACATGACCAGTTCCGACCCGGAGAGGTCCCCGAGGGACGAATCGACCCGATACCTGTGCGCGGCCGCGCACCTCGACCGCGAGTTCGCCGACGACGCCGTGCGCGAGTTCCTGTCGGTGCCGACGCGGGCGATCCCGCCCCTCCCCGGCATCGACGGCGCGGCGGTGCTGCGGGAGGCGGTGGCCGCCCGCTCGCGGCGCCGGTGGCGTGACGCCGTCGTGGGCGTGGTGGTGCTCGGCGTGCTGTCCCTGAGCTGGCTGGTGTTCCTCTGGTGGCTGGGGCTCGCGGGCGCGCTGTCGCTGGGACGGGTCGCCGAGGACCGGAAGGACGCGGAGGCGGTGGCCACCCGCCAAGGCGTGATCGTGGGGATCGTCACCGCCATCGTCATCGTCGCCATAAGTGGCATCGCGCTCGCCCTGTCCGCCCCGGAGGCGTTGGCGCGCCTGATCGACCTGCCGTGGGCCTGGTGGCACTCACCGGGCGGGTGGACCGCCTTGGCGCTGCTCGTCGTCCTCGCGCTCGGCGTGCTGCTGCTGGACCGGTGGGCCGTGTGGAAGCTGACCACCACGAGCTTCAGCCGCGAGCACTTCCCCGGCCGCGAGGGCGAGGACCGGTGGGCGCGCGAGTGGCAGGTGAGGTCGCTGGGGGTGGCCGAGCACCAGTTCGCGCTGGACGACGTGCGCGAGGCGGAGGAGCCGGTGGGCGGGACGGACGTGGTCGTCTACCGCGGTTCCCTCCCGTTCGTGGGCGCGGGCGTCGCCTACGAGCCGTGGTCCATGGTGCTGTCGCTCGACCCGGCCGCCGAGGGCGGCGAGGTCGCCGAGGTGGACCTGGTCGAGCTGCACGAGGCGGTCACCCGCGAGCTCGTCGGGTTGGGCACCTCGGCGTCGCTGTCCCCCGGCCACCGGTTGAGCGGGCTGACCGCGTGCGACCGGGTGGTGGTCTCGGCCGCCGAGCTGGTGACGCGGATGGACGACCCGCGCGCCGCCGCCGTGCTGCCCGACCTCACCGAGCGCCCGGTGGAGGCGCTGCCCCCGGAGGTGGTGGCCGAGGTGGTGCGGCGGCCCGAGGAGTGGGTGCGCCACTTCCGCTGCTTCCGGCTGGAGACCTGGGACCGGGCGCTGGTGCTGACCTGGTACCTGCACCTGGGGCGCGACGACCGCCACCTGTACGTGGAGTGGACGCCGAACGTGCTGCTGCCCGTGCGGGAGTCCTACCGCCGCATCGACCTGCCGTCCTCGGCCTGGCAGCCGGTCCTGGGCGCCCTGGGGCGGTGGGCGCGGCTGCCGGTCACCGCGCTCGGCCGGCTGCGGCACGCGGTCGCCCCGATCCCGGTCGACTGGTCGGACGACGAGCCCACCCAGGAGCGGTACGGCGCCGCGCGCACCCTGCGCGAGCTGGGGGCGGGCGACGAGCTGCGGGACTACTTCCAGCTGACGGACCTCGAACGCTACGCCAAGCTCGTCGACCGGCAGCTGCTGCGGTCGATCGGCCGCTTCCTGGAGGAGCGGGGCATCACCACCACCGAGTTCATGCGGCAGGCCACCCAGGTGGAGAACAGGCACGTGCACATCGAGGGCTCGGTGAGCGGCGCCGTCTTCATCGGCGACCGCAACAAGGTCGGGGTCGGCAACCGCGGGGAGAGGGGCTGAGCGTGGGCATCACCATCGGCGGCGACGCGACGGGCGCGGTGTTCGAGGGCGACGACAACCGGGTGGAGGTCGGCGACATCACCGTGGGGGGACGGGTCGGGGCGGACCGGGTGGCCGAGGTCCGGGCGGCGTTGGCGGACCTGCGGGCGGAGGTCGAGGCGGCGCCGGAGGGCACGCCGCGCAAGGAGTCGGCGCTGGACGCCGTCGACGACCTGGACGAGGAGCTGGCGCGGGAGCGGCCGCGCCCCGAGGAGGTGGCCAAGCGGACCGGGAGGCTGTCCGAGCGGGTCACGAGCGGCCTGGCCGCGGCGGCGGGCGTCGCGCTGCTGGTGGAGCGGCTGGGCAACCTGTTCGGTTGACCCACGCCTCACCGGCTCGTGCACCCGGCAGGCGCGCACCTTCGGCCGGCACCCGATCTCCGGCAGGCGCGTGCCCTTCCACCGGCACCCCTCGGCCGGCGCGTCCCCCGCCGACCCGCGCTCAGACCCGGCGGGCCGTGGCGAAGCGGGGCCGGCCGGCCAGGTCGGGGTGGTCGGCCACGTCGGTGAGCACCCGCCGCGCGGCCAGCAGCGCGGGCACGGACTCCCCCTGCGTGTCGTCGTGCTCGATCGCCACGTGCCCGCCCGGCCGCAGCAGGCGCGCGGCGGCGGTGACCACGTGCCGGATCACGGCCAGGCCGTCCGGGCCGCCGAACACGGCCTGGCGCGGGTCGTGGTCGGACACCTCCGGCGGCACCTCGGTGTCGTCCGGCACGTACGGCGGGTTGCACAGCACCAGGTCCACCCGGCCGTCCAGGTCGGACAGCAGGTCGGGCGCGGTGACGTCGCCCGCGTGCAGGGTGATCGGGGTGTCGCCCGCGGCGGCGCGGGCGTCGGCGTTGCGGCGCGCCCACGCCAGGGCGGTGGTGTCCCGCTCGACGGCGTGCACGCGCGCGTCCGGCCGGTGGTGCGCCACGGCCAGCGCCAGCGCGCCCGAGCCGGTGCACAGGTCCACCACCAGCGGGTCCGGCCGGTCCAGTGTGGACAGCCCCCAGACCAGCGGCAGCTCGGTCTCCGGGCGCGGGACGAACACGCCGGGGCCGACGTCGAGGTCGAGGCCGCCGAGGTGGGCCCAGCCGGTGATGTGCTGGAGCGGGATGCGCTCCACCCGCCGCAGCACCACCTTGTGCAGGGCGTCGACCACCGGCGGGTCGACCAGCGGGATGAGCGGCAGCCGGGACCGCTCGACGCCGAGCACGTGCGCGGCGAGCAGCTCGGCGTCCGCCCTGGGGCTGTCGACACCCGCGGCGGCCAGCATGCGTTCCGCTTCGAGGATGGCCAGCCGCAGCGGGTGTCGGGTCATGCGCGCAAGGGTAGGGCGTCAGAAGTTGATCATGTGGCCGGCCAGGCCGTGCACGGCCTCCTTGACCGCCTCGCTCAGCGTGGGGTGCGCGTGCACGTTGCGCGCGACCTCGTGCACGGTCAGGTCCCACTGCTGCGCCAGGGTCAGCTCGGGCAGCAGCTCGGTCACGTCCGGGCCGATCATGTGCGCGCCCAGCAGCTCGCCGTGCTTGGCGTCGCTGATCAGCTTGACGAAGCCCGCCGAGTCGCCCAGGCCGTGCGCCTTGCCGTTGGCGGTGAACGGGAACTTGGCCACCTGCACGTCGAAGCCCTTGTCGCGGGCCTGCGCCTCGGTGTAGCCGAACGAGGCGACCTGCGGCTGGCAGTAGGTGGCGCGCGGGATCATCACGAAGTCCAGCTCCATGGTCTCCGCGCCCGCGATGGTCTCCGCCGCGATGATGCCCATCGACTCGGCGGTGTGGGCGAGCATCAGCTTCGCCGTCACGTCCCCGATCGCGTAGATGTTGGACACGTTCGTGCGACCCCGGCCGTCCACCGCGATCGCGCCGCGCTCGGTCAGCTCCACGCCGGTGTTCTCCAGGCCGTAGCCCTCCACGCGCGGCTGGAAACCGATGGCCTGCATGACCTTGTCGGCCTCCAGGACCTCCTGGGCGCCGTCCTTCGACACGGTGACGCGCACCTTCTCGCCGCTGTCGTCGATGGCCTCGACGCGGGTGGAGGTGCGCACGTCGATGCCGAGCCGCTTGTACCGCTTGGCCAGCTCGGTGGAGACCTCGACGTCCTCCAGCGGCACCACCCGGTCGAGGAATTCCACGATCGTGACCTTGACGCCGTAGTTGTGGAGCACGTAGGCGAACTCCACGCCGATGGCGCCCGCGCCGGCGATGATGATGCTCCCGGGCAGTTCCCTGGTGAGGATCTGCTCCTCGTAGGTCACCACCCGGTCGGACAGCTCCGTCCCCGGGAGGAGGCGCGTGGTGGCGCCGGCCGCGATGATCGCGTGCTCGAACGTGATGGTGTCATCACCCACCCGGATGGTGTTCGCGTCGACGAACGTCCCCCACCCGTTGATCTCGGTGATGTTGTTCTTCTTCATCAGGAAGTGCACGCCCTTGACGCGCCCGTCCGCGACCTTGCGGCTGCGCTCGAACGCGGCGCCGAAGTCGAACTTCACCGAACCGTCGACCTGGATGCCGAAGGTCTTCTGCTCGTGGGTGAAGATGTGGGCGAGCTCCGCGTTGCGCAGGAGGGCCTTCGACGGGATGCAGCCGACGTTGAGGCACACCCCGCCCCAGTAACGCTCCTCGATGACCGCCGTCTTCAGTCCCAGCTGGGCCGCGCGGATCGCGGCGACGTACCCGCCTGGCCCAGCACCGAGGACCACGACGTCGAAGTGTGCGCTCATACCGGACACACTAGGTGGCCGGCTGATCCGACAAGAACTCGATGGTCCGGCGCCACGCGTCGGCGCGGGCGGCGGCCGTGGCGGCCGGGGTGCCGCCCGTCGCGAACCGCACGCCCGGTCCGGGCACCACCACGTCGGTCGTCGGCCGGTGCGGCGGGCCCGCGATCAGGTGCCCCGCGCCCGGGTAGACCACGTGCTCGTACCGGAACGGGTGGTCGTGGGCCGCCAGCCGGCGGTGCGCGACCGCGCTCAGCTCCGCGCACGGCCACGACCGGTCGTCGGCGGATGAGAGCAGCAACACACCGCCGTTGATGCGCTCGACCGGGATCTCCGCGTCCTCGGGGATGCCGTCGGCGAGGTCGAACGCCAGGTGCAGCGGCACCGGCTCGCCGTCGACCACCGCCGCCCGCAGCTCCTCGGGGAACGAGTACGGCAGGTACGGCAGGGGGCGGCCTCCGCGGGTCCAGGGCGCCGCCTCGTGCTCCAGCTTCTGCAGCAGCCGGTGGCCGGGCCCGATGCCCTGGGTCACCACCCCGCTGCCCACCACGCTCACGACCGCGCCGACTTGGGGGAACGTCGCGCCGAGCAGGAGCGCCAGCTCACCGCCGCGCGACCCGCCGACCACCGCGGGGCGCTCGCCCAGCAGGTCCAGGGCCGGGCGGAAGTACTCCAGGGGGATCTCGACCAGGTCCGCCGGCACGCCCGGGGCGCCGAAGTAGGCCAGGGCCAGCGCGGCGAACCCGTGCCCGGCCAGCAGCGCCGCGTCCAGCTCGTGCAGGCCGCCCTCGGAGCCGCCGAGCACCAGCACGCCGGGGTGCGGGCCGCCGTCGGCCGGTTCGAACAGCACGCCCGCCAGGCCGTGCTCGGTGACCTCGGTGCGCTTGACGCCCTCCGGCACGGTCAGCCGCTCGAGGCGGACCGGGCCCGCGCCGTCGGCCTCGACGAACGTGTGACCGTCCGACCGGTCACCCGTTGGTGTCATTGACCAGAACAACCCCATCGGGTCGACGCCCGCGTAGCTGCCGGAGACCGGCGCGTGCCTGGTCAGGTCCACCACGCCGCGCTCGTCGGCCCGGAACACCGCCTCGGCGGCGCGGTCGCCCGTGCCCGCGCGCACGGTCACCGGGCGGTCGGGTTCGAGGTCCACCACGCGGATCTCCAGCGCGGTGTCCAGGGGGGCGCTGATCGGGTTCACCAGGACTTCGGCCATCGCGCGCCCCTCTCGTGCGTCACCCTCCGGCGAGTCGCTCCGCCCGGTCCGCCGCCACCAGGGCGTCGAGCACCGCGTCCAGGTCGCCGTCGAGCACTTGATCCAGGTTATGCGCTTTGTACCCAACCCGGTGGTCGGAGATGCGGGATTCCGGGAAGTTGTAGGTGCGCACCCGCTCGGAGCGGTCCACCGTGCGGACCTGCGAGCGGCGCGCGTCCGCCGTCTCCTGCTGCTGCTTCTCCTCGGCCAGCGCGGTCAGCCGCGCCTGGAGCACCTGCATCGCGCGGGCCTTGTTCTGGAGCTGGCTGCGCTCGTTCTGGCAGGACACCACGATGCCGGTCGGCAGGTGCGTGATGCGCACGGCCGAGTCGGTGGTGTTGACGCTCTGGCCGCCCTTGCCCGAGGAGCGGAACACGTCGACGCGCAGGTCGTTCTCGTCGATCTCGACCTCCACGTCCTCCACCTCGGGGAAGACCAGCACGCCGGCGGCGGAGGTGTGGATGCGGCCCTGCGACTCGGTGACGGGCACGCGCTGCACCCGGTGCACGCCGCCCTCCCACTTCAGGCGCGACCACACGCCGTCGGGGCTGTCGCCGCGGCTCTTGATGGCGACCGTGACGTCCTTGAAGCCGCCCAGGTCGGAGTCGGTGCCGCCCAGGACCTCGGCCTTCCAGCCGTGCCGCTCGGCGTACCGGGTGTACATGCGCAGCAGGTCGCCCGCGAACAGGGCCGACTCCTCGCCGCCCTCACCGGACTTGATCTCCATGACCACGTCCGCGCCGTCGTGCGGGTCGCGCGGCAGCAGCAGCTCGGCCAGCCGCTCCTCCAGCGCGGGCACCGCCCTCGCCAGCTGCTCGGCCTCCTCGGCGAACGCCGGGTCCTCGGCGGCCAGCTCCCGGGCCGTCTCCAGGTCCGACCTGACCTGCTCCAGCTCGCGGGCGGTCCGCACGATCGGGGTCAGCTCGGCGTAGCGCTTGCCGAGCCTGCGCGCGCCCGCCTGGTCGGCGTGCACCGAGGGGTCGGCGAGCTTGGCCTCCAGCTCGGCGTGCTCGGCCAGCAGGGCGTCCAGCGTCACGTCTTCGGCTCCGGGTCCTCGGTCTTGCTCGGTTCCTGCTCTGGTCCTGCCCGGTTCCCGCCCCGGTCGCGGCCGTGGTGCGGAAACGACAACGGCGCCCACCCGCGTACCGGGGTGGACGCCGTTCTGGCAGCTACTTGGCGCGCTTGCCGTAGCGGGCCTCGAAGCGCGCGACCCGACCACCGGTGTCGAGGATCTTCTGCTTGCCCGTGTAGAACGGGTGGCAGTTCGAGCAGACCTCGACGTGGATGGAACCGGACGACTTGGTGCTGCGGGTGGTGAAGGTGTTGCCGCAACCGCAGGTGACCTCGGTCGTCACGTACTCGGGGTGAATGCCGGTCTTCAACGTCTCGTCCCTTTCCTCGGTGGCCGCCGGGTCCTCTTCTGCACGAGGTGAACCGGAGCCGGACTCGACCCGACAGTGTGCCAGATCGGCTGACGTGCGGTGCAACGCGTGCCGGCACCGGGTTGTTCCCGTGGCGGTCGTCACTACCGCTCACCGATGGCGGTCGACCATTTGGCGCAGGGGGTGACCGTTGGCCTACGGGGCGTGCGGACCGGCGTTGCCCGGACGCCACACTTGGGCCCGTGTTGTGCGCTGCCGGACGCCCGCTGCGGCTGGTTCCGTGGCTGGCCGTGCCGTTCCTGTTCAGCGGTTCCGTCCTCGGCCTCACCGGGTTGGGCGACCTCCTGCTGGGTACCGCCGGGTCGGTGACCCTGTCGAGCCCCCTGTTCGGCGCCGGCGTGGCCGTGGGCGTGGTCTCCTCGGGCACCGTGACCTGGGCGGCCCCCTGGCAGCGCACCTGGCTCCGCTGGCCCTACCTGGCCGCCGTGATGTGCCTGGGCATAGCCGTGGACGGCCTCCCCGTCCCGCCGGCCGTCTCACTCCCCGTCGGCCTCCCCCTCCTGGCCCTCCTCGTCACCCAGTACTTCCGCGACCGCCGCCGCACCGCCGCCCTGGCCAAAGCCGGCCTGACCACCCCACCCTGCTGAAACCCCGCGTGTCCTCCACTCAGACACCGCGTGTCCTCCGTTCAGACACCGCGAGTCCACCGCTCAGGACCGGTCAAAGGCCAATTCGCGGTGCGCGAGTGGAGGACATGCGGTGCGCGAGTGGAGGACACGCGGTGTCGGAGTGGAGGACTCGCGGGTGAAAAAGGCCCGCCCGGGGGAACCGGGCGGGCCTGGTGGTGGAGCGGGTCAGTCGTTGTCCGCACCGGGGGTGGTCTTGGCCACCTGCATCAGGAACTCGATGTTGGTGCGGGTCTTGCGCAGGCGGTCGAGCAGCAGGTCGATGGCCTGCTGGCCGTCCAGGGCGTGGAGCACCCGGCGGAGCTTGTGCATGACCGCCAGCTCGTCGGGCGAGAGCAGCAGGTCCTCCTTGCGGGTGCCGGACGAGTCGACGTCCACCGCCGGGAAGGTGCGCTTGTCCGCGATCTTGCGGTCGAGCTTGAGCTCGGCGTTGCCGGTGCCCTTGAACTCCTCGAAGATCACGCTGTCACCCGCGGACCCGGTCTCGACCAGGGCCGTGGCGATCACGGTCAGCGAGCCGCCGCCCTCGATGTTGCGGGCCGCGCCGAGGAACCGCTTCGGCGGGTACAGCGCCGTCGAGTCGACACCACCGGACAGGATGCGGCCGGACGCGGGCGCCGCCAGGTTGTAGGCACGACCCAGGCGGGTGATCGAGTCCAGCAGCACGACCACGTCGTGGCCCATCTCGACCAGGCGCTTCGCCCGCTCGATGGCCAGCTCCGAGATCGTGGTGTGGTCCGACGGCGGGCGGTCGAAGGTGGAGGCGATGACCTCGCCCTTCACCGACCGCTGCATGTCGGTGACCTCTTCCGGGCGCTCGTCCACCAGCACCACCATCAGGTGGCACTCGGGGTTGTTCTTCGTGATCGCGTTGGCGATCGACTGGAGCACCGAGGTCTTGCCCGCCTTCGGCGGCGACACGATCAGGGCGCGCTGGCCCTTGCCGATCGGCATCACCAGGTCGATGACGCGCGTGGTGAGGATGTGGGGCTCGGTCTCCAGGCGCAGCCGCTCGTTCGGGTAGAGCGGGGTCAGCTTGGTGAAGTCCGGCCGGTTGCGCGACTCGTCCGGGTCCAGCCCGTTGATCTTGTCGACGCGGACCAGCGGGTTGAACTTCTGCCGCTGCTGCTCGCCCTCGCGGGGCTGGCGCACCGCGCCGATGATCGCGTCACCGCGGCGCAGGCCGTACTTGCGGACCAGCGAGAGCGACACGTAGACGTCGTTCGGGCCGGCCAGGTAGCCCGACGTGCGGACGAACGCGTAGTTCTCCAGCACGTCCAGGATGCCCGCCACGGGCAGCAGGACGTCGTCGTCGCGCACCTCGGTGTCGGTGCCGCCGCCACCGGCGTCGCCCCGGCCACCGCGACGGCGGCGGTCCCGGAAGCGACGGCCGCGCCGGCCGCCCTCGTCGTCATCGTCGTCCGGACCGGCGTTGGTGCGGTTGCGGTCCTGCCCGCGGTCCCGGTCGCGATCCCGGTCCCGGTCCCGGTCGCGATCCCGGTCACGGCCGCCGCGCTCCTGGCGACCACCGCGGTCGCCCCGGTCACCGCGCTCGCCGCGGTCACCCCGCTCGCTCCGGTCGCCCCGGTCACCGCGCTCGCCGCGATCCCCGCGGTCACCGCGCTCCTGGCGCTGTTCGCGCTGCTCACCGCGCTCGGGCCGGTCCTGCTGGGTCCGCTCGACCACGGGCGCGGCCTGCTGCGGCCGGTCGTCCGCCGCGGGCGCGGCGGCCGGTGCGGCGGCGCCGTCCGGGCTGCCCGCGGGCCGGTTGGCGGAACGGCGGCGGCGGTTGCCCCGGCGACCGCCCTCCTCCTCGCCCGAGCCCGAGCCCGAGGCGGCGCCCGAACCGGACCGCTCGACCACGTCGAGCTGCTGCTGGGTGGGCTTCTCCACCGGCTTGTCGACGGGCGCCTCGGCCGCCTTCTCCGCGGCCGGGGCCTTCTCGGCGACGGGCGCGGCGGCCTTCTTCTCGGCCTTGGGCGGCGTCGCGGCGCTGCCCCGACCGGAGGTGCCGCCCTGCCGCTCCTTGATGGCCGCGATGAGGTCGCCCTTGCGGAGCCCGGCCGTGCCGGTGATGCCGAGCTGACCCGCGAGCTCACGCAGTTCGGCGAGCACCATGCCGGAGAGACCGGCGCGCTTGCGCGGCGGGGCACTGCCGTTCGTAGGGGTGGTCAGAGCGTTCTCCTCGGCTCCGGAACTGGCGGCGTTGGGAGCAGCAGGAGCTTCGCTGCTCAGCACATCGGTGTTGCTCACACATGTCCTTCCTGACCGGACCGCGCCTCCTACGCGGTCCAGCGGAGCTGCCGTCCGGCGGAACGCGGAGCGGCAGTTTCGCCCCGGGGCAGGCGGACTTCGTCGGCGCGTCAGCGCGCGCGAAGGCGGAGCCCTCCAGTACGGGACTTTCGGTCACACGGCGAGCGGGTGCCTTCCAGCGCCAACCCCGTCCATCCGGCACAGGGCCAAGTCACTGGAGGAATGCGATCCGGAGCGAACGTCCGGGCACCACACCGGCGCCCGTGCGCGCGGTGACTGATGGCCCCGAGGGTAGACGCCGGTACGGTCGGTTGCAACAACCGACGCACGGCGCGTCGCGTCACTCAGCCGAGTGGCGCAACGCACACGCCGCCCAGGTCAACGGGGACCCGGAGCGCCTCGAACCCGCCGAGGTCCACCCCATCGGGCAGTTCCCCGTCCGGGGGAAGGGCCAGGACCGTGGGTCCCGCGCCGGACACCGCGGCCGCCACCCCGGCCTCCCGCAGCGCCCGGACCAGGCGCGACGTGGCCGGCCAGGCCGGCTCCCGGTACGGCTCGTGCAGCCGGTCGTCCAGGGCTTTCACCAGCAGCGACGGGTCGTGCGAGAGCGCGTGCACGGCCAGCGCGGACCGGGCCGCGGCGAACGCGGCGTCCTCGTGCGGCACCTTCGACGGCAGCAGGCCGCGGGTCGCGTGCGTGGCGGACCGCTCCGCCGGCACCAGCGCGACCGGCGACACGCCCGGGTGCGGGGTGAAGCGCACCGCGCGGTACCGGTCACCCTCCGTCCACGCGATCACCGCGCCGCCGAACATGCTGGCCGCGGCGTTGTCGGCGTGGCCGTCGAACTCCGCGGCGAGTTGCAACGCGTCCGTGTCCAACTCGCGACCGGCGAGGCCGTGGGCGGCCGCCACGCCGGCCACCACCGCCGCCGAGGACGACCCCAGGCCGCGGGCGTGCGGGATGGCGTTGCGGCACCGCAGCCGCAGCCCCGGCACGTCCAGCCCGAGCCGGGCACCGGCCGCGCGGAAGGCCCGCACGACCAGGTGCCGCTCGTCAGTGGGCACGTCACCGGCGCCCTCGCCGGTGACCTCGATCGCCAGCCCGCCCGGCACGACCTCGAAGTCCAGCTCGTCGTGCAGCCCCAGGGCCATGCCCAGGGCGTCGAACCCGGAGCCGAGGTTCGCCGTGGAGGCCGGGACCCGGACCCGGACGCCGGTCACGCCAGCTCCAGCGCCGAGGCCACCGCGTCGGGGTCGACCGGCACCGGCTCGACCTCGGCCATGCCCAGCAGCGCCGAGTCGGGGTCCTTGAGGCCGTGGCCGGTGACCGTGCACACGACCAGGGAGCCCCTGGGCAGCCGGCCGTCGGCGGCGGTGGCCAGCAGGCCGGCCACGCTGGTGGCGGACGCGGGCTCGACGAAGATGCCCTCGGTCGAGGCGAGCAGCCGGTACGCCTCCAGGATCTTCTCGTCGGTGACCGCCTCGAACAGGCCGCCGGACTCGTCCTTGGCGGTGACCGCGCCGGTCCAGGAGGCGGGGCTGCCCACCCGGATGGCGGTCGCGATGGTCTCCGGGTTCGCCACCGGCTCGCCGAGCACCAGCGGCGCGGCGCCCGCGGCCTGGAAGCCGAACATGCGCGGCGCGGCCGGCACCACGCCGTCGTTCACGTAGTCGGAGTAGCCGCGCCAGTACGCGGTGATGTTGCCCGCGTTGCCCACGGGCAGGCAGTGCACGTCCGGCGCGCGGCCGAGCACGTCGCAGATCTCCCAGGCGGCGGTCTTCTGGCCGACCAGCCGCACCGGGTTGACCGAGTTGACCAGCGTGATCGGGTACTCGGTCGCGGTCTTGGCCGCCAGTTCGAGGCAGTCGTCGAAGTTGCCGTCGATCTGGAGGATGCGCGCGCCGTGCGCCACGGCCTGGGCGAGCTTGCCCAGCGCGATCTTGCCGCGCGGGACGAGCACCGCGGCGGTGAGGCCCGCCTTGGCCGCGTAGGCCGCCGCCGACGCGGAGGTGTTGCCGGTCGAGGCGCAGATGACCGCCCGGACGCCGCCGGCCAGCGCGTGGGTCATGGCCACGGTCATGCCGCGGTCCTTGAACGAGCCGGTGGGGTTGGCCCCCTCGACCTTGACGTGCACCTCGCAGCCCGTCAGCTCGGACAGGTGCTCGGCGTGCACCAGGGGGGTGCCGCCCTCGTGGAGCGTGATCACCCGGGCTCCCCCTGGGAGCTGGATCCGGTCCGCGTAGGCGTGGATGATGCCGGGCCACCCCGGCCGCACGCCCGCTTGGATCGTCATGTCTCTTCGCCTTCCACCCGCATCACGCTGACCACTTCCCTGACCACGGGCAGCCCGCCGATTTTGTCCACGGTCGACCGCAGTGCCGCGTCGGTCGCGGCGTGGGTGACGACGACCAGGCTGGCGTCGTCGACCCGTCCCTCCTGCCGCACCGCCGCGATGCTCACGTCGTGCTCCGCGAACACCGCCGCGACCTGCGACAACACGCCCGCCCGATCGGCGACGTCGAGGCTGATGTGATAGCGCGTGGGGGTTTGCCCCATCGGCCGCACGGGCAGTGCCGCGTAGGCCGACTCGCGCGGCCCGCGCCCGCCCTGCACCAGGTTGCGGGCCACGGCGACGAGGTCGCCGAGCACCGCGCTGGCCGTGGGCGCGCCACCGGCGCCCTGGCCGTAGAACATCATCTCGCCGGCCGCGTCGGCCTCCACGAACACCGCGTTGAACGCGCCGCTCACCCCGGCCAGCGGGTGCGACCTGGGGATCATCGCGGGGTGCACGCGCACCGAGACCGACTCCTGGTCGCCCTCGGTCACGCGCTCGCAGATGGCCAGCAGCTTGACCGTGCGGCCCAGGGCCCTGGCGGCGGCGATGTCGGCCGCGCTGACCGAGGCGATGCCCTCGCGGTGCACGTCGGCGGCGGTGACGCGGCTGTGGAAGGCCAGCGAGGCCAGGATGGCGGCCTTGGACGCGGCGTCGAACCCGTCCACGTCGGCGGTCGGGTCGGCCTCGGCGTAGCCCAGCCGGGTGGCCTCCTCCAGCGCCTCGGCGTAGCCCGCGCCGGTGGAGTCCATGCCGGAGAGGATGAAGTTGGTGGTGCCGTTGACGATGCCCATCACCCGGGTGATGCGGTCGCCCGCCAGGGACTCGCGCAGCGGCCTGAGCAGCGGGATCGCGCCCGCCACGGACGCCTCGAAGTACAGGTCGGCGCCCGAGGCGTCGGCGGCGGCGGACAGCTCGCCCGAGTGCTCGGCGAGCAGCGCCTTGTTGGCCGTGACCACGGACTTGCCCGCGCGCAGGGCGTCGAGCAGCAGGGTCCGGGCGGGCTCGATGCCGCCGATGACCTCGACCACCACGTCGACGTCGGAGGCGACCAGGGCCGCCGCGTCGGTGGTGAGCAGGTCCGCGGGCACCTCGCGGTGCTTGTTGGGCTTGCGCACCGCGATGCCGGCCAGCTCGACCGGCGCGCCGACGCGGGCGGTCAGGTCGTCCGCCTGGTCGACGAGCAGCCGGACCACCTCGGTGCCGACCGTGCCGCAGCCCAGCAACGCGACCTTGATCGGTTTTTGGCTTGGCACGTCATACCTCCAGGCGGAACAGGTCTTCCTCGGTCTCCCGGCGCAGCAGCAGCCGGGCCTCGCCGTCCAGCACGGCGGCGAGCGCCGGCCGGGGCAGCCGGTTGTAGCCGCTGGCCATCGAGTAGCAGTAGGCGCCGGTCGCGGCCACCGCGATCAGGTCGCCGGGCGCGAGGTCGTCGGGCAGCCAGCAGTCGCGCACGACCACGTCGCCGGACTCGCAGTGCTTGCCCACGACCCGGCACAGCACGGCCCCGGTGCCCTCGGCGGCGGCGCGCGAGACGAGCCGGCAGTCGTAGACCGCGTCGTAGAGGGCGGTGCGGATGTTGTCGCTCATGCCGCCGTCCACGCTGACGTAGCGGCGCACCGCACCCGCGTCGAGCTGCACGTCCTTGATGGTGCCGACCTCGTAGACGGTCACCGTGCCGGGGCCCACGACGGCGCGGCCGGGCTCGACCGCGATCTTCGGCACCGGCAGGCCCGCGTGCTCGCACTCCTTGGAGACGATGTTGGTCAGCTGCCGCGCCAGCTCGGCGGGCGGCGGCGGGTCGTCGTCGGAGGTGTAGGCGATGCCCAGGCCACCGCCCAGGTCGACCGTGCCCACGTGCTCCAGGACCTCGTCGCCGTGCTCGTCGCGCAGGTCGGCGAGCAGGCCGATGACCCGGCGGGCGGCCACCTCGAAGCCGCTGGCGTCGAAGATCTGCGAGCCGATGTGGCTGTGCAGGCCGATCAGCCGCAGGCCCTGGCTCTTGAGCACCCGGCGGGCGGCCTCGGCGGCGTCGCCGGAGGACAGCGAGAAGCCGAACTTCTGGTCCTCGTGGGCGGTGGCGATGAACTCGTGCGTGTGCGCCTCGACACCGACGGTGACCCGGATCATCACCGGCTGCACCCGGCCGCGCTCGCGCGCGACGTGGTCCAGGCGGGCGATCTCGTGGAACGAGTCGAGCACGACCGCGCCCACGCCCGCCTCGACCGCGGCGGTCAGCTCGGCGGTCGACTTGTTGTTGCCGTGCAGCGCGATGCGCTCGGGCGGGAAGTCGGCGCGCAGCGCGATGGCCAGCTCGCCGCCGCTGCACACGTCGATGCTCAGGCCCTCCTCGGCGACCCACCGGGCGACCGCCACGGACAGGAACGCCTTGGACGCGTAGTGCACCAGCGCCGGGTCGCCGAACGCGCGCGCGTGGTCGCGGCAGCGGGAGCGGAAGTCGGCCTCGTCCATCACGAACAGCGGGGTGCCGTGCTCCTCGACGAGCCGCCGCACGTCGACGCCGCCGAAGCGGACCACGCCGTCGGCGCCGCGCTCGGCGTTCCGAGGCCACACGTTCGGGTGAAGCCGGTTCAGCTCTTCGGGCGAAGACGGCCGGTTGCCCGCCGTGTTCGACGGGACCAGGACGTCGGCGTGCCGGGGACCGGCCGGGTGCGCGCGCATCACATCCGCTCCGGGGCGGTCACGCCCAGCAGGGCCAGGCCGTTGGCGAGCACCTGGCGGGTGGCCGCGACCAGCTGGAGCCGGGCGCGGTGCAGCTCGGTGGTCTCCTCGTCGCCGCGCGGCAGCACCCGGCACGCCTCGTAGAAGCGGTGGTAGGTGCCGGCCAGCTCCTCCAGGTAGCGGGCCACGCGGTGCGGTTCCCGCAGCTCACCGGCGGTGGCGATGACGCGCGGGAACTCGCCGATGGTGCGGATGAGGTCGCCCTCGCGCTCGTGGGTCAGCTCGTCCAGCGCGTCGCCGGGCGTCACGCCCAGGTCGGCGGCGTTGCGCAGCAGCGACGACAGCCGGGCGTGCGCGTACTGGACGTAGAACACCGGGTTGTCGTTGCTGCGCTTGCGCAGCAGGTCCAGGTCGATGTCCAGGGTCGAGTCGACCGAGGACCGGGTCATCGCGTACCGGGCGGCGTCCACGCCCACCGCCTCCACCAGGTCCTGCATGGTGATCACGGTGCCCGCGCGCTTGCTCATCCGGACCGGCTTGCCGTCGCTGACCAGGTTCACCATCTGGCCGATCAGCACCTCGACCGAGTCCGGGTCGTCGCCCAGCGCCGAGGCGGCGGCCTTGAGCCGGCCGATGTAGCCGTGGTGGTCCGCGCCCAGCATGTAGATGCACAGGTCGAAGCCGCGCGACCGCTTGTCGACCAGGTAGGCGATGTCGCCCGCGATGTAGGCCGGGTCGCCGTCGCTCTTGATGACCACCCGGTCCTTGTCGTCGCCGAACTCGGTGGACCGCAGCCACCAGGCGCCGTTGTCGAAGTACAGCGCGCCGGAGGACTTGAGCTGGTCGACGGCCTTGGTCACGGCGCCGGAGCGGTGCAGCGAGTCCTCGTGGAAGAACACGTCGAAGTCGGTGCCGAACTCGTGGAGGTCCTTCTTGATCTCCTCGAACATGAGGTTCACGCCGATCCGGCGGAACACCTCGGCGGAGTCCTCCGCGGTCAGCGCGCTGGGCTCCTGCCGCAGGACCTCGGCGGCGATGTCGCTGATGTAGCCGCCCGCGTAGCCGTCCTCGGGCGCCGGCTCGCCCTTGGCGGCGGCGATCAGGGACCGCACGAACCGGTCGATCTGCGCGCCCGCGTCGTTGAAGTAGTACTCGCGGGTCACCTCGCCGCCGTTGAAGGCCAGCACGCGGCCCAGCGCGTCGCCGACCGCGGCCCAGCGGGTGCCGCCGAGGTGGATGGGGCCGGTCGGGTTCGCCGAGACGAACTCCAGGTTGATCCGGCGCCCGGCCAGCTGGTCGCCCCGGCCGTAGTCGGCGCCCGCCGCGAGCACGTCGCGCACGATGGCGCCCTGGGCGTCCGCGGCCAGCCGCAGGTTGAGGAAGCCGGGACCCGCCACCTCGACCGTGGAGATGGCGTCGGTCGAGGTCAGCGCCTCGGCGAGCCACGCGGCCAGGTCGCGGGGCGTCACGCCGACCTTCTTGGCGGTCTGGAGGGCCACGTTCGTCGCGTAGTCGCCGTGCTCGGGGTTGCGGGGTCGTTCGATCGTGACCGCTGTCGGCAGGGCGGCGGGGTCGAGACCTCGCGCGGACAGCACGTCCACGGCCGTCGCACGGACGAGTTCAGCTAGCGCAGCGGGAGTCACCCGGCAAGTCTAGGGAAGCGTTCCCGCTGGTCTCGAACGGGATGGGCGTCCCGTCAGGTGAGAAGGGCAACTGTCAACGGCCACCGGCCGTGACGGGCAGTTGACGGTGATCAGACATGGTGTCCCTACACTGGCCGGCGGCACGGGACTATGACGAGACTGAGGCGGACATGACCAGCGGCAAGAAGACGAAGGCCGCGCGCTCCAGCGTTGCGGCGGCGCGCTCCTCGGTGGTGGCGAAGAAGCCGAAGCCCTGGGGGACCATCATCGCGGTGGTCGCCGTCCTGGGCCTGGCCGCGGGCGTGTTCGGCTACGCGTACGTGCAGCTGGACGAGAAGAGCGACCGCGAGGCCGCCCTCGCCCGGTGGAAGCCGTCCGAGGAGAACAAGGACCCCTCGGACCAGATCGCCGGCGTGATCAAGCGCGACTACCAGCCGGGCAAGCACGTCGACGCGCCCAAGCGGGTGGCCTACGACTTCTCGCCGCCGTTCGGCGGGCCGCACGACACCCAGTGGGCCGACTGCAACGGCGTGGTCTACCCCACCGCCGTGCGCACCGAGAACATGGTCCACGCGATGGAGCACGGCTCGATCTGGCTGGCCTACAACCCCGACCAGGTGACCGGCGAGGCGCTGGACAAGCTCAAGGCCAAGATCGACGGCCAGCCGTTCTCGATCATGTCGCCCTACCCGGGGCTGGACAAGCCGATCTCGGTGCAGTCGTGGGGCCACCAGCTCAAGGTCGACACCGCCGACGACGAGCGCATCGACCACTTCATCGAGTCGCTGCGGCGCAACCAGTACACCTACCCCGAGGTCGGCGCCTCGTGCGACAACCCGACCTTCGCCTCCAGCCCGGCGCCGTTCGTGGCCGAGGCGCCCGGCGCGGACGCCGAGCCGATGGGCGCCGAGGCGGAGAGCGCGCGGGGTTCCGCGGCGCCGTCGGCCTCGACCACCGCCTCCTCCGCGGGCAACTGAGCACGTGACCGAGCCGGTCGGGACCGCGCCCGGGCGGGGCAACCTCGCCCGGGTGCTGGTCCTCAGCGCCGCCGTCGTCGCCACCCTGCTCCTCGGCGCGGCGGTCGGCCTGCTGATCCAGCTGCCCAACTCGGAGGACCCCGCGACGCCCGCGGCCGACTCCGTGGACGTGGGCTTCTGCCAGGACATGGCCATGCACCACCTGCAGGCCGTGCAGATGGCCAACATCGCCGTCGAGAAGACCACCGACCGCAACGTCCGGCAGTTCGCGTTCGACGTCGCCAGCACGCAGCTGGAGCAGGTGGGCCGCATGAAGGGCTGGCTCATGCTGTGGGCCCAGCCCGAGCAGCCGCGCGCCGGGCAGCACATGGCCTGGATGTCCGCCGGCGGCGGCGAGCACGCCCACACCACCACCGGCGAGGCCGCCTCCAGCGGCCCGATGCCCGGCATGGCCTCCTCCGACGAGCTGGCCAGGCTGCGCTCGCTGTCGGGCACCGAGGCCGACGTCTACTTCCTCCAGCTGATGCTGCGCCACCACCAGGGCGGCACCGCCATGGTCGAGTACGGCGCCCAGCACGCCGAGCAGCACGCCGTGCGCACCCTCGCCGAGAGCATGCTGAAGTCGCAGTCCAGCGAGGCCGACTACATGCGCGAGCTGCTGGCCCAGCGGGGTGCCGCGCCGCTGGGCGGCTGAAAACGTCACCTGAACAGGTGACTTCCGGCGCGCAGCGCCGTGAGCTGCGAAAACCTGTCCGCCCCCCCGATCGCCCCTGGCATGATCACGCCACCACGCCGCACGACCCGGGGGCAGGTCGTGAGACCGCGGCGACCGCCGCCGCGCCGGCCCTGGCCGACGACCTCGACCCCGGGCGGGCTCCTGTTCGGCGTCTTCGGGAGTTCGGCCCAGGCCGGCGACGAGGGGCCGGCGAGGTCGCGGGCCGGGCGTGCCGCTCACCTCGATCCCGTGGCCCCGGGAACCGCGCGGGCTTGCCGGTTGACCGGCGGACCGCCCTCGCCGAACCCCCCGGCCGGAACCAGTCGGTCACCTGCCCCGCGCCGCCCCGGCCCCGGCGTCCGCGGCCGTCACCCGGATGGGGCTACCCGCCAGTAGTAACGTGGGAGGCCCGGTCCCGGAGGTCCGCGATGACCACGACAGACCCCGAGAAGAACGTCGACGAACGCACCTCCCGCCAGGTAGCCGAACGGGCCCGCGAGACCCGCTGGCGCCACCCCTCCTTCGGCCGCGAGCTGTTCCTCGGCCACTTCCGCCTCGACCTGGTCCACCCGCACCCCACCGGCTCGGCCGAGGACCGCGAGCGCGGCGAGACGTTCCTGACCGCCCTGAAGGAGTACTGCGAGACCAGCGTCGACAGCGCCGAGGTCGAGCGCGACGCGCGCATCCCCGACCACGTGCTCACCGGACTCAAGCAGCTCGGCGCGTTCGGCATGAAGATCAAGCGCGAGTACGGCGGACTCGGCCTCTCCCAGGTCCACTACAACCGCGCCCTGATGCTGGTCGGCTCCCTGTGCCCGGCCCTGGGCGCGATGCTGTCCGCGCACCAGTCCATCGGCGTGCCCGAGCCGGTCGCCCTGTTCGGCACCGAGGAGCAGAAGCGCGAGTACCTGCCCCGCTGCGCCGCCGGCGAGATCAGCGCGTTCCTGCTCACCGAGCCGGACGTGGGCAGCGACCCGGCCCGCCTGGGCACCACCGCCACCCCCACCGACGACGGCTACCTGCTCAACGGCGTCAAGCTGTGGACCACCAACGGCGTGGTGGCCGACCTGCTGGTGGTGATGGCGAAGGTGCCCGGCCGCGGCATCAGCGCGTTCGTGGTGGAGGGCGACTCGCCGGGCATCACCGTCGAGCACCGCAACGGGTTCATGGGCCTGCGCGGCCTGGAGAACGGCGTCACCCGCTTCCACGACGTGCGCGTGCCGCGGGCGAACCTGATCGGCCGCGAGGGCGCGGGCCTGAAGATCGCGCTCACCACCCTCAACACCGGCCGGCTGTCGCTGCCCGCCATCTGCGCGGGCGCGGCGAAGTGGTGCCTGCGCGTCGCCCGCGAGTGGTCGGCCGCGCGCGTCCAGTGGGGTCGGCCGGTGGGCGAGCACGACGCCGTGGCGGGCAAGGTCGCGTTCATCGCCGCCACCGCCTACGCGCTGGAGGCCGTCCTCGACCTGGCCGGCGAGCTGGCCGACGCGGGCGGGCACGACGTCCGCATCGAGGCCGCGCTGGCCAAGCTGTACGGCTCGGAGATGGCCTGGCTGGTCGCCGACGAGCTGGTGCAGCTGCGCGGCGGGCGCGGCTACGAGACGGCCGCCTCGCTGGCGGCGCGCGGCGAGCGGGGCGTGCCGGCCGAGCAGGTGCTGCGGGACCTGCGGATCAACCGGATCTTCGAGGGCTCGACCGAGATCATGCACCTGCTGATCGCGCGCGAGGCCGTGGACGCGCACCTGGCCGTGGCGGGCGACATCATCGACCCGGAGGCCGACGCGGGGCGCAAGGCGCGGGCCGCGGTGAGGGCGGGCGGGTTCTACGCGCGGTGGCTGCCGACCCTGGTGGTGGGCCGGGGGCAGGTGCCGCGGGCCTACGCCGAGTTCGGCCCGCTGGCCGGGCACCTGCGGTTCGTGGAGCGGTCGAGCCGCAAGCTGGCCAGGCAGACGTTCTACGCCATGTCCCGCTGGCAGGGACGGCTGGAGCGCAGGCAGCGGTTCCTGGCGCGGCTGGTGGACATCGGCGCCGAGCTGTTCGCGATCAGCGCGGCGTGCGTGCGGGCCACGACCGGCGGTGACGGCGCGGTGGCGCTGGCGGACGCGTTCGCCGCGCAGGCGCGGGTGCGGGTGGAGGAGCTGTTCGACCGGCTGTGGCGCAACTGCGACGACTCCGACACCGCGCTGGCGCGCAACGTGCTGGCCGGGCGGCTGGCGTGGCTGGAGGACGGGGTGCTCGACCCGTCGATCCCGGGACCGTGGATCGCGGAGGCGGCCGACGGGCCCACCGGGCTGCCGAACGTGCACCGCAAGACGCCGTAGTGCCCTGCGCCCGCCGTGCCCTGCGCCCGCCGTGCCCTGCGCCCGCCGTGCCCTGCGCCCGCCGTGCCCTGCGCCCGCCGTGCCCTGCGCCCGCAGCGCCCTGCGCCCGCAGCGCCCTGCGCGAGGGCCCTACGCACGGGGCAGGTGTTTGCGGGCGCGGCACCTGCCCCGTGCGGCACGGTCGGGAAGGGACCACGTCCCCCGTACTCCCTTTCCGACTCCCCTGTGCCACATTGGAAGGACACAACACCCTCCAGGAGGAGGTGGGGTAACGCTACGTCATTACCTGCCGGTTCACACTTACGACAATTGAGTGAATCAGCAGGTGAGACCCACTCGACTACTCTCAGAGAGTGATCATCTGTGGCGGTCGAACACGAGCTCCCGGGCCGTGCCCAGCCCCATCTCGATCGCCCCGCTGAGCACCGCGCCGTCGCCCAGCTCCCCGGCCACCACGCGCGGCGCCAGCGGCGTCATCCGGCGCAGCGCCGCCTCCATCGGCTCGCGCAGCAGCTCGGTGTTGCCGCCGACGCCGCCGCCCAGCACCACCAGCTCCGGGTCGACCACCGCCACCACCGCGGCCACCACGAACGCCAGCCGCTCCGCCTCCTCGCGCACCGCCGCCAGCGCCCGCCCGTCCCCGGCCGCCGCGGCGGCGAACACCTCCCGCGCCGACCGCGCGACCAGCCCGTGCGCACGTGCCAGCGCCACCACCGACCCCGCCGCCGCGGCCGACTCCACCTGCCCGCGCACCCGTCCGTCCTCTTCGGACTGACCGGGCCAGGGCAGGTAGCCGACCTCGCCCGCGGCACCGTGCGCGCCCCGGAACAGCCGGCCGTCCACCACGATGCCCATGCCGATCCCGGTGCCCACGGTCAGGCACGCGAACACCCCGGCGCCGCGCGCCGCCCCCTGCGCCCGCTCGCCCACCGCGGCCAGGTTGGCGTCGTTCTCCACCACCAGCCCGGCGCCCAGCTCGGCCTCCAGGTCGTCCAGCAGGCCGGGCCGCTCCCAGCCGGGCAGGTTCGGCGCGTGGTGCAGCGCGCGGCTGCGCGGGTCCGGCACACCGGGCGTGCCGACCACCTTGACCAGCAGGTCGTCCCACGACAGCCCGGCGCCCGCGACCGTCGTCGTGGCCAGCTCCTTGACCGTGCGGACCAGCGCGGACGCCGACCGGCACCGGTTGCGCTCGTCCACCCGCGCGATCACCCGGCCCGCCAGGTCGGCCACCGCGGCCCGGATGCGCCGCCGCCCGATGTCCACGCCCAGCACGTGCCCGGCCGCCGGGTCCGGCTCGTAGACCACCGCGGACCGGCCCGGTCCCGCGGTGGTGCGGCCGGTGGGGCGCACCAGGCCGTGCCGCTCCAGGTCCAGCAGCGCCTGGCCGACGGTCGGCTTGGACAGGCCGGTGTCCCGGGCGATCTGCGGCCGGGTCGCCGGGCCGCCCGCGCGCAGCCGGTCGAGCACCGCGCGCTGGTTGAGCACGCGCATCCCCGCCGGGGTGCCCACCGGGGGCTTGGCCGTCACAGCGAGGAAGTCTAGATCCGTTGGAGCATCGGCCGGACAGGCTTGTGGACAAGTTGGGTGACCTCTCTTGACAACGATGTCACGCGGCTATTCGCTTCGCTAAAGATCGACCCGTCTTAGGCGAGAGGCGTGCGCAATGAGGCTCATGCGGGCAAGGAGATCGCTGGTGGTCGTCACGACCGCTGCCCTGGCGCTGGGAGGCGTGGGAGGCTGGTCACCAGCCACCGCCGCACCCGAGCCGGGGGAGCCAACCGTGAGCGAAGCGCTCTTCACCACCTCGTTCGAGGACGGGCAGCCGCAGGCCACGTGGTTGAGCACGGTCGAGACGGGCCCGGACGGCACGCCGAAGACCTCGGGCGTCAACGGCAACGACTCCACCGGCATCCCGGGCAACGTCACCGACCGGGTGGTCGACGTGGCGGCCAACTCCGAGAACTCCGGTTCCGGCGAGGTCAAGGAGAACCTCGTCGACGGCAGCAGCGCGTCGAAGTGGCTGACGTTCACCCCGACCGGCTGGGTCCGGTTCACCTTCGCCGAACCGGTCGCGGTCAAGCGGTACGCGATGACCTCGGCCAACGACGCCCCCGAGCGCGACCCGCGCGACTGGACCCTGCGCGGCTCCCAGGACGGCACCACGTGGACGGCGCTGGACGGCCGCACCGGCGAGGCGTTCGCCGAGCGGTTCCAGACCAAGTCCTACGACCTGGCCAACACCGAGGCGTTCCGGTACTACCAGCTCGACATCACCCGCAACGCGGGCGGCGTGAACCTGGTGCAGCTGGCCGAGGTCCAGTTCTCCGACGGCTCCACCGCCCCGCCCGCGCAGCACATGCGCACCACCGTGGGCAAGGGCGCCAACGGCGGGTACAACGCCAAGGCGGGCGCGGGCTTCACCGGCAACCGCGCGCTGCGCTACCAGGGCACGCACGTGGCCGAGGGCCGCGGCTACTCGTACAACAAGGTGTTCGAGGTCGACATCCCGGTCACCGCGACCACCGAGCTGTCCTACCTGATCTTCCCGTCGTTCACCACCGACGACCTGAACTACCCGGCCACCCACGCCTCGCTGGACCTCGCCTTCTCCGACGGCACCTACCTCAGCGACCTGGGCGCCCGCGACCAGCACGGCTTCGAGCTGTCCCCGCGCGGCCAGGGCGCGGCGAAGTCGCTCTACACCAACCAGTGGAACCGGGTGGCCTCCGTGGTCGGCTCGGTGGCCGCGGGCAAGACGATCAAGCGCATCCTCGTCGCCTACGACAACCCGAGGGGCCCGGCCGCGTTCAACGGCTGGATCGACGACGTCGCGGTCAAGTCCGCGCCCGAGGTGGTGGAGCGCGCGCGCCCGACCGACTGGGTGCTCACCACGCGCGGCACGAACTCCAGCGGTTCGTTCTCGCGCGGGAACAACTTCCCGGCCACCGCGGTGCCGCACGGCTTCAACTTCTGGTCGCCCATGACCAACGCCGGGTCGATCAGCTGGCTCTACGAGTACGCCAAGACCAACAACCGCGACAACCTGCCCACGCTCCAGGCGTTCACCGCCGGCCACGAGCCGAGCCCGTGGATGGGCGACCGGCAGACGTTCCAGGTCATGCCGTCCACCGGTGAGCCCACCGCCGACCGGGCCGTGCGCGCGCTGCCGTTCCGGCACGAGAACGAGACCGCGCGGGCGCACTACTACGGGGTGAAGTTCGAGAACGGCATGCGCACCGAGATCGCGCCGACCGACCACGCCGCGGTGTTCCGCTTCACCTTCGTCGACGGCCAGTCCAACCTGGTGTTCGACAACGTCAACAACAGCGGCGGCCTCACCCTGGACCCGGCCACCGGCGAGGTGACCGGCTTCTCGGACGTCAAGAGCGGCCTGTCCACCGGTGCGACTCGCCTGTTCGTGTACGGCGTGGTCGACAAGCCGGTGACGGCCAGTGGCCGGCTGACCGGCGCGGGCCGCGACAACGTGGCCGGCTACTTCCGGTTCGACACCTCGACCGACAAGACCGTCACGCTGAAGATCGCCACCTCGCTGATCGGCGTGGAGCAGGCGAGGAAGAACCTCGCGCTGGAGGTCTCGGCGTCCGACACGTTCGACTCGGTGCGCGACCGGGCGCAGGCGGCGTGGGACGACGTGCTGGGCGTGGTCGAGGTCGAGGGCGCGACCGAGGACCAGCTGACCACGCTGTACTCCAACCTCTACCGCCTGTACCTGTACCCGAACTCCGGTTTCGAGAACACCGGCACCGCCGACGCGCCCAGGCACCAGTACGCCTCCCCGGTGCGGGCCGCCGGTCCGTCGACGCCCACCCGGACCGGCGCCGAGGTCGTCGACGGCAGGATCTACGTCAACAACGGCTTCTGGGACACCTACCGCACCACGTGGCCCGCGTACAGCCTGCTCACGCCGAAGCGCGCCGCCGAGCTGGCCGACGGCTTCGTGCAGCAGTACCGCGACGGCGGCTGGATCTCCCGCTGGTCCTCCCCCGGCTACGCCAACCTGATGACCGGCACCAGCTCGGACGTGGCGTTCGCGGACGCGTTCGTCAAGGGCGTGGACCTGCCCGACGCCGAGGCCGCCTACGAGGCCGCCGTGAAGAACGCGACGGTGGCGCCGCCGAACGCGGGCGTCGGCCGCAAGGGCCTGGACACCTCGATCTTCACCGGCTACACCTCCACCGCCACCGGCGAGGGCATGTCGTGGGCGATCGAGGGCTACGTCAACGACTACGGCATCGCCAACATGGCGCGCGCCCTGCACGAGAAGACCGGCGAAGCCCGTTACGCCGCGGACTACGAGTACTTCGCCAACCGCGCGCGGAACTACGTCCACATGTTCGACCCGGCCACCGGCTTCTTCCAGGGCCGCAACCCCGACGGCACGCGCCGCGCGGCCCCCGACGAGTACGACCCGCGCGAGTGGGGCCACGACTACACCGAGACCGACGGCTGGAACATGGCCTTCTCCGTCCCGCACGACGGCCAGGGCCTGGCCAACCTCTACGGCGGGCGGGACGGCCTGGCGGCCAAGCTCGACGAGTTCTTCGCCACCCCGGAGACCGCGAAGTTCCCCGGTTCATACGGTGGTGTGATCCACGAGATGACCGAGGCGCGCGACGTGCGGATGGGCCAGCTCGGCCACTCCAACCAGGTCTCGCACCACATCACCTACATGTACGACTACGCGGGCCGGCCGTGGAAGACGCAGGAGAAGGTCCGCGAAATCCTCGGGCGCCTGTACCTGGGCAGCGAGATCGGCCAGGGCTACCCCGGCGACGAGGACAACGGCGAGCAGTCCGCGTGGTGGCTGTTCAGCGCGCTCGGCTTCTACCCGCTCCAGATGGGCAACGACACCTACGCGATCGGCTCACCGCTGTTCAAGAAGGCGACGGTGCACCTGGAGAACGGCCGCACGCTGGTCGTCAACGCGCCCGGGAACAGCGCCCGCAACATCTACGTCCAGTCCCTCAAGGTCAACGGGAAGAAGTGGGACAAGGCGTACCTGCGGCACGAGGACATCGCGTCCGGCGGCACGCTCGACTTCGAGATGGGCGACTCGCCCTCCCGCTGGGCCACCGGTCCCGACGCCGCCCCGCCGTCGCTGACCACGGGCGACGAGCCGCCCGCCCCGCTGCGCGACGTGGCGACGGCGGGGAACACCACGGCCTCCGGCCCCGTGGCGGCCCTGGTGGACGACACCTCGCAGACCAGGGGTTCGGCGTCCTGGCTCCAGGTCTCGCTGCCGGACAACAAGGAGGCGGCCACCTTCTACACGCTCACCTCGGGCAAGGCGGACGGCGACCCGGCGGCGTGGGAGCTGAGGGCGTCGTACGACGGTCAGACGTGGGTGACCGTGGACAAGCGGTCCGACCAGGCGTTCCAGTGGCGGCAGCAGACCAGGGCGTTCAAGATCGAGTCCCCCGGCCACTACCGCCACTACCGCCTGGAGTTCGCCGCCCAGGCCGCGCTCGCCGAGTTCGAACTGCTGTCCGAGCCGTTCGCGCAGTGCACCGCCGTGACCGGTGAGCACCGCGGCGCGCTGCACGTGCGCTCCGGCGTGACCTGCGTGAACGCGGCCACGGTCACCGGCCCGGTCACCGTGGCGGCGGGTGCCTCCCTGTACGTCTTCGGCGGCACCCTGCGCGGTCCCCTGTCGGCCACCGGCGCGGCGGCGGTCGTGCTGGTGGAAAGCGAGGTCGGCGGCCCGGTGGCGATCACCAACGCCACCGGCCAGGTGTCACTGGAGAAGGTGACCGCGGGCGGCCCGGTGAGCCTGACGGGCAACAAGGGCGGCACCCTCCTGGCCGGCAACCAGGTCCGGGGCCCGATGTCCTGCGTGGCCGCCGACCCGCCGCCGACCAACGGTGGGTGGGCCAACGAGGTGAGGGGGCCCAGGACGGGCCAGTGCTCCGCCCTCTAGGTCGGTTCACCAGGGGATTTCGCGGCACCGGTGCGCGGAATCCCCTGGTTCCACCTGCAGGGTGGCGTGCTCGATGTGGTAGCGCGCGGCCAACATGTCCTGAGCGGCCTTCAGGACCTGGGCCGGATCGGCGTCGTCGCAGGTGGTGAGGTGCGCCGAGGCGACTTCCATGCCCGAGGTCAGCGTCCAGACGTGCAGGTCGTGCGCCTCGGCGACGCCGGGCAGCCGCCCCAGCTCGGCCAGCACCTCGGCGACGTCAAGGCGTTCCGGGGCGTGCTGGAAGAGGATGCGCAACGCGCTGGCGGCCAGCTTGTAAGTGCGCGGCAGGACGAAGAGCCCGATCGCCACACCCATGACGGGGTCGGCATACCGCCACCCGAAGAGCAGCGTGACGAGCCCGCTGAGCAGCACCCCCACCGACCCGATGAGGTCGGCGAGCACTTCCAGGTAGGCCCCGCGGACGTTGATGTTCTCCTTGGCCCCGTCCCGGAGCACGAAGAACGACACCAGGTTGGCCGCCAACCCGGCAACCGCCGCCAGGATCACGGGCAACCCGGGCACCGCGGGCGGGTCGCCGAGCCGCCGGACGGCCTCGTAGACCACGTAGGCGGCCACCCCGAACAGCAGGACCGCGTTGGCGAGGGCGGCGAGCACCTCGGCCCGGTAGAGCCCGAACGTCCGACTGCCCCTGGTCCCCGCGTGGCGCGCGAGCAGGATGGCGGCCAGGGCCATCCCGACGCCCAGCACGTCGGTGAGCATGTGGGCGGCGTCGGAGATGAGCGCCAGCGAGCCGGTCGCGATGCCGACGACGAACTCGACCAGCATGAACGCCGCGCCGATGGCGAAGGCGATCCACAGTCGTCCCAGGTGCTCGGCACCGGTGTGGGCGGCCCCGTGGCCGTGTCCGTGCCCCATGGGGCGGAACATATAGTCACATGCGCATGAGTGCAACTCGGCCACTGCGGGGCCGGGTCGCCCCACCGTGTCGGCGGGTACACGGCTTCCTGGTTGGTCAACCCGGTGAAGTCGCAGGTCAACGCGTTGGGGTGACGTTTGGGGGGAGGGGGTGAAAACGCGCTCGTGCGGTGCGCTAAGCTTCTCCCCGTAGCTACGGCCCCCGTAGCTCAGGGGATAGAGCACCGCCCTCCGGAGGCGGGTGCGCAGGTTCGAATCCTGCCGGGGGCACTCTGCGACAAGGCCCTTGACCAGCGCGAAGCCGGTCAAGGGCCTTCGTCGTCCGTCCGGCTGCGTCCCAGTTGGGACCGGCCCCCTACTGTTCACCCAGCCGATCGGCGATCAGCCGTTGGCGGAGACCTGACGGTACTGGGAGTCGCAGCTCAGCTGGGTGCTGCCTTCGAAGTTGCACGCCTTGACCCTGATCCAGCCGCTTTCCGGGATGTTGGCCAGGTTGTGCTCGGTGCAGGAGCCATATCCCGGAGTGGTGTTGATGGTGCGGCGGGTGTCGGGCGAGGTGGAGCGGTAGTAGTAGGAGACCGGGTGGTGGTCCCTGCCGCTGTCGCAGTTGTAGAGGATTTCGCCGGTGGGCTGCCAACAGGCGAATGCGCCCCCGTCCTGGGACACCGACGCGACGGTGCAATCGGCAGCGGCGGCGAACGCCGCGGCCGACGCCGGCACCTGTTCCGCCGGCACGGTCTGCGCGGATGCCGTCCCACCGCCCATGCCGAACACGGTTAACGCGATCGCGGCGACAACCGCGATACCCCCTCGTTTCATGGCTCTCCCCTTGGTCGGACCGCCGAGTGGCTTGCCCCCCGGCCGGCCGGAGGTGATTCTTCGCCCCCCAGCACCGTGTTCGTGCCGATTGGGCCCACTCCACCCCATCGGACCAAGGCGACAGCGCCATCAGCACAGGTGGGCCGCGCTCGTTGCTGACGCACACTGGCCGAATTGTGCCTCGTGAGGTGGAATGTCGGAGTGGGACAGTTGTCCCACTCACGACGATGGCGGTGATCGAGGAGTGGACCGGGTGCCGATCCTGGACGAGAAGTTGGGCGACATCTACGACGACGTGTTGCGCCGCAACCCCGGCGAGGACGAGTTCCACCAGGCGGTGCGCGAGGTCCTGGACAGCCTCGGCCCGGTGGTCGCCAAGCACCCGGAGTACGCCGAGGCGGCCGTGATCCGGCGGTTGTGCGAGCCCGAGCGGCAGATCATCTTCCGGGTCCCCTGGGTCGACGACGCCGGGACCGTGCGGATCAACCGCGGGTTCCGGGTCGAGTTCAACTCCGCGCTCGGTCCCTACAAGGGTGGTCTGCGGTTTCACCCGTCGGTGTACCTGGGGATCGTCAAGTTCCTCGGCTTCGAGCAGATCTTCAAGAACTCGCTCACCGGCATGCCCATCGGTGGCGGCAAGGGCGGTTCGGACTTCGACCCCAAGGGCCGTTCCGACGGCGAGGTCATGCGCTTCTGCCAGGCATTCATGACCGAGCTCTACCGGCACATCGGCGAGCACACCGACGTGCCCGCCGGGGACATCGGGGTCGGCGGCCGGGAGATCGGCTACCTGTTCGGCCAGTACAAGCGCATCACCAACCGCTACGAGTCCGGCGTGCTGACCGGCAAGGGGCTGACCTGGGGCGGCTCGCAGGTGCGCACCGAGGCCACCGGCTACGGCACCGTGTTCTTCGTCGAGGAGATGCTCAAGGCCCGCGGGGACTCGTTCGACGGCAAGAAGGTCGTGGTCTCCGGCTCCGGGAACGTCGCGATCTACGCGGCGGAGAAGGTCCGGCAGCTCGGTGGCACGGTGATCGCCTGCTCGGACTCCAACGGGTACGTCGTCGACGAGCGGGGCATCGACCTCGACCTGCTCAAGGACGTCAAGGAGAAGCGCCGGGCCCGCATCTCCGCCTACGCCGAGACCCGGCCCGGTACCCGCTATGTCGAAGGCGGGTCGGTGTGGGACGTGCCCTGCGACGTCGCGCTGCCCTGCGCGACGCAGAACGAGCTCAACGGGCGTGACGCCGCCACCCTGATCTCGAACGGGTGCGCCATCGTCGCCGAGGGCGCCAACATGCCCTGCACGCCCGACGCCGTCCGGTTGTTCGCCGACGCCGGTGTCCTGTTCGCCCCGGGCAAGGCCGCCAACGCCGGCGGCGTGGCCACCAGCGCCCTGGAGATGCAGCAGAACGCGTCCCGGGACTCCTGGGGCTTCGACCACACCGAGCGGCGGCTCGCGGACATCATGCGCGGCATCCACGACCGCTGCCTGGAGGCGGCCGACCTGTACGGCAAGCCGGGGAACTACCTGGCCGGGGCGAACATCGCCGGTTTCCTCCAGGTCGCCGACGCGATGCTCGCCCTGGGCGTGATCTGAGGCCGTCGCCCCGGGGCCCCCGCTGCCCGTCGACCACCCGACGGGCCGCGGGACCGCGCGGGGCCGGAGGGGTGCGGACGGGTCGTGCGCCGGGCGGAGGTGGGGGCCCCGGGAACGACCGCCGTCCTCGGCGACCTGCCGGGCGGTGCCGGTGTCGCCTTCGCCGCGGAGGGCTGGACACCGCCGGGGTCAGCCGTTGCCGGGTTTGCCGAACTCCTCGATCAGCACCGGGTACTGCTCCCCGCCGTGCCCGGCGGCGATCGCGCGGTCGGCCATCGCCTTGATCAGCTTCGGCAGTTCGGCGTTGACGCCCAGCGCCTCGCTCTCCTCGACCACGTGCGCCATCGCCCGCGCGTCGGTCTCCAGGGCCGACACCTCGGCCGGGAAACGACCGCGGTCGACCTGCTCGGCGTACCCGGGCAGCCACCCGGCCACGCCGACGGCGAGCCGCCGCGCGAACGGCGCGTAGGTCGCGGCGTCGACACCGGCGGTCCTGAGCAGGGCGGTTCCCTGGAGCCAGGCGTTGAGGACGCCCCACATCATGGTCAGGCCGGCGACGTCGTACAGGGCCGCCAGGCCGTGGTCGGCGCCCAGGTGGGTGACGGTGCCGAGGGCGCGGAGGGTCGGCTCGTGCGCCTGGCAGTCCTCCTCCGGCCCGCTGTGCGGGATCACCGCCTCGGCGGTCCCGATGGTGCTCGGGATGGCCATGACGGCGCCGTCCAGGTAGCGGGCGCCGCGCTGCCCGGCCCACCTGGCGGTGTCCCGGGCCTGGGTCGAGCTGCCCGAGGTGAGGTTGACCAGCGTGGTGCCGCCCAGCGCGACGTCGTTCGCGCCGAGCAGGTCGTGCACGGCCCGGTAGTCGGTGAGGCAGATGATCGTCAGGGGGCTCGCGACGAGCGCGTCGTCGACGGTGGGCGCCAGGCGTGCGCCCCCGGCCACCAGCTGGTCGGCCTTGGAGGTCGTGCGGTTCCACACGGTGGTGGGGTGCCCGGCCGCCAGCAACGCGCCGGCCGGCGCGCGGCCCATGAGCCCGAGTCCGATGACCGTGACCGGTGCGTGTGTTTCGTCGTCCATGGCAGCATCGTCAACGTTGATACCGGTGTGAAGGTCAAGCGAGGCTTCGATGCGGATCGGGGAACTGGGTCGCCGGACGGGCGTCGGCGCCCACCAGTTGCGCTACTACGAGGCCCAGGGCCTGCTGGAGCCGGACCGCGGGGCGAACGGCTACCGCGAGTACGGCGAGGACGCCGTGCTGAGGGTGCGGCAGATCCGGCACCTGCTGGGGGCCGGTTTGTCCACCGAGGACATCGCCTACCTGCTGCCCTGCGCCGTCGGCGAGGCGCCCGAACTGCTCGGGTGCCCCGAGCTGCTGGCCGCGATGCGGTCGCGGCTGCGGCGGCTGGACGAGCAGATCGGCAGGCTCGCCCAGTCCCGCGACACCCTGGCCGACTACATCGACGCGGCCGAGCAGGTGGGCGGCGAGCACTACCCGCCCTTCGACGGTTCCGAGCCGGAACCCGTCCCCGCCTGAGCCGGTCGTGGTCGGGAGGGGCTCCCCGGTCGTTACGCTGTGTCGAGACGGTGATGACGGAGGGGCGGCCATGGCGTTCGAGCGGAAGTACAGCGACGAGGTGCGCAACGCCGCTGTCCGCCGGGTTGTCGAGCGCCGCCAGGCCGAGCCGGGCAACCGGTCGATCCTGCGCGAGGTGGCCGAGGAGTTCGAGGTCGGCGAGCAGTCGCTGCGGATCTGGGTGAAGCGGCTCGACGACGGCATGTTCAGCGCGGGCGAGGCCGCCCGGCTGCGGCAGGCGCCGCGGGAGCGGTTGCTGGCCCGCATCGCCGAGCTGGAGGCCGAGCTGGAGGCCGCGCACGAGCGGATCGGGGCGATGGCGGAGGAGATCGAGGTGCTGAAGAAGGCTTCCGCGATCTTCGCCGCCGAGCTGGCCAAGCGCTGACCGCGTCCACAGTGTCCAGATGGCGGTACGCCCCCTTCCCTCCCCTGCCCTTGGCGCACACTGAACGCGCCACCTCGTGCTCGTTGGAGGGCAGATGACCGGGTACGACTACATCAGCGCCATCACGGGCTGCACCACGGACGTCCGGGGGCGGTTCGCCGTGCGGGGGCCCGCGTTCGAGCTGCTGGCGGACGGGTCGGTCGCCTCGGGTGGGCCGGGGCGGGCTCCGGGGCCGCTGGACCTGCTGGTCTCCGCGCTCGTGGTGAACCTCCTGAACGTGCTGCGGGCCGACGGCGATCCCGACGCGGACAACCCGGGGGCGCGCGCGGTGCACGTCCGGGCGCGGACGTCGCGCTACACGCCCAACCGGCTCAAGGTCGGCCGGGTGCTCGTCGAGGTGGTGGTCGACGGGCTGGACGGGCCGGACGTCGAACTGCTGCTGGAGCAGTACCGCGCGGGGTGCCGGGTGCTGCCCGCCGTGTCCACCGTCCTGGACGTCGACATCCGCGCGGTCGTCGCGGTGCCCGCCTAGTGGTGCCCGCCTAGACCGCCAGCAGGGCCCGGGTGTAGTCGTCCCGGGGGTTCAGGACCACGTCGCTGGTCGGGCCGTGCTCGACGATGCGGCCGGCGCGCATGACCGCCACGTGCTGCGCCACGTCGGCCACCACGGCCAGGTCGTGGGTGACGAGGAAGTACGTCAGGTCCAGCTCCCGCTGGAGTTCGGTGAGCAGGTCGAGCACCCTGGCCTGCACGGTGGCGTCGAGCGCGGACACCGGTTCGTCCAGGACCAGCAGTTGCGGGCGCAGGGCCAGGGCCCTGGCGATGGCCACGCGCTGCCGCTGGCCGCCGGACAGCTCGCGCGGCTTCCGGTCCACATAGGACTGCGGCAGCCGGACCAGGTCCAGGAGTTCGCGGACGCGGGCGTGGCGCTCGGCGCGGGTGCCGACGCGGTAGGCGTCCAGCGGCTCGCCGATGATGCCGCGCAGGGACAGCCGGGGGTTCAGCGACTCGAACGGGCTCTGGTACACGACCTGCATGTCGCGCCGCAGGGCGCGCAGCCCGGCGCGGCGCAGGCCGGGCACGTCCCGGCCCAGCACGCGGACCGCGCCCCGGTCTGGGCGTTCCAGGCCGAGGATGATCCTGCTGGTGGTGGTCTTGCCCGAGCCCGACTCGCCGACCAGGGCGAACGTCGTGCCGCGCGGCACGGTGAGCGACACGTCGTCGACGGCCCGCGTGCCGCGCCTGGCCGTGCCGAACCGCTTGGACACCGAGGTCAGCTCGACCACCGGCGGTCCCGGGGGCGGGGCGGTCCGCCCGGCCCGCCGCAGGTGGGCCTCGGCGATGCCGAGCACGCGCCCCTCGGCCATCCGCGCCGAGCCGGCCAGCAGGGCCCGCGTGTAGGCGTGCCGGGGGTTGGCGAAGACCTCGGCGATCGGGCCGGCCTCGACCACCTCGCCGCGTTCCAGCACCACCACGGTCCGCGCGTGGCGGCTGGCCAGGGCGAGGTCGTGGGTGATGAGCACGACCGCGGTGCCGTGGCGGGCGCGGGCCGCGTGGATGGCGCGCAGCACCTCCTGGCCGACCAGCACGTCCAGCGCGCTGGTCGGTTCGTCGGCGATGACCAGCTCGGGGCGCTGCGAGAACGCCATGGTCACCAGCACCCGCTGGCGCATGCCGCCGGACAGCTCGTGCGGGTAGCGGGCCAGCAGGGCGGCCGGGTCGGGGAAGCCGACGTCCTCCAGGTCCTGGCGGATGCGCTCCTCGACCTCCTCGGGCGACAACGGCGAGCGGGCCAGCTTGAACGCCTCGCGCAGCTGGGCGCCGACGGTCTTGGTCGGGTTGAGCGAGGCGATCGGGTCCTGCGGCACGAACCCGATGTGCCTGCCGCGCAGAGCCCGGAAGTCCTCGTCGCCGCGGCGCAGCACGTCCTCGCCGGCGAACTCGATCCGGCCGGCGGTGATGTGCCCGTTGGGCGGCAGCAGCCTCACGACGGCGTGCGCGAGGGTGCTCTTGCCGGAGCCGGACTCGCCGATCACCGCGGTGACCTGGCCCCGGGGGACGTCCAGGGAGACCGACGCCAGCGCGGTGTCCGCGGTGGCGCCGTTCGCGCGCCGGTAGGCGACGGTGAGGTCGGTGACCCTGACGAGCGGTGTCATGCGTGGTCCTCCTGGAGCAGGTGGGCGAGGCGGCTGAGCAGCACGACCACGGCGGTCAGCGCGAGGCCGGGGATGATGGCGACCCACCAGGCGTGCGCCAGGTACTTCTGGCCGCCGGCGATCAGCACGCCCCACTCCGCCGACGGCGGCGCCTCGCCGAAGCCGAGGTAGCTCAGCGAGCCGATGGCGAGCATGGCCAGGCCGAAGTGCAGCGCCGTGTACGACACCACCGGGGAGTAGGTGCTCGGGATGACGTGCCGGGCGACCACCCTCAGCGGGCTCGCGCCGCAGGTGCGGGCCGCCTCGACGTAGGCCAGCGTGCCGGCCCGGATCACGCAGCCGCGGATCAGCCGGGCGAAGCCGGTGGCCTCGCCGACGCCGATGGCGACCGCCGCGACGAACGCGCCGCGCCCGTAGGTGGTGATCACCGCGAGGGCCAGCAGCACGGCCGGGATGGCCATGACCGCCTCGGTGAGCACGCCGAGCACGCGGTCGAGCGGGCCGCCGGGGCGCAGGCCGGACAGCACGCCGACCACCGCGCCGACCACCAGCGCCACCGCGACCGCGAGCAGCGAGGAGAACAGCGAGATCCGCAGGCCGTGCACCACCCGGGAGAACAGGTCGCGGCCGATCTCGTCGGTGCCGAACCAGAACTCGCCGCTCGGCGCGGTGAACGGCAGCCCGTCCAGCTCGTACGGGTCGTGCCAGGTCACCAGGCCCGGGAAGACCGCGACGAGCACCAGCAGGGCGAGCAGCGCCAGGTGCAGGTGCAGTTCGCGGACACGCCTGCGCCCGCGGGTGGCGACGGGCGCGGTCGCGGGGACGGGCTCGGCGACGGCGGTGGCGGTGGCGGTGGTGTCGGTCACGCCCGGGCCTCCGTGGTCGTGGCGCGGCGGCGCAAGCGGGGGTCGAGCAGCGCGTAGCCGATGTCGACCAGGGCGTTGACGACGACGTAGGCCGCGGCCAGCACCACGACCAGGCCGAGCACGACGGTCAGGTCGACCGCCTTGACCGAGTCGACCATGAGCCGGCCGAGCCCGACGCGGGAGAACACCACCTCGACCACGACCGTGCCGCCGAGCAGCTGCCCGATCCGCAGGCCGAACACCGCCAGGAACGGGAACGACGCGTTGCGCAGGCAGTGCCGGTAGAGGATGTGGAACCGGCCGGCGCCCTTGGCGGGCGCGGTGACCGCCGCGTACGTGGTGCCCAGCTCGGTGCGCAGGCCGCTGATCAGCACCTGGGCGAACTGGGCGGCGCCGAGCAGGGCCAGCACCGCCGCGGGCAGCACCAGCGAGGCCGCTCCCCGGCTGCCGTTGGACGGGAACCAGCCCAGCGTGGTGGAGAAGAGGTAGACGAACAGGACGCCGACCCAGAACACCGGCAGGCTCACGTAGGCCGACGGCACCAGCGACGCCAGCGAGCGGACCGCCCGCGACCGCGGGGTGACCGCGAGCACGGCGAGCAGGAAGCCCAGCGGCACCGAGGCCGCCAGCGACACCGCGGCCAGGGTGACGGTGTTCGGCAGCACCTCGGCCAGCAGCCGGGTGACCGGCTCCTCGGTGACCAGGGAGCGGCCGAGGTCGCCGCGCAGCAGGCCGGTGACGCCGTTGGCGTACTGCGTCCACAGGCTGTCGGACAGGCCGACCTCGTCGCGGAGCAGGTCCAGGTCCAGGCCCGCGACGTCGGCCGAGCCGAGGGTGTCGGTGGTGCCGATGCGGGCCAGCACGGCGTCGCCGGGCAGCACGAACAGCAGGAAGAACGACGCGGAGTAGGCGGCGAGGACCACCGCCGCGGCGCGCGCGAGCTTGGCCGCCACGACCCGGATCACGGCTGGTCGATCCACGCGTCGCCCAGCCACGGGATGTGGGTGGCCTCCAGCAGCGGCAGGTGCGTGCTGTTGCGGTGGGCCAGCGGCTGGATGAAGTCGTAGAGCGGGATGTAGTACGCCTCGTCCAGGACGATCGCCGAGGCCCGCGCGGCCAGCGCCCTGCGCTTGGCGATGTCGGGTTCGGCGAGGATCTGCTCGAAGACCTGGTCCAGGTCCTCGTCGAGGCCGCCGTAGGTGGAGCGCAGCACGTCGGCGTCGGGCCGGGTGCCCGAACCCCAGGAGAACGAGTAGTCGCCCGACTGGAGCCGCTGGTTCAGCTCGGCCTGGGTGAGGCTGCCGAACTCCAGCTCGACGCCGATGTCCTTCCACTGCGACTGCACCACGGCGATGTTGGGCTCGTGCGAGATCGTCGACGGGCTGTAGACGAGGGTGAACGCGAGCCGGGCGCCGTCCTTGGCGCGCACGCCGTCCGCGCCGGGCCGCCAGCCCGCCTCGTCCAGCAACCGCTTCGCGCCGTCGACGTCGGTCTTGATCTTGTCGGACTGGTCGGTGAAGTACGGGTTGCTCGCGGTGTAGGCGCTCTTCGGGGCGATGTCGATGGCCGACGCGCGCTTGAGCACGGCGTCGCGGTCGACGGCCAGCGACAGCGCGCGGCGGACCCGCACGTCGTTCAGCCCGGGGACGTCGGTGTTGACCGCGAACCCGAGGGCCGAGCCGGGCAGCGGTTGGCGCCGGATGGTGATCTCCGAGCTGGTGGAGAACTCGGTCTTGTCCGCCGGTTCGGTGTTGTGCAGCAGGTCCAGGCCGCCGGAGCGCAGCTCGGCCGCGGCGATGCTGTTGTCCTGGATGTGGTGGACCTCGATCTTGTCCAGGTGGGCTGGGCCCTGGTTCTCCGCCGGCGCGGGCGGCCAGGCGTAGTCCTCGCGGCGGACGAGCGTGTAGCCCTCCTCGCCCCGGCTCTCGGCGGCCACGAACGGGCCGGAGCCGATGACGCCCAGCCCCTCCTGGCGCTTCTCGAACGGCAGCGCGGCGGTCGCCGGCGCGACGATGCCCAGCACCGTGCTGGACGCCGCCTGGAGGAACGACGAGTTCGGCTTGGCCAGGTCGAACACGACGGTGTTCGGGCTCGGCGTGGTGATCTCCTTGAGCGCGCCGATCCACTGGTTGGCCACGGCGTACTTGGCGCCGCCGTCGCGCAGCGCCTGGTAGCTGAGCTTCACCGCGGTGGCGTCGAGCTTCTCGCCGTTGCTGAACGTGACGCCCTCGCGCAGCGTGAACGCGTAGCGGGTGGCGTTGTCGTTGACCTCCCACCCGGTGGCCAGCCACGGCGCGAACGTGCCGTCCTCGTTGTTGAACACCAGCGAGTCGACCAGGCCGCGCAGCGGTACGGCCAGGCCGTAGCCGGTGGTCGTGGCGGGGTCGAGCGGCTTGCCGCCGCCGGCCGCCCGGTACTTGAGCACACCGCCCTTCACGGGCGTGCCGCTCGCGCTCCCGCCGCCGCCGGCGGCACCGGCGGTGCAGCCGGTGAGCACGAGGCCGAGGACCAGCGCCGCGGCGGCGCGTCTGGGGAGCCGGACGCGCGGGGTCGCGTCGTGGGGATGGCGCTTCATCGTGGGGCACTCACTCTCGTCTCTGGCCGCGTGCGCCGTGCACCGGCAGCACGTGCGCTAGAACGTTAGGCCCGGAAGCGCTCGTAGTAGATAGCGTCTCGCTATATGAAACTTCTACTGTGCGGCCGGTTGTGAATCTACGGTGTAGCCACATACGTCGTAGAACTTCTAACGTGCGCCCCCGAGGAACCCGAATGTCAAAGATCAAGATCGAGGCGACCAGCGCCGTCTTCTACCTGCCGTACTACGTGGCGGAGGAGGAGGGCTACTTCACCGACGAGGGGCTCGACGTCGAGCTCATCCGCCACCGGCCCACCGACGAGACCGGCCTGCGGTTCGTCGAGGACCCGCGCCGGGTGTCCTCGTTCAGCAGCTTCAAGCTGTTCGAGGCGGGCGCGTCGCAGCTGTACAACGCGTGCGAGTGGGGCCAGCTGCGCCGCTCCCAGGACAGCCAGGTCAACGGCAAGGTCGTGGCCCGCCGCGCGGCCGTCGCCAGCCAGGCGATCATCGTCCGCCCCGACTCGCCGTACAACGTCCCCGGCGACCTGGCCGGCGTGCGCGTGGGCGTCAACTTCCACCACGGCTCGCACTACCTGGTGCTCCAGACGCTGGAGGGGTTCCTGGCCCGCGCCGACATCAAGCTGGTCGGGATCAAGGGCAAGGAGCGCTTCGAGGCCCTGCGCGACGGCGACATCGACGCCGTGGCCGTGATGGAGCCGTGGATCACGGTGGCCGAGAAGCAGGGCTACAAGGTGCTCGCCGAGGCGCACTACTACGGCGCGGAGATCGCCAACGACTCGCTCGACGCCGAGACCTTCACCAGGATCAACCGGGCCGTCACGCGGGGCGTGGACCGGATCCACGAGGACATCCGGCCCTACCTCAAGCACTTCATCGAGCAGGCCGCGCCGGTCGCCGAGCTGGTCCCGGACGACTTCAAGCCGGGCCGGCTGCGCTACGTCCACCCCGGCCCGTACCCGGAGGACCACTTCAACCGGACGCTGGACTGGGTCGCCAGCTGGGGCCTGATCGACTCGGACAACGACTTCGGCCGGCTCGTCGACTCCACCAAGATCCTCCAGGAGGCATGAGGACGCAGGCGTTCGGCGGCGCGGCACCGGTCGCGCCGCCGGGCCGCGTTCCCGCCATGCCCACCACCGTGAACCGCCGGGCCGTGCTGCTGCTGTGCGGCACCACCGCCGGCTTCCTCCTGCTGGACGTCCACAAGGTGTCCATCGCGATCCCGTCGATCGAACGCGCCCTGCACCCCGGCCCGGCGGGCATCCAGCTCATCCAGGCCGCCTACGTGTTCTGCTTCGCCGTCACCCTGGTCCCCGCCGGCCGCGTCGGCGACGCGGGCAGGCGGCTCGCCCTCACCTACGCGGGCACGTACCTCTACCTGGCCGCCGGCGTGCTGTGCGCCGTCGCGCCCACGGCCGGTTTCGTCATCGCGGGCCGCGCCCTGCTCGGCATCGCCGCCGGCCTGCTCATGCCGCAGGTGATGGGCATGGTGCAGCAGCTGTTCCCCGCGGCCGAGCGCGGCCGGGCGTTCGGCGTCTACGGCATGTGCGTCAGCCTGGTCACCGCACTCGGCCCCGGCCTCGGCGGCCTGCTCGTCACCACGCTCGGCTGGCGCGGCGTGTTCGTGGTGAACGTGCCGGTGGGCGTGGCCCTGCTCGTCGCCGCGCACGCCCTGCTGCCCGCGGTCGGCCGCGACCAGGGCGGCAGGCGCAGACCGGACGTCGACGTGGTGGGCCTGGCCTTCGGCGGCCTCGCCCTGGTCTGCCTGCTGACCCCGTTCATCTTCACCACCGGCCGCCCCGGCGACGTCGACGCCCGCTGGCTCGCCCTGGTCCCGGCGGTCGGGCTGGCCGCGCTGTTCGCGGCGCGCGGCCGCCGCCGCGTCGCCGCCGGCCGCTCCGGCGTGATCGACCCGGCCCTGCTGCGCATCCCGTCCTTCCGCAACGGCGTGCTCGTCTCCCTGACCTGGTTCGCCGCCGGACCGGGCATCGCCCTGGCGCTGACCCTGTACCTCCAGGAGGCCCGCGGCGTCACCCCGTTCCTGGCCGGTTTGCTGGTGCTGCCGTCGTCGGCGACCTCCGTGCTGGGCTCCTGGCTGGGCGGCCGGCACGTGGTGCGGTTGGGGCGCGTGCTGACCGGCACGGGGATGTTGCTGGTCCTGGCCTCCGCGCTGGGCACGGTGGCCCTGCTGCACAGCCCCCTGCCGACGGCGGCCGTGCTGGTCGGCATCCCGGCGCTGCAACTGGTGCAGGGCCTCGGCGGCGGGTTGGTGGTCTCCCCCAACCACTCCATGACGCTCGTGGACGTCCCGGCCGCGCAGGGCGGCGCGGCCGGGGCGATCGGGCAGCTCGGCCAGCGCATCAGCAACAGCGTGGGCGTCGCGACCGCGTCGACGGCGTACTACTCGACGATCTACGGGGTGGGGTTCACGCTGACCGACGCACCCGCCTCCCTGCACCGCGACGCGCTCGACCGCGCCACGGCCGTGGCGTGCCTGTTCCTGTGCGCGGCGGTCACCGTGGTGCTGGTGGACCTGCGCCGCCAGGTTCGCGGCCGGTCGCTCGGGCGGGCGGTGGTCGGGTCCTGAACGGTCGGGTGCCGTCCGCGGCGGGAACTTTTTTCGGAGTCCCTCATGGACCACCTGGACAGTCGGCGTGACGATGACATGCGCCTGCGCCGCGTCCTGCAAAGGCACAGGAGCAGGTCTTCTTCCACCCCTTTCCGGAGTGGCCTCGAAGTACGTCATCCTTGACCGGTGGCCAAATCGCTTCCTCGGATCACCACACCGGGTGACTGCTTTTCCGGTCGCCCGGCGGCATGATCTCGCCGGTACTCGACGTCCACCGGAGCGCGACAGGAAGGACCTGGCCATGAGCGGGCGGGAGTGTTGTTCGGGCTGTTCGCCCTCGGCGGGGAATGCGTTCCTGCGGCGGGTCGAGGAGCTGGTGGCGGACAGCGGTGTCCACGGTGGGCGGAGGGTGTGGGTCCTCGGTTCGGCTTCGGGGAACCTCTTCCCCTCCGTTGCGGAACCCCTCTTGGAGCCGCGGCACGGGTTGCGCGTCGGAAAGCAGGAGTGAGGGGCGTTGTAAGGGTTGAGCCGGACCGGTCGCGCTCGACCATGACGAAGCCGATAAATCGAATGGATGGCCTACCGCTGCGGCTACGCCCGGAAGCCGGGTCAGGAAAGGGTGTTGGCCATCGACATCACCCGCGAGGGCTTCCACTGGGCCCTGGCGCACTCGGCGCTCAGCCACTTCGACCGCGACGTGCACGGCGACCGCGCCACGTGGGCGGCGGCGGTGAAGCGGGCCCCGGTGCGGGTGCAGTGGGACCCCGAGCGGGACCTGCGGTTCGGGCCGCCGGCGCACCGGGCGATCCAGGTCGGCCTGGGCGGGGACGCGGTGCGGCGCTACGTGGAGGAGTGGATCACCGCCATCACCGACGTCACCGACCTGATGCGGACCGCGGGCGGGCTGGTCTCGGCCAACCGCGACGACGAGGCGCTTGCCCTGCTGCCGGTGGAACGCCCGTACCCGCTGCCCGGGGACGTGGCGGCCGCGCTGGGGCAGAATCCGGTGTCCGAGGCGACCGGTGCGGGAGGTTCACGGTGAAGTACCTGATGCTGATCTACGGCAACGAGCAGGTGTGGAACAGCGTCGACGCGGACGGGTTCGCGCGGCTCGTCGCCGAGGTGGACGCGTTCAACGCGGAACTGCGCGAGTCGGGCGAACTGGTCGACTCCCAGGGCCTGGAGTCCCGGCCGCGGGCGGTGCGGGTGGTCGGGGGCGCGCCGGTGGTCACCGACGGGCCGTACCTGGAGGCCAAGGAGTACGTGGGCTCGTACTTCGTGGTCGACGTCGCCGACGAGGAGCGCGCGCTGGAGATCGCGCGGTCCTACCCGGCCCTGCGCCACAGCCGCGGCCTGGGCGGCGGCATCGAGGTGTGGCCCCTGGTGGACCATGACGGTTGAGCAGCTGCTGCGCACGTTGACGCCGCGGGTGCTGGGCACCCTGGTGCGTCGTCACGGCGACTTCGCGCGGTGCGAGGACGCGGTGCAGGAGGCGTTGATCGACGCGGCCGGCCGGTGGGCCGGGAACGGCGTCCCGGAGCACCCGCTGGGCTGGCTCGTCACGGTCGCCGGGCGCCGGTACGTGGACCTGGTGCGCTCGGACGCCGCCCGGGAACGCCGCGAGCAGGCCGTGTTCGACGCCGTGCCGCGCGACGAGCTGGTCGCCGCGCCGCCGGACGCCGAGCCGGTGCGGGACGACCTGCTGGAGCTGCTGTTCCTGTGCTGCCACCCGGCGCTGACGCCGCCCGCGCAGATGGCGCTGACGCTGCGGGCCGTCGCCGGGTTGACCACGGGCGAGATCGCGGCGGCGTTCCTGGTGCCGGACAAGACGATGGGCCAGCGGATCTCCCGCGCCAAGCTGCGGCTGAAGGAGGTCGGCGCCCGCTTCGAGGCACCGACCGACAACGCGCTGGACGTCGTGCTGCACGTGCTGTACCTGCTGTTCAACGAGGGTTACAGCGCCAGCGCCGGTCCCGTGCTGCGCCGCACCGACCTCACCGGGCAGGCGGTGCGGCTGGCCCGGGAGCTGCACCGGCGGCTGCCCGGCTCGGGTGAGGCGGCCGGGCTGCTGGCGCTGATGCTGCTGACCGAGGCACGGGGCGCGGCCCGCACCGGGCCCGACGGCGCGCTGGTGCCGCTGGCCGAGCAGGACCGGTCGCGGTGGGACCGGGCGGCCATCGCCGAGGGCACCGACCTGGTGACGCGCAGCCTGGCGGCCCACCCGGCGGGCCCGTACCAGGTGCAGGCGGCGATCGCGGCCGTGCACGCCGAGGCGGCCTCGACCGGGGACACCGACTGGCCGCAGGTGCTGGCGCTGTACGACGTGCTGGAGCGCCTGGCGCCCAACCCGGTCACGGCGCTGAACCGGGCGGTCGCCCTCGGCGAGGTGCGCGGGCCGCGGGCCGCGCTGGAGGTCGTCGACGAGCTGGGGCGCGGGGTGCTGGCCGACCACCACCGGCTGCACGCCGTGCGCGCCCACCTGCTCGAACGGGCCGGTGACCGCACCGCCGCGGGCGAGGCGTTCCGCCGGGCCGCGAGCCTGGCGGGCAGCGTGCCCGAGCAGCGGTTCCTGCTGTCGCGGGCGGCCCGGTGCACTTCCTCGGAAGAAATTTCCGGGTCGGTGTAGAAACCCGGTCGCCGGCTCCGATCCCCTGCCGAGCGAGCCCGCCGGGCGTCGCCGGGAGGAAGGAAGTTCGCGATGACCAAGGTGACCGCGCAGCTGTCGGTGTCCCTCGACGGCTGCTACGCCGGGCCGCGCCACGACGGCGGCGACTGGATGGCGTCCGCGGAGGCGAAGGCGTTCTTCCGCGTCACGCGCTGGGCGCTCACCGCGCTGGCGTGGCGGGAGCGGCAGGGCCTCGGCGGTGGCGAGGAGGACGTGAACTCCGCCGTCATCCGCGAGTCGTTCGAGGCGGCCGGTGCCTACGTCATGGGGCGGCGCATGGCCGACGGTGGCGAGGTGCCGTGGGGCGAGGAGCCGCCGTTCCGCGCGTCGGTGTTCGTGGTGACCCACCGCCCGCGCCCGACGCTGGTGCGCGGGGGCGGCACCAGCTTCACCTACGTCACGGACGGCGTCGCGAGCGCGGTCGAGCAGGCGAGGGCCGCCGCCGGCGGGAAGGACGTCGCGGTCGCCGGCGGCGGCGAGCTGGTGCGGCAGGTGCTGGCGGCCGGGCTGCTCGACGAGCTGGAGCTGCACGTCGTGCCGGTCGTGCTCGGCACCGGGTCGCGGCTGTTCGACCTGGACCTGGCCGGTGAGGGGATCGAGCTGACCCCGACCAGGGTCCTGCACACCCCCGAGGTCACGCACATCCGCTACCGCGTGGACGGGCGCGCGCCGCTCGTGCTGGACGACCGCGGTGGCGCGCTGGGCGACCGCTGAGCGCCGAGGGGGGCGGGCGCGGGCCCGCCCCCCTCGCTGCCGGGTCAGCCGGTGACCGGCCTGCCGCCGAAGGTGACGACGAGGCGGCCGTCCGAGGCGTAGGACCAGCCCAGGGCACCGGCGTAGGAGGCGCACCGGGAGCCGTTGGAGCCGGACCAGAACTGGTTGGACGCGTCGACGTCGCCGGTGGTCCGGTCGTTGGTGCCGCTGCCGCTGCGGCACGAGGTGTTGTCGCGGAACACCGAGGAGCCGCCGTCGAAGTTGAAGTTGCGCTCGGCGTTGTCGATGCCGATGTTGCCCGACACGGTCATGGTGCCGAGGTTGCGGTTGTAGGTGAACCCGTGCTTGCCGTTGTCGTAGGCGATGTTGCGCCGGATCACGTGGTTGACGCCGATGTCCTCGCCGCCGAGCTTGTAGCCGTTGCGGTCGCCGTTGCCGGCCTGGGAGCCGTCGCTGAGGGTGCCGTTGCCGTAGGCCAGGGAGTCCTCGATGGTCACCGCGCCGATGGGACCGGTGTCGGTCTTGGTGAACAGGTCCCAGCCGTCGTCGATGTTGTTGTGCGACACGGCGTAGCGGAAGACGTTGCCGGGGCCGGAGGTGAGCTTGGCGGCGAAGCCGTCGGCGTCCTCGCCGTCGGAGTCGGCGTTGTCGTGGGACTCCGCGCCGAGGACGAGGTTGTTGGCCGGCCACTGGTCCTTCGGCGTGGTGGACAGCATCCGCGACAGCTGGAGGCCGGTGTCGCGGTTGAAGCGGGTCACGGTGCGCTCGAAGACGTTGTTGCTGCCGCCGACGAAGATGCCGTTGTCACCGGCGCGCTCGACGACCACGCCGCGCACGTGCCAGTAGTTGCCGTTCACGGCGAGGCCGCGGTTGGCCGGGTCCTCGGCCTGGGCGGAGAAGTTCAGCACCGGGGTCTCGCCGGGGTAGGCGAACAGCTCGGTGCGGTGGGCCGGGGTGCCGTTGTTGCCCGGCGGGATGGTGACGGTCTGCGCGAACCGGTAGGTGCCGCCGCGCAGGTAGATCGTGCCGCCGGGGGCGACGCGGGAGATGGCGGCGGTGAGCGTCGTCGGGTTCTGCTGGGTGCCCGACGCGCCGTCGGTGCCGTTCGGCGCCACGTACAGCGCGGAACCCGGCGGCTGCGTGGTGGTGGTGGTGGTCGTCGTCGTCGTGGTGGTGGTCGTCGTGGTCGAGGTCGGGCCGCCGTCGACCGGGGTGAACGTCCACTGCTTGGTGGCGGCGCCGTCGCAGGAGTTCGTCTGCACCAACGCGCCGGCGGACGTGGCGTTGTCCTTGATGTTCATGCACTTGCCGCCGTTGGCGTTGACCACGCGGTAGTTGGCGCCGCTCGCGGTCAGCGCCCAGACCTGGTTGGCCGCGCCCGTGCACGTCTGCTGCTGGACGGCCTTGCCCGCGCTGGTCGAGGCGTCCTGGACGCCGGCGCACAGGCCGCTGCCGACGGCCGTGACGCGGAAGCCGCCGCTGACCGCGGTCAGCGTCCAGCGCTGGCCGGCCGCGGTGCCGCACGCCTGCTGCCGGAGCTGCGCGTTGGCGGTCGAACCCGGTGCGTCCAGGCACAGGCCGCTGCCGTTGTTCTTCACCGTGTAGGTGCCCGCGCCGACCGCCGCGTTCGCGGGCGTGACGACCGGCCAGGCCGCGAGCGTGGCGGCCAGCGCGATCGCCGCGCCCGCGGCGACCAGCCCCCTGCGAACGCCGCGCGGCCGCGTGGCGGCAGGCTGCTCCGGTGTGCTCATGACAACTCCACTCCCGAACCGTCCCGGATGTTTTCGAGCGCGCGGCGGTCGACCGGTTCTCCGTCGCGGAAATGCGATTCCGCGCAAACCGGAAATCGGTCTCACGGCGGAGGGTAGGAGGTCTACAAGCCCTGGTCAACGGGGGTTTGCAGGGGTTCGCTGCGGTTGCCGGAGTCGAAATCCGTCGAACACCGAGGTGGCCGCCGCCTCAGTTGATCAATCGCCTTTCGCGGCCAATTCGGCCCAATCACATCCGTGAACGGGAACGGCTGTTTTCGCGTGGGCGCGAGGGCCGGTTCCGCGGTTTCCCCGACCACCGGCGGCTCGCGGAAGCCGGCGGCCCAGGCGGCCGGGACAACGACCAGCCCGGCGGTCTCGGCCGGCGCGGTGGCGCTGTCGACCACCACGCCACTGTCATCACGCCGCGGTCACCACACCGCCGTCACCACCGACCGTGCGCGGCCGATGCCGGGCTAACCACACGAGCGAGTGACGTGGCGCGGCTTCCCGTTGTTATTCACCCCGTTGGCGCCCCAGGTGGGCTACACTGGGTGAACACGAGGCCGCTTGCGTCCAACCGATCTCCTGATCGGGACGAGTACCGCGGATCCACTTCCCGCTCCGCCGCACCCACGGCCCGTGCACGCTTCGGCTGCTCCCCCACGTCGTTTGGGCACCGCGTCCCGTGGGGACCCGGTGGGCGCAGCCTCTCGAACCCTAGGAAGACTTGATGTCACAGACGCAGACCCGACCGAACACCGCCAACCCCGGCACGGTTGAGCCGATCGTGTTCAGCCACCCGGACGACGAGAACCGGGTGGTTCCCCAGCAGCTGCGCGGCACCGCGTTCCCGCGCTTCGTGCCGCTGCCCAACTCGGGCAAGGCGTAAAACCCCACTGCCCGCCCGGGAAGGCGTGAGGCTCGCTGCCCGCTTCGAGCGCTCACCTGGGCAAGGCGCAGGGCTCGCCGCCCGCTTCGGGCCCTCACCTGGGCAAGGCGCAGGACTCGCCGTCCGTTTCGGGCGCTCACTTGGGCAAGGCGCAGGACTCACTGCCCGCTTCGAGCGCTCACCCGAGCAGGGCGCAGGACTTGCTGCCCGCTTCGAGCCCTCACCCGAGCAGGGCGCAGGACTTGCTGCCCGCTTCGAGCCCTCACTCGGGCAAGGCGCAAAGCTCGCCGCCTCCTTCGGGCGTTCCCCTCGGGCAAGGCGCGGAAGAGCGCGCCGGGACGGGCGTTTCGCCGTCCGCCCCGGCGGCGCGTCAGATCCCGCCGTGCACCGGACCCCGCAGCGCGTCAGATCCGGCAGCGCACCACATCCTGTGGCGCGTCAGAGCACCCGGATCAGAGCACCCGAACCGCGAGGGCCTGCGGCCCCTTCGGCCCCTCACCGATCTCGAACTCCACCGGCTGGTTGTCCGGGATGCCGTGGAAGGCGTAACCCTGGACCTCGGAGTGGTGCACGAACAGGTCAGCCCCACCACCCGAAGGGGTGATGAAGCCAAAACCCTTGGTGCCGTTGAACCACTTGATGGTGCCCTGGGTCATGGCCGTGCTCCTTCGGTTGACCGGAATGCGCCCGGCGCATCGCGGTGGGGGCTGGTCGCGTCCTGCGCCGCGGCGTCCGGTTGCCGGCCGGAGAGGCCCAGCATGGACAGCAGTTCCCGGCAGTCGCCGACGTCGAGCGAGTGGTCCGCCACCGTGCGGGCGGCCTGGCGCCGCTGCACCGCCTCCGCGCGGTCCGCGACCGCGCGGGCCTCGGTGAAACCGACCGAAGTGGTGTGGGCGGGTCGTCCGAACTGGGTCATGGGTGTCCCCCGTGCGTGTCGGGGAGGAGTGGGACGAGCTGGTGGTCCGGCGACAAGCCGGTGCTCCCGTCTCCGGCCGGGAGACCACCGGACCGGACTGGATCAGGGGACCGCGTCGGCCGGGTGCCGAGCAACTGGTGCCCCAACCCGGCCGACTGTACCGCAGCGGACGCGGGCGTGGGCGGGTGCGACGCAGTACGGTTCCGGCATGGCGGAAGAATCCGGTGGTCCCGCCCTCGCGCCCACGCTGGCCGAGTGGCTGAGGGCGCGCGAGGAGACCAACCAGCACCTGGACGGGGCGACCCCGCCGATCGACGCCCCGTGGGTGCAGCGGCTCGCCGACCTGCTGGCCACCGAGCGGTCGTGGCAGGACCAGTACACCGACCTCATCGCCCTCGGCAGCAGCGGCGGCCGGTTCCCGTCGTCCAACCGCTGACCGGAAGTACGACGTCCCGACCGCACCATCGGCTGCCCGGATCCCGGCCCCCGGACCGATGACCCGACCCGTGCCCAGGCGGCAGGCTCGCGGCCATGACAACGCTCACCAGACCGCGGTGGACCGTGCCCACCGCGCTGATCCTGCTCGCCTTCGTGCCCGCCGTGGCGGGCGTGGTGCGGGTGGTCGACCTGGCCGGGGGCGAGGTCACGGCGGACAACAGCCGGTTCTTCGCCTCGCCGCTGCCGGTGCTGCTGCACGTCGTGGGCGCGACGGTCTACAGCGTCGTCGGCGCGTTCCAGTTCGTCCCCGGCCCGCGCCGGTCGGGGTGGCACCGCCGCGCGGGCCGGCTGCTCGTCCCTTGTGGACTGGTCGCCGCGTTGTCGGGGCTGTGGATGACCTTGTTCCACGAACTCCCGGCCATCGACGGCGACCTGCTGGGCTTCTTCCGCGTCGGGTTCGGGTCGTTCATGGCCGTGGCCCTCGTCCTCGGCTTCACCGCGGTGCGCAGGCGGGACTACGCCTCCCACCGCGCCTGGATGACCCGCGCCTACGCGATCGGGCTCGGCGCGGGTTCGCAGGCCGTGGTGCTCGGCGGTTGGGCGCTCGTCGCCGCACCGCCCGGCGAGGTCGGGCACGCCCTGCTGATGGCGGCGGCCTGGGCGGTCAACCTCGCCGTGGCCGAGTGGGTGGTGCGCCGGAGGTCATGAGGCGTCGCGGGCGGCGCGCCGCCGTTCCCGCTCGGCCACCAGGCGCTGTTCGCGGCCCGCTGGCACGGGGACGTCTCCGGGTTCGCCGCACTGGGCCGCGCCCCGTACCCGGGGTTGCCGGATGGTGAGGTGGAGGAGTGCTGGACTACCCGCGACCCGTTGACCAGCGGGAACCGACCCGCGTCACCGAATGGCTGCGACGGGTCGCCCCGAACGCCGGCCCGTCGTTCCCCCTCGCCTGGCACCTGCCGGGCGCCGGGACGTGGCCGACCACGGTCCCACCGCGCGGGTGCCCGGGAGCCGCACCGTCCGCTGCGACGGTCCCGGGCACGGCCTCTTCGCCGCCATGGCCGACCCGTGCGTCCCGTGCGTCATCGAGCACGCCGGCCGGTACGTCACCACGCGTGAGCTGCCACCCGTGAACACCACGTGCGAGTGATCTTTCCGGGCTCTTCCCGCGTTTGGCCCTCTCACGCCTTCGCTTCCGCGATGCGCAGGTAGTGCTCGTTGTACATCAGGCCCAGGACGTTGCCGAACGGGTCGAGCACCGAAGCGGTGACGTAGCCGGGACCGTGCTCGACCAGTTCGCGGTGGGGGGTGGCGCCCAGGGCGAGCAGGCGCTCCAGGCTCGCCCCGAGGTCGTCCACCGCCCAGTAGGTGATCGGCCCGCCGCCGGTCCGGTCGCCCGTGGCGTACGCGGCGTCGAGGATGCCCAGCTCGTGCAGGAAGTCGCCGACCCGGAACTCCACGTACGCCGGGGTGCCCTCCTCGGGGCGCACGAAGTACGCCTCGATGCCCAGCACCTCGGCGTACCAGTCGCGGGCGGCGGCGACGTCGTCGGCGTAGTAGGTGATGGTGGTCATGCCTCGCAACATCGGTGGTTCCTTCCTCCGTGGGCTTCTGGGACCATCCTCCGAGTTGAAGTGCTCACCGGTTGAGCACTTTTCCAGGACTCTTCCGAGGGGTTCCGATGCGCGCCGACCGCCTGGTGGCAGCCCTGCTGTTCCTCCAGTCACGCCAACGGGTGACCGCCGGGGAGCTGGCGGCCGAGCTGGAGGTGTCCGTGGCCACCGCCCGGCGCGACCTGGAGGCGCTGTCGACCGCGGGCATCCCGGTGTACCCGCAACCCGGGCGCGGTGGCGGGTGGGCGCTGGTCGGCGGTGCGCGCACCGACCTGAGCGGTTTGTCGGCACCCGAGGCACGGGCGTTGTTCCTGCTCGTCGGCCCGGCCGCGGCCATCTCGGGCGAAGCCAGGGCGGCGCTGCGAAAACTGCTGCGCGCGCTGCCCGAGGGGTTCCGCGCCGACGCCGCGGCGGCCGCCGACGCGACCGTGGTCGATTCGGCGGGCTGGGGCGAACCGGACCGGCGGCGCCCGGAGGTGGTCGAGCTGCTGCAACGCGCCGTGATCCACAGGCGGCGGGTGCGGCTCGCCTACGCCCGCCGGGCCGGCGAGGTGTCGGAGCGCCTGGTGGACCCGTGGGGCCTGGTCGACAAGGACGACACCTGGTACCTGGTCGCGGGCACGGAGCGGGGCCGGCGGACGTTCCGGGTGGACCGGGTCGTCTCGGCGGCGGAGACCGAGGAGGTCGCGACCCGCCCGGACGACTTCGTGCTGGCCGAGGCGTGGCGGGGAATCGTCGGCGAGGTGGAGGAGCTGAGAGCGCGGACGGAGGCAACCGTGCTGGTGGAGCCCAGGTACGTGTCCGTGCTGCGCTCCCAGTTCGGCCGCCACTGCGTGGTGGAGGGCGAGTCGGACGACGGCCGGGCACGGGTCCGGCTGGCCGCCCCCACACCACTGGACATCGCCCGCAACCTCGCCGGCTGGGGAGCGCAGTTGGACGTGGTCGCCCCCCGGTCGGTCCAACAAGAACTGGGGCGGCTCGGGGCAGAGCTGGTCGCCCGGTACGTCGAGCGGTGACGGTCGGGTGAGCAGTCGGCGCGTCCTGGTCGTACCTGCACGCGGACCGGCCCAGCACGGCGCCCCGCCCTCAGCGCGGCGCGTCCTGGTCGTGGCGCAGGTAGGTCAGCACGGCGCTGACCCGTCGGTGCAGGGTCGGTTCCTCGGCCAACCCCAACTTGGCGAACGTGGCGTTCACGTGTTTCTCCACAGTGGACTCGGCCAGTAACAACGCGCCGGCGATCGCCCGGTTGTTGCGCCCCTGCGCCATGTGCCGCAGCACGTCGAACTCGCGGGCGGTCAACCGGCTCAGCGGCGAATCGGCGGCCTGGGTGCGCCCGCGCAGCAGGATGTCGACGACCCGCGGGTCGATGGCCGAGCGCCCCGCCTGGACCTCCCGGATCGCCCCGAGGAGGTGGTCGAGGTCGCCCACCCGTTCCTTGAGCAGGTAGGCCAGCCCTTCGGTGCCGGCGTGGAACAGGGCGAACACGTAGGACTCGTCGGCGTGCTGGGACAGCACCACGACCCCGGTACCGGGGTGGGCGGCCCGGATGGCGTGCGCGGCGGTGATGCCCTCGGTGCGGTAGGCGGGCGGCATGCGGATGTCGGTGATCACCACGTCCGGCCGCAGGTCGTCCACGGCGCGCAGCAGCGCGTCGGCGTTCTCGACTGCGGCGAGCACCTCCACCTCGCCGGAGTCCTCCAGCAGCAGCCGGGTGCCCTCGCGGACCAGGTAGTGGTCCTCGGCCAGGACGACGCGCGGTGCGGTGCGATTGGGCGCAGTGCGATCGGGCGCAGTGCGATCGAACCCCGCGCGATCGAACCCCGCGCGATCAGACCCCGCGCGATCAGACCCCGCGCGATCAGACCCCGCGCGATCAGACCCCGCGCGATCAGACCCCGCGCGATCAGACCCCGCGCGATCAGACCCCGCGCGATCAGACCCCGCGCGATCAGACCCGGCGCGATCGGGCGCAGCGCGATCAGGCACGGCGCGATCGGGCGCAGCGCGATCAGGCACGGCTCTCCTCGGGGGCTGGCAGTTCGGCCTGCACGGTGGCACCGCCACCGGGGCTGCCGGTGACCTCCAGTGTCCCGCCGACGGCGTCGGCGCGGTCGAACAGGCCGGTCGGGAGCACGCCGTCGGGGAAGCCGACCCCGTCGTCGCGCACCTCGACGCGCAGCGAGTCGGCGGCGCGGGTGAGCCGGATGGACGCGCGGCTCGCCTCGGCGTGCTTGAGCACGTTGGTCAGGGCCTCGGACACCAGGAAGTAGGCGGACTCCTCCACGGCCGGGGTGAACCGGGCGATCTCCAGCTCCGGTCCGACGTGGACGGCGACCGGGATGGGCGCGCGGCGGGCCCGGGAGCGGATGGCGGCGGCCAGGCCCTGGTCGGTGAGTTCGGGCGGGTGGATGCGGTGGGCCACCTCGCGCAGCGCCTCGATCACCCGGTAGACGTCCTCCTGCACCTCGCCCAGCAGGGGGTCGGCCCGCTCGGGCGCGCGGCGCAGTTGGTTGCGGGCCAGCCGCAGGCGGGTGACCGTGACGACCAGGTCCTGCTGGATGCCGTCGTGCAGGTGGCGCTGGATGCGGCGCCGCTCGGCGTGCTGGGCGTGGATGATGCGGGCCCGCGACGCCTCCAGCTCCCGCGCCTGGCGCTCGATCCGGGCCAGGTGGTCCGACAGCTGCGCGGTCAGCCCGATGTTGTGCACGGCCAGCGCGGCCTGCCTGGCCAGGGTCTCGACCAGCTCGCGGTCCGCCGCGGTCAGGCGTCCCTCGGTGCGGGGCCCGCACTCGATCACCCCCAGCGCGTCGTCGCGGTGCCGCAGTTCGACGCGCAGCTCGGGAGGCGCGTCGTCGACCTCGCCCGCGGTCCCGGTCGGCTGGTCGGCGGTGTCCAGGCTGACCCGCGCCCAGCGCAGGTCCAGGGCGTCGTGCAGGCTGCGGGCCAGCTCGGTGGCCAGCGCCCGCGGGTTGAACACCTGCTCCAGGGTGGCGCCGAAGCGGACCAGGAGTTCCTGCCCGGTGGGTCTGCGCCCGTACACCCACAGCGCCGCGGCCCTGGTCAGGCGGGCTCGCAGCGGCTCGGCGAGCAGCGTCGCGGCGATGGTGGCGGGCACCGCGAGGCCGACCGGCAGGTAGGCGCTCGCCGTCAGGCTCAGCAGGACGACCAGACCGACGCACCACAGCGCGATGACCAGCCACAGCCCCCGGTACCGGGTCGACCGCCGCACCTCGATGTCGACGTCCAGCATCCGGCGGTGGAGCGCGGCCAGCACCAGTGTGCCCGGCACCACGACCGTGGCCACCAGCACGAGCGCCACGCTCGCCCCGCTCCGCCCGGGCAGCAGGCTGGACAGCACCAGCGGCGCCGCCACCACCGCCGCGGTCAGCAGCGCGAGGCCGAGCAGCCAGCGCAGCTCCCGGCGCCGCTCCGCCGGCAGCAACGCGCAGCGCACGACCAGCAGCACCGGTCCGAGCAGGAACACCCACATGCCGACCGGGACGGGACCGAGCGGCAGCCGCGTGTCGGTGAGGGCGACGAGCACGTCCAGCGGCACCAGCAGCCAGAGCGGGCGCAGCACGAACCGCTCGTGGGCGAACCGGTACCGCCCGTCGGGCAGCAGGGCCAGCAGGTGGACGACCAGCACCACCAGCGTCGTCATCAGGGCGCCGAACACGGCCCTCGGCAGGGGGTGCCCGGACCCGGGGCCGCCGATCACCGCGGGCGCGGCGAGGGCGAAGGCGATGACCACGGCGAACAGCGCGCTCGCGCCGACCATCCGGCGCGCCACCGGGTGCTCCCGCACGTGCCACCACGCGAACACGCCGACCAGGTGGCAGGGCAGCGGCCCGGCCAGGGCGACCGCCAGCGCCAGCGGGCCGTACGCCACCGGCGCCATGACCACCGAGCACCCGACGGCCGCCGCGCCCGCGACCGCCGCCGCCCACGTCCAGCGCGTCGGCGAGCGGTAGCTCCCCCCGCGACCGCTCGCCACGATTTCCCCGATCCCGCTTTCCATGGCTCCGATCGTCACGCACTCCGGTCGTTGTCACCAGCAGGGCAGCCTGGTGTGTGGATGGCGGAAAACCTCCATTCGACAGCAAGGCCCACCGGGTGTTTCCCCGAGCCACGACACGGGACGGTTGACGGGCAACAACTCCCGAGGAGGAAAAAATGTCCCGCACAATCCCGACCCGCGCCGCGGCCGCGGGCACCACCTTCATCTCCAGGGCCGCCCTCATCGCCGGCACCGCCCTGGTCGCCAATGCCGTCCTGATGGCGGGCACCGCCCAAGCCGCGCCCGCGCCGCGCTCAACCGCCTCGCACTCAACAGCCCTGCAGCCGACCGCCTCGCACTCGGCCGCCCTGCAGCCGACCGCCCTGCAGCCGACCGCTCCGTGGCAGACCACCTCGCCCCCGACCGCCCCCACCGCCCGCGCCGCACCCGAACTGCGGCTGCCGGCACCCACCGGCCCGCACCGCGTCGGCGTCACGACCCTGCACCTGGTCGACCGCTCGCGGACCGACCCCTGGCCGGACGCCGCCGGGGGCCCCAGGGAGCTGGTGGCCTCGGTGTTCTACCCGGCACGCGACGTGGGCGGCCACCCGGTCGCGCCGCAGCTGCCCCCCGGTGCCGCCGCGGTGTACGGCGGCGTCGCCCCGGTCTTCACCCCCGGTCTGCCCACCGCGGGCGTCGACTGGGCGGCCACCCGCACCCACGCGCACACCGACGCCCCCGCCCGAGCCGTGCGCGCCCCCGTCGTGCTCTACAGCCCGGGCGCGGGCGACCCGCGCGGCCTCGGCACCTCCCTGGCGGAGGAGCTGGCGAGCCGCGGTTACGTCGTGGTGGCGGTGGACCACGCCGGCGAGACCAGCGCGGTGGAGTTCCCCGACGGGCGGGTGCGCCCGATCGCCCTGACCGGCGATCCCCGCACCGACCGGGCGACGTACCGGACCATGGTCGAGACCCGGCTGGCCGACACCCGCTTCGTCGTCGACCAGGTCGAGGCACTGGCCGCGGGCGGCAACCCGAACGCCGACGGCCGTCCCCTGCCCGAGGGCCTGGCCCGGGCGGTCGACGTGCGCCGGATCGGCGCCTACGGCCAGGGGATGGGCGGAACCACGGCGGCCGAGGCGCTGCTGGAGGACCGCAGGTTGGACGCCGCGATCAACCTGGAGGGCTACCTGGACCACCTCCCGGAACGGCCGGGCGAGCCGGGCGAACTGCTGCCCGTCGCCCGCGACGGCGTGGACCGCCCCCTGCTGCTGGTCGGCACCGACGGGTTCCGCGACGCCCGGCACGAACGCGCCTGGTCGGCCCTCCTGGCCCACGGCACCGGGTGCGTCCGGTGGCACCAGCTCCACGACGCCTCGCACTGGGTGCTGACCGACTTCGCCGCCCTGGCCCCGCAGTTGCAGGAAGCCGGTCTCATGACCCAGGCAGACCGGAACCGGCTGGTCGGCGCGATGGCCCCGACCCGATCGGTACCACTGGTGCGCGGACTGGTGGTGTCGTTCCTCGACCGACACCTGCGCCGCTGAGCGGGGAAGGTGGGTCCGATGAACATTGTCCACCCGCATCCGGCGGGGAGGTGGAGGAAGTGAGCCGCCTCAGCCGAGTCGGTGCCGGTGGTCCGGGTGGTGGAGCGGCGCAGCCCCGCGTAACAGCCACCAGCCTTCGATCACCAGTCCGGCCCCGGGGCATCGCCGACGCCGTGCACACGGCTCAGGCCGGGCTCGCGGCGAAAGGGCTCCGAGCACCCGCGCAACGGCGTTCCCCGGTCCCTTTCCGCCGGCGGGATTCGACGTTCCCTCAAGTACGGCCCGTACCACCGCTCGGCGAAAGGAACCCAGTGGACGATCCAACGGTCGATTCGGCAGTCGATTCAGCGGCTGATTCGGTGGCCGATTCGTTGGCCACCGGGACTCGTTCACCCGTTCGGGCAGTGATCCGGGAGGGCTCCCCGTGCCGAAGATCGGGAAGTGGAAGCGGCGCAGCGAGTCCTGCTCATCGACCTCGAGAACATGATCGGCCCGGTCAACCCGCAGCCCGAACTGGTGCGGGGGCGGATCGCGGCGCTGGTGCGCGCGGCGGGACCGGTGCACCACGCACTGGCCTGCTACGCGCGGACCGATCCCCAACTGGACCTGATCGGCAGCGTGCTGGCCGAGATGGGCGTCCCCAGCCGGGTGGTCGTCCCCGGACCGGACGCGGCCGAGAAGGCGCTGCTCGCCCACGCCCGCTACGCACACGACCGGGGCTGCCGGACCTTCAGCGTCGCCTCGGCCGACCGCAGCTTCACCGCCCTGGCCGAACTGGGCGACTTCGAGGTGATCGCCTGGACGAACCAGCAGGTCTCGACGCGCCTGCAGGCCGCCGCCCGACAGGTGCGCCGGGTGCCGCGCTCAAGCCCGACCACCGGGGCGGTGCCGGCCGACCGGGGCCCCAGGCGGGGTTTACCCCTGCTGAGGGCCCTGACCACCGGCGCCGGTCTCGCCCTGGGACACCTGCTGGTCAAGGGACTGGTGGACCAGGCCACCGGCATCGGCCGGCGGCGCGGCGGCCGATGGCGGTGACTCAGGGACGCCACAGACCGATCGGTGGCGCGATGGACTAGTTCGGTGATGCAACCAACCGCCCGACGACGGGGCGACCCAGCTCGACCGGGACAGGGCGGTCCGTGTCGTGTCGGGTGCCGGCGGATGGCGTCCAGCGTGCCCGGTCCACCGGACGCAGTCGCCGCTCTCGCACCATCCACTCCGGACTTCTCGTGGCGCCACCTGCCGGCATCCGAACCTGAACGCGGAACCCGGGGGTCCTGGACCCGCGTGTCGAACGTCCGGGACCCCCGAGTTCCGCGTTGGCGGCCGGTTGGCGCTGGTGATCGGGCGGTGTCGGGGTGGGGGCGGTCAGCCCTTGAGGACTTCGCGCAGCCGGGTGGCGAAGGCGGCCGGGTCCTCGGCGAAGCCGATGTGCCCGCCGGGGAACGTCGTCGGCTCGACGCCCAGGCCGGCGGCCAGTGCGCGGGAGGTCCGCTCGCACAGCTCACCGGTCGAGTCCTCGCCCAGGCCGACCACCACCCGGGTCGGCGCAGTGCGCAAGACCTCCAGGTCCGGCACGAACGCGGTGGTAGGCCGGATCATCCGCGCGTGCTGGTACCACGCGTCGGCCTCGTCCTGGGGGCTCTGGTGGGCGACCATCCCCACCACCACCTCCTCCGGCATGTGGATGTTCGCCACCGCCAGGAACTTCCGCCACGCCCCGAGGTGGTCGCCCGACAGGTGGGTCTCGACGATCTCCTCCACCCGCGCCCGCAGCTCCTCGCGCTCGGGCAGCAGCTCGTTCAGCGGCGGCTCGTGGACCACGGCCGTGCGCACCAGGTCGGGCCGCGCCTGCACCAGCGCCAGCAGGCTGACCGCGCCGCCGCTGGAGCCCACCACGTCCGCCGGGCCCGCGTCCACCTCGGTGATGAGCCGGGCGAGGTCGTCGGCGCGCAGTTCCGCGGTGGCGTCGCGGTCGCGGTCGTCCACCCGGCTGCGGTTGATGCCCCGCGGGTCGGTGGTGAGCACGGTGTGGTCGACGGCGAGCAGGTCGGCCAGCGCCTCGAATGGCCTGGCGTCCATCGGCGCGCCGACCAGCACCACGAGCGGGCCCGAGCCGCGGACCTCGTAGTAGAGGGTCGCGTCGGGGACGCGCAGGGTCGCGGTGGCGATGCTCGCGAAGCCGGTCATGTGGTCCTCCCGGACGGTTCGTGTTTCCCGTTCGGGTGAACCGACTGCCGCTGTCGGGCAGAATCGTCGGTCGTGAGCGAGGTTTTTCCGACGGTCGGTGACGACCTGGCGCTGGCGCGGTCCGGCGACGGCGACGCGTTCGCCCGCCTGGTCGAACCGCTGCGCCGGGAACTGCACGCGCACTGCTACCGGATGCTCGGTTCCAGCCACGACGCCGACGACGCCCTCCAGGACGCCCTGCTGCGCGCGTGGCGCGGCCTGGCCGGCTTCCAGGAACGGGCCTCGCTGCGCACCTGGCTCCACACCGTGGCCACCAACACCTGCCTGGACGCGGTGCGCGGGCGGGGCAGGCGGGCCCTGCCGGTGGACCTCGGCCCGGCCAGCGAGCACGCGGTGGTCGACAACGCGCCGGCGACCGACGTGGCCTGGCTCGGCCCCTACCCGGACGACCCGACCGGCCACTACGTCCAGCGCGAGTCCGTGGAGCTGGCGTTCGTCGCGGCCCTCCAGCACCTGCCGGGCAACCAGCGGGCCGCGCTGCTGCTGTTCGAGGTGCTGGGCTTCTCCGCGGCCGAGATCGCCGAGGCCATGGGCACGTCCACCACGTCGGTGAACTCGGCGCTGGCACGCGCCCGCCGGGTCATCGCCGAGAAGGTGCCCTCGCCCACGCAGCAGCAGGTGGTGCGGCGCATCGGCGACGCGCGGGTGCGCGAGGTGGTGACCCGGTTCTCCACCGCGCTGGAGCGGGGTGACGCGGACGCCCTGGTGGCGCTGCTGACCGAGGACGTCACCTGGTCCATGCCGCCGATGCCCCACTGGTACCGGGGCCTGCCCGCGGTCACCGACTTCGCCGTGCGGTTCCCGCTGGGCACCTGCGGTTCGTGGCGGCACCTCCCGACGCGCGCCAACGGGCAGCCGGCCGTCGCGGGCTACCTGTGGGACGAGGCGGCGGGCGCCCACCTGCCCTGGACGATCAGCGTGCTCACCCTGCGCGACGGCCGGGTCTCGGAGATCACCTCGTTCATCGGGGCGGAGCACTTCGCGCTGCTCGGCCTGCCCGACCGCCTGGCCTGACCCCGGGCCGCCCGGGCCACTCGACCACCTGGCCCGACCTCACGCCGCCCGGCCGCCTCCACCTCGCGCCGCCCGGCCCCGACCGCCTGCCCGACCTCCGACCGCCCGACCGCCTGCCCGACCTCCGACCGCCCGGCCGGCCCGCTCAACCGTCACCCCTGACTTCGTGCTGCCCGGCCCGCCCAACCACCTGCCCCAACCACGCCCCTCGAACAGCCCAGCTCCCCACGGCGAGCCAACTGCCTTTCCCCTATAAACGCGGCCTCAAACTCACTCGATCGAGTGAGATCAGCGCCCTGGGGGAGGTCTCGGCGATGCGAAGTGCGATAGCTTCGCGTTCGATCGCGAGGCCGTTGCCCGGGCCTTCCGCCCCACCCGATGACGCACCCGCGATCGCGTTCCACCTCAGCTGATCGAAGCTTTCCGGCGCGGTCGGCCGTCGACCCCGCGACCTCGTGGAGGGATCCGGTGGCGACAGACCTGGCAGGCGCGGTGGGCGCTCGCCACGACAAGCACCGCTGGTGCACGGGTGACCGCTCCGGCGGCGCGCACCGGCACGTGGCACCGGCCGCGACCGGCGCGCAGGCCGCGCTGGAGGCCGACCTGCTGCTGGCCGTGGGCCGGACGATGGCGGGCCTGCGCCGGCGTGCCCGACCGCTGCGACCGACGTCCGTGGTCCGGCGGGTTCGGGTGACCGGTGGGCTGGTCGCCCTGGACGTGGCGCCGGAGGCGGTCGACGACCTGCTGGCCGAGGTGCTGCCGTGCGCGGTCGGCGCCGAGCGGACCGGTATCCCGGGTGTGCGGCCGGTGCCGGGTCGGGACCACCTCGACCTGCGCGTGACCGCCACCGGGGCGGCGGTTCGGCTGTTGGGCGTGTCCCGGGCGCGGTGGCACGCGGCGGCCGATGTTCTCGCCGATCTGGGCACCCCGCTGTGGCGGGGGCGCGGCGGACCGATGGCCGGGGCGCACACCGGGACGGGTGGTCGGCACACCTCGACGACCACCCCGCTCACCCCGCCAACCGACCCGCACACCGCAGTGGCCTCCGGCGTGCTGAGGCGCCTACCGCTGTGGCGGGGCGCGGCCTGGCTCAGCCCGCTGGTCCGGGACGGCGCCCTGGAGCTGCACTGGCGCGACGGCCCCCGGGCCGAGGCGATCGCCGCGATCCTGACCGACTCCTGCTGCCGCATCCCGGGCGCCACCGCCGTGGCCTACCTCGTCCCCGACAGCGCGGTCCGCTGCCTGCGCCTCTTCCCGGGTGGCACCACCGCACCCCGGCCGGAGCCGGAGTGGGCCTGGTACGAGTGGCTGGCCACGACCGCGCCGGGGCCTGCGCTGGACGTGCCCGCACGCGTGTCGGCCACAGCTCGCGAAACGGTCCCGCCCCACGTCTGGGAACGCCAGGACATGCGGGAAGCCCTGGCCCGGCGCGAGATCGGCGAGGTGTACCGGCTGCTCGGGCGGCACGGCGTCGGCCCCGAACGGGTCGCCGCGCTCACCGGTCAGTCGCCGGCCGAGGTGGTCGCGGTCCTGGGCGGGCTGCCGGTGGTCGACTACGCCTCGCTGTGCGCGGTCGCGGACGGGCTCGGCGTGCCGCGCGGCTACCTGGGGCTGGCCCACGAGGAGGACGCGCGGGCCGTGGCGCGGGGGCGGTGCGGCTGTGACGAGGTGGAGATGCGGCGGCGGTTCCTGGAGCACGCGGCCCTGGTCACGGTGGGCCTGCCGGCGTCGGGTCCGGACCTGCTGTCGTGGCCCGGTTACCACGACCCCGGCTGCCAGTACGCGCTGCCCGCCTGACGATTGTCCATAGTGGACATAAGAGCAACTGGTCGGTGACCACGCGCAGGCCGAGCAGGGCGCTCGGCACCAGGCAGACCCGGCGGGCGGCGGGTCGGGCTGCCCGTCGGACCGCACGACCTCGCCATGGGGCTGGTGCCGTTCCAACCTGATGGCGGGGTACCGGGAGAACCCGGAGACCTCCAGCCGCGACCACGCCGCGGTGCTGCGCCGGGTGGTCGCCATGGCCGGGTCGTCGAAGCAGATGTCTTCGACGTGGACGACCCGCCGGCCGAGAGGGGCGTGGAGGCCACGCACAGCCTTCGGCCTCGACATCTACCTGGACGGCGTGGCCGCCCACCCGACCAGCCGGGGGTGACGGTGCCGCGGGACCGGTCGGGGCCCCGCGGCACCGCGAGATCACCGCCGGTCGACCTGCGCCACCCGCTGCCGCACGGGTGTGTCTGCCGACATGACCACGAGGGCCGCGGTGATCAGGACCAGGTTCTTGACCACGAACTCACCGGTCATGGTCAACAGCAGCGGGTTGCCCGTCCGGAACGCGACGGCCGGCTGCACCACCAGCACCAGGAACGTCCCGCACAGGTGGAGGACCACCAGCAGCGCCACCCAGCGCAACCGCCGTCCCACCACCAGGGCGACCCCCAGCACCATCTCCACCACCCCGAGCACGATCACGAAACCGCTCGGGTCGAGCCACGGGACGGTCTGGGCCACCAGGTCGGCCACCGGCGTGGAGCCGGTCACCTTCAGGGCGCCGAACCAGACGAACACCACGCCCAGCGAGCCCCTGAGCAGGGGGATGCTGAGCGCCCGCAAGGAGTTCGCGTGCGCGTCCAGACGGGACGAGATACTGGTCATCCGCTTCACTTCCTTCGGGGCAGGACCACGTCGTCCCGCTCAGGAGGGTCATCCGGCAGGTGGTCCACGCTGACCACCCGCCGGACTGGGAGCGCTCCCAGAACTGTAACGGTAAGGAAACCGACTGTGAAGGACTCGTGACGTGGATTGGGCTGGAGAGGGGCGCCGGAATGCTCCACCCGCCCGTGGCGAGACGGCCCGGGGACGGGCGAACGGCCCAGCGGAAGGCCGTTCGCGAAAGGTTTTCAGAACCAATCCCGGGCCCGGAACGCAGAACGGCCGCTCCGCCGAATCGGGCGAAGCGGCCGAAAAGCCTCGAACCTAGTACGGGATCTGCGTGAGCCGGTACGACAGGGCCGCCGTCACCGGCACCTCCTGCCACACGGTGGCGACCTTGGTGGCGCAGCCGCCGTCGGCGAACAGCTCCAGCGCCCAGCTGTCGCCGAAGCCGCGCGCGGCCGACCGGGCGGTCGTGAAGCCGAGCGCGCTCACCGGGTGGCACCCGCGCTCCAGGGGTGGTACGGCCCGGTCCCCGATGAAGTTCTCACCCGGGAACAGGCAGTAGGCGCCCACCTGGCAGTGCGGGCTCACGTCGGCGTGGGCGGGCACGGCGGCGGTCAGCGCGGCGGCCAGAGCCAGGCCGGTGATCAGCGAAGGACGTCGCATCGGAGTTCCCCCTCTCACCGACCACTCAACCGGCACCCGACCGCCGCGGCAAGGACCTCAGCCCGCCAGCTCCGCGCACGTCCGCGCGTCCGGGTCGGCCGCCGCCTTGGGCACCCACCGCACGTTCGCGAACGACGCCTGGAACGCGCCCTCGGTGTAGACCAGGAACGGCGTGTTGACCACCTCGAAGTCCAGCCCCCGCTCGGCCAGGCAGGACAGCGGGATCTTCACCGTGGACTTCACCCCGGTCGGCAACCCGCTGAACACCCCGGTCGCGTTGACCTCGCCGAAGCACGGGTAGACGCAGTGCGCGCTGATCACCGTCCGGGCCGCGGGCGCCTGGTGCACGATCACGTCGAACACCAGCGCGGCGTTGGCGTTGAGGTAGCCGCGCAGGTCGCTGCCACCCGCCGGGTCCTGGTAGTAGAGCTGGCCCGCACCCGTGCCGGTCCAGGTCGCCTTCAGCGCGTCGGCCTGCACGTTCACGTCCGCCGGCACCACGTTGAGGTTGGTGTGCGCGGCCTCGCCGTCCGGGCCCAGCTCCGTGCCGCCCCAGTTGTCCGGCGACCCGATGAAGCTGCGGTACGGCGCGACGTCGATCCGGTTGTGGATCTCCAGGTCCTCGGTCGCGACACCGCCGCCGCCACCGCCGGAGCAGCCGGTCTCGGGCGAGGTCTCGTCCAGCCGCCCGATGGTGCGGTGGTTCCAGGTCTTCAGGCCGTAGCCCGGCTTGAACAGCGGGTCGTAGCCCTCGTCACCGGGGTTCAGCGGCGTCTGGCAGGCGCTCTTCGGCCACGAGTAGGACAGCGTGCCGGTGTAGCCGGGCCACGTGTACCGGCCGCGGACCAGCAGGTCGGCCACGCCGCCGCCCTCGGTGCCGGGCAGCCACGCCGCCACGAACGCGTCGGAGCGGTTCAGCTCCTTGTTCACGTGCAGCGGGCGGCCGGAGACGTAGACCGTCACCACCGGGGCGCCCTTGCCGCTGACCTTGTCCAGCACGGCCAGGTCCTGCGGGTACAGCTTGGCGGCCTCCAGGGTGCGCTTGCCGATGTCGCCGACGCCCTCCGCGTACGGGGTCTCGCCGATCACCGCGATCACCGCGTCGAACCCGGCCGGGTCCACGTCGCCGGTCTCGCTGAAGACCACGTTCTGCTCGCCCAGGGCCTCCTTGAGCCCGCCGAGGATGGTCTGGCCGACCGGGAAGTCGGCGTTGGTGTTGCCGGTGCCCTGCCAGGTCAGCGTCCAGCCGCCGGTCTGGTTCTGCATGCTGTCCGCGCTCTTGCCGACGACCAGCACCTTCGACCGCGGCTTGAGCGGCAGTACCCGGTTGTTGTTCTTCAGCAGCACCTGCGACTTGCGCACCGCCTCGCGGGCCAGCTTGCGGGCCTCCAGCGCGTCGGCGGACCCCGCGTGGTCGCGCTCGGAGGGCTTCTCGTCGCTGTCGAGCACGCCGGCGCGGAGCTTGACGCGCAGGATGCGGGTCACCGCGTCGTCGATGCGGGACATCGGGATCTGGCCGCCCTCGACCTGGGCGATGGTGTTGGCGATGAACGCCTTCCAGTCGGCGGGCACCATGAACACGTCGACGCCCGCGTTGACCGCCTGCGCGCACGACGAGTTGGTGCAGCCGGGGATCTGGCCGATGCCGTTCCAGTCGGAGACGACCAGGCCGTCGAAGCCCATCTTGCCCTTGAGGATGTCGTTGACGGCGAGCTTGCTGCCGTGCAGCTTGCCCTCGTTGATGCCGGCTTCCTCGTTGGTCCAGGAGTTGAACGAGACCATCACGGTCTGGGCGCCGGCCGCGAGCGCGCCGTAGTAGCCCTGGCCGTGCACGTTGATCATCTCGGCGTTGGTGGCCGGGTTGACGCCCTGGTCCTTGCCGCCGATCGTGCCGCCGTCACCGATGAAGTGCTTGGCGGTGGCCAGCACGTCGACGCCGCGCTTGCCGCGGCCCTGGAGGCCGATGGTGGCCTCGTAGCCGTAGGCGCGGGTGATCCGCGGGTCCTCGGAGAAGCCCTCGTAGGTGCGGCCCCACCGGTCGTCCTCCACCACGGCCAGCGTCGGCGCGAACGCCCAGTCCTGGCCGGTGGCGCGGATCTGCTCGGCGGTGGCCTCGCCGATGTCCCGGACCAGGCAGGGGTCGTGCGCGGCGCCCAGGCCGATGTTGTGCGGGAAGACGGTCGCGCCGTAGACGTTGTTGTTGCCGTGCACGGCGTCGATGCCCCAGATCACCGGGATGCCGGTGCGGGTCGACTTGGACGCCTGCCAGTAGGCGTCGGCGAGGTCCAGCCAGGCGTCGACCGGCGCGTGCTTGTCGCGGTTCGGCCACGCGCCGCCGCCGTTGAGCACCGAGCCGATGGCGTACTCGCGCACCTCGTCGGCGGTGATCGAGGTGATCTCGGGCTGGGTCATCTGGCCGACCTTCTCGGCCAGGGTCATGCCCGCGACGATCTTCTTGATCCGCCGCTCGTCGGCGGGGTTGGCCTTGATGCGGCTGTCCACCCGCGGCCAGTCCGACAGCTCGGGGAGTCGCTGTTCGATCCGCGCACAGCCGTGTTCGGTGCGCGGTTCGCCGACCACCGGCTGGCGGGAGTCGGTGTGCGGGGCGGCGGTGGCGACACCCCCGGTGAGGAGGCCGGAGGCGAGCACCGCGATCAGGGCGGCGCTCAGGGGTCTGCGGGACATCGGCGGTTCCGTTCGTCAGGGCGACGGCTTTGTCGCGCCCGATCCTCGCTACGCGGGCTGTCTCGGTCAAGAGGTACGTGGGAGCGCTTCCGCGCAGGTAGGGGTCCCGGTCGCGGCCACTTCCCGGTACTCGACCGATCCCGGGAAAGGTCTGCACCAATTTTTGACAACAGCGTTGGTCAAAAGTTCACCCAACTCTGCGTAGCATTCGGAGCAGCCAAACGAGACCACTTGCCGCAGCGAGTGTGGTCCGAATTACTTGACGCGAGAGTAGTTAGTCCAGCACACTGCGAATCGGGCATAACGCGTCCACTCAGGACTATCCGCCGAGTCCTCCCGAACCGGGAAAGAGCACAAGCATGTCTTCGAGGTCACCCCTGTCCCGCCGCGCCCTGGTCCTGGTCGCGGCGGTCGCCCTCACGACGCCGACCGCGGTCGCGCAGGCCGCGGAGAACCCGTACGAGCGCGGTCCGGCGCCGACCACCTCCAGCATCGAGGCCACCCGCGGCCCGTTCGCCACCAGCCAGACCACGGTGTCCTCCCTGAGCGCCAGCGGTTTCGGCGGCGGCACGATCTACTACCCGACCAGCACCGCCGAGGGGACCTTCGGCGCGGTCGCCATCGCACCCGGCTACACCGCGGCGCAGTCCAGCATCTCCTGGCTGGGCCCGCGCCTGGCGTCGCAGGGCTTCGTCATCTTCACCATCGACACCAACTCCCGCTACGACCAGCCCGCCTCGCGGGGCGACCAGCTCCTGGCGGCGCTGGACTACCTGACCACCCGCAGCTCCGTGCGCGACCGCATCGACCCGAACCGGCTCGGCGTGATGGGCCACTCGATGGGCGGCGGCGGCGCGCTGGAGGCCACGAAGGACCGGCCCACCCTGCAGGCGTCGATCCCGCTCACGGCCTGGAACACCACCAAGACCTGGTCCTCGGTGCAGACGCCCACGCTGATCATCGGCGCCGAGAACGACTCGGTGGCCTCGGTGACCACGCACTCCGAGCGCTTCTACACGGGTCTTCCGTCCACTTTGGACAAGGCGTACCTGGAGCTGGCGGGTGCGAGCCACTTCGCGCCGAACTCGTCGAACACCACCATCGCCAAGTACAGCATCGCCTGGCTCAAGCGGTTCATCGACGACGACACCCGGTACGAGCAGTTCCTCTGCCCGGCTCCGCGCGCGCTGGCCATCTCCGAGTACCGCGACACCTGCCCGCATTCGTCGTAACCGGTTCCACCCGGCGTTTCGACGGCAATTTCGACGAATGGCCGGCCCGACTACGCCGTTCGCCCCCCTGAACTGGGCGAACGGCGTTGTCGGTCGCCTACGTGAACACTCTTGCCAATTGTGAAATCGCCGGATACCGTCAGCCTGGGAGCGTTCCCAGAAACTTCCCGCGGGTTCGGACCCGGGACCGCCCCTCGCAGCCCGCGGCGGGTGCTGCGAGGGGCGAACGGCCGCCACCGGCCGACCTCAACGACGAGGTCGACCGGTGGCGGCCCTGGCTTTTCCGGGGGCGGGCACGCGTTCGGCGTGCTGTTCGACCGGCACCCCAAGGTGGTCCACAACCACTGCTTCCGGCTGACCGCGTCGTGGGCCGCCGCCGCACCGCCGCCCGGCGGCTGCGGCTGGTCCGGCGGGTCCCGGCCGAGGCGCCCGTCCCCGACCACGTGGCCGAGCGCGTCGACGACCAGCGGCGGATGGCCGTGCTGCCGGCCGCGGTGGAGGAGCTGCCGCGCAACGAGCGGGAGGCCCTGGCGCTGTGCGTGTGGTCGGGCGTGTCCTACGCGGACGCCGCCGCCGTGCTCGGCATCGCCGGGGTGAGCGTGCGGGCCCGGGTCAGCAAGGCCAAGGCGCGGCCGACCCGCGGGCTGGGCCCGCCGGCCGTCACCGCGACGACCTCCGTGATGCCCGCCGCGATGCCCACGGAGGACCGATGAACACCACCCTCCCCCGGAGCGGGACCTCCCCCCGTACCGGCACGCCGACCGGCCCCGTGTTCCCCGGCCCGTCCCCGCAGCGCGTGACCGAGGTCGAACGCGGCTGCGTCGACGCCGCGCACATCGCCCGCAGCGCCGTGCTCCACCCGGCTCGACCGGTCGGTGGAGGCGACGGTCGCCAACGGCACGTTCGTCGCGCGCATCGAGTACCCGTCGGACTTCACCGCACCGGCCGACCCCGACGTGGGCGACCTGGTCGCGTTCGACGCCGCGGGCACCGAGCCGGCCCGCTACCGCGGCGCGGACCTCACCCACCCCACCCGCTGCTGGGCGAGCCCGGCCGGCGTGGTCGTCCACGGCCGGCACGAGACCGACCCGGCGAAGTGCGAGCCCGCGCGGCCCCGGCGGTGAACTCCCTACCGGGGCGCGGCCGGCGCCACGCCCCGGTAGGGCAGGGTCTGGCTGTAGACGATGTTGGTGGTGGTGCTGCCGAACGCCATCAGCTCGTCGACCACCCGCTCCAGGTGCGCCATCGAGGTGGCCGCGACCTTGAGCGTGTAGCAGTCGTCGCCGGTGGTGCGCAGGCACTCCAGCACCTCGGCGCGCTCGGCGAGCAGCGCGTGCAGCGGTTCGTGCCGGTTGCCCGGGTACTTCAGGCGCACCACCGCCAGCACCGCGTACCCCGCCCTGCCCAGGTCGACCTCGGCGCGGTAGCCGGTGATGACGCCCTCGGCCTCCAGGCGCCGCACCCGCTCGGTGGTGGCCGAGGCGCTGAGGTTCACCCGGCGGCCCAGCTCGGTGAGCGCGATCCGGCCGTCGCGCTGCAGCTCGGCCAGGATGGCCCAGTCGGTCGGGTCGAGGTTCGCGGTCACCGGCCCACATTACCGTGGAATCCACGGCCCGAAGCCCTCCAGACCGGGAAGAGTCCCTTCAGAATCACGTCCAAGATCCATAGCCTTGATCCCGTGAGACTGGGTGTGAACGTCCCCAACTTCGGCCCCGGCACGTCGCCGGAGGTGCTGCGCCGCTGGGCCCTGACCGTCGAGGGCCTGGGCTTCGACCTGCTGATGGTGTCCGACCACGTGGCGGTCACCGCCGACGTGGCCGAGCAGTACCCGGCCCCGTTCTACGAGCCGTTCACCGCGCTGTCCTGGCTGGCCGGCGTCACCTCGCGGATCACCCTGGGCACCACCGTCCTGGTGCTGCCCTACCGGCACCCGCTGCTGGTGGCGCGCATGGCGGCGAACCTGGCGGAGCTGTCGGGCGGCCGGTTCGTGCTGGGCGTCGGCGTCGGGTGGGCGCGCCAGGAGTACGAGGCGCTGGGCGTGCCGTTCGGCGAACGCGGCCGGCTCACCGACGCGGGCCTGCGGACCCTGCGGTCGGCGTGGGCGGACCAGGCCGACTACCGGTCCGGGTCGGTGCCGGTCTGGGTCGGCGGGCACTCGGACGCGGCGCTGCGCCGGAGCGTGCGGCTGGGCGACGCGTGGCACGGCCTGCGGCTGAGCCGCCAACAGTTCGAGGACGCGACGAGGCGGTTGACCGACATCGCCGGGCGCGAGCAGCGGCCGGTGCCCGCGCTGGCGCCGCGCATCCTGCTGCACCTGACCCCGACCGACGCCGGCCCGGACCGCCTGCTGGGCGAGGGCACGCCGGCCCAGGTGCTCGACGACCTGGCCTGGCTGCGCGACCGCGGCGCGGAGTCGGTCGTGCTGGACCCGTTCGTCGGCGACCCCGCCGAGACGGCACACCCCGAGGTCGCCTGGCAGGCGCTGGCGACCGTGCGGAAGGAGTTCCGATGAGCTTGCGCAGGGCGATCGAGCTGGCCGCGGAGGCGCGGGCGGGCGGCAACCCGCCGTTCGGGTCGCTGCTGGTCGGCCCGGACGGCGAGGTGCTGGCCGAGGAGCGCAACACCTCGTTGTCCGACAACGACATCACCGCGCACCCGGAGCTGAAGCTGGCCCGGTGGGCGGCCCGCGAGCTGGCACCGGAGGTGGCCGCGCGCACCACCATGTTCACCAGCTGCCAGCCGTGCGGCATGTGCGCGGGCGCGATCGAGCGGTCGGGGCTGGGGCGGGTGGTCTTCGCGCTGTCGACGGAGCAGTTGAACGCGCTGAAGCCGGGTGGCGGTTTCGCGCCCGTGCCGCAGGAGGGGCCCGACCTCCACGACGAGGCGAGCGCCGTGGTCAAGGGCTACTACGCCTGACCGGAGCAGACCTCTGGGCCGTTGGAACCCTTTGACCGCGGGGATGTCCTTTACCGTCGCATGGGGTTCACAGATTGTGCCGGCTTCGCTACCTTGGGAACTGGGAGCGCTCCCAGTCCGACAGTCGGTTAATCCTCAACGCGGAGGACACACATGACCACCAGACGCGGTCTCCGTTCGGTCATCGGCGTCTTCACCTCGGTCTTGGCGGTCCTCGCCGCCACCCTGGTCACCCTGGTGAGCACCACGAGCGTGGCGAGCGCCCACGGCTCCGTCACCGACCCGCCGTCGCGCAACTACGGCTGCTGGCAGCGCTGGGGCAGCGACCACCTGAACCCGAACATGGGTCAGACCGACCCGATGTGCGCGCAGGCGTGGAAGGCCGACCCGAACGCCATGTGGAACTGGAACGGCCTGTACCGCAACGGCGTGGGCGGCAACCACCAGGGCGCGCTGCCGAACGGCCAGCTGTGCAGCGGCGGCCTGGCCGAGAGCGGCCGCTACCGCGCGCTGGACACCGTGGGTGCGTGGAACACCACCACCAAGCCGCGCCAGTTCACCCTGACGATCACCGACCAGGCCAAGCACGGCGCCGACTACCTGCGGATCTACATCACCCGCCAGGGCGTCGACACCGCCAACACGCCGCTGCGCTGGAGCGACCTGGAGCTGGTGACCACCACCGGCCGCTACGGCACCACCGGCCTGTACCAGGCCCAGGTGAACGCGGGCAGCCGGACCGGTCGGCACGTCGTCTTCACGATCTGGCAGGCCAGCCACATGGACCAGGCGTACTACCTGTGCAGTGACGTGAACTTCCAGTGACACCGGCACGTCCGGGCGCGGCGGTCCACCTGCACGCCGCGCCCGGACGTGGTCACCGGTCGGGGTTCACCGTCGCCCAGAACGCCCGGCCGGTGCCGGCGACCCGGGTCGCGGTCGCGCCGTGCGGCAGGAAGACCGGCTCACCGCCCGCCAGCACGACCCGCTCACCGTCCCGCTCCACCTCGACGTCCCCCTCCACGCACAGCAGCAGCTGCGGCCCGCCACCGGGCAGCACCGCCCCCGGCCGCACCTCGTGCAGCCGGAACTCCGGTTCCGGCGTCGGATAGGTCCTCAGTGGACCGTCCACCACGCCGTCGAGCACGTCCGCCGGCCCGCTGCGCGGGTCCACCAGCTCCAGCACCGCCGGCACGTCGACCGCCTTGGTGGTCAGGCCCGCCCGCACCACGTTGTCGGAGTTGGCCATCAGCTCCACGCCGACGCCGCGCAGGTGCGCGTGCAGCACCCCCGCACCGACGTGGACCGCCTGGCCGGGCCGCAGCCACACCGCGTTGAGCAGCAGCGCCGCCACCACGCCCGGGTCACCCGGGTACGCCCGCGCCAACCCGGCCACGTGCGCCAGCGCGGGCACCCGCGCCGCCGCCCCGGCCACCTCCGCGACCAGCCCGCCCGCCCCGGTCAGCGCCCAGCGCAGCGCGTGCCGGGTCCGCCCGGCCACCAGCTCCGCCCGCAGCGGCGCGAGACCGGGCACGTCCAGGGCGTCGAGCAGCGCCACCGCCTCGGCGGGCGCGCGGAAACCGGACAGGGTCTCGAACTCCGTCAGCGCCACCAGCACCTCGGGCTTGGGCCGGTCGTCGCGGTAGCCGCGCTCGGCGAACCCCAGCACCGCCCGCTCCCGGTCCGGGTGCACCTGGAGCGACAGCGGCGAGTCCACCGCCAGCACCTTGAGCAGGAACGGCAGCCGGGGCCCGAACGCGGCCAGGCTCGAAGGCCCCAGCAGCCCGGCCGGGTTCGCCGCCAGGTGGAGGTCCAGCGGCACGCCGCCGTCGCGCAGCCGCGACGGGTCGTCGGGGTGCGCGCCGACCCACAGCTCCGCCTGCGGCACCGGGCTCGGCGACGGCTCGCCGCGCAGCTCGGCCAGCGCGGTCCGCGAACCCCAGTGGTACTCCCGGACGACCGGGTCCAACCTGCGCACGCCCACGTCAGATCACCGCCGGCGCGGGTTCGCCCACGGGCAGCGGCTCCACCGGCAGCCGCTCGTCCACCAGCAGCGCCGCCGCGCCGATCAGCCCCGAGTCCACCCCCAGCACCGCCGGCCGCACCTCCACCCGCCGCATGAACGCCAGCCCCGGGTAGTCGGCCAGCGGCTCGACCACGGCGGGTCCCAGCAGGTCCCACGCCTGCGCCACCCCGCCGCCGATCACCACCCGGTCGACCTCGCACAGCGCCGCCGCCACCGTGACGACCCGCGCCACCGCCTCACCGCAGCGCCGGAACGCCGCCAGCGCCACCGGGTCGCCCGCGCGGGCCGACGCGGCGAGCGCGACGCCGTCCGCCGTCCCGCCCGGCGGCCGCCACCCCCGCTCCAGCGCCCAGCGGACCATCGACGGCCCGCTGGCCACCGCCTCCGCGCACCCGTGCGCACCGCACCCGCAGGGCGGCCCGGCCGGGTCGATCACGAAGTGCCCGACGTGCCCCGCGTTGCCCGTCACCCCGAACAGCGGCCGCCCGTCGAGCACGAACCCGCCGCCGACGCCGGTGGACACCACCATGCCGAGCAGGCACCCGCTGCCGCGCCCGGTGCCGTGGTGGTACTCGGCCAGCGCCATGCACAGCGCGTCGCCGCCGAGCCGCACCGGGCGGCCGGGCACCAGCGCGCCGACCCGCGCGGTGACGGGGAAGTCGCGCCAGCCGGGGATGTTCACCGGGCTGACCACGCCCGTGCGCAGGTCCATCGGCGCGGCCGAGGCGATGCCCGCGCCGGTGACCTCGCGCCCGGCCGCGGCGGCCAGGTCGAGCAGGTCGACCAGCACGGCCGCCAGGGCCGCCCACACGTCCTCGGCGTTCCCGGCGGGCGTGGGCGCGGCGCGGCGGGCGACCACGGTGCCGCCCGGCCCGACCAGTGCCGCCGCGAGCTTGGTGCCGCCGATGTCGACGGCGAGCGCGACCGGCTCGGACGTGTGCTCCATGGGACTTAGTTAAGCGGTTAAGCAAAGTCCGGTCAAGGGGTGTTGACACCCCCGAACGACGCGGGCGAGGATTGGCACACCGGTCTTAAGGTCCACTTGAGACGGACCGGAGCGGACCGCCGCCGCACCCGACAACAGGAAGAACACCTTGTTCACCCGACGAACGACCACGTTCGCGGCGGGCAGCGCGTTCCCCTTTCCCAACGGCGGGCTTAAGCGGTTCTGCGGCGGCTGCGCCCGCAAGGCGGCGGACGAGGCGCCCCAGCACAACGGGCCGGGCACCACGTACATCCGCAACTTCCAGGTCGACGACTCAGGCAAGCTCTACCGCCCGTGCGGCAACCGCTCCACCCGGTACGCCCGCCACGTCGTGGTGGACGACGTCACGGTGTTCGCGCCCGGCAAGAACGTGGTCGGCATCGACACCAACTACGACGACACCGCGCGGCTGACCCCGCACCGCTCACAAGTGCTTCTCGATCTCCGCCAGCTCCGCCTCGTCGAACTCCAACTTCGCGGTGGCCGCGACGTTGTCCTCCAACTGCTCCACACTGGACGCGCCGATCAGCGCCGAGGTGACGTTGCGCAGCACCCACGCGATCGCCATCTGCGCCAGCGTCTGCCCGCGCTCCCCCGCGATGTCGTTGAGCGCCCGCACCCGCGCCAGCGTCCCCTCGTCGAGCCTGCCCGCGTCGAGGAACGGCGAGGAGCCCGCCGCCCGCGACCCCTCCGGGATGCCGTTGAGGTAGCGGTCGGTCAGCACGCCCTGCGCCAGCGGCGAGAACGCGATGCTGCCCGCGCCGACCTGCTCCAGCGCCGCCAGCAGCCCGTCCTCGACCCAGCGGTTGAACATCGAGTAGGACGGCTGGTGGATCAGCAGCGGCGTGCCCAGCTCGCGCAGCACGGCGGCGGCTGCCAGCGTCTGCTCGGCCGAGTAGTTGGAGATCCCGACGTAGAGCGCCTTGCCCTGCCGGACCACGTGGTCCAGCGCGGCCATGGTCTCCTCGATGGGCGTGTCCGGGTCCGGCCGGTGGTGGTAGAAGATGTCCACGTAGTCCAGGCCCGTGCGCCTGAGCGACTGGTCCAGCGAGCTGACCAGGTACTTGCGCGAGCCCCACTCGCCGTAGGGGCCCTCCCACATGTAGTACCCGGCCTTGGTGGACACCAGGATCTCGTCCCGGTACGGGGTGAAGTCCCGGGCGAAGATCCGCCCGAAGTTCTCCTCGGCGCTGCCGGGCGGCGGCCCGTAGTTGTTGGCCAGGTCGAAGTGCGTCACGCCCAGGTCGAAGGCGCGGCGCAGGATCGCGCGCTGGCGGTCGAGGTCGCGGTCGTGGCCGAAGTTGTGCCACAGGCCCAGCGACACGGCGGGCAGCCTGAGCCCGCTGCGGCCGGAGCGGCGGTAGGGCATGGCGTCGTACCGCGCTCCGGCGGCCTGGTGGGTCATGGGTTTCCTCAGCTGGTCGGTGCGGTGCTCTGGCGCGGGACGAGCGTGGCGGTCGGCGACCAGCGCTCGGCGACGGGCTGCCCGCCGACCAGCTCCAGCACCGACTCCGCCACGGTGACGCCGAACTGGTGCACGTCCACGCTCATCGTGGTGAGCGCGGGCGTGGCCAGCCGGCACAGCGAGGAGTCGTCCCACGCCACCAGGCTGAGCTGCCCGGGCACGGCGACGCCCAGTTCCTTGGCCACGTTCAGGCCGGCCACGGCCATCACGTCGTTGTCGTAGAGGATCGCGGTGGGCGGCTCGTCGGCGGCGAGCAGCGCCGCGGTGAGCTTGGCGCCCGTCTCCTCCGAGTAGTCGCCCTCCAGCACCACCGGTTCGATGCCCGCCTCGGCGCAGCCCGCCAGCAGGGCCGCCGTGCGGGCCCGGGTGTGCAGCAGGGTTTCCGGCCCGCTGACCCGCGCGACGCGGCGGTGGCCCAGCTCCAGCAGGTAGGCCAGCGCCTCGCGCACCGGACCCGCGTCGTCGCTGCGCACCGCGGGCACGGCCAGCTCGTCGGGCTCGCCCACGTAGAGCGCGGGCAGGCCGAGTTCCCGCAGCACCCGCGGCCGCTGGTCGTCCGCGGTGCGGTTGACCACCACCACCGCGTCGACCACCGACCCCGCCGCCCACCTGCGGTAGGCGGCGATCTCGGCGTCCTGGGCGCCCACCACGTGCAGCAGGACGGAGCGGTCGTCCTCGGCCAGCCGCTCCTCGATGCCCGCGATGAACTCCATGAAGAACGGCTCCGCGCCCAGCAGCCGCGCGGGGCGGGCCAGGACCAGGCCGACGGAGCCGGTGGTCACGCCCGCACCGCGCACAGGCCGTTGGCGCTGCGCAGCACCAGCGGCCCGACCAGCTCGTCCGGGTCGGCCGGCGTCGCGGCGGTGCGCACCAGGAACGAGTGGGTCTCGCCCGCGGTCAGCGTCACCAGGGCGTCGTCCACCTCGGCGTCCCCGGCGACCCGGTCGGCCAGCAGGGTCACGTCGCGGGCGAAGGACGTCGCGGTCACGTCGACCCGGTAGCCGCCGTCGACCCGCTCGACGCGCGTGGTCAGCGGCTCGGGGTCGTAGGCCAGCTCCAGGTCCTCCCGGAACAGGTGCGCGGCGCGCGCGTCGGCCGTGGTCGCCACCAGCACCTCCCCCTTCGGGTCCGCGGGCGACAGCAGCTCGTCCGCCAGCTCCAGCGTCGTCACCGACCGCGCCGGCACGTCGAGCGGGAGTCTAACCGCCGCCAGCTCCTCGCCCGCGAAGGTCTGCCGGGACAGCGCGACCTCGCCGGACCAGGTCTCGTCGGTGTCGTTGACCGCGACCAGCGCGTCCCGGCCGTCCCGCGGCTGGACGGTCAGCAGCCGCGGCGCGAAGGCGTGCCGCAGGGCGTAGTACAGCGGTTTCGGCCGCTCCTCACCGTCCACGGCGGCCCACGAGGTGACCGGCCAGCAGTCGTTGAGCTGCCAGACCAGGGCGCCCGCGGTGCGCGGCCAGTGCGAGCGGAAGTGCTCGACGCCGAAGGCGACCGCGCGGGCCTGGTTGAGCTGGGTCGCCCAGTGCCAGTCCTCGAACGCCTCGGGCGCGGGCAGGTGCGGCGCCAGGCCGCGGTCGAGCTTGCCGTTGCCGTCCTCGGCCTTCTGGTGCAGCAGGAACGCGGGCGAGGTCGGCGTCATCGGCTCGTCGTGCACCCACTTGGTCAGGGTCGCCCAGGTGGGCGGGCCCTGGAAGCCGAACTCCGAGCAGAACCGCGGCGCGTGGTCGCGGTAGTGGGTGTAGTCGACCCGGTTCCAGACCTCCCACTCGTGGCGGGTGCCGTGGGTCTCGGCGTTGGGGTGCTCCCGGCCGGGGCTGTACGGGCTGCCGGGCGAGTAGTGCCGGGTGGGGTCGAGCTCGGCGACGACGCGGGGCAGCAGGTCGGTGTAGTAGCCCAGGCCCCAGGTGCGGCCGGCCAGCTCCTCGGCCCAGCCCCAGTCGGCGAAGCCCCAGACGTTCTCGTTGTTGCCGTTCCACAGCGCCAGGGACGGGTGCGAGACCAGCCGGGTGACGTTCTCCCGGGCCTCGGCCTCCACCTCCTCCCACAGCGGGGCGTCCTCGGCGTAGGCGGCGCAGGCGAACAGGAAGTCCTGCCAGACCAGCACGCCGCGCTCGTCGCACACGTCGTAGAAGTCGTCCGACTCGTAGATGCCGCCACCCCAGACGCGCAGCATGTTCATGTTCGCCGCGACGGCCTGGTCCACCCGGCGCGCGAGCCGGTCACGCGTGATCCGAGTGAGGAAGTGGTCGTCCGGGATCCAGTTGGCGCCCTTGGCGAAGATCCGCGTCCCGTTGACCACGAAGGTGAACGGGCTGCCGACCTCGTCGGGCTCGGTGTCCACGGTGATCGTGCGGAACCCGACGCGGCGCGAGGTCCGGTCCACCTCCTCGTCCGCCTTGAGGACGACGTCCAGGTCGTACAGGGGCTGCGCGCCGTGGCCGACGGGCCACCACAGCTCGACGTCCGGCACCTCCACGGTGACCACGGCCGTGGTCCCGTCGACCCGCGCGGTGCCCTCGACCCCGCCCACGGTCGCGACCGCGGTCAGCTCGGCGTCGTCGGCGCGGTCGACCTCCACGTGCACCTCGACCCGCCCGGTGCCGTCCACCACGGTCACCAGCGGGCGGACCGCCGCCAGGCGCGCGGTGGCCCAGCGCTCCAACCGCACCGGCTTCCAGATGCCGGCGGTCTGGAGGTCGGGGCCCCAGTCCCAGCCGAACGAGCAGGCCATCTTGCGGATCGCGTTCATCGGGTGCGGGTAGGCGCGCGGGCGGCGGCCGAGTGCCCGCTCCTGCTCCTCGGCGTAGGCGAGGGCCGAGCGGAAGGTGACCACCAGCTCGTTGGCGCCGTCGCGCAGGTGCTCGCGCACGTCGAAGCGGTAGGAGCGGAACATGTTGGCGGTCCGGCCGAGCAGCGCGCCGTTCAACTCCACCTCGGCGACGGTGTCCAGGCCGTCGAAGGCCAGCTCGACCGACTCGCCGGGCCGGGCGGCCTCGGCGTCGAAGGTCGTCTCGTAGCGCCAGTCGACGCGGTGCATCCACGCCAGCGCGGTTTCGTTGGAGTCCAGGTACGGCTCGGGGACGAGGCCGGCGGCGAGCAGGTCGAGGTGGGTGCTGCCGGGCACCTCGGCGGGGACGTGCCGCACCGCGAGGTCGTCGGGCACCGGCCCGCCCACCGCGCTCAGTCGCCACCCGTCGTGCAGAGTCCTGCGGTTCATCGTTCCTCTTCTCCCGGTGGCGGCCGGTGGGTTTCTGCCGTGTGCCAACAACTACGGCGATTCTTACGCCAGCAACTAAAGTAAGTCAACGAGCTTCGCCCCGGCGGGGCGGGCGCGGGCGGACCGCACGACCCGGGCCGAGGCGGCACCCCGGCGACCCCGGTGCGACCCCTGGGCGCCGCCGGGCCCCGACCGGAAATGGGGAATCCGCCACGGCCACCCGCGCCCACCGATCCCACGTCACCTGGAACCGATTATTCAGAAGGGCGCCAAGACGGCATTCCGCACATGTGCGGAATGCCGTCGCAATACCTTCTCGGGCGTAATAATCGCGCCACCGCGCCAAGGGCCGGCAGAGCATACTCCCTGGTGAAGAGCACCGCACGACAGGCCAACCCGAGACTTCCTCGCACTTTTTTGCTTCACCCTTATGGTTGCTTATAACGCCGTTCCGCCCGGTGCTACCTTGGTTTCCGCCCGAATATGCGGGCCATTGTTTCGAAAAACCACCTTCGGCGGTGCTTCGACACCGGGAGCAACCATGACCATCCAGGCCGTCCTGAGCCGATCCCAACTCAAGTGGGACACCTACATGTTCCTCGGGAACCAGTACGTGTCCTACAGCCTCACCGACAACGTCATCCGCGTCGGTCCGCGGGGCATCGACGCGGGCTGGCCCGGCCTGCGCGACACCCAGTTCGCCGACGCGATCGACGCCGCCGTCCCGTTCTCCTACCGCCCGGACCCCACGAGGCTCGTGCCGCCGCCCGAGCAGGAGTACATCTACATCTTCAAGGGCGACCAGTACGTGCGCTACGACTTCCAGAACGAGCAGATCATCTACGGCCCCCTCGACATCGGCCAGTGGTGGCCGGGCATGAAGGACGCCGGGTTCGACCGGGACATCGACGCCGCCTTCCTGGACCACCGCGACGCCGGCATGTCGATCTTCGAGGACACCTACCTGTTCTTCAAGGGCGACAAGTACATCACCTACGACCCGCGCGCCGACCGGGTGTCCGGGGGCCCGTTCAGCATCGGGGACAAGTGGCCCGGCCTGCGGGCCGCGGGCTTCGACCGGGACCTCGACGCGGTGGTGTACCGCATCATCCCCCCGGTGGCCCTGGGCGGCCCCAACAAGCGGCAGTGCTACTTCGTCAAGGGCGACAAGGTCCTGCACTTCGACCTCGACGAGTGGAAGCCGCTGACCGACGCCCGCCCCATCGGTGACCTCTGGTACGGGCTCAAGGGCACCGACTACGCCTCGACCAAGGCCGCCCCGCCCTTCCCGCAGGTCAAGGCACGCGCCGAGTTCAGGTTCCACTTCAACAACCCCGGCGAGACGGACCCCAACCCCTACGGCTCGATCAGCCTGAACCTCAAGGACGGCCGCCACTTCCGGATCTGGACCCAGCAGAACCAGGGCAACTCCACCCCGGCCCGCAGCACCGCCGCCGCGACCATGAACCTGCCCTTCACCGCGGCCGACATCGCGAGCGTCGGTTTCTGGGTCGACGAGTACGACCTGCTCAGCGGCGACGACTTCCTCGCCCGCAGCACCAAGGACTTCTCCGGCAACGGCTCCTACACCGTGTCCGCCGACGACGGCAGCGTCACCGTCGACATCACCATCACCTGACTCCGGGACAAGCCGGACGGAGGAGCCCACGATGAACACCGAGACCGCACCGAAGGGTGCCGGACGGGCGGCCGGCGCCGGTGCCCGCCCGGCCCACCGCCTCGCGGCGTGCGCGGCCACGCTCGTGCTCGCCCTGGCGGGCACGGTCGCCGTCGCGCCGACCGCACGCGCGGACGACCTGCCGACCGGCACGTTCAAGCTGCTCACCTCCCAGGGCGGGTGCGCCGACGTCGAGTACGTGCGGAGCTTCTGGGTCGCGATCCGCAACAACTGCGCCACCCTCGACACGGGCCAGCAGCTGGTCTACGACCTGCTGACCAAGCAGATCCACGCCCTGAGCAACCCCGGCCTGTGCTTCGAGTCCCAAGCCGGCCTGTTCGGCTACGCCCTCGCCATGCGGGCGTGCGACAACGCCCTCCCCGGCCAGAAATGGGAGCGGTACGTCGTCGCGGCCGGGGGCGTCTACGCGGTCAAGCCGTACAACACCCCCTCCGCGGTGCTGTCGACCGCGGCCGTCGACCTCGGGCAGGCGCTCGGCGTCGACGCACCGGTCAACCCCCTCGCGCCCGCCTACACCTGGACGTTCACGCTCCTCTGAGCCCCGGGAGACCGGCCCACCGGCCGCGAGACCGGTGGGCCGAGGCGTCACGTCGCCACGTCCTCCCAGCGCCGCGTGGTGTGGTCGTACGCGGCGGCGGCGCCGGCCCGCTCGACCTCGGCCGGGTCGATGGCCAGCGAGCGGCCCCGGGCGTCCGGGTTCGGCGCGGCGGACGCCAGGATCTTCGTGTACGGGTGCTGCGGGTTGAGGATCACGTCGTCGGCGGGTCCCCGCTCGACCACCCGCCCCTTGTAGAGCACCAGGACGTCGTCGGAGAAGTGCCGGGCCGTGGCCAGGTCGTGCGTGATGTAGAGGACGGCCAGCTCCTCCTCGCGCTGCAACCGCGCCAGCAGGTTGAGCACGCCCAGCCGGATCGACACGTCGAGCATCGACACCGGTTCGTCGGCCACCACGACCTTCGCGCCCGGTGCCAGCGCCCGCGCGATGGCCACGCGCTGCCGCTGACCGCCCGACAGCTCGTGCGGGCGGCGGTGGGCCACGTCGCGGCCGGGCAGCGACACCCGCTCCAGCAGCCGGACCACCTCGTCCCACCCGTGCGGCCTGCCGTGCAGCCTGAGCGGTCGCTCCAGGTGGTGGGCGATGGTGTGGAACGGGTTGAGCGAGGCGAACGGGTCCTGGAACACCATCTGCACGTGGTCCCGGTACGCCCGGTCGGGCACCCGCGCCCCGCCGTCGTCGGTCACCGCGATCGACCCCGAGGTCGGCTTCTCCAACCGCGAGATCATCCGGGCGATGGTGGACTTCCCCGACCCGGACTCGCCGACCAGCGCCACCGTGCGCCCCGGCGTGAGGGTGAACGACACGTGGTCCACCGCCCGCAGCTTCACCCGCTTGAGGCCCACCCGGACGTGGAAGTCCTTGACCAGGTCGCGTGCTTCCAACGTGGTCACAGGGCACCTCCGGAACCAGCGGGCTCACCCGAGCGGACGAACGCGCCGCGCTCGCCGGTCAGGCTGGGGAACGAGTCGAGCAGTTGCCGCGTGTACGGGTGCTCCGGGTCCTCGTACATCTCCCGCGCGCCCCGGTACTCGACGACCTCGCCCTCCTTCATCACCGCGATGCGGTCGGCCAGCTCCAGCAGCAGCGGCAGGTCGTGGGTGATGAACAGGACGGCGAAGCCGATCTCGTCGCGCAGCCGCAGGATCTCGCGCAGGATGCCGCGCTGCACCACCACGTCCAGCGCGGTGGTCGGCTCGTCCATGATCATGACCTGCGGGTCGAGCAGCAGCGCCATCGCGATCATCACGCGCTGCCGCATGCCGCCGGACAGCTCGTGCGGGTAGGAGCGCAACCGCCGCACGTCCACGCCGACCAGCTTCAGCACCTCCTCGCAGCGGGCCCTGCGCTGCGCCCTGGTCATCTCCGGCCGGTGCGTGGTGAGCACGTCCTCCAGCTGCGCCCGGACGGTCAGCACCGGGTTGAGGGCGTTCATCGCGCCCTGGAAGACCATGGACAGCTTCGACCAGCGGAACTCCCGCAGCTCGCCGGGCGTCAGCGCCAGCACGTCGACGTCGTCCCCGGAGCGGTCGTGGAAGGTCACCGACCCGCCGGTCACCTCGGCCGGCGGCCGGTGCAGCCGGTTGACCGCGTAGGCCAGGGTCGTCTTGCCGCACCCGGACTCGCCGGCCAGCCCCAGGATCTCGCCCCGCCGCAGCGTCAGCGACACGTCCTTGACCGCGTGCACGGGCGTGCCCACCTGGTAGACCACGGACAGGTCCCGCACGGTCAGCACCACGTCGTCGGCGCGCTCCGCCGGCTCCGGGGCCCGCTCCGGCTCCTCCGACGCCCTGCGGGGGATGTCCCGCAGCTTGGGGTTGATGATCTCGTCGATGCTGAAGTTCACCAGCGCCAGGCCGCACCCGAACAGCGCGATGATCAACCCCGGCGGCACGAACCACCACCACGCCTCGCGCTGGAGCGCGAAGCCGTTCTGGGCGTAGTAGAGCATCGTGCCCAGGGTCTGCGAGTTGGACGCGCCCAGCCCCAGGAACGACAGGCCCGCCTCGCTCAGGATCGCGTAGATCACCGCGAACACGAACTGCGAGGCCAGCAGCGGCAGCAGGTTGGGCAGGATCTCCACGGTGATCACGCGCCACGGCTTCTCGCCGGACACCTTGGCCGCCGCCACGTAGTCGCGGTTGCGCAGCGACAGCGTCTGGGCGCGCAGCACCCGGGCCGAGGCCGCCCAGCCGGTGATGGCCAGCACCACCGCGATGGTCCACGAGCCGCGCTGGTCGGCGGGCACGAACGCGGAGATCACGATCACCAGCGGCAGGCCGGGGATGACCAGCATGACGTTGGAGAACAGCGAGAACGCCTCGTCGACGTACCCGCCGACGTAGCTGCCGACGATGCCGAACAGCGCCGACAGCGCGGTGGCCATCACGCCGACCAGCAGGCCGATGTAGAGCGAACCCCGGGTCGCGCTCGCCAACTGGGCCAGCACGTCCTGCCCGGTCAGCGTCGTGCCGAGCGGGAACTCGCCGCCCGGCGAGGTCAGGCCGAGGTCGCGGATGGTGTTCGGGTCGCCCAGCAGCAGCGGCCCGACCAGGCCGAACAGCGTGATCGCCACGATCAGGCCGAGGCCGACGCCCAGCTTGGGCGACCAGCGCGGCAGCATCGACCGCAGGGCGGACCGCCCGCGCCGCACGGGCGGTTCCACGGTGGCGGGACTGAGATCGGTCACCACGTCCTCCTCCTCAGCCGCCGACGCGGGTGCGCGGGTCGATGACGGCGTACAGCAGGTCCACCAGCAGGTTCGCGCCGAGCACGGCGACGGTGATCACCAGGAAGATGCCCTGCATCAGCGCGTAGTCGTTGTTCTGCACGGCCTGGAGCAGCTTGGAGCCGATGCCCGGGTAGGAGAACACCTGCTCGGTGATGACCGAGCCGGACACCACGAAGCCCAGCGAGATCGCGAACCCGGCCACGGACGGCAGCACCGCGTTGCGGGCCGCGTACTTGACCATGATCCGCGAGTCGCGCAGGCCCTTGGCCCTGGCGGTCAGCACGTAGTCCTCGGCCGTGGTGGACACCATCATGTTGCGCATCCCCAGCAGCCAGCCGCCGACCGAGGAGATGACGATGGTCAGCGCGGGCAGCGTGCCGTGGTAGATCGCCGAGCCGATGAACTCGCCGTCCCAGCCCGGCGTGAGCACCACGTCGTAGCCGCCGAGCAGCGGGAACCAGCCCAGGCCCGCCGCCAGCACCGCGGCCAGGATCAGCGCCAGCCAGAAGTACGGCACGGCGGCGAGCACGGTGGTGGCGGGCACCAGGCCGTCCAGCCAGGTGCCGCGCCGCCAGCCGACGAACGTGCCCAGGGCGATGCCGAGGGCGAACGACAGGAACGTCGCGATGCCCACCAGCACCAGGGTCCAGGGCAGGGCCTGCCCGATGATCTCCGACACCGGCGTCGGGAACGACGACACCGACACGCCGAGGTCGCCCCGGAACATGTTGTCCAGGTACGACAGGTACTGCTGGAGGAGCGGGTCGCCGCTGTCGCCGCCGAGCAGCAGCTCGTACGCCCTGCGGGCCGACGGGTCCACGGTCCCGCCCCGTTGCGCGAGCTTCGCCATGAGGATGTCCACCGGGTTGCCCGGCATCAGCCTCGGGATGAAGAAGTTCAGCGTCAGCGCCGCCCAGAAGGCGACCAGGTAGAACGCGAACTTTCGGGCGTAGTACCTCATCGGTCCGCCAATCGGTCCCTAGGTCCCGGTCACTGCCCGGCCGGCTTGAGCTTCAGGAAGATCTCCGAGTGCTCCGGGCGCGCCCAGACGGCCGGGAACGCGTAGAGGTCGTCCTCGGAGGGCCAGCCGGTGAACTTCTTGGCGTTGTACTCGCTGGTGGTGCCGCCGGTCAGGACCGGGATGTACGGGATCGACTTCTCGATCTCGGTCTGGATGGTGTCGAAGTACGGCTGCCGGGCGGCGTCGTCCTCCGGGTCCACGCCCTTGAGCGAGGTCAGCGCCTGGTCCACCGCCGGGTTGGAGAAGCGGGCGAAGTTCGGGTTGGCGACCTCGCCGACCTTGGCCGTGGTGGCGGTGCTGAAGAAGTAGGAGGCGTTGTAGAACGGGTCGGGCGCCGGGCCCTGGTGCAGCGAGTCGATCAGCAGCTCGTACTGGCCGCGGCCGCGCGCGTCGGACCACTCGTTCCACGACACCTGCTGCGCGGTGACCTTGATGCCGACCTGCTGGAGCTGCTGGGCCATCGTCTCCACGGCGGTGATGTAGTCGGTCCAGCCGGCCACCACCTTGAGGGTCATCGACACCGGCTTGCCGTCCTTGGCGTAGATGCCGTCGGCGCCCTTGGCGTAGCCCGCGCCCTCCAGCAGGGCGGTGGCCTTGGCGGTGTCGGGCTGCATCGGCGCGGTGCGCTCCTGGAGCTTGGTCGACACGACGGCCTTGTCGCGCTCCACCAGGGCGAAGCCGGGGGAGATCTCGCTCGCGGTGTTCTCGAAGGCGAGCTGGTTGATCTGGGTGCGGTTGATCGCGTAGTAGATCGCCTTGCGGACCGCGACGTCGGTCTGCGGGCCCTGGCAGCCCAGCTCGGCGTTCGAGCAGGTGAACAGCGCGACCTGGTTCAGCGGGACGGTGATGCCCTTGTAGCCGGGGTAGTTCTTCTCGATGTTGGCCATGTCCGGCACCGGGCCGGTCTGCCAGTCGATCTGGCCCTGGCGCAGCGCCGCCTCACCGGACTGGTTGCCCGACAGCGCCACGTAGCGGATGTTCTTCAGCGCGGGCTCGCCGCCCCAGTAGCCGGGGTTGGCCTTGAGGGTGAACGCCTGCGCCTTGAAGTCGGCGAGCTGGAACGGCCCCGTGCCCACCGGCTCCCTGATGACGTCGGTGGCCGGCGTGGCCAGGTCCTTCCACTTGTGCCGCGGCACGATGTAGATGCGGCCGAGCACCTGCGGCCCTTCCATGTAGGAGGGTTCGGCGAAGGTGATGGAGACGTGCGTGTCGTCGACCGCGGTGGCCGTGCCCTTGTAGCCGGTGCCGTTCATGGACGGGTTGTTCTTGACCATGTCGAGGGTGAACACGACGTCCTCGGCGGTGAACTTCTCGCCGTCGGTCCACTTGGCGTCGTCGCGCAGCTCCACGTCCAGCTTGGTGCCGTCGGCGTTCCAGGTGAAGGTCTTGCCCAGGCGGGGGCGCGGCTCGACGTCGCGGACGTTGTTGAAGAAGAACAGCGGCTCGAAGATCGTGCCGGGTCCCTCCAGCATGGTCGGCGAGAACGGGTTGAAGTTGACCTGCCAGTCACCGGACTGCCCCGTGTAGACGACGAGCGTGTCCGCGTTCTCGCTGCCGGCGTTGTTCGACCCGCCGCCGCAGGCGGTCGCCAGCACGGCGACGGCGGCCAGGCCGGCCGCTGCCGTGCGCGCCCGGAAGAAGCGCTTTGCCTTCAGGAACATCGTTGATTCCTCTCGTGGCCCGAGACCGGCCGCGGTCCCGCGTTGAGGCAGATTGTTAAGTCAACGAAGAAACGAAGTCAACACTTCCGCTTCATCTGCGGGTCAAGTTGCTACCCTTCGTCCGACGAGCGAACCAAGACGGAGGGCCCACGTGAGCGGACCTGCGCGGGCGACGCACCACGCGAGCAGCAAGGCCGCCGTGCTCGACGTGATCCGCGCTGCCGGGACGATCAGCCGCGTCGGCCTGATCAACGCCACGGGCTTCACCGGCGCGACGATCTCCACGGTCGTCCGCAAGCTCATCGACGAGGGCCTCGTGGTCGAGACCGGCCGCGCCGAGTCCACCGGCGGCAAGCGGCGGGTGCTCCTCCAGCTCAACCACTCGGCGCGCTACGCCGTGGGCGTGCACCTGGACCACGCGGGCATCACCTACGTGCTGACCAACCTCGGCGGGTCCGTGGTGGCCCGCATCTCCCGGGCGGGCGCGGGCGCGGCCGAGCCGGGGACCGTCGTCACGCGCATGGCCGACGAGGTCGGCACCCTGATCGACGGCGTGGGCGTCGAGCGCAACCGCGTCCTGGGCCTCGGCCTGGTCTCCCCCGGCCCGTTCAGCTCGACCGCCGGCATCGGCCTGACCCCGCCGTCCATGCGCAAGTGGGAGGACTTCCCCCTGCACCAGGCACTGGAGCAGGCCACCAACCTGCCCGTCGTGCTGGACAACGACGCCACCGCCGCCGCCCTGGGCGAGCACTGGTCCGGTGGTATCGGCGGCACGGCGGCGGCGCTCTACATGGGCACCGGCATCGGCGCCGGCCTGGTGATCAACGGGGTGGCCTACCGGGGCAGCAGCGGCAACGCCGGCGAGGTCGGGCACATCTGCGTGGACGCCAACGGCCCCGAGTGCTGGTGCGGGGCGCGCGGTTGCGTGGAGGTCATGGCCGGGCCCGCCGCCGTGGTGGCCGCCGCCCGCGCCGACCCGGTGCTGGCCCGGTCCGCCGGGTTGACCGGGCGGTCGCGGTCGGTGTCCTCGGACTTCGCGGCGGTCAGCCGGGCGGCCCGGCGCGGCGAGCCGTCCGCGCTGGCCATCCTGGAGCGCTCGGCCCGCTGCGTCGCCACGGCCGCGCGCACGCTGGCCAACATCATGGACCTGGAGGTGCTGGTCCTGACCGGGCCCAGCTTCGCCATCGCCGGGTCGGTGTACCTGCCCGTGGTGCGCGACGAGCTGGACCGGGCGTTCTTCTCCCGGGCCGCGCACGGGGTGGACGTCCGGCTGTCGCGCTCCGCCGCCACCGCGTCCGCGATCGGCGGGGCGGCGCTGGTGCTCCAGTCCGAGCTGGTGCCCCTGCACGAGGGGCTGCGGCTGCCGGAGAACCTGGCGGACTCGGAACCCGCGCCACTGCCGGCCGAAGGGGCCTGAGCTCCGGGGGCCGGGCCTTCGCGCGGCCCGGCCCTGCCCGCGGGGTCAGCCCAGCGCCGCGCGGACGGCGGCTTCGACCGCGCCGGCGGTGGTGGCGTGACCGGCGGCGTTGGGGTGCACCAGCGTGGCCCGCTCGCCGTCCGCGCACGTCAGGGTGAACTGGCCGAGGGGCAGCTCGGCGGGCCAGTAGTCCTCGGCCTGGCCGCAGATCCCCTCCACGTGCTTCTCGGCCGCCGACGTGCACACGTCGTGGCCGCGGCTCGGACCGGCGGCGTCGACGTAGGTGCCGCCGGACAGCTCGGTGACCCCCTCGATGATCTCGTTCAGGTGGGCGAGGACCTCGCGCATCCAGGCGATGTCGCCGTGGGTGGCCGAGAGCACGCCGAAGCCCTCGACCCGGGCGGCCAGCTCGGTGGTGTCCCGGCGGTCGCAGGTGGCGGGGTCGTCGGGGAAGACGGTGGGGTAGCCGACGGTGATCAGCTCGGCCCCCGGGGCCTGGAACGTCACCGCTTGCAGCATGGCGGCGTACTCCCTGGTGACCCGGTCGTACTTGTCGTGGATCGACTCGGGGTCGAAGAACGTGCCCTGGGATTCGTAGGCGTCCCGGCAGGGGGTCGCGTCGTCGGGCTGCCCGACGCCGGCGACCAGGCACGAGATCAGCACCGTGGACACCGGCAGGCTGTTTCCGCCGACGCCGATCGTGACGACCTCGGTGTCCACGCCCAGTTCCGCGCGTTCGACCTGGGCGGCCACGGCCGGCCAGCCGTCCGCCGGCGGTTGGACCGGGCTGATCGGGGTCTGCCGGCTCTCGCCGATCTCGGCCACGGTGGCGCCGCCGCAACTGACGTCGGTCAGCTCGACCGCCCGGCCCGAGGGCGGGTTCGCGGACAGCGCGCGGCCGACCAGGTCGGGGTAGGAGCCGCTGGTGCGGTCGCAACCGTCCCGCTCGCCGCTGCCCAGGGAGGGGCTCGGAGCGCCGATGAACACCCCGGCGGTGTAGGAGTCGCCCAGGGCCGCCCACTTGGCCGCGGGCGCGGCGGTGGCGGGCGGTGCGCCCAGGGCGGCGGTCGCGACGCAGGTGGCGAACAGGCCGGCGACGCGTCGGCGGGTCAGGTCTCGCATGATCACTCCGGTGGCGGTGACGTGGCCCCGCCCCGCGGCGGGACCGCCCCCTGACAGCACCACCACCCCGCTACCGCCGCCGGCCGGCACCGCGACTACCCCACCTGTGGGTGAACGCCTCCGCCCGCCCCCGCCATTGCCGCGCACGCGCAACAATGGCCCAGTCCAAAAACCCGAAATTACTAATAGTTGCCAAGCTGTACCGCAGTAATCCCTTGGGGCGGAATTCCTGGTTGAAGGTGGAAACGGCTGGACAGGTGGTCCTAGCGTGCCCCCATGGACTCACGTTCGTCGAACGCGCTCAGTCGCGAACTCGGTGACGCCCTCCGCAGGGCCCGGTACCGGTCCACCGCCAGGTTCAACGCCTTCGCGGCCGAGATGGGCTGGTCACCCGGGAGGCTGTCGAAGGTGGAACGCGGTACCCGTGGGGCGAGCGAGGTGGACATAGCCCGGTACGTCGGCCACCTGCACGCTGACCAGGAGACTTACAAGCACATCATGAAGCTGGCCCAGGAGCAGAACACGGGACACCTGGTCCGCTCGCACGAGCCGGCGATGCCCGACGACCTGCGCGCGCTGCTCATCCACGAGCAGACCGCTGAGGTCATCTGGTCCTACGAGATCATCGCGATTCCCGGATTGCTGCAAACGGCGGATTACGCTCGCGGGCTCATGCGCACCCCGCAGGGGGAGTATTGCGTAGCCCAGCGAATGAAGCGGCAGAAGATCTTCGACAAGCCCCAGCCGCCACAGGGTCGCTTCTTCATCCACGAGGCGGCCTTGATGCGGGTATCGGGCGGCCCTCAGGTGATGTACGAGCAGATGCTGCAACTGCTGTTCCGCGGCGGGGTGCGATTGGTGCCCTTCGCGGTCGCCCTGCCCGGCTCGCTGGACGTGCCCTTCACGTTCATGACCTTCGCCGAGCACGCGCCGGTCTCGTACTCCAACATCGGGACGGCGGGGGTGTTCTCGGACTCTCCGGACACCACCTTCGGGTTCTACCAGTGCTGCGAGGATCTCGACCGGGTGGCGCTGAGTGAGGGAGAATCGCGGTCGGTGTTCGCCGACTGGGCGGGCCGCTACGACCGACTGCGGGAGGAACAGCGTGAGTCCGGAGGCGATGCGGTGGCGTAAGAGCAGCTACAGCGAGGGCGAGAACACGAACTGCGTAGAGGTGGCCTTCACCCCGGAGGTCGTCGGCGTGCGGGACTCCAAGAACACCACCCCACAGCTGACCTTCCCCGCGTCCGCGTGGCGCGCCTTCCTCGCCACCACCCCGCGCCCCTAGCGTCAGCTACGACCGGCCGCCCACAACATCCCCCGCTCGACCATCGTCCGCACCTGGGGCACCGCCAGGTCCTGCGGCGCGTGCCCCAGCGTGCAGGCGAAGATCCGCCCGGCTCCCCACCGCCGAGTCCACACCGCCGGCACCGTCAGCGGCGCGTGCCAGGGGTCCTCGGGAGCGAACGTGGTGGTCGCGTGCACGTCGTTCAACCCGTCCGTCAGCACCCAGTACTGCTCGGTCCGCACCGTGAACCCCCGCACCCCCGCCACCACCGGGTGCGTCGACACAACGTCCACGCGGTGCTCCACGAAGTCGCCGGGGTGGGCCACGAACTGCCCGCCCACCATCCGCATGTAGCCGCGCGAGTGCCGGAACGCGTCCACCAGCCCGCCGTGCCACCCGGCCAGCCCGGTGCCCGACCGCACCGCGCCCTCCAGGCACCCGAACTGCTCCTCGGTCAGCTCACCGTCGCTCCAGCACTGCACGACCAGGTCGTAGGCGGGCAGCGACGAGTTGTAGACCTCCAGCGAGTCCGACACGTCCACCGCGAACCCCGACGAGCGCAGGAACGGCAGGAACGCGTCCGTCGCCTCCACCGGCGAGTGCCCGTCCCAGCCGCCGCGAACCACGAGTGCCTTCACACCTGAGCACCCTAGGGGCCGGCCGCGCTACAGGGGAGCCAGGCCGAGGTGGTCGCGCAGCGTCGGCCCGGTGTACTCGGTGCGGAACACGCCGCGCTCCTGGAGCAGCGGCACCACGCGGTCGGCGAAGTCGTCGAGCCCGACCGGCGTCACGTGCGGCACGAGGATGAACCCGTCGGCCGCGTCGGCCTGCACCAGGTCGTCGATCTGCCCGGCGATGGTCGAGGGCGAGCCGATGAACGTCTGCTTGGCGCTGGTCTCGATGACCAGCTCGCGGATGGAGAGCTTCTTCGCCTCGGCCAGCTCGCGCCACTTGGTCGCCACCGCGATCGGGTCGCGGTGCATGCGCACGCTGGCGCGTCCCTGCGCGATGTGGTCGCCGCCCACGACCGGGTCGAACGAGGGCAGCGGGCCGTCCGGGTCGTGGTCGGACAGGTCGGCGTTCCAGAGCTGTTCGAGCACCTTGATGGCGGTCTGCCCGCTGACCTGCTGCCGGCGCACCTCGTGGGCCAGCTCGTGCGCCTCGGCGTCGGTGTCCGCGAGCGCGAACGTCGCCGCAGGCAGCACCACCAGGTCCTCCGGCCGCCGCCCGTACTTGGCCAGCCTGCCCTTGACGTCGGCGTGGAACGCCCGGCCCTCCTCCAGGCCGGCGTGGCGGGAGAAGATCGCGTCGGCCTTGGCGGCGGCGAACTCGCGGCCCTCGTCGGAGTCGCCCGCCTGGAGGATCACCGGCCTGCCCTGCGGCGAGCGCGGCAGGTCGAACCGGCCGGAGATGTCGAAGTGCTCGTCGCGGTAGGCGAACTCGCCGCCGTCGCGCCAGGAGTCGAACAGCACCGTCGCCGCGTCCAGGAACCGCTTGGCCCGCTCGTAGCGCTGCTCCTGCGGCAGGAAGCCGCCGCGCCGGAAGTTCTCGCCGGTGAAGGCGTCCCAGGAGGTCACCACGTTCCACGCGGCGCGCCCGCCCGACAGGTGGTCGAGCGTGGAGAACTGCCGCGCCACCTCGTAGGGCTCGTTGAACGTGGAGTTGATCGTCCCGGCCAGCCCGAGCCGTTCCGTCACGGCGGCCAGCGCGGAGAGCACGGTGAACGTGTCGGGCCGGCCCACCACGTCCAGGTCGTAGATCTTCCCGGCCTGCTCGCGCAGGCGCAGTCCCTCGGCGAGGAAGAAGAAGTCGAACTTCGCGCGCTCGGCGGTGCGGGCGAGGTGGGCGAAGGAGGAGAACTCGATGTGGCTGCCCGCGTCGGGGTGGCTCCACACGGTCGTGTTGTTGACGCCGGGGAAGTGCGCGGCGAGGTGGACCTGCTTCTTGGGCATCACGCGGCTCCTCTCTCAGGCGGCGTAGCGGTTGGCGGGCCGGGGCAGGCCGAGGTGACCGCGCAGCGTGGTGGCGGTGTACTCGGTGCGGAACACGCCCCGCTCCTGGAGCAGCGGCACTACGTCGGACACGATCAGCGACAGGTCGTCGGGCAGCCTCTCGGGCCGCAACCGGACCCCGCGCACCCCTGCCGCGTGCCACTCGGCCACCAGGTCGGCGACCTCACCGGGAGCGGACCGGCCGGACACCACGTGGTCGACGAAGTGGTGCGGCGACCGCGCCGCCTCGTCGGGCGACGTGGTGAACACCAGGTCGACCCCACCGGCCTCGCCCGACGACGCCGCGACCAGCGGCTGCCCCTGCGGCGGCCGCGGCGTGATGGACGGCCCCTTCACGCTGAAGTACCGGCCCTCGAAGTCGATGTAGTGCAGCTTGTCGCGGTCGACGAACCGCCCGGTGGCGACGTCCCGGATCTCCGCGTCGTCCTCCCAGCTGTCCCACAGCCGGCGCAGCACCTCGACGTGGTCGCCGGCCTCGGCCACCAACCCGTCCCGGGTCTCCGCGGAGATCTCGCGCCGCCCGAAGAGCCTCGCCTCCGCGGGGTCCTCCGAGACGCGCACCCACACCCCCGCCCGCCCCTGGCTGACGTAGTCCAGCGTGGCGATGGCCTTGGACACGTGGAACGGCTCGGTGTGCGTGGCGACCACCGCGGGCACCAGGCCGATGCGCGAGGTCAGCGGCGCGACCCGGGACGCGACGAGCACCGGGTCCAGCGAGCCGTCCAGCGTCACCAGGTCCAGCAGGCCCCGTTCGGCCTCGCGCACCAGGTCCACCCAGTAGTCCGGGGTGACCCCGTCGCCCTCCAGGGCCACGGCCAAGTGCAGTTCGTTCCCCATCGCACCCCCTCCGTCCTCATCCCGGATTCTGCGCCGGGACCGGGAGGGCGCGGGGGCCTGATCACACCGTGGGACGTTTTCGGGGAACGGGAATAACCCAGCGCGGTTCCGGCGCGGCGTCGGTGAGCACGAGGTCGGCCAGCACCCGCCCCACGGCGGGCGTGAACTTGAACCCGTGGCCGGAGAACCCGGCGGCGACGACCAGCGGGCCGCGGCGGTCCAGCACGAAGTCGCCGGTGGGGGTGGAGGTGTAGGTGCAGTGGATCGGCTCGACCGCGTCGGCGTCCAGGCCGGGCAGCCAGTCGCGGACGTACCGGCGGAGGGCGGCGAGCCGGGTCGGTTCGGGCTGGAAGGAGCGCCGGTCGGGGTCGACGACCGGGCCGCCGCCGTGCAGGCCGACCTTCACGCCCTCACCCGGCGTGGCCAGCCCGTAGACCGTTCCCGTCCGGTGGTGGATGAACGAGGGCCACTCCCGGTCGGCCAGCGGCGCGAAGTGCGCGGGCTGCTCCTCGGTGACGGTCAGCGGTATCAGGTCCCCCAGCAGCTTGCGCGTCCAGGCACCCACCGCCACCACGGCCCGCCGGGCACGCAGGACCCCGCCCTCGGTGACCACCTCCACGCTGTTCCCCAGGGGCCGGACCTCCACCACGCGCGTCCGGTGCCTGACGACGGCCCCGTGGTGTTCGGCGGCACCCTGAAGCGCGGTCACGGCCCGGTCGGCGTGGATGCGCCCGGACTGCGGGTGGAAGAACACCGGCCCGTCGAACCGGAACCCCGGCCACCGCTCCCCCGCCTCACCGGCGGACAGCAGCCGACCGGGCGACCCGGCCGCCGCCAACACCTCGGGCAGGGCGCCGAACGCCCCGTGGTCGATACCCCCGGTCTCGGTCAGCACGTCACCCAGCTCGCGCCACAGCGCCGACGCCTCCAGCGCGAACCGGACGTAGAGCGGGTCGTCGTAGACCAGCCGGAAGATCCGCGAGGCGCCGTGCGAGGCCCCGAACACGTGCCCCGGCCCGAACCGCTCCACCAGCACCACCTCGGCCCCGCGCGCGGCCAGCTGCCACGCGGCGGCCGACCCCATCGCCCCGCCGCCGACCACCACCACGTCCAGCACCCGCCGCCCCCTCTCACCCGGTCGACCGCGCCACCAGCCCCGCCAACTGGTTGACCAGGAACTCCCGCAACCCCGTCGCGAACACCTCGGCCGCCCCCGGCGACCCCAGCTCCCGCATCACCCGGGCCACCGCCTCGGTCGGGTTGGCGTGCGGCCACAGCCCGGCCGTGATCACCAGCACGGCGTGCGCGAAGTGCCGCGCCCCGGCCTCCCCGACCCCCGGCACCCGCTCCCGCACCAACCCGGCCAACCGCCCCGAGTGCACCCCCGCCCGCGCCTTGAACCCCCGGGCCGACTCCACCGAGACGTTGCGCTCCAGCACCCCGGCCATCCCGCTGACCAGCTCGCACAGCAGCGGTCGCGCCACCAGCGAGGCCGCCACCACCGACGCCACCGCCACCGGGTCCCCGACCCCGTCGAGCCGTCCCTCCAGCTCGTCCAGCCAGGCGCCCCACTCCCCGTCCAGGACCTCCAGGAACACCGCCTCCCGGCTGTCGAAGTACCGCAGCACGTTCGACTTGGCCAGCCCCACGCAGTCGCTCAGCTCGCGCAGGCTGATCTCCGCCACCGGCCGCTCGCGCAGCAGCCGGCGCGCCGTGTCGAGGATCGCGCGCCGCCGCTGCGCCACCTGCTCCGGCCGCCGGGCCCGCTGGAACTCCACCCGACCAGGCTAACGACCCGCCCGGTGACCACCCGATGCGGCGACATCCGCTTGCCCCCGCCCCGCCCGGGGTAGACGGCACGGGTGCAGACGTTCCTGCCGTGCCCGACGTTCGGCCGAAGCGCGGCCGCCCTGGACACGCGGCGGCTGGGCAAGCAGCGCGTGGAGACGCTCCAGGTCCTCCGCGCCCTGGTCTGGCCCGAGTACGGCTGGAAGCGCCACCCGGCCGTGCTGATGTGGCGCGGCTTCACCCCCGCCCTGGTCGCCTACGGGGTCGCGGTGTGCGACGAGTGGCGGCGGCGCGGTCACCGAGACGGCGTGCGGGCCGTCCTGCTCGACTACACCGGCGGTTACGAGCCGACCTGGTCGTGGTGCCTGACCGAGGGGCTGCTGCCGCCGTGGCTGGGTGACGAGGAGCTGCACCGCAGCCACCAGTCGTCGCTGATCCGCAAGGACCCCGAGCACTACGGCCCGATGTTCCCCGGCGTGCCCGACGACCTGCCCTACGTGTGGCCCGGCGAGTGCTACCCGCGGGACGTGCCCGACACGCCCGGCCTGGTCGCCTGGTGGCTCGACCGGCCCCCGCTGCCCGACGAGCACCTGCCGCCCGCGCCGCCCCTGGACCACCGGCCCGGCCCGTCCGTCGCCCGCGAGCCCACGCGGGCCGACCTGGAGGCGATGCGGGCCGAGGCGGAGGACCCGCGCACCGTCCGCTTCTTCCGCCAGGGGCAGGTCCTACCCCTCCCGACCAGCCGTTTCACCCTCCAGGTCAACTCCTGAGAAAAAAGTTCGGCGCACGTGTCGATCCGGGCCGGTCCCCGTTCGTCGCTTCGGCAAGACCACCGAAGAGGGGACCGGACATGACCACCACCGAGACCACCGCCGACGCCCGCACCGCCAAGCTCAACGACGTCACCCTGGCCGCCTTCCGGGTCGTGGTGTCGTTCCTGTTCGGCGTCCACGGCCTGATGGGCCTGGGCTTCCTCGGCGGCATCGACGGCCAGGGCACCGCCGTCCCGTTCGGCTCGTGGCCGGGCTGGTACGGCAGCGTCATCGAGCTGGTCGGCGCCGTGCTGGTGCTGCTGGGCCTGGCCGCCCGCCCGGCCGCGTTCGTGCTGTCCGGCGTGATGGCCTACGCCTACTTCACCGTGCACCAGCCGGAAGGGCTGCTGCCGGTCCACAACGGCGGCGAGCTGGCGGCCGTGTACTCCTGGGTGTTCCTGCTGCTCGCCGTGTTCGGGCCGGGCGCCTTCACCCTCCAGCGCGCCTTCCGCCGCTAGACCCCCGCGGTTCCCCGGCGGCGCGCCTCCCCGCGAGGCGCGCCGCCGACGCGTGTTCGAAGCGGGAGGAGCCGGGCAACCCTGCGCCCATGGCCGAAACCGCTATCGAACACCCCGGGTTGACCGACGAGATGCACCCCGAGCCCGACCACGGCGAGCAGACCTACCGCGGCACGGGCCGGCTCGCCGGCAAGCGGGCCGTGATCACCGGCGGCGACTCCGGCATCGGCCGGGCCGTCGCCATCGCGTTCGCGCGCGAGGGCGCGGACGTGCTCATCTCCTACCTGCCCGACGAGGAGAAGGACGCCCGCGACACCGCGCGCCTGGTCGAGGAGGCCGGGCGCCGCGCCGTCACCGTGCCCGGCGACCTGGTCGAGCAGTCCCAGTGCGCGGCCGTGGTGGCGCGTGCCGTGGAGGAGTTCGGCGGCATCGACGTGCTGGTCAGCAACGCCGCCCACCAGATGGCCCAGGAGGACGGGCTCCTCGGGATCGGCGACGAGCAGTTCGACCGGGTGATGAAGACCAACGTCTACGCCCTGTTCTGGCTGTGCAAGGCGGCCGTGCCGCACATGGGCGAGGGCTCGGCGATCATCACCACGTCGTCCATCCAGGGCTTCCAGCCCTCGCCGCAGCTGCTCGACTACGCCACCAGCAAGGCCGCGATCGTCAACTTCACCAAGGGCCTCGCCCAGGACCTGGCCGGGCGCGGGATCAGGGTGAACTCGGTCGCGCCCGGTCCCGTGTGGACGCCGCTCATCCCCGCCACCATGCCGCCGGACGCGGTCGAGGGCTTCGGCGAGGACACCCCGCTGGGGCGCGCCGCGCAGCCCGCCGAGCTGGCCCCGCTGTACGTGTTCCTGGCGTCCGGGGAGTCCAGCTACCTCACCGGTGAGGTCGTCGGCGTGACGGGCGGCAAGCCGTTGACGTGATAACCGCAGGTCAGGGGCCCGTTAAAAGATCTTGGAAAAAATCTCGGTCCCGTGTCGATTTCCCGTTCCGCCCGTTCGTCGTGTGAGCAGGGACCAGGATGGACCGGCTTGGACGAACCGAACGGAGAAGATCGATGCGTTTCATGGTGATCGTGAAGGCGACCGCGGAGACCGAGGCCGGCGTGCAGCCGAGCGAAGAGGTGATCACGCAGATGCACGCCTTCAACGAGGAGCTGGTCAAGGCGGGCGTGATGCTCGCCGGCGAGGGCCTGCACCCCAGCTCCAAGGGCGCGCGCGTGTTCTTCTCCGGTGACGAGCGCACCGTGGTCGACGGCCCGTTCGCCGAGACCAAGGAGCTGATCGCGGGCTTCTGGCTGCTGGAGGTCAAGTCGCTGGAGGAGGCCGTCGAGTGGGTCAAGCGGGTGCCGAACCCGACCGGTGAGCAGTCCCAGATCGAGATCCGGCAGGTGTTCTCCTCGGAGGACTTCGAGAACGCGCCGCAGGAGATCATCGACCGGGAGAACGAGCTGCGCGCCCGGGCCGACGCCCGGGGCTGAACTTCCCCGTTTCCTTGCCGACGCGCGTCGGTAGCTGATCTGATCCCGGGTCGTGATGGCTACCGACGCGCGTCGCGCTGTTGAGGCGGTGTGGCGCATCGAGTCCGCCCGCCTGATCGCCGGTCTGGCCAGGATGGTCCGCGACGTGGGCCTGGCCGAGGAGCTGGCGCAGGACGCCCTGGTCAGCGCCCTGGAGCAGTGGCCGGAGGCGGGCGTCCCGCGCAACCCCGGCGCGTGGCTGATGACCGCGGCGAAGAACCGGGCCGTCGACCTCATCCGCCGCAGGCAGAACTACCAGCGCAAGCTGGAGCAGATCGGCCGCGACACCGAGCACGACCACGCCCCGGACGCGAGCACCGGCGTCGGCGACATCAACGACGACCTGCTGCGCCTGGTGTTCACCGCGTGCCACCCGGTGCTCTCCACCGAGGCCCAGGTGGCGCTGACCCTGCGCATGCTGGGCGGCCTGGCCACCGACGAGATCGCCCGCGCGTTCCTGGTGCCCGAGTCGACCGTGGCCCAGCGGATCGTGCGCGCCAAGAAGACCCTCGCCAAGGCGAACGTCCCGTTCGAGGTCCCCGCGGAGGACGAGCGCGACGCGCGCCTGGCCTCGGTGCTGGGCGTCATCTACCTGATCTTCAACGAGGGCTACTCGGCGACCGCCGGCGACGACTGGATGCGCCCCGGCCTGTGCGAGGACGCCCTCCGCCTGGCCCGCGTCCTGGCCGGCCTGATGCCGAGGGAACCCGAGGTCCACGGCCTGGTGGCCCTCCTGGAGATCCAGGCGTCACGCGCCAGGGCCCGCGTGGGCCCGAACGGCGAACCCGTGCTCCTGCTGGACCAGAACCGCGCCAGGTGGGACCAACTCCTCATCCGCCGCGGCCTGGAGGCGTTGGCGAAGGCGGAGTCCCTGGGCGGCGCGGCGGGCCCGTACGCGCTCCAGGCCGCCATCGCCGCGTGCCACGCGCGGGCGCGGACGGCGGAGGAGACGGACTGGACCCGGATCGCGGGCCTGTACGAGGCGCTGGCGCTGGTCACCCCGTCACCGGTGGTGGCGCTGAACCACGCGGTGGCGATCAGCATGGCGTTCGGCCCGGCGATCGGGCTGGAACTGGTGGACGAACTGCTGGAGGAGCCCGCGCTGAAGGGCTACCACCTGCTCCCCAGCGTCCGCGGCGACCTGCTGGTCAAGCTGGGCCGGAACGACGAGGCCCGGACGGAGTTCGAGCGCGCCGCCGGGCTGACGCGGAACGAGCGGGAGCGCAAGCTCCTGCTCGACCGCGCCGCCGCCTGCTGAAGCCGGGGTCACCCGGTCCGGCCGAAGTGGAACGGGCAGTGCGACCCGCCGGTCCCGATCGTGGTCACCCGCTCGAACCGGAACCCGTGCCGCCCGGGCTCGATCGCGTCGATCCAGCTCCGGTCGAACTCGCACATCACCGGCGCCAGCTCCGACGCGCCGTTGGCCATCAGCACGTCGTAGTAGAAGCAGCGGCGGACATCGGCTTCGAACCGGCTGTCGTCGTCCACCGGGTGCTCGAACGCGAACCCGGCCCCGAACGCGTCGACCTCCCGGGCCCGCACCAGCTCCACCATCGCCCGGTACGGATCGGGCGCCGCGTCGAGCATGGCGGCCGTGGCGGCTCGGACCGCGGGCGCCAGCGGTTCGACGAACGCCGCCCGCACGGCCTCCACGGCGCCCCCAGCCCCCAGTACCGGCGTCAAAACCTCATGCGCCGCAACCAGCAGCAGCGTCATCCGGAGGTTGTGCCGGGCGGGCTCGTCCACGACCAGGTGGCCGTTCCCGGCGATCAGCTCCTCGTGCCGCGCCCGCATGGCAGGCACGTCGTACGCGCTCAAGTGGTCGAAGAACCCCTCAACAACCGCAGCGGTGTCCGCCTCGGCATCGGGGACGTAAGCATCATTGAAGTGGTCGGTGGTCATTGTCGTCCTCTCGCGGTCATGCGAGTACGCCGGCGCACTCCACCGACCAACCGGCGCCGACGAACTCCAGTGTGTCCTGTCACGCCCACGCTACCGTGGGCGCCGGGGGGATCACATGAAGCTGGACCAACGCGACTTCGCGCGCTTCTGGGCCGCGGACACCGTGTCGCTGGCGGGCACGCACGTCACCACGCTGGCGCTCAAGGCCGTCGCCGTCCTCACCCTGGGCGCCTCCACCACCGTGGCCGGCCTCCTGGAATCGGCCCGCTGGCTGCCCTACCTGCTCCTCGGCCTGGTGGCCGGCGTCCTGGTGGACCGCCGCCGCCGACTGCCGCTGCTCATCGGCACCGACTTCGCCCGCGCCGCCGTGCTGGCCCTGGTCCCGCTGCTGGCTTTCACGGGTCTGCTGACCATCCCGCTGCTGGCCGCGATCGTGCTCGTCTTCGGCACCCTGTCCCTGTTCCACGACGCGGCCCACCAGTCGTTCCTCCCCCGCCTGGTGACCAGGCAACAGCTGACGGACGCCAACGCCCGCATGGAACAAACCCGCTCGGCAGCCCAGGGAGTGGGCCCGCTGGTCGGCGGCGCCCTGGTCAAGTTGATCGGCGGCCCCCTGGCGTTCCTGGTCGACGCCGTCTCCTACCTGATCTCCGGCCTGGTCCTGTCCGGGCTCCGCACCCCGGAACCCCCGCCCACCCCGGAAGAACGCCACCTGCGCACCGAGATCCGCGACGGCCTCCGCTGGGTCTACCACCACCCCGTGCTGCGCCCGATGGCCCTGGCCACGCACGCCTGGTTCTTCTTCTCCTCCATGGTCAGCGCCACCTACACCGTGCTCGTGCTGGACGAACTCCACTTCGACCCCTTCGAGTTCGGCGTGACGTTCGCGGTCGGCGGCGCGGGTGCCCTCCTGGGCGCCTCCCTGGCCGGTCGCGCGTGCCGCCGCTTCGGCGAGGGCCAGGTGATCCTGGTGGGCCGCTGGCTCACCCCGGCCGCCTACGCCCTGCTGCCGTTCGCCACCGCCACCACCAGCGGGTTCGCCTTGCTGTGCGCGGCGCAGTTCGCGTTCTACTTCGCGATCGGCCTGGAGAGCCCCGGTGAGATGGGCTACCGGCAGGCGGTCACCCCCGACCGGCTCCAGGGCCGCATGAACGGCACCATGAGGTCGATCAACCGAGCCGCCATCGTGTTCGGCGCACCGCTGGGCGGCGTCCTGGCCGACACGCTCGGCTTCACCACCGCCCTGTGGATCGCGATCGCGGGCCTGACCGTCCAGGCGGTCGGGATCACCTGCTCCTCCGTCCGCACGGCCCGGGTCTGACCCCTAGCAGTACGTCGCCGCCGGCAGGTCGCCCCGCGCGAACGCCCCCGGCGACACCCCCATCACCGCCCGGAACTCCGCGCTCAGGTGCGCCTGGTCGAAGTACCCCAGCTCCACCGCCACCCGCGCCCACCCACCACGCCGCCCCCGGGCCACCACCCGCCGCACGCGGTCCACGCGCGCGAAGCGCTTGGGGGACAACCCCACCGCCCTGGTGAACACCGCCCGCAACTGCCGCTCGCTCACGTTCAAAGCAACAGCCGTCTCGGCCACCCCGCGCGTGCGCAACAGCCCGGTCGCCGCGTGCACCAGGTCCGACCGCCCCGGGTCGATCGACGCCACCCGCCGCAGCAGGGCCGAGGTCAGCGCGGCCGGTTCCAGCGCGTCCGCACCCGACCACAGCTCACCCAGCGGCACCACGCGCCCGGCCAGCTCGTCCGCCGGCACGCCCAGCACGGCCTGCGCCCGCCCCGGCGCCAACCGCACCACGGTCCGCCGCGCGGGCGGCCCCGCGTGGTAGCGCGCCCGGTCCCGCGGCCCGATCACGAACGCGCCCTCGGACGCCGAGCACAGCACCAGCGTGGTGGCGGTGTCCGGCGCGTGCACGTGCGTGACCGCGTCGAGCCTCTGGTGGGCGATGGCGCTCACCCACGGTCGCAGCCGCTGGTCCACACCCGGGACAACCGCCGAAATCTCCAAGAACTTCCCACCACCCCGCGACGAAGCTGGCCCCATGATCGTCATCGCAGGTGCCACGGGCACCGTCGGCCGCGAAGCCACCCGCCTGCTCACCGACCGCGCCACCCCGTTCCGCGCCCTGTCCCGCACCCCCACCGCCGGCCGGACCCACGCCGACCCCGCCGACCCGGCCTCCCTGGGCCAAGCCCTCACCAGCGCCTCGGCCCTGCTGCTCATCGGCCCCGGCACCCCCGACCTCCCCGCCTACGACCAGGCGTTCCTCGCCGCCGCCGAACGAGCGGGCGTGACCCGCGTGGTGAAGCTGTCCTCGATCCCGGTCGGTCCGGTGGCGCGGTGGCACCGGGCGGGCGAGGAGGCGACGCGGACCTTCCCCGAGTGGACCCTGTTGCGCCCCAGCCTGTTCGCCTCCAACTCCCTCCAGTGGGCCCCGCTCGTCGCCGCCGGCGAACCGATCCCCAACCCCACCGGCGACGCCCGCCTGGGCGTGGTCGACCCGCGCGACCTGGCGGAGGTCGCCGTGGCCGCCCTGCTCGACGACCACCACGGCCGCACCTACACGCTCACCGGCCCGGAACTGCTGAGCGCGCCCGAGCAGGTGGCCGTGCTGGCGGAGGTCCTGGGCCGGCCGCTGACGACGGTGGACGCGCCACTGGCCGAGTACGCCGAAGTCCTCCGCGACGCGGCGATCCGGACCGACGACATTGCGTCGGTCCTGGGACGCCCGGCTCGCGACTACGCCACGTGGGCGCGCGAGTGCTACCCCCGCCCCTGACGCCCCACGGCCACCGACCAGCCCCAAACCGACCCCAACTACTCCTGATAGCTCAGCGAACCACCCCCGAACAGCTCAACCGGGGGCGGCCACCCACCGCCTTCCGGCCCTTCTTCGACCCCTCCCCCGCCGCTACGCTGCTGAATCGTGGCACCGGCACCGACCCGCGGAGCCGCGCGCCTGGTGCGCTGCGGCGCGGTCGGGGTGTCCACCGGCCTGCTGGCCGTGCTGGCCCACGCCACCGGCGGCGGCCACCTGCCGTCGCTGCCGCACCTGCTGGTGTTCGCGCTGGCCATCGGCTGGACGTGCCTGCCGCTGACCGACCGGCAGCTGGGCTTCGGCGAGCTGCTGGGCCTGGTCGGCGCGGTGCAGGTGGCCGCGCACGTGTTCCTGGTGCTGCTGTCCCGCCACCCGCGCGAGCTGGTGCCCGCGCCCGCGATGCTCACCGCCCACGCGCTGGCCACGCTGGTCGTGGTCGTCGCCCTGACCGGCTTCGAGCAGGCCGTGTTCCGGCTGGCCGCCGCGCTGGCGGCCGTGCTGCCGCGCCGCCTGGTCCCACCGCCCGCGGTGGCGCCGCTGCGCATCCCCATCGCCGCGCACCCGCCGCAGCCGCTGGCCGAGGTACTGCGCCGCCGCACGGTGCCCCGCCGCGGCCCGCCCGCCCACTCCTAGGTCACCCCTCCCCACACCACCGTCCCCCGGGACCGGTGGCGCCCGCCGTCCCCCCTCGCGGACCGGCGGCACCCACCCGTCCCCGGCACCGGTGGCACCTCCCCGTACCCAGGAGTCCCCCCATGACCGAGTCCTGGCGCAGCCTCGTGCGCCGCTTCCACTTCTACGCGGGCGTGCTCGTCGGCCCGTTCGTGCTCATCGCCGCCCTGACCGGCGTGCTCTACGCCGCGACGCCGCAACTGGAGTCGTGGCTGTACTCCGACCACCTGCGGGTGCCCGCGTCCGAGCAGACCGTGCCGCTGTCCGAGCAGGTCAAGGCCGCCGTCGCCACCCGCCCCGACGACCAGTGGGTCGCGGTCCGCCCCTCGCCCGGACCGGGCGAGACCACGCGCGTGCTGTTCGCCGGCGACGGCGACGCTCGGCCCACGGTGTTCGTCGACCCCGGCACCGGCGCCGTGGTCGGCACCCTGGACACCTACGGCACCAGCGGCGTGCTGCCGCTGCGCACCACCATCGACGAGATCCACCGCAACCTGCTGCTCGGCGAACCGGGCCGGCTCTACAGCGAGCTGGCCGCGTCCTGGCTGTGGGTCGTCGCCCTGGGCGGCGTGTTCCTGTGGTTCAGCCGCCGCCGCGCGCAGCGCGTCAAGACCACGACCAAGCGGCACGCCACGCTCGGCCTGTGGGTGCTGGCGGGCGCCCTGTTCCTGTCCGCGACCGGCCTGACCTGGTCCACCTACGCCGGCGAGAACGTCGCCGACCTGCGCGCGGCGCTGAACTGGAGCACCCCGGCGCTGGGCGGCAACGACGACCACGCCGGGCACGACATGAGCGACCCCATCCCGGTGTTCCCCGGCGAGGTCGACTCCGTGCTGGAGACCGCCCGCACCGAGGGCGGCATCGACGCGGCCAGGATCGAGATCACCGCGCCGCCGATGGCCGGGATGGCCTGGTACGTCACCGAGATCGAGCGCGGCTGGCCCACCCAGGTCGACGCGATCGCCATCAGCGGCGGCGAGGTCTCGGAGCAGGTGAGGTTCAGCGACTACCCGCTGGCCGCGAAGCTGGCCAGGTGGGGCATCGACGCGCACATGGGCGTCCTGTTCGGCTGGCCCAACCAGATCCTGCTGCTCGCCCTGGGCCTGGGCCTGGTGACGATGGTGGTGCTCGGCTACCGCATGTGGTGGCTGCGCAGGCCCACCCGCGGCTTCGGCAGGCCGGTCCCCCGCGGCCAGTGGCGCAAGGTCCCACGAGCACAACTGGTGGTGGTGCTGGTGGTGGCCGCGGCGGTCGGCTGGTTCATCCCGCTGTTCGGCCTGTCCCTGCTGGCGTTCCTGGCCGTGGACGCCTTCCTGGGCACCAGGCGCCAGGAACAACCCCAACCGGAGCCCGAGTCGGTGTGAATTTCCGAGCGACGGCCGGCCCGGCGGCGGGCTAGCGTGGGCGTCATGCGCTTCGGTTGACGCCCCCTACCGCCCCCGGCCCGGCCGCTCGCCCGCCTGGCGGTGACGTGGGCAGCCCTGGCCCACACCGTGCCCCTGTTCCCGCTCTACGCCCTGCTGTTCACCCACACCGGCCTGTCGGACGCCCAGGTCTCGACCCTGTTCGCGATCTGGTCGATCACGGCGGTCGTGGCCGAGGTGCCGCTGGGCGCCTTCGCCGACCGCTTCTCCCGCCGGTGGTCAGTGGTCGCGTCGGGGACCTGCCAGGCCGCCGGCTACGCCCTGTGGACGGCCCTGCCCGGCTTCCCCGGCTTCGCCGCGGGCTTCGTCCTCTGGGGCGTGGGCGGTGCCCTGTCCTCAGGCGCCCTGGAAGCCCTCCTCCACGACGCACTGGAGGCGGCAGGCGCAGCCCCCGCCTTCGCCCGGGTCCTGGGCCGGGTCAACGCGGTGAGCCTCCTCGGCCAGATCCCGGCAGCTTTGCTGGCCACCACCCTGTTCGCCGCCGGCGGCTTCCCCCTGGTCGGCTGGGTGAGCGTGGGGGCGTGCCTGGCCGCCGCCGCGGTAGCCGTCCTACTACCGGAAACCCCGCGCCCGGCCCCGGAGAGCTACCTGACCGTCCTGAGGACGGGCCTGACCGAGACGGCCCGAACCCCGGGCGTGGCCCCGACCGCGCTGCTGGTGGCAGCCCTGCTGGCGGTCGACGCCTTCGAGGAGTACTTCCCGCTCCTGGCCAGGGACTGGGGCGTGCCGGTGGTGTGGGCGCCACTGGCCACCCTGGCGATCCCCCTGGCCGGCGCGGCGGGCGCGGCCCTGGGCGGCACCGGACTCCCCCCGGGCCCGCTGCTGGCCGCCGCGGCGGTGCTCCTGGGCGTGGCGGGACTGGCGGGGCACCCGGCGGGCCTGGCGGCGGTGGCTGTTTTCTACGGCGTCTACCAGTTCGTGCTGGTGGGGGCGGAGGCGCGGTTGCAAGAGCGGATCACCGGTGACGCGCGGGCGACCGTGACCTCGGTGGCGGGGTTGGGCAGCGAGGTGCTGTCCCTGGCCGTGTACGCCGCCTGGGCGGTGGGCGGCGTGCCCGCGGTGGCGGCGGGGGTGCTGCTCCTGGCCGGCTGCCTGACCCGCCTGCGACGCCCGGCGGAGCACAGCCAGGCGTGAGGGACCGCTGGTACCGTCGGCCCGCGTCTCAAGTAATTGCACGTAAGATGAGACCGCGGATCGGCCGTGGTGGAGCGAGGCTGCGCGTGGGTGCTGGTCAGCGGGGCACGTGGCGGGCCGAGCGGCGCGTGCTCGTGGTCGTACGCAACTTCACCACCCTGGACCGCCTCCTGTCCGTGCTCGACGTCCTCGAACTCGACGGTTTCACCGAGGTCGAGTTCACCGTCGACGCCGGCTCCGCCTTCGCCCACGGCATCGCCGACCACGTGCGGCGACTCGGAGGGACCGTTCTCCCGTGGTCGGAAGCGCGCGCCGTGCGATGGGACCTGGTGCTGGCCGCCCACGTGACCCCGGAGCTGGCCGAACTGGCGGGCCCGCTGCTCACCGTGCCGCACGGTGCCGGCTACCGGCGCGTCCCGCCGTCCACCTCCGGTGGTGAGACATCGCCCGCCGGGCTCACCCGCGCAGAGCTGCTGCACGAGGGCCGCCCCGTCCCCGCGCGGATCGGCCTGTCCCACCAGGAGCAGCTGGCCCACCTGCCGGCGGAGGTGCGCGACCGCGCCGTGGTGATCGGCGACCCCGTCATGGACCGGTTGCGCGCGAGCCACGACCTGCGCCACCGCTACCGCGGGCTGCTGGGCGTCGAGCCGCACCAGCGACTGGTCGTGATCAACTCCACCTGGGGCGAGCACTCGACCCTGGGTGTCGCACCGGACCTGCCGCACCGCCTGCTCGCCCAACTGCCCGCCGACGCCTACCGCGTGGCCCTGGTCCAGCACTGGAACATCCGGCAGGCGCACAGCGGGTTCGAGGTCGACCGCGTCCTGCGCGGCGCGCTGGAGTGCGGGCTGATCGCCGTGCCCCCGGAGCGGGGCTGGCACGCCGCCCTCATGGCGGCGGACCTCGTCGTCGGCGACCACGGCTCGGTCACGTTGTACGCCGCCGCGCTGGGCAAGCCGGTGCTGCTGACCTCGGACGGCGGCCCGGAGGTCGACCCGACCTCCGCCGACGCGCGGCTGTGGGCGGCGAGCGAGCGCGTATCCGTCGGGGGCGACCTCAGGAGCCAGGTCGACACGGCGCTGCTCCGGCACGACCCGCGCCGGCTGCGCGAGTTCACCGACCGCGTCCTGGGCGTCCCCGGCCAGTCGGCGCGCCTCCTCAACGACGTGGTCCGCGAGCTGGTGGACCTGCCGCCCGCGCCCCCGCCGCGACTGCCCCCGCTCCCCGAACCGGCCCGGGTCGAGACACCGACCGCCGGCAGCCACTGGTGCGTCGCGAAGATCGGGCCGGGCACCGGGGCGCGGGTGGAGCTGGAGCGGTTCCCCGCCGTGGCGGGCCAGTCGCCGCCGACGGCGGGCGACCCGTTCCTGGTGGTCGACACCCAGCGGGAGGTCGACGAGGTGCGCCGGTCCAACGCGGAAGTCCTCGTCAGCTCCGAGCGGTGGTCGGAGCAGCACGCCCGCGCGTGGCTGCCCGACGTCCTCGACCGGTACCCCGGCGCCGCGCTCGCCGCGGCCCGCCTCGACGCGGGGTGCGTGCTGCGGTTCCGCGACCAGGCGGTGCACGCGCTCGACCACGACGACCCCGCCGTCGCGGCCGCCGCCCTCTACGCCCTGAGGGTCGCCGGGCACGACGCCGCCCGGTTCGACGTGACCTTCGCCAGGGTGGTCGTCAAGGTGGGCACGCTGTCGCGGAACCCCGTGCTGCCCCGTTTCTGACGGCCGCTCACCCCCTCGGTCCACCGGCTCTCCGCGACCAGGTCTCGGCGAGCGGGTCACCGGTCCGGCGCGCCGAGTCGACGCCCAGTTCGCGAAGTTCGCCCCAGTCGTGGTCGAACGCCTCCAGCGCCTCGCAGAGGCGCCACACCTCGTCGTGCAGGCCCGAGACGTGCGCCAGCCGCACCGCCGACCTCAGGTTGTCCCGCTCCGCCGCGAACCAGGCCGCATCGGCGGCCTCCGCACCGAGCAGGTACCACCGGACGATCCGGTGCTCGACCCCGGCACGCGCGAAGGCGGTGTCCTCGCGCACCGCCCGACCGCGGGCGTGCAGCCGGACCAGGGGGTTGAAGCGGAAGCGACCGAACGCGCACTCCTCCAGCAGGTTGGCCTGGCACAGCTGCTCGACCGAGTCCTCCGGCCGCTCGTCGGCGGTCGCCGCGACGACGACGCCGTAGCCGAACTCCGGACCGGGGTGCAGACCCAGCGCGCGGTAGGCGAGCCGACCGGGTTCGGGCAGGCTCGCATAGGCCGCGTCGAAAACGTGCCCCACCCGGCGGTCCTCCACCGAAAGCCGGTCCACGCGCGTCCGCTCGTCGGCGAGGTGGCCCACGAGGTCGGCCACCGCCCAGCGGGGGTGCGTCGACAGCCGGGCCGCGGCCACCCGCAGCGCCATCGGCAATCCCCCGCACAACCGCACCAGATCGCGCACCGCGGCCGGGTCCGACTCCACCCGGCCGTCCGGCACCGCGCTCACGAAGAGCTCCGCGCCCGGCCCCGGTGGCAGCGGACGCAGCTCAACCCCCCGGGCGCCGTCCGCGACCAGCCCGCCGAGCCGGAACCTGCTGGCCACCAGCACCACGCTGCCCGGTGACGCGGGCACGAGGACGCGCACCTGCGCGGGCGCGTCGACCCCGTCGAGCAGCACGAGCGTGCTCGCCCGCGAGGTCAGGCCGCGGAACAGCGCCGCCCGTCCCGGCAGGTCCGGCGGCACGTCCCGGGCGCCAAGCGCGCGCAGGAACGAGGCGAGCACGTCCGCGACCACGACGCCTCCCTCGCTCCGGTAGTCGTCGAGGTCCGCGTGCAGCAGGCCACCGGGGAACCGCCCCGCGTTGCGGCGGCACCAGTCCAGCGCGAAGGCCGTCTTGCCGACCCCCGCCATGCCGGTGAGCACGGCGATCACCGGCACCGGACCGGGAGCGGTGATCAGGTCGAGCTGGTCGGACTCCTCCGTCCGGTCCACGAAGGCGTGCGTCAGCAGGGGTAACTGCCAGGGCGTCGCGGCCGGCGGCGCCGCCTCGCCGAGGTACACCCCGTAGACGTCACGTGCCTGGACGACGCCTCCCACGACCTGCCCGGACACGTCGTTCGACCGGGATTCCCACCCGATCTCGCGGCCCGTGCCGCCGCCCGTCGTCCCCGAGGTCATCCGTGTCCCTGTCGCGCCGGCTGTGCCACGGACGCTACAAGGCATTCGGGGTGTTGGACCTTCAGGTCACCTCGAAAACCACGTTCCCGACCGCCCGGGAACCCGGTCCGGGAGCGCACCCGACCGGAACCGACCGGGGCAGCCGCTTCACCAGCGTGAACATCGTTGACGCCTGTGGTCTGGACCACTAAGACTCGAACTCATGCGCTGGAAATCCCTGCTCCTCGCAACCACCCTCCTCACCTCCCTGAGCACCACGACCGCCACCGCCGCCCCCGCCACCTTCGCCCACCCGGGCGTCCTGGTGGGCAAGTCCCAGCTGGACTTCGTCCGCGACAAGGTCAACACCAACCAGCAACCCTGGCGAGCCGCCTACGACCAGATGCTGGCCCACCCCTTCGCCTCCCTCACCCGCACCCCCAAACCACGCGCCGTGGTGGAGTGCGGGTCCTACTCCAACCCCAACTACGGCTGCACGGACGAGCGCGAGGACGCCCTGGCCGCCTACACGCTCTCGCTCGCCTGGTACATCACCCGGGACGACCGCTACGCCACCAAGGCGATCGAGATCATGGACGCCTGGTCGGCCACCATCCGCGACCACACCAACAGCAACGCGCCCCTCCAGACCGCGTGGGCCGGGTCGACGTGGCCGCGCGCCGCCGAGATCATCAAGCACGTGCGCGGGAACTGGCCGAACTCCGGGCGGTTCGCCACCATGCTCCGCGACGTCTACCTGCCCGAGGTCATCAACGGCCGCACCAGCTCCAACGGCAACTGGGAGCTGTCCATGACGGAGGCTTCCCTGGGCATCTCCGTCTTCCTGGAGGACCGCGCCTCCTACGACAAGGCCGTGTCGATCTTCCGCAACCGCATCGCCGCCTACGTCTACCTCACCACCGACGGCGACCTGCCGCGCACCGTCCCGGGCAGCGGGCTCGACACGCGCGAGGAGATCATCTCCTACTGGCAGGGCCAGAGCACCTTCGTCAACGGCCTGACCCAGGAGACCTGCCGCGACTTCACGCACACCGGCTACGGCCTGGCCGCCGCCTCCCACGTCGCGGAGACCGCCCGGCTCCAGGGCCAGGACCTGTGGGGCGAGGTGCGCGAACGCCTGCGCCACGCCTACGGCCTGCACGCCAAGTACCAGCTCGGCGTCGAACCGGTGCCGTCCTGGCTGTGCGGCGGGACCTACAAGCAGGCGCTCGGGCCGACCACCGAGGTCGCGTTCAACGCGCTCGCCAACCGCCTGGGCATCGCCATGACCAACACCCAGCGCCTGACCGAGCGGCAGCGACCGGCGGGCACCGACAAGCTGTTCATCGCCTGGGAGACCCTGACCCACGCGTCCAACCCCAACTAGCCCACCGCGTCCTCCGCCGAACACCCGAGATCGGCGGAGGACGCGACCCCGAAACGCGCGATCATCCCCGGATGGCGGACTTCCCGTGGCAGGACGGCCGTGACACGCGCGAGCGGGTCCTCGAAGACGCCCTGTCGAAAGCCCTGGAACAGGAGCAGGTCCGCACCGCCCTCGCCGACCTGACCGCACCCGACGTGCGCCGGGCCGTGGCGGAGGTCGAGCGCTCGGTCTTCGCGCCGGTCCGCGACCTGGAGCACGAGTACACCCGCTTGGCGATCCTTGTCCGGTCCTACCGCGAACCCGACCTATTCTCCAGGGCGGTTCTCCCCTTCGGCGCCCAGCTGGTGACCCTGGTGCTCGTCCCGGCCGTCTGCGCGGCCGTCTCGGCGAACGCCCTGCTCACGGAGTTCGGCCTCGGCTACTACCTGGGCTGGTGGTTCACCGGCCTGTTCGCCGCCGCGCTGATCCCGGGAGCCCTGGGGATGCGCGCCTGGCGCGCGGGCCGCCCGAGGCACCTGTGGCCCTTCGGCACCGTCGTCTGGCTCGCCGTCATGCTCGGCCGGTGGGCGCTGCCCGAGGAAGACTGGCAGGTCAGTCTCGTCGCGGCGGGCGTCGTATCCGTCATACTGGTGATGGTGATCTTGGCGACGCTGCCCAAGGCCACCCCGCCACCCAGGTCGACCGTGCCCGCGGAAGCGCTGGCGGCCTTCAACACGTGGTCCGAGGCGGTCCTCCAGGAGGGCGTCCTGCCCATCCTCTACACCTGGATCAACGAGGCGACGATCGCCGAGCACCCGACCCTGCTCGCCCTGCGCGAGGCACCCGCCCTCGTGCGCGCCGACCACGTCCGGATGCACGTCCCGACGCCCGCGAGCGAGGAACTGGTCCGCCTGGTCGCCGGTTCCGAGGGCGGCAGCTTCGCCGTCGCGGGCCCGCGCGGCGCGGGCAAGACGCACCTGCTGCGGGCGTTCTGCGGCGGCCGCTACCGCGACCAGACCAGCGCACCCGACCTGGCCGTCCTGGTGTCGGCACCGGTCGAGTACGTGCCGCACGAGTTCGTGCTCCACCTGTTCGCCGAGACCTGCGAGGCCGCCATCGCCCACACCACCGGGCACCGCACCAAGCGCCGGCCCGGCCCGCTGGCCTCGGCCGCCCACGAGAACCTGGTCCTGCTCAACTACGTGCGCTCCTACAACCGCGAGGTCGGCGGCAAGGGTGGCTTCAAGGGCTTCGAGCTGAACGGCAAGCGGGCCGTCACGCTGGCCGGGCGCGCGTTGACCTACCCGGAGCTGGTGAAGCGGTTCCGCCAGTTCCTCGCCCTGGCCGCGGCCGAGCTGCCCGGCCGGGTGATCGTGGCGATCGACGAGCTGGACCGCATCGGCGCCGGCGAGCCCGCGCGGCGCTTCCTCAACGAGGTCAAGGCCGTCTTCGACGTCCCGGGCTGCCACTACCTGGTGTCGGTCTCCACCGAGGCCCAGTACGACTTCGAGCTGTCCGGCATCGGCCTGCGCAGCGTCTTCGACAGCTCGTTCGACGAGGTCGTCCGGGTCGACTACCTGGACCACAGGTACGCGGGCGCGCTGCTGCGCCGGTACGTGCTCGGCCTGTCCGCGCCGTTCCACGCCCTGGCCTACGCGATGTCCGGCGGCCTGGCCCGGCAGCTCGTGCGCACCGCCCGCGCGATCGTGGAGCTGGGCCGGGAACGACGCGCCCGCCCGCTCTCCGAGGTCGCCGGCACGCTCGTCCGCGCCGAGCTGCTGCGCACGTGCCGGGCGACCGCGGACGCGCTGACCGCCGTGGACGACCTGGACGGCGTGACCGCCCTGCTCCGCGTCCTGGACGAGCAGCCCTACGACCTGTACGCCTACGCCCAGCAGGTGATCAAGTCCTACGACGGCCGATCCGAGCGCGTCGGCCGGCTGCGCGACGCCGTGGGCGCGCGGGTGGTGTTCCTGGCGACCGTCCTGGCGCTGTTCACCGACGACGTCACCGAGGAGCGCCTGGCAGCGGTCGACCTCGACCAGCTCGCCCGCGCCCGCCGGTACGCGGGCACGAACCCCGCCGCGGGCCTCGACCTCCTCGAAGACCTCCGCCAACGCCTCTAGACCAGCCCCTGCACCTCCGCGTACCCCGGCACGTCATCTGGCACGTCCCCGCCGTCCCGCACCGCCAACGCCGCCCGCACGGCCGCCCCCAGCGCCGCCCGGAACGGCAGCGACCCGGTGCTGACCCGCCGCACCCCCAGCTCCCGCAGCCGCTCGACCGGCAACTGCGCCAGCAGGTTCACCGGCACCGGCAGGGCCGCCACCAGCCGAGCCACCTCCCGCTCGTCCGACACCCCGGGCACGAACACCCCGTCCGCCCCCGCGTCCACGTACCGCCGAGCCCGCTCAAGCGTGCTCCCCGTCTCCACCCCCAACCAGTGCGCGTCCACCCGCGCGTTGACGAACAACCCGGGCGCGGCCTCCTTGAACGCCCGCACCACCGCCGCGTGCGAGACCGGGTCCGCCAACCCGTCACCACGCCCGTCCTCCACGTTCACCCCGGCCACCCCCAGCTCGTGCAGCTCGGCGGCCAACTCCCCGCCGCCGGCCCCGGCCTCGACGTCCACGGTCACCGGCACGGGCAGCCGCACCAGCCGACGCGCCAACGCCAGGGTCTCCGCCCGCGCCACCCCCGCCCCGTCGCGCAGCCCGTGCCCCGCCGCCACGCCCAGGCTCGTCGTGCCCACGGCCGCGAACCCGGCCCGCACGAACGCCGCCGCCGACGCGAAGTCCCAGGCGTTGGGCAGCACCAGGAAGTCCTCGTGCAGCCGGTGGAACAGCCGCGCGCCCTCGGCCAGCGCCAGCGCGTGCTCCCGCGCCGGGCACGCGTGCCGCCCGGCCCCGAACCAGGCCGCGCCCAGGTCCACCTCGACCGGCTCGCCGCCGGGCGCGACCCGCCGCGTCACCGGCACCGGCGGCGACGCGCCCGCGACGAGCGCCCGGGTCGCGCCGCACGCCTGCACGAGCAGCCCGACCCGGTTGGCCGTCGCCTCGTCCCACACCCCGCCGAACGCGTCGACCAGCCGCGCCACCGCCTCGTCGGCCCCCGGCACCACCGGCACGTGCGGCTGGTAGCACCGCGCGACCAGCGCCACGTCCCCCGCCACCGCGCGCGGCACGCCCAGCGCCCCGGCCAGCACCGCCACCGGGTCGCCCGGCCGCCGCAGGGCCGCGGGGTCCACCCCGGCCAGCACCCGCTCGACCAGCCCGCGCCGCCGCGCGTGGTCCGCGCCCTCGCTGAACCGCGCCACCCCGGCCCGCAGCCAGGCCACCCCCGAGGAAGCCGGCGGCACCGACGGCACCGCGTACGCCTCGTCCAGCAGCACCCCGTGATCCATGCCGGCCACCGTAGGACCGGAACAGTTCGGTGCGCGCCGAAGCGTGCCCACCGGACAATGACCCCCGTGGCAGCCGATGAACTAGCGGCCCTGGCCGCCCTGCTGGCCGACCGCACCCGCGCGCGGTTCCTGCTCGCGCTGATCGACGGCCGCGCGTGGACCTCGGGCGAGCTGGCCGCCGCGGCGAACGTCGCGCCGTCCACCGCGAGCGAGCACCTGACCCGCCTGGTCGACGGCGGCCTGCTGGTGGAGCGCAGGCAGGGCCGCCACCGGTACGTCCAGCTCGCGGGCCCCGACCAGGCCCGGCTGCTGGAGGACCTGCTGGCCCACCTGGGACCGGCCGGGCCCGCGCCGACGCTGCGGGCGTCGACCGCCGACCGGGCCCTGCGCCGCGGCCGGACGTGCTACGACCACCTGGCCGGGCACCTGGGCGTGGCCATCACCGACGCCATGACCGGGCGCGGGCTGCTCACCGACCAGTGCGCGGTGACCGACGCCGGGCTGGCCTGGCTGGGCGAGCTGGGGTTCCGCCCCACCCGGCGCCCGCTCGCCCGCGCCTGCCTGGACTGGACCGAGCGCCGCACCCACCTCGCCGGCGCGGCGGGCGCCCACGTGCACGCTCACCTGCGGGAACGCGGCTGGGTGCGCGGCGTCGGCACGGGCCGCGCCGTCCGGCTCACGCCGAGCGGCGAGGCGGGGCTGCGCGACCTGCTCGGCCTCTCGCTTCGAAGCCCCTAGCGGCCCAGCCACTTCGGCAGCCACGACGAGTTGCCCGCCGGCAGCACGTCGACCACCAGGCACGTGATGTTGTCCGGCCCACCGCGCGCGTTGGCCGCCGCGATGAGCGCCCGCACGGTCTGCTCCCCGTCCGGGTCCGCGCTCAGCAGCGACGCGATCTCGGCCGCCGTGACCACGTCGGACAGCCCGTCCGAGCAGATCAGGTACCGGTCGCCCGCCCGGACCTCCTGGAAGAACAGGTCCGGGTCGTGCGCGCTGCCCGCCTGGAGCGCGCGCATGAGCATCGACCGGCCGGGGTGCTCGTCGGCCTGCTCGGCGGACATGCGGCCGTCGTCGACCAGGGCCTGCACCATGGTGTGGTCGCGGGTGACCTGGCTCAGCTCGCCGTCGCGGACCAGGTAGCAGCGGGAGTCCCCGATGTGCCCGACGGCGAACCGCTCGCCGTCCCACACCAGCGCGGTGAGCGTGGTGCCCATGCCGCGCATGTCGAAGTTCTCCTCGGCCAGGTCGGTCAGCCGGATGGCGATCCGCCGCGCCGCCTCGGCCAGCTCGCCGAGGGGGTCGTCGGCCTCCACGTCCAGCTCGGCCAGCACCCCCACCGCGATCGAGCTGGCCACCTCGCCGTACGCGTGACCGCCCATGCCGTCGGCCACGGCGAACAGGCGCTCGCTGCAGTACACCGAGTCCTCGTTCGCTTCACGGCGCAGGCCGGGGTCGGTTCCGACGGCGTACCGGAGCGCATACATGCCGGATAGTGAATCACCCGCACGGGTGCCCGTGAGCAGGGCATCTCCAAAAAGGTCACCGGGGACGGCCGTAGAACTCGCTCAGGACGAGCATGGCGGCCCCCGCGGCGACCACGTCATCACCCAGCGGGGTGATCGACACGTCCACCGGCAGCCACTCGTCCTTGGGCAGCCGCGCGCGCACCCCGTCCAGGTAGGCGGCGGGTTCGGCGAGCACCGCGCGGCCCGCGAGCACCACGTGGTCGATGTCGAGCAGCTGCACCAGGTCGGCCACGGCGACGCCCACCACCGAGGTGGCCTCCACCAGGTCGCCGCGGGCGGCGGCGAGGTTGTGCAGCGCCTCCACGCACCCGGTGCGCCCGCACACGCACGTCGGCCCGTCGAGCTGGAGGGTGGTGTGCCCGTACTCGCCCGCGTTGGTCCGCGCGCCCCGGTGCACGCGCCCGTCGAGCAGCATGCCGATGCCCAGGCCCGTGCCGACGAGCACCAGCACGGCGTCGCGCAGCTCCTCGCCGCGCCGCCACGCCTCGGCGACCATCGCGGTGTTGGTGTCCTTGTCGAGCACGACCGGCAGGCCCAGCCGCTCCTCGGCCCACGAGCGCAGCGGCACGTCGTGCCAGCCGGTCAGGCCGTTCGGGTCGTGCACCACGCCGGTGCGGTGGTCGAGCGGCCCGACGAACCCGATGCCCACGCCGATCAGCCGGTCGCTGCGCAGGCGGTCGACCAGGCGGGTCAGCTCGGCCACGAACGCGGGCGGGTCGAAGCCGCGGGGCAGCGGGGCGACCGCGCGGTCGAGCACGGTGCCCGCGAGGTCGGTGAGCACCACGCGCAGCTCGTCCCGCTCGACCTGGGCCCCGAGCGCCAGCCTGCTGTCGGCGACCAGCTTGAGCAGGGTGCGCGGCTTGCCGACGCCCACGTTGCGCGTCCCGGACTCCACCAGCAGGCCGTCGGCGATGAGCCTGCCGACCACCTTGGACACCGCCTGCGGGGTCAGCCCGCTGCGCTCGGCCAGCTCGACCCTCGTCACCGCGCCGGATCGGGCCAGGCCGAGCACCACCGCGTCGTTGTACCCCCGCAGGAAGCGCAAGTTGGCCACGGGATCATCCTCGCACGCCTGGCGTTTATTAAACACTGTTGCTTTAATAAAGCCATGTCTCTTCGCACCGGACTGCTCGGTTACGGCATCGCCGGCCGGGTGTTCCACGCCCCGCTCATCGCCGCCACCCCCGGCGCGGAGCTGTCCGCGATCGTCACCGCCGACCCGGGACGACGTGCCCGAGCCGCCGCCGAGCACCCCGGCGCGACCCTGCTGGGCACCTCCGACGAGCTGTTCGAACTGGACCTCGACCTGGTCGTGGTCGCCTCGCCGAACCGCACGCACGTGCCGCTCGCGCTGGCGGCCGTCGAGGCGGGCGTGCCGGTCGTGGTGGACAAGCCGTTCGCCCCGACCGCCGCCGAGGCGCGGCGCGTGCTCGACGCGGCGCGCGACCGGGGCGTGCCCGTGACGGTGTTCCAGAACCGGCGCTGGGACAGCGACTTCCGGGCCGTCCGGTCGCTGGTCGCCGAGGGCGCCCTGGGCGAGGTCGCGCGGTTCGAGTCGCGGTTCGAGCGGTGGGTGCCGGAGGTCTGGGACAACTGGCGCGAGCTGGGCGCCCCCGAGGAGGCCGGCGGCCTGCTCTACGACCTGGGCGCGCACCTGGTCGACCAGGCGGTCGAGCTGTTCGGCCCGGTGGCGGGCGTCTACTGCGAGCTGGACCGGCGCCGCCCGGGCGTGGCGGTCGAGGACGACGTGTTCGTGGCACTGACCCACCGCGACGGCGTCCGCTCGCACCTGTGGGCCAGCGCGGCGGCGCCGCACCACGGACCGCGCTTCCGGGTGCTCGGGTCGAAGGCCGCCTACGTCTCGCACGGCCTGGACCCCCAGGAGGAGGCCCTGGCCACCGGCAAGCCGTTCAACGATTTGTCGACATATGGCCGTCTGGGCCTGCTCGACGAGGCCGAGGAGGTCGTCGCGCCGCCCGGCGCGTACGCGGAGTTCTACCGCCTGCTGGTCGCGGCGCTGACCGGCGGCGGGCCGCTGCCGGTCGAGCCCGGGTCGGCGGTGCGGGTGCTGGAGGTGATCGAGGCGGCGTTCGAGTCCGCCCGGACCGGGAAGGTGGTGGCGCCGTGAGCCTGCTGGAGGAGTTGGCGGAGCAGGAGGCCAAGCTCGTGTTCACCTCGTTCGACAACGAGGTGGCGCTGGACCTGGGCGCGTTCCTGCTCGACGCGGCCCGCTCGGCGGGGTTGCCGGTGACGATCTCGGTGCGGCGCGGGCGGCAGCGGCTGTTCCACGCGGCCCTGCCGGGCACGTCGGCGGACAACGACGAGTGGATCGACCGCAAGTCCCGGGTGGTCGACCGGTACGGGCAGAGCTCCTACCGGGTCGGCGAGGGGTTCCGGGCGCGCGGCACGACGTTCGAGGAGAGCTCCCGCCTGGACCCCGACCGCTACGCCGCGCACGGCGGGGTGTTCCCGGTGACCGTGGCGGGGGTGGGGGTGGTCGGGACCGTCGGCGTGTCGGGGCTGCCGCAGGCCGAGGACCACGCGTTCGTGGTGGAGCAGTTGGGGCGCTTCCTGGCCCGCTGACCCCGGGCAGCCGACCCCGGGCAGCCAGCCCCGGACAGCCAGCCCCAGGCCACTCGCCCTGGGCCGCTCGCCCCGGGCAGCCGACCACCGGCCCACCAACCCGGCCCACCAACCCGGCCCACCAACCCGGCCCACCCGCCCGCAGCAGCCCCGACCACCACCCACCACCCCGCCCCCCTCAGCGGCCGCACCCCCTCGGGGTCCCAACCCCCTCGGCCGCCGACCACCACCCACCGCCCTCGGCGGCGGCCGTCCGCCCGGCCGCCGCCCGCCACCCGACCGCGTCCCACCCCCGGCGCGGTCGGCCGGAGGGGGCTTCCCGGCGCCCCGGGAAGCCCCCTCCTCAAAACTCAGCGACCCCCGTCAGCGGCCCCTCAGCAGAAGACCTCCTCCAGCAGCTGGTCCGCCCCATTGACCGGCCCGGGGTCCGGCGCCGAGGTCACCGAGGCCGTCAACCGGGTCTTCGTGTCCGCCGTGCTCATCATCAGGGTGGAGTAGCCGGGGATGCCGCCGCCGTGACCCCACACCGTGACCCCGCACGGCAGCTCGGTCGACTCGATCCCCAGCCCGTACCCCTGCCCGGGCCCGGCCTGGACCGTGGTCAGCAGCTCCCGCTGCTGCGCGGGCCGCAGCAGGCGGCCGTCCAGCAGCGCGTCCACGAACCGGCCCAGGTCCTCGGTCGTGGAGATCATCTCGCCCGCCGAATAGGCGACCGACGGGTTGATCTCGGTGATGTCGGCGACCTCGCCGGCCACCCGCACGTAGCCGTGGGCGTGCGGACCGGGCACCTGGACCCGCGTGCCCGGCACGGAGGTGTCCCGCAGCCCGAGGGGCCGCAGGACGCGCTGGGCGACCGCGTCGCCGTAGGGCCGGCCGGTGACCCGCTCGACCAGCATGCCCACCACGACGTAGTTGGTGTTGGAGTAGTTCCACCCGGTCCCGGGTTGGAAGTCCAGCGGCTTGGCCGTGGCGAGCGCGACCAGCTCGGCCGGGGTCCACGTCTTGTAGCGGATGGCCTCGTAGCCGTCCGGGTCGAGCGGCAGGTCCTGCGTGTAGTTGTAGAGCCCGCTGGTGTGCTGGAGCAGGTGCCGCACGGTGATCCGGTCGCCGTCGGGCAGCAGGCCGGGCAGGTAGCGCGACACGGGCGCGTCCAGCTCGACCCGGCCCTCGCCCACGAGCTGGAGCACCACGGTGGCGACGAACGTCTTGGTGACGCTGCCGACCCGGAACCGGCCGTCGGTGGGCACCGGGCGCGGCGAGCCGACCTCGGCCGTGCCCGCGCGGGCGGTGAACTCGCGCCGCCCGTCGACCACGCGCGCCTGCGCGCCCTGCGCCCCGGTGCGGGCCATCTCGTCCAGCGCCCGCTGCACGACCTGCCGGTCGACGCGGTCGCCGCCCGGCGCGGCCACCGCCGTGCCACCGATGCCCGTGACGGCCAGCCCCACCGCGGCGGCCAGGGCGATTCCCCTCTTGACCCTCAACGCGTCCTCCCTGTGATCGTCGAGGGCACCGACCCTGCCCGACCGGCACCGCCGCGCGCGTCACCCCGCGGTTGCCACCCGCGTCACCCCCTGGTGGTCGGCGGCGGACGACTTTAGGCTCTTCCACCCCTAGTGGGAGGGGTTCGCGGAACCGATTCCGAACCCCTGATCACTACTCCGTTCGAGTGACACAAATGGTCTAGACCTTGACCGTGAAGTGGTCTGAACCACATCGTGGCATCACCCTGCACTCCTTCCCTGACGAGGAGCACGATGTCCAAGATCCGATGGCATGTCACAGCGTTGTTCGTGGCGGTCGCCACGTTGGTGGTGGGGCTGGCCGTGGCTCCCGCGGCGAGCGGCGCGGGCGGTGTCTCGGCCACCTTCAGCAAGGGCTCGGACTGGGGCACGGGCTACGAGGGCAAGTACACGATCCGCAACAACGGCACCTCCGCGCTGAGCACCTGGACCGTCGAGTTCGACCTGCCCGCCGGGCACCGGGTCAGCTCGGTCTGGGACGGCTCGCAGACCACCAGCGGCCAGCACGTCACCGTCAAGCCGACCTGGAACGGCAGCGTGGGCGTCGGCGCGTCGGTGAGCTTCGGCTTCAACGTGTCCTACTCGGGCGCGTACTCCGCCCCGGCCAACTGCAAGCTGAACGGCGCGTCGTGCGAGGCGGGCGGGACGAACCCGACCACCACGACCACCACCACGACGACGACCAGCACCACCACCACGACCACCACCAGCACGACGACCACGACCACCACGACGAACCCGCCGGGTGGCAAGAAGAACCTGGGCTACTTCACCCAGTGGGGCGTCTACGGCCGCCAGTACTACGTGAAGAACATCCACACCTCGGGCACCGCCGCGAAGCTGACGCACATCAACTACTCGTTCGGCAACGTGCAGAACGGCCAGTGCACCATCGGTGACGCCTACGCCGACTACGACATGGCCTACACCACCGCGAACTCCGTCGACGGCGTCGCGGACACCTGGGACACCGGCGCCCTGCGCGGCAACTTCAACCAGCTGCGCAAGCTGAAGAAGATGTACCCGCACATCAAGGTGCTGTTCTCCTTCGGCGGCTGGACCTGGTCCGGCGGCTTCGGCCAGGCCGCGCAGAACCCGGCCGCGTTCGCCGAGTCCTGCTACAAGCTGGTCGAGGACCCGCGCTGGGCCGACGTGTTCGACGGCATCGACATCGACTGGGAGTACCCGAACGCCTGCGGCCTGACCTGCGACACCAGCGGCTTCGGCTCGTTCAAGACGCTGTCCCAGGCCCTGCGCAACCGCTTCGGCGCCAACTACCTGATCACCGCGGCCATCACCGCCGACGGCACCAACGGCGGCAAGATCGACGCGGCCGACTACGGCGGCGCGGCGCAGTACCTCGACTGGTACAACGTGATGACCTACGACTACTTCGGCGCCTGGGCGGCCAAGGGCCCGACGGCCCCGCACTCCCCGCTGACCTCCTACGCGGGCATCCCGACCGAGGGCTTCTACTCGGACGCGGCCATCCAGAAGCTGAAGAGCAAGGGCGTCCCGTCCGCCAAGCTGCTGCTGGGCATCGGCTTCTACGGCCGCGGCTGGACCGGCGTCACCCAGTCCGCCCCCGGCGGCACCGCCACCGGCGCCGCGCCCGGCACGTACGAGGCGGGCATCGAGGACTACAAGGTCCTCAAGACCAAGTGCCCGGCCAACGGCACCGTCGCCGGCACCGCCTACGCGCACTGCGGCAGCGAGTGGTGGAGCTACGACACCCCGGCCACCATCGGCGGCAAGATGACCTACGCCAAGAACCAGGGCCTCGGCGGCGCCTTCTTCTGGTCGCTCGACGGCGACACCTCCAACGGCGAACTGGCCACCGCCATCAGCAACGGCCTGAAGTAACCACCCCGAAGTAACCGCACCACCGAAGGGCCCCGCAGGCGTCTCCCCTGCGGGGCCCTTCCCCACTCCCCCACCGGCGAGTCATGCCCCCACCCCGCGCGTGTCCTCGAGCGTTATTCAGAAGTCATCGGCTCAGGCGGTAGTGCTCGAGGTTGGTGACGATGCGGATGATGGTGGGGAGTTCGGCCAGGCGGGCGCGGTAGCCGGTGGCGAGGATTTTCCAGTTCTTCAGGTGGGCGATGGCGCGTTCGACGGGCCACCGGTGCCGGGCGAGCAGGGTGTTCCATGCCTGGTCTGTGGGGGTGTGGCGGGTGTGGCCGGGGCGTTTGCGGCGTGGGGTGGTCACGCCGGTGCCCTGGTAGCCCAGATCGCCGATCACGACGGTGGTGGCCAGCAGGTCGGCCAGGCCGGAGAGGCGGTAGGCGCGGCTGTCGTGGGTGCGGCCGGGCAGGGGTGGGAGGACGGCGAGCAGTCGGCCTCGCCGGTCGGTCAGGACCTGGATCGAGAGTCCTTGTTTGCGGTGTTTGCCGTTGTGGTTGGGGTGCGGGCCGCGCCGTGGCGCGTCGGTGGGGTGCGGGTCGGGGTGGGCGCGTGTGCCGGTGGGGATCAGGGTGCCGTCGACCAGCACCGTGGTCAGGCGGGCCGGCAGGTCGGGCAGGCGCGGGGTGTGCAGACAGAGGACCTGGCCGATCAGGGGCGTGAAGCGACGGAAGATCCGGGAGACGGTGGGTTGGGAGACGCCGAACAGGTCGGCCGCGAGGGTCTGGGACAGGTTGTGGCGCAGCAGCACCAGCGTGAGCAGCACACAACGGTGCAGGCTGAGCGCGGGCGGTCGTCCCCGTCGCAGGTCGGGATCGGGGACGACCTGGCGGATCCGGGTGGTCAGCTCCCGCAGCTGGGCAGGGGACAGCCCGGTCGTAGAGTGGTAGCGCAACAGCCCTGTCCTGGTGGTCGTGCTTCTGTGAGAGGAAACCGACCCTATCCGGGCAGGGCTGTTGCGCTGTCAGCCCAGGCATCACCACCGGCCACCCCAGCCAGCAGTTCTGAATAACGCTCCTCCACTCAGACACCGCGTGTCCTCCACTCAGACACCGCGAGTCGAACGTTCAGGACCCTCGTGTCGAACGTTCAAGACCCCCGAGTTCCACATTCGCCACGGGCAGGCGTCACTTGGCCCAAGCGGTCTCGGACACCGGCGTGCGGTCGCGCAGGGGCTCCCACCAGGCGCGGTTGTCCGCGTACCAGCGGATCGTCTCGCGGACCCCCGCGGCGAAGTCGACCCGCGGCTCCCAGCCCAGCTCGCGCCGGATCTTCGTCGAGTCCAGCAGGTAGCGGCGGTCGTGGCCGGGCCGGTCCGGCACGTGGACCCACTCCCGCCGGTTGTCCTGCGACGCGTACACCGGCAGCTCACTGCCGTCGAGCGCCCGCGTGGTGAACAGCGGCAGCCCTTCTCCGGGAACTGGTTCGGCCCGTAGTTGTTGGCGCGGTTGGTGATGGTCACCGGCAGCCCGAACGTCTCGTGGTACGCCCGCACCGCGTGGTCGGCCCCCGCCTTGCTCGCGTTGTACGGCGTCCGCGGCCGGTAGGGCGACCCTCGGTGAACGCCTCGGCCGCGTCCAGCAGCGCCTGCGTGCCCAGCACGTTGGTCCGGAAGAACCGCGTCGGGTCGAGCACGGCCAGGCTGTTGTGCGACTCGGCCGCGAAGTTCACCACCACGTCGACGCCGGTCAGGTCGTGCTCGGCGACGCCGGCGTGCCCGCGTAGGTCAGCGCGTCCAGCGCCACGACCCGGTCCTCCGGGTGCCCGGCCACCCAGTACCGGGTGAAGTGCGAACCGATGAACCCCGCCGCGCCCGTGATCAGGACCGTGGTCATGCCGGCACGCCACCGAAGGGCCGGGGTCCGGGGACCCCGGCCGCTCGGGGTCAGACGGTCAGGCTCCACGAGTCGATGTAGCCGGTGTCCGCCGAGTACACGTCCTGCACGCGGAGCTGCCACGTGCCGTTGCGCGCCTCGGACGACGCGTTGACCGTGTAGGTGGTGTCGATGTCGTCGCCCGAGTCGCTGCTCGACGACTTCAGCCGGTAGGCGGACCCGTCCGGCGCCACCAGGTCGACCACCAGGTCACCCCGGTAGGTGTGCTTGACGTGCACCTCCACCTGCGTGGACGCCGACGCGCTGCCCTCGCACGCGGAGATGCCGATCCCGCTGCTGACGGCCGCCCCGTTGTCCGGGATCGACACGTCCGTGTCATTCGTCTGCCGCGCGCACCCGGTGGGCGGGTTGCCGCCGCCGTAGGGGTTGGCCGCCTTCTTGGCCGCGTACATCAGCATCGGCAGCGTCTTGGGCCAGAACGTCGACGCCTGGCACGAGTAGGCCGGGAGGAACCCGGAGCACGTCCCCGACGACGGCCCGATCTCCCACACGAACGAGGCAACTCCGAGGTCGTCGTACACCCAGTCGTCGGTCGCGCCGGCCGCGTTGTAGAGCACCTCGCCCGGCTGCCCGTACTGCCAGCCCGACCCGGCCAGCCCGGCCAGGTCCCGCGCCATGGCGCGCAGCGGCGCGTCGTTGCCGGTCCGGTAGGCGGTGGTCCAGCCCCACGGGAACAGCACCAGGTTGGCGTAGCTGTGCATGGAGACGACGACGCCGGTGGTGTCGTCGGGCGCGGCGTCGGTCACGCCCGTGCCGCGCCGGTCGCGGTAGAGGCTGCGCCACAGGGCCTGCAACGCCCGGGTCTCCGCCTCGGAGTTGGCCGAGGGGCCCTTGTAGGTCTGGTCGCACGGGTTGGACGACGTGCCCGCGCCGCCCCAGTGCGAGTCGGTGTTGCGGTTGAGGTCGATGCCGATCTGCGAGGACGACGTGCCCGAGCAGTTTGACCCGTTCGTGTTGTTGGCGTTCTTCCGCTGGTAACGGGGCGAGTTGCCGCCCTGCTGGACGATGTTGACGCCGTCGGGGTTGGCGATCGGGACCACCCACACCTCGGTGGTGTCCAGCAGCGCGGTGACCTCCGCGTTGGTGCCGTAGCCCTGGGTGAGGTGGTCGATCCAGCGCCAGGCGACGTCACCGGTGGTCAGCTCCCGGGCGTGCAGCTGGCCCATCACGAAGAACCGCGGCTTGGGCGCGTTCGGGTCGAGCGCGCAGTCCCCGGCGTTCTTCTTGGTGATGCACACCGCCCGCAGGTCGTAGCCGCCCGAGCCCTGGGTCTTCCGCCAGGAATCGCCGTAGTCGACCACGGTGGCCAGGTCCGGGTAGTTCTGCGCGACCAGGTCCAGGTGGGACCAGTGGGCGTTGATGGTGTGGTAGCCGCCGTAGTAGGTCTCGTTGATGTCGGCGGCTTCGACCTGCGCCTTCGCCTTCGGCGGCGCCCACTCGGGCGCGGGTAAGACCTCGTCCACCACCGCGCTGAACCCGGCCTGCTCCAGCCCGGCCCCCGTGGTCGCGTCGCCGAGCACGAACAGGTACTCGCCGTCGCGGTCCTCCAGCACGTCGAACCCGCGCCCGAGCAGGTTCTGGGCCGACGCCCCCAGCGGCGCGTGCACCTTGTACACGTACGTGGGACCAGCCGGCGCCGCGGTCACGTCGGGTGCAGGGCCCGCCGTCGTGGGACTCGCGCTCACGACGGCGGCCGCCGCCACACCGGCCACGGCCAGCGTCAGCAGTGATCGTCTTCTCGACTTCACGTGGTTTCCTCCTAGGCAGGGTGAATTCGGAGGATGGGGCACGCGCGGACCCCTTGCCCACCCACCAATCGGCCATTGCTGTGCGTGATCGCCACGGCTCGCGGACGGCCGATCAGGCGGGTGGTGCGGAGGCACCCCGCCCGTGGTCCGGACGGGGTAGCCGGTCGTGGAGGCGGCCCGCCGTCAACCGCCGTACGGGGAGGGCGCCTTCTTGGCCGCGTACACCAGCATCGGCAGCAGCTTCGGCCAGAACGTCGACTCCTGGCACGAGTAGGCCGGGAAGAAGCCGGCGCAGGTGCCCCAGGCGGGCCCGATCTCCCACACGAACGAGGCAACTCCGAGGTCGTCGTACACCCAGTCGTCGGTCCCGCCGGCCGCGTTGTAGAGCACCTCGCCCGGCTGCCCGTGCTCCCACTCCTCGCCGCCGAGCGCCGCCATGTCCCGCGCCATGCCGCGCAGGGCCGCGTCGTTGCCGGCGTGCCGGTCGTCGGTCCAGCCCCACGGGAACAGCACCAGGTTCGAGTAGCTGTGCATGGAGACGACGACCCCGGTGGTGTCGGCGGGTGCGGCCTCGTCGACGCCCGTGCCCCGCCGGTCCCGGTACAGGCCGCGCCACAGGGCCTGGAGCGCCTGGGTCTCCGCCTCGGAGTTGGCCGAGGGGCCCTTGTAGGTCTGGTCGCACGGGTTGTCCGAGCTGCCCGGACCGCTCCAGTGCGAGTCGGCGTTGCGGTTGAGGTCGATGCCGATCTGCGAGGACGTCGTCCCCGAGCAATTTGACCCGTTCGTGTTGTTCGCGTTCTTCCGCTGGTAACGCGGCGTGTCCCCACCCTGCTGGACCATGTCGACCCCGTCGGGGTTGGCGATCGGGACCACCCACACCTCGGTGGTGTCCAGCAGCGCGGTCACCTCGGCATCGGTGCCGTAGCCCTGGACCAAGTGGTCGATCCACCGCCAGGCGACATCGCCGGTGGTCAGCTCGCGCGCGTGCAACTGCCCCATCACGAAGAACCGCGGCTTGGGCGCGTTCGGGTCCAGCGCGCAATCTCCGGCGTTCTTCTTGGTGATGCACACCGCCCGCAGGTCGTAACCACCCGAGCCCTGCGTCTTCCGCCAGGAATCGCCGTAGTCGACCACCGTGGCCAGGTCCGGGTGGTCCTGCGCGACCAGGTCGAGATGTGCCCAGTGGGCGTTGACCGTGTGGTAGCCCCCGTAGTAGGTCTCGTCGATGTCGGCGGCCTCGACCTGCGCCTTCGCCTTCGGTGGTGCCCACTGCGGCGCAGGCAGCACCTCGTCGACAACAGCGCTGAACCCGGCCTGCTCAAGCCCGGTGCCGGTGGCCGCGTCGCCGAGCACGAACAGGTATTCGCCGTCGCGGTCCTCCAGCACGTCGAACCCGCGCCCGAGCAGATCCTGGGCGGCCACCCCCAACGGAGCACGCACTTTGTACACGTAAGTGGGACCAGCCAACACACTGGTCACATCAGGTACAGGCCCCGCGGCGGTGGGACTGGCGGTGATCACGGCGGCGACCGCCACCCCGGCCACGGCCAGCGCCGGCAGCGGACGTCGTCTCGGCTTCATTCGGTTCCTCCTGGACGGGTCGGGGAAGGAGGATGCGGCAAGGGCGGCTTCTCCGCACCTCCGCCAACCGATGACCACCCGGAGTGATGACCGCAGGTCAGACCGGTGGTTTCGGTACCCGCAGCCGAGGTACCCCGATCTTGGTCCGGGTGGAGGAGGAGCCGTGGCGGACGAGGAACTGATCGCGCGCATCAACGCGCTGGTGGAGGAAGAGCACCGGCTGGAGGGTTCGCGCGTGGGCGAGGGCTTGTCGGAGGGCGACGCCCGGCGGTTGCGCGACTTGGAGGTCGCGCTGGACCAGACGTGGGACCTGTTGCGGCAGCGCCGGGCGCGCCGCGATGCGGGGCTGGACCCGGACGGCGCGGAGCCCCGCTCCCCCGGCACGGTCGAGAACTACCGGCAGTAGGTGATCCGGGGCCGGCGGCGCACCCGGGCCAGCGGTACGTCCGGGCATCCGGGCCGGCAGCGCACCTGAGCCGGCGGCACACCTGAGCCGGCGATGGATAATTGGCGCCGGGTGAGTGCGCCGAGGTAGGTCGAGCGAAGCCGAACAGGGCAAGTCGAGCCGGCAGGACAGCCCGAGCAGCCCGCGCCGCTGGGCAAGCCAGGCGGGTGCGCCGGGCCGAACTAGACCGGCCGAACTAGACCGGCCGAACTAGACCGGGCTGGCCAGACTGAGCCGGGCCGGGCCGGGCCGGGCCGGGCCGAGCCAGGCCGGGCCAAGCCGGGCCGGGCCGGGCCAGGTCGGGCCGGGGCGGGGGCGGGCCGGGGCCGGGGCGGGGCCGGGGCGGGCCGAGTCAGGCTGAGCCAGGCCGGGTCAGATGGGAGCAGGACAGGTGGCGCCCAGCGAACCGCTGCCCATCCCGCTACACCCCGCCGCTCAACTCACCGCTCAGCCGATCGCCCAACCCACCGTCCAGCCAACCCACCGTCCAGCCAGCCGCCCGACTCACCGCCCAGCCGATCACTTCCCCATCACTTGACCCGTCCCCAAGGGCACCCCCCAACCTCCTCCCCGTGGAGGATGTGCGGGTGGATCGGCTGCTGGGTATCGGTGAGTTCGCCCGCAGGTCGCGGCTCTCGGTCAAGGCGCTCCGGCTCTACGAGCGCCATGGCCTGCTGCGACCGGCCCGGGTGGACGAGGCCAACGGCTACCGCCGTTACCACGAGGACCAGCTCACCGACGCCCGGCTCGTCGCCCTGCTCCGCCGCCTGGACATGCCGCTCGCCGCGGTCGCGCGCATCGTCGCCGCCGACGAGGGCGAACGCGCCGACCTGGTGTCGGCGTACTGGTCCGGTGTCGAAGAGCGGGTGGCCGTCCAGCGGGGTTTGGCCGCGCACCTCCGCGTCGTGCTGTCCGGAGGAAGGGGACTGTCGGAGATGTACCGGATCGAGCAGCGGGAAGTGCCTGAACGTGTGGTGTTGACCGAGCAGCGTCACTTGCTGCAACCGGAGTTGACCGCCTGGATCGCCGCCGCCTGGCAACGGCTGACGAAGGCGGCCGAGGCGCACGGCGGCGTGGCCGCGCCCCCGTACGTGGTCTACCACGGTGAAGTGGACCAGGACAGCAACGGGCCCGTCGAGATGTGCGTTCCGGTCAACGCCGAGGCCCTGCCGCCGGACGTCGCGTCCCGCGTCGACCCCGCGCACACCGAGGCATACGCGCGCCTCCCCAAGGCCCAGGTCGCGTTCCCGCAGATCCTGTCGGCCTTCGACGCGGTCGCCCAGTGGATCAAGGAGAACGACCGCGCGGTCACCGACGCCCCGCGCGAGGTCTACTTCGCCGACTGGGACGCCTCGGGCCCGGACGACGAGGTCTGCGACGTGGCCTTCCCGATGCGCTGACCGCGCGAACGAACCACACGGACGAATTGCGAGTTCGAACCACACCAACGAACGAACCGCGACACCGAACGACCGCGCGACCCCGGTTCAGAGCGACCGGGCGAGCCGGTGGTCCAACGCCGTGTGGCGCCGCCCGGCGCCCACGGTGCGGACCGCCTGCCCGATCGCCTTGCGCGACCCCACCAGCACCACGAGCTTCTTGGCCCGCGTCACCGCCGTGTAGAGCAGGTTCCGCTGGAGCATCATCCACGCGGAAGTGGTGATTGGAATCACCACGCAGGGGTATTCACTGCCCTGTGAGCGGTGAATCGTCATGGCGTAGGCGTGGGTCAGCTCGTCCAGTTCCCCGAACTCGTAGTCCACGTCCTCTTCCTCGTCGGTCCGAACGGTCAGCCTCTGCTCCACGACGTCAATCGCCGTGACCACCCCGACGGTGCCGTTGAAGACGTTCTTCTCGTAGTTGTTGCGCATCTGCGTGACCTTGTCGCCGACCCGGAACACCCGCCCGCCGAAGCGGCGCTCGGGCAGGTCCGGCTTGGCCGGCGTCAAAGCCTCCTGCAGCAACGCGTTCAACCCTCCCGCGCCCGCCGGGCCCCGGTGCATGGGCGCGAGCACCTGCACGTCCGTGCGCGGCTTCAGCCCGAACTTGCGCGGGATGCGGTTGGCGACCACGTCGACGGTCAGGGCCGCCGCGTCCTCCGCCTCCTCGGCCGGGAACAGGAAGAAGTCCGGCAGGCCCTGCACGATCGGGTGGTCGCCGTTGTTGATGCGGTGCGCGTTGGTCACCACGCCGGACTGCTGGGCCTGGCGGAAGATGTGCGTCAGCCGCACGTTCGGCACGGGCCCGCCGTCGGCCAGCACGTCCCGCAGCACCTCGCCCGCCCCGACCGACGGCAACTGGTCGACGTCGCCGACCAGCAGCAGGTGCGCGCCCGGGGCGACGGCCTTGACCAGCTTGTTCGCCAGCAGCAGGTCGAGCATGGACGCCTCGTCGACCACGACGAGGTCGGCGTCCAGCGGGCGGTCGCGGTCGTAGGCGGCGTCGCCGCCGGGCTTGAGCTCCAGCAGCCGGTGCACGGTGCGGGCCTCGTGCCCGGTCAGCTCGGTCAGGCGCTTGGCGGCGCGGCCGGTGGGCGCGGCGAGCACCACGCGCGCGCCCTTGGCCAGCGCCAGCTTGACGATCGACCGGACCGTGAAGCTCTTGCCGCACCCCGGGCCGCCGGTCAGCACGGCGACCTTGCGGGTCAACGCGAGCTGGACGGCCTCGCGCTGCTTGTCCTCCAGCGACGCGCCCAGCCATGCAAACGCCTTCCCCCAGTCGACCTTCTGGAAGGCGGGCATGCGCTCGTCGTCGGTCTTCAACAGCCTCAGCAGTTGGTTGGCCAGCGAGATCTCGGCGCGGTGGAACGCCACCAGGTAGATCGCGGGCTCGCCGTCGGGCATGACCTCGCGGACCACGCCCTCCTCGGCGACCAGCTCGGCCAGGCACTCGATGACCAGGCCCGCGTCGACCTGGAGGATCTTGATCGCGGCGGCGATCAGCTCGTTCTCGGGCAGGTAGCAGTTCCCGTCGTTGGTGGCCTCGCCCAGCGTGAACTGGAGGCCCGCCTTGACCCGCTGCGGGCTGTCGTGCGGGATGCCGACGGCCTTGGCGATCACGTCGGCGGTGCGGAAGCCGATGCCCCACACGTCGTTGGCGAGCCGGTAGGGCTCCTCGCGCACGACGTCGATGGCCTTGTCGTTGTACTGCTTGTAGATGCGCACGGCCAGCGACGTGGACACGCCGACGCCCTGGAGGAAGACCATGACCTCCTTGATGGCCTTCTGCTCCTCCCACGCCGCCGCGATCATCTTCGTGCGCTTCGGCCCGAGCTTGGGCACCTCGACCAACCGCTGCGGCTCGTGCTCGATGACGTCGAGCGCGGCGGTGCCGAAGTGGGTGACGATCCGGTCGGCCAGCACCGGCCCGATGCCCTTGATCAGGCCGGAACCGAGGTAGCGGCGGATGCCCTGGATCGTCGCGGGCAGCACGGTGGTGTAGTCCTCGACCACGAACTGCTTGCCGTACTGGGGGTGCGAGCCCCAGCGGCCGCGCATGCGGATCGACTCGCCCGGCTGCGCGCCCAGCAGCGAGCCGACCACGGTCACCAGGTCGCCGCCGCGCCCGGTGTCGACCCGGGCGACCGTGTAGCCGGTCTCCTCGTTGGCGAACGTGATCCGCTCCAGCACGGCTTCCAACACGGCGTCACCCACGCCGCCACCCTAGGCCGCCGCACCGACACTCCATGCTCAGGCACCGCCACTCCACGTCGAGGCACCAACCCCTAATGTCGAATGTTGACATTGCACATCAGGCCCCTGCGCCATGCTTAAGCAGCGATCCTCGATGTCGAATGTTGACATCTCGTGTCCAGACGCCGGCAGTTCGTGCCCGAGCGCTGACTTTCGATGTCAAATGTTGACATTGCACACTTGAGCACCGCACCTGAGCCCGTACTGAGTGCCAGCATCTCGCGTCTGCACATCGCTACCCGTTGTCGAATGTTGACATTGCACACCCGGGTTGAGTACCTATGCGGACCTTCTAAACGCCCGCACCTCACGCCCGAGAGTCAACAGCTGATGTCGAATGTTGACATCTCGCCTCAAGTCCTAGTGCTGCGTCACGCAACCTTGGTCGGGTAATCGGTCCAGCTGCGAATTGGGTGAGGCGGTGGCGAAGCCGGTCTGGCAGTGGGCTCGGGCGTTGCGCCGGTGGGTGTAGGCCGCGACTCGTGTCTTGACCGCGCTTTTCATCTGCATGGATGGAGTTATCGGCGGGCACAGCGCCTTTCCGGCACCGTCGGGTCCCTTTTGCTGGGTTCCTGTTACGAACCGGGTCTGGTCTAACATCGGTCACGTAGGTACCGGCTTCACTGATGAAGCACCGACCGGCATGCGCCGACGTTTGACCGCGCTACGGCGTTCCACCTGCCTGTCCGGCAACACGCGTCGATCCGACGCTCCTACCCGCTTCTGTCGGTGGTCAAACGTGGCGCGCGGCACGGTTACAAGATTGCCCGCTGTCCGGACCTGCGGTGATCCTCGGTTATCGTTGCTCGCGTGCCCACCCACACCGATCCAGAGCGTCTGGCGGCGGTCCGTCGTTACCACATTTTGGACGCGCCCGCCGACGGTAGTTTCGAGAGCGTCGCCCGTGTCGCCGCGCTCGCCTTCGGCACACCGATCGCGACCGTGACGATCGTGGACGTCGACCGCGTGTGGTTCGCGGCCTGCCACGGTCTGTCGGGCGTGACCCAGATCGGCACCGAGCCCGGCCTGTGCGCCTCGGCCGTGTTGCAGGACGAGGCGTACGTGGTGAACGACGGTGCGATCGACCCCCGCACCCTGGACCACCCGCTGGTGCGCGGCGAGCTGGGCCTGCGCTTCTACGCCGCCGCGCCGATCATCACCGGCGACGGGCACCGGCTGGGCACGGTCAACGTGATCGACCGCGAACCCCGCGAGGTCACCGACGCCCAGGTCGCGACGCTCACCGCGCTGGCCGGGATCGTCGCCGACCAGTTGGAGTTGCGCCTGGCCGCCATCCAGGCGGTGCGTGCCGAACGCGGTTTGGACGAGGCTTCCGGAGTGCACGCCACCGCGTCGGCGAAGTTGGCGGGCCAGCTGCGCCACCTCGCGGCCGGCCACCTCGACGGTGAGCACCCCCGGACGTGCCAGCTCGGCTTGTCGAGCCCCTGCGACAACCCCGTCGAGGTCAAGGTCGCCGATCCGTGGGGCGACTCCGCGTGGGGCTGCATCCGGCACGCCGAAGACGTCATCATCAACGAGCGGTCGACGTTCATCGCCGACGAGAAGCTCAACGGACTGGAGCGCTACCTGCGAGCCGCGAAGCACCGCGCCGCCGGACCGGTGCGCACGCCTTAATACGGTGCGCACGCCTTAATACACTGACCGTCGCACCTGCAGCCCGTACCCAGCGGCTTGTCACGCGGCCTTGGCCGGGTAATGGGTCCGGGTGCGGATGGGTGAGTCGGTGGCGAAGCCGGTCTCGGGCCGGGCGCGGGCGTCGCGCCAGCGGATGAACGAGCCGATGGCGGCGTCCTGCTCGGTGTGGCTGCGGTGGTCGGTGCCGTTGAGGGCGAAATAGCGCAGGGCGGCGAACTCGGCCTCGATTCAGTTCAACCGGCTGGAGCAGGTCGGCGGGGACACCAGTTCGGCGTCATTGTCGGCGGCCCACTCGCGGACGTCGGGGTGCCGGTGCGGGGAGAAGTTGTCCACGACCGGGTGGAGCCGCTGGCCGGGCCACCGGGCGCGCAGGGTCTTGAGCAGGTCGAGGAACTCGCGATGCCGTTTGCGGCGCCGGTTCCGGTAGTGGATCTTCCCCGTGGCGAGGTCGAGCGCGGCGAGCACGTGCATCACGCCGTGATGGCGTTGTAGGCCGCCCGTAATCGGCGGGCGACCCGGCGGACCGCCGGGCACTGCCCTTGCGCGGCATCAGGTTGAGCGGCCCGAACGCGTCCACGCAGATCACCCGTCCGTCGTCGGGCGGGTGGTCGTAGAGGTCGAGGATGCGATGCATCTTCGCGAGGAAGTCCGGGTCAGCGGATGCCTTCCAGGTGGTGGTGGCCTGCCAGGACACGCCGCCGTCGCGCAGGGTGCGGCGCAGCGTCTCCCGGCTGATCGCGGCGACGGTGCCGCGGTCGAGCAGATGGTCGCGCAGCCTGGACAACGACCAGGTCGAGAACGCGGTGATGCCCCAGTCGGCGGGCGCGGTGCGGGCGATCAGGCAGATCCGTTCACGGATCGCCTCACCGATCGTCCGGCTCCGCCCGCCGCTCCATTTTGGGTCTGGCGCCGCGAACCCCCGCTCGTGAAGGCGTGGATCACATCACGCACACAGTCCTCGCTCACCTGCATCAACGAGGTGATGTCCCGGACCGCCTGGCCCTGGCCGGACATCAGCACCACGATCGCCCGCCGCGGCCGTGCAGGACCAGCCTGACCGATCACCCCGACCGATCGATTACCGGGTCACCCCTCCGGGACACGCCACTGGTACCGCGTACTCAGGCGTCGCCGCCGTCCCCGTCGGCATCGTCTCCGCCGCCGCCTGCGTCGCCGTTGCCGTCGTCGTCCGACGAAGTCCCGTCCCGGGGGTCTGGCCGTACCCGCCACTCCTCTCGGACCTTGGGGCCCAGGAGTGCGGTCAGGGCGTCGGGGACACGGGTATCGCGGTGGCCGGGGATCATCAGCGGCTGCTCACCACGCGGCAACAAGTAGAGCGTCGTGCCTGACCGCTCCCCCGGCCCCCCGGTGTGCGTCACGATCACCTTGACCAGGTCGTCCGCGTCCAACCACCGCGTCGACCACCCCTTGCGCAGCCGAACGCCGGCGGCGGTGAACTCGGCCTCGCGCGGCTGCCCCCGGTAAGCCCGCGCCCCCGTCACCGCCGGGGCGAGGAAGGGGACCGCCAGGCAGACCGGGAACCACCACGACGTGACCGGCACCCCGAGCAGCAGCCCTCCCACGAGCACCGGCGCCGCGAGCAACGTGCCGCAGCCGACCGCCGCCCACGCACCGCCCACCCGCGTGGACCACCTGACACCCCGCCCATGGTGGCCCCACCGGACACGCCTGCACAGGACGTTCACAACTCTCACCGCACGCGTCCACGTCCCCCACATACAGTCGATCGCATGACACGCCGGGTACTGGTGGTCGAGGACGACCTGACCATCGCCGAGTCCGTGGCCGCGCGGCTGCGGGCGGAGGGGTTCGAGGTGGAGCTCGCGCACGACGGCCCGTCCGCCGTGGCACGGGCCGTGAACGCGGACCTCGTGGTGCTGGACGTGATGCTGCCGGGCTTCGACGGGCTGGAGGTCTGCCGCCGCATCCAGGCGCAGCGGCCCGTCCCCGTGCTGATGCTGACCGCGCGCGGCGACGAGACCGACCTGCTCGTGGGGCTGGCCGTGGGCGCGGACGACTACCTGACCAAGCCGTTCTCGATCCGGGAGCTGGCCGCGCGGGTGCACGCGCTGCTGCGGCGGGTCGAGCGGGCCGCGTCGGCGGCGGCGAACCGGATCGCCGTGGCCGACCTGGAGATCGACCTGGCCGAGCGGCGGGTGCTGCGCGGCGGCACCGAGGCGCACCTGACGCCGACCGAGTTCGAGCTGCTGGTGCACCTCGCCGAACGGCCGCGCGCGGTGCAGTCGCGGGAACGGCTGCTGAACGAGGTCTGGGGCTGGCACGACGGGTTGGGCGCGGGGACGCGGACCGTCGACAGCCACATCAAGGCGTTGCGCCGCAAGCTCGGCACCGACCTGATCCGCACCGTGCACGGCGTCGGCTACGCGCTGGAGGTGCCGCGGTGACCCTCAAGTCGGCGGTGTCGACGGCCGTGGAGCTGCTGCCCAGGCCGCTGGACCCGGTGCGGTCGATCAAGCTCAAGCTCTGCATCCTGCTGCTGGCCGCGTTCGCGGCGGGGTTCGCGTTCTTCTGGTACCAGATCGGCTGGCTGCCGCCCACCACGACCATCGGCACGATGGCGATCGTGGTCGTCACCTCGCAGGTCCTCGCGCACGGCATGACCAGGCCGCTGCGCGAGATGACGGCGGCGGTGCGGGCCATGCGGGACGGCGACTACAGCCGGCGCGTGCGCGCCACGGCGCGGGACGAGGTCGGTGAGCTGGCGTCCGCGTTCAACCGGATGGCGGCCGACATCGGCGCGGCCGACCGGCAGCGGCGCGAGCTGATCGCGAACGTGTCGCACGAGCTGCGCACGCCCATCACCGCGCTGCAGAACGTGCTGGAGAACGTCGTGGACGGGGTGGCGCAGCCCGACGCGGCGACCATGCGGACGGCGCTGGCGCAGACCGAGCGCCTCGGCCGGCTGGTCGCGGAACTGCTCGACCTGTCCCGCATCGACGCCGGCGCGCACCGGCTGGACAAGGCGGAGTTCCCCCTGGAGCCGCTGCTGACCGACGTGGTGGCGGAGGTCTCGGTGGCCGCCCGGGGGGTGCGGTTCGCCGTGGACGTCTCGCCGCCCGGGGCGGTGGTGTACGCCGACGAGGCGCGGTTGGCGCAGGTGGTGGCCAACCTGCTGGACAACGCGGCACGCCACGGGCCCGCCGGGGGCGAGGTGCGGATCACGGCGGCGGTAGGGCGCGAACTGGTGCTGGAGGTCGCCGACGACGGGCCGGGGATCGCGCCGCAGGACCGGGAGCGGGTGTTCGAGCGGTTCACGCGGGGCGAGCGGGCCGGCGGGGGTGGGACCGGGTTGGGGTTGAACATCGCCCGCTGGGTGGTCGACCTGCACGGGGGGACGATCGCGGTGGTCGACGGGCCGGGGTGCCGGATCCGGGCCACCCTGCCCGCCGCAGCGACCTGACCCGAGGCCGACCCGCACTACGGGCTGAGGCCCACGCCTGCCCTGAGGCCGGAGCCGGAATTGGTCCGAAGCCGGGGTTGGTTCGAAGCCGGGGTTGGTTCGAAGCCGGGGTTGGTTCGAAGCCGGGCTGACGCACGTCTTCGCAGCGCTTCGCACAGGTCCCCGCCCAGGGGGACCCCCGATTTCCATTTAACCAACAACCACCGACATTTCCGGCTGCCCACCCACACTGCCGCACCAAACCGCCGCACCAGACCGCCCACCCAAGCCACCCAAGCCACCCAAGCCACCGCCCCAATTCGGCGGTTGATGACGCACGCCCCCAGGAGCCCCCGCATGTCCCCCACCCGCGTTCTCCTCACCGCCACCGCGGCAGGCACCGCCGCGGCCCTCCTGATCACCCTCGACCGCCCCGGCCTGGGCTGGCCCCTCACCGCCGCCCTCGTCTTCGTCCTCCTGGGCGGCAGGGTCACCCCCGTCTGGGCAACCCTCTCCACCGCCCTCTTCGCGGTCAGCGCCATCACCGCCTCCGAATGGCTCTTCACCCTCTGCGCCACGGCCGGCTGCGCCGCGGCCTCCCTCGCGGTGGTGGGCGGCAGAACGGCGAGGGGCCTCGTGTTCGGCATGGCCGCGGTCCCGGGTGCCGCGTTCCGCGCGATCCCGTGGCTGGCCAAGCACCTCAAGCAGAACGGCGCGCCCAGAACCCGCCCGGCCCTGATCACCCTGGCCCTGTTGACGGTCTTCGTCCCCCTCCTCGCCGGCGCCGACCCGACCTTCGCCGGCCTGCTGACCTCCCTCCTCCCGCACACCTCCGCCGAACCGGTCCTGCTGTTCACCGCAGTCGCCCTGGGCACGCTCGGCGCGTGCCACCTCCTCGTCGTCCCGGTCGTCCTGGACGACGACGTGTCGGGCAGGCGCCGGATCGGGCGGCGGGAGTGGGTGTTGCCGGTCGGGGCGCTGGTGGTGCTGTTCGCGGCTTTCGTCGCCGTCCAGGTCGCCACGCTGTTCGGTGGTGACGACCACGTCCGCACCACCGCCGACCTCACCTACGCCCAGTACGCCCGCTCCGGTTTCTGGCAGTTGCTGGCCGTCACCGTGCTGACCCTGGCGGTGATCGGGACCGTCGCGTACCTGGCCGCGCCGGAGGACCACCGGCCGTTGCGGCTGCTGCTGGGCGCGTTGGGCGCGCTCACCCTGGTGATCGTCGCCTCCGCGCTCACCCGCATGTGGCTCTACCAGCAGGCGTACGGGTTCACGGTGCTGCGCGTGCTGGTCTCGGCGTTCGAGCTGTGGTTGGGCGTGGTGTACCTGCTGGTGCTCGCGGCGGGCGTGCGGATGGCGGGCGCGTGGCTGCCGCGGGCGGTGCTCGCCTGCGGGTTCGTCGCGCTGCTGGGGCTGGCCGCGCTCAACCCCGACCGGTTCATCGCCGAGCGCAACGTGGCCCGCTGGCAGGAGACCGGGAGGATCGACGCGTCCTACCTGGGCCGGTTGTCCGACGACGCCGTGCCCGCGCTGCTGGTGCTGCCCGACGACCTCCGGGTCTGCCGCGACCACCCGGCGGAGGACGACTGGCGCACCTGGAACCTGGGGCGTGAACGGGCGCGGCGGGCGTTGGCCGAGCGGCCCGTCAGCGCGTGCTCACGCCGGTGACGTGGTCGGCGATCATCAGCGCGATGGTGCGGGCGTGGGTGACCGGCGCCCAGTGCCCGGCGTCGACCACGCGTCGCCGCAGGTCGGGGGCCCAGCGCTCGACGCCGTCGTTGACCGCGGCGGTCACGTAGCGGTCGCGCAGCGGCTGGACGAGCTGCACCGGCACGTCCGTCCGCCGCTCGCGGGGTGCGCGCAGGCGGGGGATGAAGTTGGCCCGGTACAGCGCCATGCCGCGCACGCCGTCCTCCACGACGGTGGGCGCCACGGGGGCGTTGACGCCTTCGAGGCGGCGCAGCAGCGCGCCCCAGCGCGGCCCGACGAGGTGGCGCCAGACCAGGGGCGCGACGAGCGGCAGGTGGAACGCGGCGATGTACCAGGAGCGGCGCAGCTGGTTCAGGTCGGACCGCTGCCTCATCCGGTGCCCGACGTGGTCCAGGCAGGGGCCGGAGATGGAGGTGTAGGACGCGATGGGCGCGCCGGGGGTGGTGACGGCCTCCCACGCCTGGATGGAGCCCCAGTCGTGCCCGACGACGTGCACGGGGGCGTCCGGGCTGACCGCGCGGGCCACGGCGAGCAGGTCGCGGCCCAGTTCGGGCAGCCGGTAGGGGGCCAGGCCGCGGGGTGCGCCCGACGCGCCGGCGCCGCGCACGTCGTAGGTGACGACGTGGAACCGCTCGGCCAGCACGGCGGCCACGCCGTCCCACACGCGGTGGGTGTCGGGGTAGCCGTGGACCAGCAGGACCGTCGGCGCGGAGCGGTCGCCCTGCTCGAACACGGCCAGTCGGACCCCGCCGGACTCCACGTGCACGGTTGCCCCCCGGATTACTACGCTGGCGTAGCTTTGGCAAAGCTACGCCACCGTAGCAACATGGTCGGGTGGGCACAACGCGTCGCAAGTACGCCCCGCGCCTGCCGCCGGAGCAGCGGCGCGAGCAGCTGCTGGACGGTGCGCTGGCGCTGATCGCGGGCGGCGGGTTCGACGCGCTCACCATGGAGGCGGTGGCCCGGCGGGCGGGCGTGACCAAGCCCGTGGTCTACGAGCTGTACGCGAACCGGGCCGAGGTCATCGCCGCGCTGCTCCAGCGCGAGGCCGAGCGCGCCACCGCGCAGGTCCTCGGCTCCATCCCGCCCGCCGGCTCCGCCGACCGCCCACCCGCGGACGCCTACGCCGACGGCGTCCGGGCGTTCCTGACCTCGGTGGTCGAGCACCCGGACCGCTGGCGGCTGGTGCTGCTGCCGCCCGAGGGCACGCCGCCGGAGTTCCGGGTGCACGTCGAGCTGGTGCGGGCCCGGGTGCTGGCCCAGGTCAGCACGCTGGCCGACGTCGGGCTGCGGGCCAGGGGCGAGGCGGACCCGGACGCCGAGCTGCTCGGGCACGCCATGCTGGCCCTGGCCGAGATGGCCGGGCGGCTGGCGATCACCGACCCGGCGCGCTTCCCCACCGACCGGCTGGTCTCGTTCGTGGCAAAAATCGCACACGTGCTGCCGAACGGCTGACTTCCCCCGTTCGTGGGTAGGCCCGGGGGAAGCCCCCCGAAAGTACCCTCCGAGGAGGTGCCTCTCCGTGCTCGCAGCCGTGCTGACCTTCGCCGGCTCGTTGCTGGTCGCGCTGGTGGTCGTCACGCTCGTCCACCGGGTCGTCGGCCGCCTCGCCCGGCGGTCCGGCGTGTTCGCCGGGCTGGCCCGGTACGCCCACAAACCGGCGCTGGCCACGGCCGTGCTGGTGGCCGTGCAGTTCTCGCTGGGGGTGGTGGCCAGCGGCGACTGGCGGCCGGTCGCGCTGCACCTGACCGGGATAGCGCTGATCCTGGCCGGGGCGTGGCTGCTCGCCGCGCTGCTGGTGGTGATCGAGGACGCGACCCTGGCGCGCATCCGGGTCGACGTGTCCGACAACCGGCACGCCCGCCGCGTGCACACGCAGATCACGCTGATCCGGCGGGTCACCGTGGTGGTGGTCGGCGTGCTCGCGATGGCCGCGGTGCTGATGACGTTCCCCGAGGCGCGAGCCGCCGGGACCTCGATACTGGCCTCCGCGGGCGTGATCGGCGCCATCGCCGCCCTGGCCGCGCAGTCGCTGCTGGGCAACGTGTTCTCCGGCGTGCAGCTCGCGTTCAGCGACGCGGTGCGCCTGGACGACGTGGTGGTCGTCGAGGGCCAGTGGGGCCGCATCGAGGACATCACGCTGACCTACGTCGTGGTGCACCTGTGGGACGACCGGCGGATGATCCTGCCCACGTCGCACTTCATGAAGACGCCGTTCGAGAACTGGACGCGGACCCAGTCGGCGCTGCTCGGCACGGTCGAGCTGGACCTGGACTGGACCGTGCCGGTGGAGGACATGCGGCAGGAGCTGCGGCACGCGCTGGAGGGCTGCGACCTGTGGGACGGGCGGGTGTCCGTGCTCCAGGTGACCGAGGCCGTCGGGTCGTTCGTGCGGGTCCGGGCGCTGGTGAGCGCGTCCGACGCGGGCCGGCTGTGGGACCTGCGGTGCGTGGTGCGCGAGCACCTGGTGTCGTGGCTGCGGTCCCGGCACCCGAACGCGCTGCCGCAGGTGCGGGTCCACGACCTGCCCCGCGCGGGCCGGGTGTTCGAGCGGGCGGCCAGCGGCGCGTCGGACAACCGCGTGTTCGGCGACAGCGCCGACGGGCAGGAGCGCGTGCAGGCTTTCATGGGGCCCGAGCAACCGCGCTGACCCCGCGCTCCGTCCTGGTGGCAGTAGCGGTTCGGGAGGGTGCATGCGGAAACTGGTGGTGGCGTGCCTGGCCTTGGCGCTGGTCGGCTGCGGGCGGGCCGCCGTGCCCGGTGACCTGCCCACGGTGGTGAGCGTCGTCACGCCGGCCGTCACGGTGCCGTCGTCGACGGGGCCGCTGGGGCCGCAGGCGAGTGCGGCGCTGGGGCGGGCCGCGGAGGCCGGCGCGAGCACCGTGGGGGTGACCGTGTCCACCGAGCCGGGGCTGCTCAAGCAGGTGGTGGCCGGGCTGCGGGCGCTGGGCGCGACCGTCGACACCCCGGACGGCGCGGTCGACCACGTCCGGGCGACCGTGCCGGTGGACGCGGTGGCGCGGGTGCCGGCCCTGGAGGGCGTGCGGCAGGTGGACGTGGACGAACCGCTGTCCAACGGCGACCCGACCCCCTGACCGGCGCGCCCCGCCCGGACGACGTCAGCGGCTGTCCAGGGTGGAGCGGAAGCTCTCCGACCAGGAGAGGTCCACGACCCGCGTGGGCGCCTGCCCCGCGGATGCCGCTCTGGTGACCGGCAGGTCGCCGTGGGTGTGGATCGGCCACGTGGCGAGGACGACGGCCGGGAGCAGCCAGGGGATCGCCCCGGCCGCCCGGTACCCGTACCCGACGAACAGGCCGTGCAGGCCGCGCAGCCACCGCGCCGGCTCGACGCCCTGGAGCCGCGCGTTGCGCGCCACCGTGACGCCCGCGGCGAAGACTCCGCCGCGGAACCCCGCGTCGGGCGGGAAGAGGTCCCCGACGCGTGCCCGGAAGGGTTCGACCGCGCTGCGCCGATGCCGGTCCTCCGGACCTGTCACGAGGCTGCCGCGCATGTTCAGCGAGTCGGAGACGCGCGTGCCCACCGCGTAGAACCCGGCGTCGGCCGTGAAGCCGTCGCGCGGGGAGAAGGCACCGTCGGAGGCTCGCACCGAGTTCGTCGGCGGAGGCTCGTCGGGGCGGTGCTCGGACACCACGTGCCCCCGACCGCTCCTCGCGGCCGGCAGCACCTCGCCGTCGAGCCCCCCGGACGCGTTCGCCGAACCTCGCGTTCGCCCGAAGCCGGGCGCTGCTCCGTGCCACGAACCCGTCCCGCGGTCGACCGGACGCACCACCACGCGCGAGTCCCGTGCGCCCCGCCCGTCCGGGGCCCGGAAAGACCTCGGGGCCACCCCGCGCGCGGCGAGGTGGCCCCGAGGGGGGGAATCCGGACTAGACCACGCTCTGCACGACCACCGCGCCGCGGCCGACGACCGCGCCCTCGGAGGTCTGCACGGTCAGCTCACCGCGCAGCACCCGCCCGGCACCGGGCTGGCCCTGGGCGGTCACCACGCCCGGCACGGTCCAGGTCGCGCCGGCGGCCCGGTCGGCCGCCGTGTCGGTCACCTGGACGGTGCCCAGGCCCGGGGCGGTGAACACGTCGAGGTAGTCGTACTCCGTGGTGCCCGCGGGCACCTCGTAGCCGTCCACCACGACCCGCCACGCGCCCGGCGCGGGGTTGTTGATCGTCACCGACTCCTCGGAGTCGCCGTCCGCCTGCTGGCCGGCGATCACGCACGTGCCGGTGGTGCAGTTGTAGACCAGCAGGTCCAGGTCGGCCGAGACGTCGCTGGTGCGGCCGATGGTGGCCCGCAGCGACGTCGCGCCCGGCAGGACGGTCAGGTCGTAGTTCTGCACCGCCGCGTCCGCGATGGACGGCCGGGCGATCCGGGCGCTGCCCAGGTCGCTGCCGACGAGCTTGCCGTTGAACACGGCCAGCGTGTTGGACACCTGGTAGCTGCGCTCGACCGGCACGCCCGCGGTCGCGGAGGCGATGGTGTCGGGGTTCGGGCTGATCGTGGTGCCCAGCACCGACGCGGTCACCGAGAACGGCGCCTCGGCGGCGTCGGAGGTGCGCCGCGCCTCGACCACGATCTCCCACACGCCCGGCGTCGGGTTGCTCACCGTGCGGCTGGTGGGGCTGCCACCGGCGCAGCCGGCGCCCGCGTCGGGGTTGTAGCAGTTGGTGGACGAGGTGGTGTCGAACGGCACGCCGTACGGGTCGTAGCGCAGGAAGCGCACCTGGCCCTTGCCCGCCTCGCCGCCCGCGGCCATGTCGACGCGCAGCGCGCTGGTGCCCGCCGGCACCCGCACGAAGAAGCTCTTCGACTGGTTGCGCGCGATCGTGCCGGTCTTGGTGACCGCGTGCTTGTCCGCCGCGACGAACTCGTCGGCCGCGAACACGGTGTTCAAGGTCAGCACGTCGATGCCGCGGGTGGCGGCGTTGTCGAGCTTGAGCACCGCCGAGTGGGCACCCGCCGTGCGCGGCTTGACCTTGACCGCGAACTGCACCGGCGCGTTCAGCGGCAGGGTGACCAGCGACGGCGACGAGAACGTGCCGTCGTTGCCCTGCCACTTCACCACGAACTGCTGGTTGCGGTCCGGGCCCGTGGTGCGGGTCAGGGTGTAGGTGCGGGTGTACTCCTTGCCCACCTGCACGCCCTCGCGGTCGTGGATGCCGACACCCGTGTTCGGGGTGGCCAGCAGGCCCGACAGCGCGGTGTTCACGGTCACCGACGTGGTGACCGACTGGATGTTCGGGTGCGCGTTGAGCTGCGTCCACGCCTTCTTGGTGTCGAACAGGCCGGCGCCCTGCTCGTACGCCTGGAGCGTGGAGACCCACTTGGCGCCGGACACGATCGCGTTGCGCAGCTCGGCGACCGGCGGGCGCTGGCCGTCGTGCTCGGCCTTGTAGGCCGACACCAGCAGCGCGGCCGCGCCGGTGGCCTGCGGCGAGGCCATCGAGGTGCCGTTGAGCATCGCGTAGCCCGGGGGCAGCTCGAAGGTGCCGGCCACCGGGCCGGGGTTCTGCCACTGCGGCGTGGTCGAGATCGCCGAGCCGGGCGCGACGATGGTCGGCTTGAAGCCGCCGTCCTCGCGCGGGCCGCGGGAGGAGAAGCCGTGCAGGCCCTCCGCCTGGGCGGTCACCGAGCCGTAGTTGGCCAGCCAGGTCTGCTTGGTGATGTAGGAGCCGACGCTGACCGCGTTGTCCACCACGGAGGGGTCGCCGACGGTGTTCGCGCCCGCGCCGCTGTTGCCGGCGGAGATGAACACCTGGACGTTGTACTCGGTGATGGTGCGGTTGTAGATCTCCGCGCGGGCGTTGTTGCCGTCGTTGAGCGCCGGCAGGCCGCCGATGGAGATGTTGACGACGTCCGCGCCGTTGCGCGCCGCGTACAGCAGGCCGTCGATCAGGCCGCTGTTGGTGCACGACGGGGTGGACAGGCAGACCTTGACCGCCATCAGCTTCGCGCCGGGGGCCGCGCCCTGCATCTTGCCGCCGAACATCTTGTTGGCCGCGGTGATGCCGGCGACGTGCGAGCCGTGCGCCGCGCCCGCGATGCCGATGTTGACGTAGGGGGTGCCGCCGACGTCGTAGTTGGACCGGTCGGTCTGCACCACGAACGCGACGGTTTCGAGCACCGCGGTGGACGGGTTGTCCGTGCCGAAGTGGCCGACGTCCTTCTTGTACTTGTAGTCCAGCATCGCGGCCTGGTCGGTGAAGTCGCCGTCACCGTCCACGTCGACGCGGACTTCCTTGGTGGTGACGTCCTGCAGCACGCCGATCGCGTCCACGCGGTCGCCGTCGCGGTTGATGTCGCCACCGGTCTCGCTGTTGGCCAGGCCGAGGTCGCCCGCTGACTCGCGGAACAGGCCGAAGCTGTAGGGGCCGCCGGTCGCCGGGGCCTTGTAGGTCGCGCCGCCGCTGGTGAACGTGCCGGTGTAGCGGCCCGCCATGGACACCCAGGTGCCGTCGCCGGAGTTCACCGCGTTGGCGTTGTACCAGTCGACGATCTTGCGCTCACCGGTCGACGTGGTGGCCAGCGCCGGGTGGTCCAGGTCGATGCCGGAGTCCATGATGGCGATGGTCGTGCCGCGGCCGTCCCACTTGGGGTGCGCGTCGGTGAACTGCGCCGCCTGGGTGTCCTGGGTCGGCATGTACGGGTTCTTCTTGGGCGTCTTCGCGCCCGGCGCCGGCTGCGGCAGGGGGGTGGTCGCGCCGTCCGGCGCCGGGTCGTCGAGGTCGACCAGGCCGTCGACGTCCACCGCGTTCACCGAGGCGAGCTTGGCGGCCTTCTCGGCCTTGTCGCGCGGCACCGAGACCTTGAGGTAGTCGACGTCGCGCTCGGTGGTCTCGACGACGCCGCCCAGGGCCTTGAGGTCGTTGGCGGCGGAGTCCAGCTTGCCCTCTTCGGCGGCGACCAGGAGCGTGACGTTCGCCTGACCGGCCTTCTCGGCCTCGGCGAGCTGCTCCAGGTCCTGCTTGTCGAGCTGCTTGTCAGCGGGCGCAGGCGCGTTCGGCGCCTCCTGCGCGACGGCCGAACCGGCGGCGGCGAAGCCGAACCCAGTGGTGCCCAGCACGGCGGCCAGCAAGGCCGCACTGGCGCGGTGTCTCCACCGGCTTACTGAGTTGATCACGGCGCAAACCCTTCGTGGGGAAAGAATGGCGCAAGCACATCTCCCCGGCTCTGCGCGAACAATCGGACGAACAGCCCAACAGGAGGAAGCAAATAGGACCGAATGGTCTCTTGCGCGAACGCGCGAGAAGTGCCGCACAAGTCGAGAACGAGTGCGACTCCTCCAGTCAAGGGCCGACCGGCCGGTATGTCAACCAGTGTCAACGGTGAATTCCCGGATCACCCCAACAAACGGTAACAAATCGCACTCCGGGGCGATGGCGAGCAGACTGGGCGGCATCGTGGACGCCGCGTTGATCGACCGGATAGCCGACGAGCTGTACGCCCTGCCGCCGGCGCGGTTCGTCGCGGCCAGGGACGCCCACGCGCGGCTCGCCGCCGAGCGCGGCGACCGGGCCCTGGCCGGCGAGATCGCCGCGCTGCGCAAGCCGACCGCGGCGGCGTGGGCGCTCAACGTGCTGGCCAGGACGGCGCCGGCGGACCTGGCCGGCGCGGCGGCGCTGGGCGAGGAGCTGCGGGCGGCGGGCGAGGAACCGGCCGGCGACGTGCCCCGGCAGCTCGCCGCGCGCCGGCGGGCCGTGCTCGGCGCCCTCGTGCGGCTGACCGGGGAACTGGCGCGCGAGGCCGGCCGGCCGCTCGGCGCGGAGGTCGTGCAGCAGGTGCGCGCCACCCTGGCCGCGGCGTTCACCGACCACGTGCTGGCCGCGCGCATCCGCACCGGGCGCCTGGTCAAGCCGGTCGAGCGGACCGGCGCCGGGCGGACCGCGGCGACCGGGCGCGACGACCTCGCACCCCGCCGCGCGCGACGCCGGGAGCGCCAGTTGGCCGGGGCGGGGCGGGACGCCGACGCGGCCAGGGCGGACGCGCGCCGGGCCGACGTGGCCCTGGCCGAGGCCACCCGGGAGCTGGAGGAGCGCACCGAGCGCACCGAGGCGCTGCGCGCCGAGCTGCGGCGGGCGCAGCGGGCCGAGCACGAGGCGGCCGGCCGGACCCAGCGGGCCCGCCGCCGCGCCGAGACCGCCCACGACCGGCTGACCAGGGCCGAGCAGCGGCTCACCGAGCTGCGGGGTGACGCCTGACACCTCCCCGTACCCCGGGGAACACCTTTCCGGTACCGCCCGTTCTACTAATGGTCGGCGCGAGTGGACGCCGCACCGGACGTCAGGACCGCCAGGGCACTCCCCCCGAGCCCGCCGCGATCCCCATCCCCGAGGCGTTGCGGGTGCGCCCACCCATGCCCGACCGCCGTCGGCCGGACGGAACTCCCCCTCACCGAACGGCCGGCGGCCCCCGATCCCCCCTTCCGGCGGTCCGCACGTCGACGCCGGCGAACTGGCGGCCGAACCCGCCGCCGCCCCGGCGGCTCGCACCGTGTCCACGGCGTGCGCTTCGATCTAGACTCGCCCGATGGACGCGGATGTCATCGTCGTCGGCGCGGGCCTCGCGGGCCTGGTCGCCACCGCCGAGCTGGTCGACGCCGGCCGCCGGGTGATCCTGGTCGACCAGGAGCCGGAGTCCTCGTTCGGCGGCCAGGCGTTCTGGTCGTTCGGCGGGCTGTTCATGGTCGACACCCCCGAGCAGCGGCGCCTGAAGGTGCGCGACTCGGTCGACCTGGCGCTCCAGGACTGGCTGGGCTCGGCCGCGTTCGACCGCGAGTGCGACCACTGGCCGCGGCGGTGGGCCGAGGCTTACGTGAACTTCGCGGCGGGCGAGAAGCGGTCGTGGCTGCACGCGATGGGCGTCCGCTGGTTCCCGCTGGTGCAGTGGGCCGAGCGCGGCGGGTACCTGGCGGGCGGGCACGGCAACTCCGTGCCGCGGTTCCACGTCACCTGGGGCACCGGGCCCGGCCTGGTGGAGCCGTTCGAGCGGCGGGTGCGCGAGGGCGTGGCGCGCGGGCTCGTGCAGCTGAAGTTCCGGCACCGCGTCACCGGCCTGACCGGCACCGGCGGCGAGGTCGACGGCGTCCGCGGCTCCGTGCTGGAACCCAGCGGGGTCGAGCGCGGCGCGCCCAGCTCGCGGGTGGTCGTCGGCGAGTTCGAGCTGCGCGCGCAGGCCGTGGTCGTCACCTCCGGCGGCATCGGCGGCAACCACGAGATGGTGCGCCGCAACTGGCCGTCCCGCCTGGGCACCCCGCCGGAGCGGATGCTGTCCGGCGTGCCCGACCACGTGGACGGCGAGATGCTCAAGGTGGTGCAGGAGGCCGGCGGGAACATCATCAACGAGGACCGCATGTGGCACTACCCCGAGGGCATCGCCAACTACGCCCCCGTGTGGAGCCACCACGGCATCCGCATCCTGCCCGGCCCGTCACCGCTGTGGCTCGACGCCACCGGCCGACGCCTGCCCGTGCCGCTGTTCCCCGGGTTCGACGCCCTCGGCGCCCTGGAGCACATCGTCAAGACCGGCCACGGCTACTCGTGGTTCGTGCTCAACAAGCGGATCATCGGCAAGGAGTTCGCGCTGTCGGGCTCCGAGCAGAACCCCGACCTGACCGGCAAGGACGTCAAGCAGGTCGTCAAGCGGGCGCTGCCGGGCGCGGTCGCGCCGGTCGAGGCGTTCGCCGAGCGCTCCGAGGAGTTCATCTTCGGCTCGACCCCCGCCGAACTGGCCGCCGGCATGAACAAGCTGGCCGGCACGTCCCTGATCGACGCCGACGAGCTGCACCGCACCATCGTCGAGCGCGACCGCCAGGTCATCAGCGGCCTGGGCAAGGACGCGCAGGTCAACGCCATGCGCGAGGCCCGCCGGTTCCTCACCGACAAGCTCATCCGCGTGGTCGAACCGCACCCGCTGCTCGACCCCAAGGCGGGCCCCCTGATCGCCGTCCGGCTGTCCGTCCTGACCCGCAAGACCCTCGGCGGCCTGCACACCGACCTGTCCGCCCGCGTCCTGCGCCCCGACGGCAGCCCCTTCCCCAACGTCTACGCGGCCGGCGAGGCAGCCGGCTTCGGCGGCGGCGGCGTCCACGGCTACCGGGCCCTGGAGGGCACCTTCCTGGGCGGCTGCCTCTTCTCCGGCCGCACCGCCGGCCGCTCCGCCGCCACCACCACCGCCTGACCTGTCCCGAACGCATGACACGCGGGTCTTCAACGCATGACACGCGAGACTCGAACGCATGACACGCGAGACTCGAACGCATGACACGCCGGGCTTGAACGCATGACACGCCCGGAGTGAGAGCGCTTTCACCGGCGTGTCATGCGTTCAGAGCGCGCGTGTCATGCGTTCGGGACCCGCGTGTCATGCGTTCAGGACCGGTGAGTTCTGCGTTCGGGGGTCAGCGGCGGCCGTTCAGCTTGCGGGCCAGGTCGTCGGCGTCGGCCAGGCGCAGGTCGTGGTAGAGGCGCAGCGCGGCCAGCCAGTGGGGGCGGGCGGCCTCGACGCCCTCCGACTGCTCCAGCACGTCGCCGATGGCCCGGTGGCACAGCGCCTCCTGGTACCGGTCGCCCAGCCGCGTCGCCAGCGCCAGCCCCGCCCGGTACGACTCCAGCGCCTCGTCGGAGCGCCCCAGCTGCTGCGACGCCGCCCCCAGCGTGTGCAACGTCGCCGTGTGCGCCTTGGACGGGGCCGAGGGGAACAGGCTCAGCGCCTCCGACGCGTGCCGCAGCGCCTCCTCCGGCTGGTGCTTGCGCAGCAGCACGTTCGCCAGATTGTTCTGGATGCTGGCCCGCGACCGGTCGTCGCCCACCTCGCGGGCCACCTCCAGCGCCTCCAGGATCACCTCCTGCGCCCGGTCGAGCCGGTCGTCGGCCATCAGGCAGTACCCGAGGTTCGCCAGCGCCGCCAGCTCCAGGTCCCGGTCGCCGTCGGCGAGCCCGGCCGCCCGGGTGCACGCGTCGATCGCCTCGTCGATCCGCCCCAGGTCGGCCAGGGTCGACCCCAGCCGCAGCAGGAACGCCGCCTCCGCGTGCCCGTCGCCCAGCTCGCGCGCGGCGGCCAGCCCGATGCGGCACAGGGCCAGCCGGTCCAGCCGGTTGCCGCGGCGGAAGTGGAACGCGTCCAGGCACAGCGCGAGCTGCCAGGTCCGCTCGCGCTCGCCCGCGTTCAGCGCGATGTCCAGCGCCAGCCCGAGGTTCGCCTCCTCCAGCGTGAACCAGTCCAGCGCCGCGTCGTGCGAGGACAGCTCCGGGAACGACGCGGGCCGGTGCTCCGGCGGTCCGAACGGCCGCACGTGGTCGGACAGGTGCGCGCGCGCCGCGTCCGCCACGAACAGGTAGTAGTCCAGCAGCCGATGCGTCGCCAACCGACTGTCCTCTTCGGACTCCAGCACGGCCAGTTGGTGCGTGAACAGCCGCACGAGGTCGTGCCGCGAGTACCGGTCCGGCGTGGACTCGTGCAGCAGGTTCGCGTACGCCAGGGTCCGCAGGTGCGTCCGCGCGCTCACCACGTTGATGTCGAGCAGCGCCGCCGCCGCGTAGCTGTCCAGGTCCGTGCCGGGGTGCAGGCCCAGCCGCCGGAACAGCCGGGCCGCGCCCTCGGGCAGCTCCCGGTAGCTCACCGCCAGCGCCGCGTGCACCCCGCGGCCGGCCTCGGGCAGCGACAGCGCCGACAGCCGGCCCTGCTCGTCGCGCAGCTCGTCGACCAGGGACTGGATGGTCCACCGCGGCCGGGACGCCAGCCGCGCGCCCGCGATCCGCAGCGCCAGCGGCAGCCGGTCGCACAGCTCGCACAGCTCGGCCACCGCCTCGGGCTCCTGCTCGATCCGCGGCCGGCCGAGCAGGGCCGCCAGCAGGTGCTCCGCGCTCTCCTCGGGCAGCGTCGGCACGTGCAGCGACGTCGCGCCCTCGGTCACCACGAGGTCGTCCAGCCGGTGCCGCGAGGTGACCAGCACCAGGCACCGCGCCGAACCAGGCAGCAGCGGCCGGACCTGCTCGGCCGACCGGGCGTTGTCCAGGAACACCAGCACCCGCCGCCCGGCCAGCAGCGACCGGTACTGCGCGGCCTGGTCCTCCAGGTCCGCCGCGATCTGCGAGTCGGTCAGCCCCAGCGCCCGCAGGAACCCGACCAGCGCGGTGCGCGGGTCCAGCGGCTCGGTCTCGTCGAACCCGCGCAGGTTCACGAACAGCTGCCCGTCCGGGAAGTCCCCCGCCACCCGGTGCGCCCAGTGCAGCGCCAGCGCCGTCTTGCCCACCCCGGCCGGTCCGACCAGCAGCCCGATCGCCGAGTCCTGACCCATCAGCGACTCGCCGAGGTCCGACAGCTCCAGCTCCCGGCCGACGAACCCGCGGTGCTCGCGCGGCAGCTGCGCGGGCGCCCGTTCGACCTGCGGCTTCGGCGCGGTCTCGCCGGCCAGCACGGCCTGGTACGCCTCCCGCAGCTCCGGCCCGGGGTCCACGCCCAGCTCGTCGGCCAGCCGCTCCCGCGTCCGGTGGAACAGCTCCAGCGCCTCGGCCTGCCGCCCGGACCGGTGCAGGGCCGGCAGCAGCCGCGCGACCAGCGCCTCGCGCAGCGGGTTCGCCGCCACCGCGTCGCCCAGCGCCGCCACCGCGTCCGCCGCCCGGTCCAGCCGCAGCAGCCGGGTCGCCAGCTCCTGCACGGCCACCAGCCGCTGCTCCTCCAGCCGCGCGGACACGGCCTCGCGCAGCTGGTCGCCGGGCACGTCGGCGAGCAGCGGCCCCCGCCACAGCGCCAGCGCCTCGCGCAGCAGCTCGACGGCCCGCCCGTCCGCCTCGTCCCGGGCGCGACCCACCAGGTCCTCGAACCGGAAGGCGTCCACGGCGTCCCGCGCGCCGGTCAGGACGTAGCCGGGGGCGCGGGTGACGAGCGCGACACCACCGGAGAGGACCTTGCGGAGCTGGGCGATATGTCCCTGGAGGGCGGCTTTGGCCTGGGGTGGCGGTGAGCCGTCCCACACCAGGTCGAGGAGGCGGTCACCCGACACCACCCGGTTCAGCTCCAGCGCGAGCGCCGCCAGGACGGTCCGGCGCTTGGCCGCACCCAGGTGGACCGGCTCCCCACCTGCGGAAACCAGCTCCACCGGACCGAGCAGGTTCACCCGCATCCTGGAAGCCTTTCGGAGCCGCCGCCTTTGGTGAAAGAGTCTCGCACAACCGTCCGCGGCCCCCTGAGGGGCGCGTTGGCCCGGCGTTGGCACCGCGTTGGCGGTCGGCCCCAGGGTGGTTGCGTCCAGCACGCTGCCTCCGCGAGGGATTCCGATGTACATCGCCGAAACCGGGGATGGGCAAGCCCCGTCGCCGCAGAAGGTCGCGACCGCCGCCGCGCAGGTCGTGGCCCTCCAGGAGACCGTGAACTCGGGCCGGGTCTCCCTCGACCCCGCCACCGGCGAGGAGCTGCGCAGGATGCTCCTGGAGCAGATCGACCAGGTCGACTCGTGGCTGGAGCGGGCCGGCCGGCTGGCGCGCCCCGCCCCGCTGGGCGCCAACCCGGTCGGCGACCGGATGGCCCACAAGTTCGAGACCCGCGCCGACGGCGACCCGCGGTCGTTCGTGGCCGTGATGAGCGCCTACCGCGAGGTCCTGCAGCAGACGCACGACTCGGTGCGCAGCGCGATCCGCAACTTCACCGCGGCCGACGACGAGCACCGCCTCGCGATGGCCAGGATCAACGGCACGACCGAGAGCTGAGGCACCGGCGATGAAGCGACTCGAAACCGACATCGTCCTGACCGACGAGCAGAACTGGGCGTCCCGGTCCCACCGCGAGCTGTACGAGGCGGTGCACAACAACAACGACCCCGGCCAGACCGGGGAGATCGGCGCGGAGTGGGGTCAGTTCGGCACCGAGCTGACCGAGGCCGCCCGGCTGATCAACGAGCGGGTGGCGCTCAGCGAGGCCGGCTGGACCGGCGAGTCCGCCGACGCCGCGCGCACCGCGATCAAGATGCTGGCCACCTGGGTCACCGACACCGCGGCCACCGCCGTCGAGGTGGGCAAGCGGGTGCAGGACCAGAGCCAGATCATGGAGAACGCGCGGGCCAGCATGCCCGAGCCGGTCGAGTTCAACTGGGACCAGGCGGCCGGGACGTTCACCGCCGGCGGCATCTCCGGCCTGGCGAGCTCGGCGGCCGACGTGCAGGCGGCCAACGAGCAGGCGCGGGCGCTGCACGAGCACGCCGTGACGGTCATGAGCACGATGGAGCGGGAGTCGCGCGCGGTCGACCAGACCACGCCGCTGTTCGAGCCGCCGTTCAACCCGGTGACCGGGCGGACCGAGGAGCCGCGGGTCATGGCGATGCGGGCGGTCGAGGGCACCACGCTGGCCTCGGCGGCGACCGTGCTCGCCCGGCCCGTCGGGCAGGACGCGGGCGCGCCGTCCGGGTACCAGCAGGCGCAGGCCCAGGCGGTCGTGAGCCGGGAGCAGGCCGCCTACGCGCCGACCGCGCAGCAGCCCGGGACGTACACGTCGTCGTCCGCGCCGCAGGCGTACACCGCGTCCACGCCCTCCTACCAGGCGCCGCAGTCGTACCAGTCGTACCAGGCGCCCCAGTCGTACCAGGCGCCGCAGCAGCCGGCCTACCGACCGGAGGGCACGACGGCGGCCGCCGCGGCGGCGCAGGTGCCGGTGGCCAACCCGTACACGCCGTCGAACACCCACTCGTCGGGCTACACGCCGCCGAACTACGGCGCGACCGGCTACACGCCGCCCGGTGGCAACGGGTACACGCCGTCCGGCGGCTACGTGCCGCCGTACCAGCCGGCCGACCCGAACGCGAAGCCCCGCCAGGGTGGCGGCACGCTGCCGCCCGGGGTCAAGCCGCCCGCCTACGTCCCGGCCGGCAGCCCCGGCACGCCGCCCGTGCACGGCCTGCCCGGCGCACCCGGCACGTCCGGTCGCGCGCCCGGGATGCCCGGCGGGTTCGGCGGCGGCGCGGGCGGGTTCGGCGGCGGTGGCGGCGGTGGCTTCGGCGGCGGCGGGTTCGGGCCGACCGGCTCGGCGGGCGGGTTCGGCCCGACGGGCTCCGGTGGCGCGGGCGGTGCGGGTGGCGCGCTCAGCGCCGGCGGTTCGACGGCCGCGACCGCGCCGAGCGGCCCGCGCGGCCCCGTGCCCGGTGGGTTCGGCCCCGGTGCCGCGGGCGCCGCGTCGTCCCCGATGGCCGGTGGCGCGCCGATGGGTGGCGGCGGTCACGGCGGCCAGGGCGAGGAGGACAAGGAGCACCGGTCCGCGGCCTACCTCAAGGGCGAGGACATCTTCGAGGTGCCCGGCGGCGACCTGCCGCCGTCGGTGATCGGCGGGGCCAAGCCGCGCCGGAAGGGCGACCAGTCGTGATCGAGCCGGAGTTCCTGCTGACGCCGCAGCAGCTGGACGTGCTGTGGTCCGGCCTCGACCTCGGGCGGCTGCCGTACCCGCTGGACGTGCCGAGCCTCGGGAGCACCGAGGAGGAGCGCCGGCAGCTGCGGGAGCGGGTGCTGGCCGAGTACGGCGAGCCCGACCCGCGGCTGGTCGAGCTGCTGCGGCTGCTGGCGGAGCACGAGGTCGCCGTGGACGCGGTGGCGCACGTGGAGCGGGCCGTGCGGGCGGTCGCGGTGTCCGACGGCGTGCGGGGCGCGATGGCGGTGATCGACCGGGGCGCGGTCGGCGTGCTGGGCATCCGGCCGACGGCGCTGGCGCGGTCGATCGTGGAGGTGCTGCCGGAGGGGTCCGCCGGGCCCGGCAGCGCCCTGTCGCTGCGGCTGGAAGCGCTCAACGCGGCCGTGGCGATGCAGGAGGAGCAGGAGGAGGACGAGGACGACCCGTGGGGCGGCGGCGAGCTGGACGAGCGGGCCGCGCTGCAGAAGGCGGGCCTGTCGCGCGAGGACGCCGCGGCGGTCAGCGAGCTGGCCGCCAACCGGGTCGCGGGCGGCCAGTTCGGCGTCACCGTGGGCGGCGGGTTCCGGCGGACGCGGGCGGACACGCTGGTCACCTGGTTCGACACGCCCCAGGGCCGGTACCTGATGGTGCGCGAGGACGGGTGGCTCAGCCTCGCCCCGACTGACAACGACCGCATCGCGAACCGGATCGCCTCGGTGCTGTCCGCGGTGGCCTGAACGTGGAACTCGGGGGTCCCGGAGGTTCGACACGACGGTCCTGAGCGTTCGACTCGCGGTGTCTCAGTGGAGGACACGCGGTGCCGGAGTGGAGGACACGCGGGGGTTGGGTGGTGGACGCGCGCCGGGTGGGTTTCCACCCGGCGCGTCGTGCGTTTGGGGGTCGTGACCCCTGAATTAGGCGGCGGGTGGCGGGGAAATCACCTTTGTGCGCGATTGTGGTGGTCGGCGCGCATGTGTGTGCAGGACGGCGGCGGCGCGGGGCCGGGTGGGGCGGTCGGGGCTGGCGGCGGGGGTCGGGGGCGGGGCGGCGGTGATCGTCTTGCGCCCTCCCCGAGGGTGACCACTAAGCTGAATCGCGCCCCAAGGTCCACCCTTGCACCATTCGAGTGACAAAAGGCCGGAAATGCGCACGTCGACGTATCGCGGTGATCCCGTCGCGCGATACGCCGGCGACGGTTGGCCCTCGACGATTGGCCCGCAGAGCTGAATGAAGATGGTCGAACAGGCAGGCGCGCCGCGGCCGGGTGAGGAGCCCGGGGACAGCCGGGGCCAGTTCGCGCACCGGTGGGCCGCCGCGATCGGCTCGACCGCGGTGTCGGTCCTGCCGCGCCCGCGCCTGGAAGCCCTGCTGGCCTCGTTCACCACCGACCTGCACACCGCGCTGCGCCACGACGGCCCCACCAGCACCGTGCAGCGCGTGGGCCGCGCGATGGTCGAGCACGGCCTGGTCTCCGCCCTCACGCTGGAGCGCACGCTCGCGTTCCTCGGCGACCACGTCCTGGAGCACTTCAACCTGCCCGTCGAGCGGACCAAGCGGCTGATGAGCGTGCTCGGCGCGCTCGCCGCGGGCTTCGCCGACGGCCTGCGGGTGCGCACCCTCGACCAGCAGGAGCAGACCCAGACCCGCGTGCTGCGGCTCACCCGGTCGGCCGAGCTGGCGCTGCGGGCCAGCGAGGCCAAGTTCCGCGCGGTGTTCCGCACCTCGCCCGCGGCCATCGCGGTCACCGCCCTCGACGGCGTGCTGCTCGACTGCAACGACGCCATGCTGGCGATGCTCGGCCGCCCCGCCGAGGAGCTGGTCGGCGCGAGCGGCCGCGAGCTGGTGCACCCCGGCGACCAGGCGGCGCTGACCCGGCTGGCCGAGCGGCTGACCGCGGACGAGCACGACCACGTGCGCGCGGAGCTGCGGCTGATGGGCGGCGACGGCGAGCCGGTGGCCGCGCTGGTGGCGGTGGCGCTGGTGCGCGACGACTCCGGCGCGCCCGCCTACTACGTGGCCGTGCTGGAGAGCCTGGACGAGGTGCGCGCCCTCCAGAGCCAGCTCGTGCGGCAGAGCCTGAACGACGTCCGCACCGGCCTGGCCAACCGCGCGCAGTTCGTCGGCTGGCTGGAGAACGCCGTCGGCAGCCGGGGACCGGCGACGCTCGCGCTGGTCGTGTTCGACCTCGACGGGTTCCGGGTGGTCAACGACGCGTTCGGGCACGAGGTCGGCGACCGGGTGCTCGCCGCCGTGGCCGGGCACCTGCGGTCGGTGTTCGGCGACGTCGGGCAGCTCGCCCGGACCGGCGCCGACGAGTTCGCCGTGCTGATCCGCGACCCGGTCGACGTGCCGACCGTGGTGGCGCTGGTCGAGGAGGCCCTGGACCTGCTGGCCGAACCGGTGTGGGTCGGCGAGGACGGCGTCGGCGTGTCCGCCAGCGTCGGCGTGGTGGTGCGGGGCGCGCGCGGCGGGGACGCGGCGGACCTGCTGCGGTGCGTCGACCTGACGGTGCGGTGGGCCAAGGAGGACGGCAAGGCCCAGTGGGCCCTGTACGACCCCGAGCGCGACCGGCGCCAGCGGACCCCGCTGCGGCTCGCCGCGTCCGTCGCCGGAGGGCTGGAGCAGGGCGACTTCCGGGTGGACTACGAACCCGTGTACTCGCCGGTGGACCGGTCGCTGGTGGCCCTGGAGGCGCGGCTGCGCTGGGACCACCCGGAGGAGGGCCTGGTCGACCCGCTGGAGCTGGAGTCGCTGGTCGCGAGCACCGGCATGGCCGCGCGGCTCGGCGCGTGGGCCCTGGAGCAGGCGTGCCACGACGCGGCGCGCTGGCACGCGGAGTTCGGCGCGGCGGCGCCCGTGCTGACCATGGACCTGACCGCCCGGCAGTGCCAGGAGCCGGAGCTGGTGGCCGAGGTCCGCCGGGTGCTGCGGGAGAGCGGCCTGCCCGCGTCCGGGCTGAAGCTGGAGGTCGACCAGCGGATGCTCGGCCTGGTCAGCGACGAGCAGCTGGAGGAGCTGTCCATCCTCACCGAGCACGGCGTGGACCTGGTGCTCGACCGCGTCGGCGGCGGCAACCCGTGGACCGAGCGGCTGCGCACGCTGCCGCTGAGCGGGCTGAAGTTCCAGGGCGGTCCGGTCCGCGGGCTCGCGGAGGGCGCGGACCCGCTGGAGGAGGACGTGGCGATCAAGCTGATCGGCTGGGTGATGTCCTTCGGCGTCCCGGTGCACGCGGCGGACGTGCGCACGGAGGCCGAGGAGCGGCGCCTGGCCGAGCTGGGCGTGACGGCCGTGCAGGGCCCGCTGTTCGGCGAACCGCTGCCCGCGGACGGCGTGGCCCGGATTCTTGGCAAGTCCTGACGGGACGCTCAGGCTGCTCACAGACCGCGGCGCGACAGTGGGTGCATGGCAGAGGACTTCCCCGCGATGCGCGGGTCGTTGCAGGAACGGGCGCCGTTCTGGCGGCGCACCGGCACGGTCGTGGCCTCGGCGACGCTGGCCGCGGCGCTGTTCGGCGGGGTCACCGGTGGCGTGGTCGGCGCGCTGAACGCGCCGGACGCGGGCACGCGCGTGACCGGCAGCGCGGCGGCGCTGCGAACGGGTTCGGGCACCACCGCGGACGTCTCGGCCGTCGCCGCCGCGGTGCTGCCGAGCGTGGTGCAGGTCAACGTGACCGGCGCGCAGGGCCAGGGGCTCGGTTCGGGCGTGGTGCTGACCTCCGACGGGCGGGTCCTGACCAACAACCACGTGGTCGACGGCGCCCGCGAGGTCACCGTCACCCTGAACGACGGCCGGACCGTCGACGCGGCGGTCGTCGGCACCGACGCGTCCAGCGACCTGGCCGTGGTGCAGGCCGAGGGCGTGAGCGGGCTGACGCCGGCGCGGTTCGCCGACTCCGACCAGGTCAGGATCGGCGACCAGGTGGTGGCCGTCGGCTCGCCGGAAGGGCTCCAGGGCACCGTGACCTCGGGCATCGTCAGCGCCCTCGACCGCACGGTGACCGTCCCGGCCACCACCGGCCGCCGCGGCTCGTCGGTGAGCTACCAGGCGATCCAGACCGACGCCTCGATCAACCCGGGCAACTCGGGCGGGCCGCTGGTCGACTCGGCCGGCGAGGTCGTCGGCATCAACTCGGCGATCTACTCGCCGGCGTCGGACGGCGGTGAGGCGGGCAGCGTGGGCATCGGGTTCGCGATCCCGTCCAACGAGGTCCAGCGGATCGTGTCCGGGCTCGCCTGACGGCCGGGACGACCACTCGGGCGCTCAAGGGAATCCCCTTGAGCGCCCGGAGCGCGGTCACCGCCCGTCAGGCCCAGTCGGGCCGCAGGGGCATCCCCGAGGACGTCCCGTCGAGCTTCACGCCCAGCACCTGGTGCAGCTGGATGTTGTTGCGCTCGAACCCCAGCCGCGACGCGGCCAGGTACAGCCGCCACACCCGGGCGCGGCCCAGGCCGACCTCGGCCACCGCCTCGTCCCACCGCTCGTCGAGGTTGCGGCTCCACGCGGCGAGCGTCAGCGCGTAGTGCTCGCGCAGGTTCTCCTCGTGCCGCACCTCGAACCCGGTGTCGTGCACCAGCGACACGATGTGCCCGGGCCCGACCAGCTCGCCGTCGGGGAACACGTACCGGTTGATGAACCCGCCGGTGCGCGCGGGCTGCCGGTTGTCCGGCCGGGTGATGCAGTGGTTGAGCAGCCGGCCACCGGGCCGCAGCTTGCGGTGCAGGGCCCGGAAGTACGCGGGCAGCTTGGCCTTGCCGATGTGCTCGGTGAGGCCGATCGAGCTGACCGCGTCGAAGTCGCCCTCGCGCACGTCCCGGTAGTCCAGGTGCCGCACCTCGGCCAGATCGGACAGACCGGCCTCGGCGATGGCCTTGCGCGCCCACTCCGCCTGGTTGCGCGACAGGGTGACGCCGAGCGCGCGCACGCCGTACTCGCGCGCCGCGTGCATGACCATCCCGCCCCACCCGCAGCCCACGTCGAGCAGCCGCATCCCGGGCTTGAGCCCGAGCTTGCGCGCCACCAGGTCGTGCTTGGCGAACTGCGCCTCCTCCAGCGTGGCACCCGCCGACGGGTACACCGCGCACGTGTAGGCCATGGACGGCCCGAGCAGCCACTCGTAGAAGGTGTTGGACACGTCGTAGTGGTGGGCGATGGCCTCGCGGTCCCGCGCCTTGGAGTGCCGCAGCCCCCGCAACCGCCGCTCCTGCGGCGGCGGCTCGACCTTCGTGCCCAGCCGGGCCCTGCCCAGGGTGGTCAGCAGCCCCAGCCGCTGGCCCCACGGCACCTCGCGCAGCGACAGCTCCGACAGGCGCGTCAGCGCCCCGTACACGTCGCCGACGATCTCCAGGTGGCCGGTCACGTACGCGCGGGCCAGGCCCAGCTCGCCCGGTGCCGACGCCAGGTAGCTCAGCGCCTCCGGCGAGCGCACCTCGATCCGCACGCCGGCGTCGGCCGGACCCGCCCGGCTGCCGTCGTAGGCGGTGAAGCCGACGTCCTCCCCGCCGACCGCCCGCTGGAACACCTCAGCCAACCGCACGACCTGGCTCCCTTCATCCGCGCAGAACGCACTTGGCGTACAGGTCCGGCAACCGCCCGTCGGGGTCGTAGCGCCGCTTGAGCGCCCGGTAGGCGGACCCGTTGTAGTGGTCCCAGAACTCCTCTTCGCCGTAGTAGGAGTCGGAGTACAGCGACTTGTGCCCGCCCAGCCGGGTGACCTCGGCCTCGATCAGGCGGTTGCGGCTGCCCAGCTCCTCGTCCGGGCGCAGCGACACCGCGGACCAGAAGCCGACGTTGACGTAGAGCACGTCCGGGTCCATCGGGTACAGCGGCCAGCCCGCGCGGTCCCGCAGCCTCAGCGGGCACAGCCACACCGGGCTGATGCCGATCTCGCGGTGGAAGAAGTCCAGGAACTCGGCGAGCCGGTCCACCGGGATCTCCACGTCCTGGATCACCGGCTCCTGCACGGCCTTGTTCAGCCGGTCGGAGAAGCGGTGCCGCCGGTCCCAGGCCACCACCCTGCGGTACACGTCCGACCGCAGGTAGCGCTTGGGCACCAGGCGCCGCACCAGCGGGTGCTGCACGCCGAACGCGCGCGAGCACCAGAACCAGTCGGTGTCCCACCGCCACAGGTAGTCCCGCGCGGTCAGGTAGTCGGTGTGCCGGGCCGGGATCGACCGGTAGTAGATGTCGTTGCCGGTGTAGTCCGACGTCCACGGCGCGGTGGTGGTCCAGTTGGCCAGGGTGAGGTACTGCTCGCCGGCGGAGAACACGGTGCCGTCGATGAAGTCGACCGGTTCGTCCTGGTATGTCCGATCGGCACAGACGGCCTCGACGACCTCGGCGCACTCGGCCGCGTCCCGGAACGGCACGTGCCGCAGCCGCACGTGCGGCGAGACCGGCTCCAGCTCGATCTCCAGCCGCAGCGCGTAGCCGAGGGTGCCGTAGGAATTCGGGAACCCGCGGAAGAGGTCGTCACCCGGTTTGACCACCTCCACGCCGCCCGCGCCGGTCATGACCTCCAGCTCCAGCACGGACTCGTGCGGCAGCCCGTTGCGGAACGAGCTGGACTCGATGCCCAGGCCCGCCACGGCGCCGCCGAGGGTGATGGTCTTGAGCTGGGGCACCACCAGCGGCATCAGCCCGTGCGGCAGGGTGGCGTCGACCAGGTGCTCGTAGGTCGTCATGCCCTGGACCTGCGCGGTGCGCGCCTCCCGGTCGACCGAGAGCACCCGGTCGAATTGCCCCACGTCGAGCCCGCCGGAGGGGTCGGCGCGGAACCGGAACAGGTTCGACGTCGACTTGGCCAGGCGCACGGGTGCGCCCGCCGGTACCGCCGCGTACTGGGCGCGCAGCGCCGCCACCGCCCGCTCGTGATCGCTCACCGGTCAGACGGTAGGCCGGAACGGCTTGATCAGCACCCCCGATTTCGCCGGTACACGAAGTTACCGACCAGTAGTACCCTGACCGGCATGACGCGCGTCACGCACGAGGTGACCAACCAGGTCCCGCCCCTGGTCGACCACGACGTCGCCGCCGACCCGGCGCTGCTGGACGGCCTGCACCGCGGCGGCGCCGCGTGGGCCGAACCGGAGCTGCGGGAACTCGGCGCGCTGGCCGGCACCGCCCGGGTGCAGGACCTCGGCCGGCTGGCCAATGTTCACCCGCCCGTGTTGCACACCCACGACCGGTACGGGCACCGGGTGGACGAGGTCGAGTTCCACCCGGCCTGGCACGAGCTGATGACCACCGCCGTGCGCCACGGCCTGCACGCCGCGCCGTGGCGGGACGACCGGCCGGGCGCGCACGTGGCGCGGGCCGCCAAGTTCTACGTGTGGAGCCAGGCCGAGGCCGGGCACGGGTGCCCGATCTCGATGACCTACGCCGCCGTGCCCGCGCTGCGGGCCTCGCCGGGGCTGGCCGCGCGCTTCGAACCGCTGCTGGCCTCCCGCGAGTACGACTTCGGCCTGCGCGCCCCCGAGGGCAAGCGCGGCCTGATCGCGGGCATGTCGATGACCGAGAAGCAGGGCGGCTCGGACGTGCGCGCGAACACCACCCGCGCGGTGCCCGCCGGGGACGGCTACCTGCTCACCGGGCACAAGTGGTTCACCTCGGCCCCGATGTCCGACGTGTTCCTCACGCTGGCCCAGGCGCCGGGCGGCCTGTCGTGCTTCCTGGTGCCGCGCGTGCTGCCCGACGGCACCCGCAACGCGCTGTTCCTCCAGCGGCTCAAGGACAAGCTGGGCAACAAGTCCAACGCCTCGGCCGAGGTCGAGTACGACGGCGCGGTCGGCTGGCTGGTCGGCGAGGAGGGCCGGGGCGTGCGGACCATCATCGAGATGGTCAACATGACGCGCCTGGACTGCGTGCTCGGCTCGGCCGCGGGCATGCGGTCGGGCCTGACCCAGGCCACGCACCACGCCGCGCACCGCAAGGCGTTCGGCGCGTACCTGGTCGACCAGCCCGCGATGCGCAACGTGCTGGCCGACCTGGCCGTGGAGTCCGAGGCCGCGACCACGGCGGCGCTGTGGCTGGCGGGCAACCGCAGCCGGCTGGGGCTGGCGGTGACCAAGTACTGGGTGTGCAAGCGGGGCCCGGCGCACGCCGCCGAGGCGCTGGAGTGCCTGGGCGGCAACGGTTACGTCGAGGACTCGGGCCTGCCGCGGCTGTTCCGCGAGTCGCCGCTGATGTCCATCTGGGAGGGTTCGGGCAACGTGGCGGCGCTGGACGTGCTGCGCGCGCTCGGCCGGTCCCCCGCCGCGGTCGAGGAGTTCTTCGCCGAGCTGGACGCGGCGCGCGGCGCCGACCGGCGGCTGGACGCGGCGGTCGACGCGCTCAAGGGCGAGCTGGCGGACGTGACCGACCTGGAGGTGCGGGCGCGCAGGCTGGTCGAGCGGATGGCGCTGGCGCTGCAGGGCGCGCTGCTGGTGCGCTACGGGCACCCGGCCGTGGCGGACGCGTTCTGCGCGTCCCGGCTGTCCGGCGACTGGGGCGTCGCCTTCGGCACGCTGCCGCGCGGGGTGGACTTCGGCGCGATCGTGGAGCGGGGGCTGCCGAAGCCGTGAGCACGGTGCGGGTAGAGCGCTCGGGACCGGTGTTCACCGTCCTGCTGGACCGCCCGGACGTGCGCAACGCCGTCGACGGGCCCACCGCCCACACGCTGACCGAGGTGTTCCGCGAGTTCGACGAGGACCCGACCGCGTCGGTGGCCGTGCTGCACGGCGAGGGCGGCACGTTCTGCGCGGGCGCGGACCTGAAGGCGGTGGGCACCGGGCGCGGCAACGACCCGCTGTCGCCGTCGGGCCCGATGGGACCGACCAGGCTGCGCCTGTCCAAGCCGGTGATCGCCGCCGTGGCGGGCCACGCCGTGGCCGGCGGGCTGGAGCTGGCGCTGTGGTGCGACCTGCGGGTGGTGGAGGAGGACGCGGTGTTCGGCGTCTTCTGCCGGCGCTGGGGCGTGCCCCTGGTCGACGGCGGCACGGTGCGGCTGCCCCGGCTGATCGGCACGTCGCGGGCGATGGACCTGATCCTGACCGGGCGGCCGGTGCACTCGGGCGAGGCGCTGCGGATCGGCCTGGCGAACCGGGTGGTGCCCAACGGCACCTCGCGGGCGGCGGCCGAGGAGCTGGCGCGGGAGGTGGCCGGGTTCCCCCAGCTGTGCCTGCGGCAGGACCGGTTGTCGGTGCTGGAGCAGGAGGGGCTGCCGGAGGAGGAGGCGCTGGCCAACGAGCGCGACCGCGGGGTGGTGTCGCTGCGCGAGGTGGAGGCCGGGGTGCGGCGGTTCCGGGCGGGCGAGGGGCGGCACGGGAGGTTCTAGCCGGCTCGGCGGCGGGGTGCCGCCGAGCCGTTCGACGCCGGGCCGTTGGGCGCCGGGCCGTTCGACGCCGGGCCGTTCGACGCCGTTACGGCGCGACGGTCGCCGCCGTGATGGACAGGACGTACCGCATGTCCGCGTACTCGGTCACGGTCCACATCTCGTCGGTCGACTTCCGGTAGGCCATGTCCTCCGGGCCGATCGGCCACATGCCGGGGTACATCTTCGCCAGGTTGCCCGGCTTCCACACCAGCAGGTCGCCGCGGGTGCTCTCGCCCTTGCTGCGGGTGATGTAGTACGTGGCGTTGTCGGGCCCGTTGCCCCCGTCGACGGCGGCCGCGCCCTGCATGCTGATGATGTTCACCTGGTAAGCCCAGCTTGCCGTGGCCACGCCGTTCGCGGCGAACAGCTCGCGGTTGTCGGCGTTGATGTCCCAGCGGAACAGCCGGCTGCCGTCGCCGATCTCGCTGTACTCGGTGACGATGACGCTGTCGGGCGTGGTGGAGCGGTCGAGGGCGATCGCGGAGAACCTGATGTTCTTCGTCGCGTCCACGGGCCGGTAGGTGAACTTCTGCGGCAGCACGTACTGGTAGCCGTAGGCGTAGTACGCGCCGTTGGCGGCGCGGCCGATCTTGGTGTCGTCGGCGGTGGACACCTTCAGGATGTCGCGCAGGTCGTAGACGCGGACGTGGTCGGTGCTCGCGACGTAGAGCAGGTCGCCGTACCAGGTGATGCCGCCCGCGTGGTTGGGGTCGGTGGAGGCGAAGCTGGGCTGCCCGCCGGAGGTGGTGGGCTCCACCAGCAGCACGTGCCGGTACACCGGCTTCAGCGGGTCGGTGCGGTCGACGAAGCTGATCCGCGCGCCCTTGTCGGCGGCGGTGCCGTTCTCCAGGCCGTACCAGGAGACCAGGACGACCTTGCGGCCCTGGTAGAGCCCGTCGTCGTAGGCGTCGCTGCTGGTGGTGATGCCCTGGGGCCGCCAGTCGGGGGTGTGGTCGTCGCCGTCCTGCCAGGCGAAGCCCGCGGCGAAGGCCGGGGACAGGAGCTGGCCCTCGCTCGCGCCGAGGCGGCGGGCGGTGCGGTTGGCGTCGTCGAGGACGGCGGGGACGGCGACGTTGGGCAGGGCGGCCACCAGGGCGTTGTAGTCGGCGTCGTTGGCGCTGCGGCGGAGCTGGAAGTCCGCCGCGTCGAGCTTGACGGCGGTGTCGTCCGCCAGGGCGGCCGGCGCGACGGCCGGCACCAGGCCCAGGGCCAGCGCGGTCGCCGCCAGCAGGGCCAGGCGCCTGTTGCGAGAAATCCTCATGATTCGACCGTAACCCGGTGTTCAACCGGATGTAGCCGAATGCTCACGCAGTGATCACGATCACGGTCGTCCACCCCGGCGGGGCGAACGCCCCACCGGGTGCGGACCGGTGGGTCACCCCAGCCCCAGCTCCCGCGCGATCAGCATCTTCTGCACCTCGCTGGTCCCCTCGCCGATCTCCAGGATCTTCGCGTCCCGGTAGAACCGCCCCACCGGGAACTCGTTCATGAACCCGTACCCGCCGAACACCTGCGTGGCCTCGCGCGCGTTGTCCACCGCCGCCTCCGACGACACCAGCTTCGCGATCGCCGCCTCCCGCTTGAACGGCTCGCCGCGCAGCATCTTCGCCGCCGCCTGGTAGTAGGCCAGCCTCGCGACGTGCGTGCGGGCCTCCATCTCCGCGATCTTGAACTGGATCGCCTGGTACTCGCCGATCTTGCGCCCGAACGCCTCGCGCTCACCCACGTACCGCAGGCACTCGTCCACGCACCCCTGCGCCAGCCCCACCCCGATCGCGGCGATGGCGATGCGCCCCTCGTCCAGCGTCTGGAGGAACTGGGCGTACCCGCGCCCCCGCGCGCCGACCAGGTTGGCCGCCGGCACCCGGCAGTCCTGGAACGACAGCTCGCGCGTGTCCGAGGCGTTCCACCCGACCTTGGAGTACTTGCGCGACACGCTGAACCCGGGCGTGCCCGACGGCACCAGGATCGCCGAGATCTCCGGCTTGCCGTCCTCCCGCCGCCCGGTCACCGCCGCCACCGTGACCAGGCCGGTGATGTCCGTGCCCGAGTTGGTGATGAACGCCTTGGTCCCGTTGAGCACCCACTCGTCGCCGTCGAGCCGGGCCGTGGTGCGCAGGGCGCCCGCGTCCGAACCGCCGCCCGGCTCGGTCAGGCCGAACGCGCCGAGCACCTCGCCGGCCGCCATCCGCGGCAGCCACGTCGCCTTCTGCTCGTCCGTGCCGAACCGGTGGATCGGCATGGCGCCGAGCGAGACGCCCGCCTCCAGCGTGATCGCCACCGACGAGTCGACCCGCGCCAGCTCCTCCAGCGCCAGGCACAGCGCGAAGTAGTCGCCGCCCATGCCGCCGTGCTCCTCGGGGAACGGCAGGCCGAACAGGCCCATCCGCCCCATCTTGGCGACGATCCCGTACGGGAACTCCTCGCGCTCGTAGTACCCGCCGATCACGGGCGCGACCTCGGCCCGCGCGAACTCCTCGACGGTCTTGCGCAGCGCCTCGTGTTCCTCGTCAAGGCGGAAGTCCAACATCGTTCACTCCTCGTGGGGCACGACGACGGCCAGGGGTTCGTCCAGCGCGACCTGTTGGCCGGCCCGGACGCGGACTTCGGCGAGCACGCCCGCCACGGGTGCCGTGACGGTGTGCTCCATCTTCATCGCTTCGACCACGAACAGCGGCTGGCCCGCGGTCACCTCGTCGCCGGCCGCCGCGCGCACCACGAGCACCGTGCCGGGCATCGGGCTGGTCACCGGCCCGCCGCCGGCCGCCGCGGCGGTGCCCGCCACCTCCGCGGGACGGGTCTCGGTCAGCGCCCACGCGCCGCCGTCCGCGCCGAGCCACAGCACGTCGCCGGCCCGCGCCATCGCGTACCGCCGGGTGCCGACCACCAGCGACGAGCCCTCGACGGCGGCGCGCAGCCGCACCGGCTCACCGCCGTCCACCGACACCTCGTCGCCGCGCACGCGCACCGGCACGCCGTCGATCAGCCACGTGGTCCACGCGTGCTCGCCGACGCGCCACCCGTCGCCGCGCTCCCACGGGTCGTCGCCGCGCAGCGAGAGCTGCCGCTCCAGCGCCGCCGCGGCCAGCACCTCGTCCGGCCGGTCCGCGGCCACCAGCGCGTCGAGCTTGCGCTCCACCAGCCCGGTGTCCAGGTCGCCCGCCCGCACGTCCTCGTCGGCCAGCAGCGCCCGCAGGAACGGGATGTTCGTGGTCACGCCCAGCAGCACGAACCGGCCGAGCGCCGCGCGCAGCCGCCGCAGCGCCTCGGCCCGGGTGGCGCCGTGCGCGACGACCTTGGCCAGCATCGGGTCATAGTCGCTGCCGACGGTCAGGCCGACGCGCAGCGCCGAGTCCACCCGCACGCCCTCCGGCTCGGCCAGCGCCAGCACCGTGCCGCCGGTCGGCAGGAACCCGCGCGCCGGGTCCTCCGCGTACACCCGCGCCTCGACCGCGTGCCCGGTCAGCTCGACCGAGGAGAACCCGAGCGGTTCGCCCGCCGCCACCCGCAGCTGCTGCTCGACCAGGTCCACGCCGGTGACCAGCTCGGTCACCGGGTGCTCGACCTGGAGCCGGGTGTTCATCTCCATGAAGTAGTAGTCGCCGGTCGCGCCGTCGACGATGAACTCCACGGTGCCCGCGCCGACGTACCCGACCGACCGCGCCGCCTCCACCGCCGCCCGGCCCATGGCCTCGCGCCGCTCGGGGGTCAGCAGCGGCGACGGCGCCTCCTCGATGATCTTCTGGTGCCGCCGCTGGAGGCTGCACTCGCGCTCGCCGAGGTGGACGACGGTGCCGTGCGCGTCGGCCAGCACCTGGATCTCGATGTGCCGGGGGTTGTCGACGAACCGCTCCACCAGCAGGGCGTCGTCGCCGAACGACCCGCGCGCCTCCCGCCGGGCCGACTCGATCGCCTCGCGCAGGTCGTCGGCGGAGCGCACCAGCCGCATGCCCTTGCCGCCACCGCCCGCGGACGGCTTGAGCAGCACCGGGAACCCGATCTCGGCCGACGCGGCCACCAGGTCGTCGTCGGTCATGCCGACCTCGGTGCGCCCGGGCACCACCGGCACCCCGGCCGCGGACACGGTCAGCTTGGCGCGGATCTTGTCGCCCATCGCCTCGATCGCCTCGGCGGGCGGCCCGATGAACACCAGGCCCGCCTTGTCGCACGCGCGGGCGAACTCGGCGTTCTCGGCCAGGAAGCCGTAGCCGGGGTGCACGGCCCGCGCGCCCGTCGCCAGGGCCGCCTCGACGACCCGCTCGATCGACAGGTAGCTCTCCCGGGCCGCCGCCGGGCCGAGCCGCACCGCCTCGTCGGCCAGCCGCACGTGCCGCGCGTCGGCGTCGGCGTCGCTGTAGACGGCGACGGACCGGATGCCGAGCCCGCGCAGCGCCCGGATCACCCGCACCGCGATCTCACCGCGGTTGGCCACCAGGACGCTGTCGAACATCTCCCGGCGCGACATCTCTTCGCCCACCATCCCCATCACATCCGGAAGACGCCGTAGGAAACGGGCTCGATCGGGGCGTTGGCCGCCGCGGACAGCGCCAGCCCCAGGACGGTGCGCGTGTCGAGCGGGTCGATCACGCCGTCGTCCCACAGCCGGGCCGTGGAGTAGTACGGGTTGCCCTGGTCCTCGTACTGCCGCCGGATCGGCGCCTTGAACGCCTCCTCGTCCTCGGCCGACCAGGAGTCGCCGAGCTGGTCGCGCCGCACCGTGGCCAGCACCGACGCCGCCTGCTCGCCGCCCATCACCGAGATCCGGGCGTTGGGCCACATCCACAGGAACCGGGGCGAGTAGGCCCGCCCGCACATCGAGTAGTTGCCCGCGCCGAACGACCCGCCGATGACCACGGTGAACTTCGGCACCCGCGCGCACGCCACCGCGGTGACCATCTTCGCGCCGTGCTTGGCGATGCCCGCCGCCTCGTACTCGCGGCCGACCATGAAGCCGCTGATGTTCTGCAGGAACAGCAGGGGCACGCTGCGCTGGTCGCACAGCTGGATGAAGTGCGCGCCCTTCAGGGCCGACTCGCCGAACAGCACGCCGTTGTTGGCCACGATGCCGACCGGGTGGCCGTGGACGCGCGCGAACCCGGTGACGAGCGTGGCGCCGTACTCCTTCTTGAACTCCTGGAACCGGCTGCCGTCGACGATGCGGGCGATCACCTCGCGCACGTCGTAGGGGGTGCGGCTGTCGGTGGGCACCACCCCGTACAGCTCGGCGGGGTCGACGGCCGGCTCGGCGCTCGGCTCCACCTGCCAGGGGCGCGGCGGGCGCGGGCCCAGCGTGCTGATGATCGAGCGGACGATGCGCAGCGCGTGCCCGTCGTCCTCGGCGAGGTGGTCGGTGACGCCGGAGGTGCGCGAGTGCAGCTCGCCGCCGCCCAGCTCCTCGGCGGTGACGACCTCGCCGGTCGCGGCCTTCACCAGCGGCGGGCCGCCCAGGAAGATCGTGCCCTGGCCGCGCACGATGACCGCCTCGTCGGACATGGCCGGCACGTACGCGCCGCCCGCCGTGCAGGAGCCGAGGACGGCGGCGACCTGCGGGATGCCGCGGGCGGACATGGTGGCCTGGTTGTAGAAGATGCGGCCGAAGTGCTCGCGGTCGGGGAACACCTCGTCCTGGCGCGGCAGGAACGCGCCGCCGGAGTCCACCAGGTAGACGCACGGCAGGTTGTTGTGCAGCGCCACCTCCTGCGCGCGGAGGTGCTTCTTGACCGTCATCGGGTAGTAGGTGCCGCCCTTGACGGTGGCGTCGTTGGCCACGACCACGACCTCACGGCCGGAGACGCGACCGACGCCGGTGATGATGCCCGCGGCCGGCGCCTCGTCGCCGTACAGGCCGTCGGCGGCCAGCGGGGACAGCTCCAGGAACGGCGAGCCGGGGTCGAGCAGGGTGTCCACGCGCTCGCGCGGCAGCAGCTTGCCGCGGGCGACGTGGCGCTCACGCGCCTTCTCCGGCCCGCCGAGGGCCGCCGCGCGCAGCTTGGCGCGCAGCTCGTCGACCAGGCGGGCGTGCTCGTCGCGGTAGCGCCGGAAGGCGTCGGCCGACTTGTCGGCGGCGCTGCGCAGCACCGGGGCGTCCATCGGGCTCCTCGCGGTTAGCCATCGTTAACCTGAGGAGATGTTATCGCTTGTTAACGGGTCCGGACAAGCCGGAGGGGGCCGCTCGCGCGACCCCCTCCGGGTGAAGCCGCCCGCTCAGCCTGCGGCCGAGGCGAACTGCGGCAGGTAGCCGAGCCGCTGGCCGTTGCGGTTGGGGTGGTAGGACTCCTCGACCGGCCAGGACAGGCTGTTCAGCCACCAGTCCGACGAGCAGATCTCGTGCCCGGTGAACGCGCCGCGCACGTCGCGGTAGGCGAACGACTTCGCCGCCGCGCGGGCGGAGATGACCTGGTACAGGGTGTCGGAGGCGGAGTTGATCGCGGCCCGCTTGGTGTCGCTCAGGCCGACCGAGCAGGAGCCGGGCACCTGGTACATCCGCGGGTAGCCGAGCACCACCACCCGGGCCGACGGCGCCCGGTTGCGGATCTGGGCGTAGACGTTGTCCAGCAGGCCGGGCAGGGTGCCGGTGACGTAGGACTTGGCCTGGTTGACGCGGTTGACGCAGGTCGAGTCGGTGCCCAGGGTGCAGGTGGTGATGACGTCGGAGAAGCCCGCGTCGTTCCCACCGATCGAGATGCTGACCAGCGAGGTGGTCGAGGACAGCGCGCTCAGCTGGTTGTTGAGCACGTCGCCCGTGCGGGCACCGGAGCAGGCCACGAACTTGAAGGACGCGGGCGCGTTCGCGGCGGCCCACAGCGCCGGGTAGGCGTACTGGCTGCGCTTGCAGCTGCCGGAGTCGCTGTAGTACGAGCCGGTGCCGGTGCCGGACGAGTAGGAGTCGCCGAGCGCGACGTAGTTCGCGCCGGCGGCCTCGGCCGGCGTGATCAGCGCCAGCGACGCGGCTAGGGCCAGCGCGGCGCTGGACAGGGTTTTGACAAGGCGCATCGGAGCCTCCCGAGGGAAACAACGCAGGGTGTGATGCGAAGCACAACAACAGGTATCAGCAGGGAGGTGTCGATCAACAGAGTGGGTCAAGAGTTAACAGCGTGTTACCGAAAGTAGTAAACGATCTTCATGTGGCACCGGGGTTAACGGCCGTTTACTCCCGGTGGTCGGGCCGCTTAAGATGGCGGCGTGGCGGACGAACCCGTGAAGCAGAGCCGACGCGACCAGATCCTGGCCGCGGCCGCCGAACTGTTCGCCAGGCACGGCTTCCACGGCGTGGGCATCGACGACATCGGTGCCGCGGTGGGCATTTCCGGCCCGGCCCTCTACCGCCACTTCCGCAGCAAGGACGCGATGCTGGGCGAGATGCTGACGCAGATCAGCCAACGCCTGCTCGACGGCGGCCAGGCGCGCGTCGAGGTGGCCACCGACCCCGACCACGCGCTGCGCGAACTGATCCGCTGGCACGTCGACTTCGCGCTGGACGACCCGGCCCTGATCACCGTCCAGATCCGCAACCTGGCCAACCTGACCGACCCCGACCGCCGCCGCGTCCGAGCGCTGCAACGCCGCTACGTCGAAGTCTGGGTCGAGGCGATCCGCAAGACCTCCCCCGAAGTCGACGAACCCACCGCCCGAGCCGCCGCCCACGCCGTCTTCGGCCTGATCAACTCCACCCCGCACAGCGCCCACCTGGACCGCGACCAGATGGCCAAGCTCCTCTCCCGCATGGCCCTGGCCTCCCTCTCCGGCGCCCTCGCCTAACCCGCAAACCCGCGCGAGTCGAACCTCCAGGACCGTCGTGTCGAACCTCCAGGACCGTCGAGTTCCACATTCGGGCTCGCTCCTGGGTGCGCGAATGTGGAACTCGGGGGTCCTGAGCGTTCGACACGACGGGTCCGGAGGTTCGACTCGCGGGGTGGACACGGTTGGGGTAAGGGGTTGGTGTGGGGGGTGGGGGATTCCGTAGCCTGGCGGACCGATGGGTGACGAGTCGGTGAACACCGCCGGGGGGTGGCCGGGGCTCCGGCTGCTCGCCCGCCTGCCCGCCTGGTTCCGGTTCACGGTCGTCACGGTGGCCGTCTTCGTGTGCGGGGTGATCGCCTCGCGCCCCGCGGGGGCCACCGATCCGGCACCGCCCACCGGCGACGTCGCCGCGGCCGCACGGGCGGTGAACGCGATGACCGGCCCATCCGAGGTCAGCCCGCTGGTCGAGTTCCCGGCGGACTTCACCGAGGTCGTGCACCGCGTCCCGCGCGTCGTCACCGCCCCCGACGGCACCACCCGCGCCATCGACCCCAACGGCGGCTGCTCCGGCCCGGCAGGCGACACCGAGTGGGACTTCGGCGTCGGCTGCCGGGCCCACGACCTCGGCTACGACCTGCTCCGCTACGCCGAGGCCAAGGGCCGCCCCCTCGACCGGCAGGCGCGGCAGGCCCTCGACGACCGCCTCTCCCACGACATGCACGCCCAGTGCGACCTCAACCCCCGCGGCAACGCCGGCCGCTGCCACGCCACCGCCCAGCTCTACACCGCGGGCATGGACTTCAACTCGTGGCGCCAGCGCTGGGGCCCTCCCGGTCACGAACCGGTCCTGGCCTGGGGCTTCGGCAGCGCCGTCGTGGTGTTCCTGCTCATCGCCCGGCTGCCGCGCCCGGACCGCCGCCCCGGACCCACCACCGGCCCCCCGCAACGCCGGGGGCAACCCGACCGCTACGCCACCTTCCTCCGCTTAGCCGCCCTGGGCCTGGTCGTGATCGGCCAGTCGGTGCTGACCGTCCTGCACTGGGCCGGCCTGAGCGCGAACTGGCTGTGGCTGCTCACCTGGTTCCTCCAGGCCACCCCGGTGTTCTACTTCGCGGGCGGCCACGCCAACCTGGTCAGCTGGCGCGCCGTCGAGGCCGAGCACGGCGGCTACGGCCGCTACCTGGCCGCCCGCACGTCCTGGCTGCTGCGCCCGGTGCTGGCGTTCGTGCTGGCCTGGCTGGTCCTCCCGCTCCCGCTGGAGTTGCTCGACGTGGACAAGTCGCGGGTCGAGCTGTTCGGCAGGCTGATCGCCCAGCCGCTGTGGTTCCTGGGCCTCTACCTCGTCGCGGTGGCCGCCACGCCGCTGATGGCCCGGCTGCACCGCACCGCCCGCCTGGTCACCCCGGTCGGCCTGGTCGCGCTGATGATCCTGGTCGACGCGCTGCGCATCGGCTTCGCCTGGCGCACCGGCGGCTACCTGAACCTGCTGCTCGGCGTCCTGCTCCTCCAGCAGATCGGGTTCCACTACGCCGACGGGAGCCTGCTGCGCCTCCCGCGCCGCGCCCTCGCCGCGCTCGCCGCCGCGGCCGTGCCCGTGCTGCTGGCGCTGATCACGTTCGGCGGCTACCCGCGGACCATGATGCCGCTGCCCGGCGAGGGCACCTCGAACCTCAGCCCGCCGACCGCCTGCCTGCTGGTGCTCGGCCTGGCCCAGGTCTGCCTGGTGCTGCTGCTGCGGCCCCGGGTGACCGCGTGGCTGGAGGGGCACCGCACCTGGCGGGTCGTGGAGTTCGCCCGCACCGCCCCGATGACGGTCTACCTCGGCTACCTCACCGCCCTGGCCGCCGTGGTGGGGCTGTTCGGGGTCCTCGACGGGCCCGCCGCGTTCGGCTGGGTGGTCAGCAGGCCCCGCTGGCTGGCCGTGCTGGTGCTGCTGCTCCTGCCCGTGCTGCTGCTGTTCCACCGCTTCGAGCGGGCCGCCGCCCACCCGCCGTGCCGCACCCGGGAGACCCACCGCACCCGGCTGGCCGTCACCCTCGGCGTCGGCTACGGCGCGCTCGGCGTGCTCGGGTTCGTGGTCACCGGGTTCGCGGGCGAGGCCGCCACGCTGGTGCTGTTCCGGGTCGACCCCCTGCAGAACCTGATCCACCTGCTGCTCGGCTGGTACCTGCTGCACACCGCGCACACCGGCACCTGCCACGCCCGCCGGCCCTGGCTGCTGACCGCGCTGGCCTGCGTGCCGCCCCTGCTGGTGCTGGCCCCCGGCGGCGCCGAGATCGCCCTGCACGGCGCGACGATCGCGATCGCCCTGCTGGCGGCGGTACCGAAGCAGGACCAGGCACACCGCGAGGAACAGCGGCAGCCACGTGAAGCGCTCCAGCACCCATAGCCCGTCCGACGGCGGCGTGTTCAGGCCGCGCAGCGACCCGAGCGCCGACCCGACCAGCACCACCACCAGCAGCGCGCTCTGGTGGGTGAGGAACAGCGGCAGCGCGTGGGCGTTCACCGCGGTCGCCCGGAACGAGGGCTGGACCAGCAGCACCAGCCCGACCTGCGCCAGCGCCAGCGCGAGCGCCGCGGCCGACGGCGGCGCCAGGTTCGACACCGCCGCACCCGGCACGCCCACCGCGCTGGCCGGGTAGCCCGCCGCCAGCAGCCAGGCGAACGCCAGAGCGCCCACCCCGAACAGCGCCGCACCCCACGACCGGCGCAGCCCGCGCCGGGCCGCCAGCACACCCACCTGCCACGGCGCGCACCACACCGCGAGCACGTTCACCCAGCCCAGGTCCAGCGCCACCAGGCCGACCGGCACGACCACGCCCCACCACCCGACCCGATCGAGCAGCGGGGTCAGCGCCGACAGCAGGACGTGCACGCAGAGGAACCACAGCGGCGTGACGACCAGGTAGCCGACGGTCCACACCGTCTGCTGCGGCAACCCGCGCAGCGACAACCCGAACAGGACCGCCGCCCACGCGCCGAGCAGCACCGCCACCGGTGGCAGCAGCCGCCGCACCCGCCGCCACCACGGCGCGGTCGACCGGGCCGCGCCGAACCCGCCGACGAAGAAGAACAGGCCCAGCGTCTGCAGCACCCAGGTGAACGGGGCCAGGTCGGGCACCCACCGCAGCGGGCTGTCCACCACCAGGCCCTCGGGCGTGGGCACCGGCGCGGTCACCAGCCAGTGCCCCAGCACCACGCCGCCGACGGCCAGCGCCCGCACGGCGTCGACGACCCGGTCCCGCCCCGCCGAACCCGCCGCCGCCACGCCCCGACCCGAGGCCGCCCCGTCCGGGCTCGCGGCCATCCCGTCCCGCCCCGGGTCCGCCCCACCCCGGCTCACGGCTGCCCGCCCACCACGATCCGGGCCACCGCGCGCAACGCGACCGACCCGGCCCGGAAGTACCCGTCGTGCTCGGCGTCCCCGGCGTCGAACACCCGCGCGCCGAACCCCGGCGCCACCGGGTCGACCCCGTGCCCCAGGTCCCCCAACCGCACCCCGGGCACCCACCGCACCCAGTCCCGGCTCCCCCGCGCCGCCCACACCCGGGTCCCGCCGAACTCGCCCACCGACCCCGCGCGCACCCCCGGCGACCCGAGGAGCACCAGGTCCTCCACCGGCGGCCGGGCCAGCCCGCACACCACCGACCCGTAGCTGTGGCACACCACGTGCACCCGCCCCGGCAGCGCGCGCACGTAGGCGTCCAGCGCCCGCGCACCCTCCCGCGCCAACCGCCCGGCCGCCGCGTCCACGCCGAGCCCGGACGGCGTCCGGTACCCCAGCCAGGCCACCACCGCCACGTCCGCGCGCCCGACCTCCGCGTGCAACGCGCGCGCCGCCCGCCCGACCGTCGCGCCGAACCGACGACCGTCCACATCGGACCCCGGCACCACCACGACCACGTGCGCGGCCCGCGCCAGATCCCCCACCACCTCGACCCGCGGGGAGAACGCGGCAGCCGTCCCACCGGGCGTCGCGAGCACCAGCGACGCCGTCAACAGAGCGATCCTCTTGAGCACGCCCCGGAAGCTAGGGAGGCGACCCGCCCCGGATCGTCACCCCGCCGTACCGTCCCCCGGGCCCTACCGGGGTACCACGAGCCCGGACTCGTAGGCCGCGATCACCGCCTGCGCCCGGTCCCGCAGGCCGAGCTTCGTCAGCACCCGGCTCACGTGCGTCTTCACCGTCTGCTCGGCCAGCACCAGGTGCCCGGCGATCTCGCCGTTGGACAGCCCCTGCGCGACCAGCCGCAGCACCTCGGTCTCCCGCTCGGTGAGCACGTCCAGCGCCGCCGGCCGGACCGCCCGCACCGGCCGCGACCGGACGAAGTCCTCGATCAGCCGCTTGGTCACCGACGGCGCCAGCAGCGCCTCGCCGCGCGCCACCACCCGCACCGCCGCCAGCAGGTCGCCCGCCGGGGCGTGCTTGAGCAGGAACCCGCTGGCCCCGGCCCGCAGCGCCTCGTAGACGTAGTCGTCCAGGTCGAACGTGGTCAGCACGAGCACCCTGACCGGGTCGTCGGCCAGCAGCCGGGTCGCGGTCAGGCCGTCCGTGCCGGGCATCCGGATGTCCATGAGCACCACGTCCGGCGCCAGCCGCCGGGCCAGCGCCACCGCCTCGGCGCCGTCGCCCGCCGACCCCACCACCTCGATGTCCGGCTGGGCGTCCAGCAGGGCCGAGAAGCCCTCGCGCACCATCTCCTGGTCGTCCGCGACCAGCACCTTGATCAACGCCACACCCCCGTCAGCCCCGCCCGGCGGGGATCACCGCCCGCACCTCGAACCCGCCGTCCCCGGTGGGCCCCGCGGTCACCTCGCCGCCGTGCACCGCCACCCGCTCGCGCATCCCCCGCAGGCCGTGCCCGCCACCGCCGCCGCGCGACGGCCCGCCCGCCGTGTTGCGCACGACGACCCGCAGCTCACCGCCCTCGAACCCGACCGAGACGGACGTCGACGAGCCGGGCGCGTGCCGCTCCGCGTTGGTCAGCGCCTCCTGGACGACGCGGTACGCGGTCAGCCCCACCGCACCGGGCACCTCGACGGCGGGCAGCTCGGCCCCGGCGTGCAGCGCGCGGATGTCGGCCAGCCCGGGCTGCGGCACCCGGTCGGCCCGCTGGTCCGCCGCCCGCAGCACGCCCAGCAGCCCCTGCATGTCGGTGATCGCCGCCCGGGCGTCCGCGCCCAGCTCGGTGAACTCCCGCAGGGCCGCCCCGGGCAGGCCGGCGATCCGGTAGGGCGCCGTCTCGCAGCGCACGACCACCTTCGACATGTGGTGCGCGACCACGTCGTGCATCTCGCGCGCGATGCGGGCCCGCTCCTCCAGCGCCGCCTTGGCGTCCCGCTCGGCGTGGAACCGCCGCTCGGCCCGCCCGCGCGCGCCGAACGCGTACCCGACCAGGAGCAGGAGCAGCAGCAGGGCGATCGTCGTGGGCGCCTCCCCCTGCGCCTCGACCCGGGCCAGCAGCAGGGCGAGCGCGGACACCGCGCCGGCGGTCAGCGCGCCCACGGTCAGCGCGACCCGCCCGGCGTGGACCATGCCGACGGCCACCAGCACCGGCAGGTACCAGCACCAGTGCCAGGCGTTGAGCAGCGAGCCTTCGGGTTCCTGCAACAGCCGCGCGACCACCAGGCCGGCCGTGGCGAGCCGCCACGCGCCCAGCGGGGAGTAGAGCAGGAGGGCGTAGCTGCCGGTGACCAGCCCGAACAACAGCGGCCACCACCCGTCCGGGTCGTCGTGCGCGACGTAGTCCGCACTGGCGTTGATCGCCACGACCAGGGCCCAGACCAGCAGCAACGCGCAGACGGGCCGGCGCAGGCGGGTGCCCTCGAAGATCCGCGTGCGGTCGCGGAGCAGCACGACCCGGAGGAAAGTGCGGACCATGCGGCTGATGCTAGGCGGAGCGGGTAACCGGGCACATGCACCCGTGGTGGGTCATACCGGAGTACCACGCCGGCCGACAAGGCGTTGCTTCAGCCGAACACCACCGGGTAGGCAATAGGCAAGAGCTGTGCACACCTACTCTCCCCCGGAAGATGGCCGCCGCATGCACCCCCAGCAAGATCCGGACCGCCGAGCACGGCTCCAGGCCGTGGCCGCCGAGGCCCTGGGCGCCGCCAAGGTCGGCGAGGACGCGGTCGCGGTCGACCTGGTCACCGGCTACCTCAGCGGCTCGCCCGAGGGCAACGAGGAGATCCGGGAGCTGGTGCTGCTGCTGTTCTCGGAGTGCAGCGAGATGGTGGCCGCGCTCGGCTCGGGCGGTGCGACGCCGGTGAAGATGCAGGTCTTCGACGAGGACGGGCAGGAGGTGCCGATCGACGACGCCGACCCGCCGGTCCGCACCGCGATCCGCACGCTGCTGGCCGAGGTGCACGGCGACCAGGAGGCGGCGGCGGAGCAGATCGAGATCGCGCTGGCCAACGGGCAGCCGCAGGAGCTGGCCACGGTGGTGCTCCAGGCGCTGCGGTGGACGGTGAAGCTGGCCGTGGAGTGCGAGGTGCGCGACCTGCCGGTGTCGGCCTGGATCGCCGCCGCGCTGGAGGAGTGACGGCTCGGGCGGGATGACCGCGCCGGCGGGGACGACTGCTCGGGGACGACCGCGCCGGCGGGGATGACCGCTCGGGGACGACTGCTCGTCGCCGCCTGGGCCGTGCCCTGCCTGCGCCTGTTTATCCATCACCGCTCACTTATCCATCACCGCCCGCCGCCTGCCCAGCGCCACCCGCCTACCCAGCACTGCCCGCCTACCCAGCACTGCCACCCGCCGCCCGGGCCCGCACCCTGCCTCTACCTGCTTATCCATCCCCCCGCTTATCCATCACCGCCCGCCGCCCCTAGCCACCCCCCGCCCACCACCCACCGCCCACCGCCCACCGCGCCCCACGCACCCCCCACCCCGCCCGTTCTGCCCCCACTTATCCCTTTTGCCCGCCCACCCACGCGAACCACCCCAGTAAGACCTCTTGACAAACCAAAATGGTCTAGACCAGTCTCCCCGGTGGGCGTGTTTCCCTGCCACCCCCACCGAGGAGGAGTTTCCTCATGTCACGACGACTGGGCGCGCTGCTCACAGCCGGCGCGCTCGCCCTAGGCTCCCTGGCGCTGTCCGCCGCGACCGCGACCGCGGCCCCCGGCCTCACCGCCACCTTCACCAAGACCCAGGACTGGGGCAGCGGCTTCGAGGCGAAGTTCACCGTCGCCAACGGCGGCCCCCAGGCCGTCACCTCCTGGCGGATCGAGTTCGACCTGCCCGCGGGCACCGCCGTCGGCGCCTACTGGGACGTGCTCATCACCCGCACCGGCGACCACTACGTCGCCACGAACCGCAACTACAACGGCAACGTCGGCGTCGGCGCGTCGGTGGCCTTCGGCTTCACCGGCACCGGCTCCGGCGCCCCGCTGAACTGCACGATCAACGGCGCCTCCTGCACCGGCGGCGGCTCGGGCGACACCGTCGCCCCCAGCACCCCCGCCAACCTGCGCGTCACCGGCACCACGGCCAACAGCGTCTCGCTGGCCTGGAACGCCTCCACCGACAACGTGGGCGTGACCGCCTACGACGTCCACCAGGGCACCGGCGTCGCCACCACGGTCAGCGGCACCACCGCCACCGTGACCGGCCTAGCCCCGAGCACCGCCTACACCTTCACCGTGCGGGCCAAGGACGCCGCGGGCAACGCCTCGGGCCCGTCCAACCAGGTGTCCGCGACCACGCAGCCCGGCCAGCAGCAGCCCGGCGGCCGCGGCGCGCCGTACCTGTTCCTCGGCTGGGGCAACCCGCCCGCGCCGCAGACCGTCATGGCCGCCACCGGGGTCAAGTGGTTCACCATGGCGTTCGTGCTGTCCTCGGGCGGCTGCAACCCCGCGTGGGACGGCACCCGGCCGCTGACCGGCGGCATCGACCAGCAGGCCATCAACCAGATCCGCGCGGCCGGCGGTGACGTCGTGCCGTCGTTCGGCGGCTGGAGCGGCAACAAGCTCGGCCCGAACTGCTCGACCCCGCAAGCGCTTGCGGGCGCGTACCAGCAGGTCATCAACGCCTACGGGCTCAAGGCCATCGACATCGACATCGAGAACACCGACGAGTTCGAGAACGCGACCGTCCAGGACCGCATCCTGGAGGCCCTCAAGATCGTCAAGCAGAACAACCCGGGCCTGCAGACCATCGTCACCTTCGGCACCACGACCAGCGGCCCGAACTCCTACGGCAACCGGCTGATCGAGCGGGCCGCGGCGATCGGCGCGAACATCGACGTGTTCACCATCATGCCGTTCGACTTCGGCAGCTCCACCATCGCCACCGACACCATCAACGCCACCACCGGCCTGAAGAACAAGCTCAAGGCCACCTTCGGCTGGACCGACGCGCAGGCGTTCGCGCACACCGGCATCTCCGGCATGAACGGCCTGTCGGACCAGCGCGAGGTGACCACGACCCAGGCGTGGACCCAGATCCGCGACTGGGCCAGGACCAGCGGCCTGGGTCGGTTCTCCTTCTGGGCGGTCAACCGGGACCGCGGCGGCTGCGACGGCCAGGTGTCGTCCACCTGCTCGGGCATCGCGCAGCCGGACTGGGAGTTCACCCGCATCACCGCCGGGTTCTAGGTCAGCAGCTCCTCCACCAGCTTGGCCACCTGGTCGACCTCGATGAGGAAGCCGTCGTGGCCGTGCGGTGAGTGGATCACGCGGAGGTCGTCGGCACCGGGGACGGCGGCGGCGACCTCCGCCTGCGCGCGCAGCGGGTAGAGCCGGTCGGAGTCGATGCCCGCCACGATCGTGCGCGCGGTGATCCGACCCAGCGCCGCCCGCACGCCACCCCGGTCCCGGCCCACGTCGTGGCCGTTCATGGCCCGGGTCAGCACCACGTAGCTCTCCGGGTCGAACCGGCGGAGCAGCTTCTCGGCGTGGTGGTCCAGGTAGGACTCGACGGCGTACCGCCCGTCCGGCTGCACCTCCCGCCCGAACCTCGCGTCCAGCTCGGGCTCGCTGCGGTAGCTCAGGTGCGCGATCCGCCGCGCCACGCCCAGCCCGCGCACCGGGTCCAGCGCGATGGCGTGCAGCTGCGCCGAGGCCAGCGCGATGTTCTCCGCCGACGACGCCGCGGGCGCGGCGAGCACCAGCAGCGACCGCACCCGCTCCGGCCGCGACACCGCCCACTCCAGCGCCCGCATCCCGCCCATCGACCCGCCCAGCACCGCGGCCCACGCGTCGATGCCGAGGTGGTCGGCCAGCAGCGCCTCGGCCGCCACCTGGTCGCGCACGGTGATGTCCGGGAACCGCGCGCCCCACGGCCTGCCGTCCGGCGCGGTCGCCCACGGCCCGGTGGTGCCCTGGCAGCCGCCCAGCACGTTCGGCGCGACCACGAACCACCGCTCCGGGTCCAGCGCGCGGCCGGGCCCGACCAGGCCGTCCCACCAGCCCGGCGTGGGGTGCCCCGGTTCGACCCCGCCCGCCACGTGGCTGTCGCCGGTGAGCGCGTGCAGCACGAGCACCGCGTTCGAGCGGTCCTCGTTCAGCTCGCCCCACGTCTCGTAGGCGACCGACAGCGGCAGGCCGGGCGAGGCGCCCGGGTCGGGCAGGGCACCGCGGAACCAGCGCCGCCGCCCGTGGGGATCCCCCTCCCGCCACCCGCCGGTGGCGGGAGGGGTCTTCCCGACAGTGGTCCCGGGGGTCACAGCACCGACTTGGCGGCGCGGAACCCGGCCTCCAGGTCGGCCTTCAGGTCCTCCACGCCCTCCAGGCCGACGGACAGCCGGATCAGGCCCGGCGTGACGCCCGTGACGACCTGCTCGTCCGCGGTGAGCTGGCTGTGCGTGGTGCTCGCCGGGTGGATCACCAGGCTGCGGACGTCGCCGATGTTCGCCAGCTGGCTGAACAGCTCCAGGCCGTCGACGAAGGCCCTGCCCGCCTCGACGCCGCCGTGCAGCTCGAACGACACGATGCCGCCCTGGCCGTTCGGGAGGTACTTCCGCGCCAGGTGGTGCCACGGGCTGGACTCCAGGCCCGCGTAGTGCACCTTCTCCACCTCGTCGCGCCCCTCCAGCCAGCGGGCCAGCTCCAGCGCGTTGGCCGAGTGCCGCTCCAGGCGCAGCGACAGCGTCTCGATGCCCTGCAGCACCAGGAAGCTGTTCAGCGGCGCGATGGCGGCGCCGGTGTCGCGCAGGCCCTGCACGCGCAGCTTGGCGGCGAACGCGCCGTGGCCGAGCGCGGGCCAGTACTGGAGGCCGTGGTAGCTGGGGTCGGGCTCGTTGAAGTCCGGGAACCTCCCGGCGTCGGAGAACTCGAACTTCCCGCCGTCCACGACCACGCCCGCGATCGCGGTGCCGTGGCCGCCGAGGTACTTGGTGGCGGAGTGGATCACGATGTCCGCGCCGTGCTCCAGCGGGCGCAGCAGGTACGGCGTGGGCACGGTGTTGTCCACGACCAGCGGCACGCCGGCCGCGTGCGCGACCTCGGCCACGCCCTCGACGTCGAGCACGTTGCTGCGCGGGTTGGCCAGCGACTCGGCGAAGAACGCCTTGGTGTTGGGCCGCACCGCGGCGCGCCACGCGTCGAGGTCGTCGGGGTCGTCCACGAAGGACACCTCGATGCCCAGCTTGGGCAGGGTGTAGTGGAACAGGTTGTAGGTGCCGCCGTAGAGGGAGGCGCTGGAGACGAGGTGGTCGCCGGCGCGGGCGAGGTTGAGCACGGTCGCGGTCTCGGCGGCCTGCCCGGAGGCGAACGCCACCGCCGCCACGCCGCCCTCCAGCGCGGCGACCCGCTGTTCGAGCACGTCCTGGGTGGGGTTGTTGATGCGGGTGTAGATGTTGCCCGGCTCCGCGAGGCTGAACAGCGCCGCGCCGTGCGCGGTGTCGCGGAAGACGAACGAGGTGGTCTGGTAGATCGGCGTGGCCCGGGCGCCGGTGGCGGGGTCGGGCGCGGCGCCGGAGTGGACCTGCTTGGTGTCGAACGACCAGGACATGCTGGGGCTCCTGTCTGGCTGGGGGGAGGAGAAGGGCACGCCGAAGGGGGGACGGCAGTGCTGGAACGAGGTGGATCAGCCGATGCGACAGGCCATGCTGGTGACCCGCACGTAATCGACGTGCCGTCGGGCCACCAGCAGACTCATGTGGCTGAAAGTAGCGTTGGGTGAGCATCGACGACAGGGCGTCCACGTCCTGGGACGCCTAGGGTTCGGCCCATGCGCACCGCACTGATCGGCTACGGGCTCGGCGGAGCCGCGTTCCACGCCCCGTTCATCGACACCACGCCCGGCCTCCGGCTGGCGGCCGTGGTCACCGGCAACCCGGAGCGGCGGGCCGAGGTGGGGGCCCGCTACCCCGGGGCGGACCTGATCGCGTCACCGGAGGAGCTGTGGGCGCGGGCCGACGAGTTCGACCTGGCCGTGGTGACCACGCCGAACCGCCTGCACGCCGAGCACGCCCGCGCCGCGCTGGAGCACGGCCTGAACGCCGTGGTGGACAAGCCGTTCGCCGGTTCGGCCGCGGTGGCGCGCGGGCTGGCCGACCTGGCCGCGTCCCGGGGGCTGCTGCTCGCGCCGTTCCACAACCGGCGGTGGGACGGCGACTTCCGCACGGTGTCGCGGCTGGTCGGCGACGGCGAGCTGGGCCGGGTGCACCGGTTCGAGTCGCGGTTCGAGCGGTGGCGGCCGGAGGTCAGGGACTCGTGGAAGGAGTCCGGCGACCCGGCGGACCTGGGCAGCATCGTGTTCGACCTGGGCACGCACCTGGTGGACCAGGCCATCGCCCTGTTCGGCCGGCCCACCTCGGTGTACGCGGAGGTGCGGGTGCTGCGGCCGGGCGCGAAGGCCGACGACGACGCGTTCCTGGCGCTGACCCACGCCGGCGGGGTGGTGTCGCACCTGTGGGCGTCGGCGCTGGCGGCCTCGCCCGGGCCGCGGTTCCGGGTGCTGGGCGACCGGTCGGCGTTCGTGAAGTCCGGGATGGACCCGCAGGAGGAGGCGCTGAAGGCGGGCGCGGTGCCCGGCGGTCCCGGCTGGGGCGAGGACGCGGAGGAGCGGTGGGGCCTGCTGGGCTCGACGCCCGTGCGCACCGAACCCGGCGCCTACCAGGAGTTCTACGCGGCCGTCGCGGCGGGCGCCGCCCCGGTGCCGGTGGCCGACGCGGTGGCCGGGCTGGAGGTGCTGGAGGCCGCGTTCGAGTCGGCGCGGACGGGGGCGGTCATCTCGCTTGCCCACTAAGTCTCTTAGTCACTAAGATTCTTGTATGACGAATGAGCGTGTGCGGGTGTTGGTCGTCGGCACCGGGCTGGGCGGCGCGTCCGCGGCCCTGTTCCTGGCGCGGCAGGGGGTTCGGGTGCTCGCGGTGTCCAAGCACCGCGGCACCTCGCCGCACCCCAAGGCAACCGGGCAGGTCCAGCGGACCATGGAGCTGCTGCGGCAGGGCGGGGTCGCCGACGAGGTGCGCGCCGGCGGTGCGGGGCACGACGCCGGGCTGATCATCAAGGTCGCGGAGAGCCTGCGCGGCCGGGTGTTCCACACCGTCGTGTCGCAGGGCGACGAGCTGGACACCCCGCTGAGCCCCGAGCGGCACGGCATGGCGAGCCAGGACCAGGTCGAGCCGATCCTCGTGCGCCGGGCCCGGGAACTGGGCGCGGACGTGCGGTTCCGGACCGAGCTGGTCTCCTTCCGGCAGGACGACGACGGGGTGACCGCCCGGCTGCTGGACCGGGAGTCCGGGCGGACCTACGAGGTGCGGGCGGACTACCTGGTCGGCGCCGACGGGCACCGCAGCCGCGTGCGCGAGGCGCTGGGCGTCGAGCGCGACGGCCGCGGCACGCTCTCCCGCCACCTCGGCATCGTGTTCGAGGCGGACCTGAGCGACCACATCGTCCCCGGCGCGATCACCCTGTACTACTTCCAGAACCCGGCCTTCACCGGCGCGTTCGTGGCCACCAACACGGCGCGGCGCAACGTGTTCACCGTGGAGCTGGACCCCGCCCGCGAGTCGGCCGCGGACTACCCGCCGCAGCGGTGCGCGGAGCTGCTGCGCGTCGCCACGGACGTGCCGGACCTGGAGCCGGAGATCCTGGAGACCACCGAGTGGGAGATGGCCGCCTGGCTGAGCCGGCGCTTCCGCGTCGGCCGGGTCTTCCTGGTCGGCGACGCGGCCAAGGTGACCCCGCCGACCGGCGGCCTGGGCGGCAACACCGCCGTCGGCGACGGCTACGACCTCGCCTGGAAGCTCGCCGCCGTGCTGCGCGGCGAGGCCGGCGACGGCCTGCTGGACAGCTACGAGGCCGAGCGGCGCCCGTACGCGCGGCTGGTGGTCGACGGCTCGTTCGCCAACTACGTGCAGCGCTTCGCACCGCACCTGGCCGGCCCGGACGTGCCCGCGCCGGTCGACCAGCACGAGCTGACCCTGGGCTACCGCTGCCGCTCCACCGCGGTCGTCATCGAGGACGACGACCCGGCCCCCATGGAGGACCCGAACCGGCCCAGCGGCCGGGCCGGGTTCCGCGCCCCGCACGTCCAGGTCGAGCACGGCGGCAAGACCGGGTCCACCCTGGACCTGTTCGGCGACTGGGTGCTGCTCGCGCTCGACCCGGCCTGGCGCGCCGCGCCCGTCGACGTGCCCGAGCTGGCCGACCCGACCGGCGAGCTGGCCCGGCGGTACGGCACCGGCCCGCGCGGCGCGGCGCTGGTGCGCCCGGACGGCGTGATCGCCTGGCGGACCACCGAGCTGCCCGCCGACCCGGCCGCGACGGTCAGCGCGGTGCTGGACCGGGTCCTGGACCGGGCTCCGGCTCGCTGACGCCCCGGCGCGCGGTCTCCCCGATCGCCAGCAGGCACAGGGCGCTGACCAGCGCGCCACCCACCAGGTACAGCGAGATCGGCCACGAGTCGTGCGTCGGCGTGGCCCCCAGCAGCCACGTCGCCACGACCGGGGACAGCCCGCCGCCGAGCACGGCGCCCAGCTGGTAGCTCAGCGCCACCCCGCTGTAGCGCACGCGCGTGCCGAACAGCTCGGCGTAGTAGGCGGGCATCGGCCCGAAGATCGCCGCCCCACCGGCCATCGCCGCCACCACCGCCAGCACGACCAGGCCCGTCGACCGGGTCTCCAGCAGCCGGAAGAACGGGAAGGCGAACGCGCCGAGGAACACCGCGCCGCCCAGCATCACCGGCAGCCGCCCGACCCGGTCGGCCAGCCGCGCGAACACCAGGATCGCCGCGGCCTGCGCGCAGGAGCCCAGCAGGCCCGCGTTGAGCAGCGTCGAGCGCGGCATGCCGAGCTGCCGGGTGCCGTAGGACACCGCGAAGGTGACCACGACGAAGATGAACATGTTGAACCCCAGGTTCACCCCGGCGCCCAGCAGCACCCGCCGCCACGAGTCGCGCAGCACCGCGACGACCGGCAGCCGCACCGCGCCCGCCCGGTCCCGCGCCTCGCGGAACACCGGGCTCTCCTCCACCGACAGCCGCAGGTACAGGCCGACGCCCACCAGCACGAGGCTGAGCAGGAACGGCACCCGCCAGCCCCAGTCCGGGAACGCGTCGCCGGACACCGCGGTCGACGCCGCCATCGCGCCGTTGGCCAGCAGCAGGCCGATCGGCGAGCCGAGGAACGTCCAGCTGCCGTACCAGGCGGTCCGCCCCGGCGGGGCGTGCTCGACCGCCATCAGGGTCGCGCCGCCCTGCTCGCCGCCGAGGAAGAAGCCCTGCGCGAGCCGCAGGAGCACCAGCAGCAGCGGGGCGGCCAGCCCGATCGACGAGTAGCCCGGCAGCAGGCCGATCAGCGCCGTGCACAGGCCGGTGGCGGTCAGCGTCAGCACGAGCATCGAGCGCCGGCCGACGCGGTCGCCGAAGTGGCCGATCACCGCGGCGCCGAGCGGGCGGGCCAGGAAGCCCGCGCCGAAGGTGGCGAACGCCAGCAGCGTGCCGATCCTCGGGTCGAAGGACGGGAAGAACAGCTCGTCGAACACCAGCGCGGACGCGGTGCCGTAGAGGAGGAAGTCGTAGAGCTCCACCGCGTTCCCGGCCGAAGCGGCCAGCGCCACCCTGCGCACCCCGGAAGCCATCCACCCACCCTGGCCCGGCGGGCGCGATCACGACCTTGACAGTGAGCCAGCTCACAGACAACATCCGACGCGTCTCTGCCTACTCGCCAGTAGTGAGGTTGACGATGCCCTTACGCCCGCCCGCTCGACCGGCAGCACCGACCCGGCTCACGGCGCTCACCCGACACGCAGCGCTCACCCGGCTCACGGCGCTCACCAGACGCGCGGCGTTCACCCGACGCGCAGCGCTCACCCGGCTCACGGCGCTCGCCTGGCTTACGGCGCTCACCCGACGAGCAGCGCTCGCCCGACGCGCAGCGCTCACCAGACGCGCGGCGCTCACCAGACGCGCGGCGCTCACCAGACGCGCAGCGCTCGCCTTGGCCGCAGCCCTCGTCCTGACCACGGCATCGCCGGCTTCGGTGACCGCCTCCCCCGAGCCCCGGGACTACGTCGCCCTGGGCGACTCCTTCGCCTCCGGCCCCCTCATCCCCTTCCAGCGCACCGACCCGCTGGGCTGCTTCCGCTCCACCCGCAACTACGCCGCCCTGGTCGCCGCGGACCTCGGCGCCCGGCTCACCGACGTCACCTGCGGCGGCGCCACCACCCGGCACCTGACCGAGCCGCAGGACGTCCTGCTCGGCCCCAACCCGCCCCAGCTCGACGCGCTGCGCCCGGGCACCGACCTGGTCACCGTGACCATCGGCGGCAACGACGTCGGCTTCGGCGAGATCATCACGAACTGCGCCCAGGACAGCCTGCTCGACCCCCTGGGCAACCCCTGCACCCGCCGCTACACCGCCAACGGCACCGACGAGCTGGCCGCGCGCGTCGAGGCCCTGGGCCCGAAGCTGGCCGCCGTGCTCCAGGGCATCCGGCAGCGCGCCCCGGGAGCGCACGTCGTCGTGGTCGGCTACCTGCGCATCCTGCCGCCCGCGCACGGCTGCTGGCCGCTGGTGCCGATCTCGGTGGGCGACGTGCCGTACCTGGACGCCACCGAGCGCCGGCTCAACGCGGAGCTGGGCGCGCGGGCCGCCGAGGCGGGCGCGGCGTTCGTCGACCCCTACCCGTCGGGGCTCGGCCGGGACGTGTGCCAACTCCCGGGCGTGAAGTGGGTCGAGGGCCTGGTGCCGACCGCGCCCGCCGCCCCCGTGCACCCGAACGCCGCCGGCATGCGCGCGGTCGCGGACCTGATCACCGCGAGCCTGGGGCAGGACCACACTTTCCGGTGAGATGACTGGAGGGAGTGGTGCGGTGGGCCCATGGTGGGCACATGGCACCACTCCCCCTCCTCGCGGCCATCGCCGCGCTGGTACCCGGTTTCGTCGTCCCCGAGTCGAGCTTCGTGCTGAGCACGACGCGGGCCGGGGCGCTCCAGATCGTCAACCTCACCTGCGAGCCCGCCGGGGGCCTGCACCCCAGGGCGGACGAGACGTGCCTGGCGCTGTCCGGGGCGGACGGCCAGGTGGGCGACCTGCCGCCCGGCGAGGCCGTCTGCACGCTGGAGTACGCACCGGTCCGGGTCAAGGCCAGCGGCCGGTGGCGCGGCGAGCGGCGCACGTTCGAGGCCGAGTTCCCCAACGCCTGCGTCATGCGCGCGCAGACCGGACCGGTCTTCGACTTCTGAGCACCGCGGGACCGCCCGGGCGAAGAGCCCGGGAGGGGGCCGCGACACCGCCGCCGAAGTCGTGGCCCCCTCCGCGGGTTTGCCGAGGTCGTCGGACCTCTTGGCAGTGACGTTAGGGAGTAGGTAGCACCACCGTCAACGAAGTTCACATCGGTGAAACCCGCCGGGGCGGTGGGGTTCGCCGATTTCCGTCACGCAGCGGTGGCCCGCCTGCTCCACCCGAGTGATCGGACCTCTTCCGCACGAGCGCTGCGTCTCAACCGTCCCGATCTATCCTCCGCGCGATGCGTTTGGGGGATGACGATGGGTGACTTCCTGCTCTACGCGGTCGGCGTTCCGGTGACGTTCCTGTTGCTGGTCACCGGCATGGCGCTGGGGGCGCGGCGCCTGCTGGGGCTGCGCGTCGGCCTGCTGCGCACCGCGCTGGCGTGCCTGCTGGGCCTGACCTCCAGCGAGGCGGTGCTGAGCGGGGTCCCCGGCCCCGACACCGCGCCCGCGCTGGCCAGCGTCCAGTTCGGGATCTGGGTGCTGACCATGGTCGCGCTGCTCGCCGCGGCCGAGGTCGTGGCGCCCACCGGCACGGTGCCGCCGCCCACCGAGTGGTGGCGCGCGGTGCGCCGGCGGGTGGTGCGCACCCGCCGGTACTCGCGGATCACCGCGATCGCCTTCCGCCACGGCCTCGGGCCGTACCTGCGCGGGCGGGAGCGCACCGACACCCGGCTGGCCCGCTCGCTGCGGCTGGCGCTGGAGGAGGCCGGGGTCACCTTCGTCAAGCTCGGCCAGGTGCTGTCCACGCGGCCCGACCTGCTGCCGCCCGAGGTGGTCGAGGAGCTGGCCCGGTTGCAGGACGAGGTGCCCGCCGCGCCGTGGCCGCGGGTGCGGGAGGTGCTGGTGGCCGAGCTGGGGCGGGCGCCGGAGGAGGTGTTCGCCGAGTTCGACGAGGAGCCGATCGCCGCCGCGTCCGTGGCGCAGGTGCACCGGGCCCGGCTGCGCTCCGGCGCCGAGGTCGTGGTGAAGGTGCAGCGGCCGGACGTGCGGCGGGTGGCCGAGGGCGACCTGGACATCGTGGCCAGGCTCGCCGAGGCGCTGCACGTGCGGACGCGGTGGGGCCGGGCGATCGGCGTGCGCGACCTGGCCGCCGGGTTCGCCGCCGCGCTGCGCGAGGAGCTGGACTTCCGGGTGGAGGCGCGCAACCTCGCGGCGGTGCGCGCGGCGTCGGCCGGCACCGACGTGGTGCTGCCCGCCGCGCACGAGGACCTGTGCACTTCACGCGTGCTGGTGATGGAACGGCTCGACGGTGTGCCGATCCGGACGGCCGCCCCCGCGGACCGCGAGGCCCTGGCGCGGTCGCTGCTCGACGCGCTGCTGCGCCAGGTGCTGGTCGACGGCGTCTTCCACGCCGACCCCCACCCCGGCAACGTCCTGCTGCTGCGCGACGGCAGGCTGGGCCTGCTCGACTTCGGTTCGGTCGGCCGGATCGACGCCCAGCTGCGGGCGGCGCTGGGCAAGCTGCTGCTCGCCGTCGACCGCGGCGACCCGGCGGGCATGCGCGACGCGCTGCTGGAGCTGGTCTCGCGGCCCGACGGGATCGACGAGCAGCGGCTGGAACGCGCCCTGGGCCGGTTCACGGCGCGGCACCTGGGCGCGGGCGCCCGACCGGGCGCGGAGATGTTCGGCGACCTGTTCGGGCTCGTCCACCGGTACGGCCTGGGCATCCCGCCGGAGATCGCCGCGGTGTTCCGGGCGCTGGGCACCGCCGAGGGCACGCTGGCCGCGCTCTCGCCCGGCTTCGACGTCGTGGTCGAGTCCCGGGCGTTCGCCGAGAAGCGGTTCAGCGACCACCTGACCCCCGACTCGCTGCGGCGGGCGGTGACCGAGGAGCTGCACGCCGCGCTGCCCGTGCTGCGCCGGCTGCCGAGGCGGCTGGAGCGGATCACCGGCGCCCTGGAGCAGGGGCGGCTGGGCGTCAACCTGCGGCTGTTCGCCGACGAGCGGGACCGCCTGTTCGTGGTGTCCCTGCTGCACCAGGCCATGCTCACCGTCCTCGGCGCCACGGCCGGCGTGATGGCGGTGCTGCTGCTGGGCGCGGACGGCGGCCCGCGGGTGGGCGCGGACCTGCCGCTGTTCCACGTGCTCGGCTACAACCTGCTGGTGATCAGCGTCCTGCTCGGGCTGCGGGTGGTGGTGGCGGTGTTCCGCCCGCGCGGTTGACCGGCTCGGGGACCGCTGCCAACCTGGCCGCATGGGGGTACCGAGGTGGACCTGGGCCGTGCCGCTGCTGTTCTACGGCGTGGCGTCGTTGTCGGCCGTGCCGCTGTACCAGCCGGGCGCGGCAGAGCTCGAACCGAACGTGCTGGCGGTGCTGGGGACGAGCGAGCACCTGAGGAACCCGGAAGCGGTGGGCGCGTACTGGTTCGGAGTGCTGGCGGCCGGGGCGTTCCTGGCGGAGTGGTGCCAGTGGCGGGCCCGCGTGCACGACACCCGCCCGGTGGTGATCGCGCTCGGCCTGGGCGCCGTGCCGGTGGTCGCCGCCTTCGACCGCCCGGCACCCCAGTGGGCCACCAGCGCGGGGGTCGCGCTGCTGGCGCTGGCGGTCGTGGCGTGGCGGCGCGGGACACTGGTGGGGACGCACCTGGCGACGGGTGCCGGCATCGCGGTGCTGGTGTGGGCGCACCCCGTGGTCGGCCAGTTCGTCGTGCTGGGCGCGGGCCTGTTCGCCTACTCGACCGGGGTGCGGGACAACGCCCTGCGCACGACCGTGGGCGCGTTCGCGGTGGCGGTGTGCCTGTCGGCGACGTTCACCCCGGTCGGCACGGGTTCGGCGTGGGCGTTGGCCAGCCCGGTCCTGCTGCCGGGCGCGGTGCTGGTGATCGGCGGCCTGGTCGGCCTGCGGCCTGCCGTACGGCAGGAGCGGGTCGCGGTTACGTAGCCTCGGGGCATGGACATCCACGACATCCCGGTGCGCACGCTGTCCGGCGAGCCGACCACCCTGGGCGCCCTGGCCGGCAAGGCGCTGCTGGTGGTGAACGTCGCGTCGAAGTGCGGCCTGACGCCGCAGTACAAGGGCTTGGAGCGACTGCACGAGCGGTACGCGGAGCAGGGCTTCTCGGTCGTCGGGTTCCCGTGCAACCAGTTCGCGGGCCAGGAGCCGGGGACCGCGGAGGAGATCGCGACGTTCTGCTCGACCACTTACGGGGTGACCTTCCCGCTGTACGAGAAGATCGAGGTCAACGGCGACGGGCGGCACCCGCTGTACGAGCAGCTGACCGCCGTCCCCGACGCCGCGGGTGAGGCGGGGGACGTGCAGTGGAACTTCGAGAAGTTCCTGCTGTCCCCGGCGGGTGCCGTGGTCGCCCGCTTCCGCCCGGCCACCGACCCGGAGGCCGACGAGGTGGTGCGGGCGGTCGAAGCGGTGCTGCCGGGCTGATTCCCGAGGACACCGACGGCCCCTCGGCTCTCCTGGAGCCGAGGGGCCGTCCCCGCGCGTGGGAAGAGCACCACACCGAGCCGGACTGAACAACGGAAGCGGAGCGATGGTCGGCACACCGCGCCACTCGGTCAGCGTCGCCGGGATCGTGGTCGACGAGTCGGGACGAGTCCTGGTCATCCGCCGCCGCGACAACGGACACTGGGAGCCGCCCGGCGGAGTGCTGGAGTTGGACGAGACCCCCGAGGAAGGCGTCCGTCGCGAAGTCCTCGAAGAGACCGGCACCTCAGTCGAGGTCACTCACCTGACCGGCGTCTACAAGAACATGCGGCGCGGCGTCGTGGCACTGGTCTACCGCTGCGTCCCGCTGACCATTCCTACTCAGGCCACAGCCGAGGCGACCGAGGTCCGCTGGATGACGCTGGACGAAGTGCGCCGAGCCATGTCCCCCGCCTACGCGGTGCGCGTCACCGACGCTTTCGAACCACACCCGCGCACCCGCGCCCACGACGGCACCGACCTCCTGCCGTGACCGCTGCCGGGTCCAGCCCCGGCAGCGGTCCTCAACCCCTCGGGCTCAACACTCGATCACGTTCACCGCCAACCCACCGCGCGCCGTCTCCTTGTACTTGTCCTTCATGTCCCGCCCGGTCTCCCGCATGGTCTTGATGACCTTGTCCAAGGACACGAAGTGCGACCCGTCCCCCCGCAAAGCCATCCGAGCCGCCGTGATCGCCTTGATCGACGCCAGCGCGTTCCGCTCGATGCAGGGAATCTGCACCAACCCCCCAATGGGGTCGCAGGTCAGCCCGAGGTTGTGCTCCATGGCGATCTCGGCCGCGTTCTCCACCTGCTCCGGCGTCCCACCGAGCACCTCGGCCAACCCGCCGGCCGCCATCGAACAGGCCGAACCCACCTCGCCCTGGCAGCCGACCTCGGCACCGGAGATCGACGCGTTCTCCTTGAACAGCACGCCGATCGCGCCCGCCGTCAGCAGGAACCGCACGACGCCCTCGTCCGAGGCACCCGGCACGAACCGCGCGTAGTAGTGCAGCACCGCGGGCACGATGCCGGCCGCGCCGTTGGTCGGGGCGGTCACCACGCGGCCGCCCGCGGCGTTCTCCTCGTTGACGGCCAGGGCGAACAGCGTCACCCAGTCCATCACCCGCAGCGGGTCGGTGGCGTAGTGCTCGGCCGCCAGCCTGCCCCGCATCTCCGCGGCCCGCCGCCGGACCTTCAGGCCACCCGGCAGCACGCCGGTCTCCGTGCACCCCCGCTCCACGCAGTCCTGCATGACCTGCCAGATGTGCAGCAGGCCCGACCGCACCTCGGCCTCGTCCCGCCACGACCGCTCGTTGGCCAGCATCACCCCGCTGATCGGCAGCCCCGTCTCGCGGGTCCGCGCCAGCAGCTCGTCACCGGTCCGGAACGGGTGCGCGACCGGCGTCCGGTCCTCCTTGATCCGGTCCGCGCCGGTGGCCGTCTCGTCGACCACGAACCCGCCGCCGACCGAGTAGTACACCGCCGAGTCCACCACCTCGGCCCCCGCGTACGCGGTGAAGCTCATGCCGTTGGGGTGCAGGGGCAGCGACTTGCGGCGGTGCATGACCAGGTCGCCGTCCTCCGCGAAGGCGATCTCGCGCACCCCGCCCAGCCGCAGCCGGCCCGACGCCCGGACCTCGGCCACCCTCGCCTCGGCCGTCGACGGGTCGACCTCCTCCGGCCGGTGCCCCTCCAGGCCGAGCAGCACCGCCTTCGGGCTGCCGTGGCCGTGGCCGGTGGCGCCGAGCGAGCCGAACAGCTCCACCCGCACCCGGTCGACCGACGCGAGCACCGGCTCCAGCCGGGTCACGAACATCGCGGCCGCGCGCATCGGGCCGACCGTGTGCGAGCTCGACGGCCCGATCCCCACGGAGAACAGGTCGAACACGCTGATGGCCACGTCAGCCCTCGATCAGTTCCGCGTACTTCGCCGCGGTCAGCAACCCGGTGGCCTCCTCGACGGCCACCTTGAACAGCCAGCCCCGCCCGTACGGGTCGTTGTTGATCAGCGACGGGTCGGCGACCACGGCCGGGTTGACCTCGACGACCTCGCCGGTGACCGGCGCGTACAGCTCGCTGACCGACTTGGTCGACTCCAGCTCCCCGCACACCTCGCCGGAGGTCACCCGGGTGCCCACCACCGGCAGGTCCACGAACACGATGTCGCCCAGCGACCCCGCCGCGTACGCCGTGATGCCCACCGCCACCGGGTCCTGGGTGCCCGGCGCCCAGTCGACCCACTCGTGCTCGGGCGTGTACAGCAGCTTCTCCGGATTGGTCACGACAGCGCTCCCTGGGGTCTGGTCCTCGTAACCCCACTCTGTCCTGGTACCTGAGAGCTTCGCCGCGTCCCCGCCGGCCGAACCTTCGGGGACCACGACTTGCACCGTGGGTGCACGCCGGAACAACGCGTGCTTTCCAGAGTCGCCTCGCCCGAGCGGTTCTCGCTGCCTGAGAGTGTGCGGGGTGCTTGCTCCTTCGGCGCCCCGGTCGTGCCGAGGTCTCTCCCGCGCGGGTTCCGGCGCCTCCACGCGACGCCGCGGCCGATGTTCAGTTGGCCCTCGCACGCTAGGTGCCGACCGGGGCGGTGTCAACGCGACGGACGACTTGTCCTCCCGGCACAACGCGCACCCCGCCGCTTGGTGCCACGGGCACGATGACACCGCGAACGGGGTACCCGACCTTTGGTGCAACGACGGCTGAAGGAGCCCACCGTGCGGATCGCAGTTCCCCGCGAGATCAAGAACCACGAGTACCGCGTCGCGCTGACCCCGGCGGGCGCCCACGAGCTGACCGCGCGCGGCCACGACGTCTACGTGGAGGCGGGCGCGGGGCTCGGTTCCGCCATCCCCGACGAGGAGTACCTGGCCGCCGGCGCGAAGGTGCTGGCGAGCGCCGACGACGTGTGGACCGAGGGCGAGCTGGTGCTCAAGGTCAAGGAGCCCATCGCCGAGGAGTACTCGCGGCTGCGCAAGGGCCAGGTCCTGTTCACCTACCTGCACCTGGCCGCCGACCGGCCGCTGACCGAGGCGCTGCTGGCCTCGGGCACCACGGCCATCGCCTACGAGACCGTGCAGACCGCGAACGGCGCGCTGCCGCTGCTGGCCCCGATGTCCGAGGTCGCGGGCAGGCTGGCACCGCAGGTGGGCGCGTTCGCGCTGATGAGGCCGTCCGGCGGCCGGGGCGTGCTGCCCGGCGGCGTGCCCGGCGTGCACCCGGCGCGCGTGGTCGTGATCGGCGGCGGCGTGGCGGGCCTGAACGCGGCCACCATCGCCGCGGGCATGGGCTCCGACGTGGAGATCCTGGACACCAACGTCGACCGGCTGCGGCACGTCGACGCCCTGTTCCAGGGCCGGCTGCGCACGGTCACCTCCACCCGCTACGCGGTCGAGCAGGCCGTGCGCGAGGCGGACCTGGTCATCGGCGCGGTGCTGGTGCCCGGCGCGAAGGCGCCGAAGCTGGTGTCCAACGAGCTGGTGGCGCAGATGAAGCCCGGCTCGGTGCTGGTCGACATCGCCATCGACCAGGGCGGCTGCTTCGCCGACTCGCGGCCGACCACGCACGCCGACCCGACCTACCGGGTGCACGACTCGGTCTTCTACTGCGTGGCCAACATGCCGGGCGCGGTGCCGCGCACCTCGACCTACGCGCTGACCAACGTGACCCTGCCCTACGCGGTGGCGCTGGCCGACCGGGGCTGGCGGGCGGCGCTGGACGCCGACCCGGCGCTGGCCCTGGGGCTGAACACCCACGAGGGCGCGCTGACCAACCTGCCCGTGGCGCAGGCCCACGACATGGCGCACACCGCGATCTGACCAGGGAATGGAGAGGGCCCCGCTCACGTGCTGTGAGCGGGGCCCTCGTCGTGAGAGGCGGCCCGCTCAACCAGCCTGGGGGTCACTGGGAGCGGGCCGCGAGACCAAGCTTAGCCGGAGTTCCGGGTTCGTGCCCAGCGGGCGTACCGGGCCGGCCCACTTTTTCCGCTCCCGGGACTACTTTGCGTGTGCTCGGCTGAAGCGAAAGAGTGAATTCCACCGGTAACGGGTAAGTCACGACGCCCGGGCGGCCGATGCACAGGGCAGGGACCCCGGTCACTACTCAGCGGGGTCGCCCCTTCCGCGGCACCTCGCCGCGCCGCCTCGCGATCGGAGCACCGATGGCTGAACCCCAGGGCTGGATCGACTGCCACGACCCGTTCGGTCGGGACCGGTCCATGACCGTGCTCGTCGAGGACGACCGGGTCCTCCTGGTCGCGCCGCCGGGCGAGTCGGCCGTGATGTCCGTCACGCAGACCCGCCGCCTGCACCACCTGCTCGACCAAGCCGCCGACAGGGTGTGATCGGGCGTGGACGAGGCGCTGCGGGCCGCCGTGCTGCGCCGGTTGGCCCTGCTCGACGAGGTCGCCGAGCGGGGTGAGGCCGAGGCCCTGGTGCCGCTGGCCCGCGCGGAGCTGCACCGCCTGGCCGACGGCTGGCGGCTGCTGCTGACCGTGCACCAGCCCGACCCGGACGGCCGCTGCCGGGCGTGCCCCGGCGTGCTGCGGCACAAGAAGTGGCCGTGCCAGGTCTGGACGATGGCGCACCAGCACCTGATCGGCGAGGCGCCACCCCACCGCGAACGCCGCCGCGCGCGCCGGTCGCACCGCCGCCCGGCGGACCCGGACGCGACCGCGGAACTGCCCGCGGTGGTCTCGAAACCGCGACACGCCCTCCCCGAGTGATCCGCCTGGTGCAGGATGACACCCGGTAGGAGCAATCCGGGAGGGACGCGTGCACGACGGCAGTGGCCGCATCGTGGTGCAGGGCTTGACCAAGCAGTTCGGTCCGGTCGCGGCGGTGCAGAACCTGAGCTTCACGGTGGAACCCGGTTCGGTGACCGGCTTCCTCGGCCCCAACGGGGCAGGCAAGACCACCACCCTGCGGATGCTGCTCGGCCTGGTGACCCCGACCGCGGGCACGGCGCTGATCAACGGCGCCCCGTTCGAGCGGCTGGGCAACCCGGGCCGGGTGGTCGGCGCGGTGCTGGAGGCGCAGGGCTTCCACCCCAAGCGCACCGCGCGCAACCACCTGCGCGTCTACGCCGCCGCGATCGGCGTGCCGGACGGGCGGGCCGAGCAGGTGCTCCAACTGGTGGGCCTGGGCGCGGCGGGTGACCGCAAGGCGGGCGGGTTCTCGCTGGGCATGAAGCAGCGGTTGGCGCTGGCCACCGCGCTGCTGGGCGACCCGCAGGTCCTGGTGCTCGACGAGCCGGCCAACGGCCTGGACCCCGAGGGCATCGCGTGGCTGCGGGCGTTCCTCCAGTCGTTCGCGCGCAGCGGGCGGACCGTGCTGATCTCCAGCCACCTGCTGGCCGAGGTCGAGCAGACCGTCGACCAGGTGGTGATCATCAGCCGCGGCCAGACCATGTACCACGGGCCGCTGGACAACCTGCGCGCGCAGCAGCAGGCGCGGGTGCTGGTGCAGCCGTCGGACGCCGGCGCGCTGGTCAACGCGTTGCGCGAGGAGGGCGTCGCGGGCATCGAGCAGCTGCCCGACGGCCGGATCGCGGTCACCGGCGTGGAGGCCAGGCAGGTCGCGGACACCGCGCTGAAGGCGGGCGTGTCGATCTACGGGATCGAGGAGGAGAAGGCCGACCTGGAGCGGCTGTTCTTCCAGCTCACCAGCGGTCAGTACGCGGCGCCGGGGCAGTTCGGGCAGCCGGGCACCGGCTACTACGCCCCGCCGCCGGGCTACCAGCAGCCGCCCGTGCCGCCGGGGTACCAGCAGCCCGGCTACCAGCAGCCACCGAACCCGTACGCGGCACCGCCGGGCCCGCAGACCCCGGGCACCGGCTACCACCAGCCCGTACCGCCCCCGGGCACGGGCTACCACCAGCCGGTGCAGCCGCCGCCCGGGTACCAGCAGCCACCACCGCCGGACAACCCGTACGGACCACAGCAGGGACAGGGCGGCCTGGGGGGCGGCGCGTGATGGGCAACCTGATCAAGGCGGAGTTCCGCAAGACGACCACCACGGGCCTGTGGTGGGGCCTGATGATCCCGACCGTGCTGCTCGCCCTGGGCTGGGCGCTCGGCTGGGGCGCGCTGGGCAACAGCGTCATGGACGCGATCGACAGCGACGAGGTCCGGCAGATGACCGAGGTGCTGGGCGTCGACCCGGCGAACTGGCAGGTCGCCGTGTTCGGGATCGCGCGCAGCATCAACGTGGCCACCGTGTTCCCGATGATCTTCGGCGGCCTGGCGATCGCCAACGAGATCAACCGCAAGACGATCACCACCACCTTCCTGACCGCGCCGAGCCGGGTGTCGGCGCTGAGCGCGAAGATGCTGGTCTACGTGATCTGGGGCGCGATCTACGGCCTGGCGATCGTGGCCGCGGTGAGCATCGGCATCGCGCTGACCTCGGACGCGGGCGCGCTGCCGAGCGCCGGGGGCTGGCTCGCGCTGGCCGGCGTCGGCGTCCTGTCGTCGATCCTGATGACCATGTTCGGCGTGGGCGTCGGCGCGCTGATGACCAGCGTGATCGGCACCACCGTGGTGCTGCTGCTCTACATGCTGATCATCGAGAACGGCATCCAGCTGGTGCTGGCCTCGCAGGGCCTGCCGGAGGTCATCGGCTTCCTGCCCAACGGCGCGGTGAACGGCCTGACCGGCTCGGTGGCCGCGTCGCTGTTCCTGTCCAACGCGGGCGTGGTGCCGGAGGGCCTGGTGGACGGCCTGCGGGCGCTGGCGGGGGCCCTCGGCGCGTTCGACTGGTGGCTGAGCGGGCTGATCTTCCTGGTGTGGACCGCGCTGTTCTTCGTCGGCGGCTGGGCCGCCACGCAGCGCAAGGACATCACCTGATCCAGTGATCTTGGAAGTGTCACGAGGGCCGTCCCGAATTCGGGGCGGCCCTCGCCACATCCGGACGATCGGAAAGTGTCGGCGTCCAGACCTAATGTGGAGGCCGTGACTACTCCCGACGGCTGGATCCGCAGACTCGCCAAGGCGTGCTGGCGGCACCGCTCCCTCGTGGTGCTCTCGGTCCTCGCCGCCGTCGTCGGGGTCGGCCTCCAGGCGGTCGGCCCGCTGCTGGTCAAGGCCGCCGTGGACGACGCCGTGGCCGGGCGCACCGACCGGCTGGCGTGGCTCGCGGTCGTCCTGGTCGGCCTGGAGGTGCTGACCTTCGGCTCCGCGTTCATGCGCCGCTACCTGGGCGGCCGGCTGGCCGTGGACGTGCAGCACGACCTGCGCCAGGCGGTCTTCGGCGCGGTGCAGCGGCTGGACGGGCCGAAGCAGGACGCGCTGCGCACCGGCCAGGTGGTGTCCCGCTCGATCACCGACCTCCAGCTGGTCAACAGCCTGCTGTCGATGACCCCGCTGGCGTTCGGCACGGTCGTGTTCGCCCTCGCCGCGCTGGTGGCGATGTTCTGGCTGTCGCCGCTGCTCACCCTGATCGCCCTGGTGATCGTGCCCGCCGTGGGCGTGGTCGCGGCGCGCAGCAGGCTGACGCTGTTCCCGGCCACGTGGTCGGCCCAGCAGCGGGCGGCGGACGTGGCGCAGCACGTCGAGGAGACCGTCACCGGCGTGCGCGTGGTGAAGGGCTTCGGCCAGGAGGCGCGCGAGGTCGCCCGGCTGGAGCAGCGGGCGAAGGTGCTGTTCGCCGAGCGGATGCGGGCGGCCCGGCTGACCGCGAAGCCCGCCGCCACCCTGAACGCGCTGCCCTACCTGGGCCAGGTGGCGGTGCTGGCGCTGGGCGGCTGGCTGGCGCTGCGCGGCCAGGTGTCGCTGGGCACGTTCGTGGCGTTCGCGACCTACGTGGCGAACCTGGTCGGCCCGGCCCGGCTGCTGTCGAGCCTGATGGTGACCGCCCAGCTCGCGCGGGCGGGCGTGGAGCGGGTCTACGAGCTGGTCGACTCGCAGCCGGACGTGGTCGACGGCGAGCGGGACGTGCCCGCCGGCCCGGTGTCGGTCGAGCTGCGGGACACCTCGTTCGGCTACACGCGCAGCGAACCGGTGCTGGCCGGGGTGTCGCTGCGGGTCGAGCCGGGCGAGACGCTGGCGGTCGTGGGCACCGCCGGGTCGGGCAAGTCGACGATCTCCCTGCTGCTGCCGCGGTTCTACGACGTGCACTCGGGCTCGGTGCGCGTCGGCGACGTCGACGTGCGCGAGCTGCGCCTGTCCTCGCTGCGCCGCACCGTGGGCGTGGTGTTCGAGGAGGCGTTCCTGTTCTCCGACACGGTGCGCGCCAACATCGCCTACGGCCTGCCGGACGCCTCCGACGAGCAGGTCAGGGCGGCGGCCCGGGCCGCCGAGGCGCACGAGTTCATCGAGGCGCTGCCCCGGGGCTACGACACGGTGGTCGGCGAGCGCGGCCTGACCCTCTCCGGCGGCCAGCGGCAACGCGTGGCACTCGCCCGCGCCCTCCTCTCCGACCCGCGCGTGCTGGTCCTGGACGACGCGACCTCGGCCGTGGACACCGCCACCGAGGCCGCCATCCACCGCACCCTGGCCTCGGTCACCGCCGGCCGCACCACGATCCTGATCGCCCACCGCCGCTCGTCGCTGACCCTGGCCGACCGGATCGCGGTGCTCGACGCGGGCCGCGTGGTCGACGTCGGCACGCACGAGGAGCTGCACGAGCGCTGCCGGCTGTACCGGGACCTGCTGGCGGGCCCCGGCGAGGCCATCGAGCAGGTGGACCCGCGGGCCGACGCCCGCCTGGAGCCCGGCCCGGACGGCGTCACCCCCGAGCTGTGGCCGGCCCCCGAGGGCGACGAGCTGGCCGTGCGCGCGGCGAACCGCTCGGTCGCCGCCGCACCGCGGGCCAGGGGCGGCGGCGGCACGTCGGCCCTGCTGGGCGGCACCCCGCCGACCCCCGAGCTGATGGCCCGCGTGCACGCCCTGCCGCCCGCCACCGAGGAACCCGACCTGCGCGGCGAGGACCCGACCGCACCCGACCCCGGCTTCCGCCTGCGCACGCTCCTGCGCCCGGTCCGCTGGGCGATGCTGGGCGTCGGCGGCCTGCTGCTGGTCGACACGGCCCTGGCGGTGGCGCTGCCCGGCCTGGTCCGGGTCGGCGTGGACCGGGGCGTCGTCGGCAACGCCCCCGGCTGGCTCTGGGCGGTGGGCGCGATCGGCTTCGCCCTGGTGGCGATGGGCTGGGCATCGGCGGCGGCGGGTGCGGTGGTGACGTCCCGGGTGGGCGAGCGCCTGCTGTACCTGCTGCGCGTGCGCAGCTACGCCCACCTGCAACGACTCGGCCTGGACTACTACGAGCGCGAGATGGCCGGCCGGATCATGACCCGGATGACCACGGACGTCAACGCGCTGTCCAGCTTCCTCCAGACGGGCCTGACCACCTTCGCGATCAGCGTGCTGACCGTGGTGGGCATCGCCGTGGCCCTGGTCGTGACCGACCCGGGCCTGGCCCTGGTGGCCCTGTCCGTGCTCCCGGTCCTCCTGATCGCGACGGTGATCTTCCAACGCCTGTCGTCGGCCGCCTACGCGGAGGCGCGCGAACGCGTCAGCGCGGTCAACGCCGACCTCCAGGAGAACGTCTCCGGCCTGCGCGTCTCACAGGCTTACACCAGGGAGGCGCGGTCGGCCGAGGCGTTCGCCGAGCGCAGCGACGCCTACCGGCGCTCCCGCATCCGGGCCCAGCGCTACATCGCCACGTACTTCCCGTTCCTGGCGCTCCTGTCGGGCGTGGCCCAGGCAGCGATCCTGGTGGTCGGCGCCTACCGGGTGGCGGACGGCACCCTGTCCCCCGGCGTCCTGCTGGCCTTCGTCCTCTACCTGGGCCTCTTCTTCGCCCCCCTCTACCAACTCTCCGGCGTCTTCGACGGCTACCAGCAGGCCAGGGTGGGCCTGAGCCGCATCGGCGACCTGCTGCGCACCCCGACGACGGTCCCCCCGGCGACCAACCCCGTGCCGGTGACCGCCCTGAGGGGCGAGGTCGAACTGCGCAACGTCACCTTCGCCTACCAGGGCACCGACCACCCGGCCCTGGAGGACGTGTCCCTGCACGTGGCCCCGGGCGAGACCGTGGCCCTGGTGGGCGCCACCGGCGCGGGCAAGTCGACGCTGGTCAAACTCGTGGCCAGGTTCTACGACGCAACCAGCGGCCAAGTCCTCGTGGACGGCGTGGACGTGCGCGACTACGACCTGTCAGCCCTGCGGCAACGCCTGGGCGTAGTCCCGCAGGAAGCCCACCTGTTCGGCGGTGACGTGGCCGAGAACGTGGCCTACGGCAAACCGGACGCCACCCGAGCCGAAGTCGAGTCGGCGGTCCGCGCGGTAGGCGCCCTCCCCGTAGTCGCCTCCCTGCCCAACGCGTTCCACCAACAGGTGGGAGAACGAGGCCAAGCCCTGTCCGCCGGCCAACGACAACTGGTCGCCCTGGCCAGGGCGGAACTGGTCCAACCAGCCCTGCTCCTGCTGGACGAGGCAACAGCCGCCCTGGACCCGGCCACCGAGTCAGCGGTCCTGGCGGCCTCCGACCACCTGGCCGGCGCCCGGACCACGTTCGTAGTCGCACACCGCCTGGCCACAGCCGCACGAGCCGACCGAATCGTCGTACTGGACGGTGGCCGGGTCGCGGAAGTCGGCACGCACACCGAACTGCTGGCGGCAGGCGGCCGCTACGCCCGACTGTGGGCGCACAGCGTGGGCGACGCGGTACCAGGGGACACCGTCACCGACGACGACCTGACCAGCGCACAGGCGGGCTGACCCACCCACTCACGGCCGGCACCCACCCACCCAACACATGCCATGCCGCGCCCGAGTGAAGGACACGCGGTGCCGGACCGGAGGACACGCGGTGTCCGAGTGGAGGACACGCCGGTGCTGAACGTAGAACTCGGGGGCCCGGAACGTTCGACACGACGGTCCTGAACGTTCGACTCGCGCGGCTTGAACGCATGACACGCCCGGACCCAACGCATGACACGCCGGTACCCAACGCATGACACGCCCGGACCCAACGCATGACACGCCCGGCTTGAACGCATGACACGCCGGGAGGGGGCTGGGGTCGGCGGGGGCCGACGAGGCCCGATTTGACATGGGTTCGAGTGCCATAGGCTGGTCGGAGCCGGCAGGCTCGGCGGGACGCTTTTCCCCGCCGTGCCTGTCGGCTGCGGCCTGCCTCCGGTGCTCGTAAGGGCCCCATGTCAAATCGAGCCGGACGAAACCAAAGGCCGACCAAACCCAACCCAGCCCCAACCCCAACCCCAACCCCAGCCCACAACGCGGAGAGCTAGGAAGCCAGCAGCTCGTCCAACTGCTCGTACCCCTGCGTCACCCCGTAAGACATCCCGCTGGACATGGCCGCATCCCGCCCCTCGACCGTCTCGAACACGCTCACCACGTGCAACCGGGTCCGCCCACCCCCCAGGTCCTCCAGCGTCATCGTCTCCAGGCACACCCCGTCCGGCACCCCCTCGAACGTGAACGTCTGCACGATCCGCTCAGCCGGCCGCACCTCGTGGAACGACCCGTAGAACCCGTACGCCTCGTCCCCCCGCCGGTGCAGGTACCGGTACCCCCCACCGGTGGTGGCGTCCCAGCGCTCCACCTCCATGGTCACCGACCGCGGCCCCAGCCACTTCACCACCAGCTCCGGATCGGTGTGCGCCCGGAACACCGCCTCACGCGGCGCGTCGAACTCCCGGGTGATCCGGATGACCGGCAGCGCCGGGTCCGCGCTGATCGTGGTCTCGGGGTGCGTGATCGCAGTCATGATGCCTCTCCCTCGATATCGGTCCGACCCCGCTCAACACCGCTCTCCGCCATCTCGGCGAGCACGGCGTCCAGCCGCCGGTAGCGCTGCTCGGCCTCGCGCCGATAGCGCTCGATCCACTTCGTCATCAGGTCGAACACCTCCGCCTCCAGGTGGACCGGCCGCCGCTGCGCCTCCCTGCCGCGGGTGACGAGCCCGGCCTCCTCCAGGACCTTCAAGTGCTTCGACACGGCCTGCACGGTCACGGAGTAGGGCTCGGCCAACTCGTTCACGGTCGCGTCGCCCGAGGCGAGCCGCGCCACCATGTCGCGCCGGATCGGGTCGGCCAGCGCCGAGAAGACCCGCGACAACCGGTCGTCCACCACCATCTCCTTACTCAACCGCTCGGTTGAACACGACGATACGACCCCACACCCCACTAGTCAACCAGAAGGTTGAAAGCCCAGCTCAACCCGGCACCGTTCAGCTCCGTGAACGCCTCACACCACCCACCGGCCCGAAGTGCGGACAAAGTCGTCAAGTCGATCCCCACCGGGCACGTGACGGGCATAACCTCAAGTGGTGCTCAAGCACCCATAACGGGACCGACCACCTGATCGATCCTGTGAGCGAACACTCGGCGCTCGGCCCCTCCTGTGTGTGAACTGCACCAGACGGGGGACTAGCCTGGCGATGAGTGAGTCATTACCAAGAGCGAGATGGATAGAGGCGAGCGCCAGCCGTGTCCAGCAGCAGTCCTGCTTCGCAGTTCGGCCCCAATGAGTGGCTGGTCGAGGAGATGTACGAGCAGTTCCTCGCCGACCCGTCGTCGGTAGACCCGGCCTGGCACGACTTCTTCGCCGACTACAAGTCGACGCAGCGGTCGGGCAACGGGACCGCGACGACGGCCGTGACGACGGCCGCGGCGGCAACGACCTCGGCAACGGCCTCGGCGAAGACCACCTCGGCGAACACGACCACCACCGCCGAGAACGGCAACGGCACGTCGACCACCACCGCGCCGAAGCCCGCCGAGAAGCCGGCCGACAAGCCCGCGCAGCCGAAGCAGCAGCAGCAGCCCCAGCAGCCGAAGCAGCAGCCCGCCAAGCAGCCCGCCAAGCCCGCCCCCGCGCAGGCCGCCAAGGCCGCGCCGGTGCAGCAGGGCAGGGGCGAGGAGCAGAAGCAGCTCCGCGGCGCCGCGGCCGCCATCGCCAAGAACATGGAGCTGTCGCTCACCGTCCCGACCGCGACCAGCGTGCGCGCGGTGCCGGCCAAGCTGCTGGCCGACAACCGCATCGTGATCAACAACCACCTCAAGCGCACCCGCGGTGGCAAGGTCTCCTTCACGCACCTGATCGGCTACGCCGTGGTCCGGGCGCTCCAGGCGTTCCCGAACATGAACCGGCACTTCGCCGAGGTCGACGGCAAGCCGTTCGTGGTCACCCCGGAGCACGTGAACTTCGGCCTGGCCATCGACCTGCCCGGCAAGGACGGCTCGCGCTCGCTGGTCGTCGCCTCGATCAAGGGCTGCGAGAACATGACGTTCACGCAGTTCTGGCAGGCGTACGAGGACCTGATCCGCAAGGCGCGGTCGGGCTCGCTGACCTCCGAGGACTTCTCCGGCACCACCATCTCGCTGACCAACCCGGGCACCATCGGCACCAACCACTCGGTGCCGCGGCTCACCGCGGGCCAGGGCGCGATCATCGGCGTGGGCGCCATGGAGTACCCGGCGCACTTCCAGGGCACCAGCGAGCAGGCCCTGACCGACATGGGCGTCAGCAAGATCATCACGCTGACCTCCACCTACGACCACCGCATCATCCAGGGCGCGGAGTCGGGCGAGTTCCTCAAGCGCGTGCACCAGCTGCTGCTGGGCGAGGACGGCTTCTACGACGACGTCTTCACCTCGCTGCGCCTGCCGTACGAGCCGATCCGCTGGGTCGCCGACATCCCCGAGGGCGCGGTCGACAAGACCGCCCGCGTCATCGAGCTGATCGACGCGTTCCGCACCCGCGGCCACCTGATGGCCGACACGGACCCGCTGAACTACCGCCAGCGCAGCCACCGCGACCTGGACGTCCTGTCGCACGGCCTGACCCTGTGGGACCTGGACCGGGAGTTCCCGGTCGGCGGGTTCGCGGGCCAGGAGCGGATGAAGCTGCGCGACATCCTGGGCGTGCTGCGCAACTCGTACTGCCGCACGGTCGGCGTCGAGTACATGCACATCCTCGACCCGGAGGAGCGCCTCTGGATCCAGGAGCGCGTCGAGGTGCCGCACGAGAAGCCGCCGGCCACCGTGCAGAAGTACATCCTGTCGAAGCTCAACGCCGCCGAGGCGTTCGAGACCTTCCTGCAGACCAAGTACGTCGGCCAGAAGCGGTTCTCGCTGGAGGGCGGCGAGACCGTCATCCCGCTGCTCGACGCGGTGCTGGACAAGGCCGCCGAGCACGAGATCGACGAGGTCGTCATCGGCATGCCGCACCGCGGCCGGCTGAACGTGCTGGCCAACATCGTCGGCAAGCCGATCTCCCAGATCTTCCGCGAGTTCGAGGGCAACCTCGACCCGGGCCAGGCGCACGGCTCGGGCGACGTGAAGTACCACCTGGGCGCGGAGGGCAAGTACTTCCGCATGTTCGGCGACGGCGAGACCAAGGTGTCGCTGACCGCCAACCCGTCGCACCTGGAGGCCGTGGACCCGGTGCTGGAGGGCATCGTCCGGGCCAAGCAGGACATGCTCGACAAGGGCGACCAGGGCTTCACCGTGCTGCCGGTCGCGCTGCACGGCGACGCCGCGTTCGCCGGCCAGGGCGTGGTCGCCGAGACGCTGAACCTGGCGCTCGTGCGCGGCTACCGCACCGGCGGCACCGTGCACGTCATCGTCAACAACCAGGTCGGCTTCACCACCGCGCCGGAGAACTCGCGCTCGTCGAAGTACTCCACGGACGTGGCGAAGATGATCGGCTCGCCGGTGTTCCACGTCAACGGCGACGACCCCGAGGCGTGCTACTGGGTCGCCAAGCTGGCCGTGGACTACCGGCAGCGGTTCAACAAGGACGTCGTCATCGACATGGTGTGCTACCGCCGCCGCGGGCACAACGAGGGCGACGACCCGTCGATGACCCAGCCGGCGATGTACGACGTGATCGACACCAAGCGCTCGGTCCGCAAGACCTACACCGAGGCGCTGATCGGCCGCGGCGACATCTCCGTCGAGGAGGCGGAGAAGGCGCTCCAGGACTTCTCCTCGCAGCTGGAGCACGTGTTCAACGAGGTCAGGGAGCTGGAGAAGCACCCGATCAAGACCTCGCCGTCGATCGAGGCGGAGCAGCAGATCCCGGCCAAGCTGCCCACCGGCATCGAGCGCTCGGTGATCGAGCGGATCGCCGACGCGCACGTCGACCTGCCCGACGGCTTCACCCCGCACCCGCGCGTGAAGCCGGTGCTGGAGCGGCGCGCCAAGATGGCCCGCGAGGGCGGCATCGACTGGGCGTTCGCCGAGCTGCTGGCGTTCGGGTCACTGGTGCTGGAGGGCCGCACGGTCCGCCTGGCCGGCCAGGACTCGCGGCGCGGCACGTTCGTGCAGCGGCACGCCACCCTGGTGGACCGCAAGAGCAGCGTGGAGTACACCCCGCTCCAGCACCTGGCCGAGACCCAGGGCAAGTTCATGGTCTACGACTCGGTGCTCTCGGAGTTCGCGGCGCTCGGCTTCGAGTACGGCTACTCGGTGGCCAACCCGGACGCCCTGGTGCTGTGGGAGGCCCAGTTCGGCGACTTCGTCAACGGCGCGCAGCCGATCATCGACGAGTTCATCTCGTCCGGTGAGGCGAAGTGGGGCCAGGTGTCCGACGTGGTGCTGCTGCTGCCGCACGGCCACGAGGGCCAGGGCCCGGACCACACCTCCGGCCGCATCGAGCGGTTCCTCCAGCTGTGCGCGGAGGGCTCGATGACGATCGCGGTGCCGTCGACCCCGGCGAACTACTTCCACCTGCTGCGCAGGCACGCGCTGGACGGCGTGAACCGCCCGCTGGTGGTGTTCACCCCGAAGTCGATGCTGCGCCTGAAGGCCGCGACCAGCCCGGTCGAGGACTTCGTGGAGGAGCGCTTCCAGTCGGTCATCGACGACCGGCGCATCGGCGACCCGAACAAGGTCACCAAGGTCGTGCTCTGCTACGGCAAGATCTACTACGAGCTGCTGGCCGAGCAGGAGAAGCGCGGCACGGACGACTTCGCCATCGTGCGCGTGGAGCAGCTGTACCCGGTGCCCGCGCGCAAGCTGACCGAGGCACTGGAGCGCTACCCGAACGCCACCGAGGTGCGCTGGGTGCAGGAGGAGCCGGCGAACCAGGGTGCCTGGCCGTTCTTCGGCCTGGCCCTGCCGGAGCTGCTGCCGGAGCGCTACCGGGTCTCGCGCGTGTCGCGGCGCCCGATGGCCGCGCCGTCGGCCGGGTCGTCCAAGGTGCACGAGGTCGAGCAGCGCGAGCTGATCACGAAGGCGTTCGAGTAGGCCGTGTACTTCACCGACCGAGGGATCGAGGAGCTGGAGGCGCGCCGGGGCGAGGAGGAGGTCACCCTCGCCTGGCTGGCCGACAAGCTGCGCGCGTTCGTCGACGCGAACCCCGAGTTCGAGACGGCGGTCGAGCGCCTGGCCACCTACCTGGCGCGCGACGACGAAGACGAGTTCGAGGACTGATCGTTCGAGAGGCCCCGCCCCTGCCCGGGGGTGGGGCCTCTCGGCGTTCCAGGCTTTTTCGGCGCCTCTCCGGTGCCGCGGCCGAGGTCGGGGACCTCAGGTCGGCGGTGGTTCGACGTCGCAGTCCAGCCGTCGGCCCGCCGCCGCCAGCACGACTTCGGGGTGACGAGCGCCCAACACCCGCGCCAGGTCCGCCACCGCCTCCGCCATCCGGTTCTCCCCGCTGACGGCAATCCGGTCCACGGCGGCGTTGAAGGCGCATACGAGGGTGTGCGGGTGGTCGGCGCCCAGCACCTGCGCCAGGCGTGGCGAGGTCGACGCGGAGAGCTCGGCCGCCTGCTCCGGGTACCCCAGGAACGCCAGGTCGCTGCTCAGGTTCACCTCGCACGCCAGCGTCATCGGGTGATCCGCCCCGCCCACCTCGCGCAGCGCCCGGGAGGTGGCCAGGTCGAGCTCGTAGGCCGGTTCGACCTGGCCGGCCGCTCGCCGCAGCAGGGCGGTGTTGATCGCACCGGCCAGTGTGAACGGATGCCGCGGGCCGGCGTCGCGAGTCATCCTGCGGTACGCCCGCTCGCCGATGCCCAGTGCGTCCTCCAGCTCGCCGGTCCGCCGCAGCACGTTGCCCAGCGTCATGGAGGCGGCCAGCGAGTACTCGTGCCGCGGACCGAGCCGCCACTCGCACGTGATTACGTTCTCCTTCCCGAGTTCGCGGGCCTGGGCGTAACGGCCAGTGCCGCGCAGTGCGATCACCAGGTTCCGGATGGCCAGCAGGACGTGGTTGTGGTGTGGGCCGAGCCGGGCGCGCATCAGCGGTAGCAGGTCCTCCTGGATGCGCAGCGCTTCGCGGTAGGCGCCGAGACCGATGAGGTCGCGCACCAGGTTGCTGGTGGCGAACAGAGTCCGGGGGTCCTCCGCGCCGTACATCTCGCGGCGCCTGCGCACCACGTCGAGGTCGATGGCCCGTGCTTCGGTGAAGCGGCCGAGCAGGCGCAGGTCCACGGCTACGTTGATCGCGGCGCGCAACGTCCGGTTGTGGTTGTCGCCCCACTTCCGCCGGTGCCGGCGCAACGTGTCGCGGTCGAGCGCGACGGCCTCGTCGACGCGTCCGAGCGCCCTCAGATCCGCGCCCAGACCGTTGGCGACGGTCAGGGTGTGGGAGTGGTCGGCGCCGAACACCTCCGTCAGCCTGCGGAAGGTCTCCTGGTCCCACTCGCCGGCGCCGGCGACGTCGCCCAGTTCGCGCATCGCGTTGGCGACGAGCCGGCACGCCAGCAGGGTCAACTCCTCGTTCCGGTCCCACAGCTCCCGCCAGCGGTGCACCGTGGCCCGTCCCATGTCGAGACTGCCCTCGTAATCACCGATCGCGTAGAGGTGGCGGATGTGGTCGAGCACGAGGACGCGCGCTTGCCGCTCCTCGGCCACCACCAGGTCCACGGCTGCCGTGTGCGGCGCGAGTTCGCGGTACCGTGGCCAGTTGTGCGGCTCGTCCGGCTCGCCGGGGTTGGCCGCGGCGAGCACTGATCGCGCGGCGGCGGTCGCGGCCTCGCACTCCGGCGCCGGCAGCAGTTCGCGCACGGTGTCCTGGACCAGCCCGTGCACCCGGACGCGATCGACGTCGACGTCCAGCTGTGCCAGTGCGACGCGGTCCAGTTCCCCCAGCGCGCGGAGCAGTCGCGATCGATCCCGCAGCACGTCGCCGAGCGGACCGGGCAGGTCCTGCCCTGCGGCGAGGACGTCGATCGGCAGGGGAGCGTCGGCGAGGACCGAGCACAGGTCGAGCACGAGCGCCGCGTCCGGCGCGTGCCGCCGCAGCGCCTGGATCGCGACCGTCCAGGGCGCGCTCCCGGACGGGGCCGCTGACAGGGACTCCAGGTAGTCCACGGCAGTCAACCGCATCTCGGCGAGCCACGCCCCGGCGTGGCGCACCGCCAGCGGGTGATCGCGTAGCGCGGCGGCCACCTGGTCCGCGTCCTCCGGCCCCAACCAATCCGCCTGCGCGCACAGCAGCACGACGCTCTCGGCTCGGGCCAGCTCCGGCACGGGCACCACCCGTGCCGGTCCCGGCCACGTCCGCAGCCGGGTGGTGATCACCACGTGGCCCCCGGTGGGGATCAGGCCGTGCAGCGCCCCTGGTTCGCGGACGTCGTCGAAGACCAGCAGCCAGCGGCCGGTCGCGCGGAGCGCGGCCAGCACGTCCCGCACCGTCCGCGGGACGTCGGAGGACGGGGGTAGCCCCAGGTGGGCGGCTAGGTCGACGAACGAGGCCCGAAGCAGGGACTGGTCGTCGGCGGCCATCCACCAGACCAGGTCGTAGTCCTCCCGGAACCGGTGGGCGCACTGGACGGCGAGCGAAGTCTTGCCCATTCCCCCCGCGCCGACCAAGACCAGCGGCACGTCATCGGACAGCGACCGCCGCACCGCGTCAAGGATGTCGGCACGCCCGATGAAGCCGGGAGTGAGCGGCGGCAGCTCATGCCGGGGCGTCTCTTGCAGCACCGACGACGGGGCCGTGCCGGTTGGGACGGCTCGGAGCCGGGCCGCGGCCTCGGCGTAGCGGCCCCCCAACCGCTGGAGCACGTCGTGGGCCACCTCTGCGAACGGCGGTCCCAGCGCGGCTCCGGCCTCGGCGGCGCGCCCGTCGGTCAACAGGGCGTTGAAGTCGAACGGCGAGCCGAGTCGCCGGGTGACGAAGTCGGACACCTTCGCCAGGACTTGGAGCGCCTCGTGCCTGCCCACCTCGGACAGCAACTCGTCGCGGACCCCTGGTTCGAAGTCGAACCGCAGGTCGTCAACGTCTGCGGCGTCCGCGTCGACCACCTGCAACAAACCGCTCAGGAACACCTCGGCGAGGTGGGCGGGTCTGGAAGAGGGCAGCATGGTGTGCTGCACCAGTCTCATCACCGGTAAGCTGAGCGGTGCGCACGCCAGGTGCACGGCCAGCCGGTAAGCCGTGGTCGAAGCCCGCAGTCGGAACCGGCGGAGCCGCTCCTCCGGGGAGGGCGGTGGCGGCTCGTGCTCCTGCCGGTCCATCCGGCCGGTGAACATCGCGGTGCCCGAGAACCAGCCGGTGCCCGAGCCGGTGACCAGCGCGACCCACGGAACCAGCCAACGGGGCTCCAGTTCCAGCACCGGCACCGGCACGCCCGCGCCAGTGAGGTCGTCGTCGGGGTCGACAGCCTTCACGTCGACCAAGCGGTTCGGTGTGGCCGGTCCGCGCCCTCGCAGTCGAACGCGGGTGAAGTCCGGTCCGCAGCCCTCCCACAGCCGCTGCGGCAGCACCTGCACCACCGCGACCGGGCTCATCGCGGACCACAGGGCGAGCGCTCCGCCCAGCACGCCGTTGCTCCACGCATCGCCCACGCAGTCACTGGCCACCAAGACCAGCCGTTCACCGCCCGGATCGGCCAGCTCGCGCACGTCGTGCACCGCACCCTTCGCGGCGCCGCTCAGCACCAAGCGCCCGCCAGCCGGGGTGTCACCGTCGAACCGCCACGTGCGCACATCGCGGAACGCGCCCAGCCGCACCAACAGCTCGCGGAACTCCGCGATGGTGCGCCGCCACACGACCATGGAACGGCTGTCGTCCACCACCAGCGCTAGGTCCAACCACCGCCGGGGCTCGGGGCGGGTGCGCGGCACCAAGAGGCCGGTGTCCGCGATGTGGTCGGCGGTCGCGACCTCGTCGAGGCGCGTCTCGTCCGTCGACGAGACCGTGCGCTTGAGTGGTCGGAGCGCCCTACCGAGCGCGGACGCGTTCGGTAGGGCGGGCACCGCGGGGCTCTTGGTCCGCGTCTCCCCCGGATCGCCGGCCGGCGTGCTGCCCGAGGGCCCGACGTGCAGCGAGGCGTGCCCGGGTGCGCGAGTCCGCCGGTGGGCAGTCTCTGCCGGTCGGGGCGCCTCGGCCGATCGCGGGGCGCCACGACCGAACGCGGGCGGGCCGGGCGGCGGTGGCGCCGGACCGGCGCCCCTCCCGCCCTCATCGAGGAGTCTCGCGAGCCAGAGGGCATCGGCGAGTTCCTCGGCGGTGACGTCCGGAACCGCCGCGCGGACGAAGTCGACGAAGTCGCGGATCATCCCGGCCCGTCGAGCGGCTGGATGAGCCGGTCCACCAGCTGTTCCCGCGTCGCCGGGTCCGACTTGGCCCCGGACACCGCCAAGTAGACGGCGTTGAGCAGCTGGTCGGTGGCGAGGTCGCCGCGGTCGCGGCGCTCCACGAATCGAGCCACGAGCTCCCTGGTCTCCTCCAGCGCCTCCGGACCGAGGTGTCCCGCGACGATCTCGGCCAGCTTCTCGCTGTCCGGCTGCTGGATGTTCACCTGCTGGCAGCGGCGCAGGAACGCGGTCGGGAATTCGCGTTCGCCGTTGCTGGTGATCACCACGAACGGGAACGCGCGGCAGCACACCTGGCCGCGCGTGATGGTGGCCGATCGCCCCGGGTCCTCGGTCATCACCCGCACCTCGAGGTGGTCGTCGGGCAACCTGCTCAGCTCCGGGATGTCGAACTGCCCTTCCTCGAATACGTTGAGCAGGTCGTTCGGCAGGTCGATGTCGCTCTTGTCCAGCTCGTCGATCAGCAACACCCTGGGCCGCTCACCGGGCAGGAGCGCGGTGCCCAGCGGGCCGAGCCGGACGAACCGGCCGATATCCGGCGGCGCGGCCCCACCGCGCATCCCCGCCTCTTGGAGGCGGCCGATCGCGTCGTACCGGTACAGGGCGTCGCCGAGCTTGGAGTGGCTGCCGATCGGCCAGTACAGGACCGGGCCGAGCTTGAGCTCGTGAGCGACGCTGAAGGCCAGGGTCGACTTGCCCGTACCCGGCTTGCCGGTGACCAGCAACGGGCGCCGCAGGCACAGGGCCACGTTGACCATGTGCACGACTTCCGAGCTCGGCCGGTAGACGCGGGCGCGTGCTTCGGCGGTGGGTCGCGCGCCCGGTGTGGTGGGGGTGACCGGCGCGGAGGTCACCTCACCGGTGAAGACGCGCCACGGTGGGGGCGGCGAGAGCGCTGCGATGTCGTCATGGGGTTCCCCAGTGCCGCGGTAGATGGACAAGCGCGGATCAACCATGGTTCCCCTCTAAACGCGGCGCGCGTAACCGACCGGCGCGCATGAATGGTTCCGGTATTCGGTCGGCGTCGTCCCACAGCAGCGTGATGTGGTTTCCCAGGCGTACTCGGGAGTCGTACCTGCCGCTCGCCTTGCGGCGCAGGTGGAGCACGTGAGCGGGCAGCCGGCGCAGGCCGCCGCCTTCGGCGAGCACTCGCCTAATCTCCTCCTCGAACCACTCCGACAACGTGGGCTCGCGACACCAGGCCACGACTGGCACGCCCGCGTAGAGGGCGGCGGTGAGCTCGTCCCACCCCAGGCCCTCGCGCTCCGTCGGGGGCTCGACCAGCACCACGGCGACGGGCGCGTCATCCAGGACGAGTTCGGCGAACAGACCGTCCGGGGTGGCCACGTGGTTCTTTCCCGACCAGTGCACACCCGCGATCCCGGTCCGGTCACCGTGCGCCGCCAACCAGCGCCACTTGCGCCGCCAGCGGGCGCGCAGGTCCTCGCGCCGCATCCGGTCCAGGCTGCGCACGACCACCACGTGACTGGTGCCGAGCAGGTGGGGGAACACGTCGTCCACGCGCCACTGGTCGATCGGCTGGTGCACCAGGCTCCGGGGCAGGACGAACTCCACCACCAGCTCGTCCAGTTCGGTGCCCGCCACCGCGTGCGCCCGCCGGACCAGCTCCGCTACCTGCCCTGCGACCTGTTGGACGGTGCGCGGCACGTCGTCGCGGAACAGCACCTCATCGGGCCAGCCGGGCTGTTGGAGCCAAGCGGACAGCAGGTAGCGGTCGGGTTCCGCGCCGTCGGGCTGTAGTTGCAACACCACATAACCGGGCGCGGCGTCCGCGTTGGCCTCGCCCGCCGCCGCGCAGAGCTCGACCAGTACTGACCGCCGCAGGTCCAGTCGAGTGGCGACGGTGTCGAGCCAGCGGTGCGCCTCCTCGTGCAGCCCGTTCACCCGGTGCGCCAGGTGTTCGACGAACGCGAGCAGCGGCGGCACCCCGTTCACGTCCACCGCGAGGTCCAGGCAGTCGACCAGACCTGTCACATCGCCCCAGTTCGGCACCGCGTTCCACTGGAACGACGAGGTCGCCCGCCGGAAAGGGGGACCGAGTAGGCCCGGGTCCAGGTCGATCAGCAGGACGAGCAGCGCCCGGTGCTCGGTCGCGGTCAGCAACCGGTCCGGGAACAGGGTCGCCAGCAGTTGGTCGAGACGGGCCATCGGGCGACTGCCCTGGTGGAACACCCGCACCACCTCGACGAGCCCGGCCAGTCCGCCCTCCTGCGCCAGGCACGCGGACAGCAGCGACCACACGTCGTGGTGCGCGTCCGCGTGCCTGGGAAAGGTGAACCCGTCGAGGTGTGTCCTGGCCAGTTCCGCGATGTACAGCTCACGCGAATCCGGTTCACGCATGCCGGGCAGTCGGAGGAAGGCGTCGCACAGCTCGCGGTGTTCGGCCACCGACAACGTACGTTCCCGCCACACCACCGATCCCCCTCGAAACCGGAGAAGCACCCAGCGAATCGCACGGGAAGCGGAAAGACAACACCCGGCACGAGGGTGACACCGGACGGAGTAATTGTGTTTTCCGCATCAATGCGATCGCCAAGTCGGCGGCTTTGCACTACCAGGCGTAAGCCTCCGGCGCGGGCTTGCCCGGGTTCGGCCCCGGCCCCGGGAACAGCTCGTCCAGCCGCCCCAGCACCTCGGCGTCCAGCTCGATCTCCGCGGACCGCAGCGAGCCGTCGAGCTGGTCCATCGTGCGCGGGCCGATGATGGGCGCCGTCACGCCCTCCTGGTGCAGCAGCCACGCCAGCCCCAGGTGCGCCGGGTCCTCACCGAGGTCCGCGGCCAGCTTCTCGTACGCCTCGATCGCGTCGCGGTGCTTGTCCAGCAGGCCCTGCATGCGCTCGCTGTTGCCGCGCGAACCGCCGCCCTCGCGCTGCTTGCGCAGCACGCCGCCGAGCAGGCCGCCCTGCAGCGGGGACCACGGGATCACGCCGAGGCCGTAGTGGCGGGCCGCCGGCAGCACCTCCAGCTCGACGTACCGGTTGATCAGGTTGTAGATCGACTGCTCGCTGACCAGGCCGAGGAAGTGGCGGGTGCGGGCCGCCTCCTGGGCCTGCGCGATGTGCCACCCGGCGAAGTTCGACGACCCGAAGTAGATCACCTTGCCCTGCTGCCGCAGGACGGAGAACGCCTCCCAGATCTCGTCCCACGGCGTGTCCCGGTCCACGTGGTGCATCTGGTACAGGTCGATGTGGTCGGTCTGCAGGCGCCGCAGCGACTCCTCGGCGGCGCGCCGGATGTGCAGGGCGGACAGCCGCGTCTCGTTCGGCCACTCGCCCATGTACCCGTACACCTTGGTGGCGAGCACGGTCTTCTCGCGCCGGCCGCCGCCCTGGGCGAACCACCGGCCGATGATCTGCTCGGTGATGCCCTCGCCCAGCTGCCAGCCGTAGACGTTGGCGGTGTCGAAGAAGTTGATGCCGTGCTCGTGCGCGCGGTCCATGATCGCGTGGCTGTCGGCCTCGTCGGTCTCCGGGCCGAAGTTCATCGTGCCCAGGCACAGGCGGGACACGGAGAGGCCGGAGCGGCCGAGCTGGGTGTACTCCATACCCGCCACCCTGCCCCACCCGGCCCGCTCCTGCCACGGGAGACCAACGGGGTTGGTCCGTTCACCCGAATCACCGCACGCGACCGGCCTCGCAGGTTGCCGGGGACCACACCCGTCCGGGAGGGCAGCCCTGTGACGCTTGAGGCGATCTTCTCCGCCATCGACGACATCGACGCCATCAAGGCCGTCGCGGCGGCCCGGAGCAACCGGGGGCACGCCGAGGAGCTCCGCAAAGCCGCGGCCGGAGGACGCCGCCGGGTTCCCGGGCCCCCGCTCGTCCAAGGTGGGGGAACCGCTCCGCAGCGGCGTGCTCAAGGGCAGGCAGCAGGTGGAGGCGCGCCGCCTCGGGGAGCTGCGCGGCGTGCTCCGCTCCCCGAAGGGGCAGCGCGAGCCGCACACCACCTGGTGGCACCTGACCGACCCACTGCTGCTGGAGCGCGCGGACCTGCGAGCGAGCCCCAAGCAGTGGCGCGACGGCGGCGTGATCGAGTCCCCGACCGCCGGCGTGGATCTCACCCACGACGCTCAAGCGCAGCTCGACAAGCTGGACCGGCGGTCACGCGCCGGGGTCGAGAAGTGGCTGGGACTCCTCGGGAGCGGGGGGCACGAGGCGCTGCACCACCGCGTGACCGGTGACGTACCGGACCGGCTCTGCGCGGCGGCGACAAGCCCCGCTGGAACCCGGACGGCCTCACCGCGCGCATCCGCGCCCTGCGCTGACGCGTCATAGGAACGTCCGCTCAGCGCACCCGCGCCCCCGCCCGCCACACCGCCCACGTCAGCGGCACCCCGGGCCGGTACGCGAGGTGCGTGGCGGACGGCGCGTCGAGCACGTGCACGTCCGCCCGCGCTCCCACGCCCAGGTGACCCACGTCCGTGCGACGCAGCGCCCGAGCACCACCCAGGGTGGCGGCCTCAACGGCCTCGGCCACCGTCATCCCCATCTGGAGCACGGCCGTGGCCACGCAGAACGCCATCGACGTCGTGTACGAGCTGCCCGGGTTGCAGTTGCTCGCCAGGGCCACCGTCGCCCCCGCGTCCAGCAACCGCCGCGCCGGGGCGAGCGGCTGCCGGGTGGACAGGTCGCACGCCGGGAGCAGGGTGGCGACGGTGGGCGAGCCCGCCAGCGCGTCCACGTCGGCACCGGTCAGGTGCGTGCAGTGGTCCACGCTCGCCGCGCCCAGCTCGACCGCCAGCCGCACCCCGGGCCCCTCGCCCAACTGGTTGCCGTGGACGCGCAGGCCCAGGCCGCGCGCGGCGGCGGCGGCCAGCACCTGCCGGGACCCGGCCTCGTCGAACGCGCCCACCTCGCAGAACACGTCCGCCCACCGCACGTGCGGCGCGACGGCGTCCAGCATCTCCCCCGCCACCAGGTCCGCGTACCCGGCCGCGTCCGCGCCCGGCGGGACCAGGTGCGCGCCGAGGAACGTCACCTCGTCCACCACGCCCGCCGCCAGCCGCGCGGACCGCACCTCGTCGGCGACGGTGAGCCCGTAGCCGGTCTTGGTCTCGATCGTGGTGGTGCCCTGGGCCCGCGCCTCGGCCACGTGGCGCCGGAGGTTGGCGGCCAGCTCCTCGTCCGACGCGGCCCGCGTGGCACCCACCGTCACCGCGATCCCGCCGGCGGCGTAGGGCTCGCCGGACACCCGGGCCTCGAACTCGGCGGTCCGGTCGCCCGCGAACACCAGGTGCGTGTGGCTGTCCACCCACCCCGGCAGCGCGGCCCGCCCGCCGACGTCCACCCGCTCGTCGGCCTCGGGCGCACCGCGCGCGGCACCCACCCACGCGACCACGCCGTCCTCGACCACCAGCGCCGCGTCGCGCAGCCGGCCCAGCCCGGGGTCGTTCGTGGTCAGCTCACCGATCCCGGTGATCACCGCGCTGCTCACAGCACCTCCCGCAACAACCGCGCCACGTCACCCAAAGCCTCGTGCACGCCGTCGCGCGCGACCACCCGACCGCCGACCACCACCACGGCCACGTCGGAAGCCGTCGCCACCAGGGGCAGCTGCTCGGCCTGGGCACCGACCGTGCGCACCGAGTCCGTCCGCACCGCCACGAAGTCCGCCGGCGCGCCCACCTCGATCCGCCCCGCCTCCGGCCACCCGATCGCCGCGTGGTTGGTCAGCGCGGCCACCAGCTCCACCGGGGTGAACCGCCCCCTGCGGCCGGTCCGCAACCGCTCGCCGTGCTCCAGCGCGCGGACTTCCAGCAGCGGGTCGACCACGGCGTGCTGGTCGCTGCCCAGCGACAGCGCCACCCCGGCGTCGGCCAGCTCCCGCGCCGGGCCGATGCCGTCGGCCAGGTCCGCCTCGGTGGTCGGGCACAGGCACACCCCCGTGCCCGACGACCCGAGCAGCTCGACGTCCCGCCCCGTCAGGTGGGTGGCGTGCACGGCGGTCGTGCGGGGCGTCAGCGCGCCGGCCTCCGCCAGCAGCTCGGTCGGCGTCATGCCGTACGCGCTCAGGCACGCCTCGTTCTCCGCCGGCTGCTCCGACAGGTGGACGTGCAGCGGCCGATCGGGGAACGCGCCCGCCACCAGCGACAACGTTTCACGTGGCACGGCGCGCACGGAGTGGATCGCCGCACCCACCCTCGTGTTGTCGTCCCCGCGCAGCTCGGCGACCCGGTCGAGCCACCGGTCACCGGTGCCGTCGGTGAACCGCTCCTGCACCCCGCGCACCGGTTCGCCGATGCCCCCGCTGAGGTAGCAGGCGTCCAGCAGGGTGATCCGGATGCCCGCCTCCCGGGCGGCCTGCTTCAGCGCCTCGGCCATCTCGTTGCCGCCCGCGTGCAGGTAGTGGAACTCGCCCACCGCCGTCACGCCGGCCACGGCCATCTCCGCGTAGGCCGCCCGCGCGAGCCGCAGGTACGACGACGGCGTCAGCCGCCCGGCCACCTCGTACATCCGCTCGCGCCACGTCCAGAACGTGCCGCCGTCGCCGTGCGTGCGCCCGCGCAGCGCCCGGTGGAAGGCGTGCGAGTGGGCGTTGGCGAAGCCGGGGAGCACCAGGCCGTGCAGGCGCTCCACGCCGAGCGGAATGGTGTCCGCGGTGGACACGGACGAGATCCGCCCGTCGGTCACCCGCACCAGCACCCGGGACGCGACCCCGTCCGGCAGCCACGCCCGCTCGAACCAGAAGCCCTTCACCGCGCCAGGTGCTCCAGCACCGAGGCCAGCGCCACCACGCCGGCCGCGCAGTCGTCGGGTTCGGCGAACTCCGCCGGCGCGTGGCTCACCCCCGTCGGGTTGCGCACGAACAGCATCGCCGTCGGCACGTGCGCGGCGAGGATGCCCGCGTCGTGCCCGGCACCGGTGGGCAGCGCCGGCACGTCGCCCAGCGCGGACCGCACCTCGGCCGCGAGCCCGGTGTCGAAGCGCACCGTGCCGCCCCAGCTCTCCTCGGTCACCGCCACCTCGCACCCCTCGTCGAGGGCGGCCTCGCGCGCGGCGGCCTCGACCGCGGCCACCACCTCGCGGGTGCGCGGCTCGTCGGCGGCCCGCGCGTCCAGCCACAGGTCGACCGACGAGGCGATCACGTTGGTCCCGCCGGGGTTGGGCACGACCCGGCCCACGGTGGCCCGCGCGCCGCCGGTCGCCGCCCGCCGGGCCGCCACCACCGTGCGCGCGGCGGGCAGCATCGGGTCGTGCCGGTCCTCCACCGGCGTGGCGCCCGCGTGGTTGCCCTGGCCGGTGAAGGTGAACCGCCACCGGCCGTGCGCGAGGATCGAGGACGCCAGCCCGACCGGCACGCCCAGCCCGCGCCCCTGCTCCACGTGCAGCTCCACGAACGCCCCGATCGAGGCCAGCGCCCGGTCGTCGCGGCCCATCCGCAGCGGGTCGAACCCGGCGGCGTGCGCGGCCTCGCCGAAGCTCACGCCGTCCGGGTCGGTGAGCCGGGCGGCCGCGTCGGGCCGGATGGCGCCGGTCAGCAGCCGCGAGCCCAGGCAGGCCACGCCGAAGCGACCGCCCTCCTCCTCCACGAACACCACGACGGCCAGCGGCTTCGCCGGGGTGAAGCCGCGGGAGCGCAGCAGGTCCACGGCCTGGAGCGCCGACACCACGCCCAGCGGGCCGTCGAACTCGCCGCCGCCGGGCACCGAGTCCAGGTGGCTGCCGGTGACCACGGCGCTCGGGCCCGGCGCGCCCCACCACGCCCACAGGTTGCCGTTGCGGTCGGGCCGCACGTCCAGGCCCCGGCGCCGCGCCTCGGCGGTGAACCACTCGCGCAGCTCCAGCTCGGCGCGGTCGAAGCCGTGCCGGGACCAGCCGCCGCGGCGGGCGTCGCGGCCGACGTCGGCGATGTCCGCGAGGCCGGTCACGACGTGGCCATGGGGATCACGACGCCCTGGTCGGCGGCCACGTCCGCGGCCCGCTGGTAGCCCGCGTCCACGTGCCGGATCACGCCCATGGCCGGGTCGTTGGTCAGCACCCGCTCGATTTTGCGGGCGGCCAGCTCGGTGCCGTCCGCGACGGTGACCTGGCCGGCGTGGACCGACCGGCCGATGCCCACCCCGCCGCCGTGGTGCAGCGACACCCAGGTGGCGCCGGAGGCGGTGTTGACCAGGGCGTTGAGCAGCGGCCAGTCGGCGATGGCGTCCGAGCCGTCGGCCATCGCCTCGGTCTCCCGGTACGGGGAGGCCACCGAGCCGCAGTCGAGGTGGTCGCGGCCGATCACGATCGGCGCGGACAGCTCGCCCGAGGCGACCATCTCGTTGAACCGCAGGCCGGCGCGGTGCCGCTCGCCGTAGCCCAGCCAGCAGATGCGGGCGGGCAGGCCCTGGAACTCCACCCGCTCGCCCGCCATCCGGATCCAGCGGGCCAGCTTCTCGTCCTCGGGGAACAGCTCCAGGATCGCCCGGTCGGTGGCCGCGATGTCGGCCGGGTCGCCGGACAGCGCGGCCCACCGGAACGGGCCCTTGCCCTCGCAGAACAGCGGCCGGATGTAGGCGGGCACGAACCCGGGGAAGTCGAACGCGCGCTCGCAGCCGCCCAGCTTGGCCTCGCCGCGCAGGGAGTTGCCGTAGTCGAACACCTCCGCGCCGCGGTCCAGGAACCCGACCATGGCGCCCACGTGGTCGGCCATCGACTCGCGGGCCCGGTCGGTGAACTCGTCGGGCTTGCGGGCCGCGTAGTCGGACCAGTCGTCCACGGACACGCCCTTGGGCAGGTAGGCCAGCGGGTCGTGGGCGGAGGTCTGGTCGGTGACGATGTCCACCGGCACGTCGCGGCGCAGCAGCTCGGGCAGCACCTCGGCGGCGTTGCCGATCAGGCCCACCGACAGCGCGCGGCCCTCCTGCCTGGCCTTGAGCACGCGGGCGATCGCGTCGTCCAGGCCGTCGGCGACCTCGTCGAGGTAGCGGGTCTCCACGCGGCGCCGCGCGCGGGCCGGGTCGACCTCGACGCACAGCGCGACGCCCTCGTTCATGGTCACCGCGAGCGGTTGCGCGCCGCCCATGCCACCCAGGCCCGCCGTGACGGTCAGGGTGCCCTTGAGCGTGCCGCCGAAGCGCTTGTCGGCGACCGCGGCGAACGTCTCGTAGGTGCCCTGGAGGATGCCCTGGGTGCCGATGTAGATCCACGAACCGGCCGTCATCTGGCCGTACATGGTCAGGCCCTCGGCCTCCAGCCTGCGGAACTCCGGCCAGTTCGCCCAGTCGGGCACGAGGTTGGAGTTCGCGATGAGCACGCGCGGCGCCCACTCGTGGGTGCGCAGCACGCCGACCGGGCGACCCGACTGCACCAGCAGCGTCTCGTCGTCGGCCAGGTTCGTCAGCTCCCGGGTGATGGCGTGGAAGCTGGGCCAGTCGCGGGCGGCCCGGCCGGTGCCGCCGTAGACGACCAGGTCGTCCGGGCGCTCGGCCACCTCCGGGTCGAGGTTGTTGTGGAACATGCGCAGGGCCGCCTCGGTCGGCCAGCTGCGCGCGGTCAGCTCGGTGCCTCGGTTCGCGCGGACCATCTACAGGGCTCCACTTCTGATCAGCTCCTCGGCGGCGGCGATCTCCGGGGCGAGGTGGCGGTCCGGGCCGGGGCCCGGCACGACCTCGCGGAGCTTCGCCACGGCCGCGGCGGTGGCGGGTGCGGGCTTGAGGGGGTGGCGCAGGTCCAGGGCGCGGGCGGCGGTGACCAGCTCGACGGCGAGCACGGTGCGCAGCCCGTCGACGGCCCTGCGCAGCTTGCGCGCGGCGGACCAGCCCATGGAGACGTGGTCCTCCTGCATGGCGCTGCTGGGGATGGAGTCCACACTCGCCGGTACCGCCAGGCGCTTGAGCTCGCTGACGATCGCGGCCTGGGTGTACTGGGCGATCATGTGCCCGGAGTCGACGCCCGGGTCGTGCGCCAGGAACGGCGGCAGGCCGTGCGAGCGGTGCACGTCGAGCATCCGGTCGGTGCGGCGCTCGGCGATGCTCGCCACGTCCGCGGTCGGGATGGCCAGGAAGTCCAGCACGTAGGCGATCGGCGCGCCGTGGAAGTTGCCGTTGGACTCGACCCGGCCGTCGGCCAGCACCACCGGGTTGTCCACCGCGGCGGCCAGCTCCCGGTCGGCGACGGTCTCGGCGTGGGCGACGGTGTCGCGGGCGGCCCCGTGCACCTGGGGCGAGCAGCGCAGCGAGTAGGCGTCCTGGACGCGGGTGCAGTCCGGGCCGCGGTGGCTGGCCACGATCTCCGAGCCCGCCAGGAACGCGGCCATGCGCCGGGCCGAGTGCCCCTGGCCGGGGTGCGGTCGCAGCGCCTGGAGGTCGGCGGCGAACGCCCGGTCGGTGCCCAGCAGGGCCTCCACGCTCATCGCGGCGGTCAGGTCGGCCACGTCGAGCAGGCGGTGCAGGTCCGCGATCGCGAGCACCAGCATGCCCAGCATGCCGTCGGTGCCGTTGATCAGCGCCAGGCCCTCCTTCTCGGCCAGCCGCACCGGCTCGATGCCCGCCGCGGCCAGAGCTTGCGAAGCCGGCACGAGCCGGTCCTCGGCGTCGCGGACCTCGCCCTCGCCGGTCAGCGCCAGGGCCGCGGCCGACAGCGGCGCGAGGTCGCCGGAGCAGCCCAGCGAACCGAACTCCCGCACCACCGGCGTGATGCCCGCGTTGAGCATGGCGGCCATCGCCTCGGCGGTACCCAGCCGGACGCCGGTGTGGCCGCTCGCCAGGGTCTTGAGCCGCAGCAGGACCAGGGCGCGGACGACCTCCCGCTCCACCTCCGGGCCCGCGCCCGCCGCGTGCGAGCGGACCAGCGCCTGCTGGAGGGCGGCCCGGCTCTCCGGCGGGATGTGCCGGACCGCGAGCGCGCCGAAACCGGTGGACACGCCGTAGGTGGGCCGGTCGGCCGTTGCCAGGCGGTCGATGTGCGCGCGGGCGGTGGTGACCGCCTCGCGCGCCGCGTCCGTGAGCTCCACGCGTGCGCCCTCGCGGGCAACGGCGTGGACGTCGGCGCGGGTCAGGGGCTTGGGACCCAGCTGCACGGGTTGCTGCATGTGCCCATCCCACCCCGGCGGCCGGGTCCGCACGACCCGGGACCACCCGATGGTGTCTGGTATCCCAGACGTCTACCAGCGCGCCTGCGGCTCCGGGTCGACCACGACGAGGTCGGCCACCTCGACCAGCTCCCCGGCCGACGCCGGGCCCCGGTCCGCGTCCCACCCCGAGACGGTCAGGCGCAGCCCCGGGCCCATGGGCACGCTGAGGCTGCCGGCCGGGGTCTCGGTGTACCACGCGGTGCGCCCCCTGGCGGTGACCTCGCGCTCGCCGGTCTTGGCCGGGGTCATGGTGGTGAGCGCGACGATGTACCGGCGGCCCCGGTGCTCCGCGTCCACCCGGGTGCTCCAGCCCGGGTCGCCCAGCTCCGAGGTCGTGAACGCGGTCGAGCCGGCGAAGGACAGCGGCACGCGGACCCGCCGGTCGTCGGGCTCGACGTGCTCGGCGAAGCGCCGCGCCACAGTGCGCGCGTCGGGGACGCCCTGCGTGGTGACCGAGAGGAACCGGTCCTCGCGGACCTGCCAGTACAGCTGGTCGCCGGCGTAGAAGCCGGGCGCGCCGAGGATCGTGGTCCGGTCCTCGGGGGCGGCGCCTGCCATCGTCGCGGCGAGCTGGGCGGTGTCCCCGGTGCGGACGGAGAAGCCGATCTGCGCCGCGAGCGGTTCGTCGGCGCCCGGCCGGTGGTAGTGGCGCTCCGACCCGTACGACGCGTACGACCGCTGCCACTCGACGAAGCCGTCGGGCACCCACGACGGGCGGTACTCCAGGGGCACGGTCGGCACGGCGGGCCCGGGGTCCACCGCCGTGGTCGGGATCGACGCGGCGGGTGGCGCCGGTTCGGCGGCGGGCCTGGCCACCGTGGTGACCGTCACCACGACCGCGGCGGCCGTCGCGGCGGTGGCCAGCACCAGGAGCAGCGGCTTGCGGGTGCGGCGCGGCCGGTGCAGCGCGGCCAGCACCGGACCGGGCGGCGGGGTGCGCTCCGCCCGCAGGCGCAGGGCCTCGGTGAGCAGCTTCTCGGTGTCGTTCACAGCGCCTCCTTCACCCGCTCGTGCGCGCGCAGGGTGGCCAGCGCGCGGGAGATGTGGCTGCGGACGGTGACCTGGGAGCAGCCCAGGGCCGAGGCGATCTCGGCGTCGTCGCAGCCCTCGTAGTAGCGCAGCACCACGGCCGCCTTCTGCTTGCGCGGCAGCTCGTCGATGAGCTGGAGCATGGCCTCGCGCTCGTCGTAGTGGCCGGTGGTGTCCGGCCCGGGTGGGTCCACGCCGGTCAGCGGGAGGTGGGGTCTGAGCCGTCGGCGCCAGCTCAGGTACTCGTTGGTGACCATCCGCTTGAGGTAGGCCACCGGCGCGTCCACCGCCGAGATGCGCGCCCAGCGCTGCTGGGCCCGCAGCAGGCACTCCTGGACCACGTCCTGAGCGAGGTGCGGGTCGCCCGTCAGCACGGTCGCGTACCGCAGCAGGGGCGTCACCTGCGCGGCGGCGAACTCCTCGAAGCCGGTGGTCATGCCCCTCCAATGCGCGCCGGCGCCGATTTGTTGAGAATGGGTTCGTGGGAGCCAGCAGCGACGTGCCGGCGCTGCGCCGGGGCCTCGCGGTGCTGCGGCTGCTGGCGAGCCGACCGGGACCGCTGTCGGCGGCGGCGGTGGCGCGCGAGCTGTCGCTGCCCAGGTCCACCACCTACCACCTGCTGGCGGAGCTGGCGGCGGCCGGGTTCGCGACCCACTTCCCCGAGGAGCGACGCTACGGGCTGGGCGTGGCCGCGTTCGAACTCGGGTCGGCCTACCTGCGGCACGACCCGCTGGAGCGGCTGGCCCGCCCCGTCCTGCGGCGGCTGGTGGACCAGGTGGGCCGGACCGCCCACCTGGGCGTGCTGCACGGCGCCGAGTCGCTGTACCTGGTGCGCGAGCAGCCGCGGCGCCCCACCGCGATCGTGTCGGACGTCGGTGTCCGGCTGCCCGCGCACCTGACCGCGTCGGGCCGGGCGATGCTGGCCGGGCTGCCCGCGGCGCAGGTGCGGGCGCTGTTCCCGGGGCGCGCGTCGTTCGTGGACCGCACCGGCCGGGGACCGGCGGACCTGCCCGCGCTGCGCCGCCTGCTGACCGCGGAGCGCCGGCGCGGGTGGGCGGTGGAGGACGGGTACGTGACCGCGGGCTTCGCCTCGGTGGCCGCGCCGGTGGTCGACCGGGGTGACCGGCCGATCGCGGCGATCACCGTGACGTTCCGGCACGTGTGCGAGCCCGCGGACGGGCCCGGCTGCGGCGAGGCGTGGCCGGACCTGGCCGCCGAGGTGCGGCGGGCGGCCGACGAGCTGACCGGCCGCATCGGCGGTCGGGCGTAGGGCCTCAGCCCTCCATGAGCCCTCGATCGCCCGGAAGGGGACGTTCCTCGGCGGGGTGTGGCAATCAGCCCTCTGCCACCGGACGGCCCGCGTGGGGTGGCCGCCCCGCCGATCCGGACACCTCGGCCGCCGATCGGGACCTGTGCGCGCGGTCGCTGTCCGTGGAGGTGCCGGCGGGGTCGTCCACTGAGCTGCGAGAACGAGCCACGTGGTGGTCCGCGAACGGATCCGGGTCGGCATCGACGTGGGCAAGACCACCCACCACGCCCGCGCGGTCGACGAGAGCGGAGAAGTCGTCTTCTCCCACCGGGTCGACCACGGCCGGACCGCGACCGAGCGGCTCATCGCGCGTGCCGGCAAGGCGGCCGTCGAGGTGCGGTGGGCGCTGGACCCGACCTCGGGCGCGGCCGGGCTGCTGGTGGTGTTGCTGTTGACCACCGGACAACCGGTGACCTCCGCGTCCGGACAGGCGGTCAACCGCATGGCCGTCGTGCTCGACGCGTTCGCGCGCCCGGATCGGGTCGTGGGTGAACCCCCCACCACCGCCCGGTAACGGCCTGGCGGCCGGGCTCGACCCCGGTGGCGCGGGATTGGACCAGCCCGTCGACCCGGCGGCGCGGGGCGGGCCGCAGTCCGATCTCGTGGTCGGGTTGTCGTACTCGTCGGGGCTCTCGACCGGGGTGATGACCGTCAGCCGGTGCGGCGGTGCGGCGTCGTTCACCTCCCCGGCTGCCGGGCGTGGGGCGGTGGAGGCGCGTCGTGGTCCGACGAGCGGAGCAACGGGCACTCGAATGGCCGACGGCCGCACGGGTGACCGTGATGCGGTTCGCACCGATGTTCGTCGCTGGGCCGATCGGATCTGTCACGCAGAGTCCGCACGGGGGAGTGAAAAAGGCTTTCGGCTGGCGGGAATGGGCCTTTCGGCCCCTGCCATAGGGGTTGTTGCCAGGCAAAGCATGGATGCCCGGTCGCCGCCCGGCCCCTGTCCGAGCCCCGGCCGCACAACAGGCGCCCTCTGTTAACGGTTCGGCCCTGCCCCGCGATCCGACCGAGGCGCGAATCCCCAGCCAGGGTGGTGGCACTGCCTGTGCCTCGCCACGTCGAAACGAGGTACCCGTGCACAGCAAACTCTACAGACGATTAGTCGGCTCGGCCGGTGCCGTGGCCGCCGCCCTGGCCTTCGTGCTGGTCGGTGCGACACCGGGCTGGGCGGTCGCCCCGTCCAACGACGACTTCGCCAACGCCCAGGCCCACACGGGGGCGTTCACCGACAGCCAGAACACCGCGGACGCGACCACCGAGACCGGCGAGGACCGGGCGCTGAGCTGCATCTTCAACGGCAGCTTTCCCGACATCGGCAAGACGGTCTGGTACGGGCTGACGGTCGCCGACGGCACCGAGTTGACCGTGGACACGTTCGGTTCGAACTTCGACACGGTCCTGGTGGTCTACACCGGGGCCGACCTGTCGTCGTTGACCGAGGTCGCCTGCAACGACGATTCCGGCGGTTCCCAGTCCCGGGTGAGCTTCACGGCGAGTGGGTCGACCACGTACTGGATCCAGGCCGGCGGATACGTCTTCTCGTACGGTGCCGAGTCCGGTGATCTGGACCTCAACGTCGCGGCGGGCCCGCCTCCGGGAGCGGACGTGTCGGTGTCGGTGGTCGATTCCCCCGACCCGGTGTCGCTGGGCGACAACGTCACCTACACCGCCACCGTGTCCAACGCCGGACCCGACACCGCGACCGGGGCCACCATGTCGAGCGGGCAGCTCACCGGCGACGCGTTGGGCATCGTGTCCGTCACCCCCAGCCAGGGCTCCTGCACCGTCAACGGCCCGAACGTGAGCTGCGCGCTGGGCGCGATCGCCGCCTCCGCCTCGGCCACCGTGACCATCGTCGGCACCCCCGCCTCCACCAACACGATCTCCTTCAACTTCGGCGCGGGCAGCTCCGTTCAAGATCCGAACACGAGCAACAACAGCTACCGGGTAACGACCACGGTGAACAACGCGCTGGGCTGCACCATCGTCGGCACCAACGGCAACGACACGATCACCGGCACCAACAGCGCGGACGTGATCTGCGCCCTGGGCGGCAACGACACCATCAACGGCCGCAACGGCAACGACACCATCTACGCCGGCGACGGCAACGACTCCAGCTACGGCGAGGACCTGCTCGGCCTGCTCGACAACGGCGCCGACACGATCTACGGCGGACCGGGCAACGACACCCTCGACGGCCAGAACGGCAACGACACCCTCATCGACCACGACGGCACCGACAGCCTCTCCGGCGGCAACGGCAACGACAGCATCAACGTCCAGGACGGCGTGGGCGGCGACACCGCCAACGGCGGCCTGGGCACCGACACCTGCACCGTCGACACCGGAGACACCACCACCGGCTGCTGACACCGGCACACCGGACCACCTCCCGAACCCGCCGCGACGACGACCGCACACCCGGCCGCCGCCGCGGCGGCCCCCGCACCGGCCACGGCGACAGCCGACCACCCGGCCGCCGGATGACGAGATGCACGCCGATCTCAACGACAACCGTCGCCCGCACGTGACGACCACCGCCTGTCGTCACATCGGCAGAGCCATCAAGGCTCCAGGTAGGCCGCCAGCGCCCCGCGCATCCGCCGCAACGCGTCGATCCGGTCGTCCAAACCGGCCAGCTCCCGGCTCAACGCGCCGCGCACCGCCGGACACAGCTCCAGCTCCGGCTGCTCCCCGCTGGCACACGGCAGCAGCTCCCGGATCACCTCGGTGCCCAGCCCCGCCGCCAGCAGCCCCCGGATGCGCCGCACCTCGCCCACCGCGTCGTCGGCGTAGGTGCGGTAGCCGTTGGGCCCGCGGCAACTGCTCAGCAGCCCTTGCTCCTCGTAGTACCGCAGCAGGCGCGGGCTCACGCCGGTCCGCCTCGACAACTCCCCGATCAGCACGCCGCCCCCAAGCCTTGACCTTGACACCGGTGTGAGTGCTTAACGTCGCGCCATGACCGAACATTTCTCGCGCACCGTTCGCGGTTCCGGCCCCGGCCTGCTCCTCGCGCACGGCGGTGGCGGCGGCGTGGAGGCCAACTTCGGCCCGATCCTCGACGGCCTGGCCCGCACCCGGACCGCGGTCGGCGTCGACTACCCCGGCAGCGGCGCCACCCCGCGCGCCACCGGCCCGCTGTCCCTGGACGAGCTGGCCGACGAGCTGGTGCGCGCGGGCGTCGACAGCGGCCTGGAGGAGTTCGCGGTCCTCGGCTACTCGCTGGGCACGGCGGTCGCCGTCCGCGCCGCCACGCGCCACCCCGAGCGGGTCACCGCGCTCGTGCTGACCGCCGGGTTCGCCCGCCCGGACAACCGGATGCGCCTGGCGTGCGCCACGTGGGCCGGGCTCCTCGACGGCGACCGGGTGCTGCTGGCCCGGTTCCTGACGCTCGTCGCGACGGGCCGGACCCGCCTGGCCTCGCTCACGCCGGAGGAGCTGGAGGAGTCGGTGGCCGCGCTCGCCGCGTTCGTGCCGCCCGGCACCCCCGAGCAGGTCGCCCTGGTCGAGCGGGTCGACACGACGGCGGAACTCGCCTCGATCCGGGTGCCGACGCTGGTCGTGGCGGCCACCGAGGACACCCTCGCCCCGCCCGAGCTGTCCCGGCAACTGGCCGACGGCATCCCCGGCGCCGAGCTGGTCGAGATCCGCTGCGGTCACCTGGTCGGCGCCGAGGCGCCCGACGAGTGGCTGCGCGCGATCGAGGAGTTCCTGGCGAAGTGAACGCCGAGGGGCCCGCGCCTCGCGAAGCGCGGGCCCCTGACGTCACACCGCTACAGCGACACGGTCTTGAGGAAGTCCGCCGCCACGTTCGCGATGGTCTGCTTGTCCACGTCGACCCGCTTGACCAGGTCGGCCAGCACCTCCGTGGTCAGCGCCGCGGACACCTTGTCCAGCGCGTCCTTGCCCTTGGCGTCCACCGCGTCCGACCGCAGCAGCGGCACCACGTTCTGCGCCGGGTACATGGTCTTCGGGTCCTCCAGCTCGACGAACCCGTTGGCCTTGATGTCGGCGGAGGTGGTGTAGAGGTTCGCCACCTGCACCTCGCCGTTCTTCAGCGCGTCCACGGTCAGCGGCCCGCCGGCGTCGGTGGTCTTGATCTCGGTGAACGTCACGCCGTACAGCTCCTGGACCTTCGCCTGCCAGCGCTGCGCCCACTCGCCGGCCGCGCCGAGCGCGTACTTGCCGGTGCCGAGGTCGGCGATCGACTTCACCCCGCCGTCCGCGGTGGCCTTGGTGACCACCAGGACGTCCTTGTCCTCCGCCGCGGACTTCTCCAGCACCTCCAGGCCCGCCGGGGTCTTGGCCTTGAGCGCGGCGTAGACCTCCTCGGACTCGGTGGTGGTGTTGGCCTTGTCGAAGTAGTTGAGCAGGTTGCCGCTGTACTCCGGCACCACGCCGAGCGACTTGTCCTGCAACGCCTTGACCACCAGCTCGCGCGCGCCGATGCCGGCCCGCACCGACACGGTCGCGCCCGTCGCGCGCAGCGCGCCGGCGTAGATCTCGGCCAGGATCTTGTTCTCGGTGAAGTCGGCCGAGCCGACCACGACCTCACCCGCTCCGGCAGGCTGGTTCGCGCCGCTCAGGTCCTCCTGCGACCCGCACGCGGTGGCGACCAGCGCGGCCGCCGCGACGATGACGGCCAACGTGCGCTTCATCCCGTGCTTCCTCCCGATTCGGCGGCCACCGGCTTGTTCCGGCGCCGCGCCCGTGCTCCCGACTCCCTCAACCCGGCCGGGACGACCAGCCTGCCCACGCCCGCGAGCAGCACGTCCAGCAGCACCGCGAGCAGCGCGATGAGCAGCGCGCCGCCGATGAACTGCCCGTAGTCCACCACCCGCAGCCCGTCCAGCAGCGGCCTGCCCAGCGTCTCGATGCCCACGTACGCGGCCACCGACGCGGTCGCGACGACCTGGAGCGTGGCGTTGCGCAGGCCGCCGAACAGCAGCGGCAGGGCGTTGGGCACCTCGACCCGCCACAGCCGCTGCGCGCCGGTCATGCCCATGCCGCGCGCGGCGTCCACCACGCCGCGGTCGACGTCCTGGATGCCCGCGTAGGTGCCGGCGAGGATGGGCGGGACGGCCAGCACGACCAGCGCGATCAGCACGCCGACCTCGCCGCCGCCCGCGACCAGGTACAGGAACGTCACCAGGCCCAGCGTGGGCAGCGCGCGCAGGGCGTTGCCGGTGCCCACCAGCAGCACGGCGCCGCGGCCGGTGTGCCCCACGTACAGGCCGACCGGCACCGCGATCAGCGACGCCCCGAGCACCGCGCCCAGGCAGTACAGCAGGTGGGTCCCGACGCGGACCGGGATCGACCTCGGCCCGCTCCAGTTGGCCGCGTCGACCAGCCACGCGAAGGCGTCCGCGAAGATCACCTGCCCACCACCGCCCACGGGGTCAGCCGGTTGCGCAGCAGCACCAGCAGCAGGTCGACCACGAGCGCGAGCACCAGGGTCAGCGCGATGCCGACGACGATCGGCGCGAGGTAGCGCTGGCGGAACCCGTCGGTGAACAGCGTGCCCAGGCCGCCGGCGCCGATCAGCGCGCCGACGCTGACCAGGCTGATGTTGCTGACCGACCCGACCCGCACGCCCGCGGCGAGCACCGGCACGGCCAGCGGCAGCTCCACGGACAGGAACCGGCGCACCGGCCGGAACCCCATCGCGGTGGCGGCGGCGGTGACGTGGGCGGGCACCGCGTCCAGCGCGTCGGCGACCGGCCGCACGAGCAGGGCGGTGGTGTAGACGGTGAGCGCGACGACCACGTTCACCGAGTCGAGCACCTTCGTGCCGATGACCGCCGGGATGATCGCGAACAGCGCCAGCGACGGGACCGTGTAGACCACGTTGGCCGTCACCCCCAGCACCGCCCGCACCGGGCGGAACCGGTGGCACAGCAGGCCGAGCGCGATCGCCAGCACCACCGACACCGCCAGCGGCACCAGCGACAGGTAGGCGTGGTCGAGCAGCATGTCCAGCAGGGCCGCGCGGGTGCCCGCGTCGGCCAGGTAGTCGAGGACCTCACCCACGGCGGCGCTCGATCACGTCCAGCACCTGCCGCGCGGTGACCACGCCCGCCAGCCTGCCGTCGCCGTCCACGGCCACGCCCAGGCCCGACGGCGAGGACAGCGCGGCGTCCAGCGCGCCCCGCACCGGCGCGCCGACCTCGTAGAGCGAGCCGCCGGGCACGACCGCGCCGTCCGGCGCCACCCAGGACCGCGGCCGACGGTCGTCGTCCAGCACGAGCCGCCACCCGTCGCCGTCCGTCGGCGCCTCGCCGACCTCCACCCCGGAGGAGTCCACAAAGGACAGGCTGCGGTAGCCGCGGTCGCGGCCCACGAAGCCGGCCACGAAGTCGTCGGCGGGGTGGGCCAGCAGCTCGGCGGGCGGCGCGTACTGCGCCAGCCTGCCGCCGACGCGCATCACGGCCACCTTCTCGCCGATGCGCACGGCCTCGTCGATGTCGTGCGTGACGAACACGATGGTCTTGGCCAGCTCGGCCTGCAGCCGCAGCAGCTCGTCCTGCAGGCCCTCGCGCACCACCGGGTCGACCGCGCTGAACGGCTCGTCCATCAGCAGCACCGGCGGGTCCGCGGCCAGCGCCCGCGCCACGCCGACGCGCTGCTGCTGCCCGCCGGAGAGCTGCGCGGGGTAGCGCCTGCCCAGCTCCGCGGGCAGGCCGACGAGCTCCAGCAGCTCCGCGGCCCGGGTGCGCGCCGCCCGCCGGGTCCAGCCGGTGAGCAGCGGCACGGTGGCGACGTTGTCCAGCACGGTGCGGTGCGGGAACAGGCCGGCCTGCTGGATGACGTAGCCGATGCCGCGCCGCAGCTTCGGCGGGTCGACGCCCATCACGTCCGCGCCGTCCACCAGCACGGTGCCCGAGGTGGGGTCGATCATCCGGTTCACCATGCGCAGGGACGTGGTCTTGCCGCAGCCGGACGGGCCGACGAACACGGTGATCGTGCCCGCCTCCACCACCAGCTCCAAGCCGTCGACCGCGACCGTCCCGTCGTCGAACCGCTTGGTCACGTCGCGGAACTCGATCACCCGCGCTCCTCCTGCCAGGTCGGCCTAGGTGTCGATCGACCCTAGCCCGTCGCACCGACCGGGGCACGGCGTTCCAGGATTCGGTCAGTAGGCTGCACCGTTTGTGGCAACCGAACCAGTCCGCGCCCTGCTGAACGCCCGCGGCGTGCACGCCCGCAAGCTGCGCCGGGTGCTGGACCTGCTGGTCGAGGACTGGCACCCGCTCGCCGAGCTGGTGCGGCTCCCCGCAGTGCCCAGGCGCACCGTGCAGGAGCTGCTGACCGCGATCGGTGACGACCTGGAGACCAGCGGTGACCGCCACCGCGTGGCACCGGCGAAGGCGGCCGACTACGCGGCGTTCGGCGCGCGCGAGGTCCTCGCCGACCCGCTGGCCGAACTCGTGCGGCAGCACCCCGAGCAGCTGCGGGCGATCGCGGCCGACATCGCCGACGTGCCCCCGCCGCTGGCCGCCCTGGACCACGTGCAGGCGACCGCGGAAACCGCGCTGCGCCGGGCGCTGTGGCTGGACGCCGGCTACGACCTGACCGGGCGGACGCTGCTGTGCCTGGGCGACCACGACCTGACGTCGCTGGCGGTGTGCGCGGTCAACCCGGAGGTCTCGGTCGTGGTGGTCGACGTGGACGACCGCCTGCTGGAGCACATCGACACGCGCGCCGCCGAGCGCGGCCGGCCGGTGCGCACCCTGCACGCCGACTTCCGCTTCGGCCTGCCGCCCGCCGCGCTGGAGTCGGCGGACCTGGTGTTCAGCGACCCGCCGTACACCCCGGAGGGCATGGCCCTGTTCACCGGCCGCGCGATCGAGTGCCTGGCCGATCTGGGCACCGGCCGCGTCCTGCTGGCGCACGGCTTCAGCGACCGCACCCCCGCCCTGGGTTTGAAGGTCCAGCAGGAACTGCAGAAGCTGGGCGTGGTCTTCGAGGCGATCCTGCCCGCGTTCCACCGGTTCGAGGGCGCGCAGGCCATCGGCAGCGCCGCCGACCTGTACGTGTGCAGGCCCACTCGCCGCACCACCGCCGCCCAGCCCAAGACCACCATCTACACCCACGGCCCGCAGTCGGTCGAGGCGACCGGCCCCGGCTCGCAGGCGCTGGCGGCGCTGGTCGACCTGGCACCCAGGCCCGAGTCCTCGCCACCGCCGAAGCCGCGCCAACCGGGCTGGGCCGAACCGGTCGGCAAGGGCGCCGCGTCACTGGCCGTGGACCTGTCCGGCGACCCCGGCCCGTGGCTGCTGCGCACGCTGCTGGCGTGCTCCCCGGGCCGGATGGCCGCGCTGGTGCCGAACAACCACCCGGACGTGGCGTCCGAACGGGGACAGCGCGGGCTGGTGTCGTTGGTGGACACCAGGTTCAAGCTGAAGTTCCTCCGGTCCACCCCGGACGGCAAGCACTGCGTCGTGGTGGCCGACCAGGTGCTCGCCGGGACGCTGGACGCCGGTGGCCTGGCCGTGCGCGAGGTCCTGATGCGCGCCCACGGCAAGCTGGGCAACGTGTGGCGGGAGGCCCTGGTGACCGCGTCGCGGGGGCAGCTGACCAAGCGCGAGGCGCGCGACCGCGTCGCCGCGCACGCGACCGACGAGGACGACCTGGAGCTGAGGCTGATCGACCTGCCCCGGCACCGGATCGCGGCCCTGCTGCCGGCGGTCCGCGCCTCGGCGGGGTGACGCCGGTCAGGACCGGCGTGGCGGCACCGGTTCGAGCGGCCGGGTGGCGGCGAAGGCGACGAAGCCCAGGGCCGCCAACAACGCCAACGGCAACCCCCAGGCGTACGTCGTCTTCGCCTCGGCCGCGTGATCCGGGGACAGCAGCCCGAACCGGTCGAACACGACGGAGACGCGGTCCCCCACCTTGTTCCTGGGGTGGTTGTGGTCGTCCAGGTACACGTCGTCGTAGCGCCGGTCACCGCATTGCAGCGAGTACCACATCTGGGTGTCGTACTTCGAGGTGTCGACCTCCTCCGCCCGGAGGACCTCGCACTCCGAGACCTGCCCGAACACCGCCAGGTACACCGGGCGCCCCACAGCGCCGACGACGATCGCCATGCCGACCGAGATGACGAATCCCACCAGGACCACCCAGCCCTTGGTCCGCATCATCCCGATCGCTACCACGAAGCCGATGCAACCCCCGATGAGACCGACGAACCCGATCCACTTGTACGACGAGTTTCCTATCGCGAACGGTATGCAGGTGACCTGCACGATCAAGCACAGCACGGCCGCCGCGGTGCTGTAACGCCTGCCCTTCACTCGTCCAGGTATCCCGTCTTCCGCTTGAAGGCGTCGTCGCCGCCCCTGCCCTCGCCCTCCACCTCGTCCTGTTTCGTGGCTTCCCGCGTGTAGTCGGCGACGAGCTTGGTGTAGAACGCGCCATCCCCCACGCTCGGCACCGAGTGCGGCGACACCTTGCCGCCGGGGTGCTCGACCGGCTTGTACGGCGTGTAGGCGTCGACCGCTCCCTCGAACCGCTGCTTCACCGGCTGGACGGTCACCTTGTCGGTGACCTTCTGCCAGGTGTTGCCCGCGTCGCCGTAGGCCCGGCCGAACTGCCTGCCCGCATCCGCGAACTTGCCGCCCACGTCACCCAGCGTCGGCCGGGCGTTGCCCCAGTCCTCCATGCGCTTGCCTGCGTCCTCCAGCCCCTGGAACCGCACGTTCGGCGTGTCAGCGGCACTGGCAGCGCGTGTGGTGCCCCCACCGGCGCCCTTGCCGAACCGGCCGAGTCCCTTGAGCACGTCCCCAAGCGAGCCGAACAGGCCCTTCAACCGCCCGAGGATGCGGGTGACGACCCTCATCAGCTTGGCGATCTGCTGGGTGATCCTGCCCAGGACGACCGCCGCGCGGCCGACCGTCCACGCGGCGAACGCGGCGACCGAGCTGCCGAAGCTCACCACCGAGGAGGCGAGCGCGATGACCGCGTTGCGGATGACCTCCCAGATGAACATCGCGATCAAGTCGCGGATCATGCCCCGCACGGCCGCCGTGATGGTGCCCGCCGTGGCCACCTGCTCGGCGACGGTCACGCACGCCCGGCTCACCGCCAGCGTCTCCCCGACCAGCTGTCCCTGGCTCTGCCGGAACCCCTCGGCCGCCGCCTGCTCCCACCCGCTGACCTGCGCCTCGACCGCGTCGTGGTGGGCCTGGGCGATGCCGTCGAGGGCCGCCGCCGCCTCATTCCAGGTCTTGACCGCGGCCTTGATCTTGTCGCCGTTGCCTGCCAGCCAGTCGAGCGGTTCGCGCAGGAAGCTGATGTGCTCGATCAGCCAACCGATGCCCGCCGTGGCCAGGGAACCGAGCGGGTCGATCACCAAGCCGAGCGTGTCCAGGGCGGCGGCGCCCAAGTTGAGGCCGAACTCGGCGTAGTCGCCTTCCTGCGCCGCGCGGTCGAACGAATCGAGGACCTGCGCGTACGACTCCAGCGGCCCCGCACCCGCGAAGTTGTCCGGCGAGCCCGGTTTGCCGGTGTCGACCCCGGTGATCAGCCCGTCGCCCATCAGGCACCTCCCCCGAACCGCTGCTGGTTGCCGTCCTCGACGTCCTCGTACTGCGCCGCCGTGGCGACCGTGTCCGACGCCGCCTCGCCGTTGGCCTCGGCCAACCGCCGGATCGCCTCCGCGGTCTGGGCCGCGGCCTCCTGCGCCCCGTCGGCGAAGAACTGGAGCAGCACGCCGAACGTGTCCGCCCCGAGGTTGATCCCGGCGACCCCGTCGGCCACCGCCGAGATCTCGCCCTGCCGCCCCTCCTGGTCACCGGCGAACCTGCGGAGCTGTCGCGCCTCGACCTCGAACCCGCTCACCGCAGCACCGTCCCGAAGCCGTCCTCGTCGTCGGGCTCGGCACGCCGGTGCGCGGGCCCCGCGGGCCGCGTCGGCCGAACCGGCGGCTGGGACCCGCCCGGCGCGCCCCACGACTCCCGCAGCACGCTGCCCTCCTCGGCAGCCGCGGGTGGCGGTGCCTCCTCCTCCTGCGGGATGAAGCTCGTCAGGAAGTCCATCGCCTCGGTCCCGCCGAACTGCGGCTCCACCACCGCGGCCACCTGCCGCGCCGCCAGGGCCTGCGCCCGCCGCACCGCGGCCATCACCGCCTGCCCGAGCTGGACGTGCGAGAACTCACCCGCCCGGGGCGAGAACTCGATGTGCTGGAGGGCCCCGTTCGGCGCGACCGTGACGGTCACCGCGCCGTCCGCCGACCGCACCGTCGCGTCCGCCTCGCGGATCTGCTGCTGCATGTCCTGCGACCGCCGGGCGAGGTCCTGTGCCCTCGCCTCCAGGTCGGCGATCATCCGTTCCGGGTTCACCTGGTCACTCCGCGTGTTCGTTGGCCTGCCCGGCGAGTATCACCGACGAACCGACCCCGCATACCCCGAATGGCACAAACGCCACATCAACCGGGCAGCGAGCGGGCCAACTCCTCCAGTTTCGCCAGGATGCGGGACAGGGCGCCGACCAGCTTGGCGACGTGCCCGGTGATCCGCTCCAGCACCGCCGCGGCCCGGCCGATCGCCCAACCGGTGAACTCCGCCACCGTCGCACCGCCGCTCGCCTCGGCCGCGGCGAGCGCGACGGCGGCGTTGCGCACCACCTCGGCGGCGAACAGGACCAGCAGGTCGCGCACCACGCCGCGCACGGCGGCCGCGGCGGTGCCCGCCATCGACACGTGGTCGGCGACCGCGGCGCACGTGCGCGACGCGGCGAACGCCTCCTCCACCCACGCCTCCCGCGCCCGCCGGAACGCCTCGGCCGCGTGCGGCGACCAGCCCCTGACCCGCACCTCCACCTCGTCCCGGCGCTCCCGGCCGACGCGCTCCAGGTCGATCGACGCCTGCCGCCACCGGGCGATCTCGTCCTTGATCCGCGCGCCGTCGCCGGCCAGCCAGTCCAGCGGCGCGCGCAGGAACCCGACGTGCTCGACCAGCCAGCCGACCTCGGCCTCGGCGAACGGCGCCAGCGGGTCCAGGACCGCGCCGAGCGTGTCCAGCCACGCGGCGGCCAGGCCCCGGCTGCGCGCCTCCCGGCCGGGCTCGCCGGACCCGACGTCCGGGCCGGCCCGCCGGATGTCCCCCAGGGCCCGCGCGGCGGCCTCGGCGAACGGCCTCAGGAGCGGGCCGAACGCGGCACCGCCCAGGTCGACCCCGGGACGCGCGTCGAGGCCGCTCACCGCGCCGCCCCACCGCCGTCCCCCGGCTCGTCCGGGGCCCGCAGGCTGCGCGGCAGCGGCAGGTCGGCCACCTCGGCGGGCACCTCCGCGGGCACGACCACCGGGTGAACGGCCACGGGGTGAACGGCCGGCGGGGGAACGGCCGGGGCGCCGACCCCGGGCTCCCGCGGCAGGAACCCGGTCAGGAACTCCACCGCCTCGGTCCCCCCGAACTCGACCTCCACGACCTCCGCCACCCGCCGCGCCACCTCGGCCTGCGCCCGCCGCACGGTGGCCATCACCACCTCGCCGAGCCGCGCGTCCGACACCCCCGACGGCGGCAGCGAGAACCGGATGTCCCGCAGCGCCCCGTTGGGCGCGACGGTCACCGTCACCACACCGTCGGGTGAACCGACCACGGCCTCCGCCGCGCGGACGCCCTCCCGCACCTCCCGCGCCCGCCGGGCCAGGTCACGTGCCCTGCCCTCCAGGTCGGCGATCATCCGCGCCGGGTCCACCCGATCGTCACCCCACTCCCGTCGTTCACCCGATCGTGGAGTATCGCGGATCAGCCCGCACGGGGGATGTGCAAGGGGCCCAGCGCCAGCACGGCGCGGAACTCCTTGGGCGGCACCGGCCGGGAGAACAGCCAGCCCTGGTAGGCGTCCACGCCCATGCCGCGCAGCACGTGGAACTGGGTCGCGGTCTCCACGCCCTCGGCCACGCACTGGCGGCCCATCGCCCGCGCCATGTCGACCACCGCGTTGGCCACGGCGGAGTCCGAGAAGTCGTTGCCCACGCCCGACACGAACCGGCGGTCGACCTTGATGATCTGCGCCGGCAGGTCCTTGAGCCGGGCCAGCGACGAGTACCCGGTGCCGAAGTCGTCGACGGCGAACCGGATGCCGCGCCCGACCAGCTCGTCCATCGACTGCCGCACCCGCGAGGGCAGGTCTACCAGCGAGGTCTCCACCAGCTCCAGCACCACGCGGTCCCACGAGATGTCGGCCTCGGCGATCGCGTTGGCCACGATGTCGACGAACTCGGGGTCACCGGGCACCAGCCCGGCCAGGTTCACCGCCACCGACACCGGCTGGCCGCCCGGCGAGGGCCAGCCCGCGGCCTCCTTCAGCGCCGTGCGCAGCACCCACCGGTCCAGCTCGCGCAGCAGGTCGCCCTGCTCGGCCACGGGCAGGAAGATGTCCGGCGGCAGCAGCCCGCGGTCCGGGTGCGGCCAGCGGACCAGGGCCTCGGCGGTCAGCACCGACCCGTCCACGCCGACCACTGGTTGGAAGTGCAGGGCCAGCCCGTCGTGCGCCAGCGCGTCGCGCAACTGGCCCTCCAGGTGGACCTGACGGTCGGCCGAGGCGATCAGCGCGGCGCTGGCCAGCGCCACCCGGCCCGCGCCCGAGCGCTTGGCCTCGAACATCGCCGCGTCGGCGAAGCGCAGCAGGTCGTTGCCGGTGGCCCGGGACCCGTTGGGCACCGCCGCGCCGATCGACGCCGAGACCCGCACGAGCTGCCCGTGCACCGGCACGGCCGTGCGCAGCAGGCCCGCCACCGTGGTGGCCAGCTTGTCCACCCCGCCGACGGCGTCGATGTTCTCGCAGATGATCACGTACTCGTCGCCGGACAGCCTGGCCGCGGTGCAGCCGGCGGGCAGCCCGCCCTCCAGCCGCCTGGCCAGCGCCACCAGCAGCTCGTCGCCCGCGTCGTGGCCCAGCGAGTCGTTGACCCGCTTGAAGTTGTCGATGTCGCAGAACAGCACCGCGACCTTGGCCCGCTCCGGCGAGGCCAGCAGGGTCGCCAGCATCTCCTTGACCAGCGCCCGGTTGGGCAGGCCGGTCAGCTCGTCGTGGGTGGCCTGGTGGCGCAGCGCCTCGGCGGTGCGGCGGCGCTCGGTGATGTCCTGGAACACGATCAGCCAGAACCGGCGGCCGTCGTCCTGCACGGACAGCGCGATGTGCAGCTCGCAGTACACCTGCACGCCGTCGCGGCGGACCAGCACGCGCTGCGGGATGCGGTGCGCGCGCTCGGCGCCGGCCGCGGACATCTCGTCGATCGACGGCAGCGGGTTGCCCACGTCGTCGGGGTGGGTGAGCTGGCTCGCGGTCATGCCGCGCAGCTGCTCCAGGTCCATGCCCAGCAGGTCGCACAGCGCGTCGTTGGCGTCGACCAGCCGCTCGCCCTCGTCGAACAGGCCGATGCCCACGGGCGTGAGCGAGACCAGGTCGGCGAAGCGCTGGCTGGACCGCTTCATGCGGGTCTCGGTGGCGCGCTGCTCGGTGATGTCCTGCGCCGTGCCGACCGCGAGCGGCCTGCCGTCGGCGCCCTTGACCACCACGCCGTAGCAGCGGAACACGCGCACCCGGCCGTCGCGGCGCACCAGCCGGTGCTCCAGCTGGATCGGCACCTCCTCGCCCGCGAGCTGCTGCCACAGGTCGTCGACCCACGCCCGGTCGTCGGGGTGCACCAGGTCGAGGTAGGTCTGGTAGTGGGTGTGCTCGCCGCGCGGCACGCCGAACAGGTCGGTGAGCATGTCCGACCACACGACCTCGCCGGTCTGCAGGTTCCACTCCCACACGCCGAGCTGGGCGGCCTTCTGCGCGTCGGCCAGCCGGCGGCGGTCCTGGCGGAGCTGCCGCTCCAGCGCGCGGGCCTCGGTGACGTCCTGGATGGTGCCGTGCAGCCGGATGATCCGGCCGCCCTCGGACTCGCCGCGCGCCCGGCACACGTAGACGCGGTCGCCGACCTGGCTGCGCACCTCGGCCTCGACCGTGGCGCCCTCCTCGCCGTGCAGCAGCCGGCGGCGCAGGTCCTCCAGCAGGCCGCGGTCCTCCGGGTGCACGCCGCACAGCAGGTCGTCGTCCGGGACGACGCCCAGCTCGGCGTACATCTCCAGCAGCACCTCGCTGCGGTGCACGGTGCCGGGGCGGCCGGCCCTGGTCGGGAACTCGTAGCTCCAGCTGCCCATGCGCGCGATGCGCTGGGCCTCCAGCAGGCGGGCGCGCTCGGTCTCCAGGGCGCGGTCGGAACTCCACTGGTCGGTGATGTCGCGGATGTAGCCGGTGATGAACTGGGTCCGGCCGTCCGAGCGGAGCTTCGCCTCGGCCACGCCGCGGATCCGGCGCAGGCTCCCGTCGGGCAGCACGACCCGGTAGACGATGTCGATGGGGTTGCCGTCGAGCGCGCGGTTGGCCCAGTAGCTGGCGACCATCTCGTAGTCGTCGGGGTGGACCACGTCCAGCACGGCCTGCGCGCCCGGGACCACCTCGCCGGGCTTCACGCCCAGCATCTCGTAGTGCGACTCGGACCAGACCGTGACGCCGGTGGCGGGGTCGTACTCCCAGGAGCCGATCCGGGCCACGCGCTGCACGGTGCGCAGCCGCCGCTGCTCGTCGCGCAGGTCCTCGGCGGCCCTGGCCAGGTCGGAGACGTCCACCATGAGCACCGCGTGCAGGCCGGTGCCGGGCACCTGGTTGCGCACCACGCGCACGGGCAGCAGGGCGCCGTCGGCCTGGTGGAGGCGCAGGTCGTCCGCGGTGCCGACGAGCAGCTCGCCGAGCGTGCGGCCGATCAGGTCGTCGGCGGAGCGGGCCTTGGCCAGCGCGATCGCGGCGGCGCTGGCGCGCATGACCACGCCCTTGGGGTCGCACAGCAGGGTGGGCGCCTCGGGCAGCGCGAGGCCGCCCAGCTCCACCTCGCCGTCCGGCGGGCGCGCCGGGTCCAGCACGACCGGAGCGCGTCCAACCCGCTTGGGCACGGTCCCACCTTCCCGCGTCTACGGCAGGGATGACCGGCCCGACCGCACCCGAAAACGGCGTCCCTCTCCACGGGCGAATATTCACCCGAGGAGAGGGACGGTAGCGCTTCGGAGCGTCATCGCCCACCCCTCAATGGGCTAACGAAACACCGCGGTGGTGGATTCGTCGCCGATTGATGGTTCGTGGACGCGCGCGGCCGGAGCTCTCCCAACTCCGACTTGGGGTCAGGCTACCCCGTCCTCCCGGGCTGCCAAGGCCACGGCGGCGGCCACTTCGGGCGCGACCCGCGGGTCGAGCGCGCTGGGCACGATCCGGTCGGCGGACAGGTCGTCGGCGGCGACCGCGGCGATGGCCTCCGCGGCGGCGAGCTTCATGCGCTCGGTGATCCGCTTGGCGCCCGCGTCCAGGGCACCCCGGAAGATGCCGGGGAAGGCGAGCACGTTGTTGATCTGGTTGGGGAAGTCGCTGCGGCCGGTGGCCACCACGGCGGCGTGCCGACGTGCCACCTCCGGGTGAACTTCCGGGTCGGGGTTGGACAGCGCGAACACGATGGCGCCGTCCGCCATGCCCGCGATCAGCTCCTCCTCGACCGTGGCCGAGGACACGCCGACGAACACGTCCGCGCCGCGCAGCGCCTCGGCGATCCCGCCCTTCAGGCCACTGGCGTTGGTGATCTCCGCCATCTCGGCCTTGATCGGGTTCAGCCCGTCGCGGCCCACGTGCACGATGCCGCGCGAGTCGACCAGCGTCACCTCGCCGATGCCCGCCGCGATCAGGATCTTCGCGCAGGCCACGCCCGCCGCGCCGGCGCCGGAGACGACCACGCGCTGGTCGGCGATGTCCTTGCCGAGGACGGCGTTGGCACCGCGCAGGGCGGCCAGCGTGACCACCGCCGTGCCGTGCTGGTCGTCGTGCATGACCGGCACGTCCAGGGCCTCGACCAGCCGGGCCTCCAGCTCGAAGCAGCGGGGCGCGGCGACGTCCTCCAGGTTGACCGCGCCGAACGACGGGCGCAGCCGGACCAGCGTCTCGACGATCTCGTCCACGTCCGTGGTGTCGAGCACCAGCGGGATCGAGTCGAGGCCGCCGAAGGTCTTGAACAGGGCGGCCTTGCCCTCCATGACCGGGAGGGAGGCGCTGGCGCCGATGTCGCCCAGGCCGAGCACGGCGGTGCCGTCGCTGACCACGGCGACCAGGCGGTGCGCCCACGTGTAGCGGGCGGCCAGGGCGGGGTCGTCGGCGATGGCGCGGCTGACCCGGGCCACGCCCGGGGTGTAGGCGATCGACAGCGCGCGCGAGTCGGCGAGCGAGGCGGTGGTGCCCACGCCCAGCTTGCCGCCCTCGTGGGCGCCGAAGATCTCGTCGTCGGTGAGTTCCGCGGTTTTCAGCGGCTGGTCGTTCAATGCGGTCATCGGGAGTCCCTCCTGCGGTGCGCAATTGGCGGTGGCGCACCGGGACCAGCGTTGTCACGCGGGTCGACGGGGCCTGGCTGCGGTCGGGCGCACGCGGTCTGCACGCGCCACCAAGGAGCGGTGTGCGGGCAAGCATGACAGCGACGACGGCCGCTGTCTGCGACGGGGATCACAGTCTTTTCGCAGGTCAGAGGCGCCTTCCCAGGACGTACGTCCGGTTTTTTGGGCCGACCGGTCAGTTTCCGCAGGCAGGATCGGTAAAGACCGGCCGGGACCTAAGGTGTGCGCATGCAGGCACGTGAGCTGAAAATCCCCGGCGCGTTCGAGTTCACCCCTTCGGTATTCCCGGATAACCGAGGTCTGTTCGTCGCGCCGTTCCAGGAGGCGGCGTTCGTCGCGGCGGTCGGCCACCCGCTGCGGGTGGCGCAGACCAACCACAGCGAGTCCGCGCGGGGCGTGGTGCGGGGGCTGCACTACGCCGACGTGCCGCCCGGGCAGGCCAAGTACGTCCACTGCCCGCGCGGTCGGCTGCTGGACGTCGTGGTCGACCTGCGGGTCGGGTCGCCGACGTTCGGCGAGTGGGAGGCGGTGGAGCTGTCGCCCGACCGGTTCAACGCGCTGTACCTGCCCGAGGGGCTCGGGCACGCGCTGATGGCGCTGGAGGACGGGTCGGTCACGTCGTACCTGTGCTCGGAGGGGTTCAACCCGAAGGCCGAGCGCGCCGTCCAGCCGCTGTCGCTGGGGCTGCCGTGGCCGGCCGACGTCGAGCCGGTGCTGTCGGAGAAGGACGCGGCGGCGCCGACGCTGGAGGAGGCGAGGGCCGCGGGCGTGCTGCCGACGTACGAGGCGTGCGTGGCCTGGTACGAGCGGCTGCGGGGGTAGTTCGGGCAGCCCCGGCGGCAATTCGGGCAGACCCTCCGGGCCGGCGGGTCACCGGGCCGGCGGGTCACCGGGCAGACGGGTCACCGGGCCGACGGATCACCGGGCCGACGGATCACCGCACCCGACGCGGCCGGGGCCAGACCCGGAACCGCACCGTGCCCACCACCTGGGCGGGCCCGAGCGAGCGCGAGTCGGTCGTGCCGAACGGGTTGTCCCCCTCCACGTGCCACCCGTCCCCCTCGACCCGAACGGCCCGCTTGACCGACAACTGCCCGGGCCGCCCGGCCCACCTGACCAGCACCACGTCCCCCACTCGCGGCCGCCGCCCGAACCGCACCAGCACCACGTCACCGCTGCGGAGGGTGGGCACCATGGAGGCCCCGACCACCCGAACCAGCGGCAACGGGTTCACCTCGTCCCGTGCCAACGATCACCTCCACCTGCCCGCGCCAAGCCCCCGGAGTAGGGTTCCGCACGTCGGAGCATCCACTGTCAGGGAGGAAAGATGCGACTTCTGTCGCGCATCCGTTCACTCCGCCGCCCACTCCTGGAGGCCACCGCGCACTGCGACCTCCCGTGCGGTGTGTACGACCCGGCTCAGGCTCGGATCGAGGCGGAGTCGATCAAGGCGATCCAGGAGAAGTACCAGGCGAACGAGGACCCGGAGTTCCGCACGCGGGCCCTGCTGATCAAGGAGCAGCGCGCGGAGCTCGTCAAGCACCACCTGTGGGTGCTGTGGACCGACTACTTCAAGCCGCCGCACTTCGAGAAGTACCCCGAGCTGCACGACCTGTTCAACCGGGCCACGAAGGCCGCCGGCGCGGCCGGCGCCAAGGGTTCCATGGACCCGGCCAAGGGGCAGGAGCTGCTCGACCTGATCGCCCAGATCGACAAGATCTTCTGGGAGACCAAGCAGGCGGCCTGACCACCTGCGCGAACGCGGCGCTGGCCAGCGGGGTTCCTCCCGCTGGCCAGCGCTGTTTTGCATCCGCTGTCGCTATCGAGCGTCTCCCAGCGGCCCAAGACGGCCCAGGACGGTCCGCGTTGGACAGCCCCGGCAGGACTGCGACACAGTCGAACGCGACAAATGCTCGGGTTCACTTACCGCCCCAAACCTCCTAGCGGCCGACTTGACAGACCCGATCCGTTCGAGTCAGCGCGAGCATCTGTAACGCCGATCAGCGCAATCACGACAGGGTCCGCATCCGGAGTCCCGCCGGACGAGCCGGACACGCGCCGCCCGAGGTGAATCACGATGCTGCGACCGCTTCACACCCTGCCCATCTTGTTACTGTTCACAACACTGACACTGTCCGCTTGTAGCGAGAGCAGCAGTTCGACGCAATCTTCCCCTCCGGCAACGTCAAGCAGCATCACGACCACGACGACACCCCCTCGTGCACCCTTCGTTGACACAAAGAGCTACTTCGATCAACTGGCCGATGCAACCAAGACGTCCCTGGAAGGGAAGGGTTATACGGTAACCGTCCGAAAGGACGGGACTCAGCAAGAGCCAGTGGTCGACCAACTCTCCGCGTGGCGGGTGGTGTCCGTGGTCGCTTCTCGCACCTCAGCAGAGGCCACCCTGTACGTACGAAGTGCCGAGCGGACCCCGCAGGAGAAGGTCGACCTGGCCGTTGAGCAAGCCGGGCTGAAGTCGACAATTAGTTCGATCTACGAATCCCCCTCGGCCATGGTAACGGACATCTGTCGAAGCTTGAGCAACACAAGCATCCTCACGCCGACCGAGTTTCTTAGCGGCCAGAGCAGCGACCCTCAGCATCTTGAAGTGTTCAAGATCGGAATCCCACTTCTTTGCCCAGAGCACCAAAAAGCTCTTCAGAACGTCGTCGAGGGCAAGGTGCCGCTCCGCAGCGGAACCTACGAAGTAGGAACAGAAAAAGGACAGGTGAAACCCGGCACCTACCGCACCACCGGCAGCGTGGACGACTGCTACTGGGAGCGGACTCGCGATGACGGCGAGATCATCGACAACAATTTCGCAACCCATGCCAAGTCGATCACTGTCACCATCAGCCCCACCGACGGCAGCTTCACCAGCGAGCGTTGCGGAAGTTGGGAACTAGTGGAATAGCCGATTTCGCCCCCACTACCGAGGGCGCCCGATATTCACTGTCACAATCATTCTTCTGCACTTACCCTAAGACTGAGGACTACCACCTCTCCGCTTACAGAGCACATATAGTTCTACCGCGCGATTCCCACACGGGATCGGCAGCATGAAATAAAGGCCAACCAATGACCCGCCGGTTCTCCCCGTAGCCGATCGCAGAGGCACGCTCTCCGTACGTGTTCCGCAGGCAAGCCTGTGGACTGGTCGACGCCGTCAGGCGTTGAGCTGTCCACAGGCGCGGCAGCCGAACGCCGTGCCCAGAGCTGTCAGGTCGATCACCTGACACTCGCTTCTAATCGGTGTGGCTGAAAGCGTCGGCTCGATCGGAGGTAAGGACTGCCCGGCGACTACCAGGCTTTCTTAGCAGTCGCCGACCCGTCTGCGCGAGAAAGCTGCCAGCTCGACCTCTAGGCGGCTGGCGTGGGCCGACCCACCTCCGCGCGCGCGGGGAAGACACCTCACGACCTGACACTTTGGCGACCATAAGCTCGTTTTCCAAATGCAGAAAAGAAACTCTGAACACCAAGGTTACGCTAGTCGGGCATGTACCAGGCGGGGGGTTGTCGCACCTAGGGCGCTGATGACGTAGGAGTAGGGGCATGGTGACCGCGGTGGTGTTCGACGTGGGTGAGACCTTGCTGGACGACTCCCGGGAGTGGGGTGCCTGGGCCGACTGGATCGGGGTGTCCCGGCACACCTTCTCCACGGTGCTGGGCGCGGTTACCGCGGCGGGGCGGGACAACGCCGAGACATTCCAGTACTTCCGGCCCGGGTTCGACGTTGCTCACGAGCGGCGGTTGCGGGAAGAGGCTGGGGTGGGTGAGCGTATCGAGGACGGCGACTTGTACCCGGACGCGCGGACCGGCCTGGCGCGGCTGCGTGAACTTGGGCTGTGGGTGGGCGTCGCAGGTAATCAGACCGTTCGCGCGGCTGAGCTGCTGCGCGGGCTGAATCTGCCGGTGGACGGCCTCGCGACGTCTGGTGAGTGGGGTGTGGCCAAGCCAGCCCCGGAGTTCTTCGAGCGGGTCGTGGAGATGGCCCCTGCGGCTACTGCCGCTGACGTGCTCTACGTCGGTGATCACCGGGACAACGACGTCGTGGCCGCCAAAGCTGCCGGGCTGCGTACGGCGTTGATCCGGCGCGGACCGTGGGGTTACCTGTGGGCTGATGACCCGTTGGTGCGCCGCGATGCCGACTGGGTGATCGACTCCCTGCACGACCTGCCCAAGCTGCTGACCGCGCCATAGCCGGCACCTAAGCGTGCCTGTTCAGCGAGCGCCGGCCCAAGCCGCCAGGTCCAGCAGGCCGGTGCTGAGTGACGGGTGGGTGCGCAGCAGCACCGACAGGGCTTGGCGTACCTGCGGGTGGGCTCGGGTGTGTTCGGGGGCAGCTTGACGGGCGGCCTGGAGGCAGACGTAGGCGTCTTCGTGGTGGCCGAGGTCGAGCTGGGCGCGGGCCAGGTCGATGTAGTAGTGCGAGCGGCGTTCTGCGGGGAGTTCCCGCGGGGGCTGCCAGGTGGCCGCGCGTTGGATGCCTGCCGGGTCGCGCAGCTCGGCGGCTACGGCAAGCTCGTGGATGCGCAGTGAGGCAGGGCCGAACGCGGTGCCGTGGTAGACGCCTTCGGGTGCCGCATGGATGGCGTAGCGGGCGGTGAGCAGGTGGTCGGCTGCGATGTCGGCTTTGCCCGCTCGGGCGGCCACGACCGCGGCGCGCATGTGGAGAGCGCCGAACGCGGCTGCGGTCGGGGCCTGCTTGAGGTTGCGGGTGGGGATCTGGTCGGCGGCCAGGTCGAGGGCGCGGGCGGCGGCGTGGAGGTCGCCACTGGCGAAGAACGTCTCGGTGCGCACGTAGGACACCGCCGCGGGCAACAGCGGGTCCTCGGATTCCTGGGCTGTCGTGCGCATGAGGTCGATCAGGCGAGCCGACAGGTCGAAGTAGCGGTACTTGTAGGCCACGCCGTCGGCGGCGCGCAGGGCCAGGGTGAGCAGGGAAGCGGCCTGGCGGCGGTCGTCGGCGGCCAGGAGCTGGCGGGCGCGGGCCAGTTCGCCGATCAGGCCGGGTAGGTGGCGGACCAGTTCGCCGTAGCGCGCTTCGAGGCGGTGTTCGTTCATCAGGGCGACGTCGGCGCGCAGCTCGGCAAGGCTGCGGGTGGGGCCGTCGTCGGGTAGATCGAGGATGTCGAGTGCACGGCGTAGGCGCGGGATGGCTACGTGGACGATGTCCAGCTCTTGTGGGCCGGCCGTGCTACCCTGGTCGACCGGCGCCCACGTCGGCTGAGTCGAGAATGCGGGACTCGGGTCCACTGTGCGGCTGGCGTACAGCTCCTGGACGTCGTGGACTTCCCGCACTCCGCCGTTGAACCACCGCAGGTGGTGGGGCACGTGGAGGGCGTTGCACCAGCGTTCGAGGCGTTCGAGGTCGGTGACCGGGCGGCGGGTGCGTTCGATTTCGCTGACCCGGCCCTGGGTGAGGTCGAGCCAGGCCGCGAGGGTGGTCTGTGAGACGGTGGGGTTCTGGGCCTTGCGGTAGGCGCGGAAGACCTCGCCGATGCTGCGGGACTCGAACGCCTCGCGCAGGGCCGGCTGCGTCCAGAACTCACGCGGCAGCGCGGGGGCGCTGAGTGTAGAAGCCGCAGCGCACTTCCCACATTGAATGCCCCGGTTGTCACTGGCCAGGAGCGTGTCACAGGTGCGGCAGCGCCGTTTGAACGTGCCCACTCCTCTGTCCACCCCCTGCCGCAACCCTCGACCACTTCGGAGTGTAGTCCGACGATTACTGACTGACCTGGGGATAGTGGTGATCCCACTAGTACCAGTGGTCGCTGGTATGGGTTCGATCTTCCTTTCGCGTGAATCTGATCCGGCAAGCACCAGACATACGCGGAGGTGAGGCCAATGGGGTTGTACATGCTCCTCCAGACCGAGGAGGAGGCGGCACTGGCCGAGCACGCACAGGGACACCCGTCCCCGGTGATCTCGTCCGACGCGCGGTTGGCTCTGCAGATCGCCGACCGGGAGAAAGGCACGCAGCCTGTTATCCGCTTCGCGCGGGAGTTGGCCGGTGCCGCGCCGGCGTTCGCCGATCGGTGCGAGGCGCTGGCGACGGTGGTCGGCACGACGCCGGACGACGTGGCCAAGGCGGTCAACCAGTGAGTGGTGTCGAGCAGTTGCCGCCGGTGTGTGATGAGGCGTCGTTCCGGGTTCTGGGTGACTACCTGGCCCAGCGGGGCGCGCCGCGGTTGTTCGCGGTGGTGCAGGAGTACGGCCGGTGCGTGAACGCGCATGTCGCGGCCTACGGGATGGCGTTCGAGGACAGGGTGGTGATGTTGTCCAACGACGGCCGGGACTTCACGTTCACGCTGTCGTGCATGGAGAGCGCGGTGGGCTTCTACCACCGCGAGGAAGACGGCCTCACCGCGCGTGTGGTGTGGCTGAGCATGCTCGACGACGCCGAAGCGGAGAGCGAAGAAACATTCACGGCCGGAGCGGTGCGGGTCGCGGCGTAGCGGACGGCCTGAGCGGACCAGTTCCGCAGCCGACCGTGGCGGTATTCGCCGTGTGATCCCACCGCCACGCTCGGCCAAGTCGCGAAACGCGTCGGGTAACGGTTCCGCAAACCGGGCTAATGCCCCGCGACCACGCGCGACCCCTCTCGCACAACCCGTTCCACCTGCGAGGTGACGCGATGACCGCACCGAGGGCAGCAGAGCACGACCGAGAACTCCTCACCGCGTTGAACAACGCCAAGGCGAGCGACTGGCGCGTCGGCGCGGCGGCACGGCTGCGGTGGCTGGAGGACGAGAGCGAGGCGCTCGGAAACCCGAGATCCGCCCAACGGGCATTGCAGGAGGCGCGCCACGTCCTGCTGACCACCCCCGGCAAGAAGCACCTCGTGCGCAGGTGGTGGTCCGGCTGGGACGTGGAGCGCACCTGGCGCGCCCTGCACGACGCGGAGGCCACCATCCTGGGGCTGCGCGCCGCGGCCGACCCGGAGGCGTGCCTGCCCGCCCTCGGCGCCTGGGTGTCGAAGTACCTCCCCGCCGACGACCGGCGGCGGGAGGCGTTGGACCGGATCGACCCCGCGGGTGGCACCGGCGCCCCGGTCGGCCTGGTCGTCGGGAACGCGCTGCGCGCCGCCTTCGAGGCGTCCGACGACCGGCACCGGGCGCTGCGCGGGCACCGGAACAAGCTCATCGTCACCGGCGTCATCCTGTTCACCCTCACGATCGCCCTGGGCGCCGTCGTGTCGTCCGACCCGGCGTTGCTGCCCATGTGCCTGGACAAGCCGCCCGACGACAGGTACTGCCTCGGCACGGACGACAACGGCGACATCTGGTTCGTCTACCTGCTCGGCACCCTCGGCGCCGCGGTGGCCACCGTCCAGTCGCTCCTCAGGCTCGAACCGAGCCCCGCGCCCTACACGCTCAGCGGGTACCTGGCCATCGTGAAGTTCCTCCTGGGCGCCGTGTTCGCGGCGCTGGGCGTGGCGATGGTGGGCACCGGGGCGCTCGCCGTCTCGAACGTCGTGACCAGCCAGGAGGGCCTCGCACTGGCCGCGGTCGTGCTCGGGTACGCCCAGCAGATCGGGACGAGGTTCCTCGACACCGCCTCGACGCGCGTGATGGACGCGGTGCGGCCGGGGCGCGACCCGCGGGGGTAGCCGACGACCCCGGCGAACCGGACACCCCGCCCGTAAGATCACCACCGTGACGTCACACGTCTACCTGCTCCGCCACGGCCAGACCGAGTGGTCCGAGAGCGGCCGCCACACCGGGCGCACCGACATCCCGCTCACCGACACCGGCGTGCAGCAGGCCCGCCGCGCGGGTGCGGTGCTCGCCCGGCTGCGCGCCACGGACCGGCCGCCCGCCCTCGTGCTCGCCAGCCCGCGCCGGCGGGCCTGGCGCACCGCCGAGCTGGCCGGGCTGCACGAGGTCGAGCGGACCGAGGACGTGCGCGAGTGGGACTACGGCGACTTCGAGGGCCTGACCACCCCGCAGATCCGCGAGACCGTCCCCGGCTGGACCGTGTGGACGCACCCGTCGCCCAACGGCGAGACCGAGCGGCAGGTGCACGAGCGCGCGACCGCCGTGCTCGACCGGGCCCGCCGGGCCCTCGCGGGCGGTGACGTGGTGATCGTCGGCCACGGCCACTTCAGCCGCGTGCTCATCGCCGCCTGGCTGGGCCTCCCGCCGAACCAGGGCGTGCACTTCGGGCTGGACCCGGCGGGCACCACCGTCCTGGGCGACGAGCGCGGCGACCCCCAGGTGCGCCGGCTCAACGTCCCGGCCTGGGAGGTCGGCGTTGACTGACCCGCGCGTGCGCCGCGCCCACCCGGACGACGTGCCGGCGATCGTGGGCCTGGTCGAGGAGCTGGCCGAGTACGAGCGCCTGCGCCACGAGTGCCTGATCACCGCCGAGCAGCTGCACGACGCCCTGTTCCGGCCCGGCGCCGCCCTCTTCGGGCACGTGGCCGAGGAGGGCGGCCTGGTCGTCGGCACCGCCCTGTGGTTCCTGAACTTCTCCACCTGGCGCGGCGAGCACGGCATCTACCTGGAGGACCTCTACGTCCAGCCCGCCCACCGCGGTTCCGGGCTGGGCCGCGCCCTCCTCCAGGCCCTGGCCGAGGAGTGCGTCGAGCGCGGCTACGCCCGCCTGGAGTGGTCGGTGCTCGACTGGAACGCCCCGTCGATCGGCTTCTACAAGTCCCTCGGCGCGGTGCCGCTGGACGAGTGGACCGTCTTCCGCCTCACCGACGACGCCCTCACCCAACTGGGGCAGGCCGGCTGACCGCGGCCTGCCGGATCAGCCCGATCCACCACACGAACGTGTAAGCGATGACGGTCGGGTTCTTCACGAACAGCAGCACGGCCAGGTAGGTCGGCGACGAGTCGAACAGCAGGTCGCCGACCACCCGCTCCAGCACCACGTCCGCCACCAGGAACGCCACGCCCAGCAGCACGGCCTGCCACACCAGCGACGGCCAGTGGTGTGACACGAACGTGCGAACGTTGGCCCACCGGGGCCGCTCGTCGCGCATCGCCAGGCGCCACACCACGACCACCAGCGCCACCCGCGCGGCCATCACGACCACCTCGGACGCGAACGCCAGGCCATCCGGCACGCCCCAGTTCACCGCCACGAGCCGCTGCACGGACCCCACCAGGGACAGCCCGACGACCACCGGCCAGTGCCGCGCGTAGAACCGCGCCGCCCACCTCGGCGCCTCCAGCGCCAACCTCAGCTCCGACATCCCCATCCCTTCAGCACTCCGAATATTTTAGTTCAGTGTACTGAAATGTCTGGAGAGGTAAAGTGCCCGGCATGGACGGACGCGACCACGGACGCGACCACGGGCGCGAGCTGAGCACCGCTGTGGTGGCCTTCCACGAGGCCGTGGGCGCCCGGCTGGGGGTGGGCGCGGTCGACCAGCGCGCCCTGGCCCTGATCTCCGCCGAGGGCCCGATGACGGCGGGCGAGCTGGCCAAGCGGATCAACCTGACGCCCGGCGCGGTCACCGGCGTCGCCGACCGGCTGGAGCGGGCGGGCCTGGTGCGCCGCGAACCCGACCCCGGCGACCGCAGGCGCGTGGTGATCAGCGCGGTACCCGGCGCGTTCGGCGGGGTCTTCGCGGGGCTGAGCGCCGCGATGGCGGAGCTGTCCGCCCGCTACTCGCCCGAGGAGCAGCGGGTCATCGCGGACTGGGTCGCCCGCACCGTCGACGTGCTGCGGGAACAGGCGCGGCTGCTCACCGAGGGGCACGCGCCCAGGCGCCGGTGAGCCGGCACGGCCGCGGGCGCCCCGGGCCGGCCCCCGCGCTCACCGCCCGGGACCGGACGGGCGCTTCACCCCGACGGCCCCGTAGGCGACCGCCTCCGCGCCGCCCTCCGGCTCGCCCTCGCCGCGCCACCGGGCGGCCAGCACCAGCCCCGGCTCCAGCAGCTCGAACCCCGCGAACACCGGCTCCAGCTCGGCCTTGGACCGCGCCACGATCGGCGACAGCGTCTCCCCGGCCACCCCGACCAGCTTCTCCACCATCTCCGGCTGCTCGTCGGCGGTCAGGTGGCTGACCACCAGGTAGCTGCCGTCGACGACCGCGTCCCGGTAGCGGGCCACCAGCTCGGCCGGCCGGTCGGCGTCGGTGAGGTACGGCAGGATCCCGACCATCAGCACGGCCACCGGCCGGCTCAGGTCGAGCAGGCCGCGCACCTCGGGCGAGGACAGCACCGCGCCGACGTCGCGGACGTCGACCTCGGCGATCGCCGCGCTCGGGTTGTCCCGCAGCATGGCGCGGCTGTGCGCGACGGTCGCGGGCTCGTTGTCCACGTACACCACGCGGCACGTCGGGTCGACCTGCTGGGCGGCCTCGTGCACGTTGCCCGCGGTCGGGATGCCCGAGCCCAGGTCGAGGAACTGCCGGATGCCCGCCGCCACGCACGCGCGCACCGCGCGCCGCAGGAACGCGCGGGAGTGCTGGACCATCTGGGCGGTCGGGATCTGCGGCATGGACTGCTCGGCGAACTCGCGGTCGACCGCGAAGTTGTGGGCCCCGCCCAGGTAGTAGTCGAACAACCGGGCCACGTTGGGGCGCTCGACGTCACCGGTCGTCGACACCCATCTCGGGGGGTTCTGCACTGCGCACCTCACCCTGCACGGCACCCGGAGCGGCGCGAACGCCTGCCAGACCGTATCTGGCTACTCCGTTCGTGTCCATCCGCCAAACGTGAACACGCAGGGTGATTGTTACTGGTGGACGCCCCTCCGACCAAACCGCGAGGCCCCGGCCGGGGGGAGTGCGGGCGAAGGGGGGCCCGCTCCCCCGGCCGGGGGTGCCGCGGTCACACGCCGGCGTAGGAGCGGATCCAGTCGCGGTAGCGGGTGACGGCGGTGTAGTTGGACCGCGAGGAGCGGTCGCTGGTGGAGGCCACGCCGACCTGGTAGCGGCGGCCGTCGACCGGGCTGGTGGCGAACATCGGGCCGCCCGAGTCGCCGCCGGCGGCGATGCCGTCGACGCGCGTCACCGAGATCGCGATGCCGCCGCGGTAGTCGCGGCCGTTGACCGACGTCACGCGCGTGTTGGCGTACTTCAGGTAGCGGGCCTGGCAGTTGATCTCCGGCTGGTTGGTGCACGTGGCGCCCCAGCCGTAGAGCTGCACGGTCTGGTTGACCTGAACCGCGGTGGTGGTGCCCAGCGGCGCGTAGGTGGCCGACACCGACCGGTCCAGCCGCGCCAGCGCCAGGTCCACCGACGGGTGCTGGATGATCTGGGTGGCGGTGGCCAGGGTGCCGCCGGTGGTCTGGTCCAGGCTGCCGATCCGGAAGGTGTAGGTGCCCGAGGACGCCACGCAGTGCTGCGCGGTCAGGACCCACGTCGGCGCGATGATGGTGGCCGAGCAGTTCTGCTGGCCGTTGCGGAACAGGCGGGCCGCCCAGGGGGCGTCGGTCGCCGTGCCGCCGCCGATGATGTACGGCTCGACGGCGGCGGGCGCGGCGGAGGCCGCCGGCACGACCGCCGTCAGGGACAGCAGCGCGGCGGCTGCTCCGACCACCGCGTGCAGGACGCGATTGAGTCGCATGGATTCGTCACCTCAACGAACGCAGGGAGTGGTGAATTCACCACGCACAGCGTCACTCGTTCAGGTGACGGAGACCACCCGCCGTTAGTCGGCGAACGCACAGCCGATGGTCTGCCCCCGAATGTCCTACTCGTCCGCTTCGTCCAGTCCGGCCGCCCACCGCCGCACCTGCGGGGTGAACAGCAGGACCACGATGACGAGCGAGTACGCGCCGACCAGCGCGCCCCACAGCTGCTGCCCGGACGGCCCGTACATGTACCAGGCCACGCCCAGCAGGAGCAGCTGGACGACGAACGCCGGCGTGGTCCCCCAGCGCTTGCCCAGCACCAGGCCGACCCCGGCCACGCCCACGCCACCCGACAGGACGGTGAAGTAGACCGCCTCGCCGACCACCCCGCCCGGGTTGACCGCGCTGAAGGCCCGCACCACCAGCGCGACCGCGAACGCCAGCCCGACGAGGGCCTGCAACGACGTCAACGCACCGGCCACCCGGACCGCCGCGGGCACCCGCTCCCGGTTCGACACGCTGGACCTTTCCTCACCGTGAGTACTCGTCACGCATCGTAGGCCACCCGGTTGGCGAGTCCCGTTCGACCGCACCAGGGGAGAGGATCAAGGGCAGTCTTCGGCGAGCCGGCGGTCGGGCCGGGGTGCACTTGTCGCAGACGCTCCGCAGTGCGACGCGTGAAAGGAGATCTGGGCCACTTGCGTGCGCGCTAAACGCCCCTACCGGGTGACACGTGATCTGACGCAGGTCACGCGCTGTCCTACCCTGCAGGGGTGCGCGCACTTCTGGTGGTCAACCCGCAGGCGACGGCGACGACGCCTGCCGGCCGCGACGTGCTCGCGCACGCGCTGGCCAGCGAGGTGAAGCTCGACGTGGTCGAGACGGACTACCGCGGGCACGCGGCGGACGCCGCCGCGCGCGCCGTCGTGGACGGGTACGACCTGGTGGTCGCGCACGGCGGCGACGGCACGGTGAATGAGGTGGTCAACGGCGTGCTGCGCGGTGGCGCGCGGCCGGACCTGCCGCTGCTGGGCGTCGTCCCGGGCGGCTCGGCCAACGTCTTCGCGGGCGCCCTCGGCCTGCCCCGCGACCCGGTCGAGGCGACCTACCGCCTGCTCCAGGCCATCGAGCACGGCACCAGCCGCCGGGTCAGCCTCGGCAAGGTGGCCTCCGCCGGCGCGGGCCACGACCACGACCGCTGGTTCACCTTCAACGCGGGCGTCGGCTGGGACGCCGACGTCGTCGCCGGCGTCGAGCACCAGCGCGCCAAGGGCAGGCAGGCGTCACCGGGCCTCTACGCCCGCACCGCCCTGACCAGCTACTTCAACCAGCGCCACGCCCCCGCGAGCCTGACCGTGCAGGTGCCCGGCGAGCCCGCGTTCGAGGACGTGCGGCTGGCGTTCGTGTCGAACACCGACCCGTGGACCTACCTCGGCGACAAGGCGATCCGGCTCAACCCGAGCACGTCCTTCGACGGCGGTCTGGGCCTGTTCGCCCTGCACGGGATGGGTTTGCCGACCGTACTCCGCTATGTCGCGCATCTTTTGGCGACCGATGGGAACCCCAAGGGGGCGAACCTGCTTCGGCGGGACGACGTCGAGTACGTCCGGGTGACGAGCCGCGAGGCCGTCAACCTGCAGGTCGACGGCGACCTGCTCGGCCCGTGCACCGAGGTGGAGTTCACCAGCGCGCCGGGCGCGCTGACGGTGGCCGTGTGACCTCGGCGTTACCGTCGCGCTACCCATCCGCGACGTAGTGGCCCGCCCAGGTGCCGCTGCGTGAAAGCCCAGGTGAACTCGGTCGATCTTTCGGGTGAGTTCACTCACCGGGTTAGTGCTAAACCCTTGACATCCCAGCCGTTCGTGAAAGCATTCACAAGCACCCCAAAACCGACCGCTGACGACCGGCGCGCCCTCGCGCGCCTAGCTGAGGAGTAGTTCCAATGGACTGGCGCCACCGCGCGATCTGCCGCGACGAGGACCCCGAGCTGTTCTTCCCCGTGGGGAACAGCGGTCCTGCGCTCCTGCAGATCGCCGAGGCGAAGACCGTCTGCCGCCGTTGCCCCGTCGTCTCCGACTGCCTCGCGTGGGCGCTGGAGAGCGGCCAGGACGCCGGCGTGTGGGGCGGGATGAGCGAAGACGAGCGCCGCGCCCTCAAGCGCCGCAACGCTCGCACCCGGGCTCGCAGCAACGCCTGAGCCGAACGAGCAGTACTCAAAGCGAGAGGCCCGACACCGTGCCAGGTGTCGGGCCTCTCGTTTGTTGCACACCCTCCCGCATGACCACGTGACCCCGCTGAGGTGGGCAGTCACGTGTGCACGGGAGCAGTCTAACGCCGCGCCCTCAGGGGCACGCGCAGGACCGCCTCTGTACCGCCTTTGGGCCGGCGCCGCAAGCTCAGCGAGCCCCGGAGTTCGGACTCCACCAGCGTCCGGACGATCTGCAGCCCGAGCCGGTCGGTGCGCTCCAGCGAGAAGCCCTGGGGCAGGCCCTTGCCGTCGTCGGAGATCACCACGTCCAGCCACTTCGCCGACCGCTCGGCGTGCACCACGACCTCGCCGCGCTGGCCGGCCGCGTAGGCGTGCTCGAACGCGTTCTGCACCAGCTCGGTCAGCACCATCACCAGCGGCGTGGCCAGCTCGGCGGGCACGATGCCGAACGGGCCGTCCCGGCGCACCACCACCTGCGACTCGGTGGCCGCGACGTCGGACATCATCGGGATGACCTTGTCCACGACCTCGTCGAGGTCCACCCGCTCGTCCACCGACATCGACAGCGTCTCGTGCACCAGGGCGATGGAGGTGACCCGGCGGACCGACTCGGCCAGCGCCTCCCGGGCCTCCTCGCTGCTGGTCCGCCTGCTCTGCAGCCGCAGCAGCGCGGCCACGGTCTGCAGGTTGTTCTTCACCCGGTGGTGGATCTCGCGGATCGTCGCGTCCTTGGACATCAGGGCGCGGTCGCGGCGGCGGACCTCGGTGACGTCCCGGCACAGCACCAGCGCGCCCGCCGCGCTGCCCCGCGGCCGCAGCGGCAGGGCGCGGAACAACACCGCGGCGCCCCGGCGCGACTCGGCCTCGATGCGCATCGACGGCTGCCCGTCCAGCGCCGCCCGGATGCGCTGGGCGACCTCGGTGGCGTCGAACGGGTCCCCGATCAGCGACCGCGTCAGCGGCGCCAGGTGCACGCCCACCAGGTCGGACGCGTGGCCCATGCGGTGGTAGGCGCTCAGCGCGTTGGGGCTGGCGAACACCACCGCGCCCGAGGCGTCCAGGCGGATCAGGCCGTCACCGACGCGCGGGCTCGTGTGCACGTCCGGGGACGGCTCGGTGGTCGGGAACGTGCCGTCGGAGATCATCTGGCACAGGTCCGCGGCGCTGCCCAGGTAGGAGATCTCCAGCGGGCTCGGCACGCGCGGCACCGCCAGGTTGGTGTTGCGGCTGAGCACCGCGATGACCTCGTCGTTGCGCTTGACCGGGATGGCCTCGCGGCGCACCGGCACCCCCAGGTGCCAGCGCGGGTCCTCCTCGCGGCAGATCCGCTGCTCGGTGATGGCGCGCCGCAGCTGCGGGTGCTCGTCGACGTCGACCGCGCTGCCCACGACGTCCTCCGGGTGCGCCGTGGGCGCCGTGGTCGGCCTGGCCTGGGCGACGCAGAGGAACTCGCGGTCGTCCAGCGGCACCCACATGAGGAAGTCGGCGAAGCTCAGGTCCGACAGCAGCTGCCACTCCGCGACCACCAGCTGCAGGTGGTCGACGGCGGCGCCGGAGAGCTTGGTGTGCTCGGCGAGCAGGTCGGTGAGCGTGGACAGCTACTCCACCACCGCGATCAGGTCGCCCTCCTGCACCACGTCGCCGGTCGCGACCGCGATGCGGGTGATCCTGCCGGAACCCTCCGGGAGGACGGGGATCTCCATCTTCATGCTCTCCAGCACGACGACGGTCGTCTCGTGGTCGACCTCGTCGCCCTCCTTGACGGCGATCTGCGCCACGTTGGCGACGATCTCGGCACGGATCTCCTCGGCCATGGCCCTCCTTCGCTCGGTGTCAATCCAACCACGATTCAGGCCCCGTGATGTGCGGTTCAGGGGTCGTGCCACACTGACGTGAGGTAGTTCGAGCACTAGGAGAACCCCATGTCGAAGCGTGCCCGCAAGCGCCGCGACCGCAAGAAGGGCGGCGCCAACCACGGGAAGCGCCCCAACGCCTGAGCGATCCGGCGTGCACGAGGCCCCCGGGACCGCGGTCCCGGGGGCCTTCGGCTTTCCGGGGGAGGGTCGGCGGGGGCGATCGGCGGGTAGGGGCGCTGCTAGGGGTGCATCGGGGTGGGCCGTGCGGGAGCTGGGCGCGCGGCTGCCGCGTCCGGGGCTTCCGGGGCCCGGGAACCCTCCCGGGACCCTCGTACGGCCACCTGCGGCTCTGCCCTCGCGTCCCTGCGGCCCTGCCCTCGCTCACCGGGCCTCGCGCCACCGCGGGACGCCGGCCAACGCGTCGAAAGGCGCCGGCGTCACCGCGAGCCCTCGCATCAGCGGCCCTCGCTCACCGAGCCCTCGCGTCGTCGGCCCCTCGCTTCACCGGCGCGGGAACAGGGCGCGGGGCGCGGCCAGCGACTCCGTCAGCGTGATGCACTGCCCCGCGATCCCGGCCGCCAGCGTCGGCAGGAACGGCGTCAGCTCCGTCGCCAGGGCGCGGCAGGCCGTGAGCAGGGCGGCCAGGACCGCGTCGAGCCGTTCCCCGGCGTCGCGGTCACCGGCCCGCTCGGCGCGCGCCAGGTCCCACGGCCGGGCCTGGTCGGCGTAGCGGCGGGCCGTCACGACGACCCGCCACACCGCGTCGGTGGCCGCCCGGAAGTCGAAGGCGGCGAGCGCGTCGTCCACCCGCCCCGGCGCGTCCCGGCAGGCGGCGAGCAGGGCGTCCGCGCCGGGCAGCAGGCCGGCCGCGGGCGGTCGGCCGCCACGGTAGCGGTGGACCATGGTGGTGGTGCGGTCGACCAGGTCGCCCAGCACGCCCGACAGCTCGGCGGCGGCCAGGCGGGCGACGCGGTCGTCGGCGGTCCCGTCGCGCAGCAGCCACCACCGCACCGCGTCCGCGCCGTGCCGCCGGGCCTGCCGGGCGAGGTCCGGCCCGGTGGGGTGGGCGCAGACGTCCGTGGGCGGCGGCAGCCCGGCCGACAGCAGCACCGCGGGCCAGAGCAGGGCGTGGCGGTGCAGGTCGTCCGCGCCCACCACGTGCACCCGCCGGTCGCCCTCCAGCCACCAGCGCCGGGGGTTCGGGCCGTTGCCCAGGCCGGTCAGGCCGACCGCCGCGTCCCACCACGGCGCCATCACCCGACCGGGGTCGTCGGGCACGGGGACGCCCGTCCCGGCCGGGCCGTCGGCCCGCACGTCGACCACCCCGGCGCCCAGCAGCGCCAGCACCGCGTCCCGGCTCCCGACCGGCTCGACCCGCAGCCCGCCGCCGGCGACCAGCTCCCGCAGCCGCCCGCCGTACCGGGACAGCCGGAAGTACCACCCCTCCCCCGCCCGGCGCAGGTCACCGGCCGCCGCGCAGGCCCGCCACAGCCGCTCCACGCCCACCCGGTGCCCGGGGTCGTCGGCGCCGGCGAGGTCGGTGGACGACAGCGCCAGCAGGTCGCGGGGGTCGCGGTCCGGCGAGACCAGCAGGAAGCGCACCCGGTCGCCCCGCAGGCGGCGGTGGCGGGCCAGCACGTCGGCCCGCACCGCGTCCAGGTGCGAGGCGGTCACGTAGTACCGCGGCATCGGCCCTCCCGGGGTCGGGACCGCGCGACCGTAGCAACGGCCGCCCCCGCCGCACACCGGGTTTTCCGGGTACGACGACGGCGCCGGACCGGGTCCGGCGCCGTCGTCGGGGGATTTCAGTCGGCCTTGGTGGTGGTCGTGGTGGTGACCTCCACGTCGACCTCGACCGTGCCCTCCCGGGTGGTCTGGAACAGGTGGGCGCGCACCCGCCGCCGCAGCTCCTCGGGCGCGTGCTCACCGCCGCACTTGCGGGCCAGCAGCGCCTTCAGGTGCTCCTCGATGCCGTACTGCTCCAGGCACGGGTGGCACTCGTCCAAGTGGGTCTGCAGCAGCGCCTTGCGCTTCTCGTCGCACTCGTGGTCCAGGAAGAGCCAGACCTCGGACAGGACCTCGGAGCAGTCCGTCTCGTGGTGTTCGCCGCAGCTCATCGGTCCGCCGCCTCCCGCCGGCCGTCGCGGAGGAAACCGCGGTCACGCGCGACGTCGGCCAACTGCTCGCGAAGCTGCCTGCGGCCCCGGTGCAACCGGGACATCACGGTGCCGATGGGGGTGCCCATGATGTCTGCGATCTCCTTGTAGGCGAAGCCCTCGACGTCGGCGAGGTAGACCGCGATCCGGAACTCCTCGGGCAGTCTCTGGAGGGCGTCCTTGACGTCTGAGTCCGGCAACCGGTCGAGCGCGTCCACCTCGGCCGAGCGCAGGCCGGTCGACGTGTGGCTCTCCGCCTGGGCGAGCTGCCAGTCGGTGATCTCGTCGGTCGGCTGCTGGAGCGGCTGGCGCTGCTTCTTGCGGTAGCCGTTGATGTAGGTGTTGGTCAGGATCCGGTACAGCCACGCCTTGAGGTTGGTGCCCTCGGAGAACGAGGCGAACGCCGCGTACGCCTTGAGGTAGGTCTCCTGCACCAGGTCCTCGGCGTCGGCCGGGTTGCGGGTCATCCGCAGGGCCGCCGAGTACAGCTGGTCCAGCATCGGCATGGCGTCGCGCTCGAACCTGGCTGCGCGCTCGGCCGTGGTCTCGTCGGCCGGCGTGACCTGCGTTCGCGTGGCTGGCACCGCGCTCCCTTCCCACCTGCCGGTCAGCGCGGTGGACGTCGTCTGGGACGCGTCCGAGGATACGCGGCGCCCCCCGGGGCGGCAGCGGGCGGAACCGCGTGGTGGGCGAGCCCTGACCGTCCTGCCGACCTGCTGGTCCATCACCTCGGTAACCACGTCCTGCGCAACGCCGTCGAACCGGAAGTCATTCCCGGGTCGGGGGCCGGCTCGGCTAGGGTGCGCGATCATGGCCGGACGTGGTACGCCCGCCACCGCGTTGCTGGACAAGCAGAAGGTGGCCCACCAGCTGCACGCCTACGAGCACGACCCCCGCCACGAGTCCTACGGCCTGGAGGCCGCCGAGGCGCTGGGGATCTCACCCGAACGCGTGTTCAAGACCCTGGTCGCCGAGGTGGACGGCAGGCTGGCCGTGGGTGTGGTGCCCGTCACGGGCCAGTTGGACCTCAAGGCCCTCGCCGCTGCCCTCGGGGGCAAGAAGGCGAGGATGGCGGAGGTCGCGGCGGCCGAGCGCGCGACCGGGTACGTGGCGGGCGGCATCTCGCCGCTGGGCCAGAAGAAGCGGCTGCCGCTGGTGCTGGACGCCTCGGCCGAGGCGTTCGGGACGATCTACTGCTCGGCGGGCAGGCGGGGCCTGGAGGTCGAGCTCGCGCCCGCGGACCTGGTGCGGCTGACGCGGGCCGTGGTGGCCCCGATCGCGGGCTGAGCGGGTCAGTCCAAGGGCCGCAGCACCCGGTCCAGCCACTCGCCCGCGGCCCGGTGCACGCCCTCCAGGTCGGCCTTGAGGTTGTGGTCGCCGGGCAGCAGCACGACCTCGCGGTGGTGCGCGGCGGCCGGCCGGCCGAACGGGTCCTTCTCGCCCTGCACCACCAGCGTGGGCACCTCCACGGCGTCCAGCTCGGGCATCCGGGTCCGCTCCGGCCTGCCCGGCGGGTGCACCGGGAAGGCCAGGCACAGCACGGCCACCGCCTGCCCCTCCGCGGCCGTGCGGCAGGCCACCCGCGCGCCGGACGAGCGGCCGCCGAAGACCAGCGGCAGGTCGTCGAACCAGTGGTCGCACAGGTCGTCGGCCACGGCCAGCCACGCCGCGTCGAGCTGCTTGGCCGGGGCGGGCGCCCGCCGGCCCGCCACCCGGTAGGGCTGCTCGACCAGGGCGACGTGCACGCCGACGTCGACCGCGGCCCGGGTGGCGGCCACGAGGTCGGGCGCGGCGATGCCGCCGCCCGCGCCGTGCCCGAGCACCAGCGCCGCCCGGCCCTCGGCCGCGCAGTGCAGCTCGGCCCGCGCCGGGCCGTAGGGGGTCTCGACCACCCGGGTGGTCATGAGAGCTCGAACAAGGTGGGCTCCGGTTTCTCGGACTCCCCCAGGGCGACCGCGTCCACGAGGGACGGGTCGTTGTTCCTGATGCTGTTGACCCGCATGGACACCGGCCGCAGCTCCAGCGCGGCCACCACGGCGGGGTCGGGCGCGAGCAGGTCGGTCGGGTCGGGCCGGTCGGGGTCCAGCCACGCGGACCAGCGGTCGCGCGGCAGCACCAGCGGCATCCGGTGGTGCACGGCGGTCATCTCGCCGATCGCGTCGGTGGTGAGCACCGCGCACGTGATGACGGGCCTGCGCTCGTCGCCCTCCTGCTGCCACCACACCGACCAGATGCCGGCCATGGCGAGGCTGGAGCCGTCACCGGGGTTGATGAAGTACGGCTGCTTGCGGCCCTCCCCGGGCTGCCACTCGTACCAGCCGTCGGCCGGCACGAGGCACCGGCGCTTGGCCGCCGAGTCCCGGTAGGCGGGCTTGGCGAGCACGCTCTCCGACCGCGCGTTGATCATCTTGGCGGCGCCGGAGGTGTCCTTGGCCCAGTGCGGCACCAGGCCCCAGCGCATCACCCGGACGCTGCGCTCCACGGTGCCCGGGTCGGCGTTGCCCTCCTCGTCGCGCGGGTGCCGCTCGACCACCGCGAGCACGCGCTTGGTCGGCGCGACGTTGTAGTCCGGCCCGGGCGCCTCGCCCCCGGTCCCGTCCACCGCGTCGAACTCGGCCGCCAGCAGCGCCGGGTTCTTGGTGGAGGCGTACCTGCCGCACACGAACATCACCCCGCAACGATCACGTCCAGGCGGCCATCGTCGCACGTCGGAATGCCCGGTGCGAGCCGTCGGGAACCCCATGCGGGATCATCGACGCATGACTGAGCAGTGGTCCGCTCCCACCGTCGACGGCCCCGTGCACGCGACGGTACCCGTACCCGGTTCCAAGTCGATCACCAACCGGGCGCTCGTGCTCGCCGCGCTGGCCGACCGCCCCTCCACCGTGCACGCGCCGCTGCGCAGCCGCGACACCCTGCTGATGGCCGCCGCGCTGCGGTCGCTGGGCATCGGCGTCGAGGACGGGCCGGACGGGTCGTGGCTGGTCGCGCCGGGGACGATGCGCGGACCGGCGCGGGTGGACTGCGGGCTCGCGGGCACCGTCATGCGCTTCCTGCCGCCCGCCGCCGCGCTGGCCGTGGGCGACGTGTCCTTCGACGGCGACGAGCACGCCAGGGTGCGGCCGATGACCACGATCCTGGACGCGCTGCGCGCGCTGGGCGCCGACGTGGAGGGCGACGCGCTGCCGTTCACCCTGCACGGCAAGGGCGGCGTGCCCGGCGGCGAGGTCACCGTGGACGCGTCGGCGTCGTCGCAGTTCGTCTCCGGGCTGCTGCTGTCGGCCGCCCGCTACGAGGGCGGGGTGACCGTGCGGCACTCGGGCAGGCCGGTGCCGTCGCTGCCGCACATCGAGATGACGGTGTCGATGCTGCGCGAGGCCGGGGTCGAGGTGGACGACTCGACCCGCGACGTGTGGCGCGTGGCGCCGGGCCCGGTGGCGGCCCTGGACCGGCACGTCGAGCCGGACCTGTCCAACGCCACCCCGTTCCTGGCGGCGGCGGCCGTGACCGGCGGCTCGGTGACCATCCCGGGCTGGCCGGCCCGCACCACCCAGCCCGGCGGCGCCGCGCGCGAGCTGTTCGAGCGCATGGGCTGCGCCGTGGAGCTGACCGCCGGGGGCCTCACCCTGACCGGTCCCGACCGGCTCACCGGCATCGACGTGGACCTGCGCGACGAGAGCGAGCTGACGCCGACCGTGGCGGCGCTCGCGGCCCTGGCCGACGGCCCCACGCGCATCCGCGGCGTCGCCCACATCCGCGGCCACGAGACCGACCGCATCGCCGCCCTCGCCGCCGAGATCAACCGGCTGGGCGGGGACGCCGAGGAGACCGAGGACGGCCTGGTGATCACGCCGCGGCCGCTGCGCGGCGGGGTGTGGCGGGCCTACGCCGACCACCGCATGGCCACCGCGGGCGCCATCGTCGGCCTGGTCGTCGGGGGCGTGGCCGTGGACGACATCGGGTCGACGACGAAGACGATCCCCGACTTCCCGGGGATGTGGTCCGCGATGCTCGGAGCGCGCTGACGTGGCTCGCGGCGACTGGCGGCGGCTCGACGAGTCCGACGTGCGGGTGCGACCGGGCAAGGGCACCCGGCCGCGCACCAAGCGCAGGCCCGAGCACGCGGACGCGGTGCCCGCCATGGTCGTCGGCGTCGACCGCGGCCGGTGGACGTGCGCGGTGGACGACGACCCGGAGCGGCTGGTCACCGCCATGCGCGCGCGGGAGCTGGGCCGCACCCCCGTGGTGGTCGGCGACGGCGTGGGCCTGGTCGGCGACACGTCCGGCCAGCCGGACACCCTGGCCCGGATCGTGCGCGTCGACGAGCGCCGCAGCGTGCTGCGCCGCACCGCCGACGACACCGACCCGTTCGAGCGGGTGGTGGTGGCCAACGCCGAGCAGCTCGTGATCGTGTCGGCGCTGGCCGACCCGCCGCCGCGGCGCGGCTTCATCGACCGCTGCCTGGTCGCCGCCTACGCGGGCGGCCTGGAACCGCTGCTGTGCCTGACCAAGAGCGACCTGGCGCCGCCGGACGACCTGCTCGCCGCCTACGCCGAACTGGCCCTGCCGGTGGTGGTGACCAGGTCCGACCAGGACCCGGTCGAGCTGCGGGAACGCCTGGTCGACCGGGTGTCGGCGCTGATCGGGCACTCCGGCGTCGGCAAGTCCACGCTGGTCAACAAGCTCGTGCCGGACGCCAACCGCGCGGTGGGCGTGGTCAGCGGGGTGGGCAAGGGGCGGCACACGTCCACGCAGGCGGTGGCGCTGCCGCTGCCGGGCGGCGGGTGGGCCGTGGACACGCCGGGCATCCGGTCGTTCGGGCTGGCGCACATCACGCCGGACGACATCGTGGCCGCGTTCCCGGACATGAAGGCGATGGCGGAGGAGTGCCCGTCCGGGTGCGGGCACCTCGGCGCGCCCGAGGACCCGGACTGCATGCTGGACGCGCTGGTCGAGACGGGCGAGGCGTCGCCGGGCAGGCTGGCGTCGCTGCGCAGGCTGCTGGAGTCGCGGGGCAGGTTGGAGGAGTACGACTAGGCCGCGGGCACGGCGGTCGGCCGCCCGATCGGGTGCCCCCCGGGACGTGGGCCGGTGCGGGCGGCGGTAGTACGGTGCGCACCCGTGGCGAAGGTGACCGGCATCGGCGGTGTGTTCCTGCGCGCCCGCAACCCCGCCAGGATGGCCGAGTGGTACCGCAGGCACCTCGGGGTCCCGATGAGCGCGGGTGGCGCGGTGACGTTCCACTGGGCCGAGGCGGAGACCACGACGCTGGCGCTGTTCGCGCAGGACACCGACTACTTCGGGGAGCCCGGCCAGCGCGCCATGCTCAACCTGCGGGTCGACGACCTGGCGGTGCTGCTGGAGCAGCTGCGGGGCCGCGGGGTCGAGGTGCTGCCGCAGACGGAGGACTCCGAGTTCGGCCGCTTCGGGTGGTGCGTCGACCCGGAGGGCAACCGCATCGAGCTGTGGGAACCCGCGCCGGGCATGTAGGCGCGGTCCCCGGTTGGACGCGCGATTCCCCGAAGCGGGAGCGGGGCGCCGTGGTCGCCCGGTAGCGTGCCGCCATGGCGAAGATCCACGCCGGCGCGACCCTGACCCCCGGCTTCCGCGACTTCGTCCCCCGCTGGGTGGCGCGGCAGCCGTGGTACCGGGGTGCGGGCGTGCCCGCCCTGACCCCGGTGGGGTTCTTCCGCTTCGAGGACCCGGCCGGGCAGGTCGGCGTCGAGACGCACCTGCTGGCGGACGGCCCGACCCTCTACCAGGTCCCGATGACCTACCGGGGCGCGCCCGCGGCCGACGTCCCCGCGGACGCCCTGATCGCCACGGCCGAGCACAGCGTGCTGGGCACCCGCTGGATCCACGACGGCGAGGCCGACCCGGTGTGGCGCGACCTCGTGCTGGACCTGGTCCGCACCGGCGGCGCCTCCGCCCCGGCAGGCGGGCCGGGGACCGGCGCCGCGCGGGCCCGGGGCGAACGGCTCGCCCCCGGACCGCTGAACCACGTGCACCTGGTGCGCGTGCCCACCCCCGGCCCCGTCGAGCACCCGCCCGGCACCACCGGGCTCGTGCTGGGCACCTGGCACCCGGGCGGACCGGGCGGCGAGGCGGTCGACGGCTGCCTCGCCGCGGTCAGCCGCTGAACTACATCAGCTCCAGCACGAACGGCAGCTCCTGCGGCGCGTACCAGGCCAGCTCGTGGTCCTCCGCCCCGCCGAGCGCGAACTCCGCGTCCGGGTCGCCCAGGTCGGCCGCGTCGATCACCTCCGCCGCCGCGCGCACGTCGTCCTCCGCCTCCCCCGTGTCCAGGTGCACCGCGGCCACCTGCGCCAGCGCCACCGGCCCGGACAGCTTCACCACCGAGAAGTCCAGGTCGGGCCGCAGCTTCACGTCGTCGACGTCGACCGACACGACCGCCCGCCGCGGCACCGCCTTCTCGTCCGCCGCGATCAGCCGCAGCGACGCGCGCGCCGCGTCGAGCATCGCCGCGTACTCCAGCTCCTCGGTGTCACCGGCCGCGTAGGACTCGCGCAGCGCCGGCGTCAGCGCGAACCCCGTGCCGCCCACCGGCACGAACTGCCCCTGGTCCACCAGGTCGCGCAACACCGCGACGGTCGCCGGGAGGTACACCCTCATGCGGACACCGTTCCCATCAGCTCCTCCACCGACTCCTCCACCATCGCCGCGAGCACGTCCACGTCGGACATGGCGTCGCGGTCGGCGTTCAAGCCGAAGTACACCCCGCCGTCGTACGACGTCACCCCGATCGACAGCGCCTGGTTCTTCGCCAGCGGCACGACCGGGAACATCTCGATCATCCTCGCCCCCGCCGCGTACAGCGGCACCTGGGGACCGGGGACGTTGGTCACCACCACGTTGAACAGCCGCCGCGAGAACGACGACGCCGCCCGCGCGCCCAGCGCGTGCAGCGTCGGCGGCGCGAAACCGGAGAACCGCACCAGCGTCTGCGCCGCCACCGACTGCCCGGACTCCTGGTGGGCGCGCATCGCGTGCGACACGTGGTGCAGCCGCACCACCGGGTTCGGCTCGCCCACCGGCAGGTCCACGAAGTACGCGGCCACCTGCGCCTCGTCGTCGCGCACCGACATCGGCGCCATCGCCCGCATCGTCGTCCCGGCCGTCACGACCTCGCCGCGCGAGAGCAGCCACGTCCGCAGCGCGCCCGACAGCACGGCCAGCACGCCGTCGTTGACGGTGCCGCCGTGCGCGCGGCGGATCGCGCGGAACTCGTCCAGCCGCGCCCGCGCCACCGCGAACCGCCGCTGCGGCGAGATGCGCACGTTCAGGGGGCTGCCGGGCGCGGGCGTCGCCGCCGTGCGCACCGCCGAGGCCAGGCCGCCGAACACCCCGGCCACCTTGCGCACCGCGGCCACCGTGTCCATGGTCGCCGACCGGACGTTCTCCACCAGCTCACCGGGCCGCTGCACGGCCTCGGCCACCGCGTCCGCCACCAGCTGCACCCCGCTCGGCGCGGGCGAGGGCATCCACAGCGACTCCACCGGCGGGCGGGGCGTGGCGGACACGTCCAGGATGACCTGGCCGATCTCCGGCGCGCCCAGGCCGTTGACCACGGCCTGGTGGGTCTTGGTGACCACCGCGGTCCGGTTCCGGGCCAGGCCCTCGACCAGGTAGACCTCCCACAGCGGCCGCGCGTGGTCCAGCGGGCGCGACATCAGCCGCGCGACCAGGTCGTGCAGCTGCCGGTCGCTGCCCGGCTTCGGCAGCGCGGACCGCCGCACGTGGTAGGTGACGTCGAAGTCCTGGTCGTCCACCCACACCGGCCGCGCCAGCCGCCCCGGCACGGGCACGACCTTCTGCCGGTAGCGCGGGACGAACGAGAGCCGCTCCTCGATCAGGCCGACCAGCCGGTCGTAGTCGAAGCCCGTGCGCGGCCTGCGGAACACCGCCACCCCGCCCACGTGCATCGGCGTCGTGGAGTCCTCCAGGTACAGGAACGAGGCGTCCAGCGCGGACAGGCGGTCTGGCATGTCGACCAGGCTAGTCGCTGCCGGGTGGTGCGGTCGGGCCCGTGATCAGCCGGTGCAGTCGGCCACCAGCCGGCGCACGGCGCTGACCTCGGCCTCGTCGCGCTGGTGCCGGGCCAGCCGGATCGCCGCGGCGGCGGGCATGGCCTGGCGCACGTCGCCGTCGACACCCGACAGGAAGCCCCGCAGCAGCCGGGAGCGGGCGAGCCGCTTGAACGGCCGCAGCGGCGCCACCGCCATCGCCAGCCAGCTCATCGCCACGTCCACGCGCCGGTCGCCCCGGCGGGCGCCCGCCCAGTCGACCACCACCGGGCCCTCGGGCCCGAGCACGACGTTGCCGGGGTGCAGGTCGAGGTGCAGCAGGCCGCCCTCGCCGTCCAGGAAACCCGGCGCAGGCACGGCGTCGAGCCTGCGGTGCAACTCGGCCAGCTCCCGCCCCAGCGCGCCGGCCCGCCACGGCCTGGCGTCGACCTCCTGGGACATGCGCGGCCCGGGCACGTACTCCATGACCAGGTCGGTCTCCGAGACGTCGGCGACCCTGGGCACCGGGACGCCCTGCCGGCGCAGGTAGCGCATCAGCTCGGCCTCGGGCCCGGCGGCGCGGCCCGCGCGGTTGCGCTTGACCAGCAGGCCGTCGGGACGCAGGTAGACGTCCGCCTCCCGGCCCGCGGCCAGCAGGCGGTGCGCCTCGTCGCGCGGTGCCATGTGACGATCATCATGGTTGACAGCGGAGAAACAAGCCCCAAACGGGTGGAGGACACTGCTCCCGTGGATGTTTCGCCCAAGGACAAGTTCGTCACCGTCTACGGCCGCAAGCCCGTGCTCGAAGCGCTGGACGACCCGCGGCTGGAGGTGGACAAGGTGGTGCTGGCCGACACCGCGCGCGGACCGGCGGCCCGGGAGATCCTGGACGCGGCCGGCCGGCGGGGCGTGCGGGTGCAGCGGGCGACCGCGCAGCGGGTGAAGGTGCTGGCCGGCAACGGGCGGCACGACCAGGGCGTGCTGGCCGACGTCGTCGCGCCCCGGATGCGGCCACTGGACGTGGCGCTGCGCTCGCACCCCCGGCACGTGCTGGTGCTGGACGGCATCACCACGCCCGCCAACGTAGGCATGATCCTGCGCACCGCGACCGCCGCGGGCATCGAGGGGATCGTGGTGCCGCGCCGGGGCGTCGCCTCGATCGACCCGCTGGTGGTGAAGGCGTCGGCGGGCGTGGCGTTCCGCGCCCCGGTCCTCAAGTGCGCGACGGCGGCCGAGGCGGTCGAGGCGCTGCGGGCGGCCGGCTACCCGGTGTACGCGCTGGACGCCGGCGCGCGGAGCACGGTGTACGACGCGGAGCTGCCCGGGCGGGCGGCGTTCGTGCTGGGCAGCGAGACGGCCGGGGTGTCGGACGACGTGCGGCCCCACGTGACCGGCTGGCTGTCCATCCCCATGGCCGCGGGCGTCGAGTCGCTGAACGTGGCCAGCGCGGCGGCGGTGCTGTGCTTCGAGGTGGCCAGGCGGTCAGCCCAGTAGGACGTCCAGCTCGCCGAGGGTGGCGTCGACGGACCGGTGGTGGACCCCGACCATCCCGGCCGCGACGGCACCGCGGACGTTCACCGCGAGGTCGTCGACGAAAACACACTCGTTCGTGGGAAGCCGAAGAAGCTCGGCGACGAGCAGGTAGACCCGGCGGTCGGGCTTGGCGACCCCGACCTCACCGGACGTGACGACGACGTCGAACACCGGCGCCCAGGCCGAGGGCGGCCGCCACAGGCCGTCCGCGTTGGACAGGATGGCCGGCCGGACCCCCTTGCCCCGGAACCGGCGGGCAGCGGCGACCAGCGGCGGTTCGACGGCGGCGTGGTCATCACCCAGATCGGTGAGCACGCCGCCGTAGTCGAGCACGAGTCCGCGCACCCGCGTTGCCTCCATCAGGTGATCAAGGTACGTACGGCGGCCGCTCGCACTCGGTTCAGCATGCCACCTCAACTGCGCACGCTGCCCCCGTCGTGGGCTCCCGGGACCGCCACCACTGCCCAGGGCCCCTCCCCCAGCTCACCCACCGCCCCGGGTTCACCCGTTCCGGCGCCACGACCTCCCACGGCACCGGATGCCCGCCACTTCCTCATCCCAGCCCTGGAAACCCTGTGCGGCCGACGCCCCGCGAGCCAGTTGGCCAAGACCTTCGCCCCACCAGCCGTCACCGCGCTGTCGCAAGCGGTGACGAGGAACCGAACCCGCCTGGGCCGCTACCGGTTGTGCCAGGTCTCCTCGGACGCGGCGGAGCTGGCGGGCACCCTGCACATGCCGACCCGAACCCGAGCCTTCGCAGCCAGGGTCGAACGCCACGGCGACCGCTGGCAGTGCACCGAATTCCACCTGCTCCCCTGACCCCCGCCGCACTCCCTCCCCGCTCCCCACCGACCTCCCCTAACACGACCGGGTGATCATCAGCCCAAACATGTACGAAAACGCCGTTACGGCCATCGGTTGATGAAATCGAGGCCCGGCAACCACCCCTCCACGACCACAACGGACCCACCCACGAGGCCATGCCACGAGGCCATGCCACCACCCCGGACCCCGGCCACAGCCACGAACCACCAGTGACCCGCCACCCGACGCGCACCACCCAGCGCACACCACCCAGCGCACACCACCCAGCGCACACCACGCCTGACAGCCGACCGCAGCCACCCGCCGACCGCAGCCACCCGCCAGCCACCGCCAGCCACCGCCAGCCACCCGCCGCGAGCCGCCAGCTGTCCGCCGCACCCCGGCGCGATGCCGCCCACTCAGGCGCACTGAAGTGCGGAAACGTGGAAGCGCAAACACGCGGAGGCGGGGCCCCGACCTCGGTCGAGACCCCGCCTCCGCGTGCGTGTTCGCGGTCGCGCGCGCCCGAGGGCTCGCGCGTGCGCGCTAGCGCTGCCCCTTGTTCCGCTGCCCCTTGGCCTGGGCGCGGGCCGCCGCGCGGCGTTCCTTGCGGGTGCCGCTCTGGGAGGCGCCGCCGGCCTGGTTGGGGTTGCCGCCCTTGGTCTGGGCGTCGCCACTCTCGGACGGGCCCGTGTAGGTCAGGCCCTGCTGGCCGCGGCCGTCCAGGCCCTTGCCGCGCAGGGCGGGGGGGATGGCGTTGCCGCTCTGGAGCTGCGCCAGGGCCGGGCCGGCGGGGGCCTGGTTGGCCGCGGCGGCTTCGGCTTCCTGCTGGGCCGCCGCCGCCGCGGCGGCGGCGCGGGCGCGGGCCCGGCTGCCGGCGAGGGGGCCGCCGTTGGCGATGGAGACCTGGACCGGCGGTTCGGGCGCGGGCTGGGGTTCGGCGGCTTCGACCTGCAGGTTGAACAGGAAGCCGACGCACTCCTCCTTCAGGGCGTCCAACATCGTGTTGAACATGTCGAAGCCCTCCCGCTGGTACTCGATCAGCGGGTCGCGCTGGGCCATGGCCCGCAGGCCGATGCCCTCCTTGAGGTAGTCCATCTCGTACAGGTGCTCGCGCCACTTGCGGTCGAGCACCGAGAGGAGGACGCGGCGCTCCAGCTCGCGCATGGCGCCCGCGCCGACGCGGCCGTCGATGTCCGCTTCGCGCGCCTCGTACGCGGCCAGGGCGTCGGCCTGCAGGGTCGCCTTGAGCGATTCGCGGGAGAGGTCGTCCTCGTCCTCGACGAGCTTCTTGTAGTCGAGGGTGATCGGGTACAGCGTCTTGAGCGCCGTCCAGAGCTTGTCGAAGTCCCAGTCCTCGGCGTAGCCGTCGGCGGTCGCGCCGTCGACGTACTCGCCGACGACGTCGGTGATCATGTGCGTCACCTGGTCGCGCAGGTCCTCGCCGTCGAGCACGCGGTTGCGCTCGGCGTAGATCACCTTGCGCTGCTCGTTCATGACCTCGTCGTACTTGAGGACGTTCTTGCGGATCTCGAAGTTCTGCTGCTCGACCTGCGTCTGCGCGCTGCGGATGGCCCGGGTGACCATCTTGTGCTCGATCGGCACCTCGTCCGGCACCTTGAGCCTGGTCATGACGGTCTCGACCATCGCGGCGTTGAAGCGGCGCATGAGCTCGTCCTGGAGGGACAGGTAGAACCGCGACTCGCCGGGGTCGCCCTGGCGGCCGGAGCGGCCGCGCAGCTGGTTGTCGATGCGCCGCGACTCGTGCCGCTCGGTGCCGAGCACGTAGAGGCCGCCGGCCTCGCGGACCTCCTCGCCCTCGGTCTTGACCTCGGCGCTGATCTCCTCGATCAGCTTCGCCCACGCGGCCTCGTACTCCTCCGGCGCCTCCACCGGGTCGAGGCCGCGTTCGCGCAGCTCGTGGTCGGTGATGATGTCGGGGTTGCCGCCGAGCACGATGTCGGTGCCGCGGCCGGCCATGTTGGTGGCGACGGTGACGGCGCCCTTGCGGCCGGCCTTGGCGATGATCAGCGCCTCGCGCTCGTGGTGCTTGGCGTTCAGCACCTCGTGCGGGATGCCCTTGCGGACGAGCAGCTTGGACAGGTACTCGGAGCGCTCGACGCTGGTCGTGCCGACGAGCACCGGCTGGCCCTTCTCGTGCCGCTCGGCGATGTCCTCGGCGACGGCCTCGAACTTGGCCTCCTCGGTCTTGTAGACGAGGTCGGGCTGGTCCTTGCGCTGCATCGGGCGGTTGGTGGGGATGGGCACCACGCCGAGCTTGTAGGTCTGGTGGAACTCCGCCGCCTCGGTCTCGGCGGTACCGGTCATGCCGCCGAGCTTCTCGTACAGGCGGAAGTAGTTCTGGAGGGTGATCGTGGCCAGCGTCTGGTTCTCGGCCTTGATCTCGACGCCTTCCTTGGCCTCGATCGCCTGGTGCATGCCCTCGTTGTAGCGGCGGCCGGCGAGCACGCGGCCGGTGAACTCGTCGACGATCATGACCTCGCCGCCGCGGACGATGTAGTCCTTGTCCTTGTGGAACAGCTCCTTGGCCTTGATCGAGTTCTGGAAGTAGCCGACGAGCGGGGTGTTGGTCGAGTCGTAGAGGTTGTCGATGCCGAGCTGGTCCTCCACGAACTGCACGCCCGCCTCGGTCACGCCGATGGTGCGCTTGCGCTCGTCGACCTCGTAGTGGGTGTCGCGGCGCATGCGGGTGGCCAGGCGCGCGAACTCCAGGTACCAGCGGGACGACTGGTCGGCCGGGCCGGAGATGATCAGCGGGGTGCGGGCCTCGTCGATGAGGATCGAGTCGACCTCGTCGACCAGGGCGAAGAAGTGGCCCCGCTGCACGGTCTCGTCACGGCTCCAGGCCATGTTGTCGCGCAGGTAGTCGAAGCCGAACTCGTTGTTCGTGCCGTAGGTGATGTCGGCCTGGTAGGCGACCCGTCGCTGCTCGGGGGTCATCTCCGAGAGGATCGCGCCGACGGTCAGGCCGAGGAAGCGGTGGATGCGGCCCATCCACTCCGCGTCCCGTCGGGCCAGGTAGTCGTTGGTGGTGACGACGTGGACGCCCTTGCCGGCGAGGGCGTTCAGGTAGGTCGGCAGCACCGAGGTCAGCGTCTTGCCCTCACCGGTGCGCATCTCGGCGATCTGACCGAGGTGCAGCGCGGCGCCACCCATCAGCTGGACGTCGAAGGGCCGTTGGCCGAGGGTGCGCTTGGCGCCCTCCCTGACCACGGCGAACGCCTCGGGCAGCAGTTCGTCGAGGGACTCTCCGTCGGCGTGCCGACGGCGGAACTCCTCGGTCTTCGCGCGCAGCTCCGCATCGGAGAGGTCGACGACGTCGTCTTCGAGGGTGTTGATGTGCGCTGCGATGTTGCGCAGGCGCTTGAGCATCTTGCCCTCGCCAGCGCGGAGCAGTCGGGACAGCACCATCCGGGTCGACCTCATTACCTCATCGCGACGCGCCCGGGGGTGGGCGCCTTCCAGCGGCTCGTCACGGGGGCATGGCGAGCCTTCACCAACTGCCATCGTAGGCAAGTCGTGAAGGTGTGTGCACAGACACAGGTAGGAAGGGGTGCGAAACGCCCCGTGACGGGCGACGGGTTGGGACTCGCTTTACCTGCGGCGGAGTGTTGGCAGGGGGGCGTCGAGGGGTGTCCGAGTGGGCGACACGCGGCGCCGGAGCGGAGGACACGCGGTGTCCGAGCGGAGGACACGCGGGGCCTGAACGTCGAACTCGCCGGGTCTGGAGGTTCGACACGCCGGGTCTGGGGGTTCGACTCGCGCGGGTTGAGGGGTGGCTCGCGGGAGGCGGCGGGCGCGGGTGGGTGGCGGCGTGTGGGGGGTGGGCGCTCGTGGGAGGAGGCAGGGGGAGCGCGGGTGAGGGTGGGTAGGCGTGGGACCCCCGGCGTGCTAGGGACGCCGGGGGTTGAGTGGTCTGGGTGGGGGGACCGTGGTCAGGTGGGTCAGGCCAGCCTGATCACGCCGTAGTCGAACCCTTTCCGGCGGTAGACGACGCTCGGACGTCCGCAGTCCGCGTCGGAGAACAGGTAGAAGTCGTGGCCGACGAGCTCCATCTCGTAGAGCGCCTGGTCCACGGTCATGGGTTTGGCCGGGTGCTCCTTCTCCCGCACCACCCGGCCTGGGAGGTTGTCGTCGACGTCGTCCCAGCGCTGCGCGGGCACTTCCGCCATGCCCTCGTGGTCGGGTTCCGACTCGGTCTCCAGCACCGCGGTGCGCCCGCGCCACGCGCTCTGCGCTTCGCCGTCGATGCCCGGTGGTGTGGTGGCCGTCAGACCACCGGTCGCCTCGGCGACCGACGTCGGGCCACGTCGTCCGTGGTGCACGCGCCTGCGGTCGTGCGACCGGCGCAACCTGCTTTCGAGCTTGGTGACCGCGGCGTCCAGCGCGGCGTAGAAATCACCTGCGCAGGCTTCGGAGCGGACCACCGGACCACGTCCCTTGCCGGTGATCTCCACGCGTTGGCAGTTCTTCGACTGCCTGCGGTTCGGCTCGTGGAAGAGCTCCACGTCGAAGCGGATGACCTTGCGGTCGTAACGCTCAAGCCGGGCCAGCTTTTCGGCGACGTGAACCCGGTAGTGATCGGGCACCTCGACGTTGCGGCCCTTAACGACGATGTCCATACACGACCTCCCTCGCTTAGGGGCGAGCTGTGGCTTTGGATCGTTCGGCACCGGATACGCGATCGTCTTCGCGGACTTGTCGCTGAGGGTTGTCCCCCACCGACCCCACCGGCGCCAGGGTCATGGGCTGTTCGCCTCCTCCCCGCGTTCCGGGAACGCTGATAGCGGTGGACGTTAGCCCGGTATTCGCCGCTGCGACAGCCCCCGAGGCGGGGGAACTCCAAGATTTTCTTGTCGTAACGCAGAGCGACGAAAAATCACGGTTCACCGCCTCCCAGGTGGGCACGCCCGGACACCGCACGGACGCCCGCTCACCCGAACGGTCCAGCCGGTCACGGACATCCACCGGCAGGGCCGCTACGTCGAACAGCCTCCGCATGGCCGTCATGTCAGGCCAACGGTCGAGCGCGCCGGGTGGTTCCCGGCTGAAATCACTCGACCGGGTGGGTTCGTCGAGCGGTGGTCAGTGCGAGGACCCCGGATACCCGGAACCCACCCGATTTCAACACCGAAATGCAGGCGCGCGCCGTGGAACCCGTCGTCACCACGTCGTCCAGCAGGACAACCGGTGTTCCCGGCGGTGGCAGTCCACCCGGAACGATCCGCACCCGACCGGCCAGATTCAGCCTTCGGGACCCCGCGTCCAACCCGATCGAATCGCGAACGCCTTTCGCGAAAGCGAGGGCCGGCGCCACGGGAAAGCCGGACGCCCGTGCCATTCTCAGCACGTGGGAACCGCCTCGGGCGCGAGCCGCCGACGACCGGGAGGGGGCGGGGACCAGCCACGCGCCGATCGGGCCGTCGGCGACCGGAGGGACGAGGGGTGGGGGGACGAGGGGTGGGAGGCCGAGGAGTGGGGGGCCGACGGGTGGGGGCACGTCCGGTGAGGGGGCACCCGGCACCAGCGTGCGCGAGTGCGGGAGGAGGGAGTGGGGCGCGGGCGGGTCGGAGCCGGGCGGGTGGGGGCGGAGTGGGTGGAGGCCGGGCAGGCGTGGGAGGGCGGCGGCGATCAGGGCGCCGAACACGGCGGCCAGGTCGCGCCGCCCCCGCTCCTTGAACGCGAGCACCAGTTCGCGCGCCGCGCCGGCGTAGGGCGCCAGGGCGAACACCGGCGGCCCGGTACCGGTTCCCCGGACGCGCAGCGGCGGCCCGAACGCGGCCAGGCAGCGGGCGCACGCGCGCACGCCCCAGGTGCCGCAGCCGGAACAGCGGGGCGGGAACAGCAGGTTGATCACCATGACCCGAGCGTGCCGGCGACCACCGACAGTCCCGGGCCCCCGGAGCACCCCGGCGGGATTCCCGATCGGGTGAAAAACCGCGGGCTCAGCCCGGGTAGAAGACCTGCGCCCCCGGCCCCACCGCCGTCGTCGACGAGCGCCACACGTCGCTGACGTCCCCGGCGGTCCACAGGCCGCTGCCGTCGACCGCCAGCACGTTGCGCCCGGGCGCCGCGGTCACCGAGGTCACCGGCGCGGTCAGGTTCGAGGTGTTGTACCGCTCGATCCCCAGCCCGTCGATGTTGACCTTGGCGATCGGCCACGTGGCCAGCGACGTGCTGACCACGATCACGTCCTGCGCCAACCAGTCGAGCCCCAGCGCGTTCGCGCCCAGCAGCGACGGCTGGACGTTGCGCGGCGAGCGCAGCGTCACCGCGCCGTCCTGCCCGCGCACCACCGCCGCCACCAGCAGCCGCCCGCCGGCCACCGCCGCGACCCTCGACCCGTCGCGGGACAGGCGCAGCTCGGTGACGGTGCCGTGCGGCCCCAGCTCGGAGGCGTTGACCGTGCGGGCGCTCCACCCGTTGTCGGTGCGCACCACCCGCACCACGTTGGTCCCGTCGACGACGGTCCACACCTCGCCGCTGGGCTCCTCCGCCTGCCCGCTGTGCAGCCACGTCGGCCTGGTCATCGAGGCCGCGGTCAGGTCGATCTGGGCCAGCTCCTCGCCCACCCCGCCGACGCGCAGCCGCACCGAGCCCTCGCCGACGCGGTTGACCACGGCCAGCCGGTTGCCGTCCATCGACTGGGCGGCGGCCACCACCTGGTACTCCCCCGACCCGGCGGGTCCGGGCACCTCCGCGCCGTCGACGTGGCGGACCCGGCCGCCGGTCAGCAGCATGCCGGTCAGGCCGGCGTCCGGCGTGGTCAGGGACTCGCCGGTGGTCACGTCCGCGGACCGCCAGTCGCGCCGCTCGGCCAGGATCTGGTCGCCCTCCACCAGCACCCGGATGCGGCTGCTGCTCACGCCGGTCATCGACTTCACCACCTGCGCCACGACCTGCTTGCGCGCGGCCGCGGTGATGTCGCCCATCTTGGTCAGGTCGACCTGCAGCGCGCCGTCGTCGGCCTCGACGGTGTCCTTGCGCTGCTCCGCGCCGTTGGGGATGGCCGTGGCCAGCGCGCCCCGCATGGCCACCGCGGGCCCCTTGAGCAGCAGTTGCATCACCCGGTGCGGGATGGACGTGGACGGCGCGATCACCACGTACCGGGGGTCGGGCACCAGCACGCTGAAGTCGGTGTTCCAGAAGTACAGCGTCACCCGCCGGTAGAACCGGTTGAACCCGCCCTGCGTCACGTAGATGCCCTCGGGCGGGCTGGAGATGCGCCACTCGCCCTTGCCGTCGCGCTCGACCCCGATGGCGGTGTCGACGGCGCCGACGCGCTCGATGAACGAGTTGTCCTCCGGCAGCAGCCGGCCGACCTGCTTGCCCTGGAGCAGCACGGTGCCGCGCTTGTCGTCGTCGACCGTGGGTCCCGCGGGCACGGTGTTGAACGTGGAGTCGATGATCGTCGGCGTGCCCTTGGTGTTCCAGGTCTTCTTCGCGCCGTCGGTCAGGTACGCCTTGGCCGCGGCGTAGTCGCCGTCGGGGTCGGCCGCGGCGTTGACGAACTCGCGGACCAGGGTGAGCGGGTCGATGCCGGCGGCGGGCTCGGGCGCGGCCGCGCCGGTCGAGCTGCCCGCGGACGGGTTGACCGGGATCGGCGAGGTGCTGGTCGGGATCGCGGCGCAGCCGGACGCGAGCAGCAGGACCAGGACCGCCGCGAGGAGCCTCACCGGACCTCCTCGCGCTCGCCGGTGACCGGTTCGGCGGGCTGCCACGTGATCTCCTCCTCGGTCAGCTCGACCTCCTCGACCGGCTCGGGCGCCTCCGGCTCGGGTTCGGGCGCGACCGCGGGCAGGTCGGGCGGCTCCAGCGGCAGCGGGCTGCCGGTCAGCTCGTACCCCCGCCGGCACGGCAGGGTCAGCCGGAACACCGCGCCGTACCCGCGCTCGCCCCACGCCTGGAGCCAGCCGCCGTGCAGGCGCGCGTCCTCCAGGCTGATCGACAGGCCCAGGCCGGTGCCGCCGGTGCGGCGGTTGCGGGACGGGTCGGCGCGCCAGAACCGGTTGAACACCAGGTCGGCCTCGCCGGTGCGCAGGCCCACGCCGTGGTCGCGCACGACCACCGCGACCGCGTCGTCGTCGGCGCGCATGGTCAGCTCGACGGGCAGGCCCTCGCCGTGGTCGACGGCGTTGGCCAGCAGGTTGCGCAGGATGCGCTCGACGCGCCGGGCGTCGACCTCGGCCACCACCTCGTCGTCGGGCAGGTCCAGCACGATGGCCGAGCCGCTGCTGTTGGCGATGGCGCGCACCGCGTCGTGGGCGCGGCGGGCCAGCACGCGCACGTCGACCAGCTCGGCGGCCAGCTCCTCCACGCCCGCGTCCAGGCGGCTGATCTCCAGCAGGTCGCCGAGCAGCGACTCGAACCGGTCCAGCTCGTCGACCAGCAGCTCGGTGGAGCGGGCCAGGCCGGCGGGGAACTGCTCGCGGGAGGCGTGCAGCACGTCGGCGGCCATCCGCACGGTGGTCAGCGGGGTGCGCAGCTCGTGCGAGACGTCGGAGGTGAAGCGGCGCTGGAGCTGCCCGAACTCCTCCAGCTGGTGGATCTGCCGCTGGATGCTGGCGGCCATCTCGTTGTAGGACTCGGCCAGCCGGGCCACGTCGTCCTCGCCGACCACGGGCATCCGCTCGTCCAGGTCGCCGTCGGCGAACCGCTCGGCGATCTCGGCGGCCTGCCGCACCGGCCGCACGACCTGCCGGGTGACCAGGTTCGCGATCACGGCGAGCAGCACCAGCAGCACCAGGCCGCCGACGACCAGGGTTTTCTGCACGACCTCCGCGGTGGCCTGCTCACCGGTCAGCGGGAACAGCAGGAACAGGTTCATGGCGCGGTCGGACGTGCTGACCAGCCTGCCGACGACCAGCAGCGTCGTCGGCCCGTTCTCCCGCTCGACGGTGGTGATCTGGTAGCCGGTGCTGTTGCGCTCCAGCAGCGCGAACAGCCCGGCCGGCACGTCGCGGTACGGGCCGGCGGCGACCGGTTCGCCGTCCTCGCCGAACTGCCCGGGGTCGAACAGCACGGGCTCGAACGCGCCGGCGCCGGAGCTGGTCGGCGCGAGGTTCGCCCCCGAGCTGTTGATCTTGTTGAGGGCGAGGGCGAACCGGGCCTTCACGCTGTCCGGGCCGGGGTTGAGCCCCGACATCTCGGGCTGGATGGCCGCCGCGGCCGCCTCGGTCTGCCGGACCGCCGCCTGGATCTTGTCCTGGAGCAGCTGGTCGGTGATCTGCACCTGGAGCACCATGCCCAGCACGAACACCACCGCCGAGGACAGCGCCAGCGTGCTGACCACGACCCGCAGCTGCAGCGAGCGCCGCCACAGCTCGCTGAACGCGACCACCCGCCGCCGGGCGCGGTCGGCCGCGCGGCGCGCCTCGCGCACCACGGGGTCGGGCAGGCGCCACCGGCGCGACCGGTCGACGGACGACGTCATCTGCCGCCGATCACGGAGGACCCGCCTTGTACCCGACGCCGCGGACGGTCAGCACCACCTCGGGGTGCTCGGGGTCGCGCTCGACCTTGGAGCGCAGGCGCTGGACGTGCACGTTGACCAGGCGGGTGTCGGCCGCGTGCCGGTAGCCCCACACCTGCTCCAGCAGCACCTCGCGGGTGAACACCTGGCGCGGCTTGCGGGCCAGCGCCACGAGCAGGTCGAACTCCAGCGGGGTGAGCTGGATCGGCCTGCCCTCGCGCAGCACCTCGTGGCCGGGGACGTCGATGGTCAGGTCGCCGATCTGCAGCACCTCGGCGGGCTCGGCCTCGGTGCGCCGCAGGCGGGCGCGGATGCGCGCGACCAGCTCCTTCGGCTTGAACGGCTTGACCACGTAGTCGTCGGCGCCGGACTCCAGGCCCAGCACCACGTCCACGGTGTCGCTCTTGGCGGTCAGCATCACGATCGGCACACCCGACTCGGAGCGGATGGCCTTGCAGACGTCGATGCCGTTCATGCCGGGCAGCATCAGGTCCAGCAGGACCAGGTCCGGCTTGAGCTCGCGCAGCGCGGGCAGGGCGCGGGCGCCGTCGCCCACCACGGCGGTGTCGAAGCCCTCGCCCCGCAGCACGATGGTCAGCATCTCCGCCAGGGCGGGGTCGTCGTCCACGACGAGCACGCGTGCCTTCATGCCCAACATCGTCCCATTACCGGTCGGGAACCCACGCATCGCCCGGTGGTCATCGCCGCTGGTCGCCACACGGGTCCGGTCCGTGACCACTCTCTGCCGCCGTTGCACGTGACCGCCTCGCCTCGCCGAACCGGGATCGTCAGCGGGTCATCGGCGTGGTGGTGACGTTTCGTTACATCCTCATACTAATGGGTGAACCAGCGGTCGACGATGACGTCGACGCGCAGGTCAGCGGTGCCGTCGAGCACCTCCCAGGGTGACAGCCACCCGGCCGCGGCCAACCCGTCGTACACGGCGGCGCACCGGTCCTGGAGGCCGCCGTCGGACTCGTACAGGTCGCGGTCCCTGGCCTCTTCCGCCTCGCGCCGCGCCGCGCGGTCCGCCGCCACGCCCGCGGGCACGCGCAGCAGCAGCTGCAGGTCGGGGATCGGCAACCCGAAGCGCCCGATCTCCAGCTCGCGCACCCACCCGGTGAACCCGCCGTCGGCCGGCTGCCGCAGCCGGGCCGCGCCGTAGGCGGCGTTGGAGGCCACGTACCGGTCGAGCAGGACCACGTCGTGGCCCTCCAGGTCGGCGCGGATGCCGTCGGCCGCGCCCCGCCGGTCCAGGGCGTAGAGCACGGCCATGCCGTGCACCGAGTCGGTCAGGTCGCCCAGCCGCCCGTGCAGGGCGTCGCGCACCAGCTCGGCGTGCACGTCCTGCTCGTAGCGGGGGAACGCGCCGGTGGCGACCGTCATGCCCCGCGCGCCCAGCGCGTCGGTCAACGCCCTGGCCAGCGTGCGCTTGCCGGCGCCGTCCAGGCCCTCGATCACGACGAGTTTTCCCACGAAGAACACCCTAAGGGGCCGATCCGGTCCACGTTCGGCGGCATCACGTCGCCCAGTCGGGTGATGAGACATCCTTTCGATCACCAGATCGAGTGACTACGGTGAACCCAATTTCCGGTTGCGCGAAAGGGTGGTGCCGCGGTGACCGCGGATTCCGGGCACGCCAGACCGGTGGACGAGCCGGTCGGCCACCCGACTGGGGGGTTGCCGAGCGCGCTCGCCGAAACGCTGCGCTACGGACCGTTCCACCGGGCCCTGCACGACGCCATCGCGCACCGGGGCCTGTCCCTGGCCCGGCTGCGCGCGCACCTGGAGCAGCAGGGCGTCCAGGTCGGGCAGTCCACGCTCAGCTACTGGCAGCGCGGCCTGCGCCACCCCGAGGTGCCGCGCGCCATCGCCACCGTGCGGGCCCTGGAGACGGTGCTGCGGCTGCCGCCGGAGTCGCTGGTCGCGCTGGTCGGCCACCGCCCCCAGCCCCGCACGCCCCGGCCCTCGTGGCTGTCACCCGCGCCGCTGCCCGCCGAGTTCGAGACCGTCGCCGACGGCGGCGTCAACACCGAGCTCGACGTGCTGTCCGTGCACGACACCGTGCTGGTCGGGCCGGAACGCGAGCAGCGGTCGATCACCACGCGGCTGGTGGTGCGGGCGGCGAAGGCCGGGCCGGACCGGTTCCTGGCCGTGCACCGGGGCGACGCGGGGTGCCTGATCGACAACGCCCTGGTGCGCACCGGCGAGGGCTGCCGGCTGGGCCGCACGCGGCGCAGGCACGCCGACCGCGGGCTGGCCTTCGAACTGCTGTTCGACCGCAGGCTCGCCGAGGGCGAGGAGCACGTGTTCAGCTTCACCGTGGTCGACGACACCGGCGGGCCGACCCCGGGCCACCACCGCACGTTCCGCGAGCCGTGCCGCAACTACCTGCTGCAGGTGGCGTTCAGCCGCCGCGCCCTGCCCGCGCGCTGCACCAAGCAGTTCCGCGGCGACCCCGGGTCGACCCCGGTGGACCTGGAGGAGCTGGTGTGCGGGCTGGGCGGCTTCGTCAGCGCCTGGTTCGAGGACGTCGGCCCCGGCGTGGCCGGCATCGGCGTCGAGTGGACCTGAGCAGACGCGAAGGAGACGCCGGGGGCGCCTGGCCCGACCACCACGCGAGGTCGCGTCGGCGTGTCGCGACGCGTTTTCCGCCGATCACGCTTTTCGATCGGCGGAAAACACGTCGCGATGGGCCGACTCCCAGGCGACCTCGCCGCCCCGCCGGAGGCGGGGCCATCGAACACAGCCCTCGCCGCCCCGCCGGAGGCGGGGCCATCCAACTCAGTAGCGGTAGTGCTCCGGCTTGTAAGGCCCCTCGACGTCCACGTCGATGTACTCGGCCTGCTCCTTCGACAGCTTGGTGAGCTTGCCGCCCAGCGCCTCCAGGTGGATGCGGGCGACCTTCTCGTCCAGCTTCTTGGGCAGCCGGTAGACCTCCTTGTCGTACTCCCGGTGCTTGGTGAACAGCTCGACCTGCGCGATCACCTGGTTGGAGAAGGAGTTCGACATCACGAAGCTCGGGTGGCCGGTGGCGTTGCCGAGGTTGAGCAGGCGGCCCTCGGACAGCACGATGATCGAGTGGCCGTCCGGGAACACCCACTCGTCCACCTGCGGCTTGATGTTGATCCGCCGGATACCCGGGAAGCGCTGGAGGCCGGCCATGTCGATCTCGTTGTCGAAGTGGCCGATGTTGCCGACGATGGCCTGGTGCTTCATCCGGGCCATGTGCTCGATGGTCACCACGTCCTTGTTGCCGGTCGTGGTGATGATGATGTCGGCCTTGTCGAGCACGTCCTCCAGCACCTGGACGTCGTAGCCGTCCATGGCGGCCTGCAGGGCGCAGATGGGGTCGATCTCGGTGACCACGATCCGGGCGCCCTGGCCGCGCAGCGACTCCGCCGCGCCCTTGCCCACGTCACCGTAACCGCAGATCACGGCCACCTTGCCGCCGATCAGCACGTCCGTGCCGCGGTTGATGCCGTCGACCAGCGAGTGGCGGATGCCGTAGCGGTTGTCGAACTTCGACTTGGTCACCGCGTCGTTGACGTTGATCGCCGGGAACAGCAGCTCGCCGGCGGCGGCCAGCTGGTAGAGCCGCATGACGCCGGTGGTGGTCTCCTCGGTCACGCCGCGGATGCCCTCGGCGATCTTGGTCCACTTGCCGGAGTCCGCCGCGAGGGACCTGCGCAGCGTCTCCAGGACGATCCGCCACTCCTCGGGGTCGTTCGCCTCGGGCTGCGGGACGACACCGGCCTTCTCGTACTGCACGCCCTTGTGGACCAGCAGCGTCGCGTCGCCGCCGTCGTCCAGGATCATGTTGGGGCCGCCGCCGTCCGGCCAGGTCAGCATGGACTCGGCGGTCCACCAGTACTCCTCCAGCGTCTCGCCCTTCCAGGCGAACACCGGGACGCCCTTCGGCTCCTCGACGGTGCCGTGCGGGCCCACCACGACCGCGGCCGCGGCGTGGTCCTGCGTGGAGAAGATGTTGCACGACGCCCAGCGGACCTCGGCGCCCAGCGACACGAGGGTCTCGATCAGGACGGCGGTCTGGACGGTCATGTGCAGCGAACCGGAGATCCGGGCCCCCTTGAGCGGGTAGACCTCCGAGTACTCGCGGCGCAGCGCCATCAGGCCGGGCATCTCGTGCTCGGCCAGCCGGATCTCCTTGCGGCCGAACTCGGCCAGGGAGAGGTCCGCCACGGCGAAGTCGATGCCGTTGCGGGTCTGGAGCCTCTCGGCGGTCATCGCGGGTTCCTCCATCTCGGGTGCAGCCGACCATACCGCCCGCCACGCCGGGTCCCCGAAGTCGGCCGCAACGGTGCGCCCATGCACCACTATGGCCTGGCCGGCCCGAGCTCGTTGGAGGATTGGTGCTGATTCCCGGCCCCGACACGAGGGTGGTCGAACTGCGGGTGCACGGCGTCCAGGGCACCACGCCCCAGTCGCTGGTGGACGCCGTGGCCGCGGTGGACGTGGCGGGCGACGGGCTGGGTCGCGTGGTGCGGCCGGCCGACCGGCTGCGCAGGCCCGTGGCCGGTCCCGTGCTCCAGGCGGGCGGTCGGCCGGTCTCGCGCGTGGTCGAGGGCTACGTGTGGGGCGGCATGACCTCCGGCGGCTGGGCCAAGGCGACGTGGGCGCTGCTGTTCCCGTTCTCGCTGGCCAACGTCGCGCACTGGATGCTGCCGCCGACGCCGGCCGGCAGCGTGGTCGCGCACCTGCTGGGCGTGTGCCTGCGCGCGCTGCTGCGGCTGGCGGCGCTGCTGCTGACCGTGCTGCTGGTGGCGCAGCTCGCGGTGATCAGCCTGGACCTGGTGGCCGCGCAGTGCCTCGCGCCCGGGTCGGCGTGCCTGTGGGGGCCGCCGTGGGCGGGCACCGCGCCGTGGGTGCGGGCGCTGGTCGGCGTGGTGCCGATCGCGCTGGTCCTGCTGGTGCTGCACCGGATGTCCAGTGTGGACTGGCGGATCGAGCGCGGCGAGCCGCGCGCCGCGACCGGGCCGAGCTCCGGCCTGCCCGGCGCGCCCGTGGCCGCCGACCCCGATACGCCCGCGCTGCGCGTGCTGCACCTGGTGGCCGGGCTGGGCACGGCCGTGGTGGTCGCGCTGGGCGGCCCGCCGGGGCCGATCCTCGCGCCGGGCTGGCACGGGCGGGCGATCGCGGGGTGCTGGGCGGCCGGGCTCGCCCTGGTCGGGGTGTCCGCGCTGGGCGCGATGCTGCTGGACGACCCGACGGGCGGCGCGCCGCACCGGGGCGGGCGGTGGCTGCGCGCCGCGCTCGGCCGCGGGCCGCGGCGGGTGCTGCACACCGCCGCGTGGCTGCTGCTGCTGGCGGCCACCGCGCTGCTGGTCCGGCTGCCCGCCGAGCTGCCCGGCGCGGACCTGGGCGTGCAGCTGGTGGCGGCGCTGGTGGCGCTGGTGTGCCTGCTGATCGGGCTGCTGCTGGTGCCCGCGGCGCTGCTGGCCCGGCGCGAGTGGGCCGGGCAGCCGCGCGAGCTGCGGCCGTGGGCGGGCGGTTGGATGGCCGCGCCGGTGGTGGCGCTGGCCGCGCTGCTCGGCGGCGGGTTCGGCGCCGGGCTGGCGCTCTCGCTGCGCCTGGTGCTCGGGCACGGCGAGCTGCCGCGCGGGTACACCTACATCACGCTGCTGTGGGGCGTGGCCGGGGTGCTGGCGCTGGCCGCCGGGGTGGCGATCGCGATCGCCACCGGGATGGTGCGGTGGAGCTCGGTGCGGCGCGAGGAGGAGTGGGCGCGCGAGGCGGCCCTGCTGCACTCCGGGCGCACCCGGGACGCGGCGCGCGCCGCGCGGGCGTGGTGGTGGGCCCGGTGGCAGCGGCGGCACAGCCACCAGGCGGTGCTGGTGGTGGCCGCGGTGCTGGCGTCCGGCGCGGTGCCCGCGGCGTTCCTGCGGCTGCGCGAGGTCGACCCGCCGCCGTGGACGAAGCCGGTGTCCGGGTTCGGCGTGGTGGTGCTGGCGCTGCTGGTGCTGGCGCTGCTGCGCGCCGTGTACCTGGCAGCGCGGCGGCCGGACAAGGCGCGGCAGGTGGGGGTGCTGGCCGACCTGGCGGCGTTCTGGCCGCGCGAGGCGCACCCCGTGGTGCCGCCGTGCTACGCGCTGAAGGTGGTGCCGGAGCTGGTGGCGCGGGTGCGGGAGCACCTGGCCGACCCCGGCACGCGGGTGGTGCTCGCCGGGCACAGCCAGGGCAGCCTGCTCGCGGCGGTGGCCGTGGCCCGGCTGCTGGAGGAGCTGCCGGAACCGGACGCCGAGCGGTTGGGCCTGGTCACGGCCGGGTCGCAGCTCCAGTGGGCGTACCCGCGGGCGTTCCCGGCGGTGGTGCCGCACGGCTCGCTGGCGTCGCTGTGCGGTCGGCTCGGCGGGCGGTGGCGGGCGCTGTGCCGGGGCACCGACGCGCTGGGCGGCGCGGTGACCACGTGGGACCGGCAGGTGTTCGACGGGATGCTGCTGGGGGTGGGGTTCCGGGCCGACGGGACGTCCGGCGCGCTGCCGCCGGCGCGGCGCGGGCCCACGGGCGCCCTGGTGCTCGGCTGCGACCACTGGCTGCCGGACCCGCAGCGGGGGCCGTTCCCGGGGCGGCGGTGGGCGCCGGGGGTGAACCGGCACGCGGACTACACCTCGGACCCGGAGTGGGACCGGGCCGTGGCGATCGCGGCGGGCTTGGAGGGCCTCGACCCGCTGCCGCCGCCGGTGCTGCCGGTCACGCGGCGGGGGCCGGTGGTGTCGCCGGAGCCGTAGGTCAGGTGTCGTCGCGCCCGCCGGGCAGGTCGTGGCCCACGTGGGCGTGGAAGAAGGCGACGGCGACGCCGCTCGCAGCCAGGCCGGCGAGGACCGAGGCCGCGGTGTTGTCCCCGGCGAGGTAGGCCAGCACGCCCGCCGCCGTGCCGCAGGCGAGACCCAGCAGCAGGACGAGGGCGGTGCGGGCGCTGAGCAGGGGCCGCGTGGGGTGGCTCACGGGGTTCCTCCGGGTGGGTGGGACCGGTCGTGGGGCTTGTATGTCGTGGAGCGGCACACATGGCACCGCCGATCCCCATCCACCCCCGATTCGTGCCTTGGGCCGTTCGCCTCGACATAGAACCCTTCGTCCGGGTGAGTTCCGTCCAAGGGGGTCGCGATTGGATGAGACGGATGATCGTCGTCAGGAGGAGGCCGAACTCTGCGACGCATTGGTCGCCAGGGGGTGCGCGGGGCCCGAGTGGCAGAGGTTCGTGGAGGTCATCGCGAAGTACGGGCACGCCCTGATGATGTCGTGGTTGAGGTCCGAGGCGATCTTCGCCAGGTGCGCCGAGAAGGGGTGCGCGGTCGGCGGGCCGCCTCCCTACTGGGAACACGAGGACCTGGTCAGCCTGGCCGGTGACACAGTGGTCAAGGCGATCGACGAGTTCCGGCGCAAGGCCCTGCTCGGCGGGGAGTGGGACCCGGCCGGCGGGGCGAGCCTCAAGTCGTACTTCACCACGGCCTGCGTCTACGCGTTTCCGAACGTCTACCGGAAGTGGAGCACCGACTTCAACCGGCGCCGGCGGGAATCGGCCAGGTCGATGGACCTGGAGGGACTCGTCGGCACCGCCACCACGACCCCGAACCCGGCCGACGCGGCCGTCACCAGGCTCGAGGTCAAACGCGGTCTCGCCGCCATCGCGGACGAACGCACGAGGCAGGCCCTCGTCCTGCGTGAAGCCGGTTACACCGTGAGGGAGATAGCGGAATCACTCGGCACGTCACACGGCACGATCAAAGGTCTGCTGGAACGACATCGGAGAACCGCCGACCAACCGGTCCGGGACGGAGGTGGCAATGCCTAGGCGAACTCACACCGGCACGGACCTGCCTATCGACGACCTGATCGACAACTCCTCGTTCGGCACGGAAGGCGCCCGCGACCTCCGTGAACGGACCCCGGACGACGTTGCCGACGCGATCGTCGACCGGGTCGAGCGGCGTGCCAGGACGGTGCTCCACCGAGGCGACAACGTCGCCGCAGCGGTACCGGGCGTTGCCGAGTTGTCGGCCGCCGGCACGGTGGTCACGGGTTCCCTGGCGGTCGCCACCGCCCCGCGGTGGGGCTCGGGCACAGCCACCCAGGACCCCGTCTGGCCCGGCAACAGCCTGCTGGGTCGTCTGCGGGAGATCACCAGGCAAGAGCTGATCGACATCGGCACGCTCGTGCGCTACACAGCCGATCGCGAGGTGATGGAACAGGACGCGAAGGACACCCACGTCCTCCTGCTGCTCGACGGCTTCGTCAAGGTCCAGGTCACCGACCAACGGGGCAACTCGGCGTTGCTGGCCGTCAGAGGACCGGGCGACCTCGTGGGCGAGATGACCGCGCTGGACCAGGAGCCCCGCCCCGCCACCGTGGTCACGTGCGGCGACGTGGTCGCCAAGCTGATCACCAGCGGGGAGCTGATGAGCTTCCTGCACCGGCGCAACGACATGTTCGTGGAACTGATCGGGATGATCAACGATCGGCTCCAGTGGGCGAACCAGCGCAGACGGGACTTCCTGTCCCACCCGCCCGCCGAACGGGTGGCCCGGGTGCTCGCCGAATTGGTGCAGACCTACGGCCGCGAGGAGCCGCACGGGTGGACGCTGGGCATCCCGCTGACCAAGGTCGAACTCGCCTCGATCGCCGGGACGAAGCCCAGGACCGCCCAGAAGGCGTTCTCCGACCTGCGCAAAGCGGGGGTGGTGGTCAGCCACCTGAGGCGCGACGTGCTGATCCCGGACCTCGCCGCCCTGCGGGAGTTCGCCGGCATCTGACCGGACAGTGGTCCGGTCCCGCCCAGCGGGACCGGACCACCCGCCCTCACGGGATCTCGTCCTCCTTCGCCACCGGCACCGCCGTGGCACCGCGCCGCCCCAGCAGCGAGTGCCGCCGGCTGTAGGTGAAGTACACGACCACCCCCAGCGCCATCCACACCAGGAACCGCACCCACGTCAACGCGGTCAGGTTCAGCATCAGCCACACGCACGCCACGATCGCCAGCACCGGCACCACCGGCACCAGCGGCACGCGGAAGCCGCGCGGCAGGTCCGGCCGGGTCCTGCGCAGCACCAGCACGCCCGCCGACACCAGGACGAACGCGAACAGCGTGCCCACGTTCACCATCTCCTCCAGCTTGTCCGCCGGGAAGAAGCCGGCCGCGAAGGCGACCAGCACGCCGATGAGCGCGGTGATCCGGTACGGGGTGCCGTGCCCGCCGGTGCGGGCCAGGCCGCGCGGCAGCAGGCCGTCGCGGGACATCGCGAACAGCACCCGCGACTGGCCGAGCATCAGCACCATCACCACGGTCGTCAGGCCGGCCAGCGCGCCCACCGAGATGACGGTGGCCGCCCAGTCCACGCCGTTGGCGGCGAACGCGGTGGCCAGCGTCGCGCGCGTGCCGTCGGGCTGGGTCCTCAGCTCGGTGTAGGGCAGCATGCCGGTGAGCACCAGCGACACCGCCACGTACAGCACGGTCACGATGGCCAGCGACCCGAGGATGCCGCGCGGCACCGCGCGCTGCGGGTTCCGCGTCTCCTCGGCGGTGGTGGCGACCACGTCGAAGCCGATGAAGGCGAAGAACACCAGCGACGCGGCGGCCAGCAGCCCCAGCACGCCGTAGGTGGAGCTGCCGAAGCCCGTCATCAGGGAGAACAGCGACTGCTCCAGGCCCGACGCGGTGCTGCCGCCGGTCTGGGCGGGCGGGATGTACGGGCTGTAGTTCTCCGCCTTGACGTACCCGATGCCGAGCACGACCACCAGCAGCACCACCGCCACCTTCACGGCCGTGATCACCGCGCTGACCCGCGACGACAGCTTGGTGCCCACGACCAGCAGGGTGGTCAGCGCCGCGATCAGCAGCAGCGAGCCCCAGTCGACGTCGACGCCGAGCACCGCCGCGGTGGTCTTCACGTCCAGCCCGAGCTGCCCGAGCACCGTCTGCAGGTACAGCGACCAGCCCTTGGCCACGGCGGCCGCGCCGACCGCGAACTCCAGGACCAGGTCCCAGCCGATGATCCAGGCGGCGAACTCGCCGAACGTGGCGTAGGAGAACGTGTACGCGCTGCCCGCCACCGGCACGGTCGAGGCGAACTCGGCGTAGCACAGCGCGGCCAGCGCGCAGGTGATCGCCGCCAGCACGAACGCCAGCGACACCGACGGCCCCGCCATGTTGCCCGCGGTGGAGGCGGTGAGGGTGAAGATGCCCGCGCCGATCACGACCGCGACGCCGAACACGGTCAGGTCCCACGCGGTGAGGTCCTTGCGGAGCTTGGTGTCCGGCTCGTCGGTGTCCGCGATCGACTGCTCGATCGACTTGGTGCGCCACAGCCCGTTCCCCGGCACGGCGTTCGCCTCCTGGTTGGTGTACTGGTCCGTTCAGACTAGAGGTGGGGTGCGACGACCGGCCGCACCGGTAGTTTGCGCCGCATGACCGTGCTGTGCTTGGACATCGGCTCCACGTGGACGAAGGGCGCCCTCGTGTCGGGGGACGGCGAGCTGCTGGGCACGGCGCAGCACCCGACCACCCCACCCGAGGTGCTCCGGGGGGTTGACGCGGTCGCCACCGCTTTAAACGCCGCCGATCGGGTGCTGGCGTGCTCGTCGGCGGGCGGCGGGCTCAAGCTGGCCGTGGTCGGGCAGGAACGCCTGGTCAGCGCCGAGGCCGGCTACCGGGTGGCGCTGTCGGCGGGCGCGCGGGTGGTGCACGTGTCGGCCGGGCCGCTGGACGGCGCGGGCCTGCGGGCGCTGCGCGCGGCCCGACCGGACGTGGTGCTGCTCGTCGGCGGCACGGACGGCGGCGACGACTCGGTGCTGCTGCACAACGCCCGGCGGCTCGGCGCGAACCGCGTCCCGTGCCCGGTGGTGCTGGCGGGCAACGCCGAGGCGCGCGCGGAGGCGTCGCGGCTGCTCGCCGGGCGCTCCGTGGTGGCCACCGCGAACGTGCTGCCGGACGTCGGCGAGCTGGCGCCCGGCCCGGCACGCACCGCGATCAGGGAGGTGTTCCTCCGGCATGTCATCGGCGGCAAGGGCCTGTCGCGGGGGCCGCGGTTCCGCCGGCTGGTGCGCGCGGTGACGCCGGACGCGGTGCTCGGCGGCGTGTCCCTGCTGGCGCGGCGGCACGAAGGCGCGGTGCTCGTGGTCGACGTCGGCGGCGCGACCACGGACGTGTACTCCGCGGTGCCGGGCGCGGACGGGCCGGAGCGGGTGGTCGCGCTGCCGCCGGAGCGCCGCACCGTCGAGGGCGACCTGGGCGTGCGCTGGTCCGCGGACACGCTGGTGACCGCGGCGTTCCAGGACAAGCTGGTCGGCGAGGCCGAGGCGGCGGACCTGCGGGCGGCGGGCGACGACCCGGGCGCCGACCTGCGCCTGGGCACGCTGGCCGCGGTGCTGGCCGTGCGCAGGCACCTGGCGCTGGTCGACGGGCAGCTGGGGCCGCGCGGCGCCGACCTGCTCGTGCTGTCCGGCGGGGTCTTCCGGCACGCGGCGTCCGTGGACGGCGTCGAACGCGCGCTGCGCGCCGACCCGGTGCTGCGGCCGGTGCTGCGCGAGGCGCGCGTCACCGTCGACCGCGACTACGTGCTGGCCCCGGCCGGCCTGCTGGCGGGGGCGGGGCTCGAAGGGGCCGCGGAGAACCTGATCGGCCGAACGGGACTTGCGTAGTGTCGGGCCGGTGGGACCCGTCCGCATCGAGATGTCCGGCGAGGCGGCGACGGTCGTCCAGGCCGGCGCCATCACCGGCGGCGTGCACCTGGGCGCCCCGCGCGCCGCGCCGTCACCGGCCCGCCCGATCACCGGGTGGCACCCGTTCGACCTGGACGTGCACCGGGCGGTCGGGCCGACCGACCTGCCCTACCTGCCCGCCTACCTGCCGCGCGGGCACGACGCGGCGCTCGCCGCGTGGCTCACCCCGCCGTCGACCGGGATGGCGGTGCTGACCGGCGGGTCGTCCACCGGCAAGACCCGGGCGCTGTACGAGGCGGTGGCCGCCCACCTGCCGACGTGGCCGCTGGTCTACCCCCGCACGGCCGAGGACCTGCTGCGCGTGCTCGCCGCCGGGATCGAGCCGGGGACCGTGCTGTGGCTCAACGAGACCCAGAACCACCTGACCGGCACCCACGGCGAGCAGGCTGCGGTGGCGCTGCGCACGCTGCTGGAGTTGCCGGGGCCGTTCGTGGTGCTGGGCACGATGTGGCCGCGGTACTGGTCGGCGCTGGCCGCCCAGCCGCAGGCCGGCGGCCTGCTGCGGCACCGCGTGGAGCGCATCCGGGTGGCCGACCGCCTGACCCCGGCGCAGGCGACCGCCGCCCCCGACGACCCGCGCCTGCGCCGGGCCCTGGCCACCGCGCACGACGGCAGGGTCATCCAGGTGCTGGCCGGCGGCCCGGCGCTGGTCGAGTGCCACGAGCACCCGGACACCACCGAGGACCGCTACGCCACCGCCATCGTCACCGCCGCGCTCGACGCCAGGCGGCTGGGCCACCACGGCCTGCTGCCGGCCGCCCTGCTGGCCGGGGCCGCGCCCGGCTACCTGGACGAGGAGGACCGGGTCGACGCGCCGGGCACCTGGTTCGCCGACGGCATGGCGGTGGCCGCGAGCGACCTGCTGGGCGTGGCGGCGCTGATCCCGAAGCGGCGCGGGCCGGGCGTCGGCCCACCGGACGGCTACGACGTCCACGACTACCTCGACCAGCACGCCCGCACCACCCGCCGCCGGGCGGTCACCCCGGACTCGCTGTGGGACGCCCTGGTCGAGCACACCACCGACCCCGAGGACCGCTTCCGCCTGGCCCGGGCCGCCTACCACCGGCTGCGCTACCGCCACGCCGACCCGCTGTACCGGCAGGCGGCCGACGCCGCTCCCGACTCGGCCGGACGCATGGTCGACGTGCTGGTCACCCACGGCCGGGTCGACGAGGCCGCGGCACTGGTGGCCCGGGACGCGGAGTCGCGCCGGGTCTGGACCTGGCCCTCCTCGGCCGCGGTGCACCACCGCCGGAGGTTCACGGATCTGCTGGTCCACCGGCACGGGTCACGGCGCCACTTCGGCCATCACCTGGCCGACGACCTCATCGCGCTCGGGGAGGAGGACGAGGCCATCGACCTGCTCCGGCACATGGCGGGGCCGAGCGACACCAGGGCCGCCTGGAAGCTGGGCGACCTGCTGGCCCGCCGGGGCCGGTGGCCCGAGGCGCTGGAGGCCATGCGCCACGTCGACCGGCAGCAGGTCATGCCGTGGCTGGCCGAGCACCTGGCCGCCGCGGGCAACCGCGAGCGCCTGCGCGAACTCGCCGAGGCCGGTTGCTTCGAGGCCCAGGTCTACCTGACCGGGCGGATCCCCGACGACATCCCCACCAGGCGGACGCGCGAGTGCCTGCGGGCGACGCGGCCACCGGCCCGCCGGCTGCTCGCCCACCTCCTGGACCACAACCGGACCGACGTCGTGGTCGAGATGGTCATCGCCCGGACCACCCCGTTCGAGACCGTCGAGACCCTGGTCGACCTCGCCGTCGAACGCGGGCACCGACCGCTGCTGATCTCGGTGCTGCGCAGCGTGCTGGACGACTGGGACGTGGCCGACCGCCTCAACTGGGAGTACCGGGCCCCGATGCTGCTGGCCGACCTGCTGGTCGCGGAGGGCCGGTGGGACGACGCGCTGGCCCTGGCCAGGGGTGCGAAGTGGGCCCAGGAGTGGATCCCCCGGCAACTGGCCGCCGCGGGCAACCTCGACCGGCTCCGCGCCCTGGCGGACGCCGAGCAGCCGCACGCCCAGCGGGAGCTGGCCGCCCTGCTCGCCGAGCGCCGGAACTTCACCGAACTGACCGACCGGACGACGAAGGGCGACGAGCACTGCGCGCGGCAGCTCGTCGCCCTCGCCCTGGACGGTGCCCTCCCGGACGGCGAGCGCCTGCTCACCGACGGGTTGTGAACCCCTAGGACCCGACCACCGACCGGTCCAGGTCCGGCTCCAGGTAGATCAGCCGCGCGGCCGGCACCTTGTTCCGGACCCGCCGCTCCGCGTCGTCGATGGCCTGCGCCACCTCGGCCACCGTCAGCCCCGGGCTCAGCGCGATCTTCGCCGCCACCAGCAGCTCCTCCGGCCCGATGTACTGGGTCCTGATGTGGATGACCCGCTGCACCTTCCCCGCCGCCAGCTCGTCCACGATCACGTCCAGCTCGCGCGGCGCGGCGCCCTCGCCGATCAGCAGCGACTTCATCTCGATGATCAGGATGATCGCGATCACGCCCAGCAGCACGCCGATGCAGATGGTGCCGACCGCGTCCCACACCGGGTCGCCGGTGAGCGTCGACAGCCCCACGCCCAGCAGCGCCAGCACCAGGCCGATCAGCGCGCCCGCGTCCTCCAGCAGCACCACCGGCAGCTCGGGCACCTTCGACTGGCGGATGAACTGCCACCAGGTCGCCTCGCCCTTGATCTCCCGCGACTCCTTGATCGCGGTGCGGAAGCTGTAGGACTCCAGCCCGATCGCGACGACCAGGATGACCACCGCGACCACCGGGCTGCTCAGCGGCTCGTGGGCCTCCAGCTTGTGGATGCCCTCGTAGAGCGCGAACACCGAGCCGAGGCTGAACAGCATCAGCGCCACGATGAACGAGTAGAAGTACCGGTCCCGGCCGTACCCGAACGGGTGGGCCACGTCGGCCTTGCGCCTGGCCGTCTTCTGCCCGAGCAGCAGCAGGCCCTGGTTGGACGTGTCGGCGACCGAGTGCACGGACTCGGCCAGCATCGACGACGAACCGGTGATCAGGAAGCCGACGAACTTGGCCGCGGCGATACCGGCATTGGCGACCAGCGCGGCGATGATCGCCTTGGTCCCGCCCCCTGCTGACACGGTTTGCTCCCTATGCGCCCGAGGTCCGAATGGTCGTGGTGACCCTACTCAACCCCGGGGGTGGCGCGGAAAAGCTGGGCGGAAACATCCGACGTGATCACCACGGCCGGGTCGGTGGCCGGCAGCCACACCGACCGACCGCGCTCCAGCACCACCGGCGCGCCGCCGGCGGTCAGCGTCGCCCGGCCGCGCGTGCACACCAGGATCTGCGGCCCGCCGTGGTCCACCACGACCTCCGCGCCCGCGGGCACCTCGACCCGGGACAGCTCGAACTCCGGGCACTCCGTCCGGTACGTCCACACCCCCGGCGCGGTCTGCTCGCCGCGCTGCACGGGCATGTCGCCGCAGCTGAAGTCGAGCACCCGCATCAGCTCGGGCACGTCCACGTGCTTGGGCGTGAGCCCGCAGCGCAGCACGTTGTCCGAGTTCGCCAGGATCTCCACGCCGGTGCCGTGCAGGTAGGCGTGCAGGTTGCCGGCGGGCAGGAAGATCGCCTCGCCGGGCTGGAGCACCAGCCGGTTGAGCAGCAGCGCGGCCAGCACGCCCGCGTCACCGGGGTACGCCTCGCCCAGCTCCAGGACCGTGCGGCACTCCATGTCGAACTCGCCGTGCTCCTTCACGTGCACCACGCACGCGTCCAGCACCTGCGGCAGCAGCACGTCCAGCGCCGTCTGCGGCAGCGTGATCAGCGTGGTGAACAGCGCGCGCAGGCCACCGGAGTCGGGCTGGACCTCCAGCAGCGCGGTGTAGGGCGCGAGGTCCGGCGCGTCCAGGGCCCGCAGCAGCGCCACCGTGCGCTCCGGCGCCCGGAACCCGGCCAGCGCGTGGAACTCGGTCAGCGCGCAGATCAGCTCCGGCTTGGCCGACGGGTCCTTGTAGTTGCGCACCGGCGAGTCGATCGGCACGCCCGCCGCGTCCTCGGCGGCGAACCCCCGCGCGGCCTGCTCGGCCGACGGGTGGGCCTGCAGGCTCAGCGGCTCGTCGGCGGCCAGCACCTTGAGCAGGAACGGCAGCCGCCCGGCCCAGCGGTCGGCGCACCGCGCGCCCAGCTGCCCGTCCGGGTCCTCGGCGAGCAGGTCGAGCAGCGAGCGCGCCCCGCCGTCCGGGCCCACCACCCGCGACGGGTCGCCGGGGTGGGCGCCCATCCACAGCTCGGCCTCCGGGTGCGGTGCGGGCACCTCCCGCCCCAGCAGCTCGGCGATGGCCGTGCGCGACCCCCACGCGTACGCCCGCACCGCGTTCCGCAGCAGTTCCACAGTCAATCCCCTCACACGGCCGGCGTGTACCGCCCGGGCCCGCCCAGCGTGCCCGCGGCCAGGCCCAGGTACAGCGCGGCCAGCTCGAACCGCAGCGCGAGCAGGGCGGCGCACACCGCCTCGCCGCCGCCGACCTCCTCGGCCGGTTCGAGCACGTCGGCTCCTGACAACGTCTCCAGCGCCACCCGCCGGGCGAACTCGGCCTGGGGGCCCCGGCGCACGGCCAGCAGCAGCACCCGCACCAGGCCCTCCTGCTCGTCGTCCGGATCGGCGAAGATGTCCGCACCGGACGTGCCGCGCACCGCCCGGCGGTGCAGCACCGAGCGCGTCAGGGCCTGGGGGTACCCGGCCACGTCGCTGACCAGGCCCGCGTAGGCCGCCAGCACGCCCGCGCCGTGCGCGGCCACCGCCGTGGCCAGGTCGTCCAGGCCCCACAGCAGGGGGGTGCGCTCGGCCACGCGCAGCGCCAGCGCCTTGGCCGGGTTCACGAACGACTCGTGCCCCGGGTGGCAGCGCTCGGCCTCCCGGTCCAGCTCGTCGGCGACCGCCTGGAGGTCCACGTCGAGCAGCCGCAGCGCGTTGAGCGCCACCACCCACGCGGCGAACCCGCGGGCGAAGCCGAAGCCCTGCGGCACGGGCACGCGCGGCGGGATCAGCAGGGCGTGCCGGGCCGCGGACGCGGCCACCGGGCCCTCCGGCTCCGCGGTCAGCAGCACCCGCGCGCCGCGCCGGGACGCCCGGTCGACCGACTCGGCCAGCTGCACGTCACCGGGGTCCTCGGTGTGCGCGAGCACCACGTCCAGCGCGCCCACCCACGCCGGCACGTCGTCGGCGACCACGACCGGCACCGGGCAGCGCGGCCCGAGCAGTGCGGTCACCAGGCCCGCCACGGCGGCACCGACACCGGGTCGGGTGACCATGACCAGCGCGCGGGGCCGCTCGGTGAGCACGCGCTCGACGCCCAGCTCGGCGGCCGCCTCCGCGGTGGCCCGGACCTGCGCGCCGGCGCGGGCGGCCGCGCGCAGCAGGCCGCCCGTGTCGGCGTCGTCGATGCGGGACCGGTCGTCCAGCAGGGTGTCGTCAAGCACGGGTGCTCACCCGGCCGTCGGCTCGACGGCCTCGTCCAGCAGCAGCACCGGGATGCCGTCCCGCACCGGGAACGACCGGCCGCACGAGGTGCAGGTGAGGTAGTCCGCCCGCGGGTCGGCCGCGGTGCCCGCCTTCAGCGGTGCGTGCTCCGGGCACGGGCAGGCCAGGATCTCCAGCAGTTGCGCGTCGAGTTGGACCGCCACGGCGCTCATCCCCTCACGATCGCCAGGACCTCGTCGCGCAGCTTCGCGACCGAGGCCGCGTCGGCGGCTTCGACGTTGAGCCGCAGCAGCGGCTCGGTGTTGGAGGCGCGCAGGTTGAACCACGAGCCGTCGGGCAGGGCCACCGTCAGGCCGTCCAGCTCGTCCAGCTCGACGCCCTCGCGCCCGCCGAACTCGGCCTTGATCGCGGCCAGCCTGCCGTGCTGGTCGGCCACCGTCGAGTTGATCTCACCGGAGGCGGCGTAACGCTCGTAGGCGCTGGTCAGGGCCGACAGCGGGCCGTCCTGCTCGCCGAGGGCGGCCAGCACGTGCAGCGCGGCCAGCATGCCCGTGTCGGCGCGCCAGAAGTCGCGGAAGTAGTAGTGCGCGGAGTGCTCGCCGCCGAAGATCGCGCCGGTCCGGGCCATCTCCTGCTTGATGAAGGAGTGGCCGACGCGGGTGCGCACCGGGGTGCCGCCGTGCTCGCGCACGATCTCCGGCACCGCGTGCGAGGTGATCAGGTTGTGGATGACCGTGCCGCCCGGGTCCTTGGCCAGCTCGCGCACGGCCACCAGGCCGGTGATCGCGGACGGGGACACCGGCTCGCCGCGCTCGTCGACCACGAAGCAGCGGTCGGCGTCGCCGTCGAAGGCCAGGCCCGCGTCGGCGCCGACCTCGCGCACCTTGGCCTGGAGGTCGACGATGTTCTTCGGGTCCAGCGGGTTGGCCTCGTGGTTGGGGAAGCTGCCGTCGAGCTCGAAGTACATCGGCACGACGTCGATCGGCAGGCCGTCGAAGACCTTCGGCACGGTGTGGCCGCCCATGCCGTTGCCCGCGTCCACCACGACCTTCAGCGGGCGGCTGGACGTGAGGTCGACCAGTTCGCGCAGGTAGGCGGCGTACTCGGTGAGCATGTCGCGCTCGGTGACCGAGCCCTCGGCCACGCCCTCGGCGTCGGGCACGCCCCGCTCGACGTCCTCGCGGATCTGCGCCAGGCCGCTGTCCTGGCCGACCGGCGCGGCGCCCGCGCGGCACAGCTTGATGCCGTTGTACTTGGCCGGGTTGTGGGAGGCGGTGAACATCGCGCCGGGCAGGTCGAGCCTGCCGGAGGCGAAGTAGAGCATGTCGGTGCTGGCCAGGCCGATGTTGATCACGTCGACGCCCTGGGCGGTCACGCCGTCGGCGAACGCGGCGGCCAGACCCGGCGAGGAGTCGCGCATGTCGTGGCCGATCACCACGGCGGAACCGCCGACCAGGCGCGCGAACGCCGCGCCGAAGTCGCGGACGACGTCCGCGTCCAGCTGCTCCCCGACTACACCGCGGATGTCGTACGCCTTGACGATGTCGGACAGATCGCGCACGGCCACACTCCCAAGTTGGCTCTTGACACTGCCTCGGGAAGCGTACCGGCGCGCGCGTTCGCGTCGTGTTCGGTCGCTCAGTCTTCGTTGGGGTCGGGCAGAACCCGCAGGTGACCGCGCCTGATGGTGCCCGCGGGCACGTCGGGCACCTCGACCGCGGGGGTGCGGCCCGCCTCGCGCACGGCCTCCGCCAGGGCGGTCAGGTCGTCCACGGTCGGCTCGGGGGCCCGGAACTCGCCCTGGTGCCGCACGACCTCCCAGCCGCGCGGGGCGGTCAGCCGCAGGGCGTGCTCCTCGCAGAGGTCGTAGGAGTGCGGTTCGGAGTACGTCGCCAGGGGGCCCACGACCGCGGTGGAGTCCGCGTAGGCGTACGTGAGCGTGGCGACTGCCGGGTTCCCGCACCCGGTTCGCGAGCACCGTCTCACGCTCCGCACGGCGGGGACGATATCGCGTCCCGCGTCGGGTGTGTTGGATTACCTCCGGCGCGGCGCTGGAGGTGGTCGCGGACTTCGGCGAGTTGCCTGGTCGCGGAGGTACCCGGACGGGGCCGGACGGGGGACAACTACCCTGGAGCCGTGGTGATGGCTCGGGGTTCACGGCGGCAGGGCGCTCCGCGGCGCCGCAACCGCGACCGGCACGGGCGCGGGTTGCGCGGTCCGCTGTACCCGGCCAGCCTGCCGGCCGCGCGCAGCCGCGCCGAGCGGTTCGACGCGCTGGTGCTGGAGGCCCTGGAGCCCATCGAGGCCCGGTGGCGCACCGAGCTGACCCAGTTGGACGTGGCCGTCGACGACGTGCCCGACGTCGCGCCCAACGGCGACGACGGCGACGTGGTCGAGGACGGCAACGTGCCCCTGGCCCGCCTGGTGCCCGCCGGCACCGACCGCCGCGCCCGCATCGTCCTCTACCGGCGCCCGCTGGAGGCCCGCGCCAAGGACGGCGCCGACCTCTCCGACCTGGTCCACGACGTCCTGGTCGAACAGGTGGCCAACTACCTGGGCCTCGACCCCGACGTGATCGACGGCGGCTGACCCTCCCCAACGCACGCCACACAAGCCCCAACCGCATGACACGCGCGCCCCAACCGCATGACACGCGCGCCCTGAACGCATGACACGCCCGGCGCGAGAGCGCTTCCACCGGGCGTGTCATGCACTCAGGACCGGCGAGTCATGCGGTCCGGTCGGGCGTGTCATGCGCTCGGGGGTGGTGAGTTCTACGTTCGCGGGGGGCGGGCGTTGGCGGGCGGGGATGGCGGTCAGGGCGGTGAAGAGGGCGGCGGCCGCCTGGAGGAGCAGCAGGAGTTCGCGGAGGGTGGAGGTGGCCTCGACGCGGACCTCCGAGGCCGTGGTGGGCAGGGTCACACCGACCAGGTGGCCCCAGGCGCGCACGGTGGCCACCTCGCGGCCGTCGACCCACGCGCGCCAGCCCGGTTCCTCCTCGGCGGCCAGCACGAGCAGGCGGCCCTCGGGACCCTCGGACACGCGCACGGCCACCTCGGGCGGTGCGGCCTCCACCGGGGCCGTGCCGGGCGCGCCCAGCTCGGTGGGCGGGTTGCCGCCGGTGCGGGCGCGCCGGGCCTGCTCGGGCGACAGCAGCACGGCGTTCCCCGCCGCGAGCTGCACCCGCAGGACGGGGCGGCCGTCGCTCAGGGACGGGGTCACCGCCACCAGGTCGCCGGCGGCGTCGCGCAGCCGCTGCGCCGACTCCAGGTCCGGCACCACCACGAACGCCACCCCGGAGGCGGCGGCCTGGGCCAGGGCGACGCGCGCCGCGTCCGGTGCGCCGCCGGTCAGCTCGCGCGTCCAGCGCTCCAGGCGGGCGGCGGCGGCCGGCACGGGCACGTAGTCGTCGTCGCCGAAGGCGGGTGGCCGGCCTGCCACCAGGCGTGCCGGGGTGCCCAGGACGAGCACCGCGCGGCCGGTCTCGGCCAGCTCCCGCGCCAGCGTCGACGGCAGCCGCACCGGGTCGGCGGTCAGCGGGCCCGAGCGCAGGCCCAGCACGCCCGCACCGGCCATGACCAGCACCGACACCGCGCCGACCACCGAGACCACCCGCGGCGCCGGCACGGGCGCCACGTCACGCCGGAACGCCGACAGCACCACCCACAGCAGCCCCCAGCCGACCACCACCAGGGGCGCGCCGGTCCACCCCGGCTGCGCCGGCCCGCCGGGCAGCGGCACCACCGCCACGGTCCGCAGCACGATCACCGCGAACCCGCCGAGCACCACCACCGCCACCCCGGCCAGCATCGACCGGTGCGGCCGCAGCGCCGCGGCCGCCAGGGCGAGCACCACGACCGGCAGCCCGACCAGCGGCACCGCGCCCGGTCCGCCGGGCCGCAGGGCCACCAGGTCCACCAGCCCGACCGCGGGCGCCTCGACGAACGCGCCCACGCCGTGCAGCACCACCGACGGGTTCTGCAGCACCACCGCGGGCCACGGCAGCAGCAGCGCCATCGGCAGCAGGACCACCGTGAACAGCGACGCCACCCGCCGCCGCCCGTCGCCGGGCCGCCCCGGCACCACGACGAACCCGGCCAGCGCCGCCAGCGCCACCAGCGCGTGCACCAGCGGCGAGAACGCGCCCACCGCGGCCACCCCCAGCGCCGTGCCCGACGCCACCGGCAGCCACGCCGCGCCCGCACCGCCGCGCAGCACCGACACCACCCCGGCGAACACCGGCGGCAGCAGCACGTGCACCACCACCACGTCCAGCCGCCCCTGGGCGACCGCCGCCGTCGCCGCGGGCAGCAGCGCGTACCCGGCGGCCACCACCGCGCGCACCGGCCGCCGCACGGGCAGCCGCCGCGTCGCCGCGTACGCGGCCAGCCCGGCCAGCGGCGCGTCGCCGAGGAGCAGCACCGCCACCAGCACGGTCGGCGACCCGAGCAGCACGCCCACCGAGCCCAGCACGGCCAGCGCGGCGGGCGCGGGCGCGGTGGTCCCGCCCGCCACGGGGTGCCAGGACGCCAGGTACGCCGACCAGGTCGAGGCCAGGTCGCCCACGGGCAGCAGCCGCCCGCCCGCCAGGTCCGGGCCCAGTCGGCCGGCGTTGGCCAGCAGCCCGAACAGGGTCAGCCCGAGCACCAGCAGCAGCGCCGGTCCGAGCACCACCGACCGCAGCACCCGCGCCCGGTCGACCTCGACGAACACGATCCCCGGCACGGGCGCCGGCGTGCCGCGCGGCACCGGTGACGGGCGCGGGCGGGGCGAGGGCCGCAGACCGGGCGCCGGCGCCTCCACCGGCACGGTCACCGCGGGCCGCCGCAGCCCGCCCGTCGCCCGGGCGGGCCGCCGCCGCGACAGCACGCCCGCGGGCAGCGCCGCCGGGCCCACCGGCGGTCGATCCACTTCGGACGGCAGCGACCACGCGGCGGGGCGGCTGTCGTCGTCGGGCAGCCTGCCCAGCGCCAGGTCGGCCTCGACGCGCCGCCGGATCAGGTGGGCCGCGGCGGCGTGGACCGCGTTGCGCAACCGGGTGAGCCGGCTGGTGGCCAGCCCGCGCACCACGCCGTGCGCCGACCGCTCGGCACGCCCCGCCAGCAGCCGCGCCCGCCCGCCCAGCAGGTACCGCAGCGCGCCCAGCTCGGCGCGCGCGTCGGAGAACCGCCGCAGCAGCAGGAAGCCCAGGGCGCGCAGCACCGCCAGCACCGCGATCCGCGGCAGCCCCAGGGCGAACGACAGCGCACCGCAGTTGACCAGGAACGTCCGCAGCCCGTGGGCCCGGTCCACCGCGCGCGTCGGCGCCGCGACCGCGTCCACCCGCCGCAGGCCCCGGCCGGCCGCGCAGGCGTGCCGCATCCGCGCCACCGGCACGGACAGCACCAGGTGGCCGGCCAGGTTGGCCCGCCAGCCGAAGTCGAGGTCGTCGCGCAGCAGCGGCAGCGCCCGGTCGTAGCCGCCGAGCTCGTCCCACGCCGCGCGCCGCACCAGGGAACCGGCCGAGGGCACCGCCAGGGCCTCGGTGCTCTGCTGGAACGCCCCGACCGGCTCCGCCGCGCCGATGCCGGTCTGCCGGTGGCCGGACGCGTCGGTGGACAGCCCGGCCTCCACGACCAGCCGCGGGTCGGCCCAGTCCAGGCTCAGCGGGCCCAGCACGGCCGCCGAGGGCGACACCTCGGCCGCGGTCAGCAGCGCGGCCAGGCAGTCGGGTTCCGGCGCGCAGTCGTCGTGCAGCAGCCACACCCACGCGCCCGGGTCGCCCCAGCGCTGCACGGCGTGCTCCACGGCGGCGCGCACGGCCTCGCCGAAGCCGGTGTCGCGCGGCAGCTCCAGCACGCCGTCGATCACCCGATCGGTACCTTCGGAAGCCTCGGCGAGCAGCCGCGCGGTCCCGTCGACCGAGCCGGTGTCGACCGCCACCACGTGCCGCGGCCGGGGGCGTTGCGCGCCCAGCGCCGAGAGCGCCGCGCCGAGCCAGCGCTCGCCGTCGTGGCACACCAGCACCGCCAGCACGGGCGCGGTGCGTAGCCGTGGAGCAGCCCCGCTCGTCAAGTGCCGCTCCTAGTTCGTCCGACTACGCCGTGGGACGACCACGGTAAGCCAGGACGACCTCAGGCGATCACACGGCGCGCTTCTTGAGCTTCCTCCGCTCGCGCTCGGACAACCCGCCCCAGATGCCGAACCGCTCGTCGTGCTGCAGCGCGTACTCCAGGCACTCGGCGCGCACCTCGCAGCCGAGGCAGATCCGCTTGGCCTCCCTGGTGGAGCCGCCCTTCTCGGGGAAGAACGCCTCGGGGTCCGTCTGCGCGCACAGGGCGCGCTCCTGCCAGTCCTGCTCATCGGTCACGTCGAACAGGTCGAGCACGACCGGCTCCGGTGCCGGGACGTCCCCGTCCACGATGTGACCCCCGTCGAGTTCCCGGTCAAAGGGTTCCTGCACAGTCCGCCTCCTCGCCTTCCGCTCTCCCCGGTTGGCGGACACCACTCGCCGTCCCCACAACGACGAATGACACCGATGTGATTACACCTGTGTCACAACACCCGGTCAAGCCGAGTCCACAGGACGGGGGACATTCGCGCAGATGGCCGCAGGGGCGCCGGCCAGTGGTACGGACGGTGATTGCGGTGGTGCGGGCCGCGCCGGCGCTTTCCCGAACGGCGCAGCGGCCGAGTTGCCCGTACCCCGATCGGGGAGGCCACACTGGTGTGGTGAAGCGATCAGGGGTACGTCCCAGTCCACTGTTCCTCAGCCTGCTCGCGGTGACGGTGGCGGGCGCCGCGCTGACCCTGTTCGACGGCGCCCTGCTGACCCTGGGCACGGTCCTGTTCGTGCTCGGCGGCTGGGCGGTTTCGCTGTGCCTGCACGAATTCGGTCACGCGATCGTGGCCTATCGGGGCGGCGATCACGCGGTCAGGGCGAAGGGCTACCTGACGCTGGACATCCGCCGGTACACCGACCCGGTGTTCAGCATCGTGCTGCCGCTGGTGCTGCTGGCGTTCGGCGGCATCCCGCTGCCGGGCGGCGCGGTGTGGATCAACCACCACTCGCTGCGCGACCGGCGGGTGGAGTCGCTGGTGTCGCTGGCCGGGCCGGTGAGCAACCTCGTGATCGGCGCGCTGCTGGTGGCGGCGGTGGCGCTGTTCGACCCCGCGCCGGGCCTGGGCGCGGCGCTGTCCTACCTGGCCGCGGTGCAGGTCATCGCGTTCGTGCTGAACATCCTGCCGATCCCCGGCCTGGACGGCTGGGGCGCGATCGAGCCCTACATGTCGTACTCGGCGCGCCAGTTCGGCGCCAAGGCGCGGCCGTGGGCGCCGTTCGTGCTGTTCGCCGTGCTGATCGGGTTCCCGACCATCGGCGCCCTGTTCTTCGACGCGTCGTACTCGCTGTTCGAGCTGATCGGGGGCGACGGCGTGCTGGCCTACTTCGGGCAGGACACCTTCCTGTTCTGGCGCTGACGGCCAGGTGGGAGGATGGCGTCCCGTGAAGGTCGTCGTACTGGTGGGCGGGGTTGGCGGGGCGCGGTTCCTGACGGGGCTCAAGCAGCTCCTGGCCGGTCCGGAGCACGGGATCACCGCCGTGGTGAACACGGGTGACGACGTGTGGATGCACGGGTTGCGGATCTGCCCCGACCTGGACACCTGCATGTACACCCTGGGTGGCGGCATCGACGCCGAGCGCGGCTGGGGCCGGGCCGGCGAGACGTGGTCGGTCAAGGAGGAGCTGGCGGCCTACGGCGCGGAGCCGACGTGGTTCGGCCTGGGCGACCGGGACATCGCCACGCACCTGGTGCGGACCCGGATGCTGCGGGCGGGCTACCCGCTGTCGGCGGTGACCGAGGCGCTGTGCGCCCGGTGGGAGCCCGGCGTGCGGCTGCTGCCGATGTCGGACGACCGGGTCGAGACGCACGTGGTCGTGGAGGTCGACGGCGAGGAGCGGGCGATCCACTTCCAGGAGTGGTGGGTGCGGCACCGGGCCGCGCTGCCCGCGCGGTCGTTCGCCTCGGTCGGCGCGGAGACCGCGACGCCGGCGCCCGGCGTGCTGGAGGCGGTCGCGGAGGCCGACGCGGTGCTGTTCGCGCCGTCCAACCCGGTGGTCAGCGTGGGCACGATCCTGGCCGTGCCGGGCCTGCGCGACGCGTTGCGCAAGACCGAGGCCGGGGTGGTGGGCCTGTCGCCCATCATCGGCGGCAGGCCGCTGCGCGGGATGGCCGACGCGTGCCTGTCGGCGATCGGCGTGGACACCTCCGCCGAGGCGGTCGGCAGGCACTACGGCTCGCGCAAGACCACCAAGGACGGCGTGCTGGACGGCTGGCTGGTGCACACCGGCGACCGCTGCGACGTGCCGGGCGTGGCCGTGCGGGCGGTGCCGCTGCTGATGTCCGATGTGGACGCGACCGCCGCGATGGCGAAGGCGGCCCTGGAGCTGGCCGGTGTCGGCGTTGACTGACCACGCCGCCGAGGGCGCGGTGACCCTGCTGCCGGTGCCGGGCCTGCCCGAGTTCCGGCCCGGTGACGACCTGGCGGGCGCGATCGCGGCCGCCGCGCCGTGGCTGCGCGACGGCGACGTCGTCGTGGTGACGTCCAAGGTGCTGTCCAAAGTGGAAGGTCGGCTGGTGCCGGTGCCGACCGACCCGGAGGCGCGGGACGCGATCCGGCGCGAGTGGGTCTCGGCCGAGGCGGTGCGCGTGCTGGCGCGCCGCGGGCGCACCCTGATCACCGAGAACAAGCTGGGCATCGTGCAGGCGGCGTCCGGGGTGGACGCGTCGAACGTGGCCGGCGACGAGATCGCGCTGCTGCCGGTGGACCCGGACGGCTCGGCGGCGGCGCTGCGCGCGGCGCTGCTCGACCTGCTGGGCGTGCGCGTGGCCGTGGTGGTGACCGACACCATGGGGCGGGCCTGGCGGGTGGGCCAGACCGACGCGGCGATCGGTGCGTCGGGGCTGGCCGTGCTGCACCGCTACGCCGGGTCGGTGGACCGGCAGGGCAACTCGCTGGTGGTCACCGAGGTGGCCGTGGCCGACGAGGTCGCCGCGGCGGCCGACCTGGTCAAGGGCAAGCTGGGCGCGGTGCCGGTGGCGGTGGTGCGCGGGCTGCCGGTGGCCGACGACGGCTCCACGGCGCGCGACCTGGCCCGGCCCGTGGAGGACGACCTGTTCCGGCTGGGCACCGCCGAGGCGGTGGCGCGCGGTCGGGCCGAGGCGGTGCTGCTGCGGCGCTCGGTGCGGGCGTTCACGGCGGAGCCGGTGGACCCCGAGGCGATCCGGCGGGCCGTGGCGGTGGCGCTGACCGCGCCCGCGCCGCACCACACGCGGCCGGTGCGGTTCGTGCGGCTGACCGGGCGGCGCGCGGAGCTGCTGGCGGCCATGCGGCGGCAGTGGGAGGCCGACCTGCGGGCCGACGGGCTGGACGGGGACCGGGTGGCGCGGCGGACGTCCCGGGGCGACTTCCTGCGGGACGCGCCGGAGGTCGTGGTGCCGTTCCTGGTGCGCGAGGGCGCGCACAGCTACCCGGACGCGCGGCGCGCGGGGGCCGAGCGGGCGATGTTCACCGTCGCGGGCGGTGCGGCGGTGCAGGGGCTGCTGGTGGCGCTGGCCGCCGAGGGGCTCGGGTCGTGCTGGGTGTCCTCGACGCTGTTCTGCGCGGACGTGGTGCGCTCGGTGCTGGACCTGCCGGCGGACTGGGAGCCGCTGGGCGCGGTGGCGGTCGGCCACCCGGTGGAGGAGCTGGCGCCGCGGGCACCGCGCGAGCCGGACGAGGGGTACCTGGAGCTGTGAGCCTGCACGCGGACACCGCGGCGACGCTGGCCGGGTGGCGTCCCGCCGACCAAGGCCAGGAGTCGCTGCGGCAGGCGTACCTGGGGTTCCTGGCGGCCCGGCCGGACGCGTGCGCGCGGTCGTGCGAGCCGGGGCACGTCACGGCGTCGGCACTGGTGCTGGACGCGTCCGGGGAGCGGACGCTGCTGACCCTGCACCCGCGCGTGGGCCGGTGGCTCCAGCTGGGCGGGCACTGCGAGCCGGGCGACCGGACGCTGGCCGGCGCGGCGCTGCGCGAGGCGGCGGAGGAGTCCGGGATCGACGGGCTGCGCATCGAGCCGGAGCCGATCCACCTGGACGTGCACCCGATCACCTGCTCGCTGGGCAGGCCGACGCGGCACTTCGACGTGCGGTTCCTGGTGCGGGCGCCGGTCGACGCGCGGGAGGTGCGCAGCGCCGAGTCGCTGGACCTGCGGTGGTGGCCGCTGGACGCGCTGCCGCCGGACGTGGACGACCTGCGCCCGATGATCGACGCGGCTTTGGTCCGAATGGCCTGATTCCCTTGTGATACCGGTCATAGCACTTCATGCTCTTACCGTTCTGGGAGCGCTCCCAGCGCAGTGAGGAGCTGTCAACGTGGACAAGGGATCGAGACGCCGCCGGGCCTGGCTGGCGGCGTTGGTGTCGGTGGGCGTGGTGCTGGGCGGCGGCGTGGCCGAGGCCGGACCGTCGCACGGACACCACGAACGGGCGAAGTTCTACGTGGAACCGGACTCCAACGCGGCGCGGCAGGCCGCGCAGTGGCGGCAGGAGGGGCGGGTCGCCGACGCCGAGCTGATGGAGGAGGTGGCGGCGCAGCCGACCGCGATCTGGTTCACCACCGCGGGTGCCGAGCAGGTCAGGGCCAACGTGCGCGACGTCGTGCGGGCGGCCAGGCGCAAGGGCCAGGTGCCGGTGCTCGTGGCGTACTTCGTGCCGTACCGGGACTGCTCGCAGTGGTCGGCGGGCGGCGCGCGCACCGAGCAGGAGTACAAGGAGTGGATCGACGCGTTCGCGGCCGGCATCGGCAACGAGAAGGCGGTCGTGGTCGTCGAGCCGGACGGGCTGGCGCTGCTGACCAGCGAGCCGTGGTGCACCATCGGGCCGGACGAGGAGCTGGTGCCGCAGCGGTTCCGCGAGATCAACCACGCGGTCGACGCGCTGAAGCGGGGCAGGCAGACGCGCGTGTACCTCGACGCCGGGCACTCCGCGTGGCAGGCGCTCAACGATTACGACGCCGGGTACGGCGAGCCGCGGCAGCAGCTGGGCATCGTGAACCGGCTGCTGCAGGGTGGCGTGACGCGGGCCGACGGGTTCGCGCTGAACACGTCGAACTACCGGTTCACCGCGGACCTGGTGACCTACGGGACGCGCGTGTCCAAGTGCATCTACCTGCGGGTTCGCGGTGCGGCCTCGTGCCCCGCCGACGCCGAGCTGGACGCGCTGCGCGTGCGGGAGTCGAAGATGACGCACTTCGTGCTCGACACCAGCCGCAACGGCCGGGGCCACTACACGCCCGGTGAGGGCGAGACCGACTGGTGCAACCCGCCGGGCCGCGGGCTGGGCGAGCGCCCGACCGCGCACACCCGCATCCCGCTGGTGGACGCCTTCCTGTGGATCAAGCGCCCCGGCGAGTCGGACGGCGAGTGCCAGGGCGGCCCCCCGGCCGGCCAGTGGTGGCCGGAGCAGGCCCTCGAACTGGCCAGGCTCGCCACCCCACCCCTCCGCTGACCCCTCCCCCACTCTCACACGCGGGCGGGCCACTCCCGGCCCACCCGCGTGTCCTCCACTCAGACCCCGCGTGTCCTCCACTCCGCCCCGGCGTGTCATGCACTCCCACCCGGCGTGTCATGCCTTCAGCTCGCGCGTGTCATGCGCTCAGACCACGTGAACTCTGCATTCAGGTCCACCGAGCCCGCGCTGAACGTCGAACTTGGGGGTCGCGAACGCATGACACGCGAGGTCTGAACGCATGACACGCGCGGGGGTGGGGGGGTGGGGTCAGTCGCCGTTCAGGCGTTGGGACAGGCCCTGCTGGGGGTGCGCGGGGCCGCCGGAGAGGCGTTGGGACAGGCTCGGGCGCGAGGTCGTGACCTGCTGGACCGTCGGGATCGGGCCCGGCGCGACGCGCAGCTCGGGTTCCGGGTCGGGTACCGGCGGGGCCGCGGGGGGCGGCGGGGGCGGTGCCGGGCGGCCCGCGGCGACGTGCGCCGCCAGCACCATGGTCGAGTCCGGGTCGCCCGAGCGCGGGTCGACGGCGTCGACGACGCTGCGCGGGATCTGCTGGGTGGCCGACGAGTCCATCGGCGAGGTCATGTTGTCCGGCGTCACGACGTGGATGCCACGTGCACGAGCACGGGCGAGTGCCGCGTCGGCCCGAGCGCGGGGGTCCATCCGGATCTCTCCTGCGTGTGCTTGGGCCGGCGCAGGACGCCGGCGTGCCCGTCGGTGACCCCCGTCGACACGGGACCACCGCCCGTGCCGCCGGAGTGCTCGTGCCAGAGTATTCGCAAACCGCGGGCTGAAGTAAGCGTAGGAGGAAAAACGGCATGTCGGAGCTGCAGGGCGTGGAGGCGGTAGTCCTGGTCGGGGGCAAGGGAACCCGGCTCCGGCCGCTCACCCTGTCGGCCCCCAAGCCCATGCTGCCGACCGCCGGGGTGCCGTTCCTGACGCACCTGCTGTCGCGGATCAGGGAGGCCGGCATCACCCACGTGGTCCTCGGCACGTCCTACAAGGCGGAGGTCTTCGAGGAGCACTTCGGCGACGGCGCGGCGCTCGGCCTGGAGCTGGAGTACGTGGTCGAGGAGGTGCCGCTGGACACCGCGGGCGCGATCCGCAACGTCGCCCACAAGCTGCGCGAACCCGACGTGATGGTGTTCAACGGCGACATCCTGTCCGGTGTGGACCTGCGGGCCGTGGTCGGCACGCACCGCGAGGCCGGCGCCGACGTGACGCTGCACCTGGTCCGGGTGGACGACCCGCGCCGGTTCGGGTGTGTGCCGACCGACGCCGACGGCCGCGTCACGGCGTTCCTGGAGAAGACCGAGGACCCGCCGACCGACCAGATCAACGCCGGCTGCTACGTGTTCCGCCGGGAGGTCGTCGAGGGCATCCCCGCAGGTCGGCCGGTGTCGGTGGAGCGGGAGACGTTCCCCGGCCTGCTGGCGTCCGGTGCGCGCGTGCAGGGGCACGTCGACTCGTCGTACTGGCTGGACCTGGGCACGCCGGCCGCGTTCGTCCGGGGTTCGGCGGACCTGGTGCTCGGGGTGGCGCCGACCGCGGCCCTCGCGCTCCGGGGCGAGGCGCTGGTGCTCGGCGGCGCCGAGGTGCACCCGGACGCGGTGGTCAGGGGCGGTGCCACGATCGGCGCCGGCTGCACGGTCGCCGCGGGCGCGGTGGTCGACGGCGCGGTGCTGTTCGACGGTGCCGTGGTCGGTGAGGCGGCCCGGGTGGAGCGGTCGGTGCTGGGGGCGAACTCGCTGGTCCAGGCCGGTGCGGTGGTGACCGACGCGGTGATCGGCGACGGCGCGGTGGTGGGTGCGCGGTGCGAGCTGGTCGGCGGGGTGCGGGTGTGGCCGGGCGTGGTGCTGCCCGAGGCGGGGGTCCGCTTCTCCGCCGATGTCTGACTCGCGGACGTGGTCGCCGCCGTTCCCGCTGGACCTGGGCGCCGTGCTGGGGCCGTTGCGGCGGGGGCCGGGCGACCCCGGGTTCCTGGTCGACGGCGGGGTGTGGCTGACCGCGAACACGCCGGCCGGTCCGGGCACGCTGCACGTCCGGCGCGCGGACGCGGTGGAGGCGCGGGCGTGGGGTGACGGCGGCCGGTGGCTGCTGGACGGGCTGCCCGCGCTGCTGGGTGCGGCGGACGACGACTCGGCGTTCGAGTGCCACCACCCGCTGGTCGCGGACATGCGGCGGCGGCACCCCGGGATCCGGCTGACCGCGACCGGGCGGGTGTGGGACGCGCTGCTGCCGGCCGTGCTGGAGCAGAAGGTGACCGTGGTGGAGGCGCACCGGTCGTACCGGGAGCTGTGCCTGCGGTTCGGCACGCCGGCGCCCGGGCCGGTCGAGGGGCTGCGCGTGCCGCCGACGCCGCGGGCGGTGCTGGGGATCACCGACTGGGAGTGGCACCGGGCGGGCGTGGACGGCGCGCGGCGGCGGGCGCTGGTCGCGGCGGCGCAGGTGGCGCACCGGCTGGAGGGGGCGTTCGAGCTGGGCGGGGAGGCCGGGCGGGCGTTGCTGCGGAAGGTGCCGGGGATCGGCGGGTGGACGGCGGCCGAGGTGGCGCAGCGGGCGTGGGGCGACCCGGACGCGGTGAGCTTCGGCGACTTCCACCTGGCGGGGACGGTCGGCTGGGCGCTGCTGGGCCGCCGCATCGACGACGACGGGATGGCCGAGGTGCTGGCGCCTTACGCGCCGCAGCGGCACCGCGCCGTGCGGTACATCAGGGTCGCGGGCGTGCGGAAGCCCCGCTTCGGGCCGCGGTTCTCGCCCCGCGACTACCGGGCGATGTGACCCGGGCGGCGCCGAACGCGGGTTTCACCGGGTCTGAGCGCATGACACGCGCGAGCCGAACGCATGACACGCCGGGGCTGGGCGCATGACACGCGCGGGTTGAGGGCATGACACGCCGGGGCTGGGTGTGGAACTCGGGGGTGCTGGAGGTTCGACACGACGGGTCTGGAGGTTCGACTCGCGGTGTCTGGGTGGAGGACACGCGGTGTTGGGGTGGAGGACACGCGCGGGGGTGGGGTTAGCGGGTCAGGAGTTTTTGGCGGAGGGTGAGGCCGGTTTTCACGGCCAGCATGAGGGGGGCCCAGGCCGGGCCGCGGTGGCGGTCGGCCAGGTAGCGGTAGGCGCTGTGGTGGTGGGCGGCCAGCATGCGGGCCGAGGCGCGCTGGGTGGAGTGGCCGCCGATGTGGACCACCTCCGCCTCGGGCACGTAGACGTTGAGCCAGCCCGCGCGGCCCAGGCGGTCGCCCAGGTCCACGTCCTCGAAGTACATGAAGTAGCGCGGGTCGAACCCGTCCACCGAGTCGAACGCCTCGCGGCGCATCAGCAGGCACGAGCCGGACAGCCAGCCGGCGGTGCGCTCCTCCGGGGGCGCCTCCGCCTGCCGGTAGGCCCGCGACCACGGGTTGCCCGGCCAGACGTGCGCGAACAGGGCGTGCCCCAGGCCGCGCCCCAGGGACGGCAGCAGGCGGGCGGACGGGTAGACCGCGCCGGAGGGCTCCCGGATCAGCGGCCCGAACGCGCCGCCGCGCGGCCACCGCTTGGCCGCCTCCAGCAGCAGGTCCAGGCTGCCCGGTCCCCAGGACAGGTCCGGGTTGGCCACCACGACCCACCCGACCGAGTCCGGCAGCGAGGCCACGCCCCGGTTGGCCGCCGCGCCGTAGCCGAGGTTCCCGCCGGTCGGCAGGAACGTCACGTGCTCGTGCGCCGCGGCGGCGCGCTCCGGCACGCCGTCGGTGGAACCGTTGTCCGCCAGCACCACCGACAGCGGCCGGGTGGTCGCCGAGGCCAGCGTGGTCAGGAAGGCGTCCAGGGTCTCACCGGGCGAGTAGGTGACGGTCACGACCGCCAGCCCGTCTCCGTAGCGCGTCACGCGCGTCACCCTAGTGGGCGTGGACGTGGTGCATAACCGCGTGCCCCTTGCCGCGCCCGATCAGCCACCGGTTGACCGGCACGGTCAGCACGAACGCCACGGCCAACGAGAACGCCAGCGCGCCCCAGAACAGCGGGCTCGCCACCCCCGCGGTCATCGCGCCGGGCACGGCCACCATGACCGCGTTGTCGACCACCTCCATGACCGCGATCGAGACCGTGTCGGCGGCCAGGGCGAGCTTCAGCGCCGCCTTGGGGTCCAGGCCGAACCCGAGCACCCGGCGCAGGGTGATCAGGTAGCCGAAGAAGAAGGCGAGCGCGACGGCGAGCACCACGGTGCCCCAGTCGGGCAGGCCGAGCGCGGTGCCGACGACCATGCCGAGGACTTCGCCGATCGCGCAGCCGGTGAGGCAGTGCAGGGTGGCCGAGGCGGCCATCGACCAGGTTGCTCTCATGGCTCGAAATATACCCCCATGGGGTATCCAAGAAGCAAGCGTGAGGGGTGAGGCGTCCGACAGGGGGTTCAGCGGGCGCGGTGCGCCCGGAGGGCCCGCTCGTAGGCCAGCCGGTGCTGGGCCGCCGACGTGGCCCAGGAGAAGTCCTTCGCGCGCACCAGGGCCGCCGCCGCCAGCTCGTCGCGCCGGACCGGGGCGTCCAGCAGCTCGCCCAGCGCGGCCGCGATGTCGCCCGCGCCCACACCGCAGTACGCCACCGCGTCGCCGCCGACCTCGGGCAGGCTCAGCCGCCGGGTGGTCAGCACGGCCGCGCCGCAGGCCATGGCCTCCAGCACGGGCAGCCCGAACCCCTCGCCCAGCGACGGGTAGGCCACCACCTCCGCGCCGCCCAGGAACCCCGACAGCGACCCGAACGGCAGGTAGCCCGCCCGGATCACCCGGACGCGGTGCGGCACGGCGTCCAGCGCCCGCTCCACCTGGTTGTCCCACCCGGGCTGCCCGGCCAGCACCAGCGCGGGCGGGTTCGCCCGCCCCCGGCACGCCTGCGCGAACCCCCGGATCAGCGCGGGCACGTTCTTGCGCGGCTCCAGCGCGCCCAGGAACGCCACGTACGGCGCGCTGCCCAGCGCCAGCAGCCGCCGGACGTCCGCGACCTCCTCGGGCGAGGGCGGGTGGAACCGCTCGGCGTCCACCCCGTGCGGGGCGATGTGCAGCCTGCGCCGGTCGGCCCCGGCCACGCGCGCCAGCTCGTCCGCGGTCGCCCGGGACGGCACCACGCACAGCTCCGCGCGCCGCAGCGAGGCCCGCGTCCAGGCCCGGAAGAACCGCGCCTTCACCGAGGAGTGCAGCACCGCGTCGGTGAAGAAGGTCGCGTCGTGCAGCGTCACCACCGACGCCGCGCGGTTGGCCAGCGGCACGGTGTAGTGCGGCGAGTGCACCACGGCCACGCCCAGCCGGTTCACCAGGCGCGGCAGCGTGGTCTGCTCCCAGGTCAGCCGGGCGGTGCGGGTGGCCACGGCCTCGGTCGCCGGCACGACCCGCGAGTTCGGCGCCAGCGCCGCGTAGAGCTCGGCGTCCCGCGGCTGGCACACCACGCTCAGCCGGGTCCCGTCCGCGTCCAGCGCGGCCACCAGGGAGTCCACGTACCGCCCGACGCCACCCCGGTCGGTGGGCACGGCGGTGGCGTCGATCAGCACGCTGGGTTCGACGGGTGACACGCGCAGAAGGGTACGACCGGCGGCCGGCGGGTGACCTCGAAATGACGCAAACGGTTGCTTAACGAAACAGCCCCAGGTGCACCGCCCAGACCTCGCGCGCGGCGTCGTCCCAGGTGAAAGCCCTTGCCCGGACCCGACCGGCGGCGGCCAGCCGTGTGGCCAACGCCTCGTCGGTCACCACCGAGCGCAACGCCGCCGCCAGCGCCGCCCGGTCGCCGCGCGGCACCGCCACGCCCGCGCCGCCCGCCACCTCGACCAGCGCGGGCGCGTCGGAGTGCACCACCGGCACCCCGGCCGCCATGGCCTCCACCACCGGCAGGCCGAAGCCCTCGGCCAGGCTCGGCGCGGCCAGCACCGCCGCCCGGCGCAGGACGTAGGCCAGCTCCGCGTCGCCCAACCGGCCGAGCAGCGTCACGTGCGGCGCCCGCAGGTCCACCCCGCCCCACCCCGGCGGCCCGACGACCACCAGCGGCAGGCCCACCTCGGCGGTCGCCGCGACCAGCAGGTCGAACCCCTTGCGCGGCTCGACCGTGCCCACGGCCAGCGCGTACCGCGGCGGCACGTCCACCGGCTCCTCGTCCGGCAGCGGCGTCACGCCGTTGTGCACCACGTGCAGCGGCACGGGTCCGGGCGCGCACCGGCGCAGCTCCTCGGCCACCGCCGAGGTCGGCACCACGACCGCGCCCGCCCGCGCCACCGCCCGCCCGATCGCGCGCCGGTGCCACGCCACCCCGCGCGGGGTCAGCGTCTCCGGGTGGGTCCAGGGCACGGTGTCGTGCACGGTGACCACGACCCGCCCGCGCGGCGGCGCCAGGGGCGTGCAGGCGTGCACCGAGTCGCCGCCCGGCCAGTACGGCACGCCGCGCTCCCACGCCGCGATCAACGCCCGCCGCGGCAGCGGCAGCACCCGCGGCCCCTCGACGCCGGGCACCACCGCCGCCGAGACGTCCGCCTGCCTGCTCACGGCCCCGGTCACGGTCCAGCCGCCCGGCGCGGTCCGGGCCAGCGCGGCGGCCAGCTCGCGCGTGTAGCGCCCGGTCCCGCCGGGCACGGGGGCCAGCAACTGCTCGGTCAGCACCACGAGGTTCGGCACGTCGCGTACCGTCTCACGGCGTGTCGAACCCCCGGACGACGGTGGTCGTGGTGACGTGGCGCGGCCGCGACCACATCACCGCGTGCCTGGACGGCCTGGCCCGCCAACGTCCACATCGGACACTGGTGGTGGACAACGCCTCCGACGACGGCACCGCGGCCCTGGTCGCCGCCCACCCCAGCCGCCCGGAGGCCCTGCGCCTGCCGGGGAACGTGGGCTACGCGGGCGGCCTGGCCGCCGCGCTGCCGCACGTGACCACCGAGTACGTGGCCTGGCTCAACGACGACGCCGTGCCCGAGGACGGCTGGCTGGCCGCCCTGGAGGACGCCCTCGACGCCGCGCCGCGCGCCGCCGCCGCGACCTCGTCGATGCTGCTCGCCGACGGCTCGACCCAGTCCGCGGGCGTCCGCCTGACCGCCGACGGCCACGGCGCGGACCTGGTGCTCGCGGGCCGCGAGGTGTTCGGCTTCTGCGGTGGCGCGGCCCTGGTCAGGCGCGCGGCCCTGGTCGAGGCGGGCGGCGTCCCGGAGAGCTTCTTCTGCTACTACGAGGACACCGACACCGCCTGGCGGCTGCGCCTGAACGGCCACGGGGTGCTGTCGGTGGGCCCGGCCCGGGTCCGCCACCGGCACGGCGCGAGCACGAAGCCCGGCTCCCGCCCGTTCCACCGCTGGAACGAGCGCAACCGCCTGCTCACCCTGCTCCGCTGCGCCCCGGCGGCGGTGGCGGTCCGGGAACTGGCGCGGTTCACCGCGATCACCGCCCTGCTGCCGACCCGCCGGAACCGCCCGGACGCGGAGAACTTCCGGGTGGGGCTGCGCGTCCTGGTGCTGCTGGAGGTGCTGGCGCGGCTGCCCGCGACGCTGGTGCAGCGGGCGCGGATCGGCAAGCGGGCGGCGGTGCCCCGGCACGACGTGTGGCGGGAGTGGGCGGGCCGGTAGGCGTTCCGGGACGACGTGTGCGGAGGAGAGAAGTGACCGAGTACGTTGAGGTGCGCACCGAGGACGGCGAGCTGGTGCCGTTCGAGCTGGACGGCGAGTACGACGGCCCCGTCCGCGCCGGCCGGCGCTGGGACAAGGTGCAGGAGACCCTGGAGCAGGGCGTCGAGCGGGCCCGGCACGTCGCCCGCGCGGTGGCCGAGCGGATCGGGGACATGCCACCGCCGCGGCCGGACAAGGTGGCCGTGGAGATCGGGCTCAAGGCCGGGGTGAGCGGGGCGTTCGGCATCGCCAAGTCCTCCACCGAGGCGCACATCAAGATCACCGTCGAGTGGCACCGGGACACCCCGCTGCCCGGCCAACCGGCGGAGGACGGTGAGTCCACACCCGACGGCGAGGTGGCTACCGGGGAGTAGGCGGCCGGGCCGGCCCCGCTACCGAGGCGTAGGACACCTTGACGACACGCTGCGGAGCGTGATGAGGCAGAGTTAGCGCGTGGAGCTAGGGACCCTGCCTGACGTATCGGTGGTCGTGGTCAACTACCGCGGCGCCGAGGACACCACGACCTGCCTGCGCGCCTTGTACGGGGAGCTGGACTACCCCGCGGACAAGCTCCAGGTCGTGGTGGTCGACAACGCCTCGGGCGACGGGAGCGCGGAGCGCATCCGGGCCGCCGAGCCGCGGGCGGAGGTCGTGGAGGCGCCGGCCAACCTCGGCTTCGCCGGCGGCTGCAACCTGGGGGTCGAGCACGCCCGCGGCACCGTCGTGGCGTTCCTGAACAACGACGCCCGGCCCCACCGGGACTGGCTGCGCGCCGCCGTGCGGGTGCTGCGCGCCGAGCCGTCCGTGGGCGCGGTGGCCAGCAAGGTGCTCGACTGGGAGGGCGGGTCGATCGACTTCGTCGACGGCGGCCTCACCTGGTTCGGCATGGGCTACAAGCGCCACGCCGGGCAGCCCGACGACGGCAGCCACGACGCGCCGCGCGACGTGCTGTTCGGCACCGGGTCGGCGCTGGTGGCGCGGGCCTCGGTGTTCCGCGAGCTGGGCGGGTTCGACGACCGGTTCTTCATGTTCTACGAGGACGTGGACCTGGGCTGGCGGATGAACCTGCGCGGCTGGCGCGTCCGCTACGAGCCGGCCTCCCTGACCTACCACCGGCACCACGCCTCGATGTCCCAAGTGGACAGCAGCCGTGAGCTGTACCTGTTGGAGCGCAACGCGTTGGCCGCGCTCTACAAGAACTTCTCCGACGAGACGCTGGCCCGGGTGCTGCCCGCCGCGCTGGCGCTGGTGGTCCGCCGGGCGACCGCGCGCGGCGAGATCGACCCGACCCAGCTGGAGATCACCCGACGCCCGGCGGACCCCGCCGACGACCGCGCGCCCGTGCCGGTGGCGCGGGAGGCGCTGGCCGGGTTCCTGGCCGTCGACCAGTTCGTCGAGCTGCTGCCGTCGCTGGCCGAGTCGCGGCAGGTCGAGCAGGCCGCGCGGCGCGTGCCGGACGCCGACGTCGTGCCGCTGATGCGCAAGGCGCTGGAGCCCGCGTACCCGCTGCCCCGCTACCTGGCCGCGCACGACGTGCTGGTGGACGTGTTCGGGCTGGACGAGGTGTTCGGCCGGCCGCGCCGGGTGCTGGTGCTCACCGGTGACGTGATCTCCGAGCGGATGGCGGGACCGGCGATCCGGGCCTGGCACATGGCCGACGTGCTGGCCGGCGAGCACGAGGTGCGGCTGGTCACGGTCAACCCGGTGTGCGACCCGCCCGAGGCACCGTTCAGCGTGCTGCGGGTGACGCGGCGCGACCTGGGCGAGCACGTCGACTGGGCGGACGTGGTGGTGCTCCAGGGCCACGGCCTGGAGTTCGCGCCGAAGCTGAAGGAGGCGGCCTCCACCAAGGTCGTGGTCTGCGACGTCTACGACCCGATGCACCTGGAGCTGCTGGAGCAGAGCCGCGACGACACCGACGAGAAGCGGGCCGCCGACCTGGCCGGCGTCACCCGCGTGCTGAACAACCAGCTCAAGCGCGGCGACTTCTTCCTGTGCGCCTCGGAGCGGCAGCGGCACTTCTGGCTGGGCCACCTGGCCGCGCTGGGCCGGCTCACGCCGTCGCTCTACGACCACGACCGCACCACGCGGTCGCTGATCGCCGAGGTCCCGTTCGGCCTGCCCGGCAAGCCGCCGCAGCGCACCGGGCCCGGGCTGCGGGCGGCGCTGGGCCTGCCCGCGTCGGACAAGGTGGTGCTGTGGGCGGGCGGCGTCTACAGCTGGTTCGACCCGCTGACCCTGGTGCGCGCGGTGGACCGGCTGCGGGACCGCCGCCCGGACGTGCGGCTGGTGTTCCTCGGCATGAAGCACCCCAACCCCGAGGTGCCGGACATGGGCATCACCGGCGAGACCCGGTCGCTGGCCAGGCGGCTGGACCTGGTCGGGTCGCACGTGTTCTTCAACGAGACGTGGGTGCCCTACCACGACCGGCAGAACTGGCTGCTGGACGCGGACGCGGGCGTGACCACGCACTACGAGCACGTGGAGACCACGTTCGCGTTCCGCACCCGGGTGCTGGACTACCTGTGGGCGGGCCTGCCGATCGTCACCACCGACGGCGACGCGTTCGCCGAGCTGGTGCGCCGCGAAGGGCTGGGCGTGGTGGTGCCGTCCGAGGACTCGGAGGCGCTGGCCGACGCGCTGGAGAAGGTGCTCTACGACGCCGACTTCGCGGCCGCCTGCGGTGACCGGATCGCCGTGGTGCGGGAGCGGTTCACCTGGGAGAACGTGCTCGCGCCGCTGGTCGAGTTCTGCCGCAACCCGCGGCCGGCCGCCGACCGGCTGCCCGGGTCGGCGCACCTGGTGCCCGACCGGGTGCTGGGCAGGCGCGACCGGGTGCTGCGGGACGTCCGGCTGGTCCGCGAGTACCTGGGCGCGGGCGGGCCGGGCGAGGTGGCGCGCCGCGCGACCGGGCGGGTGCTCAAGAAGCTGCGCGGCCATGGGTAGGCCGCTGAAGGTGCTGATCGACGGCACGCCGCTGCTCGGGCAGCGGACCGGCATCGGCCGCTACACCGCGGCGCTGGCCGAGGAGCTGGCGTCCATGCCGGACGAGGTGGACGTACGGGCGGTGGCGTTCACCCTGCGCGGGTGGCGCGCGCTGCGGACCGTGCTGCCGCACGACGTGGTGGCGCGGGGCCTGCCGGTGCCGGCGCGGCTGCTGCGGCGGTTCTGGCTGCGCGGGCCGTTCCCGCCGGTGGAGTTCCTGGCCGGGCCGACCGACGTGATGCACGCGACGAACTTCGTGCTGCCGCCCGCGCTGCGGGCCGGCGGCGTGGTGACCATCCACGACCTGGCGTTCCTGGACGCGCCCGGCGACCTGCCGCCGTCGGACCGGCGGCTGCCGGAGCTGGTGCAGCGGTCGGCCTCGCGCGCCGACGTGGTGTGCACGCCGACCGCCGCGGTGGCGGCGGTGGTGACCGAGCGGCTGGGCGTGCCGCCGGAGAAGATCGTGGTGACGCCGCTGGGCGTCGACCCGGCGTGGTTCGCGGCCCGGCCGCCGGCGCCCGCGCTGCGGTCGCGCCTGGGGCTGCCGGGCGAGTACCTGCTGTTCGTCGGCGCGGGCGGGCCGCGCAAGGGCCTGGGCACGCTGGTGGCGGCGCACGCCTCGCGGCCGTCCCTGCCGCCGCTGGTGCTGGCCGGGCCGGGCGCGCGGGCGGCCGACGACCGGGTGCTGCGCACCGGGTACCTCAACGACGTGGACCTGCGCAGCGTGGTCGCGGGCGCGGCGGCGCTGGTGCTGCCGTCGCGCGACGAGGGCTTCGGGCTGCCGGTGCTGGAAGCGCTGGCGTGCAACGTGCCGGTGGTCTGCACGGACGTGCCCGCGCTCCAGGAGGTCGCCAACGGGTACGCCGCGCACGTGCCGGTGGGCGACGTCGAGGCGCTGGCGCAGGCCATGGCCGACGCGGTGGAGACCCCGGCGACGGCGGCCGACCAGGCCGCGCGGCGAGCGCACGCGGCGGAGTTCACGTGGCACCGGACGGCGGAGCGGACGGTGGCGGCCTACCGGCTCGCGGCCGGGCGGTGAGCGCGGTCGCGGCGTACGCGCGGGCCCGGCTGTGGACCGCGGTCTCCCGGCTCGCGGCCGGGCGGTGAGCGGGCCCTACGAGCCCTTCGCCGGCCTCTCGGGCGCCTTCGTCAACATGCTCCACGACACCTGCCGCGACCCGGTCACGGCACACACACGACGCAGGAACCGCTGGCGCTCGCTGTCGGGGCGGGACGCGGTAGCACCTGTCGAGGGCTCGGGCATGCGGCACAGGATCGCGTATTCACATCACGCGAAACCAGCCCCGCCTGTCACTCGTACCCCAACGGCCCAACAGGCCCCTCGGGTGGTCACGCACCGCGTCCACTGGGATGATGCCCCCCATGAGCTTCACGGCCGTGTGGCCGATCTCCGACCCCCGCGACTCCGACGCCGCCGACAGCCTGACCGCAGGCGGGCCGGAGGACGTGGAAGCCCTGGTGAACCGCCTGGCTGAGCCGGGTGCGGGCGCAGCGGTGCTGGAACACCTCGACCGGGAGACCATGACCGACACCGAGGGCCTGCTGGGCGCGCCGGGTGCCACCCGGATGCCGGACCACGACGTGGTGGTGGCCGTCCGCGACGGCTACGGATACCTGGTGTACACCGACGTCGAGCACGACACCGCGACCCTGGAGGGCGCACCCGAGTCCCCTGGGTACCACTCCGAGTACGTTGAATATCCGGATGGCTCGGGCGTGCCGGTCGAGGTGCTGACCGCCGCGCTGAAGGACTTCCTGGCCACCGCGCAGCGCCCCACCTGCGTGGAGTGGCGGGAGATCTGATCACACCGGGTGACGCACCCAGACGTTCGGTTCCACGTAGACCGCCGCGTTCCGCGCCACCGACGCGACCACCGGCGCCAGCGCGCCCGGCACCACCACCTCCCCGTCCCGGTCGAACGGCAGCCCGGTCCACGCCCGCCACCGCTCCAGCGGCGCCTGCACGGTCGACGAGCACCACGCCACCCCCTCGACCCGTCCCCCGGCCCGGACGTGCGTGCGCAGCCACCGGTCCGCGGGCAGGCCGTCGGACCGCACCCGCGCCGCGTAGTCGGACATGGGCACCAGGGGCTCCGCCGCCTTGTCCGGCGGCCTCAGCGGCACCAGCAGCGACGCCAGGCCGGCCGCCCGCACCGCCGCCCGCAGCGCGTCCAGCACCACCGCCGACAGGCCACGCCCGGCGCACCCCGGGTCCACCGCGATCTCCAGCGCGCACGCGGTGTCGCAGGCGACCCCGTCGAGCGCGTCCTCGGCCGCCCACACGGCCGCCTCGTCCCAGCCCGCCGGGAGGCCCGGTGGACCGCCCCGCGCCGACGAGTACGGCACCGCGATCCCCCGCCCGACCGGCCGCCCGCCCTCCAGCAGCGCCACCACCAGGTGCGGCCACCGCCGGACCACCCGCGCACCCCGCACCAGCAGAGACGCCAGGTTCCCGGCCATGAACGCGGGCGAGCCCGGCGGGTAGGGGATCGCGTAGGTCGCCGAGGCCAGGTCGGGCCGCTCGGCGAGCGTCACCACGTCGTCCACCGGGCACCCCGTTCCTGCTACACATGGAATGACCACATGATCCCGGCCAAGGGGGTTGACCATGGGATCGCAAGCACCGGCGTGGGTCACCGCCCTCCTCTTCGCCGCCCAGGTGCTGCTGGCGGCGTGCCTGTTCACGATGGCCCACCTCGGCGCCCGCGGGAAGCTGCCGCGCAACCCCTTCTTCGGCCTGCGCACCGGCCGGGCGCAGGCCGGTGACGACGTCTGGCGGCACGTCCACCGCCGAGCGGCGCCCCTCGCGTACGCCGCGGTCGCCGCGGTGCTCGTCGGGCTGGTCGCCATGGCCCTGGCCGACGGCGCGGGCCTCCTGGTCGCCCTGCTGGTCACCGACGCGGCCGTGGGCGTGCTGCTCGTCCTGGCCACCTGGCGCGGCCACCGCGACCTGCCCACCGGCTGACCCCGCTCACGACACCGGCGCGGGCCGGTCGACCAGCAGGAAGTTCGCCCGCGACGACAGCACCCCCGGGTCCGGCACCCGCCCCGGCTCCACTCCCGTCCGGTACCGGTCCGGGGACAGCCGCACCAGGCTCTCCGCGCACTCGTCGGCGTGCTCGCGGAACAGGGGCGCGAACGCCTCGGCCGGCGAGTCGGGGTTCCACTCCGGCGGCGCCGCGGCCGTGGCCCGGGTTGGCCACCGGGTGGCCGAACCGGACGCCGTGCGGGCCGAAGTTCCCGCCCAGCGACTTGGGCACCACCGCGTTGGGCCGGACGGTCGCCTCGAACGCCACCGACGGGGTGCGCTCGACCTCCACGAAGCCGATGAACGACCCGTCCACCACGACCGGGTCGGGGTCGGCCGGCTCGTCGGGGAACCGCACCACCTCCCGGCGCGGCAGGGAGCCGCCGTCGGGGTTGCACGGCCACCCGCGAGCCGCGCGCCCGGATGAACCCCGGGTACGCGTCGACGTCGGGGGCGAACCCGTCGGCCCCCGGGCGCTCAAGCCCTCGGAGCGCTCCGGGACCTCAGGGCACCGCCCGTGCCGCCACCGCCGCGGACAGCGCTTCCCGCCAGTGCCGCAGCGGCGCCAGGCCGGCCTCCTCCCACGCCTTGCCCGACAGCACCGAGTACGCGGGCCGCCGCGCGGGCCGCGGGAACTCGTCCGTGGTGCACGGCCGCACCCGCGCCGGGTCCAGGCCCAGCTCGGCGAACACCGCCCGCGCGAACCCGCACCAGGTGACCTCGCCGCCGTTGGTGGCGTGCAGCACCCGGCACGGCGTGGCGCCCCGGGCGACCAGCGACGCCAGCGAGACCAGCCCGCGCGCCAGGTCCAGCGACCACGTCGGCGAACCGAGCTGGTCGTCCACAACGGACAGCGTGTCGCGCTCGGATGCCAAGCGCGCCATGGTCTTGACGAAGTTCGGGCCGTGCTCGCCGTAGAGCCACGCGGTGCGCACCACCCACGCCCGGTCCCACGCCGCGAGCACCCGCTGCTCGCCCGCGAGCTTCGTGCGCCCGTACGCCGACTGCGGCCCGGTCTCGTCGTCCGGCTCGTACGGCCGGGTGCCGTCGCCCGGGAAGACGTAGTCGGTGGACACGTGCAGCAGCGGCACGCCGTGCTCGGCGCACCGCCGCGCCAGCCGCTCGGGCCCGGCCGCGTTCACCTCGAACGCACGGGCCTCGTCGGTCTCCGCCGCGTCCACGGCGGTGTAGGCCGCCGCGTTCACGACCACCGGCCGCAGGCCGCTGTCGCGGGCGTTGGCCGCGAAGGCCGCCACCGCGTCCGCCACCGCGCCCTCGTCGGTCAGGTCCAGCTCCGCCGACGACGGCGCGTGCACCAGCCCGTCGGCGGGCGCCGCGGCCACCAGGTCCCGCCCGAGCTGGCCGCGGCCGCCGGGCACCAGGAGCGCGAGCGCCATCAGCCGGTCAGCGCCGCGCGCTGCTTGAGCGGTTCCCACCACGCCCGGTTCTCCCGGTACCACCGCACGGTGGCGGCCAGGCCCTCGGCGAAGTCGACCCGCGGCGCGTAGCCCAGCTCGGTGCTGATCTTGGTGATGTCCACCGAGTAGCGGCGGTCGTGGCCCTTGCGGTCCTCGACCGGCTCGACGAACGAGTCCCAGTCGCGGCCGGTGGCCTCCAGCAGCCGCGCGGTCAGCTCGCGGTTGGTCAGCTCGGTGCCGCCGCCGATGTTGTAGATCTCACCGCCGCGGCCGCCTTCGAGCACGAGCTGGATGCCGCGGCAGTGGTCGTCCACGTGCAGCCAGTCGCGGACGTTGAGGCCGTCGCCGTAGAGCGGCACCTTCCGCCCGTCCACGAGGTTGGTCACGAACAGCGGGATGACCTTCTCCGGGAACTGGTACGGCCCGTAGTTGTTCGAGCACCGCGTGACGCACACCGGCAGGCCGTGGGTGCGGTGGAACGCCCTGGCCAGCAGGTCGGAAGAAGCCTTGGACGCCGAGTACGGCGAGTTGGGCTCCAGCACGTGGTCCTCGGTCCAGGAGCCCTCGGCGATCGAGCCGTACACCTCGTCGGTGGACACGTGCACGAACTTCGCCACGCCCGCCTCCAGGGCGGCCTGGAGCAGGACCTGGGTGCCGAGCACGTTGGTCAGCACGAAGTCGGCCGACCCGGTGATCGACCGGTCCACATGCGACTCGGCCGCGAAGTGCACGACCACGTCCACCCCGCGCATCACGCCCACGACCAGCTCGCGGTCGCAGATGTCGCCCCGGACGAAGGTCAGCCGGGGGCTGTCGGCGACCGGGGCCAGGTTCGCCTCGTTGCCCGCGTAGGTGAGCTTGTCCAGCACCACCACCTCGGCGTCGGCGTAGGCCGGGTACGAGCCGCCCACCAACTCCCGCACGTAGTGCGAGCCGATGAACCCGGCCCCACCCGTTACCAGCACGCGCATGCTCGATGCCTCCTCATGGCGGTCCCGCGGTCCAAGTCTGTCACGGTTGATAACCGTGCAACCCACCTCGTTGTTACAGCGTCTCCCGTATATAGGGGAAAGTGGGGTGCGGCTCACCGCCCGCCATTAACCTTGACCAGGGGCGGGACCAGCAGGGGGAGGCGGGTGCAGTGGACGTGCGTCCACCCGAGGTGACCGGCAGATCGACGACCCTGCGTGTCCTCCTGGCCACGGGGCGCTCCCTGCTCGCGCTCGTGTCGGCCGCTGTGCTCGCCGTCACGTGGTACGGCTGGTACCACCTCGGCGACATCAACGAGGGCATGACCACCACGGACGTCATCCCGTCGTCGGTCGGCGAGTCCGGTCAGGGCGTGGCGCGCAAGCCGCTCGACGGCGCGGTGGACATCCTGCTGGTCGGCGTCGACAGCCGCACCGACGCGCAGGGCAACCCGCTGTCGGAGGAGGTGCTGGCGCTGCTCAACGGCGGTGTGGCGGACGGCACGCTGAACACCGACACGATGATCCTGGTGCACATCCCCCAGGACGGCACCCGCGCGGTGGCCGTGTCGTTCCCGCGCGACTCGTACGTGGAGATCGCCGACGGCTTCGGCAAGCACAAGCTCAACTCGGCGATGGCGCGGCAGCGCAACCAGACCGCGCAGGACCTGCGCGAGCAGGGCGTGACCGACGAGGCGCGCATCGAGCGGGAGTCGATGCAGGCCGGCCGCCGCACGCTGATCAAGACCGTCGAGGGCCTGACCGGCGGCTCGGTCACCATCGACCGGTACGCCGAGGTCAACCTGGCCAGCTTCTACGAGGTGACCACCGCCATCGGCGGCGTCGAGGTGTGCCTGAACAACGCCACCAGCGACCGGGACTCGGGCGCGGACTTCCAGGCGGGCAGGCAGACCATCGCCGGCGCGCAGGCGCTGTCGTTCGTGCGGCAGCGCGGCGGCCTGCCCGGCGGCGACCTCGACCGGATCGTGCGGCAGCAGGTGTTCATCGGCGCGCTGGCCCGGCAGGTGCTGTCCACCGGCACGCTCACCGACTTCGAGAAGCTGAACCGGCTGGTCACGGCGGTGAAGAAGTCCGTGGTGCTCGACCAGGGGTGGAACATCACCGAGTTCGCCGAGCAGATGCGGGGGCTGGTGTCGGGCAACATCCAGTTCCGCACGATCCCGGTGGGCGACCCGACGGACACCTACGGCGACGGCAACGTGCTGCCGGTCGACCCGGTGCGGGTGCGGCAGTTCATCAAGGGCCTGGCCGGCGACTCGACGGCCAGGACCACCACCACGACCACCACCGGGCCGCCGAACTCGGCGATCACCGTGCACGTCCACAACTCGGCCGGGGTCGCCCGGCTGGCCACCACGGTGCTCGACGACCTGGTGGCGAGGGGCTTCCGGCGCGGCGAGGCGCAGACCGGCACCTACGCCGAGACCACGTCCGTGCGGTACGCGCCGGGCGAGCGGGCGGCGGCCGACCGGGTGGTCGACGCCCTGGGCGGTAACGCCGAGGCGGTCGAGGACGACACCGTGGCACGGGGGGAGGTGCGGGTGTACGTCGGGGCGGACTTCTCCCCGCCGGGCGACCGGTCCGAACCGGCCGCCGCCGGGCTGGGCAAGCCGGAGCCGGTGACCACGACGACCTCTTCCGCCCCTCCGATCACCGCCGACGGCGTGGTCTGCGTCAACTAGCACCGCGCCGCGGCCGGTGCGCCCGGGCGTCCGACCGGCCGAAGGTGGTTAGCCTGATCGGACAGTTCGGGAGTCGGGGAGGAACGCCGGTGAAGGCCGCGTTGATCATCGGGCGCACGCTGCTGGCGTTGGCGTCCGCGGCCGTGCTGGTGCTGTCGGGGTACGGCTGGGCCACCCTGCAACGGGTCCAGGAGAGCGTGAACAAGACCGACGTGCTGACCGTGCTCCAGGACGTGCCCAACGCGCCGCCGGTCGAGGACGGCGCGACCGACGTCCTGCTGGTGGGCAGCGACAGCCGCACCGACGCCCAGGGCAGGCCGCTGCCCGGCGACGTGCTGCGGCGGCTGCGCACCGAGGCGACCGACACGCTCAACACCGACACCGTGATCGTGCTGCGGGTGCCCGAGAACGGCGGCCAGGCGCACGCGGTGTCCATCCCGCGCGACACGTGGGTGAGCGTGCCGCAGTACGGCGACGAGAAGATCAACGGCGCGTACGGGCTGACCAAGCTGCGCACCATGGAGCGGCTGGCCGCGGAGGGCGTGCCGCTGGAGGAGCGGTCCCGGCGGGGCGACCAGGCCGGGCGGATGGCGCTGGTGCAGGTCGTGCAGGACCTGACCGGGGTCCGGGTGGACCACTACGCCGAGGTCAACCTCTACGGGTTCTACCTGCTCACGCAGGTCATCGGCGGGGTGGACGTGTGCCTGAAGGCCCCCACGTCCGACCCGGACTCGGGCGCGAACTTCCCCGCGGGCGTGCAGACCATCTCCGGCGGCGACGCGCTGTCGTTCGTGCGGCAGCGCAAGGGCATCCCCAACGGGGACCTGGGCCGGATCACGCGGCAGCAGGTGTTCATGTCCTCGGCGATGTCGAAGCTGCTGTCGGCGGGCACGCTGGCCGACCCGGCGCGGCTGTCCGGGCTGCTGGACGCGGTGAACAAGTCGATCGTGGTGGACGAGGGGTTCGACCTGGTCACGTTCGCCGGGCAGGCGCAGGGCCTGGCGGGCGGCAACGTGGAGTTCGCCACCATCCCGGTGACCGGGGTGGGCGTGCGCAACGAGCGCGGGCAGAGCGTGGTGACCGTGGACCCCGCGCAGGTGAAGGCGTTCGTGGCGCAGGTGCTGGGCGAGAAGACGACCACGCGGGCGCCGGCGCCGACGACGGCGGTCACGACGACGGCGGTCACGACCACTCAGGGCTTCGCGGGTGGGCGGCTGGTGGCGCTGGACGGGCGGGCGCGGGCGGTGCTCCAGGGCCCGCCGTGCGTGGACTAGGGGCTTCCTGGCATCGTGGGCGCATGAGCGTCACGGATGCCCTGTTCGCGCCCCTGTTCGCGGCGAACCCCGGCCGTCCCCTGATCACCCACTACGACGACGCCGCGGGCACGCGGGTGGAGCTGTCGCGGGCGACCGTGCGGAACTGGGCCGCCAAGACCGCGAACTGGCTGCGCGACGAGCACGACGTGGAGCCGGGCGACGAGGTGGCGGTGCTGCTGCCCGCGCACTGGCAGACGGCCGGCGTGCTGCTCGGGGCGTGGTGGTGCGGCGCGGTGGTGACGGACGACCCGGCGGGCGCGAAGGTGGCGCTCGTACCGCCCGGCGGGACCGCGCCCGGCGCCGCGGTGACCGCGGTGGTGTCGCTGCACCCGATGGGCCTGGGCACCGGCGCCCCGGTGGACTACAACGACGACGTCCGGCTGCACGGCGACGACTTCGCGCCGTGGGAGCCGGTGCCCGGTTCGACGCCCGCGCTGCTGAAGTCCACTGTGGATGAAGTGGTCGCGGAGGCGCACCGCCGGGCGGAGACCCTGGGCATCACGGCGAGTTCGCGCGTGCTGTCCACTGTGGAGTGGTCCCTGCCGGACGGCCTGCTCGGCGGTTTCCTCGCCGTGCTGGCGGGCGGCGGTTCGCTGGTGCAGTGCAGCAACGCCGCACCGGACCTGCTCCCCGCGCGCCGCGCCGCCGAGCAGACCACCCTGGACCTCGTCGGCTAGGCGGGTTGCCGGTCCCTGGCCACCAGGCGGGTGACCGTGAGGGAGCCGGGGTTGAACCCCACCGCCACCGCGGCGGTGGCGAGCACGAGCACCAGCTCGTAGCCGCCCTGGCCCAGCAGGCCGTTGGGCAGGTGCACCAGGAACAGCGCGCCGAGCATGGCGAACGCGAGCAGCGCGCCCACCACCGGCGTGGCCACGCCGAGGACCAGCAGCGCGCCGCCGACCAGCTCGACGATCGCGGTGAACCAGGCGGACAGCGCCGGCAGCGGCACGCCCATGCCCGCGAAGGCGCTCGCGGTGCCGTCCATCCCCCACTCGGTGAACTTCTGCCAGCCGTGGGCGATGAACACCGCGCCCAGCCCGAGCCTGCCGACGAGCGCGGCCACGTCCTTGATCATGTACGACTCCCCTTCGTGTTCGTCCGCTGACAAGCTATATGAATTTTCAACCACCTGGTCGGCCTTGACAGGGAGTCGACAGCACGGTTGTCTAACCAAGTAGTTAGATAACCACTCGGTTAGGTACAACATGGCGGACGACCCCCTGAGCATCACCTTCGCGGCGCTGGCCGACCCGACCAGGCGCGCGATCCTGGCGCGGCTGGCCGAGGGGCCGGCGACCGTGAAGGAGCTGTCCGAGCCGTTCCCGATGAGCGGCCCGGCGATCTCCAAGCACCTGAAGGTGCTGGAGCGGGCGGGCCTGATCAGCCGGGGCCGCGACGCCCAGTGGCGGCCGTGCGCGCTCGACGCGACGCCGCTGCGCGAGGTGTCCGAGTGGGCCGACGGCTACCGCCGCTTCTGGGACGCGAGCTACCGGCGCCTGGACGCGTACCTCGAACGCATGAAGGAGCAGACCGATGAGTGACACCGTCACGTGGACCACCCCGTCGGAGGTCGAGGTGGCCATGACCAGGACGTTCAACGCGCCGCAGGCCCTGGTCTTCGACGCCTTCACCAGGCCCGAGCACGTCGTGCACTGGATGCTGGGCCCCGAGGGGTGGACCATGCCGGTCTGCGAGATCGACCTCCGCGAGGGCGGCGCGTGGCACATGGTGTGGCGCCGGGAGGACGGCCGGGAGATGGCGATGAGCGGGAAGTACCTGGAGGTGGCGCCGCACTCCCGGACGGTGCAGACCGAGTCGTGGGGGCCCGGGTGGCCGGAGACCGTGAACACGACCGAGTTCACCGCTTCGGGTGAGCGGACCACGGTGGTGCACACCGTGCGGTTCCCGTCGCGGGAGGCGCGGGACCGGGCCTTGGAGACCGGCATGCGCGACGGTGCGACGGCGAGCTACGAGCGGCTGGCGGAGTACCTGGTGGCGGTGGTGGCCTGAGGCGGTCAGTTGCCGCGGGCGCCCGTCCCGGCCCTCCCCGGCAACGCCGGGACGGCGCCGAACCAGGTCGACCAGGCCCCGGACCGCACCCCGAGCAGGCGGGCCACGTGCCTGCGGACGCCGGGCGACCAGCCCCGCCACCCGGCCGCGACGAGCCGGTCGCCGAGTTCGGGGTTGATCCAGCGCCGCGCCTTCACCTCCAGCTCCGAACCGCATTTCACCCACTCGACCGGCGCACCCGTCGACTCGTAGGTGACCTCGCGCCCGTGCGTGGTGGTCTTCGAGGCGGCGAAGTCACCGCAGTAGCGGGTCGCCGCGCCGACCCGCCACAGCTGCATCGTGCCGTGCCCGCCCGTGCCGCCCCGGTCGGTCGCCCAGTAGAGGCAGTCGACCGTGGAGTCGTCGTGGAGCAGTCCCTCGAACCGCCACCGGCGGTGGAAGTCCGCCTTGTAGACGCGCCACATCCGACCGCCGAACGTGGCACCCCGCCGGTGGCGGACGCGGATCAGCTCGATCGACCAGGGGGTGTCGGTCGAGTCGTCGAGCTCCCACACCGAGATCTCGCCCTGGACGGTGTTGACCAGCTCGCCCGGCGTCCGCGCCGAGGACTCCACATCCGACAACCTCGCCGACTGCACCGACTCCCGCCGGGGCGGGTAGGTGATCTGCCACCACCAGCCGGACAGCGGCTCGCCGCGTCCGCGCGACCACCGCACCACCGCTGTCGCCAACGCCCACAACGCGGTCGCCACCACGCTCGACAGGACACCGGCCCAGAACAGTTCCATCGGTCCACCTCGCCGTGGGGCAGTCGCCTCGTCGCGATATACCCATCGCTCCGCGCGCCCCGAACATCACCCACACGACCGGATTCGACAGTAAGATCATTCGATCGCCAGTGCGCCGGCCGACGAACGAGACCCAGGTGAGTGATCCTCAGAATATCGACCAAGGCCCGATCCCGGACAACTTGACACCCAAAAGTGACACCGCGCATGCTTTGCCACCTCGGATTCCACAGTGGATGCAGATCGGCTTGTTCACCGCAGGCACGACACTCATGGGCGCCGGGTCTTTCGCGATACTCTTCAAAAGCAGTTTATCCCCGACATCAGGGCTGACCGTCCTGTTCGCGGGGGCAACTCTCGTCCTGGCGCTGACGGAACGCGCTCGCAGGGGCCTCCTCGACAATTATGCGGAGCAGATCAGGGAGCGCGTCGAACGCGAGTCGACGAGCATGCAATTCAACGTTCAGCCAGGCGGCTTGGTTCAGGTCAATTCCTCCGACCAGGACTTTGCCACGATCCGCAACTCGGATTCCCTGGAGAAGCAGGAGGCCATCCTCAGGGAGATCTACACTCAAGGACTGGCCCAGGCCAGGGTGAGCTTCCGGGTGAGCATCGTTTTCGCATCCATCGGGGCGTCGTTCCTGCTGCTCGGCATCGGCCTGGCCATATTCCACGCCCGGACTGACGGGGCCCAGTACGCGAGCATCGTGGCCGGCGCGGCGGGGGTCGTGGTCAACCTGACCTCGAACGTGTTCTTCGTCCAGTCCAACCGCGCCAGGATGAACATGGCCGAACAGGGCACCCAACTGCGCGAAGAGAGCCAGGAGGACCGCCGGCTGAACGCCGCCCGCGAACTGACCAACGCGATAACCAACGACGACCTGAGGAACGAGGTCCGCGCGAAACTCGCGCTTCGCCTGCTGAATACCCCGGAACCCGCGAACGGCGCGAAGGAACAGACCGACGCCGAACCCGACGACCAGGGCAATGCCGACGCCCCGGCGAAGTAGCCGAAGCGGGCGCGAACCCGGAACCCGGCTCCGAGGACAACGGCCTGGAGGCGGCCCGATCGAAGACCAGGCACCTCCAGGCCGTGAAGAGAACCGCCGACTCAGCCGTTGAGCAGCGCCCGCGACATCACGACCCGCTGGATCTGGTTCGTCCCCTCGTAGATCTGCGTGATCTTGGCGTCCCGCATCATCCGCTCCACCGGGAAGTCCCGCGTGTACCCGGCCCCGCCGAACAGCTGCACCGCGTTCGTCGTCACCTCCATGGCCACGTCGGAGGCGAAGCACTTGGCCGCCGCGGTGATGAAGCCCAGGTTCGGCTCGCCCCGCTCCGCCTTCGCCGCCGCCACGTAGACCATGTGGCGGGCCGCCTCCACCTTCATCGCCATGTCGGCCAGCATGAACTGCACGCCCTGGAAGTCGGAGACCGACCTCCCGAACTGCCTGCGGTCCTTGGTGTAGGCGATGGCGGCCTCCAGCGCGCCCTGCGCGATGCCCACCGCCTGCGCGCCGATGGTCGGCCGGGTGTGGTCCAGCGTCTTCAGCGCGGTCTTCAGCCCCGTGCCGGGCTCGCCGATGATCCGGTCCGCCGGGATCGTGCAGTTCTCGAAGTGGATCTCGCGGGTCGGCGAGCCCTTGATGCCGAGCTTGCGCTCCTTCGACCCGACCACGAAGCCCGGGTCGTCCTTGTGCACCACGAACGCCGAGATGCCCTGCGACTTCTTCGGCGCGTCCGGGTCGGACACCGCCATCACCGTGTACCACGTGGACTCGCCCGCGTTGGTGATCCAGCACTTGGTGCCGTTGAGCACCCAGTGGTCGCCGTCGAGGCGGGCGCGGGTGCGCATGGACGCGGTGTCGGAACCGGCCTCGCGCTCGGACAGCGCGTAGGACGCCATGGCCTCGCCGGCCGCGATGGAGGGCAGCACCTGCCGCTTCAGCTCCTCCGACGCCGACAGCAGGATCGGCATGGTGCCCAGCTTGTTCACCGCCGGGATCAGCGAGGACGACGCGCAGACGCGCGCCACCTCCTCGATCACGATGCAGGTGGCCACCGAGTCGGCGCCCTGACCGTCGTACGCCTCCGGGACGTGCACGGCCGCGAAACCGGACTTGACCAGCGCGTTCAGCGCCTCGGACGGGAAGCGCTCCCGCTCGTCGACGTCGGCGGCGTGCGGCGCGATCTCCTTGTCGGCCAGCGATCGGACCGCCTCGCGCAGCGCCTCGTGCTCCTCGGCGAGCTGGTAGGTACCGAAGCTCGGGTCCACGTTAAGTTACCTCCCGGTAGGGCTCCTACCGGGAAATGTTAGCGCGCGTTCACGCCCTTGTCCGGTGTGCCATCGGCAACAACACCCCGCAGCGCCGCGTCCTTCTCCAGCACCAACTCCTCCAACGAGGACTGGAACGCCGCCATCCGCTCCCGCAGCGCCGGGTCCGACGCGGCCAGGATCCGCACCGCCAGCAACCCCGCGTTGCGGGCGCCGCCGACCGACACCGTGGCCACCGGCACACCGGCCGGCATCTGCACGATCGACAGCAGCGAGTCCATCCCGTCGAGGTACTTCAGCGGCACCGGCACGCCGATCACCGGCAGCACCGTCGCCGACGCCACCATGCCCGGCAGGTGCGCCGCGCCACCCGCGCCCGCGATGATCACCCGCAGCCCTCGGGACGCCGCCGACGCCGCGTAGTCCAGCATCCGCTGCGGCGTGCGGTGCGCGGAGTACACGCCGACCTCGCAGGTCACGCCGAACTCCGCCAGCGCCTCGGCGGCGGCACCCATCACCGGCCAGTCCGAGTCGCTGCCCATGATCACACCGACCTGCGTCACCGCTGTCCTCCGTGGATGTCGTAACCGTCCGACCACACGCCGTCGGACAGCCAGTGCGCGGCCAGCCGCGCCCGCTCCCGCACCTCGTCCATGTCCTCGCCCAGGAACGTCACGTGGCCGATCTTGCGCCCCGGCCGCTCCGCCTTGCCGTACAGGTGCACGTGCGCGTCGGGGAACCGGGCGAACAGGTGGTGCAGCCGCTCGTCCGGCCCCATCTCCGGCGGCGACGCGGCACCGAGCACGTTCGCCATCACCACGGCGGGCGCGACCAGGTCCGTCGCGCCGAGCGGGTAGTCCAGCACGGCCCGCAGGTGCTGCTCGAACTGCGAGGTCCGGGCACCCTCGATGGTCCAGTGGCCGGAGTTGTGCGGCCGCATCGCCAGCTCGTTGACCACCAACCCGTCGGCGGTCTCGAACAGCTCCACGGCCAGCAGCCCGACCACGCCCAGCTCTGCGGCGACCCGCAGCGCCAGCTCCTGCGCGGGCTCGGCGACGGCCTCCGCGCCGGGCGCGGGCGCCAGCACCTCCACGCAGATGCCCTCCTGCTGCACGGTCTGCACCAGCGGCCACGCCGCGCCCTGCCCGAACGGCGAGCGCGCGACCAGCGCGGCCAGCTCGCGGCGCATGGGCACGCACTGCTCGACCATCAGCGGCGTGCCCGCGCCCAGCAGCTCGGGCACCACGCGCTGCGCGCCCTGCGGCGTGTTCAGCATCCACACGCCCCGGCCGTCGTAGCCGCCGCGCTGCGCCTTGAGCACGCACGGCCAGCCGTGCTCCGCGCCGAACCGCAGCACGTCCGCGGTGTCCAGGACCTCGGCGAACGGCGGCACCGGCAGCCCCAGCGCGGCCAGCCGCCTGCGCATCACCAGCTTGTCCTGGGCGTGCACCAGCGCGTCCGGCCCGGGGTGCACCTTGACCCCGTCGGCGACCAGGGCGCGCAGGTGCTCCTGCGGCACGTGCTCGTGGTCGAACGTGACGACGTCGCAGGACTTGGCGAACCCGCGCAGGGCGTCGAGATCGGTGTGCCCGCCCAGCTCCACGTCGCGGGCGACGAGCGCGGCGGGGTCGGAGTCCGACTCGGCGAGCACCCGCAGCGACTGGCCGAGCGGGATGGCGGCCTGGTGCGTCATGCGGGCGAGCTGGCCGCCGCCGATCATGCCGACGGCGGGGAGGCGGGTTCGGGAGTCCACGGGTCGGTGATTCTACCTGCACAAACAGCGAGGTCCCGCACGCACCCGGCGGACGTGCGGGACCTCTCCGGCGAATCCCGTCACACCTGGTGCGCGCGCCCGACCCACCAGAACGCCAGCGCGAGCAGCCCGGCGGCGAGCGCGGTGAACACGCCCACCTCGATGAGCTGGAACGGCACCAGCCGGTCCAGCGGCTGGTAGTCGGTGTAGACGTCGGTGATCCCGTGCTCGACCATGCACCGCTGGAAGCTGCCCACCGGGCTGTCGCCGCACGGGCTGGTCACCAGGTCGACCTCGTTGCCGGCACCGTCGAGGTAGCCCATGTCGACCACCATCGCGTCCGGGGGCGGCCCCTGGAGCGCGCCGTCCCGGCCGGCGCGGAACGGCCGCACGTCGCGCAGCGGCGCCAGGTAGTACGGCCGCCACATGCTCGCCACGAGGCCGCGCACCAGGAAGAACCCGACCAGCGCGAGCCCCATCGACAGCACCGTGCGGCGGGTGACCGCGCCGAGCGCCAGCCCCAGCGCGAAGCCGAACGCGGCGTAGCCGACCTGCACCTGCGGCACGACCTCGAACACGTCGTAGTCGAACGGCCGGAACGGCGGGTCGCCCACCGCGTGGGCGTTCATGCTGTTCATCAGGGTCACCAGGGCCGCGCTGAAACCGGCGGTCAGCCCGATCGCGGGCACGCCGAGCAGCACGACCTGGCCGGTCAGCCAGCGCACCGGGGAGAGGTCCTGGCCCCACACCGTCAGGTGCGTGCGCTGCTCGTACTCGCGCGACAGCAGCGGCGCGGCCCAGAACACCGCGATCAGGGCACCGCCGAACGTCGGCAGGAACGTCAGCGCCTCGCTCGCCCCGGTGTAGGTGTAGCCGGGGAGCGGCAGCTCGTGCCGGACGTGCCCGCTGGCCTCGACGTGCCAGGTCATGACCAGGGCCACCGCCGCCAGCCCCACGACGGGGACGGCCGTGGCCAGGACGGTCCAGCGGTGCCGGCGCCAGGTCAGCCAGAGCAGGTCGCCCCAGCCCACCCGGGCCCGGGTCACCACCGGGGCGGCGGTCGCGGTGGCGGTCACGCGGCCGCCCCCTTCCGGGTGGCGGCGAGCTGCGCGAGCACGTAGTCCTCCAGGGTCACCGGCCGCTCGCGCCACGGCCCGGCCACGACCGGCCGGGGGTGGCCGTCGGGCAGCCGGACCAGGAACGTCGACTGGTTGCCCCGGTGCCGCGCCTCGACGACCTGCCCCAGCGCGGGCGGCACCTCCGAGCGCGGACCGGTGTAGCTGACGTGGTGGGCGAGCAGCTCGTCCAGGTCGCCGCCCGCCAGCAGCCTGCCGTGCGCGAGCAGCAGCAGGTGGTCGGCCACGCCGCCCAGCTCGGCCACCACGTGCGTGGACAGCACCACCGTCGTGCCGGTCTCGTCGACCTCGGCCAGCAGCTCGGCGGTGACCTCGCGGCGGGCCAGCGGGTCGAGGTTGGCCAGCGGCTCGTCGAGCATGAGCACGTCCGGCCGCGAGCCGACCGCCAGCGCGAACGCCACCTGCGCCTGCTGGCCGCCGGACAGCCGGCCGCACGCCCGGTCCAGCGGCACCTCGAAGCGGTCCAGCCAGCGGCGGGCGCGCGGCTCGTCCCACACGACGTTCAGGCGGGCGCCGAGGCGCAGCATGTCCGCGACGGTGAAGCGCCGGTAGACGGGCTTGTCCTGGGACACGAACGCCACCCGCCCCGCCACGCCCGCCTCGCCCTCGTCGGCGCGCAGCAGGCCCGCGAGGACCGTCATCAGCGTCGTCTTGCCCGCGCCGTTCGCGCCGACCAGCGCCGCCACCCGGCCGCGGGGCAGCTCGAAGGTGCACCCGCGCAGCGCCCACGCGTCCTTGTAGCGCTTGCCCAGCCCCCGCGCGCGCACCGCGACCGCGGTGGTGTCGACAGGTTCGACCACGGTCGTCATGCGACCGCCACCCCTTCCCCGTTGGCCAGCACCGAACGCACCAGGGCGTCGATGTCCTCGGTGTCCAACCCCGCCTCCCGCGCCTCGCGCACCCACCCGGCCAGCCGCGCCCGCAGGGCGGCCATCACCTCGGGGTCGGCCGACCCGAGCCCCGCCTTGACGAACGTCCCCGAGCCCTGCCGCGCCTCGACCAGGCCGGACAGCTCCAGCTCCCGGTACGCCTTGAGCACCGTGTTCGCGTTGACGCCGCTGCTCGCGACGACGTCGCGCACGGTCGGCAGCCGGTCGCCCGGGCCCAGCCAGCCCAGGCGCAGCGCCTCGCGCACCTGGCGCACGAGCTGCAGGTAGGCGGGGAGGCCGCTGGACCGGTCGATCCGGAACTCCACGGGGTCCCCCAAATTGTTCTACTCGACTAAGACAGTAGAATACACCGCCCGCCGCGCGGTCACCCCCCTGGGGCACCGCGCCTCGCACGGTGGGGTGCCGCCATCTCCCGCGTCCGTGACCGGCGCGCCGCCCACTTCGACCGGACCGTGTCATTCACCGCCACCATGGTCGTTTTCGGCGCTCGCGGGTTCTTTCCCGCCCCTTTACTCGTCGGTGCACGCGAACACCGACTCCCGAAGGACAAGCGAATGGCACTCGGACGAATCCTCGCCACCGTCGCCGCGGCCGCCTCGGCGCTGCTCGTCGCACCGACCTCCCACGCCGCCGGACCCGACGCGCAGCAGGACGAGTGGGTGATCGAGAGCCACACCACCCCGGGCGACGTGTGGGACCAGACCAACTGGGCGTGGGACCCCGATTACCCGGTCATCCCCCACCCGTACCACGGGGAGTACAACCAGAGGTGGTACATCTCCGACGACCACACCATCACGAGCAAGGCTTACGGGTGGTGCGTGACCTCGCTCGACGGCAAGCTGGCGGGCCGCCCCTGCGACGGCTCCGAGAGCCAGCAGTGGGTGGGCACGTCCTACGACGGCTACGAGACCTGGCTGTTCGAACTGGGGAGCACCGACCAGTGCGCCACGCACAACGGCGTCTACAAGGAGCTGGTCCTGGCGCCGTGTGAACCCGGGCGGTCCGACCAGCGCTGGATCATCCGCAAGTAACGCCGGGAGCGCGTCGGCCGGGCGCGTCCCGGCCGACGCGCCGACGCGCCGACGCGGCGGCGCGCGGCGGAACAGCGCGAGGGAACGGCCCGGCGCGACGGCGCGCGGGCACCGGGTCCTCGGCGCGGAGGGGTCGGCACCTCAGGTCAGCGCCCTGGGCGGAGGGGTCAGCGCCCTAACCCGGCGACCAGGGCGACCGCCCGGTCCCAGGTCTCCGGCAGCTCCTCCTGCCACACCCGGACCGGCCCGGTGGGCGCGACGTGCGGGTCCACCGCCAGCCGGTCGGCGGTGAGCAGGCGCAGGTTGGCCACGGCCCGGGCCAGGGTGGCGTCCCGCCGCAGCAGCACGCAGGCCGTGGCCGGGCCTATCGACGCGAGGGTCTGCCCCTCGTCGAACACCTCCCGCAACGCGTCCGCCAGCAGCGTCATCGCCACCACGCGCGACCAGCCCGTGACCCGGCTCAGGTCCAGCGCCGCCAGCACCAGCACGTAGCCGCGGGGGCCCTCCGCGTACACCTCGCGCAGCCGGGTCCGCAGGTAGGCGGAGGTGGCCAGGCCGGTCAGCGGGTTGTCCGCCGCGCAGTTCGCCGCCTGCCTGCTCATCACCTCGCCCCAGCCCAGGGCGGTGGCCCGGAGCATCCGCGCGGGCACGGCGTCCACGTCCGGCGAGACGACCCCGTCGGCCCCGGACGGGCCGGTGAGCACGGCGTGCAGCGCGGCCAGGTCCAGCAGCGTCTCGGCCAGCCCGGAGCCCGACTCCGCCCGCGCGCCGCCGAGCCGGTACAGCTCGCCGCTGGGGTCCGCGGTGCCCAGCACCGCGCGGCAGACGTCGTCGACCTCGCGCACGGGCCAGTCGGCCGGGAACGCCCACCCGGCGGCCATGGTCGCGGTCCGCCACCTCGACCGCAGGACCCGTGACCCGTCCGCGCCGAACCGCCGTGCCACCGCTACCCGAACACCCACCCGGATGCCTCCTCGACGTCGGTCTGACGAATACGGGACGTCGCGGGCGCTCATCCATGACGGCACTTCCAGGACACGATTGAGGGTCTACCCGTGACGGTGCGCGACCCGGTGCGACAGACTGTCGCCGCGCGAGGAGGGGAATCACGTGGCGACCGTTCCCGCTGAGGTCCAGGGACCGAGCGATGCGGAGTTGATCGACTCCGTCCGGGCCGGGGCGATCGACGCCTACGGGCAGCTCTACGAACGGCACGTGGGCGCCGCGTACAACCTGGCCCGCCAGCTCGCCCGGTCCTCCGCCGAGGCCGACGACCTGGTCTCCGAGGCTTTCGCCAAGGTGCTGGACACGCTGCGCGCCGGTCGCGGGCCGGACACGGCGTTCCGCGCCTACCTGCTCACCGCGCTGCGCCACACGGCCTACGACCGGACACGCCGGGAGCGCCGGGTCGAGCTGGCCGACGACGTCGCCGAGGTCGCGCCCGAGGCCACGGCCGTGCCGTTCGCCGACACCGCCGTGGCGGGCCTGGAGCGGTCGCTGGCCGCGCGGGCGTTCGCCCGGCTGCCCGAGCGCTGGCAGACCGTGCTCTGGCACACCGAGATCGAGGGCCAGTCGCCCGCCGAGGTCGCGCCGCTGCTGGGCCTGACCGCCAACGGCGTGTCCGCGCTGGCCTACCGGGCCCGGGAAGGGCTCAAGCAGGCGTACCTCCAGGTGCACCTGGCCGAGACGCAGGCCGAGCGGTGCCGCGCGACCGTGGACCGGCTGGGCGCGTGGACCCGCGGCGGCCTGTCCAAGCGGGAGACCGCCCAGGTCGAGACCCACCTGGACGAGTGCGCCGACTGCCGCGCGCTGGCCGCCGAGCTGGCCGACGTCAACGGCGCGCTGCGCGGGATCGTCGCGCCCATGGTGCTGGGCGCCGGCGCCACCGGCTACCTCGCCGCCGCCGCGGGCACCGCGAAGGCCGCCGCGGCCGGTGCCGCCGCCGCCGCGAGCGCGGGTTCGGCGTCGGCTTCGACGGGTTCCGGCGGCAACGTCCTCACCGCCGCGCCCCGCCAGCTGCTCGGCGCGGCGGCCTCGGCCGCGGCCCTGGTGATCGCGGTGGTGATCGGCCTGGCCGCGGGCGACGACGAGGACCCCGCCGCGCAGGTCGCGCCGCTGCCGACGACGACCGTGCGGGCGACCACCGCGCCGTCGCCGGACCTGTCGACGACGCAGGCGACCACGACCACCACGACCGAACCGACCACCACCACCGCGCCGACCACGACCACCGAACCGGCGACGACGACCGCGCCCACCACGACCACCGCCGAACCCACCACCGAGGCGCCCCCGGCCGCCCGACCGGAGCCGCGGCCGGAACCCGAGCCCGAACCGCGGCCCGAGCCCGAACCGACGCCGCCGAACCTGGTGCCGACCGTGCCCAGCGGGTTCCGGCTGACCCCCGGCGCCGACCCGGTCGAGATGCCGATCACGGTGCGCAACTCCGGCCAGACGGCCTCGGTGCCCGCGAGCGCCGCGCTCCTGCTGCCGCCCGGCGTGCGGTCCGTCGGCGCGCCGGCCTCGTTCGCGGGCGGCCGGCTCGCCCAGCTCGACGGCGCGGCCGGGCAGACCGTGACCTGCCCGGCGGGCACCGGCGCGGTGACCTGCGCCACCGCGCAGGGCATCGCGCCCGGCGGCACCGCCACGTTCCTGTTCCACCTCCAGGCCGACTGGGAGGCGGTGACCGGCCGCATCACCGGCACCATCACCGCGGGCACCGCCCTGAGCGTGGCCGTCGAGGTGGACGTCGAGGTCACGCCGGTCGAGGACGCCCTGGACCTGCGGGTGCGCCAGTGGCACCACGGCTTCTGGGACCCGCGGCTGGACGTCTCGGTCACCAACACCGGCGGCCGGGCGGGCGCGATGCGCCTGGTGGTCGAGTCCGACGAGCACGTCGCGCTGGTCGCGCTGTGGCCCGGGTGCCGCCGGTCGCAGCACCGCGTGGTGTGCGAGCAGCAGTTGGCGCGGGGCGCGACCTTCCGGGTGCCCGTGTGGGTGCTGGGCCTGCCGTGGCGGCACGGCGTGGTGCGGGTGAGCGCGACCCTGGGCACGGCCGCGAAGAGCCTGGAGGTGCCGCTCGAACCGCACCCCGGGCACGATGCCGAGCCGGAGCCGCCGGTCGGCACGCCGCCGACGCAGGCCCCCGCGCCGACCACGACCGCGAGGCCCGCCCCGGCGACGACCACGCCGCCCGGCACCACCACCCCGGCGCCGCCCACGCCGACCGGCACGCCCACCGGGCCGACCACCGGGCCGACCACCCCGCCCACCGAGCCCCGACCCACCTCGCGGACCGAACCGACCTCGGCCACGCCCGAACCGACCACCCCCGCGCCGGAGCCGGAGCCGACCCCCGAGCCGACCACCCCGGCACCCGAGCCGTGCGCGCCGCGGCCCCCGTGGCTGCCCCCGCTGCTGGGCGACCTGCTGCCGGGGCTGTGCCCACCCCCTTCGTGATCGACCGGGCGGGGTGCCGATAGCCTGCCGGGGTGCTGCCACTAGTGCGCAGGGCCCTGGGCCGGCTGCCGGAACCGCTCCGCTTCCTGATCAACAAGCACCGGGAGCTCATCCGCTTCGCCGCCGTCGGCGGCACGACGTTCCTGATCGACAACGGCATCTGGTACGCGCTGAAGCTGACGTTCCTGGACGACAAGGTGGTCACGGCCAAGGCGATCGCCGTGCTGGTGGCGGTCATCGCGTCCTACGTGCTCAGCCGCGAGTGGTCCTTCCACACCCGCGGTGGCCGTGAGCGGCACCACGAGGCGGCGCTGTTCTTCCTGGTCAGCGGCATCGGCATCGGGGTGAACCTGCTGCCGCTGTACGTGTCGCGGCACGTGTTCGACCTGCACTCGGAGGTCGCGGACTTCCTCAGCGGCTCGGTGCTGGGGATGCTGCTGGCCACCGGGTTCAAGTTCTGGGCGATGCGGAAGTTCGTCTTCCCCGAGGCGGGCGCGCGCGAGCCGGTGCGGCCGCTGCGCGCGGTCCCGGAGCAGCGCGAAGTCGCCTGAACGGGCCGTTGTGCCGTTTCTCCGTAGACTGCACTGGTGTCCGTGCTGGAGAACGTGGTCCTGCGCCTGCCCCAACCGCTGCGCGCGCTGGCGCTCAAGCACCGCGAGCTGCTGAAGTTCGCCGTGGTCGGCGGCACCTGCTTCGTGATCGACACGGCCATCTTCTTCGGCCTGAAGTCGCTGGTGCTCAGCGACCACCCGGTCACCGCGAAGGTGGTGGCCACGCTGGTCGCCACGATCGTGTCGTACGTGCTCAACCGGGAGTGGTCCTTCCGGACCAGGGGCGGGCGCGAGCGCAGGCACGAGGCGGCGCTGTTCTTCCTGGTCAACGGCATCGGCATCGTGCTCAACTCGATGCCGCTGTGGGTGTCCCGCTACCTGCTGCACCTCCAGGAGCCGAACGTGAGCCGGCTGGCCGAGGAGGTCTCCGACTTCCTCAGCGCCCAGGTCGTCGGCACCCTGATCGCCATGGCGTTCCGCTGGTACAGCTACAAGAAGTGGGTCTTCCCGCAGGCCGGCTACCGGCCGCGCCGCGTGACCAGGGCCTACGACCTGCCCGAGGAGGACGAGCAGGCCCTGGGCCACTCGTGAACCTAGCGGCGCCCGGCGAGCACCTCCAGCGCCGCGTCGTGCAGGTGGCCGTTGCTGGTCAGCACGCTGCCGCGGTCGTGCCGGGCGACGCCGCCCAGGTCGGTGAACCGCCCGCCCGCCTCGGTCACCAGCACCTGGAACGGCGCGACGTCCCACGGGTTCACGATCGCCTCGGCGGCCAGGTCGATCGCGCCCTCGGCGACCAGGCAGTGCTGCCAGAAGTCGCCGAACGCCCGGTTCTCCCAGCACGCGTCGACCAGCGCCAGGTACGCCTCGCGCGAGTGGTGCTCGACCCACGAGCCCAGGTGCGTGGTGGACAGGTAGGCGTCGCCCAGGTCCCGGACCCCCGACACGGCGATCGGCCGCTCCCCCGAGGCGTCGGAGGTGAACGCGCCGCCGCCCTCGTGGGCCCACCAGCGGCGGCCCAGCGCGGGCGCGCTGACCACCCCGACGACCGGCCTGCCGTCCTCGACCAGGGCGATCAGCGTCGCCCAGACCGGTACGCCGCGCAGGAAGTTCTTGGTGCCGTCGATCGGGTCGACCACCCAGGTGCGCCCGGCGCCCACCTCGCCGCCGCGCTCCTCGCCCGCGACCCGGTCGCCGGGCGCCGCCCCGGCCAGCACGGCGCGCACGGCGTCCTCCACGGCCACGTCGGCGTCGGTCACCGGGGTGCGGTCGGGTTTGCGCTCGACCACGAGGTCGTGCGCCCGGAAGCGGGCGGTGGTGATCGCGTCGGCCTCGTCGGCGAGGCGGAGGGCCAGGGCGAGATCTGCGCGAAGGGCGGACACGCCGGGGATCGTGCCACGCCTACGCTGGGTGGTGTGAGCGTGGTCTTGTTGGCCGAGGACGACCCGGCGATCGCGGAGCCCCTGTCCCGGGCGTTGCAGCGGGAGGGTTACCAGGTCCAGGTCGTCGGTGACGGCCCGGGTGCGTTGCAGGCCGCCGAGCACGGCGGCATCGACCTGCTGGTCCTCGACCTCGGCCTGCCGGGCATGGACGGGCTGGAGGTGTGCCGCCGGCTGCGCGCGGGCGGGCGGGGGCTGCCGGTGCTGATGCTCACCGCCAGGTCCGACGAGGTCGACTTCGTGGTCGGGCTCGACGCGGGCGCGGACGACTACGTGGCCAAGCCGTTCCGGCTGGCCGAGCTGATGGCCCGCATCCGGGCGCTGCTGCGGCGGCGCGCGCCGGGCACGCTGGAGGCCAACGGCGTGCGGGTCGACCTCGCCGCCCGCCGCGTCACCGTGGACGGGCAGGAGGTGCAGCTGGCGAACAAGGAGTTCGAGCTGCTGCGGGTGCTCGTCCAGCGCGCCGGCCAGGTGGTGCACCGCGACGAGATCCTGTCCGAGGTGTGGAACGACCCGGAGCTCAAGAGCAGCAAGACCCTGGACATGCACATGTCGTGGCTGCGCCGCAAGCTCGGTGACACGCGCGGCGTCGAGCGCCGCATCGCGACCGTGCGCGGCGTCGGGTTCCGCTTCAACACCTCCGACTGATGCGCGGCCGCATCCTGCGCGCCATCCTGCTGGCCGTGGCGGTCACCGGGATCGCCCTGGGCATCCCGCTGGGCTACACGGCCCTCCAACTGGTGAAGGGCGCCGCCCTCAACGACCTGACCACCCGGGCCCAGCGGATCGCCGCGTCCCTCGACGACCAGATCGCCGGCGGGCAGCCGATCGACCTGCGGCCGGTCGAGGTGGGCGTGCCGGAGGGCGGGCACCTGGTGGTCACCTCGGGCGACCGGGTGCTGGAGTTCGGCCGCACGCCCGTCGACGGCGCGCTGATGGTGGAGGTGCCGATCGCGCAGCGGGGCACCGTGCGGCTGGAGGTGTCCTCGACCCCGGTGCACACCTCGCAGTACCAGGTGGCGGCGCTGGTGGTGCTGCTGGTGGTGCTGTCGGTGGGCACCGGCACGGTGGTGGCCACGGTCACCGCCCGCAGGCTCGCCGAGCCCCTGCGGCACGTGGCGGCGCGCGCGGCGCGGCTGGGCGCGGGCGACTTCCGGCACGACGACCGGCGGCACGGCGTGCCCGAGCTCGACCTGGTCGCCGACGCGCTGGACAAGTCGGCCGGGGCGCTGGCGCAGCTCGTGCAGCGGGAGCGGGAGCTGGTCGGTGACGTGTCGCACCAGTTGCGCAGCAGGCTGACCGCATTGCAACTGCGCCTGGAGACGCTGTCGGTGCACCCGGAGCAGGAGACGGCCGCCGAGGCGCGGGCCGCGCTGGAGCAGGCCGAGCGGCTGGCCGAGGTGCTGAACGAGATGCTGGCCGCCGCCCGGGCCGCCCGCGCGGTCGGCGCGGAGCCGCTGGACCTGGGTGCGGAGCTGACCGCCATCGTCGAGGAGTGGCGCGAGCCGCTGCGCCGGGGCGGGCGCGCGCTGCGGGTGCGGGTGCCGCACGGGTTGCTGGCGCGCGCCACGCCCGCCCGGCTGCGCGAGGCGATCGGGGTGCTGCTGGACAACGCCCTGCGGCACGGCGAGGGCCAGGTCACCGTGTCCGCGCGCCGGGACGAGGGCACGGTGGTGGTGGAGGTGACCGACTCGGGCGCGGGCGTGCCCGACGAGCTGTCGCAGCACATCTTCGAGCGCGGCGTGTCCGGCGGCGGGTCGACGGGGGTGGGCCTGGCGCTGGCCCGCGCCCTGGTCGACGCCGACGGCGGGCGGTTGGAGCTGTCCACGGCCCGGCCCGCGACGTTCGCGGTGTTCCTGCCGGTGCCGAAGGCCGAGGACGTGGTGGGGGTGAGCTGGCGGACCGACCTCACGCCCCGGTAGGCGATCCGGCGGGTGGCGCGGGCGCTGCGCGGTCCCCGGCGGGAGCGGTCCGGGCGGTGGGCGCCCCCTGGTCCGCGACCGGCAGCACGCCGACCGCGCCGCGCACGACCTGCGCCCACACCAGGCGCCCGAACAGGTAGTGGCAGGCCACGTCCTCGTTGGTGAACGCGGCCCAGTCGTAGCGGTTGCCCTGCTCGCGCCAGAAGACCTCGAAGCCCTCCTCGGTGGGCAGCAGGCACCACCTGTTCTCGGCCTCCGCCCCGATCGACACGACCTCGGCGGGCACGCCGACGGCCAGCAGCCAGCCCTGCACCGACTCGGCGTTCACCGGACCTCCTCCAGGTACCCCAGGGCGACCAGGTCGGCCACGGGGTGGGTGGTGCGGTAGCGGACGCCACCGCCGGGCTGCCCGAACCACTCGGCGGACAGCGTGAACCACACCGGCAGCACCTCGGCCACGCGGTAGCGGTGGTAGCCCGCCCCCAGCAACGCCGGCGGCAGCGAGCGGGCGGCGTAGGCGGTGCCCGGCTCGGACAGCACCCGGCCCTCCGGCGGGCCGAACCGGTCCAGCTCGACGCCGACCGCGAGCACACCCGGCTGACCGGCCTCGTAGCCGCCCTCGGGGAACAGCTCGCCGGGCGGCCAGGCGTACTCGGGCGGGTCGGACCGGACCAGGAACCGGCGGTCCCAGTCGCGCTCGTGCAGGCCGGCCAGCGGGTCGTGGCCGACCAGCAGCGCCGGGTCCGGTGCGGCGCCGGGTGCGAGCACCAGGCGCGGGCGGGCCGTGGCGGGCCTCGGGTCGGCGGCCGGGGTGTCGAGCGCGCCGGACAGCCGGGACGTCAGCCGGTCGCCGTGGGTCAGGTCCAGGCCGTAGCGGGCGGAGGTGTCGACCAGGTGCCGGTCGGGGTGGCCGGCCGGTTCGAACCGCAGGCCGGCCGCGAACGCGCGCTCGCCCGACGGCGGCGGGAGCTGGCGGGCCGGGGCGGTGCGGGGCCGGGGCAGCGTGCCGCCGGGGAACATGTGGAGCAGGAACAGCGCGGCGGCCTCCGTGGTCGGCCGCGCGGTCCGCGCGGCGGGCACGGGCTCCGGCTCGGGGCCGTCGGGTTCGGCGGGTGCCGCCGGGGCGGGGCCGGTCGGGAGCGGGGTCCTCCGGTCACCGCCGTGGCGGCCGACCGGGATCGGGATGACGGCGAACGCGAGGGAGCCGTCCTGCGCCGCGTCCTCGACGTCCCGGGCGGCGGCGAGCAGCGCCTCGCGCAGGTCGCCGGTCACCGACTCGCCCTTGGCCTCGCCGGCCTTGGCGTCGCCCTTGGCCTGGCCGTCGGCCTTGACGTCGGTCTTGACCTGGCTGTCGGCCTTGGCCGTGGCCGCGTCCTTGGCGGCACCCTGGCCCTGACCTTGGCCCTGCCCCTGGCTCTGCGCGCCCTGCCCGGAACCGGACCCGGAGCCGGCCCCGGACCCTTGCGCCGTGCCCTGGGCGCCCTGGCCCGGCACGCCCGGCTGCCCGGTCTGGGCCGCACGCGCTTCCGCCTTGGGCGCGGCAGGCGCCGCCTGGCCCTGCTGGGCCGGGGCTTGAGCGGCGGCGTTGGCGGCCGGGGACTGCGCCACCGCGGCCGCGGCCGCACCGGCGGGTCCGGCGGCGGGCGCGCCACCGGTCGGACCGCCGAACGCCGGGCCCTGCGGCACGCCCTGGTTCGCGGCCGGGGCCGCGGGCTGCTGCGCGGGTGCCTGCGGGGCATCGACCGGCAGCACGGGCCGGTCCAGCAGGGCCGCACCCGCCTGGGTGGTCGTGCCGTCGGGCCGGGGAATCGCGTCGACGACCGGCGCGGCGCCCGGGACGTCGCCCACCACGTGGTCCACCACGCCGCCGACCTGGTTCACGACCTGGTTGACCAGGCCGGGGGCGGGCGCGCCGGAACCGGGTCCGTGACCGCCCTGCCCGCCACCCTGACCACCGCCCTGGCCGGGCGCGCCGTCGTGACCGGGGTTCACCACGCCCGCCACGACGTCCCGACCGGTGTCGACCACCGGGTCGAGCACCGCGCCGACCGTGTCGGTGACGCCGCCCAGCAGCCCGCCGATCAAGCCGGGAGCCTGCTGGTTGCCACCGGGCCCACCACCGGGCCCACCGCCCGCGCCGGGACCCGTCGAACCAGGACCGGGAGCACCGGGACCGGTGGCGCCGGGACCGCCGTCGGGACCGTTGCCGCCGCCCAGCAGGTTGTCGACCAACCCGCCACCGCCCAGCAACCCGCCGGGCAACCCACCGCCGTGCGACTGGTTGCCGCGCCCCTGGTCAACGCCCTGAACAGGCGCATCACCACCGGGTCCACCGGGTCCACCAGGTCCACCGGGCCCGTGCGAGTCGGGCCCGTGCACGCCGGGGTTGATGTCGACCGGCGGCCGGCTCCCGCCGACGGTCACCCCGCTGTCCAGCCGCACCGCGCTGGTCAGCGCGTCGGTCAGGTGGGCGGCGTTGGCCGCCGCGCCGCGGATCGCCGTGTCCAGGCCCAGCAGCGCGGTGGGGTGCCCGGCGTTCGCGGCCTGCTGCGCCGCGTCGCTGTTCCTGGCCAGGTTCACCAGCTCGCGCACCAGCTCGACCTTTGCCGCGCCGACCTGCTCGGCCGCGTGGTCGAGCCGGTCCGCCGCCGCGTGGCAGCCGCGCACCACCCGGTTCAGCTCGCCGTCCGGGGCGGTGAACGCGGCCCACCGCCCGCGGGCCGCCTCGCCCGCCGGGCCGCCCATCGCGCCCAGCGCGCGGGTGGCCGCGCCGTCGGACTCGCCGGCCAGCGCGGCGAACCCGGTGCCCGCCTCGCGCCACGCCGCGGCGGACGCGCGCATCGCGTCCTCGTCGGCCCGGGGCCACGCGACCCCGGCCTTGGCGGCGACCTCGGCCAGTTCGGCCGGCAGCTCGATCCCCATGACGGCCCCCAGACTCAGATCGCGCGCAACGCGTCGGTGTTGCCCTGCTCGGTGTCGCGGTAGGTGCGGGCGGTCTCGGCGAGGCGTTCCCCGACGCCGCCGAACCCGGCGCCCAGCGCCCCCATCCCGGTCAGCACGTCACCGGTCGGGCCCACGTGCCCCGCGGCGAAGCTCTGCCCGATCGCGTCGTCGCCCCAGCAGGCGCCCAGCGGGTCGAGCACCCCGGTCAGGTCGGCCGCGATCCGGCCGGCGCGCTCGGCGAAGGCGCCGAAGTCCTGCGCGCCCTCGGTGAGCCGGGCCAGGTCGGTGTGGAAGCCGGTCATCTCACGCTCCTCCCGGTGGCGTCGACGTTCAGCCAGTCGCGCTGCTCGAAGTCCTCGTCGTCGTCGGCCGGGCGGCGCCGCGCGGCCGGCTCGGGCGGCGCGACCTCCTCGGGCCGCAGGTCGGCGGTGCCGCGCACCAGCGCCTCCGGGTCGGTCCCGGCAGGCAGCACGGGTTCCAGCGCCTGGTAGGTGCGCTCGGCGGCCTTCGCCGCGGCCTCGCGCGCGGTGCGCACGACGAGCTGCGCGAGCTGGGCGGGCCGCAGCCGGTAGGCGGCGTCGGTCAGTTCCAGGTCGGTGAGCGTGCCCCGGGCGTCGACCACCGCGGTCACCACGCCGTCCGGGCTGGTCGCGGACCCCGACACGCGGGCCAGGTCGCGCTGCACGGACGCCAGCTGGTCGCGGCTGCGCCGGTAGTCGGCGAGCAGCTCGTCGACCCGGGCGCGGTGATCGGTCGTCACGGCCACCTCCGGTTTGAACCGTCGCCGGGCATGGTCGTCGGTCGCGCGTTGGACGTTACGACCCGGCGGCCGGTTCCGGGGCGCTCCTGGGAAATCCCGGTGCGCACGGCGCGGTCGGCGGTTCGGGCCGGCGCCGCACCAGGGGGCCGGGGTGGTGCCCGGTCACGGGGCGAGCCGGACCAGGGCCCGGTGCGCGCCGCGGCGCTCGACCAGCTCGAACCCGGCGTCGAGGAACATGCCCAGGGTGCCGTGGTAGAGGTCGCCGGAGGCGGCCTTCGCGCCCCCGGTGTCCACCGGGTAGCCCTCGACCAGCAGGGCGCCGCGGTCGTGGGCGAACCGCACGGCGTGCTCCAGCAGCTCCGCGCCCAGGCCGCGCCTGCGCGCGGTGCGGTGCACGAAGAAGCAGGTGACCGACCACGTGCCGGTGGTGTCCTCGTCGGCGGGGACCGGCGCGGCCACCGGCGAGCGGGCCAGCCGCGGGTAGCTCGACCGGGGCGCGACCGCGACCCAGCCGACCGGCCGCTCCCCCTCCAGCGCGAGCAGGCCCGGCGGCGCGCCCTCCCGCGCGCGGGACCGCAGCAGCTCCCGGTTGCCGGCCGAGCCGTTGGCCCGCATCCGCGCGGGGCTCTGCCAGAACCACGTGCACCAGCAGCCGGCGCGGGCGCCGTTCGGGCCGAACAGCTCCTCCAGCAGCGGCCAGGTCTCCCCGGTCAGCTCCACGACCCGCACCGCGCTACCCCCGCAGCGCCCGCACCACCCGGGACGGGCTCGGCCGCCCGAGCCGATCGGCCATCCACGCGCTGGTGTCGGCCAGCCGGTCCAGGTCCAGGCCGTGCTCGACGCCGAGGCCGTCGAGCATCCACACCAGGTCCTCGGTCGCCAGGTTGCCGGTCGCGGACTCCGCGTAGGGGCAGCCGCCCAGGCCGCCCGCCGACGAGTCGACCGTGGTCACGCCCGCCTGGAGCGCGGCCAGCGTGTTGGCCAGCGCCTGGCCGTAGGTGTCGTGGAAGTGCACGGCCAGCCGGTCGACCTCGCCGAAGGCCGCCAGCAGCGCGGTGACCTGGCCCGGCGTGGCCACGCCGATGGTGTCGCCGAGCGAGAGCTGGTCGCAGCCCATGTCGAGCAGCCGCTTGCCGACGCCGACCACCTGGTCGCGCGGGACGGCGCCCTCCCACGGGTCCCCGAAGCACATCGAGGCGTAACCCCGAACCCCCAGGCCCTCGGCCTTGGCGCGGGAGACCACCGGGTCGAACATCGCGAACTGCTCGTCCAGGGACCGGTTGAGGTTGCGCCGGGCGAACGACTCGGTGGCGCTGGCGAAGATCGCCACGTGCGTCACGCCGGCGGCCAGCGCGCGCTCCAGCCCGCGCTCGTTGGGCACGAGCACCGGGTAGTCGACGCCGGCCCGCCGGTCCAGGCCGGCCAGCAGCTCCTCGGCGTCGGCGAGCTGGGGCACCCACTTCGGGTGCACGAAGCTGGTCGCCTCCAGGACCGCGGCGCCCGCGTCGGCCAGCCGGTCCAGGAACTCCAGCTTGGTGGCCACGGGCACCACCGCGGACTCGTTCTGCAGGCCGTCCCGCGGCCCGACCTCCCAGATCGTGACGCGGTCGGGCAGCCCACCGCCCGGGACCGCCTCCGGCAGACCGACCTCACGCGCGCCCATCCGTGCTCCTGTCCTCCTGTCGGTGCGCGCCGCCGAGCACCCGCTCCAGGGTCGCGCGCACCTCGACCACCCCCGGGACGTCGTCGAACTCCAGCGGCCCGTCGGCCGGGCCGACCGGGTCGGCCGGGTCCACCACCAGCGTGCCGCAGCCCAGCAGCCGGTCCACCGCCCCCTGCCGGAACCGCACCCCGCGCACCATCGCCAGCGGCAGGTTCAGCCGGGCCCGGCTGAACACGCCCATCCGGCACATCACCCGCTCGTCGGTGACGATGAAGTGCGTGGTGCCCCAGCGCAGCACGGGCGCCACCACCAGCCACGCCACCAGCACGGCGGCGACCGCGGCCAGCACGAGCCACGCGGTCGGCGCCCACGACAGGGCCGACACCGGCCCGGCCAGCCACGTGCCGCCCAGGACGACCACGAGCAGCACGGCCACCGGGGCGGACAGCGCCTTCCAGTGCGGGTGCTTGTGGATCACGACGCGCTCGCCGGGGCCGAGCAGGTCGTCCGGGTGCGCCACGGCGGTCCCTCCGGTGACTGGTGCCGGCCTTCACCGTACCCGCAGGTGCACCACGTCCCCGGCGGAAATCGGGTGGTCGGCGCCCGCCTCGTCGCGCACCACCAGCGTGCCGTCCGGCGCGAGGTCGTGGGCGGTGCCGAGCAGGGGCCCGCCGCGGGCCAGCTCGACCCGCACCGGGCGGCCGAGCGTGGCGCAGTTCCGCCGGTACTCCTCGCGCAGCGCCGGGTCGTCGCCGCCCAGCCCGCGCCAGCGCAGCTCCAGGTCGTGCAGGCGGGTGAGCAGGGTGACGGCCAGGTCGGCGCGGTCCAGCGGCCCCGGCGAGTGGTTCTCCAGGCTGGTCGGCGCCAGGCCGCCCGCGCCGGGTGCCACGTCGTCGGGCAGCCGGGTGACGTTCAGCCCGATGCCGAGCACGACCGCGGACCCCGAAGTGATCTCGGCGAGCACCCCGGCCGCCTTCGCCGGGCCGACGAGCAGGTCGTTGGGCCATTTGAGGGCGGCCCGCACCCCCACGTCCGCCGCCGTGCGCACCAGGGCGACGCCCGCCAGGAGGGTGAGCCAGGGAATCCGACCGGGGGGCACGCCGTCCGGTCGGAACAGCACGCTCAGGTACAGGCCGCCGGTGGGCGAGACCCAGCCCCGGCCGCGCCTGCCCTGGCCCGCGGTCTGCTCCAGCGCGATCAGCGCGGTGCGGTCGGGCGCGCCCCGGCCCGCGGCGGCCCGCAGGTCGGCGTTGGTCGATCCGGTGCTGGCGACGACGTCGACCGCGGCGTAGGGGCCGACGAGCCGGTCGCGGAGTGTTGCGGCGTCCACGGTTGAGCAGGGTAGGAGCGGCCCGTCCCGCCCGCTGTGTCGGAGCGGGTGTGGACGGCGGGACGGGCAGCCCCGCCAAGCCTGCAACCTCCAGCGCGCTGGAGGTCAACACGCCCGATGGTGAGCTGGGCTACTAGCCCGGACGGACCCTGGTGCGCCTGGCTAAGCTGCGCGGTCATGAGCAGTGCGACCGCCCCGATCGGCCCGGAGCCGGATCTCCACACCACGGCCGGGAAGCTGGCCGACCTGTACCGCCGCAACGAGGAGGCCGTGCACGCCGGTTCGGCGCGCATGGTGGAGAAGCAGCACGCCAAGGGCAAGAAGACCGCCCGCGAGCGCATCGAGCTGCTGCTGGACCCGGGCTCGTTCGTCGAGCTCGACGAGCTGGCGCGGCACCGCTCCACCAACTTCGGCCAGGACCGCAACCGCCCGTACGGCGACGGCGTGGTGACCGGCTACGGCACCGTCGACGGCCGCCCGGTGTGCGTGTTCAGCCAGGACGTCACCGTGTTCGGCGGCTCGCTCGGCGAGGTGTACGGCGAGAAGATCGTCAAGGTCATGGACCTGGCGATCAAGACCGGCCGGCCGATCATCGGCATCAACGAGGGCGGCGGCGCCCGCATCCAGGAGGGCGTGGTCTCGCTCGGCCTCTACGGCGAGATCTTCCGCCGCAACGTCGCCGCGTCCGGCGTCGTGCCGCAGATCTCGCTGATCATGGGCGCGAACGCGGGCGGGCACGTGTACTCCCCCGCGCTGACCGACTTCGTGGTGATGGTCGACCAGACCTCGCACATGTTCATCACCGGCCCGGACGTGATCAAGACCGTCACCGGCGAGGACGTGGGCTTCGAGGAGCTGGGCGGCGGCCGCACCCACAACACCAAGTCCGGCAACGCGCACTACCTCGCAGGTGACGAGGAGGACGCCATCTCCTACGTCAAGGAGCTGCTGTCCTTCCTGCCCGCCAACAACATGTCCGAGGCGCCCGTGTTCGACGCGCCCGACGACGTGCTGCACGGCTCGGTCGAGGACTCCGTCACCGAGTCCGACCGCGAGCTGGACACCCTCATCCCGGACTCGGCGAACCAGCCCTACGACATGCACGAGGTCATCACCCGCGTGCTGGACGACGGCGAGTTCCTGGAGGTCCAGCCGCTGTTCGCGCCGAACATCCTGATCGGCTTCGGCCGGGTCGACGGCCACTCGGTCGGCGTGGTCGCCAACCAGCCGACCCAGTTCGCGGGCTGCCTGGACATCGACGCCTCGGAGAAGGCCGCGCGGTTCGTGCGGACCTGCGACGCGTTCAACATCCCGGTGCTGACCTTCGTCGACGTGCCCGGCTTCCTGCCCGGCACCGACCAGGAGTGGAACGGCATCATCCGCCGCGGCGCCAAGCTGATCTACGCCTACGCGGAGGCGACGGTGCCGCTGGTCACCGTGATCACCCGCAAGGCGTACGGCGGCGCGTACGACGTGATGGGGTCCAAGCACCTGGGCGCCGACGTCAACCTGGCGTGGCCGACCGCGCAGATCGCGGTCATGGGCGCGCAGGGCGCGGCCAACATCGTGCACCGCAAGACCCTGGCGAACGCGGTGAACAACGGCGAGGACGTCGACGCCCTGCGGGCCCGGTTGCAGCGGGAGTACGAGGACACGCTGTGCAACCCGTACGTGGCGGCCGAGCGCGGCTACGTCGACGCGGTGATCCCGCCGTCGTACACGCGGGCGCACGTGGCCCGGGCGCTGGCGGTCCTGCGCGACAAGCGCGAGGTCCTGCCGCCCAAGAAGCACGGGAACATCCCGCTGTGAGCGCGGCACCGCACCTCCGGGTGGTGCGCGGCAACCCGGACGACGAGGAACTGGCCGCCGTCACCGCCGTCGTGGCGGCCCTGTCGGCGGCCCGGGCCGAGGGGCGGGAGCAGCCCCGCCGGTCGGCGTGGGCGGACCGCTCGCGCCTGGTGCGCAGGCCGCTGGACCGCGGTCCCGGCGCCTGGCGCGCGTCGGGCCTGCCCGGCTAGCAGTCCACCCGGCGGCTGGTGACCCGGGCGTCGGTGACGCCGACCTCCCGGCACCGGACGCCGTCGGGGACGCGCAGCCGCACCCGCAGCCAGAGCCGACCCGCGTCTTCCCGCGACTGGAGCACTTCGACGTCGTCCCCCCGGGTGATCGCCCGGGGGACGGCGTCGAGGCTGCGCAGGGCGCGGGCGGTGGTGGTCAGCTCGACCATGACCCGGTCCTCCGCGCGGTCGCTGGGCGTGGCGAAGGGCCAGAACGGGACGCCGTACCCGACCGGGTCGCTCGCCACGACCCTCACCGCCACCCCCAGGACGAGGGCGGCCGGCAGGACCGCCAACCACCGGTGCCGGCCGCGTTTCCGCTCGGTCCGGCCGACTACCAGAGCACGCCGCACGCCTTCGAGGTTGCCGAAGGGGCGCGGGGGCGCGCATCGGTAGTTCTACGCAACCGGGGCCGGCGCGCGGCGCACCTGCACACGCGCCCCCGCCACCCCCGCCCTAGGCTGCCCCCGTGCGCTTCGTCCTGGCCTCGCAGTCCCCCGCCCGCCTAGCCGTCCTCCGCGCCGCGGGCGTCGAGCCCGTCGTCCGGGTGTCCGGGGTCGACGAGGACGCCGTGGCCGCCTCGCTGGTCGACCCCACCCCCGAGCAGCTGGTCACCGCCCTCGCCCTGGCCAAGGCGGAAGCCATCGCCGCCGGGGCCGCCGACACCGAGGTGATCGTCGGCTGCGACTCGATGCTCCTGACCTCCGACGGCGAGGTGCACGGCAAGCCCGGCACCGTCGACGTGGCCCGCGAGCGCTGGAAGCGGATGGCCGGCACCACCGGCACCCTCCTCACCGGCCACGCCGTCCTGCTGGTCCACGACGGCACCGTCGTCGACCGGGCCGTCGACCACGAGGCCACCACCGTCCGGTTCGGCCGCCCCACCGACGACGAGCTGGAGTCCTACCTCGCCACCGGCGAGCCGCTGCACGTGGCGGGCGCCTTCACCCTCGACGGGCTGGGCGGCTGGTTCGTCGACGGCATCGACGGCGACCCGTCCAGCGTGATCGGCATCAGCCTGCCGCTGACCCGCGCCCTGCTGCGCCGCCTGGGCGTCTCGGTGTCCGACATCTGGTAGCGGTTGTCACATTTCGCCTGATCCGGGAAGCTCGCCCCACCTGGTTCGCGTTGGGGGAGCCGATGAACGAATTGCTGACGCGTCGCCGTCACATCGACTTCGGGCGCCGGACGAACACGGGCTGTCACCACTGACCTCCCCGCCGTTCACCCCTGCGCACACACCGGAGCAGTCGTGTCGTTCATCCGCACCTACACCAAACCGAAGGTGTTCGGCGTCACCGTGCTGGCCGCGCTCGTCCTGGGCGCGCTGGCCGGCTACGTCGCCAAGACCGCCGAGCAGGAGTGGCTGACCACCACCCTGGGCCACATCGGCGACGTCTTCACCAGCCTCCTGCAGTTCACCGTCATCCCCCTGGTGTTCACCGCGATCGTCGTGGGCATCACGAGCCTGCGCCGCCTGGGCACCAACCGCGCCGCGCGGCTCGGCGGCAAGACGCTGCTGTGGTTCGCGATCACCTCGTTGATCGCGGTGCTCATCGGCCTGGCCATCGCCCTGGTCTTCCAGCCCGGCTCGGGCGTGCGGGTGGAGCCGTCGCAGTCGGCCGTGGAGCGGCTGTCCGCGCGCGACCCCGGTTCGTGGAGCACGCTGCTGGAGACGCTGATCCCGAGCAACCTGTTCACCGCCTTCACCGAGGGCGAGGTGCTCCAGGTCGTGTTCATCTCGGTGCTGGTCGGCTTCGCCGCCTACGCGCTGGGCGAGCGGGCGACGCCGTTCGTCACCCTGACCCGGTCGGTGTTCGACCTGATCCAGAAGATCGTCGGCTGGATCGTGCTGCTCGCCCCGATCGGCGTGTTCGGCCTGATCGGCACGGCGTTCGCGACCTACGGCAACTCGTTCGTCCGCCCGCTGTTCTCGCTGATCGCGGCCGTGTACGGCGGGTCGCTGCTGGTGCTGTTCGTGGTCTACCCGCTGCTGCTGCGGTTCGTCGGCCGGGTCAGCCCGGTCACGTTCTTCGCCAAGGCGTGGACGGCGATCCAGTTCGCCTTCGTGTCCCGCTCGTCGGGCGCCACGCTGCCGCTGAGCCGCCAGACCGCCGCCAACCTCGGCGTGGACCCCGACTACGCGTCCTTCGCCGTGCCGCTGGGCACCACCACCAAGATGGACGGCTGCGCCGCGGTGTACCCGGCCATCGCGACGGTGTTCATCGCGAACCTGTTCGGCGTGGAGCTGGGCATCTGGCAGTACGTGGCGATCGTCGCGGTGGCCGTGTTCGGCGCCCTGGCGACCGCGGGCACCACGGGCTGGTTCACCATGCTGACGCTGACCCTGGGCGCGGTGAACATGCCGCCGGAGGTCATCGCCACCGGTGTCGCGGTCGTCTACGCGATCGACCCGATCCTGGACATGGTCCGCACCGCCACCAACGTCACCGGCCAGATCACCGTGCCGGTGCTGGTGGCCCGCGGCGAGGGCCTGATCGACGACGAGGTTCTCAACAGCCCCAGCGAGCCCCCGCTGCTGTCCGGCCCGCGCGAGCCCGTCCCCGCCTGATCCCGCCGAAGGGCCACGAGCGCGTTGCACCCAAGTGCAACGCGCTCGTGGCTTTCAGGGCACGGATCGTTGCCCTTGAGTGCACACATCAGGTGCCGCACGCAGTGAGATCGGCGACATCGGGCACCACGGTCGGCCAGCCCGGCAGCAGCTCCTGCGCGTCGACCACCGCCGTGCACCCCAGCTCCCCGCCCCCGCCCGCGAGCGAGAACACCTGCGCGAACCGCCGCGGGCAGTCGACCCCGGGCGGGCACTCCCGCTGCACCGCCACCACGTCGGCCACCGCGTCCCGGTCCACGTCGTGCAGCGCCAGGTAACCCCCGCCGGCCACGTACGGCACCTGGGCCCGCGACCACGCCCCCGACCTGCGCACCAGCACCTCGCCGCGCGCCTCGGCCCCCGCGTCGCCCCGCACCAGGCACACCGCCACCTCGGCGTCCGCGCACTGCAGCGACCGCTCGGTGATCACGGCCCCCGAAGCGGCGATGGTCAGCTCGAACACGTTCGGCCCCGAAGTCCCCGAAGTCCGGATGCGCCCCACCCCCGAACCCACGAGCAGTTCCACCGCGTCCGACCCGACGGCCCGCGACACCACCGGGCGGCACGGCGCGGCACCGCACCGCAGCTCGTCCCGGGGCGGCTCCGCCCCGGTCACGGCGGGGTCGTCCGGCCGCACCGACCAGGCGAAGGCCAGCCCGGCGACCGCGGTCACCGCGGCGAGGCAGGCGACCACGAGCACGGCGGCGGGCGGGCGGGGCACGGTTGCCCATTGTTTCACCGAAGCGTGAGCTGTCTCTCCGCCACCGGGTAGTGCGGGGTCACTAAACTCCCCCTCCATTGCCGCTCCAAGTTCCAGCTTGCAGGAGGTAGGACGTCGTGTCGCTGCGCAAGGTCCTCGTCGCCAACCGCGGTGAGATCGCCGTCCGGGTCATCCGCGCCTGCCGGGACGCCGGTCTGGCCAGCGTCGCCGTGTACGCGGACCCGGACCGGGACGCCCCGTTCGTGCGGCTCGCCGACGAGGCGTTCGCCCTCGGCGGCAGCACGCCCGGTGAGAGCTACCTGTCGGTGGACAAGCTGCTCGACGTCGCCAAGCGCGCCGGCGCCGACTCCGTGCACCCCGGCTACGGCTTCCTGTCCGAGAACGCCGACTTCGCGCAGGCCGTGCTGGACGCCGGCCTGACCTGGATCGGGCCGACCCCGCAGGCCATCCGCGACCTCGGCGACAAGGTGACCGCGCGGCACATCGCGACGCGCGCGGGCGCGCCGCTGGTGCCCGGCACCAAGGACCCGGTCTCCGGCCCGGACGAGGTGGTGGCCTTCGCCGAGGAGCACGGCCTGCCCGTGGCCATCAAGGCGGCGTTCGGCGGCGGCGGCCGCGGCCTGAAGGTGGCCCGCACGATCGAGGAGATCCCCGAGCTGTTCGACAGCGCGGTGCGCGAGGCCGTGACCGCGTTCGGCCGCGGCGAGTGCTTCGTGGAGCGCTACCTGGACAAGCCGCGCCACGTCGAGGCGCAGGTGCTGGCCGACCAGCACGGCAACGTGATCGTCGTGGGCACGCGCGACTGCTCGCTCCAGCGCCGCCACCAGAAGCTGGTCGAGGAGGCGCCCGCGCCGTTCCTCACCGACGAGCAGCGGGCGACCATCCACAGCTCGGCGAAGGCCATCTGCAAGGAGGCCGGCTACCACGGCGCCGGCACGGTCGAGTACCTGGTCGCGGTGGACGGCACCATCTCGTTCCTGGAGGTCAACACCCGCCTCCAGGTCGAGCACCCGGTCAGCGAGGAGACCGCGGGCCTCGACCTCGTGCGCGAGCAGTTCCGCATCGCCGCGGGCGAGGAGCTGCGCTTCACCGAGGACCCGACCCCGCGCGGGCACTCCATCGAGTTCCGCATCAACGGCGAGGACGCGGGCCGCAACTTCCTGCCCGCCCCCGGCACCGTCACCACGTTCACCGCGCCCTCCGGCCCCGGCGTGCGCGTCGACGCGGGCGTGGAGAGCGGCACCGTCATCGGCGGCCAGTTCGACTCGCTGCTGGCCAAGCTGATCGTCACCGGCGAGGACCGCACCCAGGCCCTGGAGCGCGCCCGCCGCGCCCTGGACGAGATGGTCGTCGAGGGCATGGCCACCGTGCTGCCGTTCCACCGCGCGATCGTGCGCGACCCGGCGTTCATCGGCACCGACGAGGGCTTCACCGTGCACACCCGGTGGATCGAGACCGAGTTCGACAACACCATCCCCCCGTTCACCGGCGGCGCGGAGGCCGAGGAGGACGAGCCGCGGCAGACCGTCGTGGTCGAGGTCGGCGGCCGGCGGCTGGAGGTCACGCTGCCCGGCGACCTGGCGATTGGCACCGGCGGCGGCGGTGCCGGTGGCGGCGCGAAGGCGGCGGCCAAGGCCAAGCCGCGCAAGCGCGGTGGCGGCAAGTCCGGCGGTGCGGTGTCCGGCGACGCGGTGGCCGCGCCCATGCAGGGCACCATCGTCAAGGTCGCGGTGGAGGACGGCCAGCAGGTGGAGGCGGGTGACCTGCTCCTGGTGCTGGAGGCCATGAAGATGGAGAACCCGGTCACCGCGCACAAGTCCGGCGTGATCACCTCGCTGGCGGCCGAGCCGGGCGCGGCGGTCACCCAGGGCACCGTCCTGTGCGAGATCAAGGAATAGGCTCGGCGATGTGAGCGAGCGGGAGATCCGGATCGGCGACGCGGAGCGCGAGCAGGCCCTCGAACTCCTCGGCACGCACCTCGGCGAGGGGCGGCTGACGGTGGACGAGTTCGGTGAGCGCTCCGCCCGCGTCGCCACCGCCCGCACCCGCGGCGACCTGCTCGCCCTGTTCGCCGACCTGCCCGCGCCGCGGCCGCGGTTCGCGCAGGTCGCGCCGCTGCCGGGGGCCGGGCGGGGGGTGCTGCGGTTCGAGCCGTGGCTGACCGGCGCGGCGCTGCCGGTGGCCATCGTGGTGTCCGTGGTGCTGTTCTTCCTGGTCAAGACGCCGCTGGTGTTCGTGCTCGTGCCCGCGGTGATGCTGCTGCTGGCCCGGGGCAACCGGTGACCGCGCCGTCGCTGCTGCTGCTCGACCTCGACGGCGTGCTGCGGCGGTTCGGGCCGGACGCGCCGATCGAGGAGGAGTTCGGGCTGCCGCCCGGGTCGCTGGCGCGGGTGTCGCACTCCCTGTCCCGGCCCGCGATCGTCGGCGAGGTCGGTGACGAGCGGTGGCGCGAGGCCGTGCGGGACCAGCTCGTCCGCGAGGGCGTCCCGGCCGACCGGGCCGCCGGCGCGGTGGCCGCGTGGACGCGCGTCGGCGAGGTGGTGCCCGAGGCGCTGGAGCTGGTGCGGCGGGTCCGCGGGCGGTGCCGGGTGGCGCTGCTGTCCAACGCCACCGACCGGCTGCCGCGCGACCTGGCCGAGCTGGGCCTGGACCGCGAGGTGGACGCGGTGGTGACCTCGGCGCGGCTGGGGGTGGCCAAGCCGTCGCCCGAGGCGTTCCGGCGGGCGCTGCGGGTGCTCCAGCACTCGGCGTCGGGCACGCTGTTCTGCGACGACCACGCGGAGAACGCCGAGGCGGCCCGGGGCGTCGGCATCGACGCGGTGCACACGCCGGACTTCCCCGCCCTGCACGAGGCGCTGGCCTCCCGCGGCCTGCTGGCGGAGGGCACCGGCGGCGGGACCACCGGGGCGGACGGCGCGCTGCTGCTGGTCCTGCACGACCGCGACGACGCCGAGGAGGCCGCGCGGGAGCTGGCCGAGGCCGGGTGGGCACCGTGCGCGGTGCACCGGGACCTGCTGGCCGGCGAGGACGACGCCGAGGACGCCGACTGGGTCGTCGAGCTGGTCACCGGGCCCGACGGGCGGGCCGCGTCGCTGCACCGCGGGCTGGTCGAAGGGCTGGCCGCCCGCTACGACGGCTTCGTCACGGACTAGTCTGCCCGGCCATGGAGGCCGTGGAGATCAACGCGGGTGAGTTCTACCTGCGACAACTGCGCGCCGACGACCGCATCGACGACCGGGCGGCGCTGGCGGGCGGCGGTCTCTGCCCGGACGTGGCCGCGGCGGGCGAGCACATCGCCGAGCGCGCGCGGCAGTGGCACGCCGACGAAGCCTGCTCGTGGGCGGTGTGCGACCAGCTCACCGGCACCGCGGTCGGCGAGGTCGCGCTCACCGCGGCCGGCGAGCTGACCTGCTGGACCACCCCCGACCTGCGCGGCAGGGGCATCGCCACCCACGCCGTGGGCGCGGTGCTGCGGTTCGGGTTCGGCTTCCTCGACCTGCCCGGGATCACCGCGAGACCCCCCGACGAGGCGGCCCGACGCGTCGCCGCGAAGTGCGGCTTCGTCACACGGGACCCACTCGGCGTGTGGACACGGCTACGGTAGGTGCTCATGAGGGCCGTGGGTGTGATCATCGCCACTTTGTGCGCGTTGGCAACCGCCTGCACGCCCTTACCGGAGAACACCGCGGACGGCGGTCCGCACGAGGCCGACATCGCGTCCGCGACCACCGCCCCGTCCCTCCCGCGCAGGCCGCGGGAGGTGCTGCTGGACGGGCTGGACCCGTGCGCGGTGCTGTCGCCGCAGCAGCGGGTGCGGCTGAACCTGGACAACCCGCCCAGCGCGTACCTGGAGACGAGCTTCGGCAACGCGAAGGCGTGCACGATGCGCAGCAACATCAGCGGGAACGTCGTGCGCCTCGCCCTCGTCACAGCGGAGGGCGTCGGCGTGTGGCTGGACGAGAACGCGCAGGTGGAGGCCGAACCGACCACCATCGCCGGGTTCCCGGGTTTGACGGTGCGCACGCCGGGCATGGAGCAGGTGTGCAACGTGGAGGTGGACGTGGCCGAGGGTCAGTTCCTGGACGTCATGTTCCGCGACGGCGGCAATGAAACGAAAGCGACGCAGGACACGCTATGCCTGGGGGCGCTGCGGGCGGCCGAAGAAGCCATCGCCGGTTTGCTGCAGCACCGCTGACCCACGCGGGGGATGGTGGCCGCCACCTACTCCCCGTTGTCGGACCCTCTGGCTAGAGTGACCCTGCGCGACGGAATTCGGGAAGACGGGGAGGTCGTCCATGCCTTCGGAAGACCACGGGCGTGGCGCCGACACGGGCTCGCCACCGCCCGTGTCGCACACCTTGAACGTGGACCCCGGCGCGATCCCGGGCCTGCGCAGCGCGTTCGCGGGCGCCCTCTCGAAGCTGGACCAGCAGATCGAGCTCGCGATCACCGAGATCAGGGTGCGGCCCTGGGCGGGCGACCCGGTGAGCCAGGAAGCGGCCGAGCAGTTCAACGAGCGCTCCCTGGAGTCGGGCGACTCGGCGCTGGCCGCGCTGCAGAACTACCAGCGGCAGCTGAAGTCGGCCATGGACGCGCTGACCCTGGTCGAACGGCAGTACCAGTCCATCGAAGACGACAACACCGGGTTGATGGGCCAGCAGGGCGGCCGCTGACCACCCGGCCCAGGCAAGGGGAATCTTCATGCCCGATGGACACCGCTGGAACGGCTACAGCCACGAAGAGCTGTACGAGCGGATCCACTCCGGTCCCGGACCGGGGGCGTCGCACGCCTCGGTCGAGCGGTGGGCCGGCGTCTCCGCGGCGCTGACCGAGATCAACGCCGAGCTGCACGCCGGCGTGATGCGCTCCGGCGCCAAGTGGGAGGGTGACGCCGCCGAGCGCGCGCGGATGGGCATCAACCCGCTGGCCGCGTGGGCGGACGAGGCCCGCGGCGGCGCGGACGTGATGCGCGTCTCCGCCGAGCTGCAGGCCGACTACATCGCCAAGGCGCGCGCGGACATGCCCGCGCCGGTGCCGGTGACCGCGGAGAAGCCGAACGTGGTGGTCGGCCTGCTGACCGCGCTGGTCGGCGGGCAGACGGACTACGAGCAGCAGGAGCAGGCGCGCGACGCCGCCGAGCAGCGGGCGCGCGAGGTCATGGCGACCTACGCGTCCAGCACCACCTCCAACACCAGCACGCTGGGGCAGTTCCACCAGCCGCCGCAGCTGGTGATCAGCGCGCCGGACGTGGTGCGCAACGACGCGGCGGGCGTGTCGGGGCCCGGGTGGGCCCTCGGCGGTCCGCGCGGCGGTCGCGGCCGCTGGGGCGGGCGTGGCCGCTACGGCGGCGGTCGCGGCGTCCGCGGCACCACGCCCGGGTACCGGTCCACCCCGGCGCCGGGCGGCACCACCGGCACCACCGGCACGTCCTCGGCCGGCGGCACCCGCACCTCCTCCGCGTCCCCGTCCGCGCCCGCCCACGCCCCGACGACGGGCCCGACCACGGGCGCCTACGGCCCCGGCGGCGTGCTCGGCGGTTCGCAGGACCGGCGCAGGTCGTCGTCGTCCTCCGGCTCCTCCGAGCAGGGCGCGGTCACCCCCGACACCACCGAGCAGCAGTCGAGCGCGCAGCAGCACGGCGGCGCGGGCGGCGCGGAGCACCGCCTGCCCGTCGGCACGACGTCGGTCAGCTCGGCGGAGTTCGGCGCGTTCGCGGCCAACGCCCAGCACGCGGCGGTCGCGGGCCCGGGCGGCTCGGCGGGCCCGATGACGGGCGGCACCGGCCAGGCGGGCAACAACGACACCGTGCACAAGCGCACCGTGGGTGTGGCGCCCGCGCAGCAGGCGTTCGACCCGTTCGGCGGGCTGGGCGCGGCGCGCGGCGGCGAGGAGGAAGAGGACCGGACGCACGACGCCGCCGACTACCTGCGGGAAACGGACGACATCTACGGCATCGGCGGGTTCTCCCCGCCCGTGATCGGGGAGAGCACCACCCTCTGATGACGACGTTCGGTCTGGACCTGGGGCTCAACGACGTGCACCACGAACCGGTGACCATCTCGGCGCTGGAGTTCGACGTGCTGTGGGAGCACCTGCGGCTGGAGACCATGCCGCTGGTGCTCAAGGTGCCGTCACCGGGCAAGACGCACGGCGAGCGCGCCGAGCTGGAGCGCCGGGCGTGGTCGGACCTGGAACGCCGCGGCCTGGGCCGCCCGGTGTCCCTGGACCCCATGCTGGAGGACCTGCTCCACCTGCTGAACCGCCCGCAGCACGAGGTGGACGGCCGCCTGTGGCTGGGCCGCAGCGTCCGCGTCCTGGCCGCGGCCAAGGGCCAGTCGGCCGTCCTGGCCGTCCTGGACAACGACCAGCTGACCCTGCGCCCCGCCTCCAGCGAGGGCCTCCCCCGCGAAGCCCTGACCGCCCTCCCCCCTCTCAACGCGGGCCCAGGCCACTCGATCACCCTCCCCAGCGCCGACCTGGACGCCGCGGCCGCCGCCTCCCCCACCCCGGACGACCTGCCGAACGCCCTGATCTCCCGAGGCGTCCGCCCCGCGGACGCCACCGCCCTGGCCGAGATGTTCCGCGACGCCGACCACCGGGGCCAGTTCGGCGCGGCCCACCGCGACAAGTGGGGCAAGCGCGTCCGCACCGACAACGTGGTCGCCTTCTTCGACACCTCGGCCGGCCGCTACCTCCAACTCCGCCGAGCCACCCCCGGCCAACCCCCCTGGTCCACCATCTCCCCCACCGACCACCGCCGCCTCCTCCACCACCTGGAATCCCTAACCCACCCCCCCACCCCCTAACCCCACCCCCACTCCGCGCGTGTCATGCCTGCAGTCCCCGCGTGTCATGCACTCAACCCCCGCGTGTCATGCACTCAGGCCCGGCGTGTCATGCACTCAGCACCGAGGAGTTGGACATTCGAAGGCCAGCCCGTTACACCTTCGAGTGAACCGCGTACGAAATTCGCGGCCTCGCTCCTCGGTTTTGCATGATCCAGATCCCTGAGGGCCTTCACGGCGCCTATCCGCGAACCGCCTTGCACGCTCACCTCGGCCCCAAAGGTCTGCAACGTGCCATCCAAGACGGCCACCTGGTCAGCTACTGCCGCACGGTGGTCATCCAACGGGCACGGATGACCAACCTGCACACCCGCGCCGCTGCCGCACTGCTGATGGCGGGACCGGACGCGGCCCTCTCCAACCACACGTCCGCTTGGCTGCACGGTTGCACCGCCGCGGAGACCGCCCGGGTGCACCTGACCATCGGTTACAACCGCGCCATCCGCCCTCGTCCCGGCGTGGCCGTCCACCAGCAGACCTTCGATCCGACGGATGTCATCGAGCTTGACGGCCTGCGTTGCCTCGTGATCGAGCACGCGATCAGCGAAATGCTCTGTCGAGGCCGTCGCAGCACCGCACTGGCCTGTGCTGATCAAGCCCTCGCACAGGTCGCTTCCGGACAACGGTCACGGTTCAAAGCGGATCTCGCCGCGCGGATCGCGGCCCGTCGTGACCCACGCGGACGTCGACAGGGTCTGCTCCTGCTGGACCTCTCCACTGGCCTGCCCGAGTCACCGGCGGAGAGCACTTTGCTGCTGTTGATCGCCGAAGCGGGCTTCCCCGTGCCCGAGCCGCAGTACTCGGTGTGCGACCTGGACGGCCGTGAGATCTGGCGGCTCGACTTCGCCTGGCCGGACCGGCGCGTGGCGCTCGAGTACGACGGCTACGCCGCGCACGTCGGCAAGGCCGATGCCGACCAGGCACGAGCTGACGACCTGCGGCAACGTGGCTGGACGGTGTTGCGGGGCGCGGCCCCTGACCTGCGAGACACCACCAGGCTGTTCCGACACCTGAGTGCCGCGCTCGCAGCACCTACGCCCAGGTCTCGCAGGTTCTGGCTGTAGAGCTCGGCGGTCGCGAATGCATGACACGCCGAACCTGAACGCATGACACGCGGGTGCTGAACGCATGACACGCGCGGTTTGAGTGGAGGACACGCGCGGGGGTGGGGTGGGGGGTTAGGGGCCTATGCCTTGGCAGGGGCGGGTTCGCAGGTCGGCTACGTAGTCGTCGGGGGCGCCGGCTGCTTCGGCGGCGTCGGCGACCACGCCGATGTAGCGGGCGGAGGGCAGGCCGCCCTCGTAGGCGTCCAGGACGTAGAGCCAGGCGGTGACCGAGCCCTCCAGGGTCTGGACGCGCAGGCGGATCTTCTTGTAGAGGCCCAGGGCCCCTTCCCAGCGGTCCAGGCGGGACTCGTCACGCGGGCTCACGTCGTAGAGGACGCAGAACACCTGCGAGTCCGGGTCCTCGACGATGGTGGCGAGCGCGCCCTCCCAGCCCAGGTCCTCGCCACCGAACGTCAGACGCCAGCCGGCGAGCCACCCGGTCCCCGCCATCGGGGAGTACGGGGCTCGCTCCATCATCTGGTTCGGGTCCATGTTGGATCCGTACGCGGCATAGAGCGGCACGGAGGACAGCCTAGCGACCTCTCGATCACCAGGAGGCACGAGAAGACCGGACGACACGCCCCTGCACCCGACCGCGTACCTTTGTCAGGGCTGCGAACAGCGCAGACAACCCCGGAGGAGGACGTGGCGTGACCCGCATCGTCATCATGGGCGGTGGCCCGGCTGGTTACGAGGCGGCGCTCGTAGCGGCCCAGCACGGCGCCGACGTGACCATCGTCGAACGCGAAGGGCTGGGCGGCGCCTGCGTGCTCTACGACTGCGTGCCGTCGAAGACGTTCATCGCGTCGGCGGGCGGGCGCAGCGCCTTCCGCAACGCCGGTGAGCTGGGCATTCGCATGGACAACACCGAGGCCGCGGTCGAGCTGCCCACGGTCCACGGCCGGGTGAAGGGCCTCGCGCTCGCCCAGTCCGCCGACGTCCGGGCCCGCCTCCAGCGGGAGGGCGTGCGCATCGTCAACGGCACGGCCAAGTTCTGCGACGGCTCCAAGGGCCTGGCCCAGCACGAGGTGGTCGTGCTCGTCGAGGACGGCACCCGCGAGGTGCTGCCCGCCGACGTGGTGCTCATCGCCACCGGCGCGACCCCGCGCGTCCTGCCCGGCGCCGAGCCGGACGGCAAGCGCATCCTCACCTGGCGCCAGATCTACGACCTCCCCGAGCTGCCGGAGCACCTGGCCGTCATCGGTTCGGGTGTCACCGGTGTGGAGTTCGCCTCCGCCTACACCGAGCTGGGCGTGAAGGTGACCATGGTCTCTTCACGCGATCGTGTGCTCCCGCACGAGGACGCCGACGCGGCCGCGGTGCTGGAGGACGTCTTCGCCGAGCGCGGCACCGCCGTGGTCAAGCACGCCCGCGCGGACCGGGTGGAGAACGTCGGCGACGGCGTCCGGATTCACCTGGAGGACGGTCGCACGATCGAGGCGAGCCACGCCCTGATGACCGTCGGCTCGGTGCCCAACACCACCGACCTCGGCCTGGAGAAGGTCGGCATCGAGGTCGGCCGCGGCGGGTACATCCCGGTCGACCGGGTCTCCCGCACCAACATCTCCGGCGTCTACGCGGCGGGCGACTGCACCGGCGTGCTGCTGCTGGCCTCGGTGGCCGCCATGCAGGGCCGCATCGCCATGTGGCACGCGCTGGGCGAGGGCGTCAGCCCGATCAAGCTCAAGACGGTCGCCGCGAACGTGTTCACCAACCCGGAGATCGCCAGCGTCGGCATCAGCCAGCAGGCGATCGACTCCGGCGAGGTGCCCGCGCGCACCATCATGCTGCCGCTGGCCACCAACCCGCGGGCCAAGATGGAGGGCCTGCGCCGCGGCTTCGTCAAGCTGTTCTGCCGCCCGGCGACCGGCGTGGTCATCGGCGGCGTGGTGGTCGCGCCGAACGCCAGCGAGCTGATCCTGTCCATCGCGATGGCCGTGCAGAACCAGCTCACCGTGGAGGACCTGGCCACCACGTTCTCGGTCTACCCGTCGCTGACCGGGTCGATCACCGAGGCCGGCCGCCAGCTCATGCGCCACGACGACCTGGACTGACGGGCAGAGACTGACGGGCAAAGGGGGGCGGCGGGAAGGCCGCCCCCCGGGCAAGACCTACTCGACCCAGTCGAAAGTCCTGGTCACGGCCTTCTTCCACAGGTGGTAGTGCCGCTCGCGCGCCTCCTCGTCCATGGCGGGCTCCCACTGCTTGTCCCGCGCCCAGTTCTGCCGGATGTCGTCCTCGGACTCCCAGAACCCGACGGCCAGCCCGGCGGCGTAGGCGGCGCCCAGCGCGGTGGTCTCGTTGACCACCGGCCGGATCACCGGGACGCCCAGGATGTCGGCCTGGAACTGCATCAGCAGCTCGTTGACCACCATGCCCCCGTCGACCTTCAGCGAGGTCAGCGCGACGCCCGAGTCCGCGTTCATGGCGTCGATGACCTCGCGGGTCTGGAACGCCGTGGCCTCCAGCACCGCCCGCGCCAGGTGCCCCCGGTTGACGTACCGGGTCAGGCCGACGATCGCGCCGCGCGCGTCCGACCGCCAGTAGGGCGCGAACAGGCCGGAGAACGCGGGCACGAAGTACGCGCCGCCGTTGTCCTCGACGGTGCGCGCGTGCTCCTCGATCTCCGCCGCCGTGGTGATCATGCCGAGGTTGTCGCGCAGCCACTGCACCAGCGACCCGGTGACCGCGATCGAGCCCTCCAGCGCGTACACGGGCGCCTGCGAGCCGATCTGGTAGCAGACCGTGGTGAGCAGGCCGTTGTCGCTCATCACCTTCTCCGTGCCGGTGTTGAGCAGCACGAAGTTGCCGGTGCCGTAGGTGTTCTTCGCCTCGCCCGGCGACAGGCACGCCTGCCCGAACGTGGCCGCCTGCTGGTCGCCGAGGATGCCCGCGATGGGCACGCCGGCCAGCGCGCCGCGCTCCCGGACGTGGCCGTAGGTCTCCGACGACGAGCGGATCTCCGGCAGCATCGACAGCGGGATGCCCAGGTCGGCGGCGATGCCCTCGTCCCACGACAGCGTGTCGAGGTCCATCAGCAGGGTGCGGGAGGCGTTGGTGGGGTCGGTGACGTGCACGCCGCCGTCGACGCCGCCGGTCATGTTCCACAGCACCCAGGTGTCCATGTTGCCGAACAGCAGGTCGCCCGCCTCGGCCTTCTCCCGCGCGCCCTCGACGTTGTCCAGGATCCAGCGGACCTTGGGACCGGAGAAGTAGGTGGCCAGCGGGAGCCCGGTCCTGGCCCGGTACCGCTCCTGGCCGCCCGACGCGCCCAGCTCCCGGCAGATCCGGTCGGTGCGGGTGTCCTGCCAGACGATCGCGTTGTACACGGGACGGCCGGTGGTGCGGTCCCAGACCAGCGCGGTCTCGCGCTGGTTGGTGATGCCCACGGCGGCGATGTCCTTGGCGGTCAGGTCGGCCTTGGCCAGCGCGCCCGCCGCCACCTGCCGGGTGTTGGTCCAGATCTCGTCGGCGTCGTGCTCGACCCACCCCGCCCTGGGGAAGATCTGCTCGTGCTCCTTCTGGTCGACCGAGACCACCCCGCCCGAGTGGTCGAAGATCATGCACCGGGTGGACGTGGTGCCCTGGTCGATCGCGGCCACGTACTGCGTCATGCCGGCTAGTCCTTTCAGACCGGGAGGGTCAGGTAGAGGAGGGCGGCGAGCGCGCCGCCGACGAGCGGGCCGACCACCGGCACCCAGGCGTAGCCCCACTCGGCGGCGCCCTTGCCGCGGATGGGCAGGACCGCGTACGCGATGCGCGGCCCGAGGTCGCGGGCGGGGTTGATGGCGTAGCCGGTGGGGCCGCCGAGCGAGTTGCCGATGCCGACGACGACGAACGCCACGCCCGCGTAGCCGAGCGCCGCGTTGCCGAGCTGCGGCACGCCGTCCGCGGCCTCCTTCGCGCCGGGGCTCAGCAGCACCCAGGCGACCAGCACGAACGTGCCGATCACCTCGGTGACGACGTTCCAGCCGGCCCGGGGGACGGTCGGGCCGGTGCAGAAGATGCCGCGCGTGCCCGCGGGGTCGTCGTGCGCGTCGAACTGGGCCTTGTAGGCCAGCCAGGCGAGCACGGCGCCGAGGAACGCGCCGAGGAGCTGGGCGGCGAAGTAGGCCGGCACCTGGCTCCACGGCGTCTTGTCCGCGATCGCCAGGCCCAGGGTCACCGCCGGGTTGAGGTGCGCGCCGCTGGGTGCGGCGATGCTGGCGCCCGCGAAGACCGCGAACCCCCAGCCGAAGTTGATCAGGAGCCACCCGCCCGAGTTGCCGAGCGTGTCCTTCAGCACGACGTTGGCGACGACACCCGCGCCCAGCAGGATCAGGATCGCGGTGCCGAGGGTTTCCCACACGAAGATCGAACCGCTGGTCATCAGCCCACCCCCTCGACTTGGCGAGGGAACAGCGCTGTCCGGGTCCGGCGGCGCTGCCCACCCCACACGACGTCCGCCTGACGCTAGTTCCGCGCTGATCACTTGTCCACGGGTGGCGTACCGACGGGTAACCTGGTCGAGTCAGTACGGGTAGTCGTGGTCGGGCTCCTCGCGCGGTCGACGGTTGGGGAGGCGTTGTGGTTTCGCCCGCTACGGGTCGGCTGGGACCCGACGAGCGCTCGCGGTCCTGGGAGCGCCTGGGCTCCGAGACGTTCGACCTGGTGATCGTCGGCGGCGGCGTGGTGGGCGTCGGCGCCGCCCTGGACGCGGCGACGCGCGGGCTGCGGGTCGCCCTGGTCGAGGCGCGCGACCTGGCCTCGGGCACCTCGTCGCGGTCCTCGAAGCTGTTCCACGGCGGGCTGCGCTACCTGGAGCAGTTGGAGTTCGGGCTGGTCCGCGAGGCGCTGCGGGAGCGCGAGCTGATGCTCACCCGCATCGCGCCGCACCTGGTCAAACCGGTGTCGTTCCTGTACCCGCTGGCGCACCGGCTGTGGGAGCGCCCGTACACCGCGGCCGGCCTGCTGATGTACGACACGATGGGCGGCGCGCGGTCGGTGCCCGGCCAGAAGCACCTGACGCGGGCCGGCGCGCTGCGGATGGTGCCCGCGCTCAAGCCGTCGGCGCTGATCGGCGGCATCCGGTACTACGACGCGCAGGCCGACGACGCCCGGCACACCATGATGGTCGGCCGGACCGCGGCCCACTACGGGGCCGTGGTGCGGACCTCCACGCAGGTGGTCGGCTTCCTGCGGGAGGCGGACCGGGTGTCGGGCGTGCGGGTGCGCGACGTGGAGGACGGGCGCGAGGTCGACGTCCGGGCGCACGCGGTGGTCAACGCCACCGGGGTGTGGACCGACGAGCTGCAGCGGCTGTCCGGCAGCCGGGGGCGGTTCCGGGTGCGGGCGTCCAAGGGCGTGCACGTCGTGGTGCCGCGGGACCGGATCGTGGCCGAGTCCGGGCTGATCCTGCGCACCGAGAAGTCGGTGCTGTTCGTGATCCCGTGGCGCAACCACTGGATCGTCGGCACCACCGACACCGACTGGAACCTGGACCTGGCGCACCCGGCGGCCACCCGCAAGGACATCGACTACGTCCTGGAGCGCGTCAACTCGGTGCTGGCCACGCCGTTGACGCACGACGACATCGAGGGCGTCTACGCGGGCCTGCGGCCGCTGCTGGCGGGCGAGAGCGAGTCGACGTCGAAGCTGTCGCGGGAGCACGCGGTGGCCCGGGTGGCGCCGGGCCTGGTGGCGATCGCCGGCGGCAAGTACACGACCTACCGGGTGATGGCCGCGGACGCGGTGGACGCCGCGGCGGTCGACCTGTCCGGGCGCATCCAGCCGTCGATCACCGACAAGGTGCCGCTGGTGGGCGCGGACGGCTACCACGCGCTGGTCAACCAGGCCGACCAGCTGGCCGCCCGGTACGGGCTGCACCCCTACCGCGTGCGGCACCTGCTGGACCGGTACGGGTCGCTGGTGCACGAGGTGCTGGGGTCGGCCGACCCGGAGCTGCTCAAGCCGGTGCCCGCCGCGCCGGACTACCTCCAGGTTGAGGTGGTCTACGCGGCGTCGCACGAGGGCGCGCTGCACCTGGAGGACGTGCTGACCCGGCGGACCCGGATCTCGATCGAGTACCCGCACCGGGGCGTGGCGTGCGCGCCCGCGGTGGCCCGGCTGATGGGCGGGGTGCTCGGCTGGGACGAGGCGCGGGTGGACCGCGAGATCGCCGTCTACACGGCGCGGGTCGAGGCGGAGCGGGCCTCGCAGGCCGAGCCCGACGACGAGGCGGCGGACGCGGTGCGCTCGGCCGCGCCCGAGGCCCGGCCCCGGCTCACCGAACCGGTGAGCTGACCGGACCGGTTCGTCGACCGCCGGCCGGTCGGTCGACGGGCGGCGCCCGGCCCGGCCGACGGCCACCGGGACCACCCGGTCGGCGAGCCGACCGGCAACGACCCGCCGCTCACCCCACCGGCGAACCCACCCGCACCCCCACCAGCGCGCGGCGCAGGTGACGGCGCGGGTCGCCGAACGCGGTGCGCGAGTGCAGCATCCGCCAGTTGTCCCAGATCAGCAGCCCGTTGGTCTCGACCTTGACCGCCACGTGGTGCCGGGCGAAGAAGCGCAGCCCCTCGGCCACGTACCGGGCCGACAGCTCGTCGCGGACCCGCAGGTCCAGCGTGCTGAACCGCAGCACCGCGCCGTCGGGGTGGTGCCGCAGCACCGGCCGCACCACCCCCCGGTCGACCCGCTCCGGGGTCCTCCCGGGGCTCGTGCGCCACTCGTAGGCCGTGCGCGCCAAGCCCTCCCGCTCCTCCGGCGAGAACGACGCCAGCAGCGCGTACCCGTCGGCGAGGGTCGTCTCGCCGCCCGGCCCCTCGGCGGCCCGCACCGCCCACAGGGCGACGTAGCGCGGCGGCAGCCCCGGGAACTCGTACCACTCGGTGTGCGGGCGCAGCTCCCCGGTGTTGTAGGGCGTGACCTCCTCGTCCTCGAACGCGAGGCTCGGCCTGATGTCGCGCACCAGCTCGCCCGCGTACTGCGGCAGCAGCGGCCCGAGGCGCGCCACCTCCGCCGGGTAGTCGACGTCGTGGTCGGGCGGGGGCACGTAGGCGTACCCCCGGTCGCGCAGGGACGTGCGCACCAGGTCCGTGTCCAGCAGGGCCACCGCACTTCCTCCCGGGTAGGCGCCCGCCCTCAGGTCGCGGGCGGGATGAACGTGAACTGGTAGAGGCCGCCGGAGCTGCCGATGCAGAACGCCTCGCCGTCCGGGAACCACGCCACCGCGTTGGCCCGGCCGTTGGTCCGCATCGCGGCGCTGAGCTGCCAGGTCACCGACTCCCAGACGCGCACCGCCACCTCGTGGCTGCTGACCGCCAACCACCGGCCGTCCGGGGAGAACGCACAGCCGGACGCGCCCGCCGCCGAGGTGAGCGCCGCGTCCGCCGACCAGTCGCCGGTGCGCCACACCCGCACCTTCGCGTCGGCGCCGACCGTGGCCAGCCAGGCGCCGTCCGGGGAGAACGCGCCGCACGTCGCGCCGCCGCGGTGCGCGACCCACCTGGCCGCGGGCTCCCACGTGCTGGTGTGCCACACCACCACCTCCCCGTCGGCGGCGCCGGTCGCCAGCCACACGCCGTCGGGCGAGAACAGGCACCACCCGAGGTCGGACCCGGCGGTGGCGACCGCGTGCCCGTCCCGGGCGCCCCAGACCCGCAGCCGCCCGTCGGCGGCCACCCCGGCCAGCACCGCGCCGTCCGGGGAGAAGGCGCAGGACACGAGCGGTGCGCCGCGCTCCAGCGGCAGCGGCCCGCCCTCCCACGACGGTGCCCGCCACTCGTGGGGCACGCCGTCGCCGCCCGCGGTCACCAGGCGCGTGCCGTCCGGGGAGAGCGCGCAGCACGTCACCGCGCCCCGGTGCACGGCGACCACCTCGCGCCGCACCGGCGCGGAACCCGCCCACACGCACACCACCCCGTCGCCGCCCGCGGCCACCACCCACGCGCCGTCCGGCGACACCAGGCAGTGCTCGACCGCCCGGTTCTGCTCGTAGCGGCCGCCGCGCCGGCGGTCCGCGGCCAGGTTCCACACCCGCACGCCGTGGTCGTCGCCGGTGGAGGCCACCCACCGGCCGCCGGGCGCGAACGCGCACGAGGTGACCTGCTCGGTGTGCCCGCGCATCACCACGTCCTCGGCCCACGTCGCGGTGTCCCAGACCCGCATGGTCCGGTCGGCCCCGGTGGTCACCAGCCGCCCGCCGTCGGGGGCGAACGCGCAGCCGGTGACCCGCCCGGCGTGCGTGGTCAGCACCCGGTCGTCGGCCCAGGCGCCGGCGCGCCACACGTGGGCGCCCGAGTCGCCGACCGCGACCAGCCAGCGGCCGTCGGGCGAGAACCGGCAGCCGTGCGCCGCGCCGACCCGGCCGCGCAGCACCGCGGCGTCGGTCCAGTCGGTGTCCCACACCCGCACCGAGCCGTCCGCGCCGGTGGACGCCAGGCGCCTGCCGTCGGGCGAGAAGGCGCAGCCGGTGACCGCGCCGACGTGGTCCTCCAGCACCACGTGCCCGGTCCAGTCCCCGACCTGCCACACGTGCACCTGGCCGCCGCCCGCGGTGGCCAGCCACCGGCCGTCCGGCGACCACGCGCAGTCCGCCACCGGCGCGGTGTGCCCGCGCAGCGCCTGGACCTCGCACCAGGTGAGCACGTCCCACACCCGCACCACCCAGTCCGCGCCCGCGGTCGCGAGCCAGCGGCCGTCGGTGGAGAACGCGCAGCCCAGCACGGGCGCGCCGGAGCCCTTGAGCACCACCTGGCCCACCCACGAGTCGGTGCGCCACACCTGGACGCCGCCGGCGCCGGTGGTGGCCAGCAGGCGGCCGTCCGGGGACACCGCGCAGCGGGACGTCCCGTCGGTCCGCGCCGGCAGCACGCGCAGCAGCGCCGGGTCCACGGCCGGGATCGGCCAGCGGTTGGCCACCCGGGCGACGTTGCGCGACAGCCGGGCGGCGAACGCGGCCACCACCTCCCTCAGCTCGGGCACCGACCCGAGCCTGCTGACCAGCAGGTCGTCGTGCGAGTGCACCGGCTCGACGGGTCCGAGCAGGTGGCCCTTGCGCACCAGCGCGAGCCGCATGGCGGTCGCCACGGGGTCGTCCACCCGCACCAGGTCCGCCTCCAGCGCGGGCAGGCCCAGCGCCCGGATCTTCTCCGCGCCCCAGCGCAGGTCGCGCACCAGCCGCCGCAGCTCGTCGGACTGGCCCGCCTCGGTGAGGTGGTAGGCCAGTTGGCGCCGCAGGTAGTCGGCGGCGGGCGGCAGGTTCCACCACTCGTCGCCCGGGATCGAGTACACCGCGCGCAGGGACTTGAGGAACGCGGCGTTGACCTCGGCCAGGTCGTCGCCCAGCTCGTGGCGGAGGTGGTCGCGGATGACGTCGTGCAGCCCGAGCGCGGCGGCACCGCGCTCGTAGGCCCGGATCAGCGACAGGTCGGCCAGGTCCTCGCACAGCTGCCTGGTCTCGGCCGCGGTCGTGCCCCACAGCACCGACAGCATGGCCAGCGGGATGTCGGTGTCCTCGGCGAAGATGCCGAGCTGGAGGTAGCAGGTCCGCTGCCGGGGCGTGAGCAGGCGCAGGCTCGCGGCCACGGTCAGCCGCACGGCGTGGTCGCGGCTCGCGCCCACGCGCACGTCCAGGAACGAGGGCCCCTCGACCTCCAGCTGCCGGGCCAGCAGCGCCGCCGCGTCGGCCGGTGCCTCGCCCTCGCGGACGTGCCCGAGGATCGCGCCGTTGACCATCGCCAGCAGCAGGGGCCAGTTGCCGGTGACGTGCAGCAGCCGGTCGGTGGTGCCGGCGGGCAGGTCGGGCAGGCCCCGGGAGAGCAGTTCCAGCGACTCGGCGCCGGCCATCTCGTCGATGCGCAGGGTGCGGGCGGTGGGCGGCAGGCAGCCGACGTTGCGGGTGGTGACCAGCCTCGTGGTGGCCGAGCCGCCGTAGGAGAACGGCTTGTACTGCTCGGCGGTCCACACGTCGTCCACCACGAGCAGGACGTTCGCGCGCTCGTCGAGCAGGCGCCCCAGGTGCAGCCCGGCCTGCTCGGGGTCGGAGAACTGCGGCCGCTCCCCGGTCAGCTGGGCCGACAGGTCGTTGACGGTGGAGGCCAGCTCGGCGCCGCGGCGCTCCTCGCCGACGGTGGCCCACAGCAGGCCGCCGCCGAACGCCTCCCGCACCTCCGGCCGCCCGCACACCTGCACGGCCAGCGTGGTCTTGCCGAACCCGCCCGCGCCCTGCAGGGCGGTCAGGCCGATCAGCTCGTGCCGGTCCGACACCAGCATCCGCACCAGGGCGTTGCGCAGGGCCGGCCGGTCGACCGGCTCGTCGAGCTTGGGCAGCATCCACACCCGCGGCCCGTGCCGGCGGCCCGGTGCCGCCGCGACACCCGCGCCGACGTATTCGAGAATTACCCACAGGAATCCGAGCAGCAGCACGCCCGCCGCGAGTACCCACCTCGTCGAACCGCTCACCAGGCCACCGGTCGCGAGGTTCAGCAGACCCGCGACCACAATGCTGATCGTGACCATGACCGCAGCCCGGACCTGTGGTCTGTCGAACATGGCGCCATGATGCCGTTTCCGCCTCCCCCGAACCACAAAGAGACTTAATCGCGACGAGAAGACCCCGGCGACCCACCCGATCGGGTCACAAAAGTGCTCCGCGAGTCGTCCGAAACCGTAATCGTGCGGTCTGTTACCTTTGTCGCGGGCCAACTATTCGAAGCCGACTCGAATCCGCGCACGCCCGCCCGGACAACACCCGCCGCACCCGGACGACCGATCATGACAACCCGCATGACGGACAGACACCCGGACCCCGCCGGGGGTAATTTGGCGGCGGACCGCGCCCGGGCTTTCGCGTCGGCACCCAGCAACGGGAGGAGATGTCGACCGTGACGGATGGACACAGCGACGCGGCCGAACCCGCCTTCACCCTCGGGCCGTACTCACCGGCCACCAGGGCGGGCAACCTGGTGTTCACGTCCGCGCAGTCGGGCGTGGACCCGGCCACGAACGAGGTGCCGCCCGGCGGGTTCGAGGCCGAGTGCCGGCAGGCGTTCGCGAACCTGTCCCGCACCCTCAAGGCCGCCGGGGCGGAACTGGCCGAGGTCGTGAAGATGACCGTCCTCTACACCGACCTGTCCTACCTGCCGGTCATCAACGAAATATTCACCGAGACCTTCCCCGACACCCCGCCGGCCCGCACCGCCGCGGTGGTGCGGCTGGCCGGCAACCGGCGCATCGCGATCGACGCCATCGCGGCCACCTCCTGACCGGCACGTCCGAGCGAACGGGAACCCGGTGGAACTCATTTCGATCAACGACGTGCGCGAGGCGGCGGCGCGCGTCGCCGCGGTGGTGGTGCGCACCCCCGTGCTGAAAGGCCCCGGCCGCGATCTCCTGCTCAAACCGGAAAACCTCCAGACCACCGGTTCCTTCAAGATCCGGGGCGCCTACAACGCGGTCGACTCGATGCCGCCGGAACAGCGCGACCGGGGCGTCATCACCTATTCGTCGGGAAATCACGCGCAGGCGCTGGCCTACGCCGCGCGCAGCCACGGCGTGCACTGCACGGTGGTCATGCCCGACGACGCGAAACCGGTGAAGGTGGCCGCCACCAGGGCGCTGGGCGCCGACGTGGTGATGGTGCCGCCCGCCGACCGCAAGGCCCACGCCGAGCGGCTCGCCGCCGAGCGCGGGTTCGCGCTGGTGCCGCCGTTCGACCACCCGCTGGTGATCGCGGGCCAGGGCACGGTCGGCCTGGAGCTGGTGGAGGACGTGCCGGACGTCGAGGTGGTGCTGGTGCCCGTGGGCGGCGGCGCGCTGGCCGCCGGGGTGGCCGGCGCGGTCAAGGCGCTGCGCCCGAGCGCGAAGGTCGTCGGCGTGGAACCGGAGCTGGCCGCCGACGCCGCCGAGGGGCTGCGCGCGGGCGCGCGCGCCGAGTGGCCGATGAGCCGGACGGGCCGCACGATCGCCGACGGCCTGCGCACCAACCTGTCCGACCTGACCTTCGCCCACCTGAAGGCGTACCTGGACGACATCGTCACCGTGACCGAGGACGAGCTGCTCGACGCGGTGCGCACGCTGGCCACCACCACGCACCTCGTGGTCGAGCCCAGCGGTGCGGCCGCGGTCGCCGCGCACCTGAACCACGCCGACGAGCTGCCCGCCGGCCGCACGGTGGCCGTGCTGTCCGGCGGCAACGTGGACGGCTCGCTGCTGGCCCGGGTGCTGGCGGGGTGAGGCACGCGCCTTCCCGTGCGACCGCGGGCCGCACGGGAAGGTGACGCGTCAGGCCAGCGCGGCCAGCGCGGCGTGCACCAGCACCCGCACGCCCACCAGCAGCGCGCGTTCGTCCAGGTCGAACGTCGACTGGTGCAGGTCGAGCTTCGGGCCGTGGCCGGGCCACACGCCCAGCCGGCCGAACGAGCCGGGCACCTGCTCCAGGTACCAGCCGAAGTCCTCGCCCGCCGAGGACTGCTCGGTGCCCGCCAGGGCGTCCTCGCCCAGCGCCGCCTCGACGCCCGCGCGGAGCAGCATCGTGCTGTCGCGGTCGTTGACCACCGGCGGCACGCCGCGGCGGTGCAGCAGGTCGAAGCCGACGCCGGTGGGCGCCAGCAGCGCCGTGACCAGCTCGTGGACCAGGCCCTCCAGCTCGGTCCACACCTCGCGGGTGCCGGTGCGCAGCGTGCCGCGCAGGACGCCGTCGCGGGGCACCACGTTCGGCGCCTCGCCCGCGTGCACCGCGCCCCACACCAGGACCGTCCCCGAGCGCGGGTCGACCCGGCGCGACAGCAGCACCGGCAGGCCGGTGATGACCGTGCCGAGCGCGTGCACGAGGTCCGCGGTCAGGTGCGGCCGCGAGGTGTGGCCGCCGGGCGAGGTGAGCCGCAGCTCCAGCATGTCGCTGGCGGAGGTGATGGCGCCCACCCGGGTGCCGATCCGGCCGACCTGCAGCCGCGGGTCGCAGTGCAGGCCGAAGATGCGCTCGACCCCGTCCAGGCCGCCCGCGGCGATGACGTCCAGGGCGCCGCCGGGCATGACCTCCTCGGCCGGCTGGAAGATCAGCCGGATGCGGCCGGGCAGCTCGGTGGCCGACGCGAGCGCCAGGGCCGCGCCGAGCAGCACCGTGGTGTGCCCGTCGTGCCCGCAGGCGTGGCTGACGTTCTCGACCGTCGAGCGGTGCGGCAGGTCGTTGGCCTCGGGCAGCGGGAGGGCGTCCAGGTCGGCCCGCAGCGCCACGCACCGGGGTCCGCTGCCGATGTCGCAGATCAGGCCGGTGCCGGTGGGCATCAGGCGCGGCTTGAGCCCGACCGAGAGCAGCAGGTCGTGGATCATCCGCGTGGTCGCGTGCTCCTGGCGGGACAGCTCCGGGTTGGCGTGGATGTGGCGGCGCCAGCCGACGACCTCGGACGCGTTGCGCTTGAGCCAGTCGTCGAGCCACTCCGGTCCGCGACCGGCCCCCAGGTCCTCCACGGGAAAATCCTCCACGGGGGGAATGGTGACCCCGTCGATGGCCGCGAGCACGTCGGTTTCTCCTTCCGGACGACCGGCGGAGAGGCCGACACCGGGATCGATGACGGTCACCGGGCACCCCCGACCTGGTCCGCGACGCGCGTGAGAAGCCGGGTTCGCTGCTCCGCGCTCGTCGCCGCGTCGATTGTTGTCCAGGCGAGGGCGAGCGCCCCGTCGAGCACAGCTCGGTCGGCCGAAGCCGAGGCACAGGCGGTCGCGAACTCGATTTGGTGGTTCACCGCGTCTCCGCAGTCGATGGCGATGGTCGGGTGGATGGCCGGCAGCGCACGGGTGACGTTGCCCATGTCGGTGCTGCCGATCTTCTGCTGGAGCTCCTCCTCGGGGCTCAGCGGGTGCCGGCCCAGCTCGACGGCGGCGCGCCGGTAGGCGTCCGCGAGCCAGGGGTCGGGGGTCAGCTCGGCGTAGACCGGGGAGACCTTCACCACTTCGTGGGTGCAGCCGGTGGCCAGCGCGCCGGCGGTGAAGCAGCGGTTGATCCGCTCCTCCAGCCGGTGCAGGGACTCCAGGTCGTCGGCCCGCAGGTCGAACATCGCCGAGGTCCGGGCGGGCACCACGTTGGGCACGGTGCCGCCGCGGGTGACGATGCCGCTGACCATCTGGCCGGGTTCCAGGTGCTGGCGGGCCAGGCCGATGGCGACCTGGGCGATCGTGATCGCGTCCGCCGCGTTCACGCCCAGGTGGGGCGCCGCGGCGGCGTGCGAGGGCTTGCCGGTGTAGTGGACCTCGACGTCGGTGATGGCCAGGGACCGCGCGGCCACCGCCTCGTACGGGGCCGGGTGCACCATCATCGAGAACGCCACGTCGTCGAACACGCCGCGCTCCAGCATCAGCACCTTGCCGCCGCCGACCTCCTCGGCGGGCGTGCCGACGACCCGGACGGTCAGGCCCAGCTCGTCGGCCACGTCGCGCAGCGCGAGGGCCGCGCCGGCCGAGGCGGCGGCGATGACGTTGTGGCCGCACGCGTGGCCCACCTCGGGCAGGGCGTCGTACTCGGCGCACAGGCCCAGCACCAGCTCGCCGGAGCCGAACGAGGCGGTGAACGCGGTGTCCAGGCCCGCCACCCCGCGCTCGACCTCGAAGCCCTCGGCGGCGAGCAGGTCGGCGACCTTCGCGGCGCTGCGGTGCTCGGAGAATGCCTGTTCCGGCTCCGCGTGGATGCTGTGCGAGAGGCCGATCAGGGCATCCGAGTACCGCTCGACGGCCGAGCGCGTGCTCATCTTGAAGTCGGTACCCATTTCGCGTCCATCCTGCATTACGACTCGGCAGGCCCGACGCGCCGCGCGTTGATCAACCGGCAGCCGGTCGTGCGGGTGCGCCGAGCGGTGCGCTGAGTTCGGTGAGACCGATCAAGTCCACCCGGTTTCCACCGACCCGCAAGCACCTCCCGGCGCCGCCCCCGTACTTCGTGAGGTCGGACCTCACACCGCGGGGCCTAACCGGACTTGCGGCCCGCCTTCCACTTCGCCCAGCGCTTCTTGTTCCTCCAATAAACGAGGGCGAACAGCGCCAGCGCGATACCACCGAGCCACAACTTTTTCCGCGTCTCGGGGTTCACGCCCTGGGCGGGTTGCTGCGGGGCGTCGATGTCCGGCCCCGGCCCGACGGTGGCACCGGGTTGCAGGGTCTCGTTGCCGGGCACCGGGGCGTCCGTGGTCTGGACGACGTACCCGACCTGCGACGACGGTGCCGCCACCGCCGCGCTCGGCACGGTGAGGGCACCGGCGAGCACGAGCAGGAACCCCGCGAGCACAGATCGCCACATGGTCACCAAGCCTAGTCACCGCCACTCCCGGTTACCACTGTCAGCGGTCGACCAAACCGGTGAGCACTCACGTCCCGTGCACACCGGGTGCACCGTGCACCCCGGATGCACCGAACGCGGCCAGGATGCGCTCCGCGGCCAGCGTCGCGGTCAGCTCGCCGTCGCGCACCTGCCGCTCGACCTCGGGCACCAGCGCCCGCACGGCGGGTGCCGAGCGCAGCCGGGTCAGCAGCTGGTCGTTGACCATCGCCCAGGTCCACTCGACCTGCTGGCGCCGCCGCCGCCCGGCCAGCTCGCCGGCCGCCGCCAGGGTCTCCCGGTGCCTGGCGACCTGCTGCCACAGGGCGTCCAGCCCGGTGCCGTCCAGGCCGCTGCAGGTCAGCACGGGCGGGTGCCACAGGGCGTCCGGCGGGCGCAGCAGGCGCAGGGCGCCGGCCAGCTCGCGGGCGGCCTTGCGGGCGTCCAGCTCGTGCGGGCCGTCGGCCTTGTTCACCGCGATGACGTCGGCCAGCTCCAGCACGCCCTTCTTGATGCCCTGGAGCTGGTCGCCGGTGCGCGCGAGGGTCAGGAACAGCGAGCAGTCCGTCATGTTCGCCACCGCGACCTCGGACTGGCCGACGCCGACCGTCTCGACCAGCACCACGTCGTAGCCCGCGGCCTCGACCAGCACGATCGACTCGCGCGTCGCCTTGGCCACGCCGCCGAGCGTGCCGGAGGTGGGCGAGGGCCGGATGAACGCCGCCGGGTCCACCGACAGCCGCGCCATCCGGGTCTTGTCGCCCAGGATCGACCCGCCGGTGCGGGTGGACGACGGGTCGACGGCGAGCACCGCCACCCGGTGGCCCAGGCCGGTCAGCACCGTGCCGAACGCGTCGATGAACGTGGACTTGCCCACGCCGGGCACGCCGGTGATGCCGACGCGGTGCGCGCCGCCGGCGTGCGGCAGCAGCTCGACCAGCAGCTCCTGGGCCGCCGCCCGGTGGTCCGGGCGGGTGGACTCGACCAGGGTGATCGCCCGCGCGAGGGTGCCGCGGTCGCCGGCGAGCACGCCCTTGGCGTACGCGCCGACGTCGACCGGCCTAGGCATGCCCCGGCTGCGCCCGTCCGCGCGCCTGGTCGTGGGCCTGCCCGTCGGCTTGGCCGTCGGCCTGCTCGTGCGGCTGGTCGTGGCCCAGCTCGTCGGCGAGCCTGCGCAGCAGGTCGCCGGCCGCGTCCGCGATCACCGTGCCGGGCGGGAAGATCGCCGCCGCGCCCGCCGCGCGCAGCGCGTCGAAGTCCTGCGGCGGGATGACGCCGCCGACCACGACCATGATGTCCTCGCGGCCCAGCTCCGCCAGCGCCTCGCGCAGCGCGGGCACCAGGGTGAGGTGCCCGGCGGCCAGCGACGACACCCCGACGATGTGCACGTCGGCCTCCACGGCCTGGCGCGCCACCTCGTCCGGGGTCTGGAACAGCGGGCCGACGTCGACGTCGAAGCCGAGGTCGGCGAACGCGGTCGCGATCACCTTCTGGCCGCGGTCGTGGCCGTCCTGGCCCATCTTGGCGACCAGGATGCGCGGCCGGCGGCCCTCCTGCTCGGCGAAGGACTCGACGAGCCCGCGGGTCGCGTCCACCTCGGACACGGCACCGACCTCCTGCCGGTAGACGCCGGTGATGGTGCGGATCTGGGCGGAGTGCCTGCCCCACACCCTGCCCAGCGCCTCGGAGATCTCCCCGACGGTGGCCTTGGCGCGGGCCGCGTCCACGGCCAGCTCCAGCAGGTTGCCGCTCCCGCCCGCGGCGCTGGTCAGGGCGTCCAGGGCGCGGTCGACGGCGGCCTGGTCGCGCTCGGCGCGCAACCGCTCCAGCTTGGCCAGCTGCTGCGCCCGCACGCCCGCGTTGTCGACCTTGAGCACCTCGATCCGCTCGTCGACCTCGACGCGGTACTTGTTCACGCCGATCACCGGCTGCCGCCCGGAGTCGATGCGCGCCTGGGTGCGCGCGGCGGCCTCCTCGATGCGCAGCTTCGGGATGCCCGCGTCGATGGCCTTGGCCATGCCGCCCGCCGACTCCACCTCGGTGATGTGCGCCCACGCCCGGTGCGCCAGGTCGTGGGTCAGCCGCTCCACGAACGCGCTGCCGCCCCACGGGTCGATCACCCGCGTGGTGCCGGACTCCTGCTGGAGCAGCAGCTGGGTGTTGCGGGCGATGCGCGCGGAGAAGTCCGTGGGCAGCGCCAGCGCCTCGTCCAGCGCGTTGGTGTGCAGCGACTGCGTGTGGCCCTGGGTGGCGGCCATCGCCTCGACGCAGGTGCGGGCCACGTTGTTGAACACGTCCTGCGCGGTCAGCGACCAGCCGGAGGTCTGGGAGTGCGTGCGCAGCGACAGCGACTTGGGGTTGCGCGCGTCGAAGCCCTTCACCAGCTTCGCCCACAGCAGGCGGGCCGCGCGCAGCTTGGCGACCTCCATGAAGAAGTTCATGCCGACCGCCCAGAAGAACGACAGCCGCGGCGCGAACGCGTCCACGTCCAGGCCCGCGTCCCGGCCCGCGCGCAGGTACTCCACGCCGTCGGCCAGCGTGTACGCCAGCTCCAGGTCGGCGGTCGCCCCGGCCTCCTGCATGTGGTAGCCGGAGATCGAGATGGAGTTGAACTTCGGCATCCGCTGCGAGGTGAACGCGAAGATGTCGGAGATGATCCGCATCGACGGCTGCGGCGGGTAGATGTAGGTGTTGCGGACCATGAACTCCTTGAGGATGTCGTTCTGGATGGTCCCCGCGAGCTGGTCCGGCTTCACCCCCTGCTCCTCGGCCGCGACCACGTAGAGGGCCAGCACCGGCAGCACGGCGCCGTTCATGGTCATCGACACGCTCATCCGGTCCAGCGGGATGCCGTCGAACAGCTGGCGCATGTCGTAGATCGAGTCGATCGCCACGCCCGCCATGCCGACGTCGCCCGCCACGCGCGGGTGGTCGGAGTCGTAGCCGCGGTGCGTGGCCAGGTCGAAGGCCACCGACAGGCCCTTCTGGCCCGCGGCGAGGTTGCGGCGGTAGAAGGCGTTGGACTCCTCGGCGGTGGAGAACCCGGCGTACTGCCGGATGGTCCACGGCTGGTTGACGTACATCGTCGGGTACGGGCCGCGCAGGAACGGCGCGATGCCCGGGTAGGTGCCCAGGAAGTCCAGGCCGGCGGTGTCGGCGGCGGTGTAGACCGGCTTGACGCCGATGCCCTCCGGCGTCTCCCGGACCAGCGCGTCGGCGCCCTTGCCGGTGGCCTCCTGGAGCGCGGCGTGCCACCGGTCCGCCTCGACCGGGGTCGGTTCCCCCAGGTCGACGTCGGCGAAGTCCGGGATCATCGCGCCACCCCCAGGAAGTCGAACGTGCGCTCCAGGACGTCGAGCGCGCGGCAGCCCGTGAAGACGTACTCGTCGATCTCGGCGTCGGACTTCTTGCCCGCGAGCAGGACCCGTTCGGCGCCCGCGTCGCGCAGGGCCCGCGCCACCGGGGCGGCCAGCTCGGCGTAGCCGGCCTCGCTGCCGCACAGGCACGCGACCCGGGCGCCGCTGGCGCGGAACCGCTCGACCACGTCCTCCGCGGTCCTGGTGGGCCCCGCGTCGGGTGTCTCGATGCCACCGGCCTGGAACAGGTTCGCGGCGAACGAGGCCCGCGCGGTGTGCGCGGCGACCGGGCCGAGCGTGGCCAGGAACACCCTGGGCCGCTCGGGGCTCGCGTCGGCGGCGTCGCGCAGCGCCTCGTACGCCTGCGCGTACCGGACGCGCGGCAGGCCGCCGCCGGGTTCCTCCGGCGCGGGCGGGCGCACCACCGGCTGCTCGCCGAGGTGGGGGAACTCGCTGACGCCGGTGATCGCGTCGGTGCGGTCGGCCAGGTTGGCGCGGCGCTTCTCCCAGGTACCCGCGATCCGGTCCGCGACCAGGTCGAACGCGGCGGGCAGGCCGCCCGCGGCCTCGATCTCGCGGAACCACGCCCACGCGGCGCGCGCCAGGTCGTCGGTCAGCCGCTCCACGTACCAGGAGCCGCCGGCCGGGTCGATCACCCCGGCCAGCCGCGACTCCTCCAGCAGCAGCGACTGGGTGTTGCGGGCGATGCGGCGGGAGAAGTCGTCGGGCAGGCCGATGGCCGCGTCGAACGGCAGCACGGTGACCGCGTCCGCGCCGCCCAGGCCCGCGCCGAAGCAGGCCAGGGTGGTGCGCAGCATGTTCACCCACGGGTCGCGGCGGGTCATCATCGCGGGCGAGGTGACCGCGTGCTGGAGCTGCGGCGCGGGTTGGTCGACCACCTCGGTGACCCGGGCCCACAGCCGCCGGGCGGCGCGGAACTTCGCGATGGTGAGGAACTGGTCGGCGGTGGCCGCGTACCGGAACTCCAGCAGCCGCACGGCCTCGGCGGCGGTCAGCCCGGCCCCGGTCAGCCGCCGCAGGTAGGCCACACCGGCCGCCAGGGAGGCGCCCAGCTCCTCGGCGTCGCTGCCGCCCGCCTCGTGGAAGGGCAGGCCGTCGACCACGACCAGGCGCAGCCCGGGGAACTTCCGGGCCTCGGGCAGCAGGTCGAGCAGGGCCGCGAAGTCGGCGGGCTCACCCGTGCGCGCCTGGACGCCGAGGGGGTCGGCGCCGACGTTGCCCCGCACCTCGCTGGGCAGCACCGGCCGCTGGTCCCACAGGCGCAGCGCGGCGCGCCCGGCGGCCAGGAAGTCCGGGCCGGCGTCGACGACCACGGGCGCCAGGTCCAGGTAGACCTCGGCCAGCAGGTCGTCGTAGCGGGCCGGGTCGACGCCCTTGAGCCACAGCGACGTGACGCCGTTCTCCAGGTCGGCCATGACCGCCTCGCGGTCGGCGACCCGGTGCTGCTGGCGGACGTCCCAGCCGTCGACCGCGCCCTGCGGGCGCCCGGCCCTGGTGAACGGGGCCAGGCCGGGGAAGCCGGCGTCCGGCGCGCGGTCGGCCGCGGTGTAGAGCGGCTGCACGTCAATGCCGTCGTAGGTGGTGGTGATGAGGGATTCGAAGGGCGCGCCCGACTTGCCCAGCACGCCCCGGACGAGCTCCAGCCACTGCTCGCGCTCAGGCGTGGGGAACTCCGCGGCCAGCGCCAACTCGCCTGACGGCTCCATCATGCTCCGCAGTGTTACTCAACAGTAGGATCACGGCTATGTGAGGTCCACCGCCGTGAACGATGCAGATGGCAGTCTTCCACGCTGATGGACGATGGTGCTGTGGAAACCATAGGGCGGGAAGGCGCGGCAGGGGGTACCCCAGAAGACCCCCTTGAAGTCCCCGGCGAAGGCCGCCTGATCGCCGGCCGCTACCGGCTCAGGCACGTGCTGGGGCGCGGCTCGATGGGCACGGTGTGGGCCGCGCACGACGAGGTGCTGCGCCGGGACGTCGCGGTCAAGGAGGTGCTGCTCCCGCCCGGCGCGCCCGACGGCGAGGCGACCGTGCTGCGCGAGCGCACCCTGCGCGAGGCCCGCTCGGCGGCGGCGCTGGCGCACCCGAACCTGGTGACGCTCTACGACGTGGCGCAGGTCGACGGCGACCCCTACGTGGTGATGGAGCTGGTGCCGTCGTCGTCGCTGGCCGAGGTGGTGCGGCAGCGCGGGCCGCTGACCGACGCGCAGGGCGCGGTGGTGGCGGACGCGGTGGCCGCGGCGCTGGAGGCGGCCCACCGGGCGGGGATCACGCACCGGGACGTCAAACCGGGCAACGTGCTCGTCGCCCACGACGGCCGGGTGAAGCTGACCGACTTCGGCATCGCCCGCAACGTCGCCGAGGCCACCCTGACCAGCCGCGGCATCACGCTGGGCACGCCCGCGTTCATCGCGCCCGAGGTGGCGGCGGGCGGGGAGGTCACGTCGGCGGCCGACCAGTGGTCGCTGGGCGCCACGCTGTACGCCGCGATGACGGGCGTGCCGCCGTACGAGGGCGCGAACGTGCTGCAGACGGTCAACCAGGTCGTGCACGGCGAGGTGCCGTCGGCCTCGGTGTGCGGCGCGCTGGGGCCGGTGGTGGCGGGCCTGATGACGCGCGACCCGGCGGAGCGGCTGCCGCTGGCCGAGGTCCGCCGCGTGGTCCGGCCGCTGCTGCCCGAGCCGGGCGCGGACGCGTTCCCCGCGGACGCACCCACCCGACCGGTGGTCGAGGTGGTGCGCCCGCCCGCGGTGCCGGCCAACGCGCCCCTGGCCGCCGACCCGGGCCCGCTGCCGTTCCGGCCCACCGCCCCCGCCGGGCCCGGCAGGAGGTCCCGCCCGCTGCTGGCCCTGGCCGCGGTGGTGCTGTTCGCGGTGTGCGCGGCCGGCGGGTTCGCCCTGACCAGGACGGTGGCCGGCGCGTCGGTCCTGCCGCCGCCCGCGGTGCACGCTCCCACCCTGCCGTCGCTGACCGGCACCCCGTCCCTGCGCCCCACCACCACCTCCGCGGCCACGGCCAACGGCGAGCAGGGGGCGGAGTTCACCATCTCGGTGGGTGCGGACTGGACGGGGTTCCTGGAGCAGCGGGCCAACAAGGGGCTGGTGCCGAGCACGGTGGTGCACCTGGTCGCGCCGGGCGGGGCGCACGAGGTGGCGGTGCAGCGGTTCCCCGACTACCACCCCGGGCACGTGGTCGACGACTACGTGCGGGTGGTGCGGTCGCGGTGGGGCGGGGACCGGTACTTCGGGGAGGGCCTGGAACCGGTCGAGGCGGCCGGCGGGTGGGAGGCGGCGGTGCGGTACAGCTACCGGACCGCGGAGCGGGCGGCCGACGTGCGCGGCGTGGCGACCGGCCCGGACCTGCGGCGGAGCCGGTACTCGCTGGTGCTGCCGCGGGGGGCGGACCTGTGGGTGGTGGAGGTCGTGGTGCCGACCGAGCAGGAGGAGACGGGGCGGGAGCTGTTCGACGCCGTGGCGCCCACGTTCGCGGTGGTGGGTTAGCCGCCCGGGCTTCGGGCACCTCGCGCACCGGCTTCCGACCGGTCGGGGCCCATGACGCGGCCCGCGCCGTTGCGCTTCCCGCCACTGGGGGCAACGCAGCGTGACGGCGATTAGGCTGCCGGCCGTGACCGCCATCAGTGAGAACACCACCCCCGAGGCCCTGGCCACCGACGCGGCCCGCGCGCTGGCCGAGCGCACCGGGGTGGACAGGCACGACATCGCCGTGGTCCTCGGGTCGGGCTGGCGCCCGGCCGCGGACCTGATCGGGGAGCCCGCCGCCGAGGTGCCCATGGCCGAGCTGCCCGGGTTCGAGGCGCCCACCGCCGTCGGCCACGGCGGCACGATCCGGTCGGTGCCGGTCGGCGACAAGAACGTGCTGGTCATGCTGGGGCGGACGCACGGCTACGAGGGCAAGGGCGTGGCGAAGGTCGTGCACGGCGTGCGCACCGCCGCCGCGGCCGGCGTCGGCACCGTGGTGCTGACCAACGCCGCCGGCGGCCTGCGCCAGGGCATGGTGGTCGGCCAGCCCGTGCTGATCAGCGACCACCTGAACCTCACCGCGTCGTCACCGCTGGTCGGCGCCCGCTTCGTCGACCTCACCGACCTGTACTCGCCGCGGCTGCGCGAGCTGGCCCGGGGCATCGACCCGTCCCTGGAGGAGGGCGTCTACGCGGGCCTGCCCGGGCCGCACTTCGAGACGCCCGCCGAGATCCGCATGCTGCGCACCATGGGCGCCGACCTGGTCGGCATGTCGACCGTGCTGGAGGCCGTCGCGGCCCGCGCCGAGGGCGTCGAGGTGTTCGGGCTGTCGCTGGTCACGAACCTGGCGGCGGGCATCACCGGCGAACCGCTCAACCACCAGGAGGTGCTGGAGGCGGGCCAGGCCGCGGCGAGCCGGATGGGCGAGCTGCTGCGGGAGCTGGTGACCCGCGCATGAGCCTGTCCCCGGCGCTGCGCGACGCGGCGTTCCGCTGGATCGCCGACGACCCCGACCCCGACACCCGCGCCGAGCTGCAGGGCGTGCTGGCCAGGGCCATGGCGGGCGACGCGGCGGCCGTCGACGACCTGGCCGACCGGATGTCCGGGCCGCTGGAGTTCGGCACGGCCGGGCTGCGCGGCCCCGTGCGCGCCGGGCCCAACGGCATGAACCGGGCCGTGGTCGTGCGCACCACCGCCGGGCTCGCCACGTGGCTCAAGGCCAACGGGCACGTCGGCACGGTGTTCGTCGGCCGGGACGCGCGGCACGGGTCGGAGGCGTTCGCGGCGGCCGCGGCCGGGGTGCTGGCCGCCGAGGGGTTCACCGTCCGGGTGCTGCCCGGGCCGCTGCCGACGCCCGTGCTGGCGTTCCTGGTGCGCGCGCACGACGCGGTCGCCGGGGTGCAGATCACCGCCTCGCACAACCCGCCCGCGGACAACGGCTACAAGCTGTACCTGGCCGGTGGCGGGCAGATCGTGCCGCCCGCGGACCGGGAGATCGAGGCGGCGATCCGGACCGTGCCCGCGGCCGTGTCGGTGCCGCTGTCGGACGACCACGGGACCGTGCCCGACGCGGAGGTCGACGCCTACCTGGAGCGGGTCGCGTCGCTGCCGCGCGGCACGGCGCGGGACCTGCGGGTGGTGCTGACGCCCATGCACGGCGTGGGCGGCGCGATGGCCGTGGAGGCGCTGCGGCGCGCCGGGTTCACCGACGTGCGGGTGGTGCGGGAGCAGGCCGTGCCGGACCCGGCGTTCCCGACCGTGGCGTTCCCCAACCCGGAGGAGCCGGGCGCGGCGGACCGGCTGCTGGAGCTGGCCGCGTCGGTGGACGCGGACCTGGCGATCGCGCTGGACCCGGACGCCGACCGGTGCGCGCTGGGCGTGCGCGGGCGCGACGGGGCGTGGCGGATGCTGCGCGGCGACGAGACCGGCGTGCTGCTCGGGTCGCTGGTGCTGTCCACCACCGACCACCCGGACCCGCTGGTGGCCACCACGATCGTGTCATCTTCGCTGCTGAGGTCCATCGCGGCCGCGCACGGCGCCCGGTACGCGGAGACGCTGACCGGGTTCAAGTGGCTGGTGCGCGCCGGCGAGGGGCTGGTGTTCGCCTACGAGGAGGCGCTGGGCAACTGCGTCGACCCCGCGCACGTCAACGACAAGGACGGCATCTCGGCGGCCGTGGTGGCGTGCGACCTGGCGGCCGGGCTCAAGGCGAGCGGGCGCGACCTGCTCGACGCGCTGGACCAGCTCGCCGTCGACCACGGCCTGCACCTGACCGACCAGGTGTCGCTGCGGTTCACCGACCTGAGCCGGATCGGGGCGCTGATGGCGCGGCTGCGCGCCGAGCCGCCCGCCGGGTTCGCGTTCGAGGACCTGCTGCCCGGGGCCGACGTGGTGCGCCTGACCCGCGACGGCGCGCGGGTGGTGGTGCGACCGTCCGGCACCGAGCCGAAGCTGAAGGCGTACCTGGAGGTCGTGGAACCGGTGTCGGGCGACCTGCCCGCGGCGCGCTCCCGGGCCGCGGGCAGGCTGGCCGACCTGCGCGATCAGGTCTCCGAGCTGCTCACGACGCCATAGCGAGCAGCAGGCACAGCACGGCGACGCCGAGCGCCCCGCCCGCCACCAGGTACGCCCGCTTGGTCGGCGGGGCCACCGGCGTGCGGCGGTGCTCGGTGAACGCGGCCACCGAGATCCGGCCCGCGATGTAACCGGCCGTGCACAGCGCCACGCCGGTGGCCAGGATCATCGTGTTGACGTCCCACGGGCTGTGGTCGACGCCCGGCCACAGCGCGATGAAGACCAGCGGCAGGCCGATGAGCGCCAGGCTGACGCCGATGCCGGCGCCCCAGGTGATCCGCCGGTTCCGATCCATCGTGGCGATGCTGCGAGTGTTCATGACTCCCTCCCGGTCACCATTAAAGACGCGCGGGGGTCGGCCCGGTTGCCGGGGACCCGTCGGCGATCTTGCGCGGTTCACCCGAACGGCCCTGCGGCGGTGCCGTGACCAGCGGTTCCGGGGTGGTCTCCAAGGTGGTCACGGGGGTGGTCTTGCGGCGCCGGCCGGGACGGGGGAACCTGTCGCCCGTGCCCCGCCTGCTGATCGTCCACCACACCCCGTCGCCGAACCTGCAGGCGGTGTTCGAGGCGGTGGTCGCCGGGGCGACCGACCCGGAGGTCGGGGGCGTCGAGGTGGTGCGGCGACCGGCGTTGGGGGCCTCGGTGGCGGACGTGCTGGAGGCCGACGGGTACCTGCTGGGGACGCCGGCCAACATCGGGTACATCAGCGGCGCGCTCAAGCACTTCTTCGACACGGTCTACTACCCGTGCCTGGACGCCACGCGGGGCCGGCCGTTCGGCGCCTACGTGCACGGCAACCAGGGCGTCGAGGGCGCGGTGAAGGCGATCCGGGACATCACGGCGGGCCTGCGGTGGCGCCCGGTGGCCGACACCCTCGTGCTGACCGGGCCGCCCGACGCCGCCGCCTTGCGGCGGTGCTGGGAACTGGGCGCCACGGTCGCCGCCACGCTGACCTGACCCCGGCGGTCCCGGTCACGGCGCGGAGGCGGCCACCTGCCCGTCAGGTGGCCGCCTCCGCGCCGTGCTTCCACCTACCTGCCGATGATCCGCAGCGTCCCGGCGTCGTAGCGGTCGCCGGCGACCGCGTCCGCGGGCACGGCACCGGCGATGCGCTCCACCTGCGCCGCGGTCAGCCGGATGTCCGCGGCGGCGACGTTCTCCTCCAGGTACGCCACCCGCTTGGTGCCCGGGATCGGCACGGCGCCCTGGTGGTGCACCCAGGCGAGGGCGATCTGGCCCGGCGTCGCGTCGTGCTCGCGGGCCACCTCGCGCAGGGACTCCACCAGCGCGACGTTGCGGGCCAGGTTGTCCTCGGCGAACCGCGGCATGCGCGAGCTGCGCCGGATGTCGTCGGGGGCGAAGTCGTCCGGCGAGGTGTAGCGGCCGGTCAGGAAGCCGCGGCCCAGGGGCGAGTAGGCGACCACGCCGATGCCCAGCTCCCGGCAGGTCGGCGCGACCTCGTCCTCGATCTCCCGCGACCACAGCGACCACTCGGTCTGCACGGCCGCGATCGGGTGGACGGCGTGCGCCCGCCGGATCGTGTCGGCGCCCGCCTCGGACAGGCCGAGGTGGCGGACCTTGCCCTGCCGCACCAGCTCGGCCATCGCGCCCACGGTGTCCTCGATGGGGGTGTTCGGGTCGACGCGGTGCTGGTAGTACAGGTCGATGTGGTCGACGCCCAGTCGGCGCAGCGACGCCTCGGCGGCCTGCTCGACGTACTCGGGGTCGCCCCGCACGCCCCACACCGCGCCGCCGTCGCGGACCAGGGCGAACTTGGTGGCCAGCACGACCTCGTCGCGGCGGTCCCGGACGGCCCGGCCGACCAGCTCCTCGTTCGCGCCCGCGCCGTAGAGGTCGGCGGTGTCGAGGAACGTGACGCCCAGGTCCAGGGCGCGGTGGATGGTCGCGATCGACCCGGCCTCGTCGCCCGGGCCGTAGAACTCGCTCATCCCCATGCAGCCCAGGCCCTGCGCGCTGACCTCCAGCGCGCCCAAACGGCTCTTCTCCACAGCCCCGTCCCTCCCCAGTGCACGACCGTACGGGCCCCACTGTGCCCGGGCAGCGCGCGTTCAATCAAGTATTTGAGGTATATTCGATATCGATCAACGATTCGACATCTTCATCATCTCGGGCGTGTAGCGCTCACCGGCGACGGTGGTCGCGGCGGCCTCGATCGCGCGGAGGTCGCCCGGGGACAGCGCCAGGTCGGCCGCCGCGACGTTCTCCTCCAGGTACTTCACCCGCTTGGTGCCCGGGATCGGCACCACGTCCTGCCCCTGGTGCTGCACCCAGGCCAGCGCGAGCTGCCCGGCGGTGGCGCCGCGCTCCTCGGCGAGCTCCCGCAGGGCCGCCACGATGGCGTTGTTGCGGGCGAGGTTGTCGGGCGAGAAGCGGGGCAGGCCGCGGCGCATGTCGTCCTCGGCGAGGTCGTCCACCGAGGTCACCCGGCCGGTCAGGAAACCGCGGCCCAGCGGGGAGAACGGGACGATCCCGATGCCCAGCTCGCGGCAGGTCGGCAGCACCTCGGCCTCGATGTCGCGGGTCCACAGGGACCACTCGCTCTGCAGGGCGGTGATCGGGTGGACGGCGTGCGCGCGGCGGATCGTGGCGGCACTCGCCTCGGACAGGCCCAGGTGGCGGACCTTGCCCTGCCGCACCAGCTCGGCCATCGCGCCCACGGTCTCCTCGACGGGGACCTCCGGGTCGACGCGGTGCTGGTAGTACAGGTCGATGTGGTCGACGCCCAGCCGCCGCAACGACGCCTCGGCCGCCTGCCGGACGTAGGCGGCGTCGCCGCGGGGGCGCCGGTCCGGGTCGGCGAGGGCGAACTTCGTGGCGAGGACGACCCGGTCCCGCCGGTCCGCGATGGCCCGGCCGACCAGCTCCTCGTTCGCGCCCGCGCCGTACACGTCGGCGGTGTCGAGGAGGGTGACGCCCAGGTCCAGGGCGCGGTGGACGGTGGCGATGGACTCGCGCTCGTCGCCGGCGCCGTAGGACTGACTCATGCCCATGCAGCCCAGGCCCTGCGCGCCGACCCGCAGCTCACCCAGCCGCCGCTGCGCCAACCGCTGCCCACCCGACTGCTCACCCGACCCGGTCACGCGGTGATCCCTTCCACGAAGGTGTGCTCCAGCTGCTCGTAGTGGGAGATCTTGTACTCCAGCACGTCGAGGCACGACTGGAGCTCCGCGATGCGGGAGCGCACCGAGGCGCGGTGCTCGAACAGGATCTGCTTGCGCCGGCCGGCGGTGGGGTCGCCGCGGTGCCTGAGCTGGGCGTACTCGCGCATCATGCGGATGGGCATGCCCGTGGTGCGCAGGCGGGTGAGGAAGGCCAGCCAGCTGAGGTCGTCGTCGGTGTAGGTGCGCCGTCCACCCGAGTCCCTGGCGGGCGGGTCGACGAGACCGATGCGTTCGTAATAGCGCAGGGTGTCGATCGACAATCCGCTGCGCTCGGCCGCCTGGGCGATCGAGTAAGTCACGATGTCGACGGTAGGAGCTGGAGTGCACTCCAGGTCAACCCGGTTCGCGCATTCGGTGAACTCTTCCGGGCAACCAGGACTTTCCCGGCCAGGGGTGTGACCAGGTATTACGACCGATCAGGGGTTCGGCTGCCCCGGACCCACCAGCCCCAGCCCGACCAAACCCAGCCCCCACCGGACCCAGCCCCCACCGGATCCAGCCCGACCAGACCCAGCCCCCACCGGACCCAGATCACCAGGCCCAGACCTGCCGGACCGGAACCCGCCGGACCGAGATCGCCAGCCCGAGATCGCCGGTTCGAAGGTCGCCGCGCAACAACCCCCGTGCCGCAGGCCGTCAGGCAACAAGCCGCCGTACCGCAAGACGCCGCGCAACAAGCCGGGCGCCGCAAGCCGCCGTGCAACGAACCGCCGCACCGCAGGCCGCGTTCAGCCCACCCCCGTGCATCCCCCGCTACGTATCCCCTGCCCGCCCCATCACCCCTCGACCTCGTCCGCCGGTTTGGGCATGCCCCACGCCTCCAGGTGCGCCGCCAGCCCGGGCACGTCGATCTGCTCCCGACCCAGCGCCCGCACCAGGTCCAGCGCGTCATCCTCGTCGGCGTCTATCCACCAGCCGTTGATGTCGCACAACGTCACGGCCGCCACCCAACCCAGGCGCCAGTTGCCCTCGGCCAGGGGGCGCGTGCGCACGATCGAGTCGAGCAGGGCCGACGCTTTGAGCCAGAGCGTGTCGTACGCCTCGACCCCCAGCACTGTCGCCCTGGGGCGGTGAGCTGCGGAGTCGAGGAGACCTAAGTCGCGCACGACCAGGTCCCCACCGGTGACGGCGGTCGCCAGCACGAGCAAGTCGCCGGCGTCGAGGTAGTTGACCACTGCTTGACGCGCTCCCTGTCCCGAGGGGCGGGGGCTGCGGCTCGACCTCACCGCATCCGGGCAGCACCTGCCGCCACTACCCACCCCCTCAGGTCCGTGTCGCCTCCCCGCCCGAGCGGCGGCGAGGATGGTGTCGGCCGCGTTGTGCACCGAAGCGCAACCTGAACGCGACCCGATCTTCAACGGCGCACCATACCGGTGCACCCCTGATCTGCGGGGACGTTCGCACGCGCGTCGGGGCGGCAGGCGAGGGACATGGTCGTTGAGCTGCATGGATCGATCGTATCGAACATGTGTTCGAACGGGGAGGGCGCGCGGCGTCCCACCACTCGAACGTGTGAGGGGTGCGGGATGCCGCAAGCGTCAGGCGGAGCCCAGCCGGTCCAGCAGCCCCCGGTACTTGGGGAGCACGCGCCCGAGGACCTCGGACAGCTGCTCCTCCTTCTGCAGGCGTGCCCAGCGCTCGGCCAGCGCCAGGCGCACGACCTCCTGCTTGGAACGCCCCTCGGCCGCGGCGAGCTCGTCGAGCCGCCGGTTCTCCTCGTCGCTCAGACGCAGGGTCATAGCCATGGAGAACGACGGTACCAACTTGATACCACATTGACCAGACCAAGTTTGGTAACGCCGTTTTGGTACGATTCGGCGGTGCCTCGACCGAAGACCCACGACGAAGCGCTGCGCGTTCGCCTGCTCCACCGGGCCGGCGAGCTGCTGTCCGCCGAGGGCCCGGGCGCTCTGAGCTTGCGCAGGCTCGCGGCGGATGTCAACACCTCGACCACGGCGGTGTATTCGCTGTTCGGGGGCAAGCCGGCGCTGCTGAACGCCCTCTACGAAGAGGGGTACCGCCGTTTCAGTGAACGGCTCGTCGCGCTCCCCGAGACCGACGACCCCGTGGAGGACATCATCCAGAGCGGCCTGGCCTACCGGCAGAGCGCGCTCGCCGACCCGCAGTTCTACCTGGTGATGTTCACCAAGGTCGTGCCGAACTTCGAACCCACGGCCGAGGCCAGGGAGGCGGCGGACCGGACGTTCCTGCCGCTGGTGCGCAACGTCGCCCGCGCCGTGGCGGCCGGGGTGTTCGTCGAGGCCCAGCCCGAGGAGATCGCGCTGGGCATGTGGGCCCTGGTGCACGGCCTGGTGAGCCTGGAGCTCATCGGCGACCTGCCGCCCGAGGCGGACATCGGCTCGATGTACGAGCGCACCATCCGCGCGCACGCCAACGGCTGGCGGAGGTGAGGGTGGGGCCCGGGGAGGCGGCCGCCGCGAAACCTCCCCGGACCCCGGTGGACTGCCCGCTCAGGACAGTCCGCTGGTGAGCGCCCTGATCAGCTCGCCGTCGGCGGTGTCGCCGTCGAGCGACCAGATCATCGCGCCGCCGAGGCGCCGGTCCGCCACGTAGCGGCCCTTGCGCCTCATCTCGGTCGGGTCGTCCCAGGTCCAGAACGTGGTGCCGTCGAACAGCCACGCGTGCCCGGCCGCGGGGTCGCGGTGCACGGTGAAGTCCGCCAGCCGGGCCTTGAGGACGCGGTAGTCCTCGTAACCGGCCTCGTAGGTCGCCGGGGCGGGCCCGGTGGCGTTCTGGAACAGGCCGTTGTTCGCGTTGGTCACGCCGGTCCAGCCGCGGCTGTAGAAGGGCACGCCCAGCACGAGCTTGGACTTCGGCGCCCCCTCGGCCAGGTAGTGGTCGACGGCGACCTGCGAGCTGAACGGCAGGGGTGCCGGGTCGCCGGCGGGCGTGCGGAGCGCGGACTGCTGGTTGGTCCGCGGGTCCCAGGCGCCGTGGAAGTCGTAGCCCTGGACGGTGCCGAAGGTCAGCAGCCCGAAGACCCGGGAGACCTCGAAGCCGCGGTCGACCTGCCGCGGGTCGGCGGGCAGGAACGCGGTCAGGTCGTAGGACCGGCCGGTGCGCCAGGTCAGCCTGCCCAGCTGCTTGCGGTACTCGACCAGCAGCGCGGTGAAGTTCCGCCTGTCCTCGGGGCGCACGACGTTGCCGGGCGCGCCCTCGGAGGCGGGCCACTCCCAGTCGAGGTCGACGCCGTCGAAGACGCCGGCCGCCGCACCCGGCTCGGCGCCGGGCAGGTTGCCCTTGAGCCACATGTCCAGGCACGACGCGACGTGCGCGGCGCGCGACTCGGGCGTGAGGGCCGCGTTGGAGAAGTACTTGGAGCCGGACCAACCGCCGAGGGAGATGTTGATCCGCAGGCGGGGGTACTTCGCCTTGAGCTGCTTGAGCTGGTTGAGGTTGCCCGACAGCGGCTGGCCGGCCACGTCGGCGCGACCGCTGACGCTCTGCTCGGCGCCGAACGGGCGCTGGTAGTCGGCCCACGGGTCGGAGCTGACGCACCTGCCGGACTCGTCGAGGAAGCCGAACGCGTAGTTCAGGTGCGTGAGGCGGGGCGCGGTGCCGTTGGTGACCAGGTTCTTCACCAGGAAGTTGCGGTCGTAGCCGCTCCACTGCGTGTAGTACCCGACGGTGCGCGTCCCGGCGTGCCCGCGGTCGTTGTCGTGGGCGACGGCCTGCGGCGCCAGTGACGCGGTCAGCGCGGTGGCCAGCAGGGCCGGTAGCACCCATCTCCTGCTCGACATGGTCCTCCTCGCCGGCACAACCTTGTGGTCCAGACCACGGTAGTGATGAGGTCTAGACCATTGCTACGGCCGAACGGCGCAATCCGCGCACCCCGGGTGGCGGGGGTGGTTTCTGCAAAAGTTTGCATGTGCGCACGGGGTGGTCGACCCGCTAGCGTCGGTGTTCAAGTTTGAACAACGATCTCCCAGGGGGAACGAGTGACGATCCTGGTCACCGGCGCGACCGGCACCATCGGTGGCGCCGTGGTGCGGCAACTGGCGAAGGCGGGCGTGCCCGTGAAGGCGTTGACCCGCAACCCGGCGCGGGCCTCGCTGCCGGGCGGGGTGGAGGTGGTGGGGGGTGATTTGACACGACCGAGTGAACTTCCGCTGGCGGGCGTGACCGCCGCGTTCCTGATCGCCGCGCTGGAGGCCGAGGACCCGGCCGTACCCGCGAAGGCGTTCCTCGACCACGCCCACGACCTGCGGAAGGTGGTGTACCTGTCCAGCAGCGCGGTCACCGCGGAGCGGCCCGGCAGCTACGAGGCGCACCGCGACGTGGAGCGCGTCATCGAGGAGTCGGGCGTGGCGTGGACGCACGTCCGGCCCGGCGAGTTCATGAGCAACAAGCTGATCTGGGCGCGGGACGTGAAGGAGCGGGACGTGGTGCGTGCGCCGTTCCCGGACTCGGTCGGCGCGCCCGTGCACGAGGACGACGTGGCGGAGGTCGTCGTGCACGCGCTGCTGCACGAGGGGCACGCCGGCAAGGCGTACACGCTCAGCGGGCCGGAGGCGCTGACGCACCGGCAGCAGGCCGAGGCGTTCGCGGCGGGGCTCGGGCGGCCGATCGGGTTCGAGCGGTTGACCTACGGGCAGGCCCGGGCCGCGCTGATCCGCGACGAGGGGCTGCCGTGGGACACCGCCGAGTACCTGATGGGGTACATGGCGCAGCACGCCGAGGAACCGGCGGAGGTCACGCCGGACTTCGAGCTGGTCACGGGCAGGCGCGGCCGGACCCTGGCCCAGTGGGCCGCCGACCACGCCGCCGACCTGACCCCGTGAGTCGAACCTTCGGCACCCCCGTGTCGAACCTCCGGGACCGGTGAGTTCCACGTTCGGGACCCCCGAGTTCGACGTTCACGTCGAACTCGGGGGGCCTGAACGCATGACACGCGGGGTCTGGACGCATGACACGCGCGGGTTGGGCGCATGACACGCGGGGCGTGAATGTGGAATTCGGGGGGTCTGGGGGTTCGACACGACGGGGCTGAGGGTTCGACTCGCGCGGGGTCAGACGGTGCCGTACTGGCGGTCGCCGGCGTCGCCGAGGCCGGGGACGATGAAGCCCGAGTCGTTCAGGCGCTCGTCGACGCTGGCGGTGACCAGGCGGACGGGCAGGCCGGAGGCCGACAGGTGCTCGATGCCCTCGGGGGCGGCCAGGCAGCAGATGGCGGTGACGTCGGTGGCGCCCCGGTCGGTCAGCAGGCGGATCGTGTAGGCCATGGAGCCGCCGGTGGCCAGCATCGGGTCCAGCACGAGGACCGGGCGGCCGGCCAGGGAGTCCGGCAGCGACTCCATGTACGGGGTCGGCTGCAGGGTCTCCTCGTCGCGCGCCAGGCCGACGAAGCCCATCTGGGCGTCGGGGATCAGCTTGTGCGCCTGGTCGGCCATGCCCAGGCCGGCCCGCAGCACCGGGACCAGCAGGGGCGGGTTGGCCAGCCGGTGGCCGGTGGTGCGGGCGACGGGCGTGTGCACGCGCTCCTCGGCCACCGGCAGGGAGCGGGTGGCCTCGTACACGAGCATCACCGTCAGCTCCTGCAGCGCGGCGCGGAACGCCGCGTTGTCGGTGCGGGCGTCGCGCATGGTGGTCAGCCGCGCCCGGGCCAGGGGGTGATCGACGACGAGGACGTCCATGGTCGAACAGTATGTGGTACCCCCGACCGGTGCCCGACTCACCCGCACCGGCCGTCCCCGGTGGGCCGGGCTCGCCGGAGCCGGTCACCGGGCGGGTGCGCTCGTCGGCGTTCTCCGGTGGCGGCGGGCACCTTGCCCGCCCTCCCGCGACGGGGTCGCGTTCCGACCGGAGATCCGGCGTTTGGGGCCCGATGAGGTGGTGCCCGGGGTAGTAGCGTCGTGACCGTGGCTGATCACGTGCGGATCGGTGTGTTGGGGGCGGCGCGGATCGTGCCGGCCGCGTTGGTCCGGCCGGCGCGGGCGGTGGGGACCGCGGTGGTGTCGGCGGTGGCCGCCCGGGACGCGGGGCGGGCGCGGGAGTTCGCGGACAAGCACGGGATCGCGCGCGTGCACGACGACTACGCGTCGTTGCTGGCCGATCCCGACATCGACGCCGTGTACGTGCCGTTGCCCAACGGGCTGCACGGGAAGTGGACGCTGGCGGCGTTGGCGGCCGGGAAGCACGTGCTGTGCGAGAAGCCCTTCGCGGCCAACGCGGAGGAGGCGGCGCGGGTCGCGGCGGCGGCGCGGGACAGCGGGCTGGTGGTGATGGAGGCGTTCCACTACCGGTACCACCCGCTGACCGCCCGGCTGGTCGAGGTGGTGGCCGAGCTGGGCGAGCTGCGGCACGTGGACGCGCGGCTGTGCTTCCCGCTGCCCCGGTTCACCGACATCCGGTACTCGCTGGAGCTGGCGGGTGGCGCGCTGATGGACGCCGGGTGCTACCCGGTGAACCTGGTGCGGCTGCTGGGCGGCGGCGAACCCGAGGTCAAGTCGGCGCGGGCGCTGCTCAAGGGCGAGGGCGTGGACCGGGCGATGCGCGCCGAGCTGAAGTTCCCCGGCGGGCACACCGGCACGGTGGTCACGTCGATGTGGTCGCACTCGCTGCTGAAGCTGTCGGCGCGGGTGCTGGGCGCCAACGGCGAGGTGCGCGTGCTCAACCCGTTCGCGCCGCAGGGTGGGCACCGGCTGGCGGTGCGGCTGAAGGGGCACCGGCGGGTCGAGCGCTTCGACCGGCGGCCGTCCTACGAGTACCAGCTGGAGGCGTTCGCGGACGCGGTGCTGCACGGCAAACCGTTCCCGACCACGCCGGACGACGCGGTGGCGACCCTGCGCGTGATCGACGACATCTACCGCGCCGCCGGGCTCCCGGTGCGCCGACCGGTGGACTGATGCGCCGACTCTGGGCGCTGCTGCTGGTCGCCGCGGTGGGGTGTGGTGCGCCGCCGGCGCCCGTCGCCGCGAAGTCCGGCACGGGCGAGCTGCGCACCGACCTCGACCCGCTGCTCACCCGGTTCCCGGCGCTCGACGGCACGACCGGCGCGCGGTGGATGTCCGGCACCCGCGGCCGCGCGGACGTGCCGGGTCCCTCGACGTACTGGATCGACGCGGTGGTCGAGCTGCCGGCGGCGCGGGTCGAGGAGCTGGTGTCCGCCCACTCCCCCACCGACGAGGGCAGGTCGCCGGACGTGGTCGACGGGATGCGCGACCACCTGCCCGCCGGGCCGTTCCTGACCGGCGCCGCGCTCGACGCCGCGTTCCACCGCGGGAGCTGGTCGGCCTCGGCCCACCTGGCCCGGGGAACCGGGCGGCTGGTGCTAGTCGCGACCGGCGGGTGACGACCGGTCAGCCCTCGACCTCCTTGCGCAGGAACGCTTCCACGGCCCGCTGCCCCTCGGCGTCGACGGGTCCGGTGATCTCCAGCCGCCGGTCGCCGTCGCGGACGACGAGCTTGCGCTTGGAATCGCGGTTCACCCAGTCCCGCAGCGCCATCGCCACCTGGCGCAGCACCGGCGAACCGGCCAGGGCGACCACGATCGTGGTGACCGACGCGGCGTCGAGGCCCTTGCTGCCGGCCGGCGCCGCACCGTTCCCGGCGAACTCGACGCGGTCCAGGTCGAGGGCCCACAGCTCGTCGAACAGCAGGCGGGCGTCCGCGTCGGCGCGCACCGGGTCCTCGTCCTCGACGGTCACGGAAAACACGGCCATGGGCAGGCACACTAGACCGCCATGAGGACGGCGCTGCTGATCGCCACGGATTCGTACTCGGATCCGGCGTTCAGCGCCCTGCGGGCCCCGGGACACGACGTCGCCTCGCTTCGCGCGGTGCTCGCGGACCCGGCGATCGGGGCGTTCCGGACGCAGGTCCTGGTCAACCGGCCGGCGCAGGAGGTGCGGGAGCGGGTCGAGGACCTGTTCGCCACCGCCGGCCTCGACGACCTCGTGCTGCTCTACCTCTCCGGCCACGGCGTGAAGGACCGGCAGGGGCGCCTGCACTTCGCCGCCACCGACACCCGCGCCGACCGGCTGCGGACCACCGGTGTGCCGGCCGAGCTGGTGCGCGAGCTGATCCACGAGAGCCGCAGCCGCAAGGTCGTCGTCCTGCTCGACTGCTGCTACAGCGGGGCGTTCCCGGCCGGGATGCGGCCCAAGGGCGGCGCGGTGGACGTGGCCGAGCTGGTCGAGGGTCGCGGTTGCGCGGTGATCACCTCGTCCACCCACCTCCAGCACGCCTTCGAACCCGACGGCACGGCGGAGGTGTCGACCGGCCCCGCGTCGGTGTTCACCGGCGTGGTCGTCGAGGGGCTGCGGACGGGCGCGGCGGACGTGGACGGCGACGGCGCGGTCACCGCGCGGGACCTCTACGACTACGTCCACGAGCACGTGCGCCGGCTCACGCCCCACCAGACGCCCACCAGCGGCGGGGTGGTCAGCGGCGACCTGCTGGTCGCGCACGCGCCCCGGCGGCCGGCCGGCGGTTCGGCAGTGCGGGTGGCCGCCGCCAAGGCCCTGGGCGACCTCGGGGATCCGGAACGCGCGGCGGCCGTGCTGCGGGGCGCCGCCGGCGGCCCGGCAGTGGCGCCGCCCCGCGAGTACCGGTTCCCCGCACGGCTGGACGGCAAGGGCGGTCCGGTGGCGTTCAGCCCCGACTCGTCCCTGCTGGCGGCCGCCGGCACCGTCTGGGACACCAGGACCTGGCAACCCGCGTCCCGGCTACCCCGGCACGACCGCCCACGTGCCTTCAGCCCGGACGGGCACCTGCTCGCGGTGGCCGGTCCCAGGGGCATCTCGCTGCGGTCGACGGCGGCCTGGCACGAGGTCCGGTTCCTGCCCGCCCTCGCGCGGTACCTGCGGTTCAGCCACGACGGCGGGCTCCTGGTCGCCTGGCGGCCCGGCACCCTCTCCCTCTGGGAGGCGGCGGACGGCACCTGGCAGTCCGCGCCACCCGCGTGGGAGGGCGTCTGGGCGGTCGACGTCAGCCGGTCGTCACCCCGGCTCGCCGTGATCGGCATGCCGAGGGACGAAATGCTGCGGGTCGAGCTTTTCGACACCTCGACCCGGCAGCTGATCGCGCGCCACCCGCTCCGGGAAGCCGAAGCGATGGGCCTGAGCCCGGACGGCGGCCTGGTGGCGCTGTCCTCCTCCACGGCGACCGTCGTGCTGCGGACCGTCGACTGGGCACCGGTCGCGGAACTGCACACGCCGTCGGCGCTCCGGGAGCCCGGCCCGGTCTTCGTGGACGACAGCACGCTCGCGGTCCACGCGCACCACGGGCTGGAGCTGTGGGACCTGCCGACCCGCACGAGGGCGTTCCGCCTGGAGACCGACCTCGAACACCTGGACTTCAGCCCCGACGGGCGGTTCGCGGCGGTCTCCGACCGGAACGGCCCCCCGCGCGTCTGGGCCCGGGACCGCGGCGACCTGGGGCCGCTGCCGATCGACCCCGCCCCACCGGTCACGCCCGCCGAGCGGGTGGGGACGAGGTGGTGGCGACGCGTCGTCAACCGGGCCCGACCCACCTAGGCTTCGCGGATGACCCGGTTGTCCCCCACCTGCCGACCTCGGCGGGCCGGAGAACGGCGCTCCCGGTGGCCACCGACCAGCACGACGCCACCGCCCTCGCCGCGGTGCCGGGCGACCCGGCGGTCGGCGCGTTCGGCACGCGCGTCCTGCTCAACCGCCCGGCGCAGGAGATCCGCGAGGAGGTCAACGACCCGTTCGCCGAAGCGGGCCCGGACGACGTCGTCCTGCTGCGCAGCCCGGACCCGGCGTTCCGCGCGGCCGGCGTCCAGGTGCTCAAGGCCCGGGCCGCCGCCGGTTGCGAAGGCTCGGACCTGGTCAGCGTGCGGGACACCACCACCACCAAACCGCCGGCCTGACCGTGGCGCTGGGCGGCTCCGACCGGATCCGCCTGGTGGACGTGCGGACCGGGGCGGTGTTCCAGGACGTCCACGGGAACGACCCGGTGTTCAGCCCGGACGGGCGGCTGCTGGTGGCACAGCCGCGGAACCCGCACGAGCCGGCCCCGGTGCGGGCCCACGCACCGGAAGACCTCGAACCGTTGCCGACCGGCTGGGCGGAACCGGTCGTCACCCGTTCCCCCGACTCCTAGACTCACCCGGGTGAGCGACGAGTTGGTCCCGGACCCCCGTCAGATGCGCGCCTCGGACGCCGACCGCGAGAAGGTCGCCCAGGTGCTCCAGCGGGCCCACGGGGAGGGCAGGCTGGACCTCCACGAGCTGGACGAGCGCCTGGCCTCCGCCTACGCCGCCAAGACCTACGGCGACCTCGTGCCGCTGACGGCCGACCTCGGCATCCCCTCGCCCGCGCTCCTGCCCACGCCGGTCCAGCAGCACCTGCCCGCCTCGCGCGTCGGCGGCACGCCGGGGTCGGCGAACTCCTTCGCGTTCTGGTCGGGCGTCGAGCGGCGCGGCGACTGGGTGGTGCCGGTGACGCACAACGCGGTCGCGATCATGGGCGGGGTGGTGATCGACCTGACCAGGGCGCGGTTCGCGCAGCAGGAGACCACGATCAACGCCTACGCGCTCATGGGCGGCATCGAGGTGATCGTGCCGCCGGACGTGACCGTGCGGGTCGACGGGATCGGCTTCATGGGCGCGTTCGAGGACAGCACGCACAAGGGCGAGCCGACCGTCCCGGGCGGGCCCGTGGTGCGGGTCACCGGGTTCGCGATGATGGGCGGGGTCGAGGTGAAGCGGCCGAAGAAGAAAAAGGTCAAGCACCCCGAGATCGAGGACTGAACAACCCCCTGAACAGGCGAAACGTCCTCACTTAGGACGGCCGTCCCAGTCCGCCTAGACTCGGCGGCATGGCTGCTCCAACGACATCGCCGTCGCTGCCCCCGGCGCTCGCGGACGCCGTCCGCGACGACGCGTCGCTGCGCCGGTTCCTGCACGGGCTGCCCGGTGTGGACCAGGTCGGCGTGGAACAGCGCGCGGCCGGGTTGGGCACGCGCAGCATCAAGAAGGCCGCGAAGCTGTGGGCCATCGACGCGGCGATCGGCATGGTCGACCTGACCACGCTGGAGGGCGCGGACACCCCCGGCAAGGTGCGGTCGCTGGCCGCGAAGGCCCGCCGGCCCGACCCGGACAACCCGGACGTGCCGAAGGTCGCCGCGGTGTGCGTGTACCCGGACATGGTCGCCACGGCCGTCGGGGAGCTGCGGGGCACCGGGATCGGCGTGGCCAGCGTGGCCACCGCGTTCCCGTCGGGCCGCTCCAGCCTCAAGGTCAAGCTGGAGGACACCGCCTTCGCCGTGGAGGCGGGCGCGACCGAGATCGACATGGTGATCGACCGGGGCGCGTTCCTCTCCGGCCGCTACGGGCAGGTGTTCGACGAGATCGTGCAGGTCAAGCACGCCTGCGGCGACGCGCACCTGAAGGTCATCCTGGAGACCGGCGAGCTGGCCACCTACGACAACGTGCGCCGCGCCTCGTGGCTCGCGCTGCTCGCGGGCGGCGACTTCATCAAGACCTCCACCGGCAAGGTCTCGCCCGCGGCGACGCTGCCGGTCACCCACGTGATGCTCCAGGCCGTGCGCGACTGGCGCACCCAGACCGGGCAGCTGCGGGGCGTCAAGCCCGCGGGCGGCATCCGCAGCACCAAGGACGCGATCAAGTACCTGGTGGCCGTGCACGAGGTGGCCGGCCCGGAGTGGCTGACCGCCGAGCTGTTCCGGTTCGGCGCCTCGACGCTGCTCAACGACCTGCTGATGCAGCGGCGCACCCAGTTGGAAGGCCACTACAGCGGCCCCGATTACGTGACGGTGGACTGACCATGTGGGAATACGCGCCCGCGCCCGAGTCGCGGGACATCGCGAACCTCAAGCCGACCTACCGGATGTTCGTCGACGGCCAGTTCGTCGAGGGCGGCGGCGAACCGCTGAAGACGGTCAACCCCGCCACCGAGGAGGTGCTGGCCGAGGTCTCCACGGCCACCGCCGCCGACGTGGACAGGGCCGTGAAGGCCGCGCGCCGCGCCTACGACCGGGTGTGGGGCCGGATGCCCGGCGCCGAGCGGGCGAAGTACATCTTCCGCATCGCCCGGCTGGTCCAGGAACGCGCGCGCGAGCTGGCCGTGCTGGAGTCGCTGGACAACGGCAAGCCGATCAGGGAGTCGCGGGACGTGGACGTGCCCACGGCCGCCGCGCACTTCTTCTACCACGCGGGCTGGGCGGACAAGCTCGGCCACGCCGGCCTGGGCCCGGACCCGCGCCCGCTGGGCGTGGCCGGCCAGGTGATCCCGTGGAACTTCCCGCTGCTGATGGCGGCGTGGAAGATCGCGCCCGCGCTGGCCTGCGGCAACACCGTGGTGCTCAAGCCCGCGGAGACCACGCCGCTGACCGCGCTGGTGCTCGCGGAGATCATCCAGCAGGCCGACCTGCCGCCCGGCGTGGTCAACGTCCTGCCCGGCGCGGGTGACGTCGGCGCCGCGGTCGTGTCCCACCCGGACGTGGACAAGGTCGCGTTCACCGGTTCGACGGACGTCGGCAAGACCATCCAGCGGCAGCTCGCCGGCACCGGCCGCAAGCTGACCCTGGAGCTGGGCGGCAAGGCCGCCAACATCGTGTTCGACGACGCGCCGCTGGACCAGGCCGTCGAGGGCATCGTCAACGGCATCTTCTTCAACCAGGGCCACGTGTGCTGCGCCGGCTCGCGCCTGCTGGTGCAGGAGTCGGTGGCCGACGAGCTGCTGGAGAAGCTGCGCGTGCGCGTGTCCGCGCTGCGCGTCGGCGACCCGCTGGACAAGAACACCGACGTGGGCGCGATCAACTCGCGCGAGCAGCTCGTGAAGATCCAGGAGCTGGCGTCGTCCGGCGAGGCCGAGGGCGCCGAGCGCTGGACCTCGTCGTGCCCGTTGCCGGACAAGGGCTTCTTCTTCGCGCCGACGGTGTTCTCCAACGTGTCGCAGGCGATGCGGATCGCGCGCGAGGAGATCTTCGGGCCGGTGCTGTCGGTGCTGACCTTCCGCACGCCCGACGAGGCGGTGGCCAAGGCGAACAACACGCCGTACGGGCTGTCCGCGGGTATCTGGACCGAGAAGGGCTCGCGGATCCTGTGGGCGGCGCAGAAGATGCGCGCCGGCGTGGTGTGGGCCAACACGTTCAACCGCTTCGACCCGACCGCCCCGTTCGGCGGCTACCAGGAGTCGGGCTTCGGCCGCGAGGGCGGCCGCACCGGGCTGGAGGCGTACCTCGATGTCTGATCGGATCTCGGTCGCGAAGACGTACAAGCTCTACATCGGCGGCGCGTTCCCGCGGTCGGAGTCGGGCCGCTCCTACCCGGTGACCGACGCCAAGGGCGCGTTCCTGGCCAACGCCGCGCAGGGCTCGCGCAAGGACGCCCGGGACGCGGTGGCCGCGGCGCGCAAGGCGTTCCCCGGCTGGTCGGGCGCCACCGCGTACAACCGCGGGCAGGTGCTCTACCGGGTGGCCGAGGTGCTGGAGGGCCGCCGGGAGCAGTTCACCGCCGAGGTGGCCGCCGCCGAGGGCGTGGCGGTGAAGAAGGCGCAGTCCCTGGTGGACGCGGCGATCGACCGGTGGGTCTGGTACGCGGGGTGGACCGACAAGGTCGCGCCCGTGCTGGGCGGGGCGAACCCGGTGGCCGGGCCGTACTTCTCGTTCTCCGTGCCGGAGCCGACCGGCGTGGTGGCGGTGCTGGCGCCCCAGCAGTCGTCGCTGCTCGGGCTGGTCAGCGTGGTGGCGCCGGTGATCGCCACCGGCAACACCGCGGTGGTGGTGTCCTCGCAGGACCGGCCGCTGCCCGCGGTCACCCTGTCGGAGGTGCTGGCCACCTCCGACCTGCCCGGCGGCGTGGTGAACGTGCTGACCGGGCGGACCGCGGAGATCGCGCCGTGGCTCGCCTCGCACGCCGACGTCAACGCGCTGGACCCGACGGGCGCGCCCGAGTCGACCCGGGCGGACCTGGAGCGGGCCGCCGCGGGCACGGTGAAGCGGGTGCTGCGCGTGCGCGCCGGCGAGGACTTCACCCGCGAGCCGGACCTGGCCCGGCTGCGGGCGTTCGTGGAGACGAAGACGGTCTGGCACCCGATGGGCGTCTAACGGCGGCAGCCGAACGCGCTGTAGGCCAGCAGCCCCGCGCAGCCCAGCACGACCGCGGCCGCGGTGGCCGCGGTCGTGCCGGCGGGCTGCACGGGCCAGCCGAGCAGGTGGTCCGCCCAGTCCTCGCCGGCGGGCACCACGAACGTGACACCGGTCCAGGCCACCGGCGGCGCCCAGGCCGCGCGCGAGCCGAACAGGCACGCGCCGAGCGCGGCCAGCCCGGCGAGCCCGACCACGTCGCGCAGCACGAACGCCCCCGGCGCCACCGGGTCGGCGACCAGCCCCACGGCCAGCAGCAGCCCCGCGACCAGGGCCGCGCCGAGCAGCAGGTGGGCGGCCCGGCGGGGCGGCCAGCCGAACGCGGCGGTGCGCTCCAGCTCCGGGTCGTGCCCGCCGAACCCGACCGCGACGGCCGCCACCCCGACGGCGGCGGCGAACGAGGTCAGGCGCGGGTCGCCGCCGGGTTGGGCGAGGAGGCCGACCAGGCCGGTGGCGACGACGGCGGTGGCGGTCGCGGCGGGCACCCGGCGGGCGCGGGCGTGGAGGACGAGCCAGCGGGTCACGCCGCCTCCCCCACCAGCACCGCCAGCGGATCGCCGGAACAGGCCGCCTGCGCCTCCCGAGCCGCCTGCACCCGCACCGCCTGCTCCGCCACCGGCACCGCCCGCAACGCCCCCCAAGCCGCCACCGCCCGCTCGTCGGCCCCCTCCGGCACCCACTGCGACACCTCCGACGGCTTGCGGAACCCACCGGTCACCCACGCGGTCATGACCCACCGCGCCGTGTCCTCCCGCAGTCCGGCCTCCTCGGGCAACCCGCCGCACCGCCGCGTCCCGGCCCCCGCGACCAGCGCCCCCACCACCAGATCGGGCGCCAACGGCGAGAAGCCGAAGTAGAAGACCTCGTCCAGGTGCACCCACAGCACGTCCGCGGCCTCCGCACCACGCGTCTCCGCCCCGGTCGGCGCGCGCCCGGCGACCTCGCGCACCTCGACGGGCGGCGACGGCAGCTTCCCCAGCAACCGCAACGCCTCGCGCGCCGGCCCGGCCAACGCGGCCCGCTCGCCCTCGTGCACCCGCGTCAGGCACAACCCGTCCGCGCACACCACCTCGGCCGCCACCGGATCGGGTGACAGAGCCCCGTCCGCCCCGGCCGGCAGCACCGCCACCGCCACCGCACCGGCCACCAGCACCGGCAGCGCGGCCGACCACCACCGGCGCGCCACGCACAGCAGCACCCCGGCCAGCGCCACCCCGGCGAACCACACCGCCTGCCCGAGGTTCACCGACCCGGCCACCCGGACGTACAGGTCCCGGGGCGACGGCACGGTGGGCCCGAGCAGCGTCCACGGCACCCGCTCCTCCGCCCCGGGCCCCACCACCGGGACCATCAGCGCCAGCGCGGCCACCGCCGCGACCGGCGGCGTCAGCGGGAACGGGACCACCCGCCCGAGGCCGACCCCCAGCCAGGCACCCGCGACCAGCGCGAGCACCCCGACCAGCACCACCGGCAGCCAGCCCCAGTGGAAGTACGTGGTGGCGGCCGGGAGCTGCACCGCCCCGACGGCCACCACCACCAGGTACGCGCCCCCGAGCGCCACGGCCACCGCCGCCAGCGTCCGCAGCAGCCGGTGCGAGCGCGGCCGGGGCGTGGAGCCGAACAGCTCCTCCACCCCCGAGCGCCGGTCCCGCAGCCCCAGCAGCGCACCGCCGCCGACGGCCAGCGGCCAGGCGAAGACCAGCATGTACCGGATCCAGCCGGCCATCGACGACCACTGGCGCACCCACGCCGTGCCGCCCTTCGCCGGCGGTCCCCAGTACAGCAGCCAGACCACGACCAGCAGCACCAGGCCGCCCAGCAGCAGCGCCGAGGTCCGCCGCAGCTCGATCCCGACGATCCTCACCAGGCACCGCCGAGCAGCGCCGAGTAGCCGCGCTCGATGGGGCTGTCGCCCACGTCGTCCGGCCCACCCGCGGCGGCCAGCTCGGCGGGCGTGCCCTGGAACACCAGCCTGCCCGCGGCCATGAGCACCACGTCCGCGCAGGCCGCGGCCACGTCCTCGACCAGGTGGGTCGACACCACCACGCACGAGTCCTCGCCCAGCTCCTGCAGCAGCTCCCGGAACCTCACCCGCTGCCCGGGGTCCAGCCCGGCCGTGGGCTCGTCGAGCAGCAGCAGCTCCGGGTCGTTGACGATGGCCTGCGCGATGCCGGCCCGCCGGACCATGCCGCCGGAGAGCGTCTTGAGCCGGTCGTCGGCCCGCTCGGCCAGGCCGACCCGCTCGACGGCCCGCTGCACCGCGCCGGGGACGTCCCGGGCGGGCATCTCCTTGAGCCACGCCACGTACTCGACGAACTCGCGGACGGTGAACCGCTTGTAGTAGCCGAAGTCCTGCGGCAGGTAGCCGAGGCCGCGGCGCGGCGACCGCAGGTCGACCCGCCCGGACACCGACCGCCCGAACAGCTCCAGCACGCCCGACGCGGGCCGCAGCACCGTGGCCAGCGACCGGATCAGCGTGGTCTTGCCCGCGCCGTTGGGCCCGAGCAGCCCGTGCACGCCGCGGCCCAGTCGCAGGTCGAGCCCGTCGACCGCGATCCGCCTGCCCGCGCGCACGCGCAGGCCCTCCGCCCGCACCTGCCAGGCGTACTCCGTCGGCGCGACCTCCGCCGCGCCCACCGCGCGCACCATCCGTCCCCTCCCCCGTCACGGCCGCGCGTAGGACGCGGACCTGAAGAACACGGCGGTGGCGCCCCCGACCAGCGCCACCGCCCACCCCGCCGCCGCGCCGGGCACGAGCACGACCGGCACCACGCCGAGCACCAGCGCCGGGCCCACCACGAACGCCACCCACGCGACGGCCGTGGCGACGGCGGCCCGGCGCACGCCGACCACGCTGCCCAGCGCGAGCGCCACCGAGGTGACGGCCAGGCTCGGCAGCAGCCAGTCGGCGGGTGACGCGCCGACCAGCCGGCCGCCCAGCAGCAGCGCGGGCAGCACCACCACCAGCACGGCCAGGGTCCGGCGCAGCACCAGTTCCAGCCCGGCCCGCGCGGTGGACGCGACCAGCTCGTGGGCCGGGTCGAGCGCCCGCGTCCACGCACCCGCCACGCCCAGCACGGGCACGACCGGCGCGAGCAGCAGCAGCACCGGCGGCATCTCGTCCCGGGGCGCCACGAAGTCCAGGAACAGGGTGGCGAGGACCACGAGCCCGGTCATCACCAGCCACGGGGCCACCGCGGGCGTCACCCACCAGCCCGGCCGGCGGCGCACCGGCGCGGGCTGCCCGGCGGGCTCCAGCCCCGCCCACACCGCCGCGGTCAGCCCGGTGACCTCCGGCGGCGCGGCGTCGGCCAGCCGCAGCCGGCACAGCTCGCAGGTCTCCAGGTGCGCCTCGACCGCCCACAGCCGGTCGGCGGGCAGCTCGGCGCCCGCCGCGTAGCGGGCGATCAGCTCGGCGGACGCGTGCTCGTTCACGACAGTGCCTCCCGCATGGCGATCCGGGCCCGCCGGGCGCGGGTCTTGACGGTGCCCTCGGGCACCCCGAGCAGCACGGCGGTCTCGCGCACGGTCAGCCCGTCCAGGACCATCGCCTGGAGCACCTGCCGCAGCTCGGGCGCGAGGTCGCGCAGCGCGCCGCCGACCTGGTCGCCCAGCGCGCCGGCCAGCACCTCGTCCTCGGCGGCGGGCGCGGGGGCGGGCGCGGGCAGCGGCCGGTCGTGGCGGGCCCGGCGGCGGAAGGCGTCGACCAGCCGGCGCGCCGCGATCGTCCACAGCCAGCCGACCGCCGAACCGCCGGCCGCGGCACCCGCGAACGACCCGGCACCCCGCCACACCGCCAGGTAGGTCTCCTGCATCACCTCGGCGACGACCTGGTCGTCGGTGCAGCGGCGGCGCAGGCGCACGGCGAGCCACGGCGACGTGCGCCGGTAGAGCTCCTCGAAGGCCGCGCGGTCACCGCGGGCGACCGCGCGGACCAGCTGCTCCTCGTCCACACCCGGCAAGACGACCGCTCGCGGGGAACGGTTCTCACCAGGGAGTGATGTGCGTCACATCAGTACCACTGGTTCTCGTCCGCGGTCGCGCTCGACTCGGCCTCGCCGACGGCCCGGTGCACCAGCGCCGCCACGGCCTCCTCCAGCTCGCGCCGGACGTCGCCCTCCCGCTCGGTCTTCACCGCGATCGCGACCTCGCTGCGCCCGGGCCCCTCCTCGACGACGACCAGCTCACCCCGGTAGCCGTTCTCGTCCCAGGACACCGCGCGGCGCCCGGCGTCCACCCGCGGGGTCGACCCGGCCAGGCCGGGCAGGTGCTGCGGCAGGCTCTCGGGGCGCGCCAGGAACCGGAACAGCTCGTCCGCGCCCAGGTCGACCGGCGCTCGGTACTGGTAGCTGGTCATGGCCACCGGGTACCCCGGTTCCGGCCGAACGCACGGCCGCGCCGCCCGGGAACGTCACCCGGCCGGGGGAACGGGCGGGGGTGCCGGGCCAGCGCCGGCAGGGCCGCGCCGGCCACCACCAGCGCGCCGCCCAGCAGCACGGGGCCGCCCACCCGGGCACCGGTGCCGGCCAGCTCGTCCGGGCGCTCCACCGGCCCCTGCCCCACCGACGTCGTGGTGGGAGCCGTCAACCCGTCCGTGGTCGTGGTGGTGGTGCTGCCACACGTCACGGCGTCCTCGAACGGCGCGTAGTGGATCTCGCCGCCGCTGCCGCCCACCGTCCCGCCGTGCACCAGCGAGCGGACCACCGCGCCCCCGATGTTGGCGTCGCTCCGGTCGGCCAGGGCGGCGCCGGGCGCGTACACCGTGCCCCACACCGTGATCGTCCCCGGGGTGGTGAAGTTCCACAGCACGTGCCGAGGTTGTCCAGGGCCTCCAGCTACGCGCCGGTCAGCGTGAGCACGTTCAGGCCCGGCTGGAGCCCGTGGCGTTCGGGTCGGTCCCGTTCCACGGCCCGCGGCCGTTCTGGTCCCGCAGCACCACCGTCGACGGGCACCGGGCCACCTCCGCGGCGATCCCCCGGTAGGTGGCGAACAGCGACGCGAAGTCGAACCCGGAAGCCCCGCCCACCGACGCGGCCGGCTGCGAGGTCTGCACGGCCGGCGCGGGCCCGCCGCCCGGGTCGCCGCCCGACGGCACCACGAACGTGACCCCCGCCGGAGGGCAGCACGTCCGCCCCGGACAGGTCCCCGACCTTGGCGTACGACTGGTTGAGCACGGTGAGCCGCGCGCCCGCCGGGCTGCCCGCGAAGTCCAGGCGCCCGCCCACGACCAGGCTGGTCGGCCGGTCGTCACCGGGCAGCACGTAGGTGCCGGGGTTGTCCGGCCCCGCGTTGCAGGTGCGGAACCGCACGTCGCCGCCGACCGCCACCGGGCCCTCGGTCTCGTTCTCGTTCAGCTCCGCGCCGGTCTCCACCAGCACCAGGAACCCGTGGCTCGGGTCGGCCGCGACGTCGTCCGGCGCGACCGGCCGCAGCGGGTTCACCGCGACGCCCGCGCCGAGCGCCGGCGTGCCGCCGAGGACGACCGCCGGCGCCGCCACCGCGGCCGCGAGCCGGTTGATCCGCATGTTCCACTCCCGGGGAGGACGACGACCTGCCCCGGAGCCAACGGCAAGAACCGGTGGTCGGCACGCCGGGTCACCCGACGGTGTGTCAGTCGGTGCGCCAGCCCAGCCGGCCGGCCGAGTCGACCAGGGGTTCGCAGTGGCCCAGCCGGCCGCGGCGCTCCAGGGCCGTGGCGATCCGGTCCAGCATCTCCTCCAGGCCCGCCCACTCGGGCGCCACCATCCCGCCCGCCTCGCGGTCCCACTCCACCACGCACCCGCACCGCGCGCCCGGCCGCAGGTCCAGCGCCAGCGCGTCACCGCACCCGTCGAACGCGATCGGCAGCCACCGCGGGTGGAAGCCCACCGTCGGCTCACCCGCCCCGGTGTCCCGCTCGGCGGGCCAGAACCGCTGCTTCAACCGCCACGAGCGCAACGCGTCCGACGGGCCCAGCGGCGTGTAGAAGGGCGGCAGCACCTCGGCGTAGGCCAGGTCGGCCGTGCCACCGCACACCGACCACCACGCGCGCAGCTCCGCGGGCGGCTCCAGCCCCGTGCCGGCCACCAGCGCCTCGACCGCGGCCTCGCCCTCCGGGGGCACGAACGCCCGCGCGGTCGCGGGGGCGTGGTCCTCCAGCCACGCCGCGATCCTGGCCCAGTGGCGCAGAACACCCACCCCGACATGATCACCTCAAGCCGGGCGCCCGGGGTACCGCCCATCGGGCACGATCTGCCGGAACGCCGCACGTCCAGCCCCCGGATGGGGCAGGATCGCTCCTCGCACGGGGACCGCAACACGAGGGGGACGGGGCGTGGAACGGGGTTTCGGCGTCGACACCGCCGCGCTGTCGGCGTACGGCGGCACGGCCGCGGGGCTGGCGGACGAGCTGGGCGCGGTCGGCACGTCGACGTTGGCGGGCACGACCTCGGTGGGCGCGGGCGGCTTCGGCCCGCTCGGCGACGAGGTCGGCCTGGGCGCGGCGTTCCAGCGCGCGGCACAGGCCCAAGTGGACGGTGTGGCCGCCGCCGCGGCCGCGCTGTCGGGCCTCGCCGAGGCGGCGCGCGGCGCCGGCGCGGCGTACGCGGAGCAGGAGGCGCGGCACGGCGCCGACCTCGGCCGGGCCTACCGGGTCTGACGTGGACGTCGGCGGTTTCCTGGCGGCCTTGGTCCGGCCCATGAAGGACCACCTGGCCAAGCTGGAGGGCGACACCGGCGGCGCCACCCGCGCCGCGGACGCGTTCGGCCGCGCCTCGACGGCGCTGACCGAGCTGGACGGCAGGCACACCGGCGCGGCGAACGCCGCCCTCGCCGACTGGTACGGCGACCGGGCCACCGCGTTCCAGCAGCGGGTGAGCGCGTTCTCCACCGGCGTGGGCACCCTGGCGCGCAACGCGACGACCACCCGGCAGGCCGCCACCGAGGCGGTGAACGCGGTCGACTCCGGCAAGACCGCCGTCCAGGGCCTGATCGACGAGTTCACCGGCTGGGCGCAGCCCCGGCTGGCGGCGGCGGCCGCGGTGTCGCTGTTCGGCGGCCTGGGCGCGGTGCTCGCGGTGGCGGCGGAGGTGACCGCCAAGGCCCGCGAGTACGAGGGCAGGACCGGGCGGGAGCTGGAGCGGGTCCGCACCGAGCTGACCGCCGCCGTCACGAAGCTCCAGGGCCTCGAACAGCCCTCGTTCGCCGGCCTGGGCGACCCCATCGGCGCCGAGGCGACCGGCACGACGTCCGCCTCCTCCGCCGACGGCGGCACCAACGGCTCCGGTGGCGGCACCGGCGGCGGTTCCGGCGGCGGTGGCGGTTCCGGTGGTGGCGGCGGCGGTTCCGGCGGCGGAGGTGGCGGCGGCCCGGTCGGCCCGCGCCTCCCGGTGGCCATCCCACCGCAGCCGGGCACCGGCGTGGGCGTGAACCTGCCCGACGGCAGCAGCGCCGAGGCACCCAACGAGATCGCCGCGCGGGCCGTGCGCAACGCCCTGTCCGCGCTCGGCACCCCGTACGTCTGGGGCGGCGCGAACCCGCCGCAGGGCACCGACTGCAGCGGCCTGACCCAGTGGGCGTACCGGAACGCGGGCTTCGACATCCCGCGCCCCGCGTCCTCGCAGGCGATGGGCGCCTCCGTGCCGCCCGGCCAGCTCCTGCCCGGCGACCTGGTGGTGTGGGACGGGCACGTGGCCATGGTGATCGGCAACGGGCAGATGGTGGAGGCGGGCGACCCGGTGCAGGTCAACCCCGTCCGCACGGACAACATCGGCATGGCCTTCATGGGCTTCTACCGACCGACGGGCTGAGGACGTGGACGAGGCGGAGCGGGCGGCCCGGCGGGTCGCCGACACCCGGCAGCGGATCGGCGAGCACCTGGCGCGCACCGGACCGGTGCGCGGCCGGGCGTCGTCACCGGACGGCGCGGTCACCGTCGTGGCGGCACCCGGCGGCCCGCCCCAGGAGGTCCGGGTGACCCCGGCGGCGCTCGCCCTGGGCCCCCGGGCGCTGGCCGACGAGATCCTGCGGGTCGCCGCGGCGGCGTCGCGCGACGCCGCCGACCGGGCGCACCGCGTGCTGGAGCGCGTGGCCGACCCGGCGACCATGCGGGCGCTGACCGAGCTGGGCTTCGAACGCGGCCCGGACGACGACTTCGGTGGCACGTACCCGAGGGGGCCGCGGTGACCCAGGAGCAGCGGCTCGCCGCCGCCGAGGCGCTGACCGACGTGCTGGCCCGCACCACCGGCACCGCCGAGCACCCCACCGGCCTGGCCCGCGCCACCGCGACCGCGACCGGCGAGCTGGTCTCGCTCGACCTGCACCCGGCGGCCCTGGCGCAGGGCCCGGGCGCGGTCGGCCGCCTGGTCGTGGAGACCGCCCGGCTGGCCACCGACGCGGCGGCGCAGAAGAGCTACAACGAGCTGGCCAAGGCCCTGGGCGACGGCCTGGCCACGGCCGTCGAGGCGTTCGCCGGCCCACCGCCGTTCCGCACCGCCACGACCACCCCGCACGGCACCCCGGCACCCCCTCCGCGCACCTCACCGCCCTCGCCGCCACCCCCTCCGCGCACCTGGCGACAGCAGGCGAGGCGCACCGCACCGCGTCCCCGCCCCGACGCGTTCGACGATGACGACGACTACTTCGCCGACCCGTTCCGTGGTCAACGGCAGTAGGAACTGATCGACCCCGTACTCTTGCCCCCGCATCGCAAAGGGGCATGGCGGGACCGGGAGGTCGGATGGCACAGGACATCGTCCCGATCGAGCTGGGGCTCACCCAGGGTGATGTCGTCACCCTGTGGGCACCGCGCTGGCGGGAAGAGGGCGAGGAGTGGGAGGCATTCCTCGGCCACGAGGAGGACCTGTACGCCTTCCCCGACGCCGCGCACCTCGCGGCGTTCGTGCGCAAGGCCGAGGAGCACGACCTGGTCGACCACCCGGCGTGGCACGTGGTGCCGGGCCTGGGCGTCGGCGAGCTGTCGCCGGACGACAACCACCAGTTCGACCTGGTCGGCGTGCCGGAGCTGGTCGCCGAGGAGCCCGACACGTGGGTCATCGGCGAGCTGGCCGACGTGGTGTCGATCGTGCGGTCGCTGGCCGACGTGTGCGACCTGGAGAAGGTGCACGAGGTCCTGGACTCGGCGGACGGCTTCGCGCTGCTGCCGCAGGGCACGCTGCCGTTCACCGGTCGCGAGGGCCAGGCGCTGTGGACCGAGCTGGCGCGGGTCGTGGCCGAGCGGTGGGACGACGTGCTCGACGCGATCGACGGCGTCGTCACCACGCCGGAGGTCGACGGGAAGGCGCTGGAGGTCGCCCAGGAGGAGCTGGCCGAGTTCGAGGCGGCCAACGCCGCCGCCGTGGGCGCCGAGGGCGACGACGAGGACGAGGACGGCGAGGAGCCCGTCGGGTTCTGGGGCGAGGTCGGCATCGACCCGATCAAGGTCATCACCGGGGCGGGCGAGTACTACACGCTCCGCTGCTACCTGGACGACCAGCCGGTGTTCCTGGGCCGCAAGGGCCGCATCGACGTGTTCGGGTCCCCGCGCGCGCTGGCGCGGTTCATCGTCGAGGCCGACGACAACGACCTCGCCGAGGTCTCCACCTGGGGCGAGCTGGTCACCAAGGCGACCGGCGGCGACCTGGAGGTCGAGGTCGACCCGGACAACGTCTACGTGTTCACCGGCCTGGACGAGGACATCGCCGAGGGGCCGGACGCGGTGGACCCGACGCAGCTCGACCTCGCGGTGGAGCTGCTGGAGGACGCCGGCGAGTGGGCCGGTGACGACCAGGTGAAGGTGCGGCTCAACGGCTCGGAGCGGCTGGGCTGGCTGGTGAACTACGTGCTCAAGCCGGACCCCACGCGGCTCGCGCCGAGCGCGCCGTTCGACGACGAGGTCACCGCGTGGCGCACGCTGGTGGCGCAGTTCGAGGACCGGCTCAGGGTCCACTGAGCCGGACGGGGGGCGGTCCGCCGGACCGCCCCCTCCCGCGTCACAGCGCGGCGTAGCCGGGCTCGATGACGTCCCGGATCAGGGCGCGGCGCTCCTCGTGCGGCAGGAACGCGGCCTTGGCGGCGTTGACCGTGAACTTGCGCAGGTCGTCCGCGCCGAAGCCGAACTGCTCGACGACGGTGGCGAACTCGCCGGTCAGCGTCACGTCGCTCATCAGCCGGTTGTCGGTGTTGACGGTGACCCGGAAGCCCAGCTCGTGCATCCGCTTGATGGGGTGCTCGGCCAGCGAGGCGACCGCGCCGGTCTGCACGTTCGAGGTGGGGCACATCTCCAGCGCGATCCGGCGGTCCCGCACGTAGGCCGCGAGCCGGCCCACCTCGTCGCCCTTGATGTCCTCGGCCAGCCGCACGCCGTGGCCCAGGCGCTCGGCGCCCGCCAGCTGCACGGCCTCCCACGCCGACTCGGCGCCCGCGGCCTCGGCCGCGTGGATGGTGAAGTGGGCGTTCTCCCGCCGCAGGTACTCGAACGCGGACAGCTCCCGGCTCGGCGGGAAGCCCGCCTCGGGGCCCGCGATGTCGAAGCCGACCACGCCCGCGTCCCGGTAGCGCACGACCAGGTCGGCGATGCGCTGCCAGCCGTCGTTCTGGCGCATGGCGCACAGCAGCGTGCCGACGCGGATCTTCCCGCCCGACGCCTCGCGCCCCTGCCGGAAGCCCTCCTGCACGGCCTCCACGGCCTGCTCCAGGCTCAGCCCGCGCTCGGTGAACAGCTCGGGCGCGTAGCGGATCTCGGCGTAGACCACGCCGTCGGCGGCCAGGTCCTGGACGGCCTCGGAGGCCACCCGCACCAGTGCCTCCTCGTCCTGCATGACGCCGCACGTGTGCGCGAAGCCCTCCAGGTAGCGGACCAGCGAGCCGGAGTTGGCGTTGTCGCGGAACCAGTTGCCCAGCGCGACGGGGTCGGTGGTGGGCAGGCCCTGGTGGCCGCAGGCGTCGGCGAGTTCGATCACCGTCTGGGGGCGGAGGCCACCGTCGAGGTGGTCGTGCAGCAGCACCTTGGGGGCACCGCGCAGGGCCTCGTGGGTAAGCGGGGTCGGCATGGCCGTCACCGTATACCGCCGACACGCCACGGCGGTCCGGACCGGAACGATCATGACGCGGTATGATCACCGGCATTTGACCGAGTGTGTCCAGAACCACTCGTTCAGGTTGCTCACACGTCGTTGTTCATCCGTGATGCAGAACTTTCCGCAACCACAGCGGGAACTTTAGTCACTCACACGGCGGATGCTCACTCCTCGCTGTCACGAACGACCTTTGAGTTACCCCCAGGTAGGATCGGCCGCCGTAACTCGAACGGAGTACATGCTAGGCCGCAACGGGCGGTCCCGCCCGGGGGCTGCTACAACCCCCCACCCCAACGCGGTTAGGCTCCCGGAGGTCTCCCCTCCCCTGGACGAAGGCACCGAGCCGTGAACGAGAACAACAACTCCACGATGTCCTTCGATCGGATGCGCAACATGCTCACGCGCGCCGCGGAGATCCGTGAGAGCGAACAGCAGCAGATCTTCGACGCACTGGACGAGATCCACGCGCGGATGTCCCCGCTCGAGTCGCTGGGTTCCGTTCGCAAGCGCCTGTCCGAGCTGCCCGACCGGACCGAGGTCAGCGTGCTGGCCGAGCGGCTGGACGAGGCGCTGGCCAAGCTGGAGGCGCAGGACAACGCCGTGCAGGGCATCGGCCGCGCGGTCGACGGCCTGGTCGACAAGCTGGCCAAGCCGTTCGCCCAGCTCGACGGCAGGCTCGACGGCGTCGCCGGCAGGTTCGAGGGCGTGGCCGGCCGCATGGACGGCCTGGAGGACAAGCTCTCCCACATCCACAAGCGCCTCGACGACCTCGAACTGCACCTGGACAAGCAGGACACCAAGGTCGACCAGGTCCCCAACGCCATCATCGCCCCGCTGCGCGAGCGCATCGAGGCCCTGGAAGCCGCCCTCCGCGGCCGCCTGGACGAGGTGGACGAGGGCGTGCACGAGCACCTGGACGGCACCCGCGAGGCGCTGCAGCGCTCGGTCACCGACTCGACCAACGCCCTGCACGCCCGGGTCGACGAAACCAGGGACAACCTCAACACCACCCGCGACGGCCTGCACGCGGCACTGACCGAAACCCGCGACACCCTCCACGGCGCCCTCGCGGACACCCGCAGCACGGTCACCGGCAAGCTGGACGAGACCCGCGAGTCCCTCCACGCGGCCCTGGACGAGACCCGCGACCAGGTGGACGCGACGGACCGCCTCGAAGCCCTGGCCCAGCGCCTGGAGCAGGTCACCTCGCGCCTGGACACCATGACCACGCGCCTCGACGCCGTCGAAGACGACTTCGCCACCCGCCTGGCAGAACTGTCCGGCGTCGTCGAGCAGGGGATCGCCAAGGTGGAGACCACCCTCTCCGCCCGCCCGGACACCGAGAACCTCGCCAACCTGGTCCGCAAGAGCAACCAGGAATCCGAACTCCGCATCGGCGGCCAGCTGGACGAGGCCATGGCCACCTTCGCGGAGCTGATCCTCGGCGGAGGCTCCCCCACCCCGCCCCCGCCCCCCACGGCCCTCCCGCGCCCCCAGCGCCGCACCCGCAAGAACGGCTCGAAGCCGTCGGACAACCGCAACGTGGACGACGACGACCTGACCGCCGAAGGCGCCTGACCCACCACAAAAGGCCCGACCGCCCCGGCGGCCGGGCCTTTTCGCTGTTCATCCCCTGCCCGACCGGAGGACACGCGGTGCCGGACCGGAGGACACGCGGTGTCCGAGCGGAGGACACGCCGGTGCTGAACGTAGAACTCAGGGGCCCGGAACGTTCGACACGACGGGTCCGAACGTTCGACACGACGGGCCTGAAGGTTCGACTCGCGCGGCTTGAACGCATGACACACCCGACTTCAACGCATGACTCGCGCGCCCCAAGTGCATGACTCGCCCGATCTCAACGCATGACTCGCCGGCGCCCAACGCATGACTCACCCGACCTCAGTGCATGACTCGCCCGACCTCAGTGCATGACTCGCGCGACCTCAATGCATGACACGCCGGTGGGAGCGCGACCACGCGAGGAAGTGGCGTGTTTGTTCACTGGGGGGTTGCTCGTGGTCTCCCGTATGGCCTGGGCGCAGCCCTACCGCGCTTGTCAAGGGTCCCGCACGCTTTTCGCGGGGCCCTTGACAAGGGTGGTTGCCTCCGGCAGGCCATGCGGGAGGGCACGAGCCCGCTTTTCCCCCCGGCGGCCTGCCCAGCGGCGAGCGCCCGCCCGTGAACCCCGAACGAAAAAGATCAACCCTGGACGGTGGAGATCACCAGAGGACCGGCGGGCACCGGGGCCTCACCCACCGCGTACCCGCCGGCCAGGGCGTCCAGAGCCCCGGCCACCGCATCCGGCGTATCCGTGTACAACTCCAGCAAGGGCTGCCCGGCAGAAACCGGCTCCCCAGGCTTGACCAGGCACAACACCCCAGCCCCAGCCTGCACCGGATCCTCCTTCCGAGCCCGCCCGGCCCCCAACCGCCAAGCCGCCACCCCCACCGCATAAGCATCCAACGCGGTCAGGTACCCGTCCTCCTCGGCAACCACCACATGCCGATGAGCCCCCCGGGCCAAAGGCGCAGAAGGGTCCCCACCCTGGGCCCGGATCATCCGGGCCCAAACCTCGTAAGCCTCCCCCGAGGCCAACACCGCCGCGGGATCAGCGGAAATCCCCACCGCCGCCAGCATCTCCCGAGCCAACGCCACCGTCAGCTCCACCACATCAGCCGGCCCACCCCCGCGCAAGACCTCGACCGACTCCTCGACCTCCACCGCATTCCCCACAGCCCGCCCCAACGGCACCGACATATCAGTCAGCAAAGCCCGCACGGCCAACCCGTGGGAAACCCCGATGGACACCAACGCGGAAGCCAATTCCCGCGCCCGCTCCAACGATTTCATGAAAGCCCCGGACCCGACCTTGACGTCCAGGACCAACGCCGAAGCCCCCTCGGCGATCTTCTTCGACATGATGGAAGAAGCGATCAGCGGAACCGACTCGACGGTCCCGGTGACATCGCGCAACGCGTAGAGCTTCCGATCGGCAGGCGCCAACCCGGAAGTGGCCGCGCAAATCACCGCCCCCACCGACCGCAACTGCGCCACGACCTCGTCCACCGACAACTGGGCCCGCCACCCGGGAATGGACTCCAGCTTGTCCAGCGTCCCCCCGGTGTGCCCGAGCCCCCGCCCGGACAACTGCGGCACAGCCGCCCCGCAAGCAGCCACCAACGGCGCCAGCGGCAGGGTGATCTTGTCACCCACCCCACCGGTGGAGTGCTTGTCCACCGTGGGCCGCCCGACGTCGAGGGACAACCGCTCCCCAGACCGCACCATGGCCCGGGTCCACCGCGCCGTCTCCGACGCAGACATCCCGTTCAAGAAGATCGCCATGGCCAACGCCGCCATCTGCTCTTCCGCGACCAGCCCACGCGTGTACGCGTCCACCACCCAGTCGATCTGGGCATCGGACAACACCGCACCGTCGCGCTTGGCCCGAATCACGTCAACAGCGGCATAGCTCACGGCAGATCCTCCGGTCCGAACGCATCGGGCAGCACCCGGCTCATCGGCAACACCCCGGAAGGCGTGTCAACCAAGCACCCGGCGCCACCCAACTCGTAAACAACCTGCCGACACCGCCCGCACGGCATCAACAACTCCCCGCCGCCGCTGCGACAGGCCAACGCCACCAACCGCCCGCCCCCGGTCAGGAACAACTGACCGGCCAACGCGCACTCGGCGCACAACCCCACCCCGTAGGAGGCGTTCTCGACGTTGCACCCGACCACGATCCGCCCGTCGGAGCACAACGCGGCCGCCCCCACCTGCAACCCGGAGTACGGACAATAAGCAGACTGGGCGGCCTCGACGGCACGCTCCCGCAAAACCGCCCAGTCCACCTCGGGAGAACCGACCACATCACTCACGGCGGTACACCACACCGTCGGCCGCCGGCATCCGCAACCGCTGGGAAGCCACCGCCAACACGATCAGCGTCACCAGGTGCGGCGCATAAGTGGTCAGCTCGGACGGCACCTCGTCCACCGAGTAGTACACCGCGTACAGGGCCACAGCAGCCACCAACCCGGCCGCCGCCGCGAACCACCGCCGCCGCACCAACTGCCAAACAACAATCACGCCCAACAACAACACAGCGCCATAGATCAGCGCCAGGAACGTCGTCCCACCGGACCGCAACTGCAACCCGTCCGCGTACCCGAACAGAGCGGCACCGCCCAGCAACCCACCGGGCCGCCAGTTGCCGAAGATCAACGCCGCCAGGGCGATGAACCCGCGCCCGTTGGTCTGCCCCTCCAGGTACCCGGGCTGACCGGGGTTCAGCACCAGCGCCGCACCACCGATGCCGGCCAACGCCCCGGACGCGATCACCGCGACGTACTTGTACCGGTACACGTTCACCCCCAGCGACTCGGCCGCCACCGGGTTCTCGCCGCAGGACCGCAACCGCAACCCGAACCGGGTCCGCCACAGCACGAAGTAACTGCCGACGACCAGCAACACCGCCAGCATCACCAGCGGCGACACCCCGGTCACCAGCCCGCGCAGGATCCCGGCCACGTCCGACAACCCGACCCGCTGCTGGTCCTCCAGCTCACCGAGCCAGTCCGACAACCCGGCAGCCGAGTAGGTGTCGAACTTCGGCACCGCCGGCGACTCGCGCGGGTTGTGCGACAGCGGGAAGAAGATCAGCGTCGACAGGTACTTCGTCACCCCCGCCCCGAGCAGGTTGATGGCCACACCGGACACGATGTGGTTCACCCCGAACGTCACCGTCGCGACCGCGTGGAGCAACCCGCCCAGCGCGCCGAACACCGCCGCCGACACCAGCGCCGCCCAGGGCCCCCACTGGTACCCGGCCCAGGCCGCGCCCCAGGTGCCCATGATCATCATGCCTTCGAGCCCGATGTTGACCACACCGGCCCGCTCCGCCCACAACCCGCCCAGGGCGGCCAGCAGGATCGGCAGCGCCAGCCGCACCGCCGTCTGGATCGTCCCGGTCGAGGTCAGCTGCGGCACCCCGGTCAGGTACGACGTCGTCGACAGCAGCACCACGGCACCGGCGACGCCCAGCGCGCCGAGGGCCCAGCCCGGGATCCGCCGGGCCCGCCGCGGCGGCGGCACCGTGGTCGGCGCCTCCGACGGGTTCATCAGGGAAGTACTCACGCCGCACCCACCGTCCCGAGCTGCCGCCCGACCTGCCGCTGCTGCGCGGCCAGCTCGAACCGGCGCACCACCTCGTACGCGACCACGACCGACAGCACGATCGCGCCCTGCATGATCGTCACGATCTCCCGCGCCACGCCCACGTTGTCCAGGGCGAGGGCCGACTTGTCCAGGAACGCCCACAGCAGCGCGCCGAACGCGATGCCGCCCGGGTGGTTGCGGCCCAGCAGCGCGATCGCGATGCCGGAGAACCCGATGCCCGCCGGGAAGTTCAGGTTGTAGGTGTGGTCGCGGCCCAGGATCTCGGGCATCGACACCAGCCCGGCGACCGCGCCGGACAGCAGCATCGCGATCAGCACCATCTTCTTGGCGTTCACGCCGCCCGCCGCGGCGGCCGTGGCCGACTCGCCGGAGGCGCGCAGCTCGAACCCGAACCGGGTCCGGTTCATCATCACCCAGTACCCGATGCCCAGCGCCGCGGCCAGGAACACCAGGCCGAACACCGTGCCGGACGACCCGAACGAGATGCCGGGCACCCACCCGCTCTCCGCGATCTCGGGGGTGCGGATGTTGTTGCCGCGCAGCTCGCCGAACACGTCGTCGCCGATCAGGTAGGCCGCGAGCCCCAGCGCCAGCCCGTTCATCATGATCGTCGAGATGACCTCGTTGACGCCCCGGGTCACCTTCAGCACCGCCGGGATGGCGGCCCACAGGGCACCCACCACCGCGGCGGTCAGGATGATCACCAGCGCGTGGATGCCGGGCGGCAGCACGATCGACCCGCCGACCACGGCCGCGACGACCGCCGCGACCCGGTACTGGCCCTCGACGCCGATGTTGAACAGGTTCATCTGGAACCCGATCGCCACCGCCAGCGCCGCGATGTAGTAGGTGCCGGTGCTGTTGACGACGTCCACCGCGGTGGTGCCCTCGCCGACCTGCGACATCATCGCCCCGAACGCCCGGAACGGGTTCGCGCCGGACACCACCAGCGCGATGCCGCACAACAGGGCGGAGAACAGGATCGCCAGCACGGGCGGCAGCAGTTTGCCGCGCAAGATTCCCATCAGTCGCCTTCCACTCCCGCAGCACCACCAGCACCAGCGCCACCGGCACCAGCACCAGCGCCACCGGCACCCGCGGCACCAACCGCGTCCGCGGCCGTGGCACCCGCCCCGGCACCGGTCATCGCGCTGCCCAGGTCCTCGGGCGTCACGGTCGCCGGGTCCGCGTCGGCCACCAGCCGCCCGCGCAGCATCACCTTGATCGTGTCGGACAACCCGATCAGCTCGTCCAGGTCCGCCGAGATCAGCAGCACCGCCAACCCGCGCGCCCGGGCCTTCTTGATCTCGTCCCAGATCAGCGCCTGCGCGCCCACGTCCACCCCGCGCGTGGGGTGCGAGGCGATGAGCAGCACCGGCTCACCCGACAGCTCGCGCCCCACCACCAGCTTCTGCTGGTTGCCGCCGGACAGCGCGGCCGCGGCCACGTCGATGCCGGGCGTGCGGACGTCGAACTCGCGCACGATGCGCTCGGTGTCCGCCTTGGCGCCCGCCAGGTCCAGCCACTGCCCCTTCGACACGGGCCGGCGCGTCTGGTACCCCAGCACGCGGTTGGCCCACAGCGGCTGGGTGAGCAGCAGGCCCTGCCGGTGCCGGTCCTCCGGCACGTACCCGATGCCCGCCTCGCGCCGGGCCAGCGTGCCCGCGCGGGTCAGGTCGCGGTCGCCGAGCAGCACCCGCCCGTGGTGGGCGCGGCGCATGCCCATGATCGTCTCGACCAGCTCGGTCTGCCCGTTGCCCTCGACGCCGGCGATGCCGACGACCTCGCCCGCGCGCACCACCAGGTCGATGTGGTCGAGCACCGGCCGGGTGCCCTCCTCGGCCACCAGGCCCAGGTCCTCCACCCGCAGCACCACCCGGTCGGTCACGGTCGACTCGCGGGTCTCGGGGCTGGGCAGCTCGCTGCCGACCATCATCTCGGCGAGCTGCCGGGAGCTGACGGTCCTCGGGTCGGCCGTGCCCACGGTCGTGCCGCGGCGGATCACCGTGACCGAGTCGGCGATGGCGCGCACCTCGTCGAGCTTGTGGGAGATGAACAGGAAGGTGAAGCCCTGCTCCTGCATGGCGCGCAGGGTGGTGAACAGCTCGTCCACCTCCTGCGGCACGAGCACCGCGGTCGGCTCGTCCAGGATGATCACCCGGGCGCCGCGGTAGAGGACCTTCAGGATCTCCACCCGCTGCCGGTCGGCGACGCCGAGCCGCTCGACCAGCACGTCGGGGTCGACGCCCAGCCCGGTGGCGGCGGCCAGCTCCAGGATGCGCTTGCGCGCCCGGCCGCCGATCCCGTGCAGGGACTCCGCGCCCAGCACGACGTTCTCCTGCACGGTCAGGTTGTCGGCCAGCATGAAGTGCTGGTGGACCATGCCGATGCCCGCCTTGATGGCGTCGGCGGGGGTGCGGAAGCGGACCGGCCGGCCGCCCACCTCGATGGTGCCCTCGTCGGGCTGCTGCATCCCGTAGAGGATCTTCATCAGGGTGGACTTGCCCGCACCGTTCTCGCCGCACAGGGCGTGCACCTCGCCGGCCCGGACGCTGAGGTGGACGTCGCTGTTGGCGACGACCCCCGGGAAGCGCTTGGTGATGCCCGACAGGACGACGGCGGGGGTGGTAGTGCTCATGGAAGCTCCGTCTTGTCTCCGGCTCTTCAGCCGGGTCTGACCACGCACTGGGCCCCGCGAGTGTGCTCGCAGGGCCCAGTGCGCCGGAGGCCGGATGGGGTTACAGGCTGTCCTTGACGGTGATCTCGCCCTTGATGATCTGGGCCTTGTAGCCCTCCAGGACCGCCTGGAGGTCGGCGTCGATCTTGCCGCCGGAGGTGGCGTAGCCCACGCCGTCGACGGACAGGTCGAACACCTTGGGCAGGCTGGCCAGGTCGTTCTTGGCGACCGCGCCCACGAAGTCGAACACCGCGACGTCCACGCGCTTGAGCATGGACGAGACGATCACGTCCTTGGACTCGGCGACGGTGGTCTGGTTGTACTGGTCGGAGTCGACGCCGATGGCCAGGGCGTTGCCCGCCTTGGCCGCGGAGAACACGCCCTTGCCGGACGCGCCGGCCGCGTGGTAGAGGACGTCGGCGCCGGCCTCGATCTGGCCGGTCGCGGCCTCCTGGCCCTTGGTCGGGTCCTGGAAGCCGGTGAAGTCGCCGGCCGGGGTCAGGTACTTGCGCTCGATCTTGATGTCGGGCGCGGCGGCCTTGGCGCCCTGCTCGAAGCCCGCGTCGAACTTCTGGATCAGCGGGATCTCCACGCCGCCGACGAAGCCCACGTGGCAGGACTTCGACTTGTAGGCGGCGATGACGCCGGCCAGGAAGGAGCCCTGCTGCTCGGCGAACACCAGCGGGGTGACGTTGGCCGCGCCCTCGACGGCGCCGTCGACGATGGCGAACTTGACGTTCGGAAACTCCGGCGCGACGACGCCCAGCGACTCGGCGTAGGCGAAGCCGACGCCGATGATCGGGTTGTAGCCCTCGCTCGCGAGCTGGCGCAGGCGGGTCTGCTTGGCGTCCTCGGGCTCGTTCGGGGCGGCGGTCAGCTCCTTGACGTTCTCCGGCTTGAGGCCGTACTCGGCCTTGGCCTTGTCCAGGCCCGCCGCGGCGGAGTCGTTGAACGACGCGTCGCCGCGCCCGCCGATGTCGTAGGCGAGGCCGACCTTGAGCGCGCTGCCGTCGATCTTCTCACCCGAGGACGCGGTGCTCGACCCGGCCGCGGCGGCCGGCGGCTTGTCAGCCAGCTTGCAGCCCTCGGCGTTGTTGCCCTGCCCGGACCCGGTGTTGTTGCCACCGCTGTCCTTGGCGCACGCGGCCATCGACAAAACGCTGGTCAGCGCGATCGCGGCCACTGCGATGCCGCGCATTCGACGACGCACAGCTCGTCTCCCTCCCTGCTCATCGAGCAGACATCCCCGACGGCGTAGTCGGGTTCCGAGTGGCGAACCGTACCCCGTGGTAATCACCGCTGCGCGCGTGCCGGCCCGCACGTGACCTAATCGTTGGTGCACCCGGCCGGCTCCGCCACTCGGGGTGATCCCCCGACTTCCGGGCGTCGTAACCCGTCACCGGCTGTCAGCGGGTGAACCGGCCGGAGTACGCGTCCGTACTGCCAGGTGGAGGCCGGGACCAACGGCGGGGTCCCGGCCTCCGCCGTGTCTTCGGTCACCCGCAGCCGCCTGCGGGTTTAACCCGTTGGTGGCGCGTTGGGCCCGCGTTGGCGGGTGGGGGTGGACTCCAGGCTGCACCGGTATCCACCCCAGGAGGCAGTTCCTTGGACCCGCAGCAGTGGCTCGACAACTTCGAGGCCAGGGTCGCCGACCTGCAGCGCAAGTCGGCCGACATCCAGGAGGGCCTGGCCGGCTCGCAGGCCACGGTGGCCAGCCCGGACGGCGCGGTCACCGTCACCGTCGGCCCCAACGGCGGCCTGCTGGACATCCGGCTCGGCCACCGCGCGACGGAGCTGGGCGCCTCCCGCCTCACCGCCCTGATCATGCAGACCGCGCGGGCCGCCCAGAAGCAGGCCGCGCAGCAGGTGATGGCCGTGTTCGAGCCCCTGGGCGCGGGCACCGAGGCGATGCGGATGATCAGCGACGCCATCCCGGACGACGAGGACGCGGTCGACGAGCGCGACTACGCGGAGCCGGAGCCGGAGCCGGAGCCCGCGCCCCCGCCCCCCGCACCGGTGCGACCCCTCGGCGGCGCGCAGCCGCGACCCCCGTCGCGCGGGCCCCGCCCCGCCGACGACGAAGACGACGACAACCAGCCCTGGTGACCCGGAAGGTCCGCGACCATGCCTGAGACCCCGATCGACGCACCCCCCGGCATCGAACTGACCGAGGAGAACAAGCTCAAGGGCACGCTGTTCATCTCGGCGTGGGACGAGATGATCTCCTCGATCGGCAAGGACGCCGAGACCGAGACCGAGAAGGCGCTCGACATCACCTTCGCCACGATCGGCGCCGTCTCCTCGACGGTCATGCTGGCGGTGGACCCGTTCGGCACGCTGCTCGGCGCGGGCATCGGCTGGCTGCTGGAGCACGTGTCGTTCCTGCGGGAACCGCTCGACCAGCTGATGGGCGACCCGGACGAGATCAACGCCAACGTCGAGGCCCACAAGAAGCAGGCCGCCGAGCTGCGCGTGCTCGCCGAGGACCACCGCAAGGGCCTGGTCGACTTCGACGGGTGGAGCGGCCAGTCCGCGGACGCCTTCAAGGCCAGCATGGAGGCCCTCGGCCAGGAGCTGGACACGCTGGCCAACGGGGTCGAGCAGAAGGCGAAGATCGTCGCGATCTGCGGCGTGCTGGTGCAGGTGCTGCGCGACATCGTCCGCGACATGATCGCCCAGTTCCTCGGTTCGCTGCTGGCGGCGGGCATCGCCGCGGCCGCCGCCGCGATCTTCACCTTCGGCGCCTCGATCGCCGCGTTCATCACCTACGCGGTCGCCAAGGGCACCGCGCTGGCCGTGAACATCGGCTCCCGCATCGCGCGCCTGCTCGGGTCGCTGGGCAGGCAGGCGGGCCGGATCAAGAACCTGGACGAGATCACCGAGAACCTGGGCAAGAACTGGAACCGGTTCGAGAACATCGCCGACGTCGCCGAGGTGACCTACGAGTCCTGGAAGGCCGGCAAGGGCGTCGACCGCGAGATCGACAAGGCGCTGGGCGAGGACGCCAAGAACGACGCGGAGCGGGCGCGGGTCGAGAAGGAGTACGAGAAGGTCGAGGAGGCCAACGAGAAGTACGAGGAGGCGAACGAGAAGTACGAGGCGGCCAAGGACAAGGAGACCAAGGAGTCCGAGGACGTCTCCAAGGCGTACGACCAGCTCAACACCGCCGCCGACAAGGTCGCCGCCGCCAACGGCCGGGCCAACGCCGCCGTCGAGGAGGCCAACGCCGCCGCCGCGCGCGGTGACCAGGCCGGCTACGACGCCGCCATGGCCAAGTACGACGCGGCCAAGGCCGAGGGCGAGTCGGCCCGCGCCGAGGCGGCCAAGGCCGCGGAGAACGCGGCCCGCGAGAGCCGCGAGCTCGCCGACGCGGCCAAGGAGAGCAAGGCCGCGCTGGACGCCACCAAGCCGCTCGACGACGCCGCGAGCGCCGCGTACGACGAGTTCAAGCGCAACAACCCCGGTGGCGAGGACGACCCGGCCCGCACCGCCGCCGAGAACGACCTCACCACCAAGGGCGACGCGGCCAAGGACGCGAACGCCCGCTACGAGCAGGCCAACCTCGACCTGGCCAACGCCAACGCGGCGGCGGCCGAGGCCAACGCCAAGGCGTTCGCCTCCGGCAGCGAGGCCGACTCGAAGGCCGCCGAGGAGGCCCAGCGCCGGGCGCAGGAGGCCACCCTCAAGGCCCAGCAGGCGGCGGCCGAGGCGAAGTCGGCGGGCGAGGCCGCCAAGTCGAGCTACGACTCGTACCAGTCGCAGTACGCGCAGCAGTAGCAGTTCGCGCCAGACCCGCCCGGCCCCGGGTCGGGCGGAGCACACCCCGGAGAGGCAGCCATGGCACGCGGCGGAAGCTCGAACCCCACGAGTGACCCTTCGAGCACTTCGTCGGTCAACCCGCCGCCGCCACCGCCCCCCGGCGGCACCAACACGCCGGGGGGCAGCTCCGGGATCGGCCAGAGCGCCGACCGGATGCAGTACATGCAGAAGTACGCGGCCGACCTCCAGTCGCGGCTCACCACCATCTCCGGTGGCCTCCAGGGGCTGAAGCTGGCCCCGAACGCGCTCGGCCCGATCGGCCTGGCCACCATCCCGTCGCTCAACAGCTCCAACGACGCGACGGTCCAGCAGACGAACAACGCGTCGAGCACCTTCGGCAAGGTCAGCGAGGGCATCAAGGCCACCGCGGAGACCATGAAGGGCACCGACAAGTTCAGCGGGGACCAGATCAAGAAGATCGACCCCAACTGGAACGTCAAGAACCTGCCCGGGGCCACCGGCCCGACGCCCGCCCCGATCGGCAACAACAACGGGCCGAAGGTGGCGCCGGTCACCAACGTGCCCGGTGCTTCGGGGCCGACCGGCGGACCGGTCGGGAACAACGGCGGGCCCAAGGTGTCGCAGGTCACCAACGTGCCCGGCGCTTCCGGGCCGGGTGCCACCGGCGGCAAGAACACCGGCGGGCCCAACGTCGGGCCGATCAAGAACGTGCCCGGTGCGGGTGGGGTGAACGTGCCCGGCGGTGGCAAGACGCCCGGTGGGCCGAACGTCGGGCCGATCAAGGACGTCCCCGGTGCCACCGGGCCGGGTGGTACCGGCGGGTCGAAGACGTCCGGCGGGCCGAACGTGGGACCGATCAGGAACGTGCCCGGCGCCGGTGGCGTCAACGTGCCCGGTGCCAAGGGGGTCACCGGCGGGCCGTCGGTCGGCCCCATCACCAACGTGCCCGGGGCGACCGGGGCGGGTGGCACCGGCGGGGGCAGGACCTCCGGCGGGCCGAACGTCGGGCCGATCACCAACGTGCCCGGGGCGACCGGAGCGGGTGGCACCGGCGGCGGCAAGAACTCCGGCGGGCCGAACGTGGGGCCGATCAAGAACGTGCCCGGCGCCGGTGGCGTCAACGCGCCCGGCGCCAAGGGGGCCACCGGCGGACCGTCGGTCAGCCCCGTCACCAACGTGCCGGGGGCCAGTGGCGCGAACCCGCCCGGTGGCGGGTCCAAGGGGACGGGTGTGCCCTCCGCCGGGCCGATCACCAGCCCTCCCGGCGCGACCACCGGCGGTCCGTCGTCGACCAGGGGCGGGCTCACGCCGGGCGCGTCCACCGGGGTGACCACGCCGCCGCCGGGTGCGAACCAGACGACGGCGCCGCGCACGTCCGGCGCGCCCACCGGGGTGCCCGGCGCGACCCCACCGCCCGTGGCCGGTGCCCCCGGTGCCGCTCCCGGCGCCGCGGGGGCCGCGGAGCGGTCGAGCAGGTTCACCGGCGGGCCGGGCAAGGGCGTGTTCGACGCGCCGAAGTCCCCGACCGCGGACGGCACCATCACCAAGGCCCCGCCGACGATGTCGTCCACCCCGCCGCCGGCCCCGAAGCCGACCATCGGCGGGCCGACCCCGAGCCCGAGCGTGCCCAGCCCGGGCACGCCGAACACCCCGAGCACGTCGGGCCCGATCGCACCGCCGACCGGCACGCCCACGACCGCCACCCCGCCGACCGGCACGCCTTCGACCGGCAACCCGGCGGTCAACACCCCGTCGGCGACGCCCAAGCCCGGCGTCACCCCACCGGTCGGCACCCCGACCACCGGTACGCCGCAGGCCGGCGCACCCCCGGTCGCCCCGCCGCCCACGGCGGGCACCCCCGGTGCCACCGGTCCCGCGGACCGTTCGAGCAGGTTCACCGCCGGCCCGGACAAGGGCGTGTTCGACGCGCCCAAGCCGCCCACCGCGGACGGCACCATCACCAAGGCCCCGCCGACGACGTCCTCCACCCCGCCGCCGGCCCCGAAGCCCACCCCCATCACGCCGACGGCCACCCCGGACACCAGCACGGCCCCGCCGCAGACCTCCCCGCGGCCGAACACGCCCCAGGTGTCCACGCCACCGGTGTCCACCCCGCCCGCGAACCAGAACACCAACACGCCCGCGCCGACCTCAACGCCGACGCCGACGCCGCAGGTGAAGACCCCGCAGACCGCGACTCCCCCAACGGCGCCCCCACCCGCAGGGACGACGCCCACCAGCCCACGCCCCAGCACCCCTCCGACCAACACGCCCCCAGTCAGCACCCCACCGACCAACACGCCCCCAGTCAGCACCCCACCGACCAACACGCCCCCGACCAACACCCCTTCCCCCGGCACTCCCCCGAAGGGGAGCACCCAAGGCACCGGGTCCTCGTCCACCAGCACGCCGTCCACCGACGCCCCGTCGACCACCGCACCCGAGGTCGTGGGTGTGGTCCCGATCGTCACCCCGCCCCCCACGCCCCCCACCACCCCCAAGGGGCCCAAGCGGACCGAGGGCGAACGCGTCCTGGCCGACGAGGGCTGGCGGCACAGCGACAAGGGCCACGACCACCCCGACGCGTCGTGGACCAAGCACCCGAACCCGGTGGGCACGGACCGGATCGACGCCGTCCGCGACCAGGTGCCGCCGACCCGGCACGTCAGCGAGTCCGGCGGCCTGACCAACGACAGCAGGATCACCGTCGGCCCCGACGGGCGGCCGCGGTTCGACCTGGTCACCTGGGGTGGTGACATCGGGTTCGACGTCCGGCGCATCGTGTTCCCCGGCACGGACGGCAAGCCCGACACGATCGTCCAGGACCGCACCTTCAAGCTCTACATCGACAACGCGGCCGACTTCACGCCCGACCAGATCGCCGAGTTCCAGAACAACGCCAAGACCGGCATGGACCAGATCTGGAACAAGGGCTACCAACTGCCGCGCGGTGACCAGCTCAACCAGCACGTCGAGTTCACCAACGACCCCGCCCAGGCCACCGGGCACATCACCATCACGCCCGCCGGCAGCAGGCCCGACCTGACCCACCTGCCCATCGACGCCAAGCCCGAGCACTTCGCGCACGAGATCGGCGGGCACGCCAGCGGCCTGGACGACGGCTACCGCGAGACGCCCGGCGAGGGCCCGCGCATCTTCCAGCACTCCGACGGCAAGGTGGTCACCCACCTCGACGGCACCACGGAGGTCGTCGGCACCGGCCGCGTGACCAACGACAGCGGCATCATGGGGCCCAACGCGGGCCGGTCGGACGCCCAGGTCATGCCGCGCGACCTGTGGACGCTCGACAAGCGGGGCCCCAACCCCGACTTCATCACGCCGACGCCGGCACCGACCACCCCGTCGGTCACCACCCCGCCCACCAGCACCCCGCCGGTCGGCACGCCACCCACCGACACCCGGTCCACCGACGCGCCGCCGGTCACCACCCCGCCGGTCACCACCCCGCCGACCAGCGCACCCCCGGCCGGCACCAAGCCCACCAACACCCCGACCCCCGAGCGCAGGGCACCGGGGTTCCCCACGCCGCCGTCCAACCCGCAGGCGAGCACGTCCACCGCACCGCCCCCCGGCGGCCCGGTGACCCTCGACGACATCTACGACACCTACTTCGACAGCGACTTCGACAACGACGCCGACAGCGTCACCACCATCGACAGCACCCCGCAGAGCGAGATCGACGCGGACGTCGACACCAACGCCGATCACGTCATCACCTTCAACCCCGAAACGGGCTTCGCGGAGGTCGCCAACCCCGGCACCACCAACCCCGGCACCACCGACCTCGGGACCACCGACGTCGAAGCGGCCCCCGCGCCCGTCATCGACCCCGCGCCGAACCCGCTGTCACCGGACAACGCCCCGATCGTGACCAGGAACTACACGATCGTGTCCGACGGCTCGGTGCCCCCGTTCACGTTGCAGAGCACGAGGGCCACGCTCCAGCCGACGGGTGGCTTCCCCGCCGTGCTGCCGGTGGTCCAGCAGACCCCGGTCGGCAAGCCGTACATGTCGTTCTCCGCCGACGGCACGATCGCCGTGCCCGTGGGCGGGAAGGGCAACTTCAAGGAGTTCTACGCCACGCCCCAGGCGGTCGTCGAGGCGAACTCGCGGCTCCGCGAGGTCGGCAGCAAGGTCACCCTGGAGATGGTGCCGGGCAACAAGGTGCGCCACGGCAACAGCGGCGCGGAGGTCGAGCTGGTCCAGGTCCGGCCGACGTTCAAGTCGACGCCGCCGGGCGTGTGCAGCGAGTTCTCCATGGGCATCATCGGCGGCACGCACAGCCAGGCCGTGTTCCGCCCCACCGACCCGGACGCCCTGCCGACCCTGGGCAAGATCGCCAACGGCGGCCCGCTCCAGTTCCAGGGCACGCACGAGCTGGCCGACGCGCTGGCCTCGGCGGCGCACGACCCGAACGCCTCGATCGACCCGGACGCGGTCGTCAACTCCATGTCCGCGTCCTCGGTGAACAACAACCCGATGCCGGGCAAGGCTTACGGTTCGGCGCTGCGCCCCGGCACCGACGCCCGCGCCCGCCTGGACGAGGCCGCCAAGAAGCTGGGCGTGAACCAGTTCGCCTGGGCCCGCCCGGGTGAGGCGTACGTCGCCCAGTCCGTCGCCGCGCCCGCGATCGGCCCGGACGGCCGGCCCGAGCCCAACTACGGCCTGAACTACGCCCGCGGCGACGCCGAGGCCGGCGCGCAGCTGCCGCAGGTGTGGGGCTACCACTTCGGTTCGGTGGTGATCGACAGCGCCGACAGCCAGAGCCAGATCACCGTGGAGACCGTCCGCCAGGGCGGCCTGCGCAAGTGGGAGCTGGACCAGGCGATCAACCAGAACCTGAACGCGCACCAGCACGACCTGGAGGCCATCCGCACCCAGCTCCAGAACGACCCCGCGGCGACCGACGCGCAGAAGAGGCTGGTCGACCAGCTGATCACCATCCGGGACACCCGCGCCACGCTCGCCGACCCGTCCGTGACCGGCGGCGACCGGCAGATGGCCGAGGTCGAGCTGCAGAACGCCGAGCTGGGCGCCCGCCAGTCGATCAACAGCCTGTCCGGCAAGGACAACCTGCCCCAGCCGGGCCAGCTGTGGTTCATCAACCAGTACAGCCGGGCCGAGGGCGAGACGTTCTTCGACAAGTGGGGTCACGTCGACACCCCGGACGTCCAGATGCAGCTGGCCAACCCGCTGGTCGCGGTGACGGTGGCCAACAGCGGCCGGGCGGACGTCTCGATCCCGCTGCCGGACGCCCGCGACCTCGACGTGGACGCGGTCGCGCGCGGCGAGGTGGACCCGCCCGGCGCGGGCATGCTCACCGGCCTGGCCCGCACCGCGGTGGAGGCCGCCCTGTGGCGGCAGCGCAACGGCCTGCCGCTGCCGGAGATCCACCTGGAGGGCTACAGCAACTCGCGGTTCCGGCCCGACCAGAACAGCCGGCACCGGGCCGACGTGGCCGCGGCGTTCACCAGGCGCGAGGTGATCCGGCTGCTCGGCGAGCTCCAGCAGGGCCTGCCGCCCAACGAGCCCCGGCTGACCAGCCACCAGATCCCGATCGTGGTCGACCCGCGCGGCCGGGACGTCCCGCCCGGCACGACGCCCGACCAGAGCCGCCGGGTGCACGGCGAGGTGGTCATGCCGCCGACCCCGAGCACCACCGCGCCCCCCGCCCCGGTCTCCTCCCGCCCGGCACCCCCGACGTCGACCGCACCGCCCACCGGCACGCGGTCGATGACCCCGCCCCAGCCCGGCACCCCGCCGACCAACGCACCCAGCACCAACACGCCCAACACCAACGCACCCAGCACCAACGCACCCAACACCGACACGCCCAGCACCAACGCGCCCACCACCGACGCACCGGTCACCCCGCGCAGCAAGGACGTCATCTCCGACGAGTCCTGGCGCCACTCCCGCGAGCGCACCGCCGACTGGTTCGCCCCCGAGGGCCGCGCCGAGCCCTCCTCCTGGCAGGGCCGCCGGGAGGGCGCGCACGTCCGCACCGTCGACACCGAGGTCGCCGACGTCCGCACCGACAGCACCGTCACCGACCTCAAGTCCTACCTCGGCATCATCAAGTACGACCTGCGCCGCATCGAGACCGACCACGGCGGGTGGGTCAAGGACTTCACGGTCAAGGTGCACCTCAAGCCCGGCGACGGCATCGACGCCGCCACGATCGCCCAGGTCCGGGAGAACGCCGCCAAGGGCGTGGACCGGCTGCTCAACCAGGGCAACCGCCTGCCCAGCGGCGACCAGTTCCACGTCACCCTGGAGTTCACCGACAACCCGGCCGACGCCCACACCACCATCGAGGTGGGCAACACCGACACCGACCAGCTGCACTGGAACCCCAAGGCGAGCCCCGAGGTCCTGGCCCACGAGACGCTGCACTACCTCGGCGTGCCCGACGAGTACCAGGACTCCTCGCGGATCTTCCTGAACCGGGCGGACGACGGCTCGCAGCACTCGGCGGTCGTCACCGGCGACGGCGGCATGATGGGCGCGGACGTCCACGGCACCGACCCGGGCCTGCGCCCCCGCCACCTGTGGCTGGTCGAGCGCGCGGCGAACAGCCAGGTCATGGTGCCCGACACCCGTGTCAACGACACCGGCCCCACGATCCCGCCCACCACACCGCCCACCTCGAACGCACCGACCACGAACCCGCCCACCTCGACCGCACCGACCACGAACCCGCCCACCTCGAACGCACCGACCACGAACCCGCCCACCTCGAACGCACCGACCACGAACCCGCCCACCTCGAACGCACCGACCACGAACCCGCCCACCTCGAACGCACCGACCACGAACCCGCCGAGCACCGACACCCGCCAGGCACCCACCTCCGGCAAGCGCAGGCGCGACGACTCACCCCCCGCCGCAGGCCCCACCGCGGACCCCACCGCGGCCGCTCCGGCCGTGCCCAAGCGCTCCCGCGGCAACGACCTGCCCGGCTTCACCGAGCCGGGCCCCTCGACCGCAGGCCCGTCCACCAACGCCCCCACCACAGACATGGAGCTGGACCAGGACCCGGTGGCGAACGTCACCTGGGACGACGACGTCAACTCCATGCCCGCCGAGGGCGACGTCACCATGGCCGAGCCGGACACCCAGGCCGAGGCGAACGCCCTGGCCGACGGCATGGCCGGCCTGTCCCTGGGCAACAACACCAAGTACAACGGCGCGTTCGCCGGCCTCGCGAACGGCAAGGACGTGTCCCTACCGACCAAGCAGACCTACCTGGCCGACCTGAGCAGCAGCGTCAACGGCCACAAGCCGGTCGCGTTCGTGGTCAACGCGATCGTCGGCATCGACCAGGTCGACGCCCTGCCTGACGTGGTCGCGAGCATCATGGCCAACGCCCGGGGCCTGGACAACCGGGTCGCGTTCGTCATCGGCGTCAACGCCCGGGCGGACCAGCAGGCGGAGCTGAACGCCAAGCTCGCCGAGCTGGACGGCGTGATCCAGGACATGGACCAGCCCATCGCGCTGACCGGGATCACCTTCAACCCGGACGACAAGGGCAACTTCCCGTACGGCACGGTCCGCAACGAGACCATGGCCAGCGAGGCCAACAGGTTCGCCGTCGGCGCCCTGGCCGCCAACGGCAACCACCCGTACCTCGCGGTGCAGGACTTCGACACGGGCTCCCGCGACGTGCCGTCGGGCAAGCACATCTTCAACCACGTCGCCGACAGCATGAGCATCGGCTCGAAGTTCGAGGGCGACGCCACGACCCGCCCGCTGATGGTCAGCGGCGGCTACCGGGTGGGCGACCAGGCCGCGCTGCTCGCCGAGACCAAGGCGCGCCTGGAGCGCGAGCTGGTGAAGCTCAACGCGCAGAAGGACGCGGCGGGCGCCGACGTCGACCCCAAGGTCCAGCAGAGGATCGACAACCTGGTCAAGGCGCGGCCGAAGCTCACCGAGGACTTCATCGCCGACTTCGCCCGCCAGGTCGAGCACGACATGGCCGCGCGCGCCGAGCAGTCGAAGACCAGCCCGATGCTGCCGTACACGCCCGAGCCGAACCTGTTCATCGACGCGATCCCGCCGATGGTCGACCCGGCCGTCCGGTTCGGCCCCGGCGGCACGGAGTTCTCCGAGCTCGGCCGGTCGCTGAACAAGTTCTACGGCGAGGAGCTCGGTACCGTCCACAACCACGAGATCACCCGGATCGGCCGCAGCGACGCCGACCTGAAGACGAAGGTGGACCGGTACGAGTCGCAGCTGTCCCAGCTGGAGGTCGACGCCAAGACCTACCGGCACCCGCTGCGCGGCACCGCGTTCACCTCGGACTTCGAGGGCGCCGCGGTCGAGACGGACCTGTCGCGGCTGGCCCTCGGCTACGCCACGAGCGGCCAGGTGCCGCAGACCCACGCCGCCCTGGCCAACGTCGCGAACCGCTACTTCGCCTCCCAGGGCGAGAAGAGCGGCACGAGCCTGGCGGGCTTCCGCGACACCTTCGCCAAGATGGACCCGGCCAACCGCGAACCGCTGCGGGTGGAGTTCGCCACCGGCCCCGTGCCGGTGGGCACGCCGTCGGCCGCCGCCGGGTGGCACCCGAACGACGCCGACGTGGCCGCCGCGGTCGACAAGGACCTGGGCGTCGGCCGGACCACCGAGACCAGCGGCAAGTCGGGCAAGACCCGCGAGGTCGACCACAAGCTCGACCGGGCCCTGCAGGCCGAGGTGCCCCAGCGGGACCTGGTCGTGGGCATCGACCAGAACAACCTCACCGAGAAGCGGGTCACCGGCGTCAACGCCGCGATGTCCACGCCGGAGGGGCAGGTGCAGCGCCGGTTCGGCGCCATCGCCGACTTCCTGGACTCGCCGCGGGCGACGCCGCCCGCGGCCGACGGCCTGTTCCAGGCGGTGGCCGACGGCAAGCCCGGCACCGACCCCGGGACGCTCCGCGCGGAGGTGGTGCAGTCCCTCGTCGACCACGGCTCGTCGGTCGCCGAGAACAAGCGGGTGGCCAAGGCCGTCGCGGACTTCACCCTGGACAACCGGGCCCACCCCGGCGACGTGTGGGTGGCCTTCGTGCAGCCGGCGCCGCCCGCCGGGCCGGACACCTCCGGCATGGTGGAGATCCCCGGCGTCGACCTGTGGGTCAACGACAACCCCGACTCCGCGCCCAACGGCGGCCCCGAGGCGGACTTCGACGCGCGGACCCGGGCGGAGTTCGACGCCGAGGCGCGGGCCGAGGCCGAGGCGGACGCGCGGGCGCGCGCGGAGAGCGCCGCCAACGCCGACAAGCTCGCCGCCCTGGCGATCGCCACGAAGCTGAAGACGCCGATCACGGTGCACACGCCCGGCCAACCGGACGTCACGTACCAGCCGCTGGGCAAGGCGCCGAAGAAGATGCCGGCGGCGATCCACGTCCAGGCGCACCCGAACCCGAACGGCCGGACGACCTACAGCCGCTACACCCCGCCGGCGCAGGCCGGGCCGTCCACCAGGCGCGCACCGGCACCCCCGGGCACCCCGAGCACCCGCCCGGCACCGCCGACGCCGAGCACCCGCCCGGCCCCGAGCGCACCGACCACGGACACCCGGAGCACGAACGCGCCCGGCACGGACGCACCGAGCACGCCGAACGCGGACGGCCAGACCACCCGCGACACCCGGACCACCCGGGGCACCCGGGGCACCCAGCCGTCCCCGGACGCGGACGTGCAGCTCCCGAACGCCCCGAGCCGCTCGAACCGCGCCACCCCCACCGCGCCGATCCCCCTGGCCACGCTCACCCCGTCCGCCCAAACCCCGGTGATCACCACCCGGAACCTGCCGGAGTTCTTCCAGACCAGCCAGGCCCTCGGCTCGGTCGCCGCGGTGGACGTCCAGGGCGCGGACCGGGTCACCGCCGCCATCGACGGCCTGTCCGACCCCGACGCGGCCCGCATCCGGCAGGCCGTCGAGGGCGAGTTCGAGTCGTTCCTGGGCCAGGGCCGCGACTTCCAGGTCAAGATCGGCAACCAGTGGTACGAGGCCAACGTGCGGGCCACCCTGCTCCCGCCCGCCGACCAGAACGCGGCCCTGACCACCCCGACCACGCCCACCAAGCTCGACCTGGCCGTGCAGAGCGGCACCAGCTCGTCCACCACGAACACCCTGGCCACCGCCAACGACGTCGGCCTGACCGCCACCGCGGGCACACCCATGGGCCCGTACGGCTCGCTGGGCGGCAAGGCCCAGCTCGCCACCCCGGCCACCGGCGTCACCAGCTCGACGGCGACCACCGACCAGCGGACCATCCGCTCCGGCGAGGGCTCCACCCGGGCACAGGTGCCGGTCGCCTTCCAGGTCACGCTCACCGACGCGGCCGGGCGGGTGCGGCAGTCCACGCCGGTGTCCTCCGACGCCGCCGGCCCGGTGGGCGTCACCCTCCGGATCCCCGACGACCTGACCACCATCGTCGACTCCAACCCGACCCTGGAGCAGAACCCGGACCAGCCGCCCGCCGACTGGGGCGCGCGCGTCGAGCACCTGGTGCCCGAGGCGGTCACCGACCTCGACTCGCACGACCTGTTCAACCAGGTGGCGGCCAAGCTGCACCCGTCGGTCACCAAGCTCGGCGCGCCGGGCCGCACCACCCTGCGGACGTTCCTGGGCGGCACCACCGTCCGCGACAACCTGGGCGCGATGCTCGGCGGCTGGGTCACCTCCCCCGACCTGGTCAGCCCGCACGCCGGCAAGGGCGCGGCCGTGCAGATGCGCGCCCACCTGCGCTCCGCCGAGCTGGTCGGCGTGCACGGCGACGCCCAGCTGCGGGTGCACGAGACCACCGCGTTCGGCACGGGCGTCACCGCGACGTCCAAGACCGGGTTCGACGCCACCGGTGGGCTCGGCGCCAACCTCGGCCTGCCCACCGCGGTCAACGGCCAGGTCGGCGCCACGCTCGGCTACTCCGCCCGCACCGCCGACAGCTCCAACGCCGGCACCAGCACCAGCAACCGCACCGGCATGCAGCTCAAGGGCGGCACCGGCATGTACAAGGTGACCGTCGACCTGGAGGTGCGCACCCCCAGCGGCGACAACGTCACCGTGCCGGTCACCACCTACGCGCGGCTGGGCCTGCCGGAGGCGGCGGCGCTGAACCTGCCCGTGCCCCAGGGCACCCGCAACACCATCGCCACGCCCACCGCGCAACCGCGCTGGGCACCGCCCTACCTGGCCGGCGCGTTCGCCGCGGGCAACGCGCGGGTCGGCGAGTTCGAGCCGGCCAACCGGGTGCTGCCCCAGGTGGAGGGCGCGCTGCGCAACGCCAAGGGCCTGGAGGGGCTGCTGCCCACCTGGAACGACCGGACCGCCAACCCCCGCAGCGGCAAGGGCAAGGACTTCGCCGACGTGGGCGCGCAGCTGGCCAACCAGCGCAAGCTCAACCTGCTGACGCCCGCCGCCCTGCGGTCCAACATGGACAGCCTGCTCGGCCCCGGCGTGCAGGTCCAGCTCAAGCACCCCGGCACCACCACCAACACCTACGTCAACGTCACCGTCAAGGCGAAGCTGCGGAACACGACCCACTTGGGCCAGGCCGACGCGCGCAACGTGCGCGCCTCCTCCTCCAGCGGCCCGAGGCTGGACAGCGCCACCGCCACCACCAAGGGCTGGAGCGGCGGCGTCGAGGGCCGGGTGGCGGTCCCGCGGAAGACGCCGATCGCCGCGGTGACGCCCACCCCGCAGTTCGGCGTGAAGTACAACCACTCGTGGGGCACGAAGAACACCGGCGGCCCGGCGGTCAACAGCACCTCGTTGAACGCGGGCAGCCCGGACGCGCAGGTGTTCCAGGGCGACGTGGAGTTCGAGGTCGAGATCACCACGTTCACCCGGCCCCGCTCGTGGGTGCGCCGGGTGACGCCGTCGTTCGACTGGAAGCCCGCGGCGCCGACGCCGCGCGTGGTGGCCCGCACCGTCGGCGGCCCGGCGCTCGACCCGGCGAACCCGGACAACCCCGAGATCCTGCCGCTGGTCCACGGCCGGGCGAACCTGTGGGTGTCGGACGGCTCGGCGATGACGGCCGACCCGTCGGGCTTCCAGCCCGGCACGCCCCGGGTCCGGCGGCTGACCGACCCGCCGACGGTCAAGGAGCTGCTCACCCACCGCCCGGCGACGCGCGCACCGGAGTTCCTGCACGTCGAGGCGGTCGCCAACACCACCGCGCTGCGCGACGCGGCGCTCGACGTGCTCACCCGGGCCGCCGACGGGGACGCGGCGCTGACCGTGCCCGGCACGGAGTCGCGCAACCAGGTCGACCGGCTGTTCAGCCCGGAGAACATCAGGGCCAACCTGCGCAAGCTGATCGAGACCGGCATGCAGGAGCAGGGCCTGAAGTACGACCGGCGGATCACCGACCGGACCGGCTCCCTCGGCGTGTCGGTGCAGCTGGGCAAGCCCCGGCTCGTCTCGATCTCCGACAGCACCGGCACCGAGAACGCGGTCACCGGCGGCTACAAGGCCGGTGACAGCAGCAGCACCAACCGCTCGGTGGACCTCACCGCCGGCCTCAACGTGCCGATCAAGCCGGTCCCGGCACCGGTGGCCGCGGGCGAGCCGACCCCGGCCGGTGGCGCGGGCGGCTTCGCCGTGGCGGGCAAGGTCACGCCGTGGTCGGACTCGACGTCGCGGGCCCGCGAGGTCGGCGGCACCGTGGACCGCAACGTCGTCACGCCGTCCGACGGGCGGACCGTGCTGATCCAGCTCGACGCGGACGTGACGATCACCGCCGAGAGCCGCGCGGGCAACATGTGGCACGGCGGCACGCCGCACGTCGAGGGCGCCGCCGTGACGCTGCCCAAGGCGGTGTTCGTGCGGGTCAGCGAGGACGTGGCGCGCGAGCTGGGCGTGCTGCCGAAGGTGGCGCCGAGCGTGCCGGCGGTGTTCCCCGGCATGGCGCCGCCGCGGACCCTCGCCGCCGGCGAGCCCGGCTCGCTCGGGCTGTCCGCCGTGGAGGACGTGCCCGACCTGTCCGGCCTGGTCGACGACCTGATCGGGCAGGTCAACGACCGGACCGCCAAGCGGTTCGGCGACCCGCTGGTGCCGGACTCGGTGCTCAAGGACTCGATGAACAACCTCCAGCGGCTGGTCGACTTCGGCTCCCCGACCTCGGTCAAGGCGATGATCGACAGCGCGCTGGACGGCGGCGTGCCGCTGCTGCTGCACCAGCCGGGCACCTTCGGCAAGGACTCGTTCCAGGTCACCCTGCGCGCGAAGCCGGGCACGCCGAGGTTCGACCGGGTGGTCAACGACGGCATCGACCTGGAGCACACCACCGCCGCCTCCGACAAGCTCACCGACGGCACCGGCCGGGGCACCGGCTGGGGCGTCGGCCTCCGGGCGCCGGGCCTGGCCCAGCCGGGCAGCGCGAACCCGAACGTCGGCGGCACGGCGGGCGTGATCGCGGCGGCCAACCTCAACCACGCCCGGTCGACCAACGTCACCGACGCCACCACGCGGCAGTTCGCCCACCTGCGCGCGGGCAGCGGCCCGGCGGCGAAGTACACCGTGCCGATCGAGTTCGAGCTGGTCGTGGAGCGGGGCGACCGGGAGGTCGCCAGGGCGACCAGCGGCCCGAAGGAGATCGGCGTCCGGCTGCACGCGGACGGCCTCCGGGTCGACGGCGGCGCGGCGGCGACCCGGCCCTACTCGGCGACGGCCACCGAGCCCGGCCCCCGCGCCGGGCAGCCGGCCGAGGCGCGGACCTGGCAGCAGGCGCCCGGCGCGACCCACCTGCCCGCGACGGCCTCGGTCGAGAACCTGCGCGGCGCCAAGGACCTGCGGGACGCGGCCGTGCGGGCGCTGGTCCTGGCGGGCGCGAACCAGGGCCTGGTCGGCAAGGGCACCGGCCCGCTCAACACCCTGCTGTCCACGATCAGCCAGGAGAACGTCCAGCCGAACCTGCCCGGCATGACCGACGGGGCGCTGGAGGTGCCCGGCCTGCACGAGGCCGCGCTGCTGTTCGGCCAGGACGCCGACGTCCAGGTGTACGCGCGGCTGGTCAACCCGCGGCTCGGCGCGCTGAGCGACGGGGTGAAGCTGGAGAACCCCAGCTCGGTGGTCACCACCACCAGCGGCGAGGCGAAGGTCAGCGAGACGCCCGACGTGTCGGTGGGCCTCGCCACCGGCAGCGCGGCCGTGAAGCAGGGGCCGGAGCCCAACGACACGGTCAACTTCGCCACCGGCGGCGTCGAGGTGCGGCACGGGGCCGAGGACTCCCAGGCGGTCTCCGGCGGCGCGACCGACAACAAGGTCAACAACCCCAAGCCGCAGGGCCGCACCGGCCTGGTCGAGTTCGACGTCGAGTACCGGGTGGTCGCCAAGGTCGGCGGGCGCGTCGGCGTGGTGGACCTCTCGGTGCCCGGGTCGGCGTCGGCGCGGATGCCCGCGCCCGAGGCGGAGGCCCTGCTCGGCACGCCGTTCCCCACCGGGCTGGCGCAGGCCCAGGACGGCGTCAAGGCGGCGGCGAAGGCGTGGCGCGACGCGGAGCTGGAGGTCGACCGGGTCCGCCACGACGCCCAGCGCACCGTCAACGAGGTCGCCGCCGAGCTGGCGAAGACCGACAACGCCCTGACCGACCTGACCACCAGGCTCACCACCGGCAGCGACACCGACCGGGACGAGTCCGCCAAGGTCGCGGGCCTGGAGACCGCCCTCGGCGACGCCCGCGACGAGGCGGCCAGGCTCCGGCAGGACGTCGCCGACCTCAAGACCAGGGTAACCCGCCTGGACTTCGCCGCGCAGAACGCCGACGAGGCCCTGGACGACGCCACCCACGAGGCCGGGCAGAGCGCCGCGACCGTCGCGGACCTGGAGACCCGGCTCGACGAGGCCGCGGACCGCCTGGCCCGGGCCGAGCAGGCGCTGCGGGACGCCGAGCCGCCCGCCGCGGACGCGGCCCGCGCCGCCCGCGACGGCCTGCGGACCGAGGTCGACGGGCTGACCGCGGAGCTGACCGGGGCGAGGGAGCGGCACGACCTCGACGTGCGGGCGCGGGAGCAGGCCCGGGAGGCCGCCGCCAGGGCCCACCAGGACCTGACCGCGATCGAGGAGGCGCTGACCCAGGCGGAGACCGACCTGGAGACCACCCGCACCACCGTCGACACGGTCAAGGAGGACCTGCGCGAGCAGCAGCGCACCGCCCGCGAGGCCAAGGCCGCCCACGACCGGGCCCGCGCGGCGCACGACGCGCTGGTCCTGGCGCGGCAGGCGCAGGAGGCCCGGATCACCGCGGCGGAGGTCGCGCTGAACGAGGCGCGGGCCGCGGCCGACGGCGCGCAGCTCGCCTGGTGGGGCGCCAAGCGGGAGGTGGAAGCCCAGGTCGACACCTACAACGCCACCCCGCGGCCCGCCAACAGCGCGAACACCACTGCGGCGGCCTCCGGCAGCACCCCGAACACGACCACGCCCACCCAGCCACCCGGCACCACCCCGAACACGACCACGCCCGCCCAGCCGCCCGGCACCACCCCGAACACGACCGCGCCCGCCCAGCCACCCGGCACCACCCCGAACACGACCGCGCCCGCCCAGCCACCCGGCACCACCCCGAACACGACCGCGCCCGCCCAGCCACCCAGCACCACCCCGAACACGACCACGCCCGCCCAGCCGCCCGGCACCACCCCGAACCAGGCGCCCCCGGTGCCGCAGATCACCGTCACCCCGCCGAACGCGCCCACCACCCGCTCGCCCGAGCCGACCGCCACCACCCGGCCCGAGGCCGCCACCCGGGCCGCCCGGGGGCCGAGGCCCGAGCTGACCCTCGACCTCCCGCCGGGCGGCACCGACCTGCCCTCCTCGGTCGAGGCGCTGGCGAACGACATCGCCGAGCAGAACGCCATCCGCGACCGCAACGGCTACACGCGCCCGACCGTGGAGGTCTCCGGCCCGAACGCCCACCGGGTCCGGGAGGCGCTGGCCGCCAGGGGGGTCGACGCCGCGGTCCGCGACACCGACGGCCCGACCACCGACGTCCACGTCGACTGGGAGCTCAAGCGCGCGGAGGGCTGGACCCCGCCCGAGGCGCCCGTGGGCGAGCGGGTCACCAGCACGACCATCCGCTCGACCGAACCGGCCGGCCCGCACCCCGTCCTGGACGACCCGTCCTGGCGGCACAGCACCGCGCCGACCGCCGACTGGTTCGGCCGGGACCGCCCGGCCACCTCCGCCGCCATCGAAGCCGCCCGCGCCGCGACCCCGGTCACCAGCCGGGTCCGGGGCGAGGACGGCGGTGTGCTGGACACCACCACCGTCGGCCCGGACGGCGTCCGGATGCGGGCCTGGCGCAGCCCGATCGCCTACGACACCCGCCTCCTGGACGTCGACGGCGTCCCGGTGCGCGACTTCACCGTCAAGATCCACCTCGACGCCGGCCACGCGAGCCCGGCCGAGCTGCTGGACCTGAAGGCGCGCACCCACGAGGGCGTCGAGGCCCTGTTCAACCAGGGCAACCGGCTGCCCGGCGGCGAGCAGTTCCACGTCACCGTCGAGTTCACCGACGACCCCGCCGAGGCGCACGCCACCGTCGACGTCACCGACCCGGACGGCCGCGCCAACCAGCTGAACTGGCCGGTCGACGCCGACCCGCGCCGGCTGGCCCACGAGGTCGGCCACTTCCTCGGCCTCCAGGACGAGTACCTGGAGACCGAGGGGCCGAGGCCGATCTTCCAGCACCAGGACGGCAGGGGCCGCGTGGTCGGCGACAACGCGCCCATGACCGCCGGCATCGACGCCGACGACGTGAGCCTCAAGCCGCGGAACCTGTGGCTGGTCGAGAACCGCATGCGCGCCCTGGGGAGCACCCTCCCGGTCGCGCCGGCCACCGCCGACCCGGGCACCCCGGCGCCGAACGCGCCCAAGCGCGGCCGCGTCGACTCGGACGCCGACTCGGACGCGGGTTCCGACCGGGGCGAGGGCACGTCCACCCGGCCGCCGGCCAAGCGGTTCCAGAACCTCGCCCTCGACGACAGCGACAGCGAGCTGTCCGAGCTGTCCGACGACCTGTCCGACATGGAGGTGGACGACCAGGCGCCGGCCGCCGCGCAGGCCCCGGTCACCCTGACCAACCCCGGCGGGGTGCACAACGACGCCTTCGCCGCCCTGGCCAACGGCCGCACCCTCACGCCGGTGACCAGCGAGAACTACCTGGCGGTGACGCAGCACGGCATCGAGGGCAACCAGCCGCCCGCGTTCGTGGTCAACATCATCGTGCGGGCGGGCGAGCTCAACCGGCTCGACGAGGTGATCAGCGGGATCATGGCCAACGCACCCGCCGACGTGCGGGGGCGGGTGGCGTTCGTGTTCGGCGTCAACGCCGCGCGGCAGAACCAGGTCGACGACGCCCTGGCCGCCGCCGCGCCGGTGGTGGCCAACCGGCCGGAGCCGGTCGCGCTGGTGGCGCTGCCGCCGCACGGGGGCAGGTTCGAGTTCGGCGCGACCCGCAACCGGACGCTGACCAGCAACGCCACCGAGTTCGCCACGCTGGCCATGGCCCACAACGGCGCTCACCCGTACGTGGCGGTGATGGACTTCGACGCCGGCGACCGCCGGGTGGCGGCGGGCCCGCACGTGTTCCAGCACGTCGCGAACCTGCTGGAGGCCACCGACGTGGACGACAACCCGCGGCCGCTGCGCCCGCTGATGGTCGGCGGCGGCTACCGGGTCACCGACCGGGAGCGGCTGGTCGCCGACACCCTCAACCACATCAACACCACCAAGGGCGTGTCCGCGGCCAAGCGGCGGGAGCACCGGGCGCGGTTGGCGGAGGAGGGCTTCGTCGCCGAGTTCGAGCACGAGATGGCGGCCGACATGCACGCCCGGCGCAACCAGGCGGAGGTGCACCCGCTGCTGCCGTACACGCCGGAGCCGAACCTGTTCGTCGACGGCCTGGCCGTCCTGGCGGGCCCGAACGTGCGGTTCGGCCCCAAGGGCGCCGAGTTCGGCATCCTGGGCCGCGAGCTGAACAAGCTCAACGCCGCCGAGCTGGGCGCACTGCACGCGGCGGACGTGACAGCGGGCGAGGTGTCCGCGGCGGACGCCGCGGAGCGGCTGAAGGTCGACGGGCAGAACAACCGGCACCCGCTGCGCGGCCAGTCGTTCAGCGTGGACTTCGTGGACGGCGCGACCGGCACCGACCTGTCCCGCATCGCCTACGGCATGATCAGCAAGCCCAAGGTGCCCCAGAGCCACATCGAGCCGGCCAACGTGATCGAGCGGTTCGTCAAGAACAAGACCGCGAAGGCCGGCATGTCCCCCGCCAACCAGCGGCGGGACCTGGACGCCAACCCCTACGAGCTGAGCGAGCCGCTCCGGCTGCCGCCGGGTGGGCGGGGGACCAACACCTGGGCGCCCGACGACCGGATGCGCGACCAGCTCGGCGAGGACCCCGACCGCAACCCGTTCAACCCGGCCATCTCCACGCCGGCGCCCGCCCCGTTCGAGGGGGTCGAGGTCGGCGTGCCGCAGGAGCACAAGCTGCACGCCTCGCACGGCCTGGTGGCGTCCGACCACGTCAGCGAGGCGGCGCGGCACCTGCGGTTCATCGCCAACGACCTGCTGCCGCGGCTGGCCGGCCAACCGCCCGCCGGTCCACCGCCACCGCCGGGCACGCCGCCGCTGCTCACCCCGGCGCCGCCGGCGGCGGGCGGGCTCTACGACGCGGTCGGGCAGGCCGTGGGCATCCCGCCCGCGGTGCTGCGCGAGCAGGTCGTCGCCACCGCGCAGGGCGTGGTGCCGCAGGTGGCCGACCACATGGTCGACCGCCCGATGCGCCGCGGCCACTTCTACGGCGCGCTGGTGGAGTCGGTGAACTGGTCGGTCAAGGACCAGGCCGAGGACACCATGGCCCACAACGCCCAGGGCCTGACCGGGCGGCTGATCGCGACCCGGTTGGGTGTGAACCTGGTCATCGTGGTGCCGGGCGCGCCGCAGCCGGAGGTGCTGGTCCCGTTCGGCCCGCCGGTGCAGCAGGCGGTGCGCGTGGAGCGGGTCCTGGTCAACGGCGTGGTGACCTACCGGAGGCTCTGACCAGGGCCGCGAGGTCCCCAGTGGACGGTGGTCGTCACCTGTTCGTGTGACGACCACCGCACAGCCGGCGCAGGTCAGCGGTGAGGTGAATCGATCGAGAACACGCGGTGCTGTCTCGTCGCTCACAGACGGGTCGGGCCGTTGGGTCGGGTGGCTCACGCGGGTCTAGCATCCGGAGGTCAAGGTCCGCGTACGCACGTACCGGAGACCAGTCCACCACTGACGCTGGAGGCCGTTGCGCATGGCCGGCACCACCGCACCCGAGCGGGCGGGCAGCAGCTCCAAAGGGGGCGGAACGCTCTACCGCGGGGACCTGGGCATGTGGTCCTGGGTCGCCCACCGCATCACCGGTGTGTTGACGTTCTTCTTCCTGTTCGCGCACGTCCTGGACACCGCGCTGGTGCGGGTGTCGCCGGACGCGTACGACAAGGTCATCGAGACCTACAAGAACCCGGTCGTGAACCTGTTCGAGGTCGGCCTGGTCGGCGCGGTGCTCTACCACGCGCTCAACGGCATCCGGGTGATGCTGGTCGACTTCTGGGAGAAGGGCGCGCGCTACCAGAAGCAGATGCTGTGGGGCGTGCTCGGCGTCTGGGTGCTGGTCATGGTGCCCGGCACCTACTTCATGATGGTCCGCACGGTGTCCCACCTGTTCGGCGGGGGTCAGTGAGCATGAGCGAGTCCCTTGCCCTCGACAAGCCCCGCTCCCCGCGGCGCCCGGCCGCCCGGCGCAGCAACTTCGAGCTCTACAGCTGGCTGTTCATGCGCATCTCGGGCGTGGCGCTGGTGGTCCTGGTGCTCGGCCACCTGTTCATCATGAACATCCTCGACGGCGGTGTGCACCGCATCAACTTCGGCTTCGTGGCCGGCCGCTGGGCGTCCCCGTTCTGGCAGTTCTGGGACCTGCTGATGCTGTGGCTGGCCCAGATCCACGGCGGCAACGGCCTGCGCACCGTGATCAACGACTACGCCCGCAAGGACTCGACCCGGTTCTGGCTCAAGGTGCTGCTCTACACGTCGATGGTGCTCGTCGTCGGCCTCGGCACGTACGTGATCTTCACCTTCGACCCGAACATCACCGACTGACCCGCCGCGGGAGTTGTAGCAGCCATGCAGTTCCACAAGTACGACGTCGTGATCATCGGCGCGGGCGGCGCCGGCATGCGCGCGGCGATCGAGGCCGGCCAGCGCGCCCGCACGGCGGTGTTGACCAAGCTCTACCCCACCCGCTCCCACACGGGCGCCGCGCAGGGCGGCATGTGCGCCGCGCTGGCGAACGTGGAGGAGGACAACTGGGAGTGGCACACCTTCGACACGATCAAGGGCGGTGACTACCTGGTCGACCAGGACGCCGCCGAGATCATGGCGAAGGAGGCCATCGACGCGGTCCTCGACCTGGAGAAGATGGGCCTGCCGTTCAACCGCACGCCCGAGGGCAGGATCGACCAGCGGCGGTTCGGCGGCCACACCCGCAACCACGGCGAGGCGGCGGTGCGGCGCGCGTGCTACGCGGCCGACCGCACCGGCCACATGATCCTGCAGACGCTGTACCAGAACTGCGTCAAGCACGGCATCGAGTTCTTCAACGAGTTCTACGTCCTCGACATCTGCCTGACCGAGACCGACAACGGCCCGGTGTGCACCGGCGCCGTGGCCTACGAGCTGGCCACCGGCGAGATCCACGTCTTCCAGGCCAAGTCGGTCGTGTTCGCCACCGGCGGCTTCGGCAAGGTCTTCAAGACCACGTCCAACGCGCACACCCTGACCGGCGACGGCATGGGCATCGTGTTCCGCAAGGGCCTGCCGCTGGAGGACATGGAGTTCTACCAGTTCCACCCGACCGGCCTGGCGGGCCTGGGCATCCTGCTCACCGAGGGCGCCCGCGGCGAGGGCGCGATCCTGCGCAACGCCTCGGGCGAGCGCTTCATGGAGCGCTACGCGCCGACCATCAAGGACCTGGCGCCGCGCGACATCGTGGCCCGGTCGATGGCCCTGGAGGTGCTGGAGGGCCGGGGCGCGGGCCCGAACAAGGACTACGTGCTGCTGGACTGCACGCACCTGGGCGCCGAGGTGCTGGAGACCAAGCTCCCCGACATCACCGAGTTCGCCCGCACCTACCTGGCGGTCGACCCGGTCAAGGAGCCGGTCCCGGTCTACCCGACCGCGCACTACGCGATGGGCGGCATCCCCACCAACGTGCACGGCGAGGTGCTGCGGGACAACGACAACGTCGTCCCGGGCCTGTACGCCGCGGGCGAGTGCGCCTGCGTGTCGGTGCACGGCGCCAACCGGCTGGGCACCAACTCGCTGCTGGACATCAACGTGTTCGGCCGCCGCGCGGGCATCGCCGCCGCCGAGTACGCCAACAACCACGACCACCTCGACCTGCCGGAGAACCCGGCGGCCGCGGTGGAGTCCCAGCTCGCCCTGGTGCTCTCCGAGCACGGCCAGGAGCGCGTCGCGGACATCCGCACGGAACTCCAGGCCACGATGGACGCCAACGCGTCGGTCTACCGCACGGAGGACACGCTCAAGCAGGCGCTGCACGACGTGCAGGCGCTCAAGGAGCGCTACGAGCGGATCACCGTCCAGGACAAGGGCAAGCGCTTCAACACCGACCTGCTGGAAGCGGTCGAGCTGGGCTTCCTGCTGGAGCTGGCCGAGGTCCTGGTGGTGGGCGCGCTGGCCCGCAAGGAGTCGCGCGGCGGCCACGCCCGCGAGGACTACCCCAACCGGGACGACACGAACTTCATGCGCCACAGCATGTACTACAAGCAGGGTGACGGGCTCCTGTCGGACATCCGCCTGGACTACAAGCCCGTGACGTTCACCCGGTACCAGCCGATGGAGCGCAAGTACTGATGACCGCTACCGCTGAAGCACCGACCGGCTCCCGCGGCTCCCAGCCCCCCGTACCGGACGGCGCCATCACCATCACCCTGCGGATCCGCAGGTTCAACCCCGAGTTCGACGACGAGCCGCGCTGGGACGACTTCGAGATCCCCGCGCTGCCGTCGGACCGCGTGCTGAACCTGCTGCACTACGTGAAGTGGTACCTCGACGGCACGCTGACGTTCCGGCGCTCGTGCGCCCACGGCATCTGCGGGTCGGACGCCATGCGCATCAACGGCGTCAACCGGCTGGCGTGCAAGGTCCTGCTCAAGGACCTGCTGGCGGCGGGCGGCAAGCAGACCACGATCACCGTGGAGCCGATCAAGGGCCTGCCCGTCCACAAGGACCTCCTGGTGGACATGGAGCCGTTCTTCGAGGCGTACCGCGCGGTCAAGCCGTACCTCATCACCTACGGCAACGAGCCGACCCGCGAGCGGGTCCAGTCGATCGCCGACCGCGAGCGCTTCGACGACACCACGAAGTGCATCCTCTGCGCCGCGTGCACGACCTCGTGCCCGGTGTACTGGACCGAGGGCTCCTACTTCGGCCCGGCCGCGATCGTCAACGCGCACCGCTTCATCTTCGACAGCCGGGACCAGGGCGCCGAGGAGCGCCTGGACATCCTGAACGACGTGGACGGCGTCTGGCGGTGCCGCACGACCTTCAACTGCACCGACGCCTGCCCGCGCGGCATCCAGGTGACCAAGGCGATCCAGGAGGTCAAGCGCGCCCTGCTGTTCAAGCGCGTCTGACCCGCCACGACCAGGTGAGGGGGCTCGGCCGACCCAGGCCGGGCCCCTTCGCCGTTCACCCGCCCGGCCCTGCCCCGAACGGGCGACCGCCGCAACCCCCGGGGCACCCCGCTCCGTCCTGGACGTGCGGGGGCATCCGACGAGGGAGGGGGCAGGGACGTGGAGACGAGGACATCCGGGCGATTACTGCTGGTCGGCGTGGTCGTCGCGGTGGTGGCGATCGCGGTCGCGGTCGTCGCCGCGGTGTCGGCGGGCCGGCCCACCGGGGACGACCTGGTGGGCGGGGCACCGGCGGGCGAGGCGCCGGCGGGTCCGACCGCGTCGGACCCGGCAGCGGCGGACCCGGGCCCGGCGGACGCGGCGCCGGTGCCGGAGTACCTGCCGGCCGGGTACCGGGAGAGCTACGCCGGACCCTCGTCCGGCTCCGCCTACCCCGGGCCCGCGGGCGTGGTGCGGGTGTTCACCAAGCCCGGCGGTGACGACCCGGTGGCGCTGGTGGTGCGCGTGGTGGCCGGGGGCGGCGCGATCGCGTCCGAGGGCGGCGCGCCGGAACCGGCCCGGGTGCGCGGCACCGACGGCGAGCTGATCGGCACCCGCAACGGCGGGATGGCCCTGACCTGGGTGGAGGGCGGCACGCGCTACGCGGTCTCGTTCGAGCCGCCGGCGAACACCGTGGTGGACTTCGCGCCGCGGGAGACCGCCGACGAGCTGGGTCGCGTCGCCGGCGGTCTCCGGTTGGGGTGAGGGTCAGCCGAGCGGCTTGGCCTCGAACGCGGTCAGCGACTGACCGCGCAGGGCCGCGGCCGCGCCGGAGTCGGCCTCACCGAGGGCGCGCAGCCGGCCGCCGTCGACCTGGTAGCGGCCCTGCGGCCCGCCCACCACGCCGAACTTGCCGTCGCCGACCGGGGCGAGGAACAGCACGTAGGACTGGCCCGCGACGCTGGCCGGCTCGTTCTCGGGGACGTAGCGGTCGTTGCCGATCTGCCCGCCGAGGTGGACGACCCGCACCGTGTCACCGGCCTTGACGCCCTTGTAGCCGGCGTCGACCCGGTAGACCACGTCGTGCTGCACGACACCCGCCTGGGCCGCCTTGTGGGCCGGTAAGTCCTTCACCGGGAAGCCCTCGGGGATGTAGCGGTAGGCGGGCCCGACCTCGATCGCGGTCGCGCGGACGACGACGGCGGACTTCGCGGCGGCCGCGGCCACCGTGTCGAAGGTCGGGTAGTCGGCGGCCATCTGGTGCACCGCCACCTCGGGCGCGCCCGACCCGTTCGCGGCGATCGCGAGCGCGCCGCCACCGGCCACGGCCGCCGCCACGGCGACCACCAGGATGCGCATCTTCATGGGATCGGCTCCTTCGCGATCAGTACGGGTACAGGCTGTTGATGTCGTCGATGTCGTGCGTTTGCGGCGTGTTGTAGGACAGGTAGCCCTGGCGCATGATCGAGTTGTAGGTGCCGTCCGTGGCGTGCGCGAGGCCGAGGCCGTGGCCGAATTCGTGGGCGGCGACCTTCTGCCGGATGAAGTCCGTTTCCGAGCCCAGCGTGTTGGTGTTCAGCTGGAGGTCCGCCCAGCGGTAGACGCAGCCCGAGCCGAAGCACGGGTGCATGGTGGTCAGGCCCCACCAGGTGGTGTTGTACGCGTAGCCGTAGTAGTCCTCCTCCGAGACGGAGAAGTCCTCCTGGGTGACCCACACCCGGGTGGGGGTGCTGTGCCAGGACGAGGCGGCGGCGTGCTGCTGGGGCTGGTAGGAACCGGAGACGGTGTAGCCGATGTAGAGCCAGTTGCCGGGGGTGTGCGGGAAGCTGCCACCCAGGAAGTGCGCGTTGGCCGTGGCGGGTCCGAGCAGCATCGCGGTGACCGCGACGAGTGCGGTGACGGCTGCGGCCCGCCTCGCACCTCTGATCGTCGACATACGTTGCTCCCTCTGCGGTCTGGCACGGTGAATTCGCCGTGCGCAGTGGGTAGGGAGCGGGGCCGGGACGGCAGATGCGCCCCAAACCGGTGTTCACCCGGTTGGGCGCGGCACATTCCGCGTGCCCGGGAATGGGCGTCGTGGAATTCCTGCCGCGTTCGGGTGGTACCCGCCGTAGGCCGCATTCCGGCGGACCGGGGAAGCCCTTCCGGCGCGATGCGCCGGCTCACCGGTTCGGGAGGGCCGCGGGCGCCGGCTCACCGGATCAGGAGGGCCGCGGGCGCCGCCTCACCGGATCAGGAGGGCTGCTGGTTCGCGGCCCGGCGGGCCCGCGCCGCCTTGGCGCGCCGGGTCCGCAGGTACATGGCCAGCGCCGCCAGCAGGCCCAGGCCGGCGACCGCGGTGACGGGCGCGCCCACCGTGCCGAACGCCTTGTGCATCGCCGTGTTCTGCGGGTCCTCGCTGGAGTTGGCCACCTGGCCCACCGCGGTGGACGTGCTGGTCGGCCGGGGTTCGGTGGTCTTCTTCTGCACCTGCCGCGCGCCCTCCACCAGGCGCCCGACCGGGTTCGCGATCGCCGACGCGGGCAGCGCGAAGCCGTAGTCCAGCAGCCGGGCCGCCTGGTCGGTCATCCGCACCGGCGCCTGCTGCCCGCGCAGCAGCACCACGACCAGCCGCCTGCCGTCGCGCTCGGCGGCGCCGACGTAGGTGTGCTGCGCGTCGTCGGTGAACCCGGACTTGCCGCCCAGCGCGCCCTCGTACGAGGTCAGCAGCCGGTTGTCGTTGACCACCGGCACGGTCCCGGCGCCGCCGGGGGCCGGGAAGTCGATCCGCTGGGTCTGCACGGCCTTGACGAAGTCCGGGTACTTCATCGCCTCGCGGAAGATCAGCGCCACGTCGTAGGCCGACGTCGAGGTGCCCGGCCCGTCCAGGCCGGAGGGGGTGACCGCCCGGGTGTCCAGCGCGCCCAGCTCGGCGGCCAGCGCGTTCATCTTCCGGATGGCCGAGGGGATGCCGCCCAGCCGGCGCGCGAGCGCGTGGGCGACGTCGTTGCCCGAGGCCATCACCAGCGCCTGGAGCAGCTGCTCCACGGTGTAGGTGTCCCCGGCGCGCAGGCCGACGCAGGTGCACTCCTGCTCGACGTCGTCGGGCGTGGCGACCACGGTCGAGTCGGGCGCCAGCTCCTTGGCGACCACCGTCGCGAGCAGCACCTTGATCACCGAGGCGGGCCGCTGCCGCCCGTGCGGGTCCAGGCCGGCCAGCACCGCGCCGCTGCCCAGGTCGGCCAGCAGCCAGCTCGCCGACGAGACGCCGTCGGGCAGCGCGGGCGCGTTCGGCGGCAGCACCAGGCCGCACTCGCCCATGCGGTCGCCGCCGACGGGGTTCTCCGGCACCTCCAGCGGCGCCGGCGGGCGCTCGCCGGGCGGGACCTGCTCGGAGGTGTCCACCGCCGGGGGCGGTGAGACCTTGTTCTCGCAGGTCGGCTGGGCCGCGGTGGCCGGCGCGGCGCCGAGCGCCGCGGTGGCCGTCAACGCGCAGGCAGCCGTGCAGGCGGCCAGTGCGGAGGCAACGGACCGTCGGAACGCGGAGGGTCGCACGCGTCCAGGCTAACCACCCCGGATGAGTGAGCCGCACCCGCCACGTCCGATACTGCTCCGGTGAAGCTGTCCCGCGGCACGTCCGTCTTCCTGCTTGCCTTCGGGGTGTGGTCCTGGGTGATCTGGCCCACCTTCCTGCGCAACATCTGGAAGGACCCCCGCTCGTGGGACGCCGGCCCGACCGCCTTCTTCACCGTCCACCTGCTGCTCGTGGTCGCGTCGCTCACCTCCGGCACGGTCATCGGCGTGCTGGGCGTGCGCGGCCTGCGAGCCGCGCGCAGGTAGCCGACACCGACGACCCTGGAGGCCCCGCCGTGGAATTCGTGCGCCTGCTGCTGGTGTTCCTGCACCTGCTCGGCATGGGCATGCTCATCGCCATGTTCTTCGTCCAGCGCCGGGCGGGCGCGGACGCGCCGCTGAACAAGGGCTGGCTGCACGGCAGCGCGCTCCAGCTGCTCACCGGCGTCGCCCTGGTCGGCCTCGCGCCGCTGACCGACCAGGACTACGACCACGTCAAGATCGGCGTCAAGACGCTGGTCCTGGTCGCGATCGCGGCCCTGGTGGCGGTGAACCTGAACAAGCCGAAGCCCGCGACGTGGCTCACCCCGGCCCTGGCCGGCCTGGTCGTGCTCAACGTGGGCATCGCGGTCTTCTGGACCTGACCCGCGCTCAGCGGCGGCGGAACAACGCGCCCAGCAGCAGCCCCGCGCCGACCAGCCCGACCGCGGCGCGGGGGCTGGGCGCCGACCGCACCTCCACCACCGGCCGGATCACCGCGGGCGGCGGGGGCACCGGCGGGTCCCGGAGCAGGTTCTCCCGGGCGGTGGCCGTCCAGGCGGTGATGAACAGCAGGAACTGCGCGACCAGGTTGGCGAAGAACAGCACGCCGATCACCGGGCCGAACACCGCGCCCGAGGGCGAGGCGGTCACGCTGCTCAGGTACAGCGTCCCGGCCTGCTTGAGCACCTCGAACCCGACCGCGGCGGCGCCCGCGCCCTTGACCGCGCTGCGCCAGCCCACGGGCTTGCGCGGCAGCTTGGCCAGCACCCACAGGAACACCAGCCAGTTCGCCACCAGCGCGAGCAGGATCGTGCCGACCTTCAGCAGCGCCTGGGCCCAGCCCACCCCGGCCAGGCCCACCCAGCGCAGCACCAGTTCGGCGAACCCGCTGCCCAGGGCGGTCAGGCCGAACGAGACCACCAGCGCCAGCCCGAGGCTGACCAGGGACAGCAGGTCCTTGAGGATCGTCTTGAGGAAGGGCCGGTCCTCCTTGGCGTGGCCCCACTGGGCGGTCAGCGCGTCCCGCAGGTTGCTCATCCAGCCCAGGCCGGAGTAGGCGGCGGTGAGCAGGCCGAGCACGCCGACCGTGCCCTTGGACTCGATGGCCTGGTCGACGACGTCGTTGATGGTGGCGCCCAGCGCGCCGGGCACGGCCTCGGCGATGCTGGTCTGCATCTCGTCGAGCAACCCGGGCTCCGAGGCGAGCACGAAGCCGGCGACCGCGAACCCGATCATCAGCATCGGCACCAGCGACAGCACGCTGAAGTACGTCACGGCCGCCGCGTAGTGCGCCCCGTACTGCTCCGAGTACCGGTCGAAGGCGCGGAACAGGTGGTCGAGCCACGGCTTCTCCCGCCGCAGCCGTTCGACCCGCGACCCGCCCCCGGTGCTCTCCGCCACAGGGAGAAGCTAAGGCGCCCGACGATCACCCGCCACTCCGGCGGGTGCGGGTCTCAGCCGCCGGCCAGGAAACCGATCCGGTCGTAGGCCCGCGCCAGGGTCCGCGACGCCACCGACCGGGCCCGCTCCGCGCCCCGGGCCAGTACCTTGTCCAGCTCCGCCCGGTCGGCCAGGTACTCGGCGACCCGGGCCTGGATCGGCGTGACGAACTCGGTGAACACCTCGCCGAGGTCCTTCTTCAGGTCCCCGTAGCCCTTGCCCTCGTACCGGGCCACCAGCGACTCGACCGGCTCGCCGCTCAGCGCCGAGTAGATGACCAGCAGGTTGCTCACGCCGGCCTTGTGCTCGGGGTCGTAGGCGATCTCGCGGCCGGGGTCGGTGACCGCGGACCGGATCTTCTTGGCCGACCGCTTCGGGTCGTCCAGCAGCTCGACCACGCCGGCGGGCACGGACTTCGACATCTTCGACGTCGGGTCCTGGAGGTCGTAGATCTTGGCGGTGTCCTTGACGATGTAGGGGTCGGGCAGCCGGAACGTCTTGCCGTACCGGGTGTTGAACCGCTGCGCGAGGTCGCGGGTCAGCTCCAGGTGCTGCCGCTGGTCCTCGCCGACCGGCACGTAGTGCGCCTGGTAGAGCAGGATGTCCGCGGCCTGCAGGATCGGGTAGGTGAACAGGCCGACGCCGACCCCGGCCTCCTGCCGCGCGGACTTGTCCTTGAACTGGGTCATCCGGCTGGCCTCGCCGAACCCGGTCAGGCACTGGAGCACCCAGCCGAGCTGGGCGTGCTCGGGCACGTGGGACTGGACGAACAGCGCGGAGCGGTCCGGGTCGATGCCCAGCGCGAGCAGCTGCGCGGCGGACACCCTGGTGTTGTGCCGCAGCACCTTGGGGTCCTGCTCGACGGTGATCGCGTGCAGGTCGACCACGCAGTAGAAGGCGTCGTGCGCCTCCTGGAGGGCCACCCACTGCCGCAGCGCGCCGAGGTAGTTGCCGAGGTGGAACGAACCGGCGGTCGGCTGGATGCCGGACAGCACGCGGGGCCGGCTCACCGGGGCGGCGTCCTCGCCGGCGCTCCCGGTGGTGTTCTCAGCGGGGGTCTCAGTGGCCACGGCGCGATTCTCCCAGGCGGACCGGAGGTCGCCGGTGGCGGGCCCCGGCGCGCTCAGGCGCCGGTGGCGGCGGGCTGGGCCTCGGGCTCCTCGACGACCGCCGCCGCGCGGACCAGGGCGGCCTTGCGCCTGCGCACCAGCCCGGCCACCAGCCCGACCACGCCGAAGGTCACCGCGGCGAGGCCGACCGGGGCGTTGAGCGGGATCGGCGGCGCCGCGACCGCGCCCTCGGCGGCCTCCGCGACACCTTCGACGACCAGGGTGGACGTCGTGCCCAGGACAACGCCCAGTACCGCACCGCGACCGCGCACGGCCCAGCCTCCTCACCAACACCAGGCCACCCCACCGGGGGGGTGAAACTCGTTGACGGATGGCCGCGAACCTACCGAAGCCGTGGGATCGCCGTGCTCGGATCGGGTAATCGCGACCGCCGCAGGGTATAGGCACTCGAACGCCGGTCACACCACAGGGGTGGCGGGCGTCACCCGCCCGGCACCTGCCGGCGACCGCGTGGACGCACGCAGACGGTCGTTCGGACCTGCCCGTTCACCCTTTCGGCACTCTTCGGCACACCCTTCCAGCCGGACCGCCACCCGACCGGCTCAACCCGCACACGGACAGCGCGCAGCGGGCCGAGCACCCCCGGCCCCGCACCCGGCGCCCCGCTACCGGGCCACGTCCACCCGGCCGTAGGTCGTCGTGCGCTGCCGGGCCGGCCGCCCGGCCAGGGCCGCCGTCGCCTCCAGCTGCCGCACCGTGCGCGCCGACCCGTGCTCGGACCCGGCCATGCGGCTGATGGTCTCCTCCATCAGCGTCCCGCCCAGGTCGTTGGCGCCGCCCCGCAGCACCTCGGCGGTGCCCTCGTCGCCGAGCTTCACCCAGGAGCACTGGACGTTGTCCACCCGCCCGTGCAGCGCGAGCCGGGCGAACGCGTGCACCGCGCGGTTGTCCCGCCGGGAGGGACCGGGCCGGGCCACGCCCGCCAGGTAGATGGGCGCGTTGCGGTGCACGAACGGCAGGCCGACGAACTCGGTCAGCCCGCCCGTGCGGTCCTGGAGCGCGGCCAGCACCCGGAAGTGCCCGAGCCAGTGCCCGGGGTGGTCGACGTGCCCGTACATCATCGTGCTGGAGGACCTGATGCCCAGCTCGTGCGCGGTGCCGACCACGTCGAGCCAGGTCGCGGCGGGCAGCTTGCCCTTGGTCAGCACCCAGCGCACGTCGTCGTCGAGGATCTCGGCGGCCGTGCCGGGGATGGTGTCCAGGCCCGCGTCGCGCAGCTCGGTCAGCCACTCCCGCACGCTCACGCCCGCCTTGGCCGCCGCGCTGACGACCTCCATCGGGCTGAACGCGTGGACGTGCATGCCGGGCAGCGCCGCCTTGATCGCCCGGACCACGTCCGCGTAGTAGGTGACCGGCAGCTTCGGGTCGATGCCGCCCTGCATGCAGACCTCGGTGGCGCCCTCGTCCCACGCCTCGCGGGCCCGCTGCACGACCTCGTCCACGGACAGCCGGAACGCGTCGGCGTCGCGCTCGCGCTGGGCGAAGGCGCAGAACCGGCAGCCGACGTAGCAGACGTTGGAGAAGTTGATGTTGCGGTTGACCACGTAGGTGACGTCGTCGCCGACGACCGAGGCGCGCAGCTCGTCGGCGAGCCGGGCCATGGTCTCCAGCACCTCGCCCTCGGCGGTGAGCAGCGCCATCGCGGCGTCGGTGTCGTCGAGGATCTTCTCCGGGGCGTCGGCGGCCAGGCGCAGCGCGCGGGCGGCGTCCTCGGGGAGCCGCGCGACGGCCTTGGGCACGGTGAGCGCGCTCCAGTCGCCGTAGACGCTGTCGAAGTCGCCGCGCCGGTCGGTGGTGCGGCCCTCGTGGTCGATGGCGGTGCCCAGGTCGGCCCGCCCGTAGGTGTCGAGCCCGCCGTCCGGCTCCTGCCACTCGCGCCCCACCACCGGCGCGTCCGGCTCGGCCAGCCCGTCGGGGCGGGCCAGCGCGGCGACGTGCCCGGCCAGGCGGGTGTCGATCCACTGCCCGGCGGGCGCGGTGACGTACCGGGGGTAGACCGCCAGCCGCTCGCGCAGCTCGTAGCCGGCCGCGCGGGTGTGCTCGGCCAGCGCGTCCACCTGCGGCCACGGCCGCTCGGGGTTGACGTGGTCGGGCGTCACCGGCGACACGCCGCCCCAGTCGTCGATGCCGGCGCGCAGCATCAGCCCGAACTCCTCCCCGACCAGGTTCGGCGGCGCCTGCACGCTCGTCGACGGCGGCATGACCAGCCGGGCGACCGCGATGGTGGCGGCCAGCTCGCGCAGGTCGGCGTCGGGCATGCCGCGCATCGCGGTGTCCGGCTTGGCGCGGAAGTTCTGGATGATCACCTCCTGCACGTGCCCGTACTGCCGGGCGGCGGCGCGCATCGCCAGCAGCGACTCGGCGCGCTCGGTGAGCGTCTCGCCGATGCCGATCAGGATGCCGGTGGTGAACGGCACGTTCACCCGGCCCGCGTCGGTGAGCACCCGCAGCCGCACCGCGGGCTCCTTGTCGGGGCTGCCGTGGTGCGGGCCGCCCTTCTCCGCCCACAGCCGCTCGGAGGTGGTCTCCAGCATCATCCCCATGCTGGCCGCGACCGGCCGCAGCCGCTGGAACTCCTCCCAGCTCAGCACGCCGGGGTTGAGGTGGGGCAGCAGCCCGGTCTCCTCCAGCACCGCGATGGCGCTGGCCCGCACGTAGTCCAGGGTGGACGAGTAGCCGCGCGCCTCCAGCCACTCCCGCGCCTGCGGCCACCGGTCCTCGGGCCGGTCGCCCAGCGTGAACAGGGCTTCCTTGCACCCCTGCGCCGCGGCCCGGCGGGCGATGTCGAGCACCTCGTCGCGCTCCAGGAACGCGGCGGGCAGCTTGTGCGGGACCGTGGCGAACGTGCAGTAGTGGCAGCGGTCCCGGCACAGGCGGGTCAGCGGGATGAACGCGTTGCGGCTGTAGGTGACGGTGCCGGGGCGCCCCTCGGCGAGCAGGTGGGCGTCGCGCACCCGGCCCGCCGCGTCGAGCAGGGCGTCCAGGTCGTCGCCGCGGGCGTGCAGCAGCACGGCGGCCTCGGTGACGTCGAGGACGGCGCCGTCGGCGGCGCGGCGCAGCGCGCGTCGCGTCGCCGACGGGCTCGGCGTCGGCTCGGGCGGGGTGATCGAGATGTCCACGGCCACGTCAACGACCTTAGGCCGCCCGAATTCCCGATCGGTGGCGGAGTGATCTCCGGCACGGGGTCAGCGCACCGGGCTGCGCCCCGCGATGACCAGTTCGGTGTTGCGGTCGGTGACCGCGCCGACGGCGGCCGGCTTGGCGTGCGGGTCGTTGAACGCGAACTCGCGCGCCAGCGACGCCAGGCCCGCCGGCGTGGTGTCGCCGTAGTCGGCTCGGTAGGGCGCGTCCGCCTCCACCAGGGTCGTGAACAGGGACAACGTGCCGTCGCCGTTGTCGACCAGCTCGATGATCCGGGCGTGCTGCGGGTGGTCGACGTGGGCGGCGGTGTTGATCTCCCAGAACGCGCGGTCGCCGGTGCCGTGCGGCACGATCCGGTTCTCGTGGGTGTGGCCGTTGACCCAGGCGACCACGTTCGGGAACCGCCCGATCAGGTCGACCAGCGCCGCGCCGTCCAGGCGCGGGTCGAGCGGCCGGCGGCGGTCCGGCAGCGGGTTGGTCATGGTCCAGCTGCTGTGGTGGCTGAACAGGACGAACAGCTCGTCGGTGACGTCCTGGCGGTGCGGGAAGCCGAACGCGTCGTAGTAGCGGGAGCTGTTGCGCTTGAGGACCCGCTCCAGCCACAGGTACTGGTGCAGCCCGATGGAGCCCTCGGCGAGGCCCGCGGTGGTCGTGGTGTCCAGGCTGACGCCGGTGACGCCGGGCGCGATGCGGAAGGTGTAGAAGACGTCCACGCCGTCGGCGTTGTCCTGGGTGAAGCCGTGGCCGTGGGGCCCGGGGCCGGTGTGGCGGGGGTCGAGGTGGGCCCGGACGAACTCGGCGGTGGTGAACGGCCTGCGGCGCGCGTCCGGGGTGACGGTGCGGACGGGGCCGGCGGTCGCCAGCGCGGCCAGCGCGTCCGGGAGGGCGGCCGGGTCGGTGAAGGCCCGGGCGACGCGGGCGGCGGTGGAGGGGTCGAAGCCCACGACCTTGCGGTCGGAGGTGTAGAGGGCGTCGAGGAAGCCGTCCGGCAGGGTGCCGACCACGCTGTCGTCGTGGTTGCCGAACGTGCAGTACCACGGGATGCGCAGGCCGGGGCTGTCGAACGGCCGGATCGCCGCGTCGAGCAGGCCGGGCACGGTCGGGAACCCCTTGGCCTTGTAGTCGTCGACGGCGGTGGAGTGCGGGTTCCAGTAGGCGGTGACGCCGGAGTCCTGCACCCCCTCGTACCGGGTGGGGTCGCCGGTGTTGGCGGTGATCCGGCCGCCGTTGAGCACGGTGAGGAACCAGTCCAGCTCGACCAGCTCGTGGTTGTCGGTGTTGTCGCCGGTGGTGACCACGAAGTCGATCGGCCGCCCGGTGAACGGCCCGGTGCGCACGTCGTCAACCCTCCGCACGAGGGCGGCGGACGTGTGCTGGGCGAGCGTCTCGTGGGCCCGGAACGCCCCGGCGCCCAGCAGCGGGTGGGTGTACTCGAAGCGGGCGGGGCTCTGCGCGTCCACCACGTGCATGTCGGTGAACTGGGCGAAGCAGGCGAGCGGGACCCGGCGGTCGGCGCGCCCGGCACCGGGCGGCGCGAGGTCGGACCGCACCACCACGGGCCACCCGGGCCCGGCCTGGAGCCTGCGGTACCCCGTGGTGCCGACGGGCGCCGCGGCCACGTCGAGCGTCGTCCCGGTGGTCGCGGCCCACGCCGGCCCACCCCACAGCAGGACCGCGCCCGCCGCCCCCGTCGCCTGCAAGAACCGCCGCCGGTTGACCGCCATCGACCGCTCCCCACGTCCCGGTTGTCGTGAAAACTTCTCACGAACCGGTGGGGCGGTCACGAACTCGCGGTGAAGTGCGGCCGAACGAGCGACGGCGATCGTCGGGTGAACCGGTTCCGTGCCCGGTCGGTCCTGCGGCTTGCCGCCCGACGGGTCGCCCTCGTCGACCGTTCCGGCGCCGGGGGCGTCTCATCCCCGCCTTGCTCCGCTCCCCCGTCCCCGGCGGGACCGCGCCGAAGCGGCCCGGTGTGGTGCCGCGGGAACGCGGCCTTCGCGACGGCGGCAGCCGCCACCGCGCAGACGGTGGTGATCTCGCCGACCACCAGAGGTGCCTCCCGCCTCCAGCCGGTCGACCGGTGGGCATGCCTCGGCTCGACCGGCGCGTGACTGGTTGCGAACCGAGGTCGGCCCCGTGCCACCCCCGCGGCACGATTGGAACTTCACTCAGTCGTGTGAGCCCGGGACGGCGGCCCGCTGCTCCTCGCGAGTCCTTGCCCCACACCCCACCCGACAGGAGGCCGAGCTTCGCGGGCCGACCACGAAACTCCCGCGCGAAGCACCGGATCAACCACCGGCGGTGACGCCGAAGGGCCCCGCACCAGGCCCGCCGGACGCGACCGGCACGGAGGTCAGTCGAAGGTCACCGTGACGGGCGCGTGGTCCGACCACCGCTCCCCGTAGGTCGCCGCCCGCTCCACCACCGCCGACCTGGCCCGGACGGCCAGCCCCTCCGTCGCCACCTGGTAGTCGATCCGCCAGCGGATGACGTAGGTTTCACAAACGCTGGTGGGTCCTTGACCAGGAGAGATGAGCATGACGCGAGCTATCGTCGGAGCGCGGGTGTCCGTGATGACACCCGGCAAGACATCCCAGGATGAGCAGTACCTCACGGGCGAACGGTACGTGCAGCAACAGTCCTGGGAGCTGGTCGGCAGCTTCGAAGACCTCGACGTGTCCGCTATGGATCTCGACCCGTGGCAGCGGCCGGACCTGGCACCGTGGCTCACCGACCGGATGCACGAGTGGGACGCCATCGTGTTCACCAAGATCGACCGGGCGTTCCGGTCGATCCGCGACGCCGTGAAGTTCGCGGAGTGGATCAAGGACAGTCGCAAGATCCTCGTCTTCACGGACGATGGGATCAAGCTCGACTACAGCAATTCCAACCTCGGCATGTACGACCAGGTGTTGGCGGAACTGTTCCTCTACCTCGGATCGTTCTTCGCCCAGCTAGAGGGTATGCGCTTCAAGAAGCGAGCCCTAGACGGACACCGAGGACTCAAGAAGACCAACCGGTGGGCAGGGGGACAGCCACCATACGGCTATCAGGTGATCTCGAACCCAACCGGCGGCAAGATCCTTGCCATTGACCCAGTGTCGTCCGAGGCAGTTCGGTTTGCGGGTCGAATGGTCTTGCAGGACAAGAGCCTGTGGGAGATCGCAACGGCGCTAACTGAAGCCGGGTTCCCAACTCCCGCCCGCCACGTAGCGAACCAGCAAAACGCCGACAGTCGCAGTCGCCGTAAGACCAAGGTCTCCGACGATTGGAACCAGTCGAGCATCGGAAAGATCCTCAGGTCTCCCGCGACTATGGGCCTGAAGCTGGAAGGCCGCACCGCCAAAGAGAAGCGCGTGGTCCGGGGCGAGGATGGCCTACCAATCCGGATGGCCGATGCTTTGTTCAGCGATGAGGACTGGACGAGCATTCAAGAGAAACTCACTAAGCGATCTCGAACCAAAGAACGGACTCACGGGGCGGCACCCCTACTCGGCGTGGCCTACTGTGGCGGCTGCCAAGAAAGGCTGTACCGCGCGGTCACCACGTCCAAGGGAATTCAGTACAGCTACTACCGCTGTATCCCCATGTCGGGAAAGCCGCGGTGCGAGGGCCACACGTTCAAGGAAGCGGAAGTGACCACCAACCTCGAAGAGGCCATTTCGATTCACCTTGCGGACATCCCGGTGATGCGTCGGACGTTCGTTCCCGGAGAGGATCACACGGCCGAACTGGACGCCGTCGTCAAAGCAATGGCGGAAGTTCGAGAAGAGAAGGACCTCGGACTGTATGACTACCCCGGTGGCACGGAGGAGTACAAGGGACGGCTTTCAGCACTGGCCGCACAGCGAAAGATCCTGGCCGCACTTCCGCACCGTCCCGCAAGGTGGATTGAAGAACCAACCGGAGAGACCTACGCGCAGGCTTACTTCCGAATGACTCCGGACGAACGGCGCATGTTGCTCCTGGGCGCAGACGTCAAGTTCTACATCAAGCCGAGTGGCCAGCCCTGGCAATACGCGCTTGTGACCCCCAAAGAGATCACTAGCCGCGTCCAAACCGCAGGCCGTGAGATTGAGCCATCCGGCGAACAGCAGGAGATCCCGAACCCGACTTACATCATGGTCGATCAGAAATAGACCGTCGGCACTCCGGTAGCTGATTCGCCACCCGCGATTACAGGCCCCGCCTTCCCCACCGGAAGGCGGGGCTTTGTCGTACCCGCCTCCGAGTGCTGGAGCACTTGGTGCACGGCGGGAGCTGCCTCGCCGTGACCGGACAGGCCGGACAGGACCAAGCCGGACGGGACCGCTCAGAGGACCTGCGAGCCACAGGGCACCCCACCACCGGAGAGCACCGATCGGCCGTCAACGGCCGTCCTAGGCGGGCAATACGGCCCAGGGTCGGGAACCTCGGGTGACAGGCCGGGCCGAAGCCGCGCCAACCGCCACCCATCCTGTGACTTGCGACACATCCAGGAGGTCCACCGTTCTGTTCGGCGGAGATGACACCCATACACACCCGAATGAGGACAGCGAGAAGCCAACAGGGGACGCCCTCCCAACGTGACGTCGATCACAAGTACGGCTCTCTGGTGTCCGGTTCTCCGGAGATCGCACCCAAGTACGTATGCCTGGGGGGAACCAACGGAGGGGACTATTAGAGCCTCAAGGGAGCCTTTCACAGGCTCCCGGTAGGTAGTTACTAGATTACTTATTAGAGGCTCTTAAGAGCCTCTTGATTGGCAACTAATCAAGGGCGGCCTTCGAGGGCCGCCTAAATAAGAAGTACTAATGCGATCCTTGAGGGCTCGCTAACTGGTGCTCATAGCAGCCAACGAGAGGCGCACGGTTCCCGCGTCGCCCCTTCCTGAGTCGGTCATGTGGTGTGGATGCGCCCGGTCTGGTCCACCGGGCGCTTCCCTTACCCGCCGATGCACAAGAACTTGACCGCGTTCACCCGGCGCGGTTCCTGCCCGCGTTGCTGCCATTGCGCGGGCGCTCCTGAAGCTGGGTGGCCTTGCCGGGAGGCATTGCCCAACCTAGCGAAACCGCCGACAATGGCGGTGCCCCCTTTTTTTGTCCAGTAATTGTTAGCCAATCAACCCGGAAGGGAACGGCGGTGACAGAGACGTACAGGTGCGGCCACGCACGCACCCGAGAGAACACCTACGAATCGTCCGGTATTCGGCGCTGCCGCGCCTGTTATCGGGCTTATCAGAACAAGCGACGCCGGGACGCAACAGCGGCGTTGCGCGCTCTCCGCGCACAGGAACAGTCCTAGCCGAACAGGAGTCACCGCAGATGCTTTGCCGTCTCTGCGGCGCGTTCAAGCGTGCTGCCGACCTCGTGGACGCTAAGCCCCGAACGAACCGGGGAAAGAAGTCGGGTAGCCGTCAGGGCTTGTGTAAGTCCTGCGCCTTCCCGGTCCAGTAAGACCGACCCACTGCAAGCCACACCACAGGAGAAAAGAACATGACCAAGGCAAACAGCGACTACGCGCAGACGGACCTGATCGTCAAGCTGATCAAGGATCTCGGGAAGGTCGTCAACATCCCTGCCGCGCTTGCGGCTGAGTCCAAGCTCATTGAAGACCTGCGGCGTGATGAGTTCGGCGCTGGGGCTGTTGTCGCATCCGCACGAACCGACCTGTTGAGCGCACCCACACCGGCCGACTACCTCAAGGCACGGGAAGCACTCTCTACCGCCCTCGTGACGACATTCGGCACTCAGTCGGACGCCTTCCGCGCAGCCGAAGCAGACGCCCTGTACCGGCGCGCTGTCGGTTCGCTCTACGACCACTCGAACGAACTTCAGTCGGCCCTTTCCGAGCGGTTCAACGACTTGGTTGCTGCGCACAGCCTGAATGACGCTGCCGCGTCGCTCCCAGATTTCGCGGACCCGTACCTGAACCTGTTGAACGTCTCCCCGGCGCAGGCGAGCGCCGTAGCCACGTGGCAGAACGTCATTGGTGAGCTGAGCGCGGTTTGGTCCGCGTACATCCGACTTGCCCGCCACCTCGGGCACACGTTCGGAGGCAGTGAGGCCAGTGAAAATCTTGAACTCGCATTCGTGCTGTTCGACATCCCCGCGTTCGACGTGGCTCGGAGTGCGGCCGTGTTGCTGGCGTCCTGGAAGGGCGGCACCGATGCCGCCAAGCGATACGGCCCGTTGCTGCCGTTCGTCGCGGGTCCGTTGTCCGGCGCTGCGCTTCACCTGAAGCCGATTTCCGATGCTGACGCTCTGTGGAGAGCGGTTCAGGGGATCTGACGAGCCACAAGACGAGAAGGCGGCCGGGGCTGATCACCCCGGCTTTCGTTTACCCGAGGAGAGAACTCATGAGCACTAAGACGTGTACCAAGTGCCGCACACTGAAGCCACTAGACGACTTCTACCGCGATTCGTCGCGCTCCGACGGTCGCAGCCACCAATGCAAGGAATGCAAGCGCCCGAAGGTGCGCGCAACCGTCCGTGAGTGGAAGGCCGCCAACCGGCAAGCGACGCTTGCACAGAAGGCGCGTTACCGCTCCCGCCACAAGGGCCGCATTGCGATCGACAACGCCATTAGGCAGGCGAAGCGCACCGCTGATCGACTCGGCGTGAACACAGAGCCGTACACCGTGGCGGAATTGGTCGAGGCATGGGGAGAGCGCCACGAATGGCACTGTGTGTACTGCGGTACCGCCGACGCCCTAAGCATTGACCACGTTCACCCCATGAACCGAGGCGGCGTCAACGCGCTGGCGAACATCGTCCCGGCGTGCGTCGCGTGTAACCAGTCCAAGCGCTCAAAGCCTGTTGGCGAATTCCTGGCCGGAAAGCATGTCCCCGAAGTCCACGGACCGGGCCGATACGCGCACGCCGTCAACGTGCTGCACCGCGCTGCATCCCCGTTCCTGGACTTCCAGGAGTAGGGCCGCAGACAAGACGCGCTCACAGCCACCGAGCGCCTTACGGGGTGCCTGCGGTCCGGCCGCACCTCGGGAGCGGCTAGGCGTGGCGTACAGCCCCGTTTCCGGGGCTTTCCTGTGGCTAGCTACGTGCGAGCGGCACCCCTGGCCGCTCGGGTGTGCGTGGGGAGCTGCTCCCCCGCGACCGGGCAAGCAGGCCCGGCAGGACAGAGGCACGGGGGCACCCCTGTTTTAGTGGGGGGTACCTGTCGCGCATTTACGCAGGTAGGTGGCTTGTAGGCGCTTCCGCGGAATTGGCTTCCGCTACGGGTACAGGGTATCTGACCTGCGCTTACGCGGACACGTGTGGTCGCATACCCCCACGGGGGATACCCCTACCCCGGCCACCCCCACCGGTACGTATAGCGGTCCTGCGCCTTTATGCGTCACATCGGCTCTCTGCGTTTTTCCACACCGCCCTAAGCGGCGGTTTCGTCTGCGTGCCTGCCGTTGCCCCTGGTCGGCTGTCACCCGAACGGCACCAAAACACCCACTGATCGACTACGAAAGGACCAGAAATGACCACCTCTCCGCGTCCACCGCGCGGTCTGGGAACCAGCGGTAAGCGACTCTGGCGCGAAATCACCGACGCCGAGACGGGTTGGGAGTTGCGGCCCGATGAGTTCCGGATGCTTGAGGATGCGTGCCGAGAGGCAGACCTCATTGACCGCCTTGAATCGGCCCTAGCTACGGCCGAGCTGATCGTCCGAGGTTCGATGGGGCAGCCTGCCCCGTCACCTCTCCTGACCGAAGTCCGTCAGCACAGAACCGTATTGGCGAACCTCCTGGGGAAACTGAAGCTGAGTGAGCCCGTGGAAGACGAGACGACTTCCGATGATTCGACAGGCGTTGTGGTGCCCTACAGCCGTTCGGAGGCTGGCCGTATCGCCGCTAGGGCACGGTGGGGTGGTACGCGGTGAGCCGATCTCGAAAGCGTTCCCGCCTTTCAGTAGGTCCGGCCACTGGTATTGACATCCGCGCACAGGTGCGTCACAAACTGACCGCCCGACTCGCACGGGCTCGGGCTGGGTGGGCTTACCAATCACGGGCTAGTGAGATGACCGCCGACGAACACGCGGCGGCTGTCGAAGAACTGATCTACAACGCGCAGGGTCGCCTGTTGGAAGCCCTCACTTCCGGGGAACGGGTGGAGCTTCCCGGTTGGATGCTCAATGACTGGTTTCCGGTCGAGGTCAGCCGTACGTATTGGCTGATGCCCGACGGCTCGGTTCGTAGGATGTGACCGGAATGGGCCTGAAAGAGTCCTACGCGCGGGCTGCCAGCCGCGCACCGGGAGCCACCGCGCACACCGACGCCGTTGTGAAAGCTCTCCTTGAAGCCGTCCAGCCGGACGGGACAGCACCGTTCCCGGAGGTCTTCCCGTTCACTCGGGCTGACACCGACGTAGAGGTTCAGCGGCTTGTCAGGGCTGGACTTCTGGCGGTCACGCCGAACGGTGTCCAGCTCGTTCCACCAGCCCCATCTAGGCCGTCTGAGAGGCCCGTAGAGCAGCCGAAGTCGTCAGCGCCTAAGCGGCCTGACGCGAAGCCGCCCGCAACCCGTAGGGAGCCACCTCGGGCGAAGGTGCCCACACAGGCCGGGGTGGACCAGGCCGAACACATGCGCCGGTTGCGCTGGTCGAAGGTGCTCAAGGAAACGCCGCAGGCTCACCACTTGGCGCTAGCGCTTCACCTGCAAATGGGATCGAAGCACGGAAAACGTTTCGGTGAAACGCCGTTGAATGTGTCCGCGGTTCTCCTATCGAAATTGACGGGAATGTCCGAGCGAACCGTTAAGCGGCATATTCCGCTACTGGTCGAGAGCGGCTTTTACCGCCGAGTGGACACCGGTAAGGGAGGCTACTCGGGCAAGGCGTCTGCGGCGGCTTGGTTGCCGACGCTGCCCGACTTCGAGTGATCCCCCTCGGGATGGGGTGTCAGATTGGCACACATAGATTAAAGAACCTACGTCTAGGGAACGTAGAGATCCCTTGAGGGGATCTCCTACAGCCATCGAACACAGCCAACGAACAGGACTACAGGGTTCCCGTGGTGTGCCAGATTGACACCCCTCTCGGTGCTCGTGTCGCAGACCGCCGAGAGCGGCTGACTGATATTCTGCTGGTATGGACTTCCACAAGATCGCTGGTAAGACCATCCAGCGCCCGAACTTCGAAGATGAGGACTTGACGGAGGACTCACCAGCGTTCCGAGGGGAATTCGACTTCGACTCGGCTCTACTGAGCGACGGAGACCAGGAAGGCGTTACCGGTGAGGGGTCGCTCTTTACCTCCCTGGTGAAGTCGGTTGACCTGTCGAAGTCCCGTCTTACTCCGCTCACGCTCTCCGATGTGCGGTTTGACGACGTGAGCCTTTCCAACGCCGTGTTGTCGGAGACCACTGCACGGCGGGTCGAGTTCCAGCGGTGCCAGGCCATCGGCCTACAGGCCGGGCTGGTCCAGGCCCAGGACGTCTACGCGGAAGACTGCCGATTCGACTACGCGACACTTCGGTTCGATCAGGTGAAGAACGCCGTTGCGTTCCGGCGTTGCTCGTTCCGGGAGACCGTCCTTGTGGGTGACCTGTCGAACGTCGTGTTTGACGATTGCGAGTTGATCGAAACGGAATTCGAGGCGACTCGGGCCGTTGGCTGCGATCTCACAGAGTCGAGGTTGATCGGCGTTCGCGGATTGCTGACGTTGCGTGGCGCGAGGCTTAGCGCCGATCAGGCCAGCTCCCTTGCCAGTCAGATTGCCTCGGAAGCTGGCCTGACCATCGTCCGCTAGCTCATGATCCGCTAGCTACTTGTTCTTCCAGTTGTCCCACGTGGGGCGGTTGTCGAACCCGCCGTTTCCGGTTGCGTTGTCCCACGTGGGTTCGTTGTTGAACGAGCTGACCACTACGGGAGCGCCGCCCACTCGGGTGAGCAGGGCGGTGAATCCCTCGTTACGCGCTTGAATCCGCTCTGCCAACGGTGTCGGGCTCAACAATCTTAAGCACCCCTTCAAGTAATGCAATCTTGCTGTTTCGACAGAAGTCGGTTTCCGTTCCGTCCATCCGGCCGTGTTCGAAGTAGCGGTTAGCCGGTTGACCACCTCCGCAGAAGTCGAAGTAGGGACAGGTCTTCCGACACGTGTCCACGCCGTGTACGAATTCGGCCACCCACGGAACGTCCGCGCCACGCGAAATGATTTCGTCTAGGGTGGTGTCCAATACGTTGCCGCTTGCGAAGCTGCCTTGCGCGTTGCCGAAACCGGCCAACTCAGGGGAGATGAGCGTCACCGATCCGTCGTAGGCCACGGTCGGCAACGGGTCGATAAACGGCGGCTGGCGGATCGGCTCACTGCCACCCTTTAGAACCGCGTCCGCATACGCGAGGGTCCGCCCTAGCTCCCGCAGACGGACCGCCGGGTTCTCACTCCAAGCCGCCATCAGTTCAGCCCAGAAGGCGATGACCGTTCCTCGGTCGTAGGCGTTGGTTGAGACGTTGACGCCTTCCTGTTCTTCGATGTTGACGCCCAGTTCCGACAGGCCGGTTTCAACGGCGAAGTTGTAGAGCCTGCGGGCACGTTCGGACGTCGGGTCGGACACGACCGCGATTGCGTAGACCTCGTGGCCGTGAGCGATGAGACGACGAATCCCCTGCATCGTCTTTTCGTAGGCGGGCGCTCCCTTTCGGTCCACGCGGCTAGCGTTGTCCGAAGGGCCACCGTCGATACTGACACCGACGTACATGTTCCGTTCGGCGAAGAAGTCGCACCAGGCGTCGTCAATCAGCGTGGCGTTTGTCTGGACGCCGTGTTTCACGTCGAGCCCGGCGAACGTGTCCATTAGCCGCCCGAGGTGCGTTCTGCCGGTTGCGAGCGGTTCCCCACCGTGCCAACAGACGTCAACGGTCCCGTAGGCCGTCCAGGGCCGCACCGACTCGGCTACGGCCTGCGCCACTTCCACCGACATCCTGTTTCGCTTGTGTCGAAACGGCAGATAGCAGTAGCCGCAATCGAGGTTGCAAAGTGTCTCGGGTTGCACGATGACCGATCGCGCCGAACGGAATAGGCGCGTTTGCGGTGCACTCACTTGGTCCCCCTCGTTCAGGCTGTCCGGGTGAGGTTGAATCCGACAGGCAAACGGTGTCGGCCCGCAGACTTGACCGCCGGTATTTCTTCGGTCGGGCTGTCCACGCGCCGTAGTACCGGCAAGATCAGAGTCGGTTCTGTCGTAAGTCGTCGGTTCTCGGCATGGATCAGGTACGGGCGGACCATTGCGGGTGCGTCCGGATCGTCGGCCCAGTAGATCCGGTAAGGCGACTCTGACTCAGTCACTCTGCCCCCTAGGCCGCTTCCTTTTCTGTGGGTGGCGTTTCCAAGTCCAGTCGCGGAGGTACCGAATCGTGGTTGCGTCCTTGATTCGCTCCCAGAGCAGCACACCGAGGATGAACGCGACCGCCGCCAATGCAAAGCCAAGGCCGATCCACTGATCGGTGCCCCACTCGTAGCCGAAGTAGTTCGCGGCGATGGTCATATCCGGTCCCCCGACGCCGAAACGATCTGCGGCCAGCCGAGCACAGCCGAGACCACTTCGCGGGCGTGTCCTTCCGCCCGTTCTTTGGGCAGACCGCCGACCAGTCGAACGGCGCTGGCCTGATCCTCGCCGTAGACGCGGATAAGTTCTTGGATGTCCCACCGGAGGCGCACGAACCCGAGTTCGTCAGGGTTGCTCGGATCGTCTCCGTACGGAACGGCGATGAACCCGCTTTTGAGTAGCCGCTGAAGCGCCAACATCGTTTCGACCTGTTCGGCGGTCGCCGTCTCAGCGTTGCTGTTGCTCATGTCGGTGGGCCTTCCGGTGGACCGTGGTACGGCCACCCCCACCCCGGCCGAGGGGGAAGCCCACAGGGCGGGGGCGACCTACCGTTGTTCCTACCGGCCGCACTCCCGATTTATGCTGCTAGGCGCGTTTACAAGAGTTGACAACGCGGACCGGGGGTTAGCCGTGTCGGAGCTAAGCGACGCTCTGAGAGCAGCGCGTGAGACAACCGGGCTGAGCCTCACTCGAATGGCACAACTCACCCACTACAGCAAGCCCTATCTGAGTTTGATCGAGACCGGGAAGCGTCGCCCTGTTCCGGAAGTCGTCACGGCCTACGAACAGGTTCTAGGCGTGCCGATCGGCAGTGACCCGCTTCGCCGCGCCCATGAGTGGCTTGTCTCGGACTCTCCTACGGCCGTACAGCGCCGTTCAGGCCGCAGGGTGGGTGACTCCCTGGCTGACGCCCTTGACGCCCGTGTGGTCGAGCTGAGGCACCTTGACGACGTGGTCGGGAGCGCAGACCTGTTGCCCGCAGTGCGGCAGGAGCTAGCCGAGGTGGAATCGTTGGTGCGCAACGGTTCTTACACCGAACCGGTCGGGCGGAGGTTGCTCACGGCGACCGGGGAGCTTGCCCAGCTTGCCGGGTGGGTGGCGTCGGACGCGGGCAAGTACGCGGACGCCCAGCGGCTCTACCTCGGGGGCGTGGATGCGGCAGAGGAAGCGGGCAACGATTCCCTTGCGGCACAACTGTTTTCGTCGCTGAGCTACCAGGTTGCGAACGTGGCTGACCCTCACGACGCGCTGCTCCTGGCACGCACTGCGGCCAAGGGTGCCCGGAGCGCTACGCCCGTGGTTCGGGCGCTGCTGTTGGAACGGGTGGCATGGGCCAGCGCCAAGACCGGGGACCGTGACGCGACCCTCCGCGCGCTGGACGCGGTAGACGACACGTACGAACAGCGCTCCCCCGGCATCGAAGAACCCGAGTGGGTCTATTGGCTCAACAGAGCCGAAATCGACGTCATGGCCGGACGTTGCATGATCGAGTTGGGCACACCCGACAGGGCCGAACCCCTGCTGTCCGCCGCCGTTGCCACCTACCCCGAGGAGCACTCCCGAGAGGTGGCGCTCTACCTGTCGTGGCTTGCCGAGTCCTACGCCCGGACGGGGGAGCTGGACGCGGCAACGGCCACGCTCGAACGCGCCAGGAGGTTCGCGGCGCGGATGCCATCCGCGCGCACTGACGAGCGCTTCAAGACCCTTGAGGGTCTGCTTCCCTTGTGAGCCGCTTCCGACGGGAGTCGGTTACCTCAACCACTCCGACTCGTTCGCCGGACAACTTCGCCAACTCGGTGCGGTAGACCTTGCGTAGTTCGGCCATCGCGTCGGCTGCTTGTGATGCGAACGTGTTGGCCTGATACCGCAAGCCGTCCTCAGCTTGCCCGTCATGTTGGGCACTGCCGATGGCCAGGCTCACAGCGAAGCTCAGGCTTGATACCGCGTTGAAGGCCCTGTGCGTAACTTCAATCGCCTCAGCCGAGCACACGAGATCAACCGCGACCAAACCGCTTCTCGCTGCTTCCTCAAGCTCAGGGAACCTGTCTGCGTTCCCCATGCGGAACGCGCTGGCGTTGAGGTGCAGGGCCAGCGCGAACGATTCAGAGTGCCACTTGTCGAACGCCAACAGGCACTCTGCGAAGGCCGCCTTCTGTGAGTCCAGTTCCCGCTGCTGTCGCTCCTGTGCCCACCTGAGCCTGTCCCTGTGACTCTCCCGGCGGGTGGTCAGCCACTGGGTACCCCAGACGCCCAACAGTGCCGCTGAAGCGCCGGTCAAGGCCGACCACATGGCGGGCTCCACGGAGCTACGCCTTCGGCCAGTCGAACGTCACCGTCACGGGCGCGTGATCGGACCATCGTTCCTGGTAGGTGGCTGCGCGCTCTACCACGGCAGTGGTCGCCGTGCGTGCGATACCCTCGGTTGTACAAACCAGATCGATCCGCCAGCCGGAGTCGCTGTCGAACGCCTTGCCGCGGTAGGACCACCACGTGTACGGCCCGGCCACGTCCGGGTGCAGCGACCGCACCACGTCCACGTACCGCGCCTCGCCGAACACCCGGTCCAGCCAGGCCCGCTCCTCCGGCAGGAACCCGGACGACTTCTGGTTGGTCTTCCACGCCTTCAGGTCCTCGGGCCGGTGCGCGATGTTCCAGTCGCCGCACACCAGCACCTCCCGCCCACCGGCGGCGGCCTTGTCGCGCAGCTCCACCAGGTACGGCAGGAACGCGGCCATGAACCGCTCCTTCTCCTCCTGCCGCGGCGTGCCCACGTCACCGCTGGGCAGGTACAGCGAGGCCACCACCACGTCCGGCAGCTCGACCTCGACGTACCGCCCGGACCGCTCGAACTCGGGCGCGCCGAAGCCGACCCGGACGGCCCGCGGCTCGGCCCGCGTCAGCACCGCGACGCCGTTGCGCCCCTTGACCTCGCAGTGCGCGTGCGCCACGTGCCACCCGTCGGGCGAGCGCACCTCCTCGGGCAGCTGCCCCGGCTCCGCGCGCACCTCCTGCAGGCACACCACGTCCGCGGTGGTGGCGGCGAGCCACTCGACGTAGCCCTTCTTCGCGGCCGCGCGCAGCCCGTTGACGTTGACGGTGGAGACGGTCAGCACCACCGCAGCCTAACCGCGTTCCGCGACCGCCCACCCGTGCGGGTACTCGGCCCCGCAGCCGGTGCAGGAGGCCACCAGGCCCAGCATCAGCACCAGCGGGCTGCTGCCGCCCGGCGAGGGCCGACCGGGCACCTGGTGCCCGTCCAACTCGGCCCGCAGCCCGGGCCACTCGGGTGAGCACGCGCACGTCGTGACGCCGCGCCGCGACGACCTCCACTTGAAGAACACGCCACCCATGAGATCACGAGCAGTCGCTGTCCGAGGTCGGCAGCACGAACTCGTCCTTGACCCACCGGCCCTCGTCGAGCATCCGGAACCCGTTCTCCACCCGCCGCTCGGCCGGCACCACGGCGTCGCGCCGCATGGTCGACACGATCGGCTGGGTGTCGGCGGGCCCCGACCTCACGTTGAGGATGTCCGCGATCACCGTCACCCGGCACGGCCCGGTGCCCGACTCCTCCGCGCCCAGCCTCGCACCGCCGTTGGCGACGTACATGAGCCCGGCCGTGGCCAGCACGCCGAGCACCACCAAGCCCCGTACGGGAACACCCAGCATCACGCCTCCAGGCACCTCTCCTGAAGTGCAGATATAGCGCCCGGAGGGCCGGCGGAAACCGGGTCGGCGGCGAATCCACCCCGGCGGCGAACCGACCGGGTGACGGGGTCGCCCCGCGATTACGGGAGAACGACCGCGGGCGGCCGACCGGTCCGGTCCCGGCAGGCCGCGCAGGGGGTTGTCCGAGGCTTGCCGCCCGCGCCACCTCGCCTGGTCGGGGTGGTCCCGCACGAGGTCGCGTTCGGCGGGGGGGCGGGCCCCCACCGCCGGGTCGCCGATGAGCACCGCCGAGTACCGGGCGGCACCGCGGGCGCGCCCGCTGTCGTCCCGGAGGAAGGCGGCTGAGCGGCCACGGGTGAGCTGCCCTTCGGAATCCGGGCGCGGGTGGGGACGTGGTGATCCCCCGAACAGCGGAGGGCCCGACCGCGGTTCCGCGGTCGGGCCCTCGCCGAAGAGCCGCCCGGTGTCAGCCGGCCATCTTCTTCTGCAGGTTCTCGTCCAGCGTGCCGAGGAAGTCCTCGGTGGTCAGCCACTCCTGGTCCGGGCCGATGAGCAGGGCCAGGTCCTTGGTCATCTTGCCGCTCTCGACGGTGGAGATGATGACCTGCTCCAGCGTCTCGGCGAAGCCGGTGACCTCGGGGGTGCCGTCCAGCTTGCCGCGGTGCTTGAGGCCGCCGGTCCACGCGTAGATCGACGCGATCGGGTTGGTCGAGGTCGGCTTGCCGGCCTGGTGCTGGCGGTAGTGCCGGGTCACCGTGCCGTGCGCCGCCTCGGCCTCGACGGTCTTGCCGTCCGGCGTCATCAGCACCGAGGTCATCAGGCCGAGCGAGCCGAAGCCCTGCGCGACCGTGTCGGACTGCACGTCGCCGTCGTAGTTCTTGCACGCCCAGACGTAGCCGCCCTCCCACTTCAGGGCCGCGGCGACCATGTCGTCGATCAGGCGGTGCTCGTAGGTCAGGCCCTTGGCGTCGAACTCGGCCTTGAACTCCTCCTCGAACACCCGCTGGAAGATGTCCTTGAAGGCGCCGTCGTACGCCTTGAGGATGGTGTTCTTGGTGGACATGTACACCGGGTAGTTGCGCTGCAACCCGTACGAGAACGAGGCGCGCGCGAAGTCCTCGATGGACTTGTTGAAGTTGTACATGCCCAGCGCCACGCCGCCGTCGGGGCCGAAGTTGGCCACCACGTGCTTGATCGGCTCGGAGCCGTCCTCGGGCGTGAAGGTGATGGTCAGCTCACCGGCGCCGGGGACCTTGAAGTTCTGCGTCTTGTACTGGTCGCCGTGGGCGTGGCGGCCGATGATGATCGGCTTGGTCCAGCCCGGCACGAGCCGCGGGATGTTGTTGATGATGATCGGCTCGCGGAACACCACGCCGCCGAGGATGTTGCGGATCGTGCCGTTGGGCGAGACCCACATCTTCTTCAGGCCGAACTCCTCGACCCGCGCCTCGTCCGGCGTGATGGTGGCGCACTTCACACCGACGCCGTGCTTCTTGATCGCGTGCGCGGCCTCGATCGTGACCTGGTCCTCGGTCGCGTCCCGGTGCTCGATGCCCAGGTCGTAGTACTCCAGGTTGACGTCCAGGTACGGGTGGATCAGCTTGTCCTTGATGAACTGCCAGATGATCCGGGTCATCTCGTCGCCGTCGAGTTCGACGACGGTCCCCTGAACCTTGATCTTGCCCATACTCCGGGCGCTCCTCTCGCAACAGTGCAAGCAAGACAAGCGTACTGCTATGTCGGGCTGCTTGCGTCCACCCCGGCCGAAAAGGGAACGGGCGTCACACCGCCGACCGGGTGGCGGCCGTGGTTCTTCGTGCCAATACAACCAGCACGGCGGCCGGCGCGCGTGCCGGGGCGACACTCGAACACGCGTTCGCCGTTCGGCGGCGTCCCGGGCGTCCGGGCCGCTAACCTCGTCCCAGTCGAGTGATCAAGGGGGCAACGTTGTCGACGGGTCCTACCCACGCCATGAGCGGCCTGCTGGCCTGGGCCGCGGTGACCGCGTTCGCCCAGGACCACCCCATCGGGCAGCTCACGCCGCAGAGCTGGGCGGTCGGCGCGGTGCTGTCCACCGGCGCCGCCCTGCTGCCCGACCTCGACCACCCCTCGTCGACCATCTCGCGCACGTTCGGCCCGGTCAGCCAGGGCGCGTCGGCCCTGATCAACACCACCAGCTCGTTCGTCTACCGCACCACGCGCACCCGCAAGGACTCCAAGCGCGACGGCGGCCACCGCGGCCTCACCCACACGTTGGTGTTCGCCGTGATCGCCGCCGTGTTCACCACCGCGGTCGTGCAGCAGTCGCAGAAGTGGGCCCTGCCCGCGCTGATGTTCGTGTTCGCGGGCCTGGCCGTGCGCGGCATCATGAACGACTGGTGCCCGCAGAAGGACGCCCTGCTCATCACCGGCGTCTCGGCCGGGATCACGGTCCTGTGCCTGGCCTGGACCGCGCAGACCCCGGCCAGCGCGGCGGCGTGCGGGCTGGCCGTGGGCATCGGGTGCGTGGCCCACTTCCTGGGCGACGCGATCACCGAGCAGGGCTGCCCGATCCTGTGGCCGATCCCGATCGCGGGCAGGACGTGGTTCCCGGTCGCGCCGCCGAAGGTCATGCGGATGCAGACCGGCGGCAAGGTCGAGATGGCCGTGGTCGGGCCGCTGATCACGATCCTGGGCGTCTGGCTGTCCGCCGCGGCCCTCCAGCGGGCCGGCGCGCTGCCGTTCCTCGACTCGTTCGACCTGCTGCCGGTGTAGTCCGGCGCGGTTCGGACAACGGCCATTCGGCGGCTACCAGCACATCACCCGATCGGAGTAGCCTCCTCGCACCAGTCCCGCGCAGACCCCGCGTCGAGGAGGACCTGTGCCGAAGTGCCCGCGCGACAGCGACGTCGAGGTCGCCGGATGACCACCTGGCTGGGCCTGGACGCCGGTCACGAGGACGCGGCCAAGGCGGACGCGATCGCGGTGTCGCTGTACGAGACGCTGCTGTTCCACGCGCAGGTCGTCTGCGTCCACGCGGTGGGCGACCACCACGCCCTGTCGTTCCGGCTCACCGACGAGCCGTCCGAGAACACCGTCTCCACCCTGATCGAACGCGGCTACGGGGTGGCCGTGCACAACGGCAGCCTCCAGCGGCTGGCCGGGCCGGAGGAGCTGGCGCGCGGCGCCCTGCGCGCGGCCCTGGCCCACCGGCACCGGCGGGAGGGTCGCGCGCTGCGGTTCCCGGGGCAGCGCGCGCTGCGCGGCCGGTACGGGGTTTCCGACATCATCGCGTTCAGCGCGATCGAGGAGGTCCTGCCGCACGGGATCAAGAGCGTCGACGCGCGGGGCGACCTGCAGCCGTTCTTCGCCAACGGCAGGCTGGTGCTGCGGGCCGGTTGAGCCGTTCGCCCGGAGCCCGACCGCGCGCCTCCGCAGGAGTCGCCCGCCGGGGCGGGGTTCCGGCGAAGTCGTTCGTGTTGGTCAGTCGGTGATTCCGAGCAGGGCCGGTGGCCGTGTCGGGCCGCGGTCCGCGACCCGGCGGCGATGTCGGTGCGGGCGGTGCGCAGCTCGCAGCGCCCGTGCCCACGGCCGCGCGCGACCACCACCGGCATCTCCTGCCAGGGCAAACCGTCGAGCAGCGGGGTGAACCCCACGGGTTCCTCGCCGGTGGGCACCCGCCGCTGCGCGAGCACCGCCCCGGCGGCGTGAACCGACCCCGGCCCGCGTCGACCCCTGCCCGCCAGGGCCCACCGCTTCCACCCTGCCGGCACGAACCGACAATCGCAGCAGGTCAGGCGCGGCCTGTGGACAACCGCCCGCGCGTCCCGCCGTCAGCCCGGGTGGGCGCCCACCGTGTCCTTGATCTGCGCACCCAGCTCCCCCGCGCTCCGCGCGCAGTGGGCGCAGCAGAAGAACCGCCCCTCCACCTCGACCCCGTGCCCGAGGATGCGGCACTCGCAGTGCTCGCAGCGCGGCGCGAGGCGCTGGATCGCGCACTCGAAGCTGTCGAACGTGTGCACCCCGCCGCCGACGGTGCGCACCTCGAAAGCCATCCAGTAGTCGTTGCCGCAGACGTCGCAAGTCGCCATGGGCGCAGCGTGCGGCACCCCCGGTACCCCGGCAACTCGAACCAGGCGGACCAGGCCGGATTCGAACCGGCGTCCTCCCTCCCGGGGGAGGGCGCGTCAACCACTGCGCTACATGGTCCCGAGCCGCGGTGCCCCGAGGGGGCGCGGGCTCACGGCCACAACACTAACCATTCCGACCACTTTTGAGACAGTGCCGCTAAGGTCTGCCGGGTGCGCGGGGTGGACTACTACGAGCTACTGGGGATCGGTCGCAACGCCTCCGACGCCGAGATCCGGTCCGCCTACCGCTCGCTGGCCAAGGTCATGCACCCCGACGCGGGCGGCTCCGCGGGCACCTTCCGCATGCTGCAAGAGGCATATGACACCTTGCGGGACCCGGCCCGCAGGCGCGACTACGACCGGGGCTGGACGCACACCCGGCCCGGTGCCCGACCGGGCTCGCCGACCCGCCCGCCGCGTTCCGCCCGGACCGGCCGAACCCGCCACTTCGGTGACGACCCGGACTTCGTACCCCCGAAGCCGACCGTGGACGTGGGCGGCATCGCGTGGTGGCACCTGGTGGACGTCGGGCAGCGCGTGCGGTACGTGCCGACCTCGGGTCCCGGGCACGCGCCCGCGCTGGCGGCGGTGTGCGGGTGGGCCCTCCTGCTGCTGCCGGTGGTCGTCATCGACTTCTCGCCGCTGGCGCTGGGCGTGTGGCTGCTGGTGGTGGCAGCGGCGGCGGCCGCGGTGTTCCGGTTGGCCCGGCGGTACCAGCGGGCGGTGCGCGAGGACCGGGCGTTCGCCCGCGACCTCGACACCGGGGTGGTGCACGGGACCACCGACGACCGGGTGTGCGAACGCCTCACCGCCGACCTGCTCAGCCGCTACCTGACCCGCCTGCCGGGCGCCCGCGTCTTCCACGGCCTGGCGTGGCCGGGGTCGGTGTTCGCCGACGTCGACCACGCCGTGCTGTGCGGGCGGCGGCTGGTGCTGATCGAGTCGAAGTCGTGGCTGCCCGGCCACTACGAGGCCGAGGACGACGGGACGCTGTGGCGCAACGGCCACCCGTTCCGCGGCGGCGGCACGCGGCTGCCGCGCAGCCTGGCGGTGTACCGGAAGCTGCTGCCGTGGCTGGACATCCGGTGCGCGCTGCTGCTGTACCCGAGCCGGGCGGGCGCGGTGACCACCCGCGAACCGGCGGACGCCGTCGTGCCGCCGATGACGCCCGCCCAGTTCGTCGAGGAGGTCGGGGACTGGCTGGCCGAGGACCCGGCCGCGGTGGACCGGGAGGCGTTGCGCCTGCTCCTCGACCAGGTCGTGCCGATCAAGAGGGCCTAGTACACGCCCATTTCCCACAGCGAGTAGCCGTAGGGCGTGCCCCGCTGGAACGCGTACAACTTCACGTACCGCGCGGTGGCGTTGACGGTGACCTCGTCGGTGCCGCCGTCGGCCGCGTAGTCCTCGTGCACCGTGGTCCACGTGACGCCGTCCAGGGAGGTCTGGACCTGGTACTGGCGCGCGTAGGCGGCCTCCCAGACCAGCCGGACGCGGCCGACCTGGCGGGCCGACCCGAGGTCGACCCACAGCGAGTGCTGGTCGGTGTGGGCGCTGCTCCAGCGGGTGGCCGGGTTGCCGTCGACCGCGTTCGCGGCCGGGTAGGCCGGGCCCTCCACCGCCGTGGAGTACGCCGGTCGGCCCAGCGCGAGGTTGGCGCCCGCGGTGAGCTGCCCCTGGTTGACCGCGCGGGGCGAGCCGTAGGTGGCGCGGACGGCGCTGTCGGGGTTGAGGGTCTTGTCGTCGAAGAACTCGGGCCACGCCATGAAGTAGGTCCAGTCGGGCTGGGACGCGAGTTCCTGCGGCGACGGCACCCGGCCGACCTCGGCCAGCGCGATCGGCTTGCCGTTGGCGATGGTCTTGAGGGTGTTGTAGTAGGTCGTGGAGGGCCAGAAGCTGTTCCACGCGTCGAGCGACACGACGTCCGCGTACGCCGCGCCCGGGTAGTAGCCGGCCATGCCGGCCGCGTCGAGGTCCTTGACGTTCCAGACCCACGCCATGCCGGTCAGCCCGCGCGTGCGGACCAGGTGGTCGTGGGTGATCTGGTAGAGCCGGCGGCTGCCGCTCGCGCCGGGCCGGCCGCCCCACCACGCCCACGGGTCGTTCATCTCGTGCAGGGGCCGGAACAGGGGCTGCACGCCCGCGTCCAGCAGTTGCCGCAGGAACGGCACGACCTCGTCGAGGCGGGCCTTCCAGGCGTTGTTGAGGGCGGTGCCGTCGGTGACCAGCTGCGACCACTGGGCGTCGGTGAGGCGGTCCTGGACCCCCGCGTCCCAGGCGCAGGCGCTGCCGCGCGTGGGCGGGCAGACGTGCCAGGTCAGGGCGACCAGGGAGCCGTTGCGCCACTCGGTCTTCGCCTGGTCGACCATGGTCTGGCGGTGGGCGACGTCGTCGGCGGCGAACAGGAAGTCACCGCCCCACAGGCCGGGGTAGACGCCGGTGACGGCGTGGACCTTGGCGGTGTGGCGGGCGGGGTCGGAGTTGGGCTCCTTGTTGTGCATCCCGGTCACCGTGCGGGTGCCACTGATGCGCTTCAGGTAGTCGACCACGGGCACCGGCGGAGGTGCGGCCGAGACCGGTGGAGCGACTGTGACGATCAAAAGTGCTGCTAGCAACGCTGCTCTACGCACTTGTCCTACCTTCCTCAAGGTGGCGGCCTTTGGGAGGTCGGCGACGGATTTCGGACGCTACTGGTTAACCGCTTAAGCGGTCAACCGTTCGGCCCATGTCCTTTTCCAGGTCGGGGGGCTACGTTTCCCCGGCGGGCCACCGGGCGTGAGGAGCGGGCATGAAGGTCGACGTGTTCAACGAGATCCAGGACCCCCGCCCGTGGCAGGAGGGCCACCAGGGCGCGCGGATCGCCGAGGCCCTGGAGCAGGCCCGACTGGCCGACTCCCTCGGCTACGGCTGCTGGTGGCAGGTCGAGCACCACGGCGCCGAGGAGTTCAGCCTGTCGTCGGCGCCCGAGCTGCTGCTGGCCGCGATCTCGCAGCAGACCTCCCGCATCCGCCTGGGCCACTCCGCGGTCCTCGCCCCGGCCCGGTTCAACCACCCGATCCGGGTCGCCGAGCGGGCCGCGACGCTCGACCACCTCAGCGGCGGGCGGCTGGAACTCGGCCTGACCAGGTCGACCGGACCGGAGTGGCGGCTGTTCAACATCGACCCCGCGGACGTGCGGCGGCAGACGCAGCAGGCGTTCGAGATGATCCCCCGGATGTGGGCGTCGGAGCGCTTCTCGCACTCCAGCGAGGACTTCGAGATCCACGACGTGCCGATCGTGCCCAAGCCCGTGCAGCGGCCCCACCCGCCGCTGTGGCAGGCGGCGGCCAACCCCGCGTCGTTCGAGGAGGCCGGCCGCCGCGGCGTCGGGGTGCTGGGCACCACGATCTGGGAGTCGGCCGAACGGGTCCGCCGGATGATCGGCCTCTACCGCGCGGCGGCCAGGGCCTGCACGTCACCGGTCGGCTCCTACGTCAACGACCAGGTCGCGTTCTTCACCTTCGTGCACTGCGCCGAGACCGACGAGCAGGCCGCCCGCAACGGCGCCGTCGCGGCGGCCGCCTGGTACACGGTCAAGGCGCTGACGTTCTTCGAGGCGGCCGACGCCTTCGTCGAGAACACCCGCCGCCAGGAAGAACTGCTGAACTCCCCCACCGGCGGCGGCCTGACCGGCGACTTCCTGCGCACCGAGGCCGCGAACTCCACCGGCCCGACGCGGGCGCAGCTCGTCATCGGCCGGGTGCTGCAGGGCGAGGAGGTGGACCCGGAGGAGATCTTCGAGGCGCTGAACGAGCAGGACTCGCTGATCGTCGGCAGCCCGGAGACGTGCCGGAAGAAGATGCGGGTCTACGCGGACATGGGCATCGACCGCCTGATGACCTTCCACCAGGTCGGCGGGATGAAGCACGAGGACGTCATGCGGAGCCTGCAGCTGATCGGCGACCTGATCCCCGAGTTCGACAAGTGAGCCGCCACCATCGGGAAAAGCATCAACCGCGTTACCGACACGACTCCGAACGAGTGAAGAAAGGACAATCCGTAACAGAATCACCGACGGTCGCGATGCCTCAGTAAATCGGAACTGAGGACGTGCCCCATGACTTCACCCCAAAGCATTCACGAGCAGTACTCGCCTGTGCCGAAACCGCCGAAACCGAGCAGGTTCGGCGCCCTGGCGTGGACGGCGCTGATCCTGGGGATAGTGGGGGTCGTCGGTTCGCCGATCATCATCCTGAACAACCTCACCGCCGTCGCGGCGGGCGTCGGACTGGTGCTCGGCGTCATCGCGCTGTTCGGCACCCGGAAGGTCCTCGCGGTCGCCGGCACGGCGCTCTGCGTCCTCGCCGTCGTCTTCACCGTCATGGCGCAGGCCGCCGCCGTGAAGGAACTCGACGAGATCATCGGCGGCACGACCAACGAGGGTCGGGTGGGCAGCGGCGGCACCACCGCCCAGACCGACGCCGCCCAGACCCCGCCCACCTGGGGACAGCGCTACACGTGGCGGGACGGCCTGGCCGTCGAGGTCTCCGCCCCGACGACGTGCGCACCGGGCCAGTACGCCGCCCCCCAGGGCGTGGTCCGCGGCGCCAAGGTGACCGTCACGATCGTCAACGGCACCGACAAGGCGTTCGACACGGCCCTGCTGTCCCTGGGCGACGCCCAGTTCGACGGCAGGAAAGCCGAATCCGTGTTCGACAGCAACGGCCCGTGCGGTGGCGGCGGTTTCGAGAGCACCACGGTGCTGCCGGGCAAGACGTACACCTACGAGTCGGCCTTCTCGGTGGGCGCGCAGCCCGGCGAACTCCAGATCACGCTGCAACCCGGGTTCGGCGACGACAAGGCCGTTTTCGTGGGCCAGGCTTAGCCGAAATCCCCATTTCGGCGAGCATCCGCCAGAATTCGGTGCCGGGAGACGGCATTACCACCGCGCCACCTCCCGGCACCGCGGGTCGGGCACACCGTGCCACCATGTCCCGCATGGTGTGCCTGGCGCAGAACCCCGAAGCCGACGAACTGCTGGCCAACGACATGTTCGCCCTGCTCGTCGGCATGATGCTCGACCAGCAGATCCCGATGGAGAAGGCGTTCAGCGGCCCCAAGGTGCTGGCCGACCGGCTCGGCGCGTTCTCGCCGCAGGCCATCGCGGACGCCGACGCCGACCGGTTCGCGGCCCTCATGGCGCAACCACCCGCCGTGCACCGGTTTCCCGGGTCGATGGCCGGGCGGGTGCAGGCGTTGGCGCGGGCCGTCGTGGAGGGGTACGGCGGGGACGTCACCGCCATCTGGGCCGACGGGGACGGGGCGGCCGTGCTCAAGCGGCTCAAGGGGTTGCCCGGGTTCGGGGACCAGAAGGCGCGGATCTTCCTGGCCCTGCTGGGCAAGCAGTTCGACGTTCAGCCCGACGGGTGGCGGGAGGCGGCCGGGGCCTACGGGGAGGCCGGGTCGCGGCGCAGTGTGGCCGACGTGGTGGACCGGGTCTCCCTGGGCGAGGTCAGGGAGTTCAAGAAGGCCGCCAAAGCCGCGAAGAAGTGACGTCCGGTTCGGTGGACGTCGCGGGTGGGGGCTCGGGGGTTCTTCGTCGCCCTGCTCGCGGGTGAGGTGAGCACCACCGCGAGCACCGCGGCGGCCTGCTCACCCTCCGGGGTGCACGACCGCCACCTGCCCCGGGGCCGGCGCGACCCGGCTTCTCCGCCGGCGGGAGCCGGGGCCGGGGCGGGTTCAAAGGGACCAGCACCCCCTACACCGGCAGCGGGCCGGAGCTGCCCGGACCGGACGGCGGGAACGCGTCCACCAACCGATCCCCCGCGGTTAGAGTCCCGGCGTGCAGTTGCCGGGACTCTCCGACCTCACCCCGCTCGGCCGGGGCGGGTTCGCCACCGTCTACCGCGCCCGCCAGGTCCACCTCGACCGCGACGTCGCCGTCAAGGTCGACGACCGGGTGCTGCGGACCGAGCGGGACCGGCGGCGGTTCCTGCGCGAGGTCCACGCCGCCGCCCGCCTGTCCGGGCACCCGCACGTCGTCTCGGTGCACGACGCGAACTTCACCCCCGAGGGCACGCCCTACCTGGTGATGGAGCTGTGCGCGGGCGGGTCGCTGGCCGACCTGGTGCGGCGCGAGGGGCGGCTGCCCGCCGAGCGCGTGCGGCAGCTCGGGGTGCAGCTCGCGGACGCGCTGGCGGTCGCCCACGCCGAGGGCGTCCTGCACCGCGACATCAAGCCCGGCAACATCCTGCTCGACCGGTACGGCACGGCGAAGCTGGCCGACTTCGGGCTGGCCGCGCTGCTGGACGCCGAGGGCTCCAGCACCGTCACCCGCGACTCGCTGAGCCCCAGCTACGCGCCGCCCGAGGCGTTCGCGATGGCGCACCCGACGCCGGCCGCGGACGTGTACTCGCTCGCCGCCACCCTGTACGACCTGCTCGCCGGCAGGCCGCCGCGGCCGGTGCCGTGGCCGATCGAGTCGTTCGACCACCTCGGTGAGGTGCTGCGCTCGCCCGTGCCGCCGGTGCCGGGGGTGCCGCGCGACCTGCACGAGGCGCTGGTGCGGGCGTTGGAGCCCGACGTCGCGCACCGGACGCCCAGCGCCGCCCGCCTGCGCCAGGAGCTGGCCGGGGCGACCACGCCCCGGCCACCGCTCCAGCCCCGACCCCAGCCGGCACCGCGGTACGTCGCCCCCCTGTCGTCACCCGTCCCGGTGAAGCGGAAGCCGTGGCCGCTGGTGGTCGGCGCGGCGGTGCTGGCCGTGGTCGTCGCGGGCGGCACGTGGTGGTGGGCGACCCGCGGCACCGCCGCCGCCGGTCAGCCCTCCGACCCGACGACCACCACCGGAACCACCGGAACCACCGGCACCGGAACCCGGACCGACCCGCCGCCGTACCTCGCGCAGTGCGGCACGGGCTTCTGCGTCGACAGGCCCACCTGCTACCACGGCATCAACAACGCCGGTGGCCAGGCCGCCACCGCCCGCCGCACCGCCGACTGCTCGGTCGAGCACTTCTGGGAGGCGTTCGCGGGCGGCTGGTTGTCGGGGCCGGTGCCCAGGGTCGGCAGCGACGAGCTGGCGCGGGCCGCCGAGGTGGCCGGGGTGTGCACGAGGGAGGCGATGCTGGCCAACACCCGCCCGAAGGTGGACACCTCGACCTGGGAGATCACCGCGGTGGGCTTCACCGACGGCGACCGCGCCTACTTCCACTGCCTGGCCAGCGAGCCCGCCGCGGGCGAGGTCACCACCAGCGCCTTCGGCTCCTGAACGGGCCGCAGCGCGAACACCAGCAGCACCAGCGCCACCACGGCGGGCAGGGCGGCGACCGGCGCCAGCGGCACCAGGCCGAACCGGTCGACCACCAGCCCGCCGAACACGCCGGACAGGCCCACGCCGAGGTAGATCGCGGACGCGTTGAGCGAGAGCAGCAGGCCGCTGTTGGCGGGCGCGAGCTGGATCAGCCTGCTCTGGATCGGCGGGTTGGCCGACCAGGTCAGCGCGCCCCAGGCGAACAGCGCGACCGCCGCGGTCACCGGGGTGGTCGTGGTCAGCGGCAGGGTGGCCAGCACGACCACGCAGGCGCCGAACAGCACCAGCAGCAGCCTGCCGGTGTCGAACCGGTCGGTGAGCCGGCCCGCGCCCCAGTTGCCGGCCATCGCGCCCAGGCCGTAGGCGACGAGCAGCGCGCCGACCGCGCCACCCGACACGCCCGCGGTCTCGGCCAGCAGCGGTGCGATGAAGTTGAACACCGAGAACGCCGCCAGGCAGGCCAGCACGGTCAGCGCCAGCACCATGAGCACCCGGCGGTCCGCGGCCGGGGCGAAGCGCGCGCGCAGGCCCACGGCCGGCGGCGCGTCCAGGCTCGGCAGCCACAGCCGCAGCGCGACCGCGGCCAGCGCGGAGACGACCGCGATCACCGCGAACACGCCCCGGTAGCCCAGGGGGCCGCCCAGCAGGTTGCTCGCGGGCACGCCCAGGACCAGCGAGGTGGTCAGGCCGCCGAACACCAGGGCGACCGCCCGGCCGCGGTGCTCCGGCGGGTTCAGCACGGTCGCGAACAGCGTGGCGCCGGGCGTGTAGACGGCCGCGCCGAGGGCGCTGACGACCCGCGCGACCAGCAGCAGCTCGTAGTTCGGCGCGATCGCGGCCAGCAGGTTCCCGGCCGCCGAGACGCCGAGCGCGGCCACCAGGAGCGTGCGGCGCTCCCACCGGCCGGTGAGCGCGGCCAGCAGCGGTGACGAGATCGCGTAGGCGATGGCGAACGCGGTGAGCAGCTGCCCGGCGGTGGCGTGCGAGACGTGCAGCTCCTCGCTCACCGCGGGCAGCACCCCGGACACGACGTAGCCGCTCGTGCCGACGGCGAACGCGCCGGCGGCCAGCAGGTGGGTGCGGGCTGACATGGGTTCCTTCCCCCGACGAATGAACTTCGACAGGAAACGTACTACGAAAATCATCAAAGTTCGACTGATCTCGTATTATGGGCGCCATGACGAGCCTGCTCCCCCACCCCGCACGGGAGGAGATCCGCATCGAGGCGGTGCTGCACGCGCTGGCCGACCCGGTGCGGCTGCGGATCGTGCGGGCCCTGGCCGAGCACGCGGACGGCCTGTCCTGCGGCGTGCTGGACCTGGGCGTCACCGCGTCGACGCTCACCCACCACGTGCGCACGCTGCGGGAGGCGGGCGTGGTGCACGTCCGGCCGCGCGGCACCTCGCGGATCAGCACGCTGCGGCGCGACGACCTCGACGCGCTCTACCCCGGCCTGCTCAACGGCCTCCTGGCGGCACCCCGCTAGGCACCCCCTGAGGCCCCCGCCAGCGCGGCCGTAAACCGTTTGCCGGCCTTCCCAGGGTTGACAGACGTGCGCGCTTACGCCCGTTTAGCGCTGGCAGGGTTCCGCAGGTACTCCACCTACCGACAGGCGATGTTCGCCGGCATGGCGACCAACGTCGTCTTCGGCGTGCTCCGGCTCGCCGTGCTGACCGCGGCCGTCTCGCAGGGCCCCATCGCGGGCTACGACGTCGCCGCCACCTCCACCTACACCTGGCTGGGCCAGGGCCTGGTGGCCTTCGTCGTGCTGTGGGGCGACCGGCAGCTCTCCGACCGCGTCCGCACCGGCGACGTCGTGGTCGACCTCTACCGCCCCTGGCACCTCCAACCGGCCCTGTACGCCGAGGACGTCGGCCGCGCCGGGTACGCGCTCCTGGTGCGGTTCGGCCCGCCGGTCGCGGTGGGCGCGCTGCTCTTCCCTTCCGGTGGCCCGCACCGGGCACGCTGCCCGCGTTCGCGGTCAGCCTGGCGCTGGCCCTGACGGTCAGCTTCGGCCTGCGGTTCCTGCTCAACGCCACCGCGTTCTGGCTGCTGGACAACCGCGGCCTGCTCCAGCTCTACACCCTGTCCACCTGGCTGCTGTGCGGCCTGGCCGTGCCGCTGGCCTTCTTCCCCGACTGGGCCCGGACCGCGCTGTGGTTCACGCCCTTCCCGGCCGTGCTCCAGGCGCCGATCGACGTGTTCCTGGAGCGCGGTCCACAGTGGATCACCCTGGCGCACCAGGCGTTCTGGGCGGTCGCCGTGCTCGCGCTGGGCCACCTGGTGCTCCGGCTGGCCGTGCGCAGGGTGGTGGTGCAGGGTGGCTGACCCCGTCTACCCCAGGCTCGTCGCCGCGCGCCTGCGCGGCCAGGCGTCCTACCGGGTGTCGTTCGCCCTCCAGTGCCTCACCGCGGGCCTCGCGTTCGGCGTGGCCGACCTGGTCGCGGGCCAGCTCGACGAGCTGCCCGCCCACATCCGCACCGGTTCCTTCGACGTCCTGCTGCTGCGCCCCCTGAGCACGCTCGCCCAGGTGCTGACCGCGGACCTGCACCTGCGCAAGGTCGGCCGCGTGCTGGCGAGCCTGGCCACGCTGGTCTGGGCGTTGGCGCGCAACGACGTCGCGTGGTCGCCCGCCACCGCGCTGCTGCTGGTGGTCACGCCGGTCTGCGGCGCGGTGATCTTCGCGGCGGTCTGGGTGGTGGCCAACGCGCTGTGCTTCTGGCTGGTCGACGGCCAGGAGCTGGCCAACGCCGCCACCTACGGCAGCAACGCGTTCACCTCCTACCCGCTGACCGTCTACGGCCCGCTGCCGCGCCGGCTGTTCGCCTTCGTCCTGCCCGGGGCGTTCGTCGCCTACTACCCCGCCCTGGCCCTGCTCGACCGGCCCGACCCGCTCGGCGGCCCCGCGCTGCTGTGCTGGCTGTCGCCGCCGGTGGCCCTGCTCACCGCCACCGCCGCCGTCCTGGTGTGGCGCTTCGCCGTCCGGCACCACCGGGGGACTGGATCATGATCGAGGTTCGCGACCTGCGCCGCGAGTTCACCCTGACCACCAGGACCGGCCGGTTCCGGCGGGAGCGGCGCACCGTGCGCGCGGTCGACGCGGTGAGCTTCGACGTCGCCGCGGGCGAGGCGGTCGGCTACGTCGGCCCCAACGGGGCGGGCAAGTCCACCACCATCAAGGTGCTCACCGGCATCCTGGTGCCGACCTGCGGGCACGTCCGGGTGTCCGGTGTGGACCCGTCGCGGTCGCGGCGCGAGCTGGCCCGGCGCATCGGCGTGGTGTTCGGCCGGCGCAGCCAGCTGTGGTGGGACCTGCCCCTGCGGGACAGCTTCGACCTGCTGCGGGCCATCTACCGGGTGCCCGCGGCGGCCCACGCCGAGCGCCTGCGGGAGTGCGCGGAGCTGCTCGACCTCGGGCCGTTCCTGGGCACCCCGGTCCGCCGGCTCTCGCTGGGCCGGCGGATGCGCGGCGAGGTCACCGCCGCCCTGCTGCACGCCCCGGAGCTGCTGGTCCTGGACGAGCCGACGATCGGGTTGGACCTGGAGTCCAAGGAGCGCCTGCGCGAGTTCCTGGCCGAGCTGAACACCCGGCGCGGCACCACCCTGCTGCTCACCACGCACGACCTGGACGACATCGAGCGGCTGTGCCCGCGGCTGGTCGTCATCGACCGGGGCACCGTGCTGGCCGACGGCCCGCTGGACGGGCTGCGCGCCGAGGTGACCCCCGAACGGGTGCTCGTGGTGGACCTGGAGGAGCCCGCGGCCGACCTGTCCGGGCTGCCGGGCGTCACCTCGGCGCGCAGCGAGCTGAACGGCATGCGCCACCACCTGGTGTTCCGCCGCGCGGAGACCACGGCCGCCGCGCTCATCGCGGCGGTCGCGACCCGGGCCGCCGTGCACGACATCAGCGTGGGCGAACCGGAAATCGACGACGTCGTGCGGCGGCTCTACGCGCGTCGGTAGAGTCGGGCGAAACGGGCATCACCAACGAACGGAGCCACCCATGCGCGCAGGTCGTCCGATCGCCACCGCCGTGCTGGCGCTGGGCCTCGTCGGCGCGGTCTCCGGGTGCGAGGCCGTCCAGGAGGCGCAGGACACGGCCAACCAGGTCGGCCAGGCGGCCGACAAGGCGCAGCTGTGCCTCGACGCCCTCAAGCTGGCCGGCTTCACGCCCGACGCGACCGACCCGCAGAAGGCCGTGGAGGAGACCAAGCAGAAGGCCCAGGAGCTCAACGACCTCGCCGCCAAGGCCGGCGACACCACGCTCAAGGAGGCCATCGACGGCGTGTCGACCTCCATGCAGCAGGTGACCCCGGACGACCTGAGCCCGGCCAACATCGCCGCGTGGTCGCAGGAGAAGCTGGACCGGGTGGCGAAGCTGTCGAACGCCTGCGCCTGAGCCGAACTGAGCGGAAATACCACCCTGTCGGTACCTTCGGAACAGTCCTACGCTGTGACGCACCGGAGGTGTTGCAGATGCACGCGACAGTAGGCGACCGGTTGCACGTCCACAGCCGCGCGGTGGGCCTCGACGAGACGATCGGCGAGATCCTGGAGGTCCGCGGCTCGGGAGGTGCGCCCCCGTACCTGGTCCGCTTCTCCGACGGCCACGAAGGGCTGGTCTACCCCGGCCCGGACAGCCTGGTGGAGCCCAGGACCCCCGAGTCACCCAGGATCAAGGACTCGATCCCGGCGCGGTAGCGCGGCACCGGGCCGGCCCCCTCGGCCCGGACGGCCGCGGCCCGTGAACGCCCACACCGCGGTGAGCAGCACGGCGGGGGCACGTCCCCCCGCCCCGCGACCGCGCCCGGAAGCGGTAGTCCACAGTGGACTACGCCCTCCCGGCGCGCAGCGGTGCGCGCGGGAACGCGTCCTCGAAGGCACGCACCCGATCGGCTGGTTCCGCGCCCACGGCCGCCACACCTACGGCCGCCGTGCCCACGCCCGCCGCGCCTGCTCCGCCGCGCCCACGCCTGCCGCGCCCACGCCTGCCGCGCCCACGGCCCACCGCCCGCCGCCCGCCGCCCGCCGCGACCGTCCCGCCGCGCCTACGCCCGCCACACCCAACGCCCGCCGCGACCGACGCCTCCGCAGCGTCCGCCGAGTCCTGCCGCGCGGCGCGGATCAACCCGGTGCGCCCCTTGCCCCGGCGATGGAGCGCGGGCCCGTCACACCCGTGCACCCGGTCACCGCACGGACCGCGCGGACCGCCGAGCGGTACCGAACAGCCTGGTGGACAGCGTGAGCGAAACGGTCACTTGGGAGCGCTCCCGCACCGTTTCGCCGACGCCGCCGCCCTGATCGTTACTCCCTGACCTGCTTTTTCACTCGTTCGTGTTCAGCCGAGGATGGTGGCGATGAGCTCGTCGGCCAGTTCGGGGCTCGCCGCCGCGATCCCCGACCACCGGCGGGTCAGGTCCGGGTCGAAGGTCAGCGGCCGGCCGTGCAGGTCGAGCAGCACGCCGCCAGCCGCGGGCACCGTCACCAGGGCCGCGATCAGGTCCATCAGGCGGTGGGTGTCCGAACCGGGGTCGGCGAACGCGTCCACCGCACCCTCCGCGACCAGCATGGCCTCCAGGCACGTCGTGCACAGCACGCGCACCCGGTCGGCCTGGTTCGCCACCCGCAGCCACGCCTCCTCGGTGCCGCGCTTGGGGCGCAGCAGGCACACGTTCGCGCCCTTGAGCGCGGTGCGGCCGGTGGTGCGGAACGGCGTGGGCTCGCCCGCCCGGGCGTGCCAGCTGCGGCCGGTGTCGAACCAGGTGGTCAGCGCCTCGACCGGCCGGTCGTCCAGCACGAGCGCGCCCGCGAAGCACGACAGCGGCACGCCCGTGGCGGCGTTGGCGGACCCGTCCACCGGGTCGACCACCAGGGTGGCGGCGGAGCCGTGGTCGAGGAAGCCGGCCTCCTCCGACAGCAGGTTCACCCCCGCCGCCCGGGCCGCCTCGGCGACGGCCGCCTCCACGATCTCGTCCACGCGCATGGTCGGCGTGCCGTCCGCGCCGTCGGCGACCTCCTCGCGCAGCTGGGCGCGGGTGAAGCGCCCGCGGGCCTCGCCGTAGGCGCCGGCGGCGGCGCGGGCGGTCGCGGCGAGCGCCGGGTGGACGTCGGCGGGCAGGTCGGGCGCGGGCACGGGCCAGGGGTTCATGCGCCCAACATGCCACGGGAGGGCCACCCGCGGGCGGCCCTCCCGTGCGGTGTCGCTCAGATCAGGCCCAGGGCCTGCACCGCGTCGCGCTCCTCGACCAGCTCCGCCACGGAGGCGTCGATGCGGCCGCGGGAGAACTCGTCGATCTCCAGGCCCTGCACGATCGAGTACTTGCCGTCCTCCACGGTCACCGGGAAGGAGGAGATCAGGCCCTCGGGCACGCCGTAGGAGCCGTCGGACGGCACGGCCATGGAGACCCAGTCGCCCTCGGCGGTGCCGTTGACCCAGTCGTAGACGTGGTCGATCGCCGCGTTGGCCGCCGACGCCGCCGAGGACGCGCCGCGCGCCTCGATGATCGCCGCGCCGCGCTTGGCGACGGTCGGGATGAAGTCGTTCTCCAGCCACGCCTGGTCGTCGACCGCCTCGGCGGCGACCCGGCCGTTGACCTCGGCGTGGAACAGGTCGGGGTACTGGGTGGCCGAGTGGTTGCCCCAGATCGTCATCTTCTTGATGTCGGTGATGGACACGCCGAGCTTCTTGGCCAGCTGCGACAGGGCGCGGTTGTGGTCGAGGCGGGTCATCGCGGTGAACCGCTCGGCGGGCACGTCCGGCGCGTGGCGCTGGGCGATCAGGGCGTTGGTGTTGGCCGGGTTGCCGACCACCAGCACGCGCACGTCGTCCGCCGCGCCCGCGTTGATCGCCTCGCCCTGCGGCTTGAAGATGCCGCCGTTGGCCTCCAGCAGGTCGCCGCGCTCCATGCCCTTGGTGCGCGGGCGGGCGCCCACCAGCAGCGCCACGTTCACGCCGTCGAAGGCGGTCTTGGCGTCGTCGGTGATGTCGATGCCGGACAGCAGCGGGAACGCGCAGTCGTCCAGCTCCATCGCGGTGCCCTCGGCGGCCTTGACGGCCTGCGGGATCTCCAGCAGGCGCAGCCGGACCGGGACGTCGGCGCCCAGCAGCTGGCCGGAGGCGATGCGGAACAGCAGTGCGTAGCCGATCTGGCCGGCCGCACCGGTGACGGTGACATTCACGGGCGTGCGGGTCATGAGCCTTCCCGAATGTTGTGGCTTCAGTCCTCGGGCACGACCACTAGGCAGGCTGACGACCTGTCAGCGGCGGTCTCTACACCGGGACCGCGGCGCCGGGCGGGTTGCCCGGCAGGTCGGAGGTTACCAACTGGTGGACGATGACAAGGTGTGACAGTGAACATCATCGGCGAGGACTACTCGGACGCGGTCTTGAACGGGCAGCGGTGGGAGGGCCGGTCGTTCGTCCGGTGCGACTTCACCGAGGCCGACATGCGGGGGTTGGTGACGTCGGGCTGCACGTTCACCGAGTGCACGTTCGACCGCGCCGACCTGGGCGGGTCCGCGCACCGGGCGTCGGCGTTCCGGTCGTGCCGGTTCAAGGGCGCGGTGCTGGCTTCGGCCTCGTTCACCTCGTGCACGTGGCTGGGCTCGACGTTCGTCGACTGCGCGCTGCGGTCGATCACCCTGGAGGAGACCGATCTCACCCTCGCGAGCCTGACCGGGGCGCGCCTGCGCAAGGCCCCGCTGCGCGGCCTGCGCCTGCGCGAGGCCAACCTGGAGGACGCCGACCTGCGCGACGCGGACCTGCGCGACACCGACCTGACCGGCGCACGCCTGCGCGGCACCCTCCTGGAGGGCGCCGACCTGCGCGGCGCGCGCCTGGACCCCAACGGCCTGGTGCAGGCCACCCTGCGCGGCGCCCACGTCGACCTGGACACCGCCGTCGCCTTCGCCGCCGCCCACGGCCTGAAGATCACCTGACCACCCCTGAACGCAGAACTCGGGGGCCCTGAACGTTCGACACACCGGTCCTGGAGGTTCAACTCGCGAGTCCCCACCGCATGACACGCCGGACTTGAACGCATGACACGCCGGTCGAAAGCCCGGGAACCCGGGCGTGTCATGCGTTCAGGCTCGGCGTGTCATGCGGTCGGGGTGGGCGAGTCGAACGTTCAGGACCCCCGTGTCGAACGTTGGGGACCCCCGAGTTCTGCGTTCGCGGTCAGTGGGTGGGGGCTTCCTGGTTGGCGACCTCGACCAGGGCGCCGTCGGCGATCATGTCGTCGATCGACTTCGGCATCAGGTAGGCGGTGCCGCCGCCCGGCTGCTCGAACCACGGCACGGCCACGCCGGTCAGCACCTCGACCGGGCGGCGCAGGCGGTACACCCGGTAGGGGCGGTTGACCCACGACGGCACGAGCGAGCGCTGCGGGAACGGGGTGCCCGCGGCGTAGACCAGGTTGCCCGAGCCGTCGCCGAAGCGGTCGACCTCCATGCCCGGCGGCAGCTCGGTCATCTTCTTGTGCCGGAACAGGGTGAGCGGCGGTTCGCCGCTCATCGGGTTGATCGGCCACGTGCGCGACGACTTCGGCTCCGGCTGGCGGTCCTGGCGGTCGGCGGGCGGGACGGGGCCGGCGGGCGGTTCGACCGGCGGGCGCCGGTCCGGCGGCGCGGGGCGGCGCGGCGGCTGGGGCTCCTCGCGGAAGCCGTTGTTCACCGGCGGGCGCGGGCGCTGCTGGGGCGGCGGGGGCGGTGGCGGCAGCGGGTTCGGGCGCGGCGGGCGGCGGTGCGCGAGGACCAGCTTGCCGACGAGGTAGGCGGCGGCGTCCTCGACGCGGTCGAAGCGGACCGGGTTGGTGGGGCCGTGGTCGAACCACGACACCTCCCAGTCCTGGCCCTCGGTGCGCAGCAGCCACGTGCGGTCGGCCGGTTCGCCGCCGAACCGGTAGGCGGCGGGCGGCACGTCGAACTCGTCGAGCGCGCGCCGGACGTTGGCCAGCTCCCGCTCCTCCTCCGGGGTGACCTGGCGTGGCTCGACCACCTGCGGCGGCGGGGGCGGGGTGGGGGTCGCGTCGCGGAACGGTTGCGCGGCCTCGGCGAACCGGTCGGGCGCCTGGTCGGCGAAGGGCGGCGGCACCTGTTCGGCGAACTGGCCGGCGGGCGGCGCGTCCGTGAACCGGTCGGCCGGCGGCGCGTCCGCGAACCGGTCGGCCGGCGGGGCGTCGGCGAACCGGTCGGGCTGCGGTGCCTGGTCGGCGGGCTCCGGTCGCTGGTCGGTGAACTGGGCCGGGGCGTCGGTGAACTGCGTGGGGGGCTCGGCGTACTGGGTCGGGGTGTCGACGAACGGCGCGGGCTCCTGCTCCGCGTGCGACCCGGCCCCCTGCGCGGCCTCCTCGGCGAACGGCTGCTCCGCGAACTGCCGCTCAGCGAAGGGCTGCTCAGCGAAGGGCTGCTCGTCGAACGACCGCTCGGCGAACGGCTGCTCGGCCGCCTCCTCGAAGTCGTGCCGGTCGTGCTCGTGCCGGTCGTGCTCGTGCCGGTCGTGCTCGTCGAACCGGGCGTCCTCGCGCTCCCCGGCACCCTCGTCGTCCCCACCCACCGGGGGCGCGTCGAACGGCTCGTCCTCGCGCGCCTGGTAGAGCTGCTCCTGGTCGACCTCGAACTCGGCGGTCACCTCGTCCGGCGTCGGCTGCTCCACCACCGGCTCGGCGGGCGCCTCCTCGCGCGCCTGCGCGGCGGGCTCCTCCGGGGCCTCCCCGCCCCGCGCGGGCTCCGGCTCCTCGTCCGAGAACGGGTTCCACGCCTGCGTGTCGTTCAGCTCCCGCTGCTCGTACTGGGCGGGCGTGAACAGGTCCATGCCCTCCACGTAGGTCTCGCGCCGGTACCGGTCGTCGATGACCGGGCCGTCCTCCTCGAACCGCACCCGGTACGGCGGCCCGTCCTGCTCGTACTCGACGGCCTCCGGCTTGACGTCGCCCAGGTCGGCGGTCCGCTCGACGTCGGCCCGCCCGCCCGGCTCGTCGTCGCCCACCAGCTCCGGCAGCGGCGCCGCGACCGTCGCGCCCACCTCGGCCGGCGGCTCGGCGGACGCCTCGACCGGTTCGGCCACCGGCAGCGCGGTGCCCTGCGGCGCGGCCGGCGCGCCGAGGTTCGCCGCGGCGGCGACGCGCGCCTCCTCGGTCACCTCCGGCAGCACGAAGTCCTGCGCCTTGGCCCGCTCCACCAGCTCCGGCTCCGGCGGCACGCCGTAGGCCCGCAGGTAGTAGCCGACCGCCGCGGGCCAGATCCACAGCCCGTCGGTCTGGAACGCCACCGGCACCACCTGCGGCGCGTCCGGGTTCAGCACGTCCGCGTCGAACCCGCGCCCCACCACCGCGACCGGCGCGCGGTCGAGGTAGCTCAGCAGCAGGTCGCGGTCGGCCTCGGCCACGGGCGGTCGGTTCACCGACGGCCGGCCGCCGGGTCCCGCGCCGTCGAAGACGCGGGCCGTGCGGAACGCGCGGGGCGGCGGCGGTGCCTGCTGGAGCTTGCGGCGCAGCCAGTCCGGCACGTTCTCGTCCGTGCGCGGGAAGAACCGCATCTCGTCCAGGTACGCCTGCGGTGGCGGCGGGGTCTGCCAGGAGGGCTCGTTGCGGTCGAAGTCCAGGTTGTAGCTGGACGGGTGGTCGAGCTGGTAGCGGGCGTTGGACCAGCTGCCCCGGCCCTCCCGGTACATGCCCGCGCGCAGCCGCGCGAACAGCGCCGCCACCTCCTGGGGCGGCGACCAGGCGCGCAGGGCACCGTCGGCCGACCTGACCTCGGCGGACAGCTCGGAGTACCGACCCGTCGCGCGGTACTCCGCCGTCACGTGGCGCCACTCCTCGGGAGCGGCCCGCATCAGCGTGAGGCCGATCTGCTTGACCAGTGCATCCTGCTCGGTCGGGTTCAGCGGCTTCAGCTCGGACACGTGCAACATCTTCCCCCGCGACGCACCGTACCCGCACGGGACCCCGCTGGGCCGAACGGACTAATAACGCCCCGCGTTCACCCCTGGACCTTCGGTGGCGGCGGCTGCGTGGTCACCTCCGGCACCTCCACCAGGGTCCCGTCCGCCAGCAGGTCCTGCACCGACGTGGCGAGGAAGTAGCCCGTGCCGCCGCCGACCTGCCCGAACCACGGCACCGCGACGCCCTGGAGCGCGGGCACCGGCTTCTGCACCCGATACACGTGGTAGCGGCGGTTCAGCCAATCCGGTGGCAGCGAGCGGTTGCCGAACATCGTGCCCGCCGCGTAGACGAGGTTGCCGGCCTCGGTGCCGAACCGATCCAGTTCGGTGCCGACCGGCAGGACCACGGGCTCGCGGTCGCGGAACAGCGACAGCGGCGGCTCGTCGGGCAGCGGCTGGATGTCCGGCACGAGCCGCACCGCGTCGGGCCGGGCGGCGGCCTGGCCCGCCCGCACCCCGTCCAGGTCCGGGCGCCACAGCAGCTCGGCGAGCAGCGCCTTCGCCGCGTCCACGGCGTGCTCGTGCACGCGCGGCCTGCCGTGCGGGCCGCGGCTGCCGTCCCAGAACTGCACCTGCCAGCCGGACGGGCCGGGCGCGGGCTCGATCACCAGCGCGTCCGGCTTGGGCTCGACGATGCCGTACTCGTCCTCGCCCACCCCGAAGTGGTCCAGCCGCGCCTTGAGCTGCTCCAGCGCCCGCCGGTCGGCCTCGGTGATCACCCGCGGGTGGTACTCGGGCAGCTCGGCGCCCGGCGCGCGCCCGGTGGCCACGGCGGTCGCCGCGGCCTCGGCCTGCGGCGACACCTCGGGCACGGCGTAGCCGTTGTCGCGGATGTGCTGCACGAGCTGCGGGACCGGCGCGACGCGGTGCTTGCGCAGGTAGTAGGCCACCGCGCCGGGCCACACCCAGGTGCCGTCGGTGTGGAAGGACAGCGGGACGGCGGCCGTCGCGGACGGGTCGAGCACGTCCGGCCCGTAGGAGCGGGCGGCCAGCACGACCGGCGCGCCCTCCAGGTAGGCCAGGACGTCGTCGAGCTCCTGCGGGTGCACGGCCGGCCGGTCGCGCACCTGGCCGTCGGCCCCGTCGAACACCGGCGCCGCGTGGATCAGGCCCGGGTCGATCCGGGCGGCGCCGACCTGGGCCGGCGCGGCGAGCCCGGCGCGTTCCCGCAGCCACGCGGGCAGCGCGTCGTCGTCGCGCGGGTAGGTCTCCAGCTCTTCGAGGTAGTGCTCCCGCGCCGGCGGCCGGGTCCAGTCCGGCTCCTGGTCGCGGTTGAACTCCGCCGAGTAGGTGTCGGGGTGCACGAGGTGGAACTTCACCGACAGCCAGGTGCCCCGGCCCGGCCGCGCCATGCCGTCGCGCAGCTGCACGAAGAACGGCAGCGCGGCCTCGGGCAGCTCCCACTCGAACGACGAGCCGAACATGGTCAGCCCGGAGACCTGCGCCTCCAGGTGGCGGCCGACCATCCGGAAGTCGACCCACAGCTGCTCCCAGTCGCCCGGCAGGCGCTGCACCAGCAGCGTGGTGACCGAGCCGAGGACGGCGTTCTGGTCCTCGACGTCGAGCTGGGGGGCGGTCATGCGTTCTGCTCCTCGGTGCTCGCCTCGACGAGCTTGGCGCGCAGCCAGTCGGGGACGTAGGCGTCGTCACGGGGGAAGACCTGGAGGTCCCGGGCGAAGTCGGCGGCCGGGACCGGCGGCGTGAACAGCGGGTCGTGGTCGAAGTTGTAGGTGATGTCGATGCGGACCGGCGCGTTGACCACGCACCGCGCCGAGAACCACGTGCCGCGACCCGGCTGGTGCAGCACCTGCCGCATCTCCTGGAACGCCGCGGTCAGGCCCTCCGGCGGGAACACGTCGGGCGTGCTCCCGTCCGGCATGTAGACCGTCATCGCCACGTCCTGCACGGCCACCGTCATCCGCACCAGCACGTCGATCCGCCGGAAGCCCTCCGGAGCGACGTCCAGCAGCATGCCGCCGATCAGCTGGAGCAGCTCGTCGTGGCGCTGCTCAGAAGTCGGCCGGCCAGAGGGCTGCGTTGTGCTCATTCGGGTAGCTCCTGACGTAGATCTCGGTGGTGCCGTCGTCGAGCGTCACGCGCCAGCGCGTCTGGTACGTGTGCGGGTGCCGTTGCAGCGGGTCTCTCAGGGCGAACGTGTCGATCATCTCGACCGTACCGCCGGACCTCATGAACGCGGCGCGGTCCCGCTCCATGCGGTGCCAGGTCTCCTCGGTGACGAACGCCGGCCGCTCGTTGCCCTGGTTCTGGTCGCGCTGCTGGCTCGACTGGTTGGCCGCCTCGCCGGGACCACCGGTCTCGTTGCCCTGGTGGTGCCCGCCGTCGGAGAGCTTCCGGCCGTTCGAGTCCACCTCGCCGTGCGTGCCCACGTCGAGCTGCGCGGCGCTGTCGCGGCGGATCGCCCCGCCCGAGGACAGGTCGGGCCGGCCGGTCGTGGCGACCGTCTCGCCGTCGCCGTTGGTGCGGCCGCGCCACGTGTCGTTGTCCGCGACCAGCACGGCGTTGGGCAGCGGGTTGTTCAGGTCGGGGCTGAACGGGCGGAACGTGTGGACGTGCGAGGTGGTGCCGTCGCCGCCGGTCTGGAACGTGCCGTAGCCCTGGCCCTTGTGGTCGTCGAGCACGAACCGGGTGTTCGGCGGCAGGTCGGCGCGGGCCGAGAACGGGTCCCGGTTGTCGTACGGGCGCAGCACGGCGTCGCGCTGCTGCTGCGTCCAGCCGCTGGTGTCGCCGCCGACCACCTGGACCGAGTACTGCCACTCGCCGTCGACCTTGACGCGCTCGACGGCCAGCCGGACCTCGCCGTTGGCGGGCGTCGGCCAGTGCTGCGCGGGCTGCTCGGCCCGGCCGAGGCCGTAGAAGCCGTCGGAGGTGATCTGCGCGTGCGCCGGTGCCCGCGTGATCTCGTTGTTCACCCGGCTGCGCTGGCCCGAGAAGGTGTCCTCGAACACCACGTGGCCGTGCTCGTCGGTGAGGAACCGGCCGCGGTGCTGGCCGTGCTCGTCGGAGACGACGTACTCGGTGTTCGGGTCGTGCAGCTGGCCGGGCCGGCTGAACGGCTCGCCCTGCGCCAGGTCGGTGACCGGGGTCTGCCTGGTCGTGGTCGGCTCGGTGCGCGCCACGGCGTCCTGCGGGTGGCCGTCGGCGTTGGTGGTGAACTCCTGGTGCAGCGGCCCGCGGTCGATGTTGTAGTTCACGCCGCGCCCGGCGTGCGTGACCTCGGGGTTGCGGGTGTCGTTGGCCAGGTAGTCCGGTGCGGCCACCCACCTGGGCAGACCCGTGGCGTCGGTCTGCACCGTGCCCCGGTACGTGCCGTCGGTGTCGTAGACCTCCATGCGCGTGTCCGGCGGGAGGTCGGTGCGGGCGGTGAACGCCTCGCCCGGCCGGGGCGCGAGCGGGTGGTTCGCGTCGATCACCTGGCGGCCGTTGGCGGGCTCGGGGACCGGCTCGACCGGCACGGTGCGCTCGACCGGGACGACCCGGTCGCCGACCTTGATGGTGTCCTGCGTGGTCGCCCGCGTGCCGTCCGGGTTGGCCACGAACACGTCGTGCCGGTGACCGACCTCGACGCGGTAGTGGGCGTTCGGCGCGGGGTGCCTGACCTCCGGGTTGTCGCCGTGGCGGGTGTTCGGCGCGACGGCGTCGACGTAGACCCGGCCGTCGGCGTCGACGTGGATGGTGGTGCGGACGTTGCCGTCCTCGCCCAGCACGGTGATCCGCGTGTTGGGCGGCAGGTCCTCGCCGCTGCGGAAGTACGACTGGTCGTCGCGCAGGCTCACCCGGCGCTCGTGCTCGGTGTGCGGGGCCGACCACGGCTCCTGCACCTGCGGCTCGATGTCCTGGCGGCCGCGGTGGGCCTGGTCGTCGCCCGCCAGGTCGCCCTTCGGCTCGTGGCCGGGCGGCATGCCGTTCTCGCCGACCGGGGCGTGCGTGCCGTCGGGCTCGAACGCGTGCCAGCCGCCGTCCGGCGGGATCCGCGGGCCGCCGGCCTCGTTGGGCGAGCTGGCGTAGACGTTGCCGTGCTGGTCGGACCAGGCGAGGGTGTCCGGCGCGATGACCCGCTGGCCGGTCTCGCGGGCCACGTGCGCGGCGAGGCTGTTCTCCCCGCCCGCGCCCGCGTCGCAGCCGACCAGGACGATCGGCCGGCCCGCCAGGTCCGGGTGGTTGTTGATCAGCTCGACCAGCTCGGCGCGGGTGTAGTGCGTGTCGCCGATGCGGACGCCGTCGCCGTCGGTGTGGATGTCGAGGACGACGTGGTCGTCGCTGCGCGGGATGCGGGCGGACAGGTCGCGCAGCCGGTCCTCGGTGTGCAGGGCGACGCCCGAACCGGTGACCTGGCTGTTGCGGATGGCCTGGTCGACGCGCTGGGACACCTCGCCGAGCGGGATCGGGCCCCGGTGGGCGACCGCGCCGAGGTCCGGGTTCGGGACGGGGTTCGCGGGGCCGTCCGCCGGGGTGTAGTCGTCGAACGCGCCGTTCCGCGCGTCGGCGACCGACGCGGTGTCGGGCCTGAGCACGTTGCCGTCGCGGTCGAACGTGCCGAAGTCGGGCGCGAGCACCCGGCCGTCGGCGGGCGGCACGTCGACCTCGCGCATGATGCCGAGGTCGATCAGCCGCTGCACGCTCATCCGGCCCGTGGCGGGGTCGACGAGGTCCGGGCTCGCCACCGGCTGGAGCTGGCGGGCGCCGCCGTCCTGGTCGAACGCCGGGGCGACGGTGGACAGCTCGACGGTGAGCGGGGCGTCCAGGACGTAGACGTGGTAGCCCTTGCCGAGGCTGTCGGGCATGATCGCGCGCTCGCCGAAGCCGTACGGCTTGCCGTCCGGGCCCAGCGGGGAGAGGAAGTCGCCGCCCGGGGAACCGAACCGGTCGAGCACGGTGCCCGCCGGCAGCTCCACGACCACGCGCGGGCCGTCCGCGCCCTGGTTCGGCGGCCAGGCGATGCTGCCGTCCGGGTTGGAGTGGGCCTGCGTGAAGTCGGCGAAGTTCCCGTGAGGGCCGTAGGGCTGGTAGGTGGGCTCGACGATGGCGGCGGCGCGCTGGTCGTAGGTGCCGACGGACTGGTCCGCGGGGCCCGTGCTGTCGTGCACCGAGTGGTACGGGCCGTCGTGGGAGAAGCCGGGGACCACGCCGGCCGGTTGACCCCAGACGTTCTTGTTGGGGAACGGGTCGGTGGGGGTGGTGCCCGGGGTGGCCGGGGTGGGGTCCGCGGTCGGGGTGGTGTCGGCGGGCCACTCGTGGCTGGACACCGGGGAGTGCTCGTCGCCGGGGGTGCCGGTGAGGTCGGCGGGGGTGTCCGGGGTGGGGGGGGTGTCCGGGGTGGTGCCGTCCGGGGTGGTGCCGTCCGGGGTGGGACCACTGGTCGGCGCCGGGCCGTCGGTCGGCGGGGTCGACGGGTCGGTGCCGCGCGATGCGGGTGCGTCGGTGCCGCGCGATGCCGGGGCCGGGGCGTCCGAGCGGGGCGGTGCGATGGGACCGGCGTCGGCGCGCGGCGTGACCGGGCGCGGCGCGGGTTCCGGGGTGCGGGCGGGGGTGGCGCCGTCCGGACGAACCGGGGCGGCGGGACCACCGGGGTGCTGACCGGTCGGCCCGAACCCACCCGGCTGAGGACCGAAACCACCGGGCTGAGGACCAAAACCACCCGGTTGGGGCCCGAAACCACCCGGCTGCGACGCGGCCGGGGGCTGAGCGGCCGGCGGCTGGACCGGACCGCGCTGCTCCGGCATCGACACGGGCCCGACATCGCGGATCGGCTGGACCGGCGCACCGGTCAACGAACTGGCGCTGACCGCGTCGGTCCCGCGGACGTCGTGGTCCCCGCCGGAGGGAGCGTCGAAGTACCCGCCCGCGGACGGCGCGACGGGCCCACGCCCGCCACCACCGCCACCACCGGCGGGAGCCCCGCTGGGAGGCGGCATGAACCCCGCCCCACCGGCCATCGGAGCACCGGCGGCGGGGTTGCCCGAAGGCGTCGGACCACCGGCCGCCGGAACACCGTTGCCGGCGGGTGCGGCAGGAGCGGCGTGAGCGGGAGCCGCACCGGCGGTGGGCTGGACACCGGGCGTGGGGCCACCGGTCGGCAGCGGACCACCCGTCGGCACTCCCCCGGCAGGCATCCCGGCACCCGGAACTCCGCCCGGCGTCGAACCACCCGGAGTCGGAATACTCGGAGTCGAACCGGAAGGCGTCCCGCCAGGCGTGGGACCGCCGGGCGTCACCCCGCTGTTCGAAGGCCCGGCGTGCGAGGGTCCGGCAGGCGAAGCCGCGGCGTGCGAAGGCCCAGCAGAGGAAGGCCCAGCAGGCGAAGCACCAACGTGCGAGGGCCCGCCAAGCGAGGTCCCCCCAACAGCAGGCCCACCAGTCCGAACCCCGGGCGCAGCACCCCCGCCCTGACCAGGCGTGAAAGCCGACCCACCCGGCACCGGCCCACCAGCAGGCACCCCACCGGGCCCCCGACCGGCAGACCCACCAGGCGCAGACCCACCAGGCGCAGACCCACCAGGCGCAGACCCACCAGGCGCGGCCCCACCAACAGGAGCCCCACCCGCGGGCGCCCCACCACCGAGCCGACTGCCGATGGACGGAGCCGCCCCACCGGTACCGGCCGAGGTGGGCACCGAAGCACCACCGGTCCGCCCACCAGACGAACCACCAGACGAACCACCAGGCGAACCACCAGGAGCACCCCCGGGCGCCCCGGTGAACGCCGAGGGCCCGGCCGGAACCCCACCGGGCGAACCACCGTGCGACCCGGCGGAGTCACCGACCGAGGGCGGCGCGCTCACCGCGGGCCCGGGAGCGGGCGGCGCGGCCACCGCGGAAGTCGAGGTCGCACCGGGCAGCCGGTTCAACCCGTCCCGGTTCACCGCGGGCCCGTCGGGCACCCCGCTCGGCGAACCACCGGGCGAACCGGCCGGCGTCCGGTCGGGCCCGCCCACCACGGGCGGCGGCGGCACGACGTTCGGCGCACCGCCCTCCGGCCCGCCGACGTCGACCCGCGGCGGCTCGACCGACAGCCCGTCCTTCGCCCCGCCGATCCCGCCGGACACCGCACCGGCGGACGCGCCCATCAGCACGTCCTTCACCGAGATGTCCTGCCCCAGGGCCGCCGCCGTGCCGACCGTGGACACCATGCCCTCGACCGCGCCGCGGCCGGCGCCGACCGCGACCTGCCCGGCCAGCCCGCCACCCTGGAACTTCAGCCCGCCGGACACGCCGCCGACCAGGCCGGACACCACGCCGGAGACCGCGGCCTCGGTCGTCTTGCCCCAGTCCCACGACGTCCGGTCGCCGCGCACGACCTGCACCAGCTGGATGGCCGCGTCGATGCCCACCGAGATCGCGACCTCGCGCAGGATCGCGATGACGAGCTGCCGGAACGTGAACTGCACGATCAGCCGGGTCGCCTGCTGCGCGATGGGGATGCCCGCGGTGGTCGCGCCGAACGTGCCGAACGCCGCGGCGACCAGCGCGGCGATCTCGATCGCCAGCGCGATCAGCGACGCGATGATCGACAGCTTGGTGTACTCCACCTCCAGCGCGGTGTTGTCGCAGCTCTCGGCCAGCTGCTCGCAGACCTTCGCCAGCTTCGGCAGGTAGGAGTCGTCGCCGTCGGCGAACTTCTTCCAGTACTCCTCGAACCGCTGGACCGCCTCGCCGGTCTGGCTGGCGAACACCGTCGACGCGGCGCCGTTGCCCTCGTCGAGCACGGCCTTCACGCCCTCGGCGGCGGTCCGGTAGGCATCGGCCATGCGCCGCAGCGCCGTCTCGTCGCCCTCCGGCCAGCTCTGCCCGACCACGATCGGGAAGAGCCAGGTGACCTCGCTCGGGATCTCGATGCCCACCGCAGTCCCCCTCAGTACACCCGGGAGATCCCGGTCGCGTTGCCCTGGTCCGAGCCCTCGTACGCGTCGGCGGTCTGCTGCACCCCGGTGCCGATGTCGGCCAGGGCCTGCGCGAGCGTGCCGAACGCCTCCAGCGTCGCCTGCGAGTTGGGCACGTAGCTCTTCGCGAACGCCTGCCCGGACTCGTCACCGCCCCAGCACTGCCCCTCGGCCTGCAACGCCGAGGTCAACGCCTGGAGCACCCCGTCCAGCGAGTCGCCGGCCGCGGCGAACTGCCCGGCGCCCCGACGCAGGCCGGGGACACTGACCTCGTAACCGCTCACCAGCCACTCCTGTCCATGACGCTGTCGCCTTCGTCGTCGTCGGGCGGTGCGGGCCGCCGTGACGGCGCCCGGTCCTGCGGCACGACCGGCGGCTTGGGGATGAGGTCCGAGAGCGACGGGACGCCGGGCAGCATCTCGGACAGGTCGATGCCGGGGCCCTGCTGCGCCGGGGCCAGCACGTCGTTCAGCTCGGTCCGCGCCTTGGCGACGGCCTCCCGCACGGTCTCGGTGACGAGCCGGGCCAGGCGGTCGGGGGTGGTGCGGTCGAACGCGTTCGCGGTGAGCTCCAGCGACGTCAGCGCGCCCGCCGAGTCGACGGTGGCGCGCACCGTGCCGTCCTTGGACGCCGCGGTCGCCGTGATCGCCATGGCGCGCGCCTGCGTCTCCTGGAGCTGCTCGGTCTTCTTCCGCAACTCGCCCAGGAGGGAGTCGACGTGCTCGCGCATGGCGGCGTTGCGCGCCTCCAACTCGGCCCGCCGTCCTGTCGGATCGGTCACAGCAGTCCCCTCGTGAGCACCGGTGCAGAGGTGCTGACGCTAACCGAGGTCCCCCGGTTCCACGGATATTCCGAAGGGCTTGTCGGTCCGGGGAGGCAGAGTGTGTCACCGTGCTGCGCCCGTACCGAGAACTCGCCGCCGTGCCCCACCTGCCCCGGTTGCTGCTGTGGTCGATGGTCGGCCGCGTGCACCTGCCGGGGACGCCGCTGGCCGTGTCCTTCCTGATAGCGGGGTGGACGGGCTCGTACGCGGTGGCCGGCGTGGTCGGCGCGGCGCTGACCCTGGGCATGGGGGTGGCGGGGCCGCTGCGCGGACGTGCGGCAGACCGAAGTCCCGCCCGGCGCCTGCTGCTGGTGACGTCCTGCGGCTACGGCGTCGGCATCGCGGTGCTCGGCCTGCTGCCCGCGGTGCTGCCCGCCTCGGCGTGGGCGCCCGCCGTGGTGGTGGCGTTCCTGACCGGGCTGTCCACCCCGCCGGTGACGGCGATGAGCCGGGCGAGCTTCCCGCGCCTGGCCACCGGCGCCGCGCGGCAGGCGGTGTTCACCGTCGAGGCGTCCCTCCAGGAAGTCCTCTACATCGTGGGCCCGGCGCTGGCCGCGACCGTGGTGGCGGTGTGGCACCCGCGGGCGGCGCTGTGGCTGTGCGGCGCGCTGGCGGTGCTCGGCGCGATCGGGTTCGGCGCGGCCCTGCGCCGGGCGGGCCTGGACGAGCCGGTGGCCCGGGAGGCCGGGGCGGGCGAGCGGACGACGCTGATGGCGAACGCACCGCTGGTGCTGGCGCTGCTGTCGGCGCTGTGCATGGTGGCGTCGCTGGTGAGCATCGACATGGTGATCGTCGCCTGGGCCCGTGACCTGGGCACGCCCGCGCTGGCCGGGGTGCTCGCCGCGGTGTGGGGCGTCGGCTCGACGGTCGGCGGGCTGATCGCGGGCGGGCTGGCCGGGCGCGCCCACTACGCGCGGCGGGTGCTGCTGCTGGCGCTGGGCGTGGCGCCGCTGGTGCTCGTGCTGCCGCCGGTGCTGGAACCCTCGCCGGCGTGGCTGATCGGCCTGGTGCTGGGCATCGGCGGGATGGCGATCGCACCGGCCATCGCGGCGGGCAACCAGCGGATCAGCGAGCTGGCGCCGGACGAGCGCAAGGCCGAGGCGTTCGGCTGGATGAGCACGTTCACCACGGCGGGTTCCGCGCTGGCGCTGCCGCTGGCCGGGTCGCTGCTCGACCACGTCGGACCGGCCGCGGCCGCCGGGGCGAGCACGGCCGCGGCGCTGCTCGGCGCGCTGCTGGCGACCCGGGTCCGGGTGCGGAGCGCTGTTCCGGTTGGGTAGGTGGGTCCGGCCGTTCGGTGCGCTCATCGCGGTCGTGGGCGGCGCGTTCCTGGCCGTGCAGGGTCGGGTGAACGGCGAGCTGGGGCACGTGTTCGACGACGGGTTCGCGGCCGCGCTGGTGTCGTTCGGCGGCGGGCTGGTGCTGCTGCTGGCGGCGGTGCCGACGACGGCCGCCGGGCGGGCCGGGTTCGCGCGGCTGGGCGCCGCGCTGCGCGGCGGGCGCATCCGCTGGTGGCAGTGCCTCGGCGGGGCGTGCGGCGCGTTCTGGGTGTCCTCGCAGGGGCTGGCGGTCTCGGCGCTGGGCGTGGCGGTGTTCACCGTCGCCGGGGTCGCCGCGCAGGCGGTGAGCAGCCTGCTGGTGGACCGGGCGGGGTGGGGCCCGGCCGGTCGGGTGGCGCTGACCTGGCCGCGCGTGCTGGGCGCCGGGCTGGCCGTGGTGGCGGTCGCGGTGGCCGTGTCGGACGAGTTCGGCGACCCGTCGGCGCTGTGGCTCGCGCTGCTGCCCGCCCTGGCCGGGCTCGGGCTGGGCTGGCAGCAGGCGGCGAACGGGCTGGTCCGCGAGGCCGCGGGCAGCACCAGGGTGACCACCCTGGTCAACTTCGGCGTCGGCACGGTGGTGCTGCTGGCGGTGTGCGCGGTGGACGTGGCGGTGCGCGGGCTGCCCGACGCCGCGCCCGCCGAGCCGTGGTTCTACGCGGGCGGCGCGCTGGGCGTGGTCACCATCAGCACGGCCGTGCTCGCGGTGCGGTGGCTGGGCGTGCTGCTGGTGGGGCTGTGCCAGGTGGCCGGTCAGCTCCTCGGCGCGCTGGCGGTGGACGTGCTGGCTCCCGCCGCAGGTGGGCGGCTGTCCGCCTGGACCGTGGCCGGTACCGCGTTGACGCTGCTGGCGGTGGTGGTCGCCGCGCTGCCCGCGCGGCGGGAATGAGAGGATGAGGTCCGTGACTGCGACGATCCTCAACGGCAGGGCCACCAGGGACGCGATCTTCGAGGACCTGCGCGCGCGGGTCGCCGCGCTGCGCGAGCGCGGGGTGTCGGTGGGGCTGGCCACCGTGCTGGTCGGCGACGACCCGGGCTCGCACTCGTACGTGCGGGGCAAGCACAAGGCGTGCGAGAAGGTCGGCATCACCTCGATCCGCCGCGACCTGCCCGCGGACACCACGCAGGAACAGCTCGAACAGGTCATCGACGAGCTCAACGCCGACCCGGCGTGCACCGCGTACATCGTGCAGCTGCCGCTGCCCAAGCACCTGGACCCGAACCCGATCCTGGAGCGCATCGACCCGCGCAAGGACGGCGACGGCCTGCACCCGGTCAACCTGGGCAAGCTCGTGCTCGGCGACCAGGCCCCGCTGCCCGCGACGCCGCGCGGCGTGGTGGAGCTGCTGCGCCGCTACGACGTGCCGCTGGCGGGCGCGAACGTGACCGTGGTGGGTCGCGGCGTGACGGTCGGCCGCCCGATCGGGCTACTGCTGACCCGTCGTTCGGAGAACGCCACGGTGACGCTGTGCCACACCGGCACCAAGGACCTGGCCGCCGAGGTGCGGCGGGCGGACATCGTGGTGGCGGGCGCGGGCAGCCCCGGCCTGATCACCGCGGACATGGTCAAGCCCGGCGCGGCCGTGGTCGACGTCGGCATCACCCGCACGGAGGCCGGCCTGGTCGGCGACGTTCACCCGGACGTGGCCGAAGTGGCCGGGTTCCTCGCCCCGATCCCGGGCGGCGCGGGCCCGATGACCATCGCCATGCTGCTGACCAACACGGTCGAGGCGGCCGAGCGCGACCTCGCGACGGCCTAGGGCGGGAGCGGTGGAGCTGTTGCCGGAGCAGCGCTGGCGGTCGGCGGCGGGCAGGCACCTGCCGTTCGCGCTGGTGCTGGGCGTGGTCGCGTTGGGGCTCGTGCGGATCGTGCAGTACCACTGGCGGCAGGGCGCGGTGCTGATCGGCGTCGCGCTGCTGGTCGCCGCGCTGCTGCGGGTGCTGGTGACCGACGAGCAGGCGGGGTTGATCGCGATCCGGGGACGCGGCGTGGACGCGCTGCTGTACTCCGGGTTGGGCTTCGCGGTCATCGTGGTGGCGATGACGATCATCGGCGGGCCACTGGACCGCTACTGACCCGCGGGCTTCTGCCGCCGACCCGCGGGCTTCTGCTGCCGCCCCGCGGGGTTCTGCTGCCAACCCGGGGCGTTCTGCTGCCAACCCGCGGGGTTCTGCTGCTGACCCCGGGGCCACGGACGGCCGGATGACCGGACGGCCGTCCGGTCATCCGGCCGTCCGCCCCCGGCAGCCCGCCCCCGGCAGCCCGCCCCCGGCTGCCCGTCACCGGCCCCCGCCACTCATCCCCCTTCAGCCCCCGCGGCACCCCCCGCCGGCACGTCGGTGCGCTCGACCAGCGCGGTGATCAGCTCACCCACCTGCTCCTCCGGCAGCACGTCCGGCAGGGTCAGGTGCTCCACCATCAGCCCCGTCATCGCCAGGTAGAGCGACACCACCGTGGTGCGGTCACCGGGCAACCCCGCGTCCAGGTGGAACTTGACGTTCTGCTCCAGGGTCGTGCTGATCGTCCTGGTCAGCGCGGCCCGCAGCTCCGGCCGCCTGGTCGCCTCCAGCCGCAGCTCCAGCAGGGCCAGGTAGCCCGTCCGATCAGCCTGCAACCGCCCCAGCAGCTCCTGCAGCAGGCGCACCACCAGGCTCTTGTCCGGCGGGGCGTCCATGGTTTCCGCGAGCTTGACCGCGTTCGGGGTCAGCCGGACGTGGATGTGCTCGCCCACCTGCCTCAGCAGGTCGTCGCGGTTGGCGAAGTAGTTCGAGGCGGTGCCGTTCGGGACGCCCGCCTCGGCGTCCACCGCGCGGAAGGTCAACCCCCGCGCACCTTCGCGGGCCAGCACCTCGATGGCCGCGTTCACCAGCGCCGTTCGCCTGGTCGGGTTACTCGACATGTTCCTCCTTGACAACCACTACACCCAGAGTACTACAGTCGAAGCACTACATCCGGAGTGGTTGCTCCAACCACCCCACCCCAGGAGGAAGACCATGCGAAACCTGACCTACTTCATCGCCACCTCGCTCGACGGCTTCATCGCCGACCCGAAGGGCGGCTTCGGCGACTTCCTGTTCGAGGGCGACCACATGACGGCGCTCTTCGAGGAGTACCCCGACACGCTGCCCGCCCAGGGCCGCCAGGCACTGGGCATCGACGCACCCAACAAGCACTTCGACACGGTCCTGATGGGCCGCGCGACCTACCAGGTACCGGGCGGCCTGCCGAGCCCGTACCCGCACCTGCGGCAGTACGTGGTGTCGACCAGGCTCACCTCGACGCCACCCGACGTCGAGGTCGTCACCGACCCGCTCGCCACGGTCCGCGCCCTGAAGTCCGAACCGGGTCTGGGCATCTGGCTGTGCGGCGGCGGGAGGCTGGCCGCCGCCCTGCTGCCGGAGATAGACGAACTAGTGCTGAAAATCCACCCGATCGTGTTTGGCAAGGGCATCCCCCTGTTCGCCGGCGAGTTCCCGACGGCCCGCTTCACCAAGGCATCGACGAGAACTTTCGACACAGGCGTCGTGTTCACCACCTACGCCAAGGAGGAGAACGCCTGACCCCAACACCACGGCACTCCAACTCCCCGGCACCCCCGGGACCACAGCACCCCCGGGACCACAGCCGACCACCAGCCCCGAGGCACCGCCCGCCCAGGACTCCGCCCCTGCAGGATCCCGCCCGTGCAGGACTCCGCCCCTGCAGGCCCCTGCCCGTGCAGGTCTCACGGCGAATCCAGGCGACCCCCGGCACCCGCCCCGGCACTCGCCGTCCGCACAGCCGCCTCTAGACAGCCGACCACGACCAACCACCGGGATCACCAAAGCCGATCAGCGGAAATCGCGAGAGCGGGAGGGAATGCGCAAATCCAATCGCTGCAAGCGCTCGGCGCGGATGCTCACCACACCTTCCGCCGACTCCACCACACCCCGGACCAGCAACGCGGGGCTCGTCCGGGCGACGCGGCGGTAGCGGGCCCACAGGCCCGGCGTGCACACCACGTTGACCATGCCGGTCTCGTCCTCGATGTTGAGGAACGTGACCCCGCCGGCGGTGCCCGGGCGCTGCCGGTGCGTCACGGCGCCGCCGACCAGCACCCTGGTGCCGTTCGGCACCTCGGCCAGGGCGGCGGTCGTCAGGGCGCCCAGGCCGGTCAACCGGTCGCGCACGAACTCGGTCGGGAAGCTGTCCGGGGACAGGCCCATCGCCCAGACGTCGGCGACGGCCAGTTCCACCTCGTCCATGCCGGGCAGCGGCGGGGCCTCGGTGCCGACGGCGGTGCCGGGCAGCCGGTCGGGGCGGATCTTCGCCACGGCCCCCGCCGCCCACAGGGCCGCCCGCCGGTCGAGGCCGAAGCAGCCGAAGGCGCCTGCGGTGGCCAGGGCCTCGACCTGCGCGGTGGTCAGGTGGACCCGGGCGCCGAAGTCGGCCATGTCCCGGAACGGGCCCGCGTCCCGTTGCGCGACAACGGCTTCGGCGACCTTCCGGCCGATGGTCCGGACGCCGGCGAGGCCGAGGCGCACCGCCTGCGCGCCGTCCAGCGGTTCCAGGGTGGCGTGCGGGAGGCTCGCGTTGACGTCGGGGCCGAGCACCCGCACGCCGTGGCGGCGGGCGTCGGCCACCAGTGACTGAGGGGAGTAGAAGCCCATGGGCTGAGCACGGAGCAGGGCCGCGCAGAAGGCGGCCGGGTGGTAGAGCTTGAACCAGGAGCTGACGAACACGAGGTGCGCGAAGCTGAGCGCGTGGCTCTCCGGGAAGCCGAAGTTGGCGAACGCCAACAGCTTCGCGTAGATCCGCTCGGCCAGCTCCCCGTCGACGCCGTTGGCCCTGGCGCCGCGGTGGAAGCGCTCGCGGAGGCGTTCCATGCGGTACGTGGAGCGCTTGGCGCCCATGGCGCGCCGCAGTTCGTCGGCCTCGGCGGGGCTGAAGTCGGCCACGTCGACGGCGATCTGCATCAGCTGTTCCTGGAACAGCGGCACGCCGAGGGTCTTCCCGAGCGCGCCGGCCAGCAGCGGGTGGTCGTGGTCCCACTGCTCCTGGCCGTTGCGGCGGCGGATGTAGGGGTGCACCGACCCGCCCTGGATCGGCCCGGGGCGGATCAGGGCCACCTCGACCACCAGGTCGTAGAACTCCCTCGGCTTGAGCCGGGGCAGGGTGGCCATCTGGGCGCGGCTCTCCACCTGGAACACGCCGACCGAGTCGGCGCGCCGCAGCATCGCGTACACCGCCTCGTCCCGCAGGTCGAGGTTGCCGATGTCCACCTCCACGCCCTCGTGCTCGCGCACCAGGTCGATGGCGTGGTGGAGGGCCGAGAGCATGCCGAGGCCGAGCAGGTCGAACTTCACCAACCCGATGGAGGCGCAATCGTCCTTGTCCCACTGCAACACCGTGCGGTCGGCCATGCGCCCCCGCTCGACCGGGCACACCTCGCTGACCGGCCGGTCGCAGATGACCATGCCGCCGGAGTGGATGCCCAGGTGGCGGGGGAAGCCCTCCAGCTGCGCGGCGAGCTCCAGCACGGGGCGCGGGATGCCGCCCTCCTCCACCGTCGACCGCAGCGGTCCCCGGCGGTCGACCTGCTTGCTCCACGCGTCCTGCTGCCCGGCGGAGTGGCCCAGGGCCCGTGCCACGTCGCGGATCGCCGACCGGCCGCGGTAGGTGATGACGTTCGCGACCTGCGCGGCGTGCCGGCGTCCGTACTTGCGGTAGACGTACTGGATGACCTCCTCGCGGCGGCCGGACTCGATGTCGAGGTCGATGTCGGGCGGTCCGTCGCGCGCGGGGGCCAGGAAGCGCTCGAAGAGGAGGTCGAAGCGGACGGCGTCGACGTTGGTGATGCCCAGCGCGTAGCAGACCGCGGAGTTCGCGGCCGAACCCCGTCCCTGGCACAGGATGCCGTTGCGGCGGCAGAAGTCGACGATGTCGTGCACGACGAGGAAGTAGCCGGGGAAGCCCAGCTCCCCGATGGTCCTCAGCTCGTGCTCGACCTGCTGGTACGCCCTGGGGTTCTCGCCGATCGACCGGTAGCGGCGGGCGGCGCCCGCGTAGGTCAGCTCGCGCAGGTAGCTGTTCTCGTCGTGACCGGCGGGCACGTCGAACGGCGGCAACCGCGGCGCGACGAGCCGCAGGTCGAACTGGCACCGCATGCCGAGCACGGCCGCGCGGTGCACCGCGCCGGGGAACCGGGCGAACCGGCGTGCCATCTCCTCCCCCGAGCGCAGGCACGCGGTGCGGCCGGGCGGCAGCAGGCCGGTCATCTCGTCCAGGCTCCGCCGCGCCCGCACCGCCGCGACCGTCGCGGCCAGCCGACCGCGCGCGGGCACGGAGTAGTGCACGGCGTTCGTCGCCACGGTCGGCAGGCCCAGGTCGTGCGCCATCGCCGACAGCAGGTCGTTGCGCGGCCCGTCCTCGGGGTAGCCGTGGTCGGTCAGCTCGACGAACACCCGGTCCGCCCCGTAGAGGTCGACCAGCTCCCGCAACCGCGCGAACGCCGCATCCGCGCCCTCCCGCGCCAACGCCCGGCGCACCGCCCCCTTGCGGCACCCGGTGAGCACGACGCAGTCGTCCCGGGTGTCGGCGACGACCTGCTCCAGCTCGTAGACCGGCCGCCCCTTCTCACCGCCGTCCGCGAGCTGACCGGTGGTGACCGTGCGACACAACGCGTGGTAACCGTCGCGGTTGGCGGCCAGCAGGAGCAGGTGCTCGCCCTCCGGGTCGGGCCGCCCGTTCCGCGGCGTGGCCGCCCCGAGGCCCAGCTCGGTCCCGAACACCGTGCGCACACCGAGTTCCCCGGCCGCCTCGGCGAACCTCACCACGCCGTACATGCCGTCGTGGTCGGTCAGCGCCAGGCCGTCGAGGCCGAGCTGGTGCGCCGTCTCCACCAGCTCCTCCGGGTGGCCGGCGCCGTCGAGGAAGCTGAAGTTGGAGTGGCAGTGCAGCTCGACGTACGGCACGCGGGCCCGGGTCGCCCCCAGCTCGTCCACCTTGACCGCCAGGTCGGGCGGTGCCTCGTAACGCTCGCGCCGACGCGTCCACGCGGGGCCGTCACCACCGTCGGGCGGCTGCGCCTCCCCCGCCAAGGCGCGCTCCAACCCCGACCACCGCACCGGCGGGTTGTGCCACCCCATCAGCGCAGGTCGTCGGGCGCCCACCGGGGCAGGGGGATCGGTGGGCGCCACGCTTCTCCCGGCTGCCGCACCGGCAAGGGCGGCACCAGGCGCGGCGGGACGCGCGGCGGCGTCCAGCCGAAGTTCGTCGAGTAGGCCGACCCGCCACCGCGCTGCTCGGGCAGGTCGAACCCCGCCAGCCAGTCGGCGAAACCCCCATCAGCCGTCCCCCGGGCTCGCGAATCAGCCGGATCCCGATCCGACCCGGCCCGATCCGACCCGGCCCGATCCGACCCGGCCCGATCCGGCCCACCCCGATCCGGCCCGGCCCAATCCGACCCAGACCGATCCGACCCAGACCGATCCGGCCCAGCCCAATCCGGCCCAGCCCAATCCGGCCCAGCCCAATCCGGCCCAGCCCAATCCGGCCCAGCCCAATCCGGCCCAGCCCAATCCGGCCCAGCCCAATCCGGCCCAGCCCAATCCGGCCCAGCCCAATCCGGCCCAGCCCAATCCGGCCCAGCCCAATCCGGCCCAGCCCAATCCGGCCCAGACTGATCCGTCCCGGAGCGGGCCGGCCGGTCGCCGAGACCGCGATCCGCCGCGCTGCCTGCCGCCGGGTCGCCAGGCCCCGAGCCAGCCGCGCCGCCTGCATGCGAATCGGCGATGCGCCGATCCGCCCTGCTCCGGACCGGCCGGCAGGCGGCACCCGGGTCCGCCTCCTCCCGCCCGTCCACCGGTTCCCGGCCGCCCGACCCGGCGAAGTCGGCACAATCGGCGAAGTCAGCGCCCATCAGTCGTACACCCCTTCCACCGCCCACTTCCCACCCGTGCGGATCAGCAGGAACGCCAGTTCCCCGCCGTCCGGCGCGGTGCCGAGGACCTGGAGCCGCGCGGCGCGCAGCGCGGTCGCCTCGTCCCACCAGCGCTCGTCCACCGGCCACGGCCCCGACCACGCCACGACCTGCCGCGCCCGGCCCGCGTGCACGATCCGGTGCGGCTGCGCGACCAGCTCGGCGTAGCCGGTGACCACCACGTCCGCGCCCGAGGAGTCCAGCAGCGCGACGGGTTCGGGTTCGGTGAACACCGTCGCCGGCGACGGCGCGGGCAACCGCCCCGGCCACGGCTGGTCCGGGTCGGCGGCGGGGACGCGTTCGTCGCCCCACGGCACCAGCCGCACCCGTTCGGCCGGGCCGCGCCCACCGCCGAGCACCGGCGTCAGCACGGCGTCCGGTCCGAGCAGGCCCTGGACGTGCACCATCGCGCGGGCCGCGCGTTCGGCCGCCTCGCCCTGGTCCCGTCCCGCGCCCGGCCACAGGCCCGGTTGCAGCGCGGAGGCGTTGACGACCTCCTCCGGGTCGAGCCGGAGCAGCCGGATGCCGGAGGCGGGGCGGTTGCGGGTGAGCCAGCCGTCGAGCTGCCAGCGGACCCGGTCGGCGATGCCCTGCGGGGTGAGCGGGTCGGCGCAGCGCCACACCCGCCGCAGCTCCCCGCCGTCCTCGGTGGTCGCCCGGACGGCCAGGCGCGTGCAGGCCAGGCCGCGGTCGGCGAGGTGGGCGTGCAGGCGTTCGGCCAGGCCCTTGGCCGCGAAGGCCGCCGCGTCGACCCGGTCGACGGGCGGGTCGAGTTCCCGGGCGACCGACAGCTCGGGCGGTGGCCGGCGCCGCGACGGCGGCCGCTCCACCCGTCCCGCGGCCAGCCGGTGGGCCAGCACGGCGTGGCGGCCGAAGCGGGTGGCGATGTCCCGCTCGGGCACGGCGGCGAACGCACCGAGCGTGCGCAGCCCCAGCCGGCGCAGCAGGTCGACCAGCCCGGCGCGGTCCTCGCGGTGCTCGGCGGGCTGGTCCAGTTCGTGGATGCCCAGCGGCGCCAGGAACTCCCGGCTCCGACCGGGCGGGACGACCAGCCCGCGGTGCGCCGCGAGGGTCGCCGCGAACAGCCCGTCGGCGACTCCGACCTGCGCCTCGACCCCGGCGCGCACGGCGACGTGGTCGACGATGCGCTCGGCGGCCGACTCGGCCGACCCGTGGTACCCCGCGGGTCCCCGCGCCGCGACGACCACCAGCCCCGGCCGCACCACCTCGATGCCGGGCGCCAACTCCTCCACCGCCGCCGCGACCGGTTCGAAGAGGCGGGCGTCGCGCGCCTCGTCGTGGTCGAAGACGACCAGCTCGGGGCACCGCCCCTGCGCCGCGCGCTTGCGCTGGCCGCGCCGCACTCCCCCGGCCCGGGCGACCGCGGAACAGGCGACGACCTCACCCGACCGCACGACGGCGGCGGGCACGTGCGGCGGCAGAGCAGCCTCGGCCGCGGCCGCCACCACCGGCCAGTCAGGACACCAGACAGCGAGCGTGTACAGCGGGTTCACCCCTGACGGTTGTTCGGCTGCGAGGGAGGCGGAGGGGACGGTTCAGCGGGGAGTGGGGCGAGGAGAGGGGGAGGCGGGAGGGGAGGGAGAGGAAGGAAGGGGCTGCTGTCGAGGAGGCAGCGGCAGGCAGGAAGCGCCATAAGACCGAAGTGGAGGGTGATGGGGCGGGTTTTGGCCGGGGGGCAGGGCTGAGTGGCTGGGTGGAGCTGCGCGGTGGGGCTGGGCCAACCGGCGCGGCAGGGCTGAGTGGCCGGGCGGAGCTGCGCGATGGAGCTGGACCAACCGGCGCGGCAGGGCTGAGCGGCCGGGCGGAGCTGCGCGATGGAGCTGGACCAACCGGCGCGGCAGGGCTGAGCGGCCGGGCGGAGCTGCGCGATGGAGCTGGACCAACCGGCGCGGGAGGGCTGAGCGGCGCGGGAGGGCTGAGCGGTAAGGCGGAGTTTGGCCGTCCGGCAGGGCTGAGCGGTGTGGCAGAGCCGACCGGAGCTGTGGAGCCGACCCGAGCGGTGGGGTTGGGCGCGGGGCCGGAGAGGAGGAGGCGGGTTTGTCTTGGGCGGGCTGCCGGGCCTCGGCCTGTTGCGCGCACGGTCGCGGTTCGGCTGGTCAGCACGCCGTGGCCTCGGCCCAGGCCGGTCCACGGGTCCGGGGTGGCGCTGAGCTCCACGTCGGCACCCGGCCACGGGGTGGCGAACGGCAGCAGGACCGCTTTGCGGTGCCTGGCCCTCGCCGAGAGCTTGCGGGCCGTTGCCCCGGTGACCGGGGTGGCCACCGACACCAGGTCGAAGCCGTCCAGGAGGGCGGCCACCGTCTTCTCGACCTCGCTCCGGTCCCCACCGGGGTGGGGGACCAGAGCGAGGCGGTGAACGGCCACCCCCAACTCGGCCGCCGCGAGCACCCCGCATCGCGGCAGGCCGACAACGGCCGCCCAGCACCCTTCTGCCGTCGCCGTTGCCACCAGCGTGAGCAGCAACGATGTCGACCCGCGCACCGACACCGTGCTGCCCCGCCGCAGGCCGCCCCACGGAAGGAGCTCTGCCAGTTCCCCGCGAACCGGCAGAGCTTGGGCTGGTGTCGCGGTCAGCTCGCTCGCCGCGCCTACCCCGAGCGCGATCAGCGTCGCCGTTGCCGACCTGGACACCCGCCCCTCCTCCCACTGATCCGCGCGCACCCCTGTGCGCGGATCGCCGTGGGAAGTTCGGCGACCTGTCTGTCGAACACCTGTTCGAACGACGTCGTGATCATATCGCCAGGGGGGCACCCGGTGTCAATGCCCACGAAAGGGTGGCCGGCAGACTGCCTTGACGCACCGATCGCCGTTCAGGGGGGAACCGTGAACGCACCGCAGGACTGGCCCAACGGGCCCCGGCAGACACCCGGGCCGACGGGAGCACCGGGCGCGCCCGGGTACCCCGCTCGACCGCACCCCAACCAAGCGCCCCAACCCAATGCGCCCCAACCCCAAGCGCCCCAACCCCAAGCGCCCCAGCCCACCGGGCCCTTGAGCGGGCAACCCGGCTACCCGCCGGCCGGTTACGGGCAGCAGCCCGGGGCCGGGTACGGCGCGCCTCCCGGTCAACCACACCCCGGGCAGTTCCCCGGGCAGCCGGGGTACGGGCCGGCGCAGCCGGTGGGGCCCGGTTCGCGCCCGCCCGCGAAGGGCAGGACGGGGCTGGTCGTCGGCATCGTCGCCGGCGTCGTCGTGCTGGCGCTCGCCGGGGTCGCGGGCGTGGTCGCGCTGGACTACTTCGAGGAACCGGGCGGCGACCCCGGCGAGCAGCCGATCGCCGAGTGCGACCTGAGCGCCGACCTGAAGTCGCAGGCCCACGTCAGCAGCTTCCGCCTGGTGGAGAAGCCCTCCGAGGAGCAGGGCTCGCTCAGGCGCGCCAACTGCGCGTGGGGCCAGACCAGGGGCAAGGACGGCCGCGACCCGCGCAACCTGCAGTTCCTCATCTACGACTACAGCGACTTCTCCGCGAAGCCCGAGCAGAACACCGAGCAGGCGGAGAGCTCCTACGACGACCTGAGCGCGTTCGCCAACGGCCTGCCGACCAAGCCGGCGGAGGGCCTGGGCGACGAGGCGCTGCTCGTCATCGAGCCGACCGCCCGCGACACGGTGGACGTGAAGCTCATCGCCCGCAAGGGCACGACCGTCTGGAGCATCACGTACTCCGGTCGGGACAAGGGGATCTTCAGCGACTCGCCCATGCCGCAGGGGGAAGCCGAGGCCGTGGTCCGCAAGGCGGCGGAGGAACTGCTCGCCAAGAGCTGAGGCCCCGAGGGGGTTCCCGCGCGGGAACCCCCTCGGGTCGCTCAGTGCGCGAAGTGCCGCGTGCCGGTCAGGTACACCGTCGCGCCGGCCGCCTCGGCCGCCGCGATGACCTCGGCGTCGCGGACCGAACCGCCGGGCTGCACGACGGCGCGCACGCCCGCCTCCAGCAGCACCTCCAGGCCGTCCGGGAACGGGAAGAACGCGTCGGACGCGGCCACCGAACCCCGGGCCCGGTCACCCGCCCGGGCGACCGCCAACCGGGCGGCGTCGACCCGGTTGACCTGGCCCATGCCCGCGCCGACGGTCGCGCCGCCGGACGCCAGCAGGATCGCGTTGGACTTGACCGCCCGGCACGCCCGCCACGCGAACGCGAGGTCGGCCAGGCCCTCCTCGTCCAGCGGCGTGCCGCAGGCGAGGGTCCACTTGGCCGGGTCGTCGCCCTCTGCCTCGATGGTGTCCGAGCTCTGCAGCAGCAGCCCGCCGGACACCGCGCGCATCTCCACGCCGCCGCGCACCGGCTCCGGCGCGACCAGGACGCGGATGTTCTTCTTGCGGGTCAGCACGTCCACCGCGCCGTCGGCGTAGGAGGGCGCGATGATCACCTCGGTGAAGATCTCCGCGACCTGCTCGGCCATCTCCACGGTGACCTCGCGGTTGGCCGCGATCACGCCGCCGAACGCGCTGACCGGGTCGCACGCGTGCGCGTTGCGGTGCGCCTCGGCGATCGCGCCCGCACCGTCCACCTTGGACACCGCGATGCCGCACGGGTTGGCGTGCTTGATGATCGCCACGCACGGCAGTTCGTGGTCCCACGCCGCCCGCCACGCGGCGTCCGCGTCGACGAAGTTGTTGTAGGACATCTCCTTGCCGTGCAGCTGCTCGGCGGTGGCCAGGCCGCCCCGCCCGTCGCCGCCGGTGTAGAGCGCGGCGCGCTGGTGCGGGTTCTCGCCGTAGCGCAGCACCTGCCTGCGCTGCCACGTCGCGCCGACCCAGCCGGGGAAGCCCGAGCCCTCGTCGTCGGGCGCGACCGCGCTGCCCAGGTACGACGCGACGGCCACGTCGTAGGACGCGGTGTGCCGGAACGCGGCCACGGCCAGCCGCTGCCGGTCGGCGAGCGTGAAGCCGCCCGCCCGGACCTCCTCCAGCACCCACCCGTACCGGGCCGGGTCGACCACGACGGCCACGCTGGCGTGGTTCTTCGCCGAGGCGCGCACCATGGCGGGCCCACCGATGTCGATCTGCTCGACGCACTCGTCCGGTGACGCGCCGGAGGCGACGGTCTGCGCGAACGGGTAGAGGTTCACCACGAGCAGGTCGAACGGCGCGATGCCCAGCTCACGGAGGGTTTCCAGGTGCGCCTCGCGCCGGGTGTCGGCGAGCAGGCCCGCGTGCACGCCCGGGTGCAGCGTCTTGACCCGGCCGTCGAGCACCTCGGGGAACCCGGTCACGCTCTCCACCGGCGTCACCGGGATGCCCGCGTCGGCGAGCGCGCGCGCCGTGCCGCCGGTGGAGACCAGCTCGACCCCGGCCTCGTGCAGGCCGGTGGCCAGTTCCAGCAGCCCCGACTTGTCGGACACCCCGATCAGGGCCCGACGAACCGGTCGCCTCTCGGCAGGAGTGGTCACGGGATGCTCACCTTTCGTCCGTTCACGGTGCAGCCCTCGCGGGCCAGTCGGGCGACCACGTCGACGAGCAGTCGCCGCTCCACCACCTTGATGCGCTCGTGCAGGCTCTCGACGTCGTCGTCACCGGCGACGGCCACCGCCTCCTGGGCCAGGATCGGCCCGGTGTCCACCCCGCCGTCCACCAGGTGCACGGTCGCGCCGGTCACCTTCACGCCGTAGTCCAGGGCGTCGCGGACGCCGTGCGCGCCCGGGAACGCGGGCAGCAGGGCGGGGTGGGTGTTGACCATCCGGCCGCCGAAGCGGGCCAGGAAGGCGGGTCCGAGGATCTTCATGAAACCGGCTGAGACGACCAGGTCGGGCTCGTGCGCGCCGACCGCCTCGGCCAGCGCGGCGTCCCAGGCGGCGCGGTCGGGGTGGTCGCGCAGCTTCACCGAGAAGACGGGGACGCCGGCGCGCTCGGCGCGGTGCAGGCCCTCGATGTTCTCGCGGTCCGCGCCCACGGCGACCACCTCGACCGGGTACCCGGGGGCGGCTGCCTCGTCCAGCAACGCCTGCAACAGGGTGCCGGAACCGGAGACCAGGACGACGACCCTGGCGGGGACTGGAAGCCGGAGTGTGGTCGCGGCGCTCAGCGTGCTCTCCTTGCTGGGGACTGTCACAGCAGCTCAAGAGCAGCCTAGGCGGTGCTCACCGAGGCTTGTCGGCCAGGTCCGGGTCGGGGGTGGGGTCGTCGTCCGGGGTGTCGTCCGGGGTGTCGTCCTGGGGGTCTTCCGGGTCGGGCTCGTCGTCTTGGTCGTCGGGCTCGTCGTCCTCGTAGTCCTGGTCGTCGTCCTCGTAGTCCAGGTCGTCGTCCAGGTCGAGGTCGTCGTCCAGGTCGTCGTCCGATTCGGGCTCGTCGTAGTCGTCCTGGTAGTCATCCTCGTAGTCGTCGTCGTAGTCGTCGTCCTCCGAGTCGTCCGAGTCACCCCCTTCGTCCGAGTGGTCCTCGGCCTCGACCGGTTCCTCCTCGACCACGGGCTCCGGCTCCGGGACGGGCGCCGCCACGCGCGGCGGCCGCGGTCCGGAGAACCAGGCGACGACCCCGCCCGGCACGGCGATCCAGCCCACCGTCAGCACGGCCAGCAACCCGGCCGGGATGGTCACCGGGTGGAACACCCCGGCACCCAGCGCCCCACCGGCGACCGCGGCCAGCACCAGCGCGCCCACCCCGGCGGTGACCGCCGCGACCAGCACCGCGCGCACCCGCGACCGGGGCGCCTCGGACGCGTCGCGCAGCACGACCCCGACCAGCACGCCGATCGCGCCGGGCAGCACGAGCACCAGCGGCAGGTAGGCCGAGTGCTGCTCGGGCAGCGCGGCCAGCAGCGGCACGGCGGGCACCGGGCCGCCGGTGAACTCCAGCGGGCCCACCACGACCTGGCCGATCGAGAACCCGGAGCCCACCACGTACGACAGGGCGCCGATCACCGCGTTCGGCAGGTAGGCCAGGCACAGCAGCCAGATGCCCAGGCCGGTGCCGAGGGTGCCGCCGGTCTGGTCGAACAGCGACGCCGTGGTCGACCACGAGAGCAGCAGGCCGAGCGCCAGCACCAGCGCACCGGCCGCGGCCAGCGCGAACAGCGCCAGCGCACCGGCGCGCAGGCCCCGCCTGGCCACCGGGTCGATGCGCTCGAACACGACCTCCACCAGGCCGCAGCGCTGGGCGACGCCCGCCACCGCGGCCACCCCGGACACCACCGCGCAGCCGAAGAACGCGACCGCGGGCGTGGCGCGCACGGGCCCCTCGTCGCCCATCAGGAACGCGATCACCCCGCCGACCACGGCGTGCGTGCCGGCGATGCCGAACACGACCGACCGCGCCTGGAGGGGCTCGAACAGGCCCAACCGGTCGGCCGCGCCCGCCGCCGCCCGGTACACCAGGAGCATCACCAGCGCCGTCGGCAGCAGCGGCAGCAGGCCGAGCTGGCCCGCGTCGAACCGCAGCGGCACGTGGTGGGCGACCAGCCAGCCCGGCGCGGCCGCGGTGAGCACGCCGGTGGTGGAGAACGACGCGTGCGCGGCGGTCGAGGAGACCAGCGCGAGCAGCGCGGCGACCGCGGCGTAGCCGAGGACCACGGAACCCGCGGCCGTCGTGGCGAGCACCCGCACCCGTTCGGCGCGGGAGAACTCGGGCGGGCGCACGGAGTCGGTCACCGCGCCGTGGGAAGTCGTCTGCAGCACCGGCACCTGTCCACTGTCTCAGTCGCGATGGGCCGTTCGGGCGAGGCACGCCGGGTACGCGCCGGGGGCGTGGGGGCTCGCTGGGTGGAGGCGAGGTACGCCGGATACGCGAAAAGGGTGGCACCGGAACACCGGTACCACCCCTCCCGCGCTGGTCAGCCCTGCTGCTGGGGACCGCCGAACCCGCCGGGCGGGGTGCCCTGGCCGGGCTGCGGCTGGTTGAACTGGCCGGGCTGCGGCATGTACGAGGTCGGCTGCGGCTGGCCGGGCTGCTGGCCCTGCTGCTGCGGCGGCACCGGCTGGTTGAACTGGCCGGACGGCGGGCCGAACTGCTGCTGCGGGTGCTGGCCCTGCTGGGGGAACGCGCCGGACTGCGGGTTCCAGCCACCGGGCGGGCCGTAGGGGTTCGCCGGCTTGGGCTGGAGCTTCACCACGCCCGCGTCCAGCAGGACGGCGAGCACGACGGCGGCGGTCTGGAGCAGCGCCACGATCAGCAGGACGATCTGCATGCCCTCGACGTCGGCCTCGGTCTTCACGATGTCCTGGAGGAGGAGCAGCGTGGTGACCGCGGCGAGCACGGCGGCGGCGGGCAGCAGCCGCGGCGCCTTGGGCAGGACCGACAGGCCCGCCAGGACGGCCGCGGCCAGCAGGAACTGGATCTGCACCGACGAGACGTCGTCGGCGAACGCCAGCAGGTAGGCGATCAGCCCCAGGCCCGCGGCGACCAGCGGGAGGATGAGGTTCAGGTTGACGCCAACCGCCGGCTGCGCCGGTCCCGGCTGCTGCTGAGGGGCGCCGTACGGCTGGGACATGGTGCGGTCTCCTCCAACTGCTGGACTGATCCGGGTCGTCGACAGAACGCTAGCCGATGCGCACTCTCCGACGACGACCGGACTCCTGTGGTTCCCCCGGACGCGCCCTTGAACGCGCCGGAGGCCACCCCCCGGGTGGGGGATGGCCTCCAGTGTCTGCCACTAACGGTGATATGTCAGCCGATCGACTGGATGCGTGCACGTCGGCCGGTCGACCGCGACGGCACGTCAGCCGATCGACTGCATGATCTCCCGCATCAGGGCCGCGGTCTCGGACGGCGTCTTGCCGACCTTCACGCCGGCGGCCTCCAGGGCCTCCTTCTTGGCCTGCGCGGTGCCGGCCGAGCCGGACACGATCGCGCCCGCGTGGCCCATGGTCTTGCCCTCGGGGGCGGTGAAGCCCGCCACGTAGCCGACGACCGGCTTGGTGACGTTCTCCTTGATGTAGGCCGCGGCCCGCTCCTCGGCGTCGCCGCCGATCTCGCCGATCATCACGATCGCCGCGGTCTCCGGGTCGGCCTCGAAGGCCGCCAGCGCGTCGATGTGGGTGGTGCCGATGATCGGGTCGCCGCCGATGCCGATGGCGGTGGAGAAGCCGAAGTCGCGCAGCTCGTACATCATCTGGTAGGTCAGCGTGCCGGACTTCGACACCAGGCCGATCCGGCCGGGGCCGGAGATGTTGGCCGGGATGATGCCCGCGTTGGACTGGCCGGGGCTGATCAGGCCCGGGCAGTTCGGGCCGATGATCCGGGTCTTGTTGCCGGTGGCGACGGCGTGCGCCCAGAACGCGGCGGTGTCGTGCACCGGGATGCCCTCGGTGATGACGACGGCCAGCTCGATGCCCGAGTCGATCGCCTCGATCACGGCGGCCTTGGCGAACGCCGGCGGCACGAAGATCACGGTGACGTTGGCGCCGGTGGCCTCGATGGCCTCCGACACGGTGCCGAACACCGGCAGCACGTTGCCGTCGAAGTCGACCTTCTCGCCGGCCTTGCGCGGGTTCACGCCGCCGACGATGTTGGTGCCCGAGGCCAGCATGCGCTTGGTGTGCTTGGTGCCCTCGGCGCCGGTCATGCCCTGGACGATGACCTTGCTGTCCTTGTTGATGAAGATAGCCATCGTCAGACCCCCGCAGCCGCGAGCTCGGCGGCCTTGTCGGCCGCGTTGTCCATAGTGTCCACCACGGTCACCAGCGGGTGGTTGGCCTCGGCGAGGATCCGGCGACCCTCCTCCACGTTGTTGCCGTCGAGGCGGACCACGAGCGGCTTGGCGGCCTCGTCGCCCAGGATCTCCAGGGCCTTGACGATGCCGGTGGCGACCGCGTCGCACGCGGTGATGCCGCCGAAGACGTTGACGAACACGGACTTGACGTCCGGGTCGTTGAGGATGATGTCCAGGCCGTTGGCCATCACCTCGGCGGAGGCGCCGCCACCGATGTCGAGGAAGTTGGCGGGCTTGACGTTGGCGTGCTTCTCACCCGCGTAGGCGACGACGTCGAGGGTGGACATCACGAGGCCGGCGCCGTTGCCGATGATGCCGACCTGGCCGTCGAGCTTGACGTAGTTGAGGCCCTTCTCCTTGGCCTTGGCCTCCAGCGGGTCCTCGGCCTGCTTGTCCACCAGCGCCTCGTGGGCCGGGTGGCGGAAGGAGGCGTTCTCGTCGAGGGTGACCTTGCCGTCGAGCGCGACGATCCTGCCCTCGGGGTCGCGGACCAGCGGGTTCACCTCGACCAGGGTGGCGTCCTCCCCGACGAAGGTGTCCCACAGCTTCACGATCACGTCGGCGACCTGGTCGGCCACCTCGGCGGGGAAGTTGGCGGCCTTGACGATCTCGTCGGCCTTCGCGCGGTCGACGCCCTTGATGGCGTCGACGGGGACCTTGGCCAGGGCCTCGGGCTTGGTCGCGGCGACCTCTTCGATGTCCATGCCGCCCTCGACGGAGGCCATCGCGAGGAAGGTGCGGTTCGCGCGGTCGAGCAGGAAGGAGAAGTAGTACTCCTCGGCGATGTCGGACGCGGGGGTCACCAGCACGCGGTGCACGGTGTGGCCCTTGATGTCCAGGCCGAGGATCGCGTCGGCCTTGGTCTCGGTCTCGTCCGGGGTCTCGGCGAGCTTGACGCCGCCCGCCTTGCCACGGCCACCCGTCTTGACCTGGGCCTTGACCACGACGGTCTGGCCGAAGCGCTCGGCGATGGCCTTGGCTTCGGCGGGGGTGCTCGCCACGTCGCCCGGAAGTACCGGGACGTCGTGGGCGGCGAAGAGGTCCTTCGCCTGGTACTCGTACAGGTCCACTCGGGTCTCCTGCGACGTCGGTGTCGGACACCGCGTCATTGCTGGTGCGGTCCTCGATGGTCCGGCGCTCCAGGTTGGGGCCTGGTGCTCACCTACGTACCAGGCATCACCTGGAACGCCGGCATAGCCGTGGGGGGACCGGCTCGACGCGGCTGCGGAAGACACTATCGACCTGCTGGGACCTCGCCGCACGCCACACCCGTGAAGTCCGTCATAGAGGTGGTGAGGTCGATCACCACACCGATTCAGGCGGGTGTGGGGGTGGCGGGTTCGCGAGGGACGCTCGTGGTTTCGCCGGGAGCTGTTTCACGGGGGGCTGGTGGTTCACGGGCGGCGCTCGCCGCTGGGCAGGCCGCCAAGAGAGGGGACAAGCGGGCGAGGGGGCGGGTTGTGCGCGGTGGCGCGGCAGCCGTGGGCTGTGGCTGTGGCGTGCCGGAGGCGGTGGTGGTGGGGTGCCGGGTCAGCGGGTGGTGCGGACGGCTGCGGCGATGAGGAAGGCGGCCGTTGCGGTGGCGGCCAGCCAGAGACCCGGGCCCGGGGTGGCTTCGGTGGCTCGGGCGGCGGTCAGGGGGTACTCCAGGGCTCGGACGGCGGTCACCAGGGCCGCGCCCAGCAGGAGGGCGGCGCCCTGGTTGACGCGGGACCTGAGGGCGATCGCGGCGGCGGTGACGAGTGCCGCGAGTGCGATCAGCAGGCCCCAGGAGCCCGCTTGGAGGCTGAAGGCGCCTACCGGGGTGTAGTCCGGGGCCTTGAGCACCGGCATGCCGAATGCGCCCAGGGACAGCAGGACGGCGATCAGCACCACGGTCATCAGGGGTAGTGGGGGTTCGGTGGTGGTCGTGCCCGCCTCGTCGCGTTCGACGGCGCCGGCCAGGGCTGCGGCCAGGGCTGCCGCTCCGGCCAGGAGGACGGCCAGGGCGGTGAACCAGACGCCGGGGCCCGGTTCGACCGCGTCCACCCGGGTGGCGGCGAAGACGGCGTCCAGCGCGCCGGCGGCGGCCAGGGGGACGGTGGCGCTCGCGACGGTGAAGGCGGGGCGGACCGGGGCCTTGGCCAGCAGGGCCAGGGACAGGGCGCCGGTGACGATGGCGGCCGGCCACAGGAGGCGAACGGCGTAGTCGGTGGGTGCGGGCAGGCCCTCGGGGAGGACGAGGTGGGCGGTCGTGGCGCCTGCCGCGGCGGCCAGGGCGGTGGCCAGGCCGAGGGTGCCGGTGATGACGTGCAGGCGGCGGAGGCCGGGGAGTTCCGGGGTGTGCTGGTCCTCGGTGGTCTGCCGGGTGGTCCTGGTGCGTTGGGGCCAGGCCAGGGCCGCGGCGGCGGCCAGGACCAGGAACGGGCCGGCGGCGAAGCCGACGCGGTCCACGGCCAGGGCCGTGGCGAGGGGTGGGAGTGCCGCGGCGAGCAGGGCGGTGGCCAGGCCGAGCAGGCCGCCGCGGCGGACTTCGCGGGTGGTGGCGCTGGCGGTGAGGACGGCCAGGACCGGGGCGGCGATGGTGAGCAGGAGGCCGCCGACCATGGGCAGGGGTGGGGACTCGAACGGGCCGCGGGCCGGGATGAAGGCGTCGGTCGAGGTGAAGGGGGCGGTGAACAGGCCCACCGCGGCGATCGCGCCCGCCGTGGCGGGGAGGACGAAGCCGGAGCGCTCGGTGCGCGCGTCCGGTTCGGCGAGGGTGGCGACGGCCAGGGCGCCGGCTGCGATGAGCAGGACGTGCCCGGTGATGAGCAGCCACGTGCCGGTGGTCGGGGTGAGTTCGCCCAGGGTGGTCGGGCGGAAGAGTTCCGGGCGCGAGGTGTCGACGGCGTCCACCGCGAGCTGGAGGTCGTCGAGCAGGCGGCCGATCGCGAAGGTGGCGGGGGCGATGAGGACCGCCGCCGAGGTCGACTCCCGGCCGCGGAGGAGGAAGAGGGCGGACAGGGCCGCGGGGAGCAGGGCCAGGGCGGCCAGCAGTGGCCAGGCGGTGAAGGCGGGGGGTGCGGGCGGCGCGGAACCGTCGCCCGCGCTCGCGACCACGCCCACCACCGGGGCCACCGCCGTCAGCACCGAGCCCAGTGCGGCGGAGCCGACCGCCACCCGCAGCCTCGTGGGCGCCGGGGAGACCGTTTCAGCGGTTCGGATCATCGGTTGGACGCTAGCAAAGGAGGCGGGCGGGGAGGAGGGGACGGGAGGCGGCGTCCGGGTCCTCGGGCCAGGTGGAACGGGGCGGGAATAGATCTCGGGGGGCGGTAGTTGAGCGCGGTATCACATACCTTCACCGGTATGGGTGGTTTGGCTCGGCGGCTGGTGGGGACGGTGGCGGGCTGGGCCGGGGACGGGGTGGTGGCCGCGCGGGGAGCGGCCGGGGAAGTGCTCGGGGTTGCGGGGGGTGTTGTTCGGGCTGCTGTTTCGCCTGGTGGGGTATGGGGAGTTGCGGTCGAGGCCGCTTGGTTGGCGGCGCACACCGTCCTCTACCCGTGGGGGGTTGTCGAGGAGCGGTTGCGGCCTGAGGGGCACTTGAGGGCCTATCGAACAGACGGTCTACCCCCTCGGCAGCGGGGGCTGCTCGTTTCGGCCATGGAGGCGGCGGGCACCCCGATCGTGCTGGTGCACGGCATCGGGGACAACCGGTCCGCCTTCGCAGTGCTGTCGGGGGCGCTGCGGAGGCGCGGCTTCGGGGTGGTGCACGCGGTGAACTACAGCGTGCTGACCGCGTTGACGGGGGACGTCCGGCGGTCGGCGGCGCTGCTCGGGGAGCACGTCGAGCGCGTCTGCGAGCAGACGGGCGCGGACCGGGTGCACGTGGTCGGGCACTCGCTGGGCGGGCTGATCGCCCGTTACTACGTGCAGCGCCTGCACGGGGACGCGCGGGTGCGCACGCTGGTCACCCTGGGCACCCCGCACGGCGGCACGCTCACCGCCTACCTCTTCCCCACGCCGCTGACCCGCCAGCTCCGGCCCGGTTCCGACCTGCTGTCCGAGTTGGCCGAACCGTCCCCCCGCCCCTGCCGCACCCGCTTCGCGGTGGTGTGGAGCGAGATGGACCAGGTGGTCGTCCCCCAGCGCAACGCCCGGTTGGAGCACCCCTCGCTGGTCGTCGAGGAGTACCGGATACGTGATTCAGGTCACCTTTCGCTATCGGTTGACGGACGCGCTCTGCACGCGGTTGTGAGCGCCATCACTCGATCGGACGACATCCAGGATCACCCCATCGTGCCTGGCCGTCCGGGGTTTAGTAGCGCTGATATGACCCAGAGTCATCGGCCTTCGGGGCTTTAGTCCACCTGACTGCTCATCGGCCGACATCGACGTCGGGGATTGCCCTTAAGGGCTCCGCCCCGTTACTGTCCCCCGGTCCGTTGTCACGGTCTGGTCACAACCAGGACAACGAGTCGGTACCCCGACCGGCTCAACCGGGATCCCCCGCCCGGTGTCCGACCGGACTCCCCGAAGACGGAAGGTCAGGTTTTGTCTCGACACCGCTCCCCCGGCGGCCATACGAGCTCGACCGCGCTCGACGAGGCGGTCGACCGCGCCTCGACGCGCGCCGTGGCCACCCACCGGCTCCCGCCGCCCCCGTCGGCGCTGCGCGGCCGGATCATGGTCGCCGCCGTCGCCGTCGGCGCCTTCGCGGCCGCCGGCGCCGGGCAGACGTTGCACGCGCTGGGCTCCGACTCGCCGGGCAGCTCGGACGAGGTGACCCCCCTCGCGAACGCCGCCGAGGGCGCCGCCGCGTTCGGCGTCGGCGGCACCGGTCCCGCCTCGCCGCAGGTCCTGCCCGTCGCCAAGACGATCGACGCGGCCGCCGAGGCCCAGAAGATCGTCAAGAGCCAGCAGATCACCCAGGACCGCGAGGCCGCCGAGGCCGAGGCCGCGCGCCCCAAGTTCGTCCGCCCCGCCGCCGGCGAGTTCAGCTCCGGCTACGGCGGTCGCTGGGGCACGATGCACTACGGCATCGACATCGCGGGCCCGATCGGCACGCCGATCCTCGCCGCCGCAGATGGTGTCGTGATCGAGGCCGGCACGGCAAGCGGTTTTGGCCTCTGGGTCAGGGTCCAGCACGCGGACGGCACGATCACCGTCTACGGCCACGTGGACACCTACTCGGTGGAAGCGGGCCAGCGGGTCAAGGCCGGCGAGCAGATCGCCCGGATGGGCAACCGCGGCTTCTCCACCGGGCCGCACCTGCACTTCGAGGTGTGGGAGCCCGGTGACGGCCGCAAGATCAACCCGCTGACCTGGCTGAACTCCAAGGGCGTCAGCGTCTGACCGCACCCCGACCGGACGGCACCCCACCCCGGTCGGGTGGCACCCCACCCCGGTCGGGCCCGAGGCGGTCGGGCGGCCCGCGGTCGAGCGGGAGCCGGTGCACGAAGTGGGCGCAGGCCACCCGCCACACCGCGCACACCCGCCCGCGCCCGGCGCACCGCCGGCAGCGCCCGGTGCCGGTGCGCCGGTGCACGCCCAGCAGCGCCCGCCACGCCGCGGCCAACCGCCGGGCCTCCACGCCCACCTGGCGGCCGCCCTCCCGCGCGGCCAGGCGATCCACCGCGTCCAGGTAGCCCGTGACGCGCTCGTCCAAGAGCCGGGCCGGCACCTCGTCCACACCGCACACCCCCGTGTCCTCCCCGGTGGTGCGGATCAAACACCCGGGCACCGACAATTTTTCGCCGCACGCCCTGTGAGCTGGGAGAACAGGTCCGGGAACGCGAAGAGGGCCGGGTCGTCGGAACGACCCGGCCCATCCCCCTCGGAACCGCCCCCCTCGAAGGTGATCCCCGCGGCGGTCACCGCCCCGACGCGGCTCCCGCCCAACCCCCCTCGTGCCGACCAGCGGCTCCCCGAATCCCGGTTCGCCCCGAACGCCCCGGTCATCCCGCTGGTGACACCCCTTAAGACGCACCGGGGCCGGCGGGGTTGCACGGCGATTCCAAATGGCCACGAACGAGTGAAGAACGACAACGCCCCGGGCGGATTCACCACCCGGGGCGCGAAGGGGCCTGGAGCCGCCCTCAGAGCTTCACGAGGGGCACCCCGCCGATGAGCATCAGCCGGACCGTCCCGGAGCCGCCGAAGTCGATCGTGGCGGTCGCGCGGGGCCCGGAGCCGTCCACGGCCACCACGCGCCCGAGCCCGTACTTGTCGTGGTTCACCCGGTCGCCCACGTCGAGCTTGAGCGCGGGCGTGTCCTTCCACTGGGTGTTCGCCGGCGCGGGCCGGGACGACGAGCCGCGGCCCCACGTCGTGGGCGCGGACGGCGCCGAGCGCCGGGGCTCGACCCGCCGCCACTCGACCAGGTCCGCCGGGATCTCGTCCAGGAACCGCGACGCCGGGTTCGCCGCGGGCTGGCCCCACGCCGAGCGCACCAGCGACCGCGACAGGTACAGCCGCCGCTGGGCGCGGGTGATGCCCACGTAGGCCAGCCGGCGCTCCTCGGCCAGCTCCGCCGGGTCGCCCAGCGCCCGCAGGTGCGGGAAGACGCCGTCCTCCCAGCCCGTGCAGAACACCACCGGGTACTCCAGGCCCTTGGCGGTGTGCAGGGTCATCAGCGTGACCACGCCGTCGGACTCCGCGTCCGGCACCGAGTCCGCGTCCGCGACCAGCGACACCCGCTCCAGGAACGCCGCCAGCGAGCCCTCCGCGGGCAGCCCCTCGTCCTCGTCGGGCACCGGGACCGCCGTGCCCAGGTCGGTGAACTCGCGGGCCACCGTGACCAGCTCGTTCAGGTTCTCCACCCGGGTGTGGTCCTGCGGGTCCTCGCTGGCCTCCAGCTCGGCCCGGTAGGCGGTCCGCTCCAGCACCGCCTCCAGCACGTCGGCCACGTCGTCGCCGCGCTCGACCGCCTGCCCCAGCTCGTCCATCAGCTCGACGAACCCGGCGATCGCGTTGCGCGAGCGCGGGTTCAGCAGCGGCACCCGGCCCTCCACGGCGTGGCGCAGGGCCGTCGCGAAGTTGATCCGCTCGCGCTCGGCGTAGGTGGCCACGCACGCCTCGGCGCGGTCGCCGATGCCCCGCTTGGGCACGTTCAGGATGCGCCGCAGCGACACCGTGTCGTCCGGGTTGGCCAGCGCCCTCAGGTACGCCAGCGCGTCGCGCACCTCGCGCCGCTCGTAGAACCGCACGCCGCCGACGACCCGGTAGGGCAGGCCGAGGCGGATGAAGATCTCCTCGAACACGCGCGACTGGTTGTTGGTGCGGTAGAACACGGCGATCTCGCCGTTGTTCGCCTCGCCGGAGTCGACCAGCCGGTCGATCTCGTTGGCGACGAACTGCGCCTCGTCGTGCTCGTTGTCCGCGACGTAGCCGACGATCTTCTCGCCGTCGCCCAGGTCGCTCCACAGCCGCTTGTCCCGCCGGCCGGAGTTGCGCGAGATGACCGCGTTCGCGGCGCCGAGGATGGTCTGCGTGGACCGGTAGTTCTGCTCCAGCAGGATCGTGGTGGCCTGCGGGTAGTCCCGCTCGAACTCCACGATGTTGCGGATCGTCGCGCCGCGGAAGGCGTAGATCGACTGGTCCGCGTCGCCCACCACGCACAGCTCGCCGGGCGGCACGCCGTCCGCGCCGGTGCCGACCAGCTCGCGGACCAGCGTGTACTGCGCGTGGTTGGTGTCCTGGTACTCGTCGACCAGCACGTGGCGGAACCGGCGGTGGTAGTGCTCGGCCACGTCCGGGTGGTCCTGGAGCAGCTCGACGGTCCTCATGATCAGGTCGTCGAAGTCCAGCGAGTTCGACTCGGTGAGCCTGCGCTGGTAGCTCGCGTAGACCTCGGCGACGCGGCGCTCCAGGTCGTTGCCCGCCCGCTCCGCCGCGGTCGCGGCGTCCACCAGCTCGTTCTTGAGGTTCGAGATGTGGATGGCCAGCGTGCGGGCCGGGTAGCGCTTGGGGTCCAGGTCGAGGTCGCGCGCCACGAGGGTGATGAGCCGGCGGGTGTCGTCGGAGTCGTAGATCGAGAAGTTCGACGACATGCCGAGCGTCTTGGCCTCGCGGCGCATGAGCCGCACGCACATCGAGTGGAACGTGGACACCCACATCGAGCGGGCGCGCGGGCCCACCAGGTCGGCCACGCGCTCCTTCATCTCGGCGGCGGCCTTGTTGGTGAACGTGATCGCCATGACCTCGCCGGGGTGCACCCCCCGCTCGGCGAGCAGGTGGGCGATGCGGCGGGTGAGCACGCGGGTCTTGCCGGACCCCGCACCCGCCACGACCAGCAGCGGCGAGCCGGCGTGCTCGACCGCGCGGCGCTGGGACGGGTTCAGGTCGTCGAGCAGCCGCGCGGACCGGGGGGCGGGGGGACTTGAGGGCAAGTCGAACAAGGCGCTCATCGCCTGTCCACGTTACCCGCTACCCCCGACGCGCCGGTGGCTGTGGCATGATGTGGCTGTGCTCGCGGCCAACTTCTACTTTTTTTACGGGAACCGGACTCCGGCTCCCGTGGACCGCTAGCGCGCCAGGCCACCCACGAAGCCCCGGAGTCCTCGGACCCGGGGCTTCGCTGCTGCCGGGGCCGGCACTCCCTCGACAAGTCGAGAGGTCGTCACGATGAACAGCACCGAAACCGCCCACGACATCGACGCGCTGCGCCAGGAGATCGACCACCTGGACGCCGAGCTGCTGCGGCTGGTCAAGCGGCGCGTCGAGGTCTCCAAGATCATCGGCGCGGCGCGGATGGCCGCCGGCGGCACGCGGATCGTGCACAACCGGGAGATCGACGTCATCAACCGCTACAAGGAGCTCGGCCCCGAGGGCCGGGACCTGGCGATGATCCTGCTCAAGCTCGGCCGCGGCCCGCTGGGGCGCTAGCGGCGAACGCCCAGCCGGTGAGCGCGGACCTGGCGCGGGCCAGGTCCGCGTCCACCAGTTGGGCGTCGTCGGGCACGTAGGCCAGCGGGTCCTCCAGCAGCTCCAGGCCGAGCAGGCCCTCCACCAGGGCGTGCAGGCACAGGGCCGCGTACCCGCGCAGGTAGCCGCCCTCCTGGGTGAGCACGGTCGGCAGGCCGAGCCCGGCGACCGCGCCGCCGATCCACCGGTAGCCGGCCGCGGTGAGGTTGTGCCTGCCGTTGGGGTCGAACGCCGAGCCGTCGAAGCCCGAGGCGCACACCAGGCAGTCCGCGCCGAACTCGGCCAGCGCCGGGAGCGCGACCTCCTCGAACGCCCGCCGGTAGGCGAGGTCGCCCGCGCCCAGGGACAGCTCGACGTTGACGTTGGCCGGGCCGCTCTCCTCGGGCCCGCCGGTCTGCGCGTGGTTGGCGCCCCACGGGCCGTGGCGCATGTGCACGGAGACGGTGAGCACGTCCGGGGCGTCGCGGAAGACCTCCTGGGTGCCGTTGCCGTGGTGCACGTCCCAGTCCAGGACGGCGACCCGCCGACCCGCGCGCCGGGCGGTCTCGGCGACCAGGGCGGCGTTGTTGACCAGGCAGTACCCGTCCGGCAGGTCCGGCTGGGCGTGGTGGCCGGGCGGGCGGACCAGGGCGTAGGCCAGGCGGGTGCGGCCGGCGGCGACGGCCTCCCACGCGGCCAGCGCGGTGCCCGCGGCGGCCCGGATCGCGTCCCACGAACCGGGGCCCACGACCGTGTTGACCTCGACGCTGGTGGGCCGGGCGCACGCCGCGCGCAGCCGGTCCAGGTAGGCGCGGGTGTGGACGCGGGCCAGCTCCTCGTCCGTGGCGAACCGGCCGGTCGACCAGGTCAGGTGCGGCGCCACCGGGCCGTGCCGCAGGGCGTGCCGGAACGTGCGCAGCCGGGCGGCGTTCTCCGGGTGCGGTTCGGCGACGTCGAGCCAGTCCCACCGGCCGGGCAGCTCCCACAGGCCCGCGCCGGTGTCGTGCCCCAGGCAGGCGTCGTGCCAGAAGACCTCCACCCGGGGTGGATATCAGGGCGATCACCGATGGTCCAGCGGGTTTGGGCGTGGGCACACTGGTGTCATGGTCATCGGTCTCATCACGGGCCTCATCGCGGTCCTCGGCGTGCTGGCCGCGCTGGCGCACGACGGCTACCTCGCGATGCTCGGCTCGGTAGCCAAGTCCAAGCGCGCCGTGGGCGCGCCCGTCGCGGCGTACGTGCGCAGCCGGTGGACCCTCGCCGGGGTGACGACGATCATCGCGCTCGTCGGCCTGCTGATCACCGCGGGCAACAGCGTGTCCGGCGACGTCATCGGTGCTCTGGTGGCCGGCGGTGCCGGGCTGGCCGCGGGCAACGCGCTCCAGGGCACTCGCAAGCGGTTGAACAGCGGCGGCTGAAGATTCACTCTTACGAGTGTTGATCGCCGTCACAAGGCTGATTCAACCGGTCTCACGTGGACCCTGCGCCTACTCTGAGGTAGCCGCGGGGTCCTCGACACCCCACCCCCTGCCCCGCGCCACTTGAGCACAACAGGTGAAGGTCGCGAGGATCGGCAAGCGGGGGTGGAGGGATCCACACGCATGGAGATCGGGGAACCGGAACGGCCGGGCACGCACCGGCTGGAGGACGGGGCGGCGATCTGGCTGCCGATGGGCGGCGAGCTGGACCACCTGCCCGCCGTGCGGGAACCGGACCACCGCGGGGCGGTGCGGGAGGCCGACCGGCCGCGGGCGGTGCGCGAGCCCGACCACCTGCCCGCGATGCGGGAGGGCGGCCGGCGACCGGCGGTCCGGGGGGCGGAGCGGCCACCTGCGGAGCAGCCACCCGCAGCGCAGCCACCCACAGCACAACTACCCACAGCGCAACTACCCACGGCAGCGCCACCCAAGGCACAGCCCCCCACGGCACAACCACCCGAGGCAGCGCCACCCAAGGCGCAGGACTCCGACCGGACAGCCGCAGAGCGGACAGCCGGCGAAACAGCCGCGGCACACCGGGCAACCGCGGCGCGGGCAGCCGACCGACCACCGGCACCCCCCGCGACCGACCGGCGAGCGGTCCGCGAACGGCCCGGGTTCGACCACCCGCCCCCGCTGCCGCCGCAGCGCACCCGCGACCCCCTCACCGACAGCGACGCCGTCGGGTTGCGCAAGTTCAACATCGGCCTGGTGCCCGCCTCGGTGACACCGCCGCGGACGTGGAAGCGGGCCGCCTGGTTCGCGGTCCTGTCCTCGGCGGGCGTGCTGGTCGGCCTGGCGCTGGCCGCGTCGAAGCTGGTCGGCTCGAACAACCCGGTGGAGCGGGTCGGCATGCCCGGCTACCCCGCCGACGTGCCGCTGCTGACCGGGTTCGCCACCACGCCACCGCCGCCGACCACCGCGGCGCCGACCCCCTCCCGGCCGGACCACCCCGGCGGGCCTGCGGGCCTGCGGGCACCGACCGCCGAACAGCCGGCCGCGGGCGGCGCCACGTCCACCGCCCGCACGACCACCGGCGCCACCGCACCCGCCGAACCGGCGCTGTCACCGCCCGAGGTGGTCACCGTGCCGCACGCCCCGGAGCGGCCGGCGTTCGACGGCGTGGCGATCGCCTCGCGCACGGAGCGGTTCTTCGAGGAGGCGGTGCGCAACGCCGACACCGCGATGGCCCTGGTGTCCGACTCCTTCCGGTCCAGCGCCGAGGCGCTGCTGGAGCGGGACTTCGCGGGCGTGTCGCTGGTCGAGGTGAGCGCCATCGAGGTGGACCCGGGCCGGGGCGTCACGATCAGCACCCTCCAGCTGGTCCGGCGGGACGGCACCAGGGTCACCGAGCGGCGCGAGCTGGGGTTCACCGCGGCGGGCGTCCCGCTGATCAACGCCGAACGGCTCGCGGGAGGCGTTTAGCGGTCGTTCGCGGACGTGAAGGGGTACGCCGTTCCGTAATCCCCGCCCCCGAACGAGGGACGCGGCCGACCACTGACCGCCACGAACGGGTGAAGTACTGCGTGGAGCTGGATTCGCGCTGGTCGGGCACGGTACGAGTGCTGGCGACGACACAGCGAGGGAGTCACCAGTGCAGCGCCCTACGACGAGCGGTCGCAGGCACAGCCGTGCGGGCTCGGTGAGCGTGGCCGAACTGATCAGGAAGCAACCGACCCCGTTGCGCCTCCGGCCCCGGGAGCCGGCCGCCGCGCACGCGCTCGTGCTCGACCTGCCGGTCGAACCCGAGCCGCCGCGGCCGGTCGGCCGGGGGACCAAGCTCGCGGGCGTGGTCACCGGCGTGGTCGTGCTGCTGGCGACCGTGGCGGCGGCCTCCGCCCTGGCCGGCCACCGCGACGCCGGTCCCGAACCGGCGCGCGTCGAGGCGCCGCCCGGGATCGACGGGCCGGCCGCGCTGCGCCCGGACCTGCTGTCGGCGGAGCTGGGCGGCGGCCCGGTCGCGCCGCCCGCGGCCGGCGGGGTCGACCCGGTGGTGGTGGACGTGCCGCCCGCCGGCGCCGTGCTGATGCCGCCGCCGGACCTCACGCCCGGCCCGCGGCCGCAGGTGGAGGTCGTGCGGCGGTTCTACGAGCTGCTGCCCGCCAAGCCGGCGGAGGCCGCGCGCCTGCTCGCCCCGGAACTGCTCGGCGGCGACGCGCGCGGGTTCACCTCGGCGTGGGCGCGGGTGCAGGCGATCACCATCGAGTCGACCGCACCGCGGCCGGGCGGCGTGCTCGCGGTGGTCTCGATGCAGGAGCGCACCGGTCGGTGGCTGCGGGTCGAGCAGCTGTTCCGGCTGAGCGACACGACCGTGCCGCGCATCGTCGGCGTCGACGTCCTCTCCGCCCAGCAGCACTGACTCTCCGTGACAGACGACCCGGATGAGGTCACGGAGAGTCGAAGTCAACTGTGTTAATGCCCCAAACTTCCCCCGAAGGGGTTACAAACTCGGTCACGATTCGGTATCCATGGTCCCGGTCAGTAGCGCAACGCACTCCCCGGGAAAGGTGTCCAGCGGTGTCGAACGACGACAAACGCCGTCGACGGGATGGCTCGACGGCCCAGCTGTCGGTCGCCGACCTGATCGCCAGGCGCGAGGCGGAGACGCAGCCGATCCCGAGGATCACCGACGTCGAACCGGAGACCGTGGTCGAGCCGGAGACCGTGCGCTTCAAGGCGGCGACCAACCTGTCCGGCCGCGAGCTGCACATCACCGAGCTGCTGCGCCGCGAGGGGCGCGCGGGCGAGGAGGAGCGCGGCGGCGGGCTGTCCGTGCCGAAGATCGTCGCGATGGCCGGCGGTGGCGTGGTGCTCGCCGGCACAGTCGCGTTCACCGCGTCGAACCTGGTGTCCTCCCCGGACGAGCGGCCGCTGGCCGAGGTGCGCTTCGACGCCCGCCAGGCCGCCCGGGCCACCAACACGCTGACCAAGGACCTCGCCGCCGCCGCCCAGCAGCAGCAGGAGGTCCGGCAGGCCGAGGCGACGACCACGACGCCCGAACAGCAGGCGCCGACCACCCAGCAGCGGCAGCAGCGCCAGCAGCAGCAGCGGCAGGCCCCGGTCACCCAGGCGCCGACGACCACCTCGACGCAGGCGCCGGCCACCACCGAGCCGACCGCGACGACCACGACGAGCCCGAGCAGCAGCACCACGCCGCCGCCGAGCAGCACCACGCCCGCGCCGCCGCCCTCCGCGACCCCGTCCACCGCGACGCCGCCGTCGACCTCCACCCCCTCCTCGTCGACCCAGACCCCGAGCGCGAACCCCGGCACGACGCCCTCCGAGCCGTCCGGCCCGGGCCTCGGCCTCGGCCTGGACCTCGGCGGCATCCTGGAGCCGATCGGCGGGTTCGACTTCTTCTCCTCGTCGAACTGACCCCGACCACCGCCCCGACGGGCCCGGTGCCGCGGCGCCGGGCCGCGCACCGCGGTGCCCTCGCGAACGTGGAACTCGGGGGTCCTGGACGTGGAACTCGGGGGTCCCGGGGGTTCGACACGCCGGGCACGGCGGTTCGACACGCCGGGGGCGGGTGTTGGACCGGCGGGGCGCGGGTGCTTGACTCCGGGTGTGAGCGCGCGACCTGGCGGGCACTAGGCCGTTCGGCCCCAAAATCCCGTGATCTTCGCGTGAACGGGTGCCGTTCCCGGTCGGTATCGGGTATCCCTTCCCGGTCACCCCTCGGCTCACGTGACCTGCACAACGGTGCGAAAGCGGTAGTCAGGGCCGGGGTAGGCTCTGCGGGCGAGCGGTGGCCTAGCCTGTTCCGCGCACCGACCCGCACGACGAGGAGCCCGAGCGTGAGACCTGCTGCCCTTGCCGCGGTCACGCAGCGCCCCAGCGAGGTGGTCCGGTGAGCAACGACGGTCGCGTCATCGCCGAGCGCTACCGGTTCCTGGACCGGATCGGCAGCGGTGCGATGGGTGTCGTGTGGCGCGCCCAGGACGAGCGCCTGGGCCGCATCGTGGCCATCAAGCAGCTGCTGCTCCAGCCCAGCCTGGACGAGCGCGAGCAGGACGAGGCGATCCAGCGCGCCATGCGCGAGGGTCGCATCGCCGCCAAGCTGCACCACCCCAACGCCATCGCCGTCTACGACGTGGTGGAGGAGAACGGCGCTCCGTGCCTGGTCATGGAGTACCTGCCGTCCTACAGCCTGGCCGACACGATGGCCGAGCACGGCCCCCTGGAGCCGGTGGAGGTGGCGCGGATCGGCGCGCAGGCCGCCGCCGCGCTGGCCGCCGCCCACGCGGCCGGGATCGTGCACCGCGACGTCAAGCCCGGCAACGTGCTGCTCGCCGACAACGGCCTGGTCAAGATCACCGACTTCGGCATCTCGCGGGCCAGCGACGACGTCACGGTCACCAAGACCGGCCTGATCGCGGGCACGCCCGCCTACCTGGCCCCGGAGATCGCCCGCGGCCAGGACCCGACGCCCGCCTCGGACGTGTTCTCGCTCGGCTCGACGCTGTACGCGGCGGTCGAGGGCGAGCCGCCGTTCGGGCTCTCGGAGAACACCCTGGGCGTGCTGCACGCGGTCGCCGCGGGCCGGATCAACCCGCCGACGGTCGACCACCCGCTGACCGACGTGCTGCTGCGGTTCCTCAACTACGACCCGGCCGACCGGCCGACCATGGCCCAGGCCCGGGACCTGCTCAACGCGGTGGCGCAGGGCAGGCACCCGAGCCTGACCGGCCTGCCCGCGGCCACGGCGACCGCCATCGCCCCGGTGGGCGGCGCGGGCGCCACGACCGTGGTGGACCCCGACCGCACCCGCGTGGTGCGCCCCGGGCCGCGCACGGTCGGGCCGCGCACGGGTGCCGTCCCGCCCGTCGGGCCGGCGCCGGGGCGGAGCAACACCAGGCCGCTGGCCATCACCGCCGCGGTGCTGGGCGCCATCGTGCTGCTGGGCGTCCTGCTGATCGCCCTGGACGTGTTCGGCTCGAACAACCCGTCGACGCCGCCCGCGGGCGGCAGCAGCTCGACCCAGCCGCCGGCGACCACCACGTCGAGCACCACCAGCCAGGTGACCACCACCGTGCAGACGGAGACGGTCACGGTCGAGGTGACGACCACCGACGCGCCGGAGCCGGAACCGACGACCACGACCGCACCGCGGCCGACCACCACCACGCCGCGGCCGACCACCACGACCGCCCAGCCCACGACCGCCCAGCCCACGACGTCGGTTTCGGTGCCTACGCCATCCACCACACAAGAACAGCAGTGAACCTCGTAAGGTGGGCGCTGAACCCGATCGGGTGACGCACCGTCTTTAGTCATGGTGGCGTTGTCCTGCGCCACCGAAGATCCCTAGCAGCTACTGGGAGCACGCCGTGACCGACGATGGCCGCCTGGTCGCCGGCCGCTACCGCCTCGGCCAGCGGATCGGCAGCGGAGCGATGGGCGTCGTCTGGCAGGCGCACGACGAGCGCCTGCACCGGACCGTGGCGGTGAAGCAGCTGCTGCTCCAGCCCGGTCTGGCCGAAGCCGACACCGACGAGGCCAAGCGCCGGGCCATGCGCGAGGGCCGGATCGCCGCGCGCCTCCAGCACCCGCACGCGATCGCCGTGTACGACGTGGCGGAGGACGACGGCCAGCCCTGGCTGGTGATGGAGTACCTGCCGTCCAAGAGCCTGTCCACGGCCCTGTCGGAGCGCGGCACGCTGCCGCCCCGGGACGTGGCCTCGATCGGCCAGCAGGTGGCCTCGGCGCTGGCCGCCGCCCACAACGCCGGCATCGTGCACCGCGACATCAAGCCCGGCAACATCCTGCTCGGCCACGACGGCACGGTGAAGATCACCGACTTCGGCATCTCCCGGGCCACCGGCGACGTCACGGTCACCGCGACCGGGATGCTCGCGGGCACGCCCGCCTACCTGGCGCCCGAGGTGGCCAAGGGCTACGACCCGGGCCCGCCGTCGGACGTGTTCTCGCTGGGCTCGACGCTGTACGCGGCGGTCGAGGGCGCGCCGCCGTTCGGCCTGAACGAGAACACCATCGCGCTGCTGCACCAGGTCGCGTCGGGCAAGGTGGTGCCGCCGAAGCAGGCGGGCCCGCTGACCGCGCTGCTGATGCGCCTGCTGCGCGCCGAGCCGGAGGACCGGCCGACCATGGCGGAGGCGCGCGAGGCGCTGGCCGCGGTGGCCGCGGGCCGGGCCGCGCCGGAGTTCCCGGTGCCGCTGCCGCAGACGCACCCGCCGTCGTGGCAGGGCGCGCCCGTCCAGGTGCCCGCGGCGGCGACCCGGGCGATGCCCCCGGACCGGCACACCCCGCCGGGCGGCAACCCCGCCGTGAACAACCCCGCCGCGACGCGCGTCGCCCCGGTCCCGGCTCCCCCGCCGCAGCAGCGCCCGGCCGCCGCGCCGCCGCGCCGCCCGGCCGGGCAGGCCCGGCCCGCCGGGTCCGGCCCGCTCCGGAGCAGACGCTCGACCGTGGTGACGGCGCTGGCGATCGCGGGCGCGGCCGTGGTGGGCATCCTGCTGGCGAGCCTGATGTCCGGTGGGGGCGACGGGGACAACCAGGCCGGCCAGACCACGACCACCACCACGGCGCAGGCCGCGGGTGCCGCGCCCTCGACGACGCAGACGCAGAAGGTGGCCACCCCGCCCGGCCCCTACACCAGCGCGCCGACGCGCGACCAGCAGGAGAAGGCCGTCCGGGACTACTACGAGCTGCTGCCGGGCAACCTGGACGGCAGCTGGGCCTGGCTGGCGCCCTCGATGCAGAACTCCAAGGGCGGGTTCGCCGGCTACAAGGGCTGGTGGGACCGGGTCGAGTCGGTCGACCTGCACGAGGTGAAGTACAACTCGGAGTACGCCTACGAGATCGACGTCACCTTCCACATGAAGGACGGCTCGGACAGCCGCGAGCGCAAGCTGATCGTGCTCCAGTGGTCGGACCAGAGCCTGTTCATCTCCAACGAGCAGAACCTGGGCAGCGCCTAGCTCACCGGCCGGCCGCCTCGCGGAAGGCGGCCAGCAGGCCGGTCACGGTGGGCGCGTCCGCGTTCTCCTCGCGGACCGCCGCACCGATGGTCCTGGTCGGCTCGGGGTGGCGCAGCCTGCGCACGACCACGCCGGGGTGCACCACGCCCAGGCTGAGCTTGGGCACGATGGTGACGCCCAGCCCGGCGGCGACGAACCCCTGCGCGGTCGGGTAGTCGTCGGCCTCGACCACGACGTTGGGCGCGAACCCGGCGGCGGCGCAGGCGTCGAGCACGGTGTCGCGGCACGCGCCGGGCGCGACCACGGCGTCCACCCACGGCTGGCCGGCCAGGTCGGCGAGGTCGAGCACGCGCTTGCGGGCCAGCTCGTGGCCGCGCGGCAGCACCGCCAGGTACGGGTCGTCGAGCAGGTGCACCACGCGCACGCCGCGCGGCGGCTCGGCGTCCCGCCCGCGGACCACGACGGCCACGTCGGCGCGGCCCGCCCGCAGCTCCACCATCGGGTCGTCGGGCTCGGTGAGCCTGAGGTCGAGCCGCACGTCGGGGTGCCGCTCGCGGAACGCGGCCACGGCGGGCGGCACGAGCGCCGCGCCCGCGGTGGCGAAGTAGCCCACGCGCAGCCGCCCGGTGCGGCCCGCGCGCAGGTCGGCCAGCGCCGCCTCGGCCTCGGCCAGCCGGTCGGTGATGCGGGCGGCGTGCTCGGTGAGCAGCCGGCCCGCCTGGGTGGGCCGCACGCCGCGCCCGACGCGGTCGAGCAGCGGCAGGCCCGCCTGCTTCTCCAGGGCCGCGACCTGCTGGCTGACCGCCGAGGGCGTGTACCCGAGGTTGACCGCCGCGGCGGTGATGGAGCCGGTGGTCACCACGGCCCGGAGCACTTGCATGCGTCGCACGTCCAGCATGCCCGAACCTTACAGTTCTACTTAAAGGTCGTGCAGTTCTATTCAATTGTGCTGATGCTTCGCATGGCTCATGGTATGTGCCGTGAACAGTTCAGGCACCTTGGTGAGGATGGGTGTGCTCGCCCTGCTGTGGGGTTCGAGCTTCCTCTGGATCAAGATCGCGCTCACCGGCCTGTCGCCGGTGCAGATCGCCTTCACGCGGAGCCTGCTGGGCGCGCTGGTGCTCGTGGTGTTCCTCCGGGTCACCCGGCAGCGGCTGCCGCGCGACCGCCGCTCCTGGGCCCACCTGCTGGTGGCCTCCCTGTTCGGCACCACCCTGCCGTTCGTGCTGTTCGCGCTCGGCGAGCAGACCGTGGACTCCGGCGTCGCCGGCGTGCTCAACGCCACCACGCCGCTGTGGGCGCTGGTCATCGGCCTGGCGCTGGGCACCGAGCGGCAGCGCAACCCGGCCCGGGTGGCCGGCCTGGCGCTCGGCTTCGCCGGGGTGCTGGTCATCTTCGCGCCGTGGGAGCACGCGGGGCTGGCGAGCTGGGGCGCGCTGGCGTGCCTGGCCGCCGCCGCGTCCTACGCGGTCTGCTACGCCTACATCGGCCGCACCGTCTCCGGGCGCGGCCTGACGCCCGTCCAGATCACCGCGACGCAGCTGATCGGCGCGTCCGGCCTGGGCGCCCTCGCCGTCCCGGTGGGCGGCCTGCAGCCGGTGCACCCGTCCTGGCCGCCGCTGGTGGCCGTGGCGATCCTGGGCGTCCTGGGCACGGGCGTCGCGCTGGTGCTCAACTACCGGATCGTCGAGGACGAGGGCCCGACCAACGCCACGACCGTCGGCTACCTGCTGCCCGTGGTGTCCGTGCTGCTCGGCGCGCTGTTCCTCGGCGAGGAGCTGGGCGTGCGGGTGGTGATCGGCATGGTGGTGGTGCTCGTGGGCGTCGCGCTGACCCGCCGGCAGCCCGCGGCGGTCGTCGCGCCGGTACCCGCCGAGCCCCTCGCTACGCTGAAGTGACCTGCGATAACCCTCGGTTACCCGGCGGTACGGCCAGTTGAGACATCGCTCCTGGGCAAACGGGTGGTATTGCGCGGCAGGTCTCCCCCGATCGCGTGGTGTTCAGGCGAACCGCGTCCTGGAAAGCCCTCTCGGACGTCTCCTCACATGAAAGGACTCGCACCGGAAGGGAACCCCAGAGCCATGAGCAACGAGAGCATCACCACGACGACGACGTTCCACCTCCTCGTCCCCGGGGTGGCTCCGGCACCGGTGGAGGCCGAGCTGCACTACGAACCGGAGGACCCGTACGCGGTAGCCGTGCTCTTCCACACGGGCCAGGGCAAGGTCGAGTGGATCTTCGCCCGCGACCTGCTGGCGGACGGGCTGCTCACGCCGTCCGGCGAGGGCGACATCCTGGTCCGGCCGGCGGCCGACGACCCGGAGCGGGTCCTGGTGGAGCTCAACGCGCCGACGGGCTTCGCCATCCTGTCCGCCGAGGCCGAGGACGTCGCCGAGTTCCTGGACCTGACCTACGACGTGGTCCAGCCCGGCGAGGAGGACCTGTGGATCGACTTCGACCGCGAGCTGGCCAAGCTGGTCTCGACCAACTGAGCGCGTCGCCTACCCTCTGATCCGTGACGGGGTCCGGGGGGACGGTGGGCGGTCGGTACGCGCTGGTCGAGCGGATCGGCAGCGGCGCCATGGGCGTCGTCTGGCGGGCCCGCGACGAGCTGCTGGACCGCGAGGTGGCCGTGAAGCAGCTGCGCCTGCCCGACCTCGGGCCCGACGAGGGCCGGGTCGCCAGGGCGCGGGCCATGCGCGAGGCGCGCAACGCCGCCCGGCTCCACCACCCCGGTGCGATCGCGGTCTTCGACGTGGTGGTCGAGGACGACCGGCCGTGGCTGGTCATGGAGTACCTGCCCGCGCGGAGCCTGGCCGGCCTGCTGGCCGAGCGGGGACGGCTCGAACCGGCCGAGGCGGCCGGGATCGGTGCCCAGGTCGCCGCCGCGCTCGCCGCGGCGCACGCGGCGGGCATCGTGCACCGCGACGTGAAACCGTCCAACGTGCTCATCGGCCACGACGGCACGGTGAAGCTCACCGACTTCGGCATCTCCCGGGCGGCGGGCGACGGCACCCTCACCGACAGCGGCATGATCACCGGCACCCCGGCGTACCTGGCACCCGAGGTCGCGCGCGGCGAGCAGCCGGACACCGCGTCGGACGTGTTCTCCCTCGGCGCGACCCTGTACGCGGCGACCGAGGGCCGGTCGCCGTACGGCACCTCGGACAACAGCTTCGGCCTGCTCTACCGGGCCGCCGCGGGCAGGGTCGAGCCGCCCGCGCGCGCCGGCGAGCTGACCGGCCTGCTCACCCGCATGCTCGCCACCGACCGCGACGCCCGCCCGACGGCCGACCAGGCCGCGGCGCTGCTGGCCGACCCGGCGGACCCTCGGGCGGAGGCACCCCCGGCCGGGTCCCCCGCCCGGCCGCGGCGCAGGTGGCTCGCACCGCTGGTCGCGGCGGTCGTGGCGGTGCTGGGCGCGGGTGCGGTCGCGGCGGCCTCGCTGCTGCTGCCGCTCGACGGGTCGTCCGGCGGGCAGGCGTCCACCGTGACCACCTCGCCCCCGCCGCCGGTGCCCACCGCCGAGGCGGGCGAACTCGTCCTCCGGCACTACGACCTGCTGCCGGAGGACCCCCGGGCCGCCTACGACAACCTCACCGCGTCCTACCGCCAGTCGTTCGAGGACTACGCCGCGTTCTGGGGGCAGTACGACGACGTGCGGGCGAGCCTGGCCGAGACGTGGCAGGACGGCACCCACACCTGGGTGCAGGTCGTGGTCACGTTCGTCCGCGGCGGGGTCGAGAGCAGCGGGAGGTACCTGCTGCGGGTCGAGCCCGACCAGGGGCGGCTGCGGATCGCGGCGGCCGAGGAGCGGCCCTAGACCAGCCTGCGGTCCGACGCCCAGCGCGACAGCTCGTAGCGGTTGGACAGCTGCGTCTTGCGCAGCACGCTCGACACGTGCGTCTCGACCGTCTTCACCGAGATGAACAGCTCCGACGCGATCTCCTTGTACGCGTAGCCGCGGGCCAGCAGCCGCAGCACGTCGCGCTCGCGCGGGGTCAGCAGGTCCAGCTCGGGGTCGCTGATCGGGGCCGCGCCCGGCCGGTCGGCGAACGCGTCGAGCACGAACCCGGCCAGCCTGGGGCTGAACACCGCGTCGCCCTCCGCGACCCGCACGACCGCCTTCACCAGCTCCTGGCTGGAGATGGTCTTGGTCACGTACCCGCGGGCGCCCGCGCGGATGACCGCGATGACGTCCTCGGCCGCGTCGGACACCGACAGCGCCAGGAACACCACCTCGGGCAGCGTGGTGCGGACCTGGCGCAGCACCTCGGCGCCGCCGCCGTCGGGCATGTGCACGTCCAGCAGCACCACGTCCGGGCGGTGGTGCGCGATGCCCGCGACGGCCTCGCCGACCGACCCCGCCTCGCCCACCACCTCCACCTGGTCGGTGATCGAGTCCAGCTCGGCCCGCACCCCCGCGCGGAACAGCGCGTGGTCGTCCACCAGGAACACCCGTACCGCCACGGTCCGGCCCCCGTCCATCACTTGTCCGCTGTCTTCCTCGGCATCATCAGCTGCACCTCCGTGCCCTCACCCAACGCGGTGCGGACGCGGACCTCGCCGCCGTGCCGGTCCATCCTCCCCCGGATGGAGTCCGCGAGGCCATGCCGGTCCTCCGGCACGGTGCCCGGGTCGAACCCCTTGCCCCGGTCGCGCACGAACACCGTCACCCGGTCGGGCTCCACCTCGCCGTAGACGCTGATCTCGCCGACGCCCGCGTGCTTGGCCGCGTTGACCATCGCCTCGCGGGCCGCCTGCACCAGCGCGTGCAGGTTGGGGTCCAGCTCGCAGTCGCCGACCACGACCTGCTGCACGGTCAGCGCGAACGCGTCCTCCACCTCGCCCGCCGCCTTGGCGATCGCCGCGGACATGGCGGTGGGCAGGCTGTTCTCCTCCACGACCCGGCCGTACAGCCACTCGCGCAGCTGCCGCTCCTGGCCGCGCGCCAGGCGCTTGACCTCGCGCGGCCGCTCGGCCTGCTTCTGGATCAGCGCAAGCGTTTGCAGCACCGAGTCGTGCAGGTGGGCGGCGATCTCGGCGCGTTCCTCGGTGCGGATGCGGGCCCGCCGCTCCTCGCCCAGGTCGTTGATCAGCTTCACCCACAGCGGCACGGTCAGCACCGCGACGCCGCCCAGCGTGGCGACCACGGCCAGCAGCGCGAACCGGAGCTGGTCGATGCCGTAGCTGTTGATCAGCAGCACGCCGATGCCGATCGCGACCAGCGCCACGCCCGCGAGCACGCGCACCACGGCGGTGCGGCCGCTGCCGAGGAACCCGGACCTCGCGCCGTCCCGCCAGCGGCGGCGCTGCGCCTCGTCCGCCTCCCGCCACACCACGGCCGCGCCGACCAGGGCCACCGCGAGCGGCCCGGCGATCCACCCGCTCACCGGCCCGGAGAACAGGCCCGTGAGCACCGCCGCGGCGATGCCCAGGGCGACCAGGCCCAGCGCCTGCTGCCGCTCCCGGGGGTTCGGCGGCTCCTCCGGCTCGCCCGCGGCGCGCTGCGGCACGAACATCCACAGCAGGCCGTAGGCGACCACGCCCACGCCGTTGAGCGCGGTCAGCGCGGCGAACACCGCCCGCACCCAGAACACCTCGACGCCGAGGTGGTCGGCGACCCCGCCGGCCACGCCCGCGACCACCCGGCCGGTCCGCCTGCGGCGCACCGGCTCGGCGCCCACCCTGTCGAGGGCCTTCGTCTCCACGCTCACCCCCCAAGGGTCACACGCGCACGGGGGGCGGTCATCAGGGTTCCACCCCATGTCGGGTTCAGGGTGGGTCCCGGATGTGCGCGGGCCGGGTGCCGGGGCAAGCTCGTCACCGTGAGCGGGAACATCAGCGCGGCCAACGTCGAGGAGACGTTGAAGGACTTCTGGGCCTACCGGCCCAGGCGGCCCCACGACGGTCGCAAGATCGCCGGTGTCGCCGCCGGTATCGCGCAGCGGTACCAGATCGACCCGGTGGTCGTCCGGGTCGCGTTCGTGGCCATGGCGCTGTGCAACGGCGCCGGCATCCTCGTCTACCTGCTGGGCTGGCTGTGCTTCGCCCAGGCCGACGACGAGGTGTCGCCCGCGGAGGCGCTGCTGGGGCGGGGGCGCAGCTCGACGCCGACCGCGCTGACCGTGCTGCTGGGCCTGGCGGTGATCCCGGCGACCGGCGTGTTCGTCGACGGCGGGTTCACCATGGTCGGCGGGGTGCTGCTCTCCGTCGGGGGGATCTACCTGCTGCACCGCGGCCGCGGGCAGCTCAACCGGCCGGCCGCGACCCGGGAGCCGACCTCGGTCTTCCCGGCTCCGGACCCGGCCTTCGACGTGGTGGGGGTGCCGGTGCAGCACCAGGAGCAGACGACCGGGCGGACCACGCCGCCCGCGTGGGACCCGCTGGGCGCGGCGCCGTTCGCGTGGGACCTGCCGGACCCGGCGGCGGCCGCGCCCGCGCCGGTGCCCGTGGCACCGCGGCCCCCGCGGCGGCGGTCGCGGGTGGGCGTGGTGACGTTCGGGCTGGCGATGATCGTGCTGGCGGTCGCCGCGGCGCTGTCGCGGGAGGTGGCGTGGCTGACCCCCACGCACACCATCGGGTTGCTGGTGGGCGTGCTGGGCGCGGGCATGGTGGTCGGCGCGCTGCGCGGCGGCGGTGGCCGCGGGCTGACCTGGCTGGTGGTGCCGCTGGCGCTGGTCGGCGTGGTGGGCACCGCGGTCGACTTCGACGGCATCAGGTCGGGCCGGATGGGCAGCATCCGGGACCGGCCGACGACGGTCGAGCAGGTGGACCAGCGGTACGAGGCGGGCATCGGCGAGGTCGACCTCGACCTGACCGGGCTGCCCGGCAGCGGCACCGTGAGCACCGCGGTCGACCTCGGCCTGGGCAGCGCCAAGGTGCGGGTGCCGAAGGACGCGGACGTGACCGTGACCTGCGGGGTCGAACTGGGGTCGGTGAACTGCCTCGGCAAGACCTCCGACGGCAAGGACGTCGTCGAGCGGGCCTCGGACGACGGCCCCGACGGGCCGGGCGGGCTGAAGGTCGTGCTGGACGTGCGCAGCGAGATCGGGGACGTGGAGGTGAGTCGTGGCTGACCGGGACCGATCGGTGGAGCGGCGGGACGTGGACGTGGTCGGGCTGGTGCTGGGCGTCGCGGCCCTGGTCGCCTCGGCCTACGTGCTCTCCGACGGGACCGCGTGGCCGGCGTTCCTCGACCTGAGGTGGGCGCTGGCGGGCGGGGCGATGGTGATCGGGATCGGGTTGCTGGCGGCGTCGCTGCGCCGGCGGGGGTAGACCCGGTGGGAAGGCGAAGGGCCCGTCCTGACCAGGACGGGCCCTTCGCCTTCGCTCACTCCCACTCGATGGTGCCCGGCGGCTTGCTCGTCACGTCCAGCACGACCCGGTTGACCTCGGCCACCTCGTTGGTGATGCGGGTGGAGATGCGCTCCAGCACCTCGTAGGGCAGGCGGGTCCAGTCGGCGGTCATGGCGTCCTCGCTGGACACCGGGCGCAACACGACCGGGTGGCCGTAGGTGCGGCCGTCGCCCTGGACGCCGACGCTGCGCACGTCGGCGAGCAGCACCACCGGGCACTGCCAGATCTGCCGGTCCAGGCCCGCGCTGGTCAGCTCCTCGCGGGCGATGGCGTCGGCCTTGCGCAGGACGTCCAGGCGCTCCTGGGTGACCTCGCCGATGATCCGGATGCCCAGGCCGGGGCCGGGGAACGGCTGCCGCTGCACGATGGTCTCGGGCAGGCCCAGCTCGGTGCCGACCCGGCGGACCTCGTCCTTGAACAGCGCGCGCAGCGGCTCGACCAGGGTGAACTGGAGGTCGTCGGGCAGGCCGCCCACGTTGTGGTGGCTCTTGATGTTCGCGGTGCCCGCGCCGCCGCCGGACTCGACCACGTCCGGGTAGAGCGTGCCCTGCACGAGGAACTCGTAGTCGCCCTCGGCCTTGAGGTCGCGCTCGGCCTGCTCGAAGACCCGGATGAACTCCCGGCCGATGATCTTGCGCTTCTGCTCGGGGTCGGTGACGCCCTTGAGGGCGTCCAGGAAGCGCTCGCGGGCGTCGACGGTGACCAGCCGGATGCCGGTCGCGGCCACGTAGTCGCGCTCGACCTGGGCGCGCTCGCCCGCGCGCAGCAGGCCGTGGTCGACGAAGACGCAGGTCAGGCGGTCACCGATGGCGCGCTGCACCAGGGCCGCGGCGACCGCGGAGTCCACGCCGCCGGACAGGCCGCAGATGGCCTTGCCGTTCCCGACCTGCTCCCGGATGCGGGCCACCTGCTCGTCCACGATCGACGAGGTCGTCCACTGGGGCCGGATGCCCGCGATCTCGTGCAGGAACCGGCGCAGCACCTCCTGGCCGTGCGGCGAGTGCCCCACCTCCGGGTGGTACTGCACGCCCGCGAACCGGCGCTCCCGGTCCTCGAACGCGGCCACCGGCGCGCCCTCGCTGGTCGCGGTGACGGTGAAGCCCTCGGGCGCGGCGGTCACGCAGTCGCCGTGGCTCATCCACACCGGGTGCCGGTCGGGCAGCTCGTCGTGCAGCAGGCCGCCGGCGTGCCGCACGCCCAGCTCGGTGCGGCCGTACTCGCGGGTGCCGGTGTGCTCGACCGTGCCGCCCAGGGCGCCCGCCATGGCCTGGAAGCCGTAGCAGATGCCGAACACCGGGACGCCGACCTCGAACAGCTTCGGGTCGACCTGGGGCGCGCCCGGCTCGTAGACGCTGGAGGGGCCACCGGACAGCACGATGGCGGCCGGGTCCCGCTCCAGCAGCTCCGCCACCGGGGTGCTGTGCGGCACGACTTCCGAGTAGACCTGCGCCTCCCGGACCCGCCTGGCGATCAGCTGCGCGTACTGCGCGCCGAAGTCGACTACCAGCACGGGGCGGTTGCTGCTCTCGGGCACTGGGGGAAAACCTCTCGTCCGGCGGATCCGCGCAGGTGAAGGATGTCATGGGCACCCCGGGGGGCGCTCATCGAGGCCGGTCGACCCGGTCCGGGCACCGGGTTTCGCCCGCACCGGGCGGGGCAACACCCCTGGTGACCCGATCCCGCGGCGTGCGCACGGGTGCACTTCCAAGATCGGTGAAGCCAACCAACCCCGTACGGGCATACGGTGACCACCATGGACGCGACCACCCCCGAGCCCCGGCCCTGCTGGATCGCCGGACACGCCGAGCAGGGCGTGCAGGCCACCACCGTCTACCACCCGTTCGACGGCACCGAGGTGGCCTCGGTCGCCGTACCGGGGCCGGACCAGGTGGAACGCGCGGTCGCCGCCGCGGCGGCGGTGGCCAAGTCGTTCCGGCGCACGCCCGCGCACGTGCGGGCCAAGGCCCTGCTCCACGTCTCGCAGGCGCTGGCCGACCGCGCCGAGGAGATCGCCGAGACCATCACCGCGGAGAACGGCAAGCCGCTGAAGTGGGCGAACGTCGAGGTGCAGCGGGCGGTGAACACCTTCCGGTTCGCCGCCGAGGAGGCGCGCCGGTTCACCGGCGAGCTCCAGCGGCTCGACACCGACACCACCGGCGAGGGCCGGCTGGCCGTGGTGCGGCGGGTGCCGCGCGGGCCGGTGCTGGCGGTGGCGCCGTTCAACTTCCCGCTGAACCTGGTCGCGCACAAGGTCGCGCCCGCGCTGGCCGTCGGCGCGCCGGTGATCGTCAAGCCGGCCTCGGCCACGCCGCTGTCGGCGCTGCTGCTGGGCGAGCTGCTGGCCGAGGCGGGCCTGCCCGAGGGCGCGTTCTCGGTGCTGCCGGTGCGCGGTGGCGACATGAAGGCGCTGGTCACCGACAAGCGGCTGCCGGTCATCTCGTTCACCGGGTCCACCGCGGTCGGGTGGTCGCTGATGGACGACGCGCCGCGCAAGCACGTGGTGATGGAGCTGGGGTCGAACTCGGCGGCGATCGTGTGCCCGGACTGGCCGGACCTGGACCTCGCCGCCTCCCGCATCGCCACGTTCGGCAACTACCAGGCCGGGCAGTCGTGCATCGCGGTGCAGCGGGTGCTGGTGCACCGCGACGTCGCCGACGAGTTCGTGCCGAAGCTGGTGGCCGCGGTGCGGTCGCTGCGGACCGGTGACCCGCACGACCCGGAGGTCGAGGTCGGGCCGCTGATCGACGAGGACAACGCACGCCGCGTCGAGGAGTGGGTGGCCGAGGCCGTGTCCGGCGGGGCCACCCTGCACGTCGGCGGCGGGCGGACCGGCACGTCGGTCGAGCCGACCGTGGTGCAGGACGTGCCGGCGGAGGCGAAGCTGTGGCACCAGGAGGTGTTCGGGCCGGTGCTCGCGGTGTCCGTGGTGGACTCCGTGGCCGAGGCGTTCGAGCGGGCCAACGCCACCGACTACGGCCTCCAGGCCGGCGTGTTCACCCGGGACGTGACCGTGGCGTTCGAGGCGGCGGCCGAGCTGGAGGTCGGCGGCGTGATCATCGGCGACGTGCCGTCGTACCGGGCGGACCAGATGCCCTACGGCGGGGTGAAGGGCTCGGGCACCGGGCGCGAGGGCGTGCGGTCGGCCATGGAGGACTTCACCGAGGAGCGCACCATGGTGCTCACCGGCATCAGCCTCTGAGGGCTCCGAGGGCTCCGAGGGCCCGGCGGCACCGCCCCGGTCCCCCGGGCGGTGCCGCCGGCGTGGACCGGCCCGACCGGTCTCAGGGGTGCTTCACCTCCACGATCGGCAGCCGCAGGGCACCGGGGGCGTCGGCGGGCACGGCCGGGTGCCGCGGGAGCACCGGGGCGACCCGCCGGTACCCCTCGCCCTGCGCGGGCCGCCGGTCCGGCTCGCCCTTGTTCGGCCACAGCGAGAACGCCCGCTCGGCCTGCGCGGTGATGGTCAGGGACGGGTTCACGCCCAGGTTCGCCGAGATCGCCGCGCCGTCCACCACCGACAGGCCCGGGTAGCCGTGGACCCGGTGGTACGGGTCGATGACGCCGCCCTCCGGGTCCGCGCCGATCGGGCAGCCGCCGATGAAGTGGGCGGTGAGGGGGATGTTGAACAGCTCGCCCCAGGTGCCGCCGGGGATGCCGTCGATGTGCCGCGCCGCCAGCAGGTTGGCCCGGTGGCCGGCGGGGATGAAGGTGGGGTTCGGCTGCCCGTGCCCCTGCCTGGAGGTGAGCTTGCGGCGGCCGAACGCGCCCTTGCGGGTGTAGGTGGTGATGGAGTTGTCCAGGCTCTGCATCACCAGCAGGATCACGGTCCGCTCGCTCCACCGGTGCACCGACAGCAGCCGCGCCAGGCGGACCGGGTGCCGCACCGCCTGGGCGAGGAACTGCAGCACCCGCGGGGTGGACTTGGCGCCGTCGGTGGCCAGGGTCTGGAGCAGGCCCATGGCGTTGCTGCCCCGGCCGTAGCGGACGGGCTCGATGTGCGTCTGCTCGTCCGGGTGGATGGACGAGGTGATGGCCACGCCCCGGCTGAAGTTGCGCTCCTCGTCCACGGTGAAGCGGCCCGCGCCGATGATGGCCTCGGAGTTGGTCCTGGTCAGCTCGCCGAGCCTGGGCGAGAGGCGCGGCAGGGCGCCGGTGGCCCTCATGCGGTGCAGCAGCTGCTGGGTGCCCCACGTGCCGGCGGCGAGCACGACCTGGCCCGCGGTGATCGTGCGGCGGTGGCGGCGCACCTTGGCCCCGGTGCGGCGGGTGTGGACCGCCCACGTGCCGTCGGGCGCCTGGCGCAGGTCGGTGACGGTGGTCAGCGGGAGGACCTCGGCGCCGTTGCGCTCGGCCAGGTACAGGTAGTTCTTGACCAGGGTGTTCTTCGCGCCGACGCGGCAGCCGGACATGCACGCGCCGCACTCGGTGCAGCCGGTGCGGGCGGGGCCGGCACCGCCGAAGTACGGGTCCTCGGCCGGCTCGCCCGGCTCGCCGAAGAACACGCCGACCGGGGTGGGGTGGTAGCTGTCCGCCACGCCCATGTCCCGCGCGACCTGGCGCATGACCTCGTCCGACGGCGTGGTGGTCGGGTTCTCCACCACGCCCAGCATCCGGCTCGCCTGGTCGTAGAACGGGGCCAGCTCGGCCTCCCAGTCGGTGATGTGCGCCCACTGGCGGTCCTCGTAGAACGGCTTGAGCGGCCGGTAGAGGGTGTTGGCGTAGACCAGGGAGCCGCCGCCCACGCCGGCGCCCGCGAGGACCATGACGTTGCGCAGGGCGTGGATGCGCTGGATGCCGTAGCAGCCCAGGAACGGCGCCCACAGGTAGCGCCGCAGGTCCCAGGAGGTCTTGGCGAACTCGTGGTCGGCGAACCGGCGGCCGGCCTCGACGACGGCCACCCGGTAGCCCTTCTCGGTGAGCCGGAGGGCGGCCACGCTGCCGCCGAAGCCCGAGCCCACCACGACGACGTCGTAGTCGGTTTTGTTACCGGCGAGTTCACCCATGCCTGGCAGGTTAGGCGTTACCCGAAGTAACAGGCTAGTTCCTGATCGATCCAGACATCCGGGCACACCGAAGAGCCCCCGCTTTCCGCGGGGGCTCCCAGGTGAAATACCGGACGAAGCGGACGCGAGCCCGTCAGCCCCTGATGGTCAGGCCGACCTTCTGGAACTCCTTCAGGTCCGAGTAGCCGGTCTTGGCCATCGCCCGCTTGAGCGAGCCGAACAGGTTCGTCACGCCCCGCGGGTCCACCGACGGCCCGAACAGCAGGCTCCGCAGGTCGACCACCTGGTCCACCCCGGTGGACACGTGGCTGCGCGGCACCGACGGGTGCGCCGACGCGGCGGTCCAGTACAGGCCCTGGCCCGGTGCCTCGGCCGCCGACGCCAGCGGCTCGCCCAGCATCACCGCGTCCGCGCCGCAGGCGATCGCCTTGGCCACGTGACCGCTGGTCAGCACGCCGCCGTCGGCGATCACGTGCACGTACCGGCCACCGGTCTCGTCCAGGTAGTCCCGGCGCGCCGCGGCCGCGTCGGCGATCGCGGTGGCCATCGGGACGCCGATGCCGAGCACGGCGTCCGTGGTGGTCACGCCCGGCGTGTAGCCGTAGCCCACGATCACGCCCGCCGCGCCCGTGCGCATCAGGTGCATCGCGGTCCGGTAGTCGCCGACGCCACCCGCGATGACCGGGATGTCCAGGTCGGCGATGAACGACTTCAGGTTCAGCGGCTCGCCGTCGCGCGAGACGTGCTCGGCGGAGATGATCGTGCCCTGCACGACCAGGATCTCCACGCCCGCGGCCAGCAGGTCCGGGGTCAGCTCGGCGGCCCGCTGCGGGCTCACCCGCACGGCCACCGTCACGCCCGACTCGCGCACCTGCTTGATCGCCTCGGCGATGAGGTCCATGCGCACCGGCGCGGCGTGCAGCTCCTGGAGCACCTTCACCGGCGCGGCCGGGTCGTCGGTGTCCTCCACGGCCCTGACCAGCCGGAACAGCGCCTCCTCCACGTCACCGTGCCGGGCCCACAGGCCCTCCGCGTTGAGGACGCCCAACCCGCCCAGCTCGCCCACCGCGACCGCCGTGCCCGGCGACACGATCGCGTCGGTCGGGTGGGTGATCAGCGGGATCTCGAACCGGTAGGCGTCGATCTGCCACGCCGTCGAGACGTCCTTCGAGGACCGGGTCCTGCGGGACGGGATGATCTCGACGTCGTCCAGCTCGTAGGCCCGCCTCGCGGTCCGGCCCATGCCGATCTCGACCAGATCGCGCACCTTCGTCGTCCTTCCGTGGAGCCTGCGTGCCCAAACCAGTGGACCTTACAGCCCACCGGTCCGTTTTTCAGCGGCTCGTGTAGTTCGGGGCTTCCACCGTCATGGTGATGTCGTGCGGGTGGCTCTCCTTCAGCCCCGCCGCGGTGATCCGGACCAGCTGCTTGCGCTGGAGGTCGCCGATCGTCTTGGCGCCCGTGTAGCCCATCGCGGCGCGCAGGCCGCCGACGAGCTGGTGCACCACCGTGGACAGCGGGCCCCGGAACGGCGTGCGGCCCTCGATGCCCTCGGGCACCAGCTTGTCCTCGGACAGCACGTCGTCCTGGAAGTACCGGTCCTTCGAGTACGACTTGGCCGCGCCGCGGCCCTGGAGCGCGGCCAGCGAGCCCATGCCCCGGTAGGTCTTGAACTGCTTGCCGTTGACCAGGACCAGCTCGCCGGGCGCCTCGGCGGTGCCCGCCAGCAGGCTGCCCAGCATCACCGTGCTCGCGCCCGCCGCGATGGCCTTGGCGATGTCGCCGGAGTACTGGATGCCGCCGTCGCCGATCACCGGCACGCCCGCGGGCGCACACGCCAGGCTCGCCTCGTAGATCGCGCTGATCTGCGGCACGCCGACGCCCGCCACCACGCGCGTGGTGCAGATCGAGCCCGGGCCGACGCCGACCTTCACGCCGTCCGCGCCCGCGTCCACCAGCGCCTGGGCGCCCGCGCGGGTGGCGACGTTGCCGCCGACCACGTCGACGTCCTCGCCCAGCTCCTTCTTCACCCGCGCCACCATCTCCAGCACGTTGCGCTGGTGGCCGTGCGCGGTGTCGACCATGATCACGTCCACGCCGGCGTCGGCCAGCGCCATGGCGCGCGCGAAGCTGTCCTCGCCGACGCCGATCGCGGCGGCGCACAGCAGCCTGCCGTCCGGGTCCTTCGAGGCGTTCGGGTACTGCTCGGTCTTGACGAAGTCCTTGACCGTGATCAGGCCGCGGATCTTGCCCTCGCCGTCCACGATCGGCAGCTTCTCGACCTTGTGCCGGCGCAGCAGGCCCAGCGCGGCCTCGGCCGACACGCCGACCTGGGCGGTGACCAGCGGGCCCTTGGTCATCACCTCGCTGACCTTGCGGGAGTGGTCCACCTCGAACCGCATGTCCCGGTTGGTGATGATGCCGACCAGCTTGCCGCTCGCGTCGGTCACCGGGACGCCGGAGATCCGGTAGCGGGCGCACAGCTCGTCCACGTGCTTGATGGTGTCCTCCGGGGAGCACGTGACCGGGTCGGTCACCATGCCCGCCTCGGACCGCTTCACGGTCTCCACCTGGCGGGCCTGCTCCTCGGCGGAGAGGTTGCGGTGCAGCACGCCGATGCCGCCCTGGCGCGCCATGGAGATGGCCATCCGGCCCTCCGTCACGGTGTCCATGGCGGCGGAGGCGAGGGGCACCCCCAACGTGATGTTGCGGGACAGCCGGGCGCTGGTGTCCACCCCGCTGGGCACGACCTCGGATTCGGCGGGCAGCAGCAGTACGTCGTCGAAGGTCAGTCCCAGCATGGCGAACTTGGGCGGGACTCCGTCAGCGTTGAGCTCGCTGGTCATGGCGGCTGGCTTGCCTTCCGTCGTGCGGCGATCCCGCCGCCGCGGATCGGGTTTCCACAGGCGGCGATGGGTTCAGCCCATGGTATCTGGACGTGGTCGGGGGTCCGCCCGGTACCGTGCGGGGTCGTGCCGCACGACGCGTTGCCACCAGACCCGTTCGCGGGTGACCCGGACGACCCGGCCCGGGCGCTCGGCGAGCCCGAGCACGACCACGACCACGACCACCCCCCGATGGACGACGCCGAGCGCGCCGAGCTGGTGGGCGACCTCAGCGACCTCGCCGTCTACCAGGCGCTGCTGGAACCCCGCGGGATCAGGGGGATCGTGGTGGACTGCGGCGAGTGCCAGGAACCGCACTACCACGACTGGGCGCTGCTGAGGTCGAGCCTGGAGCAGCTGCTGTCCGACGGGCGGATGCGCCCGCACGAGCCCGCGTACGACCCGGACCCGGCGACGTACGTGAGCTGGGAGTACTGCCGCGGTTACGCGGACGGCGCGACCGCGGAGAGCGCGCGGTAGGGAAAGTGTGACGAAGCCCGCCCCGGCGGAGGCGGGACGGGCCTGCTCGTCGTCGGTCCGGCTACTCGCCGGCGCCCTGCGTGCCCTGGGAGCCCTGCGTGCCCCCGGAGGTCTCGCCGCCCGGGCTCTGGCCACCCGGGCTCTGCGTCTCGCCGCGGGTCTGCCCCGTCTGGCCGGAGGACTCGCCCGAGGTGGGCAGCGGTGGCGGCGGCTCGGTGGCGTCCGTGGACGGGTTCGGCTCCGAGGTGGGCCGCGGCTCCGTGGTCTGGCTCGTCTGCTGCGTGGGCAGCACCTGCGACGTCGTGGACTGCGTGGTCGACACCTGCGGCAGCGTCGAGGTCGCCGACGTGGTGGCCGTGGACGGCGTGGCCGTCGGCGTGGCCGTGGTGCTCGCCAGCTCCTGCTTCAGCGACTCGTGCCGCTGGGTCAGGACGTCGCGCTCGTCGTCCTCGGACACCGACGGGAGGAACGCGCCCGCCTTCTCCAGGGCGGTCGCGGCCTCGCGGTAGCGGCCCTCGCGGAGCGCGGCGTTGGCGGTGTCGAGGTCGGTCCGGACCGCCACGGCGGCCTCGATCGACCGCGCGTGGTCGGAGTAGAGGACCCTGGTCAGGCCCCAGAGCGCGTCACCCGGCTGGGCGTCGCGCGCCACCAGGCTCACCCCGGTGAACGCGATGGCCAGCACGGCGGCGGCGCTCGCGAGGGGGATGAGGTAGCGCCTGGGGCGCGGCTGGGGCCGGGCCGCGGCGATGGTCGCCACGGCGGTGTCGGTGTCCACCAGCTCGCCCACCGGGCGGCTGTCCACGTCGCGCCGCCACGCCAGCAGCAGCGCGTTCAGCTCGTCGTCGACGAGCGCTTCCGACTGCCGGGGGTCACGCCCGCCCAGTGCGTCCAGCAGTGCGTCGTCAGCCCGGATGCCCGCCAGGTCGTCCCCAGGTTCGACCAGGGCGTCATCGGGTTGCGGCGGTCTCTCTTCACGTCCGCGCACGACTTCTCCGTTGCCCTTCCCGTGCTGGTCAGCCACGTCAGACCACCTCCTCCGCCGCCAAGGCTTTGCGGAGGCGGGCCAGGGCGCGGTGCTGCGCCACCCGTACCGCGCCCGGCGTGGAGCCGACCGCGTCGGCGGTCTCCTCGGCCGAGAGGCCGACGACCACCCTGAGCAGCAGGATCTCCCGCTGCTTCTCCGGAAGGACTTTCAGGAGCGCGGCCATCCGGTCCGACAGCTCGCCCTGCATGGCGCGCTGCTCGGGGCCGGCCTCCGTCTCCGGGGCGTCCGGCACCTCCGGGACCGGCTCGGACCGGTTCCGGGCGGCTGAGCGATGCGCGTCGGCCACCTTGTGCGCGGCGATCCCGTAGACGAACGCCAAGAACGGCCGACCCTGGTCGCGATAGCTGGGCAGGGCCGTCAGCACCGCGAGACACACCTCCTGGGCCACGTCGTCCGCCGAAGCGAAAGACCTCTCCTGCCTTCCGACACGGGCGCGGCAGTACCGCACCACCAGGGGTCGGATGGATGCCAGGAGCCGCTCGATCGCGTGGCGGTCGCCATCGACGGCTGCGCCCACTTCGGCGTCCAGTCCGTCCCCCAAGTTGGTCATCGCAGACAGCAGCCCCGGTGTTACGCGCAGGCGTATCGACAGAGAACAGCACGGGGCGACCGACGTCGCCCGTACCGGTGACCCCTACCGTACCGGTCACCCGGCCGTGTGGGGCGCAACGGGTGCGGAGACGCCTCGCGACCTGCCGACACGCCGTGGACGGCGAGCCGGCCCGGCGACGGTGACGTCGGCCGGGCCGGCAAGAGGAAGGAGCGTCGGTGTGACCCGCCTTACCCGTTCGCGCGGGTGCTAGGAGACCAGGCCGCGCCGGAAGCCGTGGGCCACGGCCTGCGCGCGGTCGCGCACGCCGAGCTTGCGGAACAGCCGGCGGGCGTGCGTCTTCACCGTGTCCTCGGACAGGTAGAGCTCGCGCCCGATCTGCCCGTTGCTCTTGCCCTGGCTCATGCCGCGCAGGACCTGCAGCTCGCGCTCGGTGAGCTGCACGCCCGGGTCGGAGGGCTGGCGCGGCGCGGGCACGCTGGTGCTCGCGAGGGTGTGCGCCAGCGCGGCGACCAGCTCGGGGCGCGAGGCGTCCCAGCGGAGGTAGCCGCGGGCGCCGCCGGCGATCGCGGCGGCGATGCTGCCCGCGTCGTCCGGTGCGCCGAAGACGATGACGTTTGCCTGCGGGTTGGCCGAGACGAGTCGCCGGGTCGCTTCGACCCCGGTCGGGACGGCGCGCTGGGTGCCAACCAGTACGACGTCGACCGGCTGCCGAGAGAACCGAGCCAACAACTCGTCACCGTGCGCTACGCAGTCGATGCGGCTAACCCCGGGGACAGCCGACATCACGCGGGTGAGACCCTCCCGCACACTGCGCCGGTCGTCGCAAATAAGGACCGTGGTCACGGGGACTCCTCCCTGCAGCCGAGTGACGTTCCACATCCCCTATCGGACGCTAGGGGCCGAACCTTGACACGATCCGGTGCTTAATCCGTCAAGAAGTTCGTCTCAGCGTCTGCGTTCGGGGGTTCCCCGGAACGGAGCAGCGCAGTCGGGATCCACGGCGATCGGTCGGCCAGTCGTCGGCTGATGGGATCAGCTCTCCGCAACACGCAGCTCAGAGCGTTTTTTGTTCGAACCTTCATGTTCTGTTCGTCCGCAGAACTGCGGTCTTCCTGCAGGTTTGCGAGTACGAGTGCCGCCGGCCAGAACAACGACACCAGGTCCCGTTGGTCAGTGTGATTTAGGTCACAGTGCAGCAAACGGCGGCCCCTGTCAACGCTTTCGGGGGTTCCGAGCACCACGAGCGTGGTCCCCAGGACCAGGTCGGACTTGAGGATGTGTCGCGTTGCGCCCACCTCCCGGGCGATCCGGGCGGCCTCCTCGGCGGGCCCCACCGCGCGCTCCGCGTGACCGTCGGCCAACTCGATCTCCGCCGCCACCCACTGGTGGCGCACCCGACTGCGCCAACCGAGCGGCCGGACCCTCCCGTGCAACCTCCGGGCTTCACCCACCCGTCCGGCCCCCACCGCGTCGGCCGCGAGCCCCAGCAACGCGTCCGCGAGCGCCCCGTCCGCGTCCACCCCGTCGGGATCCCCCCGCCGCGGTACCCCCGGTCCCCCGGTACCCCCGACCTCCACCGCCACCCGCAGCGCCAGCGCGTCCAACCCCCGGGCCGCCGAGTGCCCCCCGAGCTGACGGCGGTGCGAAGCGAGCGTCGAGGCCGCCAACGACCCGAACAGCCCACCCCCCTTGATCAACTCCCCCAACACCCCCGCCGCCGCCGCGTAATGCCCCTGCCCACCCAGCACCACAGCGGCCAACCACCGCTCCTCCACCCCACCCCCACCCGCAGCCGCCCAAACCCCGACCTCGGGCCGATCCCCGAACGCAGCACGCCGAACATCCACCCCACCATCCTCCGCCCCACCTCCCCTCCCCCACCCCCGCGTGTCCTCCACTCCAACCCCGCGTGTCCTCCACCCAGACACCGCGTGTCCTCCACTCAGCCCCGGCGTGTCATGCGCTCAACCCCCGCGTGTCATGCCTCCAGACCTCGCGAGTCGAACGCTCAGACCCCTCGTGTCGAACCTTCCGGACCGGCGAGTTCCACGTTCAGCCCCGGCGTGTTCAGCAGACGGCGCGTTCCACCGCGTCCGCGGCCGCCGCGAGGTCGTCGATCCGCTCCGACGGCTGCGGCACGACCCCGCGCGCCCAGCCGGGACCACCCACGAACACGCGGACCTGCTGGCGCGTCCGGGGCAGCGCGACCACCACACCCGGATCGGCGTACCGCGGCAGTTGGGCCCACAGCACGACCGCCGCCGGTGCGGTTCGCCGAACGGCGGCGACCAGCGCGTCCAGCGGCAGCGCGGCACCGAACTGGCGCACGCCGACCCCGCGCTGGGCCAGCACCGCCGCCAGCGGGTAGAGGGGCAGGTCGTGCCGCTCGGCCGGCACGCACGCCAGCAGCACCGGCCGGTGGTTGCGCGGCCGCGTGACGACGGGCGTCGCGCGGATCATCGCGGTCCGCACGCACTCCTCCAGCAGGTGCGACACCTCCACGCCGGCACCCGAGTGCGCCCACCGCGCGGCGAGCGCCGCCATCACCGGGCGGACCACGTCGTCCCAGGTCGCGACCACCCCGTCCGCCTCGACGGCGGCCGCGAGCAGCGACTGCACCGCCGCCGAGTCCAGCGCCACCGCCGCCCGGCCCACGCCCCTGGCCCGCCGGTTGGCCGCGCCCAGGTCGAGGTCCCGGCGGGGCGCGGCACCCTCGTCCAGCTCGCCCCCGGTCAGCACGGGCGCGTCCGGCGACGGGTGCGACCGCGTGGCGCGCGGCCCGGGGACGGGCGCGGCGAGGGCGTACTTGGCGGCTTCGGCGGACGACGCTCCGCGCAGCAGGGCGCGCTGCATCAGCTCCAACCTGGCCACGTCCAGCGGTGCGTATTTACGGTGTCGCCCGGTTGTGTGATCACTGGGTCCGAGGCCATAGCGGCGGTCCCAAGTGCGGAGAGTAGCCGGCGCAATGCCCAGCCGACGGGCCACCGCGGCCACCGAGAGCGTCACCGAATGGGCGGGATCATCGTCTGCCCCAATGGTTTCCGGTTCGCCTTCGGCCGCGGTGCCGTTGTGGTCGGGGGGCGTTGTCACGGTGACATGGTCCGTTCACCTGATGTCACCGGCAACTTCGGGTTTGAACCGCGTCTGATCACCCATCGAATGAATTGCCGGCCCTCTGCCTCAGATCCTCTTGAACAAGCATTGACGCGGTTCTACGGTGGATCATCGTTAAGCCGAATGGAGCAGTGCACGTCAATGGGCCAAGGAGGCGGTCTCGATGGCGGACACCCGTAGGCTTCCCGGTCCCAACGCGGATCTGTGGGACTGGCAGATGCGCGGCTCGTGCCGCGGGATGGACAGTGCGTTCTTCTTCCACCCGGATGGCGAACGCGGACCGGCGCGGGCTCGGCGGGAGGCGCGCGCCAAGGCGGTGTGCCTGTCGTGCCCGGTACTGGAGATGTGTCGACGACATGCCCTGGCGGTTCAGGAACCGTACGGGATATGGGGTGGGCTTTCGGAGTCGGAGCGGGACAGCATCATCAAGGCCCGCAAACGGCAACTGACGCCTGCTTGACGAGCGACGACGTGGAGGGGCGGCACCCGCGGGTGCCGCCCCTCCACGTTTTCCCGGGGTGCCCGAGCGGTCGGTTCGCGGTGTCGGACCGGAGGACACGCGGTGTCCGAGCGGAGGACACGCCGGGGCTGAACGTGGAACTCGCCGGTCCTGGAGGTTCGACACGAGGGGTCTGAGCGTTCGACTCGCGAGGTCTGGAGGCATGACACGCCCGAGGTGAGCGCATGACACGCCGGAGGTGAAGGCATGACACGCGGGGGGTGGAGGCATGAGCGGGGGTGGGAGATGGGGAAGGGGCGGCCCCGGGAGGGGGCCGCCCCTTCAGGGGTGGTGCGGTGGGTCAGTGGCCGTGGCCGTGACCGTGGCCGTGGCCCGCGGCGGCGGCCGGCTCCTCTTCCTTCTTCTCCACGACGGCGCTCTCCGTGGTGAGCACCATGCGGGCGATGGAAGCGGCGTTGGCGACCGCGGAGCGGGTGACCTTGACCGGGTCGATGATGCCCGATTCGAGCAGGTCACCGTAGGTCAGGGAGGCGGCGTTGAGGCCGAAGCCCCACTCCTGCTCCCGGACCTTGTTGACCACGACCGCGCCCTCCAGGCCCGCGTTCGCGGCGATCCAGAACAGGGGCGAGCCCAGCGCCTCGCGGACGACGGCGACACCGGTGGCCTCGTCGCCGGTCAGGTCGAGGTTGCCGTCGAGCACCTTGGAGGCGTGCACCAGCGCGGAACCGCCGCCGGGCACGATGCCCTCCTCCACCGCCGCCTTGGTCGCCGCGACGGCGTCCTCGATGCGGTGCTTGCGCTCCTTCAGCTCGGTCTCGGTGGCCGCGCCGACCCGGATGACCGCCACGCCGCCGGACAGCTTGGCCAGCCGCTCCTGCAGCTTCTCGCGGTCCCAGTCGGAGTCCGTGGCCTCGATCTCGCGCTTGAGCTGCTCGGCGCGCCCGGCCACGTCGGCCTTCGAGCCGCCGCCGTCGACGATCGTGGTCTCGTCCTTGGACACCACGATGCGGCGGGCGGAGCCCAGCACGTCCAGGCCGGCCTCGGACAGCTTCAGGCCCACCTCGGAGGAGATGACCGTCGCGCCCGTGACGACCGCCAGGTCGTCCAGGAACGCCTTGCGGCGGTCGCCGAAGTACGGCGCCTTGACCGCGACCACGCGCAGCGTCTTGCGCAGGGCGTTGACCACCAGGGTGGACAGCGCCTCGCCCTCGACGTCCTCGGCGATGATGACCAGCGGCTTGCCCGCCTCGGCCACCTTCTCCAGGATCGGCAGCAGGTCGGCCAGGGCCGAGATCTTCTCGCGGTGCAGCAGGACGCGGGCGTCCTCGAACACCGCCTCCTGGGCCTCCAGGTCGGTGGCGAAGTGCGCCGAGATGTAGCCCTTGTCGAACTGGACGCCCTCGGTGATCTGCAGCTCGGTGGCCAGCGTCGAGGACTCCTCGACGGTGATCACGCCGTCCTCGCCGACCTTCTCGATCGCCTCGCCGAGCAGGCCGCCAATGGACTCGTCGCGGGACGACACGGTGCCGACCTGCGCGATGTTGTCGCGGCCCTTGACCGGCGTGGCCTTCGCCTTCAGCGCGTCCACGACCGCGTCGGCGGCGGCCTGGATGCCGCGGCCCAGCGAGGTCGGGTTGGCGCCCGCGGCGACGTTGCGCAGACCGACCCGCACCATGGCCTGGGCCAGCACGGTCGCGGTCGTCGTGCCGTCGCCGGCCACGTCGTTGGTCTTGGTGGCCACGTTCTTGGCCAGCTGCGCGCCGAGGTTCTCGAACGCGTCCTCCAGCTCCACCTCGCGGGCGATGGTCACACCGTCGTTGGTGACCGTCGGCCCGCCGAACTTCTTGTCGAGCACCACGTGCCTGCCGCGCGGGCCCAGGGTCACCTTGACCGTGTCCGCGAGCTTGTTCACGCCGCGCTCAAGCGCCCGACGAGCGTCCTCGTCGAAGCTGATCTGCTTGGCCATACCCTTCACGCCTCTCTCAAGTGCGAAAACGCCCCGGTAGGCCCCGGTGATGGGGTCGCCGGGGCGCCTTGCGTGTCAGCCGAGCGTCAGTTGATGACGGCCAGCACGTCGCGAGCGGAGAGGATCAGGTACTCCTCGCCGTTGTACTTGACCTCGGTGCCGCCGTACTTCGAGTAGATGACGACGTCGCCGACGGCCACGTCCACGGGGACGCGGTTGCCCTTGTCGTCGATGCGGCCGGGGCCCACCGCGAGGACCTTGCCCTCCTGGGGCTTCTCCTTCGCGGTGTCCGGGATCACGAGGCCGGAAGCGGTCGTGGTCTCGGCCTCGCTGGCCTGGACGACGATCTTGTCCTCGAGCGGCTTGATGTTCACGCTCACCGGGCTGACCTCCACGGTCGTCGAAAGCGTTGGCAGGTTGCGTTTACGGCTCCTGCCACCCCGCCGTCGCGGGGGTCGGGGCGGTTGCTGGTGCCGTGCGACTAGCACTCTACCCATGCGAGTGCCAACGCTTCAACGACCCCCCGCAACGTCCCGCCCGAAGTCGTCCACTCGTGTCACACCGCAGTTCACCTCGTCGCCAACACCGTCGGGAACGGTGTCCACCCATGACCACGGTGACCCGACGTTCCCTGCTCATCGGCGGTGTGGCCCTCGCGACAGCGGCCACCGCGGGAGCCGGCCGCGCGAAGCTCGACAACCCCTTCACCCTCGGCGTCGCCTCGGGCGACCCCAGCTCCGACGGCATGGTGCTGTGGACGCGCCTGGCCCCTACCCCCCTCAACGAGGACGGCCGCGGCGGTATGCCCGACCGCGTCGTGCCCGTGCACTGGGAGCTGGCCGAGGACGAGCGCTTCCGGCGCGTGGTGCGCCGCGGCGTGCAGCTCGCCCGCCCGGAGACCGCCCACAGCGTGCACGTGGAGACCTCCGGCCTGCGCCCGGGCCGCGAGTACTTCTACCGGTTCAAGGTGCAGGACCACCTGTCCCCCGTCGGCCGCACCCGCACCACGCCCGAGCCGTGGGTGCTCGGGCAGGCGCTGACCATGTGCTTCGCCTCCTGCTCGCACTACGGCGAGGGCTACTTCACCGCGTACCGGCGGCTCGCCGAGGACCACCCGGACGTGGTGCTCCACCTGGGCGACTACCAGTACGAGTACGCGGCCAAGGCGGCGGACGTGCGCACCGTGGTCGGCCCGGAGACCCGCACGCTGGCCGACTACCGGCTCCGGCACGCCCAGTACAAGACCGACGAGGACCTCCAGCTCGCGCACTCGGTGGCGCCGTGGGTGGTGGTGTGGGACGACCACGAGACCGAGAACAACTGGGCCGACGAGGTCCCCGAGCAGCCGGACCCGGCCTTCCTCGACCGGCGCGCGGCGGCGTTCCGGGCTTACTACGAGAACATGCCGCTGCGGCGCGGTGCCCGGCCCAACGGCATCGACATGCAGCTCTACCGGCGCGTCCAGTGGGGCGGCCTGGTCAACTTCCACATGCTCGACACCCGCCAGTACCGCGACGACCAGGCGTGCGGCGACGGCTGGAAGACCTGCACCGACGCCGGGCTGCCCACCCGCACCATCACCGGTGCCGCGCAGGAGGCGTGGCTGCTCGACGGGTTCCGCCGGTCGCGGTCGCGCTGGGACGTGCTCGGCCAGCAGGTCTTCTTCGCCGAGCGCGACCGCAAGGACGGGCCGGAGAAGGAGCTGTCCATGGACTCCTGGGACGGCTACCTCGCCTCCCGCGACCGGGTGACGCGCGGCTGGGTGGACGCCAAGGTCCGCAACGCGGTCGTGCTCACCGGCGACGTGCACGCCGCCTACGCGGCCGACATCAAGGCGGACTGGGACGACCCGGCGTCGCGGACCGTCGGCACCGAGCTGGTCTGCACGTCGGTCACCTCCGGCGGCGACGGCAACGACACCGCCGACGAGGTGCAGCTGCGCAACAACCCGCACATCAAGCTGCACAGCAGGCGGCGCGGGTACGTGCGGACGAAGTTCACCGCGGGCGAGCTGCGGGCGGACTTCCGCGCGCTGCCCTACGTGCGCACGCCCGGGGCCGAGGCCACGACGCTGAAGTCGTTCGTGGTCGAGGACCGCAACCCCGAGCTGAACGCCGTCTAGCCGAGCCGTCCGGCCGAGCCGCCTAGCGGCCCCGGATCACGTTGACCAGGGCGGTCCAGCTGTCCCTGCCGTGCCCCGCCTCGACGGCGCGCCGGTAGAGCGACTGGACCGCCCTCGGCAGCGCGGCGTCGAGCCCGGCGGCCTCGGTCGCGCCCACGATGTGGTCGGCCGTGGCGCCCATCATGGTCACGTTGGCCTGGTCGCCGGGGTGCTCGCCGGCGTCGACGTGCCGCGCGGTCTCCTCGACGTACAGGTTGAGCGACGACAGCAGGTCGCCCAGGTAGGGCGCGAACCGCTCGGCGCTCACGCCCGCGGAGCCGACCAGCGCGATGGCGTGCAGCATCCCGGCCAGCGAGGTCAGGAACACGTCGAGCTGCGCCTGGTAGAACAGCTGGGCCAGGGTGTGGTCCTGCCCCAGGTGGTCGGGCCTGCCGATGACCGCCAGGACGTCCCGGTGGCGGTCGAACACCTCCTCCGGGCCGCTGTAGAACACGTACGCGCTCGGGTCGCCGACCAGCGGCGCGGGCACCATCACGCCGCCCACCAGCAGCTCCGCGCCGCGCTCGGCCAGCCACGCGGCGGCCTTGAGGGTCTTCTCCGGGGTGTCCGAGCTGAGGTTGACCACGACGCGACCGGCCAGGTCGGCGCCGTCGAGCACCGCGTACATCGCCTCGTAGTCGGTCAGACTCAGCAGCACCAGCCGGTTGGCCTCGACGGCCTCGGCGGCGGTCGCGGCGCGGGTGGCGCCCCGGGCCACCACGTCGTCGGCCCGGCTCGCGGTGCGGTTCCAGACGGTGACCCGGTGACCCGCGTCGAGGAACCGGTGGACCATGGCCCGCCCCATGGGGCCGAGGCCGATCAGGGTCAGCGGGGTCTTGCCGCTCATGCGCTCACTCCTCGTTCCGTGGTGATCACCACGGTGCCCGGCCGCGCGCACGGAACCCTGGGGGTTCGCTGGGGGTCGTTGGCTACGGTGCCCCTCGTGCGGTTCGGGGTGCTGGGGGCGCTGGCGGTGTGGACGCCGGCGGGCGAGCCGGTGCGGGTGCCGGAGGCGAAGGTGCGGCTGCTGCTGGCGGACCTGCTGGCGCACGGGGGTCGGCCGGTGCCGGTGGACCGGCTGGTGTTCGACCTGTGGGGCGACCGGCCGCCCGGGAACCCGGTGAACACGCTCCAGACGAAGGTCTCCCAGCTGCGGCGGGTGCTGGGTCCGCTGGTGGTGCGCGAGCCGACCGGGTACGCGGTGCGGGTGGGTGCCGGGTCGCTGGACCTGCTGCGGTTCCGGGAGCTGGTGGCGGGCGGGCGGTACGCGGAGGCGCTCGGGCTGTGGCGCGGTGAGCCGCTGGCGGAGTTCGCGGACGCGCCGTTCGTGCCCGGGGTGGTGGCGGCTTGGGAGGAGGAGCGGCTGGCGGCGGTGGAGCGGTTGGCCGAGGTGGCGCCGGGCGGGGTGGACCTGGCGGCGGAGGTGGCTCGGTACCCGCTGCGGGAGCGGTTGCGCGGGCTGCACATGCGGGCGCTGTACCGGGCCGGGCGGCAGGTGGAGGCGCTGGAGAGCTACGCGGAGCTGCGGGCGCTGCTGGCGGAGGAGCGGGGGTTGGAGCCGGGGCCCGAGCTGGCCGCGCTGCACCTGGCGATCCTGCGGCAGGACCCGGCGCTCGGCAGTGGTCCGGTGCCCTACGCCAACCCGACACCCGGCAGCGCGACGCCCGACCACGACCCGGCTTCGGGTCACGACCCGGCGCCCGGCTCCGGGCGGGCGGTCGAGCGGTCGCGGACGAACCTGCCGGCGGCGGTGACCGCGCTCGTCGGGCGGGACGCGGCCGTGCGCGGGCTGCGCGACCTGCTCGGCCGGGTGCGGCTGGTCACGCTCACCGGGCCCGGCGGGGTGGGCAAGACCAGCCTGGCCGTCGAGGTGGCGCGCGGGTCCGGGGCGCCGGACGGGGTGTGGCTGGTCGAGCTGGCGGGCGCGGGCGACGGTGAGCAGGTCGTCGCGGCCGTCGCCGCCGTGCTCGGGGTCCGGGACGACGGCGGCGGGCGGTTCGGCGACCCCGTCGACCGGGTCGTGGACGCGTTGCGGACCCGGGACGCGCTGCTCGTGCTCGACAACTGCGAGCGGCTGGTCGAGCCGGTGGCCGGGCTGGTGTCGCGGCTGCTGCGGGCCGCGCCCCGGCTGCGGGTGCTGGTCACCAGCCAGGAGCCGCTGGCGCTGGCCGCCGAGGTGGTGTGGGCCGTGCCGCCGCTGGACCTGCCGGGCGCGGTCGAGCTGTTCGCGGCGCGGGCCGCGGCGGCGGCGCCCGGGTTCGCCGTCACCGGGGAGAACGCGCCGCTGGTGGAGGCCGTCTGCCGGCGGCTGGACGGGCTGCCGCTGGCGCTGGAGCTGGCCGCCACGCGGGTGCGCGGCCTGGGCCTGCCCACCCTGCTCGACCGGCTGCGCGACCGGTTCCGCGTCCTGGCGGGCGGCCACCGGGACGCGCCGGCTCGGCACCGCACCCTGCGCGCCGTGATCGACTGGAGCTGGGACCTGCTCGACGACACCGAGCGCGCGGTGCTGCGCCGGCTGTCCGCGCACGTCGACGGGTGCGCGCTCGACGCCGCCGAGGCGGTGTGCGCGGGCGGCGGGGTCGCGGCGGCGGACGTGCCGGACGTGCTGACCCGCCTGGTCGACCGGTCGCTGGTGGTGGCGCCCGAGCACACCGGCACGCCCCGGTTCCGGCTGCTGGAGTCGGTGGCCGACTACGGGCGGGAGCGGCTGCGCGAGGCTGGCGAGCTGGAGGACGTGCGCCGGCGGCACGCCGAGTTCTACCTGGCGCTGGCCGAGCGGGCCGACCCCGAGCTGCGCGGGCCCGACCAGCTGCGGTGGCTGGAGCGGCTGGACGCGGACGCGGCGAACCTGCGGGCCGCGTTCGACGCGGTGCCCGACCCGGCGCGGCTGGCGCGGGCGCTGACCTGCTACTGGTTCCTGCGCGGCAGGCTGCGCGAGGCGCTCCGGCTGCTGACCGGCGACGACCCGGTCACGGTCGCCTGGCGGGCCGCGCTCGGCGTGCTCGCGGGCGAGGCGGTCGACCCGGCCGCCGTGGCCCGGGCCGCGGAGATCGAGGACCCCGGTGAACGCGCGCGGGCGCGGTGGTTCCTCGGGTACGTGCTGGCCACGGTCGGGGACATGGCCCGCGGCGAGGAGCTGACCCGGCAGGCCCTGGCGGCGTTCGAGGAGCTGGGCGACCGGTGGGGCGTGGCCGCCGCGCACGCCGACCTGGTGAACCACCTGCCGGCGCGCGGGCTGGTCGACCAGGCCCGCGAGTCGGCGGCGCTGTCCGCCGCGCTGTTCACCGAGGTGGGTGATCGGTGGGGGCTGCTGAAGGCGTCGTTCGCCCTGGGCGTGCTCGCCCAGATGGACGGCGACTACGCGCGTTCCGCCGCCGTGCACCGGGAGGGGCTGCGGGTCGCCGAGGAGCTGCGGTCGTGGCCCGAGGTGTCCTACAAGCTGTCCTGGCTGGGACGGGTCGCGCTGCTGACCGGTGATCTGGCGGAAGCCCGCGACCTGCACGAACGAGCGCGGCGGATCGCGGTCGAGCACGGGTTCCCGCCGGGTGAGGTGTACGCGGAGACCGGGTTGGCGCTCGGCGCGCGGCGGGAGGGGCTGCTGGACGAGGCCGAGGAGCGGTTCGGGCGGGTGCTGGCGTGGCACCGGAAGGTCGGCGGGGACCTGGCCGCGACGCTGCCGCTGGCCGAGCTGGGGTTCGTGGCCGAGCTGCGCGGTGAGGTGGACCGGGCGCTGGAGCTGCAGGCCGAGGGGTTGGCGCTGGCCAGGACGTCCGGTGATCCGCGGGCGGTGGCGCTGGGGTTGGAGGGCATGGCCGGCGCGCGGGCGGCGGGTGGTGAGGCGGCGGAGGCGGCGCGGTTGCTGGGCGCGGCCGCGGCGGCGCGGGACTCGGTGGGGGTGCCGCTGCCGCCGGGTGAGCGCGGGGACGTGGACCGGATCACGGCCGCGGTTCGGGAGGTGCTGGGGGCGGAGGGGTTCGCGGCGGCTTTCGAGGCCGGGTACGCCGGTGGGGAACCGGCCGAGCGGACCTGATCGGGCACGGACCTGTCCGAGCGGACCGGTTCGGCCCGTCCGGTCGGCGGGACCGGACGGGCCGAACCGGCTGGAACCCGGAAGACCCGGCCCCGGAAGACCCGGCCCTAGAAGACCTGGACCGTGCCGACCGGCAGCCCGGGCGTGGTGGACAGGTCCAGCGACGACGGCTTGGCGCCCGCCGCCACCAGGTGCGCCCCCAGCGCGGCGATCATCGCGCCGTTGTCCGTGCACAGCCGGGGGCGCGGCACGCGCAGCTCGATGCCCGCCTCGGCGCACCGCTCCGCCGCCAGCCCCGACAGCCGCGAGTTGGCCGCCACCCCGCCGGACACCACCAGCGTGTCCACGCCGAGGTCCCGGCACGCCCGGACCGCCTTGGCCGTCAGCACGTCGGCCACGGCCTCCTGGAACGACGCGGCCACGTCCGCCAGCGGGATCTCCTCGCCGGCCCGCTCGCGCTTCTCCACCCACCGGGCGACCGAGGTCTTCAACCCGGAGAACGAGAAGTCGTACTTGGCGTCCCTCGGCCCGGTCAGGCCGCGCGGGAACGCGATCGCGCACCCGTTGCCCTGCTTGGCCAGCCGGTCGATGGGCGGCCCGCCCGGGTAGGGCAGGTCGAGCAGCCGGGCCACCTTGTCGTACGCCTCGCCCGCCGCGTCGTCCACGGTGGAGCCCAGCTCGGTGATCCGCTCCGCCAGGCCCTCGACCAGCAGCAGCTGCGAGTGGCCGCCGGACACCAGCAGCGCGACGCACCGCTCCGGCAGCGGGCCGTGCTGGAGGGTGTCCGCGGCCACGTGGCCGGCCAGGTGGTTGACGCCGTAGAGCGGCTTGTCCAGCGCCGCCGCGTACGCCTTGGCCGCGGCCACGCCGACCAGCAGCGCGCCCGCCAGGCCGGGGCCCGCGGTGACCGCGATGGCGTCCACGTCGCGCAGCTCGACCCCCGCCTGCTCCACCGCGCGGCGCATGGTCGGGACCATGGCCTCCAGGTGGGCGCGGGAGGCGACCTCGGGCACGACGCCGCCGAAGCGGGCGTGCTCCTCGACGCTGGAGGCGACCTCGTCGGCGAGCAGTTCCAGCGCGCCGTCCGGGCCGAGCCGGACGATGCCGACGCCGGTCTCGTCGCACGAGCTCTCGATACCGAGGATGAGCCGGTCAGTCACGGTTGGCGGGCCTTCCCATCGTGTACGCGTCGGCACCCGACGGCTGGTAGTAGCGGCGGCGCAGGCCCAGGTGCTCGAAGCCGTGCGCCAGGTAGAGGTCGATGGCCCGCGCGTTGTCGGTGCGGACCTCCAGGAACACCGGCAGCCCCGCCTCGTCGGCCCTGGCCAGCAGGGCGCGCAGCAGGGCCTTGCCGACGCCGCCGCCCTGGAACCGCGCGTCCACGGCGATGGTGTGCACGCTGCTCTCGAAGTCGGTCAGGCCCAGGCCCGCGTACCCGATCAGCTCGCCGCCGGAGTACGCGCCGACGTAGAAGTTGCCGTTGTCCAGCTCGCTGAGGAACGCCCGCTCGCTCCACGGGTCGTCGCCGGGGAACAGCTCCTGCTCGATCTGCGCGCACCGCGCCGCGTCGGAGTGGCGCAGCGGCGCGATGGTCACGGTGCCGGCGTTCACGCCCTGGTCACCCGCTTGCGGCCGACCGGCTCGACCGCGTCGGGCCGGCGCAGGTAGAGCGGGGTGAGCGCGGCCGGCCGGGCGCCCGCGAGCAGGTCCTCGGCGGCCGCGGCGACCAGGGACACCGGCGACGGGTAGCGGGCGTCGACCACCGGCAGCCCCAGCACGTCGGCGTACAGCTCGGCGCCCTCGCCCGCCGCCGCGGCCACCGCGGTCAGCTTCGGCAGCAGGTCGGCGGGCCGGTCGACGTGCGGGCCCTCGGTGCGGCGCCCGGCGGCGTCGTAGGCGGCCCAGTAGACCTCCTTGCGCCGCGCGTCCGTGGCCACCAGCAGCGGCTTGCCGGTGCACGCGTCCAGGGCGATCGCGTCCGGGGTCGGCACCGGGTAGACCGGCCGGTTGAGGGCCTGGCCGAGGGCGGCGGCGGTGGCCAGGCCGACGCGCAGGCCGGTGAACGGGCCGGGGCCCGAGCCGCAGACGATCGCGTCCAGGTCCGCGGGGCGGTGCCCCGCCTCCGCCAGCGCCTCCAGCAGGTGCGGCGTCAGCAGCTCGCCGTGCGCCTTCGGGTTCACCGTGACCCGCTGCGCGAGCAGGCGCGGTGACTTGTCGGCCGTCAGTTCCACGACACCGGCCGTCACGGCGGGGGTGGCGGTGTCCAAGGCGAGCACTAGCACAACGGACAAGAATAGAGGTGTCGCAAGCCACACTTGCCTTGACGTCCACGTCAAGGCGAAGGATCGGCATCGTGCGCATCGGTGAACTGGCGCGGCTGGGGGGAACCACCACCCGGGCGCTGCGCTACTACGAGTCCCTGGGGCTGCTGACCGCGCGGCGCGACGCCAACGGTCAGCGGGAGTACGACGAGGACGACCTGCGGCTGGTGCACGAGATCCGCTCGCTGACCGGCATCGGGTTCGCCCTGGAGGACACCCGCCCGTTCGTGCAGTGCCTGCGCGACGGCCACGCCAGCGGCGACGCCTGCCCGGCGTCGGTCGCGGTGTACCGGCGCAAGCTGGCCGAGCTGGACGAGTGCCTGGCCAGGTTGCGGGCCGTGCGGGACCAGGTGCGCGCGCAACTGGAGGAAGCCGAGCAGAGGAGCAGGCCGTGCGGACGCTGACCGACGAGACGTTCACCGAGGCGGTGCGCACCGGGACGGTGCTGGTGGAGTTCCGCGCCGACTGGTGCGGGCCGTGCCGGATGCTGGAGCCCGTGCTCGCCGAGATCGACCGGGAGCGCGACGACCTGGTGGTGGCCAAGCTGGACACCGACGCCAACCCGCGCACCGCCCGGGACCAGCGGATCATGTCCGCGCCCACGCTCCAGCTCTACAGGGACGGCGAGCTGGTCGCGCAGACCGTGGGCGCGCGGCCGAAGATCCAGCTGATGGCGTGGCTCGAACCACATCTGTGATGCGCACGACGGCGTGGTTGAGCACCCTGGAGCGATGCTGCTGCCAGCGCTGGCCACGCCGTCGCCCAAGATCGCCCTGCGCTTCCCCGAGCGGGAGCTGACCTACGAGCAGTTGGCCGCCGAGGCGCGCCGGGTCGCCCACGGCCTGCGGGGCAGGCGCCGGGTGGCCGTCTGGGCCCGGTCCACGCCCGAGACCTGCGTGGCCGTGGTGGGCGCGCTGCTGGCCGGTGTGCCGGTGGTGCCGCTCAACCCGAAGATCGGCGAGCGGGAACTCGCCCACGTCCTCGGCGACAGCGCACCCGACCTGGTGATCGATGACGAGCTGCCGGCCGGCCCCGAGGGGGACCTCCCGGAGCCGGACGGCGAGGCGCCGGCCCTGGTCGTCTACACCAGCGGCACCACCGGGCCGCCCAAGGGCGTGGTGCTGCCGCGCCGCGCGCTGGCGTCGAACCTGGACGCCCTGGCCGCGGCGTGGCGGTGGACCGCCGACGACGTCGTGGTGCACGGCCTGCCGCTGTTCCACGTGCACGGCCTGGTCGTCGGGGTGCTCGGGCCGCTGCGGCGCGGCGGGACGGCGCACCACCTGGGGTCGTTCACCCCGGCCAAGGCCGCCGGGGCGCTGGCGGGCGGCGGCACGATGATGTTCGGCGTGCCCACGATGTACCACCGGATCGCGGGCGAGCCCGAGCACGCCGGGGCGTTCCGCGGTGCCCGGCTGCTGGTGTCCGGCTCGGCACCGCTGCCGGCGACCGTCCACGAGCGGATCGAGCGGCTGACCGGGCAGCGCGTGGTCGAGCGGTACGGGATGACCGAGACGCTGATGATCACCGGCGTCCGCGCCGACGGCGACCGGCGGCCCGGCACGGTCGGCCCGCCGCTGGACGGCGTGGAGGTGCGCGTGGTCGGCGACGAGCCGGGCGAGGTGGAGGTGCGCGGGCCCAACCTGTTCCTGGAGTACCTCAACCGCCCCGACGCCACCCGCGCGGCCTTCCGCGACGGCTGGTTCCGCACCGGCGACCTGGCCGTCGTCGAACCGGACGGCTACCTGCGGCTCGTCGGCCGCCGCGCCACGGACCTGATCAAGAGCGGCGGCTACAAGATCGGCGCGGGCGAGATCGAGAACGCGCTGCTGGAGCACCCGGCGGTGGCCGAGGTCGCGGTGACCGGCGAGCCCGACGAGGACCTGGGCGAGCGCGTGGTGGCGTGGGTGGTGGCCGAGGGCGAGCCGCCCGCGCCGGAGGAGCTGGGCGACCACGTGGCCCGCCTGCTCGCGCCGCACAAGCGCCCGCGCGTGGTCCGCTACCTGGACGCGCTGCCCCGCAACGACATGGGCAAGGTCCTCAAGCGGGAACTCCGGTGACCTCGGACCCCCTGGGCTGGCCGGGTTACCGGGCGCAGCTCGACCGGGCCCGGGAGCGGTCCGGCGGCGCGACCGAGTCGGTGTCCTGGGAGCGGCACGCCTCCGCCGTGCGGATCACCTTCGACTTCCGGTTCCTGGGCGGCTCGGTGGGCACGGCGGCCGGCGCGCTGATCGAGGAGGCGTTCACCGAGGCCCGGTCGGCCCGCCTGCCGGTGGTGTCGCGGATCGCCACCGGCGGCAGCCGGATGCAGGAGGGGATGCTGTCGCTGCGGCAGCTCCAGCGGGTGGCGCGGCTGTGCGCGCTGCACCGGGAGGCCGGCCTGCCGCACGTGTCCGTGCTGGGCGACCCGACCACCGGCGGCCTGTGGGCGTCGCTGGGCGCGGGCGCGGACTACGTGGTCGCGGTGGCGGGCGCCCAGGTCGGGTTCGCGGGCAGCAGGGTGCGGCCCGCCGACGACCCCGCCTACACCGCCGAGGGCCAGTTCGCCGCGGGCACCGTGGACGTGGTCGTCCCGCCGGCGGACGTGGACGCCACCGTCGCCGCCGTGCTGGACCTGCTGACCCGCGGCGACGCGGTGCCCGCCGAGGTGCCGCGCGCCCTGGGCGCCGCCGACCTGCCCGCGACCGGGTGGGACGCGGTGCGGCGGGCCCGCGCGCCGGAGCGCCCCCGCGCCCGCGCCTACCTGGACGCCCACTTCGACCACCGGGTGCCGGTCAGCGGCGACCGGGCGGGCGGCGTGGACCCCGGGATGCTGTGCGGGATCGGCCTGCGGGCCGGGCGGGCCGTCGCGTTCGCCGCGCAGACCGGCACCGCCACCACGCCCGCCGGGTTCCGCACCGCGGCCCGCCTGGTCCGGCTGGCCGAGCGGTTCGCGCTGCCCGTGCTGACCCTGGTCGACACGCCCGGCGCGGCCAACGACGCCGCGGCCGAGCGCGCGGGCGTCGGCGCGGCCATCGCCGAGCTGTTCGCGACCGTGGCGCGGGCCCGCGTGCCGATCACCACCCTGGTGATCGGCGAGGGCGGGTCCGGCGGCGCGCTGGCGCTGTCGTCGCCGGAGCACACCTGGATCACGCCGGACGCCTACTTCTCGGTGATCGCGCCCGAACTGGCGGCGGCCATCCTCAAGCGGTCCGACGTGCGGGAGCTGGCCGACGACCTGCGGCTGCGGCCGCAGGACCTGGTCGAACTGGGCGTGGTGCGCGGGATCGCGGAACCGGCCTCAGAGCGGTAGGTCGCGCCCGGCCCAGGCGCCGTGCGGGTGCAGGTGCGCGACCCGCACGTCGTCGTCCCGCCGCTCCAGGGTGATCAGCAGGTGGTCGGGGCTCAGCCGCTCGGCCACGCCCTCGCCCCACTCGACCGCCACCACCGCGTCCACCAGGTCGGTGTCGAGGTCGAGGTCGTCCAGCTCGTCGAGGTGCCCGCCGAGCCGGTAGGCGTCGACGTGCACCAGCGGCACGCCGCGCCCGCCCGGCGCGGGGTCGTGCACCCGCGCGATGACGAACGTCGGCGAGCTGACCCGGCCGCTCACGCCGAGGCCCGCGGCCAGCCCGCGCACCAGCGCGGTCTTGCCCGCGCCCAACGGCCCCGACAGCAGCACGAGGTCGCCGCCCCGCACCAGCCCGCCCAGTCTGCGCCCGAACTCCTCGGTGTCCGCCACCTCGGGGAGCGTCACGCTCGTCGCCACTACGCCCGCCTGCTTTCCGAGCCCCCCGCGGCGCTGCGCCGGAGGAGACCGACCAGGTGCCCGGTGACCAGGTCGGGTTGTTCCAACATGAGCATGTGGCCCGCACCGGGCACGCGGACCAGCTCGCCGTGCGGCATCTCCTCGGCCATCCGCTCGGCGTGCGAGAACGGCGTGATCCGGTCGGCGTCACCGCTGATCACCAGCACCTCGCAGTGCCGAAGGCCGGCCAGCGCCTTGTAGCGGTTGTGCGTGCCGAGGGTGTCCAGGAACCCGGTGAGCACTTCGACGGCGTTGCCGTTGATCATCTTCGCCATCAGGTCGACCAGCGACGGGCTGGCGTGCCGGTCGCCGAACGCCAGCGCCCGGATGCCGCTCCAGGTCAGCGTGGACGCCCGGCGGCGGACCCACTCGACCAGGCCGGGCTGGAAGCCGGCCAGCCTGCCCACGCCTATCGTCACCGGGTTGTACCGGGACAGCACCGACTTGGGCAGGCCCGCGCCGCCGACCGCGCCCGCCGCCGTGCCGACCAGGGCGACGCCGCGCACCCGGTCGGCGAACAGCTCGGGCCGCTGCTCGGCCAGCGCCATGATCGTCATGCCGCCCATGGAGTGGCCGACGAGCACCAGCGGCCCCTTGGGCGCCATCGAGCGGATCACCGCGTCCAGGTCGCGCGCGCACTGGTCGATGGTGCTGGTCTCGGGCCCGGAACGCCCGGAACGGCCGTGGCCGCGCTGGTCGTAGAGGACCTGGCGGACCCGCGGCCCGGTCAGCCCGGCCAGGTCGCGGCGCTGGAAGTGCCAGCAGCGGCGGTCCAGGGCGAAGCCGTGCACCAGCACGGCGGTCAGCCCTGGCGGGCCGCCGTCGGCCGGGTCGACCTCCTCGGCCGACAGCGGCACGCCGTCGTCGGCGGCGACCGTGGACTCCCGCGTCGGGACCAGCTCGCCCAGGGGCTCGTCGACCAGCGGGTCGGCGGCCTCGCGGTCGTGGGCGACCTTCTTCTGGTTGGCGGCCACGCCCACCGCGACGCCGGTCGCGGCGGCGCCGAGGACGCCGCCGGCCCACCCGACGGCCTTCCACAGCGTGTTCACCGACGCGCCCCGACGTAGCTGCGGGTCACCCGCGGCCGGTACATGCCGGTGACGATCTCGTAGTCGATGGTGCCGACGGTGTCGGCCCACTCGCGGGCGGTCGGCTCGCCGTGCGCGCCGGCGCCGAACAGCACGACCTCGTCGCCCTCGGCGACCTCGTGGTCGCCGCAGTCGACCACGACCTGGTCCATGCAGACGCGGCCGACGAGCGGGTGCCGCCTGCCGCCCAGCCACACGTGCGCCCGGTTGGACAACGCGCGCGGCACGCCGTCGGCGTACCCGGCGGGCACCAAGGCCAGGGTGGTGTCGGTCTTGGCGGTCCAGGTCAGGCCGTAGGACACCGCCTCGCCGGCCGGGACGCGCTTGGTCATCGCCACCGACGAGCGGAACGTCATCACCGGGCGCAGGTCGGCGGGCACCGGCACCGGGTTGAGGCCGTAGACCGCGATGCCCGGCCGGACCAGGTCGAAGTGCAGGTCGGGCCGGGTGAGCACGGCGGCGGAGTTGGCCAGGTGCCGCCGCGGGTCGAGCCCGGCGGCCAGCGCCGCGCGGTAGGCGTCGTCGAAGCGCTCGGCCTGGGCGTCCGTGGCGGGGTGGCCGACCTCGTCGGCGACGGCCAGGTGCGACCAGATGGCGTGCACCTCGACGTTGGGCGTGCGCGCGGCCCGCTCCACCAGCTCGGGCCAGTCGGCGGGTTGGCAGCCGTTGCGGGACAGCCCGGTGTCGATCTTGAGGTGGACGCGGGCGGTGCGGCCGGCCCTGGTGGCGGCGTCGGCGATGGCGTCGAGCTGCCGGACCGAGGACGCGGCCAGGTCGACGCCCTGCTCCACGCCGGGGGCGTAGTCGGTGCCGGGCGGGTCGAGCCAGGCCAGCACCGGCACGGTCAGCCCCGCCGCGCGCAGGGCCAGCGCCTCGGCCAGCGAGCAGGAGCCCAGCCACGTCGCGCCCGCCTCGACCGCGGCCCGCGCCACCTCGACCGCGCCGTGCCCGTACCCGTCGGCCTTGACCACCGCCATCGTCTCGGCGCCCGGTGCGAGGGCGGCGAGGTGGGCGACGTTGTGCCGGAGGTTGTCGAGGTCGATCACGACCTCAGCGCGTGGGGCTGCCATGACGCCGTTCATGGTGTCACAGCGCGGGACGCCGGGACCGCCCGGTGGCCCGCGCACCACCGCACCGGGGCCGTCGCCCCACCCGGCCGGTCGAGCCGGTCGGGCACCCCCGGCCGGGGTTACCGCGACCGGACGGCCCGGATCGCGTCCGGCAGGGCGCGCAGGAGCGCCGACGCCGGGATCGGCGCGCCGGCCGCGGCCAGCTCGGCCGCCAGGGCGTGGACCTTCGCCGCGCAGCCCGCCGCCAGCACCGGGTCGAGCCCGGCGGCCAGCAGGGAGCCCAGCACGCCGGCGAGCACGTCGCCCGAGCCCGCGGTGGCGGCCCACGAGGACCGGGCGCGGTTGACCAGGGTGCGGCCGTCCGGGCCGGCGACCACCGTGACGTGGCCCTTGAGCAGCACCACGGCGCGGAACTTCTCGGCGGCGCGCCGGGCGGCGGCCACCCGGTCCTCGCCCACCGGGCCCGCCAGGCGCTCGTACTCGCGGTCGTGCGGGGTCAGCACCAGGGGCGTGTCGGGGTCCCGGGCGTCCCAGAGGTCCGGGTTGTTGGCCAGCATGGTGATCGCGTCGGCGTCCGCGCACACCGGCACGCCCGCCTCCAGCACGGTGCGCAGGACCGCCTCCGAGCCGAGGCCGGTGCCCAGGCCGGGACCGGCGACCCACGCCTGCACGCGGCCCGCGTCGGTGATCGAGCCGGTGCAGATGGCCTCCGGCCAGCGGGCCCGCACCGCCTCGGCGGCCGCGCCCGCGTAGCGGACCATGCCGGAGGTGGCCAGCACGGCCGCGCCGGTGGCCAGCACCGCGGCGCCCGGGTAGGTGGCCGAGCCGGCCGCGACGCCGGTCACGCCCTGGGTGTACTTGTCCGACTCCGGGCCGGGCACGGGCCAGGCCGCGCCGACGTCCTCCGGCTCCAGCTCCAGCAGGTCCGGGCCGCCCAGCTCGGGGCCCAGGCCGAGGTCGACCAGCCGCACCTCGCCGCAGTCGGCCAGCGCGTGCACCGGCTTGAGGCAGCCGAACGTGACGGTGGCGCGGGCGCGCACGTGCGGCCCCGGTGCCGCGCCGGTGTCCGGGTCGATCCCGCTGGGCAGGTCCACGGCCAGCACGGGCGCGTCCAGGTCGGCGACGTGCGCGGCGGCGTCCGGGCGCAGCGGGCCGCGGGCGGACAGGCCCACGATGCCGTCGACGGCCAGGTCGACCGGCGGCAGCCGGTCCACCACGCGACCGCCGGCGCGCCGGAACGCGGCCAGGCCCTCGGCGTGCGCCTTGTCGGGCGACAGCAGCACCGCGAACACGGCCACCCCGCGCTTGCGCAGGTAGTAGCCCGCCCAGAGGGCGTCGCCGCCGTTGTTGCCCGAGCCGACCAGCAGGCCGACCCGCCGCCCGCCGCCCAGCAGCTCCAGCGCGACCGCGGCCACGCCGAGCGCCGCGCGCCGCATCAGCGCGCCCGGCGGCGTCGCCGCCAGCACGCGCTCCTCCGCCGACCTGACCCGAGCCGTCGTCCACAGACCCCGCACGGCGCCCCAGCCTGCCCTACTCGACCGTGACGGACTTGGCGAGGTTGCGCGGCTTGTCCACGTCGTAACCCCGGCTGCGCGCGATCTCCGCGGCCAGCACCTGCAGCGGCACCGTGGAGACCAGCGGCTGGAGCAGCGTCGGCACCGCGGGTACCTCGATCAGGTGATCCGCGAACGGGCGAACCGTCTCGTCGCCCTCCTCGGCGATCACGATGGTCCGCGCGCCGCGCGCCTGGATCTCGGAGATGTTCGACACGAGCTTGGAGTGCAGCACCGCGCGGCCCTTGGGCGAGGGCATCACCACGACGACCGGCAGGTCCTCCTCGATCAGCGCGATCGGGCCGTGCTTGAGCTCGCCCGCCGCGAAGCCCTCGGCGTGCATGTACGCCAGCTCCTTGAGCTTGAGCGCGCCCTCCAGGGCCACCGGGTAGCCGACGTGCCTGCCCAGGAACAGCACCGCCTTGGAGTCGGCCAGCCGCCGCCCCAGCTCGCGGACCTGCTCGACCGTGCCCAGCACCTTCTGCACGGCCGCCGCCGCGCCCTCCAGCTCGTGGAACTCGCGGGCCACCTCGTCGGGGTACTTGGTGCCGCGCGCCTGCGCCAGGGCCAGGCCGACCAGGTAGTTCGCCGCGATCTGGGCGAGGAACGCCTTGGTGGACGCGACGCCGATCTCCGGGCCCGCGTGCGTGTAGAGCACGGCGTCGGACTCGCGCGGGATCTGCGCGCCGTTGGTGTTGCACACCGCCAGCACGCGGGCCTTCTGCGCGCGGGCGTGCCGGACCGCCTCCAGGGTGTCGGCGGTCTCGCCGGACTGGGACACCGCCACCACCAGGGTGTCGCGGTCGAGCACCGGGTCCCGGTAGCGGAACTCGCTGGCCAGCTCGACCTCGACGGGCAGCCGGGTCCAGTGCTCGATGGCGTACTTGGCGACCAGGCCGGAGTGGTAGGCCGAACCGCAGGCGACCACGAAGACCTTGTCCACGTCGCGCAGGTCCTGGTCGGACAGCCGCTGCTCGTCCAGCACGATCCGGCCGTCGGCGAAGTGCCCGCGCAGCGTGTTCGCCAGCGCCTCGGGCTGCTCCTCGATCTCCTTGAGCATGAAGTACTCGTGGCCGCCCTTCTCGGCGGCGGACAGGTCCCAGTTGACCGTGAACGGCTTGGCCGCGGCCTCCCCGCCCTCGAAGTCGGTCACGGTGTAGCCGTCGCGGTCGATCACCACGACCTGGTCCTGGCCCAGCTCCACGGCCTCGCGGGTGTGCTCGATGAACGCGGACACGTCGCTGGCGACGAAGGTCTCGCCCTCGCCGACGCCGACCACCAGCGGCGAGGACCGGCGGGCGGCCACCACCAGGTCCGGCTGCTCGGCGTGGGTGACCACGAGGGTGAACGCGCCCTCCAGGCGGCGCACCACGGCGCGCACGCTGGCGGCCAGGTCGCCCCTGGTGCCGCCGTCGTCGTAGGCGCGGGCGATGAGGTGCGCGGTGGTCTCGGTGTCGGTGTCGCTGGCCATCTCCACGCCGTCGGCCTCCAGCTCGGCGCGGAGGGCGGCGAAGTTCTCGATGATGCCGTTGTGCACGACCGCGACCCGGCCGGTCACGTCGCGGTGCGGGTGGGAGTTGCGGTCGACCGGCGCGCCGTGGGTGGCCCACCGGGTGTGCCCCATGCCCGCGGTGCCGGTGAAGGTGTCGCGGCCGACCTCGTCCAGGCGCGCCTCCAGGTTGGTCAGGCGACCGGCCCGGCGCTCGACGGCCAGGCCGCCCGCGCCGTCGAGCACGGCCACGCCGGCCGAGTCGTAACCCCGGTACTCCAGCCGCCGCAGGCCGTCGAGCACGACGTCCAGCGCCGGGCGGTGTCCCACATATCCCACGATTCCGCACACGCCGCACAGCGTAACCAGACCAGCGGGGCGGTCCACGAGGCCCACTCGCGCCCGTTTCCGCTGGTCGGCCTCCAATTTGGTATAGACCAATCGCGGTATGCGGCGGTCGGTGCCGATCGACTACCGTTCACGCGGTGAGCGGCTACTCGGCGAAGCAGGTGCTCGACCAGCTCAGCAGGCCCGGCGAGCACGCGGTGCTGCGCGGCGACCTCGCCCTGGTGGGCCTACCCGGCCTGGTCTACACCCCCGCCTCCGGCCTCGGCCTGCCCGCCGTGGCCTTCGGCCACGGCTGGTTGCAGCCGGTCGAGCGCTACCGGGCGCTGCTGCGCCACCTGGCGTCGTGGGGCTTCGTGGCCGCCGCGCCCGCCACCCAGCGCGGCCCGCTGATGTCGGCCAGGCTGCTGGCCGCCAACCTGCGCACGGCGCTCGACGTCTGCACCGGCGTGCGGCTGGGCGACGGCGACATCAGCGTGGACCCCGAGCGGCTGGCCGTCGCGGGCCACTCCATGGGCGGCGGCGCGGCGGTGCTGGCCGCCGCGGACGACCGGCGGGTGCGGGCCGTGGTGACGTTCGCCGCGTCGGAGACCCGCCCGTCGGCCCTCGACGCCGCCCGGCGGGTCGGCGTGCCCGGCCTGCACCTGGCGGCCGGCGAGGACCGCATCGCACCACCCGTCGGGCACGCGGAGGCCATCGCCGAGGCGTGGCAGGGGCCCGTGCAGCTGCGGACGCTGCCCAAGGCCAGCCACCTCGGGTTCGCCGAGGGGCGGCACTGGAGCGAGCTGCTGCTGGACGGGAGGGGCGAGCGGTCGGCGCAGCGGCTGGCCAAGGCCCTGACCACGGCGTTCCTGCTGCGGGTGGTCAAGGGCGAGCGGCAGTGGGACGCGCTGCTGGAGGGCGACGTGAAGGGCGCCCTGCTGGCCTACCAACGGCCTCCGCTGGTGGGTCGCTGACGTCGGTCACGCCCCGCGGGTACGTGGGAGGAACGTCACCCCCGGCGGCCTGACGACGACGGGGTGCCCCGCTCGGCAGGGCACCCCGTCGTCGTCAGGTCAGCCAGCTCTGGCCGCCGAAATCGTCGTCGTCGTCGACCGGTTGCGGGCGGCGGCGGGGCGGGGCGGCCGGGGGGCGCGCGGGCTGCACCGGCGGTGGCGGCGGCACCGGCGGGCCGCTCGGGGTGCGTCCCCACGGCGTCGGCTGGGTGGTCGGGGCCTGGAGGAACGAGCCCTCCGGGGACTGGGGCGCGGCGTGCGCGGCGCGGGTCCGCTCCAGCGCCGCCAGCTCCTGGGCCAGCTCGTCGACCACCGGTTCGTCGTCCTCCGGGCCGAAGGCGTACTCCTTCGGCTTGTTCCGGTTGGCGGCCTGCTCGCGCTGCGCCTTCGCCATCTCGCGCAGGCGCTCGACCAGCCGCTTCTCCTTCTCGACGAACTTCTCGTGGCTCTCGGCCGTCGCCTTGTTCGACTCCTCGAACTTGCGCGCGACCAGCTCCATCCGCGCCGAGTGCTCGGACCTGATGCCTTCGAGGCGCCGCTTGACGCTCTCCAGCGAGTCGAGGTCAGACACGCACCCTCCCCCAGTCGAAGCCGGTCACCGGCGGTCCTCGCCGAGCAGGCCGCTCAGCCGCTGCATGCTCACGTCGTCGTCGTCGAACAGCGAGCCGGTGGTGCGCCACTGGCCGGAGCTGCTGCTCCGCTCGGTGTCGCCGCCGCCCTGCTGGTGACCGCCGCCGGCCATGCCGCCGCCCATCATGCCCCCGCCCATCATGCCGCCGCCGGCGGGCGAGCCGGCGGGCTGGCCCGTGCCGTCCTGCATGGACGGCAGGGTCGCGGAACCGGCCTGGCCCGCCTGGGAGGCGTTGGTGTCGGCCAGGCCCTGCTCCGCCGCGGACGACGGCGGGCTCCACGGGCTGTCCTGGCCGGACGCGCTCGAACCGCCGAGCACGGAGTCCGCGCCGTTGAAGCCCGACGAGCCGCCGAAGATCGACGCGCCCGAGGCGCGGGTGACGCCGCTGTCGTCGGAGGAGGCGACCAGGGGTTCGCCGAAGGACGGGCCGAAACCCTGGCCGGGCGCGAAGCCCTGACCGGGGCCGTGACCCTGGCCGGGCGCGAAGCCCTGACCCGGGCCGAAGTCCTGGACCGGCGCGAAGCCCTGCGGTGGGGTGAAGCCCTGGTTCGCGTCCGCGACGGGGGCGAAGCCGGGCTCGGTGAACGCGGGCGCGGGCTGGGTCCAGACCTGCTCGACGGCCGGGCCGAGCACGGCGGCGTCGGCCGGCATCGTCGTGACGGGGGACTCGACGGCAGCCGGGCCGAGCACATCGGCGTCAGCGGGCATCGTCGTCACCGGGGACTCGACCACGGCCGGACCGAGCACATCGGCGTCAGCGGGCATCGTCGTGACCGAGGACTCGACCACGGCCGGGCCCAGCACGGCGGCATCCGGCCGACCCAGGTCACCGGGCAGGTCCCGCGCGGGCTCGTCCTCGCCGAACTCCACGCCGTACCGCTCGGGCGAGCCGTCGCCGTCGTCCACGGTCAGGTTGATCTCGCCGGTCAGCGGGTCGACCTCGGCGGTGATCGCCAGGCCGTCCACCTCGATCAGCGCCTTGCCGTCCGCACCCGCCTGCACCTGGGTGACCTCGCCCGGACCGGCCCCGCCGGCCTGCACCGGCTGCGCGCCGGGAGTCCCGGCCGCCGAGACGGGGGTCGCGCCGCCCAGCGCGCCCGCCAGGGCCGCCGCGCCGTTCTGCCCCATCAGGGCCTTGGCCGCGTCCGGGTTCGCGCTGAAGTCGACCTGGTAGGTCTTCGGCTCGCCGGCCGGCGTGTCGACGGTGATCATCACCTGGCCGTCGGCGTCCGGCTCGGTGACCTTGATCTCGTTGTCGCCGCTGTGGATGGTGACCGTCTCCGGCGCCTCGTCCCCCGACTTCAGCCCGTCGGGGGTGTCGGCCTTGCCGTCGCCGTCGAGGTCGTCGGGCTTGCCGTCGCCGTCCAGGTCGCCCGGCATGTCGGGCTTGCCGTCGCCGTCCTTGTCGAGCGGGTTCTCCACCTTCGGGATCTCCGGCGTGCCCCCGCCGCCACCGCCGGGGGTCCCACCGCCGCCGCCCGGGGTGCCGCCGCCGCCACCGGGCGTGCCGCCACCGCCACCGGGCTTGTCACCGCCGCCGGTGTTGCCGGGCTTGTCGGACGGCTTGTCGGCGGGCTGCTCCTCCTTGGCCGGGTCGAACGGCTTGGTGTTGAAGGCGTCGAGCTGCTTGCCCAGCTCCTCCCACGCCTTGTCCACCGACTCCTTGGTGGTCTTGCAGGTCTCGTCGAACAGCTTCCACTTCGAGTCCACGTCGCCGTGGAAGGTGGTCTGCAGCCACTCGCGCGACTTCTTGCGGACCTCCTCCTTCCACACGTCGCCGTCGCACGCGCCGTCGTCGATCTGGAAGTTCACGAACCCGGCCACGCGCCGCAGCAGGCTCTCGTCGTCGCTGGTCGCGCCCTGCACGACCTGCTCGATCTGCTCGGGGCTCAGGCCCGCGATGTCGTAGACGCTGCCGACGCCCTCCAGGATCGTCCGCGCCTTGGTGTTGACCAGCCCGGACACCGTGTGGCACGTGGCCCTGGTGACCTCGGCGATGTGGTCGATGGCGTCGGCGTGCGCGGCGGCCTTGCGGGACATGTCGGTGACCACGCGGCGCGAGTTGTCCGCGGAGGCACCGGTCCAGTTCGCCCAGACCTTGCCCATCGACCGCTCGGCGTCGGCCTGGCGGTTGCGCGTGTCGGTCGCGACCTGGCGCAGCTCCACGATGTCGATGTCGATCTTGTGGAAGTCGATGTCGCGCTGCTCGTCGTAGCGCTTGCGCATGTTGTCGACCGAGGTGTCCACGGTCGTGCCGACGCCGATGACGCTCTTGGCCTTCTCGTACACCGGCAGGAAGTTCTCGAAGTAGCGCAGCCCGGGCTTGCCCGCGTCCAGCAGGTCGTTCGAGTTGCCGACCCCGGCGCCGCCGTCGGAGGCGCGCTGCTCGGAGCCTGCCAGCGCGTCCTGGCCCGCCTTCTTGTCCTGGTTGTGCTGGTCGTACTTCTTGTGACCGTCGTCGTAGGACTTCTTCGCCTGGTCGTAGGCGTTGTTCAGGCGGTCCTCGGAGCTGTCCGACCACGGCATCGCGTTGGAGAACGACTGGCCGAAGCCGTCGCCCCACGAGACGTCGTAGTCGTCGAGGTACTCCTCCAGCTCGTCGTTGTGCGTGCCGCCGAGGATGTTGCCCTCGGCGTCGGCCACGTAGTAAGCCTCCAGCAGGGCCTTCTTCTGGTCGTGCGGGACCGACGGGTCGTCGACGACCTTCTTGACGTCTTCCCAGGAAGGCGCGCCCATCACTGGTTCCCGGTGTTCGCGAAGGTGCCGGCGTTGCCCTGGTCGGACCAGTCGTAGCCGTTGGCCGACTCGCGGAGCTTGTCGGCCAGGCCGCGCACCGCGGCCGCGTGCGCGCCGATCGCCTCGGCGATCTTCGGCAGGCCGGCGAGGTAGCGGGAACCACCGGCGGTGTGCTCACGGCCGAAGTCCTTGGCCGTGACCGCGCTGGAGGTCACCTTGTTCTTGTACTCCTCGATGTCGCCCGCGACGCCTTGGATCGTCGTCGCGGACGACATCATCTCGCCCGCGTTCGCCTGGTAGCCCGACATGCGCTGGTGCCTCCCCTTCGTCCCCGGTCAGACGCGACCGTGCCGTTCCGGGTTCCGACCCAGGATCGCAGGCGGGGCCGGCGGGCAAGGGCCGTTCGGCGGAGTTGGTTGCCTTAGCGAAGCAGGCTCAGCCCTGGTGGGGCGGCTGACCGGGCTGGTCCGGGCCTTGGCCCGGGTAGCCGGGGCCCTGGCCGGGCTGGGGCGGACCGTAACCCGGCTGACCGGGCCCCTGCTGCCCGTACCCCTGCTGCGGGTAGCCCTGCCGGCCGTACCCCGGCGGCGGCCCGTACCCCGGCGGCGGCCCGTAACCGGGTGGCGGCCCGTAGCCCGGCTGCTGGGGACCGCCCTGCGGCGGGTACGGGTGGTGCCCCGGCGGGAACTGCTGCCGCCCCCGCTTCCTGGTGGTCACCACGACCACCACGACCGCGACCACGGCCAGCACGAGTACGAAGACGAGCAGCTCAGTCGGTCCGATGTTCGGCATCGGCACACCCCCGTTCGGGGTTCAGCGTACCGAGGAGACGACCCCCGCGAGCCGCTGCGCGGTGGCCTCCGCCAGCTCGTGCGTCGGCGCCTCGACCATCACCCGCACCAGCTGCTCGGTGCCCGACGGGCGCAGCAGCACCCGGCCGGTGTCGCCCAGCTCGGCCTCCACCGCGGCCACGGCCTCCGCGACCTCGGCGGCCCGCGCCACCGCGGCCTTGTCCGACACCACGACGTTGACCAGCACCTGCGGCAGCCGGCGCAGCACGCCCGCCAGCTCGGCCAGCGACCGGCCGGTCTCGGCCATGCGCGCCATCAGGCGCAGCGCGGTCAGCAGGCCGTCGCCGGTGGTGGCGTGCGCGGGCAGCACCACGTGCCCCGACTGCTCGCCGCCCAGCGCGTAGCCGCCCGCGCGCAGCTCCTCCAGCACGTACCGGTCGCCGACCGCGGTGGTCCGCAGCGCGATGCCCGCCTCGCGCATCGCGATGTGCAGGCCCAGGTTGCTCATCACGGTGGCGACCAGGGTGTTGTCGGTCAGCTCGCCCGAGTCCTTCATGGCCAGCGCCAGCACGGCCATGATCTGGTCGCCGTCGACGACCTCGCCGTTCGCGTCCACGGCCAGGCAGCGGTCGGCGTCGCCGTCGTGCGCGATGCCCAGGTCGGCGCCGTGCTCGACCACGGCCGCGCGCACCTGGTCCAGGTGGGTGGAGCCGCAGCCGTCGTTGATGTTGAGGCCGTCCGGGGCGGCGTGGATCTCGACCACCTCGGCGCCCGCGCGGCGGTAGGCGTCCGGCGCGGCCGCGAACGCGGCGCCGTTGGCGCAGTCCACCACGACCTTCAGGCCCTCCAGGCGGTGCGGCGTCACCTTCAGCAGGTGCTGCACGTACTGGCCCTCGGCGTCCTCGACGTCGCGCACCCGGCCGACGCCCGCGCCGGTCGGGCGGACCCGTTCGCCCATCTTCTGCTCGATCTCGTCCTCCACGGCGTCGGGCAGCTTGTGCCCGCCCGCGGCGAAGAGCTTGATGCCGTTGTCGGGCATCGGGTTGTGCGAGGCGGAGATCATCACGCCCAGGTCGGCGCCCAGCGCGGACACCAGGTACGCCACGGCGGGCGTGGGCAGCACGCCGGCGCGCAGCACGTCGGCGCCCGCCGACGCCAGGCCCGCCACCACGGCGGCCTCCAGCATCTCGCCGCTGGCCCGCGGGTCGCGGCCGACCACCGCGACCGGGCGGTGCGAGCGGTCGTGCTCGGCCAGCACGCGCGCCGCCGAGGCGGCGATGGACAGCGCGAGCTCGGGGGTCAGGTCCCCGTTGGCGAGTCCGCGTACGCCGTCGGTGCCGAACAGGCGGGCCATGATCGCCGTGACCTCCACGTGAAATGCGCGACAGGGGGAGAAAAAGCACTGCGGGAGCAGCAGTTCGACGAAGAACTGGCTGCTCCCGCAGTGTGGTGCTCGCCGGACCCGGTGGGGGTCAGCGCTTGCTGTACTGAGGCGCCTTGCGGGCCTTCTTCAGACCGTACTTCTTCCGCTCCTTGACCCGGGGGTCGCGGGTGAGGAAGCCGGCCTTCTTCAGCACCGGGCGGTCCTCGGAGTCCACGGCGACCAGCGCGCGGGCGATCGCGAGGCGCAGCGCACCGGCCTGGCCGGTGGTGCCGCCGCCGCGCAGGTTCGCCACGACGTCGAAGGTCTCGGGCTTCTCGGTGGTCACCAGGGGCTCGCGGATGAGCTGCTGGTGCACCTTGTTCGGGAAGTACTGCTCCAGCGACTTCCCGTTCAGGGTGAACTTGCCGGTGCCCGGGATGAGCCGGACGCGGACGACGGCCTCCTTGCGGCGGCCCACGGTCTGCGCCAGGTGGTGCGCACCCGCGTTGAGAGTGTGGCGGACGACGGGCGCCGCCTCCTCCTCGGCCTCGACGGCCTCGGCGTCGGTGGTCTCGTCGACATCGGTCGTCTCGACGACGTCGGCGTCGAAGTCGGCCTCGGGGGTGGTCACGTCGATGTCCTCGGTCTGCTGCGGCTCGGTCACTGGGCGACCTTCTTGATCTCGAACGGCTGCGGCTGCTGCGCAGCGTGCGGGTGGTCCGGGCCCGTGTAGACCTTGAGCTTGGCCGCCATCGCGCGACCGAGGCGGTTCTTGGGCAGCATGCCCTTGATCGCCTTCTCGACCAGCCGGTCGGCACGGGTGTCGAGCACCTCGCCGAAGGACCGCTGGCGCAGGCCACCGGGGAAGCCGGAGTGGTGGTACACGAACTCCTGATCGCGCTTCTTGCCGGTCAGCGCCACCTTGTCCGCGTTGATGACGATGACGAAGTCACCGGTGTCAACGTGGGGGGCGTAAGTCGGCTTGTGCTTGCCGCGCAGCAGCGTCGCGGCCTGGGTGGCGAGCCGACCGAGCACCACGTCCTGGGCGTCGATCACGTGCCAGGCTCGGGTCACCTCGCCGGGCTTCGGGCTGTACGTGCGCACGGGTCTACCTCGTCGTCACTTGCGTCTGGGGTCATTGCGGCGGTTGCTCAGGCCGGAGACCCCAGGTGGGCAGAAGACCAGAACACAGGCGCGCTAGTGCGCACCGAGTACCGCACAACAACGTAGGAAGATACCGGGTGGGTCGGGGAGGGTCAAAACGGGCCCCGTTATAGAGCGGGGTGACGCCTCGGATCCGCCCGGAAGTGAGCCGCGCCACACCCGGCGGTGGAGCCGTTCAGCCGTCGGGCGGGCGACTCGTCGGGGGCTCGCCGGGAGACGGCGGCACCGGGCGGGCCAGCAGTGACACCGGGCAGCAGCGGCACCGGGCGACGGCGTGCCCCGCGCGCGCTCCCGCGAGGGGACCGGCGCGCCCAGCGGCGGACCCCGCCGGGTCCGCGGACCCCGCGGCCCACCTCGGGCGCGCCCCTCGCGGGAGCACCGGCGAACACACGCGGGCCCCGGGACCCGATCCGGGTCCCGGGGCCCGCGGAACGCCCGCGGCGGAGGGCTCAGCCGCCCCAGCGGCTGGTGTTCTTCTGCTCGGCGGCCTGGTACGCCTCGCCGGCCTGCTGCACGGCCACACCGATGGTCGCCATGACCTGCTGGAGGCCGGCGGCGGCCTCGTCCCACGCCTGCTGCGCGGCCTGGTACGAGCCGGACGCGTTACCGTCCCACTGGGCGATGACCGGGGCCAGGCGGCTCTTCAGGTTGTCCAGCTCGGACTGGACCTGGTTGGCCTGGCTGGTGATGTCGGAGGCCGCGCTGGCCATGTCGGCGAAGCTGACCTTGATGAGGTTGGCGTCAACCATGATGTCCCCTCGGAAGTGAAGTCAGGAAGTCGAAACGGGTGGAGTGGAAACGGGTGGTGAATTTCACCCGTCAGTTGCCGAGGCGGCCCAGGATGGTGGACATCTCCTGCGACTGCTGCTCTTCCTGCTCCATGTAGGTGGCCGCGGTGCCGCTCATCTGCTCGGCGATGTCCAGCAGCGCCTTCTGGAGCTTCGCGGCGTCGGCGTTGAAGCGCTCCATCAGCTTGTCGAACGCGATGCGGGCGCTACCGGACCAGGTGCTGGCCAGGGCCTCGACGGTGCCCTCCAGGTTGTTCAGGATGCCCTGGACGTTCCCGTTCGTGTCGACGATGTCCTTGCCCGCCTGGACGAGCTCTTCATGTCCAGTGGAGAAACCGGCCATGGGTGCGACCCCCTAGGTCTTCGAAGGCGTTCTTGGTTGGTACGCCTCATCCGACGCAGACCCTGCCACGACCGGTTCCACCCTGTCGCGACTTTCCCGGAAGTAGTTGCGCTCGTAAACGTTTCTGACCGCAAACGGCGTCAGTAGAGGATTCGCGCTTGCGAAAAGTCCTCGTCATCGGGGGTGTCGACGGGCAGTTGCCCCTTCGGCCCGGCCGGCGGTCGAGAACCGAGCCGCGGCGGCGGGGGTGCCGAATTTGCATTCGCGTCCATTTGCTCTCGCGATTTCGGCGGGGAGAGCAGTTCGGCGGCGGGCGGCAGCGCCTCCACGGGCAGGCCGCGGTCCCGGCGGAACCCGTCGGCGACGCGCTGGACGTCCGCCGACGTGGCCGCGTGGTCCCCTGGTCGCACCGCGCGCCCGCGCGCCCGCTCGGCGAGCCCGCGGTTGCGCTCGCGCTGGGCGGCGGTCCGGTCACCGGCCGCCGCGGCGGCGCGGCGGGCCCTGGTGACGGCGGCGTCGAGGTCGGCGCGGAACCTGGCCGCGGCGTCCGAGATGGCGCTCATCGTCCTCCCTGCGAGGGTTCAACTGGTCACGGTCAGCGTGCGGACGACCTGCTCGCACGCGGGGCGCACCCGGTCGCCCCCGTCCCGGGGGTACTGGCAGCCGACGCTGACCTGGAAGGCGTCCTGGAACAGCACGTACCAGTCGATGGTCGTCGTGCCGGCCGTTTCCCGGTAGTAAACGACATCCTTGCCCGCGAAGGTGGCGGAAGGGTCGAAACCGGACAGACCCGTGCCCTTGTCGTAGAGCCGGCGCAGCTCGTCGCGGGCCCGCTCGGGTTCCCGGGAGGAGTCGTAGCTGAGCTTCTGCTCCTGCACCGCGATGGCCTCCAGGTCCGCACCGCCGGACTCCGGTTCCAGCAGCACCTTGCGGGTCTCCACCTGCCCGCCGGTCTGCTCCCAGCCCGCCGGGGCGGTGAAGCTGTAGTCGTACTGCGCGACGGTCTTCCCCGCGTTCGACGCGGACGTGGTGGTCGGCCCGGGCGTGCCCTCCTCGCCCCGGCTCAGCGCGTAGGCCACGGAACCGCCGATCGCGGCCAGCAGCACCACCGAGCCCGCCACCACCAGCGGCACCCGGCTGCGGCGCGGCGGCGGCGCGGGTGGCAGCGGCGGCGGGAAGTGGCCCTGCGGCGGGAACGCGGTCCGCGGCGCGGTCAACCGCCGGGTGATCTTGCGGGTGCTGTCCTCGGTGATCCGCTGGGTCACCTCGCCCGGCGGCGGCAGGGCGCCGGTGCGCATCGGGTCCGCGCCCACCGCCCGCAGCGCGCCGCGCGCCACCACGGTCTCCGGCTGGTCGATGCTCGTGGGCACCACCCCGGACTGCTCCAGCACCAGCCGCGCCACCAGCGGGATGCGGCTGGACCCGCCGACCAGGAACACGGCCGCCAGCTCGCGCGGCTCCAGGCCCGCGTCGCGCACCGCGCCGACCACCAGCGCGGCGGCCCGGGTCAGCGGCGCGGTGACCAGGCGCTCCAGGTCGGTGCGGGTGACGTGCGCGTCGGGGAACGGCGGCGGCATCGGCACGTCGGTGTAGGCGTGCCGGGACAGCGTCTCCTTGGCGCCGCGCACGTCCTGCCGCAGCACCCGGCGCTTGCGGCGGTCGGCCAGCTCGCGGCCCTCGACCAGCCGCCGCCACGCCTCCGGGTCGTTCGGCGCGACCAGCGAGCCGACGTGCTCCAGCAGCGCCTGGTCGACGTCCGCGCCGCCGAACCCGGGGTCGCCCTTGGTGGCCAGCACCCGGAACGCGCCGCCGCGCCGCACCACCACGCTCGCGTCCACCGTGCCGCCGCCCAGGTCGAGCACTGCCAGCGCGGCACCGTCCGGCACGGCGTGGGTGGCCGAGTGGTGGACCGCCGCCGCGACCGGCTCGGGCACCAGCCGCACCTCCTGGGCCAGGCCGCGGGCGGCTTGCAGCAGCACGCGGGTGCGCATCGCGCCCCAGTCCGCGGGGTGGGTGAGCACCAGCAGGTCGACCCGGTCGCGGCCGGCCACCCGGCGCGCCTCGCCCACCGCCCGCGCCAGCACCGCCCGCACCACCTCCGCCACCGGCAGCACGCTGGTGCCCAGCAGCAGCTCGCCCTCGTCGACCCGGCGCTTGGGGTGCGGCTCGTAGCGCGAGGGGTCCACCGCCGCCTGGCGCTCGGCCTCCTGGCCCACGAACAGCGTGCCGTCGGCCGCGGCGAACACCGCCGACGGCACGATCGGCTGGCCGTCGACCACCACCACCTGCGGCTCGCGCCCGTCCAGGGACATGGCGACGCAGGTGCTGGACGTGCCGAAGTCCACCGCCACGCGCAAGCTCATCCGTCATCCCCTCGCCGGCCGGGGTCGCCCTGCCCGCACATGCATACCCCACCAACGCCCCGCCGCGTCGGCTGGTCACGCCATCCCACCGGCCGGCGCCCGGCGGCGGCACCGCCCCCGCGCCGGTCACCCCAGCGCCTCCAGCCGCGCGCGCACCTCCTCGGCGTGCGGGTGGCGCAGCTCCTCGAACGCGGCCAGCGCGTTGCGCAGCGCCTCGCGCGCCGCGCCCGGGTCGCCCAGGCGCCGGTGGGTCTCGGCCAGCCCGCTCCACGCGCCCGCCTCGTAGTAGCGGTCGCCCGACTTCGCGAACAGCTCCAGCGCGCGCCGCTGGGACACCACCGCCTCCTCCAGCCGCCCCAGCTCGCGGTGGGCCAGGCCCAGGTTCTCCAGGGCGGCGGCCTGGCCGGGCAGGTCGGTGATGCTCTCGTACAGCTCGATCGCGGCCTCCGCGTACCGCACCGCCTCGTCGAGGTTGCCCAGCTCGTGGTGCAGGTACCCGATGGCGGTGAACGCCCGCGCCTGCCCCGGCACGTGCCCCAGCTCGCGGAACAGCTCCAGCGCGCGCAGGTCCAGCGGCAGCGCCTCGGCGGGCCGGGACCTCAGCTCCAGGCTCCCGGCCAGGTTCACCAGCACGTACGCCTCCCCGGCCCGGTCGCCGACCTCCCGGAACAGCTCCAGCGCCGCGCCCAGCCGCTGCTCCGCCTCGGCCCAGTTGTGCAGCAGCGCGTTGGCCCGCCCCAGGCCGCGGTGCATGTGCGCGCTGCCGTGCGCGTCGCCCAGCCGCCCGGCCGCGGCCAGGCCGGCGCCGCACACCTCCAGCCACTCCGGCCAGTGGCCGCCGGAGTGCAGGAACGTCGCCATGCACAGGGGTATCCGCCACGCGTGGCCGTCGAAGCCGTGCTCGGCGGCGTACCCGACCACCGCGATCAGCGTGCGCAGCTCGCCCCGGAACCAGGTCAGCGCCTCGGCGTGCGAGCCGACGCGCTCGGGCACCACGCCGTCGGCCGCCGGGGGCAGGTCCACCGGCTCGCGCTGCGGGTAGAGCACCCGGTCCACGTGCTCGGCGGTGTGCAGGAAGTGGTCGAGCAGCCGGAGCCGGGCCGCCCGGACCTCGGCGCCGGTCAGCTCGGCCGCGGCCCGGTCGGCGGCGTAGGCGCGCAGCAGGTCGTGCGCGGTGTACCGGCCGGGCGCGTGCTCGGTGACCAGGTGGGCCTGCGCCAGCTCGGCCAGCGCCCGGCGGGCCTCGCCGACCGGCAGCGCGGCCAGGCTCGCGGTGGCGGGCAGCGAGATGTCCGGACCTGGGCTCAGGCCCAGCAGCCGGAACACGCGCGCCGCCGCGTCGCCCAGGTGCTGGTAGGACCAGGAGAAGACGTCGCGGACCGCGGTGAGCCGGTCGCCGGTGTCCAGGACGTCCAGCGGGCCGCAGCACTCCAGCTCCTCGACCAGCGCCCGCAGCGACGCGACCGGTGAGGTGGCCGTGCGGGCGGCCACCACCGCCAGGGCCAGCGGCAGGCCCGCGCACCGGGCGACGAGCTGGTCGACCGCCTCCGGCTCGGCCGCGGTCCGGCCCGGGCCCGCGGCCGCCTCCAGCAGCTGGGCGGACTCCTCGGGGCTGAACAGGTCCAGGCGCACCGGCCGGGCGCCCTCCTGCACCACGAGCCCGATGAGCCGGTCGCGGCTGGTGACCAGGGCCAGGCAGCCCGGCGAACCCGGCAGCAGCGGCCGGACCTGGTCGACGTCGCGGGCGTTGTCCAGCAGCACCAGCACGGCCCGGTCGGCGAGCAGGCTGCGGTAGAGCGAGGCGCGGGCCTCCAGCGCGGCCGGGATGCGGCCGGGCGGCACGTCCAGCGCCTCCAGGAAGGAGCCCAGCACGTCGGACGGCGACACCGGCTGCCCGGACGGGTCGAAGCCGCGCAGGTTCGCGTAGAGCTGCCCGTCCGGGTAGCGGCCGGCGGCCCGGTGCGCCCAGTGGACCGCGAGCGCGGTCTTGCCGACGCCCGCCGGACCGCTGATCGCCGCGATGACCATCGCCGGGCCGGCCGCGGCGGCGTCCAGCTCGCGCAGCGCCCGCTGCCTGCCGACGAACACCCGCGGCGCCGCGGGCAGCCCGCGCGGCACGCCCGGTCGCGGCGGCACGACCGCACCGGTGCCCAGCACCTGCCGGTGCGCCTCCCGCAGCGCGGGCCCCGGCTCGACGCCCAGCTCGCGGGCCAGGTGCGCGCGCACCTCCTGGTACGCGGCCAGCGCCTCGGCCTGCCGGTCGGCGCGGTGCAGCGCGGTCACCAGCTGCGCCCAGAAGCTCTCGCGCAGCGGGTACCGCCGGGTCAGCGCGCGCAGCTCCTCCACCACCTCGCGGGCCCGCCCGGCGGCCAGGTCGGCCCCGACGCGCTTCTCCAGCACGTCCAGGCGGTGCTCCAGCAGCGGCGCGACCTCCTCGCGGTGCAGCAGGTCCGACCGCACGTCCGGCAGCGGCTCGCCCCGCCACACCGCCAGCGCCTCGGCGTACCGCCCGCGCGCCACCAGGTCCCGGTAGCGGTGCAGGTCCAGGCTCCCCGGCGGCACGTCGGCGACGTAGCCCGCGCCGGCCGTGCGCACCACGTTGACCTCGCCCAGCGCCTGCCGCAGCCGGGTCACCACCATCTGCAGCGTCGCCCTGGCCCGCCGCGGGTTGGGCGGCGCGTCGTCCCACAGCCACTCCACCAGCCGGTCGGCCGGCACGACCTCGTCGGCGTGCAGCAGCAGCGCGGCCAGCAGCACCCGCACCCGGCCCGCGGGCACCGGCACCACCCGGCCGTCCACCTTCACGCACAGCGGACCCAGGACACCGAACTCAACCGCCACGAGCTCCCCCGTCCCGCGCGAGCGCGCCGCGAGGGGGCCGCGGGGCCGCCCCCGGCACGTCGAACCCGATCACGCGACCGCCGCCCGGTGCCCCGCGAGCGCGACCAGGACCGCCATCCCACTCCCCCCTTGAGAGTGGTGAGTTTACGTCCGGTGGCGGGTCGCGCGCGTTCCGTTATCCACCCCGGGGCCGGCTCACGGCGCCGCGGCCAGCTTCCCGCGGACCCGCTCGACCGCGCTGTGCCCGATGTCCTCCAGGATCGCCAGCGCGTCCGCCCACGTCCGCCGCGCCTCGGCCCGGTCGCCCAGCACCTCGTGGGTGTCGCCGAGCCGTTCGAGCGTCGCCGCCTCCTCGAACCGGTCGCCGCTGACCCGGTACAGGGGCAGCGCGGCCCGGTAGCACCGCACCGCCTCGTCCAGGTCGCCGAGGTGGTGGTGGACGTAGCCCAGGCTGTCCCAGGTGGCCGCCTCGCCGAGCACGTCGTTGAGCTGCTGGAACAGCTCCAGCGCCCGCTCGCAGTCGGCCAGCGCGCGCCGGTGGTCGCCCACGGTGGCGCGGTTCCAGCCGATCGCGTTGAGGGACCTGGCGCACCCCGCCCGGTCGCCCAGCTCCCGGAACAGCTCGAACGCCTGCTCGGTGTGGTGCAGCGCCTCCACGGCCCGGTCGGCGAACTCGTACAGGCCGCCCAGGTGGCGGTGGATGTTCGCGCGCACCCGCCGGTCCCCCAGCTCCCGCGCCAGGTCGAGCGCGATCCGCAGGTGGTGCTCCGCCACGTCGAGGCGGCGCAGCATGATGTTCATCCGGCCCAGGCCGCGGTGGGCCGACATCACGCCGACCGGGTCGTCCAGCAGCCGCGCCGCCTCCAGGGCCACGAGCTGGCACCCGGCCTGCTCGTGCCAGTGGCCGCGCAGCCGGGCGAACGCGGTGGTCGCCCACGGCACCTGCCAGGCGTGGCGGTGGAACCCCGTCTCGTGGGCCCACGACACCAGCGCGCACAGCACCGGGTACTCCAGCTGGAACCACGCCATGGCCTCGGCCCGGGAGGCGAACCCGCGCACCGCCGCGCCGGGCTCGGGCGGCGGGAGCGCGATCTCGTCGCGGTGCGGGTAGAGCACGCGGTCCGCGGCGTCGGCGGAGTGCAGGTAGTGGTCGAACATCCGGGCCAGCCCGGGGCGCACCGCCTCGGCCGAGACCAGCTCGCGGGCGTAGGCGCACACCAGGTCGTGCTGGGAGAAGCGGCCGGGCGCGTGCTCCACGACCAGGTTCACCCGGCGCAGCTCGGCCAGGGTCGTCCGGGCCTCGCGCGGCTCGACGCCCGCCAGGCTCGCCGCGGCCGCGACCGACACCTCCGGGCCCGGGTGCCACCCGAGCAGGCCGAACAGCCGGGCCGCCGCCGGGCTCAGCCGCTCGTAGGACCAGGAGAACACCGCCCGCACGCTGGTCGTGGTGTCGCCGGTGTCCAGCGCGGCCAGCCGCGTCCGCTCGTCGGCCAGCTCGTCGGCGAACACCCGCAGCGGGAACTCGGGGTGCGTGGCGGCGCGAGCGGCCACCACCGACAGCGCCAGCGGCAGCCCGGCGCAGTGCCGGACCAGGTCGCGCACGGCGCCCGGCTCGGCGGCGACCCGGTCCGCGCCGAGCTGGTGGGCCAGCAGCGCGGTGGACTCGACGTCGTCGAGCACGTCCACGGCCAGCGACCGGGCGCCCTCCCGGACCACCAGCCCGTCGAGCCGGCGCCTGCTGGTCACCACGGCCAGGCAGGCCGGGCCGCTGGGCAGCAGCGGCCGCACCTGCTCGCTGTCCGCGGCGTTGTCCAGCACCACCAGCACCCGCCGGTCGGCCAGCAGGCTCCGGTACAGGGCCACCTGCTCGTCCGCCGTGGGCGGCACCCGCTCGCGCGGCACGCCCAGCGCGCCCAGGAAGCCGCGCACCGCCACGTCCGGCGGCACCGGCACCGCGGCCGGGTCGAACCCCCGCAGGTTGACGTAGAGCTGGCCGTCGGGGAACCGCTGCCGGTTGCGCGCCGCCCAGTGCAGCGCCAGCGCGGTCTTGCCGATGCCCGGCGCGCCGCTGATCGCCGAGATCACCACCGCGCCGCCGGCCGGGCCGCCCGGGTCGAGCAGGTCCGCCAGCGCGGCCAGCTCGCGGTCCCGGCCGATGAAGAACGGCGTGTGCAGGGGTAGCTGGCGGGGCACCGGGGCGCCGCCGGCCGCCGGGTCGGGCGCGTTGGTCAGGATCCGCTGGTGCAGCTCCCGCAGCCGCGGGCTCGGGTCGACGCCCAGCTCCTCCACCAGGTGGGCGCTGAGCGCCTGGTAGGCGGCCAGCGCCTCGGACTGCCTGCCCGACCGGGTCAGCGCGGTCATCAGCTGCGCCCAGAACCGCTCGCGCAGCGGGTGCTCCCCGGTCAGCGCGCGCAGCTCCGGCACCAGCTCCGCGGCCCGGCCCGCGGCCAGGTCCGCGTCGACGCGCTGCTCCAGCACGGCCAGCCGCTCCTCCAGCAGCGGCGCGACCTCCTCGGCGTGCAGCGCGTCGGAGCGCACGTCGGACAGCGGCGCGCCGCGCCACAGGTCCAGCGCCTCGGCGAACCGGCCGGTCGCCGCGAACCGGCGGAAGCACTCCAGGTCCAGGGTGCCGTCGGGCACGTCGGCCAGGTAGCCGTTGGTGGCGGTGCGCACCACGTCCACCTCGCCCAGCGACCGGCGCAGCCGGGTCACCACCATGTGCAGGCCCGCCCGCGACCGCTCCGGCGCCGACGCGCCCGGCCACAGCACGTCGACCAGCTCGTCGACCGGGACGACCCGGTTGGCGCGCAGCAGCAGGACGGCCAGCAGCACCCGCGCCTTGCCCGCGGGCAGCGGCACCGGGCGGTCGTCGTGCCACACCTCCAGCGGTCCGAGCACCTTGAACGCAGTGGCCATGCCCATCCCCCTCGCCGCGGTCGTGCCTGCCCGTACCCACCGTCACCGCGCGCGGACCCCGACCGGCGCGCGGGAGCCCCCGGCTACGGCTCCGCCAGGCGGGCGCGGACCCGGTCCGCCGCCGCCGAGCCCTCCGGCAGCAGGGCCAGCGCCGCCGCCCAGCTCGCCCTGGCCCCGGTGACGTCGCCCTTGGTAGTCAACGCGCGGGCCAGGTTCTCCAGTACCGCGGCCTCGGTGGACTGGTCGCGCGCCTCCGCCGCGCGGGCGCGGGCCAGCCGGTACGCGGCCACCGCCTCGTCCACCCGCCCGGCGGCGGCCAGCGCGTTGCCGTGGTTGTCCAGCACCCGGCCCTCCACGACCAGGTCGCCCGAGCCCTCCACCAGCCGCAACGCCCTGCTGCTCGCCTCGACCGCCTCCTCCACCCGCCCGAGCCGGGCCAGCACGCCCGACAGCGTGTTCAGCGTGATCGCCTCGCCGTGCTGGTCGCCGACGGCCACCAGCAGGCGCCGCGACTCCTCCAGCATGTCGACCGCGGTGGCGTCCCGGCCCAACTTGAGGTGGCAGATGGCCAGCGCGTTGAGCGCCAGCCCCTCGCCACGCCGGTCGCCCGCGCGCCGGTGCACCTCCAGGGCCACGTGGTGGCTGCGGATCGCGTCCTCGGGCCGGTCGGCGTCGCTGTAGGTCATGGCCAGCGCCCGCGCGGTCAGCGTCAGCGCCCGCGGGTCGCCGACCTCCCGGGCCGCCCGGGCGGCGAGCTCCAGCGCGGGCACGGTCTCGGCGAACCGCTTGGTGAGGTCGAACAGGGACCACTGGGCGATCGGCAGCCGCCACGCGTGCTCGGCGTGCCCCGAGCGGGTCGCGTGCGACGTGGCCGCGCACAGGTTCGCCCGCTCGACCTCCCACCACTCCAGCGCCTGGTCGCGGTCGGCGAACCCGAGCGCCCGCTCGCGGGCCACGCCGGTGCTGACGTCGGGGCGGACGGACCGGACGGCCGCCGCGGCGTTGAGCGCGGTGTCGACGTAGAAGTCCAGCAGCCGGCGCAGGGCGGCGTGCCGGGTGGCCTCGTCCTCCTCCTCGGCGGCCAGGCCGGCGGCGTACTCGCGCAGCAGGTCGTGCAGCGCGAACCGGCCCGACCGCTCGGAGACCAGGCTCGCGGCGGCCAGCCCGCGCAGCAGCCGCTGCGCCTCGCGCACCTCGACGCCGAGCAGCGCGGCCGCGGCCGCGGTCGACACGTCGTCGCCGGGCACCAGGCCGAGCAGCCGGAACGCGGCCCGCGCCTCGGCGTCCAGGCCCACGTAGGACGAGTCGAACGCGGCGCGCAGCGCGAACTCCTCGTCGCCGATGGCCAGCGCCTCCAGCCGGTCCTCCCGCCGCAGCTCGGCCACGTAGCCGGCGAGGTCGGGCACGGGCCGGGAGGCCAGGTTCACCCCGGCGATGCGCAGCGCCAGGGGCCAGTGCGCGCAGGTCTCGGCCAGCGCGGCGGCCGCCTCGGGCGCGGCGTCGAGCACCGCGTCGCCGAGCACGCCGCGCAGCAGCGTCAGCGACTCGTCCCCGTGCAGCGGCTCGACGTCGAACCGCCGGGCCCCGGACCCCCCGACCAGCCCCAGCAGGCAGTCCCGGGTGGTCATCACCGCCGCCGAACCCGGGTGGCCGGGCAGCAGCAGCTCCACCGCCTCGTCCCGGGGCACGTTGTCCAGCACCACCAGCACCCGGCGGCCGGCCAGCAGCGACCGGTACCGCGCCGCCTGCTCCTCCCGGTCGCCGGGCACGTCCTCGGGCGCCACGCCCAGGGCGCGCAGGAACCGCGGCAGCACCACCGACACGGTGACCGCGGACGACGGCGCGTAGGCGCGCAGGTCCGCGAACAGCTGGCCGTCGGGGAACCGGTCGCGCAGCAGGTGCGCCACGTGCACCGCCAGCGCGGTCTTGCCGATGCCCGGCGGGCCCGCCACCACCGCGCACGACGGGTGATCGCCCGTCCCGGCCAGCTCGGCCGCCAGCTCGGCCACCAGGTCGGCCCGCCCGGCGAAGTCGACCGGCGGCGGGAGCTGGCGCGGCACCACGGCGGGCGGGGCACCGGGCGGGGGCTGCACGCCCGCCAGCAGCCGGGCGTGCAGCTCGCGCAGGGCCGGCCCGGGCGCGATGCCCAGCTCGTCGGCCAGGTGCGCGCGCACCGCCTCGTACACGGCCAGCGCCTCGGCCCACTGGTCGGCCGCCTGCAGCGCCCGCATCAACTGGGCCCAGAACCGCTCGTGCAGCGGGTGGCGGCGGGTCAGCGCGCGCAGCTCCGGCACCAGCTCCGCCGCCCGGCCCGCGGCCAGGTCCGCGTCGACGCGCCGCTCCAGCACGGCCAGCCGCTCCTCCAGCAGCGGCACGACCTCCTCGCGGTGCAGCGAGTCCGACCGCACGTCCGCCAGCGGCTCGCCCCGCCACAGCTCCAGCGCCTCGGCGAACCGGCCCCGCGCGGCCAGCTCCCGGTACCGGTGCAGGTCCAGGCTGCCCGGCGGCACGTCGGCGACGTAGCCCTCCGCGGCCGTGCGCACCACGTTCGCCGGACCCAGCGCCTGCCGCAGCCGGGTCACCACCATGTGCAGCGTCGCCCTGGCGCGCGAGGCGTTCGGCGGCGCACCGTCCCACAACCGGTCCACCAGCCGGTCGGCGGGCACCACCTCGTTCGCGCGCAGCAGCAGCGACGCCAGCAGGACCCGGGCCCGGCCCGCGGGAATGGGCACGGGGCGGTTGTCCAACCGCACCTCAAGGGGCCCGAGGACGCACAGCTCGACCGACACCGCTCCCCCTACCGTCCCCGAAGGAGCATAGGGGAGTCCGGATTCCCGTGACAGCGAGGCGTGAGCCGAGTGTGAGGCCCACCGGGCACAGTGGGCACCGTCCACCGAGGTCCGGGGGAACCGGGTGGGCGCGCGGCGGCCGAGGCAGGAGGGGGGCCCACCGCGTGCGCACCGGGCGGGCCCGTCCCAGGGGGAACCGGGGGCCGGGGCCCGGGTGGACACCCGTGACACGCGGTCGCCGGGGCGCTCTCCCGCCCCGGTGACCGCGCGTCGCGCCACACTCCGTCGACGCGAAGGGCCCCACCGGGGGCTGTCCGGGCGAGCGGGCCCTCTTGTTACCGGGGTTACGTCGCGGCTGCCCCCTCCCGGACCTCCAGGACCGTGCAGTTGTGGAGCTGTCGCACTAGCTTCGAGGCTAGGGTCCAGCGAATCGCGGGGGCGATGAAGGAGACGAGTTCGTTCTCGACGGGAACGGGCCGCCCCGCCCCTGCGCGGTACCGGAAGCCCTCGACCCCGTGGACCGGGCACGAGGCCGCCTGCGCGACGAGGTGCCCCTCGTCGCGCAGAGCGGGGCAGACGCGGGTCGCCAAGGCCAGGCAGGATTCGCAGACCGGGGGCTCGCTGACGAGCATCCCCTCGGGCCAACCGCGCCAGTCCCCCGTGCGGTTGCGCAGGAGCCAGAGAACGCCCCTGTCGTCGCCGTGGGCTGGTCGACCGCAGACCTGGCACAGCAGTTTCCGCATGGCGCGCCGCTGACGGTGAACGTGGATCTTGGCGAACTGCGGCTTGCCGCGTCCGGAGGCGACCGTCGCCCGGTCCCAGAGGACGCCCCGGCTGTCGCGGTCGCCGAGGATCTCGTCCGCATACGCGATGCCCGCTCCGCCCCGACGTTCCACGAGCTGCGGCTCCCGCACCGCCTCCTCGCTCCACATGGCGATGTAGGGGACGACGGGCTTCGCCCTGTCCTCCTCCACGCCTGTGGAATCCGCCGGCGAGGGCTCTGCGGTTCGTGTCGCCGGCATGGTTCCACTCTCACCCATTGGGGAAGCGTTCCGAAAAACGCGCTCGGCGGTCTCGCGAACCTCGGGCAGCGCCTCGGCGAGGACCTCGTGGAACTTCTCCACAGCCTCGGGAAGCAGATGCAGGCTCACCACTCCGTCGAAGTCCGCCACGAAGTCGCCGTTGTCCTCGACTCGGGATTCGAATGTGGCGTCACCCCAAATCCGTATTCGCGAACTGTGTTCCACTCCGTTTTCGGGCCGCATCACCACTTCTGGCACATCCCTTCGTTTCCCGTGCCGGGCCGAGGTCGGTCCTGTCGCCCGCCACGTCAGCCCGTGGCGGTTCACCGCCCCTCTGCGCCGAGGCCGCGAGGCGCGACTCACGCCGCAGTCGGCGGGGCGGGCCCGGCGGGCGGCGCGGGGCATGGACGGTCAACGCCAGGAGCAGTCCGTGCCCCCCAGAAGCGCGATCACCATTCCGAGTCACTTCCTGCGAACTGGACAAGGAGATATCCGCATCAGCGGCAGTGGTTCACCCCGTCTGCACCCTGACACCGACAGACGCTTCGGATACCTGTCCTGGCGTTGCCCACGGAGGCGAACCGTGTCCCACCAGGGGGAGCTTCTGCGAGCCGCACGAAGCGCGGCTGGAATGACCCTTGCCGCCATGTCCACCAAGTCCAACTTCGACAAGGGCTACCTGAGCAAGGTCGAACGCGGTCTACGTCCGGCATCATCGGATGTAGTGGAGGCATACGAGCGTGTGCTCGGTGTAGGCGGATTGGATGATGAGGTGGACCGTAGGCAGTTTCTCTCCGTAGTCGGAATAGCGGCGGCCAACGCTCGATTGGCGGCCGAACCGACGGCCGGCATCGCCTGCGGGGACGCTGTCCCCCTCACCACCGTGCAGACGACGTGCGGCGTGGATCGGGCCCCATCGCTCGCGTGAACGCGACGGGCATCCTGGCGAAGCTCCCCGGACAACACGAGGCCGATCGGACAGTCGGCATCCTGAAGCGGGACAGAGAGGTCCGACAGGGCTACCTGACCGTCGTCGTGTCCCGCGCGTGCTCACTCGACTGGGCCACCGCCCAGTCGGTGGTGATCAACCCCGAGTCGTTTCCACATCCCCGGCCGGCCGCCGAGCGACTCACCCCAGAGGTCTTGAATCCCGCGGACGCAGGCGCCCGCTGGTGCTCTGCCACGATGCTCCAGCTTCTCAGCCCACGACCATGGAGGTAGCCGGCGATGTTCGTGCTCGAAGTCAACGACGGCGAACTGATCGCCGCCATCGAGGAGCAGGCAGCCGAGCACGGCATCGAGAACGCCGCGATCGTCAGCCTCATCGGCGGCGTGGACAGCTTCGTCGTCTCCACCATGCCGTCGGACGCCCCGTCCAAGGATCTGATCAGCAGCTACGCCATGCCCGGTGAGATGCACGGCGCCGGGGAGATCCGGAACGGCAAGGCCCACGTCCACGTGACGATGGGCGTGCAGGGCGATCGCGGTGTGGCCGGGCACCTGCACAGCGCCGAGGTCGGGCACTGGTTCGCCAGGGCTTACGTCATCCCCTGCTGACGTAGTCCGGTACGACGACAGTCCCCTAACTCCACGAAGGGCCCCACCGGCGAACCGGCGGGGCCCTTCGCGTGCACCGGGGGGCGGCCCCGGCGGCGGTCACTCCGGGTCGATCCAGGCCACCTGGATGCGCTGCTGGCCGTGCTTGCGGGTGACCAGCGTGCCCCGGCCCGGCGGCTGCGGCGAGGGCTTGAGGTTGCCGACGATCGCCCCCTCCTCCTTGGAGCCCGAACCGATCATGATCGGCGCCGCGATCTCCTTGAGCTTGCCCAGGATCGGGTCGTACATGGCGCGCGAGGCGCCACCCATGCGGCGGACCACGACGATGTGCAGGCCGACGTCCTTGGCCTGCGGGATGAACTCGGCCAGCGGCTGGAGCGGGTTCACCCCGCCCTGCGGCGCGACCAGGTCGTAGTCGTCGACCACGACGAACAGCTCCGGGCCCTTCCACCAGGACCGGTTCTTCAACTGCTCCTGGGTCACGTCCGGGCCGGGCAGCCGGCCGGTCATCGAGGTGCGGACGTCCTTGATCATGTCGCCGAGCTGGTTGCCCGACACCGCGTAGGACAGCAGGTGGTCGGTCTCGATGTAGCCGAGCATGGTGCGCCGGTAGTCGACCAGCAGGATCAGCGCCTCGTTGGAGGTGTAGCTGTTCATGATGCCGCGCACGATGGTGCGCAGCATGTTGGTCTTGCCCGACTCGCCGTCGGCCAGCGCCATGAAGTGCGGGTCCGCGTCGAAGTCCAGGTAGACCGGCGCCAGCTCGTCCTCGTTGACGCCCAGCGGCACCAGGTGGCCCCGGTTCGGGTTGGTCTGGTGCACCTGGGTCATCAGCTCGGCGTGCGGCAGCACGTCCGGCAGCAGGCGGACCTGCGGCGCGGGCCTGCCGCGCCAGGAGCCGCGGACCTTGGCGATCATGTCCTGCACACCCGCGGCCACGTTCTCCGCGTCCGACGAGGCGTCGATGCGCGGCAGCGCGGTCAGGAAGTGCAGCTTCTGCGGCGACACACCGCGACCCGGCCGGCCCGCCGGCACGTTGACGGCGACCTTGCGGTCCACCTCGGACTCGCTCGGGTCACCCAGCCGCAGCTCGAACCGGGTGCCCATCAGGTCCTTCATCGCGGGCCGGATCTCCGCCCACCGGTTGGCCGCCACGACCACGTGCACGCCGAACGACAGGCCCTGCGCGGCGAGCGCCTGGACCATCGGCTCCAGCACCTCGAACTCCTGCCGGAAGTTCATCCAGCCGTCGACGACCAGGAACGCGTCGCCGAACTCGTCGTCGCGGATCTCGCCGCGCCGCTTGCGGTTGCGGAACTCGACCATGGAGTCGATGCCCTGGGCGCGGAACCGCTGCTCGCGCTCGGAGATCAACCCGGTCAGCTCGGCCACCATGCGGCGCGCCTTGTCCACGTCGAGCCGGCTGGCGAACCCGCCGACGTGCGGCAGGTTCTCCAGCGCGGCGAGCGTGCCGCCACCGAGGTCGAGGCAGTAGAACTGCACCTCCTCGGGGGTGTGCGTCAACGCCATCGACGTGATCAGGGTCCGCAGCAGCATCGACTTGCCCGACTGCGGGCCGCCCACGAACGCGCCGTGGCCCGCGGCACCGGAGAAGTCGGCCCACAGCAGGTCGCGGCGCTGCTCGAACGGCTTGTCCACCACGCCCAGCGGCACCTGGAGCTTGCCGTTGGCGAAGAACCCGGGCGCGGTCAGGCCGCGGTCCTCGGTCGCCTGCAGCGGCGGCAGCAGGGTGTCCAGCGACGGCGGCTCGTTCAGCGGCGGCAGCCACACCTCGTGCGCGGGCGGGCCCTGGCCCACCAGGCGCCCGACGATGACCTCCAGCTCGCTGGGCTCGTTGGAGTCCTCTTCCTTCTTCTGCTGCACGACCGGCTCGACCGGCCGGATCGGCTCCTTGGGGATCTCGATGTAGTCCGGCACGAAGAAGCGGGGCCGCTTGTCGCTGGTCACCGGGGCGGACGGGCCGCCGACCTGGAGGCCGGCCGGGCGGTACGGGCCGGACACGTACAGCGCCTTGAACCGGGTCAGCGGCGAGCCCTGGACGGCCAGGTAGCCCGAGCCCGGGATGGGCGGCAGCTCGTAGGCGTCCGGCACGCCGATCGCGGCGCGCGACTCGGCGGCGGAGAACGTCTTCAGGCCGATCCGGTAGGACAGGAACGTGTCCAGGCCGCGCAGCTTGCCCTCCTCCAGGCGCTGCGAGGCCAGCAGCATGTGCATCTGGAGCGACCGGCCGACGCGGCCGATCTGGAGGAAGATGTCGATGAAGTCCGGCTTCGCGGTCAGCATCTCGGAGAACTCGTCGATGCAGATGAACAGCGCCGGCAGCGGGTCGAGGTCGGCGCCGTTCTCGCGCGCCTTCTCGTAGTCCCACACGTTCTTGTAGTTGCCCTTGGCCAGGACCTCCTGGCGGCGGGCCACCTCGCCGGCGATGGCGTCCTTCATGCGGTCGACCAGGGTGAGGTCGCCGGACAGGTTGGTGATGACCGCGGCGACGTGCGGCGCCTTGTCCAGGCCGAGGAACGTCGCACCGCCCTTGAAGTCGACCAGGATCATGTTGAGCGAGGTCGACGAGTGCGTGGCCAGCATGCCCAGCACGAGCGTGCGCAGGAACTCGGACTTGCCGGAACCGGTGGCGCCGATGCACAGGCCGTGCGGGCCCATGCCCTCCATCGCCGCTTCCTTGATGTCCAGCTCCACCTGCTGGCCGAACTCGCCGATGCCGAACGGCACGCGGTAGCGGTCGCGCACCGGGCGGGGCCGCCAGGCGCCCTGCACGTCGAAGGTCATCGGGTCGCCGGGGATGCCCAGGAACTCCAGCAGCGGCGGGTTGTTGCTCATCGACAGCGGGTCCTCGTCGCTGCCGCCCGCGTCCACGCCGCCGATCCGGTACGGCGACAGCCGCCGCGCCAGCGCCTCGGCCTCGACCACGCTGAGCCAGTCCGGCGAGCCGAACCACTCCACGCCGCTGGCGCTGCGCGCGCCCAGCTTGCCGTCCTCGATGACCAGCCGCAGGCCGCGGCGCGCGGTCAGGTTGCCCAGCGACTCGGACAGGTCGAGCAGGGTGACGCCGACCAGGCCCTCCTCCAGGATGATCTGCTCTTCCCGGGTCACGTCGCCGTCGTCGATGAGGATCACGACGTGCGGCTGGTCGGCGGGCGGCGGCGCGTTGCGGGTGAACCGCTGCCGGTCGCGCAGCTGCTCGTCCAGCATCTGCTCGACCTCGGTCAGCGAGCCGGCCATCATCCGCATCTGGCCGATGCCGTCGACGATCGCGGGGTGCTGCACGTGCGGCAGCCACTTCATCCACTCCCACTCGGCCTTGGTGCGGCCGGTGGTGACCACGGCGATGAGCAGGTCGTCCGGCGAGTGGAAGGTCGCCATCTGCGCGATCAGCGCGCGGGCCAGGCCGCGCTTCTCCTCGGTGCCGCCGAGCAGGCCGACCGCGGCGAACCCGCGCAGCGCGATCGAGATCGGCAGGTCGGGCACGAGCGAGTGGGCGCGCACGAAGCGGCGCAGCGCCAGCGTCGCGATGGGCTCCAGCTCCTCGACCGGGCCGGTCTGCGGCGGCACCAGCCGGGTGGCCAGGCGCTGCGAGCCGCGGCCCGCGCGCAGGTGGCAGAAGTCGGGGTCGTTCTGCCGGCGCTCCCACATGCGCCGGGTGGTGGCCAGGGACCACAGCGCCTGCGGGTCCGGGTGGACCCACTCGCGCTCGGCGCGCTGCTCGTTCGCCGCCTCGCGGGCGCGGTCGCGCATCTGGCCCAGGTACCGCAGGTAGTCCTTGCGGTCCTCGTTCATCTCGGCCTTCTTCTGGCCCTTGCCACCGCCCATGCCGCCCGCCATCATGCCGATGGTCGAGACCAGCATCATGCCCGGCATGATCATCGCGGCCGGGCTGCGGCCGCTGTAGGTGAACATCAGGACCATCATCCCGACGGAAGACACGATCATGACGACGGGCATCGCCTTCATCATGATGTTGCCGGGAATGACGCGGGGCACCTCGGGCGGCGGTTCGAGGTGGACCTCACCGCCTGGCGGGCGGGGGGCAGCGAGGCGCGCCGTGCGCTTGAACTGCAGCGTGCTCACCTGACAGGCACCTCTTCAAACTCGTTCGTAGACCCTCGACCACGTGCGGGCGCGGCCGGTCGCAACCGACACTATGGCGCATCGGGACAACCCGCGAGAGTGGGTCCGGGAAATAGGCCGTCAAGATGTGTTGCACACGTGTTGTGCGGAACGGCCCTGTCCAGACGCCCGGTGCGGCCATACTTGGGTCCGCCGGAGGGACCGCCGACCGGACCAATAAAGTCGGCTCGACCCGCAGCACACACTGATCAGGACTTGAGGGGGCGCTGGTGGCGACCGGGACCACGGTGTTCAGCCGAGTGACGGTGGTTGCGCCGCGGACGCGCATCGACGTCGCGCTGCCCGCCGACGTGGCGGTGGCCGACCTGCTGCCGATGCTGCTGGACATGGCCAAGGAGGCCACGCCGGACGGCGGCGTGCGGCACGGCGGGTGGGCGCTGGCCAAGCTCGGCGACGGCCCGCTGGACCCCAGCCGCACGCTGGCCTCGCTCGGCGTGGTCGACGGCGAGCTGCTCCAGCTGCGCAAGCGGAACGAGAACCCGCCCCCGCCGCTGTACGACGACGTGGTCGACGCGATCGCGGAGTCCGAGCCGGACAGCTTCCGGCCGTGGACCAAGGACACCGCGCGCAAGTACGGGCACCTGGCGGGCGCGCTGGCGCTGGTCGCCGCCGCGTTCGCGGTGCTGCTGGCCGGCCCGCTGGCGGGTGGCGGCAGCCTGGCGCCCGCCATCAGCGCGGGCGTGGTGGCCATCGCGGCGCTGGCCGCGGGCGCGGTCATCGCCCGCTCCTACAACGCCACCGGCACCGGCGTGCTGATCGCCGCGGCGGGCGGCCTGCCCATGGCGTACGTGGCCGGCCTCTACACCGTGCCCGGCGCGATCGGCCGGCCGAACCTGCTGCTGGCCAGCGTGCTGGTGCTGATCTTCGCCTCGGCGGCGATCCTGCTCATCGGGCGCGGCATCACGGTGTTCATCGCCGCCGCCACCGCGGGCGCGCTCAGCGGCCTGGCCTTCCTCATCGGCATCTTCGTCGACCACCCCGTCGAGGGCATCGCGGCGGCCACCGCGGCGGTCTCCCTGGCGGCGCTGTCGGTGCTGCCGCGGCTGACCATCCAGCTGGCCAAGCTGCCGCTGCCGACCGTGCCGGGCAGCGCCGAGGACCTGAAGGAGGACACCGGCTTCCCGGAGTACTCCGTCATCGAGCGGCGCACGGCCAACGCGCACGAGTACCTGACCGGCATGATCATCGGCTGCGGCGGCATCGCCGCGGTGTTCGGCGTGATCGCCGCCTCCGACGGCACCATCTGGGGCCCGCTGCTGGCGATCGCGGTGACGCTGGTGCTGCTGCTGCGCGGCCGCTCCTACGCCAACGGCGCGCAGGCCGTGGCGCTGCTGGCGAGCGGCATGGTGGCGGGCGCGGGCGTGCTCGTCGGCTGGCTGGTGCAGTCCTCGCCCGGCGACCGGCTGCTGTACGTGTTCGGCGCGCTGGTCCTGGTCGGCGCGGTGGCGCTGGTCCTCGGCGTGATCTTCCCCAACCAGAAGTTCTCGCCGGTGCTGCGCCGCACCGTGGACGTGCTGGAGGCGATCCTGATCGCCGCGGTGCTGCCGCTGGCGCTGGCCGTGATGGACCTGTACGTCACCATGCGCCAGCTCATCCCCGCGTGAGGCGTTGAAGAAGATGCGGATCCGGAAGCTCGCCGCGCTGACCGCGGTGGCCGTCACCCTGGTCACCGCGCCCGGCGCGCACGCCCAGCCGACCACGACCGCCAAGCCGAGCCGGCCGAACTCGCAGCCACCCGCGGTGGACCGGAAGTTCCTGCCCGCGTTCGCCGAGCCCAAGGAGGACGTCGACTACAAGAAGAAGGTCGAGTGCGTCACCTCGGGCACCGGTGACCGCACCATCGAGAACAAGCCGTGGGGCCAGATGCAGCTGCGCCTGGAGGAGGCGCACCGCTTCGCCACCGGCAAGGACGTGAAGCTGGCGATCATCGACACGGGCGTCAACGCCGAGCACCCGCGGCTCAAGGGCCGGGTCATCGCGGGCGGCGACTACGTCGAGACCGCCGAGAAGGGCGCCAAGGACTGCGACGGCCACGGCACCGGGGTGGCGGGCGTCGCCGCGGCCAGCCGGGACGACCGGACCGGCTTCGTCGGCGCCGCGCCCGACGCGCAGGTCATCTCGATCCGGCAGACCAGCAACCGCTACGCGTTCGAGGACAAGGCCAACCCGGCCAACAGCCGGCCCAGCGCGGGCCGGGTCGGCACCCTGGCGCAGGCCATCGTGGCCGCGGTGCGCCAGGGCGCGCAGGTCATCAACATCTCGCTGACCTCGTGCGCGCGACCGCAGGAGCCGAGCACCCAGGAGCGCGAGCTGCAGGCCGCGATCGACTGGGCGGTCAACGACGAGGACGTGGTCGTGGTCACCGCGGCCGGCAACATCGACGCGAACAGCGGCTGCGAGGCGCAGAACGACAACGAGGACACCAACAACGTCAACGTGGTCGCGTCGCCGCCGTGGTACGCCGACAACGTGCTGTCGGTGGCGTCGATCAGCCAGGTCGGCGAGGTGTCGGCGTTCTCGGTGTGGGGCCCGTGGGTCAGCGTGGCCGCGCCCGGCGAGGAGATCACCACCCTCGACCCGGCGGGCCAGGGCCTGACCAACGCCAACGTCGACACGAACGGCCGGACCACCGCGATCCAGGGCACCAGCTTCGCGTCCCCCTACGTGGCGGGCGTGGCGGCGATGGTGCGCGAGCGGTTCCCGGACCTGACCGCGCGCCAGGTGATGGACCGGATCAAGGCCACCGCCCAGCACCCGGGCAACCCGACCGGGCGGGACCGCAAGGTCGGCTTCGGCATGGTCAACCCGGTGGCCGCGCTGACCGCCGAGCTGCCGATGGAGCGGCCGGGCGCCAAGCCCGCGGCCCCCGAGCAGGTCATGACCAGCCTCGACCCGCTGAACCCGCCGGACCGGACGCCGATGGTGGTGGCGCTGTCCGGCACGGGCGCGGGCGTCGGCCTGCTGCTGCTGACGCTGTTCATCGTGCACACCGTCAACCGCAACCGGGCCCGGCGCGCGGCGGTACCGGTAAAAAGATCGGTGCTCTGACCCGCTGACGTGACAAGGGCCGCCCGGATTCCGGGCGGCCCTTCTTCCTGATCCGGTGGCTAGTCCTCGCCGAGGACCGGCGGTGCGCTCTTCTTGGGCTTGCCGAAGACCTGCTCGGTGCTGCCGGCGAGCTGGAACCTCGACTTGTGCTCCTTGTCCCCGCCCTGCTGGCCGCCCGCGCCTGCGCCGGCGCCCATGGGCATCATGCCGCCGCCCACCATGCCGGTGCCCGACGACGTGCCCGAGGGGCCCGCGGGAGCCGCCGCCGCAGCCGCCGGGCGTGCCGCGGGCTCGGTGTAGCCGGGTTCGGAGATGGTCGTCGAACCGCCCTGGCCCAACCGCTCGGGCGCGCCGGCCGGCGAGCCGCCGCCGAGCGGGCCACCACCGACACCGCCACCACCGCCGGGCAGACCACCGCCGCCACCGCCGACACCACCACCGACACCACCACCGACGCCACCACCACCGACTGCCGCCGCGGGCTTGACCTCACCCGGCCTGGGCTCCACCGGCTCGGGCTCCGCGGTCGGGCCGGACTTGACCGGCTCGCTGTAGGTCCAGTTCCGCTCGGGGTAGCGGTGCTCCACCTCGACGCCGCCGAACTCGTCCGAGCCCCCCACGCCCTCGCAGAGCCGGACGAACGCCTCCAGCACGTCACGCACCGCCTCGTACAGCTCCCTGGCCGGGTCGTGCAGCTCGTCCAGGACCTCCACCACGCGCCGGTCGCCGTCCAGCGGCAGGGCCGCCGCGCCGGACACCGCGTCGGCGGCGTCGGCGAACACCCGCGACATGTCCTCCACGATGCCGCGCACGCCCTCGGCGGTCTGGTCCAGCGCCTCGCCCATGGCGTGCATGGCGTCGGACACGTCCTGCCCGGCCAGGCCCACCTGTCGCATGTGGTCGACGAACGAGTCGGCGTCCCTGCCCTGCCACGCCGAGTCGAGCCTGCCCAGCGGCCCGGTCAGGTCGCGCGTCACGTGTTCGAGCACCACGCCGGCCCGGCGCCACCGCCGCGCCTCGTCCTGCAACGCGCTCCACTCGCCCAGCACCGGGGTGAAGTACTCCGCGACCAGGTCGCGCACGCCGAGCCTGCGGCTGATCCCGGACAGGTAGTCCAGCTCCGGCCCCACCTGCGCGGCGAGGTGCCTGCCGTCCCGCTCGCGCATCAGCCCACCCCGTCCAGCCGCCGGTCGGCGGCGCGGAGCAGCGCGATCGCCTCGTCGTCCCGGCTGCCGTAGTGCCCGGCCACCTCGTGCAGCCCGTGCGCGGCGGCGGTCAGCACCTCGCACGCCCGGTCCAGCTGCCCGTTGAGCACGCCCGCGGCCCGCCGGTACGCCTCGGAGCTGCGCAGCGCCCGCCCCACCTCGCCGAAGCCGTGCGGCGGCACGGGCGCCCGGCGCAGCTCGTCGCGCGCCCGGGACAGCTCCTCGGCCGCCTCCTCGACGCGCCGGGCGTACAGCTCGATCCACCGCGGGTCGACCTCGACCCGCCCGGCGCCCGTACCCGCGGACCCGGCCCTGAGTTCGTCCACCAGGCCACCTCCCGCACCCTGTGACGGGGACCGGCGCGCGCCGGTTCCGCCGTCCGGCTCAGCCGCCCTGCTTCTGCTGCTGCTCGGGCAGCAGGCCGATGTCCTTGGGCACCGGGATCGAGTCCCAGCTGCGGGAGGCGTCGGTCCGGTTGAGCTGCGGCCCGTTGGGCAGCAGCCGCAGGATCGACTCGGGACCGGGGGTGAACCCGTTCTGGCCCAGGCCCAGCGCGCCCGCGGTGACCGTGTCGGGGATGCCGTACTTCACCCCGCGGCCGGTGATCAGGTGGATCGGGCCGGTGGCGAAGTCCTGGGTGGACGTGGCGCTGCGCACCACGGCCGCCTTGCCCGGCGCCATCGCGAACTGGCTGACCACCTCGCCGGTCGCGCCGACCTGGTTGATGCTCACCGGCGCGACGTCGCCCGGGATGGGCAGCGACGGCGAGATGGTCACCCTGGTGTGCTGCGACTTGTTGCCCGAGTTGACGTCCTTCGCCTGCCAGCCCAGGCACACGACCCGGTTGTTCTGGTTGGCCTCCAGCACGTCCGGCACCTCGGACGGGTAGTCGGCGAAGTCCAGCACCTCGACCTTCTGCGCGTTGTTGATCCGGGCGATGTCCACCTGCCGCGGCTTCGCGCCCTGCGCGTACTTGGCGCGGATCAGGTCGCCGACCGCCCGGCTGATCTCCTGGAGCCCGTTGCCCAGCGCCACGTAGAACACCGGGTCGTCACCGGTGCGCGCCACCTCGATGACGTCGCCGACCCGCAGGTTCTCGCCGGAGACGTAGGTCACCGGCTGGTCGCGGCCCGTGATCTCGGGCGCCACCAGCGGCTTCGCCTCGGGGATCGCGTTGAGCAGGCCGGAGCTGATCGCCCGCGGCCGCCTGCCGTTGAGGTTCAGCGCGGTGACGACCTCGGCCCGGCTCAGGTCGACCTTGGCCCGCACCGTGGAGGTCGAGGTGATCTTGGAGTTCACCGGCGCCTTGTAGATCAGGTACGCCTGCTTGTCGTCGGTGCCCGCGCGCACCAGCAGGGCCTGGTTGCCGTCCAGCACCTGGTCGCCGCCGCTGTAGCCGGCGAGCACCGTGGTGGTGAACCGGCCCGGCGACGACGGGTCGTTGAGCGATTCGTCGAGGGAGAGCTCGTCGCACACCGACCAGTCCGCGCCGATCCGGTCCGCGGGCGCGGGCAGCACGTCCGGGCCGTCCGGGATGCCGGTGAGCCTGCCCTTGGGCAGCTTGGCCAGCGCCTTCTCGCTCACCAGCTTCGGCTCGCCGCCCGCGACCTGCGGCGCGCCCTGGGTGGCCGAGCCCGCCGGCGCGTCCGAGCCGCTGGCCCCGGCCTGGCTCTTGTCGGGCTGCTGCTGCGCCAGCAGGAGCAGCCGCGCGGAGGCCAGGTTCGTCATCGGGATCAGCGTGCGCGGCTCGCCCTCGCGCACCACGTAGACCTGGCCCGTCTCCTTGGAGATGGCGATCCTCGTCTCACCGTCGACCTGGGGGTCCGGGGAGAAGAACCCGAAGATCAGGAAGCCGATCATGCCGATGATGCCCAGCAGGACACCCACCGCGGTGGCGCGCGAGTGCGTGCGCATGGGGTCGTGCAGCATCACCGCGTCCCGGCGCACCAGGGCGGACTGCATCCGGCGCAGCACGAATCGGTACGCCTGGACCTGTGACTTGGTGGTGGGTGTTGATGCCATTCTCGGCTCGCTGCTCTCCCAGTCGCGGTACGGTCTGCACGATAGCCGGACGGCGGGTGGTTCGGGTGCGGGTTGGTCAGACCCGCCTGGTCCACCCGGCGCACGCCGACGGAAAGAGAACCAGACCGGATGTCCGTCACCACGCCACGACCGGGTACCGCACCACAACCGGGCCCGCCCAACCCTGCCACAGCCCGTGCCCAGGCCGCCGGAAACGCCGTGCGCGCCGCGCTGCTGCGCGCGCGCAGGCGCACCGCGGGCGCCAGCCTCGGCGCGCTGCCGGTCGCCAACCTGGTGGTGCTGGAGGTCGGCGTCGCCGTCGCGCTGGTCCTGTTCGCGATCGGCGCGACCGGGGACGGCGTCGCACCCGTGCCCCTGTACGTCGGCGGCGGTGTGGTGCTGATCGCGCTCATCCTCGCGTTCACCCGCTCCAGGGGCCGCTGGCTGACCCAGTGGCTCGTCCTGGTGGTGCGCTACAGCTTCCGCTCGCACAGCCGCACCGCCAAGCGCACCGGCCCGGTGGAGGCCAAGCCTCCGTCGGAGGAGGAGACCTCGGTCATCGGCCCGGACGACCCGCGGGTGGCGCTGCTGCGGCTGGCCGTGCCGGACCTGGTGATCGCCCGGGGCGCCGACCACGAGCGCCGCCCGCTGGGCCTGGCCTGGCACCAGGGCGCGTGGACCGCGGTGCTGCTGGTCGACCCGGCGCCGGGCCTGATCACGGCCGTGGGCAGCGCGCCGTCGCTGCCGCTGGGCGCGCTGGCGCCCACGCTGGAGGACCGCGGCGTGGTCCTGGACGCCATCTCGGTGATCTGGCACTGCTACCCCGGCAGCGCGGCGCTGCCGGCGAACTCCCCGGCGCTCAACTCCTACCTGGAGGTGCTGGGCCCGCTGCCCGCCGCGGCGCGGCGCACCACGTGGATCGCGGTGCGGCTGGACCCGCGGCGGTGCCAGGCGGCGATCCGGGAGCGCGGCGGCGGCGTCGTGGGCGCCCACCGCGCCCTGATCGGCGCGCTGTCCCGGGTGCGCAACGCGCTGGAGTCCACCGGCGTGGCGATCCGGCCGCTGGACCCCGACGAGCTGATCCGGGCGGGCATCTCCGCCGCCGAGCTGACCTCGGTGGCCGGGTCGAACACCTCGGTGTCGCTGCGGGAGAAGTGGTCCGGGGTGACCGCGGGCGGCGTCGGCCACGCCAGCTACGCGATCACCGGCTGGCCCGCCAAGGGCGTGCGCAACGACCTCAACGCGCTGACCGGCGTGCGGGCGCTGTCGTCCACGCTGTCGCTGACCATCTCGCCGAGCACCGAGCAGGGCCAGGTCGGCCTGCGCGGCATGGTGCGGGTCAGCGCGCGGACGCCGGGCGAGCTGGACCGCGCCGACGACCGGCTCAAGGCGTTGGCGGACAAGCTCGACATCACCCTGACCCCGCTCAACGGCCTCCAGGTCTCCGGCCTGTCGGCCACCCTGCCGCTGGGGGGTGTGGCGTGACCAACCCGAGGCTGATGAACTCGCGCGGCGCCGGCGTGGCACCGGAGTTCCTGGTGTCGCCGCAGATGCTGGACGTGGTGAGCCCGTCGGGCGACCGCGGCGGCATGGTGCTCGGCTCCGGCCTCCAGGGCGAGCCGCTGACCATCTCGGTGCTGCGGTCCGCGCCCACCCGCATGGTGGTCGTGGGCGGGCTGTACCTGGCGCGGCAGATCGCGCTGCGGGCCATGGCGACGGGCGCGTGGATCACCATCGCCACCGGCCGCCCGGCGGCCTGGCAGCCGGTGGTGCGCGCGGCGGGCATGGGCCCCGACGGCCGCCCCTCGCCGCTGGTGCAGCTGCGCCGGCTGAGCCCGGTGGAGCTGCCGCGCCCGTCGGAGGACAGCCCGCTGCTGGTCGTGCACGACGGCGGCCACGTGCCGCAGGAGCTGTTCCCGCCGCGGTCGCCGTGGCAGACCACCATGTACGTGTTGCCGTATTTGCACCCCCAGGCGGCCACCACCGCGAATTCCGCCGACCTGGTGCTGCTCCAGCGGCTGCCGATCGGGCAGGCGCAGCTGGCGTCCCAGATCTGGCGGTTGCCGCCGCAGATGGCGCACCAGCTGACCACCCTGAAGGACGACCAGGTGATCGCCCTCGGTACGAACCTGTGGCGGCCGTTGCGCCTGGTCACCACCCCCGGCGAGCAGCAGATCCTGGGCGCCGTCCGCCGCGGCGACTGAGCGTTGCCGGCTTGGCCGTGCCCCCGGACCCGCGGTCCGGGGGCACATTTGTCGGAACCGGTCCAGGCACTCTTGGAACCAATTCCTTCACACCTCGAAAAATCTGTTGAGGAGTCATTGGTCTCCTGTTTCGGGGAATTTCTTGCGCGGGCACGCGGGGCGAACTAGGAACGAATCACCGTGTTCGGTCGGTAGCGAGGGCAACACCGTCCGAACACATCCCCTGCGAAGAGGAGACCCTGCACATGGGAGAGGTTCGCTCGTCCTGGACCAGGAGGCTGTCCACGGCCGGCCTGGCGACCGGCACCGCGTTCGCGGTCACGGCGGCGCTGAGCACCTTCACCGCGGTGGCGGAGGGCGACATCCGCGGGCTCGGTGCGCCGAACTCGGTCAAAGACAGCTACATCGTCGTGCTCAAGGACGTGGGCACGAGCAGCGTGAGCGCGTTGAGCGACAAGTACCAGGCCAAGGTCAAGCACACCTACACGCACGCGCTGCACGGCTTCTCGGCCACCATGACCGAGGCGCAGGCCCGCAAGCTGGCCGCCGACCCGTCGGTGTCGTACGTGCAGCAGGACGGCGAGGTCACCATCTCCGGCACGCAGGCGCCGACCCCGTCGTGGGGCCTGGACCGCATCGACCAGGCCGCGCTGCCGCTGGACAACTCCTACACCTACCCGAACGAGGGTGAGGGCGTCACCGCCTACATCATCGACACGGGCATCCGGTTCACCCACTCCGACTTCGGCGGGCGCGCCACGTCCGGGCGCGACACCGTGGACAACGACAACGACGCCACCGACTGCAACGGCCACGGCACGCACGTGTCGGGCACGGTCGCGGGCACCTCGTACGGCGTGGCGAAGAAGGCCAAGCTCGTCGGCGTGCGCGTGCTGAACTGCTCGGGCTCCGGCACGTACGCGGGCGTCATCGCCGGCATCGACTGGGTGACCGCCAACGCGATCAAGCCGGCCGTGGCGAACATGTCGCTGGGCGGCGGCGCGGACGCCACGGTCGACCAGGCCGTCCGCAACTCCATCGCCGCGGGCGTCACCTACGCCATCGCCGCGGGCAACAGCAACGGCGCGGACGCCTGCAACTACTCCCCGGCGCGCACCGCGGAGGCGATCACGGTCGGCTCCACCACCAACACCGACGCCCGGTCGTCGTTCTCCAACATCGGCACCTGCGTGGACATCTTCGCGCCGGGCTCGTCGATCACCTCGGCCTGGTACACCAACGACACGGCCACCAACACCATCAGCGGCACCTCGATGGCCACCCCGCACGTGGCCGGCGCGGCGGCGGTCTACCTGGCCGCCAACCCCACCTCCACCCCGCAGCAGGTGCGCGACGCCCTGGTCAACGGCGCGACCAACGGCGTGGTCGGCAGCCCGGGCACCGGTTCGCCGAACAAGCTGCTGAAGGTGGTCGGCGGCACGAGCCAGCCGCCCACGGGCTGCGCGCCGCAGACCAACGCCACCGACGTGGCCGTGCCGGACCTGGGCACCGCGTCCAGCCCGATCACGATCTCCGGCTGCGCCGGCAAGGCGGGTGCCTCGGCCACGGTCGAGGTGCACATCAAGCACACCTACCGCGGTGACCTGGTGATCGACCTGATCACGCCGAGCAACGCGGTCAAGCAGCTGAAGGTGCAGTCCGGTTCGGACAGCGCGGACAACGTCGACGCGACCTACACGGTGAACCTGTCGGCGGAGGACGCCAACGGGACCTGGCAGCTGCGCGTGCGCGACGCGTACAGCCAGGACACCGGCTACATCGACTCCTGGACCCTCGACCTCTGAAGGTCCCGGTAACCCGCGGCCCCCTCACCACCTTCCGCCGGTGAGGGGGCCGCTTCGCGTTTCACCTGGTCAAGTTATGCGGTTGACCGCCGGGACAGCGGCAGGGTGCTGCGGCGACGACCGGCACGCACACCCCCGACGCCTGGCCGGCGGCTCCCGCCCCCGAAGGCGCCCCGCACACCGAACCGGTCTTCGGCCACCTCCGCCAGAGCCCCGCCCACCGGCTCGCCAAGGCCCCGGTCACCGCGGACCTGAACGCCCCGCGGCCGGTAACCCTCAGGCCGGCGCACCGCGCACGTTGCGCGTCACCGCGGCCCGGGCCGCCAGCTCGCCGTCGGCCGGGTAGTCCACCCGCACCAGCGACAGCCCGTGCGCCGGCGCCACCGCGACCTCGCTCGACCGCCCGCTCAGCGACAGCAGCGACGCGGGCCACCCGGCGGGCTTGCGCCCCTCCCCCACCGCCAGCAGCGCGCCCACCAGGCTGCGCACCATCGAGTGGCAGAACGCGTCCGCCGACACGAACGCCGTCAGCAGCTCCCCCTCGCGCACCCACTCCAACCGCTGGAGCTCGCGGATCGTCGTCGCGCCCTCCCGGCGCCGGCAGAACGCGCAGAAGTCGTGCTCGCCCAGCAGCAGCGCCGAGGCGTCGTTCAGCGCCGCCACGTCCAGCGGCCGGGGCCAGGCCAGGGTGTCGAGCCGCCGCAGGGGGTGGGCGCCGTGCGGCGCGTCGGTGACCCGGTACTCGTAGTGGCGCCGCAGGGCGGCGAAGCGGGCGTCGAACTCCGGCGGCACCACCCGCGCGGAGAACACGCGCACGTCCGGCGGCAGGGCCCGCGCCAGCCGCCGGGGCAGGCCGTCGACGTCCACCGACGCCGGCAGGTCGGCGTGCGCGACCTGACCCGAGGCGTGCACGCCCGCGTCGGTGCGACCGGCCACGGTCAGGGCCACGTCGGACCTGAGCACCGTGGACATGGTGTCCTCCAGGACACCGCACACCGTGCGCCTGCCGGGCTGCCGCGCCCAGCCGGAGAAGTCCGTGCCGTCGTAGGCCAGGTCCAGGCGCACGCGAACGAGCCCGTCGCCCCCGGCGGGGGTGACGGGCTCGTCGGCGAAGTGGGAGTCCGTCAGGACTCGTCCTTCTTGGCCTGCGGCTCGGCGGACTCGTCGTCGGCGCCCTCGGCGGGCTCCTCGGTCGCGTCCTTCGTGGCGGACTCGGGCGCCTCGGCGTCCTGGTCCTCCACCTCCTCCGCCTTGACCTCGTCGGTCTCGGTGGCGGCGGCCTTGGGGGCCTCGTCCTTGGCGAACCGGGTCTTGCGGGCCCGCTCCGCCTCGGAGGTGACGGTCTGCTCCGCGACCAGCTCGATCACGGCCATGGGGGCGTTGTCGCCCTTGCGCGGCAGCGTCTTGGTGATGCGGGTGTAACCGCCGGAGCGCGCGGAGAACTGCGGGCCGATCTCGGCGAGCAGCTTGTGCACGACGTCCTTGTCGCGGATCACCTTCATGATCTCGCGGCGGTTGTGCAGGTCGCCGACCTTCGCCTTGGTGATCAGCTTCTCGGCGTACGGGCGCAGCCGCTTCGCCTTCGCCTCCGTGGTCGTGATCCGACCGTGGGTGAACAGGGACGTGGCCAGGTTGGCCAGCATCAGCCGCTCGTGGGCCGGCGAGCCCCCGAGACGGGGTCCCTTAGTCGGGGTGGGCATCGAATTGCTCCTCGGATTTCTTCCTGATCCTCTGCTCCGGCCCGGCCGCTAGGCGGCCCTCAGAGCTGCTCGGTCTCCGCGTAGTCCTGGCCGTCGTCGTGGGTGTCCACGGACGTGTCCGCACCCCAGCCACCGTCGGTGGGGTAGTCGGACGCGGCAGCCGAGGGGTCGAACCCGGGGGGGCTGTCCTTCAGCGCGAGGCCGAGGCCGACGAGCTTCATCTTGACCTCGTCGATCGACTTGGCGCCGAAGTTGCGGATGTCCAGCAGGTCCGCCTCGCTGCGCGAGACCAGCTCGCCCACGGTGTGGATGCCCTCGCGCTTGAGGCAGTTGTAGGACCGCACGGTGAGGTCCAGGTCCTCGATCGGCATCGCGAACGCCGCGATGGTGTCCGCCTCGGCGGGCGAGGGGCCGATCTCGATGCCCTCGGCGTCGACGTTCAGCTCGCGCGCGAGGCCGAACAGCTCCACCAGCGTCTTGCCCGCCGAGGCGACGGCGTCGCGCGGCGTGATGGACGGCTTGGTCTCGACGTCGAGGATCAGCTTGTCGAAGTCGGTCCGCTGCTCGACACGGGTGGCCTCGACCTTGTAGGTCACCTTCATGACGGGCGAGTAGATCGAGTCGACGGGGATGCGGCCGATCTCGGCACCGGCCTGCTTGTTCTGCACGGCGGGGACATAGCCGCGACCGCGCTCGACCACGAGCTCGATCTCCAGCTTGCCCTTGCCGTTCAGGGTGGCGATGTGCAGGTCGGGGTTGTGCACGGTGACACCGGCCGGGGGCACGATGTCGCCGGCGGTCACCGCACCCGGCCCCTGCTTGCGCAGGTACATGGTCACCGGCTCGTCCTCCTCGGAGCTGACGACCAGCTCCTTGAGGTTGAGGATGATGTCGGTGACGTCCTCCTTCACACCGGGGACGGTCGTGAACTCGTGCAGCACGCCGTCGATGCGGATGCTGGTCACGGCCGCGCCGGGGATGGACGACAGCAGGGTGCGGCGGATCGAGTTGCCGAGGGTGTAGCCGAAGCCCGGCTCCAGCGGCTCGATGACGAACCGGGACCGGGTCTCGTTGACCGCTTCCTCGCTGAGCGAGGGGCGCTGGGAAATCAGCACGGGTTCTTTCCTCTTCTCCTACCCCGGCGCCCGCCATATGACGCCGTGGGATGCCAGTCGCGGAGACCGGCGAACGCGCGCGGCACACCATTCCGTGCCGCCGCGGGACCCGACCGGGGGAACGGCGGGCGCCGCTCCCCCGGGAGGATCACTTCGAGTAGAGCTCGACGATGAGCTGCTCGGTGACGGGCGTGTCGATCTGCGCCCGCTCCGGGAGCTGGTGCACCAGGACCCGCAGGTTCGACTGCACGACCTGGAGCCAGGCCGGGATCGGCCGGTCGCCGAAGGAAGCGCGCGCGGCCTCGAAGGGCAGCGTGGGCAGCGACTTCGGCTTCACGTCGATGATGTCGAACTTCGACACCCGGTAGCTCGGGATGTTGACCTTCTGGCCGTTCACGATGAAGTGCCCGTGGCTGACCAGCTGGCGCGCCTGGCGGCGGGTGCGCGCGAGGCCCGCGCGGTACACCACGTTGTCCAGGCGGGACTCCAGGATCTGCAGCAGGTTCTCGCCCGTCTTGCCGGGGCGGCGGACCGCTTCCTCGTAGTAGCGGCGGAACTGCTTCTCCAGCACGCCGTACGTGTAGCGGGCCTTCTGCTTCTCCTGGAGCTGGAGCAGGTACTCCGACTCCTTGATGCGACCGCGGCCGTGCTGGCCGGGCGGGTAGGGGCGGCGCTCGAACGCCTGGTCCCCACCGACGAGGTCGACCTTCAGGCGACGCGAGATGCGCGTGGCCGGTCCGGTGTAGCGAGCCATGTGTGCTTACTCCTCCCCGTGCCTCAGACCCGGCGCCGCTTGGGCGGGCGGCAGCCGTTGTGGGGCTGCGGGGTCACGTCCTGGATCGTGCCGACCTCCAGGCCGGCGGCCTGCAGCGAACGGATCGCGGTCTCCCGGCCGGAACCGGGGCCCTTCACGAACACGTCCACCTTGCGCATGCCGTGCTCGGCGGCCTTGCGGGCGGCGTTCTCGGCGGCCATCTGCGCGGCGAACGGCGTGGACTTGCGGGAGCCCTTGAAGCCGACGTGGCCGGCGGAGGCCCAGCTGATCACGTTGCCCATCGGGTCCGTGATGGACACGATGGTGTTGTTGAACGTGCTCTTGATGTGGGCCTGGCCGTGCGAGACGTTCTTCTTCTCCTTGCGCCGGACCTTCTTGACCCCGGCGCCCTGGCGGGACTTGGGTGGCATGTCTGGGTGATCTCCTGGATTAGACGCGCGAGGTTACTTCTTGCCGGCCTTCTTCTTGCCCGCCACGGTCTTCTTCGGACCCTTGCGGGTGCGCGCGTTCGTCTTGGTGCGCTGCCCGCGGACGGGCAGGTTGCGACGGTGGCGCAGGCCCTGGTAGGTGCCGATCTCCATCTTGCGGCGGATGTCGGCCTGAACCTCGCGGCGGAGGTCACCCTCGACCTTGAAGTTGTTCTCGATGTAGTCCCGCAGCTTCGCGAGGTCATCGTCGCCGAGCTCCCGCACCCGGAGGTCCGGGGAGAGCTCGGTCGCCTTCAGCACTTCCTTCGAGCGCGTGCGCCCGATGCCGAAGATGTAGGTGAGCGCGATCTCCAACCGCTTCTCGCGGGGGAGGTCGACGCCAGCGAGTCGTGCCATGCGGCGCTTGCTCCTGTCGGTTCGTCTCCAGGTCTGCTCCCCGCCCGGTCCCGGGACTGACTCGCTGCGTCATCCGGTCGCTCTCACGACCGGTGTCCCGGCCCCGGCCTGGAGTCCGGGGGTGTGCCGCACCGGGTTGGTGGTGCGGCAGGTGCGAAGAGGCTTGCTTACATGTCGCGTCCGTCGAAGACTCGACCCGTGCGGTGGTGCTGGTCAGCCCTGGCGCTGCTTGTGGCGCAGGTTCTCGCAGATCACCATGACCCGGCCGTGGCGGCGGATCACCTTGCACTTGTCGCAGATCTTCTTGACGCTCGGCTGGACCTTCACGCCTGAGCTCTCCTGCGTCAGCCGGCGCCCCGCTTGAGCGCGCCGGAGGTCACTTGTAGCGGTAGACGATGCGCCCGCGGGACAGGTCGTAGGGCGAGAGCTCCACGACAACCCGGTCCTCGGGGAGGATGCGGATGTAGTGCTGACGCATCTTGCCGCTGATGTGTGCCAAGACCTTGTGGCCGTTCTCCAACTCGACGCGGAACATCGCGTTGGGGAGCGGCTCGATCACGCGGCCCTCGACCTCAATGGCCCCGTCCTTCTTGCCCATGTCCTCCGCGTTTCGTGACGGTGGGTACTTCTTCGGAGTGCGGGCACGCGGCACCCCGACTCCGGACAAGGCCCTTGCGAACCCCTGTCACCCACCGGCTGAGGACCCGGGGCATGACGGAACCGGCGCGACGTGTGCGCCACCCGTCCATAGTACGCGTGTTAACGCTTGAGCCCAAATCGGACGAGGTGGGCGGTGACGACCACGACGCCGAGGGGCCCCGCCACCCACAGCCACCAGGGGTAGACCGAGGTCTCGGAGGTGCCGTTGACGATCGCCCAGATGAGCAGGTTGATGGCGCTGGCGAACAGCCAGAGCACGGTCAGGACGACCAGGAAGACGGTGGTCTTGCTCCGCTTGGCCGGCACCGGGGGCGGTTCGCGCCTCGGCGGCAGCGGCGGGAGGTCGGCGCCGATGTGGGCGGACGGGCGCTGGTGGCCGGCGCCGGGCCGGGGCGCGTCCTGCCAGACCGGCTCGGGCCGGGCGGCGGCCCGCGGCGGGGCGTCCTGCCGGACGGGCTCCGGGCGCGCGGTGCCCGGCGGTGGCGCGTCCTGCCGGGTCGGCCCCTGGTGGGCGTCCTGCCAGGTTGGGCGCTGGTCGTCAGCCGGCGGGGTGGGCTTGGCGGCCATGCTCGACGCGTCCTGCCACACCGGGGCGGGCCGGGTGGGGTCGTCGGGCAGGTCCGCGGTGAGCCGGTGCAGCTCCGAGTAGGTGCGGGCCTCACCGATGGCCCGGTGCCGCGCGTCGTACTCGGCCCGGGTCAGCCTGCCCTCGGCGAGGGCCCTGGCCAGGCGCTCCGCCACGACCGACCGGTCGTCGTCCGCGGCCTTGAAGTGGGGCTCGGTCATGGCTGCGCACTTCCTCCGGGACGACGAGACCGGCCCTGTGGTGGGTTCCTGCCGGTACGCGGTCAGGTTACGCGGGTACCCAACCGGAGTAGGGCTCGTCCTCCACCCGGGACGACGGGTTCACGAAGCTGTTCTCGGCGCGTCGCCCCGACGAGCGGTCGTGACCCCGCCGGTTCACTCCTCCGGAGCAGTGAGCACCCACGGACCGTCGTCGGTGATGGCCACCGAGTGCTCCCAGTGGGCGGCGCGCGAGCCGTCGGCGGTGACCACGGTCCAGCCGTCGTCCAGCTCGACCGTGCGCTCGCTGCCCAGCGTCAGCATCGGCTCGATGGCGATCGCCATGCCGACCTTCAGCCGCGGCCCCTTGCCGGGCTTGCCGTAGTTCGGCAGGAACGGGTCCATGTGCATCCTGGTGCCGATGCCGTGGCCGCCGTAGCCGTCGACGATGCCGTACTCCACGCCGTGCTCGTCGCCCGCCTGGATGGTGGCGGACTCGATGGCGAAGGAGATGTCGCTGAGCTTGTTGCCCGGCACGGCCGCCTCGATGCCCGCGAGCATCGAGCGGCGCGTGGCCTCGGACAGCTTCAGCTCCGCCTCGGTCACCGCGCCCACCGGCAGGGTGATGGCCGAGTCGCCGTGCCAGCCGTCCAGGATGGCGCCGCAGTCGATCGAGATCAGGTCGCCCTCGGCCAGGACCTGGGTGCGGCTCGGGATGCCGTGGACGACCTGCTCGTTCACCGACGCGCAGATCGAGGCCGGGAAGCCGTGGTAGCCCTTGAACGACGGGATCGCCCCGGCGTCGCGGATCGACTGCTCGGCCAGCTCGTCCAGCTCGGCCGTGCTGACCCCGGCCTTGGTGTGCGCGGCCAGCAGCGACAGGGTGCGCGCCACGACCAGCCCGGCGGCCCTCATGGCCTGGAGCTGGTCGCGGCTCTTGATCTCGATCATGCGGTGCCGGCCGGGGACCACGCGCCGTAGTGCATCGACGACACCGTTCACTTCACGTCGCGCAGCGCGCGCAGCGCGCGCTCGCTGACTTCCTCGACCTCGCCGACGGCGTCGATGGACACGACGATGTCGGCGTAGTGGTCGAGCAGCGGCGCGGTCTCCGTGCGGTACACCTGCTGGCGGTGCCGGATGACGTCTTCCTTGTCGTCGGTGCGCCCGCGGGCGAGCAGCCGCTCGACCACGACGTCCTCGTCGACCCGGAACTCCAGCACGGCGTCCAGCGAGTGGCCCGCCGCGGACAGCATCGCGGTGAGCACCTCGGCCTGGGCGACGTTGCGCGGGAAGCCGTCGAGCAGGAACCCGCCCTCGGCGTCGGCCTGCGCGAGCCGGCCCCGGACCATCTCGTTGGTCACCTCGTCCGGCACGAGCTCGCCGGAGTCCAGGTACTCCTGGACCTCCTTGCCGAGGTCGGTCTGCTGGCTGATGTGAGCGCGGAAGAGATCTCCGGTGGAGATGTGCGGCACGCCGAGCTTGCTGCTGAGGACCTGGGCCTGGGTGCCCTTGCCCGCTCCGGGCGGGCCGACGAGAACGAGTCGCACTAGCGGAGGAACCCTTCGTAGTTGCGCTGCATGAGCTGGCTCTCGATCTGCTTCACGGTGTCGAGGCCGACACCGACCATGATCAGCACCGCCGTGCCGCCGAACGGGAAGTTCTGGTTCTGGCCCTGACCGGTGAGGTCGAGGAACAGGTTCGGCAGGATGGCGACGATGCCCAGGTAGAGGGAGCCGGGCAGCGTGATCCGCCCCAGGACGAAGCGGAGGTACTCGGCGGTGGGTCGACCCGGTCGGATACCCGGGATGAACCCACCGAACTTCTTCATCTCGTCGGCGCGCTCGTCCGGGTTGAACGTGATGCCGACGTAGAAGTAGGTGAAGAAGACGATCAGCAGGAAGTAGATCGAGATGTGCACCGGGCTCGACTGGCTCACCAGGTGCGTCTGCACGAAGGTCTCCCACCAGCTCGGCGCGGACCCGTCGTTGGAGGCCAGCAGGCGCGAGATGAGGTCGGGGAGGTACAGCAGCGACGAGGCGAAGATGACCGGGATGACGCCGGCCTGGTTCACCTTCAGCGGCAGGTAGGTCGAGGTGCCGCCGTACATCCGGCGGCCGATCATGCGCTTGGCGTACTGGACCGGGATGCGGCGCTGCGCCTGCTCGACGTAGATGACGCTGGCGATGATCACCAGGGCCGCCACGCAGACCAGGAAGAAGGTCAGGCCGCCGCGGTCCCAGATGACCTTGCCCTCGATCGGGATGCGGGCCGCGATGCCGCAGAAGATCAGCAGCGACATGCCGTTGCCGATCCCCTTCTCGGTGATGATCTCACCGAGCCACATGATGACGCTGGTGCCCGCGGTCATCACGGTGACCAGGACGACGAGGTTGAAGATGCTCTCGTCCGGGATGACCGGGACCGCGCAGTTCTGGAAGAGCTGGTCGCGCACCGCCAGGGCGATGATGCCCGTCGACTGCAGGACCGCGAGCGCGATGGTCAGGTAGCGGGTGTACTGGGTCAGCTTGCCCTGACCCGCCTGCCCTTCCTTCTTGAGCTGCTCGAACCGCGGGATGACCACGGTGAGCAGCTGGATGATGATGCTCGCGGTGATGTAGGGCATGATGCCCAGCGCGAAGATCGACAGGTTGAGCAGCGCGCCGCCGCTGAAGAGGTTGATCAGCGAGTAGACGCCCTGCTGGTCGACCTCTTCGATGCACTGTTTGACGTTCTTGAAGGAGACGCCCGGCGCGGGCATGGTCGCACCCAACCGGAACACCACGACGATCCCCAGGGTGAAGAGGATCTTCTTGCGTAGGTCCGGCGTCGCGAGAGCCGAGCGGAATGCGCCGAGCACGCGAACCTCCATCAGCGTTGCCGGCCCGCCTGGGTCGGCATCCTGCGGTACCGGCTGTGTTGCCGGCACAGTCTTGCGGTCGTGCCGCCGGCACACGCGCGCCGGCGGTGGCGGAAGCGACGGGTAGCCGCGACCGACCCGGAGGACATCCGGGTTCAGCCCGCGACTTTAACAGCCGCCGGGCGGATCGCCGTAGCCAGTCGTCCTGCACACTTGGTACCCGATCGACTACTCACGTTCGCAAGCCCCCGAACGGATCAAGTTCTCGGGGTTGCGCAACCGGTTCCGCGGGGCGTTTTGAGGGGTTGGTCGGGTATTGGGCGGGTGTGGGCCGGGGGCCGGTGGGGGTTGGGTCACGGCTTGGACACGGCGAGGGCGCCGGCCATGCCGAGGAGGACGGCGCCGGTGGCCTTGTCGAGGCGGGCCCTCGCCCGCCGGGTCAGGCCGGCCTTGCGGATGCCCGCTCCCACGGCCACGTAGGCGGTGCCGGCCAGCAGTTCGGCGGCCAGGTAGACGGCGCCCAGGACGGCCAGTTGGAGGGGGACGGGGGCCCTGGCGGGGTCCACGAACTGGGGGACGAAGGCGGTGAAGATCAGGATCGCCTTGGGGTTGGAGATCGCCACCAGGAACTCCTTGCGGCGCGGGTTGGCGCTGTGAGCTGGGGTTTTGGTGGTGGCTTCGGTCGTTCTGGCGGTGAGGACGCGGAGGGCCAGGTAGGCGAGGTAGGCGACGCCCGCCCACTTGATGATCGTCAGGGCGAGGTGGCTGGCGGCCAGGACCGGGCCGAGTCCGGCGACTACCGCGACGACCATGATGGCGAAGGCGGCCAGGCGGCCCAGGAGGGCCGTGGCGGCTTTGAGCGGGCCGTGGTGGACGGCGTGGTGCATGCCCAGGAGGTTGTTCGCCCCCGGGGTCAGGGCCACCAGGACCGAGGCCCCGAAGAAGACGGCTAGCCACATGCCTGGGACGCTAGTTGGGGCCGGTTGGGGGGTGAAGCGGATTTACGCCCTCCGCGAACGGGTCTCGTTTCGGGCCGGCCGGTAATAGTTAACGCTCTCGGGGGTTCACGGGATCTCTCGGTTGACGCTCTCGGGGGGTTCACGGGCTTCCGGTTGGCCGCATCGGGGTTCACGGGCGGGCGCTCGCCGCTGGGCAGGCCGCCGGGGGGAAAAGCGGGCTCGTGCCCTCCCGCATGGCCTGCCGGAGGCAACCACCCTTGTCAAGGGCCCCGCGAAAAGCGTGCGGGACCCTTGACAAGCGCGGTAGGGCTGCGCCCAGGCCATACGGGAGACCACGAGCAACCCCCCAGTGAACGAACACGCCACTTCCTCGCGTGGTCACGCTCCCACCGGCGAGTCATGCATCGAGGTCGCGCGAGTCATGCGTTGGGTCCGGGCGAGTCATGCGTTGGGGCCGGGCGAGTCATGCGTTGGGCACCGGCGTGTCATGCGTTGAAGCCGGGCGTGTCATGCGCTCAGAGCGCGCGAGTCGAACGTTCGGACCCGTCGTGTCGAACGTTCCGGGCCCCCGAGTTCTACGTTCAGCACCGGCGTGTCCTCCACTCAGGCACCGCGTGTCCTCCACTCAGGCACCGCGTGTCCTCCGGTCCGGCACCGCGAGTCCTCCGCTCCGGCACGTCCCGAACGCGAAACGGCCCCCGGAGCGGGCTCCGGGGGCCGTTCGGTGGTGCTACCGCCGTGTCAGAGCTCGGCGGTGGTGCCGCCGGCGGCGGCGATCTTCTCGACCGCGCTGCCGGAGAACTTGTTGGCCACGACGTCGAGCTTGACGCCGTTCAGGTCGCCGTTGCCGAGGACCTTGACCGGCTGGTTCTTGCGCACCAGGCCGGCGTTCACCAGGGCGTCCACGTCCACCCGGCCACCTTCGGGGAAGAGGCGGGCGAGGTCGCCCACGTTCACCACCTGGTACTCGGTGCGGAACGGGTTGCGGAAGCCCTTCAGCTTCGGCAGGCGCATGTGCAGCGGCATCTGGCCGCCCTCGAAGCGCGGGGAGACGTTCTTCCGCGCGCCCGTGCCCTTCGTGCCTCGGCCGGCCGTCTTGCCCTTGGAGCCCTCACCGCGACCCACGCGGGTCTTCGCGGTCTTGGCGCCCGGGGCCGGACGAAGGTCGTGGATCTTGATGGTCACGACTGGACCTCCTCGACGACCACCAGGTGGCGCACGGCGTGGATCAGGCCGCGCACCTGCGGCGTGTCCTCACGGACCACCGACTGGCGGATCTTGCGCAACCCCAGGGTCCGGAGGGACTCGCGGTGGTTGTGCTTGGTACCGATGCTGCTCTTGACCTGGGTCACCTTGAGCTGAGCCACGTCACACCCCCGCACCCGCGCGAGCGCGGAGCATGCCGGCGGGCGCCACGTCCTCCAGGGGCAGACCGCGGCGGGCGGCCACCTCCTCCGGACGCTGGAGGCCCTTCAGGGCCGCCACGGTGGCGTGCACGATGTTGATGGCGTTGTCCGAGCCCAGCGACTTGCTCAGCACGTCGTGGACACCGGCGCACTCCAGCACCGCGCGGACCGCGCCACCGGCGATGACACCGGTACCGGCCGAGGCCGGGCGCAGCAGCACGACGCCGGCCGCCTTCTCGCCCTGCACCGGGTGAGGGATCGTGCCCGCGATGCGGGGGACGCGGAAGAAGTTCTTCTTCGCCTCCTCCACACCCTTGGCGATCGCCGCCGGCACTTCCTTGGCCTTGCCGTAGCCGACACCGACCATGCCGTCGCCGTCGCCGACCACGACCAGGGCGGTGAAGCTGAACCGACGACCACCCTTCACGACCTTGGAGACGCGGTTGATCGCAACCACGCGCTCCAGGTGCGGGGTCTTCTCCTGGGCCGCGCCGCCGCGGCCGCCGTCACGGCGGTCGCGACGCTCACCGCGCTCGCCCCCGCCGCCTTCGCGACGCGTGCGTCCTGGCATCAGGCGTCCCTCTCAATTCCGAAGATGTGCATTGTCAGAACTCCAGCCCCGCCTCGCGAGCGGCGTCGGCCAGAGCGGCGATCCGGCCGTGGTAGCGGTTGCCACCGCGGTCGAACACGACCTTCGTGACGCCGGCCTCCTTGGCGCGGGCCGCGAGCAGCTCGCCCACCTTGGTGGCCTTGGCCTTCTTGTCGCCCTCCACCGCGCGGACGTCCGCCTCCACCGAGGAGGCGGCGGCCAGGGTGTGGCCCGCCAGGTCGTCGATCAGCTGGACGCTGATGTGCTTCGACGACCGGTGCACGGCCAGGCGCGGGCGCTCCGCCGTGCCGCTGACCTTCTTGCGGAGGCGGAAGTGACGGCGGGTCTTGGCGATGCGGCGAGTGGTCGAGATGTCCTTGCCCACCGGCTTGCGCTTCGTTGCAGTCTCGCTCATGTCACTTACCCGTCTTTCCGACCTTGCGGCGGATCTTCTCGCCCGCGTAGCGCACGCCCTTGCCCTTGTACGGGTCGGGCTTGCGCAGCTTGCGGATGTTGGCGGCGACCTCGCCCACGAGCTGCTTGTCGATGCCGGCCACGGAGAACCGGGTCGGGGTCTCCACCGCGAAGGTGATGCCCGCGGGGGCCTCCACCTTCACCGGGTGGCTGTAACCCAGCGCGAACTCCAGGTCGGAGCCCTTGAGCGCCACGCGGTAACCGACCCCGTGGATCTCCATCTTCTTCTCGTAGCCCTGGGTCACGCCGATGACCATGTTCTGCACCAGCGTGCGCGAGAGGCCGTGCAGCGAACGGCTGCGGCGCTCGTCGTTCGGGCGCTTGACCTCGAGGGTGCCGTCCTCGGCCTTCTCGATGATGATCGGCTCGGCGATGGTCAGCGACAGGGTGCCCTTGGGCCCCTTCACGCTGACCTCCCGGCCCGCGATGTTCACGTCGACCCCGGAGGGGACGGTGATCGGCAGCTTTCCGATGCGCGACATGCCTGGTCCCCCTCTCCTACCAGACGTAGGCGAGGACTTCGCCGCCCACGCCGGACTTGTTGGCCTGGCGGTCGGTCATGAGACCGCCAGAGGTCGAGATGATCGCGACGCCAAGACCGCCCAGGACCTTCGGCAGGTTCGTCGACTTCGCGTAGACGCGCAGACCGGGCTTGCTCACGCGGCGGAGGCCGGCGATGCTGCGCTCCCGGTTCGGGCCGTACTTCAGCTCGATGACCAGGTTCTTGGCCACGTCGCCCTGCTCGTCGCGGTAGCTCGCGATGTAACCCTCGCGCTTGAGGATCTCGGCGATGTTGGCCTTCAACTTGGAGTGCGGCATCACGACCTTGTCGTGGTAAGCCGAGTTCGCGTTCCGCAGACGCGTCAGCATGTCTGCGATGGGGTCGGTCATCGTCATGGTGACCTGGTCAACCTTTCTCGCTGCGGTTCCCCAGTCAGGGTCCGCGACTCGCGTGCGAGCCGGGTCGTGAGCGGGCCTACAGCGAAGTGGAGTGGAAAAAACCTGCCGCCGTGCCGGCTGGCTACCAGCTGGACTTGCTCACACCGGGCAGCTCGCCCCGGTGCGCCATCTCGCGGAGGCAGATCCGGCACAGGCCGAACTTGCGGAACACCGAGTGCGGGCGCCCGCAGCGCTGGCACCGGGTGTAGGCCCGCACCTTGAACTTCGGCTTGGCCGCGGCCTTGTTGACTAGCGCCTTCTTGGCCATCAGTTCTCCCGGAAGGGGAAGCCCAGGAGCTTGAGCAGCGCCCGACCTTCCTCGTCGTTGGTGGCGGTGGTGACGACCGTGATGTCCATGCCGCGGGGGCGGTCGATGGCGTCGGGGTCGATCTCGTGGAACATCGACTGCTCGTTGAGGCCGAACGTGTAGTTCCCGTTGCCGTCGAACTGCTTGCCCGAGAGACCGCGGAAGTCCCTGATGCGCGGGAGCGCGATGGTCAGCAGCCGGTCCAGGAACTCCCACATGCGGTCGCCGCGCAGGGTCACGCGGGCACCGATGGGCATGCCCTCGCGCAGCTTGAACTGCGCGATGGACTTGCGGGCCCGGCGGACCTCGGGGCGCTGGCCGGTGATGATCGCCAGGTCGCGCACGGCGCCCTCGATCAGCTTGCCGTCGCGGGCGGCGTCGCCGACGCCCATGTTCACGACGACCTTCACCACGCCGGGGATCTGCATGACGTTGGCGTACTCGAACTGCTTGCGCAGCTCGGCCACGATCTCCTCGCGGTAGCGGGTCTTCAGCCGCGGCACGATCTTCTCTGCGGTGGTCATGTCAGACGTCCTTCCCGTTGCGACGGGAAATGCGCACCCGCTTGCCCTCGTCGTTCGTCCGGTAACCAACGCGGGTCGGCTTGCCGTCCGAGTCGACCACCATCACGTTGGACACGTGGATGGGGGCCTCCTGGGTCACGATGCCGCCCGACTGCGCGCCGCGCTGGGTCTGCGTGATCCGGGTGTGCTTCTTGATCCGGTTGACGCCCTCGACCAGGACGCGGTTCTGCGCCGGGTAAGCCTGGATGACCTTGCCCCGGGCACCCTTGTCCTTGCCGGCGATGACCACGACGGTGTCGCCCTTCTTCACCTTCATGGCTAGAGCACCTCCGGCGCCAACGAGATGATCTTCATGAACTTCTTGTCGCGCAGCTCGCGGCCGACCGGGCCGAAGATGCGGGTGCCGCGCGGCTCGTTGTCGTTCTTGATCAGCACCGCGGCGTTCTCGTCGAACCGGATGTAAGAGCCGTCGGGACGGCGCTTCTCCTTGACGGTGCGGACGACGACGGCCTTGACCACGTCACCCTTCTTCACGCCGGCGCCGGGGATGGCCTGCTTCACCGTGGCGACGATGATGTCCCCGATGCCCGCGTAGCGGCGGCCGGAACCGCCGAGAACACGGATGCAGAGGATCTCCTTCGCACCGGTGTTGTCGGCGACGCGCAGCCGCGACTCCTGCTGGATCACTTACCTTCTCCTGACCATTCCTGGCCCGCCAGATTTCCGACCTGACGGGCTCGGTCTGATTGGCTTACTTGGCCTTCTCGAGGATCTCGACCAGGCGCCAGCGCTTGGTCGCCGAGAGCGGCCGGGTCTCCATCAGCAGGACGCGGTCGCCGATGCCGGCGCTGTTCTGCTCGTCGTGCGCCTTCACCTTGGTGGTGGAGCGCATGACCTTGGAGTAGCGGCGGTGCTTCTTGCGGTCCTCGACCGCCACCACGATCGTCTTGTCCATCTTGTCGGACACGACGTAGCCCTCGCGGACCTTGCGGTAGTTGCGGCCCTCGGTCTCGGTCACTTCGTTGTTCTCGCTCATGCCGCACCCTCACCAGTGGAAACCGCGTCGGGGGAGGCCGAGAGGCCCAGCTCCCGCTCCCGCATCACGGTGTAGATCCGGGCGATCTCGTGCCGGACCGTGCGCAGGCGGCGGTTGTTGTCGAGCTGCCCGGTGGCCATCTGGAAGCGGAGGTTGAACAGCTCCTCCTTCGCCTCCCTCAGGCGCAGCACGAGCTCTTCCTCGGTGAGCTCACGCAGCTCGGAAGCGGTGGTACCCGCTGCCATCAGAACTCACCACCCTCACGCGTGACGATGCGGCACTTCATCGGGAGCTTGTGGATCGCGCGGCGGAGCGCCTCGCGGGCCACGGCCTCGTTCGGGAAGCTCATCTCGAAGAGCACCCGACCCGGCTTGATGTTGGCCACCCACCACTCCGGGGAGCCCTTGCCGGAACCCATGCGGGTCTCGGCGGGCTTCTTGGTCAGCGGGCGGTCCGGGAAGATGTTGATCCAGACCTTGCCACCGCGGCGGATGTGCCGGGTGATGGCGATACGAGCCGACTCGATCTGCCGGTTGGTCACGTAGGCGGGCTCCAGGGCCTGGATGCCGTACTCGCCGAAGGTGACCCTCGTGCCGCCCTTGGCAGCACCGGACCGGCCGGGGTGGTGCTGCTTGCGGTGCTTGAGCCTGCGTGGGATGAGCACTACTCAGCCCTCCGTCTTCGCGACGTCCGGGGCGTTGGCCGCGGCCACGTCGCCGGTCGTCTGGTCACTGGCCTGCGCGGCGCGCCCCGCCTCGGTGCTCGTCGCCGTGGTGCCGCTGGCACCCGAGCGACGGGCCCGGTTCGGGCGGTCACCGCGGTCGCGGCGCGGCGCGCGCTCCGCCGACGGCGCGGCGTCGCGCTCGCGCTTGGCGGAGATGCCGCCGACCACGTCGCCCTTGTAGATCCACACCTTCACGCCGATCCGGCCGAACGTGGTGCGGGCCTCGAAGAAGCCGTAGTCGATGTCGGCGCGCAGCGTGTGCAGCGGCACGCGGCCGTCGCGGTAGTGCTCCGAGCGGGACATCTCGGCGCCGCCGAGGCGGCCGCCGCACTGCACCCGGATGCCCTTGACCTGCGGCGAGCGCATGGCCGACTGGATGGCCTTGCGCATCGCGCGGCGGAAGGCCACGCGGTTCGACAGCTGCTCGGCCACGCCCTGCGCGACGAGCTGCGCGTCGGACTCGGGGCTCTTCACCTCGAGGATGTTGAGCTGCACCTGCTTCTTGGTGAGCTTCTCCAGCTCACCGCGGATGCGGTCGGCCTCGGCACCGCGGCGGCCGATGACGATGCCCGGCCGGGCGGTGTGGATGTCGACGCGGACCCGGTCACGGGTGCGCTCGATCTCCACCTTGGAAATACCGGCACGCTCCATGCCGCGCGAGAGCAGCTTGCGGATCTTGACGTCCTCGGCCACGTACTCGGCGTACTGCTTGTCGGCGTACCAGCGGGACTTCCAGTCGGTGGTGATCCCCAGCCGGAAGCCGTGCGGGTTGATCTTCTGGCCCACTACCGGTTCCCCTTCGCGCTGGTCTTCTTGGGACGGCTCTCCACCTCGACGGTGATGTGGCTCGTCCGCTTGCGGATCCGGTAGGCGCGGCCCTGGGCGCGCGGGCGGAACCGCTTGAGGGTCGGACCCTCGTCCACGTAGACCTTGGACACCCACAGGGTGTCGGGGTCGAGGGACAGGTTGTTCTCGGCGTTGGCCACGGCGCTCGCGAGCACCTTGCGGACCGGCTCAGATGCAGCCTGCGGCGCGAACTGGAGCACGGCCAGGGCCTCGCTGGCGCTACGACCCCTGATGAGCTCGACGACGCGGCGCACCTTCATGGGCGTGTCGCGGACGTAGCGAGCCCGAGCCACGGCGCGCGGGTACTCCGGCGCTTCGGCTTCGTTGCGGGCGTTCATCGCTGCTTCCCCTTGCTCTGTTTCCTAGTTCGTCGCCTTAGCGGCGGCGCGACTTCCGGTCGTCCTTGATGTGGCCCTTGAACGTGCGGGTCGGCGCGAACTCGCCGAGCTTGTGCCCGACCATCGCCTCCGTCACGAACACCGGGACGTGCTTGCGGCCGTCGTGGACCGCGATCGTGTGGCCCAGCATGTCGGGGATGATCGTCGACCGGCGGGACCAGGTCTTGATCACGGTCTTCTTGCCCGACTCGTTGAGGACGTCCACCTTCTTGAGCAGGTGGTCGTCCACGAAGGGGCCCTTCTTCAGGCTACGCGGCATCCTTCACTCCCTCCCTGCTCAGCGCTTCTTACCGGTGCGACGACGCCGGACGATGAGCTTGTCGCTTGCCTTGCGGCGGCGGGTGCGGCCTTCGGGCTTGCCCGCGGGGTTCACCGGGTGGCGACCACCGGAGGTCTTGCCCTCACCACCACCGTGGGGGTGGTCGACCGGGTTCATGGCGACACCGCGGACGGTGGGCTTCTTGCCCTTCCACCGCATGCGGCCGGCCTTGCCCCAGTTGATGTTCTGGTGCTCGGCGTTGCCGACCTCGCCGACCGTGGCGCGGCAGCGGACGTCCACGTTGCGGATCTCGCCCGAGGGCATCCGCAGCTGGGCGTACGGGCCGTCCTTGGCGACGAGCTGCACGCTGGCACCGGCCGAGCGGGCGATCTTGGCGCCGCCGCCGGGGCGGAGCTCGATCGCGTGGACAACGGTGCCGACGGGGATGTTGCGCAGCGGCAGGTTGTTGCCCGGCTTGATGTCGGCCTTGGGGCCGTTCTCCACGACGTCGCCCTGCTGGAGCTTCGACGGGGCGATGATGTAGCGCTTCTCGCCGTCGACGTAGTGCAGCAGCGCGATGCGCGCGGTGCGGTTCGGGTCGTACTCGATGTGCGCGACCTTGGCCGGCACGCCGTCCTTGTCGGTGCGGCGGAAGTCGATCAGGCGGTAGGCCCGCTTGTGGCCGCCGCCCTTGTGGCGCGTGGTGATCTTGCCCGACGCGTTGCGGCCACCGCGGCCGTGCAGCGGGACGATCAGCGACTTCTCCGGCGTCGACCGAGTGATCTCGGCGAAGTCGGAGACGCTCGCACCGCGACGACCGGGGGTCGTCGGCTTGTACTTGCGAATGCCCATCTCTACGCAGTCCTCGTCGTCATCAGGCGGCCGGGCCGCCGAAGATCTCGATCGGCTTGCTCTCGGCGGACAACGTCACGATGGCGCGCTTGGTGTCCTTGCGCTTGCCGAAACCCGTCCGGGTGCGCTTGCGCTTGCCCTGGCGGTTGATCGTGTTGACGCTGACGACCTTGACGCCGAAGACCTTCTCCACGGCAATCTTGATCTGGGTCTTGTTCGCGCCGGGCGCCACCAGGAAGGTGTACTTGTTGTCCTCCAGGAGCCCGTAGGACTTCTCGGAGATGACCGGCGCGAGCAGGATGTCCCTGTGGTCGGGGATCACTTCGCGGCCTCCTCGTCCACCGCGGTCGCGGTCGCCTCGGCGGAGCCGGTGCCCTGCTGGGCCTTGCTCGCCAGGAAGACGTCGAGCGCGTCCTTGGTGAACACCACGTCGTCGTTGACCAGCACGTCGTAGGTGTTCAGCTGGTCGGGGGCGATGATGTGCACGTGCGGCAGGTTCCGCAGGCTGACCCACGAGACGTCGTCGCTGCGCAGCAGCACGACCAGCACGCGGCGGGCCTGGGTCACCGACTCCAGCACCTTGCGGGCGCCCTTGGTCGACGGGGCGTCGCCCGAGACGAAGCCGCTGACCACGTGCACCTGGCCGGCGCGGGCCCGGTCGGAGAGGGCACCGCGCAGGGCGGCGGCCTTCATCTTCTTCGGGGTCCGCTGGCTGTAGTCGCGCGGCTGCGGGCCGTGGACGGTGCCACCGCCGGCGAACTGCGGCGCGCGGGTCGAGCCCTGGCGGGCGCGGCCGGTGCCCTTCTGCCGGTACGGCTTCTTGCCGCCACCGGAGACGTCGCCGCGGGTCTTGGTGGCGTGCGTGCCCTGGCGGGCCGCGGCCAGCTGGGCCACGACGACCTGGTGCAGCAGGGCCACGTTCGCCTGCGCGTCGAAGATCGCGGAGGGCAGCTCGACGGAGCCGTCGGCCTTGCCGTCCGGGGTGCGGATCTCAACGGAAGTCATGATCAGGCACCACCCTTCGCAGCGGTCTTGATGAACACGGTGCCGCCCTTGGGACCGGGGACCGCGCCCTTGATGAGCAGCAGGCCGGACTCGGCGTCGACCTTGTGCACCTTGAGGTTCTGCGTGGTCACGCGCACGTTGCCCATGCGGCCCGCCATGCGCAGGCCCTTGAACACGCGGCCGGGCGTGGCGCACCCGCCGATGGAACCGGGCGAGCGGTGCTTGCGCTGGGTGCCGTGGCTGGCGCCGAGGCCGCGGAAGCCGTGGCGCTTCATGACACCCGCGGTGCCCTTGCCCTTGCTGGTGCCGACCACGTCGACCACCGCGCCGGCCTCGAACACCTCTGCGGTGATCTCCTGGCCGACCGTGTACTCGGACGCGTCCGTGGTGCGCAGCTCCGCCAGCTGGCGGCGAGGCGTCACACCGGCCTTGGCGTAGTGGCCCGCGACGGGCTTGTTCACCTTGCGCGGGTCGATCGCGCCGAAGGCCAGCTGCACGGCCGAGTAGCCGTCGTTCTCCTGGGTCCGAACCTGGGTGACCACGTTCGGCTCGGCCTTGACGACGGTCACCGGGACGACCCGGTTGTTCTCGTCGAAGACCTGAGTCATGCCGAGCTTGGTGCCCAGGAGGCCCTTAACCTGCCTGTCAGACATGAGTCTCTTTGCTCTCCGCCCCAAAAGGGATCAACACTGCCGCGTCCAACGCTTACTGGATGTTGACGTCGACGCTCGCCGGCAGGTCGATGCGCATGAGCGCGTCCACCGTCTTCGGCGTCGGGTCGAGGATGTCGATCAGACGCTTGTGCGTGCGCATCTCGAAGTGCTCGCGCGAGTCCTTGTACTTGTGCGGCGAGCGGATGACGCAGTAAACGTTCTTCTCAGTGGGCAGCGGCACAGGCCCGACGACCCGAGCGCCGGTGCGCGTCACGGTCTCGACGATCTTGCGCGCGGACGCGTCGATCGCCTCGTGGTCGTAGGCCTTGAGCCGGATGCGGATCTTCTGTCCCGCCATGATGGCTTGCCGTTCCTCTGCTTCTAGTACCGCCGCGGTGCGGGCACCTTTCGCGAGGTCGCGGGACCTCCGGCGCGCTCCGCCCCCTATTCAGGACTGACACCGAGCGGTGTCACGGTGCCCGGTCCACGCGGTCGGGCGTGTCGCCCGTCCGGCCAGGGACCGGTCCCACTGATGCAACCTGTGGGATTTTGTCTTGCCCGATCAAACCCCGCTCGTGACGGGGCGGCCGAGTCCAGAACTCGAACCGGCCGCCCCGACGAGCAACCCGTCAATAGTTGCACACCGGGGTGCGCAAGCCAAATCCGGGGGTGAGTTGTAGAGCTAGATCACTTGATGATCTTGGTGACCGAGCCCGCGCCGACGGTCCGGCCACCCTCGCGGATGGCGAACCGCAGACCCTCGTCCATGGCGATCGGCTGGATCAGCTTCACGGACATGGAGGTGGTGTCGCCCGGCATGACCATCTCGGTGCCCTCGGGGAGGGTCACGACGCCGGTCACGTCGGTGGTGCGGAAGTAGAACTGCGGGCGGTAGTTGTTGAAGAACGGCGTGTGGCGGCCGCCCTCGTCCTTGGACAGGATGTAGACCTGCGCCTCGAACTCGGTGTGCGGGGTGGTGGTGCCCGGCTTCACGATCACCATGCCGCGCTCCACCTCCTCGCGCTTGATGCCGCGCAGCAGGAGGGCGGCGTTGTCGCCGGCCTGGCCCTGGTCGAGGAACTTCTTGAACATCTCGATCGAGGTCACAGTCGTCTTGCGCGACTGCTCCTTGATGCCGACGATCTCGACTTCCTCGTTCACGTTGATCACACCGCGCTCGATGCGACCGGTGACCACGGTGCCGCGGCCGGTGATGGTGAACACGTCCTCGACCGGCATCAGGAACGGCCGGTCGACCTCGCGCTCCGGCTCCGGGATGTTCTCGTCGACCGCGTCCATCAGGCCGATGAGCTTCTCGCCCCACTCGGCGTCGCCCTCCAGCGCCTTCAGCGCGGAGACGCGGACCACCGGCAGGTCGTCACCCGGGAACTCGTACTCGGAGAGCAGCTCGCGGACCTCGAGCTCGACGAGCTCCAGGATCTCCTCGTCGTCCACCATGTCGGCCTTGTTCAGGGCCACCACGATGTAGGGCACACCGACCTGGCGGGCCAGCAGGACGTGCTCCTTGGTCTGCGGCATCGGGCCGTCGGTCGCCGCGACCACCAGGATGGCGCCGTCCATCTGCGCCGCACCGGTGATCATGTTCTTGATGTAGTCGGCGTGACCCGGGCAGTCGACGTGCGCGTAGTGGCGCTTGTCGGTCTGGTACTCGATGTGCGCGATCGAGATGGTGATGCCGCGCTGCTTCTCCTCCGGCGCCTTGTCGATCTGGTCGAACGGCGTGAAGGGGTTGAGGTCCGGGTACTTGTCGTGCAGGACCTTGGAGATCGCCGCGGTCAGCGTCGTCTTGCCGTGGTCGATGTGACCGATGGTGCCGATGTTGACGTGCGGCTTCGTCCGCTCGAACTTCGCCTTCGCCACTGGATTGTCCTCCTGGACTTCTGTTGCTGTGCCCGGCGGGTGGATGTGGTGTCCACCCGCCGGGCGTCACGTCAGGGTTGTGCGGACCCCAGGGACTAGCACCCCCGGAGAGCCCGCGTGGTGCTGCGGTGCTCCGGTTGGGGTTACTCGCCCGTCGCCTTCGCGATGATCTCCTTCGAGACGTTCGCGGGAACCTCTGCGTAGGAGTCGAACGTCATCGAGTAGTTCGCGCGACCCTGGGTCTTGGACCGCAGGTCGCCGACGTACCCGAACATCTCCGACAGCGGGACCAGCGCCTTGACGACGCGGGTGCCGCTGCGCTCCTCCATGGCCTGGATCTGGCCGCGGCGGGAGTTCAAGTCGCCGATCACGTCGCCCATGTAGTCCTCGGGCGTGGTGACCTCGACGGCCATCAGCGGCTCCAGCAGGACCGGGCTGGCCTGGCGGGCGGCCTCCTTGAGCGCCATCGAGCCGGCGATCTTGAAGGCCATTTCCGAGGAGTCGACCTCGTGGTACGCGCCGTCGACGAGCGTCAGCTTGATGCCGACCAGCGGGTAGCCGGCGAGGACGCCGTACTGCATCGCGTCCTGGGCACCCGCGTCCACGGACGGGATGTACTCGCGCGGGATGCGACCACCGGTGACGGCGTTGACGAACTCGTAGAGCGCGCCGTCCTCCTGCTTCTCCAGCGGCTCCAGGTCGATGAGGACCTTCGCGAACTGGCCGGAGCCACCGGTCTGCTTCTTGTGGGTGTAGGAGTACTTCTCCACCTTGCGGCGGATGGTCTCCCGGTACGCCACCTGCGGCTTGCCGATGTTGGCCTCGACCTTGAACTCGCGGCGCATGCGGTCCACCAGGATGTCCAGGTGGAGCTCGCCCATGCCGGCGATGATGGTCTGGCCCGTCTCCTGGTCCAGGTTGACCCGGAAGGTCGGGTCCTCCTCGGCCAGCTTCTGGATCGCGGTGCCCAGCTTCTCCTGGTCGGCCTTCGTCTTGGGCTCGATCGCCACCTGGATGACCGGCTCGGGGAAGGTCATGGACTCCAGCACGATGGGCGCCTGCGGGTCGCTCAGCGTCTCACCGGTGGTGGTGTCCTTGAGACCGATCACCGCGTAGATGTGGCCCGCGATGGCCTCGTCGACCGGGTTCTCCTTGTTGGCGTGCATCTGGAAGATCTTCCCGATGCGCTCCTTGCGGTCCTTGGTCGAGTTGATGACCTGGGTGCCGGAGGAGACCTTGCCGGAGTAGACCCGGATGTAGGTCAGCTTGCCGAAGAACGGGTGCACGGCGATCTTGAACGCCAGCGCCGAGAACGGCTCGTCCGAGGACGCGCGGCGGGTGGCCGGCGTCTCGCCGTCCTGCAGCGTGCCCTCGACCGGCGGGAGGTCCAGCGGCGACGGCAGGTAGTCGATCACGGCGTCGAGCATGGGCTGCACGCCCTTGTTCTTGAACGCCGAGCCGCACAGCACCGGGTAGGCGGAGCCGTCGTTGACGATCTTGCGGATGCCCGCCTTGATCTGCTCGACGGTCAGCTCCTCGCCACCGAGGTAGGACTCCATCAGGGCGTCGTCGGTCTCGGCGACGGCCTCGATGAGCTGCTCGCGGTACTCGTTGGCCCGGTCGAGCAGGTCGGCCGGGATCTCCTCGACCGCGTAGTCCTCGCCCTTCTGGACCTCGCCGCGCCAGGTCAGCGCGCGCATCTCGATCAGGTCGACGACGCCGATGAAGTCGCTCTCCGCGCCGATCGGGATCTGCAGCGGCAGCGGCTTGGCGCCCAGGCGCTCGGAGATGGTGCGGATGGTGAAGTAGAAGTCCGCGCCGAGCTTGTCCATCTTGTTGACGAAGCAGATGCGCGGGACGTCGTACTTGGTCGCCTGGCGCCAGACCTGCTCGGACTGGGGCTCGACGCCCTCCTTGCCGTCGAACACGGCAACGGCGCCGTCGAGGACGCGGAGGTTGCGCTCCACCTCGACGGTGAAGTCGACGTGGCCCGGCGTGTCGATCAGGTTGATCTGGTGGTTCTTCCAGAAGCAGGTCGTCGCGGCGGACGTGATGGTGATGCCGCGCTCCTGCTCCTGCTCCATCCAGTCCATCACCGCGGCGCCGTCGTGGACCTCGCCGATCTTGTAGCTGATCCCCGTGTAGAAGAGGATCCGCTCGGTCGTCGTGGTCTTGCCCGCGTCGATGTGGGCCATGATCCCGATGTTGCGGACCTTGGCCAGGTCGGTGAGCACATCCTGTGCCACGGGTGTTTCCCCTGTCTTGAGCTCGCTGGTGGCAGGCTCACTAGGGCCGGGAGGCGCCAGGCGGGGTTCCTCGGGGTCCCCCCGCCTGGCGGCACGTCACCAGCGGTAGTGGGCGAAGGCCTTGTTGGACTCGGCCATCTTGTGGGTGTCCTCGCGGCGCTTGACGCTCGCGCCCAGGCCGTTGCTCGCGTCGAGCAGCTCGTTCATCAGGCGCTCGACCATGGTCTTCTCGCGGCGCTGCCGGGAGAAGCTGATCAGCCAGCGCAGCGCCAGCGTGGTCGCGCGGCCCGGCTTGACCTCGACGGGCACCTGGTAGGTGGCGCCACCGACGCGGCGGGACTTGACCTCCAGCGCGGGCTTGACGTTGTCCAGGGCGCGCTTGAGCGTCACGACGGGGTCGGTGCCGGTCTTGTCGCGGGCACCTTCGAGGGCGCCGTACACGATCCGCTCGGCCACGGAGCGCTTGCCGTCGACCAGCACCTTGTTGATGAGCTGGGTCACCAGCGGAGAGCTGTAGACCGGGTCGGAGATCAGCGGCCGCTTCGGGGCCGGTCCCTTGCGGGGCATCAGCTCTTCTCCTTCTTCGCGCCGTAGCGGCTGCGAGCCTGCTTGCGGTTCTTCACGCCCTGCGTGTCCAGGGACCCGCGGATGATCTTGTAACGGACGCCGGGGAGGTCCTTAACGCGGCCACCGCGGACGAGCACCATCGAGTGCTCCTGGAGGTTGTGCCCCTCGCCCGGGATGTAGGCCGTGACCTCGATGCCGCTCGTCAGCTTCACGCGAGCGACCTTGCGCAGCGCCGAGTTCGGCTTCTTGGGCGTGGTGGTGTAGACGCGGGTGCACACACCGCGCCGCTGCGGGCTGCCCTTGAGCGCCGCGGTCTTCTGCTTGGCGACCTTGTCCTGCCGGCCCTTCCGGACCAGCTGCTGGATCGTTGGCATACGCCGGCTGCTTCTTCCGTTCGCGTGCTCGTCGCGTGGACGGCGAGCTCTGTTTACTTGGTCCCTCTCTGCACCCGAGGTCGGGCGTGTCGCCGCCTTCGGCCGGGGCCGGGGCACGTCACGCGACTCCTCAGGTCCGCAGGCGACATCCCAGGATGCCCCTACGCGTGGAGGTCACCGCGGCCGGCTTTCCAGCACCACTGGCGCGTAGGCACGCGGAGCGGCCCGACATGGGTCGGGCACGAGTAACAAAGATACCCCGCTCGGTTCCCAAGGGTCAAAACGGATGCCGGTTCCCCTTGACACCCACGACCCGTTCAACGCCACCCCCCGCCCGCGGGTTCCCGACCGGGCGGTGACGCGGCGCACCCGCCGCAGGTCAGCGGGGTTGCCGTGATCGACCAGGCGCACCGGGTGGACCGGGCACACTGGAACGGGTGAACTCCGATCTCGTCGCGGGCATGGCGGCGCTGGTGGACCCGGCCGCGGCACCCGAGGTGCTGGCGGTGCGCGGGGACGTCGTGGTGGTCCGCGTCGGCGACGTGGTGCTCAAGGCGCACGAGCGCGGCACGGACCTCCCCGCGCTGACCGGGCGCCTCCGGCTGGCGGCCGACCCGCGCCTGGCCGGCCTGCTGCTGGCACCCCGGTCCGCGCCCGCGGTGGTGCTGGGCCGGGTGGTGACGGCGTGGCCGCTGGGCTCCCCGGTGCCGCAGGGCGAGCCGGAGGACCTGCCGATGGAGGCCGCCGGGCGGATGCTGGCGGAGCTGCACCGGTTCACCGCCGCCGACTTCGCGCCGCCCGTGCCGGCGGCCGGCGCGTGGCCCCGGATGCGGCGGGCGGTGCGGGACCTGACCCTCGGCACGCCGGCGGCCGCGCTGGTGCGGCGGGCGTTCGCGACGCTGCCGGAGGTGCCCGCCGGGTCGGTGCTGATCCACGGCGACTGGCACCTGGGCCAGCTCGTCCGGCGCGACGGCGGGTACCGGCTGATCGACGTGGACGACCTGGGCGCGGGCGACCCGGCCTGGGACCTGGCGCGCCCGGCCGCGCTGCACCTGGCGGGCGTGCTCGACCCGGTGGCGTGGGGCCGGCTGCTCGGGGCCTACCACGAGGCCGGCGGGACGGGCGTGCCGCGGGACGACCCGTGGTCGGCGCTGGAGGTGCCGGCGCGGGCGCTGGTCGTCCAGATGGCGGCGCGTGCCCTCGTCGCTGCGGAGCGCGACGGCGTCGGGCTGAACGGCGCCCAGGAAGCTCTATTGGACGCGTGTGCCCGGATCGTGTCCACGCACGCACCCATGCGACGTGGCTAATATCGGGCACATCGCGCAAGGAGCAGGAGGGCTCACACGATGCAGTGCCCCAAGTGTCACGGGAATATGCGCACGTTCGACCGGATGGGCGTGCACATCGAGCAGTGCGACGGCTGCCGCGGGGTCTTCCTCGACTACGGCGAGTTGGAGGCCATCACCCGCCTGGAGCAGCAGATGGCGCCCCCGCCCCCGCCTCCGCCGGTGGCCCCCGCGCCGCAGGTGCACTACGTGCAGCAGCCGCCCCCGCCGGCCTGGGGCTACGGCGGCGGCCACTACGGGCACCGCAAGCACCGCGGCCTCGGCGGCCTGTTCTTCTCGTCCTGACCCGCGCGGGGGCGGCGGTTCCCGGTTGTCCCGGAACCGCCGCCCCCGGCGGTTGTCACTACCGAAAAACCGGGCAATAATCGGTAGTGACTGAGGAGGGTCGTGATGACCGTCGCCACCGAGGCAGCCCGCATCCGGGACCTGTTCGAGCAGGTCGCCGAGATCGAAGAGGTCGCGTCGAGCCTGTCCGAGGACGACGAGCGGCGCCGCAAGCTCAACGGCGTGGTGGCCAAGGCCCTGCGCGGCGCGCCCCCGGTGCGCCCCGTGGTCGCGGGCGAACTGCTCGCCCTGACCGAGAAGACGGTGAAGGCGTGGGCGCGCGAGGGCGTGCTCGCCATCCACAGCCAGGAGCCCCGGATGCTCCTGGACCCCACCCGGCTGCACGAGGTGCTGCACGTGGTGTCGGAGCTGCGCCGGGCGGGCCGGACCCGCGGCCTGCTCGACGAGGTGCACCGCAGGCTGAGCGACGCGGCCCTGCTGGAGCGCGCCGACCTGGCCACCAGCCTCGGGCAGATGAGCCGCGGTGAAGGGCGCGTGGTGCGCTGATCGAGGTCGTCGAAACCCCGGTGGCCGGCCACCAGGCCGCCGGCCTGCGCGGTGCCGCCCGCGTCGCCTACGACCGCTTCCTGGACGAGCTGTCGCACAGCGGCTGCGCGGCCCTCGGCTACCGGGTGACGGGCCCGGAGCCCCTGCCCCGGCTGTGCGTCAAGCACCTGCGCGGCACCGACCGCGTGGTCGTCGCCTTCCCCTCCCCGCGCACCGCGTGGATCCTCCTGGTCGGCCCGCACGACGACGACCCGGGCCGCGACCTCTACGAAGCCCTCTACGAACTGGCCGGCGTCCGCCCGCGCCTGGACGAGCGGCGCACCAAACCCCCCTGCTGCCGCGCCGCCTCCCCGTTCCCCGCCACTCCCCCGCTGGCCGACAGCGACCTGGTCGACGACCTGGTCGCCCGCGCCCGCTCCCTGGCCAAATCCCGCCGCCGCCTCCCCTGACCCCCGCGTGTCCTCCACTCGGACACCGCGTGTCCTCCACTCAGGCCGGGCGTGTCATGCCTTCAGCACCCGCGAGTCGAACCTCCAGCACCCTCGTGTCGAACGTTCAGACCCCCCGAGTTCGACGTTCGCGGCGAACGCGCAGCGACCCGGGCACCCGGTCCGGGGCACCAGCAGCACCCCGGACCGGGCCACCCCCGTCAGCCGGTGACCGCGAGGTGCCCGTCGACGGGCACCGGCCGCGGCGCCTTGCCGGGCGCGGGCGCCGCGGCGGGCGGGGTCGTCGTGCTCGTCGGCCGGGCGGCCGGCGGCTCCTGCGGCGCGCTCGGCACGGGCTCGGTCACGGCCGCGGCCTTCGCGCACGTGGCGGACGCGATCTCGATCCGCTGGAGCCCCGGCACCTCGATCGCCACCGCGACCACGGTGAGCGACCCGTCGGCGCCGCGCCGCTGCTCGTTCAGCGTCACGGACGCCACCCCGGGCACCCGCACCCCGGTGTTGGCACCGGGGTTCAGCTCCAGGGAGGTGTCGCCGAGCTTCGCGCCCGCGAGCGTGACGCCGCCCTCCCCGTTCTCGCACGACGCGCTGATCACCCGCGCGGACAGGTCCACGGGCAGCCGCACGACGCCGAGCCGGGCGCTGAGGTCGGCCACGCCCGCCCTCGCCCGCCCCGCGTCGACCTCGGCGTTGAGGGCACCGGCGGTCAGCACGGGCACGGGCCCCTCGGGCAGCGAGACCCGGGCCACCGAGGTCTGCCGGAACCCCTCGGCACCGCCCAGCGAGGCCAGCGGCCCGACGGTGAGGACCCCGGACGCGGACAGCGCGGTGGCCGACCCGCCCGGGGCCTTCGCCGCCGCCGAGGCGACCGGCGCCGCGGGGACGCCGACGAGGAACGCGCACAACACCGCCGCGGCGGTCTTCCGACAGGACACGGTCTTCCCTCTCTGGGGCGTCACTTGACGATCACCACGGTGCCGAGCGGCAGGGTGAGGAGGAGGTCCAGCGCGTCGTCCGGCACCCGGACGCACCCGTCGCTGGTGGCGGTGCCGAACGGCGTGTCGTCCGGCCAGCCGTGCAGCGCCACGGTGCCGGGGCCGCCGCCGAACGTCTCGTGCGTGTCGGAGTGGGCGCCCAGGGGCAGCACGTAGGGGCTGAACGTGGTCACGGTCTCCTTGATGGAGGCCATGATGTAGGTGCGCCCGGTCGGCGTGGGGTGCTCGGCGGAGCCGGTGCCGACCGTCCACTGCCCGATCGACCGCCCCCGCTCCACCACCTCCATCCGGAACGCGGCCAGGTCGACGGTGACCAGGTAGTCGTTCTCGGCGCGCTCGAAGTCGTCACCGCCGGTGTGCACCCAGCCCGTGGAGCGGTTGGGGCGGGACGGCAGCAGCACCTGCGACCACCCGTCCTCGCGGGTGATCTCCGGGACCCACGTGGGCGAGCCGAGCTGGGTGGCGGGGAGCCTGGCGACGGCCCGGCCGCCGGGCGCCTCGTAGACCACGACGTCGTCCTCGGGCCGCAGCACCTGCCCCGCGGTCGGCGCGGTCTCGTGGTCCTGCGGCAGGGAGTCGATCTTCGCGAAGGTGGTCGCCTCGGGCAGCGCCGCGAACGACTGCCCGTCCACGGCGACGGGTCTGGCCCGGGGTTCGACGGTGGTGCCGCCGCACGCGGCGAGGGTTGCGGTGATCGCCGCGCACAGGGCGACCACGAAGGCACGGGACATGGGGGTTGTTCGATCCTTCTGCCGGGAGAAGCGGGCGAAGGCGCGGCGGTGCCCTCCGGACAGCGGTGCGCGGGTTCGCCGGTTCTCGGCGCCGCGACCAGCGGAAACCTATCTACCCCCCGGTAGCGTCGGCAAGAGGAGTAGCGGTTCTTCACCTGGATACCGCAGCGCGCGTTACTCCTGGCAGCGGAGCGTGACCGGACAAGCGAGAAGGCCCCCGGAGCGAGGAGCTCCGGGGGCCTTCCCAGCTACTGGCTTCAGCGGTAGTCGCGGCCGAAGTCGTAGTCGTCCAGCGGGACCGCGGCACCGGTGCCCGTGCCGAAGACGTCCGGCGTGTAGTAGCCGTCGTCGTAGCTCGGGATCGCGTACGCCGCCGCACGCGCCTCCTCGGTCGGCTGCACCTGGATGTTCCGGTACCGGTTGATGCCGGTGCCGGCCGGGATCAGCTTGCCGATGATCACGTTCTCCTTCAGGCCGATCAGCTTGTCCGACCGGCCGTTGATGGCGGCGTCGGTCAGCACGCGCGTCGTCTCCTGGAAGGAGGCCGCGGACAGCCACGAGTCGGTCGCGAGCGACGCCTTCGTGATGCCCATCAGCACCGGGCGGCCGGCCGCGGGCTCGCCGCCCTCGGCCACCACGGCCCGGTTGCCCGACTCGAACTCCGCGCGCTCGACCAGCGAGCCCGGCAGGAACTCGGTCGCACCCGAGTCGATGATCGTCACCCGGCGCAGCATCTGCCGGACGATGACCTCGATGTGCTTGTCGTGGATCGCCACGCCCTGGGCCCGGTAGACCTTCTGGACCTCCTGCACCAGGTGCAGCTGGGCCTCGCGCGGACCCATGACGCGCAGCACCTCGTGCGGGTCGGGCGTGCCCTCCAGCAGCTGCTGGCCGACGTGCACGTGGTCGCCGTCCTGCAGCGGGCCGGTCGGGGTGTTGGCCAGGCGCTGGCGCTTCGACAGCTTGTCGAAGACGATCTCCTCGGACCCGTCGTCCGGGATGAGGGTGATCTTCCAGAACCGGTCGCCGTCCTCGATGCGCACCCGGCCGTCGACGTCCGCGATGGGCGCCTTGCCCTTGGGCACGCGGGCCTCGAACAGCTCCTGGACACGGGGCAGACCGGTGGTGATGTCGTCACCGGCCACACCGCCCTGGTGGAAGGTGCGCATGGTCAGCTGCGTGCCGGGCTCACCGATCGACTGGGCGGCCACGATGCCCACGGCCTCGCCGACGTCGACCAGCTTGCCGGTCGCCATCGAGCGGCCGTAGCAGGACGCGCACACGCCGACCGCCGACTCGCAGGTCAGCACCGAGCGCACCTTCACCCGGACCACGCCCGCCTCGACGAGCGTCGCCAGGGCCGGGTCGCCCAGGTCGTCGCCGCGGTTGAGCACCACGTTGCCGTTGGCGTCGGTGATGTCCTCGGCGATGGTCCGCGCGTAGACCGAGGTCTGCGCGAACTCGTGCAGGACCACCTTGTCGCCCAGGCGCTCGCCCACGGTCATGTTCACGCCGCGGGTGGTGCCGCAGTCGATCTCGCGGATGATCACGTCCTGCGAGACGTCCACCAGACGACGGGTCAGGTAACCCGAGTCGGCGGTGCGCAGCGCGGTGTCGGCCAGGCCCTTGCGGGCACCGTGCGTGGCGATGAAGTACTCCAGCACCGACAGGCCCTCGCGGAACGAGTTCTTGATCGGCCGCGGGATGTACTCGCCCTTCGGGTTGGTCACCAGGCCGCGCATGCCGGCCAGCGACCGCACCTGGGTCATGTTGCCCGCCGCCCCGGACTTCACGATCATGCGGATCGAGTTGTCCTCGGGGAAGTTGGCCTCCATGACCTCGGCGACCTCTTCGGTGGCCTTGGTCCACACCTTGACCAGCTCGTTGTTGCGCTCCGCGTAGGAGAGCTGACCGCGCTGGTAGCGCTTCTCGACCGCGTCCGCCAGCTTCTCGTACTCGTCGAGGATGCCCTGCTTGGCCTCCGGCACGAGCACGTCGGAGATCGCGACGGTCACGCCCGACCGGGTGGCCCAGTAGAAGCCGGCGTCCTTCAGCTTGTCCAGCGTCCGGGCGACGGTGACCATCGGGTACCGCTCGGCGAGGTCGTTGATGATCGTGGCCTGCCGCTTCTTCGGCATGACCTCGTTGATGAACGGGTAGTCCGCGGGCAGGATCTCGTTGAACAGCACCCGGCCCAGGGTGGTCTCGGCCAGCCACGGCTGACCGGGCTCCCAGCCCTCCGGCTCCTGGCCCTTCGGCGGGTTCTTGTCCGTGATGCGGATCTTGCACATCGCCTGCAGGCCCAGGGCCTTGCGGTCGAAGGCCATCTGCGCCTCGGCCGGCGACGAGAACGCGTGGCCCTCGCCGAGGTCGTTCTCCTTGTGCCGGGTCAGGTGGTACAGGCCGGTCACCATGTCCAGTCGCGGCATGGCCAGCGGCTTGCCCGACGCGGGCGAGAGGATGTTGTTCGACGACAGCATCAGCACGCGCGCCTCGGCCTGCGCCTCGGCGGACAGCGGCAGGTGGACCGCCATCTGGTCACCGTCGAAGTCCGCGTTGAACGCCTCGCAGACCAGCGGGTGCAGCTGGATGGCCTTGCCCTCGACCAGCTGCGGCTCGAACGCCTGGATGCCGAGGCGGTGCAGCGTGGGCGCGCGGTTGAGCAGCACCGGGTGCTCGGTGATGACCTCTTCCAGCACGTCCCACACGGCCGGGCGGGCGCGCTCGACCATGCGCTTGGCCGACTTGATGTTCTGCGCGTGGTTGAGGTCGACCAGCCGCTTCATCACGAACGGCTTGAACAGCTCCAGCGCCATCTGCTTGGGCAGGCCGCACTGGTGCAGCTTCAGCTGCGGGCCGACCACGATGACCGAGCGGCCGGAGTAGTCGACGCGCTTGCCGAGCAGGTTCTGGCGGAACCGGCCCTGCTTGCCCTTGAGCAGGTCGGACAGCGACTTCAGCGGCCGGTTGCCCGGGCCCGTCACCGGCCGGCCGCGGCGGCCGTTGTCGAACAGCGCGTCGACGGCCTCCTGCAGCATCCGCTTCTCGTTGTTGACGATGATCTCGGGCGCGCCGAGGTCGATCAGCCTCTTGAGGCGGTTGTTGCGGTTGATGACGCGGCGGTACAGGTCGTTCAGGTCGGAGGTCGCGAAGCGGCCACCGTCGAGCTGCACCATCGGGCGCAGGTCCGGCGGGATGACCGGGACGCAGTCCAGCACCATGCCCTGCGGGTTGTTGCGGGTCGCCTGGAAGGCGGCCACGACCTTCAGCCGCTTGAGGGCGCGCAGCTTCTTCTGGCCCTTGCCGGTGCGGATGGTCTCGCGCAGCACCTCGGCCTCGGCGTCCACGTCGTAGTCACCCAGCAGCTTCTGGATGGCCTCGGCGCCCATGGCACCGGTGAAGTAGTCGCCGTAGCGGTCGTACAGCTCGCGGTAGAGCAGCTCGTCCGCGATGAGCTGGGCCTTCTCCAGCTTGGTGAAGGTGGACCAGATCTCGTCGAGCCGGTCCAGCTCGCGCTGGGCGCGGTCGCGGAGCTGGCGCATCTCGCGCTCGCCGCCCTCCTTGACCTTGCGGCGGACGTCGGACTTGGCGCCCTCGGCCTCCAGCTCGGCCAGGTCGGCTTCCAGCTTCTGCGCGCGCGCCTCGACGTCGGCGTCGCGCCGGTTCTCCACGCGCTTGCGCTCGACCTGCATCTCGTTCTCGAGGGTCGGCAGGTCGTTGTGGCGCAGCTCGGTGTTCACGCCCACGATGACGTAGGCGGCGAAGTAGATGATCTTCTCGAGGTCCTTGGGGGCCAGGTCGAGCAGGTAGCCCAGCCGGCTCGGGACGCCCTTGAAGTACCAGATGTGCGTGACGGGGGCGGCCAGTTCGATGTGGCCCATCCGCTCGCGGCGCACCTTGGCGCGGGTCACCTCGACGCCGCAGCGCTCGCAGATGATGCCCTTGAAGCGGACGCGCTTGTACTTGCCGCAGTAGCACTCCCAGTCCCGGGTGGGACCGAAGATCTTCTCGCAGAACAAGCCGTCCTTCTCCGGCTTGAGCGTGCGGTAGTTGATGGTCTCGGGCTTCTTGACCTCGCCGTAGGACCACTGGCGGATGTCGTCCGCGGTCGCGAGACCGATGCGGAGCTCATCGAAGAAGTTGACGTCGAGCACGTCTACTCTCTTCCCCTTTTTGTTTCGGTGCTGCTGCTTGGGTGCTGGTGGCGGGGTCACCGGGGGGCGCGGGAGGTGCCCCCCGGTGACCGGCGAGGACTAGTTGACGACGTCGTCCACGGACGGCGACTCGGACCTCGACAGGTTGATGCCGAGGTTCGCGGCCGCGCGCTCCAGGTCTTCGTCGTCGCCGTCGCGCATCTCGATCGCGGCGCCGTCCGAGGACAGCACCTCGACGTTGAGGCACAGCGACTGCAGCTCCTTGAGCAGCACCTTGAAGGACTCCGGGATACCCGGCTCCGGGATGTTCTCGCCCTTGACGATGGCCTCGTAGACCTTCACGCGGCCGAGCACGTCGTCGGACTTGATGGTCAGCAGCTCCTGCAGGGTGTAGGCGGCGCCGTACGCCTGCATCGCCCAGCACTCCATCTCGCCGAAGCGCTGGCCGCCGAACTGCGCCTTACCACCCAGCGGCTGCTGCGTGATCATCGAGTACGGGCCGGTCGAGCGGGCGTGGATCTTGTCGTCGACCAGGTGCAGCAGCTTCAGGATGTACATGTAGCCGACCGACACCGGGAAGGGGTACGGCTCGCCGCTGCGCCCGTCGAAGAGCTGCGCCTTGCCGTTCTCCTTGACCATCCGCTCGCCGTCGCGGTTCGGGATCGTCGAGCCGAGCAGGCCCGTGATCTCGTCCTCGCGCGCGCCGTCGAAGACCGGGGTCGCGGTCTTCGTGTTCGGCTCGACGTCGTACAGCTCCTCGGGCAGGTTCTGCGCCCACTCCGGCAGGCCGTCGATCTTCCAGCCCTGCTTGGCGATCCACCCGAGGTGGGTCTCCAGGACCTGGCCGATGTTCATACGACGGGGGACGCCGTGCGTGTTCAGCACGATGTCGACCGGCGTGCCGTCCTCCAGGAACGGCATGTCCTCGACCGGGAGGATCTTGCCGATGACGCCCTTGTTGCCGTGGCGGCCGGCGAGCTTGTCGCCGTCCTGGATCTTGCGCTTCTGGGCCACGTAGACGCGGACCAGCTCGTTCACGCCGGGGGGCAGCTCGTCGTCGTCCTCGCGGCTGAACACGCGGATGCCGATGACCTTGCCGTACTCGCCGTGCGGCACCTTCAGCGAGGTGTCGCGCACCTCGCGGGCCTTCTCGCCGAAGATCGCGCGGAGCAGGCGCTCCTCCGGGGTCAGCTCGGTCTCGCCCTTCGGGGTGACCTTGCCGACCAGGATGTCGCCGGGCTGGACCTCGGCGCCGATGCGGATGATGCCGCGCTCGTCGAGGTCGGCCAGGACCTCCTCGGAGACGTTCGGGATGTCCCGGGTGATCTCCTCGGCGCCCAGCTTGGTGTCCCGCGCGTCGATCTCGTGCTCCTCGATGTGGATCGAGGTCAGGACGTCGTCCTGCACGAGGCGCTGCGACAGGATGATCGCGTCCTCGTAGTTGTGGCCCTCCCACGGCATGATCGCGACGAGCAGGTTCTTGCCCAGCGCCATCTCGCCGTTCTCGGTGCACGGTCCGTCGGCCAGGACCTGGCCCTCCTGCACCCGGTCGCCCTCGTTGACGATGGGCTTCTGGTTGATGCAGGTGCCCTGGTTCGAGCGGCGGAACTTGTGCAGGCCGTAGGTCTGCCGCGAGCCGTCGTCGGCCATGACCGTGACGTAGTCGGCGGAGATCTCCTCGACCACACCGGTCTTCTTGGCCACCACGACGTCACCGGCGTCGACCGCGGCGCGCAGCTCCATGCCCGTGCCGACCAGCGGCGACTCGCTGCGCAGCAGCGGCACCGCCTGGCGCTGCATGTTCGCGCCCATCAGCGCGCGGTTGGCGTCGTCGTGCTCCAGGAAGGGGATCATGGCGGTCGCGGCGGAGACCATCTGCCGCGGCGAGACGTCCATGTAGTCGACGTCGCGCGGGTCGATCATCTCGACCTCGCCGCCCTTCTTGCGGACCAGGACGCGGTCCTCCAGGAAGTTGCCCTCGTCGTCGATGCGGGCGTTCGCCTGCGCCTTGACGTACCGGTCCTCCTCGTCCGCGGTCAGGTAGTCGACCTGGTCGGTGACCCGGCCGTCGACGACCTTGCGGTACGGCGTCTCGATGAAGCCGAACGGGTTGACCCGCCCGTAGGAGGACAGCGAGCCGATCAGGCCGATGTTCGGGCCTTCCGGCGTCTCGATCGGGCACATGCGGCCGTAGTGCGACGGGTGGACGTCGCGGACCTCCATGCCGGCCCGCTCGCGGGACAGGCCGCCGGGGCCCAGCGCCGACAGGCGGCGCTTGTGGGTCAGGCCGGCCAGCGGGTTCGTCTGGTCCATGAACTGCGAGAGCTGGGAGGTGCCGAAGAACTCCTTGATCGCCGCCACCACGGGGCGGATGTTGATCAGGGTCTGCGGCGTGATCGCCTCGACGTCCTGGGTCGTCATGCGCTCGCGCACGACGCGCTCCATGCGGGACAGGCCGACCCGGATCTGGTTCTGGATCAGCTCGCCGACGGTGCGCAGGCGGCGGTTGCCGAAGTGGTCGATGTCGTCGACCTCGACGGGCACCTCGGTCTCGCCCGGCTGCATCGTCGTCTCACCGGCGTGCAGGCGGACCAGGTACTCGATCGTGGTGACGATGTCGTCCTCGGTCAGCACACCCGTGGTGATCGGGATGTCCAGGCCCAGCTTCTTGTTGACCTTGTACCGGCCGACCTTGGCGAGGTCGTAGCGCTTGTCCTTGAAGAACAGGTTCTCCAGCAGGGCCTGCGCGGACTCCTTCGTCGGCGGCTCGCCCGGGCGCAGCTTGCGGTAGATGTCCAGCAGCGCCTCGTCGGTGCCCGCCGTGTGGTCCTTCTCCAGGGTGGTCAGCAGCGTCTCGGAGAACGCGAAGCGCTCGCGGATCTGCTCGGTGCTCCACCCCAGCGCCTTCAGCAGCACGGTCACCGGCTGGCGGCGCTTGCGGTCGATGCGGACACCGACGGTGTCGCGCTTGTCGACGTCGAACTCCAGCCACGCGCCGCGGGACGGGATGATCTTGACGCTGAAGACGTCCTTGTCGGTCGTCTTGTCGATCGCCGTGTCGAAGTAGACACCCGGCGACCGGACGAGCTGGGACACCACGACCCGCTCGGTGCCGTTGATGATGAACGTGCCCTTGTCCGTCATCATCGGGAAGTCACCCATGAACACCGTCTGGCTCTTGATCTCGCCGGTGGTGTGGTTGGTGAACTCCGCCGTGACGAACAGCGGGGCCGCGTACGTCATGTCCTTGTCCTTGCACTCCTCGGTCGAGGCCTTGACCTCGTCGAAGCGCGGGTCGGAGAAGGAGAGCGACATCGAGCCGGAGAAGTCCTCGATCGGGGAGATCTCGTTCAGGACCTCCTCGAGGCCGCCGGTCGGGGCCTCGTCACCCTCGTCGACGCGGCGCTGGAACCACGCCTCGTCGCCGGTGAGCCATTCGAAGGACTGGATCTGCAGGTCGAGCAGGTTGGGCGTCTGAAGCGGTTCGTGGATCTTCGCGAAGGAGACTCGCTTCGGCGCTCCGGGGATCCCCGACGTGGAGTTGGTCGCAGCAGTGGCCTTGGTCGCGCGAGAGATCGCCAAGATGCGTCCTTCCAGGGACAGGTAGCTGGCTAGCAGCGGACTAGCACGGCTGTCAAGGGTGCGGCGATGCCCGGCAATCCAGCTCTCGGCGAAGGGCAAACGGAAAGAGGGCAGCGCAAAGGAGCAGTCTAGCCACGCGCGCGGCAACTGTCGAGAGGCACCTGGAAGGACCTTTCTCGTGCTCACCGACAGAGTGACCCCGCCGACGCCCGCAGTCAAGATGCCACGCGGCGATCACTCCAGTGGCGCAAACGGCGATAACGCGGCGTTACGGTCTTGACGTGCGGAAATACATGGACGTGAGCATCGGTGAACCTTTGGCGGGCACGGTCGCCCCCTCGGGAGTCCGTGGCGATTCCGTTCGGTCACTGAGCCGAAAGTGTGACGCACATCACGCTAAAAGGGCTTGGCCGGGGGTGTCGGGGTCCTGAGTGGACGACACGCGGTGCCGGACCGGAGGACACGCGGTGCCCGAGCGGGGGACACGCGCGACTCCGGGGGTTCGGGCCGGGGGTGGCGGGGTAAGGAGGGGGCGGCGAAGGGCCGGGCGGAGGACCGGCGGGCGGGTGCGGTCGGTCAGGCTGGTGCGGGTGGGCCGGTGCGGTGCGGTCGGTCAGGCCGGTGCGGTCAGGCCGGTGCGGTGCGGTCAGGCTGGTGGGCGGGTCAGCACTTGGCCACCTCGGCGGCCTGGTCGCCGGTCTGGCCGAACATCTCCATGTTGTCGACCTTCCACCGGCCGTCGACGCGCTGGGCGCTCGCCCGCATCATCGCGATGCCGCCGCCGCTCTGGTTGTCGGTGGTGCGGGTGGTGACCTGGTCGAGGAAGAGCAGGACCGTGGCGCGGTCGCCGTCGAGCGAGGTCACGCCGCTGGAGACGGCCTTCACCGTGACCACCAGCTTCTGCTCGGGCGCCAGGGTGCGGACCGGGCCGAAGATCGCGTTGTACTGGCACTGGGCCTTGCCGATCAGCAGCTCGTTGGCGGCCTTCTCGGTGGCGGCGACGTCGGCGAAGTTGTACGAGAACGCCTTCTCCACGGCCTCGCGGGTCTGGCCGGCCACCTCGGTGGTGCCGGCGCTGTCGACCAGGGCCCGGTTGTAGCGCACGTTCCCCGCCTGCTGCTGGAACCACGCGCCGAGGCCGACCAGCAGCGCGGCCAGCACGACCAGGGCGACGGGCAGGACCAGGCCGTCCCGGCCGCGCTTCGCGGTCCCGCGCTCGCCGTGCCGGACGTCGGTCGCGTCGGCCGCGTTGGCCGCCGGGTCGTCGAGCACGCTCGCGGGCACCGCCTCGCCGGTGCGCTTGCGCCTGCCCCGGGGTGCGGGGGTGGGCGTGCCGGACTCGTCCTCGGGGCGGTCCTCGGCGGGCTCGATCAGGCCCAGCTCCCCTGGCGACCGGGGCGAGGCGGCCTCGGTGACCTCGGGGGATTCGACGACCTCGGTGACCTCGGCGGGCTCGGTGACCCCGGCGGCCCCGGTCTCGGGGGCGTCGACCTCCGGGTCGGTGGGCTTGGCGGGGCGTTTGCGCAGGCCGGCGACCTTGGGGCGGACCCCGGGCGGGGTCGGGACGGGGCGGCGGCGGGACGGGGGCACGGTCATCTCCTCGCGTTCACGCGCCGCCGGCCAGGACCGGGCCCAGCGCGCTGAGCTTCCACCCGGCGTCGGTGCGGGTCAGGTCGGTCTGGTAGCGGTTGACCTTCTTGACCGGCTGCCCGCCCTCCGGCGTCACGGTGCTCTCCACCACGGCGATCAGGTGCGCCTTCCCGGCCCGCGCGTCCAGCTCGGTCACGGCGGCGTCGAGCACCCGGCTCGTGGTCGACGTCCTGGCGTCCTGGATCTGCTTCTTCCGGTTCTCCCGCCCGTTCTCGACCTCCGACCGCAGGTCACCGGTCGACGAGTCCAGCCACCGGTCCAGGCCCTCGTCGACCTTCGCGTAGTCCAGCGTGGTGAAGTTGACGATGCCGACCTGCCCGACCCGCAGCACCTCGTCCCGCTCCCGGGAGAAGGCCACCGACTCGCTGGACGACGCGCTCCACCACGACACCCCGGCCCACACCGCGTAACCGGCGGCCAGCACCGCGAGCACCGCCGCGACCGGCGGGAACCAACGCCGAAGTCCCATCACGTCCCTCCTCAGCCCGGCAGGCCGAGCAGCTGCCCGAGGCTGGTCAGCAGCGGCGCGCCGGCCGCCTGACCCGCCGTCGGCTCCAGGCCCGGCTGGGTGGTCTCGGTACCGGTCGGCGTGCTCGGGGTGCCACCGTAAGGCGCGTTCTGCGCACCCCGCACGCTGGTGGCGCTGCCCCTGGCCAGCGCGCAGTACGCCTGCGTGTTCAGCGGTGCCCCGCTGGTGTCGGTGCCCTGCCGGATCGTGGTGCCCTCGTAACCGACCGTGCACGACGGCGGGTCGAACACGTTCAGCGCGAGGCCGAAGTGCGCGCCCGTCCCGTCGCCCTTCGCGACCGAGAAGCCGCCGCCGACCACGATCGGGTAGGTCACCGCGATCTGCTCCAGCCCGTCGAGCCTGGTCACCAGGATGTTGCCGGTGGTCAGCAGGTTGGCGAGCACGACGCCGAGGTTCGGCCCGCTCTCCCGCAGCAGCGCCGACACCTGCTCGGCGGCCTGCGGCGACACGCCGATCAGCCGCCTGAGGTCGCCGTCGGAGTCCTTGAGCTGCCCGGCCAGCGCCCGCAGGTCCGCCGAGAACGACCGGATGGCGCCGCCCTGCTCGGCCTGGGTGCCCAGCACCACCAGGCCGTCGGTCAGCAGCGCCTTGGTCTGCGGCAGGTGGTCGGTGGCGGCCTGGGTGAACGCCCGGGTGTTGTCCAGCAGCACCTGGAGGTCGCCGCCGGTGCCGTCGAACGCCCGGTCCAGCTCGTCGACCACGGTCCGCAGCGAGTCGGTCGGCACCGACCTGGCGAACGCGTCGAGGTTGGTCAGCAGGGTGTCCACGGGCGGCGGCGTGCTCGTGGCCGACCTGGGGATGACCGAGCCGTCGCCGAGGTAGGGCCCGTCCTCGCGGCGCGGCCGCAGGTCCACGTACTGCTCGCCCACCGCGGACCGGTTGGCGACCACGGCCTCCAGGTCGTCCGGGATGGGCGGCGCGCCGGGGTCGATGCCCAGGTCGACGTCGAGCCCGTCGGCGGTCAGCCGCATCTGCCCGACCCGGCCGACGCCGACGCCGCGGTAGGTGACCTCGGCGTTGGTGAACACGCCGCCGGAGTCGGCCAGCTGCACGGTCACCACGTACCCGGTGGCGCCGAACAGCCGGCCCAGGCCCGCGTAGCGGGCACCGACGTAGCTGACGCCGACCAGCGCGATGACCACGAACGCGCCGATCTGGAGCCTGGTCCTGCGGGGGATCACCGGCCGACACCTCCGAGCAGCGCGCCGAGCAGGTCGCCGAGCCCGGACTGGACGGGCACCGACGGCAGCGGCAGGTTGGGCAGCGGTAGCGGCAGGGACGGCGCGGTGCCGGTGATGCCCGGCAGCTCCGGCACCACCGACTGCCGCGACCGGCCCAGGTTGTCCACGATCGTGCCCAGGTTCAGGTCGATGTCGGCGTACAGGTTGGTGTAGTCGCCCTTCACGCCCGCCACCGCCGAGTCCGGGAACGGGTAGGTCGCCAGCAGCTCCAGCCCGTGGGGCAGGTTGGCGCCCGCCTCGGCGAGCTTCTGCAACGTCGGCGTCAGCGCCTTCAGGTCGGCCACGATGTCGTCCTTGGACCTGTTCACCGTGTCCACGGCCACGTCGGCCAGCGCGTCGAGCGACTGGAGCAGGGTCACCAGCTGGGTGCGCTGCTCGCTGATCACCCGCAGACCGGGCTCCAGGCCGTCGAGCACGCCGGCGATCCGGTCGCGCTGGGCGTTGAGCGCCCCGCCGAGCCGGTTGAGGCCGTCGAGCGCGCGGGTGATCTCGCCCTTGTGCGCGTCCAGCTCCCCGACCAGCGTGTTCAGCCGGTCCAGCAGCGACCGCAGCTGCGGCTCGTTGCCCTCCATGGCGGCGTTCAGCTCGCGCGAGATGTCCTGGAGCTGGGCCACGCCACCGCCGTTGAGCAGCATGGACAGCGCGCCGAAGACCTCCTCGACCTCGGGGTTGCGGTTGGTCCGCTCCACCGGGATGACCGAGCCGTCGCCGAGCCGCCCCTCCTCGGCGCCCTCGGCCGGGCGGTCCAGCTCCACGTACTTCTCACCGAGCAGCGCGGACTGGCGCAGCCGGGCGACCGCGTTGCCCGGCAGCCGCACGTCGCCGTTGACCAGCACGGTCACCTCGGCGGTCCAGCCGTCGGCGGCGAGGTCGATGCGGTCGACCCGGCCGACCGGCACGTCGGCGACCTTCACGCCGGCCTGCGGCACGAGGTCCAGCACGTCCTTGAACCGCACCTTCACCGCGTACGGCCGGTCGCCGAGGTCGGCGCCGCCGGGCAGGGGCATGTTGTAGACGCCGTCGAAGCCGCCCGAGCCGCAGCCGGTGAGCAGCAGCGCGGAGGTCACCAGGACCGCGAGTCGCCTCATCGGGGCACCCCTCCCAGCGGCAGCGGCAGCGGCACCTTGCCCTGGGTCAGGTCGGCGACCACCTGGGCGGGCGTGTTGAGCGCCACCTGCCCGGACAGGATCGGTTCCAGCTGTTGGCAGGCTTGCGACAGCACGCCCGGCACGCGGCCGGGCTCGATGCCCTGCACGAGCTTGCAGACCAGCACGATCGGCGGCTGGCTGAGCTCGTTGAGGTTGGCGCGGGTGTCGAGGGTGCCGGAGGCCGCGTTGTAGGAGTTCTGGAGGTTGCCCAGGGCCAGCGGCGCCACGTCCAGCGTCTCGGCCAGCGCGGCCCGCTGGTCGACCAGGACCTGGGTGATGCCGGTCAGCTTGTCGACGTTCGACTTGAGCACCGCCCGGTTGTCCCGGATGAAGCCCTGCACCTGCCCCAGGGCCGTGGCCAGCTCGGCCAGCGCGGCGCCCAGGTTCTCCCGCTCGTCGGCGAGGAACCCGGCGACCTCGGCCAGCTGCCGGTTGACGTCGCGCACCTGGCTGTCGTTGGCGGCGAGCATGCCGGTGAACGACTGGAGCTGGTCCACGGTGGTGAACAGGTCGTCCTTGGAGCCGGACAGGGTGCGGGTGGCGTCGCCGAGCCGCTCGATGGTGTCGCCGAGGGCCTGGCCGTTGCCCGCCAGGCCGGCCGCGGCGCTGTCGAGCAGCTCGGACAGCGCGCCGTCGCGGTTGGCGCCGTTCGGGCCGAGCGCGGTGGTCAGCTCGTCCAGGCTCGCGTACAGCTCGTCCAGCTCGACCGGGGTGGCGGTGCGCTCGCGCGGGATGGTCACGCCGTCGGCCAGGGTCGGCCCGCCGGTGTAGGCGGGGGCGAGCTGCACGTAGCGGTCGCTGACCACGCTGGGCGCGACCACGACCGCCTGCGCGTCCGCGGGCACCTCCACCGACCGGTCCAGCGACATGGTGACCCGGACGGTCGTGCCCCGGGGCTCCACCTCGTCGATCGAGCCGATCCGCACGCCGAGCACGCGCACGTCCGAGCCGGGGTAGACGCCGACGGCCGCGCCGAAGATCGCGGTCACCCGCCTGCTGTCGCCGCCCGCGAACACCCACCACAGCGCGGCGGCCGCGACGAGCGCGAGCACGCACGCCACCGCCACCGCGCGGGACAGGTCGCGTCCTGCCTTCGTGGTCGCCACGTCAGTTCCCACCCCCGGTCGCGGGCGAGCGCTGCACGCCCGGCGGGAGGCAGCCCTCTTCGTTGAAGCCGACCACGCCCAGGTTCACCGAGGGCGGCAGCAGGCCGCAGATGTAGACGTCGAACCAGCGGCCGTTGCCCAGGGTGTTGGCGAACACCCGGTAGAACGGCGCCATCAGGGCCAGGCTGCGCTCCAGGGTGTCCTGGTTGCGCTGGAGCACCTCGGTCACCCGGTCGAGCTGCTCCAGGGCGGGCCGCAGCTGCTCCTGGTTGTCGGTGACCAGCCCGGACAGCTCCCGGGACAGCGCGCGGGTGCCGCCCAGCAGCGCCACGATCGCGTCCCGGCGCTTGCGCAGCTCCTCCAGCAGCGAGTTGCCGTCCGCGAGCAGCCGCTCGAACTGCTCGTTGCGGTCGGCGAGGGTCTTGGTGATCTGCCGGGTGTTGGCCAGCAGCTCGGCCAGCTCCTCGTCGCGGGAGGAGATCGTCTTCGACAGCGCCGACAGGCCGTCCAGGGCGCCGCGGACGCTCTCCGCCGAGCCCTGGAAGGTCTCCGAGAGCACCTGGAAGCTGTCCGCGAGCTGCCGAGTGTCGATCTGCCCGACCGTGGACGCCAGCCCGTTGAACGCCTCCTGCACGTCGTACGGGGACAGCGTGCGCTCGCGCGGGATGGGCGTGCCGGGGTCCAGCGCCTGGCCGCCCTGCGGGTCCAGGGCCAGGAACTTCTGGCCGAGCAGCGTCTTGATCCGGATGGTGGCGGTGGTGCGGTCGCCCACCCAGGCGTCCTTGACCCGGAACGAGACCCGGACCTTGTCGCCGTCGAGCTCGACCGCGGTGACCTCGCCGACCTTCACGCCCGCCACGCGCACCTCGTTCGACTCGACCAGGCCCGCGGCCTCGGTGAACTCGGCCGAGTACGTGGTGCCGCCGCCGATGATCGGCAGGTCGTCGGAGTTGAACGCGGCGAGCAGCAGCAGCGCGATCACGGTCAGGGAGACCACGCCGACCGTGACGGGGTTGCGTTCGGGCTTCACGGGCGGCACCTCGGCTGCGTGACCGGCAGGACGTTGATCGGGATCGGGTCGTTGACCACCGGTGGCACGGCCACCTGCCCGGTGCCCTCGCACAGGAAGAAGTTGAACCAGGAGCCGTAGGAGGCGGTCCTGGCCAGCGACTCCAGCTTGCCGGGCAGGTTCCGGATCACGCCCTCGACCACCTCCTCGTTGTCCGCGAGGTTCCGTGACACCAGGCCGAGGTTGGCGATGTCGTCCTTGAGCGGCTGCCGGGACTCCGCCAGCAGGCCGGCGGTGGTGGTGCCCAGCTCGCCCAGGGCGCTGATCGCCTCGCCGATCGGCTGCCGGTCGGCGGCGAGGCCCGAGGTCAGCTCCTGCACGGTGGTGACCAGCGCGGACACCTGGTCGGTGCGCTCGTTCACGGTGTCCAGCACGGCGTTGAGGTTGGTGACGACCTCGCCGATGACCTGGTCGCGGCTCGCCAGCGTGGTGGTCAGCGACGCGGTGTGGCGCAGCAGCGCGTCGACCGTGCCGCCCTCGCCCTGGAGGACCTTGATGATCTCCTCGGACAGCTTGTTCACGTCGTCCGGGTTCAGCGCCTGGAACAGCGGCTTGAAGCCGTTGAACAGCACGGTCAGGTCCAGCGCCGGCCGGGTCCGCTCCAGCGGGATCACCTCGTCGGGCGACAGCGGCGACGGGTCGCCCGCGCCGGGCTCCAGCGCGATGTACCGCTGGCCGACCAGGTTGCGGTACTTGATCGTCGCGGTCACCGAGGCGGGCAGGGTGCGGTCGCCCTCCAGGGAGAACCGGACCTCGGCCAGCCGCCGGTCCACCACCCGGACCTGCTCGACCTGGCCGACCCGGACGCCCGCGATGCGCACGTCGTCGCCCTCGTTGAGTGCGGTCACGTCGGTGAACCGGGCGGTGTAGTCGGTGGCGCCGCCGAAGCTGACGTTGGCGATGGTCACCGCGAGCAGGGCGGTGGCCAGCACGGTGACCGTGGCGAAGACCGCCAGCTTGACCAGGGGCGCGACGAGGGTCCTCACGCGGTCACCTCCGCGCCCCGGTACAGCGGGCCGAGCAGCAGCGCGGTGAAGCTCGGCATCTGGTCCCGCTCCAGGCCGAACTGGGGCGCCAGCAGGCCCGCCAGGAAGTCCTGCTCGGCGGGCGAGTTCGCCAGCGTCGGCACGCCGGTGAACGAGGACGGCGAGGTCGTGCCCGAAGGGGTCGTGCCCAGCGAGTTCACCCCGGTCGCGGGCGGCAGGACGCCGTCGGCGGCCACCCGGCCGGGCGGCGGCGGGGTCGAGCCGTCCCGCACCGGGCCCTCCGGCGGGTACTGGGGGAACGGGTCGGGCCGCGGCACGATGTCGTAGCAGCGGGGGCCGCGCTTGTCGGCGTACTCCGGCTCGTCCTTCCCCGGCTCGTACTTGCCGCGGTTGGCGGTGACCTCCAGGGTGATGTGCAGGCCCGGCTCGTCGGTGCCCTTGCCGAACACCTGGTCCATGATCGGCTTGAACTCCGACAGGCCCTTGAGCAGGCACGGGTACTCGGGCGCGTACTTCGCCAGCACCTCCAGCGTCGGCTGCGACACGTCGGCCAGCTGGATCAGGTTGTTCTTGTTCACCGCGAGGAAGCTGCCCAGGTCGGTGGACGTGGTGGTCAGCGAGCCGTACAGGTTCACCAGCGCGTCCCGCTGCTCGACCAGGGTGCGGCTGGTGGTCGTGGCGTCGGTCAGGGCCTGGACCAGGTCCGGCGCGGCGTCGGCGTAGACGTCGGTGACGTCGGCCAGCCGGCTGATGCCCTCCTTGAGCGCGGGCAGCTGCGGGTTGAACTCGCCCAGGTAGGAGTCGAGCTGGACCAGCGTCTCCCCCAGCGGCCTCCCCCGGTTCTCCAGGGCCTGCGACACCGCGGTGAGCGTGGTGGCCAGCTTCTCCGGCTGCACCGCCTGGAGCACCGGCATCAGGTCGTCGAGCACGCGCTCCAGCTCGACCGCGCCGCCGGAGCGGTCCTGCTCGATCACGTCGCCCTCGTCCAGGTGCCCGCCACCCGCGCGGGCCCCGGGCAGCACGAGGTGCACGTACCGCTCGCCGAACAGGGTCTTGGGCAGCAGGCGCGCGGACACGCCGGCCGGGATGTGCCCGACCTGGTCGGGGTCGAGCGCCAGGTCCAGCTCGGCGCCGTCGCCCGCGGTGCGGATGGCGTCGACCTTGCCCACGACCATGCCGCGGACCTTCACGTCGGAGTCGACCAGCAGCTGGTTGCCGATCCGGTCGGCCTTCAGCGTCACCCGGACGACCTTGGTGAACGCGTCGTCGTAGAGCGCGACCGTGAGCGCGAGGAACAGGGCGATCACGGCGAGGAACACGACGCCCAGGAAGCGCCTCCTGATCATCCGGCGATCCTCACCGTCGTGGTGGTGCCCCAGATCGCCATGCTCAGGAAGAAGTCCAGCAGGCTGGTCGTGACGATGGCGGTGCGCACCGCGCGACCGACCGCGACGCCCACGCCCGCCGGGCCGCCGCTGGCGCGGTAGCCGTAGTAGCAGTGGGTCAGGATGATCACGACCGAGAAGACGAGCACCTTGCCGAACGACCAGAGCACGTCCACCGGGGGTAGGAACAGGTTGAAGTAGTGGTCGTACGTGCCCGCCGACTGGCCGTAGAACTCGACCGTGATGAACCGCGCGGCCAGGTAGGAGGTGAGCAGGCCGATCACGTACAGCGGGATGATCGCGACGAAACCCGCGATGATCCGGGTGGTGACCAGGAACGGCAGGCTGGGGATGCCCATGACCTCCAGCGCGTCGATCTCCTCGGAGATCCGCATCGCGCCCAGCTGGGCGGTGAAGCCCGAGCCCACGGTCGCGGACAGCGCGAGCCCGGCCACCAGCGGCGCGATCTCGCGGGTGTTGAAGTAGGCGGACACGAAGCCCGCGAACGCCGACGTGCCGATCTGGTTCAGCGCGGTGAAGCCCTGGAGGCCGACCACGGTGCCGGTGAACACCGACAGGCCGACCATGACGCCGATCGTGCCGCCGATGACCGCCAGCGCGCCCGAGCCGAAGCTCACCTCGGCGAGCAGGCGCAGCGTCTCCCGCAGGTAGCGGGTCAGCGTGCGCGGCGTCCACGCCAGCGCGCGCAGGTAGAACCAGAGCTGGTCGCCGAGGGTGTCGAGCACCGACAGCGGTGCGCCGGCCGCCTTGCGGAACCGGTCGTTGAGCGTGGCCACCTCAGCTCCCCTTCGCCGGGACGACCTGGAGGTAGATCGTGGTGAGCACGAAGTTCACGAAGAACAGCAGCAGGAACGTGATGACCACGGCCTGGTTGACCGCGTCGCCGACGCCCTTGGGGCCGCCCGCCGGGTTGAGGCCCCGGTAGGCGGCCACGATCCCGGCGATGAACCCGAAGATCAGCGCCTTGATCTCGGAGATCCACAGGTCCGGCAGCTGGGCCAGCGCGCTGAAGCTGGCCAGGTAGGCGCCGGGCGTGCCGTCCTGGAGCACGACGTTGAAGAAGTAGCCGCCCATCACGCCGACCACGCTGACCATGCCGTTGAGCAGCACGCTGACCAGCATCGCGGCCAGCACGCGCGGCACGACCAGGCGGTGGATCGGCGAGACGCCCAGCACCTCCATCGCGTCGATCTCCTCGCGGATGGTGCGCGAGCCCAGGTCGGCGCAGATGGCCGAGCCGCCCGCGCCCGCGATCAGCAGCGCGGTCACGATCGGGCTGGCCTGCTGGATGATCGCCAGCACGCTCGCCGCGCCGGTGAACGACTGGGCGCCGAGCTGGCGGGTCAGCGAGCCGAGCTGCAGCGCGATGACCGCGCCGAACGGGATGGACACCAGGGCCGTGGGCAGCACCGTCACGCTCACCACGAACCAGCACTGCTGGATGAACTCGCGCAGCTGGAACGGGCGGCGGAAGGTGTTGCGGACCACGTCGATGCCCAGCGAGAACATCCGGCCGGTCTCGCGCAGCGCGCCCGCGCCGGGGAACGTGGCCGGGGCGCTCACAGCACGCCCCCCTGCCGCGGCCAGGGGCTGGGCGTGAGGGGCGCGGTGGGTGCGGCGGAGCCGGCCATGACGCCGTAGTGGCGGCGCTCCTCGGGCGTGAGGCTCGCGACGATGCCCTTCTGGGCGTCGGGCGGCAGCGTGTGCAGGATGCTCATCACCCGGTCCTTGCGGCGGCGCACCGCACCGCGCGGCGGCAGGCCGGGCGTGGGCTCCAGCTGGGGCACCACGCCGCGCACGTCCTCGTCGGGCGAGCCGTCCGAGTGACCCGCGGCCCGGTGCGCCAGCTCCGCGGCCATCGTCGCCTGGTCCTTCTCCTCCGACATGCCGATCGGCCCGATGCGGCGGCCGTTGAGGAACTGCTCGACCACCGGTTCGTCGCTGGTCAGGAGCACCTCGCGGGGGCCGAACATGACCAGTTCGCGGCGGAAGAGCATGCCCAGGTTGTCCGGGACCGTGCGGGCCAGCGTGATGTTGTGCGTGACGATCAGGATGGTCGCGTCGATCTGCGCGTTCAGGTCGATCAGCAACTGGCTCAGGTAGGCGGTGCGGACCGGGTCAAGGCCGGAGTCCGGCTCGTCGCACAGGATGATCTCGGGGTCGAGCACGAGGGCGCGGGCCAGGCCGGCGCGCTTGCGCATGCCACCGGAGATCTCGCCGGGGAGCTTTTTCTCCGCGCCGACGAGGCCGACCATCTCCATCTTCTCCAGCACGATCCGCCGGACCTCGGCCTCGGTCTTGCGGGTGTGCTCGCGCAGCGGGAACGCGACGTTGTCGAAGAGGTTCATCGAGCCGAACAGCGCGCCGTCCTGGAACAGGACGCCGAACAGCTTCCGGGTCTCGTACAGCTTGTGCTCCGAGCAGCGCACCAGGTCGGTGCCGTTGATGACGATCTTGCCGCGCTCGGGCTTGAGCAGGCCGACCAGCGACTTCAGGAAGACGGACTTGCCGGTGCCGGAGGGCCCCAGCATGACGCTGACCTCGCCCGGCGGGAGCGTGAGCGTGACGTCCCGCCAGATGGTCTGCCTGCCGAAGGACTTGGTCAGGCCCTCGACGACCACCTCGACGCCCATCGCACCTCCCGGTCAGCGGCGGCAATGCCCGACGCCGGGCAGGCCGGCGTCATACCGGTGCAACGAGGCGGACCCGTCGTGGTTACTCACCAGTTGGGTTAGCGCGAGTCTCGGATGGGTAACAGTAGGGCGTGGGGAACGCGGTGTGAGGAAGCGAACAGGGCGGGCACCCTCCGCGGGGTGCCCGCCCTGTTCAGGCGTGGAGCGCTAGATCACTTGAGCGAGATCTTGGCGCCGGCGGCCTCGAGCTTCTCCTTGGCGGCGTCGGCGACGTCCTTCGCCACGTTCTCCAGCAGCGGCTTCGGAGCGGACTCGACCAGCTCCTTGGCCTCCTTCAGGCCCAGGCCCGAGACGACCTCGCGGACGACCTTGATGACCTGGATCTTCTTGTCGCCGGCGCCCTCGAGGACGACGGTGAACTCGTCCTTCTCCTCCTCGGCGGGAGCAGCGGCGGCGGCCGGGCCGGCGGCGGCGACGGCGACCGGCGCGGCGGCGGTGACCTCGAAGGTCTCCTCGAACTGCTTCACGAAGGCCGACAGCTCCAGGAGGGTCATCTCCTTGAACGCGTCGAGCAGCTCGTCGGTGCTGAGCTTCGCCATGATGGCGGTCCTTTCTCTGTCAACGCCCGAACTGCGGCCGGGACGCGGAGTGTCTGGGGTGGGTCAGCTTTCGGCCGGAGCCTCGGCCTCGTCGGCGGCGGGCGCCTCCGAGGACCGCTTCTCCTGCAGGGCAGCGGCCAGGCGGGCGACCTGGGAAGCCGGGGCGTTGAACAGACCCGCAGCCTTGGCCAGGTTGCCCTTCATCGCGCCCGCCAGCTTGGCGAGCAGCACCTCGCGGGTCTCGAGGTCCGCGATCGCGGCGACCTCTTCGACCGAGAGGGGGCGGCCGTCCATGTAGCCGCCCTTGATGACCAGGGCCTTGTTGTCCTTCGCGAAGTCACGCAGCGCCTTGGCCGCGTCGACCGGCTCGCCCTCGACGAAGGCGATGGCGGTCGGACCGACGAGCAGGGCCTCCAGGCCCTCGACGCCCGCGTCCTCAGCGGCACGCTTGACCAGCGTGTTCTTCGCAACGGTGTACGTGGTGCCCGCGCCGAGAGCGCGACGCAGCGTGGTGAGCTGCGCCATGGAGAGGCCGCGGTACTCGGTGACGACGGCGGCCGAGCTCCCGCGGAACTTGTCCGTGAGCTCGGCGACGGCCGAAACCTTGCTGGGCTTCGCCATGATCGCCTCCTCTCTGGGCTGGGGTGAGCGCCGGCCTTGGAGAGGGTCTTTGAGCACGAAAAAACGCCCCTGCGCAGCAGCACGGGGCGTGACGGGCCGCGAGGGCCTGAGACTTCCTCGTCCTCCTGCGCGGGTCGCCCGCCGTGCGGGACCTTCGATCCGGGCGAACCCGGATGACCAGCGGTCTTCGGTGAACCGCCACCCAGCGTACGGGACGTGTCCCGGCCGCTCCAAATCGGCATGATGTGACCCGTGACCGAAGAACCCCCGAGGAACCCGCCGCCGCCGGACATCGACCCGGAACAGCTCCGGCAGTTCCAGGAGTTCCAGCGGTTCCAGGAGTTCCAGCGCTTCCAGCAGGGCCAACACGCCCTGCCGCCGGGCGCCTCGGCGCCGCCACCCCAGCCCCTGCCCCCACCGCCCGCACCGCCCGCGGCACCACCGCGCAGGCCGCTGTGGCAGGTCCTGCTCCGCAGCAAGCTGTTCCGCCGCCTGGTGTACCTGGTGGTGGTCCTGCTGATCGCCTCCTACTTCTACGACCGGTACTTCGGCGGCGAGGACCCCGGCGACATCGCGGTGGACAGCGGCGGCGTGGAGAACAACGTGCTGGCGCCCCAGACCCCGTACGGCATCGGCGGCACGGTCGCCCTGTTCTACAAGCACGTGGGCACCGGCGACGCGAGCCAGGCGTGCCGGCTGTTCAAGGAGGACGGGCCGCGCCGGGCCTTCGCGGAGGCGTTCGGGGCAAGCGATTGCGCGGGTGCGGTGGAGAAGCTGAAGCCGCAGGTCACGAACGTGTCGAACTACCGCCAGCTCGGCTTCCCCGCCACGATGCGCGGCACGCCGGCGGGCGGCACGGTCGAGGTCAGCTCGTGCGAGCTGACCGTGCGCGACGGTCCGCGGCTCGGCCGGTTCACGCTCACCGCGCAGCAGAGCAAGAGCTGGGTGATCACCGGCTACGAGGCCGAGCCCGCGGACTGCGCCGGCAGGTAGCGGCCGCCCGGCGGCAGCACCCCGCCCGGCGACAAGCGAAGTGCCCCCCGACCAACTGGCCGGGGGGCACTTCGGCGCTGCGGAAGCCGGGTCAGACGGTGGCTTCGTCGGTCAGCAGGTTCCGGGTCCGGTTCGGGTCGACCGGGATGCCGGGGCCCATCGTCGTCGAGACGGTGACCTTCTTCAGGTACCGGCCCTTCGCCGCGGACGGCTTGGCGCGCAGGATCTCGTCCAGCGCGGCCGCGTAGTTCTCGACCAGCTTCTCCGGCTCGAACGACACCTTGCCGATCACCAGGTGCAGGTTCGCCTGCTTGTCGACGCGGAAGTTGATCTTACCGCCCTTGATGTCCGTCACGGCCTTGGCGACCTCGGGGGTCACCGTGCCGGTCTTCGGGTTCGGCATCAGGCCGCGCGGGCCGAGGATGCGGGCGATGCGACCGACCTTCGCCATCTGGTCGGGCGTCGCGATCGCGGCGTCGAAGTCGAGCCAGCCACCCTGGATGCGCTCGATCAGGTCCTCGGAGCCGACCGCGTCGGCACCGGCGGCCTCGGCCTCGGCGGCCTTCTCACCGGTGGCGAAGACGATCACGCGGGCGGTCTTGCCCGTACCGTGCGGCAGGTTCACGGTGCCGCGGACCATCTGGTCGGCCTTGCGGGGGTCGACGCCGAGCCGGATGGCGACCTCGACGGTCGCGTCCAGCTTGACCTTGGACGTCTCCTTGGCGAGCTTGGCGGCCTCCAGCGGCGAGTACAGCCGCTCCCGGTCCACCAGCTCGGCGGCGTTCTTGTACGCCTTGCTGCGCTTCATGCTGCTGTCCTTAAGTGGATCAGTTGTGGTGCCGAGCCAGCGCGCGGCTCTCCCACGAACTACCTACAGAGAAAGGTCTTCAGCCCTCGATCGTGATGCCCATGGAGCGGGCGGTGCCGGCGATGATCTTCGCGGCCTGGTCCACGTCGTTGGCGTTGAGGTCGACCATCTTGGTCTGCGCGATCTCGCGCACCTGGTCCATGGTCACCTTGGCGACCTTGGTGCGGTGCGGCTCGCCCGAGCCCTTCTCCACGCCGGCGGCCTTGAGCAGCAGCTTCGCGGCCGGCGGGGTCTTGAGCTTGAAGTCGAACGAGCGGTCCTCGTACACGGAGATCTCGACCGGCACGACAGTGCCCCGCTGCGACTCGGTCGCGGCGTTGTACTGCTTGCAGAACTCCATGATGTTGACGCCGTGCTGACCCAGGGCGGGACCCACGGGCGGCGCGGGGTTCGCGGCCCCGGCCTTGATCTGCAGCTTGATGATCGCTGCGAGCTTCTTCTTCTTGGGTGGCATCTCAGTTCCTCATATTGCGGTGTCCGCGCGCGGCCCTGCCAGCCGCAGCGTGGCTGCCGGCGTCCCCTGCGCACACAGGGGAACCGATCAGATCTTGGAGACCTGGCTGAACGACAGCTCGACCGGAGTCTCGCGGCCGAAGATCGACACCAGGACCTTCAGCTTCTGGCCGTCCGCGTTGACCTCGCTGATCGTGGCGGGCAGCGTGGCGAACGGGCCGTCCATGACGGTGACCGACTCGCCGACCTCGAAGTCCACCTCGACGGTCGACTTCGCGGGTGCCGCGGCGGCCTTCTTGCCTGCGGCGGGCTTCTGCTCGACCTGGGGCAGCAGGAACTTCAGCACCTCGTCGATGGTCAGCGGCGACGGCTTCGACGTCGCGCCGACGAAACCCGTCACGCCCGGCGTGTTGCGCACCGCGCTCCACGAGGCGTCGTTGAGCTCCATGCGGACCAGGATGTAGCCGGGCAGCACCTTGCGCTGCACCTGCTTGCGCTGGCCGTTCTTGATCTCGGTGACTTCCTCGGTCGGCACCTCGACCTGGAAGATGTAGTCCTCCATGTCGAGCGTCTGGATGCGCGTCTCGAGGTTGGTCTTGACCTTGTTCTCGTAGCCCGCGTACGAGTGCACGACGTACCAGTCGCCGGGCGCGTGCCGCAGGGCCTCGCGCATCTCGGCCGCCGGGTCGGCGGGCTCGTCGTGGATGTCCCCGACGGGAGCGGACCCCTCCGGGAGCGCGTCCTCCTCCGGCGCGGTGTCCTCCGACGCCTCGTCCTGCTCGACGACGTCCTCGACACCACCGTCGAAGCCCTGCTCGTCGGTCAGGTCGTCGTGCTCCTGGGCGTCAACGCCGTTCTCGGAGGTCACTGTGGGTCTCGCTTCCTCTCATGCATCACATGTCCGCCGCCCACCGGGGGGCGGTGCGGCGCTCGGCTCAGCCGAACACCCGGAACATGCCCCAGGCGAAGGCCGTGTCCAGGCCGAAGACCAACGCCACCATGAAGGCCACGAAGACCAACACGACCCCGGTGTAGGTGACCATCTGCTTGCGGGTCGGCCAGATGACCTTCCGCAGCTCGCTGACCACCTCGCGGAAGTACCGGACGATCCTGCCGAAGAAGCCGGGACGCTTCTCCTGGTCCGTCCGAGAGCGCGTGGGACGGCCCTTCCTGTCCTCGGCGTCGGTGTCGGCCTCGGCCGACTTGCCCGCCGGGGCGGCGGCGTCCTTGCGGCCCGCCGGCCGGGCGGAGCCGCGGCGCTCGCGGCGCGCGGCGGCGGTGACCGGCCGGGACGCGCTCTCGCGCTCTTCCGGCTGGTCCTGCTCGCGGCCCTCGCTCATGCCGTCCTCCGCTCACCATCGCGCTTCGACGCAGGGGCGACAGGACTTGAACCTGCAACCTGCGGTTTTGGAGACCGCTGCTCTGCCAGTTGAGCTACACCCCTTTGGAGCACCACCGTTGGCACCCCCTGGCTGGAGACGTCCCGCACCCTCCTCACGTGGCCCGTGAGGCAGCGACCGGCCGTTCCAAGACCGGAAGCATACGGCACCACCCGTCCCGGTTACCAACCGGCCCGGTCAGCGGGGGTGCCGAGGGGTTGTCGGGTTGTGCGGTCTGCCACGATTGGGCCCATGGGCACGCCTGAGACGACCACCGAGAACACCTCCTCCGACCACCCGCGCGTCTCCAAGCGCATCGGGGGCATCGCCGAGTCCGCCACCCTGGCGGTCGACGCGAAGGCGAAGGCGCTCAAGGCGGCCGGCCGGCCGGTCATCGGGTTCGGCGCGGGCGAGCCGGACTTCCCGACCCCCGCGGCCGTCGTCGCCGCCGCGCAGGCCGCGTGCGCCGACCCCCGCAACCACCGCTACACGCCCGCCGCGGGCCTGCCGGAGCTGCGGGAAGCCGTGGCCGCCAAGACCAAGCGGGACTCCGGCTACGAGGTCTCCGCCTCCCAGGTGCTGATCACCAACGGCGGCAAGCAGGCCGTCTACCAGGCGTTCGCCACGATCGTGGACCCGGGCGACGAGGTGCTGCTGCCGGCGCCGTACTGGACCACCTACCCCGAGGCGATCACGCTGGCGGGCGGCGTCCCGGTGCAGGTCACCGCGGACGAGTCGACCGACTACCTGGTCACCGTCGAGCAGCTGGAGGCCGCGCGCACGCCGCGGACCAAGGTCCTCCTGCTGTGCTCGCCGTCGAACCCCACCGGCTCGGTCTACAGCCGCGAGCAGATCACCGCCATCGGCGAGTGGGCCCTGGCCAACGGCCTGTGGGTGGTCACCGACGAGATCTACGAGCACCTGCTCTACGACGGCGCGGAGACCGCGTCGCTGCCGGTGGCCGTGCCCGCGATGGCGGACCGGACGATCGTGCTCAACGGCGTGGCCAAGACCTACGCGATGACCGGCTGGCGGGTGGGCTGGCTGATCGGCCCGGCGGACGTGGTCAAGGCCGCGGCGAACCTCCAGTCGCACCTGACCTCGAACGTGGCCAACGTCTCGCAGCGCGCGGCGCTGGAGGCCGTCTCCGGCTCGCTGGACGCGGCGCACGAGATGCGCACCGCGTTCGACCGCCGCCGGCGCACCATCGTGGAGCTGCTCTCGGCCATCCCCGGCGTGGAGTGCCCGACCCCGAAGGGCGCGTTCTACGTCTACCCGTCGGTGAAGGCCCTGATCGGCAAGCGCCTGCGCGGCGCGGAGATCACCGACACCGTCACGCTCGCGGCGCTGATCCTGGAGCACGCCGAGGTGGCCGTGGTGCCCGGCGAGGCGTTCGGCACCCCCGGCTACCTGCGCCTGTCCTACGCCCTGGGCGACGACGACCTGAAGACCGGCGTGACCCGCATGGCCGAACTGCTGGCCGAGGTCGAGTAGCCCCACCGGACACCGATCGAGGGGCACCTCCGCCCGGAGGTGCCCCTCGATGTGCGCGACCTACACCCACGATGTGAGTTAAATCACCCGAAAGAACTGGCAGCTCCACGCTCCGCAACCCCTTTGGGCGACTGCTGTAACCGTCGGTAGAACGGTACCGATGGTCCGTTCAGACCAGCACCCCTTCGCCCGAGGAGCCCAACCCATGACGACGGAGCCCACCGAGCCCGAGCCCGAGCGCCGGTCCGGCAGGTGGCTGGTGGTGGCGGCCTGCGCGGTGCTCGTGGCGGGCGCCGTCGCGCTCGTGCTGTGGGTGACGGCCCCGGACCCACCGGTCCACCTCGTCTACGACGTCACCGGCACCGCCGAGCGCGTCACCGTCACCTACTCCACCGCGGGCGGGACGCACCGCGAGGAGCTGGCCGAGCTGCCCTGGCACCAGGAGCTCACCGTCCCGGAGAAGCCCGAGCCCGGCGTCCTCACCGTGACCATCGGCCCGCAGGGCGGCGACGTGGCGTGCCAGGTCCTCGTGGACGGCGAGGAGCGGCGCTCGGCAACGGCCACCGGCGCGCGCACCAGCGCCCTGTGCGACGGCTTCTAAGAGCTGTTCGAGGTTCGGATCCGGGTCGGCCCCCGTGGTGTGCTGGTCGGGGCTGGTAGTACCCGGGTGTGGCGCGTTTCGACCTGACCGAGCCGCACGTGCCGGTGGCGACCACGGGGCCGTTGCCGCGTCGGGTGCGCGAGCAGTTCAACGGCATCCTGTGGCGGTTCCGCACCGGGTCGGGTTGGAACTGGTGGTCGTGGACTCCACGATCGTGCGGGCGCATCACGAAGAGGAAAAAGGGGCTCCGCCGCCCACGCCGGACACGGCCGGTGCGGCCTGGCCACCCGCTACGCCAAGTCACCGAAGGGCTATGAGGCCGGACTGCGCCCGCGAGGAGCGATCATGTGGCCGAGGCCCCCGACCCCAACCACATGATCCAAGCCCCGAACGGCTCCTAGGGCAGCCGCACGCGGGCGAACGCACCGCCCAGCACCGACTTGCCCTCGAACGCGGCCGTCACGTGCACCCGGAACGTCCCGTCCTCCAGGACCTTGGCCACCTTCCCGGTGACCTCCACCAGCGCGCCCTCGTCGTCGTCGGGCACCGGCACCGGCCTCCCGAACCGCACGCCGTACTCGACCACGGCACCCGGGTCGCCGACCCAGTCCGTCACCACGCGCCCGGCCAGCGCCATCGTCAGCATCCCGTGCGCGATGACCCCCGGCAGCCCCACCTCGCGCGCGAACCGCTCGTTCCAGTGGATCGGGTTGAAGTCACCCGAAGCCCCCGCGTAGCGCACCAGGTCGGCCCGCGTCACCCGCACCGACAGCGGGGGCAGCTCGTCCCCGACGGCAACCTCGGCAGCAGTGATCATCACGCCCCCTCCCCCCGCACCACCAGCGTCGACTTGGCAGTGGTCACCGGGGCCCCCTCCGCATCGGTGATCTCGGCCCGCAGCGCCAGCAGGTCGTTCCCCATCCGGGAGGTGATGTTGTCCACGTGCAGCACCGTCGACAGCACGTCCCCCGCCCGGATCGGCCGGTGGTGGACGAACGACTGGTCCCCGTGCACCACCCGGCCGTAGTCCAGCCCCAGCTCCGGGTCCGAGACGATCACGTCGTTCACCTTCAGCGACAGCACCACCGCGAACGTGGGCGGCGCGATCACGTCCTCGTGCCCCAACCCCCGGGCGACCTCGGGGTCGAAGTGCACGGGGTTGGTCTCCCCGATCGCCAGGGCGAACTCGCGGATCTTCTCGCGCCCGACCTCGTAGGCCGGCGACGGCGGGTAGGCACGTCCGATGAAGGACTGGTCAAGAGGCACAGGGGGAGGTTATACGCGAAAAGGCCCGCCCCCGGGACGGGGACGGGCCCAGAAGACCAACCTCAGCGCGTTTCCTTGTGCGCCCGGTGGGTCTTGCAGTTCGGGCAGAACTTCTTGATCTCCAGGCGGTCCGGGTCGTTGCGCCGGTTCTTCCTGGTGATGTAGTTCCGGTGCTTGCACTCCTCGCACGCGAGGGTGATCTTGGGGCGTACGTCGGTTGCAGCCACGGTCCTTGCCTTTCTAGAGCTCGGCGTCCCCGTCCCAACCGGGCACCCGTGGCGGGCTTACCACCAACGGCGGGGTGGGCGGTCCCGACAAACGAAGGAACCACCAGTTCCAGCCCCCACCCCGCCAACGGAACCACTCAAACCGCGAACGGAACCACTCGGGGGGATCCAAGGGGGGCGTGCCCCCCTTGGGCGGGGTCCGGGGGCCGCGCCCCCGGTGTGATGCGGAGCGAGCCAGGTCCGCGCACTCCGCGGACATGGCTCACCCACTCGCGTAGCGGTGGCCGGACTTGAACCGGCGACACAGCGATTATGAGCCGCTTGCTCTACCGACTGAGCTACACCGCTTCACATGACTGAAGCCGCAGTGATCGCTCACCACGGCCGCTGTCATATGGAGCCCCTTTACGGAATCGAACCGTAGACCTTCTCCTTACCATGGAGACGCTCTGCCGACTGAGCTAAAGGGGCTTGCTCTCTTGCAGCGATAGGAACTCTACAACACACCCTCCGCCAGAGTGAAATCGGGGGGCCCGCTCAGTGCACCAGAGTGAGCACCGTCTCATCCCGGGCACCCCTGACCTGCACCGTTCGCGCCCGCAGCCACGCCTCGAAGCGCTCCTCGGACAGCGGCCGGGAGATCAGGTAGCCCTGGGCGACGTCGCAGCCCATGCCGACGAGCTGGTCGCGGGCCGCGTCGTCCTCCACGCCCTCGGCGACCACGGTGAGTTGGAGCGAGTGACCCAGTTCCACGATCGAGCGAACCACGGCCATGTCACCCAGGTCGGTGCCCATGCCGAGCACGAAGCTCTTGTCGATCTTGACCTCGTCCACGGGCAGCTGCCGCAGGTAGGCCAGCGACGAGTAGCCGGTGCCGAAGTCGTCCACGGCCAGCACGACGCCCATGGCGTGCAGGCGCCGCAGCACGGGCAGCGCCCGCTCCGGGTCGGCCATCACGCCGGACTCGGTCAGCTCGAAGGTGAGCAGCTCCGGCGGCACCTCGTGGCGCGCCAGCGCGGCGGCCACCCGGTCCGGGAACTCCGCGTCGGCCAGCGTGCGCACGGACAGGTTCACCGCGATCGACATGCGCAGCCCGCGGTCGAGCCAGCGGCGCACCCGCTCCAGGGCCTTGTCCATCACGAAGTCGGTCAGCACGTCGACCAGGCCGGTGGCCTCGACGGCGGGCACGAACTCGTCGGGGTCGACCCGGCCGAACTCGGGGTGCTTCCAGCGCACCAGCGCCTCCGCGCCCACCACCTGGCGGCTGGGCAGCGCGACCTTGGGCTGGTAGTGCACCGAGATCTGGCCGTTCTCCAGCGCCGAGCGGAACTGGGTGACCAGCTGGAACCGGCGCAGGAAGATCTGGCCCATGCTGGGCGCGTACTGGCGCAGCGGCTCGTTCTCGCTGGTCGCCCGCACGGCCACGTCGGCGCGCTGGAGCAGCGCGTCCGGGTCGGGCTCCTCGACGTCGCAGTCCGTCGTGGTGACCCAGCCGACGACCGCGCCCGCCTCCACGGTGAGCCGGTCGACGGGGTAGGGCATGGACAGCGCGGAGCGCAGCCGCTCGGCGATCTCCTGGATGCGCTCGGCCTGCCGGTCCAGCAGCAGCGCGGCGAACGCGCCGCCCTCCAGCCGCGCCAGCGGCACCTCCGGGCCCAGCTCGTCGCGCAGCCGCCGGCCCGCGGCGACGACCATCCGGTTGCCCCACGCCTGGCCCAGCGCGTCCGACACCGTCGACAGCACGGTCAGGTCGATCCGGACCACCACGGCCTCGTCGGCCTGGCGCATCGGCTCGCTCGCGGCCTCGCGGAAGCCGGGCCGGTTGAGCAGGCCGGTCAGCGGGTCGTGGTAGGCGTCGTGGCGCAGCCTGGCCAGCAGCCGCCGGTTGTCCACCGCGGTGGACAGGTGGCTGGCCAGCGTGCGCAGCAGCTGGATGTCGGCCCTGCCGAAGCCGCGCCAGCGGCTGAGCCGGTCGTGCACCTCGACCGCGCCGAGCAGCTGGGTGGCCCCGCGCAGCGGCACGACCAGCACCTCCTGCGCGTCGCGGCGCTTGAGCGACTCGGCGACCTCGTCACCGGCGTCGACCACGCGGAAGTAGCGCACCTGGGCGCCGGGGAGCTGGAGCACGGCGTCCTCGCGCAGCACCCGCGGGTCCTCGCGGCGCATGCTCGGCGGCAGCGGCTCGCCCGCCACGAACGTGCGCATCGGCGCCTGCGGGTCGGTGCGCAGCCGCAGCACGACCCGGTTGGCGTTGAGCTGCTCGCGGATGCGCTCGGCGATCAGCTGCCACTCGTCGTCCTCGGCGCGGCCGTCGTCGTCGTCCGGCGCGGTGCCGCGCGGGCCGGTGGCGTGGCGGCCGGAGCGGGCCACCCGCAGCGAGACCTCGCTGAGCGCCTCCAGGTCGCGCTGCTCGCGCAGCAGGCCCGAGTAGGCCAGGTAGATGGCGGTGATGCCGGCGAACACCAGGCCGATGAGCAGGCCGCCCCACGGCGCGCGGGTGGCGATCTCGTAGCCGACCAGGCCCGCCGAGGTGTTCAGCAGCGCCACCACCAGGGTCTGCAGCACCAGGCGCAGCGACGGGCCGACCCGCATGCCCTTGCCCATGGTGCGCAGCGCGGTCAGGCCGAGCACGCTGGCCAGCAGCGGCACCGCGATGGTGCCCACGAACGCGCCCGCCCACACCGGGCCGTCGCGCCCCAGGAGCTGCTGGACCCACTCGGCGACCGCGAAGGCCAGCGAGATCTCCATGAACATCAGGCCCGCGTTGTAGACGGCGCGGTCGAGCACGCGGCGGCCCAGCAGCGTGCCGACGCCCGCGACCACGTGCGCGGCCAGCACGATCTCGAAGGGCGCCACCAGCAGGCCGAGCACCAGCGGGATCTCGGTGAAGGAGATGGTCCAGGCCACGCCGCTGCGGACGTCGACGTTGATGGCCAGCTGCTCGGCCAGCAGGAAGCCGACCACCAGCAGCGGACCGACCCACAGCAGGTCGTCGTCGATGCGGTCGTCGGGCAGCCAGGTGCCGACGACGAACGCGGACAGCGCGCCCGCGACGAGGAGCAGGCCCGCGAACACGGTGAAAGCGCGGTTCGCCGACCGGGGCGGCGCGCCCGGCGCGGTGACCGACGCGTGGTCGGACATCCAGCCTCCTCGTCGGCCGTCGTCTCGGTGGGCCGGGTCGCGGCCTGCGGGCTCCTGGCGTGACTGAGGGGTCCCGAACACCGACCAGGACCCCTCCAAGGCTGCCAATGTACCCCGGTCGGGGGACGAAACGGCAGGTCGAATACCCAATTGCCACGACAAGTAACGGATCGGTGCCCCCGCTCGGCTGCGGGTGGAGCAATGCCACCGGCCGTCCGGGAAGGAGATGTGGATCACTTCTCCGAGTGGTCCGGACCAGGCCGCCGCGGCATGACGCCTGCTCGGCGGGGGTGGGCCGCGGGCGCGGTCCGGACGGCGCGCGGAACCGGTTACGGCGCTCCGGAACCCCGTAGCGGGCGGGGTGCCCGGTGCGGTTGGGTTCGGCCGTGGACCCCTTGCTCCCGAACTTCCCGCCCGTCGCCGACCCGTACTCGTTCACCGAGCTGCCCGAGGACGCGCTCAACGCCACCTGGGGCGCGCTGCGGACGCACTCGCTGGCCTGGCACCCCGACGCGGACCTGGACGAGCAGCTGCGACGGTGGCCGCTGACCGGTGGAGGGGACCCCGACACGGCCGCGGTGGTGACCGTGCCCAGCCGCGCGGTGGCCGCCGCCGACGTGCTCGTGCGGCACGGCTTCGCGCCGCTGCTGGTCACCGCCGCCCGCCTGCCCGGCCGGGGTCGTGCTGGCGGCGGGGCGGTGGGCGTGCGCGAGCTGGTCGCGGCCGACCTCGACGCCGCGGTGGCGCTGCACCTGGAGACCGTGCGGTTCGACGGCCGGTTCGGCATGGTCACCGAGCGGCCGTCGAGCGCGGACCGGCTGCGCGAGCACGTCGCGGCCCTGCTCGACCGCGACGAGCCGTGCGCGTGGGTGGCCGAGGTCGGCGGCGAGCCCGCCGGGCTGCTGTACTGCGACCTGCCGGGGCACTCGGACTGGATCGCCGGGCGGACGCGCGTGCGGCCGGTGGCGTACCTCGGGTTGCTGGGGGTGCGGGCGGAGCACCGGGGGCGGGGCGTGGGCGCCGCGCTGGCCGGGCACGCGCACCGGGTGCTGGACGGGGCGGGCGTCGGGGTGGTGCTGCTGCACCACGCCCTGCCGAACCCGCTGTCCACGCCGTTCTGGTACGGCCAGGGCTACCGCCCGCTGTGGACGACCTGGCAGCGGCGGCCCGCGCGGTAGCGCCCCCCGCTCGTCGGCCCCCTGCTCACACCCTGACCAGTTCCCTCCCCGACACGACCGGCGCACCCCGCCGTCCCCGCCGCACGTCGTCGAGCAGCCGGCGGGCCTCGGACGCCGCCGCGTGCTGCGCCGCACCGCTGCCGACCGCGTCGCGCAGCGCGAGCCAGACCGCGGCCTCGTCCTCCCGGACGGCGGCGAACAGCTGGTGCTGCTCGGGGTAGGGGTGCAGCGCGATCTGGTCGAGCCGGTCCCTGAGCGCGCCCAGCACGGCCTGGTCCACCCCACCGACCGCCACCAGCCGGTCGTACTTGGCGACCAGGTCGACCGAGGTCAGCTCGGTCGACGACAGCGGCCCGAAGTTGAGCACGGCGTTCAGCCCGTACTCCAGGTCGTCCGCGGCGTTGAGCAGTTCGCGCGCGTCGTCCGGACGAGCCGGCGCGCGCCCGGTGTGCCGGACGACGAGACCGACGACGACGCCGAGGCCGAGGGCCGCGAGGCCGATGAGGAGTTCGCTCATGCCCCCCAGTCTCGGGGGCGGCGACCGGACCACCGGTCCCCCGCGCGGCAACGGGTCGATCGGGTCGCCGACCGGTCGGCCGCAGTTCGGCTGGGCTGTTCGGCGCAACCGATCGGCGCACGGAGTACCACCCGACAAGGTGATCTCGCCTGGGCCAGCCGAGTGAAGCCGGTTCGCCGGGGTACTCGCGCCCCAGGTCGGGGCCTCCTAGGGAATGAGGGAATCGGGCGATGAGAAGGACGGGCGAGGGGGTCGTCATGACCGTTGCCGAACAGCTGTCGAGCCGGGCCATGGCCGTGCTGCGGGCGGTCGCCGCGGGTCGGGCGCAGTTGACCGGGGGCTGCGAGCCGGCGCTCTACATCGACGGGCTGCCGTGCTGCGACCAGATGGTGTCGCACGACCTGGTGCACGCGGGGCTGCTGCGCGCGAGCCGGGTGGTGGGCCTGTACGAGCGCACGGAGGCCGAGCTGACGGACGCCGGGCGCGCCGCGATCACTTGACCCTCGAACAGACGTTCGAGATGGGTTATGCTGCATTGCGGGGCCGGCACGCAAGTGAGAGGAAGCACTTGCGCGCCGGCCCCGCCCGCGTCCGCGGCGCCCAACCGGCCCGGACGCCCACGTCCCGCGACACCCGACGCCCCACCGGCGTCCCGTGACACCCGACGCCCCGTCGGCTCGCCGGCGTCCCCGCGCACCCGAACCGCCCTCAACGCCCCCACCGGCGGCGAAAACCCGGCGCACCGACCACGGACGAGTGGTGCGACCAACGCGAAAAAGCCCCTGTGACCAGGTGGTCACAGGGGCTTTCGTCCTGCTGTGGCGGGTAGAGGATTCGAACCTCTGTAGCTTTCGCGACGGATTTACAGTCCGCTCCCATTGGCCGCTCGGGCAACCCGCCCCGCCCCCGGTCTCCCGGGTGCGGTGCAGACAATACATAAGCCTGTCGGGGCCCGTGCAACCGGGTTCCCCCGGTAGGCTTCCGGGCGGTTCGCAGACCCACCGACGCGGAGGTACCGGGCACGTGGCAGACCCGTCGTTCGACGTGGTGAGCAAGGTCGACCGCCAGGAGGTCGACAACGCGCTCAACCAGGCCGCCAAGGAGCTGAGCACCCGGTTCGACTTCCGGGGCACCGGCACGTCCGTCGCCTGGGCGGGCGAGGAGGCCATCGCCTTCCAGTCCGAGACCGAGGAGCGCTGCCGGGCCGCGATCGACGTCTTCCAGGAGAAGCTGGTCAAGCGCGGCATCTCGATGAAGGCGTTCGAGGTCGGCGAGCCGACCATCTCGGGCAAGGTGTTCAAGGTCACCGGCACCCTGGTCCAGGGCATCTCCAGCGAGAAGGCCAAGCAGATCGCGAAGAAGGTCCGCGACGAGGGCCCCAAGGGCGTCCAGGCGCAGATCCAGGGCGACCAGCTGCGCGTCTCGGGCAAGAAGAAGGACCAGCTGCAGGAGGTGATCGCGCTGCTGAAGAACTCCGACTTCGGCATCGCGCTGCAGTTCACCAACTACCGCTGACCCGGGGGTAACGGGCGGTGCCCGCGGGCCGACATCGTGGGTGGCCTCCCGGGAGCGCCCGCCCGGCCCGGAACGGCCTCGGTGGCGGAGCGCGGGGGAACTACCGCGGAAGAAGGCAGATGAAGGGCATCATCCTGGCCGGGGGCAGCGGCACGCGCCTGCACCCGATCACGCAGGCGGTCTCCAAGCAGCTGCTGCCGGTCTACGACAAGCCGATGGTGTACTACCCGCTGTCGGTGCTGATGCTGGCCGGCATCCGCGAGATCCTGCTGATCTCCACGCCGACCGACCTGCCGCTGTTCCGCCGCCTGCTCGGCGACGGCTCGCAGTTCGGGCTGAGCGTGTCCTACGCCGAGCAGGCCCAGCCGAACGGGCTGGCCGAGGCGTTCGTGATCGGCGCGGACTTCGTCGGGGACGACGACGTGTCGCTCGTGCTGGGCGACAACATCTTCTACGGCCAGGGCTTCTCCCGGCTGCTGCAGCACCACGCGGCCACGCTGGACGGCTGCGTGCTGTTCGGCTACCCGGTGAAGGACCCCGAGCGCTACGGCGTGGGCGAGGTCGACGCGACCGGCCGGCTGGTCTCCATCGAGGAGAAGCCCGCCGCGCCGAAGTCGAACAAGGCCATCACCGGCCTGTACTTCTACGACAACCAGGTCGTGGACATCGCCCGGAACCTGCGGCCGTCCGCGCGGGGCGAGCTGGAGATCACCGACGTCAACCTGACCTACCTGCGCCAGGGCCGCGCGCACCTGGTGGACCTCGGCCGCGGGTTCGCGTGGCTGGACACCGGCACGCACGACTCGCTGCTGGAGGCCGGCCAGTTCGTGCAGGTGCTGGAGCACCGGCAGGGCGTGCGCATCGCGTGCCCCGAGGAGATCGCGCTGCGGATGGGCTTCATCACCGCGGACGAGTGCTACGCGCTGGGCGAGAAGCTGGCGAAGTCGGGCTACGGCCAGTACGTGATGTACGTCGCGCGCGAGGTCCGCTAGGGCCGGCGCGCCATCTCCTCCAGCCGCCGCACCCGGTCCGGGATCGGCGGGTGGGTGGAGAACAGCCTGGCCAGCTGCTCCCCCGGCCGGAACGGGCTGGCGATCATCAGGTGCGACTGCGCGACCACGGCGGGCTCCGGCGCGAGCGGCGCGGCCAGGGTGCCGTGCTCCAGCTTGCGCAGGGCCGAGGCCAGCGCCAGCGGGTCGCCGGTCAGCTCCGCGCCGGACTCGTCGGCCTGGTACTCGCGGGACCGGCTGACCGCCATCTGCACGATCCCCGCGGCGACGGGCCCGAGCACGGCGATCAGCAGCACGGCCAGCGGGTTGGGCCGGTCGTCGTCGTCACCGCCGAACAGGCCCGCGAACAGGGCCAGGTTCGCCAGCGCGCCGACCACGGCGGCCAGCGCGCCCGCCACGCACGAGATCAGGATGTCGCGGTTGTAGACGTGCGACAGCTCGTGCCCCAGCACGGCGCGCAGCTCGCGCTCGTCCAGCAGCTCCAGGATGCCGGTGGTGCAGCACACGGCGGCGTTGCGCGGGTTGCGGCCGGTGGCGAACGCGTTCGGCGCGGCCGTGGGGCTGAGGTAGAGCCTGGGCATCGGCTGGCGGGCGGTCCGCGCCAGCTCTCGCACGATCCGGTACATGGCCGGTTGCTCCACCTCGGCCACCGGCCGCGCCCGCATGGCGCGCAGCGCGAGCTTGTCGGAGTTGAAGTACGCGTAGGCGTTGACGCCCAACGCCACCAGCACCCCGACCACCAGGGTGGTCCGGCCGAACAACGCGCTGATCGCCACGATCAGCGCGCTCATGGCGCCGAGCAGCAACGCGGTCTTCAACCCGTTGTAGTGCTTGTGCACGTTGCTTCGCCTCCGGCTGTTCTACGTCCTCCTCCTCAACGCGCCCGGCCGGCCGGCGGTTCCGGCACCGGAGCGTGCCGGTCGTGCGGTGGTGCTCTCCGGCGCGGGTTCGGCGCCCGGGTCCAGCGGCGGCGGTGGCGGGACGTGCGCGACCCACGTGCCCAGCACGTCGCGTTCGTGGACCAGTTCGGCAACGGCGTTTTCACCTGTTGGTGTACCCGTGCCGGGGTAGGAGAAATCCGGGGCCCAGTGCAGGGCGTCGAACGGGCACGCCTCCACGCAGATGCCGCAGTACAGGCACTGGCCGTAGTCGATGGCGAACCGGTCGAGCACGTTGCGCGCCCGCGGGCGGGAGGAGCCGGGTACCTGCTCGGTCTCGGTGTGCGAGTCGATGTGGATGCACCAGTCGGGGCACTCGCGGGCGCAGATCATGCAGACCGTGCAGTTGGCCTCCAGCAGCGCGATGACGCCGCGGGTGCGCGGGGGGAGGGGGGTCGGCGTGGCGGAGGCCGGGGCGGCGGGAGCGGGCTCGGCAGGGGTCGGCTCGGCCGCCTCGGGCCGGGTGCGGTCGGTCACCGGTGTCCTCCTCCTGTGTCCTCCTCGTACCGCGGCCCCCACGAGGGGTCGGGCACGCCGGGCGGCGCGGTGCGCCGACGGCTGGGCGCGGACGTGCCGTCCTCGCCGGGCTCCAGCCGCCCCGGCCACGGGCGCACCACCCGGGAGGCCAGCACGAAGTCCTTGCGCAGCGGGTGGCCGCTGAACGCCTCGGGCAGCAGCAGCCGCGCGGCGGCCCGGTCGAGCGCGATGCCGAACATCTCCGCGGCCTCCCGCTCGTGCCACGCCGCACCCGCCCACAACCCCGCCACGCTCGGCAGCGCGTCCCCGGGTCCCAGCTCGGTGCGCAGCAGCACCCCGTCCCCGCTCCCCGGCCGCAGCACGTGCAGCAGCACGGCGTGCCGCTGCCCGACCGCACCCGGCCGCCCGGCGTCCTCGACCCCGAGCCAGTCGAACTGCGCGCAGCCCAGCTCGTGCCGCACGTGGCGGGCGGCCGCGAACCAGGAGTCGAGGGGCACGTGCGCGGTGCTCTGCCCGAAGGCGGCCTTGACCTGCGCACCCGGCACGCGCGCGGCCAGCTCGGCGGACGCGGCGCTCACGAGATCAGCCGGTGGAGCGCGGCCAGGCCGTCCAGCAGCGCCTCGGGGCGCGGCGGGCAGCCGGGGACGGCGACGTGGACCGGCAGCACCTGGTCGACCCCCTTGGTGACGCTGTAGGAGTCCCAGTACGGGCCGCCGGTGTTGCTGCACGCGCCGACGGAGAGGACGTAACGGGGTTCCGGCATCTCCTGGTACGTGGCGATCACCGCGGGCAACATGGCGTCGGTGACCGTGCCCGACACGACGAGCACGTGGGCCTCGCCCGCCGCGTGCACCGGGTCGACCCCCAGGGCGGCGAGCTGCTCGGGGCGGTGGCCCTCCAGGGCGGCCATGACCTCGACGCCGCAGCACGCGAGGCCGAGGTCGAGCACGGTGACCCGGTACGTCGTACCCCAGTCCAGGGTGGAAACCGTCACGTCGGATGAGGTTAATACGTGGGGGCCCACCAGGCTTGCGCCCGGCGGGCCCCCAACCCCCCAAACCCCCCGGAGTAGAACCCCCCAAACCCCCCGAGTTCGCCCCCACGTGAACAAGCACCTGGTTGCGGGGAGAAGTCTCTTACGAACCGCGCTTACTGTCCAGGCAATCGATCAAGATCTTCGGATAATTTCACCGTGAACTGTGGCCAAGTTCAGTACAACTAATCGGTAGCACAACTCGACCCGACCCGAGAGGCCCTGCATGTCGACCTCGGCCCAGCTGCTCCTGCCCGCCGGCAACCAGCTCAGCAGGCTCCTGCACACCTCGCCGCTGCTGCTGGACACCACGTTGGACCAGCTCAGGACACTGATCGCGGTGTACGAGACGAGGTCGGCACTGCGCGCGGCGCGCGTGCTGGGCCGGGAGCAGTCGAGCGTGCAGAAGCAGGTCGACACGCTCAACCGCAACTTCAAGCAGCTGTGCGGCGAACCGCTGGTGGTCAAGCAGGGACGTGGAAAAGACGTGCTGATCACACCCACCGGCGAGGCGTTGGTGGAATTGGCGCGCCGGACGCTGAGCGAGTGGCTGGATTCGATTCACGAGTGCCGGCGCAAGCTCGGCACCACGCTGACCGTGGGCACCACGCGGTTCATGCTCGACTCGCTGGCCAAGGCGTGGCACCACGTGGCGGACGACTTCCGCCGGCGGGACGTGGAGCTGAAGGTCGTGCACATCCGCACGAAGGACATCTGGACGAGCCTGGAGTCCAAGGAGGTCGACATCGTGTGCGGGAGCGTGGTGACGCCCGCGGGCCGCCGCGACGACGGGTTCGCCGACTTCGACGTGATCGAGTGGCGCCGGGGCGGGTTGGCGCTGCTCACGAACCTGCCGCCGCACCGGCTCGGCGACCGGGTGGGCACCGGCGAGCTGCCCCGGCTGCCGCTGGTGGTGCCGGGCGACGGGCTGATCGCGGAATTCCTGCGCGGGTGGTTCGGACCGGAGTACCGGAACGAATTGGACATAGCAGCAGAAATCGACGAAATTCAGTACGGCATGTCGCTGCTGCGCTCGGGCCTGGTCGAGGGCTGCATGATCGTCACCTCGGGCCTGGGCGTGGTCGCCGCGAACGGCGAGCTGCGCGAGGGCTCGGGCCTGCGCGTGGTGGAGCTGAAGAACGACCGGAAGCCGCAGCTGGAGCGCTTGGTCGGGGTCTTCGCCCGCAAGGAGGAGCGGGCGAAGTTCCCGGCCGACCACCCGTTGAACCTGCTGTGGGCGGCGTTCCAGCGCGAGGTGCCCGACTAGCGCTCCGGGCGGCGTCGCTGGGCTTGGCGAGCCAGCCACTCCAGCCCGGTGAGCTGCCGCGGCGCGGCGGGCTTCGGCGGTTCCGCGCCGCCGTCCCGCTCGTGCTGCGGTCGGGGGGCCGGGCGCTGGGCGTCGATGTCGTTCACGGTGCGCTCCCTACGTCGGTCGACGGCGAGTGCCGTCGATCGGAGCACCGTCGGAGCGCGACTCGCTAGTCTGATCAGCCTTATGGGTGACCAACCACCCCGGAGTCGGATGACCGCGTTGTCGGGGTGCTGTTGAGTGCTCGCACGCCCCGCCTGGTCTCGGTGTACCTGCCGGCCGACCACGCCCTGCGGGGCGCGACCACGTCCTCCTGCTCACCCCGCACCCCCTCGTGCGCGAGGTGAACCCCGTGCGGGACGACTCCGTCCGGCACCGCGCTGTCGGGAAGCGGGACTTCGGCCCGAAGCGCGGGAGGACCGGGGAAACCCGGCGGAGCCTCGCGCGGGCGCTGGACGAGACGGGCGAGCACTCGGCGGCCCGGGTCGAGCACCGGGCGGTGCCGAGGATCCGCCGGATGACCCCGACGCGCTCACCACGGCGCACCGCCTGGCACGCGTCCCACGGGGGCCGGGGCACCCGACCTGGGCCGAGCGGGTGTTCCGCGATGTCCCGGTCAAGCGCGAACGGGCGCCCGGCCCCGAGCACGCGACCGGTCCCGAGGCCGTCGGTCACGCGGTGCGCTCGCGGTACCGGGCGGCGTAGCGGGTGGGCGTCTCGCCGAACATGGCGGTGAAGTCGCGGACGAAGTGGGGTTGGTCCGCGTAGCCGAGGTCGGCCGCCAGGGCGGCCCAGTCGAGGTGGCCGCCCGCCTCCATGCGCTCGGTGACCTCGCGCAGGCGGTAGCGGCGGATCACCCACTTGGGGCTCACCCCGACGTGGTCGGCGAACAGGCGTTGCAGGCTGCGGACCGTGGTGCCCAGCTCCCGGGCCAGCGCGTCGACCCGCTTGACGCCCGGCTCGGCCACGATCAGGTCCACCACCTCGACGGCGCGCCGGGCGGCCCGGTCCGGCTCGGGCAGGTGCGCGCGCAGCACGGCCTCCACCGAGGTCACGTCCGCCCGCGCGGGCAGGTCGGCGAACACCTCGGCGGCCGGCAGGGTGCGGTCGGTGATCGACTGGACGGGTGCCCCGAGGAAGGGCCGGAAGGCGCCGGGGTGGAAGGCGACGCCGAAGACGCGCCCGGTGCCGGCCAGCTCCTTGAAGACGTGACCGCTGCACACCCCGTGAACCTCGGCCCCACCTTCGTGGAACGACAGCTGCACGTTCGGGTAAGGCACGATCAGCTGCCGGTACGGCCGGTCGTAGCACCACTCGACCACCCAGTACCGCGCCACGTACGGCGCCAGGTCGGGCGACGGCGCGATGAACTCGTGCCGCTGGTGCCGGCTCCACGCCAGCTCACGCTCGTCCCGCGTCACGCCCGGAGCGTATGTCGCCTTTGTTCAATACACGGCCGGAACGCTTTCCTACGGTGGCGGCATGTCCCGTGAGCAGTTGATCCACCGAGCCGTGGAGGTCGCCGTCGAGGTCGTCTCCGGCATCGGGCCCGACCAGTTGACCGCACCGACCCCGTGCACCGATTTCGACGTCCGCCGCCTGGTGAACCACCTGTTGTTCTGGGGCCCGTCCCTGGAGGGCGCGGCGCGCAAGCAGGCCGTGCCGCCGCCCGCCGGCGCGGAGTCGGACCTCGACCTGACCGCGGGCGACTGGGCCGCGGACCTGACCGCCCAGCTCGACCGCACCGCCGACGCGTGGGGCGAGCCCGGGGCGTGGACGGGCACGACGCACATGGGCGGTCCGACGGAGATGCCCGCCGAGGTGGTCGGCGGCATGGTGCTCGGCGAGATCGTCGTCCACACCTGGGACCTGGCCCGGGCCACCGGACAGCGCCCCGCGTGAGACGAGGACCTGCTGGAGCGGGTCCACCGGGACCTCGTGCCGACCGCGCAGATGGGGCGCGACATGGGCATCTACGGCCCCGAGGTGCCCGTGCCCGCCGACGCGCCGCTGCTGGACCGCGTCCTCGGCCTCACCGGGCGCACCCCGTAGGCCCGGCGGAAGCGTTCCGGTGCCGGCGGGCATGTCCCCGGTGTTGAGGAGAGCGGCGCGGGCTGGTGGGCCAGGACGGCCTGCTGCCCCCGCTGCTCACCGTGACGGGGAACCCGCCCCCGGCCCCGGCGGTTGGGACGCGCTCGTGCCGGGCGTCAGGGCCAGGGCGTGTACGCGATGGAGGTGACCTCCTCGGCGAGCAGGCCGTAGTCGGAGTGGACGCTGTCCGCGTCGGACTGCGCGCCCAGGTAGTTGGCGTTCTCGAACACGGTGTGGTCGCAGTTCGAGTAGCTCTTGCCGGAGGCGAAGTCGTCGTTCCAGTAGTCGCCGACGTTGCTGATGCCGTAGGTCGCGCCGTAGCAGCCGGTGCCGTTCGCCCCGTAGTAGACCGCCGAGTCGCCGCCGAAGTCGGTGTAGTCGTAGTGGAAGCCGAGCAGCGGGTTGGCTTCCGCGCGAGCCCGCGTGGACACCGCGGCGGAGTTCGCGATCACGCGGTCCAGCTCGTCGGGCCCCTTGGCCCGGTCGACCTCGGCGCGGGAGATCCGCCCGCCGGAGGCGAACTCGATCGACTCGGCGAGCGTGCCGAAGCAGGTCACGGGCGCCGCCTCGTTCTCCGCCGAGGCGCCGCGCACGTGGTCGGGCGTCTTGGCGGTGAGCCCGATCGCGCAGTGCCTGGCCCCAGGCCCGCGCTCCGCGGCCGCCGCCGTACCGGCCGGCACCTGCCCACCCAACGCGACCGCGGCCACGACTGCCAGAACTCGCACGGACTTGTTCACAACGCCCCCTGACGTCTCCTGAGCGCAGGCGTCGATTGGAATCCTTTTGGCACTGGGCCGAAGGAATTCCACGACGCCGCTCTGATCGCCCCTGTTCGGCCGAAAGCCGAAATCGGATCGGGGCACGGCGATCATCGGGCGGGGTCGGCGGGGCTGTCAACGGACGGGCGAGACCTCACCGGTTCGCGGTGGATCGGCCGATCAGCGGAAGGGGTGGGCGTTGGCGCAGGTGGGAGTGGGGGGTGCGCGTCAACCGCATCGGGGTGCGTGCGGCATTCCCGCCTCCCGCCGGCGGGATCTGCGGCGGTAAGCGCCGGGTGGTTTTCGCGCCGGTCGGCGAGGTCCCACCAAGCCGACCGGCGCGAAGCTCCGTTCACCGGGACGAATTCAGTCCCGAATTTCCATTGTGCAGCACTTCGGCCCACCGCCCGACTTGCGGAGTTCCGAGATGTCCACGAACACCGGCTCGAACCCGCGCCGCGCGACCTGCTCGGCCAGGTGCGTCGCCTCCACCGGCAGCACGACGTGCCGGCCGTCGGAGACGGCGTTCAGGCCCAGGCACGCCGCGTCGGCCTCGGTGGCGATGACGGCGTCCGGGAACAGGCGCCGCAGGACGCTGCGGCTGCCCGGGGAGAAGGCGTCGGGGTAGTACGCGATCAGGTCGTCGTCCAGGACGAACAGGGCCACGTCCAGGTGGTAGTACCGCGGGTCGGTCAACTGGAGGGACACCACGGGGACGCCCAGGACCTCCTGCGCCTCCGCGTGCGCCCGCGGGTCCGTGCGGAAGCCGGTGCCCGCCAGCAGGTACCTGCCGGTCCAGGTGAAGTCGCCCTCGGCCTCGTTCGTGCACTCCGGCATCACCACGTCGCGGTAGCCGTTGTCCAGGAACCAGCGGCGGAAGTGGTCGGCTTCCGCGGCTCGCTGCGGTGCGCGGAAGCGGGCGCCGAGGACCTTGCCGTCGACCACGGTGCCGGAGTTGGCCGAGAAGACCATGTCCGGCAGGCCCGGCTGGGCCTCGATGGTCTCGACCCGGTGGCCGAGCCGCTCGTAGGTCTCCTTCAGGGCGGTCCACTGCCGCATCGCCAACTCGGTGCTGACGGGCCGCGACGGGTCCATCCACGGGTTGATCGAGTACTCCACGGTGAAGTGCTCCGGCGGGCACATGAGGTACCGGCGGTTGGTCGGCACGCGCACCGGTGCGGCCGGGGCCGGCACGTCCAGCACGATCGGCCCTTCGCCGGGGCCCACGAGGGAAACCGAGGTCATGGATCGAAATGTAGATGGGCCTCCGACCATCGAACAACGCCGCGATATTGCAGGTTGTGGCCCATAATGTTGCGTGTGGACTCGATCGACCAGCGAATCATTTCGTGCCTGATGGCCAACGCCCGCTCCAGCTACGCCGACATCGGCAAGGAGGTGGGGCTGTCGGCCCCCGCGGTGAAGCGCCGGGTCGACAAGCTGCTCGACACCGGCGTGCTGCGCGGCTTCACCGCCGTCGTCGACCCCGAGCAGCTGGGCTGGGGCACCGAAGCCTTCGTGGAGGTGCACTGCCGCGGCAACGTCGCGCCCCACGACATCCAGCAGCGCCTGGAGCCGATGGCCGAGGTCATGGCCGCCTACACCGTCTCGGGCGCGGCGGACGCGATCGTGCACCTGCGGGCCGCGAACATCCACCACCTGGAGACCGCGCTGGAGCGGCTGCGGGCGGTGGAGATCATCGACCGGACCGTGTCGACCGTGGTGCTGTCCCGGCTGCTCGACCGGCCCCCGGTGCCGTAGGGGCCGGTTACCGGTTCCGTAGGGGCGGACCGCCGACGCCCGCGGGCTTAGAGTCCCCGCATGGCCGAGGTGCTGCTGGAACGTTCCGACCGCGTGGCGGTCATCACGGTGCACGACCCCGAGCGGCGCAACGCGCTCACGCTCGACCTGTCCGACGGGCTCGCCGAGGCGGTGCGGGCCTGCGAGGCCGACCCCGACGTCCACGCCGTCGTGGTGACCGGCGCTCCCCCGGCGTTCTGCGCGGGCGCGGACCTGACCGCCCTGGGCGAGGCCCGCGAGGAGGGCCTGCGGCGCATCTACGCGGGCTTCCTGGCGGTGGCGAACTGCCCCCTGCCCACCATCGCCGCGGTCGGCGGCGCGGCCGTGGGAGCCGGGCTGAACCTGGCGCTGGCCTGCGACGTGCGGCTCGCCGGCCCGGGGGCGCGGTTCGACGCCCGCTTCGTCCAGCTGGGCATCCACCCCGGCGGCGGGATGACGTGGATGCTCCAGCGGCTGGTCGGCCCGCAGACCGCGACCGCGATGACGCTGTTCGGGCAGACCTTGGACGCCGACGCGGCGGTGGCGCGCGGGCTGGCCTGGCAGCGGGTCGACGGCGGGCACGACGACCTGGTCGCCGCCGCGGTTGCCCTCGCGCACCCGGCAACCGAAGCCCCAAGGGACCTCGTCCGCACCATCAAGGCGTCGATGCGCACGACCGCGGCGCTGACCGACCACGCTCAGGCGGTGGACGTCGAGCTGGCGCCCCAGGCCGCCTCGATCGGGACACCGGAGTTCCAGGCCAGGCTCGCGGCCGCGAAGACCAGGATCAGCAGCAGGGCCTGACCTGGACAAACCCAGGCAGTAAATGTAACTTCAAGTAACAGTTACCGACCGGTACGCACAACTCCCCCTCGTCCGCCCGCCGGCGCGCCGGCAATGCACCAGGTGGGACGGGCCCTCCCGCAGAGTGGTACGCCACAGACCGGTCCACCGGCCGGCACGACTACCCTCGAAGCAGTGGGGATGGGGGTTGCACCGGCCCCGTGATGCGGGTGTGAGAAAGGGATCGGCGGAGGAATGACTACCGACGTTGGTAACGGCGCCGCCCCGGGCGGCACCGAGGTCCGCAAGCTCGACCGCGTGGTGATCCGGTTCGCCGGCGACTCCGGTGACGGCATGCAGCTCACGGGCGACCGGTTCACCTCGGAAGCCGCCGCGTTCGGCAACGACCTCGCGACCCTGCCGAACTTCCCGGCCGAGATCCGCGCACCACAGGGCACGCTGCCCGGCGTGTCCAGCTTCCAGCTGCACTTCGCCGACTACGACATCCTCACCCCCGGCGACCGCCCCGACGTGCTCGTGGCGATGAACCCGGCCGCGCTCAAGGCCAACATCGGCGACCTGCCCAAGGGCGGCACGCTGATCGTCAACACCGACGAGTTCACCAAGCGCAACCTGGTCAAGGTCGGCTACGACAGCGACCCCCTCGGTGACGGCTCCCTGGACGCCTACCAGGTCCACAAGGTCGCCATGGCCACGCTGACCATCGGCGCGCTGGAGGGCACCGGCCTGGGCAAGAAGGACGCGGAGCGGGCGAAGAACATGTTCGCCCTGGGCCTGCTGTCCTGGATGTACCACCGGCCCACCGAGGGCACCGAGCGGTTCCTGCGCGAGAAGTTCGCCCGCAAGCCCGACATCGCCGAGGCCAACGTGCTGGCGTTCCGGGCCGGCTGGAACTACGGCGAGACCACCGAGAGCTTCGCGGTCACCTACGAGGTCGCGCCCGCCAAGCTCAACACCGGCACGTACCGCCAGATCACCGGCAACACCGCGCTCGCCTACGGCATCGTCGCGGCCGGTCAGCGCGCCGAGCTGCCCGTGGTGCTGGGCACCTACCCGATCACGCCGGCCTCGGACATCCTCCACGAGCTGTCCAAGCACAAGAACTTCGGCATCACCACGCTCCAGGCCGAGGACGAGATCGCCGGCATCGGCGCGGCGCTGGGCGCCTCCTACGGCGGCGCGCTGGGCGTGACCTCGACCTCCGGCCCCGGCATCGCGCTGAAGTCCGAGACCATCGGCCTCGCGGTGATGACCGAGCTGCCGCTGGTGATCATCGACGTGCAGCGCGGCGGCCCGTCCACGGGCCTGCCGACCAAGACCGAGCAGGCCGACCTGCTCCAGGCGATGTTCGGCCGCAACGGCGAGTCGCCGGTGCCCGTGGTCGCGCCGCAGTCACCCGCGGACTGCTTCGACGCCGCCCTGGAGGCCGCGCGCATCGCGCTCGCCTACCGCACCCCGGTGATGCTGCTGTCCGACGGCGCGATCGCCAACGGCTCCGAGCCGTGGCTGATCCCCGACGTCGACGACCTGCCCGACCTGCGCGTGGAGTTCGCCACCGAGACCAACGGCCCGGACGGCGCGTTCTGGCCCTACCTGCGCGACCCGGAGACCCTGGCCCGCGCGTGGGCCGTCCCCGGCACCCCGGGCCTCCAGCACCGCATCGGCGGCCTGGAGAAGGCCGACGGCACCGGCAACATCTCCTACGACCCGGCCAACCACGACCACATGGTCCGGCTGCGCCAGCGCAAGGTCGACAACATCGAGGTGCCCGACGTCGTGGTGGACGACCCGTCCGGGCAGGCGCGCGTCCTGGTCGTCGGCTGGGGCTCGTCCTACGGCCCGATCGGCGCCGCGGCCCGCCGGGTGCGCAAGCTCGGACTGCCCGTCGCGCACGCCCACCTGCGGCACCTCAACCCGTTCCCGCGCAACCTCGGCGAGGTGCTGGGCCGCTACGAGCGGGTGATCGTGCCCGAGATGAACCTGGGCCAGCTGGCGCTGCTGCTGCGCGCCAGGTACCTGGTCGACGCCATCAGCTACACCAAGGTGCAGGGCCTGCCGTTCAAGGCGGAGGAGCTGCAGGACGTGCTCGCCGATGTGATCAAGGGAGTGTCCGAATGACCGCGACGGATCTGGGTCTGCCGGGCCTGGGGGGTCTCGCTGGTGTGCCCACCTCCGACGAGCCGCAGAAGGCCAAGGACTACAAGTCGGACCAGGAGGTCCGCTGGTGCCCCGGCTGCGGCGACTACGTGGTGCTCAACGCCGTGCAGTCCTTCCTGCCCACGCTGGGCCTCAAGCGCGAGAACATCGTGTTCATCTCGGGGATCGGCTGCTCGTCGCGGTTCCCGTACTACATGAACACCTACGGGATGCACTCCATCCACGGGCGCGCGCCGGCCATCGCGACCGGCCTGGCCGTGGCGCGGCCGGACCTGTCGGTGTGGGTGGTGACCGGTGACGGCGACGCGCTGTCCATCGGCGGCAACCACCTGATCCACACGCTGCGCCGCAACGTGAACCTCAAGATCCTGCTGTTCAACAACCGGATCTACGGCCTGACCAAGGGCCAGTACTCGCCGACCTCCGAGGCGGGCAAGGTCACCAAGTCCACGCCGTTCGGGTCGCTGGACCACCCGTTCAACCCGGTGTCGCTGGCCCTGGGCGCCGAGGCCACGTTCGTCGGCCGCGCCGTCGACTCGGACCGCGCGGGCCTGACCGAGGTGCTGCGCCAGGCGGCCGAGCACCGGGGTTCGGCGCTGGTGGAGATCTACCAGAACTGCCCGATCTTCAACGACGGCGCGTTCGACGTGCTCAAGGACGCCGACGAGGCGTCGCGGCGGATCATCAACGTCGTCGACGGGCAGCCGATCACCTTCGGCAACGGCGAGTACGCGGTCGTGCGCGAGGGCTTCGGGCTGGCCGTGGCCAAGACGTCCGAGGTGGCGGAGTCGGACGTCGTCGTGCACGACGCGGCGGACCTGAACCTGGCGTTCGCCCTGTCCCGGCTGTCGACGCAGGACCTGCGGTACACGGTGACCGGCGTGTTCCGCAACGTCGCGCGGACGACCTACGACGACGCGGCGCGCGACCAGGTGAGCGAGGCGGTGGCGGCCAAGCCCGCCGACCTCGGGGCGCTGCTGCGGGGCAAGGACACGTGGACCGTGGCCGGGTAGGCCGGTACCGGGCTGTGCGAGGACCCCTGTTCCGGAGTCTCGGGACGGGGGTCCTCGCGTTCGTACCCGGCGGGTCCGGGGCGGCGGCCGTTGTCGTTGCCGGTCACCGCCGGGCAGCGGGGTGACAGCCCGCAGTGCACCGCGGTGACGGAGCGGATGTCGGTGCCGCGCGTCGGTCCGGTCGCGCCGGGACCCGACCGGACCGTGTCCCGGTGGACGAGGCCCACGGCTCCGGGGGCAACCGCCTCCACCCGTGCCGACTCGGCATCGAGGCCGCTGTCGGCCAGCCCTGTGACCAGGCCGCCCACCGCAAGGCCGAAGGCTCCCGCGGCGGACGGCCACCCACGATCGACGGACAGGCCCACGAGCGGCGTCACGCGGCGTCGGCCTGTCCGCAGCACCGGGCGGTGGCCACCCGGTGCGACGAGCTCGCCCTCCGCTACCAGGCCACCATCCACGTCGCCGCCATCAACATCCGGCTGCACCACACCTGGAGCACGACCTGGACGAGTAATGCGTAAGTGGAGTGCGGCCGATCCCTGCCCACGGGCAGGCGCTCGGAGCCGGCCGGCTGGGCGAAGTACGGCTACTGCCGCTGGTTCCGGGGCCTGCGGCTGCACCTGGTCCGCACCCCGGCCGGGGTGCCGGTCACCCGGGCGTTGGCCGACCCGGCCTGCGGATCATCGCCGACCAGGGCCACGTCTCCCGCGACCTGGACCGGTTCCCGCACCAGCGCGGGTCCGGCTGAGCCGGCCCTCCTACCGCAACCGGACCCCGCGCCCCGGCGAGCCGCTGCTCAAGTCCGTCCGCCAGCTCGTCGAGTCGGTCAACGACACCCTCAAAGGCCAGCTCAACCTGGAACAGCACGGCGGACGCACCATCGAGGGCGTCGAAGTCCGCCACGACCGCGCCACCGGACAGGCCGTCACCCGGTCCCTGACCGCCTGCGACCACCGACCGAGTCAGAAATTGCTCGTCCAAGGGCTGTCACGTAACTGGTCTCGCGGTTGGTCGGTCGGGGATCCGGGTCAGCCGGTGAGGGCGGGGTTGTGGAGGCGGGCGATGCCGGAGGCGGTGTCGCGCAGGGTGTGGGCGGCGCGGCGGTAGTCACGCAGGATGGTCCAGTTCTCCATGCGGGCCAGGGCGTGTCCGGCGCGGGCTCGGATCGAGCGGTGAACGGTGTTGAGGTCCTCTTGCCAGTCTTCGAGCGGGCTGCCGTCGCGGGGTTCGCGGTAGGGCATGATCACGTCGGGGTTGCCCTGGTGGCCGCCGTCGGCCATGACCGGTCGGCCTGCGAGGGTGTCGGCGATGCCGGAGTCGCGGTAGACGGTGCAGTCGTTGCGGTTGCCCGGCTGCGGCTCGCCGGTGGCGATCACGAGGCGGTGGTCGCGGGTCGGGACCAGGGTGCCGTCCACGATCGCCACCTGGTCGATCCGGCGGCGCCGGACCGGGGCCAGGGCCAGCAGCGGGCCGACGGTGTCGATGCCCCGGTGGGCCGCGGCGTGGGAGACGCCGAACAACGGCCCGGGCTGCCGCATGGTCAGGTTGGTGCGCCAGTAGGTGGCCACCAGCAGCACCCGTTCGGCCAGGTCAAGCCGCCACTGCCAGCCGGGACGCCCGTCCGCGATGGCGTCACCGCCGCGCTCGGCCACCACGCGCACCAGATTGCGGAACTGCCCAGGCTGCAGGCTGGTGAACGGTGCGATCCACTCCAGCCGGGACGCCGAGATCACCTGAACCCGTGCATCATCCCAGCCGGTCAGTCGCCGAGTTACGTGACAGCCTTTAGTCCTGCGACGCGGCCGCGCCACCGAGGCGGCAAGGGCCCCGGACAAGCGGAGGGCCCCTGTTCCGCCTCCCGGAACAGGGGCCTCACGCTTTCCCTCCCCAGGGAAGCTTCGACGGCTCCGCGAACCCCGCACCCGGCCGGCCGGTCGGCGGGACTCGCTGCGCAGGCGTCCCCTCCAGGGGACCCCTGCTTTCATATTGCCGGCTGAGGCGGACTGTTGCGCAGAACTTTCGCAAGGCTGTGGACAACTCCGCCGAACCCAGGACACCCGCCGGACTCAGGGGGCCTGCCGGAAACCCGCCTTCTCCGCGTCCGCCGTGGTGCGGAACCAGACGTCGGCGCGGGTTTCGCGGAAGTTGGCCGACTCGTTGGTGAAGTACCGGCGGCCGGTGAGGGTGGCTTTGACCTGGAACTCCGGGGCCGGGGCCATGCCGTCGGACTTGGGGAGCACCGAACCCGGGCCGAAGGGGGACCTCGGGTTGAAGCCCTCCTCCTGGCTGCGGTAGCGGGTGCTGGCGCCTGCCGGGCGGCCGCCGGTGCTGGGGCTGAAGCCCACCGGGCGCGGGCGGACCGGGCGGGGTGGTGGGGTGGCCAGCGGCTCGGCCGGGGGCGGCGTGGGGGTGGGCTGCTGGGACGGCGGGGTGCGCCGGTCGCCCGGTTGGCGGACCGGGCGCTGCGGGAGACCCGCCGTGGTGGTGGTGCTGGTGGAGGCGAGCAGTTCCGGTGCGAGCTTGGGGACGAACGGCTGGTCGTTGCCCGCGGGTCGGGCCGGCTTCGGGGTGGGGCGGGGGTCCGGCTCCAGTTCGTCCTCCGGCGTGAGCAGGGGCTCGAACAGGCTGCGGGGGCGGGCCGGTTCCTCCTTCTTCTCGGCCGGGGCGGGCTGGGCGGCAGAGGTGGGGTGGGCGGGTTCCTGGGCTTCCGGTTCGACGAAGGGGGGCACGAAGGGCTCGGGGTCCGCGGGGGTGGGCTCGACGAACACCGGCTCGAACGGCTCGGGGTCGGCGGGCCGCACCTCGGCGGGCCGCACCTCACCCGAAAGCGCCTCACCAGAACGCGCCTCACCCGCAAGCGCGTCACCAGAGCGCACGTCAGCCGCCTGCACGTCAGCGGGGCGGACGTCCAGGGGGCGGATGTCGGTGGGCCGGTCGTCGGACGCGTGCCGAGGCTGGGTGGGAGCAGCAGCCTCGACCGGCTCCGGCGCCGAGTACGGCTCGGCCTCCGCCCCCCGCGCCCCCTCCGCGGGCACCGGCTTCATCACCTCGGTCCGCGGCCCGTCCGCACCGCGCCGCTCGTCCACCCGCACCGGCGCGAAGTGCCCGGTCAGGTCGTGCTCCGGCCAGACCTGGGCCTCCTCCCGGTCCACCTCCGCGATGGCCTCGGCCAGCTCGGTCGCCGGGATGAGGGTCGTCTCCTCGACCCCACCGCGCTCGGGCTCGTCCTCCTCGTCCCCGGAACGCCCCGGCACCTCGTCCTCGTGGTAGACGTCCTGGACGGCGGTCTCCTCGCGCCACACCTCGCGCGGCCGGAACGCCTCGACCTCCGGCGGCGCGGTGGGCTGCTCCCGGCGCGGCGCGACCTCGGCCACCGGCACGGGCGGCAGCAGGCGCGTCTCCTCGGCCGGCGGCTCCGGCTCCTCCTCGACCCCCCGGTGCACCGGGACGGGCTGCGCCGGCGTCTCCGGGGCCTGCCGGTCGAACAGGCTGCGCGGCCGGTCGTCCTCCAGCTCCGGGAAGTCGTGCTCCTCCTCGAAGTCCGACAGCGGCCGGTGCTCGTCGTCCAGCTCTTCGAGCAGGTCCTCGCGCTTGTCGAGCTTCAGGTCGGACACGTCGTAGCGCGGCGGTTCGGTGGTCAGCACGTCGTCGACCAGCGAGCGGGGCGGCTCGGCGTCCCAGTCGGAGGACCGCTCCCGCACGGCGGTCGCCGTCGTGACGGAACGCGGCGCGGCCAGGGCGCGGTCCTCCGCCTCCTCCAGCCGCCGCTTCGCCGGGCGGACCATGACCAGCCAGGTCAGCGCGACGCCTGCGGCGAACGACAGCAGGCTCCACAGCCACACCTGCCCGAAGAGCGAACTCACGGGAGACCCTCCCACCGCTGCTTGTTCCACCCCGACACGCTCCGCTTCCGGGTATTCACCCGGTCGGGGAAGCGGTGTCAAACTACCCTGACCCCGTCCCCGAGCGCGTGCGGCCGGCCGGACGTGGGGCGCCACCCCGATGGTAGGCCATTCGGAGCAGCCGACCAGCCAAAACGGACGGCGTACAGTGGTCCCCGTGCCGCCCTTGAACAGCGCGTCCGCTGCTCCGGCGCGCACCGCACCCGCGAGCCGGGGCGTCGCCCTCGGCGCGGGCGCCTACGTCATCTGGGGCCTGGTCCCCGCGTACTGGCCCTTCCTCCAGCCCGCCGGGTCCGTCGAGGTGCTGGCTCACCGGATCGCCTGGTCCCTGGTGGTGATGGCGGTCATCACCACCGCCCTGCACCGCTGGTCGGACCTGCGCCGGCTGTCCGGGCGCGGCTGGCTCATGGTGACCGCCGCGTCGGTGCTGATCGCGGTCAACTGGGGCGTCTACATCCACGCGGTCAACACGCGGCACGTGGTCGAGGCCGCGCTCGGCTACTTCATCAACCCGCTGGTCAGCGTCCTGCTCGGCGTCTTCGTGCTCCGCGAACGCCTGCGCGTCGCCCAGTGCGCGGCCCTGGCCGTCGCGGTGGCCGCGGTCGTGGTGCTGGCCGTGGACTACGGGCGGCTGCCCTGGATCTCGCTGGTGCTGGCCGGCTCGTTCGGCCTCTACGGCCTGCTGAAGAAGACCGTGCCGCTGGACGCGACGGCGAGCCTGACCGCGGAGAGCGCGGTGCTGGCGCCGGTGGCCGCGGGCTACCTGCTCTGGCTCGGCCCCGCGGGCACCTTCCACGACCACGGCTGGGGCCACGCGCTGTGGCTGGCGTCCGCGGGCCTGGTCACCGCCGTGCCGCTGATCATGTTCGGCGCCGGGGCGCGGCTGGTGCCGCTGGCCACGATGGGCATGCTCCAGTACCTCGCCCCGGTGCTCCAGTTCGCCTGGGGCGTGTTCGTGGCGCACGAGCCGATGCCCGCGTCGCGCTGGATCGGCTTCGCCCTGGTCTGGGTGGCGCTGGTGGTCTTCACCGCGGACGCGGTGCGCGGCAGCCGTCGCCGGCTGCCGGTGGCCGACCCGGCCTAGGTGGTCGACCCGACCCAGGTGACCGACCCGACCTAGTGCGAGCGGGACACCACGTACTCGCTGACCGACTCCAGGGCGTCGCGCGCGGCACCCGCCGGCAGCACGTCCAGCGTGGCCCGCGCCCGCGCCGCGTAGTCGTCCAGGGTGCGGCGCGCCCGGGTCAGCCCGGAGGACGACCGCAGCAGCTCCAGCGCCTCGAACACCTCGGCGTCGTCGAGGATGGGACCGGCGAGCAGCCGCGCCAGCCGCGAGTCCGGCTCGTCCTCCAGCGCGTAGAGCATGGGCAGGGTCTTCACGCCCTCGCGCAGGTCGGTGCCCGGCGTCTTGCCCGACTCCTCCGACGGCGAGGCGATGTCGATGACGTCGTCGGAGATCTGGAACGCCGCGCCGATGACCTCGCCGTACGCGCGCAGCGCCTCCACCTGCTCGGGCGAGACGTCGGAGAACATCGCGCCGAAGCGGGCGGCGGTGGCGATCAGCGACCCGGTCTTCTCCGCGATCGTGGTCAGGTAGTGCGACACCGGGTCCTCGCCCTGGCGCGGGCCCATGGTCTCGCGCATCTGGCCGGTGACCAGCTCGGAGAACGTCTCGGCGATGATCCGCGCCGCCCCGGTGCCCAGGTCGGCCACCAGCGCGGAGGCGTGCGCGAACAGGTAGTCGCCGGTGAGGATGGCGATGCTGTTGTCCCACTTGGCGTTGGCCGACGCCGCGCCGCGGCGCATGGTGGCCTCGTCCATCACGTCGTCGTGGTAGAGCGTGGCCAGGTGGGTGAGCTCGACGACCGCCGCGGCCTTGATCACGCTGTCGCGGTCCCACGAACCGCCGAACTGGGCGGACAGGATGGTGAACAGCGGGCGGATGCGCTTGCCGCCCGCCTCGACCAGGTGCAGGGACGTCTCCATCACCGGGTGGAACTCGCTCTGCACGACCTTGTGCAGCAGCTCCTCCACCTCGGCCAGACCGCCCTGCACCACCTCCGCGAGCACGGGGTCCGCCAACCGGAACCCCGTCCCCGCCCGCTCGCTACTGGTCACGACTGCAGAGCCTACGTACCACTAGAAGATGAACGCGCCGGTACCCGCCCATTCGAGCACCTTCGGCGGCCAGACGCCGAGCACGAGGGTGAACAGCACGCCCATCGTGATCGCCATCGTGGTGAAGGCACCCGGCACGCTCACCGCCGGGCCGTCGGCGGCGGGCTCGCTGAAGTACATCAGCACGATCACCCGCAGGTAGAAGAACGCGGCCACCGCGCTGGCCACCAGCGCGATCACCACCAGCGGCACCATGTCCGCCTCGACCGCGGCCGCGAACACCACGAACTTGCCGACGAAACCGCTGGTCAGCGGCAGGCCGGCGAGCGCGAGCAGCAGGAAGGTGAACACGCCCGCCACCACCGGCGACCGCTTGGCCAGGCCCGCCCACTGCGACAGGTGGGTGGCCTCGCCGTCGGCGTTGCGCACCAGGCTGACCACGCCGAACGCGGCGATCGTGGTGAAGCCGTAGGCCATCAGGTAGAACATCGTGCCCGACAGCCCCTGGTCGTTCAGCGAGATCGCGCCGACGAGCAGGAAGCCCGCGTGCGCCACCGACGAGTAGGCGATCATGCGCTTGACGTCGGTCTGGGTCAGGCCCAGCACCGCGCCGATCACCATCGACGCGATGGCCACGCCCCAGAGCACGCCCTCCCACTCCCAGCTGGACCGCTCGAACGCGCCGTAGAGCACGCGCAGGATGCCGCCGAACGCGGCGACCTTCGTGCACGCCGCCATGAACGCCGTCACCGGCGTCGGCGAGCCCTGGTAGACGTCCGGGGTCCAGGCGTGGAACGGGCCGACCGATGCCTTGAACAGCAGGCCCACCACCAGCAGGCCGAAGCCCGCGTACAGCAGCGTGTCGGACCGGTCGGTGGCCGTGGTGGCGGTGGCGATGTCGGCCAGCTTCACCGAGCCCGCGTAGCCGTAGAGCAGGGCCACGCCGTAGAGGAAGAACGCCGACGCGAACGCGCCCAGCAGGAAGTACTTCACCGCAGCCTCCTGCGACAGCAGGCGGCGGCGGCGCGCCAGGCCGCACATCAGGTACAGCGGCAGCGACAGCACTTCCAGCGCGATGAACATGGTGAGCAGGTCGTTGGCCGCGACGAAGGTCATCATGCCGCCGAGCGCGAACAGCGTCAGCGGGAACACCTCGGTCTGCATGCCGAACCGGGACGCCTGCTCGCGCGTCATCAGCGCCGCGCCCGGCCCGCCCTGGGGCGCGCCGGGCCGGTCGCGGTAGATGCCGCCGGTGGGCGACGCCTCCGGCATGAACGCGCCGCCGGGCTCGACGGACCGGTCCGCGATCAGCAGCACCGCGCCCAGGGCGAGCAGCAGCAGCGTGGCCCACAGGAAGATCGTCGGCTGGTCGACCGAGATGGTGCCCGAGAAGGTGGTCCGGCCCTGCTCGGGCGCGTCGGAGGCGTAGCCGATCAGCAGCACGCCCGCGCCGACCAGGGTGACCAGGGTGAGCGCGACCTGCGCGCCCCACCGCGCCGTCTTGGGCAGGAAAGCCTCGACGAGCACGCCGGCGCACGCCGCGCCGAGCACGACCAACAACGGCCACACCGCCGAGTACTCGATCTCCGGCGCTTGGAGCCGCTCCACCTGCGAGAGGAACGTCGTCACGTCACTTGCCTTCCTGCGCGACCGGGTCGGCCACCCCGACCTCGCTGAGCGTCGCCCCGACGGACGGGGTGATCACGTCCAACACCGGCTTCGGGTAGAAGCCCAGCACCAAGATCAGCGCCACGAGCGGGGCGAGCACGGCCAGCTCGCGCTTGTTCAGGTCGGGCACGGACGCGCGCTCGGGGTCGACCGCCGCGCCGGGGCCGCCCACCAGGTCCACCAGCGCGCTGCCGCGCACCGGGCCCTGGAAGACCCGCTGGTAGAGCCACAGCACGTACAGGGCGGCGAGGACCATGCCGACCGCGGCGACGACCGTGTAGACCGGCTGGTTCGGGTAGGAGCCGATGAGCACCAGGAACTCGCTGACGAACGAGTTGGTGCCCGGCAGCGCCAGCGACGACAGGCCCGCCAGGAAGAACAGCCCGCCCAGCACCGGGGTCAGCTTGGCCATGCCGCCGTAGTCCTCGATCAGGCGCGACCCGCCGCGGGCCATCACCATGCCGACGACCAGGAACAGCATGCCGGTGGAGATGCCGTGGTTGACCATGTAGAGCACCGCGCCCGCGCCGGCCTGCGAGCTGAACGCGAAGATGCCCAGCGCGATGAAGCCGAAGTGCGCGATCGAGGTGTAGGCCACGAACCGCTTCATGTCGGACTGGCCCACGGCCAGCAGCGAGCCGTAGACGATGCCCACGACCGCGAGCACGAGCACCAGCGGCGCGAGCTCCCGGCTCGCCGCCGGGAACAGCGGCAGGCAGTAGCGCAGGAAGCCGAACGTGCCGATCTTGTCCAGCACGCCGACCAGCAGCACGCCCGCGCCCACCGGCGCCTCGGCACCGGCGTCGGGCAGCCACGTGTGCAGCGGCACCAGCGGCGCCTTGATGGCGAAGGCCACGAAGAAGCCGAGGAACAGCCAGATCTGCGTGGACAGCGGCGCGTCCCGGGTGACGGTGACCAGGGTCTCCCAGTCGAACGTGCCCTGGCCGATCTCCTCCCGGCTCACCACGTACAGGCCGATCACCGAGGCCAGCATGATCAGGCCGCCGAACAGCGAGTACAGGAAGAACTTCATGGCCGCGTACTGCCGGTTCGGCCCGCCGAAGCGGCCGATCAGGAAGTACATCGGGACCAGCACGGCCTCGAAGAACACGTAGAACAGGAACACGTCGGTGGCGGCGAACACGCCGACCATGCCGGTCTGCATGGCCAGCAGCAGCGCCAGGAACCCGCCCGCGCTGCGGCCCTCGGGCAGCCGGTCGGCCCACGAGCCGCCGATCACCACGGGCACCAGGATCGCGATCAGCGCGATCATCACCAGCGCGATGCCGTCCACGCCGAACGACAGGTGCACGCCCAGCGCCGGGATCCAGTCCGCCGAGCTGGTCAGCTGCAACCGCTCGCCGCCGGGGTCGTAGGCGGTCCACGCCAGCACGGCGAGGGCCAGCTCGACCAGCGACACCGCCAGCGCGACCGACTTGGCCAGGCCGTCGTTGCCCCGCAGGAACGCCACCACCAGGCTGCCCACCAGGGGCAGCAGGAGCAGCGCGATCAGCACCCAGCTCACGAGAACCTCACCATCAGCAGCGCGCCCAGGACGAAGACCGCACCCAGGAGCATGGAGAGCGCGTACGAGCGGACGAACCCGGTCTGGAGCCTGCGCAGCCGGCCCGAGCTACCGCCCAGCAGCGCCGCCGACCCGTTGACCAGGCCGTCGACGCCCTTGTTGTCGACGAACACCAGCGCGCGGGTGAGCCAGGTGCCCGGCCGCGCGAACAGCGCCTCGTTGAGCGCGTTGCCGTACAGGTCGTTGCGCGCGGCGCGGACCGGGAACGACACCCGCTGCGGGCGCTCCACCGGCTGGTCGCCGCGCAGGAACAGGGCGAACCCGAGCAGCGCGCCCAGCAGCGACAGGCCCAGCACCAGGAAGTTGACCACGGTGTGGTCGAGCACGCCGTGCGCCTCCTGGAGCTCGCCCAGCGACGGGGCGAGCCAGCCGGCCAGGTTGTGGTCCGACTCGAAGAACCAGCCCGCGCCGACCGAGCCGAAGGCCAGCACGATCATCGGGATCGTCATGGTCAGCGGCGACTCGTGCGGGTGGTACTCGCGGCCGTCCTCGGAGCGCAGCCCGGTGTAGCGCGGCTTGCCCAGGAACACCAGGACGAACAGGCGGGTCATGTAGAACGCGGTGATGCCCGCGCCCAGGGCCGCGACGCCGCCGAACACCCAGCCGCGCCACCCCTCCATGCCGAACGCCGCGCCGATGATGGCGTCCTTGGAGAAGTAGCCGGACAGGAACGGGAAGCCGATCAGCGCCAGGTAGCCGAGCGTCCAGGTGACGAAGGTGATCGGCATCTTCTTGGCCAGGCCGCCCATCCGGCGGATGTTGCCCTCGTCGTTCATGCCGTGCATGACCGAACCGGCGCCGAGGAACAGCCCGGCCTTGAAGAAGCCGTGCGTGAGCAGGTGCATGATGCCCAGCGCGTAGCCGATCGGGCCCAGGCCCACGGCCAGGATCATGTAGCCGATCTGGCTGACCGTGGAGTAGGCCAGCACCTTCTTGAAGTCGTCGTAGGCGCAGCCGATGACGCACCCGATCAGCAGCGTCAGCGCGCCGATGATCATCACGACCAGGCGGCCGTCCTCGGACAGGTTGTAGATCGGGTTGGACCGGGCGATGAGGTACACGCCCGCGGTGACCATGGTGGCCGCGTGGATCAGGGCGGACACCGGGGTGGGGCCGGCCATCGCGTCGGGCAACCACGCCTGGAGCGGGAACTGGCCGGACTTGCCGCACGCGCCGAGCAGCAGCAGGAGCGTGACGGCCAGGACCTCGGCCGAGGACAGCTCGCCGACGCGGGCGAACACCTCGGTGTACTGGGTGGTGCCCAGCTCCTTGAACAGGATGAAGATGGCGATCGCGAGGCCCAGGTCGCCGACCCGGTTCATCAGGAACGCCTTCTTCGCGGCCGACGCCGCCTCCGGCTTGTACTGGTACCAGCCGATGAGCAGGTAGGAGGCGAGGCCCACGCCCTCCCAGCCGAAGTACAGGGTCACGAAGCCGTTGCCCAGCACCAGCAGCAGCATCGCGGCGACGAACAGGTTCAGGTAGGCGAAGAACTTCCGCCGCCCGGCCTCGTGCGCCATGTAGCCGATCGAGTAGATGTGGATCAGCGCGCCCACACCGGTGATGAGCAGCACGAACGTCAACGACAGCGGGTCCAGGCGCAGCCCGAACTCCACGTTCAGCGCGTTGACCGGCACCCAGTCGAACAGGTGCAGCTCGCTGGTGCGCTCCTCCGGGCCCTTGGCGAGCACGTCGGCGAACAGCGCGACCCCGTACCCGAACGCGGCGATCACGGTGGCGCAGCCCAGCAGGTGACCCCACTTGTCGGTGCGCCGGCCGCCGAGCAGCAGCACCAGCGCGCCGAACGCCGGCAGGGCGAGCAACAGCCAGGCGAGACTCCCGATCCCGCCGGCCGCAACAGGTTCCGTCACCGGTGACCCCTTAGTACTTCAGCAGGTTGGAATCGTCGACCGAGGCCGAGCGACGCGTCTTGAAGATCGCCATGATGATCGCCAGGCCCACCACGACCTCGGCGGCGGCCACGACCATCACGAAGAACGCCATCACCTGGCCGTCCAGCCCGCCGTTGACGCGGGCGAAGGTGACCAGGCTGAGGTTCACCGCGTTGAGCATCAGCTCCACGCACATGAACACCACGATGGCGTTGCGCCGCACCAGGACGCCGACCGCGCCGATGCTGAACAGCAGCGCGGACAGCAGCAGGTAGTAGGTGGGGGTCACGACGGCTCTCCCTTGAGCGCGCGGGCGTCGGGCTGGGGCCCGGTGCCGGACACCTCCGCGACGTCGTCGTCGAGGCGTTCCCGGGCGGTCGTCTCCACCAGCTCGGACAGCGACTCGGTGGACACCGAGCCGTCCGGCAGCAGGGCGGGCGTGGCCACCGAGTTGGCGGTGGCGAACACGCCGGGACCGGGCAGCGAGCCGGGGCGCGGACCGCGGAAGCGCTCCTCGACCAGCTCGCGCTGGGACTTCTTGGCGTCCTTGCCGGTGCGCGAGGAGAAGGCCAGCACCATCGCGCCGACCGCCGCGGTGATCAGCAGCGCGGAGGTCAGCTCGAACGGGAACAGGTAGTCGGTGAACAGCGCCTGGCCGATGTTGGCCACGTTGCCGCCGTTCTGGGTGTTCTCCTCGACCAGGCCGACCGCGTCCACGTCGGTCAGCGCGCGGGCCAGGGAGCTGACCACCAGGGCGGCGAAGCCGACGCCGAGCACGGCCGCGGCCAGCCGCTGGCCGCGCAGCACCTCGACCACCGAGTCCGAGCTGTCCCGGCCGACCATCATCAGCACGAACAGGAACAGCATCATGATCGCGCCGGTGTAGACGATGATCTGCACGAAGCCGAGGAACGGCGCCTGCTGGACCATGTAGAGCACGCCGAGGCTGAGCATGGTCAGCACCAGCCACAGCGCCGAGTGCACGGCGTTGCGCGCGAAGAGCATGCCCAGCGCGCCCGCGAGGGCGAGCGGGCCCAGCACCCAGAACGCGACCGCCTCGCCGGTGGTGACGGTGTCCACCACCCGCTCGACCGCGTCGGGCTGCTGGAGCAGCAGCAGCGAGGGGGTCACTTCCGCGCCTCCTCGGGTCCGGTCTCGACCGTGGCGCCCTCGGGCACGCCGGCCTTCCGCGCCAGCTCCGGCCCGTTGACGTAGTAGTCCTGCTCGTTCTCGCCCAGCCGCATCGGGTGGGGCGGCTGCTCCATGCCGGGCAGCAGGGGCGCGAGCAGGTCCTCCTTGGTGTAGATCAGCTTCTGGCGGTCGTCGTCGGCCAGCTCGTACTCGTTGGTCATGGTGAGCGAGCGGGTCGGGCACGCCTCGATGCACAGGCCGCAGCCGATGCACCGCAGGTAGTTGATCTGGTAGTCCTTGCCGTAGCGCTCACCGGGCGAGTAGCGCTCGTCGGCGGTGTTGTCGCCGCCCTCGACGAAGATCGCGTCCGCCGGGCAGGCCCACGCGCACAGCTCGCAGCCCACGCACTTCTCCAGCCCGTCCGGGTGCCGGTTGAGCTGGTGGCGGCCGTGGAACCGCGGCGCGGTGACCTTCTTGACCTCGGGGTACTCCTCGGTGACGACCTTCTTGAACATCGTGCCGAAGGTGACGCCGAAGCCCTTCACGGGATCAAAGACGCCCATCGCCGGCCTCCTTTCCCGCCGGGGCGGACTGCTGGGGTGCTGCGTCCGGAGCGGCCGCGGCGACCGCCGCGTGCTCCCTGGGCAGGTCGGCCACCTGGACCTTCCGCCGCGGCGGCGCCTTGGGCACCTGGAGGTCCAGCGGCGGCACGGGGAAGCCGCCGCCGGTGACCGGCACGGCGTTCGGGTCGTGCGGCTCGCGTTTGTCGGGCAGCAGGAACGCCACGAGCAGCACGATCGCCAGGAACGCGCCGATCACGATCAGGCCCGTGGTGGCGTCCAGGCCGCCCTGGGTCTCCCACTCCTGGCGCAGGAAGCGCATGAACGCCACCGCGACGAACCACACCAGCGCGACCGGGACCAGGAACTTCCAGCCCAGCCGCATGAACTGGTCGTAGCGCAGGCGGGGCAGCGTGCCGCGCAGCCAGATGAACAGGAACAGGAACAGCAGCGTCTTGACCACGAACCACAGCAGGCCGAACCAGCCGCTGTTGAGCACGTGGTCGTCGCCGACGAACGGGAACTTCCAGCCGCCCAGGAACAGCGTGGTGGCCAGCGCCGAGACGGTCACCATGTTGACGTACTCGGCGAGGAAGAACAGCGCGAACTTCAGCGAGCTGTACTCGGTGTGGAAGCCGCCGACCAGCTCCGACTCGGCCTCGGGGAGGTCGAACGGCGCCCGGTTGGTCTCGCCGACCATGCTGATCACGTAGATGACGAAGCTGACCGGCAGCACGATGCCGAACCAGCCGGGCAGCGCGCCGCCGAGGATCGGCTGGCTCTGGGCGTTGACGATGTCCGAGGTTGACAGCGAGTGCGAGTGCATGACGACCGCGACGATCGACAGGCCCATCGCGATCTCGTAGGAGATGACCTGCGCGGCCGAGCGCAGCGCGCCCAGCAGCGGGTAGGGCGAGCCGGACGCCCAGCCCGACAGCACGATGCCGTACACGCCGAGCGAGGAGCAGGCCAGCACCACCAGCACGCCGACCGGCAGGTCGACCAGCTGGAGCGCGGTGCGCTCGCCGAAGATCGAGACCTCGCCGCCGAGCGGGATGACCGAGAACGCGACGAACGCGGGGATGCAGGAGATCACCGGCGCCAGGAAGTACACCCACTTGTCGGCCAGGACCGGGCGGATGTCCTCCTTGAACGCCAGCTTCAGGCCGTCGGCCAGCGACTGCAGCCAGCCGCCGGGGCCGACCCGGTTCGGGCCGGGGCGCTGCTGCATCCGGGCGACGACCTTGCGCTCCCAGTTGATCATGAACAGGGTCATCAGGACGAGGAACGCGAAGATGCCCACGACCTTGACGACGATCAGCCAGAGCGGGTCGTCGGCGATCAGTTCTGCGGTGCTCATGCCTTGCCTCCGGTTGAAACCGCCACCACGGCGCCGTGGCCGGCGACCAGGTCGCGCCGCACGCTCACCGCGCCCGAGTTGCCGGGCACCCACACGACGCCGTCGGGCAGGTCCGCGGTCTCGGCGGGCAGCGTGACCGAACCGCGGTCGGTGGACACGGTCACCTCGGCGCCCGGCTCGACGCCCAGGTGCGCCGCGGTCGCGGCGGACATCCTGGCCACCACCGGCCGCGCGGTGCCCGCCAGGTGCGGCTCGCCCTCCTGCAGCGAGCCGTTGTCCAGCAGCTGCCGCCAGGTCGCCAGGATCGCCTGGCCGTCCTTCGGCTGGGTCAGCAGCGGCGCGGGGGCGGTCGGCGCCGAGGCGCTCACCACCGCCGTGCCCAGCCGGGCGAGGTCCGCCGCGGCCGACGCCGGGGTCTGGGTGAACAGGTCCGCGTCCATCTCCACGGCCAGCGTGTCGAGCACCCGGCCGTCCGACAGCGCGCCGGTGCCCTCCAGCGTGGTCCGGAACGCGCGGGGGCGGCCCTCCCAGTTGAGGTAGGTGCCCGACTTCTCCACCGCCGGGGCCACCGGGAGCACCACGTCGGCGAGCGCGGTGACCGCGCTGTGCCGCAGCTCCAGGCTGACCACGAACCCGACGGCCTCCAGCGCGCGCCGCGCCAGCTCCGGGTCCGGCAGGTCGAACGGGTCGACACCGCCCACCACCAGCGCGTCCAGCCCACCGCTCGCGGCGGCGTCCAGGATGCCCGCGGTGTCGCGGCCGGCCACGGCGGGCAGCGAGCCCGCGCCCAGGCCCCAGGCCGCCTCGACCTCGGCGCGGGCCGCCGGGTCGCCGACCAGGCGACGGCCGGGCAGCAGCGTCGGCAGCAGGCCCGCCTCCAGGGCGCCGCGCTCGCCGGCGCGCCGCGGCACCCAGGCCACCCGGGCGCCGGTCCGCTCGGCCAGCGCCGCGACCGCCGAGAACAGGCCCGGCACCTCGGCGGCGCGCTCGCCGACCAGGATCACCGCGCCCGGCCTCGACAGGTCCTCGACCACGTCGGCCGCGTGCTCGGGCAGCGCGTTGAGCGCCGACGGCTCCTGGCCGGGCACGCAGGCCAGCAGCACGCCGTTGGTCTTCTCCACCGCCGGGGTCGTGTACTGGCCCAGGTGGAAGACCTTGGTCCGGTTCTTGCGGCTGGCCTTGCGCAGCCGCAGGAAGACGATCGGCGACTCCTCCTCCGGCTCGAACGCCACCAGCAGCGCGGCCGGCGCGGCCTCGATCGCCGCGTAGGTGACGCCGTCGTCCGGGGCGGTGCCCAGCACCACGCCGGTCAGGAACTCCAGCTCCTCGCCCGAGTGCGGGCGGGCGCGGAAGTCCACGTCGTTGGTGCGCAGCGCGACCCGGGCGAACTTCGAGTACGCGTAGGCGTCCTCGACGGTCAGCCGGCCGCCGGCCAGCACCGCGGCGCCCCTGCCGTCGCGGGCCGCGGCCAGGCCGGCCGCGGCGGCCTGGAGGGCCTCGGTCCAGGACGACTCGCGCAGCTCACCGGTCGCGGCGTCGCGCACCAGCGGGCGGCGGATGCGGTCGTCGGCGGTGGTGTAGCGGAACGCGAAGCGGCCCTTGTCGCAGGTCCACTCCTCGTTGACCTCCGGGTCGTCGCCCGCCAGCCGCCGCTGCACGGTGCCGCGCCGCCAGTCCGAGCGGGTGGCGCAGCCCGAGGCGCAGTGCTCGCACACGCCGGGCGTGGACACCAGGTCGAACGGGCGGGCCCGGAACCGGTATGCGGCGCTGGTCAGCGCGCCCACCGGGCAGATCTGGATGGTGTTGCCGGAGAAGTAGCTCTGGAACGGCTTCTGCTCGGCCACGCCGATCTGCTGCTGCGCGCCGCGCTCCAGCAGCTCGATGAACGGGTCGCCCGCGATCTGCGCGGAGAACCGCGTGCACCGCTGGCACAGCACGCACCGCTCCCGGTCCAGCAGCACCTGCGTGGAGATCGGCAGCGGCTTGGGGAAGGTCCGCTTGTGCTCGTGGAAGCGGGAGTCCGCCCGGCCGTGGGCCATGGCCTGGTTCTGCAGCGGGCACTCGCCGCCCTTGTCGCAGATCGGGCAGTCCAGCGGGTGGTTGATGAGCAGCAGCTCCATCACGCCCTGCTGCGCCTTGTCCGCCACCGGCGAGGACAGCTGCGTCTTGACCACCATGCCGTCGGCGACGGTCATGGTGCAGGAAGCCTGCGGCTTCGGCATCGGCCGGCCGCCCATCTCCACCTCGACCAGGCACTGCCGGCAGGCGCCCGCGGGCTCCAGCAGCGGGTGGTCGCAGAAGCGCGGGATGACCGTGCCCAGCCGCTCGGCCGTGCGGATCAGCAGCTCGCCCTTCGGCGCGACGACCTCCTGGCCGTCGATGACGAGCTTGACGTGCCCCTCGGGCACGACCAGCTCGGTGCTCTTGTCAGGGGCGATCGTCATGCGTGTGCTCCTGCCAGGACCTGGGTCTGATCCTTCTCGGGCGAGTTCCGGTCGCACAACGCCAGGAACTCGTCCTTGAAGTACTTGATGCCGCTGGTGATCGGGCTGACCGCGCCGTCGCCGAGCGCGCAGAACGAGCGGCCCAGGATGTTGTCGCAGACGTCCAGCAGCGTGTCGACGTCGCTCGCGGTGCCCTCGCCGCGCACCATCCGCTGGAGGATCTGGACCAGCCAGTAGGTGCCCTCGCGGCACGGCGTGCACTTGCCGCACGACTCGTGCTTGTAGAACTCCGTCCACTTCATGACGGCCCACGGCACGGACACGGTCTCGTTGAAGACCTGGATGGCCGTGGTGCCCAGCATGGAGCCCGCCTCGGCCGCGCCCTCGAAGTCCAGCGGGACGTCGAGGTGCTCGGCGGTGAACAGCGGGGTGGACGAGCCGCCCGGCGTCCAGAACTTCAGCGGGATGCCGTCCTTCATGCCGCCCGCCAGCTCCAGCAGCTCGCGCAGCGTGGTGCCCATCGGCGCCTCGTACTGGCCGGGGCGCTCGACGTGGCCGGACAGGGAGAAGATCTTCGGCCCGGGCGACCGCTCGCGGCCCATGGTGCGGAACCAGTCCGCGCCGCCGTTGACGATGTAGGGCACGCTGGCGATCGTCTCGACGTTGTTCACCACGGTCGGCGACGCGTACAGGCCGGCGGTCGCCGGGAACGGCGGCTTGAGCCGCGGCTGGCCGCGGCGGCCCTCCAGCGAGTCCAGCAGCGCCGTCTCCTCGCCGCAGATGTAGGCGCCCGCGCCCGCGTGCACCACCACGTCGAGGTCGAAGCCCGAGCCGAGGATGTCCTTGCCCAGGTAGCCCGCCTCGTACGCCTCGCGCACCGCCGCGTGCAGCCGGCGGATCACGTGCAGCACCTCGCCGCGCACGTAGATCGCGGCGAAGTTCGCCCGGATCGCGTACGAGGTGATGACGATCCCCTCGATCAGCGAGTGCGGGTCGGCCATCATCAGCGGGATGTCCTTGCAGGTGCCCGGCTCGCCCTCGTCGGCGTTGATGACGAGGTAGTGCGGCTTGCCGTCGTTCTGCGGGATGAAGCCCCACTTCATGCCGGTGGGGAAGCCCGCGCCGCCGCGGCCGCGCAGCCCGGAGTCCTTGCACTGCTGGATCAGCTGGTCCGGGTGGGCGGTGAGCGCCTTGCGCAGCGCCGTGTAGCCCTCCAGCTGCTCGTAGGTCTTCAGCGTCCACGAGCGCGGCGAGAGCCAGCGCTTCGTCAGGACGGGAGTCAGTTTGTCGACCACGTCAGCCTCCCTGCCTACTTCTTCTCCGGCAGCGGCGGGAACTCCGCGTGCTCCGGCATCGCCGGTGCGGTCCACCCGCGCTCGGCGGCGATCTTGGCCCCGCGCACCGTCTCCGGGGCGGCGGACGGGCCGTCCAGGTCCGCGTCCCGGCCCTCGAAGAACCCGGCGAGCTGGAGCTCGGCCTGGCGGAAGTCGGTGAGCCGGGCACCGCGCGTCGGCTGCGGCTTCTCGCCCGCCTGCAGCGCCTTGACCAGCTCCAGCGCCTTCTCCGGGGTCTGGTTGTCGAAGTACTCGTAGTTGACCTGGAGCACCGGGCCGAGGTCGCAGGCCGCCAGGCACTCGGCGTGCTCCAGGGTGATCGAGCCCGGCGCGCCCGGCTCGCCCGAGGTCTCCTCGTGGCCCAGCGGGCGGCCGTCGGAGCCCAGGTGCTCGCGCAGCCTGGCGTAGATGTCGTCGCCGCCCAGGGCCGCGCACAGCGTGTTGGTGCACACGCTCACCAGGTGCTCGCCGCACGGGCGGCGCTTGTACATGGTGTAGAACGTGGCGACCGCGCTGACCTCGGCGTTGGTCAGGTCGAGCTGGTTCGCGCAGAAGGTGATGCCCGCCTGGCTGACGTGCCCCTCGACCGACTGCACCAGGTGCAGCATGGGCAGCAGCGCGGAGCGGGCCACCGGGTACCGGGCGACGATCGCCCGCGCCTTGTCGACGATGTGGTCGAACGCGCTGGTGTCGACCTCGGTCTCGTTGACCAGGCGCTGCGTCGCCGCCGGGTCCAGCGGGGAAGCCGCGTAGACCTGTTCAGGAGTGCTCATCGGTCACAACCACCCATCACCGGGTCGATAGAGGCCACCGCGGCGATGACGTCGGCGACCATGCCGCCCTCGCACATCGCGGGCATCGACTGGAGGTTCACGAAGCTGGGTTCGCGCACGTGCACGCGCATCGGCCGGGTGCCGCCGTCGGAGACGAGGTGGTAGCCCAGCTCGCCGCGCGGGGACTCGATCGGCACGTACACCTGGCCGGCGGGCACCGCGAAGCCCTCGGTCACCAGCTTGAAGTGGTGGATCAGGGACTCCATGGACTGGCCCATGATCTTGCGCACGTGGTCCAGCGAGTTGCCCATGCCGTCCGCGCCGATGGTCAGCTGGGCGGGCCAGGCGATCTTGGCGTCCTCGACCATGACCGGGCCGGGGACCAGGTTGTCCACGGCCTGGCGGATGATCCGCAGGGACTGGTGGATCTCCTCGACCCGCAGCAGGTAGCGGGCGTAGCAGTCCGCGGCGTTCGACGTGGGCACGTCGAACTCGTAGTTCTCGTAGCCGCAGTAGGGGTCGACCTTGCGCAGGTCCCACGGCAGGCCCGCGGAGCGCAGGATCGGGCCGGTGATGCCCAGCGCGAGGCAGGCGTCCACGGGCAGGTAGCCGACGCCCGCGAGGCGGTTGCGCCAGATCGGCTGGCCGGTGAGCAGCTTGTCGTAGTCGGGCAGGCGGGAGTCCATCAGCTTGATGAACTCCTTGATGCGCTGCTCCGCGCCCTCCGGGAAGTCCTGCGACAGGCCGCCGGGCCGGATGTACGCGTGGTTCATCCGCAGGCCGGTCAGGAACTCCAGCAGGTGCAGGACCTCCTCGCGCTCGCGGAAGCCCGCCGTCATGCCGGTGAGCGCGCCCAGCTCCATGCCGCCGGTGGCCAGCGCCACCAGGTGCGAGGAGATCCGGTTGAGCTCCATGAGGATCACCCGGGCGACCTGGGCGCGCTGCGGCGCGGTGACGCCGAGCAGCTTCTCCACGGCCATGCAGTACGCGGTCTCGTTGTGCAGCGGCGCCAGGTAGTCCATGCGCGTCACGAAGGTGACGCCCTGGGTCCAGTTCCGGTATTCGAGGTTCTTCTCGATGCCGGTGTGCAGGTAGCCGATGACGCTGCGGGCCTGGGTGACGGTCTCGCCCTCCAGCTCCAGCACCAGCCGCAGCACGCCGTGCGTGGACGGGTGCTGCGGGCCCAGGTTCATGACGATGCGCTCTTCGCCCGAGGTCTCGTTGAGCACCTCGTCCCAGTCGCCGCCGGTCACCGTGTAGACGGTGCCCTCGGTCGTCTGGCGCGAACCCGCGTAGGCGTCCGGGTTCGACGTGGTGCGGTTGGCCTCGTACGAGTCGCTGTCGCTGCCCGGCCCGCTGGTGTCGGTGCCGGTCGTGACGTCGGAAAGCCGTTCAGTCATGAGTAGGACCGCCTCTGGTCTGGCGGGGGGATCTCCGCGCCCTTGTACTCCACCGGGATGCCGCCGAGCGGGTAGTCCTTGCGCTGCGGGTGGCCGTCCCAGTCGTCCGGCATGAGGATCCGGGTCAGGCCCGGGTGGCCGTCGTAGACGATGCCGAACATGTCCCAGGTCTCGCGCTCCTGCCAGTCGGCCGTCGGGTAGACCGACACCAGGCTGGGCACGTGCGCGTCGTCCACGTCGACCGCGACCTCCAGCCGGATGCGCCGGCGGTAGGTCATCGACGTGAGGTGGTAGACCGAGTGCAGCCGCTGCGGCACGTCCGCGCCGTAGTCCACGCCGGACACCGAGCTGCACAGCTCGAAGCGCAGCGCCGGGTCGTCGCGCAGGATGCGCGCCACCTCGACCAGGTTCTCCCGGCGCAGGTAGAAGGTGATCTCGCCGCGGTCGACGGTGATCTGCTGGACCGTGTCGGCGGGCAGGCCGCGGTCCCGGATGGCCGCCAGCAGCTCGTCGGCGACCTCGTCGAACCAGCCGCCGTAGGGCCGCTCGGACGGCGGGGCGACGTGGGCGGGCAGCCGCAGGCCGCCGAAGCCGGAGGTGTCGCCGCTGCCGGAGATGCCGAACATGCCCTGCCGCGCGCGGCCCGCCACGACGCCGCCCCGCGCGAGGTACTCCTCGTGCTCGGCCTCGCTCATGCTCGACGAGCTCAGCGCCTCGGGGGTGTTGTCGTGCTGCGGGGTGTCCGCGCCGGGCGTCCGCTCGGCCTCGCCCCTGGCGTTGTTGTCGTCAGCACTCGTCTCGTTTGGCATGCCGCTCACTTCTTCGCAAAGCGCTGGGACGACGGGATCAGCTCGGTCCGGTGGCCCTGCTCGGCCAGCAGCGCGGCCCGCGTCGGCCCCAGCGGTTCGTCCATGATCTTCGCGTGGATCTTGAGGATCGCGTCGATCAGCATCTCCGGCCGCGGCGGGCAGCCCGGCAGGTACATGTCGACCGGCACGACGTGGTCCACGCCCTGCACGATCGCGTAGTTGTTGAACATGCCGCCCGAGGAGGCGCACACGCCCATGGCCAGCACCCAGCGGGGCTCCGGCATCTGGTCGTAGATCTGGCGCAGCACCGGGGCCATCTTGTTGGACAGCCGGCCCGCGACGATCATCAGGTCGGCCTGGCGGGGCGAGGCGCGGAAGACCTCCATGCCGAAGCGCGCGAGGTCGTAGCGCGGGCCGCCGGTGGTCATCATCTCGATGGCGCAGCAGGCCAGGCCGAAGGTGGCGGGCCACAGCGAGGACTTGCGGGTCCAGTTGACCAGCTTCTCGACGCTGGCCAGCAGGATGCCGTTCGGCAGCTTCTCTTCGAGACCCATGGTCTATCCCCTCAGTTCCAGTCGAGGCCGCCGCGACGCCAGACGTAGGCGTACGCGAAGCCGACCGTGGCGACGAACAGCGCGATCTCCACCAGGCCGAACAGGCCGAGCCGGTCCGCGGACACCGCGAACGGGTAGAGGAAGACCATTTCGATGTCGAACAGGATGAACAGCATCGCCGTGAGGTAGTAGGCGACCGGCATCCGGCCGCCGCCGACCACGGGCTGCGGTGACGGTTCGATGCCGCACTCGTAGGCGTCGAGCTTCGCGCGGTTGTAGCGCCGGGGGCCGATGTACGGCGCGGCAGTCACCGAGAACAGCGCGAAGGCCGCGGCGAGGGCGAACATCAATACGAGGGGGAGGTAAGGGTCCAGCACTCTCCGTCGTCCTTTCCTCGCTGTCGCGGTGGTGGTGCACCGCCGACCGTTGCGCACCCTAAGGGGTGTTCTTGCGCCCTCCGGGAGTTAGGCGAACCTAACAATCCGCAGGTCGCTTGTGAAACAGTTCACAAGGCATCACAGCCGGTTGTGAACTGATTCACAAGACCTGAGGGTCAGTGTAGAACGTCACACAGAGGCATGAAACACACCCCCCGCACCGGGTCTGACCTGGTCTTACGCGGCCGAGATCAACAGTTGACGGGCACCGGGGTGAACGGGGACACACCGAATACGAAACAGCGCCGTCCCGGAGGACGGCGCTGGACCGATCAGGTGACGCTTATTAGGCCGTTGGAGCGATTTTCGTGGCCGCCGTGATGAGACGGTCGAACGAGTCGCCGTCCTTGGGGTCGTAGAGCCCCGCCAACAGCTTGAGCACCAGCTTCATCAGGGTCTTGCGGGGCAGCCCGTACTTGGTCGCGGTGCGCATCACCGTCGGGTTGCCGATGAGCTTGCTGAACACGTTGCCCAGCCGGTAGTAGCTGCCCAGGGCCTGCTCGATGCGCACCGGGTAGCCGTGCAGCGCGCGCTCGCGGCTGGGACCCGTGCGGGCCAGCGCCTGCACCACGCTCTCGGCGGCGATCCGGGCCGACTCCATGGCGTAACCGATGCCCTCGCCGTTGAACGGGTTCACCATGCCGCCGGCGTCACCCACCAGGAGCAACCCGTCGCGGTAGTGCGGCTTGCGGTTCAGGCCCATCGGCAGGGCCGCGCCGCCGATGCGGCCGGTGGCGTTCTCCTCGCGGAAGCCCCACTCCTCCGGGGTGCCGTCGAGCCAGCTCCTGAGCAGCGCGCGGTAGTCCGTGGTGCCGTACGCCTTCGACGTGCTCAGGATGCCCAGGCCGACGTTCACCGTGCCGTCGCCCATGCCGAAGATCCAGCCGTAGCCGGGCAGCAGCACGTCGTTGGCGCGGTCCCACAGCTCCAGGTGCGACTCCAGGTAGTCGTCCTTGGTGCGGGGGCTGGCGTAGTAGCGGCGGACGGCCACGCCCATCGGCTTGGCGTCGTCCTTCTGGATGCCCACGGACAGGGCCAGCCGGGCGCTGACGCCGTCGCAGCCCAGCACGATCGGCGCCCGGTAGGTCACCGGCTCCTTGCCGGGGCCCTGCTTGGCGGTCACCCCGACCACGCGGCCGCGCTCCACGACCGCGCCGGTGACGTTGGTCTGCTCGTGCAGGCGGGCGCCGGCCTGGACCGCGGTCTTGGCCAGCATCTCGTCGAAGTCCTGGCGGGGCCGGACCACGCCGTAGGGCGGGAACGTGGCCAGCTCCGGCCAGTCCAGCTCCAGGGTGACGCCGCCGCCGACCACGCGCAGGCCGCGGTTGTGCAGCCAGCCGGCTTCCTCGCGGGTGTCGATGCCCAGGTCGATGAGCTGCTTGACGCCACGCGGCGTCAGGCCGTCACCGCACACCTTCTCCCGGGGGAAGGCGCCCTTCTCCAGCAGCAGCACGTCCAGGCCCGCGCGTGCCAGGTACGTCGCCGCGGTCGAGCCCGCGGGGCCCGCACCGACCACGATGACCTCGGCGTCCTCGCCTGCCCTGCGGCGGCTGGGTGTCGTCATCCCCGCTCCTTGTGCCCGTGTTCACAAAGTCGGGGCCGAGTCTACTTGCGGTTTCCTGAGGGCTTCGTCCCCTTGTGCAGGGCGACCACCCCGCCGGTCAGGTTGAGCCAGGCGACGTCCTCCCAGCCCGCGCGCGCCACGGTCTCGGCGAGCGCCCGCTGGTCGGGCCACGTGCGCATGGACTCGGCCAGGTACTGGTAGGCGGCCGGGTTGGAGGAGACGAACCGGGCCACCACCGGCAGGACCTTGAGCAGGTACCGCATGTAGACGAACCGGAACGGCCGGAACGTCGGCGTGGACACCTCGCACACCACCAGCCGGCCGCCGGGCCGGACCACGCGGCACATCTCGCGCAGCGCGGCCTCGGTGTCGTTGAAGTTGCGCAGCCCGAAGGACACGGTGACCGCGTCGAACGAGTCGTCGGCGAACGGCAGGTGCAGGGCGTCCGCGGCCACCTTCGGCACCGGCCGGTGCGCGCCGCCGAGCAGCATGCCCAGCGAGAAGTCCGCCGCCACGCACCACGCCCCGGACGCCGCGTACTCCACCGTGGACACGGCCGTCCCGGCCGCCAGGTCGAGCACCCTCTCGCCCGGCCGGGCGTCCAGCACCCGCCTGCTCCACTCGCGCCAGCGCCGGTCGAACCCGAGCGTCATGACCGAGTTCGTGCGGTCGTAGCCCTGCGCCACCCCGTCGAACATCTCGGCGACTTCGCGGGGATCCTTGTCAAGACCTGCACGGGACATGGCAGCAGACTAGGTGACGCCCCCACCCCCGGCACCCGCACCACCTCCCCGAACGCAGAACTCACCGGTCCGGAACGTTCGACACGGGGCACCCGAACGTTCGACTCGCGGTGCCGGACCGGAGGACACGCGGGGTGAGAGCGCTTCCACCGCGCGTGTCCTCCACTCGGACACCGCGAGTCGAACGTTCGGGACACTCGTGTCGAACGTTCCGGGCCCCCGAGTTCTACGTCCGGGGGACGCGGAGGGCGGTGAGCATGCCGTCCACGGCGGCCCGCCAGGGGTACTCCTCGGCACGGGCGCGGGCGGCCGAGCGGCGGGTTGGTTCGGGGTCGTCGAGCAGGGCGTTCACGGCGCCGGCGAACGCGGGGGCGTGGTCGGGCACGGCGGCGCCGCAGCCGGGGCGGACGATCTCGCGCAGCGCGCTCGACGCCGAGACCACGACGGGCGTGCCGGAGGCCAGGGCCTCCAGGGCGGCCAGGCCGAAGGTCTCGTGCGGGCCGGGTGCCAGCGAGACGTCGGCGCTGGCCAGCAGGTCCGCCACGTCGTCGCGCCGGTCGACGAAGCCCAGGAACGTGACCGGCAGGCCGGCGGCGCGGCGTTCCAGGGCCTCGCGGCGGGGCCCGTCGCCGGCGATGACCAGGCGGACGCGGTGGCCGGCCGCGTGCAGCTCGGCGGCGGTGTCGACGCTGCGCTCCACGTGCTTCTCCGCCGACAGCCGGCCGCAGTGCACCAGCAGGGCGTCGGCGCCCCGGGCCAGCTCGGCGCGCAGGGACCGGTCGCGGCGGGTCGGGGTGAACGTGCGCAGGTCCACGCCCAGCGGCACGCGGGTCACGTTGCGCGCGCCGATCCGGTCGAACTCCTCGCGCGCGAACTCCGTCGTGCACACCACCGTGTCGTAGGAGGCGGCCATCCGGGCGTTGGCCAGGTCCGCGCCCCGCCGGGCCAGCGGCGCCGGCAGCAGGAACTGCTCCAGCAGCCGGTCCAGCCGCTCGTGCGAGATCACCACGCCCGGCACGCCGCGCGCCGCCGCCCACCGGCCCATGCCGCGCAGGGTCAGCCGGTCGGAGACCTCCAGCCGCTCGGGCCGCAGGTGCTCCAGCAGGTGCCGCACCCGCCACGGGTCGACGGCCCGGTAGCCGCCGGTGCCGGGGATGCGCGGCGCGGGCAGCGTGATCCGCCGCACGCCCGTCGCCGTCCGCTCGTCGGCGCGCGCGGCACCGGGCACGACCAGCACCACGTCGTGCCCCCGCGCCGCGTAGCCGCCGCCGAGGTGGTGCAGGGCGGTGCGCAGGCCACCGGAGCGCGGGCCGTAGAAGTTCGCCAGTTGGACGATCCTCATGCCGCGCGCCGCTCCGGCTCGCCCAGCACGGCCGCGTAGTGCCCCAGCAGCTCGTCGCACACCGCCGCCCACGTCCGCCCGCGCACCCACCGCCGCGCCGCCTGCCCGTACCGCCTGCGGCGCAGCGGGTCGCGCAGCTCGTCCACGGCGCGCCGCAGGTCGTCGTCGGTGTCGAACAGGTAGCCGGTGTCGGGTCGCACCAGGTCGCGCGGCCCGCCCGCGTTCGGCGCGACCACCGGCACGCCGCTGGCCAGCGCCTCCTGCACGGCCTGGCAGAACGTCTCGTGCGGCCCCGTGTGCACGAACACGTCCAGGCTCGCGTAGGCGGCGGCCAGGTCGGTGCCGCCGCGGAACCCGAGGAACGCCGCCCCGGGCAGCTCCCGCCGCAGCCGCGCCTCCTCCGGGCCCCCGCCGACGACGACCAGCCGGACGCCGGGCAGGTCCGCGAGCACCGCGAGCCGGTCGACCCGCTTCTCCGGCGACAGCCTGCCGACGTAGCCGACCAGCAGCTCGCCGTTCGGCGCGAGCTCGGCGCGCAGCGCGTCGTCGCGCCGGGAGGGGCGGAACAGCCCGACGTCGACCCCGCGGCCCCAGCGGTGCACGCGCGGCACGCCGTGCTCCTCCAGCGCCGCCACCGCCCAGCTGGACGGCGCCAGCGTGCGGTCGGCCTGGGCGTGCAGCCGGCGCGTCCACCGCCACGCGGCCCGCGCGGTCAGCCCGAGCCCGTAGTGGCCGGCGAACCCGGCGACGTCGGTCTGGTAGACCGCGACCACGGGCACGCCCAGCCGCCGGGCCGCCGACAGCCCGCGCGCGCCCATCACGAACGGGCTGGCCAGGTGCACCACGTCCGGTCGGAAGTCGTGCAGCGCGGTGAGCACCCGGCGGGTGGGCACGCCCACCGGCAGCGAGCTGAACCGCGGCAGGTCGACCGCCGGGACGCGGACGACCGGCGTGCCCGCGTGCTCGTCCGGGCCCGCGCCGGGGGCCACCACCAGGGCCCGGTGGTGGCGCGCGGTGAGGTGTTCCAGGACGCGCAGGACGGAGTTGGTCACCCCGTTGACCTGGGGCAGGAAGCTTTCCGTGATGATCGCCACGCGCACGCCGATCACCTTGCGGTGCCGAGGACACGGTGGCGTGACAGCTCCGCGAACGGCCGCCGAACTCCTCGCGTCGCGCTTGACGTTGGCCCCGCCTTCACCTGCTGTACGCGTCGCGGTCACTGTCTGCGGTCACACTAGGTCGGCATGACCGTCTTGTCGTCTCGTCCCGCGCAGCCCGTCGATCCCGGCCTGGTGTCGATCGCGCTGGAGATAGCGGGGCGGCTCGCCAACGACGCGTCCGACGTGATCATGGCGACGGCCGGCCGCGGCGCCCGCCCCGACGACGACACCTCGCCGTTCGACTGGGTGACCGACACCGACCGGACCCTGGAGCGGCACACCCGGCGCGTGCTGACCGCGGAGTTCCCGGACATCCCGGTGCTGTGCGAGGACGTGGACGACGACGTGGCGGGCGACGTCGGGTTCCGCTGGGTGGTGGACCCGGTGGACGGCACGGCGAACTACGTGGCCGGGGTGCCGTGGTGCGCCTACAGCCTCGCCCTGGTCGACCGCTGGGGGCCGGTGGTGGGCGTGGTGGCGGACCCGTACCGGGCCCAGATCTACGCGGCGGCGCGCGGGCGCGGGATGCGGGCCAACGGGACGCCGGTGAAGCTGGGCGACCAGGCGGTCAGCTCGATCGTGTGCACGGAGATGACGCGCACGGGGCCGTGGCCGGGGATGGGCGAGTTCATCTCGCGGGCGGCGCTGGCCGGCACGGGGGTCCGGGTCCTGGGGTCGAAGGCGCTGGCGGTGGCGCAGGTGGCGCTGGGCCACGCGGCTGCGGCGGTGCTGCACAGCTACCACGAGTGGGACGTGGCGGGCGCGGTCGCGCTGGCGGTGGAGTCGGGCGCGGTGGTGCTGGACCGGCGGGGCGAGGACGCGCCGCTGCCGGTGGACGGGCTGCTGGTGGCCATGCCCGAGGTGGCCGAAGAGGTGCTGGAGTGGTGGCAGTCGTCGATGAGCCGTTAGGCCGTTTGGCATAGCGCCGCGTTCTGTGTATAGTTGATTTCGCCAGGCCCAATAGGTCCTGGAAGTGAACCCGGTTCACCTTCCGGACGGTGGGTTGCCGGGTTTCGCGCTGTTCAGAGCACTTTCACCCGGTGCACGCCTGCCACCAGGCCCTCGATCCGGCGCCGCCACTCCCCACCCGCGCCGTAGGCCCACGCGATCGCGTCACTCGTCCTAACGCTCGCCCAGGTTGGGCAACTGCTGCTCCAGCACCTCCAGGTGCACCCGCGCCCTCTCCAACGACGGCTGGTCGAACATCTGCAACGCCACCCGCCCCACCTGCTCCTCGAACGCGGTGAAGTCCCGCACCGCCGCGGCCAGCCGGTCCCCCACCGGGTGCGCGCGGTCCGCCTCCAGCGCCCGCGCCAGGTCCGCGATCCGCCGCACGTCCGGCAGCTCGCGCCCGAACTGCTCGGCGATGCGCTCCAACCACTCCCGCGCCGGCGAGGCGGGCACGGTCGCGACCGCCGCGGCCACCCGGCGCACGGACAGCTCGCACCGCGCCACCATCGCGGACCACCGGTCGTTGAGCACCACCGGGGGCGGCGGCATCGGCGGGGGGAGCACGGGTGGCGGGCGGCGGCGGACCGCGCCGACCACCACGCCGATCAGGGTGCCGGGGATGCCGCCGAACAGCGTGCCCATGATCGTCGCGGCGATGAACCCGGCGACGACCTGCGCACCCTCCCGGTCCCCCGGCGCGGCGAACCCCACCAGGAACAGCGCCGTCATCAGCGTGGTGCCGAGGAGCAGTCCCCAGAGAGCCGATCGTCCCATGGGACCAATGTGCCAGATCAGGCGTCGAAATCGACCGTGATCGACGGCGTCACGGCCACCGCCTGGCAGGTCAGCACGAACCCGGCCGCCACCTCGTGCTCCTCCAGCGCGTAGTTGCGCCGCATCCGCGCCTCCCCGGACACCACCCGCGCCCGGCACGTCCCGCACACCCCGCCCTTGCACGCGAACGGCAGGTCGGAGCGCACCCGCTGGGCCGCGTCCAGGATCGGCACGCCCGCGGGCAGCGGCACGGCGGTCTCCCGGCCGTCCAGCACCACGGTCGCCTCGGACGCCGCCTCCGCGACGACCTCCCGGCGCGGCGGGGGCGGTGGTTCGTCGACGTAGAACAGCTCGTGGTGCACGGCCGACGCGGGCACGCCCAGCGCGCCCAGCACCTCCCGGGCGTCCCGCACCATCCCGTGCGGCCCGCACAGCCACCACTGGTCCACGTCCGCCCACGGCACCACCGACGCCAGCAGCGCCCGCAGCTTCGCCGCGTCCAGCCGCCCGGAGAACAGCTCCACGTCCCGAGGCTCCCGCGACAGCACGTGCACGAGCTGGAACCGCGTGGGGTGGCGGTCCTTGAGGTCGGCCAGCTCCTCGGCGAACATCACCGTGTCCGCCCGCCGGTTGCCGTAGAGCAGGGTCACCCGCGCGCCGGCGGCCAGCTCGGTGGCGGCGATGGACAGCGCGGGCGTGATGCCGGACCCGGCGACCACCAGGCCGTGGTGGGCACCGCCTTCGGGGGTGAAGTTGCCGGTGGGCGGCGACACCTCCAGCACGTCGCCGGGCCGCAGGCGGTCGACCAGCAGCGACGAGAACAGCCCGCCGTCGACCCGGCGCACGCCGATCCGCAGCGGGGCGCCGACCGGCGCGCAGATCGAGTACGACCGCCGCTCGTCGCCGTTGCGCAGGGTCACGTGCTGCCCGGCCCGGAACGCGAACTCCCCGGCCGACTCGTCGGGCACGTCGAAGGTCACCGCGACCGCGTCCTGGCACAGCCGCTCGACCGAGGCCACGGCGAGCTCGCGGAACTGCGGCATCAGATCTCCTTGACGTGTTCGAACGGCTCCCCGCAGTCGTCGCACCGCCGCAGCGCCTTGCACGCGGTGGACCCGAAGCGCGACAGCTCGGCCGTCCGGGACGACCCGCAGCGCGGGCACGCCACCCGGCGCGGCGGCGGCACCAGGTTCAGCGGCACCGGCCCGGCGACCCGCGGCCCCAGCCGGGACGGCGGCGCGATGCCCGCCTCCCGCAGCTTGCGCAGCCCCTCGTCGCTGATCCAGTCCGTGCTCCACGGAGGCGACAGCGAGGTGCGCACCTCCACCTCGGCGAACCCGGCCGCGAGCAGCGACCGCCGCAGGTCGGCGCCCATCTCCTCCAGGGCGGGGCAGCCCGAGTAGGTGGGGGTGATCGTCACCGACACCCGCCCGTCGGACTCGGTGACGTCGCGCAGCACGCCGAGGTCGGCCAGCGTGAGCACCGGCAGCTCGGGGTCGCGCACCCGGGCGGCCACCTCGTACGCGGTCACCACGGCGGTCACCACCGCGCCCCCGGCAGCGACCGGTGCAGGTGCTGCATCTCGGCCAGCAGGTAGCCCATCGCCTCGGTGTGCACGCCGTCGCGCCCGGCCCGCCCGCTCACCCGCGCCGCGGGCGGCACGTCGTCCGGTCGCGCCAGGCCGGCGGCCGGCAGCACCGCGTCGAGCACCCCGTCCACCTCGTCGCGCAGCCCGGCCGGGTCGACGGCCACGCCGGCCAGCCGCAGCTCCACCGGGTGCGGGGTGAACAGCTCGTCCAGGTAGGGCCACACCCGCGCCAGCCCGGCCGCCATCCGCCGGTGCGACTCCTCGGTGCCGTCGCCGAGCCGCACGACCCACTGCGCGGCGTGGTCGCGGTGGTAGGCCAGCTCCTTCACGCCCTTCTCGGCCACGGCCGCGAGCACCGGGTCCGCGCTGCCGCGCAACCGCGAGCACTGGGCGAGCTTCCACGACGAGAACACCAGCAGCCGCGCGATCGTGGTGGCGAAGTCGCCGCCCGCGAACGGCCCGCACTCGATCTCGGCGAGCTGGACGTTGCGGAACTCGCGCTCCTCGCGCAGGAACGCCAGCGCGTCCTCGTCCCGGCCGGCGCCCTCGGCCTCGCCCGCGCGGGTCAGCAGCATCCGGGCCTGGCCGAGCAGGTCCAGCGCGATGTTGGCCAGCGCCACGTCCTCTTCCAGCTCCGGCGCGCGCGAGGTCCACTCGGCCAGCCGCTGGGCCAGCACCAGCGCGTCGTCGCCCAGCATCAGGCAGTAGGCGAACAGGTCGGCGCGGTCGACGCCCGCGGGCAGCTCCCGGTCCACCCCGGCCAGCGCCTCGGTGAACCCGGTGCCGAACGCCCAGTGCGCGTCCTCCTGGTCGACGAGGCCCTCGTAGGCGTTGTCGAAGCTCATAGGTGCGGCACGTCCTCGGGGATCGCGTAGAACGTCGGGTGCCGGTAGACCTTGTCGCCGTTGGGCTCGAAGAACGGGTCCTTCTCGTCCGGCGACGACGCGGTGATCGCCGCCGCGGGCACCACCCAGATCGACACGCCCTCGTTGCGCCGCGTGTAGACGTCGCGCGCGTTGCGCACGGCCATCTCGGCGTCCGGCGCGTGCAGCGAACCGACGTGCACGTGGTTCAGCCCGCGCTTGCCGCGGACGAACACCTCCCACAGCGGCCACGACGCGCTCATGCCACGGCCCCCGCACCGGCGGCCCGCTTGGCGGCGTGCGCGGCCGCGGCCTCCCGGACCCAGGCGCCGTCCTCGTGCGCCCGGCGCCGGTGCGCGATCCGCTGCGCGTTGCACGGCCCGTTGCCGCCGACCACCCGCCAGAACTCCTCCCAGTCGGGTTGGCCGAAGTCGTGGTGGCCGCGCTCGGGGTTCCAGCGCAGCTCGGGGTCGGGCAGCACCACGCCCAGCTTCTCGGCCTGCGGCACGGTCATGTCCACGAACCGCTGGCGCAGCTCGTCGTTGGTGTGGCGCTTGATCCGCCACTTCATGGACTGCTCGGTGTTCGCGCTCTCCGCGTCGGGCGGGCCGAACATCATCAGCGACGGCCACCACCAGCGGTCCACCGACTCCTGGACCATGGCGCGCTGCGCGTCGGTGCCGCCCATCATCGTCAGCAGCAGCTCGTACGCCTGCCGCTGGTGGAACGACTCCTCCTTGCAGATGCGGATCATGGCCCGCGCGTACGGCCCGTAGGAGGTGCGGCACAGCGGCACCTGGTTGCAGATCGCGGCGCCGTCGACCAGCCAGCCGATCACGCCGACGTCGGCGAAGGACAGCGTGGGGTAGTTGAAGATCGAGGAGTACTTCTGCTTCCCCGAGATCAGCTTGTCGGTCAGCTCGCCGCGGTCCGCGCCCAGGGTCTCGGTCGCGGCGTACAGGTACAGGCCGTGCCCGGCCTCGTCCTGGACCTTGGCCAGCAGGATCGCCTTGCGGCGCAGCGACGGCGCGCGGCTGATCCAGTTGCCCTCGGGCTGCATGCCGATGATCTCGGAGTGCGCGTGCTGCGCCATCTGCCGGACCAGCGTCCCGCGGTAGGCGTCGGGCATCCAGTCACGCGGCTCGACGCGCTGCTCGGCCGCCACGGTGCGCTCGAACCGGTCCTCCAGGTCCATGCACCGATGTTACACCTGGAGGACGTTTTCGAGGAAGACTGTCACAACCGCCGGGTGCGGCCCCGCAGCAGCCACCAGACCAGCGGTCCCAGCACCGCCCACACGGCGAGCAGGAACGTGCCGACCGGCAGCAGGGCGAGCACGGCGGTGCGCCCGGCCACGCGGGCCACCTCGGGGTTGCCGGTGTCGTACTCGATGCGCACCAGCTGCCCGGGTTCCAGGCCGTCCGGGTACAGCACGCCCTGCGGCGGGCTGTGCACGGCGCCGTCGGGGGTGGCGAAGCGGACCACGGTGCGCTGGAACGAGACGGACACCACCTCGGCGGTCGCCTTGCCCAGCCGGTTGCCGATCATCAGGTCGTCCCGCCAGCACGCCGCCAGCAGGACCAGGGCGATCAGCGTCACCACCCCGCCGACCACCAGCAACGACCGGCCGACCAGGAGCCGAGCCACCGGTCGGGCACCCGTCCGCACTGCGTCGTCCACCACAAACCGCAGTCTAGGGCCGCCTCCGTGCGGAATCTCAGGTGTCGGTCCATACCCTCGACGGCGTGACCACGGCTCCTGTTTCGCGGACCAGACAGCGGCTGCGCGTGCACACCCGGCGCGCGATCGGCGACGACCTGCTGGGCCGCCTGCCCTCCCCGACCGGCGCGCTGAGCTGGGTGCGCGACGGCGCGGGCCTGGTGGGCTGGGGCGAGGCCGCGCGGTTCGAGGTCTCCGGCCCGGACCGGTTCGCCGCCGCGGACCGCTGGTGGCGCGAGTTCACCGCGGACCTGGACGTGGACGACGAGGTCGCCCACCCGGGCACCGGGCCGGTGGCGTTCGTGAGCATGGCGTTCGCCGACTCGCCCGGCCGCTCGGTGCTCGTGGTGCCCGAGGTCGTGGTGGGCCGGCGCGACGGCCGCACCTGGCTGACCACCATCGGTGACGTCGCGCCGCGCGAGATCGCCCCGGTGCGGGGTCCCGCGCGGATCCGCTACGCCGACGGCGAGCTGCCGGTCACCGCCTACCGCGAGGCGGTGCGCGAGGCGGTCGCCCGGATGCGCGCGGGCGAGCTGGACAAGGTGGTGCTGGCGCACGACCTGCTGGCCGTGGCGGACCGGGAGATCGACCACCGCTTCGTGCTGGACGGCCTGGCCCGCCGCTACCCGGACTGCTGGGTCTACGCGGTGGACGGCCTGGTCGGCGCCACCCCCGAGCTGCTGCTGCGCCGCTCCGGCCGGGTGGTCGACTCGCGCGTGCTGGCGGGCACGACGTGGCCGCGCGACGGCGTGCCCGACGACGAGCTGGCCGCCGCGCTGCTGACCTCGGCCAAGGACCGCGAGGAGCACGGCTACGCGGTGGCGTCGCTGGTGGACGCGCTGCGGCCGTTCTGCTCGTCCCTGTCGGTGGACGGCCCGTCGGTGCTGCGGCTGCCCAACGTCTCGCACCTGTCCAGCGACGTGATCGGCGAGCTGCGCGGCGCGCCGTCGCTGCTCGCGCTCGGCGCGGCCGTGCACCCCACGGCCGCGGTCGGCGGCACCCCGCGCGCGGCCGCCACCCGGCTGATCGGGGAGCTGGAGGGCGTGGACCGGGGCCGCTACGCCGGTCCGGTCGGCTGGGTCGACGGCGCAGGCGACGGCGAGCTGGGCATCGCGCTGCGCTGCGCGCGGGTGCGCGGCCGCACCGCCCGCCTGTTCGCCGGGTGCGGCCTGGTGGCCGAGTCCGACCCGGACACCGAGGTCAGGGAGGCGCACGCCAAGATGCGGCCGTTCCGCGACGCCCTCGAAGGCCGGTGAGCGGACCGGTGTGAGCGGGGTCACCGGGACGCCGGACCCGGCCGCGGCCAACCGGTACGTGACCACAGCACTGGACAAACCGCCGGACCTCCGCGGCCCCGACGTCACCGCCGCGTTCGCCGAGCTGTTCGACGCGCACGCGCGGCAGCTGCGCGGCTACCTGGCCGGCCGGGTCGGCGAGTCGGCGGCCGACGACCTGGTCGCCGAGACGTTCCTGGTGGCCTTGAAGCGGCGGCACAGCTACGACCCCGAGCGCGCGCCCGTGAAGGGCTGGCTCTACGGGATCGCGACCAACCTGGTGCGCGAGCACCAGCGCCGCGAGACCAGGGGGCGACGCGCCGTGCTCCGCGCCGTCGGCCGCCCCGAACCCGACCACGGCAACCGGGTCGCGGCCCGGGTCGACGCCCAGCGGCAGGCCGAGGTGCTGGCCCGCGCGCTGGCCGACCTGCGCGACGAGGACCGGGACGCGCTGCTGCTGACCTCGTGGGCCGGGTTGACGCCCGCCGAGGTCGCCGCCGCGCTCGGCGAGAACGACAGCACCGTCCGCTCCCGGCTGCACCGGGTCCGCACCAAGCTCCAAGCCCTGCTCACCGAGGAGACCCCCGATGCGTGAACTCGACGACGCGCTCGACCAGCTCCACCGCGACGCCCGCACGTCGGACGCGCCCCTGGGCGCCGTGCGCGCCCGCGTCCTGGCGGCGGCCGCCGCCGAGGCCGCGCCGCCCCGCCGCAACCGCCGCTGGTACGCGCCGGTCGCCGTCGCCGCCGCGGCCGCCGCGCTGGCCGGCGTGGTGGCCGTGAACAACCGCGGGCCCGGGGAGGAGCGGGTCGCGGGGGCGACCACCTCCGTCGACGCCCCCGCCCGGGTGCGGCTGCTGTCCGCGCCGGAGTACCTGAACCGGGCCGCCGACGCGATCACCGCCGCGGACCGGCCGCTCGGCCCCGGCCAGTACCGCTACATCGCCACGCACCAGTGGAACTCCAGCAGCATGGTGAACGCGCCGGCCGCCGGGCAGCCCGACGCGCCGTCCGGCTGGACCTGGCTGCGGGAGTCCCGGCACGAGAAGTGGATCCCGGGGGACCAGGCCCTGGACTGGATGGAGCGCCGCACCCCGCTGGAGGGGCTGAAGTGGCTCGGCGGCACCGTGCCGGAGTCCGAGGCGCCGAAGCCGGAGGTCACCGACACCGACACCGGTGAGCGGGTCGGCAAGTGCGGTGACTTCTTCCCGAACTCGCAGCCGAAGAAGGTGTGCGGCGACCCGACCGACTGGGACAACCCCGCGTTCTACGAGGCCCTGCCGCGCGACCCGCAGGCGATCGTGGACTACCTGCGCACCGCCACCGCGCACCGCGGTTCGGCGCCGGCCACGGTGTTCCACTGGGGCGTGGAGATCCTGCGCACCGGCCTGATGCCCGCCGACCTGCGCGCGCAGTGGTACCGCGCGCTGGCGCTGCTCGACGGCGTGACAGCGTTCGAGCAGGGCGTGAACCTGGACGGCCGCACCGGCGTGGCCATCGGCATCGAGGGCCCGAACGAGCGGCGCGAGCTGATCGTGGACCCGGCCACCGGCGACTTCATCGGCGAGCGCACCGTGGCGGGCCCCCAGCCGTACGACGCCTGGGTGCGGCCCGGCACGGTGACCGGGTTCAGCTCGATCACCACGACGGTCGTGGACGGGATCGGCCAGACCGGCTGACCGCGGCGGGGCCGCCTCCCGGTGGGGAGGCGGCCCCGTCCCCTCAGTGCCGGTGCCCTCAGTGCCGGTGCCCTGCCAGGACCTCGTGCGTCTCGCGGATCTTCTGGTGCGCCTTGGGCTCCACGAGCGCGGCGCGCGCCGACACCGCGGCCTGCGCGCCCGGCGCGGCGGCCGGCTTGGCCGGCGTGAACAGCCAGGTCTGGAACAGCTCGTCGAGCTGCTGCCCGGAGACCTCCTCGGCCAGCGCGATGAAGTCCTCGATCGACGCGTGGCTGTTGCGGTACTTCGCGACCCACCGCTTGAGCAGGGCGAAGAACGCCTCGTCGCCGATCTCCACGCGCAGCGCGTGCACGGCCAGCGCGCCCCGGTCGTACACGGCGGCGTCGAACTGGTTCGCCGCGCCCGGGTCGCCCGGCAGCACCTGCCAGAACGGGCTGTCGGCCGGGTAGAGGGCGTAGAGGTAGTCGGCGTTCTCCTGGGCCGTGCCCTCGCCCAGGTACTCCGACCACAGGAACTCCGCGTAGCTGGCGAAGCCCTCGTTCAGCCAGATGTCGCGCCAGCGCTCGACCGACACGGCGTCGCCGAACCACTGGTGCGCCAGCTCGTGCGCCACCACGTAGGTGTTCGAGCCGCGGCGGAAGAACCCGGTGTCGTAGGTGGGTCGGGTCTGGTTCTCCAGCGCGAAGCCGATGCCCGGCGTGACCACGCCGCCCAGCGCCTCGAACGGGTAGGGGCCGAAGCTCTGCTCCAGGAACTCGACGACCTCGGGCGTGCGCTCGACCGACGCGACCGCGGCGCCGTAGTTCGCGCCGAGCTGCTCCGAGTAGGCGTTGATCACCGGCCGGCCGGCCGCGTCGGTGGACTGCCGGACCTCGAACTGGCCGATGGCGATGAACGCCAGGTAGGTGGCCTGCGGCGTGGCGCTGCGGTAGCGCCACCGGGTCCAGCCGTTGATCTGCTGGGTGGTGCCGCCGAACAGGCCGTTGGACAGCACCTCGACCCCGGTCGGCACGGCCACCGACACGTCGAAGGTGGCCTTGTCGGTCGGGTGGTTGTTGGCCGGGAACCACCACGGCGCGATGTCCGGCTCGTCGATGGCCAGCGCGCCGTCCGGGGTGCGCTTCCACGCGGTGAAGCCGTCCACGGCGCGGCTGGAGGGCACGTCGGCGTAGGTGACCACGATGGTCAGCTCGGTGCCCCGGCGCAGGGTGCCGCGCGGGTCCACGACCAGCTCGCCGCCCGACTGGGAGAACTGGGCGACCTTGTTGTTGACCCGGACCGAGCCGGCCCGCAGCACGAAGTCGAGGTTGAACCGGGACAGGTCCTGGGTGGTCCTGGCGAGGATCGTCGTGGTGCCGGACAGCCGGTCGTCGGCGGGCTGGTAGTTGAGCCTGATGTCGTAGTGGGAGACGTCGTAGCCGCCGTTGCCCGCACCGGGGTAGTACGGGTCGCCGATGCCCGGCGCACCGGGTTCGGCGGCCAGCGCGGTGCCGGCGAGCAGCAGCAGGGACGCCGCGGTGGCGGTGCCGAGGGTCAGCTTCGCTCTCAGGGACATGCGGCGAAGCTAGCCCCGTTCCCCGGCCGCCTGTACCTCCGTACGTAGGGGGTCCAGCTACCGGAAAGCCGTTGACACCGCCTTTTTGAGGCGTGTGTGCAGATCGCGCAGTTCGTTCCGCTCGGCGCGGACCTCCACGACCCGCAGGCCCCGCGGGCGGTCCAGGGCGCGGCGCAGCTCCTCGGGCGTGCGGGCGGTGGTGTGCGGGACGTGGTGGGCCCGGCAGAGCGCGCCCAGGTCGACGCCGTGGGGCGTGCCGAAGACCCGCTCGAAGGCGGCCTCGTGCTCCCGCGCGCCCTGCTCCAGCAACGCGAAGATGCCGCCGCCGTCGTCGTTGAGGACCACGACGGTCAGGTCCGGGCGCGGTTCGGCCGGGCCGATCAGCAGGCCGTTGCTGTCGTGCAGGAACGTCAGGTCGCCGATCAGGGCGTAGGTGGGCCCCTGGGCCAGCGCGATGCCCGCGGCCGTGGACACGCTGCCGTCGATGCCCGCCACGCCCCGGTTGGCGTGGGTGCGGACGTCCCGGCGCGGCGCGGCGACCAGGTCCACGTCGCGGACCGGGTTGGAGGAGCCGAGGAACAGGTTGGCGTCCGGCGGCAGCGCGGCGACCAGGTCCCGGGCCACGTGCAGGCCGGTCGGCCACGGCTGCTCGGCCAGCAGGTGGTCCACCACGTCGGCGACGGCCTTGTCGGCGTGCTGCCAGGCGGTGAGCCAGTCCGGGTCGATCTCGTGCTCACCGCCCAGGGCCAGGTCGGTCGAGGCGTGCGTGGCGGCGAACCGGGGGTCGGGCCAGTCCGGGTCGTCGGACAGCACGTGCACCACCGGGGTGCCGGCGATGAGCTTGAGCACACCCCGGGACAGGGTGGCGCGGCCCACCACGACCACGGCGTCCGGGCGCAGGTGGTCGGGCAGCTCGCCCGCGTTGAGGACCAGGGAGCCGTGGCGCAGGCCGTGGCCGGTGGGTTCGGCGACGACCGGCCAGCCGGCGCGTTCGGCCAGGTCGGCGACGTCGTGGTCGGTGTCGCCGACGACGACCAGGGTGCGCGGGCCGAGGTGGTCGGCGGGGTGCAGCGAGGAGGTGGTGCGGGGCGCGGTGCGGGTCCACGGCATGCCGAACGGGCGGCCGTCGAGGTCCTCGGGCCAGGAGTCGTCGGCGTCGGGGACCAGGGGCTCCCGGAACGGGACGTTGACGTGCACCGGGCCGCCCGCGCGGGCGGCGGCGACGGCGCGGCAGACCAGGGAGCGCCACAGGCCGTTCTGGTCGGCCCGGCGCTCGGCGACCGGGAGCTGGAGGGTGTCCAGGCCGAGGATGCGCTGCTGGTCGACGGTCTGGCTGGCGCCCGTGCGGTACAGCTCGACCGGGCGGTCCGCGGTGAGGGCGATCAGGGGGACGCCCGCGTACCTGGCCTCCAGCACGGCGGGGTGGAGGTTGGCGACGGCGGTGCCGGAGGTGCAGGTCACGACCGCGGGGCGGCCGCTGCCCCGGGCCAGGCCGAGGGCGAGGAAGGCGGCGGAGCGCTCGTCGACGCGGACGTGGAGGGTGAGCCGGTCCTGCGCCACCGCCTCGTGGAGGGCGAACGAGAGGGGGGCGTTGCGCGATCCGGGGCTCAGCACGACGTGCCGGACGTCGTTGCGGATCAGCTCGTCGACGAGCACCCTGGCCTGCGCGGTGGACGGGTTCACCTGGCCATTGTCGCTCAGTACACGAACGGGCTACTCCCCTTGCTGAATCGAACAGGTGTTCGAACAATGGGGATCATGACCCACGACCAGCACTCCCACCCCTGCCGCTCCCACCCGGGGGCGGCGCCCTTCTCAGCATCGCCGACCTGCTCGACACCTCCAACGCGGTACACCCGCAACCCCCGGCGCGGGACGGTCCCCTCCTCGGCACCGCCGACGCGCCCGGCACCTCCAACGCGGTGCACCCGCCACCCCCGGCGCGGGACGGTCCCCTCCTCGGCACCGCCGACGCGCCCGGCACCCCGAACGCGGTACACCCGCCACCCCCGGCGCAGGGCGGTCCCCTTCCCCGCTCCCGCCCGGGCATATTGTCCCGTGCGTGGCAGACCAGGACGTTTCCGAGCTGTTCGACCCCAGCCGCTGGAAGGCGGTCGAGGGCTTCGACTTCACCGACATCACCTACCACCGCGCGGTGGACCAGGGCACGGTGCGCATCGCGTTCAACCGGCCCGAGGTGCGCAACGCGTTCCGCCCGCACACGGTCGACGAGCTGTACCGCGCGCTGGACCACGCGCGGATGAGCTCCGACGTCGGCTGCGTGCTGCTGACCGGCAACGGACCGTCCCCCCGTGACGGCGGGTGGGCGTTCTGCTCGGGCGGCGACCAGCGCATCCGCGGCCGCAGCGGGTACCAGTACGCCTCGGGTGAGACGGCGGACACCATCGACCCGGCGCGGGCGGGCAGGCTGCACATCCTGGAGTGCCAGCGGCTGATCCGCTTCATGCCGAAGGTGGTGATCGCGGTGGTCCCGGGCTGGGCCGCGGGCGGCGGGCACAGCCTGCACGTGGTGTGCGACCTCACGCTGGCCAGCGCCGAGCACGCGCGCTTCAAGCAGACCGACGCGGACGTCGGCAGCTTCGACGGCGGCTACGGCTCGGCGTACCTGGCGCGGCAGGTGGGGCAGAAGTTCGCCCGGGAGATCTTCTTCCTCGGCCGCGCCTACAGCGCCGAGGAGATGCACCGGATGGGCGCGGTCAACGCGGTCGTGCCCCACGCCGAGCTGGAGACGACGGCCCTGGAGTGGGCGAAGGAGGTCAACGGCAAGTCACCCACGGCCCAGCGCATGCTGAAGTACGCCTTCAACCTCATCGACGACGGTCTGGTCGGGCAGCAGATCTTCGCCGGCGAGACCACGCGCCTGGCCTACATGACCGACGAGGCGGTCGAGGGCAGGGACGCCTTCCTGGAGAAGCGCGCCCCCGACTGGTCCGACTTCCCGTACCACTACTGACCGCCGCACCCGAGATGGTGACCATCGAGGCCCTGCGAGCGGCCCTGACCAGCACCCTGCCGGCCGGCACCCTGCCAACCGACCCCGCCCAAACCGACCCCGCTCCAGCCGACCCCGCCCCAGTCAGCCCTACCCCAGCCGCCCCTGCCATCTCCAACCCAGCCGACAACCCAACCGACCCCGACCCAGCGAGCACCGACCACACCACCAAGGGCCACCACCCCGGGGCGCGCCCACCCCTGCTCGTCGCCAACCCGACCACCACCCCGCTCCCTCCCCTCCGAGGCTGGGAAACCGGGGCAGTGGTGGCGGTGGGCACCTCGGGCTCCACGGGCGAACCCAAGACCGTCCTGCTCTCCGCGTCCGCCCTGGTCGCCTCGGCCGAGCTGACGCACGCCCGGCTCGGCGGCCCCGGCACGTGGCTGCTCGCCCTGCCCACCACCCACATCGCCGGCATCCAGGTGCTGGTCCGCTCGATCGTGGCCGGGACCCGACCGGGTGTCCTGGACCTCGCCGACGGTTTCCGGGCCTCCGGCTTCGCCGCCGCCGCGCGTTCGGTGCTGGCCGGTCCCGGGCGGCACTACACCGCGCTCGTCCCGACCCAGCTGGCCCGCCTGGTCGCCACCGACGGGCCGGGGCTGGCGGCCGCGCGCGGGTTCGACGCGGTGCTCCTCGGCGGGGCGGCCGCGCCGCCGGCGCTGCTCGACCGGGCCCGCGCCCTCGGCGTGCGGGTCGTCACCACCTACGGCATGAGCGAGACCTCCGGCGGCTGCGTGTACGACGGGTTGCCGCTGGACGGGGTGCACGTCCGGCTGGTCGGCGGGCGGATCGAGGTCCGGGGTCCGGTGCTGGCCCTCGGCTACCAGGGCGGCGAGCGGTTCGGCGAGTGGTTCCGGACCGGCGACCTCGGGCGCATCCGCCCGGACGGCACCCTCGAAGTGCTGGGCCGCGCGGACGACGTGATCATCAGCGGCGGCGAGAACGTCGCGCCGGCGCTGGTCGAGCGCGCCCTCACCGCCCAGCGCGGCGTGCGGGAGGCGTGCGCGGTCGGGCTGCCCGACCCCGAGTGGGGCCAGGTCGTCGCCGCCGCCGTGGTGCCGGAGGACCCCGGTCACCTGCCGGACGTCGATGCGCTGCGTGCGGCCGTCGGCGACACGATCGGGCGGTTCGCGATTCCGAAACGGGTGATATTCGTGTCCGAGCTTCCCCTGCGGGGACCCGGCAAAGTGGATCGGAGAGCTGTCGCCGGCTCGTTTGGGTGAGTTTTTCTCCAAGCAACATGGTTGTTGGTTGACAGGTAACTCCTATCGCGATTGGCTCGGCGGTGCCGCGACACGCGGCCCTGCCGCGGTCCCCACCGCACCGCGTGTCCGGAGTAGGAGTGCTGCGATGACCTGGCGCTACCTGTTAACTCTCAGCGTCGCCACCGCCCTGACCGCGACCCTGGCAACCCCTGCCTCGGCCGCGGGCGAGACCCGGTGGCGCGCCGACCTCACCACCGTCGACGCCGACGACACCGGTGTCACCGTGCGCGACGGCGCCCTGCGGCTCGACCGCACCGCACCCGCACCCGCGAGCGCCCGGCGGGCGTCCACGCGCACCGGCTTCCTGGTGCTCGACCCGCAACGGCTCGACGCGCCGGCCAACGCGGTCGCCGCGACCGTCGAGAGCACCGTCCCGGCCGGCGCCGAGGTGGCCGTGGACGTGCGCGGCGCGCTCGGCGGCGACCAGTGGACCGAGTGGGTCGAGGCCCGGCCCGGCGCACCGGCCGCCCTGCCGACCGAGGTGGGCACCGTGCAGGTCCGGCTGGCGCTGACCGCCGAGGCCGACGCCCCCGAGGTGCGCCGGCTCGACCTGCGGGCGTTCTCGCAGGTCAACCGGTCGGGTGACGTCGCCGCCGAGGCCGCGGGCCTGTCCTACCGGGTCTACGCCACCCGCGAGGGCCTGGTCGGCGGCACCACCGCCAACGGTCACGTGATCGTGGCCCGCGACCACTTCGTCGCCCTGCCGTCGCGGCGCGGCCTGTCGTCCAAGGACACCGGCACCTACAGCGTGCGGGTGTGCGCGTCGAACGGCCGCTGCGAGTGGGCGCCGGTGTGGGACGTCGGCCCGTGGAACACCAAGGACGACTACTGGAACCCGTCGTCCACCCGTGAGATGTGGAAGGACCTGGCTCAGGGCAAGCCCGAGGCCCAGGCCGCCTACGAGAACGGCTACAACGGCGGCAAGGACCAGTTCGGCCGCGCCGTCGCCAACCCGGCGGGCATCGACCTGGGCGACGGCACCTTCTGGGACGGCCTGAAGCTCACCGACAACTCGTGGGTGACCGTCACCTACCAGTGGACCGGCTCCGGCCCGGCCGGGGTCGTGCGCACCGCCAGCACCCCGCTCAACGTGCGCAGCTCCGCGTCCTCGACGGCGTCCCAGGTCGGCCTGGCCGCCAACTACGCCCAGGTGCGGGTCGAGTGCCAGGTCACCGGCGAGTCGGTGTCGGGCACGCAGGGCACGTCGAACGTCTGGTACCGGCTCGCCGCGGGCAAGTTCGTCGCCAAGGCGTACGTGTCGGGCGTCTCAGGCGCCACGAACTGCTGACACCCGGAAGCGGGTCCCCGGTCACCATGTCGGAGGATGTCCGACATGGCCACAGTCGCCCAGTGGGTTTCGGGGACCCGCCCCCGCACGCTGCCGAACTCGATCGCGCCCGTGCTGGTCGGTGCCGGTGCCGCGCACCACATCGACGAGTTCAACGCCACGTGGTCGCTACTGGCCCTGCTGGTGTCGGTCGCGCTCCAGGTGGGCGTGAACTACGCCAACGACTACTCCGACGGCATCCGCGGCACCGACGCCCACCGCGTCGGCCCGTTCCGCCTGGTCGGCTCCGGCTCGGCCGAGCCGAGGGCGGTGCGCGCGGCGGCGTTCGCCGCGCTGGGCGTGGCCGCGGTCGCGGGCCTGGTGCTGGTCGTGCTGTCCGGGCGGTACTGGCTGCTCGCGTTCGGCGCGGTGTGCATCGCGGCGGCGTGGTTCTACACCGGCGGCCGCAAGCCGTACGGGTACGCCGGCCTGGGCGAGCTGGCCGTGTTCCTCTTCTTCGGCCCGGCGGCCGTGCTGGGCACGCTGTACGTGCAGACCGGCGAGGTCACCGGCATCGGCATCGGGGGCGCGGTCGCGATGGGCGCGTTCTCCACCGGCGTGATGATCGCCAACAGCCTGCGCGACATCCCGACCGACGTGCAGGCGGGCAAGCGCACCCTGGCCACGGTGCTGGGCGACCGCGACTCGCGCCGCCTCTACCTGGCCCTGGTCGCGATCCCGTTCCTGATCACCCTGGCCATCGGCCTGCGCGTGCCGCTGGCCCTGGTCGGCTTCCTCGCCCTGCCGCTGGTCGCCCTCGGCGCCCGGCGCGTCGCGAAGGGGTCGAAGGGCCGCGACCTGATCCCGGTCCTGCGCGACACGGGCCTGGCGATGCTGGTCTGGGGCATCGCGGTGCCCGCCGCGCTGGTCCTGGGGTGACACCGGGCCGATCGGCCACGCCCCGCCCCACCCACTGACAGCACCGCCCACCAGCACCGCTTCACCGGCCGAGGGCGCTCGGCCCATCGGGGTACCCGCCGGCAACGCCCCCACCGGCGGCACCCGGCTCACGCCCCACCGGCGGCGTCCCCGGCCTCACCGGGCACCTCACCCCACAGGGCACCCACCCCACCAGGCACCCCCTACCAGGCGTCCTCGGTGAAGCTCATCGGCTCCTCGTCGTCCCGGGGCGCGGGCTTCGGCGGCTCCACGCGCGGCTCCTCGCCCCGGCACAGGGCCGCCAGCGCGTCGCGGTCCGCCTCCAGCGCCGCCCGCACGCCCCGGTCGTCCGCCGCCTCGCCCAGCAGCACCTGCCGCCAGCTCAGGTAGCCGCCGGCGATCCGCCGCTGCAGCGCGCGCAGCTCCGGCGACGCGGCGTTCGACTTGGCGTACTGCATGACCCGCCGCACGTCCTCGGCCGACGGTTCGCGTCGGGGGTACCGCAGCTTCGCCGCCTCGCGCACCGCCCGGTCGGCGTCCGCGACCGACCTGGCCAGCACGTCCTCGGCAGTCAGCACCTCCGCGGTCCGCCACGCGCCCACCACGAACCCCTTCCCACGCGACCGGCGATCCCCGCTGCGACGCGCGGCGCACCCCGCTCGTTCCACCCCACCGGGGAAAATCCGGTCGGGGCGGACCGCCTCAGGTCGCCCAGGTGCCGGTGGCGCGGAACCTGACCAGCGTCTCCAGGTGCGGCGCCAGGTCCATGCCCTGGCCCGCCACCCACTCGTCGTCGTAGTAGGTCGCCGCGTAGCGCTCGCCGCCGTCGCACAGCAGGGTCACCACGCTGCCCCGCTGCCGCGAGGCGCGCATCTCCGCGACCAGCTGGAACGCGCCCCACAGGTTCGTGCCCGTCGACCCGCCGACGCGGCGGCCCAGCACCTCCTCGACGTGCCGGACGGTCGCCACCGACGCCGCGTCCGGCACCTTGATCATGCGGTCGATGACGCTGCCGATGAACGACGGCTCGACCCGCGGCCGGCCGATGCCCTCGATCCGGGAGCCGCGCGTGCCGGTCAGCGCCGCGTCCCCGTCCCGCCAGGCGTCGAAGAACACCGAGTGCTCCGGGTCCACCACGACCAGGCGGGAGCGCAGCCTGCGGTAGTGGATGTAGCGGCCGATGGTGGCGCTGGTGCCGCCCGTGCCCGCGCCGACCACGACCCACTCCGGCTCGGGCGCCGCCTCCAGCGCCATCTGCCCGAACATCGACTCGGCGATGTTGTTGTTGCCTCGCCAGTCGGTGGCCCGCTCGGCGTGGGTGAACTGGTCCATGAAGTGCCCGCCCAGCTCGGCCGCGAGCCGCCGGGACTCGTCGTAGATCGCGCCCGGCTCGTCGACGAAGTGGCACCGCCCGCCCTGGCGCTCGATCAGCGCCACCTTCTCCGGGCTGGTCGAGCGGGGCATCACCGCGATGAACGGCAGCCCGAGCAGCCGGGCGAAGTACGCCTCCGACACCGCCGTCGAACCCGACGACGCCTCGATCACCGGCGTGCCGCCGACGATCCAGCCGTTGCAGATGGCGTAGAGGAACAGCGACCGCGCCAGCCGGTGCTTGAGCGAGCCCGTGGGGTGGGTGGACTCGTCCTTCAGGTACAGGTCGATCCCCCACTCGGGTGGCAGGGGGAAGTGCAGCAGGTGCGTGTCGGCGCTGCGGTTGGCGTCCGCCTCGATGATGCGGACCGCCTCGCACACCCACTCCCGGGTGCGGGAACTACATCGGTCTACCGAAGAAATCACGCCGGCACGATAGCTTCTGCACCGTGACCTCACCCCTGAGCAGCTCGTTCCGCGGCAGCCTCCTCGCCGGCGCCGTCGGCGACGCGCTCGGCGGCTCGATCGAGTTCGACCGGATCGACCGCATCCGGGGCCGCTTCGGCCCGTCGGGCCTCACCGACTACGCGCCCGCCTACGGGCGGCTGGGCGCGATCACCGACGACACCCAGATGACCCTGTTCACGCTGGAGGGGCTGGTCCTGGCGCGGCGGCGGGGCAGCGACCCGGTGCACGAGGTGCGGGTGGCCTACGGGCGGTGGCTGCGCACCCAGGGCGGGCCGGAGGTGCCGCGGGACGGGTGGCTGCTGGACGTGCCCGGGCTGCACGACCAGCGCGCGCCCGGCAACACGTGCCTGACCGCGCTGCGCTCCGGGGTGCTGGGCACGGTGGACAACCCGATCAACGACTCGAAGGGCTGCGGCGCGGTGATGCGCGCGGCGCCCGTGGCGCTGTGGTCCGACGACGTGGCCGAGGTGTTCGAGCTGGCCGCCGCGACGGGCGCGCTCACCCACGGCCACCCCAGCGGCTACCTGTCGGCGGGCGTGCTGGCGGTGCTGGTGCAGCAGCTGCTGGCCGGCGCCGCGCTGCCCGACGCGATCCGGACGGCCCGCGCCGAGCTGGTCGGCTGGACCGGACACGAGGAGCAGCTGAGCCTGCTCGACCTGGCCGTCGAGCTGGGCACGCGCGGCGTGCGGCCGACGCCCGAGGTGATCGAGACCGCGCTGGGTGGCGGCTGGGTCGGCGAGGAGGCGCTGGCGATCGCGGTGCTCACCGCCCTGGCCGCGCGGGACCTGGCGGACGGCCTGCTGCTCGCCGTCAACCACTCGGGGGACAGCGACTCGACCGGCGCGCTGTGCGGCAACCTGCTGGGCGCGCGGGACGGCGTGGCGGCGATCCCCGGGCACTGGCTGGCGGACCTGGAGCTGGCGGACGTGCTGGACCGGCTGCTGGCCGAGGCGATCGAGGTGTTCGGGCTCGGCTGAGTCGCGGCTCCCGGCCGCACCTCCGACCACCGGTATCGGCTCCCCGCTCCGCCAGCACCGCCCCGGCGTGACCCGACCCAGTCCGGTCCACCGCAGCCCCGACAGTCCCTCCCCAACCACTGGACACTCTTAATCTACATAGGTAGCCTTACCCGCGTGGAACCGCTCGGGCGCATCGGCCGGGCCACCGTCGACGTGCTGGCCGTCCTCCTGGACAGCGACCGACCGCGATGGGGCCTGGAGATCATCAAGCTGACCGGACGACCGTCCGGCAGCGTCTACCCCCTGCTCGACCGCCTGGAACGGGCCGGCTGGGTCACCTCCGAGTGGGACGACGACAGCGACCGCCGCGGCCCGCGCCGCCGGATGTACGTGCTCACGCCCGAGGGTGCCCGCGAGGCCGCCCGGGTCCGCGCCCGGAGGTCCGCCCGGGCCGGGACCACCCCCACGACCCGACCGGAGGCAGCCCGATAACCCGCTTCGCCCTGGCCCTGGTGCGCGCCGCCGCCGCGCTGCTCCCGCACGGGCAGAGGAGCCGCTACCTGGAGCAGTGGCGCGCCGACGTGGCCGGTGCCCGGGAGGCGGGGCTGCACCCGCTCGGCGTCGCGTTCGGCGCCGTCCGCGTCGCGGGGCGGGAACGGGGGCCCGTCGCGCTGCCCGTGGGGCTGCTGGCGCTGGCCCTGCGGCTGCGGCAGAGCCCGCACCCGGGCGCGGTGCTGGTGGTGGTGCTGCTGGCGAACCTCGGCGGGGGCGTCCTGCTGGTGATCTGAACCGGCGCGACAGGACCTAGCGCCACGGCTCCGGAGCCACCGACGGGTGCGTGTCGCGCAGGTCGGTCTTCACCCGGTCGTGTCGATCGCGGGCCGCCTGGCCGTCGGGCAGGGCGAGGACGCCGGCGATTTCCTCCCACGACCTCCCCTGCGCCAGGAGCAGGTCGAACAACGCCCCCTCGGCCTGGTCCACCAGCCGCCGCGAGCGCACGACCGAGCGCCGCCACGCCTTCAGCACGTCGTCGGACGCGGTGGCGCCGTCGCGGGGTCCGAGCACCGCGAGCTGGGCCGGCGGCGAGGCGCCCGGGAGCGGGGCGGGCCAGTGCTCCGCGATCCAGTCCAGCAAAACCCGCTCGAACGCGCCGTCGCCCATGCCACCCATGCTCCGGGTTCGATCATGGACGCGCAGGCGCGCGGCTCAGGCCGCGGTGTCGCCGCGCAGCTGGGCGCGCAGCCGTTCCCGCTCGGCCCGCCGCGCCGCCTGCTTGACCTCCAGCCCCTGCGCGACCCTGTTCCGCAACCCGCCGAACACGAACAGCGACAGCGGCAGGGCCACCACCACGCCCACGGCGAGCGCGACCAGCAGCGGCACGTTCACGAGCACGAGCAGCGCGGTGACCGCGGCGACCATGCCCAGGCGCGCGCCGATGTAGAGCGTCACATCACGACCCAGGTGCACGATTACCCAGGTTACGCCCCGGGTCAGGCGTCCGGCCCGACCCCCGCCGTGTTCGGGCGCCCCTCGAACCGGGTGGAGAGCACCACCGTGGTGCGGGTCCGCGCGACGCCCTGGATGCGCCGCAGCCTGCCCAGCGTCCGCTCCAGCTCGTCCACCGTGGCCACCCGCACCTTGACGATGAACGACTCGTCGCCCGCCACCCGGTAGCACGACTCGACCTCGACCAGCTCCCCCAGCGCCACCGCGACCTCGTCGTCGTCCGCGGTGTCGGTGGGGTGGATGCTGATCAGCGCGGTCACGCCCAGGCCGACCGAGCTGGGGTCGACCACGGCGTGGTAGCCGGTGATGACACCGGTGGCTTCGAGCTTGCCGACCCGCTCGTGCACGGCCGACGCCGACAGCCCGACCTTGCGGCCCAGGTCGGCGTAGGTGGCGCGGCCGTTCTCGCGCAGGGCGGCGATGATCTGGCGATCAAGAGCGTCCACCGGTCACAGGGTAGGGCCACCGGGGGCGATGTCCGAACCGCACGCTTCGTCCCTTACTACCTCTTTACCATCACCCAAGCGTTCGAGTACCCGAAGGGTGGAGTGCCACGATGCGTCCGGTACGTCTGTTCGCCAGCGGGGAGGATCACCGTGACCGTGACGCAGGGACACCAGGGGGAACGGCTGCTCACGCCGGGCGAGGTCGCCAACCTGTTCCGGGTCGACCCCAAGACGGTGACCCGCTGGGCCACCGCCGGGCGCATCGGCTCGATCCGCACGCCGGGCGGGCACCGCAGGTTCCGCGAGTCGGAGGTCCAGCAGCTGTTGTCGCAGCTCACGACCGAGGCCACCGAACCGGTCCGGCACTGACGCCGTACTCCTGGGCGACGAGGGTAATCTCGTGGCAAAGGAGGTGGCGACCATGCTGTACCTGCTCGCGGTGGTCGGTGCGCTGACGATCGCCGTGCTGCTGTGGCGTTCGTTCGGGCCCGACCGGGTCGAGACCGCCCCCAGTCGCCGGTTCGTCGCGCCGGACGACAACCCGGACTTCCTGCGCAAGCTCGGTGAGCAGCGCGCGAAGAAGCCCGAAGACGAGGAGTGACGACGGGGCCTCGCCGACGCGGCGACGAGGCCCCCGCGCCCCGGATCAGTGGTGGGGGAAGTCGTCCGCCACCGTGGCGGCCAGCTCCAGCAGCGCCAGGCGGGTCGCCGGGGCGAGCTTGTCCAGCTCGATCTCCGCGCCCTCTTCCAGGTGCGAGTCGAACGGGATGCGCACCACCGCGCGGCACCGCTGCGCGAAGTGGGCGGCCAGCTTGTCCAGGTCGACCTTGCCCGAGCCCGGCCGCACCGAGTTGATCACCGCGACGGACTTCGCGACCAGGTCGCGGTAGCCGTGGGCCTCCAACCAGTCCAGCGTGGCCGCCGAGGTCTGCGCGCCGTCCACCGAGCCGGACGACACGAGCACCAGCGAGTCGGCCTGGTCGAGCACGCCCTTCATGGCCGAGTGCATCAGGCCGGTGCCGCAGTCGGTGAGCACGATGTTGTAGAACAGCTCCAGCAGCGAGACCGTGCGCAGGTAGTCCTGGTCGCTGAACGCCTCGGACACCGCCGGGTCCTGGTCGGACGCCAGCACCTCCAGCCGGCTGGGCGACTGCGAGGTGTACGCGCGCACGTCGCTGTACTTGGTGATCCGCGACGAGTCGCGCAGCAGGTGCCGCACGGTCGCCGTGGTCTCCCGGGGCACCTTCAGCGCCAGCGTGCCGCGGTCGGGGTTGGCGTCCACCGCGATCACCCGGTCACCGCGCAGCGACGAGAACGTCGAGCCGAGCGTGGTCGTCGTGGTGGTCTTGCCGACGCCGCCCTTGAGGCTCAGCATCGCGATCTTGTAGCACCCGCGCAGCGGCTGGTTGATCCGCGCGATCAGCTCGCGCCGGCGCACGTCGGCCGGGCTCTCGCCCATGTTGATCAGGCCGCCGGTCATCGAGTGCAGCGTGCGGCGCCAGCCGGACTGCGGCGGGCGCTTGGCGCGCTTGATCAGCTCCTGCGACGTCACGTCGTTGGCGTTGCCGTGCTGCCGGGGCTGCGGCTGCTGCTGGGGGATGCTCTGCGGGAAGTTGTTGGGGAACCCGCCCTGGTACTGCTGGCCCGGCGGGTACTGGCCGCCGGGCGCCGGGTACGGGCCGGACTGGCCGCCCGCGACGGGGTACGGCCCCGACTGCTGGCCGGGCACCGGGTACGGCCCGGACTGGTTGCCCGGCACGGGGTAGGGCCCGGACTGCTGGCCGGGCACGGGGTAGGCCCCGGACTGGTTCCCCGACACCGGGTAGGCCCCCGACTGATTGCCGGGCACGGGGTAGGCCCCGGACTGGTTGCCCGACACCGGGTAGGCCCCCGACTGGTTGCCCGGCACCGGGTACGGCCCGGACGGCGCGCCCTGCGCCGGGAAGCCGCCGGAGGGCGGCCCGGTCACCGGACCGGGCACCGGCCCCGACGCCGCCGGGTCCAGGTACACCGTCTGCGGCTCGACGTAGTGGGCGCCCGACCCCGGCTCGACCTGCTGACCGCCCGACTGGCCCGGGTCGGCCCGCCCCTCCTCGCCGGCCGGCTGCTGCCACGACGGCTCGGGATTCTCGTAGCGACCGGTCACCGCTGGGGTCCTCCCTGAGCTGGAGCGGGTCGAGACCTCCCCGACCACACGCGTCCGACGGTAGCCGGGGACCGGCGGTTCCACGACACCGGGTGTGCGCTGGGCAACGCCTCCGTGCAGGTGGTCTACGCGATCAGGCCACGCCCGCGTACGAGTGCAACCCAGTCGTTACGAGGTTGATGAAGAACAGGTTGAACACGGTCAGCGCGAAGCCGAGCGAGTTGATCCACGCCGCCGGCCTGCCGCGCCAGCCCGCCGTGGCCCGCGCGTGCAGGTACGCCGCGTAGACGACCCACGACACGAACGCCACGGTCTCCTTGGGGTCCCAGCCCCAGAACCGGCCCCACGCCGCCTCGGCCCAGATGGCGCCGCAGATGATGCCGATGGTGAACAGCGGGAAGGCGAACACCGTGCTGCGGTAGGCGAGCCGGTCCAGCACGCCGGCGTCGGGCAGCCTGGCGTAGCGCGCGCGGCCCGAGGACTTCAGCAGGTACAGCACGCTGGCCACGCCGGGCACCAGCAGCACGCCGCTGGAGACCGAGATCACCGACACGTGCACCACGAGCCAGTACGACTGGAGCGCCGGCTGCACGGGCGCGGCGTCGGCGTAGAGGACCGTGCCGCCGAGGAACATCAGGACCACGACCGGCACGAGCACGAACCCGCCGAGCCTGCGCACCGGGAACACGCGGGCCAGCACCAGCCACGTCACCACGCCCGCGAGCGTGAGCAGCGACATGTACTCGTACATGTTGCCCCACGGCGCGCGCCCGGTGGACAGGCCGCGCAGCACCAGCGAACCGGCCTGGAGCAGCACGCCGAGCACGTTGAGCGCCACGCCCATGCGGCCCAGGCGCTCGGCGCGGGACCGCTGCGGCCTGCTGACCAGGCCGGGCGTCCACGTGCCGTCGGCCCGCGTGCCGCCGGAGGCGACCATCTCGCGCTCCCTGGCCGCCTTGGCCGGCCGGGCGAACGCCGCCTCGCACAGGTAGAGCACGGCGGCGAAGAAGTAGACCGCCACGGCCGCGCCGTACGTCCAGTCGCTGTAGGTCGCCAGGGTCGCGTTGACCGGCATCAGCTGTCCTCCTGATCGGCATCGGCCCGGTGCGCGAGCAGCAGGTCGCGGGACAACCCGTCGAACTCCTCGCCGTACCCGGCCTGGTCGGTCCGCGCGAGGCCGCCGACCTCAATCAAAGTACGCCCGCCGCCCAGCGGGGTCGCCCGCACCCACACCCTGCGCCGCTTGATGCTCAGCGACACGCCCAGCCCCAGGATGACCAGGATCGAGAACAGCAGCACCCAGGTCTGCGTCGGGTCGTGCGAGACCTGGAGGGCCACCCAGTCGCGCACGCCGTCGAACCGGATCACGGTGCCGTCGTCGAGGGTGAGCTGCTCGCCCTGCCGGAGGTTCTGGCGGGCGACCTTGAGCAGCTTGCCGTCGGCGACCATCTTCTGGTCGATGGAGAAGATGGACTGGCCGCGCCCGGAGTCGGTGCCCAGGTCGCCGCGGTAGACGTCGACCGCGACCGCGGGGTCGTTGGCGGCGGGGAACGCGGAGTCCAGCAGCTCGCCGCGGAACACCGCGGTCGGCGCGAGCAGGCCGGTGATGGCGAGCTGGCCGCGGCGCCGCTGCTCGGCGTCGGTCACGCCCGGCGGGTCGAACTTGGTCGCGCCCTCGGAGGCGTAGGTGACGGTGTTGACCGGCCGCCACTGGACCTCGCCGGTGCGCGTCTGACCGTTGGGGAAGGTGACCGTGAAGACCGGCGTGTAGCCGTGGTCGATCAGGTAGACGCGGTCGCCCGCGGTGCGCAGCGGGCTGTTGACCTCCAGCCGGTACGGCCGCCACGTGCCGCTGTCGAGGTCCGCGCCCGACTGGTACTGCAGGTCGGCCCGGTAGCTCTCGGCCTGGCCGTTGTGCAGGTAGGTGGCCTCGAAGTCGTCCACCTTCACGCAGAACGGGCTGAGGTCGGAGCCGTCCACGCGCAGGCCGGGCCGGAACGAGTCGTAGTTGAACACGCCGGAGTTGCAGAACTGGCCGCCGTTGGCCTGCACGATGACCTGGCCCTCGTAGCCGAGCATCTTGCCCAGCGCGAACGCGACCAGCAGGCCCAGCAGGGAGAAGTGGAACACCAGGTTGCCGGTCTCGCGCAGGTAGCCGCGCTCGGCGCTGACCGTGCGGGCGCCGTCGGGCTCCTCGCGGGTGATGCGGCGCCAGCCCTTGAGCCGCCGCTCGGCCCCCGCCACGACGGCCTCCGGCGTCGCGTCGACCTCGGCGCTCGCGTGGTGCGGCATCCGGGACAGGTTGCGCGGGGTCAGCACCGGCCTGGCCCGCATCTGCCTGGCGTACTCCCAGGTGCGCGGCAGCAGGCAGCCGACCAGGGAGACGAACAGCAGCACGTAGACCGCGGAGAACCAGTAGCTGGCGTAGACGTCGTAGAACTGGAGGTCGTCGAGGAGGCGGCCCCACCAGCCGTGCTCGGCGATGTACTCGTCGACCTTGCCGGCGTTGAGCGAGCGCTGCGGCAGCAGGGCGCCCGGCATCGCGCCGAGGGCGAGCAGGAACAGCAGGGTCAGCGCGGTGCGCATGGCCGTGAGGCCGCGCCACGTGTTGCGCAGGAAGGCCAGGGCGGCCCGGATCGGTGTGGGCAGCGGGGCGGGCACTAGAGCGGCAGTTCCAGGTCGCTGACCACGGCGTCGCGCAGCCAGTTGACGAACTCGCCCCACAGGCCGGTGACCAGGGCGATGCCGACCGCGACCAGCAGCGCGCCGCCGAAGACCTGCACCTGGCGCACGTGGTCGCGCAGCCAGCCGGTCGCCCGCACCGCCCAGCGCGCGCCGAGCGCGATCAGCACGAACGGCAGGCCCAGGCCCAGGCAGTAGGCCAGCACCAGCACCGCGCCGCGGGCGGTGACCGAGCCGACCTCGGTGCTGCGGGCCAGCGCCATCACGCCCATCAGGGTCGGGCCGAGGCACGGGGTCCAGCCCAGCGCGAACACGCCGCCGAGCAGGGGCGCGCCGAGCAGGCCGGCGCTGGGCGCGCGGTGCAGGCGGACGTCCTTCTGCAGCGCCGGGACCAGGCCGATGAACACCAGGCCCATGGCGATGGTGACGACGCCGCCGATGCGCTGGAGCAGGTCCGCCTCGAACCAGAACAGGTCGGTGAGGCCGAGCACCACGAACGAGGTCATCGCGAACACGGCGGTGAACCCGAGCACGAACAGCAGCGCCGCGCCCGCCACGCGCCAGCGGCCGGTCTTGCGGTCCTCGCCGGCGGCCACGGCGGGCGCCTCCGCGCCGACCAGGCCCGCCAGGTAGGCGAGGTAGCCGGGTACCAGCGGGACCACGCACGGGGAGGCGAAGGAGATGGCCCCGGCCAGCAGCGCCACCCCGGTCGCGAGCGCGATCGGACCCGAGGTGGCCAGATCTGTCGGGTTCACGCCGTCCAGGGTAGGTAGGCGGCCGGCCGGGTCGCCCACCGGACTCCCTTAGGAGCGACCCGGCTCACATTTCCCCGAACGAGTGACCCCTAAACCCCACTTTCAACCCTTGTGGGTGAAGAATTGGATGCATAGCGTGACGACATGCGCGCACACCGGCTGACCCTGCCGCTGCTGTCCGTCACCCTCGCCCTCGTCGCCGCCCCCCTGTCCGGCGGCGCCGCACCCCGTCCCGACACCCCTCCGCCGGGGACCGCCGACGTGGAGCTGGTCGAGGTCTTCTCCCCCGACGGCACCATCACGCGGACCGCCCTGCCGCGGGTCGTCGAGGCCCAGGCGGCACCCGACGAGGTGACCGCGGACGTGGTCGCGATCCAGCAGACCGGCGCCCCCGAGCAGCGGTTCGACCTCGTCTTCGTCGGCGACGGCTACACCGCGGCGGAGCTGGAGACCTACCACTCGCACGTGGTGGGCAAGTGGGCGGAGCTGTCCGCCGTCGAGCCGTTCGCCTCCTACAAGCAGTACTTCAACGTGTGGCAGGTCAACGTCGTGTCCAACCAGTCCGGCGTGGACAACGACCCCACCCTCGGCGTCGAGCGGGACACCGCGCTGGACATGGGCTTCTGGTGCCAGGGCCGCGACCTCCAGACCGAGCGCCTGCTGTGCGTCAACCAGGCCAAGGCCGGCCAGTTCGGCGCGCTCGCGCCGCAGGCCGACCAGGTCATCGCGCTCGGCAACACCGCCAAGTACGGCGGCGCGGGCGGCGGCGTGGCCACCGCGGCGGGCGCGAACGACCAGGCCGGGCAGATCGCCGTGCACGAGCTGGGCCACTCCATCGGCCGGCTGGCCGACGAGTACGACTACCCCTACGACCGGTACTCGGGCGCAGAGCCGACCGAGGTCAACGCGACCGCCGACCCGACCGGGGCGAAGTGGGCGGCCTACCTGGGGCAGCCGTCCCCGGACGGCGGCGTGGTCGGGGTGTTCGAGGGCGCCCGCTACTACCTGCGCGGGCTGTACCGGCCGACCGAGAACTCGATCATGCGCACGCTGGGCCGCGAGTTCAACCTGGTCGGGCGCGACGCGATGATCGCGGCGTTCCGGGAGCGGGTGCCGGAGCTGAGGTGACCCGGGTGCCCGAGCTGAGGTGACCCGGTGGGCCGGCCGGCCGCGGGGTCTCAGGACTCCGCGGCCAGCCGGTCCACGATCGGCGTCAGGTCGCCGGCGATCACGCCGCCGAGGAACGCGGCGGCCACCCGGTGCTGCTTGTCGAGCACGAACGTCGCGGGCACCGTGTTCGGGTGCAGGCCGCGGAAGGCGAGCATCGCGCGGCCGGACTCGTCGTAGATCGACGGGTAGGTCAGGCCCCGGTTGCTCATGAAGTCGCGCGGCAGCTCGGTGGAGTTCTCCTTGACGTCCACGCCCAGCACCTGCACGCCCAGCGGGCCCTTCTCGTCCTGCACCTTCTGCAGCTCGGGCGCCTCGGTGCGGCACGGCGGGCACCACGCGCCCCAGATGTTGATCACCACGACCTTGCCCGCGTAGTCGGACAGCGAGACCTGCGCGCCGTCCTCCATCAGGCTCGGGCCGGTGAGGTCGCCCAGCTTCTTGCGCTCGTCGCCCTCGTAGCGGAGCTTGGTCTCGCCGTTGGGCGCGACGAGCTGGAACTCGCTGCCCGTGGCGACCGCGTCGTCGCCGGACGAGCACGCCGACAGGAGCAGCAGCGCGGCCAGGGCGGTGGCGAGGACCTTCGCCGGGGTGCGCGCGGCGGTTCTCGTCGGGGTGCTCATGCCCCGGTCACCCGCGGGTTCGTCGCGCCGACCGGCTCGGTGTAGACCAGCCGCACCAGCTGCTCGCCCTCGAAGACCAGGCTGGTCAGCGACGCCAGCGAGCACTCCCGGCGGCGCGGGTCGTGCCACATCCGCTTGCCCTCCAGGAACCGCCGCAGCGTCCAGATCGGCAGCTGGTGCGACACGCACACCGCCTCGTGCCCCTCGGCCGCCGCCCGCGCCCGCTGCACCGCGCCCAGCATCCGGTGCGCGATGTCCAGGTAGGGCTCGCCCCACGACGGCCGGAACGGGTTGACCAGCTTCGGCCAGTGCAGCGGCGAGCGCAGCGCGCCGTCGCCGACGGACACCCGCAGGCCCTCGAACTGGTTGTCGGCCTCGATCAGCCGCTCGTCGGAGGCCAGCTCCAGCCGGTGCGAGTCGGCGATGGGCGCGGCGGTCTGCTGCGCCCGGTCCAGCGGGGACGCCACCACGTGCGCGATGTCGTGGTCGGCCAGGTGCTCGGCGACGGTCAGCGCCTGCCGCCTGCCGCGCTCGGACAGGTTGAAGCCCGGCAGGCGGCCGTAGAGGATGCCGGTCGGGTTGTGCACCTCGCCGTGCCGCAGCAGGTGCACGACGGTCCGGCCACCACCGCCGGTGGGCGCGCGGTCCCTCACCTGCCCGCCTCCTTCGCGGCGGCGGCCGCCCGCGCGGCGTGCGGCAGGGCGTCCGAGATCACCTGGAAGTCGTCGTCGGTCATGGCCGCGTTGACGAACCACGCCTCGAACGCGCTCGGCGGCGCGTACACGCCGCGCTCCAGCAGGGCGTGGAAGAACGGCGGGAAGCGCCACGTCTCGGCGGCCTGCGCGCCGGCGTAGTCGGTGACCTCGTCCTCGCTGAAGAACACGCTGACCATGTTGCCCGCGAACTGCACCCGGTGCGCCACGCCCGCCTCGGTGAGCGCGGTGGCGAACAGCGCGCCCAGGCGCGTGGCGTTGGCGTCGAGCGTGCGGTAGACCTCGTCGGTCGCGGCGCGCAGCGTGGCCAGGCCGGCGGCCACCGCGACCGGGTTCCCGGACAGCGTGCCCGCCTGGTAGACCGGGCCGGACGGGGCGAGCCGGGACATCACGTCGGTGCGGCCGCCGAACGCCGCGGCGGGCAGGCCGCCGGACATGACCTTGCCGAAGGTGTAGAGGTCGCCCTCGACGGCCTCCAGGCCGTACCAGCCGGCGCGCGACACGCGGAAGCCGGTCATGACCTCGTCCATGATCAGCAGGGCGCCGTTGGCGTGGCAGAGCTCCTTGAGCTCGGCGTTGTGCTTCGGGGCGATCGCGCCCATGTTGCCCGCGGCGGCCTCGGTGATCACGCAGGCGATCTGGTCCGGGTTCTCCGCGAACGCGCGGCGGACGGCCTCGACGTCGTTGTAGGGCAGCACGATCGTGTCGGCCGCCTGGGCGCCGGTGACGCCGGGCGAGGTGGGCAGGCCGAGGGTGGCCACGCCGGAGCCCGCCTGGGCCAGCAGGGCGTCCACGTGGCCGTGGTAGCAGCCGGCGAACTTGACCACCTTCTGCCGGCCGGTGAAGCCGCGGGCGAGGCGGATGGCGCTCATCGTGGCCTCGGTGCCGGAGTTGACCAGGCGGACCTGGTGGACCGGGGCGACGCGGTCGATGATCTCCTCGGCCAGCTCGATCTCACCCTCGGTGGGGGTGCCGAAGGACAGGCCCGAGGTGGCTGCTTCGCGGACCGCCCGGACCACGTCGGGGTGGGCGTGGCCGAGGACCATCGGGCCCCAGGAGGCGACGAGGTCGACGTAGCGGTTGCCGTCGGCGTCCCACAGGTGCGGGCCCTCGCCGCGGACCATGAACCTCGGCGTGCCGCCGACCGAGTGGAAGGCCCTGACCGGGGAGTTCACGCCGCCGGGGATGACCGTGGTCGCGCGCTCGAACAGTTCCTGGGATCGCGTCGCTGTCACGGGGTCCAGTCTCACACGTCGGGGTTGGCGACCTGCTCCCGGTGGTCGGTGGCCCGGGTCTCCTTCGGTTGGGGAGTGGCCTGGGTCTCTTGTGGCTGGGTCTCTTGTGGCTGGGTCTCTTGTGGCTGGGTCTCTTGTGGCTGGGAGTCCTGTTGCCGGGGGTCCTGTCGCTCGGGCTCTTCGGGCTCTTCGGGCCGGGTCTGCTGCGGAGGGAAGTCCTGCTCCTCCGACTGCTCCCGCAGCTGCTCCTCCGGTTGGTCCTCCCAGTACTCCTGCGGGGCCGGGCCGCGGGTGCGGAACGCGAGCACGGCCTGGCGGACGGCGTCGAGCAGGAGCACGCCCGTCGCGGTGCCCAGGGCCACGGCGGTGCCGATCCAGTTGCCGTGGTACCGGGTGGCGGCCAGGGAGCGGCCGTCCTGGGTCGGGTAGCTCTGGTGCACCACACCGCGCTGCCAGCACCACGCGGCGGCCAGGACGAGCAGCACGCCGAGCACCACCTCGCCGGCGGCGACGAACGCCCGCTTGGGCTGGTGCAGCTTCGGTGCCTCGGGCACGGGCTCGCTTCCCACGGTGGCCGCTGTCACGTCGGTCAGCTTCTCACGAGGGGTCGCGGGCGAGCAGGTCGGCCAGGGCGGTGCGGAGGGCGTCGGGGTCCCTCGCCCAGGCGGTGACGACGGTGCCGTCGGCCAGGCGCAGCGGCACCGGTCCGGTGCCGCGCGGCAGGGACCAGCCGCCGCCCAGGACGCGGGCGCCGGCGCGCGGCTCCACGCCCTCGGCCGCCGCGATGTCGCGCACGCGCAGCTCCTCCCGGCCCTGGTGCAGGGCGACCGGGGTGAGGAGGACGGCGTACACGCGTCGCCTGCCCTGGACCCAGACCAGGGTGGGCAGCAGCAGCGCCAGGGCCACGACGCACCACAGCAGGGGGCGGACCGCGCCGGTCAGCGCCTCCACCCCGAAGCCGAGCAGGGCGAACACCGGGCCCCACAGCAGGGGCCACCAGGAGGCGCCGGGTTCGGCGTGCAGCACGGGTTCCACCTAGCCGAGGTTCCCCGCGAAGTAGTGCCGGGTGCCCGGCAGGAAGCTGCACGCCGCGGCGGCGACCGGGAGGAGCAGGCGCAGGACGATGACGGTCCAGGAGACCGGGCCCAGGTCGTCCTCGGCGGCCACGAGCAGGGCCGCGACGGTCAGGGCGGACAGGACCAGGGCGCCGCCGCACAGGGCCAGGCGGGCGTGGTAGCTGCCCCTGAGCAGCGCGATCGCGCCCCAGAGGCCGGCGATGGCCAGGCAGGTGGTGCCGAACAGGGTCATGACCGGGGCGAAGCCGGTGAACCGGTCGTCCTCGGCCGCGGTGCGCAGCGCGGTGCCGATCGGCCAGCTCAGCGCGGTGAGGAGCCAGAGGGCGAAAGCCGCGGTCACGGGGGCGGGGCGGGCCACGGTGGTGGCGGCCTGGTCCACCTCCCGCATCGCGCCCGGGAAGGCGGGTGGGGGTTGGTGGGGCTGGTGGTGGTGCGGGGGCAGGGGCGTGCCATAGGGGTCGAACGGTGGCTGGCTCATGCGTCACCGACCTCGTCTAGTGCTGCCGCACCCACTGTGCCGTACCGGGCAACCAGGTCAGCGCCAGGCCGGTGGCGATCAGCAGCAGGGGGACGACGTTCGCGGCGGCGGCGCCGGGCAGGACGAAGGACAGCACGTGCACCACGGCCAGGGCGGTGAGCGTGCCGCGCGTCCAGCGCTTGCCGGACTTCAGCAGCCAGGCGAGCACGGCGTAGCCGATCGTGAAGACGGCGGCGACCAGGGTGAGCTGGAGCAGGATGTCGTTCACGCGGGCGGGGTCGTCACCGACCCGCTCGGCGGCTTCCCGCAGCTCGCCGCGCCTGATCCACAGGACGGCGTTGTCGAACACGACGAAGGCGGCCAGCGCGAACCACACGCCGACCGCCGCCCGCACCACGGCGGGCGGTTGTGCGCCCACCGGTCAGCCGACCCGCTTGGCCGCTTCGAAGAACTCCCTCGAAGCGGGCAGGTACAGCAGGACGATCGCGCCGGCCACGGCCAGCACGACCAGCAGGCTGACCAGGGTGAAGCCGAGCATGGTCAGCAGGAGGGCGGCCACGCCCACCACGTTGAGCCAGGTCCGCGCCCACGGGCGGGCGGCGCGGGCCTTGATCGCGAAGAACACCATCAGGGCGGCGATGACGACGCTGGCGGCGGAGAAGAAGATCTGGAAGCCGACCAGGGCGGCGCGGAGCTGCTCGTCGGTGAGGCCCTGGGTGTTGCCGGCCTGCTTGGCCAGGTCGACCACGGCCTGGGGGTCTTTCAGGACCACCGCGAGGGCGATCAGCGACGGGACCGCCAGCAGGAGGGCGGCGACCAGCCACAGCCAGAACGAGACCCGGACCTCCCTGGGCGCGGTGGGCCGGGGTGCTCCGGGGGTCGGCTCGGGGGCGCTCGGGTAGGGGGCGGGCCGGTAGCCGCCGGACTGGCCGACCGCGGGCTGGTAACCGCCGGCCTGGCCGACCGCTGGCTGGTGGCCGCTGGACTCGTCGGGCCCGGGTTGGTAGCCGCCGGCCTGGTGGCCGGCGGGCTGCTCGTTCGGCGGGGGCGGCGCAGGCGTGGCGTACGGCTCCTGCTCCTGCGACGGCCGGCTTCCCGGGTCCTGTGGCGTGGTCACGGGTGCAAACGCTAAGGGCGGGCGGCGGTGCTGTCCACCGTGACAGGCGCGGGTGCGGTCAGGAGCCGCCGGTCGGGCGGGGTGGGGTGGGGGCGTTGCGGAAGTGGGCGGCCGCGGCGGGGTGGAAGGCCAGCACCACGGCGACCGCGTCGATGACCATGGTGACCACGCCGAAGGCCAGGTCCACCGGGCTGACGGACAGGCCGAAGGCCGCTGCCAGGCCGGAGCCCACGGTGATCAGCCGCAGCACGCCGACGAGGATGCCGGCGGCGGCCAGAGCGGTCAGCAGGACCCGGGCCCAGTTGCGGCCCTGCGCCATGCGGTTGGCCAGCAGCACGTAGACCAGGAGGAGGGCGGCGGCCAGGAGCAGGCCGAAGAAGGTGCCGCCGGTGGCGGCGGCGTCCAGTTCGTCCTGGCCGAGGGTGGGTTGTTGCAGGCGGAGCTGGTCGATCAGCATCTCGCGGTCGGACAGCTGCACGACGAACCTGACCAGGCCGAGGGCGGCGCTGGCGATGAACAGCCACCTGGCCAGGTGGAGCGGCCTTGGTGGTGTCGGCTGGTTGGTCGGCCGGGTGTTCGGCGTGGGGGGCATCGCGGGGGTTACCTGGCGTTGAGCCAGTGGGCTGCTTCCACGGCCCAGTAGGTGAGGACGATGTCGGCGCCTGCCCGGCGGATGGAGGTCAGGGTCTCCAGGACGGTGCGCTCGCGGTCGATCCAGCCGTTGCGGGCGGCGGCCTCGACCATCGCGTACTCGCCGGAGATCTGGTAGGCGGCGACCGGGACCGTGGACAGCTCGGCCACGGCCTTGACCACGTCGAGGTAGGGCAGGGCGGGCTTGACCATGACCATGTCGGCGCCCTCGGCCAGGTCCAGGGTGGCCTCGCGGAGCGCTTCCCGGGCGTTGGCCGGGTCCTGCTGGTAGGTCTTGCGGTCGCCGCTGAGCTGCGACTCGACGGCGTCGCGGAACGGGCCGTAGAGGGCGGAGGCGTACTTGGCGCTGTAGGCGAGGATGCCGGTGTCGGTGTGGCCGGCCTCGTCCAGGGCGGCGCGGATGAAGCCGATCTGGCCGTCCATCATGCCGCTGGGGCCGACCACGTGGGCGCCCGCGCGGGCCTGGGCCACGGCCATCTCGCCGTAGACCTCCAGGGTGGCGTCGTTGTCCACGGTGCCGTCGGCGGTGAGCACGCCGCAGTGGCCGTGGTCGGTGAACTCGTCCAGGCAGCAGTCCGACATCAGGACGGTGCTGTCGCCCAGTTCGGAGCGGAGGTCGGCGAGGGCGGTGTTGAGGATGCCGTTCGGGTCCACGGCGCTGGAGCCGACGGCGTCGCGCTCGGCGGGGACGCCGAAGAGCATCAGGCCGCCCACGCCTGCCTGGACGGCTTCCACGGCTGCTTTGCGGAGGGATTCGCGGGTGTGCTGGAGGACGCCCGGCATGCTCTTGATCTCGGTCGGGTGCGGGGCGCCTTCCTTGACGAACATGGGGAGGACCAGGTGGCGCGGCTCCACGGTCGTCTCGCTGACCAGGCGGCGGAGGGCCGGGGTGGTGCGCAGGCGACGGGGGCGGTGGGCTGGGAACACGGCGGGTACTCCCTGGTTCTTCGGTCTTGGGCCCTGGTCTTCCGGGTCCTGGTCTTCGGGTCGGTGCTCGGGGTCGGTGCTCGGGTCGGTGCCAGTTTCGCCCCGGTGCTTCCGTCCGGCTCGATTTGACATGGGGCCCTTACGAGCGCCGGAGGCAGGCCGCAGCCGGCAGGCACGGCGGGGAAAAGCGTCCCGCCGAGCCTGCCGGCTCCGACCAGCCTATGGCACTCGAACCCATGTCAAATCGGGCCTCGTCGGCCCCCACCGACCCCAGCCCACTCCCGGCGTGTCATGCGTTCAAACCGCGCGAGTCGAACCTTCAGACCCGTCGTGTCGAACGTTCCGGACCCCCGAGTTCTACGTTCAGCACCGGCGTGTCCTCCACTCGGACACCGCGTGTCCTCCAGTCCGACACCGCGTGTCGTGCATTCGGCACCGGCGTGTCATGCGTTCGAGCCGGGCGTGTCATGCGTTCAGGACCGGTGAGTTCTGCGGTCGGGACCGGCCGGTTCCGCGTGGCACCGAGCGCGCGGGTGAGGCGCGCTCGGTGCGGTGCAGGTCAGGAGCGGCGGAGGCGCTTGGTCCTGCGCGGGGGTGGGAGGGCGCCCTCCGCGCGCAGGCGGGCCGCGTGCTGGGCCAGGGCGTCCACCAGGGCCGGGACGTTGGCGTCTTCCGGTTGGACGTCGACGCGGAGGCCGAACTCGCGGGCCGTTTCCGCGGTCTGGGGGCCGATGCAGGCCACCAGGGTGCGGGCGTGCGGCTTGCCGGCGATGCCGACCAGGTTGCGGACGGTCGAGGACGAGGTGAAGCAGACCGCGTCGAAGCCGCCGGACTTGATCATTTCTCGGGTGTCCGCCGGGGGCGGGGCCGCGCGGACGGTGCGGTAGGCGGTGACGTCGTCGATTTCCCAGCCTCGTTCGCGCAGTCCTGCGGCCAGGGTCTCGGTGGCGATGTCCGCTCGGGGGAGCAGGACTCGGTCCACCGGGTCGAGGATGTCGTCGTACGGCGGGAAGTCGGCCAGGAGGCCCTCCGAGGACTGCTCGCCGCTCGGCACCAGTTCCGGGATGATGCCGAAGCCCCGGACCTTGGCCGCGGTCGCCTCGCCGACGCAGGCGATCTTGACGCCGGAGAAGGCTCGGGCGTCCAGGCCGAACTCGCGGAACTTCTCCCAGACCGCGCGGACGGCGTTGGTCGAGGTGAAGACGACCCACTGGTAGCGGCCGTCCACCAGTCCCTTCACCGAGCGCTCCATCTGGGCCGGGCTGCGCGGGGGCTCCACCGAGATGGTGGGCACCTCGACCGGGATGGCGCCGTGGGAGTGCAGGCGGTCGCTCATCGCGCCGGCCTGCTCCTTGGTGCGCGGGACGAGGACGCGCCAGCCGTACAGGGCGCGGGACTCCCACCAGGACAGCTTGGTGCGGTTGGCCACTGCGGCGCCCACCGTGACGACCAGGGGGCCGGTCAGGTCGCCGGCGTCCTGGGCCAGGCCGGCCAGGGTGGTGTCGATCGTGCGCTGGCTGAAACCGGTGCCGTCGGCGGTCACCGAGACCGGGGTCTGCGGGGCCACACCGTGTTCGACCAGGGACGACGCCGCCTCGGCCAGGTGGCTGCCGGTGGCGTGCAGGACGAGGGTGCCCGGTGCGGAGGCCAGGCTCGCCCAGTCGGTCACGCCCCGGACGTCGGCCTCGGTGTGCACCGCGCCCAGGGCGACGCCGGCGTAGGCCGGGACGGCCGTGCCCGCCGGGACGCCCGGCACCACGTCGAAGGCGATGGTGGTCTTGGAGACCGCGTGGGCCTCCTTCACCACGGAGTCCAGGGTCAGCGGGTCACCCGCCACCAGGCGCACCACGGCGGCGCCGTTCTTCGCCTCGGCGACCAGGTCCCTGGCGACGTCGGCGGGGTCGCCCACGGCCGGGCGGACCTCGACGCCGTCCGGTACCAGCGCCACCACCTCGGCCGGTACGTCCGGGTCGGTCACCACGACCTCCGCCTTGGCGAACAGGTCACGGGCCCGGACGGTGAGCAGCCCGGTGTCGCCGGGGCCGGAGCCCACGAAGGCGACTCGGCCGGGGGTCTTGCGTGCGCGGGTCATCTGAGGGCACTCCCCATCAACTACGCCCCGCCGGCGACGCAGCGGCGTGGCCGGAGAGGTCGAGCAACTCGGCGGCCAGCGCGCGGCCGAGTTCCTCTGCTGCGGTCAAGTCACCGGTGGCGGACGCACGGAGGAGGTCGCCGTCCTCCGTCGCCACGACCCCGCGCAGGGACAGCCGGAGCACCACGGTCCCGTCGTCGCTGAGGTCTTCCACCACATCGGCCAGTGCGCCGACCGGCGCGCTGCAGCCCGCCTCGAGCGCGGCCAGCATGGCGCGCTCGGCGGCGACAGCGGCCCGACTGGCCGAGTCGTCCAGAGTGGACTGGAGCAGGTGCTCGGTGTCGACGTCGTCGACCCGGCACTCCACCGCGAGGGCGCCCTGCGCGGGCGCGGGGAGCATCTGGATCGGGTCCAGGGTCTCCGTGATCTCGGGGGTGCGGCCCAGGCGCGCGATGCCGGCGCGGGCCAGCACGACGGCGTCCAGCTCGCCGTCGCGGACCTTGCGGATGCGGGTGTCCACGTTGCCGCGCAGGCCGACCACGTCCAGGCCCAGGCCCAGGGCCTCCAGCTGCGCGGCGCGGCGCGGCGAGCCGGTGCCGACCTTCGCGCCCGCGGGCAGCTCGCCCAGGGTCAGGCCGTCGCGGGCGACGAGGGCGTCGCGCGGGTCCTCGCGGAGCGGCACGGCGGCCAGCGACAGGCGCGGGTCGGGTGCCGTCGGCAGGTCCTTGTACGAGTGCACGGCGATGTCGACCTCGCCGTTGGCGAGGGCGTCGCGCAGCGCGGAGGTGAACACGCCGACGCCGATCTCGGCGATGGGCGCGTTCGACCGGTCACCGGGCGTGGAGACGGTGACGATCTCCACCCGGGCGCCCGCCGCGCGCAGCTGGTCGGCCACGTGGCCGGTCTGCGCGAGGGCGAGGGCGCTGCCGCGGGTGCCGATCCTGAGGGTGCGGTTCACCGCTTCTCACCTTTGGGTTGGGTCTTGTGGGGGGTGCTGACGGCGGTCGGCGCCTGCGGGTCGAGCCCGAACAGCTCGCGCAGCGCCTCGGCGTACCCCGCGCCGCCCGGTGCCGCGGCCAGCTCCTTCACCCGCACGGTGGGGGTGTGCAGGAGCTTGTCCACGACCCGGCGCACGGTCTTGGCCAGTTCGTCGCGCACCGCGCCGTCGAGCTGGGGCAGCCGCTGGTCCAGGCGCAGCAGCTCGGCGTCGACGACCTCGGCGGCGCGCTTGCGCAGTGCCGTCACGGTGGGCGTGACCCCGGCCGAGCGCTGCCCGGCCAGGTAGGCCCGGACCTCCTCGGCCACGATCTCCGCCGCGCGCTGGGCGTCCTGGCCCGTGGGGGCGTCGGACAGCCTGCGCTGGAGGGTCTCCAGGTCGACCACGCGCACGTTGGCCAGCAGCGCGGCGGCGGGGTCGACGTCCTTGGGCAGGCCGAGGTCGCACACGACCAGCGGCCGGTCCGGGGCGCGGTCGCCGATGTGCTCGGCGCCGACGACGGTGTCCACCGAGCCGGTGCAGGCGAACAGCACGTCGGCGCCCGCCACCTCGGTGGCGAGGTCGTGCAGGCCGGTGTGGCGGGCGTCGACGCCCTCGGCGCGCAGGGCGGTGGCCAGGCGCTCGCCGTTGGCGGCGGTCCGGTTGGCCACCACGACCCGGCCGATGCCCGCGCGGCGCAGGTGGGCGGCCGCGAGACCGCCCATCGAGCCGGCGCCGACGACCAGGGCCGTGCGGTCGTGCAGGGTGCCGCCGAGCGCCCCGGCCGCGTCGGCCAGGGCCTCGGACACCACGGAGGCGCCCGCGTGGTCGATGCCCGTGTCGGTGTGGATGCGCTTGCCGACCCGCAGGGCCTGCTGGACCAGCTCGTGCAGGGTGCGGCCGACCACGCCGGCCTCGTCGGCGGCGCTGTAGGCGCCGCGCAGCTGGCCGAGGATCTGGGCCTCGCCCACGACCATCGAGTCCAGGCCGCCCGCCACGGAGAACAGGTGCTCGACGGCGGCGGCCGAGTAGTGCACGTACAGGTGCTCGAACAGCTCGGCGGGCTCGGCGCCCGCCTGGCGGGCCAGCACCTCGACGACCTCGTTCATGCCGCCGTGGAAGGTCTCGACGACCGCGTAGACCTCGACCCGGTTGCAGGTCGACAGCAGCACGGCCTCGGACACGCTGGGCGCGCCCAGCAGCCGGTCGAGGACCTTGCCGCGGTCGGCGTCGGCCACGGCGACGCGCTCCAGCACGGGGACGGGGGTGGTGCGGTGGGACAGCCCGACCACGAGCACGCTCATGCCGGCACCACCGATCGGCCAGCTACCCGCACGATCACGGGCGAATCACCACCCCGTCCACACCGACTCCGTTGACCACGTCACCGGCGGCCTCGTCAGCCCGCCGCGCGACGTGGAACGACAGGATCTGCATCTCGACCGCCAGGTCGACCTTGCGCACCTCGACGTAGTCCGGCACTTGGAGCACGACGGGTGCGAAGTTCAGGATGCACTGGACTCCGGCGGATACCAAACGGTCGCAGACGGCCTGAGCAGCCTGCGGGGGCGTCGCGATGACCCCTATGGACACCTCCCGCTCGGCGCACACCGCGGTGATGTCGTCGATGTGGTTTACCGGTATGCCGCCTACCGGTACGCCCGTCAGGTCGGGGTCGATGTCGAACAGCGCGGCGACCGGGAAACCCCGGCTGGGGAAGCCGCCGTAGTTGGCCAGCGCGTGACCAAGATTACCGATCCCGACGACCGCGACCGAGTGCTTCCGGGTCAGCCCGAGGATGCGCTCGATGTGGCTCACGAGCACCTCGACGTCGTAGCCGACGCCGCGCGTGCCGTACGAGCCGATGTAGGACAGGTCCTTGCGGAGCTTCGCGGAGTTCACGCCCGCCGCGCCGGCCAGCTCCTCGCTGGAGATGGTCGTCACGCCCTGCTCGGCCATCCCGGACAGCACCCGCAGGTACACCGCGAGGCGCGCCACGGCCGCCTCGGGGATCGCCCGCGCCCGCTCCCGGACGTCCGCGGTCGGGTCGGCGGCGATCTTCGGAGTGGTCACGACCCCGTCACGCTCGTCCCGCCGATCCGCCACGCTGGTACTCCTCGACATCCGTCGACCGACCCGCCGGGCACCGTCACCAGCGGGGTGATAACACCACCGTACCGCTTGTGAACGCTTGCACAAAGTTGGTCGACCGGCCTCCGGACGCCGCTGTTCACCTGTTCGAACGGTGTGCCCGCGCGGAAAAGGGGTCGCGCCCTCCCGCGGGCACGGGAAGGCGCGACCCCTAACGGGTGAACTTGCGAAGTGCCAGGTCAGGCGGCCGGCGGGGTGAGCACCTTGCCGATGACGAACACGGTGGCGTTGGCGGTCGGGATGTTGCCGCACAGCACCGGGGCGCCGTTGACGGTCATCGCGTCACCGGTGCCCGAGATGGTCAGCTCCTGGCCCGTGAGGCTCTTCACGGTGCCCGCGCCCTCCAGCCCGTCGGCGTCGTAGCGCTGCCCGACGACGTGGTACTGGAGGATCTTGCCCAGCGCGGCGGGGTCGGCCGCCAGCTCCTGGAACTTCGCGTCGCCCAGCTCGGCGAACGCCGGGTCGGCGGGCGCGAACACGGTGATCGCCTCCTGCGAGTTCAGCGTGTCGACCAGGTTCGCCGCCTTGACCGCCGCCACCAGCTTCGTGAGCAGCGGGTTGTTGGACGCGGCGGTGGCCACCGGGTCGTCGACCATGCCCTGGAGCGAGCCCTCGTCCGACGGGTCGGCCGGCACCTGGGCGCAGCCGGGGCCGAACACGTCGGTCGTCTCGGTCACGCCGTCGGCCATGGCCGCCGAGGAGCTGGTGGCGGTCGTCGTGGTGGCCTCGGCGGCGCTGGAGCCGGAGGACGCGGTGTCGCCACCGCCGCAAGCCGCGACCGACAGGGCGGCGGCGACGACGGCACCGGCGAGGGCGAGCTTGGGGTTGCGCACAGCGGATCACTCCTCGGGGGTTTACCTGCTTCGGTACTCACTAAGACGTTCGAAGCGGGAAGCGATCCGGTTCGGGGGAATTCTCAGGAGACGGTGAAGAAGATGGAGTGCCAGCCGGTCGCGCCGTCCGGCACGGGCGCCACCCGCGCCTGCGGCTGGGTGAACCCGGAGCGGTCCGTGGCGCGCACCTCCACGGTGTGGCCGCCGGGGGCGAGGTCCAGCTCGACCCGCCACATCCGCCACGTCGACCCGCTGACCTCGTCGGCCAGCCGGGCCGTCCGCCAAGGACCGCCGTCGGCGCGCACCTCGACCTTCGCCACGCCGGTGGGCTGCGCCCACGCCACGCCGGTCACCACGACCGGGCCGGACACCGTGGCCAGGCCCTTGGGGCTGTCGATGCGGGACATGGTCTTGATCGGCGCGCGCTGCGCCCACCCGCGGTCGAGCCAGTAGCCGCGCCTGGCCGCGAACGTGGTCAGCTCCAGGTCGGTGACCCACTTGGTGGCCGACACGTACCCGTACAGGCCGGGCACGACCAGCCGCGCCGGGAACCCGTGCTCCAGCGGCAGCGGCTCGCCGTTCATGCCCAGCGCGATGAGCGCGCCGCGGTCCTCCTCCAGCACCACGTCGACCGGGCTGCCCGCGGTCCAGCCGTCGACGCTGGTGGAGAACAGCTGGTCGGCCCCGGGCCGCACGCCCGCCTCCAGCAGCACGTCCCGCAGCGGCACGCCCACGAAGTTCGCGGTGGAGATGTAGGGCCCGCCCACCTCGTTGGACACGCAGGTCATGGTGACCGTGCGCTCGACCAGGTCACGGCGGCGCAGGTCCTCGTAGCGCAGGTTCAGCTCGCGGTCGACCAGGCCGTGCACGCGCAGCACCCAGTCCTCGGCGCGCACGCGCGGCACGCTCAGCGCCACGTCGACCCGGTAGAAGTCGCGGGTGGGCGTGATGAACGACGGGGTGCCCTCGGCGGCGAAGTCGGCGCCCGCGGGCACGGCCGGGGCGGGGCGCGCGGGCGTGAGGTCCCCGACGGCCCGCCGCGACGCCTCCACGTCCACCCGCCTGCCCAGCAGCTGCCCGGCCAGCCCCGCCACCACCGACGCCCCGGCGATCGCCAGGAACGCCCGGCGGCCCCCGTCCTCCGGCGCGCGGGCGTGCAGCGACCGGAACACCACGACGCCGACGACCAGGCTCGCGACCGGCGCCAGGACGCCCAGCTGCCCCAGGTCCGGCCGGTACAGCACGGCGGCCACGCCCAGCAGCCCCAGCACGACGGCCAGCACCGTGCCCGGCAGGGCCGAGCGGCGGGACAGCAGCCCGGCCGCCACGGCGGCCGCCGCCAGCACGACGGCCATGCCCAGCAGCAGCACGAGCTTGTCGTAGGTGCCGAAGGTGCGGACCGCGAAGTCCTTCAGCCACGCGGGCGTGAGGTCGATCGCCGTGCTGCCGACGGCGAGCAGCGGCGAGGCCGGCGGGCCGACCAGGGCCGCGACGAGGTGCCCGGCCACGAGGGCGGCGGCCACGCCGAGGAGTCCGACGAGAGCGGCGGTCCAGCGGGTCATGGGTGTTATTCGACACCCGCGGCGCCGCGGTTCGGCCGAACCGTAAGGACCCGGTAAGTCAGGCCAGCGCGGCCCGCAGCCGGTCCTCCTCGACCTCCCAGTAGCCGTGCTCGCGCCCGTCGACCAGGATCACCGGCACCCGGTCGCCGTACTCGGCGCGCAGCTCGCGGTCGGCGTCGACGTCCTGCTCGTCCCAGGGGACGCCCAGCTCGCCGCAGATGCGCTCGACCTCGGCCCTGGCCCGCTCGCAGGCGTGGCAGTCGACCCGGCTGACGAGAGTGACGTGGTGGCTCACGCGGTCAGGTTAGAGGCAGCCTCAGGCGGGCGCGCGCGAGCTTCCCGGTCGGCGAGTGCGGCAGCGCCGTGGCGAACTCCACCGCGGTCGGCACCTTGAACTTGGCCAGCCGCGCCGCGCAGTGGTCCTTCACCGCGTCCTCGGTCAGCCCGCTGCCCTCGGCGGCCACCAGCACGACCTTCACCGACTCGCCGGTCCGCTCGTCGGGCACGCCGACCGCCGCCGACTCGACCACGCCGTCCAGCTCGTTGACCACCTGCTCCACCTCGTGCGGGTACACGTTGAACCCGTTGACGATGATCAGGTCGCCCGCCCGGTCCACCAGGTGCAGGTCGCCGTCGGAGTCGAGGTAGCCCACGTCGCCGGTGCGGAACCAGCCGTCCGCGGCCGGCCCGTGCGCGCCGTCCGGCCAGTAGCCGCTGAACAGGTTGGCGCCCCGCGCCGCCACCAGCCCGGTGCCCGGCTCGTCCTCGTCGTCGTCCAGCGGGCGGCCGTCGGAGTCGACCAGCCGCAGCTCCACGCCGGGCAGCGGCCGGCCCACCGAGCCGGGCTTCGGCGTGCCGCCGGCCAGCGTCGTGGTCAGCACCGGCCCGGTCTCGGTCAGCCCGTAGCCCTCGTACACCGGCAGCCCCACGGCCTGCCGCAGGCCCGCGAGCACGCCGGGTGCCAGCGGCGCGGCGCCGGAGGTGAACAGCCGCACGGTCGCCAGGTCCTCCCGCAGCCGCTCGACCGGCTGGGCCAGGAACGCCTGGTACATCGGAGGCACGCCCACCAGCGTGGTCACCCGGTGCTCGCGGATCGCGGTCAGCGCCTGGTCCGGGTCGAACCGCTCCAGCAGCACGGCCGTCGCGCCGGCCCCCGCGACCTGCAACAACCCCGGGCCCAGGCCGTAGACGTGGAACAGCGGCAGCGCCAGCAGCACCCGGTCGCCCGCGGTCACCGGCGCCGGCCGCAGCGACGCGCACTGCTCGACGTTGGCCAGCAGCGCCCGGTGCGACAGCATCGCGCCGCGCGGCGACCCGGACGTGCCGGAGGTGTAGCCGAGCACGGCCAGGTCCTCGCCGGACCCGACGGCCGGGAACTCCTCCCCCGGCTCGAACCCCGGCGCGGGCAGCACCTCGACGTCGCCCTCGCCCTCGCCGACCAGCAGCTTCGCCCCGCTGTCGGCCACCAGCCTGCGCAGCTCGCGCGGCGGCTGCCCCGGCCCGGCGGGCACCACGACGCCGCCCGCGCGCAGCACGCCGAACACCGCCACGCAGAACGCGGGCCCGGTCGGCAGCCGCACCACCACCCGGTCGCCGGGTTCGAGGCCCGCGCCGACCAGCCGGCGCGCCTCGCCGTCCACCGCGGCGTCGAACTCGGCCCAGGTCCAGCTGTCCGCGGTGGTGACATCCACCAGTGCGACGTGCTTGGGTCCACGGTGCGCGGAAGCGCGAACCAGGTCGGCGACGTTGCGTGCGGTACCGGCCAACTCGACCTCCTGGGAACCACGGTGGACCTCAGCGCAGTCTGTCACGCGCGACCGGCGTCACGAAGTGCCTCCGTTCGCGTCGCACCTTCGAGACCAGTTGCCGCTACCTACTACGGAGTAACAACACGTATGCTGCCGGCACGGCGACCCTGTGGAGGTGCCGCGAGCCGATGACCGCAAGGGCACGCGAGAACCCCGTCCGGACGCTCCGCTCGATGTGGAGCACGGGAGGACAGTCCAGCACGATCGTGAGCGTGGAGAGCGAACCGGCAAGAGAGCCGTGGAACCTCGTTCGTGCCGCCCAGGACGGCGACACGGACGCGTTCGGCGTGCTCTACGACCGGTACGTCGACGTGGTGTACCGGTACGTGCTGTTCCGCGTGGGCGACCGCACGCTGGCCGAGGACGTGACCAGCGAGACGTTCCTGCGCGCGCTGCGCAGCATCCGCTCGATCAGCTACCAGGGCCGCGACGTCGGCGCCTGGTTCGTCACCATCGCCCGCAACATCGTCTTCGACCACGTCAAGTCCAGCCGCTACCGGCTGGAGGTCACCACGGCCGAACTGGCGGACAACCGCGAGGTCACCAGCGGCCCCGAGGACGAGGTCCTGACCGACGCGGCCAACGCCGAGCTGCTCCGCTGCGTCGCCCAGTTGGGTGATGACCAGCGTGAATGCATCACGCTGCGTTTCATCCAGGGCTTGTCCGTCGCTGAAACGGCCGCGAAGATGGGGCGCAACGAGGGCGCGGTCAAGGCCCTCCAGCACCGGGCGGTGCGCCGCCTGGCGCAACTGCTGCCGACCTGGTTGCGGTGATCACGGTCGCACCGCGTAACCCCGGGAGCGCCCGGTTCGTTGTTCGGGGCAGGATCGCTCGGAACGGTGCGGGATGGTGGGCAGAGGGATCACGCCGTTGTGGCGTCACAGGCAGCGCGAGCAGTTCGCCCGCGCCGTCGACGCGCACCCCGAACCGGGCGACGAGTCCTTCGCCGACGAGCTGGCGGTCGTGTCACTGCTTCGCAAAGCCGCAGTCACGTCCGGCCCCGACGAGGCCGCGAGGGCCCGCATGCGCGACCGCGTCCTGGGAGGCGCGGCACCGCAGCCACCCACCAGGCTCGACGAGCGCCGTCCCCGCACGGGTGCCCGCGGCCGATTAGCGATCGCCCTGGCCGCCGCGCTGTGCCTGGTGTTCTCGCTGGCCGGCATGAGCCTCCTGCTCAGCCGCGACGCACTGCCGGGCGACGCGCTGTACGGCGTGAAGCGCACCGCCGAGTCGGCCTCCCTGGGCCTGACCTTCGGCGAGGACTCCAAGGGCTACAAGCGCCTGGAGTTCGCCTCCGCGCGCCTGGACGAGCTGGAGACCCTGGTCTCCCGCTACGACGGCGGCGGCCCCCTCGGCGGCTACCTCACCGCGCTGGCGGACTTCGACACCGACGCCGCGGCCGGTTCCCGCGTGCTGACCGCGTTCGGGGCGAACTCCGACCAACGCGCCCTGGAGGGCCTGCGCGACTGGGCCGCGTCCCAGTCCGCCCGGTTGACGGCGCTGCGCGCGACCCTGCCCGCGGCAGCCGTGGACCGGGCGGACACCTCACTGGACCTGCTGGAGCGCATCACCACCCGGGCAACAGCCCTGCAGACCCGGTGCGCGGTCCCCTCCCGGGAAACCGACGAGGTGGGCCCCCTCCCCACCGAGGACGGCTGCCGCCCGGCACCACCCACCACCACGGGCCCTCAGCAGCCGACCACCACGACCACCCGGGCCCCCGCCACCCAGGCCCCCGACGCCCCCACCACCCCGGGCGGCGGCACCCCCACGCAAGCACCGCAACCACTCCCCACGACCATCCCCGCCCAGCCCTCCCAGCTACCGCCCCCGGTGACCACGACCCCGAACACCCCGGTCCTCCCACTGCCGTCACTGCCCCTCCCGTCGCTGCCGCTGCCCGGCCTCGGCGGCTGATCGCTACCCTGTCCCCATCGGACCCCGGGAGGCGCTGACGTGGTGAAAAGGCGTGCGGAGGGCACGGCCGAGCGGGAGAGGCTCGCCGCGCTGGCCGGCGAGGCTTCGGCCGAGGCCGCGCTGGCGGTCGTCGAGCAGACCGGCGGCGCCCCCACCGACCACACCGCCACCGACCTGACCGCCGCGGCCTTCTTCGACGTCGACAACACCATGATGATGGGCGCGTCGATCTTCCACTTCGCCCGGGGCCTGGCCGCCCGCAAGTACTTCCGCAACTCCGACCTCCTGGGCTTCGCCTGGCAGCAGATCAAGTTCCGCGTGGGCGGCCGAGAAGACCCCCAGAGCGTGGCCGCGTCCCGGGAACAGGCGCTGTCCTTCGTGGCGGGCCGCTCAGTGGCGGAACTGGTGTCCCTGGGCGAGGAGATCTACGACGAGCTCATGGCGGACAAGATCTGGACCGGCACCCAAGCCCTGGCCCAAATGCACCTGGACGCCGGCCAACGCGTCTGGCTGGTCACGGCGACCCCGGTGGAACTGGCCCAGATCATCGCCAGGCGCCTGGGACTCACCGGCGCCCTGGGAACCGTCTCGGAAAGCTCCGACGGCATCTACACGGGCCGCCTGGTGGGCGACCTGCTGCACGGCCGGGCAAAAGCCCACGCGGTCCGCGCCCTAGCCGCAAAAGAAGGACTCGACCTCCGCCGCTGCACCGCCTACTCCGACTCGGTCAACGACGTCCCCATGCTCTCCGTAGTAGGCACGGCGGTAGCCGTCAACCCGGACTCGGGCCTACGGGAAGCAGCCCGCAAACGAGGCTGGGAAATCCGAGACTTCCGCACCGGAAGAAAAGCGGCGAAAATCGGCGTCCCCTCAGTCCTGGGCGCAGGCGCCCTGGCCGGCGCAGTAGCAGCCACAGTCGCCTACCGCCGCCGCGACCGCTGACCCACACACTCCTCGAACGTAGAACTCGGGGGCCCGGAACGTTCGACACGAGGGTCCCGAACGTTCGACACGAGGGTCCCGAACGTTCGACACGAGGGTCCCGAACGTTCGACTCGCGGTGTCCGACCGGAGGACACGCGGTGCCTGACTGGAGGACACGCGCGGTCTGAAGGCATGACACGCCCGGCCCCAAGGCATGACTCGCGCGCCCCAAGCGCATGACTCGCCCGACTTCAGTGCATGACTCGCCGGTGGGAGCGTGACCACGCACGGGAGTGGCGTGTTCGTTCACTGGGGGGTTGCTCGTGGTCTCCCGTATGGCCTGGGCGCAGCCCTACCGCGCTTGTCAAGGGTCCCGCACGCTTTTCGCGGGGCCCTTGACAAGGGTGGTTGCCTCCGGCAGGCCATGCGGGAGGGCACGAGCCCGCTTTTCCCCCCGGCGGCCTGCCCAGCGGCGAGCGCCCGCCCGTGAACCCCGATGCGGCCAACCGAAAGCCCGTGAACCCCCCGAGAGCGTCAGCCCAAGAACACGTTCCGCCGCTGAGTCAACAACCGGTACAACGTCTGCTGAATCGTCTCCCGAACCTGATCAGTCAGGTTGAACACCAACATCGGGTCATCCGCCGCGTGCTCCCCGTAAACATCCGTCCGAATCGGCTCACCGAACTCGATGTACCACTTGGACGGCAACGGCACCGCCCCCAACGGCCCCAGCCACGGAAAAAACGGCGTAACCGGAAAATAGGGAAACCCGAACAACCGGGCCAACGGCTTCACATCCCCGATCTTGGGGTAGATCTCCTCAGCCCCCACGATCGAACAGGGGATGATCGGCACCCCGGTGTTCAACGCCGCCGAAACGAACCCACCCCGCCCGAAGCGCTGCAGCTTGTACCGGTCCTTGAACGGCTTCCCGATCCCCTTGAACCCCTCGGGCCACACCCCCACCAGCTCCCCGGACCGCAGCAACCGCTCCGCATCCGGGTTGCAGGCCAACGTCTGCCCGGACTTCCGCGCCAACGCCCCCAGCACCGGCGTCCTGAACACCAGATCAGCCCCGAGCATCCGCAGGTGCCGCCGAGCCGGGTGATCGTTCCGCACCGCGAACGCCGTCATCAACGCGTCCAGCGGCAACGTCCCCGAGTGGTTGGCCACGATCAACGCCCCACCCCGCCCGGGCACGTTGTGGACCCCGATCGCCTCCACCCGGAACCACTTCTCGTACAACGGCCGAAGCGGCGGCATCAGCACCGTGTCGGTCAACTCCCGGTCGAACCCGAACTCGTCAACCTCGTACTCCCCCTGGAGCCGCCGCCGAGCGAACCCCAGCAGCTCAGCCAGCCGCCTCTCCCACTCAGGAGCCCCGGCACCGTCCCCGGCAGCACCCCCGCCACCAGCCTCGTCAGCCTCCGGTGCGGACACCTGCTCCGGCGCCCGACCACCCCGTCCCCGGGCCGCCTCCCGATCCGCACCGTGCAACGGGATCACCCGCGCCTCTGCCACGTCCACCTCCTACCAGCCAACCAGACCCGACCCCACCCACCTAACGCCACCGAGCAGCCGCGTCGAGCACCCCGCGCTCAACCGCCGCAACCACCTCCGGGTCGATCAACGGCCGCAACGCCCGCCCGCTCACGTAATCGTCGAACGCCTGCTGCGTGGTCCACCGGGGCGTGAACCCGAACTCCTCCTTCAACAGGGTCGTGTCCACCACCCGCCCCCAGTTCAGGAACCTCATCTGATCAGGCGAGAAGTCCACCAACCGAGCCCCGCGGAACACGCGCCCCACACTCGGCACCGCCACGCTCGGCACCCTCAGGTTGATCCGCCCGGCCCGCCGAATGGCCTGCGAGAGCAGCAGCACCCCGTCCCCGCCCACGTTGTAGACCCCGGGCAGGTCCAGCAGGGTCGCCCGCTCCATCACCGCCAACGCGTCCTCCGAGTGCAACAACTGCACCCGCGCGTCGTACCCCAGCACCGTGGGCACCACCGGCAGCGCGAAGTACCTGGTCAGCACCGTGTCAATCCGGGGCCCGATGAAATTCGTGAACCTCAGCGCCGTGACACCGACGTCCGGCCGCCGCCGCGAGAACCCCCGGACGTACCCCTCCACCTCGACCGCGTCCTTGGCGTACCCGCTGGACGGCAGGTCCTTGGGCCCCATGTCCTCGGTGAACACCGCCGGGTCGCGGGAGCTGGACCCGTACACCGCGCTGGTCGACTTGACCACCAGCTTCCGCACGTGCGGCGACTTCTGGCACGCGGCCAGCAGCTGCATCGTGCCGATGACGTTCATCTCCTTCATCGCGGTGCGCCCGGTGGGCCCGGCCGGGTTCGCGTTCACCGACGCGTGCACGACCGTGTCGACCTGCGCCGTGGCGATGACCTTCGCGATCAGCGGGTTCCGGATGTCCGCCCGCACGAACTCCGCGCGCCCCATCCGGCGCAGCAGGTCGCGCGACGGCGGCTCCGTGTCCACCGCGAGCACGCGTTCGATGTCCGGGTTCGCCGCGAAGCGCGCGGCGAGGTGACCGCCGAGGAAGCGGCTGCAACCGGTGACGAGAACGACCTTGGGCGCCATGCGACTCCATGTGGGTGCTGCGACCCGACGATGCTAACCGGCTTCACCACCGCGCGAGACCCGGCGGAACCCCACACGGACGCACCTCACCGGGCCTACCGGACCAATCACCCGAACGGAGGTCCCGATCGGCCGCAGCCAACCCACCGCAGCCGCCGCCAGCCGACCTCGACCAGCGCTCACCCCGACCAGCCAGCCGCCCCGACCAGCCAGCCAACCTCGACCAGCCCTCACCCCGACCAGCCAGCCGCCCCGACCAGCCAGCCAACCTCGACCAGCCCTCACCCCGACCAGCCAGCCGCCCCGACCAGCCACCCCACCCCCGGGCCCTCAACAACAACACCGCCAGCCCCCGGCACGAGACCGGGGACCGGCGGTGTGAGAACCCGCAGGGGTTACTTACCGCGCTTGCGACGCTGCACCCGCGTCTTGCGCAGCAGCTTGCGGTGCTTCTTCTTCGACATGCGCTTGCGGCGCTTCTTGATGACCGAGCCCATGCGGGTTCCTTAACTACTAGACGTCGGTTGCTCTCCACGCGCCGGTGGAGACACCCGTCAAGAGGGCGCGCCGACACCAGGCACGAACGGCCTACCACTTTACCCGGCGGCCGGCGCGCACCCTCAGGCACCCGCCCAACCAGCGCCCCGCAAGCGCCCGACCAGGCCCGGAAGGCCCGGCGAACGCCCCGGGAGCGCTACCACCGCACCCCGACCTCACCCGGCGTCGAAGTAGGCGTTCCGCAGGTACTCGTCCACCGCCTTCTCCGGCACCCTGAACGACTTGCCCACGCGCACCGCCGTGAGCTCGCCCGAGTGCACCAACCGGTACACCGTCATCTTCGACACGCGCATCACGAGCGCGACCTCGGCAACCGTCAGGAACTTGACTTGGCCGAGCGACTTCTCCTCCGCAGGCATGGATCACCGCGTCCTTCGACACGCGTCGTGCCGTCGGCTTCCCCACCGACGGTTCGACACGCACGTGCTCCCCTGAGGGTAACGGGACACCTGGGACTGGTGCGACGGCCAATGGCGGAATCAGTCCTCCTCGTGGGCGCGTCCCAGCTCCACCGAACGGTCGCGCGCCGCCTCCAGCGCGGCCAGCAGCGCGGCGCGCACCCCGTGCTTCTCCAGCTCGCGGATGGCCATGATGGTGGTGCCCGCCGGCGACGTGACGGCCTCGCGGAGGATCACCGGGTGCTGGTCGCCCTCGTTCAGCATGGTGGCCGCGCCGACCGCCGACTGGATGATGAGCCGCCCGGCCAGCTCGCGCGGGATGCCGAGCAGGATGCCCGCGTCGATCATGGCCTCGACCAGGTAGAAGAAGTACGCGGGCCCGGACCCGGACAGCGCCGTCACGGCGTCCTGCTGGCTCTCCGGCACCCGCGCCACCTGGCCGACCGTGCTCAGCAGCTCCTCGACCAGCGCCAGGTGCTCGTCCGTCGCGTACCGGCCCGCCGAGATGGCGCTCATCGCCTGCCCGACCACCATCGGCGTGTTCGGCATGACCCGCACGACCGGCGTGCTGTCGGGCAGCCGGCGCTCGAACAGCGACGTCGGCAGCCCCGCGCACAGCGACACGACCAGCGTGCCGGGCTTGAGCACCGGGTTCAGCTCGTCGAGCAGGGGCTCGATGTCCTGGGGCTTGACCGCGACCACGAGCACGTCGGCCCGCTGCGCGGCACTCGCCACGTCCAGGCCCTCCACCCCGTACCGGGCGGTCAGTTCGGCGGATCGCTCCGGGTGCTTCTCGGTGAACAGCAACCGGCCGGCCTCGCGCCCGCCCTGCAACAGCCCCGACAGCAGGGCCTCCCCGATCTTGCCAGCCCCCAGCACGGCGATGGTCGTCATGGCCTTAGCCTGCCACGCCCCTCCACCCGACCCTCACCCCCCGCGTGTCCTCCACTCAGACACCGCGAGTCGAACGTTCAGCACCCCCGTGTCGAACCCTCAGACCCCCCGAGTTCCACGTTCAGCCCTGAACGGCAGGCGTCAACGCCAACTGCCGCGCCTGGCACACGAGCCGCCCCGCCGAGTCGATGACCACCGCGTCCTCGTCGAACCACTGCCCGTGGACCGCGCTGCACGACACCCGCACCCGCAGCCACCCCGGCGCCGGGTCGGCCCGCAGCAACGCCGTCAGCTGCACCGTCGGCGACCACCCCAACCGCCCGAGGTTGAACGTCACCGGCACCGAGATGTCCCCCGCGAGCAGCGCGAAGTACGGGTCGGGCCGCTCCTGCAGCGGTCGCACCCACAGCCGCAGCACCAGCGGGTCGCCCACGCGCCCGGTCAGGAACCCCGCCCCCTCCGGGTCCAGCCGCACGTCGCACACCGCCCCGAGCTTGTACACCCCGCCGGACCCCATCGAAGCCAGGTCCAGCGCGTTCGCCGGCGGCACCGCGGGCACGTCCGGCAGGTCGACGTAGTCCGGCGCCGCCGTCGGCATCCGCCCGACCGTCACCGACGCCTCCACGCAACTGCGCCCGCGCTGCTCCAGCGCCGCCGTCACCACCGTGGCCGTGCGCCCGGCCTTGCGCACGTCCGTCCTGATCAGCACCGGCCCGACCTCCGGCGCGCGCAGGAACTGGGCGCTCACCGCCAGCGGCGCGGGCTCGTCGGGCACGGCCGCCCGCGCGCTGTCCACCGCCGCCCGCGTCAGCAGGGCCAGCAGGAACCCGCCGTGCGGCTTGGGACCGACGGTCCACTCGGCGGGCAGCGACGCGGTGTACGTGCCGTCGCCCAACGGGCGGACCGCACTGGCAACCGAGAAGGACACGGGGCTCCTCACGACCGGCTGAACAGGGAGCGGCGTTCCGCCAAGCGGCGCGCCAGGTGGTCGTACCACTGCCCGCCGAACGGGACGTGCACCCGCACCACGTGCCCCTCGGCCGCGAGGTGCCGCTGCGCGGCCGGCCGGACGCCGTACCGCACCTGGTACTCGAAGCCGTCGACGGGCCGGTCGTACCAGCGGGCGCGTTCGGCGACGATGTCGACCAGCCTCGGGTCGTGGGTGGCGAACACCGGGTGCCCGCCCCCCGCGAGCAGCGCGTTCGCGCAGCGGACGTAGTTGAGGTCGGCCTCGTGCGGGTCGGTGAGGGCGACGGACCGGGGTGCGTCGTGCGGACCTCCGCACAGCCGGACGCGGGTGCCGGCGAGCGCGCGGCAGTCGTCGAGGGTGCGGCGCAGGCCCGCCTGGAGGGCCACGCCCGTCTCGGGCCAGGCGCGCCGCAGCTCGGCGAGCACGTGCAGGGCCTGGTCGACGGTCGCGTGGTCCGCGCCCAGGGTGACCGTGGTCCCGGCCTGCTCGGCGGCGGCGCAGACGCGGGAGGCGTTGGTCAGGGCCACGTTCTCCGCCTGCCCGAGGGCGGGCAGCCGGACGGCGACGTCGACGTCCCCGGCCAGGCCGACGGCGTGCAGCTCGTCGAGCAGCCGCAGGTAGGTGAGCACGGTCCGCTCGGCCGCGGCCCGGCCCGGGGCGTCCCCGCCCAGGAGTTCCAGCGTGACCCGCAGGTCGTCGCGCACCAGGTGACCCGCGACGTCGATCGCGTCGGCGGTGGTCTCACCGGCCACGAACCGGCGCACCACGTCGCGGCTGACGGGTGCGGTGGCCACGATGCGGCGCACCGCCTCGTTGCCCGCGGCGGCCATGATCAGCGTCCGCAACGGAGTCACGATCAAGACCCTAACCGCTGGGTGGTGCGGGCGGAGGCGCGAGTTCAGCCACACGGTCGATGCGCGCTCGGCTCACCGAAGGCGCCCCCGGGGGTCTGAACGTAGAACTCAAGGGGTCCGAACGTTCGACACGAGGGGTCTGAAGGTTCGACTCGCGCGGGTTGGGCGCATGACTCGCGCGGGTTAGGAGAGGTGGCGGCGGGCGAAGGTCAGGGATTCGGTCAGGAGGGCGGTGCGGGCGGCGGCGGTGCGGGCGCGGCGGGTGTTGACCTCCAGGACCACCTGGCCGGTGAAGTCGGTGCGGGTCAGGTGGGTCAGCAGTTCGGCGCACGGCTGGGTGCCCCGCCCGGGTACCAGGTGCTCGTCCTTGGGCAGGCCGGAGCCGTCGGCCAGGTGGACGTGGGTCAGGCCGTCGCCCATGCGCTTGGCCAGCTCCATCGCGTCCATGTGCGCGGCGGAGGCGTGCGACAGGTCCAGGGTGTAGTTGCGGTGGCCCACGTCGGTCGGGTCGATGGACGGCCGGAACGCGGTGACCTGCACCGACCGGCCGCGGCCGAGCGCCCGGCGGACCGGGAACATGTTCTCCACCGCGATCGCCACGCCGCTGGCCTCCTCCAGCGAGTCCACCAGCTCGGGGAACGCCTCGGCGTAGCGCCGCTGCCACAGGAACGGCGGGTGCAGCACCACCGTGCGCGCACCCAGCTCCAGCGCCGCCTCGACGCTGCGGCGCAGCCGCTCCACCGGGTCGGGCGACCACACCCGCTGGCTGATGAGCAGGCACGGCGCGTGCACCGCCAGCACCGGCACCCCGGTCCGCTGCGACAGCCGCCGCAACGCGGCCACGTCCTGGCTGACCGGGTCGGCCCACACCATGACCTCGACCCCGTCGTAGCCCAGCTCGGCCGCCGCCTCGAACGCGGCGCCGGCGGGCTGCGGCCACACCGCGGCCGTGGACAGGCCGACCGGGATCAAGACTTCACCAGCAGCATCGCCGCCGGTGAGACCGTCACGATCAACCCGACGAGCACGGCGAGCACGGTGGTCTGGAGGTCGTCGGCCCGGCGGATCTTGCGGACCAGCATCACCAGGCCGACGGTCACCACCAGCGCCACGACCAGGGCCGCGGGCGCCAGGGTCCGCCACAGGAAGTTGAAGCCGAGCCACAGCGCGGCGCCGCCGACCACGCCCACGGCGAGCTGGCCGATCATGACCAGCCACTCCTTGCCGGCCGACCGGTCGCCCGCGTCCTCGCCGTCGACGTCCTCGTCGTCGAGGTCGGCGAGCCCGGCGGGTTCCTCGTCGTCGTCGAAGCGGCGGCCCCGGGACGGCGGCGGGTAGTCGTCCTCGTCCTCCTCGTCGAGGTCGACGTACGGGTGGAACTGGGTGCTCTCCTGCTCGACCGGCTCCGCCCGGCCACCGGGACCGCGCTCGTCCCCGGCCTCGTCGCCGAACCAGTCCTCGGCGCTCTGGTCGGGCAGCGGTTCGGGCAGCCTCGGCGGCGCGGGCGGCACGATCAGCACCGACTCGGTGGGCAGCGACTCCAGCGGCACGTTCGGCGTCAGCTCGTCCGGGACGCGCGGCAGCACCTCGGTCACCGGCTCGCGCACCGGCGGGGGCGGACCGCCCGGCACGGGGCGGACCAGGCTGGTCCGGGCCGCCTCCGGGACCACCGGCGGCTTCGGGCGGACGGGCTCGGGCGCGACCGGCGGGCTCAGCCGGGTGGCCTCGGGCGACACCGGCGGGCTCAGGCGCGTCGCCTCGGCGGACCCGGGCGGGTTCAGGCGGGCGGCGTCCGGCGGGCTCAGGCGCGACACCTCGGGCGGGCTCAGCCTGGACATCTCGGGCGCGGCCGGCCGGGGCGGCTCGACGGCGAAGTCGTCCACGATCGGCGGCACGACGCGCGTCTCCTCGGCCGGGTCGACCTCCGGCGCGCGCCTGCGGCCACCGGACTCCGGTTTCCCGGGCGGTCGCGCGGCGGGCGGGTCCAGCCGGGGCGGCGCGGCGGCCGGCGGCACCGGCGGCTGGTAGGCCGTCCGGTCCGGCTCGGCCTCGGCCTTGCGCCGCCCGCGCCGCGGCCGCTGCGGCAGGGCGGACGGCCCGGGAGGCCCAGGCGGGACGGGCGGAGCGGGTGCCGGTTCCGGCTCGTCCCGCACCGGCAGCAACCGCCCGCTGTCCGAGTTGACCCGCTCGATGATCGCCTGCGGAGCGGTGTCCGAGGCGTCCTCGGCCCGGCGGCGACGCCGACGCGGCGCCACCTCACCGGAGCCGCCGCCGTACTGGGCCAGCAACTCCGCGACGGTGCGCTGGGTCCGCTCCGACTCGCTCTCTCGACTCATCAACTCCACCGTGCCCCGTGGCGGCCAGTCCGTCCAGTGACACCCGTCCGGCGGGTGCTGCCCGGCGGGGGGTCCTGGTCCGACCCATTAGTGTGGTCCAGCCGACGCAGGATGACACCTTCTCGCAGCGCCCAGGGGCATATCTCCAGCTCACCCAGTGACAGCGCGCGCATGGCGGCCTCGGCCACCAGGGCGCCGGCCACGAGCTGGTGCGCCCGGCTCGGGCTCACCCCTTCGAGCTCGGCCAGGTCCGCCGCCGACATCCGCGAGATGAACGCGATCAGCTGCCGCAGCCCCGAGTCGGTCAGCACGCGCCGCGCGCGCGGCCCGGCGGACGACGGCGCGGCGCCGGTGAGCCGGGCCAGCGTGCGGAACGTCTTCGAGGTGGCGACCACCCGGTCCGGCTCGCCCACCCGGCGGATCTCCTTCGCCACCGGCGCGAGCTGCTCGGTGAGCCAGTCGGCGGTCTCGCGCACCTCGGCCCGCGTCGGCGGGTCGTGCGCGAAGCGGGTCCGGGTGAGCCGCCCCGCGCCCAGCGGCACCGAGAACGCCTCCTCGGGCGCCTCGTCCACGCCGATCGCCAGCTCCAGCGACCCGCCGCCGATGTCCAGGCACAGCAGCCTGCCCGCCGACCACCCGTACCAGCGGCGGACCGCGAGGAAGGTGTAGCGGGCCTCGTCCTCGCCGGACAGCACCCGCAGGTCGACGCCGGTCTCGGCGCGCACCCGCTCCAGCACCTCGGCCGAGTTGCCCGCCTCGCGCACCGCCGAGGTGGCGAACGCCATCAGGTCCTCGCAGCCCAGCCGCTCCGCCGCCGCCCGCGAGGCGGCGACGGCGCGCACGAGCCGGTCGGCGCCACCGCGCGAGAGCATGCCGGAGCCGTCCAGCTGCTCCGCGAGGCGCAGCACGGACTTCTCCGAGCTCATCGGCGTCGGGTGGGCACCCCGATGAGCGTCCACCACCAGGAGGTGGACCGTGTTGGAACCGACGTCAAGCACCCCGAGGCGCACGCGGTGCACCGTACCTGGTCGGGGTGGTCACGACTCGAACTTGTAGCCCAGTCCGCGCACGGTCACCAGGTGGCGGGGGGTCGACGGGTCGGGCTCGATCTTCGACCGCAGCCGCTTGACGTGCACGTCCAGGGTCTTGGTGTCGCCCACGTAGTCCGCGCCCCAGACCCGGTCGATGAGCTGGCCGCGGGTCAGCACCCGGCCGACGTTGCGCAGCAGGTACTCCAGGAGGTCGAACTCCTTGAGCGGCAGGCTCACCTCGGCGCCGTCGACGGTCACCACGTGCCGCTCGACGTCCATGCGCACCGGGCCCGCCTCCAGGACCTGCGGCAACAGCTCCTCGGACTCGCCGCCGCGGCGCAGCACCGCGCGGATGCGGGCGATCAGCTCGCGCGCCGAGTACGGCTTGGTGACGTAGTCGTCCGCGCCCAGCTCCAGGCCGACGACCTTGTCGATCTCGCTGTCCCGCGCCGTGACCATGATCACCGGCACGGCGGAGCGGGCGCGCAGCTGCTTGCACACGTCGGTGCCGCTCATGCCGGGCAGCATGAGGTCCAGCAGCACGATGTCGGCGCCGTTGCGGTCGAACTCCTCCAGCGCCTCCTGGCCGGTGGCCGCGAGCGCCGCGGTGAAGCCCTCCTTGCGCAGCAGGAAGGCGAGCGGGTCGGCGAAGGACTCCTCGTCCTCAACGATGAGCACCCTGGTCACAGCTCTCCTCCGTGGTTGCCTGCCGCGCCGGACGGCACGGTCGTGGCCAGTTCCTGCCCGGCCGGTCCCCTGGTGGACAGGTCCTTGGTCGGCTCGTCCCGCGGGTCGGGGTGGGCCGGGATGCGCAGGGTGAACGTGGAGCCGGTGCCCGGCACGCTCCACAGCTTCACCTCGCCGCCGTGGTTGTTGGCGACGTGCTTGACGATCGCCAGGCCGAGGCCGGTGCCGCCGGTGGCGCGCGAGCGAGCCTTGTCGACCCGGTAGAAGCGCTCGAACACCCTGGTCTGCTGGTCCTCGGCGATGCCGATGCCGCGGTCGGTGACGGCGATCTCCACGTACCCGTCGACGAGCTTGCGGCTGACCGAGACGGGGCTGCCCGGCGGCGAGTAGGCGACGGCGTTCTCCAGCAGGTTGCTCAGCGCCGTGACCAGCAGCGTCCGGTCGCCCTCGACGGTCAGGCCGCTGGGGTCGTCGGTGGTGACGTCGATGCTCGCGGACTCGGCGGCGAGCTTGGTGCGGCTCATCGCCTCGCTGACCACCACGTCGACGTCGACCTCGCTGAGCTCCGGCAGCTTCTCCGCGCCCTGGAGCCGCGACAGCGCGATCAGCTCGGTGACCAGGGTGCCCAGCCGGGTGGCCTCCTGCATGATCTTGGCGCTGAACCGGCGGACCTCCTCCCGGTCGTCGGCCGCGTCGAGCACCGCTTCGGCCAGCAGGGCCAGCGCGCCCACGGGCGTCTTCAGCTCGTGGCTGACGTTGGCCACGAAGTCGCGCCGGGTCGCCTCCAGCCGCACGGCCTCGGACTCGTCCGATGCCTCGACCACCACGAACCCCTCGGTCAGCACCTTCACCGCCGCGTGCACGGCCGCGGGCTGGCGGCCCTTGATGACCTCCAGCGACGACAGGTCGACCGAGACCACGCCGCCGTCCCGGCGGGCCAGTTCGGCGGCGCGGCGGGCCCGGTCGTCCACCCGGTTGTTGCGCACCACGCCCAGCTCCTCGGCGCGGGCGTTGTGCAGCACGACGTCGCCGAAGGCGTTGAGGACCGCGATGCCGTCGTGGGAGGAGCGGACCACCATGGCCATCAGGTCGGCGACGGTGAGGCCCCTGGGGCGGGCCTCGCGGGTGCCCGCGGTGAGCCTGCCCGCGAGAAAGGCCGTGCCGCCGATCAGCAGAGCGCCGATCGACAGGACGAGGTAACCCGTTGCGGTCACGATCGCATCGTAAGCAGGTCAGGGCGGGTGCGGCCTAGTGCGCGCGGGGAGTTCGTGACCCCCGCGACACGTCTGGGCCCGAAGTTCTCCCGACGGACGACCTGAGTTCACCCAATCGTGTCCAATTGAGCCAGGTCCTGTTCGGACAGGTGCAACTCCGCCGACGCCAGGTTCTCCTCCAGGTGACGGATCGAGGACGTGCCGGGGATGAGGAGCACGTTCGGCGACCGGTGCAGCAGCCACGCCAGCGCCACCTGCCGGTCGGTCGCGCCGTGCCGGCCGGCGACCTCGACCAGCACGTCGTGCTGGAAGGGCGTGAACCCGCCGAGCGGGAAGAACGGCACGTAGGCGATGCCGTCGCGGGCGGTGCGGTCGACCATCTTCTCGTCGCCGCGGTCGACGACGTTGAACATGTTCTGCACGCACGCCACGGGCGCGATGGCCAGCGCCTGGTCCAGGTGGTGCTCGTGCGCGTTGCTCAGCCCCAGCTCGCCGATCAGGCCCTGCTCGCGCAGCTCGGCGAGCACGGTGAACGGCTCCTCGACCGAGGCCGGGTCGTCCGCGCCGCCGACGCGCAGGTTGACCACGTCCAGCCGCTCCACGCCCAGGTTGCGCAGGTTGTCGTGCACGGCGTCGCGCAGCTCCCGGGGCGAGCGGGCGGGGACCCAGCTGGTGTCGGGGGTGCGGCGGTAGCCGACCTTGGTGACGATCACCAGGTCCTCGGGGTAGGGGTGCAGGGCGGCCCGGATCAGCTCGTTGACCACGTGGGGGCCGTAGAAGTCGCTGGTGTCGAGGTGGTCGACGCCCAGCTCGACGGCGCGGCGCAGCACCGCCTTGGCGTTCTCGGGGTCGGCGGGCGGGCCGTAGACGTGGGGGCCGGCCAGCTGCATGGCGCCGTAGCCGACGCGGTTGAGGTTCAGGTTCAGCACACGTCAACGATCGCCCGCGACGGCGCCGGCCGCACGGATTGGCAGCTTGCTGCCATGCTGGTGGGGTGGATCGGGTGGCGGTGGTGCGGGGCGAGGCGGAGCTGTTCGAGCGGGCCGCGCACCTGTTCGCGGGTACCACGCGGGAGTTCGCCTGCGCGGCGAACACGCTGCGCACGTGGATGGTCACGCGCGCCCGCGCGCGGATCGCCGAGCAGGTGCCCGCCCCGCGGGTGCGCAAGCTGTTCCGGCTGAGCACCCTGCTGGACCCGCGGTGGGCCGAGCACGCGCGGGAGGCGGCCGGGCGCGGCGCGCAGGTGCGGGTCACCGCGCAGGACGTGAACGAGACGATCGTGCTCGACGACCGGGTGGCGATCCTGGCGGGCGACGAGTCGCACGGCGCGCGCAGCTACAGCGTCGTCACCGCGCCCGAGCTGGTGCACGGCATCTCGTCGCTGTTCGAGGCGGCCTGGCGGGGCGGCACGGAGCTGGCCGTGCACGAGGCGCGGATGGCCGAGCTGCGGGTGGTCGCGCCCGGCGTGCTCGACGCGCTGAACCGGGGCTGGACGGACGAGGCGGCGGCACGCGCGCTGGGGGTGTCCCTGCGCACGTACCGCCGCCGCGTGGCCGAGCTGATGAGCGCGCTGGGCGCGTCGTCCCGGTTCCAGGCCGGGGCCCGCGCCCGCGAGCTGGGCCTGGTCTAGCGGCCCTGGTTGGCCACGGCCTTGATCGCGTCGGCCGCCGCGTCCGGGTCCAGGTAGGTGCCGCCCGCGGTGACCGGCTTCAGGTCCTCGTCGAGGTCGTAGCGCAGCGGGATGCCGGTCGGCACGTTCAGGCCCGCGATCGCCTCGTCGGAGATGCCGTCGAGGTGCTTGATCAGGGCGCGCAGCGAGTTGCCGTGCGCGGCGACCAGGACGGTGCGGCCGGCGCGCAGGTCGGGGACGATCTCGGACTCCCAGTACGGGACCATCCGCTTGACCACGTCGAGCAGGCACTCGGTGAGCGGCAGGTCCGGGCCGAGGTCCGCGTAGCGCGGGTCGGCGTCCTGGCTGAACTCGGTGCCGGGCTCGATGGGCGGCGGCGGGGTGTCGTAGGAGCGGCGCCAGAGCATGAACTGCTCCTCGCCGAACTCCTCCAGGGTCTGCTTCTTGTTCTTGCCCTGCAGCGCGCCGTAGTGGCGCTCGTTGAGGCGCCAGTCCCGGCGCACCGGGATCCAGTGCCGGTCGGCCGCGTCGAGGGCGATGTTCGCGGTGGAGATCGCGCGCCGCAGGAGGGACGTGTGCACGACCTCCGGCAGCAGGTTCGCCTCGCGCATCAGCGCGCCGCCGCGCTTCGCCTCGGCGACGCCCTTCTCCGACAGGGGGACGTCCACCCAGCCGGTGAACAGGTTCTCCGCGTTCCAGACGCTCTCGCCGTGGCGGAGCAGCACCAGGGTTCCGACAGCCATGGGCGTCAGCCTGCCAGATGCGCCGGGCCTGCTCACGCCGGTGGTCGCTGTGACCTTTATCGGTGCAGTGGGCCGGTCGCTCCAGCCGGCCCACCGCACCGCGTCCGCGCGGTGTCAGCCGCCCACGTTGCCCAGGCCGCCGCCGCCCAGGTTGCCCAGCCCGCCACCGCTCACACCGGTGCCCAGGGCGCCGAGGACCTGGTTCACGAGCGACAGGCCCGGCAGGAACTTCGAGTCCGGGGTGCGCGGCGAGTCGACCTTCTGGGAGATCTCGGTCGGGGCGTCGGCGGCGTTCGCCATCGGGGCCGCGAGCAGGACAGCGGCTGTCGCGCCGGCCGCGACGACCAGCCTTCCAAGGGTGCGCATGCGTGAATCTCCGTAATGAGTCATCGAGGGGCGTGCGAATCGCACCGGGCCATGCTTGTGGTCCGCTCCCCGGTTCGGCAGTCCGGACACGCGACAAAAACACCATCGAGCGAACGACCCGCCACGGTCGGGGGACATGTCACCCATCAGCCCGACCGGCACCCCACCCGTCGACACCGCAGGTCGCCGCGCCGCGCCCCGGCGGCCCCGAGCGCACGACCGCGAATCCGCCCCGGCCGGGAACAACGCGCGGCGCACCCGCGACAAAGCCCCCGGCGGCCGAAACCGCCGGGGGCCCGAATTGCTTTCCCGCCGGGCGGCGGGACCCGTTCACCGCACCGGGATCAGGCGTTCTCCCGCGCCCTGAGGTCCTTTCGCAGGATCTTGCCCGCCGCCGACTTCGGGATCGCCTCGATGAACTCGACCACCCGCACCTTCTTGTGCGGCGCGACCTGCGAGGCCACGAACTCCATCACGCCCGCCTCGTCGAGCGCGGACCGCGGCTGGCGCACCACGAACGCCTTGGGCACCTCCTCGCCCTCGGCGTCGCGCACGCCGACCACGGCCGCGTCCGCGATCTCCGGGTGCGTCAGCAGCACGGCCTCCAGCTCGGCCGGCGGCACCTGGTAGCCCTTGTACTTGATCAGCTCCTTGACCCGGTCGACGATGGTGACCAGGCCGCGCTCGTCGATCACCGCCACGTCGCCGGTGTGCAGCCAGCCGTCGGCGTCCAGGGTGGCGGCGGTGGCCTCGGGGTTGTTCAGGTAGCCCTTCATCACGTTCGGGCCGCGGCACCACAGCTCGCCGCGCTCGCCGGCGCCGACGTCCTCGCCCGTGGCCGGGTCGACGATCCTGTTCTCCATGCTCGGCAGGATCAGGCCGACCGTGCCGACCGGGATGTCGTCGCGCTCGTCGGGGATGGCGTGGCTCACCGGGCTCATCTCGGTCATGCCGTAGCCCTGCGACACGCGGCAGTTCAGGCGCTTGGCGACGATGTCGGCCAGCTCCTCGTCCAGCGGCGCCGCGCCGGAGAAGATGCCGTCCAGCGCCGACAGGTCGTACTGGTCGACGATCGGGTGCTTGGCCAGCGCCACCGCGATGGGCGGCGCGATGTAGACCCGGTTGGTGCGGTGGTCCTGGATGACCCGCAGGAACTCCGGCAGGTCGAACCTCGGCATGGTCACCACGGTCGCGCCGACCTGCAGGCCGTTGTTCATCAGCACCTGCATGCCGTAGATGTGGAAGAACGGCAGCACGGCCAGCACCCGGGTCGACCCGTCCACGTGGAACATGGCGTTGCACTGGACGATGTTGGCCACCAGGTTGCGGTGGGTCAGCATCACGCCCTTGGCGCGGCCGGTCGTGCCCGAGGAGTACGGCAGCACGGCCACGTCCTCGGCCGGGTCGATCTCCACGGACGGCACCGGGTGGTCGTTCGCCAGCAGCTCGGCCAGGCTCGGGTACCCCTCGGCGCCGTCGAGCAGGACCACGTCCGACACGCCCGCCTTCGCCGCGCCGGGGGCGGCGTTGGGCAGCAGCGCGGACACCGTGAACAGCATCTTCGCGCCCGCGTCCGCCAGCTGGTGGGCGACCTCGTCGGCGGTGTAGAGGGCGTTGATCGTGGTGGCCGTGGCGCCGGCGCGCAGGATGCCGTGGAACACCACGGCGTAGTACGGGGTGTTGGGGCTGAGCAGGCCGACCACGTCGCCCTTGCCGATGCCGCGCGCGGCCAGCGCGGCGGCCAGCCGGTCGACGGCGCCGGCGAGCTGGGCGTAGGTCAGCGACGCCCCGGAGGTGCCGTCGACCAGGGCGACCCGGTCGGCCCGCTCGCCGAGGTCGGCGAACAGCAACCCGTGGAGCGAGACGTCCGGGACCTCGACATCGGGGTACGGACTGCGGAAGACCATGCGGCTGCCTCATTCTTCCGAGGGGGCGGTGATCCCGCCATCGTGTGTTACGGCTCACCCCCGGTCAAGGACGCCGGCCCAGGACTGGTGGTCTCACGGACATGAGCCAGCGTTACTTAACTCCGCTAAGAACACTCGAACGGAGTAGCGCAGGCCCTTGTGGTGATCACCGACCATCTGACAGGTTGACAGGGCCTCGCGGGTCGGTCCCCACGCACTCCGACGACCCGCCCGGCACCCACCGCGGCTTGCAATCCCCCCGTCGAGCCGCGGCCCGCTTGGACCGCCGGGCTCCCCCCGCCCGGGTCCACCGCAGCGGGGAACGACGCGGGGCGGCTTGAGCTCGCGACTCCCCCTCTCTCCCAAGCCGCCCCGCGCTCCCGCGCGATGACACCCTCAGTAGGACAAGCCCCCGAACGGGTCAAGCCCCCGCGGACGGGCTCGGTGCGACGGCCTCGACGGCCTCGACGGCCTCCCCGCGCCGGCGCCGCGACCACCACAGGTAGGCCGCCGCGGGCACGCCGAGCACCACCGCGAACGGCAGCACGGCGCCCACCACGACCAGCACCCAGCCCACGGTCGTGGTCAGCGCCCGCCAGCCGCCCGCCAGCGCGCCCAGGAAGCCCTGGTCGCCGTCCTCCTCCGCCGCGGCCGGCGGCGCGGGCCGCGACCCGACCGTCACGGTCAGGGTCGACAGGGAGACCTGCCCCTTGAGCGCCTCGTACCGGCGCTCCAGCGACTCCAGCTCGGACAGCCGCTTGGTCAGCTCCGCCTCGATGCCCGTGATCTCCGAGGTGGTGCCGGCCCGGTCGAGCAGCCCGCGCACCCGCGCCACGCTCGCCCGCTGGTTGGCCAGCCGCGCCTCGACGTCCACGACCTGCTCGGTCACGTCCTCGGTGCGCACCTCGCGCCGGACCACCTCGGCGTCGTCCAGCTCCTGCAGCGACGCCAGCACGCCGTCCAGCCGCTCACCCGGCACCCGCAGGGTCACCGAGGCCCGCTCCGGCGTGGCGTCCTCGCGCTCCGAGTAGCCGCCCTGCCCGGTGACCAGGTCCCGGACCCGGGTCAGCGTCCCGGTGACGTCCACCGCGCGCAGCTCCACCGCCGCGGTGCGCACGAGCTGCCGCTCCTGCCGCGCCGACGTGCCGCCCGCCTGCTGCTGCCCACCGGGCTGGCCCTCCTTGGCCACGCCCGGCTGCTCCAGCGGCGCCTGCGCGGGCGCCGCCTGGTCCGCCGCCATCCCCGCGCTCGAATCCGAGCTGCCCGCGCTGCACCCGGCCAGCGCCAGCACCGCGCACGCGGCCAGCGCCGCTCCCATCCGCCTGCCCATCAGGCTCCTCCCCTCGTCGGGGGTGGGACGGAGCGGCCGGCGGCCCCGGTTGCCCCGGCCGGGTCACGATCCGGTCGAGCCCCGGTCCGCGACCAGGTGCTCGAACGCGCGCAGGTTCGCCAGGGACTCGCCGCGCGAGACGCGCCAGTCCCACTCGCGCCGGATGGCGCCCGCGAACCCGATCTCCAGCAGGGTGTTGAAGTCGCCGTCGGCGGCCTCCACGACCTGCCCGAGCACGCGGTCCAGCTCGTCCGGCGTCACCGCGTGCAGCGCCACCCGGCCCACCAGGTAGACGTCGCCGGCCGTGTCGATCGTGTAGTGCACGCCGTAGAGCCTGGCGTTGCGGCGGAGCAGGAACCGGTACACCTCCTCGTGCGCCTCGTCCGGCCTGCGGCACACGAACGCCTCCACGACCAGCGCGTGCCTGCCCACCACGAGCCAGCAGTTGGTCTGGAGCTTCTTGGTGCCGGGCAGGGTCACGAAGTACCTGCCCGGACCCTTGCGGTCGTAGCGCAGCTCGCGGTCGTCGAGGGTGGACCGGATCACCCGGTCCAGGCGCGGCGCGTCCGGGCCGGCCTCCTCGGCCGGGCTCGCACCGGCGGCACCCGGCTGCCCGGGGCCCGACTCCTCGGGGCCGAATTCCTGGGGGCCGAATTCCTGGGGGCTCAAGCGAAAACCTCCTCGCGGAAGACCTTCCCGGCCTCCTGGTAGGCGGCCAGCAGCGACTCGGTCGTGCGGTCCCAGGAGAACCGGCGGGCGTGGCCGACCGCGTTGGTCGCCAGCTCCTCGCGGTGCGCGGGCCGCAGCGCCACGTCCGCCAGCGCCCGCGCCCAGCGGGCCGCCTCGTGGCCGTCGACCAGCGCGCCGGACACCCCGTCGCGCACGGCCACCGGCAGCCCGCCGACCGCCGCCGCCACCACCGGCGTGCCGCACGCCTGCGCCTCCAGCGCGACCAGCCCGAACGACTCGTTGTGGCTGGGCACCGCGACCACGTCGGCGGCCCGGTAGACCCGCGCCAGCGCCGCGCCGCCCTGCGGCGGCAGGAACCGCACCACGTCGGAGATGCCCAGCTCGGCGGCCAGCCGCACCAGCTCGTCCGGGGTCTTCAGGCCGGTCCCGGACGGGCCGCCGACCACCAGCACCACCAGCCGCGCGCGCAGGCCGGGGTCGCGGGCGACCATCTCGGCGGCGGCGCGCAGCAGCACGTCCGGCGCCTTCAGCGGCTGGATGCGGCCCACGAAGGCCAGCACCACCGCGTCGGGCGGCAGGTCCAGCGCGGCGCGGGCGGCGGCGGTGTCGCCGGGCGTGAACCGCTCCAGGTCCACCCCGGGCGGCACGACCAGCACCTTGCGCGGCTCGGCGTCGTAGAGCTCGACCAGCTCGCGCGCCTCGACCTCGGTGTTGGCCACCAGCCGGTCGGCCTCGGCGACCACCTGCTCCTCGCCGATCACCCGCATCCGCGGCTCGGGGGTGTCGTGCACGGCCAGCGCCAGGTTCTTCACCTTCGCCAGCGTGTGCGCGGTGTGCACCAGCGGCACCGCCCAGCGCTCCCGGGCCAGCCAGCCGACCTGCCCGGACAGCCAGTAGTGCGAGTGCACCACGTCGTAGTAGCCCGGCTCGTGCCGCGCCTCGGCGCGCAGCACGCCCGCGGTGAACGCGCACAGCTGGCCGGGCAGCTCCTCCTTGCCCAGGCCCTCGAACGGCCCGGCGATCACGTGCCGCACCTTCACGCCGGGCGCCAGCTCGGCCACCGGCGGCAGCTCCGAGGACGTGGCGCGGGTGAAGATCTCCACCTCGACGCCGCGCCGGGCCATCCGGGTGGCGGTCTGCACGATGTAGACGTTCATGCCGCCCGCGTCGCCCGTGCCGGGCTGCTCCAGCGGCGAGGTGTGCACGGACAGCACCGCGACCCGCCTCACCGGCCGACCTCCGCGACGAAGCCCGCGAGGTCGGCGGCGAAGCGCTCGGGCCGTTCCAGGAACGGCGCGTGCCCTGTCCGGTCGTAACGGCGCAATTCGGCTCCGGGGATGGTCGCCGCCGCGTGCTCACCGGCGGTCGGGTCGACCACCCCGTCGGCGGTGCCGTGCACCACCAGTGTCGGCTTGTCGACGCCCTTGAGCACCACGGAGCCGTCCACATCACGTCGGAACAGCTCGCGGCGCACCCGCGGCGGCACGCGCAGGGCCGTGCCGAGCAGCCGCTGCACCACCTCGCCGGGCAGGTCGGGCGCCTGGTCGCGGCAGAACTCCGCGAGCGCGGGCACGGCCACCGCCGGGTCCTCGGACAGCGCGCCCGGCAGCGCCCGGCGCATCACCGGCCCGGTGGCGCCGCCCGGCCGGTCCGGGCCGATCTCGGTGATCGCGCCGACCAGCACCAGGCCGCTCACCCGCGCCGTGCCGCGCTCGCGCAGGTAGTCGGTGATCACCAGGCCGCCGTAGGACCAGCCGACCAGCACCGCGGGCCTGCCGACGTGGTCGAGCACGGCGTCGAGGTCGGCGGCCCAGCTCGCCGGGTCGCGGTAGCCGCCCGCGGGCACCTCGGAGTCGCCGTGGCCGCGCAGGTCGAGCGCGCAGGAGCGCAGCGACGGGTGCGGTGCCCACACCTCCCCGGACTGGGCCCAGCCGTGCACCAGCACCACCGCCGGCGCGTCGACCGGGCCGGACTCGCGGACCGAGAGCCGCACGCCCTCGGCGGTGACGAGAGATGTCTGCACGACCCTCGTCAACGCGCCGGTCGTCCCATCACTTCCCGTACCGGCGGGTTTCGGCCGTCCGCCCGGTCGCGCTGGGACGACCGGGCGGACGGTTCACCGCGACCGGCTCACAGGGCCGACATGCTCTGCCACTGGCCCCACGGGATCTGCCAGTCGTACCAGTCGTACTGCGCGGGCAGCGTGGTGATCGAGTTGGTCACCTCGACCGGGTCGCCGACCAGCGCGCTGTCGTAGTACGCCTTCGCGTCGGCCTCCAGCAGGTTCGCGCAGCCGTGCGAGGTGTTGTTCTTGCCGATGTTGCCCGCGTTGTCGTTGTTCTCGTGGATGAACTCGCCGTGGTTGGAGATCCGGACCGCCCACTTCTTCAGCACGTTGGTGTAGCCGTAGCGCGGGTTGTCGAAACTGAACTGCTCGAACTTCTGCATCACCACGAACGTGCCGTTGGGGGTGGTCAGCTCCGGGTCGTCGTCCCGCCCGAAGGACGCCGGGTAGGTCGCCACGGTCTGCCCGTCGCGCTGCACCACGAGCTGGTGCGTCGGGTTGTCGATCTTCACGACCTGGTTGCGGCCGATGGTGAAGTCGCTGGTCACGTCGGCCTTGCCGACCGCGCCGCCGCCGTAGGGCACGCCGTAGAGCTTGGCCTCGACGTGGACCTGGGTGTTCGCGGGCCAGTACTGCTCCGGCCGGTAGTGCACCTCGCGGGAGTTCAGCCACGCCCAGCCGCCCTGCACGCCGGCCGAGTTGGTCACGGTCAGCGCCTTCTCCACGGTGGCCCGGTCGGCGACGTCGGCCTCGAACCGCACCATGATCGGGATGGCGACGCCCACGGTCTCGTTGTCGCCCGGGAACAGCGTGGCGCGCACCTGGCTGGCCGGGGTGAGCGTGGTGAACGAGCCCTTGAGCTCGACCGGCTTGCCGTCGGTGCCGGTGGCGCGGCCCGTGTAGGTGTAGGTCTTGCCGAAGCCCAGGGGCTCGCTGCTCGACCAGGACTTCCGGTCGTCGGCGAGCTTGCCCGCGACCGCCTGGCCCTCGGGGTTGGTCAGCGCGACCTCGTCGATGGTGCCCTCGGTCACGGTGACCTGCACCGGCGCGGTCACCGACGCGTCGGTCGCGCCGTCGGCGGGCGTGGTGGTGAACTTCGCCACCGGCGGGTTGTCACCGCCGATCGGCTTGGGCGTGCCCTGCTCGACGTTCGCGCCACAGCCCGCCAGCAGGGCCAGCGCGGCCAGCAGGGCGACCAATCTCCTGTGCACAAGGACCTCCTGGTCGAAGGACGCCCGACGCGGCTTCAGGTGCTGGTGAGCTGCCTCACACACCTAGGATCGCCTGCGTGAACCGTCCTATCGCAGTCGTGACCGGAGCCAGCGCGGGCATCGGTGAGGCCACCGCCCGCCGGCTCGCCGCCGAAGGGTTCCACGTGGTGCTGGGTGCCCGGCGGCTTGACCTCCTCAACACTATCGCGGACGAGATCGGTGGCACGGCGCTGGAACTGGACGTGACCTCCGCCGCGTCCGTGGAGGCGTTCCTGGCCGAGGTGCCCGCGGCGCGCGTGCTGGTCAACAACGCGGGCGGCGCGCGCGGCCTGGCCACCGTGGCCGAGGCGGACGAGGCGCACTGGCGGTGGATGTGGGAGACCAACGTCCTGGGCACGCTGCGGATCACCAAGGGCCTGCTGCCCCGGCTGATCGAGTCCGGGGACGGCCACGTGGTCACCGTCACGTCGGTCGCGGCCTTCGAGGCGTACGACAACGGCTCCGGCTACACCTCGGCCAAGCACGCCCAGTCGGCGCTGCACCGGACGCTGCGCGGCGAGCTGCTCGGGCAGCCCGTGCGGGTCACCGAGGTGCTGCCCGGCATGGTGGAGACCGACTTCTCGGTCAACCGCTTCGACGGCGACACCGAGCGGGCGGCCTCGGTCTACCAGGGCCTGACCCCGCTGACCGCGGCCGACGTGGCGGACGTGATCGCGTTCGCGGTCACCCGGCCGTCCCACGTCAACCTGGACCAGATCGTGCTCAAGCCCCGCGCGCAGGCGTCGGCGTCCCGCGTGCACCGGGGGTGAGCAGGTCCACGTCGAGCTGGTCCAGCACCGGCGCGATGGGGTTGGCGAACCCGCGGCACCGGCTGCCGCCCAGGTAGAGGCCGACCACGCGGTTGGCGTCGTCGAGCAGGACGGCGCCGGAGTCGCCGTGGTCGGCGAACCGGGGCGTCTCGATGCGGATCTGGTCGTGCAGCGTGCGCACGCCCAGGCCGACGCCGAAGTCCAGCGTGATCGCCGCGTCCGTGGACGCCACCACGCCCTCGGTGACGGCCGTGGTGCGCCCGCGCTTGCGCACCCGCTGGCCGACCGCCGCCGCGGCGTGCCCGAGCACCGGGCCGAGCCCCACCACCTCGGCCCGGTGGCGCGGCGTGGTGAGCATGATCGCGGCGGCGTCCACCCGGGACGACAGCGCGGCCCGCGCGAGCGCGCCGACCCGGTCGTGCACGGGGTGGCCGCCGTCCACCCGGGACGGGTGGACCATCGGGTCGCCGACCGCCCACGCGTCGTCCACGCAGGCCACGTGGAAGGCGGTCAGGCCCATCACCAGGCGCCGGCGGCGGGGCGTGACCAGCGCGCCGAGCGTGCCCGCGACCACGTAGTCGTCGGCCTCGGCCACGTCCGGCGGCACGAACCGGATCGCCCGGCTCGGCCCGATCCCGATGCCGCCCCGCATCTGGTCGTGCCGCTCCGCGCCGCCCACGCCCTCCGGCGAGGCGATGGTGTGGTGGGGCGAGAACGAGTCCTCCACCACGTCCGTGGGCACGCCCAGCACGTCCGGCGGGATGGCGAACTGGGCGGCCGGGCCCTTGCGCCGCACGAACACCACGATCGCCAGCCGGCCCGTGCGGTGGCCACCGGTGGTCTTCTCACCGAGGTCGACGCCCACCACGCCGGGACGGCTCAGGAAGTCGTCCTCGACCAGCTTCTTGATGGGCCTGACAGCCGTGCGCTCGTCATCCGGGTGGGGCATGACGACCTCCAACGAGTACCCCTGACCTCCATGAAACGCGCGGAGTGAGTATTCGTCACACGCAGTCACCCGTTCGGCCGGTCAGCCGTTCGACGTGCGGGCGGGATCGGCGGTCACCGTCCCGGTGGACCGGGCGCCGCCACTGGGCCGAACCACCGCGCCGGGCCGCCCGGCTCCCGCCTCACCCCAGGTCGCAGCCCACCAGCACCGGTTCGGGCCGCAGCTCCACCCCGAACGCCGCCCGCACCCCGTCGCGCACCTCGCGCGCCAGCTCCAGCAGGTCCTCGGTCGACGCGCCGCCGCGGTTGGTCAGGGCCAGGGTGTGCTTGCCGGACAGCGCCACCCGGCCGCCCGGCCCCCGGTGGCCCCGGGTGAAGCCGGCGCGCTCGATCAGCCAGGCCGCGGACAGCTTCGCGTGCCCCTCGCCCGCCGGGTAGGTGGGCACCTCGACGTGGCGGCCCAGGCGCTCGGCGATGCGGATCAGCACACCGGCCAGGGTGGACTCGTCCAGCAGCGGGTTGGTGAAGAACGAGCCCGCGCTCCACGTGTCGTGGTCGGTCGGGTCCAGCACCATGCCCTTGCCGCGCCGCAGGTCCAGCACCGCCTTGCGGGCCGCGTCCGCGGGCACCCGCTCGCCCTGCGCCACGCCCAGCACGCGCGCCAGCTCGGCGTACCGGATCGGCGCGGACTGGCCGCCCGCGGTCAGCGCGAACCGCGCCCGCAGCACGACCGCGTGGTCGGTGCCCTTGAGCACGCTGGTCCGGTAGGCCAGGCCCAGCGCCTCGGCGGGCACCTGGTGCACCCGGCCGGTGCGGCGGTCCAGCAGGTCGACCGAGGTCAGCACCTGCGCGACCTCCACGCCGTAGGCGCCGACGTTCTGCACCGGGGTCGCGCCGACCAGGCCGGGGATGCCCGACAGGCACTCCAGCCCGCCCAGGCCCTGCGCCACGGCCTCGGCCACCACGGAGTCCCAGTCCTCGCCCGCCTCGACGGTGAGCTGCACCAGCCCGTCGCCCAGCGGGTCGAGCCGGCGGCCGGACGTGCCGACCTGCACCGCGGTGCCCTCGAACCCGGCGTCGCCGACGACCAGGTTGGACCCGCCGCCGAGCAGCAGCACCGGTTCGCCGGACGCGTCCAGGTCGCGCACGGCCTCGACGAGCTCCGCGGCGGTGGTGGCGCGCGTGAACCGCGCGGCCGGGCCGCCGAGGCGCAGCGTGGTGCACTCGGCGAGCCGCACCCGGGCAGTGGACGACGGGGGGGTCACGGCCGTCAACGGTAGCCTCCGCGACATGGCACGCCGCATCGAGCACCGAACCGCGTCCCGCCGGCCCGCGCGGGACGTGTACGCAGCGCTGGTCGACGAGGGCCACCTGCGCGACCGCCTGGCCGTCCTGGGCGGCAAGGACGCCGAGCTGGTGACCTTCACCACCACCGGGCAGAGCACCACCTACCAGCTCAGGCAGGGCGTGGAGGCGGAGCACCTGCCCTCGTTCGCGCGCGGGCTGCTCGGCGGCGACCTGGTGATCACGCGCACCGAGACGTGGACCGAGGCGGGCCTCACCGGGACCATCGAGGGCGTGCTGAGCGGTGTGCCGGGGCGCATCGAGGGCACCGTCACGCTGGCCGACACCGCGGGCGGCAGCGAGCTGCACCTGCTGGGCCAGGTCAAGGTCGGCATCCCGCTGGTCGGCGGCAAGGTCGAGGCGCTGGTCGGCGAGCAGGTCGCCAAGTTGCTCGACAAGGAAACCGAGTTCACCTCCGAATGGCTCGAACGCCGCGCCTAGCCGCGGGCCGGGCGCGCGCGCTCGGCCTGCCCACGAGGGGCACGACCAACCCGAACCGCCTGCGCCGGGTCGACCGGTGGGTGGCGCACGCGCACCGCGACCTGCTCGCCGCGGGCGAGCCGCTGGTGGTGGACCTCGGGTACGGGTCGTCCCCGGTCACCACCGTCGAGCTGGCCGCCCGGCTGCGCGCGGTCAACCCGCGCGTGCGCGTGCTCGGCCTGGAGCTCGACCCGGAGCGGGTCGAGGCGGGCAGGGCCGTCGCCGACCCGCCGGGGCTGGACTTCCGGCGCGGCGGGTTCGAGCTGGCGGGCGCCCGGCCCGTGCTGCTGCGCGCGTTCAACGTGCTGCGGCAGTACACCGAGGAGCAGGCCGCCGAGGCGTGGACCACCATGGTCGGCCGGCTGGCGCCCGGCGGCGTGCTGGTCGAGGGCACCTGCGACGAGGTCGGCCGCCGGTGCTGCTGGGTGTCGCTGACCGCCGAGGGGCCGCGGACGTTCACGCTGTCCTGCCTGCCCGCCGACCTGGACACCCCGGGCGACCTGGCCGAGCGGCTGCCCAAGGCGCTGATCCACCACAACGTGCCCGGCGAGAAGGTCCACGCGCTGCTGGCCGAGCTGGACGCGTGCTGGGCGACCGCCGCGCCCTACGCCCCGTACGGGCCGCGCGCCCGCTGGGTGGAGTCGGTGCGGCTGCTGGCCGGGCGCGGGTGGCCGGTGCTCGACGACCGGAAGCGGTGGCGGTTGGGCGAGATCACGGTGCCCTGGGAGGTCGTGGGTCCCTAGGGTGTGACGAGTGGAACACGCCGATTTCGTCACCCACTTCAGGACCCAGGTCGACGCCCTGCACGCCGCCGCGGCGGCCGCCGGCCCGGACGCGCCCGTGCCCACCTGTCCGGGGTGGACGGTCAAGGACCTGGTGGACCACGTGGGGCGCGTGCACTCGTGGGTGCTCAACGCCCTGGACACGCCCCCGGACGACGCCACGCCGCGCCCCGACGAGCGGCCCGGTGCCTGGGAGGACCTGCTGCCCTGGTGGCTGACCAGGGCGCGTGAGCTGGCCGACGCGCTGGCCGGCACCACGTCGAACACGCCCGCGTGGACGTTCTCGCCGACCGAGCGCACCTACGGCTTCTGGGCCCGCAGGCAGGCGCACGAGACGGCGATCCACCGGCTGGACGCCGAGCACGCGCTGCACGGCGACGAGGTGCCGTCGCTGCTGTTCGACACCGACCTCGCCGCCGACGGCGTGGACGAGTTCCTGACGCTGATGCTGCCGCGGCAGTTGAGCCGCCGGCCGGTCGCGCGCGAGGGCCGGCTGGTGTTCCACGCCGCCGACGCGGGCCGCGCCTGGGAGCTGCGGCTCACGCCGGGGCAGCCGGCGGGGGTCGGGCCGATCCAGGACGCGGCGACCGACGCGGACGCCACCGTCGCGGGCACCGCGGACGCGCTGTACCGGGCGGTGTGGGCCCGGCCGAGCGGCGCCATCACGTCGGGTGACAGGTCGCTGCTGGACGGGCTGCCGCGACCGTAGATACTTCCGGGCGTGCCCTTGCCTGAGCGACGCTACGTGATCACCTTCGGCTGCCCGGACCGCACCGGCATCGTGGCCGGGATCTCCTCGTTCCTGGCCGAGCACGGCGGCTGGATCGTGGAGGCGGCCTACCACACCGACCCGGCCACGAACTGGTTCTTCACCCGCCAGGAGGTGCGGGCGGACTCGCTGCCGTTCGACGCGGACGGGCTGCGGGCCCGGTTCGCGGAGGTGGCCCGCGAGCTGGGCGCGCTGCCCGGCTCGTGGCGGGTCACCGACACCGGCGAGCGGCGGCGCGTGGTGATCCTGGTGTCCAAGGAGGGGCACTGCCTCTACGACCTGCTGGGCCGGGTGGCCTCGCGGGAGCTGGACGTGGACGTGGCGGCCGTGGTCGGCAACCACGCCGACCTGGCCGGGATCACCCGGGCGCACGGCATCCCGTTCCACCACGTGCCGTTCCCGGCCAACGACCCGGAGGGCAAGCAGGCGGCGTTCGCCCAGCTCCGGCAGCTGGTGGACGCGCACCAGCCGCACGCGGTGGTGCTGGCGCGGTTCATGCAGATCCTGCCCGCCGAGCTGTGCGCGGACTGGGCGGGCCGGGCGCTGAACATCCACCACAGCTTCCTGCCGTCCTTCATCGGCGCCCGCCCCTACCACCAGGCCCACGGCCGGGGCGTCAAGCTGGTCGGCGCGACCTGCCACTACGTGACCGCCGACCTGGACCAGGGCCCGATCGTCGAGCAGGACGTGATCCGCGTGGACCACACCGACTCGATCCCCGACATGGTCCGCAAGGGCCGCGACATCGAGAAGGTCGTCCTGGCCCGCGGCCTCCGCTGGCACCTGGAGGACCGCGTCCTGGTCCACGGCAACCGCACCGTCATCTTCTGACCCCGCGCGAGTCCTCCACCCCGACACCGCGAGTCCTCCACCCCGACACCACGTGTCCTCCACCCCGACACCGCGAGTCGAACACCCGGGACCGTCGTGTCGAACCTCCGGCACCCCCGAACTCCACACCCGACCCCGGCGTGTCCTGCGCTCAGGCCGCGCGAGTCATGCGCCCGGCACCCCCGAGTTCCGCATTCGGGCCCTCCGCGCGCGACCGGCACGTAGGCTGCGCCGGTGCGCAAGGAGTTCACCGACCTGGACGAGGTCCGCGCCGCGTCCGACCTGAGCCACGCCGTCCTCGTCGGCCTCGACCTGACCGGTGAGGACCTGCGCGCACCCGTGGACGGCGCGCTGTTCCTCGGCTGCGCGCTCTCCCCGACCGGCCAACGCCGCGCCGCCGCGGCCGGCGCGCTGGTCTTCCCCGCCATCCCGGACCTGCCCTACGACGTCTACCGGTCGCGCCTCTACACCCCGGCCGAGCTGTTCGAGGGCTTCGACCCCGCCGACCCCGGGTCCTACGCCGACACCCCCGACGCGCGGATCTACCGGCACAGCCGCGCCCGGGGCCACAACCCCGACCCCCTGCACGCCCTGGCCGAGCGCCTGCACGACCACGCCATCACCGAGGCCCTGGCCGACGCCCTCACCGGCACCCCGGTCGCGGTCATGGGCGGTCACGCGCTGGGCCGCGGCACCCCCGGCTACCGGCGCGCGGTCGGGCTGGGCGCGGCCCTCGGCGAGGCCGGTTTCACCGTGCTCACCGGCGGCGGGCCGGGCGTGATGGAGGCGGTGCCGCTGGGCGTGCGGGTCGGCGTGGACGAGGCCGTGCTCAAGGACCTGGCCGCGGTGCCCGACTTCGGCCACGACGCCGAGTCGATCGGCCGCTGGATCGCCGCCTGCCCCACCGACCTGCCGTCGTCCGAACGGCCGCGCACCATCGGCATCCCCACCTGGTTCTACGGCCACGAGCCGCCGAACCCGGCCTGCGAGCTGCACGCCAAGTACTTCGCCAACTCCGTCCGCGAGGACGGCCTGCTCACCATCGCCACCGGCGGCATCATCTACACGCCGGGCAGCGCGGGCACCGTGCAGGAGGTCTTCCAGGACTACTGCCAGAACCACTACGGCTCGGTCGGCCCGGCCGCGCCCATGGTGTTCCTGGGCAAGGACTTCTGGGTCGACGAGGTACCCGCCGCGCCGCTGGTCCGCCGGCTGGCCCGCGGTCGCGAGGCCGAGCGCTGGATCCTGGTCACCGACGACGTCGACGAGGCCGTCGAGTTCATGCGGGGCTACGCGCCCTAGCGGGCCAGTCCCTCGACCACCTCGGCACCGGGCAGCTTCGCCAGCACCTCGCCGGGCACGAGCAGCTTGCCGCCCCGCACCCCGCTGCCGATGACCAGCTCCGGCGCGGCCGCGACCTCGGGCGAGAGCAGCACCGGCCAGTCCGCGGGCAGCCCGACGGGGGTGATGCCGCCGTAGGCCATGCCGCTGAGCGACACCGCGTCGTCCATCGGCGCGAACGACGCCTTGCGCGCGTCCAACCGCCGCCGCACGACCCCGTTCACGTCCGCCCGCGTGGTGGCGAGCACCACGCACGCCGCGTACCGCACGGCGTCACCGCGCCTGCCCGCCACGACCACGCAGTTCGCCGACGCCTCCAGCGGCGAGCCGTAGTGGGCGCAGAACTCGGCGGTGTCGGCCAGCTCCGGGTCGATCTCGACGACGGCGACCCGCCCGGCGTCGGGCAGCGACCGCAGCGCCGCGGCCACCGGTTCGGCGACCAGGTCCAGCCGGTCGAGGGCGGGCACGGGCTTCAGGCTCCCTGCGATGGTCCACACACCCCACATCCTGCCGGCCCGCGCTTGACCTTGACGCTGCGTCAACTCCTAACGTGGTCGGGGCAGGAGGGAGGACGGCCATGGCCTGGTCGATCGCGCAGGTGGCGCGGATGTCGAAGGTGACCTCGCGGACGTTGCGGCACTACGACGCGATCGGCCTGCTCGCACCGGCGCGGGTCGGCGACAACGGCTACCGCTACTACGAGCGCGAGCAGCTGCTCCGGCTCCAGCAGATCCTGCTGCTGCGCGACCTGGGGCTCGGCCTCGACGCGATCGCGGCGGTGCTGGACGGGCGGCACAGCCCGGTCCACGTGCTGCGCAACCACGCGCGGTGGCTGGAGCTGGAGCGGGCGCGGCTGGCCCGGCTGGCCAGGACGGTCTCCAAGACGATCGAGGAACTGGAAGGGGGTTGTCGCGTGAAGATGGAAGAGCTGTTCGACGGTTTCGACGCCGAGCGCCAGAGCCGCTACGAGGCGGAGCTGGTGGAGCGCTACGGCGGGGGCGCGCAGGAGCACGTCGACGAGGGCAAGCGGCGGATGAAGAGCTGGACGAAGGCCGACGCCGACGCGTTCACGGCGGAGTGGAAGGGCATCTCCGACGCCTACGCCGCCCTGTTCGACGAGGGCGTGCCCGCCGACGCGCCGCGGGCGCTGGACGTGACCGACCGGCACCACACCTGGCTGTGCCGCAGCTGGACGCCGGACCGGGAGTCCTACACCGGCCTGGGGCGGCTGTACGTCGACTCGCCCGAGTTCAAGGCGCGGTTCGACGCGCACGCCGAGGGGTTCGCCGAGTACGTCCGCGACGCCATCGCGGCGTACGCGCGGGCCCGGCTGTAGATCCGGGAACGGCCACGGGGAGCTGCAGCTCCCCGTGGCCGTCGCACCGGGGTCAGACCTCGTGCAGCCCGAACGCCTTCAGCGCCTCGCGGTTGAACGCGGGCAGGTCGTCGGGCTTGCGGCTGGTGACCAGGGTCCACCCGTTGGCGGTGCACACCCGGACCTCCTCGTCGGCCCAGTCGCCGCCGGCGTTGCGGATGTCGGTGGCCAGGCTCGGCCACGAGGTCAGCGCCTTGCCGCGGACCACGTCGGCCTCGACCAGCAGCCACGGCCCGTGGCAGATCGACGCGATCGGCTTGCCCGCGGCCACGTGCTGCTGGACGAACCGCACGGCGTCGCGGTCCATCCGCAGGAAGTCCGAGTTGGCGACCCCGCCGGGGATCACCACGGCGTCGTAGTCGTTGGGGTCGGCGTGCGCGAACGGCACGTCGACGTCGAACTCGTCGGCGGGCGTCAGGTGGTTGAACGCCCGCACCCGGCCCAGCTTCGGCGCGAGCAGCCTCGGCAGCGCACCGGCCTTCTCCACGTGCTGCCACGGGTCGGTGAGCTCGGCCTGCTCGATGCCCTCCGAGTCGACCAGGAATGCGATCTTCTTCTGTTCGGCCATGCACTTCGGCTACCCGTGCAGGAAGTCGACCAACCACCGGCGCACGTCACCCCGGTGGGTCAACCAGGTGGGCACCAGCTCCAGCCTGCCGCGGGGGAACGCGGCGGCCACCTGCTTGGCCACGTCCTCCGGGTGCAGCGGGTCCCGGGTCGCGCCGACCACCAGCACCGGGGCCGTGACCCGCGCCAACGCCGCGCGGTCGGGCACCGCGGCCTGGCCGGGCAGCGCGCGCAGCGCGTCGTCCAGCCGGGCGAACGCGGCCCGGCGCCGCGCCAGGTAGTCGGGCGGCCCGCCCACCGCGGTGATGATCTCCTCGGGGGTCAGCGCGGGCCGCGGCTCGTCCAGCACGGCGGGCAGCAGCAGGACCACGCGCTCGAACGCGTCGGGCTCCCGCGCCAGCAGCGACAGCAGGGCGCCGGAGGTCAGGGACACGCCGATGGCGCGGGTCGCGCGGGTCTCGCGGGCGAGTTCCCGCAGGTCGGCGGCTATCCGCCGGTAGTCCCAGTACCCGGCCGGGGCGTCCGGGGCGTCCCCGTGCGACGGGAGGGTGACCACGACCTTCGTGCCCTTGAGGCCGGACGTGGGCAGGCGCGCCTCACCGAGGGTGGCGCCGAGGCCGTGGCCGACGAGGGTGACCGGGTCGCCGGAGCCGAAGCTCCGGTGCGTCACCACCGCGGGCCGCGCTGGACCTCGATCAGCCGCGGGCGCACGTCCACGACGTAGACGGTGACCGCGACCAGGCCGGCGAGCCAGAACATGGCACCCGGGGAGAAGGGGTGGAACAGCAGCAGCGCGAACGCACCGCCGCCGGTGATGCCGAGCCAGGCGGGCTTGGTCATGCGCTCGGCCGCCGTGAACGCGTCGGCGCGCTGCGAGAGCGCGTGCCCGAACGCGAACACACCCATGACCAGCGCGGCGTAGTACGCCACGAGCATGACCCAAGCGTCCAGGTACAGCGGGCTGAAGGGCGGGGGTAGGGGCAGCACGCACCCCAGACTACGTGCGCCGCGCACCCGGGGTACAGCGGGAACGGGGCGCCCCTGGTGGGACGCCCCGTTCCCGGTGGCTCACTCGCCGCCGTCGGCCGGCTTCGCCTCGCCGCCGTCGGCCGGCTTCGCCTCGCCGCCGTCGGCCGGCTTCGCCGCCGCGGCACGGGTGGTGCCGGTCTTCGCGGTGGTCTTGCGCGGCGCGGTGCGGGCCGCCGCCTTGCGGGTGGTGGCGCGCACCTCGTGGGCGACCTCGCCGCCCGCCTCGACGACCGCCTCGGCCAGCTTCTGGGTGGCCTCCTCGACGTCGCCGGCGGCCTTCTCGCCGGCCGCGCGGGTGCGGCGGGTGACCTTGCCGAGCACGTCGTCGGCCACCACGCGGGCGTCGGCGGCCGCGGCCTCGGTGCGCTTCTGGGCGGTCTCCACGGCCTCCTCGACCTGGTGGAGGGCCTTCTGGAGCTGCGGCGCGGTCTTCAGCTTCTCCAGCGCCTCCTCGCCGTGCTGGGCGAGGAACTGGTACAGGTTCAGCGCCGACTGCGTGTAGGCGTCCACGACCTTGCGCAGCTCGGCCGGGTCGAACCTGTCCTTGAGACCCGTGAAGTCGGTCGACCCGGCGGCCTGCTTGGCCGACTCGGCCCGCTCGCGGGCCTTGTTCAGCGCCTCGACGACGGCCTTGGCGGCCAGGTCGCCCGCGCCGAGCGCGGCCAGCAGCGGGGTCCGGGCGGCGGCGACCGCCTGCTCGCCGGCCTTGCGCAGCTCCTCGGTGGTGGGCAGGTTCGGCATGCCGATCACTCCTCCGGCTCGGTCTTAGGTGGCGGGCCCGGTGGCGGGCCCGGCCTGGTGGTTGGCGGCGTTCTCGCGCCGGAACGACTCGTAGACGTCGAGCAGCACCTGCTTCTGCCGCTCGGTCAGGTCGGGCGCGGTGACGATGGCGTCCGCGAGCGCACCGCCCTCGCGCTGCTCCAGGATCCCGGCCTCGACGTAGAGCGCCTCGGCCGAGATCCGCAGTCCCTTCGCGATCTGCTGCAGGATCTCCGCGCTCGGCTTGCGCAGGCCCCGCTCGATCTGGCTCAGGTACGGGTTGGAGACGCCGGCGAGCCTGGCCAGCTGCCGCAGCGAGATCTTCGCGGTGCTGCGCTGCTGGCGGATGTACTCGCCGATGTCGCGGCCGAGGTCGGCCACCGCCTTGTCGATGGGCTTGTCCAACTTTGCGGCACCTCCTCGATCCGTATTCGACGGTACGCCGGAGTGCTAGCTCCTGCAAGCGGACTGCTAGCAACGGGGGCGTGGCCTCGCTCACCGGGTTACGGTGGGCGGGTGGACCCTGCGGCGAGGCTGCGCGACGCGATGGTCGATTCGCTCACGGCCGCGGGCGTGCTGCGCGACCCGCGCTGGGTCGAGGCGTTTCGCGAGGTCCCGAGGCACGCGTTCCTGCCGGGCTTCTTCGTGCAGCGGCCGGACGGCACCTGGGATGCGGTCACCCGCGACCACCCGGACCACCTGGCGCTGGTCTACCGGAACCAGGTGTGCGTGACCCAGTTGAACGGCGACGACCGCGCGTGGGAGCAAGCACTCGCCGGTGGTCCGGTGGTCGGCGTGCCCACCAGCTCGTCGAGCATGCCCGCGATCATGGCGATCATGCTGGAGGCGCTGGACGCCCCGGCGGGCTCGCGGGTGCTGGAGATCGGCACCGGCACCGGCTACAACGCCGCGCTGCTCACCCACGTCCTGGGCGCGGACCGCGTGACGTCGATCGACGTGGACCCCGGCGTGCTGGCGCGGGCGCGCGACCGCCTGACCGCCGCCGGCTACTCCCCCACGTGCGTCGCGGGCGACGGCGAGCAGGGCCACCCGCCGCGGGCGCCCTACGACCGCGTCCTGGGCACGTGCGCCGTCTCCCGCGTCCCGCCCGCGTGGCTCGCCCAGACCGCGCCCGGCGGGCTCGTCGTCACCACGTTCAACCGGCCCATCGGCGCCGGCCTGGTCCGGCTGACCGTCCGCGACGGCGTGGCCACCGGCCCGGTGATGGCCGAGGACGGCCGCTTCATGCCGCTGCGCGCCCACCACGCCGGGTGGGCCGACGAGGCCCTGGGGCACGCCCTGACCGCCGAACCGGGCAGCTCGCGCGGCACGCCCCTGTCGGCGGCCATGGTGCTCGACCCGGCGCGCGGCTTCGAGTTCTTCGCGGGCCTGGCCCTGCCCGACGTCGTCACCGCGGGCGACCCGCCGCGCCTGGCCCACCCCGACGGCTCCTGGGTGCGCCACCGCGGCGCCACCGTCGACCAGGGCGGCCCCCGCCGCCTGTGGGACCTCGCCGAGGCGGCCTACGACCAGTGGCGCTCACTGGGCAGGCCCCGACGGCACCACTTCACCTTCACCGCCACCCCCACCACCCAGTACTTCGCCCTGCCCGACACCCCCCACACCTGGCCCCTCTAGCCCCGCGAGTCCTCCACTCGGACACCGCGTGTCCTCCGCTCCGGCACCGCGTGTCCTCCACCCGGGCACCGCGAGTCCGTCAGTCGAACAGCTCCTCCAGGAAGCTGCGCCGGCGGCGGTGCCCGTAGTACGGGTCGTGGTAGCCGGGGTGCGCGGGCGGCGGGGGCGGCGTTCCGGGTGGCGCCTGGTACGCGGGTGGGGGCTGGTAGGGCGGCGGTTGGTAGGGCGGCGGCGGACCCGCGGCCGGCGGTGCCACCGGCTGCACCACCGGTTGCCCGGCGGGCGCCTGGTCGCCGTCCTGCTCCGGGGCCCGCTCGACCACGGCCGTCACCGGTGCGCCCTCCGGCCGGTAGGGCGGCGCGTAGTGCGCCCGCTCGGCGGCGATGATCTGCTCCAGCTCACCGCCGTCGAGGAAGACGCCGTGGCAGTTCTCGCACTGCTCGATGTGCACGGAACCGCGGGTGATGGTCTGCATGAGGTCCTGGCATTTCGGGCAGATCACACGATCGAGGGTACGCACGACACAATGGTGATCACCTCACCACCTTAAGTCACCCTTAAGCGCTCGGTGAGCCATGATGCCGTCGTGTCCAGATTCCGCCAGCGGGCCGTGCTGACCGGGTGCGTGCTGGCCGCCGTGCTCACGACGGCGGGCCTTTTCGTCACCGACTACGGCATCGACCCCGACGTGTGGCTGATCGGTTTGGCCGTGGCCTTCCTCGTGCTGCTCGCCGCGCTGGACCCGTGGCTGCACCGCAGGCGCGCCGCCGGCCTGGCCACCGACGACAACCTCGACGCCGCCGCGAGCGCGCTCGCCAGGGCCCTGCACACCCAGTGGAACGAGGAGTGCCGCGCCCGCGGCCTGGAGGACCACCTCCTCGACCTGCACTGGAGCGCGCTGGAGGGCGAACCCGGCCACAGCGACGGCGTGCTCGGCGCGTTCCGGCGCAGCGGCGGGCGCATGGTGTTCCTCGGCGACCCGGGCGCGGGCAAGAGCACCACGGCGATGCTGCTCACCATCGGCCTGCTCGACCGGCGCGCCGGCGAGCCGGTGCCGTTCCTGCTCCCGCTGTCCACCTGGGACCCGGGCGTGGAGGACGTGCGCACCTGGATGACCCGCCGCCTCTACGAGGACCACCCGGCGCTGCGCAACACCGAGCTGTACGGCAGCTACGCGGGCGAGCTGCTGGTGGAGCAGCGGCGGGTGTTCCCGGTGCTCGACGGCCTCGACCAGGTGCCCGCCGCGCAGCGGGCCGACGCGCTCGACCGCGTCAACCGGGCGTTCCCGAGGTCCCAGCCGCTGGTGCTGACCTGCCGCACCGAGGAGTTCGCCGACGCGCGCACCCCGGTCGCCGGCGCCCACGTCGTGCAGCTCCAGCCGCTGGACCACGAGGAGATCGCGGGCTACCTGCGGTCGACCGCCGACCCGGTGACCGCGGCCCGCTGGGAGCCGATCTTCCTGCACCTGCGCGACGAGCCGGACGGCCGCCTGGCCGAGGCGCTGTGCACGCCGCTGGCGGTGTGGCTCGCGGGCGTGGTGTACGCCTACGGCGAGCCGAGCGAGCTGCTGGACCGCGCCCGCTTCCCCGACCGCCGCGCGATCGAGGACCACCTGGTGGACGCGCTGGTCGCGGGCTCGTTCGGCGACCGGGGCGTGGCCCACCAGGTCCGGGCGAGCCAGGTGTGGCCGCGGGAGCGGGCCCGGCGCTGGCTGGCGTTCCTGGCCACCCAGATGTGCGACCGCGGCGTGCGCGAGCTGGCCTGGTGGGACCTGCGGCGCTCGGTCCGCGGCCCGTGGCTGGCGGCGCTCGGCGCCCTGTCGCTGGGCCTGATCGGCGGGTTCGGCGTGGCGTGGCTGATGGCGTACGCGAGCACGCCGGAGCTGGCCCCGGTCACGGGCCTGGGCGCCGGCCTGGTCGTCGCGGTGGCCGCCCTGCACGCCTCGCGGCTGCGCTCGCCCAAGCCGCGGCTCGGCGTGTGGCGCAGCCTGGTCGTGGTCAGCGGCGTGCTAGGCACGGCCGTCGGTCTGGTGTTCTGGGCGCTGTACGGGCTGTCCGCGGGCCTGGTGGTCGGCCTGGGCATCGCGGTGGCGGCGGCGCTGCGGTTCGCGCTGGCCGACAACGCCGAGCTGACCCACCCGTCGAGCCCGAGGTGGACCATGGCGCGCGACCGCGTCGCGGTGTGGACCGGCTCGCTGGTGCTGGCCGTGGTGTTCGGCGCGGCGGCCGGCCTGGTGTTCGGGCCGTACCAGACCGGCATGGTGGGCCTGGGCCTGGCGTGCGGCCTGCTGCTCGGCTTCACGCTGTCCGTGCTGCACCTGCGCTGGTGGTGGTTCACCGTGGCGCGGATCTGGCTGGCGGTGCGCGGCAGGCTGCCGTGGGAGCTGACGCTGTTCCTGGAGGACGCCCGCAAGCTCGGCGTGCTGCGCCAGGCGGGCGCCGCCTACCAGTTCCGGCACGCGCTGGTGCAGGACCGGCTGGCGGGCGCCCGCGCGCGGGTCCGCTCAGGCGCCTAGCTTGCGCAGCCGGGCGATCGCCTCGTCGAGCACCTCGTCGCGCTTGCAGAACGCGAAGCGCACCAGGTGCCGCCACCGGTCCGGGTGGTCGGTGAACACCTGCACGGGCACGCCCGCGACGCCGATCCGCCCGGGCAGCTCCCGGCACAGCTGCCCACCGTCGTCGAAGCCGAGCGGGCGGACGTCCGCGGTGATGAAGTAGGTGCCCTCGCTGGGCCGCACCGCGAACCCGGCCTCGGCCAGCCCGGCGGCCAGGCGCGACCGCTTGTCCTCCAGGGACGCCCGCAGGTCCGCCACCCACGCCTGCTCGTGGCGCAGCGCGTGGGCCACGGCGGGCTGGAACGGCGCGCCGCCCACGAAGGTCAGGAACTGCTTGGCCGCGCGCACCGCCGCGACCAGCTCGGGCCGCGCGCACACCCAGCCGATCTTCCAGCCCGTGCAGTTGAACGACTTGCCCGCGCCGGAGATCGTCACGGTGCGCTCGGCCATGCCCGGGAACGTGGCCAGCGGCACGTGCTCGCGGTCGTCGAACACCAGGTGCTCGTACACCTCGTCGGTGATGGCCACCACGTCGTGCTCGACGCACAGCCGCGCGATCGCGGCCAGCTCGTCGCGGTTGAGCACGGTGCCGGTGGGGTTGTGCGGCGTGTTGACCAGCACCGCCCTGGTCCGCGGCCCGAACGCCGCCGCCAGCGCCGCCACGTCCAGGCCGAGGCGACCGGTGCCGGGCTCCTCGACCAGGCCGACGGTGCGCCGCGTCGCGCCCGCCAGCGCCACCGACGCCGCGTACGAGTCGTAGTAGGGCTCGATCAGCACGACCTCGTCACCGGGCTCGACCAGCGCGAGCAGCGAGGCGGCGATGGCCTCGGTGGCGCCGACCGTGACCAGGACCTCGGTGTCGGGGTCGTAGTGGGTGCCGTAGCGGGCCCGGTGCTCCGCGATCGCCTGCCGCAGCTCCGGCGTGCCGGGGCCCGGGGGGTACTGGTTGACGCCGCCGTCGATGGCGTCCTTGGCGACCCGGAGCATCCCGGCCGGGCCGTCGGTGTCCGGGAAGCCCTGCCCGAGGTTCACCGCCCCGGTGCGGTTCGCCAACGCGGTCATCTCCGCGAAGATCGTCGAGGTGAACGGCCGCAACCTGGGGACTAGCGCTGGTACCCGCACGACTGCGCATCTTCACGGACAATGGCGGTGTGGAGCAACTGACCGCCGCTGACCAGCTCAAGCGCCGTGGCCTGCGCCGGATGAAGCTCGTGGCCACCGGGTTCTTCGCCGCCGCGACGGTGGTCTTCGTCGTCGCGCTGCTGTTCGAGGAGGGCGGACCGGCCTGGGTGGGGTACGTGCGCGCGGCCGCCGAGGCGGGCATGGTCGGCGCGCTCGCCGACTGGTTCGCCGTGACGGCGCTGTTCCGCAGGCCGCTGGGGCTGCCGATCCCGCACACGGCGATCATCCCGACCCGCAAGGACGCCTTCGGCGACGCGCTGGGGTCGTTCGTCGGGCAGAACTTCCTGTCCGAGGCGGTGGTGCGGGACAAGCTGCGGCGGGTCGAGGTGGCGCGGCGGCTGGGCGAGTGGCTGGTCCGGCCCGAGAACGCCGAGCGGGTGACGTCCGAGCTGGCCAACGTGGTGCGCGGCGCGGTGACCGTGCTGCGCGACGAGGACGTGCAGGCCGTGGTCGAGCACGCGATCGCGCGGCGGCTGGTGGACCGGCCGTGGGGGCCGCCGCTGGGCAGGCTGCTCGGGCAGGTGCTGGCCGACGGGGCGCACCACAAGCTGGTGGACCTGGTGTGCGACCGCGCCTACGACTGGGTGCGGGACAACTACGACAAGGTCATGAGCGTGGTCACCCAGCGCGCGCCCACGTGGTCGCCGAAGTTCGTGGACTCGCTGCTCGGCGACAAGGTCTACACCGAGCTGCTGAACTTCGCGTGGGCGGTGAAGACCGACGTCAACCACCCGATGCGGCTCGCGGTGGACCAGTTCCTGATCGAGTTCGCCGAGGACCTGCGCACCGACCCGGCCACCATGCAGCGGGCCGACCAGGTCAAGCAGCAGGTCGTCGGGCACCCCGACGTGCAGCGGCTCATCGGCTCGGCGTGGGGCACGGCGAAGAAGATGCTGCTCGACGCGGCCGAGGACCCGTCCTCCGAGCTGCGGCGGCGCGTGCGCGAGGGCCTGCTGTCGTTCGGGCGCAGGCTGGTCGGGGACGAGTCGATGCGCGCGAAGGTCGACGGGTGGGTCGAGGGCGCGGCGGCGTACGTGGTGACGCACTACCGCGACGAGATCACCACGCTGATCACCGACACCGTCGAGCGCTGGGACGCCGAGGAGACCTCGCGCAAGATCGAGCTGCAGGTCGGTCGCGACCTGCAGTTCATCCGCATCAACGGCACGGTCGTGGGCGCCCTGGCGGGCCTGCTCATCTACACCGTCGGCCAGCTGGTCGTCTGAGACCCGCCGGCACCGAACGCACGCGTGTCATGCCTCCAGCTCCGGCGTGTCATGCGCTCAGCCCCGGCGTGTCATGCGCTCAGACCCCGCGAGTCGAACGCTCACGACCCTCGTGTCGAACGTTCACGACCCCCGGGTTCAACGCCCACGACCCCGCGCCGGACGTGCGGACGGCGGTCAGGTCACGCTCAGGGCGCGGCGTTCGCGCCAGTTGCGCGCCTTCTCCCGGTTCCCGCACGTCTGCATCGAGCACCAGGTGCGCGAGCGGTTGCGCGAGCGGTCGAAGAACGCCCACCGGCAGTCGTCCGCCTGGCAGATCTTGAACCGCTCCCACGAGCCCAGCACCGCCAGCCGCGCCGCCGCGCCGAGCACCGCGCCCAGGGCGTCGGTGCCGGACATGGTCGGCACGCCGCGGCTGAGGTCGACGCGGACCAGGCCCGCGGCGGGGGTGGGATCGGGTCCGTCGTGCCGTTCGCCCAGCGAGGCCCGCAGCGAGTTCCGGGCGGCACGGACCTCGGGCAGTTCGCCCGGCCGGCCGAGGCCGCGTTCGGTGACCCACGCGCGCCAGGCGGCGGCACTGTCCAGGACGTCCGTGCCGAGCTCTAGGTCTCGGGTGTTCAGGAAAGCGAGCAGCAGCTCCACATCGTGTTCCGCATCGCCGGCTCGACCCTGCGGGAAAGCCGCGTGGTCCCAGCCGGCCGCCAGACCAGTCACCCCTCCACTGTAGGCGCCGGAAGGTCCCGATGTGGCGAAGTAACCGTCAAATGGTTTTAGCCGGTTAGCCCTTCTGCCCTTTCGGGTGACACTCTCCTTTCGCCCGATCGGGTTATGAACCCTGTGTATACATCGTGTGTATAGTCGGTCCCATGTCAATCGGACACACCCTGCTGGGCCTGCTGGAGAAGGGTCCGCGGCACGGGTACGACCTGAAGAGGGCCTACGACGAGCGCTTCGGCCAGGACCGGCCGCTGCACTACGGGCAGGTCTACACGACGCTGTCGCGCCTGCTCCGCAACGGTCTCGTCGAGGAGGCCGGGGTCGAGGCGGGCGACGGTCCGGAGCGCAAGCGGTACGCGATCACGGGCGCGGGTGTGACCGACGTGGAGCGCTGGCTCGGCACCCCGGAGAAGCCGGAGCCCTACCTCCAGAACACCCTCTACACCAAGGTCGTGCTGGCCCTGCTCTCCGGCCGCAGCGCCGACGAGGTGCTCGACGTCCAGCGCACCGCGCACCTGGCCGCGATGCGCGAGCTGACCAGGCGGAAGGCCGACGGCGACCTGGCCGACCAGCTGATCTGCGACCACGCCCTGTTCCACCTCGAAGCCGACCTGCGCTGGCTGGAGCTGACCGCCGCGCGCCTCGGCCAGCTGAAGACGGCGGTGACCCGGTGAACGCCCTGCTCGAAGCGGTCGACCTGCACAAGTCGTTCGGGCCGACCCCGGCGCTCGACGGCGCGGGCCTGCGCGTGCACGCCGGCGAGGTCGTCGCCGTGATGGGCCCCTCGGGCTCGGGCAAGTCGACCCTGCTGCACTGCCTGGCGGGCATCCTCCAGCCCGATCGGGGCACGGTGCGCTACCGGGACGTGGAGCTGAGCGCGCTGGGTGACGGCCCGCGCAGCGAGCTGCGGCGCACCGACTTCGGCTTCGTGTTCCAGTTCGGGCAGCTGGTGCCGGAGCTGAGCTGCCTGGAGAACGTGGCCCTGCCGCTGCGCCTGGGCTCGGTGAAGCGGCGGGAGGCCGAGTCGCGCGCCCGGGAGTGGCTGGAGCGGCTGGAGGTCGCCGACGTGGCGGACAAGCGCCCCGGCGAGACCTCCGGCGGCCAGGGGCAGCGGGTGGCGGTGGCGCGGGCCCTGGTGACCGGTCCGCGGGTGGTGTTCGCCGACGAGCCGACGGGCGCGCTCGACTCCCTCAACGGCGAGCGCGTGATGCAGCTGCTGGTCACCGCCGCCAAGGAGACCGACGCGGCCGTGGTGCTGGTGACGCACGAGCCGCGCGTGGCGGCGTACTCCGACCGCGAGGTCGTGGTGCGCGACGGCCGGTCGCGCGAGATGGAGCCGGTCCGGTGAGGCGGTGGTGGTCCGACCTGGCGCTCGGCGTCCGGCTCGCCCTCGGCGGCGGCCGCACGTCGTGGGTCCGGCTCGTGCTGACCGGGGCGGGCATCGGCATCGGCGTCGCCGTGCTGCTGGCCGCCTCGTCGATGACGACCGTGCTGGCCGAGCGGGACGCCCGGGCGGCCGCGACCCAGGCGGTGCACCCGGAGCCGGGCCGGGACCTCGACCGCGACCGCGCGCTGTTCCAGGTCTCCTGGTTCACCGAGTACCGCGGCGAGTCGATCGCCGGCCGGTTCGTGAAGGCGGGCGGGCCGGGCGCGCCGGTGCCGCCGGGCCTGCCGCGGCTCCCCGGCGACGGCGAGGTCTTCCTCTCGCCCGCCCTGGCGGAGCTGCTGGCCTCGCCCGAGGGCGCGGTGCTGCGCGAGCGGTTCCCGCAGCGGGTGCTCGGCACGATCGACCGGGCCGGCCTGAACGCGCCGAACGACCTGCTGTTCTACGCGGGCGATCCGACCGTGCTCGAAGAGGAGGACAACGCGATCGTCGGGTTCGGCGGTGCGCTGCGGGAGCGCAGCCTGGACCCGGTCCTGTCGCTGATGATCCTGGTGGGCGTGGTCGCCCTGCTGTTCCCCGTGCTGGTGTTCGTGGGCATCAGCACCCGGCTCGCGGGCGCGGAGCGCGACCGCAGGCTCTCGGCGCTGCGGCTGGTCGGCGCGGGCGCGCGGCGCGTGCGGCGGATCGCGGCGGGCGAGGCGCTGCTCGGGGCGTTCATCGGGCTGGCGGTGGGTGCCGCGCTGTTCCTCTTCGGACGCCGGTTCGTGGAGGACGTCCGGCTGCTCGGCATCAGCGTGTTCGTCGAGGACCTGACCCCGTCGCCGCCGCTCGCGGCGCTGATCGCCGTGCTGGTGCCCGTGCTGGCCGTGACCACGGCGATCATCGCGATGCGCCGCACGGTGGTCGAGCCGCTGGGCGTGGTGCGCCACGCGAAGCCGGTGCGGCGGGTGCTGTGGTGGCGGGTGCTGCCGATCTTCCTGGGCTCGGCCGCGCTGTTGTCGCAGTCCGACGCGATGGGCGGCGAGCGGGGCAGGGCGTCGGAACCGGTCCTGATCGCCGGCATCGTGCTGCTCCTGCTGTCCATCCCGCTGATGCTGCCGTGGCTGGTCGAACGGGTGGTCGGCCGGCTGCGCGGTGGCGCGCCGTCGTGGCAGCTCGCCGTGCGCAGGCTCCAGTTGGAGAGCGGCACGGCCGCCCGCGTGGTCGGCGGCGTGGCCGTGGTGCTGGCCGGCGGCATCGCCCTGCAGTCGGTGATGGCGAGCGCCGAGAGCCGGCTCGTCGACGAGCCGGTCCCGGAGGTCGACCTGAGCCGGGTCGAGGTCCACCTGTCCAACGCGGTCCCGGGGCTGGCCGAGCAGACCGTGGCGGCGCTGGAGCGGTCGGTCGGCGTGGAGCGGGTGCACCCGACGCGGAGCGTGACGCTGCGCCGCGGCGCGGAGGACTACCAGGCGGTGACCATCGGCACGTGCGAGGTGCTGCGCGCCTACGCGGAGGTGCCGTCCTGCCGGGACGGTGACGCGTTCTTCGTGGACGGCGACCACACGGTCAACGGCACCTCCCCGGCCCCGCGGCCGGGCGCGGTGTACACCGTCGTGCGCGACGACCCCGAGGAGTCGGGTCCTGAGTGGACGGTGCCGCGGTACGTCGAGGCCAAGCCGAACAACACCGTCATGAGCAACCGCACCGGCCTGATGGTGACGCCGTCGGTGGCCGCGGACCTGCCGCAGGCCGACGCCCACGCCAGCGTGCTGGTGCTGGTCGACCCGGCGCAGCCGGACGTCGCCGAGCGGGTCCGCAACGCCCTGGCACCGCTGACGTGGCGCACCTACGCGTCGTACTTCGGCGACACGGGCGTCCCCCAGCGGGTGGAGGAGTTCCGCAGCATCCGGCAGGCCCTGCTGGCGGGCTCGCTGATCACCCTGCTCATGGCCGGCGCCAGCCTCCTGGTCCTGGGCCTGGAACAGGTCCGCGAGCGCAGGCGCCCCCTGGCGGTGCTGGCCGCCGGCGGCGTGCCGAGGAGCACCCTGGCGCGCTCGCTGCTGTGGCAGAACGCCGTGCCGCTGCTGCTCGCCCTGGTTGCCGGCGTCGTGGTGGGCGGCGGTCTGGGCATCCTGCTCCTGCGGGTGATCACCCAGCCGATCGTCCTGGACTGGGCGGGGATCGCGGTGCTCAGCGGCACGGCGGCGCTGATGGTGCTGGTCGTGACGCTGCTGTCGCTGCCGTCCCTGCACCGGGCGACGGGTGCCCTCGGCCTGCGCGCCGAGTGACCTCGTCCGAGGTGACCGGTCGGGGGTGGTCGCCGGCCCTGGCGACCACCCCCGACCGGAGCCGGCCACGGCTCCGCGACACGGGGGCACGTCCGAACCGGCGAACGCCCCACCAGCTCGGCCGAGCACCGCACCACCCAACCGAGCACCGCGCCACCCACCGGTCCCCGGCACCGCCGAGGTCGACGCCCGCGCCACCGCCCGCCCAGCCCTGTCCCGCCCAGCCCCGTCCCGCGCGCGGGCAGGCATCGACCCCGCCCACGAACCAATCCCCGGCAACAACCCCGCCCGAGGCCACGCGGCCGCATCGTGAAGCGTCTTTACCAGTGTGACGACTCTCGAAGACATCCCACGAGCGGTCCACCGGAGCGGGCGGGGTGCATCCCGATGACGAGGTGGGTCGCCGACCTGGCCCTGGGCGTCCGGCTGGCCGTCGGGGGCAGCCGGACGTCCTGGGCGAGGTTGGCGCTCACCGCGACCGGCGTCGGTTTGGGCGTGACCGTGCTGCTGCTGGCCGCCTCGGTCGGCCCCGCCCGGGAGGCCAAGTCGGAGCGGGTGCGGGCCGCGGCCGTCACCGCCACCGGTGACGGGCCGGCCGTGCTCAAGGTCCGCCGGGTCACCGTCCCGTGGCAGGGCCGCGGGATCAACGGCGTCGAGCTGGCCGCCACCACGCCCGACGCGCCCGCCCCACCCGGGGTCGGCCGCATCCCGGGCCCGGGTGAGCTGGTGGTCTCGCCCGAACTGCTCGACCTCATGCGCGCGGACGACGCCGTCCGCGCCCTGTTCCCGGAGAGCGTCATCGGCGTGATCGCCGACGCCGGCCTGCCCAGGCCGAAGTCGCTGCTCTTCTACGCGGGCCTGTCGCAGGTCCACCTGGACGACGCCGCCGACGCCACCGGCTTCGGCGGTGACCTGCCGCGGTACACGCTGCTGCCCGCGTACCGCCTGCTGATGCTCGCCGCGATCAGCGCCCTGCTGGTGCCGCTCGGGATCTTCGTCGTGGTCGCCACCCGCCTCGGCGCCACCGGCCGCGCGCGGCGCCTCGCCGCGATCCGCCTGGTCGGCGCGTCGCACCGGCAGCTGCGCCGGTTCGCGGCGGGCGAGACGCTGGCCGGGGCGGTGCTCGGCCTGTTCGTCGGCGTGGCGCTGTTCTTCGCCGCCCGGCCGCTGGCCCGGTTCGTCGAGGTCGAGGGCGTCGGCTTCTTCCCGACGGACCTGCTGCCCGACCCGCTGCTGGGCGCCCTGGTCGGGCTGGGCGTGCCGGTGGTCGCGGTCGGGTCCGCGCTGCTCGCCCTGCGCACCGAGGAACTGGGCCCGCTGGGCCTGGTCCGCGAGGTCCGCCCACCCGCCCGGCGGGCGTGGTGGCGGTTCGCGCTGCTCGGCGCCGGCACCGCCGTGCTGGTGGTGATCACGGTGGTCGGCGACTTCTGGGAGGCGATGACCGACTCGCGCGTGGCCGTGGGCCTCGGCCTGGGCATCGCGCTGGTCCTGGCGGGCACGGGCGCGGTGCTGCCGTGGCTGGTCGGGCAGGTCGCCCGCCGCCTCCAGCCGGACGGTGTCGCGCCGCTGCTGGCCCTGCGCGCGCTCCGCTTCGACACCGGCACGCCCCGCGTGCTGTCCGGTGTGGTGGTGGTCCTGACCGGTTCGCTGACGCTGCAGGTGCTGCTCGGCGTGGCCGCGCAGGTCAGCGCCGCGCCGCCGGTGGACGAGCCCGACCGGTGGGTGCTCGACCTGTCCCGGCACACCCCGCTGCGGTCGCTGGAGGAGTCGATCGCGCTGGTCGGCGGCGTGGGGCGGGTCAGCGAGGTGCGCCGGTACCGCACGGCGGGCGCGTCGCTGCTCAGCACCGACTGCGCCGAGCTCGCCGAGCGCCTGCGGGTCGACGACTGCGCGCCCGGCTCGGCCTACCTGGTCGGTGACGGCCCGGCGCCGGGCACCGAGGTGGTCGTCGAGGGGCAGCGGTGGGTCGTGCCCCGGCACCGGCCGGTCGAGGGCGCCGCCGGGCCGCCGGGCCTGTTCGTCGCGGGTGGCGCGGACCCCGTGCTGTCGGCCCTCCCGCCGGTCGAACTGGTCGTGCGCGGCGCGCCGGACGAGTCGTTCGGCGACCGCCTGCTGGCCGCGACCGGGCGCGTGGACCGGGCGGTGACGCTGCGCCGGCCGTTCGAGGCGGGGCAGGTCGAGCTGTTCACGTCCCTGCGCGGCGGCGTGATCGGCGGTTCGGCGCTGCTCACCCTGCTCGCCGTGGTGGGGCTCGCGGCGGCGGCCGCCGACCAGGTCCTGGAACGCTCCCGGCCCACGGCCGTGCTCGCCGCGAACGGCGTGCCGCACCGGGTGCTCGCGGTGTCCGCGCTGTGGCAGTCGGCCGTGCCCGCGGCGCTCGGCACCGGCCTGGCCGTCCCGATCGGCCTGGGCACGGCGTGGCTGGTCGCGCCCAGCGGCCGGTTCCGGGTCGAGTGGACCGAGGTCGCCACCACGGTCGGCTCGGCGGTGGTCATCGTGCTCGCGGTGTCGCTGTGCACGCTGCCGGCGCTGCGCTCGGCGATCCTCCCGACCGGCCTGCGAACCGAGTAGCGACGCACCGCGACGATCTTCGGTTCCCAGCACCACACCATCGTGCGGCAGCTGTATCCCCAGGTCAGACGGCTCGCTCTCAAGGAACGTGCAAGATCGAACCAACGCCGAACTGCTCACCCTCGCCCACGGCGGCGACGAGACCGCGTGGCAGGAGGTCGTCCGCAGGCACGTGCGCCTGGTCTGGGCGGTGCCCCGCTCGCACCGGCTGGGCCCGGAGGACGCGGCCGACGTCTGCCAGACCACGTGGCTCGCGCTGGCCGAGAACCTGACCCGCATCCGGCACCCGGACCGCCTGGGCGCCTGGCTGGTCACCACGGCCCGGCACGAGTCGCTGGCCGTACTGCGGCTGCGCGGCCGCGAAGCCCCCACCGACCTGTGGCAACCACCCGACCGCGCGCCGACGGGCAACACCGCGCCGGCCTTCGGGAACACCGCGCCGACCCCCGAGGACGCCCTGCTGACCGGCGAGGCCGACGCGCGGCTCTGGCGCGCCTACGCGACCCTGGGCGACCGGTGCCGCGAGATCCTGCGGCTGGCCGCGTTCGCGCCGGAGCTGTCGTTCACGCAGGTCGCCGAGGCGGTCGGCATCCCGGTCAACAGCCTCGGCCCCACGCGCGGCCGGTGCCTGGCGGTGCTGCGCCGCCGCATCGGCGTGGAGGTGGCCCGGTGACCCCCGACCGCCTGCTGCTCGACGCCCTCGCCCACCTGGTCGACCACCTCGACCCCGCCCCCGACGACCTGGCCGCGCGGGCCGCCGACGCCCTGGCCGAACGGGTGGACGCGGTCCCGCTGCGCCTGCTCACCGACTCCGCCCTGGTCACGCCACCCGGTACGCGTGGTCGGTGCGCCACCCGGACCCTGCGGTTCGCCGGCCTGGACCTCCAACTCGACCACGCCGACGGCGGCCTGCACGCCACCGGCCTCGCCCCCCGCCCCTGCGCGCTGGCCACGGCGCGGTGGCCGGGCGGCGAGGTCCGGGCGGCGGTCGACCGCACGGGCTGGTTCCACCTGGACGGCGTGCCGTTCGGCCCGGTCAGGTTCGTGCTGGACGGTCCGGCCGGTCGCCGCGCCACCCCGTGGTTCGTCGCATGACCCCCGAACGCACGCGAGCCCTGGTCGACCGCGCGGAAGCGCTCCTCAGCACCGGACTGGTGCGGGAAGCGAACGCCGTGCTCAGGGCCGCCGTCACGACGCGCGTGCCGGAAGCCCTGCTGCTCGCGGCGCGCTGCGCGTTGCGCGACGACGACCCCGTCACGGCACGCGCGCTGGCCGCGGAGGCGGAGGCGTCGTTCCGCGCCGCGAACCGGTCGTTCTGGGTGCCGGTCGCGCAGGCGATCGCCCTGCGGGCAGGCGCATCCGGCTCGACGCCCGCACCCGTTCCGACAAGCACTCCCGGCCGGGCGGGCACACCACCCCCGGCCAGTCCACCAACGCCGGCCGGTCCACCGACCCCGGTGGGCGCCCCCGGCCCGACGAACGTGCTCGACCCGACGAACACCCCCGCCCCTTCGAACACCCCCAGCCCTTCGAACACCTCTGGCCTGACGAACACCCCCACCCCAGCAGACGTGATCGCGGCGGCGAGCGCGGTCGCGGCCGCGTGCGACGAGCACGGCCACCACGACGACGCGGCCGAACTGCGCCTCGCCCTCCTCCCCGCGGAAGCCGCCGCCCGCAGGCACCGCGGCACCACTCGGTCCAGGGCCGCCGGCTGGCTCGCCCGGGCCCGCCTGGCCACCACACGCCGGGACGCGGTCGCCGCGTGCCGCGCGGGACTCGCCCTGCACGACACCACCACCAGCGGAGAACTCGTGGACATCGCCCTCGACCACGCCCTCGACAGCACCGACGCCCGAGCGGTCCTGCACTGGGGCGAACGCCGCCGCGCCGCGGCGCCCGCGCCGACGCCCGAGGTGGGCGAGGTGCGCGCGGAGCTGCGGCTGGCGCGCGTGCGGGGCGACCAGGACCGGGTCGCGTACCTGGAGCGGGAGGTCCGCAGGCTCTCGTTCGCGGCGGGGCCGGCCCGCGAACCGGTCGTGCCGCTGTCGGACGTGCTGGGCGCGCTGGGCGACCGGGCCCTGCTGATGTTCATCAGCCACCGGGGTCGGCTGGTGGCGGTGTCGGTCGCGGCCGGGCGGGTCAGGTTGCACGACTGCGGGGACGCCCGAACCGCGGCTCGACACGTTCGAGCGATTTCGCTGGCCACCGCATCACCCGCGGTGACCGGTTTTCCGGCGACCGCACCGCACGCCGTGGCCGAGTTGGACCGCCTGCTGCGCCCCGCCGGCGATCGCGGGCTGGTGGTCGTGCCCAGCCCGGAGCTGGCGCGGCTGCCGTGGGCGGCGCTGCCGTCGGCGCGTGGCCGGGCGGTGTCCGTGGCGCCGTCGGCGGGCTGCTGGTTCCGGGCCCACTCGCGACCGTTGGCGCTGGGCAGGCGGTTGTGGGTGGCCGGGCCGGACCTCCGGCACGCGCAGCGGGAGGTGGAGTCGTTGCGGCGGGCGCACGGCGGCGAGTTCCGCTCCACCGTGGACGGCGCGTTGTCGGGAATGGCGCAAGCCGATGTCGTGCACATCGCCGCGCACGGCGTGCGTCAAGACGAGCTTTTCTCCTATTTGCAACTTGAAGATGGCCCTTTGCACGGACACGACTTGGACAGCCTCGCCAAAGTTCCCCCGATAGTGGTGTTGTCCGCGTGCGAGTCGGGTTTGGCGCGCGTGTTGCTGCGGCGCGGGGCGCGCGTGGTCGTGGAGAGCGTGCGGTCCGTGCCCGACGACCGGGTCGTCGACCTCATGATCGACCTGCACGCCGACCTGGCCCGACCTGCGCAAGCGCTTGCGGACGCGCAGGCCCGCCACGGTGAGCTGGGCTTCGTCTGCGTGGGAGCGGGATGACGGCGCCAGCGCGGGAAGACGTCGGATGGGCCGGTCAAGCCAGCCCATCTTCACCCCAACGGCTTAAGCACTTCGTCGGTGCCGCGCATCATCCCTTGGTCGCCCCGGACGAGGAGACGGGCCCGCGCCGGTCGAGTTCAGGCAGTGGAACGCGCCCATATTCGTCCACTGTGGACCAGATCTTCACCATCCACAGGGGACTTGAGGAATTTTCACCCGATGCGGTATCGACGACGGACCGTGTTCACTCAGGGGTGCGACAACCCGGACAGCCGCACCGCACCGCCCTTCCGAGTGGGTTCGGCCGGAGAAAGTTCGAAAATGCGGTGACCAGTGCTAGACATAGCAAAACGTAGACCTCGAACGGTCCGTCCCGTTCGCCGTACCCGGAACGGTGGTGATCTCCAGTGGCAGTCTCCGACGCGGTGCGCCGCACCGGATCGCTGCTGCTCCGGGCGCTCGCCGTCAGCGGTCTGACGGCGGCGGCCTGGCTGGTGTGCGCCGGCGCGGCGTCGGCGGAGGACGAGGTGCTCACCGCCTCCAAGGCGGTGCACCTCGCGCACCAGGAGGCGTACGAGGAGCAGCGGGCGGAGGCCGCCGACCTGGTCGCGGACGCGGTGCCGTCACCGGGATCGCCGGGGTCGCTGGATTCGCCGGGGTCGCTGGATTCGGTGGGCTCGCTGGGCTCGCTGAATTCGGGGGGCTCGCTGGGTCCGGCGGGGTCGCTGGGATCGGCGAGTTCGCTGGGATCGCCGGGGGTGCTGGGGGTCGTCGAGTTCCCCGACTTCACGTTCGCCCGCGAACCCGCCGCCGAGCCCGCGGCCACCGTCTTCACCGACGAGCCGTTCTTCGCCGGCACCACCGAGGACGACGACCTGGCGTACCCGGCCGTCGACGACCTCGGTTACAGCAGCCGCACGGGTTCGGTGACCAACACCGTGCCCACCCCGGTGTACGAGGCGAAGGTGGCCGCGAAGGCGGCGGCCAGGGCAGCAGCCCTCGCGGCCGCCGAGGCCCCACCGCCCGCGTCGGCGCAACCGGCCGCACCCCCGGCCGCGCCGAAGCACGAACCGACACCGGCCGGCCACGCGCTCCCCGCGTCGACCGCACCGGTCGCGCACCAGCCCCAGGCCGCCACGCCCACCGCACTGGTGAGCTGGGAAGCACCCGAACCGGGCTCGCCCTCACCGGCCCCGAAGCACGCGCCCGCGCCCAGCGCGCCGACCGCGTCCTCCGGCAGCGCCGACAACGGCGGCGGCCACCGCGGTGGCGGCGTCACCGCCTCCCTCACCGGCCAGTCCGACGTGGAACCGCCGACCGCCTGGTCGGTGGAACGCCGCGACGACGGCCGGTCACCGGGCAGCGTGCCAGGGCTGCCCAGCACGTCACCCGACTGAGTTACGCGGGACCCGTGTGCCCTGAGCACACCGCAACCGCAGTCCCCGGCACAGGACGCAGCCAAGCGACTGTCCCCGGCCCGCACCGCAGGCCCTGACCACAGCCGCCGCCCGCCGACGCAGCCGACTCCGGCGCCGAGGCACACCCGAGCACGCCCAACACCCGAGCACGCCCGATACCCGAGCACGCCCAGAGGCTCCCGTTCCTGCCGACCGCGCCCCGGCAGGAACGGGCAATGGTCCCGTCGTCGCGCTGCCCCCGCAGCGATGGGATCACACGGAAACCTGCGGTGGGGGACGCCAATCCCTGGAGCGTTCCCCACCGCAGGTTCGCGAGACCACCGCCGGGCCCCGGCTCATCGAGGGGCTGCGCCGGAGCCCGGCGGAGGAGTTCGATCACACGATGGGGTGATCAACTCCAGAACATGTACGAAAACGGGGGGTTCGCGCATCGGTTGAACATGAGGAAACCCCGAGCGACCACCCCTCCGCCCACCACGGACCAGCCCACCCCGTGCCACTGACCACGGACCGGCCGCCCCGCCGAGCAGCAGCCCCACCCCACCCGAACGCCGACCGCCCCCACCCGAGCCGACCGACTCCACCAGAGCCCCACACCAGCCAGCGCCCGCGCCCGCCAACGCGCGCCAGCCAGCCCAACAACCGCAGCCGACCCGGCCGCGGCCAGTCCCACCAGCAGCCACGACCGACCCCAGCCAGCCGGGCTCCGGCCACGACCGGCAGCCGGCGGGCAAGAGGTACCCAGGGGTAGGCCACCCCGCCAGCGGCCGACAGTGGCCGCCGCAACGCGGTTCGTCACCCACGACCCGTTGCCGCCGACCACTTGCCGCCGCCGACCACCCGCCGAGCCCGTCGCTGCCGGCCCTCGTCGTCGCAGCTCAGGCCACCGGAATGGCGACGTCTTCCTCGGTCGCCGCCCCCGTGCCCGTGACCGACGCGGCCACCAGCCCGAGCCGCTGAACGGCGTCCCGCAGGACCTCCGGCGACTGGACGTACGGCAGCCGGAGCCAGCGCTCGAAGCCGCCGTGGGCGCCGAAGCGGGAGCCGGGGGCCAGGCGGAGGCCGTGGTTCTGGGCCACTACCGCTATGCGGGTGCTGACCGGGGCGTCCAGCTCGCACCACACGCTCAAACCGCCGGTCGGGCGGGTGAAGCGCCAGCTCGGGCAGTGCTCGCGCAGGCCGTCCATGAGGACGTCGCGCTGGGACGCCAGGCGGACGCGGCGGTCGCGCAGGGCCGGGTCGGGGTCGGCGAGCAGTTCGGCCAGCACCAGCTGGTCGACCACCGCCGAACCCAGGTCCAGTGCCGTCCGGGTGGAGACCAGGCGGTGGACGACCTCGGGTGACGCCCGGATCCAGCCGATCCGCAGGCCGCCCCAGTGGGACTTGCTGGCCGACCCCAGGGTGATCACCAGGTCTTCGGCGAACGCGGCCATCGGGGGCGGGCCGGCCAGGGGGTCCCCGTCCAGATCGAGTTCGGCGACGGTCTCGTCGACCACCAGCGGGGTCCTGGCGCGGCGGGCGATGTCGGCCAGTTCGGCGCGGCCGGCGGCGTCCAGGCGGTGGGCGGTGGGGTTGTGGAAGTCCAGCACCAGGTACGCCATCCGGGGCGCGGCCTGGCGGAGGGCGGCGGCGATGCCGGGGAGGTCCCAGCCGGTGTCGGTCATGGCCACCGGGACCGGGATGGCGGAGACGGCCTTGATCGCGTCCAGGGCGTTGGGGTAGCTCGGCTGCTCGACCAGCACCCGGTCGCCCGGTCCGGTGAGCAGCCGGAGGGTCATGGCCAGGGCGTGCTGGGCGCCGCTGGTGATCACGATCTGGTCGGGTGACGTGGGCAGGCCGCGGGCCGCGTAGCGGTCGGCCACGCGTTGGCGCAGGTCGGGGTGCCCGTGCTCGTAGTAGCCGTGGTCGGCGAGGTGCTCGGGCAGGCGGCGGCGGACGGTGTCGAAGGCTTCCAGCACGCCCGGCAGGGCCGGGGGTGCCGCGCGAGCGAAGTCGATCATGCTGTGGCCGACCAGCGGGGTGTCCGGGGTGATCCCGAGCGTCCCGGTCGGCAGGCTGATCCACGACCCGGCGCCGCGGCGGCTGGCGACCAGACCCTCGGACCTCAGCTGGTCCAGCGCCGCGGTGATCATGGTGCGGCTGACCGGCAGGGCCTCGGCCAGTTCGCGCTCGGCGGGCAGGCGCGTGCCGGCGGGCAGGCGGCCGTCCAGCACGAGCAGGCGGATGGCGGCGGCCAGGTCCGCCGAGCCCTGGCGCGCACCGCGGCGGCGCCACTCGCCGAGCAGGTGGGCCAGTCTGAAACCGGATATCCGTCCCCCAGGCACCGTCATGTGGCCAATTATTGTGCATTGGCTCTGGAATACAAGGCCAATGGCCACGAAGGATGGCCACATGCTCGCCGCCCTCACCCAGGTCCCCGTCCGCGTGTCGCCGCTGCGCCGCCTCCCCCAGCTCCTCGCCGGGCTGTGGCTCTACGGCGCGAGCATGGCCCTGCAGATCCGCGCGGCCCTGGGCCTGGACCCGTGGGACGTGCTGCACGAGGGCCTGACCAGGATCACCGGCCTGTCCTTCGGCACGGTCACCGCCGCGGTCGGCCTGCTGGTCCTGCTCTGCTGGATCCCCCTCGGGCAGCGCCCCGGCGTCGGCACGGTCGCGAACGTCGTCGTCATCGGCGTCGCGGTGGACGTGACCCTCGCCCTGCTGCCGTCCCCGGCCGACCTGCTCCCGCGCGCCCTGTTCCTGACCGCGGGCATCGTGCTGAACGGCCTGGCCGCCGCCGTCTACATCGGCGCCCGGCTGGGCCCCGGCCCGCGCGACGGCCTGACGACCGGGTTCTGCGCGCGGACCGGGACCTCGTTGCGCCTGGTGCGCACGGTCGTGGAGCTGGCCGTGCTGCTCGCGGGCTGGTCGCTGGGCGGCACGATCGGCGTGGGCACCGTCCTGTACGCCGTCGCCATCGGCCCGCTGACCCAGGCGTTCCTCCCCCTGGTCACGTGGACCGGCTCGCGACCCGCCTCCTGAGCTCGGTGTAGCTCACGCCGCGCGCCTCCAGCACCTCGGCCACCAGCCCGCGCTGGGCCAGCAGCGCCAGCAGCACGTGCTCCTGGCGCAGCTGGTTGTCGCCGAGGTCGCGCGCCTCGACCAGGCTGCGCTCCAGCGTCTTCTTCGCCGCCGCGGTGAACGGCAGGTGGTTGCCGAAGAACCTGCGCCTGCGCCGGGGTGCCGCGGCCAGGGCGCCCTCGCCGTGCGCGCGTTCGACCGACGCCACGATCTGGTCGACGTCGATGCCGAGCCGGCGCAGCGCGTCGGCGTCGGCCTCGCTGAGCCCGCCCTTGCGGCGGGCGGCGGCGAACGCCTCGACCACCTCGTCGCGCGGCAGGTCGAACCCGGCCAGCACGGGCGCGTCGAGCAGCGCCAGCGCCAGGTGCTCCGGCCCGATCTCGGGCGCGTCCAGGCGCTCGGCCTCCGCGACGGCGTCGTGCACCGCCTGCCGGGCCTCCCTGGTGAACCGTTCCGCGATCATCGTCCTCCCCCGTGCTTCTTGTGGACGGCCTGCCGGGTGACCCCCAGCTCGGCCGCGATCTCCTGCCACGACCACCCGCGGGCGCGGGCGTTGCGCACCTGGACCGCTTCGAGCGTCTCCAGCAGCCGGCGCAACGCGCTGACCGCGCGGAGCCCGACCCTGGGGTCCTGGTCGCCCGCCGCCGAGGCGAGTTCGGTTGCCTCCGTCATGCCGTCAACTTTGGTTGACAACCCGACTCTTGTCAACCCAGGTTGACGGCAGGGTCGACGACCCCGTCGTGGGCGTCGGGGATCGCGAAGAAAGGCGGGCGGCATTCACCCGGCCGGGAAGTGATTCAAATCTCACGAGGCGCCGAAAAGTCGGCGACCGATCGCGGTCGCGCAAAGGCGGGAAAAGAAGAAAGCCCCTCGCGGTCTCGCGAGGGGCTTTCTTCGAGCTGTGGTGGCCAGGGGCGGGGTCGAACCGCCGACCTACCGCTTTTCAGGCGGTCGCTCGTACCAACTGAGCTACCTGGCCAGGTAGGGCCCGGCCGTGCAGCCGAACTACCTTGCGACCCAGACGGGACTTGAACCCGCGACCTTCGCCGTGACAGGGCGACGCGCTAACCAACTGCGCCACTGGGCCTTGCTGTACTGCGTTGTTGCTCATCCTACTGTACTACGTGCCCCCAACGGGATTCGAACCCGCGCTACCGCCTTGAAAGGGCGGGGTCCTAGGCCGCTAGACGATGGGGACCAGTTCCTCCAGCAGCCCTTGGGCCACCTTCTTCCCAGGCCCTCCACGCTGTCCGGTGGAAGCATCGTAAGCATAGGGCACAGGTGCCCACACCTCCAAAACGGGGGTGGCACTTCTGTGTTGACCTGCGCGATCAGTCCGCGCGCCGCCGGGAAAAGGGGGCGCTCGGCGGTCCGGTCGGCACCCGCGGGCACCGACCGGACCGGACCACTAGCGCTGAACGGGCGGCGGACCCCCGTCCTCACCCGGTGACAGCCCGAGCATGTCGAGCAGCAACCGGCAGTCCTCGGCGCTGGTGGCACCCCGCGCGACCGACAGCCGCGCCCGGTGCACCTGGTCGTCCGAGATCCGCGATGGTTCACCGGTCCGCTGGGCGGGCACCCCACCGCCGCCCGGCCTGGACATGATGTCGTCCTGGTTCCACAGGAACTGACGTACTTCTAGGGACCCGCTCATGACGCCTCCCCGACTTGAGGTTGGCGCGAGGCTAAGCGAGCCCGTCGAACCGCCGCAGCCCCCCGCAGAGTGATTCGGGGGCGACGCAGCGTCACTTTCCGTGTAGGCCACTTGGTGTCAAGCGCCGCGTGATGTGCTTGACGCGAACGAGGAGGGTGGATCCCATGACCGAACCGGTACCGGAGCGGGCGTCGGCGGACGCAGCAGCCGGAGCACCACCGACCGCAGGCCCGCACGCGGCGGGACAGCGGGCGGCCGAACAGCCCAGCGCGCCTCCCGAGCCGGGAAGCGACGACCGGGCCGACACCGAGCGCGACGACCGGGGCGGCGCCGGGGCCGGCACCGAACCGCCGCCGGGCACGACCGGCGCCGCCCAGGCCGCCCCCGTCGAACAGCCGCCGACCGGTGGACGGCCGACCGGGGAACGGCAAGCCGGGGAACGGCCGGCCGGCGAACAGCCCGGGGAGCAGCCGACCGGGGAGCAGCCCGGGTTCGACTTCGCGGCGTTCGCCCAGGCCGCCGCCGCGGGCAACCCCCGGGACGCGGTCGGCAGCCTCTCCCTGGCTGCCATCGAGGCGGACATCGACCGCCTGATGACCGAGAAGATGAGCGAGCTGGACGGCATGCTCGCGGGCCTGGAGGAGCTGGTCGAGCGCCTGGAGGGGGAGATCACGCAGCTGGAGCCCCCGACCGACGACAACCCTACCCCCTAGGGGTATCCTCCCGATTCCACCCCGAGAGGGGTGAGAGGCCCGTGTCGTTCACCAGCACCCACTCCGTCACCGGCATGACCTGCGGCCACCGCGCCGGCTCCGCGACCGGGGAGCTGTCCCGCCACGAGGTGGGTGCCGCCGTCACCGAGGCGGGCCACCGACCGGCGTGAGCGCGGCGGGCCGGGCCCCCGGCCCGCACCACTAACACGTTCGTGGTGGCCGGCAGCCCGCGCCCGCGCGGCGCGAAGGCATCGGTTGGCTGAAATTTCGCTCCAACCCACTCCCCAGGTCCGGGTGCGCGTGCAACAATCCGATTTGCTGACACACCCCCGGTCAGCGCCTGTGGAGATCCCCTCCGGCCCCCGCGTTCCTCCCCCTGGCGCGGGGGCCTCTCCATGCACACATCTGTGACCCACGCCACACTTTGTCGCGGTCCGCAATCCAACCGTTATCGTGGCCCGGTGCCTCTTGGATCGCTTGGACGCTCGAAGTTGGGCCGGCATCGCCCGCCGCAGCGTGAACAGGAAGAACTCCTGCCCGACGAGGAGCTGGAGTCCTACCTCGCGGCGCTCGCACCGGAAACCGCGGACCCCGAGACCACCGGGTCCGGCGGCAGCTTCGGCAACGCGCAGGTCTACCAGCTCCGCCTCCAGCTGATGGCGAACGAGCAGCTGAAGGAGCTGGCCGCCGAGCGGCAGACCTCCCCGCAGGCGCTGGCCACCGAGTGGGTCATGCAGCGGCTGGAGTGGGAAGCCCGCCAGCGCGGCTTCTAGGGCGTACCCCCGAACACCACGCGGGCCCCCGACCGGAAACCGGTCGGGGGCCCGCGCCACGTCCGCGCCTACTTCAGAGCTTGCGCACGTTCTGGGCCTGCGGACCCTTCGTGCCCTGGCCGATCTCGAACTCGACCCGCTGGTTCTCCTCCAGGGTCCGGAAGCCCTGGCCCTGGATCTCCGAGTAGTGGACGAAGACGTCCGGACCGCCGTTCTCCTGGGCGATGAAGCCGAAGCCCTTCTCGGAGTTGAACCACTTGACAGTGCCCAGTGCCATGTACCTGCCTCCATCGCAGGGAAGCTTGGGGCTGCACCGTGCAACCCCGGCCGTACCGGGGCGCTTCCCCCCGCTACCTCAAGCGGGGACGGCACGCCCGCGCCTCGTTCCGCGAGCGTGAGACACGAACACAGAAACCACGGCCTGCACGGGCGAGCGTATCGGGTGGCGGCACCCCAGCACTACCACCGCGTGGTCATCGCTCCACCCCCGGTCTACTCCTCGGTCACCTCGGGCGGCTCGGGCAGCTCCAGCTCAGACTGGCCGATGTTGCGCTCCAGCGCGGCGCGCCACTCGCCGGTGTCGACCATCTTCCGGATGGCGGCGTTGACCGCCGCCCGGCCCTCGGCGTCGTCCTTGGCCAGGCCGATGCCGTACCGCTCGGTGGTGAACGGCTCGCCGACGAGCTTGAGCAGCTCGGGGTTCTCGGCGACGTAGCCCGCGAGGATCACCTCGTCGGTGGTGACCGCGTCCACGTTGCCCGCCAGCAGCGCGATGACGCAGTCGGAGTACTGGCCGTACTCGACCAGGTGCACGCCCTGCGCGAACTCGTCCTTGACCCGCTGCGCGGAGGTCGAGCCGCTGACCGAGCACAGCCGCCGGCCGTTGAGGGTCTCCGGGCCGGTGATGTCGGTGTCGCTGAAGCGGGCCAGGATGCCCTGCCCCGTCTGGAAGTACGGGCCGGCGAAGGAGACCTGCTCCTTGCGCTTGTCGGTGATCGAGTAGGTGGCGACGACGAAGTCGACCTGGCCCTCGGCGATCAGCCGCTCCCGGTCGGCGGAGCGGGCCTCCTTCCAGGTGATGCCGGACTCCTCGACGCCGAGCTGGGCGGCGACGTACTTGGCGACGTCGACGTCGAAGCCGACGAACTTGCCGTCGAGCCGGCGCTGGGCCATCCCCGGCTGGTCGAACCGGATGCCGACGGTGAGCGAGCCGTCGTCGGCCTTGCCCTTCAGGGTGTCCTCGGCCGCACCCCCGCAGGCGGCGGTGAGGAGCAGGGCCACCGCCAGCGCGGACGCGGGCAGCAGTCGTCGGAAAGGCATGAGCTGCGAACCTCTCGGGTGCTCGGGAACGCTCGGGGCCCCGGCGCGGGTCGACGCGCGGGCCGTTATTCATGCTAAGCAAACCGATTGAGACGTCTTATGCGACGAAGGTCGCAGCCAAGGTGCCACCTGGTCCTTTGACACCGGGTGGATGTGTGATCCCTATGACGGCAGCAGCGCGCGGCGGGGCGTGGCGGCGCGGCCGAGGCGGCGGACGGCGTCGTTGACGTGGCCCTCGGGCACGCTCCAGCGCACCGGCGCCGGTACCAGCAGGGCGGCGGCGCGGACGGCGCGCAGCAACGCCGTGGCGGCCGGCGCGGGGTACGGGCGGTGGCCGTGCAGCGCGATCGCCCACGGCGGCAGCAGCGCGTACGCCAGCCGGCCCACCAGCGGTTCGTAGACGCCGAGGCCGTGGCGCAGCGGGCCGGTCAGCGGCGGGCGGAGCAGGAACCGGCGCACCACCTCGGAGTCCGCGGTGCGCCGCAGCCCGGGGAGCACGCCGGCGAAGTAGTCGGCCACCTCCCGGGCGCTGCCGGGCACCTCGTCCTCGCGCAGGCCGACGAGGGCGGCGGTGCGGCGCTGCTCGTCGTAGTAGCGGTCGACCTGGGCGTCGGTCAGGGCGTAGCCGGCCCGGCGCACGACCGTGACGAAGGAGTGCACCTCGGCGACGTGCACCCACAGCAGCAGTTCCGGGTCGTCGACGCGGAACGCGCGGCCGGCGGCGTCCCTGGCGCGTAACGAGCGGTGCAAACCGCGCACGCGGGCCGCGGCGGCGTGCACCCGGTCGGTCGGGCCGTAGCTGGTCACGCCGACGAAGCTCGCGGTGCGGCGCAGGCGGCCCAGCGGGTCGCGCCGGAAGTCCGAGTTCTGCACCACGCCGGCGACCGCGCGGGGGTGCAGCGCCTGGAGGTGGAGGCCGGAGATGCCCGCGACCCACATCGCCGGGTCGGCGTGGAGCTGCCAGGTCACCGTGCCGGGGCCCAGGAGTCCGACGTCCACGCGCCCGATCGTGGCACGGGCGCCGGCGCGGGTCCATGATGGGGACCGTGGACCTCGACGCAGCCCGCGAGTTCATCCGCCGCAACCCCCGCGCCGTGCTGTCGGCGCGCCGGTCGGACGGGTCACCGCAGATGTCGCCCGTGCTCGCCACCGTGGACGACGAGGGGCGCGTGGTGATCAGCACCCGGGAGACCGCGTACAAGGTGCGGCAGGTCCGCCGCGACCCGCGCGTGGCCCTGTGCTTCTTCACCGAGGGCTTCTTCGGCGACTGGCTGCAGGTGGAGGGCACGGCGACCGTGCTGTCGCTGCCCGAGGCGATGGAACCGCTGGTCGACCTGTACCGGCGGATCTCCGGCGAGCACCGGGACTGGGACGAGTACCGGGCCGCCATGGTGGCCGAGAAGCGGGTGGTCCTGCGGGTCGTCCTGGAGCGCGCGGGCCCGGACGTCAGCGGCTGACCGGCACTCACCCGAACGGGCTGCGGCGTAACGGTTTCCGGCGCCGGAGCGATTCCACGTGACACCGTGGAGCGTGGGGTCGGGTGCAGGGATGAGCAGTGGCAGGGGGACCGCCTTCGCCGGCGCCGCGCTCGCGCTGGCGACCTGCGCGGTCGTGGCCGTGGTGCTGGCGGTCGACGAACCGCGGCCGGTCGACGTCCGCCGGGTCGACCTCAGCCCGGTCGAGCCGGGCGTGCTCAGCGCCACCTACACCACGACCGTGGCGGTGCAGCGGTCCACCACGCCGCTGGAGGTCCTGGCACCGCCGCCCCTGCGGCCCGCGCCCGCGCCGCCGGTCACGACCACCACCGGCACCACCACCACCGAGCCGCCGCCACCGCCGCCCACGACCGGGGTGACGACCACGACGCCCACCACCACGGCCGCGCGCCACCCCTGGAGCTGCCACCCCTCGTACGAGGCCGACGGCGCCTGCGTGCCCCTGCGCTTCCCCCGCCACGTCCGGCGGCACTGCGAGTGGCTGCGCGCCCTCGGCGTGACCGGGATCCGCGTGGTCGGCCCGGACCACCACCACCTGGACGCCGACCACGACGGCCGCGCCTGCGAATCCCGTCAGTAGAGGAGCAGGCCGGACACGCGGGTGAGCGGGTTGCCCGCGTAGCTGATCACGGCGCCGTCCTCGACCGGCATGGCGCGGATGCTCATGCCCGCGAACCCGGCGTCGGTGAAGAACCAGCCCCACGTGGTCACCCACGGCCGGTCGTCGCCGGGCACCACGTCCGTCGTGGGCCGCACGCGTTCCTGCACCACGTAAGGCTGCCCGGCGACGTCGTCGAGCAGGTCGGCCCACTCCCGGTCGGTGAGCAGCCAGCCCGGGTGGATGCCGGTGCCCGCGAACTCGCCCGCCGCCTTGACGATCAGGTCCTCCCGCTTGGCCCGGACCTCGTCGCGCGGCACGTCCCGGAGGTACCGGGTCCACGGCAGCAGCTTGTCGACCAGGGCCCGCTCGGCGTCGGTCAGCTCCGCGCGGCGCTCCGACAGCAGGGCGAGCGTGGACTTGTTGCCGTAGTAGTAGGAAGACAGCGGCGTGTACAGCTCGGTCTTGTGGCCCTTGGTGAGCAGGTCGGCGTACTTGACGGCCTGCTTGGCGGAGAAGTAGCGGATCACCGCGTCCAGCCTGGTGCCGCCGAGGTGGAGGTGGCCGTTGCGCTCGGTCACCTCGTGCAGCTCGCCGAGCAGGACGTCCACGCCCTGGCGCGCGCATGCCTCCCGGAAGCTGGCGAACCCCCTGGCGAAGCGGGTGAGCATGCCGCCCTCCTCCAGGAAGGCGATGGTGCGGTCCCGGCCGACGGCGTCGAGCAGCTTCTCGATCGGGTTGACGTGGCGCAGCCCGTGCGCGTCCGCGAACGGCTCGAACTCCGGGGTCTCCCGGATGACCCGGGCCAGCTCGCCCAGGTCCGGGCCGCCGAGCTGCGAACCGGCGTTGACCTCCAGCAGCCGGAAGCGGTCGCCGTCGCGGTAGATGTCCGCGCGGCCGTGCAGGGGTGGCCGGTCGGCGCTCATCAGCGCCGCCTCCTCCGGCGGCAGGCCCAGCGCGGCGGCGAAGTCCTTGAAGCTGCCGTTGAAGAACCGCCGCGGCAGGGTGAGCAGCAGCTCGAAGAACGCGAGCAGGTCGGCCGCGATCTCGTGCGCGACGGCTTCTTCGAGGAAGAACGGGCGGTTGACCAGCCGGTGCCCGTAGGCGGCTTCGAGGCACGGCGGCAGGTCCAGCCGCCCCATCACGCCGTGCAGGCTCTCGTCGGACAGGTACGCCTGCGTCACGCGATCGGTCAAGGCAGCTCCTCCGGTGGTGGTCGGGCCACATGATGTCGGAGCGGTCGGTCGCCGAGAATCCCCCGAAGTGCCGTGCGGATCACCTGTTCCTGGTGGAGATCGGGCCGGAAGTCGGTTCGCGGCCCGTCGACCGCGGCCCCGGGGGCGGCGGTCGGGTCCGGGCGGCCGGGGGCGGTGACCAGCGGCGGCGACCGCCTGCCGGGCCCGCTCGACGTGCCCGCGCCGCTCCGGCCGGTGGGCGACCTCCGGAGGCGGGGCGGGGGTGGCGGCCCGCTCCCCGACCGGTTCGGTGACGAGCCCCGCCCACGGCCCGGTTGTCGTTGCGGCTCAACGGGGTCGGCGCCCGCCTCCCCCGGTCGCCCGCCTCTCCGGTTCAGCGCGGCACGCGCGCCGACTTCTCCCCGCGCCGCGCGGACGGCGGCGGCACCACCGGCCCGATGTCGCCGTCCGGCGCCTCGTCCAGGTCCACGAACACCGGCGCGTGGTCGCTGGGCCCGGCGGTCTTCGGTTCGGCGGCCTTCGACCCGGCGCTCTTGCGCGCCTGCCGGTCCACCCAGGCGGCCTCGACCCGCGCCGCCACCGGCCCGGAGGCCAGGACCAGGTCGATGCGCATGCCGAGGTCGCGCTGGAACATGGCGGCGCGGTAGTCCCAGTAGGTGAAGACCCGCTCGGCGGGCCACCGGTCCCGCACCACGTCCCGCAGCCCGAGCGCGTGGAACTCCGCCAGCGCCGCCCGCTCCGCGTCGGTGACGTGCGTGTGCCCGGCGAAGGCTGCCGGGTCGAACACGTCGGCGTCCGCGGGGGCGATGTTGACGTCCCCGCACACCAGCACGTCCTCCGGCCCGGCGGCCACGACGTCCCGGAGCGCCTTCAACCACTCCAGCTTGTACCGGTAGTGGTCGGACCCCACCTCGCGCCCGTTGGGCACGTAGACGGAGTGCACCCGCACCCCGCCGCAGGTGGCGGCCACCGCACGGGCCTCCTGGTCGGGGAAGCCCGGCCCGTCCACGAGCCCCTTCTCGACGTCCGCCAGCCCGACCCGGGAGAGGATCGCCACCCCGTTCCACTGGGCCTGCCCGTGCACCGCGGCCTCGTAGCCCCTGGCGGCCAACTCCGCACCGAGCAGGGCCTCGAACGCCTCGTCGGTCACCTTGAGCTCCTGCAGGCACACCACGTCGGGCCGCCGCTCGTCCAACCACGGCAACAACCGGGGCACCCGCTGCTTGACCGAGTTCACGTTCCAGGTAGCCACGCGCACCGAACCACCGTAGTGCGGCGGGCCCCGTCGTGCCGGTCACGGGCCGCTGCCGGCGCGGCTCCGCGGACGTTCCGCCCGAGGGTCGCGACGAGGCCGGTCCGACCGCGCGGCGGATCGCCGACATCCTCGGTCGCTCCCGGCCGTCGATGACGCGGGACGGCTGCACGGGGCGGCGCTCGCCGGGGTGGATGCGCTCACGGCCGTGATCAGCGAAACAGCGCCCAATTCCGGGAGTAAAACGGGGCTTTGATCTTGAAATACTGAACCCCCAGGCCGCTGACCTGGGGGTTTGGTGGGCCGCCAGGGGCTCGAACCCTGAACCCGCGGATTAAAAGTCCGCTGCTCTGCCAGTTGAGCTAGCGGCCCGCGGTCAAGGCTAGTGGACGGTGGCGGGTTCGATCGACGGTGGTTGCGGCGTGGCGCACGCCACACCGGCGTCAAGGCGGCGACAGGATCGCGGACCCGCGCGTCAGGTCCGCGTCCCCGGCGGGGTCGGTCCGGGATCGCGGGGGTTGTGCTGGCGGCATGACGTTGAGCGAGCTGTTGCCCTCCCTGGGGGCGTCGTTGCCGGCCACGCCCGACCCGCGGCTGTGGCCCGCCGCCCTGTCCGACGAGGTGCTGGTCCGGATCGCCGCGACCTTCGGCACTCCCACCTACGTGTTGAGCGAGGACGACGTCCGCGCCCAGTGCCGCAGGTTCCGCGCCGCGCTGCCGGGGGTCGAGGTCGCCTACGCGAGCAAGGCCCTGACCTGCCGCGCCGTGTTGCGGTGGGTCCGGGAGGAGGGGCTGTCGCTGGACGTGTGCTCGGCCGGGGAGCTGGCCGTCGCGCGGGCCGCGGGGTTCCCGGCCGAGCGCGTCCTGTTCCACGGCAACGCCAAGACGCCCGAGGACTTCAAGGCAATCCGCTCGTGCGGGGTGGGGCGCGTGGTGGTGGACTCGCCCGACGAGCTGGACCACCTGACCGACCAGCGCGTCCTGCTCCGGGTGACGCCGGACGTCGCGGCCGACACCCACCCGGCCCTGGCCACCGGGGTGAGCGGGCAGAAGTTCGGCATGGACGAGGCCGACCTGGCCTCGGCGGTGCGCCGGCTGGCCGGACGGCCCGACCTCGCCTTCGCGGGGCTGCACTGCCACATCGGCTCGCAGGTCCGCCACGTCGCCACGTTCGAGCGGGCGGCGCGCCGGATGGTCGAGGTCGTCGCCCGCTGCCCGCTGCCGGTCGCGGAACTGGACCTCGGTGGCGGGTTCGGGGTCCCGTACACGCCCGAGGAGCCCGACTTCGACCTCACCGGCTACGCCGACCGCATCACCCGCGCCCTGCACTACGAGTGCGCGCGGCACCGCGTGCGGCCGCCCCGGGTGGTGGTCGAGCCCGGTCGGGCCATCGTCGCGCGGGCCGGGGTGACGGTCTACCGGGTCACGAGCGTGAAGCACTCGTTCGTGGCGGTTGACGGCGGCATGAGCGACAACGCCCGCCCCGCGCTCTACCAGGCCCGCTACGCGCCGCGCCTGCTGCGCCGCGGCGGGCGCACGCGCCGGGTGACCGTGGTCGGCAGGCACTGCGAGGCGGGTGACGTGCTCGCCCGGGACGTCCCGCTGCCCGGGGACGTCCACCCCGGCGACCTGCTGGCCGTCCCCGTCACCGGCGCCTACCACCACTCGCTGGCCTCGAACTACAACCAGGTGGGGCGCCCGGCGCTGGTCGGCGTGCGGGACGGCGCGACGTCCCTGCTGGTGCGCGCCGAGGCCGAGGACGACCTGCTGCGCCGGGACGTCGGCTGAAGACCACCGGAACGTGTGACGTCGCTGGAATGTCACCGCACCGCCGGTTAAGCAGGTCGCATGCACCTCGCCCTGGCCCTCGCCCTCGCGGGCGCGCTGCTGCCCGCGTCGTCCGGTGAGCTGATCAGCTACGACCCGCGCGTGCCGCAGGGCGCCCGCGCCACCGTGCTCTCCTCGTCGACCGCGGTCGGCACCCACGTGCTGCTGCACGTGACCGGCCTGCTGCCCAACCGCGACTACGGCGCCCACGCCCACGTGAACCCGTGCGGGCCCGCGCCCGCCGACGCCGGGCCGCACTACCAGCACGTGCCGGGCGGGGCGACCGACCCGGCGTCGGCCAACCCGCGCAACGAGATCTGGCTCGACTTCACCACCGACGCGCGGGGCCGGGGCGTGGCGCGCACGCTGGTGGACTGGCGGTTCGACGAGCGGCGCCCCGGCTCCGTGGTGCTGCACGAGGAGCACACCCACACCGGCCCCGGCGAGGCGGGCACCGCCGGCGCCCGGCTCGGCTGCCTCACCGTGGCCTTCTGACCTGCGCAGACCCGGAATTGTCGTACCCCGCCGGCATGGTGTCCCCATGATCGCGACCACCCGCACCGAGCCGTGGGCCGAGGGGGACCTCGAACTGCTGCGGCGGCTCAACGCACCGGAGATGACCGCGCACCTCGGCGGCCCCGAGACCGAGGACCGGCTCGTCGACCGGCACCGGCGCTACCTCGCGCCCGGCGCCGGCCGGATGTTCCGCGTGGAGGTCGACGGCGTGCCCGCGGGCAGCGTCGGGTACTGGGCGCGGTCGTGGCGGGGCGAGCCGGTGTGGGAGGTCGGGTGGGGCGTCCTGCCGGAGTTCCAGGGTCGCGGGGTGGCCACCGCGGCGGCGCGGGCGGCGGTGGGGTTCGCGCGGGCGGCGGGGGAGCGCCGGTGGGCGCGGGCGTTCCCGTCGGTCGACCACCCGGCGTCCAACGCGGTGTGCCGGCGGGCGGGGTTCACCTTCCTCGGCGAGGTGGACTTCGAGTACCCGCCCGGCTGCCCGATCCGGTGCAACGACTGGGGGGTGGAGCTGTGACCGCATGCTGAGCGGGCGGGGCCCGCGGTCCTGCGCGCCGTGGACGGGGCGGGGATCTTTGCGCTGTGGGTGAAGCAAGGGTCTCCGCGCCGTGGGCGGGGTGGGGGTCTTCACGTCGTGGGTGGGGCGGAGATCTTTGCGCCGTGGGTGAAGCGTGGTCGGCCGGCCGCGCGGCCGGTGCGACGATCGGCCGGTGGCGCGCTTCGTGACGGACGTCGAGGTCGTGCGCGGTGACATCACCGCGTCGCGGATGGACGCGGTGGTGACCGCCGCCAACGAGTCGCTGCTGGGCGGTGGCGGGGTGGACGGGGCGATCCACCGCGCGGCCGGGCCCCGGCCGGCGGAGGCCGGTGCGGCGATCGCGCCGTGCCTGCCCGGGGACGCCAAGGCGACGCCCGCGTTCGACCTGGCCCCGGTCCGGCACGTGATCCACGCGGTCGGCCCGGTCCGGGAGGGCGGCGGGTACGGCGAGGCCGAGGTCCTGGCCTCCTGCTACCGCCGGTGCCTGGAGGTGGCGGACGAGGTGGGTGCGCGCAGCGTCGCCTTCCCCGCGATCGCCACGGGCGTCTACGGCTTCCCGGCGGACCGGGCTGCTCGGATCGCGGTGGCGACGCTGCGGTCCACGCCGACGTCGGTGGAGCGGGTGGAGCTGGTGGCCTTCGACGAGGAGACCGCCACGCTGCTCGACCGCGCGCTGGCCGACCACGCGGCGAGTTGAGGCGGCTGGCCCGCGACCGCCGGCGGACTGGGCGGCTGGCGCGACCACTGCGGATCGGACGGTTGGCCCGCGACCACCGCGGACTGGGCGGCTGGCCGCGCGCACGGTTGGGCCCACGTGCCGGCGCTGTGGGCCGACGAGGGGGCCACCGGGCGTTCCTGCGCGACCGGCACAACGCGGTGGCGACGTCCGGCGCCGGCCGTGGGCGCCCGCGATGGCCGCATCAGGCACGTCAGGCGTGTTGGCCGCGTCAGGCGTGTTGGGTGTGGCTTCACGCGCCTGGCCGGCGCCGAAGCCGGCTTCACCGGCCTGACCGGGCACGTCCTGCCGCCGGAGCCCTCGCGGTGGGTGGCCGGAATCGGCTGATGTGGCACCCACCACTCCCGGCCCTGGGCGACAATGGAGGGCGATGTCCACCGCCCTGCACGCCACCAAGCCCCTGAAGATCGGCCGCCACCTGGTCGACCCCGCCGTCGTGCTCGCGCCGATGGCGGGCATCACCAACGTCGCGTTCCGGCAGCTGTGCCGGGAGTTCGGCAGCCCCACCTCGCTCTACGTGTGCGAGATGATCACCGCGCGGGCCGTTGTCGAGCGCGACTCCAAGACCATGCAGATGATCACCTTCGGCGAGCACGAGCGGCCGCGGTCGATGCAGCTCTACGGGGTCGACCCGACGTCGATGACCGAGGCCGTCAAGATCATCGTCGGTGAGGACCGCGCGGACCACGTCGACATGAACTTCGGCTGCCCGGTGCCGAAGGTCACGCGCAAGGGCGGTGGGGCGGCCCTGCCGTACAAGCGGCAGCTGTTCCGGCGGATCGTGCGCGCCGCGGTGCGGGCCGCCGAGCCCGCGGGGGTGCCGGTGACGGTCAAGTTCCGCATCGGCATCGACACCGACCACCTGACCTACCTGGACGCCGGCCGCATCGCCGAGGACGAGGGCGCGCGCGCCGTCGCCCTGCACGCGCGCACCGCGGCCCAGCGCTACTCCGGCCAGGCCGACTGGTCGGCCATCGCGCGGCTCAAGGAGGCCGTCACCAGCATCCCGGTGCTCGGCAACGGTGACATCTTCAGCGCGCGGGACGCCCTGCGCATGGTCGCCGAGACCGGCTGCGACGGCGTGGTCGTCGGGCGCGGCTGCCTGGGGCGGCCCTGGCTGTTCGGGGAGCTGCAGGCGGCGTTCCGGGGCGAGCCGCTGCCGCCGGGGCCGCGGCTGGGCGAGGTCGGCGCGGTGCTGCGCAGGCACGGCCGCCTGCTGGCGGACTTCCTCGGCGAGGACAAGGGCGTGCGCGACCTGCGCAAGCACGTGGCCTGGTACCTGAAGGGCTTCCCGGTGGGCGCGGAGCTGCGGCGGTCGCTCGCCATGGTGTCCACCCTCGCCGAGCTGGACGACCTGGTCGGCAGGCTCGACCCCGACCTGGAGTTCCCCGACAGCGCCGACGAGCCGCGCGGCCGCCAGGGCTCGCCCGCGAAGGTCGTGCTGCCCGAGGGCTGGCTCGACGACCCGGAGGACGCCACTGTGCCCGCCGGCGCGGACGAACTGCACTCGGGTGGCTGACGTGGTCGCGCGCGGCGCGGCGCTCGCGGCGTGCCTGCTCGCGCTGACCGGGTGCGGGTCGCGGGTCGCGGGCACGCCGCGACCCCTCCAGGTCACCGAGCTGGAGCGCGAGCTGGTCGCGGGCTACTTCACCGACCTCAACGACGCGGGCGCGCAGGGCGACGCCGAGCAGCGCGACCTGCTGCGCGACACCCAGCACCCGGACTTCGTCGACGAGGGGTGCGAGCTGCCGTCGGGCACCATCCGGGTGCAGCCGACGATGTCCACGCTGCGCCTGGACCCGACGTGGACGCCGCCCGGCGAGGACGAGCACCCGCGCGGCGTCGTGCTGGTGGTGGCGGTGACGCTGACCGTGCTCCAGGACGGGGCCGAGGTGGGCAGCCAGATCGGCTCGCAGCACGTCGTGCTGCTCAACGGCAAGGCATACGGCTTCGCGCCCTGCGTTAACTGAACCGGGCCCGCACAGGCCGGTGAACACGCTGAGCGAGCGATTCGCCGGTCAAATCACGCAATGTCACCGCTTCGGAGCAGTGCACGGTCAACCAGTAGAGGGAAATCCTTCTGTGACGCGTCCCGCCGGCTCAAGCGCCGCGTCGTATCAGACGACACCTTGGCAAGTAGGGAGGTGAGCACGATGACCGCACTGCGACCCGAAGTCGCCGAATTCGACCGCGACGGTCGCCCCGCGCCGGAAGCCGTCGCGACCGACGGCGAGGGGCCCGGCCTGGTGCAGCTGCACGAGTCCATCGCCACGCTGCTCGCCTCCCGCGGCCAGTGGCGGCAGGCGTACCAGCACCTGCGCTCCGCGTTCGACCTGGTCTACGCCGACCAGGACGACCAGCCCCAGGTCCCCGAGCAGCTGCGCCGGGAGGTCGACCGGCTGCGCCGGGAGCACGCCGAGGCGCGCGAGCAGAGCCTGCGCGACAGCCTCACCGACAGCTACAACCGCCGCTACCTCGACGAGCGCCTAGTGGACATCGTCGCCGAGCGCGGTTCCATGGCGGCCGGGCTCGCCATCGCGCTGATCGACCTCGACTGGTTCAAGCAGGTCAACGACAACTTCGGGCACCTGCTGGGCGACCGGGTCCTGCAACGCGTGGTCGAGCTGCTGCAGGAGGACCTGCCCGAGGGCGGCTTCTGCGCCCGCTACGGCGGCGAGGAGTTCGTCCTCGTGCTGCCGGACGTCACGGCCGCCGCGGCGGTGGAGGTCACCGAAGCCGCGCGCCTGCGTGTCGAGCGTCACGCCTGGGCTTCGCTGGCGCCGGGATTGCGCGTGACCGTCAGCATCGGGTTGGCTTACGAGCCGCCCGCCGGGGACTCGTCGACGCGTCCCCCGGTCGCCCCCGAGCAGCAGCTGCTGCGCGCGGACAGCCTGCTCTACACGGCCAAGCAGTCCGGACGCAACGCGGTCGCCTACCGGGAGAACGGCCGGGTCCGGCTGGCGGGAGCCGCTTCCGGGCGACGCGGGATAGCCGAACCACGGGTCGCCGGTTACTGACACCGAACGGTTACTCACCCTTTCGGGCGTAGTCTGCTGCGCGTAACCGAGTAGGTCCGACCCCTGTATCACGGGCAGTGGTCGTCAGGACTGGCGGTCATCCGTAGTATCGCCAAGGCAAGTGACACGCCGTTGGTGCAACCACTGTGTCCTTGCTGTCGTCAACTCGTGATGACGACCCGCTAATGACCGACGCTGAAGGGAGACCGGGTGCCCGACGAGCCCCGCCGCGGTGGCACCGGACCCGGAGGTGACCAGGCCCCCCAGGACGACCAGCCGACCGGCCGCCGACGCAGGTCGCTGGACGGTGGTGGGCTGAGCGTGTCCGACCTGCTGGAGCAGCACAGCCGCACGGACATCCCGCGGCCTGTGCCCCCGGCCGGCGGTCGCCGCGCCGCGACCGAGCCGGAATCGGAACCGGAGCAGCCGCGCGGACCGCTGGGCGCCCGGTCCGCGGAGCGCACCGGGCGGCGGGCCGCGCCGGAACCCCCGGGCAGGCCGGACTTCTTCGCCCCCGAGGACACCGGAACCCGACCCCCGCCGGCCAACGGCGCGCCACCCGCCGAGCGCAGGCGTGGTGCGACGCCCCCCACGAACGAGTACTTCGCCCCCGCCGAGGGCACCGGCACCCGCACGCCGCGACCGCACCCGGAGGAGACCGGGCGCCGCCGCCGTGCCGAGGACCGCGACTTCACCGAGGCCCCGCGACCGGCGAACGGGTACCCGGGCGGGCCCGAGCACCGGCACGACGCCGGTGCGGCGCGGCCGGGCGAGGTGGACGGCGAGCCGAGCAGGCGGTTCCCGGTGGCCGGGCGGAGCGCGGAGGGCACCGGTCGACGGGCCCGGCCCGAGGTGCCCGGTGGTCTGCCGGTGCGCGGGCCGGAGGGGATTGCCGACCCGGGCAGGCGGTTCGTCGAGGAACCGGGTGCCGGCAGGCGCGCGGCCGATGAAGTCGGCGGTGGTAGGCGCGCGGCCGAGGAGCCGGGTATTGGTAGGCGCGCGGTCGATGAACCCGGCACCGGCCGGCGTGCGATCGACGAACCCGGCACCGGCCGGCGCGCGGCCGAGGAGCCCGGGTCTGGCAGACGGGCGGCCGACCCGCCGATCCCCGGTCGTCCCGGCAGGCGAGCCGCCGACCAGCCCGCACCGGGCAACCGCTTTCCCGATGGTCCCCCACCGGCCCCCCAAGGCACGCGCTTCCCCGACGAGCCCGCGCTTCCCGGCCGCCGCCCGGCGGACGCCGTACCCGGCGGGCGCCCCGTGGACGAGCGCCCGGCCGCGGACCAGGGCAGGCGGTCGGCGGAGCCCCCGCGCCGCCCGGCCGACGGTCCGCCGCTGCCGATCGACCCGCGCGTCGCCAACCCCGGCGGTGTGCCGGGCCACCCCGCCGAGGCGACCGGTCGACGTCACGTGGACGCGCCGCGCCCCACCGAACAGCACACCGGGCAGCGCCCGCGCCCGAACGTGCCCGTCGACGGCCCGGCGGCCGAGGGGACGGGTCGACGGCCCTACCCCGCCGGCCCGGGTCCGCGCCCCGAGCACGTCGACGGCCCGCGCCACCCCGGTGAGGAAGCACCCCCCGGCGCCATCGGACGCAGGCTGGCCGACGGCAGCGGCCCGCGCCGCCTCGCGGACGGGTCCACGCCGGACGCGCCCGGTCGACGCCTCCCGGACGGCAGCGGCCCGCGCCGCTTCTCCGACGGCCCGGCCCCCGACGGCACCGGCCGACGCCCGCGCCCCGAACTCCCCGCCGACGGCCCGCGCCGCCTGGCGGACGGCCCGGCACCCGACGCACCACGTCGCCTGGCCGACGCGCCCGAGGGCACCGGCCGACGCCCGCGCCCCGAGATCCCCGCCGACGGCCCGCACCGCCCCGGACCTGACGCCACCGGTCGGCGCCCCGTCGACGGTCCGCGCCCCGAAGCGCCCGGCCTGCCCGGCGAGGACGGCCCCAACGGCCGCCGTCTGCCCGACGGCAGCGGCCCGCGACCGCGGCCCGAGGACCTCAACGGTCCCCGCCGCCTCGCCGACGGCCCCGCCCCCGACGGCAGTGGCCCTCGCCGTCCGGTCGACGGCCCCGCACCTGACGGCCCCCGCCGCCTGGCCGAAGGCCCGGCTCCCGACGGCACCGGCCGACGTCCGCGTCCCGAGGTCCCCGCCACCCCCAACGCCCCCCGCCGCCTGGCCGACGGCCCGGCACCCGACGGCCCCCCGCGCCCCCCGGGCGACGCACCCGGCCGCCGCTTCGCCGAGGACCCCGCGGAACCGCAGCCCCCGGCGGCCCCCATCGCCGACCGCCTCGGCACCGGCAACACCAGCACCGGCAACACCAGCACCGGCGGCCCGGAACCGCGGGACCAGATCGACCCGATGAGCCTCACCACGGAGATGGAGGCCATCAGCGACGACGTCAAGAAACGCCGCGAGGTCGACCACACCCTGGCCCGCTTCTCCGCCGTCCACGACGAGCTCGCCGAGCAGGAGCGGCTGCGCAAGGAGCGCCTGCAGAAGCTCCTGCCGTGGAAGTCCGACCAGGACGAGGACGCCACCGAGTACGCCTCCCCGGTGGACGACCCGGACGACGGCCGCCCGCGCCGCCGCGTCCGGTCGGCCAAGCACAGCCGAATCGTCAAGGCGGTCAAGGCCGTCGCGCTGACCGCGGCCTCGCTGGTGTTCGTGTCCACCGGCGTCGGGTGGGGCGCGATGCTCTACATCGACAGCAAGATCGTCGAGATCGAGGCGATCGGCTCCAACTCGGCCGCCGTGCACGAGGCGGAGAAGCAACTGGGCGACGAGAACTTCCTCATCGTCGGCTCGGACACCCGCGCGGGCGCCCGGCCGGAGGACGGCGTCGGCGACGCGGCCACGGAGAAGGGCGCGCGGTCGGACGTGCTGATGCTCGCCCACATCCCGGCCGACCGGAAGCGCATGGTCATCGTCTCCGTGCCGCGCGACGTCCAGGTCGAGCGGCCCGAGTGCGAGCAGTGGGACCCCTCCACCGGCCAGTACACCGGCGTCAAGCTGGACCGCGAGAGCGACGTGAAGGCCAACGAGCCGTACGCGGTGGGCGGGCCGCAGTGCGTGGTCAAGTTCATGACCGAACTGACCGGCCTGGAGATCAACCACTTCATCAGCGTCGACTTCAACGGGTTCAAGGGCATGGTCGACGCGGTCGGCGCGGTGACCGTGTGCTCGCGCAAGCCGATGATCGACGAAGAGCTGGGCGTCATCTTCGACAAGGCAGGCAAGTACGACATCAACGGCGACAAGGCGCTGGACTACGTGCGCGCCCGCAAGGTCGGCGGCGAGCTGTTCGGCGACTTCGACCGCATCGCGCGGCAGCAGCAGTTCCTGTCCGCCCTGCTGCGCAAGGCGCTGTCGTCGGAGATCCTGCTGAACCCGGGCAAGCTCAACGCCTTCCTCAACGCGTTCGCCGCGGCCACCGTGGGCGACAACATCGGCGTCAACGACATGCTCACGCTGGCGCAGTCGCTGCGCACCCTGGAGGCGGGCCGGGTCAGCTTCGTCACCGTCCCGCACACCACCCAGGAAGGCCCGACGCTGGACACCGGGGACAACATCGAGGTGCTGGACCTGCCGGGCACCAAGAGGCTGTTCCAGACCATCATCGACGGCACGCCGCTGCCCAACGAGGCGCCCGCGCCCGAGGACCCGGCCAAGACCTCGACCGCACCGGCCCCGAAGCAGGGCGCGGTGATCGACCCCAAGGGCCTGAAGATCCAGGTGCGCAACGGCGACCCGGACGCGGACGGCGCGGCGGGCACCGCGAGCGACGAGCTGACCGCGCTGGGCTTCGAGGTGGTGATCAGCGGCAACGGCACGCCCTCCGACAAGACGATCATCAAGTACCACGTGGGCGGCGAGGACATCGCGACGACGCTGCAGGCCGCGGTGCCCGGCGCGACGCTGGTGCCCACCCCGTCGATGGGCGGCGCGGTGGAGCTGCTGATCGGTTCGGACTGGGACGGCGTCATCCGCGCGCCCCAGGCGGGCGGCCAGCAGGCCCAGCCCGGTCAGGCCACCCCGCCGCCGGCGGACGTGGAGGTCGTCAACGCGGCGCAGGACCCCTGCGCGGGGTAGGGCGGACTGGACGTTTCGGGTTCACCGTCGGTTCACCCGGGTGGGTCGCTAGCGCGATGACCTGGCCGTAGGCTGTCGGCCATGCGCGAGGCTTACCACGACCAGCTCGGACAACTCGCCGCCGAACTCGCGGACATGTGCGCGATGGCGGGCGACGCCATGGAGCGCGCGACGAACGCGCTGCTGGGGGCGGACCTCGCCCTCGCCGAGCAGGTGATCGGCGACGACGCCAAGATCGACGACATGCGCGCCAACATCGAGGAGCAGGCGTACGCGCTCCTGGCGCTGCAGGCGCCGGTCGCGACCGACCTGCGCATCGTGCTGGCGGTGATCCACGCCTCGGAGAGCGTCGAGCGCATGGGCGACCTGGCGCTGCACGTGGCCAAGGCCGCGCGCCGCCGCCACCCCAACCACGTGCTCTCCGACACCGTCGAGCCGTACTTCGCCGAGATGGGCCGCATCGCGGTGCACCTGGCGCGGGAGGCGACCGGGATCATCCGCACCCAGGACGTGGCGCGGGCGCGGTCGCTGGAGGACGACGACGACGCCATGGACGACCTGCACCGCCACCTGTTCACGGTGATCATGGACAAGGAGTGGGCGCACGGCGTGCCGTCGGCGGTGGACACCACGCTGCTGGGCCGGTTCTACGAGCGGTTCGCCGACCACGCGGTGTCGGTGGCCAAGCGGACGGTGTTCGTGGTCACCGGCCGGATGCCCGGCTACGGCGGCAGCTCCGACGAGGTCTAGTTGAGCAGGCCGTTCAGCTCCTGGGCGAGCTGGGCGGCGATGCGCGCGTTGTCGGCGGGGGCGTGGGTGAGCCACTTCCGGCCGTCCTGCCCCTGCCGCGTCTGCGACATGTAGCGGCCCTGGTCGTTGTCGAACCACGCGACCTGGGGGGCGCGCTGCTCCCGGCCGTGCCGGCCGCGCACCGTGACGCCGAACTGGCCGGCGCGCAGCCGGGGGCGCTCGAACACCGCCTCCAGCGCGCGGACCTGCGTGCTCGCGGTGGAGCGCGGCGCCATGGCGCGGGTGAACGTGGCGTTGCCGAAGTCCTCGTCGCGGGGCCGCGGCGGTGGCGGCGCGGACGACGGCATCGGCACGGTGACCGACTGGCCCGGGCCCGGTCGGGTGTTCGGGACGAGGTCGACGAGCCCGCGCACCAGCCCGGCGGAGCGCAGCAGGTCGACCTTGATCTGCCGGTCGTCCATCACGGCGAGCGCGGCCCGCTCACCGGCCGCGCCGCCGCGGGCCAGCAGCTGGCGCTCGACGTTGCGGGGGTCCAGCGAGGCGACGGCGTTGACGCAGAAGTCGAAGCGCACCAGCAGGTTCAGGGCCTCCTCGACCTCGGGCGCGACCCGGCCGCGCCGGGCCAGGCCGCGCGACTCCAGGTCGCGGTAGACGGCGTCGCGGATGCCGCGCCGCTCGTCCAGGGTCTGCCCGAGGTAGGGGAAGTCGAACGGGTACGGGCGGCTGCCCAGCTTCAGGTCCTCCCACAGCATGTCGGCCGCCGCGTGGGACAGGGCGAACGAGAACACGGTCACCCGCCGATGACCGGCGGTGCGACCATGGTGCCGTCACCGAAGACGTCCTCGGTCTCGACCAGGTACGAGGCGGACTTGTGCTCCTTGTCCTCCTCGCCGCGACCGCCGCCACCGGCACCCGCGCCCATGCCGCCCATGCCCGCGCCGGCGCCGCCGCGACCACCGGCCGCGCCGGGACCGCCGAGCCCGCCGCTGCCGCCCGGCCCGAAGCCGGCGGCACCCGACCGGCCCGACTCGCCGAGCGCGCCGGAGCTGCCACCGGGCCCGAAACCGCCCAGCCCACCGGCACCGAGCCCACCACGACCACCGGCGGCCGCCAGGCCACCGGGACCGCCGAGGCCACCGCCACCGCGACCACCGCCCATGCCTGGGCCGCCACCGGGTCGGCCGCCGGGGCCGCCGGGACCGGTCGGGAGACCGGGGCGCGTGCCGCCGGGCCGGGTGCCGCCGGGCACGCCGGGGCGCTGCTGGCCGGGGCCCGTGCCGGGCGGGTAGGTGCCGGGCGGGTAGGTGCCCGGGGGGAGGCCGGGGGTGTTGGGCGGGTTCACGCCGCCACCACCACCGCCACCGCCGCCACCGGGGAGGGTGCCGGGACCGGTCCAGCTCGGGTTGGTGCTGCCGCCGCCGCTGCCGCCACCGCCGCCGGGCAGGTCGCCGAACCCGCTGCCCGACCCGGTGCCGTTGCCGCTCCCGACGCCACTGGGCACGGTGGGGCGACCGCTGATCTCGCCGGTGCCGGTGTTGCTGCTCTCGCCGTTGGCGCCGCCGCCGGACATGGCGGGGGGCGAGGTGAAAGCCGGGGTGTTGGACGCCGACTGCTGGTAGTTCGTCGACAGCTCCGTCATGACCTCGGCGGCTCGCTCGTGGGCCTGCTGCTTCTCCTCGAACTTCTGCTCGATCTTGTCGATCGTCTCCGCCCACTTGAACGGGTTCGGTTCGGAGAAGAACATCCGGTAGGCGTCGGCGGTGCTGAAGTCGACCGGCTCGGGCATCGCGTTCTTGGCCGTCTCGGCCGCGCTGCTCTGCGTGTAGACCCGGTTGCCCATGAGTTGCGCGCCCTGGGCCGTGTTGCCGGACCAGGCGGCGACGTTGGTGAAGTAGGTCTGCGCCGCCTCGGCGGCTTGGCCCCGCCACGCGCCCTTGCTGGCCTCGGTCGCCTTGGTGAGGTTGTCCTGCAGGCCGACGAGGGTGTTGCCGACCTTGTTCCACACCTCGCCCTGCTGGTTCACCATGACCGGGTCCATGTCCTCGCTGACCATGGACTTGAGGGCCTTGTGGTCGTACCCCATGTAGTACGGGCACGCCGAGGGCATCGGCGGCCGGTACTGCTCGACGTCCTGCTCCAGCTCCTGCTGCTGCCGGGCCTGGTACTGAGCGGTCTGCTGCCGGTACCGGAGGTAGTCGTCGAAACTCGTGATGAAACCGAAGACGCCGGGGTTCTCGTCACGCGCCCGTTCGTACTCGGCACGCAGCTCGGCCTCGGTCTGCCCGGCGTAGGTGGTCGTGGTCGCCTGGTTGTCCTGCGGCGAGTTCGGCGGTGTCACGGACCTGTCCCCCTTCGGCTACTTGGGCAAAGTCGGTTCGACGGCGTTGGCGAGTTCGGTCGCCGCGTCGCACGCCGCGTCGAGCGACGCGGGCGCCGAGGCGACGAAGTCGACCCGCGAGTCGCCGGTGACCTCGACGGACACCATGCAGGCGGTGCTGGAGGACGCCTTGCGCACCAGCTTCGCCTTGCGCGAGGCCACGGTGGTGTCCGTGATCTCCTCCTGGCCCGCACCCCTCGCCTCCGCGATGCCCTGCGTCGGCCAGGCGGTCACCCCGATGAGGATGCGGTCCGGGTTCTGAGCGGTGCACCGCTGCTCGCCCTTGTCCTCGATCTTCGTGAGGTTCAGCCGCGCGGCCACGCCTTCGAGTGCCCCGCAGGAGTCGAAAGCGGCCAGCGAGCCGCCCCCGGAACCGGGAGTCGTGGTGGGCGCCACCCGCGAAGTGCTCGACGTGGTCGCGCCCGTCTCCGGCGACGGCGTGCCATCCCGGGGCTCGTCGGTGCAGCCCGCCAGGACGAGTCCCAGCACGGCGAGCGGCAACACGACCCGAGTCGCCGAAATCCTCATCAACCGACCCTTCACGTCAGTAGCGCTGGTACGTGCCCGCGGCGGAGCCGTCGATCTCACGGTAGTTCTCGACGGCCTTCTGCATGGCGAGCCGGGCTTCTTCGAGCGCCGCCTTGAGGTCGTCGATGGCCTTGATGATCCCGGTGGTGCCGGCACCGCCGTTCACGTTCTCCAGGTTGTACTCGCTCAGGGACTTCCCGTCCGGGCTCGTGCCGAGCTTCGGCTTGTTCACCAGGTCCAGGATGTCGAGGTCCACCTCGGCGAGCTGCATCTGCGCGTCCTCGATGGCTTTGATGTACGCCTGGGCGCCGTCCTGGCTGATGGCGAACGAGCCGGACTCGGCGGCCTGCTTCAGACCGACCATGTTGGTCGTCATCGCCTGCATGGACTGTGCGCTCCACGCACCTTCCGACGCCACGACTACCCCCTGCGAGTCTGCCGATCCCAGCGGTCACCGTACCCCCGAAAGGGGTACGGTGTCCCGATTTTGACGACCGGCGTGCGTGGCCGGTTCCCCTGTCACCCGAAAGCGCACCGACTTCCGCTGCAGGTGAAGGGCCGCCGCGGCGACGAAGAAGGTCAACCGGTCCGCACGTGCCGCCCACCCGGGCGGCTGCGGCTCGACGGCGGCACCGCCGTCCCGCTCCGGATGGCGACTGCGCACGCGGTGCGGGGATCGGACCGCCCGGCCACCGACCGAAGCTCCTCGCACGAGTTGGAGGCCGCGGTCACGTCACCGGCAGGAGCGGACGTGGTAGCCGGTGCCACCCGCGGTGTGAACGACGCGGAACGGGCAACGCCCACCTCCGCCGATGAAGAGCTCACGGCGATCAAACCCGACAACGCCGACGCCGGAACAGCACGCGTCGACAGCCCTGCGCTCAACCGGCCCGGCCCTGTTCGACCTCTCCGTCCCCGAACGCGCGAAAAGCCCTCCCACCTGCGGCGGGAGGGCTTTTCGAAGCAAGCGCGAGATCAGCCGAAGCGGCCGGAGATGTAGTCTTCCGTGGCCTTCTGGCTGGGGTTGGAGAAGATCTTCTCGGTGTCGTCCACCTCGATCAGCCGCCCCGGCTGGCCCACGCCCAGCAGGTTGAAGAAGGCGGTCTGGTCGGAGACCCGGGCCGCCTGCTGCATGTTGTGCGTGACGATCACGATCGTGTAGTCCTTCTTCAACTCCGTGATCAGGTCCTCGATCGCCAGCGTCGAGATCGGGTCCAGCGCGGAGCACGGCTCGTCCATCAGCAGCACGTCCGGCTGGACCGCGATCGCCCGCGCGATGCACAACCGCTGCTGCTGGCCGCCCGACAGCCCACCGCCGGGGCGGTCGAGGCGGTCCTTGACCTCGTTCCACAGGTTGGCCCCGCGCAGCGAGCGCTCGGCCACCTCGTCGAGCTTCTTCTTGTTCTTCAGCCCGGCCAGCTTGAGCCCCGCCACGACGTTGTCGCGGATCGACATGGTGGGGAACGGGTTGGGCCGCTGGAACACCATGCCGATGGTCCGGCGCACCTGCACCGGGTCGACGGCGGAGGCGTAGATGTCCTCGCCGTCCAGCAGCACCTTGCCCTCCACGCGCGCGCCGGGCGCCACCTCGTGCATGCGGTTCAGCGACCGCAGCACCGTGGACTTCCCGCAGCCGGAGGGGCCGATGAACGCCGTCACGCTGCGCGGCGGCACGGCCAGGGAGACCCCGTCCACGGCGTGGAACTTGCCGTAGAAGAGGTTGAGGTCCTTCACGTCGATGCGCTTGGCCATGACCGCCCGCTCACTTCGTCTTCGGAGCCAGCCACCGCGAGACCACGGTCGCCAGCAGGTTGAACAGCGTGATGATGATGACCAGGGTGATCGCCGCACCCCAGATCCGCTCGAAGCCCGCCTGCGTGGGGTTGTTCCGCTCCGAGGTCATCAGCAGCGGCAGCGAGGCCATCGGGCCGTCGAACAGGTTGTAGTTGATGTACGGCGCGTACGCGGCCAGCACGAGCACCGGCGCGGTCTCGCCCATCACGCGGGCCAGGGCCAGCATGATGCCGGTGACGATGCCGGACAGCGCGGTCGGGATGACGATCTTCACGATCGTCTTCCACTTCGGCACGCCGAGCGCGTAGGACGCCTCGCGCAGCTCGTCCGGCACGATCTTGAGCATCTCCTCGGTGGTCCGCACGATCACCGGCACCATGAGCAGCACCAGCGCCAGGGACACCGCGAAACCGCTGCGGCCGAAGCCGAAGTAGGCGATCCACAGCGTGTAGATGAACAGCGCGGCCACGATGGACGGCACACCGGTGAGGATGTCGACCATGAACGTGGTGACGCGGGACAGCCTGCTGCGGCCGCCGTACTCCACCAGGTACACGCCGACGAACAGGCCGAGCGGCACGGACAGCACGCCGCACACCAGGCCCTGCGCCAGGGTGCCGTAGATCGCGTGGTACACGCCGCCGCCCTGCTGGCGGGACAGCAGGCCGGACAGCGACTTCTGCCACCAGTCCGGGTCCAGCACGACCGGGAGGCCGCGCTGGACGACCACCCACAGCACCCAGATCAGCGGCACGATGGCGACCAGGAACGCGCCCCACACCAGCGCGGTGGCGACGCCGTTCTTCAGCTTCCGGGTGCCGCTGATGCTCTGGAACGTCGGCGGCGTCGCCAGGCGGTTGAGGTCCGCCGTGTCGGTCGCTGTCATTCGTACTCCTTGTGACCTGCGACGATGGCCCGGGCGATGGCGTTGACGCCGAAGGTCAGCACGAACAGCACCAGACCGGCGGCGATGTAGGCGCCCGCGGTGCGCGGGTCGTTGAACTCCGGCGCGGCGAGCGCGATCTTGGACGCGAACGTGGCGCCGCCGTCGAACAGGCTGCCGGTGAACGCCGCGCCGGTGCCGCTGAGGATGATCGTCAGCGCGATCGTCTCGCCGAGCGCGCGGCCGAGGCCGAGCATGGAGGCGCTGACGTAGCCCGCCTTGCCGAACGGCAGCACGGTGGTGCGCACGACCTCCCACTTGGTCGCGCCGAGCGCGATGGCGCCCTCGACGTGGGTGACCGGGGTGCGGTCGAACACCTCGCGGCTGACCGCGGTGATGATCGGCAGGATCATGACGGCCAGCACGATGCCGGCGGTGAAGATGGTGCCGCCCAGCTCGATGCTGACGTTGCCCTCCTTGAACAGGAAGAACCAGCCGAGCTTGTCGGTCAGCCACTCGCCGATCGGGGTCAGCACCGGGCCGAGCACCAGCAGGCCCCACAGGCCGAAGATGATCGACGGCACGGCGGCCAGCAGGTCGATGACGTAGGCGAACGGCCGGGCCAGCCTGCGCGGCGCGTACTGCGTCAGGAACAGCGCGATGCCCATCGCGATCGGCATCGCGATGACCAGCGCGAACGCGGACGACACCACGGTGACCAGGAGCAGGTCGAGGATGCCGAACCGCATGTCGTTGACGTCGCCGGTCGACCACTCGCGGCTGGTGAGGAAGTTGACCTGGTCCAGTCCGAGGGACGGGATCGCCTGGAGCAGCAGGAAGATGCCGATCGCGGCGATCAGGACCACGATGAAGATGCCGGACCCCGTGGCGAGGCCCGCGAAGACCCGGTCGCCCGGGCGGACGTGGGTCTTCTTGTCGGCTTCCGCGGTCGGGGGAATCGGGGCCTCCGAGTCGGGTCGAGTGGTCGGAACGCCCTCGCGGGCACCGGTCGAACCGGTGCCCGCGGGGCGGTTGGCCACGGTGCGTTCGTTCATCGCGCCGGCGCTGTCCGGTGGTCTGCCGACCCGGTCAGGCGATCGCCTTGATGGCGGTCAGGAGCTTGTCCTGGAACGCCTTCGGGAGCGGAGCGTAGCCCGCGTCCGCCAGGCCCGCCTGGCCGTCGGTCGCCGCGACCGTGAGGAACGCCTTGACGGCCTTCGCGGTGTCGGCGTCGTAGCCCTTCGAGCAGACGATCTCGTAGGTGGCCAGCAGCAGCGGGTAGGCGCCCGCGGCGCTGGAGCCGTAGATCGAGTTCAGGTCGAGCACCAGGTCGTTGCCCGAGCCCTTGACGGTCGCGCCGTCGATGGCCTTGCCGACCGACTCGGCGTTCAGCTCGACCGCGCCCGCGCCGTTGTCGATCTTGGCGAGGGACAGCTTGTTGTCCTGCGCGAACGACAGCTCGACGTAGGTGATGGCGCCGTCGACCGAACCGGCGGCCTGCGCGACGCCGGCGGACTTCTCCTTGCCCTCGCCGACACCGCCCTTGAACTGCTTGCCGTCGCCCTGGGTCCACGCGCCCTTCGAGGCGGCGGTCAGGTACTTCTGGAAGTTGTCCGTGGTGCCGGACTCGTCCGAGCGGTAGACGACCTTGATGTCCTTGTCGGGCAGCGAGGCGCCGGAGTTGAGCGCGGCGACGGCCGGGTCGTTCCACTTCTTGACCGTGCCGTTGAAGATCTTGGCCGCGACCTCGCCGGTGAGGGTCAGGTCGGTCACGCCGTCGAGCTTGTAGCCGATGGCGACCGGGCCGAAGACCAGCGGGAGGTGCCACGCCGGGTTGCCCTGGCAGCGCTCGGCGGCACCGGCGACCTCGCCCTTGCTGTCGGACAGCGGCGAGTCCGAGCCGCCGAAGTCGACCTGGGCGGCGATGAACTGCTTGACGCCCGCGCCGGAGCCCGAGGCGTTGTACGCCAGGTCGGAGCCCGAGCAGCGCTGCTGGTAGGACTGGATGAACGTGTCGATCGCGTTCTTCTGCGCCGAAGAGCCCTCTGCGCTCAGCTTCGACTTGCCACCGCACTCGACGGGCGTCGACGACTCGCCGGCCGTCTGCGCCGCGCCGCCCGCGGGGGTGTTGTTGTCACTGCCGCACGCGGTGAGCAGAAGCGCACCGGCCGCGATCAGGCCGAGAACGGCACCGTGCCGCTTGGTCTTCACCTGGGTCCTCCAGCTACGGAAGCGGATTGCGGCGCGATCGTCCCGCCGCTCGGCACGGACGGTAGGCAGCGAGGGTGGACAAGCCACCAGGAGAAGATGAACGGAAGGTGAACACCACACGGGAGGTGACGGGTCACACCACCAATCGAGTGATCCCGTGACCTGCGCGTTTGCATGGCGTGACCGGTCTGTCACTACCGGGCGTACTGGACGTCCGAATCCCACCTCGTAAAGCCCAACCGCGTGTACACGGCCAGTGCCGGGGCGTTGTCGGCCTCGACGTAGAGCATCACCTCGGCCTGCCCGCCGGCCGCCAGGTGCCGCAGCCCGGCGAGGGTCAGGGCCCTGCCCAGGCCGCCGCCCTGCGCGTCCGGGTCGATGCCCACTACGTACACCTCGCCCAGCCCGCCGCCGTGGACCTTGGTCCAGTGGAAGCCCAGCAGCCGGTCGTCGGCGTCGACGGCGAGCAGGAACCCGGCCGGGTCGAACCAGGGCTCCGCCTCCTTGCGCCGCACGTCCTCCGCGCTCATGGCGCCCTGCTCGGGGTGCCAGGAGAAGGCGCGGCGGTTGACCTCGACCACGGCCGCCTCGTCCCGGCCGGGTTCGAACGCGCGCAGCCGCACGCCCGCGGGCAGCACCGGTTCGGGCAGGTCGGGGCCCAGCGGGCGGCGCAGCCGCAGCAGCTCGCGGACCGCCCGGAAGCCGGCCTTCGCGGCCAGGGCCCGCTGGGCGGGCGTGCCGCCGTGGGCCCACACGCGCAGCGGCTCGGCGCGGCCGGCGGCGGCTTCGAGCAGGGCCGTGCCGATGCCGCGGCGGCGGGAGTCGGGGTGGACGGCCAGCTCGGCGACCCGGTTGCCGTCGGCGTCGCCGAGGAGGTCCAGGTGCAGGTAGCCGACGAGCGCGCCGCCGTCGTGGACCAGCAGGTGGTCGCTGCCGCGCGCGCCGGGGCGCAGCCTCAGCAGGACGGCCTCGCCGACCGGCGCCACGCCGTCGGCCGCCTCGGCGGCCGCGAGCAGGGCCGTGACCTCACCGACCTGCGCCGGCACGAGTTCTTCGAACCACCCGGATTCCACGCCGTCGAACCTAACCGAAGCCTCGACGCGGTGCCGCACCCGAGACGCTCGGCGCACCCCGCCGCGAAACGCCCGCCCCGCCGCGAGGCCGCGTCGGTAGGTCGCGACTCGTTTCCCGGCGATCACGCTCTTCGATCGTCGGGAAACCAGTCGCGAACTGCCGACTTCCAGGCGGCCGAGCCGCCGCGCCGGAGGCGCGGCAATCAAGCGCGGAAGATCAGCTCCGCGTCGTCGATGCTCGTGTCCTGGGCGTCGATGTGCTCGACTCGGCGGGCGCTGCCCGGGCGCGGCGGGCGGACGAACTTGTAGCCCACGTTGCGCACGGTGCCGATCAGCGACTCGTGCTCGGGGCCGAGCTTGGCGCGCAGCCGCCGGACGTGGACGTCCACGGTGCGGGTGCCGCCGAAGAAGTCGTAGCCCCAGACCTCCTGGAGCAGCTGCGCGCGGGTGAACACCCGGCCTGCGTGCTGCGCCAGGTACTTCAGGAGCTCGAACTCCTTGTAGGTCAGGTCGAGCGGGCGGCCGCGCAGGCGCGCGGTGTAGGTGGCCTCGTCGATGACCAGCTCGCCGAGCTGGAGCGAGCCGTCGCCGCCGGTCTGCGCGGTGCCGCGCCGGGAGCGCACCAGGCGCAGCCGGGCGTCCACCTCGGCCGGGCCGGAGGTGGGCAGCAGGATCTCGTCGACGCTCCAGTCGGAGTTGACGGCGACCAGGCCGCCCTCGGTGACGATGGCCACCACGGGCACGTCCACGCCGCTGGAGTCGAGCAGCCGGCACAGGCTGCGCGCGGCGACCAGGTCGGCCCTGGCGTCGACCAGGACGATGTCGTGGGGGCCCGCTTCCAGCAGCGCCGAGACCTCCGGGCGCAGCGGGCGCACCTCGTGCGGGAGGAGCGACAGCGCGGGGAGGACCGCCTCTGGGTCGGAGTCGGTGGTCAGCAACAGCACGTCGATGCTCATCGCGGCGCCCTCTCGTTCGGCCGGTGCGCGGTCACCGACCCAGGCGAGCGAAGTACGGTGACCGGGGCCCCGTTGCCTGCGGATGACGGAGACAATACCGGTGCGCACGTCAAAAGACCCAGGTCAGCAGGTCGGGGTCACAGTTGTTTCCACAAGCGTCACGCCTGTTACATCCATGTCACACGACGCCGTTCCCCTGCACGGTGTGCACGTGAGGTGCGCACGTTCGGTGACGGAACTGGCCTTCGTGGTCGGTCACGGCTTCACCAACCACGTACGAAAGCCCTACGTGCACCGGGTGCTGCGGCGGTTCGCGCGGCACGGCGGGGTCGTCGCGCTGGACTTCCGGGGGCACGGCCGTTCCGGCGGTCGGTCCACGGTCGGCCGCGACGAGGTGCACGACCTGGCGGCCGGCGTTTCGCTCGCCCGCCTGCTGGGGTACCGACGCGTGGTGACCGTCGGGTTCTCCATGGGCGCGTCCGTCGCGCTGCGCCACGCGGCCCTGCACGGGGACCGGCCGGACGCCGTGGCGGCGGTCAGCGCGCCCTCGCGCTGGTGGGTGCGCGACACCCCGGCCATGCGCCGGGTGCACTGGCTGCTGGAGCAGCCGCACGGCAGGCTCGCCGCCCGCGCGCTGGGCGTGCGCCTGGGCCCGCCGTGGACCGCGGTGCCGGAGAGCCCGCTGGAGGTGGTGCACCGCATCGCGCCCACCCCGCTGCTCCTCGTGCACGGCGAGCACGACCACTACTTCGGCCCGGCCCACGCGGTCGCCCTGCACCGGGCCGCGGGCGGCGACGCGCGGCTGTGGCTGGAGCCGGGGGTGCGGCACGCCGAGTCGGCGATGACCCCGGCTCTGGTAGACCGGATCGCGACCTGGCTCGACCACAGCTCCCGGGGGAACGGCGACCGACCATGACCACCACCCAGACCAAGCGCCGCCCCACCCGCGGCCGCAAGCTGATCATCGCCGCCCTGGTGCTCGGCGCGCTGCTGGTCGCCGCGGACTTCGCGCTGGCCGCGGCGGGCGAGTACCAGGTCGCCCAGCGGATGCGCCAGCAGTTCCGGCTGGGCGAGGACCCGTCGGTCCGCATCAACGGCTTCCCGTTCACCACCCAGGCCCTGGCCGGCGACTACCGGGACGTGGAGATCAGCGCCAGCGGCGTGCCGGTCGGCGACCAGCTGCGCGACCTGGAGATCCGGGCGAACCTGCACCACGTGCGCATCGGCCTGTCCGACCTGCTGTCGGGCAACACCGCCAACGCCCGGATCGACCAGGTCCGGGGCAGCGTGAAGATCCAGGCCGCCGACCTGAACCGGCTGGTCAACCAGGTCACGCCGTTCAGCGACATGGCCATCGAGCCGGACAACCGGGTCGAGCCCGCGGCCGGGCGGCAGCCCGACCCGTCGACGGCGGCGGTGAAGCTGTCGGGCAACACCACGGTGGCCGGCCGCAAGATCCGCCTCGCCGCCTACGGCACGGTGTCCCTGGTCGACGGCCAGGTGGCGCTCGCGGTCGACGACGTGGAGCTGGACGAGACGTCGCTGGCCGGGCTGGACGCGGTGCTCGGCGCGGTGCGCCAGGCGCTGAGCGTGACCATCGACCCGGGCGTGCTGCCGTTCACCGTGACGCCGACGGCGGTCCGGGTGGAGAGCGGCGCCTTCACCGTGGAGGGCACCGTCAACGACATCCCGCTCGACCAGGGCAACGGCCGATGACCGGGGTGTGGGCGCTGCTCGGCGCGGTCGCGGTGGTGGCCGTCGTCGGCCTGGTGCTGCGGGCCCGCGAGGGCCGCGTCCGCCGCGCCGCGCCGCGCGCCGTGGCCGCCGACCTGCCCGGCCCGGTGCGCGACCTGCTCGACGCCCGCACGCCGGTGACCCTGGTGCAGCTGTCCACCGCGGTCTGCGCCAACTGCCGGCGGGCGCGGGAGGTGCTGGCCGACCTGGCCGACCGCACCGAGGGCGTGCGGCACGTCGAGCTGGACGTCACCGACCTGCCCGGGGTGGCCCGCGACCTCGGGGTGATGCGGGCGCCCACGACCATCGCGCTCGACCCGTCCGGCGGCGAGCTGCTGAGGGTGGGCGGCGTCCCCCGGCCGGACGCGCTCGCGGCCGCCCTGCGCCCGCACCTGCCTCATTCGAACGGGTGAACCTGGGATTTCCCACCAGATGGGCGGCACTCCCGACGACAGGGACGAGGGACTACCCTCGCTGCCATGACCACGCTGCTGACCAAGCGACTCGCGGTGGACCTGTGCCGCGTGCGCAGCAGCCTGTGTCGCGCGGCGCGCTGACCGGGCGGTCCCGGGGCCCCGCGCGTCCTTGACTCCAGGTGCGCGCCTGGCCTACCACCGCCTGATGACGGACTGCCCCGTCTAGTCCAACACCAGGAGGTCGCCGTGCCCAAAGATGCCCCCGTGGACCCGCGCGGACCGCGGTTCAGCGCCTGGATCACCTCCGCCATCCTCGCGGTCGTGCTGCTGACCGGGTCGTGGCGGCTGCTGGCCGCGCAGACCCTGCTGTTCGGCATGTGCGCGTTCATCTCGCTCAAGCTCAACCCGTGGGGCCACGTCTACCGGTACGCCCTCCAGCCGAGGCTCCGGCCGCGCACCGACCGCGAGGAGGCCGCCCCGCTGCGGTTCGCGCAGGGCGTCGGCTTCGTCTTCGCCCTGGTCGGCACGGTCGGCTACGCCTCGGGCCTGACCGCCCTCGGCGTGGTCGCGACCTCGGCCGCGCTGGTGGCCGCGCTGCTCAACGCCGCGTTCGGGCTGTGCCTGGGCTGCGAGGCGTTCCTGCTCCTGCGCCGCCACGTCCCGTCCCTCGCCCGTACCCAGTCGACACCGTCGCAGTAAGAACCGAGAAATGGGAGCAGCTCGATGAGCCGTGAAGACGTCCTGGTCTCCGCCGCGTGGGCCGAGGAGAACCTCGACACGCCCGGTGTGGTGTTCGTGGAGGTCGACGAGGACACGACCGCCTACGACGGGGGTCACATCCCGGGCGCGGTGAAGGTCGACTGGAGGACCGAGCTGCAGGACCCGGTGCGCCGCGACTTCGTCGACCGCGCCGGCTTCGAGGCGCTGCTGTCGGCCAAGGGCATCGCCAACGACGACACGGTCGTCCTCTACGGCGGCAACAACAACTGGTTCGCCGCGTACGCGTACTGGTACTTCAAGCTGTACGGCCACCAGGCGGTCAAGCTGCTCGACGGCGGCCGCAAGAAGTGGGAGCTCGACGGCCGCCCGCTGGACAAGGAGCCGGTCTCCCGCGAGGCCACCTCCTACCGGGCCCAGGAGCAGGACCTGTCGATCCGGGCGTTCCGCGACGAGGTCGTCGAGGCCATCGGCAACAAGAACCTGGTCGACGTGCGCTCGCCCGACGAGTTCTCCGGCAAGCTGCTCGCGCCCGCCCACCTGCCGCAGGAGCAGGCGCAGCGCGGCGGCCACATCCCGAGCGCGATCAACGTGCCGTGGAGCAAGGCCGCGAACGAGGACGGCACGTTCAAGTCGGACGAGGAGCTGGCCGCGATCTACGGCGAGGCCGGGTTCGACGGCTCGCGCCAGACGATCGCCTACTGCCGCATCGGCGAGCGCTCGTCGCACACCTGGTTCGCGCTGCACGAGCTGCTCGGCCACCAGGACGTGAAGAACTACGACGGTTCCTGGACCGAGTACGGCTCGCTGGTGGGCGTGCCGGTCGAGACCGGCGACGGCAAGGGGGCCTGACGGTGAGCCTGGACGGTTGCGGCGCGCCCCAGCAGGGCGTCGACGTCGCGGTGGGCCCGAACGAGGTCGTGCTCACCGGCAAGGTGAAGGCCGGCGGCGCGCCGGTCGGCGGCGCCTACGTGCGGCTGCTGGACTCCTCCGGCGAGTTCACCGCCGAGGTCGTGTCGTCCGCGGAGGGCGACTTCCGGTTCTACGCCGCGCCGGGCGAGTGGACGGTCCGCGCGCTGCACCGGTCCGGCAACGGGCAGGCGTCCGTCACCGCCGACGGGCCGGGTGTGCACCCGGTCGAGGTCGCGGTGGCCTGAGATCCCGCGGGGCGCACGGGTCCTCCCGGCGCCACCGCCCGCCGACCCCGGTGGCGTTCGCCACCGGGGTCGGCGCCTTTGCGGGTCCGGGGCCTAAACTGGGCCGGTGGAACACTTCTTCACCGGGCTGCTGGTACTCGTGTCCCTGCTCGTCGTGTGGTTCGCCGGGTACGTGGTGTACCGGCTGTTCTCCGACCAGCGGTGAGCGGCGGCGAGCCCGTTCCGGGCAGTGGTGACGCGGCCGTCCAGGCCGCCGCGGCACGCGCCGAGGTGACGCGCGCCCGCAACCTGCCGCAGTTCGACGACCTGCCGATCCCGGCGGACACGGCGAACCTGCGGGAGGGCCCCTCGCTGCACGACGCGTGCCTGTCGCTGCTGCCGCTGGTCGGCGTGTGGCGCGGCGAGGGCGAGGTCGTGTACCCGACGATCGAGGGGCCGTACCGGTTCGGCCAGCAGGTCACCTTCGCGCACGACGGCCGGCCGTTCCTGTACTACGAGGCGCGGTCCTGGCTGCTGGACGCGGAGGGGCGGGTGATCCGGCCCGCCGCGCGCGAGACCGGGTTCTGGCGCCCGCAGGCCGACGACACGATCGAGGTCCTGCTCACGCACAACACCGGGATCGTGGAGCTGTACTACGGCAAGCCGCGCAACCAGACGTCCTGGGAGTTCGGCACCGACGCGGTGGTCCGCACGGCGACCGCCAAGGACGTGGTCGGCGCGCAGCGGCTGTACGGCATCGTCAACAACGGCGACCTGGCCTACGTGGAGGAGCGGGCCATGGTCGGCCAGCCGCTCCAGCCGCACACCTCGGCCCACCTCAAGCGCGTCGTCGGCTGACCCGGGCGGGGTCTTCCCGCGCCCGGGTCGGCCGCCCCGGCGGGGTTGCCCACGCCCGGACCACCGCCCCCGGCAGGTCTCCGGCACCCGGCAGGTCTCCCGCACCCGACCTGCCGCCCCGGCAGGTCTTCTCGCGCCCCGACCGGCCGCCCCGGCCGGCCGGCCCCGGTCGGGCCGCGACGCCGCTCACCCTCGAACCGGATTGTTCAACAATCCATCAAGACCTACCCTGTACCCATGCGGCTGCGGCGTTGCGGCACCAACGCGGTGCTCGTCGAGGTGGACTCGCTCGACGAGGTGGAGGCGGTGCGCGCCGCCGTGGCGGCGGCCGGGCTGCCGGACGTGGTCGAGCTGGTCCCGGCCGCCCGGACGGTCCTGGTCGCCACCCGCCCCGGCGGCCTGCCCGCCGTCCGCCGGGTCCTGGCGGACGCCGACCTGGCCCACCGGTCCGCCACCGGCTCCGCCGAGGTGGTCATCCCGGTCACCTACGACGGCCCGGACCTGGACCTGGTCGCCGAGACCGCGGGCCTGACCCGCGCCGAGGTGGTCGAGCTGCACTCGGGCGCCGAGTACCAGGTGGCGTTCTGCGGTTTCGCCCCCGGCTTCGCCTACCTGGTCGGCCTGCCCGACCCGCTGCGCCAGCCGCGCCTGGACTCGCCCCGCACGAGGGTCCCGGCCGGCTCGGTCGGCGTGGCCGGCGAGTACACCGCCGCCTACCCGCGGGCCACCCCCGGCGGCTGGCGCCTGATCGGCCGCACCGACGCGCCCCTGTTCGACCCGCGCCGCCCCGCCCCGGCCCTGCTCGCCCCCGGCGACCGAGTCCGCTTCGAGGCCACCCGATGACCCCCCACCCCCCGCGTGTCCTCCACCCGGGCACCGCGTGTCCTCCACCCGGGCACCGCGAGTCGACCGCTCGGGACCCCCGAGTTCCCCGTTCGCGCACCCTGACCGTGCTGCGCACCGGTCCGCAGGCCCTGGTCCAGGACCTGGGCCGGCCCGGGAACGCGCACCTGGGCGTGCCGCCCTCCGGCGCCGTGGACGCCCCGTCGCTCCGGCTGGCCAACCGCCTGGTCGGCAACCCCGAGGACGCGGCGGGCCTGGAGGTCCTGCTGGGCGGCCTGGTGCTGCGCGCGAACGCCTCGTGCACGGTCGCGGTGACCGGCCCGCAGGTGTCCGCGCAGGTCAACGGCGTGCTGCGCGACCCGCCCTGCCACCTCGCCGAGGGCGACACACTCGCCCTGGGCACCCCGGCCACCGGCCTGCGCTGCTACGTCGCCGTCTCCGGCGGCGTCGCGGTCCCCGCCGAGCTGGGCAGCCGCGCCACCGACCTGCTCTCCGGCCTCGGCCCGGCCCCGCTCGCCCCCGGCGACGAGCTGCCCCTGGGCGTGCCCGCCGGCGTCCCGGTCGGCGTGGACGTGCTGCCCCCGCTCCGGGTGCCGGACGAGCTGGTCGTCCCGGTGCTGCCCGGCCCCCGCGACGACTGGTTCGCCGACCCCGCCGCGCAGCTGCGCGCGGGCCGCTGGGTGGTGTCGGACCGCAGCAACCGGGTCGGCCTCCGCCTCACCGGCACCGGGTTGGAGCGCGTGCCGGACCGGGTCGGGCGGGAGCTGCCCAGCGAGGGCCTGGTCACCGGGGCGGTGCAGGTCCCGGCCGACGGCAGGCCGGTGATCTTCCTGGCCGACCACCCGACGACCGGCGGCTACCCCGTGGTGGGCGTGGTGGCCGAGGACTCCCTGCCGCTGCTGGGCCAGGCCCGGCCGGGCACCCGGTTGCGGTTCGCGCCCCTGGCCTGAGCGGGCTCGGAGCGCCGGGCCGCCCCGCGGCACCGGGCGGCCACAGGTCCGAACGGACCCAATTGGTCTAGACCCATTGTCAAGTCGTGCCGGACGTCCTACGTTCGCAGCAGCGCAAGACCAGGCCGCCGTGGTTCTCGAGAGTTCCCTGCGATCGAGAGGCACACCTGATGCGCAGACTGGCAACGACGCTGGTGGTCGCCCTGGCCCTGGCGGTCCCGGCCGCACCGGCCACCGCCGCCGGCGGGCTGACCGCCGTGTTCACCAGGACCGGCACCACCGGCGGGTTCGTGGTCACCAACCCGACCGCGGCCGCGGTCTCCGGCTGGTCGATCAAGTTCGACCTGCCACCCGGCGTCACCGCGTCCGACCCGCGGCACGCCACCCTCACCCAGACCGGCACGCGGGTGACCCTCACGCCCGCCTTCTACATCTCCACGCTCCAACCGGGCCGCACCACCGACCCGTACAGCCCGGCGTTCACGCTCAGCCAGGCCGTCGACCCGACCTCCTGCACCGTCAACGGCGCGAACTGCGACGGCAGCGGCCCGCCGCCGCCACCGCCCGCGCCGACCACGGCCGACTTCACCCTGACCGGCACCACCGGCAAGTTCGTGGTCAACAACAACACCGACACCGCGCTGACCGACTGGTCGATCACCTTCACGCTGCCCGCGGGCGTCACCGCGTCCAACGCGCAGCACGGCACGATCAGCCAGACCGGCGGCACGGTCACGCTCACCCCGGTGCACTACAACCGCACCGTGGCGGCCCGCCGCTCCACCGAGCCCTACAGCCCGTCGTTCACCCTGAGCCGGGCCGCCGAACCGGTCACCTGCCGGGTGAACGACGCCAACTGCGACGGCACCCCGGACGTGCCGCCGTCACCGCCCGGCGCCCTGCACTCGCCGGTGCGGACCACCCGCACGGTGTCGCTGGCCTGGACCGCCTCGACCCCCGGCTCCCTGCCCGTCGCCGGCTACGAGGTCTACCGCGACTCCTCGCCGGTCGCGACCGTGACCGGCACCAGCGCCACGGTCACCGACCTCGCCCCGAACACCGCGTACGCCTTCACGGTCAAGGCGCGGGACGGCAAGGGGCTGCTGTCCGCGGCGTCCAACACCGTGGACGTCACCACGAACAACCCGGCCGACGACACCCAGCCGCCGTCCGCGCCGGCGAACCCGCGCGCCGCCGCCAAGGACGCCGGCAGCGTGACCCTGGCCTGGGACGCCTCGACCGACAACCGCGGCGTGGCCAACTACGACGTGCTCCAGGGCACCACCGTGCGGGCGACGGTCACCGGGACCTCGGCGCGGATCGACGGCCTGCGGCCGTCCACCCCGTACACCTTCACGGTCCGGGCCCGGGACCTCTACGACAACCTGTCCGCGCCCAGCGCGCCCGTCACCGCGTCCACCTCGGACCTCGTCGACGGCCACGCGCGGGTGGGCTACTTCGTCCAGTGGGGCATCTACGGCCGCCAGTACTTCGTGAAGAACCTCGACACCAGCGGCACCGCGGCCAGGCTCACCCACCTCAACTACGCGTTCGGCAACATCGACCCGGTCAACCTGACGTGCCTGCACGGCGTCACCAAGGGCACCTCCGCCAACCCGCAGGACCCCAACCAGGGCGACGGCGCCGGTGACGCGGAAGCCGACTACAGCAGGCCGTTCGGCGCGGCCCAGTCCGTGGACGGCGTCGGCGACACCGGCTGGGAGCCGCTGCGCGGCAACTACAACCAGCTGCGGAAGCTCAAGGCCAAGCACCCGCACCTCAAGGTGCTCATCTCGCTCGGCGGGTGGACCTACTCGAAGTACTTCTCCGACGTCGCGGCCACGGACGCGGCGCGCAAGAAGTTCGTCAAGTCCTGCCTGGACGTCTACCTCCGCGGCAACCTGCCGACCTACAACGCGGCGGGCGGCCCCGGCACGGCGGCGGGCATCTTCGACGGCATCGACCTCGACTGGGAGTGGCCGGGCGCCGAGGGCCACCCCGGCAACCACGTCTCGCCCGCCGACAAGCGCAACAACACGCTGCTGATCGAGGAGTTCCGGCGCCAGCTCGACGCGCTGGGCGCCGAGACCGGCAAGCGGTACCAGCTGACCGCGTTCACGCCCGCCGACCCGGCGAAGATCGAGGCGGGCTGGGAGCTGGCGCAGGTGGCGAAGTCGCTGGACGTGTTCAACGTGCAGGGCTACGACTTCCACGGCGCGGGCAGCGACAACTCGTGGGAGCCCGACCGCACCGGCCACCAGGGCAACCTGTACGCCGACGCGGACGACCCGTACCCGTTCCACTTCAGCGTCGAGAACGCGGTGAACGCCTACACCTCGGCCGGGGTGAACCCGCGCCAGATCACCGTCGGCCTGGCCTTCTACGGCCGCGGCTGGCAGGGCGTGAAGGCGGGCGGCGCCAACGGCGAGTGGCAGGCCGCGGGCGGTGCCGCGCCCGGCCAGTTCGCCGAGGAGGCGGGTACCCGCGGCTACGCCAACCTGCTGGCGTCCGTGCCCGGCTGCGCCGTGCACCACGACGAGGCGGCGGTCGCCACGTCCTGCTTCACCGGCGACGGCGGGCAGTGGTGGACCTTCGACGACGCGTGGGCGATCCAGCGCAAGACGGCCTGGCTGCGGCAGCGCGGCCTGCTCGGCGTGATGATCTGGGAGATGTCCGGCGACACCGCCGGTGGCACCCTGGTCAACGCCGTGGACGCGGGCCTGCGCTGACCTCGCGGGCGGCGGCCCCGGTCGTGAGGCCGGGGCCGCCGCCGGCGGTCAGTACTCCGACTCGTAGAGCGCGTCGAGCGCCGCGTGCAGCCCGGTCGAGTCCGGCAGCGCCTTGCCGTCGAGGGTGTGCACGCGGGTGATCTTGCGGACGCTGGACACCAGGAACACGCCGTCGGCCGAGTACAGGTCGTCCGCCGCGATCGGCGCGACCTCGGTGGTCCAGCCCTCCCGCTCGGCGGCCCGGAACAGCGCGGCCTGCGTGGTGCCGGGCAGGATGCCCAGGTCGGCGGGCGGGGTGGTGAGCACCCGGTCGCGGACCATGACCAGGGTGGACGTCGGGCCCTCCAGCACCGAGCCCGACGGGGTGGTGAACACGACCTCGGCGGCGCCCCGGCGCTCGGCCTCGCGCAGCGCGGCCATGTTCACCGCGTAGGACAGCGACTTGGCGCTGAGCAGCAGCCACGGCGCGCGCTGCATCAGGCCGGGTTCGACGCCCCGGTCCAGGGTCACCGCGGCGATGCCCTCGGCCCGCTGCCTGATCACCTTCGGCGAGATGTCCGCGCCGAGCGCGAACCCGGTGGGCGTGCCGTCACCGCCCTCGACGCCGCGCGTGTGGACGAGCTTGAGCGCGATCTCGCGGCCACCGGTCCAGTTGTCGAGCACCAGGCCGATCGCGCGCTCGAACGCCGCGCGGTCCGGTTCGGGCAGGTCCAGCATCGCCGCCGAGCGGGCCAGGCGGTCCAGGTGGGGTCCCTGCTCGCGGGGCGCGCCGTCGACGACCAGGATCGTCTCGAAGACGCCGTCACCGCGCACCAGGCCGAGGTCGTCGACCCGGATCAGGGGGGCTTCGGGGTCGGCCAGTGTTCCGTCCAGGAGTGCGAGCACGCGCATACCGTGAGACTACTCACGCTCTACCATCGGTTTCGTGGACACCGTCAGCGGCCCGAAAGCCCTGCGCAAGACGCTGCACGAGCGGGGCATGCGGATGACGCCCCAGCGCCAGCTCGTCCTGGACGCGGTGCGGGAGCTCGGCCACGCCACCCCGGAGCAGATCTGCCGGCACGTCCAGCGCACCGCGCCGACGGTCAACATCACCACGATCTACCGGACCCTCGACCTGCTGGACCGGCTCGGCCTGGTCCGGCACACCCACCTCGGGCACGGCGCGCCGAACTACTCGGTCGACCCGCACGAGCACGTGCACCTGGTGTGCCACCGCTGCGGGCGGGTCGAGGAGGTGCCGCGCGAGCTGCTGGACCCCCTGCGGGGAACACTCGCGGAGCGGCGGGGGTTCGAACTGGATGCCACCCACCTCGCGCTGTCCGGCACCTGCCGCGACTGCCTGAAGGAGCCCGAGTGAACTCACCGCTGCTGTCCGCGCCCGGAGCGGTCGCGCCGTTCGACGGCAACCCGGACCAGGGCGTGCCCTGGCACTTCGGCGACCCGTTCGCCGAGCAGCGGTCCGCCGCCCGGTCGGTCGCCGTGTTCGACCGCTCGCACCGGGCGGTGCTGGCCGTGCCCGGCGAGGACCGGCTGACCTGGCTGCACTCGCTGACCAGCCAGCACTTCACCGCGCTGGGCGAGGGCCGGGGCGCCGAGGCGCTGGTCCTGGACGTGCAGGGCCGGGTCGAGCACCACGTGGTGGCGGCGAACGTCGGCGGGGTCGTCTACCTGGACACCGAGGCCGACCGCGCGGCCGGGCTGCTGTCGTACCTGACCAGGATGGTGTTCTGGTCGAAGGTCGAGCCGCGCGACGCGTCGGCGGAGCTGGCCGTGCTGACCGCGGTCGGCCCGGAGCTGGCCGGGCTGTTCGGGCGGCTGGGCGTCCCGCTGCCGGACGACGTGGCCGCCCTCGACGGCGGCGGCTTCGCCCGGCGCATGCCGTGGCCCGGGCACGACGCGGTGGACCTGGTGGTCCCGCGCCCCGCCCTGGCCGACTGGTGGCGGCGGCTGACCGACGCGGGCGCGCGGCCGGCGGGCAGCTGGGCGTTCGAGGCGCTGCGCGTGGAGTCCCTGCGGCCGCGGCTGGGCGTGGACACCGACGAGAGGACCATCCCGCACGAGGTGAACTGGATCGGGCCGGCGGTGCACCTGGACAAGGGCTGCTACCGGGGGCAGGAGACGGTGGCCAAGGTGCACAACGTGGGCCGCCCGCCGCGGCGCATGCTGCTGCTGCACCTGGACGGGTCGCGCGAGGTGCAGCCGGAGACCGGTGACCCGGTGCTGGTGGGCGACCGCGTGGTGGGTCGGGTCGGCAGCGTGGCGCAGCACCACGAGCTGGGGCCCGTGGCGCTGGCGCTGGTGAAGCGGTCGGTGTCGCCGGAGACCGAGCTGGTGGTGGGTGCGGAGGACCGGCGGGTGCAGGCTTCGGTGGACCCCGACTCGGTGCCGCCGGACACGCCGGGGCTGGGCCGGGAGGCGGCCCGCAACCTGGGGCGTTGAGCGGGGGCGGGGCCCGCTCGGGCGGGGTGCGACACCCGCTCAGGTGAGTGGCGCGCTTGCTCGAACGAACAGCCGGACCGCTCGACGAATGGCGCACCGCCCGGACTGGTGCCGCACCTGCTCAAGCGAGTGCCGCACCCGCTCGGACGAATGGCGCGCCCGGGAATGCCGCGCAGGGGTCCTCCAGGGGACTCCTGCTTTTATTTTGCCGGCAGGCACCGACATTTCCGGACGGCCCGGACATCTTCGCCGGATCTCGAAAAGCCCACCCCGAACACCGGTGCGCCACCCCTCAAGACCCGGCCCGCCGGACGAAGTTGGCGTGCTTGCGCGCGGCGAACGCGTGCGCCTCGGCCAGCAGCGGGCGGACGGCCTCCAGCGTCGCCCCGCCCGGCGTCACCACGCACACCCAGTGCCGGTCGGCGTAGACGGGGTGCGGCGTCAGCCGGTCGCGCTCGGCGTGGTCGAAGCCGGTCTCCAGCACCCCGTCCTCGTCACGCCGCGTGGGCGGCGCACCGAACAACGACACGTACGTGGCCTTGGTGAGACCGATGTTGAGCCGGTACGCCCCGGGGTGGTCGAGGTCCGACACCCGGTCGTGGCGATCTCCGGTCACGATCGTGGCGAACGGGTGCTGCCGCTCGGGTGGCAGGTCGCCGTCCGGGTCGTAGAGGAAGTACGTGTCGCCGGCGTGCTCGACGACGTCGACCCCCTCGAAGGTCGAGCCGATGTACCGCGTCAACTCCTGCTCGCTCATGCTTCAAGCTTTTCATTGAACCGCTATGTGAAACTTGAACCGTAAACCCCCAGTTCACCTCCCGTAAACCTTCAACTCTCGCCGCGGGCCAGGCTCGCCCGCCGCCGCGTCCGGTCCGGAAAATCCCGTGGCCCCGCGACCTGCGGTTCGACCCTTTCGCGCCGTCGTCGCGGCGCGGCGCGGGCCCGTTCCTGTGCCAGGATCACGACATGTCCAGACCCGGATCCCACGGCACGCTGCTCACCGTCGCCCCGACCGGGGCCGAGCACGCCAAGGCCGACGTGCCGCAGCTGCCGGTCACCCTGGAGGAGCTGGTCTCCACCGCCGAGGCGTGCGAGCGGGTCGGCGCGGCCGTGGTGCACGTGCACATCCGCGGTGCGGACGCCCGGCCGACGCTCGACCTGGGCCTGCTCAAGGAGGCCGTCGCCGCGCTGCGGGAGCGGACGGACCTGGTCGTCCAGCTGTCCACCGGCGGCGCGGTGACCGACCCGGAGGCGGACCGGCTGCGGGTGCTGGACGCGCTGCCCGACTCGGCGTCCTGCACGATGGGCACGGTGAACTTCGGCGACGACGTGTTCATGAACCGGTGGGAGTTCGTCGTCGCGCTGCACAAGGGCATGCAGGAGCGGGGCATCGCCCCGGAGTACGAGATCTTCGACATCGGCCAGCTGGCCTCGCTCAACCGGCTGCTGGACCGGCACGGGCCGCCCGCGGGCGGGCGGGTGCACGTCGACCTGGTCATGGGCGTGCCGGGCGGCATGCCGGGCGACGCCGAGACGCTGACCTCGGCGCTGCGGCTGCTGCCGGAGGGCGCGTCGTTCTCGGCCACCGGCATCGGCCGCACCACGCTGCCGGTGATGCTGACCGCCCTGGCGGCGGGCGGCCACCTGCGAGTGGGCATGGAGGACACGCTCTCGTACGCCAAGGGCCAGCCGGTGCGGGACAACGCGCAGCTGGTCGCGCGGGCCGCGGGGCTGGCCCGGATCGCCCAGCGCCCGCCCCTCTCGCCGGCGGAGGCGCGCGAGCTGCTGGGCGTGCGCAGTCCGGTACAGGTTTGAGACAACTTTGGAAGCAGGTTTGTGTTGGCGGGTGGGCAGGAACTACCTCAGGATGAGTACGTGATCGAGGTGCGTCCCGGCGGGCGCCGCCGTATCGACCGGGTGCTCGCCCCCGACTACGCCGAGGGGGTCGAGCGGCTCCCGCTCGCCGCCGTGCGCGCCCTGCGCGACGAGGCGGCGCAGGAGGAGACCGACCTGTCCTACCTGCGGCGGCTGCTGCACGCGCGGATCGACATCGTGCGGGCCGAGCAGGAGCGGCGCACCTCGGGCGGTTCGGCGGTGGTGGACCAGCTGGCGACCATCCTCGCGTCGAACGCGGTGGGCCCGGCCACCGGCCTGGGGCGCTACCAGACGCAGGAGCCGTCGCGGGCCGAGGCGCACCGGCGGCACGTCGAGGCGCTGGTCTCCGACGTGGACCTGTCGGACGTGAGCGCGCTGACCGACGACAAGCTGGACTTGGCGCTGCGGGTGTTCGTGGCCGAGGAGGCGTCGGTGTCGGCGCGGCGGCGCGAGGTGCAGGCCGTGGTCGACCGGCTCAACGCCGAGATCGCGGACCGCTACCAGAGCGGCAGCGCGTCGGTGGACGAGCTGCTGGCGGCCGAGCGCGGGTGGCCGACCAACCCCGGTCGTTCCAAGGAATAGGATCACACTCCCGCCATCTGAACACCCGGCCTAGCGTCGCCCCTGATGACTCCAGAAGCGACGCGGTACCGCTGGGTGGTCCTGGCGATCGGCGCGGTGGCCCAGGGCACCAACGCCGCGGTGTTCCTCGGCCTGCCCGCGATCACGCCCCAGCTGCGCGACCACTTCGACCTGTCCCTGCCCCAGGTCGGGCTGCTGCTCGGCGCGGTCAACCTGGGCACGATGCTCACCCTCGTGCCCTGGGGCGCGGCGGCCGACCGGCGCGGCGAGCGGCTGGTCATGACCGTCGGCGGGGTCGGCGCGGCGCTGTGCCTGGCGCTGGCGGCGCTCGACGGGGCCGTGGTGGCCGGGCTGGCCCTGGTGGGCGTGGGCCTGTTCGGGGCGAGCGTGAACGCGGCGAGCGGCCGCGCGGTGCTCACCTGGTTCCCGCCCGACCGGCGCGGCCTGGCCATGGGCGTGCGGCAGACCGCCACCCCGCTGGGCGCGGCGCTGGCCGCGGTCGTGCTGCCGGTGCTCGCGCTGGGCGCCGGGGTGCCCGCGGCGTTCCTCGCGCTGGCCGGGTTCACCGGGTTCGTGGCGCTCGCCGTGGCCCTGTGGGTGCGGGAGCCGCCGTGGGCGGTGCGGGGCGCGCGGGGCGGTCACGGCGTGGTGCTCGGCGACCGGGCCCTGATCAGGCTCAGCGCGGCCAGCGGGCTGCTGGTCGTGCCCCAGTTCACCGCCGCCGCGCTGGTGGTGGAGCTGCTGCACGACCACCGGGGCGTCGCGGTGGGCGTCGCGGCCGGGCTGTTCGCCGCCGCGCAGGTCGCGGGCGGCCTGGGCCGGCTGGTGGTGGGGTTCTGGTCGGACCGGGTGACCGACCGGGTGCACCCGCTGAAGGTGATCAGCGTGCTGGTCGCGGTCGGGTTCGCGCTGTGCGCGGCGCTGGACCGGGCGCCGGTGTGGCTGCTGGCCGCCGCGCTGGTGCCGACCGCGGCGCTGGCGCTGTGCTGGAACGGCGTCGCCGTCACCGCGGCGGGCGAGCTGGCGCCGCCGGGCCGCACGGGCACCGCGCTGGGCATGCAGAACAGCGTCAACTACCTCGCCGCGACCGTCACGCCGCCGCTGGCGGGCTGGGTGGCCACCACGATCGGGTGGTTCGCCGCCCTGCTGCTGGCCGCGGCGGCGGCCGTGGCCGCGCGGCTGCTGCTAGCCGTGCCGCTCGCGCCGCGCGAGCTCGCCCCAGAACTCCCGTAGCCGCTCGTAGCGCAGCGCGACCTCCTCGGCGTCGCCCGCCTCCAGGGCGTCGACGATGGCGTTGACGTCCGCCGCCGAGGTGTCCTCCAGCAGGTCCTTGTCCTCGACGAGCTGCACCAGCCCGCCGTAGTCCAGCTCGACCGCCGAGCCGGGGGCGAAGTGGTCCAGCCAGCGCCCGGTGTCCGCCAGCACCTTGGCCGGCCCCTCCTCGCCCAGCGCGCGGGACACCACGCGGTGGGCCCGCGCCACCCGCGCCCGCGCGTCGGCCATCGACACCCGCCACGACACCTGCCGCTCCGGGTCGTCCCGCGGCGCCAGCACGATCCGCCGCGCGTCCGGGTCGACCAGCGCGAACCAGGGCAGCGGCACGGTCCAGGTGGTGGAGATGACGTGCACCGCGCCGCCGGTCAGCTCCGCCATCACCGCCGAGGCCCGCGCCTTGATCGCCTCCGGCTCCACGGCCACCGCCTCGTCCTGGAGGGGGCCCGTGGACGAGGCCAGGAAGCCCACCAGGGCGGCGGCCGAGCGGGCGCGCAGGTCCAGCGGGCAGACCAGCGGTCCCGGGCCGGTCTCACCGGGCACCTCGGCGGGGCTGATGGTCATCACGTCGAACGGCGCGTCGGGCGCGACGCCGCCGTCCGACCGCTCCCCCGGCAGGAGGCGACGCGGCCGGGCCAACTGTGATCGCAACCACAGCTCCCGCTCGCGCGCGCCGGCGTCCGCCCGGCTCAACACCCCGTTCTCCAGGGCTTTCCGCACCTGGTCGGCCAACGGTGCGTCAAGAGCCGACAGCGGTTCGTACACCCTGAGGTAGGCGACGAACGGTCGAGGCACCCGCGCATCCTCCCACGGTGAGATTTGGCGGCACGTGTCACGCCTACCGCGTCGCGAGGAACCCCTTCGACACGGTACGGTAGTTACCAGGAACTAGTTGTCGAGACGAGTGGGGCCGCCGTTCCCCCGGCCGCCCCCGTCCCTGTGCGAGGGGGTCGAGCCATGGGGCGCGGCCGAGCGAAGGCCAAGCAGACGAAGGTGGCGCGGGAGCTCAAGTACAGCTCCCACAACACCGACTTCGAGGCCTTGCAACGCGAGCTGTCCGGCGAGGGCGGTGGCGTTCGTCGGAGCGACGAGCGCCACGATGACCCGTTGGACGACGATTACGACGACTACCGTCGCTGACACGTCCACGCACCCGCTGGTCGAAGGTTGGGCTGCCGGTCCGAGCACCGGCAGCCCGACCTTCTGCCACGGGCCCTACTAGAACGCCCTGGCGTACTGCTTCGGCGGACTGACCTGCACACCCAGTTGCGCTGCCGCGTGCAGCGGCCAGTACGGGTCGCGCAGCAGCTCCCGCCCCAGCAGCACCAGGTCCGCCGAGCCGTCGGCGAGGACCTGCTCGGCCTGCCGGGCGTCGGTGATCATGCCGACCGCCCCGGTGGGGACGTCGGCCTTCAGCCGCACGGCCTCGGCGAACCGCACCTGGTAGCCGGGACCGACCGGGATGTCCGCCGCGGGCACGTTGCCGCCGGTGGACACGTCGACCAGGTCGGCGCCCAGCGCCACCAGGTCGCGGGCGAGCACCGCGCTGTCGTCCCCGGTCCAGCCGCCCTCGACCCAGTCGGTGGCGGAGATGCGCACGAGCACCGGGACCGCGTCGCCCACGGCGTCGCGCACGGCGGCGGTGACCTCGCGCGCGAGCCTGGTGCGGTTGTCCAGGCTGCCGCCGTAGCCGTCGGTGCGGTGGTTGCTCAGCGGCGAGAGGAACTGGTGCAGGAGGTAGCCGTGGGCCGCGTGCACCTCGACGAGCTGGAAGCCGGCCTCGACCGCGCGGCGCGCCGCGGCGGCGAAGTCGGCGACCACCCGCGCGATGCCGTCGGCGTCCAGCTCGACCGGGGTGCGGTAGCTCTCGTGGAACGCCTCCGCGCTCGGCGCCACCGGCGTCCAGCCGCCCTCGGCGTCGGGCACCCCGCCGCGCCCGACCGCGAACGGGGCGTAGGTGGACGCCTTGCGCCCGGCGTGGGCGAGCTGGACCCCCGCGACCGCGCCGTTGGCGCGGATGAAGTCCGCGATCGGGCGCCATGACGCGACGTGCGCGTCGTCCCACAGACCGGTGTCCTGGGGCGAGATCCGGCCCACCGCCTGGACGGCGGTGGCCTCGGTGATCACCAGCCCGGCCCCGCCCACGGCGCGCGACCCGAGGTGCACCAGGTGCCACTCGTCCGGGTGGCCGTCCCGTGCCGAGTACTGGCACATGGGGCTGACCGCGACGCGGTTGGGCAGGGTGACCGAGCGGAGGGTCAGGGGGCTGAACAGCAGGCTCACGGGCGACTCCCGGGGTTGCGAGGCCGGACGACGGGCCGTTCGGCGCGTCAACAGGTCCAAGGTCCCGGAACGGACGCGTTGTTCCCGCCCCGCCGTGCGTCCCACGTCACGGGAGCTGCGGAATTCCATTCCGATCGGTATTGCCCGTGCATTAGCACGTGATCTTCACCGGGGACCCGGCTCGCAAAACGCCGGAACAGAGGGGGCCAGTTACGCCCATTCGGGTGTACTGTCCGCATCACGTTCGGGGAGACCATCACTTGCCACCCGACGCAGGTCGGTCCTTATGGAAGTCCCGCCGGTCACGACAGTAACAGGATCCTCATGCTGCCCATGCCGACCCCCACGATGACACAGGATCCAGTGTGGCCCAGCAACAGCCTGCTGGGTCGCCTCCGAGAGAACACCCGACAAGAGCTGCTCAACATCGGGACGGTCGTGCGCTACACGGCCGACCGCGAGGTGATAGAGCAGGACGCGAAAGACACTCACGTCCTGTTGTTGCTCGACGGCGTCGTCAAGGTGCAGACCACGGACGAGACGGGCGACACCGCCCTGCTCGCCATCAGGGTCGCGGGCGACCTCGTCGGCGAGATGGCCGCGCTGGACCAGAAGCCCCGCTCGGCCACCGTGGTCACGTGCGGCGACGTGGTCGCCAAGCTGATCACCAGCGGGGAGCTGATGAGCTTCCTGCACCGGCGCAACGACGTGTTCGTGGAATTGATCGGGATGATCAACGACCGGCTGCGGTGGGCCAACCAGCGCCGGCGCGATTTCCTGTCCCACCCGGCCGCCGAACGGGTGGCCCGGGTGCTCGCCGAATTGGTGCAGACCTACGGCCGGGAAGAGCCGCACGGGTGGACGCTGGGAATTCCGCTGACCAAGGTCGAACTCGCCTCGATCGCCGGGATGAAGCCCAGGACCGCCGAGAAGGCGTTCTCCGATCTGCGGAAGGCGGGGGTGGTGGTCAGTCACCTGAGGCGCGACGTGCTCGTGCCCGACCTGGCCGGGCTGAGGAAATTCGCGGGCATCTGAGCGCCACTCCGCACTAGTGCGGTATTGACGCCGATGTCGTACTCCACAGTGACCGTACGCGCCCGTTACGGGTCGCTGTGACGTCGTCCGCGCCACGCGAAAGGCCGAAGCCCATGAGCATCCAGCGCAGTCTGCTGGTCTGTTGTGACCTGAGGAGCTACGGGTCGGCCGACGACCGGCTCCAGCGCGAGCTGCAGGAGCTGCTGGTGCGCAGCCTGGACCGGGCGGGGGAGGCCGCGGGCCTGGACCGCGCCGGGTGGGACCGGCAGCCCAAGGGCGACGAGGAGTGGGCGGTGCTGCCCCCGGGCACGCCGGACCAGGTCGTCGTCGACGCGTACGTGCGGGCGCTGGCCGCCGAGCTGGCCTCGGTCAACGCCTACCGGGTGCCGCACGCCCGCCTGCGGATGCGCATGGCCGTCCACTTCGGCACCACCGCGCAGGGCGCCAACGGCTACCCCGGGCAGGACGCGGTGCTGGTCAGCAGGCTGCTCAACGGCGAGCCCGCGCGGCAGGCGCTGGAGCAGACCGACGCCGACCTGGTGGTCGTGCTGTCCGACCTGGTCTACACCTCGGTGGTGGCGGCCGGGTTCACCACGCTGCGGCCCGAGGACTTCCGCCGGGTGCCCGTGCGGGTGAAGACCTTCACCGGGGAGGGCTGGCTGTGGATCCCCGGCGGCGACGCGCACGCCCTGGTCCTGGAGGAGCCCGCGGAGGGCTCCGCGGCCGCCCCGGACGCCCCGGTCACCCCGGTCGCCGACGCCGTGCCGGCCACCGCCGACCAGGGCCCGAGGTCGGTGAACCAGAACGCCACGGCCACCGGCGGCTCGACCGTCATCCAGGCCGGGCGGGACGCGTACGCGCCGACCCAGCACGCCGAGGTGATCCAGAACTTCGAGCGGAACGACCAGCGCGGCTCGCACTTCGGGCCGCTGTTCCGCCGCGGGAAGGACGAGAGGGAGTGATCGTGCGCGAGGAACCACTGCGGCTGCTCGCCGGTGCCGCCGCGGGCGCGCTGGCGGAGGCCGCGGACACCGAGCTGTGGCCGCGGCTGCGGGTGCGGATGGCGACGGTGCTGGCGCCGCAGTCGTCCGAGGTGGTCAGCGACCGGATGGACGAGGCGCGCCGCAGGCTGGTGGCCGTGCCGCGGGTGCGGATGGGGGTGGCGCGGGCCGAGTTCACCACGGAGTGGCGCGGGTCGATCCACACCATGCTGTGGCAGCGGCCCGAGGCCGCCGGGCCGCTGCGCGCGGTGCTGCACGAGGTCAGCCCGGGCCTCCCGCGCGCGGCGGCCGACGTGGCGGGCGGGGACCTCGCCAGCCGGTGAGCGAGGGCGTCGGCGGCACCGCGGGCGACCCGCACCTCGGGGTGTCGGCGGGCCTGCCGCCGGCGGAACCGGCCTCCACCGGCCGTGACGCGGACCCGGCGCGGCTCGGCGCTGTTCGGTGAGCGCCCGGTGCCGATCACGACCGTCGCCGGGCTCGCGGGCGTGGGCAACTTCGGCGGCCCGGCACTTCGCGGGCGGCGTGCTGTTCGTCGAGCCGCGGGGGTGCTCGGGCAGCCCGGTGCGGCCGGTGGCGTTCCCGCACGCGCGGGGCGAGCCGGGTGAGCACGTGCCCGCGGACTTGCGGCGGTCAGGCGGCAGCGGCGGTCAGGCGCTCCTGCCGGCTCCAGTCCGCGCCCGCCCACTTCTCCTGAGCCCGCCTGACCTGCACCCGCTCGCGTCCATTGCCGCGCTCAGCGCCCGCGCTGCCGACTCCCGTCCGCCTGCACCCGCGCCCTCCCTCCCCGCGCCCTCCCTCGGGCCCGCGCCCACTCCCCGGCGACCACTCACCCGTCCCCTGAGCCCGCTCTCCCCACCCTCTCCCTCACACGCTCGTGTGCTTTCCCATCTCCCTCTTTCGTGTCTTCCCCACGCCCGGCCTCAGAGGTAGCGGACCTGCCTGGCCTTCCCCGCGCGGGCCTCCTCGTGCGCCGCCGCGATCTCCGGGCGGTGCGCGACCTCGGGGACGCCGACCTCCCACCACGCACCCGCATCGGTCCAGCTCGCCGGGTGCGTGCGGATCACCACCACGGCCGGGCGGTGCTCGGTGCGGGCGACCTCCCGCGCCGCGCGGTAGGCGCGTTCGAGGTCCGCGATGCCCTCGGCCCGGAACGCCGCGCAGCCCATCGCGGCGGCGTGCGCGGCGAAGTCGGCGCGGGGCGGGTCGGCGTGCCGGCTGGCCACGTCGCCGTAGAGGTTGTTGAAGCCCGCGCCGCCGTGGTCGGTCTGGAGGCGGTGGATCACCGCGTAGCCGTCGTTGTCGCAGACGACCGCGACGAAGCCGTGGCCGGCGAAGGCCGCCGAGAACAGCTCCGAGTTGAGCATCAGGTAGGAGCCGTCACCCAGGAGGGTGGTCACCACGCCGTCCCGGCGGGCGATCGCCGCGCCCCAGGCGCCGGCCAGCTCGTACCCCATGCAGCTGAACCCGTACTCGACGTCCACGGTCGCCTCGCCGACCGCGCGCCAGCCGCCGATCAGCTCGCCGGGCAGGCCGCCGGACGCGGTCATCACGTAGTCGGTCGGCCCGGACAGGTCGTTGACCACGCCCACCACCTGCGCGTACGTCGGCGTGCCGCCGGGTGTGCGGAGCGTGTCGACGTACGCGTCCCATTTCCCGCGTTCGTGTGACGCACGCGCCGCCCACGCCTCGTCGGCCCGCCACTCCCCCAGCGCGTCGGTCAGCTCGCGGAGCCCTTCGTCGGCGTCGGCCACCAGCTCCAGGGCGCCGTGCTTGACCGCGTCGAAGCGGGCCGCGTTCAGGGACACCAGGCGGACGCCGGGCGCGAAGGCCGTCCACGAGGCGGTGGTGAAGTCCTGGAGGCGGGTGCCGACGGCCAGCACCACGTCCGCGTCGGCGGCCAGGGCGTTGGCCGAGGCGGAGCCGGTGATGCCCAGCGGGCCCGCGTGCAGGGGGTGGTCGTGCGGGACGCAGGTGCGGCCGGCGGTGGTCTCGACGACCGGGACGGCGTGCTGCTCGGCGAAGCGGACCGCGCGGCCGGCCGCGCGCGAGTAGCGGACGCCGCCGCCCAGGACCAGCAGCGGTCGGCGGGCGCGGCGCAGGGCGTCGGCGGCCTCGGCGAGCGCGCGGGTGTCGGGGCGCGGGCGGCGCGGGCGGTGCACGACCGGGGTGAAGAGGGCGTCCGGGAAGTCGAACGCCTCGGCCTGCACGTCCTGCGGGAGGGCGAGGGTGACCGGGCCGCAGTCGGCCGGGTCGGTGAGCACGCGGGCGACGTGCGGGAGGGTGTGGACCAGCTGCTCGGGGCGGGTGACGCGGTCGAACCAGCGGCTGACCGGGCGGAAGGCGTCGTTGACCGTGGTGCCCGGGTCGCCGAAGTGCTCGACCTGCTGGAGCACGGGGTCGGGCGCGCGGCTGGTGAAGGTGTCGCCGGGCAGGAGGAGGAGCGGCAGGCGGTTGGCGTGGGCGACGCCGGCGGCGGTGACCATGTTGAGGGCGCCGGGGCCGATGGAGGAGGTGGCGACGCCGACCTGGCGGCGGTGGGTGGCCTTGGCGATCCCCACGGCGGCGAGCGCCATGCCCTGCTCGTTGTGGCCGCGCCAGACCGGGAGGTCGGCTTCCTCCAGGGCGTTGCCGAGGCCGAGGACGTTGCCGTGGCCGAAGATCGCGAAGACGCCGGGGAAGAGCGGCGCGCTCCCGGCTCCACCCCCGATGCCGTCCTCGACGCCGTCCTCGACGCCGTTTCGGATGCCGTTTCGGATGCCGCCCAACTCGGTGCGCTGGGCGCGGAGCCAGCGGACGAGGGCCTGGGCGGTGGTCAGCCTCATCGGGGACCTCCGGTGGCGACCCGCCCGGCGGCGCTGGTGACGGGGCAGCGGGGGTCCTGGTCCTGCCGCGCCCACGTGCCCCGGACCCAGGTGTGCGCGGGGTCGTCGCAGAACGCCATGGAGCGCCGCGGGTTCGGCCCGGCCAACACGTTCAGGTAGTACATCGGGTAGCCGGGCGCGGCGACGCAGGGCCCGTGGTGGCCGCGCGGGACGAGGAAGACGTCCCCGTCGCGGACCAGCACCGCGTCGTCGACTTCCCCGTCGTCGGTGTAGGTCCGGTGAAACCCAAAACCTTCACGCGAAGGTGTCACCTGATCCCGCCCGGCGATGCGGAAGTAGTAGACCTCCTCGTTGACGACGTCACACGTCAGGTCGTGCTTGTGGGGCGGGTAGGACGACCAGTTGCCGCCGGGGGTGACCAGTTCGCAGGCCATCAGCCGGTCGGCGTGGTCCCAGGCGCCGGGAACGCCGAAGTTCGTGACCTGGCGGGTGGCGTTGCCCGAGCCCCGGACCTCCACCGGCACGTCCTCGGCGGCCCCGTGGCGAGGTGGGAGGCGGCGCTCGCACCGGGCCATGGGGACGGCGACCTCGACCCCGCCCTCGGTGCTCACACGAACCGACGAATCCCGGGGGACGTAGGCGAAGTCCGAGACCCGCGTGAAAACGGACTCCCGCCCCACCAACCCGAACCGCTCCCCATCGACATCGACCACACAACCACCCGAAAGAGGCAGAACAAACCCTTCAAATTCACCCATACGTAGAACAACGGACTCCCCTGGGTGCAACAGCAAGACCCGCAACCCGACCCGCTCCCACCCGGCAACCGCGGGAGTGAGCACAACCGCGTTCTCCCCGTCCGCCAAAGCCCCCAAAGGCCGATGCCAACCACTGCTGCTCATGCGGACACTCCCCTCACACGAACGCGGGAATTTCTGAACACGACCGCAGGAAAACCACTAATACCCGCCACTCCCCGCCACTCCTCCCTGCACCAGCCGCAGAACAGCCGCCACCCTCGTCCACGTTCGGGGGACATGAGCCACGTTCGAGGGGCAGAGAGAACACGTTCGAGGGAAAACGTGACACGGCCGAGGGATCTGCCACGTTCCCGAGCCGTGACGCGTTCGCAGGCCGGGACCGCCCGCAGCGCAAGTGGTCCCCAACAGACAACCGATCCGGTGACAGGACCATCCGGAAGTAGGACGCTCCAGACAAGGCAAGGCGGGGCGGCGCGAGGCGGGGCAAGGCGGGGCGGGGCGGGGCAAGGCGAAGCGGGGCCGGGCGTGGCCGAACGGGTGGAGCGGGACGGGGCGGATTCCGCGAAAGGTGGAGCCTTCCAGGGCCAGGCGCCCCAAGTCCCAGGCCAGGGCGTCCCCCGGGAGCCCACAAACAAAATGATCTTGAGGCGGGGCCGGGACCAAGCGCCGCAAGCGAGCTGGCGAGCGGTTCGGACGAGAGCCGCCAACAGCCGGGGCCGACCAGCCGGACAACCACTTGCCCCGCTCGCTCGGCTTGGCCCGCTCGACGGGCCTGCCCCGCTCGATCGGCCGCAACCCGTCGGCCTGCGACCAGTCACCTCGTGACGCGACAGCCGTGACCTGGCACCTGCGATCGGGCGACCCGGTGCCCATGATCGGCCGGTCGTGGTCGGTCGGCCGGTCGCAGCCGGCCTGGCGACTGTGGCCACCCTGGTGCTTGCGGCCGGTCGGGTGGCCGGCGGGGTGTTGCCCACCCGTTGCGTGTCACGCGCGGGGTGGTCGGCGGCCACCAGGAACAGCGTGTCCCGGTCGGACAGCAGCTGGTGGCGCCGCCGGCGGGCCTGGTAGGCCCTCCGGATCACGCCCGGGTCCACCGCCCTCGTGGCCGGCGACCTCCGCCACCGTCCGTCCTCGATCACCGGATGTCCCCGGGAGCCGGGGCGGTGGGTGTTGGACGTGGGTGGTGGTTGTCGGGCCTCGATTCTCTCAACCGATGTTCGGTAACGGTGTTTCCGTACATTTTCGGCCGATGATCACTCGATCGTGTGAACGAGTGGCCGGGGCTGAGGTGATCTTGCCACAGGACTGGGCTGCGTGCAGGAGGGAGGGGGGTGAGGGGAGGTGGAGGGGAGAGGGGAGGCGGAAGGGCTAGGCGAGGAGGTGGGGTGGAGCTGGGAGCGGGGGCAGAGGCGTGAACGAGTACGGAGGCGGGAACGGGGAGGGGGACTGGAGCGGGGACAGGAACGGAAACAGGGACGGAACCAGGTGCGGGGGCGCGGGTAGGCGTGGCGGAGAGCGGGGGTGTCGGGGTGACCCGCGTCGGGGCGCCCCACGGACTGGTCGTCACAGCAGGGCCTCCACCTCGGCAGCCGTGGGCATGGCGTCCGCGCAGGCCAGGCGGCTCGCCACCAGGGCACCGGCCGCGTTGGCGTAGCGGGCGATGCGGGGTGGCGCCCAGCCCGCCAGGAGGCCGTGGGCCAGTGCGCCGCCGAAGGCGTCGCCCGCCCCCAGCCCGCACACCACCCGCACCGGGTGCGGCGGCACGGTCCACGCCCCGTCGCCGTCGGCGATCAGGACGCCCTCCGCCCCCAGCTTGACCACCGCCAGCTCGACCCCCCGCGCCAGCAGCCGGGCAGCGGCTTCGGCGGGGTCCGCCGTCCCGACCGCCACCTCCACCTCCACCCGGTTCCCCACGGCGACCGTCACGTGGTCGAGCATCCAGCCGATCTCGCGCCCGGCCATCCCCGGATCGGGCCAGAACGCCGGCCGGTAGTCCAGGTCGAGCACCGTGTGCGCGCGCCGCCCCCGGTGCTCCAGCACCGCCCGCTGCGTGGACCGCCCCGGTTCCGCCGACACCCCCGTCCCCGTCACCCACAGCAGCGGCACGTCGGCCACCTCGTCCCACGGCACGTCGGCCGTCCCCAGGGTCAGGTCGGGTGCCAGCGGTTCGCGGTAGAACAGCAGCGGGGGGTCCTCGGGCGGGTCGAGGGCGCAGAAGACGACCGGGGTCCGCAGGGGCGCGGTGCCGACGTGCCCGACCCCCACCCCGAACCCCGTCAGCGCCGCCCGCACGTAGTCGCCGAACGCGTCGTCGCCCACCTTGGTCAGCACGGCCGCCCGCCGGCCCAGCCTGGCCGCCGCCACGGCGACGTTCGTGGCGGTCCCGCCCAGCGACTTGGCGAACGTCCGGACCTCCGCCAGCGGCACGCCGCCCTGCTCCGGGTACAGGTCCACCCCGACCCGCCCCACGGTCAGCACCTCGACCGTCACTCGGCGACCCCCCGCAGTTCGTGGGCCAGCGCCTCCAGTTCCGCCCCGCCCGCCATCTCCCGGGTCAGCCGCGCCGGGGTGACCTCGGACTTGGCGTGGTCCCCGATCACCCGGCCCCGGTTGAGCAGCAGGAACCGGTCGCCGACGGGGTAGGCGTGGTGCGGGTTGTGGGTGATGAGCACGACCCCGAGCCCCCGGTCGCGGGCCCGGGCCACGTTCCTCAGCACCACGCCGGCCTGTCTGACGCCGAGGGCGGCGGTGGGTTCGTCGAGGACGAGGACCCTGGCGCCGAAGTGGACGGCCCGGGCGATGGCCACGCACTGCCGCTCGCCGCCGGACAGGGTGCCGACCGGTTGTTCCACGTCCCGCAGGACCACGCCGAGGTCGGCCAGCGCGGCGCGCGCGACCTCGCGGCCGCGTCGCCGGTCCAGGAACGGTCCCCGGGTCGGTTCGGCGCCGAGGAAGAAGTTGCGCCACACGCTCATCAGCGGCACGAGGGCGAGGTCCTGGTGGACGGTGGCGATGCCGAGGGCGAGGGCCTCGCGCGGCGACGAGAACCGCACCGGCCGCCCGTCGACCAGGTACCGGCCGGTGTCGTGGCGGTGCACCCCGGCCAGCACCTTGATCAGGGTCGACTTGCCGGCGCCGTTGTCGCCGAGGACGCAGGTGACCTCGCCGGCGCGCACCACCGCCGACACGTCGTGCAGCGCGACCACGCTGCCGTAGGACTTGCCGATGCCGCGCACTTCCAGCAGGGGGTTCACGGCCGCACCCTTTCCGCCCGGCGCCGCAGGGCGTTGTTGACGAGGACGGCCGCCAGCAGCATCGCGCCGAGGAAGAGCTGGAACCAGTCGGAGTCCCAGTTGGCGTAGACGATGCCCTGCCGGGCCATGCCGAAGATGAGCGCGCCGAGGGCGGCGCCGACGGCGGAGCCGAACCCGCCGGTGAGCAGGCAGCCGCCGATGACGGCCGCGACGATGTACTGGAACTCCAGGCCGATGCCCTGGTTGGCCTGGACGCCGGCGAACCGCAGGACGTTGGTCGTCCCGACCAGCCAGGCGGCGAACGCGGTCGTGGTGAACAGCGCGACCTTGGTGCGCAGCACCGGCACGCCGACCGCGCGGGCCGCCGCCGCGGAGCCGCCGACGGCGAACACGCGGTTGCCGAACCCGGTGCGCAGCAGCACGACCGAGGCGACCGCGGTGGCCAGCAGCCACCACAGGATCGACACCGGGAACGCGGTGCCGCCCACGTCGACGGTGGAGGCGAACAGGTAGCCGGCGGAGGCGTAGCCGTCGGCGGAGCGCATGCCGGAGACCTGCACGGTGCCGGTGACCAGGCGCGTCACCCCGAGGTTGAGGCCCTGGAGGGCGAGGAACGTCCCGAGGGTCACGATGAAGCTGGGCAGGCCGGTGCGCACCACGAGCCACCCGTTGAGCACGCCGACCGCCAGCGCGAACACCAGCGACACCGGCAGCGCGGCCCACGTGTTCCAGCCGAGTTCGGTGGCCAGGACGGCGGTGACCAGGGCGGTGGAGGCGGTGAGGACGCCCGCGGACAGGTCGAACTCGCCGCCGACCATGAGCAGCGCCACGGCGACGGCCATGATGCCGAGCGTGGAGGCGTCGTCGAGCCACGTGGCCACGCCCGCGGTGCTGAGGAACCGCTCGGTCGTCACCGAGAAGAACGCGAACACCAGCAGCGCGCCGAGCAGGGCGCCGACCTCGGGCCGGGCGACCAGCCGGTCGAGCGCGGCGGTCCGGGTGCCGGTCGCGGCGCGCTTCACCGGGTGCCGCGCTCGGCGTACTCGGCGACGCGGTCCACGTTGGACCGGTCGACGAAGCCGGGTCCGGTGAGCACGGGCCGGCCGCCGCCGACGGTGTTGGCGTTGTCGTGGTGGAGCTTGAGCATGACGATCGGCAGGTAGCCCTGCTCGTACTGCTGCTGGTCCACGGCGAACAGCACGTCGCCGGCCTTGATGGCGTCGGTGACGTCGCCGTTGAGGTCGAAGGTGGCGACCGCGGCCCGCGAGGAGGCGCCCTTGACGGCGTTGACCGCGGACACCGCGACCTGCGGGTTGAGCGCGAGGACGGCGTCGACGGAGGTGTCGGTCTGGAGCGCGCCCTTGATGCGGGCCTCGACGTCGGTGGGGTTGTTGATGTCGACCTGGAGGGTGGTGGCGGTGCCGCCGAACCCGGTGCGGGCGCCGTCGCAGCGCTGGTCGAGGCCGATGTTGCCGGCCTCGTGGATGACGCACAGCAGCTTGCCCCTGCCTGCTTCGCGCAGCCTGCGGCCCGCCTGCTCGCCGGCCACGTCCTCCTCCTGGCCGACGTGGGCGAGCGCGCCGAACTCGGCCGAGCGCCCGGAGCCGGAGTTGATGGTGATGACGGGGATGCCGGCGCGGACCGCGTTCTGCACCGAGGTCTTGAGCGCGTCGGGGTTGGCCAGGGACACGACGATGCCGCCGACCCGCTGGGACACCGCGTTGTCGACCAGGGTGGCCTGGCGGGCGGGGTCGCCGTCGGAGTGGTAGTCCACCGCGACGCCGAGCTGCTCGCCGGCGGCGGTGGCGCCGTTCTTGACCACGTTCCAGAACGCGTCGCCCGCGGTGCCGTGGGAGATGACCGCGACGCGCAGCTCGCCGGCGGTGGGGGCCTGGGTGGCGGGGTCGTCGTCCCGGGACGCGGTGGGGCCGCTGCACGCGGCCAGCAGGGCGAGGCCGGCGAGGACCGGGCCGGCGAGGGCGAGGGCCGGTCGGGTGGACGTCATCGTCCCTCCTGGAGGTGGGTGAGGCTGCGGGCGGTGTCCCGCAGCGGGGTGTCGTCGCGGTCGTCGTCGAGCGCGGTGTCCTGCTCCAGGACGCACCAGCCGCGGTAACCGGTGTCCCGCAGGAGCGCGACCAGGGCGGCCACGTCGAGGTCGCCGTCGCCCAGCGGCGCGTACAGGCCCTCGCGCACGGCGGCCGCGTAGCCGAGCTCGCCGCGGCGCACGGCGGCGGCGAGGTCGGCGCGCACGTCCTTGAGGTGCACGTGGCCGATGCGCCCGGGGTGGCGGCGGGCCAGGTCGACCGGGTCGGTGCCGCCGATGAGCAGGTGCCCGGTGTCCAGGCACAGCGGCACGTCGGAGTCGGCCAGGAACCGCTCGACCTCGTCCGCGCGTTCCACGTGCGTGCCGACGTGCGGGTGCAGCGCGGTGCGCAGGCCGCGGGCGGCGGCCCGGTCGCGCACGGCGGCGGCGGTGTCGACCAGGGTGCGCCACTCGGCGTCGGTGAGCGCGGGGCGTTCGTCGTAGCCGTCGAGGCCGGTGGCGGCGGCCAGCACCAGGACCTCGGCGCCCGCGTCGGCGAGCAGCGCCGCGGTCGCGTCGGCGGCCGACGGGTCGCCGGCGTGCAGGGGCACGGCCAGGAAACCGCCCACCAGCGCCAGGCCGTGCCCGTCGAGCAGGGCTCTCAGGGCCGCCGGGTCGGTGGGCAGGTAGCCGGGCGGGCCGAGTTCGGTGGCGCGCAGGCCGAGCGAGGCCATCTGCGCCAGCACGGTCGCGGGGTCGGGCACGCGGCCCCAGCCGGGCACCTCGCACACACCCCACGAGATGGGCGCGCCGGCGGTCCTCACGCGGCCACCCCCGCGGTCGGGCGGACGGGGGCGCCGGTGCGGCGGGACCGCTCGCAGGCGTCGGCGAGTGCCAGGCTGACGAGGCTGTCGCGCACCGGCGACGGGTTGGCCGCCCGGCCCGCCACGACGCCCGCGAACACCGCCACCTCGTTGAGGTAGGCGCGGTGGAAGCGCTCGGGGAAGCCGGGGTAGGCGTCGGCGGCGGCCTTGGGCCCGTCGGGTTCGAGGGAGGTCAGCGGGGTGCGCGGGTCGAGGCCGACGGCCAGGCAGTCGCGGCTGCCGAGCACCTCGACGCGGTGGTCGTAGCCGACCGGGTCGTGCCTGCCGGCCGCGAGCACGGCGTGCGCGCCGCCCGCGAACCTCAGCACCACCACGGCGTTGTCCACGTCGTCGGCGGCGGCGAACGCGTCGTCCACCAGCACCGAGCCGGACGCGTACACCTCGACGACGGGTTCGCCGACCAGCCACGGCACCGCGTCCAGGTCGTGGACCAGCAGGTCGCGGAAGATGCCGCCGGAGCCGGGCAGGTAGGCGGGGTCGGGCGGCCGGGCGTCGAAGCCCTGCGCGCGCACCAGGTAGACCGCGCCGACGTGGCCCGCGCGCACGCGCCGGTGCAGCTCGACCACGGCCGGGTCGAAGCGGCGCTGGAACCCGACCAGCACCTCCACCCCGGATGCCTCCACGTCGGCCACCAGCGCGCGCATCTCCTCCAGCCGGCTCGCGATCGGCTTCTCGCACAGCGTCGGCACGCCGGCGGCGACGGTCTCCCGTAACAGCGCGGGGTGGGTGCCGGTGGGCGTGGCCAGCAGCACGCCGTCACAGAGGGTGAGGATGGTGGAGAGGTCGGCCACGGCCCGGGTGCCGGGCAGGGCGGCCGCCGTCCGCTGGGCGCGGCCGGGCAGCGGGTCGTGCAGCAGGACCTCGTCGACCTCGTCCAGGGTGGTCAGGTTCGCGGCGTGCATGGTGCCGATCCGGCCCACTCCGACAACTCCGATGCGCATCCGGGTGGTCTCCGTCCTGGTGGCGGTGGTCTACCGTTAGAGCGCTCTACTTCGTTGGAGCGCTCCAATGCTGTTACCTCCGTCACACGGGTGTCAAGGCTCGACGTTCGGGCCGAGCGGGAGGAACCGGTGGCCAGACCCACCATGGAGGACGTGGCCGCGCGCGCCGGGGTGTCCCGCGCGCTGGTGTCGCTGGTCATGCGCGGGTCACCGAGGGTGAGCGACCTGCGGCGCGCGGCCGTGCTGAAGGCGGCCGAGGAGCTGGGGTACTCGCCGCACGCCATGGCGCGGTCGCTGGCCAGCCGCACCTCGCACGTGCTCGGGGTGATGGTGTCCGACCTGCACAACGCGTTCTTCGCGGAGGTGGTGGACGGGTTGGACGAGGTGGCCCGCGAGCGGGGGTTCGACCTGATCGTCAACACCGGCGGGCGCAGGCCCGCGCGGGAGCGGCGGGCGCTGGCGAGCCTGCTGTCGTTCCGGCCGGCGGGGCTGGCGCTGCTGTCGCCGGTGGTGCCGTCGGCGGACATCGCGCGGGCGGCGGCCCAGGCGCCGGTGGTGCTGGTCGCCCGGTCGTCCCGGCTGTCCACCGTGGATACGGTGAACGACGACGGGGGGCTCGGCATCCGGTTGGCCGTGGACCACCTGGTGTCGTTGGGGCACCGGCGGATCGCCCACCTCGACGGTGGTGAGGGGGCGCGGCGGCGCGGTTACCTGGCGGCGGTGGACGCCCACGGCCTGGCGCCGCGCGTGGTGGGCAGCGAGTACACCGACGAGGCCGGTGCGCGGGCGGTTCGCGAGTTGTTGGCCGATCCGCCCACCGCGATCGTCTCGTGCAACGACTTCAACGCGTTCGGGGCGATCTCGGCGTTGGAGGAGGCGGGGTTGCGGGTGCCGCGGGACGTGTCGGTGGTTGGTTACGACAACACGTCGCTGGCCGCGCTGCGACACGTCTCGCTGACGACGGTCGACCAGCCGCGCAACGAGTTCGGACGGCTGGCGGCCGAGGCACTGCTGCAACGCGTGCGCGGCGAGCGGCAGGAACCCGTGCGGCACCTGTTGCGCCCTTCGCTGGTCGTCCGCGCCACCACGGCACCGCCTCGCGAATAAGGGGTCAACCGAAATTGTCGAATGTTGACATCACCCACATACGACACCGCCCCACAAGCGACACCGCCCCACAGGCGAGAAGTCCGCTTGAATTGTCGAATGTTGACATTGCCTCTGCGCGCGCCCCGCCGGCACACCCTCCTGCGCACACCGCTTGTGCACAGTCCCTCGCACGCGCCCTCTGCGCGACCTCCTGCACGCGACTCCCCGCGCGCCTCTCAGCGCATCTCTCCCAGCGCATCTCTCCCAGCGCATCTCTCCCAGTGCGTCTCTCCCAGTGCGTCTCTCCCAGCGCCCCCCTCTCATCATGCGATTCCCTGTACGCGATCCTCCCAGCATGCGGCTCCCCAGGTGCGACCTACATCGCACGATCCGGCCCTCTCGCACGGCACCGCCCTTGCGTGACCCCCTCGTGCGGCGCCGGCCTGTGGATGTAGAGCCGCCTGCATTGTCGAATGTTGACATTGCCTGGGCGGTGCCATCCCCCGAGTGAAGGGTCCGCCCGCCGGCAGGGGGAGGGCGGGCGGACCCGGTCCTAGGCGTTAGGCGTAGGCGTTGGGAATTAGGCGTCCGCCCGCGAACGCTCCGCCGGTGCCCGACGGACCAGGCGCCGGACCAGCGGCCACGCCAGCAGCAGCACGACCACGGCGTAGACGGCGACCGAGAACGGCGTGTTGACCAAACCGGTCAGCGAGCCGTCCGACAGCTGCAACGCGCGCCGCATCTGCTGTTCGGCCGCCGGGCCGAGGATGACGGCGATGATCGCGGGCAGCACCGGCAGCCCGTACCGCCGCATCACGAACCCCAGCAGGCCGATCACGAACATCAGCAGCAGGTCGAACACATCACCGTTGACCGCGTACGCGCCGACGCTGGCGAAGAACAGAATGCCCGCGTACAGGTAAGGCCGGGGAATGCGCAACAGCTTCGCCCACACCGGCGCCAACGGCAGGTTCAGCACCAGCAGCAGGCACAGGCCGACGAACAGCGACGCGATCAGCGCCCACACCAGCGCGGACTCCCGCTCGAACAGCAGCGGCCCGGGCTGGATCCCGTACTGCTGGAACGCCGCCAGCATCACCGCGGCCACCGCCGTGGTGGGCAGCCCCAGCGTCAGCATCGACACCAGCGTCCCCGCGGCGGACGCGCTGGACGTCGCCTCCGGCCCGGCCACGCCCTCGATCGCGCCCTTGCCGAACTGGTCGCGGTGCTTGGACAACCGCTTCTCGGTCACGTACGACAGGAACGTGGGGATCTCCGCCCCACCCGCGGGCACCGCGCCGAACGGGAACCCGATCAGCGGCCCGCGCAGCCACGGCTTCCACGAGCGCCTCCAGTCCTCGCGCCCCAGCCACGGGCGCCCCACCGGGATCGGCCGGTGCGGCTTGCGGCGCAGGTGCGCGGCCACCCACAGCGACTCGCCCACGGCGAACAGGGCGACCGCGACGACCACCACGTCCACGCCGTCGGCCAGGTGCAGCGACCCGAACGTGAGCCGCTGCTGCCCGGTCATCTCGTCCAGCCCCACCAACCCGACGGCCAGCCCGATGAGCAGGGACGCGAACCCCCGCACCCGGGACGCGCCGAGCACCGAGGTGACCGCGATGAACGCCAGCACCATGATCGCGAAGAAGTCGGGCGCGCCGATGTCCACGGCCAGCTTCGCCACGGTCGGCGCGAGCAGCACGAGCAGCACGGTGCCGATGATGCCGCCGACGAAGTGCCCGATCGCCGCCGCGGCAAGCGCTTGCGCACCGCGTCCGGCGCGGGCCATCGGGTTGCCGTCGATGGCCGCGACCACCGCCGCGCTCTCCCCCGGCGTGTTGAGCAGGATCGACGTGGTGGAGCCGCCGAACATGCCGCCGTAGTAGATGCCCGCGAACATGATGAACGCGCCGGTCGGCTCCAGGCCGTAGGTGACCGGCAGCAGCAGCGCCACCGCCATCGCCGGGCCGATGCCGGGCAGCACGCCGATCGCCGTGCCCAGCAGCACGCCCAGCGCCGCCAGCAGCAGGTGACCGGGCGTCAGCGCGGTGGCGAAGCCCCCCACCAGGTTGTCGATCGCGTCCACGGCTACAGCACCCCCACCAGCGGCCCGCCGGGCAGGGGAACGCCGAGCAGGTTGTTGAACAGCAGGTACGTGGCCACCGACAGCCCGGCGGCGATCAGCGGGTCGCGCGTGAAGTGGCGGCTGCCCAGCGCGTAGGCGGCGCCCCAGAACAGCACCGCGCCGGAGATCGGGAACCCGACCACGCCGATCAGCGCCGCGTTGGCCAGGAACGCACCGCACAGCAGCAGCACGGTGCGCCAGTCGGCGGGCGCGGCCAGGTCGACGTCCTCGCCGCCCTCGGCCTCGCCGCGGCCGCCGCGCAGCACGTCCCGCGCCAGCAGCACGGCCACCACCAGCAGGCCCGCGCCCACCACGACCGGCACCGCCTTCGGCCCAACCGGGCCGCGCTGCGCGAAGTCGGTGGGTATGCGCAGCGCGTCGACCAGGACCAGCACGCCCAGCGCCACCAGGACCGCGGACACGCCCAGCTCCGAGCGCTCCCGGAACCAGGCCCGGTCCACCTTCGGGTTCACCTCGACCTCCCTCATGCCAGCCCCAGGTCCTTCAGCACCGTCGCCACCCGCTCGTTCTCGCCGCGCAGGAACGCGCCGAACTCGTCGCCCGGCGCGAACGCGTCGGTCCAGCCGTTGCGCGCCACCGCGTCCCGCCACTGCGCCGTGCCGTGCAGGTCGGTGAACAGGTCCACCAGCCGCTGCCGGTCGGTGTCGGAGATCCCCGGCGGGGCGACCACGCCGCGCCAGTTGGTGAACTCGACGTCCACCCCCGCCTCCCGCAGGGTCGGCGCGTCCACCCCGGCCAGCCGGTCGCCGCCGGTCACCGCCAGCACCCGGATCTGCCCGGCCTCGATCTGGTCGCGGTACTCGCCCACGCCCGACACGCCGAACGCGACCTTGCCGCCCAGCACGGACGCCAGCAGCTCGCCGCCGCCGTCGAACGGCACGTAGTTGACCCGCCGCGGCTCCAGGCCCACGGCCTTGGCCACCAGCATCGGCGCCAGGTGGTCCGGCCCGCCCGGCGCCGACCCGCCGCCCACCGTCACCCCGCCCGGGTCCGCCCGCCACGCCGCGACCAGCTCGTCCAGCGACCGGTACGGCGAGTCCGCGCCGACCACCACGATGTCCGGCTCCTCGATCAGCTTCGCGATCGGCGTGGTGTCCAGCAGCGACGACGGCGACTTGTTGGTGTAGACGCTGCCCACCACGCCCAGGCCCATGGACATCACCAGCTTGCCGTTGCCGCGCTCGCTGACCGCGCGGCCCAGGCCGACCGTGCCGCCCGCGCCGGGCAGGTTGAACACCTCGATGTTGCGGATCAGCCCGGCGTCCTCCATGGCCTTGGCGGCGGTGCGCGCGGTGACGTCGTAGCCGCCGCCCGGCGAGTTCGGCACGAGCACGCGCAGGCCGCGCAGCGACGCCGTGCCGGTCTCGGCGCCGGACGTCAGCAGCGGCGGCACGAGGACGACGACCGCCAGGGCGCCGACGACCGCGAGCCAGTTCCCGATCCGCACTGTGATCCCCGCCTCTCTTCCGCGTGGTTCGACATGTTGCACTCGTGTAAACAGGGAAGTCCCGCTTCCGCCCCTAAGGGTTCTTTTGTTCTTTGTGGTCACGGAGGTGCCGATGGGAGGCCGCGGATCGCTCGCCCGCCAGCTGCTCGGGTGGCAGCTGGTCGTGGTGGTGGCGCTGCTGTGCGCGGTGGGCGTGCTGTCGGTCGTCCAGGCGGGCAACAACTTCCGCACCACCGAGGGGCGCCGGATGCTGTCGGTGGCCGAGGACGTGGCCGCCACCGCGGGCGTGCGGGCGTCGCTGGCCGACCCGCTGCGGCACTACGCGCTGGCGCCGTTCGCGGAGAGCGCCCGCAGCCTGTCCGGCGCCAGCTACGTGGTCGTCACCGACCCGGACCGGCGCATCCTCACCTCACCCGACCCCCGCCAGGTCGGCGAGCACCTCGACCTGGGCGGCAGCACCGCGCTCGCTGGCCGGGCGTGGGTCGGCGAGCTGGCCGGCGCGACGGCGGCCCACGTGCCGGTGATCGGCGACGGCGGCGAGGTGATCGGCCTGGTCGCCGCCGGGCGGCTCGCGCCCGGCTTCTGGGAGGGTGTGCTGGACTCGCCGGACAACGCGCTGCGGCTGCTCGGCGTCGCGCTGGTCATCGGCGTGGCCGGGTCGCTGCTGCTCGCCCGCCGGGTGAAGAACCAGACGCTCGGCCTGGAACCGCACGAGATCACCGCGCTGGTGGAGTACCGGGAGGCACTGCTGCACGGCATCAAGGAGGGCGTCGTCGCCCTCGACCCCCGGGACCGGATCACCCTGCTCAACGACCACGCGCGGGAGCTGCTGGAGCTGCCCGCGGACGCGGTCGGCCGGCGCGTGGCGGACCTGGACGTCGACGAGCGGCTGCGCGACGTGCTCACCGGGCGCGCCGTCGGCCCCGACCAGCTCGCCCTGGCCGGCGGCCGCGTGCTCACCCTCAACCGCATGCCGCTGGGCGTGCACGGCGCCGTGGTCACCCTGCGGGACCGCACCGAGCTGATGACGCTGCGCGACGAGCTGGACGCCAACCGGCACGCCACCGACACCCTGCGCGCGCAGGCGCACGAGTTCAGCAACCGCCTGCACACCATCGCCGGCCTGGTGGAGCTGGGCGAGTACGACGAGGTGCGCGGGTTCATCAGCCGCATCAGCACCGCGCAGGGCGCGTGGCGGGCCGAGGTCGCCTCGAAGGTCGCCGACCCGGCGGTCGCGGCGCTGCTGACCGCCAAGTCCAGCCTGGCCGCCGAGCGCGGCATCGGGCTGCGCATGCACCCCGGCAGCGCGCTCGGCGCGGTGGACGAGGCGCTGTCCACCGACCTGGTCACGGTGATCGGGAACCTCGTGGACAACGCCCTCGACGCGCTCGACGGCCGCGGGTGGGTCGAGGTGCTGGTGCGGTCCGGTCCCGACGAGGTGCTGGTGGTGGTGCGCGACTCCGGGCCGGGCGTCGCGCCGGAGCTGGCCGAGGAGGTGTTCCGGCACGGGTTCACCACCAAGGCCGCGGCGCAGGGGCGGCGCGGCCTCGGGCTGGCCCTGACCCGGCAGACGTGCCTGCGGCGCGGCGGTTCGGTGCAGGTGCGCAACGAGGACGGGGCGGTGTTCACCGCCCGGCTGCCCGCGGGGGTGCCGGTGTGATCAGGGTGCTGGTGGTCGACGACGACTTCATGGTCGCGAAGGTCCACGGCGGGTACGTGGCGCGCACGCCCGGCTTCGAGGTCGTCGGCGTCGCCCACACCGGCGCCGACGCCCTGCGGCTGGTGCGCGAGCTGCGGCCGGACCTGGTGCTGCTGGACGTGTACCTGCCGGACCTGGACGGGCTCGGCGTGCTGCGGGAGCTGCGCGGGCTCGGCGACGACGTGGACGTCATCCTGATCACCGCGGCGACCGACGTGGAGACGGTGCGGCGGGCGATGCGCGGCGGCGTGCTGCACTACCTGATCAAGCCGTTCGAGTACGCGGCGCTGCGCGACCAGCTCGCGCACTTCGCGGCCGTGCGCCGGCGGTTGGGGCAGTTGGCCTCGGCCGGGCAGGCCGACGTGGACGAGGTGTTCGGGTCGCGGCCGCGCAGCGCGCCCGTGCTGCCCAAGGGGTTGAGCGCGCAGACCGCGGAGCTGGTCGAGGGGGTGCTGCGGGAACGGGTCGGCGGGGTGTCGGCCGGGGAGTGCGCTTCGGCGACCGCGTTGGCGCGGGTGTCGGCGCGGCGCTACCTGGAGCACTTCGTGAGCACCGGCAGGGCGGAGGTGCGGTTGAAGTACGGGGGTGCGGGGCGGCCCGAGCGGCTTTACGTGTGGCGGGGGTGAGCCGCGCTCCGCGGTTGGGCCGCGTTCCGCGGTTGGGCCGCGTTCCGCAGTTGGGCGTGTGGCGGGGTTGGGTCGTGTGGCGGGGCTGGGCCGCGTGGCGGGGCTGGGTCGCGTGGTGGGGCTGGGTCGTCTCCCGCTCCTACGCGGGTTTGCGCACGACCAGGTAACCCTGCCGCGTCTTCTCCACCCCGACCGGCTCGCGGTCCAGGCGGGTGTGCGGCTCGAACCCGGCTTCACCCAGCTGGGCGAGCACCCGTTCGGGTTGGAGGCGGAAGGCGTCCAGCGCGATGTCGTGGCCGTAGGCGTGCTCCAGGCGGCGGACGGTGTCGCCGATGTGGAACGCGAGCAGCAGCAGGCCGCCCGGCGCCAGCACCCGGTGGAACTCGGCGAACACGGCCGGGTGCAGCTCCCACGGCACGTGGATCACCGAGTACCAGGCCAGCGCGCCGCCCAGCGAGGCGTCCGGCAGGTCCAGGTCGAGCATCGAGCCCACGTCGAACCGCAGGCCGGGGTGGTCGCGCCGGGCGACGGCCACCATCCGCGGCGACAGGTCGACGCCGAACACGTCCACGCCCAGGGCGCGCAGGTGGCCGGTGATCCGCCCGGGGCCGCAGCCGACGTCCGCCACCGGGCCGGTGACGAGGTCGGCGAACATGCGCAGGACCGCGCGGTCCGCCGCGCTGGTGGGTGCGGCGAGGTGGTCGCGCAGCAGGTCCGCGTAGTCGGCGGCGACGGTGTCGTAGGCGGTGCGGGCCATGGTCAGGAAGTCCGGCTCGGTCACGGGCGGTGAGCCTAGTGCTCGCCGGATTTCATGCGTTGGTGGAAAAGCCGGCGTTGTTGCGTGAGGGGCCACGGCGGTCGTCGGCCCTTCCGCGGTCGACCGGCACGTCGGGCACTGTTGCTCCGTTCGGCCCATGATGGGCGTTCGGTCGTCCCGGCGGGAGGTGCGAGCGTGTCGGTGGAGGACGAGGCGGATCGGCAGCCGGACGTGGCGCCGGCGTCGGTGCCCGTTTCGGCGGCGGCCCGGCGGTGGTCGGTCATCGCGGTCGCGGCCTTCGGCGCGGCAGCGGTGGTCTACGTGCTCGCCGTGTGGACGGAAGCGGGCCAGGCGCTGGAGAACGCCGCGTTGCGAGGGGCCGACCAGGTCGACGACGCCGAGGCCGGTCGGGCGTGGCGGGCGTTGGACGAGATCACCGTCTACTCGCTGGCGGTGGCCGTCGTGCTGATCGCGCTGGTCGGCGCGCTGCGGCGGCGGTGGGACCTCGCGGTCGCGGCGGTGGGCGTGATCGTGGTGGGGCAACTCGCCGTCCAGGGCCTCAAGCGGTTCGTGCTGGTCAGACCTCCGCTGGTCGAGGTGACGGGCGACTACGCGCACAACAGCCTGCCCAGCGGGCACACCGCGATCGCCATGACCGTGCTGTTCGCCGCCGTGATCGTGGCGCCCCACCGGTGGCGCGGGGTGGTGATGCTCGTGGTGCTGCCGTGGGCGGTCGGGATCGGGCAGTACACGCTCACCGCGAAGTGGCACCGGCTCAGCGACACCCTCGCCGCGGACGCGATCGCCCTGGCCCTGGCCGCGCTGGCGTCGTGGGGACTGGCACGGCGCGGCGCGGTGCACCGCTACGAGGGGCGCCGCCGGGTCGGCCGGGTCGTCATCGGGTCGCTCGCCGCGCTGTCCGCCGCGGCCGGCCTGGTCCTCGGCGGCATCCTGTGGGGCGTGCCACTCGCCCGCGCCGGCCTGGCCGAGTCGGCGCGGGACTACGAGTGGGTCGTCTACCTCGGGGCCGGGTCGTTCGCGTCCGCCGGGTCGATCATCGCGGCGCTGGTGTTCCTGGTCTCCTGGCGCCGGTTGGCGACCTGATGCCGCCGGATCAGGTTCTGGTGCGGCCGGTCCGCGACTTGGCGCGGCCGGTCCACGGCCTGGTGCCGCCGGCCCGCGACCTGGCGCGACACCGGCTTCCAGCGCCCGACCTGTGGATTCCGCCCCCTGGGTCCGCCGGTCGCCCTCGGAGTCCGGCCGTTCAGCCCAACCCCGGCTGCCCGATCCCAGCCGCCAAATTCAGCCGTTCGTGGCCAAAATGTTCTGGGGTCGACCGTCCGGGGCCAACCGTCCGGGGCCGGCCGTTCGAGACCGGTCATTGGGCCTGGCCGTCTAGTCCCAGCCTCCACCGCGGCGGCCCTGCTTCGTTTGCGACCGGCGCTTCTTCTCCGCGATGCGGCGTTCCTGCGAGCCCCTGGTGGGCTTGGTCGCGCGGCGCACCGGGGGTGGAGCGGCGGCCGCGTCGCGCAGGAGTCGGGCCATCCTTTCCCGTGCTGCGGCGCGGTTTTGGAGCTGGGTCCGGTGTTCGCTCGCCGCGATGGTGAGCACGCCGTCGGTCAGGCGGGTCCGGAGTCGGGCCAGCATCCTGGTGCGCAGCCACTCCGGCACGGACGGCGAGGCAGCCAGGTCGAACGAGAGCTCGACCCGGCTGTCCGCCGTGTTCACGCCCTGGCCGCCGGGGCCCGAGGAGCGCGAGAAGCGCTCGCCCAGCTCGGCCGCCGGTACCACCAGCGTCCGCGTTACGACCAAGTCCTCCGCCATGGTGACCAGGTTAAAGGGCCGGCGGGGGTGGGTCGTCCGGTTTACCGCCCCCGTCCCGACTCACCGCCCCGCCCCGTCCCACCGTCCCGTCCCGGCCACTACCCCGTTCCACCGACCCGTCCCGACCCATCGACCGGGCTGTCGTGACCGGCCGGGCTGTCGCGTCCGGGGTAGTGCCACCTCGTCGTGGGGTGGTGTGGTCGTGGGCGGGGGTTGCGGTCGGTCGGGTTCGGGTTGAGCCGGCTACCTCATGCTCTTCAACGGATGACGGTAACGGCGTTTCCGTACATTATCCGGTCGATTCTCACCCGATCGAGTTACTCCGAGTTTCGTCAGGAGACGTAATGGCTGGTGGGTCAGAACCTGGGGTGGTCGCCGGTCAGGGTGGCGGTGGGGGTTTCGCTCTCGGAGGAGACGATGTCGCCCAGCACCCAGGCCGGGACGTGGCGGGCGGTGAGGACGGCCAGCGCTCGGTCGACGTCCTCGGGGGCCACCACGGCGACCATGCCGATGCCCATGTTGAAGGTCTTCTCCATCTCCTCGCGCTCGACCCGGCCGCGCTGGGCGATCAGGGCGAACACGGGAGCGGGGGTCCAGGTGCCCCGGCTGAGGTCGGCGCGGACGCCCGGGGGGAGCACGCGCGCCAGGTTGGCGGTCAGGCCGCCGCCGGTGACGTGGGCGAAGGTGCGGACCTCCGCCTCCGCGGCGAGGGCCAGGCAGTCCTTGGCGTAGATGCGGGTCGGCTCCAGCAGTTCCTCGCCGAGGGTGCGGCCGAACTCCTCGACGTGGCCCTCCAGCGGCATGCGGGCGATGTCCAGCAGGACGTGGCGGGCCAGGGAGTAGCCGTTCGAGTGGAGGCCCGAAGAGCCCATGGCGATCACCACGTCGCCGGCTCGGACGCGGTCCGGGCCGAGCATGGCACCGGCCTCGACCACGCCGACGCCGGTGCCGGAGATGTCGTAGTCGTTCGCGCCCATCAGGCCCGGGTGCTCCGCCGTCTCGCCGCCCAGCAGGGCGCAGCCCGCCTGCACGCAGCCCTCGGAGATGCCCTTGACCAGGGCCGCGACCTTGTCCGGCACGACCTTGCCGATCGCGATGTAGTCCTGCATGAACAGCGGTTCCGCGCCGCACACCACCAGGTCGTCCACGACCATGGCGACGAGGTCGACGCCGACCGTGTCGTGCTTGTCCATCGCCTGCGCGACGGCGATCTTGGTGCCGACGCCGTCGGTGGAGGAGGCGAGCACCGGCTCCTTCCAGCGGTCCAGCTTGAGCTGGAACAGGCCCGCGAAGCCGCCGATGCCGCCGAGCACCTCGGGACGCTGCGCCTTCGCCGCCCACGGCTTGAGCTTCTCCACCGCCTCGTCGCCGGCTTCGATGCTTACCCCAGCTGCGGCGTAGGTCGCCTTGGCGCTGTCCGTCACGTCACTGTGCTCCATGGTCCGGGGCATCCGGTTTTCTCCGGGGCCCGTGCTCGTGCCCGTCGCCCCCGCCGGTCCCGCTCAGGGCCGCTGCAGGGCGTCCTCGGCACCGTACCCGTTCGGCAGGACCGGGGTGGCCGCCCCCGCGACGCCGCGGATGCCCTCCAGCAGGTGCTTGCCGATCAGGGCGTCCTCCGGCAGCGGGATCGGGTAGTCGCCGTCGAAGCACGCCGTGCACAGCCGGGTCTTCGGCTGCTCGGTGGCCGCGACCAGCTGCTCCAGCGACACGTAGCCCAGGGTGTCGGCGCCGACCGACCGGCGGATGCCGTCGTTGTCCAGGCCGTTGGCGATCAGCTCCGCCCGCGAGGCGAAGTCGATGCCGTAGAAGCACGGCCACTTCACCGGCGGCGACGCGATGCGGACGTGCACCTCGACCGCGCCCGCCTCGCGCAGCATCCGCACCAGCGCGCGCTGCGTGTTGCCGCGCACGATCGAGTCGTCCACGACGACCAGGCGCTTGCCGCGGATGACGTCGCGCAGCGGGTTCAGCTTCAGCCGGATGCCCAGCTGGCGGATCGTCTGCGACGGCTGGATGAACGTGCGGCCGACGTAGGCGTTCTTGACCAGGCCCGACCCGTACGGGATGCCGCTGGCCTGGGCGTAGCCGATGGCGGCGGGGGTGCCGGACTCGGGCACCGGGATGACCAGGTCGGCCTCCACCGGGTGCTCCACCGCCAGCCGCCGGCCGATCTCCACGCGGGCGGCGTGCACCGAGCGGCCGGCGATCGTGGTGTCCGGGCGCGCCAGGTAGACGTACTCGAAGATGCAGCCCTTGGGCTCGGGGTTGGCGAACCGGCTGGACCGCAGGCCGTTCTCGTCGATGGCGATCAGCTCGCCCGGCTCGACCTCGCGGACGAACGAGGCGCCGACGATGTCCAGGGCGGCGGTCTCGCTGGCCACGACCCAGCCGCGCTCCAGCCGGCCGAGCACCAGGGGGCGCACGCCGTGCGGGTCGCGGGCGGCGTAGAGGGTGGACTCGTCGGAGAACACCAGGCAGAACGCGCCGCGCAGGGTGGGCAGCAGCCGCATGGCCGCCTGCTCGATGCCGATGTCGGCGGCGTGCGCGGCGAGCAGGCCGCACACCAGGTCGGAGTCGGTGGTCGCGCCGTGACCGGTGTCGACGCCCGCCTCGCGGGCCCGCACCAGCAGGTCGGCGGTGTTGACCAGGTTGCCGTTGTGGCCCAGCGACAGGCCGGAGCCGGTCGCCGTGGTGCGGAACGTCGGCTGCGCGTTCTCCCACGTGGTGGAGCCCGTGGTGGAGTAGCGGCAGTGGCCGACCGCGACGTGGCCGCGCAGGCTGGAGAGCACCTGCTCGTCGAACACCTGGCTGACCAGGCCGAGGTCCTTGAAGACCACCACCTGGCCGCCGTCGCCGACGGAGATGCCCGCCGCCTCCTGGCCGCGGTGCTGGAGGGCGTAGAGGCCGTAGTAGGTCAGCTTGGCGACCTCTTCACCGGGAGCCCAGACGCCGAACACACCGCATTCTTCGCGGGGTTCCCGTTCTTCCTGTGCTTCGTGGTCGATGCGGCCGGTTGCGGACGGGTCGGAGACCACCGAGTGCTCCCTAGCGACGAGGGCGGGCTGCACCGTCGAGTGTAAGGCTGTCGGGTGGTGGTACCAGTGCCTGTCGACCCCCGTATCGTGACGAAACGCACCCTCAGTCGAGCTTCAGGGCGTACCAGACCTTCTCGTCGCCGGTGTGCTTGAGCGGCAGCCGGCCCCACAGGCCGTAGTGCACGAGCTGCGCCTCGCCCGTCACCCGGAGGTCGGTCTCCTCCCCCGGCCACGCCGCGCGCACCTCGGGCACCTGCCCCGGTGTGAACGCCACCACCCATGCCTCCGGCACGTCCGTGAGCTGGACGAGCGCGGTGCCCTCGGCGGTCGGCGGCACGTCGGTCGCGTACTTCGCGGCGAGCAGGGTGGTCAGCGCCTCGTCGATGCCGTCGACGGCGAAGTCGGCGTCACCGACCACCAGCTCCCGCAGCGCGGCCTGCGCGTCCCACCGGCGCAGGTCCAGCTCGTGGGCGATGCGGCGGTGCCACACCCAGGCCAGGTCGGGCGCCGCGGGCGAGAACGTCCAGGCGGCCCGGTTGCCCGGCACGGCCGGGAGTACCTCGGCGGCCCGGGCGAGCTGGGTGTCGAGGTAGTCCAGCGGCGCCGCGCCGGTGGGGGGCGGTGGCAGGCGGAGGCGGGTGGTGCTGCCGGTGCGCAGGTACTCCAGGGACGTTTCGAGGAACCGCCCGACGTGCAGGGTCAGTTCGGTGAAGCTCCAGCCCGGGCAGCTCGGCACGGGCGCCGCCGGGTCGGCCTTGCCGACCGCCGCGCGGAACATCGCCGCCTGCTCGGTGAAGACCTCGGTCCACCGCTGGGTGGTCCACCCTCCTGGCACGTGCAGCCTCCCCGCCGAGTTCGCAAGTAGCGGTCATCGTGCCGCACCTGCCCGGGGGTTGGAGCGGGAGGAGGCGCCGGCGGTTCCGGCGAACGGGGGTGGAGTGGGTGGGAAGGGGAACGGCGGGGCGAGGGAGGGCGGGAGGGGACCGGGCGAGAGCGGGACGGGACTGGGCGAGGGTGGGACCGGGCCGGGCGAGACCGAGACGGGACCAGGCGAGGGTGGGACGGGACCAGGCGAGAGCGAGACGAGAGCGGGCCGGGGCGGGACGGGACCGGATGCGTCGGGGAGCGGGGCCGGGCGCGGCAGACCCGGACCCGGCATGCCCGTTTGGGACACGAAGGGTCGGACCCGGGCCGAACGCGACACGGGTGGTCGAGGGTGGGGTTCGACTGGTTGGAATCCGGGCGGGTGGGAACCGGGCGGGTGGGAACCGGGCGCGTGGGGACCGCCGGGGTGGGGGCCTCCCGGGTGGAGATCGCCTGGGCGGAGATCGCCTGGGCGGAAGTCGCCTGGGCGGAAGTCGTCCGGACGACCTGCGCCCGGGCGGGGCGGCGGCCCCGTGGCGGACCGGGCGAGCCCCGCGGCAGGTGCGGCGGGCCGGACCAGCCTCACAGCGGGCACGGCGGGCCGGGTGAGCCCCGCGATGAACGCCCTCCACCGGCGCCACCTCAGCGCCGGGGCGGAAGGCGCGCGGTGCCGGGCGCGGGACGGCGCGGCGAGGCGGTCCAGCAGGTGGAGCAGCCGGAAAGGGAGGTACAGGAGTTCGAAGAGCCGGAGCAAGGGGATCATGTCTCCATGTTCGAACGGGTGTTCGATCACGGCAAGGTCACGATCGGGTGATCTTGGCAGGTGGGCGGGACCGGCGGTCCACCGGAACCTCCCGCGGCTCCCGAAGGACCGACCCCGCGCCCAGTCCGCGCTCGACCCCGCAGACCCCCTGCTCGCCCCCGCACCTCACCCGCGCCCGACCCGCATCCACCCCGTGCCCGACCGGGGGCCGAAGCGGGGTGGAACCGGAGAAGGTGACCGCGCGTCGCAATTCCCAGCGGCGGCGGCACGAAGGGTGGGGAACCGTGTTCGGTGTGCGACCAGAGGCGTTGCGCTCGGCGTCCGGGCAGTTCCACGAGGGCGCGGACGCGGCGGCGGACGGTGCCGAGCTGATCTCCCTGCTCCGGCTGGACGCGGACGCGCTGGGCCAGGTCCCCGCGGCTGCCGAGTTCGTGGATGCGCTGGCCAGGTGGTCCGGCGAGCAGTCCGACGACCTGCGGCGCGGCAGCGCCTGGTACCGCGACAGCGCGGACGGCCTGGAGGAGAACGCCGACGCCTACCAGCGCGTGGACGACGACTCCGACACCGCCTTCCGCGGCATCGGGGGCGGCATCGAGGGGGGTGCGGCGTGAGCTACACCGACCCCGAAGCCCTCTACGCCCGCCTCGCCACGGGTGACGCGGGCCGCGTCGCCGCCGCGGCCGACCCCATCACCGGCGCCCGCAGCGCGGTGGACCGCGCGGGCCGGTCGGTCGAGGCCGGCGGCTCGACCGCGGCCGCGTCCTGGCGGGGCGACGCCGCCACCGGCTTCCGGGCCCGCGCCGAGCTGTCCGCCAGGTCCGCGGCCGTCGCGGGCGAGCGGTTGACCGCGGGCGCGGAGATCGTCCGGGCCGCGTCCCGCGCCTACGCGCAGATGCGCGGCAGCGCCGACCAGCTGATCGACTTCTGGCGCGGCCGCTCGCCCGCCCTGGACGAGGCGCAGACCCGCGAGCTGGCCAACCGCGTCAACGAGCAGCTGGACCGGGTCAAGAACGGCTACGAGCAGGTCCTGCGCTCCTACGCCAACGCGCTCAAGGGCGTGCGCCCCGGCTTCGCCGAGACCGCGGCCGCCGACCCCGGCTGGAACGCCACCGCGACTGCCGTGCGCTCCACCGCCGCCGTGCCCGCGCCCGGCACCGACCCCCGCCAGGTCGCCGCCTGGTGGAAGTCGCTGCCCGAGGAACAGCAGGACGAGCTGCTGCGCACCCGGTTCCAGGAGCTGGGTCGGCTGCGCGGCCTGCCCTCCGGCGTCCTGGACCAGGCCAACCGGCTGCGCATCGACGACGACCTCCAGCGCTTCTCCGCCGAGCGCGACCGGCTCGACGCGCAACTGGCCGACCGGGCCCGCGAGCTGGGCCTGGACCCGGACGAGTCCGGCGACCTCACCCGCCTGCTCAACGACCCCCGGTACGCGCAACTGACCGAGCAGCGGCAGGAGGCCGCGACCAAGGCGGAGAACGCCGGGAAGGTCAAGGAGAGCATCGCCGACGCCGAGCGGATCGCGACCGACCACGGTTGGCTGAACGCCGCGGGCAGGCCCGACGTGCGCGTGCTGGCGTGGGACCCGTACGGCCCGCGCGGCGACGGTGCCACCGCCATCGCCTACGGCGACCCGGACACCGCGAGGAACCTGGCCGTGGCCGTCCCCGGCACCGGTTCGACGCTGGACGGCTTCTCCGTCGGCCAGGCCGGCAACCTGCGCGCGGCCATGGGCGCGGAGGGCAACGCCACGATCCAGTGGCTCGGCTACGACGCGCCGGGCTGGGCGATCGGCGAGGTGGACGACCCGGCCCAGGCCCGCGAGGGCGGCGCGAACCTGGTCGCCGACGTGAACGGCTACCGCGCCGCCGCCGAGGCCGCGGGCAACCGCCAGCACCTGACCGTGATCGGCCACTCCTACGGCTCCACCACGGTCGGCTACGCGGGCATGAACGGCCTGGCCGCCGACGACATCGCGTTCGTCGGCTCGCCCGGCGTGGGCGCGTCGCACGTCGGCCAGCTGTCGGTGGGCGCGGGCCACGTGTACGTGGGCGCGACCGAGCACGACCCGGTCGTGCAGGGCACCAGCTCCACCTGGTTCACCGAGGACGGCTCCTCGACCGGCCCGTACGACGACGCGTTCGGCGCGCGCGCGTTCGGCACCACCGACTCGACCATGATCCACGGTGCCCACTCCGAGTACTACACGCCGAACTCGGAGTCGCTGGGCAACCTGGCCCGGATCGCGACCGGCGACGGCGGTTCGGTGACCGGGCAGAAGTGGTACGACGCCCCGCTGGGCCCCTCGGGCCCGTACTCGCACGTCCCGGTGGTCGGTCCGGCGGTCGACCTCGTCACCGGCACCGCCGCGGGCGTGGCGGACCTGGGCATGGACGTCGGCACCGGCCTCTACGGCGCCGGCCGCGACGCGTGGAACGGCAACTGGTCCGACGCGGGCACCGGCCTGCTGAACACCGGCAAGGAGCTGGTGAGCGACGCCGCCGACGTGGTGGTCGGCGGGGTGGGCGACGTGGTCGAGTTCGGCCGCGACGTCGTGGAGGGCGTGGGCGAGGCGTGGGACCGGACCGTCGGGTCCTGGTTCTAGGCGCCCCCCGAACGGCCCGACGGCCGACGGCCTAGGCGGCCCGGCAGGGACCGACCCGGTACTCCGGGTCGACGCCGTCCAGGCCGTTCTCGTCGGTCTTGGTCACGGTGCACACCACGACGTCCCCGACGGCGACGCCCTCGGGCAGCCGGTCGAGGTCCGCGCCGTAGGTGCCGGTGTGGGGCGCGTCGGGCTGGTCGCCGTCGAGCTCCATGGCGACCCGCGTGGGGCTGCCGTTGTTCGGGTCGACGACCCGGACGACCTTGAGCCGCAGCTCCCCCGACCACTCGTCGCCGCAGCCGACGAGCAGGGCACCGGCCGCCAGCACGGCCGCGCACGCCTTGAGCGCCTTCACCCCGTCGAGCCTAGTTCAGAAGCGCAGCACCGGGAGCAGCGCCGACAGGTCCGCCCGGCTGCCGGACGCGGTGACCCGGCCCCCGGCCACCGCCGCGTCCCAGCCCAGCCGGCCCACGGCCAGCTCCAGCCAGGTGCGGGGGTCGGTCTCGACCACGTTGGGCGGGGTGCCGCGGGTGTGCCGGGGTCCCGCCACGCACTGCACGGCGGCGAACGGCGGCACCCGCACCTCCACGCTGCGGCCGGGCGCGACCTGCTCCAGCGTCCGCAGGCTCAGCCGGACCGCGGCGGCCAGCGCCGGGCGGGGCGGCTGCTCGGCCGCGCCCGCCAGCCAGGGCAGCACGGCCTCGACCGCGGCGCGGGCCTCGCGCGGGTCGACGGGTTTCGACGGCACCCGCCGAGGTTATCGCCCGACGTGCTGCCCGGCGGCGCGCAGGGCCTCGGCCAGCAGCTCCTCCACCTGGTGGGTGAGCCGCCGGGAGTCGGTGGGGGTGAACGTGCTCCACGGCTCCGCGCCGTTCGACGCGCGCCGCTGCTGGAGGTAGCGCCCGTCCTCGGTGTCGAAGAACGCCACCACCCGGTCGGGGCGCCACCGCTTGCCGTACTTGTCGCGGGCCGCCGCGCCGAAGTTCCCGGTGTGCACGAGCCCGGTGAACATCTTCACCAGCGTGGCCGCGTCCTCCTGGCGCACGCCGTGCCGCCGCAGCGAGTCCTCCAGCGACCGGGGCGAGCCGTCGGACTGCTTGACCGCCGCCTCCAGGTCGGCGCTGGGCATGGTGACCGAGTGGCCGGCGCCGGCGGGGTGCGCGGGCAGCACGCCCAGCACCGCCGACGGCAGGCCGCTGCCCGCCGCGCGGCGGAAGGTCAGCCGGTCGTCGGACAGGGTGGCCACCGCGCCGTCGTCGCCGTTGGCCACGGCCAGCACGCGCACGCTGCGGCCGACCCACACCCGGCCGTCGACCTCGCGCTCGGGCCGGGAGAACAGCCGCAGCAGGTGGTCCAGCTCCGGGTGCAGGCCGGTGGGGCCGCCGAGCCCGCGGGCACCGATGCCGTGCCACACGCGCCGCTCCAGCTCGGCCCGCTCCCGGTGCGTCCGGCCCGGCGAGGGCACCTTGACGACCAGCGGCATCTGCCCCAGGTCCAGGCGCTCCCACAGCACGTCGAACTCCTCGGCGGAGAGCGCGATGGGTTCCCGCTCCGCCTGCCCCCCGAAATAGGTCACCGCTCCAGGTCCCGTCCTCGAAGTCGGGCACGGGCCCGCGCCGCGGCGTGCGGCGCGGGCCCGTGCACGGTGCCGAAAAGGCTACTGCGGCAGTTCCCCGATCACGGGCGGCGCGACGAGCCGGTCGTCGCCGAACACGTCCTCCGCCTCGACCAGGTAGTCGGCCGCCTTGTGCTCCAGGTCCTCCTCGCCCTCGCCGCCGCGGCCGCCCGCCGCGCCACCGGCCGCGCCGGGACCGCCGGGGCGCCCCGCCGCACCGGGACCGCCCGCCGCGCCGGGGCCGAAGCCGCCGGGACCGCCGGGCAGGCCGCCGCGCGGGCCCACGCCCGCCGGGTTGGCACCGCCGGGGAGACCGCCGCCGGGCAGACCGTGGGCACCCGGGCCGCCGGGCATCCCCGGCAGGCCGCCGCGCGCACCGGGACCGCCGGGCAGGCCGGGCAGGCCGCCGCGCGGGCCGGGACCACCCGGGCCGCCGGGCAGGCGAGGCCCGGACGGCAGGCCGGGGCGGCCGTTGGGGCCACCGGGGCCGTTGGGGCCCTTGGGCGGCACCGGCACGCCGTTGCCCGGGGGCTTCGGCGGCGTCCACATCGGCGGCTGCACCGGCGTGGGCACCGGCTTGACGGTGACCGGCGGCGGCGTGGTCACGGGCGGCTGCGGCACCGGGGTGCCCGGCGGCTGCGCCCACGACGGGTTGGTGGTGCCGCCGCCGGGCTGGTGGCCCGGGATCTGGCCGGGCAGGGGCACCGACGGGCCGGTCGTCGGCGGCGCCCACGACGCGTGGGTGGTGCCGCTGTCGGCCGGCGGGGTCCACGCCTGGGTGGAGCGGTAGTTCGCGCTGGTGCTGTTGTACTCGCCGGCGCCGGCGGGCGGCGGGGTGTCGATGACGACCTTCGGCGGCGGCACGAACTGGCCCAGCGTGTTGCTGTTCCACTCGCTGTTGGACTGGTAGGTGTTCATCACCTCGACGGCCTTGGCCTCGGCGTTGTCCTGCGCCGCTTCCTGCCGCTCGTGGTCCTGCTGCTGCTGGATGACGTGCATCATCCCGGCCGGGCCGGCCAGCGCGCCGAGGATCTTGTCACCGGTGGACGGCGCCTCGGTGGTCACCGGGACGGGCTCGGGCATCTCCTTGCGCGCGTCGGCGATGTACTCGCCCTGCAGCTGCGCGGAGGACTTCATCACGTCCGACGCCTGCTGCGCGTCCGACGCCCACTGGCCCAGCGGGGACAGCGCCGCCTGCGCCTCCTGCGCGCTGGAGCCCTCCCACACCGCGCCGAGCTTCGCCAGGCCCTCGTGGATGGAGCCGTCGATCTCGGCGAGGGTGTCGGACAGCGCCTTCCACTTGTCCTCGATGGGCCGCGAGGCGGCCACGCCGGGACCCTCGTTGATCATGCGGTGCAGATCGGGGTGTGCGTAACCGCGCCAGCGGTGGTCACCCATGGTGCTCGCCCCCCTCGGGTGCGTTGGTCGTCACGTCAGTCGTTGTTGACGCGTCCCCAGGACGCGGTGTTGTCGCCCTCGGCCCGGCGGTAGTCCGCCTCGATCGCGGTCAGCTGGTCCACCACGCCCTGGAGCTGCTCGCGGTACGCCTCGATGGCGGTCAGCGCCGCCGCGTCGCCGGCCTCGAAGGTGTCCTGGTTGAACTTCTCCGCGGTCTCCTGGCTCACCGGGTCGCCCGCCCAGCGGCGCGCCCGCAGCGCGGCCTTGGCGTCGGCCAGCTGGTTGTCGAGTCGGTCGAGCGCGGCGGTGAAGACCTTCCGGGCCTCGGGGATCGCCGAGGGCTCGACGTGGAGCCGCTGCTGGGTCCCGCTGTAGTCGGGCCTCGTCTGCGTGGAGCCCCCACCACCACCGTCCGCAAGGAACACGACACACCCTCCTCAGTGCTGCACACACCCCACCGTGTGCATTCGGGATGACAATAGCTCTGATGCGTCACCCGGGTGAGCGGTTCCGCCACCGGATCGAGTAGTTCTACTTGTTCACGAGGGTGTCGACCACGGCGCCGGCGACCTGGGTGGCGATCCGGCACAGCTCGTCCTGCGGCACGCCTTCGAGGCTGGTGATCTGCACGTCGGCCATCTGCCCGTCGGAGACGTCCACGCCGAGGAAGCAGGTCTCCTGGTCGTCGGAGGCCCGGCCGAGCACCGCCGGGAAGCCGCCGACCTGGAGCTGCTGCGCCTCCACGTCGAAGCTGCCGTCGGTGTACCACTCGACGCCGGTGGTGGTCACGGTCGTCACGCGGACGCTGTTGCGCCGGTCCTCGCGGTTGAAGTCGCACGTCGGGGACCGGTAGACGGTGGACGTGCCCGGGGCGGGCGGCCGGTCGAGGCCGAACTGGGCGCGCTGCGCGTCGGTCAGCAGCGAGCACGGGTCGACGCCCTCGACGTCGATCGTCTTCGGCCGGTCGACGGGCGACTTCGTGGCGGAGCCGGAGGCGCTGGTGGTGGAGGCGGTGGCGGGGCCCGCGGAGCCGGTGGCGGACCCTCCCGTGGTCTCGGAGCAGCCCGCGAGCAGGACCAGGGCGGCGAGGAGCGGCACGGCACGACGCATGACCTCAACGTATCGGACGTTCGCCCGAACGGTGGCCCGAACGGGCGGGAGCGGGTCCTCAGCAGCGCTGCGCGTAGCGGCAGGCGACCACGGCGGGCCGCTCCACCGGCGCGCCCGCGTCGATCGACCACGCCAGCCGCACGTACTGGGCGTGCGTCCAGGCCAGCGGGGTCGCCGAGGTGGTGCCGCGGCCCTGCCAGACCTGCTCGGGCAGCATCCGCCCGGCGTTGGCGGTGGAGGCGACGTCGGCCAGGCGGCGGCGCGCGGCGGCCGGGTCGCCCGCCAGCAGCTCGTACTCGCCGCGCTCGCCGGCGAAGATCGGCCACAGCCTGCCGTAGGTGCGGCCGTGGCCGATGTTCCACGGGCCGCCGTCGGCGCGCTCGCCGTAGCCGTCGCCGTTGTAGCGGTGCCAGAACGGGCCGCGCTTGAGCTGGTCGTCGACCACCCGCACGGTGTTGCGCACGACCGGGTCGTCGTGGCGCCTGACGCCCAGGCGCACCAGTTCGAGGAAGCTCGGGTCCACGGCGGCGCGCTGGTCGATCGCGGTCGGGTAATTGTCGCCGGGGTTGTACGCGGTGCCGGCGTCCGGCCTGCCGTCCTTGGTCAGCCGCAGGTAGTAGGGCCGGTCGGAGAACGGGCCGGTGCGGGTGACCGTCCACTCCTCGACCCGGCGCTCCCAGCCGTCGGCGATGCCCAGGTAGCGGGCGGCGCGCGGGTCGCCGGCGCGCTGGAGCAGGTCGGCCAGGCACACCAGGCCGGCGATCTCGGCGGCGATGGTGCCCGGCGAGTACCCGCTCTGGTTCTCCCACCGCTCCTGCTGCGTGAACGGCGCGTCCGGCTGGGACACCATGAACTCGGCGGCGCGCGCCAGCCCGTCCAGGGTGGCCCGGTCGGTGCGGCCGAGCAGCCACGCCAGCAGCATCGGCGCGGCCTGCTCGTCCTGCTGGACGTTGGTCCAGTACGGCTCGCCGGTCACGCGCGTGTTCTGCGGCAGGTGCCCGTCGGGCTGCTGCTGGACACGGAGCATGAAGTCGAGCGCGCGGTGCGCGGCAGCGGTGTCGCCGGCCGCGATCATGGCGCTCGCCACGTGGTACTGGTCGCGCGGCCAGACCAGGGCGTAGGAGCCGAACTCGGGCGCGATCCCGCGGTCGAAGCCGAACGCCCACGGGAAGCCCGGCGAGGCGACGAACGCGCCGGGGTTGCGCTTGTCCTCGGTGGCGGCCAGGACCATCAGGGACGTCTCGTAGAGGGCGCGGTCGGCGCTGCGGGGCCGTTCGAGCCCCCTGAGGTAGTCGTCCCAGCCGCGGTCGTAGCGGTGGGCGTGCCGCTGGAAGCCCTCGGCCAGCGAGGTGCGCGCCGTGGTCAGGGCCTCCCCGGGCGTCGCGCCGAACCCCATGGCCAGGGTGGTGCGGCCGCGGTCCAGGCGCAGCGCGCCGGTCTGGACCACGTTGCCGGTGGTGGCCCCGACGGGCTCGATGCCGCCCGTGGCGACCAGGGCGCTCGCCGAGCGCGAGTCGCGGGCGACGAGCGCGTCGGGCTGGTCGACGGCGGTGTCGTCGTCGCCGTCGCGGGACAGGTTCGGGTCGAACACCACGCGCACGTCCGCCGGCCGGTCGGCGTCCAGGCGCAGGTCGGCCAGCACGGTCGCGCGGGACGGGTCGGTGGTGTAGGTGATCTCGGCCCGCCAGCCGGGGCCGCGGAACACCTGCCGGTAGCGCAGCCTGCCGACCGGTTCGGTGTGGGCGTGGTCGGCGGTCCGGCCGTCGACCACCAGCCGCAGGTCCCGGGTCGCCGGGGTGCTCAGGTCCGGGTAGAAGACCTCGTTCAGGCCGGTGCGGCCGAGGGTGAACCAGACCGGGCTGCTGCGCTGGTGGGCCGTGCCGAAGCCCTGCTTGTCCGCGGGCATGTAGGTGGCCGGTGGGCCGGGGACGGTCAACGCGCTCGCCAGCAGCACCGCGACTAACGGGGTCATGCCCTGGTGGGTGCGCCGCCGGGCGGGTGGTCAAACACGCGCGCTGCGGAGTCCAAAGTGGAGTTTTCGGCCCGGGTCGGGGAAGCTCGTGGCGTGGGTGGCGAACGGGTGAGGGCAGCCGAGGTCGTGCCGGGACGGCCCGACGCGAGCCGGGTGGTCGACCGCGAGGTCGCGGAGCGGCCGGGTGAGCTGCTGGTCGAGGGGCTGCTGGCGGGCGTGTGCGGCACGGACGTGGAGATCGTCCGCGACGGGTTCGGCACGGTGCCGCCGGGCCGCGACGCCATCGTGCCGTTCCACGAGTCCCTGGGGCGGGTGCTGAGCAGCCCGACGCCGGACTTCGCGCCGGGCGACCTGGTCGCGGGCGTGGTGCGCCGGCCGGACCCCGAGCCGTGCCCGGCGTGCGCGGTCGGCGCGTGGGACTTCTGCCGCAACGGCCGGTACACCGAGCGCGGCATCAAGGAGCTCGACGGGTACGGCCTGCAGCGCTGGACCGTGCCGCCCCGCTACGCCATCAGGCTGGACCCGGCGCTGGGCGACGCGGGCGTGCTCACCGAGCCGGCGTCCGTGGTGGCCAAGGCGTGGACCCGGGCGGCGGCCGAGGCCGGGCGCTCGCACGTGCCGGTGCGCACCGCCCTGGTCACCGGCGCCGGGCCGATCGGCCTGCTCGCGGCGCTGCTGGGCGTGCAGCGCGGCCTGTCCGTGCACGTGGTGGACCGGGTCGCCGACGGGCCCAAGCCGGACCTGGTGACGGCCCTGGGCGCGCGGTACCACACCGACCTCGACCGGGTGCCCGGCGACGTCGACGTGGCGATCGAGTGCACCGGCCACCCGCCGCTGGTCTGGGACTGCGTCCGCCGGGCGTCGGTGACCGTGCTCGCGGGCCTGTCGGGCGAGCACGACCCGGTGCCGCTGGACCCGTCGGTGTTCGACGGGATCGTCATGGGCAACAGGGTCGTCGTCGGCACGGTCAACGCGGGCCTGCCCGACTACCTGGAGGCGGCCGAGGCGCTGTCGCGGGCGAGCCGGCCGTGGCTGGACGGGCTGATCACGCGGCGCGTGCCGCTGGACCGGTTCGCCGAGGCGCTGGACCGGGAGCCCGACGACGTCAAGGTCGTCGTCGACCTGACCTGAGCGGGGTTCAGGGCCGGCGCAGCAGCTCGTCGATCTCCTCCGGCCGCATGGGCTTGGCGAAGAACCAGCCCTGGCCGGTGTCGCAGCCGATGCGGTGCAGGCGCTTGGCCTGCGCCGGCGTCTCCACGCCCTCCGCGGTCACGCCGAGCCGCAGCGCGTGCGCGAGCTGGACCAGGGTGGAGACGATCTGCGCGTCCACCGCGTCCTCCTCGTCGGCGGCCCGCAGCCCCTCCATGAACGAACCCGCGATCTTCAGCTCGTGCACGGGCAGGTGCTTGAGGTAGGCCAGGTTCGAGTAGCCCGTGCCGAAGTCGTCGATCGCGATCCGCACGCCCATCTCCGACAGCGCCCGCAACGCCTCCAGCGGCTCGTCGGCGGTGCCCATGATGGCGCTCTCGGTCAGCTCCAGCTGCAGGTGGTGCGGCGGCAGCCCGCTCTCGTCCAGGATCCGCTTCACGTCCCGCACCAGCTCCGGGTCCCGCGACTGCCGCACCGCCAGGTTCACCGACACGAACGGCGCGTTGTCGCCGAACTCGCCGAACCAGCGCCGGCCCTGCTCGCACGCCTTGCGCAGCACCCAGCGGCCCAGCGGGACGATCAGGCCCGTCTCCTCGGCCAGCTCGATGAACCGGTCCGGCGCCAGCCGCCCGAACTCCGGGTGCTGCCAGCGGACCAGGGCCTCCACGCCCACCACGGTGCTGTCCTCCAGCCGCACCAGCGGCTGGTAGTCCACGTAGAACTCGTCGCGCTCCAGCGCCGCGGGCATGGTCGCGGACAGGGTGAACCGGGCGACCTCCTTGGCGTTGCGCTCCGGGTCGTAGAGCGCCCAGCGCGACTTGCCGTCCGCCTTGGCCCAGTACAGCGTGATGTCCGCGTCCCGCATCAGGTCGGCCGCGGTGGTGCCGGACAGGGCGCGCTCGACGATGCCGATCGACGCCGACACGGTCAGCTCGTGCCCGCCGATGCGGATCGGGGACTCCAGCTCCCGCAGCACCCGGTCGGCCACCGCGACGATGTCCCGGGTGTCGCGCGAGCCCTCGACCAGGATCACGAACTCGTCGCCGCCCATGCGGGCCACCAGCTTGCCCTCGCCGGACACCGACAGGTCCAGCCGGCGCCCGACCTCGACCAGCAGCTGGTCGCCGATGTCGTGGCCGAGGCTGTCGTTGATCACCTTGAACCCGTCCAGGTCCAGGTAGCACAGGCCGGCGCGGCGGCTGTTGCGGTTGTTGAACACCCGGCCCAGCCGCTCCAGGAACAGCGCCCGGTTGGGCAGGCCGGTCAGCGGGTCGTGCAGCGCCTGGTAGCGCAGCCGGTTCTGCAGCAGGTGCCGGTCGGTGACGTCCTCGATCATCGCCACCTGGTACTGCGGCTCGCCGTGGTCGTCGCGCACCAGCGACAGGGTCAGGTGCGTCCACACCTGCTCGCCGTCGGCCCGGCGGAACCGCTTCTCCGCCCGGTAGTGGTCGCACTCGCCCGCGACGAGCTGGTCGTAGAGCCGCCAGACGCCGCCGCCGTCCTCCGGGTGCATCAGGTCGCGGATGTTGTACTGCCGCATCTCGTCGACGCTGAACCCCAGCATGTCCTGCAACGCCTGGTTCACGTCCAGGATGCGGCCCTCGATGTCGGCGATACCGATGCCGATCGCGGCCTCGGTGAACATCGCGCGGAACCGCGCCTCGGACGCGCGCAGCGCGGCCTCGGCCTGGTCGCGGGCGTCCAGCACGGCCGCGCGGATCGCCTCCTGCTCGGCCAGCGTCCGCTCCCGCAGCGCGCGGGCGTAGCCGGCGGCCAGCGCGCCCTGCAGCGCCGCCAGGCGCGAGCGCATCAGCTCGTCGGCCGGGATGCCCAGCTCGGTGAGCAGGTCGTCGCCGAGCAGCTGCACGGTCCGGCCGAGCGTGTCGGTGCCGGTGAAGTGCGCCTCCACCAGGCGCGCGCCGATCTCGTAGCCCGGCGCGGTGCGGAACGGGCCGGCGTGCAGCGCGTGCACCAGCACCTCGGTGAGCGCCTGCAGGTGCTCGGCCACCTCGGCCCGCGTCATGGGGACGTAGCTGCTGCCGATGACCGCGGTGGCCCAGGTCCGCGCGAAGGACTCCGCCCCGGCCTGTACGGCGGGGTCGAGGTTCGATCGGCCCGGTGCTGCCACCCGATGGTCAACCTGTTCCGTCATGTCCGCCGGCCTACCGCCACACCTCGAAGGATACGGGCGCGCCCCGCGCCCGGTCGACAGATCGGCCGACCGGGGTGCACCGCACGGGTCACGCGCCCCTCGCCCATCTACGGCTTCCGCCCCACCGCGCCGAACCCGAGGAACGTGGTGGCGTTCTCGTCCACGTCGTCCGGCGACTCCGGCCGCCACAGCGGCAGCCGCTCCACCCCCGGCTCGACCAGCTCGAACCCCTTCAGCAGGGCTTCCACGTCCTGCTTGCGGCGCCACACCATCGTGCTGACGCCCCGGTCGTACACGCCCTTGGCGTCGTCCCAGGCCGGGTCCCACTCGCCTTCCTCGTAGCCGGCGTGCGAGACGGCCAGGTGGCTGCCCGGCGGGAGGGCGTCCCGGTAGTCGGCCACCATGCCGTGCGGGTCCTCGGAGTCCGGGAAGAAGTGCAGCAGCGCGACCATCAGCACGCCGATCGGCCGGTCGAAGTCGAGCAGCCGGCGCGCCTCGGGCGAGCCCAGCACCGAGGCCGGGTCGCGCACGTCGGCCTGCAGCACGCCGACCAGCTCGTTCCCGGTCAGGATGGCCCGGCTGTGCGCGACCGCGACGGCGTCGATGTCCACGTACACCACGCGCGCGGAGGGGTCGTGGCCTGGGCGATCTCGTGCACGTTGCCCACGGTCGGGATGCCCGAGCCCAGGTCGAGGAACTGGCGGATGCCCCGGTCCAGCAGGTAGCGCACGGCGCGGCGCAGGAACGCCCGGTGGTTGAGCACGATGCCCTTGACCATCGGGACGTCGTTGAGGACCTTGTCCGCGACCGCGCGGTCGACGGCGAAGTTGTGCGCACCGCCCAGCCAGTAGTCGTAGACGCGCGCGATGCTCGGGCGGCTCAGGTCGATGTCGCCCGGCGCCCAGTTCGGCCGCTCCACGATGTCCACGCACTCTCCTCGCCAGGTACCCGGTGTCACACCGTCGCGGTGACCCACACATCATGGGCCAATCCGGTGAGTTAGCACACCGTCATCTTGTGCCGAACTTCCGAACGGGTCCCGCGATCCCGATCACCGGGAAGAATGACGCACTTGTGGGTTACCTGTGGATCGCGGGCGCGGTCGTCGTGGTGGTGGCCGCCTTGCTGCTGCTGTGGCAGCACCGGCGGCGCAAGAGCCTGCTCGGGCCGACGCTGATCGGGTCGATCGGGGCGTTCCTGCTGGTCGCCGGCTGGTTGTTCGCGGTGGACCCCGGTGCGCCCGAGCACGAGGCGATCAAGACCGGCGGCCTGGCCGGCGGGTCGGTCGTGGCCCTCTACGCGCTGTGGCTCAACGACCGCCGCCGGCAGGTCGACGACGCGCGGCACGTGCTGGAGGGCGCGCGGCAGGACCTGGAGACCGCGCGGGCCGAACACGACCGGTCGCGGGTCGCCGACGAGAGGTTCGCCCGATCGGTCGAACTGCTCGGGCACGACGCCGAGCAGGTGCGGGTGGGCGCGATGCACGCCCTGGCCGGCCTGGCGCGGTCCCGGGCCGAGTACACCCAGACCGTGCTCGACGTGCTGTGCGCCTACCTGCGGCGGCCGTTCCGGGTGGACGACGGCACCACGGCGGGGGCACGGGGGCCCGACGAGCGCGAGTTCGAGGTCCGGCTCACCGCCCAGCGGCTGATCGCCGACCTGCTGCCCCGCGACGACGCGCCCGGCGCGCCGCGCTACGACCTCGACCTGACCAGGGCCTACCTGGAGTACTTCGACATCTCCCACCGCCAGGTCAACGACCTCCTGCTGCGCGCCGCGCGCCTGCACCAGTCGAACTCGTTCCACCACACGACCGTGCACGGCGGCGCGTGGTTCACCGACGCGCGCAGCCCCGGGCGCCTCTACCTGCACGACATGACCTTCCACGACAAGGGCTGGTTCAGCCGGTTCACCGCCCGCGGCCGCACCGACCTGTCCCGCACCCGGTTCCTCGGGCCGAACAAGTTCGCCGAGGCCACCTTCACCGGGTTCACCACCTTCGAGGGAACCGAGTTCGCCCGACCGGTCGACTTCCGGCACGTCAGGTTCACCGGGGGTGTCGACCTGCGCCTGGCCGGGCCGCCCGACGCCCTGCTGACCGGCGCGCAGGTGTCGGTCGGGCACGGGAACCTGCTGCCCGACGGCTGGGTCGTCGACCCGAGGGGCCTGGTGCGCAACTGATGGGGCGCGGGCGGTGGCTGCTGGCGGCGAGCCTGGTCGTCGCGGTGCTGGTGACGGTGGCGACCACGGCGGTGCTGCTGCTGGTCGACCCCAGGCAGCCCAAGGCGGAGGCGGTCAGGACCGGCGGGCTGGCCGGTGGCGCGGTCGTCGCGCTGTACGCGTTGTGGCTCAACGACCGGCGGCGGCGGGTGGAGGAGGCGCGGCACGAGCTGGAGAGCGAGAAGACCGCCGACGAGCGGTTCGCCAAGGCCGTGGAGCTGCTGGGCAACGAGGCCGAGCAGGTGCGGGTGGGCGCGATGTACGTGCTGGCCAACCTGGCGGGCACGCACCGGCGGTACAAGCAGACCGTGCTGAACGTGCTGTGCGCCTACCTGCGGCGGCCCTTCGAGCACGCGGCGCTGGACGCGAAGCCCGAGGACCCGGACCAGGCGTACTTCGGCGTGGTCGTCGAGGAGGGCGTCGACTCCCCGGAGGAGGCAACCCGGAAGGTCACCCCGGAGGTCACCCCCGAGCAGGACCGGGAGATGACCGTGCGGATGACCGCGCAGCGGCTGATCACCGACCTGCTGCCGTGGGGCGAGGACCCGGACGAGACCCGCTACCAGGTCGACCTGACCGCGGCGAAGCTCGTGCACTTCCGGCTGGAGGGCCGCCGGTTCGGCCGGTTCGTGGCCCGGCGCGCCCGGTTCTACGGCATCACCAACTTCCGGGGGGTCGAGCTGGCCCAGCCCGCGCTGTTCTCCGGCGGCACGTTCCACGGACGGGCGGACTTCCGCGAGGGGAGGTTCCTCGGCGGCATCTCGTTCCAGGACGTCGCCTTCGCGCGGGAGCTGGACCTGTCCGACGCGACCGCCGGCACGTTCCTGCACTTCACCGCCGAACCGCCGGACCGGCTGGTCGGCGAGCTGGAGGTGCTGGGCGGCACGGCGTTCCGCAACGACCCCACCGGGTGGCCGCTGACCGGCGAGGGGAAGCCCGGGGACCACGCCCGGCGGGGCTGACGCGGTCGCCGGTTGGACGACTTGGTGCTCCCGGCCCAAGCTTGGAGGCGCACAAGACCAACACGGAGGTAGCCCAATGCTGACCCGCCGCATCGGTGGAGTCGAGGTGAGCGCCATCGGCCTGGGCGCCATGCCCATGTCGCTGGCCGGCCGACCTGCTCGCGACCAGGCGATCGAGACCATCCGCACCGCGGTCGAGCGGGGCGTGACCCTGATCGACACGGCCGACGCCTACTCCGCCGACGACAGCGACTTCGGGCACAACGAGGAGCTGATCGCCGAAGCGCTCAAGGGGGTGACCGGCGTCCTGGTCGCCACCAAGGGCGGCCACACCCGCACGCCCAGCGGCGGCTGGGCCGTCAACGGGCGCCCGGAGTACCTGAAGGCGGCCTGCGAGGGGTCGCTGCGCCGGCTCGGCGTGGACGCGATCGACCTCTACCAGTTCCACCGGCCCGACCCGGAGGTGCCGACCGCCGAGTCCGTCGGCGCGCTGGCCGAGCTGCTCGACGAGGGCAAGATCAGGCTCGCCGGCGTGTCCAACTTCAACCCGGCGCAGATCCGCGAGGCCAACGAGGTGCTGGGCGGGCGGCTGGCGAGCGTGCAGAACCAGTTCTCGCCCGCGTTCCGCTCCAGCGACCCGGAGCTGGAGCTGTGCGCGGAGCTCGACATCGCGTTCCTGCCGTGGAGCCCGCTGGGCGGCATCGCGTCGGCCGCGGACCTGGGCTCGCGGTTCGCCGCGTTCGCCGAGGTCGGCGCCGCGCACGGGGTGAGCCCGCAGCGGGTCTGCCTGGCGTGGATGCTCGCCAAGGCGCCGCAGGTGGTGCCGATCCCGGGCGCGTCGCGGCCCGCCAGCATCACCGACTCGGCGGCCGCGGCCGAGCTGGAGCTGTCCGCGGAGGAGCTGCGCCGGCTGGACGGGTGACCACCACCACCGGGTGATCGACACCCGGTCGTGGTGATCTTCGAATGGCGGGACCGGGCGAACGGGAAGACGATCGGTGCGTCGGCGGTCCGGGGTCGAGCGGCCCCGGACTGCTCCATTCGTGACCAATTCACGAAGACTATGGCCATCCGGTTAGGGCGTGCATCACACTGCCCAACGAGTCAACCCCCTGCACTGGCTCGAGGAGTTCCCATGAGAACCTTCGCCCGCTCCGCCGCGGCCCTGCTGGCCTGCGTGGGCCTGGTCCTGCCCGGACTACCGGCGCAGGCCGCGCCCGCCGAGGACCACGCGATGGGCTCGCAGATCCGCAAGCACGAGGGTGAGCCGCAGCGCGTCGTGATCAACGCGGACCCGAGCGCCCAGGCCGTCGTGTACGGCATCGACGTCAGCGGTCACCAGGGCAACGTCGACTGGTCCTACTGGTGGGGCCAGGGCAAGCGGTTCGCCTACGTCAAGGCGACCGAGAGCACCACCTACACCAACCCGTACTTCACCCAGCAGTACAACGGTTCCTACAACATCGGCATGATCCGCGGCGCGTACCACTTCGCGCTGCCCGACCGCTCCGGCGGCGCCGCCCAGGCCGACTTCTTCGTCGACCACGGCGGCGGCTGGTCCCGCGACGGCAGGACCCTGCCGGGCGCGCTGGACATGGAGTACAACCCGTACGGCTCGACCTGCTACGGCCTGTCCGCGTCGGGCATGACCGCGTGGATCAAGGCGTTCAGCGACCGCTACCAGGCGCGCACGGGCCGCTGGCCGGTCATCTACACCTCGACCAGCTGGTGGAGCCAGTGCGTGAACGGCGACTTCAGCTCCACCAACCCGCTGTGGGTGGCGCGCTACTCGTCGGCGGTCGGCACGCTGCCGTACGCGTGGCCGTTCCACACGTTCTGGCAGTACTCGTCGTCACCGATCGACCAGAACCTGTTCAACGGCGCCTACGACCGGCTGCAGGCGCTGTCCCTCGGCTGAGGGAGCGGTGGCCGGCCGGGTGCTCCGCGCACCCGGCCGACCACCGCCGCCCGATCAGTCGAACAGCGCCGGGAGGGTCCCCTCCCACGCCTCGCGCAGCTCGGCCAGCGGCAGGCTGCCCAGGTCCTGGACCTCCAGCGCCCCGGACTCCGGGTCCACCACGCCGACCTTGCGCCACGGCAGGCCGCGCGCGGTGCACATGTCGGTGAACCGCAGCTCCTCCGTGCGCGGCACGGCCACCAGCACGCGGGCGGTGGACTCGCTGAACAGCTCGGTGAACAGGTCGCCCTCCAGGAACACCCGGGCGCCCACCTCGCCGATCAGGCACGTCTCCACCAGCGCCTGCGCCAGCCCGCCGTCGGACAGGTCGTGCGCGGCCGACAGCATGCCGTCGCGCGAACCCGCCACCAGCACCTCGGCCAGCAGCTTCTCCCGCGCCAGGTCCACCTTCGGCGGCAGGCCGCCCAGGTGGCCGTGCACCACGTGCGCCCACTCCGACCCGCCGAACTCGTCGCGGGTCTCGCCGAGCAGCAGCAAGGTCTCGCCGGCCTCCGCGCCGATCCCGGTCGGGATGCGGCGGCGGACGTCGTCGATCACGCCCAGCACGCCCACCACCGGCGTCGGCAGGATCGCCGTGGCACCGGTCTGGTTGTAGAAGCTGACGTTGCCGCCGGTCACCGGGATGCCCAGCGCGACGCAGCCGTCGGCGAGGCCCTTCACGGCCTGCTCGAACTGCCACATCACCGCCGGGTCCTCCGGCGAGCCGAAGTTCAGGCAGTTGGTGACCGCGACCGGCGTGGCGCCCGAAGTGGCGACGTTGCGGTACGCCTCGGCCAGCGCCAGCTGCGCGCCCGCGTACGGGTCGAGCCGGGTGTAGCGGCCGTTGCAGTCGGTGGCCAGCGCCACGCCCCGGTGCGTCGACTCGTCGATGCGGATCATGCCCGAGTCGGACGGCTGGGCGAGCACCGTGCCGCCGCGCACGTACCGGTCGTACTGCTGGGTCACCCACCGCTTCGACGCCAGGTTCGGCGACGCGGCCATGGTCTTGACCAGCTCCAGCAGCTCCTCCCTCGCCGGCCGCGGCAGGCGGTCGGGGGTGTCGGCCTGGAGCTCGTCCTGGTCGGCGGGCCGCTCGACCGGCCGGTGGTAGACCGGGCCCTCGTGCGCGACCGTGCGCGGCGGGACGTCCACCACGACCTCGTCGTGCCAGGTGATGACCAGCCGGTCGCCCTCGGTGACCTCGCCGATCTCGGTGGCGATGACGTCCCACTTGCGGCAGACCGCCATGAACGCGTCCATGTCCTCCGGCCGCACGACCGCGCACATGCGCTCCTGCGACTCGCTGGACAGGATCTCCGCCGGGGTCATGCCGGACGCGCGCAGCGGCACCCGCTCCAGGTGCACGCGCATGCCCCCGTCACCGGCGCTGGCCAGCTCCGAGGTCGCGCACGCCAGGCCCGCGCCGCCCAGGTCCTGGATGCCGACCACCACGCGCTGCGCGAACAGCTCCAGGCAGCACTCGATCAGCACCTTCTCGGTGAACGGGTCGCCCACCTGCACGCTCGGCAGCTTCTTGCGCTTGCCCGCGGTGTCGTCGAACGTCTCGCTGGCCAGCACCGACACGCCGCCGATGCCGTCCAGGCCCGTGCGGGCGCCGAACAGCACGACCTTGTTGCCCGTGCCCGACGCGTGCGCCAGGTGCAGGTCCTCGACCCGCATCGCGCCCACGCACAGGGCGTTGACCAGCGGGTTGCCCGCGTAGGTCGCGTCGAACACGACCTCGCCGCCGATGTTGGGCAGGCCCAGGCAGTTGCCGTAGCCGCCGACGCCCGCGACGATCCCCGGCAGCACGCGGCGCGTGTCCGGCGCGTCGGCCGGGCCGAACCGCAGCGGGTCCATCACGGCCAGCGGGCGGGCGCCCATGGCCAGGATGTCGCGCACGATGCCGCCGACGCCCGTGGCCGCGCCCTGGTACGGCTCGACGTAGGACGGGTGGTTGTGGCTCTCGGCCTTGAACGTGACCGCCCAGCCGTCGCCGACGTCCACCACGCCCGCGTTCTCGCCGATGCCCGCGAGCATGTTCGCGCGCATCTCGTCGGTGGTGGTCTCGGAGAAGTACTTCAGGTGCACCTTGGACGACTTGTAGGAGCAGTGCTCGCTCCACATCACCGAGTACATGGCCAGCTCGGCGTCCGTGGGGCGGCGGCCCAGGATCTCCCTGATGCGGGCGTACTCGTCGTCCTTGAGGCCCAGCTCCTTGTAGGGCTGCTCCTGGTCGGGCGTGCTCTCGGCGTTCCCGACGGTGTCGACGCTCATGCGGTCACCACCGAGTCCACCAGGGACAGGAACATGCCGAGGCCGTCGTCGGTCGGGCCGGTGAGCGCGTCGATCGCGTGCTCCGGGTGCGGCATCAGGCCGACGACGCGGCCGTTGGCGCTGGTGATGCCCGCGATGTCGTTGCGCGAGCCGTTGGGGTTCTCGCCGACGTACCGGAACACCACGCGGCCCTCGCCCTCCAGCTCGTCGAGGGTCCGCCGGTCGGCCTGGTAGCCGCCCTCGCCGGACTTGAGCGGCACGAGGATCTCGGCGCCCCGGTCGTACCGGGTGGTCCAGGCGGTCCCGTTGTTCTCGACCCGGAGCCACTGGTCGCGGCACACGAAGTGCAGCTTGGAGTTGCGGACCAGCGCGCCGGGCAGCAGGTGGGCCTCGCAGAGGATCTGGAAGCCGTTGCAGATGCCCAGGACCGGCATGCCCTTCTTCGCCGCGTCCACGACCTCCTCCATCACCGGCGCGAACCGGGCGATGGCGCCGCAGCGCAGGTAGTCGCCGTAGGAGAAGCCACCGGGCACGATGACCGCGTCGACGCCCCTGAGGTCGCGCTCGGCGTGCCACAGGCCGACCGCCTCGGCGCCCGCGTACCGCACCGCGCGCGCGGCGTCGACGTCGTCCAGCGTGCCGGGGAAGGTGATGACCCCGACCCTCATGCCTCGACCCGCCTCACGACCCAGTCCTCGATCACGGGGTTGGCGAGGAACGTCTCGGCGATCTTGGCGAGCGTGGCGTCGTCGACGTCGTCGGCGACCTCCAGCTCGAAGTGCTTGCCCTGGCGGACACTGGTGATGCCATCGAACCCGAGGCGCGGCAGGGCGTTGGCCACCGCCTGTCCTTGGGGGTCGAGGATTTCGGGCTTCGGCATGACGTCGACGACGACTCGGGCCACGACAGGCTGCTCCAAGGTAGGAGGGCTGGCGGTACCCGGGAAGCCTACCTGACCTGGGTGTTCATCGAGTTCACACGTGGCGGGGGGCACAGGTTCACCGGAGTTCACCCGATCGTGAAGGGACAAGTTCGGACGAGCCCTGCTAGGGTCGATCTCGCCAAGGCCCCGTAGGCCGAGGAAGTGAGCGCGGCACCCGTCCGGACGGTCGGCGGCCGCGTTTCGCGCTTTCTACGGCCAGTCCAGCCGAACCACCGAGCCGATCAGGGGCAGCACCCGCCGCCCCCAGTCGCCACCGGCGCCGTGGCTCCACACGGCGAGGTCCGCGAGCCACAGCAGCGGATCGCCCGTGCTGTCGAAGTGCTCGTAGGACAAGCCGGACTCGCTCGGTCGCCTGCCCAGCACGTCGCGGATGGTCCGCACGTCGTGGTGGTCGCGACCGGTGCGGCTGTCGAGCACCAGCCGAGCGGCCCTCAGGTCGAGCAGGTCGTTGACCAGCCGCTCCAGGCAGGTGCGCCGGGCCCACTCCTCGCTCTTGCGGCAGTTCGCCCGGTAGACGTCCACCCGGACGCCGGAATCCACCAGCCGCGACAGGACCAGCCTGCGCCGTTGGGGCGTCTCCCGCTGGAAGTGCAACTCCCTCTGGCCGGGCAGCAGCAGACCGCGGAGCAGGGAGCGGAGGGGTACCAGCACACCGGGGTCCACCAGCGCGGCCCCCAGGTAGTACGTGTCGTTGCGACGGGACTCGTCGACGAAAGCGTGCACGGCCACGGCCGTGCATCGGCACCCGTCCGGTCGACCTGGAGCGGTTCCACCCGAACGTGCGTTCGCCTGTTCGCCCTCGGCGTACCCACCGATGGCCCGCCCGACCGGCCTTACTGTGGGGCCCATGCGCATCCTGGTGCTGGGCGGCACGGTCTTCCTCGGCAGGGCGACGGCGGCCGAGGCGGTGCGGCGCGGCCACGAGGTCGTGTGCGCGGCCCGCGGCCGGTCCGGCGCCGTGCCGGCCGGCGCGGCCCACGTGCCCGTCGACCGCAACACCGGCCTCGGCCCGCTGGTCGGCGAGCACTTCGACGCGGTGGTGGACGTGGCCACCATGTCGGTCACCTGGGTCCGGGACGCGCTGGCATCGGTCGGCGCCGACCACTGGACGTTCGTCTCCAGCTGCTCCGCCTACGCCGACCACGCCACGCCGGGCAGCACCCGCACGCTCGCCCCGCTGGAGGACGACCCGACCGCCCCCATGTCGCCCGACCGCTACGGCGCGATCAAGGTGGCCAGCGAGAACGCCGTGCGCGACGCCCGCGGCGACGACGCGTTCATCGTCCGCGCGGGCCTGATCACCGGCCCCGGCGACAAGAGCGACCGCTTCGGCTACTGGGCCAACCGGCTGTCCCGGGGCGGCCGGGTCGTCGTCCCGGACACCCCCGACCAGCCCGCGCAGCACGTCGACGTGCGCGACCTGGCCGCCTGGGTGGTGGACGCCGCCGAGCAGCGGGTCACCGGCACCTTCGACGCGGTCGGCCCGGCCAACCCGCTGGCGCTCGTGCTGGGCGAGGTCGCGGGCGCGGTCGCGCCGCCGGGCACCGAGCTGGTCCGCGTGCCCGAGCAGGTCCTCCAGCGGCACGAGGTCACGCCGTGGGCGGGGCCGCGCTCGCTGCCGCTGTGGCTGCCCGCCACCCACCGGGCGCTGATGTTCCGCGACGCGGGCCCCGCGCTCGCCGCCGGCCTGCGGCCCCGCCCGACCGCCGAGACCGCGCGCGACACCCTCGACCACGAGCGCGAGCTGGGCCTGGACCGCGCCCGCCGCGCGGGCCTGCCGCCGGAGGTCGAGCAGGAGCTGCTGCGCGCGGTGGGCTGAGCCGGGGTAGAACGGTGGGTCGAGAGGAGCACCCACCATGGAAATCGTCCATTTCGGACATTCATGCCTGCTCGTCGACACCGGCGGCGCACGCCTGCTGTTCGACCCGGGCACGTTCTCCAGCGGCTTCGAGCAGGTCGCCGGCCTCGACGCGATCCTGGTCACGCACGAGCACCCCGACCACCTCGACGCCGAGCGGCTGCCCGCGCTGCGCGAGGCCAACCCGGGGGCCCGGCTGTTCGCCCCCTTCGACCTCGACGGCGCCGACCGCGTCGAGCCCGGCGCCGTGCTGGAGGTCGCGGGTGCGACCGTCCACGTGCTCGACGCGCCGCACGAGGTCATCCACCCGAAGCTGCCGCTGCCCGCGAACGTGGGCTACCTGGTCGACCACGGCGCGTTCTACCACCCGGGCGACTCGCTGACCGTCCCGGAGCAGCGCGTGGACGTGCTGGCGCTGCCGACCGCCGCGCCGTGGCTGAAGGTCTCCGAGGCGGCCGACTTCCTGGCCGCGGTCTCGCCGCGCAAGGCCGTGCCCGTCCACGAGGCGGTCCTGGCCCGGACGGAGATCTTCTACCGCGTCCTGGCCGGCACCGCGCCGGAGGGCGTCGAGGTGGTCGTGCTGCCGCGCGGCGAGGGGATCGAGCTGTAGGTGACCGGCTCGGCGCCGCGGTGCAGGACCAGGTCGACGGCCTCCAGCAGCGCCGGGCCCACCCGGTCCAGTGACGCCGCGTCCGCGCCGAGCCGCACCAGGCCGCCGCGCCGGGCCGCCCGGCCGACGGCCGCCAGGTGGCTCCAGTGGTCGGTGGCCGTGCGCACCCGGCCCGCGACCACGGCGCCGGTGCGCAGGTCGCGCACGCCCGCCATGTCCGCGCACACCGCGAACCGGTGCCTGCGCAGCGCGACCAGCGTGCCGGGCGAGGCCAGCCAGCGCGGTGGCGCGAACAGGTCCGTGTGCAGGCCCAACCGGGCCAGCGCCGCCCGCGCGGCCACCAGCCGCAGGCCGGCCTCGTGCGCGGGCAGGGCGGCGAACTCGGCCCGCCGGCGCGGTGAACCGCCCCGGCACGCCGGGTCGGGCGCGTGGTCGAAGCCGTGCAGGAGCAGCGCGTCACCGGCGGCGACGCGGTCGCGGACCCAGGTCAGGGCCGGTCCGGGCGCCTTGCGCGGCGCCAGCAGCAGCGACAGCGGCACGTGCCGCCGGTCGAGCTCCCGGGCCAGTTCGGCGCACCGGTCGAGCGTGGCGGGTGCGATGCCGGACAGCGAGACCACCAGGTGGGCGCTCATGGCACCCAGTGCGCAGCACCGGCGTGTCGCCCGCTTGGCCGCGGGGTGACGGGCCGATGCGCATCCGGCGAACTGTGGCCGGGCCGCCCCCCGGCCGCTCGACCACCCCGGCCGCCGGCTCCCCGCCACCAACCCACCCGGCCGCCGATCCGGCGGCCGGGCCCGTGCCCGCTACTCGGGCGCCGGCCAGTCGGCGAACGACCGGCCGGTGATCCGCTCGTAAGCCTCGACGTAGCGGGCGCGGGTGGCGGCCACCACGTCGTCCGGCAGCGGGGGCGGCGGGGTGTCGGAGGCCCGGTCCCAGCCGGAGTCGGCCGAGGTCAGCCAGTCGCGGACGTACTGCTTGTCGAACGACGGCTGCACCCGCCCCGGCTCGTAGGAGTCGGCGGGCCAGTAGCGGGACGAGTCGGGCGTGAGCACCTCGTCGCCCAGCACCAGCGTGCCGGACGGGTCCAGGCCGAACTCGAACTTGGTGTCCGCCAGGACCACCCCGCGCGACCGCGCGAACTCCCGCGCCGCCCCGTACACCGCGAGCGTCGCGTCCCGCAGCCGCCCGGCCAGCTCGGCCCCGACCTGCGCCTCGACCTGCGCGAACGACACGTTCTCGTCGTGCTCGCCGACCGGGGCCTTGGTCGCCGGGGTGAAGATCGGCGGCACCAGCTCCGAAGCCTCGACCAGCCCGGCCGGCAGCTCGACCCCGCACACCGCGCCGCCCTGCCGGTACTCGGCCATGCCGGACCCGGTCAGGTAGCCGCGCGCCACGCACTCGACCTGCACCATCTCCAACTTGCGCACCAACAGCGCCCGGCCGCGCACCTCGCCCGGGATGCGCGGGTCGTCCCACGCCACCAGGTGGTTCGGCACCAGGTCCGCGAACCGCTCGAACCAGAACACGCTCATCGCGGTCAGCACGCGCCCCTTGTCGGGGATCTCGGTGCTGAGCACGTGGTCGAAGGCGGAGATCCGGTCGGACGCCACGAGCAGCAGCAGTTCGTCGTCCACCTCGTGGACGTGGCGGACCTTGCCTGCGGCGACCTGCCGGTAGTCAGCGAGCTTGGGCACGGCCGAAGCCTACTTGTCCCGCTCCGTGGGCACCCCTTCCCACCTGCGGCAAGATTTCCCCCATGCGTGCACCCGGACTGGTACTGGCCGTCACCACCGCCCTCGCGGTGGCGGTCGCCTGCGCACCCGCGGACGAGACCGCACCGCCCTCCAACCAGGTCGACGGCGTCGACTGCAAGAAGGAGAACCTGGCGACGCTCACGCCCGGCAAGATCACGTTCGGCACGGACCAGCCGGTCTACGAGCCGTGGTACGTCGACGACGACCCGACCAACGGCAAGGGCTTCGAGTCGGCGGTCGCCTACGCCCTGGCCGAGGAGCTGGGCTACGCGCGCGAGGACGTGGTGTGGACGCGGGTGCCGTTCAACGCCGCCATCCAGCCCGGCAAGAAGACCTACGACGCGAACCTCACCGAGTTCTCCATCACCGAGGAGCGCAAGCAGGCCGTCGACTTCTCCGCGCCGTACTACGACGTGGACCAGGCCGTGGTCACGCTGAAGTCGTCCAAGGCCGCGCCGGCGAAGACGCTCGCCGAGCTGAAGCGGGTCAAGATCGGCGCGCAGGTCGGCACCACCAGCCTGGACGCGGCCCAGCGGCTGCAGCCCGAGCAGGACGTGGCGGTCTACAACACCAACGACGACGCCAAGGCCGCGCTGCGCGCCGGGCAGATCGACGCGCTGGTGGTGGACCTGCCGACCGCGTTCTACATCACCTCCGCGGAGCTGGAGGACGGCGTGATCCTCGGCCAGGTCCCGCCCGGTGACGGCAAGCCCGAGCAGTTCGGCGTCGTGCTGGACAAGGGCAGCCCGCTGACCGCGTGCGTGTCCACCGCGGTGGGGAGCCTGCGCGCCGACGGCGCGCTGGCGAAGATCGAGCAGGAGTGGCTGTCCTCGGCGGGCGCGGCCCCCGAGCTGAAGTGATCAGCGAGCTGCAGCGGGAGCGCCTCGCCTACCGGCGTTCCCGCGCGCGGCGGTCCACCCTGGTCGCCCTGATCTCGACCGCGGTCTTCGCGGTGCTCGCCTGGGTGACCGTGACCGGGGCACCCGGCTGGCCGCGCGTGCGGCGGTCGTTCTTCGACCCCGAGATCGCCTGGCGCTCGCTGCCCGCGGTGCTGGAGGGCCTGTGGCTCAACCTCCGGGTGCTGGTGGTGTGCGGTGCGGCGATCCTGGTGCTGGCGCTGGGCGTGGCGGCGCTGCGCACGCTGCGCGGCCCGGTGTGGTTCCCGCTGCGGGCGCTGGCCACGGCGTACGTCGACCTGTTCCGCGGCCTGCCGCTGATCATCCTGCTGTACCTGGTCGGCTTCGGCCTGCCCGCGCTGCGGCTGACCGGCGTGCCCAACGACCCGGTGGTGCTGGGCGGGGTGGCGCTGGTGCTGGCCTACACCGCGTACGTGGCGGAGGTGTTCCGCGCCGGCATCGAGTCGGTGCACCCGTCGCAGGTGGCGGCGGCCCGGTCGCTGGGCCTGGGCCCGCGCAAGACCATGCGGCTGGTGGTGCTGCCGCAGGCGGTGCGGCGGGTCATGCCCGCGCTGCTCAACGACTTCGTGGCGCTGCAGAAGGACTGCGGGCTGATCTCCGTGCTGGGCGCGGTGGACGCGGTGCGGGCGGCGCAGATCGAGCAGGCGCGGTCGTTCAACTTCACCCCGTACGTGGTGGCGGGGCTGCTGTTCGTGCTGCTCGCGGTGCCCACGGCGCGGTGCGCGGACGCGCTCGGCAGGCGGGTCGACCGCCGGCGGGGCGGCCGATGAGGTGGGGGGTTCCATGACCGAGCCGGTGCTCTCGGTGCGCGGGCTGGTCAAGCGCTACGGGGGCCGCACGGTGCTCGACGGCGTCAGCCTGGACGTGCGCGAGCACGAGGTGGTGGCGCTGATCGGGTCGTCGGGGTCGGGCAAGTCGACCCTGCTGCGGTGCGTCAACCTGCTGGAGGAGCTGGACGACGGCCGGGTGCTGCTCGACGGCGTGGACGTGTCCGACCCGCGGGTGGACGCCGACGTGGCGCGGCGCGGCATGGGCATCGTGTTCCAGGCGTTCAACCTGTTCCCGCACATGACCGTGCTGGACAACATCACCCTGGCGCCGCGCGTGGTGCACGGGGTGCCGCGGGTCGAGGCCGAGCGGCGGGCGCTGGAGCTGCTGGGTCGGGTCGGGCTGGCCGACCGGGCGGGCGGCTACCCCGAGCAGCTGTCCGGCGGGCAGCAGCAGCGGGTCGCGATCGCGCGGGCGCTGGCGTACGTGCCGCGGCTGCTGCTGCTGGACGAGATCACCAGCGCCCTGGACCCGGAGCTGGTGGGCGAGGTGCTGTCGCTGGTCAGGGAGCTGGCGGGGCAGGGCCGGACCATCCTGATGGCGACCCACGAGATGGGCTTCGCCCGGCAGGTGGCCGACCGGGTGGTGTTCCTCGACGGCGGCCGGCTCGTCGAGTCCGGACCGCCCGAGCAGGTGCTGGGCGAGCCGGAGCACCCGCGCACCCGGCAGTTCCTGCGCCGGATCATCGACGCCGGCAGGCTCTGAGCCCCGGCGGATCACCGCCGCCGGCGGGCCGGGCACCCTCGTGGACCACTCAGGGTGTGCGTCGTTGGGCCGCCGGCACGAGGCCACTTGGGCTACCGGCCGGGAGCCCCCTACGCTGCTTGGCGTGGTGCACCGGAAGGCGTTGAGCGTCCCAGCCGCGGCGACCGGCCTGGCCGCCCTGCTGCTCACGGGCGCGTGCGGCAAGCCGTCGGCCGCGCCGGAGCCGGTCGTCGTGCCGACGATCTCCAGCTCCGCGCCCGTGACCTCGGTACCGGCGGTCGCGAACATCTCGGTCCAGCCCAGGCCCACCACCCCGACCACCGAGGTGGTCACGACGACCGAGCCCCCACCCCCGCCGCCGCCGCCCGCACCGGTCCAGCCCGCCCCGCCACCGCCGCAGCCGACCGAGGTGACCACCACGGAGCCGCCGCGGATCGACCAGGTCGCGTTCGAGGGCTTCCCCTGCGACGAGCGCGGTGACCAGGCCGTCGACCCGGCCGGCCGCCGACTGGTGTGCGAACCGGGCGGCCGCCGCGAACGCCTCCGCTGGGTCCGAACCGGCTGACCCCGCCCCGATCCCACCGGGTCCGAACGTCCGGCTCACCGGCGTCTGCACGAAAGCGCACGAACCGGTCGAAATTTCAACCGGTCGACAATGTTACAGACATGCTCGAACTACACTCTTCCGCCAGAGCAGGAATACACTTCCGGACGCATCGGCAAGTTAAATCTTCACCCAAGCCGATCTCCGACGGGTGAACCACGCCATCATCTTCACCCGAACATATCAACAATGAGACATCGGCATCCCCGGGCAGCACTGCCATACTTCTTCAGAATTTCTCATGCACCGATGCCCCCACCGACCACCCGTCAAGATCCGCGAATGCCGCTTTTCTTCAGCAACCACAACGGGGAAAAAATTGTCAGCAGAACTGGTGCCGAACATCGAGTCGGCCCTGAAGGAAGTTTACCCCGGTCTGACCGACGACGACTGTCGACAAGTCGCCGCCATGGTTTATCGCCAAGTCGTCCAAGGTTTAGCACAGGGAAAACTGGTCGCCTTAGTGGAGAACAGCCCCAACGGCAGATACCTCGTACGTGCACTACAGATCGAGAAGTACGTCGAAGAGCACCGGCGCAGGAGGGCATGACCATGTCCCTCTTCGACTTCGTGCTGAGGTTACGCGGAGTGGACCGGCGAGTTGTCGGTCGAATTGGCGAAGATCACGCCCTGGTTGAGTACACCTTCGAGATCGACGGTGAACAAACTCAACTTCAAGGCGACTCGGAGGAACCGCCCCGCGCCGCACCGGGAGTGACCGGACACGTCAAGCCACTCGAGATCAACCCGCAAGACAAGAAGTAGCCGAGTGCGATCAGAAGTGCAGCAACCAGGCAGTCAGGGCCACCAGGCAGACCGTTCCACGATTGACGGTACACCGATCCCACCCGAAGGCTCCGACACGGCCTACTTCAGCCCTCTTGTCTCCATACCCGAACTTCACCTCGAAGGCTACGAGATTGGCGATCGGATCGGAGACACGCGGGCGAGGACCAGACTCGCGCTGGCAGTCGCCCTGGTCGCCTTGTGCGGCGGCTTGTTCATCTACCACCAGCATGAGCGCTTCGGGTTGGAGCGCACACCTGCGACTTGGACGGGTTTTTCGCTGGTTGCCCTGTCACTGCTATTCCCCTTCATCATCTCGTACCGGGCAACCGCACACCGGGGCAGACCACAAGCGTCGACCAATAAATCCGAGGAGGGAGAGGACCTCTCCCGCTACGAGGGAATTGTCAACAGCAACCAGAGGCTGATAATCCAGTATCACGCCATGACGACCCGGCAAGCGGCAAGCGCGTACCGCAACACCCAGTTCGCGATGGCCGCCTGCTTAGCCGTCCTGCTGTTCGGCGGAGTCATGATCGTACAGTTGCAGGACGGCATCACTCGCATCGTCGTGGGCGCACTCGCCGCACTGGGAACCGGACTGTCCGCCTATCTCGGCGCGACGTTCATATCCACCTACAACCGCACACTGAACCAGCTCAACTTCTTTTTCGGTCAACCACTGGTCAACAGCTACCTGCTGGCCGCCGAACGACTCTCGGGGAAGTTGAGCGCGGAGGCGCACGACCGGGCAGTCAGCAAGATAGTCGACCAACTCCTCAAGAACGCGGCAACGAATTCCGACATCTTACTCGGCCTTGGCGGACGCACCACTGCCCGCAAGAAACGGGCCCAAGCGCCCGCCACGGTCGACAAGGCGGTGTAGGACGCAAGTCGATCCCGGTAACGGACCGACATTGTTCGGACGGGGTCAGAGGATCGGTTCGGGGGCGTAGCCGGCGGCGGCCGGGTAGTCGGCCAGCACTTCCTCCACCTGCCGGACCACGGCGGCGACCTGCTCCTCCGCCACGCCGGTGAAGGACAGGCGGTCGGCCAGCAGGGCGTCGAGGGCCGCCCGGTCCAGCGGCAGGCGCGGGTCGGCGGCGAAGCGGTCCAGCAGGTCGTTGCCCGCCTGCCCCTCCTCGCGCATGGCCAGCGCCACGGCGACCGCGTGCTCCTTGATCACCTCGTGCGCCGTCTCCCGCCCGACGCCCGCCCGCACCGCCGCCATCAGCACCTTCGTGGTGGCCAGGAACGGCAGGTAGCGGTCCAGCTCGCGGGCCACCACCGCCGGGTACGCGCCGAACTCGTCCAGCACGGTCAGGAACGTCTCCAGCAGCCCGTCCAGGGCGAAGAACGCGTCCGGCAGCGCGACCCGCCGCACCACCGAGCACGACACGTCGCCCTCGTTCCACTGGTCGCCCGCCAGCTCGCCGACCATCGACAGGTGGCCGCGCAGGATGACCGCGAAGCCGTTGACCCGCTCGCACGACCGGGTGTTCATCTTGTGCGGCATCGCGCTGGAGCCCACCTGGCCGGGCTTGAAGCCCTCGGTCACCAGCTCGTGGCCGGCCATCAGCCGGATGGTCCTGGCCAGCGACGAGGGCGCCGCCGCCAGCTGCACCAGGCACGAGACCACGTCGAAGTCGAGCGAGCGCGGGTAGACCTGGCCGACGCTGGTCAGCACCCGCTCGAACCCCAGGTGCCCGGCCACGGCGCGCTCCAGCGCGACCAGCCTGTCGCGGTCGCCGCCGAGCAGGTCGAGCATGTCCTGGGCGGTGCCGACCGGGCCCTTGACGCCGCGCAGCGGGTAGCGCGCGATCAGCTCGTCGAGCCGCCGGAACGCGACCAGCAGCTCGTCGGCGGCGGTGGCGAAGCGCTTGCCCAGCGTGGTGGCCTGGGCGGCGACGTTGTGCGAGCGGCCCGCCATGACGAGGTCGGCGTGCTCGGCGGCGCGGCGCGCGAGCCGGGCCAGGACGGCGGCGGTCTTGGCGCGCACGTGCTCCAGGGACCGCAGGACCTGGAGCTGCTCGACGTTCTCGGTGAGGTCGCGCGAGGTCATGCCCTTGTGCACGTGCTCGTGGCCGGCGAGGGCGTTGAACTCCTCGATGCGCGCCTTCACGTCGTGCCGGGTGACGCGCTCGCGCTCGGCGATGGAGGCCAGGTCGACCTGGTCGACGACCCGCTCGTAGTCGGCCACGGCCCGCTCGGGCACGTCGATGCCCAGCTCGGCCTGCGCCCGCAGCACCGCGAGCCACAGCTGCCGCTCCAGCACGACCTTGTGCTCCGCGGACCACAGCGTGGCCAGCTCGGTGGAGGCGTAGCGACCGGCGAGGACGTTGGAGATGCGGGGCTTGACCGTCACGTGACCAGCATATTTCGCCGGTGCCCGGCCCCGGCCGGCGGGGACGTCACCCCGCGGTGAGCCCCGGGTCGGTGGCCAGCGCCACCAGCTCGTCGTCGGTGAGCGACACGGTGTCGCGCGTGGGCGTGGGGCCCTGCGCGGGGTCGTAGTTGTAGCAGCTGATCCGCACCGCGGAGCCGTCGGTGCGGAAGTGCGCGGCCGAGTGCACGACCGTCCCGTCGCGCCCCGCGGAGTCCGTGGTGAACTCCACGGTGCTGCCGTCGGCCAGCCGGCGCGGCGCGGCGCACCCGGCGTCCCGGCAGAACTCGTCGCGGGTGAACAGCCTCGGCGGGGTGCTGATCTCCACGCTCGCCCCGGTCGGGCCCTCGGCGTCGATGAACACCAGGTAGCCGGCGAGGTACTGCGTCCGGCTCCCCATGCCGCTGGCGTCGGTGAACTCGGCGCCGACGACCTTCACGTCCGGCACGACCGCCCCGAACCTGCCCTCCAGGTAGTAGGCCAGGAGCTTCGTGTCGACGGGGGTCGGCGGGGTCGCGGGCGTGACCGTCGTGAGCACGGCCGCCGACGGCTCGGTGGTCAGCACCGGGCCCACCGCCACCTCGACCACCGGCCGCGGGGCCAGCAGGCCGGGCAGGGACAGCACCGTGCCGGTGGCGGCCAGGGTGACCGCGGCCACCGCCACCAGCGCGCGCCGCCGCTTGCGCTCGCGGCGGCCGCGGCGGATCAGCTCCTCCGGGTCGAAGCGCAGCGGCGGCTCGTCCCCGACGGCGGCCTTCAGGCCCTCGCGCAGCTCGGCCTCGCTCACGACGCCACCACCGCCCCCCGCTCCAGCTCCTCCACGGCCGTGCGCAGCGCCACGAGCCCGCGCGCCGTCTGGCTCTTCACCGTGCCCTCGGTGCAGCCCATCGCCACCGCGACCTCGCTGACCGACAGGTCCTCGAAGTACCGCAGCACGAGCGCGGCCCGCTGCCGCGGCGGCACCCGCAGCAGGGCCGCGTGCACCAGGTCGCGCGCCCACAGCTGCTCGCCCGCCCGCTCCGGGTCGGCCCGCGCGTCCGCCACGTCGGGCACCTCGCCGTCGCGCTGCTCCACCCTCCGCCACGGCCTGCGCTTCTCGTCCAGCCACGTGCGCAGCAGCACCTTGCGCGCGTACCCGGACGCGGTGTCGCGCCACTGGATCCGGTGCCACGCCTGGTAGAGCTTGAGCAGGCTGGCCTGCATCAGGTCCTCGGCCATGTGCCAGTCGCCGCAGAACAGGTACGCGGTGCGCCGCAACGACGCCGCGTGCTCGACCGCGAACTCACGGAAGCCCTGCTCGTCGGCTTCGCGCATGCCATCCCCTCTCGCGCCCCCACCCTTCTAACGCGGTGGGGGGTCAGCGGGGTTGCATCGCCTTGGCGAGCATGCGCCGGGCCACCGCCCGCGGGTCCGGGCTGACCTCGATGAGGGCGTTCACCACGGCACCGTCGACCAGCGCGATCAGCTCCTCGACGCGCTCCCGGCCGACCGGCTGCCCGGCCCTGGTGAAGATGTCGAGCAGCAGGGCGTGCAGCTCGCCGGACAGCCTGCGCATCAGCGGCCGCAGGTAGGGCCGCCGGCCGGTGGCGACCAGGCGCTCGTAGCGCAGCACCACGGCCTCCGCGTCGCCCTCGCCGACGGGCCCGAGCAGCAGGTCCAGCACCAGCTCGACGAACGCGTCGCCGCCGCACTCGCGGGGGTCCAGCTCCTCCAGCCTGGCCTTGCCGTAGGCCAGCTCGGCGTCGCCGTGGAACTCCAGCGCCGCGGCGACCAGCTCGTCCAGGGAGTCGAAGTAGTAGGTGGTGGACGCCAGCGGCAGGCCCGCGCGCTCGGCCACGGCGCGGTGCCGGACCGCGTCGAAGCCACCCTCCACCAGCAGGGCGGCGGCGGCTTCGACCAGCGCCTGGCGCCGGCGTTCACCCTTCGGCGTTGCGGCTGTCATTGCAGGGAAGGTACTAGTTCCGGCGGGGTCAGAAGCGCTCGGCGAGGCGCTGCGCCAGCGAGGGCAGCTCGCCGGCGAACGGCACCTCCCCCGCACCCGCCGCGGGCGTGGCGAGCACGTGCAGCTCCCGGCCGCCGGACGCGGCGGCCGTCTCGGACAGGGTGCCCTCGTCGAACGACGGCGGCAGCGCGCCCGCCGGGGTGAGCACGACCGACACCGTGCCGGTCACGGCGCCGTCGCGCAGCAGGAAGCTCGCGCCGCGGGCGCCGGCCGGGCACCGCGCGGCGGCGGGCGCGGGGATGAGGTCGCGGGCGACCGGGAGCTCGCTGGCGAGGGCGTCGGCGAGCTCCCGGTCCACCTCGACGCACCCCGGTGGGGTGCTGCCGGTCGTCGACCGACCGGCACTCCCCGAAGGCTCGCCCCCCTGCGTAGGCGTGTCCTCGGGAAGGCTCTTGGGCGGCGGACCGCCGGTGCGGCCCGGTGCCGCGTCCTCCGGCGCGACGTCCGCTGCTTCCGGTGTACCGAATGGGGTGACGTTAGGGGACGACCCGCCCTCAGCGGAACCCGCCGCGGCCGTGTCGCTCGCGGTGTCGGGCGCCAGCGTGGCCGCGACACCCCCGCCGACCAGCAGCACGGCCGCGAGGGTGGCGCCGAGCGCGATCGTCGACCGCCGCCGCGCGTCCGCCCGGGCGGACGCCGAGCGCACGCCCGCGACGTCGAAGGACGCGGGCGGCGCGTCGCGCGCGGCGTCGCGGAACAGCTCCGCCAGCTTCTGCTCGTCCACCTACCTCCACCTCCTGCTCACGACGCGGGCCTCAGGTCTTCGATCGTGTCGCCGAGCGCTTCGCGCAAGGCCGCCAGCCCCCGGGAGGTCTGGCTCTTCACGGTGCCCTCCGAGCACCCGAGCGCCGCCGCCGCGGCGGCCACGTCCAGGCCCTCCAGGAACCTGAGCACGAGTACCGCGCGCTGCCGCGGCGGCACCCGCTTCAAGCCGGCGACCAGGGCCTCGCGCGTGGCCACCGAGTCCGCCACCTCGCCGCCCGCGGGCGTCTCCGGGACCTGGTCCACGAAGCGCTCGCGACGCCACGGCCGGCGCGACTCGTCGATCACCGCGCGCACCAGGCTCCGGCGGACGTAGGCGTCCAGGGCGCCCTTGTCCCGGACCTTCCGCCACCTGCGGTGCAACGCGACGAACGCGGTCTGCGCGAGGTCGTCCGCCCGGTGCCAGTCACCGCACAGCAGGAACGCCGTTCGGCGCACGGCCTCCCGGCGAGCTGCGAAGTACTCCGCGAACTCCTGCTCGTCGCGCTGATCCACGCGGACTCTCTCCGCTCGTCGTGCTTGCACCTACCGGACGGAGCCGGTGCCGACAAAGGTTGCACGCCGGTTCACAGAGACGTGCGTCACCCCCTGATCGTGGTACCGCCGACACGGCTGGGTCAGCGCCCGGCGGGTGTGATGTGATCCATTCGTGACCGAGTACGCACCCCTGGACTTCCGATCCGACACCGTCACCCGCCCGGACGAGACCATGAGACTGGCCATGGCGGGCGCCGAGGTGGCCGACGACGTGCTCGACCACGACCCCACGATGCGCCTGCTGGAGGAGCGGGTCGCGGAGCTGCTGGGCGTGGAGGCGGCGCTGTGGGTGCCCTCGGGCTCGATGGGCAACCTGATCGCGCTGACGCTGCACCTGCGGCCGGGCGACCGGTTCCTGGCGCCGCGCGGCGCGCACGTGCTGGACAGCGAACTGGGCACGGCCGCGTGGATCGCCGGCGGCATGCCGCACCCGCTGGAGTGCGACGCCGGGCCCGGCCAGGTGTCGGCGGAGGCGGTGCGCGCGGCGGCCGGCGCGGCGGGGCCGTACTACACGCTGCGCACCGCGCTGCTGTGCCTGGAGAACACGCACAACTCGGCCGGTGGCGCGGTGACCCAGCCCGACCGGCACGCGCTGCTGGTGTCGGCGGCGAAGGAGACGGGGCTGCGGGTCCACCTGGACGGCGCGCGGCTGTGGAACGCGGCCGTGGCGCTCGGGCTGCCGCCGGCGGCGCTGGCGGTCGGCGTGGACACGGTGCAGGTGTGCCTGTCCAAGGGGCTGGGCGCGCCGGTCGGGTCGGTGGTGGCCGGGTCGGCGGCGTTCGCGACCGAGGCGCGGCGGGTGCGCAAGATGCTCGGCGGCGGGGTCCGGCAGGGCGGGGTGCTGGCCGCGGCGGGCCTGGTCGCGCTCGGCCGGGTCGACGACCTGGCGGTCGACCACGCCAACGCCCGCGCGCTGGCCCGGGGGCTGACCGAGCTGGGCTGGCAGGTCGACGAGCCGGAGACCAACATCGTGCTGGCCTCCGTGCCGGACCTGGAGGTCACCCTCACCGGGCTGCGGCACCTGGGCGTGTTCGCCGGGCCGATGGCGGGCAGGGTGCGGTTCGTGCTGCACCGCGACGTGGGCGGGGACGACGTGGCCGAGGCGCTGCGGCGGATCGGGTCGGTGAGCTGATGCGCTGGGTGGTGTTCGACTACGGCGAGGTGATCTCGCGGCCGCACGGGGAGCTGGCGGTGCTGGCGGACCTGCTCGGCGTGGCGGAGGCGGACTTCGCGCGGGCGTACTGGGCCGGGCGCCACGACTACGACCGCGGGCTGTCCGACCCGGAGTACTGGCGGGGTGTCGGCGCGGCGCTGGGCGTGGAGGTGGGCGACGCGCTGGCCGCGCGGCTGACGGAGGTGGACCACGCGGCGTGGCTGCACCCCGACCCCGGCACGGTGGAGCTGGTCGAGGAGCTGGCCGGTGCGGACGTGCCGCTGGCGCTGCTGTCCAACGCGCCCGCGTCGTTCGCGCGGGTCGCCGAGCGGGAGCCGTGGGCCCGGCACTTCCGGCACCTGGTGTTCTCCGCCGACCTCGGCGTGGCCAAGCCGGACCCGCGGATCTTCGCGGCGCTGACCGAGCGGCTCGGGGCGGCGCCGGGCGACTGCGTGTTCTTCGACGACCGGCAGGACAACGTGGACGGGGCGAACGGGGCGGGGCTGCGCGGCGTGCTGTGGCGCGGCAGCTCACACGCCCGGGCGGTGCTGTAGCCCGGCCCGCTCCTCCTTGAGCCGCGGCTCCCCCCGCAGCGGGGCCGGTTCCGCCCCGCGCCGCAGCTCCTCCCGCAGCGCGGCCAGCTCCGCCCTGACCTGGCGGAGCTCGGCCAGCGCGGCCTGCTCGGCCTCGGCGACCGACCCCTCGACCCCGCTCAGCCGCTCGACCAGCCAGGACGCGATGGTGCCGGTGATCACGCCGATCAGCGCGATGCCGCCGACCATGAGCAGCGCGGCGACCAGGCGACCCTCCCAGGTGACGGGGTAGCGGTCGCCGTAGCCGACGGTGGTGATCGTGGTGAGGGTCCACCAGGCGGCGTCCCCGAACGTGGTGATGGTGGCGCCGGGGTGGTGGCGCTCCGCGTCCAGCACGGCCAGCGAGGCGCAGGCGCCGACCAGGACGGTGACCCCGGCGACGTGCACGCCGACGCGCCGCCGGACCCGGTCGGAGAACCGGTTGCTGATCGCCTTCAGCACGGTGACCAGGCGCAGCACCCGGAGCTGGCGGACCATCGGCAGCAGGACCGCGAGCAGGTCGAACAGGTGGCCGGTGACGAACCGGCGCTTGTCGACGGCCAGCGTGAAGCGGACCGCGTAGTCCAGCGCGAACAGCAGCCACACCAGCCGGAGGACGGCCTCCAGCGCGCCGTGCAGGCCGGGGGTGGCGCGGTCGTCGAGGACCTGCCAGGCGTAGACGGCCAGGAACAGCGTGGCGAGCGTGGTCAGCGGCCACTCGACGCGTCGCTCCCAGTCGGTGAGGCGGCGTTCCTCGGTTTCGAGCACCGCACCATGGTGGGCCGCGGCCCGCGGAATTCCCAGGGCCGGTGGAATTCCCCGCCCCTCAGGGGGACGCTAGGGCTTGGGCCCCTTGATGCCCTTGGGTCGCTTGTTGGTCTTGACGGCGCCGTACGCGGCGATGCCGAGGAACAGCGTGCCGCCGACCACCAGCACCCAGAACAGGCCCTTGATGATCGAGCCGACCACGGCGAGCAGGACCCAGGCGGCCACCAGCCACAGGATTATTCGAGCCATGCCACCACGATGTCACCTGATCGGGCGGTCCCGCCCCCGATCCCTGTTCTTCCCCGGAATTCAGGGGTAGAAACGTCATCATGGTGACGACAACCAAGCCCCCATCCGCCGCAGCGCCTCCTCGATGTCGTGGGCGGCCCCGGCGAAGGACATGCGGATGAACTCGTGCCCGTGCACGGGGTCGAAGTCGATGCCGGGCACGATCGCGACCCCCGTGTCGTCGAGCAGGCGGCGGCAGAAGCCCATCGAGTCGTCGGTGAGGTGCGAGACGTCGGCGTAGGCGTAGAAGGCGCCGTCGGCGGGGGCCACCCGGTCGATGCCCAGGTCGGCGAGGCCCTTGAGCAGGACGTCGCGGTTGAGGCGGTACCCCTCGACCAGCCGTTCGGTCTGCGCGTACGACTCGGGCTCGAACGCGGCCACGGCCGCGTGCTGGGCCAGGGCGGGCGGGCAGAGCGTGAAGTTGCCGGTCAGCCGGTCCACCGCCCGGCGCAGGTCCGGCGGCAGCAGCATCCAGCCCAGCCGCCAACCGGTCATGGCGAACGCCTTGGAGAAGGAGTTGACGACGATGGTGTCCCGTGAGGTCTCCCACGCGCTGGCGAGGGGGGTGCCGTAGCTGATGCCGTGGTAGATCTCGTCGCTGACCAGCCGCACGCCGCGGGAGCCGCACCACTCGACGAGCCCGGCCAGCTCGGCGGGGGCGAGCACCGTGCCGGTGGGGTTGGCGGGGCTGGCCACCACGAGCCCGCTCAGCGGTCCGGCGGCCTCCAGCACGTCGACGGTGGGCTGGAAGCGGGTCTCGGGGCCGCAGGGCAGTTCGACGACCTCGCACCCCAGCGCCCGCAGGATGTTGCGGTAGGCCGGGTAACCGGGCCGGGCCAGCGCGACGCGGTCACCGGCCTCGAAGGAGGCGAGGAAGGCCAGCAGGAACGCCCCGGACGACCCGGTGGTCACCACCACGTCGTCGGCCGAGACGTCCAGGCCGTACTGCCTGTCGTAGTGGCCGGCCAGGGCCTCGCGCAGCTCCACGATGCCCAGCTGCTCGGTGTACCCGAGGGGCTGTTCGCGCAGCGCGCGCTGCGCGGCCTCCAGCACGGGCGTGGGCGCCGGACTGGACGGCTGGCCCGCCGCCAGCGACACGACGTCCCCCCGAACCCGCTGCCGCCTGGCGGCGGCCGACAGGACTTCCATGACGTGGAAAGGAGGCACATCGGCACGAGCGGCGACACCCAACATGCCGGTCAGGCTAATCGCAGGGAGGGCGAACGCCGAACCACCGAACCAGCCCGACCACGGCCCGACCACAGCCCAGGCAGCTCACCCCGAGCCCTCATCCAACCGCAGCCAAGCCACCCGGCCACGGTCACCCGGCCACGGCCGCCACCAAGCCACCAGCCAGCCGACCACAGCCCATCACCCGGCCACCGCCGCCCGGCCACGGCAGCCTGACCACGGCCGCCAACTGGTCGCGGCCGCCGCGGTGGCCACCCACCGTGGTCGCCCTGCCGCCTGCCCAGCCGCGGCCACGGGTGTGGCTACCGCCGGAAGCCGTCCGGGAGGGTTGCCGGGAGGGTTGCCGGGAGGGCTGTCAGAAGCCGTCCAGGAGGGCGTTGAGGCGGGCGCGCAGCGTGGCGGCGTCGACGAACCCGTGCAGCTCGACCACGTCCACCGCGCGCCTCCGCCGACCGGTGTGGTCGATCACGGCGGCGCCGAACTGACCGCGCAGGTCTGGTCCGCCGACCCTGCCGTCCGGCATGGCGGGCAGCAGGTCGACCAGGGCGGTGGCGAGGTCGACCTCCAGCTCGCGCACGGTGATCCGGTCCCCCGTCAGCACGGCCAGCAGCGAGCCGTTGCCCGCGGAGGCGGCCAGCGCCCGCACCGACGACCGGCCGATGCCGAGCCGCAGGTCGAGCGAGCGGGGTGGGTGGGCGAGCAGCTTGAAGGCCGCGCCTATCCACGGGTCCAGCTCGCCGCCGCGGGCCAGTCCCTGTGCGGTCAGCCGGCTCCACGGGGCGGGTGGCTCCTGGACGTGCAGGACGATCGGCATCGCCCCGAGGTCCAGGTGCTCCCACGCCGCGCGGAACGACGTTGCGCTGAGCGTCGCGTTGGTCACGTGACGTCACTCCCGAATGACAGCAGGCATCGCTCCGGTCCCCCAGTCCCGCAGGCAACCCCGACGCGACCGGTGACGCCGGGGTTTCAGCCGCTTGCTCAGACTTCCTGCAACAGCTCCCAGACGCAGCCCGCCAAACGGGCGTTGTCTATCGGGGTGACCGTGCTCCAGCTCCGCCCGTCCGAGCTCGGCCGCACCTGGTGCAGGTAGCGACCGGACGGGGTGTCGTGCCAGGCCACCACGCGACCGGCCCGCACGGGCGGCCCGCCGGGCCGGGCGCGCTCGGCGCCGAACTGGCCGCGGGTGCCCATGCCGTCGCACATGCCGGCCAGCTCCTGCGCCTCGTGCAGGGGCAGGCCGTGCCGCTCCAGCGCCAGCACCAGCTTCTCCGCGTCCTGCCCGGCCTCGTCCGAGGCCGCGCGCAGCACGTCGTTGGGCAGGCTGATGGACCGCCCGTACCCGGCGGGCACCTCGCCGGCCACGGACACCGCCGACTCGGCCAGCGCGCTGGCCCGCGAGTCGATCAGCCACACCTCGTCGCCGTCGACGACCGCGAGCACCGCCTCGTCCCCGGCGGCCGCGGCGAGGCCCTTGATCTTGCGGCGGTCGACCCAGATCCAGATGTCGACCGACACCTGCGGGTTGGCCAGCAGGGCGAACGCGTCGGCCACCTCGGGTGCCAGCCGCCCGTTCGCCGCCACCCCGCGCTCGGCCATCGACCGCCACGCCTGCTCGACCAGCAGGGCCCGCTCGGTGTGCGTGATCCCCGGGCTCGGCACGTCGAGCGCGACGTTGCGCCTGGTCAGCCGCTCACCCTCCCAGGCGACGTCGAACTCCAGGGTGGACAGGACGACCGGGCTCACGTCACTTCCGCTCGGGCTCGTCGCCGATGACCGACTGCACGACCATCCGCTCGTCACCGAACACGTCGTCGGAGTCCACGCCGTACTTGCGCACGTGCTCGTCGTCCTCCTCGCCCTTGCCGCCCCTCGGCGACGCGGCGGGCTGCATCATCGACCCGGAACCGGCCTTGCCGCCCGCACCGGCCGCGCCACCGCGCGCCGGCACCCGCTCGTCGGGGTCGATGGCGCCGATCGTCGCCGACACGCCGGACTTCCCGGTCAGCACCCCGGGCGCCCCGGCCTTGCCGGTACCGCCGCCGCCCTTGCCGGTCGGCCCCTCGGGCACCTTGCCACCGGGCGGCACCGCGGCACCGCCGGGCGCGTTGCGCACGACCCGCCCGCCACGGGCACTGGCCGCCAGCGCGCCCAGCGCCGCGCCACCGGCGAGCCCCAGCCCGAGCCCCAGCCCGAGGTTCGACCCGCCGACCTTGCCCAGCCCGGCCGCGGAGGGAGGCGTGACCGCCCCGCCGACCCCCGGCGGCACGGGCCCGATCCCGGTCGTGCCGCCACCGGGCAGCTGTCCGGGCAGCTGACCGGGCAACTGCCCGCCACCCGGCAGTTGGCCGGGCAGACCGGGCACCACGCCGCCACCGGGCAGGTGCCCCGTCCCACCGCCGGGCAGCCCACCGGGCACCCCGCCGGCCAGACCGGGCACGCCACCACCGGGCTGCGCCACCGCCGCGACGGGCGTGCCCACGCTGGACGCGGTGGTCACGTCGAACTGCGGCGGCCGGTTCATCCCCTGGTACTGGTTGAGCGCGTCCCGACTGGCCTCGGTGTACTGCTCCAGCCCCCGGATGGTCTGCTCCCGGGCCGCCTGGGTGGCCTTGACCTCCTTGGCGTGGTCGGTCTCGTACCCGAAGAACCCGCCGACCCCGTCCCAGAAGCTCGTCTCGGTGTCCCCCCGCAACGCCTGCGGCTCGGGCATCCCGTTGCGGGTCTGGCTGTAGTTCGCCCCCTGCACGGCGGTCGCCTTGGAGTTCTGCTGGGCCGCCTCGGTCCCCGAAGTAGCGACGTCGGCCGACACGGTGACCGCCTGCCCGGCGTTGTCACCGGCCGCGCCCTGCCAGTCGATGCCCAGCTTCTCCAGTTCCTTGCGGAGCACCTCGTCGGTGTCCTTGAGCGTGCTCGCGAGCTTGCGCAGCGCGTGGGATGCCTCGGTGAAGCGCTGGGCCGCGTCGCTGCCGGTGAACTGCTGCACCAGCTCCGCCAGAGCGGGGTTGCTGTAGCCCTGGAAGCGGTGGTCGGAGATCTGCCGGAAGCCGCTCATGCCTCCCCCTTACTTCAAGGTCTTCAGGGTCTGCAGTGCCATTTCCGCGCCCTTGGTCGCGTTCTGGCACATCTGGTCCTGGGTGAAGTCGTCACCGATCGGCAGGAAGGAGACGAACAGCTGCTGCCCGTCCGCCACGTCGACGGCGAACGCGCAGTCGCCGCGGGTCGTGCCGGCCAAGGTGACCTTGTAGGCACCGAACCCGCCGACGGTCGTCTGCACGACGTCGAGGTTGCCGCCGCCCTGCCAGTAGTCGACGCCCTGGTCGGCGATCAGCGTGACCTCGTAGCTGTACAGCGGCGCGGAGTTGGACTGGAAGCTGCAACCGGGCGAGTCCTTGCCGTGGATCACGTCCTGCAATTCGCTCTTCGCCTCGTCGATACCCAACTCCCGCTGCTGATCCGGCGTCAGCGCCCGGCAGCCGTCGGTGATGCCACCGAGATCGATGTCCACTGGGCGCGGCGGGAACTCGACGGTGGGCTCGGACGAGCCGGAGGTCGCCGACGTGCCGGTGGACTTGGTCTGCGGGGTGGCGTCGCCGGGTTCCTCCGAGGTGCAACCGGCCGCCGCGAGGGCGACCAGCGCGGTCGTGATCAGAGCCTTAGTCCCGCGATGCACCCGCTGCCCCCATAGCCGCCTGGATGTCCTCGTCCGTGTGCCCGTACTGCTTCGCCGCCGCGCGGAGCTGGTCCACGAGGCCGCCCAGGCTCTTGATGTACCGCTCGACGTTGTTGGCGTACGAATCGTCGTTCTCGACCAGGCGGTCGTTCCACGCCTCGGCGATCTCCCGGTTCAGGTCGTCGAGCCCCCTGGGGTCGACGCGGAGGTCGCGGAAGGCACCCCGGTATGCCTCGCGCAGCTCGGCCACCTGGTTGTTGATCAGCTTGCCGGCCTGCAGCACGGTCTCCTTGGTGACCTTGAACTGCTGGCTGGAGGCGGGCCCGCCCGCCATGGTCCCGCCGAGCTGCTTCTCCGCCGCGAAGACCTCGCCGACCGCCTTGCCGATCGCTCCCCCCACGGCGGCGACGGCTCCCAGCAGGCCGTTCTCCTGTGCCATGACGTCCTACCCCCGTACGGTCGGCAACGGCTTGGTCCCGCGGTCCGAGGCTACCAACGCCCGCGTGAGCCGGGTCTGAGGTTGGACGAAGAGAACGGCCCGCCGGTTCCCCGCTAGGACGGCACCTCGATCTCGCCGTTCGCGGCGCGCAGGGCGATGTCGGTCCGGTGGTGGGAGCCCGTCAGGTGGACGCCGACCACCCGCCGGTAGGTGTCCTCGCGCGCGGCGGCCAGGGTGGGGCCCGTGCCGACCACCGAGAGGACCCGGCCGCCGACCGAGACGACGGCACCGTCCTCGCGGCGGCGGGTGCCCGCGTGCAGCACGCCCTCCGCCTCGCCGCCGCCGACGACGTCGCCGGTGCGGGGGCGGCCGGGGTAGCCCTCGGCGGCGACGACGACCGTCACCGCGTAGCCGTCCGCCCACTCCAGCGCCGGCGCGGAGGCCAGGTCGCCGGTGGCGGCGGCGTGGAACAGGCCGGCCAGGGGGGTGCGCAGCAGGGCCAGCACGGCCTGCGTCTCCGGGTCGCCGAAGCGGCAGTTGAACTCGATCACCTGGGGGCCCGCGGTGGTCAGGGCCAGGCCCGCGTACAGCAGGCCGGTGAACGGGGTGCCGCGGCGCGCCAGCTCGTCGACCACCGGCTGCACGCAGGTTGACACGATCGTGTCGACCAGGCCCTCGGGGGCCCAGGGCAGCGGGGAGTAGGCGCCCATGCCGCCGGTGTTCGGGCCCGAGTCGCCGTCGCCCACGCGCTTGAAGTCCTGCGCGGGCAGCAGGGGCACCACGGTGGCGCCGTCGACCAGGCAGAACAGCGAGACCTCGGGCCCGTCGAGGAAGGACTCCAGCAGCACCGGGTGGCCGTTGTCCAGCAGCGTCATCGCGTGCGCCCGCGCCACCGCGCGGTCGGCCGTCACGACCACGCCCTTGCCCGCGGCGAGCCCGTCGTCCTTCACCACCCAGGTGGGGCCGAAGTGGGTGAGGGCCGCGTCGAGCCGCGCGGGGTTGTCGACGACCTCGGACGTCGCCGTGGGCACGCCCGCGGCCGCCATGACGTCCTTGGCGAACGCCTTCGAGCCCTCGATCCTCGCCGCCGCGGCCGACGGGCCGAAGCAGGGGATGCCGGCCGCGCGCACGGCGTCCGCCGCGCCCGCCACCAGGGGCTGCTCCGGCCCGACCACGACCAGGTCGGCGTTCCACTCCTTGGCCAGCGCGGCGACCGCGCCGGCGTCGGTGACGTCGACCCCGTAGGTCTCCGCGACGCCGGCGATGCCGGCGTTGCCGGGCGCGCACGCCAGCGCGATCACCGAGGGGTCCCGCGACAGGGCGAGGACTAGGGCATGTTCACGGGCGCCGGACCCGATGACCAGGACACGCACGGTCGGTCAGCCTAGTTGACCCGGCCCGTCAGCCGCCCAGGGCGTCCCGGGACCCGGGGTGCAGGGGCACCGGACCGGTCTCGTCGGCGGTGTCCCGGGCGATGCCCCTGGCCGCCGGGTGCACCGCCTCCAGGTCGCCCTTGCGCTCGAACAGCAGCTTGGTGACCGCGCACGCGTCGCCGCGCGGGAAGTCCGACCGCACGAGCAGCAGGTTGGGCACCACGACGGTCGGCACGTCGGCCGGCTGCCCGTAGGTGGCGGCCGGGATGACGCCCCGGTCGTAGACCTCGTTGACCCCGCGCAGGGCGTCGAGCTGCGGCGTGACGTCGAGGAACCGCACGTCGTCGCCGAGCGACGTGGTGATGTCGGTGATCTGCGCGGTGGGCAGGCCGCCGCTCCACACCAGGCCGTCGAGGCTGCCGTCCTTCATCCCGTCGGCGGTCTTGGCCAGGTCGAGCCGCTGCGCTTGGACGTCGGTCTCCGGGTTCAGCCCGGCCGCGGTGAGCAGGCGGTTCGCGATGACCTCGGTGCCGGACTTGGGCGACCCGGTGGAGATCCGCTTGCCGCGCATGTCGGCGATCGAGTCGATGCCGGAGTCCGCGCGCACGAGCACCTGCGTGTAGTTGGAGTAGAGCCGGGCCAGCGCCTGCACGTCCTGCGGCTTGCCCTCGAACGCGCCCTTGCCCGCCACGGCGTCGGCCGCCGTGTCGGCCAGCGAGAACGCCACGTCGTAGTCGCCGGCGACGAGCTGCTGGACGTTCTGCACGGATGCGCCGGTCTCCGCGGCGGTGGCCTTGAGCCTGGTGTTGTCGCTGATCAGCTTGGCCAGCCCGCCGCCGACGACGTAGTACACGCCGCCGGAGTTGCCGGTGGCGATGGTGATCCGGCCGTCGGCCGCCTCGCAGGCGGCCTCGCCCTGGGGCGACGACGCGTCGGGGGTCCGCTTCCCCCCGCACCCGGCGGCGAGCATCCCCAGCGCGAGCGCGCCCGCGGCGGCCTTGTACGCCCAGCTATGCATGCTGTTCCCTCCTCCGTAGGACGACGTGCACGGCCACCGCGGCCGCCAGGAGCCCCAGGCCGACGGCGATGGTGGCCGGTTGCAGGTAGAGCAGGGCCGCGGCGGCGAGCGCGCACAGCGCGCGCTCGGGCCACCGGGCCCGGCCGAGCAGCCACCCGCCCGTGACCACGGCCAGCGCGGCCACGCCGAGGGCGGACACCGCGAACACCCACGCGGCGTCGACGAGCGGGGTGCGCAGCAGCAGCCCGGCGCCGTTGTCGGTGAGCACGAACGCCAGCGGCACCAGGAACGCGGGCAGCGTGTACTTGCACGTCCGCCACATCGTCTTCATCGCGTCGCCGCCGGTGATCGCGGCGGCGGCGACCGCGGCCAGCGCGGTCGGCGGCGTCACCTCGGACAGCACCGAGTAGTAGAAGATGAACATGGCGGTCTCCTCGCGCGCCACGCCCAGCTCGACCAGGGCGGGCCCGATGGACACCCAGGCGATGATGAACGACGCGGTGACCGGCACGGCGAGCCCGAGCACGTTCACCGCGACCGCCGCGAGCACGGCGGTGACCAGCAGCACCGCGGTCGGGTCGGACGCGACCGCCGCGGCCGCGTCCACCAGCATCGAGGCCAGCTCCTGGCCCAGGCCGGTCTTGGTGATCGTCGAGGTGATCACGCCCGCGGCGGCGCACACCGCGATCACGGGCAGCGCCGAGCGCACGCCGGTGGACAGCGAGTCGACCATCGCCCACGCCCACCCGCGCACGTCACCCCGCCGGGCGACCAGGGCGAACAGGGCGGCCACGCCGGTGGCGTAGACGACGGCCGAGTACACCGGCACGTCCAGCGCGAGGAACACCACGATCACCGCGAGCGACAGGAAGTGGTACCCGCCGCGCTTGAGCAGCGCCCACGGGCTCGGCGCGTCCACGTCCACGGGTTTCGCGCCGAACCGCCGCGCGTCGACCTCCACGGCCAGCGCGATGCCCAGGTAGTACAGCAGCGTCGGCAGGGTGGCCCAGAGCAGCACCTGGAGGTAGGAGGTCTCCAGGTACTCGGCGATGATGAACGCCGCCGCGCCCAGGGTGGGCGGCGACAGGATCGCCCCGATGCCGGAGGCGGCGAGCAGGCCGCCCGCGTTCTCCCGGGGGTAGCCGGCCTTCTTCAGCATCGGCCACGTCACCGCGCCCAGCGACACGGTGGTCGCGGTACCGGAGCCGGACACGGTGCCGAGCAGGAACCCGGCGGTGGCGGCGGTGCGGCCGGGCGCGGTGCGGGAGCGGCGGAACGCGGCGAAGCTGATGTCCACGAAGAACCCGCCCGCGCCGGAGGCGTTGAGCACCGCGCCGTAGATGGTGAACAGCACGATGTAGGTGGCGGCGACGTCCAGCGGCGTCCCGTAGAAGCCGGTGGCGTCGTTGTAGAAGCCGTTGATGATCTGGCCGAAGTCCACGCCGGCGTGCGAGATCGCCCAGTCGGGCGGCAGGTACCCGCCGTAGTAGGCGAACGCGACGAACGCCAGGCAGATGACCGGCAGCACCAGCCCGGTGGTGCGCCGGCACGCCTCCAGGACGAGCAGGAGCAGCACGGTCCCGGCGAGCACGTCCACCGGGGTCAGCTGGCCCTGCCGGTCCAGGAACGCGTCGAACCCGCCGAACAGCGGGTAGGCGCCCGCGGCGAGCGCGGCGACGGCGAGCACCACGTCCGGCACGCCCGGGTCGTCGCGGTCGCCGCGGCGCCCGCGCGGCCGGTAGCAGAGGAAGACCAGCGGCAGGGTCACCGCCAGGAAGATCACCAGGTAGTACTGGCCGCCTTTGGCGAACGGCCAGAACACCTGCTTGAGCACCAGCAGCGAGACGGCGAGGCCGGCCGCCCACACACCCCGCTCCCACCTGCGGGACAGGGTGCGGGACGGGCGTTCCTCGTCGTACTCGGCGAGCAGTTCGTCGACGTCGGCGGCTTGCGAGGTCTGCGGTTCGGTCGACACGCGCACTCCTTCGTGTCGCGCTTGATCATGCGCTCACGAAGCTACTTGTGTCGTCGGTCACAGCCATAGGCCGATCGGCTAAAGGGACTGTAAAGACCGGCCCGGAGGGGCCGGCTCAGACGATCCGGTTGTCGACGTAGCACCACCGCCAGTCCTCGCCCGGCTCGAACGAGCGCATGACGGGGTGCCCGTCGGCGTGGGCGTGGGCGGTGGCGTGCCGGCGCGGGCTGGAGTCGCAGCACGCCACGTGCCCGCAGGACAGGCACATGCGCAGGTGGGCCCAGTTGTGCTCGCCGGCGGCCAGGCAGTCGGCGCACCCGTCGGGGTTGTCCGGTTCCACCGACGCGGGCAGCTCTTCGACGTGGGGGCAGGTCATGTCGACCATCATCACGCGAAGCAAGCAAGATTGCGCCATGCACGGACCGGAACTGCTGCTGTTGCTCGTGGGCTCGCTGCTGGTGACCGCCGGCGCCAGGCGGGTCGGCTGGTCGGCCCCGCTGGTGCTGGTGGGCGTCGGCCTGGCGGTGTCGTTCATCCCCGGCCTGCCCGAGTTCGCCCTGGAACCGGAGCTGGTCCTGGTCCTGGTGCTGCCGCCGCTGCTGTACTCGGCGGCGCTGGACAGCTCGTACCACAACATCCGGGCCAACCTGCGGCCGATCGGGCTGCTGGCGGTGGGGCTGGTGCTGGCCACCACCGTCGCGGTCGGCTGGGTGGCGCACCTGGCGCTGCCCGACCTGTCGCTGTGGTCGGCGCTGGTGCTGGGCGCGGTGGTGGCGCCGCCGGACGCGGTGGCGGCGGTGGCGATCGGGCGGCGGCTCAACCTGCCGCGCCGCACGATGACGCTGCTCACCGGCGAGAGCCTGATCAACGACGCGACCGCGCTGACCGCCTACAAGGTGGCCGTGACGGCCGCGACGGGTGCCGCGGCGACCTGGGTGGACGGCACGACCACGTTCGCGGTCAGCGCGGGCGGCGGCGTGGTGGTCGGCCTGGTGATCGGCGTGGCCGTGCGGTGGCTGCGGGACCGGCTCGACGACGGCGTGCTGGAGAGCTCGCTGGGGATGCTGGTGCCGTTCGGCGCGTACGTGCTCGCCGAGGAGCTGCACGCCTCCGGCGTGCTGGCGGTGGTGGTGGCCGGGCTCTACATCGGGCACTACGCGCCGCGCAGCTCGTACTACACGCGCCTGCAGGACACCGCGGTGTGGCGGTCGGTGGACGTGCTGCTGGAGTCGTTCGTGTTCGCCCTGATCGGGTTGCAGCTCAAGACGGTCGTCGACGACGTCGAGGTCACCGCGGGGCTGCTGTGGGCGGCGGGCGCGGTGCTGCTGGCGACGATCCTGGTGCGCTTCGTGTGGATGTACCCGGCGGCGTACCTGCCCCGGTGGCTGTCGCGGCGGGTGCGCGAGCGGGAGAAGGCGCCGGGCTGGCGGGGCGTCACGGTCATCTCGTGGGCCGGGATGCGGGGCGTGGTGTCGCTGGCCGCCGCGGCGGCGCTGCCGCTGGACGTGCCGGGCCGGGACGTGATCCTGTTCTGCGCGTTCGTGGTCACCGTGGGCACCCTGCTGCTCCAGGGCATGACACTGCCGTGGGTCATCCGGAAGTTGGACCACCGCGGCGACGAGGAGCGCACCGACGCGCTGGCCGAGGCGCAGGTGCAGCACGCCGCCGCGCAGGCCGCGGTGGAGCGGCTGGACGAGGTGGTGGACTCCGGCGACGAGGCGCCCGACCACGTCGTGCAGCGGCTGCGCGTGCTGGCCGAGCACCGCGGCAACGCGGCGTGGGAGCGGTTGGGGCGGCAGGAGGACGAGAGCCCGGCCGCGGCGTTCCGGCGGTTGCGGCGCACCATGCTCGACGCCGAGCGGGAGGTGTTCGTCGAGGCCCGGGACGAGGGGCGCATCGACGACGAGGTGCTGGTGCGGGTGCTGCGCGAGCTGGACCTGGAGGAAGCTGCCATCACCAGGGAGTGACGTTCGTTCACCGGTTCGTGGCCTCGGCTTCGCCCGGCGGTGGTCCGGACGTCGCGACGCGCGGCAAGGCTGCCGCGGGTCAGGACTTCGAGGAGGTCGGCGGATGGTGCGCACGAAGATCGTCGGGGCCGCGCTGGCGGCACTGGCCGTGGCCGGGTTGGCGGTGGCGGTGCCGTGGGGCGTGGCGAGCGGTGACGACCGCGCGGCGCAGGCCCGCAGGGGCCCGCTGGTGATCGGCCACCGCGGCGCGTCCGGCTACCGGCCGGAGCACACCCTGGCGTCGTACGAGCTGGCCGCGCGGATGGGCGCGGACTACGTCGAGCCCGACCTGGTCGCCACCAAGGACGGCAGGCTCGTCGCCCGGCACGAGAACGAGATCGGCACCACCACGGACGTGGCGTCGCGGCCGGAGTTCGCCGGTCGCAGGACCACCAAGGTCGTCGACGGGGTGTCGCTGACCGGCTGGTTCACCGAGGACTTCACGCTGGCCGAGCTGAAGACGCTGCGCGCGGTCGAGCGCATCCCCGACGTCCGGGCCCGCAACACCCTCTACAACGGCCGGTTCGAGGTGCCGACGCTGGAGGAGGTCGTCGACCTGTCCCGGCGGCTGTCCCGCGAGCTGGGCCGCGAGATCGGGATCTACCCGGAGACCAAGCACCCCACGTACTTCCAGGAGATCGGCCTCCCCCTGGAGCCCCGGCTGGTCGACGTGCTGGACCGCAAGGGCCTCAACCGCCACGGCGCCAAGGTGTACGTGCAGTCGTTCGAGGTGGCCAACCTGAAGTGGCTCAAGTCCCGGGTGCGCGTGCCGCTGGTGCAGCTGGTCGGCGCGACGGGCGCGCCGTACGACTTCGTCAAGGCCGGTGACAAGCGCACCTACCGCGACCTGGTCACCCCGGCGGGCCTCGCGGAGGTCCGCACCTACGCGGCGGGCGTCGGCGCGGAGAAGTCGCTGATCATCCCGAGGGACGCGGCCGGTTACCTCCAGCAGCCGACCACGCTGGTGCGCGACGCCCACACGCGTGGCCTGGTGGTGCACTCGTGGACGTTCCGCAACGAGAACACCTTCCAGCCGGCCGACTTCCGCACCTCCACCGACCCGACCGCGTACGGGCGGGCGTTCGAGGAGTACGCGAGGTTCTACGCCACCGGCCTGGACGGCGTGTTCGCCGACAACCCGGACACGGCGGTGGAGGCCCGCAAGGGCTGATCGCTCGCGAAGGGGCCCGGTCGGGCCCCTTCGCTTCGGCTCCGGAGGGCTTCGCGCAACTCGCGGGGTGCGGGGCGGGCGCGCCACGGTCGGAGGGTGTGCCCCCCTTTTCGAGGACCTTCAGGGTGCGCCGCGAGTGCACGGCCTTGGCGGTACCGATCGACCTGAGCCCCAGCGCTGCCGCCTCGTCCGGTTCCCCGCCCTGCGCCAGTCGTAGATCTCGGCGGCCCGGACCGGTCGGCCCGTCTCGGCGTAGCACTTGGCGTCGTGCAGCCGTCGCGTGTCCTCGTTGCAGACGGCGCCCAGGAGGCCGTACTGCTGCTCGCCGGCGGCCGCGTCGAAGATCCGATGGGCCTGGTCGAGCCGGCGCTCGATGTCGCGCAGCGGCTCGCCGCACATGGCCATGCCGAGGGCTTCCTGCGCCCACTCCATGCCCCGGTCCAGCCAGAACGCCACCAAAGCCGGTTCATGCAGTTCCCGGTACAGCCCCCTTGCGCGCCGATCGACAGCAACGCATCCCGAAACTCGAGCTCGGCGTCCCGGGCACAGCGTTCGGCAGCCCCGACCAAGCCCAGCATGACCGGCGTCGTCTTCTTGGCACCGACCACACGATCGTGTGCCATCACCGCACTGATCTGCCGACTGAAGTACTCCACGACGTTGCCGTCGAGGTAGCGACGGGCATCGGCCAGCGCCTTGGCGAAGTGCGTGGTCTCCTCCGGATCGAGGGCGGGGACGGCGAGGGCGATCCCCCGGCTGAACAGGGAACGACGGCTGAGCGGACTCATGGCACCCCGACCCGAAGTCATGGTCGAACCCGAACTCGGCGTCCGGAACCACAGTAGGTCCGCCGGTACGCCCAGCACATGGGCCCAACGTGTGCGCCGGTTGAGGTTGGCGATCTGCTCGCCATTCTCGATCCGGCTCAACCCGGTCTGCGTCCGGAAGGCCCGGATCACCGCGCCCATGTCGCAGGTGACCAGCGCCTCCCGCATCTCGGGGGTCCGCCAGAACTCCGGCGGCACGCGCGGCGGTTCGGCCAGGTGGTCACGCGCGGCCTTGGCGCAGGCGTGGCACAGGGGCCCCCGGTTGTCGCGGGCCGGTCGCGTGCCGCAGTGACAGCGGCGCACCTGCTCCTGCGTGGCCATCCGACAGGGCGGAACGCTTCGCCTCCATGAACACCAGCACTGCCGAGCAGGACGGCCCGCAGCCACCACAGGTCCGCACGGCGCTCACCCCGGCGCCCCGCCGACCGGTTCGGCTGGTCGGTCCCCAAGGTCACCAAGCTGGAGCGCGGCACCCGCGGCACCACCGAATGGGACGGCACGGCGACGCCGCACCCGACGAGCCGGCCGGGATCGCCGTGCACGAACGGCCGGCGGTGCGACTGGAGTGCTCCGAGCCGATGCGCGTCCCGCCGCTCCTCCAGACCGCCGGGTACGCGCGGGCGCGGGGGGCCGCCGTCGACGCCCGCACCGCGCGGCAGAAGTCCCTGACCGCCTTCACCGACGACGAGGCCGCCGTCCGCGCCTACCGGGACGAGTTCGCGGTGCTGGACGGCCTCGCCCTGGACGCCCGCCGGTCGCGCCGGCTGATCGCCCAACGCGCCTCGACCTGCCTGAACCGCCTGGCCGAGGAAGCCGAGGGCGACTCCTGAGCGGGGCGCGGGGTCGGCCCCGCGCCCCCCGATCTCACGACCCCTCGACCGCCACCGCCCCGCGCGCCACCGGCACCTCCGCCTCACCGAGAGCCGGGCCCAGCAACCCGCGCGCCGCCAGGATCGGCCGGACGCCCTCGCCGAACCAGTACGCCTCCTCCAGGTGCGGGTAGCCGGACAGCACGAACTCCTCCACGCCCAGCGAGTGGTACTCCTCGACCAGGTCGGCCACCTCCTCGTGGCTGCCGACCAGCGCCGTGCCGGCACCGCCGCGCACCAGGCCCACGCCCGCCCACAGGCCGGGGTGCACCTCCAGCCCGCGCACGCCCTTCGACAGGTCGCCGCCGTGCAGGGCGACCATGCGCTGCTGCCCCACCGACTGCGACGCGCCCAGCTGCTCCTGCGCCCGCGCCACCTGCGCCGGGTCCAGGGCCTCCAGCAGCTTCTCCGCCTCCCGCCACGCCTCGGCGGAGGTGTCGCGGCTGATGGTGTGCAGCCGGATGCCGAAGCGGATCGGGCGGTCGCCGGCCAGGTCGCGGACGCGGGCGATCTTCTCCGCCACCTGCGCCGGGGGTTCGCCCCACGTCAGGTAGACGTCCGCGCGGCGGGCCGCGACGGGCAGGGCCGCGTCCGACGAGCCGCCGAAGTAGATCGGGGGCACGGGGTCCGGGGCGGCCAGCAGGGTGGCGCCTTCCACCCGGTAGTGGGAACCCGCGAAGTCGACCGGGTGACCCGACCACACGGCGCGCACGACGTGCAGGAACTCGTCGGTGCGCGCGTAGCGCTGGTCGTGGTCGAGCCAGTCGCCGAAGCGGCGCTGCTCGACCTCGTCGCCGCCGGTGACCACGTTGAGCAGCAGCCTGCCGCGCGAGATCCGCTGGTAGGTGGCCGCCATCTGGGCGGCCAGGGTCGGCGAGATCACTCCGGGGCGGAAGGCGACCAGGAACTTCAGCGTCCGCGTCCGGGCGATCAGGGCGGCGGTGGTCAGCCAGGCGTCCTCGCACCACGTGCCGGTGGGGGTGAGCACGCCGGTGAAGCCGTTGCGCTCGGCCGCCTGGGCGACCTCGGCCAGGTAGTCGACGTCCGGGTCGCGCTGCGCGGCCGCGCCGAGCGAGCGGTTGGCGTGGAAGCGCTCGACGATCGTGCGACCGTCGCCGGAGGTGGGCAGGAACCAGTGCAGGACGACGCTCACGACAGATCTCCCTGGAAACGGGTGTCCACGAACTGCTGGAACTCGACGCGGCCGGGCAGGGTGCCGTCGTCGGTGAACGCGTCGGCCAGCTCCTGCTCGGAGGCGACCACCGCGTCGTCGAGCGGCACGGGCAGGTCGCCGCCGCGCTCGACGGACTTGCGCGCCACCTCGACCTTCAGGCCGGTCTCGTCCGCCCACGCCCGCGCCCACTCCTCGCGGTGGGTGTCGGCCCACCGCTGGGCCTGCGCGTACCGCTTGACGAACTCCCGGATCGCGGCCTCCTTGCCCGGGTCGCCCAGGGCGGCGCGGCCGGCGACCTGGAAGGTGTAGCCGTTGGACTTGCCGCGCCCGTCGGTGAGCACGCGCGCACCGGCCTCCAGCTCCGCCTGCGAGGTGTAGGGGTCCCAGACCGCCCAGGCGTCGACGCGCTTCTGGGTGAACGCCGAGTACGCGTCGGCCGGCTGGAGGAAGTTCAGCGTCACGTCCTTGCTGGTCAGGCCCTCCTGGCCCAGGGTGAGCAGGACCTGGCCGTGCGCGGAGCTGCCCTTGGCGACCGCGATGGACCTGCCCTTCAGGTCGGCGACCGTCTTCAGCGGCGAGTCGGCGGGCACCAGCAGGGCGTCACTCTCGACGTTGCCCTTCGCCACGTACACCGCGGCGATCTTGGCGTTGGCGGCGGCGGCGAAGATCGGCGGCGTGTTGCCGACCCCGCCGACGTCGATCGCGCCCGCGGACGCGGCCTCCAGCAGCGGCGGGCCGGACGTGAAGGTCGACCACTCGATCCGGTACGGGAAGTCGTCGAGCAGGCCGGCGGCGGTGAGCAGCGACTTGGCGTTGCCCTTCTGGTCGCCGACCCTGAGCACGACCTCGCCGCCCGACGACGTGTCGGAGGAGCCGCACCCGGTCAGCACCAGGACCGCGGCGGCCAGGGCGCTAAGCAGCTTCGACATCGTCCACTCCCAGGTCTGAAAGAACACGTCCGCGCAGGTCCGCGAAGGACGCGCGGTGCCGCGGCCGCGGCAGGTCGACGCGGTGTTCGGCCACGATCCGGCCGCCGTCGAGCACGAGGACGCGGTCCGCCAGCAGCAGGGCCTCGTCCACGTCGTGGGTCACGAACAGCACGGCGGGCCGGTGCTCCCGCCACAGCTGCTCCACCAGGCGGTGCATGGCCGAGCGGGTCAGCGCGTCCAGCGCCCCGAACGGCTCGTCGAGCAGCAGCAGGTCCGGTTCGCGCACCAGCGCCCGCGCCAGGGACACGCGCTGCGCCTCGCCGCCGGACAGGGTCAGCGGCCACGCGTCGGCGTGGTCGGCCAGCCGCACCTCGGCCAGCGCCTTCTCCGCCACGGCCCGCCCGTCGACGTCCCGCAGGCCGAGCGAGACGTTGCGCCACACCCTCCGCCACGGCAGCAGCCGCGGCTGCTGGAACGCCACGGACACCTTGTCCGGCACCGAGAACGCCCCGCCGACCTCGGCGTCCAGGCCCGCCAGGACCCGCAGCAGGGTCGACTTGCCGCACCCGCTGCGCCCCAGCAGCGCCACGAACTCGCCGGGCGCCACCTCCAGGTCCAGCCCGTCCAGCACCCGCCGGGGCCCGAAGTCCTTGACCAGGCCCCGGACGCTCACCGCACCCGCCACCGCAGCACCCTCTTCTCCAGCGCGCGCACCAGCGCGTCCGTGGTCAGCCCGAGCAGCGCGTAGACCAGCAGCCCCACCACCACGACGTCGGTGCGCAGGAACTCCCGGGCGTTGTTGATCAGGTAGCCGATGCCCGCGTCGGCGTTGACCTGCTCGCCGACGATCAGCGACAGCCACGCCGCGCCCAGCGCGATGCGCAGGCCGACCAGGGTCTGCGGCACGGCCGAGGGCAGCACCACGTGCGTGATCCGCTCGAACCGGGTGTAGCCGAGCACCCGGGCGGCCTCCAGCAGCGCCGGGTCGGCCTGCCGGATGCCCGCGTGCAGGTTCAGGTACAGCGGGAACGCCACGCCGGCCGCGACCAGCGCGAGCTTGGGCTCCTCGCCGATGCCGAACCACAGGATGAACAGCGGGACCAGGCCCAGGTGCGGCAGCGTGCGCAGCATCTGCACCGGCGGGTCCACGACCCGCTCGCCCCACCGGGACAGGCCGGCCGCCAGGCCGAGCGCGGCGCCGACGACCCCGCCGACGAGGAAGCCGAGCGCGACCCGGCCCAGCGAGACCAGGAACGCGTCCACCAGCTGCCCGTCGAGCACCAGCTCCCAACCGGACTCGAACACGGTCAGCGGCGGGGCGAGCTTGTCCTCGGGCAGCACGCCGGTGCTGCCCGCCACCTGCCACAGCAGCAGCAGGGCCAGCGGGCTCAGCCACCGGCGCAGGTCCGGCGCTTTTCGTTTTTTCGCGGTGGGCGCACGCCCCGGTGACAATGAATCCGGGCGCGCGACAACACCCGCGGTGGAAATCGACACGGATTTCTCCCCGACGGAACCTTCGAACTCGGACTGCGGCGCTGACCAGCGAAGTCGAGTTTTGTTCGGTCCCAGGGACAAGTCAACGCGTCCCGAATTGTGAAAGTGCCTCCGACCCCGATTGACTCGGGACCGGAGGCACTTTAGCCGGATTTCAGAGCGGTCAGCCGCCGAGCATGTCGTGCCGGACGATGGTCTGGTCGCGGCCCGGCCCGACGCCGATCGCGGACATCCGGGCACCGGAGATCTGCTCCAGGTGCTCGACGTACGCGCGCGCGTTGGCGGGCAGCTCCTCGAACGTGCGGCAGTGGCTGATGTCCTCGAACCAGCCCGGCAGCTCCTCGTACACCGGCACGGCGTGGTGCACGTCGGTCTGCGTCATCGGCATCTCGTCGACCCGCGTGCCGTCGATGGTGTAGCCCACGCACACCGGCACCTTCTCCAGGCCGGACAGCACGTCGAGCTTGGTGAGGAAGTAGTCGGTGATGCCGTTGACCCGCGCCGCGTAGCGGGCGATCACCGCGTCGAACCAGCCGGTGCGCCGGGAGCGGCCCGTGGTCACGCCGAACTCGCCGCCGGTCTTGCGCAGGTGCTCGCCCATGTCGTCGTTCAGCTCGGTCGGGAACGGGCCGGAGCCCACGCGCGTGGTGTACGCCTTGAGGATGCCGATCACGGTGGTGATCCGGGTCGGCCCGATGCCCGAGCCCGCCGAGGCGCCGCCCGAGGTCGGGTTCGACGAGGTCACGAACGGGTAGGTGCCGTGGTCCACGTCGAGCAGCGTGCCCTGCGAGCCCTCCAGCAGCACGGTCTCGCCGCGCTCCAGCGCCTGGTTGAGCAGCAGCCGGGTGTCGGCGATCCGGTCGGTGAACCGGGAACCGTGCTCCAGCACGCTGTCCACGACCTGCTCGGGGTCGAGCGCCTTGCGGTTGTAGACCTTGACCAGCACCTGGTTCTTGAAGTCCAGCGCGGCCTCGACCTTCTGCCGCAGGATCTTCTCGTCGAGCAGGTCCTGGGCGCGCACGCCGACGCGGGCGATCTTGTCCTGGTAGCAGGGGCCGATGCCGCGGCCGGTGGTGCCGATCTTGGCCTTGCCCAGGTAGCGCTCGGTGACCTTATCGATGGCCACGTGGTAGGGCATGATCAGGTGCGCGTCGGCGGAGATGATCAGCCGGCTGGTGTCCACGCCCTGCTCGTCGAGGCCGGCCAGCTCCTCCAGCAGCACGCCGGGGTCGACCACGACGCCGTTGCCGATGACGCTCGTCACGCCGGGCGTGAGGATGCCGGAGGGGATGAGGTGCAGGGCGAACTTCTGCCCGTCGGGCAGGACCACGGTGTGCCCGGCGTTGTTGCCGCCCTGGTAGCGGACCACCCACTGGACGCGATCACCGAGCAGGTCGGTCGCCTTGCCCTTGCCCTCATCGCCCCACTGGGCGCCGATCAGCACTACGGCCGGCATGTGAAACTCCAAGCGGTCGGACGGACGGTGTTGGCAAGAGCGAATGCCGGTGGTCGAGCGTAGCCCAGGAGATGAAGGTGCGCGGAATCGTGTTGGCCTGCGGAAACACGCAGTCGCCACTGATCACGGACGGTGACCGGTTCGAGGTGCGCCGGGTGGCGGCCCGGCCGGGGAAGGACGAGGTGGACCCGGTCGTGGCCGACCTGGGCGACCGGCGACTGGTGGTGCACGGCACGGACGCCGACCTCAACGCCGTGGCGCTGCGGCTGATGCGCGCCGAGCGGCTGGCCGACGTGCCGGTGGGGTACGTGCCGGTGGACCGCGACTCGGCGGTGGCGGAGCTGTGGGGCCTGCCGACCGACCCGGGGCGCGCCCTCGACCTCGCCCTGTCCGGTGACCCCGACCGGGTGTCGCTGGTACGTAACGACGTGGGCGGCGTGCTGGTCGGCCGCGGTTCGCTGGGCCCGGTGCGCGGCGTCGGCTACGGCGACGACACCGTGGTGCTGCGCGGCCAGGCGAGCCGGATCGAGGTCACCCCCGACCCCGAGCGCGGCCCGGGCCTGCTGGTGCACGTCATCCAGAAGCGGCTGTTCACGCGCAGCGTCAAGACCACGGCGGCACGCGCCTTCCAGCTCGGCTGCCTGCCGGTGGAGGTCACCTCGGACGGGGTGCCGCACCCGCGCCCGATGGGCAAGTGGACCTGGTACCGCCACACGGAGGACCTGAGGCTGGTCCGCGGGGTGCGGTGACGCGGGAATTTCCCGTTCCGCCACCGGAGTGTCACCCGGAAGCGTTGTGGGGGAAGGAGAATTCCAGCAGGGTCGGTTCCGACAGCTTCCAACTAGGAAGGTCGGAATTATGTCAACGGTTAACAACACCGCTCGACTGTCGATCTCATCCCTGCTCCTGGCTGGTGCGCTGACCCTGGCCCTCGCCACCCCCGCCCTGGCGACCCCGCCCGGCATCCCGGGCACGAGCACCGCCCAGGCGGAGCTCAACGCCCTGGCGGTGGCCGGCGAGGGGTCGTCCACCGGGTACTCGCGGGACAAGTTCCCGCACTGGAGCACCGTCTCGGGCACCTGCAACACCCGGGAGCAGGTGCTCAAGCGCGACGGCACCAACGTGGTCACCGACTCGTCCTGCGCGGCCACCTCCGGCCGCTGGTACAGCCCGTACGACGGCGCGACCTGGGGCGCCGCGTCCGACGTGGACATCGACCACGTGGTGCCGCTGGCCGAGGCGTGGCGGTCCGGCGCGTCGTCCTGGACCACGGCGCGGCGCGAGCAGTTCGCCAACGACCTGGCCGGCCCGCAGCTCATCGCGGTCACCGACAACGTCAACCAGGCCAAGGGCGACCAGGACCCGGCCCTGTGGAAGCCGCCGCTGACCTCCTACTGGTGCACCTACGCCAAGATGTGGACGCACACCAAGTACCGCTGGGGTTTGACGGTGGACCCCGCGGAGAAGTCCGCTCTGCAGGGCATGCTCGGAAGGTGCTGATGACCGATGGCTGACCGCTCCTCCCCCTTCGTGGCCGGACCCGGCGGCGTGATGACCGACGAGGTCGGCGTGGTGACCGGCGACCTGGAGCTGCGCACCACGCTGGACGACAAGGGCCGCCTCCGCGCCCTGGTGCGCTACGAGGGCGCGGAGGAGTGGTACGCCGTCACCGGCGCGACGTGCCGGCTGGCCGACCCGCGCGACCACGACGCCGTGCACCGGGTGCTGCTCGGCGTGCTGAACCGCCCGGAGGGCTGAGGCGTCAGCGGCCGCCGCCGCGGTCCACGGGCGGCAGCGACTCCGCCGCCTCCGCGCGCGACAGCCCGGTGGCCTGGAGCAGGTCGACCGCCACCGACCGCACCTGCGCCAGCACCACCTTGGTGGACAGGCCGCCGCCGCCGAGGCGGCCCTCCGTCGTGCACCGGGCCGCCTCGCACACCGCGGCCCGCGCCCGCGTCGGCTCCTCGCCGCGCGCCAGCTCGGTGCGCAGCAGGTCCACCGCCTCCGCGTACCGCCGCAGCACGTCGGGCAGCACCTCGGGCACGTCCTCGCCGTCCCGCAGGGCCGCCAGCGCCCGCCGCGCCAGCACGCGCGCGTTGCGCAGCGCGTAGTCCAGCGGCGCGGCGGCCGTCTCGTAGCGGCCCAGGTCGTGCCGGCTGCGCCACCGGATCGGCGCGATGGTCGCGATCTCGCCGCCGGTCCTGAGCGCGGACCGGAACTCGTCCACCGCGGCCTGGCTGTCGCGCAGCCGCGCCAGCACCGCGGCCGCCCGCACCGCGTCCCGCCCGGCCACCGCCGCGGCCACCCCGCGCAGCGCGGTGGCCAGCTCGCCGAACACCACCTTCGCCTCGCGGTGCGCCACGGTCAGCGGGTTCGCGGGCAGCAGCGCGGCCACCGCGAGCCCGACCAGGCCGCCGACCAGCGCGTCGACCATCCGGTCCAGGCCGCCGCCCGCGCTGGGCGGCAGCAGGGTGGCCACCAGCACCGCCGACGACCCGGCCTGCAGCGCGATCACCGCGCCGCCGTCGAGCAGCACCGCCGACGACATGGCCAGCGCCACCACCAGCGCGATCTGCCACGGCCCGGAGCCGATGAGCGAGATCAGCACGTCGCCGACGCCGACCCCGAGCGAGACGCCGACGACCAGCTCCACCACCCGCCGCAGCCGCTGCCCCAGCGACACGCCGAGGCAGACGACGGCGGCGATCGGCGCGAAGAACGGGTGCGCGTGCCCGACCACGTCGGTCGCGACCAGCCACGACAACCCGGCGGCGAGCGCGGCCTGCGCGATCGGCAGGGCCGTGCTCCGCCACCGCCGCAGCCGGCGCGCGACCTCGGTGCGCACCTCGACCACGCGGTCAGCCCAGGCCGAGGGCGGCGGGCGCCGCGGGGTCGCTGTCGGCGAGGAACTTGCGGCAGCGCTCGTGCTCGTCGGTCTCGCCGATCTCGTCGGCGGCCCGGGCCAGCGCGGCCAGCGCGCGCAGGAAGCCGTGGTTGGGGCGGTGCGACCACGGCACCGGGCCGTGCCCGCGCCAGCCCGCCCGGCGGAGCTGGTCCAGCCCGCGGTGGTAGCCCGTGCGGGCGTAGGCGTAGGCCGCGACCGGGTCGCCGGTCTGCAACGCGCGCTCGGCGAGCAGCGCCCACGCCTCGCTGAAGTCGGGGTAGGCGCGCACGATCTTGGCCGGGTCGGTGCCCGCGTCGGCCGCGGCCTGCGCCTCGGGCCGGTCGGGCAGCAACGTGGGTTCGGGACCACCGAGCAGGTTCTCCATGGGCTTCAGGATAGGAAGAGCCGCGAGGCCGCAGCGACCAACGTCAGCAGCAGCGCGGAGACGATGACGCCGGCCACGACCTTCTTGCCCATTTCGGTACTCCCTAGGGGGATTCTCGGCGGACTCTCGGACGGCACCCTGCCCGGTGTGGGCCGCCCGGAGCAACGCGCGTCACCCGTTGGGGCGAGCACCGCGCGGAACCGCCTGGTCACGACCCGTCCCCTAAGGGGTGCCCGGGGAGAAGACCGGGGGCCACCACCCTTCCGGCGCCGGGGGCCGGGCCGCATCATGGGCGGGTGAAAACGGGGGTTGGCAACCGGGTCGCGCGCTTCCGCGACCTCTACTGGGAGCGGGGCGAACCGGGTCGGGCGACGCCGGCGGACCTCGCCGCGGGCCTGTACCGGCTGTGGCTGGTCGGCCTGCTGCTCAAGCTGCTCGGCTCGTCGTGGGACGTGGCCTGGCACTTCAAGTGGCTGCGCGACGAGCTGGCGCCGCCGCACATGATCAACACGATCGGCACGGTGATCGTGGTCGGGCTCACGCTCTTCCACACCTACACCGGCTACGGCGCGGACCGGCGCGCCCTGCGCCTGATGCAGTGGGGCACCGGCGTGTTCCTGGTGGCCCTGCCCATCGACCTGATCAACCACCGGATCAACGGCCTGGACATCACCTCGTGGAGCGGGTCGCACGCCCTGCTCTACCTGGGCACGGCGATCATGCTGGCGGGCGCGATCAGGGGCTGGCGGCAGCATTACCCGGCCGGCCGGTGGCACGTGCCGGGCCTGGCCGCCCTGTGGTTCTTCTTCCTGGAGAACACCTGGTTCCCCAACCAGCACCAGGAGTACGGGGTGCTGGAGATCGCCTCGTGGGACCGGGGCGACCCGTACGCCGAGCCGATCCTGCTGAAGTTCGCCGCCGACCAGATCGGCCGGCCGGTCGACCGCGAGGCGGTGGTGGGCTTCTCGCTGCCCATCCCCGACTGGGTGTACCCGGTCTGGGGCCTGGTGGCGGCCGGGCTGGTGCTCGTGGTCGCGCGCCGCTCGATCGGCACGCGCTGGGCCGCCACCGCCGTGGCCGGCGGCTACGTGGCCTACCGCTGCCTGGTGTGGCCGCTGCTGGCGGGCGCCGACTTCCCGCTGTCGGCCGTGCCGCTGTTCCTGCTGCTCGTCGGCCTGGCCGTGGACGCGGCGCACCTCGGGCGGGTGCCCGCCCCGGTGGCCGCTGTCGTGGGCGCCGCCGCCGTCACCGGCCTCGGCTACGGCGGCGTGTGGGCGCAGCAGGCGTTCGACGCCGCCCCGCCGATCGGCTACCCGTCGGCCGCCGCGACGTTCCTCGTGCTCACCGCCCTGTGGCTGGTCGCCGACCGCCTGAAGGTGGGGGTGGCACCAGGGCGACCACTGGTGACCGCCTGATTCCGACCGACCCCGCGGCCCCCTGAGGATCGACCCAGTCGATCCTCAGGGGGTTCTCCTTGTCCAGCACCACACGACGCACCGCCACCGCGGCCCTCACCGCCGCCGCCGTGGCCGCCGCGCTCGTCACCGCGCCCGCCGCCCGGGCCGCCCCGTCCCGCCTCCACGACGCGGTCCACCGGGCCGTCGACGCCGCGGGCGTGCCGGGCGTCGCGGTCCGCGTGGACGACGGCGGGCGGGTCGTCGAGACCGCCCACCAGGCCCGCTGGACCCTCGCCGACCACCGCCTGCGCGCGGGCGACCGGTTCAAGATGGCCTCCAACACCAAGACGGTCACCGCGACCGTCGCCCTCCAGCTCGACGCCGAGGGCGCGCTCGACCTGGACGACCCGGTGGAGCGCTGGCTGCCGGGCACCGTCCCGGACGGCGGCGCGATCACCGTGCGGATGCTGCTCAACCAGACCAGCGGCCTGTTCGACTACCTGGACGACCCGCGCCTGCTCGGCCTGCTGACCGGCCGGGCGCCGCGGCCGTGGCCGCCCGCCGAGCTGGTCGCGGTGGCCGTGTCCCACCCGCCGCTGTTCGCGCCGGGCGAGCGCTGGGACTACAGCAACACCAACTACACCCTGGCCGGCATGGTCGTCGAGCGCGCCGCCGGCCGCCCCTACGCCGACCTGGTCCGGCAGCGGATCACCGGCCCGCTCGGCCTGCGGGACACCCACCTGTCCACCGAAGCGGCCTTCCGGGGCGCCCACGGCTACGAGCCGGACGCCGGGCACCTGGCCCCGCTGCTGCCGCCGGGCACCCCGGTCGGCGACGGCTTCGCCGGTCCCGAGCGGCACGACCACGTGGACACCACCGGCATCGACCTCGGCCCCGCGTGGGCGGCGGGCGGGCTGGTCTCCACCGCGCGCGACTGGCAGCGGTTCCTCACCGCCCTGCTCTCCGGCCGCCTGCTGCCCGCCGCGCAGCTCGCCGAGCTGCTCGACACCGTGCCCCAGGGCACCGGCGACGGCTACGGCCTGGGCGTGATGGAGGTGCGCACGCCGTGCGGCGCGGTGTGGGGCCACTCGGGCGGGTTCCCCGGCTACCGCAGCCACAACTACGCCGACCGCGCGGGCCGGCGCGCGGTCACCGTCCTGCTCACCACGACCTTCGGCCTGCGCGCGCCGGAGGCGGCCGCCGCCGAGCGGGAGCTGGTGGAGGCGGCCGTGTGCCGGATGTACGGCAGGTAGGCGAAGGCCCCCTCCGGGAACTCCCGGAGGGGGCCGTCACCAGCGAGAAGAGGTCAGCCGGCGATCATGCGGCCGGACGACTTCAGGTGCTCGCACGCCTGGGCGATGCGGGCGGCCATGCCCTGCTCGGCGGCCTTGAGGTAGGACCGCGGGTCGTACGCCTTCTTGTTGCCCACCTCGCCGTCGACCTTCAGCACGCCGTCGTAGTTCGCGAACATGTGGCCCACGATCGGGCGGGTGAACGCGTACTGCGTGTCCGTGTCGATGTTCATCTTGATCACGCCGTAGGACACGGCCTCGTGGATCTCCTCCAGCAGCGAGCCGGAGCCGCCGTGGAAGACCAGGTCGAACGGCTTGGAGCCGGCCGGCAGGCCCAGCTTCTCGGCCACCACGTCCTGGCCCTGCTTCAGGATCTCCGGGCGCAGCTTCACGTTGCCCGGCTTGTAGACGCCGTGCACGTTGCCGAAGGTCGCCGCCACCAGGTAGCGGCCCTTCTCGCCGGCGCCCAGCGCCTCCACCGTCTTCAGGTAGTCCTCGGGCGAGGTGTAGAGCTTCTCGTTGATCTCGTGCGCGACGCCGTCCTCCTCGCCGCCCACGACGCCGACCTCGATCTCCAGGATGATCTTCGCCTTGGCGGTGAGGTCGAGCAGGTCCGCGGCGATCTTCAGGTTCTCGTCCAGCGGCACGGCCGAGCCGTCCCACATGTGCGACTGGAACAGCGGGTTCAGGCCACGGTCCACCCGCTCCTGGCTGATCGCGACCAGCGGGCGGACGTAGCCGTCCAGCTTGTCCTTGGGGCAGTGGTCGGTGTGCAGCGCGATGTTCACCGGGTACTTCTCGGCGACCACGTGCGCGAACTCGGCGAGCGCGACCGCGCCGGTCACCATGTCCTTGACCTTGGTGCCGGAGGCGAACTCCGCACCACCGGTCGAGACCTGGATGATCCCGTCGCTCTCTGCCTCCGCGAAGCCGCGCAGCGCCGCGTTGAGGGTCTCGGACGAGGTGACGTTGATCGCGGGGTAGGCGAACTCGTTCGCCTTGGCGCGGTCAAGCATCTCGGCGTAGACCTCGGGGGTTGCGATGGGCATCGGTGGTCCTCCTCGGGTGCCCGGAACGCGGTGTCGGCAGCATCCTACGGGCACGGCCCTGCGCGATAAGTTGATCACCGGCATAGTGGGTGCCATGGCGATCGCACGGTGGAACGGCGAGGTCATCGCCGAGAGCGAGAAGACCGAAATCGTGGAGGGGAACCACTACTTCCCCGTCGAGTCCGTACACGAGCAGTTCCTCAGGCCGTCGGAGACGACGTCGGTCTGCCCGTGGAAGGGCACGGCGAACTACTACACCCTGAGCGTCAACGGGCAGGAGAACCCCGACGCCGCGTGGTACTACGCGGAACCGAAGGAGGCGGCGGCCAACATCAGGGGCCACGTCGCCTTCTGGCGCGGCGTCGAGGTCTCCGACTAGGCCAGGGCGGACGCCAGCTCGCGGTACGCGGCCTGGGTGTCCCCGGTGCCGGCCACCTGCACCGCCACGTGGTCGGCACCGGCCTCGTGGTGCTCGCGCAACCGCTTCGCGACCCGGTCGAGCGAACCCCACGCCACCAGCGCGTCGACCAGCCGGTCGCTGCCGCCGCCGGCGAGGTCGTCCTCGGTGAACCCGTGCCGCAGCCAGTTGCGGGTGTAGTTCGGCAGGCCCAGGTAGAACTCCAGCGCCTGCCGGCCCAGCTCGCGGGCCCGCGCCGGGTCCTCCTCCAGCACCACGTGCTGCTCGGGCGCCAGCACCACCCCGGCGCCCACCAGCTCGCGCGCCTTCGCGGTGTAGTCGGGCGTCACCAGGTAGGGGTGGGCGACGCTGGTGCGCGCCGCGGCCAGCCGCAGCACCCGCGGCCCCAGCGCGGCCAGCGCCAGCCGGTCCCGGGGCACGTCCAGCTCGTCCAGGTAGTGCACCAGCTTCTGGTAGGGGCTGTGGTAGACCTCGCCGACCACCGACCGGTGGCTGGCCCCGATGCCGACCAGGAACCGGTCGGTCCAGGCCAGCGCCCGGTAGCCGTCGTTCACCTCGCCCGCGGGCGTGGTCCACACGTTCAGGATGCCGGTCGCCACGGTGATCTTCTGCGTCGCCTCCAGCAGCGCGCCCACGGTGCCGATCACGGACCCGTCCGGCGACGCGCCCAGCCACAGCGCCCCGTAACCCAGCTCCTCCAGCTCGGCGGCGTCCTCGCCGCGGCCGTCCCAGCCCGCAGCCAGGGCCCATACGCCGTACCGACCCAGTTCCACAGCCATTTCGTCTCCCCACGAACCGAACGTGATCAGGACAACCCCCCACACCCACGTTTTAGTCCTGACTGCTCCGATCGGCGCGGGCGGCACCCCGAAGCTACGTTTCGCCGCATGACGAAACTGGGCACCAGCGACCTCGACGTCTCCCGCCTCTGCCTGGGCGGCAACGTGTTCGGCTGGACCGCGGACGAGGAGACCTCGTACGCGATCCTGGACGGCTTCACCGAGGCGGGCGGCAACTTCGTCGACACGGCCGACGCCTACTCGATGTGGGCCGAGGGCCACACCGGCGGCGAGTCCGAGACGATCATCGGCAGGTGGCTCAAGACCCGCCGCAACCGCGACAGCGTGGTCATCGCCACCAAGGTCGGCTCGCTGACCGGCCTGGACGACCTCAGGGCGGACACCATCGAGCGCGCCGCCGAGGACTCCCTGCGCCGCCTGGGCGTCGACCACATCGACCTGTACTACGCGCACAAGGACGACCCGGGCACCGACCAGGCCGAGACCCTGGCCGCGTTCGACGCCCTGGTCCGCAAGGGCAAGGTCCGCCACATCGCCGCCTCGAACTACACCCCCGAACGCCTGGCGACGGCACTGGAGACCTCCGAGCGCGAGAACCTGGCCGGGTTCGTCGCCCTCCAGCAGCCCTACAACCTCGTCGACCGCTCCTACGAGGGCGACCTGCGCGAGACCGTCGAGGCCCACAACCTCTCCACGGCCCCCTACTGGGGCCTGGCCAAGGGCTTCCTGACCGGCAAGTACCGCGAGGGCGTCACCGTGGACAGCGTCCGCGCCGCGGCCGCCTCCCGCTACCTCGACGAACGCGGCCTGCGCCTCCTCAAGGCCCTGGACCGGATCGCCGAGGCCCACGGCACCACCCAGGCGGCCGTGGCCCTGGCCTGGCTCGCGGCACAGCCGACCGTGGCCTCCCCCATCGCCAGCGCCCGCACCGCGGAACAGCTCCAGGCCCTGCTCCCCGCGCTGACCCTGACCCTCCCGCGGGCCGACCTCGACACCCTCGGCTCAATTTAACCGACCAGTAGCTTACTACCGGTAAGTTGCGTTACGGTGACCTCCCCAGCTCCTGAGGAGGTCACCGTGGACGTCGCGGGCAAGGTTGTCCTGATCACCGGCGCGGCCAGGGGCATCGGCGCCGAAGTAGCCACCCGCCTGGCCCGGGAGGGCGCCAGGGTGGCCCTCGTCGGCCTCGAAGCCGACCAGCTCCACCAGGTCGCCGAAGCCTGCGGGGGAAGGGCGTGGGAGGCCGACGTCACCGACTGGCAGGCCCTCGAAACCGCCGTCGCGAACGTCGTCGACCACTACGGCGGCATCGACGTGGTGGTCGCCAACGCCGGCGTCGCCGCCACGGGCTTCATCCGCTCGATGGACACAAAAGCATTCGAACGGGTCATCGAAGTCAACCTGCTGGGCGTCTGGCGCACGGTGCGCGCGTGCCTGCCGCACCTGATCGCCAGCCGCGGCTACTGCCTGGTCGTCTCGTCCCTGGCGGCCATCGTGCACATCCCGGGCAACGCCGCCTACTCGGCCGCCAAGGCGGGCTGCGAGGCGTTCGCCGACAGCCTCCGCGCCGAGGTCCGCCACCTGGGCGTGGACGTGGGCACCGCCTACTTCTCCTGGATCGCCACCGACATGGTGAACAGCGCCGACGAACACCCCGTCTTCGGCCCCCTGCGCACCGGCATGCCCGGCCTGGCCGCCAAGAAGTACCCGGTGGCGGCCGTGGGAAAGGCCGTGGTCAAGGGCATCACCAGGCGAGCCAGGGCCGTCCACGTCCCCGGCTGGGTGGGCGCGCTCAAACTGGTCCGCGCCCTGACCCCCCGCATCGTCGAACGACAGGCCGCCACACTGGTCCCCACCGCCGACCGGGAAATGGCCGCCAACGACCTCTCCGGCCTGGTGGGCCCGGGCGGCACCGCCGCCCGCAAGGACTAGGACGGCAACCAGGCCCCCAGCACCGTCTGCCACTCGTGCACGCGCGTCTCCACCACCACCCCGGCGGGCGTGTACGGGTCGGCGGCGAGCACCGAGCGCAACTCGTCCTCGTCCGCCACCTCGTAGACCAGCAACGCCCCCGTCTGGTCCTCCCACGGCCCGGACAGCAGCAACACCCCCCGCTCGACCAACCCGGCCAGGTACTCCCGGTGCGCCGGCCGAGCCGCCAACCGCCCCTCCTGGTCCTCCGAGAACACCAGCTCCACCGCGAACCGGGCCACGACCCACCTCCACATCTCCGACCACATCCACGACGCCGCGCCGAAGTTACCCCCCGACGGGGTAACGTCTCCTCCGTGGTGGGTCCGGACCAGAACAGCGGCATCGCACGCGTGCAGGACACGCTGACGAACCTGCGCATCCAGGACAGCAAGCCCCCGGCCCCGAGCGGCCCGCTGACCCTGGAAGACCTCTACCGCCAGCACCGCATGCGCCTGGTCCGCCTGGCCCTGCTCCTGGTGGACGAACCGGCGACCGCCGAGGACGTGGTCCAGGAGGCGTTCACCGGCCTGCACCGCCACTGGTCCAACCTGCGGGACGCCCAAGCCGCCGTCGGCTACCTGCGCACCGCCGTGGTCAACGGCTCCCGCAGCGTCCTGCGCCGCCGCAAGACCGCCCGCGACTACACCCCGCCCCACGTGGCCAACGCCAGGTCGGCCGAGAGCCTGGCCATGCTCACCGCGGAGCACCAGGCCGTGGTGGCCGCCCTCTCCCAGCTCCCCCCGCGCCAACGCGAGGTCCTGGTCCTCCGCTACTACGGCGACCTCTCGGAAGCCGAGATCGCCGAGGCCACCGGCATCTCCAAGGGCACCGTGAAGAGCACGGCCAGCCGAGCCCTGGACGCCCTGCAAAAGATCATGGCCTCCCGCTAGACCACACCCCGCAGCCGCCACCCACCCACGGCCGCCACCCACCCACGGCCGCCACCCACCCACGGCCGCCGCGCAACCGCGCGCAACCCGCCCCCTCGCCCGCCCGTCCCCTCTCCCGGCGGCCTGCCCGGCGGCGAGCGCCGCCCGTGAACCACCGGCCGGCAGGTCAACCCCACCCCGAACCGTCTCGCCAACACACCCGATCGACCCCAATCCGACACTTGGTATAGACCAATGGCGGTCACATGCCGCAGTATCGGTCCTCGTGGCGCGCACCAGACACGTGATCGCGGTAGACGTAGGCGGTACCGAGACCAAGGCTGCCCTGATCACAGGCACCCCCTCCCACCTGGACCGACGAGCCCAACGACGCCGCCCCACCCGCCCCACGGGCGACGCCGTGGTCGAGGACGTCACCGCCCTGGTCGACGACCTGCGCGCCGAATCCCCCGCCCCCGTGGACGCGATCGGCCTGGTGGTCCCCGGCATGGTCGACGAACGAACCGGCACCGGCCTCTACTCCGCGAACCTGGACTGGCGCGACTACCCCTTCACCGAGCGCCTCGAAGCAGCCACCCGCACCAGGACCGCCTTCGGCCACGACGTGAGAGCGGGCGGCCTGGCCGAACTGCGCCTGGGCAACGCCCAGGACCTCCGCAACGCCGTGATCATGCCCATCGGCACCGGCATAGCCGCCGCCCTGGTGATCGACAACAGGGTCACCGACGCCCCCGGCGAGATCGGCCACGTCGACGTGGGCCACCCCGACCCCTGCGGCTGCGGCCAAACGGGCTGCGTGGAAGCGCGGGCCGGCAGCGCCGCCATCGCCCGCCGCTACGCCCAGCGCACGAACACCGAGGTCAAAGGCGCCGCCGAAGTGGCCCAGAGGCTCCGCGCGGGCGACCCCGATGCGTCGATCGTGTGGCAGGAGGCGGTCGACGCCCTCGCACGGGGCATCCTGCTGGTGGCATCCCTCCTGGGCCCGGAGGCGGTGGTGCTGGGCGGCGGCCTGGCCCTGGCGGGCCCACTGCTGACCGACCCGCTGGGCCGGCGACTGGACGAGCTGGTCACGTTCCAGCGGCGTCCGGAACTGCGGCTGGCGGCGTTGGGCGACGAGGCCGGGTGCCTCGGTGCCGCGCTGCTGGCCATCGACATGGTGGAGGAAACATGAGCACGTGGGGTGGACCCGTGGACGTGACCCTGACCGGCGGTCGGGTCGTCACGCCCGAGGGGGTGCTCGACCGGGGCTGGATCGCGGTGCGCGACGGCCTGATCGCGGCCGTCGGCGACGGGGCGCCACCGGACGGCCCGACGACCGACGTGAACGGCGGCTGGCTGGTCCCGGGCTTCGTGGACGTCCACTGCCACGGCGGCGGCGGCGAGGCGTTCACCAGCGCCGACCCCGCCCGGGTGATCAAGGCGGCCAACGCGCACCGCAGGCACGGCACGACCACGCTGGTCGCCAGCCTGGTCTCCCGCCCGATCCCGGAGCTGTCCGACCAGGTCAGGGCGCTGACCGACCTCGTCTCCGACGGCGTGCTGGCGGGCATCCACCTGGAGGGCCCCTTCCTCTCGGCCGCCCGCTGCGGCGCGCACGACCCCGCCATCCTCTGCCCGCCGGACCGCGCCTCCCTCGACCGGCTCCTCACCGCCGGCGACGGCGCGGTCAAGATGATCACCATCGCGCCGGAGCTGGACCACGGCGTGGACGCCGTCCGCCACCTGGTCGACAACGGCGTCCTGGCGGCCATCGGCCACACGGACGCCACCGAGGCCCAGATCCGCCCGGCCGTGGAGGCGGGCGCGACCGTCGCCACGCACCTGTTCAACGGCATGCGCCCGCTGCACCACCGCGAGCCGGGCCCGATCGGCGCCCTGCTGGACGACGAGCGCGTCACCGTCGAGCTGATCTGCGACCTGGTCCACCTGCACCCCACCGCCGTCCGCCTGGCCGCGCGGCACGCCGGCACGGGCCGCACCGTGCTGGTCACCGACGCCATCGCCGCCGCGGGCGTCGGCGACGGCATCTACGACGTGGGCGGCCTGGAGGTCCGCGTGGTGGACGGCGTGCCCACCCTCGCCGGCGGCGCGTCCCTGGCCGGCAGCACCCTCACCATGGACGCGGCCTTCCGCAACGCCGTCACCTCCTGCGGCCTGACCGTCGAGGAGGCCGTGCACGCCACCGCCACCCGCCCGGCCCGGCTGCTGGGCCTGGACGTCGGTCGCCTGGCGCCGGGCCTGAGCGCCGACATCGTCGTCCTCGACGGCGACTTCAAGCCCCGCGACGTCATGAGCCGGGGGGCGTGGGTGAAGGACTGAGCGAAGGACCGCCCCCCACCGCACCCCCGCGGTGGAACACTGACCACGTGCCCGAGGACCACGAGAAGCTGGTGGCCGACGCCCTCCGCGCCCAGGCCACCAGCTCCGGGGCGCACCCGCCGGTGACTCCCCCCGACCGCCCCGCCACCCCCCTCCCGGCGGGGTGGGTGCTGCTCCTGGCCGCCCTCCTGGGCCTGGCAGCCGGCACCGTCGTGGCCGTCATCACACTTCGGTGAGCCTGTACCGTGGTGGCCGTGACGGTCGCGCTCACCTCCACGGTTGCCCTCGGTCCGGACTGGCTCGACCCGCAGGTCCTCCTCGCGGGGCTGGGGCCGTACATGCTGGTCGGCCTGTGCTTCATCATCTTCGCCGAGTGCGGCCTGCTGGTGGGCTTCTTCCTCCCCGGCGACTCCCTCCTCTTCACCGCGGGCATGTTCGTCGCGACCGGCCTGCTGGACTACCCGCTGTGGCTGGTCTGCCTGCTGCTCACGGTGTGCGCGATGCTCGGCAACGTGGTGGGCTACTGGATCGGCTACCGCGCCGGCCCGGCCCTGTTCAGCAAGCCCGACTCGAAGATCTTCAAGAAGGAGTACGTCGACAAGACGGAGGAGTTCTTCGACAAGTACGGCGCCCGCGCGATCGTCCTGGCCCGCTTCGTGCCCATCGTGCGCACCTTCATCACCGCCATGGCCGGCGTGGGCCGCATGGACCGGCGCAAGTACTTCACCTACTCCTTCATCGGCGGCATCGCCTGGGCCGCCGGCATCACGGTCCTCGGCTACTTCCTCGGTCAGATCCCGTTCGTGCGGGACAACATCGAGATGATGCTCATCCTGATCGTGCTGATCTCCGTCATCCCGATCGTCATCGAGGTCGTCAAGGCCAAGCGCGAGAAGAAGTCGCTGCTGGCCCAGGAGGTCTCCGACATCACCGAGGTCATCGACCGCGTGGACCTGGACGCCACCCAGCAGATCAAGCGCGTCGACTGACCGACCGGCGGCTCACAGCTCGAACATCGACCCGGGGTTGAACAGGTTCCCCGGGTCCAGCGCCCGCTTGATCTCCCGGTGCACCCGCAACCCCACCGGCCCGATCTCGCGGGCCAGCCACTCCCGCTTGACCTTCCCCACGCCGTGCTCCCCGGTCACCGTGCCGCCCAGCGCGAGCCCCAACCCCAGGATCTCGTCGAACGCCCGCCGGGCCCGCACGAACTCGTCCTCCGACGAGGGGTCGTAAACGATCGTCGGGTGCATGTTGCCGTCCCCGGCGTGCCCCACCACCGCGACCCGCAACCCGACCTCGTCCCCGATCCGCTCGCACCCGGCGATCAGGTCCGCGATCCGGGTCCGGGGCACGCACACGTCATCGGTCAACCAAGCCCCGTACACCTCCAGCGCCGGCAGCACGGCCCGCCGGGCCGCCAGCAGATCGCGCCCCTCCCCCAGGTCGTCGGTCGCGTAGACCAGCACCGCCCCGGCCGACTCGCACGCCTGCCCGATGGCGGCCAGCTCCCGCCGGGCGGCCTCACCCCCGGCATCCGACTGGCACAGCAGCAACGCCCCGTCGGCACCCAGATCGGTCTTGAGGAACCGCTCGACCGCCCGGATGGAAGTGCGGTCCATGATCTCCATCAGCGAGGGCACCACCCCCTCCGCCACCACCCGGCTGACCGCCGCCCCCGCGGCCGCCGTGCCGTCGAACGCGGCCACCAGCGTGGCGGGGGCCTGCGGCAGCGGGCGCAGCGCCAGGGTCGCCCGGGTGATCACCCCGAGCGTGCCCTCGCTGCCCACGAACAGCCGCGTCAGGTCGTACCCGGCCACCCCCTTGACCGTCCGGCGACCGGTCCGCAGCAGCTCCCCGTCGGCGAGCACCACGTCCAGCCCGAGCACCGAGTCCGTGGTGACGCCGTACTTCACGCAGCACAGCCCGCCCGCGTTGGTGGAGAGGTTCCCGCCGATCGTGCACCAGTCGTAGCTGGACGGGTCGGGCGGGTAGAACAGCCCGTGCTTCTCCACCGCGCCGCGCAGGTCGAGGTTGACCACCCCGGGTTCGACCACGGCCAGCCGGTTGTCCGGGTCGACCTCCAGGATCGCGTTCATCCGCACCGTCGCCAGGACGACGCACCCGTCCACGGCGTTCGCCGCGCCCGACAGCCCGCTGCCCGCGCCGCGCGGCACGATGGGCGTCCGGTGCCGGGCGCACGCCCGCACCACCGCCCGCACCTGCTCCGCCGAGGCGGGCAGCACCACGGCCAGCGGCTGCCCGTACGGGGCGAGCGGCATCATGTCCCGCCGGTAGGCCGCGGTGACGTCGGCATCGGTCAGCACGCCGTCGGCGCCGACGGCGTCGTGGAGCTCGGCCAGCAACGACCCCATCCGCCCACGCTAGCCCGCACCCCCGCGCCGACTCCAGCACGTGGCCGGACAACCACGCCCCGTGCTCCACCACACCACCGACCCCGAACCGACGCCAACCTTTCGGCGAGGCGTTGGGCCGGAGTTGTCCAGTCGACCCGCCGAAGCCACGTAGGCTGCACTCGTGGTGTTGTCCGCAACGTCCGAAGCTGTCGCGTTCGGCTCACTTGAGTCCGCAGGTCCCACGGCCGTGTGGCTCATCACGCTGAGCTTCATCTTCTTCGAGTGCGCGTTCGTCTTCGGCCTCTTCCTGCCCGGCGACTCGCTGCTGTTCGCCGCCGGGGTGGTGCTCGCCTCGCACGACAGCGAGGTGTCCGCCTGGCTGCTGTCGCTGGTCGCCCTGGTCGTCGCCGTCGTCGGCAACCAGATCGGCTACTACATCGGCAGGCACACCGGCACGCGCCTGCTCGCCCGCCGCGGCGGCAAGGTGCTGAACAAGGAGAACCTGGCCCGGGCCAGGGACTTCCTGGACCGGCGCGGCTTCTGGGCGATCGTGCTGGCCCGGTGGATCCCGTGGGTGCGCACGCTGGCCCCGATGATCGCGGGCGCGGCGCGCATGGACCCGAAGCGGTTCATGCTGGCCACGACCATCGGCGCGGTCGCGTGGGTGCCGACCCTGGTGCTCGCCGGCTACTACGGCGCCGGCCTGCTGGCCTCCGTGCCGTGGCTGGAGACCGTCGCGGTCGTGGTGAGCATCGCCTTCTTCGTCGGCGGCACGGCGTACGGCCTGGTCCGCTACCGGCAGGAGATGCGCAAGCCGGTCGAAGAGGAGATCGGCACCCCCAACTGACCAGCCGGCCCACCACACCCCCCGGCTCACCACGCCCGGCTCACCGCACCCGGCTCACAGCACCTCCGTGATCAGCAGGTCGGCCGCCGACTTCGAGGCGTTCACCATCAGCGCGTTGACGTGGTCGGTGCCGTGCAGCACGCGTTCCCGCGCCTCCTCCACCGACCGCCCGTACCGGACGTGCCGGTCGATCAGCCGCGCCACCCGCAGGTCCTCGTCGATCATCAGGAACCACGCCTCGTCGAGCACGACCCGCACGCGCTTCCACTTGTCGTACTGCATGAGCAGGTAGTTGCCCTCGGTCACGACCAGCGGCACGGCCGGGTCGACCGGCACCGCGCACGCGATCGGCTCCTCGATCTCGCGGCGGAACTCCGGCGCGTACACCACGTCCGGCCCGCGCGCCTTGAGCCGGCCCAGCAGGTCGACGTAGCCGGGGATGTCGAACGTGTCCGGCGCGCCCTTGCGCCCGGCGATGCCCAGGCGCTCCAGCTCGCGCTGGGCGAGGTGGAAGCCGTCCATCCCGACCAGCGCCGCGTCGGACCCCAGGGCGTCCACCAGCCGGCGCGCCAGCGTCGACTTGCCCGACCCGGGCGCCCCGCCGATGCCGAGCAGCCTGCGCTCCCCGGTGTCCGCCAGCAGCCGCGCCCGGTCGACCAGCTCGTCGAACTTCACCGCCTGTCCCGCCACCGTCCCAGCTCCTCCACCCAGTCCCACGCGTTGTGGCGCACGCGCACCGCGGCGACCTCGTTCGCCCACGCGACGGCGTCGGCCACGTCGTCACCGCGGGCGACCGCGACCGCCAGCGCGCCGTGCCAAGCGTCACCCGCGCCGTTGGTGTCGCGCACCTCGACAACAGGTACCGGTTGCGAGCCGACGGCACCACCGCGCGACCAGGTGACGGGCCGCGGGCCGTGCGTGCGGACCACCAGCGGCACGCCGCGGTCGTGCACCTCGCGCTCGGACAGCTCGAAGCCCTCCGCGCACGCGGCGACGTCCACCAGGGGCAGCAGGTCGTCGAGCACGGGTTTCCAGCTCCCCGCGTCCAGCACCACGGGGACGCCGCGCCGCCGCGCCCGGCGGGCCGCCTCCAGCGCCAGCCGCCCGTGGTGACCGTCCACCAGCACCACGTCGGCCGCCTCCACCAGCCCGGCGGGCACCTCGCCCGCGGCACCGGCACCCGCGGCGTTGCGCGAGACCACGGTCCGCTCGCCGTCGCGCTCCCGCACCACCACCATGCTCAGCGCCGGCCCGCCCGCGCCGACCGAGTGGACCTCCACCGGGCGCAGCCGCTCGCGGGCGAAGCCGCCCAGCTCACCGTCCACGGCGGTCAGCAGCACCGCCCGGTGCCCCAGCGCGGCCACCGCGCGCGCCGCGTTCGCCGCCGGGCCGCCCGGCGCCAGGTGCACGCCGAGCGACTGGACCTTCTGCCCGGGCGCGGGGAACTCGGCCACCACCTGGCTGACGTCCACGGTGGTCAGCCCGACGCAGAGCACCGAAACCACGGTCTGGCCTCCTGGCGGGTAAAGTCGCCACGCAATCGCTTGCGCAGCTCGAACGGGGACGAGCCCATGGTCACCATGCGGGAGGTCGCCGGTCTCGCCGGCGTCTCCATCACCACGGTCTCACACGTGATCAACAACACCAGGCCGGTGGCGGAGGCCACCCGGGAACGGGTGCTGAAGGCCGTCGAGGAGACCGGTTACACCGGCGACGCCATCGCGCGCTCGCTGGTCACCGGCGGCACGAAGTCGCTGGGCCTGGCGGTGTCGCTGGTGTCCCACCCGTACTTCGCCGAGCTGATCGCGGCGATCGAGAGCGAGGCGACCGGGGCCGGCTACACGCTCGTGCTGATCGACACGCAGGGCGAGGCCGAGACCGAGCAGGCGGCGGTGCGGATGCTGCGGTCGCGCCGGGTGGACGGGGTGCTGCTCACCCCCACGTCGGGTTCGGCGGCGCTGCCCGAGCTGCGCCGGCTGGGCGTGCCGACGGTGCTGGTGGACCGGCTGACCGTGGCGCAGGACACCGACCAGGTCGGGCCGGAGAACGTGCAGGCCACCTCCGCGCTGGTCCGGCACCTGGCGGAGCTGGGGCACCGGCGGATCGGCATGGTGTGCGGCACGCCCGGCCTGGCCACCACCGACGAGCGCGTGCTCGGCTACCGGCTGGGGCTGGGCCGCGCCGGGCTGGCGTGGGACGAGGCGCTGGTGCGGCCGTCGCTGGAGCCGCTGCTCGGCCGGGTGACGGGTGTGGTGGTCGGTGGCCACCAGGTGCTGGTGGACGTGCTGCGCACGGCCCGCGCGCGCGGCGTGCGGGTCGGGTCGGACCTGGCGCTGGTGACCTACGACGACGTGGAGTGGGCGGAGCTGGTCGACCCGCCGCTGACCACGATGGCGCAGCCGGTGGAGGAGATCGGCCGGACCGCCGTGCGGCTGCTGCTGGCGCGCATCGAGGACCCGGACCGCTCGCCCGAGACGATCCGGCTGCCGCCCACCCTGCGCCACCGCCGGTCGTGCGGGTGCCACGGGTAGCAGGGCAGCGCCCTCACCGGACAGCCCCCTCACCGCCCCGGCCCTCACCGCCCCGGCCCTCCTCCCTCCCGGCCCTTTCACCCCGGCTGCCCTCACCCGAGCCCCTCGCGCTCCAGCAGGGCCGCGGCCTCCAGCGCCATCCACCCGCCCAGCTGCACGGACAGGTCCCGCTCCGGCCGGTCGCCCGCGGCCTCCCCGGTCGGCCGCCCCCACTCCGGCCCGAACAGCGGCCCGCTGACCACCGCCGCCCGGTTCGCCCACACCGCCTCGGCGGAGGCGAGCACCAGCGCGGCCGCCCGCCCCGCCTGCGGCCGCTCCAGCCGCAGCGCGGCCTGCGCGAGGTACCGGGCGAGGATCCCGGCGAACAGCCCGGCGTCCCCGCCGCCCGCCCCGCGCAGCACGTCGTCGGCCGCCAGGTGGTCGGCCACGGCGTCCACGACCCGCGCGCCCACGTCCCGGTAGGCGCCGCCCAGCTCCACGCACGCGCCGAGCACCACGCCCTGGCAGTAGGTGTAGAGGTTCTTCTCGACCTCGCGCACCGACCCGTCGGGGTGGACGTGCAGCCCGTCCCACAGCAGCCCGGTGGACTCGTCGCGCAGGCACCCCTCGACCCAGTCCACGATGGACCGCGCCCGCCCGAGGTCGGCGCGCGTGCCGAGGCGGGCGAACAGGATCGCGGCGGGCCCGTTGGCGGGCACGTTCTTGAAGTCGTCGTGGCGCTTCCACCAGATGCCGCCGCCGCCGTGGTCGGTCCAGCCGTCCCGCAGCCGCTGCGCGATCGCGGCGACCGCGCCGGGCCGCGAGACCCCCACCTCCCGCTCGGCGCGCAGCAGCGCCAGCCCGAGCCACGCGACGTCGTCGTAGTAGTCGTTGGTCCACCGGCCCAGGTTCCGCACGCGCACGCCGCGCACGAGCCGCCGCACCAGCGCCACGCGGGCCGCGCGGGGTGACCGGAGCTGGGCGTCGAGCACGCAGTCCAGCAGGTGGGCCTGCCACCAGTAGTTGAACTTCCCGTGCACGCGGTCGCGCGGCCGGGGCGGCCACGACGCGGCGCCCAGCGCGGTGCCCGGCAGCCCCCAGACGCGGCGCAGGTGCCTGGACTCGACGGCGCGCTCGGCGACCCCGGCGCGCGCGCCGAGCAGCTTCGGTGTGGTCACCCGCACAGGGTGCCAACTGAACCGGTCAAGACGCCTGTCGGAACAGCTCCCAGTGGTACAGGGCCATGGCGACGCTGGTGGTGAGGTTGTAGCTGGACACCTTCGGCCGCATCGGCAGCGACACGACCAGGTCGGCCCGCGCGCGCACCGCGTCCGACAGCCCGTGGCGCTCGGACCCGAAGGCCAGCACGGCGTCGTCGGGGATCTCAAGGCCCCGCAGCCCCACGCCGCCCGCGTCGAACGCGACGACCCGCCCGGTCACCTCGTCCAGGCCGGCCAACCGCCGCACCGGCAGCGCGAAGTGGAGCCCGGCGCTGCCGCGCAGCACGTTCGGGTGCCACGGGTCGACGTCGCCCAGCGACACCACCCCACCGGCCCCCAGCCCGGCGGCGACCCGGATCACCGCGCCGAAGTTGCCCAGGTTGCGCGGGTTGTCGAGCAGCACCAGCGGCGCCCGCCGCGCCTCACCCCCGCCCGCGGGCCGCTCGGCGAACCCCGCGACCCCCGTGGGGTGCGACCGCCCGACCCGCTCCACGAACTCCCCGGCGCCCACCACCTCGGCGCGCCGCTCGAACTCCCCGACCAGGTCGGGCGCGTGCGTGCGGGCGAACCCGAGCGCCGCGTCGCGGTCGAGCACCAGGACGGACCGGACCTCCGCCCCGAAGCGGAGGGCGTGCTTGACCGCGTGAAAACCTTCCAGGACCACCACACCGCGATGATGGCGCATCCCGCGCCCGGGGTCCTGCTCCCCCGACTTGAGCAGGACCGGTCGACCAACGGGAACGGGAACGTATCGTTACTTCTTGTCGGTGTCACCGCCGCTGGTGGTCTCCCCGCCAACAACGAGAGAGAAATTCACAAAAATGCGCACGGAACCGGCCTTCGCGGCAGCGGTGTTCTTGATCACCGGCGCATCGTAGCGCACGGTAGCCGGCTCTTATGCCAACTCAACCATCATGCCAAGTCAACTCGCACGCCGACCTTGCGGTAAGCCCCGATGTCGCGCATGACCAGGTCCGTCTCCGGCCTCCCCGAGGCATTCACACCATGATTGAGCGAGCAATCATCCCGCCCCGTCAGCCCCAGTTTGTCAACCCTTACCGAGAAGCCCGGCGGATAGGTTATGACGTAACGAGCGTACTCGATCGTCTCGCTGAACGAGACCAGGAACTCGTCCGCCTCGTACCCGCGCATCAGCGGCGCGCACTTGGCCGGCCAGAACACCTCCACCAGGAAGTTCACCTCGCTCCCGCGCGGCGCCGGTTCGTTGAGGTGCATCATGACCTTCAGCCGGTTGGTGTTGTCGATCCACGCCGTGGTGAACCCGAACCGCGTGCCGCCCTCGCCGCCCACCTCGACGCTGCGCACCTTCACCTTGACGCGGCGCTTGTACCGATCGGGCCAGTCCCAGCACGCCCGATCGGCGAAGCTGCAGAAGTGCAGCAGGTCGCAAAGCACGACCACGGTGAACGAAATGCGCTGCCGAACGTCCCCGTTGGCCTCGATGTCGACCTCTTGGAGCCAGTTCTTCACCGCCCACGACTGACCGTGCCGGTTTTCCAGGATGTCGCAGTACCGGAGCAGGAGCTGCCGCTCCGACTCGTCACGCCGCCGCCACTCGACCCGGTTCACCCAGAGCAGCGCCACGAGCGCGGTCACACCCAGTCCCAGCAGCGCGAACCCGGCCGTCCGGTAATGACCGGCACCCACCGCGACAACGGCGGCGCCACCCATCCCCAGCAGGACCGACAACATTTCCGCGGGCCCCAGCACCGCCGAGTAGACCACGTAGTCCCGCAATCGCTGGCGCAACGCCGAAATCGGCGGTTTGCGCCTTCCCCGGCGCACCGGTCCTCTCACGGCGAGATCTGTTCTGACCACCGCCACGACCGCTCCCCTCCCCCTGCCCGTAGCCGAAGGGTAGGGCACCGCGACAGCCCCGGAATTGAGGTTGGTACGGACGGGGAAGGCGATTGCTCCGGTCCAGCGATCCCGTTTTCGGGAATTATCGCCGACCGGTGACCCCGACCGGTCCGCCGCTGCGCTCGTTGCGTCGCCTGAGGTAGTAGCCGACCCACGAGACGACGACCACGAGTGCCACCAGCACCTGCACCGGGCGCGCCGCCGACTCCGGGTAGAGGACGCCGTCGATGTAGGTGTCGATGAACCCCCCGGGCAGCGGCGGCTGCCCGGCCGCGTCGCGGAAGGCGTTCTCCAGCCACGTCAGCGGGCAGGCGATCGGGAACACGACGACCAGCAACCCCCAGGCGGCCATGGCCACGTGGAAGTACAGGACCCGGGGCCTGAGCCAGGCGAGGAACCCGCCCACCACCAGGAACACCAGGACCCCGTAGTGCACCACCATGACCAGCTCGGCCAACGCCCGCGCGACCATAGGGACCTCCTCCCTGCCCTCAGGGTAGGCCCGATGACGATCACGCGTAGGGGGTTTTCCGTTCCCGGCTGCGGGGTGGGGTCAGCCGCGGGGCAGGGCCTGCCAGGGCACGTTGCCCGCCACGTCCAGCAGCAGGTCCGCCAGGTGGCCCAGCGGGGCCTGGAGCAGCGGCCCCGGCACGGCGGCGGCGAGGTTGTGCTCGTCGAAGGCGATGGCCACCCCGTTCGCCCGCGGGTCCTGGAGCAGGGCCTGCGCCAGGCCGGAGCCGAGCAGCGCGCCGGCGAACGCGGGGTTCTTGCGGCGCACCTCGTAGCGCCCGTCGAACACCGGGTCGCCGGTGGGCGTGAACTGGTCGAACAGCCCCCACACGCGGTCCGTGCGCGGGCTGATCAGCACCCACGGCCCCGGCATGGGCCGCGGCACGACCACCACCGAGTACGCCCGGTACTCGGAGGTGACGGTGTTGTCGGTGCGCAGCACCACCTCGACCGCCAGCACGGGCACCCCGCGCCAGTGCCCGACCAGCTGGAACTTCACCCGGGTCCGGTCGGCCTCCAGCATCCGCCCGATCTGCGGCACGCGCTCCTGGAAGCCCTGGTCCTCGGCGACGAACCGCCACCCCAGGGACGCCTCCAGCGCGCGCATCCGCTGTTCCCAGTCGTTCACGAACCGCTGGTCGGTGAACGGGTTCCGCTTCCGGCGCGACAAGCCCACGGCGACCCCCACCCCGAGGATCGCCACGATCACCAGGAGCAGGACGAGCGCGCTCCCCATGTCACGCCAGCCCCAGGTCGGCGAGGTCGAGCAGGTACCGGTAGGGCAGGCCGGCGGCCTCGATCGCCTCGCGCGCGCCCGTGCCGCGGTCCACCACGGTCGCCACGCCGACGACGGTCGCGCCGTTGGCGCGCAACGCCTCCACCGCGGTCAGCACGCTGCCGCCGGTGGTGGAGGTGTCCTCGACCGCGAGCACGCGCTGCCCGGTGACGTCGAAGCCCTCGACCTGCCGCTGCATGCCGTGCTGCTTGGCGGACTTGCGCACGACGAACGCGTCGAGCACCTCGCCGGAGGCCGCGGCGGCGTGCATCATCGCGCAGGCCACGGGGTCGGCGCCGAGGGTGAGCCCACCGGCCGCCGCGAAGTCCCAGTCGGCGGTGAGCTGCCGCAGCAGCCGCCCGATCAGCGGGGCGGCGGCGTGGTGGAGCGTCGCCCGGCGCAGGTCGACGTAGTAGTCGGCCTCGGCGCCCGAGGACAGCGTGACCCTGCCGCGCACGACGGCCAACTCGCCCACCAACCGCGCCAGCTCGGCCTTGGCGTCGGGATCTGGCACCACTTCGGTTCGCACGGCTGCCAAGACTGTCATACCGGGCCGCGCGCCGGCACACCGTGACCCCGGTCGTCGGGCGACCCGGGCCCGGGGAGCGTCAGGTGCGCCCCCGCGCGCCCGCGACGCGCGAGGCGATCCGGCGCACCAGGGCCCGCGGCGCGAGCCGGGCGAACAGCGTGATGGTCTTGTACTGGGCGCCCGGGACGGACAGCGGCTTGCCCGCCCGCAGGTCGGCCAGGCAGTCGTGCACCACGTGGTCCGCGTCCAGGTACATCATCTCCGGCGTCCTGGACATGTCGATGCCGGCGCGCTGGTGGAACTCGGTGCGCACGAACCCCGGGCACAGCGCCATCACCCGCACGCCGCTGCCCGCGGTGGCCATGGCCATGCCCTCGGAGAACGAGATCACCCACGCCTTGTCCGCGCTGTAGGTGCTGCCGCGGCCGGGCAGCATGCCCGCGACGCTGGCCACGTTCACCACCGCGCCGCGGCCGCGCGCGACCATGCCGGGCAGCGCCGCGCGGGTCAGCCGCAGCACGCTGATGACGTTGACGTCCGTCTGCGACTCCAGCGCCGCCGGGTCGGCGGTGGCGAAGTCGCCGGCCAGGGCGAAGCCCGCGTTGTTGACCAGCAGGTCCACCTCCCGCCCGGCCAGCAGGTCGGCGACGGCCTCCCGGCCCGCCGCGGTGGCCAGGTCGGCGGGCAGCACCTCGGCGGTGATGCCGTGCGCGTTGCGCAGCCGGGCCGCCAGCTCCTCCAGCCGGTCCGCCGCGCGGGCGACCAGCACCAGGTCGTGCCCCTCCGCCGCGAGCCGGCGGGCGAACGCGGCCCCGATGCCGGAAGACGCGCCGGTGACCAGGGCGGTCGGCGGCGTCACTGCTTGCGCCCGAACTGCGGCCGGTGGACCTCGCCACCGGTGTCGGACTCGTCGTCGGCGTCGAACGGGTCGACGACGTCGGCCAGCTCGCCCAGGTCGCGCAGCAGCCGCTCCAGGCGGGCCGGCGTCGACCCGGGCGGCGCGGCGGCCAGCACCCAGTCGTTCTCCAGCCACACGACGGTGACGTCCGCGCCGATCTCCTCGGCGGCGTCCACCAGGTCGGGGTTGATGAGCTTGCGCGCGGCGGGCAGCTCGCTGACGAACGCGTAGCGGGAGCCGACCGGGCCGAGCAGGTCGGGCATCTGGTCGCGCTGGAACGGCACGCTGGGCAGCCACAGCTCCACGACCACCGGCAGCGCGCGGCGGCAGCGCACGCCCACCAGCACGGAGTTGACCTTGCCGCCGGTCTCGTGGTCGAGCACGTAGACCTGCCGGCGGCCGTCCGCGGTGAACGTCGAGCCCGCCACCACGTCCTTGGCCACGCCGGCGCCGTAGTAGGCGATCGCGCCGCTCTCCCAGCGGGTGGGCAGCACGTGGTCGGTCTCCTCGAACTGCCAGCCGCGCAGCGCCGCCCAGCGGCGGCGTTCGCGGTTTCGTGCGGTTCGTTGCGCCCGGTCGGTGGCGAGCAGGGCGAACCCCGCGACGCCCGCGACCGCGGCGACGGTGAACCAGACCCACGCCGGTATGCCCACGGTGCGAGAGTAGCGGGCCGGGCTGCACAATCGAAGATCACCGGCGGCGCGGTTCGCGCATTCGGATCAAGCTGTTACTCGAAGGCCCGGGTCGCGGGGTCGGGTCGACACGATCGGTCACGCGGGGGCGTCGGGGTGGGGGCCGATCGGTGGGGCGCGCGGCCTTGTGGGTGATCGGCGTGGGTGATCGGCACCCGGGCCGCGCCGGCAGTCGGTCACCGGGCCCGGGCGACGAACAGCACCGGCCTCGACCGGCGATCGATGTCGTACCCGCCGGCAGGCGGGGCGCGTTGCTGGTGCGGACGCGGGAGCGGTCTTCGTCGCAGGCGGCGTCGCGGACCCGGTGCAGGCGGTTTTCGACGTCCCGGTGGCCGCGCACGAGCGTGGTGACGCGGGCGGGGTGGGCGGCACGGCCGTGGGTGCCGGCCGGCGACTTGCCGTCCACCGCCGCCGCGGCCACCACCAGCACCGGCACCAACGAATGTCGAACACCGCGCGCCTTGCGCGGATCGGGCACCCCGGCCGGAAAAACCCGCGGGTCACCGACCCGCTCGGCGGCCGGTGCCGACCACTCGACCGGCACCGCGGCCATCAGGCACGACAACGAGGCGGGCACGACACCCCCCGGTCATGCGACTTCGACAATCACATGATCACCACGGGGTGCCGTGCCCGCCTCACCACCAGCACAAAAGACTTTGCCGACCCCCTGCCCTTGGCGGGGACCCCCGCGCAGCGAGCCCGACCCACCAGCGGTCGTCCAGGCCCGGCCCACCGGGCCGTCCAGCCGGCGTCGGCCCTGATCAGCCGGCGCCGACCGGCCGTCGGCGCCGACCGGCCGTCAGGACCGCCCGACGATCAGCCCGGACTGGTCGTCGACCACGTCCACCTTCACCGTGTCACCGTCGCGGACCTCGCCCGCGAGCAGTTCCTTGGCCAGCTGGTCGCCGATGGCCGACTGCACCAGCCGGCGCAGCGGCCGGGCGCCGTAGACCGGGTCGAAGCCGTTGAGGGCGAGCCAGTCGCGGGCGGCCGGGGTGACCTCCAGGGTCAGCCGCCGCTGGGCCAGGCGCCGGGCCAGGCGGTCGACCTGGATGTCCACGATCGCGGTCAGCTCCTCGGTGGCCAGCGCGCGGAACACCACCACGTCGTCGAGCCGGTTGAGGAACTCCGGCTTGAAGTGGGCGCGGACCACGGTCAGGACCGCGTCCTGGCGCTGCCGGTCGTCCAGCGTGGCGTCCGCGATGACCTGCGAGCCGAGGTTCGAGGTCAGCACCAGGATGGTGTTGCGGAAGTCCACCGTGCGGCCCTGGCCGTCGGTGAGCCGGCCGTCGTCGAGGACCTGGAGCAGCACGTCGAACACGTCCGGGTGGGCCTTCTCCACCTCGTCCAGCAGCACCACGCTGTACGGGCGGCGGCGGACGGACTCGGTGAGCTGCCCGCCCTGGTCGTAGCCGACGTAGCCGGGGGGCGCGCCGACGAGGCGGGCCACCGAGTGCTTCTCGGAGTACTCGCTCATGTCGATGCGGATCATCGCCCGCTCGTCGTCGAACAGGAACTCCGCCAGCGCCTTGGCCAGCTCGGTCTTGCCCACGCCGGTGGGGCCGAGGAACAGGAACGAGCCGGTGGGCCGGTCCGGGTCGGCGACACCCGCGCGGGTGCGCCGGACCGCGTCCGACACCACGCGCACGGCCTCGGACTGGCCGACCACGCGCCTGGCCAGCTCGTCCTCCATGCGCAGCAGCTTCGCGGTCTCGCCCTCCAGCAGGCGGCCCGCCGGGATGCCGGTCCAGGCGGAGACCACGTCGGCCACGTCGTCCGGGCCGACCTCCTCCTTGAGCATCACCGCGGCGTCCTGCGTGGTGCGGGTGGCCTCCTCCAGCTCCTTCTCCAGGGCCGGGATGCGGCCGTAGCGCAGCTCGGCGGCACGGCCCAGGTCGCCGTCGCGCTCGGCGCGCTCCGACTCGCCGCGCAGCTGCTCCAGCTGCTCCTTGAGGTCGCGGACCTTCTCGATGGCGGTCTTCTCGTTCTGCCAGCGGGCGGTGAGCGCGGACAGCTCCTCGCGCTTCTCGGCCAGCTCGGCGCGCAGCGCGGCCAGCCGGTCGACCGAGGCCGGGTCCGACTCCTTGGCCAGCGCCATCTCCTCGATCTCCAGCCGCCGCACGGCGCGCTCGACCTCGTCGATCTCGACCGGGCGGGAGTCGATCTCCATGCGCAGGCGGGACGCGGACTCGTCGACCAGGTCGATCGCCTTGTCCGGCAGGAAGCGGGCGGTGATGTAGCGGTCGGACAGGGTGGCGGCGGCGACCAGGGCGGCGTCGGTGATGCGCACGCCGTGGTGCACCTCGTAGCGCTCCTTGAGGCCGCGCAGGATGCCGATGGTGTCCTCGACGGACGGCTCGCCGACCAGGACCTGCTGGAAGCGGCGCTCCAGGGCGGGGTCCTTCTCGATGCGCTCGCGGTACTCGTCCAGGGTGGTCGCGCCGACCATGCGCAGCTCGCCGCGCGCCAGCATCGGCTTGATCATGTTGCCGGCGTCCATGGCGGAGTCGCCGCCCGCACCGGCGCCCACGATCGTGTGAAGTTCGTCGATGAAGGTGATGACCTGGCCGGCGGAGTCGGTGATCTCCTTGAGCACGGCCTTCAGGCGTTCCTCGAACTCGCCGCGGTACTTGGCGCCGGCGACCATCGCGCCGAGGTCGAGCGCGACCACGCGCTTGCCCTTGAGCGACTCCGGCACGTCGCCGGCGACCACGCGCTGGGCCAGGCCCTCGACGATGGCGGTCTTGCCGACGCCGGGCTCGCCGATCAGCACGGGGTTGTTCTTGGTGCGGCGGGACAGCACCTGCACGACGCGGCGGATCTCGGTGTCGCGGCCGATGACCGGGTCCAGCTCGCCCTTGCGGGCGCGTTCGGTCAGGTCGACGCCGTACTTCTCCAGGGCCTGGTAGGTGCCCTCGGGGTCGGGGCTGGTGACCCGGGCGGAGCCGCGGACCCGGCCGAACGCGTCCCGCAGGGCCTCGGGGGTGGCGCCGTGGCGCTTGAGCAGGTCGGTGACCTGGCCGCCGTGCTGGGCGAGGCCGACGAGCAGGTGCTCGGTGGAGACGTACTCGTCGCCCATCTCGGTGGCGAGTTCCTGCGCGCGGGACAGCACGCGGACCGCGTCGCGGGAGAACTGGGGTGCGGACACGGACGAGCCGGTGGCCGCGGGCAGGGCGCGGGAGAGCTGCTCCAGCTCCTTGTGGACCTGCTTGGGGTCCGCGCCGACGGCGCCGAGCAGGGGGGCGGCCAGGCCGTCGCCCTGGGCCAGGAGCGCGCCGAGGAGGTGGATGGAGGTGACGTCCGGGTTGCCCGCGATGGTCGCCGCCTGGACGGCGGCGGACACGGCCTGCTGGGTCTTCGTGGTCGGGTTGAAAGCGTCCATTCCTCACCTCGGTCGGCGATTCGTGCAGGGGCCAGCGTTCCGCACCGGCCGTCACCCTGCTCAACGTCAGGAAAGTTGAGCCTGTTCCGCTCAACCTGTGCCAGTGGTGTGTCTTGGGTCACTGGGAGGGCCGGTAAAGCCGGTGCGGTGGGGCGGCGAACGCATGAAGATCTGCGCATGACCTCTCTGCTGCACAACATCACGTTCGACTGCCGGGACGCTTACGAGCTGGGCCGGTTCTGGAGCCAGGTCCTCGGGCGGCCGCTGGCGGACGACGACAACCCAGGCGACCCGGAGGCGTACATCGGGCTGCCCGGCGGGCACGGGCTGCTGTTCATCCAGGTGCCGGAGGGGAAGACGGTCAAGAACCGGGTGCACCTGGACCTCCGGGCCGAGACGACGCGCGACGAGGAGGTCGAGCGGTTGCTGGGGGTCGGGGCGACGCTGGTGGACGACCAGCGGCGGGCGGACGGGAGCGGGTGGGTCGTGCTGGCCGACCCCGAGGGGAACGAGTTCTGCATCGAGCGGAGCGCGGCCGAGCGGGCGGCGCAGGTCTGAGGCGAGGGGGAGGTTCGGGTTGGCGCTCGGCCTGGGGTTCGACTTGGGGTTCGGCTTGGGTTCGGCCCGACGTTCGGCCTGGGGTTCGACCCGACGTTCGGCTTGACATTCGGACCCATGGCCCGGCAAGGCGCTTGCCCTGGGGCGCGGTCTCGGCACCGAGCATCGCGGGGACAGCCGGACAGCGGTGGTCGAGCGGCGGCGCGAGACAGCAGTCCGCCGCCCTCGGCCTCCCCCTCGCCCTTCCCCCTCGCCCCTCTCCCTCGCCCTTCCCCCTCGCCCCTCGCACATCACCTCACCTGCGGCGTCGCGTGCAGGTTGCTGAGTGCAACTTGCTCTCCGGCCGACCCTCGCCCCAGGCCGTTACCCACAGTTTCGACCAGGTCACCCACATGTCGTAGCCGGTTGTCCACAGCCAGTCGCAAGTTGTCCACAATCCCCAGGTGCGCATCCACAGGCGCATATGCCTCTCCGCAGTAGTGCGGAAAAGGGCACGATCGGTATCCACAGCCTCACCGGATCCGCTCACCGGCTCCCCGGACCACCAGCGTGCGCCCACCCCGAGGCGGCGGCAACCGGACGTCGCCGGGCGCCTGAAGCCGGCGTTGAGCGGGCCTCGAGGGCCAGGCCCTCGTACTCCCCCATACCCATCGGTACGTCTGGGGGTGGGCCACAAGCCTCGGTTTCGGTATACCTATAAGGGAATGTCCACCCGTTGGCCGGAGCGACTTGCGACCGTCCGTGACCGGACAGCACTCGAAGGTGGCATCAAGGAGTCAACCAGGCAGTTGACGGGTTAATGTCCCTCCGTCGGGGATGGAAGCTTGACGAGGACGTAGCGCCTTGCTGGCGCCGCCAGAAACGTGGAGACTGCGCCCGGACCATGACTGCGAACGCTGTGTTGAGCCCCATCCCGAGCCCTCCGCGCCGAGAGCCGCCCCCGGGGGTCACCGCCATGGTGCGGATGATCCGGGAGAGCTTCGCGGTGGTGGAGCCGCGCTCCGATGAGGTCGCGAAGTTCTTCTACGGCATGCTCTTCAGCCTGGCACCGGCGACCCGCGAGATGTTCCCGGTGAACATGGAGGTCCAGCGCAGCCGGCTGCTCCGCGCGCTGGTGCACGTCGTGCAGATGGTCGACCGCCCGGACGACCTGATCCCGTTCCTGCGGCAGCTCGGGCGCGACCACCGCAAGTTCGGCGTGGTCAACGTGCACTACGAGTCGGTCGGCACGGCGCTGCTCGCGTCGATCAAGAAGTACGCGGGCCCCGCGTGGACGCCGCAGGTCGAGATGGCGTGGGCCGAGGCGTACACGATCATGGCCCGCTCCATGCAGGAGGCCGCCGCGGCGGACGAGGGTCCGGCGTACTGGCACGCGACCGTGCTGGAGCACCAGCGGGTCAGCTGGGACCTGGCCGTCGTGCGGCTCCAGCCGGATCACCCGGTCGGGTACCGCGCGGGGCAGTACGTGAGCGTCGAGACGCCCCAGCGCGCGCGCCTGTGGCGGTACTACTCGCCCGCCAACGCCCCGCGCGAGGACGGCATCATCGAGTTCCACATCCGCTCGGTCGAGGGCGGCTGGGTCAGCCGGTCGATCGTCGGCCACACCCAGGCGGGTGACGTCTGGCGGATCGGCCCCCCGATGGGGCGGCTGGGCGTGGACCGCAAGTCCGGGCGCGACGTGCTCATGGTCGCCGGCGGCACCGGCGTGGCGCCGATGCACGCGATCGTGGACGAGATGGCGCAGTGGGGCGAGAACCCCCGCGTTCACCTGTTCGTGGGCGGCCGAACCCGCGACGACCTGTACGACCTGGACAACCTCCAGCGGTTCGCGACGACGAACCCCTGGCTGACCGTCGTGCCGGTGCTGGAGTCGGACCCGGGCGCCCGCGGCGTCGAGCAGGGCACCCTCGCCGACGTCGTCACCCGCTACGGGGCGTGGGAGGACCGCGACGTGCTGGTCTGCGGCTCGCCGTCGATGATCCGGGCCACGGTGTCGCGCATGCTCGTGGCGGGCACCCCGCTGGACCGGATCAAGTACGACCCCTTCACGCTGGACTGACCTGGGCAAACGCACCAAGCGGGCGGTCCGCGCGCCAGACCGACCAGCCCAGCGCGGCCAGATCGACGCCCAGCGCGACCAGATCGACCAGATCAACCAGCCCAGCGTGGCCGGGTCGGTCCGCCACCGCGCGGCCGGATCGCCCCTGCAACCGCCTGGGGACGCCCGCCCTGCGCTGAGCGGAATGCCCTGCGCTGAGCGAGGATGCACCGCGCCGATACTCGCCACGGCCTGCTCGCCCCGCGTCAGGACCGACTCACCCAGCCCTGCGATCAGCTTCCGCGCGCTTCACCCCATGCCCTCGCACCGACCCGTGCCCGATCCACCCCTCACCAATCCACACCTGTCCTGACTTGCGGCTGAGCGGTGCGGTTCGCAACCCGGCCCACCGGTCCACAGCCGATCAGTCCCGACCACCTCCATCCTCGACCGCTCGCGTGCGGCACGCCACCTCCGAGGCTGGACCTGTGGACAACTCGGGCCGAGCCCGAGCTGGGCCTGATCCGGGAGCGCGGTCGGGGAGTCCGGGGCGAGCCGTCGGCGGGGTGGGGATCCGTGGGTGATGGGTGGCGGGTGGGCCTGGCCGGTCGAAGGCTGGCCGGTCGGTAGTGGTGGCGTCGTCGGGTCGGGGGCGGTGGCGGGGTGGTGTGGCGGGGTGGTGTGGGGTGGTCGCGGGGTTCCTCATGTGCAACCGATGATCGGTAACACCGTTTCCGTACATCGACCACCCCATCGAGTGATCGGAAGTTTCAGCGCTTCGGCTTCGGCTTCCACACCACCAACGCGGTCTCGTGCCGCACCGGCACCAGTTCACGCCGGTACGAGGCGTGCACCGACGCCGCCGCCTGCTCGGCCGCCGCCAGGGCGGAGGCCAGTTCCTCGGTCAGCTCCTGCACCCTGGCGCGCAGCGCGCCGACCTCGTTCTCCAGCTCGATGATCCGCTTGATCCCCGCGAGGTTGACGCCTTCCTCCTGCGACAACCGCTGCACCTCGCGCAGCAGCACGATGTCGCGCATCGAGTACCGGCGCCCACCACCGGTCGTGCGCCCCGGCGACACCAGCCCCATCCGGTCGTAGGACCGCAGCGTCTGCGCGTGCAGACCGGAGAGCTGCGCCGCCACGGAGATCACGAAGAACGGGGTGTCCTCGTCGGTTCCGGGCGGGAACGGGAAGCTCACACCGACCTCTTCTCCACCATCGCGTTGAGCTCGGCCCGCGGATCGTGCCGGGCCGTTGCCGACGCGTACTGCTCCAACGCCTCTCGTGCCGCGGCGTCCATGTTGTTGGGCACCGCCACCTGCAGCGTGATCAGCAGGTCGCCGACCTGGCCGTCGCGCCTGGTGATGCCCTTGCCCTTGGCTCGCAGCACCCTTCCGCTCGCGGTGCCCGGGGGCACCCTCAACGTCACCTTGCCGTCGAGCGTGGGCACGGTCAACGTGGTGCCGAGGGCGAGTTCCGGGAAGGTGACCGGCACGGTGAGGGTCAGGTCGTTGCCGGTCCTGCCGAACACGGGGTGCGGGTTGACGTGCACGCGCACGTACAGGTCGCCCGCGGGGCCGTTGTTGCGGCCCGGTTCGCCCTGGCCGGCGAGTCGGATCTTCTGCCCGTCGTCGACGCCCGCCGGGATGCGGATGGTGAGCGTGCGGGTCTTGGTGCTGACGCCGTCGCCGCCGCACTCGGGGCAGGGGTCGTCGACGATCCGGCCGGTGCCCCGGCAGTCGGCGCACGGTTCGGAGAACGCGAACGCGCCCTGGCTGCGGGTGACCAGTCCGGCTCCGCCGCAGGTGGGGCAGGTGCGCGGGGTGGTGCCGGGTCGTGCGCCGGAGCCGGCGCACGTGCCGCAGCTCGCCGGGCTGGACAGCCGGAGGGGCACGGTGGCCCCGCGGACGGCCTCGGTGAAGTCGATCCGGACGTCGGTCTCGACGTCGTCGCCGCGCCTCGGGCGGGTGGCGGAGGCGGACGTGCCCCCCCGGCGGTTGAACAGCCCGCCGAGGAGGTCGCCGAGGCCGCCCATGCCGCCGGGTTGGGCGCCGGTGCGGCCGAACAGGTCGCCCACGTCGAAGCCGCTGTTGCCGGCGCCGAACCCGCCGGGGAAGCCGCCGCCGCCCGCGAACAGCCGACGGGCCTCGTCGTACTGCTTGCGCTTGGCGGCGTCCGACAGCACGCCGTATGCCTCGGACACGGCTTTGAACCGCGCTTCGGCCTTGGCGTCGCCCGGGTTGGCGTCGGGGTGCAGCTCCCGCGCCAGCTTGCGGTACGCCCGCTTGATCTCGTCCGCCGAGGCGTCGGAGGAGACGCCCAGTTCGCGGTAGAAGTCCTTCTCGATCCAGTCCCTAGCACTCACCGGACATCACCCCCCTTTCTTTCAGTTCTCTTCGGTCTGGTCCTGGGCGGGCGCCCCGGGCTCGTGGTCGGTGACGGCGACGAGCGCGGGCCGCAGGACCCGCTCGCCGTACCGGTAGCCGCGGCGGAGCACGGCGGTGACGGTGGGTCCGCTGACGTCCGGGGACGTGCTGTGCTGCACGGCCTCGTGGACGGCCGGGTCGAACTCCTCGCCCTCGTGCCCGAAGGGTTCCAGGCCGATGCCGTGCAGGGAGCCGACCAGCTTGTCGGCCACCGCCTTGAACGCGCCGACGAGGTCGCCGTGGGCGCCGGCGCGCTCGATGTCGTCGAGCACGCCGAGCAGTTCGCCCGCGACCTGCGACTTGGCCGTGGCGATCACCAGTTCCCGGTCGCGCTCGACGCGCTTGCGGTAGTTGGCGTACTCCGCGGTGAGCCGCTGGAGGTCGGCGGTCCGCTCGTCGAGCTGGGCCTTCAGCGCGACGGTCGGGTCGTCGGCGACGGGGGTGTCGTCGTCGGGCAGGTCGGGGGCGGCGTGCCTGCCGCCCTCGGCCTGCTCCGGCTGCTCGTCCTGCCCGTCCTGCTCCGGGGCCTCGACGGGGGTGTCCTCGCCTTCGGGGGCGGTGCGGACCTCCCCCGTCTCGGGGTCGATGCGCCTGCGGTCGCGCACCACCACGTGGGGCTGCTCTTCGGGCCGGGTCACTTCTTGTCGTCCTCGTCCACGATCTCGGCGTCGACCACGTCGTCGGCCTTGGGCGCGTCACCGGTGGTGGTGCCGCCCGCGGCGTCGGGGGTCGGCGCGGCGTTGGCGTACAGGGACTGGCCGATGGCCTGGGACTCGGTGGCCAGCTTCTCCACCGCGGTCCGGACCTTGGCGATGTCGGTGCCCTTGAGGGCCTCGTTGGTCTCCTCGATGGCGGCCTTGACCTTGTCCTTGACCTCGGCCGGGATCTTGTCGTCGTTCTCCTTGACGACCTTCTCCGTCTGGTAGACCAGCGTCTCGGCCTGGTTGCGGACCTCGGCCTCCTCGCGGCGGCGCTTGTCCTCCTCGGCGTGCGCCTCGGCGTCCTTGATCATGCGGTCGATGTCGTCCTTCGGCAGCGCCGAGCCGCCGGTGATGGTCATCGACTGCTCCTTGCCGGTGCCCATGTCCTTGGCGGAGACGTGCACGATGCCGTTGGCGTCGATGTCGAAGGTGACCTCGATCTGCGGGACGCCGCGCGGGGCCGGCGGGAGGCCGGTCAGCTCGAACATGCCGAGCTTCTTGTTGTCGCGGGCGAACTCGCGCTCGCCCTGGAAGACCTGGATCTGCACGGACGGCTGGTTGTCGTCGGCGGTGGTGAAGATCTCGGAGCGCTTGGTCGGGATCGTGGTGTTGCGCTCGATGAGCTTGGTCATCACGCCGCCCTTGGTCTCGATGCCCAGGGACAGCGGGGTGACGTCGAGCAGCAGGACGTCCTTGACCTCGCCCTTGAGGACGCCGGCCTGCAGGGCGGCGCCGACCGCGACGACCTCGTCCGGGTTCACGCCCTTGTTGGGCTCGCGGCCGCCGGTCAGCTCCTTGACCAGCTCGGCCACGGCGGGCATGCGGGTCGAGCCGCCGACGAGCACCACGTGGTCGATGTCGCCGACGCTGATGCCGGCGTCCTTGATCACGTTGTTGAACGGGGCGCGGGTGCGCTCCAGCAGGTCGTTGGTGATGCGCTGGAACTCGGCGCGGGACAGCGTCTCGTCGAGGAACAGCGGGTTCTTGTCCGCGTCGACGGTGATGTAGGGCAGGTTGATGTTGGCCTGCATCGAGCTGGACAGCTCGATCTTGGCCTTCTCGGCGGCCTCGCGGATGCGCTGCAGCGCCATCTTGTCCTTGGTCAGGTCGATGCCGTTGCTCTGCTTGAACCGGTCGACCAGCCAGTCGACGATGCGCTGGTCCCAGTCGTCGCCGCCGAGGTGGTTGTCGCCGCTGGTGGCGCGGACCTCGACCACGCCGTCGCCCAGCTCCAGCAGCGAGACGTCGAAGGTGCCGCCACCGAGGTCGAAGACCAGGATGGTCTGCTCCTTCTCGCCCTTGTCCAGGCCGTAGGCCAGGGCGGCGGAGGTGGGCTCGTTGACGATGCGCAGCACGTTGAGGCCCGCGATCTGGCCGGCCTCCTTGGTGGCCTGGCGCTGCGCGTCCTCGAAGTAGGCGGGCACGGTGATCACGGCGTCGGTGATCTCCTCGCCCAGGTACGCCTCGGCGTCGCGCTTGAGCTTCATGAGCACGCGCGCGCTGATCTCCTGCGGCGTGTACTGCTTGCCGTCGATCTCGGTGGTCCACCCGGTGCCGATGTGCCGCTTGACCGACCGGATCGTCCGGTCGACGTTGGTCACCGCCTGGTTCTTGGCGGGCTGCCCGGTGAGCACCTCGCCGTTCTTGGCGAAGGCCACGATGGACGGGGTCGTGCGCGAACCCTCGGAGTTGGCGATCACCGTCGGCTCGCCACCCTCGAGAACCGCGACGACGGAGTTGGTCGTCCCCAGGTCGATGCCGACCGCTCGCGCCATTGGATTCCTCCTGGTAGTGCGTTTGTGAGAGCCCCGCGTTGAGCGGTGTCGGCTCAAGTTTGCCAGGGAGGCCGGACTTGAGTCCACTGGGCTCAACCTTTCTGCTCCGTCCAACGACGGGGGCGGGGCGGGTGTTCCCGGATCGACGTGATCCGGGCCACTCCGAGGTGGCCGCGAGGACTGCTTCGCCGCGTGGGCGCACCGGCCGCACGCTGGGGGAACGGGTGGAGCTGGCGGGGTGGGCACGGCTGTGCGGCGCGCAGGGCGGGTGATCGCCTGCGCGCCGCTGTCGGGCGAGAACGACGGTCAGGGGGCCGGCTGGGCGACGCGGACCGCCACGTCACCGCTGCTCGTGCGCAGGAACAGCTCGGAGGCGGCGTCGGGGTCGTTGGCGACGGCGACGTCCTGGTCGCCGCTGCCCGTGCCCACGTCCACCCGGTAGGACGCGGGCTGCAGGTGCACGGTGACGTTGCCGCTGCCCGTCTCGGCGCGGACCGAGGTCGCCGCGGCCATCCGGACGTCCACGTCGCCGGAACGGCTTTCGAGCGTGACCGCGCCGCGCATGCCGGACAGGGAGATGTTGCCCGAACCGGTCCGGGCGACGAGGTCGCCGGTGACGTCCGCGGCCTCCAGGTCGCCCGAGTCGTTGTCCAGGCGCACCGGGCCGGAGACCTGCTTGAGCGCCACGTCGCCCGACCCGAGGTCCACCTCGACCGCGGCCACGGCCTCGAAGCGCACGTCGCCGGAGCCGTTCCCGCCGGTGACGCGGACGTCGGTGGAGGGCAGGACGACGTCGTAGTCGACGTAGCAGCGGTTGCCGCAGCCGCCGAGGACCAGCGTGGTGCCCTCGACCCGGTGGAACAGGCCCTCGGGCTTGGCGCCGCCCTTGGGGTAGCCGACGAAGCGGCGGACGTCGGTGGAGGTGGCGGTGCCGTCGGCGCGGCCGCGCACCGTGACGTCGCCGGAGCCGTTGTCCACCCGGACCTCGGTGATCCGGTCGCCCACGGTGTGCTGGTCCCGGAAGCCGTGCTCGACCAGCCGGACGCAGGACGTCAGCGCCACCGCCGCGATCACCGCCACGACAGCCGCCAACCCGATCCGCTTGACCACCACAACGCCCCCTCGGCCTCAAGTCGCTGCGTCCAAGCTAGGCGGCCGGGGCACCGCGGCCCATCGGGAAGACCCCCGACCCGCCCCTGGGGTTGTCCCTACCCCCGCGTGTCCCCCACTCCGGCACCGCGAGTCCTCCACTCCGGTTCGCGGCGCCGGTGTCCGGGTGGAGGACTCGCGGTGCCTGAACGGAGGACACGCGGTGTCCGGGTGGAGGACACGCGCGGGAGGGGGTGGGGTCAGGCGAGGGTTTCCACGGTGGCGCGGAGGGCGGGCGCGGAGAGGGTCGGGTCGCTGAGGAAGCGCTGGGAGGCGATCACGTGCGAGTCGGTCATGCGCTCCCAGACCAGGCCCTGCACCGGCACCTCGGTGATCACCAGGCGGAACGGGCGGACGTAGCGGCCCAGCCGGTGCTCGACGCCGCGCACCACCTCGCCGACCGGCAGGGCGTTGCGGGTGGCGGCGTTGCGGTGGTCGTACTCGGCGGCGGGCCGGCTCAGGGCCAGGACGGCGGCGCGCAGCGCGGGCCGCAGGCGCAGCGACGGGCCCGCCGGGTCGTCCGGGGAGCCCGACGGCATCTCGGTGCGGGCGTGGTCGAGCACGTCGGCCCACCAGCCCAGCCACTCCTCGGCCGCCGCCGCGCGGTCGACGCCCGCCGGGACCACCACGGGGACCGACGGGTCCAGCCCGGGCAGCTCGGGCACGGTGTCGACCGAGAGCGCCAGCGTGTCGCGGACGAACAGGGCCGTGTTGACCGCCTGATTCGTCCCGTGCGACACCTGCCACGACTCACGCCCGGCGAACCTCATGCGACCAGTGTCCCGCGCGAAGGTCATCCACCGGGCATCAGAAGGGACACGACCCGTTCGAGGTCCTCCACCACCGGCGGGGAATCGGCGATCAGCGCCTGGACCAGCAGCCCGTCCAGCGCCGCGAGCAGCGCCCGCAGCGCCACCGGGTCCCGCGGCCCGACCAGGCCCGCCACCAGGTCGGACCACCGCCGGGCCGCCGCCCGCAGCTCCGGTCGGCGCGCGGCCAGCAGGTACAGCTCGTACCCGGCGAGGGTCCGCTCCCGGTGCGCGCCCGCCGCGTCGGCGACGAACCGCGCCACGGCCGCGGGCGTCGGGGCGACGCTGCGGAAACTCGAAGCCGTCCGCTCCGCCGACCAGGTGAGCGCGGCGACGAGCAGGTCGTCCAGGGTCGCGTAGTAGTAGGTGGCCGACGTCGGCGGCACGCCCGCCTCGCGCGCCACCGACCGGTGGCTCACCCCGGCCACGCCGTCGCGCGCCACGACCCGCAGCGTCGCCTCCAGCAGCTCCCCGCGCCGCCGCTCGCCGCGCGCCCGCCGGCCGTCGGGGCGCGGCGGGGCGTCAGGACGAGGGGCCATTGCCGCCCAGCTCGATGGTGACCACGCCGGCGATCACCAGCAGCATCCCGACCACCACCGTCGCGTTCAGCGGCTCCTTGAACAGCACCGCGCCGATGCCCGCGACCGCCGCGACGCCGAACGCGCACCAGATCGCGTAGGCCACGCCGATGGGCATGCCCAGCTGGAGCACCTTGGCCAGCGCGGTGAACGCGGTCACATACCCCACGACGACCACGATCGAGGGAATCGGCCTGCTGAACCCCTCGGACAGCTTCAGCGACACGGTGGCGGTCACCTCACCGATGATCGCGACGGCAAGCACCAGGTAGACGAGCACGAGAGCCGACCCCCAAGAAGTTGAACACCTGTTCAACAACGGTACCGGCCACTATGCGATCCGCCACGCCCAAGTGGTTACTGATCAGTAATCGGGCGTAGGCTGCCCAGCCAGGAGCACGGACGAGAAAGGCCGCCACCACAATGGGAGCCCTCCAGCTCACCCTCGGCGCCATCGGCGTCGCCGTCAGCGTGTTCGCCTGGGGTCTGTTCGTCGCCGGTGTCGTGCGGATGATCCGGATCATCCGGCTCGGCCAACCCGACCCGACGCGCAGCGGCCCGTTCTGGCCGCGCCTGAAAACCCTGGTCGTCGAGTTCGTCGCGCACACCCGGATGGCCAAGTTCCGCAAGGTCGCCCCGTGGCACTGGATGGTCATGTGGGGCTTCCTGATCGGCTCCCTCGTGCTGTTCGAGGCATACGGCGAGGTGTTCTACCCGGGCTTCCACTGGCCGGTGATCGGCACCTGGTCGGTGTGGGCGCTGCTGGTCGAGCTGCTGGGCCTGGGCACCGTCGTCGGCGGCGTCGCGCTCGCGGTCATCCGCCAGCTCAACCACCCCCGCCGCGCCGACCGGCTGTCCCGGTTCGCGGGCTCCAGCTTCAAGTCCGCCTACTTCGTCGAGGCCGTCGTCGTCATCGAGGGCCTCGGCATCCTCGGCGTGAAGGCGTTCAAGCAGGCCGCCGGCCTGGAGGACCCGCCGCTGTGGTCGTCCTTCGTCACCGCGCCGCTGTCGAACGTCCTGCCCGCCAGCCCCGACTGGGTGTCGGTGATGGCCGCGGTCAAGCTGCTGTCGGCGATGGTGTGGCTGGTCGTGGTCGGCAAGAACCTGACCATGGGCATCGCGTGGCACCGGTTCAGCGCGTTCTTCAACATCTACTTCAAGCGCGAGGACGACGGCGGCGTCGCCCTCGGCGCGCTCAAGCCCATGATGAGCGGCGGCAAGGTCCTCGACCTGGAGGAGGCCGACCCCGACACGGACACCTTCGGCGTCGGCAGGGTCGAGGACTTCACCTGGAAGGGCTGGCTGGACTTCAGCACCTGCACCGAGTGCGGCCGCTGCCAGTCCCAGTGCCCGGCGTGGAACACCGGCAAGCCGCTCTCGCCCAAGCTGGTGATCACCCAGCTGCGCGACCACGCGTTCGCCAAGGCCCCCTACCTGCTGGCGGGCGGCCGCCGCGACATGGCCGGCGACGAGGTCGGCCTGGTCGAGGACAAGTACGAGGACTACAAGAAGCGCCTGGAGTCCGTCGACGTGCTGGCGATGGCCGAGTCCGAGCGCCCGCTGGTCGGCGGCCCGGACGAGCTGGGCGTCATCGACCCCGAGGTGCTGTGGTCCTGCACCACCTGCGGCGCGTGCGTCGAGCAGTGCCCGGTGGACATCGAGCACGTCGACCACATCGTCGACATGCGCCGCTACCAGGTGCTGATCGAGTCGAACTTCCCGTCCGAGCTGGGCGGCATGTTCAAGAACCTGGAGAACAAGGGCAACCCGTGGGGCCAGAACTCCCGCGACCGCCTGGCCTGGGCCGAGGGCCTGGACTTCGAGGTGCCCGTGTTCGACGGCGACCTGGGTGACACCGAGTACCTGTTCTGGGTCGGCTGCGCCGGCGCGTTCGAGGACCGGGCGAAGAAGACCACGCGGGCCGTCGCCGAGCTGCTGCACACCGCGGGCGTGAAGTACACCGTGCTCGGCCCGGAGGAGTCCTGCTCCGGCGACCCGGCGCGGCGCGCGGGCAACGAGTTCCTGTTCCAGATGCTGGCGCAGCAGAACGTCGAGGTGCTCAACACCGTCTTCGACGGGCGCCCCCCCGGCCAGCGCAAGATCGTCGTGACCTGCGCGCACTGCTTCAACACCCTGGCCAACGAGTACCCGCAGGTCGGCGGGCAGTACGAGGTCGTGCACCACACCCAGCTGCTCAACCGGCTGGTGCGGGAGCGGCGGCTCGTGCCGGTGGCCGAGGTCGCCGAGGACGTCACCTACCACGACCCGTGCTACCTGGGCCGGCACAACAAGGTCTACGAGGCGCCGCGCGAGCTGGTCGGCGCGTCCGGCGCGAAGCTGCGCGAGATGCCCCGCCACGCGGACCGCTCCATGTGCTGCGGCGCCGGCGGCGCCCGCATGTGGATGGAGGAGCGGATCGGCAAGCGCATCAACGTCGACCGCGTGGACGAGGCGCTGGGCACCGCGCCGTCGAAGATCGCGACGGGCTGCCCGTTCTGCCGCGTGATGCTGACCGACGGCGTGACCGCGCGGCAGAACGAGGGCGCGGCGGGCCCGCACGTCGAGGTCGTGGACGTGGCGCAGCTCCTGCTGACCGCCGTGCGGCGCGGCAGGGAGCGGGAGGCGCAGGACGTGCCGACCGACGCCACGCCCACCGGCACCCCGCTGCCGGACGAGGACAAGGCGTCCTCGGCGAACTGATCCCCTCCACCGCGGAGCCCCCTCGGCCGACCGAGGGGGCTCCGCCGCGTCAGTCGCGGTCGGCCACCCGGTCGTAGGCGAGGTTCAGCGCCCAGCCGACCAGCGCCACGATGATCGCGCCGAAGAACGCCGCCCAGAAGCCGCCCACCCGGAACGGCAGCCCCAGCTCGCCGGCCAGCCACCCGGTCAGCCAGAACAGCAGCCCGTTGACCACCAGGCCGATCAGGCCCAGCGTGACGACGTAGAACAGGCAGCCGAAGAACTTCACCAGCGGCTTGACCACCGCGTTGACCAGGCCGAACAGCAGCGCGACACCGATCAGCGTGCCGATCTTGGCGGGCGTGGACGCCCCCTGGTCCAGGTCGATGCCCGGGACGAGCGTGGCGACCCAGAGCGCCACCGCCGTCAGCAGCACGTGCACGAGAATGCCCATGCGGTCGCAGACTAGCGGTGGCGCTCGCCCGAACGGGTCAGGCGCGGCGGCGCCTGCGCGCCACCAGCAGGGTGAACGCGCCGCCGCCGAGCAGGACCAGGCCCAGCGCGGCCAGGCCCAGCGGCGCCGCGCCCGTGCCCGCCAGGCCGCTGCCGGCCGACGCCGCGGCCGCCGCGGTGGTGGTCGTGGTGGTGGGCGGCACCGATGAGGACGAAGACGGCGCGCTGCTCGTGGTCGACCCGGTCGTCGGCGTCGTGGAGGGCTCGTCGTCGCCGACCCGCACCCGGACGCCCACGACGTTGTTGGAGAAGTCGGCGTCCCGCAGCTCGTTCACGGCGCGGGCGCTGACGTTGACGTCGGTGAACCGGGCCTTGATGCGCACCTTGACGCGCACCTCGGTCGTCGCGCCGGGCAGCAGGCGGTCCTTGAGCAGGTACACGTTGCTGCCGGGGGCGTCGGTGGTGGCGTTGTCGCTGATCGACAGCCGCTCCACCTTGTCGTGGGGCTCGCCGATCACGAACGTGGCGCGCTCGGGCGCCGTGCCCCTGTTGGTGACGGGGACGACGATCTCGATCTCGTCGCCGATCTCGTACCGCTCCCGCGCGGGTTCGACGCGCACCCCCACGGCGATGTCGCCGGTGGCCGGGGCGTAGCCCGCCTCGACCCACGGCTCGGCCTCCCCGGGCACGACGCTGATCTTCTTCGCGTAGGTGGTCCAGTCGACGAGGTTCGGGTTCGTGCCGCCGACCAGGGCCAGGCCGTCCTTGAACAGCGGCGCGGCGGTCACCTCGTACTCGCCCGCCGGCACGTCCTGGAAGAACAGGTCGCCGTGCTCGGTGGGCGCGTCGACCGGCCGGTCGACGCCGGGGCCGCCGGTGATCCGCAGCGGGCACCCGCCGGGCGGCGCCGGCTCCCCGTTGAAGGCGCCGTCGCCGTCGTCGAGCCAGCAGTTGACGGGCAGCCAGGCGCCCCGGATGCCGAAGTCGAACGTGCCGCCGCCGCCCTTGGTGTGGAACGACGACTGGGAGGTGGCCTGGTAGAGGTCGGTGTTGTGGTTGTAGATCGCCAGCGGCGTGTCCGGCAGCTCGACCCGGTACCGGCCGTCGGCGTCGGTGCCGTACTCGCCGATGAACTCCTTCGTGGCGCCGTTGAACACCCGCACCCCGCGGGCGTTGGCCAGCGGCCGCTCACCGGGGTCCGGCAGGCCGTTGGTGTTGCGGTCGAAGTAGACCAGGCCCTCGATGGTGATCGTGCCGCTCTCCCGCGCACCGGCCACGCCGCCCGGCGCGAGCACCGCGACGACGGCTGCCACCGCGGCCGCCCTGATCAACTTCCCCACGCCGTGTCCCCCAAAAGTGTCTGGATGTCCACCTCGTCGTCGCAACGCGGGCACGGAACGTTTCGAGATCCCGGTCACACCTCGCGACGCGCGGATCGCGGCGGACCGGCCTAACGTCGTCGTCATGCCTCAGGGATCTGCGAAGAGCGGTGGCGGGGAGAGCACGCTGACCGTGCTGCTCGCCCTCGCGGTGAACCTGGCCATCGCGATCATGAAGGCGATCGCGGGCGTGATCACCGGGTCGGCGGCGATGATGTCGGAGGCCGCGCACTCGGTCGCCGACACGTTCACCGAGGCCCTGCTGCTCACCGCGCTGCGCCGGTCCGAGCGGCCCGCCGACCGCAGGCACCCGTTCGGGTACGGCAAGGAGCGGTACTTCTGGTCGCTGCTCGCCGCCGTGTCGATCTTCGTGTCGGGTGCGGTGTTCGCGTTCTACGAGGGCTTCCGGACCGTGCTGGGCGAACCGGAGGAGCAGGCGAGCCCGGTGGTGGGCTACGTCGTGCTGGCGATCGCGTTCGCGCTGGAGTCGGTGTCGTGGACGCAGGCCGTGCGGCAGGTGCGGCGCGGCGCCCGCGAGGAGGACCGGTCCGTGCCGGAGTTCCTGCGCGTGTCGGACGACCCGACGGTCAAGACGGTGTTCATGGAGGACTCCGCCGCGCTGGTCGGGCTGCTGCTGGCGTTCGGCGGCCTCGGGCTGCACCACCTGACCGGGTCGTCGGTGTGGGACGGGGTCGCGTCCATCCTCATCGGCGCCCTGCTCGCGGTCGCCGCGTACACGCTCGCGTCGACCAACCGGGGGCTGCTGATCGGGCGGCAGGCCGACCCGCAGCTGGTGCGCGCGGTGTGGGCGGAGCTGCGCGACGTGCCCGAGGTGGAGCAGGTGGTCGACCTGCTGACCATGGCGGTGGGCACGGACCGGGTCCTGCTGTGCGCGCGGCTCGACTTCGACGACTCGCTGGGCGCGGCCGAGCTGGAGCGGGCGTGCGTGCGGATCGACGCGGCGCTGCGCGAGGCCCACCCCGAACTGGACGAGGTGTTCCTGGAACCGGTGCCGCGCACCGACCCGGAGCTGCGGGCCAGGGTGCTGGCCAGGTACGGCGACCTGCGGCTCTAGCGCTTGGTGTCGGTGCGGTGGAAGTTCAGGTGGGCGCGCGACGGCGTGGGCCCGCGCTGGCCCTGGTAGCGGGAACCGGCCTGCCGGGAGCCGTAGGGGAACTCGGCGGAGCTGCTGAGCCGGAACAGGCACAGCTGGCCGATCTTCATGCCCGGGTGCAGGGTGATCGGCAGGTTGGCCACGTTGGACAGCTCCAGCGTGATGTGGCCGGAGAAGCCGGGGTCGATGAAGCCCGCGGTGGAGTGGGTGAGCAGCCCCAGGCGGCCGAGCGAGGACTTGCCCTCCAACCGGCCGGCCAGGTCGTCGGGCAGGGTGACCAGCTCGAAGGTGGAGCCGAGCACGAACTCGCCGGGGTGCAGCACGAACGGCTCGTCGTCGACGGTCTCCACGAGCGTGGTGAGGTCGTCCTGCTGCACGGCGGGGTCGATGTGGGTGTACCGGGTGTTGTTGAACACGCGGAAGAAGCGGTCCAGGCGGACGTCGATGCTGGACGGCTGCACCAGGGCGTCGTCGAAGGGCTCCAGGACCAGGCGGCCGGAGTCGACTTCCTTGCGCAGATCGCGGTCGCTCAACAACACGGGCCCAGCCTATGCGGGGTGGGGCGGTGGGCGGGTACGCGGGGTGGGCGGGCGTTGCCCGGCGGTGGACGGGTCTGTGTATGATCGGTGCTGCACGGCAGGCGGGTGTAGTTCATTGGTAGAACGACAGCTTCCCAAGCTGTAGAGGCGGGTTCGATTCCCGTCACCCGCTCATCGAGACGAAGGCCCGGGTCCGGCGACCCGGGCCTTCGTCGTGTTCGAGTGTCGTCGGTGCCCGACGCCGGGCAACCACCTCCCGCATCGGACGTCCCCAGCACGACACCACACCGGGGGACCGAATGAACAAGATCGCCAAGGCGGCCCTGACCGTCTTCCTCGTCCTGGCCGGCTTCGCGGGCCTGATCGCCGCCGGCCTGACCCTGCTCGTCTGCCTGAACAGCACCTGCGGCACCATCGAAGCCGACCCGACGTTCGTGGTCGTCGGCGTGGAGGACACCCGCTACCACATCAACGTGGTCAAAGGCCGCCCGGCCGACCTGAGGGCGGACAACTGGCACCAGTCGTACCTCGACAAGAAGGAGTTCGACACCGAGGTGCGGGAGGGCGACCACGTGATCTGCCACCTGACCGAGGACGACGACGTCGTGGTCACCGCCTGCCGCAAGACGGTCGCGCCCACCACCTAGCACCGCGCCTGCCGGACACCGCTTCGTAAGACGACCCGCTCGAACACCCCGCGGTCCGCGCCCAGCCCGCTGAAGTGCACGGCCGCGCGCGTCAGCTCCCGCTCCGCGTACTCCGTCCCAGTCCAGCAGCACCGGGCTGGTGGCGGTCACCAGCCACACGGCCCCGGCACCCAGTCCAGCCACGTCACCCACTTGTCCACCGGGTGCGGCCGCACCTCGGGCGTCCCGCCGGCGGGAAGGGCGCGCACGGCCGCCGGCCAGGCTGGCTCAACCGGTTAAGCACCCGGATTGCGCCAGACCCGCTCGTAACGCTCCTGGTCCTTCTTCTTCCGCTCGTCCCGCACCGCGGCCGCCGCCCCGCGCCGGTACCCGTACTTGGTCATCCGGTGGTCGGTGCTCTCGATCGCGTACGACAGGCCGAAGTACACGCCGACCACCAGCCCCAGCGAGCCGCACGCCAGCGCCAGCGGCAGGGGCGCGCCCAGACCGAGCACGAGCGCCAGCGCGATCACCACCGTCAGCGGCAGGACCTGCAGGAACATCCGCACGCCGAACCACAGCAGCCACGTCGGCCTGGTCGCCTGGTGGAACACCCACTCGCGGTACCGCTGCGGCAGCCGGCCACCGAGCAGGTACCAGGCGCGCAACGCGAACGGGGGCTTCACGAGCGCCCCGCCGCCGCGATGACGCGGGTCAGCACCGCGTGCAGCCCTTGGAGCTCTTCCAGTGACATGCCCAGCCTCTCCACGATCGCGGGCGGGATGGCCAGCGCCCGCTCGCGCAGCGCCCGCCCCTCGTCGGTCAGTGCCACGGCCAGTTGCCGCTCGTCGGAGGCGGCGCGCGACCGCGTCACGTACCCGCTCGCCTCCAGTCGCTTGAGCAGCGGCGACAGGGTCGCGGGGTCCAGGGCGAGCTTGCGGCTCAACTCCTTGACCGACAGCGGCGTGCCGCCCCACAGCGCGAGCATCACCAGGTACTGCGGGTGGGTGAGCCCCATGGGCTCCAGCAGCGGCCGGTAGAGCGCGATGACGTCCCGGGCGGCGACGGCCAGTGCGAAGCAGACCTGGCGCTCCAGGTCGAGCGGGTCCTCAACACTTTGTGCACTAATCATTAGTACACACACTACTCCGCCGGCCTGCGCCCCAGCGCCGGCAAGTGAGCCGAAGCACCCGGGGCGGACTCCTCCCGCTCCACCTCGCGCAACGCCCACATCAGGTACTCGAAGTGCGCGAGATCGGCGTAGATCGCCTCCAGGTCGGCGTTGGGCAGCATCCACGCGGTGCTGTCCAGCGCGAACGTCCCCACCGCCTCGAACCCCGCCTCGGCCGCCTCCCCGGCGACCTCGTCGGGCCGGTGGAAGTAGGCCGTGGTGAACCACGGCGCGTCGGCGGGTGCTCGCCGGTGGCCAGGGACTGCCCGATCACCGCGCCGGCCACCGCGGACACCCCGGGCAGCGCCGCCCACGTCCAGCACCCGGCCCGCAGCCGGTCCGCCCGATCGCGCGGACGCGGCGCCGGTCGCCGCGCCCGCGCGAGAGCTTCAGGCGCGCGCCGGCACCCGCTCCTCCTCCTCGTCGGAACGCAGCGAGTCCACCAGCGCCGACCGGTCCGCCGACGGCTCCGGCTTGAGCAGCAGGCCGATCACCAGGTACAGCACCAGCGACACCAGCAGCGGCCAGGACACGATCACCGCCTGGGTGACGAACGCGACCTTGTTCTGCTGCAGCACGTAGAGCACCGCCCAGGTGAGCAGGCCGCCGACGGTCGAGCTGATCGCGGCGGTGGGGCCGACCCGGCGGAACCACGGCAGCAGGCCCAGCATCAGCGGGATCGCGATCGGGCCCATCGTGGCCGCCACCAGGGCGATCACCACCTTGAGCACGAAGCCCTTGGTGTCGGCGGTCAGCGCGATCGTCATGCTCAGCCCGATGAACGCGAACGTGGTGATCCGCGCCAGCCGCAGCTGCGCGGCCTCGCCGAGCCGGTTCACGCCCTTCCACAGCCTGGGCAGCATGTCCCGGGTGATCACCGCGGAGATCACGTTGGCGTCCGACGACACCATCGCCATGGTGTGCGAGAAGAATCCCGCCAGCACCAGGCCCACCATGCCGGCGGGCAGCATGGCCTTGCCCATCTCGACGTACGCCTGCTCGGCGTTGCCCTCCATGCCCGGCACGATCAGCGGCGCGGCCCACATCGGGAAGAACAGCACCAGCGGCCAGAGCAGCCACAGCGCGCTGGACAGCAGCGCGGACCGCTTGGCCGCGGCACCCGACGGCGCGGCCATGTAGCGCTGCGCCAGGTTCCACATGCCGCCGTTGTACTCCAGCGTCTTGATCAGGAACAGCGCCATGAAGAAGATCAGCGTGTACTGGCCGGACAGCGGGTCGGAGTGCGACTCGGGCAGCTGGTCCCAGATCGTCCACATGAAGTCGATGCCGCCGAAGTGCGCGGCGACCGCGATGAACATGACGATGCCCGCGAGGCCCTGGATGACGAACTGGCCGAAGTCGGTCAGCGCGTCGGCCCACAGGCCGCCGAGCACCGAGTAGACCATGGTCACCACACCGGTGAGCGCGATGCCGATCCACACCGGCACGCCCGCGAAGCCCTGGAGCAGCAGCGCCACCGCGACCCACTTGGCGGCGATGTCCACGACCTTCAGCGCGGCGCCCGACCAGGCCATGATCTGCTGCGTCGGCACGTTGTAGCGGCGCGCCAGGTACTCCAGCGGCGACTTCACGCCGTGCCGCGAGCGCAGCCGGTTCCACGCGCCCGCCCACAGGAACGCGCCGATCCCGACGCCCACGCCGATGGTCAGCGCCCACCAGATGTAGACGGTCAGGCCCAACCGGTACGCCTCGGCGGCGAACGCGACGAACATGACGGCGCTGTAGCCGGACATGTGGTGCGAGATTCCGGACAGCCACCACGGCATCCGGCCGCCCGCGGTGAAGAAGTCGGCGATGTTCCTGACCCGGCCCCGCGACCAGTAGCCGATCGCCACCATCACGAAGAAGTACCCACCGACGACGACCCAGTCGAGGGTGTCCATGCGGCCTCCACTAGTGCTCGGCCCAGGGGGGCTGCGCGGAACTACGGGCGGCGGTGCGCGGCGTCCCACATGGGTGTGTGACGTAGGTCTTACGGACGTGTTGCGCCGTGCGGAAGGTCACAGGCGGCCATTGAGTCACACTTGTGATTCTTGTTCATATATGTGACCGCCGAGAACCGGTCCCCCAACCGCCCGGGAAGTTTTTTCGGAAACCCACGTCATGGCCGGTCGGCAGCGGGGTCGCAACGTCATGCGAACCGGTGCCAACCCGCGCCCCCCGACGCTCGGCGGGGATCGACACGTCCAGGTGCCCGGCGTGGCACTCGTCGACCCGGTGCCACTGGTCCGGGAGGGGCTGGCGGCGGTGGTGCGGCGGACGGCGGGGCTGCGGTGGCTGGGTTCGACCGGGAACCCGAACGCGGCGCCCCGGCTGCACGAGCACCTGCGGCCGGACGTGCTGCTGATCGACTCGGTGCTGGACCCGCAGGGCCAACTGGCCACCCTGCTGACCGGCGGCGACCCCGCGCTGGTCGTGGTCTCGCTGGTGCGCGAGCCGCACCGGACGGCGAAGTACGTGCGCACGGCGCTGGCCGCGGGCGTGCGCGGGCTCGTGCCGCGGGCGGGGGAGTCCGGCGAGGTGGTGCAGGCGATCGTGCGGTCGTACGCGGACCGGGTGTACCTGGACCCGACCCTGGCGCCGCTGGCGGCCGGGTTCACGCCCGCCGCGGAGGCCGGTTCGCGGCGCTCGCTGTCGCGGCGCGAGTACGAGGTGCTGCGGCTGATCGCCAACGGGCTGGAGAACCAGGCGGTGGCCAGCGAGCTGTACGTGTCGGTGGAGACGGTGCGCACGCACGTGAAGAACATCCTGCGCAAGCTGCGGGCCCGGGACCGCACGCACGCCGTCTCGCTGGCCTACCAGGCCGGGCTGCTCACCGGCGGGCCGCAGGCGCTGGGCTGAGGACCCGTCTCGTTCACCACAACGCGCGCATCGGCCTTGCCGAGGTTACTGACAGGTAATACCCTGTTGTTACCGGTCAGTAGGGGACCGCCCCGACCAGCATGGAGTGAGCGACGAGATGGGTCACTACAAGAGCAACGTCCGGGACCTCGAGTTCAACCTGTTCGAGGTCTTCAACGTGCAGGACCACCTCGGCACGGGGCCGTTCGAGCAGTCCGACGAGGACACCGCGCGCGGCGTGCTTGCCGAGCTCAACAACCTGGCGGTCGGCCCGCTGGCGGAGTCCTTCGCCGACGCCGACCGCAACCCGCCCGTCTTCGACCCGAAGACCCACTCGGCCACGCTGCCGGACTCGTTCAAGAAGTCCTACAAGGCGGTCTGGGACGGCGAGTGGTACCGCCTGTCGCTGCCCAACGAGCTGGGCGGCTTCGGCGTCCCGCCGTCGGTGCAGTGGGCCGCGGCCGAGCTGATCCTCGGCTCGAACCCCGCCATCTTCATGTACCTGGCCGGCCCGAACTTCGCCTCCGTGGTGCACCGCAACGGCACCGAGCAGCAGAAGCGCTGGGCCGAGCTGATGATCGAGCGCGGCTGGGGCGCCACCATGGTGCTCACCGAGCCGGACGCCGGTTCCGACGTGGGCGCGGGCCGCACCAAGGCCGTGCTCCAGGAGGACGGCTCCTGGCACCTCGACGGCGTGAAGAGGTTCATCACCTCCGCCGACCAGGACATGACCGAGAACATCATGCACCTGGTGCTGGCCCGCCCCGAGGGCCCCGGCATCGAGCCGCGGCCGGGCACCAAGGGCCTGTCGCTGTTCCTGGTCCCGAAGTGGCACTTCGACCCCGAGACCGGCGAGCCGACCGGCGAGCGCAACGGCGCCTTCGTCACCAACGTCGAGCACAAGATGGGCCTGAAGGTCTCCACCACCTGCGAGCTGACCTTCGGCCAGCACGGCGTCCCGGCCAAGGGCTGGCTGCTGGGCGAGGTGCACGACGGCATCGCGCAGATGTTCCAGGTCATCGAGTACGCCCGCATGATGGTCGGCACCAAGGCCATCGGCACCCTGTCCACCGGCTACCTCAACGCCCTGGCCTACGCCAAGGAGCGCGTGCAGAGCGCCGACCTGACCCGCATGACCGACAAGACCGCGCCGCGCGTCACCATCACCCACCACCCGGACGTGCGCCGCAGCCTGATGCTGCAGAAGGCATACGCCGAGGGCCTGCGCGCGGTGTACCTGTACACCGCGACGTTCCAGGACAGGATCGCCCTGGGCGGCCCGGAGAAGGAACTCGCGGAGAAGGTCAACGACCTCCTGCTGCCGATCGTCAAGGGCGTCGGCTCCGAGCGGGCCTACGAGCAGCTGGCCCAGTCGCTCCAGACCCTCGGCGGCTCCGGCTTCCTGCAGGAGTACCCGATCGAGCAGTACATCCGGGACTCCAAGATCGACTCGCTGTACGAGGGCACCACCGCCATCCAGTCGCTGGACTTCTTCTTCCGCAAGATCATCCGCGACAAGGGCCAGGCCCTCGGCTTCCTCAACGGCGAGATCCAGAAGTTCCTGGACAACGAGGGCGGCAACGGCCGCCTCAAGGAGGAGCGCGCCCTGCTCAAGCAGGCCCTGGAGGACCTGCAGGGCATGCTCGGCGCGATGGTCGGCTTCCTGACCACCTCGCAGGAGGACGTGCGCAACCTCTACAAGGTCGGCCAGAACACCGTCCGCCTGCTCATGACCGCCGGCGACGTGCTCGTGGGCTGGCTGCTGCTGCGCCAGGCCGAGGTGGCGCTGGCCAAGCTGGCCGGCACCCCGTCGGCCAAGGACAAGGCTTTCTACGAGGGCAAGGTCGCGGTGGCGTCGTTCTTCGCCAAGAGCGTGCTGCCGGAGCTGACCGCCCGCCGCAAGATCGCCGAGGCCACCGACAACTCGCTGATGGACGTGGACGAAGCCTCCTTCTGAGCCGGAATTGTCAGACCCTCAGGGCAGAATAAAAGCAGGGGTCCCCTTGGCGGGGACCCCTGCTTTTGCATTCGGGCACACCACCCGCAGTCGGTCGAGCACTGCCCAAACTCCGCCCACCGGCACGGTAACCCCACGGCCGGCGCCGACGCGGTCGGCAGTCCAGCCAGACGCCCCCGGCAACCGAGCAGCCGGCAGGCCCACGCAGCCGGCGCCGAATGCAGAACTCGGGGATCGCGAACGTTCGACACGACGGGCCTGAACGTTCGACTCGCGCGCCTTGAACGCATGACACACCGGTCCCGAACGCATGACACGCCGTGTCGGACTGGAGGACACGCGGTGTCCGAGTGGAGGACACGCCGGTGCTGAACGTAGAACTCGGGGGCCCGGAACGTTCGACACGACGGACCTGAAGGTTCGACTCGCGCGATTTGAACGCATGACACGCCCGACCTGAGCGCATGACACGCCAGTGCCCAACGCATGACACGTCGGGAGGACGCTGGGGTCGGTGGGGCCGGCGGGCCCCGATTTGACATGGGTTCGAGTGCCATAGGCTGGTCGGAGCCGGCAGGCTCGGCGGGACGCTTTTCCCCGCCGTGCCTGCCGGCTGCGGCCTGCCTCCGGTGCTCGTAAGGGCCCCATGTCAAATCGAGGCCCTACGCAACCCGCCGGGTAAGCAAGAACGAAGAGCGGGTCAGCCCTTGTGGGCCTTGGCGGCGGCGAAGCAGTAGACGCCGAAGCCCAGGAAGCCCAAAGCGATGAGGGCCAGCACGAACACGCCGTAGGGTTGCGCGGCCAGCGTGTGCAACGCTTTGTCCAGGCCACCCGACTGCGACGGATCCGCGTTGATGGCGGCCAGGCCGACCAGGACCCCGATCAGCGCGTAGGCCAACCCCTTGCCGATCCAGCCGATGCGCCCCAGGCGCTCGACCCACTTCCGGCTGCCCGCGGGCAACCGCGACATGTCCAGGTCCTTCTCGAAAGACCGCTTCACGCCCTTGCGCACGACCACCGCACCCAACCCGATGATCACCAGCGCCACCACACCCACCAGGACCTGCCCGAACGGCACGGACAGCAACCGCGCGGTCCACTCCTGCGACTGCTGGGTCGAGCTGCTCTGCGACGAGCCGGTGGCGTAGTTGACCGCCGCCACCCCGATGGCCACCGCCGTGATCGCCCGCCCCACCGACCCCACCCGGTGGTAGATCCGCTTCCGCTTCTCGGTGTCCCACGTGTAACCGGAGATCGCCATGGTCACCTGCCACAGCGCGAACGCGAACAGGCCGATCGCCAGCACCCACAGCAGCACCGGCCCGAACGAGCTCTTGGCGACCTCGGCCACCGCACCCTTCTGGTCGGTCCGCTCACCGCTGTCACCCAGCACGACCTGCGCCGTCAACGCCGCCAAGATGACGTGGACGACCCCGTAGCACACCATCCCGGCACGCCCGAGGAACTGCACGGCGGGATGTCTTCGCACCTCACGCACGTTGGTAGCCACGACCGGGTGATACCCAATCGTGGCTACCGCGAACCGCTACCCCGAACCGCCACCGAAGCCGACCCACCCGGGCCCAACCCGGGCTCGACCCGAACCCGAACCCGAACCCGAACCCGAACCCGAACCCGACCCGAACCCGACCGTCAACCCTCGCAGATGATCTTGTGCGAGGGGTCGTACCGAACCGTGCGGGACTCGCTGCGGCTCTGGCCGGTGCGGCGGTCGGTGATGGTCCGCGTGTCGGTCACCGAGAACCCCTGAGCGCCGTTGCTGGGCGAGCACGGCTTGGTCGTCACCTTGCGCTCCTGCGGCTCGGTGAAGTTGAACCGCTCGCTGGTCGACCCGGTCACGTCGTAGTTCTTGGTCCCCCACAGCACGATCTTGATCGACGACGGCGTCCAGATCGTCTGGATCGCCACGCCGGTCTCGTCGGGGTTGGTGAACTTGATGTCGATCAGGCTGTTGCCCGCCGAGTCCATGAACACCGTGGCCTCGCGCCCGGCCGGGTACCGCGAGATCCAGTAGCTGTGCTCCTTGTGCCCCGCGTCCTTCATGCCCGCGTAGTAGGAGGCGTTGTAGAGCGTGGTGGCGAACTGCGAGATGCCGCCGCCGACCGCGCGGCCGGGGACGCCGTTCTCGATGATGCCCGCCTCGACGTAGCCCTGCGCCGTGCCGCGCGGCCCGGTGTAGCCGTTGAGGCTGAAGGTCTCGCCCGGCTTCACGATCGCGCCGTTGACCTTCTCGGCCACCACCTGGATGTTCCGGCCCGAGTCGGCCGCGAAGCCACCGGTCTGGAACTCGCCGATGACCTCCTTGATGCCCATCTTGTTCGCCTGCTCGGTGGTCACCTTCGCGGGCGTGTGCTTGTACTCGGCCTTGAGCGTGCGGTCGTTGTCGCGCTTGAGCACGTCCAGCAGCGGGGGCAGGGACTTCTCCCAGTCGACGCCGAGGCCGTCCACCGACTCCTTGACCACGGGCCGGCCGCCCTCGAACACGATCTGGGCGTCCTTGCCCTCCTTCTCGGTCTCCTTCAGCTGCGGACCGGCGTGCTCGATCACCTTGTTGTTGTCGACCTTGGCGGTCAGCCCGCCGTCCTCGGCGGGCTCGAACACCAGCACGGTGGCCAGCTGCTCGGGCGTGAGCGTGGCGTCCTTGCCCTCGCCCTTGATGATCACCGGCGCGGACGTGGCGGGCTTGGCGACCTCGTTCAGGGTCCGCTCCACGCCCTCCTTGGTCGTCTTGACCGGCGTGGTGGCCACCGGCAGCTCGACCGTGCCGCCGTCCGCCCAGTCGGCGAGCAGCGCGTCCGTGGCGCCCGGCGCGTCGAGCTTCTGGCCCTGCTTCGGCTCGACGGCCACCGGCGTGGCGCCCTCGAAGCGGATGGAGCCCTCGGCCGGTTCGCGGTCGGTCGTGCCGCGCAGGCCCTCGACCGCGGCGGCCAGCTTCGCCTCGTCGGCGCGGGTGGCGATGCCGACCTCCTGGGAGGTGAAGAACGAGGTGACGCGCGTGATCGGCGACAGCGGCTGGCTGCCGGCGCGGTCCAGGGTCGCGGCCCAGTCCAGCTCCAGGCCGGCGGCCTTCGGGTCCAGCTCGGCCTCGACGTCGCCGGCGCGCGTCTTGACCGGCGCGGCCAGGCGGGGCTCGATCTCGGTGCGCAGCTTCTCCTCGGCCTCGGCGTGGCTCAGGCCGCCGACGTCGACGCCCGCGACCGTCACGCCGCGCGGCACGTTGCCGCCGGAGAGGAAGACGTCCAGGCCGTAGAGGACGACCAGCAGGCCGAGCACGGAGGCGGCGACCAGGCCGATCTTGCGGCGGCGCTTGCGCTTGGCGTCGGCCTCGTCCGCCTCGGCGGCCTCGTCGACCATCACCGGGCCCAGGACGGTGGCCTCGGGCTCCGGCGCCGACACCGGGGTGCTGAACACCGTGGTCGCCTCGGAACCGGCGGGCTGCCGGGCGAAGCCGCCGGGCGGGGTCGGCGCGGGCCGGGGCCACCCGCCGGGCGGGGTCGGCGCGGGACCGCTCGCCGCGGGCACGGTCTCGGTGGGGATGGCCCGGGTGGCGTCCGCCGGAATGGCCCGGGTGGCGTCGGCCGGGATGGCCCGGGTCGCGTCCGCCGGGATCGCCCGGGTCGCGTCCGCCGGGACCACGCGGGTCTGCTCACCGGACAGGGCACGCGTCACGTCCCCGGCACCGCCGACGGGCCGCATCGTCTGCGTGGCCTCGGAGGCGGTGTCACGCGCCCCGTTCGCCGGCGGCGTCACGTTGCGCACGGTCGCCGAGGCGTCGGACTCCGCGTCCGGCTCGTCCTGGGGCCAGGCGGCCTCCTGCACCGACTGCACCGGCTGTGCGGACTGCACCGACTGCCCCGGCTGCGCGGACTGCGCCGACGCCACGTGCGTCGTGCGCTCCGAAGCGGTGCCCGACGGGCGGACCGGCTCCATCGCCCTGGTCCGCTCAGCGTCGTACTCCGGTCGCTGGTTCTCCGGCACCGCTCCCCCTCTTGCCTCTCCGCAAGGTCCTGGGACTGAATACCCGACCGCCGTCACGTGGTGATCACGGTCGGGGGGGTTCACAGGTAAAGCCCGGTCCCGTGCTCGGTCCGCTCGGTGGCGGTGGCGTGGACGTCGCGCTCCCGCATCACCAGGAGGGTCTGCCCCTGCACCTCGACCTCGAACTGGTCCTCCGGGTTGAACAGCACCCGGTCGCCGACCTTGACGTGCCGCACGTTCGTCCCGACCCCCAGCACGTCGCCCCAGGCCAGGCGCTTGGCCATCTGGGCGGTCGCCGGGATCACGATGCCGCCGCTGCTGCGGCGTTCGCCGTCCTCCGGCGAGATCCGCACCATCACGCGGTCGTGCAGCATCTGGATCTCGAGCTTGACATCGGCCACCCGCAGAGTCTAGATGCCCTCGTCGAGACCACCCATCATCAGGGGTAGGCGGTCCGATCCGTCCTTTTCGAGCCGGATCGGCACGCCCCAGTCCTGCCGGGCGAGCTTGCACACCGGGTGCTCGACCGCGGGGTCGTCGGTGCAGCTCGCGGCCTGCGCGACGACGTGCAGCACGCCCTCGGTGAAGCCCTCGGCGAAGCGCAGCGCGCGCACCAGGTCGGTGCCGACGCCCGCGCCCTCGGCCAGCAGCTCCGGCGGGGAGCTGGTGACCTCCAGCCGGGTGGACGGGCCGTACCGGTCGTCCAGCTTCTGGCCGGTGGGCGGGGTGAACACCACGGCCAGCTCGACCCCGCCGGCACCCAGCACCGACGGCGGGCGGCGGACCTCGTGCGCGTCGCCGCTGACCAGGCGGGCGCCGGGGGCGACCGGGCGCTCCAGGCGGTGGGCGGCGGAGGCCACCACGACCAGCTCGCCGTCGACCAGGACCGCGTCGGAGGGCTCGGCGACGTCCGTGGCCAGGGTGGACACCTCGCCGGTGGCGGGGTCGTAGCGGCGGATGGCGCCGTTGTAGGTGTCGGAGACGACGACCGAGCCGTCCGGCAGGGCGGTCACGCCCAGCGGGTGCTGGAGCAGCGCCTGGTCGGCGGCGCCGTCGCGGTGGCCGAAGGCGAACAGGCCCTTGCCCACGACGGTGTGCACGGTGCGGTCGGCGTCCAGCCTGCGCAGCGCCGAGGTCTCCGAGTCGACCAGCCAGAGCCGGTCGCCGTCGGCGGCCAGGCCCGAGGTCTGCGCGAAGAACGCCTCCGCCGCGGGACCGTCGTGCAGGCCCTCGACGGTGGTGCCCGCCAGGCGCTCGAAGCGGTTCTCCAGCGGCTTGAACAACCCGAGCGTGTGATTCCCGGCCAGCGCCACGGCGACGCCGCCGGCGGGCTCCCACCAGGCCACGTCCCACGGGCTGGTCAGCAGGACCTCGTCGGCCGGGCCGTCGGTCGCGCCGTCGCGCCACTGCTCGCCCGTGCCGGCGACCGTGGTGACCTCGCCGGTGTCGAGGTTCAGGCCGCGCAGCAGGTGGTTGACCGTGTCGGCGACGACCGCGTGGTAGCCGACGCGGGCGGCGACGTCGGCCGGGAGCAGCGCGATGCCGGCGGGCTCGGAGAAGGTCGGCTCCAGCCCGTCGCGGCGGCCGCGCTCGCCGGTGCCGATGCGGCGCAGCACGGTCTCGCCGTCGGCGGCCAGCTCGACCAGGCCGTGGTGGGCGGAGTCGCTGACCAGCAGCGTGCCGGCGGGGGTCAGCACGGCCTTGGCCGGGAACCGCAGCTCGGTCGCGGCGGGCGGCGGTGCCACGTACGGGCCGTCGCCGCGGTGCAGGGTGCCCTTGGCCTCGTGCTCGGCGACGACCTCGGAGACGACCTGGCGCAGCGCGTCGAGGTGGCCCTCGCCCGCGGCGACGTGGACGACGTAGCCCTCGGGGTCGACCAGGACCAGGGTGGGCCACGCCTTGACCGCGTAGTTCTGCCAGGTGGTCAGGTCGGGGTCGTTGAGCACGGGGTGCTCGACCTCGTACCGCTCGACGGCCGCGGCGACGGCGGCGCGCTCGGCCTCGTGGGCGAACTTGGGCGAGTGCACGCCGATGGTGACCAGGACGTCGGCGAACTCGGCCTCCAGGGGGCGCAGCTCGTCCAGGACGTGGAGGCAGTTGATGCAGCAGAAGGTCCAGAAGTCGAGCAGGACGATCTTGCCGCGCAGGTCGGCGAGCCTGATCCCCTGCCCGCCGGTGTTGAGCCAGTCGCGCCCGACGAGTTCGGGGGCGCGGACACGGGCGCGGCGGCGTTGAGCGGTCGTCACGACCGGAGTCAACACGACGTCCACGTTCCGCTGTTCCACCGTCCACCATGTGGGCGGCGCTTCATGCGCCCAACAGCTTCTGCCGGCGGTCTTCGACGCGAAGGTAGGAGGTCTTCAGGTACGCGCGGAGAGGTCTTCCCGGGTGGTTCAGCAGCGAGGTGAGGTCGGAGGTGTCGCCTTGCTCCCACCGCGTGAACACAGCTTCGCAGCCGGCCACGTGGGCGCAGAAGTCGAGCAGGACGATCTTGCCGCGCAGGTCGGCGAGCCTGATCCCCTGCCCGCCGGTGTTGAGCCAGTCGCGCCCGACGAGTTCGGGGGCGCGGACACGGGCGCGGCGGCGTTGAGCGGTCGTCACGCCGGGAGTCGACACCGTGGGACGGGCGACCTGTTCCGGGTTCCGGCACGTGGACCTCCCGTCGGTGTCCGGGCGCTCGACGGCGGCGGGCGGGTCGGACGCGCCGCGGGCGGGAGCGGTCGGCGTCGCTGCTCGGCGGGCGCGGACCGACTCGGCTCACTTCAGCCCCCGGTGGACCTCGGCGCCTGCTCACCGGACCGTTCGCGGCCCCAGCACCTCGGCGCCCAGGGCCTCCACGCGGTGGCGCAGGGCGCGGTCCGCGGTGACCACGGCGCAGCGGCGGCCGGGGGACTCGGCGCGGACCACCTCGACGATCTCGTCGTCCCCCGAGCCCGGGGCGGCGACGACGCGGACCTCCGGGGTCGACGTCACGCCGCGCGCCCTGCCCTCGACCACGAGGATGACCTCCAGCGGGCCGGGCAGGGTGGGGAGTCCGCGTTCAGCTACACCCGAAAGGCTGTCCCTCAATCGGGTGGTGGCGGCGGCGCGGTCGTGCCACCAGCCGTCGGGGACCGAACCCACGACGTTGGCCGCGTCGACGACCAGGAGCGGGGACGTCACCGGGTCATGCTCTCAGCAAACTCGCGGGAAACTGTCGTACCCCGGTGGCACGATGGTCTTGTCCATGGGGGACAAGCGGAAACACAGGGGGATGAAGTGATGATCAGGCGCGCCCGCAGAACGGACGACACCTGGAACGGCTCGGCCACGGCCAAGTAGCCGGACACGGGAAACCCCGCGGTGCTGCCAGGTCGGGGGTCCGACAGCACCGCGGGGTCACCAGGAACATCGAGACACGCTCGGTGTCCGTTACACCCTCTAATGAGTGTGACACAGATCACATTTTTAAGCGACAAAGCCCTGCCGCGCGGGAGGTGCGGCAGGGCTTCGTCTTCCCCTGCGCCGGCGGGCGGGACGACGGGGCGTGCACCCGGTGTCGATCGGGTGGCCGCTCCGCGCACCGGCGGAAGAGTGCTCAGCGGAGGCTGGAGACCTGGGCCTGGGCGATGGCCATCAGCTCGTGGCGCATCGCGGGCGTGGGCGCCATGTCGATCGCGCGGGCGACGGCCTTGCGGTTGCGAGCCTCGACACGACGAGCGCGGAGCTTCGCAGTGAAGTTCATCAGGGGGTCATCCCTCTCAGAGATCTCTCGGTGGTGTGCTTCAAGTATGCACCCTCCACGCCCTCGGCGCACCCGAATTTCCGGTGAGGTACCGCACACGCCGACGAATCGTCGGTCATAACCGGACTCGCCCCGACGATTCGCTTGAGCGACACCCGGTCGACCGGATGAGGGCTGAGCAACTCCCCGGCGTGCGCGCCAGACCACCCGATGCGGCCGCGGCGACCACGGAACCGCAGGTCACCCCTCCTTCCCAACAGGAACCGGGCGACCACGGCCCGCGCCCCGGACGCCGTCCAGCGGTGTGGGGCCGCGTCGGCGGTAGCGTGGCGGCGTGGCCGAAGTGGTGACCAGGGGCGTCGGCAGGGCCGAGCGGACCGCCGACCGCGCAGAGGTGCAGGTGGGGTTCGAGACGACGGGCTCGACGCGCAACGAGGCGGTGGACGCGCTGGGCACGCGGGTCGCCGACGTGGAGGCCGCGCTGCGGGCGCCGGGCGTCGAGGTCCGCTCGCGGCAGCTCACCGTGCACGACAACTGGGACGGCAGGCGCCGGTCCGGCAGCCGGGCCGCGCAGAACTACGTGGTGCGCGTCGACGACGTCGACCGCCTCGACGAGCTGCTGGCCGCGCTGGTCGCGGCCGAGCCGAGCTGGTTGAGCGGGCCGAACTGGCAGCTCAAGGACGACTCGGACGCGGTCCGCGAGGCGCAGCGCGGGGCGGTGGCGGACGCGCGCCGCCGCGCCGAGGGGTACGTCGAGGCCCTCGGCGCGCGGCTGGGCCCGCTGCACCGGCTCACCGACGGCGACGCCGAGGTGTGGGCGGCCGACAACGCGCGCACCATGGCCGCGTACGGCGGCGGCGCGCCCGGCGCGGCACCGGAGATGGGGCGGCTGAACCTGGACGCGCAGCGGATCACCGTGACGGTCCGCTGCACCGCCGCCTGGTCGCTGCTGGACTGACCGCGGGCAGGGGCGCGACCGGCGGGGACACCCACCGGCGGACACCCGGCCGACCGACGGGTGCCCGGCCACCACGCGATCACCGCGGGCCGGCCGCCGAACAGCGCCGGCCGCCCCGCCTACCCGTCGATGCGCGGCTGCACCAGCTCCACCACCACGGACCGGTTGCGCGCGGCCGCGGCGGGGATCAGGTCGCCCATCGCGTCGAGGTCCACGGCCAGCGGCGCGCCGAAGCCCGCCCCGACCACGTCGGTGAACGCCGCCCGGCTCACCCCCAGCCCCACCAGCTCGGCCACCACCCGCTCACCGCGCCGCCTGGTCAGCTCCAGCGCCGCCTCGGACGAGGCCGCGCTGGCGGTGCGGGCGGTGACCCGCGCGGTGGTGCGGCCGTCGAACTTGTCGGCGACCTCGCGCAGCACCTCGCGCGCGCTGGGTGCCAGCTCCGCGCTGCCCGCCTGGAACAGCACCGAGCTGGGCAGGTGCACCAGCGCGTCCTGGTGCAGCACCTCCCCGATGTCCACGGTCGGCACCTCGGTCCGCGAGAGCGGCGCGCCGGCGGGCACCCGTTCCGGGTCGTTCGTGCAGCTCTTCGCCCCGAACCGCGCGCAGATCCCCAGCCACAGCCTCACCAGCGCGTCCTGCGCGGCCGGCGGCAGCGGCCGCTGGGCGCCGGCGACCTGGCCGAGGCCCGCGAACACCACGTCCTTGCCCGTCAGGTCCGGCAGCGCGTCGTCCGGCACGGACGCCACCACCTCGGGCACGTCGAGGTCCAGGCCGAGCCGGGTGAGGTCGAGCGGGTCGGTGGTCTGCAACCCGCTGCTGTGCAGCACCAGCAGCGCCGGCCCCTCGGCCGAGGCCATGTCGGACAGCACGGACAGCGGGTCCAGCCGGTCGCTCGTGCCGCCGATCCGCGCGAGCTGGCCGTTGACCCGGGACACCAGGTCGGCCGCCGCGTCGCCGTCGGCGGGGTAGACCTCGTCGGAGTAGGCGGTGCCCGCCTCCGCGCCCTCCAGGTAGACGACGACGCGGGTGTCGCCGTTCTCGAAGGCGGTGGCCAGGCGGTCCGCCGCGGTCCCGGTCAGCTCGACCCGCGGCTCGTTGGCCGACGCGGTCACGCCGATGCGCACGGTGGTGGTGTCACGGGACTCGCTCCCGCAGGCAGCACAGGACGCTGCCAGGACCACGACTGCGGCGAAGAGTCGTGAGTGGTTCATGCATGTGCAACGGCATTGAACACGTTTGTGTTACATATCTCACCCGTTCGGCCCAGAACGACCACTCAGCGTTCCACGATCGCCGTCACGCCCTGGCCGCCGGCCGCGCAGATGGAGATGAGCCCGCGCCCGCTGCCGCGCTCGGCCAGGAGCTTGGCCAGCGTGGCCACGATCCGCGCCCCGGTGGCCGCGAACGGGTGCCCGGCGGCCAGCGACGAGCCGTTGACGTTGAGCCTGCCCCGGTCGATCGGGCCCAGGGGTTCGTCCAGCCCCAGCCTCGCCTTGCAGAAGTCCGCGTCCTCCCACGCCTTGAGCGTGGCCAGCACCTGGGACGCGAACGCCTCGTGGACCTCGTAGAAGTCGAAGTCCTGGAGGGCCAGGCCGGCGCGCGCGAGCATCCGCGGCACGGCGTAGGCGGGCGCCATGAGCAGGCCCTCGCCGCCGTGCACGTAGTCGACCGCCGCGGTCTCGGTGAAGGTCAGGTACGCCAGCACCGGCAGCCGCCGCGCCGCGGCCCACTCCTCGGAGGCCAGCAGCACCACCGACGCGCCGTCGGTGAGCGGCGTGGAGTTGCCCGCGGTCATGGTGGCGCCCTCGCCGCGCCCGAACACCGGCTTGAGCCGCGCCAGCTTCTCCGCGCTGGAGTCCGGCCGCAGGTTCTGGTCGCGCGTCAGGCCCAGGAAGGGGGTGACCAGGTCGTCGAAGAAGCCGCGGTCGTAGGCGGCGGCGAGGTTGCGGTGGCTGGCGGCGGCCAGCTCGTCCTGGTCCTCCCGGGTGATGCCCCACTCGCGCGCGGTGATGGCGGCGTGCTCGCCCATGGACAGCCCGGTGCGCGGCTCGCCGTTGCGCGGGACGTCGGGCACGAGGTGCTTGGGGCGCAGCAGCTTGAGCGCCGCCCGCAGCTTCGCGCCGTTGGTGCGCGCCCGGTTGAACTCCAGCAGCACGGCGCGCAGGTCCTCGTTCACGCCGATCGGCGCGTCGCTGGTGGTGTCCACGCCGCCCGCCACGCCGACCTCGATCTGGCCGAGCGCGATCTTGTTGGCCACCGAGATCACCGCCTGCAACCCGGTGCCGCAAGCCTGCTGCACGTCGTAGGCGGGGGTCTCGGCGGACAGCCGGCTGCCGAGCACGGACTCCCGGACCAGGTTGAAGTCGCGGCTGTGCTTGAGCACCGCGCCCGCGACCACCTCGCCCAGCCGCTCGCCCTGGAGGCCGAACCTGCTGACCAGGCCGTCGAGCGCGGCGGTGAGCATGTCCTGGTTGGAGGCCGCGGCGTACGGGCCGTTGGAGCGGGCGAAGGGGATGCGGTTGCCGCCGAGGATCGCAACGCGCGCCATGTCGTCCTCCGGGGGTTGGGGGCCGGGTCGGGACCGAATTCTACCTACTGACCAGTAGACTTACTAGCGAGTAAGGAGTGTGATGTCCGCATGGATCGCTACCAGTCGTTCGCCAACACCGGGGTCGGGCGGTTCGTCGTGGGCAGGCTCGGCCTGCCCGACCCGCGCCCGCTGCGCCGCCACTCCCCGGGCAGCCCCCCGCTCGACGGTCCCGTGCTGCTCGGCGGTGGCGGGCGGCTCGTCGACCCCGTCCGGACCGTGCTGAAGTCCGCCGGGCTGGACGTCGTGGCGGAGGCCGGGCCGCCGGGGACCGACCGGTACGGGGCGCTGGTGTTCGACGCGTCCGGCATCGACTCGGTCGAGCGGCTGCGCGAGCTGTTCGAGTTCTTCCAGCCGGTCATCCGCTCGCTCGGGCCGTGCGGGCGCGTGGTCGTGCTCGGCACCACCCCCGGGCACGCCGGGTCGCGCGTCGCCCAGCGCGCGCTGGAGGGGTTCACCCGTTCGGTCGGCAAGGAGCTCAGGCGCGGCGCCACCGCCCAGCTCGTGTACGTGGCGCCCGGCGCCGAGGACGCGCTGGAGTCGACGCTGCGGTTCCTGCTCTCGGGCCGGTCGGCGTACGTGTCCGGGCAGGTCATCCGGGTCGACCCGGCCGAGGTGGAGGTGCCCGGGGACTGGGAGCGGCCGCTGGCGGGCAAGGTCGCGCTGGTCACCGGCGCGGCGCGCGGCATCGGCGCGGCGATCGCCGAGGTGCTGGCGCGCGACGGGGCGCACGTGGTGTGCCTGGACGTGCCCGCGCAGGGCGACGAGCTGTCCGCCGTGGCCAACCGGGTCGGCGGGTCGGCGCTCCAGCTGGACGTCACCGCGGCGGACGCGCCCCGCCGGATCGTCGAGCACCTGGTGCAGCGGCACGGCGGCGTGGACGTGGTGGTGCACAACGCGGGCATCACCCGCGACCGGACCCTCGGCAAGATGGACGCGGGCCGCTGGGACGCGGTGGTCGAGGTCAACCTCGCCTCCCAGGAGCGGGTGAACCGGGAGCTGCTGGCCGCGGACGCCCTGCGGCCCAACGGCCGGGTCGTCGGCGTGTCCTCGATCGCCGGCATCGCGGGCAACGTCGGCCAGACCAACTACGCCACCACCAAGGCGGGCGTGATCGGCATGGTCGACTCCCTGTCCGCCGAGGTCGCCGGCCGGGCCACGGTCAACGCGGTCGCGCCCGGGTTCATCGAGACGAAGATGACCGCCGCGGTCCCGCTGCTCATCCGGCAGGCCGGGCGGTTCATGAACAGCATGTCGCAGGGCGGGCTGCCGGTCGACGTGGCCGAGGCGATCGCGTGGTTCGCGCACCCGGCGTCGGCCGGCGTCAACGGCAACGTCGTCCGGGTGTGCGGGCAGAGCCTGCTGGGGGCGTGATGGCGAACCTGACCCTGCTCTACGCCAAGGCGGCCCTGACCTCGTTCACCCGGCGCGGCGGCGCGCTGCCCGCCGCGTCGCTGGACGCCGAGGTGTCGGTGGACCCGGAGCACCTCGCCCGCTACAACCGCGTGTGCGGGTTCGGCGTGCGCGACGAGCTGCCGCTGACCTACCCGCACGTGCTCGGCTTCCCGCTGCAGGTGCGGCTGATGACCGGGCCCGGGTTCCCGTTCCCGCTGCCCGGGCTGGTGCACGTGGCCAACCGGATCTCGCGGTCCCGGCCGCTGCGGCTGGGCGAGCCGCTGTCGCTGCACGTGGAGCTGGCCGACCTGCGGCCGCACGAGCGCGGGCAGCAGTTCGACGTGGTGACCACGGTGGCCGTGGACGGTGAGGAGGTGTGGGTCGACGTGTCGACTTATCTCCGGCGGGGTGGGGGTTCCGGGTCGGGCTCGCCGGCGGGCGCAGCGGCGGTGCCGGAAGGCGAGCGGGCGGCGGGAGGGTCGGCGCCGGGTGGGCGGGCGTCGGCGCCGGAGCCCGCGGCGGTGTGGCGGGTGCCGGCCGACATCGGGCGGCGGTACGCGGACGCGTCCGGCGACCGCAACCCCATCCACCTGCACGCGTTCACCGCGAAGGCGTTCGGCTTCCCCCGCGCCATCGCGCACGGGATGTGGTCGAAGGCCCGGTGCCTGGCGGCGTTCGAGGGGCGGCTGCCCGACGCGGTCGACGTCGACGTGCGGTTCCGGGCGCCGGTCCCGCTGCCCTCCCGGGTCGAGTTCTCGACCTCGCCCACCGCCGACGGCCGGCGGTTCGCGCTGTGGTCGCGCAAGCCGCACCTGGAGGGCGTGATCAGCGGTTGACGCCGGTCGGGGCGCCCCGGCCCTAGCTCACCGGGGCGCCGTCCGCCACGCTCTCCGGCCGCCGCGACGGCGGGTGCCACACGTCGCCGGCCACGAGGTCGCCGAAGCCCATCCACACCAGGTTCATGAGCCGGGCGGCGACCACGCCCGCCGGTTCCTCGGGGTTGTCGAGCCACCAGTCGGCCAGCGACTCGCCCGCGCCGACCAGCGCCGCGGCCAGCGACTCGGCCTCCTTGTCACCCGCCCGCGGCACGTTGCCGAAGTCGGCGGAGTGCACCAGCAGCGCGGCCACCAGGCTGATCGCCCGGCCGCGCATGTCGGCCAGCTCCTCGGCGAACGGCCCGCCCTGCGAGGACGCCTGCCGGTGCAGGACCTGCCAGCTGGCGCGGTTCTCGCCGACGAAGCCGAAGAAGGCGCGCAGCCCGCTCCACAGCTGGACGTCCGGCGGCGCCTCGGCCTCGACACCGCCCGCGATGGCCTCCATCATGCGGGTGGCCTCGCGGCGGATGCACGTGGCGAACAGCTCTTCCTTGGAGCCCAGGTACGCGTACAGCATGGGCTTGGAGATGCCCGCGACGTCGGAGATCTCGTCCATGGACGCGGCGTGGAACCCCAGGCGCGAGAAGACGTCCACGGCGGCGTCCATGATCTGCCGTTCGCGCACCGCGCGCGGCAGCCTCTTCGCCCGGCCGGTGCGTACCGGTTGCTCAGCGTGCATCACACCCCCTTGAAGACCGGACAAGGTTACTCCGAAGCCCTTGCCCCCTTACCTACTCGCCAGTAGGATTACCGCTCAGTAGGTAGCGGAGGAGCCACTCATGACCATCGACCTCTCCACCGAGGCGATCGCGAAGCTCAGCCCTCAGGAGCTGATCTCAACGCTCAAGCGGGTCGACCCGGCCGACCCGGCGCTCAAGGACGTCGACATCGACGTCATCGCGCGCGGCATCGACCCGAAGAAGCTCGCCGAGGACGAGTTCGCCGACCTGCTGGCCGCGCTCGGCGCGCTGGCCGACGGCGGGGCCGACCTCGACCTGGCGAAGATGGACCCCCAGAACTTCGCCCGCATCATCTCGCGCGCGTCCAAGGGCCAGGTGGAGGCGGTCACCTCGCGCCCCGGCCTGCGCGAGCGCGTGCTCGACGAGGTCTTCCGGCGCATGGAGGCGCACTTCCGCGGCGATCGCGCGGGCGCCACGCGCGCGGTGGTCCACTTCCACCTCACCGGCAAGTCCCCCGAGGACCTGTACGAGGTGGTCATCGAGGACGCCACGTGCCGCATCGGCAAGTCGCCCACCCGTGACCCCAGGGCCTCGGTGACGTTGGGACCGGTGGAGTTCCTGAAGCTGGCGACCGGCAACGCGTCGGCGCCGGTGCTGTTCATGACCGGCAAGCTGAAGGTCAAGGGCGACCTGGGCTTCGCGGCCGGGTTCATGAGCCTGTTCAACATCCCGAAGGCGTGAGGGGACCATGGGTGGTTTTTCGCTGGAGCTGAACGAGGACCAGGTCGACCTGCGCGACTGGGTCCACGGCTTCGCCAAGGACGTGATCCGGCCGGCGGCCGCCGAGTGGGACGAGCGCGAGGAGACGCCGTGGCCGGTGATCCAGGAGGCGGCGAAGATCGGCCTGTACGGGTTCGAGGCGCTGGCCACGTGGTTCGCCGACCCCATCGGGCTGTCGCTGCCGATCGCCACGGAGGAGCTGTTCTGGGGTGACGCGGGGATCGCGCTGGCCCTGATGGGCACCGGCCTGGCCGCGGCGGGCATCTTCGCCTCCGGCGAGCCCGAGCAGCTGGCCGAGTGGGTGCCCGAGTGCTTCGGCACGGAGGACGACCCGAAGCTGGCCGCGTTCTGCGCGTCGGAGCCGCAGGCCGGTTCCGACGTGGCCGGGTACCGGACGCGCGCGGTGTACGACGAGGCCACCGACGAGTGGGTGATCAACGGCCAGAAGGCGTGGGCCACCAACGGCGGCATCGCCAACGTGCACGTGGTGACCGCGGTGGTGGACCCGGCGCTGGGCGCGCGGGGCCAGGCCGGTTTCGTGGTGCCGCCGGGAACCCCCGGCCTGTCGTCCCCGGGCAAGATCAAGAAGCACGGGATGCGCGCGTCGCACACGGCGGACGTGTTCCTCGACGACGTCCGCGTCCCGGGCCGCTGCCTGCTCGGCGGCAAGGAGCGGCTGGACGCGCGGCTGGCGCGGGCGCGCGAGGGCCAGAGGGCCGGCGGGCAGGCGGCGATGGCGACGTTCGAGACCACCCGGCCGACCGTCGGCGCGATGGCGGTCGGCGTCGCGCGGGCGGCCTACGAGTACGCGCTGGAGTACGCCAAGGACCGCGAGGCGTTCGGCCGGAAGATCATCGAGAACCAGTCGATCGCGTTCGACCTGGCGAACATGAAGATGGAGATCGACGCCGCCCGGCTGCTCGTGTGGCGGGCCGCGTGGATGGGCCGCAACAACGTCCCCTTCACGGCGGGCGAGGGGTCGATGTCCAAGCTGAAGGCCGGCGAGGTGTCGGTGTGGGCGACCGAGCGGGCGATCCACATCCTGGGCGGGGCCGGGTACACGCGGGAGCACCCGGTGGAGCGCATGCACCGGGACGCGAAGATCTTCACCATCTTCGAGGGGACGTCGGAGATCCAGCGGTTGGTCGTGGCCAGGGCCATTTCCGGCATGTACATCAAGTGAGCTGATCTCCCCGGGCCGTCGTCGGGCGGGCCGGGAGGCAGGTGGGGTCTCCAGGACGCGGGAGGCCCCACCTTTGCCGAGTGAACCGGGGATGACTCCGCTGGGCCACGACCTACTACCGTGACCGCGCAGCAGTTCGACGTCGATCGAACGTACCCAGGATTCGGGCTGGCCAAGCAGGTCGATCAAGTGCAAACATGTCGGCCATGTGCCGCACAGCTCCACCCGGTGCAGCGGTTGCTGCACACGACAGAGCCGTGGAGACTGGACTGGCGAACATTGCCCATCCTTTACCGGATAGGCCAGATGTCTCATCGATATGCATCTACAGGAGCGGTGAAGCAGTTTTTCAGGCGAACCAAGGAAAGACCAGCGGCTTCCCACCCGTCGAACGCCGACCGGAAAGTCGCAGTCCAAATCCACCTCGGACGTCGACATGAACGCGACAGATCAAGGTTTATCCACCACCGAAGTGGAAGCAATAAGGCGGAATATCAGAAATCTGACTCCGGAGGAGTTTACCAACCACCACATCGTTGATCGGGTTCCGTACATATTTTCGGACCGGAAGCAGTACGTCGAATGGAAGAGCCTCCTTGCTGCAGACCTGGATGTCGACCCATACACGATAGTGATCGTCGGCAGTTCGTGCCTCGGCTACAGCATCTCCCCAACCAAGCTCTTCAACCCTTTTCACCAGAGATCGGACATCGATGTCGCGGTCATCAGCTCCGCACACTTCGAACAAGCGTGGACCTGGCTCCGACGCCCAGGGGTGCGCGACATGTTCGAGAGCAAACGGTGGCAACACTCGTTCGACGACCACCGTAGTCGCCTCGTATTCGACGGCGCAATAGCTACGGACAAGATCCTGAACCGACTGCCGTACGGTCCCCAATGGGCTCGCGCACTACATCGAGCGGCGAACAGGGAGCCGACGACGAGAAGGACCATCAAGGCACGTATATACAAAGACTTCGAAGCGCTGCGCACCTACCAGATCAGCAACGTTCGAACGATCAAACAGAAGTTGCTGTCAGAAGATTAACAGCACCAGCACATGGAGCACCAGATGGCCGCAAGCGGTGACGCTTCGAACAACCAGCGATTCCTCGACTCGGGACCGCAGACATTGGCATGGTTCAACAACCGCCTGCGCGCTGGCGAACTCGACATGAAACCCCCCTTCCAGCGCAACCCGGTCTGGCAGGAGAGACAGAAGACCTATCTGATCGACAGCATAATCCGCGGATATCCGGTTCCGGAACTCTACCTGCAGACGATCGTGAACAACCTCGGCGAAGAGAAGCACGTGGTTGTGGACGGCCAACAGAGAATCCGTGCGTGCTTGGAGTTCGTCGCCGGAGAATTTGCCCTGGACGACCAGACCGACTACGAGGGACACCGGTTCGACGAGCTGCCCGAAGCCGTTCAGCAGAGGATATTCAAGTACAAGTTCGTCGTGCGCACATTGCCGGTACTCGAAGACAACGAGATTCGGGAGATCTTCGGTAGACTCAATCGAAACAATGTCGTACTAAATAAGCAGGAACTCAGATTCGCCACATACTGGGGCGAATTCATCGGCACAATGAAGGAACTCAGTCAACACCCGTTTTGGGTCTCCTCGGGACTTTTCACCGCTAATGATATCAGGCGCATGCTCGACACCGAGTACATCAGCGAGCTCGCCGTTGCCACGGTGTTCGGACCACAGAACAAGAAAACGAACTTGGACAGTTTCTACGCGGACTTCGAGGCCGAGTTCCCCGACAAAGAGCATGTGATCAGGATCTTCACCCTTGTGCTCGACGAACTCCTGCAACTGCTCGACTGGCCGACAAAGCTGCGCTGGTCCAGGAAGGTTGACTTCTACAGCCTGTTCCTGGTCCTCGTCGGCCGCGTGGGCGAACTCCCCTTTGACCGCAGCGAGCGCGAGGTCATACGGCAACGTCTCACTACCTTCTCCCAGAGCGTTACCCGAATCCTGAAGTTCACCGAGGGTCTCGATGCCGATGACGAACCCAAGGCAGCCCGCGCCTACTCACGAGGAGTCCGCAACTCAAGCGACTTGAACAGTCGCCGCATGCGGATTTCTTCACTCGACGCCTATCTTCGGGGTGATGATTTCGACCTACCGGTCTCGCCGAAGCTCGACAACGATCCGCTTCGGTCGTTGCCTTCACTGCAGGACTTGCTCGCACAGTACCCTGAAGACGAAGAGCCCGATAACGAAGAATAGTTTCCGGCCGTCGGGACTACAGGAACCGAACTCCGATGCGTGAATGGTTCACTCCGAGACCGGTGACGAGGACCTCGGCTCGGCCAAGGCCGAGGTCCTCGTCATGGGCGTGACACCACTGGATGCCAATAAGGCGCGACGGGTGTTCACGGATTCGGCGGAGACATCCGTGCCGCCTCGTGCGGGAACGGCCTACCTCATCGCCTCGACGAGCCAGGCCCGCTCCGCGGTCGTGTCCGGCACCGCGGGCCAGCCGTTGATCTTCGCGATCAGCGCCCAGTAGCGCTCGGCCCTCGGGTCGCCGAACTCCTCCAGCCGCCGGGCCAGTTGCGGGCCCACCGGGACGTCCAGGGCGGTCGACCACGTCTCCGCGATCCGCCGCACGATCGCCGCGGCCTCCTCCGACCCCGGGTCGACGCCCGAGTCCAGGGCCTCGCGCGCCAGGGCGATCGCCTGCCCGAACGCCTCCCGCTGCTCCGGCGCCGGACCCGACATGTCGGCGCCCTCGGCGCGCAGCTCCTGGTGCCGCTCGGACATCCGCCTGATCGAGGCCCGGAAGTCCGGGTCCTGGACCAGGTTCGCCAGCTCGATCCACGCCTCCAGCTGCTCGGACGTCGGGTCGTCGGGCAGCTCGACGCGGACCGACCGCATCCCCTGCTCGAAGCCCGGCTCCAGCTCCAGCCCTCCGAAGACCTCGTCGAAGAAGTCGTCCAGGATCGCCTGCCGCTCCTGCTCGGACAGCCTGGCCAGTTCGTGCACCATCTCCACCTCCCCGTTCCGCGCCACCACGCGCAGCACGGCCCGGCGCAGCCGGAGCGTGCGCATCTGCGCGTCGATGGCCTCCGCGTGCGTCCGGGCCACCTCGGCCACGGACACCTCGCGCGCCAGCACCCGCTGCGCCGTGGGCAGGTCCACGCCCAGGTCGCGCAGGGTGCGCACGAGCTTGAGCCGCGCCAGCCCGTCGACGTCGTAGGTGCGGAAGCCGCCCGCGGTCCGCCCCGCCACCGGGACGAGGCCGGAGTCGGAGTAGAAGCGGACCGTCCTGGTGGACAGGCCGGTCATCCGCGCCAGGTCGCCGATCGAGTAGTGCGCCACGGGGACCACCTTGGAATCTCCAGTCGCTGGAACTTCAACCCGATTAACCGCATGATCCGGCACGATCGCGGTTCGTGCGCGAAGCCCTCGACGTCCTCCGCCCCTACTGGCCCGCGCTCCTCGCGCTGCTGGCGCTGATCGCGGTGCGGCGGGCACTGCGCGCCGCGTACCTGCGGTGGACGGGCGGCAGGCCGCCGACGAGGCGCGCGACCCGCGAGGAGAGGCTGCTGACCGGCGCGCGCGGGCGGATGGCGTGGTCGGTGGCCCGGTGGCTGGCCGCGGCCGTGGTGCTGGCGGGCGCCACCGGGTTCGGGCTGTTCGTGCTGCTCGGCACGCCGCGGCTGCCGTCGAGCGACAGCTTCACCACCGCCGAGCTGCTGGAGCTGCTCAAGATCGGCCTGGCCGTGGTGGGCGGGCTGGGCGCGGTCGTGGCGCTGGCCGTCGCCTACCGCAGGCAGCAGGTGTCGGAGGCGGCGCACCACATCGCGACCCGGCAGGAGGAGCGCGAGCGGACGAAGTTCCACAACGAGCGCTACGGGGCCGCCGCCGAGCAGCTGGGGCACGAGCGGTTCGCGGTGCGCCTGGCCGGGGTGCACGCCATGATCAGCCTCGCGGACGACTGGCCCGCGCAGCGGCAGATCTGCGTGGACGTGCTGTGCGCCTACCTGCGCACCCCCGTGCCCGAGGACGACCCCAACGAGGCCGAGGTGCGCCAGGTCGTCCTCACCGCCCTGCTGGAGCACGAGTGGCCGAACGGCGGCGCCCCGACGGTGGACCTGCGCAACGCGCGGCTGGTCGACCTGGACATGGCCAACCGCGTCTTCAAGGGCACCTTCATCTTCGACAACGCCCGGTTCGGCGGTGCGCGGACCAGTTTCGAGGGCGCCGAGTTCCTGGGCCGGACGAGCTTCCGGGGCGCCGAGTTCACCGCCCACCGGACCGTCTTCAGCGCCGCGTCGGCGGTGCGGGCCGACCTGGACTTCACCGGGGCGACCTTCGCCGGCGGCTCGGTCGACTTCACCCACGCCCGGCTCTCCGAAGCCTCGGTGCACTTCGAGCGGGTCCGGGTGGACGGCACCGCGTTCGACTTCCGGGGGACGGAGCTGTCGGGAAGCACCCTGTCGTTCCGGCGGGCGCACCTGCGCGACACCGCGCTGTCCCTCGCCCACGTGATCCTGGGCAGGCGGCTCGGCCGGGTGGGCGTCTTGCGGCTGAGCGAGGTCGACGCGGAGCGCACGGCGATCGACTTCGAGTCGTGCCGGCTGGTCAACGCGGTCGTGGAGGTGCGGGAGGCGCGATTCGCCGACTGCCGCCTGGAGCACTTCCCGACCGGCGAGCAGGTGGTCGTCCTGCGCGACGAGGGGGCCGAGCCCGCGGAGTTCGCGGCGGAGCTGCGGGCGGTGCTCGGTGCCGGGGACCGCGAGGCCCCCGGCACCGGGCGCGCCTAGTACGTCATCGCCACGCCGGGGTCGGCCAGCAGCGCGCCGACGTCGGCGAGGAACCGCGAGCCCTGCTGGCCGTCGACCACGCGGTGGTCGAAGCTCAGCGCCAACTGGCACACCTTGCGCGGCACGACCTGGCCGCCCACCACCCACGGCATGTCGCGGATCGCGCCCAGGGCGAGGATGGCCACCTCGCCCGGGTTGATGATCGGCGTGCCGGTGTCGACGCCGAAGACGCCGACGTTGGTGATGGTGATCGTGCCGCCCACCATGTCGGCGGGCGGGGTCTTGCCGTCGCGGGCGGTCGTGGCCAGCTCGTCCAGGGCCACGGCCAGCTCGCGCAGCGACATCCGGTCGGCGTCGCGGACCTTGGGCACCACCAGGCCGCGCGGGGTGGCGGCGGCGATGCCCAGGTGGACGTAGTCCTTGTAGACGATCTCCTGCGCCGCCTCGTCCCACGTCGCGTTGACGTCGGGGGTGCGGCGGGCGGCCAGGAGGACGGCCTTCGCGGCGAACGCCAGCGGCGTGAGCTTGACGTCGCGGAACTCCGGCGCGTTCTTCAGGCGCGCGCGCAGCTCCATCATCGGCGTCACGTCGACGGTCAGGAACTCCGTGACGTGCGGCGCGGTGAACGCGCTGTCCACCATCGCCTGGGCCGTCGCCCTGCGGACGCCCTTGATCGGCACCCGGCGCTCCCGCGCGCCCGCCGGGACCGCGGCCGGGGCGGCCGGGGCGGGCGTGACGGCCTGCTCCACGTCCTCCCGGGTGATCACGCCGCCCGGGCCCGAGCCCGCCAGCGCGTACAGGTCCACGCCCAGGTCCTTGGCCAGCTTGCGCACCGGGGGCTTGGCCAGCGGCACGTAACCGCCGCGCGGTGCGGCCACCGGAGCGGGCGCCGGGGTGGGTGCGGGTGCCGGGGGCGGGACGACCGGGGCCTGCGCCACCGGGGCGACCGGGGCCTGGCCGGCGGCCTTGCGCGGGCGGCGCTTGGCAGCGCCCGACTTGGGTCCGTAGCCGACCAGCGTGGCGATCCGGCCGTCGGCGGTCTCCTCGCCGATCTTGCCGTTCGACTCGGCGGAGGCGGGCGCGGGCGCGGCCGCCGGGGCGGCCGCGCCGGACGGGTCCAGGTCGATGGTGATGATCGGCGAGCCGACCTCGACCGTCTGGCCGACCTCGGCCAGCAGCTCGGTCACCACGCCGTCCCACGGGCACGGCAGCTCGACGGCCGCCTTGGCGGTCTCGATCTCGCAGATGACCTGGTTGACCTTGACCGCGTCACCCGGCCTGACGTGCCAGGTGAGGATCTCGGCCTCGGTCAGCCCCTCGGCCGTGTCGGGCAGGGGGAACTGCTTGAACTGCGGCACAGCTGTTCCCCCTACCAGGCCAGTGAGCGGTCGACGGCGTGGAGCACCCGGTCGAGGTCCGGGAGGAACTCCTCCTCCAGCTTCGACGGCGGGTAGGGGGTGTCGAACCCGGTCACCCGCAGCACGGGCGCCTGCAGCGAGTAGAAGCACTCCTGCTGCACCTTGGCCGCGATCTCCGAGGAGATGGACGACTCGCCGGGCGCCTCGGTCACCACGACCAGCCGGCCGGTGCGGCGCACCGACTCGTACACCGGCGCCAGGTCCAGCGGGGACAGCGAGCGCAGGTCGACGACCTCCAGCGACCTGCCCTCCTCCTCGGCCGCCGCGGCGGCGTCGAGGGAGGTGCGCACCATCGGGCCGTAGGTCACCAGGGTGACGTCGGTGCCGGTGCGCAGCACCCGGGAGCCGAACAGCGGTCCGGGCGCGGCGGTCGTGTCGACCTGGCCCTTCTCGTAGTAGCGGCGCTTGGGCTCGAAGAACAGCACCGGGTCGTCGCAGTCGATGGCCTGCTGGATCATCCAGTAGGCGTCGGCCGGGTTCGAGCACGCCACGACCTTGAGGCCGGCGGTGTGCGCGAAGTACGACTCGGGCGACTCGGAGTGGTGCTCGACCGCGCCGATGCCGCCGCCGAACGGGATGCGGATCACCATGGGCAGCTTGATGCGGCCCTGGGTGCGGTAGTGCAGCTTGGCGACCTGGCTGACGATCTGGTCGAAGCCGGGGAAGACGAAGCCGTCGAACTGGATCTCGCACACCGGCCGGTAGCCGCGGATGGCGAGGCCCACGGCGGTGCCGATGATGCCGGACTCGGCCAGCGGGGTGTCCAGCACGCGCTGCTCGCCGAAGTCCTTCTGCAGGCCGTCGGTGATGCGGAAGACGCCGCCGAGCTTGCCGACGTCCTCGCCCATGACGACGACCTTCGGGTCGGCCTCCATCGCCGCGCGCAGGCCGTTGTTCAGGGCCTTGGCGATGGTCAGCGTCTGCACCGCGGCGGGTGCGCCGGCCGCGGTGCGGTCCATGGTCGGAGCGGCCATCAGTGGTCACCTCCCGCGAACCCGGCGTGGTAGGCCAGGAACTCGTCGCGCTGCGCCTCCAGGACGGGGTTGCCCTCGGCGTAGACCTCGCTGAAGATGCGCCCGGCCGGTGGGTCGGGCAGGTTGACGCAGTAGTCGCGCAGCTCGACGGCCACGCGCTCGGCCTCCTCCTCGATCGAGTCGAAGAAGCCCTGGTCCGCCCACTGCTGCTTGACCAGGTGCACCTTGACCCGCTCGATCGGGTCCTTGAGCTTCCACAGCTCCAGCTCGTCGGACAGCCGGTAGCGCGACGGGTCGTCGGAGGTGGTGTGGGCGTCCATGCGGTAGGTGAACGCCTCGATCAGCACGGGGCCGTTGCCCTGGCGGCACTCCTCCAGCGCCCAGCGGGTGACCGCGAGGGTGGCCAGCACGTCGTTGCCGTCGACCCGGATGCCGGGGAAGCCGTAGCCGCGGGCCCGCTGGTAGAGCGGGAGGCGGGACTGGCGCTCGGTCGGCTCGGAGATGGCCCACTGGTTGTTCTGGCAGAAGAACACCAGCGGCGCGTCGTAGACCGCGGCCCACACGAAGCCCTCGTGCACGTCGCCCTGGCTGGTGGCGCCGTCGCCGAAGTAGCAGATGGTGGCCTCGCCGTCGGCGTCGCCGACCGCGCCGTCGAACTTCTGGCCCATGGCGTAGCCGGCGGCGTTGAGGACCTGGTTGCCGATCACGATCGTGTAGGGGTGGAACCGGTGCTCGACCGGGTCCCACGTGCCGTGGTCGGTGCCCCGGAAGATGCCGAGCAGGTCGGTCGGCTTGATGCCCCGGCACCAGGCCACGCCGTGCTCGCGGTAGCTGGGGAACGCCATGTCGGTGGGGCGCAGGGCGCGGCCGGAGCCGATCTGCGCGGCCTCCTGGCCCAGCAGCGGGACCCAGATGCCCAGCTGGCCCTTGCGCTGCAGCGCGTTGGCCTCGCGGTCGACGCGGCGCACCAGCACCATGTCGCGGTACAGGCCGCGCAGCTCCTCGGCGGTGACGTCGATGTCGAAGTCGGGGTGCTGAACGCGCTCGCCCTCGGGGGTGAGCAGCTGCACCAGGTCGGCGCCGCCCTCGTCTGTCGCTCGCAAGCCGGCGATCACCTGTTCCGCGGTCGGTGCCGCACCGGTGGCCGGCGGGGCCCCCGGCCCGGGGTGCGTCCATTCTTCGGGGGACGACATGCGCCTTGTCTCCTCGTCTACGAGGCCGCCCGGTCGCTTGTGGCGAGCCTGCGCGGCGGCACCGCCGGTTGTCGTCGGCCCCTGGGTGCAGGGGACTGGGCAGCCGTCGGCACTGACGGTTCTCTCATCCACATCCTGACATGGCGTCACCCGGGATGGTGAGCCCCGTCCCACTTCGTTACCCGCCGCGCAGGCTCCTGACGTGCGGTGATCGTTGGAAGACCAATCTTCGGCCCTCCTAGGAGAGCGTCCGGGGAGCGGACGGCACTGTCCTGGTTACCGTTCGTTAACTACACTGGGTTCTCCGGCCGACACGCGTCGTGGGGCCCAACCACCCACGTCGCGACCACCCGGACCGGTGGACTACCGACCATCGGGGCCACTGCCCGTTTCCACCAACCGAAACGGCGGGCGGACGTGACAGGATCGGGCGGTGGACCGTTCAGTGCTGACCCGTACCGTTCGCGGACTCTGGGACGACGACATCCTCCCGAGCCTGTCCGACCTCGTCGCGGTGCCCGCGATCTCCCCCGTCTTCGACCCCGCGTGGGCCGAAAACGGCCACCTGGCCGCCGCGGTCGAGCACGTGCGCGCCTGGTTGGCCGACCGCGACCTGCCCGGCGCGACCGTCGAGGTGGTGCGGCTGGCCGGGCGCACCCCCGTGCTGCTGGTCGACGTGCCCGGCACGGCCGACCTCGACGACACCGTGCTGCTCTACGGGCACCTGGACAAGCAGCCCCCGGTGGGCGGCTGGGGCGAGGGCCTGGGGCCGTGGACGCCGGTGGTGCGCGAGGGCCGCCTCTACGGGCGCGGCGCCGCCGACGACGGCTACGCCGGGTACGCCGCCGTCGCCGCGATCGAGGGCGTGCGGCGGGCCGGTGGCGCGCACGCGCGGTGCGTGGTGCTGCTGGAGACCGGCGAGGAGTCCGGCAGCCCGGACCTGCCCGCCTACCTGGAGCACCTGCGGCCCCGGCTGGGCGAGGTGTCGCTGGTGGTGTGCCTGGACTCGGGCGGCAACGACTACGACCGCATGTGGCTGACCACGTCGCTGCGCGGGTTGCTGCAGCTCACCGTGACCGTGCGGGTGCTGGAGAACGGCCTGCACTCGGGCATGGCCAGCGGCATCGTGCCGTCGTCGTTCCGGGTGGCCCGGCAGCTGCTGGACCGGCTGGAGGACCCCGCCACCGGCGAGGTGCTGGTGCGCGAGATGCACGTGGAGGTCCCGGAGCACCGGGTGGCCGAGGTGCGCGACGCCGTGGCCGCGGCGCCCGGGTCGCTGGTCGGGCCGGTGCCGTGGGCCGGCGGGACGCGCCCGGTGACCGACGACGAGGTGGAGCTCGCGCTGAACGCCGGGTGGCGGCCGACGCTGTCGGTGACCGGCGCGGCCGGCCTGCCCCGGCCCGAGGAGGCGGGCAACGTGCTGCGCCCGTTCACCACGCTGGTGCTGAGCTTCCGCCTGCCGCCCACGGCCGACTCCGCCGCCGCGCTGGCCGCGGTCGAGCGGGCGCTGACCACCGACGTGCCGTACGGGGCGACGGTGGAGCTGTCGCGCGTGGAGCACGCGGGCGGCTGGGACGCGCCGGCCCTGGCGCCGTGGCTGCGGGAGACGCTGGACCTGGTGGGCAAGGAGGTGTTCGGCGCGCCCTGGCGGACCGTGTCGCTGGGCGGGTCGATCCCGTTCATGGGGCTGCTGCACGCGGCCTACCCGCGGGCGCAGTTCCTGGTCACCGGCGCGGTGGGGCCGGACTCGAACTGCCACGTGCCCGACGAGTGGCTGCACCTGGCGCACGCGGCGCGGGTCACCGAGGCCGTGTCGGTGGTGCTGGACGCGCACGCGCGGCGTTAGGGGGTTGGGGTCCCCGCGGCGGGTTCGCCGCGGGGACCGTCCCACCTCCGGGTGAGGTCGGCGAGGAGGACGAGGCCGGCCGCGGGGTTGGTGCCGCAGTAGCGGCGGGCCCTGGTCGGCTCGGCGCACGCCGGGGTCGGCACTCCGCACGCCCCCCACGATTTCGACCAGTGGCAACGCCGGGCCCACCCCCGGCGACGGGGAGAGCAGTCGACCCGCGCGACCAGCGGTGATCGGGCCTCGGCGGGCAGCCCGAAGGCACCGGACACCTGCCGGGCCGGCGAACCGAACATGATCACCGGGAAGAGCGCCGGCACCGACACGATCGTGGGATGTGTCGTCGACCACGGGCGCGACCCGGCCAACTCGCCGCGGAACGCCTGCGCGGCGGGCGGCGGGCGGCGGGCGGCGGGCGGCGGGCGGCGGAGAAGATCGTCGCCTCGGCTTCGTACGCGACGTTGACCGGGTCCTGCCGGGAGACGTCGCCGGTGCCCGCCGGACCTCCGGGTGCCGGAGCGCGCCGTTCAGGGCACGCCGCAGCACGGCGGAACGGCTCGTCCCGCCCCGGCGCGCGGGTTGTCAGGTTGCCGACACGGAGAGTGACGACGACACCTCCCGCGACACCTTCCCCAACTGCGACCTAACCCGCGGGTAACCGGTTTACTGAACCGATGCCGCACACTGGCCCAGTGAACGAGCACAGCCGGCAGGCCGAGAGGGCGCGACTGGCGGGGTCCGACTCGCCGACCGCGCCCTGGCGCTTCTGGGGCCCCTACCTGGCAGGACGCCAGTGGGGGACGGTCCGGGAGGACTACTCGGCGGGTGGCGACGCGTGGACGTCCTTCCCGTTCGACCACGCCCGCTCCCGCGCCTACCGCTGGGGCGAGGACGGCATCGCGGGCATCTGCGACGTGCACGGCTTCCTCAACCTGGCGGTCGCGCTGTGGAACGGCCGGGACCCGATCCTCAAGGAGCGGTACTTCGGCCTGACCAACAACGAGGGCAACCACGGCGAGGACGTCAAGGAGCACTGGTGGGTGACCGACGGGACGCCCACCCACTCGTGGATGCGGGTGGTCTACCGCTACCCGCAGCGCGAGTTCCCCTACGCCGAGCTGCGCGAGAGCGCCCGGCTGGCCGGCCGCAACGAGCGCGAGCCCGAGCTGGCCGACACCGGCGCGCTGGACGAGAACCGGTTCTTCGACGTCACCGTCACCTACGCCAAGGCGAGCCCGACCGACGTCTGCGTCGAGCTGACCGCCACCAACCACGGTCCCGACCCGGCGCCGCTGCACCTGCTGCCCCAGCTGTGGTTCCGCAACACCTGGGCGTGGGGCCGCGACGACCGCAGGCCGTCCCTGGTGGCGCGCACCACCGACGGCTGGCGCCGGGTCACCGCCGAGCACGCCGCGCTGGGCCGCTACACCCTGCACGTCGAGGGCACCCCGACGCTGCTGGTCACCGACAACGAGACCAACGAGGTGGAGCTGTTCGGCAAGCAGGCCAACCCCACCCGCCACACCAAGGACGGCATCGACCGGTACGTCGTGCGGCGCGACAGCCGGGCGTGCCAGGTCATCGGCCCGGACGACGAGGGCGAGCCCGGCACCAAGGTGGCCGCCTGGTACTCGTTCGACCCGGTGGAGCCCGGCGAGTCGGTGTCGGTGCGGCTGCGGCTGGTGGAGGGCGACGGGCACCTCGACGCCTTCGGCCCGAGCTTCCGCGACACCGTGGACCAGCGCAGGCTGGAGGCCGACGAGTTCCACCACACCGACCTGGACCCCAAGCGGGCCGCGGTGGTGCGCCGCGCCGTGGCGGGCCTGCTGTGGACCAAGCAGCACTACCGCTTCCGCGCCGCGGAGTGGCTCGACGGCGACCCGGCGCAGCCGGCCGCGCCCACCTCGCGCCGCAGCCCGCACGCCCGCAACGCGCACTGGCGCCACTTCGACGCGGCCGACGTGATCTCCATGCCGGACGAGTGGGAGTACCCCTGGTTCGCCGCGTGGGACCTCGCGTTCCACACCGTGCCGCTGGCCCGGGTCGACCCGGCGTTCGCCAAGGAGCAGCTGCTCCTGCTGTGCCGCGAGTGGCTGATGCACCCCAACGGCCAGCTGCCCGCCTACGAGTGGGAGTTCGGCGACGTCAACCCGCCCGTGCACGCGTGGGCCGCGCTGCAGGTCTACCGGAGCGAGGAGCACAAGGACCGCGGGTTCCTGGCCCGGATCTTCCACAAGCTGCTGCTCAACTTCTCCTGGTGGGTCAACCGCAAGGACGCCGACGGCAGCTACCTGTTCGAGGGCGGCTTCCTCGGCATGGACAACATCGGCCCGGTGAACCGGTCGGAGCCGATGCTGGGCCAGTGGCGGCTGGAGCAGTCCGACGCCACCTCCTGGATGGCCGCCTACAGCCTGCACCTGATGCAGATCGCGCTGGAGCTGGCGCGGCACGACGAGTCGTACGAGGACGTGGCCACGAAGTTCGTGGAGCACTTCCTGAGCATCGCCGAGGCGTCCACCCAGTTCGGCACCGGCGGCCGCGGCATCTGGGACGAGACCGACGGCTTCTGCTACGACGTGGTGTCGCGGCGGCTGCCCGACGGGACCGTGGAGTCCAAGCCGGTGCGGGTGCGGTCGATGGTGGGGCTGATCCCGGTGCTGGCGTGCGCGGTGCTGGAGCCGTGGGTGTTCGAGGAGCTGCCGGGGTTCGTGCGCCGGCTGGAGCACTGCCTGGCGCGCCGGCCGGAGCTGCGGCGGTTCCTGACCCGCCAGGACGGCCGGGCGCTGCTCAGCCTGCTCGACGAGCGCAAGCTGCGGCTGGTGCTGACCCGGATGTTCGACGAGGGCGAGTTCCTGTCGCCGCACGGCATCCGCAGCCTGTCCGCGGCGCACCGCGAGGGCCTGGAGGTGCAGGTCGCCGACCAGGAGCACCGGATCGGGTACGAACCGGGCGAGTCGCGCACGCCGATGTTCGGCGGCAACTCCAACTGGCGCGGCCCGGTGTGGTTCCCGACCAACGCGCTGCTGGTGGAGGCCCTGCGCACGATCGAGGAGTTCCACGGCGGTCGGTTCCACGTGGAACTTCCCACCCGCTCGACCCGCTCCGTCACCGCCGGGCAGGCGGCGGACGAGCTGGTCAGACGGCTGGTGTCGCTGTTCCTGCCCGACCACGACGGCCGCCGCCCGGCCGACGGCAAGCGGGTGGAGTCCACCGACTCGCCGCTGTGGCGGGACCACGTCACCTTCAGCGAGTACTTCGACGGCGACACCGGCGAGGGGCTGGGCGCGACCCACCAGACGGGGTGGACCGCGCTGGTCGCGTCGCTGCTGACGGATCGTCGCCACACCGGCGCTCTGGGTAAATGAATTGTGTGACGTAACCCAAACGGCCGAATGATTTACGGCTCTGCGTCACGTGTGACAGAGGAATGCCGGAAACCGAAGGTCTGTAACACGGGCGTGCTGTCCTGGGTGTCACCCAAGTGGCAGTATGCCGAACACTCGACCGACACAGTTACGAGGAGTGACGCCGTGGCCCGTCGTACCAGGCACGCTGCGCTCGCCCTGTTCCCCGTGCTCGCCCTGGCGGCCACGATGACGGCGTGCGCGACCAAGGTCAACACCGGCTCGACCGACACCGGGTCGGGCATCACCCTGGTCCAGAGCGGGAAGCTGGTCACCTGCACCCACCTGTCCTACAAGCCCTTCCAGTACTCGGAGGGCGACAAGACCGTCGGCTTCGACGTCGACCTGGTCGACCTGGTGGCCAAGGAGCTGGGCGTCACGCAGGAGATCTTCGACACGCCGTTCGAGACGATCACCTCCGGCGAGGCGTTCAACACCAACAAGTGCGACCTCGCCGCCGCCGGCATGACCATCAACGACAAGCGCAAGGAGGCGATCGACTTCTCCGACCCGTACTTCGACGCCTCGCAGGCGCTGCTGGTCAAGGGCGACTCGGGCATCAAGGGCCTGGAGGACCTCAACGGCAAGAAGATCGGCGTGCAGCTGGAGACCACCGGCGAGCAGTACGCCAACGAGAACGCCGCCAAGTTCGGCTACACGGTCGTGCAGTTCGAGGACCTGCCGCTGATGGAGACCGCCGTGCGCACCGGCGCGGTCGACGCGGCCATCAACGACAACGGCGTGCTCTACGACTACGTCAAGGAGTTCCCCGACACCGCCGTGACGAAGGAGTTCGACACCGGCGAGCAGTACGGCATCGGTCTGAAGAAGGGCAACTCCGCGCTCCAGACCAAGGTCAACGACGTGCTGAAGAAGGCCAAGGACAACGGCGAGTACGACAAGATCTACGAGAAGTGGTTCGGCAAGAAGCCGGAGTCGAAGTAACGGCTCGAACGGCGGGGTCGGTGCTCACGAAGCACCGGCCCCGCGCCTTGTCCACCCCACCCACGAGGTAAAAACCCCATGGCACTCTCCAAGCGGCAGCGCGCCAAGGCGTTCCGCGGCGCGCAATACGCGCTGCTGGTCGTCATCCTGCTCGCGCTGGCCTTCCTCGCCGACTGGGGCGAGATCCGGCGCGCCTTCTTCAACCTCGACATCGCCGCCTCGATGTTCCCCGGCGTCATCACCACCGCGCTGTGGAACACCATCTCCTACACCGCCCTGGGTTTCGTCTTCGGCCTGGCCCTCGGCCTGGTGCTGGCGCTGATGAAGCTGTCGTCCGTCGCGCCGTACCGGTGGATCGCCACCGTCTACATCGAGTTCTTCCGCGGCGTGCCCGCCCTGCTGGTGTTCATCGCGCTGAGCTTCGGCGTGCCGCTGGCGTTCGGGCTCCAGTTCGACATCTACTCCACGGTGATGCTGGCGCTGGGCATCGTCGGCGCCGCGTACATGGCCGAGACGATCCGCGCGGGCATCCAGGCCGTGCCGAAGGGCCAGCTGGAGGCCGCCCGGTCGCTGGGCATGTCGCAGGGCCGCACCCTGCGCACGGTGGTCATCCCCCAGGCGTTCCGGATCATCCTGCCGCCGCTGACCAACGAGCTGATCCTGCTCACCAAGGACTCCTCGCTGATCTACATCATCGGCCTGGCCCGCGACCAGTACGAGCTGACCAAGTTCGGCCGCGAGACGCTGAGCCGGTCGCCGTCGCTGACCCCGATCCTGGTGGTCGGCCTGTGCTACCTGCTGATCACGCTGCCGCTGGGCTACCTGTCCCGCTACCTGGAGCGCCGCACCGGCGGCAAGAAGGTCCGCACGCCGGACTCGACGGAGGTGTGAGCGTGAGCGACGTGGTGGTGGAGATCACCGGCCTGAAGAAGTCGTTCGGCTCGCTGGAGGTGCTCAAGGGCATCGACGTGCGGGTCGAGCGCGGCGACGTGGTGTGCGTCATCGGGCCGTCCGGCTCGGGCAAGTCCACGCTGCTGCGCTGCGTGAACCTGCTGGAGGAGCCCACCGCGGGCAGGATCGTCGTCGACGGCACCGAGCTGACCGACCCGGACGTCGACATCGACGCCGCCCGCACCCGCATCGGCATGGTGTTCCAGGGCTTCAACCTGTTCTCGCACCTCAACGTGCTGAACAACCTCACTGTGGCGCAGCGCAAGGTGCTCAAGCGCGACGCCGCGCAGGCCGAGGAGATCGCCCGGCGCAACCTGGCGCGCGTCGGCCTGTCCGAGAAGATCGACGCCATGCCCGCGCAGCTCTCCGGCGGGCAGCAGCAGCGGGTCGCGATCGCGCGGGCGCTGTCGATGGACCCGGACGTGATGCTGTTCGACGAGCCGACCTCGGCGCTGGACCCCGAGCTGGTCGGCGACGTGCTCGGCGTGATGCGGCAGCTCGCCGACGAGGGCATGACCATGCTCGTGGTGACCCACGAGATGCAGTTCGCCCGCGAGGTGGCCGACCGGGTGCTGTTCATGGACGGCGGGCACGTCGTCGAGGAAGGGCCCGCCGAACAGGTCATCGGCGCACCGCGGCACGAGCGGACCAGGTCGTTCCTGTCCCGCGTGCTCGACCCGACCCACCAGGGGCCGGCCGCGCCCTGACCCCGGCCTTGCGCGGGTCGCCCGGTTCGCGCATTGTCGATCACATGGGCGAGGAGGGACCGCGGCGGTTCGACGTGTTCGACCCCGACCCGCCGCGCTCCCACCGCCTGGCCGCGGCCGAGGTGCTGCGCGGCGTTGGCGAGCAGGAGGCCGCGTGGCGCCTGCCGCGCAGGCGGGCGGGCATGCCACCGGTGGTGCGCGTCGCGGACCGGTTCCTGACCGGGCAGCTGGACCTGCGGGCGGTGGAGTTCCCGTACCTGCTGGAGTTCGTGCGCTGCCGGTTCGAGGAACCACCGGACCTGCGGCAGGGCAAGCTCGCCGGGATCGAGTTCGCCGGGTGCCGGCTCCCCGGGCTGCTCGGCCGCAACCTCTCCAGCGCCAACGAGGTCTCCCTGGAGGGCAGCACCGTCGAGGGCCTGGTCGACCTCGTCGATGCGGACGTCGCCGGGTCGCTGACGCTGCGCGACGCCGCCCTGCGCGCACCCGGCGCGATCGCGTTCTACGCGGACCGGCTGACGTTGGCCGGCGGGCTGATCGCGCAGCGCGTGCGGGTCGAGGGCGAGCTGCGGATGGCCGGCGCGCGGATCGGCGGGTACTGCAACCTCGGCGGCGGGCTGCTGGACAACCCGTCCGCGTACGCGGTCAACGGCACCGGCCTGCACGTCGGCGGGAACGTGCTGATGAACGGGTGCGCGCTGCGCGGCACCGTGCTGTTCGCCGGCGCCCGGTTCTCCTCGGCGCTGACGCTGCGCGGCGCCACCGCCGCCGACGGGCGCGAAGACGACGACGCGCTCGACCCGCACTCCGACCCCAACGCCACCCTGGTGTTCGACCGCCTCACCGTGGACGGCGACGTGCAGCTCGACCGGGGGTTCAGCAGCGCGGGCGCGGTGCGGATGGTCAACGCCGCGCTCGGCGGCACGCTCTCGCTGTCCGGCGGGGTGTTCGACGCGGGCGGACCGGTCGTGGAGGAACCCACCGGCTACGGGCGGGCGCTCCAGACCGAGACGGCCGAGCCCACCGGGTTCGGCCGGGCCCTGCACCTGGACGGCGCGCAGGTCGGCGGGGACGTCATCGCCCGGCAGGCGCGGGTGCGCGGCCAGGTGCGGATGGTCGACCTGCAGGCCAGGGGCAGCCTCATCCTGGACGGGTCCGTGCTCGACAACCCCCGGGCCGACGCCGTGCTGGGCAACCGGTCCCGGATCGGCAGCAACCTCACCGCCCGCGAGGTCGAGGTGACCGGCGGCCTGGAGCTGCGCGGCGTGCACGTCGGCGCCAACCTCGACCTGCGCGGCAGCCGCGTCACCCGCCCCGGCCGGTACCGCCACCAGGCCGCGGGCAAGCCGTCGCTGGACGTCGGCGGCGCGGTCATCGGGCGCGACCTGATCTGCGCGGGCGGCGCGAAGGAGTTCGTCGCGCACGGCGGCGTGCGGGCGCGGCGGGCGCAGGTCGGGCGGATGGCGACGTTCGCCGGCGCGGTGCTCGGGGACAAGCTCAACGCCCACGCCCTCAACCTGCTGGGGATGCAGGTGCAGGAGCTGGTGCTCACCCCCGTCACCCCGCCGCGCGGCGACGTGACGCTGCGGCAGGTGCGCTGCACGTCGTTGGACGACAACGAGAACTTCTGGGGCGCGACCGGGCGGATCGACCTGGAGGAGTTCCGCTACGACTCGCTGCGGCACCCCATCGACCTGCGCGACGACGAGGAGGTCGACCGGAGGCTGCGGTGGCTGCGCCAGGCCATGCGGCGGACGTACCGGCCGAGCCCGTACGACCAGTTCGCCGAGATGCTGCGGGCCAGCGGCAACGACGAGCACGCCGCCATGGTGCTGGTCGAGAAGCAGCGGCTGAGGTACCGGGCGATGGCCGAGGGCCGCGGCTGGCTCCGGCCGCTGGTGCTGGTGTGGAGCTGGTTGCAGCGGGCGATGGTGGGGTACGGCTACCGGCCGGCGCGGGCGGTGGCGTGGCTGGTGGTGACGTGGCTGCTGGGAAGCCTGTGGTTCGCGTCCGGGCCGGCGCTGCGGGAGATCAACGAGCAGGACCACCTGCCGTGGAACCCGTGGTTGTTCACGATCGACCTGGTGGTGCCGATCGTGGACTTCGGGAACAAGAACCGGTGGCAGACGCCGGGGGTGTCGCAGTGGATCGCGTCGGGGTTGATCGTGCTGGGGTGGGTGCTGGCCACTACGGTGGCGGCGGGGTTGACGCGGGCTTTGAAGCGCTGAGCTGGGTGGATGCGGATTTCGATCACCCGATGTGGTGATTGGTGTACGGGATCGGGGGGTTCGGGACTCGGTTGAATATGAAGGAAACCCGCCGCGACCACCACACCTCCCCAAGCCCCCTCGCCCGCTTCCAGCCCACCCTGGCCTGGCCGCTCCGCCCTGGCCGCTCCGCCGCCTTCGCCTCCTCCGCCGCCCCGGCACCTCGCCCCTGCTGCCGGACACCTCGCCCCGCCTGACCCGCCTCGGCACGCCGCCTGCCCCGCACCACGACGCCTGCTCCGCGCCCACGCCGCATGCCGCCCGCCCGTGCTCTTGCCGCCGTGAGCCTGCCGCCGCCGTGAGCGTGGCCCCGTCCGGGAACGATTCGCCGCGCGTCACTTAGGGTTGCCGGCATGACGGACCTGGTGCTGGCCCTGGACGTCGGCGGCACCAAGATCGCTGGTGCCCTGGTGGACCGGAGTGGTGCGGTGCAGCGCGCGGTGCGCGTGGGTACGCCGCGGGCGACCACCGAGCAGACGTGGGCCGCCGTGGTGGGGGTGGTCGAGCAGGTGCTGCGCGGTGAGGGCGTGGCCGGGGTGGGGATTGCTTGTGCGGGGCCCGTGGACGCGCCCGCGGGGACGGTGAGCCCGATCAACGTCCCGGCCTGGCGGGATTTCCCGCTGCGCGATCGCGTTGCCGACCTGGTGCCGGGGGTGCCGGTGGAGCTGGCGGGTGACGGGCCGTGCATGGCGCTTGGCGAGCACTGGTTGGGGGCCGGTCGGGGGAGCCGGTTCATGGTCGGGCTGGTGGTGAGCACCGGGGTCGGCGGTGGGCTGGTGCTGGGTGGTCGGCCGTTCGGTGGGCGCACGGGGAATGCCGGGCACATCGGGCACGTGGTGGTCGAGCCGGACGGTGAGCCGTGTGCTTGTGGTGGGCGCGGGTGTGCGGAGACGGTCGCGGGTGGGCCGCGGATGGTGGACTGGGCGCGGCGGCAGGGGTGGTTGGCGCCTGACGACGCTGATGCGGCGGTGCTCGCGGCGGCGGCTCTGGCCGGGGAAGAGGTGCCTCGGGCCGCGTTCGAGCGGGCTGGGCGGGCGGTGGGGATGGCTGTCGCGGCCACGGCCGCGGTGGTGGACCTTGATCTCGCGGTGATCGGGGGTGGGGTGGCCCAGGCCGGGGAGTTGTTGTTCGGGCCGGTTCGCCGCACCCTGGCCGACCACTGTGGACTGTCCTACTTGGACGGATTGAGGGTTGAGGCCGCTCGGTTGGGTGGGCAGGCCGGGCTGGTGGGAGCCGCCGCGCTGGTGCTGGGCGGGTAAGCCGGGACAGCCGCGGGTAAGCCGGGACAGCCGCGAGCAGTGCCGGGGGCGATGGCCGCGGGTAGTGCCGGAGGGCGATAACCGCAGGTAGTGGCCGCGCAGGTGGTAGCCGCAAGGTGGGGCGTGGGAGTCGGCGGGTGCTGGGGCCGGGACCGGCCCGGCCCCAGCTGGGCCGTCAGACGTCGTCAGGCGCGATCAGGCGCCGAACGTGATCGGGGCGATCAGGCGTCGACAGCACCGAACCGCGCCGCGAACGAACGCCGAACACCGCACGTGCTCAGTGCGCCGCCACGGGCTTCACGCGGTTGCTGTCCTCGTCCACGTGGTAGTCGTCGGCGTCGGTCTCGTCCGTGCCGTTGAAGACGCGGGCCTTCCGGGCGATCAGCGTGACCACCACCGCCACCAGCAGGTTGGCCAGGACGGCCACCGCGCCGACGTACACCTGCACCGTCGACCCGGCGAACGGGTGCCAGCCGAACAGCGAGAGGTTGCCCAGCGGCAGCGCGGAACCGGCGAAGTGGGCCTTGCCGATCGCCGGGTTGCCGATGTTGTAGAGCAGCCACATGCCGTAGCCCATGCCGGCGACCCAGCCGGCGATGAGGCCCCACACGTGGAACCACCGCGTGTACAGCGCGATCGCCACGGCGGGCAGCGTCTGCAGGATCATCACGCCGCCGATGAGCTGGAGGTCGATGGAGAACTGCGGGTCGACGAACACGATGAACGCGACCGCGCCGAACTTGACCACCAGCGACGCGAGCTTGGCCTGCTTGGCCTCCTGGGCGGGGCTGGCGTCCTTCTTCAGGTACTCCTTGTAGACGTTGCGGGTCCACAGGTTCGCCGCGGCGATGGACATGATCGCGGCCGGGACCAGGGCGCCGATGCCGATGGCCGCGAACGCGATGCCGGCGAACCAGGAGGGGAACTCCTGGCCGAACAGCGACGGGATGATCGTGTTGGTGTCGGGGCGGCCGGTGGCCTGGTTGGTGATGGGCTTGACGCCGGCGCTGATGGCGACGAAGCCGAGCATCGCCAGCAGGCCCAGGAGCAGCGAGTACGCCGGCAGGGCGACCATGTTCCGCTTGATCACGTTGCGGCCGCGCGAGGCGAGGATGCCGGTCAGCGAGTGCGGGTACAGGAACAGCGCCAGGGCGGAGCCCAGGGCGAGGGTGGCGTACTGGAGCTGGTTGTTGGCGGTGAGCAGGATGCCGTCGGCCTTGGACTCGGTCGCGGCGTACTTGGCCTGCGCGCCGTCGAAGATGGCGCCCCAGCCGCCGAACTTGGTGGGCAGGTAGACGACGGCGACGAGGATGACCAGGTAGATCAGGGTGTCCTTGACGAACGCGATCAGCGCGGGGGCGCGCAGGCCCGACTGGTAGGTGTAGAGCGCGAGGATCACGAACGCGATGAACAGCGGCAGGTGGCCGAGGATGCCGCCGCCGTTGAGGCCCATGGTGCGCAGGACGGCTTCGAGGCCGACGAGCTGGAGCGCGATGTAGGGCATGGTGGCGACGATGCCGGTGATGGCGACGAGCAGCGCCAGCCAGTGGGAGCCGTAGCGGCCGCGGACGAAGTCGGCCGGGGTCACGTAGCCGTGGACCCGGGACACCGACCACATGCGCACCAGCGGGAGGAACACGATCGGGTAGAGCACGACCGTGTAGGGCAGGGCGTAGAAGCCCAGCGCGCCGGAGCCGAAGACCAGGGCGGGCACCGCCACGAACGTGTAGGCGGTGTAGAGGTCGCCGCCGACGAGGAACCAGGTGATCCAGGAGCCGAACTTGCGGCCGCCCAGGCCCCATTCGTCGAGGTGGTCGAGGGTGTTGCCGGCCTTCCACCGCGCGGCCATGAAGCCGAGCGCGGTGACGAGCAGGAACAGCGCGCTGAAGACCACCAGTTCGGTCCACTGCATCTACTTCGCCCCCTCGTCGAGGTCGTCCACACCGAGCAGGTCGGGCTTGCCGTGGACCGCGGGTTCGTCCTTGGTCTTGAGGTAGACCAGGCCGACGCAGGCGACGCCGACCGGGACCCAGGCGAACTGGTACCAGTAGAAGTACGGCAGCCCGAGCAGTCTCGGCTCATCGGAGTTGAACCACGGCGTGACCAGCATGAGCAGCGGGACCAGCAGCAGCAGGTTCCAGTTGCTCCAGCGCAGGCTGGATTTTCGAGCAGACGGCATGCGCGCCCCTCCGAACGACCCTTGTTACACGGTGTCGCGCGATGCTAGGCCCGGGAGCGGGTCCAGTCACCATGTCGGGCGGGTTGCCTGCGGATGACGTAGCTGGATCGTGACCGTTTTTTCACTCTCCGCGCAGGCCGGTCACGAGGTGCTGCTCCGCGCGGTCGAGGTAGGCGAGCAGGGCTTGTTCGGCCTGCCGAACCCGGCCGGCCTCCAGGTGTTCGAGGATCTCCTCGTTGAGGGCGAGGTAGTCCTCGTAGAACATCCGCGAGTCGCCCATGATCACGAACGCCAGGCGCAGCTCGGCGAGCAGGCGCCGCACCTCCTCGTCGAGGCGGGCGCTGCCCGCGAGGGCGGTGATGGCCTGGTGGAAGCGGACGTTCGCGGTGCCGACGCCGGACCAGTCGTCCCGCTCGCGCTGCCCGACGCCGAGGGCGACGGCGTCGCGGACGGCCTGCCGGGCGGCCTCGGGGGCGCGTTCCCAGCGGCGCAGCGCGCCGCACTCGATGACGCGGCGGGCGGCGTAGAGGTCGACGATGTCGGGGACCTCGGGCACGCGGACGAACACGCCCCTGCTGTACTCGTGCACGAGCAGGCGTTCGTGGGTGAGCAGGCGGAACGCCTCGCGCAGGGTGTTGCGGGAGACGCGGAGCGCTTCGCCGAGCGCCTTCTCGTTGAGCTGTTGGCCGGGTTTGATGTCGCCGTTGAGGACGCTGTCGCGCAGCTTCTCCGCGACCCGCTCGGCGGTGGTGGAGCGGTCGAGGTCCGCGCGGTCCCTGGCCAGGTTGTTCAGCCAGTCGTCCGCCTCGACGGTCGTCATGGTGAACAAGCCTACTACCGGACGAGTTCAAATGGAGTATTGAAGGATTGTTGAACAATCCCCACACTGGTGGACAGGGGAGGAACCTGGGCGCGACGAGAACTCGGGCAAGGCAACTAGGGCGAGGCGGCCCGGGCGAGGCGGCCCGGGCGAGGCGGCCTGGGGCGAAGGCGGTGTCCCGACAGGGGCGCCGTGGGCGGGAGGGAGGGCACCGTGGACCTCAACGCGGACGTGGGAGAGGGCTTCGGCCCCTGGTCGCTCGGCGACGACCGGGCCCTGCTCGACATCGTGACCAGCGCGAACGTCGCGTGCGGCTTCCACGCGGGCGACCCGGACACGATGCGGCGCACCTGCGAGCGGGCCGCGGCTCGGGGCGTGGCCGTCGGCGCGCACGTGGGCTACCGCGACCTCAACGGCTTCGGCAGGCGGTTCGTCGACGTGGCACCGGGCACGCTGACCGCCGAGGTCCTGTACCAGCTGGGCGGCCTGGACGCGTGCGCCCGCGCGGCCGGGACCCGCGTCGCCTACGTCAAGCCGCACGGTGCGCTCTACCGCGCGCTGGTCGCGCACGAGGCGCAGGCGGACGCGGTGGTGGACGCGGTGCGGGCGTACGACCCGGCCCTGCCGGTGCTGGGGGCGCCGGGCGCGGTGTGGTTGAAGCGGGCCGAGGTGGCGGGGTTGCCGGTGCGCTACGAGGCGTTCGCCGACCGGGTGTACTCCGCGCTGGGCACGCCGGCCGACCGGGAGCGGCCGGGCGCGGTGCCGCACGACCCGCGGGAGGTCGCGGCGCGGTGCGTCGCGCTGGCCGCGGACGGCCGGGTCCGCACGGTCGACGGGCGGCTGCTGCGGATGCGGGTGGACTCGATCCGGGTGCACGGCGGGACGCCGGGCGCGGTGGCGGTCGCGCGGGACGTGCGCGAGGCCCTGATCGGCGCCGGGGTGCCGCTGGGGCCGTTCGCGGGTGGGCTGGACCGGGTGAGGGCGTGAACCCCCGCGCGTGCCCCCCGCGGTCGAGCCCCGGGGGCCGTTCGCGCGGCGAGGCGGGCCGAACGGCGGGTTCCACCTCCCGCACCCGGTTCGGCAGCATCGAGGCGTGATCAAACGACTCCGCGCGGTGATCCTGTCGACCGTCCCCCTGGCCCTCGCCCTCACCCTCGTCCCCGCCGTCGCCCACGCCCGACCGGCGCCCTGCCTCGACCCGAACGCGCCCACCACCGTGGAGGAGCAGCGCCTGGACGACCGGCTCACCCCCGCGGGCCCCGAGGTCGGCCCGGAGCTGGCCCGGCTCGCCGGCTTCGACGACGACGTCGCCGGCTTCACCGCCCGGCTGTGCGCGACCACCACCCGGACCGCGGCCCGGCAGCTCGCCTCCGCCGGGGGCACCGACCTGTGGCGGGCGGCCGTGCGGCGGGCCCAGTCCGGGCCGCAGTCCTGGGACGCCTACGACGACCGGCCGCTCTACTGGGCACGCCTCCAGGTCACCAGGGCGCTGCGGCAGTGGCAGGCCCCGTTCTCCCTGCCCGCCGCCGAGCGCGCCGAGCTGGTCGAGCGGTTCGACCGGGCGTCGCGGGGCGTGACCGACGTCCGGTTCGGCGCCGGGGTGCGGCGCGTCGCGGTGACCGGGTTCGACCCGTTCCAGCTGTTCGGCACGTCCGTGCGGCGCAGCAACCCGTCCGGTGCGGCGGCGTTGCGGCTGGACGGGCGGGTGGTGGACACGCCGCGGGGCCCGGTCGTGTTCGAGGCGGCGGTGCTGCCGGTGCTGTGGGGCTCGTTCGACCGGGGCGTGGTGGAGCGGTTCTACGGCTCGGCGTCCTCGGCCCACGCGTTCGTCACGATCAGCCAGGGGCGGCCCGGGCAGTTCGACGTCGAGCGCTGGGCCGGCCGGTGGCGCGGCGGGTTCGGGGACAACAACGACGTCTCCGCGGTCGGGCCGGTGCCGGACGCGGCGGGCTGGCCGCAGCCGGCGCACGAGTTCATCGAGACCACGCTGCCGCACGACCGGCTGGTCAACGCGGGCACCGGGCCGTTCCCGGTGCTCTACAACCGGGTGTTCTGCGAGTGGCCGGTCGGCACCACCCCCGGCACGGGCACGCCGAGCTGCCGCACCGACGAACCGACGCCGGGCGCGGCCGCGGCGCAGGGCAGCGGCGGCGACTACCTGTCCAACGAGTCGATGTACCGGGCCAACCGGCTGCGGCTGGGCCTGGGCGCCACCGGGGTCGCGGGCGGCCACCTGCACACGCCCGTGCTGCGCCAGCCGGTCGACCCGGCCGCGCTGACCGACGCGGAGTTCGAGCTGGAGCGCCGCGACATCGCCGACCAGGTGCTGGCGCTGGTGTCGCTAGTCTGACCGGCGTGAGGGGCTGGCGGGCGGCGGTCGTGGCGGTGGCCGCGCTGTCGCTCGCCGCCTGCACCGCCCACGTCCCGGGCACGCCGGACGCCGAGGTCGTCCGCCCCTCCCTCACCCCGTCACCCGACCAACTGCCCGAACCCGGCCAGTGCACGGACGGCGGTGTCGAGGTGCTGGACTGCGCGGGACCGCACCAGGCCGAGGTCACCGAGGTGGGGCGGCTGCCCGACCTCGGCCCGGACTACCCGGACGACCGCGACCTGCGCCGCGCCGCCGTGCCGCCGTGCCGGACCGCCCTGACCGCCTACCTGGGCAGCGCCGACCACGACGCCACCCGGTTGCAGGCGCGGGCGTTCTGGCCCAGCCGCGACGGGTGGGCCCGCGGCGACCGGTGGCTGCTGTGCGCGGCGGTCGAGGTCCGGCCCGACGGCGCGCCCGCGCCCCGCACCGGCACGGTCCGCGACCTGCTCAAGGCCGCGGGCTTCAGCACCGTTCAGCTGTGCTCGGCCGGGTCGCCGGGCGTGGACGCCGACGCCGGGCTCGTCGGCTGCGACCAGCCGCACCGCGCCGAGGCCGTGCCCGGCGTGCTGGCCCTCGGCGGACCGAAGGACCCCGCGCCATCACCGGAACAGGTGACGCAGCGGGCGGCCGAGCACTGCGCGCGAGCGGTCAACGGCTACGTGGGCGCGCCCCGCGACGACGTGTTCGCCTCGTGGCGCGCCTTCGGCAGCCTCGCCTGGTCCGAGGGCTACACCTCGGTGATCTGCTTCGCCGAGGCGACCCGCCCGTTCACCGGGCGCCTGTGGGGCCTCGGCCGCAACCCGCTGCCCGCCTGAACCGGGTTGTGCACACGACCCACAGGCTGTGCACAGGTCTGTCCACAACCTGTGGACAACTCACCGCCGGCGGAGCCCTGACACGATCAGCAAAACCCCGACCAAGATCGGTGACCCGCTGTCGAACACCGGCCTGAGCACGGGCAGGAGGGTGATGAGACCCAGTTCGTGTACCACCGAAAAGGTGATGGCCAGGACGCCGGCCGTCAGCGGCGCGGCTGGGGACAACCTCCCCAGGCACACCACTCCCACCAGCAGTCCCGCGAGTCCCAGCGCCACCAGGCCGCGCACCCGGACCTCGTCGAACTGGTCGACGCCGTAGCCCCACGCGAACGCCGCGACCACCGCCGCCAGCGCCCCCGGCGGCACCGCCCCGAGGTGCCACCACACCGTTACCCGCTTCTCCGCCGGTTGAACCCGGTGGTAGCGGAAGACACCCGTCCGGGTGTCCACGCGCTCCTCGCGCGGGCTGTCGTAGTGCAGTCCACCGAGGAAGTCGTCCGGCCGGCTCACCACTCCTTGGTACGCCCGGTCGGGCCGGAAATCACCCCCCGTGACGAACCCGCCGGCGAACCCGAGCACGAAAAAGGGACCCGGTGGGCGCCGTTGGCCACCGGGTCCCGGTCCGCGGGAGCACCGCACCGCGGGAGTTCCGGGGGATCAGCCGAGCCGGAGCTTCAGCGCCTCCAGCTCGTCGCGCAGCGAGGTCGGCACCTTCTCGCCGATCCTGGCGAACCACTCCTCGATCATCGGGACCTCGGCGCGCCACTCGTCGGCGTCGAACCGCAGCGCCGCCTCGATGTCCTCGCGGGAGGCATCCAGGCCGTCCAGGTCGAGCGCGTCGGCGGTCGGCACGTGCCCGATCGGCGTCTCGACCGCGGCGGCCCGGCCCTCCAGCCGCTCGACGGCCCACTTCAGCACGCGCGAGTTCTCGCCGAAGCCCGGCCACAGGAAGCGCTTGTCCTCGCCGCGGCGGAACCAGTTGACGTAGAAGATCCTCGGCAGCTTGTCCGCGTCGGCCGACTTGCCGGTGTCGATCCAGTGCTGGAAGTAGTCACCAGCGTGGTAGCCGATGAACGGCAGCATCGCCATCGGGTCGCGGCGCACCACGCCCACCTTGCCGGTGGCCGCGGCGGTCGTCTCGCTGGACAGCGTGGCGCCCATGAACACGCCGTGCTGCCAGTCGCGCGACTCGGTGACCAGCGGGATCGTGGTGGCGCGCCGGCCGCCGAAGAAGATCGCCGAGATCGGCACGCCCTTCGGGTCGTCCCACTCGGGCGCCTTGATGTCGCACTGCTCGATCGGCGTGCAGTAGCGCGAGTTCGGGTGCGAGGACAGCTCCTCCGAGCCCGGCGTCCAGTCCTGCTTCTTCCACGACGTCAGGTGCGCGGGCGGCTCGCCCATGCCCTCCCACCACACGTCGCCGTCGTCGGTCAGCGCGACGTTGGTGAACAGCGAGTTCCCCTTCTCGATGGTGCGCATCGCGTTGGGGTTGGTGTGGTAGTCGGTGCCGGGTGCGACGCCGAAGAAGCCGTTCTCCGGGTTCACCGCGTACAGCCGGCCGTCCTCGCCGAACCGCATCCAGGCGATGTCGTCGCCCAGGGTCTCGACCTTCCAGCCCGGGATGGTCGGCTCCAGCATCGCCAGGTTGGTCTTGCCGCACGCGCTGGGGAACGCGGCCGCGATGTAGTGGACCTTCCGCTCCGGCGAGGTGAGCTTGAGGATCAGCATGTGCTCGGCCAGCCAGCCCTCGTCACGGGCCATCACCGAGGCGATGCGCAGCGAGTAGCACTTCTTGCCCAGCAGCGCGTTGCCGCCGTACCCCGAGCCGTAGGACCAGATCATCCGCTCCTCGGGGAACTGGGTGATGTACTTGGTCTCGTTGCACGGCCACGGCACGTCCTCCTGGCCCGGCTCCAGCGGCGCGCCCAGCGAGTGCAGCGCCTGGACGAACTCGGCGTCGTCGCCAAATCGGTTCAGCGCCTTCGTGCCCATGCGGGTCATGATGTGCATGGAGACGACGACGTACTCGGAGTCGGTGATCTCCACGCCCAGCATGGGCTTCTCCGCGTCGAGCGGGCCCATGCAGAACGGGATGACGTACATCGTGCGACCGCGCATCGAGCCCCGGTACAGCTCGGTCATGGTCGCCTTCATCTCGGCGGGGTCCATCCAGTTGTTCGTGGGGCCCGCGTCCTCCGGGTCCACCGAACAGATGAAGGTGCGCTCCTCGACCCGCGCCACGTCGCTGGGATCCGAGGCGGCCCAGAAGGAGTTGGGTTTGCGCTTCAGCGGCACGAAGGTGCCCGCCTCCACCAGACGGGCGGTGAGCCGGTCCCACTCCTCCCGCGAACCGTCTGCCCAGACGACCTGGTCGGGGCAGGTGAGCTCGGCGACCTCGCGCACCCAGGAGAGCAGGCGCGCGTGGTCGGTGGGTGCCTGGTCGAGACCGGGAATTGCCACTGCCGTCATCTCGTCTCCTAGCTGAGCGCCAGCCCACGGTGGACGCCGGTGTCCGGGTGGGACGTCCTCGGGAATGGCTCCGCCCGCCCCGGTGGGGGGCGTGCCGTTTAAGGGATAGACGGAGGTTAGCCGGGTTAATGGCGGGTAACGCTCATCCGGCCTGTCGGCTGCCTCACAAAACCGATCCTGGAATCGATTCAGCACCCGATCACCTTAAAACCGGGGTGTGACCTGGGCTTTAGTCGGCGGAATGCAAGGGCGGGCCGGTGCGTCGGCCGCCACACCGGGGAGGTTACTGTTTCGGTACAGGGTGAGAGCGCTCTCACATGAGACCAGAAAAATTGTCGCGAAAAATGCCCGGATTTCTCGACCGTTCCAGAAATGCGCGCGCGGACCTCAGCCGTCGAGCCGCCGGTAGTACCGGACCTGCGGGAACGGCGTGAAGCCCGCCTTCTCGTAGGTGCGGCGGGCGGGCGCGTGGCCGGGGTCGCCACCGGTGCCGACGACGGCCAGGGTGACGCCCGCGTCGCGCAGCCGCTCGACGGCGTACCCGGTGAGCGCGCCGCCGATGCCCTGCCGCTGGTGCTCCGGGTCGACGGCCAGCATGTGGATCTCGCCGTCACCCGGACGGACCGCGACGAACCCGACCGGGCGATGCCGCCGGTCGGCCACCCACACGGAGGTCGCCGCGTCCCGGCAGACCTCCTCCACGGCCTTCGCCTGGGTGGTCTCCCAGTCCGGGAACAGCGCCTCGTAGACCCCGGCGCCCAGGACGGCGCGGAACGAGTCGAAGACCGGGGCCCACGCGCGGAGCGAGAACTCCACGACGGTGGGGATGTCGTCGGCGGTCAGGGGGCGGATGACCATGCCGGACATCATCGCGGGGGCGCGGTGCCACCGCACACCGGTTTTCCGCCCGCCCGGGTCTCACCGCCCGCCTGAACCCGACCGCACTCGAACCCGGCCGCCCGCCTGAACCCGGCCACCCGCCCGGTCCCGGCAGCCCACCCCCGGCCCCCGGTGACAGCCGGGCGGCGACGGCGGCCGGCCCTCGCGGCCCGGCCGAACCCGGCCACCCACCCGAACCCCGGCGGCAGCCGGGCAGCAGCAGAACCTAGGCCCGGGTCAGTTCGGGCTGATCCACTGCCCGGTCACGGAGTCGATGCGCACCACGCCCGACACGGTGACCTTGTTCTCCCCGCCCCACGCCCCGTCGCTGTCGGGCGCGTACTTGCCGTCCTCGCCGATGCGGCCGTGCTCGACCTCGGTCCACTCGTCCTCGCCGGTGTGCCGCGAGACCGTGACCTCGCCGTCCCGGGTGATCTCGGTGGCCAGGTCCGCCTGCCCGTCGCCGTCGGCGTCGGTGAACAGCCAGGTGTCGCCGTCCTCGTCGCTCACCACGGCGGTGTCGGCGCGGCCGTCGCCGTCGGTGTCCTCGGTGGCCGGGCCGATGTTCTGGTCGGCGCCGTCGGCCACGTCCACCACGATCGACCGGCCGTCGTTGGTGTTGGTGCGGTGGTCCCGCTCGTCGTCGGGGTCCACCGCGACCCAGTTGCCCGAGTCCTCGTCGAACTTCGCCTGCGCGACCAGCTCGCCCTCGGCGTCGAAGCTGCTCATCAGGTCGGCGTCGCCGTCGCCGTCGGTGTCGCTGAACGCCAGGTGGCCGCCGTCGTCGGTCTCGACGACCGCGCTCTCCTCGACGCCGTCCTGGTCGAGGTCGTAGTTCGCCTCGGCGGTGTACTCCTCGTCGCCGACCGTGACCTTCAGCTCGCCGTCGGTCGTGCCCGTCTCGTCGATGTACACCGTGCCCCACCCTCCCGCTTTCGTGTACCGGTGAGACTCACGTTATGCCCGTTCGGTTCCACTCGGAAGCTCTCACGCGCGGTCGCGCAGCGCCCTGATCCGCCCCAGCAGCTCGTCGACCCGGGCGCGCCCGGCGGTCAGCTCGGCCAACCGCTTGGTCACCGCCTGCAACGCCCGCGCCCGCTCGCCCGCGCCCATGCGCAGCGCCTTGTCCACCTCGCGCAGCTCGGCCTCGATCGCGTCGACCCGCCTGCCCAGCGCGTCGTCGAGCGCCAGCGACAACTGCTGCTCCGCCTCGATCAGCTGCTCGGCGACCAACTGGTCCACCGCGGACCGCGCGTCGGCGATGGCGTCGGACAGCCACTGCTTGAGGTGCTGCTTGTCGGCCGAGTGCTTGCGGGTGCGCGCCATCCACCAGCCCGCGCCCAGGCCGAGCACCACGGTCACCGGCAGCACGATCGGGTTCAGCGCGGCCACGCCCAGCCCGGCCAGCGGCAGCGCCGCCAGCCGCCCGGCGCCCAGCCCGCCGGACACGCCCATGAACACCAGCAGCTTGTCCTCGGCGGTCGGCACGCGCCGCTCCGGCGGGCGCAGCACCACCGGCGGCGTGGCGCCGCGCGCGAACTGGCCGCGGATCACGGCCAGCTCCTCGGGCGAGAACAGGTCGGCCAGCGCCGCGTCGGCCACCCGCGCCAACCGCGTGCCCAGGCCCCCGCTGATCCGGCCCGACACCACTTGCAGCGCCGCGTCCACCTGCTGCGGCAGCAGGGCCAACTGCTCACGCGAGGCCGAGTCGATGGCCGTGCGGAACCAGGTCTGCACGTCCCGGATCTGCCTGCTCACCTCGTGCGCGCCCTCCACCCGGGCCCGCTGCACCTCGCCGCGCAGCCGCACCTGCCAGCTGCGCGTGGACGACCGGCGCTGCGAGTTCAGCTCGTCGCGCCGCGCGCGCAGCGCCTCGGCCTCCTCCTCGCCCGCCGACAGCGCCCGCTTGTCCGCCTCGCCGCGCGCGACCAGCTCGTCCAGCACGGTGGCCAGCGCGCGCAGGGCGTTGGCCTCGCCGAGCATCGCCGCCCGCCCGACCACCAGCTCCTGGAGCACCCCCTGCAACGCGCCGACGCCCGACCGCTCCCGCAGCATCGCCGCCGCGTCCGGGTTCGGCGCGCCCGCGGCCAGCTCGAACATCCGCGAGGACACCGGGTGGAACCGCGCGTCGGCGAACCTCGGCGCGTGCTCGGCCAGCAGCGCCCGGTCGGCGTCGAGCACCTGCTGCCAGCCCCGGTACTGGTCGACCTTGGTCAGCGCGAACACCACGGTCTCCACCCGCTCGCCGAGCGAGCGCAGGAAGTCCAGCTCGCCGCGCGTGAACGGGGCCGAGGCGTCGACCACGAACAGCAGCGCGGTCGCGTCGGCGGCGGCCTCGGCGGCCAGCTCGCCGTGCACCGCGTCCAGGCCGCCGACGCCGGGCGTGTCGACCAGCGACAGCCGCTCCAGCAGCGGGATCGGGGCCTCCACCTCCACGTACCGCGGCGGCAGCATCCCCTCGGGCAGGTCGTGCGCGGCCGACACCCAGCGCGGCAGCTCCGACCGGTCGAACGGCACCGGCGACATCGACCCGGCGTAGCAGGCGCGCGCCGCCCACTCCGGGCCGTGCCGGAACACCAGGTACGCCGCGGTGGCCACCTCGGCGTCCACCGGGGACAGGCCCGGGGTCGCCAGCAGGGCGTTGACCAGGGAGCTCTTGCCCCGGTTGGTCTCGCCGACGACCACCACCGACGCGGGCCCGCCGCGGCGGGTCTCCACGAACGACGCGGCCGACGGGTCCAGCGAGCGGACCAGGGCCGTCAGCTTCTCCCTGGTCTGCCGGACGGTCTGCGGCAGGCTCGTCATCGCGCCGTGTAGACGGTGACCACCGGCGCGCGCAGCGTGCGGCCGCGGTCGTCGAAGCCGACCACCTCGGTCTCGGCGACCACGCCGTCCAGCGACGCGTCGTCGGTGGGCACGGTGCCGCCCGCCTCGTGCCGGGCCGGGTCGAAGCGCTCGCCGTCGGGGCGCAGCGCGGTCACGCCGATGCCCGCCAGGCCCTCCTCGATCCGCTCGACGACGCCCGAGCTGCGCGCCCGGTCCAGGGCGTACAGGCACAGCTGCACCAGCGCGCGCCGCTCCGCCAACGCCTGGTCCAGCAGCTCATCGGCGATGGTGCTCTCCACACCGGCTTCGGACGCGGACGCGCCCGGTTCCGTTCCGTTACCCGCCGTCATCAGCGCCGCCCCCGGAGTTGTTGCCAGATCAGGAAGTACGCCCGGTGCACCACGTGCGCCACCCGGCTCTGCGCGGGCGTGGCGCCGAACGACGCGAAGGACCGCCACCAGCCGGCCCGCTCCAGCGCGTGCGCGACCAGCACGGGCACCGGTCTGCCGGGCAGGCCGAGCTGCTCGGCCGGGTCCGGTGAGCTGCCGAACCGCAGCACCTCTTCGAGCAGGTCGTCGGGCATGGCCACGGCACCGGAGGAGACCAGCGTCAACGCCTCCAGCAGCCGCAGCTGGTGCGCCTCGGGCTTGGCCAGCAGCACCTCGATGGCGTTGTGCACGCGCTGCCGCTCGTTCGGGTCGCCGGAGGCGGCGGCCAGCGCGGTCACCGACGCCAGCGCCGCGGCGGCCTTGATGCCGTCGGCGCGCGACCGGAACACCGCGTTGAGCTTGGCGCGCACCCCCTCCAGGCCGGACGCGTCGAGCAGCTTGCGGCGCAGCGCGCCCGCGGTGATGCCCGGCTCCGCGTCCAGGGCCTCCAGGGCCTTGCGCACCCCGTACAGGTCCAGCTTCTCCAGCAGGCGGGCGCGGACGCCCGCCGGGACGTCGCACTCCCAGGTGGTGAACAGGTCCGCCGAGATCAGCACGGTCTCCCGGGTGGCGGCGTCCAGCGCGGCCAGCCTGCGCAGCGCGTCCGCGTCGGCCGAGGTGAAGCCGCCGGTCTCGGTGGACTCCGCGACCAGGCCGATCACCGGCAGCACGTCGGCGACCCGGGGCTTGAGGGACAGCGCCTGGCGCTCGGCCAGCAGCACGGCCGCCCGCCACGTGTCGCCGCCCGAGCCGGCCACGGTCTCCGCGGCGATCGTGTCGGCCTTGTTGAGCACCGCGATCGCGTTCACCGGACCGGCCTCGCGGCTCGCGGTGGCGGCGGTGAACGCGGCCAGCGCCTGCTGGTCGTCGGCGCGCACGCCCTGCGTCACCACGTACAGCACGGCCTCCGCGCCCGCGACCGCGTTGCGCGACACCGGGTCCAGCCCACCGCCGAGCAGCGCCTCGGTGCGGGCCACCGACGCGGCGTCGAGCGAGCCCAGCCCGGGGGTGTCGATCACGGTCAGGTCCCGCAGCACCGCGTTGGTCAGGTACGCCTCCACGTGCGACACGCGCTCGACGTCCACGCCCAGGTCGCGCGGGATCTCGCCGTCCGGGCCGAACGGCAGCACCTGCTTGCGGCCGTCGGTGAACACGACCTCCACCCGGTCGACCGTGCCGTACTGGAAGCGGGTCACCAGGCGGGTGCACTCGCCCACGTCCGTCGGCGCGACCCGGCGGCCGATCAGCGCGTTGACCAGCGTCGACTTGCCCGACTTGATGCGGCCCGCCACCGCGACCTGCAGCGGCGCGGACAGCCGGCGCAGCACCTCGCCGAAGCCGGCGGCCGTCGCCGGGGACACCTGCGGGCGCAACCCGGCGCACAGGTCCGCCACGGCCGCCGAGAGCGGGCCGGCGAGCTGCTGGGCCTGGGTCGTCACGCCCGAATCGTGCCACGCGGGGGTGACGTCCCGTTTGTGAACGGCGGTTCGCGGGTATTTCCGCCCTCGACGAGGGAGGTCACGTCATGGAACAGGGCTATGCGGTGTTCCTGCTGCTCGGCGTGGTGCTGGTGCTGATCGACGGCCAGCTCATCTACCGCAGCGGCAAGGGCTACATGAACCGCGCTTACGGCGACCCGGAGGCGGCCAGGTCCATGACCCGCCTCGCCACCGTGCTCTTCCACCTCGTCGTGCTGGGCCTGCTCGCCCTGGTGTCGATCATCAACGTGGACACCGGCGACCCGGTCAAGGACGTCGTGGTGAAGCTCGGTGTCATGCTGCTGGTGCTCGCCTCGGTGCACGCGATCACGATGATGATCCTGGGCCGCATCCGGGACCGGCAGCTCCAGCAGCAGCTGGCCGACGAGATGGCCGAGGAGCACCGGCAGTTCGAGCAGCAGCAGCACCACCGCGTGCCGGTGCAGAACCGCGCCGAGCCGCTGGCGCACCCGACGACCACGTCGCCCGCCGCCACCGCGGCCACCGCGACGCCCACCGCGCCCACCGCGGCGCACCGGCCGCGGGTCGAGCCGGCCGCGCCGACGGCCGCCGAGCAGGTGGACCCGACGCAGGTCAAGACGATCAGGTAGGGGTCGTCGGTCCATCACCCTGGAGGACTAGACCGGGTCAGCCCGTGGCGCGACGCGCCGCGGGCTGTTCCGTACCTAACCTGGTGCCGTGCGGCGGCTGAGCCTGTGGATGCGAGCGCACCCGGTGTTCGGGGACTCCCTGATCGCCGGGCTGCTGTTCGTGATGGACCTGGGCACGATGGTCGCCTCGACGCAGTACGTGCCGCTGGGCGCGATGCTCGTGGTCAGCGTGCTCATGGTCGTGCCGGTGGTGTTCCGGCGCAGGCACGCGCTGTGGTCGAGCTACATCATCCTGTTCGGCGGCGTGGTCCAGCTCTTCACCCACGGCGACGCGGTCGGCGGGGTGCCGGTCCGGGCCTCGGACTTCGCGCTGGCCGTCGCGCTCTACACGGTCGTGGCCTACGCGGGGCGGCGGCAGGGCCTGCTGTACGCGCTGTGGCTCGCCCTCGGCTCGCTCGTCTGGGCGTTCTGGCGGATCGGGCCGGGCCTGGACACCGTGTTCGTGCTGTTCGTCATCGCGGTGATCTTCGGGTTCAGCTGGGCGCTGGGCGAGTTCGTCGGCGCCCGCCGGGCCTACCACTGGGAGCTGGAGCAGCGGCTGCGGCTGCTGGAGACCGAGCGCGACCAGCAGGCGCGGATCGCCGTCGGCGAGGAGCGGTCGCGCATCGCGCGCGAGCTGCACGACGTGGTGGCGCACGCGGTGAGCGTGATGGTGGTGCAGGCCGACGGCGCCGGGTACGCGATCCGCAGCGACCCCGACCTGGCCGAGGCGGCGGTGCGGACCATCGCCGACACCGGCAGGCAGGCGCTGACCGAGCTGCGGCGGCTGCTCGGCGTGCTGCGCTCGGAGGACCGGTCGACGGCCCAGTGGGTGCCGCAGCCGGGCGCGGACGACCTGCGGGAGCTGGCCGAGAACTGCCGGGCCGCCGGGCTGCCGGTGCGCCTGGAGACCTCGGGCGACCTGGCGTCGCTGCCCGCGGGCCTCGGGCTGGGCGTCTACCGGATCGTGCAGGAGGCGCTGACCAACACGCTCAAGCACGCCGGGTCGGGCGCGTCGGCGACGGTGCGCGTGGCCCGGACCGGCGAGCAGGTCAGCGTCGAGGTGGCCGACGACGGGTTCGGCACGCCCCACGACCTGGTGGCCGTGTCCGGCGGGAACGGGCTGATCGGGATGCGCGAGCGGGCCGGCGTGCTGGGCGGCACGCTGGAGGCGGGCCCCAACCCCGGCGGCGGGTGGCGGGTTCGCGCCGTGCTCCCCCTGGTGCCGTCATAGGGTGGGACGGGTGATCCGGGTACTGCTCGTCGACGACCAGGAGCTCATGCGGATGGGCTTCCGGATGGTGCTCGGCGCCCAAGAGGACATCGACGTGGTCGGCGAGGCCGGCGACGGGCTCGACGCCGTGCACCTGGCGGCGTCGCTGAAGCCGGACGTGGTGCTGATGGACGTCCGGATGCCCGTGCTCGACGGGGTCGAGGCGACCAAGCGGATCGCCGAGGCGGGCACCGCGAAGGTGCTCGTGATGACCACGTTCGACCTGGACGAGTACGCGCTGTCGGCGCTGCGCAACGGCGCGTCCGGGTTCCTGCTCAAGGACACCCCGCCGGGCGACCTGGTGTCCGCGCTGCGCGCGGTGGCCAGCGGCGACGCGGTGGTCTCCCCGTCGGTGACCAAGCGGCTGCTGAGCCGGTTCCTCGGCGACGGCGGCGGCGAGCTGCGCGACGCGTCGGTGCTGGAGGTGCTGACCGAGCGCGAGCGCGAGGTGCTGGTGCTGATCGCCAAGGGGCTGTCCAACACCGAGATCGCGCGCAAGCTGTTCCTGTCCGAGGCGACGGTGAAGACGCACGTGGGGCGCATCCTGGCGAAGCTGGACCTGCGCGACCGCGTGCAGGCCGTGGTGCTGGCCTACGAGACGGGGCTGGTCCGACCCGGCGACGTGTGAGCCGGACCGCCCCGCGCGCTCAGCGGTACTTCGCGGCGTCGGCCGCGGTCGGGTCGACGCCCGCCTTGAAGACCTCCTCGTACCAGCGGCCCCAGTCCGGCCGCGAGCCGTCCAGGTCGGTGAAGCCGTACTCGCGCATGAGGGTCCACGACGCGAGCGCCCGGCCGCTGAAGCGGTGCCGGTCCGGGTCGGCCGCCAGCGCCGCGATGCCGCGGCCGAGGTAGTGCGGCGTCTCGGACATGGCGTAGTGCGGCTCCTTGGCGATCGCGTCGCGCCAGGTCGCCTCGGTCACGCCGAAGTGCTCCAGCATCTGCTCCGACCGCAGGAACCCGGGCGTGACCGCGACCGACGTCGCGCCGTGCGGCTCCAGCTCGCGCGCCATCACCGTGCCGAAGCGGCGGATCGCGACCTTGACCGAGTCGTAGGCCAGCGACTCGGCGTAGTGCTCGTCGCTGTCGCCGTCGGTGACCTCGACGAGCAGGCCGCCCGGCTCGCGGATCAGCAGCGGCAGCAGGCGGTGCAGGGTGACCAGGTGCGCCTGCACGCTGTTGCGCCACAGCCGCAGCTGCTTGTCCAGGTCCTGCTCCCAGAACACGCCGAACTGGGTGTCCTGCTCACCGCCCCACACGTCGTCGACCAGGACGTGCAGGCCCCGCCCCTCGGCCTCCACGCGCGCCCGGAACGCGTCCACGTCGGCGGGCTCGGTGAAGTCGCACCGCACCGCGATGCCGCGGCCACCCGCGGCCGTGACCAGCTCCGCGGTCTCCTCGATCGTCTCGTCGCGCCCGATCGGCGACCTGTGCTCGCGCGTCGTGCGGCCGCCGACGAACACCGTCGCGCCCGCCGCGCCCAGCTCGACCGCGATCGCCCGGCCCGCGCCGCGCGTCGCCCCCGTGACCGCGGCGACCTTCCCCTTCAACGGCTGTTCGGCCATCATCTCCCCTTCCACGCGGCCAGCACCGCGTCCACGTCCTCCAGCAGCCGGTCGGCCAGCGCGCCGTCCGGCCGGACCGACCAGTCCATCGCCACCCCGTAGAGCAGGCCGGTGAGCACCCTGGCCGCGCGCTCCGGCGACGGGGCGCGCGGCAGGTCGACCCGGCGGGTCAGCTCCAGCACGGTCCGCCCGGTCGTCTCGTACAGGTCGGCCAGCAGCGCCCGCAGCTCCGGGTCGAGCAGGTCGACGCCGAGCTGCGCCAGGTGGTTCTGCGCCTCGTCCGGGTCGGTCATGCCCTCGAACCACGACAGCAGCGCGGCGCGCAGGCCCGCCACCGGGTCCGCCACGTCGGCCGCCCGCCGCATCCGCTCGGCCTGCTCGGCCGCGGTCTGCCTGGTCAGCGCCCGGAGCAGGCCGCCCTTGGAGCCGAAGCGCTGCCCCACCGTGCCCACCGACACCCCGGCCGCCGCGGCGACCTCGGCGAGCGTGAAGCCCGGCCCCCGACGGCCGATGACCTGCGCCGTCGCGGCGAGCAGGCGCTCGTCGGTGATCGTCCTGGGGCGGGGCACGGGGTTATTGAACCACGGTTCATTAACTGGTGGGGCGGATGGGCCGCGTCACGCCGGGTACGGGCTGCTCGCGCGGGCCGTGCGGAGGGCGCCCGCCCACCAGGCGAGCTGGTCGAGCAGGGTCTTGGCGTAGCCGGGGGCCGCCGGGTCGAGCGGGCGGCCGTCCCGCCAGGCGGTGAAGTAGTTCGGGAAGGCCAGGCCGTCGCGGACGGTCACCGCGTGCAGCTCGGTGAGCACGTTCTCCAGGTGCAGCACCGCGTGCCGGCCGCCCGCCGCGCCGCCGTAGCTGACGAAGGCGACCGGCTTGGCCGCCCACTGGGTGAAGTGCCAGTCGACGGCCGCCTTCAGCGACGCGGGGTAGCTGTGGTTGTACTCGGGCGTGACCAGCACGACCGCGTCCGCGCCCTCCAGCGCCGAGGTCAGCGGCGCCATCCCGGCCGGGCGGGGGTAGTCGTCGCCGGCGTACTTCGGCGACGCCGCGGGCAGGGCCAGCGGGAGGTCCACGTCGGCGAGGTCGACGACCTCGACGTCGAACCCGCCGTGGGCGGCGGCCTGGTCGGCGAACCACGAGGCGACGACCGGGCCGAACCGCCCGTCGCGGACGCTGCCGATGACGATCACGAGCTTGTTGTCCATGACCACCACGTTCGCGCCGTGCCGCGGTCGTGGGGAGGCCGTGCCCAGGATGGCCCCCGCAGGGCCACCCTCACCGGCGGCGGCGCTCCTATGCTCGGGTCGTGGGCACACCGCTGGGGGACTTCATCCGGGCCAGGCGCGACGGCACCCGGCCCGAGGCGCTGGGGCTGCCGGAGCACGGCCGCCGCCGCGCGCCGGGACTGCGGCGCTCGGACCTCGCCGCGCGGGCCGGCATCAGCGTCGAGTACCTGACCCGCATCGAGCAGGGCCGCGACCGCAACCCCTCGCCGGCGGTGCTCAACGCCCTCGCCGACGCGCTGCTCCTCGACCCCGCCGAGCGCGGCCACCTGCGCTACCTCGCGAAGATCACCGGCGGCGAGTGCGCCAACCGCCCGCGGCCCGCGCCGCCCGCGCGGCGGGTGCGGCCGGCCGTCCTGGAGACCCTGCGCCTGCTCGAACCGGGCGTCGCCGCGGTGACCAACCGGCTGGGCGACGTCCTCGCCCGCACCGCGGCCTACGAGTCGGTGCTGGCCGGCACCGGGCTGCTCGACGGCGACGCGCCGAACCTCACCCGCTACGTCTTCACCGACCCGCGCGCCCGGGAGCTGTTCGCCGACTGGGAGGACGTGGCGGACGAGCAGGCGTTCGACCTGTGGCTCGGGCCCGCCGCGGAGAACCACGAGTGGTTCGTGGCGGAGCTGGCGCCCGCCGCGGGCCCCGACCTCACCCGGCGCCTGCACCGGCACGCCGTCCCGCGCCGCGGCGAGCTGCGGCTGCACCACCCCTCCGGGGCCGAGCTGCGGTTCGCGCGCGAAACCCTCGAACTGGCCTCGGACGCGCAGCAGCTCGTCGTGTTCCTGCCCGCGGACGGGGCGACCGCCGAGGCGGTCGACCGGCTCCGCGGCCCGTCCCGCGGCAGGCTCCGGGTCATCTCGTAGCGCGATTTAGCCTGTTCGTGTGACGTGGACACCCCGAATGGTCGCCCTGGACATCGACGGCACGATCACCCCGGTGGGGCGCGAGGACGTGGCGCCCGCGGTGCGCGCGGCGATCCGCCGGGCCGTCGACCGCGGCGCGCACGTGGTGCTCTCCACCGGGCGCAGCCTGATCGGCACCCTGCCCGTGGCCGGGCACCTGGGGCTGACCGGCACGGCGCTGTGCTCCAACGGCGCGGTGTGGTGGGACGCGGCGGCGGGCGAGGTGGTGCGCCGGGTGGTGTTCGACCCCGGGCCCGCGGTGGCGCGGCTGCTCGACCTGCTGCCGGGCGCGGTGTTCGCGACCGAGGTGACCGGGGTGGGGAACCTGTCGCTCGGGCGGTTCCCCGACGGCGACCTGTGGGGCGAGGTGCGGCACGTGACCCGCGGCGAGCTGGTGGCCGCGCCGACGTCGCGGCTGGTCGTGAGGTGGGTCGGGCGGACGCCGGAGGAGCTGCGGCTGCGGCTGCTGGACGTGGCGCTGCCGGGGGTGGCGTGGTCGGTGGACCACACCGAGCCGTGGCTGACGCTGTCGCCGCCCGGGGTGACCAAGGGCGCGGCCCTGGAGGAGCTGCGGCGGGAGCTGGGGGTCTCGCCCCGGGACACCCTGGCCGTCGGGGACGGCGACAACGACGTGGAGATGCTGCGGTGGGCCGCGCACGGCGTGGCCATGGGGCAGGCGCCGGTGACCGTGCGCGAGGCGGCCGACGCGGTGACGTCGACCGTGCTGGAGGACGGGGCGGCGGCGGTGCTGGACCGGTACTTCGCGGCTTAGGCCCGGATGTGGAACTCAGGGGGGCCGGGGGTTCGACTCGGGGGGTCCTGGGGTTCGACACGCGGGGGCTGAAGGGTCGACACGCGGGGGTCGGGGGTTCGACACGCGGGGGTCGGGGCGGCCGGCCACTCAGGGTGGTCGTGGATTACTGCGACCGAGGTAGGGAAGCGGGTAAGACCGAAGTCGGACCCACGAGTCAACTACAGACCGATGCGCGGGCGGCCCCCGGACCGCCAGGGTGTACTGGACAACGGGGGATGCGTCGTCCAGGGGAGAGACCATGATCGAGGCTGTCGGCCTCACCAAGCGCTACGGGAAGACGGTGGCGGTGGACGACTTGTCGTTCACCGTGGCGCCGGGCCGGGTCACCGGGTTCCTCGGGCCCAACGGCGCGGGCAAGTCCACCACCATGCGCATGATCCTCGGCCTCGACCGGCCGAGCGCGGGCCGGGTGCTCATCGACGGCAAGCCCTACGCCAAGCTCGACCGCCCGCTGCGGACCGTCGGCGCCCTGCTGGACGCCAAGTGGGTGCACCCGAACCGGTCCGCCCGCGCCCACCTCCAGTGGCTGGCCAAGTCCAACGGCCTGCCCGACCGCCGGGTGGACGAGGTGCTGGACCTGGTGGGCCTGACCAAGGTCGCCAAGCGCCGCGCGGGCGGGTTCTCGCTGGGCATGTCGCAGCGCCTGGGCATCGCCGCCGCCCTGCTGGGCGACCCGAAGGTGCTGCTGTTCGACGAGCCGGTCAACGGCCTCGACCCCGAGGGCATCCTCTGGATCCGCCAGTTCATGCAGGGCCTGGCCGCCGAGGGCCGCACCGTGCTGGTGTCGAGCCACCTGCTCTCGGAGATGGCGCTGACCGCCCAGGACCTGGTGGTCATCGGGCGCGGCAGGCTCATCTCGCAGAGCAGCACCACCGACTTCGTCGAGCGCGCCACCGAGAACACCGTGCGGGTGCGCAGCCCGCACGCCGACAAGCTGGGCGCGATGCTGCTCGACAAGGGCTTCACCGTGCGCGACGACGCCGACGGCGCGCTCGTCGTGTCCGGCGCCACCAGCGACCAGGTGGGCGACGTGGCGGCGGCGGGCGGCGTGGTGCTGCACGAGCTGAGCCCGCAGCGCGGTTCGCTCGAACAGGCATTCATGCAGCTCACGGGCGACTCCGTCGAGTACCACACCGACCTCGCCGCGACCGGGAAGTGACACCGCGATGACCCTGCTCGCCGTTGAACGGATCAAGCTCTTCTCCACCCGCTCGCCCTGGTGGTGCATGCTCCTGGCCCTCGTGCTGACCACGGGCATCACCGCGATCATCGCGATCAACTGGGACGGCACGCCGATGCCGCTGGTCGCCACGGTGCTGTCCCACACGTTCGGGCTCTACGTGGTCATGGTGATGGCCGCGCTGGCGGTCACCACCGAGTACCGCTTCGGCACGATCAAGTCGACGTTCCAGGCCGTGCCGGACCGCGTCTCGCCGATGGTCGCCAAGGCCGTGGTCGTGGTGCTGCTGTCCACCCTGCTCGGCGAGGCCGTCGCGTTCGGGTCGTGGGGGCTGAGCCGGCTGCTCGCCGAGGACACCTCGCAGCTCGCGCTGAACTCCGCCGACGCGTGGCGGCACGTCGCGGGCGTCGGCCTGGTGTACGGGGCGGGCGCGCTGCTGGCGCTGGGCGTCGGCGCGCTGGTGCGGCAGACCGCGGGCGCGGTGTCGATCATCCTGGTGTTCGCGCTGGTGGTGGAGAGCGTGGTCGGGTTCATCCCGAACATCGGCGACGACATCCAGGAGTGGATGCCGTTCACGGTGGCCTCCAAGTTCATCCTCGGCGGGTCGGAGGGGTCCGGGCCCGACCCGTCGGAGCTGGGCGCGACCGTGGTCGGCGAGCTGAGCCCGTGGGGGTCGTTCGCGTACTTCGCCGGGATCGCGCTGGTCGTCTACGTCCTCTCGCTCGTGGTGGTGAAGCGCCGCGACGCGTGAGGTGGGACGCCGCGCGGCCGCGCTTCGGGGGCCGGACCGCGCGGGGCAGGAGGGGAAGGGGGAGCCCGGGTCGCCTCGCGGGGGAGGCGGCCCGGGCCCGTTCCCGTTCCGGTCGGGGGGTGATCGGGGCAGGATCGGCACGAGGTGGAACGGCCGGGGGATTGGGGGCGGGCCGGCCGCGGTCCCCGGCCGGCCGAGGTGGAGCGGCCTGGGGGACCGGAGGCGGGCCGGCCGCGGTAACCCGATCGGCCGAGGCGGAACGGCCGGGGGATTGAGGGCGGGTCGGCCGCGGTAACCCGGTCGGCCGAGGCGGAGCGGCCGGGGTGGTCGCGGACGGGCCGGCCGCGGTACCCCGGGGTCGGAGGAGCTGGAGATCGGACGGGAGAAGCCGTGATCGAAGCGACCGGGCTCACCAAGCACTACGGCCGGACCGTGGCCGTGGACGACCTGTCGTTCACCGTGGCACCGGGCCGGGTCACCGGCTTCCTCGGGCCCAACGGCGCGGGCAAGTCCACCACCATGCGCATGGTCCTCGGCCTCGACCGGCCCACCAGGGGCCGCGTGACCGTGAAGGGGCAGGACTACCGGTCGCTGCGCCACCCGCTGCGCGTGGTCGGCGCCCTGCTCGACGCCAAGTGGGTGCACCCGAACCGCTCGGCCCGCGCCCACCTGCGCTGGCTGGCCCGGTCGAACGGCATCCCGGCCGCCCGCGTCGACGAGGTGCTGGGCGCGGTCGGGCTCGGCGAGGTCGCCGACCGGCGCGCGGGCACGTTCTCGCTGGGCATGTCGCAGCGCCTGGGCATCGCGGGCGCGCTGCTCGGCGACCCCGAGGTGCTGATGTTCGACGAGCCGGTCAACGGCCTCGACCCCGAGGGCATCCTCTGGATCCGCCAGTTCATGCACCGGCTCGCCGCCGAGGGCCGGACCGTGTTCGTGTCGAGCCACCTGCTGTCGGAGATGTCCCAGACGGCCCAGGACCTCGTCGTGATCGGGCGCGGCAGGCTCATCGCGCAGACGAGCACCGAGCGGTTCATCCGGGAGGCGGCCGAGGACACCGTCCGGGTCCGCTCGCCGCAGGCGGACCGGCTGCGGGCCCTGCTCGACGGCCGGGCCCGGGCCGTGGACGACGCGGCCGACGGCGCGCTCGTCGTGCACGGCGTGGAGGCCGCGGCCATCGGCGAGCTGGCCGCGTCGAACGACATCACCCTCCACGAACTGAGCCCGCAGCTCGGTTCACTCGAACAGGCGTTCATGCAGTTGACGAAGGAATCGGTGGAATACCACGCGGCCGAATAGCGAGCGCGTCTCACGCGGTCGGGTTATTCACCGGCGGTCGACGTGCCAGAAGTCGTCGTCGGGCGGCGGGATTTCGGTCACCACCGGGACGGGCGACCGACGGATTCCGTTCCGCCGGGCCCGCGCGAAGGCGGTCGCGGCGACCAGCAGGACCACCGCGCCGAGCCCGCCCGCGATCGCGACCAGCGGCAGCCGGTCGGGCGGTTCGGAAACGGCGGGCGGTTCCTGCGCGGCCGGCACGGGCGCCGCGGGGGACGTGGGCGGCGGTGGCGGCGGGAGCAGCGGGTTGCGGTCCACCCGCGGCACGTCGGCGGTCAGCGCGGCCACCGGGTCGACCAGGCCGTAGCCCGTCGCGCCGTCCCGGCCGGGTGCCTCCAGGTCGGTGGCCGTGGCGATCAGGCGGTTGACCACGTTGCCCGCGTCGAGGTCCGGGTACCGGGCGCGGACCAGCGCGGCCGCGCCGGAGACCAGCGCCGTCGCCGCGCTGGTGCCGTCGACCTCGGCGTACCCGCTGGCCGAGGCGCTGAGCGGGATGGCGGTGACGATGTCCTCCGCGGGCGCGGCGAGCACGGTCTCCGGCCCGGTGTTGGAGTGCGGCCACGGCGCGTTGCCCCGGACGGTGCCGGAGACGGCGATGACGCCCTTGATGTTGGCGGGCGCGCCCACGTGCTCCACGCCGTCGTTGCCCGTGCCGGCGACCACCACGACGTCGTGGTCGAGGGCGTGGTTGACCGCGCGCAGCAGGTCCGGGGTGAGGGTGGCGACCGAGGTCAGGGACAGGTTGACCACGTCGGCACCCTGGTCGACGGCCCAGGTCACGCCGTCGGCCACGGACGTGGTGGTGAACCGCTCGCCGTCCGCGCCGACCGAGACCGGCAGGACGCGCGCGGCCGGGGCGACGCCCAGCGCGCCGCCGCCGACGCCCCGGCCGCCGATCAGCGCGGCCATCGCGGTGCCGTGGCCGTCGTTGTCCCGCGTGCCGTCGCCGCCGCTCGCCGAGCCGAACCCGGCGCCCGGCAGCAGGGCGCCGGCGAGGTCGGGCCGCGTGGCGTCCACGCCCGAGTCGACGACCGCGACCACCACCCCCTCGCCGCGCGTGATGGCGTGCGCGGCGGGCACCCCGAGCGCGTCGAGGTGCCACTGCTGCTCCCGGATCGTCTGCGCGCGTCCGGTGCCCGTGGTGGCGGCCGAGAACGCCACCAACGCGATCACGACCGGAACGGCTCTTCGCAACACGCAATTCCCCCTGTGGCCGAGGTCACAAATATTCCATGTCACTCATGTTTCACACTTGCACATTCCGGCAACCGGAGTAAGACGTTCGTTAAGACGTCGTGAACTCCGGCACAGGGCCATGACAAATCGTTCTGCACCCGGTCAGATGGAAAGCAACGAATCGTGAGGTGGGTGTCCGGCCCGCACGCGAATTCGTGCCCCCCGTCAAGGAACCCCCCGGAGGTGAACCCGTGACGGTGCTTGATCCGGACCTGAACGCCGACTCCACGGCTGCTGGGTCGAAGGAACTGCCACGGCAACGCGACCACGCCCTCCGCGTCGAACCGATGCTGGCGCTGGAATGGTCGCACGCGATCGAACCCGCGGGAGGCGTCGGCGTCGCCGACTCACCCGCCCAGAGCCGTCGAGCCTGGATCCACCGGGCCGACGAGCAGCAGGTGCTCGCGCTGTTCCGCGCGGTCGGACCCGATGCCCCGGCACCCTGGTGGTTGCGGGCCCTCGACCGCGGCAAGATCGCCTCGCGCGCGGCGGCGTTCGCCGTCGAGGACGAGGTGACCCGACTGCTGGCCAACCGGCCGGGCTGGGTGTTCGTGCCCTGGGCCACCGAGGGCGAGGTCGGGTACTGGGAGTTCGTGCCGTCCGAGAGCGGCGTGTACGGGCCCGCCGAGCCGACCACCGTGCAGTTCACCGACCGGCACCCCGGTTTCGTGGACCTGCTCCCGGCGCACCGCGGCCCCGGCCGGCGCCAACCGATCGAGTTCACCCCGGGCGAGCTGCGCGAGCAGATCGAGGACCTGGAGAACATCGCTTAACGCCCCACCATAGGCTGTACGCCCGTGACGTCCAGCCACCAGCGACCGCCCCACCACCGAACCGTCGTGAGCTACGTGCAGCGCGGGGAGCGGATGACGGTGGGGCAGCAGCGCGCATGGGACCGCCACTGGGAGCGTTGGGGCCGCGAGGTCAAAGCGCTCCCGGCCGGTCCCGTGCACTTCGCCGACTGGTTCGGCCGCGAGGCGCCGGTGGTGCTGGAGATCGGTTCCGGGATGGGCGAGACCACCTCCCAGCTGGTGGCCGCCGCGCCCGAGGTCAACTACGTGGCCGTCGAGGTCTACAAGCCCGGCCTGGCCCAGCTCATGATGCGCGCCGAAGCCCTCGGGGCGGAGAACCTGCGGGTGCTGCGCGGCGACGCCGTCGACCTGCTCACCGACCACGTCGAGCCCGGCGCGCTGGACGCGGTGCGGATCTTCTTCCCCGACCCGTGGCCCAAGAAGAAGCACCACAAGCGGCGGCTGGTGCAGCCGGGGTTCGTGCGCCTGCTCGCCACCCGCCTGCGGCCCGGCGGCACGCTGCACCTGGCCACCGACTGGGAGCAGTACGCGGAGCAGATGCTGGAGGTCTGCTCGGCCGAGCCGCTGCTGCGCAACCGGTTCGACGGGTGGGCGCCGCGCCCGGACTGGCGGCCGGTCACCAAGTTCGAGCAGCGGGCCGTCGAGGAGGACCGGGTCAGTCACGACCTGATGTTCGAGCGCGTGGAACTCACCTGACCGTGTACTAAAGGTGCCGGATCGGGGAGACGACGAGTCGACTCCGCGTGGTTTCGTCACTCGTTGGTGCGATCTTTGTTGATCACCCGACGTGCCCCGTCCGGCAGTGACGGGTGACGTCCCCCCGCAACTACGGTTGCCGCCCGTGACCTCAACGGACGACGAAACCACGACGTTCGACCTGGACGGCGCGGAGTCCTTCCTCCGCATGTTCCACATCGCCCACCCCGAGGCGGGCCCGGTCGGGCCGCGCCTGGCGCAGGTCCGCGACGAGGTCGCCGCGACCGGCACCTACCGCCACACCGCCGACGAGCTGTCCTACGGCGCGCGGATCGCGCTGCGCGACAGCGGCTGGTGCACCAGCGGCGTGCCGTGGCGGCGGCTCAAGGTCCGCGACCTGCGCGGGCTGCGCAACGCCGCCGCCGTGGCCGGCGAGTGCGCCGAGCACCTGCGGCTGGCCTGCCACGACGGCGGCATCCGCCCCCTGGTCACGGTGTTCGCCCCGGACACCCCGACCGCGCCCGGCCCGTGCGTCTGGAACGAGCAGCTGGTCCGGTACGCGGGCTACGCCGACGGCCTCGGCGACCGCCGCTACACCGCGTTCACCGAGGCCGTGCGGGGCATGGGCTGGCGGCCACCGGCCGAACCCGGCCGCTTCGACGTGCTGCCGCTGGTCGTGGAGACCGCGCACGAGGGCGCGCAGCTGTTCACCGTGCCGCCGGAGGTGGTGCGCGAGGTGCGCCTGGAGCACCCCGACCTGCCCTGGTTCGGCGACCTCGGCCTGCGGTGGCACGCCGTGCCGGTGATCAGCAACATGCGGCTGTGCGTCGGCGGTGTCACCTACCCCGCCGCGCCGTTCAACTCCTGGTTCGTCGGCTCCGAGATCGGCACCCGCAGCCTGGCCGACGAGCACGCCTGCGGCGCGGCCCGCGAGGTCGCCGAGGCGCTGGGCCTGGACACGACCACCGAGCGCTCGCTGTGGCGCGACCGGGCCGCGGTGGAGCTGAACCGGGCCGTGCTGCACTCGTTCGACCTGGCGCGGGTGACCATCACCGACCACCACTCCGAGTCGCGGCACCGGCTGTCGTGGCTGCGCTCGCGCCAGCGACCCGCCGGCAACCGACCGGCGTTCCGGCTCGACCCGGCGGCGGCCCGCCGGGCCCGCGCGGGCGGACCCGCGCGCTTCACCCCCCACCCCGCGGAGACGACCCGACCGCAGTCCCCCGGGCGCCTGGCCGAACTGCTCCGCCGGCGCGCGGAGGGCTGAGCGACCCCCTGCTACCGCTGCGAGTCGATCAACACGCCCGACAGCGCCATCAGCACCAGCACCAGCAGGCCCACCACGGCACCCGCCCAGGTGGCGACCACTCCGAACATGACGTCCTCCGTTCCCCGACTGCTCCTCCAGGGTCACCCCGGGTTTCGTCATCCGACATCGGCCACTGGTGTGTTTCCGCAGGCGTTCGGATCAGCCCGACGGCCGATGGGGCGCCCGACCGGGGGTGGACGCGGGATACGACCGGAGGACCTACCGTGACGGGTCGTGGAGAGCACTCACCTCGGGTGGCGCGCACTGGCCCGCCGCCAGTGGCCCCTGACCTGCGCCCTGCTCTTCTTCCTCGGCGGCGAGCTGTTCAGCGAGCGGGGCGGCTGGTGGCAGCTGTTCGGCGCCGCGGTGGTGTGCGCGCTGGCCGTGCTCTCGCCCCGGCGGCCCTTCGACGCGGCGCTGGCGGCCGCGACCGCGCTGGTGGTGACCTCGGTGCTGCTGCGGCTCACCGACGCCGACCCGGCCGTCCCCGCGGTCGCCGGGCTGGTGATCTCCGAGGCCGCCGCCGTGATGGCGATCATCGCGGTCGTGGTGCGGCAGGCGGCCCCCTGGCGGGCCGCGGTCGGGGTGGTGGTGCTGCTGGCGGCGTCCGCGTCGACGCACGCGCTGCGGCCGGACTACTGGCTGCGCGAGTGGGCGCAGTACGCGCCCGAGGTGTGGCAGCAGCTGGTCGGCGGCGGGGTGCTGCTGGCGCTGTCGCTGGGCACCGGCCTGTACTTCCGGGCCCGCGACCGCGAGCGGGCGACCGCGGTGCGGGCCGAGGTCGCGGCGGCGCAGCACGCCGAGCGGATGGCGCTGGCGCGCGAGCTGCACGACGTGGTGGCGCACTACGTGACCGGGATCGTGGTGCACGCGCAGGCGGCGCAGGCCGTGCCCGCCGCCGCGCAGGAGGTGCTGCCGATCATCGTGCACAGCGGCAACGAGGCGCTGACCGCGATGCGCAGGCTGGTCGGGACGCTGCGCGGCACCGAGGCCGATGCCCCGGCCGCGACCAGCGACCTGGCCGACGACGTGCGCGGGGTGGTGGCGGGGTCCGACCAGCCGGTGCGGCTGCACCTGGACCTGCCGGTGTCCGTGCCGCCGTCGCTGGGCCGCTCGGTGCTGCGGCTGGTGCAGGAGTCGCTGACCAACAGCCGCAAGCACGCCGAGGGCGTGTCCCGGGTGGACGTGTCGGTGACCGTGTCCGACGGGCAGGTGCGCGTGGTGGTGGCCGACGACGGGCGGGAGCGCCGGTCGGCGCCCGTCGGCGGGTCCGGCGGCTACGGCCTGGTGGGCATGCGGGAGCGGGTCGAGCTGCTGGGCGGCCGGTTCGCGGCGGGCCCGCGTGCCGGCGGTGGCTGGGAGGTGCGGGCCGAGCTGCCGGTCGGCGGGTGAGCCGGGTTCAGCCCCGCGTCTCCGGCAGCTCCGCGGGCAGCGGGTAGGTGAACGCCTTCGACGCGTCCTCCAGGGCCAGGTGGCGGCTGGTGACGGCGGGGCGGCGCTGGGCCGGGATGCCCGGGCGGTAGTCGCCGAGCCAGGAGGTGACGTCGCCGGTGAGGCGGGCGTTCTCCGCGCGCAGGGCCGCGACCTCGGCTTCCAGCTCTGCCGTGCGCGCCAGGTGGCGCTCCTCGGCCTCCCGGTGCACCCGGACGACGGACCAGAGCAGTTCGTAGGCGCTCTGCTCGTGCTTGGGCCGGCTCGGCTGCTTCGGCGCGTCCGGGGTGGTCACCCGCAGCTCGACCACCCGGGGCTGGGGGGCGGCCGGGTCGGGGTGGGGCTCGGACCGGGCCTCGGCCGGTTCGGGCCGGGGTCGGGCCGGTCGGGCCGGAGCCGGTTGGGGCGCGGGTGTGCCGGCCGCGGGTGTCGCGGCGGCGGGTGTCGCGGCGGCGGGTGTGCCGGCCGCGCGTGCCCCGGCCGCAGTCGTCCCGGCCGCAAGTGCCCCAGCCGTGGGTGTCCCGGCTGCGGCGGTCCCGGCCGCAGGTTTCCCGGCCGCGAGTGCCCCGGCCGCAGACACCCCAGCCACAGACACCCCAGCCACAGGCACCCCGGCTGCGGCGGTCCCGGCCGGGACCGCTTCGAGCTGGATCGGGTCCGGCTTGGCCAGCCGGTGCCGCCGCGCCCACTCCGGGCCGCCGATCAGCGCGGTCGTCACCTCGGCCGCCCCGGACCCGATCCAGTCCGGGCACCGCAGCCGCACGCCGTCGGGCACGGGCTCCCCGGTGGCGCGGCAGTGCAGGTAGCGGGCGGTCGCCAGCACCTCGGGCACGTCCCGCGGGTCCACCGCGGCCTCGACCAGGTCGGCGATCCGGTCCCACGGCGGCCGGCAGTCCGACCGCGCCGCGACCCCGATCCAGCGGGCCACCTCGGCGCGCACCGAGCCGAGCGACCGGCCGTGGGCCCAGTGCCGCGGGTCGGCCGCCGCGCGCTTGAGCACCCGCCGGTACGCCGTGCTCAGCCTGCCGTGCCCGTCCACGAGGTGGACCAGCAGGTACAGGGCGAGCCTGCGGCGCTCGCGGGACAGGTGGGGGTCGGTGAAGTCGGCCTCCGACCGCAGCACCGCCACCGCCCGCTGACCTCGTCGGTTCGTGTTGCCACCAGCCACAGTCGCTCCTCCCGGACCAGTACGGCCACCCGCTCCGGCAGGCTACGACCGGTTCGGCCGGGAACAAGGCCCGAGCGCGTCAAACCAACTTTTCGGGTTACGGGTCGGCGTGTCACCCGGTCGTGTGCGGCAGGATCGGGACCATGTCGTTGCGCCTGCACGCCCCCGTGGTCCTGCCCTGCGATCCCGCCTGCTCCGTCCTGCGCGACGCCGTGGTCGACGTCGTCGACGGCCGGGTCGCGCACGTCGGCCCGCGCGCCGACGCGCCCGCGTTCGACGGCGAGGTCCGCGAGCTGACCGGCATCCTGCTGCCCGGCCTGGTCAACACCCACGCGCACAGCCCGATGGTGCTGCTGCGCGGCATGGGCGGCGACCTGCCGCTGCTGCGCTGGCTGCGCGAGGCGATGTGGCCGGCCGAGGCGAGGATGAAGCCGGAGGACATCCGGGTCGGCATGCTGCTCGGCGCGGTGGAGATGCTGCGCAACGGCGTCACCACCAGCGCCGAGATGTACTTCCACGGCGAGCAGCTGGCCGACGCCGTGCTCGCGGCCGGGTCGCGGGTGCTGTTCGGCGCGGCGATCATGGACCTGCCGGGCCTGCCCTGGCGGCCGATGGCCGAGGAGATCACCCGGTGGATCGACGCGGACGGGCTGCGGATCGGGCCGCACGAGCGGGTCGAGCTGAGCTACGGGCCGCACTCGGCGTACACCCTGGCGCCGGAGGCGCTGGCCGAGGTGGCGGGGCTGGCGCGGGACCGCGGCGCGCTGCTCCAGGTGCACGTGGCCGAGTCGGCGGAGGAGGACGTGGCGCAGCGCGAGGCGCACGGCTCCGTGCCGCGGATGCTGGAGCGGTTCGGGGTGCTCGGTGGGCGCGTGCTGTCGGCGCACTCGGTGCACCTGTCACCGGAGGACGTCGCGATCTACGCCCGGCACGGCGTGGGCGTGGCGCACTGCCCCGGGTCGAACACGAAGCTGGCGTCGGGGATCGCGCCGGTCAAGTCCTACCTGGACGCGGGCGTGAAGGTCGGGCTGGGCACGGACGGGCCGGCGTCCAACGACGACCTGGACCTGTTCGAGGAGGCCCGGCTGGCGGCGCTGCTGGCGCGGGTGACGTCGCTGGACGCGACCGCGATGCGGGCGGCCGACGCGCTGCTGCTGGCCACGCGCGGTGGGGCGGCGGCGCTGGGCCGGGACGACCTGGGCGCGCTGGAGCCGGGGCGGTGGGGCGACGTGGTGCACGTGGACGTGGACGACCCGGCGTTCGCCACAGGGCTGGACGCGCCCGACGAGCAGGTGCTGGCGAACCTCGTGTGGGCGTCCGGGACGCGGCGGGTCAAGGACGTGTGGGTCGCGGGCGAGCAGGTCGTGGCCGACGGTGAGACGACGCGGGTGGACCGGCGCGAGGCGCAGGCCGGGGTGCGCGAGGTGGCCGCCCGGCTGCGGTAGGCGGGAGGGGCGCGCGGCGCTCCCGGTGCCCCGCACCGGTGACCGGTCGTCCGCCCCCGTTCAGCGGGGGCGGGGCCGGACCACGACCTCGGTGTAGTGGGCGTCGTCGCTCGCGGTGACGGCGGTGGCGACGGCCCGCGCGACGGAGTCCGCGTGCAGGTAGAGGTTCGGCTCGTACTCGCCGGACTCCTGCGCGCGGACCTCGCGCTGCATGTCGGTGTCGACGCGTCCGGGGTGGACCGAGGTGACGCGGAGGTCGTCCTCCTCGGCGCGCAGGGCGTCGGCGAAGGCGCGGAGGGCGAACTTGCTGGCGGCGTAGACGCCCCAACCGGGGTTGGCGCGCAGGCCGGCACCGGAGTTGACCAGCACGACGTGACCGCGGCTCGCCCGCAGCAGCGGGAGGGTGAGGCGGGTCAGCTCGGCGACGGCGACGACGTTGACGTCGAGGGTGCGGCGCCAGGTGTCGGCGGTGGTTTCGGCGAGGGGGCCCAGCTCGGCGATGCCGGCGCTGTGCACGAGGACGTCGAGCCGGTCCAGTTCGGACACGGCGGCGGCGAGCGCGTCCGGGTCGGTCAGCTCGACCGGCCAGGGCGTGGCGGCGGGCAGGGCCCCGGCCACCTCGGCGAGCGCGGTCCCGTCCCGGCCGCCCAGCAGGAGGTCGTGCGTGGGGGCGAGGGCACGGGCGGTGGCCGCGCCGATGCCGCGCGACGCACCGGTGATCAGGGCGACGGGTCGGGTCATGCGAGGACCTTAACCGGCGGTTTCACCGCGCCCCACCGGAGGACGGCGCGAGTCGAACCTTCCGGACCCTCGTGTCGAACCTCCGCGACCCCCGAGTTCTGCGTTCGGGTCCACCTTGGAGGGCCGCGGGCGTCCGGCTCGCGGGCCCGAGTGTGGAACTCGGGGGGTCTGGGCGTTCGACACGAGGGTGCTGGAGGTTCGACTCGCGGGTCGGGGTGGGTGGAGGGCCCGGCTGTCGCGCGGGCCCTCCTCCTGGGTCAGCCGCAGATGCGGCCCTTGTCCTTCTTCCAGGCGGCGACGACGGCCGGGCGCGGCTGGGTGGCGCCGCCGTCGGGCCAGTGGGAGAGGGGGTTGTCGGCCGAGGCGCCGTCGATCTCGCCCGGGTGCTGGACCGAGACCAGGACGAAGTCGTCCTCGACCACCGGGCCGCAGGTCTCCGCGCCCCTGGGCACGGTGAGGAACTGCTTGACCCGGCCCCGGTAGCGGCCCTCGACCGGGACGGCGAACAGGCCGTCGTTGGAGCCCAGGGCGTTGCCGTCGGTGGAGATCCACAGGTTGCCGCGGCTGTCGAACGCCACGTTGTCCGGGCACGAGATCGACGAGACCTGCGACTTGTCGTAGCCGCCGAAGTACGTGTCGGCCGTGTTGGGGTCGCCGCAGACCAGCAGCAGCCGCCACGAGAACGTGGTGGCGGTGTTGTCGCGGTGGTCCTCCAGCTCCAGCACGTGGCCGTGCCGGTTGTTCGGGCGCGGGTTGGGCTCGGTGGGGCCCTCCTTGCCCGCCTTGCCGCGGTCGGTGTTGTTGGTGAGCGCGGCGTACACGCGGCGGTTGCGCGGGTTCGGCTCGACGTCCTCGGGGCGGTCCATCTTCGTCGGGCTCACCGCGTCGGCGGCGAGGCGGGTGAAGACGTAGACCTCCTCGGCGGTGAAGCCGGGCACGAACGAGCGGTCGCCCGACGCCAGCGGGATCCACTCGCCGCGGCCGTCGAACTCGCCGTCGGCGGGGAGCCTGCCGGTGCCGTCGACCTCGGCGGCCGGACTGTCGCCGGTGAACTTCGCGACGTACAGGGTGCCCTTGTCGAGCAGCTTCTTGTTGTGCTCGCGGGCGTAGCGGCTGTTGCCCGGCTTGTACTTCTCGTCGGAGACGAACTTGTACATGTAGTCGAAGCGCTCGTCGTCGCCCATGTACGCGACCACGCGGCCGTCGCGGGCGATGATCACGTTCGCGCCCTCGTGCTTGAAGCGGCCGAGCGCGGTGTGCTTGACCGGCGTGGAGGTCGGGTCGAGCGGGTCGACCTCGACGACCCAGCCGAACCGGTTGACCTCGTTGGGCTCCCGGGCCACGTCGAAGCGCTCGTCGAACTTCTCCCAGCGCCGCTGGGAGGCGCCGCCGGACAGGCCGTAGCGGGACAGGCGCTGCTTGGCCGTCGCGTCGGTGACGGTGCCCGCGTTGGCGAAGTACTGGTTGAAGTTCTCCTCGCCGGACAGGATCGTGCCCCACGGGGTCACGCCGCCGGCGCAGTTGTTCATCGTGCCGAGCACGAGCGTGCCGGTCGGGTCGGCGGAGGTCTTGAGCAGGGCGGAGCCGGCGGCCGGGCCGGTGAGCCGGAACTCGGACTTCAGCGTGATGCGCCGGTTGTACTGGCGGTCGACCTTGGCCACGAGCCTGCCGCTGCGGCGGTCGCGCTCGACCAGCACGACCGACATGCCGTGCGCGGCCCACGCGATCTCGACCTGCTCGCGGGTGGTGGTGTCCGCGGTCCAGCCCTTGAACATGGCGGACTCGGTCGTGTACTCGTGGTTGCTCACCATGAGCCAGCGGTCGCCGTGGCCGAGCGGGACCAGGCCGCAGAAGTCGTTGTTGAAGCCGAACTGCTTCGCCTGCGCGGCCGCGGTCTGCCGGTCGAAGTCGAACGCGGGCGCGCCGGGCACCACCGGGTCGCCCCAGCGGATGACCACGCCCTGCTCGTAGCCGTCGGGGACGACGACGCGGTCCTCGGTGTTGGGGGTGACGGCGGTGAAGTTCAGGCCGTCCTTGCGCCGGCCGCCACCGAGGTCGACGTCGACGTCCACGTCGCGGTGGGGCGCCGCCGCGGCCGTGCCCGCGCCGACCAGGCCCGCGCCCGCACCCGCCACGGCCAGCACCGCGCCCGCCTTGAGCAGGCCGCGGCGGCGCACGACCTCGCCGACGACGTCACCGAAGTAGGTGTTGCCGGACGTGTTGGGCGCCTCGTGGGCGCACGCGTCGCCGCAGCGGAACTTGCAGGTGACCGCCGACCGCCCGAGGGGGTGGTTGGGCAGCAGGGGCAGCAGGCGCCGGCCCCGATCGGTGGATGAGGACACGCGGACCTCCGAGATCGCTCAGTGGGAACTGGGCGAACCTAGGAGCGCAAGTCCTCATCCAGCGGACTTCGAGGTGAACGGCGGGCGAACACCTCGTGGTACCACCGACCGGGACCGGCTGGTCACCGCACGTGTCACTCCCCGATGCGCCGCCCGGGCCGCCACACCGCGACCACCGACGGCCGGGGCTGGGAGTCCCCGCCGTCCGGCCAGTGCGACACGGGGTTGTCGGCCGACGCGCCGTCGACCTCGCCGGGGTGCTGCACGCACACCGTGACCACCCGCTCGCCGATCACCGGCCCGCACGTCTCCGCGCCGACCGGGACGGTGAGGAACGCCTTGAGGTGGCCGCGCTCGCGCCCGGACACCGGCACCGCGTACAGGCCGTCGTTGGCGCCCAGCGCGGCACCGGAGTCGCTGGCGATCCAGAGGTTGCCGTGCCGGTCGAACGCCACGTTGTCCGGGCTGGAGATCGGGGACACCCGCGACTTGTCGTAGCCCGCGAAGTACGTGTCGGGCGACGCCGGGTCGCCGCACACCAGCAGGAGGTCCCAGGAGAACGTCGACGACAGCGCGTCGCCGCCGCGCTCGGTCAGCTCCAGGACCTGGCCGTGCTTGTTCCCCACCCGCGGGTTCGGCTCGGTGGCGCCCTCCCTGCCCTCCTTGCCGCGGTCGACGTTGTTGCTCAGCGCGCAGTAGACGACGCCGGTGTGCGGGTGGGTCTGGATGTCCTCGGGGCGGTCCATCTTGGTCGCGCCGACCCGGTCGGCGGCGAGGCGGGTGAAGACGTAGACCTCCTCGGCGGTCATGCCGGGCACGAACGACCGCCCGCCGGACGCCAGCGGCACCCACTCGCCGCGGCCGTCGAAGCGGCCGTCGGACGGGAGCCTGCCGGAGCCGTCGATCTCCTCCGCCGGGCTGTCGCCGGTGAAGCGGGCCACGGAGAGGGTGCCCTCGTCGAGCAGGGTCATGTTGTGGCGGCGGGCGGACCGGCTGCTCCCCTGGCGCACCTTCTTGTCGGAGACGAACTTGTAGATGTACTCGAAGCGCTCGTCGTCACCCGAGTAGGCGACCACGCGGCCGTCGCGGGCGATGCGGACGTTGGCGCACTCGTGCTTGAAGCGGCCGAGCGCGGTGTGCTTGACCGGCGTGGAGGTCGGGTCGTGCGGGTCGACCTCGACGACCCAGCCGAACCGGTTGACCTCGTGGGGCTCGCGGGCGAGGTCGAAGCGCGGGTCGAACCGCTCCCACTTGCGCTCGGTGGCCGTCTTGGTGACGCCGTAGCGGGCCAGGCGGGGTTCGGCCGGGTCGGGGTTGGCGAAGTACTGGTTGAAGTTCTCCTCGCCGGACAGGATCGTGCCCCACGGGGTCACGCCGCCCGCGCAGTTGTTCAGCGTGCCGAGCACGAGCGTGCCGGTCGGGTCGGCGGTCGTCCTGAGCAGGGCGGACCCCGCGGCCGGGCCGGTGAGCCGGAACGGCGTGGTCGCGGTGATCCGGCGGTTGAGCGGGGAGAAGCGCGGGGTGAGCCGCCCGTCGCGCCCCTGCTCGACCCGCAGCACGGACAGGCCGTGCGCGGCCCAGGCGATCTCGACCTGCTCGCGGGTCGGGTGCTCCGGGTCGTAGCCGCGGAACATGAACGGCTCGCCGGTGTACTCGTGGTTGGTCACCAGCAGCTGCGCCCGGCCGGCGGGGTCGAGGGGCAGCAGGGCCGCGAAGTCGCAGTTGTAGCCGAACTGGCGGGCCTGCGCGGCGGCGGTCTGGTGGTCGAAGTCGAACGCCGGGGCGTCCGGGAACAGCGGGTCGCCCCACCGGATCACGACGGCCTGGTGGTAGCCCTCCGGGACGACGACCCGGTCCAGGGTGTTGGGCGCGACGGGGGTGAAGTCCAGGCCGGCGGTGACGGCGCCGTCGGCGGTGGGGGTTCCGGCGGGTTCGGCCGCGGCGGTGCCGGTGGCCGTCGCGGTGGCGGCGGCCGCGACGACGACACCCGCCCTGATGGCCGCGCGCCGGTTGACCAGTTCACCGAAGTAGGGGTTGGCCGAGGTGTTGGGCACCTCGTGGAAGCACGCGTCACCGCAGCGGTAGCGGCAGGTGACGCGTGCTCGACCGGCGGGGTGGTTGGGCAGCAGGGGTAAGGGCCTCACTCGAACGCCTCCTGCGGTCTCGATTGGCGATCAACCGACCGTAGTTCAACGCTCACCCTTTGTTAACCGGCGATTTCCTCGCCGACCAGCACCGCGGTCGCGGGCACCGCGTGCGAGCGGGAGCGCCCGACGGCCAGCAGGACCGCGGCCAGCACGCAGGCGATCGCGGCGACCACGAACGGCTGCGGCAGGTGGCCGACGAACGTCGCGGCGAGGGCGCCGCCGAGCCAGCGCAGGAAGTTGTAGCCCGCGCTCGCCACCGGGCGCGGCGCCGGGCTGACGCTCATCGCGGTGCTGGTGAACAGGGTGTTGAGCAGGCCGGAGACGACGCCGGAGACGATCACCGCGACGACCAGCAGCGGCTTGCTCGGCACGGCCATGACCAGCATCAGGACCGCGTAGCCGAGCACCGCGACCACGGTGGTCCGGCGGTCGCCGAAGCGGTCGGCCAGGCGCGGCGCGAGCCAGACGCTGGAGACCGCGACGCACACGCCCCAGCCGAAGAAGACCAGGCCGATCCGCACCGCGCCCCAGCCGAGCACGAACGGCGACCAGGCCAGGACGGCGAAGAACGCGGCCGTGTAGAGGGCGGAGCCCAGGGCGGTGCGCAGCAGGCCGGGGTGGCGCAGCGCGCGCAGCGGGTCGAGCAGGCGGACGCTGTGCGCCGGCTTGTCGTTGGCCAGGAAGACCGAGCAGAGCACGAAGGCGACGGCCATCAGCGCGGCGGTGCCCAGGAACGGGCCGCGCCAGGAGAAGCTGCCGAGCAGGGCGCCCAGCAGCGGGCCGACGCTCAGGCCGAGCCCGAGGGCGGCCTCGTAGAGCAGGATCGCGCCCTTCTGGCCGCCGGTGGCCGCGCCGACGATGACGCTCAGGGCGGTGGCGATGAAGAAGGCGTTGCCCAGGCCCCAGACGGCGCGCAGGCCGACGAGCTGGCCGATGCTTCCGGCCAGCGCGCACAGCAGCGTGGCCACGACGATCAGGGCGAGGCCGCCGACCAGGGTGCGCTTGGCGCCGAAGCGGGCCGAGGCGACGCCGGTGAACAGCATGGCCACGACCTGGACGCCCAGGTAGGAGGAGAACAGCAGGGTGACCTGCGACGGTGTGGCGTGCAGGCCCTCCGCGATGGACAGCAGGATGGGGTCGACCAGGCCGATGCCCATGAACGCGATGACCGCGGCGAAGGCCGTGACCCACACCTGACGGGGTTGGTCGGAGAATTTCACTTAGCTACCCTAACATTATTTGCTTAGCGTAGCGAAGTAAGTGCGCTCACACTACGGTCCGTGGGGTGGATGCAGTGGTGTTCGACCTCGACGGCGTGCTGGTGGACTCCGAGACGATGTGGGACGAGGTGCGCCAAGCCTTCGCCGCCGCGCACGGCGGCACCTGGACGCCCGCCGCGACCAGGGCGATGCAGGGCATGAGCACCCCCGAGTGGGCGGCCTACCTGGTGCGGGAGGTGGGCGTCCGGCTGTCGCCGGAGGACGCGGCGGCGGGCGTGATCGCCGAGATGGACCGCCGCTACGCCGAGGGGCCGCCGGTGCTGCCCGACGCGGTGCGGGTGGTCCGCGCGGTGGCCGACCGGTGGCCGGTGGCCATCGCCAGCTCGTCGCCGCCGGTGCTGATCCGGTCGTTCCTGCGCGCGACGGACCTGGCCGGGGTGGTGCCGGTGGCGATCTCCAGCGAGGAGGCGGGCGCGGGCAAGCCCGCGCCGGACGTGTACCTGCTGGCCGCGTCCCGGCTGGGGGTGGCGGCGGACCGGTGCGCCGCGGTGGAGGACTCGACCAACGGGCTGCGCTCGGCCCTCGCGGCGGGGATGGCGGTGTACGCGGTGCCGAACCCGCACTTCCCGCCGGACCCGGCGGTGCTGGCGGAGGTCACCGTGCTGCCCGGGCTGGCCGACCTGCCGACCGCGCTGTCGGCGGCCCACCGGGGCACCGCCTAGCGTCTGCGGTCATGGGACGACGGGTTGCGGTGGTCACCGGGGCGGCGCGGGGGATCGGGCGCCAGGTGGCCGAGGTGCTGCGCGGTGACGGGTTCGAGGTGGTCGGGTTCGACCTGCGGGAGACGCCCGGCGGGGTGGTGGGCGACGTGTCGTCGCCCGCGGACGTGGCGCGGGTCGCCGAGGCGGTCGCGGACGGGGTCGACGTGCTGGTCAACAACGCCGGCATCTCGGCCATCGGGGCGTTCGAGGACACCTCCCTGGAGCAGTGGCAGCGGGTGCTGGCGGTCAACCTGACCGGGCCCTTCCTGCTCACGCGGGCACTCGGGCGGCTGATGCTGGCGCGCGGCGGCGGGTCGGTGGTCAACATCGCCTCCGTCGCGGGGCTCCGGGGCGTGGCGGACCGGGCCGCGTACAACACCACCAAGCACGGGCTGATCGGGATGACGCGGACGCTCGCCGTCGAGTGGGGCGGGCGCGGGGTGCGGGTCAACGCGGTGTGCCCGGGGTGGGTCAAGACCGAGATGGACGTGGCCGACCAGGCGGGCGGGCACTACTCCGACGACGACATCACCGAGCACGTCCCCATGGGGCGGTTCGCCTCGCCGGACGACATCGCGCAGGCGGTGGCGTTCCTCGCCGACCCGGCGCGCAGCGGGTTCGTCAACGGGGTCGCCCTGCCGGTGGACGGCGGGTGGACCGCGGACGGGTCGTGGCGCTCGCTCCGGCTGGGCAAGCGGTGAGCCGGGTGAGAAGCGTCACAGGGATGTCCTGACGGGCCGCCGACCGCGTCTTCACCTGGCGAACGGGCGATCGAGGTCCAGGGGGACGGGTGGGCACGGGGGATCGGCGGGGGATCGCGGTCCTGGTGGCGCTGACGACGGCGGTCGCGCCGGTCGGGTGCTCGTCGAGCGGGTCGCGGAAGCCGAAGGGCGGGTCGACGACGGCCAAGTCGACCACGAAGAAGGGCACGACCACCGAGAAGGCCCCCGACGGGGAGTGCGACGACCTCGTGGTCACCACCGAGGGCGCCGCGCCGGGCGGCCTGCGGCTCGTGCTCACCAACGCGGGCACCGGGCCCTGCACGATCGGCGGCTTCCCCGGCGTGCGCCTCGACGGCGCCGACGGCGCCACCCGGGAGGCCCGGCGGGAGGGCGGGCCTCCCGAGGTGGTCGAGCTCCGGGCCGGCGGCCGGGCCGTGGCGGCGCTGACCTTCGCGCCCGGGGGCTGGGAGGTGCGGTCACTGGTGGTCGCGCCGCCCGGCGACGACGCGAGCCCGGCGCTGCCGTGGCCGGGCGGCCCGGTCGCGGAGGCGGGCGGGGTCACCGTCGGCCCGCTGACCGCGGGCTGACGCGGGTGGTGGCCCCACCGGGGTGGGGCCACCGGTTCAGCGCTCGACGTCGCCGCGGATGAACGCCTCCACCGCGTCGCGGGCCTCCGAGTCGGAGTACTGCTCCGGCGGGGACTTCATGAAGTAGGAGGACGCCGACAGGATCGGGCCGCCGATCCCCCGGTCCAGGGCGATCTTCGCCGCGCGCACCGCGTCGATGATGATGCCCGCGGAGTTGGGCGAGTCCCAGACCTCCAGCTTGTACTCCAGGTTCAGCGGCACGTCGCCGAACGCCCGGCCCTCCAGCCGCACGTAGGCCCACTTGCGGTCGTCGAGCCACGCCACGTAGTCCGACGGGCCGATGTGGACGTTGCGCTTGCCCAGGTCGCGGTCGACCTGGGAGGTCACGGCCTGCGTCTTGGAGACCTTCTTGGACTCCAGCCGCTCCAGTTCCTTCATGTTCAGGAAGTCCATGTTGCCGCCCACGTTGAGCTGCATGGTGCGGTCGAGCTGGACGCCCCGGTCCTCGAACAGCTTGGCCAGCACGCGGTGGGTGATGGTGGCGCCCACCTGCGACTTGATGTCGTCGCCGACGATCGGCACGCCGGCCGCGCGGAACTTCTCCGCCCACTCCGGGTCGGAGGCGATGAACACCGGCAGCGCGTTGACGAACGCCACGCCCGCGTCGATGGCGGCCTGCGCGTAGAAGCGGTCGGCCGCCTCCGAGCCCACCGGCAGGTACGAGACGAGCACGTCGGCCCCTGCGTCGCGCAGCGCCTGCGCCACGTCCACCGGCTGCTCGTCGGACTCCTCGATGGTCTCCCGGTAGAACCGGCCCAGGCCGTCGAGGGTGTGACCGCGCTGCACGGTCACGCCGAGCGGCGGCACGTCGGCGATCTTGATCGTGTTGTTCTCGCTGGCGCCGATGGCCTCGGACAGGTCGGTGCCGACCTTCTTGGCGTCGACGTCGAAAGCGGCCACGAACTCGATGTCGCGCACGTGGTAGTCGCCGAACTGGACGTGCATCAGACCGGGCACCCGCGTGGCCGGGTCGGCATCGCGGTAGTAGTGGACACCCTGCACCAGCGACGCCGCGCAGTTGCCGACCCCGACAATGGCCACTCGAACGGTGCGGCGGTTGTCGCCCATGCCGAGTCCTCCTTCTCGTTCTGCTTGAGTCATTCGTCCCGCTCGCGCTGTTCGGCCTGCTCGTGGGCGATCAGCTCGTTCAACCACCGCACCTCGCGCTCGGTGCTCTCCAGCCCGAGCCGGTGCAGCTCCCGGGTGTACCGGTCGATCCGCTCACCGGTCGCCGATAACGAGGCGCGCAGCCCCTCCCGGCGCTCCTCGACCCGCCTGCGGCGGCCTTCGAGGATGCGCATCCTCACGTCGGCGGGCGTGCGGGAGAAGAACGCCAGGTGGACGCCGAACGAGTCGTCGTCCCAGGTCTGTGGGCCGGCGTCGGCCAGCAGTTCGGCGAACCTCTCCTTGCCCTCCGCGGTGAGCTTGTAGACCTTGCGGGCCCGGCGCCCCCAGCGAGCCGAGTCCTCCTGGGGCACTTCCTCGACGATGAGCCCACCGCGTTGCAACTTGCGCAGCGTGGGGTACAGCGTCCCGTAGGAGAACGCGCGGAACGCCCCCAGCAGCTCGATCAAGCGCTTGCGCAGCTCGTAGCCGTGCATGGGCGCTTCGTGCAGCAGACCGAGGATCGCGAACTCCAGCACTTCAGCACCTCCGCTCGGTGAGCGCCGATGGGTGGACCCACTATATCGGTGCGATACATCCCGCCGCGCTCCGAGAGTGTCGCGTGGCCCACAGTCCGCCACGATCGGCGGGCACTGCCCCGAACAGCCCATCGAAGGGGTTGGGCCGCCACGTACTCTGGTCGGGTGCTGACCCAACGCCAGGTCGTGGACTACGCCCTGCAGCGCCGTGCGCTGCTGGCGGAGGTCTACGCGGGTCGAGTGGGCACGATGGAGGTGTGCGACGCCGGCCCGTACCTGCTGCGAGCTGCGAAGTTCCACGGCCAACCGAGCGACGTGACCTGCCCGGTGTGCCGCAGGGAACCCCTCACCCACGTGTCCTGGGTCTACGGCGACGAGCTCAAGCACGCGGCCGGGTCCGCGCGCACCGCCGAGGAGCTGACGCGCATGGCGACCCTCTTCGAGGAGTTCACCGTGTACGTAGTCGAGGTTTGCCGGACATGCAGTTGGAACCACCTGGTGCAGTCATACGTCCTGGGAACGCGCGGCCTGGACAGCCACAAGCCGCGCAGGAGGACCGCGGCGGAGTGAACCAGCCCCGCCCGCGGGCGCCGTTCCACCCGGGAACGACGGCGTACGACCACCGAACCGCGTGCGTCCGCACGCCGGTCTGGGAGGCCATTTCGTGAACGACCAGCACGACGAGAGGCATCGCGGCGGGGAGCCGCAGTGGCCGACCGGTGAGGACCCGGACGGCGGCGCGCACCCCGGCCGCCGCGGTGCCGGTGACCAGCCGGAGCGCCCGAGCACCCCGCCCGGCGGTTTCGCCCGCACCCCCGCGGACGGACCCGGCCCGAGACACGGCACGCCACCCGGCGGGACCCCCCGCCCGCCCACCGGCACCCCGCCGGGCGGCACCCCGCGCGGGGGCCCGCAGCCACCGCCGCGCCGCCCCAACGGCCCCGGTGGTGCCGGCGCCCAGGGCGGCTTCGGCGGTCCGAACGGTCCCGGCGGCCAGAGCGGTCCCAACGTCCCGGGCGGCCCGAACGTCCCGGGTGGCCAGGGCGGCTTCGGTGGTCCCGGCGGTCGCCCCGGCGCGCCGGACGGCCGCGCGGCCGCGGGCAGCGTGCCCGGCGGCCCGCCCCAGCGCCCGAACACGCCCCCCGGCGGCGTCCGCCGCCCCGGCGGCCCGGGCGGTCCCGTGCCGCCGCCCGGCGGCCGTCCCCCCGCGGGCGGTCCCGGCGGTCCCCGCCGACCCGGCGGCCCCGGCCCGGAGCGCCGCCCCGGCGAGGAGCCGACGGACCTGCTGCCGCCGGTGCACCAGAGCACGCCCCGCGAGCCCGAGCTGCTCACGCACCGCGAGGACGAGGTCGAGCTCGAACCGTTCTACGAGGACGACGAGTACGACTACGAGCTGACCGAGGAGGAGGCCCGTGCCGTGCGCCGGAAGAAGATCTGGCGCCGCGTCCGCCGGACCAGCTACATCACCCTCGGCCTGATGCTGCTCGCCCCGGTCGTCGCCTTCGCCATCGCCTACCAGGTGGTGGAGGTGCCCAACCCGGACGAGGTGGCCAACGACCAGGCGAAGACCATCACGATCCTGTACGCCGACGGCAGCGAGATGGCCAAGATCACGCCCAAGGGCGAGAACCGGACCATGGTCAAGTACGAGGACCTGCCGGACTCGATCAAGAAGGCCGTCTTCGCCGCCGAGGACCCGACGTTCGAGACCAACGTCGGCTTCGACATGCGGGCCATCGCCCGCGCCGCGTGGTACCAGGCGACCGGCCGCGACTCCGGCGGCTCGGGCCTGACCCAGCAGTACGTGAAGAAGGCGACCGACAAGGACGCCGGGACGCTGACCCGGAAGTTCAACGAGATGGTCGCGGCCTACAAGATGTCGAAGCAGCAGGACAAGGACGACATCCTCACCGCGTACCTGAACACCATCTACTTCGGTCGCGGCGCGTACGGCATCAAGACCGCGGCCAAGGCGTACTTCGACATCGACGACCTCAAGCAGGTCACGCCGTCGCAGGCGGCACTGCTCGCGGGCATGATCCAGAACCCGGGCCGCTCCGAGGAGCCCGCGTACACCCAGGAGCGCTGGGAGTACGTGATGGGCCAGCTGCTCCGCTTCAACTGGATCGACCAGGCGTACAAGGACGCCGAGCAGTTCCCCGCCATGGCCCCGCTGCAGGAGGAGTCCGACCTCTCCCCGACCCGCTTCCACATCAAGCAGCAGGTGCTGCGGGAGATGGAGAAGATGGAGTGGGGCATGGAGAAGGCGCAGACCCTCGGCGTCACCGTGCACACCACCATCGACCCGAAGATGCAGCAGGCGGCCGAGGACGCCGTGGCCGAGGTGATGCAGGGCCAGCGCGAGGAGCTGCGGACCTCGATGTCGGCCATCGACCCGGCCACCGGCGCGGTCAAGGCGTACTGGGGCGGCAACACCACCGGCCTGGACTACCAGACCGGCACGCTGCAGGAACCCGGCTCGTCGTTCAAGCCGTTCGACTTCGTCGCGGCGCTGAAGGAGGGCCAGGGCGCGGGTGAGGTCTACGACGGCAGCTCGCCGCGCGAGTTCCCCGGCCGCGGCAAGGACAACCCGGTGCGCAACTCGCCGGGCGTGGCCTGCGCCGTGCCCAAGCAGTGCAGCGTCCGCGAGGCCATGGTCAAGTCGGTCAACACCGTCTTCTTCGACATGGCCATCAAGCTCGGCACCGGCAAGGTCGCCCAGGCCGCCTTCGACGCGGGCATCCCGCCGGTGGTGGAGGTCAACGGCGAGCAGAAGAAGCTGCTGGTCTCCGAGACCGAGGGCGCGCCGGACGGCAACATCTCCATCGGTGGTGGCCAGACCCTGGTCCGGCCGTTCGACATCACCTCGGCGTACGCGACGTTCGCCGCGCGGGGCGTCTACCACGAGCCGTTCTTCATCGCCAAGATCACCGACGGGTCCGGCGCCGCGGTCGCCACGCACATCGACAACACCCGGTCGGCGTTCGACCCGGACCCGAAGAAGAGCCAGGACATCGCGGACAACGTCACCGACGTGCTCAAGGCCATCCCGACGTCCAGCAAGATCCCGTGCGCGGACCGCGAGTGCGCCGGCAAGACCGGTACGCACGAGCTCCACGGCACGGTGAAGAACGCCAAGGCGTGGATGGCCGGCTACACGCCGACCCTCGCCGCCGCGGTGTGGCTGGGCACGGACTCCGGCAACCAGCCGCTGCTGACCCCGACGGGCGGGGACATCTACGGCTCGGGCGTGCCCGGTCAGATCTGGAAGAGGTTCATGGACCGGGCGCTCGCGGGCACGCCGGCGGAGAAGTTCCCGAAGCCGAACCCCATCGGCAGGCTGGACCCGCCCAAGCCCACGACCACCGCTCCGCCCACCACGACCACGGACAAGCAGGACGAGGACCGGGACCGCGACCGGAACAACACCACGACCACGCAGGCCCCGCCGACCACGACCACGCAGGCCCCGCCGACCCGGCCGACCCGGCCGTGCGGCATCGTGGGCTGCCCGAGCACGACGAGCACGACCGACGAGCCCGACCCCGAGCCGAACCGCAACGGCGCACCGCCGGTCGGCGGCTAGCCGCGCCACCGCGTTGAGGAGGGCCCGACGCCCAGGCGTCGGGCCCTCTCGCGTTCCCGGAAGCGGTGGACCTCACAACCACCGTCCGCCGGTGCCCGTAGCATCGCTGCCCGTGGCCAGCCCTTCGCAGCACACGCAGGCGAACGCCGACGACACCGACTCCCTCGGTCCCGAGGAGCGGGTCAATCCGACGTGGACCGAGCCGCTCGTCCGCGGGGCGAGCCGGGTCCTCGGCGGGCCGGTCGGCAGGCACGCCCAGGTCGGGCGGCAGTGGTTCTGGACGCCGCTGCGGGTGGTGCTGCTGTTCGCGGTCGTGACGCTGGCGCTGGCGTGGTTCCAGAAGTCGCCGTGCATCCAGCAGTACGTCGACGACAACGGCGTGGTGCAGCTGGACTGGCGGGGCAGCAGGCAGTTCGTCGCCATGTGCTACTCCGACACCGTGCCGCTCTACACGGCCGAGCGGTTGGACAAGCCGGGCACCTTCCCCTACCGGACCTCGTGGGTCGACGACGAGGGCAAGCCGACCGCGCACGTCCGGTACATGGAGTACCCGGTGCTGACCGGCATGTTCATGCTGCTCAACGCCCGGATGGCGCAGGGCTGGTCGGTGATCGCGGAGTCGGGCTGGCTGCCGAACCCGATGACCGTGATCGTGTACTTCGACATCACCGCGATCTGGCTGGCGCTGGCGTGGCTGGTGACCGCGTACGCGGTGGCGCAGCTGGCCAGGCGGCGGCCGTACGACGCGGTGCTGGTGGCGGTGTCGCCGCTGGTGGTGGTGCACGCGTTCACCAACTTCGACACGCTCGCCACGGCGTTCGCCACGGCAGCGATGCTGGCGTGGGCGCGCAGGCGGCCGGTACTGGCGGGCGTGCTGCTGGGGCTGGGCGGCGCGGCGAAGCTGTACCCGCTGTTCCTGCTGGGACCGCTGCTGCTGCTGTGCCTGCGGTCGGCCCGGCTGCGGGCGTTCCTCACCACGCTGGCCGCGACGCTGGTCACGTGGGCGGCGGTGAACGCGCCGATCGCGCTGAACTACCCGGCGGGCTGGCGGGAGTTCTTCCGGCTCAACACCGAGCGCGGCGTGGACCCGGACTCGCTGTACAACGTGGTCGCGCAGTGGACCGGGTGGCGGGGCTTCGACCCGGGGCTGACCCAGGGCCAGGTGCCGGAGGTGCTGAACACGGTCAGCGCGGTGCTGTTCCTGGTGTGCTGCGCGGCCGTCGGGTACGTGGCCCTGTCGGCGCCGCGGCGGCCGCGGTTCGCGCAGCTGGGGTTCCTGGTGGTGGCGGCCTTCCTGCTGACGAACAAGGTGTGGAGCCCGCAGTACTCGCTGTGGCTGGTGCCGCTGGCCGTGCTCGCGCTGCCGCGCTGGCGGCCGCTGCTGGCGTGGATGGCGGTGGACGCGCTGGTGTGGGTGCCGCGGATGTTCTTCTACCTGGGGCCGGAGAACAAGGGGCTGCCGATCGACTGGTTCCTGGGCGCGGTGGTGGTGCGCGACGTCGCGGTGCTGGTGCTGTGCGCGATGGTGGTGCGGGAGATCTACCGGCCGGAGCGGGACCTGGTGCGGCTGGCCGGGGACGACGACCCGACCGGCGGCTTCTTCGACGGGGCGCCGGACCGGTTCGTGCTGCGCCGGGGCGCGCGGCGGGAGCCGGAGCCGGTGGCCGCCGGGGTGGGGTGAGGGCGGCGGGTTGCCGGGTCGTGGTGGGCCGCTGAGCAGGGCGGGGCCGAGCGCCACCCCGGTCCGACTCGGGCCGGGGTCGGACCGCGCCGCCCCCGTCAGTCGGCGTCGGGCGCGGGCTGGGCGGGCGTGGGCTGGGCGGGCGCGGGCGCGGCCTGGGCCGGTGCGGTGCGGGCGGGGGCGCGGCGGGTGAGCCGGCGGTCGGCGAAGGTCACCCGGGACCGCAGGAACACCAGGAACAGCGCCACCAGCAGGGCCGCGCGGCCCCACACCCCGATCACCACGGCCTGCGCCGAGAACCCGTCGTAGATGCCCGACGGCTGGCCGAACTCGATGGCGTAGTACCAGCGGAAGATGCCGACGCCCATCGCCAGGTCCGCCACGAAGTAGGCCGCCACCCAGCCCCAGTTCACCCGCAGCAGCACGAACATCGGCACCAGCCACAGCGTGTACTGCGGCGAGTGCACCTTGTGCAGCAGCAGGAACCCGCACAGCATGGCCGCCGACACCGGCACCCACGGGTAGGTGCCCTCGCTGCGGTAGCGCCGCCAGCCGAGCCAGCAGGCCAGCGCGAACGAGGCCAGGATGCCGACCGGCGACAGCACCGACACCACCGACTGCATGGTCGCGTCGGGCATGAACGGCCGCATCGACCAGTACCAGATCGAGTTGGTGGTGATGTCGACCCGCCGCAGGCCCTGGAACTCGAACGACGCCTTCCAGCCCTCCGGCCCGGCCACCGCGAACGGCAGGTTGATCACCACGACGGTGAGCACCGACGCGAGCGCCACCCGCGCCGCGCCCACCAGGTCGAACCGCCTGCCCGCCGGCAGCTCCCGGCCGCCCGGACCGCCGGTCAGCACGTACAGGCACAGCGGCAGCACGAAGATCGCCGGGTAGATCTTGAACGCGAACCCGATGCCGAGCAGCACCGACGCGACCACCGCGCGGTCGACCAGCGGCCGCTCGCGCCTGCCCCAGCCGCGGTGCACCGCGTACACCGCGGCCACGGCGAAGAACACGACCGGCAGGTCCCAGTTGTGGAAGGCGTAGAGCACCACGGGCGGTCCGAGCGCCCAGATCAGCGCCCGCCACCGGCTGAGCTTGCCCAGCAGCCAGCCCGTGGCCAGGCCGAACGGCGCCATCAGCAGCGCCGAGAACAGCAGGAACGCCGCGTCGGTGTGCGCGAAGAACGCGCCCATCCAGATCAGCAGGCCGGTGAGCACCGGGTACTCGACCACGCCGCCGACCAGCACGCCCTTGCTGTTGATGCTGCCGTGCACGTACGGGAACACGTGCCGGTCGACGTCGCGCCCGATCCACAGGTGCTGGATGTCGGAGTAGCAGACCTCGGCCTTGTTGCGCTGCTCGTAGTCCGGCGCGCTGCGGCCCCACTGGTCGAACTCCGGGCCGGTGCAGCGGTCCTTGTTGAGGAAGCCGACGAACAGCGTCGCACCGCACAGGAGGACGACGGCCGCGAGCGCGGCCCGGCCGAACCGCGGGAACCGCGTCCCGGTCCCGGCGCGCCCGGCCGCGGCCGCCACCTCCCGCGTGGTGCTCATCGGGCCAGGTGCTCGCGGAGGAAGGCGATGTCGGCGGCCTGCCCCTCGTCGGGGGTCTCGACCACCACGGGCGCGCCGGCGGCGGCGACCACCGCCACGAGCTGGTCGGGGTCGATGGTGCCGGAGGCGATGTTGGCGTGCCGGTCGCGGGCGGAGCCGAACGGGTCGCGCGAGCTGTTGAGGTGCACCAGGTCGATCCGGCCGGTGATGGCCCGGACCCGGTCGACGATGCCGACCAGGTCCTCGCCGGAGGCGAACGCGTGGCAGGTGTCCAGGCAGAACCCGGCGCCGAACTCGCCGACCGCGTCCCACAGCCGGGCCAGCATGTCGAAGGTGCGGGCCATGGCGTTGTCGCCGCCCGCGGTGTTCTCGATCAGGACCGGGGTGGCGAACCCGCCCTTCTCGGCCTGCCGCTCGAACATCTTGCGCCAGTTGGCCACGCCCTCCAGCGGGTCGTCGCCGCCGGTGACGTGGCCGCCGTGCACGACCAGCCCCTTGGCGCCGACCTTGGCGGCGGCCTCGGCGTGCTGGAGCACGAGCTTGCGGGACGGGATGCGGATCTTGTTGTTCAGCGAGGCCACGTTCGCCACGTAGGGCGCGTGGACGAAGACGTCCAGGTCGGAGCCCAGCAGGTCGTCGGCCCGGGGGTGCGCCGCGGGCGCCTTCCACCCCTGGGGGTCGGCCAGGAAGAACTGGACGACCTCGGCACCCCGCTCGGCGGCGGCGCCGAGCGGGTCGTCGTCGCGGACGTGGGCCCCGATGCGCATAACTGTGCAGGGTAGTCGGGACCTGCAACGCCACGAGCGCCGCCGGCGATGTGGAATTGGTGGGCCGGAGGGGGTGGTTCGCGTCACCATCAGGACCTACGCTCGTTACTTGCAAGTAGGAAACGGTGTGCGGCACGTCAGGAGGCCAGACATGCGGACCCGGCTCACCCGGCTGCTGGGCGCGGCCGCCGCAGTGGTCGCGGTCGGCACGACGGGCCTGGCCACCGGGTCCGGGACGGCCGCCGCCGCGGCGCCCGTGGTCGTGGGCACCTGCGCGGCCACCGTGCGGGGCGAGCCCGGCACGCCGCTGGCGCTGGGCACCGGCGCGGTGCTCGACCCGCTGGTCAACCTGGTCCGGGCGGTGCCGCTGCTGGGCCCGCCGCTGGCCGAGCCGTTCAAGCAGGCGTTCGCCGCGCTGCCGCCCATCCCGATCGGCTCGATCCCGGTCGGTGGGGGCGTCATCACCGGCGGCGAGATCGCGAACCGGGTCAACGCGGAGCTGGTCAAGCTGCCGCTGCTCGGCCCGGTCATCACCACGCTCACCGGTTCCGTGCAGGCCGAGCTGGCCAAGGTGTGCTCGGTCACCGTGCAGGCGGTCAACAACGTCGCCACCACGGTCCAGGACGGGTCCAAGGCGCTCGCGGACGCCTCGCAGCAGGCCGTGGGCCAGGTCGTGCCGACCCTGCCCGGCGCCAAGCCCGCCCCCACCCCCGCCCCCGGCACGCCGCCGCAGACCGGCCGGCCGGGCGGCGGCGTCCCCGGCACCGGCGACCCGGGCACCGCGCCCGGCAGGCAGAGCCCGTTCACCCCGGTCGGCGGCGTCGGCGCGCTCGACCTGCCGCTGTACGGGGCGAACCCGTGGGGCGGCAACTTCGGCCGCGTGCCGCTGTTCAACTACGGCTCCCTGCCGTTCGCCGTGCCCGGCCGGTACGCGCCCTCCCCCGGTGTGCGCTACGGCGGCGGCGTGAGCGGCTACCGGCCCGGCTACGAGCTGCCCACCACCGGTGACGTGGACGGCGTGCAGACCGCCGGGCACGCGCAGGCGCTGCCGGGCGTCGGCCGGATGGGCGGCGGGGTGGCGGCCCCGGTGCTGCTGGCGGTGCTGATGCTGGCCTGCGTCACGGGCGCGCTCGTGCGGACCTGGGTGCTGCGCCGAGCGGTGGCCTGAGCCGCCCCGGCGCCCTTGTTGGCCCCTGCCCGGCCCCGCCCGGGACTGGCAGCGTGGCCCGGGTCGGCATCTCCGCGACCCCCGGAGGACCCCCGTTGACCAGACGAGCACCCGCCGCGCTGTCCGCCCTCACCCTCGCCGCCGCCCTGACCTGGGCGGGGACCGCCACCGCGGCCGCCGGGACCGCGCCGCTCGACCCCGACACGCCGGTCTCCGCCGACGGCCGCACCGGCCCGCGGGTCCGGGACACCCCGCCGTCGGCCTCCGGCATCCAGGGCTCGGGGCGCGGCATCCAGGGCTCGGGGCGCCACAGCGCGGGTTTCGCGGGCACCGGCGACCTCGCCGACGCCGCCGGCGTCCGACCGGTCACCGGCACCGGGCCGCGCACCACGGCCCCCGACGACCTCTCCGCCCGGTCGATCATCCCGCCGGACGAGCGCGTCCAGGTCACCGACACCACGGCCTACCCCGCGCGGGCCACCGTCTACTTCACCTACACCAAGCCGGGCGGCGCGACGAGCTGGTGCACCGGCTGGCTGTACGCGGCCAACGCGGTCGCCACCGCGGGCCACTGCGTGCACTCCGGCGGCAGCGGCGGGGCGTGGAACACCGGCTTCACCGTCTACCCGGGCCGCAACGGCGCGTCGTCGCCGTACGGCAGCTGCGGGGTGAGCAGCACCTTCAGCGTCGTCGGCTGGACCCAGAACGCGAACCCCGAGTACGACTACGCGGGCTTCAAGCTCGGCTGCACGATCGGCAACACCACCGGGTGGTACGGCATGAGCTGGACCACGGCGTCGCTGGACGGCACCGCGGTCGGCAGCGCCGGCTACCCGCAGGACAGGGCGAGCGCCACCCAGTGGTCCACCACCAGCACCGTCAGCGCCTCCTACGAGCGCCAGCTCGCCTACCACCTGGACACCGTCGGCGGCCAGAGCGGTTCGGTGGTGCACACCTCCGGGTGCGGGACGTACTGCGGGGTGGCCGTGCACGCGTACGGCCACGGGGACCACAACCGGGGCACCCGGATCACCGAGGCGGTGTTCGCCAACTACGCGGACTGGAAGCTCTGAGCGGCGCCGGCGGGCCCGCGGGGGACACCTCCGGGGGCCTGTTACCCTGGACGGGTTGCTGACGCGACGACCCTCCTGCCACGGAGAGCCCGTGGCCGCCGAGTCCACAGGAGGTGAGTGGTCTACATGCGTCATTACGAAGTGATGGTCATCCTCGACCCCAGTCTCGACGAGCGCACGATCGCGCCGTCCCTCGACACGTTCCTCAACGTCATCCGCACGTCGGGCGGCAACGTGGAGAAGGTCGACGTCTGGGGCAAGCGCCGGTTGAGCTTCGAGATCAACAAGCAGGCCGAGGGCATCTACGCCGTGCTCGACCTGACCTCGACGCCCGAGGCGGTCAAGGAGCTGGACCGCCAGCTCGGCCTCCAGGAGACGGTGCTGCGGACCAAGGTCCTGCGCCGCGAGCCCGCCAAGGCTGCCAAGGCCACCGCCAAGGCCACCGCCAAGGCTTAGGAGCTCCCCGGACCATGGCAGGCGAGACGACGATCACGGTGGTCGGGAACCTGACCGCCGACCCCGAACTGCGCTTCACCCAGTCCGGTGCCGCGGTGGCGAGCTTCACGGTCGCCTCCACGCCCCGGACCTTCGACCGCCAGAGCGGCGAGTGGAAGGACGGCGAGGCGCTGTTCCTGCGGTGCAACGTGTGGCGGCAGGTCGCGGAGAACGTGGCCGAGTCGCTCACCCGCGGTTCGCGCGTGCTGGTGACCGGGCGGCTTCGGCAGCGTTCCTTCGAGACGAAGGAAGGCGAGAAGCGCACGGTCATCGAGCTGGAGGTCGACGAGATCGGCCCCTCCCTGCGCTACGCGACCGCGAAGGTCAACAAGGTGAGCCGGGGTGACGGCGGCGGCGGCTTCGGCGGCGGCCCGTCCCGCGGCGGCAGCGGCGGCGGCGCACCGGCCGACGACCCGTGGGGCTCCGCGCCCCCGGCCGGCTCCGGTGGCTTCGCCGACGAGCCCCCCTTCTAGACCGGCACCGGACCACTCCCACTCTTCACGCGTCACCCAGGAGTTCACACATGGCCAAGCCGCCTGTGCGCAAGCCCAAGAAGAAGGTCTGCGCGTTCTGCAAGGACCGCAACGCCAACCTGATCGACTACAAGGACACCACCCTGCTCCGGAAGTACATCTCGGACCGGGGCAAGATCCGCGCCCGCCGGGTCACCGGCAACTGCAGCCAGCACCAGCGCGACGTCGCGGTCGCCGTCAAGAACGCCCGCGAGATGGCGCTGCTGCCCTACACCTCGACCGCTCGCTGAGAAGGGGGACGGCACAGTGAAGCTCATCCTCACCGCTGACGTGACCGGCCTCGGCGGCCCCGGCGACATCGTCGAGGTCAAGGACGGCTACGGCCGCAACTACCTGCTGCCCCGCGGCCTGGCGATCCTCGCCACCAAGGGCGCGGCCAAGCAGGTCGAGGTCATCCGCCGGGCCCAGGAGACGCGCCGCGTGCGCGACCTGGACCACGCCAAGGAGCTCAAGGCGTCCCTGGAGGGCCTGGGCGCCGTCACGCTGAAGGCGAAGGCCGCGTCCGGCTCGAAGAAGCTGTTCGGCTCGGTCACCTCGGCCGACGTCGTGTCGGCCGTGCGCGCCGCCGGCGGCCCCGTGCTGGACAAGCGGTCCGTCGAGCTGTCGGGCCACATCAAGACCGTGGGCAAGCACTCGGTGAACGTCCGGCTCCACCCGGAGGTCACCGTCTCGCTGCCCGTCGAGGTCTCCGCGGCGGGCTGACCCGCGCACCTCGCACGCGAGAGGGCGCCGTTCGACCGGACACCCGGTCGGGCGGCGCCTTCCCGCGTCCGGCTGTGGACAACTCCCCCGACACCCCGTCCGCGACACGCCGAAGGAGCCGTTTCGCGCGACACGCCGACGGTGTGACGCAGGACTTTTCCACAAAGTTATCCACAGCCTCTGAGCTGCTGAAACTTCTGTCACGAACCGAGTTGTACCCAAGTTGTCCACAGGTTTCCCCAGCCCTGTGGTCAGGTCGGCGCGACCATCCCCAGGCTGTCCACCCGGTTGTCCACAGGTGCGTTTGCCTGCGCCATCCGGGGGGCTCTAGCGTCGCGGAATCCCTGGCGTGGTGCCCGGAAATTGTCGGTCCCACGGGGTAGAACATCCTGCACGGCACAGATTGGGGTGAGTGCGCGGTGGCGCTGGTGGACGACCGGGGGATGGCCGAGCCCGGCTTCGAACGACAGCCGCCGCAGGACCTCGCCGCCGAGCAGTCGGTGCTGGGCGGCATGCTGCTGAGCAAGGACGCGATCGCGGACGTGGTCGAGGTCCTGGCGCCCAACGACTTCTACCGCCCGGCGCACCAGGCGGTGTACGACTGCATCCTCGACCTCTACGGCCGGGGCGAGCCCGCCGACCCGATCACGGTGTCCGCGGAGCTGGAGCGGCGGGGCGAGCTGCTGCGCGTCGGCGGCGCGCCGTACCTGCACACCCTCATCGCCACCGTCCCCACCGCGGCGAACGCCTCCTACTACGCCGAGATCGTGGCGGAGAAGGCCGTGCTGCGGCGCCTGGTGGAGGCGGGCACCCGGATCGTGCAGCTGGGCTACAACGGCGCCGAGGGCGCCGACGTGGACGAGGTCGTCGACCGCGCCCAGGCGGCGATCTACGAGGTGACCGAGCGCCGCACCACCGAGGACTACGTGGCGCTGGAGGACCTGCTCCAGCCGACCATGGACGAGATCGACGCGATCGCCTCGCGCGGCGGGCAGTCGCTCGGCATCCCCACGGGCTTCGCCGACCTCGACGAGCTGACCAACGGCCTGCACCCCGGCCAGATGATCATCGTCGCGGCCCGCCCCGGCGTGGGCAAGGCGCTGGCGCTCGACACCCCGCTGCCCACGCCCACCGGGTGGACGACCATGGGCGAGGTGGCCGTGGGCGACCGGCTGCTCGACGCGGGCGGCAGGCCGACGACCGTGGTGGCGGCGACCGGGGTGATGCGCGGCAGGCCGTGCTACGAGGTCGAGTTCTCCGACGGCTCGGTGCTGGTGGCCGACGCCGAGCACCAGTGGGCGACCGTGACCTCCCGGGGGGCGGCCGGCGTGCGCACCACGCGCGAGGTCGCCGCCACCCTGCGCCGGGGGACGGCCCCCGACCACGCGGTGACCAACGCCGCGCCGCTCGACCTGCCGGTGGCGGACCTGCCGCTCGGCCCGTACACCCTGGGCTCGTGGCTGGGCGACGGGCACCCCGCCACCACCGAGCCCGAGGTGGTCTGGCACGTCGAGGCCGAGGGCCACGAGCCGCGCGGCGGTGCGGTCCCGGGCGTCCTCCGGGACCTCGGCGTGCTCGACGACCGGCACATCCCCGCCGACTACCTCCGCGCGTCCGCCGAGCAGCGGCGGGCGCTGCTGGCCGGGCTGCTCGACACCGGCGGCACCGTCACCGACGACGGCTCCGTGCGGTTCGCGGTCGCCGACGCGCGCCTGGCCGAGGACGTCCGCGAGCTGGTCGTGAGCCTGGGCCACCACTGCTCGACCGCCACCGAGCGGGCCGGGGACGGCTCCCGCACCGCGCACGTGCTCACCTTCGGCACCGAGGACGACGTGTTCCGCCTGGAGCACAAGCGGCTGCTGCACAAGGAGCGGCGCGGCGCCCGGACCGGCTCGCGGTTCATCGTCGACGTGCGGCCGGTCCCGAGCGTGCCGGTGCGCTGCGTGGAGGTCGACAACGCCGACCACCTCTACCTCGCCGGCCGGTCGATGATCCCGACCCACAACTCCACCCTGGGCCTGGACTTCGCCCGCTCCTGCTCGGTCAAGCACGGCCTGACCAGCGCGATCTTCTCGCTGGAGATGTCGCGCACGGAGATCGTGATGCGCATGCTCTCCGCCGAGGCCCGCATCCGGCTCGGCGACATGCGCAGCGGCCGGATGAGCGACGACGACTGGACCCGGCTGGCCCGGCGGATGAGCGAGATCAGCGAGGCGCCGCTGTTCGTCGACGACTCGCCGAACCTGACCATGATGGAGATCCGGGCCAAGGCGCGCCGGCTCAAGCAGCGCCACGACCTGCGGCTGCTGGTGGTGGACTACCTCCAGCTGATGTCGTCGGGCAAGCGCAGCGAGTCGCGGCAGCAGGAGGTCTCGGAGTTCTCCCGGAACCTGAAGCTGATCGCGAAGGAGCTGGAGATCCCGGTGATCGCGATCAGCCAGCTGAACCGCGGTCCGGAGCAGCGCACCGACAAGCGGCCGCAGCTGTCCGACCTGCGCGAGTCCGGCTCGCTGGAGCAGGACGCGGACATGGTGATCCTGATCAACCGCCCGGACGCGTGGGAGCGGGACGACCCGCGGGCGGGCGAGGCCGACCTGATCCTGGCCAAGCACCGCGCCGGCCCCACGGCGACCATCACCGTGGCCCACCAGCTGCACTACAGCCGCTTCGCCGACCTGGCCCAGGGCTGAGCGCGCGGGGCTTGACCGGCGGCTGAGCACGGGGCTTGACCGGCGTCGCGGGCGGCGGGCGGTGTCCTGGGCGGTGCCGAGTGGCCGCCGCGGTGCCGAGTGGCCGCCGCGGTGCCGCGCGGCTGCTGCGGTGCCGGGCGGCCGCCGCGGTGCCGAGCGGTTCTCCGGGCGGTGCCGCGCGGCCGCCGCGGTTCCCGAGCGGTGCCCCGGGTGCTGCCGCACCGGCTGCCGCGGGTGGTGGGACGTCCGCGGGTCGTCACCGGCGCGGACCCGCACCGGAAGTGGGAGGAGGCGGCCCGCCCCCCTGTCCAGCCCCCCTGGTCTTGCCGGGCCGCCTCGATGACGAGTGTGCTCCGCCGAGCCTGCAAACCCTTTGCGGAGTTCTGCAATCCCCTGGTCAGAGCCCTGCGGACAAGTGCGCGCCGCGGTTTCGGCGCCGGGGCCCGGAGCTTACGATCAAGGGATGCCACCCGACGCGGCGCGGCGGAGCGACCGTTCGAGGCGGGCGATCCTCGCGGCCGCGCTGGAGTTGGTCGAGGCGCTCGGGTACTCCCGGTTGACCATTGAAGCAGTCGCGGGGCACGCGCGGGTGGGCAAGCAGACCATCTACCGGTGGTGGCCGTCGAAGGGGCCGCTGCTGTTCGAGGCGTTCGTGGAGCTCGGGCCGGCGCAGCGGGACCCCGTGCACACCGGTGACCTGGTCGTCGACCTGAAGGCGGAGCTGCGGGCCGCGGTGGAGGAGCTGGGCGAGCGGCGGTTCGACCAGGTGTGCCGGGCGCTGCTGCACGAGTCGCGCACGGACCTGGTCACGCTGATGCTGACGCCGCGCCGGGTTGGCGTCGAGGGGCTGTTGCAGGTCGCGCGGCGGTCGGGCGGGTTGCGGCCGGACGTGGACGTCGCGGTGGCGGCCGAGCTGCTGCTCGGGCCGGTGTACCAGCGGTGGCTGCTGCGGACCGCGCCGCTGACCGCGGGGTACGCCGACGCGGTGGTCGACCTGGTGCTGCCGGCGCTGCGCTCCCGGTAGGGTGCGCCGGTGGCCGAGTACGCCGTGGTCGACGTGGAGACGACGGGGTTCGCCGCGCGCGGCTCCGACCGCGTCGTGGAGGTGGCGGTCGTGCAGCTCGACCCGGGCGGCCGGATCACCGGCGAGTGGTGCACGCTGGTCAACCCCGGGCGGGACCTCGGGCCGCAGCACGTGCACCGCATCCGGGCGGCCGACGCGCGGCGGGCGCCGTCGTTCGCGGCGGTGGCGGGCGCGCTGGCGGACCGGCTGGCCGGCCGGGTGGTCGTCGCGCACAACCTCGCGTTCGACGCGCGCTTCCTGTCCGCCGAGTTCCACCGCGCCGGGGTGCCGGTCGAGGTCACCGGCCTGTGCACGATGCGGCTGGCGGACCGGTTCCTGCCGCACCGGACCGCGCGCTCGCTCGCCGCCTGCTGCGCGGCGGCCGGGGTGGTCCTGGACTCGGCGCACTCCGCGCTGCACGACGCCCGCGCCACGGCCCGGTTGTTCGGCCACTACCTGCGGTCGGGGGAGCTGACCGGGACGCCGTTCCCGGCGCTCGGGCTCCCGGCCGGTGCGGTCGAGGTGCGGCGCGGGGTCGCGGGGGCGGTGCGGCGCACCGAGGCGGTGCCGCTGGCGCGGGGTGACGTGGTGGTGTTCACCGGGCAGATGAGCGCGCCGCGCGAGGTGTGGGTGGACCGGGCGTGCGGGGCGGGGCTGGTGAGCCAGGGGTACGTGACCCGGTCGACGCGGGTGGTGGTCGCGGCCGACCCGGACACGCTGTCGGGCAAGGCCCGGCGGGCGCGGGCCTACCGGGTGCCGATCGTGTCGGAGGACGACTTCGCGGGGATGCTGGCCCGGCTCGACGCGGCTCCGGGAGCGCCGGTGCCCTCGGTGACCCCGGTGCCCTCGGTGACCCAGGATCACCGGACCGGGTGGCGCCGGGGCTGTTGAAAACCCCGCGTCCCGCCGGGAGGCTCGTTCCCGACAGGACCTGCGGCGGCGGAGGGTCCCATGGGTGCGGTGCGGACCACGGAGTCCCGAGCGGTGTGGGACGAGTTCGTGTCGGGCTTGCCGGTCGGGTTGGCGCTGCTGGACGAGCACGGCTCGGTGCTCGCGGCGAACCCGCCCGCGCGGCCCCTGCTCGACGATGGCCACGGCGACGGCCACGACGACTCCGGCGCGCCGCTGCCCAGCCGGGCGGAACTGGCGGCGCAGGCACTGCGGACCGGCGCGCCGCTGGTGGTGCCCGTGGTGCTGCCGCGGGCGCGGGTGTGGGCCGAGTACCACCCGGTGAACGGGCGGGTGCTGGTGCTGCTGCGACCGGTGCGGTCGGACGCCCCGCACAGCTCCGGGTTCGTCGACGCGCTGACCGGCCTGCCCAACCGCGCGCTGCTGCTGGACCGGCTGGACCAGGCGCTGGTGCGGGCCCGGACGCACGGCACCCTGGCGACGCTGGTGCTGGTGGACGTGCGGGGGATGGCGGCGGTGAACGCGGCGCACGGGTTCGAGCGGGGTGACGGGCTGCTGGCGGTGCTGGCCGGGCGGCTGCGGCGCGGGTTGCGCGCGGACCACACGGTCGCCCGGTACGGCGGTGGCTCGTTCGCGGTGGTGGCCGAGCACCCGGGCGGTACCGGTGAGGCGGTGGCGGCGCGGGTGCGCGAGCTGGCCGGGCGGGCGGTGAGCCTGGGCGGGACGCCCGTGCGGCCGGGGGTGCGGGTGTGCTGGGTGACCGGTGACGGGGACGTGCCGGTGCCCGAGGTGGTCGCGGAGGCGGAGCGGCGCCTGCGGCGCTGAGGTGACGCGCGGTGGGCGCCGGCCGGCGGCGGCGAAGCGCGACACGCGGCCGGGCCCCCGGCACCGAAGTGCCGGGGGCCCGGTTGGGGGGTGTGCAGCTCAGGTGTGACTCAGGTGCGGCTCAGGCCGGGCTCGGTACCCGGTTTCAGATCCGGGGCAGCTGCGCGGTCTGCTCCAGGGCGCCGAACATGGACACCGCGTCCAGGCCGGCCAGGGCCGGGGTCCGCAGCTGGTCCGGGTTCGACACCTGCTGGTTGGCGACCATGCCCTGCAGCGGCGCGGTGTTCATGCCGCTCGCCGACGGGGGCGCGGTGCGCGGCTGGGCGACGCCCGGGACCGGCAGCACGAACGGCAGCGCGGCCGGGACGGTCAGCAGGGTTGGCACACCCTGCTCGGTCACCACGTTGAGCTGCTGGGTGAGGTCGGGCAGCTGACGGGTCGCGTCGAGGTCACCCGTCGGCAGGGTGCCGGAGAACGAGCGCTCGCCCTCGTCGGCGGCCAGCAGGTCGTAGGTGGTGCGGGCCAGGTACGCCGAGCCGGGCATCCGCTTGGCGGACACCTTCCGGACGTCGTCGCGGACGTGCGGCAGCACGTCGGTCGGCATCTCGACCACCGGCTCCGGCATCAGGGGCAGCTGGGAGCTGGACAGGTCGGATCGCGGCGCCTCCGCCTTGCGCAGGTCGGTCTTCGGCAGGCCGGTCCTGGTCAGGCCGGTCTTGGTCAGGCCGGTCTTCGGCAGACCGGTCTTGGGCAGGCCGGCCCTGTGCAGGTCGGCCTTGGGCAGCTCGGTCGTGGGCATGTCGGAAGCACCCAGCTTCGGCTTGCGCGCCCGCACGGGCGGCAGCTCGTCGCGCACCTCCGAGCCGGTCCGCCACGCGCTCTTGCCCACGGGCGCGGCCTTCGGCGCCGACGGCAGGTCCACGCGCCGCGTGATGGGCAGGTCGCGCAGCTCGGCCAGGCCGGGGGGCGCGGCGAGCGGCGACTTGGACTTCGGGAACCAGCGCAGCAGGTCCAGGTTGGGCAGCTCGTCGATGCGCATCAGGCGGTCGACGCCCATCGGGAGCACGATGCCCCGGTTCGGCTCGGCCTCGTCGTCCTCGCCGGTCAGCAGCCTGCTGCGGTCCGAGGTGGTGGTGGTCGCGATGCCCGCGACCTCCACCGGGACGCCGAACATGCGGGCGAAGCCCTCGAAGGGCAGCTCCAGGTCGCGCGCGGTGAACGGGCCGGTGCCGGTGGTCGTGGTGTCGCCGCCGGACGTGCTGTTCGAGTCGCTGGCGGTCTTGGCGTCCGCCAGGCCCGCCGCGGTGACGGCGTCGCCGTGCAGCGCCGGTGCGACGCCGACCGGCGTGGTGAGCAGGTTGCCCGACCACGAGCTGTCCTCGGCCGAGGTCAGGTGCCTGCCGCCGGCCAGCAGGCCGGCCTGGTTGTCCGCCTGCGAGTAGCCGTTGCCGCCCGCGGTGATCGCGTCGCCGAACACCTGGAGCGGCAGGGTGGACTGGGAGCCGAGGCCGTTGCCGGACAGCGAGGCGGAGTCGCCGGAGGTGTACACGTCGCCCCCGGAGAAGGAGCCGAACTCGTTGCGGCTGTCGGACTCGACGTTGCTGACCGCGCCGATCGCGCTGCCGAACGCCTGCGGCGAGGACGCCTCGGGCAGCGACAGCACGTTGCCGGACATGGAGCCCTGGTCGCCGGTCGTGACGGCCGCGCCGCCCGAGCGGGAGGTCAGGCTGCTGGTGGTGTCCGACGAGCCGTTGCCGACGCCGACGATCGAGTCGCCGAAGACCTGAGCGGGGTTGGAGGTCGGCACGTGCACGATGTTGCCGGACGCCGAACCGTGCTTGCCGTTGGCCTGCGGCGGGTTGCCCAGGTCGATGCGGGTGTCGCTGTCGGTCTCGGAGTTCGGGTTGGCGACGGCGCCGCCGGCGTTGCCGAACACCTGGCCGCCCAGGGCGGTGGGTGCGGAGACGACGTTGCTGGAGACGGTGCCGTTGTCGTCGACGCTGTTGGCCACGCGGCCCGAGCTGACCGACTTGTTCTCGGTGGTGCGGCCGGACGTGCTGCCCACGGCGCCGAGGTTGTTGCCGAACGCCTCGGCGGGCACGCCCACCGGCAGCTGGCCGATGTTGCCCGAGCCGACGCCGTTGTTGCCGGTGGTGCCGTTGTAGCCGCCGGCGTCCACCAGCACGTCGTTGCCGCACTGGCTGTCGGCGATGCCGCCCGCGGTGGTGCCGTTGCCGCACAGGTCGATCGCGCCCGCCGGGGGCGTGTTGGCCGAGTTGGCCGACAGCACCGAGCGGTCGCCGTTGGTGAACGTGTCGCCGCCCGCGATGGCGGTGACGGCGTTGTCGTGCTCGGTCGAGGTGTTGCCCACGCCCGAGGTCGAGTTGCCCGAGCCGGACACCGGCAGCGCCACCGGGGTGTCGGCGTAGTTGCCCGCCAGCACCGAGTCCTGGCCGTCGGTCACGCTGTTGCCGCCCGCGCGGGCGTCGTTGGCGACCGCGCCCGCGACGTTCGCGTTGCCCACGGCGCCCAGGGCGTTGTCGTCGCCGGAGACCGGACCGGCCAGCGACGGCTGGGCCGTGTTGCCCGCCAGGGTGCCGTCGACGCCCGAGGTGCGCGACCACATGGGGATGCCGTCCCGGTCGGGGTTGGCGTCGCCCGCGTAGGCGGAGGAGCTGTCGTTGCCGTAGGCGTCCGCGTTGCCGACGGCGCCGATGCCGTTGCCGCTCACCCCGACGATCGGGGCCAGCGGCACGCCCAGGACGTTGCCGCCGCCGCTGCTGCGGTCGCCGTCGGTGCGCAGCGAACCGGGCGCGGCGGCGTGGTTGTCCGACTCGGAGCTGGTGTGCGAGTTGCCGCCGGCGGCGACCGCGTTGCCGGTCACCTGGACCGGGGCGGCGCCCTGGACCGCGGCGATGTTGCCGGACAGCGAACCGTGGGAGCCCGAGGTCTCCAGGTCGCCGCCGGCGGTGGCGCGCTGCCGGGCGGTGGTGTGGCTCTCGGCGTTGGCCAGTGCGGCCACGGCGTTGCCGGTGACCTGCGGCGAGACCGCGGTGGCGGCGCGGGCCGCGTTGCCGGCCAGCGAGCCGTAGGAGCCGTCGGTCCGGACGTCGCCGGTGCTCTCCACCGACTGGCTGCAGTCGGCCTCGGTGTAGGCGTTGCCGCCCGCGCCGACCGCGTTGCCGCAGGCGCTGACCGGCATCACCACGTCGGCGCCGACGGTGTTGCCGCGGGTCAGGCCCGTGCCGTTGGCGGCGTCCAGGCTGTCCTGGCCGCCGCGGACCAGCGGGTTGGCCGGGGCGGCGACGCGGCCGGCGGCCGTGTCGGACAGGCCCGGGGTGCCCACCTCGCTGTGGACCTCCGGCAGGTCGTGGCTGCCCACCGGGGTGCCCAGGTTGTTGTGGTCGACGTCGACCGGGACCCGCACCCTCGCGTCGAGCGGGCTGGGCCGCGCGTCGGGGTTGACGTCCTCCTGGGCTGAAGCGATGCCCGTGCCGAGCATCAGCAAACCACCCGTGACAAGTGCGGTCTGGAGACCGCGCTTGGCCCAGGTTTGCATGGGTTCTCCTTCTTCCAGTGTCCCTTGCGGGAGGTGAGGGGTGGCCGGACGCGCGAACGCGTCGGAGGCGACGGCCACCCGGATCAGGGGGTGGTGAAGGCGCGGTGGCGATCCCAAGGACCGGGCGCGCAGGATGAGTGCGCGAGCGGTCGATGACCGGGCCGGCTCGTCAGCGAGCCGGCGCCGGACCGCGCGCGTCGGTCAGTCGGGGGTGATGCCGGGCTGCTTGCCGGGCATCACGACGGTCCGCACGGTGGCGGGGAACAGAGCCCGGGCCACGGCGGTGTCGGAGGTGTGGGCGGACGCGGTCGCGTACGGACCGCTGCCGCCACCCTGGGAACCGGACGCGTCGCCACCGCAGGTGCAGTGGGCCGGCGCGCCGAGCGGGGGCGCGAACGGCATCAACGGCAGTCCGGACGGGTCACCGGGCAGGGTCGACCCCTGGTCGGCGACGGGCGCGGTGGTCGCGCCGGTCGCCAGGTCGAGCCACAGCCTGCTGAGCTTGCCGAACACCCCGTGCACCACCGGGGTGCCGGCGGTGACCGGCACGGCGGCGGTGGTGGCCGGGGTGGTCTCGGTGGCGTGCTGCGCCGGGGTGCCGCCGACCGCGTCGTCGGTGGTCACCTGCTTCGGCGCGCGCGGCTGGAACCAGGTGCCCACGTGCTCGACGGTGTCGCGGATCTCCTCCGCGACGCGGCCGAGGTCGGGCCGCTGGGGCTCCTGCACGCGCGGTGAGCGCAGCGCGGCGTCCAGCTCGCGCACGGCCCCGCCCACGTCGGTGGAGCCGAGGGGCGACGCGCCGATCGGCTCCCGGCCGACCCGGCCCTGCCCGATCGGCGCCACGACCTCGCGCAGCGAATCGCGCGAGCCCTCCGCGGCGTGCCCGACGACCACCTCGTGGTCGACCGGGGCCGCCGCGGCCGCCGGGGCCGCGGTCAGCGCCCAGGCGGCGGCGGTGCCGGCGAGGGTGCCGCCGACGACCAGCAGGGCGCGGGAGAGCAGCCGCCGAACGCGGCCCGCCCCCGTTCCCGCTCGCTGGTCAACGGCCGACATCGCTGGTTCCTCCACCACAGGCGCTGGGATTTCGTCGGCGACGTGATCAAGCCGACGCCCGAAGACTGCCAGGGATCGAGCCGGGTTCGCACTCCTTCGCCGCCGGGTTCGCCGGATCGTGTGAAGAACACGGCGTGTGGCCGGGGGTGACCACGGGTAGTCAGGTGCGCTTGAGCACGCGGGCCGCGCCGGCCGCCGCGGTGGAGGCCAGGATCCAGCCCACCGCGATCAGCGCGCTGGAGATCCACTGGGACGCACCGCTGAACCGCCACTTGCCGTCCTGGCCGAGGTCCACGATCGGGACCAGCAGGTCCACCGCCAGCAGCCACGCGTTCCAGGACGGCGACTCGTCGTCGTTGAGCTTGGGCATCTCGTGGCCGAGGAACCACAGCGCCCCCAGCAGCCAGAACCCGGTCAGCCAGGCGATCGCCAGCCACGGCCGGTAGCCGTAGCCGACCGTCCAGTGCTGGAGGAAGCCCCACACCCGGCCCGCCACGCCCAGCTCGGCGAAGCGCCTGCGCTGCTTCTCCACCTGCACGAGCTGGGCCAGCTCCTCCTCGCCGCCGTCCCGGTACACGGCCGCCAGCTGCTCGTACGGCCCGGGCGCGAAGTCCGGCTGCACCTCGCGCAGCCAGCGCAGCCGGGTGCGCACGTCGACCTGCGGCGCGGAGGTGATCGAGCGGAAGGTGAAGTCCTCCACCTCCACCCCGCCGGTGGCCGCCCACAGGCCGGGCCCGTCGAACACCGCCGTGGCCGCGCACCGGGTGAGCAGCACCCGGCCGACCGGCGCCTGCCCGGCGTCGAGCCGCAGCACGAGCTGCTGCACGGTCAGCCCGTAGGCGTTGAGCGCGATGCCGCTGCCGGGGCCGCCCAGCCGCGCGCCCGCGAACGTGGCCATCTTGCCGACCTCGGCCAGCCGGACGCGCACGCCGCCCGCGGCGGTGAAGCCGTGGCTGCACAGCAGGTCCTTGCCGACGGTGGCCACCCGGGCGTCCAGGGACGGCTTGACCGTGCCGTCGGGCCGGCCGCGCGGCGCGAGCAGGGTCGCGCCGGAGCAGTCGAGGGTGGAGCCGATCTCCGCGTTCTGGAGCCGCAGCGAGCCGTGCGCGCGCAGGTTGCGCAGGAACAGCGTGCCGCCGACGCGCAGCCGGTCGGCGAACAGGACGTCGATGCCGGGGCCGTGCAGTTGTACGCCGGACAGGGACGCGCTGCCCCGCACGTGCGCGTCCACCAGGCGCACCTGCCCGTGGACGCGCAGGGCGGTGTCGCGGGCGCCGCCGCCGCGGAAGCCGCCGTTGACCGCGCCGCGCGCTTCGAGGTCGCCGCGGACCTGGATGCCGTCGGCGTGCAGGGCGACCGGGATGCGCTGGACCTCGCCGGCGGGCTCGGCGGGCTCGGGCCCGGTGGCGTCGGTCAGCTCCTCCACCACCTCGCGGCTGCCGATCTCCGCGCCGGACAGCCGCAGGTAGCCGCCGATGTCGGCGTTGGGCAGGCGGACCGTGCCGGAGGAGGTGAAGCCGTCGTCGAGCTCCACGTTGCCCTCGACCCGGATGCGGTCGGCGACCAGGGCGGCGGACTCGTCGGCGGTGCCGCGCGGGATGACCAGCACGGGCCGGTCGGTCACGTTGGCGTGCAGCCGGGCGCCGGAGAACACGACGTTGCCGCCGACCCGGGCGCCGTCGAGCAGGATGCGGCCCTCGGCGGCGAACCGGCCGCCCTCGGCGTCGCAGAACAGGTTGCCCGCGATGGTCACGCCGGTGGCGTCCAGGGCGTTCTGCCCGGCGTTGACCAGCCGCGCGCCGCCCAGGTGCACGCTGCCGCCGACGTTGGCGCCGCGCAGCCGGACCTCGCCGGTGGCGCGCAGGGCGATCGCCTGGAGGGAGCCGGACAGGCGGATGCGGGCGGCGAGCAGGGCGTGGTCGTCCCCGCCGTGCAGCACGGCGCCGGCCAGCCGCAGCGTGCCCTCCACCGTCGCGTCGGTCAGGTCCACCGCGTCGTCGCTGGTGAAGCCCGCCTCCAGGACCAGGTCGCTGCCCACCCGCAGGTTGCGGCCGAGCAGGCCGGGCACCCGGCAGCCGCGCATCCGCAGGCCGACCAGGCGGGCCATGCGCAGGTCCGGCTTCTCCTCGAAGGTGCAGTTCTCCAGGTCGACGACGTGGTCGACGCGCAGGCCCTCCAGCGCGAACCGGCCCACCACGTGCGCGCCGACCAGCCGCAGCGCGGCACCGCGCAGCCCGTCCGGGGGCAGGTCCGCCAGCAGGGACGACAGCAGCCCGCCGGGCACGGTGCGCCCCCGCCGGGGCGCGGTCGGGTCGAACCGCACCCGCCTGCCCGCGGCGAACGCCTCCCGCACGGTCCGCTCGACGTCCTCGCCCGAATCCGGCACACCCGGATCCGATCACCCGGGACGCGGCCGCCGCCAGGTTTTCGTGGTTTCCGTCGCACGGCGCTCGTCGTCGCACGCGGGCGTGCCGGCGGGGATAACGTGATCGCGTGACGGGGAACGGGTGGGAGAGCAAGAGGGTGCCCCGGCTGCTGCGCGTGAGCGCGGCGCTGAGCTGGCGGTTCGTGGCGGTGGTCGCCGCCCTGTACGTGGTGGCCACGGTGGTCGGGTACCTGGCCACGATCGTCATCCCGGTCGGGGTGGCGCTGCTGCTGGCGGCGCTGCTGTCGCCGGCGGTGTCCCAGCTCAACCGGGCGCGCGTGCCGCGCGGCCTGGCCACGGGCCTGGTGCTGGTCGGCGGGATAGCGGTGGTCGGCGGCGTGCTCACCTTCGTGATCACGGAGTTCTCCAAGGGCCTGCCGGACCTCCAGGACCAGGTCAGCGCGAGCCTGGACACGATCCGGGACTGGCTGCGCGACGGTCCGCTGCACCTGAGCGACGTGCAGTTGCAGGAGTACCTGGACCGCGTGGTGGCCGAGCTGCAGGAGAACCAGGCCGAGATCACCTCGGGCGCGCTGACCACGGCCGCGACCGTCGGCGAGATCCTGACCGGCCTGCTGCTGGCGCTGTTCACGCTCATCTTCTTCCTGCACGACGGCGACGGGATCTGGCGGTTCCTGATCCGGGTCGTGCCCGCCGACGTGCGCGACCGGGCGGACGTGGCCGGGCGGCGCGGGTTCGCCTCGCTGGTGTCCTACGTGCGGGCGACCGCGCTGGTGGCGGTGGTGGACGCGGTCGGCGTGGGCATCGGCCTGTGGCTGGTGGACGTGCCGCTGGTGGTGCCGCTGTCGGCGCTGGTGTTCCTCGGCGCGTTCATCCCGATCATCGGCGCGGTGGTCACCGGCGCGGTGGCGGTGCTGGTCGCGCTGGTGGCCAACGGGCCGGTGGCGGCGCTGATCATCCTGGCCGTGCTGATCGGCGTGATGCAGCTGGAGAGCCACGTGCTCCAGCCGCTGCTGCTGGGTCGCGCGGTGAAGCTGCACCCGCTGGCGGTGGTGCTGGCGATCACCGCCGGGTTGGTGGTCGGGGGGATCTCGGGCGCGCTGCTGTCCGTGCCGCTGCTGGCGGTGCTGAACTCGGGCATCCGGTCGCTGCTGTCGGAGTCGGACCGGGCCGTGGAGCCGCGCGACGTGGACGTGCACGAGCCGCAGGAGAGCGGCGCGGTGGACACGGCGGGTGAGCGGGTGGAGGACATCGGCGGCGGCGAGGCGCCCGACGCCGGGCACAGCGGGCGGCAGGTCTAGGCGGGCGGGCCGGCGGCCCCGACCCGACCCGCCTACCCGCTCGGCCCTAGGCCATCTCGACCAGGTTGCGGCCGTAGCCCTTGGCGGCCAGCAGGGCGGCGTCGGCGGCGACCAGCAGGTCGGGCAGCTCGTACCCGAAGCGCTGGGTGGTGGCCACGCCGATGCTCACGGTCAGGCCGGTGAGCAGGTGCTCCTGGCCGTGCGTGTCGACCGTCGGCACGGCCAGGGCGGCCACGGCGTGCCGGATGCGCTGGGCGACCGAGCGGGCCACGGCGGGCTCGGCGTCGGGCAGCAGCACCACGAACTCCTCGCCGCCGAAGCGGCCCACCAGGTCGCCGCTGCGCACGGTGCCGGTCAGCAGCAGGGCCACCGCGCTCAGCGCCGAGTCGCCCGCCAGGTGCCCGACCTCGTCGTTGACCCGCTTGAAGTGGTCGAGGTCGAGCAGCATCACGGCCATCGGCCGGTCGCGGACGCGGGCCTTGGCCAGCTCCGAGCGCGCCCGGCCGTCCCAGTGCACCGCGTTGGCCAGGCCGGTCTTGGCGTCGCGCTGCGCCGACCGGCGCCACTGCGGCAGCTGGGCGGCGCGTTCGAGCAGGGCCAGCGGCGGGCCGGCCAGCAGGGCGTGCACCGCGTCGGTGACGGCGGCGCAGCCCATCAGGCCGCCGATGCTGACCGCGACCACGCCCAGGACCACGTCGATCGGCTCGCCGACGACCTCCTCGCCGGGCGCGCCGGGGCTGCGCAGCTTCAGGCCGACCGAGATCAGGCCCGCGCGGACCACCAGCAGCACGGTCGCGCCCAGGACCAGCGCGCCCAGGTGCAGGTCGGGCTGCTCCCAGCCGATGGCGTACCGGGCGGCGAACACCGCCAGCGCGCTCGCGGACAGGGTGAACACCCAGCGGTGCGATTCGGGGCGCTGCGCCAGCACGCCGTGCAGGGCCGGGCCGAACAGCAGCAGGACCAGCAGGTTGCACGGCAGCGCCAGCACGCCCGCGGCCAGGTAGCACAGGTGCGCGGCCCACGGGTTGCGCTCGGTCTCGCCCATCCGGTGGCTGTGGATGGAGCTGCCGATGATGACCGCGCCGGCGGTGGCCGCGATGGCGGCGAACCGGCCGATCTCACCGGGCTGCGGCTGCGGCGACGACGCGATCACGTGCACCACGAGCGCGAGCGCGCAGGCGTCGACGAACAACCAGTAGGCCAGGGCGGAGCGCCGCAGCGTCCACAGTGGCCAGTGGCGCACGGCAGCCCTCCCTCACCACAGGAGCCGACGGGCGCGATCACACCCAGTGACCCCAGTGAGCTTTTCATATATGTCATCTGTGGAACAGACCGCCACCTGGGGGTTAGCTGCGCCACTCGGGCACGGCAAGATTGGGGGTGAAGGGAGCACACCGTGCACACGAAGCCATCCGACCAGGGGACCCCGGCGGACGAGGACCCGGTCGCCCACCTCTGGCGGGGAACGGTCGCGCTACGCATAGTGACGTTCCTGTTCGCCGTGGGCGTCACCGCGCGGCACCACGCCGACTACCAGCGGCCCTGGCTGGCGTGGTCGGCGGTCGCGGTGATGTTCGCCTGGTCGCTGTTCACCATCCGCGCCTACGGCCGCGAGGACGGCCGGCGGCCGTGGGTGGTGGTGGCCGACGTGGTGCTGGTGTGCGGGCTGATGTCGACCTCGCAGCTGATCCTGACCGACCAGCAGTTCGTGCTGGACGTCCCGCTGATCACCACCATCTGGGCGTCCGGCCCGGTGGTGGCCGCGGCCGCGCTGGGCGGGCAGGCGGCGGGCTCGCTGTCGGGGTTCGCGGTCGGCCTGACCACCTACCTCAACCGCGGCGCGGTCAACGTGGACGTGGTGCGAGACGTGGTGCTGCTGACCGGGGCGGGCTTCGTGATCGGCATGGCCTCGGCCACCGCGCGCCGCTCGGCGGTGCGGCTGGCGCAGGCGCTGCGCGCCGAGGCGGCCACGGCCGAGCGCGAGCGGCTGGCCCGCAGCATCCACGACGGCGTGCTCCAGGTGCTCGCCCGGGTCCGCAAGCGCGGCTCGGAGCTGGGCGGCGAGGCGGCCGAGCTGGCGCGGCTGGCCGGCGAGCAGGAGGTCGCGCTGAGGTCCCTGGTGGCCGCCGCGCCCGGCGAGTCCACCCCGGGCGGCGAGGCCGACCTGCGGCCCGCCCTCCAGCTGCTGGCCACCCCGACCGTGCAGGTGTCGACCCCGGCCACCAGGGTGATGCTGCCCGCGGCCACCGCGTCCGAGCTGGCCGCGGTGGTCCGCGAGGCGCTGTCCAACGTGGACAAGCACGCCGGTCCGGGCGCGAAGGCGTGGGTGCTGGTGGAGGACCTGGGCGAGGAGGTCGTGGTGAGCGTGCGCGACGACGGCCCCGGCATCCCGGAGGGGCGGCTGGCCTCGGCGGAGGCGGAGGGCCGGCTGGGCGTGGCCAAGTCGATCAGGGGTCGGGTGGAGGCGCTGCGTGGGACCCTGGAGCTCCAGACGGGGCCGGGGGAGGGCACCGAGTGGGAGGTGCGGGTTCACCGATGAGCGTGTCCGTGATGGTGGTGGACGACCACCCCATGTGGCGGGACGGGGTCGCGCGGGACCTGGCCGAGCGCGGCTTCGAGGTCGTGGCGACGGCGGGCGACGCCGCGTCGGCGGTGCGCATCGCCCGCGCCGTGCGCCCCGACGTGGTGCTGATGGACCTGAACCTGGGCGAGTCGACCGGCGTGGAGGCGACCACGCTGATCACCGGGTCCCTGTCGGCCACCAGGGTGCTGGTGCTGTCGGCCAGCGGCGAGCACAGCGACGTGCTGGAGGCGGTGAAGGCGGGCGCGTCGGGCTACCTGGTCAAGTCGGCGTCGGCCGAGGAGCTGGTGGACGCGGTGAACCGGACCGCGGCGGGCGACGCGGTGTTCACGCCGGGCCTGGCCGGGCTGGTGCTCGGCGAGTACCGGCGGATGGCCGCGACGCCGGACCAGGGGGACAAGCCGCAGCTGACCGAGCGGGAGACCGAGGTGCTGCGGCTGGTGGCCAAGGGGCTGACCGCCCGGCAGATCGCCAACCGGCTGGTCATCTCGCACCGCACCGTGGAGAACCACGTGCAGTCCACGCTGCGCAAGCTCCAGCTGCACAACCGCGTCGAGCTGGCGCGGTACGCGATCGAGCACGGGCTCGACGTCGAACCGGAGGGCTGACCATGACCGAACCCGCCGAGGCCGGCCCCGGGGGCGTCCCCGCCCAGGCCGACCCGAAGGACTTCCGCGTCTCGGACGCGGAGCGCGAGCACGTGGTGAACCTGCTGCAGAAGGCCATCGGCCGCGGGCTGATCACGCTCGACGAGTTCACCGAGCGGACCGACACGGCGCTGGCCGCCAAGACCAGGGCCCAGCTCAACGCGGTGCTGCTGGACCTGCCGGGGATCGTGCACCGGGACCGGGCCGCCGCGCCGGTGGAGCGGAGCGAGCTGAAGACGACCATGTCGTCGGTCACCCGCAAGGGCCACTGGACCGTGCCGCAGCGGCTGGTGGTGCGCAACCGGATGGGGTCGGCCGACCTGGACTTCCGCGAGGCCGCCATCCCGCACGCCGTGGTCGACATCGAGCTGGACGTGACGGCCGGGTCGGTGAAGCTGGTGCTGCCCGACAACGCGACGGTGAACGCGGAGGGCGTGGAGCTGGCCGCGGGCACGCTGAAGGACAAGGTGGGCATCGGGGTGGACGGGCGGCCGCACTTCGTGGTCCACGGGTACGTGCGCGCGGGCACCCTGGAGATCAAGAAGAAGAAGCCCCGCTGGTTCAAGCACGCGTGACGCCGGCCCGCCCGGCGTGCGGGACGCCGCCGCCCGGCCGAGGATCGGGTCATGCGCTGCCTCGTCACCGGAGCGACCGGGTACCTCGGCGGGCGGCTCGTGCCGCGGCTGCTCGCCGAGGGCCACGAGGTCCGCTGCCTGGTCCGCGACCCCGGCAAGCTGCGGGACGTGCCGTGGGTCGACCGGGTCGAGGTGGTGCGCGGCGACGTGCTCGACCCGGCGTCGCTGGACGCGGCCGTGCGGGACGTCGACGTCGTGCACTACCTGGTGCACTCGCTGAACAAGCCGGACTTCGCCGACGCCGACCGGCGGGCGGCCGAGCACACCGCCCGCGCCGCCGAGGACGCGGGCGTCCAGCGGATCGTCTACCTGGGCGGGCTGCACCCGGCCGGGGTCCGGCTCTCGCCCCACCTGGCCTCCCGGCGGGAGGTCGGCGAGGTGTTCCTGCGCAGCGCGGTGCCCACCGTCGTGCTCCAGGCCGCGGTGATCATCGGGTCCGGGTCGGCGAGCTTCGAGATGCTGCGCTACCTCACCGAGCGCCTGCCGGTCATGGTCACGCCCCGCTGGGTGCACAACCGCATCCAGCCGATCGCCGTGCGGGACGTGCTGCGCTACCTGGTCGGGGTGGTGCGGCTGCCCGCCGGCGTCAACCGGACCTTCGACGTCGGCGGGCCGGACGTGCTCACCTACCTGGACATGATGAAGCGGTACGCGGCGGTGGCGGGCCTGCGGCCGCGGCGGGTGGTGCCGGTGCCGGTGCTCACGCCGCACCTGTCGTCGCACTGGGTGAACGTGGTCACGCCGGTGCCGAAGTCGATCGCCGCGCCGCTGATCGAGTCGCTGGTGCACGAGGTGGTGTGCCGGGAGCACGACATCGAGGACCTGGTGCCCGGCCCGACGACCGGCTACGAGCGGGCGGTGGCCCTGGCGCTGGCCAAGGTCCGCGACTCCGACGTGGAGACCCGCTGGTCCAACGCGTCCGTGCCGGGCGCGCCGTCCGACCCGCTGCCGTCGGACCCCTCCTGGTCGGGCGGGTCGAGCTACGTCGACGTGCGGGAGCGGCGGACCTCGGCGCCCGCCGAGCGGCTGTGGTCGGTGGTGGAGGGCATCGGCGGCGAGCACGGCTGGTACTCGTTCCCCCTGGCCTGGGCGGTGCGCGGGTGGCTGGACCGGCTGGTCGGCGGGGTGGGCCTGCGGCGCGGCAGGCGGGACCCGCGGCGGCTGCACGTGGGCGAGGCGCTGGACTGGTGGCGGGTGGAGGAGGTCGACCGGGGCCGGCTGCTGCGGCTGCGCGCGGAGATGCGGGTGCCCGGCCTGGCGTGGCTGGAGCTCCAGGTGCTGCCCCCGGAGGACGGCTCGGCGGGCGGCTCGGTGTACCGGCAGCGGGCGGTGTTCGTGCCGCGCGGGCTGGCCGGGCACGCCTACTGGTGGCTGGTGTGGCCGTTCCACGGGCTGGTGTTCGGCGGCATGGTCCGCAACATCGCCAGTGAAGCGGAACTTACGAGTGAATTCAGAAAGTCCTGATGGACCGCACAAGCCGCCGGCGGCAGACTGCGCGCCATGAAGGCACTGGTCAAGGCAACCGCCGGGCCGGGACTCGCCCTGACCGACGTCCCGGACCCCACCCCCGGTCCGGGTGACGTGGTCGTCCGCGTGCTGCGCACCGGCATCTGCGGCACCGACCTGCACATCGACTCCTGGGACGAGTGGGCCGCCCACAACGTCCGCGCGCCGCTCGTGCTCGGGCACGAGTTCGTCGGCGAGGTCGTCGAGACCGGCGCCGCGGTGACCGGCGTGCGGGTCGGCGACCTGGTCAGCGGTGAGGGCCACCTGGTCTGCGGCACGTGCCGCAACTGCAAGGCGGGCAGGCGGCACCTGTGCGCCAACACCCGCGGCCTCGGGGTGCACCGCGACGGCGCGTTCGCCGAGTACGTGGTGCTGCCCGAGGAGAACGCGTGGGTGCACCGGGCGCCGGTGGACCTGGACGTGGCGGCGATCTTCGACCCGTTCGGCAACGCCGTGCACACCGCGCTGTCGTTCCCGGTCATCGGCGAGGACGTGCTGATCACCGGCGCGGGCCCGATCGGCATCATGGCCGCGGCCGTGGCCAAGCACGCCGGCGCGCGCAACGTGGTGATCACCGACGTGAGCGGGCACCGGCTGGCGCTGGCCCGGGAGGTCGGCGTCGACCTCGCGCTCAACGTCGCCGAGCGCACCGTCGCCGACGCCCAGGAGGAGCTGGGCATGTCCGAGGGCTTCGACGTGGGCATGGAGATGTCCGGCAAGCCGGTCGCGCTGCAGGACATGATCCGCAACATGGCCCACGGCGGCCGCATCGCCATGCTCGGGCTGCCGGCGGAGGAGTTCGCGGTCGACTGGAGCGCGGTGGTGCTCAAGATGTTGCAGGTCAAGGGCATCTACGGCCGGGAGATGTTCGAGACCTGGTACTCGATGTCGGTGCTGCTGCAGCGCGGGCTGGACCTGTCGCCGGTGATCACGCACCGGTTCGACCACACCGCGTTCGACGAGGCGTTCGCCACGGCGCGCGGCGGCAGGTGCGGCAAGGTCATCCTCGACTGGACGGGAGCTGCCTGAATGTACGGCGCGATGCGCGAGGACCTGCGGGCCGGGCTGGACGAGATCCGCGCGGCGGGGCTCTACAAGGCGGAGCGGGTGATCGGCACCCCGCAGAGCGCGGCCGTGCGCGTGGGCGCCGGCGCCGAGGTGCTGAACTTCTGCGCCAACAACTACCTGGGCCTGGCCGACCACCCGCGGCTGGTGGAGGCGGCCCGGGACGCGCTGGAGCGGTGGGGCTTCGGCATGGCCTCGGTCCGGTTCATCTGCGGCACGCAGGAGCCGCACAAGGAGCTGGAGCGCAAGCTGTCGGAGTTCCTGGGCACCGAGGACACCATCCTCTACAGCTCGTGCTTCGACGCCAACGGCGGCCTGTTCGAGACGCTGCTCGGCGCGCAGGACGCGGTCATCTCCGACGAGCTGAACCACGCCTCGATCATCGACGGCGTCCGGCTGTCAAAGGCCCGCCGGTACCGGTACCGCAACCGCGACCTGGACGACCTGGAGCGGCAGCTCAAGGACGCCGCCGACGCCCGCTACCGGCTCATCGCCACCGACGGCGTGTTCTCCATGGACGGCTACCTGGCGCCGCTGGACGAGATCTGCGACCTGGCCGACCGGTACGACGCGCTGGTCATGGTGGACGACTCGCACGCGGTGGGCTTCACCGGACCGACCGGTCGCGGCACGCCCGAGCTGTTCGGCGTGCGGGACCGGGTCGACATCGTCACCGGCACGCTCGGCAAGGCGCTGGGCGGGGCCAGCGGCGGCTACACCTCGGGGCGGGCGGAGATCGTGGAGATGCTGCGGCAGCGGTCGCGGCCCTACCTGTTCTCCAACTCGCTGGCACCGGCCGTGACCGCCGCCGCGATCGCCGCGCTGGACCTGCTGGAGTCGTCCGGCGAGCTGCTGGAGCGGCTGCGCGCGAACACCGCGCTGTTCCGGTCGCGGATGACCGAGGAGGGCTTCGACCTGCTGCCCGGCGAGCACCCGATCATCCCGGTGATGATCGGCGACGCGGCGCGGGCGTCCCGGATGGCCGACCTGCTGCTGGAGCAGGGCGTCTACGTGATCGGCTTCTCCTACCCGGTGGTGCCGCACGGCAAGGCGCGCATCCGCACCCAGATGTCGGCGGCGCACTCCACCGAGGACGTGCACCGGGCCGTGGACGCCTTCGTGGCGGCGCGCGCCCGGATGGACTAGTCGCCGCGGGCGGCGGCGAGGGCGATGGCGGCCATCACGGCGGCGGCGGTGACGGCCGTCGGGCTCGGCGCGAACCGGCCCGCGACCAGGCTGGGCAGCAGGAAGCCGAAGGCCAGGGCCGCCGCGGTGGCGCCGGCCAGGATGACGCGCGCGTTCTCCCGCCGCACCCCTCCTTGGTACCCGACGCGGGCTTCGTCACGCACCCCGCCTGCCCCAGATGCCGAGGAAGACCAGCAGGATGGCGGGCACGAGCACGGAGCCGGTGATCACCGCGCCGCTCGCCGCGAACCCGCCCGCCCGGATGCTCGGCCAGACCAGGCCGAACACCACCAGGACGAGCAGCCCGACACCGGCGATGACCAGGGAGGGGGTGCGGTTGGAGCGCGTGGCCCGGCGCGGTGTGGGATCTGAGCTCATGAGCCCTTGGTACCCCGCCCGCCCCGAAGTCGCATGACCGCCCACCTTCCGGGTGAGGGCGGTCGGGCGATCGACCCCCGGCGGCTGCGCGTGCTCAGCGCGCTCGCCGACCACGGCACGGTGACGGCGGCCGGCCGGGCGCTGCATCTCACCCCGTCCGCGGTGTCGCAGCAGCTCGCGGCGCTGGAGTCGGAGGCGGGTCAGGCGCTGCTGCGCCGCCGCGGCAGGCGGGTGTCGCTGACCGCGGCCGGCGAGCTGCTGGTGCGGCACGCCGCCGCGGTGGCGGCGGAGCTGGAGCGGGCGCGGGCGACGCTGGCGGCGTTCGCGGAGGGCCGGACCGGGCGGGTGGAGATCGGCAGCTTCGCGTCGGCGATCACGCAGGTCGTGGCCCCGGCGCTGGCGGAGCTGCGGGGAAGCGCGCCGGACGTGGTGCTGCGGGTGCGGGACGTGGAGGGGCACGCCAGCGTGCCGCTGCTGCTCGACGGCGAGATCGACCTGGCGATCACCGAGGAGTACCGCCCGCGCACCGACGACCGGCGGCTGACCCGGTTCCCGCTCTACACCGAGCCGTTCGACGTGGTGCTGCCCGGGGCGCACCGGCTGGCCGGGGAGGCGGAGGTGGACCTGGCGGAGCTGGCCGGTGACGACTGGGTGGTCGCGCTGCCCGGCAACCCCGTGCGGGACGTGGTCGAGCTGGCCTGCGGGCAGGCCGGGTTCGCACCGCGCGTGGCCCACGCCTCCGACGACTTCCGGGCCATCGGGGCGCTGGTGCGGGCGGGTGCCGGGGTGGCGCTGGTGCCGCGCAACGCGGTGCGCGGGGTGCCCGTGCGGGGGACCGCGCCGCTGCGGCGGGTGGTGGCGGCGGTGCGGCGGGGCAGTGAGGAGCACCCGCTGATCAGGCTGGTGCGGGACGCGCTGCTGGCCGCGGTGGGGTGAGCGGTCCGGCGACGGACGAGGTGCTTCGGCGGGGTCGTCGCCGGACCGGGTGTTCGGGTTCCGGCCGGGTGCGCGGGTCAGTGGGGTGCGCGGTCAGGGGTGCGCGGTCAGTGGGGTGCGCGGGCGGCGAGCTTCGCCGACGCCGGGTCGGCCGCGCCGAGCGCGCCCCGCGCCGCCAGCTGGCACAGGTCGAAGCTGGTCGAGGCCAGCTTCGCGCCCACGGCCGCCAGCGCCGTGTGGTTCATCGACAGGCTGGTCGCGCCCAGGCCGATCAGCACGCACGCCAGCAGCGGGTCGGCCGCCGCCTCGCCGCAGACGCCCAGCGGCTTGCCCGCGGCCGTGGCCGCGTCGCCGACCAGCTTGACCAGGCGCAGCAGGGCCGGCTGCCACGGGTCGTTCAGCGCGGCCACCGCGCCGACCTGCCGGTCGGCGGCGAAGAGGTACTGGGCCAGGTCGTTGGTGCCCAGGGAGACGAAGTCCACGACCGAGTAGACCTCCCGGGCGACCATGGCCGCGGCGGGGACCTCGATCATCACGCCGGCCCGCCGGACGCCCGCGGCACGCGCGCGTTCGACGAACCACGCGGCCTCGGCGGCGGTGGCCACCATCGGGGCCATGACCGAGACCTCGGCGCCGGTGTCGGCGGCGGCCAGGGCGATGGCCTGCAACTGGCGTTCCAGCACGTCGGGGCGGTCGAAGGCGACGCGCAGGCCCCGCACGCCCAGCGCCGGGTTGGGCTCGGGGTCGGGCGAGAGGAAGGCCAGCGGCTTGTCCGCGCCGGCGTCGAGGGTGCGCACCACGACCGGCTTGCCCTCGAACGGCGCGAGCACCGCCGCGTACGCCTCGCGCTGGTCGTCCACCGACGGCTCGGTCGACGCGGACAGGAAGCAGAACTCGGTGCGGAACAGGCCGACGCCCTCGGCACCGCCGGCGGCGGCCGCGGCGGCGTCGGCGGGCGAGCCCACGTTGCCCAGCACCTTCACCCGGTGCCCGTCGCGCAGCGCGCCGACCCCGTTCCACGACGCGCGCCCGGCCACGTGCGCCGAGCGCACCGTCCCGTCGGACGCCTCCACCACGCCGGTGTCGCCGTCGACGAGCAGCGCGGACGCCTCCAGGTCCAGCACGCCCCGGCACGCCACCACGGCCGGGATGCCGAGCGAGCGGGCCAGGATCGCGGTGTGCGAGGTGGGGCCGCCCTCCTCGGTGACCAGGGCGAGCACCTTGGCCGGGTCGAGGCCCGCGGTGTCGGCGGGCGCGAGGTCGCGGGCGACCAGGACGGAGGGCGCGGTGAGCGCGGGCACGCCCGGTTCGGGCACGCCGAGCAGTTCGGCGACCAGCCGGTCGCGCACGTCGCGCACGTCGCGGGCGCGCTCGGCCATGTACCCGCCGGCGGCCTCCAGGGCGGAGATGAACCCGGCGGCGGCCTGGTGCACGGCCCGCGCGGCGGGCAGCGACTCGGTGGTCACCAAGGTCTCGGCCTGGGAGAGCAGGGCCGGGTCGGCGGCCATCGCGGCGGTCGTCTCCAGCACGGCCTTGGCGTCGCCGGTGGCGGTGGCGGCCCGCTCCTCCAGGCGCCGGACCACGATCTCGGCGGCCGGGCGGATGCGGGCGGCCTCGGCCGCCGGGTCGGTCGGGACGGGGCCGACCGGCGGTTCGGCCTGCGGTTCGGCCACCAGGACCACGGGCCCGGAAGCCCGACCGGAACTCACCCCGACACCGCTGCGGCGCTCGCTCGACATGGTCTAGACCATACCTCTCGGGTGGACGCGACGTAAGCACAAGCCAACGCCACCGGGGCGCAGTCCGCTACCCCAGCCGTTGCCGCAGCCACCGCAGCGCCGGCACGCCCTGCGCCGCCTGGAACGCCCGCACCGCCGGCAACCCCGGCGGCGGGGACAGCAGCGCGTTGTCGGCCCGCAGGTCGCCGTGCACCAGCGACGTCCCCGCCGCCGCGGCGGCCCACCGCGACTCCAGCCCGGCCAACTCGTCCAGCCGCGCCGGCGCCCACGGGTCGATCCCCGGCAGCGGTCCGGCCGCCAACCGCCGCCACCCGGTGCCGACGGCCTTGGCGAACGCCCGCCGGCCGTCGGCCAGGTCCAGCCGCGAGGCGAGGCCGGGCGAGAACCCGCCCGCGCGGCTCACCGCCCGGATGACCCGCGCGCCGAGCCCGCCCTCCACGCCCGGATGGTCCCGGCCGCGCGCCCCGGGATCACCCGATTTCCCGCACCCGGTCGAGCGTCGGGTAGGACGGCTGCGCGCCGGCGGCCGTGACCGACAGGGCCGCCACCCGCGCGGCGAACGCGGCGGCCTCCACCAGCGACGAGCCGGACGACAGGCCGAACGCCAGCGCCCCGGCGAAGGCGTCGCCCGCGCCGGTGGTGTCGACCACGTCCACGCTCGGCGCGCCCACCTCCGCGGTGCCCTCCGGGGTGACGACCAGCGCGCCCCGCGCACCCAGGGTGACCACGGCGGACCTCGGCCCCAGCGCCAGCAGCCCCTCCGGCGACCCGGCCAGCGCCGCCGCCTCGTGCTCGTTCACGATCAGCGGGTCCAGCAGCGCCAGCGTGCCCGCCGGGACCGGCACCACGGGCGACAGGTTCAGCACCGGCCGGACCCCGTGCGCGGCGGCGGCCGCGACGGCGCGCGCGACGGTGTCCACCGGGACCTCCAGCGAGCAGACCAGGGTCGAGACGCCGTCCCAGGTCAGCGCGTCCACGTCGGCGTCGCCGACGTCGGAGTTGGCGCCGGGGGAGACGACGATCGAGTTCTCCCCGTCCGGGGTGACGGTGATGTAGGCGAGGCCGGTGGGGCGGGCGGAGGTGCGCAGGTGGTCGGTGCGCACGCCGGCGGAGGTCAGGGAGTCCCGCAGCAGGTCGCCGTACTGGTCGGCGCCCACCGCACCGGCGAACGCGACCGGCGCCCCGAGCCGCGCGGCGGCCACGGCGGTGTTGGCGCCCTTCCCACCGGGCAGGACGGCCGCGTCGCCGCCGAGCACCGTTTCACCGGCGCCGGGGCGGTGGGGCACGGGGACCACGAGGTCGGCGTTGGCCGAACCGAGCACGAGCACCGTCACGACCCGCACTCTGCCAGGCCGCCGGGGTGGCGGCGGCGTGACCTGTTCGCTACGCGAGCTGAGTAGAGGTACGGATACCGGATGCGAGCGGTGCGGGCGACCCTGGTCACATGACCGGGACTGGGCAGGACCCACTGATGAGGCTGGCCTCCGAGCTGGGCGAGCTGGGTCGCCGCCTGGAGGAGGTGGGGCGCGAGCTGCACCGCGTCGGCGAGGACCGACTGGGGGACCAGGTGGAAACCCGGGGTGTGGCCACGCTGCCGCGCACCGCGCCGCACCCGAGCGGCCCTGTCCAGGACACGACCGAGCAACCCACCGCCGCACAACCCATCACCGCACAACCGACCGGCGGGCCCGCTCCGTTCCCCGCCGTCACCGCCCCGCCCTACCCGGCACCGCCCCCACCCCCGAACCAGCACCCGGCCCAGCCCCAGCACCAGCCCTGGTCCCCGAACCAGGGCTGGAGCGCCCCCGCCCCGCACTGGCCCCCGCCACCACCCGCAGCCCCGCCCGCACCCCCGCGCCCCTCCCTCTTCGACCGCCTGGGCCAGGACGGCGCCGGCAGCAAGCTCCTGGCCTGGGTCGGCGGCGCGGTCACCCTCCTGGGCGTCGTCCTCCTCCTGGTCCTCGCGGTCCAGCGCGGCTACCTCGGCCCGGTGCCCCGCGTGGTCGGCGGCGCGGCGCTCGGCCTCGCCCTGGCCGCCCTCGGCCTGCGCCTGCACCGCACCCCCGCCAACCGCACCGGCGCGTTCGCCCTGGCCGCCACCGGCATCGCGGTCCTCTACCTCGACGTCGTCGCCACCACCTCGATCTACGGCTACCTGCCCCCGGGCGGCGGCCTGGCGGCCGGCCTGGCGATCGCGGCGGGCGGCCTGCTGCTCGCCCTGCGCTGGGACTCCGCCACCCTGGCCACCGGCGTGGTGGCCGCCTGCGCGGTGTGCGCCCCCGTCCTGACCGGCGGCCCCACCCCGCTGCTGGTGGCGTTCCTGCTGGTCCTCAAGATCGCCGCGAGCCCGGTCCACCTCAAGCGCGACTGGCCGTGGCTCGCGGTCACGGCCGGGGTGCCGCCGCTGGTCGCGATGGTCCTGTGCCTGGGCCACCCGACCGGCGCGCCGGTCCTGGCCGCGCTGGCCCTGGTGGCCGCCGCGGTCGGGGTGGCCGTCGCCGCGGTGACCGCGCGGGTCCGGCCCGGCGACCCGACGGCGGTCGGGCTGGCGGTCGGCTCGCCGGTGCCCGCCCTGCTGGCCACCGCGGTCCTGGACCGGGGGCTCGGCGCCGGCCTGGCCGGGGCGGTCGCGGTGCTGGTGGTGGCGGTGTGGGCGGCCGGGCGGTCCCTGCCGCCGCACTTCCGCGCCGGCGTGGGCGCGGTCGGGGTGTTCGCGGTGTTCCTGGCGACCGCGATCGCCCTGGACGGCAGCGCGCGGGCGGCGGTCGTGCTGGCCGAGGCGCTGGTCCTGGCGTTCCTGGCGCGGGTGCTGCCCTCGCGGGGCCCGCTGCTCGGCGCGACCGCGTTCGGCGTGGTCGGCCTGCTGCTGACCGTCGCGCAGGCGGTGCCGCCGCGGGTGCTGCTCGACCCGCCGCACCACGCGGGCACGGCCGGGTTCCTCGTCTCGGGCGCGCTCACCGCGCTGGTCCTGGCCGTACTGGCGGTCGTGCTGCCGTGGTTCGCCGCGCACCTGGGCGCGCTGGGCGGGCACCCGCTGCCGTGGGTGTTCGCCGGGGTCGTGCTGCTGTACGCGGCGGCCGGGGTGGTGCTGTGCGCGGCGCTGCTGGTGTCACCGGACGTGACCGGTTTCCTCTTCGGTCACTCGATCGTGACGGTGTCGTGGACGGTGGCGGCGCTGGTGCTGCTGGTGCGGGGCATCGACCGGAGGTCGCTGCGGGTGGCCGGTCTGGTGCTGGTCGGGGCCGCGGTGGCGAAGCTGCTGCTGTTCGACCTGGCCGCGCTGGACGGGATCGCGCGCGTGCTCGCCTTCATCGGCGCGGGCCTGGTGCTCCTGACGGCGGGCACGCGTTACGCCAAGCTGGTGGCAACCCGACGAATTTAGGTCTATTCGCGACGACTCGGGAGCCAAAGCACCCCGATTTGCGTCAACCTGGTGTAGTTCTACGTCGTCGGGGCACGACCACCGGTGCACTGCACCGGCAGGGGTCCGGCGTCGGTCGTTTCGCCCCCCGAGCGACCGGCGCCGGGCGCACACCCCCGCACCGGGTTGCCCGGCGCGGCGCGGCACATCCCGGCCCCTCACCCGACCAGGCACAACTGTCACCCGGACGTGTCTGCCGAGTGGAGGCGGGGTCCGCGGCGGTGGTCCCATCCGACCATGTGGGGACGACGACGAACAGCTGCCCTCGGCACCGCCGCCCTCCTGCTCGCCTGCGCGATCCCCACCTCGGGGCGGCCGGGCTCCGACGTCGTCACCGCCGCGAGCACCACCGCCCCGCGCGCCTACGTGGTCACGAACGCGGGCCGGCTCCAGGTGCTCGACACCACCGACGGCACGGTCGTCGGCGGCGCGAACACCGGCGCCCGGGGCACCGACGTCGCGGTCGACCGGGACCGCGGGCGGGTCTACGTGGTCAACGGCTGGTCGGGCGGCATCACCGCGGTCGACCCCGAGGCGGGCCGGGTCGTCGGCCGCATCGACGCGGGCGCGCCGCTGGCCCACGCCGTGCTGCGCCCGGACGGCAGGCGCCTCTACGTCAGCGGCAGCGGCAACGTCGCGGTGATCGACCCGGCGACGTTCCGGATGGTCGCCGCGGTGGAGGTGGGCGGCCAGCCGCTGGGGCTCGCGACCTCACCCGACGGGCATCACCTGTACGTGGCCAACGCGCAGGACGGCACACTCCGCGTGCTCGACACCGCGGCCGCCTCCCAGGAGGCTTCGGTCGAGGTCGGCGGCCTGCCGCAGCGCGTCGCGGTGAGCCCCGACGGCACCGCCGTCTACGTCAGCTCGCTCCACCTGCCGGACCGCACCGGCACCGTCTCGCTGGTCGACCCGCGCACCGCCCGGGTGGTGTGGTCCACCGCCGTCGGCGAGGGCGCGGGCAGCGTCGCGGTCACCCCGGACGGCCGGCACGTCTACGTCGCGCTGGACCGGTCGGTCGCCGTCGTGGACACCGCCACCCGCGCCACCCGCAGCCTGCCGTTCGCGGCGCGGGCCGTGGCCGTGCCGCCGGGCGACCGGCGGGTCTTCCTGGCCACCGGCGAGACCACCACCGTGCTGGACGGCGCGGACGACGAGGTGCTGGCGACGTTCCAGCTCGGCGGCCTGGACGACGACGGCCGCGGCTCGGAAGCCGCGGCCATCGCCTTCGAAGCGCCCTGAGGTCCCTACACGGGCTGGGGCACCCTCTCCTCCTCCTCGACCGGCGCCTCCTCGTGGATCGCCATGCGCTCCTGGATCCGCCGCAGCGGCCCGGGCGCCCACCAGGCGGCGTCGCCGAGCAGCCTGAGCACCGCGGGCACCAGCAGCATCCGCACCACGGTGGCGTCCAGCGCCAGGGCGAGGATCATGCCGACGCCGACGAACCGCATCATCGTGATCTGCGAGAACGCGAACGCGCCGGTCACCACGATCAGCAGCAGGGCCGCCGCGGTGATCACCCGGCCGGTCTTGGCCAGGCCCGCGGTCACCGCCTCCCCGGTGCTCGCGCCGCGCCCGCGCGCCTCGACCATCCGGGACAGCAGGAACACCTCGTAGTCGGTGGACAGGCCGAACACCACGGCCGCCATCAGCACCACGATGCCGGACTCCAGCGGCGCGGGCGTCACGCCGAGCAGCGACGCGCCGTGGCCCTCCTGGAACACCCACACCAGCACGCCGAACGTGGCGGACAGGCTCAGCGCGCTCATCACCACGGCCTTGACCGGCAGCAGCACCGACCCGAACGCCAGGAACATCAACACGAACGTGGCACCGACGAGCAGCAGGACCATCCAGGGCAGCTTCTCCTGGATGGCGTCGAGGCTGTCGGAGACGGTGGCCGTGCTGCCGCCGACCAGCACCTGGTCCCCGGGCCCGTCGAGCGCCCGCACGTCGCGCAGCGCCCGCTTGGACGCCTCGCCCAGGGCGTCGCCCTCCAGGCCGGCGTTGACCAGCCACGTGCCGTTGGCCGGCTCCGCGGCCACCCGCGCCTCGCCGACGCCGGGCACCGCGGCGACGTCGGCCACGAACCGCTGCACGTCGGCGGGTGCCGGGTCACCGGTGATGACGATCTTGAACCCGGTGTTGGACAGCGCGGCGAAGTCGGTGTTGATCGTCTCGGCGGCCACCCGCACCGAATTGCCCTCGGGCAGCACCTTCTCGGTGACCTCGCCGAACCTGACGCCGAGGAACGGCGCGCCGAGCCCGAGCAGCACCAGCACGATCGGCAGCGCCACCAGCACCGGCCGCTTCATCACGCGACCCGCCAGCCGCCGCCAGCCGGCCTCCGAGGGGACCTTGCCCCTGCGCCACGGCACGGCGAGCTTGTCCACCCGGTGCCCCAGCACGCCGAGCAGCGCGGGCAGCAGGGTCAGCGAGACCAGCGCCGCGATCGCGACCGCGGACATGCCGCCGTAGCTGAGCGACTTGAGGAAGCCGTGCGGGAACAGCAGCAGGCCGGCCAGGGCGATGACCAGCAGGGTCGCCGAGAACACGACGGTGCGGCCCGCGGAGGAGACGGTGCGGCGCACCGCGTCCGGGGTGGCGCGGCCGGCGGCCAGCTCCTCGCGGAACCGGCCGACCATGAACAGGCCGTAGTCGATGGCCATGCCCAGGCCGAGCAGGCTCGCCACGTTGACCGCGAACGAGTTGACGTCCGCGCCGTAGGAGATCGCGTGCAGCACGCCGAGCGAGCCCAGGATCGCCAGGCCGCCGACCAGCACCGGCAGCGACGCGGCGACCAGGCCGCCGAAGATGACCACGAGCAGCAGCAGCACGATCGGCAGCGACACGGCCTCGGCCTTGGTCAGGTCGGAGGCGGACATGTCGTTGATCGCCTTCTGCGTCGGCACGAGGCCGCCGACCTGGCTGGTCACGCCGTCGACCGCGAGCCGGTCGGCGATCCGCTCGTACTGCTTCACCTGCTCGCTCGACTCGCCCGAGCGCAGCGTGATCACGGCGAGCGCCTTGTCGCCCCCGGGGGAGGGGATGGGCTGCGACGCGGTGAGCACGGCGTCCCCCGGCAGGCCGGCGAGCCGGTCGGCGATCTCCTTCAGGCGCGCGGGGTCGGCGGTCTCGTAGACGACGAAGACGTCACCGCCCTGGCGGCCGAACGCCTCCTCGGCCACGTCCGCGGCCCGCGCGGCCTCGCTGGTAGGGGCCTCGTAGCCGCCCTGGCCGAGCCGGTCGAACACGCCCAGCCCCCAGACGCCCCCGGCCACCGCCAGCAACAGCGTCGCGACCAGCACCACCCATCGTCGGCGGTACGCCAGCGACCCCCACTTCGCGAACACGCGTCCTCCCGGGACAGATGGGTTACCGTTGCGCGATTGGCGTGAACTCGGTAAACACCGTTCACTGACCGTCCAGAACGTATACCCGGTGAACACCGTTTACAACCCGATTGGGTGACACTATGACCGAGGCCACTCGGCGAGAACGACTCCGCGCCGAGACCGAGCGCGACATCAGGCGACAGGCGCGTGCCCTGCTCGTGGAACGGGGTCGGGAAGCCGTCACGCTGCGTGCCATCGCTCGGGAGCTCGGCATCACCGCACCGGCCCTGTACCGGTACTACGACTCGCGCGAGGACCTGCTGCGCCGGCTCGCCGACGACATCTGCACCGACCTGGCCGCCGAGCTCGACGCCGACCTGCGCGACCTGCCCGAGGACGACGTGGCCGCCCAGGTCCACGCGGTGTGCCGGGGCTTCCGGCGGTGGGCGCTGGGGCACCCGCAGGAGTTCGGGCTGGTCTTCGCCTCCACCGAGGCGGGCGCGGGCCCGTGCGCGCAGGGCGAGGAGCCCTGCCGGGTCGGCGACCAGTTCGGCCGGGTGTTCCTGCGGGTCGCCGGGCGGTTGATCGCGGCGCACCCGCTGCCGGCGGACGTGCCGCAGGACGTCCCCGCCGCGCTGCACGCCGACCTGGCCGCGTTCCGGCAGGTGCTGCTCGGCACGGTCAACGCGCACGGCGCGGTGGTGGGCGAGGACGTGCTGACCCTGGGCGCGGTCCACCGCATCACGCAGTCGTGGGTGCGCCTGTACGGGCACGTGGCGCTGGAGGTCTTCGGGCGCTTCCCGTTCGCGGTGACCGACCCGGAGCCCCTGTTCGACTCCATGCTGGCGGACCTGCTCGGCGAGATGGGTCTCCCTCCGCGACCGTGAGCTGCGACGTCCGGGCAGACCTGCTGGGCCGTTCGAGGGCTTTTCGGCGTTCGGGCGCAACCGGGGCGCAGTCGGCGGGGTTGCATGGTGCGTCGGCAGGTGACGACCTCGGGGCGGGATCAGCGTGGGCTCGAACAAGGGATCAGGCGGCGGAGGGGTCGCCTTAGTCGCCGCGGCGCTGGTCGTCCTCGCGGGCGCGGGCGGCGCGGGTGGCGCCGCGCTCAACTCGGGCGCGAGCGGCGGTGGCGGGGCGACCCCGGTGACGAGCATCGGCGTGCTCAAGTGGGACGCCAAGCGGGCGGCCCGCGGCGGCGACACCGAGGGCGCCATGCGCAACCTGGGCGTGCGGGTGGACAAGCAGGCGGTCAAGCAGGAGCTGGACTGCCGGGAGAACTCGTTCGGGCAGGTGCGGGACTTCCTGGCGCGCACCCCGTGCACGGCGCTGGACCGGCTGCTGCTGGCCGTGGGCGACGGCGCGGGCAACGCCTCGGTGGTGTCGGTGGCGTGGGTGACCTTCCCCGGCCGCAACCAGGCCAAGCAGTTCGACCGGGTCGTCGGCGTGCACGGCTCGGGCGACGTCCGGCCGCTCAGCACCGCCGTGCTCGGCCTGGCCGAGGTGTCGTTCACCGCCGCGCACTACTGGTCGGAGGTCCGCGACACCACGATCGCCATCGCCGAGGCCGAACCGGCCGCCGGGGCGCCCGACCCCGAGCTGCTGGACGCCCTGGCCGAGGTGGCCGCGCAGCTGCCGCGCCCCTGACCCCCACTTCTGCGGCCGGGCGCTGGGCCGTTCCGGCCGTACCGCGGGTCTTCCGCCCCCCACACCGCCCTATTGCGTCCACCCGCGCCCCGATCCGCGCTTCCATGGCGCCCTCACGGCCCAGGGGGACGACATGGCGCAACGCAGGATCGGCGGCGCGGGCGGCGGTTCGAGCAAGGGCTCGGGCGGGGGATCGGGCGGCGGCTCGCGCCGGAAGTCGTCCGCGGGCGTGGTCGCGGCGGGCGCCGTGGTCGCCATCATGGCCGCGTCGACCGGCGGTGGCGGCGCCGCCGGACCGGCCGCGGACGTCACCGGCCCGGACACCCGCAAGACCGACGGCAAGCGGTCCGCGCGCGACGGCGACCTCGACGACGCGTTCGCCCGCCTGGGCAAGCGCGTCCGGAGCCGGGTGACCAGGCACGACGCCGAATGCCTCGGCCACTCGTACAAGCAGGTCCGCGAGTTCTTCGCGCACACCCCCTGCACCGGCCTGGACCGGCTGGTCCTCGCCGTCGACGACGCCACCGGCACCGCCGTCGTGTCCGTGGCGTGGGTGACCTTCCCCGACCGCGGCCGCGCCGACCGGTTCAAGCGGCTCGTCGACGTGCCCGGCACCGGCGACATCCGGCCGCTGGGCAGCACCGCGCTCGGCCTGGCGGAGGTGACCTTCACCGCCGCGCACTACTGGTCGGAGACCAGGGGCGCCTCGGTCACCGTGGCCGAGGCGGAACCGGCGGCCGGGTCGGTCGACCCCGGCGCGCTCGACGCGCTCGCCGAGGTCGCCGCCCAGCTGCCGCGCCCCTGACCTACAGCACCACGTTCACCAGCCGGCCCGGCACGACGATCACCTTGCGCGGCTCGCCGCCGTTCAGCAGCTCGGCCACCTTGCCCTCGGCCAGCGCCGCCGCCCTGACCTCCTCCTGCGTCGCCGACGCGGCGACGACCACGCGGGCCTTCACCTTGCCGTTGACCTGGATCGGGTACTCGACGGTGTCCTCGACCAGGTACTCCTCGTCCGCGGTCGGGAACGGGCCGTGGGCCAGGGACTCGTCGTGGCCCAGCTTGGCCCACAGCTCCTCGGCCACGTGCGGGCTCAGCGGGGCCAGCATCAGGGCCAGCGGCTCGGCCAGGGCGCGCGGCGCGCCGCCCGGGAAGTGCTTGGTGACGTGGTTGTTCAGCTCGATCAGCTTCGCGCCCGCGGTGTTGTAGCGCAGGTTGGCGTAGTCGTCGCGCACGCCCGCGATGGTCTTGTGCAGCAGGCGCAGCGCGGCCTCGCCCGGCTCCTCGTCGGTCACCCGCGACTCGCCCGTGGCCTCGTCGACCAGGTTGCGCCACAGCCGCTGCAGGAACCGCTGCGCGCCGACGACGTCCTTGGTCGCCCACGGCCGCGACACGTCCATCGGGCCCATCGACATCTCGTACAGCCGGAACGTGTCCGCGCCGTACTTCTCGCACATCTCGTCCGGCGTGACGACGTTCTTCAGGCTCTTGCCCATCTTGCCGTACTCGCGCCTGACCTCCTCGTCGCCGAAGAAGTACTTGCCGTCGCGCTCCTCCACCTGCTCGGCGGGCACGTAGGTGCCGCGCGCGTCGGTGTAGGCGTAAGCCTCGATGTAGCCCTGGTTGAACAGCCGCCGGTAGGGCTCGTCGCCGGACACGTGGCCCAGGTCGAACAGCACCTTCTGCCAGAACCGCGAGTACAGCAGGTGCAGGACCGCGTGCTCGACGCCGCCGATGTACAGGTCGACGCCGCCCGGGTCGTTCGCGCCGTGCTCGGCGGGGCGCGGGCCCAGCCAGTACCGCTCGTTCTCCGCGTCGACGAACCGCTCGCCCTCGGTCGGGTCCACGTACCGCAGCTGGTACCAGCACGAACCCGCCCAGTTGGGCATGGTGTTGGTCTCGCGGCGGTACCGCTTCGGGCCGTCGCCCAGGTCCAGCTCGACGGTCACCCAGTCCTCGGCGCGCGACAGCGGCGGGGACGGCTCGGAGTTCGCGTCGTCCGGGTCGAAGGTGCGCGGCGAGTAGTCGTCCACCTCGGGCAGCTCGACGGGCAGCATCGACTCCGGCACCGGGACCGGCGCGCCGTCCTCGTCGTAGACGATCGGGAAGGGCTCGCCCCAGTACCGCTGGCGGGAGAACAGCCAGTCGCGCAGCTTGTACTGCACGGTGCCCTCGCCGCGGCCCCGCTCCTCCAGCCAGGCGATGACCTTCCGCTTGGCCTCGTCGACGCCCAGGCCGTCCAGGAAGCCGGAGTTGATCGCCGGGCCCGGGCCGGTGTACGCCTCGCCGTCGAAGTCGTCCGGCGGCTGCACGGTGCGGACCACTGGCAGGTCGAACGCCTTGGCGAAGTCCCAGTCGCGCTGGTCCTGGCCGGGCACCGCCATGATCGCGCCGGTGCCGTAGCCCATCAGCACGTAGTCGGCGACGTAGACGGGCAGCCGGGCGCCGTTGACCGGGTTGGTGGCGTGGACGCCGGTGAAGACGCCGGTCTTCTCCTTGTTCTCCTGGCGGTCCAGCTCCGACTTGCGGGACACCTCGGCCCGGTACGCGGCGACGGCCCCGGCCCGGTCCGCGGTGGTGATCGAGTCCACCAGCGGGTGCTCGGGGGCCAGCACCAGGTAGGTGGCGCCGAACAGCGTGTCGGGGCGGGTGGTGAACACCTCGACGTCGACCTCGCCGCCGGGCGCGTCCTCGACCGCGAACCTGACCCGCGCGCCGTGGGAGCGGCCGATCCAGTTCCGCTGCATCGACTTGACCTTCTCCGGCCAGTCCAGCCGGTCCAGGTCGTCGACCAGGCGGTCGGCGTAGGCGGTGATCCGCATCATCCACTGGCGCAGGTTGCGGCGGAACACCGGGAAGTTGCCGCGCTCGCTGCGGCCGTCCGCGGTGACCTCCTCGTTGGCCAGCACGGTGCCCAGGCCGGGGCACCAGTTCACCGGCGCCTCGGACAGGTAGGCCAGGCGGTACCGCCCCAGCAGCCCCTCCCGCTCGACGCGGGTCAGCTCCGCCCACGGCCGCCCGGGCGCGGGGCGCTCGCCGGAGGCGAACTGCGCCTCCAGCTCGGCGATCGGCCGGGCGCGCCGCTGCTCGGGGTCGTACCAGGAGTTGTAGACCTGCAGGAAGATCCACTGGGTCCACTTGTAGTACGCCGGGTCGATGGTGGAGATGCGGCGGCGCTCGTCGTGGCCCAGGCCCAGCCGGCGGATCTGCCGCAGGTAGGTCTGGATGTTGTCCTCGGTGGTCTTGCGCGGGTGCTGGCCGGTCTGCACGGCGTACTGCTCGGCGGGCAGGCCGAAGGCGTCGAAGCCCATCGTGTGCAGCACGTTGCGGCCGTTCATCCGGTGGTACCGGGCGTAGACGTCCGTGCCGATGAAGCCCAGGGGGTGGCCCACGTGCAGGCCCGAACCGGAGGGGTAGGGGAACATGTCCTGCACGAACAGCTTGTCCGCGGGCACGTCGCCCCGGAGCGGCCCGACGGGGTTGGGCGCGTGGAAGGTGCCCCGCTCCTCCCAGCGCTGCTGCCACCGCTGCTCGATCTCGCCCGCCAGCTCGGCGGTGTAGCGGAAGGCGGGCTTCTCGTCCGCCGCGTCGGTGCTCATCGGGGTGTCCCTCTCCTGCGGTAGCTGCCCTGGAAATCCTGCCCTGACATGACGAAACCCCCCAGCCTTCAAGCAGGCATGAGGGGTTGCCGCGCCGGCCCGGTCTCGCCGGGTCTGCGCGGCTAGGTAAGGAGCAGGCGGGCCTTGCTCATGCCGTCAACGGTATCAGCGCCGCGCAAGCGAACTGCAACGAACCTCACGGTTGACCGGGGTTGGTGCACCCGGGGCCGCGGACCCGGCCTACCCTCGTCAGGGTGAACATCGTGCTGCCTGTGGTGCTGGGTCTGATCGGCGTCGCCTTCGGGGCGGTCGGCTTCCTGGGCGTGCGGGGCGCGCTGCGCCGGAACCGGTTCTTCGGCGTGCGGACCAAGGCGGCGCTCCGGGACGACGAGGCGTTCGCGCTGGCCAACCGGGTGGCCGGGGTGCCGAACCTGGCCGCGGGCGCGATCGCGCTGGTGGCGGCCGTGGCGGCGGCGGTCAACCCGGGACCGGTGCTGCTGGTCGCGCTGATCGGGTTCGTCGGCAGCGTGGCGGTCGCGAGCGCCGGCGGGGTGCTGGGGCACCGGGCGGCCGAGGCGATGCCCGAGCCCGAGCCGGCCGGCGGGTGCGGCGGGTGCGCGTGCGCCGGCGCCTGCGGCGTCCTCAGCCGCGCCTGAGTCCCGCGCGAGTCGAACCCCCAGAACCCTCGTGTCGAACCTCCGGAACCCCCGGGTTCGACGTTCGCGCGTGAACCGGTCGGCCGCCGGGGGGCCTGAACGTGGAACTCGGGGGTCGTGGAGGTTCGACACGAGGGGTGCGGGTGTTCGACTCGCGGGTCAGTTGCGGCGGATGTCGGTGGGGTAGGTGGCCAGGAGGGCGGTCGGCATGCCCTGGCGGCGCAGGACGCGGCCCCAGAGGTCGACGTTCGGCGGGGTCACCACGTCGTCCGGCAGGCCCTTGACCACGATCCAGTCGCCGCGGGAGATCTCGTCGCCCAGCTGGCCCTCGCTCCAGCCCGAGTAGCCCACGAACACGCGCATGCCGCGCACCCTCGGCGCGAGGGAGTCCGGGTCCGCGTCCAGGTCGACCAGGGCCACGGGGCCGTGCACGCCGACGACACCTTCGAGTGAACTCATGTCCTCCCCGGTGCGCATCGCGGCCAGGCAGAGGGCCGTCTTCTGCTCCACCGGGCCGCCGATGTAGACCGCCCGGGGGCGGGACACGTGCCGGCCCCACGCGGGCAGGACGTCGTGGACGGCGACCTCGCTGGGCCGGTTCAGCACGACACCGAGGGTGCCCTTGCCGCGGTGGTCGATCACGTAGACCACGGTCCGCCGGAAGTTGGGGTCGGTCAGGCTCGGTGCCGCGACCAGCAGCGAACCCGGTTCGACTTCGGCATCAGGGCGCACGTCCCCATGATCCCAGACGGGCGCTCGGGCACATCCCGGACGGAGGGGCGGGGTGGGGGAGGGCGCGGCACGCGTGAGGTGGCGGTGTGCGCGGCGGGGGAGGGGGCGGGTCGGGCGCGTCCCGGAAAGAGCCGGCGGAGTGGTGCCGGCGGCGGGAACATCCGGGTTACCGTTGTCGTTGTACGACCTGCCAGGCGCCATCGAGTCCCCCGGGCCCACTCAAAACCGCCTTCGCGGAATACCGTCCGGCTGGAGCCGCGTAGCGCGCAGCGCCGAGAGGCGACCGGGCGCCTGGCACCGGGGAGGCCGGACCCGCACGGGTCCGGCCTTCCGCGGTTCACCACCCCGGCGGCTCCGCCCCACCACCCCGGCGGTTCCCCGCACCACCCCCGGCGGCCCCTCTCGCCACCCTCGGCCCCTCACACCCCCGCCGGCCCTCCCGCCACCCCCGGCGACCCCTCGTACCCCCGGCGGCCCCTCTCGCCACCCCCGGCGCCCCCTCACACCGCCTCCGGCGGTCCTCCTCACCACCCCGGCGGTTCCCCCGCACCACCCCGGCACCTCCCTCTCACCACGCCGGCGTTCCCCCCTCACCGAGCCGCCGGTTCACCGGGTCCCGCCGACAAGAGGCATAGGCTCGACGTCGTGACCACTGCCGCGGCCAAGCACCACCTCGGGGTCCGGAGGCTCCTCGCCGCGGCGGACTTCCGCCGGCTGCTCGCCTCCCGGCTGGCCGCCCAGTGCGGCGACGGCCTGTTCCAGGCCGGGCTCGCGGGCGCGGTGCTGTTCAACCCCGAGCGCCAGGCCGACCCGCTCGCCGTCGCCGCCGGGTTCGCCGTGCTGCTGCTGCCGTACTCGGTGGTCGGCCCGTTCGCGGGCGCCCTGCTCGACCGGTGGGACCGCCGCCGCGTCCTGGTGGTGGCCAACCTCACCCGCGGCGTGTTCGTCCTGCTCACCGCCGCCGCGGTCGGGCTGGGCCTGGACGGCGTGCCGCTCTACGCCTCGGCCCTGCTGGTCACCGGGGTGAGCCGGTTCGTCGGCTCGGGCCTGTCCGCCTCCCTGCCGCACGTGGTGCAACCCGACCACCTGGTCGAGGCCAACGCGGTCGCGGCCACGCTCGGCGCGCTCTCCGCCGTGCTCGGCGCGGGCGTCGCGGTCGGGCTGCGCGGCCTGTTCGGCGCCGGTGACGGCGGCTCGGCCGCGACCACGGCGTTCGCCCTGGTGGGCTCGCTGCTGGCGGCCTGGTTGGCGATCCGCTTCAGACCGGGGCGGCTCGGGCCGGACGAGGTGGTCGAGCCCAGCCGCGCGGTCACCGCGGTGGCCCGGGGCCTGCTGGACGGCGCGCGGGCGGTCTGGCGGACGCCCAGCGTGGCCGCGGCGCTGCTCGCGCTGCTGGCGCACCGGGCCGCGTTCGGCGCGTCGCTGCTGCTCACCCTGCTGCTGATGCGCAACGCGTTCACCGACTTCGGCCCGTTCAAGGCGGGCCTGGCCGGGCTGGGCGAGGTGGCCGTGGCCGGTGGCGCGGGCATCCTGGTCGCGGGCCTGGTCACCGACCGGCTGGTGGCCGTGCTGGGCCGGCGCGGCACGGTGTCCGGCGCGCTGCTGCTGGCCGCGGCCACCCAGCTGGGCCTGGGCCTGCCGATGCTGCTGCCCACCACGCTGGCCGCGTCGTTCGTGCTCACCTTCGCCGGCCAGGTGGTGAAGCTGTGCGTGGACGCGGCCGTGCAGGGCGACATCGGCGACGAGGTGCGCGGCCGGGTGTTCGCCCTGTACGACACGCTGTTCAACGTCATGCAGGTGCTCGCGGTCACCGCCGCGGCGGCCGTGGTGCCCCCGGACGGCCGGTCGGCCGGCCTGGTGGTCGCCGCGACGGTGGCCTACCTGCTCGGACTGCTCGGTTACCTGTTGTTGGTCAAGCGGGCACCGCTGCCGGTCGGCGACGGCCGGGCCCGCGGGTCAGCGCGGTAGCGGCAGCCGGATCATCCCCGTCTCGTGGGCGTAGACCACCGCGGCCATCCGGTCGCGCAGGTTCAGCGCCCGCAGGATCTCCGACACCACCGCTCCCACCTGGACCTGGCTCATCGCCAGGACCCGCGCTATCTCGTGGTCGGCCAGGCCGCGGGCGAGGCACCTGAGCACCGCCCGCTGCCGGTCCGACAGCGTTTCCAGCCCCTTCACCCGGGTGCCCCCCTCGGACAATCCCCAAGCGTTCATGCGAAACCACCCCCAGTGCGCGTGAGGCGCACAGAGTCATGCTCCCGCAACAGGCTGTCACTGGCCAAGCGAAAAGACCCGTATAGGTCACTCCGGGCAACCGGTTGGCGGCTCGATGCCCTCCGCTCGGGCCCACGCCAGCAGCTCCGCGACGGCCTCGTCGTGGTCGAGCGGCCCCCGGTCGAGGCGCAGCTCCTTGAGGAACTTCCACGCGCGGCCGACCTGCGGGCCGGGCGGCAGGCCCAGCAGCCGCATGATCTCGTTGCCGTCGAGGTCGGGGCGGACGCGCTTGAGGTCCTCCTCGGCCGCGATCCGCTCGATCCGGCGCTCCAGGTCGTCGTAGGTGCGCTGGAGGGCGTTGGCCTTGCGCTTGTTCCGGGTCGTGCAGTCGGCCCGGACGAGCTTGTGCAGGCGGGTGAGCAGGTGGCCCGCGTCGGTGACGTAGCGGCGCACCGCCGAGTCGGTCCACTCGCCCGTGCCGTAGCCGTGGAAGCGCAGGTGGAGGTACACGAGCTGGGCGACGTCCTCGGTGATCTCCTTGGAGAACTTCAACGCGCGCAAACGCTTGCGGACCATCTTGGCGCCGACCACCTCGTGGTGGTGGAACGACACCCCGCCGCCCTCCTCGAACCGCCGGGTGTCCGGCTTGCCGATGTCGTGCAGCAGGGCCGCCAGGCGCAGCACCAGGTCCGGCTCCGGCCCGTCCTCCAGGTCGACCGCCTGCTCCAGCACCACCAGGGAGTGCTGGTAGACGTCCTTGTGCTGGTGGTGCTCGTCGATCTCCAGCCGCATGGCGGGCAGCTCGGGCAGCACCACGTCGGCGAGCCCGGTGTCGACCACGAGCTCCACGCCCGCGCGCGGGTCCGCGCCGGTGAGCAGCTTGGCCAGCTCGGCCTGGACCCGCTCGGCGGTGATGCGCCCCAGCTCACCCGCCATCGCGGTCATGGCCTCGCGGACGCGCGGCGCGACGCGGAAGCCGAGCTGGGAGGCGAAGCGGGCGGCGCGCAGCATCCGCAGCGGGTCGTCGGAGAACGACTCCTGCGGGGTGGCGGGGGTGTCCAGGACGCGGTCGCGCAGCGCCCGCCGGCCACCGGTCGGGTCGACCAGCTCGCGGTTGACCACGTCGTAGGCCATCGCGTTGACCGTGAAGTCGCGGCGGACCAGGTCGCCCTCGACGGTGTCGCCGAAGGTCACCTCGGGGTTGCGGCTGACGCCGTCGTAGGCGTCGGCGCGGAACGTGGTGACCTCGACGGTCTGGCCGCGCTTGGTCGCGCCGACCGTGCCGTAGGCGATGCCGGTGTCCCAGATGGCGTCGGCCCAGCCCTTGAGCAGGGACGTGATCCGGTCGGGGCGCGCGTCGGTGGTGAAGTCCAGGTCACCGGACAGGCGACCGAGCAGCGCGTCCCGCACGCTGCCGCCGACCAGGTAGAGCCGGTGGCCTGCCGCGGCGAAGCGGGCGGCCAGCTCGTCGGCGACGGGCGAGGTGCTGAGCGGTTCCACCGCGGCATTGTCCACGGCGGTGGCTTCGGGTCCGGACACGAGGAGCCAGGGTACTGGGCCGCCCGGGGCCACCCGAACGAGTTGTCCACAGGGCCGGCACCCGCCGGTGTGCGCGCGCCGCATCGGCAGGCGCGGGCACGGCGCCGGCCGGCGGTGCCGCTGCCGCCCGACGGAGTACCGCCGCCACCCGTCCGTCACCACCGGCAAGTTGACCATCACGTCCCGTGATCGGCGGTCGCCACTACCATCAGGGCCATGCCCCAGTCGTCCGGTCGCTCCGGCGGTCCCAAGCCGAGGCGCCGGAACCGGCGCCGGGGCAGGCGGCTGAAGACCGTGGACGAGACCTCGGCGGGTGGGCTGGTGCTGGACTTCGAGCAGCGCGCGGCGGCCGTGATCGGCCGGCTGGACCGGCGCGGGCGCCTGCTGTGGTCCCTGCCGAAGGGCCACATCGAGGCCGGTGAGACCGCGGAGCAGACCGCGGTGCGCGAGGTCGCGGAGGAAACCGGTATTCATAGCAGGGTGCTCCGGCCGCTCGGCTCGATCGACTACTGGTTCGTCGCCGAGGACCGGCGGGTGCACAAGACCGTCCACCACTTCCTGCTGGAGGCGTTGGGCGGCGAGCTTTCCGACGAGGACGTGGAGGTCACCGAGGTGGCGTGGGTGCCCCTTGGCGAACTGGACGAGCGGCTCGCCTACGCGGACGAGCGCCGACTGGTGCGCCGTGCCGCCGAACTGATCTCCGAGCACCACGAGACCCGGTGCCGCGAGACCGGGTACCAGCAGACCGGGCACCGGACGACCGGGTACCGGACGGACGGAGCGGAGTCGGCGTGAAACGGCTGCTGGCCGCGGTGGCGGCGGCGGTGGTGGTCATCGTGACCTCCGGCGCGCCCGCGCACGCGGCGCCCCAGGACGGCAGGCTGCCGGTCCGGCCCGCGCCGGCCACCCAGGTGTGGGCCACCCGCGCGCTGTCGAGCCAACCCGGCCAGCAGTCGCAGGTCTACCTGCGCCTGGACGTGGAGGAGCTGACCCCGCGGGTGGTCACCGCGGGCACCGACCGGATCACCATCCGGGGCAAGGTGGTCAACGTCGGCGACCGGTTCATCGAGGACATCGAGCTGCGCCTGGAGCGCGGCCGGGTGCTGACCGACGAGGAGCAGGTCCGCCAGGCCCTGCGCGAACCGGCCGACGCCGAGTTCGTGCAGCCCGCCTTCACCCGGATCGCCGACCGCCTGGAGCAGGACGAGTCCAAGCCGTTCGAGCTGTCCGTGCCGCTGCGCGGCGGCGACCGGACCTCGCTGCAGATCGACGAGCCCGGCATCTACCCGATCCTGGCCAACATCAACGGCACCCCCGACTTCGGCGGCCGGGCGCGGCTGGCCGCGCTGAGCACGCTGCTGCCGGTCGTCGCGGTGCCCGGCGGCGAGGCGCCCGCGCCGCCCGCGGACCCGGCCAAGGTCACCCTGCTGTGGCCGCTGGCCGACCGGCCGCGGCTGGTCGGCGTGAACCCGACCGTGCTCACCGACGACGAGCTGGCGTCCTCGATCGCCATGGGCGGGCGGCTGTGGGGCCTGCTCAAGGCGTACGAGTCGGCGCTGGACAGCCGGCTGGGCGCGGGCGTGTGCCTGGCCGTCGACCCGGACCTGCTGCGCACGGTCGCGGCGATGGCCGAGGGCTACCAGGTGCGCGGCCAGGGCGCGGGCCGCGGCGAGGGCGAGGCGGAGCTGTGGCTGGCCCAGCTCAAGCTGCTGGCCGGCGGCCGGTGCGTGGTCGCGCTGCCGGACGCGAGCGCCGACCTGGTCGCGGTGTCCCGGGCCCGGCTGACCGACCTGGGCGCGCTCGCGCTGGACGGCGCCGAGGTGATCCGCGAGGTGCTGGAGGTGCAGCCGACCGAGGGCCTGACCTGGCCCGAGGACGGCGTGCTCGACCAGCAGACCCTGGACGACCTCACCGCGGGCGGCGTCACGTCGCTGGTGGTCGACCAGTCCGCGGTGGCGGGCACCCCCGGCACCGGCCCGGTCCGGCTCGACGCGGCGGGCGGCCGGGCGGTCACCGCCGTGCGCGTCGACGGCATGGTGTCCGACGCGCTCCAGGGCGCGGCGCCGACCCGGCCGGTGGCGGGCGTGACCACGCCGACCGAGAACAGGCCGGTGTCGGTGCAGAACGCGCTGGCCGCGCTGACCTTCCGGGCCGCGTTCCAGAGCACCGGGCAGCACGTGGTGGTCGCGCCGCCGCGCCGGTGGAACGCGCCGACCGGCGAGGTGAACACCCTGCTCCAGTCGGCGAAGTCCCTGGTCGACGGCGGTTTCGCGACCCCGGTGGCGCTGGGCTCGCTGCTCGCGGCCCCGGCCGGGGTGACCGCGGCGCTGAGCTACCCGGTGGAGGCGGGCGCGCGGGAGGTGCCGCCCGCGGTGACCGCCGAGGTGGCCGACGCGTGGACCCGCGTGGGGCGGCTGGTCGACTCGATGAGCCAGCCCGACGCGGACGGCGCGGAGCCCGTCGACCTGGTCGCCCCGCTGCGGCTGGGCCTGCTGCACGCGGTCTCCGGGGCGTGGCGCGGCAACGAGAGCGGGGCGCGCGCCGCCCTGGGCATCGCGCGCGAGCAGTCCGACGCGCTGGTGGGCCAGGTCACGGTGACCGAGCCGAACAGCCCGATCCTGCTCGGGTCCGGGGACAGCCCGATCCCGCTGTCGGTGAAGAACGGGCTGGACGTGCGGGTGACCGTGCGGGTGCTCATCGAGGACACGCCGGGCATCGTGGCCAAGGACGCGCAGGAGTACACCCTGCCCGCGCGCGGCGACCGGCTGGTGCCGCTCCAGGTGGAGGTGCTGCGGTCCGGGCGGTTCCCGGTGCACATCCGCCTGGTCACCACCAGCGGCGTCGAACTGGGCGAGCGGGCCCGGTTGGAGGTGTCCTCCTCGGTGTACGGGACCATCACGGTCGTCATCACCGGCCTGGCGGGCGCCGCCCTGGTCCTGCTGTCCGCGCGCCGCATCCACCGGCGGGTGCGGGCGGCGAAGCAGGCCGCGGCGCAGGTGGTCGCCCAGGCCGCCGAGGACACCCACCCGGACGGAGCAGGCGCGGGGGCGGGCACCGGAGCCGGCACCCCGGAGAGGTCGAGCGCGAGTTGAGCGGAACAGCCGTGACCCAACAAGAGCAGGAACAGCAGCGGGAGCCGTCGCTGGCGCGCGCCGGCGGCTCCATGGCCATCGCCACGATCGTCAGCCGCGCCTCCGGCCTGCTGTCGAAGCTGCTGCTGGTCACCTTCGTCGGCGTCGACGTGCTCAACGACTCCTACCAGGTCGCCACCACGCTGCCCACGATGATCAACGAGCTGCTGCTCGGCGGTGTGCTGACCAGCGTGGCCATCCCGCTGCTGGTGCGCGCCGAGAAGGAGGACGGCGACGGCGGCGAGTCGTACGCGCAGTGGATGATCACCATGGCGGCGGTGGTGCTGGGCATCGGCACGGCCGTGGCCATCGCCTGCGCGCCGCTGCTGACCGCGCTGTTCATCGACTCCTCCAACGCCAACCCGGCGCTGGTCACCGCGTTCGCCTACCTGGTGCTGCCGGGCATCGTGTTCTACGGCCTGTCGGCGCTGCTCGGCGCGATCCTCAACACCCGCAACGTGTTCGGCCTGCCCACCTGGGCACCGGTGCTCAACAACGTCGTGGTGATCGTGACGCTGTGCGCGTACTGGCTGATGCCGGGCGAGATCTCGCTCGACCCGGTGCGGATGGGCGAGCCGAAACTGCTGGTCCTGGGCCTGGGCACGATGGCGGGCGTGGCGCTGCAGGCGCTGGTCCTGGTGCCCGCGATGCGGCGGACCGGGTTCCGGTTCCGCTGGCGCTGGGGGTGGGACCGCAGGCTGGCCGAGTTCGGCGGCCTGGCGTTCTGGGTGCTGCTGTACGTGGCGCTCGGGTTCGTCAGCATGGTGGTGCTGACCCGCGTGGCCACCGGCGACGACGGCGCGATCACCGCCTACAACATGCAGTGGCTGATCGCCCAGGTGCCCTACGGCGTGCTGGGCGTGTCGCTGCTGACCGCGCTGATGCCGAGGATGAGCCGCGCCGCGGCGGCGGACGACACGGGCGCGCTGGTCGGCGACCTGTCGTTCGGCAACCGGATGTCGGCGGTGCTGCTGATGCCGTTCAGCGCGCTGCTGACCGTGGCGGGCGTGTCGATCGGCGTGGCGGTGTTCGCGCACGGCGAGTCGACCGTCGAGGACGGCAGGCAGATCGGCACGGCGCTGGCGCTGTCGGCGTTCGGCCTGGTCCCGTACGCGATCACGCTGCTCCAGCTGCGCGTGTTCTACGCGCTCAAGGACGCCCGGACGCCCACCCTCATCCAGGCGGTGATCGTGGTGGTGCGGATCGCGCTGCTCTACGGGTTCCGGGAGTTCTCGCCGCCGGGCAAGCTGGCGGTGGGCGTGTCGATCGCGATGTCGCTGAGCTTCGTGGTCGGCGCGCTGGTGGGGCAGGTGTGGCTGCGCGTCAGGCTGGGCCGGCTGCGGACGGGCTACACCGCGTGGACCATCTGCCTGACCGTGGTGGCGTCCGCGATCGCGTTCGGCGCGGCCACCGGGCTGGCCTGGCTGGTCGTCCAGATCCTGGGAACCGGTTCCCCCGTTCTGGACGCCTGGGTCGAGCTGGTGATCCAGGGCGTGGTGGGCCTGCCGCTGAGCTTCGCCCTGCTGGCGCTGTTCCGGGTGCCCGAGGTGAAGCCCGCGGTGGCCAAGATCAGTCGTTTGGTGGGGCGTCGATGACCGCTGCGGCGCGCCCGGTTCCCGTACGCTCGGGCCCGTGAGCAGCGGCCCGATCCAGAACACCTCGCTGGTACCCGGCGGGGTGATCGGCGACGGCCGCTACCGGTTGCTGGCGCGGTCCGGCGTGGACCGGCGGTGCGACGCCGAGCTGTGGCGGGCGCGCGACGGCCAGCTCAACCGGGACGTGGCGCTGACCGTCCTGGTGGGCACCCCGGCCGACCAGGCCGCCGTGGCCCGCGCCAAGCGGACCGCCGAGCGCGCCATGCACGCCTCCAGCTTCACCCACCCGGGGGTCGCCCGGGTGATCGACGTGCTGACCCCCGGCGCCGCGCCGCGGCTCGGCGAGGGCATCCTCGGCATCGTCGTGGCCGAGTGGACCCAGGGCTCGGACCTGCTGGAGGTGGTCGCGCAGGGGCCGCTGCCCGCGGGCGCGGCGACCCGGCTGCTGGAGCCGCTGGGCGCGGCCATCGAGGGCGCGCACCACGCGGGCCTGGTGCTGGGCGCCGACCACCCGCAGCGCATCCGCGTGACCCAGGACGGCCGGCTGCGGCTGGCGTTCCCCGGCCCGCGGCCGGACGCGATCGCGCGCGACGACGTGAAGGGCCTCGGCGCCGTCCTGTACCTGCTGCTCACCGGCAAGTGGGCGCTGCCGGGCGGGCCCGAGCAGGTGCCGCGGGCGCCGACCGCGCCGGACGGGTCGGTGGTCGCGCCGAGCGCGCTGCACCCGTACGTGCCGCACGAGCTGTCGTCGGTGGCGGTGCGCAGCCTGGAGGACACCAGCGTCGGCGGCATCCGCACCAGCGCGGCGATCCTGCAGGTGCTCGACCAGATCGCGACGTCGGAGGCCGACACCGCGCTGATCAACCGCGTGACCGCGGACGACCCGGACGACGGCGCCGTGTGGACCACGCAGCGGCCGGTGCGGGACAAAGACCAGAAGCGCAAGCTGATGATCAGCGTGGCCGTGCTGGCGGTGGCCACGCTCGCCGTGATCGCCTGGCTGAGCATGCAGATCGTCAGCTTCTTCAGCGACGAGCCGACCGGCGGCGGCGGGCCCACCGTGGTGATCGGGCAGTCCGCCGAGCCAGGGCGGAGCGGCCAGCCCGCGCCGCCCGCGCCGCAGCCGGCCGGGCCCGTGCAGCCGGCGTCGGTGGGCGTGTACGACGTGACCAACCAGCCGGACAACGCCAACCGGGCCAACCGCGCGGTCGACGGCAACCCGACCACGGTGTGGCAGACCGAGAACTACTTCCAGCCGTTCCCGGCGCTCAAGCCGGGGATCGGGCTGATGGCGGGCTTCGCCGAACCCGTGCGGCTGGCGTCGATCACGGTGACCTCGCCCAGCGAGGGCACGGTGGTGGAGGTCCGGGTGGCCGGTGCGCCGGGCGCGCCGCTGGAGGAGACCAAGGTCATCGGCACGGCGACGCTGTCGGCCGGGCAGACGCAGATCCAGCTGAACGACCACGAGCCGACCCAGAACCTGCTCCTGTGGGTGACCAAGCTGGCGGGCAGCGGGCGGAACAACAAGTCGGAGATCGCGGAGCTGGTGTACACGCGGGCGCAGTAGCGCCGCCAGGCGTGTTCGCCGGGTGCCGGGGCGCACCGGCTCGCCGGTTCCACCCCGGCGCTAGGAGCAGGCCCGCGCGACCCGGACGACCCGCTCGGTGCACAAGCTCCACGGCTGTGGGGTGCGGGAGCTGGTGGTCGAGTCGCGAACCGACGCGATGTCGACACAGTGGTGGGCGCACGGCACGGTTTGCCCATGGGCGCCCGCTTCCGGGTCACCCACCGGCCGGGCGCCGTGGGGGCGCACCGGTTGGGCACGGCGGACTGCTGGGAGCTGCTGACCGACCGGTTGTACGAGGTGGACGTCGACACCGACTGCTGACGCGGGGGGTTTCCGGACGCGCGCAGGGCCAGGGTCCCGGTCTGCCCCGGGTGCACCTGGCCCTGCGACTCGTCCGGCACCCGCGGCACCGGACTCCTGCAGACCACTCTGCAACCGAACGAGCCACCGGGTGGCACAACCGGGTCGTGGCGCGCGGGTCGCCGGCAACGACGCCCGCGTCCCGCCGGCGGGCGCACGGGTGATCCCCGGCGTGTCGGGGGTCACCGATACCCTCTTCCGCGTGACCGCCGCAGCCAGCTCGGACGCAGACCTGATCGCGGCGCACGCCGCCGGTGACCCGCACGCCTTCGCGGAGCTGGTGCGCAGGCACCGGGACCGCATGTGGGCCGTTGCCCTGCGCACGTTGCGCGATCCCGAGGAGGCCGCGGACGCGTTGCAGGAGGCGTTCATCTCCGCCTTCCGGGCCGCGGCGAGCTTCCGGGCCGAGTCGCAGGTCACCACGTGGCTGCACCGAATAGTGGTCAACGCCTGCCTGGACCGGATGCGCAGGCGACAAACCAGGCCGACGGTGCCGCTGCCGGAGGCCGGTCCCGGCGAGCCCGTGTCGCCGCGCGACGCGATGGCCGAGCGCGAGACCCGGCTGGTCGTGCAGGAGGCCCTGAACGAGCTGCCGGAAGAGCAGCGCGCCCCGATCGTGCTGGTCGACGTCGAGGGGTACTCGGTGGCCGAGACCGCCAGGATGCTGGGCATCGCGGAGGGCACCGTGAAGTCCCGCTGCGCGCGCGGTCGGGCGAAGCTGGCCAAAGTTCTGGGGCACCTCCGGAACCAGGGTGCAGATGCGAACGTCCCAGGGAACGATGTGCAGGTGCAACAGGGACGTCAGTGGGAGGAACGATGAGCGGCAGTGCACGGCGTTCGGGGCCGCCGTGGTCCGTCGACCTGCTGGCCGACCTGCACGCGGGCGCGTTGGACGCGCGGACCGAGGCCGAGCTGCGCCCGCTGGTGGAGAACGACCCCGAGGCGCGCGAGATCCTGGCCGCCCTCGACGCGACCCTGGCCGACCTGCGCGACCTGCCGCCGATCCCGATGCCGCGCGAGGTCGCCGACCGGATCGACGCCGCGCTGGCGCGGGAGGCGCGCCCGGTCGCGCCGGTGGTCGACCTCGCCGCCGCCCGCGCCAGGCGCAACCGGCGGCTGGGCATGGGCGCGGGCCTGCTGGTGGCGGCCGCGGCCGCGATCGGCGTGGTCACGCTGACGCTGCCGGGGAACGACACGGCGGGCGACCAGCCGCCGCAGGCCCGGTCGGAGACGCCCGACACGCCCGTCACCGCCAGTGGTGACGCGTCGCCGCTGGCCGTGCAGGGCCAGAACTTCGGCCCGGTGTTCGGCAAGGTGCTCGGGGCCCAGAACTACGGCCCGCTGCAGAACCAGGACCAGCTCGCGGGCTGCCTGGCCGGCGCGGGCATCACGGCGGGCAAGCCGCTGGGCGTCAGTCCCATCGCGCTGAACGGCGACCCGGCCGTGATGGCGATCCTGCCCGGTGGCGCCCCCGGCGCGTACCGGATCGTGGTCGTCGACCCCGACACGTGCGGCCCGGACAACCCGGAGGGCGTGCTGGCCAACAGCACCATCGAGCCGTAGCGCGGCTCACCCGACCGGTGCGGAATTACCGCGCCCTACGATCCGTTGAGCGAAGAGCCGGACCGGGTAACCCGGGTCCGGGACGACTTATCGGAGGTCGAGGGTGTCGGACGTTCGGAACCTGATCATCGTGGGATCGGGGCCCGCCGGGTACACCGCGGGGGTCTACGCGGCGCGCGCCCAGCTCGAACCGCTCCTGTTCGAGGGTTCGCAGTACGGCGGTGCGCTGATGACCACCACCGAGGTCGAGAACTACCCCGGCTTCCGCGACGGCATCATGGGCCCCGACCTGATGGAGCAGATGCGCGAGCAGGCCAAGCGCTTCGGCGCCGAGCTGCGCGCGGAGGACGTCGAGGCGCTGGAGCTGGACGGCCCGGTCAAGTACGTCACCGCGAACGGCAGGCGGTACGCGGCGCGCGCCGTCGTGCTGGCCATGGGCGCGGCGGCCCGCTACCTGAACGTGCCCGGCGAGCAGGAGCTGCTGGGCCGCGGCGTGTCGGCCTGCGCCACCTGCGACGGGTTCTTCTTCCGCGACCACGACATCGCGGTGGTCGGCGGCGGCGACTCGGCGATGGAGGAGGCCACGTTCCTCACCAAGTTCGCCCGGTCGGTGACGATCATCCACCGCCGCGAGGACTTCCGCGCCTCCAAGATCATGCTGGACCGCGCCCGGTCCAACGAGAAGATCAGGTGGCTGCTCAACGCCGAGGTGACCGAGGTGCTGGGCGAGACCTCGGTGACGGGCCTGAAGGTCCGCGACACCCGCACCGGCGAGGTGTCCGAGCACCCGTTCACCGGCTTCTTCGTCGCCATCGGGCACGACCCGCGCAGCTCCCTGGTCAGGGGCCAGGTCGAGCTGGACGACGAGGGCTACGTCCGGGTGCGGGACCGCTCCAGCCACACGAACGTGGACGGCGTGTTCGCCGCCGGCGACCTCGTCGACCACACCTACCGCCAGGCGATCACCGCCGCCGGCTCGGGCTGCTCCGCCGCGATCGACGCGGAGCGCTGGCTCGCCGAGCACGGCGTCGCGGAAGCCGAGGTCTCCGCCGAGTTCGTGGGCGGCGGCTACGGCGAGCCCGTCACCACCAGCTGAACCACCCGCTCAAGAGGAGAACACAACATGGCAGGCTCCACCGTGGTCACGTCCGCGAAGACCTTTGCCGACGACGTCCTGACCAGCGAGAAGCCGGTCCTGGTCGACTTCTGGGCCACGTGGTGCGGCCCGTGCAAGATGGTCGCGCCCGTGCTGGAGGAGATCGCGGCCGAGCACGCCGAGAAGATCACCGTGGCGAAGCTGGACATCGACGCCAACCCGTCGATCGCCCGTGACTACCAGATCATGTCGGTGCCGACCATGATCCTGTTCCAGGGCGGTCGCCCGGTGAAGCAGATCGTGGGCGCCAAGCCGAAGGCCGCGCTGCTCAACGACCTGGCCGACGTGCTCTGACCAGCCCTTCCGAGTGGCCCGTCCATCTTCTTCCGGGGGATGGCGGGTCACTCTTTTGTGGAAGCTCTACCACGGGGAGTAGCCCTGCGAGTGGCGTTCGTGCGAGCAGGGCACAATAAGACGTCAAGTTCTGCGTCGGCGGGTGTCGGCGCCTAGTTGAGCGAGGGGTGCATGCCGCTACTCCGCCGCGGGGATTTCGGACCGGACGTCGCCGAGATCAGGGCCACGCTGACCAAGCTCGGCCTGCTGTCCGATCCGCAGCCGTCGCAGGTGTTCGACCTCCCGGTCGAGCACGCCGTGCGAGCGTTCCAGCAGCAGCGGGGTCTCATCACCGACGGCATCGTCGGTCCGGCCACCTACCGCGCGCTGCGCGACGCGACCTACCGGCTCGGCGACCGCCCGCTGGCGTACCTGATGACGCAGCCGGTCAGCGGCGACGACGTGTTCGCCCTCCAGGAGCGGCTGCTGGAGCTGGGGTACGACGCGGGTCGCCCCAACGGCGAGTTCGGCCAGCAGACCGAGCAGGCGCTGAAGAACTTCCAGCGCGACTACGGCCTCATCGTCGACGGCATGTGCGGCCCGGACACCGTGCGCGCGCTGCGCCAGCTCCAGCCCAAGGTGCGCGGCGGCCGACCGGTGTTCCTGCGCGAGCAGGAGCGGGTCCGCAAGGCCGGGCCGAGGCTGTCGGGCAAGCGCATCATCATCGACCCGGGCCACGGCGGCGAGGACCGCGGCGTGGTGGTCGACGGCGTGTCCGAGGCGGACCTGGTGCTGGACCTGGCCAGGCTGCTGGAGGGCAAGATGGCCGCCACCGGCATGGAGGCCCTGCTCACCCGGGGGCCGCGCAACAACCCCGACGAGGGCGAGCGGGCCCGGTTCGCCAACGAGGCGGGCGCCGACCTGATCCTGTCGCTGCACAGCGACGCCAACCGGTCGCCCCTGGCGTCCGGCGTGGCGACCTTCCACTACGGCACCGGCAACGGCACCACGTCCACCGTGGGCGAGGCGCTGGCCGGGTTCATCCAGCGCGAGATCGTGGCCCGCACGGGCCTGCAGGACTGCGGGACGCACCCCAAGACGTGGGACATGCTGCGGATGACCCGCTGCACGGCCGTGCGCATCGAGGTCGGCTACCTGACCAACCCGAACGACCGGCAGCGGCTGGCGAACCCGTCGTTCCGGGACGTGGTGGCCGAGGGCATCCTGGTCGCGGTCAAGCGGCTGTACCTGCTGGGCAAGGACGACCAGCCGACCGGCACGTTCACGCTGGAGGACCTGGTGCGCCACGAGGTGGCGTTCGGCAAGGCCCGCTGACACCGGCCCTGCCCGGCCTGCCTCCGCGGTGGGGCCCGTGCCGCGGGCCCCTCACCAGCCGGTGAGCAGGTCCAGCACCTCGGCGACCGCGTCCTCGTCGTCGGCCCGGTTCTGGGCGCGCAGGTCGAGCATGAGGTCGGTCAGCTCGTCCACCAGGCGCTCCGCCGGGACGCCCTGCTCCTGCCACCGCTCCAGCATCGCCCGGATCCGCCGGTGGTCGCGCCGCCCCTCGACCTCCGCGAGCACCTCGCGCTGGATCTCCGCCCCGGTCTCCACGGAAGTCGATCTTATTGCGGCGGGCGCCGCCCCGGCTCGACCAGGTGGCCGCGCACCTCCTCGGCCTCGGCGGGCCGCTGCGGGGCCCGGTACGGCTCCAGCGCCTCCGCCCGCGCCCCGCACCCCGTCGTGCCGGCCCAGCCCGGCCACGGACCGCGTGGACGCCGCCGTGGACGGTGTCCGCCTGCACGACCACCCCGGCCGAGCCGGTCCCGTCGTGCGCCACCGCCCCGGTCGGGACGGTGGCGCGGTCGCCCGACCGGGGCGTCAGACCATCGCCCCCCAGGGCTCGGTGGTCAGCGCCCGACCGGTCTCCAGCAGCGACTTCAGGTTGGACAGCACCGCCGGCCAGCCCCGGGAGACCTGCGCCCGCGCACCCTCGTCCCACAGGTCGGCGTGCTCCACGGTGAGCTTCACGATGGCGCCGTGCGGCCTGATGGTGAACGTGACGGTCGCGGTCTTGGCGCTGTCGGCCGGGTCGGCCCAGGTGGCCACCAGCCTGCGCGGCGGGTCGGCCTCGACGACCACGCCGACCACGTCGTCGATGCCCGAGCCGTCGGCGCGGCGGTGCGCCCACGCCGAGCCCGGCTGCCAGTCCGAGACGTTGTGGTGCGCCCAGTAGGCGGCGGTGATCTCCGGGTCGGTCAGCGCCTCCCAGACCTTCTCGGGCGTGCTCTCGATGTAGGTCACGTACACGTAGTCGGGCTTCACGCTTTCCTCCGCACGTCGTTTCACCTCGCTGAGCACCCGCAACCGCGGCCGCTCGAACTTGTCGATCCACCGCTCCTGCACCTCGTGCAGGGGGACGGGGTTGAGGTAGTGCAACTTCTCCCGCCCGCGCCGCACGGTGCCGACGAGGTTCGCGGCCTCCAGCACGGCCAGGTGCTGGGTGACCGACTGCCTGGTCATGCCGACGCGCGCGCACAGCTCCCCGAGCGTCTGCCCGTTCTCCTCGCGCAGGCGGTCGAGCAGGTACCGGCGGGTCTCGTCGGCCAGGGCTTTGAAGACCTTGTCCACACCCCACGTTATGCAGTTAAATGCCTGCATGTCAACGCACGGGAAAGAAACCGCAGGTGAGAGCGGGGATCAGGCGGGGCGGAAGCTGGGTTCGGCGGTCGAGACGGTGACGGAGTTGAGCAGGCGCTCCAGCGCCGCCTCCACGTCTTCCTTCCAGGACGACGCGCTGCGCAGCTCCAGCCGCAGCCGCGGCCAGCGGGGGTGGGGCCGGACGGTCTTGAAGCCCACCTGGAGCAGGAAGTCGGCCGGCGTCACGCAGCCGCGGCCCTCGCCGTCCGGCTGGTTGTCGCCGAACGCCTCGATCGCCTTCACGCCGCGCCGGGTCAGGTCCTTGGCCACGGTCTGCACCAGCACCCGGCCGAGCCCGCCGCCGCGGAACTCGGGCAGCACCTCCAGGCCGGTCATCAGCACCGCGTCGGGGCTGGCGGGGGAGGTGGGGAAGGCCAGCGACCGGGGCACGGCGGGCGGCGGCGCGTAGAACACCGAGCCCGCGGGGATGCCGTCGCAGTAGATGATCCGACCGCACGAACCCCATTCGAGCAGGACGCTGGAGACCCACGCCTCCTTCTCGAACTCGGTGTCGCCGAACTCCTCGGCCTGCTCCTTCAGGTGGGGTGCGAGCTCCCAGAACACGCAGGTCCGGCTGTGCTTCGACAGGTGTTCCAGGTTGTCCAAGGTGACGCCCACGACACGACGCGACACCCCGACCTCCAAGCCCCCGAATGCGACACCACGAGGATATGCGGATGTGACCCCGGCCCGAAAGCCGGATGCCCCGAACGGGACGGCCGTTACACTCGGGCGGGAACATACCCGCCGGTAAACCCACCCAACGGAGTTCCCCGTGAACCTACCCGGACAGCCCCCGAAGCAGGGCGCCAGAAGCCTCGACCCCCATCTGCGCAGGTACGCGGCGCGCACGGCGGGCATGACGGCATCGGAGATCCGGGCGCTGTTCGCGGTGGCGAGCCGGCCGGAGGTGGTGTCCCTGGCGGGGGGGATGCCGCACCTGGCAGCGCTTCCGCTCGACTCGCTGAGCGCCGAGGTCGGCGAGCTGATCGCCACCGACGGCCTGGTCGCGCTCCAGTACGGCAGCGCGCACGGCGTGCCCGAGCTGCGCGAGCAGATCTGCGAGGTCATGGCCCTGGAGGGCATCAAGGCCCACCCGGACGACGTGGTGGTGACCGTGGGCTCCCAGATGGGCCTGGACATGGTCACCCGGATCTTCTGCGACCCCGGTGACGTGGTGCTGGCCGAGGGCCCGTCGTACGTGGGCGCGCTCGGGTCGTTCTCCGCCTACCAGGCGCAGGTCGTGCACGTGGCCATGGACGCGGACGGCCTGGTGCCGGAGAACCTGCGCGAGGCCATCGCCTCGGTCGAGCGGGCCGGCAGGCGGATCAAGTTCCTCTACACGATCCCGAACTTCCACAACCCGGCCGGCGTGACGCTCGCCGTCGCGCGCCGGGCCGAGGTGCTGGAGATCTGCCGGGCGCACGGCATCCTCGTGGTCGAGGACAACCCGTACGGCCTGCTCGGCTTCGACGGGGTGACCTACCCGGCGCTGCGGTCGACCGACCCGGACAACGTGGTCTACCTCGGCTCGTTCTCCAAGACCTTCGCCGCCGGCCTGCGGGTCGGCTGGGTGCTCGCGCCGCACGCCGTGCGCGAGAAGCTGGTGCTGGCCGCCGAGTCGGCCACGCTGTGCCCGCCCACGCTCAACCAGATGATCGTGTCCCGCTACCTGGCCACGCACGACTGGAAGGGCCAGATCAAGACCTACCGCGAGGCGTACCGGGAGCGGCGCGACGCGGCCATCTCCGCGTTGGAGCAGCACATGCCGGTTGGTTCCACGTGGAACAAGCCCTCCGGCGGGTTCTACGTGTGGATCACCGTGCCCGAGGGCATCGACACCAAGGCGATGCTGCCGCGGGCCGTCACCCAGCGCGTCGCGTACGCGTCGGGCACCGGCTTCTACGCCGACGGCCTGGGCAGCCGCCAGCTCCGCATCTCGTACTGCTACCCCACGCCCGAGCGCATCCGCGAGGGCGTGCGGCGGCTGGCCAACGTCCTCAAGGACGAGATGGAGCTGCACGAGACGTTCGGCCCGACCCCGGGCCGCGCCGTCCAGGGTCCCCAGACCCCGTCGCCCGACACCGCCTGATCAGGAGAAGAGAAGTTGTCCAACCGCTGGGTCGCAGTGCTGTCCGGTGGCCTTTCGCACGAGCGGGAGGTGTCCCTGCGGTCCGGTCGCAGGCTCTCCGCGGCCCTGCGCTCGGTCGGCCTGGTCGTGGAGGAGTGGGACGCCGACGCGCACCTGCTCACCCGCCTGAGGGAGCACCGGCCGGACGCCGTGGTGGTGGCGCTCCACGGCGGCGAGGGCGAGAACGGGTCGGTGCAGACGATCCTGGAACTGGTGGGCGTGCCGTTCGTCGGCACGGACTCGCGGGCGTGCCGACGGGCGTGGGACAAGCCGACGGCCAAGGCCGAGCTGGCCCGCGCCGGCCTGGCCACGCCGGAGTGGGCCGTGCTGCCGCACGCGACGTTCCGGGAGCTGGGCGCGCAGCCGGTGCTGGACGCGATGGTCGACCGGCTCGGGCTGCCGCTGATGCTCAAGCCGGACCAGGGCGGCTCGGCGCTGGGTGCCCGGGTGGTGCGGGACGCGGCCGAGCTGCCCGCCGCCATGGTCGGCTGCCTGGCGTACGGGGACACCGTGCTCGCCGAGCGGTACGTGGAGGGTGTCGAGGTCGCCGTCGCGGTGGTGGACGGTCCGGACGGGCCGTACGCGCTGCCGGCGGTGGAGATCGTGCCGGAGAGCGGGGTCTACGACTACACCGCCCGGTACACGGCGGGGCTGACCGACTTCCACGCGCCGGCGCGGCTGGACGACAAGGCGTCGCGGGCGGTGGGGGAACTGGCGGTGTCGGCGCACCGGCTGCTGGGCCTGCGCGACGTGTCGCGGACGGACGCGATCGTGGCGCCGGACGGGACGGTCCACTTCCTGGAGGTGAACTCCTCGCCGGGGTTGACCGAGACGTCGTTGCTGCCGATGGCGGTGGAGGCGGCGGGGGAGTCGCTGGGCGAGATCTACGCCGGGTTGGTCGAGCGCGCGGTGGCTCGTTAGCCGAGGTTTTCGTTGATTACGGCCCGCGTCCTTTCGGACGCGGGCCGTAATCGTCACCGTGACATAAGAGCCTGGGGTGATCCCTAGTCCGTTGATCGTGCCCGATTTGTCGTTTCCGGCGACATGATCGAGATGATCCGCTCCAGGTCGTCCACGGAGCCGAACTCGACCACGATCCGGCCCTTCCGCTGCCCGAGTTCGACCTTCACGCGCGTGTCGAAGTTGTCCGACAGCCGCTCGGCCAACTCCTGGAGGCCGGGCGCCTGCATCGGCTTGCGCCGCGCCTGCTTCGCCTTGGCCGGCTCGGCGCCCTTCGCCAGGGTCACCGCCTCCTCGGTCGCGCGGACCGACATGCCCTCGGCCACGATCCGGGTCGCCAGCTCCTCCTGCACGCCCGGGTCGTCCAGGCCGAGCAGCGCGCGGGCGTGCCCGGCGGACAGCACGCCCGCCGCGACCCGCCGCTGCACGGGGAGGGGGAGCTTGAGCAACCGGATGGTGTTGGTGACCACCGGGCGGCTGCGGCCGATGCGGTCGGCCAGCTCCTCGTGCGTGACGCCGAACTCCTGCAACAGCTGCTGGTAGGCCGCCGCCTCTTCCAGCGGGTTGAGCTGGACGCGGTGGATGTTCTCCAGCAGGGCGTCGCGCAGCATCACGTCGTCGGCGGTGCGCCGGACGATCGCCGGGATCGTCTTCAGCCCCGCCAGCTGGGTCGCCCGCCACCGGCGCTCACCCATGACCAGCTCGTAGCTGTCCGGCCCGGTGGGCCGCACCACGATCGGCTGCATGAGCCCGAACTCGCGGATCGAGTGCTCCAGCTCGCGCAGCGCCTCGTCGTCGAAGACCTGCCGCGGCTGCTTCGGGTTGGTCCGGATCGAGGTGACCGGCAGCTCCTGGTACGTCGCCCCGGCCACCTCACCGGAGGGTGCGGCCGACGTCTCGTGCACAGGGGTGGCCGACGTACCGTTGGGCACCGCCCGGATCGGCGTCGGCGCCGGCGTGCCCGGCGGGGGACCGCTCGGGATGAGGGCCGCGAGACCTCGGCCGAGACCACCCTTGCGCTGTTCCGTCATGCCGTCCCCATCTCCGCGCCGAACTCGGCGATCTCCCGTGCCGCGTCCAGGTAGCTCATCGCGCCCCGCGAACCGGGGTCGTAGGTGAGCACCGTCTGACCGAACCCCGGCGCCTCGGAGACCTTCACGCTGCGCGGGATGACCGTCTTGAGGACCGTGTCGCCGAAGTGGCCGCGCACCTCGCTGGTCACCTGGTCGGCCAGCTTCGTGCGGCCGTCGTACATGGTGAGCAGGATGGTGGACACGTTCAGCATCGGGTTCAGGTGCGCCTGCACCAGCTCGATGTTGCGCAGGAGCTGGCCCAGGCCCTCCAGCGCGTAGTACTCGCACTGGATCGGGATCAGCACCTCCTGCGCGGCGACCATGGCGTTGACGGTCAGCAGGCCGAGCGACGGCGGGCAGTCGATGAACACGTAGTCCGGCTTGATCGGGTCCAGCGCCTCGGGGCTCAGCGCCTCCTTGAGGCGGGACTCCCGGGCGACCATCGAGACCAGTTCGATCTCCGCGCCGGCGAGGTCGATCGTGGCGGGCACGCAGTAGAGGTTCGGGGACTGGTTGCTCACCTGGGCCGCCTCGGCGACCGACATCTCACCGATCAGCACCTCGTAGACCGATGGCGTGCCGGAGCGGTGCTCGATGGCCAGGGCGGTGCTCGCGTTGCCCTGCGGGTCCAGGTCGATCACGAGGACCTTGAGCCCGTGGATGGCGAGCGCGGCGGCCAGGTTCACCGTGCTGGTGGTCTTGCCGACGCCGCCCTTCTGGTTGGCGACCGTGAAGACCCGGCGGCGCGCCGGGCGGGGGAGTTGGAGCGAGTCGGGGTGGAGGACGCGGGTCGCGCGTGCCGCTTCTTCCGCGATGGGGGTCCACACGGTGCTGTCTCCTGCCGGGTCCGCGTTGGTCGGGGGCACTTCGCCTGCCGTGGTCGCGCCTGTTTCACGTGGAACACCGGCCGCCTGGAACACCGGTTGCAAGGGGTCGGGGTACACGTTCACCGATCCTTCCTTTTGCGACGCGCGCCGTCACGGCCGCTCTTCTGGTCGTCGCGCTCCACGAGTACGACGGTCGTCGGCAGGTCGAGCACATCCGCGCCGCAGGTGGTGACGCGGGCGCGGGTGCCACCGGCCCGGCGCACCGCCTCGGCGTCCCGGGTCAGCTCCTCCTCGGCGCTCTCGCCCTTGAGGGCGATCAGCAGGCCGCCCGGCCGCAGCAGCGGCAGGCACCACCGCGTGAGCCGGTCGAGGGGGGCCACCGCGCGGGCCGTCACGACGTCGCTGCCGGACAGCCGGTCGCGCACCGGCCCCTCCTCGGCGCGCCCCCGGAGCACGGTGACGTTGCCGAGGTCGAGCGCTTCGACGCACTCGGTCAGCCACGCGATCCGGCGCGCCATCGGCTCCAGCAGCGTGAGGTCGAGGTCCGGTCGCGCGATCGCCAGGGGGAGCCCCGGCAGGCCGGCGCCGGACCCGACGTCCACCACGCGGCTGCGCTCGGGGAACAGCTCCGCGACGACGGCCGAGTTGAGGAGGTGGCGCTCCCAGAGGCGGTCGACCTCGCGGGGACCGATCAACCCGCGCTCCACGCCGTGCTCGGTGAGGAGGTGCGCGAGGGCGACCGCCTTGTCGTAGTGGTCACCGAACACGCGCCTCGCGCGATCTTCCACCTCTTCGACCATGACTCCATCCGGGACGTTTCACGTGAAACCACACGCGAGGTCGGTGTGGGTGATGGGGGTCCGGCCTCTCGTCGGCGGGCGTTGGGCCCCGCGAGATGTGCCGGTGCCCACTATGACGGATCACCCCGCCGACACGCCAAATCCGCCCCGGCGAGTTCCGCGTGTTTCACGTGAAACTCGCGATCCGACCGTCGGCGGGGGTGGAGCGGAGGAGTGCGAGCGCGTAGTCGACCGACTCGACGTGGTCGAGGTCGGGCACCTCGTCGAGCGGGAACCACGCGGCCTGGTCGGTCGAGCCGCCGACCTCGAAGGTGAGTTCGCCGCCGACCACGTGAGCCTCGTACATGATCCGGATGCGGTGGTAGTCGTACTCGACCCCGTTGACCGCCATCGGCCCGTAGACGTTCTGGATGCCGAGCAGCCGGTCGACGGACGCGTGGTAGCCGGTCTCCTCGAAGACCTCGCGGACCACCGCGTCGCACGGGTCCTCACCGTGGTCGAGCCCGCCGCCGGGCAGGATCCACCGCGGGCGGTCGGGTCCGAGCCAGCGCGAGAGCAGCAGGCGGCTGTCGTCGATGATCACGGCGTAGGCGGCGACGCGGAGCTTGCGGATGATCTCACTCATGCCGCGACCGTTTCACGTGAAACGTGGCGAGGGGAAGGGGAGTGCGATGTACGCGATGCGACCGGGGGCGCTGAGCACCATGGGGCACCCGGAGAGCGTCGACCACGTCCGGGCGTTGGGGGCGGACGTGATCGTGTGCGTCCTGACGCGGGAGGAGTTGGCGTAACTCGACCTGCTCGACGCGGAGGAGGCGGCCCGCGAAGCAGGCATGGCGTTCCACTGGATCCCCATCCCCGACTTCGGCGTCCCCACCACACCCCTGACTCCGGACGCCGTACTGAAGGACATGCAAGCCAGCCGCCACGTCCCGGCGCACCACTGGGGCGGCATCGGCCGCTCGTCCCTCCTGACCGGCGCACAGCTCGTGATGGACGGCGCGTCCCCGTCAACGGCGTGGCAGGCGATCGCCGAGGCACGCGACCGGGACGTCCCGGAGACGGACGAACAGCGGGCGTGGCTGACCACCTTCGCCACCCAGCACCACTGGGACACCCAGGCGGCCACCTTCGACGAAGACCCCGACCCACGGCCTGCGCCCACCCGCCGTCCGCCAGGCGTGGACCGACCTCCTCCTGCCCCTGTTGCCACCCGCGCCCGCGGCAATCGCCGACCTGGGCTGCGACACCGGCAGCCTGACCGCGTTGCTCACCGAGGCAGGCCACGAGGTGCACGGCCTGGACCTGTCCCCCCGAATCATCGAAGCGGCCCGCGCGAAGGTGCCGGGCGCCAAGCTCCACCAGGGCGACGCCGCAACCCCACCGTGGCCCCCAGCCACGTTCGACGTGGTCCTCGCCCGGCACGTGCTGTGGGCCCTCCCCGCCCCGGCAACCGCACTCCAGCGGTGGCGCACCCTCTTCAAGCCCAACGGCCAACTGGTGCCGGTGGAAGGCCACTGGTCAACCGGCGCCGGGTTGACCGCGGAGGATTGCCTGGCACTGGCGGGCCCCGGCCATCTGCGGCGGCTGACGAACCCGGCGCTGTGGGGTCGCGAGGTGACGGACGAGCGGTACCTCGTACTGGCGCGGTAGCGGCGGGATGCGGGGCGCCACGCCCCTCAGCGGCGGCGGGCCCAGCGCGAGATGGCGGGCGTCAGCGCAGAAGCGCGACGGGGGAGAGGGCAGGAGCAGCGGCGTAGAGGTGCACCTGGGGCAGATGCCGGGACGCTGAAGGAGGCGCGGAAGGGGAGACGGGCAAGGCCCACAGGCAGAGCATCGGGCAGGCAGCTATGGGCATAGGGGGAACGGGGTATCGGCGGCCAGAAGCGCGGGCGGGTGTCAGGCACGGGCAGGTGTCTGGTGCGGGTGAGCGTCAGACGCGGGCAGGCGTCGGGCGCAGATGGGCATCGGGCACGGATGAGCGTCGAGCGTGGTGTCGGCATAGCTGGGCGCCGAGCTTGGCGTGAAGCCGCGGGGTGCCAACCGCAGGGGCACGAGGCTGCAGGGCCGTGGGCCGTGGGCCGTGGGGCATGTGCCGGCGGGTGATGCGGACAGGGGTGGGGTGGGCGCAAGTAGGTGTGGGGGAGGGGCGGCGAGGGCTGGCGGGGTGGGGTGGAAGTGGGCGGGGGGGGTGGAGGTTGCGGAGGTGCGGTGGTCGGGTCGGGGTTCCTTCATATTCAACCGAGTCCAGAGACCCCAGGTTTCGTACATTGATCACCGCATCGGGTGACCCGTACTGCTAAACCCGCACGTCAGGTCCTTGCCCCAGTCCTCCCACCGCTGCACCGCCTCTCAGCCAACTCCACCATCAGCTTCGGTGCCGGACCGACCACCGCCTCCCACTACCGACCTGCCTTCAGCCCATCGAACCACCATCAGGCCACCGCCGCCCCACGCGCCCACCCGCACCCACCAAAACAAAAGACCCCGATCCCCCAACAGGGAGAACCGGGGCCTCCTGGCCACGCCCAACTCAGGGCTTCGGCAGCACCACCACGCGGCGCTGCGGCTCCTCGCCCTCGCTCTCGCTGTGCACCCCCGCCACGGCGGCGACGGCGTCGTGCACGACCTTGCGCTCGAACGGCGTCATCGGGTGCAACCGCACCTTCTCACCACTGGCCAGCACCTTCTCGGCGGTGGTGCGGCCGAGTTCGGCCAGTTCCGCCCGCCGACCCGCGCGCCAGCCGGCGATGTCCAGCATGAGCCGGCTGCGCACGCCCGTCTCCTGCTGCACCGCGAGCCTGGTGAGCTCCTGCAGCGACTCCAGCACCGAGCCGCGCGGACCGACCAGCTTCTCCAGGTCGTCACCGCCGTCGATGCTGACGATCGCACGACCGGCCTCGACGTCGAGGTCGATGTCGCCGTCGTAGTCGAGCAGGTCGAGCAGTCGTTCGAGGTAGTCCCCCGCGATGTCGCCCTCTTGGACGAGCAGGTCCTCCGAGTTCCCCGACCGCGCCGCCGGGGCTTGCTCGGCCTCGGGCGCGTCCACGTCGGCCGCCTGCAACGTCTCCGACACGATGTCTCCTCTCCAGGGTCAACGACGCTTCTTGTTGCCCTGCTTCTTGCCCGCGGATCGGCCTGGGCTCAGGCCGGGAATCTCGGTGGACGGCTTGGCGGTCCCGGTGGACCCGCTCGGCACGTCGTCCTGCTTGGCCGGCTCGTCGGCGGCCGACGGCTGGGTGGCCTGCTGCTGGGTGGCCTGCTGCCGGGTGACCTGCGACTGGGCCGCCGGCTTCCGCTGCTGCGGCTTGACCCCGGGCTTCGGCTTCTGGCCCGGCTTGGGCGCGAGCGCCTGGCGCTGCGCGGTCGCCTCGACCTTCTTGGCCTCTTCCTCGCGGTCGATGCGGTGGTAGACCACGTACTGCTGGCCCAGCGTCCACGCGTTGTTGCTCAGCCAGTACAGCAGGATCGCGACGGGGAAGAACAGGCCGCCGACCAGCACGCCCAGCGGGAAGATGTAGAGCGTCAGCTTGTTCATGATCGCGGTCTGCGGGTTGTCCGCCGCGGCCTGCGTCTGGCGGCGCACCGAGTGCCGCGCGGTGAAGTGCGTGGCGATCGACGCGACGATCATCAGCGGGATCGAGACGAACAGCACCGAGTTGCGCGAGGTGGCGAAGTCGGCCAGCTGCTCGGCGGGCATGGTGATGAACGTCGACAGGTTGGCGCCGAACAGCTTGGCGTTGACGAACGACTGCACGCCCTGCGCGTCGAAGAAGTAGACCTCGCCCCAGCCGGGCTTGAACGAGCGCAGCACGTGGAACAGGCCGATGAACACCGGGATCTGCACCAGCATGGGCAGGCAGCCGCCCAGCGGGTTCACGCCGTGCTCGGCCTGGAGCTTCTGCATCTCCTGGGCCTGGCGCTGCCGGTCGTTGGCGTACTTCTTCTTGATCTTCTGCAGCTCGGGCGCGAACTCCTGCATCTTCCGCATCGACCGCACCTGGCCGACGAACGGCTTGAACAGCAGGGCGCGGAGCGTGAAGACGAGGAACACCACGGCCAGGGCCCACGCGAACCCGCTCGACTCGCCGAAGATGTGGCCGAACACCCAGTGCCAACACCACAGGATGAAGGACACCGGGTAGTAGATGAAGTTGAGCACTAGCTACTCCTCGGCAGGAAGGTCGGGGACCGCGTTCCGCCTGGGCGGGACCGGGTCCAGGCCACCAGGGTGCCAGGGGCCGCAGCGGCCCAGCCGGCGCAGGGTCAGCCAGGAGCCGCGCAGCGCACCGTGGACGGTCAACGCCTCCACCGCGTAGGCACTGCAACTGGGGTGGAAGCGGCAGGTCGGGGGCAGCGCGGGCGAGACGAACTTCCGGTAGAAGCGCACCGGCAGCAGCAGGAGCCGCACGGCGGGGCTCGCCTGGGTGGTCGTCATCGCAGCACCTTGCGCAGCGCCGCGTCGAGGTCGCGGCCGAGCTCGGCGCTGTCCGCGTCGGCCGACGGTGCCAACGCGCGGACGACCAGCGAAGTTCCGGGCGGGAGCAGGTGCAGCCGGTCGCGCGCCACGTGGCGCAGCCTGCGGCTGACGCGGTGGCGGACCACCGAGTTGCCCACGGCCTTGCTCACGACGAAGCCCACCTTGGAGGGTTCCAAGGTGGGCTGTGCCGATGTGCTGCTGCCCGTCGGGGTCAGGACGTGCACCACCAGGCGCGGCCGACCGGCCCGGCGGCCCCGGCGGACCACCAGGCCGAAGTCCTGGCTGCGGGTCAGCCGGTTGACCGCGGGCAGCACGGTGCCGCGACGATCAGGCGGACAGCTGCTTGCGGCCCTTGCTGCGGCGCGCGGCCAGGATGGCGCGACCGGCACGGGTGCGCATGCGCAGCCGGAAGCCGTGGGTCTTGGCACGGCGGCGGTTGTTGGGCTGGAAGGTGCGCTTACCCTTGCTCACGGTCGGACTCCCGGTGCTTAACTGCCAAGCAGGTCTGTGGTCGTCCCCTGCCCATCTACAGGCGCGCGAAGCAGCGCTCCGGCCAGCGGGAGACGGTACGAGGGTACGCAGCCCGGGGGGCCCGGTTCAAATCGGGGTCGCACCCGGGTGCGGGACGCCGCCGAACCGGCACGTAAAACGCTTGCGGAGCGGTACGCCTTGTGGCAGCGGGCCGCACCTTGTTAGCGTGCTGCCTTCGCGGGGAGGGGCGGGCAGGCGCGGGACGCCACCGCACACCGCAGCACCGCTCGGAAAGCAACCGGGGGACCGGTGCGCTCCGACTCGCGTTCGTGCACAGTTGTGGATAACTCTGTGGATGCCTCTATTCTCCGTGTCCACGTCGTGGAAGTCCCCG